>NZ_JADLQL010000009.1 GCF_015477805.1 Nocardia flavorosea | reverse complement strand
TACAACAGCCAGCGCATCCAGAAGAAGCTGGGTTGGCGATCACCGGACGAGTTCGAAGCGAGCTACCATCACCCGGTTCCGTCCGGAACCTGATTACTCCGCCCTCCAGCAATGCGGGGGAACCTCAGACGTCGAAGTGGACCTGGCCGCCCTGGACGCAGCCCTCGACAGCCCCGGCGACGAATCCGATGATCCGGCGGCCCAAGCGAAGGATGCGAGGTGAGCCACCCGCCGATCATCGATGCCGGGCCCGGCCTGAACTTCTTCTCCATCAACAAGGAACGCTTGCTCATCGGCGTCCTCGGCCGGATCAGCGCTCCGGAGACCGTCCAAACCGAGATCTTGCTCAAGTCACGGCACGATCCACGGTTCCGCGCCGCCGCTACGGTCTGGCGCAAACTGACACCCACCTGGATCCAGGTGCTCTCCGACGACCAGACGCCCGAACTCGCCGCTGCGGTGCACAGAATCACCCGCCAACCCATGAACAACGCGTGCAATCCCCGAAAGACCTGGGCGAGACCATGGTCATCGCGCACGCAGTCGTCGCCGCGGAAGCCGGGGAGACCGTCACGGTTCTCATCGACGACGGCCCCGGAGCCCGCACAGCAACAGCTGAAATCCGCCGCCTGCAACGACTCCAGTCCAGTGGTCGCGCCGTAGGGACGATCCGGCTGGTGAACACACTGACAATCCTGGAGAAGGCAGCGGCCGGACAACACATCCCCGACAAGGCCGCGATGCGCGCCATCTATACCCGGCTGCGTAGCCTCGACGACGGGCTTCCACCCATCGAGAGAACCAACCTTCTCCGGCTTCCGCACTGGCGCTGAAGTACGCAGAGCAGCACCCCGGGTGGCTACGGTGCAGCCCACTGCCGGAGGCAGTCACCTCACGTCGCCATCTTCAGCAGATGCCCACCGATATCCGCCAGCAGCTCCAGCTTCCGCCCAGCGCGGAAACATACGCGGCAAGAACTTCGACCGTCGCGACCTCACCATGCTCGATCTGCGACACCCGGCCCGGACTGACTCCCATGATCTCGGCCAAACCCGCCTGCGTGAACCCCAGCCGCTTCCGCTCCTCGGCAAGCTGGCAACCCCACTGCTCAGCCATGATCGACCGACGACGGCGCGTGGCCTCCTCTTCGCCCACACGGCGGCGATAGCCTTCACGATCCCATTTGGAGAAGCTACTCATCGCCCTTCCTCCTCCGCCCGTTCCTTCAGATACGCCGCGTACAGCTCTTCCACGCGAGGAATCGCCTGCTCATGCCAGCTCTTCCCCTGCCCGGTCTTGTCGCCGCCGGTCAACATGACACCGACCGCCACGTGTCAAACCCAACAGCACAGGGCAGGCTCGGGAAGCACGAGTAGCGCAGCGAGCCGCAGCAGCAATCGTCACGCGCAAAGGCGTACACGCACAGATTCTTACCGGGATTGCGTCTGGGAGACCGGGCCACGCGGTTTGACGTTGGCGCGCTGTGCACGCTTGTGCCCGGCCCTGCGCCACCAGGACTCGGCGTCATCGATGTGCCCGCGGAGGCGGAGCCGAATCGCCATGTTATGCATAGCGTCGGTGTGGCCGGCTTCCGCCGCCCGCTGATACCAGATGATGGCATCGTCGAACCGGAGCGTCCTGTCGAGCATGACTGCCAGGTTGTACATTGCGTCGGCACTCCCGGCTTCTCCCGCGAACCGCCACCAACGCTCGGCGTCCTCCAAGAATTGTGCTTCATAAAGCAGGTTGGCCAGATTACCCATCGCGTCGGGGTTACCCGCCTCAGCGGCCTTGCGGTACCAGTCGAGGGCTTCAGCGGACTGTCTACGCGCGACAAGCAAATTGGCGAGATTGTTCATTGCACCGAGGTGGCCCTGTGCCGCCGCACGCCGCCACAGAGCTTCTGCTCCGACAGTATCTCCCTGGTCAGCCGAGTGCTGCGCGCTTTCGAACAGAGACTCGCTATTCGCGGCCGTCCCCGGAGCCTTCGGAACATCTGCGGTTATGTTCGACTGGGGGCCAGGAGCAGTGAACAGGCGGAGCTCGCCGGCGATATTGACGCTTCGTCGCTGCGGCCTGGGCTGGCTGTTCTGATGCAGCATCCGATCGACCCTCTGATAGAGCTGATCGAGGGTCAGCCCAGTATCTGCCGCGGCGCTCAACAGCGCACCGGTGAAAGCCGTATAGCGGTGACCTTCAGGCGCGAGTGACGTCTCGTCCCTCGCAGAAGACGTGATGGTGTAGGTCCCCCTGATATCGATCTGTCCTCCGATCACGGCCTCTGGTGAACTCATCGCTTCGAACGCACGTCCCGAGAAGCAACAGTCCAGGATCAGGATCCGGGCGCGGGCCGGACTGTCCATAAGCTCATCTCGCAGCGCCGTGAATGCCACCGAACTCCATTCGGGCTGTTCATGGTCGGTGTCGGGAAGGGCCAGGTACAAGCGTCCGCGCCGGTCCACCACACCGTGGCCGGTGTAGTAGACGACAAGGACATCCTCGGCGTCACGCGCCGCGGCGGCCACAGTCTTTCCGACCTCAGTGCTCTGCCCGGGATCGCTGAGCACAGTGCAGTGCTCCTCGTCGAACGGCGCCCCCGGCGCGGTCAAACTTCGGGCGAGGTCGCGGACGTTGTTGCCGGCGGCCGGAATGTCCGGGAATTCAGGATCGGCGTACCGGCTCACCCCGATGAGTGCGGCACGCCAACCGTTCCGATTCCGCATCGCGTCTACCGGTTGTCGAGCTGCTCCAGCATGGACTGCAGCGCTTGCGTAACTTCCGGCATCTTGACTCGTTCTGCATCGAGAGTGATCTCGGAGTCCGTACCGGTCTTGATGGTTACGGCGATCTTGGACCGCCGGACAGTGAACCATGTGGTCAGCGACCTGGCGAGCGCGGTGGCGACTCCACCCGCGCCGGCCGCGACGATCAGTACATCGGTCAGTCCCCCCATCTGGCCGGGACGAACTTTCTCAGCAGGCATCTTTACCCTGCCGCGCAGCTGATCGTTGTCGTTCAACCATTCGAGCAGCTGGAAGAGATCGTCGGCGCTGCCGTTCGTTGCGACGGTTACCTGGTCCACAGATTGCGTCATACTTTTCCGTCCTTCAGGTCAACGTGATGGGCGGGGATGGATTGCGGGTTTTCGCTCCGGATTGCGGCCGCGCCGTACCCTGCTGGGCATTGCGGCTCTGGCGGTACTGATCGGCCTCCGGGGTCTCGGTGAACTCGAGCAGTTCATCAGTCACTTCCCGGAGGTGTTCTCGAACCTCGGTGGGCGTTACGCGGAAGAACTCACGCCGCCGATTGACCTTGTTGATGCGCTTGTCCTCCAGTCGGCGGTGAAGCTCGGCTTCGATTCCGGCGGCGTCCTTGTCGAAGAACAGTGCGTGAACGTCGTACTTGAACGGCACAGACGCATTGCTGAGTTCGCTGATCCGCTCGTACGGATGGAACCGTCGGGTCAACCCGATCTGTACCACGTCTGGGCCGAACGCGCCGATATTGGAGATCACATACACATATCCGGCGCGAACATCGTCCACCCGAGCCTGGATGGAAGCGATGGCCCGATCTCGCTCCGCCAGCCGTTCCCTTAGCTCGTTCGCGGCATCCGTTTCTGCGTTCCCCGCAGCTTCGAGGCCAGAAAGAGCCTGGCGGTCTCTTTCCTGTTGCTGCTCGAGTTTCGATTGCTCTCGAGCCAGTTCCTCTTGCGCCCGGCGTTCCTCTCGTAGCCGCTCACGTTCGTCGCGCTCCGCCTCTTTCTGACGTGCCAGCAATTCGAGATGATCGGCGGTCAGCTCCAACTCGCGACGACGAAGCCGGTGATATTCAGGAGCAATCCGAAGCTGCATGGTCGCGCCGAACCGCTCGAGAGTGTCGGCGAGCCGGTCCAAACGGTCGAGCGTCTTGCGCAATCTGTACGGTTTCAGGCTACGAACCAGGTTCTCGGCTTCTGCATTGTAGGCGCGCAACATCAACTTCGAGTACTCACGGATCATTCTGCGGCCATCGGTGACCGAACCCTCGACCACCCATGCCTTCGGCGCCTCTATCGCGCCGCCGTCGCGACGGGCCAGGGCTTTTATCTCGCCCTGTAGACGCCTCAACTCGTCACGGTAGGCGACGGAGTCCGACAGGGGATGCCGGTACTCGTAGATCCCGATCTCCTGAAGGAGGTGCTGCTCCCGCATATCGACCACCTGCTCCACCAGGTCGTCCCGCACTGCCTGATGCTCGGCGATCTGCGCCTCGAGCTGAGCCTGCAGCCGCTGCAGGTCGCCGATACCGAGGCCGCCGATCTGCTCCAGCTGTTCACGTAGCCACCGGTTTTCGACGAGCGCCTCAGCCAGCTCATCCGCTTGCCTCTTCGCGTAGGCGCGAGCCCCGAACAGCGGAACCTTCGACTCGTCCGAAGCACCGGGAGAGGCATGCTTCGTGGACACGGCCCTCCGATCCGCCGTCCACGCCTGCCCATCCCAGTATCTCAGGAAGCCCTCGTTCTGCGGGTCGGGATACCAGTCCGGTGACACCCTGCTCATGATCCCCCTTGTCTCAGTTGGCCTTTCGAGCATGCCAGCTCACGCCGAGGCTTGCACAGCGAATCTCGAAAGATGGCACACCAGAACGAACCGAGAGTCCCGATAGCGGTCGAGCTCACCGACCGGCCAGCCAAGGTCACGACCCTACCGAGCCAGAGATGAACACGACTCTTCAGAGGGACTTGGGGATGGCCGTGCGGCAGTCCACATGATGGCAATCCCGGTGGCTTATCCCCGCCGCACCGGACTCCGATCGAATCACGCTACCGGCCAGGACAGTACGAGGCCGACGGCTATGGGCAGGGGCGGAAACCCGGTTCGGCCGGTCGTTCGGTCCGGGCAGCCTTGGTAGGCTGAATCCCGGCTCGAAGGCGGTGTGGTCGAGGCCGCAGTTCCGAGTCGGCACTGCCGCAAGGCATAGGGAGGGCACCTTGTTACAGGCAGACATAGACAAGTTGAACGAGCTTGCGCAGAAGCTCGAACAGAACGGCACCGCGATCGATGATCTGGACATCCGTACCAGGCCGAGCCCATCACTGCCCGGGGTCGAGATTGGCCAGTCGTTCGCCGAACTGGTCGAGAAGACCGAAGGCGCCTACCTACGAATCGCCGACCGGATGCGGGCTGTCGCCGGAGCGACGAGAGCATGCGCGAACGACATGAGCATGACCGATGAAGGGTTCGCGGCCAGAATGAACGAACTCGACTTCAAGCCTGCGCAGAGCTGATGAAGATTTCGAAATCCCAGCTGGAGCGCTGGGACCTCACAGCCATGAACGACTGGGCCGACGCTCTGAACAACATCAACGAGCAGGCAATGCAGGCCATCGACAGCACCCGCAACTACTTCACAGACGCCGGAACCCATTGGCAGGGGGCCGCCTACAACGCAGCGTACGAGCGCATCTCCGAAGACCACGGCCAATCCCGTCGCGTCTACTACGAGATCTCCGACGTGCCGGGGATCATCAAGAACGCGGCAACCGACCTGACTTCTCTTCGCGGCGTACTCCGCGGCAAGGCCGACGACGCAGTAGAGGCGGGTCTCCGCGTGGACGACGACTGGACCGTGCACGGAACCGACGAGGCGCAGGTCAAGACCCACCAAGATGCGATCCGGGTCGCATACGATGCGCTGGTCCAGGAGGTCTCCCGGCTTCAGATCGACATCCTGAACCAGGCCGGGCTGATACGCGCGGCGGGTGACCTGCTCGGATCAGGAAACTTCATCGACGAGCAGTCGACCAACAATCGGCGACAAATGCTCGCGAAGCTGTTCCACGACGATCTCCTCGCTCGCTTCAACGTCCCCGTCGACCCCGATGGCATGACAACCTGGCCGAAACCACCACTCAGCTGGCCATTCGGCAGCCAGAAGATGACAGCCGAGGAAGCGCGTCTACTCGACGATCTCGGGCTCATGGGCGCTCGCGATGCCTACGGCATCTACAAGACCGCGATTCACGAGTCGGAGAACGTGTTCGAAAGCGCGGGAATCACCGATGGACACTCGGACGCGTTCCGGCACGCGTACTGGAACGCGATGCTGGCCAACCGGTTCGGACCCGAGTTCGCACAGGAGTACACCAACGCCCACGAGGGGGTGGACACCAATGCGGCGTCCGCCGAAGCGATGGACCTTCACAACAATGCGGTGGGGCGCAGAATCGCTGCCGAACACCCCGACGCCAGCCCCGAGGAACTGGCCACATACGTCAAGGAAGCGGTACTCCGCGGGGACATGGTGGTCGTCGGACCGGACGGTATGCTGACGCCGAGCGACCAGGTCGCCCTCGGTGAGACGGGCCGCGCCGAAGGGCCGCCGGCGACAGGGGGCACCAAACCTCCCCCCACCGACACGGAGTTCACCTCGGGCGGTTACAACCCGGGAAGCGACGGCGAAAGTTACGGCACGTATGACAGCTAAGACGGTACTGCTCACGTTGTTCGTATGCGCTGCGCTGACCCTGACTGCGTGTTCCGATGATGAAGGGGTTGCCTTGGAAGAAGACCGGACACTGTCGACCCAACTGGCCGACCTCCGCCAGAACGGCGGGTCTGTCAGCCTCCACGAGCTGACCGGCGGCGATTGGGACTCCGTTTATGTGTCGCACCAGCCGGTCTCCCGCGACTACGTCGAGCGCGAGGTCGGGGGGAAGATCGACATGGACGAGACGTTCATGCAACAGGGCAATATCCTCGTCTTCCTCAGGAACGGCGAGGTCGCTCGGGCGGCCTACGTAATCCCCGATCTCCTTCAGCCCGGTAAGTACTCCAGCAGTGTTCGAATCACCGCCGATGGATACCCTGCGCTGCTCGAGATGTCCGAATAGTCACCGAGCACGGGGGGAGGAAGCCACAGCTTGCTTCCGTGATGCCGGGCGTACCATAGCGGCCGTGAATCGGGTTGTGGCTGACCTGCTGGCTCCGCTGACCGAATCGCGGCGGGTTTCACCCGATAGACGGTGCCCGGTTGCTGCGGTCACTCGGGTACTCGCCGGTCGTGTGCCATATGGTCGCGTTCCACACGGCAGCGGAGGTCGAGGCTGGAGTGAGAGGCCTGGGCGCGGACATATTCGATGAGTTCCGGCTCCCGGATGTGGCCGGGCTCGACAACTTCACAAAGGTTCGGAACACCTCGCGGCATATGGGTCGCTGCTGTCCACCGTTGTTGTGGCGCCCAAGGGCCCGCCCGAATCGCCGGTCTGGCCAGCAGACGCGAGACGGTGGCGGCGCGAAGCTCCCGGATGACCCGATGATCACCTCACTGTTCGCCCACCGCGACCAACTGCTGCTTTTTACCGCCCACGACCGGATGCCGTGATCTCAGTCGGTGCGGCGGGAGCGAGCCAGCGCGAGGCCGCCGAGGATGGTGCCGGCCAGTCCGAGCACCACCGCGATAACAGCGGCGACTATGCCGTTGCCGGTACCCGGCCCGCCGTCGGCGGTGGCAGTGAACAGCCCTCCGGCGACCACGCTGACCAGGCCGGCCAGCACGACCACGACAGCAGTCGTCGGCCCGGCGCCGCTTCGCCTTCCGGAGCGGGTCAGTGCCCGGACACCGCTGATCACGGCGATCAGTCCCAGCAGCGCGGTCAGACTGGGACCCACCCGACCGGACGTCATACCCGTAACGTTCGGCTCGACGGAAGCATGGGCGGCGGCCGGTAGCGCGAGTACGAGAGCAGCGGACGAGGTGGCTGCAACGGCGGCGAGCAGGTGACGTACGGACATGGTGTGCTCCTCGATGGAGTCGACGGGACTCGTCCGATCATGCGGGGTGACCGCACCGCCGGACATCGTGCGGCGGTAGACAATGCGCGCTGCCACCGGTGCGGTAGCCGGGCGCTCGGACTGTACTGCGGACCAGCGGATGTACTGCGGGTGCAGTAGGCCCCGGATCCTCCGTGAGCGGGATTCGCACCGGCGAGAATCCGAATAGGGTGCACGCATGAGCCGGAGAACCATCAGCGACTGGGCGATCGCCGGCGCAGTGGCGGCGATTCTGGTGTTCGCCGGGCTCTCCGAGCAGCACTCGGTCACGCGGCTCGAGCCCTGGGGTTATCTCCTACTGGCAGCGAGCGGTCTCGTATTGGCCGCACGGCACCGGGCTCCGGACGCGGTCCTGGCCGTGACCGGGCTCTGCGCACTGGGCTACCAGGCCACCGGATTCGATGTGCCGGCCGTCGCGTTCCTCATCGCGGTCTATACCGCGGTCCGGGCCGGGCGGCGGGTCACCGCCGCGCTGGCGGCGGTGATTCTGGTGGCCGCGCTGCCACTGGCGGTGCTGGTCTCGGTGCACGATCTGGGCGAGGCGTTCGCGCAGGCCCGCGGCGCCCTCGAGCTGGCTTGGCTGATCGCGGCCGCGGCGGCGGGTGAGGCGCTGCGCCAGGCCGAGCGGCGGGCCGACGAGGCCGAACGCACCCGGGAAGAGACGGCGCGGCGGCGCGCCGACGAAGAGCGATTGCATATCGCGCGGGAGCTGCACGATTCGCTCACCCATCAGATTTCGGTGATCAAGGTGCAGTCCGAGGCCGCCGTCCATGTGGCCCGCAAACGCGGCGAGGAGGTTCCGGAGGCCTTGCTGGCGATCCGGGAGGCCGGCCGGGAAGCCGCCCGGGAGCTACGCGCGACCCTGGAAGCTCTGCGCGATGATCGCGCAAGCCGGCCGCACGGCCTCGCCGAGGTCGCCGACCTGGTACAGCGGGCTCGCGCGACCGGTCTGGCCGCGACCTTGACGATCGACGGGCGGCACCGGGATCTGCCGGCCACGGTAGATCGGACCGGCTACCGCATCGTGCAGGAATCACTGACCAATATCGCCCGGCACGCCGCCGCCGAATCCGCCTGGGTTCGAATCGAATACCGGCCCGATGCACTGGTGATCCGCGTGGACGACAACGGCAGGGCCGCACCCGGCACCACGCCGGCTCCCGGCGTCGGGCTGCTCGGGATGCGCGAGCGGGTCGCCGCGCTCGGTGGCAGCCTGCGGGCGGGTCCGCGCAGCGAGGGCGGTTTCCGCGTCCTGGCCGAACTCCCCGTGGAGCACACGGCATGATCCGGGTCATCCTGATCGACGACCAGCCGCTGATCCGCAGTGGCTTCCGGGCCCTGCTCGCGTTGGAGGACGATATCGAGGTGGTGGCCGAGGCCGGTGACGGGAGCGCGGGCCTGGCAGCCGTCCGGCAGTACCGGCCGGATATCGCGCTCGTCGACATCCAGATGCCGGTCGTCGACGGTATCGAGACCACCCGGCGTATCGCCGCGGACCCGGCGTTGACCGGCGTGCATGTGGTCGTGCTGACCAATTACGGGCTGGACGAGTACGTCTACGAAGCGCTGCGCGCCGGTGCGGCCGGGTTCCTGGTCAAAGACATCCACCCGGACGACTTCCTGCATTCCATCCGGGTCGCCGCCCGGGGCGACGCGCTGCTCGCACCGTCGATCACCCGCCGACTGATCGACCGCTACGTCACCCGGCCGCCGCTGAGCCCAGATACTCAGACCGGGCTACGGGATCTGACCAATCGGGAACGCGAAGCCGTAGCCTTGGTCGCGCAGGGCCTGTCCAACGACCAGATCGCCGATCACATGGTGATCAGCCCACTGACCGCGAAAACCCACATCAATCGGGCCATGACGAAACTGCACGCCCGCGACCGGGCCCAGCTCGTCGTCCTCGCCTACGAATCCGGTCTGGTGCATCCGCGCGGAAGCCGGCCCGCGGAGGACGAGCGGCGGCCGTCTCAGCGCGTCGCGGGCCGTACGGCACCCGACGTGCCCTGAACGACCGGCGTTTCCGAGACACAGCAGACATCCTTCCGCAGGACCAATGATCCTGCTAACTCGGTGTCCACTACCCGGGGTGAGCCCCAGACCCAGGCTGGCCCCCGCACGAGCGCCGGGCGGTCCCATGGCACCAGCAGTTCAGGGGCGGGACCCGTGACGACCGGACAATGCGAGAAGTCGAGGTCAGCCTCCCTCCATTCATCGCAGACTCCGACGTTCGACTGCCCTCGCGCCTCTCCGCCGACATGGAAGCAGCGTTACAGGAAATCACCGCACTCGACGCCGAGCACCCGGCCATACTCGGCGCTCTCGGAACTCTACTGCTGCGCGCCGAGTGCGTTGCCTCCTCGCGGATCGAGGAGATCGACGCCGCGGTCGACGACTATGCGCGAGCCCTACACGGCGTGAAAGCCAACCCATCGGCCACGTTGATGGTCGCCGCGACGACGGCCACCGACGTACTTCTGACCCAGGTCACCACCACCCGAAGAATCGAACTGGCCGACCTGGCGGCAGCCCACCGCGAACTCATGCGGGACGACCCCACGGACGGCGACTACGCCGGACGCGTCCGCGATATGCAGAACTGGATCGGAGGCAGCAAGTACTCACCGCGCGAGGCCCTCTACGTTCCTCCGCCGCCGGAAACCGTCGACGAATACCTACAAGACCTCATCCGGTACGCCAACCGGGACGACGTCCCCGCACTGGCCCAAGCTGCGATCGCTCATGCACAGTTCGAATCCATCCACCCGTTCACCGACGGCAACGGCCGTATCGGTCGAGCGCTCATCAACAGTGTGCTCCGGCGGCGAACTGTGACGAACACCGTTGTGGTGCCGTTGGCCTCAGCGCTCGTAGCCCACCGAGACCGCTACTTCGACGATCTCTCTGCCTACCGAAGCGGCGACCCGGAACCACTGATGCACTCGTTCACAGCCGGTTCACGCATCGCTGCCTCTCAATCCCGCAGGACCGCACGCTATCTGGCCGCCTTTCCGGAGCAGTGGCGCGAGTTGACAGGTCCGGTACGCAGCCACAGTGCAGCCGCCAAGATCATGGCGTCGTTGATCGCCATGCCGGTCATCACCGCGGAAGACGTCTCGGACCGGCTCCGGCTCAGCACGAGTAGTGCTTACGCCGCTATCGATCGACTGAACGAGGCCGGAGTGCTGCGCCCTCTCACGAATCGGAAGAGGGAACAGGTATGGGGCGCCGGGCTCGTCCTCGACGAACTGGACGCACTCGGCGCACGAATCAAGAAGGCGGCAACCTGAGCCGTTGCTCGCGCGACACCGGCGCGGTGTCAGCGCCGGCGATGACAGGGTCTTCTCACAGTTCGAATACGCAGCCGATCGAAGTCGAACGCAAGCGCGAGTGCCCAGCGCGGCCTTCACATGCTGCGACCAGCGGAAAAACTCGATAAGCGGCATGCGGTCGCCGAGCGCCTGGTGCGGCCCGACCGTGTTGTCACGCCGGGTCGGAATGTCGGACCGCCGGTGTAGCGTGCCGGAGCACGACCGACGTTCGACACAGGAGGATTGGGTGCGCGTCACGTGGGAACAGATCTTCGGCTGGCGGCTCGCCCGCCAATTCGTCGCGCCCCCCGCCGCGTCGAGCGTGCCTGAGCTCGTCGGACGCCTGTGCGGTGTGCAAGCACAGGTCACCTCCGCGGCGGAGACCGCGGTCGCGCTGCGCAGCGCCGCGCCCGAGGACGGTGCCGTGGTGAGCGCGCTGTCGAACCGCACGCTGATCAAGACCTGGGCCATGCGCGGCACCCTGCACGCCATGACACCCGCGGGTGCCGCCGCCGTGCTCCCGCTCATAGCGTCCGCCCGCGTCTGGGAAAAGCCTTCGTGGCAGCGCACTTTCGGCGCCACTCCCACGGAGGTGGCCACATTGACCGAGGCGGTGGGCGGGATACTCGGCGACGCCGAACTCACCCGCGAGGAATTGGTGGAGGCGCTGCTCGCCGACAAGGCGTTTCACAAACTGGGCAAGGAACTGCGCTCGGGCTGGGGCACGCTGCTCAAACCGCTGGCCTGGCAGGGCGCGATCTGCCACGGGCCGACGCGCGGCAACAAGGTGACCTTCACCAGTCCCGCGCGGCTGATCCCCGATTGGCCGGGACTGGCCGAACCGGATAGCGCAGCTCGGGCCGCCATCACCGCGTATCTCGGCGCCTACGGTCCCGCGACGCCGGAGATCTTCGACGCCTGGCTGAGCCGCAACAGTCTGCGCAAGACCACCGTGCGCGGCTGGTTCGCCGAGCTCGGCGACGCGCTCACGTCGGTGGAGGTCGAGGGACGCACCGGTTACGTGCTCACCGAACACGCCGACGAGCTCGCCGCCACCGAACCGACTACCTCGGTGCACCTGCTCGGCCCCTTCGACCAGTACGTGCTGGGCCCAGGCACCGGCGACACCGAACTGCTGCCGAAGGCGCACCGCGCGCTGGTCAGCCGGACCGCGGGCTGGATCGCACCGATCGTCGTGGTGAACGGCCGGATCGCGGGCACCTGGGAATTGAAGAGCGACGAGGTGGTCGTCAGCATGTTCGACAGTGCGCCGCTGCCGAAGAAGCTCGACGCCGCAACGGATCGCGTAGCCCGTGCGGCAGGGCTGGGCTCGGTGCGTGCGCGGGCGGCCTAGTATTCCGTGCTTGATCCGTGGGTTGATCCTGGCGGTGTGTATCGGGCGTTGCTGGAGGACCGTGGGTCAGTGGCCGGCCGCACTCCCGAATCGGCCGGACTTCGTTCGCCGATGGCTCGACGCCACCTACCCGGTAAAAGGCTGCCCCCCGCGGCCCCCGTCGGATCAGCAGCCCTGCGGAGCCCGCCAGGCGTCCTGCGCGTAGGTGGTCGAGCCGATCACGCCGCCGATGATCCCGAACTGGGTGCGGGCCGAGGACGCGGACCTCGCAGCCACCCAGTTCCTGGGCATGATCTCCAACTACGTCTTTGGCCTACGCTGCTGGTGCCGGGCCGAGAGGTGAGCGCGGAACGCGTCGCCCAGGTAGTCGACGAGGCCGTCCGCACCACCGCCACCCGGTACGCCACAACTGGACCCGGGGCGTCCGTCGACAGCTGAGCCCCGCCGACCACGACAGAGTCACTCTCTGCGGTCAGAGCCGCTCCGGCGCGGCGATCCCCAGTAGACCGAGGCCGTGGCCGAGGGTTCCGGCGGTCAGCTGGGACAGGGCGAGACGGTTGCCGCGGACGGGTTCGGGGGCGGTGAGAACCGGGCAGGTGTCGTAGAAGCCGGTAAACGCGCGGGCGAGTTCGTAGAGGTAGCCGGCCAGCCGATGGGGTTCGAGCGTGGCGGCTACCTCGTCGACGACCGTTCCGTACCCGTCCAGGGTTAGACCGAGTTCCCGTTCAGCCGGCTCGAGGGTGATAGTCGGGTCCACCGAAATACCGTTGAGGGCTTCCGCTTTGCGCAGAATCGAGCAGATCCGCGCGTGCGCGTATTGGAGGTAGACGCCGGTGTTGCCGTTGAAGGCGGTCATGCGGGCGGGGTCGAAGGTGTAGTCCTTGATCCGGCTGGTGGACAGGTCGGCGTATTTCACCGCGCCGATCCCGGCCTGTTCCGCGATGGTGTCGAGTTCGGCGGCGGGCAGGTCGGGGTTCTTCTCGGTGACCACGGTGCGCGCGGCGGTGACGGCGTCGTCGAGCAGGTCCATCAGGCGGACGGTGCCGCCTGCGCGGGTCTTGAAGGGTTTGCCGTCGGGACCGAGGACGGTGCCGTAGGCAACGTGATCGACGGCGACGGCGTCGGTGAGCCAGCCGGCGCGGCGGGCGGCTTCGAAAACGAGCTGGAAGTGCAGGGCCTGACGGGAATCGGTGACATACAGCAGCCGGTCTGCGTGCAAGGTGGTGATGCGGTAGCGGATGGTGGCCAGATCGGTGCTGTCGTAGCCGTAGCCGCCGTCGCTCTTGCGAACCATCAGCACTGCGGGGGTGTCGTCGGGGCCGGTGACTTCATTCGAAGCCACCACGATCGCGCCGTCACTGTCTATAGCGACGGCCTTGTCGAGAAGCTCGGTGACGGTGTCGGCCAGCATCGGGTTGTAGAAAGACTCCCCGGCGTAGTCGTCGGAGGTGAGTAGCACCCCCAAGCGGTCGTAGATCGCGGCGAACGCCTTTTCCGATTCGGCGACGATCTCTTTCCATCGGGCCACTGTGGGTTCGTCGCCGGTTTGCAGGGCGACTACACGGCGCCGGGCCCGGTCGGCGAATTCCTGGTCGGCGTCGAATCGGGTTCGCGCGGCCTTGTAGAGCGTGTCCAGGGCGGATACGGCGCTGGTCTGCCGGTCGGTGAGTTCGTCCTGATGCCAAGGTGTTTCGGGGTGCTCGTCTATGTATTGGATGAGCATGCCGAACTGGGTTCCCCAGTCGCCCAGATGGTTCGCGCGGACCACGTCCGCGCCGAGGAAGTCGAGGACGCGGGCGAGGCTGTCACCGATGATCGTGGTGCGTAGATGCCCGACGTGCATCTCCTTGGCCACGTTCGGGCCCGAATAGTCGATCACCACCCGCTGACCGGCCGCGTCGGCCGCGACACCCAGCCGGTCGTCGGCCAACCGGGCAGAAACCTGCGACCAGATCGCGGCATCGGTGACGGTGATGTTGAGGAATCCCGGCCCCGAAGGCGCCACGGACTCGATGACCTCGAGGTCCGCGGCGTCGAGATCCCGCACCAGCGACTCCGCCAATTCAGCGGGTTTCGCTCCGGATTTCTTGGCCAGGGGCAGGGCAGCGTTCGATTGGAAGTCGGCGCGATCGGATCGTCGCACGATGGGGTCGGCTCCTGCCAGATCGGGTCGGACTCGGCCGATCGCCTCCGACACAGCGGCAGCGACAGATCCGAGCAACGGCACAACACCGGCAGGACTCACCTGGAATTCCTTTCCTGAACGACGGTAGGCACCGAGTATCTCAGGGCCCCGGGTAAGCATGACGGCACTGGAGCTCGAGCCGTGGGCCGAAACGCGGCAACCGGGGGTCTGGTACCGCGTCAAGCGCGGGCGGCACCTGCAGGCCCCACCACGTCCACAGCGATCCCCCGCTCCCGCGCCCACTTCACCACGCTGCCAGTGCCGCCGGCTTCACCACCCTCCCCATCCCACACCGCAACCAACCGATCAGCCGATCCGAGCAGCACCTCGTTCGCCGCCTCATACGCTTCCCGTCCGGCCTCCTCGAAATCCATCACCCGAACCTCGGCCGCACGCGCCACCAGCTCATCGAACACCGGCGCATGATCGGGCTTCACCTTGGCTTCGCGGTAATTCCGGGAGGGCAGCACCACCTCGAGCCGACCACCGGCCTCGAGCACCGCTTGCGCGAACACCGAATCGGCTCCCCGAGCGATACAGCTCACGCCCACCAAATCGGGAACCTCGGCCAGACGCCTGGCGTTCTCCTCACGCAGCAACACCGCGGTTTCCTCAGTGATGTTCATGTGCCCCGTCCGTGCCAGCACGGCGGCACGATCGTTCTCACCCAGGTCCCGGAAGCACTGGCCGGCTTCAGCGGACATATACGCCGAGTCGCGATACGCCAGCCATGTAGGACGAACGGGACTGTCCCGGTCGAATGCGCCCTCGGCCGCGTTCAACGAGCCCCCGCAGGATCGTGCATCGGAGCGAGCGGCGTGGCCGTGGGCTTCTACCATGTGGCATCCGGCTTCCAGCGCGGGAAGGCCGGCCGAGCGCGCCGCGATCTGCGCTGCGCCTGCGAGGTCCACGGCGTCGCCGGGCCGACCCACGTAGGTCAAGACCTCGGACTGATGGATCATCCGGGAAGGTGCGTCCTTCCCGTCATCCACAGGTCTTGATCATTTCTCGGCCGCACGCGGTGTCGTCGGTCGCTCGCGCCCTGCTGCGGCCCGGCGCCGGGCGCTACTCGAAGCGACGGCCTACCCCAGCGCACTGAAGCCCTCGTGGTCGGCGGTGAACGGTCGACTCGCTCGGCCGAGCCTGCCGGATACCGGTGATTCCGCACGTCGGCCTCCGGAACCAACGAGCACGAACGCCGGTCGGCATGGGTACTATCCATCCTGGTCGGGGGGAGCCCCGCGCGGTAAGAGGGGATGTACTGATGGTCGACGAAAGACAGCGGGGGCAGAACCGCGCCGAGGGTTTCGCATGGGGAGCGCACGGAGCGGCCACGCCTCCGAATGGCCCCGCTGTCCAGCAGCAGTATCCCGGTGGGCAGCAGCCGTTTCCCGGCGGTCCGCAGTTCCACCCGAACATGCAGGCGCCCGGTCCAGGCATGACGGGGCAACCACAGCCACACCCGATGGGAGGAGCGCCGCCGCAGCTGTGGCAACACCGAGGACCGTCGTCGCCAATGGGATTCGCGCCTGCGCCCTATCCGGGTATGCCCGGTCCGCCGGGCTCCCGTAGCAATGTCGGCCTGATCATCGGGCTCGTGGTGGCCATGGTGGTGGTTCTGATGCTCACGGTGGTCGGCATCGGGGTCGTCGCATCGAGATCGGGTGGCGATGACGAAGCCGACCCGTGGGCCGGGGACTACTCGCCGGAAGGGGTCACGAATACTTGTCATCTGGTCGATACCACGGTCTTCGATCCATGGGCGCCGGACCAGACGGAACTCGTGCACCACGAAGATATCGCCGGGCAATACGGCGGTCCGTCGATCGACTGTCGTACAACGAACTCCGGACCGAACGGTGCCTACGTCACCTTCAAGATCGATGTGGCGTTCGAGACCGATCTGTATGGGTTGGAGCTCGATCGCGCCAAGAGGTCGGATACCGAAATACTGCCCGATGACTACGTGTTCGGTTCGGTGACCGGGCTTGGGGAGGGCGGGTACTACGGAGTCCGGAATCCTCCGGACTCGGACCGGTATCTGGGCTACACAATGGCGGTCAAGGACAGCAATGTCCTGGTCGACGTCGACGTGGAAGTCATCTCGGACAAGGCTTTCGACCAGGCCGAGGCCGACCGGATCTGCCGGTATCAGATCGGGAAGATCCTGGACAACCTCCGAAAATGATGCGGCGTAGCAGTTCAGCTTCGCCCGCTGGGCTTTCGCGAAGGTGGGCCCATGAGCGCCACGGTGGCAGTTGGCTTCGCCATCGCGATCGGACTACCGCTGCTGGTGATCGCGGCGACCAAGCCGGCAGTATCCGGGTCAGCCGGTTCGACGACGAGTCGGCACGAGTGGAAACAGGCTGGTGTTTCAACCTGGTGGTCGACTATGTCTTAGACGACGAGACCCGTCCGGCTCCCGCACTCGAAGTGGTCGAAGCGATCTGCTCCGGACGCGCACAGGAGAGCTGCCTACTCGACTCCGGCGGTAATTGGGTCGGCGTGCTGACCGAGGCATGGACCAGCAGCGGCTCCCGCTGGACGTCCGGCACCTCCCGTTCCTCTACACGACAGGTGACACGGCGATTCCCCAGCTGGGCTGCGGGGTAGCCGACGGAATCATGGCCAACCTGGCAGACCTGACGTCACGGTGGGGCGCAGAATCGCCGCCGAACACCCCGACGCCAGCCCCGAGGAACTGGCCACATACGTCAAAGAAGCGGTGCTCCGTGGGGACACGGTGGTCGTCGGACCGGACGGTACGCTGACGCCGAGCGACCAGGTCGGGGGGAAGATCGACATGGACGAGACGTTCATGCAACAGGGAAATATTCTCGTCTTCCTCGAGAACGGCGAGGTCGCTCGGGCAACCTACATCATCCCCGATCTCCTTCAGCCTGGTGAGTACTCCAGCAGCGTTCGAGTTACCGCCGATGGATACCCAGCGCTGCTCGAGATGTCCGAATAAGGCACCGAGCACGGGGAGAAGAAGCCACAGCTTGCTTCCGTGATGCCGGGCGCACCATATCGGCCGTGAATCTGGCTGTGGCTGAAAGCTGGCTCCGCTGAGCGAATCGCGTCGGGCTCACTCGGTCGCGGTGGGACAGCGGATGGAGTCCATAGCGAAGTTACTGCCGGCCGATCTTCGTGGGGACGCGGTGACAGCCGCCTACCTGCATGACGTCGGCTACGGGCATCCTGACCTCGGGTTTCATCCGATAGACGGTGCCCGGTTGCTGCGGTCACTCGGGTACTCGCCGGTCGTGTGCCATATGGTCGCATTCCACACTGCAGCGGAGGTCGAGGCTGGAGTGAAAGGCCTGGGCGCGGACATCTTCGATGAGTTCCGGCTCCCGAATGTGGCCGGGCTCGACAAGGCCGCGGTTTCAAAATAACGCCTAGTCCGCGTAAACTCACCGTCCCCCCGTTCTGGCGTAGGCCGGCCAGCTGGGTCGATAGTGCCGGGTCTTGTTCCAAAGCAACGCTTTCGTCATCGGAACATGTAGTAAGCGCTAGCGCAGCGAATACGAACAGACACCCTGCCGCCCAAAAGGACTCAGACAGCCCATCTTTCGGTTGCGCTGCGCGGACTCCCTGGATCGGATATCGTGCTCGCCACACGTCGATCGGTATCGACTCGACGGTGAACGATCACCCGGGGATGCTATGGAATTGCTCGTGGAAGTGTCCGGTGCGGCATCAGCCGATGTCGTGTCCGGCGCACGGCGCTGGCTGTTGGACGAGCCTGAGTTGCGAGGGCGCGTCACGTTGCAACGCCAACCGGCGGAGCCGGGCACGATGTCCGGTGAGCTGGTCGGAGGCCTGCTGATATGGCTGGGTAGTGGCAGTGCTGCGCTGGTGACGGCCCGAGTTGCCGCCAACGTCCTGATCGCTTGGCTGAAGACCCGTCGTGGTGATGTGAGCGTGACGGTAATAGGACCTGGCGGCACGTCCGGAAGTGTGAACGTGAGCAATGTTAAAAGTTTGAGTGCAGCAGATCTCGACGCTCTGGTGGATCGGGTGGTAGGTCTGGCAGGGAGTCCCGAGCCGGTGAACGACGAGCAGAGTGCGCGGCAGGACCCACGCGAGCCCGAAGATCCGGACGGATGCTGACGGTGTCGGATCTCGCGGGACCCGAATGCCGGATAGTGTTGATCGGCGCATCCCGGTATGCCCCCGATTCCACGCTGCCGCAGCTGGAGACGGTCGCTACCAACGTGGACGACCTCTCCCGGGTACTGGTCCGGCATTGCGGTGTGCCCGACGAACAGATCACCGTCGTCAAGGATCCGGCCAACCCGGCCGAACTCGCTGCCGTGATTGCGCGCGAGGCCGAGCGGGCCGGAGATCTGTTTCTGCTCTACTACGCCGGTCACGGGGTGCTCGACAGCGATGCGGCATTGCACCTGGCGACCGGTGCGACGGTCGACGAGAGCCAGGTCCTGCTGGGACACCAGGCGCTGGCCTTCGCCGATATCAGTGCGCTGCTCAGAGACAGCTGCCCTGCGCGCAGGATCGTCGCTGTCGTCGATGCCTGCTATGCCGGGCGAGCCTCAGCGCCGTCGACCGGAATGTATTCTGGGTTCGACCGAGTCGGGCAGGGTAGTTGCCTGTTGGCGGCGGTCTCTCGTGATGAGCGTGCCCTGGCGCCGATCGGCGAACGTCACACGGTATTCAGCGGATTACTGATCGATCTGCTCGAGCACGGCGACCCGACGGTCGGCCCGCAACTGACTCTGGCCGAAGTCATCCAGGTACTCGTCCGGCAACTTCCCGCTCGTGGTCTCCCCGCCCCGCACACCATCGCGGTGGATCGCATCGATGATCTCGTCCTGGCCGGCAACCCCGCCTATCGGCCGCCGGCCCTTGCCGTACCGACGCCCCCGGACGGTGCGGAGTTGTTCGAGGACGGCGAAACAGTATGCCCGTATCCCGGTTTGCGGGCGTTCACCCGAACCGAGGCCCGGTTCTTCAACGGCCGTGAAAATCTGATCGCCACCCTGCTCGAACGGGTGCACTCACGCGCCGAAGCAGGAGGCGGGCCACTGTTCGTGGTGGGCTGTTCCGGGTCGGGAAAATCGTCACTGATCCACGCCGGGCTGCTACCCGAACTCGCCCGCGGCGGGGCCGCTGAGGGCACGTCGGCGTACTGGCCGGTGCTGACCCTCACACCGGGTGACGATCCGATCGGTGCCCTTGCCGACGTGCTCGCGGGGCCGGCGCTCACCGACGTGGCGCAGCTGCGCGATCGACTGACCACGGCGCCGGAAGAACTCGCTCCACTGCTGCGTGAGATCCTTCCGCAGCAGCACAAGAAGCACAACGCCACCCGACTGGTCCTGGTTGTCGACCAGTTCGAGGAGTTGTTTGCCGCCGAACAGGATCCCGTCGCGCAGCACGCATTCATCACCGCGCTCACCACAGCTGCCGGCGGGGCCGCTCCCACGGCGGTGGTGATCGCGGTGATGCGCGCTGACTTCGTCAGCCGTGCCACCGCTTTTCCCGCCCTGGCCGAAGCGCTCGGTCGCGACCAGATGGTCGTAGGCGCGATGAAGCGTTCCCAGATTCGGGCAGCGATCGAGAAACCGGCCCGGCTGGCGGGGCTGGCCCTCGGTGACGGGTTGACGGATGTGATCCGTGCCGATCTGGGGGCCGACCGCAATGGCGGCTATGACCCGGGCGCGCTCCCGCTACTGGGCCATGCCCTCTACGAAACGTGGCGTCGTCGAAGCAACAGGGTCTTGACGGTGGCCGATTATCGTGCGGCGGGCAGTATTCGTGGTGCGCTCGCCGACACCGCGGACGCGGTCTACGTGACACTGTCCACCGACGAAAAGGCCATCTGCCGCAGTGTTTTCGTACGGTTGATCAATCCGGCCGACCGGACCCGCCGCACTCTCGCCCGCGAGAGCCTGCCCGGCTCCGAGCAGACGCAATCGGTACTGGATCGGCTCGCCGCGCACCGTCTGCTCACTCTCGACCACCCCGGTCATGGTTCACGGGACACGGTCACCATCACCCATGAAGCATTGATCGACGGGTGGCCGCGCCTGGCTCGATGGGTCGAACAGGACGAGCAGTTCGAACAGGTCGTTCAAGAAACCGAACCCGACGCGTTGCGCTGGGACGACAGCGCACGCACTGAACGACCACCTCGACGGCCGCTGCGCTGGTTCGCGAATCCGCCTGGAGCGCATCTGCTCTACTCCGATCGGCGGCTCGCCGGCATCGACGATCGACTCGCCGGACGCCGCCCCGACGATCCCACCGTGGCGGCGTTCCTGTCCGCTTCGCGCCGCGCGGTATCGCGCCGTCGCCGCGTACGGTCTGCTTTTATCGCCGGGTTGATCGTTGTGTCCGTCGGGGCGATCGTCGCCGCGGGGGTTGCCTTCGTCCAGTACAATAGCGCCAACGACCAGAAACGGCGTGCGATCGCCGGAGAACTTGTCGCACAGGCCGAAACGATCCGAAATAGCGACCCGCACACCGCGCTGCAACTAAGCGTCGCCGCCGACCGTCTGCACCACTCCGTAGGTTCGACCAGCGGAATCATTTCCACGATCACTTCCGGATACAGCGGCGCAGCATTGACATTTCCGCGACACAATGGTGTGGATTCGCTGGTGTCGTCCACGGACGGTCGGACAGTCGCGATCGGGCTGGGTGACGGAACCATTCAGCTGTGGGATATGACCGACGTCCCCAAACCACGTGCGCTCGCCGACCCGCTCGCCGGCGAGCGGTCGAATATTTTCTCGATGGCGCTTTCCCCGGACGACAATACCCTCGCCGCCAGCAGTTTCGACGGCACTGTATGGTTGTGGGATATCACCGATCGGGAAAATCCACATCAACTCGGTCAACCACTGAACTTACTCGGCAACGGTAGGGACGACAGCGGACGGCAGGTGCAGTTCTCCCCGACCGGGCGAATGTTGGCGACCAGCGGCCGCGGTTCGGTGGAACTGTGGGATATCACGGACCTGCGGGCGCCCCGCCGATTCGGCCATCCTCTAACGGTCATGGGGAAGGACGCGTCGACAGCAGCCTTCTCACCCGATGGAAATTCGCTCGCCACGGATACCGGAAATACGGTGGTGCTCTGGGATGTCACGGACCCCGCCGCGCCGCATCACCTCGGCACTCCGCTGTCGGTTGCCGGCAAAGGTGGGATCGCGGCGCTGACCATATCCGATCGTGGGATCCTGGCGGTGAGTACGTACGACAGCATTGTCCAGCTGTGGGACCTGGCGGACCCATCCGCTCCCCGCCGACTCGGAAATCCCGCCACGCTTTCCGAATGTGGACAAATCGGGGCGTTGACCTTTTCACCCGATGAAGAACTTCTGGCTATCGGGTGCGAGGATGGTTCGACGCAACTATGGGATACCTCGGATCCCGCCGCGCCGCTCCCGCTCGGCGGGCCGAGCTATCGCTCCGAAGTGTCGGCGGTAGAATTCACCGGAGCCGGGAAATATGTGGCATCGGGGTACAGCGATGGCACAGTGCGGTTGTGGGATATTGCGAACCAGATCACCCCGGCCCCACTCGGTTCGCTGACCACCGGGCTCGGCCGCTGGCAGACTGCGGCGACACCGGACGCGGCGGTCGTCGGTGTGCTCGACTCCGACGGGGCCAGGTTGTGGGATATCGAAGACCCCGAGGCGCCACGCCCTATCGGCGCTTCCATTCAGGTCGGCGACTCGGGTACTGCTTCCTCGCTGTCGTTCTTCCCCGGCGACGAGCCGATATTGGCGCTCGGCAGCACGACCGGCAATGTCTTCCTGTGGGATATCACCGACCCTGCTACGCCGCACCCACTGGGACACCCGCTGCGCGCCCCCACTCCCGAAGTGGGGGCCGGCAAGGAAGCCTTCGACATGACACCGGACGGCAGGCTGATTCTTCCGCCTTTCAATGGCGCCGGGAGTGTCACGGTGAGCGCGGTCGACGCTGATCAGGCGGGTGCTGTCGTGCGCTCCATTTCGGTCTCCCAGGACGGCAACACACTTGTTGCGGGCCTCGCCAACGGCACGGTTCGCATCTGGGACATCACCGATCGGACCGCACCGCATCTCGCGTCAGTTCCCACTGTCCATGTCGATATTCCTGCCGACGACGAGCCTCCGTTCATGGAATTCACGCCGGTGACCTCGTCGACATTCTCCCCGAGGGGGCATATCTTGGCTGCTGCCACCAACATTGGAGTGAGCGGCGAAGCAGGAGATAGTGTAGTCCAGCTGTGGGATGTGCGGGATCCGTCATCACCGCGGCCACTCGGCGATCTTCCGGCAGACGCCGCCATCGACGTAACCTCATTGCGTTTCGCACCGGACGGATCCACTCTCGCCGCAGGATTCAGCGACGGCACGATTCGATTTTGGGATACATCCGACGAATCGGCACCTCTTCTGCTGCCGAAAAGCATTCTCGGTTTTAGTAGCGCACCGGTAGAGGTGTCCTCGTTGAGTTTCTTGGAAGGGCGCGTGCTTGTCGTTGGTTTCGCAGACGGCACCATTCAGTTCTGGAATACGGCGGATATCCAGAATCCGCGCAAACTGATTGAAATGCGCACCAGTAAGGCCGCCAACAGTGCTCCCTCGAAGGAAGAGGAAGATGCCGCTCCTTCGGTGCTGATCCTGGATGGAAATAAGCTCCTCACAGCTCGCAACGATGACGACACCATACGGTTGTGGGATACCGCCAAGATCAAGGATCTCCAGCAGCACGGTCTGGAACGCGCGTGTCGACTGCTCGACGAAGGTTTGTCCCGAGAACAGTGGGATATCTACATCCCCGATCTGCCCTACGAAACAACCTGTAGCCCGAGCTGATGGCCGCGCTCACTTACAACCGGATATTTCCCGGCCCACCCGGTCGGCGAGCATCGGCAAATTCGCCCCGTACTCCACCGTGGCCGACTCTTCGCGAAGTCGGGTGGCCGAGCTTTGCCGGTGAGCGTCACGCGCTGACCACACAAGAGCTGAGAAGCCATCGACCGCATCCAGGAGTCTGCCACGATAGTCGGCAAGGTCTGCCTACTTAGAGGATGTCTTTCGCGCCGTGAGCCACTCGATCGCTTTCGGCTGGATCAAATCACGACTTCCTGGTCGGGTTGTATCGGGCGCTGCTGGAGGACCGCGAGTCGGTAGCCGGTCGCACGCCCGAATCGACCGACCTTCGTTCACCGAATGGCTCGACGCCACCTACCCGGTCAAGGGCTGACCCCGCGGCCCCGTCCGGTCAGCAGCCTTGCGGAGCCCGCCAGGCGTCCTGCGCGTAGGTGGTCGAGCCGACCATCGCGCCGATCACGCCGCCGATGATCCCGAACGGGATGGCCCCGACAAAGAAGACGGGCAGACCCGCGATCGCGCCGCTCCCGGTCCCGAGCAGAGCACCCAGGCCGGCTCGGAGCTCGATGGAATCACCGGGCGCCATGCACGCCGCGATGGGCGCCACCTCCCCGGATCCCGGAGCATCGGGGGCTTGCACCGGCGCGGGCGCCGGGGCGGGCTCGGCCGCGGCGGCGCCCCCCGACCCGACAATGAGCAGTGGGGCAACGACGCTGCCGAGCACGGTGCGGGTCAATATCTTCGAACTATGCACGTGTAGATCCCTGATCAGTCGAAAAACGCAGTGTGCGACCTGAGTAGTCAGATCTGCGACCATAATGTCGTATCGGCCGGTGTAATGCTCACTTTCGGGTATCCCGGCCTGATCGGCCGCCGGTACCTCGTAGGGTCGGGTCGAGGCTGTCGGAATGCCCGCGTTCGGACGGCTCACCGCATCGCACCGGGGTCGGCAGCGGCAGGCGCGGGGCCAGCACGGGAAGCCACCGCCGCTCCTTCAGCTGCAGGTCGGGGGTGGGTTCCATGCGCTGCATACGCACGGCCAGCTCGTCGCCGAGACGCCACATCTGGTTGCCCCAGCCACCCGCCACCTCGCGGATGGGCAAACCCGCGAGGTCGGGATGTTGCTCTTGCAGCACTGTACCGAGGCGGTGCGAACGGGATGGATGGCGAGCGTGATCGGTACTCATATCCGCTGGCATCGTGGACGGCCATACCAGCACAATGGACCGATGACGCGAATGGAGGCAGTGCGCGGGGACATCACCGAACAGCATGTCGACGCGGTGGTCAACGCCGCGAATTCCTCGCTGCTGGGTGGCGGCGGAGTCGACGGCGCCATCCACCGCAAAGGCGGACCCGAGATCCTCTCGGAGTGCCGAGACCTGCGCGCCGCGCACCTCGGCAAGGGGCTGCCGACCGGGCAGGCGGTGGCGACGACCGCGGGACGGCTGCCCGCGCGCTGGGTGATTCACACCGTGGGCCCGGTATGGTCGGCCACCGAGGATCGCTCGGCGTTGCTCGCCTCCTGCTACAGCGAATCTCTGCGTGTGGCAGCCGGGCTGGGTGCCGAGACGGTTGCCTTCCCGGCGATCTCTACCGGCGTCTTCGGCTGGCCGATCGAGGACGGTGCCCGAATTGCGGTCGAGACGGTGGGCGCCGCCGAAACAGCTGTCGCATATGTACGGTTCGTGCTGTTCGACGAGCCAGCACTGACGGCCTTCACCGCAGCTCTGGAACAACCCGGGCGGGCATAGGCGGTACTCCGTCCGATGGACCAGGCGTCGGCGGCCGACCGCGGTCGGTAGGCACGCCCGAAGTCGAAACCTGTCGAGCAGGCCGATCGGACCGTACGGATTCCCGTCCTCGGGAAACGCGGTCAGCCGCCGAGTCCCCATGCCGGGATATGTTCGCAAGCGATGATATTCGCGCGTCTGCCGGTTGTCGCCATTCCGCTACGCACAAACGGCGAAAGGAACCACACATGTTCAAGTCCATTCTGGCGGTCGCGAGTCTGACGTGCGCTGCGTTCGTCGTCTCGGGCGGAGCAGCACATGCGCAACCCTTCCCACCCGGTGTGAGTTGCGGGGGCACCACCTGCCGAAACGACACCGATCAGCACTACCTCATCGAATCGTGGCAGGTATGCCAGGTTGTGGGTGGGTATTCGCAATCGTGGGTTCCGTTCAACGTGATGATGAAACCGCATGAGACCGTTCAGGTCACCGGAGCCGAGTGTTTCCCGATGATCGTCGATGTACCGGAGGACTCCGACGTTGCTATCGTCCCGAACCGCATCAGAATTCCGCGGGAACCGGTCGAGATCATCTACAGCAGAGCTGTGACCTACGATCCGAATGCCAAGGCGCCCACGGGCTCGGCATTCTGACCAGGTCACGCCGGTAAGTCCGTCGGGACGCCGCTGCTCTTGCGATGAGCACAGCGGATCGAGCAGCCCTGCACGCGTGCTGAACTTGTCGGCGGCGACTCGTAGCGTTCGGGGAATGAACTGGAGACCGTGGCTGGAGCTGTGGAGCGAGGAATGGATCACCGCCGGTGATCCCGGTGAGCTGGATTCCGAAGTGGTGCGGCAGCGCTGGCTCGGGTACGCGCCGGCCGCCGAGGCCGATGTCGCGGCGGCCGAGGAGCGACTCGGCGTGCGGTTGCCGCCCTCCTATCGCAGCTTCCTGCTGACCACGGACGGATGGCGCCATGCCGGGGAATTCGTGCGGGAGATGCGTGACACCAGCGATCTCGGGTGGTTGCGTGATCTCGATCCGCGCTGGGAGTCGTGGGCCGACCTGGCCATCGAGGCTCCGGTCGACGCACCGGGTGACCCGTTCACTCGCGGACTGCTGATCTCGCGTCACGCCGGCGAGGAAGTGCTGTTCCTCGACCCGGCCGACCGTGACGAGAACGGCGAGTGGGCCGCCTACAGCGTGTGTTCCTGGGGTGAATTCCCGCAGCGGCATCCGTCGTTCACTTCGCTCATGGAGTCGCTGTACCGCAGCTTTCACCAGATTCGCCGGCCGGCGGGCGCGACTCGTGACAGCTGGGATCTGGTGGTGGAGCAGGCGCGGGAAGAGGCACTTTCCGGGAACATCGACGCAGCGATGACGGCGCTGGAGAAAGCCCAAGAGTTCGGGCGTCCACGCAGCACGGTCCTCGGAGTCCAGCTCCAGATGTTCCTCGCCACCTCCGCCGCCTACGAGGCATCCCGGCTGCTTTCGCGGTTACTGGCCCCGGATTCCGTCCCGGACGGATTCTTCACCGGTTCACTGTTCACCGAAGAGTTCCTGCCGTGCGTGTTCCTGCAGCACACGCGTAAAGAACCCTGGTATGGCTCCGCGCTCGAGATCGCCCGGTCTCGGGCAGACGGTGCGCTGGCCGGGCACCGCGTAGCCCTCGAAATCGGCCGGCAACACGCCGACGATGAATCCTCGCCGTACTCCGCGCTCGAGGTCGCCCGGATTCTCGAAAATGCCGAGAACGACGAAGGGCTCGAGATCGGAAGTGCCCTCGACGAGCATCAGGCGCGGGTGCAGCAGCCGGGCTATCACCTCTCCTACGGAAACCCGGCCTTCGACACCGCGGTACGGAACGCGCTCGCCGAACACCACTCCGACCCGGCGACACTGTGGCAGGCGCTCGAAGCCGCGATGGCGCACTGGCAGCCGCGCACTCCGGACCACATCGCGCCGGTCGCGTTGCTCGCCGACCCTGTTCTGGCGGACAGCCTCACACCGGAACGCGGCCGCGCATTGTTGCGGAAACCGCGCAGTGGCCGCGAACCTCGCGAGCAACCCGGCGGATGAGTCTCGACACCCGCCGGGCCGGCCGCGGGCAGGGTGATGTCCGGACAGCCGTCGTAGATACGTTCCCCGCCCGTGGCCCCGGGCTCACGAAGGCCGCAGGACGTTTTCGGGGAAGCGGCCCTCATAGTTTCCGGCCGGGTCGTAGTTGGCGACCACATAGGTCTCTCCCGATTCCGGATTGCAGGCGCGCGCCACCCCGAGCCGTTCGGTCGCCTTCCAGACGACCTGAGTGAAATGCCCGGTCTCCATGCTGAACCCGGGCTTGTTGTAGTCGTATACCGCTTCTTCCTCGTCCGCCCACGCCCGGAAGGCCGATTCCGCGCCGGCGAAGGCGCCGCCGTTGCCTCGCATCATGTACAGGTTCTCGCCGAATTCGTTGTCCGGCCGGTGTTCGAATGTATGCGTGGCGGCGAGCCGCTGCGCCCAGTCCTCGGCCAGCCGGTTCAGCTTCTCGTCGAGTTGCAGGCCGGGCGCGTGGTGCGTGGCCCGGAAGTTGTTGTGCAGCTCCAGCATTTCCGCACGATACGCCGCATCCGTACACAGATAATTCGGTTCCGCGCCGGCGGTGGCACCGACCACACCGGACGTGGCGACCGCCACGGTGAGCACTATTGCAGCGAGCGACTTACCTGGACCCATCGAGATCTCCCGGGTTTCTACACGAACGAGGCGCTGGAACATCGGAGGTCGAACTCGACCGCCCCGAGCTGTGAACCGTCGGGTGTGCCGGTCGAACCGGGATGGCGCAACCGGTCGCCCATATTGTCGCCTGCCTGCGGAGGTCGGTATTCCCACTGCTGACAGACACCACAGGCACCAGCCGCCACCCCTCCCCCACCCCTTACGACGGCACCCACTACGCCGGCATACTCGACGGATTCGCAGCAGCAGAACCGGCCCACACCCGTACCGGACGGCTCGGTTCGTCGGGCCAGTAGCCAGGGCGGCCCACTGGACGCCACTCGAGCAGCGCGACCTCGCGCAACTTCTGCCCGGCGAACTGCCCGAACCGCTCGTCGGCGAACGATCGTCGGAGCGCCCGTCGGCCAGTATTCACAGTCACTGCGGTGACCTCCGATCTGTTGCAGCGAGCCCTGTCCGGCCGGGGCGATCCGCCGCTCGGATCGTTGCCGGAGCAGGTCGAGACTGTTCTCGGGAACCTCGACGCGCCGCCACGATCGGTGCCCATCTGCGCGCGGTCCACGATGTGGCCTGGCAATCGGCCGACTGGGTCGCGCACGAGCACAGCGCGGCACGATTCGGCCGGGCGGCCGTGCTGTTCGGTGCGGCCACACACGACATCGGGAAGATCGTCCATCCCGGTGAGCTCCCCGGGCGCCGGCCGGGCCCACGGACGGGGCGGCGTCACGCAGGGGCACCGAGCGGCGGGTGCTCGAGCACGCGGGGCTTGTACTCGACCAACTGGATGCCGCCGTCGAAGGTGCGGTGCTCGATCATCTCAAGCGCGACGTCCGGATAGCCGTCGTAGATGCGTTCCGCACCCGTCGCCCCGGTGATCACCGGGAACATCACCACCCGGAACCGGTCGACGAGGCCGGCTCGCAGCAGGGACCGGCTCAGGCCGAGGCTGCCGATCGTGCTGAGCAGCCCCGAACCACTCGACTTCATGGCGCGGACCGCCGCCACGGCGTCGTCGCGAACCAGCGTGGAATTGGCCCACGTCAGCGGCTCCACGAGCGAGGAGGAGAACACCACCTTGGACGCTCGGGTGAGCTCATCGACGGACGCCTCTTCTTCGGGCCGGAACTCGTCTTGACCATCCGGGACCTCGCCGGCGGCGAAACCCGACATCAGGCGGTAGGTGTTCGCTCCCATCAGGTAGGTGACCTCGGGCTGCTCGCCGAGCCACGCGAGGTACTCCGGGCTTTCCAGACCCCAGAACCCGGGCCAACCCTCCCCCGATGCATAGCCATCGAGAGAGGTGATGAAGTCGACGAGAAGCTCCGGCATAGCGGTGTCCTTTCCTGGAAGTGTCAGGAGATTGGACCGGCCGGCGGCCACAAACTCATCGGCCGTGGTGTCGGGAACGAGAAATCCATCGCCCGCGCTGAACCTCGACCTGTCCGAGTACGCAGGTACCGGCTCCCGGCCGCGCCTCGGCAAGTGCGAACGGAAGGACAATCGCGCCGAAGCCGGCCACACAAATACCCGGTATTCAGAGCACCGAGCGCCTGGGAATGAGCACTTCATATCGACGGGCGCGAGGTCCGGATCTCCGCGTCCTGCTGCCCCGGTCCGGCAAGGACGGTCGGACCGGAGTCAGGCTTTCCGCCCGCCCGCGGTGCCGGCCGAAGGCTCGGTTGCGGTGGCCGCTAGGGATTCGGCGGGAAAGCTGTGATCGACGAGGTGCCGAACTTGTTCGGCGGTGCTCTGGGTGAGTGCACGGGTCGCCAGTTGGGCGCAGACGGCGTGGTCGAGGCGGCGGATGTGGGCACGAGTCCGGTCGAGCGCCGCGGGTGCCACGGAGAGGACATCGCAGCCCAGGCCGATCAGTAGCGGGATGACGTGGGGGTCGGCGGCCGCGTCTCCGCAAACCGATATCTGGCGCCCGTGGCGGTGCGCGGCGTCGATCACGTCGGCGATGGCGCGCAGGACCGTGGGATGGGCGGCCATGGCCGGGGTCGCGGTGGGGTCGCGGCGATCCAGGCCCAGGAGTTGGCAGGTCAGATCGTTGCTGCCGATGGACAGGAACGCGGCGGTCGCGGCAATACCGTCGATTGCCGTGACCGCCTCGGGCAGCTCGATCATGGCTCCGAGTGGAGGTGGCGGCACACCTGCCTCGGTAGCGGCCCGGTCCAGCAGTCCCCGGCAGGTTTGCAGCTCGTCGACAGTGGCCACCATGGGGATCATGATGCGCAGGTCGCTTGCTCCGCCGGTGGCGAGCAAGGCACGGAACTGCTCGATGAACGCGCCGGGTTGGGCGAGCATCGACGGCAGCCCGCGTCCGATCCGGCCAGTGCGGCCGTCGCCGAGGAACGGCGGCAGCTTGTCGTCGGCGTAGTCCAGGGTCCGCACGGTCACCGGCAGGTCGTCGAGTCGCTGGAAGATCGGCGCCAGCGCGGCGGTGTGCTGGAGGTAGCCGGGCCAGGCGGTCGAGTCCAAGAACGGCAGTTCGGTGCGTAGCAGCCCGATGCCGTCGGCGCGGGCTTCCACCGCGGTCCGGGCGTCGGCCGGGGTGGCGATGTTGGCGCGCAGAATGACGTGGTGGCCGTCGAGTGTCCGGCTCGGCAGGTCGCGCTCGGCCAACCATGCGGTCCGGCGGGCGCGATCGGTGTCCATGGCGTCGAGCGCGGCTCGGCGCTGGTCCGGTGCGGGATCGATGGTGAGTGTGCCGGTTCCGTGCTCGCCGCCGATGAGGACCTCGGCACCGTCCGGGCAGTCCAGCACGCTGTCGTCGAGGCCGAGCAGCAGCGGGATGCCGAGGGAGCGGGCGACGATCGCGGCATGAGAGTTGGGCCCGCCGAGGACCGAGGCGGCCGCGACCACCGGGACCTGTGGTTCGAGGAGGTCACCCGCGCCGATTTCGCGACCGAGCAGCACCAGCGGGCCGTGCGGGACAGTGTCGGCGTCGGTGTGCAGCCAGGACAGTACGCGGCGGCCGATCTGCCGTACGTCGGTCGCGCGTTCGGCCAGGACCGGGTCGTCCAGTTCCGCCAGTGTGCCGGCGTAGATGTCGGCGGCCCTTTTGATCGCGACGGTGATCGGAGCGCCGCCGCGCGCGAGCTCGATCGCGGTGCCGCGCAGGTCGTTGTCGTCGGCGATGTAGCTGGTGGTCTCGATGATGTCGGCTTGCTCGGTCTGCCCGCGTTCCCGCAGGGATTGCGCGAGCCGGCGGAGGTTCGCGGCGACGCCGTCGAATGCGTCGGTGATCTGCTGGACCGGATCGCCGGTGCTGCGGTGCGGCAGCGGCGTGGTGCAGGACCGGTCGGTTCGGTGGGCGAAACCCAGCGCGGTGCCCGCCGATGCAAGGTGCCCGCTGAAAACGTCGGTGGTCATGACGTGGCCACGGTGTCCGCGAGTGCCCGGAAGATCAGCGCGGTGGAGGTTGCGCCGGGGTCCTGATGGCCGATACTGCGGGCGCCGAGATACGAGGCTCGGCCCTTGCGAGCCGCCAACCGGGTCGTGGCTCGCATGCCGTGTTCCGCGGCAGCGGCCGCATCCGCGGCGGCCGCGGTCAGATCTTTGCCGGCGGACAGAGCAGTCCCCCACGCGGCGATCGCCGGCGCGTAGGCGTCCACGATGGTCTTGTCGCCGGGCTCGGCCGCACCCAGGCGCTGGATGGCGACCAGGCCGTCGGTCAGGGCGGCCAGGACCTGCTCCCCGTCCACCTCGGGCGCGTTCAGGGCCTTGCCCATGGCGCGGAACACGCTGCCGTACAACGGGCCGGCGGCGCCGCCGACGCTGGATACCAGTGTGTTGCCGGTTTTCAGCAGGATCTCCCCTACTGTGGCGGGCTCGAGGTCGGCCAGCATATCCAGTACAGCGGTGACGCCCCGGTGCATGTTCGTGCCGTGATCGGCGTCGCCGATGGCCGAATCGAGCTGGGTCAGCTGGTCGGTGTGTTCCTCGATGGTCGCGGCGATGGCCTGTATCCAGCCTCGCGTGGCGGCGATGTCCACCGGATTCTCCTTCGTTGGGCGTGGTGATGGTGTGCACAGAATGAATCGGGTGTGACCGTGCCGCCCCTCATCGCGGCACGGGCGCACCCGGCGTCGGGCGAGGGTCGGGGTCACGCTCCCCAGCGCAGTGCGGGGGTGCGTACCGGCGCGTCCCACAACCGGAGTAGCTGCTCGTCGGCCGGACAGATCGTGATGGAGGCACCGGCCATATCCAGGCTGGTGACGTAATTGCCGACCAGCGAGTGCGCGATGCCGATGCCCTTGCCGGACAAGGCGTTCGCTACCTCACCGAACAGCACGTACAGCTCGATAAGGGGAGTGGCGCCGAGCCCGTTGACCATCACAATGGTCTCGTCTCCCGGGGCGAGGGGGTGGTCGGACAGGATCGCGTCCAGCGCGGTGGCCACGATCTCTGCTGCGGGACGCAGCTTCTCGCGGCGGCGGCCCGGCTCGCCGTGGATACCGACCCCTACTTCCATCTCGTCATCAGGAAGATCGAAACCGGGTGCTCCTGCCGCAGGAGTGGTGCATGCGGTCAGCGCGACGGCGAAGGATCGCGACACCGCGTTGACCCGCCGCGCCATTTCGGCGACATCGGCCAGGTTCGCCCCGTCCTCGGCCAGCGCGCCGGCGATCTTCTCGACGAACACGGTCGCGCCGGTGCCGCGCCGCCCGGCCGTGTACGTGGAGTCCTGTACGGCCACATCGTCGTCGACCAGGACGGTTTCCACCGTAATGCCCTCGTCGGCGGCCAGCTCGGCGGCCAGTTGGAAGTTCATCACGTCGCCGGTGTAGTTCTTCACCACGTGGACCACGCCGGCGCCGCTGTCGGCGGCCTTGGTAGCAGCGAGGATCTGATCGGGCACCGGTGAGGTGAATACCTGCCCCGGGCAGGCGGCGTCGAGCATGCCGAGTCCGACGAAACCGCCGTGCAGCGGCTCGTGGCCCGAACCGCCGCCGGAGACCAGTCCCACCTTGCCCGGCCGCGGCTCGCCCGCCCTGGTGATGATCGCCCGGTCGAGATCGACGGCCAGTTCCGGATGTGCTGCGGCCAGGCCGGCCAATGCGTCGGACAGCAACGACTCGGGTGTGTTGAGGAATTTCTTCACGGCAGGTTCCTTTCGGGGACGACTGTGGTGACCGGAGCACTGTCCGTAGCCGGGCGCCGCCGGGCGGTGAGCCCTGCATAGACCAGGCCCGCGGTAACGGCGCCGACGCCCTCGGCCGTGATGTAGACGGGCAGTTGCGCCCAGTGCACCGTGCCGCCGTAGATCTGCCCGATCAGCATGGGCCCGACGACGCGGGCTGGGTTGATGGCCGCCGAGGTCGCCGGAGCGACCACGACGATGATCGCGAATACCGCGAAACCGATGGCCAAACCGGCGAACCCGGCAGTCGCCTTCGCATCGATGGCCCCGAATACCACGAACGCCAGCAGAAAGGTGCCGAGGAGTTCGGCGAAGAACGCCTGTCCGGCGCCGACCGGGGGACCGTAGGCCGCGATACCCAGCCCGAGGCCGACGGATTCGGTGCCGAGTACGCCGATGATGGCCAGTGCGCCGATGGTGGCCCCGGTCAGCTGCGCGGCGATATAGCCGGAGACCTGGCGCCAGGGCATTTTGCCGAGCACGGCCGACGCCACCGTGATCGCCGGATTGATATGACAGCCGGAGATGTGCCCGATCGCGTAGATCATCATCACCACGGCCATCGCGAAAGCGAAGGCGATCACGCCCAATTCGGCCATCGTGGACGGCGCGGCACCGCCGACGAGCCCGGTGGCCGGAACCGAGCCGACGCCGATGAACACCAGGGCAGCGGTGCCGAGCACTTCGGCGAGGAGTTTCTGGAGGAGAGTGTATTCGTCCATGAATATGCCCAGCGCCGTCTCGGGCTTCCGGGCGTCTCACCTCCTCCGCCTTGCGAAGCGAAACTCAGGTCGCCGATGAACCGAAATCGAACCACTATTGGCGACCCTTGTTCAGCATTGCTGAATGAATTTCAGCAAATGTAAGCGGGCTCACACCGGCTGTCAAGTGCCTCTCGATTCAGGCGCCGCGCCGAACGCCCGCACGCGGGGCGCCCAGGTCGCGCGAGAGATTCCGGGCGGTTTCCCGCACCATCACGGCGTGCGCCTCGCGGGCCGGCTCCACCAGCACCCGCTCGACCGGGCCGACAATGCCGATCGCGCCGGCGACCTCGCCCGAACGGTCGAACACCGGCGCGGCGATACCGGCGTCGCCGATCGCGGCCTCCTGGTCCTCCACGGCATAACCCACCCGTTCGACCTGATCGAGCTGCCCGGACAACAGTCGCGAGTCGGTCACGCTGGCACCGGTCAATACCGGCAGGTCCGCCGCCAGCAGCCGCTCACGCCGGTCGCGCGGCCCGAACGCGACAATCGCCTTGCCCAGCGCACATGTGCTCCACGGGATGCTCGCGCCCACTTCCAGGATCTGCACAGCACCTTCCGGCCGGAACGCATGGTGCACCACAAGCACGTGTTCGCCGTCGAGCACCGCCACCCACACGGCCTCGCCGGTGCGGGTGGCCAGCGAATCAGCCCAGGTCAACGAGCGCGCGCGCAATTCGTGCGTATCGAGATAGGCATTACCCAGGCGCAGCAGATCCGGTCCGAGCCGGTACTTGCCCGTTTCGACATCCTGCGCGACCAGACCCTCGGCTTCCAAGGTGCGAAGCAACGAATGCACCGTGGGTTTGGTCAATCCGGCACGCTCGGCCAGTTCGGTGACCCCGAGCCTGGAGCCACCGGCGGCCAACTCACGCAGGATCCGCGCCGCCCGCTGCACCGATTGAATCAGCATCAACCTATCCTTTCGGTATTGCTGAACCGCGTTCAGGCATCTAATATCTCGTTCATGACAAAGTCAGTAGGGATCGTCCTGGTATCCCACAGCGCCGAGCTGGCCGCCGGGCTGAAGGTCATGCTCGCACAGATCGGCTCGGACTCTGTGCCGGTGGCCGCGGCCGGCGGCACAACCGAGGGCGAGGTCGGCACCAGCTACGAACTCGTGACCGAGGCAATCGCGCGAGCCGACCACGGAGCCGGGGTCGTCATCCTGCCGGACCTGGGCAGCTCCGTACTGACCGCCCGCACCGCCCTGCAGGACCACCCCCGTGCCGACATCAGCGTCATCGACGCCCCCTTCGTGGAAGGCGCGGTGGCGGCGGTCGTCACCGCAGCCAGCGGGGGAGACCTCGATGCCGTTATCGCCGCAACACAGGAAGCCCGCCATGTGCCCAAATTCTGAGCCCGCACATCCCGAGATCACGCCGCCGGCCGCCGCCGCGACGCGCGCGGAGATCACCGTCACCCTGCCCGCCAACCTGCACGCACGGCCCGCCGGCCGGCTCGTCCGCACCGCTTCCCGGTTCACCAGCGCCGCCACCCTCGAATACGCCGGAAAGTCCATCGGAATCGGCGGCATCCTCGCCGTGATGGCACTGGGCGCCACTGCCGGCGACACGGTCACCATTGCCGCCGAGGGGCCCGATGCGGATCGCGCCGTGCAATCGCTGGCCGAAGTGCTGGCCAACGCCGAGTGATCCGGCCGCGGACGAGCCCGGTCGGAGCGTCGCGGGCTGCCGTCGGTCAGGAGCAGATGGAGGGTGCTGTCGCGGTGGAAGGCGGTGCAGGAACAGCGACCGGAAAGGCGATCACAATTCGAACCGGAACCAGTCGACATATACCCGATCGTGCGAGTGGACCGGGCCGTACGGATTTCCGTCTTCGGGCGCAAGCGTCAGCCATACGTCGTGTGTACCGGTCACCGGGGAAACGCTTTCGGATACCGCCAGCCACCAGCCCGGCTCACCCGAGTCCCCGATAGGGATCACGCCGATCGGCCGGGTCTCCGGGTCGTCGAGCCGGAACTCGACCGTCAGGTTCGGGTCGGATGAAGTCTGCGTGTTCAGCATCAGCGATCTTGGTGGCACGGCACCGAAATCGACGTTTCTGTACAGGACTTTCAGCCCGAACCCGGGACCTAACTCGACATACTCGATATCGCTGCCGTTGACCACGTCTTTCGTCGTATGCGTTTCGACCGTGCCCCCCGGATATCCTCGGGCGAAATCTTCACCCTGTATCAACGAGTACGCGTCCAGCGATTCCGGAGGCACTCCCCGGGCGGGCTCTTGCACCTGTTCGCCGGTGCCGCCGAAACTGTTCGAATAACCCACGAACGCAACGAGTGCACCGAGCAATACGACAACCCCGACGCTCATGGCAATGACCCATCGACGGGGCATCGTCGATGAGCCGGTCCTGGACTCCGGGGGCACCCGCGGCGAACCATTCCGGCGGCTGTCCTGCGGCGGCAATGTTCTCGCCGTGTGCCCGACACCCGAGGTGCCGGATGCAGTGTCCGGGGAACCGGCGCGCCCGGTAGTCGTATTCGAAGCCGGCAGACCGTGAAGTGGATTCGTACCCTCTTCGGGCAACAGCGGGCGTATGTGCCGGCGCACCTCCGCCAGCGGCATTCGGCTCGCCGGAGCCTTCACCATCAGCCCGCTGATCACCTGACCGATCGGTCCGGTTTGGTGGTGCTGCGGGACTTCTCCGTGGACGATAGCGCCGAGAACGACCAGCGGGTCGTTGTTGTCATACGGCCGGCGCCCCTCGGCCGCGAGGAAAAGCATCGCGCCCAGGCTCCACAGATCCGCGGATGCCGTAACCGGCTCGCCGGAGGCGACTTCCGGCGCAAGGTAGGCGGGAGTGCCCATCAGGTAACCACTTCCGGTGAGCGTGGGATCAGCGCTGTTGCGGGCGATACCGAAATCGCCGAGCTTGATCTCACCATCCCGGCCCACCAGCACGTTGCCCGGTTTGACATCACGGTGCACGATCCCGACCCGATGCGCGGCCTGTAACGCCGCCGCCACCCGATCGACCACAAACGCCAGCGGTTCGTGGTCCAACGGCCCGAACCTGTCGAGGATCGTTGCCAGCGACTGCCCGTCGACGAGCTCCATCACCACGAGCGGTGTGTCATCGGCCCATGCCACGTCGTAAACCGTCACCACATTGGGATGGGCGACGACGGCCATCGCACGCGCTTCACGCAACGCACGTTCGCGCAATTCGGCAGCCTCGCCCTCGGGAAGACCGGGAGCGAGCTTCAACTCCTTGACCGCAACCGGACGATTCAGCACCGTGTCCGTCCCCGCCCAGACCGTCCCCATCGCCCCTCGGCCGATCTCTGCGGCCAGCCGATACCGTTCCCCGACAACGCGATACGGGTCATCCGGTGCACTATCGAGCTCACCCGTCACCCGGCGATCATCGCAGAACGACCCGATTCCCGCAGCCCCCTCCGACACAGCGGTCAGCAGTCGATGTGCTCGTGTCGGCCGGGGCTGCGCGGATCCGCCGTGGGGGTGCGGCACCACGCCGGATGGTAGGGACTACCACCGGAGCCGGGGGATGGCTGACCGGTGCGGTGTGGTCCAGGGACGAGCACTTCGGCCGTTGCCGGAACGCTCGGGCGGTCGGCGCGCAGGGTGAGGGCAGCCCGGCCCGGCCCGGAATCGACATGCAGGTAGAACGACCGCGAACTCGTGTGGCCCGCGGGGATGAATTGGTTCACCGAGCCGCTGCGGCCGGTGTCCAGGTTGCGCCGGTCGGCGATCGCGGTGACGTCACCGGCCAGGAGAGTCGGTACCCGATTGCTCGGCGGGGAGCCGCCCTGGATGATCCGCAGATGCGGAGGCAATCTTCGCGGCGAGGAGCTGCAGGGCGTGCGCCGAGCTCGTACCCGGTTCGGTGTCGTACACGAACAAGGTCTGGTCGGGGTCGTCACCGGGCGACAACGCCTGGTAGGTGATTGTGACGTCACCGACCAGCGGGTGGTGGTACCGCTTCGTGCCGACGCTGCGCTCGTGCACGCGGTTACGAGCCCAGAGCCGCCGGAATTCCGGGCTCTGAATCGACAGATCGCCGACCAGCCGACCCAGTCCCGGGTCGTGCGGGTGCCGGCCGGCGTCCATCCGGAGCATGGCGGCGGTGTCGGCGGCGACCTGCTCCCAATCCACGTAGAGTTCGCGGGCGTGCGGGTCCAGGAAAACGAACCGGGCCTGGTTGCGCTCGGGCGTGCGCATGGCGCCGAAATCGGCGACAAGGAGCGCGGCGAGGCGGTTCTGTCCCAGGACATCGAGCCGGCGGCCGAGCACGAACGCGGGGCGGTGAGCGGTCTCGAACGTATCGAGCAGAGACCGGGTGGCCGGGTGCAGCCGCTGCGGCTTGGCCGGCCGGCGACGGGCCGGGGCGGGCCTGGCGATCGTGTGCAGATGCGCGCGCTCGGCGTTGTCGAGCCGGAGCGCGTCGGCGAGGGCGTCGAGCACCTCGGGGGATGCGCTTTTGCTGCGGCCCTGCTCGAGCCGGGTGTAGTAGTCGACGCTGACTCCGATCAGCTTCTATTTAGTTGATACTAGTTGCCCAGCGCGGACGCGGCAATCGGGGGCCTGCGCCATACGACGTGTCTCGGGACCGGCGCTGTCAGCGGTGACAAGCGACGCTGGGCTGTCAGCGGCCTGACCTGGTGTCGCGACAGTCAGTGTCAGTGGATGGCGACATGTTCGAGATCCGGCAGAGCAGGGACAGGGCTGGTGCCCGTGGTGAGGTTCCCCCGCTTCCTTGGAGGGCTCTGAGCATGGTCCGATAGGACCGGGAAGGAGCCCCACGTGGCAGCACCGAAGAAATACCCGGACGAGTTGAAGGCCCGAGCGGTCCGGCTGTATTTGG
>NZ_JADLQL010000008.1 GCF_015477805.1 Nocardia flavorosea | reverse complement strand
TCCAAATACAGCCGGACCGCTCGGGCCTTCAACTCGTCCGGGTATTTCTTCGGTGCTGCCACGTGGGGCTCCTTCCCGGTCCTATCGGACCATGCTCAGAGCCCTCCAAGGAAGCGGGGGAACCTCAAGTCTACATCCGGTACCAGGGTTGTTGCCGGTCTCGGCCTGACCGCGAACCAAGGGCGGTGGTCAACCGATGCGCCGCCCTTGTTCGCAGAGCACCGTCGTCCCTTCGCGCACCGCATCGAATGCCGCCGCCAAACGATCTGCCAGCAGCGGCTTCACCTTCCCGGCTGCTTCATCGAGCGTGTAGAACCCCGCAGAGCGGATCTCGCCCGGATGCAGAACCATCCCCGCTACGTCACTGTCGGAGAGCACACCACCGTCGAAGAGGAACACCACGCCCTCGGGGCGGCTGTCCTGTGGGCGCACGTAATCCACCAGTAGCAACCGGCCCGCAGGTTGGTCCCAGCCGATCTCCTCGTACAGTTCGCGGCGAACTGTTTCCCACGGTGCCTCGTCTTCTTCGACGGCACCACCCGGTATTTCCCAGTTGGGTTTGTAGGTGGGCTCCACCAACAGCAACCGGCCCCGCCCGTCGCGAAACAACACCCCCGCAGCCATCCGCTTGCGTGCCAGCCCGGCCACGTACTGCTCCACCGGCAACACCCCGGTAGCCGACTCCGAACTCGATGGTGTGCTCACCCGCGCCACCATAGCCTCAGTTGATATTCGGGCGGTATCGGTCGGGAACCGTCGGCCACTGCACGCAGCTCGCCGTTGTGTCGATCGAACCCTGCACCCAGTGATTACGCCCGAGGAGTCATCACCAGGTCGCAGGGCCCTTTCGGCCTTGGCTCGCTCCCGTCGGCTACCCCGCAGCCCAGCTGGGGAATCGCCGTGTCACCTGTCGTGTAGAGGAACGGGAGGTGCCGGACGTCCAGCGGGAGCCGCTGCTGGTCCATGCCTCGGTCAGCACGCCGACCCAATTACCGCCGGAGTCGAGTAGGCAGCTCTCCTGTGCGCGTCCGGAGCAGATCGCTTCGACCACTTCGAGTGCGGGAGCCGGACGGGTCTCGTCGTCTAAGACATAGTCGACCACCAGGTTGAAACACCAGCCTGTTTCCACTCGCGCCGACTCGTCGTCGAACCGGCTGACCCGGATACTGCCTGCTTGGTCGCCGGGAATCTCCGCGCGCGCGGAGAGTACGACCAGGTTATCGTGCAGATAGGTCTCGGCGTCGAACTTCACTGCAAGGTCGCACAATCCGATGACGAGTTCGTCCCAGCTACCAGACGCGCACATGTCGCCCCTCTCGGTCAGCCACACGGGCTGCTGACAACTCCCGAGTACTGCCATGCCATCGATCCGGAAGACCGGCCGCCATACACGCCGCTGCCCTGCGCGGCTGTCCGGTACTCACCAGGAGCGCATTTGAACTCACCCTGTGCTGTGTACTTGGCGTTTGCCTTCGGCGCAACCTGCTCATTCGTCCCGGTGTTGCCTACCGTTACCCATTTCCCATCTTGCTTCCGTTCCAGCTTTACGATCACCTTGACCGAGTCGATGTCTGCTGTGCACGAGATTCGTCCCTTGCCGACGATCCACCCGGGAGATCCCTTCGAATGGTGCGGATTGTTTGCTGCCACGTGGCACATAGCGTCGCCCGGTGCTGCATCAGCGCCGGCGGTGAGTCCCGACGGCGCCAGGGTCGTAGCGACGAGGCCTACGCCGACCGCGAAAGTACGCATTTTCATTGAATCCCCTCCAGTAATTGCGTTGCAGCGAGCGATCTTCCCGACCCGCTTGCTTCTTTGGATGCGCCCCGGCGTGACCTGGTTCCCGAGTTGCCCCTACATAGGATGTGATCCATGCCACTATCTGTGGCGGCGCTGTACTCGACGATCACCCGGAATTGAACGCCCTGGCGTCGATCCTTCTCCGACACCGGTAGAGGGCGTGCTGTGTGGGCTCGCCTGCGATAGCCACAACCTCGGTGAATCGGTGCACCAGCGCGCACGACCCGATCGCGTTGAATCGCGCGGTCGCGTCCGCGAGGGACGTAGACGAGACGCCGGGTACCTCCACCAGTGTGAGTCGTACAGGGCGTGGATCCTCCGCTGCCCGCGTCGCGAGGTAGTCGACGGCAGGCCACCACCCGGGCCGATTTCGACGATATGTGGTTCGGTTGATTCGATGCGTCGCAATGCCCGGTGTACGAGTAGCCCTCTCTCGTCGCCGTGGTCGATGGCGGCGGTGTCGAGGTAAGTCGGGGCCGACTTGTGCTCGGGCGCGAAGTGGTTCGGTGCTCCGATCATTACGGCCACCAAATTGTCGCCGCGATCACCAGCAGCGGTAGTCCGATCGCGATGGCGAAACCGACCACTACCAGGGCGCTCATCGTGTGTCCTGCGTGGAGGTCCAGCGTGGGAAGCTGAGACGCGGTAGCACGGTTTCCACATCGCAAATGTCCAGTACGGCGTCGAGTTCGTGCGGGCCGAGGTGGTCGGGTGCGGGCAGGATCACCAGGTCGGCGCCGGCGTTGCGTGCCTGGTCGGCCACGCGTAGCACCGAGTGTTCGCCGGGCCATACGAGGTGGTAGCCGAGTCGGTCGGCGAGGCGGTGTACGTGGTCGCGGTCGGTCTCGGGTGCTCGGCTGATGTCGTGGTCGATCCAGCCGAACGCGATCGAGTGGCTCATGGCGCGATATCGGCATCGGTGGCGGGGTCCGGGACATCGCGTCCCGCGCGGAGCCCGGCCGCCACCCGTTCCAATGTTGCTGTATCGGTGCAGTATTGGTCGCGCAACAGCCGGACGGTCGCTTCCAACGCCCGGTTTCGCGCCGGTCGCTTGGGCAGAGGTGGTCGTTCGCGCACAGTGCCTCCTGGGTGGGGTGTCATGGCGTGCACCCGGCGCCGAGGAATTCCGTGGTCGGCGGCCTCGTAAGGTGCTGGCCGGCCTGATGGTTCGACCCGGCGCCGGGGCTGGATCAAGCCTCATCGACCGGTGTTCGCGGTCCCAGGGACAGCAGTCATAGAGAACCGCTACGCTTCCGCTAAGTGCGCAGCGACAGGGGGTTTCGCGTGATCGTGGAGGCTTGGACAAGGGTCGAGGTGCGGGCGCTGCGTGACGCGGCGTTGCGGATGACCCAGGAGCAGTTCGCCGAACAGATCGGGTGGTCTGTTGCGACCGTGCGAAAATGGGAACGTGCCACCGAATCGCGGCCGGTGCGCGGGCAACGTGCCGCCGACCTCGATAGTTGGCTCGCCAAGCTGAGCCCTGAGGCGATGCGCCGATTTGCGCTCGCTGTATCGTCCGCGCGGCCATCAGCGCAAGGACATCCAACCCCTGGAAGTATTGACGATGAGGCAGACGTGAACCGCCGCGAATTCGGCAAAGCCGCAGCGCTTACCGCCGCGACATTGCCGACGGCCAGCCACTCCCGGATCGGTATGGCCGACGTCGAACGTCTGAACGTATTCACGGCGGAGCTGGAAGCCGCCGATCAGGCTGTCGGCGGAGCGGGCCTACTGCCCTCCGCCGTGGACACGTTGGAACGTAGCCAGAGCTTGCTGCACAGTAGCGTGTTTGACGCTGCGACTGGTCGAGCGTGGATGTCCGCCGTAGGGGCGCTGGCCGTGGAAACCGGCTGGCTCGCATACGACGCGGATCGAGTTCAGTTGGCGCGGAGGTGCTATTCCGATGCGCTTTCGCTGGCGTCCATGGCCGAAGATGACGATCTGGCTGTCCACGCCTGCATGAATGCTGCTCTGCAATCCATCAGCTCGGCACGCAGCGGTCATGCATCGCCCTCCTACGCACTCGCGCTGACACGCCGGGCCGCGGACCTGGTACGGAGGCGGCCCGCGGGACGGGTACACGCGCTGATCGCCGCCCGCGAAGCAGCGGCCTACGGCACGGCCGGTGATCGGCCAAGTGTGGAGCGAGCCATGTCAGCGGCATGGCGGGAAATGGACAACGCAGCCGAGCATGAGCCGGTGGGAGAGTGCGTTCCATGGCTCCAGTTCGTCGACCATTCCGAAATCCGATTCCATGAAGCGCGGGCCTGCACTGACATCGGAAACCACAGCCGAGCACTCGTCCTGCACGAAGTCGTTGCTGGCGAGCCGGCAAGCGCTGGTAATACCGTGCACGCGTCGGCCTGGTGGTCAGCGGCGCTCGCCCGTACCGGCGACACGAGGTCGGCGGTCGAAGTGGGTAACTCGGTGCTTGAGGCGCTGGAAAGGTGGCTTGCATCGCCCCGGGCGCTCAGCGCGCTGAAGCCGGTGCGGCAGCTGGCCGACACGGCTTCTGAAGGCAAGGAGTTCCGAGATCGATTCGACGCACTCGCTTCCTCCAAGGGGGCTTCGGTTGATTGAATTCCGCCGTTTCGATCACAGCGGTGCGCGCGAAATGCGCGACACGGTCCAGGACGTCTACGCGCGCGCCTACGCGGAGGCGATCGCGACCGGCGATCCGTTCGAATCGCTGGAGGCGTCGATGAATCGGTTCGACGCTTATCTCCGCGCGCCGGGCTTCGACCTGGTGGTGCTGTACCTACACGGGGAACCGATAGGGCAGGCATGGGGCTGGCCGCTCGGCGAGAACACCGCCGGCTGGGACGGATTGCAGCTCGACGAAGACGATCCAGAATTCACCCGGGAGGACGAGACCCGGACCTTCGGGCTGTCGGAGATCATGGTGGTACCCGAGCACACCGGCCAGGGTTACGCGCGAAAGCTGCATGACGAACTGCTGGGTACTCGGCAGGAGACGCGGGCGACGCTGTTGGTGGATCCTGGTAACGAGCGGGCCTACGCACGGTATCGGCGATGGGGTTGGTACCGGGTCGGCGTGCAGCGTCCCGGCTGGGATGGGGCGCCTACATTCGACGTTCTTCTTCGCGCACTTCCCGTCTGATCGTCGGTACTTCGGGCAGCGTACTTTCCGGGGATGCCGAGGCGGCTTCTCAATACGCCCGATTCGGTCCGGTCGCGGTGGTCAACTTCTGTCTGCCGACCACGTCATGCTGTCGCGTGGGCGCCCATCACCAGGTCCCGGTGGGGGAGGCGCACAGCATGAGCCTCGGGGTCCGTCATCCGACGGTAACCCCCGAGGCTCACCTCCGAACCTCACCGCAGTGGGCGGAATCTACTTGAACAGGTATAACTGTTCAGATATATTCCGGCGGTCGACTTTGGCCGCGCCGGACAGAAGCCCAGCGGCCACCGCGGTTCGGTAGGCCGCGCATTGTGTCGCTGCATCTTGGTACGCCTGTGCTCGACGGTCGCATTCTTGCAGCACAGTGGCGATAGCTCGCTGCTGTTCGGTTGGCGGATATTCGATCTCGAACCGGCCGAGGTCGCCGGTGCTGATCGACGGAACGGAGTTGACTGCGGCCCGGGACCGGATGCGGAGTCGAATATCGTCGGATAGGAGCCATTCCAAGAGGTACTCCGGGGCCAGTGCATCATGATTCTTGATCCGCAGTCGGATTACGTTGGTGGCGAAGTAAGCCTGGTGGTGCATGTCTGTCACGAGCGCCGCATCGCCGACCTGACCGACGCGGACAAAGAGGATGTCGTTCTTGTGTACCTCGAAATGGGCGAGGCGCTTCGCCATCTGCGGGGATATCCGACTGTCGTCGTTCTCGGGGACTTCTAGTCGGCGGGAATAGATATGCCTGGCTTTCAACACTTGAAATGCTGAATCCGGTCCGTATTTGATGCCATAGGTGTTGGAGGGCCCGGCCTTGATTTCACATAGGTCGGAAAGCCGTGCCCGGAACCATTTGCCCTCGGCGGGTAACACATCCAGCGCTCGTGGACTGGTTCGGGCACGAGAGATAGGCGGGTGAAAGGGTGCCCTGGTCGAGGAGTCGATCGCCTCGATCGCCCGCGCCATCGCGGTGGTGTACCGGCCGATCGTCTGCCAGCGGGCGTCAGCATCTGTGGGTGCCGACTGCAGGTAGTCATCGGGAACCAGTGAGTGCTGGGCTTCACGGATCGTCTCGATGGGAACCGAGATCGCACGTCCGCCGTGTTCGACGACAGCCGCAATGCCTTCCTTCAACCCTTCTGGGGTATTGACGAGTTCGGCGATCTGTGCCGTGTCGGCCAGCCGCGGCATAGAGCCGGGAGTGGCCTGCAGCATCGAACGAACGTCGGCGAAGACAACTGGGCGTGGCGTTTTCGACGGGGGACGCAGCACCCAGATAGCGGCATCTACCGAGGAGGCCGGGAAGATCTGCGCCGGAAGCCGGATGACGGCGTGAACGGCGCCTTGTTCGAGCATCTCCTTCCTGTTCTCGCGCTCGTACCGATTGTTGGTGCCGCCTGCCGCCGCAGGCAGCAGTACTGCCGCTCTTCCTTTCGCGGCGAGGACCTTGACCGCCGTGTGAACCCAAGCGAGATTTCCGCTGTGTGGAGGAGTTGGGAACGGCCAAGTGGTGGCCGAGCTGTCCAGAAAGGTCTCGTTGAACGGCGGGTTTGCCACGACGGCGTCGTAAGGTCCGCGGAGGCGATACTGCCAGGGCAATTTGTCTTCGACTTGTATATCGGAAACACAGCCGTGCACGGCGAGGTTCAGGCCGGCACGGCGTGCGGCATCGGTTCGGCGGCCGATCGCCCGCAACTGTACCGGCGTTGCCCCTTTTCGCCCCAGAACTGCCAACGGTAGTTCGCCCAGGCGTGTGTAGGGGTCGAGGACGGTGTTCACCGAGTTCCCGGGCGGCGTAACGCACCTTGCCATGAGTTTCGCGACTTCCGCAGGCGTGCGGTAGTCGTGGCTGGTGGCGGGTTGAGCCTTCGGGAGTTGATCGAGCAGCCTGTCGAAGCCGGGCTTCCCGGCTCGGCTTGCGTTGTCGATCAGGGCGATAACGTCGGATGTCCGGGCTTTCCGCAATCTGCGGAAGACTTCCGCGGCCCCGACCGGCAGTCCGTGCAAACGCAGTGCGGCATCAACGGCTTCCGCGACGACGCCCAGCAGCACGGTCGGACGATCGGCGCTTGCGTGTGGCTGGATTTCGTCGGTGAGGCGCTGCCAATGCTGTTCGGAGCAGATCCAGGTGAACACGAGCAGTAGACCGGCATCGAGGTAGTCGATATCGCTTATACCGGCATCCCGGAAACGCCTGGGCAGCCCGGTGCAAAGAAACTGGCGCGCGGCTTGATTCGCTTGCCCGTCCCCGGCATCGCGGCAGGTTCGCGTGGGAACGCCTTCGCCGAGCGCACGTTGCAACCGGTCACCGTAGGTTGCGCCGTCGAGTTCCGCGGGAGTGCGGTAGGCCGCGGGTATCGGCCGTTTGCCGAGCCAGTCAATGACGGCGTCGGACGCGTAACTGCCGGATTCATCAGGGGTGGGAAAGTCCGGATGGCGCCTGCGCCAGTTACTGCAGGTCGCGGTGCTTACGCCGATCTTCTCGGCAATCTCGGAAAGTCGCAGGTGGATTGTGGTGAAGTTCCAGGTCGGCGTTGTCATGAGTCCTCGTGCTCGGCGGTTGTTCGGGGAAGCCGGTGGGCGTCGACTCCGGTGGGTTACCGGAAGGGCCAGGACAGGAAATTGTGCGCGATCACCGCCATCCAGAGCAGACCGCCTATGAGGGCCAACAGCTGTAGGGTTTTCTTCCATCCCCAGTGCTCGCTGCTGAACCTCGTGAAGAAGCGGTCTACGACGTCGATCCAGGTATCTGGTTTATCGGTGATCCGGACATGCGCGAGACATGTGGCGGTCCGGCATCGGGGACAGGTCTCGGTATCGCTGTGCGACGCCTCAGACCCTCCGGTCGGCGCCGACGTTGCCGGGAGGTTGGTCGCCGGATCTGGTTCTACGGACATAACGCCTCACTGGGTGGGGTCTCGGATTCGATGCCGCCGACTCTATAGCAACGCATCAACTCAGTCGTAATGTCAGTTGTCAGTATCTGCACTAGACCTGTTTGTGAAATCTGGACCAAATCACCTCGATAGCTGACCATAACTGCAGGTAATGTACCTCTTTGGTAGCTTGTGTGGAAGCTCTTCGTGCCCGCGTCGGTGGCATGCGCAGTGATACTGCTCGACTAGCCCGATTGACGGTCGATGCTACCTGAGACTGCAGGAAATCGTCCGGTTGGTCGTCGCGCGGGAGTACGGTAAGCCATTCGTACGCTGACCCGAAGCGGACTCCGAAGCTCAGGGTTCCCCGGCCTGTGCCCGGCGCTCGAGTGCGGGCTGGACTTGGCTGTGGTCAGGGATTCCCAGTCCGGACGGGCACTTCGATACCTTCGGTTTCCCGCTATCCGAAGGCATCCGGGCCGACCGCTATTCGCTACCGACGAGGCGCAGGACTGGCCGCTGATCGGCCTCGCCGAGTATGTCGCGGACTTGGCCCGGGCTGATCCTGAGAGCTTCGGCGAGGGCGGGGATACCAGCGCCGTGGTTTCCTGCGAGCTCCGCGGCCTTCTTCAGAAGCGTCGGTACCTCTCCCGGGTACGCGCTCGATGGGTCGGCATGCGGGTTGTTGACCATTGTGAGGCGCTGGTAGGCCCGCCGGGCCGATGACTCGGTGGTGCGCCCGCGCTCGACCATCCTGCGAACCAGTGAATGCGGCGAGACACCCCACGTCCTGCCCAGCCGATCGAGGGCAGCCAAGTCGAGGCGCTGTGGGAGGACAGCATCCATCGAGGCCGCCGGGGTGAGGAACGCAGCGGCGAACTCGTCGGCCTCCTTCTCGATGGTTACACCGTGCTCACCGGGGCCGGGGTGCAGCAGGAGATGGCCGATTTCATGCGCGATCGAGAACCGATGCTTGAACACGTTTTCGGTCCGCCGTGGCGTTGTCACGATGATGGGTCGGTCCACGAGCAGGGCCGAGAAGGCGTCCACCGCGTCGATCTCACCGAGTGGGCGCACCGCCACGACGATGCCGCGGGATTCGGCCGTAGCGACCAAGTGCTTGACCGGACCGTCGGGCAGGCTCCAGTGTCGGCGAAGGAGCGCAGCGGCCTCCGCCGGTGAAGTGCCGGGCCGGACCACGGGGAGGTCCGCTGCGGGGAGCTTGACATGCCGCTCCAACGCGAACGTCAGTTCCCACACGAGCGTCGCCGTAGCCAGTGCTTTCTGGCGGTCGCTCACGCGCGCCGACCGCAAGCTTCGGAAGTGCGCGTTCACGGCGTCGATGCGGACCAGAGGGCGTCCGATAGAGAAAAAGCTCGGACGAACCTCCAGAACCTTCGCCAGGAGTTCGAGCACGTCGTGACGGGGCGCGTTGACTCCGGCCTCGTACTGGCCGATCGCGGCGGCCGACACGCCTACCTGGCCGGCCAAGTCCGACTTGGTTATCGAGCGGAAGACACGGGCCTGGGTCAGCCGCGCGGGCTCGAAGCGACCGTGCATCTGCCCGGAGCCGGCCGGGGCGAACAGACTCGGGGTGTCGTCACCCATTCGGATCCGTTTCCTCCTGTTCGCGCGGTTCGACGACGGGGCTGACCGGAGTGCCGCTATCGAACGATTCGACGTCGGATGCCACATCAGCACTGACGAGCTCCGGTTCCCAGATGCACTCCTGGCCGCTCAGCTGGACGTTATCAGCGTCGTCCAGCACGGCGACTGCCCACTCGATCGACTGCAAGTGACGGGGAGTCGACCAGACCATGACGAGTACGACCGGCATCGTATCGTGAACGGTCTCGTATATGGCCTCGGTCTCGCTCGTCGCGCGACTGTCCTCAGCCGACTCGACCACGTCAGCGAAACGGGGCTCGAACAGCATCGGTGGAGGTGGCTCGGCAGCGAAGCCGGCCTTGCGTGTCGGACTCGCGGCGAACTTGCTCACCGCATTCGGGTTGTCCGGGACGCGCCAGAGGTAAACCAGGCAGCCGTTGATAACCGGGATCTTGTGACCCCCCGGAGTCAGCTTGTACGACTGGAAGCCGATTTTCGTCGCCGCTTCGTGGAAGTCCTCCAGCAGGTCTCGCCACTGGGTACTGAATCCGAGCGTGTACCGCGACCCTGAGATCTGGTGCCCCTCGGCAAACCGATCGTGCCTGGACCGCACGACTTCGACGAGCAGGGAACGGACGCCGGAAGCGTGGGGGCCGAGAGCGTCGGCTGGTGAGGAAACCATCGTGGACCTCCTGAATCCGCGCCCGGAGCCACGGATTCGGTCTGGACGCGACTTCATTATTTCACGCCAATCGCGCGCATTTGCTTCAGTTATCTGATCCAGGGTACGTTGCCCTTGCGTGACCAGGTAGGTCCTGTCGACGGCAATCCTTGCTGGACCATGGATGTCGTGGAGGTCCTCGATATGCCGACCCTCCGAACGCAGGGCTGCGGCTATGGCTGGGTCTCAATGTCGTACTGCTTCGCGAAAGGCTCACCGGCACGAGCGGCAAACCGAACCTTTCGGCTCAGCGGTGTAGATAAAGGCGTTCGTTGGGGAGGCGGGGTAGACCTGCGGGCGGGCCGGGGACGATGGCGGCGGCGTCGGGGTGGTGGTGGGTGCGCTATTCGTGGAGAAAGTGGTGGGCTGCGGTGTGGGAGGCGGCGTAGTCGAGGCGGAGGTCGTGGAGGTGGATGCTGAGGTGGAGGTCGGGCTCCTCGGGGCGGGGCGAGGTCATGGGCGTGGTCCGTGGGTGGGGGGGATGGCCAGCCGGCCGGTGCAGGCGGTGCAGGCGCGGACGGTGTGGCCGGAGGGGCGGAACGGATTGCGGGGCAGTTGTATCCAGCGGCGGAAGTGTTCGTCGATATCGGCGGGGAGGGGAGGACGACGATAGTGGCGCAGGGGCGGGTGGGGCAGATGTCGTGGCGGAACATCTCGGCGAACAGGGCGGTGTCGTCGGGGAGGTCGGCGCGGATGAGGAAGGCCCAGCGGCCGGTGCGCGGATGAGTGAGGACGGGTGCGGTGCATCCGATGGCGCCGCGGCGGTGGCTGTGCTGGATGTCGGTGTGGACGGCGCGGCCGTACAGCAGCCCCTGGGCCGGCTCCGGACGGTTCAGGTTCATCGCGATCGCTCCTGGATGTCGGCGAGTGCCGGTGTTCGAGTTCACCGCGGCAGGGTTGTTGCTGATCATTTTGCGTTGACGCTGCACTCCGAGCCGCGTAGTGTCATTTGTGACATCTGTATCGTCTGTGACATCAGATCAGGCCGAACTGAAGGATGAGGAGGTTGCCGTGGCTGCCGCGATACGCGAAGTTAGCGCGACGGGTGCCCCAGCCGAACAGCTGGCCGCCCTGCAATCGTTGATCGATACCCTTGGTCCCTCTGACCTGCGAGAAGCGCTTCGTATGGTTACCGACAGTGTCGCGTCGGGCGATGGGGTGCACGTCGCAGTGTTCGGTGACACTGCAACCTGCACGCCCGCCGACGCGGCGACGCGGCTCGGCATGAGTCGCACCCACCTCTACAAGCTGCTCGACAAAGGAGTCCTGCCCTATCACAACGTCGGCCGCGACCGCCGCCTCTACGTGAAGGACGTCTTCGATTTCGCGGCTGCTCGCGATCGTGACCGCCACGAGCTCGCCGAACGTTTTGCACGTATGGACCAGGACAACAATGCCGCGCTCGAAGAACTGATGGATGAACTATAGAACGCACAAAGGTTGCGGGGCACTGGGTTTACGCGGTGCCCCGCAGCTGTGCAAAATGGCGTGATGGAACACAACCGGCGAGCGCGACCCACCGTCCGATTGCTGGCCGAAGACCTGCACGCCAACTGGGAAGACCCTCATTACACGCGTGCGATCGCCGACGGCCGTTGGGACACGATCCAGCCGCTCGGCGAGCTACCGCACCCGCTACTGCGGAAAGCTGCAGCGATGTACGGCCCCGATCCCCGGCAGGATCCGGCGCCCCGTCTGATCGGTTGTTCGGGTGATCTGCGACTCCGAGAACTCCGTAATGCTCAATGGCGAGCAGGTATCTGGACCGATCCTGCAACCGGCGTCCGCTGGGTGGTGACCGCCGGACTGGCCAAGGGCGACCACCAGGATGACGACGACTTCTACAAACTCCTCGAGCGGCAGGTCGCAAAGCCGGATCGAGGGTCGTCCTTGCTGCCCACTTCACAGGACTTCACCCTGCTGAAGCGAGAGACTGCCGCCTGGGCACTCACGAGGTGGCACCTCGATATCCAGAATCGTATTGCCGTGGCATTGCGCGGGATTCGGTCGACACGGACAGTGGTAGTCGAACTCCCTCAGACCCCGTCCAGACAACCCTCCAGGATCGGACGGGTCGAGATCGAGTTCGACAATATTCCCGACGACGGAACTCCGCGTGAGGAATTCACGCTCACCTTCGAACTGGAGCCGGCGCACCAGGCGAGCAGGTGGGGTTGGCTCGCGATGGAGCGTGTTCTGATCTCCGTTGCACCACCCGTACAGGATTGGGATCGTCATCAGAACCACGCCTGGGTTATCTGCGAGGTCGGCCACCTCGATCGCCAAGGCTGGTGCATCGACGCCGCGGATAGTCGGTCGGAGCTTCTGTCCGCCGAACAAGGCGCGGTGGGGCACTACACGCATTCGGCCCATATCGCCGAGGCCAGCGTGAACGGTACAGCAATCCGGGCGATGTGCGGGGTCGTTTTCGTTCCGATGCGCGATCCAGACCAGCTGCCGGTATGTCCGCGCTGCGCGGAGCAATTCGCGACTCTTCCGAGTTGATCCCGCCGGAGCAGAGACCGCGGCGGTAGTCGCGCTGTTTCGGCGCGGCAGCATCGGGAAACGGGTGGTGAACTGGCGCGAGCCTGACGGGTCGGCCACCTATAAGCCGATCTGAATAGTCCCTGGACCGTTCACCAAGGTTTCCAATCGACGGAGCGCTTGGCCTGCCACCGTTTGGCGCTGAGGAGAACGAAGGGGGCGCCTGATCGGATCTGACGGATGGAGTTACTCGGTTTGACCCTGTTACCGATTCGCCTTGCGGCAAGATTTTTTCGTCCTCCAGCGTCCGATTCCATTCCGATGCCAGCGCCTGTGCATGTCGAAATGCCGTGCATCAGCGGACGTTTCAGCCCCGCAGTTGTTCGGCAAGCCGACTCGCTTCTCTGCGACCGAGGCCAGTCAGACTCCAGCGGCCTCGGGTGGTCTCACCTGGAATGTAGCGCTCGATCAATTGATCGGTGACCATCGAGTTTCGTTCCCAGGCCACTTGATTCTCCCACTTGACTTCGCCGTTCGACGGCTGTGGACGATGGTCGTCGGCTGTCAGGTCATCGCCGAACCGCTCCTCTATCCAGGCGATAACCTCACGCTTGAGTGCCGAACCTCCGCGTTCGTGCAGCGCGAGCAAGATGTAGCCACGGAGTACATGCTGTGGTGTGAGAGCCATAGGGGTTGACGTTAATACGCGCTGTCGAACGCGGCGACAACTTGATCACGGTCGCAGTGCACGTGCTTGCCCGATTGTGTAGATCGAGGTGGCCGGGTCAAGGTTCCGTCATCGGAGGGAGTGTGCCTGAGACTGAAACTGCAGTAGCCCTGCGTGAGTTTATCACCGACTCGGCTGGTCAGTGCTGGCAGACAAACGTTCTCGCCTTCGGCAGCCGCATATAGCGCCACTGAACCGACTGGCCGACCGCATCGCCGACGCCGAAGCTATCCCGCGCGGCCACGCGCCCTATGTCGACCCGGATCTGGGCGGCGTCCACGCCCGGGCTCTGGTACTGCTCGACAATCCTTCGACCAAGGCCGACGCTGCGCGGACCGGCGGGTCCGGGCTGCTCAGTCTCGACAACAACGACCACACGGCCAAGAATTGCCGGGAAGCACACGCGGCGAACGGAATCGAGTGGTCCCAGGTCGTCCACTGGAACGTCTGGCCCTTCCCGACCGGTCGGGAGAACGGCGGCTCCACCGCCGCTGAACGTTCGCGTGCAGTCCATTGGACCCGCGAGTTCGTCACCCTGCTGCCCGAGCTCGAAATCGTGCTCTGCCTCGGCCGGGCAGCGGAGGACGGCTGGAAACGTACCGGAATCCATCGCGACGACTTGTACGTGTTCCCGTTCGGCGTGCCGCATTGCTCGCGCCGCGGCCTGGCCACTCCAGCGGCCCGACAGCGCTTCGAGGCTGCCATCACCCAGTTGGCCAGACTGCTACCTTCGCCTCGCAATTCTCGTCCGACGGCATGAAGCGGCCGATGGCTGCGTCTGATGAGCAGTACTGGGCTACAGCAACATTGAGCTTTCCGTGTGCATTCCTTGTGGCCAATGCGCTGTTGCATCCGGTCGCCGCCATTCGGTCCGCGGTGGATGTTCCGGATAGATCGGAAGGGGCCGTCGCCGGCGTCGTGCCGTTCCCGCTCTTGCTGATGGCAGCGGCGCTACTGGCTCGATCGGCATCGCCCGTGAGTTGTGGTGCGGCCTGCGGTCTCGCGGCAGCGGGCCTGTTGATCATCGTTGCCGGCGTACTCGCGTGAGCCACGGCAGCCCGGACAGGCTTGCCGGACCGGACGGCAATTCGGGCTCTCGCAGCTGGTTCGGCCTGGTCGGCTTCGTGACCGTCGTGCTCGTGTTCTCGCCGCTGTTCGTTCTGGACTCGACCGTCGAGGGCTTCTCTGGTTCCGGCCGGCGGTGGATTGTGGCGGTCGGGGTGATTTGTGGCGTGCTGCTCACCGTGTCGCGCGGTGCCTTCCGGCAGACCGGGGTTGCGCTGATCGTGGCCGTGTCGAGGGTCGTGCTGCCGTACACGGCCTATCCGATTCTGGCGGTGCTGCTGGTTGCCGTGCCTGTCGTCGCGATATGCGCGCTCGCTGCGGGAGTTCCGTACCTGGTCTCGCGGCACCGTCGCCGGTGACCCGAGCAATCTCGATGTACTGGGCGCCCACTACAGATGAAGGACGTCCGCGCCCGAAACAGCGCGATCCTCGGGCCCTGTCATCCGGCAGGAACTCCCGAGGTTCACTACCAACCTCACCGCAGTGGGCTGGCTATGTCGCAGAACCTGCGTGACCAGGCTGGTTTGGTCCACCGAGACCCCCTGCGAGCTGTCGAGTCGTGGTCCGGCGTCGCGAGCGTGCATTGGAAATTCAAGATCGCTAGGCCTCGAATGGTCAGCTATGCTGGCGACTGCACAATGAGCGAGTTTCCGCTGCAGCGGGGTTTCGGACCGGGAAAGGCATTTTATGTCATGGCGGCAGATCGGTGTCCTGTTTCCTGACGACAGTGCGCTTACTAGGCTGCGCCGGGTCGTGGAGGTTGCAGAGAAAGGCATGAGGGATACAAGCTCCTGTACGCTATCTTTTGAAATTTATGATCGCATAAAATCCAAAGCTGTCTTGATCGCGCACGGCAAGTCGATATTATTCGCGGCCGAAGTTGAAAAATGCGTCAAGGCGGATGACATACGATGGGCCTTTTCGTTTCGCTCAGTGTTCAAGTTGTCCCACCCTCTGCGCATTTCCATGGTAGAGGCTCGGCTTGTGGCATCTCAGCGGAAGCCGATCAAAGATCGCGGTGGCGCGTTCACTGACAATGCTTCGGATAAGGTTTTGAATCTTCTCGTCGAGTATGACCGAACGCTCGGCGAATATATTGATTCAACCTTCGGTTATCGGTTTTCCGGGTCATCTGACTCGCGTACAGCCCGAATAGCTCAAGAGCGGGATGCCTTGGCCTCGATCATAGCATTCACCGGCTTTCCCGGTCTCGGGCCAGAGGAAGGTCTGCTGTTGCAGGAGGAAAAGGTCGATATTTCCGAGAGGGGTTCGTTTCTCCCGAGAGGAAAGTATGTTCCCCCTCGTGAAGACGCCATGATCGAGCACGATGCTAATAACTTTCTCGGATGGACGCCGCAACCCAGCGATTAGCTAGGTGTCCGTGTGTACAGTGATGGCCGCGATCGGACTCTGCGGGTTATGAATGTCAACCGCACACGCATCGAGGAAAACCTGGGGCCTGACCTACTCTATTATCACGTACAGCGCCGCTGTTTCGTCCTTGTTCAGTACAAGAGGATGGAGAAGGAGAATGCGGTATGGCGGTACCGGGTGGATGATCACTTCCGGGATCAACTATCGAAAATGAGAGATCTTGACTCTGCCTGCGCGAAAGTGGCCGACCGCAGCGATTTCAGGCTGACTGCGGAACCCGGCTTTGTGAAGATATGCAAGTTGGAAAGCTTCGACATCGACAGTCTTTCGGTTGTATCGGGAATGTGTATGCCCCGGGCACAGGTCGAATTGCACATCGGGAAGTTCAAGGAAACGGGCAAATCGGCGGTATTCTCCTACGAGACCGTAAAGGACTACATGACCAGCACTCTCTTCTCGCAGCTGGTTGCCTACGGTTATGTAGGGAGCAGTGATGTAGGTACGGATATTGTCTCCCGAGAAATCGAAATGCGCTGACGCGCAGGGGGTCTGCGATGGTTGGAGTTTTTGATGATCCGAGCGGGCAGCGGCCATCCTGGAATTGACCATGCCTAAGGAGCAGAGGCAGAGGCGCTTGTTAGGAGGCGGGGGGCCGGTGTGGTGGCGTGATGAGTGGTGGGTACGCCAAGTAGTACGCCCGCCCCACCACATATTATTCCACATCTAAGCCGGAACCTGCGTTGGTTGCGGATCCTGGGCCCGGTTTGTCTAGAAACCCGAATGGCGGCGGGAACTATTCAACAGCCGTTTTCGTCCCGCCACCGTGCTGCGTGACGCGCGGGCGGAGGCGTACCTTGACCGCTTTCCTGGTGAATTCCTGGTCGGTGGCCTTGCTGGCCCACACCCACGCCTCGCCTTGTGTGAGGTTCGCCAATTTCGACGGCGAAAGATCGGCAAGGGCGGCGTTGGCCTTCTGGATGTGCTTCAGCCAAGCTGGTGACGTGAACTTGTGCAGGAAAATATGGTCGGAAAGCTCGATTAGTGAAATCGGCACCGACGGCGGATCCTGACTTGCGACCAGCACGCTCATCCCTTTGTGTCGCATCTCGCGCACACTTTCCACGAGGCCGGCGATCAGGTCGGGGCTTTCGATGTACTTGTGCGCCTCGTCGAAGACCACGAGCTTATTGAATCGCGCCCCGTCGTTCCGGGCTTCGGCAAAAAGCTGCATGAGCACCACGAACAACCCAAGTGCTTCGTCTTTCTCGATGAACTCGTCGCGCAGATCGACAATGATCATCCGGCCCGGTTTCACCAGAGTTTTCACGCGCGCATGGTCATCGATGTACTCGGCCGCGAGGTCGAGGCGTTGGTGAGCCAGTTGCTTCAGATTATCGGTCAGCGACGAGCTGTCGATTCCCGTCCGGATCGCGTCCAGCCGAAGGTCGTTTCGGTTGGACTTCATGATCCGTTGGAGCTGACGTATATAGGTGGACTGATTGCCGATCGCTCCCATCAAGAACCGCCAGTGCTCGGCTCGCAGTTCGCTGGAGCCGAATTTCAGCGGAAGCACTTGGATTCCAGGGTATTCGGCAAGGCGATCAGCGAGTTGGTCCTCGGGGACCAACATGACCACGTCATCCAGGCCGGTCGGTTCCACGCCGTATCGTTCTCGCAGCTTAACGGTCTGGTCGGCGGCGCTGTTGGGGTTCACCATGCTGGTGAATTCCGGCGCGTAGTCCAGTGTTGGGCTGTAGTGGAAGACGATGGTCGCGAGCGGATTCGGCAGCTGGTTCACCGGAGGGTGCGCAAGTGACGCGGCCTCGATGATGGTGCCGAGGGTGTAGCTCTTACCACCGCCTTGGACGCCGAAGAGGCTGATGGTATGTGTCTCGTTCAGGTCGAGTGCGACCGTCTTGCCGGTGCCGGCGGTTTCGCCGATGACCGCGTATTGGGGGGATGACTGTACCGATCCGAGGAAGATGTCGGCGTTTCTTATGGAGGTTGACGCCAGGGTCTCCCCACGGGGTGCCGGCAATATCGGTTCTGCTTCCACGGACTGCGTCGTCCCGGTCGTAACCTCCTCTGGGTCCGGCCGGTCGGCGCTGTCATCCGTAGGCTCGACGTCGTCTTGCGGCGGGGTTTGCGGATCGTTCTCGACCTTGTCGCCCATCCGTTCCTCGAAAATGTCGTCGGCGGGCACGTCATGCCGGCGAGCTGGGGCCCTGAATTCGGCGGCGACAAGGCGCGGTACGGTCAGTTCCATCGAGCGCAGCGACGACAGCGACGGCGTGGCTTCACTGTGCGCGGGTTCGGCGGGTTTGGTTGGAATCGCATCGATGAGCTGCTGCACCAGGTCTCGTCCGACGCGGTGGAACTCGATGCCATCCTCGATCTCGTTCGAAATTCCTGTTGTGGACAGATCGAATATCAGTCCGGTCCTGGTGAACTCCAGTCGACAGGGCGGTTCGCGGTCGAGCCGGTCGAGCAGCCAGCGTGCTTCGGCTGCCGGCTTGGTGCCCATGGTGTCGTAGCGAACAGCCCGATCCAGATAGGAGCGCAGCATCGCAGCGAACTCGGCGTTGCGTACCACTCGGTCGGGCCGGTCCGGTTGGGTCAGATACGGATCGAAGTGCTCGGCGAGAACGCTTGCGCTTCGCTCGATTTGGTCGGCGATCCTGCTTTTCATCTCGTCGTACAACGAGTGCGAGACGCTGCTGTAGCATTTCACCTCGACCAGGCGGCAGACAATCTTCCGTTCCCGCGCATCGAGGCTGAACAGCGCTAGGTCGGTGCGCTGCAAACTGACGGATTCCCCGATCTGATCGCTGCGGCGAGCGTCGCGGTAGAGCTCGAGGTGGGAGTCGAGCGGGACAAGGATCTGGTTGGCGAGCACGCCCTGGTAATCGAGAAACAACCTCGCCAGTGCGAGTCCTAGCACTTCGGTTCGTTGGTTGGCTGCGGCCGACGCGATTTTCAAAGCCAAGCGGCCCGACAGCAAACGAAGTTGATCGAAGAACGTCCGCGTGTGTCGTGAGTCGATCTGAAGGTGGTGCTGTTCGATCACCGGTGTCAGTAGTGCACTGAGTTCGTCGATGGACCTCGAGGTGGTCACCACGTGGTGGCCGAGACCTTCTCGGCCACTTTCCTCGACATCGATGACGTAATCGGAGCGACGACTGCTGTGAGGGCTGTCGAAGTATTCGATCCCGAGGGTTCGGTCGATTGTGATGACCCAGTCGCTGGACTGATGGGCCTGATGGAGCAGTGTGTTGTCGGCTGCGTCCAGAGTGAGTCCGATATTCGGCACCATTCGCGTGCCCACCTGGCGGGTTGCGACGGCGCAAGCCGCGTTGGAGACCACCTCCGGCAGCGATGACAACAGATCGGTGAGTTCGTCCGACCGGGCCAGCGAGTGGGCCGAGCCGTGGCGTGGCTGCTTCTGCCATAGCACGGTGTCACCGTCGTCGGTGTAGGTGACCGTGACATCCTGCACCAGGCCGTGCACCGGGACGGTGCCGCGGTTGCTGGCTGGTATCGCTCCGAAGTCCTCGTTGCTGAATGCATCGAATAGAAAGGTGATGTGGGCGTTGTTCTCGCTTGTCGCCGACCGGAATTCATCGAGCGGGCGAATCGCGACCGTCAGCTTCGCCCCGGTGCCCGCAGCACGCGGGGCACGGAAAGTCTCGGCATCGAGAGTGTCTCGCCATTCACCCCGCAGCAGCTTCGATAGGGCCGATCCTTCGGTCGTGGACTCCGGCTCGGAGCTGAAGAGTCTCAGCTCATAGCAGATGCCCTTGAGCCCCCTGCGGGACTCGAGCACGAGCAGCATGTCCGCAAGCGCGTCCGCGCCGCCGGGATTGACTGCGTTGACGACGAGTGTGCCTACGTAAGGATGCAGCCGTAGATATCGTTCGATCCGGTCCGCGAGACGTCGACCGTCGACGACATCACCGTCTCCGCCGCGCCGAGCGACCGTGAGCGCCGTTGCCGTAAGACTGAGGAGTCTTTGAGGATCGGCGACATCTGCCGGAAGGCAGACTCCCCAGTAGGGAGTAAGGTTGCTTGCCGCGACCGCCATGCGGCCATCTGCTCGGGGGACCACGAGCGGAAACCCGAGGGGGCTCATCAGCCGGTGAGAGGCAGCGGTTGCCGCCCTGACGGTGACATCTACGTCGGCGGCGGCCTCCCTCCACTCATGTCCGAGTTCTGCCCAGGTAGCCAACCACAGCAGCCGTAGAGGATGAGTGGGCGAGGTCAGGATGATTTGTGTTCGGAGCCCGTGCGTATCGATATGGTCGACGGTTATGGTGTCAATTTGCAACAGGCCGGTCAGCTCTCGCAGCCGCTCTCGGAGTTGACTGTCGTCGGCCCGTTCGTTCTGATACAGCTGACGATTGAGCAGCTCGCCGTACGATTCGGCGTACTCGATCACCAACTCGTGGAACTGCCGGAGATCCCGCCCCTCCACGACGAGATCCTCATCGCCGCGGATGGCGCGAAACAGTTGGGTGCGGGTGCGCAGGAAGTTCGTCATGGCCTCGTCACCCGAGGCCGGCCAGATGTGTTCGACTGCTGTCGGTGTAGCCGGTACCCCGTTCCGGATGGCAATCTTCCACTGTCCGGGATTGCCCGGTGAGGCGAGGGTGCTGCGTTCGAGCTCGACCAACGTGGGCGACAGCGGGATCTCTACCTGAGCAGCGTTGCTGAAAGCGGCATGCAGCGTGGTTTTCCCGTCCCGCCACCCGACTTCCCGCAGCGATACGACCGACGGCGACTTGCCGTCGGTGACAGCCTTGAATGCCAGATCCGCGATGGCCTGAGAAACCCCGACGTCCTTGCTGATCCGCGTTGACGGGGCGGGGTCGTCGAGCGCTTCATCTGATACGATGTAGAACCGCTCGCTTTCGTTGCGAGGGCGGGCGCCATTGCGGTCCGGCACTACCGGCAACGGGACACCGTCCTCGTCGATCGGGAGCACACGCAGGAAATACCACCCGTCATCGAGCTCCGCTGCCCGAAGCCTTTTCAACGCGGCCTTGTAGCTGCGTTTGGCCGCCTTGGCTGTCTTGTTCACCTTCGTCGAGACCGACAGTCCGGTGAATCCGCTTTGTTCGGCAATCAGTTGAACAGTGAACTTCTCGAGCGCGGCGATGGTACGCGGATCGGGGTCGACCTCGAACTCGGCGGCGAGCTGGTTGACTCCTTTCGATCCGCCCAGTAGGTACGGCTGTCCGGTGATCGCCGATAGTGTCGGATGCTGCGCGTGCTCCGGGGCGCTGCCTGCGGTCGGGAGGTCGAGTTCCTTTACCCGGATCGTCATCCGGTCGTTGGCAGGACTGTCCTCGCGGAGAGGCCACCGTGGGAAGGCGAGTGGCCAGTTGGCGCGATCGACCACGATCCGGCGAGTCCAGGCCCTCGGATCTTCTGTGCCGTGATTTACCAGGAAGTCGGCCAAGCGCGCCCGGAAGGACGACTCGGTCAAGCCGAGCCTGATGACTCGCTGGCGGGTGGGTCGGTCTGCGGTGGTGAGCATGCCCATCTGCTGAACGTTGCGGGTCAGGCGAGTCCGTACTTCGGCGGCATCGTCGAAAAGATCGAAGTCGGGGATCAGCCCCAGTTCGAAGAGCGCCGCGCCGGCCGCCGACAGATCGTATTCGTTCAGCTTCACCGTAAGCAGATAGCGCGCGCGAGCGTACGAATTCGCCCAGAGCCACGCGTTCTCATCCAGCACCGAGAAGAGTTCCTTCACACCGATGTGCAGCTCCGCGGGAAGCTCGCTGAAGAGACGACCAGCGAGGTCGCCGTACACGTCGCCGAGTTCGATTTGCTCGAAGGTCGCGATATCGAAGGAGTCCTCGGCGCTGGCACGAGTGCCGGGTGGGATGAGGACGAGAAGCGGCGGGCGCCGACCATCCTCGTCGGGGTTACGCAGCTCGATCAGCTTGGTGCTGGTAACGGCGACGGATTCGGGTACGCCAGGCGGGCGGCCGAGGACATATACGTGCGCTCGGGTACCCGCAGCGGCCTGCAGTTGCGCGCACACGCCGGTCGCGAGGGCAGCGGACAGTTCTGTGACCCGGGCGCAGTGCCCATTCTCCCGGGACAACAGTACGGAGGTCAGTTTCGGGACCAGCAGCTGCTCGAGGGCCTCATCGAGGTCCCGGTCGGTCAGTTCGCGCAGTCCTTCGCTCATTGCTGTCCTGGTCTGAGTGTGGCTCCGACGACGTAGCGTGGAGTGATTGTCTGGGTCACGTAAGCATCGGAGAGGTCGGAATAGAACCCGATCTCTCGCAGCCGATCGACGAAGGCACGGGTGTTCGATCGGAGCGCAGTCTGATCGGCGATGGTGGCTTCGCCGAAACCGTCGCCGTCCGGGAGCCGATCGATGTACAGACCGTAACGTTCGCGCAGGACGTCGAGAAATTCGTCGACGCGCAGCGGCACAGTATGGAAGCCACCGTGGCCATCCGATCCGAGCAGTGCGATCTGCAACAGCACCTCGAGCAGCCGGCTATCGAGAATGAAGCGCCGCTGCCCTTGCTTGGGCTGGGTGATCATCGCGCCCGGCCGGTTCTTCAGCAGCAACGAATCAACGCATTCCCGCAGATAGCTGAGATGGAACCGCACCCGGTAGGTCGTGATCATCTCGATGTAGGTGGTGAAGTCGTCGAGCCCGAACTCCCGGATCTGCTCCGTAGGATCATCCTCGCCAGGGGGAATGCTGTCCAGGACGCGGCTGATCCGGGCGCCGGCGAACTGCTCCCGCTCGTGGGCGAAGTCTTTTCCGAGAAACGCGAGCAGCTCGGAAACACGAAAGACCCCGTCGGCAGGTCGGCTGATCTTCTTGCGCTTGACCAGTGAGTGCGCGAAGTCGTCGAGTTTGCGGACGACGAAGGTGGCGCGGATGAATTCCGGGAATCGCCCGTACCAACCGGCGGCGCTGCGTTCGGCCAACGCCGCCGCCGGTGTGCCGGATACTGCGGCGACGTCGAGGAAGAAGCTTGCCGACCGGGGCGCCGGCTCGCCCGCGACGAGGGCGGGGAGGAACTTTGCGCACCGGAGATGATACAGCGCGAGGTGGAAGGCGAAGAGGATCTTCAAGTACTCGACGAGGACCGACCTCGGGATCAAGTCCTTGTGGTAGAGCAGCCGAAGTGAATCCTCGACCAGCAGGGTCGACGCCTCAGCGTAGAGGGGAGGATGAAACACCGGCGCATCTGATGACGCCCGATCGGTGATGCTGTCCTTGACGGCCGTCGTGAGGTTGATCAGGGCCTGGGTGTCGACATCGACCTGGCCGTCCGCCTTGGTTTGGCCGGTTACCGCATCCAGTCCGGTGAAGAAGAATTCCCGCAGATATTGCAGCACACCGGTACCGGGTCCCTGGCCGGCTCGCAGCATGGAATACAACTGCTCATCTGCGCCGTACGACCGGGAATGACGGGCGTTTCGGAGCCGATACGTGAACCCGTGCAGGGGCCGCAACCCGGCGACTGCCTGCTTGGCCTTGCCACGGCTGACCAGGTCCAGTAGATGCGTTTCGAGCCACCGCCGCGAGGTATCGGAGTCGAACTCGGAAAATAGCTCCGGATGCTCGGTAATGGTGTCCGCGTACGCGTCGATGGACAGTTCGCTGGTTCTGAGGATGACGCTGGATCTGCCGTAGTGCCACAGCCGTGCCAGGAACGCAGTGAGTACCCGGTCCATGTCGAGGGACTTGTAGTCGATCGTCGTTACGCCAGGGAAGCGGAATTCCCGGTCGAGCTTGGCCAGAGCCATCAGCTCACCCCCATGCCCATAGTCTGCATCACCAGCCGCCCGTCCGGATCCCGCTGTACGCGGTGCAGATCGTCGCCGCCGGAGGTGAGCAGTACCTCCTGGTACGGCGCGGCCGCAAGTTCATTTTTGAAAATAGTGAGTCCGAGGAGTAGCCCCTGCTCGTCGGCGAGCCCAGGTAGATGGCCGTGGCGGAGCCGGTGTAGGAACTCGAAAAGGTCCAGCCCGATACGCAGCCGTGCCTGGTGCCCGCTGTCGGCGTGATGCTGAAGCAGCAGGCCATCACGCTGGGTTTCGAGGTATGGAGCGGAGTCAGAACCGGTCGTCGACAGTGAAAGATTCTCCTTGCGGAACAGTCGGTAGGACCGGATCGTACCGCCGACCACCTCGCGGATCTGCAGCGCGAGATCGCCACCGAACCGGCGTGGTTCGGGCAAGCCCTCACCGCGGTTGACGGCCTCGATGACCTCCGCCACGTAGGCCTGCGTCTGCGCGGGTGAAGCCAGCAGCTCCAGAAATGTTGTGGCGGACCGGTATGGCAGCAGCCGTCGGGCACGCTGCTCGTCTACGCATTCGAAGAAGAATCGTCTCCGCGCGGCCGCCAAATAACGCGAATGTAGCTCGGTTTGCGCCGCTGTGGGTTTCGGGGTCCGGGGAAGCTGGGAAAACAGCGCTTCGAGCAGATCCAGGTCGTAGTCATCGCGGCCGTCGATACGCATGAGCGCCTGCCCCGCATCCGGCCCGACATAGTCGAGCTTCCGGTCGAGTGCGGGTTCGGGCACCTTAGCCACATCGATCTCCCGCAGCAGTGTCAGCAACCGGTCTGGTGAATCGGGTAGCCCTGCCCAACTGTTGAAGTAGAAGCCGTCCAGGATGGCGCGCGTGTCACCGTCTCGGTAGAGGTCGTGAATCTGCTCGCATCCTCGACCGGAGGTGAGGGTGTAGGCCAGGGCGGACCGCACGTCCCGCACCGTCATGTGCAGCTTTCCCCTCAGGTGGTTCAGCGTGTACAGCTCCTTGAGCCGCGATACCACCTTCGGGCCCGCATTGGAATGACCCAAGGTGACTGCATTGTGCCGCGCAAAGCAACGTCGGGCCAGCTCACACGAACCACATGCCTCCCAGTACTCGTCGGCGGTCATCTGGTCGAGAATCCGCTCGAAGATCGACCCGTCGAGCTCCCGATCCGCGACCAGGCTGCGGCGGTTCAGGTTCACCACCGCGATGCCCTCCGCCGGGGATCCGCCGTTGAGTCCTGCCCGCACGGCCTGTGTGAACAGGCCGAACGAGTCGGCCTGCGTCGCGCAGAAGTCGACGAGGCGGCCCTCATTGATGGCGATCAGTCGGATGTCGCCGTCGGGCGCTGCCCCGTCGCGGTACGGCGCGAAGAAGTCGAGCAACACCTCGTCGTTGTCGCGTGCGCCCTCGTCCTGACTTCCGTCGTAGTTGGTTCGCAGCCACGTCCCGTTGAACAGGCGGATATCCGCTCCGTTGACGCGTGGCGGACCCGCCGTTGCCCCCTCGCGCAGCGCCTTCGCGACGAGCGCCTCGAGGAAGGCGGTCTTGCCGTCGCCCGCATTGCCGGTGATGACGACCAGGCGAAACTTCCCGGCGAGTACGTCGTCGCGCAGTTCGTTGTCGAGCAGCGTCGCAACATACAGCTTGTACGGGTCGTGCCCGCGGGTGCCGGCGTTGCTGCTCGTACTCTGGCTGTACAGGGTTTGCAGGTGGTCGACGAACGGATTGGTGCCGACAGGAATACCGCCTTGGGGTGCTGGAACCGGTTCCAGTGGCGGTGTTTCGCGTGGCTTCCGGATCGTGTCACCAAACGCGTCGAGAGCTTTACAGAACTCCTCGGCGCTCGCGAAACGGTCACTGCGCAACGGCGCGATGGCCTTGAGAACGGCGGTGGCGAAACCGTCGGACAGGTCGCTCAGTCCGGGTAGCTCGCGGGGGTCGCGGGGAAGTTCCGACAGCACGGGCTTACCCTGGTTCACGAACGGCCATTCCCCGGTGAGCGCTTCGTACAGGATCAGGCCCGCGCCGTAGATGTCACGGTCGATGAGCCGGTCGGAGTTCATCGGACCACTGTCGGTGACATCGGGTGGCACGTACCGGTGATTGCCGCCTGCCCTGCTCAGGCTGGACTCGGCGGTCACTGCCACATTGAAGTCCAGGATCTTACAGCCCTGATCGGTGCGGAGCACGTTGTTGGGTTTCACGTCGCAGTGGTAGACGCCGCACCCGTGCAAGAATCTCAAACCTGCCGCGAGGTCGCGGCCCACGGCGAGGGCATCCGCGGGGTTGAGCGCCCCTTCCTGCAGAAGATCTTTCAGATCACGACCATCGAGATATTCGAACACCAGATAGGGCACCGTGCCGCTATCGAGATACCCCGCACCTTCCACCTTCACTACGTTCGAGTGCGGCGGCAACCCGCGCAGGATCGTGTACTCCTGTCGCAGTCGCTCGACCTCCGACTCCCGGTCGCGGTCGACGATCTTCACGACTTGATCTGCGCCGGCGAGGTTGTCGTACACCTGGTACACGACGCCGAATGTGCCCGCTCCGAGTTTGCGGCGGATCGTGTACTGCGGCGTGAGCTGGTATCCCTCCGTCAGATTGCGCAGGCCGGGCTTTTCGGATGCTGCCCTTTCTTCCGCGCCCTGCTCCCTGCTGGGCCGACGTCCTCCAGCGATCCGACCGAACTGCTGAAAAGCCTCCGCCGCCGGAGGGCGGGCCGACGGTGCCAGCGCGCACAGCTGTTGCAGCAGTGACGCCACGTCCTCCGGCACCCCGGCCCGCGTAAGGACGTTCGTCGGCAGCACACTGCCCTGTTCGAACTGCTCGACCGTCGTGGTGAACGGAAGCTCACCCGTGAGCAGCTGAAAGGCGATCACCCCGGCGGCGTACACGTCGGAGGCACGACTCATCTGCTGAACCCGGCCCTGGCACTCCGGAGCCACATAGGCCGGGTCCAGAACATCACCGAGCTTGCCCTGCACCGTCATCGCCCGCGGCCCTTCTGGGCGTGCGTAGTCGAACCCGGTGAGCATCGCCCGGCCATTGGGCTTCATCAGCACACTGGCCGGCGACAGCGCACGGTGTATTACCTTGTGTCCGTGCGCCCACGCCAGCCCGCGCAGAATATCGGCGATGACACGAATCTTCACATCCGCTGACATCGGGTTGCGTGTATCGGTCAGGCGCGCGTACAGCGCCCGTCCGTGCGGGTCGTCGAGGACCTGGACGAACTGATCCTCGTCCTCGGTCGGGAAAAAGTCGCGACTCCCGACGATGCACTCGTTGGACGGCATCCGCGCCAGCACCCGGTAAGCATTCGCAAGCGCATTCCGCTCGGCGTTCCGCTGTTCCTCCGGCTGGAACGGATCCACCCGATACACCCGCAGCAGCACCGATTCCGAACCACCGAGCTCAGCGTTGATCGCCCGGTACTCGGTCACTTCATCGCTACCGCCCAGGCGCTCGACTACCGTCCAGTGCCCGAACCGGCGCGGACCGGTCGGCCGCTGCACCGATCCCGTCAGGGCTTCGAGCAGGTCCGACCGGTATTGCGTGAGGTCTCGCGACATGCCGGCACGAACACGCGACACATCCGCGAGCATCGGAATCAATCCGTCCATCGAGGTCACGCTGTTTGCGTCCGCACCGGGCGCGCTGTTCGGGTCGACGAGGACGGCGTTCGGAGCGGTCAGCACCACCAGCGTATCGACGTATACCCGGCTGAGAACCCGCCGCTGCCTTTCGAGGTAACCCTTGTAGGCCCGAGCGTGCCCGTTCAGCTTCGCCACTGGAGAACCGAAAGGTTGACGGCCGTCAGGGAACCATCGATGCCCGCTGACCTCGATCCGTCCGCGCGTGCCTTTCACATCTATCAGGCACACCGAATGCTCCGTAACCACGATCAGGTCGACTTCGTACCGGCCACCGTGCACGGGGATTTCGATATTGTGCAGCACCCACCACTCGTCGGGTCCATGGTCCCGCAGGTATGCGATGACCGCACGCTCCGCGTCGTTGACCGGCGGCCCCCCGCCGACGATCTCTGCCATGTCTATCTGGCCGCCTCTCGAATCGCCTTCTCCAGTAAGGTCATAGCCTCGTCCTCCAGCGCATCGGCCTCATCTCGGCGTCGGTACGACTGTCGCACGGTCTCGGTAATCCTATCCCGGGATTCGTTGTCGCACATTGGTATTGGTAGTTCAATCCGAAACGAGGCATGGATGTCCTGCTGCTTGCCCCCAGTGCTCATTGAGCGAAGTAACCTGAAGGCAATGTCAGACCTGAAAAAAGCGAATAGGTATGGATTCGACACGGCCGGGTCGCCCGATCGGATTCGCAGAAAGTGTCCTGTGAAAGCATTCTTCAGCGCCGATCCGGTTGCAAAGATAGCCCTGCAATAGACTTCGGTTTCGCCAAGTGTTCCTGTCGAGGCAACGAGCACTGTCTCGTCATCCACCTGCACAGCGCGCCGCTCAGACTCAGACATTGAAACCCAGCGCCCCTCCGGACGCATCCAGAACCCCTGTCGTTGGCCGACTAGCTTAACTCCGTATCCAGGCGCCGCGTCGATCCTTTTGAACTGTGGACCGCGGGCGAGTAAACCATTTTCACAGACGCTACCGAGCGAACGGTGTGGTACATCGCGAATCCGTGCGATCAGGCGCCGCGCTCTCGGGGAAAAGTTGAGGGCCCGCAGTGATTCGCTGCGAACGCCATCGACATGGAAACCTATTTCGCGGTCGTCATGCCAGTTGTATTCCAAGAGATCGGAGAGTCCTGCACTGGTGAAAAGGTCTTCCGTTGCTGATATCACGCCCTTCTGATACCGGGAGCGCAGTTTCATTGCGTGTTGGATCAGGGAGTCGATTTGGGACTCGATCCCGTTGCCGAGGCGGGGAATGGGGATGTCGACGAGGTGTGGAGGTTCTATGTGCTTGATGCTACTTCCGTAGATTCCGCCCTTGATCATCGCCGTGCCGTACCGGCTGGCAAGGAACGTGTAGAGGTATCCACCCGGAATATCCGCTCCAGGGACGACGCGCAGCACGTCCTGCGTGCACGCGTATCCCTCCATCTCATTTCGGGCATAGGTGACGCGGCCCGCGGTCATTCCAGAGCACGTAATGAGTGTCCATCCCGGCTCGAGGGGAAGCTTGGGGTCCGAATCGAACGACTTCTCGGTGATCATGGGCAGCGTCGACAGGTCCGCCTCGAAGATGTCCGCGCTTGAAAGGAACCGAACACCGTGTTCCGCGCTTCCGGTCCAATGGCGTTTGAAGATACCTGGGCGAAATATCCGCTCGGCCAGGTCCCCCAGCTGCTCAGTACGAGAAACGTGACGAAGCATCATCCGTGCCGCGTACGTCTCGGAGATGAACGGTCCGGGGTCGAGTCGGAACCCTTGGTCCGCGAGCCAGCTAGCGCGAACCGGGTTGTCGAAATCGACGAGTTTCATCTACTTGATGCTCCCTGGTTCCGGGTACTTCCGGCGGAATTCGTGATACTTCTCGGCGATCACCGGAAGATCGTTGTCCGGCACGCGACCCTTGCGGACGAGGCGGCGGGTGATGTGTTTGCCGTTGATCGGTATGGTCTCGGTCTCCTCGCGGGTGGTGAGTATCAGCTCGCCGTCGGGGGTGCGCTTGTACACCGGATTGCCGCGGCGGTCGACACCGACCTTCTCGGCAACGGCCATGAACACCGGGTAGTCGTCAGCAGCACCGCCCATCGAGGCGGAATAGCGTTCCGCGTCGGTTTTCTTCTTGAGGAATAACAGGGAGGTCAGGATATTGACGTTGGCTTCCACGATGAACGTCTCCACCGGCAGTTCGATGCTGGCGAGCACCCAGCAGTTGTCGAGGATCCATCGCCGGATCGCCTCGTCCGTGGGGCCGGGATTGGACAGGATCCCGTTCGGCAGGACGATGCCGATCCGGCCGCCGGGGCGGACCCAGTCCACGGCGCGTTGGATGAACAGTTGCTCCGGTGACATGGCGGTGATCTCGGCTCGGCCGGGTTCGAGTTCACCGGTTTCCCGGTTTCTGGTCCAGGGACGGGCCACGCCTTCACGGTATTGGTCGATGGTCTTGCGGTCCTCGACTTTGATGTCGGTGCCGAACGGCGGGTTGGTCATCAGCACGTCAACACTGCCCAGTGGGATCCGCTGGTCGGCGATATCGTTGCCGGACCGGTCGCCGTGCGGGAACTTGAGCGAGTCCATGTGGTAGACGTTCCCCGTTCCGCCGGTCAGGGTCATCAAGCTCATGAGGGTGGCGCGGACGAGGCTGGAGTCGAAGTCCGCGCCGAACAGGTTGCGGTCGGCGAACGCAGCGAGGCGTTGAATCTGCTCCTCGGTGTCCGGGAGGCCGACCGTGCCGTCCTGCTCTTTCCACTGTGCGAGCAGGTGACGCAGTGTTTCGCGAAGGAAACCGCCGGTACCGCACGCCGGGTCGAGGACGACGTCGTGTTCACTGGGGTCGAGGATCTCCACCATGAGCTTCACGGCGCCGCTGGGCGTGAAGTACTGCCCGCGGTCCCCGCGCAGGTTGGTGCCGACCAGCTCCTGGTAGGCGACGCCCTTGACGTCCATGTCGGTGCCCTGCAGATCATAGGAAGCGAGTTCACCCACGATGAACGCCTGCGCCGCCGGCGACAGGGCGATCTGATCACGGTCGTCGAAGTGCGGATAGGTCTTCTTCACCTCGGTGAACAGGTCCTGGATTCGTTCGGCGATCTGCTTCTGACCGTCCGGGTCGAAGGGTTCGCTCGGCAGTGCGTAGAACCTCGGCGACTGTCCCGTCCGCTTGACGGTGCGCTCATCATGGATTTTGGCGAACAGCAGGTAGAGGAACTGCCAGAAGGCGACGTCCTTCGCCATGCCCTCGTTGCCGTGGATGTAATTGTGACACCGCCGGAATGCCGTGCGCAGCATTGCATATTCGCCGCGGCGAAGCTTCGCCGTGGACGCGACCGACCGGGTGCCGACCGAATCGGGCGAAACCGGCCAGTTCGCAATCGGCTCGAACTTCGCGCCGAACCGGCTGGTCTTCTTGTGGAGGAAGAAGAAGTCGACGCCGTCGGCCCACATACCGTACTCGGCGTTCGGCGTGGCCTCGGTCCCGAGTAGGAGTTCCAACTCCTCGAGGTCCTGCTGAGCCTGCTGAAAGGTACGGATCTTGGTGACGGTGCGGCTCGCCTTCGGCTTCGGCTTGCACACCACGACCCGCTGGAGGTTCTCCGGTGTGTGCTCGGTTCCGGGCTTGAAAATGGCGATATCGGCCTTCTTGCGGAGCTTGCGGGCGCCTTGGGCTTGCACCTGGATCGGGTAGTCACGCTCCATGTCGTCGACCGAGATCCCGTACTCATGGAAGAGAGCGCGCGCGATCTCCTGACGCACCTCCTCGTTGGCTCGCATCTTCACCGGCTCGTTCCTGATGAAGTCGAAGACCTCGTTGTCGGCGAGCGACTCCGCAGCGGTGCCGTGATCCTCTACCTCGTTCGGCTCGCCGAAGTCCAAGGTGCCCTGAGCCATCCGTGTATGCCCCGATCTGCCGTGTCGATGTGTCAAGGTCGGCCCATCCATAAGCTGGGGATACGCCGACCACCTAACATAGCGGGTTGGTCCGACAGCTACTGTGGGAACCTCATGGCGCTGTAAGAGCCGTCTCCATAGTGGGATGTGTCACTGTTCGGGCGTCGGCTCCGGCTCGAACAGGTCTGCGACGGTCTGCTCCGCACGGACCTCCTCGGCTAGGTCCCTCAGAGAGCCTTGTTCGGGGACGTACCAGTTCAGCGTGCCCTGCACATTCTGATCTACTCCGGACGCCAGGTTCCGCATCCGGCGGACCAGACCGCTCGGCGAATACCACTGGCCGTCTGCCTGCCATTGCAGCTGATCCCTTGTGCTGTTTCGCCACACGGCGAGACTCCGAGCCGGCTCGGCGGCCAACCAGTCGGTCATGTCGCGCCGTTCCGGCCGTGTGAACGGCCGGAACTCGAGGCGGGTGCCATCCGGGATTCGTTCAGCGTCGACCAGTGTGCGCACAGCGTCGACCTGCCGTCCCGGTCGCGCTTCGCCCGACATTTGGTAGTCCGAACGCAGCTCCGGCGTGGTGTCGCCATCACGCATGCCCCGGATCGCGGCGCGGGCTACCCGCTCGATGCGCTCTGTGTTCCGCACAGCAGCGATGATGTGGCTCGACTTCCCGTACTCGGCGTCGATGGCGAACAGCGACCATGACAGCGCGTCCTTGACCAGCCCCGGGACCTGGTCGAGCCGAGCGTCCCAGTCCGTTCCGGGGTCTTCGATGCTCTTCGTATCGAGCAACCGGAAGACTACGTGCGTGACCAGGAGGTCGCCGTATCCGGCCATCGCCGAGGCCCGTGACATCAGCTCATCCCGCAGCGCGTCGAGTCGCGCACGTACCCGGCGGGCCAGGAGCACGCAGCGCCAGACACGCTGGGCATTTGGGGTGAGGCCGAATATCTCGCTGTAGACACCGTCGTCCCACAGCGCATTGGGGTCACGCTTGGCCAATGCGGCGAACTCGGCATTGGGGTGGGCGGCCGCGAGCGCCTCAGCGGCCTCCGTGATCGAACAACCGTGTTCCAGGTTCGGAACAGGCTCACCCCTCTTGATCACATAGCTGAGGCTCAGCTGCAATGCAAAGTCGTCGCGGAGCTGCACCTGCCTGGGGTCGAGGGACTTGAAGTCTCGATCCTCGATCGGGTTCTGCGTGTTCGTGTTGGTTGTCACCAGGTCGCCGAACTCCGGCGGACAGTCCTCCAACGAGATCAGGCGCACCATCACGCGCCCCTGTTGCGCGACGTCGGGCATGGCCTTGTGTGCCTCGTATATCGCGCTGACGGTCTGCGCACCATTGACCACGCTGGCGCCGCTGACCAGGAACTCTCCGACGCCGCCTGGAACCGGAGCGCGTCCGGCCGGCCGGATCGAATCGCACAGCATCGTGATCCCGTTGCTGAAGTACCAGAAGTGCTCGGGCTGCTCGAGCAGGGTGGCACGGATCTTGGGATTGACGTCCGACACGTCGAGCGCGTCACGGATGTTGCGGGCGAACAGCCCCCGCCGGTGTTCGTCGTACAGGTCGGCTATGTCAGGTACGGTCATCGTCCCGTACATGGCGCGATAAGGGCTGGTCTCCTGGCCGAAACCCTCCAACCGCAGCGTCGCGGCGATCTTCGGCGCGGCCGCGTCGCCGAGGATCGCCCGGTGAAAGTCGCGTAGGTCGAGGACCTTGTAGTCCACCATTTCCTCGACCTTGTTGTACTGCGCGATACTCGATTCGAGGAGCTCGCGGATATCGTCGTTGAGAGGCTCGGTTCGCATCAACGCGAGGGCGAGCGTAATCCTCGGCGCCCGGCCCTCGAATGCCTGTTCAACTGCTCGGACATGTCGCTGGAAGCGGCGGTTGAACCGATCGAACTCGAGCTCGATCAGCAGGTCCAAGCCTCGGATCATCTTATGGACCTCGGCTTCGCCGAACCCGGCCTTGGCTTTGTCGCTCCACTTCGCCTGAATCAGCGTTATCCGGGGTTGAGCCTGTCGGTTCTCCACGGCGATTGCGTCCAGACCCCGGTCATCCTGGCCGTCGAACACCGCCTGAGTTGCGACAAGGTCGCTGCATGGGTGCTCGATCTGAACTGCAAGCGCGGCCAGGCCGCGGCTGCGAAGCGCTTGCTCATGCTCACTGCGACGCGGGATGTCGGATAGATCGATGAGTCTGCCGAAGCGTTCCTCGATGGCCCGCTGCACGTACCTCGCCTGAACGACGCTCATCCATCTCCCCTCCAGTCGGCGTCTGCGAGGTGACTGTAGTCAAAAATGCAGAAACCCGACAGCTGGGCGAGAGTTGCACCCAGCGAATGTGGATCAAGTGAACCCGCTGGGGGCGGGTAATGGATCAAATCGGCCGGGTACAGCGATGTCGAGTTGTTTCGGCGGTGCTATGGCTTCCCTGGGGGTGTTCGGGACGATGTGACCAGGACTATCGAACGGCAAGATCGTCGAACTCGCCTGCTTTGCACCCCAGCAGCCAAGCCCGGAACTCCTCCGAGGTGAATCGCAACGCACCCGCCTCTGGCGCATTGCTGTTGCGAACCAGGACGCCCCCAGATACCGCTGCGACCTCCACGCACGTATGCGGGTCCGTAAAGCTCGACTTTCGCCAGTTCAACTCGCTCATCGTTCACTCCAGCTATCGGCCAATCGCAGCATGAAGTCGCGGGACTCCCTCGAGGACAGTGCGATCCGTTCGGCGTCGTCGAGTGCCGCCATGAAGTAGGCCACCGTCTCCTGGTCGGTCAAGAACTCTCCGCCTTTGTATCCCTCGACGTGCACCCGAGGGTTGCCCCACGGGTGGGTCACTATGGCGAAATCGCCCAGCCGCCGCGCTTCGTACTGACCTGCATCGTATGTGGTGATACGGACCGTCACATTCGGCAGGTCCGCCAGTTCGGTCATGGTCCGGAGTTGCTCGGCCATGACCGATGGGTCGCCGACGCGGAGATGCAGGGCGGATTCGGGTTGGATCACCTCGACCTGCAGGTCGCCGTTGCGGACCCGTTTCTGCCGGTGCAGGCGCTGGTCGATGGTGCGTTGTACGAAAGACGACGAGACTCCGGAGATCCCGGCGCGGCCCGCGAGGTGTTCGACGTAGCGGGGAGTCTGCAGCATTCCGTACACGGCGCGCGGCTCGTGGGCGCGTAGTGCGGTAGCGGACTGTTCCATGGCGAGGTAGGTGGTGAGCCATTCCGGCATTTCGGCCTGGTCGGCGGGGAGGCCGCTGAGCATGGAATCGAGAGCGGACATGGCTACGCCCAGTACTTCGGCATAAGGGCCGCGTTGGTTGGGGTGCGGGGTGGACTCGCCTCGCTCCCACTTGCCCAGGGTGGTGCGGTCGACACCGATGAACTCGGCGATCTGTTCCTGGGTCTTCCCTGTGGCTTTCCGCGCATCGATCAAGCGAGTGCGTCGCATAAGGGCATCATAACCGTTTCAAAGGCGCCGTGGATTGAAGCGTCACGTGAGAGCAGGCTGGATATGCGCCTGGTCGGAGACGACTCCGCAGCGGCATCCCCGATTCGCGATTGGGCTGGTCGGGGCCGGGCGCGTTCTCTCGAACTTCAGTGACGCCACTTCAGGGGGTCTGATGTCTGTGCCTATTGCTCTCGGCCGCTGTCACTACTACCGCACGGTGTGCGGATTACCTTGCCATGTCGACGAGTCCGGCCGGATTGCGTTGACGATCGGTGGTCGGGTTCGAGCGGTCACCACTCCGGATGGGCTCGGGAAAGTAATGCGTGAATTCCTGTCCGCACGGTCTCTGGTCGGCCCGGTCGTTTCGCATCGGTCCCGCCGGTACACCTTCTTGACCGGGTATTCGCCCGAGGCCGAGGAGAGCTCGCTCTACGCACGGGCCCTGCTACGCACGAACTCGCAGATTGTTCCACCGCTCGCGATTGTCGCGTTGCCGGGTCCGGTCGACGACGCCTATCGGCGGTGGGTGGTGCCGGCGCGTGATGTCTATCTGCCGAGTTTGAAGACCGTCCTGGACGCGCTTGTGGAGTGTGCCGGATGAGCGGGCAGGGAACGCCTCGGCCGGGGGAGCCGGATCTGTGCCTGAGTATCTTTCTGCACGGGATCAGGCTCGAATACGTGGCGTGCCGGTCGGCGGCGTTGTTGTTCATGGCTGAATGGCGCCACCGGCACGCGGCGGGCTCGGTCGCCGTTATTCCTGGGTCCGCGGCTGATCTGCCGCGTCTGCCGTGCGAACGGCTGTACGTGGGAGGGCGATAGCGCACGCGGCCAGATCCTTTGGCGATCAGTCGTTCTCGTGCCGTGATCACGGATTAGAATCGTGATCATCTGTCGCTCGGCTGATCTGGAGGGGAATTGTCGTCGAGTCTCGCGGAACCCGCACCGCTGGTCGATCGTATCGACGAGCTCTCCCAACTGCTCGAAGGCGTCGATCACGCTGTCGAATCCGGGGCGAGTACCGTGTTCGTTCTTCGTGGGGAAGCCGGTGTCGGGAAGACCAGTTTGCTCGCGACCTTGGCGCATCGGGCGGTGCAGCAGCACGGGCACTCCGGCCTGTTGTCCGGCTACGGGCAGGCGATGCTGAATTCTCTTGCCTCCGATTCATTCCAGGCCATCCGCGAATGCTTGCGCTCGCTCACCTCGTCTGCAGATCGATCGGGACCGAAGTCGAGGCTCGAGCGCTTGGCCTCCTCGTTCGGTGAGCATGCTCCCGACTGGATCGAATCCGTCCCTGTCGTAGGGCAGCTGCTCGCCGCGGGGGTGCGGACCGGACAGACGTATGCGGCGTCCGGGCGGGATCAGTCCGAGATCGACAGCCGGCTCGATCAGCTGCTCCGGTTCATCGAGGCGTTGCTCGCCGACGGGCCGGTGCTGATGGTTCTGGATGACCTGCACTGGGCCGATACCGCCACCATCGACCTGTTGACCACGATCGCGCTGCGCGTGGAGGGTCCGCTCGTCATGGTGCTGGCTTATCGGCCCGATCAGCTTCTTTCGGCCGATCAGACTCATCCGCTGCAGCGGGCGGTGTTCCGGTTGTGCCGGTACCGGCCCGAAACGGTTGTCATGGACCTGCCGCGGTTATCGAGTGCTGATACCGAGCAGCTTGTCCGGCAGGCGGCGGACGGTAGTCCTGTTTCGCCGCGAGTGGTGTCGCGGATCGTCCGGTTGAGTGCCGGGAACCCGCTGTTCGCGGAGTCGCTCGTGCGGCTCGGTGGTCAGGGTGACGGTGTGGCGCCACGGCAAATCGCCGCGGTGCTGGAAGAACGGTTGTCGTTCCTGCGGCCGGAGGATCAGCGGCTGCTCGAGACCGCCGCGTTGATCGGCTACAGCTTCGAAGTCGACTACCTCGCCGTCCTGGCGCGAATGGATGTCGACGATGTGTACGAGCGGCTGCATGTGCTGTTCGATGAGCACGGTCTGGTGCGGCCGGCGGAACCACGCGGGAAGTACGACCGGTACCTGATCCACCATCCGCTGTTTGCGGAAATTCTCCGGGAACGGGGAGCGTCGAACTCGCCGCGTTGGCGTCGCCATCACATTCGGTTCCTGGAGGTTCTGGAATCCGAGCCGGACTGGGACGACGAGATGCAGGTCCGGGTGGCGGCGGTCGCTGTTGCTGCGGGGGATCGCGAGAAGGCTGGTGCGTTATCGCTGGCGGCCGCGCGCCGACAGTTTGCGCTCGGCGCGGTGTCGAAGGCGCGGGAACTCGCGCAAATAGCAGTGGACCATGCTCCCTCCTTCGATGCCTGGTCACTGCTGGCCGAGTCGCTTTCGGCACGCGGGGATCATCTCGAGGCCACTCGGGCCTGCGCGGAAGCATTGACATGCACGGTCGACGAGACGGTCGATCCCGGGCGGGAAGCGGATGTCCGGCTGCTCTGGGCTCGGAACCTTCGCATGACCTGCCGTTGGGGCGAGGTCGACCGGGCGCTCGACGAGTTGCTCGCCGAGCATTCCGGGCCCGGCGAAATCCACGCTGAAGCGCTGATGCTCAAAGCAGAGATCGCCTTGTGCGGACCGAGCCTGGACGCCAGGCGCTGTATCGAACTATGTGACTCCGTCGCCGCGATGAGTAATCGTCCCGATATCCGGTCTCGCGCGCACGGGCATCGCGGCCTCGCGCATCTTGCCGCATATGAGCCGGCCGACGCCGAGCATTGGCTTGGGCGGTCGATCGACGTCGCGAGCTCTACCGGCCATCCCTACGCCGGTTACGAGGCACTGCACTGGCTGAGCAAGAAAACGATGGCCTGCCTGGAACTCGATCGGTCCTGGCAATTGCTCGAGGAGCTGGGCCGGATGTCACGAACCTCCGGTGTCGCGAGCGAGAATCCGCCCCATCTGCGCGACTCGAGTCGCGTGCTGGGCTTACAGCGGCGGTACCCCGAAGCGGCGGAAGCGTTCGCGCGGTACCTCGATATCAGTCTCCCGCCGGCGCTTCCGCGAGCGGCGGCAACTCTGGCCTGCCAAATCCATGAGGTGGAGAATCTCCACGGGCGGATGGCGAGCGAGATACTACTGGCTCAGCTGCGCCGGGTCTCCCGAGATGCCGTCATCGCCACTGAGCGTGGTGAGCGGCTCGTGGAGGTTCTGGACGCGATCGACCTGCGTGCGCCGGGATGGAACCCAGTCGAATTCTCGATCGCCGGCCTCGGCGTGCCGCCCGATGACGCGCTGGCTGCGGATGCGATCTTCCGTTTCGACGTGCCGAGTCTGCCGCATCTGCGTTCGATACTCGGCAACGGTGCCGGATCGTGAAAAGGTTCGCCTACGTCGACTTTGCGCTCGAAGCTGGATTGGTTCAGCTGAACCACCCGTCGTACGGCCTGACCTCCCGTCACGTGCTGAATGCGGCCGAATCCGAGCGCTACAGAATAGAATCCGATCCGACAATCCATCTCGGCAGTGAGCTCACAGACGGGTTGCGCTCCCGAACATTCCGCACAGCGGAGATGCTCGGCCTCGATGCGAGTCGAACTACCTTTTGTACGAACGCTACCTCCGGCGCCGCCGCACTGATCGGCTCGCTTCCCCTCGCCGCGGGTGACACCGTTGTGATCCTCGACGCCGAGTACTCGTCGATCATCAGAGCCTGGGCAACCGCCTGCCAGCGCGCCTCGGCGCATCTGGTCGAGGTGCCGGTGCCGCTCCCGCTCCAGAGCTCGGATCAGTTGCTCACGGCTCTGAATTCTGCAGTCCCCGGCTCCGTGACCTATATGCAGCTGAGCGTCATCTCGTCTTCGGCTGCCCTACGACTCCCGATCGAGGACATTGCCCGGTGGGTGCGTGAGCGTGGGGGCCAGTTGATCCTCGATGCGGCACATGCTCCGGGGCATATCCCGGTCGCGCCCGATGCCTGGGGTGCCGCCGCCATGTTCGGCACACTGCACAAATGGCTGCCCACCCTCCGCCCGGTCGGGCTGCTCTGGCTCACCGGAGATCTCGTCGACCGTATCCGGCCAGCCGAGGTGTCGCTTACCTGGGACTCGCCCGATCTGGTCGAACGCTTCTCCTGGCCAGGCACCTTCGACCCGGTGCCCCGACTGACCGCCACCTCGGCGATCGACCAGTGGGAGCAATGGCAGGACGCCGGTCTGCTCGCCGAGTGTGGACGCCTGGCCGATCTGGGGTCGGAGCTGCTGACAGAAATAGGAGCCCAGCCCACCGCTTCCACCGAACTTTCCGCGCCGCGAATGCGCGCATTCGTTCTGAGCGGCGTTACCGTGGCCGAGATCAAGGCCGTCCTGAGAGAAGCCGGCATTCGTGCTTGGGTTGGTCCTGGCCCGCAGGGGGAATGCCTGCTTCGGTTCGCGACCCACATCTACAATGACCAGCACGACCTCGAAGCCCTCGCCGGCCGCATCAAGGAGGCTCTCCCACGATGACAGTGCCTCTCGTTCCCGAACGGCTCGAAAGGGCGATCATCTTTCTCCGGGGTGAAGACGACGGCCGGGTGTGGCTCGACGCGTTGCCCGAACGGATCGCGAGCTATGCCGACCGATGGGGTCTGCGGTTGGAGAGTATCGCCGATAGCGGGGCCATGTCGTGCTGCGTGTATTCGAGCACCGAAGACGGAACGGCTACGGTACTGAAAATTCCCGTGGACCAGGAATCCGGGGCCACCGAGACGGCGATGCTCGATCGCTGGTCGGCTTCGGGTGCGACACCGGAAATTCTGCACTTCGACCAAGATTCGGGCGTCTTCCTGATGTCTCGCATCGTGCCGGGTGAGATTGCCTGGCCCGTGCACGGCGCCGGTGATTCGGCACAGTTCGGTGAGCTGCTGAGTAGGCTCAACGCTCCCGGGTTGCCCGAACCGCCGAAGCTCAAGGACCTAGCCGATATAGCGTGGATGCGGATCGGTTGGGCGCGCGAGCGTTTCGCGGACGAGCGCTATGCCGACGCCATGGAACGTTTCGGTGCTGCAACTCGTCTTGCAAAGGTAGAGAAGCTGCTGGAGGTACTGATCAGCACTACTACTGAGCGTCATGTGCTCCATGCGGACCTGCAGGCGAAGAACATCCTGCAAGGCCCGGGTAGGTGGTACACGATCGATCCACTCGGCGCGGTCGGGGATATCAATGCCGAGGCGGGCTTATGGGTTGCGATCCAAGACGGGCCGGAGTCGATTCCGGAGCGGCTGAGCGAGCTTTGCGCGCATCCCATGCTCGATGAAAACAGGCTCTACGCCTGGACATACGTGCTGGCTGTCGCCGAATATCGCTCCTACCTCCCGGTGTCCGGCGATCGGATCGAGGCATTCGTCCAGGCGGTGGATCCCGCGGAGCTGACAAATCGTGTACAGCCGGCTCGGTGAAGCCCGCGGTTTCGGTGCCGGCGAGCCGACTCACCTATGTGAATTTTGATCGACCGGTGGTCTGGGGTTCGTCGAGGAATCGTTTCAGATCGCGGATCGCTTCGTGGAAGGTCTCGCGGCTACCCACAGTTCAGTTCAGGCCGCGATTGCTGCAGTGTGCGATGCTGCGGCCGGGGGAAAGTGCAACGCCGAACGCCCCACAGTGCTGATCGACGAGGTGCGGGCCGCAGTGGAGAAGCAGATTCGATCCCGGCGCCGCCGAGACAATCAGCAGGTGGTGTGAATCGGGTGAGATCCTGCTGCAGCGACGCGAGCTGATCCACGACAGTCCGGACTATTATAACTCCACCTATAATAGATCGAGTTATAATAGATCTCATGTTAAAGCCCGAGACCATGTTCGATCGCGAGCACGAGTGGTCGGAGCTAACCCGATTTGCCACCTACCCTGGGCCGCAGCCGGCGCTGGGTATCGTTTCGGGGCATCGCCGGCAAGGAAAGACCTTCCTCCTCGACGCGGTATGCGAGGCAACCGGCGGGTTCTACTTCGCGGCCACCGAGGCGACCGAACCCGAGTCGCTGCACCAGCTCGGTAGCGCTCTGGCGCGGTATCTCGGCGAGCCGGTGCCGCGCCGGTTCGCCGGGTGGCCGGAGGCAATCGAGACAATCATGACCCTGGGCGCTGGTGACCGGCCCCTGACAGTGGTCCTCGACGAGTTTCCCTACCTGGCCAAGGCGTCACCCGAGCTGCCGTCGTTGATCCAACGCGCATTCGATCCGGCCGGTCGGCGCCACGCCGGTGCCATCCGCCTGTTGCTGTGCGGTTCGGCCCAGTCGTTCATGAGCAAACTGCTCGTCGGTAGCGCCCCGTTGCGGGGACGCGCAAGCCTGGAGCTTGTCGTGCCGACCCTCGACTACCGGCTGGCGCGGGAGTTCTGGGAGATCGGCGACCTGTCGCTGGCGTTCCTGGTGAACGCCGTGGTGGGGGGTACGCCGGCGTACCGGCGCGAATATACGCTCGGTGACACACCCGCCGACCGCGAGGATTTCGGACCGTGGGTGGTTCGCAATGTGCTCAACTCGTCGAGGCCGCTGTTCCGGGAAGCGCGGTTCCTGCTGGCGGAAGAGCCCGAACTCCGGGAAAGCGCGCTCTATCACGGTGTTCTCGCGGCGATTGCCGAGGGCAACAACACCCGGGGCGGGATTGCGAGCTTCCTCGGCCGCAAGTCCACCGACCTCGGGCACCCGCTTACCGTCCTGGAAGATGTCGGCATGGTCGCCCGTGAACAGGACGCTTTCCACGCCCGCCGGTCCACTTACCGGATCACCGAGCCGCTGCTGACGTTCTATTACGCGATCATGCGCTCGGAATGGAGCGACCTCGAACGCCCGGGGCACGCCACTGAGGTATGGGAACGCTCGGGGCCCACCTTCACAAGTCAAGTACTCGGTCCGCATTTCGAGCAGTTGTCGCGTGCGTGGTGCCGGTGGTACGCAGCCCCAGGCACCGTGGGAGGCAGGCGCACGCATGTGCTTTCCGGAGTTCTGCCCGACCCCGCGGGTAAGACCGGCCATCAGTTGGACGTCGTAGTGTTCGGGCGGGACGCCGGTGGTGCGGAACGGATCCTCGCGATCGGTGAGGCGAAGAACCATGCGGTCGTCGGGGAGAAACAGGTCAACCGGCTCGACCGGATTCGGGATCTGCTGGTTCAGCGCGATCCCCGCGCGTCGCGGCAGACCAAACTGCTGCTCTTCACCGGATACGACTTCACCCCCGAACTGCGCGCCGTGGCGGATTCCCGCGACGATGTGGAATTGATCGGCCTCGAGCGGCTGTATCGGGGCGACTGACAGCATTTTATTGCGTTGTCCGAATGTCCTGCAGGTTCTCGCGCAGCGCTCGTCGGCGGATCTTGCCGGTTTGTGTTTTGGGTAGGTCGGCGAGTATTCCCACGGACCTGGGCCGTTTGTAGGGCGCGAGGCGTTCCCGGGCGAACGCGATCAGCGCGTCGGCGTCGGCGGTGTGGCCGTCTTTCAGAGAGACATAGGCGGCTACCGACTCGCCTCGGTATTCGTCAGCAACGCCCACGACAGCAGCTTCGAGTACGGCCGGGTGTTCGTAGAGAACATCCTCGACCTCGCGCGGCCATACCTTGTACCCGGACACGTTGATCTGGTCTTTGATCCGGTCGACCAGGTACACCCAGCCCTGTTGGTCGACGATCGCGCTGTCACCGGTTCGGAGGCGGCCTTCGGGTAGGGCGGCTTCGGATTCTTCTGGTTTGCGCCAGTATCCGCGGATGACCTGGGGGCCGGTGACGACGAGTTCGCCTTGGCTGCCGGGCGGGAGGGGGTGGCCTTCGGCGTCGACCACCTCGACGTTCACGCCAGGGAGCGGTAGCCCGATGGACAGGGTGCCGCTATTCGGGTCGACCGGGGCGCTTGCTCCAGGCGGCACTGCGGTGACTGCCGAGGAGGTTTCGGTCATGCCGTAGGCGTTGTGGATGTAGTGGCCGAAGCGTTCCTGGAATCGGGCGACCGTGCTCGGTGGGACCGGCGCACCCCCGCTGTACAGCGTTTTGATGGTGGAGAAGTGTTCGGCTGTGGCGTATTCCGAGTTCATCATCGCGTTGAAGGCGGTGATGGAGCCGATGGTGTAGGTGACGCCGTGTTCGCGGAGGGCGTCGACGGCTACGTCGGTGGTGAAGCGGCCGGTGAAGACCAGGGAGGTGCGTTCGGTGAGGGCGAGGGCGCCGATGACGACCGCTCCGGTGATGTGGAACAGCGGGGCCAGGGCGTAGACGACGTCGCCGGGGGTGATGCCGGCGAGTTCGGCGAAGCTGGTGGTTACCGCGCGGACGTTGGTGTGCGAGTTCATGGCGCCCTTGGGTGGGCCGGTGGTGCCGGAGGTGTAGGCGAGGAAAGCGAGGTCGTCGCCGTGTACCTGGATCGTCGGGAGTTTCCGGCCGGCGTACTCGTGGGCCAAAGTGAGTAGGTCTGCGGAACACTCGTCGGCAGCCGCGGTTTCGGGTTTGAAGACGCGGGGGTCGTTGCGGGACTGGAGGTCCGACTCCGCGGTGCCGAGTACCCAGCCGACTGTGGTGCCCTCGACGTCCTCCCGGACCTGCCGCACATCGCGGTCGGTGGTGATGACCCCGACCGGTTCGGCATCGGTGACCAGTTCGCGGAGTTCGCGGCCGCGATACATCGGGTTGAGCAGGAGGGCGATCGCGCCGAGTTTCCAGAGGGCGAGCAGCACGAGCGCGTATTGCGGGATGTTCTGGAGGTGGATGCCCACCCGTTCACCGTGGCCCACGCCGCGGTCGGCGAAGGCGGCCGCGAGGGCGGTGGCGAGGTCGTCGGCCTCGCGGACGGTGAGGGTGGTGTCGAAGTAGACGAGGGCGGGGGCGTCGGGTTCGTGCCGGACCCGGTCGTGCCAGGCCGCCACGAGGGTGCCGAGCTCTTCTCGAGGGCGGGACGCCCCGCCCGCCGCACCCTCATCAAATGCGGCGGACGGGGCGTTCCCGGTGTTACCGGTGGTCATGCAGGGAGTTCCTTGCGGCTGGTTTCGCGGATGGTGGCGACGGTGAGGAGGCCGATGGCGCAGACGCCCATCACCCAGTAGGCGGGCGACATCGCGTTACCGGTCGATTCGACGAGCTGGGCGGCGACGTAGGGGGCGGTGCCGCCGGCGGCGATGGTGCCGATATTGAAGCCCAGGGAGACGCCGGTGTAGCGGACGGTGCGGGGGAAGAGCTCGGTGAACAGCGGGAAGGCGGGGACCTGGACTACGCCGTTGAGCACCATGTAGAGGAAGTAGACGATGCCGATGACGAGGATGCTCTCGGTGGCGCCCATGATCATGAAGGCGGGCAGGGCGATCACGACGTAGGCGAGGTAGCCACCGATGAGGACCGGTTTGCGGCCCCACCTGTCGGTGGCCATACCGCTGAGCGGGAAGGTGGCGCAGGCCAGGGCGATGGCTATGGCGGAGGTCCAGTAGACGGCGTCTTTGGAGAAACCGAGGTCGTTGATCAGGTAGACGCTGAAGTAGGTGAGGCCGATATAGCCGGAGCCGTTCATGGCGATGGCGACGCCGACGACGCGGGCGACGGACCACGGGTTCCTGGTGACGGTGTCGATCAGCGGGCTCTTGGTGACCTGCTGCTTCTCGGCCATCTCCTCGAATTCGGGGGTGTCCTCGAGCTTCATCCGGACACGCAGGCAGACGTAGGCGAGGGGGAGGGCGAGCAGGAACGGGATACGCCAGCCCCACGATTCCATCTGCTCGTCCGTGGTCGCGAGGGATACCAGGCCGACGACGGCAGCTGCCACGGCGAAACCGAGGGTCGAACCGACCGGGGTGAAGGAGCCGAAGAAGCCGCGACGCTTGGGCGGGGCCGATTCGGCGATATAGGTCGCCGCGCCGCCGACTTCGCCGCCGGCCGAAAAGCCCTGGGCGAGACGGACGAGCACCAAAAGGATGGGGGCGAGGACGCCGACGGCCGAATGGGTGGGGAGCAGGCCGAGGATGCCGCAGGCCACGCCCATGGTGACGACGGTGATGACGAGGGCGTGGCGGCGGCCGCGGCGGTCGCCGAGGCGGCCGAAGAAGATACCGCCGAGGGGGCGGGCGACGTAGGCGACACCGAAGACGGCGAGGGTCGACAGGATCGACACCGCGGAATTGTCGGAGGGGAAGAACAGGGGTGCGATGGTGACGGCGAGGAAGCCGTAGACCGCGAAGTCGTAGTACTCGATGAGGGTGCCGACGCCGCCGGCGATGGCGGCGCGGCGGGCTACCGAGTTCGACTTCTTCGCTGCTGTCACCGGCAGCGGTCCGGAGGGGTGGAGGTCACTGGACCCGACGCGAGGTTCGGTGTTCGTCATTGAATCTGTCTTTCGCGTGCGTGCTCGGCGAGCAGGAGTTCATACGAACCACCGGCTTCGATGACCTTGATGGTCCGCGGGCTCGGTGGGGTTCCGACCAGGTCGGTTCCCCCGGGCAGGCGCAGGGTGGCGGTGCGCCAGTCGAGGGCCACGGCGTCGTCGACCTGCACTGCGGTCGAGACGCCGGGGATCGTGATCAACGGCATGCCGTTGAAGGTTTCGCCGCGCCAGAAGCCGGGCGAGAAGGATTCCGCGACGATGGCCGAGATCCCCGCGTTGCGCAGGGCGACCATGGGTGGATAGTGCGGGTGACCGTAGCCGAAGTTGCGACCGCCGACGATGATATCGCCGGGGCGGACGCGGTCGGTGAAGGTGGGGTCGTAGGCCTGCATACACACCGAGCGCAGGTGGTCGGGGTCGTAGGACTTGATGTTGGAGACGCCGACGACGAGGTCGATATCGAAATCGTCGCCGAAGATCCAGGCGACTTTGCCTTCGATGAGGTCGGGCGGTGGGGGATAGGCGCTCACTGGACCGACTCCTGGATCGTGCCGGTGAGGGCGCTGGCGGCGACGGTGTAGGGGGAGCCCATGTAGATGTTGGCGTCGGGGCTGCCCATCCGGCCGGAGATGTTCAGGACGCCGGTGGAGATGCAGTTCTCGCCGGGTTGCAGGGGTTTCTGGTAGCCGAAGCAGAAATCACAGCTCGATATGTTGATATGTGCACCTGCGGCGCGGAGGACGTCGAGGATGCCTTCTTGCTCGGCCTGCTCGTACACCTTCTGTGAGGTGGGGACGACATTGAGCTCGACGCCGGGGGCCACTTTGCGACCGTCCAGCACCAGGGCGGCGGCGCGCAGATCCTCGATACGGCCGCTGGCGCAGGATCCGATGAAGGCTTTGGTGATCGGGGTGCCGGCGAGTTCCTGGGCTGTCTTGGTGTTGACGGCGCGGGCGGAGCCGGGGAGCACGACGCGAGGGGTGAGGGTCGCGAGGTCGATTTCGTAGCGGGCGGCGTAGGTGGCGTCGGCGTCGGGATACACCGGGTCGAAGCCGCGGCGGGCGACCTTGTTCGCGTAGGCCAGCGACATGTCGTCGGGTTCGAAGATCGCGGAGACGGCGCCGGTGAACATGGCCATTCCGCACAGGCCCTGACGGTGGTCGATGGCCATGGAGCGGGCGCCGGGGCCGCCGAACTCCATCACCTGATGGGCGCAGCCGTCGGCGCCGACCATATCGATGATGGTGTGCACGAGATCGCGGCTGTCCACGCCGGGCGGGAACTCGCCGACCAGGTCGAAACGGGTGGTGGCGGGGATATCGACGAACACCTGGCCGGTGACCCAGGCTTCGATGAGGTCGCGGCGGATACCCCAGCCGAGCGCGCCGAAGGCGCCGATACCGCTGATATGGCCGTCGAAGTGGACGAGGAACTCGCCGGGAATGGCCAGGCCGAGTTCGGCGGTGAGCTGGTGGCCGATACCGCGACCCTCGTGCAGTTCGATGCCGTAGAACTCGCACCAGTCGCGGGTGACCTGGTGGACCTCGGATTCCTTCTCGTTGTGCTTCGTCAGCATGTGGTCGATGAAGACGATGTAGCGGCTGGGGTCCTTCAGTTCGGTGATTCCGAAGTCCTCGCGCATCTGCCGGAACATCACGTCGGTGTAGCCGGGGAAGTCGTAGGCGATCATGCGCGCCGGCTGCACCGGGTGGTTCTCGCCGGCGTGGACCGTTTTCTGATCCGAGGCGCGGCCCAGGATCTTCTCCGTCATCGTGTAACCCACGGCGTTACTGCTCCTTCGCGGGTAGGTACTTGTTCTGCATGGCCTCGACCTCGGGGAAGCCGATCAGTTCGACGAATTCGTGGTGCTGGAGCGCATCGGCGCTCACCTGGGCGGGTGCTTCGCCCGCGGCCAGGCGTTTCAAGGTGGCCTGGGCTGCTCCGGCCACCGCCATCAGGACCTGGGTCGGCAGCAGGGCCAGCCGGACGCCGATCTGGTCGAGGATTCCGGGGGTGAACTCGCGTTCGGTCCAAGTGGAGGCGGTGAGGGTGGCCATCAACGGTACGCCGACCTCTTCGTGGCAGCGCTGCCACTGTTCGACGGTTTCGAAGGTTTTGGTGACCGGCATGATCATGTCGGCGCCGGCCTCGACGTAGGCTCGGGCACGGCGGATGGCGTCGTCGCCGCGGGCGTCGGTGCGGGCGATGAGCAGGACGTCGTCGGGAATGGAATCGCGGACGGCGCGGATCTTGCCGGTGGCCTCGGGGACGGTGATCAGGTCGACGGGGTCGCCTACGCAGATGGGGCAGGACTTGGGGGAGACCTGGTCTTCCATGAACATCCCACCGACGCCCGCATCGACGAATTTGGTGGCGGTGCGGGCGGCGTTGACGGCGTTGCCGTAGCCGGTGTCGATATCGGCGACCAGGGGCAGTTTCGAGGATTCGCGGATCGTGCGGACTGCCTGGAGGTTCTCGGTCTGGGTGTAGAGCTCGGCGTCGGGGAGGCCGAGGGCGGCCGAGACGGCGAATCCGGAGGCGCACAGCGCGCTGAAACCGGCCTGTTCGGCGAGGCGCGCGGTCAGGCCGTCCCATACGCCGGGCGCATAGACCAGGCCGCGTGCCGTGAGGTCTTTCAAGGTCGGGCTGCTCACAGTCCACTCTCCGTTTCGCAATGCGGAATGCGTTTCAAAATCTCGATACGAGACGGTAAGGTGGCTCAGGTCACAAAGTCAACCCCCGGTGGTGAAGCTGTTCGTATGGTGGCGACACCGACCGTGCGACCGAAGAAAGCGAGTGAGTATCAGTGGCTGTGCCTACAGAGCCGGATACGGCTGTGTCCACCGAGCCGAACACGGCTGTGCCCACCGGATCCGAAGCGGCCGGAGGGCGCGATGTCGTGGGCGCGGTCCTCAAGGCATGCACGCTGCTCGGCTACTTCCGTGCCGACCGGCCCACCTGGACGCTGAACGATCTCACCACGGCGAGCGGGATGAACAAGACGACGGTGCACCGCCTGATGGCGACACTGATCCAGGCGGGATGGGTGGACCGGTCCGGCGAGGGCGGCTACCGCATCGCGATGCCCGTTTTCGAAATCGGCTCCGCGGCGCTGGCGAAACTCGATATCCGTTCGGCGGCAAAGCCGTTCATGTCCGAACTGGCGGGCGCCTTCGGCAACACCGCATACCTGATGGTGCCCGCCGAACAGGGCGCGGTGTGCATCGATCTGCTCGAAGGGCGGAATTCGCTTGTCGTCGCAGGAATCAACGTGGGTTCCGTGATGCCCTATCACGCCGCCGCGGGGCCGGTGGTCATGCTGGCACATTCGAAAGCCTTGCGGGACAGGTGGCTCACCGGTGATCTCCCGGCGATCACCGATCGGACCATCACCGATGTGAACCGGCTCGTCGAACATCTCGACGAGATCCGTTCGGCCGGTTACGCCTTGAGCAACGCCGACTACCTGCCGGGGGTCGCCGCGGTGGCGGCGCCGATTCTGGGCCGGGACGGATCGGTGGTGGCGTCGATCAGCGTGGGCGGTCGCGCCGAGGAATTCGAAGGCGACGCCCTGGCCGCGAAAATCGAGAAAGTATGCGACGCGGGAGCGCGGATCACGAGAATCGCGCAGGCACTACCCCGCGGCTGATCGGGAAGTCCCGGGTAGCCACTCGGGTCGAATGCCCCTTCGTCAAAGTGCTGTTTCCCGGCGACCGATCGGGTGACCGCCGGTGACCCGGAGCAGATCGAGTTTCCCGGCATCCGGGGTTGCCGCCGCGGCCGTGTAAGTCACCATCCGCAGATCCGCGCCCGGCACCACGAGAACGTCGCAGTCGAGCCGGATATCGCCGACTTCCGGATGGCCGATCGTCTTCTGCTCCACCACATGCTGTGCCGTCGCCGCCGTATTCCAGAACCGGTCGAAGGCGGCGGAATCGGCACGCAGCTCACGGACCAGCCGGTCGAGTCGGGCGTCGGCGGGATAGCGGGACACCGTATCCCTGAGATCGGCGACGATCGATGCCGCGAAGGCGTCCTCCCCGCGTTCGGACCGCATCGGCCGCAGCGAAGTGTGCGCGAGCCCGGTGCCGAAAAGGGCGAGCGCGAGATTGCGTTCCGCGGCCGGGATCAGCGCCGGATCGCCGTGCAGAGCACTCCACATGCTGTTCCACCACACGAGTGACCAGTCGGCGGTGAACACACCGATCGGGATGTCTCCGAGCCGTGCGGTGAGCCGCTGTATCCCGGCGGGCACATGATCGCTGATAATTCCGTCCTGGGGTGGCAACTGACCGGCGCTGCGATACAACTCGTCGCGTTCGGCCCGCGACAGCTGAAGTGCCCGCGCGAGCGCAGCGATCACCTGGGGTGACGGATTCACGGCGCGGCCCTGCTCCAAGCGCAAGATGTAGTCGACGGACAGGGCGGCGAGCTGCGCGAGTTCCTCCCGGCGCAGTCCCGGAGCCCGCCGGACCGAGGTGACGGCGATACCGGCATCGGCCGGCGACAGGCGATCCCGCCGGCTGCGGAGGAGTCGGCCGAATTCGGTAGCAGAGCGGGTCATACCCTCCATTCTCGCTTCTCGGCGCTAGAGGAGCCTGGGTACTGCCAGTCCTGGGGTCGGTCGCAGTACTGGTCGGCGCGGCGATCAGCGGCGAATGTGGGCAGGACAACCGAGCAGCACATATCGAGGAGTCCATATGCACACCATCGTCATGACCGGCGCGACCCGCGGTATCGGCCGGATCGCCGCCGAGCAAATCCTGCGCCGGTCGCCGGACACGCACCTGGTGGTCGTCGCCCGCGCAACATCCGCGGCGCAACCGGCCACCGAACTCGACCCGGGCGGCCGGCACGTCACGTACGTTCCGGCGGATCTCGCATCTCTCGACAGCGTTCGCGCCGCCGCCACCGAGATCCGTGACCGGCTCGACCGCGGCGACCTGCCGCCGCTGTGCGGATTCGCCGGTAACGCCGGGATCCAGTATTCGAACGCGCTCACCGCGGGGCCGGACGGGTTCGAATCCACCTTCACGGTCAACGTCCTGGCCAACCACCTGCTGGTCCGGCTGCTCGAGGACCGCTTCACCGCGCCCGCGCGAATCGTGATCACCGTCAGCGACACCCACTTCGGCGACCTCCGGCACAACCTGGGCATGGTGCCCGGGCCGGTCTGGCGGGAGCCGGAGGTACTCGCCCGTATCGCCGCCTTTCCGGAACCGGCGACGGCGCGGGCCGGTCGCACGGCGTACTCGACGAGCAAGCTCGCCGCGATCCATCTCGTGCACGAATACGCTCGCCGGCTGCCCGCCGGGATCGATGCTGTCGCCTACAACCCCGGATTCGTTCCCGGTACCGACCTCGCCCGCGACGCGGACCCCCTATCCCGGTTCCTCATGCGCCGTATTCTGCCGGTGTTGACCTGGACGCCGTTGGCGACCACTCGCCGCGCCGCGGGGAATTCCCTGGCCGATATCGTTCTCGGTGTCACCACGGCGCCGACCGGGTCCTATATCGACCGGAAGCGGGCGGCGCGGTCGTCGGAGGAATCATATGACTCGCGGCGTGAGGCAGAACTGTATGCTGCCGCGAACCGATTCGTCGAGACGCTGGTTCGCTGACCGTAGGCGAGGCAGGGCGCGGATCGTCCGGGCGCTACCGCAGCGCCTTCTCCGAGTTCAGCGGGCCGGACGGTCCAGCCTGCCGAGGGCCTCCACGACGATCGGTGCCGCAAGTTCCACACCGAGGAGCACATCGTGGAAGCGGTGTGGCCGGCCCAAGGTGGCTCGGGTGACCAGGCGGCTTGCCCCGCCGAGCGCCATCAGGCCGGAAAGTACCCTCATCCGCTGCAGGTTCGGGGTCGGCGAAGCCGCGGCCTCCACCCAGCCCAGGCCGTAACCGATGAAGGCGGAACCCATGAAGCGGACATGGGAATCGACCGTCGCGTCGCCGTTCATCCCAGGTTCAGCACGCGTGCCGGCGACGAGCTGCACCGCCCCGATCGCGACACATGACCATCCGGCAACACGTCCCAGCACTCCGAGCTTCGACATGCAGCCATTCTGGCATCAGAACTCGGCGCCGTCCGGTATCCGGCGTGCGCGGGCCGTATGCCACTGCCAACTACGAAAAGCGCGCGGTCACCTCGTGCAGCGCGCGGAATATCGGGAAGCATTCGGAAGCGGCCGGTCCTCGACCTGGGCCGAAGATGAATAGGGCTGAGGCTGGATCAGTTCCGTCGGCTCGCTTGGACGTAACCGCCGACAATGGATAGGTGAGCAAGCGAAACCCGATCCGGAACAACCGGGATCCGGGCACTCTGATCGTGATGTGGTTGGTGTGTCTGCCGGTCGCCTGGTTCTTCGGGCATCTGATCGGTGACATACCGGTCCGCAACGCCGAAGTGGTGCTGGCAGGGCTCGATTGGGCCGGTGAACGGGGGACTGTCACGGTCACCCGGTCGGAACGGGTGTATGAAGGGGGCGGCCGGGGAGGCGGTCACCGAACCACCTACTGTTTCGGCGATTTCACTCCGGCGCACGGATCCGAACGGCTCCTCGATATCCGTGTCCACGTGGACGGTGAGTGCGATGCGGGGCGTGTGCTCCCGGCGCGGCTGGTCCGTGCGGACCCGGGGAACTGGATCGACGGTAACGACCGGGATCATGCCTACGCCGGAGCCGGGTGGGTTTCGGCACTGCTCATCGGGCTGTTCATGGGGGCTTTCCTGCTGCTCGTGGGAGGAATCCCGATCGTCTGCGTGATGTTGTTTCCGCTGATGATCCTGCAGCACCTCTGGACCGGTCGCGGCCGGAAGTCCTGACCGCGGCCGGCTTTCACCGCCGATCCGTCAGCCGGATCAGGGAAGCTCGCTTTCACAGCCGGCGCGCCGCCGTGCCGGGACTCCGCCACTCCCTAGAAGTTGTCGCCGCCTCGATCATTGGGAAACGCCTGCCCGCAACCACGGCCGGAGCAGGTTCTCCTCGGTGGACGGACCCGGCTCCCATTCGGCGATCCACGGGCCGGTGCCTTCGCTCTGGTCGAGTACTCCCTCTTCCAGCCATCGGTAGCGTCCGTCGAACACATTGCGGGCCGTGCGCACGTCTTCGTCATCGGTGTTGTCCCACAGCGCATCGAACAGCTCCCGCACCCGGATTCCGGCCTGTAGGCAGAAGATATCGGCCAGTTCCTCGGCGGCTTCGCCTTCCGGCGCGCCGTGTGCGCGCTCGGCCTGCGCGCGCACGCAGACTGCCGACATCGCGAACAGCTCGGCGCCGATATCGACGAGTCGACCCAGGAACATCTGCCGGTATTCCAGCTTGGCCTGCCAGCGCGCCATGCCGTACACCAGTGCGCGGGCCTGTTTGCGGGCCATGCGCTCGACGAACCGCAGGTGTTGTGCCAGCGGCCCGAACTCCGTGAACGCGGCCGGCATCGTGCCGGAGCCGAGGGTCAGCTGCGGGAACCATTTGGCGTAGAAGCCGCCGGCGCCCACCGCGGCCTTGGCTTTCTCCTTGAACTCCGCGTGCCGGTCGACGAGTGCGCCGGCGGCGGACATATGCGCGTCGGCCATTTCCCGGGCGATGAGCAGCCGCATGATCTCGCTGGAGCCTTCGAAGATCCGGTTGATCCGCAGATCGCGGACCAGTTGCTCGGCGCCGACCGCGCGTTCGCCCCGTGCTCGTAGCGAGGCCGCTGTCTCGTAGCCGCGGCCGCCGCGGATCTGCAGGAGTTCGTCGGCGATCCGGCAGCTCATTTCCGAAGACCAGAGCTTGGCGAGCGCTGCCTCGATGCGGATATCGTTGCGGTTCTCGTCGCACATGGTGGCCGAGAGGTCGAGTACGGCTTCCAGGGCGTAGGTGGTCGCGGCGATATAGGAGACCTTGGCCGATACCGCGGCATGCTCGCCGACGGGGCGTCCCCACTGGACGCGCGCGGTACTCCATTCGCGGGCGATCTTCAGCGACCATTTGGCTGCCGCGGTGCACAGTGCCGGAATCGCGAGCCGGCCGGCATTGAGGGTGGTCAGGGCGATTTTCAACCCGTCGCCTTCGCGGCCGATCAGGTTCTCGCGCGGCACCCGGACGTTGTACATGCGGGTGACGCCGTTCTCGAGACCGCGCAGCCCCATGAACGCGTTGCGCCGCTCCACGGTGATGCCCGGGCTGCCGGCTTCGACGACGAAGGCGGAGATACCGCCGCGATGCCCTTCGCTCTCCGGTACCCGGGCCATCACCACCAGCAGTTCCGCGACCACACCGTTGGTGGTCCACAGTTTGACGCCGTTCAGCTCGTAGGCGGTGCCGTCGGCGGTGGGGGTGGCGGTGCTGGCCATCCGGGCCGGATCCGAGCCGACATCGGGTTCGGTGAGCAGGAACGCGCTGATCGCGCCCTGCGCGCAACGCGGTAGGAAATGTTGCTTCTGCTCGGAGGTGCCCGCCAGTTTCAGCGGTTCGGGGACACCGATCGACTGGTGCGCCGACAACAGCGCGCCCAGGCTGGGGTGGACCGAACCGGTGAGCATGAGGGCCTTGTTGTAGCCGACCTGCGAAAGCCCCTGGCCACCGTATTCGCGGGGAATCTTCAGGCCGAAGCAGCCGAGCCGGGCCAGGCCCTGCACATACTGCTCCGGTATACGGCCCTGCTCCTCGATCACGCTGCCGTCGAGGGTTTCGCAGTAGGCCCGGAGTCGGGACAGGTACGCTTCGGTCTCGGCCGTTTCTTCCGCGCTGGGGCGCGGAAAGGGGTGGATCAGGTCCACCCGGAAGCGGCCGAGGAACAGTTCCTTGGCGAAGGACGGTTTGGACCAGGTGGCCTCGCGGGATTCCTCGACCAGCTGCCGGGCCTGTTCCTCGGTGGCGTCGACTTTCGCATTGGTGCTCATACTGCCTCCTCGGAGGTGATGGCGGTCTCAACCGAGTGTAGGGGGGTTTGGTTACCGGCCGGTAGACCCGAACTTTGACGCCACGGGCCTGCTCACGGCTGATCCGGCCGGAATGAGGCCGCCCGAGGCAACAGGTGAGCTACCGGTTCTCGACTGTCCGGGCAAGGATGCCGAGGGGCCCGGAGTCATATTTACGAAAGAACGGGAGGCGACCAGCCGGTCAGGGGAGTGGGCCTGCTGCCGGCCGGTGTCGATACGTCGGCACCTGCCCGAGATCTGCTGCGTCGCCTCCGGCGCCGGCACCGCAGCGGGCTCGGGCGAGGATTCCGCGTGGCCCGCCGAGTTCAGGGGTTGTCGGTAGCAGGCGGAGTCGATTCCAGCCGGCCCAGCGGGTGATCCGCGGCGAGGAATTCTTGTGCTGCTTTCCAGCCGCTGCCGTCGATACCGAGTGCGTGCCGCAGGTAGGCGGTGGTGACCTGCTGGATCAGCTCGACGCGGGCCGGGTGCTCGTCGGTGGTCTCCGCAGCCCGGTAGCCGGAGATACCGCCGAGGAAGTGTTCCGCTCCGAACAGGGTGAGCAGGCTTTTGTCGCCGGGGCTCAGGGTGTAGGGGTCGGTCGTCCAGTCGGGTCCGCGCATGGTCAGCGGGTAGTTGTCGGCGTCGCCGGCGACCACGAGTGCGGGCGTGGTCATACCTGAGAAGTCCTGGTCCGACAGCCACGGCGCGTGCTCGAGCGCGAAGGGCGTCAGGCTTTCGCCGCCTTCGCCTGCCGTCGCCAGCAGCACGCCCGCGGTGATTCGGGAGTCGCGGAGGTCTTCGACCCGCCCGGTGCTCGGGTCACGGACCCGCAGGCCCAGCAGCATGCCTGCCGTCTGACCGCCGAACGAATGGCCGGCGGCGGCGATACGGGTTCGGTCCGGGCGTCCGGTAAGCCCGGGAACAGCAGCCTCCAGCACATCGAGGTTGTCGAGGATGCGCACCATATCGTCGACGCGGAACCGCCAATGATGGGGCCGACGGGGATCGTCGGCAATGAAGGGAAGCGTTTTCGAGTCGAGATGGGTGGGCTGGAGCACGACGAAACCGTGGGCGGCCCAATGGTCGGCGAGCGGACCGTACCCGTCCAGCGATGAGCCGTAGCCGTGGGAGAGCAGGATTATCGGCAGATCCCGGCCGGTCACGGGCGCGGACACCCGGACTTGCAGGTCGTGACCCCGATCCGGGGCAGACAGGACGATCGGCTTCACCGAGACGATCGGGGTGGCGACGGGGCCGGGAATCCCGGAGGCCGGGATATTCGGGGTTGTCATGGCGGCGCGCTTCTTTCGATCCTCGGGGCTCGGCACGAGCCCACGCTGAACCTACGCGGCGCCGAAACACTCGGCAGACCGGGTCACCGGAAGGCCGTCGAGCCGGTGAGCGCCTTGCCGATGGTCAGTTGGTGGACCTCGGAGGTGCCTTCGTAGGTGAGCACGGATTCGAGGTTGTTGGCGTGCCGGATCACCGGATATTCGAGAGTGATGCCGTTGGCTCCCAGGATGGTCCGGCATTCGCGGGCGATCGCGAGGGCTTCGCGCACATTGTTCAGCTTGCCGGTGCTGACCTGTTCCGCAGTGATGTCGCCGCGGTCCTTGAGCCGGCCGAGGTGGTAGGCGAGCAGATGCCCTTTACCCAGTTCCAGCGCCATATCCGCGAGCTTGGCCTGCGTCAGCTGGTAGGCGGCGAGCGGTTTGTCGAAAACCTCCCGGGTCTGCGCGTACTCGATGGCGATTTCGAGACAATCGCGGGCGGCGCCCAGCGCGCCGAAGATGATTCCGAACCGGGCCTCGCCGAGGCTGGTGAGGGGGCCGCGCAGGCCGCGGGCGTGGGGGAGTACGGCGGTATCGGGCAGCCGGACATCGTCGAGGACGAGTTCGGAGGTGACCGAGGCGCGCAGCGACATCTTCGCCCGGATCTCGGAGGTGGAGAATCCGGGAGTGTCGGTGGGGACGACGAAGCCACGGATACCGTCATCGGTCTGGGCCCAGACCACCGCGACATCGGCGATCGAGCCATTGGTGATCCACATCTTCGTTCCGTTGAGCACCCAATCCCGGCCGTCGCGGGTGGCGCGGGTGCGCATCCCGGCCGGGTCGGAGCCGTGATCGGGTTCGGTGAGTCCGAAGCAGCCGATCGCCCGGCCGGCGGCCATCGGCGGCAGCCACTGCTGTTTCTGTTCCTCGCTACCCCAACGGTGGATCGAGAACATGGCCAGCGAGCCCTGCACCGATACGAGACTCCGGATACCGGAGTCGACGGCCTCGAGTTCGAGACAGGCCAGACCGTAGGCGGTGGCGCTCATACCGGCGCAGTCGTATCCGTCCAGGTGCATACCGAGCACCCCCAGCGACCCGAGTTCGACGGCCAGTTCACGCGCCGGGAGCTGTCCGTCCTCGAACCATTCGGCGATATGCGGCCGGATGCGCTCGGCGGCGAACTCGCGCACGGTGGTCCTGATCTCGATTTCCTCGGGCGTGAGCAGCGAGTCGAGGGCGAACAGCTGGGACAGCGACTGGGACATGCGGCCTCCGTCGGGGTGGGCGCTGTGGCAAGCGGGCTGCCGCAGCGATCGCGAGCGTGTGCTCACCTACGCTAGCCGTCACCTACCGCCGAGGATCCCGGTGGCGGTGCGGGCGGCACTCATCACCGCATCGGCCCATTCCCGGCACTGCGCGACCGTGGCGTCCGGGCGATTGGGGACGAGGCTCAAGGTGTAGCGCTGGGTGCCGTGCCGATCGAAGACGGGAGTGTTGATCGTGGCGACCGGCACGATTGCGCTGTCGTCGCCGGGAAGCGCGGTGAGGAACTCCGACCAGTCCGCGGGCGGGAGATGCTGCCGGAGCGCTTCGATTATCCGGGGCGACATACCCGAGGACAGCAGGGCGGCCAGGGCGATGTTCGACGAGGTGTTCGTGGTGAGCTGCTGGATGAGGTAGCCGTGCCGGCGCCCGCTGTCGATGATCGAACGGACGCGGTCTCTGCCTGCGGCCAGCGGGATCAGGGGGGTGCGATCGAACCAGGCGTCGACGACATCGTCGCGTTCCCAGGCGATGTTCACCAGGCCGAGCGGCGGCGCGAGCGGGCTTCTTTCGGTGGCGAGGTCGCGGTGGTCGCCGGGGAGGTCGATACCGAGTTGGTCGAGAACGATGATCTGCCCCCGGTGAGTCGTGCTCAGGACACAGCCCACGCCGGTCTGTCCGTGGAGTTCGGTCAGCACGGGCCGGACCAGATCGAGTTCGGCGAGCCCGGTTTCGGCCGCCGCGCCCAGGCGGAGCAGAGCCGGTCCGAGGCCGTAGGTCTTCGCGTGGTCGCGGGTGAGGAAATCCGCGTCCGTCAGTGCGGTCAGGATGCCGAGGCAGGTGGGTTTGTTCAGCCCGAGCCGGTCCGCGATCTGGGTCAGGGTGAGGCGCTCGTGGGGTGTGTCGGCGAGTAGTTCGAGGATCTGGACGACCCGCTCGGTCGGCGGTGATTTCCGCTCAACGGGACCACTCGTTGTTGCGCTGCGATCGGCCTGCTTAGGATCACCCGGCCGATTGTAATCCGACATTCATATTTTGTAACACAGCGGCGGTGATCCGATTGTCCCTGTGCAGTCCACGCCCATCCAGCCACCACCCGGAGACGAACGATATGCGCACGAAACTCGAAGGCTCGCGGCACACAAGCGCGACGCGACGCGACGCCCCCGCGGGGCCGCTGACGGGCCGCAAGCTGGTGTCACTCGCAGCGATGGGGGTCGCGATCGGGCTGGCAGCCGTCACCGGGTGCACCGCCGAACCAGGCGACCCGTCATCGCAGGACAACGCGATCGCGGCCGAGATGCCGCCGAAGAACCCCTGGCTGACCGACTCCGAATACCCGATCACCCACTTCGATTCGGCCGCGTCGGATTCCACCTCGGCGGTGGGGCCCACCGTGGCCGAACAGCTGGCCGAATCGGATGTGCGATCCGTCCCGACGACGTATTCGTCCAACCCGACGATCAAATACAGCGGTGACGACCGGATCGTCTTCGCGCCCACGATGTACGGCATCCAGAAGATCTTCGCGACCGGCGACGAATTCGAGCCCGTCGATTTCCTGCCCTATCCGGGCGCCGAGCCGCCATCGACGAAGGACCTCGACGCGCTGCTCACGAAAACGGACGCGGCGGTGGCAGCGGGTGACGACGCCGCCCTCTCCGCGCTCGGCCGGGATGCCGAGGCGACCGGGATCACCTACGGGAAGATCTCGAACGGCGCCTACAACATGATCGACAAGGACGGGTTCCACTACTCGGTCATCGAGGGTATGCGAATCCTGAAAACGACCGACGACGGCGATCCGCACGGCCCGATGCGGTTCGAGAAAGTGGTGGAACTGCAGAAAGCTCCGCTGCCCGCGGGCACTTCACCCGAAGCCGCCGCGGCCGTGCACGGACCGACGACGAGCATCGTGGCGCTGGGAATGACCTACGACGGTCATATCGTCGCCGGCTCGCACGCGGCCCTGTTCCTGCTGAACCGGGATCTGGACGTGGTCGGGGTGCTCCCGTTCACCGACGAGAAACTCGAGAACAACTTCGCGATCGACGAAACCGGTATCTATGCGGTGACCTCGCGCCGGATGTTGAAGGTGGTCTGGACCGGATCGGCCCTCTCGATCGATGAGAAGGACGGCGGCTGGGCGGCCGACTACGAAACCTCCGACCCCGCCGTCGCCACCGCGGCCGGTTCGCTGACCCGGTCCGGCGGATCGGGGACCACGCCGACCCTCATGGGTTTCGGCCCCGACGACGACAAACTGGTGATCATCTCCGACGCCAGTGCCACCGGCCCGAGCCTGGTCGCGTTCTGGCGCGACGAGATTCCCGCCGGCGACGACGACCGGATCGCGGGCACGGCCAAGGTGGACGTTTCGAAAGTCACCCTCGAGCTGTCACCGACCGTCCTCGGCCAGGACGTCCTGGCCACCACCACCGCATATCCCGAGCCCGCCCGGAATGTCTGGGCGAACACCTTCGCACCCGGCACCACCCGCGCGGCCCCGCACGGCATGCAGAAATTCCACTGGAACAGCACGGAACGGAAGTTCGACCGGGTATGGACCAATACCGAAGTGGACAACAGCGATATCACCGTTGCCTCGGTCTCGTCCGCGACCGGGTTGCTCTACGCGGCGAGTAAGAACGAGGGACGATACGAGTACCTCGGTATCGACTGGGCAACCGGTGAAACCGTAGCCCGCTGGCCGTTCCCGGACGACAGCCGCAAATGGAACCTGTTCGGCGGCATGATCACTCCGATGGGTGACGGCCAGTTCCTGTCCGGCGGGATGTTCTCGATCAAACGGGTGTTCGCCGGATGATCCGAGATCGAAGCACCCGCCGGGAGTCCGGTAACAGCGAGCCCACCAACCTGAGCCGAGGACGGAAATCATGACCTATTCAGGAAAATCAGTGCTGATCACCGGCGCTGCCTCGGGAATCGGATACGCCACAGCGGAATTGTTCGCCCGCAACGGCGCCGATATCGTCGCCGCCGATATCGACGAAGACGGACTGCAGGCTGCCACGCGCGCATTGGCGGCCGAAGGGCCGGGCGAAGTCTTCGCCGTGCCGTGCGACACCGCGGACCCGGATTCGTGCACGCACCTCGTCGAACGCGCGGTGGACCAGCTCGGCAAACTGGATATCGTGTGCAATATCGCGGGAGTTCTCGGCAACGGGCCGACCGAGGACCTTCCTGATGCCACCTGGCAGAAAGTACTGGCAGTCAACCTCAACGGCCCGTTCTACATCAGCAAACGCGTGATCCCCCATCTCCTCGAAACCGGGGGAAGCATCGTGAATGTGGCCTCCACCGCCGGTCTGATCGGGGTTCCCTACGGTGCCGCCTACAGCGCTTCCAAAGCGGGCGTCATCGGACTGACGAAGGCACTCGCGGCCGAGTACTCGCGCCGCGGTGTCCGAGTGAACGCGGTATGCCCCGGGCATGTGCTCACCCCCATGACCGCCGGTGGGGGCGGGTTCGGGCCCGACGTCGACGCCGATCTCCTCGGCCGCCTTGCACCGCTGACCGGAAAGGGATCTCGACCAGGCGAGATCGCGGCGGCAATCGCCTTCCTCACCGCCGACACAGCCCGCAATACGACCGGGGCCGTCCTGACAATCGACGGTGGTCAGACGGTCATCTGAGCGGTTCCGGGTGCTGCGCCGGTGCCGTCTCGGCCACAGGCCGAGACGCTGCGGAGTCGAGGGGGTTCGGCTCGCCACCACAATCTCTGCGCCTGCGCAGGCGACGCCCTCGGCCGGCGCGAGCCCGATACTGCGGGTTCCGCCGGTGATGACCGCGGTAACGTGGCAACCGGTGGGCCCCAACGGTCGTGCGGCCGGTAGGGGTCAGCGATCGGTGACGGTATCGAGGCAGGTGGCGGCGGCGGGGAGCTCGTCGGCGAGGAAGACCGTCTGGGCCATCATCTTGTAGCCCGACATCTGTTCGCGGAAGACCTCGATGGATTCCTCCGGGTGCACCGAATCGATCACCGCGTGCGGGCCGATCGCGTTGAACTGGTGGCTCACTCCACGCGGGATCTGCATATCCACGAAGGAACAGGGCGGCACGATCAGGTTGTAGCGGGTGCGGTGCACACCGGCGGGGGCGTCGGGCAGATCGTCTTCGAAGGTGGCCGGGCGGAACGGTGTGACGCCGGGGATATCGGTGATCTCGAACGGCGAGAGGCTTCCGACCCGGATGCGGGTCTCGGGACCGGTCATCATTCGCACGAAACGCAGCCCGGTGTGCAGGTGCATCCGCGAGCAGATATCGCGTTCGGCGACATCGTAGAAGTCCATGATGTAGCGGTCGGCGAAGAAGCCGTCGAACGGTTTCTCGATCATGTACACATCGCCCTCCTCGAAAGTCTGGGAGCGGACGATGCCGTCGGAGTCCGGGACCGTCGCCGCCCGGCTCTGTTTGGCGCGGGTGACGATATCGGCGAAGGCGTTCACCACAGCCAGCGCGACCTGCTCCTCGAACTGCGCGACCGGGGTGACGGCATTGCGGCCCGCATCCCGGAACGCGCCGACATCGTGGATCTCGTTGTCGGCGTCGGCCTGCTGTTTGAGCGGGGGCGGGGTGTGCGGTGCGGACATCGGTGCGGGCTCCTGATTTCGAACAGTGACGGGAAACGGCGCGGCAAGGTTCAGGGGCCCACCTCGAAGGAACGCAACCACAGCTCGAGAGTGAGGACCAGCCACAGCTTGCCGCCGTGGCGCGGCAGCAGGGAGCCGTCACCGCGCAGCCAGGCGCGCAGCGTATCGGCGCGGAACAGATCGCGGGCCCGCGCGCTCGGACCGAAGAGCAGATCGTTGCCCAGTTCGGCGAGCGGGCCGGTGAGCCACTGCTGCACCGGCACTCGCATTCCGCTTTTCGGCCGGTCCACGATGGTCGCGGGCAGCAGATCGCGGACGGCTTCCTTCAGGATCCACTTCTCCGTGGTACCGGCAAGTTTCAGGTTCGGTGGTATCCGGAACGAGTAGTCGATGACGTCGCGATCGAACAGCGGGGCGCGCCCCTCCACTGCGCTGGCGGCGGTGAGCCGCTCCACTTTGGTGAGGATATGGTGCGCACCTTTGGTGCGCAGGTTGGTGTGCAGGAGCTGGTTGAGCAGGGCGGTCATCCGGCCCTGCCGCAGATACGGGGTCAGGACATCGGTCAGCGGTGGGGCGTCCGCCAATTCGGCGAGCACCCCGGGGGTGAGCAGGACGGGCAGGTCGCCGTGGCATTTGCGGTAGCTGTCGAGATACGCGCGGGCGCGGGCGCCGGGGCCGGGGTCGTCGCGGAACAGTTCGAAGATCAGCATCGGCAGGTTCTTCGGGCCACCGAAAACCGGGTCCCCGCCCTCACCGTTGAGGATGGTGCCGGCGCCGTCGGCCGCGGCGGCCTCGGCCAGCAGCAGATTCGGCACGGTGAGCGGATCACCGACCGGGCAGTCGAGCAGGGCGACGGTATGCGCCAGGCGGTCGGCGACGGCGGTTCCGGGCACGGTGAGAACCCGGTGCGTGGTGTGACAGTGCGTCGCGACGAGGCCGGAGTAGGCGAGCTCGTTCGGGGTGGTGCCGTCGAAACCGATCGAATACGACCGCACCGGATGCTCGTGCAGCTTTGTGGCCAGGGCCGTGACCAGGCTGCTGTCGATACCACCGGACAGCAGGACCGCGACCGGCTCCCCGGCCGGTAAGCGGCGGGCGGTCGCGCTTTCGAGCAGTTCCCGCAACCGCTGCGCGTGTTCGCGCGCGGGCCGGTCTTCGATGTGTTCGGCCGGTTCCCAGAAGATCTCTTCCGCGGCCGAACCGTCGGTGCGCAACCGCAGACACCGGCCCGGCAGTACCTCGTGGATACCGCGTAGGAGGGTTTCGGAACCGGGCAGGTAGGCGAAGGTGAGGAACGAGCGCACCGCGGGCAGATGTAGCCCGGTGCCGAGTTCGGGCCAGCGCCGCAGCGCGCGTAAGGAGGTCGCCGCCGCCCAATGACCGCGGGCGCGGGCATGGAACACAGTGCGGGCGCCGACGTGGTCGCGGATGAGCACCAGATCGGCGCCCTCGGCAATCGCCAGGGCGAACATGCCGTCGGCCGCGGCCGGACCCGCTGTCCCGAAACGGGCGTAGCAGGCCAGCAGCAGTACACCGTCGGCGCAATCCGGTGGCGGGGCGTCCGATCCCAGGCGCCGGCGCAATTCCGCGGCATTGAACAGGGTGACCTCCCCGATCGCTGTCAGCTCACCCCAGGTGAACGGTCCCGCGGCCCGGCCGGGTTCGTCGGGCAGCAGCCCGAAGGCGGTACTGCCCGCCACCGAAACCGGATCGCCGCCGACCGCGCGTATCTGCGCGGCCGGATCGTGCTCTGTCAGGACGGCACACCATCGGGTCACTGCTGCTCCTCAGCCGAAATCGCTGTCGGTATCGGCGTCGCCACCCCATTCGCCGTATTCGCCGGAGCCGCCGGTGGCTGCTGCCGGGTCCTCTTCGGCGGCGAGGCGTAGTTCGTCTTCCTGCTCGGGGGTCAGCGAATCCGGCGGCGCGATCAGGCTGCCCACCAGCACCGCACCCGCCGCGGCGGCGAGCAGACCGCCGAGCCGGCCACCGAACCACGAACGATTGGCGGTGAGTGTGCCGTCGCCCCACAGGGTCCGCCCGTAACCCGCTTCGCGCCCGTAGACGATGCGGCCGTCGCCGTAGGTGCGTTTGATCAGGTGCCGGCCCAGCGGTTCATCGGTGCCGGTGGCGCCGCTGTCGTCGCGCCACGACACCACTGCGTCCGGTCCGCGGGAGCGCCATTCCTGGCGGCCGTCGGAATACCGGCGGTGTACGGTCCGGTCGGCCAGCAACTCGTCGGTGTAGGTGATCTCGCGGCGCTCGTGCATGCTCGGCTCCTTCATGAGGCGGGCCAGGTGAGGAAGCCCGTCCGCCGGGCGCGGCGGATATCGATCAGGGGGCTGCCGGTCCGGTGCACATCGCGGACCAGCCGATGCACGCTGCGCAGCAGTACCGCGGGATTCACCGATTCCACCTCCACGGCGCGGCTCCCGGACATATGTGTGAGGTGAAGCGGTGCGGTCTGCGCCGGGCGCAGACCGATCGGCACGATACCGACCCCGTCCGGGATATCGGTCAGGGCGGGTAAACGCTCCGGGAAGACGAGTCCGGCCGGGCTCGCGTCGTGCAGTACGTAGACGGTGCCGTGCGCGCGGGCGAGCATCGCCGTGATCCCCGGCGCGAGCGGTAGATCCGCCGCGCTCACCACCGGGCACGCCGACTCCATCGGTATCCCGTTGGCGCGCAACATGGCCGCGACCGCCGCGGAACCGCAGATCAGCAGTCGCGGCAGGCCGTAATCGAACAGATCCCGTTCGGGGGTGTGCGCACCGGCGGTCGCCGGGCGGGGACGAGGCGGGCCGAGCAGTCCGGGTACTTCGCCGATCCGGTCGAGGGCGGCCCGGAAAGCGCGATACGACACCACCGGCGGCACCGTGAATGCGAGCCGGCGCGGTAGCCGGTGCACCGGCAGTACGGTGCGGCACACCTCGTAGTACAGCTGTCGTTCGGTGAACAGCAGCCCGTTCGGCGCCGCGGCCCGCCGGGCGGCGAGACGTAGCACACGGTCGAACGGCCCGGCCCTCATGCCGCCGGCCACGTCAGGAAGCCGGTACGCCTCGCGGCGCGCCGTTCGGCATCGGTTTCGTCCTCGTACCTCTCGGCTGCCCGGGTGACCACCGCGAGCAGCCGCGCCGGTGGAATCGCCGCGATCGGCGACCACCATCCGGCCGCGAGCCAGTCGATCTCCCGCTGAGTGAGCCCCACGGTGTGCAGGAAGGAGATACGGTCGGCGGCCGGTGGTCGTTCGTGCAGCCGGATGGCGGATTCGTTGTCCATCACCGCGCGGGGGGCGAGACCGAGGATCCGCACCCGTTGGCCGAGAGTGAGCCGGGCGGCCTTCGCGGTGGCGAATCCCTGCAGGCTCGCATCGTGCAGCAACAGCACCGGGACTCCGGCCGGCGCGTTCTCGATCCGGTCGGCCAGCGCCATATCGAACGCCTGCGGTATCCGGTTGGCCGCCAGGCAGGCCCGCACACTCGGGTCGGCGCAGACCAGGGCGAACCGCGGCTGCTCGACCACCGGAATCGAAACCTGCTGTTCGTCGAGTACGCCCGGCGGGAATTCGCCGTAGACGCCGACCCAGCGGTCGAGCACATCGGTCCGGAACCCGTACGCGGTCACCGGCATCGCGATCCGGGTGCGCTGCCGGAACAGCGGCCGGCAGGCGTAGATCACCACCAGTCCCGCCGCCAGGACGAACACACCGGCCAGAATCACTTTCCAGAAAGCGAAAGGCCCGCTCCATCCCTGGATACCGCTGATCAGGCACAGGATGTAGGTCGTTGTGACAACGAGGACTACCCAGGCGCCGGCCGTACCACCGGCATAGCGGTCCAGTTCGGGCAGCCGCCGCCGAGCCGCCGCGTACCGGAGTTGCGTCACGGTTGCCGACAGACCGCGACCGGCCGCCAGGCGTTCGGTGAGCGAACGCAACCGCAGATCGTGCAGGCCCAGTGGCTCTTCCTTGGGGTCGAGGGCGAACTTCCGCTCGCATTTCGAGCAGCGGTGATCGGTGCGTTCCCGACGCAGCAGATTTTCGCGGCAATGCGGACAGATCATGGTCCGTCCTCCCTCCGGCGCACGCACCTGCAGGTCGCGCCTTATTCTCGCGGCAGGTCGAAATGACCGCTGTTCAACATTTAGCACGGAATTGCGAACACTTCGTGACCGATGTGGCCGTGCTCGTCCCAACGGGACAGGAACGTGTTCTTGCGGAGCGCGCCGGCCGTGCCCGATGCTGGGGCTATGGATATCGGGATCGCGTTACCCACCATGTGCCGGGGCTACGACCGGGCGGCCACCGTCGAATGGTCGCGGCTCGCCGACCAGGGCCCGGTATCCAGCATTTCGTGCGGTGAACGGATGGCCTTCCACAATCCCGAGATGTGGACCACCCTGGCGGCCGCGGCCGCGGTGACCGAACGGGTGCGGATCTTCGCGAATCTCTCGGTGGTGCCGGCCCATCCGGTGGCGCTGGTGGCCAAACAGGCCGCGACGCTCGACGTCCTGTCCGAGGGCCGCTTCACCCTCGGGGTCGGCGTCGGCGGCCGGGGCGGCGACTACCACAGTCTCGCGGCCGATTCCGGACGCCGTCACGAACGGCTCGATCGGGCCGTCACCGAACTGCGGTCGCTGTGGGCGGGCGAGCCGCCGGTGGACGGTGCGGATCCCGTCGGACCACCGTGCGTCCAGCCCGGAGGCCCGCCGCTGCTCGCCGGTGCGCTCGGCCCCAAATCGCTGGCCCGCGCCGCACGATGGGCCGACGGAGTGGTGTCCTTCAGCGTGGGCGGGGTACCGGGGGAGATCGCCTGGTCCGCCGACGCCGCGCGCCGCGCCTGGGCCGACGCGGACCGCGGCACACCCCGGCTGGTGAGCGGCTGTTTCTATGCCCTGGGAATTCCGGACGCCCAGACCGTCCTGCACGGTTTCACCGCGGAGTACCTCGGGTTCCTCGGTTCGGGCAATGCCGCGGCGGCCGCATCGGCCATGAAGACCTACGACACCGATACGCTGCACCGGACGCTGGACGCGGCGCAAGCGGCCGGACTCGACGAATTCATCCTGGTCCCGGGCTCGCCCGATCGCGCCGTCCTCGACGCCACCCTGGAGCTCATCGCCGCCCGCTGAACCCGGATGCCGGCCGTGCACAGGTGATCGGGAATCCGCAGATCACGCCGCCGGCTGCGGTGGGCCACTGCGGCCCAGACGAAGCGAGCAGGGCGCGCGTGCCTGCGCTGCCCACCGCCGCCACGAGGACGATGAGCGCTCTGCGGTGCTCGGTGTGCGCGTTCAGGTCTACGGTGACGCCGGCCGTCCGGCCGGCCCGTGTTGTACCGGAGAAATAGCTACGACCTGCCACGATATCCATTGCGACTCGTGCGCGGCGCAGCACCGTATTTGCGGGGACCGGCCCTTCGGTGATGTCCTGCGGCGGTGACCCACCCACTTCTCGAACAGTTCACCCCGCGGAACCGGAAGCGGTTCCTCGCCGCCGCACTGGCGGTATCCGCCCTGTCGTTCAGCACGGCCTGTGATTCCGCACCGAGTACCACGGCGACCTCGCAACCCACGAGTGTCACCGCACCGGCGACCGCAACCCAGGCGTTCACGGATCTGGAGCAGACCCATGATGCGCGGCTGGGTGTTTTCGCCCTGGATACCGCCACCGGGCGCAGCGTCGCGTACCGCCCGGACGAACGGTTCCCGATGGCCTCCACCTTCAAGGGGCTGGCCTGCGGAGCCCTGCTGCACGCCCACCCGCTGTCGTCGGGGTTCTTCGATCAGGTGATCCACTATTCACGACAGGAACTCGTCGAATACTCGCCGGTCACCGAACAGCACGTCGATACCGGGATGACGGTCGCCGATCTCTGCCACGCGGCGATCACCGTCTCCGACAACACTGCCGGCAACCAGATTCTGAAACTCCTCGGCGGCCCCGCCGGGTTCACCGCGTTCCTGCGCTCGATCGGGGACGGCACCTCGCGACTGGACCGCTGGGAAACCGAACTCAACACCGCCGTTCCCGGTGATGAACGCGATACCACCACACCGTCCGCGCTGGCCGCCGGCTATCGCACCCTCGTCGTCGGCGATACGCTCCCCGAACCCGAACGCGAACAGCTGAAAACCTGGTTGATCGCCACCACTTCGGGGGCGGATCGCATCCGCGCCGGCCTGCCCGCCGACTGGACCGTCGGCCACAAGACCGGAACCCCCGCCTACGGCTCCGCCCTCGATGTCGCCATCGCCTGGCCGCCTGGCCGCGCGCCGCTCGTCATCGCCGTGCTCAGCACCAAATCCGAACAGGACGCCGAACCCGACAGCTCCCTGCTGGCCGCCGCAACCCGCGCAGCCATAGCGGAACTCGGTGTCGGCGACCCCGGCTGAGGCAAGCAAGTCCTGAGCCCGGAAATGGCGCGCCCGGGCCTGGACGAGATCCGGCGGGAAAGCCAGAGTGCGCGGATGGAACCCCGAGCCGGCTGCGGCTGGGGCGGAACACGACTCGATATGGGGCGGTCGGCCACGAAGCGGGCGGCGAGGATTTCGCCGGTGCGCCGATCCGGGTGACCCCGATACGCGGGCACAGGTTTTCACTCCTCTGCTGGGAATCGCTACGCAGTACCGATCCCCGGCAGAGGGGGTCCTATAGCACCTTGGCGTCGATGAGCAGGTTCCAGATCTCGCTCTGATCGACGATCTCGACGCCCAGTTTCTCCGCTTTGGCCAATTTGCTGTCGCCGACTCCGGCGCCGGTGATCAGCATGTCGGTATTCGCCGATACCGACGACGCGGCGGTCGCGCCCGCCTTCTCACACAGGCGCTGGAACGTCGGGCGGGCGACCTTCTCGCCGGAGCGCGGATCGCTGATGGCGCCGGTGATCACCACCGTTTTGCCTTCCAGGGGAGCGCCGGCTTCGACGACCGGGGGAAGGTCCTCTTCGCGGACGTCGAGGGAGACACCCGCCTCGCGCAGTCGTACCAGTTCCGGGCGCAGGCGGGTGAGGTGTTCGACCAGCGAGGCGGCGACCTTCGGGCCGATGTCCTCCACCGCCACGAGCCGTTCCTCGCCCGCGTCGGCGACCTCCTCCAGCGAACCGAAACCCGCTCGGGCCAGGCGCGCGGCGGTGCCGTCGGAAGCCATCGGGATCGCCAAGCCGATCAGTGCGCGGCGCAGCCCGACCGCACGGCTCGCGTCGATCGAATCGATCATGCGCGCGGCCGAAACCTCGCCGATACGGTCGAATTCGAGCAGGCGTTCCTTGGTGAGCCCGTAGAAATCCGACGGACGCTCCAGGATGCCGGCCTCGGCGAGACGTTCGATCCACACCTGCCCGAAGGCATCGATATCGGCTGCCGCACGTGACGCCCAGTGGATCAGCCTGCGCACCGTCTGCGCGGGACACGCGACATTGGTGCAGAACAGCTCCCGGCTGTTGCCCTGTTCGGTCACGGCCTGCCCGCACGACGGGCAGGCCGTCGGCGGCACGATCTCGCGTTCCGCTCCGGTGCGTTTCGCGGCGTCGAGCACACCCGCCACGAACGGGATCACATCGCCCGCCCGGCGGACCAGCACGGTGTCCCCGACCTTGATATCGCGGGCGCGGATCACCTCCTGGTTGGCCAGCGTCGCCTTCGTCACGGTGGTGCCGCCTACGAACACCGGTTCCAGCCAGGCGACGGGGACGATCTTGCCCGTTTTGCCGACATCCCAGACCACCTCGTTGAGCAGTGTGGTCTTCTCCTCGGCGGCGAACTTGAACGCCAGCGCGCCACGCGGGCTGGCGGATCGGGTACCGGCGGCCGCGTAGGCGCCGCGGTCGGCCAGTCGCAGTACCGCGCCGTCGATGTCGTAGTCCAGGTCGTTGCGGCCCTGCTCGATCGCGGTGATCGCCGCCCGGGCCTGCTCGGCGTCGGCGCAGATCCGCATCTGCGCGCCCGCGATCCCCAGGGCCCGCAGGCCCTGCTCCAGATCGGCTGCCGCGCCGCCGGCGGAGGTGTCGAGGTCGAAGCCGAAGAATTGCAGGCGGCGCTCGGCGACCGTGGCCGGGTCCTTCGCGCGCAGTGTGCCCGCCGCGGCGTTACGGGGATTGATCAGCGGTTTGTCCGGATGCGCGGTGTTGTAGGCGAGGAACGTCGAGCGCAGCATCACCGCTTCGCCACGCACCTCCACCAGGCCCGGGGCATCGATCCGCGCCGGAACGCCGTCGACGAGAGCGCGTACCAGCACGGTCACATCGTCGCCGGTGGTGCCGTCCCCGCGGGTCACCGCGCGGCGGAACCGCCCGTCCTCGTAGACCAGGGCCAACGACAAACCGTCCAGCTTCGGCATCACCACCACCGGCTGACCGGGGAAGCGATCGAAGAAAGCCGTCACCTGCTCGGCGGTGGTGGCCTTCTCGAGCGACAGCATCGGCCGCGAATGCCGGACCGGGGCGTGCAGCACCGCAGGTGCGCCGACCTGCTCCAACGGGTTCGGGTCGGGCGCGAGCTCGGGGTATGCCTCGATCAAGCCGCGCAGCTCGTCCTCGATCGTGTCGTACTCGGCGTCCGCGACCAGCGGTGAGCCCCGGTAGTAGGCATCGCGCAAGGCCACGATGCGGTCGGCGAGCTCTCGGATACGTTCCCCTGTTTCCACAGCTGTCGACGCTACCGACAACCACCGACACCTGGCGTAACGACATCACCGGCGGCCCCGGACGGGCACGTGGCCGAGAGGTCGCGACATCCGGCGCGAGGCGCGCTCCGCTCGATGAGTGCCGAACGGACGCGGCTCGAGCCTGGCGTGCGACTGTTCCGGCAGCGATGTACTGCACAGAGGTGTCCGCGTTCCACCGGCGGTACCCAGTGTCCTCGCTTGTTCCTTGTGGGCGGTCCTCCCGACGGGGGGTAGAATCTAGGCGTTCGCGCGGCGCACGCGACTGCGCGTGCTCATTTCGGGATCGGTCCATCGGAAACCCGAGCCGAGGTATCGCCCATGACAAAGTCGAGCAATACCGTCTCCGTCCGCGCCACCGGGGAGTCCGGGTGAACGCGGGGGCGTGGGCGACGGATCTGGGGTACGCGGCGGCCTGGCGCCTGGTGCGATTGCTGCCGCAGCGGTGGGCGGCCCGGCTGTTCCGGATCGCGGCCGATCGGGCGGCCCGCGGGGGGCCCGGAACAATTGCGCCGCAACCTCTCCCGCGTGCTCGGCACCACCCCTGCGGAGGTCCCCGGCGGCCTCGTCCGCGAGAGCCTGCGTTCCTACGCCAGGTACTGGTGCGAAGCGTTCCGGCTGCCGTCGATGGATCCGGTGCGGCTGGCCGAGACGATCGAAACCTCGGCCACCGGGATCGAGCATATTCACGACGCCGTCGGGCGTGGCAGGGGTGTCGTGCTCGCTCTGCCGCACAGCGGGAACTGGGACCTGGCCGGCGTGTGGGTGGTGCGGCGGCTGGGCACGCCGACCGTTGTGGCCGAACGGCTCGCCCCGGAGTCACTGTTCCAGCGGTTCGTCCGGTTCCGGGAAGATCTGGGATTCGAGATCATTCCGCTCACCGGTTCGCAGACGCCCCCCTTCGACCGATTGGCTGCCCGGCTCCGAGCGGGCCGGATCGTGGGCCTGCTGGGCGAACGCGACCTGTCCGGTGCCGGTGTAACGGTCGACTTCTTCGGTGAATCCGCCACCATGCCGGCCGGCCCGGCGAAGCTGGCGATCGAGACCGGCGCGCCCCTGCTGCCGGTGCACTGCTGGTTCACGCCCGGTGGCTGGGGGTTCGATATCGGCGCACCGGTCGACACCACCGGCGGCGTCGCCCCTACGACGCAGCGGCTGGCCGACAGGTTCGCCGCGGGGATCGCCGCCCACCCGGCCGATTGGCACATGCTGCAACCACTGTGGACAGCCGACTTCAGCGCCGATCGGAATGCCCGGATCGAGGCCCGGAGCGCCCGGTCACATTGATCTTCGTGCCGGGTCGGTACGACGGGATCAGTCACAACCCGCGCGAATACTCCACTCCGGCGGCCTGCGTGGCCAGTATCGGTGTGCTGCTGCATGCGGTGCTCGAACCGGCGGGAGTCGCCACGGCCGGAACGCTGCGGGCGCCGGTCGGCGGGGAACCGCTTTCGGTCACATCCGGTCTGCCGCGGCACGTGGTCGCAGTTCTCCGCTACGGTCCCAGGACGTCTGACGGATATCCGGCCGGCCCGGTCTGCCGGTCGAGTGGCAGGCGACCGCGTCACCGGTGAATTCGGTTGACCGGCACCTGCCGGACGTCCGAGGATGCCGGGATGCGCGTGGGTGTCGTGGGTCTGGGGATGGGGTTGCACCTGGCGAACTGGTGTCGCCGGCTGGGTATGGAAGTGGTGGCCGCCTGTGACCGCGATCCCGGGCGGCGTGCCGAAGCGCGGGACTTGCTGCCGGGCGCGGCGATGGTCGGCGAGTGGCCGGCCCTGCTGGACGAACGGCTCGACGCGGTGGTGCTGGCCAACGATTTCGACGAGCACGCCCCCTTGGCGATCGCATTTCTCGACGCGGGCGTTCACGTGCTCTCCGAATCCGCGGCCTGTGCGGACGAGCAGCAGGCGCGGGCACTACTCGCGGCCGAGCGGCGCTCCGCGGCCACCTACTCGTTCGCCGAGAACTACGTGTTCCACCCGCATATCCAGCTCGTGCGAGGCATCGTGGACGCCGGGGAAATCGGACGGGTCACCTTGGTCGAAGCGGATTACCTGCACGGGATGGCGCCGGACGCGGTTGCTGGGTTGATCGGCGATCCGGCGCATTGGCGTGGCCGGATCGAACCGACGGCGTATTGCACCCATACGCTCTCGCCTGTCCTCGCGCTCACCGGCGCGATGCCCACCGAGGTGGCGGCTTTCCCGGTCGACGCCGCCGATCCACGCCCTGCCGTGGTGATGCTGGTGCGCCTCGACACCGGGGGGCTGGCGATCACCCGGCACGGTTTCCTCCAGGGCGAACCGGACAGTCATTGGAGCTGGTTCGCGGCGCGCGGGACCGCGGGGCTCGCCGAATCGGTGCGGGCAGCCGGCGACCGGGCGTGGTCGGTGCGGGTACGTAAGGAGCCCTGGACCGACCCCGCGGGCACCGTTCGCGACGAGGAACGCGAGCCCGCGCCGCTGTTCCTCCCCGATGGGACCCGCGTCGAGCCGCGGGCGGAAGGCACTGTGCGGATCCTCGAAGGTTTCCGCGCGTGTGTCGAGGAGGGCCGCCCGCCGCTCGTCCCCGTGCTACCGGCCGTAGCCGCTTCGCTGGTCGGTGTCGCCGGGGCCCGCTCGCTACGGGAGAACTCGCGTCCGGTCCCGATGCCGGATCTCGCGGCCCGAAGCACCGGTTCGGTTTGATCCTCTGCCGGTTCCGCGTCGTAATCCGACCGTCCGCTCTCCTGGCCTGCGGGTGACGTTCGTGATCCGCGTGGGCGGCCTCGTAACCGGCCCGGCCGCCATCAGTCGTCGGTCTTGATCTTCTTCATGATCAGGTGGGAATCCACCCTGGCGACGGCCCGCAGGCCCATGAGTTTGCCGGTCAGGAAAGTCTCGAAGACCTGTTGGTCGGTGACCGCGACGCGGACGAAGTAGTCGGGGCGCCCGAACAGGCGGTGGAACTCCACCACTTCGTCATAGGAGGCGACGGCGTTCTCGAACTCCTCCACGGTCTGCAAGTCGTTGATGCTGATCTCCACCGCGACGACCACCTCGAATCCGCGGGACATCGCGGCCGGGTCGATCCGCGCCCGGTAACCACTGATCACGCCGGCTTCCTCGAGTCGTTTCACCCGGCGCAGGCACGGCGGCGGTGTGAGACCGACCCGTTTGGCCAGCTCGACGTTGGTGAGCCGGCCGTCCTGCCGGAGGTGAAACAAAATATCCCGATCGACGGAATCGATATGCATATATGTCTCACAATCGCGAAATCGGATAAGAACGGGAAACCATATTACGCGTATTCGAGCATAAAATGTCCTGGTGAGCGCCACTTCGACATGTACCCCTGCAATCGATACCCCGGCCCGGGGCCGGTCGGACCTGCGGGCGGCGCTGGCGGACACCAGTTCGGTCGGTCTCGCGCTGTTCCCGCTCGGGCTCGCGTTCGGGGTACTGGTGGTCCACAGCCAGCTGGCCTGGTGGTGGGCTCCGGTGTTCACCGGTCTCATCTACGCCGGGTCGCTGGAGTTCCTGCTGATCGGTCTGGTCACCGCTGCCACGCCCCTGGCGCAGGTGGCGCTGACCGCGTTCCTGGTGAATTTCCGTCACATCTTCTATGCGCTGTCGTTCCCGCTGCACCGGATCCGGGGCAAGCGGCGTAAGGGGTATGCGACCTTCGCGCTCACCGACGAGGCATACGCCCTGACCACCGGCCCGGCGGCCCAGGAGTGGAGCGGCCGCCGGATCCTGTGGCTGCAGGTGCTGTGCCAGGGCTACTGGGTCGGGGGAGCCACCGTCGGCGCCGTGGGCGCGGCACTGGTTCCGGTGCAGCTGCAGGGCCTCGACTTCGCCCTGACCGCGCTGTTCGTCGTACTCGCCGTGGACGGCTTCCGGGCCGAGCGCGATATCCCCGTGCCGGTGCTCGCCCTGCTCTGCGCGCTGATCGCCCGAGTGCTGCTGCCCGGACAGATGCTGCTGGTGGCGTTGGGATTGTTCCTGGCGGCTCTGCTGCTGCGCCGCGTACTGACCGAGAAGGAGACCGTCGATGCCTGATACCGGCTACCTGATCGCCGCCACAGTATTGTGCTCGGTGATCACCTGGTCGCTGCGAGCCCTGCCGTTCGCGGTGCTCGCCCCGCTGCGCGCCGGCCGTATCGTCGACTATCTGGGTCGCCATATGCCTGTCGGCGTCATGGTCATCCTCGCCGCCTACACCCTGCGCGATATCGGCCCCACACAACTGTGGATCATCGGCCCCGCTCTCGCCGTCACCCTCGGCCTGCACCTGTGGCGCCACAACGCCGTCCTCAGCATTCTTACGGGCACCGCCGTTCACGTGGCACTGACCACCCTGGCCCACGCCTGAGGAGTCCGCGTTCGCGCCGAGCCCCGGCTCCGCGGCTCAGTGTGCCCGGGCGCGCGACAGGTTCCAGCTGTTCCAGGTTTCGTCGTCGAGCCGGTACTCGAGCCTGTCGAGCAGGTCGGCGCGGATGGCGGCGGGCAGACGGTTCAGGGCGGGGACGATATCGACCGACAGATCGGCCAGGTAGTCGACATCGAGTTCCTCGCCGCGCTCCCAGCGGTCGATGTTCTCGCCGGCGACCAGACCCTCGGGATTCAGTGCCGCCAGCGCCAACAGCGCGGCCGTCGCGGTTGCGACCGCACTGCGGGGCAGCCACGTCGTTTCCAGGCGCAGCACCGCGACGATCACCAGCACGTAGACGATGCCCAGCCAGAGTTCGCAGGTGCCGACCAGCAACCGCAGCACGGTGAATCCGTACGCCTGCTGGTAGGTCCACATCCGCCCGAGCGCGGAGGCGATCATCACCAGCGTGAGCCCGCTGATCGTGCACAACAGGCCGCGCAACCACAGCCGGTCCACGGCGGTGTCCCGGGCAGCGCGGTGCAGGACCGGCAGGATGACGGCGAGGGTGAGCACGGTGACCGCGGACAGCTGCCAGAAACCGCTCCGGGCGTATTCGGCGTAGGTCAGGCCGGCGGTGCGCTGCACGTAGTCGTCGCCACCGAACAGGGCCACCAGCTGTGCCCCGAGGAACAGCGCGAACACTGCCGTCAGCGCGCCGACCGGCAGCCCCCACTCCAGCCGCGCCAGCGTGCGATTCGCGGATTTCGGCTGATCACCGGCCGGGCGCGGGGGTCCGGCGAGCAGGTAGAGCGCGCCCAGAGTTCCGATACCCACCCAGAGGAACACCAGCGCCCAGCGGGTCAGAATGTCGCCGTCCAGCCGCGGAATCAGGCCGTCGACCAACGCCGCGAACGTGGCGTCGGCACCCGCCAGCAGCGGTATGAACACGGCCAGCAACAGCACCGTGACGGCGATGGAGCCCCCGAGCCTGCGATTACGCGCCCCGCCGCCGCCGGGCCGTTTCCCGGAGGCGGTGTACGCCCAGGCAACCGCACCGGCCGACGCCAGCGGAACAGCCAGTGCATCCCGGAATATCCCGCGCTCCGAACGCCGGCCCACCACCGCCAGCGACCCGGCCACGGCCGCCGCCGCCAGGCACAGCGCGAACAACCAGCCCGCGGCCCGGAAAGTTCCGACGGCCAGCAACGCCAGCGCCGCGACGGACCACCACACGCGTTCCCAGTTCCTGGTATGCCCCTGCTCCGGTCTTGCGGTACGGCTTGCCCGGCGATGAACCGTGCCGACCGCGGCCGCCGCCGCGGAACCCGCGAGCAGCCAGCCGATTCCGGGCTGGAAGAGCGGAACGGCCACTGCCGCGACGAGACCCGTTATCGCCGCCGCGGGCAGAGCACCCGCCGGGTAGGCGACCAGATGCCGGCGCGGCGGGACGGCCGGTGGTCTCGGGTATTCCGGTGTACCGAGTGCTCTGGACGGCTGCAGCGCTTGTGCCCGGCTGCCGGGACCCCGGACCGCGGTATCGGCTATCGAATCCGCGGCAGTTCCGTGCTCGGCGGGAGAACTCGCGATCGGGTCGGCCGGGACCGGCGAACCATATACGCGCTCCGCCGAATCACCAGCGCGGGGATCGGGCTGCCGAGCCCCGGCCGGCGTTGTGGGATCAGCCGACCGGCCCGTGGGGCCGGTGGGTTCGGTCGCGGGACCGGCGGGTTCGGTCGGTATCGCTGGGTCGGTTGTTCCTGCCGACCCGGCCGGAATCGCCGGGGCAGCCGGCTCGGCCGGCGCCGCCGATTCGCTGCTCGCGGTCGTTTCCGCGGTTTCCGGCGTCGCTGATTTCGCGGTTGCCGGCGCGGGGCCGGGCTCAGCAGGATTCGCCGGCTTCACCGGGAGCGTCCTTTCCGGGCCGTCGTCGTTCGCTTGGGCGCGTCTGGGCATGGGATCCCTCCTGAAGGTGTGCGTTATCGCCCCGGAGCCGATCGGCGGCCGGGTTGTGCGGGTGGGATGGTCAGTGGTCGGGTGGCTCGGTGGCCGGGAGGATTACGCGGATCCGGGATCCGGGGTCGGTGACGGCTATCGAGCCGCGGTGCAGATCGATCACCCAGCGCGCGATGGCGAGTCCGAGTCCGGTGCCGCCGCCGTCGGTGCGGCCGCCGCGGGTGAATCGGTCGAAGATGTGCTCGCGCTGGGCGGGCGGTATTCCGGGGCCGTCGTCCTCGACGTCGATGACGAGGTCGCCGCTCAGGGTGCGGGCGCGGAGCCGGACCTCACCGCCGGCCGGGCCGTGCCGGGCGGCGTTGTCCAGGAGGTTCGACAGCACCTGGTGGAGGCGGGCACGGTCGGCGTACACGGATGCGGATGCCGGGTCGGTCTCGCTGCGGAAGCGGATCCCGCGACCCGATGCCGCCGTCATGACCTCCGCCTCGGCCACCACCTCCGCGAAAAGCGGTGCGACCGCGAATTCGCCCCGGTCGAGCGCAACGGCGCCGGCCTCGATAGTCGAGAGGTCGAGCAGTTCGGAGACGAGCCGCCCGAGCCGTTCGGTCTGCGCGAGAGCCGTTTCGAGGGTTTTCGGATCGGGCTGCGACACCCCGTCGACCAGGTTCTCCAGCACGGCGCTCAGGGCGGTGATCGGCGTGCGCAGTTCGTGCGAGACATTGGCGATCAGATCGCGGCGCTGCCGGTCGGCGGCGGCGAGATCGGCCGCCATCCGGTTGAACGCCTCGGCCAGTTGCCCCACCTCGTCCCGGGACGAGGCCCGGACTCGGCTCGTGTAGTCCCCGCGGGCCATCCGCTGCGCCGCGGCCGTCATCTCCCGCAGCGGCGTGGTGATGCCGTGCGCCAGGAACTGGGAGGACACCAGTGCGATCACCATTGCGGCGAGCGTGGTCATCGGTGGTAGCCAGCCGATCTGCAGGCGGAAGTAGCCGAAGGCGAGTCCGCCCGCGAAGGTCATCAGCACGGCGAGTTTGAGTTTGATGGACCTGATCCGGTCGAGTGGCCGCGGCAGCACCGCTGTCACCCGGCCGGCGAGCTGCCGCAACCGGCTCGGGGTCTCGGTGCCGGGCATCGTGTTCATCTGCTCTCCAGGGCGTAGCCGACACCGTGGACCGTCCGGATCAGGTCGGCGCCGAGTTTGCGGCGCAGCGCCTTGATATGACTGTCGACCGCCCGGGTGCCCGCGGCATCGGCCCAGTCCCACACCTCTTCGAGGAGTCGTTCGCGGGCCAGCACTGCCCGGGGACGCTGCGCCAGCCGGGCGAGCAGATCGAATTCCAGCGGGGTCAGCTGCGCCTCGACTCCGCCGCGCCAGACCCGGCGCTGGTCGGCGTCGATCCGCAGATCGCCGACCACGGTGATCGCGCCGGGCCGATCGCCGGCGCGCTCGACCCGGCGCAGCAGCGCGTGCACCCGGGCAGTGAGGACGCGCAAGGAGAAAGGTTTGGTGAGATAGTCGTCGGCGCCGACGCCGAGACCGATGAGCTGATCGGTTTCATCGGTTCGCGCGGTGAGCATCAGCACCGGCACCGCGCGTTCGGCCTGGATGCGCCGGCACACCTCCAGTCCGTCGAAGCCGGGCAGCATGACGTCGAGGACGACGAGGTCCGGCTGGAATGTGCCGGCGGCGGCTACCGCGGTGGGTCCGTCGTGGGCCAGTTCTACCGTGAACCCTTCGGCCCGCAACCGCGCCGCCACGGATTCGGCAATGGTGAGTTCGTCGTCCACCACCAGGATCCGCCGCGCCGTCGCTCCCCCTGCCGGTGCCTTCTGTTCCATGGTCGGGAAGCCTAGCTACCCCGTGTGGAGAGAACAGGAGTCAATTGTGGAGATTCTGTGTGCCCTTCGGATCGGTCGCCGGAACCGTGTGCGATGTCGATGGCGAAACTCATGACAGGAGCGGTTGATTCACCGGTCAGGTCGAGAAGGCGATGTCGGCGTCCGCCACCTGATCGGTACGGCCCGGTTGAACCGGCACGCCCGCCATACCCACGACGCGGCCCAGGGACGACTTCGACCCCGCCACCCCGCCGCCGACAGAAAACGCCTGCTGACACAAGACACCGCGTGTACCCGCCCGGCGGGTACACGCGGTGCTTCGGGACGCGGGTGTCCTCAGAGCGCGAGCATCGCGGGGACGGTCAAGACCGCCACGTAGTAGCCCATGAACAACACCCCGGCATGGATCTTGAAGAACCGGCACAGCAGCCCGCCGACCAGTCCGACCGTGAGCGTGACGGCCAGACCCAGTATTCCGCCCTCCCAGACACTGATCACCACGACCAGCCCGGTGAACGCGGCGATGATGGCCTCGTGGCTCACATAGCGGACGACGATACTCGCGGCCCGGTGCGCGAAGTTCATCGCGAACGGGTACGCGATCAGGACCGCCACCGCGACGGCGGCGAGCCCGTAGAAAAGAAATTCGGTATTGGTGAGCGCGGTGGACAGGTTGTCGATATTGCCGTGGCCGTCATCGGTGGTGAAAACCGGTGGGGCGTTGAACAACGGTGCGGCGGGCCCGGCGGCGACCGGGCTCAACGGTAGCCCGAACGCGATGAGCGGGATGAGTGCTTCGGCGATATAGGTCGATTCGGTGGTGCCGTTACGCGCGGCGATCACCGAGGTGAGCCGGCGGTAGCCGTGTTTGACCCGGGAGGCGACCACTTCGCCCATCAGGACCGTCATGGCGACCGGACTGAATACGAAGGTCGCACTGGACACCGTGGCGGTGGCCGCGACATAGCCGGTCTGACCGCGGTCCAATATCCGGAACGGATTGGGGAAGTATCCCTTCCAGGTTTTGACATCGGGTGCGAGCCATACCGTCGCCGGTTCCCTGCGGGTCATCTCGGCCCGTCCCTGTGGGCCGAGAGACAAGAAGAGGTCGGCGATCAGCGGTCCGACGGCGATACCGAGGAAGTAGCTGATATTGAGTGCGATGTCGTAGGACTCGGTGAGCTGTTTGAGGCCCAGGATGAGGACGACGAACGGTATGAGCGCGAGCACTCCCGCCCATTTGCCGGGCGACGCGTAGGCGATGCCGATCGCGGCCAGCAGGAACAGCCACGGGGCGGCGGACTGGACGTGGTCGGCGATCGGGGCCAGCAACGTGGCGAACAGGACGGCGGCCGGGACGGCGATCACGGCGGCGATGACCGCCGCGGAAATCGCTTTGCGGAGTGCGATATGGGGTACGCCCAACGCACGCAGCATCCGCGCTTCGCGCATGAGCGGGACCGCCATCGTGTCCCCGGGTATGCCGAGCAGCGTGGTCGGCGCCGCATGCGTCATATGTTTGGCCACGGCCCCGGAGAGGAAGAATGTGAACACGGCCGCGGGCGGCGCGCCCAGCAGGATGACCAGCAGGGTAAGCGGGGCGATGGTGGCGGTTTCGTCGGTCCCCGACACCATTCCGATCAGCGAGAAGACGATCGCGCCGATTACGGCGAGTAATACGGCCAGCGCGATATCGCTGGTGAGAATTGCGCTCATGACACGGCACCGGTGTTCTCGCGTTCGGCCGCGGCGAACCGCGGGCGCAGCCCGAGATCGTCGAGTTCACGCCGAGTGTGGTCGGGTAGATCGGCCGGCGATCCCAGGCCGTGTCGTTCTTCGCGTAATGCGGCGATGACCTCGCCGACGGCCGCGTCCTCGGACGCATCGGTGACCACGATCCGTTTCGGCCGGAACAGCCGTCCACAGACCACTCCGGCCACCACGCATCCGGCGATACCCACCAGCAGTGCGTAGGCGTCGGCCAGCGATTCGTTCGTCACGAACGCGGAGAACGCCAGGTCGGACAGTAGCAGCGCGGCCAGGCTCACGCCGATGCCGATAACCACAGAGACGGCGAGATGGCGGCCTACGACGGTGTCACCCCACACCTCCAGATACTGCGGGTGTTCGCCGCCCGGGGCCGGCGCGGGGGCAGGTGGGTCGGCCGGTGTCGCCGGTACTGGCGGCGCGGGTTCGGTGGGCATGGGTACTCCGTCGGCGTCGATAGGGTGGGGCGGGTCAGGAAGCGGAGGCGGCGAGTGCGTTGACCACTCGCGAAGGGCCGGAGCGGCCCAGCACCGTGGACATCCACCGGGAGATCCCGGCCAGCGCGTCCAGGTCGATGCCGGTGGCGATACCGAGCCCGTGCAGCATCCACACGAGGTCCTCGGTGGCGAGGTTGCCGGTGGCGCCGGCGGCATACGGGCAGCGGCCCAGGCCGCCGGCCGCGCTGTCGAACTCGGTGATCCCGGCGGTCAGCGCGGCGTAGACGTTCGCGAGGGCCTGGCCGTAGGTGTCGTGGCAGTGGAGCGCCAGCGTCTCAGGGGCGATACCCCGCGCGAACAGGGCCTCCAGCAAGTCGTGGACGTGTCCGGGAGTGGCGACCCCGATGGTGTCGCCCAGCGAGATCGAGGCCACCCCCATATCGAAGAGGCGTTGGGCGATATCGGCGACGGCTCCGGTGTCGACGGCGCCCTCCCACGGATCGCCGAAGCACATCGAGATATATGCGCGGGTGGCGAGCCCGTGCGCGGCGGCGCCGGCCACCACGGGGCGTGCCGAGTCGAGCGCGCCGCCGACCGTGGTGTTCAGGTTCTTCGCCGCGAAGGTCTCGGTCGCGCTGACGAATACGGCGAGTTCGGTGGCGCCGGCGGCCAGCGCCCGATCGAGCCCGCGGCGGTTCGGGGCCAGGACCACCTGGCGGATATCGCCCGGCAGATCGAGACCATCCAGCAGGTCTTCGGCATCCGACAGTTGCGGAATCCAGCGCGGTGAAACGAAACTCGTGAGCTCGACGGCCGAAACACCCGCGGCGACGAGCCGCCGGCAGAATTCGGCCTTGGCCGCCGTCGGTACCACGGCAGCTTCGGCTTGGAGGCCGTCGCGCGGGCCGACCTCGTAAACCTGGACCGTGGCCGGCAGCCCCGGCCTGGGGTGCGGGTGCGGCGCCGGGCGCCGAACTGGTGTGAGGTCCGGGCTCATATCAGCTCCGGCTCCGCAGCTCCGCGAGCACCTTTTCGGCGTGCTCGACTCGGACGTTGCCGTCCCGGATGAGTTGCGTGACCACGCTGTCGAGTTCCGCGGCGCCCGCGCCGGCGGTCACCGCGACGGTCCGGGCGTGCAGGCTCATATGCCCGCGCTGGATACCTTCGGCGGCCAGGGCGCGGCAGGCGGCGAGGTTCTGGGCGAGGCCCACCGCGACCACGACCTCGGCGAGTTCGGTCGCTGTGGTCACCCCGAGAATCTTGATCGCTGCCTGCGCCACCGGGTGCGCCTTGGTGGCGCCGCCCACCAGGCCGACCGCCATCGGCACCTCCAGGGCGCCGGACAGATGTCCGTCGGCGGTTTTCTCGAAATGCGACAGCGCCGTGTACCGGCCGTCGGGGCCGACGGCGTGGGAATGGCAGCCCGCCTCCACGGCACGGGTGTCGTTGCCGGAGGCCAGCACCGCGGCGGTGATGCCGTTCATAATGCCCTTGTTGTGTGTGGCGGCCCGATACGGGTCGGCTTCGGCCAGCGCCGAGGCGTGCACGATATCGTCGACGACCTGCGCCCCGCCCAGCAGGTCGCGGTCGAATACGGCGCGTGCCCGCACGATGCGCTGGTCGGCCATATTGGTGAGAATACGGAGCAGGGAACGGCCCCCGGCGATCTCCGCGAGCCGGGGGGCGATGGCTTCGGCCATAGTGTTCACCGCGTTGGCCCCCATCGCATCGCGCACATCGACCACCAGATGCGCCACGACGTGGGTACCGGTCCGGGTGGGGACCAGGCGCACGTGCAGATCCCGGGCGCCGCCGCCGAACCGGACCAGGGTCGGGTCCTGCTCGTTGGCGAGGTCCACGACGGTCGACCGGTGTTCCAGGATACGTAGCCGCGCCGCCTCGGGATCGGGCAGATCCAGCAACTGGATCTGTGCCTGCATCACCGGCCCGGTTTCCGAGGTGAAGAATCCGCCCCGGTCGCGGGCCATCCGTGCGGCATTGCTCGCCGCGGCCACGACCGAGGGTTCCTCCGTCGCCATCGGGACCAGGTAGTCCCGGCCGTTGATCCGGAAGTTGGTGGCGATGCCGACCGGGATACCCAGCACACCGATCACGTTCTCGATCATGTGATCGGCGTGTTGGGTGTCGAGACCGTGCGCGGGGTCGAGGACATTCAGGTCCGCGACAGCAACCCCGGTCCGTTCGGAAACCACCGAGCGGCGTTGCTCGACGGACGAATCCTTGAATCCGGGAATTCTGCTGTTGACGGTCACTGCGCCCTCCATATCGCGGTTCCGCGGTATCCGCGGCCCCGGGGAAAATCTGCCGAGACCGACGCTACGGCGGCGTTGTAACCGGTGACATATGGTGGGACCACATGAAACCTCCTGCTCGGTGTGCTCTCATCACATCCGCCCTTCATCGGCCCGATACCGAACGCAACTCGTCCAACCGGGTGGCGAGCGAGATCCGGAACAAGTGTTCGTCCTGGCGCCAATCGGCGCCGAGCAGGGCTTTGAGGCGGTCGAGACGCTGCAGGATGGTGTTGGTGTGATAGTTCAGCGCGCGCGCCGTCTTCGTCGGGCTCGACTCGTGCCGGACGAACGTGCGCAGCGTGGTGAGCAGATCGGTACCGTGCCGGGCATCGTAGGCGACGACCGGGCCGATAGTGAGGTCGAGGAACGATTGCAGGGCCTCCGGGTTCGCTCCGAACAGCACGGTGTACGGGGCGTAGGCGTCCGTGGCGACGGCGCCGTCGTCGATACCCAGTCCCGCCAGCAGGCGCACAGTCTGTTGCGCGGTGCGGAACAGGCGCGGGAGTTCACCGGGAGCGGCGGCCCGCGGCGGGGTGACGACGAGAACCGGGGCGCCGAGCGCACCGATGAGCTGGGCGCGGAGATCGTTCGCGAAGACCATCGGATCGGCAGCCGATCCGAGGACGGCGACGGTGCCCGCGTGCTCACCCACCAGTCCGGCGTCGCCGGCGAATCCGGCGGCGGCGCGTTCGGCCCGGGCCCGCCGGGCCGGTGGTACCTCGACGATATGCAGCGATTTCAGGTCGGCTGGCGTCAGGCGGTGGTTGCGCATCCGCTGGTCGATATCGCGCCGCCGGTCCGGCGCGGAATCCAGCAGGTCGGCGATGAGTTCGCCGCTTTCACGACGGTATGCGTCGGTGACCGCCCGCTGTTGCAGGGCGAGCAGAGCCGCGACCTGTGCTGCCCGTTCGATCGTGCGCCGCTCCACCGGACCGAGCTCGACACTGCCGGGTGTGAGCAGGAGCGCGCCGAAATACAGTTCACCGGCAGTGACAGCGGTCACCGCCTCGACCGATTTGTTGTTCTCGACCGACCGGCAGTGTCCGCTCGACCGGCTCAGCGAGATCGCGGCCCGCACTTCCGGTGACAGACTCACCGCGCCGTGCTCGGTGTCCGTGGCCGCCGAGGTGGCGATCGCAAAGGATTCCGCGTCGACGATCGTCACCCGCCGGTCCAGCGCCGCCGCCAAAGTGCGCGCGACCTGCGGGAAGCCGCCACCGGACAGTACGGCGTGAACGAGTTCTTGGTGGACCGCGCTCGACCGGTCCCGGGCTTCCAGGTGCGCGGTCAGCTTGTCCAGGGCACCGCGGGTGCGGTCTTGTGATTCGCGCAGCTGGGCGAGGATATTCGCGGTCTGCAGTACGACCGAGGCATGGTCGGCCAGCGCCGAGAGCAACGCGATCTCTTCGGGGGTGAATCGGTGTTCCTGCCGGGTCGCGGCGAACAGGACGCCGAGCACGGTGCCGTCGGAGAGCATCGGTACCCCGAGGATGGAGACGATCCCTTCGGCGAAGACGGCATCGTCGATGGTGTCTTCATGGGTGCCCTCCACGTACTCGCTGTAGCGGGGGACCCACTGTGCCGACCGGGTATCGGCGATCCGGCTCGCCAGCCCCTTCCCGGCGGGGACGTGCAGATCCTGGAACTGCGGGGTCACCGACCCCATCGTCTTGCGGACGTGCAGGTCACGGGTGGTGGGATCGAATTCCGACAGGTAGGTCACGTCAGTGCCCATCATTTCGTGGGCGCGCGCCACCAACCTGGCCAGCAGTGCGTCGATATCGCGCACCTCGGCCAGATCGCGGGCGCTGGAGAACAGTGCGGTGAGTTCCTGCTCGCGCCGGCGCAGGCGGGCGACCTCGGCGCGGTCGCGGCGTACGCGGTCCACGATCTCGTCGATCATGCCGGTATCCAGGCCCAGCTCGGTCAGCGAGCTCGCCGGCGCGGCGACATCCGGTTCACCGTGGGTGACGGCGTCCAGGACCTCGTGGACGAGGCGTGCGACATCACTGCTGTTCATGGGTCCATGATTGCCCCCGCGCCCCGGCGGCCCGCCGGTCGGGTGCAGCCGCCCGGCGGGTCTCCTTCCGCCCGGCACCGCTCCGGCCCCCGCCACGACCACGTCCGGCACTACGCGTCCCCGGTCGTCGGAATCACCGCGGGTGCAGCCGGAACCGTGGACCGGGGGTGATAGCGGGGCACGCTGGAACCGGCCGGGTTCCCGGGGGGATATCCCGGTTACAGGCACAGCGGAGACCGGCGTGGTGGCCGATGCCGGGGTACCGACGGCGCCGAGTCGGCCCGGCGCACGGCGCCGGTAGCCCCCGCACCGTGTGCCGGTGGGCGACCTATCCGGTCAGTCCGGATACCCGTTCCACGACCACGAGGGGGATTTCCCGCTCGGTCTGCTGCTGGTGCGCGGCCATATGGGGGAACTGATCCGCCAGCAGCCCGAAAAGCCGCTCGCGGTCGGCGCCGTCGGCGGTATGGGCGGTACCGGTGAACAGATCGATTCCCGCCGTGGTGGGTCGTTCGACGATGACCTGCGAATTGGCGGCGAGATTCCGGTACCACGCCGGATGCTCGGCTGCGGCCATATTGGACGCCCACAACACGATTCGGTCGTCACCGTCGGTCAGATAGGCGAGTGGCACGATATGCTGCCGGCCGCTGCGCCGACCGACAGTGGTCAGTAGGACCAGGTCGGATCCTTTCAGCATTCCTTCCATCGTGATCTTCCCGCCGTTGGCGCGAAAATTCTCGACTACGGATTTGTTGAAGGCAGGCATATCACTCGGCAACGACATCTGAAGAATGATAGTCCCCGGAGCTGACAAGCAGTCGTGGCCGACGCTCGATCGGCATGGGCCGGAAGGTAACTCCGCGCACGCTCGGCGAGTTCGGTGAAAACGTGTGCCCTGCCCTTGTTCCGCCGGACAGCATGGGCACGCTCGTGGACCGGGACAGATCTGGACGTCTCGGTGCCGAATCTATGTGTAGAAGCCCTCGCGCAGGTTGATGCCGTGCTCGGCCCAGACCTTGAGCGCCGCCAGCATGCCGGTCCACCCTTCACAGTTGCCGAAGGCGTTCTTCGCGCCCGCTTCGGTCGGGCGCCAGGACGATTCCGTAATGGTCACCAGGGTTCGAGTGTCGTTGTCGATCGGCTCGAACTCGAAGGTCGTGATAGTGGCGCCGGCCTCGTCCGTGGTGGCCTCGCCGTCCCACTGGATGACGATGGTGCGCGGCGGATCGGCCTTCAGCACCTGAACAGGGAAGGCGCCCGGGAAGTCGTGGAAATCCCAGCTCACCTCCGCTCCTGGAGTGAGCCGGCCGCGGGCTCCTCCGGTGGTGAAGTACTTCGAAAGCTGTTCGGGGTCGGCGACCGCCTCGTAGACCTCCGCGCAGGGTTTGGCCACGCGACCGGAAACGGTGAAGGAAAGTTCTTTCAGTTCAGACATGTGATAAATTTACAACATGTCTGCGGCTGGTGACAAGGATCCCGACGACCTCGTGTTCAAAGCGCTGGCGTCGGCGACCAGGCGGGCCATGCTCGACGCGCTCAAGGAGGCGCCGCGCACCACGGGTGGGTTGTGTGAGTTCTTTCCCGGCTTGGACCGGACGACGGTGCTGCAGCATCTGCGAGTGCTGGAACGGGCCGGGTTGGTGACCGGCCGTAAAGTGGGACGGGAACGGCATCTCGCTCTCGCGCCGATGCCGATCAAACGCATCTACGACCGGTGGATCGGCGAATACGCTCGCGCCGCAGTGGAACTGCTGGACGATCTCGACGCCGAATAGGCGGGCGGATCCGGCCGGGTGTGCCGCTCCCGCACGCTTCGTGAACTATCGGCCGGGGTAGTGATACGGCTCGGCGAGCCGTCAGCGGCGGCGACCGGCGCAGGGGGCTGTGCGGGCGGCTTTGGCCCGGTCCACCTCGTCGTCGGTGAGTGCGCGAACCGGTAAGTCCCGGCGCGCGACGGTATCGGCGCGAATGCCGTTGAGGGTGATGGCCAGATAGCGCCGCCAGACCTCGGGATTGATCGGTTTGGCGAATTCGGCGAGCCCGTCGACCATGTGGATCATCGCGAAGAGATCCGACGGTTCGATATCGGGTTGCAGCACGCCCGCTGCCCGGGCGTGCTCGACGATGGCGGCGACCGCCGGTTTGATCCGGTCGCGCATGCGGTGGAAGCGTTCGGTATCGAGATCGAGTTCGAGGATCACCTCGCTGAATCCGCGGTTGATCGCCAGATGGCGGCAGGCGTATTCGACGAACTCGACGAGGCCGAGCCACGGGTCGGGGTGGTGCGCGCTCGTCTCGGCGGCCTCGGCGAATTCGCCGAGGTGGTGTTCGAAGACCTGGGAGATCAGTTCGGCTTTGCCGGCGAACCGGCGGTAGACGGTGCCGACTCCCACGCCCGCGCGTTCGGCCACGTCATCCAGGGAGATCTCGAGGCCGCGGTCGGCGAACAGTTCACGGGCGGCCTCGACGATGCGTTGCTGATTGCGGACGGCATCGGCGCGCAGCCGCCGTTTACGCAAGGCCGTGGCGGGTTTCACAGTCGCAGTCTATCAACGCCGGGATTAAGTGGAGCCACCATCTCCGTTATTGTGTTAGCGTTCAGGTAAGCGGAGAGCCTTCTCCGGATAATTCATTCTTCTAAGGGGCGAGATGACCACCACGTTCGAACGCGGCCCATCCGCGCAGGAAAAACCGTCCGGCAGGCGTGGATCACATGCACTGCGATGGTGGGTTCTCGCCGTCCTCGGCGTCGCCCAGCTCATGGTCGTGCTCGACGCGACCGTGGTGAACATCGCGCTGCCGCAGGCCCAGCACGACCTCGGATTCGACGATGCGAGCCGGCAGTGGGTGATCACCGGCTACGCCTTGGCCTTCGGCAGCCTGCTCCTGCTCGGCGGCCGGCTCAGCGACCTGTTCGGCCGGCGCAACACCTTCATCATCGGCCTACTCGGCTTCTCGGTGGCCTCCGCCGTCGGCGGCGCGGCCGCCAACTTCGAAATGCTGGTCGCCGCGCGCGTCGGCCAAGGCGTTTTCGGCGCACTGCTCGCACCGGCGGCGCTGTCCCTGCTCACCGTCACCTTCACCGAACCCTCCGAACGGGCGAAGGCTTTCGGTATCTTCGGCGCCGTCGCCGGAACCGGCGGAGCCATCGGCCTGCTGCTCGGCGGTGCGCTCACCGAATGGGCGTCCTGGCGGTGGGTGATGTTCGTGAACCTGATCTTCGCGGCGGTCGCGCTGGTCGGCGCGGTCCTGCTGCTGGCCCGGCATGCCGGCGGCACCCGGCCCAAACTCGACATTCCGGGGACGGCCGTGGTCACCGCCGCCCTGTTCGCGATCGTCTACGGCTTCTCCCACGCCGAAAGCGACGGCTGGACCGATGCGGCGACGCTCGCCTTCCTGGTCGGCGGCGCGGCCCTGCTCGCACTGTTCGTCTGGCTCGAAACGCGGGTGGCGCATCCGCTGCTGCCACTGCGTATCGTGCTCGACCGCACCCGTGGCGGCGCCTACCTCGCGGTATTCGTGATGGGCATCGGAATGTTCGCGATCTTCCTGTTCCTCACCTACTACATGCAGCTGACGCTGGGCTATTCACCGATCATGACCGGGGTGGCGTTCCTGCCGATGGTCGCCGGGATGGTCGTCTCGTCCACCACGACACCGTCGCTGCTGCTGCCGAAGATCGGCCCCAAGGTGGCCGTCAGCGGCGGGTTCGCGCTGGCCGCGCTCGGTATGGCCTGGCTGACCCGGATCGGGCTCGATACCGGCTACACCACCCATATCCTGCCCGGCCTGATCCTGCTCGGCCTCGGCCTCGGCGCCGCGATGTCGACGGCGTTCCAGAGCGCCACCGCCGGGGTGCGGCACGATGACGCCGGTGTCGCCTCTGCGATGATCAACACCAGTCAGCAGGTCGGCGGGTCGATCGGCACCGCGCTGCTGAGCACGATCGCGGCCTCGGCGGCCGGCGATTACCTGGCCGGGCGGACGCCGGACCGGATCACCGTCGCGCAATCGGCCATCGAAAGCTACACCACGAGCTTCGCCTGGGCCGCAGCAGTATTCGTGCTCGGCGCGGTGGTGATGGCGGTGCTGTTGCCGTCCACCCTGCCCGCTCCCGCCGAGGGGGAACCGGTGCTCGCGCACTGACTTCCCCGAGCCACACGTGCCCGCCTCCGTGATTCGCGGCGGCGGGCACGCCTGGTGACCGGTGGCCGCCTGCGGGGAAATACCACCGCGCGGTGCAGGTCTACCGGCCGCTCGCGGGTGACCGGCGCGCGGTCGGTGATATGGACGGGAGGTGGAAAGCCCGCGGCCGGTTCAGGATTCCGGTGGCAGGATCGGTGAGCTGAACACATCCTCGAGCGGTGTGGGCCCGGTATAGCGGCGGCAGTTGCATTGCACCCATTCACGCAGACCATGGGTGCCCCGGCGGGAGGATTCGGCGTGGCAGGTTCCGGTGGCGCGATCGTGCAGGGCCAGATCATGGCCGCAGCCGCAGCGGGCGGTGAGTTTGCGGGCCGATCCAGCTCCTCGCCGCCGGCCGAACCGGCCGACGACCCAGCCGACTGCGAGAAGACCTGCGCCGACGGCGAGGCTGAGCGGATCGAGCATGCAGCCAGTATATGTATACGCATAGCCGGTGCGGGGTCGGTTTCCCCGCACCGCCGTGACGGGTGCGGGAACGTTTCGCTGTGGTTCGGATGGTAATCCGGGCTGTATGAATCCGAGGCGGGTAACCCGGAATCGGTTGTCGGCGGGTACGGATCGAATGTGGTCGCGGCAGCGATCCTTGCCGAGCGCCGGCCGGCTGTATCCGAGCGTCGGTCCGCCGTATCCCAGCGCCGGTCGACCGTATCCCAACATCGGTCCGCCGTATCCGAGCGTCGGTCCGACGGGGCCGGGGACGGGTGCGGTCGTGGCGATCGCCGGCACACCGGGCTCGTGAAGGTCGTCGTCACCGGTGCCAGCGGCAGTGTGGGAACGGCGCTGCTGCGTTGCCCGGGTATCGAGAACTGGGAACTGACCGGAATCGCCCGCCGTCGTCCCCCCGCGCGCCAACCGTACGCCCGGGCGCGGTGGATCGACTGCGATATCGGCGACCCCGCCGCCGTGCCCGTCCTTACGGAGGCGTTCACCGCAGCGTCCGCCGTGGTCCACCTGGCGTGGGCGGTACATCCGCGACGGACGGACCCGCCGATGAACCGCACCAACGAGGCAGGCACCGAACACGTGCTGCGGGCGGCGGTCGCGGCCGGTGTGGCGCAGCTGGTATGCGCTTCTTCGGTGGCCGCGTACACACCCGCGGACCGGTGGACCCGCGTCGAGGAAACTCATCCGCGGGCCGGTGTGCCCGGCAGCGCCTACAGCCTCGGTAAGGCAGCTCTGGAAACCCGACTCGACGAATTCGAACATCGGCAGCCGGGTATCCGGGTCGCGCGGATCCGGCCGTGCGGCATTGTGCAGGGCGATGCGGCGGCCGAACTGGGGGATTGGCTGCTGAGTCCATGGCTGCCACGATCGGTGATCGGCTGCCGGGCGCTTCCGGTACCACTGTGGAAGGACCTGCGGCTGCAACTGGTGCATGCCGCCGATGTGGCCACCGCGATCCGGGCGATACTGCGCGACCGCGCGGTGGGCGCATTCGATCTCGCCGCCGAACCCGTTCTCTCGGCGCCGACGCTGGCGTCCCTGTTCGGTGGGTTCCGTGCGCCGGTACCGCGCGCGGTGCTGACCACCGGCGCCGGGCCGACCTGGCGGCTGGGGCTGCAACCACTGCACCCGGCCTGGCTCGGACTCGCCGACCGCGCGTGCCTCGTCGCCGCCGGCCGGGCCGGCCGTGAACTGGGCTGGGTGCCGGAGTACGACGCCGTCACCGCATGCCGGGAACTGGCGGCCGCAATGCGGGCGGACCGGCCAGGGCCCAGTCCTCCGCTCGCGCCGGTCCGTCCACGGTTGCGGTTCGGGCAGCCGACTCATCAGGACCAGCGTCCAGAACGATCCCGGGCCGCCGAGTCCGGCGGTTGAAAGCCGGCCGGGCTTTGGCCCGGGCGAATGACCACGGTGCGGGTCATGGCTCGGGAGCCGAAGTCGGAACGGGCAGTGGGCGGCCGAATGCGGTGGACGGCGCGCTCAGGCGGGGCGGCGGGGGGAGCGGCCGGTGGCCAGGGAAGCGAGACGCTGGAGGGATTCGTGATTGCGGGGGATCAGGGTCAGGTCCTGGACTGTCCCGGGTAACAGGCGCGCGGGGCCCCGGCAGACGCGTTCGGCCATCCGGACCTCGGTGCTGTCGGGGCCGAGCGCGACGAGATCGAGCGAGATATGCGCCGCCCCGGCCGGCCACAGCCGGGCCTCCAGTTCGAGGTGGTGCGGAGGGTCCACCGCGAGCACCGTCGTGGTGTCGCTGCGAGCCAGTGGCCATACGCCCACACTGTGGTGGATCCGGGTGCCGACTTCCGGCCACCCGGTGTCGACTTTCCGGATATGTGTGGCGCCCACGACCCACAGTGCGTACAGCCAGCCGTCGGCGAGGACGGCGAATACGTCCTCGACGGGGATCGGGATACGCACACTCGGTTCGGCGGGCATCTCGGCTCCGATCGTCCGGGGAATCGGCACATCTACCGCACGGCAGATATATCGTCCGGCGAGTTACCCGGCCTCCGCTCCGTGAAACGTGTCGGCCGGACGGTGCCCGGGTTCATCCGGGCCTTCGATCTACCGCTCGGCCCGATGAGGTCACTTCGGTGATATCGAGGGGGTTCGCGAACCGATAATCGAGTTCCGTGCGCCACCCGTAGCCCGGGAATCGCCCGAGACTCGGTCGAGCCGTCGTCGCCTTGAATCCGTTTCGCGTCACCGGGGATTCGACACGACGGTCGGGCCGGCTCCGGAGGCAGGGGTCGGCCGGCGTTGCCGGGCATTCGCGGGCTGGGTCGACACCGGTCCGCACCGGCAGCAGTCCGGGATCCCGGTCCGAATGTCGGCCGGCCGGCTCGATCCGATCAGGTGCGCCGGATCGACCGCCCGAATGCCCACCTCGCGGTGTATTCCGTCATTTCCAGGCAGCCGCCGGATGCTCGACCCGCGACGGCTCCTGCCCGGGGAGTCCGAGCCCCGGCGGCCGGCCCCGCCGGGATGCGGACAAGCGGACCGATCAGCCCGCCGGGCGGGTGGCCCGGCGGGGACGGCGCGGCCCGCGCGACCGCGCCGGTTCGGACGTATGCGCGGACTGCTTCGCGCCGGCGGGGTGTTTGCGCGCCGGCGCGCCGCCCGTCTCGTGGCCGGAGGTGACCCGCTGTCCGGAGCGGCCCGCGGACGCCGCACGCCGGCCGCCGGTTCCGCGGGCGCCGGCGTGTTCGGCGGCGCTGGAGCGGTCGCGCTGTCCGGCGCGGTTACCCGCGCCCTCCGGGCGGTTGCGTTGTCCCGTCCGGGCGCCCGAGCGCGCGCCGTTGTCCGAACCGGAGGTCTCGGTGCGGCCGTTCGCTCCCGTGCGCGCACCGCGCGATCCGCGTTTGCCACGGGCGGGCCGGTTCCCGGAGCGTGCCGCTTCCGGCCGGCCGGCGGGGGCCTGCGGTTCCACAGGAGTGCGCAGGTCGGCGAGGGAACCGTCGGAGAGTTCGGCGAGAATCGGTGAATCGAAGGTCACCGCCCGCGGCTGCACGGCGATACCGGCCTTGCGCAGCAGCGCCGCGACATCCTTGCGCTGTTCGGGCAGCACGAGCGTGACCACGGTGCCTTCGGTTCCGGCGCGTGCGGTGCGGCCGGACCGGTGCAGGTAGGCCTTGTGCTCGGCGGGCGGGTCGACGTGGACGACGAGTTCGAGATCGTCGACGTGGATACCCCGCGCCGCGATATCGGTCGCGACCATGACGTGGGCAGTGCCTGCCGCGAAAGCCGCCAGGTTACGGTCGCGGGCCGGCTGCGAGAGATTTCCGTGCAGGTCGACGGCCGCGATCCCCACGCGGTTCAGTTCACCGGCCAGCCGGCGCGCGTGGTGTTTGGTGCGCATGAACAGGATGCGCCGCCCGCTCCCGGCGGCCAGCAGCCGGACGATGTCCTTTTTCGCGGCGGTGCCTGCGAGTTCGAAAACATGATGTTCCATCTTGGGCGGCGCGGCATCGACCTCGTCCACCGAATGGGTTACCGGCGCGCGCAGGAACCGGTCGACCAGTTTCCCGACCCCGTTGTCCAGGGTGGCCGAGAACAACAGGCGCTGACCGTCGGCGGGGGTGGCCGCGAGAATCCGCGTCACTCCCGGGAGGAACCCGAGATCGGCCATATGGTCGGCCTCGTCCAGTACAGTGATCCGCACGGCGTCCAGTGTGACCGCCCGCTGCTTCATCAGATCCTCGAGCCGGCCCGGGCAGGCGACGACGATATCGACGCCTTGTTTGAATGCCTTGATCTGACGGTTCACCGGGACTCCGCCGAAGACCGTGGTGACCCGCAGGCCGCGGTTCTCCGCGAGCGGGGTGATGGTGGCGGCGATCTGGGTGGCGAGTTCGCGCGTGGGAGCCAGGATCAGCCCGGTCGGGCGGCTCGGTGCGCGTTTCGCGCCGGCGAGCCGGTCGACCACCGGGATCGCGAAAGCCAGAGTTTTGCCGCTGCCGGTTTTTCCGCGGCCCAGCACGTCACGGCCGGCGAGGCTGTCGGGGAGGGTGGCGGCCTGGATGGGGAACGGTGCGGTGATTCCCGCGGCCGTGAGTTCCTCGACGATTCCGGGGGATACGCCGAGCTCGGCGAAGGTCTGCGGGACAGCAGTGTGGGCAGGCATGAATACAGTGCGCCTTTCGGCATCGGGGGTGATACCGCGACGTCCGATCGGACCGATGTCCGCGCCTACACGAGGTGGCGGTGTCGCGGGTTCCGACGCGAAAAGCAGGTATCCCGCGACGGCTGTGCCTGCATACTCATGGGCGCAGGTACAGCAGCCACCCTACAGTACAACCGGGCTGTATCCGGCATCCGTGAATCGGCACACAGCCGGCCGGATTCTCCGGCCGGAATAATTTCTGCATCTGTGGTAAGGGCGTTTGTTCCGGGCCGGATCGAAATAGCCGTATTCCGCCTTCGGTGCCGCGGCGGTCGATACCGCGGACCGCACTGTTTCGGCCGCTCGGAGTTCATGAATCGGGCGCGCCCGGAACGCCGATTTCCGGACCGTTTCTCCGGTCCACCGGCAAAGTGAAACGGTCTGGTCCTATACAGGCGAATTGCCAAAGCCTGCCGTATCTTTCGCATCCGGGGTCCATCGGTCCCGGTGAGCGGATTACGCTGACCCGCGTCATATCCACCGACTCGAACGCTCCGATTCCCTATGCCCGGCGAGCGTGGTATATCTCTGCTGCGGCGCCCGTCCGGGTTCCGGCGAGTTCAGCGAAGAAGAGTGTGCGCGTGTCCGATCCCACCGATGCCACCCGCGGGCAGAAAAAGAGCCCCTCCGCGCCGGCGCAAACCGCGCCGGCTGCCCGTACGGGTGATCCTGTCCAACGAGTGATGCTTGTCTCAGGGCTCGGTGTGACACTGGCGATCGCGGGTCTGGTCGTGACACTCGTGGTAGGCCCGGGTTCGGGTGAGGCCGAGTCCGATTCCGCGCTGCCTGCCACCACGACGGAAAGCTCGTCCACCGCGCCGCCGCCCGCGCCGGTCCCGCCCGCTACGACCGCCGGCGCCACCCAGCAGTTCCTCGCCGAACTGCCCCCGGTCGGTACCACGGCCTATACCGGATCCCTCACGGTCGACGGTGTTCCGTATTCGCACGCGATCTACCAGCAGTTCAGCGGCTGCAGCACCGAGGTGAGTCATACCTACGATCTCAACCGGGAATGGTCGCGCTTTTCCTCGGTGATCGGTGTGGCCGACGGCGGCGACACGGATTCCACCCTGCAGTTCTCGGTGGTCGCCGATGGCAAAACCGTTTTCACCTCGGGAAATATCGGTGTGGGCACACCGCCGAAGGTGGAGGTCCCGGTATCCGGTGTGGAGAATCTGACGATCGGCTTCACTCTCCTGGATGGCGATTCGTCGAGTTGCGCCCAGTTGGGCAACGGAGTGTGGGGCGATCCGACGCTGACGAAATAGCTTCGGCCATGGGTGTTTCCGGTTCGGCTTCCAGCGCGCATCATTCCGGGACGAGCACCTCCTCGCACGATTTGTCGGTGCGCAGACCACGCCAGCTCGGATGACGCAGCCCGTCTCCGGTGTACTCGCGGTATTCGACATCGCCGACGAGTACCGGCTCCACCCAGTGCGGAGTTCCGGGCCGGCCGCGTGTGGATGTCAACGGAAACAAGGGTTCGGCGCGGCTCAGTTCGTCGAGCCGGGCGCGCAGCGAACGCCGGTCGGCGAAGGTGAACCCGGTGCCGACATTGCCGATGTGGACCAGATCGCCTGCCCGGTCGTGTGCGCCGAGGATCAGCGACCCGAACGACCCGGATACCGACCCGCTGCCGGAGGTCCAGCCGGCGACGATCGCTTCGGTGGTCCGGCGGAACGGGGTTTTGATCCAATCGGGGGAGCGCCGGCCGGGCCGGTATACCGAATCGGTCCGTTTGGAGACGATGCCCTCGAGGTGGTTGTCCCGGGCGGCGGCCATCATCTGTTCCGCGCCGACATCGACCCAGTACGGCGGTGTCTGCACCGGTGCGGTGGTGAATCCGAGCTGCTGGAGCCGCTCCCGGCGCCGCAGATACGGCTCGCCCGTCACGGTCTCGCCGTCGTCGACGAGCACATCGAACAGGAACAGCTGAACCGGTACGGCCCGCACGAGCGCGCCGCCCGGCCGCGCGACGTGCATACGGCGCTGTAGCAGCGCGAACGACGGTGTGCCGGCCGGTGTCTGCGCGATGATCTCACCGTCGAGAACGAGGTCGCGCGCACCGGCGCCGGCCGTCAGGGCGGCCACGAGTTCCGGATACGAGCCGGTGATCTCGCGTCGGTTTCGGCTGTAGAGCCGGCAGGCCCGGTCGCGGCAGACCGCGATCGCGCGGACCCCGTCCCATTTCATCTCCACCGCCCACTCGGGGCTGTCCGGCGCCCCGCCCGCCACGGCGAGCATCGGTGCCGGAACCGCCGGCGCGATCAGGAGCCGCCTCTCACCTCGCCTGCCCATCTGATACCGGGCGTTCCGCTCCCGTGCAGTGTCGCTTCGGTGGTTTCGACGCCGGCTCCGGATGCCATGAGTCCTCGCTTTGTGAGGCGGGTACTGCCTGGTCAGCCGCAGAATACGGAGCGGCCCGGCGCAGTCGGAACAGACACGCGGAGGAGAGAACGTTCCGCAATGTGCGGATCGGAACGGCCCGCGGAACTCTCGAGATCGATGTTCGCGCTGGGCGGAACCGGCCGTACCGATTACGGCGTAATCTTGTAATCAAGTAATCGTTGCTAGTGAGAAGGTGATCCCATGAGGAATGGACACCGGGGGCGTGGATTCGGCCGGCCGGGCGGGTGGCAGCAGGCGGACCTACCGGAAACCGGCGATATCGCCGATTGGTTCGCGGGTCGCTTGCCCGCCGAATGGTTCACCGGAGCGCCGGCGATCGAGATCGACCGGGACGAGATCGTTGTGATCGGCGAACTACCGCTGCCGAAGCCGGACGAGACGGCGGACGCGGAACCCGGCGGCAAGGCGGCCCGTCCGGTTCCGGAGGCGACCAAAGAGGGCGCGATCGCCCGGTTCCGGGAATCGACCCGGCCGGCGCGGATGCAGATCGCGGACGAGGCGCAGCACCGTTACCGGCGCAGTGTCGCGTGGGGCGTCTCGATCGACGGACAGCGAACCATGTTCACCCATCTGGCTGTTCCGGTGATGACGCGGCTGCGGCAACCCGAGCGCAAGGTCCTCGACACGCTGGTCGACGCCGGGGTGGCACGGTCGAGGGCAGACGCTCTGGCGTGGGCGGTGAAGCTGGTGGGTGAGCACACCGAGCCGTGGCTGGCGGAGTTGCGTGCCGCGATGCGCAAAGTCGACGATCTGCGATCGGAAGGGCCGCAGGGCCTGTAGCGGAATAGCGGATGACCCGGTTCCGTCGTGATCCGGGAGCGTTCGCCCGGCGTGGATGGAATCGCGGGGCGAGGCATTGACACCGGGACCCCAGCCTCTTACGTTACTGAACTAATATCAATTCAGTTCTGGAGGTCTCGGTGTCCTCATTCTCTAGACGTGCTCTCATCGCGGCCTGCGCCGCAGCAGTCGCGGTTGCGGGCACGGGCTGCGGTGGTTCCACTCCGTCGGCGAATCTGCCGGTGTCCGGTGGCTGGTCCGCGGTGGTGGCAGCGGCCGAAAACGAAGGCAGTGTGCACCTCTACTCGACCCAGCACCCGGACAACCTCGCGAAGCTGAAGGTGGCATTCGAGCGGAAATACCCGCGGATCACCCTGGAGTTCACCCGCGGCACCGATGTGGAGATCAACCCCCGGATCGAGGCCGAACACCGCACCGGCCGAGGTACAGCCGATGTGCATATGACTTCCGACCCCGTCTGGACCGCCACCGCGGCCGAATCCGGCGCGTACTCCGTCGACCCCATGGGTCCGTCATTGGATGATCCGGCCTACGGCCGTGGCCGCAGTATCCGTGGCGGCAAGTTCTTCCTGACCAGCGCCGCGGTATTCGGGCTCGGCTGGAACACCGCGGCATTGCCCGGCGGACTCGAGACGCCGGCGGACCTGCTGGATCCCGCCCTGCGCGGGCGGATCGGGGTGACCAACCCGAGCGGCTTCGCCGCGGTGGTCGATCAGTACCAATTCTTCGACCGGAACTGGGATCCCGCCTTCACCGAGAAACTGGCGGCGCAGCAGCCACGGATCTACCCGAGCGCGCTGGGCGTGGCGCAGGCGCTGAACTCCGGAGAGATCGTGGCCACGCCCATGGTTCAACCGCTGGTCCGGGAGCAGGCGGCCGGGGCGCCGGTCGACTGGAAGTTGCCCGATCCCGCCTGGGGCACACCGTGGTACAGCCATGTCCTGGCCGCCGCGCCGCATCCGAACGCCGCACAGGTGCTCGCCGATTTCCTGGTGACCAGAGAAGGGCAGGCGGCGCTGTCGAGCGGCTATGCCGCCGCACTACCCGATATCGAGGGTGCCGTGGCGCGGGCGCAGGATGTGCCGTTTCCCGATACCGCCGCACTCACCCCGGCGGCGGTCACCCGGTACCAGGAAACGTGGCAGGCAATGTTCCAGCGCTGATACCGACGCGGCGATTCGCGGTCGGCCGGATACCGGCAAGTTGCCGAGCGCCGGACCGACCGTGAACCTCCTTGCCGGGTGCCGGGTGCCGGGTGCCGGGTGCCGGGTGCCGGGTGCCGGGTGCCGGGTGCCGGGTGCCGGGTGCCGGGTGCCGGGTGCCGGGTGCCGGGTGCCGGGTGCCGGTGGTCGCGTGGTCAGCCGGGTGTGTAGGTCATGCAGCGTGCGGCGTGATCCCCGCTGCCCGGGCCGACCCGGATCTCACCGGCGGTGCATTCGAGATCGGCGTTGTGCGCGCAGTCGGCGCGCTGGCAGGCCCCGACCATGCTGGTGACCGTGTCCAGTCCGCCCTTGACCGCCAACGGGATGAACGTCGCGCAATCGGCGCTGCCGTTCTGCCCGGAGACGTTGATGGCGTAGGCGTGGCAGCCGTCGTGGTTGTTGTAGGAGCAGTCGTTCACTGTGCATTCGCTGACGTGCGGCATTTCCATGGTTGTCATGCGCTGCGTCCTCCTGGGCTGTGGGAGTCATGCTCATGCGGATACCAGAGTAGACCGCCGTAACCGCGCTGAATACCCGGAGAATCCGATTCCGGCGCGACCATTCGCCGGCCTCCGGGTGGGGCGCGCGATATTGCCGTTGGTTAGCTGTTGGGTCGGCGGTGATTACGCGAGCGGTTTCCGCGTCGGCAGGTCGCAGTGGTGCCGGTGCGTGGACCACAGCATGCTGCTGGTGCTCGCCGATCGCACGGGTCGTGTACCCGGGGCGCGCCGACCGGACTCGTCCGGCATTGCCGCGACGGCGTCGTCGATGAAGACTCGCAACGGCGGTCGAGTCGTCGGGTCAGCGAATGATTCGGGCGATTCGCTGCCCGGCGCCAGAAGCGGGGGTGCAGGGCCCGAGGACGTCAGCGCGATGAAGCGCTGCCCGGCGCCGGTTCCGTTCGCCAGTTCCGGATCTCGTGGGCCCAGGCTCGCAGCCCGGCCCGGAAACCTGCCTGCTGCTCCGTGGTGAGCGTGGCCATGGCCGCCAGCAGTGGCTCGGCGCGCCGGGCGACGAATTCTTCGACATGCGCGCGCCTGGCCGGCAGCAGGGATATCAGCGTGCGCCGCCGGTTGGCGGGGTCGGGTCGCCGTTGTACCCATTCGGCGCGGTCGAGGTCGCCCACCAATTCGCTGACCGTGGACAGCGCCAGCCCCATCCGGCCGGCCAGTTCGCCCACGCTGATCGCGTCCTCGGCCACCAGTTGTACGCAGACCGCGCCGTGGCGGGGGGTGAGCCGGTGCGCGGTGAAGGATTCGAGGTATTCGGCCGGCATATCCGTGCGTGCCTTGTCGAAGAAGTTCGCAACCAGCGGGAGGAATCCGATCAGTTCGGTGATCTCCTGTGCGGTCGGCTGCCTCGGCGTGCGGGTCTTGTCCGGCATGACGACATCCTATATGTTCGGATTTACAAACAGTTCGTATTTACGAAGTGAATAGGGGCAGGGATGTCTGCGTACAGCGATGCGGTCAACGACGCACTCGAACGGCTGGACGATCTCGGATACGAGCGCAATCTGGGCGGCGGTGATCTGGCCAATCACGGCCCGATGGCCGCCGAAGCGCTGGCGGTACTCGGTCACGCCGCCGCGATCCCGGACTGGGTCGCGGTCTACCGGGCTGCCGCGCCGCATCACGAACCGCCGGTGCCGTACCAGCGGCTCACCGACGCGGAATCCGACTGGCGCGCCGCGCTCGGCGATATCGGGCGGGCCGGCGATTTCGAGGAACTGTTCCGGCGCCAGATGGCCGACGATGGCTGGCGTGCGGTGCTGGTGCGCTGGTGGCCCCGCTTGCTGCCCGGGCCGATGACCGGCCTCACGCACGGATTGATCCGGACGGCGCACGCCGTCCGGGGGCTGTCGTCCACCGATCAACCCACCGTGCTGCAACTGGGAGAACTGGCCCGGGCGCTGGGGTATTGGGCCGCACGGTTCATCGATGCGCCCGGCCCGGGCCGTCTGATGGGAAGGTCCGGCGTAGCCGCCGCGATCGCTGGAGTGCCCAGGCTGCCGGAGCCGGAGAGCCCACCGCAGCCGATGGCGCGCCTGCGCACACCGAACACCATGCCCGGCTACCAGCAATCCCTCACCGCGCTCGCTCCCGAGCGCGCCGAAGGGCTGCTTTCCCGGATGACCGCCCACTTCGCCGGTGTCTGCGGTGCGCACGCGGTGACGCAGTTCCCGATTCCGCTCATCCACGGTGTGACCGCTCCCGCCGCGGCACGCCTGGTGCTGCCGCATTTGCCCGAAGAGTTGTACGAGCCCACGCTGGCCGCGGTATGGCAGGCGCAGGTGACGCTGCTGATGGCCGCGACCACCGACTCGTCCGGTGAGGCCGAGGCTGCGAGGCATGCCCAGCAGGCCGATGTCCCGCCGTGGGACGAGCTGATCTCCCGCGCGGTCGACCACGGGGACGAACACGTCATCAAATTCACCGAGGCGGGTCTGCGCGAGAACGCCCTGAGTCCGGATCCGCGCTATGCCTGGGCGGTGGACCGCGCACAGCGGTTGGTCGAGCGGCCTGATGGCCCGAACGGCCCGGCGGTGACGGTCCGGTTCGGCGGCGGTGCGGCGCCGAACCGGTGATCGACCGGCGGGGCGCAAAGATATGTGAACGCCATTTACTAAAGGGTGTTCACAAATGGGGGTGTGGTGTGGTTCACTCACGAGGACAGTGTTCTTGCAAGGAGGCATAGTGACCGCACCGTCCCTGTCCCACGACTTCGATTTCACCGATCCCGACCTGCTCGCCGCTCGGCTGCCGATCGAGGAATGGGCCGAACTGCGCCGCGCCGCGCCCGTCTGGTGGGTCGACCAGCCCAAAGGCGTCAGCGGTTTCGACGACGGCGGCTACTGGGTGGTCAGCAAGCTCGACCACATCAAGGAGATCTCCAAGAACTCCGAGGTCTTCTCCACCCACGAGAACACCGCGGTGATCCGCTTCAACGGCGAGATCACCCGCGACGAGATCGAGATCCAGCGCGCCATGCTGGTCAATACCGACCCGCCGGAACACGACAAACTGCGCCGCATCATCGCCCGCGGTTTCACCCCGCGCGCCGTGCAGAGCCTGCGCGATGCGCTGCGGGAACGTGCCGAGCGGATCGTGCACGAGGCCAAGAAGACCGGCGGCGGCGATTTCGTCGAACAGGTCGCGTGCGAACTGCCGCTGCAGGCCATCGCCGAACTGCTCGGGGTGCCGCAGGAGGATCGCGGCAAACTCTTCGAGTGGTCCAACCAGATGATGGGCTACGACGACCCGCAGTACGCCGACAGCTACAAGATGGCCAACGCGCAGGTCATGGGCTACGCCTGGAACCTCGCCGAGGAACGCCGCGGCTGCCCCGCCGACGACATCATCACCCAGCTGCTCAGCGCCGATATCGACGGCGAGGCGCTGAGCTCGGAAGAGTTCGCCTGGTTCGTCATCCTGCTGGCCGTGGCCGGTAACGAGACCACCCGTAATGCCACCACCCACGGTATGAAGGCGTTCGTCGACAACCCCGATCAGTGGGAGCTGTACCGCGCCGAGCGCCCGCGCACCGCCCCCGACGAGATCGTCCGCTGGGCCACCCCGGTCATCGCCTTCCAGCGGACCGCCCTGGCAGACACCGAAATCGGCGGGCAGGCCATCACCAAGGGGCAGCGGGTGGGCCTGTTCTACTCCTCGGCCAACTTCGACGAAGACCACTTCGAGAAGCCGTTCGAGTTCGACGTCACCCGTAACCCGAACCCGCACGTCGGCTTCGGTGGCACCGGCACCCACTACTGCGTGGGCGCGAACCTGGCCCGCCTGCAGCTCGACCTCATCTTCAACGCCATCGCCGATGTGATGCCGAACCTGCGTCAGGTCTCCGAACCCGTTCGGCTACGGTCGGGTTGGTTGAACGGCATCAAGAATTGGCAGGTCGCCTACGAATGACACCACCCGCCCGGCGGGGCCGGATGCCCGCGGTCAGCGACGCGGACATCCGGCGCGTGGCCGCGGAGCTCCTGGTCTCGCGGGGCGCGGAGGCATTGACCCTGCGCGCCATCGCGCGTGAACTCGGCATCACCGCCCCCGCCCTCTACCGCTACTACCGGTCCCGGGAAGAACTCCTCGCGGCCCTGCGTCGCGATATCTGCAAACAACTCGCCGACGACCTCGCCGCGCAGGTAGCCGAACTGCCCGACGACGGCGTGGTCCGGTTGTTCGCCATCTGCCGCGCGTTCCGGCACTGGGCCCTGGCCCACCGCAACGAATTCACGCTGGTCTTCGCCTCTCCCACCGAAGACGCTTCGGGCACGATACGCCGATTCGACGAATCGTTCGGCCTGGTCTTCCTGGAAGCCGCCGGTAAGATCCTGGCGGCCTACGATCTGGCGCCACCTCCGGTCGAATCGATCCCGGAAGCGCTGCGCACCGACCTCATCGCGTTCCAGACCGAACTCCTCGCGCTGCTGGCGGGGTCGGAACAGAAATTCCCGGCCGAGAAGTTCGACCTCGGAATCGCGTATCTGATGATGACGGTATGGGTCCGGCTGTACGGGCACGTGACGCTCGAGGTGTTCGGTAATTACCCGATGCCGGTGAGCGATCCGGACGTGCTGTTCGACGCCGTTCTCACCGATCTCGCCGCCGGCATCGGCCTCACCGCGGGGAGCGCCGGGTAGTTCCGGTTCGGGCCGAGCCGGCGGCGGCTTCGGCGGCGAACTCACCGCCGAATACCTGGAAGCGGCCGGCGCCGATCCCGCGATTGCGACTGCGCGCTCACCGAACGCGGACGATAACCACGGCTTCTTCATAGGGCCGGTTGGTATTACGTCATGGGAATGTGGAGTCCACCAAAGGCAGACGATCGAGACCCATAGCCTGGCCATCTCAGACGTCATATCCACTCCAAAACTTGAATGATTCCAGATTGTCGGTATGGTGGGGTCATGTCACCGACGCACCAGGACGACCTCGGACAGCGGTGGCGTGCCGATCTGCACCGAGCGGGTCTGCGCGTCACCGCCCCGCGAGTGGCGACCCTCGCGGTCGTCGCCGCGCACCCGCACGCCGAAGCGGACGAGATCACCACCGCGGTGCGGGAACGTCTCGGCGCCGTATCGAAACAAGCCGTCTACGACGGTTTGAACACCTTGACCGGCGCGGGCCTGCTACGGCGTGTCGATATCGACGCGCGCAGTGCGGCCCGGTACGAGATCCACCGGCACGACAACCACCACCACATGGTGTGCCGGATCTGCGGGCGGCTCGAAGACGTCGCCTGCGCGGTCGGTGACGCGCCCTGCCTCGACCCTTCGGAGGATCACGGATTCGACGTCGAAGAGGCAGAGGTGATGTTCCGCGGCGTGTGCTCGACGTGCCGCACGGGCCCCGCCACCGGACGGGCGATACCGTCGCTCCGCCCGGAGCGGCCGGTTCATGGACACCATTTCGAACAGTTCACCCAGGAGAACATTTCATGACTACCGACCACACCTCCTCGAAACCGTCGACCACCGAATCCGGCGCGCCGCGGGAAAGCGACGCCCATTCGCTGAGCGTGGGCTCGAACGGCCCGCTGCTGCTGCACGATGTCGCGCTCGTCGAGAAGCTCGCCCGCTTCGACCGCGAGCGGATCCCGGAGCGCAGCCCGCACGCGAAGGGGTCCGGCGCGTTCGGTGAGCTCGAGATCACCGCGGACGTCTCGCGTTACACCAAGGCCAAGCTGTTCCAGCCCGGCACCAAGACGCCGATGCTGGCCCGCTTCTCCACTGTCGCCGGCGAGCTCGGTTCGCCCGACACCTGGCGCGACGTGCGCGGTTTCGCGCTGAAGTTCTACACCCAGGACGGCAACTTCGATATCGTCGGCAACAACACCCCGGTTTTCTTCCTCCGCGACCCGATGAAGTTCCCGGATTTCATCCACTCCCAGAAGCGCACCCCCGATTCGGGCCTGCGTGACGCCAATATGCAGTGGGACTTCTGGACTCTCTCACCGGAGAGCGCCCACCAGGTCAGCTACCTCATGGGCGATCGCGGTCTACCGCGGACCTGGCGCCATATGAACGGTTACTCCTCGCACACCTACATGTGGGTCAACGAGGCCGGTGAGAAGTTCTGGGTCAAGTACCACTTCCTCACCGAGCAGGGCATGGAATTCCTCACCAACGAGGAAGCCGACGAACTGGCCGGCAAGGACGGCGATTTCCACCGGCGCGACCTGTTCGAGGCGATCAAGAACGGCGACTACCCGTCGTGGCGGGTCGAAGTTCAGGTCATGCCCTACGAGGACGCGAAAACCTACCGCTTCAACCCCTTCGACCTCACCAAGACCTGGTCGAAGAAGGACTACCCGCGTATCCCGGTCGGCCGCTTCACCCTGAACCAGAACGCGGTCAACCACTTCGCGCAGATCGAACAGGCCGCGTTCAGCCCCTCCAACACGGTCCCGGGCACCGGCGTCTCCCCGGACAAGATGCTGCTGGGCCGCATCTTCTCCTACCCCGACGCGCAGCGGCACCGGCTGGGCACCAACTTCAACCAGCTCCCGGTGAACCGCCCGGTCACGCCCACCAACTCCTACGACAAGGAGGGCGCGATGCAGTACCACCACTCCGGTGACGCACCGGTGTACGCGCCGAACTCCTACGGTCGCGCCTACCAGGACGAGCAGGGCCCGGTGGACAACGGCTGGGAGGCCGATGGCCAACTCGTGCGGTCGGCCTACTCGCTGCACGCCGAGGACGACGACTTCGGCCAGGCCCACACGCTCGTGCGCGACGTGTACTCCGAAGAGGAACGGCAGCGTCTGGTCCAGACTGTGGCAGGCGGGCTCCTCGGCGGGGTCGTCGAGCCGGTTCTCTCGCGCGTTTTCCAGTACTGGAAGAACATCGACCAGGAGGTCGGGGAGAGCATCGAGAAGGAGTACTACAGACGAAGCGGCAAGTAAGATAGTCGCTTGAAAGCCACTGCGGCCGGGCCTTTCCGAAGGTCCGGCCGCAGTGCTGCGTCATCGACGGCGGGAAATCAGCGGTTGCGCGCCGGCTATCGAGACAGCCGATGGGGGCGGGAACCCAGTGGATCTCACCGGGAGCGACGGAAGGTGAAGCGGGCGGTGGCGAGGTAGAACGGGGCGGGCACGATCGGGTGCCGGCGGCGGAGCTGCTGGTAGATCGCGCGGTACCAGGAAATGGGGGAGTGGGTGCCGGTGGCGAAGATGTGCATGGTGTCCTCGCCGTCGAGCACGCAGGCGGGGCCGCAGATTCCGCCGCCGTACCAGGGTTCCGCGGCGGTGTCGGTGTCGAGGAGTCGTTCGAAGGGTTGCCAGGAAGCGCGGTCGCCGGGGGCCCCGGTGGTGTCGGCCAGCCAGAGGCCCTGGCTTGGGAACGGGTCCGTGCCGTGGAGGTTGGTTCCGCGGGCCGCGATCATCCGGGATCCGGCGTCGCCGACGGCGACCGTATTGTTGAAAAATCCCTCGACCGTAGTGGCGAACCTTTCCGGTGTCGCCCAGGTCTGCCCGTCCTTGCTCGTGGTGTACCGCATCTCGTAGTCCGGCAGTTCCCCGCGGCCGACCTCACCGACGCACGCCAGATACCACATCCGCCACTGCCCGCCGGCCCACAGCACGTACGGTTCCATCGCGCTGGGTCGCGTATCGTCCCCGTACAGAACCGGCTCCGGGTGCCGCACCCACTGCCCGCCGGCGCTGCGCTCCAGGTAGCCGATCGCGTACCGGCTGCGCTTTCCACTCATGGCGCGGCTGAGCTGCCCGGCGTAGTAGATCCGCTCCACGGTGCGGTCGTTCGCCGTGCCGCGCACGTAGGTGGGGGAATGCATCCCCGGGCTGTCCCAGGCGTCGCGTTCCGGTGCGCCCAGCGCGACCGCACGATCGCGGCTGTCGGTCACAAACCGCCAACGGTCATCGGTGATATCGGCCCCCTCGGGGAGCCGCGCTTCGTACAGCCTCACCCGGAAACGGCTGTTCATCGCGCCCACGAACATGCACCATCTGCCGTCGAGGTGATGGATATCCGGGTCGCTCACCCCCAGTAGTCCGTGCCCGGGCCGCGGGCTGTCGAGCATATCGAACAGCCTGCGAGTTTCGACCAGTGACCAACCGGCCGACTCCACAGCCTCGTTTCCGTTCCGTTGTCGCACAACACTTATCCTGCCAGCTGCTTCTTACACGAGTGTTATGAAACAGACACATGAGTGGCGGCCACCTGTGCGAGCATGCGAACCAACGCAAACTCGTTAGGAGCCTCCGTTTTGGGCGAATTCCTGAAGGTAGTCAACGGTTACGTCTGGAGCGACGCGCTCGTCTACCTGTGCTTGGCGACCGGTATCTATTTCTCGGTGCGGTCCCGGTTCCTGCAGTTGCGCCAGGTGCCCGAGATGATCCGCCTGATGATGAAGGGCGAGAGTTCATCGGCGGGGGTTTCGTCGTTCCAGGCATTGGCGATATCGCTGTCCGGACGGATCGGCACCGGAAATATCGCCGGTGTCGCGACCGCGATCGCGTTCGGCGGTCCCGGCGCCATGTTCTGGATGTGGGCAATGGCCTTCCTCGGCGCATCGACCTCGTTCGTCGAATGCACCCTCGGCCAGATCTACAAGACCCGCGACCCGATCACCGGCGAATACCGCGGTGGACCCGCGTACTACCTGAGCAAAGCGATGGCGCACACCAAGGCCGCCCCCACGTTCAAGGTCTACGGGTTCGTTTTCGCGGCGGTCACCGTGCTGTCCACCGGTGTTCTGCTGCCGAGCGTGCAGTCCAACTCCATGGCGTCGGCGATGCACCAGGCGTGGGGCTTGTCGGAGTGGGTGGTCGCGCTCGGCACGGCCGTGGTGCTGGGGGTGGTCATCATCGGCGGCGTCAAACGGATCGCGAACTTCGCGTCCGTGGTCGTTCCGTTCATGGCCGTGTGCTACATGATCGTCGCCCTGATCATCGTCGTGGTGAACGCCTCCGAAATCCCCTCGGTGATCTCGACGATCTTCGCGAGCGCCTTCGGCGCGGACGCGGCCTTCGGCGCGATCATCGGTGCGGCGGTGATGTGGGGTGTCAAACGCGGTATCTACTCCAACGAAGCAGGCCAGGGCAACGGGCCGCACGCCGCGGCTGCCGCCGAAGTCTCCCACCCGGCCAAACAGGGATTCGTCCAGGCGTTCGCCGTCTACTTCGACACGCTGTTCGTCTGCAGCGCCACCGGTTTCCTGATCCTGTCCACCGGCGCCTACCGGGTCTTCGAAGGCGAGACCGCCGACGGAGCCGTCATCGCCGACGGCGGCGTCCTACCCTCCGATATCGTCGTGGGCCCCAGCTTCGTCCAGCACGGCTTCGACACACTCTGGAGCGGCGCCGGCTCCACCTTCGCCGCCCTCTCACTGGCGTTCTTCTGCCTGACCACGATCATCGCCTACTACTACATCGCGGAAACCAATCTGCGGTTCCTGCTGAACAAGTACGGCACCGCGGTGATTCCGGTCCTGCGCTGGACAGCGGGTTCGGTCGCGACGGTCGTCTTGCAGGCACTGATCCTGGCGTCGGTGGTGGTCGGTTCGGTATCGACCGCGGCCGAAGCCTGGGCGCTCGGCGATATCGGGGTGGGTTTGATGGCCTGGCTCAATATCATCGGCATTCTCATCCTGCAGCAACCCGCGTACAAGGCGTTGCGGGACTACGAGAAACAGCAGCGGGCCGGGGTGGACCCGGTCTTCGATCCGAAGGCGCTGGGGATCGCCGGCGCCACGTTCTGGGAGACCTACGAGCCGAAGGGCGGCAAGGAAAAGGTGCCGACCAGGGTGTGAGCCGTCCGTCGGCCGATAGATGAACTCACCGTTCACGGTTCAGCCGGAGTGAACAACTCGGCTCCGGTTGATCACTGCTGGACGTCGCCGAGCAACCCGGCCAGAACTGTCCTCGCGGATGCTTCGGTGGCCGGGCTCGTATCGCGGGAGGGCCGGCTGGCCGGCTCGAGCGCGTGCCGGATATCACGCAGCGACTCGATCGGTCCTTGCCGCTGCTCATGGGGAAGCGCGTGATAATGCCCTGGAATGTGCTCGAGTCGACGGTATTCTCGCGGTGTACGGTTGCGCGTAAGTATTCGTTGTTCGGAGATCGCTGCGGGTGGGTGCAGCTGAAGGGGGGACCATGTCGGTAGAGCTCGACCCTGAAGACCTGCGTGCTGCAGCCGGGACAATGGCACTGCTCCCGGAGCAGATCAGCGGTGCGCCTATGCTGGCGGCAACAGCGGCTGCCGAGAAGCTGAAAGGCTCATCGATCGGTGTGTCACTCAATGGAAGTGACTCGTGTAGTAGAACCGCCAAAGATGTTTTGAAAGCAAGGTTCAGTCAGTTGGCGGCTTTGCTCTCGTTTTCCGCTGACAACTTTCAGGGCAGCGATATGGACGCGGCGAACCGGCTGAATTCGGTTTCCGATATAAACTCCGGAAGTCCGAGATAGGGAGACGAGTATGCCTACTCCTGGGGAAGTATTGAACTGGGACGTCGCCGGGCTCCAGAAGGTTGCCGATAATGCCACCGCGATCGCGGATGTGATCACGACAACGGGCAATGGGATGCAAAATGCCATATACGGGCTTGCCTGGACCGGTGAGGCACGTACTGCGGCAGAAGGCCGGGCAGACCGTGAGCAATCCCAGGTCAGGGCCATCGCCACGGCCTATGACGAATTGGCAGCCATATGCTCTGCTGCCGCACGCGATATATCGCATCCGGTATCGGAGATACGATCGATATTCCAATACTATGTTTCTCCACCTGTCACAGTCGGGGATGATTGGAGTATCGACGGGGTCGAGGACTGGAATTCTGAGTCGGGAATCCAGCTTGCACGACTGTCCGGATTGGTCGGTACCCTCCAGTCACTCGATGCACAATGGGGCGCCAAAATTGCGGCGGCCAACGACGCTCTTGCCGCCGCGGCGCCTCCTTCGGCCCTCGCAACGATCAACGCGTCGATCTCGGCTACGGTTGCGGATGATCCCCGCTCGGACCCGGAACGGCTCCGTACTTCAGCCGCGGCGTTCCAAGAAGTTTTCGGGCGTCCGCCGACCAGTGTCACCGATTGGGCGACAGCAGAGGTACTCAATCCCAAAAGCACTGATCCGAAGTATCAAGGGGCCTCCCCGGAGATCCGCGTCGTCAGGATTCAGCCGGTTCCAGGTCAAGGAGTTGTCCGCACCTCCCACTGGATCGAGCAGGAGAAGGCGTTCAACATCCCGAAGGACCTGGGGGACAATCGGACCAACGACCCGGATTTCGATCCCGAACAGGCGCGAATCACCACGTATATCGATTATGAGAACGGTCTGGTGGTAATGAGGCAAAACCCATCGGTATCCGAGGACGGCGAAGTCGATGTGGCCGAGCCGGAGGCCCAAGTCTGGCAGGCGGCCGACGGATCGGTACGAATCAACTACGACGCTGCCAATCCGCACTCGCCTGATCCGAGCGGAGTGTGGACAGTCAATGGGGATCTGGTATTTGTGCCGGGGCAGGGCGAACCTGGCGCGCCCGGATCAACTGGGGTTACTGTCCACGGGACACGAACCGACTACCCGTCACTCGAGGTCTACCAGACCTACGAGAACGGACACGTCAACGAGGTCGCTATCGACCCGGCCGTAACTGCGGCGGAAACCGGCGCACTCCAAAACCTTCCATTCCATCACCCGATACCCGGCTCCGATCCGGAAATACTGGACAAATTCAAATACATTCACGAATATCCGGGTGACCAACCTCCGGGCTTCCCACCGATATTCGAGTTCCCTGGCACTGCCATGGGAGGAGTCGACGACCCGCCCATCGTCGTGCCGATCACGCCCGAGGACCGGCCGCTGGCATGAAAAGGCTGTCGCTCGAGTCCGAGGAGCGGTACTGGGTTACTGCGACATTGACATTTCCGTGCGCGTTCGCGCTCGCCCACGCGCTGATCCTTCCGGTTGCCGCGGTTATGTCCAGTCTGAATGTCCCTGAGGATGCCGAGGCGCCGGCGGCGGCTGCGACGCTTCTCGCTGCCTTGCTGCTGATGGCGATATTGCTGGCCCGATCGGGATCGCTCGCGGTTCGCGGCGCAGCCTGCGGTCTCATGGCTGCAGGTCTACTGGTTATCGTGGCCGGCGTGATCGCATGAAATCTTCCGGTCGCGGTGGGACGGCCGACCCGGAACGGAGGGCCTTGCACGGCTGGTTCGGGCCGGCCGGGTTCGCGACCGTGGTCCTGGTGTTCTCGCTGTTGTTCGTTCTGATTTCGGTCAACGACCGTTTCGAAGCCTCGGTGTGGTGGTGGTCCGCGTTCGCCGCACTGGTCTTCGGCGCACTGCTGGCCGCGTTTCGTGGGATCACCCGGCAGATGGGGGTCGCACTGATCCTGGCCTCATCGGCGGTCGTGATTCCATCCACCGTCTATCCGATTCTCGCGGTACTGCTGTTCGGCTTACCCATTGCCGCGGTTTGCGCCGTGGCAGGCGGAATCCCGTATTTGATCTGGCTTCGTCGCCAACGGCGGAGCACAGACTGAGGGGCTGCACGATTGCCTGATTTGCGCAGGTTCAGCCTGACCCACATCGATGGATTCGGTGAAGGTGGCGGTCGCGGGGCATCCGGCGACCGGTCTCGCTTATCAGACTCCATCGGTGGTCGGGTTGGGACTCGATACGCCTGGGGCTCGTTTCGACGATCCGCCCTCTCGCGGATGAAGAGCTCAGAGGGCCACTCGGTCGGGAACGAAGCCGAATTGTTCCAGTCGTCGCCGCGCGATCTCCCGTTCGTGCTCGTCGAACAGCGTGCTGAAGCGTCCGTCGAGGACCGCTGCCTCGGCTGTGAGGTCGAGGCGACCGACCTCCCACAGCGTAGAGAACCCTTCCGAAACGGCCGGAGCTGCAAGGAGTTTTCGGACAGCTTCTACCGCACCGAGTTCGGCAACCATCCGGAGGAAGTGGTTGGCACGGTAACCCGCCTCCTTGTGGCATCGCACGATGGTCCGGGAGATATGGTGGCCGAATTCGGCAGCTTGATTCTCGGACGCGGGCGCTGCACCCGAAGCGATGTGATTCGGACGCGTTTCTTCGGAAAGCGGAGCCGGTTCGCCGACCGAGATTCCTGTTTCTTCACCGAACGATCCCGCCCGGTGTTCGGCATGGCCGTGTAATGCCTCTACCGACGTGAACACTCGGAAACCGATCTCGGTGAGCCGGGATAGATCGGCGTCTCCCGGTTCGAGGATCATCGCGACCGGGTCTCCGATTCCGTGCTGTAGTCCGTCGGGCCAGCACGCGTCCGCGACAACGAGTTCACGGCCGGTGGCGGGATCGGCGATTTCGGCCTCGCGGACCGGCCGGGCGTATCCGAGGGCGAGCAGTTCGTCGACCAGAGCCGTCACGCGGGCTGTGGTCGGATTGGGTTCTTCCGCGGCAATCTGTACGGGCCGCAGGAGGGGCGCCGGCAGGATTCCATCCCGCAGCTTCTCCAGGAACATCTGCGCCGCAGCAGTGAAAAGTTTCCGGCGCGCCTCGATGAACTGGGGGTAGCGGTCGAGCCGCCACAGGTTCGGGTCGGTGGGGATCCATTGCGATTCCAGCGCGCCGGGCCGGTTGCGCTGAACGTTCGACAGGTACTCCGCCGGGGTGAGCTTCTTCAGCGATTCCGCTGTGTGCTGCGGAAGAATGCAGAAGTTTGCCAGCGTGTAGACCGTCGAGCGGTCGTATCCGTGCTTGCGCAGGACATCGTTCGGGAAGATGTTGTGCACTTCCAGCGACAGATCCTCGCCGAGGTTCTCGGCCGTGAGTTCGAGGCCGGAGTCGAGGTCACGGGCCCCGGCGAGCCGGCTCATCATGTACAGCAACGGATAGAACCGGGCGCCGCGGCTCTGGCCGGTGAAATCGTCGGGCCGGATGACCAGCTTGCCGCCGCGGGATTGCCGGAGACTGGTGATCAGTGCGGTGATTCCGCCGCGCTGGGCGGCGTCGTAGTCGCGTTGCAGGAAGGTTTCGGCGGACGAGGTGTGCCGGCCCCAAAGCGATGCGTGCACATACCAATACAGGACCTTGTCCCGGTGCGCGTCATCATCGAACCGGCCATCGTTGAGTTCCAGCAGCCGGGACACGACGTGGATCGGTGCCGAGCCCATGAGCACCTGCGCGTGGTCCAGACCGAGCCGGTTCGAGACGGTGTCCAAGAACAGGTCGATATGGCCGACAGCCGAGCGGAGCGCCCGCTGGAATTCCTCGGGGGAGATCTTGCCCAGCGCGTCGAAAACCGAGCGGCCCGTGGCCACCGCGGTCACGTTCCGCAGCAGCCAGTCCAAGCTGAAATCGAATCCGATCCCGCGCCACCGTTCGAGATTGTCGCGCAGCTCCTGACGTGCTTCGGGCCAGCGAGCACACAGGCTCGCCAGCGCGAGATCACCCTTCGACAGTTTCGTACCACCCGAGTTGACGCGGTTGAAGATATCGACGACCTCGTCCACGGACCGGCCGGTTCCGGTGATCTTCTCCTCGTTGAACTCCCGGTCGACCACCTGTTTCAGCTTGTTGAGTCGTTCCAGATAAAGATCGAGTCGCTCGTCGTCGAATTCGTCGTGGCCGGAGAACCGGCGCATGTATCCCATCGGGCCGCGCTGGAAGAGCTCCGTGACATCGACCCAGGTCGGAGTCTTACGCATTTTGGTCGGAGAGTAGAACTCGAACAGCTCGTTCTCGACGTCGAAGTACAGCCCGCTGAATGCTTTCGGGTCACCCTCGAAAAACGGCGGGGGAGTCCCGCGAATGACGCCGTACATAGTCGTGACACGCTGCTGTCCGTCCAGCAGCAGCCGCCGAGGCCCGGCCGATCCATGTGCCTCGCCCCGTACCGCGACCTCCCCGGAGGCCGTTTCCCAGAACAGCAGGCCGCCGACCGGATGCTCCAGGTACAGCGAGCGCAGCAGCCCGCGTACCTGGTCACGGTTCCAGACATATCCGCGCTGGAATTCCGGCAGCAGCACAGTGCCCGAATCGATCTCGTCGAGCAGAATGGAAAGACGCGTCACGATAACCTTTCTGAGCCGGTCGCCGACGTCGGCAGCAGCGGGCTGGGCGCGCTGTGCCAGGTCACGAGCAGCTCTTCACGAGCACGGGTACAGGCGACGAACAGCAGGCATCGCTCACGCTGCAGATCACGCGCATGGGCCTGCCTGTCTTCCTCCGGCGGTGTGATCGCCGCCGCCGGCGGCACCTGCTGCGCGCCGACTCCTACCACACCGAGACACCGGAATTCGAGCCCTTTCATTCGATGCATGGTGCCGACGTTCACCTTGCCATCGGCTGCCTTAGCGAGATCGTCTGTCGGGATGCCGCTGTTACCGAGCGCGGTGCGCACCTGGTTGACCAGCTCACGTGACCTGGCGGCGATCCCGATCTCACCCGCTTCGACCCCGCGCTCGAGCCAGCCGCGCACTGTATCGGCCAGGTGCCGCAGCTCGTCGTCCTCGGTGGCGAAGCCGCGCACGTCCGGTGCGGGACCGCGTAGATCCGACCGGCATCCCGCGATCGAGTCGAACCCGCCGTCCATATCGTCGATCGGTTCGCCGTGCAGCAGCTCCATGCTCCATCGCAGGATTTCGGCGGTGGTCCGGTAGTTCACCGCCAGCTTGCGAGAACGACCGGTCACGTTGACCCCGACCTCGCGCAGGCTCACCACGTTGTCGTAAATGCGCTGGTGGGTGTCACCGGCGAGGAAGATATCGTCCGCGCCGGGCGCGACCGCGGCCCGGATGAGCCGCCACTGATCCGGGCTGAGGTCCTGCGCCTCGTCGACTACGACATGCCTGAACGACGGAGCCGAGCTCTCCAGGATCCGCACCGCTTCGCGGCACACCGTCTCATGTGTCCAGGCCTTCTGGTCCGCCAGCTTCTGTTCGAATATCGCCATCGCCTGCCACGTGAGCGCCTTCGCATGCGGTGGCAGGGGACGGCCGCGCCCACGTCGTTTCGGCGTGCGGGTGACTACGCGACTTTGACGCTGTGCGGCCCTACGCTGACCGTGATATCGGCTGGCCGCCCAGTGCCCGCGCATACCCGCGGAGTGTGTCCAGCTCCATCGCCGACAGGTCACCGTTCTCGATCTGCGACACCCGAGACTACGAGACTCCGGGCGCGGCGGCGACGTCGGCCTGGGATTTCCACAGTCTTACGCAATCCGCGATGTGGGCATCGAAGCGGAGGCCGCGGCCTGGTCTATGCGGATTCGTCGAGGAATTGTTTCAGCCGAGTTCGGTCGGGGATGCCGTCGTTGCCGAACACCGCGCATTTCTGCGCCGCCGACCAAGAGGCGATTTCCAGTGCCGCGGCCGTATCCGCTCCGGCGGCGACGGCCCAGGCCAGCGCACCGTGGAAAGTGTCACCTGCTCCGCACGAATCCTTGGTTTCCACAGGGAAACCCCGGTACCGATGCGTGCCGGTGTCGTCGAGGTAAACCCCGCCACGCACACCCTGAGTTGCGACCAGAACCTTCGGCTGGAAATCCGCGAAAACGAGCTGCATACCGCGCTCCAGCGATTCACCGGGATGCCGTTTGGCGAAGAACTTCTCCGGCGCGGCGATGTACTCGATACCGTGCAGGTACTCCTCGCTGGCCTCCTTGTAACCACCGGTATCTATGACGACCGGCACCCCCCGTTCACGACACGCGGCAACTGCGGCCCGGCTCAGCACGGCATCGGTGCAGTCGAGCAAAGCAGCATCCGCGCCGTCCACCGCGGAGTGCAGTGTCGCCAGCAGTTCCGGTGCGGCTGCGGGCTGCGGCATCCATATCGTCGAACGGCTACCGGTGTCCGCGGCGACGATCACCGCCGAATGCTGGCTGGTCTGCGCGTGTTCGAACAGATGCGCAGCGATCGGTTCGTTTTCCAGTTCGTGCCGCAGAACCTCGGCGTGCACGCCGGTGCCGCACATCGCGTACAGGTTCACTCCGCCCTCGCCGAGTCGCGCAGCGGCGATGGAGCCGCGACCCGCCGGACCGCCGACGACGGCCGCGTGCTGTCGGACCGGGTTTTCGCTGTCTTCGGCCGGATGACCGTCGAGCACATACAGGTAATCGATGGTCGCCATGCCGACGACGACCACAGTGGGGGAGGGGTTCACGAAAACTTGGCTGCTATCCATTCGCTTCCTGCCTTCGCCGAGATCGGATAATGGACGTCATCGAGTTCGGCTTCCTCCGCGATCCGGCGTGTGGTGACGATTACCGTCCCGGTGTTGCGGCGCAGGAGTGTGGCCGGTACACCCGCTGTTTCCGGAAAATGCGACATCTGGTGGATGATGCGCGCTTTACTACGGTCGAACGCCAGCACCATCAGCCCGGCGGATTCGATCGCGGCCGATAACCCGATGGTGAGCACCGATCGTGACGGCTGGTTCGGGTCGATATAGCGGCGTCCGTGTTCGCTCAACTCCACCACGCGGCAGCCGTCACCGGCGATGTCGTCGGGATCGGTGTAGGCGCCGATTTCATAGCCCAGGACTTCGCCGTCGGGTGATATCGAAATGCCGTATACACCGGGCGGGTAGAGCCGGAGGATCCGTTGAGCCGTCTGCAACGGATCGGCGTTTTCGGTGATCTGGCCCGACAGCAGTGACAGCTGCTGAGGTTCCGGTCCGAGGCCGCGTTCGGTGAGCGGCTCGATCAGAGCTTCCAGAACATGCCGGGTCCGCGACGAGTGATGCCGGTTGTAGACGCCGAATGTCTCGGTATCCGACACGATCGGGGCGGAGCCGAACGGTCGAGGCGCGTAATCCTGCCCAATGCGCAGCATGGCGCTGAACAGCTGCGTTGCCGCGCGACCGGTCGGAAGAACGACGCTGCGGTGTGGGGCCTCGTTCGCGAGCCGGAAGTACGTGTGTGCCGCCGCCTCGGCCGCCAGCGCCTCGTTCTCGAAGGCCACGACTCCGGCCGGCCAGCCGGAGACCCCAGCGGGCCGGGATGGCTGTACACCGGTTCTGCGATCCAGGCTGCGGCCACCGACCGCCGGGTTCTTCAGATCGCCGACCAGACTGTCGAGTGTGCTGTCGCGCCGGTCCAGCCAGTCCACCCACTGGGTGGGGGATAGGAAGTAGCCGAGCCCCTCCGGCTCGACCTGCTCCAGCCGGACCCAATAGATCGGAATCTTTGCCCTGTCCGCCAGCGTCACCTCACGTTTGACATGGATGCTCGAATCGGCTGATGCGCAGAACAGCAGTACGAGCGCCGAAGCCTCGTTGATTGCCGCCGAAATCGCCTCGTCCCATTTCGATCCCGGTGGAATATCCCGCGGTGCCCACCATGTAGTGATCCCGCGGCGCTGGAAGTACCTGGCGATATGCTCGACGACCGGCCGCTTGCTGCTGTGGTAGCTGATGAAGACGGCCATGGACCTCCCCTGGTGTATGTATGAATACAGCCCGGCCTATGCGCAGCGGCGACCGGCAGAGGTCAACGCCCTCTGCAAGTTTGGGCGCCGCCGGTGTTCGTTGTCAACTGGATCGACTGAGGCCGTACTTGTTCTTCGGGCTCCTCGGCACGAGGCTCTATTCATCTCTGGAAGAGGGCGATACCGACGGTCGATATACGGGGGTAGTGTTGAGCGCGATGGTCGGCCACCGGGTCCTGACCTCACCGCGGCGGGTACTCGGATGCCGCCTCGCCCAGGCACTTCGCAGGTAGTGCGGATCCGGGACGAGTTCGCCCGGCTGGTCGACCGCAGCGTCGATTGGAGGAGTGTCGCCGATGGTCGTCGGAACGGATATACGGCAACCACTGGTCGCTGTGGACAGCGTGCACGGTGCGGAGATCCGGAACCATCTCCCGGCGAGGGTCCTGCCGCGGACCGACGCGAGCTGATCATGGCGCGACTCGGCGTCACCGGACATATCCACCTCACGCCGGATACGGTCGACCTGATCCGCCGAGAGCTCGTCACTCGGCTGCAGGGATACCGAACTGGCCTGGTCGGGGTCAGCTGCCTCGCGCCCGGCGCCGATACGATATTCGCCGCTGCGGTTCTGGCCGCCGGTGGCCGGGTCGAGGTGGTCCTACCGGCTCGCAAATACCGAGATCACGGTGTCCCGGCCGCGGCGGTCCAAGTCTTCGACGCGCTGCTCGCGCGCGCTGAGAAAGTTCGAGTGATGCCGTATGAAGAACCTGCGGCGGAGGCATACCAGGCTGCGAACAAAGCCGTCCTGAGCGATATCGAGCGGCTCTTCGCCGTGTGGGATGGCGGCAGTGGTGGGCCGGGAAGTACAGCCGAGACCGTGAGATCTGCCCGGGATCGCGGAATACCAGTGGAGATCGTGTGGCCTGCAGGGGCCAGGCGGGCGTGAAACCGACGCAATGGCAACATAATTGGTCGTCCGAAAATCGTCGGCTGCGGAAGTGACTCCTGCTACGGTGACACCATGATCGCCGTCGAATCCGGTCGATGCGATGCTCCGGAATGAAGACCTGCCCGGTCTGTTCCAAGCCGCCGACGAAGCGGCAGTAGGGGGACAGCGCACTTACCTGCGCAACTACGGTCTTCGGCTGGTACTCGCCGTCGTGGCTGCCGTATGCGCCGCACTCAGCCTGCGGGTCGGTACACACGCCACCGATCTCGCTGCGCTCGGAACAGCGCTGGCCTTCGTCTGCATCCTCACCCTGGATATCGGGCTGCTCAGCTCACGCCCCAACCGGACCTGGCACGAAGGCCGCGCGCTGGCCGAATCGGCGAAAACCCTGGCCTGGAAATACGCGGTCGGTGGTGCCCCGTTCGACCACGCATTGACAGAGCCGCTGGCCGATTCTCAGCTGATCGACCGGACTTGGCAGTTGCAGCACAGCTTTCCGGAGGTACAACTCGAACCCACCACGGTCGCCACCATCACCGACCGTATGCGTGAACTACGTGGATGCACGTTCGTCGAGCGCAGGCAGGCGTATCTGGAGCACCGCATCCAAGACCAGCAACGGTGGTATGCCGCGAAATCGAAACAACACCGGCGTCGCGGGCGCCGCCTCCGGGCCGTTGCCCTGGTGCTCGAAATCGCCGGTATCGCCGCTGCGCTGGCCAAGGCGTTCAATGCCATCGATTTCGATTTGGCCGGTGTGGTTGCCGCGTCCATCGCCGGTATCGCCGCATGGACTTCTGCTCGGCAGGATGATCGGGTCTCCGCGGCCTATGCCACCACGTCGAACGAGTTGGCGCTGATCGCCGAAACCATCCGCAATTCCGGCGAAACGGACTGGGGAGCGGCGGTGTCCGGCGCGGAGGAAGTGATCAACCGCGAGCATGCGCTGTGGCGAGCTTCGCACGTCGAATAGCGCCGGCATGATCCGGCGCCGCCCGCGCACTTGCGATATCGGCGTCGTCGAGAATCGAGTTGGTGCCGTGTGGTCCAGTGCCGCGCACCGCAGCAGATAACCGTCACCACCGCGGGCCGCCGCAGCGGCGATCTCGCGACAGGTCCGGCGTGCGTCAGTAGTCCATTGGATGCTCGTATGAGCGGGGCTGTATTTCGCAACGGATACGCGAGCAGCACAGGTGTGGCAGGCGAGCGACTGCAATTTCCGGATCCCTTCCTCGGATATCCCGAGGTTAGGTAGTGCCGTGTGGTGTGTACCACAGGAATTCAATCCAGCGGAACAGTCCGCCCGCCGTGCCAGAAGTTGCCGGTTCGTTCTTCCGGGGCCCGAGGATCAGAGCAGGTCGTCGAGGACGGTGGGGGCGAGGCCGAGGGCGGTTGTCATGCCGATACCGGAGGTTACGGAGACGACGCGGACGCCGGGGGCGGGGGTGGCGACGAGGAAGTCGGTTTTCGGGGAGTCGGCGTAGATTCCGCGCCAGCGGCGGCGGACGGTGAGCCGGTCCACGCCGAAGAGGCGGGCGCCTTCGCGGAGAACGAGGTCGGTGACCGATTCCTCGTCGAAGGGGAAGTGGGTGCGGTTGTAGTGGTGGGTGTCACCGAGGACGATGGCGCCGTCGGGGCGCTGGGTGAACATCAGGTTCATCACCACGTCCAGGGTTTCGGGGGCGCGTTCGGTGATTTCGCGGCGGACCTCGGTAGCCGGCCCGGTGGCGGCGAGGCCGCCGTAGCGGAGCATCGAGTAGCCGGTGAGGACGGCGGGGTCGATCCGGATATCGCCGGGTGGGTCGACTTCCAGCATGTGCAGTTTGCAGCGGCGGACCTCGTTTTCTTCGGCGAGGACGGGGAACAGGCGATCGACGTCGTGGCCCGAGGCGTGCACGATCGCCGTCGCGGGCAGGTCGCCGCGGGCGGTGTGGACGATGCCGGGGGAGATCGCACCGGCATGGGTGTGCCAGCGGAAATCGACACCGTTCGCGGTGAGCCAGTCCGCGAGCGCGGGGATCGCGGCGCGGGGGTCGACCCGCAGGTCCAGCGGTAGGTGGGCGCCGCCGACGATTTCGTTGCTGTTGTGGGCGGCGGGGAACGTATTCGCCACACCGGCGCGGTCGAGCAGGCGCACCTGTTCGCGGCCGCGTTCGGCGGCGAATTCCTCGAGGACGCCCATTTCGGCGGTGCTGCGGGCGACGACCAGGGTGCCTGCGCGGACGATATCGAAACCGGCCTTCTCCGAGAGCCGCAGCCATTTCTCGCGGGCCGCCATGGCGTACTCGAGGACGGTCCCGGTCTGCGGGGTGGCGCAGAGGTGGCCGAAGTTACGGATCGATGCCCCGACCGCGCGGGCGTCGCGTTCGACGACCGCGACCCGCAGCCCGCGCTCGACCGCGTCGACGGCATGGGCGAGACCGACGATGCCGGCGCCGACGACGGCCAAATCGACCGGTCGGGTCGGCAGAGGTGGGGATGCGGGCGGTCGAGCAGTTGTCATGCCACGAATATTCGCAAGGCGGATATCGCTACTCAAGCCCTCCGAACAACTTGTATATATAAGTTAATCCGAAATTTCACCAGGACAGAGCGGTGATTCCAATCTTGTCCCGCATGCCGCATTATGCTTGTCCGGTCAAGTAGGAAACAGTGACCGGAAGGGACGATGTGGCTGTACCGCTGCATGCCAGGGTCAGCGCCGAACTCCGGGACCGGATACACCGCGGTGCGCTCCCACCCGGGGCGTCGTTGCCGTCGGAGGAACGGTTGTGTTCGGAGTTCGGTGCGTCCCGGGGGACCGTGCGTACCGCGCTGACGACCCTCCGGCACGAAGGGCTCATCGCCGGCGGGCAGGGCCGGCCACCCGTGGTGCGCGATACCACGCTCGGGCAGCCGTTCGAAAGCCTGCTCTCATTCACGGCCTGGGCCGAGCGGATCGGCAGAACGCCGGGGCAGCGCACGATCGAGATCGCGCGGCGCGGGGCCGGTGCCACCGCGGCCGCCGCGCTGGAAATCGCGGAAGGAACGCCGGTCGTCGAGGTCCTGCGAGTGCGGTCGCTCGACGGCGAACCCGTCATGCTGGAACGGGCCACCTTCGTGGAACCGGTGGGCCGGCTGCTTTTCGGCTTCGACCCCGACACCTCGTCGATCTACGCCCACCTGGCCGAGCAGGGCGTCGACCTGCATTCGGCGCGGCACACCATCGACGCCCTGGCTGCCGACCCGCACGACGCGACGCTGCTGGGTATCGACCCGGGAGCGCCACTGCTGCGGGAACGGCGTCGGACATCGACCGTGGCCGGCGAAGCGGTCGAATACGGTGACGACCGCTACCGGCCGGATCGCGTCACCTTCACCATCGACAACGCCCGTCCCGAGAAGTCGGGCATCGCACCCGATATGCGGGTCCGGAAACAGGCCGAATGAGCCAGAATGCGCAACGGTCACGTATTGCCCGCCGGGGCCGGTGATCTGCTGCCCGCCCCGTAGCCTGGTGGCCCGGCAGCCCGGCGGCTCGGTGGCAAGGCGTTGTGGCAGTCCGGTGGCCCGGCAGCCTGACGGCTCGGTGGCTCGGCAACCTGACGGCTCGGTGGCAAGGTGGCCTGGCAGTCCGGCGGCCCGGGTGGCCTGGTGGCCCGGCGGCTCGGCGGCTCGGTGGCAAGGCGTTGTGGCAGCCCGGTCGTCCAGTGGCGTGGTGGCCTGGTGGCTCGGAGACTGGGTGATCCGGTGGCGTGGCGGCCCGGTGACCCGGTGGCGGGGCGAGTCGGCGATGTGGCGACCCTGGTGGACCTCGAAGGCGCTCCCGCGGTGGGACTTACGGTTCGGTGCGCGGAAATATCGGTAGGCGGCAGAAAGTCCGGCAGCGATTGTGCGGGCTCGGCCGGCGACGCACACTTGCCGGCGGTAGACCGAAACGCCCAGGGAGGCAACATGTCCGAGTCACCGATTCAGCTTCCGACACCCGGTGAGTCCATTCTCGAAACCCATGAGCGCATCCTGCGCGCGGGGGAGATCGTGCCGATCGAACTGCCCGGTGGGGTGCCCGCGTTCATCGCGGTGAGTCATCGTGCGGTGAGCGAAGTACTCGACGACAAGGTTTTCGGTAAGCACCCGGCGCACTGTCCGGCCCTGCGGGACGGCTCCATTCCCGCCGACTGGCCGTTGCGGGCGCTCACCGATGCCGAACATATGCTCAACCAGGACGGCGCCGAGCACCGCCGGCTGCGGCAGACGATCAACAAGGCGTTCACCCCGGCGCGGGTCGCCGCCATGGAACCGCGGATTCAGCGGATCGCCGACGAACTGGTCGACAACTTCCCGGCCGGCGAGGAGATCGACCTGATCGCGAACTACACCACCCCGCTGCCGGTCCGGGTGATCTGCGAACTGTTCGGGGTGCCGGCCGATGAGCAACCGCAACTGAAGAACTGGACGCTGACCATCGTTTCGGCCACCAGCAGCGGTGACGAAGCGCAGGCGGCCATGGCGGCGATGGGCGGGTATTTCGCCGAGCTGTTGCAGCGCAAACGCGCCGAACCGGGCGACGATCTCACCTCGGCGCTGCTGGCGGCCGATGCGGCGAACGAGCTCACCGAGGAAGAACTCGTCAGCATGCTGTGGCTGGTGATCGTGGCCGGGCACGAGACCACGGTGCATCTGCTCGGTAACGCGGTCGTGGCGTTGCGGGAGTTTCCCGAACAGCTCGCTCGCGCGCAGGTGGAGAACCGCTGGGCCGATGTGGTGGAGGAGGCGCTGCGGTACCGGTCCTCGGTGGTCGGCGCGCTCATGCGGTATCCGCGCACCGATGTGACTGTCGCCGGTGTGCCGATCGCGGCGGGCACCCCGACGTTGTGGCACGGTGGCGTCGGCCGTGACCCGCTGCGCTACCCGGACGCCGAAGTATTCGATATCGACCACGAGCACAAGGACCAGCTCGCCTTCGGCCGCGGACCGCATTTCTGCCTGGGCGCACCGCTGGCCCGGCTGGAAAGCCGGATCGCGCTGGCCACCTTGTTCACCCGCTACCCCGAGCTGACCTTGGCGGTGGACCCGAAAAAGATCGAGTACACGGTGCAGATCAGCACCGTCGGACCGGTCGCACTGCCGGTGCGGCCGGGGCCCGCGGCATAGGGCGGGTGGTTCACGCCTGTTGGATGGCCTCGCCGCGGCAGCGCTGCCGGAACTCGCGGGGCGTCCGGCCGAAGCGTTCCTTGAACGCGGCGGAGAACCAGGCGGGCGTGAAACCGCAGCGGGTCGCGAGTTCGGCGATGCTCATGGTGGTGTGCGGGTCCGCCAAGGCTTCCCGCGCGACCCGCAGCGCTTCCTCCCGGCGCAGATCGCGGAAGGTGGTACCGGATTCGCGCAGCACCGTCCGCACCTGACGTTCCGACCAGCCGAGCGCGTGCGCCACGGCCGGTAGACGCACATCGCCGCGGCCGATATTCGCACGCAGGTATCGCCGTATGCTCGCGGCGATCTCGGCGCGGTGGGTGTGCTGCGGTCCGGTGTCCCCGGCGGCCAGCAGGCACAGCAGCTCGGTGATCCGGTCGCAGACCGCGGTGAATTCGTGTGCCGACAGCCGCGACTGCTCGGCGTGGGTGCTGCGGATCATGGTGTCGGCGACCCGGCCCAGCCCGCGGGTCAGGTCGAGGGCGAGGTTCATATGGGTGCGCGGGCGCAGGTTGTGGTCGAATTCGGTGCGGGGAACCTGTAGCGCGTAGGCGGCGGAATCGGGAATGTCGAGATGGCAGGGGAGTTCGAGACCGGTCACCGTCGCGTGGCCCGGCGTGACACGGGTGATGTCATCGCGGAAACGGATCCCGAACGGGCCGCGGTCGGGGATCACCACCCAGTAGAAATCGTCGCCGGGTTCGGCCCGGATATGGGCGGCGGTCCGGTGGCAGCGGCGCCGGCCGCGCTGATCCCAGCGCAGCAGCGTATAGGTCGCCGATTCCTGGGTGGTGAGCCCGGCCCGCCATTCGGGTTCGTCCCCGAATTGGTGGGCCATGGGTACGAAACCGTCGGCCAGCCCGGCGAACGATTCCGGACCGCAAGCCGGCACGCTGCTCCAGCGCACGAGTGGCCTCCCCTCGATCAGGATCGGCTGCCGTCCACTACCCGCCGATGCGATCAGCGCAATCACCCTACTGGGCGGGGACGTTCCCCGCTCGTCGTGGCGGGTTCACGACAGTGCTGCGACCACCTGGTGGTATCGGGCGGCATCATCCGGGCGCTCGTCCTCGAGCGACCAGGCGATCTCTTCCATGGCGCGCAGATACGCCCAGGCGCGGGCTCGTTCCCGATCCACGTCGAGCCCGTCGGCGGTGGCCGCGACAGCGCGGCGGGCGAGAACGGGATCGGGGGCCGTTTCGACCTGTTTCATGATGAGGAATCCGGCATCGAAGGCCGCCTCGCCCAGGAATGCCTTCGGATCGATCAGCAGCCACGGCTCTCGTTCGGCGGCCACGATATTGCCGAGATGGGTATCGCGGTTGACGATCAGCAGGGGCCCGTCCGGTACGGACAGCCACGTTCGCAGGTCACGGGCGCGGGCGGTGACCGCGGCCGGGAGGTAGTGGACCATGTCGGGCGTGAAAAGCTCCTGCTCCCAATGCGAAACGATATCGGCCACCAGTGGAAGTGCCGGATATCCGGCCGGAACACCGGTGGGCGGACGACGCAGCCGCTGGTACAGCGCACAGGCGGTCTGGATCTTGTCCGCGTTCTCCGCCCTGCCCTCCAGCGGTATCCGCGGCTGCGCGATCAGCGGTGTTCCGGGCCGGGCCCATTCGAGCAGTAGGGCGCCGCTGCCGGGGTCGTAATCGTAGAGGCGAGCCGCGCCGTCGCCCTGATAGCAGAACATCCCGGTGGCCTCACCGGCGTTCTCCTCATCCGGTACCGCGATTTTGAGTACTGCCACCGAACCGTCACTGCGCCGCACCGGCGCCACGAAGGAATGCGTACCGCCGCCGAACGGCCGCCCGATCACCTCGAGTTCCCATTCCCGGCACTGCCGGGCCACCACGGCGGGCAGAGCGGCGAGCCAGCGTTCGCCCCGTTCCTCGAAAATGGTGCGGATAGTGTCCACCACATCGGGCGGGAGGTCGAGCGTCATCGATTCAGCTTGCGGTCCGGTTCTGTTTTCGACAACCGGATTTACCGGACCCGAACCGCGCCGGCCGCCGCCGCGACTCCCGTAAGCTGCGGTGGCCGGGCGATCCGGGCCCGGTTCGACAGCGAGAGGACGGCTCGTCGATGCCTTCGCCCACCTTCCATCCCGACCTGCGCCTGGCGCGATTGCTGCCCCGTTCGGTAGTGCATCCGCGCACAATCGGAACCATCCGGCGTCTCACCGATCGCGCGGGCCGCGCCCGGCCGGCGGGCGGGGCGATCGAGCGGGTCGACGAGACGGTGACGGTCCGGGTGTTCCGTCCCGCCACGTCTCCGCGGCCCGGCCCGGCCCTGCTGTTCGTCCACGGCGGCGGCTATGTGATCGGCAATGCCGCGATGGGGGATCGGTTCTGCCGGTCGGTGGCCCGCCGTCTCGGGGTCGTGGCGGCGTCGGTGGAATACCGGCTGGCGCCGGAGCACCCCTTTCCGGCGCCGCTCGACGACTGTTACGCGGCGCTGCGCTGGCTGGCCACGCATCCCGACGTCGACGCGGACCGGATCGCCATCGCGGGGGAGAGCGCGGGCGGCGGACTCGCCGCGGCGCTGGCCTTGCTGGCCCGGGACCACGGGGAGATACGGCCGGTGCTCCAGCTGCTGTCCTATCCGATGCTGGACGACCGGACCTGCGCGGAATCCCCGCTCCACCCGAGCCGGATGCGCATGTGGAGCCGGGGCAGCAACCGGTTCGGCTGGTCTTCCTACCTGGGCCCGGCCGCGGGCGGTGCGGTGCCGCCGCTGGCCGCCCCGGGACGTTGCGACGATCTCGCGGACCTGCCATCGGCCTGGATCGGCGTCGGAACCAACGATCTGTTCCACGCCGAAGACGTGGCCTACGCCGAGCGGTTACGCGCCGCAGGTGTGCCGTGCGAACTGTACGAGGTCGACGGCGCGTACCACGGTTTCGATCTCGTCGAAGCCGGGACCGGTGTCGGGCGGGCATACCGGGAGGCGCGATTCACCGCGTTGTCGGCGGCGCTCGGAGAAGGCCGGCAGGTCGCGTCCTAGCCGATCCGGGCCGAGCCGGGCGCAGCGCCGGGCCGGTCAGGACGAGGGCAACTCTCGTCCGCGGTGGGCGGTGGCCCGGGGTGCCCGATGGCAGACTGCGGATATGAGTACACCCGAGTGGGCGGATGTGGACCGGTACGTGGTGGACCGGTTGGTACGCGACGACGAGGCGAGCGCGACGCTGCGGGCGAACGCGGCGGCGGGGCTGCCGTCGATCGATGTCTCCGAGGCCCAGGGCAAATTCCTGTATCTGCTGGCCCGGTCGACCGCAGCCCGGCGCGTGCTGGAGATCGGCACGCTGGGCGGATTCAGCACGCTGTGGCTGGCCCGCGGGGTCGGCGCGGACGGGCAGGTGGTGACGCTCGAATACGAGCCACGGCACGCCCAGGTGGCGCGGGAGAACCTGGACCGGGCCGGCGTCGGGGACGTGGTCGATATCCGGATCGGCGCGGCAATGGAATCGCTGCCGGTGCTGGCCGCGGAAGAGCCGGAACCGTTCGACCTGGTATTCATCGACGCCGACAAGGTGAACAACGCGAACTACGTGCAATGGGCACTGCGATTGGGCCGGCCCGGCACGGTCGTCGTGGTCGACAATGTGGTCCGCGGGGGCCGCCTCGCCGACGAGACCTCCGACGATCCGGCCGTCCGGGCGAGCCGCGAACTGGTCGATCTCCTGGCCGGGGAACCCCGGCTGGATGCCACGGTCCTGCAGACGGTGGGCGCGAAGGGCTGGGACGGTTTCGCTTTCGCCGTGGTGAGCTGATCCGCACACGGTTCGCCGACGGGTAGCGCCCGGCACGGCCGAGAGCCCGCCGACGGTGTCGCTGCTGCCGACGCGGGTGGAGGCCGCGACGATATCGCGTAATGCGCCCATACCGTCGGAAACTCGATCGTCGGCAGTCCGGCCCGGTCGCGACGGCGCCCGGCAGCCGGCCCGCTGACGGGAGCACGGGCCGGCACACGGCGATGCGGCTGTCGAGCGTGTCCCGCCGATTTTTCGAGCGGCCGTCCCCGATACTCGGCGGATGACCGGCGCCCGCGAGGTTCCCGCTACGGCGCCGACGCTCGACCGCCGCCGCCGCAACATCGTGTTCGTCACCATCGTGCTCGGCATGCTGATGGCCGCGCTCGACCAGACGATCGTCGCGACCACCCTGCCCACCATCGTCGCCGATCTGGGCAGCGCCGGGCATATGGCGTGGCTGGTCACCGCGTATATGCTCGCCGAGGCCATAACGACGGTGCTGGCCGGTAAATTCGGCGATCTCTTCGGCCGCAAACTCGTCTTCCAGATCAGCGCGGTGGTTTTCATCCTGGGCTCGATCCTGGCCGGCGTCGCCCAGGACATGCTGACCCTGATCGTTGCGCGGGGAATCCAGGGTGTCGGTGCGGGCGGGCTGATGGTGACCGCGATGGCATTGATCGCCGATGTCATTCCGCTGCGCCAGCGCGGTAAGTATCAGGGCGCGATGGGTGCGGTGTTCGGGGTGACCACCGTACTCGGGCCGACCCTGGGCGGCCTGTTCACCGATCACGCCAGCTGGCGGTGGTGCTTCTACATCAATGTTCCGGTGGCGGTGGTGATGATCGTGCTGGCCGCCCGGGTGATTCCCACGGTGCGCCCGGCGGTGCGCCCGGTGATCGACTACCTCGGAATCGCGCTGGTCGCGCTCGGCGTGGCCGGACTGATCCTCGGTCTCGAATGGGGTGGCTCCGAATACCCCTGGGGTTCGCCGACGATCATCGGCCTGTTCGCCGGATCGGTCGTGCTGCTGGCGGCGTTCGTCGTGGTGGAGACCCGGGTGCCCGAGCCGATGCTGCCGATGGATCTCTTCCGCAACCGGGTGTTCACGGTGTGCTCGATCCTCAGTTTCATCGTCGGATTCGCGATGCTCGGGGCCATGACCTATCTGCCCACGTACCTGCAGTATGTGGACGGTGTCTCGGCCACCGAGTCCGGGTTGCGGACCCTGCCGATGGTGGTCGGCCTGCTGATCACCTCGATCATCTCCGGAAATATCGTGTCGACCACGGGCCGTTACAAACCCTTCCCGATCGCGGGTACGGCAGTGATGGCGCTCGGCCTCTACCTGATGTCGACGATGGGGCGCGATACCGGTATCTGGCTGGAATCGCTGTACATGCTGGTCCTCGGGCTCGGTATCGGGTTGTCCATGCAGGTGCTCACCATCGTCGTGCAGAACACCGTGCCCTACGCGCAGTTGGGCACCGCGACCTCCGGTGTGACGTTCTTCCGCACGGTCGGAAGCGCGTTCGGTACCGCGGTGTTCGGCACCCTCTACACGGGGAAACTCGACCCGGCCCTGGCCGCGGCGCTGGCCGAATCGGGTGTCGCTCCGGAGATCGCGCAGAGCCCGGCGGCCCTGCGGGAGTTACCCGATGACCTGGCGGCCCCGATCATCGAGGCATATACGACCGCTATCGACACCGTGTTCCGGTGGGTGGTGCCGGTGGCCCTGGTCGGTTTCGTGGTGGCGTGGTTCTTGCGGGAGGTGCCGCTGCGCGACAGCACCCGGGCGCGTGCCGCGGAGCTGGGGGAGGGCTTCTCCATGCCGGATTCCGCAGACCGGGCGGCCCAGCTGGAACGCGCTGTCGCTCAGGTGTTGCGATGGGATCAAGGTCGGTACCCCGGCTCGCGGGAGTTGCGGGACCACGGTTCGCCGGGGCAGCCGCATCCCGGTTCGTCCTGGCGACGGACATCCGGTTCGCCGGGTGCGCGAAAACCCGTACTGCCGGGCCCTTCACTGCACGACCTCACCGGTGGGGAACTTCCCGAGTCCATAACCTGGGCGATCGGCGCGGTGCATCTGCGGGCCCGGGTGCGCGGCGGGGCGACACTCACCGGTATCGCGGACGACCATATGGTCCCGGTCGGTGTCCTGGAACCGGTCTACCGCGACACCGCGCGAGCCGGCTACGTGACCGCAGACGGTGATTCGCTGCGGCTGACCGGCAGCGGAACCCAGCAGGCCGAGCGTTTCCGCCGGGTCTGGCGAGGCTGGCTGGACAAGCATCTGGAGGACTGGACATTCGACGACCCCGCCGACAAGGCCCTGCTCGACGGAGCGCTGGACAAGATCGCGGGCGAACTGCTGGACGACCAGAGCCGCCGTCCCACCTTCGCCGGCTGAACGAGCAGCCCGACTCCACGTGCCGTCTCGCGAATCTGCTGTTCAGCGTCGCCGGACCAGGCGGTGCACCACGCCACTCGGGTTGGGAGCTTCTCCAGGTGGCCGAACTACCGGCAGACCGCCTGAGCCACCGCTGTGCACCGTGCGGGCATCGCCGTATATGCGTCCGTCGACGCCGTGGGCTACGCCGGAGCGGAATCGATCACGGTGCCACCGTGCGGTGACGATCCGGCGGCCCTGGGCGGAGACGAGAGACCGGTGCGCGATACCGGCGCGGTCCCCGTCGTGGTGGGCGGCCTGCCCCGGGCCCGTCAGTTGGAGGAGGCCACCGGGTTGTTCATCGCCCTGGCGCTGTCGGGTGTGGAACCCGGGCCCGTGGTGCCCGCGCTACGACCGGCGGACCGGTGAACCGTTCCGCGTCCCTGGCCGCGGACGGTATCCAGGATCGCGGCCACCTGCTCGGGGTGGGTGAGGTGCGGGTAGTGGCCCGCGCCCTCGATCACGGTGGCCGGCACGGATACCGCGACCTCGAGTGGATCGCGGGATCCGCTGACGATATGCACCGGCACCGTGATCTGCGCGAGCAACCGGCGAGCGGCCGCCCGCTGGTCGGGGCGGCTCGCCGCGCGTAACGCCGCGACGGTTCGCCGGGCTACCCCGGGGCGGCTCAGGTTCGCGCTCGCGCTGTCGATCGCCGGACCGGACGGCACGCCCAGAGTGGCGGCCAGCCGTTCCGGGCCGAGGAGGCGCAGCACGGCGGCGGTGACGGGGAGCCGGGTGACCCAGGACGCGCGGTTCTGCAGGAAAGCCGGTGCTACCAGGACTAGCCCGGAGATGCGGTCCGGGTGGGCGGCCGCGTAGCGCAGGACCGGGAGGCAGCCCAGGGAATGCCCGACCAGGATGGGCCGGGTGGTCACCGAAGCCATGAGCCGGTCCAGCCCGAAGTGGACGGGGGAGCCGCCGGGGGCCGAGCGGCCGAGACCGGGCAGGTCGGCGGTGTAGGTGGATGCGGTGGTCGCTGCGGTGACCGCGCGCCATGCTTCGCTGTCGGTCGGAAGTCCGTGCAGGAGCAGGAAATCCGGTGTCCGGCGATCGCCGCTCACCCAGAGGCCGTCGGTGAAACCGGCGCAGGGATCGGCTTCGGTGCTGCCGAATCGGCTGCTCACCAGGTGGTCTGCCCAGTTTCGCAGCACTTCCCCGGCGGGTGGCATGGTGAGCCCGGCCGCGTCCGCGACCTTTTCGGCGGCGGAGGTGTCGTAGTGGTCTTCGGCGAGGAACGCGAGCCGTTCCCGGTCGACCCCGGTGAGCCGGCGCGGCAGGCGGGCCACCAGACCGGCCGGAATCGTGAAACGGGGTGCGCCGACGTGCAGGTGCGCGGCGAGGATGCGCATCAGCTCCGGTAGCGGCGGGGTTGCGGGGTCGAGCACGGTGTAGGAGCGGCCCGCGGTGTCCGGGTCGGGCGGGAGGGCGAGGAGGAAGTCGGCGAAATAGCCGAGTTCGAGGATCGGCAGCAGGGTCCGGGCGTTGCCGGGGAGCGCGGGGAGCCTGCCGTTCCAGAGGTCACGGGTGAGTTCGGCGAGGCCGATGTACTGCCCGGGGCCGAGAACCGAGCTCGGGTTCGCGACGGTGAGCGCGACTTCCGCTGCCGCGGCGCGTTCGCGCAGTATCGCGTCGGCCTCGAATTTCGACGCGCCGTATGCGCCGACCGCGTAGTCGTGTTCGGCCGATTCCGGGACGGTGACCCGATATCCGGTGATATGGATCAGTCGGCGCAGTGCGGGTAGGCGTGTGCACCAGTCCAGGATGTGCAGGGCGCCGTCGATGTTCACCGCTCGGGCATCGGCGGCGTCGATCCCGAAGGTGAATCGGGCCGCGCAGTTGTACACATCGCGTATCGCGGCGGTGTCCAGCCCGGCGATCGCGCCCAGCTCGGGGTCGGTGATATCGCAGTCGACAACGGTCAGCCGCTCGCGCGAGACCTCCTGTGCGTCGAGCCAGGCGGTGAGCCGGTCCGCGCTGCCGGGGCGTAATGCGGCCGCAACCGTATGCCCGCGGTTCAGCAGCCGGGCGACGAGGGCGCGTCCGATGAAACCGGCAGCGCCGAAGACGACGGAATCGGGAGTGTCCATAACAGAAGTCCTAACTAGACTGGTCTACATATTTTGTGGATATGCAAATGTGGCTTGCGAGTCGACGCGGGTCAGAGCAGGCTGCGCGCGACCCGCGCGGCACGCTCCAGTGGTTCGCGGTCGCGATGTGTCTGCGCGAGTAGTAGCGCGCCCTCGACCAGGGCGAGCAGGGAAACCGCCAGATCGTCGGCATTTCCGTAACCGGCCGCCCGGAGGCTGATGCGCAAGGCCTCCGTCCATCGCTCGTACACCTCGGCGCAGGCCTGCTGGACGGTACCGTTCGCGCCGGAGACCTCCAGCGCAACCGTCGCCACGGGGCAGCCGCATTCCCAGCCGGATGCCTCGAGGCGATCGCCGAGCAGGGTGATCAGCTCGGTGACCGCGCCGGCCGGGTCGGTGAGGTCTGCCTCCGCCAGTGCGGTGTCGATGACGCCGGAGGTCTGGTTGACGGCGGCGGCGACGAGTTCGTCCTTACCGCCCGGGAAATGGAAGTACAGGGAACCGCGCGGAGTATCGCTGTCCGCCAGGATCTGGTTGAGGCCGGTGCCGAAGTAGCCGCGGCGTTCGATCGACGAGCGTGTCGCCTCGATCATCCGCTGCCTGGTTTCGGCTCCTTTTGTGCCCATGGTCGAAAAGTAGACCGGTCTTCATAAAAAGTCAACGCTCCAGCTCGCCGCAGAAGCTCACCGGGAGACGGCCGATGAATTCGCCGGGCCCGTCCATTGGGCGGACGGCTGGTGTTCAGTAGCGTGAGCGAGGGATCTTGTTGCGATACATGGCGGTATCGGCGGCCTGCATCGCCTCGTCGATCGCCGTCGGCGCATCCTCGAGATACACCGTGCCGATACTCGCGCCGATACTGATCGTCCGATCGCGGATCTGCATCGGCACGGTGAGCGCGGTGTGCACATCCGTGCTGAGCATCGCCAGTTCGGCCGTTCCGGTACACCGTTCGAGCACGGCGATGAATTCGTCGCCGCCGAGCCGAGCCGCCAGTCCGCCGGCCGCCGTAACGGTTTGCCGCAAGCGGGCACCGACTATGCGTAACACCTCGTCACCGACGGTATGCCCCCACCGATCGTTCACCTCTTTGAACCCGTCCAGGTCCAGATACGCCATCCCGATCGGCGGTGTCGCCACGGCCAGCCGATCGAAGAAATGCCCACGATTCGGCAACCCGGTGAGTTCATCGTGATTGGCGTCGTACCAGAGGCGCGCGGCGAGCTCGCGGCGTTCGGTCACATCGACCGCCACGCCGATCAGGAAACGGACCTGACCGCTGTGATCGCGGACCGCCGACATCGACAGGTCGATACCCGTGGACGTCCCGTCCGGGCGCGGATGGTCCAGTTCCAGCCGGAACCGGTCGATACTGCCCGCCAGCAGTTGGGTCATCCGCTGGTAGGCGTCGCCGATATTGGCGTGACCCACCACATCGGCCACCGGCCGGCCGGGCATCTCCCCGACATCGATGCCGAGCATATCGGCGAACGCCACATTGGCCTCGAGGACCCGGCCCTGGGTGTCGACGGTCCCGATGCCCACCGAAGCGCCCGCGAACACGGCCTCGAAACGGGCCTCGGAGAGTTCGCGGCGCCGCTCGGCCTCCTGGGCGGCCGCCAGCGCCGCGGCGAGCGTGGCCTCCTGCTCCGACAGTGCCACCGAACGCAGCGCCGCGGTGAAACCGGTGGCGAACTCGGCGGCCACGAGCAGCGCGCGGCCGGGTACCGCGGCACCGGTGCCGGGATCTGCGGCCTGGATGTGCCGGACCATATCGCGGCAGATCAGCGGGATCGTCCGGCCGGCCACCGCGGGGTCGCGGTAGTTCGCTGCGACCAATGCCTCGGCCGCGTACTGCCCGGCCTCGGGGCCGGTAGTGCCGCGCAGGGCCGCGAGCAACTGCTCGACCTGCCCGGTCAGCATTTCCTCGATACGGTCCCGGGTCAGGGTCGGCGCCACCGCACCGTCGAGGGCGTCGGCCCAGCCGATCGCGAGCTCCCGTGCGGTCACCCGGATCTCCCGCGCCGTACCGGCCGGGTCAGGGCTTGCACCCCACACCGGCCAGGCCCAGCGACCGGCCGGGTGCCTCGTGCCGATCGCGTTCCGACTCCGGCCGCCACATCGGCAGTTCGACAACACCCGGTTCCACGAGTTCCCAGCCGTCGAACATCCCGGTGATCGCCGCGCGCGAGCGGAACTGGATCCCCACCTGATTACCGTGCTGTGAGGACTTGTGCAGGGCCGCCGCATCGTCCGGGCGCAGCGCGGACGTCAGATGCGAGATGGCGACATGACTTCCCGAGGGCACCGCCTGCCGCAACGCCGCCACCTTCGCCGCGGGTAGGTCGTCGTCGGTGAGCAGATGCAGTACCGCGATGAGCAGAATCCCGACCGGCCGCTCCGGTTCGATCAACCCGGTTTCGCGGACCCGTGACAGCAATTCGGCCGGTTCCCGCAGATCGGCTTCGATGGCGCCGTAATTCTGTTCGCCCACCAGGATCGCCCGCGAATGGGCCACGGCCACCGGATCGATATCCACGTAGAGCACCCGGGCGCCGGGAGCGCACTCCCGGACGATCTCGTGCACGTTACCGGCGGTCGGGATGCCCGAACCGATATCGAGGAACTGAGTGATTCCCGCATCGATCAGAAAACGTACGGCCCGGCGCAGGAACGCGCGGTTGCTCAGCGCCAGCCTCGGGAGATCCGGTACCAGCCGGCTACCGCGCCGGGCAGCGAGCCGATCGACTTCGAAGTTGTGCGAACCACCCAGCAGCGCGTCGTACATACGCGCCGGGCTCGGCTGCATCATATCCACGCCCTCGGGTGCCCAGGCCGGCCTGTCCATATCGTCCCCTCTGCGCTCGATACCCGCCCGGCCGTCGCACTCTCGGCCGTATCCGGGAAACCCCTGCGCTGCGTTACGAACCGCCTCGTCGTGCGGCGGCCCGGTGTCCGCCGGCCGAGTTCTGGTTACGGCCGAAAACACTGAGCGCATAATAGCCGGTACGGCACCGCTCCGGTCGGCGGGCGCATCCCCACCGGGCCGGGCGTGTGCCGGTATGAAGGGGAGTCGCGGGCGTGCCGCCGCTGCCCACCACCGAACTCGCGGTGATCGAACAGATCCTGGCCGCCCCCGGTTTCACGGTCACCGAACTGTCGAAACGGCTCGGTATGCGGCAGAGCAATGTCGGTTACCCGACACCGGGTACTACGCCGCGCGGCTGGATCAGTGGCAAATCGTTGTAGGTCACGATGCCCGGCGGTGCCGCCACGACGGCCGGGATCGCGTTGATCACCGGTATTGCGGTCATGATGTGCCCGAGCGTCATGATTCCCAGGGGGCGAGCCCGCACAGTTCACCGATATCGCGGCCCGCCTTGTCCGGGGATCACGCATAACAGCCGACGAGTTCCAGAGGTTGCCTATCGGGTTTTTCATTGCCTCCGGTGGAGCCATGGCCGGGGGGCTGAATGTCGACGGTGCGGTGGTTTTCATCACAATCTTCCGCAATGTGAGGCCGAAGCGGCATGTGTCATAACGGTATGGAGTGATCACCGAACCGTCCGGCCCCGGGCGGTCGCTGCACCTCGCGCCCGCGCGCGCCACAGTGCTTCGAAGTGCTTGTCCGGCAAGGGTCTTCGCGGTGTTTTTCGGCACCGCGCGGATCCATGCGAACTCTCCGGTAAATGTCCTGCGTATGCCCTCCGGGCGGGCCCGCCGACCCGTTGGGATCCCGTCAACACGTGTTATCCCGAGGTCACGACACGGTAATATCGAATTACTCGCCGAGGCGTGTATCAGGCGAGTTCCGCCGGATCGAAGGTTGGTGAGACCACCCATGTCCGTATCGATGTTCGACGAAACCCTGCCACGCGGTGAACGAGACGGGGTCGGGCTGCGGGTCGGCGCAATCATCGATCGGGGTGGCGAGGTCCTGTTGCTGGAACTACCCAGTACCGGGCCGATCCGGCCCACTCGTAAACTGCCCGGGGCCACCGTGGAGCCCGGCGAATCGGTGACCGGCGCCCTGATCCGTGGTGTGCAGGAGGAGACCGGGCTCACCGTCACCGATATCCGCCACCACGTCGGCGATTTCGACTATCTCTCGCCCGCCGGTAAACCGGTGCGCCGGTTGCATTTCGCGGTCGAGGTCGAATCGCCGGGGCCGGTGGTGCTGAGCGCACACGAGAGCTACGTCTGGGCGCCCTTGAACAGTGGCGATCTGGAGGTCACCTCCTCGGTCCAGAAGATCCTCGATACCTATCGGGAACTCGTCTACCCGTGATCCATCGCCGCGTGCCGGTGGCGGTACCGGAGCAGGTGCAGCACCGCGCCGATCCGATCGCGCGGGAAGTCGCGTAGCCGTTGAACATCGGCCACCGACCTCGCGTTACCGAAGCGTTGAACAATAAGCACCGTCGTGATCGCCCTGCTACCGGCGGCGGCCGCTGTCCGGGGTTCGCGCCGCGTCTGTTACCGGACCGGCGTCCGGACGGTCGATGGTTGTTCGGTGAATTCAGTGCGTCGAGCGCCGGGCTCGCTGTGCGGCGCGCTCGGTTCCGGGGAACGGCGCAGCCGGGTCCGTACCGCCCCGCCGGCGCAGGCGATCACCGCGAGAGCACCGAGTCCGGTAGCCCAGGTCAGTTCCTCGTTCAACAGCAGCGCCGCCCAGCAGAGTGTGCAGACGGGCTGGGCCAGTTGAACCTGGCTGACGTGGGTCATCGGGCCGATCGCCAGGCCCCGATACCAGGGCAGGAAGCCCAGGAACATGCTCACCACGCCGAGGTAGGCGAAGGCGGCCCACTGGGCCGGTGAACCCGCCGGCGGCTGCTCGGACACCGAGAAGCCCGTGAGTACGACCATGACCGGCGCGGACAGCACCAATGCCCACGAAATCGTCTGCCACGCGCCCAGTTCGCGAGCCAGCAGCCCGCCTTCGGCATAGCCGCAGGCGGCCGCGACGACCGCGGCCAGCAGAAGCAGATCCGACCACTGCGGTCCGCCGAAGCCGTCACCGCGGAACCCGGCGAACACCACGGCCGCCACCGCGCCGGCGGCCGCGGTGCACCAGAAGGCCCGAGGCGGCCGCTCATGGCCGCGCAGGACGGCCAGGACGGCGGTCGCAGCCGGTAGCAGTGCTATCACAACAGCGCTGTGTCCGGCCGACGCTTCGGTGAGCGCGAATGATGTCAGCAGCGGGAATCCGGCGACGACCCCGCCGGCGACGACACCGAGCCGGAACCACTGCCGGCCCTGTGGCCGCTGCTGTTTGGTGAGCACCAGCGCGCCCGCCGCGAGCAAACCGGCCAGTACTGCGCGCCCGGCAGCGACGAAAAGGGCGGTGAATCCGTCGTCGGCCACCGCAACCTTGGTGAACGGCACGGTGAACGAGAAGGCCAGGATGCCGAGCAGACCCCAGGCCGGGCCCGCATACCGGGTCGATAGCGGTTCCGGGGTCGCTGCGATAGCGCTACTATGATCTCTCATGTCTGACGATAGCAGCTCTCGGATAGCGGCGGATCTTCGCCGCTGGATCGCCACTGCGCCGCCCGGTGCGCAACTACCGCCCACCCGGGCGCTGGTGACCCGGTATGCCGCAGGTCCGGTCACGGTGCAGAAGGCGCTGCGTATCCTCACCATGCAGGGATTGGTCGAAAGCCGGCCCGGAGTAGGGACTTTCGTACGTGCGGTGCGGGACAGCCGCCCGCACGACTACGGGTGGCAGACCGCGGCGCTGGGGACACCGCGGAATCGCTCCGCCCGGTGGTTCACCGCGCTGCAGACGGTCGCCAACGACCAGATCGCTCTGCACTCCGGCTATCCCGACCGGGAACTGCTGCCCGAACGGCTGGTCCGCGCCGCCTTCGCCCGCGCGGCCCGCGGTGACGCCACGGTCAACCGGCCGCCCAGCAGCGGTCTACCGGACTTACAGGCGTGGTTCGCGACCGAACTGGCCGCGGTCACGCCCGCTGGTGTGATGGCGCCTGCTCCGAGCGATGTCGCGATCTTCCCGGGGAGCCAGAGCGGGCTCGGTACGGCCTTCCACGCGCTGGTCGGTCCCGGCCGGCCGCTGCTGGTGGAGTCACCCACCTATTGGGGTGCGATTCTCGCGGCGAACCGGGCCGGTGTGCAGATGGTTCCCGTCCCGAGCAGTTCGCAGGGCCCGCGGCCCGAGGATGTGGCCCGGGCATTCGAGCGGACCGGCGCGCGCGCGTTCTACGCCCAGCCGCATTTCGCCAATCCGACCGGCGCGCAATGGCAGCCGGATCGGGCGGCGGGAGTACTGGATGTGGTGCGTGCGCACGGGGCGTTCCTGATCGAGGACGACTGGGCGCACGATTTCGGGATCGATACTGTCCCAGCTCCGCTGGCCGGCCGTGACGACGCCGGTCATGTGGTGTATCTGCGGTCGCTGACCAAAAGCGTTTCGCCGTCGGTCCGGATCGCCGCTGTCGTCGCCCGGGGCCCGGCCCGGGAGCGGATTCTGGCCGACGCCCAGGCGGAGTCGATGTATGTGAGTGGTCTGTTGCAGACCGTCGCCCTCGATGTGGTGACCCAGCCGGGCTGGCGTACGCATACCCGCGGGCTGGGCCGCCGGCTGGCGACCCGCCGTGACCTGTTGGTTTCCGCACTGCGTGAGCATCTGCCGGAAGCCCGCCTCGAGGTGGTGCCACGCGGCGGGCTGCATCTGTGGGTGCGGCTACCCGATCCCACCGATATCGCCCGGCTCGTGCGCGATTGTGCGGACGACGGGGTGGTCATCGCACCCGGGGACGAGTGGTTTCCCGCCGAACCGACGGGTGCATATCTGCGGCTCAACTACTCCGGCCCGAACCCGGGAGCGTTCCCCGAGGGCGTGCGGGTCGTGGCCCGGGCGCTGGCCCGCCAAGAGCGATAGCCACCCGGGCCGGGCAGGTACCGGTCGCGACGAGGCCGGCGAGCGGTACCCGGCCGGATCAGTCGGGCAGGATCGAGATCGTGCCCCGGCAGACCGCTGTCTGGGTGTTGAGCCACCACCAGCCGCCCCCCGTCCGGGCGGTCACCGTGAAAGCGACGGTGCCGACACCGGTCCAGGTCCGATTCACCGGAATACCCGGTTTCCCCTTCAGCATTTCCTCATCGCTGACGCTGGTGCCGGACGCGCCGGTGGTCTCGTTGTGCCAGTCGACCTGCACCTGGGTGCCGTACGGCGTGGTGGTGGGAATCGGGAACAGGCTCGCGGGCGGGTTGGGCAGATCGTTGCCGCCGCTGAGCAGCAGCGCCGGTTCCAGTTCCCCGCCGGGCGGGCGGCTGGCTCCCGAACTGGCCTGGATATGCCAGGTGAACGGTGGTGCCCATGCCAGCGGATTCGCGCTGCCACAGGTCATAACAGTCGACGAAGGTGGCTGGGCGGCGGCGGTGCCGGCACCGGCCGTGAGCAGGGCGGTGGCCGCCGCGACGGCGGTGGCCGGGGCGAGTGCTGCGGTGACGAGCTGACGTGCGCGAGGCATCTGGGCTCCCTGATCCGGTAGGGGACTGTCGGTGTAGCGCGTGCAGAGAATATCTACCTGGATGTCGCCGCCGCACCCGTTTCCGTTTCGCCCGGCGCGGCGTACCCCTGCCGTGGCTCAGCTCCGGACGTGGTCCTCGACGAATACCTTGCGGCACGACGGCGCGCAGAACGCGTAATCGACTCCGTCATGGTTGTAGGTGATCCGCGCGGTCGCCCATTCGACTTGCATTCCGCAGGTCGGATCGATGGTGAATCCCTCGGGTGCGGTGGGAACCCGGCCGGAATCGCGGAAGTCCTGGGTCATCAGCCGGGTCAGTTCGGTGCTGGTGGTGGACCGGCCGAGCGTGCCGGCGCAGTGTTCGCGCAGACCCACTATCTGTACGACACAGTGTGGTTCGCGATCCAGGCGCTGCGGGTCGGGTTCGGTACCCGCGATCGCGGCGGTGATCATCGGAATGATGTTCTTGCCGAAATCCGGGTCGCCGCTCCAGGATCCGGGCACGGTCAACCGGACCAGGTACCGGGCTGCGGTCTCGGTGGCCGGTCCGCCGGTGACCCAGGTTCGCGGCTGCTGGATCAGCACATGGGTGAATTCCCGGGCCTTGGCCAGGGTGGCGTCCGGGGCGTCGTCGTAGCCGGTGAGCGCCGCCAGCACCCGGTCGGCGAGTTCCTGTTCGGCGCGGGCGTCGAGATCGCGGCCGGTAACCGATATTTCGAGGGTCATCATGGTGGTTCATTCCTCCGGTGCGGTGGTGGGAATCGGGGTGGGGGTGCCGCTGTGGCGGCCGGCGACGGCGAGCAGGTCGTCGACCGACCATTGGTCGTCGGCGTATTCGCCGTATTTCGTGGCGAGGACGGTGCCGTCGGGGTGGATCAGGAAATCGGCGGGTAATCCCAGGCGACCTCCTTCGGGCCGGGCCGGTGGAGCCGGGCGTTCGCCGCGCCGGGCGGGTAGTTCGGTTCCGATCGCGCGGGCGATGGCCGCCCAGCCGCGCGGGTCCAGGAGTGCACGGGCGCCGGTTTCGACGCCGAATTCGCGATACAGCGCGCGATCCGGATCGGCGATGACGTCCAGTGGCAGATCGGCGGTGTATTTGCGGAGTTCGGTGGCGCTCGAGTGGAAGATCACCACCTCCCGGATACCGGCGGCCCGTATTTCGGGGAGCCGGGTGACTACTGACCGCAGGTGCAGGTTGCAGACCGGGCAGCCGGCGAAACGGCGGAATTGCAGGTGGGTGAGTTGTGCGGGGTCGGGCAGTGGTATCGATGCGCCGGTGAGTGCGGTCAAGGTCCGGGCGGATACGCGGTCGGGTGGCGACATCGAAGCTCCTTAGGTGTACAACGTACGCTCATAATCGAGTATGCGCGTATCCAGTACGCTGTCAACCCGTGCCCAGACCGCGTTCCCTCACCGATGAGCAACTGGTCGCGGCCGCGTTGTCGGTGATCGACCGGGACGGTCTGCCCGGCCTGACAATGCGCGCGGTCGCCGGGCAACTGGGGATCGCCACCATGGGGCTCTACCGGTACGTCGCCGACCGGCAGGCGCTGGAGGTGCTCGTCGTCGACCACATCTTCCACACCGTCGACCTCGCGCTACCCGCGGTGGGCTGGGCGGACCGGATCCGGATCCTGATGGAACGTCTACGGGTCGCGGTGGCCGCACATCCGGCCGTGGTGCCGCTGGTGCTGCGCCACCGGCAGGCCGCGCCCGGCTCGCTGCAACTGATCGAGACCATGCTCGCCGCGCTCACCGACGGCGGGCACACCGGACTCGACCGGGTCGTCGCGCAGCGCACGCTGATCGGTCATCTGCTCGGGTTCCTGCAGAACGAGCACTATGCGGCACTGTCCGGGGCGGGCACCGTCACCATGTCCGAACTGGCTCCCGAGCGGTACCCGCATCTCGCGAGCACCGCGACCGACGCGCGCACGCTACCGCCGGCCGAGGAGTTCCGGCGCGGTCTCGATATCGTGCTGCGCGGACTCGGGGACTGACCGGGTCGAACCATCGCGCGCACGACTCAGCGAGAATCGTCCGGATCGGGTCGGCCGTCCTCGTCTTCCCCGGGCGCTATATCGGGACAATCCCCGGCGAGGATTGCGCCCAACCGGGCTCTGGGCGGCATCACCGCTTCCCGCAGGATTGCCAGGATCTCGTCCTCGGTGCTGCGGCCGTTGTCGACCGCGCGTATCCGCAGGGCGCGGTACACCGCGTCCGGTACATGCCGAACAGATAGCGTCACCATGGAGCCGTCTTTCGTCGACAGTCGTCGGTGCCCCGAGTATATTTCCCGTCCCGCCGCAGCCCGCCCCGGACCGGGCTCCCCGGTGTTTCTTTCCCGTATCGGCCGCGCGATCGGGTCGCCTGCCGGGATGCGGCCGCGAACCACATAATCGGCCGAAACCTATTCCGGCACTATAAATATGAAGCAAGATCCAGGTTCGACGATGCGATAGGAAACCCGGACCGGTTGGTTCGGTGCGGTGCGCGGCTGTTCACGCGCGCATCCGGAAAGCGAGGCGGAAATGAATCACAAACTCTGGTTGCTCGGGCGGCTCGCCGCGGTGGGCGGGCATATTCTCGGGGAGAAGATCACCCGGCACCGGGCGCGCACAATCGACGATGTACCCGCGTCGGGGGCGGCGCTGACCATCGAATGGCTCACCGCCGTGCTGTGCCGGGACACTCCCGGTGCGGAAGTGCTCTCGTTCGAAATCGACGGGGGCAGTAGCGGCACCTCCACCCGGGCCGCGATCCGGGTGGAATACAACGAGGCCGGACAAGCGGCGGAATTGCCGCGGGCGTTGTTCGCCAAGACCACCACCTCGCTCAGTCAGCGCATCCTGCTGGGCGGCGGCAAGATGATCGACGGTGAGACCCGGTTCTTCCGGGATTTCCGCCCGGAACTCGATATCCAGGCACCGCTCGGCTATTGGGGCGCCTCCGATCCGGCGTCCTGGCGTTCGATCGCGCTGATGGAGGATATCGCTGTCACCAGGGGCGCGGTGTTCAGCGAGCCGACCGAGCCGATCGGTCGCGCGGAGATGGAGGATCTGGTCCGTAACCTCGCCCGGTTGCACGGCACGTTCTGGGAGAGCCCGGCGATCGAACCGTTGAAGACGACGAACGAGGCGCTGGCCGCCTACCTTGCCGCGATCGATATGAAAACCCGCTGCAGCGTGGGGCTGGAGCGGGCGGCGGAGGTCGTGCCCGAAGAGTTGCACGGTCAGGCGGACAGGCTGTGGGCGGGTGTGGAGCGGGCGGTGGACCTGGCGACCCGGGAGCTTCCGCACACCCTCCTGCACGGGGACCCCCATATCGGCCAGACCTACCGCACCGCCGACGGCCGGATGGGATATGTCGACTGGCAGGTCGTTATGCGCGGCGGCTGGGGCCACGATTTCGCGTACACGGTGAACTCGGGATGCGAACCGGACGACCGGCGGGCCTGGGCCGAGGATCTGCTGAGGGCCTATCTCGACGAACTCGGCCGCGCCGGTGGCCGTGCGCCGGCTTTCGACGAGGCCTGGTCGATCTATCGGCAGCAGTCGATGTTCGCATATGCGGCGTGGGCGTTCACCATCGGCCGCGCGTCCTATCAGCCCGAGATGCAGTCACGGGAAACCTGCCTGACTCTTATGCGCCGGATCACCACGGCGGTGCACGACAACGGTTCGCTCGACGCGCTGGGGGTCTGAACGGCGGGCGGCGACCGGGACCGGCGGCTCGGTCCCGGTCAGCCGCATTTTTGCCTGCCGGGGCCGGGTGCAGATATGCGGACCAGTCCAATGAATTTGCCCAAATACCCGATTGGGCAACCTATTTCGAAAACAAACAGATAGTCCGGCAGTGTCGTAACATCGCGTCGTTCCGGCTCGAGTCAGTATGTGCAGGAGGAGGCTCGAACCGGTGCCCGGCCGGTGGAAAACCATCGGTCCCGCCACCAGACGTATGGAGTTCCTTCTTGACCAGCTCGGAATATCGAAGCCTTGCTCCGGCCCCGGTCGGCCCCGGTTCGCACGACGATCCCCGGTATGCGCTGTATCTCCCGGAATTCGCCGCCGACCCACATCGTGCCTACAGCGAAATGCGCCGGCGCTACGGTTCGCTCGCGCCCGTGGAACTGGCCCCGGGGGTGCCCGCCACTTTGGTTATCGGGTACTCGACCGCGCTGCGGGTACTCAACGACCCGGACCGTTTCCCTGCCGATCCGCGGATATGGCAGAAGGATGTTCCGGCGGGGTGCCCGGTATTGCCCATGCTCGAATGGCGGCCGATGGCCAGCCGTTGTGCCGGCCAGGAATTCCTACGGTACCGGCAGGCGATCACGGCCAGTATCGACGAAGTGGATATGTATGCCATCCACGCCGTGGTGGAGAACATCGCGGGTCCGCTGATCAACTCGTTCTGCGCGGACGGCCACGCCGAACTCATCCAGCAGTATGTTTTCCCGCTGTCGTTCCAGGTGATCAACTATCTGCTCGGCAGTCCGCCGGAGGTCGGTCAGCAGGTCGCGGCCGGTATCGCCGCCATGCTGGAGGGGGTCGACGCCGAGGCCGGGAGCCGGATGCTGGGCGAGGCCCTCGCGAATCTGGTGGTGATGAAGCGGAAGGACCCCGCCGCCGATATCACCTCGGTGCTACTGCGGCATTCCGCCGAGCTATCCGACGAGGAGGTGTCCCACCATGTTTCCCAGGTGTACGGCACCGGGATCGAGTTCGAACTCAATCTGATCGTCAACACCTTGCTGCTGATCCTCACCGACGACCGGTTCGGCGGCAGTGTGCTCGGTGGAAACCTCACCTCCCGCGACGCCCTGGACGAGGTGCTGTTCAACGATCCACCCCTGGCCAATCTGCTGGTGACATACCCGCGCATGCCGATACTGCTCGACGATATCTGGTTGCCGGCGCATCAGCCGGTGGTGATCAGCATGGCCGCCTGCAACAACGACCCCAAGATCCGGACCTCGGACCTCACCGGTAATCGTGCTCATCTCGCGTGGGGCCTGGGGCCGCACGCCTGCCCCGCGCAATCGCTGGCCTACATCATCGCCGAAGGGGCGATCGACCAGTTGCTGGACGCGCTACCGGAGATGCGCGCCGATTTCCCCGACGGCGAACCCGCGTGGCGGCCGGGCCCGTTCCACCGGTCACTGGTGGAACTCCCGGTGACCTTCCCACCGGGCGCGCCCCTGCTGGGCGTCGAAAGCCCGGCGGCCCGTCCCGCCACATACACCTGACGAAATCCGCAACCCGTAGCCTCCTGGCCCGCGAGGTCCTGAAACCACGCGCGCCCGGAGGCGCCATGCACTTGAATCCGGATTCAAGTTGGTTTACCGTGCGGGAGAGCATCGAATGCCCGCCTGCGGCGGATCGAGCCGCGCCCCGAAGATCGGAGTTCTCCCGTGGAACTGTTCACCTCGACCGACCGCGCCCGCGAGTATCGGCAGAAACTCCTCGGTTTCATGGACGAATGCGTGTACCCGGCCGAACCGGTCTATGCCGAGCAGATGGCCGCCGCCGGTGATCCGCATCATCATCCGCAGATCCTCGAGGATTTGAAGGCAGAGGCCAAGAAGCGCGGACTGTGGAATCTTTTCCACCCGCACGAGGAATGGGGTCCGGGACTGACCAACCTGGAGTACGCGCCGCTGGCCGAGATCATGGGCCGTAGCCCGGCGCTCGCGCCGGAGGCGTGCAACTGTTCGGCGCCCGATACCGGGAACATGGAGGTGTTCACCCTCTTCGGTACCCAGGAACACAAGCAACGCTGGCTCGAACCACTGCTCGACGGCACCATCCGCTCGGCCTTCGCGATGACCGAGCCCGGGGTCGCCAGCTCCGATGCGACGAATGTCGAGATGCGGATGGAACGCGACGGCGACCACTACGTGCTCAACGGCCGGAAATGGTTCGCCTCCAACGCCATGCACCGCAATTGCAAGGTGCTGATCGTCATGGGCAAAACCGATCCCGAGGCGCCCAAGCACCGGCAGCAGTCGATGATGGTGGTGCCGATCGACGCGCCCGGTGTCCGGGTAGTGCGCAACCTGCCGGTGTTCGGGTATGTCGACCGTGAGGGTCACGCCGAAATCGACTTCACCGATGTGCGGGTGCCGCTCGCCGATGTGCTCAAAGGCGAGGGCGAGGGATTCGCGATCAGCCAGGCGCGGCTCGGCCCCGGCCGGATCCACCATGCGATGCGGGCCATCGGAATGGCCGAGCGCGCCCTGGAACTCATGTGCGCCCGGGCCGAATCGCGGACCACGTTCGGGCGCAAGGTCAGCGAACGCGCGAATATCCGGGACTGGATCGCCGAGGCCCGTATCGATATCGAACAGGCACGGCTGCTCACCCTGAAAACGGCCTGGATGATGGATACGGTCGGCAACAAGGAAGCGCGCACGGAAATCGCCGCTATCAAGATCGCCGCGCCGGTGATGGCGCTGCGCATCGTGGACCGCGCGATCCAGGTGTACGGGGCGGCCGGCGTAACCGAGGATTTCCCGCTGGCCAGTATGTACGCCCACCTGCGGACCTTGCGTATCGCCGACGGTCCCGACGAGGTGCACAAACTGACCATCGCCCGCGCCGAACTCGGCAAAGCCCGCGCCGCTGCCGAAGCCGCCGGCTGAATTCCGGCGGACTACTCCCGTCGCGCCAGGGCTTCGGTGGCCCGCGGAGGTATTTACGATGCCGCTGCCCGGGCAGGAGGAGCCGAGCGTGCAAGTAGCTGCCGCTGTTCCGTGGGCGGCGGCCGTTCGCCGGGAATACCTGCCTTCGCTGCCGCCCTGGTAATCCGCCGATGCGGTAGCTGTGTAACGGCCCGGCGCCGGATACGTTGGACAGGTCCGGCCGGTGTCCGGCGATCATCGGGCGCTGTCGTGGGCGAGCACGAGGAGGCTACACATGACCGTGGAGACCGGGACGCAACCGCAGCGGCGGCGGCATATTCTGCTGGAACTGGGGTTCGCGACCACGACGGTGGGGGAGGAATTGCACGGATCGGCGACGATCACCCCGCAGATGCATACGCCGGGTACCGGCCTGCTGCGTACCTCGGTGCTCGCCACCTGGACCGATACGGTGACCGGTCTGCTCGCGGCGCGCACACTCGGGCCCCGGGTTCCGGTGACCCTCGAACTCGATGTGCACCTCTACCGGCCCGCGCCGAGTTCCGGCGAGGTGCGGGCGGTGGGCCGCACGATCAAGGCGGGGCGTTCGGTCTTCGTCGCGGAGGTCGAGTGGACCGTCGACGGCGAGCCGTTCGCGTTCGGCGGCGGTTCGTTCGTGGTTTCGCCGAACGAGGAGTTGCGGTTACCAGCGCGGATGAGTATCGATATGCCGGTCACCGGGCAATTGCTGGCGGTGCCGCTGGCCGAGCGGGCGGGCTGTGTGCGGCGTGCGCCGGGGATCGCGGTACTGCCGCGAACCGACGACGGCCTGAATGCTTCGCGCACCGTGAACGGGGGCCTGATCGCCCTCGCCGCCGAGGAGGCGATGCTCTCGCTCGCCCCGGGGGCGACCCTGAGCACGCTGGGGCTGCGCTATCTGCAGGCCGCGCGGGTGGGCCCGGTGGTCGCCGAGGCGACGCTGCGGGCCGAGGTGGGCCGGGCGACGCTGCGCGACGCCGGTAACGAAGACCGGATCACCACCTTGGCGACGGGTCGCCTGTTCCCGGCGAGTGGCCGGTGACAGCACCGGAGGGCGGCGCACCGGTGGATACCGCGATCGATCCCGGCCCCGCGCAGGCACCGGCCACCGGCCGCCCGGCGCCGAAGAGCCGGCGCGGTATCCGGACCCGGGCAGCCCTGGTCGACGCGGCGCGCCGGGTTTTCGAAACCGACGGATTCGTCGATGCCCGGATCAGCGATATAACCCGCACTGCGGGCGTGGCATCGGGTTCGTTCTACACCCATTTCGACAGCAAGGAAGAGATCTTCTCCGAAGTCGTCGCGCAGGTCCGCGACGAGATGTTGCACCCGCACGTCCGGGCCCGGGGCGGTAGTTCCGATCCGCGGGACTGGATCGCCGCTGCCAACCGGGAGTACCTGCGCTCCTACCGGCGCAATGCCCGGCTGATGGCGGCGCTGGAACAGGTTTCGCGGGTCGACCAGCAGTTCGCCGCCCTGCGTGCGGAGCGGGCGTCGGCGTTCATCGATCGCAATGCGGCGTTGATCGGTGATCTGCAACAGCGCGGTCTGGTGACGCCGCGGCTGGATGCGCGGGTGGCGGCGCTGGCGCTGTCGAGCATGGTGAGCCGGATGGCCTCGCTGGTGTTCGTCGAGGGCGAGGAGGTCGATTTCGAAACCCTGCTCGACACCCTGAACTGGATCTGGTTCAACGCCTTGCAACTGCCCGAGCTGCCCTGAACGACAACCGGCTACCGCGCGCACGGGTACGGTGCGATTGCGCGGTGGTGGGCAACCGTCACACAGTGGGCGATCGGCGACCGTGGGCGGAGCCACTCGGCTCACCGCGAGGCCGGGCTGCCGCGGCCGCCTCGATGGCACTACCCGGCGTGCGCAGATCAGGTGCCATTCGGTGTCGTTGCGCGGGCCGAGTCGCGGCGAAACCGGAGGAACTTACGGAGATAGCCCACCACACCGCGCAGCGGCACGGCCCGCGGCCAGTCGTCCGGGCGAAAATAGGCGTCGGTGCCGCCGTCCACGAACAACACACTGCCGCAGAGGAATTCAGCAGATGGTGACAACATCATGGACACCCAGTCGGCGATGTGCTCCGGTTTACCGAAACCGCCCGTGGGGACCGGGAAAGCCTCGATCGCCTTGGCCTCGGTGGGAGTGGCGAGCTGTTGCTCCAGCAGCGGGGTCAGGATGGCGCCCGGTGCGATGACATTGACCCGGATACCGGCACCCGCCCACTCGGGCCGCACGGCATGCCGGCGGACCCAACGGCTCACCGCGATCTTGGACGCGGCATAGACGAAAGGCGCGGCCTGGGTGCCGAAGATCCGCACGCTGCGGACCGCGCGTTCGATATCGCCGGCCAGGAACGCCCTGACCGTCCGGTTCTGCACCACGGGGACCGTGGTGGACGAATTGCTGCCGAAGGCCACCACACGCGCCTCCCCGGTCGCGGCCAGAGCCGGTCGCCAACCTTCGAGCAGATCGACCACGCCGAGATAGTTCACCGCGGCGATCACCGGCAGTCGCGACCGATCGCGTACCGGGCCCAGCCCGGCCGCCAGGACCGCGCCGTCGAGCCGTCCGTCCGCCGCTTCGAGCACACTGTCGATCGCCTGTCGGCGCCCCGCCGCGGTGGCGAGGTCGGCGACGATATCGGTTTCCTGGATATCCACGCCGATCACCCGATGACCCTCGGCTTCCAGCTTCTCGGCGACAGCCCGGCCCATACCCGAGGCTGCTCCGGTGACCGCATAGACACCCATCCGAAATCCTTCCGTACGACCCGGCGTGTGCACGCCGGGCGATTTCGTCGGAGTCTGTCAAAATTGCGGAGCCTGTCAAGTGCTCTGGAAACAGCAGTGCGAGCGCGGTTCACCGGCCGGCGGGCTCAGAACGGCAGATGAACCCAATCGGGCAGGGTGAAGCAGATGATGCCGAAATCGTAGCCGACGTGGACATCGACCTCCGTGGTCGCGCCGCCCGCCGAGACGGTGTGCTGCCCGATCACGGTCGGGCTCCAGTCTGCGGTGAAAACCCCGGGTTCCTCCTCTGCGACCGGCCCGAAAGTGCCGCCGCCCGGCTGCCCGTTCACCGAGTCTTGGAAGAACACCCGATCTCCGGGGGCGCCGACAGCGGTCACGGTGTACGTGCAGCCGACGCCGTATTGGATGAAACCCAGGCCGAACCCGCCGGATACGCCGATATCGGTGATGTAGGCCGAGGCGGTGACGGGCTGGACGAGAACGGCCGCCGCGGCGAGCGTGCAGGCGGCGATCCCGGCACGCAGATTTCCCGATGAGTTCATGGCCGGCTCCGGTGGTATCGGCGGGTATCGGACATCCTGTAAACAAGTGGAACACCGGTGGATCACAGCGCACAGTTCCGGATGATCACGAAGTATGCGCGGGGGTCACAAATCGAGTAAAGCGCACGGAGCCGCTCGCCGGATTCCGGCGGATATGTAACAGCCGGGGGTCTTCGAGTGACTAACGGTGCGTAAACGTTATCGGCGCGGCGGGATTGCCGGGTGAATGCTGACAGCCCGTACCGTTGCCCATAGCGGATATTGCAGAGCGGTATAACCGTTGCACCGGGCGAGTTCCGGGGAATTCCACCCCGAATCCCCGTTATTCCCCGGCAATTTAAAGGATGAAATTTCCTTTGAATTATGGGTATGCACCTCATGTCCGAATATCGGTATGGTCCTGTGCGCGAACTGAAATCGCAGCCGCCCGGTTCCCGGACGGTCTACGTGAGAAGGAATTGAACGTAATGAAGTTCGGCACTTTCGCCGCAACCGCACTTCTGTCCGTCGCCGCCGTCGGTATTTCCGCTGCGACCGTGCACGCCGAACCGGCGGCGCCGGCTCCGCAGCTGAAGAGCGAGGGCGTCGACCAGGGAATCGCCTACGAGACCAGCGTCGACCAGGAAACCCAGGCGATCATCACCGAGGTCGAGAACGGCCGATTCGAGCTCACCCCCGACGGCGCCGCGGCCGTGCTGAAAGCCGTCAGCGGCGCCGTCGTGGCCGAGGTGCCGCTCACCTACGAGATCTCCGGCAGCGAAATGGCTGTAGCACACGAGATCAGCGGCGACGGCACCAGGCTCGAACTCACCCCGACCGTGACCGCCGAGGACATCGGTGAAATGCGGCCGGTGAGCTCGATGGCCCGGCTCACCTCCGAACTGGAGAAGAACGTCGCCGGTGTCGCGGCCGGTGCGGTGCTGGGCGGGCTGCTCGGCGCGCTCGTCGGGCTCGGCTTCCTGAGCATCATCACCGGCCCGATCGGCATGCTCGTGGGCGGTGTGGCCGGCGGTTACGTGATGGGTGGGCAGTCGTTCGGTGACGCCGTGGCGGCGGTCCTGCGCGGCGAGCCGTGACCGAACCGGCATCGGACGAGAACGGCGGGCAGCCGCCGCTCTCGCCGCAGGACAAACGTGCACGGGTCGGAGCCACCGCGGCAGCCATCGCCATCGCGGCCGTGGTGACCTCGATCGTGCTGGGCATCGGAATCGCCGCCCTGCTGGCCACGGCCGGCGGCGGCGAGGCAACGACCGAGGAACGCGCCGCACCGACCGCCGGGGATTCGTCGGCTACCGCCGGGGCGACCACGCCGCTCACGACCCCTGTGCCGCCGGTGGTATCGCCTCCCGCGTCCGCATCGCCGAGTGCGCCCCCGACCACCACGCCACCCGCCCTGGGCACCGCGGGACAGGTCAACAAGGAAGCGAAACAGGCGCCACCGAAGATCGAGGTGGCCGCCGGGGAATGCCTCAGCGGATTCGGCGAGAAGGAAGTCACCGAAGCGCCCTGCGGCAGCCCGGAATCCCGGTACAAAGTCTCCGCGGTGGGCCCGGTGGGAACGGCCTGCCCCGCCGACGGCGACACCAGCCATACAATCGCCGACACCACCCTGTGCCTCGATATCGACTGGGTCGTCGGCAGCTGTATGGACGTATCGGGCGATCACCCGCAGCCCGCCGACTGCGGGCCCGGCGGAGTCCAGGTGATCAGCATCCTGCCGGACACCAACAGCGTGAACGCCTGCCCGTCCGCCGATAGCGGGTTCGTCTACGACCAGCGCCGTTTCGTGGTCTGCTTCGCCGAACTCTAGGCCGAGCCCGGCGGTCGAGAGTCCGCGTACGCCTGCCCTCGACATTGCCGGGGCAGAAGCCGACAGCGGCGAGATAGAGCGTGGCCGAGTTGCCGGCGGTCCGGGCCGGAGCCCGACGGCCGGGTCCAACCGGGTGGAAACCCGCCGACCGGTGGTTACATCGCATAGCCGCCTTCCGGCATCCCGCACGCCGCAGCCGTGCGCGCAGAGTTCGACCGACCGACGGTGACTCCACTGCTCGGCTGCGCCGGCTTCGCGCCGGCGCAGCCGAGCGTGCTGAGTGGCCGAGCGTGCTGAGTGGCCGAGCGTGCTGAGTGGCCGAGCGTGCTGAGTGGCCGAGCGTGCTGAGTGGCCGAGCGTGCTGAGTGGCCGAGCGTGCTGAGTGGCCGAGCG
>NZ_JADLQL010000007.1 GCF_015477805.1 Nocardia flavorosea | reverse complement strand
AGCACCAGCCAGTCCACCGAATCCGGCAGATCACCGCGCACCGACGACATCGTGATACCCACCGGCGCGCCGGAATCGGAGAGCATATGCGCGATCCGGTCTTGCGGATACGTCGGGTCGATCGGCAAGAACGCCGCACCCGACTTCGTCACCGCCCACTCGGCCAGCACCGAATCCGCCGACCGCGGCACCGCCACCGCCACCAAATCCTCGGCACCCAGACCACGCTCGATCAGCGCCCGCGCCACACGGTTCGACCGCTCGTCGAACTCCCCATACGAGTAACGAACACCATCGAACACCACCGCCGGCGCCGACGGATCCACCGCCACCGCCGCGGCCAGCAACTCCGGCAACGTCCGCGCCGCCACCGCCGGACCACCCGACCGCGACAGGATCTCCCGGCTCTCGCCCGGAGCGAGCAGGGCGATATCGCCCAGCACTGCATCCGCGTCGGCGGCCACCGTGGTCAGCAACTGCCGGAAGCGGGTGAGGAACGTCTGCGCGGTCGCCTCGTCGAACAGCTCCGTCGCGTAGCTCAGCGCCAGCGCCATCCCGCCCGACGCGTTCTCGCCGAGGGTGAACTGCAGATCGAACCGGGCCACATCGGCGGCGAGTTCCACACCGGATACCTCGAGCCCCGCCAGGTCCAGCACCGCACGCTCGTTGTTCTCCAGCGTCAGCGCCACCTGGAACAACGGGTTGCGGGCCTGCGAGCGCTCCGGCGCCAGCAGATCCACCAGCCGCTCGAACGGCACATCGGCATGCCCGAACGCGTCCAGATCCGCCCGCCGGGCCCGATCCAGCAGGTCCGCGAACGATTCACCCGACCCGACCGCGGTCCGCAGCACCAGGGTGTTGACGAACATACCGACCAGATCATCGAGCGCCTGCTCACCACGACCCGCGATCGGCGTACCGATCGCAATATCGTCGCTACCGGACAACCGCGCCAGCAGCGCCGCCAAACCGGCGTGCAGCACCATGAACATCGATGCGCCCCGGCTGCGAGCCAGACCGTTCAGGCTCCGCACCAGCTCCGCGTCCAGTTCGCCGTGCACGGTGGCGCCGCGCATCGACGCCACCGCGGGGCGCGGCCGATCGGTGGGCAGCACCAGTTCGTCCGGCAGATCCGCGAGCGCTTCCTGCCAGTACGCGATCTGGCGCGCCATCGGCGCATCCGGATCGTCCTCCGCGCCCAGTACCTCGCGCTGCCACAGCGTGTAGTCGGCGTACTGCACCTGCAGCGGCGCCCAGGTGGGGAGCTCGCCCTGGACGCGGGCCGCGTAGGCGGTCATCACGTCCCGAGCCAGCGGCGCCATCGAGAACCCGTCCCCGGCGATATGGTGCAGCACCACCACCAAGACGAATTCATCCGGAGCGACCGCGAACAGCCGGGCCCGCACCGGTACGGCCGCGGCCACATCGAATCCGGCCGAGGCGAGTTCGGCGACCTTCGCCGGCACCTCGCCGGCCGCGACCGGCACCGGGTCGAGGTCCAGTTCCAGCCGGTCGGCGGGCAGGATCTCCTGCACCGGGCGACCGCCGTGCTCCGGATACCGGGTGCGCAGCGACTCGTGGCGAGTCACCACATCGCCCATCGCCGCGCGCAAGGCCGCGGTATCGAGGGCGCCGGCGAGCCGGATGGCCATCGGCAGGTTGTAGGCCGCCGACGAGGTGTCGTACTGGTTCAGGAACCACATGCGCTGCTGCGCGTAGGACAGCGGCACCTGTTCCGGACGCGGCCCAGCCACCAGGGCCGGACGCGCCGCGGTACCGGACCGTTCCGCGCGGACCGCCAGCGCGGCCACGGTCGGCGCCTCGAACAGGGCGCGTACCGGCAGCTGGGTTCCGAGTGCGGCGCCGATCCGGGCCGCGACCTGCATACCGACCAGGGAGTTACCGCCCAGCTCGAAGAAGTCGTCGTCCGCGCCGACCCGGTCCACACCGAGCACCTCGGCGAAGACGTTCGCCACGATCTCCTCGATCGGCGTGGCCGGCGCCCGGAAGGCCCGGGCTTCGAATACCGGTTCCGGCAACGCTTTACGGTCCAGTTTGCCGCTGGCATTCAGCGGGAAGGCGTCGAGTACGACGAACGCCGACGGCACCATATAGGACGGCAGGCGACCGGTCAGGCCGGTGCGCAGCGCGTCGGTATCGATCGCGGCGCCGGCGGACGGCACCACATAGCCGACCAGCTGATCACCGGTGTGCGCGGCACCGCGCAGCAGCACCACGGCCTGGCCGACCTCGCCGATCTCGGTCAGCGCGGTCTCGATCTCGCCGAGTTCGATGCGCAGACCACGCAGCTTCACCTGGAAGTCGGTGCGGCCCAGGTACTCCAGCTCACCGTTCGCGGTCCAGCGCACCAGGTCGCCGGTGCGGTACATCCGCGCACCGGTTTCGAACGGGTCGGCGACGAACCGGTCCGCGGACAGATCCGGCCGCGCCACATAGCCGCGCGCCAGCTGCGTACCGGACAGGTACAGCTCACCGGCGACACCGGCCGGTACCGGCCGCAACCGGGCGTCGAGCACGTAGACGCGCGTATTGAACACCGGAGCGCCGATCGGCACCGTCGCGGTATCCGCGTCGGTCACCTCGTGGTAGGTCACGTCGACCGCGGCCTCGGTCGGGCCGTACAGGTTGTGCACCGCGGTACCGGTCAGCTCCCGCAGCCGGTGCGCCGGTTTCGGCGGCAATGCCTCACCGGAGGAGAACACCAGCCGCAGCGAACGGCACCGCCCATCTTCCGTTTCGGCGAGCGCACCGACGAAGACGGTGAGCATGGACGGCACGAAATGCGCCACCGTCACGCCTTCGGTGTCGATCGTCTCGGCCAGATAGCCGGGATCGCGATGGCCGTCCGGTTTGGCCACCACGAGCCGGGCGCCGATCTGCAACGGCCAGAAGAACTCCCACACCGACACATCGAAGGTCGACGGCGTCTTCTGCAACACCACATCCGCGGCGGACAGCCCGTACTGGTCCTGCATCCACACCAGGCGGTTGACGATCGCCGTATGGGATACCGCCACACCCTTCGGGCGGCCGGTCGAACCGGACGTGAAGATCACGTAGGCGGTGTTCCCGGGCCGTAGCGGCGCGATCCGGTCCGCATCGGTGACCGGCGTCTGCGGGTAACCCGTGAGGTCGATCCCGTCGACGACCACCACCGGGCGATCCGCGACGGTGAATCCGTCGGCCGCAGCGGTCAGCACGCAGACCGGATCGGCCGTGTCCAGGATGTACTGCGTGCGCTCGGCCGGCTGCTCGGGATCCAGCGGCACATAGGCACCACCGGCGGTGACCACCGCGTACATCGCCACCAGCAGATCCAGCGAACGCCGCATCCCCAGCGCCACCGGGACATCCGGGCCGACGCCGAGCGAGATCAGATGCCGCGCCAGGCTGTTCACCCGGCCGGCGAACTCGGCGTAGGACAGACCTGTCCCCTCGAACGCCACGGCGGGCAGGTCCGGAGTGCGCGCCGCCTGGTCGGCGAACAGGCCGGCCAGGGTCGCCGCGGGGTCGACGGCGCGGTCCACGCCGTACCCGTCGCGCAGCACCTGCGAGGCCTCCAGCGCATCCAGCAGCGGGAGGTCGCCCAGCGCGCGCTCGGGCGTTTTGACCACGGCTTTGAGCAGGCGGACGAACCGGCGGCCGAACTGGGCCACCGTCTCGGCATCGAACAGATCGGTCGCGTAGATGAAGGTCGCGACCAGACCGCCGGTTCCCGACCGCTCGCTCAGATCCAGCTGCAGATCGAATTTCGCGGTTTCCAGCGGCATCTGGACCGCACCGAGCGTCAGCCCGGGCAGTTCCGCCTGCACCGGCGGCGTGTTCTGCAGTGACAGCATCACCTGGAACAGCGGATGCCGGGCCTGCGAACGCACCGGGTCGATGATCTCGACCAGGCGCTCGAACGGCAGATCGGCCTGCCCGAACGCGGCGATATCGCTACCGCGCACGGAGCCCAGCAGTTCGGTGAATCCGGCCCCGGTATCGACGGGTGTCCGCAGCACCAGGGTGTTGACGAACATGCCGACCAGATCGTCGAGGGCACGTTCACCGCGGCCCGCGATCGGGGTACCGATGGCGATATCGGTTTCCCCGGACAACCGCGACAGCAGCACCGCGAATGCCGCGTGCACGGCCATGAACAAGGTCGCGCCCTCCGACCGCGCCAGTTCGGCCAGTGCGGCATGGGTGTCGGCGTCGATCTCGAATGTATGGGTCGCACCCCGGCCCGAGGCGATCGCGGGACGCGGCCGGTCGGCCGGCAGCTCGAGCTGATCGGGTAGTCCGGCCAGCTCCCGCGACCAGTACGCGATCTGCTGGGCGATCACCGATTCGGGATCGTCCTCGGCACCCAGCACCTGCCGCTGCCAGAGCGCGAAATCGGCGTACTGCACCTCGAGCGGCGCCCATGCGGGCGTATCGCCCGCGGCCCGCGCGACGTAGGCGGTCACCACATCGCGCAGCAGCGGCGCCATCGAGAAGCCGTCACCGGCGATGTGGTGGACGACGAAGCCGAGCACATGCTCCGACGCGCTCAGCCGCAGCAGCCGGGCCCGGAACGGCGCGCTCGCGGTGACGTCGAATCCGGCCGTCACCACCTCGGCGAGCCGAGCGGGCAGCTCGGCCGCGGTGACCTCGACCGGCGTCAGCTCCGGCAGCACCTCGGCCACCGGCAGCACCTGCTGGTACGGCGTCCCGTCGACCTCCGGGTAGCAGGTCCGCAGCGATTCGTGCCGAGCCAGCACATCGGCAACGGCGGTCTGCAGGGCGGCCGGATCGAGATCACCGGAGAGCCGGACCGCGACCGGAATATTGTCGACGAACGAATTCGGGTCGAAGCGGTTCAGGAACCACATCCGCTGCTGCGCCAGCGACAGCGGCACCCGCTCCACGATCTCGCCCGACGACAGGGTCTGTGTCGGCCGCGGCTGCGGTACCAGGGCCAGACGCCCACCGACCCCGGACTGCTGTTCCGCGCGGGCGGCCAGGGCGGCCACCGTGGGCGCGTCGAACAGCGACCGCACCGGGACGTCGATATCCAGCGCCCGCCCGAGGCGGGCCGCGACCTGGGTCGCGATCAGCGAGTTACCGCCCAGGGCGAAGAAGTCGTCATCGGCACCGATTCGCTCCACACCGAGTACATCGGCGTAGATACCGGCCACGATCTCCTCGATCGGGGTGGCGGGTGCCCGGAACCTACGCGCCTCGAACTGCGGCTGCGGCAACGCCTTGCGATCCAGCTTGCCCGACGGGTTCAGCGGGAATTCGGCCAACTGCACCACGGTCGCCGGCACCATATAGGCCGGTAGTACCGCGCGTACGGCGTCGAGCAACTCCGCGGATTCGATCGCGGCGCCCGGCGCGGGCACCACATAGGCGACCAGTTGCTCGCCCAGTTGCGAAGCCGCCACTGTCACCACGGCCTGGCTCACCTGCGGCCGGGCCAGCAACGCGGTTTCGATTTCGCCGAGTTCGATCCGCAGACCGCGCAGCTTCACCTGGAAGTCGGTGCGGCCCAGGTATTCCAGCTCACCGTTCGCGGTCCATCGCACCAGGTCACCGGTGCGATACATACGCGCACCGGCCCCGAACGGGCTCGCCACGAAGCGGTCCGCGCTCAGATCCGGCCGGGCCACATATCCACGGGCCAACTGCGTACCGGCGAGGTAGAGCTCACCTGCGACACCCACCGGGACCGGCCGCAACCGGCCGTCCAGGACGTACACCCGGGTGTTGAACACCGGGGCGCCGATCGGCACCGTGGCCGTATCCGCATCCGTGACCTCGTGATAGGTCACGTCGACCGCGGCCTCGGTCGGGCCGTACAGGTTGTGCACCGCAGTTCCGGTGAGTTCGCGCAGTTGTTGCGCCGGTTTCGGCGCCAGCGCCTCACCGGAGGAGAACACCGATCGCAGTGAACGGCACTGTGTGCCGTCCGCGGACAGCGCAGCGACGAACACCGTCAGCATCGACGGCACGAAGTGCGTCACCGTCACACCCTCGGCATCGATCAGTTCCGCCAGATAAACCGGATCCCGGTGACCGTCCGGCTTGGCCACCACCAACCGAGCGCCGACCTGCAACGGCCAGAAGAACTCCCACACCGACACATCGAACGTCGACGGCGTCTTCTGCAACACCACATCCGCCGGCTCGAGACCGTACTCCGACTGCATCCACACCAGACGGTTGGCGATCGCCGCATGCGAGACCGCCACACCCTTCGGACGCCCCGTCGAACCCGACGTGAAAATCACATACGCCGTATTCGACGACCGCAACGGCGCCACCCGATCCGCATCCGTCACCGGATCGTCCGCATGACCCGACAGGTCCAGCGTGTCCACAACGAGTACGGGCACACCTGTCCCCTGGGGAACAGCACCGGCATCCGCTGTCGTGCTCAGCACGCATACCGGCCGCGCGGTATCGAGCACGTAGGCGGTCCGCTCCGCCGGATGCTCCGGATCCAGCGGCACATACGCACCGCCGGCGGTGACCACCGCGTACATGGCCACCACCAGATCGACCGAACGCCGCAACGCCAGGCCGACCAGCGATTCCGGGCCCACGCCCTCGGAAACGAGCAGCCGCGCGAGCCGGTTCACCCGGCCGGCGAATTCCGCATAGGTCAGTTCGGTGCCCTCGAAGGCCACCGCGACCCGGTCCGGATAGGCCGCCGACGCCGCGGCGAACCCGTCCAGCAGCAACCAGGTATCGACCACGTGATCGGTCGCATTCCAGCGGCGCAGGACCAGTTCGCGTTCTGCCGCGTCGAGTAGATCGATATCACCGACGGCGCCGGACGGATCGGCGACGATACCGGACAGCAGGCCGACCAGCCGGTCCGCGATCCGCCGGACATCGGACTCGCCGAGCAGTTCGCGCAGATAGCTGGCCCGCACCCGCAGCGTCGCGCCCAGCGAGGCGGAAAGGGTGAGCGGGAAGTGCGTGGCGTCGACCGCGTCGAGACCGGTTACCGCCATCCCGTCGATATCGGTGGCCTGGGCCTGGATCCCCTCGGCGTCCACCGGATACGACTCGAACACCAGCAGGGTGTCGAACAGCGATGCCATCCCGGCCGCGGCCTGGATATCGCCCAGGCCCACATGGTGGTGATCGAGCAGATCCGCCTGCTCGCCCTGGATCCGCGACAGCAGTGCCCGCACGGATTCGGCCTGGTCGAAGCGCACGCGCACCGGGATCGTGTTGATGAACAAGCCGACCATCGACTCGACTCCGGCCAGCTGCGGCGGACGACCGGAGACCGTGGCGCCGAATACGACATCGTCGCGACCGGTCAACCGGCCCAGCAGGAGCGCCCACGCCACTTGCAGCACCGTGTTCGCGGTCACCCCGAGTTCGACGGCCAGCGCGGTCAGCCGGGCGGTTTCCGCGGTATCCAGCTCGAACACGTATTCACCCGACAGCGCGGTGATTTCCTGACCCGCCTGGGAGCGGGTCAGCAGTGTCGGTTCCTCGATACCGGACAGCGCGTCCGCCCAGGTCTGCAGCGACGCCTGCTGGTCCTGCCGGCTCACCCAGTCCAGGAAGTGCCGGTAGGAGCGGACCGCCGGGAGCAGGGAGGCGTCGGCGCGCACCGCGTACAGCATCAGCAGGTCCTGCAGCAGCAGCGGCATGGACCAGCCGTCGAGCAGGATGTGGTGGTTGGTCACCACGAACTGCCAGGTTTCGGCACCGGTCCTGATCAGCCGGAAGCGCACCAGGCGCGGTTCGGTGAGGTCGAAACGCTGCAACCGGTCCGCTTCGACCAGATCGTCGACGTCACCGGTTTCGGTGCGGTCGTATTCGAGCCAGTCGACCGGTACCTCGTTCAGCACCACCTGGACCGAATTACCGGCGTGGTCGGTGAGGAACGCCGTGCGCAGGTTCTCGTAACGGTCCACCAGCGCCTGCGCCGCCGCCCGCAACCGGGCCGCGTCCACCCGGCCGGTCAGCGTGAGGACGACCTGCGCGGTGTACACATCCACCGATTCCGCGGCCAGCTGCGCGTGGAACCACATACCGGCCTGCATCGAGGCCAGCGGCCACACATCGGCGACGGGCATCGGGAAACGCTGTTCGATACCGTCGACATCGGCCTGCGACAGCGCGACCAGACCGAAGTCGGACGGGGTGTGCCCACCGGCCTGCGGGGAGTCCACGTGGCGGGCCACGGCTTCCAGCGCCTGCGCCCACAGCGCACCGAATTCGGCCACCTCGTCGGCGGACAGCAGCGTGGTCGGGTACCCGATCCGCGCGGTCAGTTTGTCGCCCACCACGACGGCGTTGATATCCAGCGGCGCCATGGCCGGGGTATCCGCGTCGAGTGCCGCGTCCACGGCCAGGTCGTCCGCCGGCAACCAGCCGAAATCACGCATATCCGCGTTGACTTCGCCCGAACCGAACCGGCCCAGGTAGTTGAAACTCACCTGCCCGGGCAGCGCGGCCGGCAACTCGCCCGCGGTCTGCTGGTTCATATACCGCAGCAGGCCGTAGCCGATGCCCTTGTCCGGCACCGCGAGCAGCTCTTCCTTGACCGACTTGAGCACCGCACCCAGGGCCGGCCCGCCGGCGAATGCGTCCGCAAGGTCGATACCGGTGAGCGCGAACCGCACCGGGTAGATCGTGGTGAACCAGCCGACCGTACGCGACAGATCCGCGCCGGGCACGACCTGCTCCTCACGGCCGTGCCCCTCGAGCCGGATGAGCAGCGGGTCCGCGGTCGCCGCCGCGGCCACCCGCCGGGCACGCCACGCGCTGGTGGCGAGCACGAGCGCGGTGAGCAGGCCGTCGTTGGCCCCACCGTGGAACCGCTCCGGCACGGTGGTGAGCACCGCCCGGGTGACCTCGGGCGAGACTTCCACCGAATGGATATCGACCACGCCCGCCGTATCGACCAGCGGGTCCATGGCACGGGTGGTCAGCAATGGTTCGTCGGTACCGGCGATATCGCGCCAGTAGTCCAGTTCGGCGACCCGTCCGGCGCTGTGCGCGTGTTCGTCCAGCGCATGCGCCCAGGTACGCATCGAGGTGCTCGACGCCGACAGTTCCGGCGCCTGGCCGGCGCTGTGCGCACCGGCGGACAGCAGGAAATCGGGCGTGAGAATACGCCACGACACACCGTCGACCACCATGTGGTGCGCGACGACGACCAGATACCCGGCCCGATCGGTGGTATCGGGTTCCAGCCAGACGAAACGCACCACCACACCGGCGGCGGGATCGAGCCGGTCCAGCGCGGCATCGACCGCGCCGGCGGCGATATCGCGCAGCTGCCGCTCGTCGGCGGCGGCATCGAACACGGTGTGATCGATCAGCGCGTCCACATCGACCGATCCCGGTTCGGCCGTTTCCACGATCCATTCGCCGTCCTCGGCGATCAGCCGGGCACGCAACATATCGTGCCGGTCGAGGACCGGCCGCATCACCGCGGAGATTGTCGCCCGGGTGACGCCGACCGGCAGGCTCAACGTCGACAGCTGGTGGTAGCGGCCGTAGGCGCCGGGCCGTTCCACCATGAACCGCACGATCGAGGTGAGCGGCATCCGCCCGACCCCACCACCCGGCAGCTCGGGCAGGGCCAGCACACCGTCGGCGGCGTCGCCGACCTCGGCCACGGCGGCCAGCCCGGCCACGGTGCGCTCTTCGAAGACCTGCCGCGGCGTGAACAGCACACCGCGCGCCTTGGCCCGGGACACCAGCTGAATGGAGACGATACTGTCGCCGCCGAGGGCGAAGAACGAATCGTCCACGCCGACCCGTTCCACGCCCAAGACCTCGGCGAACACCTCGGCGACGATCTGTTCCACCGGATTGCGCGGCCCACGGAAGGCCGCCGCACCGGCGAAGACCGGTTCCGGCAGGGCCTTGCGGTCCAGCTTTCCGTTGATGGTCAACGGGATACGGTCCAGCAGCACGACCGCGGCCGGCACCATGTACGCGGGCAACCGCTCAGCCGTACCGTCACGCACGGTGTCCTGGTCGAGTGCGGTCGCGGGTTCGGGCACCACATAGGCGACGATCCGCTGATCGCCGGGGCGATCTTCCCGGACGATCACGGCGGCCTGCGCGACACCGGACTGGGCGAGTACCGCGGCCTCGATCTCACCGAGTTCGATCCGGAAACCACGGATCTTCACCTGATCGTCGGCACGGCCCAGATACTCGAGCTCACCGGACCGATTCCAGCGCGCGACGTCACCGGAGCGATACAGGCGGGCACCCGGCTCGCCGAACGGATCGGCGACGAAACGCGCCGCGGCCAGGTCCGGGCGGCCCAGGTAGCCGCGCGAGAGCTGACCGCCCGATACATACAGCTCGCCCGGCACACCGACCGGAACCGGCCGCAACCGGTCGTCGAGCACATAGGTCTTCAGCCCGGCCAGCGCGCGGCCGATGACACTACCGGCGGCCTCGGCGACAACGGCCTCGTTCAGTGCCCGGTAGGACACGTGCACCGTGGTCTCGGTGATGCCGTACATATTCACCAGCAGCGGCGACGCGGTCTCCCGGCCGCCGATCACCGGTCGCTGCCCGGGAGTACCGTCGCCGTGACGGGCGATCCAGTCGGTGAGCCGGCGCAACTCCAGTGCCTCGCCGCCGAAGATCACGTACCGCAGCGCGAGCGCGGCGTCCGCCGGATCGGCGACCCGCTCGGCCTCGGCGAGCTGATAGAACGCCGAAGGGGTCTGGTTCAGGACGGTGACCTGCTCGGTGCGCAGCAGTTCGAGGAACTGCTCCGGCGACCGGGTGGTGAAGTAATCGACCACCACCAGCGTGCCACCGAACAGCAGCGGACCCCACAACTCCCACACCGAGAAGTCGAAGGCGTACGAGTGGAACAGGGTCCACACATCGTCCGGCCCGAAACCGAACTCGGGATCGGTATTGGCGAACAGCCGCACCACATTCCGATGCGCGACCGCGACGCCCTTCGGGCGGCCGGTGGAACCGGAGGTGTAGATGACGTAGGCGATATTGTCCGGCCGCAGCGGCGCGAGACGCTCGCTATCGGTGATCGGCGCATCACTCATGTCGCCGTCGACGCCGTCCAGCGGTACCCGCGGCAGATCCGCGGGCAGCTCCACCGGTAGCCCGGCATCGCAGATCACGGCCTCCGGCCGGGAATCGGCGAGGACGTAGGCGATCCGGTCGGCCGGCGAATCCGGGTCCACCGGCACATACCCGGCACCGGACTTGATCACCGCCAGCAGTGCGACGACGAGATCGAGCGACCGCGGCAGCAGTACCGCGACCAGGGTCTCCGGTCCCGCACCCGCGGCGATCAACCGCCGCGCCAATACGTTCGCCCGCCGGTCCAGCTCGGCGTAGGTCAGCAGCTCACTACCGAACTTCACCGCGGTCCGCCGGCCGTGCTGACCGACCACCGCGTCGAACAGACCCGCGAGAGTGACCGTTTCCGGATCGTCGATCGCGACCCCGTCGACAGTGAACACACCCGCGGCGGCATCCTCGCGGGTGCTCGCCCAGTGCCGCAGCACATTCGACCGTTCGGCCTCGTCGAGCACATCGATATCACCGACCACCACGGCCGGATCGTCGGCGATCGCGCGCAACATCCGCACGAACCGATCACCGAAGCCCGCGACCGTGCCCGCGTCGAACAGATCGGTGGCGAAGGTCAGATAACCGCTCATACCGTCGGCCGTGCCCGCGGCGTCGTAGACCTCTCCCAGAGTGAGGTTCAGATCGAACTGCGAGGTCTTGATATCGGCGTCCACACCCGACACAGTCAGCCCCGGCAGCTCCAGGACCGTCTGCGCCATGTTCTGGAACGTGAACCCGACCTGGAACAGCGGATGCCGGGCGGTCGACCGTTCCGGATTCAGCGCCTCCACCAGACGTTCGAAGGGCACATCCGCATGCGCGAAGGCCTGCAGGTCCGCCTGCCGCTGCCGCGCCAGCAGATCCGTGAACGCCTCGCCCCGGTCCACCTCGGTCCGCAGCACCAGCGTGTTGACGAACATACCGATCAGATCGTCGAGCGCCTCTTCACCGCGGCCCGCCACCGGGGTACCGACCGTGATGTCGTCGGTGCCGGACAGCTTCGACAACAACACCGCCCAGGCGGAATGCACCACCATGAACAGAGTTGTCCCTTGCTGCTGCGCCAACCGCAGCAATGCGGTGTGGGTCTCGGCGTCGATACCGACCGCCACCTTGTCGCCGGCGAACGATTGCTGCTCCGGGCGCGGACGATCCGCGGGCAGATCCAGCTGGTCCGGAATATCGGCCAGCGCGGAACGCCAGTAGTCGATCTGCTGGGTCGCCAGTGAGCCCGGATCGGTCTCCTCGCCCAGCAGCGCGCGCTGCCAGATCGCGTAATCGGCGTACTGGACGGGCAACGGCTCCCATTCCGGTGCTGTACCTGCCGTCCGCGCCGCGTACGCGATCATCAGATCCCGGGTCAACGGCTGCATCGACACACCGTCACCGGCGATATGGTGCACCACCGCGGCCAGAATGTATTCGTTTGCGGCCCCGTCGACCTGCAGCAGGGTCATCCGCAACGGCACCTGTTCGGTGACCTCGAACGACACCGTCATCAGCTCGAACACCGTGGCTTCGACAGCATCCGCGGCAACCGTGCGCATATCCAGCTCCGGCACCGCACCCGATACCGGCAGGATCAGCTGCACCGGACCGGATTCGGTTTCCGGATACACCGTGCGCAGCACCTCGTGCCGCGCGATCAGATCACCGACCGCCTGCCGCAATGCCGGAACGTCCAGCTCTCCGGCCAACCGGATCACCATCGGGATGTTGTAGGCCCGGGAACCCGAATCGAACCAGTTCAGGAACCACATCCGCTGCTGCGCCAGCGACAGCGGAATCCGTTCCACCACCTCACCCGACGGCAGCACCCGGGTCGGCCGCGGCTGCGGCACCAGAGCCGGGCGGCCACCGGAACCGGCCTGCTCGGCGAGCCGCGCGGCCAGCGTGCCGACATCGGACGCCTCGAACAGCGCCCGGACCGGCACCTGCGTGTTCAGCGCCGCACCGAGGCGCGCCGCGACCTGGGTTGCCAGCAGGGAGTTACCGCCCAGCTCGAAGAAATCGTCGTCCACGCCGATGCGGTCGCGGCCCAGCACATCGGCGAAGACGCCGGCCACGGTCTCTTCCGCCGGTGTCGACGGCGCCCGGAACTCGCGCGCGGCGAAGGTGGGCTCCGGCAGCGCCTTGCGATCCAGTTTGCCGACCGGGGTCAGCGGGATCGTATCGAGCACCATGATGGCCGACGGCACCATATAGCCGGGCAACCGCTCCTCGATATGGGCGGTGAGCGCGGCGACGTCGATCGAATAGCCCGGGGCGGGAACGACATACGACACCAGCGAGACCGCGCCCGGGGCGCTCTCGTGGCCGATCGTCACCGCGAAATCCACGGTGGCGTAAGAGGTGAGGGCGTTATCGATTTCGCCCAATTCGATACGGAAGCCGCGGACCTTCACCTGGAAGTCCGAGCGGCCCACATATTCGAGCCGGTATTCGATCTCGCCGGAGTCGAGCTCGCGCGACGCCCACCGCACCACGTCGCCGGTGCGGTACATCCGCTGCCCCGGCGCGTAGGGGTTGGCCACGAACCGGTCGGCGGTGAGACCGGCGCGGGCGTGATAGCCGCGGGTTACCTGGATACCGGACACGTACAGTTCGCCCGCGACACCGTCGGGTACCGGCTGCAACCGGTCGTCGAGCACCAGGGAGGCGATACCGCGGTTCGGGCCGCCGATGGTGAGCGCGTCACCGGTCCGCAGCGGCGCGCCGATATTGACGACGATGGTCGTCTCGGTGGGGCCGTAGACGTTGTGGAACGCGCGCAGCGGTCCGTCGGCCCCGCCCAGCGGGATGGCCCATTTCGCCAGCAACTCCGGCGAATACGCTTCGCCGCCGACGGCCAGGACCCGCAGGCTGTCCAGCCCGGCCGGGTCGAGGGTGGCCAGCGCCGCCGGGGTGATGAACAGATGGGTCACCTGTTCGTTGCGGATCAAACGGTAGAGCTCCTCGCCGCCGTAGGTACCCGGCGGCACCACGACCAGGGCGCCGCCCGAACCGATGGCCAGCAGCAGCTCCATGATGGAGGCGTCGAAGCTCGGTGAGGAGAAATGCAGGGTACGGGTATCGGAGTCCATCCGGTAGCGCGTCACCTGCTCGGCGCTGAAGTTCGCCAGGCCGGCATGCGGGACCAAGACGCCCTTGGGCATACCGGTGGAGCCCGAGGTGTAGATGACATAGGCGATATTCGCCGGTGTCAACGGCCGCACCCGGTCCGCGTCGGTGATCGCCTCGGCGGAATACCCGGCCATGTCGAGTTCGTCGAGCACCAGCCAGTCCACCGAATCCGGCAGCTCTGCCCGCGCCGCCGACACCGTCACGCCGATCCGGGCGCCGGAGTCGGTGAGCATATGGGAGATACGTTCGGCCGGATAGGTCGGGTCGATCGGTACGAAGGCCGCGCCCGATTTGGTCACCGCCCATTCGGCCAGGACCGATTTCGCCGAGCGCGGTATCGCGATCGCCACCAGATCCTCGGTACCCGGTCCGGCGGCGATCAGCATCCGCGCCACCCGGTTCGAGTACTCGTCGGCCTGCCCGTAGGTCCACCGCTCGTCCGCGAAAACCAGGGCCGGGGCCGCCGGGTCCACGGCGACCGCCGCGGCCAACAGGTCCGGCAACGTCCGGGCCGGTACGGCCGGGCCACCGGTGCGCGTCAGGGCCGCTACCCGTTCGGTCTCGTCCAAGATCTCGATCGTGCCCAGTACGGTGTCCACGTCGGTGACGACGGTGGACAGCAACCGCTGGAAGCGGGTGATCATGGTCCGCACGGTGGATTCGTCGAACAGGTCGGCGGCGTAGTTCACCGCCAGGTCCATTCCACCCGAGGCCTTCTCGCCCAAGGTGAATTGCAGATCGAACCGGGCGACCTCATCGGCGAGTTCCACCCCGGCGACGGTCAACCCGTCCAGCTCCAGCACCGGCTGCTCGTTGTTCTGCAGCGACAGCGCTACCTGGAACAGCGGGTTGCGGGCCTGCGACCGCTCCGGCGCCAGCAGATCCACCAGCCGCTCGAACGGCACATCCGCGTGACCGTAGGCGTCCAGGTCGGTCCGGATCGATCGTGCCAGCAAGTCGGCGAACGTTTCGCCGGAATGCACCCGGGTCCGCAGCACCAGGGTGTTGACGAACATACCGACCAGATCGTCGAGCGCCTGCTCACCACGACCCGCGATCGGCGTACCGATCGCAATATCGTCACTACCGGACAACCGCGCCAGCAACGCCGCCAAACCGGCATGCAACACCATGAACATCGACGCACCGCGGCTACGGGCCAGACCGTTCAGGCTCCGCACCAGCTCCGCATCCAGTTCCCCGTGCACCGTGGCGCCCCGCATCGACGCCACCGCGGGACGCGGCCGGTCGGCCGGCAGTGTGAGTTCGTCGGGTAGGTCGGCGAGGGTCTGCTGCCAGAACGCGATCTGACGCGCCATCGGCGAATCCGAATCGTCCTCCGCGCCCAGTACCTGCCGCTGCCACAGGGCGTAGTCGGCGTACTGCACCGGCAACGGTTCCCAGCCCGGCACATCGCCTCGGGCCCGCGCCGCATAGGCCGTCACCACATCACGCGCGAGCGGCGCCATCGAGAAACCGTCCGCGGCGATATGGTGCACGACCACGACCAGCACATGCTCATCCGGTGCCGCGGCGAAAAGCCGCATCCGCAGCGGGATCTCCGCCGCCACGTCGAACCCGGTGGCCACGAACTCGGTGACGGCAGCCGCGATTTCGTCCGCGCCGACCACGATCGGCACCAAGTCCGGCACCGCGTGCCGGGCGGGCACGATCACCTGCGCCGGGGCGCCGTCGATTTGCGGGTACCGGGTGCGCAGCGTTTCGTGCCGCCACACCACATCGGCGATCGCCGCGCGCAACCCCGTCACGTCGAGGTCACCGGTGAGCCGGATCGCCATCGGCAGGTTGTATGCCACCGACGAGGTGTCGTACTGGTTCAGGAACCACATCCGCTGCTGCGCATACGACAGCGGCAGCGGTTCCGGCCGCGAACCGGCGACGAGCGCCGGACGCGCTCCTTCTCCGGCCTGTTCGACCCGGACCGCCAGCGCCGATACCGTCGGCGCCTCGAACAGTGCGCGTACCGGCACGGTCACGTTCAGCGCGGCACCGATCCGCGCCGCGACCTGAGTCGCGACCAGCGAGTTACCGCCCAGCTCGAAGAAATCGTCATCCGCGCCGACCCGCTCCACGCCGAGCACCTCGGCGAACGTATTCGCCACGATCCCTTCGATGGGGGTCGACGGCGCACGGAAGACCCGGGCCTCGAACGTCGGCTCCGGCAATGCTTTCTGATCGAGCTTGCCCGAGGCGTTCAACGGGAACGACTCCAGCACGATGAACGCCGCGGGCACCATGTAGGACGGCAGCCTGCCGCGCAGGTGGTCCCGAATCTCCTCGGTCACGACCGTCGCACCGGGACGCAGGACCAGATACGCCACCAATCGGTCACCAGTCCGCGCATCGGTCCGCATCACGACCACGGCCTGGGCGACGGAATCCAGTTCGGTGAGCGCGTACTCGATCTCACCGGGCTCGATCCGCAGACCGTGCAACTTCACCTGGAAGTCGCTGCGCCCCAGGTACTCCAATTCGCCTTCGGGAGACCATCGGACCACATCGCCGGTGCGATACATCCGCTCGCCGGAACGGAACGGATTCGCGACGAAACGCGTGGTGGTCAGATCGGGCAGCCCCAGATAGCCCTGTGCTACCTGCACGCCGCCGATATAGAGCTCGCCCGGAACCCCCGCGGGTACCGGCCGCACCCGCTCGTCGAGCACATAGACCTGGACATTGAAGCCGGGCACACCGATCGGCACGGCACCGGATTCGGTTCCGGTCACCTCGTATCGGGTGGCGTCGACTGTGGTCTCGGTCGGACCGTAATGGTTGTGCAGGCGAGCACCGGTGATCTCACGGACCCGCCGGGCAAGATCCGCGGAGAGCAATTCGCCGCCGACGACGATACTGCGCAGCCCGGCCCAGAGCTCCGGTTCGGATTCGGACAGGAACACCGACAGCAACGACGGCACGAACTGCGCCATCGTGACACCCTCCGCAGCCATCAGCCGGGTGAGGTACGCGGCGTCGCGATGCCCGTCCGAGCGGGCGATGACCAGGCGGGCACCGGCCTGCAGGGCGAGGAAGATCTCCATGACCGATGCGTCGAAGGTCGCCAGCGTGCGCAGCAAGAGCACATCGTCGGCGCCCAGACCGTGCCAGGCATGGGTGGTCACCAGGTGATTCACGACAGACCGGTGTGATACCGCCACACCCTTCGGCCGGCCGGTGGAGCCCGAGGTGAAGATCGCGTACGCGGTGTTGTCCGGGCGCAGCGGCCGCAGCCGGTCCACATCGGTCACCGGAGTGTCGGCGACAGCCGAGAGGTCCAGCCGGTCGATGCGTACCTGCCGCTCGATCCCCGGATCCAGATCTTCCCCGGAGGTCAGCACACAAATCGGACGTGCTGTACCGAGGATGTGCTCGATACGCTCGACGGGCTGGTCCGGATCCAACGGCACATAGACACCGCCGGCCGAAAGCACCGCGTAGATTCCGGTGATCAGGTCGAACGATCGGCGCATCCCCAGCGCCACGAAGGTTTCCGTACCCACTCCGGCATCGCGCAGCCACCGTGCCAATCGATGCACCCGGCTCGCGAACTCCTGATAGGTCAGGTTCGCACCGTCGAATGTGAGCGCCACCGCCTCGGGGGTCCGAGCGACCTGCGCCTCGAACAACGAAGTCAGCGTCACACTGTGGTTACCGGGGGGCGAGTTGAGCGCTGTCTCCACCGGGAATTCGGTGGCGTTCCAGCGCTGGAGCACCATCGCCCGTTCCGCCGGCTCCATGAGTTCGATATCGCCGACCGGGGTCGTGGGGGCGGCGGTGACAGCCCGCAGCACCCGCAGGAAGCGGTCACTGAACCGGGAGACATACGACTCGTCGAAGAGGTCCGTGGCGTAAACGATCTCGGCCGCCATACCGGATCCGCCCGGCGCCGCCTCACTCAAGGTGAGCGACAAATCGTATTGTGTGGTCGGGGTTTCCACGCTCAGCCCGCTCACCGTCAGGCCGGGCAGTTCCAGCTCGGAGTATCCGAGGTTCTGGAATGTCAGCATCACCTGGAACAGCGGCTGCCGCGACTGCGACCGCACCGGATTCAGTACCTCGACCAGCCGCTCGAACGGCACATCGGCGTGCGCGAACGCCTGCAGATCACGATCGCGTACATGCGCGAGCAGATCGGTGAAGGGGGCGGCGGTATCGACCCGGGTACGCATCACCAGTGTGTTGACGAACATGCCGACCATATCGTCGAGCTGCCGTTCGCCCCGTCCGGCGATCGGGGTGCCGACGGCGATATCGGTGGTTCCGCTGAGCCGGGCGAGCAGGGTCGCGAAACTGCTGTGCACGACCATGAAGAGAGTCGTGCCCTGCGCTTTTGCGAGTGCGTTCAGCTCGTCGATCAGATCGCCGGGCACCACGAACCGGTGGGTTGCCGCCTGTTCGCTGGCGACTGCGGGGCGGGTGCGGGCAGACAGCCGGAGTTCGTCCGGAAGCCCGTCCAGCTCCGCTTTCCAGAAGTCCAGTTGCTGGGAAGCCAGCGACGTCGGATCTTCCTCGGAACCGAGCAGTTCACGCTGCCAGATCGCGTAGTCGATGTACTGCACCGCCATCGGTGCCCAGTCCGGCGCCGCGCCGCCGGTGCGCGCCTCGTAGGCCGACAGCAGATCACGGCTCAGCGGATGCAGGGAGAAACCGTCGGCGGCGATATGGTGCACAACCCCGACCAGCACGTGATCGTCGGCTCCCAGCCGGTAGATCCGCATACGCACCGGTGGGTCGACCGTCAGATCGAAGGGCCCGCACACGAATTCGGCAATCGAAGACAGTAGTTCTGCGCCGAGATCGGAAGCACCACCGGCGATTTCGCGAATCTCCACATTCGGGACCGCGCCGGCCGGCGGCAAAACCAGCTGATAGCCGACCCCGTCGTGCGACGGGTACACGGTGCGCAGGGATTCGTGCCGCGCGATCACATCACCGACCGCCTCGATCATCGCCGACACGTGCAGCGTGCCGCGCAACCGGAAGACGATCGGAATATTGTCGACCGACGACTCCGGCTGGAAGCGGTTGAGGAACCACATCCGTTGCTGTGCCTGCGACAGCGGCGGCCGCTCGGGCCGGGGATGGGGTGACAGCGCCGGACGACCCCAGGCGCCGGCCTGCTGCTCCACCCGTGCGGCCAGGGCGGCCACCGTGGAGTCCTCGAACAGCATCCGCACCGGCACCTGGATATCGAGCGCGGTGCCGATTCGGGCGACGATCTGGGTTGCGATCAGCGAGTTACCGCCGAGAGCGAAGAAATCGTCATCCGCACCGATCCCCTCGGTACCGAGCAGCTCGGCGAACACGCCCGCCACGATCTCCTCGATCGGCGTCGACACCGCTCGCGAACCCGCCGCCTCGAACACCGGCGCAGGCAGTGCCCGGCGGTCCAGTTTTCCGTTGATGGTCAACGGAATCCGGTCCAGCACCACGAAAGAGGACGGAACCATATAGCCCGGCAGCCGCGCTGCCACGCCCTCGCGGAGGGCTTCGAGATCGGGTTCGAGCCCGGACTCGGCCACCACATATCCGACGATCCGGTGATCACCCGGTTTGTCCTCGCGGACGATCACCGCGGCCTGCGAGATCCCCGGCTGCGCGAGCACCGCGGCCTCGATCTCACCGAGCTCGATCCGAAACCCGCGCACCTTCACCTGGTCGTCGGCGCGACCCAGGTATTCGAGTTCGCCGAAACGGTTCCACCGGGCCAGGTCACCGGAACGATACAGCCGGGTACCGGCTTCGCCCAGCGGGTCGGCCACGAAACGCGCCGCGGTCAGGTCCGGACGGCCCAGGTATCCACGGGCCAGCTGCACACCGGAGACATACAGTTCGCCGGAGACCCCCACCGGCGCCGGCCGCAAGCGTTCGTCCAGTACATAGACCTTCAGACCACCCAGCGCGCGACCCACCACGCTACCGGCCGCGCCGGCGATGGTGGCCGCGTCGAGCGCACGGTAGGACACGTGGACCGTGGTCTCGGTGATGCCGTACATGTTCACCAGCAACGGCGATGCGGTCTCCCGGCCGCCGATCGCCCGCGTACGCCCGGCCGTACCGTCGCCGTGCCGCTCGACCCAGTCCGCGAGCCGGCGCAGCTCCAGCGCTTCGCCGCCGAACACCACGTAACGCAGGGCCAGCGGACGATCGTCGGCAGCGGAGCGATCGGCCTCGGCCAGCTGATAGAACGCCGACGGGGTCTGATTCAGCACGGTGACCCGCTCGGTGCGCAATAGTTCCAGGAACTGCTGCGGTGAACGCGACACGTAGTAGTCGACGACCACCAACGTGCCGCCGAACAGCAACGGCCCCCACAGCTCCCAGACCGAGAAGTCGAAGGCGTAGGAGTGGAACAGCGTCCATACATCGTCGGGACCGAATCCGAATTCCTGCTCGGTGTTGGCGAACAGGCGTACCACATTCCGGTGTGGCACCGCGACGCCCTTCGGACGGCCGGTCGAACCAGAGGTATAGATGACGTAGGCCGTGTTCTCGGGCCGCAACGGCGCAAGGCGCTCGGCATCGGTAATCGGTCCGTCGTCGGCGTCCTCGATATCCCCGGCCTCCACGGCGTAACCGTCTACCTCCATCCGTGAAATACCGGATGGAAGTTCGACCCGCATCGAGGAATCCAGCACCACTGTCGCCGGACTTGCGTCACTCAGGATGTAGGCGAGCCGTTCTGCCGGGGAATCCGGGTCCACCGGAACATAACCGGCACCCGATTTGATCACCGCGAGCAGGGCGACGACCAGGTCCAGCGAACGCGGTAGCAGCACCGCAACGAGGTTCTCCGGTCCGGCCCCCTCGGCGATCAGACGCCGGGCCAGCACATTGGCCCGACGATCCAGATCGGCGTAGGTGAGGCAGTCAGCGCCGAACTTCACCGCCGTACGCTGGGGATATTCGTCGGCAGCGGCCTCGAAAAGGCGTGCCAGAGTAGCCGTACCGGGCAGATCGACCGGCTGCCCATCGACACTGAACACACCCGGGGCAGCATCCGGACGGGTACCCGACCAGTGCCGCACCACGTCCGCACGTTCGGATTCGGCGAGCAGATCGATATCGGCGAGCGCGACCTGCGGATCCGCGACGATCGCACGCAGAATCCGTACCAGCCGATCGGCGAATCCGGCCACGGTTTCCGCATCGAACAGATCGGTGGCATACGACCACTGCAGGAGCAGGCCACCGTCGCCGGCCCCCGCCGTGCCGACGCTCAGTTGCAGATCGAATTTGGCCAGACCGGGATCGAAATCCACGACCTCGAGGTCGAGTCCCGGCAGCGAAACGGCCTGCGTCTCGGCCGCCGACGCGGCCTCGAACGTCAACGCCAGCTGGAACAGCGGATGATGCGCCTGCGAGCGGCGCGGATTGAGGATGTCGACCAGCCGCTCGAACGGCACTTCGGCATTCCCGAACGCTTCCAGGTCGGTCCGCTGGACGTCGGCCAGAAACTCGGCGAACGTTGCGTCCGGTGCTACTTCGGTGCGCAACACGAGGGTGTTGACGAACATACCGATCAGATCGTCCAGCGCCTGCTCACCACGTCCGGCGATCGGACTTCCGACGGCGATATCGGCGCTTCCGGAGAGGCGGCTCGCCCAGGTTGCCAGCGCGGCATGCATCACCATGAACAGGGTGGTGCCGTGGGCACGGGCCAGCTCCTCCAGCGCCGCGCGCAGGGCCGCGTCGATCGCGAAATCGTGCACCGCACCGATGTTGGAGGCGATCTCGGGGTGCGGGCGGTCGGTCGGCAGTTCCAGCCGGTCCGGCAGATCCCGCAGCCGTTCGTTCCAGTAGGCGATCTGCTGGGCGACAATGGATTCGGGATCGTCTTCCGAACCGAGCACCGTACGCTGCCACAGCGCGTAGTCGGCATATTGGACAGCCAGCGGTTCCCAGTCGGGTGCCGTGCCGCCGCAGCGATCGGTGTAGGCGACCACCAGATCACGCAGCAGCGGGCGGACCGAGAACCCGTCACTACTGATGTGGTGCGCGACGAACACCACGACGTGGGTGTTCTCGTCCAAGCGCAACAGCGTCACCCGGAACGGCGGCTCGATCGTCACATCGAACAGCACACCGGCCAGCTGCAAGATCCGGGTATCGAGATCCGACGCGGAGATGCGTTCGGGGGTGAGATCGAAATCTACTTCGCCGACCGGCAGCACCTGCTGGATGCCGACACCGTTGATATCCGGGTAGACCGTGCGCAGTACCTCGTGCCGTTGCACCATATCGCCGACGGCCGCCCGCAGTGCGGCGAGATCCAATGCACCCGTGAGCTTTACCGCCAGCGGAATATTATTGACCGCCGAGCGATTGTCGAAGCGGTTCAGGAACCACATCCGCTGCTGCGCCAGCGACAGCGGTACCCGCTCCACGACCTCACCCGTCGGCAACGTCACCGCCGGGCGTTGCTGCGGCAGCAGCGGGGCCCGCCCGCCGACACCGGCATGCTGTTCCACCCGGACTGCCAGACCGGCCACCGTGGACGCCTCGAACAGCGCCCGCACCGGCACAGCGGTATCCAGCGCCTTACCCAGCCGCGCCGCTACCTGCGTCGCGATCAACGAGTTACCGCCGAGTGCGAAGAAATCGTCATCGGCACCGACACGCTCGACCTCGAGCGCCTCGGCGAACACACCGGCCACGATCTCCTCGATCGGGGTCGACGGGGCCCGGAAAACCTGGGCGGCGAATTCGGGCTCCGGCAGTGCCTTGCGGTCCAGCTTTCCGGACGCGTTCAACGGCAGCTCGTCCAGCACCACCACCGCGGCCGGCACCATATAACCCGGCAGAACCGCGCGAACCTCGTCGAGCAGCGCACCGGAGTCGAGCTGCGCGCCGGCCGCGGCCACCACATAGGCAACCAGCTGCTCGCCCAGCTCGGAACGCACCACCGATACGACGGCCCGGCCGACGCGTGGCAACGCCTGCAGCGCCGCTTCGATCTCGCCGAGCTCGATTCGCTGGCCCCGCAGCTTCACCTGGAAGTCCGCCCGGCCGCGGTATTCGAGTTCCCCATCCGGCCGCCGGGAGACCAGGTCCCCGGTCCGGTATATCCGACCACCCGACCCGAACGGATCGGCGACGAATCGTTCGGCCGTCAGCTCCGGGCGCCCCGCATAACCACGCGCCACCTGAGCACCGGACAGGTACAGCTCACCGATAACCCCCACGGGCACCGGATGCAACCGCGAGTCCAGAACGTATGCCCGGGTGTTGAAGACCGGCGCACCGATCGGCACCGATTCGACATCGGCGGCGGTCGCTTCGTGGAAGGTCGCATCCACGGCTGTCTCGGTGGGCCCGTACACATTGTGCACCCGGGCGCCGGTCAGCTCCCGCACCCGGCGAGCCAAGGCGGCCGGTAGTGCTTCACCACCGGTGAACACATGCCGTAAACCGGTGTACCCGGCCAAACGCTCATCGCCGGCCACCAATGCCAGCACGGAGGGAACGAACTGCACCACGGTCACCTGCTCCGCGATGATGGTCCGCACCATGTACTCCGGGTCGAGATGACCGTCCGGTTCGGCCACCACCAGCCGCGCACCGAGCTGCAACGGCAGGAAGAACTCCCAGACCGACGCGTCGAAGGTCACCGCGGTCTTCTGCAGCAGGCTGTCCTCGGCGCCCAGACCGTACTGTTCGACCGTCCACAGCAGGGTGTTGGCGATCGCGGCGTGCGATACCGCCACCCCCTTCGGCCGGCCCGTCGAACCCGAGGTGAAGATCACATACGCCGTATTCTCCGGTCGCAGCGCGGCAACCCGCTCCGCATCGGTCACCGGCGCCGCGTCGAAACCACTGGTATCGAGTGTGTCCAGGGCCAGTACCGGCACACCTGTCCCCTCGGGAACGGCTACGGCGTCCGCGGCGGTGGTCAGCACACAGATCGGTGCCGCGGCATCCAGGATGTAGCCGATGCGCTCGGCCGGATGCTCGGGATCCACCGGCACGTAGGCCCCGCCGGCGGTGACGATCGCGTACATGGCGACCACCAGGTCCACCGACCGCTGCAGCACGAGAGCCACCGGCGACTCCGGGCCCACCCCGTGCGAGATCAGCAGCCGGGCAAGACGGTTCACCCGTGCATCGAATTCACGGTAGGTCAGGCGCTGATCCTCGAACGAAACCGCCACCCGGTCCGGGTATGCCGCAACCGCCCGGGCGTACCCGTCCAGCAGCAGCATCGGGTCCACCGGCAAATCTGTTGCGTTCCATTCGGTGAGCATCCGCGCCCGCTCGGCCGAGCCGAGGATCTTCAGGTCGCCCACCGCTACCGCCGGATCGACCGCGATCTCGGCCAGCAAACGCACGAACCGATCCACGAACTCTTCCGCCGACGCATGGTCGAACAGATCCGCAGCGTAGGTCAGCATGCCCCGGATACCCGCCGGTGCGCCACTGTCGTCGTACTCGTCCGCAACGACCAAGTTCAGGTCGTACTGGGAGATCCCGGTATCGATATCGAGACCGGCAACGGTCAACCCCGGCAATTCCAGACTCGACTGCGCCAGATTCTGGAAAGCCAGCCCGACCTGGAACAGCGGGTGCCATGCCTGCGAGCGAGCCGGGTTCAGCACCTCCACGAGGCGTTCGAACGGCACATCCGCATGCGCGAACGCCTGGATATCGGTCTGCCGCTGCCGGTTCAACAGCTCCGTGAACGATTCGGCACGTTCGACCTCGGTCCGGAACACCAGCGTATTCACGAACATGCCGATCAGATCATCCAGTGCCCGTTCACCACGACCCGCCACCGGCGTACCGATCGCGATGTCGTCGGTACCCGACAACCGGGCCAGCAGCACCGCGAACGCGGTGTGCACAACCATGAACAGCGTCGCGCTTTCGGCGCGCGCCAAGGCACTCAAGGCCGCGTGCAGTTCGGCGTCCAACTCGATCCGAACCCGGCCACCGACATATGACTGCACCGCCGGACGTGGCCGGTCCATGGGTAGGTCCAGCCGCTCCGGCAGGTCCGCCAGCGCCGACGTCCAGTAGTCGAGCTGCCCGGCCGCCACCGACTCCGGATCTGCGTCATCACCCAGCAGCGCGCGCTGCCAGATGCTGTAATCGGCGTACTGCACCGGCAACGGCGCCCAGCCCGGCGTTTCGCCGGCGGCGCGCGCCGCATACGCGGTCATCACGTCGCGTACCAGCGGCCCGAACGACGAACCGTCACCGGTGATGTGGTGCACCACCATCGCCAGCACGAATTCGCCGCCAACTCGCCCGGCAGCGTCGGCGGTATCCCCTTCGACGTGGAACAGCGCCGCCCGCAGGGGCACCTCGGCCGTCACGTCGAATACGGCCGCCGCCAGCTCCGAAATCGCGGAAGCCACCTCTGCGGCCGCGACCGTGCGCAGTTCCATCCGGGGTGAAGTCTGCCCGGCCGGCAACACCACCTGCACCGGACCCGATTCGGTTTCCGGATACACCGTCCGCAACACCTCGTGCCGCGCCACCACATCGGAAACCGCCGCCCGCAACGCGTCCACGTCCAGATCGCCGGTCAGCCGGATCGCCAACGGGAGGTTGTATGCAACCGACTGCTGATCGAAACGGTTGAGGAACCACATCCGCTGCTGCGCCGGCGACAACGGCGCGGCAGCCACGACCGCACCCGAAACCAGGACCCGTTCCGCACGCGGCTGCGGCACCAGCGCCATCCGCCCACCGGGTGTGGACGGCTCCTCGATCCGCGCGGCGAGCGCGGTGACGGTAGCCGCCTCGAACAACACCCGCACCGGCACATCGGTGTTCAGAGCTCGCCCGATACGCGCCACGACCTGCGTCGCAACCAGGGAGTTACCGCCCAGTGCGAAGAAGTCGTCGTCGGCGCCCACTCGTTCCACGCCGAGCACATCGGCGAACACGCCCGCGACGATCTCCTCGATGGGAGTCGACGGCGCCCGGAACCCACGGGATTCGAATGCCGGCTCGGGCAGCGCTTTCCGGTCCAGTTTCCCCGAGGTGTTCAACGGGAATGCGTGCAGCTCCACCACCGTGGCCGGAACCATATACGAGGGAAGCGAATCCCGGACGGAATCGAGCAGTGCACCGGCCACGATTTCGGCTCCGGGCGCCGGCACTACATAGGCGACCAGCTGTTCACCCAGATCCGAGCCCGCGACTGTGACGACGGCCTGGCTGACCTGCGGTTGGGCCAGGAACGCCGATTCGATTTCACCCAACTCGATCCGCTGACCACGAAACTTCACCTGGAAGTCGGTACGGCCCAGATACTCCAGCACCGGTCGGCCGTCCACCCGCGTCCACCGCACCAAGTCACCCGTGCGATACATCCGCCGGCCGGCATCGAACGGGCTCGCCACGAAACGATCCGCCGACAGATCCGGACGCGTCACATACCCACGCGCCAACTGATCACCGGCCAGATAAAGCTCACCCGTCACCCCCTCGGGCACCGCGTTCAACCGCGAATCCAGCACGTAAACGCGCGAATTCCACTGCGGCACACCGATCGGCACACTGCCCGCCTCGACACCGGTGGCCTGCCAGTACGTGATCGACACCGCCGCTTCGGTCGGGCCGTACAAGTTGTGGATCGCCGCACCGGATACCGCCTGCGTCGCAGTCACGGTTTCCGGCGGCAGCGCCTCACCGATCACGAACAGGTGCTCGAGGCTCGGGATCGAACCCGGCGTCGCCTGCGCAGCGAACACCGTCAACATCGACGGCACGAAGTCGGTGACCGTGACCTGCTGTTCGGCGATCACCCGCGCGAGATACGCCGGATCCCGGTGACCATCGGGGGTGGCCACCACCAGGTGGGCGCCCGCGGTCAGCGGTAGGAAGTAACCCCACAGCGAGACGTCGAACGTGGTCGCGGTCTTCTGCAGATACACATCGTCCGTGCCCATCGGGTACTGCGCCAGCATCCACGCGACCTGGTTGGCGATCGCCGAATGCGGCACAGCCACACCCTTCGGCCGACCCGTCGAACCCGACGTGAAGATCACATACGCGGTGTTGCCGGGCCGTATCGGAGCCGGCCGGTCGGCATCGGTCACCTCGGTGCCGGCGTACCCGGACACGTCCAGGCCGTCCAGCGCGAGTGTGGACACACCTGTCCCCTCGGGAACGGCCTCCGCGTCTGCGGTAGTGGTCAGCACACACACCGGTGCCGCGGTATCCAGGATGTAGCCGATCCGCTCCGCGGGATGCGCCGGATCCAACGGCACATACGCACCACCCGCGGTGACGACGGCATACATACCGACCACCAGATCCAGCGACCGCGACATCACCAGGCCGACCAGCGACTCCGGACCCACACCCTGCGCGATCAGATACCGCGCCAACCGGTTCACCCGAGCAGAGAACTCGCCATAAGACAGACTCGTCCCCTCGAACGACACCGCCACCCGATCCGGGTACGCCGACGCCGTCCGCTCGAACCCATCCAGCAGCAACCGATCCGAAACCACGTGCTCGGTTTCGTTCCAGTCCGCCAGCACCCGGGTGCGTTCGACGGGAGCCAGGATGTCGAGATCACCCACCGGCAGCGACGGATCGGCGATGATCTCACCCAGCAACCGGACGAACCGCTGCACGAAACCTTCCGCCGTGGCCCGGTCGAACAGATCCGTGGCGTAGGTCAGATGGCCCGCGACCCCCTGCGGAGCGCCGGTGGGGTCGTAGCTGTCGCCGACGATCAGGTTCAGGTCGAACTGGGAGATCTCGGTATCGACCTCCACCCCGGACACGGTGAGGCCGGGCAGTTCCAGGCTCGATTGCGCGACATTCTGGAAGGTGAAGCCCACCTGGAACAGCGGATGCCGCGCCTGCGACCGCACCGGGTTCAGCACCTCGACGAGCCGCTCGAACGGCACATCCGCATTCGCGAACGCCTGAATATCGACCCGCCGCTGCCGCGCCAGCAGATCGGTGAACGCCTCCCCACGATCGACCTCGGTCCGGAACACCAGTGTGTTCACGAACTGACCGATCAGATCATCGAGTGCCTGTTCGGCACGGCCGGCCACCGGTGTACCGACAGTGATGTCGTCGCTACCGGACAAACGCGCCAGCAATACGGCCAGCGCCGAATGCACCACCATGAACAAGGTCGCGCCCTGTTCCTGCGCGACGCGCAGCAGTCCCGCGTGCAGTTCGGCATCGATATCGACGGCCACCCGGCCACCGGCCAACGACTGCACCGCCGGACGCGGCCGATCGGCCGGCAGATCCAGCTGCTCCGGGATTCCGGCCAGCGCCGACTCCCAATAGGCGAGCTGCGCGGCGACCAGCGACTGCGGATCGTTCTCGTCGCCGAGCAGGTTCCGCTGCCACAGCGCGAAATCGGCGTACTGCACCGGCAGCGGCGCCCACGCCGGCGCCGCACCCGCGGCCCGCGCGGTGTACGCGGTCATCAGGTCACGCGTCAGCGGGCCCACCGAGGATCCGTCACCGGAAATGTGGTGCACCACCATCGCCAGGACGAACTCACCGCTCGTGCCGGCATCTGCCGAAGCGACCTGCTCGGCATCGGCCCGATCATCCACCCGGAACAGTGCCACTCGCAGCGGCACCTCGGTGGTCACATCGAAACCGGACGACGCCAACTCCGCCACGGCCGCGACGACGTCCGCGGCGGCAACCATCCGGACCTCGAGCTCCGGTGCCTCCCGGCCCGCCGGCAGGATCACCTGCACCGGACCGGATTCGGTCTCCGGATACACCGTCCGCAACACCTCGTGCCGCCCGACGAGATCGGCGACCGCCGCCCGCAAAGCGTCCACATCCAGCACACCGGACAACCGGATCGCCAGCGGAATGTTGTAAGCGACCGACTGCTGATCGAACCGGTTCAGGAACCACATCCGCTGCTGCGCCAACGACAACGGCAGCCGTTCCGGCCGCGGCTGCGGCACCAACGCCGCCCGGCCACCCGAGCCGGCATGCTGCTCCACCCGGACCGCCAAACCGGCAACAGTGGACGCCTCGAACACCGCCCGCACCGGCACCGTCGCATCCAACGCCTTGCTCAACCGCGCCGCGACCTGGGTCGCGATCAGCGAGTTACCACCCAGCGCGAAGAAATCGTCATCCGCACCGACCCGGTCGGCACCCAGAACCTCAGCGAAGACACCTGCGACGATCTCTTCGATCGGCGTCGACGCCGCCCGGAACTCCGTCGCCTCGAAAACCGGCTCCGGCAGAGCCTTACGATCCAGCTTCCCGTTCACCGTCAACGGCAAAGCATCGAGTTCCACAAACGCCGCCGGAACCATATACGACGGCAAACGCCGACCCAGCTCCACCTGAACCCGCGCAATATCCACAACGGTCCCACGACCCGAGCCACCGGCGACAGCAGCACCGGCAGCAACGCTGACATCAGCAGCGCCGGTTACCGACGCCCCGGCCACAGCAAACGCATCACCATCGACACCGGTATCACCACCGACAGTGGCAGTCCCACCGGCAGCAGCGCCGCCGGCCCCAGCGACACCGGCAGCAGCAGCGGCAGTGCCAGCAGCAGTGGCAGTCGCACCGGCCTCGCCACCGACACCGACATCAGCGGTCGCGCCGACGGCGGGAACCACATAAGCGACCAACCGGTCACCCGTCCGCGGATCCGACTTCGCCACCACCACAGCCCGAGCAACCTCGGGCAACGCCAACAGAGCGGCTTCGATCTCACCCAACTCGATCCGGAAACCACGAACCTTCACCTGGAAATCGGTACGACCCCGATACTCCAACTCACCACCACGGCTCCAAGCAACAAGGTCACCCGTGCGATACATCCGCCCACCCACAGCAAACGGATCCGCAACAAACCGATCAGCACTCAAATCCGGACGACCGAAATACCCGAGCGCCAACTGGACACCGGCCAGATACAACTCACCCGACACACCATCAGGCACCGGCCGCAAACGCGAATCCAGCACATACACCCGCGAATTCCACTGCGGAACACCGATCGGCACCGACACCCGATCCGCCCCGGTCACCCGATGAGTAGTGACAGAGACAGCGGCCTCGGTCGGACCATACAAGTTGAACAACCCGATACCCGGGTGATCGGCCAGCACCCGCTGCGCGGTCGCCGCCGGCAACGCCTCACCGATCGCCAACACCCGACGCAACGACCCCGACACACCCACACCGGAATTCAGCAGGGCGTCCAGCATCGACGGGACCACCGTCAACGTCGTGACCGCTTCACGAGTCATCAACTCGTTCAAATAGGCGGGGTCACGATGGCCCTCCGGCGAAGCGATGACCATCCGGCCACCCGACACCGCAGCCGTCCAGAACTCCCACACCGACAAATCGAACGTCGCCGCCGTCTTCAACAGAACCGCATCCGACGCATCCAGCGCGAACTCACTGGCGACATACCGCAACTGGTTCACGATCGCCGCATGCGAAACCGCCACACCCTTCGGACGACCCGTCGAACCCGACGTGAAAATCACATACGCCGTATTCGACGCCCGCAACGGCGACACCCGCTCGACATCCGACACCGGCACCGAATCGAACGACTCGAGAGCAAGTTCGTCGAGCACCAACACCGGCGGCACACCCACCGGCACGCCATTCACACCAGAACCGGCCTCAGCCCTGGGCTCGGAATCGGCCCCGACCTCGACACCAGCCTCAGCCCCGACAGCGACGCCCGAACCGGCCACCGCATCGATCCCAGCAGCAGCCCCAGCCCCGGCACCGGTATCCGACAATGCGAAACCGGTCTCGATATTCGTCAGCACACACACCGGAGCCGCAGTCCCCAGAATGTACCCACTGCGCTCAGCAGGCTGATCCGGATCAATCGGCACATACACACCACCGGCAACAGTCACCGCATACATCGCGACAACCAAATCCACCGACCGGCGCAACGCCAACCCGACCCGAACCTCCGGGCCCACGCCCTCCGCGATCAGGAACCGAGCCAAACGATTGACCCGAACACCCAACTCGGCATAGGTGATCTGCGGACCGTCTGCAGCGACCAGGGCCACGGCAGCGGGATCGGCCGCCACGGAAGCATCCAGCAGCGACACCAACGTCTGCGCCGAATCCAACTCCCGGACAGTCGAATTCCGCTCGACGAGCGCCGCATGCTCGGCGGGAGCCAGCAGCTCGAACTCACCGACCGCGGTCTCCGGCGCCGCCACGACCTCGCCCAGCAGCCGCACGAACCGGTCCGCGAACTCCTGCACGGTCGCACGGTCGAACAGTGCGGTGGCGTAGGTGAGGATCCCGCTCATTCCGGCGGGCTCGCCCGCGGTGTCGTATTCGTCACCGATGATCAGATGCAGGTCGAACTGGGAGATCCCGGTATCGACCTCCATACCCGCAACCGTCAGCCCGGGTAGCTCCAGGCTCGACTGCGCCAGGTTCTGGAACGAGAATCCGACCTGGAACAGCGGATGCCGTGCGGTCGACCGTTCCGGGTTCAGCACCTCCACGAGCCGCTCGAACGGCACGTCGGCGTTCGCAAACGCCTCGATATCCACCTGGCGCTGCCGCGCCAGCAGATCGGTGAACGATTCACCGCCGTCGAGTTGGGTCCGGAACACCAGCGTGTTCACGAACATACCGATCAGCTCGTCCAGGACCTGCTCACCACGGCCCGCGATGGGCGTGCCGACGGTGATGTCATCGCTACCGGACAACCGGGACAGCAGCACCGAGAAAGCCGTGTGGACCGCCATGAACAGGGTGGCACCCTGCTGTTGCGCCAGCCGCTGCAACCCGGCGTGAAGCTCCGCATCGATCCGTACCTCGATCCGGCTACCCGCATACGACTGCACCGCCGGACGAGGCCGGTCCGTCGGCAATTCCAACTGGTCGGGCACACCGGCCAGCGCTGAGGTCCAGTAGCCGATCTGCCGGGCCGACAGCGATTCCGGATCGCTCTCGTCGCCGAGCAGTTCCCGTTGCCACAGCGCGTAGTCGGCGTACTGCACGGGCAGCGGCGCCCAGCCCGGGGCCTCGCCGACGGTCCGCGCCGAGTACGCGATCATCACATCGCGGGTCAGCGGTACCGCCGAGGAGCCGTCACCGGCAATGTGATGGACCACCATCACCAGCACGTATTCGTCTGCCGCACCGTCGATCCGGAACAGCGCCACCCGCAGCGGCACCTCGGCCGTGACGTCGAAACCGGCCGCCGCCAGCTCCGATACGGCCGTAACCACATCCGTCTCGGGCACCGTGCGCAGTTCGAGCTCCGGAACCGCCTGCCCGGCCGGCAGCACCACCTGTACCGGACCGGTTTCGGTCTCCGGGTACACCGTGCGCAACACCTCGTGCCGCCCGACGACATCGGCCAGCGCCGCGCGCAGGGCGTCGAGATCGAGCGCGCCGGTGAGGCGAATGGCGAACGGCAGGTTGTAGGCGGCCGAATCGCCGTCGAACCGGTTCAGGAACCACATCCGCCGCTGCGCCAGCGACAGCGGCACCTGTTCGGGACGCGGCCGTGCCGCCAGCGCCCGGCGGGCCCCCGATCCGGCCTGCTCCTGAATCCGCGCGGCCAGCGCGGCCACGGTCGACGCCTCGAACAGCGCACGGACCGGCACCTGGGTATCCAGTGCCTGTCCCACGCGCGCCGTGACCTGGGTCGCGATCAGCGAGTTACCGCCCAGCGCGAAGAAATCGTCGTCCGCGCCGACCCGGCTCACACCGAGCACATCGGCGAACACGCCCGCCACAATCTCCTCGATCGGAGTCGACGGTTCCCGGAACTCGCGTGTTTCGAACACCGGCTCCGGCAGGGCTTTCCGATCCAGCTTGCCGGACGCATTGAGCGGGAACTCGTCCAGCACCACGAACGCCGACGGCACCATGTACACCGGCAGCCGGTCGCCCAGGTGGGTACGCAGGTCGTCGATGTCGAGGTCCGTGTCGCGGGCCGGCACCACATAGCCCACGAGCCGATCGCCCATGGCCGGATCCGTTTTCGCGACCACCACCGCGCGCGCCACCGCGGCGTGCCCGGTCAGCGCTGCCTCGATCTCGCCCAGCTCGATGCGCTGACCACGCACCTTCACCTGGAAATCGGACCGGCCCACGTACACCAGCTCGCCGGCAGCGGTCCGGCGCACCACGTCGCCGGTGCGGTACATACGCCCGCCCGTACCGAAGGGGTCCGCGACGAATCGTTCCGCACTCAGATCGGGACGTCCCACATACCCGCGCGCGACCTGCGCACCCGCGAGATACAACTCACCCGCCACACCGGCGGGAACCGGACGCATCCGCGAATCGAGCACGTACGCCTGCGCGTTCCACACCGGGCCACCGATCGGGACCGCACCCGAGGCGGTCTCGCCGACCGCGGCATGGGTGGCGTGCACGGCGAACTCGGTCGGGCCGTACAGGTTGTACAGCGCCACATCGCTCACCCGCCGCACCGCGGCCACGATATCGCCGGTGAACGCTTCACCCGCCACGAACAGCATCCGCAGCGAGGACAACGCCGCCGGATCGGCGGCCGCGCTCTCGGCAAAGACCGACAGCATCGACGGCACGAACGATGTCGCCGTCACACCCTTATCGGCGATCACCGACGCCAGATATTGCGGGTCACGATGGCCGTCCGGTTCCGCGACCACCATGCGTGCACCGACGGTCAACGGCGCGAACAACTCCCACAGCGAGACGTCGAAGGTCGCGGGCGTTTTGAACAACACCACGTCGTCGCGCGAGATCGCGTATTCACCGACGATCCAGCGGATCTGGTTGCAGATCGACGCATGGGATACCGCAACCCCCTTGGGCCGCCCCGTCGATCCGGACGTGAAGATCACATACGCCGCGTTCTCCGTCCGCAGCGGCGCCACCCGATCGGAGTCGGTGACGGTCGACGCGTCGTAGCCGGTGGTGTCGAGCGCGTCCAGGATCAGTACCGGCGCGTCCGCGACCGCTTCGGCTCCGACGGCTTCGCTGTCGGCGGCGGTGGTCAGCACACACACCGGTGCCGCGGTCTCCAGGATGTGCCGGATCCGCTCGGCCGGATGCGCCGGATCCAGCGGCACATAGGCGCCGCCCGCGGCGATCACGGCATAGGTGCCGACCACGAAATCGAGCGAGCGCGATACCAGCACCCCGACCAGCGACTCCGGGCCCACGCCCTGCGCGATCAGCCGCCGGGCCAGCCGGTTGACCCGCGCGTCCAGCTCCGCGTAAGTGATCTCGACACCGTCGGCGATCACCGCCGGCCGGTCCGGGAACTCGGCGACTGCCCGGGCGAAACCGTCGAGCAGCAGCGTTTCCGGCACCGCGTGCGCGGTCGCGTTCCACTCCGTCAGCACCCGTGCCCGCTCGGCGGGTTCGAGGATTTCCAGATCCCCTACCGGGGTCGACGGATCCGCGACGACTGCGCGCAGCAATCGGGCGAACCGGTCGGCGAACTCCTGTGCGGTGGCGTGGTCGAACAGATCCGTCGCGTAGGTCATATAGCCCGATACGCCCGCGGGTTCGCCCGCGGCGTCGTAGCCGTCTTCGACGAACGCGTGCAGGTCGTACTGCGAGACCGCGGTGTCGATATCGATACCCGATACCGTCAGTCCGGGCAGCTCGAGGCGGGACCGGTCCATGTTCTGGAACGCGAATCCCACCTGGAACAGCGGATGCCGGGCCTGCGACCGAACCGGGTTGAGCACCTCGACAAGGCGCTCGAACGGCACATCGGCGTGCGCGAAGGCACCGATATCCACCTGCCGCTGCCGCGCCAGCAGATCGGTGAACGCCTCCCCGCGATCCACCTCGGTGCGGAACACGAGAGTGTTGACGAACATACCGATCAGGTCGTCGAGAGCCCGCTCGCCGCGACCCGCCACCGGGGTGCCGATCGTGATGTCGTCACTGCCCGACAGGCGTGACATGAGCACCGCGAATGCCGTGTGCATCACCATGAACAGCGTGGCGCCCTGCTGCTGGGCGACCCGCTGCAGACCGGCATGGGTCTCGGCGTCGATTCGCACCTCGACCCGGCCGCCCGTATACGACTGCACCGCCGGACGCGGCCGGTCCGCCGGCAGATCCAACTGATCCGGAATGCCGGCCAGGGCCGACTTCCAGTAGCCGACCTGTTCGGCCGCCAAGGACTCCGGATCCGATTCGGCGCCCAGCAGTGACCGCTGCCACAGCGCGTAATCGGCATATTGCACCGGCAGCGGCGCCCACCCCGGTGCGGTGCCCGCGGCCCGCGCCGCATAGGCGGTCATCAGATCGCGGGTCAGCGGGCTCACCGAGGAACCGTCGGCGGCGATATGGTGCACCACCATCGCCAGCACGAATTCCCCGTGCGCGCGTGCTCTGTTCGCGCCACCGGCGGAGGTGCCCACCTCGATACCGGCCGTATCGGCCGGTCCGTCCACCTGGAACAGCACCACCCGCAGCGGCACCTCGGCCGTGACATCGAAACCGGCCGACGCCAGTTCCGATACCGCGCCCATCAACTCGGTGCCGGCCACCGCGCGCACGTGCAGGTTCCGGACCGCCTCGCTGACGGGCAGCACCACCTGTACCGGGCCCGATGCCGTCTCCGGGTACACCGTGCGCAGCACCTCGTGCCGCCCGGCGAGATCGGATACCGCCGCCCGCAGCGCGTCCAGATCGAGCGCACCCGACAGCCGGATCGGCAAGGTGATGTTGTAGGCCGCGGACTGGGAATCGAAGCGGTTGAGGAACCACATCCGCTGCTGCGCCGGCGACAGCGGCGCCGCCTCGTAGACCTCACCGGAGTAGGTGATCCGGTCCGGGCGCGGCTGCGGCACCAACGCCACCCGGCCACCGGCGCCGGCCTGCTGTTCCACCCGCACCGCCAAACCGGATACGGTGGGCGCCTCGAACAGTGCCCGGACCGGTACGGGGGAGTCGAGCGCGGCACCGAGCCGGGCCGCCACCTGGGTGGCGAGCAGCGAGTTACCACCGATAGCGAAGAAATCGTCGTCCGCACCGACGCGGCGCACCTGGAGGACCTCGGCGTAGATCCCGGCCACGATCTCTTCGATCAGGGTCGAGGGCGCGCGGAAGTCACGGGTCTCGAAAACCGGTTCGGGGAGGGCCCGGCGGTCCAGTTTGCCGGCGGGGGTCAGCGGGATCTCGTCGAGCACCATGATCGACGACGGCACCATATACGAGGGCAACCGCTGCCCGATGAACTCACGCACCGCCGCGATATCGACGGAACGGCCGGATACGGGAACGACATACGACACCAGCGACACCGCGCCCGCGGCGTTGTCGTGTCCGATGGTGATGGCGAAGTCCACCGTTTCGTGGGCCGTCAGCGCGGCATCGATCTCACCGAGTTCGATGCGGAAACCGCGGACCTTCACCTGGAAGTCGTTGCGGCCCAAATACTCCACGGCCGGAGCGCCCGCTCCGTCCCGTCGCCAGCGCACCACGTCGCCCGTGCGATACAGGCGCGCACCGGGTTCGCCATGGGGATCGGCGACGAAACGCTGCGCGGTCAGGCCCGCCCGCGCGTGATAGCCGCGGGCGAGCTGGATACCACCGACATAGAGTTCACCGGATACGCCCTCGGGCACCGGATGCAAGCGATCGTCGAGTACGAGCGCGCGCATACCGCGCACCGGGCCACCGATCGTGACCGGATCCCCCGGACGCAACTGTCCGCTGATATTGGTTGCGATGGTTGCTTCGGTCGGGCCGTAGGCATTGTGGAACCGCCGCGTCACCCGCACCGGGCTGCGATCGCCGGCACCCGCGGCCTGCTCCGCCAAGAGTTCTGCGTCGGGTGTGGCCGACCACCGGGCGACCAGGTCGGCCGAGATGGCCTCGCCACCGGCGATGATGACTTCCATGCCCGCCAGGTCCGCCGGATCCAGCGAAGCCAGCACCGACGGCGTGATCAACCCGACCGTCACACCCTCACGGGCGATCAGCTCACCGAGTTCCGAACCACCATAGGTACCCGTCGGCACCACGACCAGCGCACCGGCCGAACCCACAGCCAGCAGCAGCTCCAGAATCGAGGCGTCGAAACTCGGTGATGCGAACGCCAGCGCCCGCGATGCCGGGCTCAACCCGTACCGCTGCACCTGCTCGGCGCTGAAGTTCGCCAAACCGGCATGACTGACGACAACGCCCTTGGGCAGACCCGTCGAACCGGAGGTGTAGATGACATACGCGGTATTGGCGGGGGTCAACGGCCGCACCCGCTCCGCATCGGTGATCGCGGCGGCGGCATACCCGTAGATTTCGGACTCGTCGAGCACCAGCCAATCCACCGAATCCGGCAGGCCCGCCCGCACACTCGACACCGTAATACCCACCAGCGCACCCGAATCCGACAGCATATGCGCGATCCGGTCCTCCGGATACGTCGGATCGATCGGCAAGAACGCCGCACCCGATTTTGTGACCGCCCACTCGGCGAGTACCGAATCCGCCGACCGCGGCACCGCCACAGCCACCAAATCCTCAGTACCCACACCGAGACCGATCAACGCCCGCGCCAACCGGTTCGACCGCTCGTCGAACTCCCCATACGAGTAACGAACACCATCGAACACCACCGCCGGCGCCGACGGATCCACCGCCACCGCCGCGGCCAGCAACTCCGGCAACGTCCGCGCCGCCACCGCCGGACCACCCGAACGCGACAACATCTCCCGACGCTCACCGGAATCCAGCAACTCCAGCTCACCCAGCAGAACACCCGGATCGGCGGTCACCGCCGACAGCAACCGCAGGAACCGATCGGTGAACGAGGCCGCTGTCTCGGGATCGAACAGGTCGCGGGCGAACGACAGCTCGCCCAGCATCCCGGAATCCGCGCTGTCGCCCATCCCCCGGAAATTGAGCGAGAGATCGAACTTCTCGAGCCCGGTTTCGAAATCGACCGGGGCCACCCACAGTCCCGGCAGTTCGAAATGCCGGTCCGGCAGGTTCTCGAACGACAATGCCACCTGGAACAGCGGGTGCCGCGCCTGCGACCGGACCGGGTTCAGCACCTCGACCAGCCGTTCGAACGGTACATCGGCGTGGGCGAAAGCCTGCAGATCCGCATTGCGCACCACGGCCAGCAGTTCGGCGAAACTCATCCCGCCCCGCACCGGCGTCCGCAACACCAGGGTGTTGACGAACATGCCGACCAGGTTCTCCAGAGCGGCGTCACCGCGACCGGCGACGGGCGTACCGATGGCGATATCGGACTCACCGGTCAACCGGGCCAGCAAAGCGGCCAGCACGCTGTGCACCACCATGAACGGTGACGCATTGTGCCGGCGGCCGAGCTCCACGAGCCGGCGGCGGGTTTCCGGATCGACCACGAAGGAGTGGGTGCCGCCCGCGAAAGACGACACCGCGGGCCGGGGTCGGTCGGCGGGCAGAGCCAGTTCGTCGGGGAGTCCGGCCAGCTCCTGCTGCCAGTACCGGATCTGACCGGAGATCAGCGATTCCGGATCGTCCTCCGCGCCCAGGACCTCCCGCTGCCACAGCGCGTAATCGGCGTACTGCACCGGAAGATTCGCCCAGGCCGGCGATTCCCAGGTCACGCGCGCCGCATAGGCGACCATGACATCGCGCGCCAGCGGCCCCATCGACCAGCCGTCGGCGGAGATATGGTGCACCACCATACCGAGCACGTATTCGGTATCGCTGATCTCGAAGAGCCGGGCATGCAACGGCACTTCGCTGGTGACGTCGAACGCCATGGTCGCCAGGTCGATCAGGTGATCGATGAGCTTGTCCTCGCGGATCCGGAACGGCGTCAGATCCGGAACTACCTGCGCCGCGTCCAGAATCACCTGGACCGGGGTGTGCCCGGTTTCCGGGAACACGGTACGCAGCGACTCGTGCCGGTCGATCACGTCGATGATCGCCACCTGCAGGGCGGCCACATCGAGTTCACCGGACATCCGGATGGCGACCGGAATGTTGTTGACCGCCGATTCGCTGTCGTAGCGATTGAGGAACCACATCCGCTGCTGGGCCAGCGACAGCGGGATATCGCCGTCCCGGCTGCGCGCCACCAGCGCCTGGCGCGCGCCTTCACCGACATGGGATTCGATCCGCGCCGCGAGCGCGATCACGGTGGAGGCTTCGAACAGGGTGCGCACCGGCACCCGGGTGTCGAGCGCGGCACCCAGCCGCGCCGCGACCTGGGTCGCGATCAGCGAGTTACCGCCGAGTTCGAAGAAATCGTCGTCGAGACCGACCGGCTGCTGCTGCGACAGCCCGAGAACCTCGGCGAAGGTTTCGGCCACGATCTCTTCCACCGGGGTGGTCGGCGCCCGGAACTCCCGTGCGGTCAACTTCGGTGCGGGCAGTGCCCGCCGATCCAGTTTGCCGCTCGAATTCAACGGGAACGCATCGAGCACGACGATCGCCGACGGCACCATGTACGCGGGCAAGCGGCCGTACAGATGATTCCGGAGCTCGTCGGTATCGACGGTGGCCGCGGGCATCGGCACCACATAGCCGACGAGATGATCGCCGGTGAGGCCGTCCGCGCGCACCAGCGCGACCGCCTGACCGACGGTCTCGAATTCCAGCAGCGCGGTTTCGATTTCGCCGAGCTCGATCCGCTGACCCCGGAACTTCACCTGGAAATCGGCGCGTCCCAGATACACCAGTGCGCCGTCCGCCCGCCACCGGACCAGGTCACCGGTGCGGTACATCCGGCCGCCGTCGGTATCGAAGGGGTCGGCGACGAACCGGTCCGAGGTCAGATCGACCCGCCCGTGATAGCCGCGAGCCAGCTGGACACCGGCCAGGTAGAGCTCACCGACCACCCCGATCGGCACCGGGCGCAACCGGGTGTCCAGCACGTAGGCCCGCGAATTCCATTCCGGCACACCGATCGGCACCACTTCGGTATCGGCGGCGGTGACCTCGTGGTGGGTAATGGATACCGCCGCCTCGGTGGGGCCGTACACGTTGTACAGCCGCGCCCGGCTGACCGCGGCGAACGCGGCCACGGTCTCCGGCGGCAGCGCTTCACCGATCACGAACACCGCACGCAGCGATTCCAGGTCCAGCGGATCGGCGTACGCGGCGAAAACGCTGAGCATGGACGGCACGAAGTCGGTGAGGGTCACCTGGTACCGGTCGATCAGCTCGGACAGATACTGCGGGTCGCGATGCCCGTCGGGCGCGGCCAGCAGCAGCTGCGCACCGGCCGCCAACGGCAGGAAGTAACCCCAGAGCGAGACGTCGAAAGTCGTCGCCGTCTTCTGCAGGTAGATATCGGCGGGACCCACCTGGTACTCGTCGCGCATCCAGGCCAGCTGGTTGGCGATCGCCCGATGGGATACCGCGACGCCCTTGGGCCGGCCGGTGGATCCCGAGGTGAAGATCACGTAGGCCACCGAGTCCGGCAGCACGGGCCCGCGGCGCTCGGCGTCGGTGATCGGGTCCGCGGCGAATCCGGAGAGGTCCAGGGTATCGATCCGCACCCGCGGCACCTGTCCGACGCTCATCTCGTCGTCGGTGGTCAGGACACAGATCGGCGCGGCGGTCTCCAGGATGTATTCGATCCGCTCGGCCGGATGTTCCGGGTCCAGCGGCACATAGGCAGCACCAGCCGCGCTCACCGCGTAGATCCCGGCCAGCAGATCGATCGACCGGCGCATCCCCAGCGCCACATACGTTTCGGGCCCCACCCCGCGGGAGAGCAGATAGCGGGCCAGCCGGTGTACGCGACCGGCGAACTCCGCATAGGTCAGCGACGTCTCCTCGAACACGACGGCTACCGCATCCGGGGTACGCGACACCTGCTCGAGGAACGGCGAGATCAGCGTCGCCGACCGATCGGTCGGCATCTCGGTCGCGTTCCACTCCCGCAGGATCCGCGTGCGTTCGGCGTCTTCGAACAAATCGATATCGCCCACCACCGCATCCGGCCGGGCGACAACACTTTCCAGAATCCGGACGAAGCGCCGGTTGAACTCGTCGACCGTCGCGGCGTCGAACAGATCGACGGCATAGGAGGTGATCACCGAAATACCGAGCGCGCCACCGTCGCCGGACAGATTCTCGGTCACCGTCCATTGCAGGTCGAACTTGGCGATATCGACCTCGACCTCGTCCGCAGTGACCTGCAAGCCCGGCAGCTCGACGGCGGCATGCGCCATCTCCTGGAACGACAACATCACCTGGAACAGCGGATGCCGCGCCTGCGAACGGGTCGGATTCAGCACCTCGACCAGTTGCTCGAACGGCACATCCGAATGCGCGAACGCCGCGAGATCGGTTTCCCGGGTATGCGCCAGGATCCCGGTGAACGGCTCGCCACCGTCCACCATGGTGCGCAGCACCAGCGTGTTGACGAACATACCGATCAGGTCGTCGAGCGCCTGCTCGCCACGACCCGCCACCGGCGTACCGATCGCGATATCGCCGGAACCGGACAACCGGGACAGCAGTACCGCCAGGGACGCGTGCAACACCATGAACAAACTGGTGCCCTGCGCGCGGGCCAGTTCGCCCAGCCGCCGATGCAACTCGGCGTCGATCCGGAACTCGACCCGGTCACCGCGGAAACTCTGCTCCGGGGGGCGCACCCGATCGGCCGGCAGTTCGAGCTGGTCGGGCAGCCCGGCCAGCGCATTGCGCCAATATCCGATCTGCTGGGCCGCCATCGACGCCGGATCGGATTCGACACCGAGCAGTTCGCGCTGCCAGACGGTGTAATCCACGTACTGCACCGGCAGCGGCGCCCAGGTCGGGGCCGCACCTTCGGAGCGGGCGATATACGCCGCCGCCATATCCCGGGCCAGCGGCCCGAAGGAGAAACCGTCCACCGAAATGTGGTGCACCACGAAAGCGACCGCGTACTCGGCGGTGCCGTTCGACCGGCCCCCGACGATCTCGAAGATCCGCACCCGGATCGGCAATTCCCGGCTGACATCGAAACCGGTGGCGGCGAACTCGGTCAGCACCCGATGCAGATCGGCCGCGTCGATCGGTTCGACGGCAACCGCGAGATCCACCTCGTCGATGGGCAGAACACGCTGGTAGCCGCCATCATTGGACTCGGGGAAAATCGTCCGCAGCGACTGCTGCCGGTCCAGCACATCGGTGAGCGCCGTGCGCAGCGCATGCAGATCGACCTGGCCGTGCATCCGGATCACGAACGGCAGGTTGTATACCGGCGAGGCCGGATCGAACTGGTTGATGAACCACATCCGCTGCTGGGCCAGCGACAGCGGCACCCGGTCGGGCAGCGCCCGGGCCACCAGCGGCGGCCGGGTCTCGCCGGATTCGCCGCCCGCGGCGGCGGTGGCGATACGGGTGGCCAGACCGGCCACCGTGGGGGTTTCGAACAGCGCCCGAACACCGATGCGGACCCCGAACGCCGCGCTGATCCGCGCCACGACCTGGGTCGCGACCAGCGAGTTGCCGCCGAGATCGAAGAAATTGTCGTCGACACCGACCAGTTCCTGGCCCAGGATATCGGCGAAGATCGCGGCCACGACCTGTTCGGCCTGGGTGCGCGGGGCGCGGAAACCGGCCGCGTCCACGCTGAACACCGGCTCCGGCAGGGCCTTGCGATCCAGTTTGCCGCTGGTGTTGAGCGGGAACGCGTCCAGCACCACGATCGCGGCCGGAACCATATAGGACGGCAGCTTCTCCCCGAGGAACCGGCCGAGTTCGCCCGGCTCCACGGTACGGCCGGGCGCGGGCACGACATAGGCGGCCAACTGCTGGCCGGTGGCGGTATCGACCACCAGGACCACGGCCTGGCTCACCGCCGGATGGGCGAGCAGATCGGTTTCGATCTCGCCGAGTTCGATCCGCTGACCGCGGAACTTCACCTGGAAGTCGGTGCGGCCGATATAGTCCAGCACCCCGTCGGCGCGCCAGCGCACCAGGTCGCCGGTGCGGTACATCCGCTCCCCGGGCGCACCCAGCGGGTCGGCGACGAAACGGTCGGCGCTCAGATCCGGGCGGCCCAGGTAACCGCGCGCCAGCTGGCGGCCGGACAGATACAGCTCACCCGGGGCACCGACGGCCACCGGGCGCAACCGGGCGTCGAGCACCTGGACCCCGACGTTCCACTCCGGCACACCGATCGGCACCGAGCCGGTATCGGCGGTGGTGGCCTCCCAATAGGTCACCGAGACCGCGGCCTCGGTGGGGCCGTACAGGTTGTGCAGTCCGGCGCCGGAGACCGCCTTCACCGCCGCCACGGTTTCCGGCGGCAACGCCTCGCCGATCACGAATACCGCACGCAGCGACGCGATCTGATCGGCGTCGGCAACACCGGCGAACACCGCCAGCATGGACGGGACGAAATCGGTGACCGTCACGCCGTACCGGGCGATGGTCTCGGCGACATACACGGGGTCGCGGTGGCCGTCCGGCGTCGCGACGATCAGGGTGGCGCCCGCCAGCAATGGCAGGAAATAACCCCACAGCGAAACGTCGAAGGTGGTCGCGGTCTTCTGCAGATAGATATCGTCCGCGGTGAAACCGTAGGTATCCAGCATCCACAGCTGCTGGTTGACGATGGCGCGGTGGGTCACCGCGACGCCCTTGGGACGACCGGTCGAACCAGAGGTGTAGATGACGTAGGCGGTGTTGTCCGGGCGCAGCGGGGCGAGCCGATCGGCATCGGTGATCGGCGCGTCGGAGAAACCGGCGGTGTCCAGGGTGTCGACGGCGACCGCCCGGACCGAGCCGGGCAGTTCCACCTCGTCCGCGGTGACCGTCAGCACGCTGACCGGCGCTGCGCTCTCCAGGATGTAGGCGGTGCGCTCGGCCGGATGGTCCGGGTCGATCGGAACGTAGGCGCCGCCCGCGCGCAGGACCGCGTGCATCGCCACGACGAGATCGAGTGAACGGCGCATACCCAGCGCCACCAGCGTTTCCGGGCCCACCCCGTCGGCGATCAGGTACCGGGCCAGCCGGTTGACCCGGGCGCCGAATTCGGCGTAGGACAGACCTGTCCCCTCGAATTCGACCGCGAGATTGCCCGGCGTACGCGCGATCTGTGCGTCCAGCAACGCGGTCAGTGTGGTGTCCGGGACCTCGTGTGTCGCATCGTTCCAGGTCTCGAGGGTCGCGGTGCGTTCGGCGGCGGTGGTGACCGCGAGCTGCCACACCGGTTCACCGGCCTCGGCGGCCAGGAAACGGTCGAAGAATTCGAGGAACCGGGTGTGGTGCCGGGCGGCCTCTTCGTCGGTGTAGAGGTTGGGGTTGGTCTCGAAGTCGATATGGCTGCGGGTGCCGCCGATCGACTGATAGAAGTTGACGCCCAGGTCCTCGATACTGCCCGTGGACAGCACATGCAGGCTGCCCACACTGGCGCCGAGCCGCAGTTCGTCCTGGAACAGCATGATATTGACCCACGGACCGAAGAACTCGGTCGTCACCACGCCGCCGCCGGCGGCATCGCGGCGGATGTCCTCGTGCCGGTAACGCTGATGCCGCAACGCCCCGGAAACCTCGAGCTGCACCTGGCGGCGCAGATCGGCGATGGTGGTGGCGGCGCCGACGTGCAGCCGCAACGGGACGATATTCGACGAGACGCCGCCGGAGCGGCGCATGAGCGCGGTGGTACGCGCGGTCACCGGCAGGCTGAGGATGACATCCTCGACCCCGTTCCACTGCGCGAGGTAGGCGGCGAAAGCGGCGATCAGTTCCTGGGCGGGTGAGGATTCGTAGCGGCGCACCGCCTCCGCGAGCGCCGCATTCTGCGCATCGCCGAGCGGCCCCTGGACCACACCGTTGCGGGCGGCGGGGGCAGCCGAACGCCCGGCCAGGCTGGTGCCCTCCTCGAGACCCGCGACCCGTTCGGCCCAGTACTGCTTGTCCGTGCGGAAGCGGTTGCTCTCGCGGTAGGCGATCTCCTGGTCGTACAGCGTGCGCAGCTGCGCGGCCTTGGACGGCGCCGGCTCCGCACCCGCCCGGTAGGCCGTGTACAGCTCGGCCATCCGGTTCATCATGTTCATGGCGCCGTAGCCGTCGATCACGATGTGGTGTGCCCGCACATACCAGTACCAGTGGTTTTCGCCCAATTGCAGGGCAGCGGCACGGATGAGGCGATCGGTGGTCAGATCCAGCGGGCGGCCGTACTCGGCGCGCATCCATTCCTGGGCGGCGGCGACCGGATCGTCGGCGGTACGCAGGTCCACATAACGGACCTCGTCTTCGAGGCTGTGATCGACGAACTGCCACGGTTCCCCGTCGCGTTCGACGATGCGCAGCAGGCCCGAGCCCAGCTCGTGCGAGGCGTCCAGACTGGCGCGGGTCAGGGTGTCGACATCGAGCTCACCGTGCAGTTCGACGTACTGGGCGATATTGACCGGCACCTGTGGGTCGACATGCTGCGCGTACCAGATACCCAGCTGTGCAGGCGACAGGGGGAACAGATCCCCGTCGGCGGTTGCCGAACCACTGTTCGTACCGTTCCCGCCGTTGTCCAGCCGGTCCAACCCTAACCTCGCTTCCGGAACGCACGCGTGCGCTTCCCGTCACCACCTGGCCGCGGCGCATATACCACACTGGCCGCTGTTCCAGGTCCACTTCTTGTTCGATCAGGCAGAAATGTCCATCGGAAGTATCCGTTTATCGGGCCGAGGACGTTACATCGGACGCCCGGTACCACCCGGCACGTCCGGTGCCGTGGGACACCGTGTACCCGCACCCGCGCGCCGACTCCTGACCACCGACCCAATCTACCGTTGTACCGTCGCCACACCAACCGCGTTACGCAGGCGCAGGCCGGGGCCCCGGGCGGTGCACGCCGGGTGTTCGGGCCGGTCGTGGCACGTCCCCTCGCCCAGTACTGATCCGGGCCTATCCGGTGAGGTGGGCCCGGTCACGCGCCGGGTCGTAAAGGTGTGATTGCGCACAGGTCGTACCCGGGTCGAGAGCGCGGCCGACCAAGATCACGGCCGCCTGCCGCAGCCTCGCCGCCTCGACCTGATCGGCGATATCGGCCAGTGTGCCGCGCAGCACGATCTGGTCCGGTTGGCTGGCCCGGTAGACCACCGCGGCCGGACAGCCGGCCCCGTAGTACTCGGCGAGCTCCGCCGCCAGCTCCCGGATGCGGGTGATCGCCAGATGCAAGGCCAGCGTGGCGCGGGTCCGGGCGAAACCGGCCAGCGTCTCGGAATCCGGCATCGCCGTCGAACGCGCCTGCATCCGGGTCAGCACCACCGACTGCGCGATCTCTGGCACTGTCAACTCCGTGCCCAGCGTCGCGGCCGCGGCGGCATACGCGGGGACTCCCGGGGTGATATCCCACGGCACGCCCGCCGCGTCGAGCCGGCGCGTCTGCTCGGTGAGGGCGGAATAGAGGGAGGTGTCACCGGAACACAGCCGGGCCACATCCCGGCCGGCCGCCGTCGCCCGCACCAGATGCGCGGTGATCTCGTCGAGGTCCAGGCGCTGGGTATCGATCAATTCTGTGCCCGGTGCACAGTGGGCGATCACCTCGGGGTCCAGATAGGTCCCCGGATACAGGCAGACCGGGCACCGCCGCAGCAGTTCCACCGCACGCACGGTCAGCAGGTCGGCGGCGCCGGGCCCGGCCCCGATGAAGTGCACGGTCATGGGATGAGCATAGGTCCAGGGTCACGTCCACCGAGTCCCCTCCCACGCCTCACCGCCGGGCTGTTCCAGGCGCCACCGCGTTCCGACCCCCGTCGCAGCGCCCGTCCACGGCCACGCGAGCCGGCCGCGGGGCGGCGCCGCCCGCGCTGCGCCGGCCTGCAGGCCCCGCCGGCCGATGTCCTTTGCCGGAAGCGACGGCCGCCGCCCACCGGGCGATGGCACCGCAGCGACAACCGCCTTGCCGAAGCCGAAAACCACGACCGCGACCACACCTCGAGTCGGCGTCGGCGGGCCAGGGGTTCACTGCCGCCCCCTCGGGGAGCCGGACCGGGTCACAGCCGGCATGCCGCCGGTACGGGCGGGCGCCCCCGGGCTCAGCCGACGGCGTCGAAGAAGGCGATGACCTTGACCGGCCGCACCCGCACGAGCAGTTCACCGGGTACACCGTTGCGGCGGCCGAACTCGTCGGCGCGAGCCGAACCCATATAGCGGCCGCCGATCGCCGTCGCCGTGCGCAGCAGTTCGGCCGGATCCTCGGACAGGGTGGCCGTGCCCTGGATCTGCACCGCCGCATACGGCGGCTCCTCGAGATCCACCACCAGCGCGATCCGCGGATCACGCTGCAATGCCTTGCCCTTCGCGGTGTCCTTACCGGTGTTGAATACGATTTCGTCCCCGTCGAGCAGGAACCAGACGGGAGTGACCACCGGACGCCCGTCACTCGCCGTGAACGCCACCTTGGCGGTACGGGTTCCGTAGCCGAGGAATTCGCGCACCTTGGGATCGGAAAGCGAGGCCATGCGCACCAGCCTAAAGCGCGACGTTCGCGGCCCGGGCATGTCTCACGGCGCGTCGGCCGCCACGGCGATGTCACACCCGGGCGGCCCGCGTCGTCGAACTGGTACCCGCCGGAAAACACCGGCCACTGAGAAAATGGTGCGAGATGGATATCGCTTACTACGTCGTCGGAACACTGACCGCCCTGTGGGTCGGGTTCTCGGGCTACTCACTGTTCTCGAAACAGCAGTTCGTGGTCGAGCCGCTCGAAAAATATGGTGTACCGCGGTCGTGGTGGAACTGGCTTGCCCTGGCCAAAACCGCCGGCGCACTCGGATTGGTGGCAGGTTTCGCGCTCCCCGCGCTCGGCGTCGCCGCCGCCGTCGGCCTGATCCTCTACTTCCTCGGCGCCACCGCGACAGCACTGCGCGCACGCTCGTACCAGACCTCGGTGTTCCCGCTGCTGTACCTGGCTCCGGTCGCCGCGACGCTGATCCTGCAAGTCACCCGGTAACCGGGCACGAATACCGGCCCGGGGCCGGTGGGCGAGACCTGGCCAGGGGTTCGCACCGGTCGTCATGCAGCGGTAGCCGGGCACAACGTAACGGCGCAACCGACCTGGCCCCCCGGGTGTGCAGAACGCCGAACCGCTGCGGACCATCACCGTCCCGCGGAGCATCGGGCGTGACAGCCGCCGGAACAGTTCGCGATGGACGACAGCCCGGGAGCGCAGACCGGCGGTGGTCGCCGGCGACCGTTCTCACTGACCGGGCCGCGTAGCCACCAACCCCGCCGAATCGCCGGTGCGGCGGCCGGCTACGGGTGATACTCCGAATGGCCCTGCGGGCCGGGGCCACAGCGCGTGAGGAGTGGGCGATGAGCGTCGTGGACGGAACAGAACGGGCCGACGGGAACTCGCCACCGGATCGGGGCGGGTTGCGGCGAGTGGTCGCCGCGTCCATGGCCGGAACCGTGGTCGAGTGGTACGAGTTCTTCCTCTACGGCACGGCGGCGACGCTGGTGTTCAGCAAGGTCTTCTTCCCGGAGTCCGACAGCGAACTCGACGCGATCCTGAAAGCCTTCCTTACTTATGCGGTCGGTTTCGCCGCCCGGCCGCTCGGCGGCATCGTCTTCGGGCATTTCGGCGACAAGTACGGCCGCAAGCGGCTCCTGCAGTTCAGCCTCATCCTGGTGGGCACGGCGACCTTCCTGATGGGCTGCCTGCCCACCTACGACCAGATCGGCTACGCCGCGCCCCTGCTGCTGGTGCTGCTGCGCTTCCTGCAAGGTTTCGCCGTCGGCGGTGAATGGGGCGGCGCGGTATTGCTGGTGGCCGAGCACAGCCCCGACCGCAGCCGCGGATTCTGGGCCAGCTGGCCGCAATCCGGGGTGCCCGGCGGCAATCTGCTCGCCACGATCGTCCTGCTGATACTCACCGCCACCCTGTCCGACGACGATTTCTTGTCCTGGGGCTGGCGGATCGCGTTCTGGCTGTCGGCCGTGGTGGTACTGATCGGCTACTACATCCGTACCAAGGTGACCGACGCGCCGATCTTCACCGCGGCCCGCAAGCAAGCCGAACAGGTACGGTCTTCGTCCTTCAGCGCGATCGAGGTTCTGAAGCGGTATCCGCGCGGCGTGTTCACCGCGATGGGCCTGCGTTTCGGCGAGAACATCATGTACTACCTGGTCGTCACCTTCACCATCACGTACCTGAAGGTCCGCCACGATATGGAAACCGACGACATCCTGTGGTGGCTGCTGGCCGCCCATGCCGTCCACTTCGCGGTCATCCCGCTCGTCGGCGCCCTCGCCGACCGGTTGGGCCGGCGGCCGGTCTACCTGGCGGGCACTATCGCCGCGGGCGCCTGGGGTTTCTTCGCCTTCCCGATGATGGACACCGGAAACGGCTGGGTGATCACCGCCGCCATCATGCTCGGCCTGATCGCGCACGCTTTCATGTACGCCCCGCAGCCCGCGATCATGGCCGAAATGTTCCCGACCCGGATGCGCTATTCCGGGGTCTCCCTGGGCTACCAGGTCACTTCGATCTTCGCAGGCTCACTGGCCCCCGTGATCGCGGTCAAACTTCTGGACGTCTACGACTCCCCCGTCCCGATCGCCGTCTACCTGGCCGCGGCCGCCGCCGTCACCGCGGTCGCGGTGCTGGTCGCCCGGGAAACCAAAGGCTTCGACCTCGCCGATGTCGACCGGGCGGACGCGGCGCGCGATACGACGACCACCGTCCGGCTCTGAGCTACGGTGTTCCGATTTTCGTCGGTATCTTCGATCGCCGTCTGTCGTGATCCTGACCTAAGGAGCACGACAGCGGCGAACCGATTTTGGAGCCGGAGACATCACATAGCAGTGCTGTGATCACACGGCAGGTAACTGCCACATGAACGGCCTGGCCCGTGTGGTGTCGAGCGACTCCGCCGCGCCCCGAAACACCGGTAGCATCCTTCTATGTAGATCGCATCTACATAGAGTTCCTCTACCCGGGAGGGCACGTGACTGGTTTCGTCGGAAGACGCCGCGAACTCGAGATGCTCGGCAGTCGACTGCGCCGCGTCACCGAATCCAGGTCGGGGATCGCAGTGGCGATCCGCGGGCGGAGGCAGGTAGGCAAGTCGAGGCTTGTTCAGGAGTTCTGCGACCGGTCCGAGGTGCCGTACCTCTACTTCACCGCAACCAAAGGTGCCGCACCTGCGGAAACCCTCGCGGGGTTGTTACGCGAACTCCGCGAGTCCTCGCTGGCCACCGATCCCGAACTGGTGCCCGACCAGATCGGTTCGTGGGCAGACGGGTTCCGGGCCATAGCGGGAGCTCTCCCGGACAGCCCCTCGGTAGTGGTGATCGACGAGGTGCCCTGGCTGGCCGAGCAGGACCAGAGTTTCGACGGAGTCCTGCAAAGCGCCTGGGACAGGATCCTGTCGCGGCGTCCAGTGCTGTTACTTCTCTTGGGCAGTGACCTGCACATGATGGAACGACTCACTGCCTACGATCGGCCTTTCTACGGCAGAGCGGACAACTTCGTGCTCGGTCCCCTCGACCCGGCGGAGATCGCGGACGCCACCGGACTCGGCGCGGCGGACGCACTCGATGCACACCTGATCACCGGCGGTCTGCCCGGGATTCTGCGGAGTTGGCCGCACGGCCGGAGCCCACTCGAGTTCCTCGAGGAGGAATGCGCAGATCCGGCGGCGCCGCTGTTCAGCGTGCCGGAGTCGGCGTTGCTGGCCGAGTTCCCGGCGCCGGACCAGACACGACGCGTGCTGGAATCGGTCGGCGGCGGCGACCGAACCCACGCCAATATCGCGGCAGCCGCTGGTGGCAGCGCCGGGCCGATTGCCTCCGGTAGCCTGTCGCCGATCCTGCGGCGACTCACCGTCGACAAACGAGTACTCGCTATCGACGAGCCGCTGTCGATCCGGCCCGGTAAGCCCGCTTTGTACCGCGTTGCCGACAGCAATCTCCGGCTGTACCTTGCGGTACTGCGGGCCGCGCAGGATCTTGCTCGTCGGGGACGGTCCGCGGGGGCGTTCCGGCTGATCGAGCGGCGTTGGACCACCTGGCGTGGGCGGGCTGTCGAACCGCTCATCCGCGAATCGCTGGAACTTGCCGCGCTCAGCGGCCGCTTGCCGTGGCAGTCCGTCGAAACCGTCGGCGGCTGGTGGAATCGGCGCTTCGATCCCGAGGTAGACCTGGTAGGTGCCGATCGCAGCCCGGTGGCGAATCGGATCGAATTCGTCGGCTCGGTGAAATGGCTCGGTACGCCCTTCGATCGGCGTGATCTCGTGACGTTGCGGAAGTCGGCCGGCGAGGTGCCCGGGTACGAGCCGGGCGAATCCGGTTTGGTCGTGGTGAGCCGGTCAGGTATCGCCGCGGATGCACGCGATGCCGGAGCAGACTTGGTTTGGGGTCCGGACGAGGTTCTTTCCGTCTGGAGGTAGTCCTGAACGCACGGCGATGCCTATCGTGGCGAATTCACGATCCCACCCGGAGACCGTGAGCCTGCACGAGACGCTCGATTTCCTCGTTGCTTTCGCACCGCGGCTGACGAAGGAAGACCGCTCGCCGTGCGACAGTCACTGGCGCGCCCCCGAGGCGTACACCGCCGCGGCCTCGTACCGGGGACAGCGGTGGGCGGCATGGACTACCCGTCTGCCACAGCTGGACCGCGGCGGCCATGGCGAGATTGTGCGGAGCCCGGACGGGTAGGGCCGGAAGGTCCTGGCACTAGAGCGTCCATTCACCGCGCGGACCTCAAAGCGTCAGGCTGATGATCAATGGTGCAGCCAGGGCTATGGGGTAACTCGGGGACGACGAAGGAGTCGGCAATCAGGGGACCGTCTTCGCGTCGCTCAATCCGACAGGTGGACCGGTCAACGCGGCGAGGGCCATCGAGCGTAGTACCGAGCGGGTGCGGCCGCGAGCCGGGACGGCGCTGTGCGGCGTCGAATTGAGCAGACCGAACACTGCGTGGGCTTGGACGCGGGCGGTTGTCTCGTCGAGCCTCGGCGTCAGTTCGCAGAGCACGAGTACCCAGATCTCCACGTAGCGGCGCTGGGTGCGCCGGACCTCGCGACGGGCCGGGAGCGGCATATTGTCGAGGTCGCGGTCCTGGATGCGGATGAGTTCGGGTTCGCCGAGGGCGAAGTCGAGGTGGAAGTCCACCAGGCCCGCCAGCGCCTCGGACGGCCCGGCCGCTTCGGCGACGACCGCGGTGCCACCATCGAGGAGGCGGCGGCTGATGCCGACCAGGAGTTCGACCAGCAGGGCTTCCTTGTTGGGGAAGTGCCGGTAGACCGCGGGACCGCTGATCCCGACCGCCGCGCCGAGATCGTCGAGGCGCATGCCGAGGTAGCCGCGTTCGGCGATCAGCCGGGCGCCGGCGGCCAGCAGTTGGTCGCGGCGTTGCTGTTTGCGCAGCTCGCGGCTGGTCGGGGTGGCAGAATCGGGGCTGGTCACCCGCACTCCTTCGATCCGCTATAGACAACTCGGTTAGTCAAGATTAACCTGAATTCCAGTTATCAGCGATTAACTCAGATGGGCAGGATCAGGCGATGACCCGCACCGCGAGCCCCGCGTCCGCCGCCCGGGCGGCAACCGATAACCGGGCCGCCAACCAGGCCCTGGTCGACGAGTTGCGCCGCCGCCTCGCCGATACCGCCCGGGGCGGTGCGGAGAAGGCCCGGCAGCGGCATATCGACCGCGGCAAACTGCTGCCGCGCGACCGGGTGGATCAACTGCTCGACCCGGGCAGCCCGTTCCTGGAACTCTCGCCGCTGGCGGCCAACGGGATGTACGGCGACGACTCGCCGGGCGCGGGGATCATCACCGGTATCGGGCGGGTGATGGGGCGCGAATGCGTGATCGTCGCCAACGACGCCACGGTCAAGGGCGGTACCTACTACCCGATCACGGTGAAGAAACATCTGCGCGCGCAGGAAGTGGCGCTGCACAACAACCTGCCGTGCCTGTACCTGGTCGATTCCGGGGGCGCCTACCTGCCCGAACAGGACGAGGTGTTCCCCGACCGCGAGCATTTCGGCCGGATCTTCTACAACCAGGCCACCATGAGCGCGCAGGGTATCGCGCAGATCGCCGCGGTGCTGGGGTCGTGCACCGCGGGCGGGGCCTATGTACCGGCCATGAGCGACGAGGCGGTGATCGTGCGGGATCAGGGCACGATCTTCCTCGGCGGCCCGCCGCTGGTGAAGGCCGCGACCGGTGAGGTGGTAACGGCCGAGGAGCTCGGCGGCGGTGCCCTGCATTCGCGCACCTCCGGGGTCACCGACCATCTGGCCGAGGACGATCGGGACGCCTTGCGGATCGTGCGCCGCATCGTCGGCACGCTCGGGCCACGCCCCGAACCTGCCTGGGAGGTCCGGGAGGCTCGCGGACCCGCGGTACCCGCCGACGACCTCTACGATGTGGTCCCGGTGGATCTGCGCACCCCTTACGACGTGCGCGAGGTCATCCATCGTCTCGTCGACGCCGGCCCCGACGGCGAGATCGGGTTCCATGAGTTCAAAGCCGAGTACGGCACCACTCTGGTTACCGGTTTCGCGCATATCCACGGGCATCCGGTGGGGATAATCGCCAACAACGGTGTCCTGTTCGGTGAATCCGCCATGAAGGGCGCGCATTTCATCGAGCTGTGCGATAAGCGCAAGACCCCGCTGCTGTTCCTGCAGAACATCACCGGGTTCATGGTCGGTCGCGATTACGAAGCCTCCGGTATCGCCAAACACGGCGCCAAAATGGTCACGGCGGTGGCGTGCGCGCGGGTGCCGAAACTGACCGTGGTGATCGGCGGCTCGTACGGCGCCGGGAACTATTCGATGTGTGGCCGGGCCTATTCGCCGCGGTTCCTGTGGATGTGGCCGAACGCCCGGATCTCGGTGATGGGCGGTGAGCAGGCGGCGTCGGTGCTGGCCACCGTGCGCGGCGATCAACTCGACGGCAACGGCCGGCCCTGGAGCGAAGCCGATCAGGAGGCGTTCAAGGAACCGATCCGGCGTCAGTACGAGGCGCAGGGCAACCCTTATTATTCGACCGCCCGGCTCTGGGACGACGGGGTCATCGACCCGGCCGATACCCGGACCGTGCTCGGACTGGCCCTCTCGGTGTGCGCGCAGGCGCCGCTGGAACCGGTCTCCTACGGCGTTTTCCGGATGTGATCACCATGCTGGACAACAACCATCCGCTGCCGTTCGACACCGTCTTGGTGGCCAATCGCGGTGAGATCGCCGTCCGGGTGATCCGCACGCTGCGCGCCATGGGCCTGCGGTCGGTGGCTGTCTACAGCGACGCCGACGCGCACGCGGCACATGTTCGGGCGGCGGATATCGCGGTCCGGCTGGGACCGGCCGCGGCCCGCGACAGCTATCTGAACATCGACCGCGTGGTGGACGCCGCCCGTCGCACCGGCGCCCAGGCCGTCCACCCCGGTTATGGATTCCTTTCGGAGAACGCCGCTTTCGCGGCCGCGCTGGACGCTGCCGGAATCGTCTTCCTGGGTCCGCCGGCGAAGGCGATCGAGATCATGGGCGACAAGATCACCGCGAAGACCACGGTGTCCGCATCGGGTGTGCCGGTGGTCCCGGGCATTGCCGAACCGGGCCTGACCGATGCCGAACTCATCGCGGCCGCCACCGATATCGGCTATCCGGTTCTGGTCAAACCCTCCGCGGGCGGCGGCGGGAAGGGGATGCGGCGGGTCGACGACGCCGCCGACCTGCCGGCCGCTCTGGTCAGCGCCCGCCGGGAGGCCGCTTCGGCGTTCGGTGACGACACCCTGTTCCTCGAGCGGTTCGTCACCCGCCCGCGGCATATCGAGGTGCAGATCTTGGCCGATACGCACGGCACCGTGCTGCATCTGGGTGAACGGGAATGCAGTTTGCAGCGCCGGCATCAGAAGGTGATCGAGGAAGCGCCTTCACCGCTGCTGGACGCCGAGACCCGCGCCCGGATCGGTGCCGCCGCGTGCGCGACCGCGCGCAGTGTGGACTACGTGGGTGCGGGCACGGTGGAATTCATCGTCTCCGCCGACCGGCCGGACGAGTTCTTCTTCATGGAGATGAACACCCGCCTGCAGGTGGAACATCCGGTCACCGAACTGGTTACCGGGTTCGATCTGGTGGAATGCCAGGTCCGGATCGCGGCCGGACAGCGGATCCGGCCGGCACAGGACGATATCCGGCTGCACGGTCACGCGGTCGAGGCACGGGTGTACGCGGAGGATCCGGGGCGCGGTTTCCTGCCGACAGGTGGCACCGTCCTCGATCTGCGTGAACCGGCCGGTCCAGGGGTGCGGGTGGATTCCGGGCTCGCGGTGGGCACAGTCGTGGGCAGCGATTACGACCCGATGCTTTCGAAGGTCATCGCCCACGGTCCCGACCGCGCCGCCGCGCTGGCCGCGCTGGACCGGGCACTCGCCGAGACCGCGGTGCTCGGCGTGCGCACCAACACCGATTTCCTGCGTTTCCTGCTGGCCGACCCCGATGTAACAGCGGGTCGCCTGGATACCGCACTGCTGGACCGGCGCGCCGGTGATTTCACGCCGGACCCGGTGCCCGACGATGTTTTCGCGGCAGCCGCCGTGTATCGGTGGCTGCGGCAGTGGCCGCAGGGCCCGGCCGACCCGTGGTCCTTCCCGACCGGATGGCGGGTCGGCGCGGCCGCACCGATCCGAGTCCGGCTGGCCGGTGGTGATCGCACGGTGCACGTCCACCTCACCGGCTCCCCCGATTCCGCCGACCTGCGCGTCGAGGACGCCGAACCGGTATCGGTGACAGCGGAACTGGGCCGGACATCGGCGGAGCAGGATTCCGGCGATTCCGTCCACACGGTCACCCTCGCCTTCGACGGTCTGCGGCGCAGTTACCGGATCGCGGAGTCGGGCGGCACCCTCTGGGTGGCCGGGCCGGGCGGAGTCGCGGCGGTGCGGGAACTGGCCGAGGAATCGGTCCGGGCCGACGCTGCCGCGGTGCACGATGCCGAGATCCGCAGCCCGATGCCCGGAACCGTGCTCGCGGTCGCCGCGGAAACCGGCGCGACAGTGGCGGCGGGCGATCCGATCCTGGTGGTCGAGGCGATGAAAATGGAGCATTCGCTCACCGCGCCGCTCGCCGGCACGGTGGAAGTTCTGGTGTCGACGGGCGCCTCGGTGCAGTTGGACGAAGTACTCGCCCGGGTTCACGCCGAGACCGGTGCACCCGAAGACACGGGGCCGGTTTCGGCGCCTGGTGCCACCGGATCCGCGGCGTCACCGGAGCGCGGTACGGATGCTGTCCGCTCTTCCGGGTCGCTACCCAGCTCGGATGCCGGGTCCACAGCATCGGCGGCCAGGCCGGAAGCTACCGGATCCGCCGGTTCGGTGACCGGGAGCGACGGCGCAGATCCCCGGCTCACCATGGAAACAGCCGAGCCCGGTCCCGATGCGGCCGGTTCCGAGTCCGCCACCGAGGACACCGACACCGCGCCCACGGGATCGACCGAACCCGCAACCACCGAAACAACGGGGAGCGGTCATTCGATGGGCCCCACCACTGCAGAGCAAACGCCGCAATGACACCGGCGGTTCGGCACCACTGACGAGAACGAAATGAGGCGAAGGTGAGCGATTTCCTGTCCACCGGCACCCTGCCCGACCCCTACCGCGACCTCGCGCTGACCGTACGGGATTTCGCGAATCAGGTGGTCGCGCCTGTGGCGGCGAAACACGATGCCGAGCACAGTTTCCCGTACGAGGTCGTCGCGGGTATGGCGAAGATGGGGCTGTTCGGGTTGCCGTTCCCCGAGGAATACGGCGGGATGGGCGGCGACTATTTCGCGCTGTGCCTGGCACTGGAGGAACTCGGCAAGGTCGATCAGAGTGTCGCGATCACCCTGGAAGCCGGGGTTTCGCTCGGGGCCATGCCGATCTACCGGTTCGGTGACGACAAACAGAAGCAAGAGTGGCTGCCCCGGCTCGCCAGTGGCGAGAACCTGGGCGCGTTCGGGCTCACCGAACCCGGCGCGGGCAGCGACGCCGGGGGTACCCGTACCACCGCCGTTGAGGACGGTGACAGCTGGGTCATCAACGGCAACAAGCAGTTCATCACCAATTCCGGCACCGATATCACCGCCCTGGTGACCGTGACCGCGGTGACCGGGCAGACCGGCGGCAAGAAGGAGATCTCCACCATCCTGGTGCCCGCCGATACCCCCGGTTTCACGGCCGAACCCGCCTACAACAAGGTCGGCTGGAACGCCTCGGACACCCATCCCCTCACTTTCGCCGATGTCCGGGTGCCCAAGGAGAACCTGCTCGGCGAACGCGGCCGCGGCTACGCCAACTTCCTGCGCATTCTGGACGAAGGCAGGATCGCCATCGCCGCGCTCTCGGTCGGTGCGGCCCAGGGGTGTGTGGACGAATGTGTGCGCTACGCCGGCGAACGCGAGGCGTTCGGCCGGACAATCGGCAGCAATCAGGCCATCGCATTCAAGATCGCCCGGATGGAGGCGCGCGCGCATACCGCGCGTACCGCCTACTACGACGCCGCGGCACTCATGCTGGCCGGGAAACCGTTCAAGAAGCAGGCGTCCATCGCCAAACTGGTGGCCAGTGAGGCCGCCATGGACAACGCCCGGGACGCCACCCAGATCTTCGGCGGCTACGGGTTCATGAACGAATACCCGGTGGCCCGCCACTACCGCGACAGCAAGATCCTGGAGATCGGCGAGGGCACCACGGAAGTACAACTCATGCTGATCGGACGGGAGCTCGGGCTGTGAGCGGGGAGAACAAGATCACCAAGCAGGTCGAGCACGACATCACCGGCCTGCGCCGGGTCGTCCAGTCCGGTCTGTGGTTCGAAGAATTGGAAACAGGTGTGCTCTACGAGCACCGGCCCGGCCGCACCATGACCGAAACCGACAATGTGCTGTTCAGCACCCTCACCATGAACAACCAGGGCCTGCACATCGACAAGGCCTACAGCGACGCCCAGGAACCGTTCCACGAGCGGCTGGTTAACTCGCTGTTCACGCTCGGCACGATGGTCGGGCTGGCGGTCGCGCATCTCACCCAGGGCACCACGGTCGCCAACCTCGGTTTCGAGGATGTGAAATTCCCGGCACCGCTGTTCCACGGCGACACCATCTATGTCGAAACCGTTGTCCTGAACAAACGCGAATCCAAGAGCCGGCCCGGTCAGGGCGTGGTCACGTTCCGGCATGTGGCGCGCAATCAGCACGGCACCATCGTCGGTATCGCGACCCGGCACGCCATGATCCGGATGCGGCCGGTGGAGCAGGGATGAGAGACCGGCCGGTGACCGTGCCACCCACCGCAGACACCGGATGGCGGCCCGCCGGGCCCGCCTGGCTGTTCTGCCCGGCCGACCGCCCGGAGCGTTACCGCAAGGCCGCCGACGCCGCCGACGTGGTGATCCTCGACCTCGAGGACGGTGTCGCAGCGGCCGATAAACCGGCGGCCCGCAGGGCTCTCACCCAGACCCCGCTCGACCCCGCCACCACCGTCGTCCGGGTCAACCCGGCCGGCACCGCCGAGCACGACCTGGACCTACAGGCCCTGCGCGGCACCGAATACCGGCTGATCATGCTGCCGAAAGCCGAATCCGCCGAACAGATCGGCGGTCTCACCGGCTACCAAGTCTTCGCGCTCGTCGAATCCCCCGCGGGCGCGCTGGCCATCGAATCCATCGCCGCCGCACCCGGCACGCTGGGCGTGATGTGCGGTGTCGAGGATCTCGTCGCCGCCATGGGCGGCACCGGCACCCGCCGCCCCGACGGCGGCTACCGGGATGTGGCGCTGCACCTGCGCAGCACCGGCCTGCTCGCCGCCAAGGCACACCGGCGGCTCGCCTTGGACATGGTGTACCTGAACATCCCCGACCTCGACGGTTTACGCGCCGAAGCCGAGGACGCGGTGGCCGTGGGGTTCGATATCAAGGTCGCCATCCACCCGTCCCAGATCCCGGTGATCCGCGCGGCCTACGCGCCCTCCGAAGCGGAGGTGGAATGGGCGCGGGGTGTCCTCGCCGCCGCCCCGAATCACCGCGGCGTCTTCACCTATGAGGGCCGCATGGTGGATGCCCCGCTACTCCGCCACGCCGAACAGATCCTCCAGCGAATCGGCGACCGGGCCACCGGCTGATATGCAGATGATCCGGCCTCTCCGCACCGCGGACCACCCCGTGCTCGAGTTTCATCGCCGCCCGGCAGCGGCCCGCCCGGACGCGCACAGTACACACCGGTTGCCCGAGCTGTCGACGCCGGCTCCCGAAGCTCACCCCTACAACCGGTTGCGCGACCTGCACCTGCGCGATGATGAGCACTGATCGAAAATAGGAGGTTTCTGTGGTGGAACCACAGTGGGTCCCCAGCGCACACGATATCGCCGATGCCCGGGTTACCGATTTCGCCCGTTTCGTCGAAACGCGGACCGGCGCCGAGCTACCGGACTATCACGCCCTGTGGCGGTGGTCGGTGGACAATCTCGCCGATTTCTGGGCAGCGCTGTGGGATTACTTCGATCTGGGCCCCGTCGCGGGCGAGGTTTTGCCCCGGCCCGATATGCCGGGGGCGCAATGGTTTCCCGGGACCGGCCTGAACTACGTGGACCGGGTGGTTGCCCAGGCTCGCACCGACCGCCCGGCGATACTGCAGGTCACCGAGGAGACCGGCGAGGTCGCCGAAACCTCCTGGGCCGAACTGCTGGCTGCGGTGGCCGCTTTCGCCCATTCGCTACGCGAACTGGGGGTCCGGCCCGGCGACCGGGTGATCGGTTATCTGCCGAATATCACCGAAACCGTAATCGCCTTCCTGGGCACCGCGGCGGTCGGCGCCGTGTGGAGCGCCTGCGGTCAGGACTATTCGGCCAAGGCCGCCCTGGACCGGCTGGGCCAGCTGGAACCCACGATCCTGGTCACCGCCGACGGCTACCGCTACGGCGGCAAGGCGCACGACAAGAGCGCCGATATCGCCGCGCTGCGCGCCGGACTGGATACCTTGCGTGCCACCGTCGTGGTGTCCCGGCTGGGTATCGAGATCCCCGACAGCACACCGTGGTCGGTGGCCGCCGATCCGGCCGGGCCTACGCCGGCGCTGCCCGAGACCGAGCCGGTCGAATTCGCGCATCCGCTGTGGATCGTCTTCTCCTCCGGCACCACCGGGCTTCCCAAGGGAATCGTGCACGGTCACGGCGGCGTGGTCCTGGAACACCTCAAAGCCGTTGCACTGCAATCCGATATCGGAACCGACGACACCTTCCTCTGGTACACCAGCCCGAGCTGGATGATGTGGAACTTCCAGATCGCCGGCCTGCTCACCGGCGCCACCATCGTCTGCTACGACGGCAGTCCCGCCCATCCGCAGCCGGACACGCTGTGGGAGATCGCGGCCCGCACCGGCACCACCGTGCTGGGCACCAGCCCCGGCTACGTCCTGGGCTGTATGAAGGCGGGCTCGACACCGGCCGCCGATCACGACCTGTCCGCACTGCGACTCATCGGAATCACCGGTTCCTCGCTGCCGCCCGCCTCCTCGTTGTGGTTGCACGAGAACGCGGGTGGGGTCCCGGTGGCCTCCATCAGCGGCGGCACCGATGTGGTGTCGGCATTCGCGGGTGGGGTGCGTACCGTCCCGGTGTGGCCGGGCGAGCTGTCGGCGCCGTACCTGGGGGTCGCCCTCGACGCCTACGACGAGTCCGGTCAGCCGGTCCGCGACGAGGTGGGCGAACTGGTGGTCACGGCCCCCATGCCGTCCATGCCCATCCGCTTCTGGCGCGACCCCGAGGGCGCCCGCTACCACGACGCCTACTTCGACACCTATCCCGGCGTCTGGCGGCACGGCGACTGGATCACCCTGACCGGACACGGCAGCGTGGTGGTGCACGGCCGCTCCGATTCCACTCTCAACCGGCACGGTATCCGGATGGGCAGCGCCGATATCTACCAGGCGGTGGAGCGATTGCCCGAGATCAGCGAAGCCCTGGTCATCGGCGCGGAGCAGGCCGACGGCGGCTACTGGATGCCGCTGTTCGTCGTACTCGCCCCGGGGGCCGAACTCACCGACGACCTGCGTGACCGGATCAAAGAGGTGATCCGCACCGAGGTCTCCCCGCGCCACGTCCCCGACGAGATCCTGGCCGCACCCGCCGTCCCGCACACCCGCACCGGCAAGAAACTCGAGGTGCCGATCAAACGCCTGTTCCAAGGCGCCGACCCGGCCCGGGTGGTGGAACGCAGCGCCGTCGACGATCCGGCCCTACTCGACTGGTACAGCGGTATCCGCCCACCCGGCAGCCGCTGACCGCGCCCGATCCCGCAGGGTCCGGCCTCTGTGACGCGGCGGTCACACGCCCGTACCGTCCCGCGCAGGCACGCATGCACACCGGGCGGCAAGACTGCCACGTCGGCGCCGGCCAGAACACACACCATCCACGCACATCACCCGAACCGGGCCCGTGGGCCGACGATCACCGACCACCCGGCCCCCGGCGGTCGCGCGCATGACGTATCGATCGGCCGAGCGGCGGAACTGGTGGTGGCCGCAGGCCCACCCCAGCGCGACCCCATACACAACTGCACTCGTCGGCAACCCGCCACCACCACCGGCACGGCATTCGTACCTGCTGCCCGCACACGTCGTACACATGCGCCCCGGGCGACGGAATCGGATACAGCCGAACGCCCACCACGAGCGCGGCCACGCGTAGATATACGCGGCGGGGGTGCCCGACTCGCCGATCGTGGAGCTGCCCAGCGCGGCGATGCCGGTGCGGCGGGTAGGTCCCGGTAACCGCAAAATCCACCGGACGGGCAGGTGGGCGAACTAGCCTGAACCGAGCTGATCCAGAAGCAAGTCCCGCTCCATCTGTACGCACACAGTCGTTCGGCTCAGGGAGAGGACAGACACGCTTATGAAGGCTCTGCAGCATGTGGCCGTCGGTGCGGAACCGGAGGTCCGTGAAATTCCCACCCCCGAACCAGGCCCCGGTGAGGTGTTGCTCCGGGTGACTGCGGCCGGTGTATGCCATTCCGATGATTTCGTCATGAACAACCCGCCGGAGAACTTCGGTATCGAACTTCCGCTGACACTCGGGCACGAAGGGGCCGGTGAGGTCGCGGCCGTCGGCGCCGGGGTCCGGGGGATCGATATCGGCACGAGTGTCGTGGTCTACGGCCCGTGGGGCTGCGGTAACTGCTGGTTCTGCGCGCAAGGTCTGGAGAACTACTGTTCCCGCGCGGCCGAACTGCGCATTCTTCCGCCCGGTCTCGGCGCACCGGGGGCCATCGCCGAATATCTGATCGTCGATTCGCCCCGCCACCTGGTGCCGATCGGCGATCTGGACCCGGTGGCCACCGTGCCGCTCACCGATGCGGGGCTCACCCCGTATCACGCGATCAAACGCTCGCTGGGCAAACTGCGCCCGGGATCCTGGACAGTCGTGATCGGCAGCGGCGGTCTCGGCCATGTCGCCATCCAGCTACTGCGGCATCTGACTTCCACCCGGGTCATCGCGTTGGACGTCAACGACGACAAGCTCGATTTCGCACGTTCGGTGGGCGCCCACGAGGCCGTGCTCTCCGATGCGAACGCCGCCGGCAACGTCCGCAAGCTCACCGGGCCGGCCGGTGCGAGCCTGGTACTCGATTTCGTCGGTTTCCAGCCGACCATCGATACCGCGATGGCGGTGGCGGGCGTGGACTCCGATGTGACCATCGTCGGTATCGGTGACGGTAAATCGGCCGCGCGAATCGGTTTCGGTGTGAGCCCGTACGAGGCGACCGCGACCTCCCCGTATTGGGGAGCCCGTGCCGAACTGATCGAGCTGATCGATCTCGCGCGCGACGGCGTTCTCGATATCGCGGTCGAGCGGTTTTCCCTGGACGATGCGCCGGAGGCCTACCGCCGGCTCGCCGCCGGAACCCTGCGGGGACGAGCGGTGATCGTGCCGTAGCCCACAGGACTACCAGCTACCACCGAGTTCGCGGCAGGTCTCGGCCGGCCACGAACTCGCCCACCGGCGATACCCCATCCCGAGCAGCACGGAATACCTGCCTGACCGGGGTGCGGGGCTCGGACGCCGGTCGGCCGACGATAGGATTACGGGATGAGCGTCGACAACAGCCGGGCCCGGCCGTCCACGCCCGCGGTGCGCGTGCGCGGCCGCGACGACCTGGCCGGAGACGGCGCCGACGCCCGCAAGAGCACGGGTGATCTGCCCGCGCGCCCGGTGCGGCGCCGGCCGAAGAACCGGCGGGCGCAGATTGCCGCCGCGGCGGCCAATGCCTTCGGGTCCCTGGGCTACCACGGTGTGAGCATGGAGGATATCGCCGGCGGCCTGGGGATCAGTTCGGCGGCGCTGTACCGGCATTACCCGAGCAAGTACGCGCTGTTCCAGGAGGAATCGCTGCGGGTCGGGCAGGCGATGGCCGAATCGGTCCGGTTGCCGGCCGACGCCGCGGACCTGCCGCCGCAGCAGGCGCTGCGGCAGGTGCTCGAGGCGCTGAGCGCGGTCACCGTCGCCAACCGGGCCAGTGTCGCGCTGGTGCGCTGGGAAGGTCGCTATCTGGAACCCGCGGATCAGGAGGTCCGCGCCGAGCAGCAGGCGGTGGTGCTGGACGCGCTGGAGAGCCGGCTCACCGCGTATTGCCCCGGCCTGAGCAACGGCGACCGCAAGGTGCTGGCGATATCGCTGTTGTCGGTCATCACCAGCATCGCCGACCACCATGCGGCGCTTCCCACGAAACCTCTTGTCGCTCTATTGGTTTCGATCTGCGCCGGTATTGCGGAAGTCACTTTGCCGCCACCGGTGGACACCGCGCCCGCCCCGCCGGTGGAAATTCCGGACTCGTTCAAACACGAACTGCTGCTGCGCAAAGGCGTGGAACTGTTCCATGCGCGCGGCTATCCCAATGTGAGCGTGGAGGATATCGCCACCGCCGCGGGACTTTCCGCGGCGTCCGCGGTATATCGCTTCTATCGCGGTAAGAGCGATCTGCTCACCGCCGCGTTCCGGCGCGCCGCCGAACGCGTGTCGAGCGCCATAGGGCCGGCCGTGGCGTCCGCGGCCGGCCCCCGCGAAGCATTGGATTCGCTGATCGAACAGTACGTCGCCGGGTCGTTCGCCGAGCGGGAACTCACCTTCGTGTACTACACCGAGTTCCAGCACGTCCCCGCCGAGGAACGCGCCGCGCTGCGCAACGTACAGCGGCTCAGCGTGGACGAATGGGCCCGGCTGGTGCGCCAGGTCCGCCCCGATCTGTCCGGTCCGCAGGCGCGATTCCTGGTGCACGCGGCATTCGCCCTGGTCGTCGATCTCGGCCGATCCTTCGGTACCGTCCCGATCGCGTCCCAGGAGCGGGTCACGCTGCTCATGCAGACCGTCCTGTACGGCCACCCCGCCGGAAGCTGAGCCCGGGCGGGGTGGCCGCACCGGTTGTTCACTGCCGCGGCGCCGTCAGCGGTGAGGTCATCTGATCGACCAGCCAGCGGCCGTCGGTTTTCTGCATCCGCATCACCATGGCCAACTGTCCCGGGGCGGGCCGCCCCTGGGTGCCCAGGCTGGTGATGGTCTGTCCGATCACCACCACGACTTGCGCGGATGTGGTATCCGCGGTCTTCACCGCGCACTGGATATCCCCGGCCGTCGAGACGACTTCACCGGCCACGAGGGCCTCGCGCAGTTCGCCGGTGGTGGTCTCGAATTCTTTCTTCCAATCGCCGGTGGCGCCGTCCAGGACGGCGGAGAAGTACGGTTCCAGATTCTTCGCGTCATAGTTGGCCAGTACCGGCGCGTATCGGCATGCCGCCCGCTGTACCTCGTCGTAGGCGGCCAGCAACTCGGCTTTGTCCCGCTCCTGCACGTACAGGTACCCGGCGACCCCGATCGCCCCGATCAGCAGCAGCACCGCCATCGCCAGCGCGCCGGACAGTACTCGCGGCCGCACCCCCGAGCCGGCCTGTTCCGGCGCGCCGGCGGATCCACCCGTTTTCCGGCCGGCGAGCAGCTTCTTCATCGAAACAGCCTTCCCCTGTTCCGCAGTCGTTTCCGAGCCGCCCACCGTCGCTGAACCGTCTACCGCGGTCCGGACCGCTGGTTCCGGCGAATCCGCACTCGGGGACGCGAACGCACTCGGCGCCGTGCCGCTGTCGGCGCGCCGGGGCTCATCTGCCTCCACGCTCGCGGACCCGGTTCCCGCCGATTCGCCGAGGCCGGGATCGGACCGCATCGGCTCGGCGGCGTCCGGAGTCGCCGAGCCGGACTCGGCGGTCGCTGCCGGATCGGCGGACTTCTCACCGGTCCCCGGTTTCGCGTCGTCCTCCGGTTCATCGGCGGTGGATTCGGCGGGTTCATCGCTCATTCTCGTCGTCTCCTAACGGCCCGGGATGGGACGGGACAGTTCGTTACCGGTGACTCCCGGCGGCGGGCCGGCGGTGTTGTCGGGAACATTCGGCCGCGGCGCGTTGGCCGAACCGCGCACCTGCAGCGCCGGATCGTTCGTGACGCAGTAGTTGTACAAACGGACCCGGGTATCGGCCACCGGTTCGGTGGGAACCAGTGGAATGGTGTTGTACTCGCAGGTGGGTCGCGGCCAGATATCGACCAGGGTGTGGAACATCCCGTCGTGGACCGGCACATTCAGCGCCGAAGTCCCCGCCCGCAGAGCCGGGAAGAGGGCCGCGATCGCGGGCCGGCGTAGTTTCGCGGCCCGTGTGATGGCGACGAAGTTGGTGACCAGATTGGTGATCGGGTCCTGGGTTTCGTCGATGAAACCGCCCAGCGTGGCGAGTTGCCCGGGCGCGAGGTCCAGCAGTCGCCGGACCTCCTGATCGGCGGCGGTCAACTGCTGGAACAGCGCGCTCGCCGAACCGGTCAGGGTGCCGAGATCGGGCTGGGCGTACTGCGTGGTCTCGGCGATCACCGTGAGGTTCTCGATGAGCTGCCGGGTCTGCGGCAGCAGATTTTCCAGGCCCGCCATTGCCCGGCTGATCCCGGAGATCATGTTCTGGAGCCGGTCCGGGCCACCGGCCAGCGCCTTGTCCAGTTCGTCGACGATCACCGTGAGCCGGTCGGGATTGAGACCGCTGATCATGGCACTCATATTCGACAGCAGCGAATGCACCGTCACCGGGATATGGGTGCGCTCGACCGCCACCCGGTCACCGTCGCGCAGGTAGGGGCCCGTATCCGAGTCCGGCCGGAAGTCCAGGTACTGCTCGCCCACTGCGGACAGCCGCCCGACCACCACCGTGCCGCCGACCGGAATCCGCATGCCGGAGTCGATTTCGGCAACCGCCTCGATTCCGGTATCGGAAACCCGGACATCGGCGACCCGTCCCACCCGGGTCCCACGGAAGTTCACATCGTTGCCGGTCAGCAATCCGCCCGACCCGGCGAGTTCTACCGTCACCCGGTAGGTGCTGTTGGGGAACAGGTTGATCCGCAGCACTTCCGCGCCGAGATATCCGCAACCGGCGATCAGCACCACCACGAGCCCCAGATTCGCGACCCTGATCCGATGCCGGACCAGCCAGTTCCACAACGGAATATTCATCGCGGCCCTTCCTGTGGTGCCGGGGTGGGCTGCGGCGGACTGGTCAGCCGGCCCTGGATCTTCTGCAATACCTGGGCGAGGCTGCCGATGAAGGCGGGTATATCGGTTCCGTCGGGCAACCGGCTCCGGGTCGGATCGGTCAGCGCGCCGACACTCAGGTAGGAGACCCGTGCCGCCACCGCGAGAGTCGGTCCTTCGAACGACTGCTCCAGCGAGGGATACAGGGCATGCAAGCCGTCCAGTGTCTGCCGTAGGTTGTCGCCCATCGCCGTGAACCCGCCCATGAGCCGGCGGATACTGTCGAACAGGCTGATGAACTCCGGACTGGTCGTATCGGTGAAATCGCCCAGTGCCGCCATGGTCACCGAGATCTTCTGGATCAAGGCGGTGATATCACGGTTGTTCTCCGCCACGAGGCCCAGCAGATCCGGGAACGTTTCCGCCGCTTGTCCCAGTTCGTTTCTCCTGGCGGCCAGTTCACCGGTGAGAACGTTCAGCCCGTGCAACACACTGTCGATATCGGCGGTCCGCGCGTTCAGGGCGCTCAGCACCTGCGTCATCTCGGTGATCAGATGCGCCAGTTGCGGCGCGCGCCCGCCGAACATCGAATCCATTTCCGCGGTGATCCGGGCCGCCTGGTTCAGGCCACCACCATTGAGCAGCAGTGATACCGACACCATGAGTTCTTCCACCGACGCACCGGCACCGGTGTGATCGGTATCGATGACATCGCCCTCGCCGAGCAGTGCCGCGTTCGGCTCCTCCCTCGGGAGGGTCATGGCGATGAAAATATCGCCGAGCGGCGTGGCCTGCCGCAATTCGGCGGTGGTACCGCGCGGCAGCCGGATGTCCGCGCGGATCAACATATCCACATCGGCCACGAAGTCGGTGGTGGAGATATCGGTGACCACCCCGATATCGGTGCCGCCGATCTTCACGTGGGCGCGGTCGGGCAGGTTGAGCGCGTCTTCGAAACGAGCCCGCACGGTATACCCGGGACCACCGATTCCCGGTTCCGGCATCGGTATTTCCTGCACTGTCAGCGCACCACAGCCCGAAACCGCAAGCACCGCCGTCAACATCAGAGCAAGCCGCCGTATACCCGGCACAACAATCTGTTTCATCGGGTCAACCCCAGCAGCGCCGCGGTGATCCCGAAATCGGGGCCGAAGTCCTGGACCCGGCCGGTGCGGCAGCCGTCGGCGCGCAGCTGGATCCGTTCACAGAACGTGGACAGCACCTCGTTGTCCAGCAGGGCTTTGTCCAACAGCGCGTGCACTCGGAACGCCCGATGCTCGTGGCTCACACCGTTGGCGAGATTTTCGAAGAACAGCGGGCCGACGTCCACCAGTTCGGTGAGGCCGCGGGCGTTGGCACGCATCTGGTCGGTGATGGTGACGAATCGCTGCAACGCCCCCGCGAGCTGGTCGCGGTTCTGTCCGACCAGGGTCGAGGTGTTGTTCACGAAATCGTTCAACTGCACGAGCACCGCGTGCAGACCCGGCGACTGCTCCCCCATCAACTGCACCAATTCGGTGAGGCGGGCACTGAAATCACGGACGGTCTGATCGTTCTGGGCGACGACGTGCGTGATCTCGTTCAGTTTTATGATGGTGCCGGCGATCTGGTCCTTGTTGGCGAAGGTCACCTCGAAGGCGGCGGACAGGTCGTCGAGCGTTTCCCGCAGCCGGTCACCGTTACCTTCGAGCAGCGGGAACAGCACCCGGCTGGCCAGCGGCCCGACCTCGTTATCGCCTTTGAGCGCGGCGCCGAGCTGGTCGAAATTCTCCAGGATCCGGTCGAGTTCCACCGGTACCCGGGTGCGTTCCAACGGGATATGCGCACCGTCGGTGAGTGTGGGCCCGTCACCGCTGTAGGCAGGGGCGAGCTCGACATGCCGGTTGGTGATCAGCTGGGGGGAGATCAGCGCGGCCATCGCATCGGCCGGCACTTCCACATCCTTGTCGAGGGCCATGGTGACCTCGACAAAGCTTCCGCGCGGGGTCACCGTTTCCACCCGGCCCACGGACACACCGAGCACGGCGACCTCGTTACCGGCGTACAGGCCGGCCACGTTCTCGAAATCGGCGCTGATCCGAATATGTTCCCCCAGATATTGTTCCGGCAGCCCGGCGATACTGTCGGGCAGCACCGAGCAACCGGCCGCGCAGAGTCCGGCGATTCCGGCGGCGAGCACGCGCGCGATCCTCCGCAGCCTCATTTACCACACCCCTCGACGACCTGCGCGAAGCACAACCAGTTGTCCGGTAGGAACCAGGGCGCCCACACATCGGCGTAGGGCCCGTTGCCGAGCACATTGTTGAACTGCCGCAGGGTGACCGGCATGATCTCGTACAGCCGGTCCAGGTTGTCCTTGTTCTTCTCCAGGCCCTGCGTCATGGTGTCGAGGTTCTGGATCAGCGGGCCGAGCTGGCCGTTGTTCTCCAGCCCCATATCCCGCAGCAGGCTCGACAGTGCGGCCACATTGTCCAGCAGCCGGCGCAGCATGTCCTGGCGCAGGGCCACCGCGTTGCCGATCGCCTCACCGCGGGTGAGCAGCATGAGCACACTGTTCTGGTTGTCGGCCACCAGCTGCGAAACCTGGTCCATGCTCTTGAGCAGCACATCGACCTCGTCGCGCCGGGCATTGATCACCTCGGCCAGCGAGCCGATCGAGTCCAGTGCGGTCACCGCGAGCTCCGGCGAATCGCCCATCTGCCGAGAGAAGACGTCCAGAGCCTGCCGCAACTTGGCGGGGTCGATCCGCTCGATCCGTTCGAACGACGATTTGTAGGTTGGGTCCTGGATGACTTTGGCCAGGTTGTACGGAACGGTGGTATCGGCCAGCGCGATCCGGTTGTCCGGTGACTCATCGCCCACGCCCGGGATCAGTTCGATATGCAACCGGCCGAGAATGGTGGACATCTTGATCGCCGCGCGGGCGTCGGTGGCCACCCGGATATCCCGGCTGATCTTCATCTCGACCTCGACCCTGTCGCCGGCCAGCCGCACCGCGCGCACCTCGCCGACCTCGATTCCCGAAACGTCCACCGTTGCTCCGGCGCGCATTCCCGCGGCCTGCGCGAATTCCGCGACCACGGTCTTGTCCGTGAGCCGCATCTGCGAGAGCACACTGGAGCCGGCCACCAGCAACGCCACGGCGGCCGCGGCGATCAATCCCTGCCACAGGAAGCGGTTCTTCGCGAAAGGTATTCCTAGCCTCGCCATCAGCGGCACACCTCCGATTGCGAATCGCCGCCGATCTGGGAGAACAGTCCGGGCGGGAACAGCACACCCCACAGCGAGACGTCCAGGTTGCAGATATAGGCGTTGCCGTACGCGCCGTAGCCGGTGAACCGGGCCAGCCCGTTGAGGACGTTCGGCAGTTCGATCGCCGCCTGGTCCAGCGCGGCACCGTTGAGCAGCAGCAGTTCCACCGCGGTGGTTGCCTCGTCCTGCGCCAGCGCGATATCCGATTTGACCGTGGCGATCAGGCCGGTCAGCGCATCGGTGGAACGCGCCACGGTATCCACCGACGCCTTCAGGGTTTCACCCTGCGCGTACAACGCGTCCATCAGGCCCCTGGTCTGGGTTATCAACGTTTCCAGTTCCTGGCTGCGGTTGGCCAGACCGGCGATCACGCTGCTCAGGTTGGTGATCACCGCGCCCAGGATCTCGTCGCGTTCACCGAAGGTGGTGGCCAGTTCCGCGGCCTGGGTGATGAGCGCGCTCAACGAGACCCCGTCGCCCTGCAACGCCTGGATCAGGGTGTCGGACAGCGAATTGATCTGATCCGGTTGCAGCACGCTGAACAGCGGCTCGAACCCGGACAACAGCGCCGAGACATCGAAGGAAGGCTCCGTACGTTCCACCGGAATATGCGATCCCGGTGCAACCTCCACGCCCTTCTCGGCACCCGGCAGTAGCGCGATATAGCGCTGCCCGATCAGGTTCTGGTAACGCACCAGCGCCTTGGTGGTGTCGGTGAGCCGCTGCCGTTCCTCGATCCGCAGCACCAGCCGAGCCTGGTAATCCGGTTCGAACTCGATCGCATCGACCCGGCCCACCCGCACCCCGGCCATGCGCACATCGTCGCCGACCCGCACGCCCATCACATCGGTGAAGGTGGCCGAATAGGTTTCGGTCTCCCCCGGCACCGACCGTTGCAGCGTGGACCAGATCGTGTAGGTCAGCACGATCGCGATCACGGCGAAAATACTGAAACCGGCTATTGTCCGCGCCAGGCGCATCAGGCAGCCCCCTCGGAGTAGACGTCGATCGTGCCGCCCGCCAGTACCAGTGTGAGCAGGAGCAATTCGGAGGTGCTCGGTTGCCGGCCGAGCAGCGCGGCGACGGCGGCGTGCCCGCGCAACCGGGCGATCGGCCGCCCGGCCGGTGTCACCGCCGGTTGCCCCGGCAGTACCGCTTGCCCCGGCGGTGCGGGTTGCCCCGGCGGTGCGGGTTGTCCCGGCGGGGCCGGAAACAGAGGCACGGTGATCCCCGGGATGGCGGGCAGGCCGGGCAGTACCGGCAGTCCCGGGATCTGCGGGAGCACTGGTTTCGGTACGGGCGCGGGCGCGGTGGGTAGTTGCGGTTTCGGTCCCGCGCCCGGTAACCAGCCGGGCAGCAGGTTCGGCGGGTACTGCTGTACCGGCGCGACCTGCGGGACGGACGGGCCACCGCAGCGCGGGCCGGCCATCTCGCCGTAGCGGGGGCAGTCCTGCGCCGTGTACTGCTGGAACGGCGTGAACGACACGTCCAGGCTCCAGCGCATCTGCCGTTGCGCTCCCCAGCCGAACGCACCGGACAGTTTCCCGAGTGCGGTATCGAGGTTGGCGACAGCGGTCGGGATGGCCTCCGGATCCCGGGCCAGCGAACCGAACAGGCCGTCGAGTCCGGGTACCAGTTCCTTGGCCGCGTCCGGGCTCCGCGCGAACAGACTGTTCACCGAACCCACAGCGCCACTGGCGTTGGCGAGCATGGTGATGAGGTTCTCGCGTCGTTCGGTGACGGTGCGTGCGGTGGTCACCGATTCGGACAGCACACCCACCAGCTCCGGCGCCGATCGGCTCAGCGCGGTGGTCGCACGGCCGAGATCGCCCAGCAACTCGCCGACGCCCTCGATCTTGCGCACCTCGGTGACCCAGGTGTCCAGCCGCTCGATCGTCGAACCCGGGGCGCGCGCGCCGGGATCGAGCGCTTCGGAGAAGGTGGCCAGTACCCGGCCGAGTTTCTCCGGCTGGATCTTGTTCAGCACATCCCGCAGCACGGTGAGCGTGGTCTGTAGCTGGACCGTGCCCGCACTGGTGTCCTCGGCGATCTCGGCGCCGGCGGTCAGCCGGCCCGGTGTGCTGCCGTTGTCCACGAGTTCGATACCGGTAACGCCGAACAGGTTGTTCGGGACGACCCGTGCAGTGACGTTGTCCGGGATGGTCGGCGCGATCCGCGAGTCCAGGTCGATCTGTACCCGCTGCCGCTTCCCCGCGGCCACGACGTCCACGGCGGATACCGCCCCCACGACCATGCCCCGGAATTTCACGTCCGCGCGTTCCGGTAATCCGTCCCCGGTGCTGGTGAGCACCGCCCGCACCTGGACCCGGTCCTCGAATCGTCCCGTGTAGCGCAGCCCGAGCAGACCCAGCAGCACCGCCACAACGGTCAGCATCACCAGTCCGGCCACGGTCACATGCCACGGCCGCGGGCCCCGGCCGCTGTGATCGATGATCATCGACACCTCACCCCGAAATCCGGAAGCCGGGGTCGATTCCCCAGATCGCCAGTGTCAAGAACAGATTCGCGAACACCATCACGACGATCACCATCTTGATCGCCTGTCCGGCCGCCACCCCGACGCCTTCGGGGCCACCCGCCGCGAAGAAGCCGTAGTAACACTGGATGAATGTGGCCAGCAGGACGAACACCACGACTTTGAGCAGCGAGAAGAACAGGTCCGGGCCGAGCAGGAATTGGAAGAAGTAGTGATCGTAGGTGCCCGCGGAGGTCCCGCCCAGCATCAGCACCGAGAGCTTCGTGGCCAGGTACGCCACTGCCAGGCCCACGCTGTAGAGCGGGATGATGGTCAGGGTTGCCGCGATCATCCGGGTGGTCACCAGATACGGCAGCGGGCGGATGGCGATGGATTCCAGTGCGTCGATCTCCTCGGCGATCCGCATGGACCCCAGCTGTGCAGTGAACCGGCAGCCGGCCTGGATCGCGAATGCGAGCGTGGCAAGAATCGGCGCTAACTCACGGGTGGTCGCGAACCCGGATATCGCGCCGGTGAGCGGCCCCATGGTCAGCAGCTCGAGCGCGCTGAACGCCTCCATCCCCACGGTGATTCCGCCGAAACCGCACAGAATGATCACCACACCGACGGTGCCGCCGCCCACGACCAGCGAGCCGTTGCCCCACCCGACATCGGCGGTCAGCCGCAGCACTTCCTTGCGATAGTGCTTCAGCACGAACGGGATCGCCATGAGTGCCTGAACGAAGGTGATCCCCTGGTGGCCCAGCCGCCGGTTGGCTTCCACCGGCACCGCCGCCGCGGAGGCCACCATACGGACCGGTTTGAGCGCCGGCGGCGTATACGGAGTGCCCACGTCAGATCACCTTCGTCGGGAAGACGGTGTTGTACACCTGCGTGATGATGATGTTGGTGGCGAACAGCATCAGTGCCGAGGACACGACCGCCGAGTTCACCGCATTGGCCACCCCGCCCGGACCGCCCTTGGCGTGCAGCCCGATATCGCAGGCGATGATCGCGGTGAGCAGCCCGAAGATCGCCGATTTGACCAGCGCCACCGCCATATCGTTGGCCACCGCGAAAGATGCGAACGAGCCGATGAACGAGCCCGGTGTGCCGGATTGGGCGTAGACATTGAACATGTAGGCAGTCGCGAATCCGACGAACACGATGAACCCGCACAGCAGCATGCTCACCACCACGGCCGCCACCAGCCGCGGCGCCACGAGTCTCCGGACGGGGTTGACCCCCATCACCATCATCGCGTCGATCTCTTCTCGGATGGTGCGCGAACCCAGGTCGGCGCAGATGGCCGAACCGACGGCGCCCGCGATCATCAGCGAGGTCACCAGTGGGGCGCCCTGGCGGATGATGCCGAGGCCCGCGACCGCGCCGATGAACGTGGTGGCGCCGACCTGGTTCACCAGCGCACCGATCTGGATGGACACCACGACCGCGATCGGCATGGCGACGAAGATGGTGGGCGCGGCCGAGACGTTCGCCATGAACGCGCACTGTTTCGCGAACTCGGCGAACGGGAATCGGCGTGCGGCGATGGATTTCACCGTCTCCACCACGGCCTCGCGGCCCAGCGTGACCTGACGGCCGAGGGTTTCCAGGGAGCGCTGGGGGTGGCGTTGCCACAGGCCCAACAGATCGTCGACGGCTTGTTCGAGGTCGGTGCGCTGCTCCGGTTGGCTGTTTCCAGTGGTCACCATGGCAGTTCCGGCCCGGTCGTCTCGAAGTCACCGCCGAGGTATTGCTGCAGCAGCACCAGTCCGGCGCCCACCACCGCGAGCCCGGCGGCGAGCACACAGAGCAGGGCGAGCCACAACCCGAAGCGCAGTACCGGGTTCACTTTCGTCCGCCCACCGAGGATCTTGACGACGATCACCAAGAGGTCGATGAGCCACACCAGCGCCATCATCAGGTCATCGTCACGTTCGAGAAGAGGAGCACCGGCCAGCACACGATCGAACCCAGGAACGAGATGATCACGTCCAGGCCGTGCAGCTCGCGAAGATGCGAGGTGTGGGTGAGTGACCAGACGATTCCGATGATTCCGTACGGGATTCCGAGGATGATGAGAGTGCCGAGGAACTCCGACACCTTCATCTCATAGCTGAATATGCGATCCAGCCGTTTGAGCATGCTGCGCTCCTTCCTTGTCCGGCCGCTACGCGCCCTCCCCGCCGGGGAACGTCTGAGACGGTCGGGTTGGAGCGGTATGTTACGCACGATTCACGCCACAGCGGAAGGTTTTCGCGAAGATCACTGGTCGCCGATAACGGCTACGCACCTGATCTAGGTACGTTTACCAATCAATTCACCGGCTCAAAAGTTAGTGACCGTTCCTTCATATCAAGCGACTGTTGTGAGAATCTGGAGTAACTTAGACCACATCTGATCCCTGAGGAAGGACACTCATGACAGCCGCAGCACACTCCTGGCAACCCGATAGCCCGCACGGTCCGCAGCCGGGAAACCAGTTGCCGCTGACCACCGAACAGACCCGTATCCGGATCGCCACCACCCACCGCCCGTTCACCAGACGCCCCCTGAAACTCACCGACGCCCTCGACTTCTGGCAGTTCGCCGGCGCCGCCGCGAACGTGATCATGCAGATGGCCAACCCCGGTGTCGGCTACGGTGTCGCCGAGAGCAAGGTCGAATCGGGGTCGCTGATGAAGCGCCCGTGGAAACGCGCCCGCACCACCACCCAGTACCTGGCCGTCGCCATCCTCGGCAACGAGGAGGAAAAGAAGATCTTCCGTGCGGCGGTGAACGTAGTCCACCGGCAGGTGCGCTCCGAACCCGGCGCCCCGGTGAAATACAACGCCTTCGACCGCAAGCTGCAACTCTGGGTCGCGGCCTGCCTCTACATCGGCTTCGAGGACACCTACCAGCTACTCGCCGGAAGGATGGGCCCGGAACAGAATGAGGCCTTCTACCGATCATCGTCGTCGCTGGCCACGACTCTGCAGGTCACCGAGGAGATGTGGCCGGCCACCCGCGCCGAGTTCGACGAATACTGGAACGATGCCTGTGCAGACGCCGTTCTCGACGACTACGTCCGCGCTTATCTCGACGACCTGCTGAACCTGCGCATGATCCACTGGTACCTGCGCCTGCCGTTCCGCGGCCTGCTGCGCTTCCTCACCATCGGCTTTCTCGCCCCGTACTTCCGCGAACAGATGCAGGTCGAATGGTCCGCCGCCGATCAGCGCCGCTTCGAAAATCTCTTCCTCTTCGTCGGGTTCGTCAACCGCTTCATCCCCCGCTTCCTGCGCCACGGCGGCAGCCACGCCCTCATGGCCGATGTCCGCCGGCGCATCGAGAAACAGAAGAAACTCCTCTGACGCCCGGCGGCGCACCCTGTGATCACCTCACGCGTGATCTCGCGGCAGCCAGGGCACCGGAATCTTGTCGGTCGTGCACGCTACGCAACCGGGCGGACCGCATACGGTCGCCCCACCGAGCGAGACTCACCCGGCCTCGCCGCCGAGGCGCCGGCCTTCGGTCGCCTGCGATATCACCGTGTGCTCGCAAATCACTGACCGCGGTGCGGAGCGGTGAGTCGTTCGGGCCGATTCGCCGTCCGGCATTGGACAATCTGCGGGTACCGACGTTGCCGAACCGGCGACGGTAGGAGATCCACGGTTCCCGATCCGGATGATTCTGCGTAGGCGGACGCCGCGCAGGAACGAGGTGACGCGGCGTGCAGCAGACTGGACCAGCGCTCGGCCGGCGCGAATTCTTGGGTATCGCCGGTGGAATCGGCGTCACGCTGGCGGCTCCGATCCTGACCGGATGCACCGGCGACGACGATGCGCTGACGTTCTTCTTCCAGGCCAACCCTGCCGAAGCCGATGGCCGGCAGCGAGTGATCGACGAGTTCGCCCGCCGGTATCCGGAGATCCGGGTGCGGACGGTGCTGTCGGGTCCCGATCCGATGCAGCAGATGCTCACCTTCTGCGCGGGCGGTAAATGCCCGGACGTGTTGATGGCGTGGGAGCAGACCTATGCCGGGCTCGCGGATCGTGGCGTCCTGCTGGATCTGAACACCATGCTCGAGCGCGATCCGGGGTTCGCCGCCGAACTGGAAGCCGATAGTGTCGCGGCACTGTACGACACGTTCCGTTACAAAGGTGGTCAGTACGCGCTGCCGGAGCAGTGGTCGGGAAACTTCCTGTACTACAACCGGAACCTGTTCGATGCCGAAGGTATCCGACCACCCGGGCACTGGGACCGAGCCTGGAGTTTTGCCGAGTTCCTGGATATCTGCCGGGCGCTCACCGAGCGTGACCGGTCGGGGCGGGTCGGGCAGTGGGGGTTCGTCGACACCTGGGTGCCGTATTATTCGGCCGGCCTGTTCGCCATCGACAACGGCGCCGAATGGACCATCCCGCGGACCGTACCGGACCGCTCGGCCTTCGCCGACGAGGCATTCATCGAAGGCGTTCAGTTCTACGCCGATCTGGCGACAAGGCACGGTGTGGCCCCGACCCCGGCGGATCAGCAGTCGATTTCGACCATGGACCTGTTCACGCAGGGCAAGGCCGCGCTCGCCCTGGGCGGGCATTGGCGTTACCAGACATTCTCGGCCGCCGACGAACTGGACTTCGATATCACCGCACTACCGGTGGGGCCGAACGGCAGTCGGGCCCGGTCGAATATCGGAACCACCGGTCTGGCCATCGCCGCCGACAGCCCGCGCAAAGAGCAAGCCTGGGAATTCCTGAAATTCGCGGCGGGACCGGCCGGGCAGGCCGTGGTGGCCGAAACCGGGCTTTTCGTACCGGCCGGAAAATCCGCGGTACGGTCGCGCGGGTTCGCCGAAGCGCATACGAGTATCGGCAACCTGGACATCCTCGTCGAGGGACCCACGAATTCCGCACCACTACCGGTCACTCCGGCCTGGGCGCGAATAGATGCCCTGATGGATCGCTATCTGGGCCCGGTGCTCCGGGGCGCCAGGCCCGCCGTATCGCTGAAGAACCGACTCGCTCCCGAAGCCGACGAGGTGCTGCGCAACCAATGACTCTCACCGAGAAGACCGTCCTCGCGAAATCCGCCGCACCCGTTCCGGCCCGGCGGCCCCCGGAACTGGCCGTACGCCGGGCCCGGGCGGCACGGTTGTTCATCGCCCCCAACCTGCTGGCCGTCCTGGTGTTCTTGCTGTTCCCCTTGGGATTCTCGCTCTACCTGAGCTTTCAGGAATGGGACCTGTTCGGCCCGATCCGGTTCACCGGTTTCACGAACTTCCGCCGATTGCTCACCGCCGACCCGCTGTTCGTCATCGCCTTGCGGAACACGATCGTTTTCACGCTCGGCACCGTGCTACCGACCGTGGCGATAAGCCTGGTCGTCGCCGGCGCGCTCAACCGGCGGATCAAGGGAATCACCGTCTTCCGGGCCGTCATGTTCCTGCCGCTGGCGGTGTCGAGCGTGGTGATGGCGGTGATCTGGCGTTTCGTTTTCGATACCAACAACGGTTTACTCAATACGATGCTCGGCTGGGCCGGAGTCGGCCCGGTGCCCTGGCTGGTGGACCCGTCGTGGGCGATGGTCTCGGTCTGCCTGGTCACCATCTGGAAGAGCGTGCCGTTCGCGACAGTTGTTCTGCTCGCCGCGATGCAGGGCGTACCGGACGATCTCTACGAGGCGGCGAGAATCGACGGCGCGGGCGCGATCCGGCGGTTCGTATCCATCACCGTGCCCATGATCCGGGGCGCGCTGTCGTTCATCCTGGTGGTCTCGATCATCAACGCGGTACAGGCCTTCGACCAGATCTATGTTCTCACCGGCGGCCACGGCGGCCCCGAGACCGGCACCTACGTCTTCGGCATCATGATCTTCCAGTACGCGTTCGCATTCGGTGACGCCGGCTATGCCTGCGCCATTGCGTGGCTGATCTTCGTGGTGCTGCTGGCCCTCACCGCCGCGCACGTTCGGTTCTCGCGCAAGAACGCCGCGGATACGTGAGGCCGGCACAGTGGCGGCCGCCCCGCGCTGCCGGCCGGGCGGTGGCGCTGTATCTGGTCCTCATCGCGATGGCCTGGTGTGCCCTGCTGCCGATCCTGTGGGCGCTGTCGGGTTCGCTGAAAGAACAGTCGGAGGTCACCACGCCGGCGTTGTTCCCCCGGGATCCGCAGTGGTCCAACTATGCGGCGGTTTTCGAGCTGATGCCGTTCGGCCGGATGTTTGTCAACACCGTCGTCTACGCGGGGTGTATCACGGCCGGACAGGTCTTCTTCTGTTCACTGGCCGGATACGCGTTCGCCCGGCTGCGCTTCCGCGGCCGGGAGGTTCTGTTCGTGGCCTATCTCGCCACGCTCATGGTCCCGCTCACGGTGACTGTCGTTCCGCAGTTCCTGCTCATCCGCACGCTGGGCTGGGCGGATACGCCCTGGGCACTGATCGTGCCGGGTCTGTTCGGCAATGCCTTCGGCACCTACCTGATGCGGCAGTTCTTCCGGACGCTGCCCGCCGAACTCGAAGAAGCCGCGGTACTGGACGGCTGCTCACCGTGGCAGATCTACTGGCGGGTGCTGCTGCCCAACGCGAAACCGGCGGTTATGGTGCTGGCGGTGCTCACCTGGGTGAACGTCTGGAACGATTTCCTGTGGCCGCTGGTGATGATTCAGCGCCGGGACATTTCCACCGTCACCCTCGGACTGGTGTGGATGCAGGGGCAGTACGTTTCGAACTGGCCGGTACTGATGGCCGCGTCCATGCTTATCCTGTTGCCGCTGCTGCTGGCCTACATTCTCGCGCAGAAGGCATTCGTCCGCGGTATCACCCTGTCCGGACTCCGCGGCCGATAGATCGGATCGCCGCAGGACAGCGGAGTCGCGGGAAGTTCGCTGGGACCTTCCGCACCGGCGCCGTACCTTCCCCGGTGTTCGGCGCCGGGTGCGGATTCCCGGGGGCCGGATCGCGTTGCCGCTCCGGGCCTCCCGGGGGACCAGAGTACTTGCTCGGCGCGGATAACCGGGGAGATCGGGCCGGGGTGTCGAAAATGGAGATGCAATATTGCCCGGCGCCACTTGGTATTTCGTCCGGGCCACCCGGTGAGCTGTATCCCCGACCGATACAGCTCACCTACCGGACCGGTTGCCCCGGCGCAGGCTGTCGAGGTGCGACGATGGCCGGTGGCCGCACCCGCGGGCGGGCGGTTCGCAGGCGGGAATCGTGGCCGCGGCGGTATCTACGATCCGGGCGGCGCGGCCCGACCGGCGTACCGCACCGCAGGAAAGTACCCCAGTGGAACCGGCGACGCCACCCGGGGGGAGCCGGGTGATGGATGCCTTCCGCCACGGCACGGTCCGGCGGCCGTTAGCGCGACAATAGCCGGTACGTGTCCCGAATAGCGCCGGGCGATTCGACCTGCCCGGTGCGCCACCGTATCCGGCCGGACGGCTCAGCGCAGATCCGCCGTGGCGCGTTCGGCGAGCAGCACCACCGTCGCATGGGGGCCCCGGCTGAGCGGTACCGGCACCACCGACAGGTCGACCACCGATAATCCGGCCACACCGTGCACCCGGCACCGCTCGTCGACCACTGCCCGCGGATCGTCGGAGCGGCCCATCCGGCAGGTACCCGCCAGATGCTGAGACGTACCGAGACGTTCGTACAACCAGCGATCCGAGATCGCGTCCTCGTCCGTTGCGCCGGACCACTGCGCCGACATCACGTCCAGAATCTTGCCGGCCAGCCCCACCGCCGCCCGCAACCGTGAACGATCGGCGGCCGTAGCGAGATAGCCCTGTTCGATCAGTGGGGGCGTGAACGGATCGGAGCCGGTCAACCGGACCCGGCCCGGACTGGTCGGCCGCATCAGGGCGACGCCCATCCGGTGCACCCCGGGAGCGAAACCCACCGTATAGGGGCGGATCTCGATATCGTCGAATCCCAGCACGTATTCCAGCGGGACCGCACCGGCCGCGGGGGCCGGATGCCGGTACTCGATACCGATCTCGGGATGATCGACGGCCCATTCGCCGACCGGCGCCGCGACGACAACCGGGATCCCCAGCTCGGTGAGCTGACCGGCAGGACCGATGCCGGAACGCAAGAGCAACGCAGCGGATTCGATCGCCCCCGCGCACAGCACCACCCGATCGGCATGGATCGTCTCGGGTTTCCCCTCGGCCAGGCAATCCGCCCCGACGACCCGGTTTCCCGCGAAGCGCAGGCGGACCGCCACGGTATCGCCGCGCACGATCAGGTTCGGCCGTGACAGCGCGGGCAGAAGATAGGAATGCGCCGGACCGATCCGCCGATGCCGTCCCGAAGCATCCGGCGGCCCGATCGTGCACGGCACCGGACCGACACCCGCATCCGGCCCGCCGGGCATCGAGTTCCAGTCGGGCACTTCGCAGAAACCGAGATCCATGCAGGTCTCGGCGAATTCCTGGGCCAGCCGGGTGGGCCGGGCGATCCGGCGCACCGGTACCGGCCCCGTCCTTGCGTGCCCGGCGTGGTCGCCGTAGTCCTCGTCGTTCTCGAGCGACCGGAAGTAGGGCAGCACTTCCTCGAAATCCCAGGCGAGCGTGCCCGCCTCCCGGCTCCAGGCCGCGAAATCGCGGGCCGCGGCCCGGATGAAGTAGCAGCCGTTCACCGCACCCGAACCGCCGATCCCGCGACCGCGCACGATCTGCCCCGGCAGTTCCGGGGTCAGCGCCGCGGGATACCGCCACAGCCACGGCGCTGCGCCGCCCACCGGCAACGCGGCGCTGTCGGCGAGTTCGGGCGGGAAATCGGCCGCCGACCGGCGGTGACTACCGGCCTCCACCAACCGCACGGTATGCCCGGGGTCCTCGCTCAGCCGCGCGGCCAGCACCGAACCGGCGCTTCCGCCACCGATGATCAGCGTGTCCACCATGGTGCCCGCTTCCGCTACCGGGGTGGGGCGGTGGGTCTCAACGCGGCCGGGCTGCCGGCCCGCCACGCCCCCACCCAGAGACCGGTTCCGTAGGCGATATCGTCGACCCGCCGGAACGCGATATAGCGCAGCGGGTCCAGCCCGCCCGGCTCCCGATGGGTGTACCAGTCGACCGCGCCCTCCGCGAGTGCCAGGGTCAGCGCGGTCTGGCGGACCCGGCGGGAGAACAGCATCGCCGCAAGGGTTATCGGCCAATAGTGACGGAACATGGCCGAGGACAGCCGCCACAGTCCGGCGAAGAAACCCCGGGCCACATAGATCGCCGCGACCCCGGTCGGGTTGTCCACGCCCGCGAACGCGATCCGCAGCCGGCGCAACGGCACCAGCAGGGTCAGTACCGCGGCCAGCAGGCCCCAGCGGTTGCGGGTCGCCAGGAAGATCGCGGACAGCGCGGTCCATTTGGGTATCTGCAGCGGCGAGACCTTCCCGGCGTGCCGCCGGCTCAGCGGTGCGGCGCCGGTGCCGTAGAACAATTTGCGCCGGAACCATTCGCGGAACGAGACCCGATGATCGTGGGCCACATGCGCCGCCGGTTCGTAGCGCAACCGCCAGCCTGCGCGTTCCAGCCGCCAGCACAGGTCGACATCCTCGGCCACCTGCATACTTTCGTCGAACCCGCCCTCGGCTTCGAGGACCGCACGACGCACGAGCAGCGCCGCGCTCGGAACATAGGACACCACACCGCCGGATTGCACCGCCGATTCCCGCCGGCCCAGATCCAGCGACGAGCGGGTGTGTTCGTAGCGGGCCAGCGTCGTGGATTCCGGGTCCAATGCGACGATCCGCGGGGCGACCAGCGCCACCTGCGGATCGCTGAAATGACCCAGCATCACCTCGAGCCAGCCGCTGCGCGGGACCACGTCGGAATCGAGGAAAGCGACGAACTGGGTGGACGCGGCGCGCAGACCGGTATTGCGGGCGGCCGCCGGACCCCGCCGCTGCTCGTGGCGCAGCACCTTCACCTGACACCGGCGGCCGTGTTCGTCGGGCACCTGCACCGGCTCGTCGGAACCGTCGTCGACCACGATGACCGTGCGGCCGCTCAAGGTCGCCAGGAGCCGCCGCAGACCGTCCGGGTTGTTGTGCAGCGGGACGATGACGGTGACGTCCTCCGGTTTCGGCAGGAGCCGGGGCCGGGGGTTGGCGACACCGGAATCCAGTAGCCGTCTGGCAACCACCGCCGATTGCGGGCCGTTCACTTCCAGGTAGCCGTCGCCGATCATCTCCGCGGCCTCGGGAGCGAGGCGCAGCAAACGAGCGGGTGAGCCACCGATCAGGATGCGTCCCCCCGAGTATGCGCGTACCCGTGGGTCGATCCGCACCCCGAATCCGTCGGGCAGGCGATCATGGCGCATTCCACGGATGGTAACTGCCGATTCGTTACGAGACATCAGCAGTCCGGGAAAAAGTGTTTCGTTCGGGAGAAATTTGCCGAACGACGGTGGACACAGTCATGAAATGGGTCACCGGAGCGGTAGCACGGACATAAGGAACCGCCCCGAGCAACGATCCGGCTATCGTTGCTCGGGGCGGTGTCATCCAACAATTTTCACACGAGCGGACTCTCGTCGCAGGCACGCGCCGGACGTTTCGCCGGCGGCAGCAACGTCAGCGGAACGGGTCCACCCGAACGCGGCCGGCGCGGGGAGCTCTTGCGCGAATGGTCGACCGCCGGACGCGGGATGATCCGCCCGGCGTCGGCCAGCGCCGCTTCCCCGTAACCCTGAACGCATTCCGGATCCGGCCCGTCGGCGGGCAGCCCAGTGAAGAACTTCGCCGCCATACAGCCGCCGCGGCAGGAGTCGTAATGCGCGCATTTGCTGCACGCACCCCCATCGCTGGGCTCCCGCAACTCGTTGAACAGCTCCGATTCCCGCCACACCGTGGCGAAACCGCCGTCGGTGACGACGTTTCCGGCATGGAACCGCTCGTGGATCGCGAACGGGCAGGCGTAGACGTCGCCGAGCGGATCCACCAGGCACACCACCCGCCCGGCCCCGCACATGTTCAGCCCCGGCAGGGCCTCGCCGTATGCGGAGAGGTGGAAAAACGAATCGCCGGTGAGTACACCTTCACCGTTGCGCACCAGCCAGTCGTAGAGAGTCCGCTGCTGTTCCGGCAGCGGATGCAGTTCGTCCCAGACGTCCGCACCGCGACCCGACGGCCGCAGCCGGGTGAGCCGCAGGGTGGCGCCGTAACGATCGGCGATCTCCTTGAACTGGTCGAGCTGGTCGATATTGTGCCGGGTCGCCACCACGGACAACTTCGCATCCTCGAACCCGGCGTTCGCCAGATTCTCCAGCGCCCGGATCGCCGTATCGTAGGACCCCGGCCCGCGCACCGCGTCGTTCACCTCGGCATCGGCGCCGTCCAGCGAGATCTGGACGTCCACATAGTCGCTCGCGGCCAGTCGCTGCGCGACCTCCGGGGTGATGCGCACACCGTTCGTGGAGAACTTCACGCCCACCTGATGGGAGGTCGCGTAGTCCACCAGTTCCCAGAAATCCGGGCGGACGGTGGGCTCACCGCCGCCGATGTTCACGTAGAACACCTGCATCCGCTGGAACTCGTCGATCAGCGCCTTGCACTGCTCGGTGCTGAGTTCGTCGGGATCGCGCCGGCCCGAGGAGGACAGGCAGTGCACGCACGACAGGTTGCATGCGTAGGTGAGTTCCCAGGTGAGGCAGATCGGCGCGGCCAGCCCGGATTCGAACCGATCCACCAGCCGGATCGCCGGATCGGCGGGCCCGACACCGGTGAACGGCGCGGTCTCGGTGAGCGCGGCCGTTTCCGGTGCCTGCTGGATCATGTCCGATTCGGCCAGGTCGGCCAGTGCCTGCACATACGGATCGGCGGCGGAGTCCCCGATGCCGGCGGCCCGGATGGCCGCACGGGCCGAGGTGTGCCCGGGCAGGGAGCGCACGATCTCGACGATCCGCGGATTCTTCAGGAACGACAGTTTGCGGGTCCCGAAGTGGTACAGCAGCGCACCGAAGGGTTCCGGCCGCAATGCCACGCGGGGATGTAACTGCCAGCGGGTTTCCAGATCGAGCATCTCCGGCCCGATCAGTAGACGCCGCACATACCGTCGATGGACACCTCTTCGATCAGGGTCTCCTCGACGATGGGAGCGTCCTCGCTCGCCTGGTTCTCGACTGTGCCGATCGGTCCGCGGTGATCGGTTTCGGCCGGTCCGAAGGAACGGTTGTCCGCCATGGCTACCTCCACTGATTGGCGCCTGCGCCGGCCAGGGGCTGCCACGACGCTGCCCCGCGGTACCGCATGGGATACCGCTGGTGAGCGGTGGCACAGGGCCGGCGCTGCGGTCGCCGGATGCGACCGCAGTCACACCATAACGTCATACACTGACAAAAAGAAAGGGTTTTCGAGTAATGTGGACGCTCACGCCGGAACGCGACCTCTAGACTGCGGGGGCAAAGCAGCTGAACAGAACGTGACGGGCGCGTGCCGCCCAGCATGTAGAGGTGGCAATGGGAGTCGTGCGAATGCAGACGAGTGGGGGCGGGGGCGGTAACGGAAGTACCCTCTCGGAGACGGAGATCGTCGAGGCGGCGCTCCGGGTCGTGCGCGCCGACGGGGTGGAGAAACTATCCATGCGACGACTCTCACGCGAACTCGGCGTCTCCCCCATGGCCCCCTACTACTACGTGGCCGATAAGCGTGAACTGCTCGACCTGGTCGCCACGGCCGCGCTCACCGGAGTCCGCAAACCTCCGCCCGAATCAGGGACCTGGCAGGACCGGCTGATCGACCTCCTCGCCCAGATCGACGAACGCCTGCGCCGTCACCCCGGTCTGGGCGACATTCTCATCGAGCAGATGCTGGGTAAGCAGCTCGATCTGATCGCCGCGATCATGGAGATCCTCTACGAGGCCGGCTTCGACGACCGCAATGTGCTGGCCGGTTACGCGACCATCCACACCTACCTGTTCGGTCGCCGCCGGGTGAACCCGCGCAACCTCGACACCCCGCCCGATGTGGTGATGCCGGAGCGAGTTGCCCGCGCAATGGAATACCTGCCCGATCTGCGTGGCAAATACTCCTACGATTTCGGGGTCGGCGTGCTGGTCGCCGGACTCGAGGGCCAGCTCACTCGACAGCAGGCAGCCGACATAGGCTAAAATTGAAACACGTTCTAGTTTTGCCGTAGGCTGGATGCCGTCGGCTATCAGGTGTCGAGAGGACGAGATGACCACCGTCGAAGTACCCCATGGGTCACGATCCGTCGTACTGCGGGTCGCCCAGGTCATCGCGGAAACCACCGACGCGAGCTCGCTGGTCTTCGAGGTACCGGAGCAGGCCCGGGAAAAGTTCGCCTACCAGCCCGGCCAGTTCCTGACTCTGCGTATCCCCAGCGACCGCACCGGGTCGGTGGCGCGATGCTATTCGCTGGCCAGTTCCCCCTTCACCGACGACCTGCCCAAGGTCACGGTGAAACGGACCAAGGACGGCTACGGATCCAACTGGCTCTGCGACAACATCAAACCGGGCGACGAACTGGAGGTGCTGCCGCCGTCGGGCGTATTCACCCCCAAGAACCTCGACGAAGACCTGCTGCTGTGCGCCGCCGGCAGCGGTATCACCCCGGTGATGTCGATCCTCAAATCCGCGCTCGACCGCGGCACCGGCCGGATCGTGCTGTTCTATGCCAACCGCGACCCCGAATCGGTCATCTTCGCCACCGAACTACGCGAACTGGCGGAAAAGCACCCGCAACGGCTGGTCGTACTGCACTGGCTGGAAACACTGCAGGGGCTGCCCACCGTCACCGCACTGGCCGAACTGTTCCGCCCCTACACCGACCGTTCGGCCTTCATGTGCGGGCCACGCCCGTTCATGGACGGCGTCCACGACGCCCTCGGCCAGCTCGGTGTCCCGCGTAACCGCACGCACGCCGAAATCTTCAACTCCCTCGCCGGTGACCCCTTCGCCGACAGCGCGCCCGTCGAGATCTCGGCGGAAGAAGCCGCCGACGCGGCCACGGTCGAAGTGGAACTGGACGGCGAGGTACACAACCTCAGCTGGCCGCGGAAACAGACGCTGGTCGACATCATGCTCGACAAAGGTCTCGATGTGCCGTACTCCTGCCAGGAAGGCGAATGCGGGTCCTGCGCCTGCACGGTGCTGGAGGGCAAGGTCGAAATGGAGAACGCCGAGATTCTGGACCCCGAGGACATCGAGGCCGGGTACATCCTCGGCTGCCAGGCACGGCCGGTTACGGATCGGCTGCGGATTCAGTTCTGAGGTCGGCTTGTCCCGCTCTCGCCAGGGTTGAGAACAACAGCGAACCGGTACCGCCGCGGCGCTGAGAGACTGCATGCTCCGTTCGAATCGGACTTCTCTCGGTAGGGATCGTTCATGGTGGAAATTGCGCCGGAAGCGGCGGAGGACACCTGGGTCGTACCCGAGCACTGGTGGGCGGACGCTGCTCCGTTTCGCGGGTCGGGGCGGGCCGGCGATCTCGAACGCTTTGCCGCGATCGGCACTTCGCTGGCGCAATTTATGGGCGGATGCGCCCATACGGTCGATAGTCTGCTGGCAGCCGACGCCGACTACGGTCCGACGGCTCTCAGCGGTGCGGTGGCCGAACTCGCACACCCGGACCGCACCCCACGTGCCGGGGCGTTGATCTGCGTGCTGGCCAGTACACGCGACGGATTCGATGCCGCCGCCGCGGGAGCCGTCGCCGACGCCTGGGTCGCCGAACACGGCCTCGTATTCGCGGCCGAAGCCGCCATCCGGCTCACGAAATTACAGAGCGACCTCTATGGGCTGCGCCCGCGCCGGGTCGCAGTGTGGGGCGGTGTCCGGGCTTCGATCACCGTCGTTCACTACCGCGGTGACCCAGGGCAGTTGTGGACCGGCGGTGTGTTGCACAAGGTTTTACCTCAGGACCACCCTCTCGAGGTGTGGTCGGCGGCAGTCGAACGGGTGCGCGAGCGCCTGGCGGAAGCATCCGAGAGCGATTACCGACTCGCGGTGGCCCGACTCGCTCGGCTGCGCGCCGACCACATGTTGTCGGACGTGGCATATGCTTCCGTGTTCTTGGTGCCGACCGAACAGCGCTGGCTCAATAAGGAGCTCGCGTCCGGACAACCGGTCGAAGAGCTGTCCTCGCTCGCCGAGACCGGCAAGTACGCGCTGCTCGCGGCTTCCGCCACCACCGGTGAACAGCTTGCACGCATCGTAGAGCTGGCCGGATTCGCACCGATGGCCCAGCGCTACCCCGACGTGATCGTCAACTGTGGTCCGAAGGCGGCACCGGTCCTTGCCCGTTATCTCGACGAGAAGTTGCAGGTTCCGAGGCGGACCGAGGTGCCGGCAACCCCTGCGATGATCAGTACCGAACAACTGTGCTCGACCCTCGCTCGTTTTCCGACCGACGAAGCGTTCGAGCTGCTGCTCGCGCGGGCCGTAACGGACGAAGGGGAGCCCCAGCAGTGTGTGGTCGATGCCCTGCAGCAGGCAGCACGCCGATTTCCGCGGCGCGCGATGCGGATACTTGTGCAACGAGGCACAACCAGCGCGCTACCCGAGCTCCAACGGCTGTTGCACGAACATGCCCGCCGAAACCCGGGCCTGCTGATTACGCAGCGCCGAAACTCGCCGCACGACCTGCACGAGCTCGGCTTCGGTGAGCAGTTCCCCGAATCCATACCGGCGGAACTGTCCGGTCTGCTGGAAAATCCGCCCTGGGAAGACCTTGGGCGACGGCCGCGAACCCGCCGCGTCGTACGCACACCACCCGGGCGGCCGCTCGAAGTGAAGTGGCTTCCCGGCGAACGCGAACGCTGGGCGCGAACGCCGACCGGCTCCGTGCGAGAACTCGAACCCGGATGGGCACAGGGGGTGCTGGCCGAAAACAAATGGGGATCTTGGGGCTACGATATGGTCACCGCCATCGCATTGGGGCCCGAGGCGGAGGCACGAGAGCGGCTGCGTGAGCTCGAGCGCGAGACCAAGTGGTCGTACCCCTACTGGTTCGGACCTTATCGGCGGATGATCGGCCGGTTCGAACGCGATGCACTCGACATAACCCTCGAAGCCGCCCAGCGACACCCGGCGGCCATGGCGCCCGCCCTGGCCACGATGGACGGTACCGCCGTCACGCGGTTGATGTTGCATCTACTCCTCGACAGCGAGGCACCGCGCCACGCAGCCGCCGCATGGTTCGACCGGCATATCGATACCGCCGCCGTCGATCTGGTGGCTTGGGCGCTGGGCGCGCACGGCACGATGCGAAACCGGGCCGAATCAGCGTTGCACCAGCTGGTTCGAAAAGGCCACCTCGGGGCGATTCGCGCTGCCGCAGAGCAATACGGCGACGCCGCACTGCGGGAAGCAGACGCCATGCTGCATCCCAGCAGACGCATTTGGCAGCTTCCGGGATACATTCCGCCCGTGCCGCAGTGGGTACAGCCGACGCTGCTGCCGCAGATTCTGCTGCGTGACGGCCACGCCGCGCTACCGAGGCCGACGACCGCACGGATCTGCACCATGCTCGCAATGTGGCAATCACACGAACCCTACGACGGCGTTCGAGCGCTGATCGAGGCCGCCGACCCGCGCTCGCTCGCGGCGTTCGCCCGGGCGTTGTTCCGCGCTTGGTACGCGAACTTCGCGCGCCCAGGTCGCGAATCATCCCAGCCGGTAAGCCGTTGGGTTTTGCGGACCCAGGGACTACTGGGTGACGATACGACCGTTCACCTTCTCGGCCATACCATCCCGAGACTCGACGACTACTGCCGCAACCGCGCCATCGATGCCCTGGCCGAGCTCCGCAGTGTCGCGGCATGGCATCAGCTCGACAGCCTCGCGCACGCCGATCTGTCCGGAACGGCGTCGCGACGGGCGAGGAGATCGGCACGGCTGCTCGCCGCGGACCTGAATATCCAGCCGGCCGTCGAACGCCCGGGCTGACGTCCCGTCGACCTGCGAACCGCCGGCCGAGAAGTTCGAGCGACTGTCCGCTACTTTCGGCCGGCACCCAAAATGCGCCCGGACTCGTACGCCGCGGCGCCGAGCGGTAGCGCCCCGGGCAGTCCACTCAGGCGGACCTGCACGGTGCCGTCACCGGGCACCATATCCCCCAACGCCTCCATCCGCCGGACCGTCTGCGCGGCGACGGCCTGCGCGCTGTCGAACAAACGGACACCGTCCGGCAGCGCAGCGACTATCGTGTCCACGATCAACGGGTAGTGAGTGCAGCCGAGCACCACGCCCTCGACATCGGCGGGGGTGCGGGCCGCCGCATCGGCCACCGCCGCCCGGACCTCGGCCATACTGCCGCGGTCTACCGCTTCGGCAAGCCCGTGACAGGCCACACCGGTCACCTTCGCGTCCCCGCCGAACCGCGCGATCAGATCGGCCTGGTAAGGGCTGGCCGTGGTCGCGGCAGTCGCCCACACCGCAATCGACCGGCAGGCCGCGGCGGCCGGTTTGATGGCCGGAACGGTACCCACCACCGGGACCTGCGAGCCCAGCTCGGCGCGGACGTGCTCGAGCGCGGTCACACTGGCGGTGTTACAGGGCAGCACGACCACCTCGGCGCCCAGGTCGCGGGCAGTGCGCGCGGTCGAGACCACCCGCTCGATCACCCAGTCGTGTGGTTTGGGACCCCACGGCGCGCCGTCTGGGTCCAACTGGAGCAGGAGATCCACATCGGGGCGTAGCTTGCGCAGCCACGCCGCGGTGGGCAGCAGCCCGAAACCCGAATCGATGAGCGCGACGATCACACCGAACAGGTTATTGAGTGGCGCCCAGCAGTTCGTCCACCGGGGCGGCCGCGGCGATCGCGGACCGCATCTTCATCACCCGGCCGGTCATTCCGGCACCCACCACCCCGGCCAGCCGGCCCTCGCGAATGTAGTAGGCAAGGAATTTGCGGCCGTCGTCGGCGAGAATACGGATTTCGTCGGAGGCGCGCGGGGTGCCCAGCGCCTGGATCTTGAGGTCGTACTGGTCGCTCCAGAAGTACGGCACTTGCGGCGCGCTCGGCGGTTCGGTTCCCAGCAGGGCGCAGGTCAGCAGTTTGGCCTGTTCGCCCGCATTGGTCCAGTGTTCGATCCGGCGATGCTCACCGGTCGGGGTCCGCCAGGCCGCGACATCGCCCACCGCCCAGACACCGGGCACGCTGGTGCGGCCGGCCTCGTCGGCGAACACACCGCCGCCTGCGGTGGGTTCGGCCAGTTCGATCCCGGAATCGGCCAGCCAATCGGTGACCGGACGGGAGCCGATACCCGCGACCGCCAGTTGCGCCGAAACTTCCGAACCGTCGGCGAGCCGAGCACCGCGGACCCGGCCGTCCGGATCGGTCAGCAGGGTGTCGACACCGGTACCGCAGCGCAGGTCGACCCCTTCGGCGCGGTGCAGGCGGGCCACCAGTTCCCCGACTTCCACACCGAGCACACCGGCGAGCGGAGCGGGTTGCGGTTCCACCAGCACCACAGCCGTTCCGTCGGCGCGCAGGCTGGCGGCGAGTTCACAGCCGATGAATCCGGCGCCGATGATCAGGGCCTGCTCGGCGGTGCGCGCGCTTTCCCGGATGGCTACGGCATCGTCGTGGCTGCGCAGCACGTGGACGCCGGTGACATCCTCGGTGCCGGGCAGGCGGCGGGGGGTCAGTCCGGTGGCGATCACGAGGTGTTCGTATTCGAGCGCCGAACCGTCGGCCAACCGCACCTTCTTAGCGGCGGAGTCCACGCCGACGGCCGCGGTTTTCAGGCGGAGATCGATATTTTTCTCGCCGTAGAACTCCTCGGGACGCAACGGGGTCGAGTCGATTTCGCCGCGTACGAACTGTTTGGACAGCGGCGGGCGGTCGTAGGGCGCGTGCGCCTCGTCGCCGAGCAGTACCAGTTCCCCGGCGTACCCGGCTCGGCGCAGTTCTTCGGCGGTGCGCAGCCCGGCCAGGCCGGCACCGGCGATCACGATCGGCGCGGACATACCGAACTCCCTCCTGCGGCCCGCTCGCGCCGCGACTGAAACGTGTTCTAGAAAAATGTGTAGCCCACCCTAACTTGGGCAGCCCGGTCGAGGCCAGCGACACCTTCCGCATCGTTTCGCCGCGCAATCGTGTCCATCGCGATATCGACCGGCCGCGCTGCGCCAGCTATACCGAGGTCAGGCCCTGTCAACGGACCTGTTTCCACTTTCAGGAGGCCATTATGTTCACCGAAAGCCGGACCCAGGACTTCCTGGCCGTCGTGCTCGGAATCTTCACCGCCCTCTCGCCGATCTGGGTGGCCACCAACGATCGGGCCGTGTGGACGATGATCGTGCTCGGGTTACTCATCGCACTGACCGGGCTCGCCCAGATGTACCGGCCGGCGCTGGCGGCCACCGATTACGCGATGGGCCTGTTCGGCGCGCTGCTGTTCCTCGCACCCTGGGTCATGGACTACACCGCATACAACGGCGCGGCATGGACGTCGTGGGTCGTCGGCATCGTCACCGTCGTACTGGCGGTCGCGGCATTGCCGGCCGTCGCGGGACGAATGCACCGGGCGGCGCCGCACCACTGATCCCGGCGCCACCGATCTTCCCGCCGGTTGCCTCGGCGGGCAGGTGATCGCGGCCGCTCCCGCTCGCCCACCGGGGCGCCCTGCCGGGTGAGCGCTCGGCTCACCGGCCAAGCTCACCCGGCTCGATTCCGCTGCTCCGGCGACGGATTCATCCGGCCTGCACACAGGCCACCCGCCTTCCTGCCTACAGCGCAACGAACCAGGTTACCGGTGCGAATTCACCGAACTGCGCACTTCGTCCCTGCGCGTCGCGTCCAGGGGGCACCAACGGGGCGCATTTGCGCCATCGCCACCCGAGGGCAACCGCGGCGCGGGCGCTGATCGACGTGCGTGCCACCGCGTCCCCGAGCCGTTCCTCGCCAGTGCCGGGACTTCTCACCGTAGGAGCACGTCAGCGCGGCATGTCCGGAAAACCTGCGGAACCCGACGGCGTCGGGCGCGAACTCGGCGTCGCTGTAATCCTCGTCACCCTGAGTACCGCGTGCGGAGATGAGGAGCCTCGCGCACTAGAACGAATCCCACTCGGGTGGGTAAGAATGAGCGCATGGATGCCGAAAATGCCAGCCTCGGAGACGAACGCCGCGCCCGCCCGGAGGAGTACGGGCGCGGGCCGCGCAACTCCGAGTCGAGGGGCTTCGCCGGCTTCGGATCCAACGGATTCGATTCGGCGGAGGGTTCGAACGGCGCCACGAACCTGCCCGAGTCCGTTCCGGACCGCGGTTACACGTGGACCCCCGCACCACCGTCCGCCCCACACCAGAACCCCCAGAACACTGCCGGGTCAGCGGCTCTCGACCCGTTCGCCGCCTGGAACACCTCGGGTGTCATCGGCGACGCACCGGAAGTCCAGGCGATGAGCCCGGTGGAGCACGAATCGAATTCCCGTTTCACCACGCCACCGGCCGACGGGCCCCCGTATGTACCGGACGACGGTCCCGAAACAGCCGCGCTGCACACGCGCGCCGCGGCAACGGGCGGATCGCATCAGGTTTCCGGTCAAGCCGATTCCGCGGCACTGCCGCGGATTTCCCAGTCCGGCGAACCGTCGCCCGCACTGTCGTCGTCATCGCGGATCCCGATGCCCGCGGCGTACCAGCCGGATTCCCAGCGCCCCGACGAGCTGACCGTACCGTCCGGCGGCCCGGCCGAGATGCCCCGCGCAACCACTCAACTGCACACCGCCGAGCAGAACGACGACGGCGGTTCGGGCGGCGCGTTGCCGCCGGCCGGCGATCCCGGTACCTATCGTCCGGCCCCCGAATCCGATTCCTGCGGCGGATCGTCCGCCGATACCGGTTCGCTGCCCAGCTGGCTCAGTTCGATCGGCGAGGAACCGGTACCGCAGGCGCTCGAAAGTGGTGGCCGGCGCCGTAAACCGGCGCTGACCGAACCGGCCGAATCCGACGCGGACCAGTTCAACCCGTTCGAAGACCAGCACCGCCCCGAAGAATCCGGCTCCCGTTCCGGCGCCTCTTATGAGCTGCCCTCCGCGGGCAAGTCCGCCGACGGTCCCGAATCCGCCAGGTCCGCCCTGCCCACCCGTACTTCGCGCGGTCACGCCCCCGCACCGGCGACTACCACCGAAGACGAATCCGCCCCGCCCGCGCTACCGGCCCGCCGCCTGCCCCGGTCCGCGGCCCGGCACGCCCCCGCCGGAATCGAGGAGGCACCCGGTTCCGGCACCGGGGACTCTCCGGCGGCCGCTACCGTCGCGGACTCGCCGCCCTCGTCCCCGCCGAATCTCGGCAGCCAGGAATCCGAACCGGTCGCGGAACTCCCGGCTCCACGCCGGATGCCGCGGTCCGCGTCCCGCTACAAGCCGGATAGCGAACGCTCCGCCCGCCGGCAACCGGATGCCGCCGCATCCCGCGCCGAAGGGCCGGTGGAGGAGACCGATACCGGCGGTCAGGGTATCGATTCTGCGCCGGAGGCCGAAGCGCCCCCGCGACTCGCGCCGCCCGCGGACGCCACCCCGATACTCGATCGCCTGCTCGATCCGGAATCGGCACACAGCAGCGACTCCGACGATGATTCCGGCACGGCCCCCGTCTCCGAAATCCTCACCCGCATCCTGGAGTCCGAGCAGGAACCGCCCGCCTCCCGGCACGCCGAGAGCACCGCAGCCGAAGCGGCGGCCGATCCACAGCCCACTGCGCGCCGCGCAACGTCGACACCGCTGACTCTGGTGCCCGACGAACCCCGTACCGCACCGGAAGCGCCGGCCGGTAACGACCAGTCGCGCCCACCACTGGAAACCCGGCGGTCCCGGCGCGCCCGCGAAGCCGCGGAAGCCCCGTCACCACTGCCGGCCGACCGGCCGGAGCCGATCACGGCCGACCTCACCGCCCCGGCGCTCACCGAACCGGAGCGCGGCCCGGTACCGGCCGACACCCCATCCCGGCACAGCCGCAGCGAGGAAGGCGCCGATATCGATATTCACCTCATCATGCGTTTGCTCACGGCAAGCGATGATCTCGAGGTTCTCGCCGGTAAGGCGGAAGCCGGCGAGGTATCGACCACCGAGGTCGCCCAGGCGGCACGGGAAGCGCGTGCTGCGGTGCTCTCGGCGGTTTCCGCCTGGTACGGCGGTCCGGCTCAGATGGTGAAATTCGCCAACGCCCTACTGCAGGCGGCCCGCGAATCGTGAAGCGGCGCTGAGCCGAACTGCCGGTACCGGCCGGCTGTAGCCGAGTGATACCTACGGCCACATCGCTGCCGTCGGAACCGGCCCCGAGATTCAGCCCGTCGACGCCGGTCCCGTCGGGCCACCGATCGGCGACTACTCGGGTGCGCTCGGCTCGGCCGCGGTAGATAGGGAATCCGGGGTCCAGGTCGCGCCGGCCCTTCTGCACCGCGTCCGATCGATACCCGCGGCGGTCCGAAATCTTTCCTCGAGCCGACTGCACGCGGCTACCAGTTCCGGGGGTTGGACATCGGTGATGTCGGTATCGAAGGTGGCGAGTAGTCCGGCGATTCCGGCCCACGACCATGCGCCGACGGTGAGGCGGCAGTGGCCGGAATCGAGATGTTCGACAACCGATCCGCCGGGTGCCCAGCGCGCGACAGTCTCGGCCGGAAGATCGAGCCGGGCACTTCCGGTGTACTTCCACGCAGCAGGCGTATCGCCGCGGTCATAGCTGGTCATGACCAGGTGGGCAACATCGCCGCCGGGCAGTTCTCGCGGAGCGAACCGAATTCCCGTGGGCGCGTGCAGGTGGAGACGGTCGAGGCGATGCACGCGCCAGGCATTGTCGGCGTGGTCGAATCCGACCAGATACCACCGGCCCGCCCAGACCACCAGGTGATGCGGTTCGAGGCGCCGGGCCGGGGTGAAACCCGCCGTACCCGGATCCGAGCGGATGCCGTCGGGGCCGAAGGGTTCGACGATGAGCATTTCGTGCCGGCGGACGGCACTGCCCGCAACCTGCAACGCCGTCGCCTCGATAGGTGGCGCCGGAAACTCCCAGTAGTTCTGCAATCTGGTGAGCCGCAGCGCCTCCACCGCGGCCCGCAGTCTGGGGGGCATGACCTGTTCGAGGGCATCCAGGGCCCGCGCGGCGTCTTCACCGAGACCCGACACCGAATGCGGGGCCGTTTGCAGCGCCACCGCGACGGCGAGCGCCTGCTCCGCGTCGAACAGCAGAGGTGGCAGTGTATGCCCCGCCTCGAGCCGGTAGCCCCCGTCCGGGCCGCGCAACGATACGACCGGATAGCCCAGCCGGCGCAGCGTATCGATATCCCGCCGGACCGTTCGAGTGCTCACCTCCAGCCGGGCCGCCAGGTCACCGAGCGACCAGATGCGCCGGGCGGCGAGTAGTGACAGCAGGCGCAGAGCGCGCCGGGAAGTTTCGGCCACCGGCACCAAAGTAGTGGACATTCGATGGCCACTACCGATGGCACTGTCGGGGCCCGGAAGTAACTCACCACGAATCCGGGAGACCGTTAGTGCGCATCATCATCGTCGGAGGCGGAATCGGCGGCCTGGCATTGGCCGCCGGGCTACGCCGGCACGATTTCGAGGTCTCGGTTTTCGATCGCGATCTCGATATCGCGCAGACCGGGGGCTACCACATCACGCTCGACGGCCGAGCGCAGGCGGCGCTGCAGGAACTCGTCGAGCCGGAGATCTTCGAACGGCTGCTGGGATCGTCCTCGGCGTTGCGGTTACGAGCCCGAGACGCCTTCTGGGACCGGCACGGCCGGCTGCTGGGTCACGGGCCGAGCCTCGACGACAATCCCGGCGTCGATATCGACCGCATCACCCTGCGGACGATTCTGGCCGATGCGGCCGGCGCCGATCTGCAACTGGGTTCACCGGTCACCGATATCGCCCGCACCCCCACCGGCGCACCGCAGGCGCTGCTCGCCGACGGAACCACCGTTTCGGGCGATCTTCTGGTGGGTGCGGACGGTGCGCACTCGCTGGTCGCCCGCCGGCTCGCGGGCCGCGCGACGAGCGAACCGACCGGAATCATCGGCTTTTCCGGCCGCACCGCCGCCGGAGATCTCGGCGCCGCCGAGCGGCAGCGGCTCGGACCGCGCTCCAGTATGGTGCTCGGGCCGCGCACCACCGCCCTGTACATCGGTTACCTCGACCCGGTGGGCAATGCCGTCCTCCACACGACCGGTCCGAGGGAGTCGGTCACTACCGGCCCCACCTACATCTGGGGCGCCATGTTCGCCGAATCCGCCGCGACCGATGCGCTGCGCGCGCTGCGGGGCGCCGAGCTGCGGTCCGCGCTTCTCACCGCGTTCGATCGCGAAGGGTGGCGACGGTCGGCGCTCGAGGTCATCGAACGTGCCGAACCCGGCAGTATCGGCGCGTTCCGCTTCAATGCCGCCTCCACCCGGGCCCGCGATCTCGCGCCGTGGCCCGCCGGCGCCGTCACCGCTCTCGGCGACGCCGTCCATGCGACCCCACCCACCGCGGGTATGGGAGCCGGCGCTGCCATCCGGGACGCCGCAAGCCTGGTCGCCAACCTGCGCGCGGTCGCTGCCGGCACGGTCACCCTGCCTGTCGCGGTGAGCCGCTTCGAGGCGGATATGCGGGTACGCGGTAGCGAAGTACTCGTCGCGGCCATGCGCACCGTCGGTCTGATGCGCGCCACCGGTTCCCCGCTCGGCGCGGCGGCCACGACCGCGGTAGCCCCGGTACTTGCCGCCGCCCAGCTCCTCGCCCACAGGCACCGCTCCTGAGTGGAGCAACCGGCGCCTGCCCGTGCCTGCGAAGGCAGCAACCTTCGCAGGCATGCAGCGGATCAACCGAGCCAAGCGTCCAGGATGCCGCAAACTTTCCAGGCACCGTTTTCCCGGACAAGCTCGTAGTCGAGCGACCTGAGGGGTGTGGCAGCCCCCTTCGCACCCAGTTCGACGGTGAAGGACCCACTATCGCTGCCTGCGGGCACATCGATATTCGTGATCGTCCTCGTCGAATACTCGGAATCCGGCAGCTGGATCGGTCCGGTCCCCGCCTTCTCCGCCAGCTCCAGCGCCGCGACATCCGCTTCGCAGATCAGCCTCTTGTCTGTCCCGTCGCTGTCCACGAATTGCTGGGCGGTATCGCGCGGATCGCCCGAGCCGCTGCCACCGGCGCTGTTGCTGTCGGAGTCACTACTGCCGGGCTCGCCGGTATCGCTGTTCCCGGGTTCGCCGGGGTCACCGCTTCCGTCGGAGTCACTGTCTCCGGGCGCCGAAGCCCCCAGAATGCCGCAGACCTTCCATTCGCCGTCTTCGCGGACGAGGTCGTACTCGAAGGTCTGGCTGTGGTTCTGCGTACCGACCGTCACGTCCGTCTCGACGGTGAAGGTCCCCCGGTCGCTTCCCTCGGGCACATCGACATCTACCAGCTCACTCGTCGCGGCTGTACCGTCCGGCATCGTGACGGGTTCGGTGGGGCGAGGCGCCGACGCTCCGGCTTCCTCGATCTTCGCGAGGTCCGATGCGCAGATCAGCTCCTTGTTCTCGCCGCCACCGTCCACGAATTGCTGAGCGACAGCGCGCGGATCCCCGGCCCCGCCGCCGGACAGCAGGAAATACCCGCCGACGCCGAGACCGATCACCAGCGCGACCACTGCCAGCGTCACCATCACCACGGTCCCGCGGCTCTTGCCGGGCTGCGGTGGATACGGCCCGCCGGGCTGCGATACGTACGGTCCCCCGGGCTGCGGTGCGTACGGTCCCCCGGGCTGCGATGGGTACGGCCCCTCGGGCTGCGATGCGTACGGTCCCCCGGGCTGCGATGCGTACGGCCCCTCGGGCTGCGATGGGTACGGCCCCTCGGGCTGCGATGCGTACGGTCCCCCGGGATGCGGCGGGTACGGCGGCTGCCCATATCCAGGCTGCATACCTTGCGGCGGAAACTGCTGCGGGTCCGGACCATACGGTTGTTGCGGTCCGGGCCCGTACATCCCGGGCTGCGGGTGCCCGCCGGAAGAAGGCGGCGTCCCCCCGGGCGGCTGCGGCGGAAATCCCCCCTGCTGATCGCCGGCACCGGGTTGTTGCGGGTTCGTCATCTACCTCGTCCTGCTTTCTTCGGACCCGACCCCCGGCGCCGGCACCACTCGGAGCCCCCGTCCGGTTACTCGGCCCGCCATGTACGGCGTATCCGGTTGTCCGGCATATCATCCGCCGAATCTGTTCGGCGCGACTGATGACGATGTGCCCCACCGGTTACCAGGCCGAGTCGGACCTTAGCCGCCCTCAACGGACCCTGTCGACTCATCCCTCTCAGCACTATCGCCCGAGCAGCGGCCCGATGGCGATTCTCCACCCCACCGCCCTATCCCACCGCAATCAGACATCGATATCGAATCCGAGATCGACATCGCATGCCGCCTGCCCGCCACGAAAACCCCAGCTCTCGCACGGAGTATCCCGGACCACCACAGTCACATGATCTTCCGGAATCCCGAAGACGCCCAGCCGCCCGACGATTTCCCGGTAGAGCCGCCGTTTCGCCACCACAGTCCCCCCGGAAAAAAGTCGACGGTCACCAACGTGTAGTACTCCGGCGCCGGAAACGCGGACGGCGCAGCAAACCGTTCCGGTTCATGCACCAACAGCTCTGTATGCGTCGTAGTCGATCAGCAGATCGACCATTCGATCTATTAACGCAAGTTGCGCTTCATGCGGCAGGTCGCCGATATCAAAGTTTGCCATTCTCATCGATATCCGATGAGAATTCATATCTCGCAATAATAAAAGCCCAGTGCAGTGCGGGCGGCAATTGAGCGTCGACCAGAAAATTCACGACGCGGTTCGGAGCACAGGACGGTCGGCTCCCGCTGCGGCGAACATCAAGCAGGCCCGGATGTCCTCCCGCTCGAGATATGGGTAGTCCTCGAGCATCGAATCCTCGCTCTCACCCGCCGCCAACAACTCCAGAACATCCGTGACCCGGATACGCATACCACGAATACACGGCCTACCACCGAGCTGGTTCGGATCGAACGTAATCCTGGACATACCGGAATCATACGCGTACCGAGTACCACCCGAGGTCCCGGAAACAGCGAACGGCGCCGCTCCTTTCGGAGCGACGCCGTTCCCAGCGATTCAGCGAATCACTTGACGATCTTCGTAACCCGACCGGCGCCGACGGTACGGCCACCTTCACGGATCGCGAAACGCAGACCCTCGTCCATGGCGACCGGCTGGATCAGCTTCACCGACATCTCGGTGTTGTCGCCGGGCATAACCATTTCGGTGCCCTCGGGCAGGGTCACAACACCGGTCACGTCAGTAGTACGGAAGTAGAACTGCGGACGGTAGTTGTTGAAGAACGGGGTGTGGCGGCCACCCTCGTCCTTCGACAGGATGTAGGCCTGACCCTCGAACTCGGTGTGCGGGGTGGTGGTGCCCGGCTTGATGACGACCTGGCCGCGCTCCACATCCTCGCGCTTGATACCACGGATCAGCAGACCCGCGTTGTCACCGGCCTGAGCGGTGTCCAGCATCTTGCGGAACATCTCGATACCGGTGATGGTGGTCTTGGTCTTCTCCGGACGGATGCCGACGATCTCGACTTCCTCGTTGAGGTTGACCACACCGCGCTCCACACGACCGGTGACAACGGTGCCACGGCCGGTGATGGTGAAGACGTCCTCGATCGGCATCAGGAACGGCTTGTCGGTCTCACGCACCGGGTCCGGGATGGACTCGTCGACCGCGTTCATCAGCTCGACGATGGACTCGGCCCACTTCTCGTCGCCCTCCAGCGCCTTCAGGCCGGAAACCCGCACGACGGGAGCATCCTCGTCGAACTCCTGCGAAGCCAGCAGCTCACGGACCTCCATCTCGACGAGCTCGAGGATTTCCTCGTCGTCGACCATGTCCGACTTGTTCAGCGCGACCAGGATGTAGGGCACGCCGACCTGACGGGCGAGCAGCACGTGCTCACGGGTCTGCGGCATCGGGCCGTCGGTGGCGGCAACCACCAGGATGGCACCGTCCATCTGGGCCGCGCCGGTGATCATGTTCTTGATGTAGTCGGCGTGACCGGGAGCGTCGACGTGCGCGTAGTGGCGCTTGTCGGTCTGGTACTCGACGTGCGAGATGTTGATCGTGATACCGCGGGCCTTCTCCTCGGGCGCCTTGTCGATCATGTCGAACGCAAAGCTCTCGTTGAGGTCCGGGTACTTGTCCGCCAGCACCTTGGTGATCGCTGCGGTCAGCGTGGTCTTGCCGTGGTCGACGTGACCGATGGTGCCGATGTTGACGTGCGGCTTCGTCCGCTCGAACTTCGCCTTCGCCACTGTGGTGTCCTCCTGGACTTGTTGTTGCTTGCAGTTGCAGCAGTGCGGATTGTTTACAAGGGGGTCGTGCAGACGCCCGGCAGGTGTTACTCGCCGGTCGCCTTGGCGATGATCTCCTTCGACACGTTGGCCGGAACCTCCGCGTACGAATCGAACACCATGGAGTAGTTCGCCCGGCCCTGGGTCTTCGACCGCAGGTCACCGATGTAGCCGAACATCTCCGAGAGCGGAACCAGCGCCTTGACGACACGGGCACCACTGCGTTCCTCCATGGCCTGGATCTGGCCACGGCGGGAGTTCAGGTCGCCGATCACATCGCCCATGTAGTCCTCGGGCGTGGTGACCTCGACCGCCATCAGCGGTTCGAGGATCACCGGACCGGCCTTGCGGGCCGCTTCCTTGAGCGCCTGCGCGCCGGCGATCTTGAACGCCATCTCCGAGGAGTCGACGTCGTGGTAGGCACCGTCGAGCAGGGTCACCTTCAGGTTGACCAGCGGGTAACCGGCGAGCACACCGTACTGCATGGCGTCCTGAGCACCCGCGTCCACCGAAGGGATGTATTCCTTCGGCACACGGCCACCGGTGACCTTGTTCTCGAACTCGTAGTGGGCGCCGTCCTCACCGACGAACGGCTCCAGGCCGATGATGACCTTCGCGAACTGACCCGAACCACCCGTCTGCTTCTTGTGGGTGAACTCGAGCTTCTCCACCGGCTTGGTGATGGTTTCGCGGTAGGCGACCTGCGGCTTGCCGACGTTCGCCTCGACCTTGAATTCGCGCTTCATCCGGTCCACGAGGATGTCCAGATGCAGCTCGCCCATACCGCCGATGACGGTCTGGCCGGTTTCGGCGTCCAGTTTCACCGTGAAGGTCGGATCTTCTTCGGCGAGCTTCTGGATCGCGGTGCCCAGCTTCTCCTGGTCGGACTTGGTCTTCGGCTCGATGGAGACCTCGATGACCGGATCCGGGAAGGTCATGGACTCCAGCACGATCTGGTTGTTCGAATCGCACAGGGTGTCACCGGTGGTGGTGTCCTTCAGGCCGATGACCGCGTAGATATGGCCGGCGCTGACCGAAGGTACCGGGTTCTCCTTGTTGGAGTGCATCTGGAACAGCTTGCCCAGACGTTCCTTCTTGCCCTTGGTCGCGTTGATGACCTGGGCCCCGGAATCGACCTTGCCCGAGTAGACGCGGATGTAGGTCAGCTTGCCGAAGAACGGATGCACGGCGATCTTGAACGCCAGCGCGGCGAACGGCTCGTCGGCACTCGGCTTACGAGTGATGACCTCGTCTTCCTTGCCGGGCACGTGACCCTGCACGGATTCGACGTCCAGCGGCGAAGGCAGGTAGTCGATCACGGCGTCGAGCATGGGCTGCACGCCCTTGTTCTTGAACGCCGAACCGCACAGCACCGGGTAGAGCTCGGAGTTGACCGTCATCTTGCGGATGGCGCCCTTGATCTCTTCGATCGTGAGCTCTTCCCCGCCGAAGAACTTGTCCAGCAGCGCCTCGTCGGACTCCGCCACCGTCTCCAGCAGTTCCTGCCGGTACTGCTCGGCCTTCTCGACCAGATCGGCCGGGATGTCGCGGAGCTCGTACTTCTCGCCCAGCTTGGTTTCGCCGGTCCAGACCTTGGCCTTCATTTCGACCAGGTCGACGACACCCTCGAACGTGTCCTCCGCACCGATCGGCAGCTGGATGACCAGCGGCCGGGCGCCGAGGCGGTCCTTGATGGTCTGCACGGTGAAGTAGAAATCCGCACCGAGCTTGTCCATCTTGTTGACGAAGCAGATCCGCGGCACGTCGTACTTGTCGGCCTGACGCCACACCTGCTCGGACTGCGGCTCCACGCCCTCCTTGCCGTCGAAGACGGCGACGGCGCCATCGAGCACGCGCAGGCTGCGCTCCACCTCGACGGTGAAGTCGACGTGGCCGGGGGTGTCGATGATGTTGATCTGGTTCTGGTTCCAGAAGCAGGTCACCGCCGCGGAGGTGATGGTGATACCACGCTCCTGCTCCTGCTCCATCCAGTCGGTGGTCGACGCACCGTCATGGGTTTCACCGAGCTTGTAATTCACACCGGTGTAGAAGAGGATGCGTTCGGTCGTAGTGGTTTTACCCGCATCGATGTGAGCCATGATGCCGATGTTGCGGACCTTGTTCAGGTCGGTGAGCACGTCCTGTGCCACGGAATTCTTCCCCGCTCGTAGCTAGTTGGGATTCTCGCCGACGACCTTGCGGTCGCCATATCTGTCAAAGCGGAAGCGGTGCTTCCGTAAGCCTCCCGACCCGAGCGATGGGCCGGACAGACATCACCAGCGGTAGTGCGCGAAGGCCCGGTTGGACTCGGCCATCTTGTGGGTGTCCTCACGGCGCTTGACCGAGGCTCCCAGACCGTTGCTGGCATCGAGCAGTTCGTTGGCCAGGCGCTCGACCATGGTCTTCTCCCGGCGGGCCCGGGAGAAGTTCACCAGCCAGCGCAGGGCCAGGGTGTTGGCGCGGCCGGGACGAACCTCGACCGGCACCTGGTAGGTGGCGCCACCGACACGACGGGGCTTGACCTCGAGCGACGGCTTGACATTGTCCAGCGCGCGCTTGAGGGTGACGACCGGATCGGTGCCGGTCTTCTCCCGCGCCTGCTCCAGCGCACCGTAGACGATGCGTTCGGCGGTGGACTTCTTACCGTCGAGCAGGATCTTGTTGACCAGCTGCGTGACCAGCGGCGACCCGTACACCGGATCGTTGATCAGCGGACGCTTGGGAGCGGGGCCCTTGCGCGGCATATCAGCTCTTCTCCTTCTTGGCGCCGTAACGGCTGCGGGCCTGCTTACGGTTCTTCACACCCTGGGTGTCGAGCGAACCGCGAATGATCTTGTAACGCACACCGGGAAGGTCCTTCACACGACCGCCGCGGACGAGCACCATCGAGTGCTCCTGCAGGTTGTGGCCTTCACCGGGGATGTAGGCCGTGACCTCGACCGCGCTGGTCAGGCGAACACGCGCGACCTTACGGAGCGCGGAGTTCGGCTTCTTCGGGGTGGTGGTGTACACGCGGGTGCACACGCCACGACGCTGCGGGCTCCCCTTGAGGGCCGCGGTCTTGGTCTTGGCGACCTTGTCGCGGCGACCCTTACGGACCAGCTGGTTGATGGTTGGCATAGACCGGCTTTCCTTTAATCGGTTCTGGCGGTGTCAGGTCTGTTCATCGAGCTTTCACCCGCACGTCCAACCACGTTTCTCGCGTCCCGGGGTCGGGCGTGTCGTGCGCAGTTCAGGGCCCGAATTACAGGCACGCTGGAATCGTCAGCCGCTCTCGCTGGCCTACGTCTGCGCTCGAACTTGCCCGTATCCTTCCGGGCACAGCCGTCCACTGTACTCGGACGCAGCGAATACGGTCAAAACAGGGTGGGAACTGTACCCCTTATCGGGCGATGTTGAGCGTGAGTTCGAGAAGCTTCTTCGCGGCGGCGCACGGGTCGGCGGTGGCGCCGGGCGACGAGTTCACCCACCACCCGATAACTCCCGAATCGGCCGCGCTGGCCGTCATCCCGCACGAGTTGGGATCGTCCGGCCGGCGTATCTCCAGCGCAATCGTGCCCTGCACCGTGGTCTTCGTGGTGATATAGCCGAGTTTGTCGTTGGTTTCCTGTTCGTTGCGCAGCGAGCCGTTCTCGTACCAGTTCAGTGTGAGCATCCCGGAACCACCGCCGATATCCCACATGCACACCGCGCCGAAGAACGAGTCTCTGATGTAGGTGTTACCGCCGAGCGCATCGATGATCTGCTGGTCGGTGACCACATCGCATTCGCGGAGCAGTTTGTCGATCTGTGCGGTGTCTACGGTTTCGCCGCCGCCGACCGGCAGGGCTGTGCCGTCCACCGTGCTACCGCAGCCGGCACCGAGGACCGCCGCCGTCAGGATCGCCGCCGACGCGGCCAGCGCGCGGATCCGGCCGTGACCGGCTCGTCCGGGGAATGTCATCGTCTCACTCCAGCCGCTCGATGGTCAGTTCGGCGAGCGCGCGGCTGCGATCACACGGATCGCCGCCGGTATTCGAATATCTGCCCAGCGCGGTCGACCATTCGAAGAAATCGTCGTCGAGCTGCACCGCCAGATCGCAGATGAGGCCCTCGGGGTCCAGCGCCGCGAAGCCGGGGCGCCCACCCACGGTGATCGGTTCCGGTGGGCGGCCGTGCGTCGTGACCCAGGCCTTCTCCCGCTCCAGCGGACTGCCCCGATACGACGCGAACGTTATGGACGAGCCACTCAGCCCGCCGGACTGCCAGTTACAACCGACCGCGTTCTTGAACGACTGGGTGATCTGGCCGAGCCCCCCGATATCGCGGACCTCGTCGTCGGTGACGTGTCCGCACTCCCCCACGAACGGACCCAGTGCGGCCACCTTGGGCGCGGGCCCCCGAGGGCCGTCGGCTTCTTCGGAGCCGGCGTCGGAACCGCACCCCGTCAGAGCAAATGCCGCGGTTAACCCGAGGACTATCGCCGACCTGATCCGCATGCTGTGAACAATACCGACGAAACCGCGGCCCCGACGGCGGTGCAGGTCGCCCATGGATCCCGCACCGCCGGTATCGGTTCAGCGCAGAGTCACCACGACCTTGCCCGCGGCGGCGCGATTTTCCAGCGCGGCCACGGCCTGTGCGGCCTGCTCCAGCGGGAACAGCACCGGCTGCGGCGGGGCGATCTTGCCGGCCTCGAGCAGTGGCCCGACCTCGGTCCACTGCTCGCTGAGGTACCCGGGATGCGACAGCATCCATTCACCCCAGCCGGCGCCGACGACCTCCACGTTCTTGAGCAGCAGCCGGTTCACCTTGACCGTGGGGATGTCACCGCCGGTGAAGCCCACCACCAGCAACCGGCCGCCGCGCGCCAGCGATCGGATGCTGTCGGTGAAGCGGTCGCCGCCCACCGGGTCGAGGACGATATCGACACCGCGGTTGCCGGTGATTTCCTTGACGCGGTCGAGCCAGCCGTCGGCGAGCACCACATCGGTGGCGCCGTGCGCCCGGGCGATTTCGGCTTTCGCCTCGGTGCTGACCACCGCGATCACCCGTCCAGCGCCCAGCGCGGTCGCCATCCGCAGGGTCGAGGTGCCGATTCCGCCGGCCGCGCCGTGCACGAGTACGGTTTCGCCGTCGGCGAGCCGGCCGCGGTTTCGCAGGCAGAAGTGCACGGTCATATCGTTGAACAGGATCCCGGCGCCCTCTTCGAAGGAGATGTTGTCCGGAAGCTTGAAAACCATCTCGGCGGCAGTGGTGGCCACCTCGGCCATGGCGTTGCCCAGCATGGTCAGGGCACAGACGCGGTCGCCGGGTTTCACGTGCGCACCCTCGGGAGCCTCCCGGACCACACCCGCGACCTCACCGCCGACGACGAACGGCATCTCGGGCTTCATCTGATACAGCCCACGGGTCATCAGCACGTCCGGGAACGCGACTCCGGCCGCGTGGACGTCGATGACGACGCCACCGGGCAGCGGTTCCGGTTCCGGGATGTCGACGATCTCGATCGCTTCGGGGCCTTCGAGTCTGCTGACCTGAGCTGCGCGCATATGCCGACCTCTTTCGTTCGTTCACCGGCGAGCATGAGACGCACCGGCTGATATGTACCAATCCATACGTCCACCTCAAACTATCCGATCATCGCCGGCACCCGCTACGCCATCGAACGGTACGGCTCGCTGAACAATGTGCCAGGTGTGGTCGGCGTGTCCAACGGCTCCGGCTATGTCGGCTACTGACACCACCCACTCCGCGTTACGCACGTCACCGTAAAGTCTTGGCACAGGAAATTCAGTAGAAGTACCGCGGCGCGACCCGCCGCGCGAGGAGCGCAAGTGTCACTCGATCAGCCACTCGCCCCGCTTCCCCAGGAGGGTATGGGGTTTGTTTCGGCGTGGCCGGTACGAGCCGGTGACGTGGACCCGTACAACCGCGTGCGTCTCGACGGCATCGCCCGCTACCTCCAGGACATCGCCTGGGAACACCTGCAGCAATCCATCCTGGAGCAGACCGACCCGCACTGGATAATCCGGCGCACGGTGATAGATGTGATCCGGCCCGTCCGGTGGCCCGACACCGTGCATCTGCTGCGCTGGTGCTCCAGTATGTCCACCCGCTGGTCGAATATGCGGGTGCGGATAACCAGCGACCGCGGGGGCCTGATCGAAACCGAGGGTTTCTGGATCAAGATCAACGAGACGAACAATATGCCCGCCCGGATCAGTGATGCGGGTTTGGCCTATCTGGCGCAGACAACCAATGAACAACGCCTGCGCTGGCGGCCGTGGCTCACCGATCCCGCGCCGCCGGAATCGGACAGCGATCTGCCGTTCCCGCTGCGTGCCACCGATATCGACCAGTACAACCACGTGAACAACGCCTGCTATTGGCAGGCGGTGGAGCGGTATCTCGTGGACCATCCCGAACTGGCGGCCGGTCCGCACCGGGCCGTGATCGAATACATCGCGCCGGTGCTGGCGCGCCGGCAGATCAGCATCCGCAGCCATTACGAACCCGGCGACAGCCACGGGAATCCCACTCTGCGTCTATGGTTCGTGGTCGACGGAATCACCACCACCATCGTGCGCATCGCGCCGCTGTAGTATTTGCGCCACCTCCGGCGGCGCGGGTTCTGTTGCTTATCCGGCATCGCCCGGACATCACCGTCGTCGTCGGCCGCGGCGACACGTACAAGAGCACCACCTAGCCGTCGAGACTCTCGAAAGTGCAGACATGGCCGCTGAGATCGGCGGATCGGGTGAGAGTCATCGCCGCAGCGCCGGCGATAGCCGCGTCGGGCCGAATTGCCGGTGTCACTGCGAGGGTCGGCCGGAGCTCACCGGACCGGTGAGCTGCACGCATACTGTGCGCCGCCGCGGAGACCGATCTCAGTGGGCGCCACGGGGAGGAAGAACATGTCGTGCTTCGGACGCCGGATACGGCGAGTATCGGCGTCCGAAGCACGACGCCCGGCTGTGCATTCGATCCACCGGCGCCGGGTAGAGACCGGATCAGTCGCTGCCTTTGGCGGCCTGGAGCAGGTCGGGGCGGGTGGTGAACTTGACCCGCGGACGCCCGGCTTCCTTCCCGGCGCCCCGCTCGGCCTGATCGATAGCCTTCCAACCGGCGCGGTCCACCAGGTCCGGCCGGCGTTGCTGTACCAGGGCCCGCAGGGCATCCCGGTCGCCGGTGGGCGCGGCCAATTTGCCGGCGATGAAATCGGCGATGAGGGCTTCGACCGTTTCCTCGGAATCGATCCGGTTCGAGCCGATGACGCCGCGGGGGCCGCGCTTGATCCAGCCGCTCACGTACACACCGGTCAGCGGGGAGCCGTCGGGACCGGTCACCCGGCCGTGTTCGTTCGGCACCACGGCACGCGTATCGTCGAACGGCAGCTCCGGCACCGGTTCCCCGCGGTAACCGATCGAGCGCAGCACCAGCGAGGCGTCGTAGCTGCCGGTGCTGTCGGTGGCGCGGGCGTTGAGCACGCCGTCCACGTCCACCAACTCGTTGTGCGCGTAATCCAGGCCCTCGACCTTGTCGGTTCCGCGAACCGCGGTAGGCGAGGCCAGATACTTGAACACGATCCGCTTGTTGCCCTCGGTGGGCGGTTTGGCGGCGTACTCCTCGGCCAGCGTGTACTTCAGCCGCAATGGCGGTTCGACCTCGGGGTCGTCGAGCACTGCCTGCGAGACGGGATCGAGTTTCAGTTCGGCCGGATCGATGACCACGTCGACCCCGGACAGGTGCGCGAGCGCCAGGAATTCCGGTGAGGTGTAGGCGGCCTGCAGCGGTCCGCGCCGGCCCAGCACCACCACCTCGCGGATATTGCTGTTGCGCAGCGCGGCGAGGGCATGGTCGGCGATATCGGTTTTGGCGAGTTCGTCGGGATGCACGGTGAGCACGCGCGCCACGTCGAGCGCGACATTGCCGTTTCCGACGATGATCGCCCGTTCCCCGGACAGATCGAACGTGCGGTCGGCGTAGTCGGGGTGCCCGTTGTACCAGGCCACGAACTCGGTGGCCGAATGGCTTCCGGGCAGCTCCTCGCCCGGTACGCCCATCCGCCGGTCCGAGGAGGCGCCGACGGCGTAGAGCACCGCATGGTGGTGCGCCAGCAGCTCCTCGTGGCTGATGTGCTCGCCGACCTCGACGTTCAGGTAGAACTGCAGGGTGTCGCGGCGGACGGCCGATTCGAACATCCCGGCCACCGTTTTGGTACCGGGGTGGTCCGGGGCCACTCCGGCGCGAACCAGACCCCACGGGGTGGGCAGCCGATCGAACATCTCCACCTGGACATCGCAACGGCGCAGTAGCTCGTCGGCGGCATAGGCGGCCGCCGGACCGGCACCGACGATCGCGACCCGCAGCGTCCCGAGGTCCTTGGGCGGGCGTACGGGGGTGGCGATCGGGTCCAGATTGGATTCCAGCGGGTGCCGCTCGAACCAGGCGGCATTGATATCGCGGAAGCGGGCCAGCGACGCGGTGAGATCGTCTTCGGAGAAGATGGCCTCCACCGGGCACGCGTCGACACAGGCGCCGCAGTCGATGCAGGTGTCGGGGTCGATGTAGAGCATTTCGGTCGTGGCGAATTCCGGCTGGTCCGGAGTCGGGCGGATGCAGTCGACCGGGCACTCGGAAACGCAGCTGGCATCGTTACAACAACGCTGCGTGATTACGTAGGCCATATTTGTGCAGATCCTCGAGACTTATGTGCGGGCTGGTGCCTTCCGGGTCACGGTGGGCAGGGCAGACAATCGGTTGCGGGCCGGGGTCACCGGCCCACCCTCCATTGTGACGCCGCTTTCAGTTTGCCTCGAGTGTGTTGTCCATCTCCGCACGGAGGGTGCTTACGGTGGTCACATGACCCGGACTCTGATCCTGATGCGGCACGGGAAGTCGGCGTACCCGCCCGGAATCGACGACCACGAACGCCCGCTGGCACCGCGCGGCCGGCGCGAAGCCGCGCTGGCCGGGGACTGGTTACGCGCCACTCAGCCGCCTATATCGGCAGTCCGCTGCTCGACCGCGACCCGCACCCGGGAGACCCTCGCGGCCACCGCGATCACCGCGCCGGTGGAATTCGATGCCGGGATCTACGAGGCGCAGCCCGACTATCTCGTCGAACTCGTCCAGCTCACCGATCCGGCGCTGTCCACATTGCTGGTGATCGGGCACGCACCGGGTATGCCGTGGGCCGCCTGGGACCTGGCGGCCGACCACGATACCGACGACGCGCAACAGCTCGGCCGCAAGTTCCCCACATCGGCCCTGGCGGTACTGCGCTTCGACCGGCCGTGGGACCGGGTAGCGCCGGGCACGGGCGACCTGGCCTTCCACATCCCGCGCTGACCGGTACGCGGGCTCAGCGCAGGAGCTTGCCGCCGAAGACGGCGCCCACGCCCAGCAGAACCAGGAGCAGGAACGCCGCCCAGCCGCCGAGCAGCCACCACACCAGTCCGAACACCACCACGATGGGGGCCACCGCGATGGTGGTGATCACCGGGCTCTCCTTGACCGTGGCCCAGGCCGAACGCGCCCGGATCCGGTCGATTTCCTTGGCCATGATCCCAGGTTACGTGCTGGTAATCGGATGCGCTGCCGGCTGCGGAATTCGGCGCTGTCCGGCTCGTGCCACGGTACGGCGGGCTGAGTACGCTGGCCCTCGGGGTCCCGGTGGCCGGCCGCGCCGCCGGGGCGGTAGTCGCAGACCGAGAGGAAGTGCGCAGATGACCGGAACGACCGAGGAGCGCGCAGTCGTCCGCAACGCGGACAAAGACCGTTACGAGGTGTTCTACGGCGGCGATCTCGCCGGTTTCGCCGAGTACACAGAACGCGGCACGGAAACCGTTTTCACCCATACCGAGGTCGATTCGGCCTTCGAAGGCAAAGGGCTCGGCAGCAAACTGGCCGCATTCGCGATTCGCGACACCATCGACCGCGGACACCGCATCCGCCCCGAATGCGCCTTCATCCGGAGCTATCTGGAGCGGCATCCCGAATATGCCGAGCATGTGACCGGCGTAGCCGGTGAGTGATCTCGACCCGCATCCGGCCGAAACGCTGTGCATGCCGGTGAACGGGCCGGGCCCGGTCGCCGAACTCTATCCGGCCCGGGAAGTGCCACTGGGCGGAGTGCGCGGCACGTACGTCGAACGCACTCTGCCGCAGCGGGATCTGCCGACCGTCGGGGCCTGGTGCTTCCTCGACTACTTCGGCGCCCCGACGGTGACCACCACGGATCTGCCGCCGGATATCGACCCGCACCCCCATATCGGCCTGCAAACGGTCACCTGGCCGCTGGAGGGCCGCATCCGGCATCGCGATTCGGTACGTTCGGATGTACTGATCGAACCGGGCCAGCTGAACCTGATGACCTCCGGCCGCGGGATCGCCCATTCCGAGTACACCGTGCCGGATGCTCCGGCCGGACGCGGACTACAGCTGTGGGTCGCGCTGCCCGACGATCACCGCGATATCGCCCCGCATTTCGAACAGCACCGGGATCTGCCGGTGCACCGCGCTCCGGGATTGCGGGCGACTGTGCTTCTCGGCACACTGGCCGGCGTCACCTCACCGGCGATGATCTACACACCGCTGGTCGGCGCGGATATCGCGATCGATCCCGCCGGCACGGCCACGCTGCGGACGAACCCGGAGTACGAGTACGCGGTCCTGGTGATCGACGGGGAAGTGACCGTGGCCGGTATCGAGACGACCCCCGGCCCGCTGCTGTACCTGGGGACCGGGCGCGCTGAACTCGAGTTGTCCAGTACCGGCGGAGGCCGGTTCGCGCTGATCGGCGGCGAGCCGCTGGCCGAGGAACTGGTGATGTGGTGGAACTTCGTCGCCCGGGAACACTCGGAGATAGCCGCGGCCCGCACGGATTGGGAGCAGCGCAATACCGCGCGTTTCGGCGATATCGCCGGTCACCCACCCGAGCAGCGCATCCCCGCGCCACCGTTACCCGGTGGCCGGCTGAAACCCCGCGGCCGCCGGCCACGCGGCTGAGTATTTCCTGCCGCGCCGCTTGCCTGGAGTCCACTCCAGGTGGCTAGCGTTGTCGGTGTTCGACGAGAGGACCCGGTTCGCCGCACAGAGACGCTGGGCCGCAACGCTTTTCAGGATCGAAGGGAATTCCGTGAGTCTTTCCGCACCGACCGGCGACAAGCCCGGCTGGGATATCCCCCGGTATACGATCGGCGCTGCCGCCCGGCACTGCGGGCTGAGCCAGGACACCCTGCGCTGGTACGAGCGGATCGGCCTGCTCTCCCATATCGGTCGCGATCACACGGGCAGACGCCGGTTCAGCGACCGTGATCTGGAATGGCTGACGCTGATCACGCGACTGCGCACCACCGGTATGTCGGTTGCCGACATGATCCGCTACGCGGAACTGGTCCGGGCCGGGGAGAACACCATCCCGGAACGGCTCGCCATGTTCCGCGCCACCCGCGCCGAGGCCCTCGACCGTATCGCCGAACTCCAGCAGACCGTGGCGGTACTGGACTACAAGATCGCGCTCTACGAGGAGCACACTGCAGCCGACGCCGCCCGGTCATCCGATAACGCCGCATCGTGAAGGGATTCCCGCGAATGACCACCCCCGCAACACTGCCGAGCACCCCTCTGGGCCCCGAGGGGATCCGGGTCGGCATCCAGGGTCTGGGCTGTATGGGTATGAGCGAGTTCTACGGTCCCACCGACCGCGCCGAAGCCCGCGCGACCCTGGACCGCGCGCTGGAACTCGGCATCACGCTGTTCGATACCGCCGATATCTACGGCTCCGGCGACAACGAAGAATTCCTGGGCGATTTCGTGCGCACCAACCGGGAACAGGTCGTGCTGGCCACCAAGTTCGCCATCGTCCGTAAACCGGACGACCCCCACTACCGCGGCATCGACAACTCCCCGGAACATATCCGCGCCGCCGTGGACGCCAGCCTGCGCCGGCTGGGAATCGACACCATCGACCTCTACTACATGCACCGGCGCGATCCCGAAGTACCCATCGAGGAGACCGTCGGCGTGATGGCCGAACTCGTCCAGCAGGGCAAGGTAGGAGCTCTCGGGCTTTCCGAGGTGACCGGGGAGGAACTGCGCGCCGCCCACGCGGTTCATCCGATCGCCGCGGTGCAATCGGAATGGTCACTGTTCTCCCGGGACGTCGAACGCACCGCGGTACCCACCGCCGCCGAACTCGGCGTCACCTTCGTTCCCTACTCGCCACTCGGCCGGGGTTTCCTCACCGGTTCGTTCGCACAAGCCGGCGAACTGAGCGATACCGATTTCCGGCGCCATATGCCGCGTTTCACCGGCGGCAACGCGGCGCACAACGCGGCCCTGCTGACGCCGCTGTACACCATCGCCGAAGAACGGGGACTCACCCCCGCGCAGATCGCCCTGGCCTGGGTGCACTCCCGGGCCGGGGAACACCAACTGCCGATCGTGCCGATCCCGGGCACCCGCCGCCGCACCCGATTGGAAGAAAACGTCGCAGCGGCCACGGTCGAGTTGACCGCCGCCGAACTGACCCGGCTGGAACCGATCGCCGAACAGGTCGCCGGCCCACGCTACGCGGATATGTCGTTCACCTCGGCCGGTCGCGAATAGGCACGCGTATGCCCGGGGTACCGCCACCACGCCGCCGAGTGGCACCGGGGCGTTACTCGGGCACTGCGAATCGCCGCTGGTCGGGCAGCGTGGCCGCAGGCGCAGTCACCGGCTCGCAGCGGTCCAAGCGCTGGGTACCGATGACGCGGAGCAGGTCCAGCTTCTCCGCGGCATCGGTACCCGGCCGCGGCCGGTAGATCAGCAGCCGCTGAGTGGCGCTGGTGGTGAGCAGCGTTTCGCAATCGAAGGCGATCGCGCCGACTTCGGGATGCACAATGCTTTTCACATCGGAAAGCCGCACGCTCACCAGATGCTCGTTCCAGAGCCGCTCGAACTCGGCACTGGCCGCGCGCAGCGCGCCCACATGATCCAGCACATCGGGGTCCTTCGCGCGCCGCGCCGCGGTGGCACGTAGATCGGCCACCTGCCGGCGTGATATCCGGTCCACATCGTCGGGCGGGCAGAAATCACGGGCCGCCGGGTCGGTGAACCACCGCCAAGCGAAGAAGCGGTTCCGGCCGGACAGCGCCGTCTGATCACCGATCAGCAGCGTGTGCAACCGGTTCTGCGCCAGCGTTTCGCCGAGGTCGGTGACGACGGCTGCCGGGGTGTCGTCGAGTTTGGCGAGGACGTGCATCATCCCCGGCCCGATGTGTTTGTCCGGGCCGCTACCGCTCGGTGGGGCATGATCGCACAGGAAGTAGACGTGGTCGCGTTCGTCGCTGGTGTACCGCAACGCCCGGGTGAGCGCGGCCAGCACCTGGGTGGATGGCCGCGGCCCCCGCGCCTGTTCCAGCCGGGTGTAGTAGTCGGTGGAGATCCCGGCGAGCGCCGCCACCTCGTCGCGCCGCAACCCCGGTGTCCGGCGGCGCGAACCGGGCGGCAGCCCGACGTCCGCGGGCGTCAACTGATCGCGACGCCGGCGAAGGAAGTCGGCGAGTTCGCTGCGGTCCATACCTCCACTGTCGCGCACCGCGGCGCCCGCAGCCAGGGATCGCCGCTCCCCCGATCAAGCGTCTCTGCCGAGGCCGCGAACGAGTCACCACAGTGGAACGCATGACTGAGACACAGATGCAGACCTCGCGGCTGGGCCGCACCGGTCCCACGGTCGGCCGTATCGGATTCGGCGCCATGGGCCTGTCGGGCGTATACGGGCCCGCAGACGAAACGGAATCGGTCGCCGCCATCCATGCCGCGCTCGACTCCGGCGCCGGCCTAATCGACACCGGCGATTTCTACGGCAGCGGCCACAACGAGATGCTGGTCGGGCGGGCGATCGCCGACCGGCCGCGCGAAGAGGTCACCCTCAGCGTGAAATTCGGCGGGATGCTGGGCCCTGATATCAGCTGGCAGGGTATGGACACCCGCCCGGCGGCGGTGAAGAACTTCCTGAGCTACAGCCTGCGCCGGCTCGGCGTGGACTATATCGATATCTACCGCCCGGCACGGCTGGATCCCGCGGTGCCGATCGAGGACACCGTCGGTGCCATCGCCGAAATGGTCGACGCCGGTTACGTCCGGCATATCGGCCTCTCCGAGGTGGGCGCCGAAACCTTGCGCCGGGCAGCCGCCGTCCACCCGATCGCCGACCTGCAGATCGAGTATTCGCTGTTCTCCCGCGGTATCGAGGCCGAGATCCTGCCCACCTGCCGCGAACTCGGTATCGGTATCACGGCCTACGGCGTGCTCAGCCGCGGCCTGCTCAGCGATTCGCTGCGTGGCCGCGACGGTGCCGGCCTGTCGGATTCCCGCGCGGGCAGTCCGCGTTTCCAGGGCGAGAACCTCAGCGCCAACCTGAAACTCGTCGATACTTTGGCGGCACTGGCCCGGGAGCGAGATGTCACCACCGCGCAGCTCGCCGTCGCCTGGGTACTCGGCCGCGGTAACGATATCGTCCCGCTCGTCGGGACGCGCAGCGCCCGGCGCTGGGCCGAATCGATCGCCGCGGCGGCGATTTCGCTCACTCCAGCAGAGCAAACCGCAATCGCCGCCGCGGTACCGGCCGCCGCGGTGAACGGCAGCCGCTATCCGGAGCCGTTGATGGCCACGCTGGACAGCGAGCGGTGAGCCGTCTCCGGTCGCCGGGCTCGCCGTCACGCAGCCTCGGAAACATCACCAGCGATAGTCGAGGAACTTCCCGTCGAAGGTGATGACAACCCGGTCACCGTCGGGGTCCGGCCGGCGGGCGAAATCGACCTTGAAGTTGATCGCGCTCATGATCCCGTCTCCGAATTCCTCGTGGATCAACTCCTTGAGCGCAGGACCGTACACGGAGATCGCTTCCACGAATCGGTAGATGGTGGGATCGTTCATCAGGGCGGGGTCGGCGCCACGGGCGGGTTGCCGGCTCAGCCCCTCCGCCACCGCATCGTCCAGTCCGAGCAGATCGCACACCTGACGTGCCTGCTCCGCTGTCATCGGATGCTGCCCCAGCAGTGCGGCCGTGGTCCAGACCAGCGGAGCTCCGAGCGCATCGGCGATGGCGGCCCATGTCAGCCCGCGCCGGATACGGGCCGCGACAACGAATTCCGCGGCGGCATTCTTGCTCATGATCGGATCCATCGAAACCTCCTGTTATCGGAAACACCGGAAATATCGAAAGCCTGCCATCACCGGGTATATACGACCGCACCCGTATCACACTGTTCACATCGCCGATACATTCGATGTCGAAATCCTCGGAGAGCCGGATACACGACGGAAAGCGGTGCCGGACGAGCTGGTGAGGACCCGGTTACACGCGTGCACTCGATTCGATACGACCCGGACATCCGGGCATCGCACACTTCGCCCACGAGCACTACAGGCGAAGGACGTGTCATGTCATACCTCAAACCGGCGGAGTTCGTCGGCGCAATGATCGACGCCGGCGAGTCGAAAGCATTCATGTCCACGCGCGATACGGTGATCCGGGCATTCATGGCGGGCGCGATACTTGCACTCGCCGCCGCGTTCGCGGTCACCATCACGGTGCAGACAGGCAATGCCCTACTCGGCGCAGTCCTTTTCCCGGTCGGCTTCTGCCTGCTCTACCTGCTGGGTTTCGACCTGTTGACCGGCGTATTCACCCTGGTGCCGCTGGCCTGGCTGGATAGACGCCCGGGGGTGAACTGGCGTACGGTACTGCGCAATTGGGTGCTCGTATTCGTCGGCAATTTCGCCGGAGCGTTCACCGTCGCCGTCATGATGGCGATCATCGTGACCATGGGTTTCTCGATGGACCCGAACGAGGTCGGCCAGCGGCTCGGTGAAATCGGCGAATCACGCACCGTCGGCTACGCCGACCACGGCGCGGCCGGAATGCTCACCCTGTTCATCCGGGGCGTGCTGTGCAACTGGATGGTTTCCACCGGCGTCGTCGCGGCGATGATGTCGACCTCGGTGTCCGGCAAGGTGATCGCCATGTGGATGCCGATCATGTTGTTCTTCTATATGGGGTTCGAACATTCGATCGTCAATATGTTTCTGTTCCCTTCCGGCCTCTTGCTGGGCGGCGATTTCTCCATCGGTGATTACCTGATCTGGAACGAAATCCCCACGGTTATCGGCAATCTGGTGGGCGGGCTGGCCTTTGTCGGCCTCACGCTGTACGCCACCCACGCGCGCACTGCCGATCCTCGGCCCCGTCCGGCGAGCGCACCGGCCGCGCAAACCGATGCGGCGCCGGCCGAGAGCAGCGGACAGGGCTGACACAGCCTTCGGCCCGCCCCGAGTGTGGAGCGGGCCGGCCTGTCTCGACCGGTCAAGCGACGAACGTCGCCACGATCGCTGCCGCGGCGGCGGCGAACACCACCGCATTACGAATCCTCTGCAACGTCCAGGTCCACGCCGGGAAACCCGCTTCGGCCGCGCGCAACAGTGCCGCAACATCTACGCGCATCAACTCCGGATCGTTCTTACGACGGAAAGCCGCACGCACCGACTCCACCGCGGTGAGATTGCTGTAGACGATAACCGCATTGCCGAGCAGCACCAGGGCGAATACCACCGTGTTCAGCGGCGCGGTCCACGCCACACCGGCGAGGTTCAGCCCGGCGACGGTGAGCAGCAGGGCGGCGATGCCGATCGGCGCGGCCGATTCATGCCCACTGGCGTCGAAGCGCATCCCGTTCTCACGCAACGCCGTGGTGCGCACCCCCTGCCGCGCCAGTTCGTTCTGCGCCTCGACCATGGCAGTCCTGCCGTATCGGTGCCGGACCAGCGGCATGCTGACGAACGCTGCGGCGATGGCAGCTGCCAGTGTGGCGACGAGGAGGTTCATGACCGGTTCCCTTCGCTCGGCACCGTCGGCACCGACTTTCACTAAGTAAAAGTACTGTAGCGCTTTACTTGCACTAAGTGCAAGCACCGTCGTTGTACTTTGTGCAAGAAGAGTCGTCAGCGATCTAGAGTCGTTCCATGCCCCGCGACACCCTCACCCGCGACCAGATCGTCGGCACCGCCATCCAACTCCTCGACGAGGAGGGCCTCGACGGACTCAATATGCGGAGCCTGGGTAAACGCCTCGATGCCGCTCCCACCGCGATGTACTGGCACGTCCAGAACAAGGACAACCTAGTCCGCCTCGCGGCAGACGAGGTCTGGGCCGAAATCACCCTGCCCGACCCATACACGATGGACTGGCGCACGGCAGCGGAAACCATGGCCGTCGATATGTACAAGATGATGAACCGGCATCCCTGGCTGGTACAGGCACAGGCGTCGCATCTGCTGTACGGCGAGAACAAGTCCCGCCACGACGACCACGCCCTCGCCGTCTACGACCACGCGGGATTCGCCCCCGCAGAAGCAGACCGCGCCGTGGCCGCAGTCTTCATGTTCGTCCTCGGGAATGCCGTGGGCGCGGCAGCGAATATATCCCTGCGCCGCCGCTTCTCCGCCAAAGGCGGCGATCCGGACACAAAACTCACCGAAGCCCTCGACTCCGCCACCGAGGTCGCCCGCCGATTCCCCCGCCTACGCGCCCGCATCGAATCCGCCGCCGGCACAGGCTACAACGAAAGCCCCAGCAACAGTTTCGAATTCGGCCTGAACGCGCTCCTCGATGGCCTTCGGGGTCACACGACTGCCGAGGAAACCGCATAGTCGCCGACCGGCCCCGGCATTCGCTGCCCGGGCCGGCCGGCGAAGTCCGGGTTGAGCGCTCGGAACAACCGACGCGGCAACACCGCTACCGCCAACTGCCGGCACGAACGCCATCGGCCCCGCACCGAAACGGTGCGGGGCCGATGTGCTGTTACCGAACGAACCGACTACCGGTAGTCGCTGAACCCGTAGTCGTCCAGCGGAACCGCGGCACCGGTGGTGGCGCCGAAGCCCTCCGGGCTGTAGTAGGTGTCGTCGTAGGACGGCACCGCGTACGCCGCGGCACGGGCCTCCTCGGTCGGCTGAACCTGGATGTTGCGGTACCGGTTGATACCGGTACCGGCCGGGATCAGCTTACCGATGATCACGTTCTCCTTGAGGCCGATGAGCCGGTCGGAGCGGCAGTTGATCGCCGCGTCCGTCAGGACTCGGGTGGTCTCCTGGAAGGACGCCGCCGACAGCCACGAATCGGTGGCCAGCGACGCCTTGGTGATACCCATCAGCACCGGACGGCCGGCCGCGGGCTCGCCGCCCTCGGCGACGACCCGGCGGTTGGACGCCTCGAACTCGGCGCGCTCGGTGAGCGAACCGGGCAGGAACTCGGTGGCACCCGAATCGATGATCGTCACCCGGCGCAGCATCTGGCGGACGATGACCTCGATGTGCTTGTCGTGGATCGACACACCCTGCGAGCGGTAGACCTCCTGGACCTCGTGGACCAGATGGATCTGCACCTGCCGGGGGCCCATCACGCGCAGCACCTCGTGCGGATCCGCCGCGCCTTCCAGCAACTGCTGGCCGACCTCGACGTGGTCACCGTCGGCCAGCAGCCGCTCGGAACCGTCGTCGTGCTTGAAGACACGCAGCCGCTGACGCTTGGACAGCTTGTCGTAGACCACTTCGTCGCCACCGTCATCGGGGATGATGGTGATCTTGTAGAAGCGATCGTCGTCCTCCAGCCGCACGCGGCCCGAGACCTCGGCGATCGGGGCCTTGCCCTTGGGCACGCGGGCCTCGAACAGCTCCTGCACACGCGGCAGACCGCCGGTGATGTCATCACCCGCGACACCACCCTGGTGGAAGGTACGCATGGTCAGCTGCGTACCGGGCTCACCGATGGACTGGGCGGCGACGATACCGACGGCCTCGCCGATATCGACCAGCTTGCCGGTCGCCATCGAACGGCCGTAGCAGACCGCGCAGACACCGGTGCCGGTGCCACAGGTCAGCACGGAGCGGACCCGGACCTCGGTGATACCGGCCTCCAGCAGCGCCTCGATGGCCGGATCGCCGAGATCGGCGCCCTTGGCCACCACCACGTTGCCGGCGGAATCCACCGCATCGGACGCGAGCGTCCGGGCGTAGGCGGAGGTCTCCACATGCGCGTCGCGGATCATGGTGCCGTCCGGCTGCTTCTCCGCGATATGCACCACGATCCCGCGCTCGGTGGAGCAGTCGGTTTCGCGCACGATCACGTCCTGCGAAACGTCCACCAGACGACGGGTCAGGTAACCCGAGTCGGCGGTACGCAACGCGGTATCGGCCAGACCCTTACGAGCACCGTGGGTGTTGATGAAGTACTCGAGAACGGTCAGGCCCTCACGGAACGAGGATTTGATCGGCCGCGGGATGAACTCACCCTTCGGGTTCGTCACCAGGCCCTTCATTCCCGCGAGGGTACGGGTCTGGGTGAAGTTACCCGTGGCGCCCGAATCGACGATCGTGATGATCGGGTTATCGGCCGGGTAGTGCGCCCGCAGCGCCTTACCGACCTCTTCGGTCGCTTCCTGCCAGATCTTGACCAGCGCGTTGTTGCGCTCCTGGTGATCGAGCGCACCACGCTGGTACTTCTTCTCGATCTGATCGGACTGCGCCTCGTAGCGTTCCATGATCTCGGCCTTCTCCGGCGGAACGAGCACGTCCGACATGGAGACGGTGACACCCGAACGCGTGGCCCAGTAGAAGCCGGCGTCCTTGAGCTTGTCCACGGTCTGCGCGACCACGATCATCGGGTACCGCTCGGCGAGATCGTTGATGATCGTCGCCTGCCGCTTCTTGGGCATCGGCTCGTTGATGAACGCGTAGTCCCCGGGCAGCAGTTCGTTGAACAGCACCCGGCCCAGCGTGGTCTGGATGGTCCATGCGTCGCCGCGGCGCCAGCCGTCCGGGAACAGCTCCGCTTCGATCTCCTTGGGCGGACGCTGATCGGTCAGCCGCACCTTGATGTTGGATCGCACGGTCAGCTCACCGCGGTCGACCGCCATCTGCGCTTCGGCCGGCGAGGAGAACACACCCGTCTCCGGACCGTCGGCGGTGGCGGGCCGGTACTCGCCCTTGGCGCCCTCGTCGAAGCGCGTCAGGTAGTACAGACCGGTCACCATGTCCAGGCGGGGCATGGCCAGCGGCCGGCCGGACGCCGGCGACAGGATGTTGTTCGAGGACAGCATCAGGATGCGGGCCTCGGCCTGCGCCTCCGCCGACAGCGGCAGGTGCACGGCCATCTGGTCACCGTCGAAGTCGGCGTTGAACGCCTCACAGACGAGCGGGTGCAGCTGAATGGCCTTACCTTCCACCAGCTGCGGTTCGAAGGCCTGGATACCGAGGCGGTGCAGGGTCGGCGCACGGTTCAACAGCACCGGATGCTCGGCGATGACCTCTTCGAGCACATCCCACACCTGCGGTCGCTGCCGCTCCACCATCCGCTTGGCGGATTTGATGTTCTGCGCGTGGTTCAGGTCGACCAGGCGCTTCATCACGAACGGCTTGAACAGCTCCAGCGCCATCAGCTTCGGCAGACCGCACTGGTGCAGTTTCAGCTGCGGGCCGACGACGATGACCGAACGGCCGGAGTAGTCGACACGCTTGCCGAGCAGGTTCTGGCGGAACCGGCCCTGCTTACCCTTGAGCAGATCGCTCAAAGACTTCAGCGGGCGGTTACCCGGGCCGGTGACCGGCCGGCCGCGGCGGCCGTTGTCGAACAGTGCGTCCACGGATTCCTGCAGCATCCGCTTCTCGTTGTTGACGATGATCTCGGGCGCACCGAGATCGATCAGTCGCTTCAGACGGTTGTTGCGGTTGATCACGCGGCGGTACAGGTCGTTCAAGTCGGAGGTGGCGAAGCGGCCACCGTCGAGCTGAACCATCGGCCGCAGTTCCGGCGGGATCACCGGAACGGCGTCGAGCACCATACCCATGGGCGAGTTGCCGTTGGTCTGGAAGGCAGCCACGACCTTGAGCCGCTTGAGCGCGCGCAGCTTCTTCTGCCCCTTACCGCTGCGGATGGTCTCCCGCAGGTTCTCGGCCTCGGCCTCGATATCGAAGTTCTCCATCAGCTTCTGGATGGATTCCGCACCCATCGCGCCGGTGAAGTACTCGCCGTAGCGGTCCTGCAGTTCGCGGTAGAGCACCTCGTCCACGATCAGCTGCTTGGGAGCCAGCTTGGTGAAGGTGTTCCAGATCTCCTCGAGCCGGTCCAGCTCACGCTGGGCACGGTCGCGGAGCTGCTTCATCTCGCGTTCGCCGCCGTCCTTCACCTTGCGGCGAACGTCGGACTTGGCGCCCTCGGCCTCGAGCTCGGCGAGGTCGGCCTCGAGCTTCTGGGCCCGGGCCTCGAGATCGGCGTCACGCTGATCGGTGACGGTCTTCTTCTCGACCTCCATCTCGGCTTCGAGTGTCGACAGCTCGTTGTGCCGCATCTCGTCGTCGACGGCGGTGATGACGTAGGCGGCGAAGTAGATGATCTTTTCCAGATCCTTCGGCGCCAGATCGAGTAGGTAGCCGAGCCGGCTCGGCACACCCTTGAAGTACCAGATGTGGGTGACCGGGGCGGCCAGCTCGATATGGCCCATCCGCTCACGGCGCACCTTGGCGCGGGTCACCTCGACGCCGCAGCGTTCACAGATGATGCCCTTGAAGCGGACGCGCTTGTACTTACCGCAGTAGCACTCCCAGTCCCGGGTGGGACCGAAGATCTTCTCGCAGAACAAGCCGTCCTTCTCCGGCTTGAGCGTGCGGTAGTTGATGGTCTCCGGTTTCTTAACCTCGCCGTAGGACCAGTTACGGATGTCCTCGGCGGTGGCCAGGCCGATCCGGAGTTCATCGAAGAAGTTGACGTCTAGCACGTAACTTCCTTTCCCCTGTGCGGGTCGAATACGAGCAAAAGTTCTCTATTGGTTCGAACGCGCCGGCCGGGTGCCGAGTCGTGACTACGGCACCCGGCAGGCGCCCTAGTTCGCCAGATCGTCGACGGTGGCCGCTTCGTTGCGGGACAGGTTGATGCCCAGGTTGGCCGCCGCCCGCTCCAGGTCCTCGTCGTCGCCGTCACGCATCTCGATCGCGGCGCCGTCGGAGGACAGCACCTCGACATTGAGGCACAGCGACTGGAGTTCCTTGAGCAGAACCTTGAACGATTCCGGAATGCCCGGCTCCGGAATGTTCTCGCCCTTGACGATCGCCTCGTAGACCTTCACCCGGCCCACCACGTCGTCGGACTTGATGGTCAGCAGTTCCTGCAGGGTGTAGGCGGCACCGTAGGCCTGCATGGCCCAGCATTCCATTTCACCGAAACGCTGACCACCGAACTGCGCCTTACCACCCAGCGGCTGCTGCGTGATCATCGAGTACGGGCCGGTCGAACGGGCGTGGATCTTGTCGTCGACCAGGTGGTGCAGCTTCAGGATGTACATGTAGCCGACGGCCACCGGGTACGGGAACGGTTCGCCGGACCGGCCGTCGAACAGCATCGCCTTACCGTCGTCGTCGACCATGCGCTCGCCGTCACGGTTGGGCAGGGTCGAGGCGAGCAGACCGGTGAGCTCCTCTTCCCGCGCACCATCGAAGACCGGGGTGGCGATATTGGAGTCGGCCGGGGCACCCAGCATCTGCTCGGGCAGCGCCTGCGCCCAATCCGGGCGGGTGCCGTCTGTGGCGATATCGACCTTCCAGCCCGCCTTGCCGATCCAGCCGAGGTGGGTTTCCAGGATCTGGCCGATATTCATACGACGCGGCACACCGTGGGTGTTCAGGATGATGTCGACCGGGGTGCCGTCCGGCAGGAACGGCATATCCTCGATCGGCAGGATCTTGCCGATAACACCCTTGTTGCCGTGGCGGCCGGCCAGCTTGTCGCCGTCCTGGATCTTGCGCTTCTGCGCGACGTACACCCGGACCAACTCGTTGACGCCCGGAGGCAGATCGTCGTCGTCCTCGCGGGAGAACACCCGGATACCGATGACCTTGCCGGATTCACCGTGCGGCACCTTCAGCGAGGTATCGCGCACCTCGCGCGCCTTCTCCCCGAAGATCGCGCGCAGCAGCCGCTCCTCGGGGGTCAGCTCGGTTTCACCCTTCGGCGTGACCTTGCCGACCAGGATGTCGCCGTCGCGGACCTCGGCACCGATCCGCACGATGCCCCGCTCGTCCAGATCGGCGAGCACCTCGTCGGAGACGTTCGGGATATCCCGGGTGATCTCCTCGGCGCCCAGCTTGGTGTCGCGGGCGTCGATCTCGTGCTCTTCGATATGGATCGAGGTGAGGACGTCGTCCTCCACGAGGCGCTGCGACAGGATGATCGCGTCCTCGTAGTTGTGGCCTTCCCACGGCATGATCGCGACGAGCAGGTTCTTGCCCAGCGCCATCTCACCGTTCTCGGTGCACGGCCCGTCGGCCAGGACCTGGCCGAACTCGACCCGCTGGCCCTCGTCCACGATCGGCCGCTGGTTGGCGCAGGTGCCCTGGTTGGAGCGGGCGAACTTACGCATCCGGTAGCTGCGGCGGGTGCCGTCGTCGTGCATGACGGTGATGTAGTCGGCGGAGACCTCCTCCACCACACCGGGCTTCTCGTTCACCACCACATCGCCGGCGTCGACCGCGGCACGCAACTCCATCCCGGTGCCGACCACAGGCGCCTCGGAACGGATCAGCGGTACGGCCTGACGCTGCATGTTCGCGCCCATGAGGGCACGGTTGGCGTCGTCGTGCTCGAGGAACGGAATCATGGCGGTCGCCACCGACACCATCTGGCGCGGCGAGACGTCCATGTAGTCGACCTCGGCCGGGGAGACGAACTCCATCTCCTCGTTGCCCTTACGGGCCAGGATGCGATCGTCGACGAACCGACCGTCCGCGCCGACCGCCGAATTGGCCTGGGCGCGCGTGTGCCGGTCTTCTTCGTCGGCGGTCAGGTACACGACCTCGTCGGTGACCACACCGTCGACGACCTTCCGGTACGGCGTCTCGATGAAACCGAACGGGTTGACCCGGGCATATACCGCCAGCGAGCCGATCAGCCCGATGTTCGGGCCTTCCGGGGTCTCGATCGGGCACATCCGGCCGTAGTGCGACGGGTGCACGTCGCGAACCTCGAGGCCGGCGCGCTCGCGGGACAGACCACCCGGGCCCAGCGCGTTGAGGCGGCGCTTATGGGTCAGACCCGACAGCGGATTGTTCTGGTCCATGAACTGCGACAGCTGCGAGGTGCCGAAGAATTCCTTGATCGCCGCCACGACGGGACGGATGTTGATCAGGGTCTGCGGCGTGATGGCCTCGACGTCCTGGGTGGTCATGCGCTCACGCACGACCCGTTCCATCCGGGACAGACCCACGCGGATCTGGTTCTGGATCAGCTCGCCGACGGTACGGATACGACGGTTGCCGAAGTGGTCGATATCGTCGACCTCCACCGGAACCTCGACGCCGCCGGGAACGGTCATCACCCGATCGCCCTGGTGCAGACGAACCAGGTACTCGATGATCGCGACGATATCGTCGCGGGTCAGCACCGAACCGGTGACCGGTTCGCCGACATTGATGCCCAGCTTCTTGTTGACCTTGTACCGGCCGACGCGAGCCAGGTCGTAACGCTTCTCCTTGAAGAACAGGTTCTCCAGCAGGGTCTGCGCGGATTCCTTGGTCGGCGGCTCGCCCGGACGCAACTTCCGGTAGATATCGAGCAGTGCCTCGTCCTGGCCGGCGGTGTTGTCCTTCTCCAGGGTGGACATCATGATCTCGGAGAAGCCGAAACGCTCGGCGATCTCCTCGTTGGTCCAGCCGAGGGCCTTGAGCAGAACGGTGACCGGCTGCCGGCGCTTGCGGTCGATACGCACACCGACGGTATCGCGCTTGTCGACGTCGAACTCCAGCCAGGCGCCGCGACTCGGGATGACCCGGACGCTGTGCAGATCCTTCTCGGTGCTCTTGTCGACCGACTGGTCGAAGTAGACGCCCGGCGAACGGACCAGCTGGGACACCACGACGCGTTCGGTGCCGTTGATGATGAAGGTGCCCTTATCGGTCATCATCGGGAAATCGCCCATGAAGACCGTCTGGCTCTTGATCTCACCGGTGTTGTTGTTGATGAACTCCGCGGTGACGAACAACGGCGCCGCGTAGGTCATGTCCTTGTCTTTGCACTCGTCGATGGAGGCCTTGACCTCTTCGAAGCGCGGGTCGGAGAAGGACAGGGACATCGAGCCGGAGAAATCCTCGATCGGCGAGAGCTCCTCGAGAACTTCTTCGAGCCCGCCGACCAGCCCGCCGTCGCCGCGAGCGGCGGCCCGCTCACGCCATTCCGGCGTGCCGACCAGCCAGGCGAAAGATTCCGTTTGTAGATCGAGAAGTCCGGGCACCTCCAGCGGCTCCCGGAGCTTCGCGAAAGACACCCGCAACGGAGCCCCGGGGATACCTCCGGAAACTCCCAGCTTCGTATTGGCGCTTGTCTGGGTGGAGACTGCCAAGATGCGTCCTTCCAGCACCTCACGCGCGTCGCGTGGTGGTCCGCGACCGTCGCTTGTCTGCTACATTTTGGGATTCTCGCTGGTCACGACCCGAACGAGACTCGAACAGCAAACAACGGAAGCAACACCGGAAGGGTGGGACTTTCGTAGTGCGATCAAGGTATGGACAGGAGGCAGCCAGCGCAACGTCCAAACCTACACCCACCTACATGGAGGTGTCAAAGTACCACCCTCGCGAACCGCTGCGCGGCTGACGCGCCGGGCCGGTTTCGCTGGCTGCGTTCCGGGCCACGGCCGGGGCCGCCGAGGAACCGATTCGGCGTGGGTGGTCGTGCACTACGGAGGCAACTGATGCTGCCTCCAATAGCGTGACTGGTCCGGCGAAACTCGTCAAGTGCACGTGCCGACCTGGTGGTCTGCCGGATTGCCGGGCGCAGTACAAGATCAGTGGCAACGGCGCCGGACCCGGGCCGGCGGCCCCCGCGGACGGCCACAAACGAACAGCGCGCCGGGTGGGAAACCCGACGCGCTGCTTCTCGCCAGCGAGCTCGTTACACCTTGGGGTACTGCATCGTGTCGAAGTCCGAACCCGGGAAATCGTTGCCTTGATCACCCGATCCGAGCTGCTGCCCGGAGTTGTAGGACATGACCATCGTCTCGTCGTTCTCTTCGAGCGATTCGCGGATGGCGGCCTGCGCGGCATGGGGCAAGGTGTGCATGATCTCGCGCACCCGGTTCTTCCGCCGTTGTACGGCCTGCCGTACCGGCATACCCGGCTGTGCCTTCATCTGCGGGATGATGCCCTCGACCTCTTCGGCGCCGCCGTGATGGTGGCCCGCGTCGACCAGCGCCTGTTCGCGCGCCATCTGGGCTTCGTCCTTCTCCTCGGACATACCGATGGGGCCGATCATGCGACCGTTGAGGAACTGCTTGACCACCGGCTCTTCGCTGGTGAGCAGCACTTCACGGGGCCCGAACATCACCAGCTGCCGACGGAAGAGCATGCCGATGTTGTCGGGCACGGTCCGGGCCAGGTTGATGTTGTGCGTCACGATCAAGATAGTCGCGTCGATCTGGGCGTTGATATCGATCAGCAGCTGGCTGAGATAGGAGGTACGCACCGGATCCAGGCCCGAGTCCGGCTCGTCGACCAGGATGATCTGCGGATCGAGCACCAGCGCGCGCGCCAGACCGGCGCGTTTGCGCATACCGCCGGAGATCTCGCCGGGCAGTTTGCCCTCCGCACCGAGAAGACCGGTCAGTTCCAGCTTCTCCATCACGATTTTGCGGATCTCGGATTCGGGCTTTCTGGTGTGCTCGCGCAGCGGGAAGGCGACGTTGTCGTAGAGATTCATCGAACCGAACAACGCGCCGTCCTGGAACAGCACGCCGAACAGTTTGCGGATCTCGTAGAGCTCCTTGTTCGAACAGGTGGTGATATCGGTATCACCGATGAAAATGGATCCGCGCTCCGGCCGTAACAGGCCGATCAGCGATTTCAGGAATACGGACTTACCGGTACCCGACGGGCCCAGCAGCGCGCTGACCTCACCGGCAGGCAGGGTAAGTGAAACGTCCTGCCAAATCCGCTGTGAACCGAACGACTTGGTTGCACCCTCGGTCCTGACCTCGACGCCCACGCCAACCTCCACATTTCTCAGCGAGCTACCCACTTTGCACCGCTGACCCGGTAGCGGTGCGTCACGTCACAGTGGATCCGGCCACTGTATCGCATAGGACCCCGGTAACACACCCGACCTGACTGAAGAGTAACCACCGCTGGAGGCCCCCACACCGCAGAATCGCGGTTAACCAGCGAACAAAAAAATGGGCGGCTCCCGCTGGAACCGCCCATTTCTGATGCCACAACCCGAGCGAAGCCGGGCCTGGAGGCGACAGCGAAGTGACACCACGCCAGACCCTGGCCCACGCTAGGTGGACACAGGCTCGGAATTACTTGACCGAAACCTTGGCGCCGGCGCCTTCCAGCTTCTCCTTGGCGGCGTCGGCGGCTTCCTTGGCCACCTTCTCCAGGATCGGCTTCGGGGCGCCCTCGACGAGGTCCTTGGCCTCCTTCAGGCCCAGGCCGGAGACGATCTCGCGGACCACCTTGATGACCTGGATCTTCTTATCGCCGGCACCCTCGAGGATGACGTCGAACTCGTCCTGCTCCTCGGCGGCCTCGGCCGGGGCAGCGCCCGGCGCGACAGCGCCCGCGACGGCGACCGGAGCGGCGGCGGTGACCTCGAACTTCTCCTCGAACTTCTTCACGAAGTCCGACAGCTCGAGCAGGGTCATGTTGCCGAAGGTTTCGAGCAGCTCGTCAACGTTGGCCATTGTTGTTTCCTTTCGATAGTGAATGTCTGTGCGGGCGAGCCGGGATCGACCGTTCCGCGGGAAATGCGGATCTCAGCGGAGTCGCCGGCTGATTACTCTGCGACGGCTTCGCCGCCGGTGGCCTGCTTCTTCTCCTGCAGCGCGGCGGCCAGGCGGGCCACCTGCGAAGCGGGAGCGTTGAACAGACCGGCGGCCTTGGCCAGGTTGCCCTTCATGGCACCGGCCAGCTTGGCCAGCAGAACCTCGCGGGACTCCAGATCGGCGATCCGCTCGACCTCGGACACAGACAGCGGCGCGCCGTCCATGTAACCGCCCTTGATGACCAGCGCCTTGTGATCCTTGGCGAAGGTCTTGAGCGCCTTGGCCGCCTCGACGGGCTCACCGGAGATGAACGCGATCGCGGTGGGCCCGACGAACAGGTCGTCCAGGCCCTCCACGCCGGCCTCGGCCGCGGCGCGCTTCACCAGGGTGTTCTTGGCGACGGAGTACGTGGTGTCGGCACCGAGCGCACGGCGCAGTTCGGTGAGGGCACCGACGGACAGGCCACGGTATTCCGTGATAACTGCTGCCGTCGAGCCCTTGAACTGCTCAGTGATCTCCGCGACCGCGGTAACCTTCTCGGGTTTCGCCATACTTCGCCTCCTCTCTGATGTCGGTTCGGGATTGCCCTACCGAATCAGGGGCCGGCGAAAGAACAAGCGCCCCGGACGCAGAGCGTTCCGGGGCGCGAAAGATAATCCGGCACAGAAACGAATCTGTGCTCACTTCCAGCCTCGACTCTCCCTGCGTGGGCCGCCGGCACTCTCGCCGGACCTTCGACCGATTCCATACGAAATCGGCGACCAACGGTCTTCGGTAGAACAGATTGGTGGTGTCGAACTGGTCGACAGCCTGGTTGAGCATAGCCGCACATTGCCCCATCTGGCAAAACGGTTGCGGTACCCGGCTCGACCCGGACGTGCCGGCTCCCTTTCGGCCTAGTGGATAGCGGCGTCCGGCCTGTCGGTGCCGGAGTCCCGCCGGCGCGCAGTCAAGCGGAGCAGCACTTCGGTCGCACCGGCCCGGAATTCCGGCGAGACGACGAGACCGTCTCCCCCGATATCGGTTCGGGACAAGGGCAGGCGAGTGCAGATCGCCTCGTCCACTTCGGCACCGACGTAACCGAGCACGCTCGCCAGCGTCGCTGCTGCTCCGTCACCACGACCGGGCGGGGCGACGGTGAGCCAGGCCGCCGGCTTCGCGTTGAGGTCGCCCGTACCCACAGTCCAGTCCAAGAGGTTCTTCAAGCTGCCCGGTAGCGTCCCCGCGTATTCCGGGGTGCAGAACAGCACCGCATCCGCTGCCGCCAAATGCTCCCGCAGCCGCAGCACCTCGGGTGGGGCGGGTTCGGGTGCCTCAGGTATGAATGCGGGTAATTCGGCCAGTCCGCCGTACCAGCGCGCCTCGATTCCCTCCGGCGCCACGGCCTGCACTGTGCGTAGCGCAGCCGTATTGGTCGACCCGCCGCGAGTACTCCCGGAGATCAGCAAAACCACTGTCACATAGTGCGGCAACCACCGGCCGCACAAAAATAGTCCGGTCCGGCAGCAGAGGTCGCCTCCGGGCCCCGGGATGCACGAAACGGCGGGAGCGTCGGATGACGCTCCCGCCGTTTCGCGGATCCATATTCCGGAAGCGCTTACGCGTCCTCTTCCAGGAGGTTGCGGGTGCGGTTCGGGTCCACCGGGATGCCCGGTCCGGTGTTCGTCGAAACCGTCACCTTCTTGACGTAACGCCCCTTGGCCGTCGACGGCTTGGCACGCAGGATCTCGTCCAGCGCGGCACCGTAGTTCTCCACCAGCTTGTTGTCGTCGAAGGACGCCTTGCCGATGACGAAGTGCAGGTTGGCCTGCTTGTCGACGCGGAAGTTGATCTTGCCACCCTTGATGTCGGCGACCGCCTTGGTCACATCGGTGGTGACCGTACCGGTCTTCGGGTTCGGCATCAGACCACGCGGGCCCAGCACACGCGCGATCCGGCCGACCTTGGCCATCTGATCCGGGGTGGCGATCGCGGCGTCGAAGTCCAGCCAGCCGCCCTGGATCCGCTCGATCAGATCCTCGGCGCCGACGGCGTCGGCACCGGCGGCCTCTGCCTCGGCGGCCTTCTCACCGGCCGCGAACACGATGACGCGGGCGGTTTTACCGGTGCCGTGCGGCAGGTTCACCGTGCCGCGCACCATCTGATCGGCCTTACGGGGGTCCACACCGAGCCGCACGGCGACCTCGACGGTCGCATCGGTCTTGGTGGTGGAGGTCTCCTTGGCCAGCCGCGCGGCGGCCAGCGGGGAGTACAGCTTGCTGCGATCGACCTTCTCGGCCGCGGCGAGATACGCCTTGCTTCGTTTTGCCATGTTCTCTCTGTCCTTATTTGTGGTTCAGCCGTGGTTACCGGGCCTGGCCGGCCCTCCCACCGAATACTGGATCGACAACGATCCCGGCCTCAGTGCCGCTGACGCTCAGCCTCGGCACCTCGCGGAAGACTTCGCTACACCTACGTGGCTACGCTGCGCTACCGCCTCCGGCGCTGACGCTCAGCCTCGGCGCCTGAGGGAAGACTTCGCTACGCCTACGCGGTTACGCTGCGCTACCGCCTCCGGCGCTGACGCTCAGCCTTCGACGGTGATTCCCATCGAGCGGGCGGTACCGGCGATGATCTTGGCCGCCTGATCGATATCGTTGGCGTTCAGATCTTCCTGCTTGGTCTTGGCGATCTCGCGCACCTGGTCCATGGTCACTGTGGCGACCTTGTTGCGATGCGGCTCGGCCGAACCCTTCTGCACACCGGCGGCCTTGAGCAGCAGCTTGGCGGCAGGCGGGGTCTTCAGCTTGAAGTCGAAGGACCGATCCTCGTACACCGAGATCTCGACCGGCACCACATTGCCGCGCTGCGATTCGGTCGCGGCGTTGTAGGCCTTGCAGAACTCCATGATGTTGACGCCGTGCTGACCGAGCGCCGGGCCTACCGGCGGGGCCGGATTCGCCTGGCCGGCCTGGATCTGAAGCTTGATGATCCCGGCGAGCTTCTTCTTCTTGGGGGGCATCTTTCTTTCCTAGTTGTGTGGTGTTCCTTGCGCTCTGCAAGGTCCGGCCCGGGGCACAACCGCCCCGGGAGGCACAGGCGCCGCCGCTAGATCTTGGCGACCTTGGTGAATTCCAGCTCGACCGGCGTCTCACGACCGAAGATCGAGACCAGCACCTTGAGCTTCTGCTGTTCGGCATTGACCTCGGAAATGGTGGCGGGCAGCGTCGCGAACGGGCCGTCCATCACCGTGACCGATTCGCCGACCTCGAAATCGACCTCGATGGCCGGTTTGGCCGTGGTCTCGCCGGCGGTTTCGGGAGTGGCCGCGGCAGCAGCGGGCGCGGGCGCCTTCTTCTGCTGGGAGGCCGGGACCAGGAATTTCACCACTTCGTTGATGGTCAGCGGCGACGGGCGCGAAGTCGCACCGACGAATCCGGTGACACCGGGGGTGTTACGCACCGCGCCCCAGGACTCGTCGTTCAGATCCATCCGGACCAGGATGTAGCCCGGCAGCACCTTACGGTTGACGCTCTTGCGCTGGCCGTTCTTGATCTCGGTGACCTCTTCGGTAGGCACCTCGACCTGGAAGATGTAGTCCTCGAGGTCCAGGTTCTGCACACGGGTCTCGAGATTGGTCTTCACCTTGTTCTCGTAGCCGGCATAGGAGTGGATGACATACCAGTCGCCGGGCGCACGCCGCAGTACGGCTTTCATCTGTTCGACCGGATCCGGCTCGGCCTCGTCGGCGGGGGCAGGTGCGGCCTCGTCGGCGGCCCCGGGCGCGGCGTCGGACGCCGGCTCCTCGACGTGTACAGCGGCCTGCTCGGCCGTCTGATCGTCGACCGGGAACTCGTCGGTGGTGTCGTTCTCCGGGGTGCTCACTGGGCACTCGCTTCCTGTGTCGTCACGTGCATCCTCTGCGTGCCGGGTTCGGGCGCGGCGGTCTGGTCTGGCATCCGGCCCGCGGGCGCGGATCGGGGCACCGGCGCCGATATCGCCTGGCTAGCCGAACAACCAGTCGACACCCTTGATGAACGCCAGATCCAACCCGCTGATGAACGCGACCATGAAGACCACGAACACCAGAACAACGGTCGTATAGGTGATCATCTGCTTCCGGTTGGGCCAGATAACCTTCCGCAGTTCCGCGATCACCTCACGCAGGAACTTGAACAAACGCTTGAACGGATTTCGCGACCGGTCCCGATCGGCTCGGCCGGACTTCTTCTCGTCCTTACGCACGGGCCGATCGATGGTGGCGATCGAACCGGTATCGGACGCGCCCGAGGTGGCGGACCGACCCCGCCGAGCGGAGCGCTTTCCGCTCGGCCGCTGCGCGGCGGCGGTGTCATCCCGCTCGTCGGTCACGTCGATCCTCTCTCATCGCCGGGCATCGAGGGCAGGGGCGACAGGACTTGAACCTGCAACCTGCGGTTTTGGAGACCGCTGCTCTGCCATTTGAGCTACGCCCCTTCGGCCGAACACGACACTTGCGTGCCATCCGGCCACACTGCGGTATTCAATTATCGGCGCTGGTGTCACACAACACGCGCGCCGCTCCGGCAGATGCCGGCCCCGTCGACGGGACCGGTTCGACCGGTACGCCCCGAGCCTACTCAGCCGGTGCGGCCGATACTCGAGAACCCCGCCTGGAACCAGCCTTGCAGAGCAGCGCGCATCGGCTGGTGACCCCAGAAACCCGAGTGTACGGCACGGCCACCAGCAGAAGCCAATCCGGGGCGCTCGACCAGGTCAGGACAACTGGACGGTTGCTGTGGCCCGGCCGAAAATCTTGCGGCCACCGGATTTGGCAACGATGGCGATCACCGCGGTGCGGGTTTCCGGATCAACGGATTTGATCTTGCCGCTGAATTCGACCTCGGCCGGTTCGGTCGCACTCACGAAGACCGGGCTGGTGAACCGGACGTTGTACTCCTTCACCGCGCCGGGATCACCCAGCCAGGATGTGACGAATCCGCCACCCAGGCCCATGGAGAGCATGCCGTGACCGACACAGGTCTCCAGATCCACCAGCTTCACGACCTCGTCGCTCCAGTGGATGGGGTTGGCATCGCCGGAGACACCGGCGTAGTTCACGAGATCACCGCGCGTCAGCCGCACCGTCCGGACGGGCAGTTCCTCGCCGACGGAGACATCGTCGAACGAGCGCGCGAACCGGGTGGGCACGGCGCTCTGCGCCGCCGGCGCCGGTGGCGCGGGATGCGAACGTGGCGTGTGATCGGGCATGGACGCTTCCATGCCGTGCATCAGGACCTTGCGTACGGCCTCGTTGAGGTTGGGGTCGATATCCCCGCCGCTGCGCCCGACCAGGGTGGTGTAGGTGGTGAGCACCACCTCGTCGTGCTGATCGGTGACGATGTTCTTGGTGACGATGATGTCGCCGCCGAAGGCCTGACGGAAAGAATGCAGGTAGACATCGCAGGTCAACCGGTCGCCCACCAGGATCGGGCGGTGGAATTCCAGGATCTGATCGGTTTGCATGATCTGGCTCAGGTCGTAACCGGTGACGACTGTCTCGAAGAGTTTGCGCTGAGCCAGGATGCCGACCAGGGAGATGAAGGTCAGCGGCGCGACCAGACCGTCGTAGCCGTACTCCAGCGCGATATCTTCGTCCCAGTGCACCGGGTGGCTGTCCTGTACAGCGCGGGCGTACTCACGGACCTTCTCGCGGCCGACCTCGTAGTAGTCGTCGACGCGGTAGTGGTGACCGACCATAGCGGCCGCATGGGCGGCGGGATCGAACTCCGCTTCCATCGCGGTCACTTCGTCTGTTCCGGTGTTCGTTGTCACGGGAGGACTGTACCTATCCGACCCCGCAGCACGGAGTCTGCGTCGATTTAGCATGCGCGGGGGCCCTGCGTGGTGACGCATCGCTACCGCCTCCGGGCCTGACCCGCCCATGCCGGTCGGCGACTGGACGTGAGTCCAGTAGGTGATAGCCGGGCCAAGTCGAGAGGGAGACCGTACAGCCGCCCGGCCGATATCGCGGCCCATTGCCGACCGCGAACGGGCGGCGAAACCGCCGATGAGAGAACTTCAACGGTAGCTGACCGAATATGCGCGTCGTGGCGCGGCGGATACATCCTTGCGATCCGCGCGCACGGCATAGCCGTCGGTGTCACCCGGTCTGCCCCGGCAGATGGTGCGTCGCCGCCGAAGCGGCGACGCCACGTGCTTGGAGGGTCAGCGGGATTCGCGATGCGCGCGATGCGTACCGCAGTTCGGGCAGAACTTCTTCAGCTCCAGCCGATCCGGGTCGTTACGCCGGTTCTTCTTGGTGATGTAGTTGCGATGCTTGCACTGCTCGCAGGCCAAGGTGATCTTTGGCCGGACATCGGTGGACTTCGCGGCCACGATATGCCTTCTTTCCGGTCAACCAGAGGGTCAATCAGTATGGGTAGCGATGGCCGGACTCGAACCGGCGACACAACGATTATGAGTCGTTTGCTCTACCGCCTGAGCTACACCGCCTTATGCGCCATCTGCGACGGCGACGTCGCGGCTTGGAGTGCCGAGTCGGACACCACCGGCAATCCGGCGAGCCCCCTAACGGAATCGAACCGTTGACCTTTTCCTTACCATGGAAACGCTCTGCCGACTGAGCTAAGGGGGCGCGACTTCTCCGCAGCGGAACCGGATGATCTCCTGCCCGTTGCCTCGAAGACTTGAACGAGAGTACACACTCTCCACCGGCAGCACCAAACCGGGTGGTCAGAGGGCATTTTTCGAATGTCTCGAACGATACGCGACGCCCTGGAGACGACAGAACCCCCACCGGATTTCACCGGCGGGGGTTCGTGGTGGCAGGTGTAGGATTCGAACCTACGTAGGCTTTCACCGACAGATTTACAGTCTGCTCCCATTGGCCGCTCGGGCAACCTGCCTGGAACCGCACTCGGCGATCTCGCGATCACTTTTCGAGTGCGCTGAGCAGGATACAACGAACCCGCACCCGGAATGCAAACCGGCTGGCCAGATCACCCGTTCAACCGAAATCCAGCCGTCCGCCCGGCCGGGCCGAGGCAGTACCGGGGTGCGATACCGAGGGCGGACGAACGGGTGCCGTTCGCGGTGACGACGTGCCGCCGCCTCCGGGCCCGACCGCTCATGCGGTGCCATTTCGAGAAGCAGGTAGCTTGCGTAAGGACTCAGGGTGATCCAACAGTGAACAGGAGCGCAGTGTGGCCGATTCATCATTCGATATCGTCAGCAAGGTCGAACGGCAGGAGGTCGACAACGCGCTGCACCAGGCCGAGAAGGAACTGAACACGCGCTACGACTTCCGGGGAACGGGTGCCGGCATCGAATGGTCGGGCGAGGACAAAGTGGTACTCACCGCCGAATCCGAGGAGCGGGTCAAAGCCGCACTCGAGGTTTTCAAGGAGAAGCTGATCCGCCGGGATATCTCCCTCAAAGCCTTCGATGCCGGCGAGCCGGTCGCCTCGGGCAAAACCTATAAGATCACCGGCTCGCTGGTACAGGGCATCGATACCGAACATGCGAAGAAGATTTCCAAGAAAATCCGCGACGAGGGCCCCAAGGGCGTCAAGGCGCAGATCCAGGGTGACGAACTACGCGTGACCAGCAAGAAGCGCGATGATTTGCAGGCCGTGATCTCGCTGCTCAAAGGGGAAGATTTCGGAATCGCGCTGCAGTTCGTGAACTACCGCTAGAACCGCTCAGCGCCGCCCGGCCATCTGTTCCAGCCGCGCGATCCGATCGGACATCGGTGGATGCGTGGAGAACATCCGGGCCATCCGGTCACCGGCCCGGAACGGGTTGGCGATCATCAGATGCGATTGAGCGGTGAGCCGGGGTTCGGGCGGCAGCGGCGCCGCCTGCACCCCGCGCTCCAATTTCCTCAGCGCCGAGGCCAGCGCCAGCGGATCACCGGTCAACTCTGCCCCCGATTCGTCGGCCTGGTATTCGCGGGAACGCGAAACCGCCAGCTTGATCAGACCCGCCGCAATGGGCCCCAGCAGCGATACCAGCAGCACCCCGATGAGATTCGGACCGGAACCGCCCCGATTACCGCCGAACGCGGCAGCGAAATACGCGAAATTCGCCAGACCGGAAATCACCGCCGCCATCGCCCCGGCGACCGACGAGATCAGAATGTCCCGGTTGTAGACGTGCGACAGTTCGTGACCGAGCACCGCCCGCAATTCCCGCTCGTCCAGAATCTGCAGGATACCGCTGGTGCAGCACACCGCCGCATGCCGCGGATTACGCCCGGTCGCGAACGCATTCGGCGCATTCGTGGGACTTATGTACAGCCGGGGCACCGGTTGCCGTGCGGTGGTCGCGAGTTCACGCACGATGCGATAGATCACCGGCGCCTCGATCTCGCTCACCGGCTGCGCCCGCATCGCTTTCAGCGCGAGCTTATCGCTGTTGAAATACGCATAACCGTTCATCGCCACAGCGAGCACTACCGCGATCACCAGAATAGTGGTGTTCCGGAACGCCGCGCCCGCCAGCACGATGAGCGCGGAAAGACCGACCATGAGCCCGAACGTTTTGAACCCATTCGCAAACCCGTGCCCGTGCATAGCACTCCTGTATAGGTGACGCGCTCAGACGCGCGAATTTCGGCCAGAACCGCTACACGGCGTCAACGACCGAGCCGCTCCCGGAGTTCCTGCCTCCTCGGCCTGCCACCCGGCCGAGGCGGTGCTGCCGGAAGGATCCCGAGCAGGTCCTCGTGCACGTGCACGCCGAGGCCCCTCGTGCACCGGCACGCCGAGAACACAGCGCCTTCGTGGCCGCGCGCGGCTCACCGGCCGGAGTATGAACCGGCGACTGCACCGCCGGACGCGCAGCGGTCAACCGACCCGTTCGATCGTGTACTGGACCAGTTTGACCAGGGCATCGTTCGCGGGGCCCGCGGGCAGTGCTTTCAATTCCGCGTGCGCGATATCGCTGTACTCCCGCAGCTTCTCCTTGGCCTGCGTCATCCCCGGGGAACGACCGAGCAATTCGAGGGCTTCGGCGACCTCGGAGTCCGTTTCGAGGGGGTGGTCCAGCAGGGTGCGCAGGCGGTCGCCGTCGGGGCCGTTGTCCCGGAGGGCATACAGGACCGGGAGCGTGTGCACGCCTTCCCGCAGGTCGGTGCCGGGGGTTTTGCCCGACTGCGCGGATACCGACGAGATATCGATGATGTCGTCGGAGATCTGGAAAGCGGTGCCCACCGCGTCGCCGAGCCGGGCGAGCCGTTCCACATGGTCGAGATCGGCACCGGAGAACGTACCGCCGAAACGGCCGGAGGCGGCGATCAGCGAACCCGTCTTCTCCCAGACCACCTTCAGGTAGTGCGCGACCGGATCGGCGGCCTCGCGGGCCCCCATGGTTTCCCGCATCTGGCCGGTGACCAGTTCGGCGAAGGTTTCCGCGATGATGCGGACCGCGTCGGGCCCGAGGGTGGAGGTGAGCCGGGAAGCATGGGCGAACAGGTAGTCGCCGGCCAGGATCGCCACGCTGTTGCCCCAGCGGGAGTTCACGCTCGGCGCGCCGCGCCGCATGGTGGCCTCATCCATCACGTCGTCGTGGTACAGCGTGGCCAGATGCACCAGTTCGACGACGGTTCCGGCGGTGATCAGCTCCGGATCATCGGGACGGGGGCCGAGCTGGCCGGTCAGAATGGTGAACAGCGGGCGGAACCGCTTACCTCCGGCCCTGGCCAGATGCAGCGCGGCCTCCTGCAGGAAAGACGCGCCGGCCGACAATTCCTCGACCAGTAACTCCTCCACCCGGTCGAGTCCTTCGCGCACTGTCGCGGCGAGGGCGGCGTCTCCGAGGTCCACCCCCGCCACCACCGTGCCGGCTTCGCTCACAGCAGATGTGCTCATACCTTCTCCCAAGGACGCGTCCGACCCCACGGTGATGAACCTAGCGTGTCCATGCCGCAGCGCCCATGAACACCGTCACTCATGCTGGCACCGTACCGCCATCGACAGCGCAGACCGCGGCCTGTAACTATTGTCCGCATGGGTGCACCCGAAGCCACACCAGCCGATAGCGACCGGGGGCCGCTGCCCGCACACGTGCAGGTGCTGGTGGTGGGTGCCGGTCCGGCGGGTTCCGCGGCGGCGGCCTGGGCCGCCCGGGCGGGTCGCGATGTACTACTGCTCGATTCCGCGGAGTTCCCGCGCGACAAGACCTGCGGGGACGGGCTGACCCCGCGGGCCACCGCCGAACTCGAACATCTGGGTCTCGGTGAATGGGTCCGCGCACATACCGTCAACCACGGTCTGCGGATGACCGGATTCGGACGCGAGGCTCTACTGCCGTGGCCGGCCGGTTCCTTCCCGACCTATGGCAGCGCGATTCCGCGTACCGAACTGGACGACAAACTGCGTGATACCGCCGTGAAATCCGGTGCCCGGATGTTCGACGGCACCAAGGTCGTCGACGTGGTGCGCGACGGCGACCGGGTCACGGGGGTCGTGGTGCGCTCCGGTGAGCGGACGGCGGAGATCCGCTGTGCGACCTTGGTCGTGGCCGATGGTGTCCGATCCCCGGTCGGTAAACAACTCGGCCGCACCTGGCACCGCAAATACGCGTACGGGGTGGCCGCGCGCGCCTATATCGCCTCCGGGCGCAGTGCCGACCAGTGGATCACCTCGCATCTGGAACTGCGTAACGCCGAGGAAGAGCTGGTACCCGGCTACGGCTGGGTTTTCCCGCTCGCCAACGGCGAGGTGAATATCGGGGTCGGTTCCTTGGCGACCGAGCGGCGGCCCTCGCATATCGCGTTGAAACCACTGCTGGAGCACTACACCGCGCTGCGCCGCGACGAATGGGAGCTGACCGGCTCCCTGCGGGCGGTGTCCTCGGCCCTGCTGCCGATGGGTGGGGCGGTGTCGAATATCGCGGGCCGCAACTGGGCGCTGGTGGGTGATGCCGCCGGTTGTGTGAACCCGTTGAACGGCGAAGGTATCGACTACGGGCTGGAAGGCGGGCATATGCTCGCCGGGCTACTGGACGAGCCCGACCTCACCCGGCTGTGGCCGGATGTGCTGCGCCGTAAGTACGGGCGCACGTACTCGGTGGCGCGCCGGATCGCCGGACTGGCGACCCACCCGCGGATGGTGCCGATGGGCGGACCGCCGGTGATGCGTTCGAAAGTTCTGCAGCGCACCGCGGTCCGGGTGATGGGCAATCTGGTCACCGACGAGGATCTGGATCTGACGGCGCGGGCGTGGCGGACCGCCGGACGCGCGTCGATGCGTTTCGACGAACTCGTACCGTTCGGGTAGACGATGGCGTCGCGGCCGGTTCCCGAGGATCTGCTCCCACATCTGCGGCGGGCGCGTGACTTCATCGACCGCGAGTACGCACGGCCGCTGGACCTGGACGGGATGGCCGCGGCCGCGGGCGTCTCGAAGTTCCACTTCCTGCGTTGTTTCGCCGCGACCTACGGTCGCACGCCCGCGCTGTATCTGGCCGAACGGCGGATCGAACGAGCGCAGGATCTCTTGCGCGCCACCAATACGACGGTAACCGAGGTATGCCTGCTCGTCGGATACACCAGCCTGGGCTCGTTCTCGCGCAAGTTCACCGATCTGGTGGGGGTTTCACCGTCGGAGTACCAGGCGAAATTCGCCGACGGCGCGCCGCGGATCGCCGGCTGTTATGTGTTCATGCACGGGCTGTCCGACCGTCGGCCGGACACCGCAATTTCGGAGAAGCCACAGCCTTCACGACCTGCCTAGGCTCATCTCATGACCCCGATCATCACCAATATTTCGCTGGTCACGGTGTACGTGACCGATCAGACCGAGGCGAAGAACTGGTACATCGACACCCTCGGCTTCGTGGAGACCGCCGATGTGCAGATGGGCGACAACGGTTTCCGCTGGGTGACCGTGGCCCAACCGGACCATCCGGAACTCGAGGTGACCCTGATGGTGCCCGGCCCGCCGCTGGACGACAACCTCGCCGAGGCGATCCGGCGGTCGCTGGCCAACGGCACCCACGGTTCACTGGGGCTCACGACGAAGGACTGCCAGCAGGCGTACAAGGAGTTGACGGCCAAAGGCGTGGATTTCGTGCAGCCGCCGTCGGAGCGGCCCTACGGTGTGGAGGCCGTTTTCCGGGACAACTCCGGGAACTGGCTCGTCATGGTCGAGCCCAAAGAGTTCGACCCGTCCGCCGCGATGGAGGCGCCCGGCGAAGGGCGCTGAGGTGCGGACGCCGGTCCGGGAGCGAGGGCGTCGGCGATTCCGGAAATCCGGACGCGAGCCTGCTCGCCGAGGCCCGGTGATCTCGGCGCACCGCCGCACACAGGGTTTCGGTTCCTGCTTGCCGCCCGCGATGTTCACGGGCGGCAGGCAGGGGTGGGTGGCGGGGATCAGGCGTTAGCGCGCTCGGCGAACCATTTCAGGACGAATTTGCGTTCGCTTTCCACCACTCGCCGCTGCAACTGTTCGGCCAGGGGTTCGATGGCGCCGCCGACCAGGGGGACCTTGACCTTCACCGAACCGGAGACCTCCAGTTCGGAGCCGTCGCCCGCGGGCCGGAGCCGGTAGGTTCCGGTCATCTCCGAGGAGATGGCCGACGAGGTGCCCTCGAAGGTGCCCTCGGCGGTATCACCGGTGAGCGGCTGCCAGTTGTCCACGCGAGTCACGACCAGATCGCTTTTGAGGACCTTGCGAACGATGCCGGGGATCTTCTCCGGGCGGATCTTCTCGCTCATCGCGAGCCGGATGGTGCCCGGTCCGCCCGGATGGGTCAGATCGAGAGTGGCTGTCTCCGCACCGGCGAAGCGGTCGCGCCACAGTTCTTCCCCGGTGAGCGCGGCGTGGAGTTCGGCGACCGGGATCGGATAGGTCAGTGTGAAGCCGAATTTGCGGGCCATGAGCGCCCACAGTAGCCGAACCTGCCGCACTCACCTTCCGCTCATTTCCGCCCGGCGCTCAGCCGGCGGCACCGCGCCTTCGAGCGCCCGGCAACACGGGGCGACCCGCACCCCGAGGTCCCGCCGGCCATCGAGGTGACTCGGCAACCCTGTGACGCCGCCCTCGTGCGCGACGACACCGTACGCGCCTATCGGCAACTCGACGCCCGGGCCGACCGGCGCCGGCGCCACCCGGACCCGGACACCACGCGCGGGGACGCCCGTTAGGCTGTTGCGGTGCCGTGGCCCCGGTGCTGCTGCGGCGAGCGGGGCCCATGGCTTTCGTCGCGATCTGGATATCCGCCGGCACCGGTCACGGACCACCGGCAGGGATCGAATCCGAAAGGAGGTAGCGTGCCCGACCAGGCTGATGTGGCCGAGCCGCCCGATCCCGTGCACGAGCTGGGCGAACCGGCCGAGCCGGAACTCGCTGAATCCGCCCCGGCGGGGAGTTCGCCCGCAGAATCCGTGTCGGCGGAGAATGTGCCGGCAGAATCCCTGCCGGCGGATAGAGTGCCCGCGCAGTCCGTGCCGCCCGATTCTCCGGCGCGGGCCGAGCGGCTGCGGCGGATCCGCCTCGGCGTGCTGATCGCCGCCGTTTCGGTGAGCGTGCTGGTGGTGCTGTTGGTCCTCGCGGCCTGGCGCAACGACTACCTGATCGAATCCGACAAGGGCGAAACAACGGGTGAGGTGCTGTCGGCCGGCCGTTTGCGTTCGGCGGTGATGTACGTCACGCCGGACGGCGTGACCCACAACCCCAAGGTCGGCGTGCTGTACCCGACCAACCTGACCGCGGGTGAACGGATCAATGTCGAATACAACCGCGCCGACCCGGATCTGGTACGCGTGGCCGGCCGCGATGTGCGGGTCGCGATACCACCGGCGCTGTCGGTCCTCGCCACTGTCTGGGCACTGACGCTGCCCACCTTGTGGCTGCTGTTGCGTGCGGAAACCGGTTCGATGAGTGTTCGCCGGATCTTCGACCCGGTGTCATATCGGCGACGCGTCCCGGGGGCCCGCGACCCCGCAGACTGACCCGTGTGCGCGTAGCCATCGTTGCCGAGTCCTTCCTCCCGAATATGAACGGCGTCGTGAACTCGGTCCTGCGGGTGCTGGAGCATCTGGACCGGCACGGACACGAGGCACTCGTCATCGCGCCGGATACGCTGCGCGGACGTCCTCCCGCGCCGCGGCGGCACGGCCGGTTTCCGGTGCACCGGGTACCCGCGGTGATGGTGCCGAAGATCAGTTCGCTGCCCGTGGGACTGCCGCAACCGGGAATGGTGCGGGTACTGGACGATTTCGATGCCGATGTGGTGCATCTGGCGTCCCCGTTCCTGCTGGGCGCCGGCGGTCTGGCCGCCGCGCTGCGGCTGGACCTGCCCGCGATCGCGGTGTACCAGACCGATGTGGCGGGCTTCGCCAAGAGTTACGGGCTCGGTCTGGCCGAACGCGCGGCGTGGGGGTGGACCAGGCGGATCCACGAGGGCGCGACCCGCACCCTGGCGCCGTCGAGCGCCGCGGCAGAGAGTCTGGCCCGGCACGGTATTCCGCGCGTGCACCGGTGGGCGCGCGGAGTCGACGCGGCGCGGTTCGACCCGGCCGCCCGCAACCCGCGATTGCGCGACGAGTGGCTCGGCGGACAAGGTCGGCTCGTAGTGGGCTTCGTCGGCCGGTTGGCGCCGGAAAAACATGTGGAGCGGCTCGCGGTGCTGGCCGGTGATCCGAGCATTCGATTGGTGATCGTCGGCGACGGACCGGAACGGCCGAAGCTGGCTGCACTGCTGCCGGACGCGGTCTTCACCGGCGAACTCGGCGGCGACGAACTCGCGCAGGCCTACGCCAGTCTGGACGTGATGGTGCATCCCGGCGAACACGAAACCTTCTGCCAGGGCGTCCAGGAGGCCCTGGCCTGTGGGGTACCGGTGATCGGCCCCGACGCCGGCGGCCCTCGCGATCTCATCGCCGGCTGCCGCAACGGCTACCTGTTGCCGGTCGCGGAGTTCACCGAACTGCTGCCGGGCGCCGTGGCGGCACTGCGCGATCCGCAGCTACGCGCCCGGTTCGGTGCGGCCGCCCGGAAATCGGTGCTGCACCGCACCTGGCCGGCCCTGTGCACCGAGCTCATGGGCCACTACACCGAGGTGACCGGCATCGAGTACCAGCTGTCGCGTTCGGCCTGATCGGTGCGCGCACGCCACAGGTGCGGCCCCGGTGGTGCGGGCAGAACTCCACGACGGCAACGCAACCGGCCCAGATCGTGGGCGCCAGACCGGTGACGGACTCCCCATTGCCGGCGGATTCTTCGGTGTCCGGGTGCCGCCGGGCCCGCCCCGTCCCCCGGCCCGTGACCGACCGGCCCACGGCACGACCGAACAACCCACCGCGACCGACATGCACAACTGTGGCCGACGGGCCCGCCTCTCGAGCTACCGGCGCCCACCAGATGTGGCCCTGTCGGCTCGTGGATACGACGGGGGCGCCGAGTAGGGTCGGGCTGTGGCGAAAACGCAATCGGTTCGGGCCTCGTTGGACAAGCAACCGCACGAGGTCGCTTCGATGTTCGACGGGGTGGCGCGACGATACGACCTGACAAATACCGTCATCTCGGCCGGGCAGGACCGATATTGGCGGTGGATGACCCGGCGGGCCATCGCCCCGCGGCCCGGCGAGCGGATACTCGATCTGGCGGCCGGGACCGGTGTCTCCACCGTGGAACTGGGCAAATCGGGAGCCTGGTGCGTGGCCACCGACTTCTCCCAGGGCATGCTCGCCGCGGGACGGTTCCGCAAGGTACCGATGGTCGCCGGTGATGCCATGGCGCTACCGTTCGCCGACAATTCCTTCGACGCGGTGACGATCTCGTTCGGCCTGCGCAATGTCGCCGATATCGATCTCGCGATGCGGGAGATGCTCCGCGTCACCAAACCGGGGGGCCGGCTGGTGATCTGTGAGTTCTCCACCCCGGTGATCCCGGTGTTCAAGACGGTCTACATGGAATACCTGATGAAGGCACTGCCGCGGGTCGCGCGGGCGGTCAGCAGTAATCCGGACGCCTATGTCTACCTGGCCGAATCCATCCGCGCCTGGCCGAATCAGCGGCAACTGGGCCGCCGGGTCGCGGAGGCGGGCTGGGCCGGGGCGAAATGGCGCAACCTCACGGGCGGGGTGGTCGCGCTGCACCGGGGATACAAACTCGGTAGCTGACGCACCGGTTCATTTTCCTCACAGCTGTGATTTTCGCCGGTGAAGTGGAATGTGATGCGGCGATAACATCGGGCAAACCGGGGGAAACCGCCCGCGGGCACCATCGGGGACATGTCCGAGGGATACGACACGAGTCAGTCCGGCCCGGATACGGCCGGGCGATCCGGCCACGCCGGGGCCTCGGTTGCGCCCGCGGGATACGGCCCACGCGAATCGGGCTCGGAGGCGGCGGCGCCGCGCGATCACGCCGGAGCCTCGGCTACGGCCGGTGGATACAGCAACCCGCGGCCGGGCAAGACCAGAACGGCGTGCTCGTACCGCGGAGTGGGCTGTGGAATCGAGGTCACCACCACGCCGGGCACCACCGGATCTCCGGTGATCGCGCAGGTCAGCGGCGACAAACTACATCCGGCGAATACCGGGCGGCTGTGTACGAAGGGCGCCACCCACCTCGAACTGATGCAGGCGCCGGGCCGGATGGCCACCGCGTATCGCCGTCCCGGGCGCGGGGCCGAGCCGGAGCCGGTCGGGGTGGACGAGGCCGTGACCGAGGCCGCGGCGCGGTTACGGGCGATCCTGGACGAGCACGGGCCCGACGCGATCGCCCTGTACGTTTCCGGGCAGATGTCGCTGGAGGCGCAGTATCTGGCCACCAAGCTCGCCAAAGGGTTTCTGCGGACCGCGCACATGGAGGCCAACTCCCGGCTGTGCATGGCCAGCGCCGGAACCGGCTATAAGCAGTCGCTGGGCGCGGACGGGCCGCCCGGTTCCTACGATGATTTCGACCGCACCGACCTGTTCTTCGTCATCGGGGCGAATATGGCCGATTGCCACCCCATCCTCTTTCTGCGCATGGCCGAACGGCTGAAGTCCGGCGCAAAACTGATCGTGGTGGATCCGCGGCGAACCGATACCGCCGCCCGCGCGGATCTGTTCCTGCAGATCCGGCCCGGAACCGATCTCGCACTGCTCAACGGGCTGCTGCAACTGCTGGTCGAGGCCGGTGATATCGACGAGCAGTTCATCGCCGAGCACACCGAGGGCTGGGCCGCGATGCCGGATTTCCTCGCCGCCTACACCCCGGACCGGGTCGCCGCGATCACGGGCCTGGCCGCGGCGGATATCCGCACCGCGGCCCGGTGGATCGGCGCGGCGGGCGAATGGATGAGCCTGTGGACGATGGGCCTGAATCAATCCACCCACGGCACCTGGAACACCAACGCATTGTGCAATCTGCATCTGGCCACCGGCGCCATCTGCCGGCCGGGTAGCGGGCCTTTCTCGCTGACCGGCCAGCCGAATGCCATGGGCGGCCGGGAAATGGGGTATATGGGTCCGGGGCTGCCCGGACAGCGCAGCGTGTTGTCCCCCACCGACCGGACCTTCGTGGAAACTGCCTGGGACCTGCCGCCGGGAACCATCCGCGCCGAGGCCGGGCCGGGCACCGTGGAAATGTTCCGCCGGCTCGCGGCCGGCACGATCAAAGCAGCCTGGATCATCTGCACCAACCCGGTTGCCACGGTGGCGAATCGCAAAACAGTGATCGCGGGGCTGGAAGCCGCCGAATTGGTGATCACCCAGGACGCCTACACCGACACCGCCACCAATACCTATGCCGACCTGCTGTTACCCGCCACGCTGTGGGCCGAGTCGGATGCCGCCGTGGTCAATTCCGAACGCACCGTGACATTGCAGCGGCAGTCGGTCGAACCGGCCGGTGCGGCACGGCCGGACTGGCAGCTCATCGCTCAGGTGGCGACGGCCATGGGCTTTCCCGGGTTCGAGTACGCGTGCGCGGCCGAGGTCTTCGACGAAATCCGCCGCTTCGCCAATCCGGACACCGGCTACGACCTGCGCGGTATGAGCCACGAGCGGCTGCGCGAGGGTCCGATGCAATGGCCGTGCCCGGACCCGGCGCAGCGCCGCAACCCCATCCGCTACCTCAACGAAGGGAGCGGCCGGGAACCCTTCGTCGACGCCAGCGGGCACCGCCCCCGCCTGGCGTTTGCCACCCCCACGCGCCGTGCCGTCTTCTGGCCGCGCCCGCATATGCCGCCGGCGGAGATGCCGGATGACGACTACCCGTTCCTGCTCAATACCGGTCGCCTGCAACACCAGTGGCATTCGATGACCAAAACCGGCCGGATCGGCAAGCTCAGCAAACTGAATCCGGAGCCGTTCGCCGAGGTCCATCCCGACGATGCCCGTGAACTGGGGCTCGCCCCGGGAGAACTGGTGGAGATCACCTCCCGGCGGGGTCGCGCCGTACTACCCGTGCGGATCAGCGACCGGGTCCTGCCCGGGGGATGTTTCGCCCCGTTCCACTGGAACGACGAACACGGCGAGTACCTGACCGTCAACGCGGTCACCAACGATGCGGTGGACGTCGATTCGCTGCAACCGGAGTTCAAGGCGTGCGCCGTCGCGCTGCGCCGGGTCGCACCGGTGGTTCCCGCCGGATCTCCGGTGACGGCGGGGAGCCGGCAAGAGCGTGCGGCAAGCCCCGGAATCCACCCGCTCGCGGCGATTCTCGGCCTGGACACGGCGGCCTCGCCCGCCCTCGGCGAAGCCGAGCGGATCTACCTCGGTGGATATCTGGCGGCACTACAGTCCCTGCCGGTGTCGGGGCAGCCCGTCCTTCCGGAAACCGCGCCGTTGTCGGAGCAGAGCCGGCTGTGGGTGGACGGGCTGCTCGCCGGTATGTACTCGCGAGCCGGCCGCCCGGATTCGATGGAAATGCCGGGCAGCACAACGGATCCGGCCGTAACGGTGCTGTGGGCATCACAGACCGGAAACGCCGAGGAGTTCGCGGCCACCGCGGCCCAGCGGCTCACCGAATCCGGGTACCGGCCGCAGCTGATCGATATGGATTCCTGCGATCTCGCCGCGCTGGCAGGCGATGTCCTGGTGATCAGCAGTACGTTCGGCGACGGCGGCCCGCCGGACAACGGCGCCGATTTCTGGACCCGGCTCGCGGACAGCGCGATCCGGCTCACCGGCACCCGTTTCGCGGTGTTCGCCATGGGTGATTCCTCCTACGAGGATTTCTGCGGCCACGGCCGGCGGCTCGATACGGCGTTCGCCGAGCGCGGCGCGACCCGGCTGCTACCGCGCGTGGACTGCGAACCCGATTTCGCCGAACCCGGTTCGTCCTGGTTGGACGAGGTGATCACGGCACTCGGCGGATACGGCGGTGAGCGGGCCGCAGACACCGCCGGTGCGGGCGCGAGTCCCGGCGACAAGCCCCGGCGGGATGCGGCCGAGCGTTCCCGAGCCGGCGATCAGGCCAGGCCCGCCGGCAGCCCAGTTGCCGGCACGATCGGCGGCGCGCTCCACCGTCGGTCGTCGGCCGCTACGCAGGGCGGTGCCGCGGCGGCCGTTCCGGACCGCAGCGCGCCTTTGCGGCGTCCTGCGCCTGCACCCTTCACTCGTGCATCACCCGTGCCGGCGCGGCTGGCCCGCAACGAGTTGCTGACGACCTCCGGCGCCGGCAAGGAGGTGCGGCGGATCGCGTTCGATCTCAGCGGGTCGGACGCGCGTTACGAGGTGGGCGATGCGCTCGGGGTGTGGCCGGTGAACTGCCCGTCGCTGGTCGCCGAATTCCTCGATGCGACCGGTCTGGACGCCCGGCGTCCGGTCACCGCGGGTGGTGCTGAGATGCCGTTGGAACAGGCCCTGTGCACGCACTACGACATCGCCGCGGTCTCCCGGGATCTGCTGGAGTTCGTGGCCGGCCGCAATCCCAGCGACCGGCTGGCCAAGCTGCTGCGCCGCGACAACCGCAACGAGCTGGCCGGCTATCTGTGGGACCGCCAACTGGTGGACGTGCTGCGCGATTTCCCGTTCCGGGCCGACCTCGTGGAGTGGCTCGACATTCTGAAAAAGCTGCAACCGCGGCAGTATTCGATCTCCTCCAGCCCGCTGGTCAGTCCCCGGCAGGTGGAACTGACCGTCGGGATCGTCCGGTACGGCGATCCGCGGGTCACGGGCTCGGCGGCGCGGCGCGGCGGCGTGTGCTCGACGTTCCTGGCCGATCGCGCCGCCGCGGCCGTGCCGATCTTCCTGCAGCGTGCCCCGCATTTCCGGCCTCCGCTGGATCCGAGCGTGCCGATGATCATGGTGGGCCCGGGCACCGGTATCGCGCCGTTCCGGGGTTTCCTGCACGAACGCCGCGCCCTCGGCGCCACGGGGAAGAACTGGCTGTTCTTCGGCGACCAGCACGCGACGCAGAATTTCTACTACCGCACCGAACTCGAGGATATGTTTCGCTCCGGCCACCTCTCGCGACTCGATCTGGCCTTCTCCCGCGACCAGCGGGAAAGGATCTACGTCCAGCACCGGATGATCGAACACGGCGCGGAGCTGTGGTCGTGGTTGCGCGACGGCGCCCATTTCTATGTGTGCGGTGACGCCGCGCGGATGGCCGGGGATGTCGACGAGGCCCTGCTGCGCATCGCCCGCATCCACGGAAATCTGGACGAGGACGGCGCTCTGGCCTTCAGGAAACAGCTGATGACCGAGAAGCGCTACGTCCGCGACGTCTACTGAACCGCTGCCACCGGTACGGCGGGCGGGTTCAGCCGGGTGAAATCGGCCAGGCGATAATACGGGTAGTAGGGGTAGGGCGGGGTGAGGGCGCTGGCGGCGTCCAGCCGCGCGATCTGATCGGCGGTGAGTTTCCAGCCGACCGCGCCGAGATTCTGCCGTAACTGCTCCTCGTTACGCGCACCGACGATCACGGTGCCGACGGTCGGGCGGGTGAGCAGCCAGTTCAGCGCTATTTGCGGGACGGTCCGGCCGGTTTCGGCGGCGATCTCGTCCAAGGCGTCGACGACGTTGTAGAGATGTTCCTGGTCCACCGGCGGCCCGGCTTCCGCGGTGCGGTGCAGCCGACTGCCCTCCGGCAGCGGCCGGCCACGGCGGATCTTGCCGGTCAGCCGGCCCCAGCCGAGCGGGCTCCAGACCACCGCGCCCACCCCTTCGGCGACGCCCAGCGGCATGAGCTCCCACTCGTAGTCCCGTCCCGCCAGCGAGTAGTACACCTGGTGGGCGATGTAGCGGGTGAGACCGTGGCGGTCCGCGGCGGCCAGCGATTTCATCAGTTGCCAACCAGCGAAATTGGAGGCGCCCAGATAGCGGATCTTGCCCGCGTGGACCAGGTCGTCGAGGGCGTGCAAAACCTCCTCGACCGGGGTGCGGGCGTCGAATGCGTGCAACTGGAACAGGTCGATATGGTCGGTTCCGAGCCGGCGCAGCGAGGTTTCTACAGCGCCGATCAACCGGCTGCGGCCCGATCCCGCGTCGAGGGGGCCGGGTCCGGTGGGCAGGCTCGCCTTGGTGGAAAGCAGCAGGCGATCGCGCCGGCCGTGGATGGCGGCGCCGAGCACTTCCTCGGAAGCGCCGTCGGAGTACACATCGGCGGTATCGAACATCGTGACCCCGGCGTCCAGGCTGATATCCACCAGGCGGCGGGCCTGTTCGACGTCGGTATCCCCCCAGGCTCCGAACAGCTCTCCGCGACCACCGAAGGTGCCGGCGCCGAAGCTCAGTGCGGGGACGGTCAGGCCGGAGGCTCCCAGGCGGCGGTATTCCATTTCGACTCCTAAAGGGTCTACAGTTTCATTAACAATCCTGAAGGTACACCACTCTGCCCACAAATGAAACTGGAGTCCCGTTATGACATCAGGAGAAGCCGGTCCCGGATCAGCTCGCCCCGGCGGTCGCACCGCCCGCGTGCGCGCGGCGGTGCTCCGAGTGGCCGGCGATCTGCTCGCCGAAAAAGGTTTCGCGAGACTCGACCTCGCCGAAGTCGCCGCCCTGGCCGAAGTCGGGAAGACCACGGTCTACCGCCGCTGGCGCACGCCGACCGGATTGATCGCCGACCTGCTCGTCGATATGGCCGAACAGTCGCTGCCGCGCGCCGATACGGGCACCTTGCGCGGCGATCTCGAAGCCAACGCCCGCCTGGTGGCGAAAACTCTCACCGATCCCCGGCAAGGCCGCCTCTTCCGCGCGGTGATCGCCGCGGCAGCCTGCGATGAGGCCGCGGCCGCCGCTCTCCACCAGTTCTACGATGTGCGGCTCGCGGAATGGTCGCCCTGTATCGGCGACGCCGTCGGCCGGGGCGAGGTGCCGCCCGGCACGGATCCGCGCGCGGTACTCACCGCCGTTTCGGGCCCGCTGTACTACCGCCTGCTGGCCAGCGGCGATGCCATCGACGAGCACGCCGTCCGCACCACGGCCGAGGGCGCGACGGCCGCTGCCGCAGCCGGAGTTTTCGTCCACACCGGAACATGACAGCCGGCGTACCGCCCGGCCCGATTCACCAGAGGTGCTCGTAGTCGAGGGCCACGGCAACGATGAGGCCCAGCCCCAGCAGTACGAAGACGATTCGCACCGACAGCGGACCATATGTTGTCACCGTGCGCAGGACGGTCCGGTAGACCCGCTGGGCAGCCGTCGTGCGCCGGGTGGCCAGCGCGAGAACCACCAGTGGTGGCAGCAATGCCAGCGCGCAATAGGCGATGACGATCAGCGGCCACACCGACGGCAGCGGATCCCGGGCCGATATCAACGCCAACCCGGCCAGGTACGGAATCGCGGTCGGCGCCTGCGCCAGGCCGATCACCATCCCCGCCATACCGAGCAGCCAGGGGCGACGCCGGATGGTCACCGTCCACGCCGGCGGTTCGGCCTGCGCACCGGCGGGCACGGCGGCGATCACGAGCAATACGAGCGCGAAACCCAGTGCACCCCAGGTGCGCATCGTCGGGGTGAGCTCGAAATCCACCAGATCGGTGAGGAAATCGATACCCAGCACCGCAAGCAGCCCGAATGTGGTGGTGACCGCGAAAACCCCGGCAATGAAACTCGCCCCGCCGGGTACCGGCGATTTCCGGGCGAGTCTGCTGTCCACGACGATCGCCGCGGTAACCCCTACCAGCAGCAGATCTAGCGAATCAATGAACGCGAACCCGGCGAGGGCGAGCAGTAGAGCGACCATGGCGCCGCCAGCCTACGCCGTCGGACCCCGGTATCCGCGCGCCACCGGCAGCCCGGTCACGACCGCACCGCGGGACCCGCCCGCCGGACGCAGTGACCGGAATACAGACGCGTTCCTCGCCGCCGACGCCGCCGGTCTGTGGGTATCTGCGAATTACGGCCGAATTCGGGCGGTCGCGCGCCCGGCCCGGCTTACCTTGCGGCGCGTTTCGCCGAATCGCCGTGCCGGGGAAGCCAGAATGGGTCGCGCCCGGTGAATCCCAGTACTCGATGCAATACCGGTGCCGCGGAGCCGATCGGCACGGTCGGGCCGAAGAGGCCGGGGGTGCCCTCCACGGGCGTATCTTTCAGGAATTCCAGCAACACGGCCAGATCGGCATCGTCGACTTTCAGTTCCTGGCCGGTGGCGCGCGCCAGATCCCAGGCGTGGATGACGATCTCGTCCAACGCGACCCGGGCGGCCACGGGCGCCGGCATCGTCACTCCACCCGCTTCGGTATCTCCTTCCCACGCTGCGGGCTCCTGCCAGGCCCGCGCCAGCGCACGCAACCGCGCCGGGACGGCAGTCCGCCACTCGGCGGGCAGTGTGGCACCGGAGCCGAATTCGGGTGCGGCGGACGCACCGAGCGATTCGTTGGTGGCCGCGGCGCGGAACGCTTCCGCCAAACCGTGCACGTGCTCGATCAGCGCGCGGACGGGGATATCGGCGGGCGTGGGCGCGTCGAGCCGGGTGTCGTCGATCGCGGTGACGATATCGGCCAGCGCGTCCGCCGCGGGCGACAGGTCGAACTCGGGGTGCATACGGTCTCCTCGATCCAGGGCTGCTGCTTGTTGTGACGAGACCGCAGACACAAACTCATCGCCGGCCGGACTCACAGTCCGTCGACAAGCATTTCGACTCTCCCTGGACCCTGCGGCGAGAATGTCGTGAGGGAACCAGCACCCGGGCGACCCTGCGGCCGTCCCCGGCGGCACCGCTGCGCCGGGCCGGTGGGCGGTCCGATCTCATCCGGACTCAGCCGGCCGGCCGCCTAGGAATCGATTCCGGCGCGGACCGCGGTATGCAGCTCGCGCAGCCCGGAGCGATCGGTGAGCACCTCGAGCACCCGGAAGCCGGAACCGCTGCCCGCGAGTTCGGCGGCCAGCTCGCCCGGCCCGACCTGCCGGTGCGGGATCCGGTAGGCCGCGCACAGTGCGGAGAGGTCCATTCCGTGCGGGGTGCCGAAAACACGTTCGAAAACACCGGCGTACTGGGGGTCACCCTGTTCGAGGAGTTCGAAGATACCGCCGCCGTCGTCGTTGGCGACCACGATGGTGAGATCGTCGGGTCGGGGTTCACCGCGACCGATCAGCAGGCCGGACGCGTCGTGCAGGAAGGTGAGGTCACCGATCAGGGCGATCGTCCGGCCGCGATGATGCAGCGCGGCGCCGACAGCGGCGGACACCGTTCCGTCGATACCCGCGACACCCCGGTTCGACAGCACGCGCACACCCGGTTTCGGCGCCGCGACGAGCGCGGCGTCACGTACCGGATTCGATGCGCCCAGCAGCAGCTGATCGCCGTCGCGGAGCGCGTCCATGACCACCGCGGCCACATGCAGTCCGGTGGGTTTGGGATGGCGGGCGAGTTCGTCACGCACCACGGCACGGGCCCGCCGATCCAGTTCCCGGCAGCGGTCCAGCCACTGCGCGGTCGGCGCACCGCTGGTCACGGCGCGCGTACCGGTTCCGACCACATTGCCCGAGACATCGGGCCAGCGTGGGCCGGTGGTCAGCGCGTACACCGTCACCTCGGGGTCGGCGAGCACCTTGGACACCTGCCGGTGCAGGGTCGGGCGGCCGGTGATGATCGCCTGCCGCGGTTTCAGCAACGGCAGCGCCAATGGATGCAGGGCCGGGCCGTGCACAGGTGCGGTGGGTTCGGCCACCGTGGGCAGGGTGGCGAGCTCCTCGCGCAGTCCGGCGCCGTGACCGGAGATGACGACGGTATCCGGGGTGAGGTCGATCTCGAGAGGAACGTCGAGGGTGGCGTACTGCGTGGCCGTCCACGGCTGGTCCACGCCGCGGCCGGCGGGGGTGAACTCCGCGGCGCCCGGCTCCGGGACCAGCGGTTCCCGCAGCGGGATATCGAAATGCACCGGACCCGCGTTGCCCGAACGCGTCCCCCGCGCGGCGGCCAGTACCCGGCACACCGCCGACCGCCACACGCTGTTCTGCCGTGGATACTCGGGGCCGGACTCGGTTTCGGCGAGCCCGAGGCTTATGGTCGCCCGGACCTGGCTGCCGAACAAGCCGAGTTGCTCGACCGTCTGATTCGCGCCCGTACCGAGCATTTCGTAAGGCCGATTGGCGCTGAGCACGATCAGCGGGACCCGTGCGTAGTTGGCTTCCAGGACCGCCGGTCCGAGATTGGCGACCGCGGTGCCCGAGGTCATCACCACCGGTACCGGGGCGCCCGAGGCGATGGCGAGACCGACCGCCAGGAATCCGGCTGTCCGTTCGTCGACGCGCATATGCAACCGCAGCCGGCCGGTCGCATCGGCCGCCTGTAGCGCGAAGGCCAGCGGCGCGTTACGCGAACCGGGGCACAGCACCACTTCCCGCACCCCGCCGCGGGTGAGTTCGTCGACGATCACCCGGGCTTGCGCAGTTGACGGATTCACGACTCCAGACTGTCAGACCCCGATCGCCGCGTCTGCGTCACCCTGCTCACATCGGCGAGGCCGGTCCCGGACGGCGACCGGCTCCCCGAACCCCCTGGAACTCCCCCGTTGGGGACCTCGTCGTCGAGGCCCCCACGGGCCGCGTGTACACGCGGCCGAAACGCTACGCGCGGATCGTTATCCGGCGTGCTTCTGCACCAGGTCGCCGACGCGGGGCAGCGCCTCGATGACGTTCTTCTTGGCCGAGGAACGCATCGAGTTGTACACCTTCTGCAGAGCGGGCCGGCTGGAGGCCGCGGCACGCGCATCGGTGACGGTCAGCAGGGCCTCGGCCACCTCGTCGCCCTTGGCGGCGAGCAGTTCGCCGAAGCTTCCCGCCGCGCCGGCCTTGTACTCGTTCCAGTACGGCTCGAGCTGCTCGAGCAGCTTGGGCGCCAGCGATTCGAGGGCGTCGGGAACGATGGACGGGCTGATCTTCTTGACCGCCGCGTACCCACCCTTCACGGCCAGACCCGAGGCACCGCCCTTATCGGAGACCTCGGCGTCCAGGACCTGGACGGCGTCGGCGAGAAAGGCCGGGCGCGTAGCCTCGTCGAGCAGGGATTCAGACAGTGCTGCAACCAATTTAAGGATCCTCCGGATCAGTACTCGTATGGACGGGCAACGCAACTATACGCATCGCCCACACGAATGCATTTCCGCCCGTAACTGTCTACGGAGCACAGGAGCAGTACTGGACAATCGACCGAAACAGGTGCGGCGGTAGGCGATCCGGGACCACCTCGGCCGATCGGCTCCGGGCCGGCCGGACGGGTCAGGGCTGCCAGGGCAGCAGTTGCACCATCAGACCCTCGCTGTCGGCCAGGACGGTGCCCTCCTCATCGACCAGTTCGGCGCTGATGAAGGTTTTCCGGCCCTCGATCCGCTCGACCCGGCCACGCACTGTCAGCGGGGTATCCAGCGGAGTCACTTTCCGGTAGTTCACATGAAGGAAGGCCGTGCGGCTGATCGGACGCCCGGCATAGTGCACCGTCATCCCGAAGAGGTCGTCGAACAGCAACGGGAGGACGCCGCCGTGCGCGGCCGAGTTCCCGCCGAGGTGATAGCGGCGGAACACGCCTTTCATCACGATGCCGTCCGGGCCGGCGGAGACCGTCTTCCAGGGCAGCAGGAGCAGGCTGCCGCGCCCGGGCAACTCCACGGCCCGGCCGGCGGGGCCTTGCTGTTCCGGCGCCCGATACGGTTCGAGCAGTTCGATCAGGGCGTTCACCCGATCGCGGGCTTCGCGATAGACCTCGTCCGGGGCGTCCACCGAAACCGTCAGGTCCTGCAGGGTGCGCATCCCCGCCACGAATTCACCGAACTCCGGGCCGACCTGGGCCGGGGTGATCTTCGGAAAACCCCCGTGCCGCTCGTACCGATCCTCGTCGACAGCGCTTTCGTCGATCCTCGGTCGGGTCTGCTCGGTCATACAAGCACCGTAACCCGGGGTTTTACGGCGTCCAAACAATTCGGCCGAACTGTGGTGAAGTCAACGCGGCACCACCGGGCCTGGTGTAATCACCCCCATGACGTTCAATCCGACGCTGTGGCGCGACGTGGCCGGGTTCGAGGGCCTGACCGATATCACCTACCACCGGCATACCGAACAGGGCACCGTCCGGATCGCGTTCGACCGTCCCGAAGTGCGCAACGCCTTCCGGCCGCATACGGTCGACGAACTCTATGCGGTACTCGACCACGCCCGTACCACCTCCGACGTCGGCGCTATCCTGCTCACCGGTAACGGACCGAGCCCCAAGGACGGCGGCTGGGCCTTCTGCTCCGGCGGCGACCAGCGGATCCGCGGCCGCAGCGGCTACCAGTACGCCAGCGGAGACACGGCGGAGACGGTGGACAAAGCCCGCGCCGGCCGGTTGCACATCCTCGAGGTGCAGCGGCTCATCAGGTTCATGCCCAAGGTGGTGATCGCCCTGGTCAACGGCTGGGCCGCCGGCGGCGGACACAGCCTGCACGTGGTCTGCGACCTCACCCTGGCCAGCCGCGAACACGCACGGTTCAAGCAGACCGACGCCGACGTCGGCAGTTTCGACGGCGGCTACGGCAGCGCCTACCTGGCCAAACTGGTGGGCCAGAAGTTCGCCCGCGAGATCTTCTTCCTCGGCCGCGCCTACACCGCCGAGGAAATGCACGCCATGGGCGCGGTGAACGCCGTCGTCGACCACGCCGAACTCGAGGACGTGGCCCTCGAATGGTCTGCGGCGATCAACGGAAAATCGCCGCAGGCGCAGCGCATGCTCAAATACGCCTTCAACCTCGCCGACGACGGACTGGTCGGCCAGCAACTCTTCGCCGGTGAAGCCACCCGGATGGCCTATATGACCGACGAAGCCGTCGAAGGCCGCGACTCCTTCCTGGAGAAACGCGCCCCCGACTGGTCGCCCTACCCCTGGTACTTCTGAATCGGCCCGTTCCGGAGTTCGGTGACTGCTATCGGGCTTGCGGGGCAGCCGGCCGGTGAGAAGCCCATCACGGCCCGGCTGCACCGCCCCCGCGCTCGCGGGTGGCCAGATGCTGTCCGAAATCGTGGAGGTAGGTATCGAACTCCGCACTGGACAGATACGCCTCGTACTGCCCGAGGCAGTCGAGGATCTCCGAGTTGCCCCCGGTGGCGAGGATATGACGGAGGTATCCCACGATGACCTCCTTGTCCTCGGCCCAGGCGGCGACGCTCAGTGACGTCCAGCGGTTCAGGCCGTCGAACCGGTAGCAGCCGAACACCTCTTCGGAGTCGGCGCTCATGATCGCCGCGAGTTCCTCCTCGTCACGAGGCTGACGGAACACGAATTCGCGGTAGCGGTGGTCGTATGTCACGTTCTCGGGGGCGCTGAGCCGCCCGGTCGCGCAGGTGTCACTCGAGACCGTCCAGACGATGCCCGGAACCGTCAGGAATGCTCGCGTGTCCCAATCGTCCAACGGCTGGTCGAGCTTGCCGAGAAGCCAGTCCCTGGCGCTCGGATGCCAGTTACGCAACGGTGCGCGCAGGGCAACGGCCCTGATCTCCGCGAGGTCGGGCAGGTAGAGCGTCACGGGGCCGATTGTCGCCGAAACGCGGCGGCGCGGCATCGGCGGGCGGGTCCCGCGACACCCGCGGTGGCGCCCCTACACTTGGTCAGGGTGGATATCCTCAGCAGCCGGATCATTCTGCGCCCGCGCGACTATGCGACCACCCTCGCCTTCTACCGGGACTCCTTGGGTCTGGCCGTTTTCCGGGAGTACCCGGGCGGCACGGTGTTCTTTGCCGGGCAGTCGCTGATCGAGGTCGCGGGGCACGGCGGCGCGGCTACCGATCCGCGGGGGTTCGCGGGAGCGATCTGGTTGCAGGTACGTGACCTCGGTGCCGTCGCGGTCGAGTTGACGTTGCGCGGGGTCGCGATCGACCGAGCCCCGGTGACCGAACCCTGGGGGCTGATCGAGATGTGGCTGAAAGATCCCGACGGCGTGCCGATCGTGCTGGTCGAGATACCGGAGGAGCATCCGCTGCGGCGGGACAACCGCTGACCGGGACCGGGCTCCGGGTTCTACCGGGTTGCCAACCCAGGGCCCTGCGCGCGACGATACGATCGGATGGCCGCCCGATCACCGACGCCCGGTGCGACCGCTTTCGTACCGTCCGACGAGTGAATCGCAGTTCCATGCCTGGCCCAGCCTCATCCGATCACCCGGCTCCGGCGCTCTGCACCGGCAGCACCGTCCCCCGCTGTCCACGGACCGGCCGACGTGACACCATCGCAGCCGTGAGCGAGTACAGCGAGCGCACCATGGTTTCCCGGTTTTCCGCCGGCAAGGCGTGGCCGTGACGAAAACCCTGCGTACCCTGCCCATACCCACCGGCGGCGGAGTCAGCGATGTACTCCCGCACCTGCGGCAGGTGCTCGACGGAAGCGGTTCGGCCGCGTGGCTGCCGGTGCCCGCCAGCGATCGGCGCGAAGCGCACCGGCTGAGTGACGCGCTCGCGCCCGGCGAACCGATCGACGACGATATCGCGCTGGTCGTCACCACCTCCGGGACCACGGGCGTACCGAAGGGCGCCATGCTCACCGCGTCCGCCTTACGCGCCAGCGGCGATGCCACCCACGAACGGCTCGGTGGCCCGGGCAGCTGGCTGCTGGCGCTGCCCACCCATCACATCGCCGGCCTGCAGGTCCTGCTGCGTTCGCTGCTCGCCGATACGGAAACCACCGTTGTGGACGTCTCCGGCGGTTTCCTGCCCGAAGCCCTCGCCGGGGCGATCGCGGGTATGCGCGGGGAGCGCCGCTACACCTCGCTGGTGCCGACCCAGCTGGTCAAGGTGCTCGACGCGCCCGCCGCGACCGCCGCACTGGCCGAACTGGACGCGGTGCTGATCGGCGGAGCCGCCACCCCGCTACCGCTCTACGAGCGGGCCCGCGACGCCGGTATCAATATCGTGCGCACCTACGGAATGAGCGAAACCTGCGGCGGGTGCGTATACGACGGTGTCCCGCTGCGCGGTGCCCGCGTCCGTATCGAAGGCGGCCGTATCCTGCTCGGCGGCGATATGCTGGCCGCCGGTTACCGCAACATGCCCGACCATCCCGCCTTCGCCGAACCCGGCTGGTTCCGCACCGACGACGCGGGCGTGTTCACCGACGGGGTCCTGCACGTACAGGGCCGGCTGGACGAAGCGATCTCCACCGGCGGACTGCTGGTGATACCTCAGGTCGTGGAGGCAGTCCTGGCGACCCACCCCGCCGTCTCCGAATGTGTGGTCCTGGGCCTGCCCGACGAACGCCTCGGGCAACGGGTCGCCGTCGTGGTGGTACCGGCACCGGGTGCCGCACCCACGCTGGACGACCTGCGCAACCACGTGCTGGCCGAACTGGACGCCGCCGCGGCGCCCCGCGAACTCACGCTCGTCGACGACATCCCGCTACTGGGCCCCGGGAAACCCGACCGCGCCCGACTCCGCAAATACCTGCTCGCGGGTTCGGTGTCCTGAACGGACCGCTTACGCACCGCTCACCGAGCTGAAGCGCGCCGGCTCACACGGCTCCAGGTGCTGCGGTGCGGCATCGGCCGATATCTCGACGCCCGGCCGAACATCCGGCGGACCCCTGACGAGCCCGTCGAGAGTGTGGGGTGCCCGGGGATCTTGTTCCACGCGTCGCGAACGTGCACCGACCCCGGAAGTCGGCGTCGCCATCCGGACGCTGCCGGCTGTGCCCGGTTACATGCAACGCGGCCCGCCGTCGGCCTGTATCGGCGGCTCAGGCGGACGGGGACGGCACAGCTCGGCCGCTCCGGTGCCCGTTCAGGGCTCCTCGTCGGCGTAGGCATCGTCGTAGTCGTCGCCCATGGGTACCGGGATGGACTGTTCGGCGATATCGACGGGATCGGCGTGCCACACATCCCGGGTACTGACCGGAGACGGCACCGCATCCTCCGGAACCGGGATGTCGTCCGGCACCGAACGCGGATCGATATCGGTGTCCGGGGCGTCGTCGGGATAGGCCGGTGCGTCCTGTTCGGCACGGTCGGCCTCCGACATCTCCCCGAAAGTGCCTGGTTCGGCCGTCCGGGAAAGCTTGCGCTCCGCCATGGTGGGCTCCTCTCCTCCGTTGTGGCCTCGGCGAGCGACTACCCGCCGAAAGGAAGATCAGTCCAACGATCTCGAGAATGCCCCCGAACGCCCGATCGGGCAAGTACCGTTGCGACGGTCTGCGGATGCGCTTGCCCCGGTCGCGCGGATTAGGCTGCGAGGATGGCTACCGCAGCACAATGGATCGAGGGCGCCCGGCCCCGGACTCTGCCGAACGCGATCGCCCCCGTTATCGCCGGAACCGGCGCCGCGGCCGCCATCGACGGTGCGGTCTGGTGGAAAGCGCTGCTGGCGCTGGGCGTTTCGATGGCGCTGATCATCGGGGTGAACTACGCCAACGACTACTCCGACGGGATACGCGGCACCGACGACGAACGTGTCGGCCCGCTACGCCTGGTGGGCTCCGGTGCGGCTTCTCCCGCCGCGGTCCGCGGCGCGGCTGTGGCAAGCCTGGCCCTGGGCGCGGTATTGGGCCTGGTCCTGGCCGCCTTCTCGGCCTGGTGGCTCGTCCTGATCGGCGCAGTCTGCCTGGCCGGCGCCTGGTTCTACACCGGTGGCAGCAAACCGTACGGCTACCGCGGTTTCGGCGAGATCGCCGTCTTCGTGTTCTTCGGACTCGTGGCTGTTCTCGGCACCCAGTTCGTCCAGGCAGAACGAATCGATTGGGCCGGGCTCGCGCTCGCGGTCGGGGTGGGCTCCTTCTCCTGCGCGGTGCTGGTGGCGAACAACCTGCGCGATATCCCGACCGATACGGAAACCGGGAAAACCACCCTCGCCGTGAAACTAGGCGACACCCGAACCCGCACGTTACATCTGGCGCTCCTGGCGGCGCCTTTGCTGATGACCCTGATTCTCGTCGCCCGCACTCCATGGGCGCTCGCCGGACTGCTGGCCGCTCCCCTCGCGATCCGCGCCAACACCCCGGTACGGACGGGCAAGGACGGACTGGAGCTGATCCCTGCCCTCCGCGATTCGGGTCTGGCCATGCTGGCCTGGTCGGCTCTGAGCGCCCTGGCCCTGGGCCTCGGCGCCTGAGCCTCAGTCGTCGGGCAGGATGATGCCGATAGCCCAGTTCACGATGGTGATGATGATCGCGCCCAGCAGCGCGGCCCAGAAACCGTCGATACGCAAACCGTAGTCGGTGGCCTCGGTGATCCACGCCGTGAGCCACAGCATCAACGCGTTGATCACCAGCAGGAACAAGCCGAGGGTCACGATCACCAACGGCAGTGACAACAGTTTCACGATCGGCTTCACGAAGGCGTTCACCACCGTGAACACCACCGCCACCGCGAGCAGAACAACGATTTTCGCGCCGGTGCCCTGATCCGGCGGGGAAACGACCTCGATTTTGCCGACCCACAACGCGGCCAGCCAGATGGCGAATGCGGTCCCGATCAACCGGAGCACAAGCTGCATTCCTCATGCTAATCACAGCCGCGCCGGTTTCAGGTATCTTTGCCTCGCCTGCGGCGGCGAGGGGCCGGCCGGTTCAGGCTGCGCGGTCCAGGTGGGTATGGACTTGCTCGCGTAGCCCGGTGAGGGCGTCGGCACCGCCGAGTAGTTCGGTGGTGGCGGGGGTGGGGGTGCGCAGGACTGCGAGCAGGATATGCCCGGACTCGATGGTTTTGTCCTTGCGGGCCACGGCTTCCCGCAGCGCGAGTTCCAGGGCCTTCTTGGCTTCGCGGCTGAACGGGATATGCCCGAAGCGCAGGCGGCGGGATTCCTCCGGCGAGATGGCACGATCGAGCGCGTCGGCGCCGAAAGTGGCTTCCAGGCTTTCGCGTACCGCATCGAGATCGATCCCGATGGAACGTAACGCCGCGGCGTCCTCGGCACCGAGCGGTTCGGCGCGAGCCGCGGCGGTGAGTTCGTTCAGCGCGGTATCGTGGGCGATCCCGTTGCGCTCCAGCATGCTGCGCAGTTCCGGTTCGGCTTCTTCCAGCACACCGAGCAGCAGATGCTCGACGCGGATATCGGGCGACCGTAGTTCCCGGGCGTGCTCCTGGGCCGCGACGACCGCCGACCGGGCGCTTTTGGTGAACCTCTCGAACATCTACCGACTCCTGCCTTTCCGGTTGTACTTCTGATGGACCGCTTGTTTGCTGACCTCGAGCGCGTCGGCGATGGCCTGCCAGGACCAGCCCTGATCCCGGGCGTTGCCGACCTGGATGGCCTCGAGCCGGTCCAGCAGTCTGCGCAGCGCCAGCACCGCCCGTAACCCCACCGCGGGGTCCGGGCTGCCCGCCGCCGCGGCCAATGTGGTTGCTTCCGTCATATGTCAATTTTGATTGACGATCCACCGGATGTCAACAAAAATTGACGAAAGGCTGCCGCAATCGCCGTGCAAGGCCCATGCAAGACGGGACAGCAACCATGGCCCCCATGACGAATCACGTATCGGCCGCGCCGCTCGCCATCGAGGCGAAAGGGCTGGTCAAGGTGTTCGGCACCCAGCGCGCCGTCGACGGAGTGAGCCTGGCGGTACCGCAAGGCTCCGTCTACGGCGTCCTGGGGCCGAACGGCGCCGGTAAGACCACCACCATCCGCATGCTCGCCACGCTGCTGCGGCCCGACGACGGCAGCGCGCACGTCTTCGGTCACGATGTTCTGCGCGAACCGTCCGTCGTCCGCTCGCTCATCGGAGTCACCGGCCAATACGCATCGGTGGACGAGGACCTGACCGCCACCGAGAACCTGATGATCTTCTCCCGGCTCCTCGGGCTGAGCCGCTCCGCGGCCCGCCGCCGGACCACCGAACTCCTCGAAGAATTCGCACTCACCGAGGCCGCCGGAAAAGCGCTGAAGAATTTCTCCGGCGGTATGCGCCGCCGGCTGGACCTGGCCGCGGGCCTCATCGCGACCCCGCCGCTGCTTTTCCTCGACGAACCCACCACCGGACTCGACCCGCGCACCCGCGCCCAGATGTGGGAAACCATCCGCAAACTCGTTCGCGACGGTACGACGGTGCTGCTCACCACCCAGTATCTCGACGAGGCCGACCAGCTCGCCGACCGCATCGCGGTGATCGATCACGGCCGGGTGATCGCCGACGGGACCGCCGACGAACTCAAATCCTCGATCGGCGGATCCTCGCTGCACCTCACACTCGCGGTGAGCACCCAACTCGACGCCGCCCGCCGGATCATCGCCGAAGTACTGGGCAGCGAACCGCAGCCGACACCGGAGGCCGGCCGGCTCACCGCCGCCCTGCCCGATCCCAACGACACCACCGAACTACTGGTCCGGTTACGCGAACGCGATATCGCGGTGGACGAGATCAGCGTGACCAAACCCAGCCTCGACGAGGTCTTCCTCACCCTCACCGGCCACCCGGCCGATACCGATACCGAACGGACAGCGGCATGACCACCACCCTCCTCGAACCCGTCACCACACCGGTGCCGCCGGTACCCGGACCGACCGGACGGATCGGCCTGCGCCGGACCGTGGACAACACTTTGACCATGGCCTATCGCGGCCTGCTCAAAATCAAGCACAATCCCGAACAACTCTTCGACGTGGTCATCCAGCCGGTGATCTTCACGCTGATGTTCACCTATATCTTCGGCGGCGCCATCTCCGGTGACGTCCAGAGCTATCTGCCGGTGATCATTCCGGGCATTCTCGTGCAGACCGTGGTGATGACCTCGGTGGTCACCGGAGTACAGCTGAAGGAGGATATGGAGAAAGGCGTCTTCGACCGGTTCAAATCCCTGCCGATAGCGCGGATCTCGGCGCTGTCCGGGGCACTCACCGCCGATATGGTCCGCTACGGTATCGCCTCGGTGCTGACCGTGGTGATGGGCCTGATCATGGGCTACCGGCCGAATGTCGCGGGTGTGGCGGCGGCCGTACTGCTGGTCGTCGTCTGCTCGTTCGCCACCAGCTGGATCTGGGCGTTCTTCGGCGTAATCGCGAACAAAGCCTCAGCGGTGCAGGGCTATTCGATGCTGGTGATGTTCCCGCTGACCTTCGCCTCGCCCGCCTTCGTCCCCAAGGAAACCATGCCGGGCTGGTTGCAGGCGTTCATTGACGTCAACCCGGTCTCGCATCTGGTGTGGGCCTGCCGGGAGCTGATGAACACCGGGCATATCGGGATCCATATGGTCTGGTCGCTGGTGGGCGCCGCGGCGATCGTCGCGGTTTTCGCACCGCTGACCGTGCGGTCGTATATGCGCCGCGCCTGAGCGGCGCCCCGGACCCGTTCAGCCCGCCGCGGGCCGGCTGGGCGGGCCCGGCCGGTGGGCGCCCACCGCGCGGACCAGTTCCACAATCCGTTCGGCCGCCGCGGCGCGGCGCAACCCACCCGCGACGGCGACAGCCTTATCCAGCCGGCCGGCCTCGATCCGGTCGCGCCATAGATCATGATGCCGGTCCCAGCGCAGTACGGGGTAGTCCTGCCGGGCCACCACCCGCGGCGCCAGCGCCAACAGTTCCACCCCGGCTGCCCGCTGCTCACCCAGCAGCAGCAGACCTGAGCCGACGGCACAGGCCACTCCCCCCAGCTGCGGTAGATCCAGCACATAACCGAACCGCTGCTGCGCCAGCTCGACGAGTTCGGGCACCAGCCGCACGACCACATCATCGCGCTCGTACAGCACATGCGCGGCCAGCGCCGCCGCCCCGGTCAGCAGCAGGCCGGGGCCCGGTGTGGCCTCGTGGATCGGCCAGCCGATCAGTTCGAGCGCCCGCCGGAAATGCCCGAGTCCGCTGTCGATATCACCTTCGACGAGTTCGATCCCGGCCAATACGGCGGCAATGGTGGACAGCCGGTGATTGCGCTGGATCCCCGGATCGTCGATCACCGCCGGGCCCGCCGCACCGGACCCCGAGAAGCCCAGCGCGGTCGCGAGTTCCCGCCGGGCCCGCGCCGGTTCGCCGCTGCCCGCCAGCGATGCCGCGAGATACGAATGCACTTCCAGGCTTTCCTCGTAGGCACGGATCCGGTGCAGCAACTCGGCAGCCTCCTCGTAGAACGCGACCGATTCGCGGTACCGCGCGACCTGCCCGGCCAGCGAACCCCGATGCTGGGCCAGCATCGCCCGGCTCCACACCTCCTTCTCCGCCGAGTTCGGTACCGCGGCCCGGGCGTCCCGGCTCGACTCGTGGATACGGCCCATGTTCTCCCAGATATTGGTGCGGGCCATCAGCGCCAGCGATCTGGTGTGCCGGTCCGGTGAGCGGGTCGCCCGCGCCAGCAGGCGAGCGAGCCGAAACGAATCGGGCGGGCATGTCAGCAGCTGTCCGATAAACCGGAGCGGCGCGCGCAGACCGGTATCGGCACGCAGTAGTCTGCGAGCCCGGATCCGCACCGGTGCCAGATGCCGGAGACTGCCGTCCATGAAGGCTAGATGCAATGCGATCACCGCGTGGCCGGCCATTTCCAGTTCCGCATACACCCCGCGGGCGCCTGCCGGTGGCGCCATCGCCAGCATCCGGGGAATCCATCCCATCAGCTCGAGATTCGCCCCGTGCATCACCCACCGCATGGCCGCGACCGGGAAGACCGCGTACATGGTCGCCGAGTCACCGGCCGATTCTGCGCGGCGCAGTACAGCGACCAGATTGTCCAGTTCCGCCGCGACGGTCAGAGCCGGCTCCAGCTCGTCGCCGCGGCCATAGCTTTCGGCCATCCGCACCGCGAAATCCCGCGCCCAGCCTGCCATCCGCGTCTCCACCAGGTCGATTTCCGATCCCGGACCGGTATCCGCGGCAAGGAGCTCTTGTTCACCGAACTCACGGACGGTTTCCAGCATCCGATAGCGGACCCCCGCACCCTCGACCTCGACAACCGTCAGCAGCGACTGCCCCACCAGCCCCTCCACCGCCGCCGCGATATCACCGACCACCACCCCGGCATCGGCCGGCACCGGCACCGAACCACCGGCCATCGCCCCGGAATCACCAGTTGCCGCCCCGGAACCGTCCATCATCGGCACGGAGCTGCCGCCCCCCGCCGCGGAACCGCCGGCCGTCGCCCTGGAACCACCCATCACCGGTACAGAGCTGCTGCCGACCCCCGCCGCGGAACCATCGACCATCGCCCGGGGGCCGCCGACCGTTGCCCCGGCACTACCCGTCACCGATACGGAGCCGCCCGCCACCACCACGGAATCAGCAACCAGAGGTATGGAATCACCGACCGTTACCGCGCGTTCGGCGGCCGCTGCGCCGCCGGCGACCGTTTCGGCCGCCGCGAGGGTGAATCCCCCGGGAAACCGGCACATCCGGCGCAGTGTGACCTGCTCTTCCGGTTCCAGCAGGTTCCAGCTCCAGGCGATCACGGCATGCAGGGTGCGATGGCGTTCCGGTGATGTCCGGTCGCCGCTGCGCAGCAACGCGAAACGCCGGTCCAGCCGCCGCTCGATATCCTCGACGCTCATCGTCCGCACCCGGGCGGCGGCGAGTTCGATGGCCAGTGGAAGTCCGTCCAACGTGCGGCACAGTCGCGCCACGACATCCATATCGAGGCGTACAGACGGTCGTACCGCCTGCGCCCGCGCGCGGAACAAGTCGGTGGCCGGTGAGCCGGCGGCATCGCTGGCCAGCGGCCCCAGGGGATACACCGTTTCGGCGGTGATCGCCAGCGGCGCCCGGCTGGTGGTGAGCACGGTGAGCTGCGGGCAGCTACCCACCAGATCTGCCACGACTGCGGCCGCGGCCTCGACCAGATGCTCGCAATTGTCCAGCACCAACAGCATCGGCCGGGCCGAGAGCGCGTCGCGTAAACGCCGGCGGGTATCGGGCCGGGAACCCGGTGCCGGAAGTCCCGGTTCGCGCCGGACCTCACCGAGTCCCATCGCCGCGGCCGTGGCCGATTCGATATCCACCGCTGCCTCGGCCGTCACATCGCCGGGCCGGACCGAGGCCAGCTCCACCAGCACTACCGGCTGGGAGTACGCCTCGCTCACCGCCAGTTCGTGAGCGACCCGGGTCTTCCCGGCACCTCCCGGCCCGAGCACCGTGACAACCCGCGAACCCCGTAGCAACCGGGACAGTTCGGTCAGATCGTCCGCCCGGCCGATCAGTGCGTTGGGCGCCGCCCGTACGCCGACAACCGACGGCGCACGACCGCCTGCGCCCGCCCCTGCCCCGGACCGGACCCCGGACTCCGGCCCGACCCCAGACTCCGACCCGACCCCGGACTCGGACTCGGACTCGGACTCGGACTCGGACTCGGACTCGGACTCGGACTCGGACTCGGACTCGGACTCGGAGAAGATCTCCCGCGGGGTATACCGGCCGCGCAAGATGGCGGTATTCAACTCGGTGATCGCGAGACCCGGATCTATGCCCAATTCCATGGTGAGCGCCGCCCGCAGCTCCGCGAACACCGCGTGGGCCTCGCTGTCGCGACCGGCCGTGGCAAGCAGCCGCATGAGCGTATGCGCGACCGCCTCGGCGATGGGCCGGCGGCGCAGCTGCCGCCGGGCCACCGCTATCGCACCCTCGAGATCACCCGCCGCCTCCCGGGCCTCCCGCTCGACCTCGTCCAGTACCTCGGCCTGTGCCGCGGCCGCAGCGGACAGTTCGTCGGCCGGCGGGCCGGCCGGGAGATCCACGCCCGGCTCGTCCGACCACAGCGCGCGTGCCCGGTCGACGCTCAGCCGCGCCGCCTCCACCGCACCGGCCGCCAGCTGAGCCCGCGCCCGTCTCGCCAGCTCTGCCACCGCGGTGAGATCCACTTGTTCCGGCCGGAGCGCGAGCCGGTAGCCGCCCGATACGGCCTCCAGCGCCCCCTCCGGTAACACCGACCGCAACCGGGAGATCTGGGTGTGCAGCGCATTCGCCGGCGCCCGCGGCGGCTCGTCACCCCAGACTGCTTCGATGAGGGCGGCCGCACTCCGTGTCCGGCCGGGCCGCAGGGCCAGTGCGACCAGCAGTGAACGCGCCCGCTTACCCGGTACCGCCACCAGTCCGGAGTCGCGCCGCAGCGCGATCCGGCCCAGCAGAGTGACCACGAGCGGACCGTCCGCCGACGCCGGCGTCGCTGAATATCGGCCGCCCGAGCGGTCCGGATCGAGAACCATACCGCTGTCATCGTATGCGCGGCCACCGCGCCGAGCCACGCTCGAGCCCACCACGCCCAGGCACGCCCGAGGCCACCACGCCGCGCAACACCTCGGCCCGCCACGCCGGGCAACACCTCGGCCCGCCACGCCGGGCAACGCTTCAGCCCACCACGCCGAGCAACACCCGAGACCACCGCACCGCTACGAACGTCCCGGTCCTCCGCCTTCCGTTCACCGCACAATTCGGTACGTGCGAGACCGACCATGGGCGATCAGCGCCGCGCAACGGCACCCCGGCGAGCAGCGCCGAAATTCTGCCGGCGAGCCGCTGCGGAGCCCGGTATCCAGCCGGACCAGCGACCGGTGCCGAGCCACGCCTGAGCCCCACGCCGAGCCACACCTGAGCCCCACCGCGCCTAGGCACGCCTGAGACCAACGCGCCGAGCAGCACTGAGCCCAACGCCGAGCAGCGCCGAGGTCCCGACGGCGAGCCGCAGCGGAGCCCGGTATCAGCCCGACCAGCGGCCGGTCGCGACGAACTCCTCCAGCACGGCGGTGGGACCTGCCAGATCCCAGCCCCGAGCGGCGACCCAATCGTCGTCGTAGTAGGTGCCCGCGTACCGTTCGCCGCCGTCGCACAGCAGCGTGACCACACTGCCTCCGCGGCCGGCCGACCGCATCTCCGCGATCAGCGCACAGGCGCCCCAGAAGTTGGTACCGGTCGACCCACCGACCTTCCGGCCCAGTCCGGCACTGGCGAAACGTGCCGCGGCGATCGAGGCGGGGTCGGGAACGTGGATCATCCGGTCCACGACCTCGGGAACGAACGAGGGTTCCATCCGCGGCCGTCCGATTCCCTCGATCCGGGAAGGCATACCGGTCGTGTAGCCGCGGACTCCGGTTTCGTAGGCGCCGTAGAACGCGGAGTTGTCCGGGTCCACCACGGCCAAGCGGGTCGCGTAGCGGCGGTAGCGCAGGTAGCGGCCGATGGTCGCGCTGGTACCGCCGGTACCGGCGCCGACGACGATCCATTCGGGGACGGGATCGGTTTCCAGCCGCAGCTGGTCGAAGATCGATTCGGCGATGTTGTTGTTGCCCCGCCAGTCGGTGGCACGTTCGGCATTGGTGAACTGATCGAGGTAATGGCCGCCGCATTCGGCCGCGAGCCGGGCCGCCTCGGTGTACATATCCGGGGGGCGGTCCACATAGTGGCATCGCCCGCCCTGCGCTTCGATCAGGGCGATCTTCTGCGGCGAGGTACCCGCCGGTACCACCGCCACGAAATCCAGGCCGAGCAGTTTGGCGAAGTATGCCTCGCTCACCGCCGTCGAGCCCGAGGACGCCTCCACGATGGTGGTGCCCTCAGTGATCCACCCGTTGCACAGTCCGTACAGGAACAGCGACCGCGCCAGCCGGTGTTTGAGGCTGCCGGTGATATGGGTCGATTCGTCCTTGAGGTACAGCCGGATATCCCACTCCGGCGGCAGCGGGTAGCGCAGCAGGTGGGTATCGGCGCTGCGCTGCGCATCGGCGTCGATGAGCCGGACGGCGTTATCGGCCCAGTTCCGTGGATTACCGCGAGTGCACGATTTCACGCCGTACCGCCGGTCCCGCCGGTTTCCTCCCCGGCCGGACCCTTCGGCGGTTTACCGGAATCGCCGGGGCCGGCGGAGCCCGATTCGGTGCCGCTCGGTCCGGCGGGGTCCGATTCGCCCCGGAGCCGGGCCCGCAGCTGTGCCTTGTCCCGGCGGCGGCGTTCGTCGACCGCGGCGATATCGGAATTCACCCGCCCGCGCAGCCCCTTGAACAGGGTGAGCGAGAGCGGCATGGCGATCACGATGGCGAACAGGATCGACACGATCAACGGCACCTGCACCGATATCGCCCACGCGCCGGCCATGATCACGGCGGTGAGTATCGCGACCAGGACCAGCCGGGCCAGCGTGTAGAGCGCCAGGTTGCGGGCGAGCCGCCGGCCGGGCGATGTACCGGGTTGCGGGGCGGTCGATTCCTCGGAAGGGTTCGCGTCACTCACGCTGACCAGCGTAAGCGAACGGTGTGCGCCCGCCGCACGGGCACATCCGATTTGTCCATTACCTCCCCTTTACCAACAGTAGGTGGTTCGAACACCCGGGGGTCGCGGTGCCACTATGTCGGAATCCGATGAGAAAACGTGACGAAACAGAAAGGTTTGCCATGACCGCGATTGCCGTCGGGGCCCAGGAGAACCTGCTGACCCCCGGCCAGGTTGCCGCCCTGTTCCACGTAGACCCCAAAACCGTCACTCGCTGGGCACACGCGGGACGGCTCGGTTCCCTGCGTACTCCGGGTGGCCATCGCCGGTTCCGCGAATCGGAGGTGATGAGATTGCTCGAATCGCTCACCACCGAGGCAACCGTGCAGGGCGCCTGATCCGGTTCCGCACCGCAATCGGCACAGGGTGACTCGGCCGGCCGGCAGCGGCGCGGCCGAGCGCGACCTGTAGCGGTGTTCCCACGCTTCGTGTGGGCGGCGAACTCACCCGCCGGCAGTTCCGGCGCTAACCTCGATAGAGGAGGTGAGCCACGTGATGTACGTGTTGGCACTCATCGCCATCGTGGCGATCGCGGTGCTGTGCTGGAAAGCGTTCGGCCCCGCGGGCCCCGCATCGACCCCGGGACCTGCCCGTAAACGTGTGGTCGGTCCGGATGACGATCCCGAATTCCTCTGGCGTATCTCGCGCCCGCAGAAGCATTCGGACGGCGATTCGGATTCCACCGAGCATTGATTCCCGGCCCCGGAACAGGCTACCGGGAATCGGCCCGGACAACCGCGGACACGGGACTAATCGGCCGTGCTGTCCAATTGCGGTAAACCTTCCACCGCCCGTAATTTATCGGCGACCCCGGCCAGGCGGTCCAGCGCCTCGGCCGGTAACCCGACCGCGGTCTGTACCAATCGCACGAGGGAATCCGGCTCGAGACCGCAGATGATCGCGGAGTTCGCGGTCTCGGATGTACAACAATCCGTGTCGATGCCCGTATCCGAACTGACATTCTCCGAATCCACTGCCGCTCTCCTCACTGTTCGACGCGGCTTTATCCGCGTGGTGGAGGGGAAAAGACCGTTCACATCCCGATTTCACGAGCATTTTCGGGCTGTATGCAATTCAGCTGTTACCGACGGAACAATAGCAACTCAGCATTGCGGTGGCGTAACGATCATTGACACGGAATTTCCGTGTCGAATCCGAGCGGGCTCGAATCGTTGTGAAGAACCGAGCCGGATCAGGTGAGCCCGGAGTAGCTGTGCAGACCCGAGACGACCAGGTTGATGATGAACAGGTTGAACAGCATTGCCACGAATCCGGCCACATTGATCCACGCGGCTTTCGTATCCCGCCAGCCCGAAGTTGCCCGGGCATGCAGATACGCGGCATACAGCACCCAGGCGATGAACGAGCATGTTTCTTTCGGGTCCCAGCCCCAGAACCGGCCCCAGGCCGCCTCGGCCCAGATCGCCCCCAGAATGACGCCCGCGCCGAAAAGCGGGAAGCCGATGATGGTGGTCCGGTAGGCCAGCCGGTCCAGGGTGCGCGCATCGGGTAGCCGCCGTGCCACGGCACCGAGCACCGTGCCCGATTCCTTGCCCTCGGGCTGCCGCAGCCGGTACAGGAACAGCAGGCTGGCGATACCGGAAACCAGGAACACCCCGCTGCCGATACTGACGATCGTGACGTGCAACGGCAGCCAGAACGACCGCAGCGCCGGTACCACGGGCGCGGCATCGGAATACAGGACGGTGCCCGCCAGGAACATCAGGATCAGCAGCGGCACCAGCAGGAACGCCCACATACCGCGGTACCGCGGGTCGCGCATGAACACGAGTCCCACCACCGCGGCGGCAGCGGTCGCCATGGAGACGAATTCGTACATATTGCCGAGCGGGAAACGGCCGGTCGCGAAACCGCGCAGCACGATGGAGGCGATCTGCAATCCGACCGCCACGAACAGCACCGAGAAGGCGATATTGCCGAGACGCTCGGAAAGCGGCGTGCGCGGTTCCTCGCTGATCTTGCCCGGCGTATCGCTACCCGCCGCGACGCCACCGGCCGGAACCAGTTCCCGTTCGGACACCTGGCGGGCCCGGGCGGAGGCGTACTGCACGATCAGCAGCAACAGCACCAGCGCGTACACAACGGTCGCCGTTTCATAGGCGAGGTCGCTGTAACGTGCGAGAGTGTCGTCGATCGACATCGTTGTTCTCCCGTGTTCGTACGGCGGTGCCGGGCGGGCACCGACGCCTGACCTGCGTGGCGGGGCGCGCCGATTTCCGCTGGGCCCGCGTTCAACTGTCGGACGCGTCCAGTAGGCGGTGTCGCAGGCGATCGAATTCGCCACCCCAGCCGGCCTGGTCGGTGCGGGCGAGCCCACCCATCTCTACTACGACGCGTCGTTGGTCTACGGTACCCTCCGGGGTCACCCGCAGCCAGACCCGCCTCCGGGTGATCAGCAGTGAGACCAGCAGACCGGCCATCATCACCACCGCGCTCACCAGCACCCACTGCTGCGCGGGATCGTGCGAGACCTGGATATTCGCGAATTCCTCGGCGCCGTCGAACCGCACCTCGGTGCCGCCCGGCAGGGTGGTCGATTCACCGGGCCGCAGATTCACCCGCGCCTCCTTGGTGAGCCTGCCCTGCCGCACCATTTCCTGATCCAGCGCGAAAATGGACTGGGGACGCCCGGTATCCAGACCGGTATCGCCGCGATAGATATCCACCGCGACCGCCGGATCCGTCATCGCCGGAAAAACCGAGGTCAGCAAGGAGCCGTGGAAACTCGCCGTCGGCGCGAACAGCCCCTCGATCGCGATCTGATTCTGCCGCCGTTCGGCCTCGGTGTCATACATCCCGCCGGGCGGATCGATACGCAGCACACCGGTGGACAGGAAGGTGGTGGCATCGCTGGGCGCCCACTGCACGGTCTCGGTGCGGGTCTCGCCGTTCGGGAACGTCACGGTGAAGGTGGGGGCGTACCCGTGCCCCTGCAGATAAACGCGATCACCGCCGACCCGCAGCGGGTGGTTGACCCGTATGGTCGTATCCCGCCAGGTATTCGTGGCCAGATCCTCGCCCGCCTGATACGAGATATCGGAGGTGAACATCTCGGCCTGGCCGTTGTCGAGATAGTCGGCCCGGAAATTCTTCACCTTGATACACATCGGCGTCATATTGGTGCCGTCGTTGACATTGCCGGTGCGGAACGAATCGAAAACCGCCGGTGAAGTGGTGCAGAAACCCGGACCGCCGTTGGCGATCACGATCACATTGCCCTCGTAGCCGAACAGTTTGCCCACCGCGATGGCCACCAGCAACGCCACCAGCGCGAGATGGAATACCAGATTGCCCAGTTCGCGTGTGTAGCCCTTTTCGGCCGAGAGGGTCATCTCGCCCTCGCGCTCCCCCGGGCGAACCTCGGTGCGCCAGCCACGTAACCGCGCGCGGGCCCGATCGGTGATCTCCGCGGCGGTCCCGTCGACGACCACACGATGGTGATGCGGCAACCGGGCCAGATTGCGTGGCACCCGCACCGGCGGAGTACGCAGGGCACGGTAGTGGTCCACGGCCCGCGGCAGAATGCAGCCCACCAGCGAGATGAACAGCAGCACGTACACCGCGGTGAACCAGAAACTGGAGAACACATCGAACAGTTCGAACCGGTCCATCCACTCCCCGAGGACCGGGCGGTCGGCGATGTACTGGTCGACCTTCTGTTCGTTCAGGCTCCGCTGCGGCAGCAGCGCACCGGGTATCGCGGCCAGCGCCAGCAGGAACAGCAGCACCAGCGCGGTCCGCATACTGGTGAGGCCGCGCCACGTATTGCGCAGGAATGCCCAGGCACGGCCCAACGGGGACTGCCGGGGCGGACGGGGGGTCGCCTCGGGGTGGTCGGTCACGGTCATATCGGCAACGTCACCTCGGCGACGAAACCGTCGCGCACCCAGCCGATGAACAGGTCCCACGCCCCGGTCACCAGCGCCACTCCGACCGCAACCAGCAGCAGTCCGCCGATCACCTGAATGGTCCGGGTGTTGCGCCGCAGCCAGCCCACGCCGCGCAACGCACTCGCCGAACCGAACGCCAGCACCACGAACGGCAACCCGAGCCCGGCGCAGTACGCCACGATCAGCGCGACCCCGCGCGCGGCCGTGGTGCCCTCGGTTCCCGCGGCCACCGCCATCACACCGGACAGCGTCGGTCCCAGGCACGGCGTCCAGCCGAGCGCGAAGACCGCACCCAGCAGCGGGGCACCGGCGATCCCGGCGAGCCGGCGCGGCGCCATCCGGGTATCGCGCTGCAGTATCGGGATCAGCCCGAGGAAGGCCAGGCCCATCACGATGGTGACCACACCGCCCAGCCGCTGCAACAGCTCACGGTTCACATTGAGCGTCTGGATGAGCCCGAAAACGGTGGCCGTGGCCAGGACGAACACCACGGTGAAACCGGCCACGAACAGCCCGGCCGCACCCGCGACCCGCAACCGTCCGGTATCCGGCGCGCGACCGGTGTCCTTCGGCGCCGCGGTTTCGGTCAGCACCGCCGTCGAACCCGAACCGGCAACGGCCGCGGCTCGGTCGCGACGGGCCTGGTCGACCGTGACCGGCGGCGCCTGTGCCCCCACCAGACCGGCCAGATACGACAGATACCCCGGCACCAACGGCACTACGCACGGCGAGGCGAACGACACCAGACCGGCCAACAGGCAGGCGCCGAGGGCGAGCAGCAGCGGCCCGGTGGCCGCTGTCTGCTGAAATGACTCCCCCACTCCTGCCAACACGATCAATTCGAACTACGCTCCGGTTCCGATTCGGGATTGCTCGCCCGCCGGTCCCCGGCCCGGCCGCCCGGGGCAGTCGAACCCCGCGCGCCCGACGACGGCCGCGAATTCGCGACCTTCCGGTCGCTACCGGCGGTTTCGGCCGGTTGTAGCTCCCAGGAACCCAGCGACGATTTCACCAGTACTTCGGCACGGACGCCGCGCGGCGGGCGGGTCGCCCCGTACCGGCGTACGCCTCGAGACCGCAAACTCCTCATGATGCTCCCTCCGCGGCGATGCGCTGCACCACCGGCATAAGATCCTCGGCGAGTATGGCGCGCAGGAATACCGCTGCCACCCGGTGGTCCCGATCCAGCACCACCGTGGTGGGAACGACACTGGTCGGGATGCCACCGAGTGCCAGCAGTGAGCGCATTGACGGGTCGTAGATCGACGGATAACCGATGTGGTTATCGATAACGAAATCGCGAGCCTTGTTCCGGTGGTTGTCGCGGACATTGATCCCGAGGAAAGCGACCCCGAGATCCTTGGTCTGCTCGTAGACCTGTTCGAGCGCGGGCGCCTCGGCGCGGCACGGCCCACACCATTGACCCCAGATATTGAGGACGACCACCTGTCCGGGGAAATCGTCCACCGAGACCGTCTCGTCCTCGTCGGACATCAGATCCGGGCCGGATAGGTCGCCGATGGTGCCGCGGGCGGACGGGGGGTCGTAGAAGATTTCGGTCTGCCCACCGGGTGAAACGAATTGGAAGGTGCCGCCGCCCGTGGCGACAGCGTCGGTTCCGGTCGAGCAGGCCGGTACCACTGCGAGACACACCAGCGCGGCGAGGGCCGGCACCAACCGGCCCCGGAGCGCCCATGCGCCTGGCACACTCATGCGCCGTGCACCGTCGGATCCGAGCCGCCGGCGGGCTCGGAGTAAACGATGTCCACCAGGGTGTCACCCCGGTAGACCAGCGATGTCAGCGACGCCAGACCGCACTGCCGGCTGCGTGGATCGTGCCACAGCCGCTGCCCCTGCAGGAACCGCCGCAACGTCCATACCGGGAGCTGATGCGAAACCAGTACCGCTTCCCGGCCGGTCGACTCCACCCGCGCCTTGTTCACCGCGGCGAGCATCCTGTGCGCGATCTGCAGATACGGTTCGCCCCACGACGGGGTGAACGGATCACGCAACTTCCACCAGTGCCGGGGTTTACGCAGTGCGCCGTCGCCCACCGAGACCCGCAATCCCTCGAAGGTGTTACCGGCTTCGATGAGGTTCTCGTCGGTGCGCACGGTGAGCCCGTGCCTGCCCGCGATCGGTTCCGCGGTCTCCTGCGCGCGCTGCAGCGGGGACGCGATGACCAGGGCGATATCGTGATCGGCCAGCGACCGCGCCACCGCACCGGCCTGTGCCCGTCCGGTGACCGACAGCCCGAAACCCGGAAGGCGGCCGTACAGGATGCCCCGCGGATTGTGCACTTCGCCGTGCCGCAGTACGTGCACGATGGTTTCCACGGATTCGGCGTCGTCGGCGCCGGAGGCGGGGGGTTCGGCCGCGATCCCGCGCCCGGCCTCGGTAGCGGCCGCGGAGTCGATACGGTCGAGGGAATCCGCCGTGTCGGCGGTGCGGCGCTCGGAATCGGATCGGCTCACGCTGGCTGTCCTTCGGCTGTGGCGCTCGCCGCCGCGGCCGCGGCGGCCGGCAGCGCGGCGGCTATCCGCTCGTAGGCGTCGTCGTCGAGGGCCGCGGAGACGAACCATGCCTCGAAGTTGCTGGGCGGGGCGTATACCCCGGCATCCAGCAGTGCGTGGAAGAAGGCCGGATACCGCCAGGTCTGGCTCGCCTTGGCGGCGGCATAGTCGAGGACGGGAGTTTCGGCGAAGAACACGCTCACCATATTGCCTGCGAACTGCACCTGGTGCGCGACCCCCGCGCCGGTGAGGGCCTCGGTGAGCAGAATGCCGAGCCGTTCGCTGTTGCGATTCAGCGCCGCGTACACCTGTTCGTCGGCGGCACGCAGGGTGGCGAGGCCGGCAGCCACTGCCACCGGGTTCCCGGACAGGGTGCCGGCCTGGTACACCGGGCCGAGCGGGGCGAGCCGGTCCATCACCTCGGCCCGGCCGCCGAACGCCGCGGCGGGCAGCCCGCCACTCATCACCTTCCCGTAGGTGTAGAGATCGGCGGCCACCGGATCGATCCCGTACCAGCCCGCACTGCTCACCCGGAACCCGGTCATCACCTCGTCCATGATGAGCAGGGCGCCGTTGTCGGCGGTGAGCCGGCGCAGTCCGGCGTTGAAATCGGGCAGCGGCGCCACCGCACCCATATTTCCGGCCGCGGCCTCCGTGATCACGGCGGCGATCTCACCGGAATACTGTTCGAAGGCCGTGCGCACGGCCTCCAGATCGTTGTAGGGCAACACGATGGTGTCCGCGGCCTGAGCGCCGGTGACGCCGGGCGAAGTCGGCAGCCCGAACGTCGCGACTCCCGATCCCGCGTCCGCCAGCAGGGCATCGACGTGGCCGTGATAGCACCCGGCGAACTTGATGATCTTGGACCGGCCGGTGTACCCGCGGGCCAGGCGCACTGCACTCATCGTTGCCTCGGTACCCGAGTTCACCAGGCGTACCTTCTGCACCGGGGCGACCCGTTCCACGATGAGTTCGGCGAGCTCCACCTCGCCGGCCGTCGGCGCACCGAACGACAACCCGTCGCCCGCGACCGCGCGCACCGCCTCGACCACCGCCGGATGCGCGTGCCCGAGAATCATCGGCCCCCAGGAGCACACCAAGTCGACATACTCGTTGCCGTCCGCATCGACCAGACGGCAACCGCGGGCGGACGAGATGAACCTCGGCGTGCCGCCCACCGAACCGAAGGCCCGTACCGGGGAATTCACTCCACCGGGGACAACCGCTTCGGCTCGCTGGAAAAGCTGACTGGAGGCCGGCACCGCCGTACCGGCCACGCGCAGAGAACTCACGGCCTCCAGTTTGGCAGCCCACCCCCGCGGAGTCACGACAGGGTGCGCCATAGGTGACCCACACCGCCGCCCCGACACTTGCCACACCAAATACACCGGGGGTTCGCCCGGAGTGCGTACTGTTCTGTTCCGTCGTGACAACTCCGTGAATCACCGGCCCGGGAGGTCGTTTTGCGAATTGGCAGCAGAGGTTCGGCGCTGGCCGCCGTCTCGGTCGCATGTGGTGTCCTGGCGACCGGATTCGCCGCAGGAACGGCCACGGCGGCCGAACCGGTTGTGGACCCCGAGAACGCGCGGGCAGGACTACGGCTCAACCAGGCCGAAACCGCGGCGCTGGCCGGTGGCCCGGTGCCGGCGCTGGTCGATCAGATCGTTCCCGCCTCCCGGATCGGTGCGGGCCTGCACAGCGGAACCCGTCTTTATCGCGACGAGAACGGCGGCGTGCACGCCTCGCTGCGCCAGGTAATGCTGGAATCGGTCGACAACGGCGGTTCGGTGATCGTGTTCGTCCACGTTCCGGGCGCCCCGCACGGCCGCGTTTTCGATATCTACCAGCAGTGGGACTGAGCCGGTTCGCTCAATCCCGGGCGCGGGCGCAGGATCCGGGCAACCGCGTCGATGACAGCCAGTCCTGCGCCGGTCACCAGCACCCCCGCCAGGAAAAGCCACGGCGCGACGTAGCGGGTCGCGGTGTAGGCCGGGTAATCCGCGGTGGCCGGAAGGTCGGTGGTCTGCAGACCCCGCGCCCAGCACAGGGCGGCCAACCCGATCGCGAGAACCGCCACCGCGAGATCGACAGCCGGTACGACATGCGAACGGTTCACGGGTCTCCTCGCCTATTTGCTTCTCGGTCCGTTACGACTGTCCCGCTACCGGAGAACGCCGATCGGCGCGCGGGCACCTCGCAATAACTTCCGGGCGGAACCGATGCTGCCCGGGCACGACCCGATAATCAATCGTCGCGGGCTGTGTCGCCTGCCGAACCCGGGCCGGACCGGGCGATCGCCTCGGTCAACGCGGTACGCAGCGCCCGGTGATCTTTCGCCCAGGTACGAATAAATTCGCCATCGGTGCGCCGCAGGCCGACGGCGGTGCGCCGGCGCGGCACTCCTGTCAGCTCCCCCAGCGCCCGGCCGTCTTCCCAAGGCTCATCCGAATCTGCCGGAAGTACCGCGGCTATGGACCGGATCGGGGTCGTCTCCGCGCCGTTGCGCAGGAAGCCGTCGGTGACTTCCACACTCACGTGTGTGCGGGCCGCATACACCTGCAGCACCGCGAACCCCGTGATCAGCACGGCACAGAAAAGCAAGGCAAACCAGTGCGGAGTGACACCCGCGGCGAGTTCCACGGCCAGCAGAACCGCACAGATCAATGGGCCGTACGCCACTGCCCGCCAGCGAGCTCCGGGCTCGGTGAAAAGCACCTCTCCGGTGCCGGCCACGGCGCCGGATCGTTCAGACATACCGGAGCGAACCGGAAACCGGGAACACTCGAATCAGCCGACGATGCTGGGAATCAGCAATACCGCGACGGTGAGAACACCGAACAGGATCAGAAGAGTCAGGACGAGCATATCCCGCCGAATACTCTGCGGCTGCTGGATCACCACTCGCATCGTTGCCTCCGATCCCCGGACAACCGGCCCGGGATTCCGCCCTACTGGAGGGGTACCCATGACCACCGGTTCGCATGTCGTCTGTGACAGCCCTCACCATACATGCCGGAATACCGGGAACAAACTCGACGTTCGTTATACGAATGCGCCGCCTACCCGAAGGCGGTATCGAACCGCTGGTCAGGAAGCCGGTCGGGAGATTTCACAACTTTCCGGACGCACCCGGCCCCGGCGGCATGAACCACTTCGCCGCCTCGGGTCGCTGGCACAGATAGATCGCTCCACCCGCCAGCACCGCCTGCAGGATCGATACTGCCCCGGACAGCAGCTGACCGGCGCTGTCCACCACACCGATCGAGAACAGGGCGGCAACGCCCATGATCACCAGCCAGATCCCGACGAAGGTCAGCAGCGTCCGCGCCCACAGTTTGCCCTTGCCGAGCTGATGGACGATCGCGATCCCCAGCGCGGCGATCAGCGCTCCGAACACCACACCGAGTACGGCTCCGATGGTGACGAGCAGATCGATCGTCGCCGGCGCGAACTGCTGATCGGCTGCCTGCATCCGTTCCCGGAACTCGGCACTGAACCGCTCCCGGTTCAGCAATGTATCGGCCAGCGAAACGAAAAGCTGGACCAGACCCAAACCGATTACGCCCCACCATATCTGCCGGGCGGTGACGACATCCGCGGGCGGGTTCACGACCGACACAGCCAGCGCGCCGCCTCGGTCGCCCAATAGGTGAGCACGATATCCGCACCGGCACGGCGGATACCGGTCAGCGATTCCAGTACCGCCGCGCGGCGATCGATCCAGCCGCGTTCCGCGGCCGCCGTGATCATCGAATACTCTCCGGAGATCTGGTACGCAGCGACGGGCACGGGGGAACGGTCCGCCACATCCCGCAGGATATCCAGATAGGCCATGGCCGGTTTGACCATGACGATATCGGCGCCCTGTTCCAGATCCAGCTCCAGTTCGTGGATGGATTCGCGCCGGTTGGCGGCGTCCTGCTGGTAGGTGCGCCGATCGCCCTGCAACGAGGACGCCACCGCTTCGCGGAACGGGCCGTAGAACGCCGAAGCGTATTTCGCCGCATACGCCAGAATCGCGGTATCGGTGCGGCCCGCCGCGTCCAATGCCGCCCGGATCGCGCCGACCTGCCCGTCCATCATCCCGCTCGTCCCGAGCAGATCTGCCCCGGCCTCGGCCTGTGCCAGCGCCATATCCACATAGCGCACCAGGGTGGCATCGTTGTCGACCGCGCCGGCCGCGTCGAGCACACCGCAATGCCCGTGATCGGTGAACTCGTCCAGACAGGTATCGGCCATCACCACGGTGGCATCACCCACCTCGTCGGACAGCGCCCGCAACCCCCGGTTCAAGATGCCTTCCGGCGCGGCCGCCTGACTGCCCTCCGGGTCCTTGTCCTCGGGTTCGGGCACCCCGAACAACATCAACCCGCCGACCCCGGCTTCCACCGCTTCCACCGCCGCCTTGCGCAGCGAATCCAGTGAATGCTGGAACACCCCCGGCATCGAACCGATCTCCCGCGGCCCGGACAACCCATCCGCGACGAACATCGGCAATACGAGATGCCGCGGCTCGAGGCTCGTCTCGGCCACCAGCCGCCGCAACGCGGGGGTGCGCCGCAACCGCCGCGGACGCTCGATTCCGCTCATGGGCCGAGTCTATTGGCGCGCCTTCAGCGCGCGGGTCTCGGCCCCCTCGGCCCATCCATCGGGCCGACGGTCCGGCCGTGCCGGGATGGTTCGGCCCAGCGACAGCAGCGCCTTCACACGCTGGAGAACTTCATGTGCGCGCGGCGGGAGCTGACTCTCGGCCTCGGCCGACAGGCCCACCGGACGCCCCCGGGTCGGCTGGGAACCGCGGCCTCGGAGCCGTTGCACGAAGCGGAAACCGCGCCCTGCGCATCACCCGGCTGCGCGGCGACTCGACGGACGTGACCGGATACACCGATAGGCACCAGGACCGGGCGGTGGCGCGGACCGTTGCCCGATACGGAGGCCGCCCGCGCCCCGGGCATCACCGGCTGCGGCGGCTCTTCTTCCGGGGCGGAGGCAGCAGGCCCTCCGCACGGAGGCGGGCGGCGTGTTCGGCGAGCGCTTCCACGAGGGGCCCCACCTGGGCGACCTCGGGCTGCACGTCGACGCGCAGGCCGAATTCCACCGCGGTTTCCGCGGTCTTCGGGCCGATGCAGGCCACGATCGTGCGGGCGTGCGGTTTACCGGCGATACCCACCAGGTTCCGGACCGTGGAGCTCGAGGTGAACAGGACCGCGTCGAAACCACCGGTCTTGATCATCTCGCGGGTCTCCGCGGGCGGCGGGGAGGCGCGCACGGTGCGGTAAGCCGTCACATCGTCGATTTCCCAGCCGCGTTCGCGCAGGCCCTCCGCGAGGGTTTCGGTCGCGATATCGGCGCGCGGCAGCAGCACCCGGTTCACCGGATCGAACACATCGTCGTAGGGCGGGAAATCGGCGAGCAGGCCGAGTGAGGACTGCTCCCCGGTGGGCAGCATCTCCGGGTTGATACCGAAGGAACGCACCTTCTCGGCGGTCGCCTCACCCACACAGGCGATCTTCACACCGGAGAACGCCCGCGCATCCAACCCGAATTCGGCGAATTTCTCCCAGACCGCGCGCACCGCGTTGGTGGAGGTGAACACCACCCACTGGTACCGGCCGTCCACCAACCCCTTGACCGCACGCTCCATCTGCGCGGGGCTGCGGGGCGGTTCGACCGCGATGGTGGGGACTTCCTTCGGGATGGCGCCGTGGGTGACCAGCCGTTCGCTCATCTCCCCGGCCTGATCCTTGGTACGCGGCACCAGGACGGTCCAGCCGTAGAGCGCCCGCGATTCCCACCACGACATCTTCGACCGCTGCGCCACCGCCTTGCCGATGGTGACGACCAGCGGACCGACCAGTTCGGAAGCAGTGCTGTTCAGGGTGGCCAGGGTGGCCTCGATGGTGCGCTGCTGGCGGGTGGTGCCGCGCACCGTCACCGCGACCGGCGTCTGTGGGGCCATACCGTGCTCCACCAGCGCGCTCGCGGTCTCGGCCAGATGGCCGGAGGTTGCGTGCAGCACGAGCGGACCGGGGGCGGCGGCCAGCGCCGGCCAGTCCACCTCACCGCGCACATCGGCCTCGGTATGCCCGGAACCGAGCGCGATACCCGCGTAGCTGGGCACCGCCGACCCGGACGGCAGACCGGGTAGCACCTCGAAAACGATATGCGACCGAGTGACCGTGGTGACCTCGGCGATCACCGCGTCGGTGGTGAGCGGATCACCGGAGACCACCCGCACCACATCGTGGCCGGCCTTCGCCTCGGCTATCAAGGTCTTGGCGACCTCGGCGGGATCGCCGAGGGCGGGCCGCACGTCCACGGGACGCTGCCCCTCGGCGTCGGCTTCCACTTCGGTGCCGATCAGGGCGAGTACTCCGGCGTCCACATCGGGATCGGTGAACGCAAGGGTGGCCCGGCACAGCACTTCGCGGGATCGGGTGGTCAGCAATGCCGGGTCGCCCGGGCCCGACCCTACGAACAGGATCCGCCCCGGATGCTTCTTGCTGGCTCGACTCATCGGTTGTTCTCCATTGGACTGGGTTCGGTGAAGTCCGGGGCGGTGCTCGTTCCCGCTGCGGCGGTGCCGCTCGTTCCCGCTGCGGCGGTGCCGCTCGTTCCCGCTGCGGCGGTGCCGCCCGATTCCGCTACGGCGGTGCTCGTTCCCACCGGGGTGGTACTGCTCCCGGCCGGCGTGGCGGCCTGCGCGGTGCCGAGCTCGGCGGCGAGTAGCTCGCGTGCACCCAGCTCCAGCAGTTCGCGGGCCAGTGCGCGGCCGAGTTCCGCGGCCTGCGCCGGTGCTCCCACCGTCGAGGCCCTTATCACATCGGAACCGTCGACTGCGGCGGCGCAGCCGCGCAGTGACAGTTCCTCGACGATGCGTCCGTCGTCATCCAACGATTCGACGATTTCGGCGATCGCTCCGACGGGCGCAGTGCAGCCCGCCTCGAGTTCGGCGAGCAGGGCGCGTTCGGCGGTCGCGGCGGTTCTGCTGCCGTGATCGTCGAGCGCGGCCAGCAGCTCGATCAGTTCGGTATCCCCGGCCCGGCATTCGACGGCCAGCGCGCCCTGAGCGGGCGCGGGCAGCACCTGCACGGGTTCCAGGGATTCGGTGACGACATCCAGCCGGCCGATCCGGGCGAGTCCGGCGCGGGCCACAACCACCGCGTCCAGTTCGCCGCCGGTGACCTTGCCGAGCCTGGTGTCCAGATTGCCGCGCAGCGGCCGGATGTCCAGGCCCAGGCCCAGCGCGCGCAGTTGCGCGATCCGGCGGGGCGCGGAGGTTCCGACCACCGCGCCCGGCGGAAGTTCACCGAGCACCATGCCGTCGCGGGCGACAAGCGCGTCACGCGGGTCCTGGCGGGGCGGCACCGCGGCGAGTACGAAACGCTCGTCGACGGCGGTGGGGAGGTCCTTGTACGAATGCACCGCGATATCGATGTTCCCGGCGGCCAGTTCGGCGCGCAGCGCGCTGGTGAAAACCCCGACACCGATGTGTTCGACCGGCTCTGCCGACAGATCGCCCGGTGTTTCGATCAGCACCAGTTCCGCCGGCTGCCCGGTGGCGATGAATGCGTCGCGCACATCACCGGCCTGGGTGCGGGCGAGCAGGCTGGCGCGGGTACCGATCCGCCACACGGGCCGATCGCCGGCGCCGGGTCCCACGGCCGGGGCGCCTTCGCCGTGCAGGACTGTCATGTCGACCGCTCCTGTTCGTCGTCGTGGCTGCCGGGGGTGAAATCGTCGGCCAGGGCCACATCTCCGTCCAGGCCCATCCAGCCGGCGCCGTTGTGTTCGGCGCGGCTGATCTCCATGGGCGCCGCGACGGCCTGGGCCGCTCCCGGTTTCAGTTCGAACAGCTCGCGCAGCGCCTCGGCGTAGCTGTCACCGCCCGGTGTGGTGGCCAGCTGCTTGACCCGAACGGTCGGCGCGTGCAGCAATTTGTCCACCACCCGGCGCACGGTCCGGGCCACTTCGTCGCGGGTCGGATCGGCGAGTCCGGGCAGCCGGGAATCCAGCCGGAGCAATTCGGCCTCGACCACTTCGGCGGCCCGCTGCCGCAGTGCGGCCACGGTCGGGGTGACCTCGGCCATCCGCTGCCCCGCCAGGTATTTGGCGAGTTCGTCGGCGACGATGGCCCGGGCCGCGGCGGTATCGTCGGCCGCCGCCCCCGCCGCCGGGTCGCGCTGGAGGGTCTCGATATCGATCACGGTGACACCGGGCAGCCCGGCCACGGCATGGTCGACGTCGCGAGGTAGCCCGAGGTCGCAGAACACCAGCGGCCGGCCGGTACGGCGTTCGCGATGCGAAAGCGCGTTGTGCGCGTCGGCGAGGGTCACCACCGAGCCCACCGCTCCTGTGCAGGTGATCACCACATCGGCGGCCACCAGTGCCTCGGCGAGCCGGGACAGTTCGTAGGCACCGGCCCTCACACCGTGCGATTCGGCGGTCGCGGCCAGGCGTTCGGCCCGTTCGATGGTGCGGTTGACCACCAGGATCTCGTCGACCCCGGCGCGGGAAAGATGCGCCACCGACAATCCACCCATCGCGCCGGCGCCGACCACCGCAGCCGTCCGGCCGGCCAGCGGCCCGAGAACGGTGGCCGCACGGTCCAGTGCCACCGACACCACCGAGGCGCCGGCCCGGTCGATCCCGGTTTCCGAATGCACCCGTTTACCGACCCGCAACGCCTGCTGCGACAGCTCGTGCAGGGTGCGGCCGACGGCCTGCTGGGCATCGGCGGAGGTGTAGGCACTGCGGATCTGGCTGAGCACCTGCTGCTCGCCGACGACCATCGAGTCCAGCCCGCTGGCCACCGCGAACAGATGTTCGGCGGCGGCCTCGCTGTAGCGGACATAGGCGTGCCGGGTGAGTTCGGGCATCGGCAGGCCGGAATGCGCCGTGAGCAATTCGCCCACATCGGCGAGACCACCGTGGAACGCGTCGACCACCGCGTAGATCTCCACCCGGTTGCAGGTCGAAACGATCATCGCTTCGGAGATATGGCTCGAAGCCAGCATGCGGTCGATCAGTTTGGGCCGATCGGCATCGGTGATCGCCACCTTCTCCAGCATCGCAACCGGGGCGCTGCGATGGGAGATCCCGACGAGAAGAACGCTCATGGTGTGACCACCGATCCCTTGCTGGTTGGCTCCGTTGCCGTATGCGAGGTCGTCTGGGCGGCCTGCGCCGCGCAATGCGACAGCCCGGCCGGGCCCGGCGTCGGGTGCGCGGGCACCCGGCGGGCGATCCGGCCGGAACCGGTCAGTGGATGGGCGGCCGGTACGGCACTGTTCGGTACAACGCCGGCGGCACCGGGATCATTCGCCGGATCGGTGGCGGTCTCCGCCACATCCGCGGTGGTCGAGCCCTCGCCGGATTCCTCGGGGTCGGCATTGCGGACCCGTTCGAAGGACAGCATCTGCATTTCCACGGCGAGATCGACCCGCCGCAACTCGACCCCCGGCGGTGCGGTCAGCTGGCACAGCGCGAAGCTCAGGATGGACTGCATCCCGGCCGCCACCAGTTCGTCACACACCTGCTGGGCACTGTCGTCGGGCACCGCGATCACCGCGATGGTGGGGCGAAGCAACGCGATCTCGCCGGCCAGGTCGGCGGCATCGCGCACCCGCAGGCCCTCGACCTCCAGGCCGATCACCTCGGGATCGTTGTCGAAGATCCCCACCACGGCGAACCCCCGCCGCCGGAAACCGCGATAACCGACCAGCGCACGGCCCAGATTGCCGGCGCCGACCAGCACCACCCGATGACCACCGGACAGGCCCAGAACATCTTCGATCCGGGCCCGCAGCCGGGCCACGTCGTAGCCGACACCGCGTACTCCGTTGGGACCCAGGAACGACAGATCCTTGCGGAGTTTGGCCGAATTGACACCCGCCGCGACAGCCAGCTCCTCACTGGATACGATGGCGACACCGTCATCGGTCAACAGGGCGAGCACCCGGAGATAGGTGGCGAGCCGGGCCACCGTAGCCTGGGGGATGTCCTTCTGCGGTGGTCGAGAGGTGACGTTGGGAGCATCGCTGGAGACGCCGCGCGTCTCATGGTGCTCACTCACGTCCTCGGCTCCTCGTCCGGACCGCCAGACGGCCCGGGATGCTCGGCGACCTCGGCCATGAAGATGCGCCTGGGGTCGGATATCGGGTTGATTCACCTGCTACCGGCGGCCGGATACTCGCCCCGGCCTGCGGTTCGCGTGCCACCACCGTAACTGCTTGTGAACCCATGCACAAAGTCGGTGAAATTCGCCTCATTTTGTGTCGCGGCCGAGCCTTGTACGATCTGCGCCCACAATTCGCACAGGGTCAACGACCGAGGTCGCTCCGTAAACGTGTCTCGTCTACATCGAAATAGCTGTGCTCGCGGCCGTCGAGCAGCACAACCGGGAGCCGGTCACCATATTCCGCACGCAGTGCCGGGTCGGTGCCGGCGGCGACATCCACGTCCACCACCCCGGGGGTCAGACCGAATTCCGCGCACAGCGTCCGCAGCTGGTCCAGTGCCCGGTCGCACAGCACGCAACCGGCGCGGGTCAGCAGTGTCACCTCATGAGTCCTCGGGTTGGTCATAACCGCTATTCAACCCGCCCGGCGGCACCGTTCGCGCCACTGCGGTGCGTCCCGGGACGCACCTGCGGTTAGTGTGGACGTGATTCGCGCGAACAGGCGGAGGTACTGGTGCCGGAACGATCGAAGGTGGGGAAAACCGGGTTCATCGCGGGCCGGTTCGGAGAACTTCCGGTGCGCTGGAATCTGGGGCCGCTGGGGCAGGGTCTCACCGAGCAACTCGCACGTATCTCGCGTAGCCCGTTCGGGCCCAGCGAGGAAGAGGTCCGCGCCAACGTCGCCGGTGAGGCCAGCGCCGACGCCGCCCTGGCACTCCAGGACGCCGAACGGGCCGGGACCGGCGCTACCGGTATCCCCGAGGTCCCGCGCGACCTCACCGCCGCCGCATTCTTCGACGTCGACAACACGATGGTGCAGGGCGCCTCGATCGTGCATTTCGCTCGCGGCCTGGCGGCGCGCAAATATTTTCGCAGCGCCGATCTCGTGGATATCGCGTGGAAGCAGGTGAAGTTCCGGATCACCGGCAAAGAGAACAGCACCGATATGGCCACCGGTAAAGAGAAAGCACTGGAATTCATCGCCGGTCGCTCCACCGCCGAACTCGCGGCGCTGGGCGAGGAAATCTACGACGAGATCATCGCCGACAAGATCTGGCCCGGCACCCGCGCCCTGGCACAGATGCATCTGGACGCCGGCCAGCAGGTGTGGCTGGTCACCGCGACCCCGGTGGAACTCGCCCAGGTGATCGCCAAACGACTCGGCCTGACCGGCGCCCTCGGCACCGTCGCCGAAAGTGTGGACGGCAAATTCACCGGCCGCCTGGTCGGCGATATTCTGCACGGCCTCGGCAAGGCCCACGCCGTACGCGCACTCGCCATCCGTGAGGGACTGAACCTCAAACGGTGCACGGCCTACTCCGACAGCCACAACGATGTGCCGATGCTCTCGCTCACCGGCACGGCAGTGGCGATCAACCCCGATTCCGACCTGCGCGAGGTCGCCAAGGCCCGCGGCTGGGAAATCCGCGATTTCCGCACCGGACGCAAAGCCGCGAAAATCGGCGTCCCCACCGCCCTGGCCCTGGGCGCGGCCGGCGGCGCCGTCGCCGCGGCAGTCACCCGGCGCCGCAACCACTGATCGGTCCTTCGCCGCCGGCTCCGCCGAGAGATCAGCCCATGAAGGTGTTGCGGCGTTTGATGAGGAGTTTGTAGAGGGTCTGCTGGATGGTTTCGCGGACCTGGTCGGTGACCTCGAACATGAGCATCGGGTCGTCGGCGTCCTCGGTTTCGTATCCGGCGGTACTGATGGGGGTGCCGAATTCGATGTACCACTTGGAGGGCAGCGGGACGGCGCCCAGGGGGCCGAGGTGGGGGAAGGTCGGGGTCACCGGGAAGTAGGGCAGTCCCAGCAATCGCGCGAGCGGTTTGAGATCGGCGAGTTTCGGATAGATTTCCTCCGATCCGACGATGGAGCACGGGATGATCGGCGTACCCGTGCGCACGGCGGCGGCCACGAAGCCGCCCCGGCCGAAGCGCTGGAGTTTGTAGCGGTCGGCGTATTGTTTGCCGACGCCTTTGAACCCTTCGGGAAAGACCCCGGTGATCTCGCCGGAGCGCAGCAACCGTTCGGCATCCGGGCGGCAGGCCAGGGTGTGTCCCGCCTTACGGGCGAGCGAGCCCACCATCGGCATCTCGAAGACCAGATCGGCCGCCAGCAGGCGCAGAGCCCGCTGCGCAGGGTGATGATCGTGCACCGCGAGTTGCAGCATGAGTCCGTCGAGCGGAACGGTGCCGGCGTGGTTGGCCACGATCAGCGCGCCGCCGGATTCCGGAATGTTGTCCATGCCGTTCACCTGGACCCGGAACCAGTTCTGGGCGAGCGGTCGCAGGGCGGGCAGCAGTACCGATTCGAGCAGATGTTCGTCGAAGCCGAATTCGTCGACCTGGTAGTCGCCGGTGAGCCGGCGACGGGCGAACTCGGCTGTACGCCCGATCTGTTTTCCGACGGCGTCGCGCAGCAGATCTCCGAACGACCGCGGTGGCGGCGGGGTGGGGGGTGTCAGCCGGTCGATCAGTGAGGTCACCGATCGGTCGGCGGTACCGGCCCGGTCCCGCGCGGGCGGCCGGGGCCGCGGCACGGTGGAGAGATCTTGTAGGCGGATAACTTTGGCGACGTCGTTCATGTATGTGCTCCCGTACCGGCCTTCAGCAGACCGAGCAGTTTGTTTTCTGCGGCGTCGATCCACGCTGGATCGACTACGGGCCGCAACGCTGCGCCCCCGGTGAAGTCGTCGAACGCCTGTACCGTCGTCCAGCGCGGCTCGAACCCGAGTTCGGCGCGCATACGCGTCGTGTCCAGACCACAACCGAAAAGAAAATAATCGAGCTGTTCGGAACTGAAATCACGCATCACCGGACCCATCAGAGTCCGGCCGACGGTGCGGAACACCGACCACGGTACCGGCATCGCGACCCGGCCCGCACGGCGTACCGCCTGAGAAAGTGCCAAGGCTCCGTCGCCGGCGATATTGTAGGTGCCGCCCGGCCCCGCCGCCGTGGTGGCGTGGACCAGCGCCGCGACGGCGTCTTCCTCGTGCAGGAACTGCATCCGCGCGTCCCGTCCGAGCACGGTCGGCGTGATCGGCGAACGTAGTAGCTGCGCGGCGCGCCCGCCCAGGCCGGGGCCGATGATCGGCGCGAGACGCAAGGTGACGGCGGTGATATCCGGCCGCCGCCGGGCCAGGCCGCGCACGAAACCCTCGACCTCGATCATGTCACGGGCGAACCAGCCGCCCGGGGGCGTGCGTGCGCTCATTTCTTCGGTGAATTTGGCGGGGTCCTTCGCACTGCCGCCGTATACCCCGGAACTCGAGCGCAACACCACCCGGCGCACGGCCGGTGATTTCTGGCAGACCGCGAACAACTGCATCGCGCCGAGCACGTTCATATCTTTCATCGCCGGTCGGCCGCCGCCCGACGGCGGTTGCGACAAAATCGCGGTATGTACCACGGTATCGACGTCGTGCCGTTCGAAAATTTTGCGGATCAACGGGTTCCGGATATCGGCGCGCACGAATTCGGCGCGGCCCATCCGGCGGCGCAGCGGCGGGGCGGGGGTCGATACATCGACTGCGACAACGCGTTCGATTTCGGGGTCGGCCGCCAGCCGGGAGACGACATTTCCGCCGAAGTACCGGCTGGCGCCGGTCACCAGCACCACCCTGGGCTTGTATTCGCCGTTCACGTCAGCGTCCACCTGCACCGGACCGTCCCACCTCGAGCATCGGATCCCCCGCTCACTGTTCCACGTACCAGACTAGCGACCGCGTTCGTGAACCCCGCCACCCTTAACGAGGATCTAACCCCGACTTCAGCCCACCGAAACGCAAAGAAAAACCCGCCACCGAATGGTAGCGGGTTTTTCCGGATACGATGCGCGCTCGCGCTTACTTGCCGAGTTTGCGCCGCTGCACGCGGGTGCGACGAAGCAGTTTGCGATGCTTCTTCTTCGACATGCGCTTGCGGCGCTTCTTGATCACAGAACCCATAGGGTGTCCTCGCGTTCTCTCCTCGGCGCGTCACGCGCTCGCTTACGTCAACTATCCGGCCGTACGCCCGGTTGCTCGCGGCTGAACACTCAGCCCTGGAGGCGGCAGCCGGCCACGACCGCCCACGGGCAGGTCGATAACCGCCACCGATCCAACACAGCGAGGGTTGATGTTACCGGCCCACCGGGCGGGGCCGGTAACCGCCTTCACCCGGCATCGAAGTAGGACGTCTCCAGATATTCGTGCACCGCCTTGGCGTGCACCCGGAACGATCTCCCGACACGTACTGCCGGTAACTCTCCCGAATGCACCAGCCGGTACACCGTCATCTTCGATACTCGCATCAGATCTGCCACCTCGGCGACGGTGAGAAATTGCGTCCCACCACCGAGTATTGATTGTCCTGGCGACGAACCACCGCCGCCACCAGCGGACATCTTGTTAGAAGACATCATCGCACCACTGACCTCCGGCACGTCCGCGCCGCCGGCTTCCCCACCGGCGGAACAGACACGCACGTGCTCCTTGAAGCTTAGCGGGACCAGTGGGATTACTGCGACGGGAGTGAGAAAACAGGTTCATACGCTGGGGGTCGTCCGGTCATTCTGCAGACGCACCCTGTTCCGATGAACGCCGCTTCGCCGCGTGCAACGCCTCCAGGAAAGCCGACCGCAGCCCCGACCGCTCCAGTTCGCGCAGGGCCGCCGCGGTCGTCCCCGCCGGCGAGGTGACCGCAGCCCGCAGATCCACGGCGCTCTGCCCCGACTCGGCCAGCATGGCCGCGGAACCGAGCATTGTCTGGGTGACCAGCTGGCCGGCGATATCCCGGGTGAGTCCCAGGCCCACCCCCGCCTCGATCATCGCCTCCACGACAAGGAAGAAGTAGGCCGGCCCCGAACCCGATACCGCGGTCACCGCATCCATCTGCGATTCGGGAACCACACACACCTGGCCCACGGTGCTCAACAGCTCGGTGACCAGTTCCAGTTGCTCACGTTTGGCATAACGCCCCGCGGCGAGCACACTCATACCTTCACCGACCAGCATCGGGGTGTTGGGCATGACCCGGACCACGGGGAAGCCCGCCGGTAGTTTGTTCTCCAGCCGCGCCGTCGGCACCCCGGCCGCCAGCGACACCAGGATCTGATCGCGTTCCCCACCGAGATCGGCTTTACCGAGTTCGCTGAGCACCGCCTCCACATCGTTGGGTTTCACCGCGATAACCAGCAGGTCGGCGCCGACGGCCGCGTCGGCGATCGCATCGGTCACCCGCACCCCGAATCGTCCCGCCAGCAGTTCCGCCCGGTCGGCATGGGTTTCGACGACCACCAGGTCTTTGACGGCTCGCCCGGCCTCCAGCAAGCCGGCGATCAATGCTTCACCGATCCGGCCACCGCCGATCACCGCAATACGTGTCATGAGGACAGTGTCCAACGCCCGCCTCCGCGAGCACGAACGGGCCCCGAACCGCGAGAGTCGCCCGGGACAACGGGCGGGGTCACGCTACGTCCGGGCAGATCCGCGGCGGGTCGGACAACTACCGCTTCCGGGAAGGCAGGAGTGCCAGCTGACGGCTCTGCGCAACCAGTGCGCCGGTGGAGTCGACGACGATTTGATCGGAATCGAACATGCCCTCGCCCACCTCGTGGGTGGTGGCGATGATCCGCAACCAGCCCGGCACCGGGCGCCGCCGCAGGTATGTCGTCATCTGCACCGTCGGTGACCAGCCGAAATAGCCGAGGTTGGTGGGAACCGGCGGGCACATATCGGCAGCCATCATCGCGATATAGGACGCGGTCTCCGGGTCGGCCTGATCCTGCGGCCGCGGCCGCAGCCACATCCGCAACCGGGGTTCGCCGTGCTCGTTGTCGATGAACCGCGCCCATTCTCGATCGAGGAAAGCGTCCATACCGCGAGCGACGTGCACGATCCGGCCCATCGAAGAACCCGGTTCGTAACCGATCGCGTCCGCGGCCGGCTCCACCGGCAGGTCGGTGTGGGTGGGGGTGTACAGCGGAGCCCGGTCCTGGCCGTCGAGATGTCCGAAGGTGAACGCGGTACGCACCAGCGGGCGCCCCCGCTGGTTCAGCGTCACATCCACCAGGCAGATCTGCCTGCCCACCTTACGGATGGATACCTCGTACAGCACCTCCCCGGGCTCGGGCGCACCCAGGAAATCGGTACTGCCCGACAGCGGCGCCATGGCGCCCCGATCCGGTTCCACGGTGCGCAACCAGCGGGTCGCGGCCGCGGCCGAACCCGCGACCATCGTGCCGCCGTGCACTTTCGGGCCGATGGTCCAGATCTCGTCGATGACGCCGCGGTAACGGCCGGCACCCGGCTCATCGGCGGCGAGTTCGGTCAGAGCACAGACCCGGCTGAACGGCGCCTCCGCCTGCACCAGGTCGATATCGGTGCCGGGCTCCGTTTCCGTCGTCATCAATACTCCTGTGTTTATTTTGCGGCGCCTGCGGCGCCGCGGGAGTGAGGCCCCAGGCGTCGTGCTTGCACGACGCGGCCTCACCCCTTCGAGGGCCTCGCTGGACTCGGCGCCACGGTGGTGCTGTTTCTGAGGAGACAGCCTACGGGGGTTTTCCAAAAGCCCTTTGAGAGGTGTGGTCCTTCGCGTCGGGTGAGCACGTGCAGTGTGACACGATCCACAGTGGGTCGGACGAGTTCAGGTGGAGCTGGACCGGGTTTCCGAGCGTGGGTCAGTGCAGTTGTTCGCGGGCGAAATCGAGGGTGCGGGTCAGCATGGCGGCACGGGCCGCGGCGGTGCGCGCTTCCTGGGTGTTGATCTCGGCGACCACATGCCCGGTGAAGCCGTTGCCGGCCAATGCGGCGCATACCTCGGCGCAGGGCTGAGTGCCCTCGCCGGGGATCAGGTGTTCGTCGTGGGCGGCGCCGCGCCCGTCGGCCAGATGCAGGTGGGCCAGACCTCGGCCCATCCGTTCGACCAGAACCAGCGGGTCGGTACCCGCGGTCGCGGTATGCGAGAGGTCCAGTGTGTAATGCTGGAAACCGGTATCGGTGGGGTCGTAGCTCGGGCTGAAAGCGGTCAGGGCCAAGCCGGGACCGCCGCGGCGTTCCAGGCGGCGGATATCACCGGACCGGCGGCCGAACAATTTATCGGCCCGCATCGGGAACATGTTCTCCACGGCGACGGCCACCGAACTCTGCCGTTCCAGATCGGCCACCTGTTCGGCGAATCCCTCGGCATAGCGCCGCTGCCACCGGAACGGCGGATGCACGACCACGGTGTCCGCGCCGAGGGCTTCCGCGGTGCGCACACTGCGGGCGAGTTTGGCCACCGGATCGGCGCCCCATACCCGCTGTGAGATGAGCAGGCAGGGCGCATGCACCGCGAGGACCGGTACCGAATACTTGCGCGAATACCCGCGCACGGTGTCGACACTCTGGCTGGCGGGTTCGGCCCACACCATCAATTCGACACCGTCGTAACCCAATTCGGCCGCATAACGGAATGCGGCCTCGGTGTTCTGTGGATACACAGAGGCAGTCGACAGACCGACCTTGATTCCCCCGTCCCGCCGCCGGGCCGCGGGAGTGCTGCCTGCCATCGTCTCCCTCGCTCAGCCCGCACTGAGTAGAAATGCCAACGGCCCCAATGTCACGAAGACACCGACCACCACGGCGATCACGGTACTGAGGATATCGTCGGTGCGGCGCAGGATCCGCACCAGGGCCACGAGACCCAGGATCACCACGACGGCCAGCGCGAGCGCCGCCAGCGGCTGCATTTCCCACAGCATTTCGAACCCCTTGAACAGCACCATACCGGCGAGGGCCGCGCCGACGCTCTGCACGCCCAGTACAACCCATTGTTTCCGGGGATCCGCCGTCTCCGCGCTGTCACGCTCCCGGCCGCCGGCGGCCAAACGAGAGCGGGCGGCCGCGAGTTTACCGCTCGCCCCACCGAATTTCGCGCCGGCCGCGCCGAGCCTGCCGGTACGCGGGCGGCGGTTGCGCTCCTTGCGCGACTCGTCGTCGGCGTCTTCCTCGGGTATCGCATAGAAATCGGAGTCCGGCTCGAAACCGCCGGTGTCGGTACCGTGCTCACGCGGCATCGGCCCCGGCGCCGGCGGCATGGGGCCGTGCACATCCGTGGCATACATATCGGTGTTGCGGAAACCGTCATCCGCCGCGATATCCGCGGGCGGCGCGCCGGGCGCGGCGAAACCCGGATCGATCGGCGCCGGGGCACCGGGCTGATCGTCGCGTTTTCCGGGACGCCGGCCTCGGCCCGGCTGCTCCAGCGGCGCGGCGGCGAGATCCGGGGTGCCCGGGGGTGTCCGCTGACTCTGTTCGGCCAGCGACCACACCGCGGTCGCGTGGTCCGCGTTCGCCGCTTCGTCCGGTTGCTGCGGAGGTTCCGGCCAGGGAGCGGGATCGGGCAGGGAGCGGGTGCCGCGGCGGCGGCGTTCGAGCTTGGGCCGCGGGTCGTCGGCGGGTGCGGGTGCCGGCCACGCCTCGGTGGCGGGTGCGGGTGCCGGCCACGCCTCCGTGGCGGGTGCCGGCGGACCCAGGCGCGGAGTCCCGCCCTGCGGCGCCTGCCAGGGCGGACCCATATCGATATCGGGATGCCCGAACTCCGGCGCGGCCGGGGCGGGCGCGGGGAACGGATCGAAATTACCCACGTCCGGAGGAAGGCCGTATGCGCCGGCTTCCGCCGCAGACGACGCCGGATCCTGTGCCGCCGCGGCTTCGGCGGCTTCCGCCGCCCTTCTGCGCGCGGCCCGGCCACCGCTGGGCAGTGGTGGCCCGGTCTCCCAGGGCCGCGCGGCCGAATCGGCGACCGGAGCCTCGCCGGCCGGTTGTTCGACGTCGTCCGGTTCCGCGCGCCGTCGCCGGCCGCCGCGCCGCGCCGCGGCCTCATCGGCCACGTACGGCGCCGGCTCGGCCGAGGCGTCGCCTCGAGTCGGCGCCAGTGGGTTGTACACAGTGATCGGCCCGGACATCGGCGACTGGTTCGGCTCTCCGCCCGAAACCTGTTCGCCTGCATAGTCCTGCGGCGAGTATCCGGTGCCTGCGGGCGGATACCCCGCAGGCGGACCGGCCGGCTCCTCGTCCTCGTCGGCGGCAGCGTGCGTACCGCCGTCGACGACCGGCAGATCACCGGTCAGCTCGGAGACCGAAACACCCCGGCCGCCGCGCCGTCTGCGACCGCCGCCGCCGGAGGCCGGCTGCTGGCCGTTGCGGGCCAGGAGTTCGGCCACCGACAGCTGATTGGAGTTCCTGCTCATGAAGGCACCGTTTCGACCGGGCCCGCCGACGTGCCGCCACCGGGCGCCCAACCGTTACCGGCCGCCGCGTTCGGAGCGTTCGTTGTCAGTGGTCCACCATTCATATCGGTATCCAGTTTGCGCAGGATCAGCCCTTCGCGCAGCGCCCACGGACAAATTTCCAGCGTATCGAGGGAAAGTGCGCGCATGGCGGCCTCGGCGACGAGGGCTCCGGCCACCAATTGCTGCGATCGGTCGGCGCTGACCCCTTCCAGTTCCGCGCGATCGGCGGCGGTCATCCGGGAGATGAACGCGATCAGTTGCCGCAATCCCGCACTGGTCAGCGTCCGCCGCACCCGGGGCCCCGCGCCCGAGGGGGCGGCACCGGTGAGCCGGGCCAGCGATCGGAAGGTTTTGGAGCTGCCGACCGCCAGATCGGGTTTACCCGGCGCCATCAACTGTTTGGCCGGATCGACCAGTTCGGCGGCGAGCCAATCCCGCAGTATGCCGATCCGTCGTTTGCTGGGCGGATCCTCGGGCAGCCATTTGCGGGTCAACCGGCCGGCCCCCAACTGCAGCGACAGCGCCACATCGGGGTCCTCGTCGACCCCGCTGCTCACCTCGAGCGAACCACCGCCGATATCGAGATTGAGGATCCGGCCGGCGCTCCAGCCGTACCAGCGGCGGACGGCCAGGAAAGTCAGCCGCGCTTCGTCCACTCCGGCCAGCACTCGCAGATCCACGCCGGTCTCCGTGCGGACCCGCGCCAGCACCTCCTCGGAATTGGTGGCCTCGCGCACCGCCGACGTGGCGAACGCCATCAGTTCCGCACAACCGGAGACAACCGCCAGATTGGCGAGATCGGCCACCGTATCGACGAGTTTCTGGGCCCCCTCGGCCGTGATCCGGCCGGCATCGTCCATGCCTTCCGAAAGCCGCAGCGATTCCTTCGTCGAACTCATCGGCATGGGATGACCACCCCGGTGCGCGTCCACCACCAGTAGGTGAACGGTGTTGCTGCCGACATCGAGGACACCTAGACGCACCCCGAACACGGTACTTGGTCTACCTGAACAGCAATCGACCTGGTCGTGGTGTTAGCGTTAGGGGTTGTGACGTCTGGCGCAGCCACGAACGACTCAGTGCCCGCCCCCACCGGGCACCCCGCGACCGATCTTCCGATGCCGAAGATGCGGCCGAGCCGCGAAGTGCCGCTCGATTTTCCCCGGGAATGGCTGGAGTTCGTGGATCCGGCCGACGACGAACACCTGATCGCGGCCGATCTGACCTGGCTGCTCTCGCACTGGACCTGCGTTTTCGGCACCCCCGCCTGTCAAGGCATCCTCGCCGAGCAACCCGATGCCGGCTGCTGCACCCACGGGGCGTTCCTTTCCGACGACGACGATCGCAAACGGCTGCGCAAAGCGGTGAAGATGCTGACCCCCGACGATTGGCAGCTGATGGACCGGGCGCGCAACGACAAGGGCAAGATCGGCCGGAAGTCCTACCTGGAAACCGACGAGCTCGACGGCGAGACCGCCGAACGGACGCGGCGCATCGACGACGCCTGCATCTTCCTCAACCGCCCGGATTTCCCGGGCGGGGCGGGATGCGCCCTGCATATCATGGCCGTCCGCCGGGGCCTGGAGCCGCATACCGTCAAGCCCGACGTCTGCTGGCAGCTCCCGATCCGCCGGACCCAAGAGTGGGTGACCCGGCCGGACGGCGTGCAGATCCTGCGGACGGTGCTCACCGAATACGATCGGCGCGGCTGGGGGCCCGGCGGAATCGACCTCGACTGGTACTGCTCCGGATCACCCGACGCGCATATCGGGGAACGTCCGGTCTGGCAGGCCTACCGGGCCGAACTCGTCGAACTGCTCGGCGAACCCGCCTATCGGGAGCTGGAACGGCAGCTGCGGCGCCGCGAGGGGACCCCGGTCATCGCCGAGCACCCCGCGACCACCCAGGCCCGCCGCAAGGCCCGGGCGCGTCACAACGGTTTCCAGCCGGCGCCCGATAAAATCCGGGGACTCGAGTAGCGATAACTCCCACCCCCGGAGGCCGCGCCATGAAAATCGGGCGATTCGCTGCATTCCGCACCAGGACCGTTCGCCCCGATCGAAAACCCCCCACCTACTCGGGCGGGCACAGGCCGCGCAGTGCCGCGGTCGTTCCCGGTAAATCCTCTCTGTCGCGCCGTCCGCCAGGAGAAGGCCGCCGGGTTCGGCCGGCTCGCACACTACGGCCGCAGGCGTGGCGGCCCGAAACGCTCCGGTCGGCCGGTCGGACAGCCCGCACTGTCCGGGCGGTTGCCGCACCCCGCGTTTTCTGCACGGCCGTGCTCATCGCGGCGGGCCTGACCGCGGCCTCGGCGGGCGCGTACGCACAACCCGGCCCGGACCCTCATCAGTTCTCCGACCGCAGCACCGAATTCGTTCCGCTCGGTGCCCCCAACGCGCTGGCCGCCCGCGATACCGGCAAACAACTGGTACTCAGCCCACACGGAACCCGGCGCAGTATCGTCTGCCGCGGTAACGGCACCACCGTGCCGCTCTACGACTGCAGCCAGGAAGACGGCCTGGGCTGGGCACCCCTGCACCGGACAGAGACGCCCGTGGGCGAGGTCTGGATCTACTTCCCCTGACAGCGTGTCCGGCAACCCGGCAGGCCAGCGGGCACCGCACTTCCGGGCTGCAAAACCCCTTGCCGCGCCTTGCTCGGCGAGCCGATTCACAGACATGCGCTGAGCGCCCCGACATGACCACTGCGCAATCGGCCCCCTCGCTCGCGGCTGCGTTTCCTCAGGCCCGGGGACGCATTCCGTGGCGACCGCCACCCCGAGTTCTGCCCACTCGGGCATTGCGCTCGGCCCGACTGCGGTTCCTTCGTGGCGACGCGCCGCCGCCTGCGGGCTCCGGGCTCGGTCGAGCTGTGGTCCCGAGCGAGAGAGTCCTGCTCCGACGCGCAGCGCGTCCCGGAAGGGCCTCAGGCTTCCAGCTTGTAACCGAGACCGCGCACGGTCACCAGGTGTTCGGGCCGCGCCGGATCGGACTCGATCTTCGACCGCAGCCGTTTGACATGCACATCGAGGGTTTTGGTGTCACCGACGTAGTCCGCGCCCCACACCCGGTCGATCAACTGGCCACGGGTGAGTACCCGGCCGGAGTTGCGGAGCAGGTATTCGAGCAGGTCGAACTCCTTCAACGGCAGGGTCACCGGGTTGCCGTTCACCAGCACCGTGTGCCGGTCCACATCCATCCGCACCGGCCCCGCCTCCAGCACACCGTTCTCACTACCGGCGTCCAGTTCGTCGCCGGCGCCGCGGCGCAGCACTGCCCGGATCCGGGCGATCAGTTCCCGCGCCGAATACGGTTTGGTGACGTAGTCGTCGGCACCGAGTTCCAGTCCGACCACCTTGTCGATCTCGCTGTCGCGGGCGGTGACCATGATCACCGGGACGCCGCTGCGAGTGCGCAACTGTTTGCAGACATCGGTACCGCTCATCCCGGGCAGCATCAGGTCCAGCAGGACGATATCGGCGCCGGAGCGGTCGAACTCGGCGAGCGCCGAGGGGCCGTCGCCCACGACCGTGACCTCGAAACCTTCCTTGCGCAGCAAGAAGGCGAGCGGGTCGGCCAGCGATTCCTCGTCCTCGACGATCAACACACTCGTCATCTGCGTGCCTCCACACCATTCGATCGGCCCGGGCCGGGCGGCCGCGGGCTGGGTTCTCTTTTCGTCAACGCGGACAGACCGGCGGCGTCGTTACCGTCGGTCTCCTGGTGCGCGGGTATGCGCAGGGTGAATGTCGAGCCGGTGCCGAGCTTGCTCCACAGCGTGATCTCCCCGTTGTGGTTGGCGGCGACATGTTTCACGATGGCCAGGCCGAGGCCGGTTCCCCCGGTCGCGCGGGACCGTGCTTTATCGGATCGGAAGAAACGTTCGAATACGCGTTCCTGGTCGTCCTTGGCGATCCCGATCCCCCGGTCGGTGACGGCCATCGCCACATAGTCGCCGCGGATCGACCGGCTGACCGAAACATGCGAACCGCGCGGGGAATAGGCGATGGCGTTCTCCACCAGGTTCGACAGCGCGGTGATGAGCAGGGTTTCGTCGCCGCGGACCTCGAGCCCGCTGGGCCGGTCGGTGCTGACCGTGATGCCCGCGGCTTCGGCGGCCGTACGGGACCGGTCCACCGCCTGGTTGACGACCGTATCGACATCGACGACCTCGAGCTCTGGCAGTTTCTCCGCCCCTTGCAGTCGCGACAGGGCGATCAACTCGGTGACCATCTTCCCGAGGCGGCTGGATTCGGCCAGGACGCGCTCGCCGAAATGCCGGACGGCCTCGGGATCGTCGGCCGATTCCAGCAGCGCCTCGGCCAGCAGGCTCATCGCGCCGACCGGGGTTTTGAGCTCATGGCTCACATTGGCGACGAAATCGCGGCGGGTGGCTTCCATCCGCGCCTGTTCGGAATCGTCGTCGGCGAACAGGACGGTGAAACTGGTCTCCTCCGGCGAGAGCGGCCGGGCCAGCCCCCGCACCGCGATCCGGCCCCGCCCCGGTGTGGGTTTCTCGGCGGTGAGATCGAACTCCGCCGATTCGGCGGTGGCCAGCACCTTCTCCACCGCTTCCCAGGCGCGTTCGTCGAGCAGCCGGTTGCGCACCAGACCGAGTTCCTCGGCGCGCGGATTGACGAGCACGACATCGCGGTACTCGTCCACGACCGCGATACCGCTTTCCGAGGCGAGCACGATCAGATCGAGGACCTGGGACATGGTGAGACCGGAGTCGGCTTGGCGACGTTGCGCCGTCCGGGCGTTCACATACGGGATCACCAGTCCACCGACGGCCAGTCCGACGACAGCCGCCAGGACTGCCAGCAGTACGGCCTGGGGAACGCTCACACCAAGAATCGTACGGTCGACGACGCGTAAACAAACCCGGGGTCGGTGAAGTTTCACGCAGGTCACGGGCGATTACGGCGGTGTTCGCCGGGCGTTTACGCATTGTTGGGCGAGGGCCGGGTTTCGAATCGATCCGGGCGTGTCAGCCCCCGATCCACGACGAACCCCGTTGCGTCTGGGACACAACGGGGTTCGCGTCGATCAGCCCGGCCGAGCGATCACCAGCCGGGGTTTCCGCGCACCGGCACGTTCACGAAACTCGGCCGGTTCGGGTCGAGCTGCACATGCTGTGGCTTGAACCCGGTGTCGAGCAGCATCGGCAGCGGCGGCACCCCCTTGGGCGGATTGCCGGCATAGACATCCACGCGCAGCCGGTGCCCCGGCTCCAGCCGCGCCTCGATCGCGGGGACCGCGATATCGAGTGCGGTGATCTCACCCGGCACGGTCAGCCGCCGGTGTTCGATCGTGACGAACGGCCGCGGATCGGTGTAGTCGCCGTTCGCCGACCGGCTGCTGCGGGATTCGTCGATCTCCCGCAGCGAGGCCATCAACTGCCCCGAGGACAGCACCCGCGACTGCCCGTCCGGCGCCACATCGTTGACCGTCACCGACCAGTAGCCGTCGGCCGCATCGTGCACGGTCTCCAGATGCACCGCGATCGGGCCGGAGATATCGACGGCTTCGGTGACCGGGGCACTGGTGAAGGTCAGCCCGTTCGATTCCTGGATCCGGGAATCCGCACCGCAGGCATTGATGATCGCGATCACGCCCGCGGTGGCCTGACCGGCGTCGTTGGAACACAAACCGGTGAGCCCCGGAGCCACGGTCAGGCGCGCGGAACTGTCGGCGACGGTGGTCAGCGATCCGTCGTGCACGCTGTGACCGCCGGTCCCGCTGGGCGCCGCGGACAAATACATCCGCCGGTGTTCGGCCTGCTGATCGGCCGGTGCGCTCGCGCCGAAACCGTCCCGGGTGACCCAGCCTGCACCCTGCTGCCGCAAGGTCACCGGCCCGTACCGGTCGATGCCGTTGTCGATACCTTTCAGCCACTTGTCGAACCAGGCGCGCTGCAGCACGTCCAAGCGCGGCGGCAGCCCGGGTTTGCCCGCTTCGCTACCCGAATTGATGTGATAGGTATCGCCCATGAGCAGCTGTTTCTGTCCGGGCGGGAGCGGCATCTCGTTGTAGATCTGCGATTCGGAGTAGGTGAACAGGTCGTGCCAGCCACCGGTCACGAAGGTCGGCACATGGATATTCGCCGGGTTGCCCAGCCATGCCTGCCGGTCGGGACTGTCGCCGCGGATCATCTCTTGCAGCCGCGGATCCAGATCCTCCACCCGCGGGGTGGTGTAGGCGTTGAGGAAAACGTCCAGGTAGGTGAACGGCGAGGACAGCCGGTCGTGCAACCACCGCGCATCGAAGGTCCCGTTGACCATGGATTCCACATTCGGGACCCATTTGGTCGCGTTGATCAGTGTCATCCACAGCGGGATGAAGTTGAAGCCGAACCCGCCACCGGGCATGAGTACATCCTGGGCGAGATCACTGCCCGGCACGACGGGGAACAGCGCCTTCAGCGCGGGCGGATGCTTTTCGGCGGCCTGGAGCTGGTTGATCCCCGAATACGACATACCGGTCATCCCGACCTGTCCGTCGGACCAGGGCTGCCGGGCGGCCCAATCGATCACCTCGACGGTATCGGCCTGTTCCCGCTGCCGCAGCATGTCCCATACGCCCTGGGAGAACCCGGTACCCCGGACGTCCACCACGACCTGCACATAGCCGCTCTTGACCAGTTGCCGGTCGACGGCGAAGCTCCGTAGTGCACCGCCGCCGAGCGCCTTGGTGAGATCGGTGAGCCCGGACAGCGGAGTCCCGGTCATATCGATATCGCGAGCCAGCTGACTCACCGCATCGGAAAGTCCCGGCACGGACCCCATGTGATCGACCAGGTTGGACGCCAGTTTGGTGTAGGGCGTCATGTTCACCAGCACAGGCGTGCGGGTATCGATCGGCCGCGAGGCAGTATCGGCCGGTCGGTACACATTGGCCTTCAGCACCGTGCCGTCACTCATCGTGATCGGCACATCCCAGGTGATGTGGATATTCGGGTATTGCTGCGGCCCGTCGTGGGTGGCGGCCCACTGGGCACCCGCCGCTCCCCCGTCCGGTCCGGTAACCACCGGCGCGGCCGCGGCGCCGCCCCCCAACAGCGGCACCAGCAGCACGGCGGCAGCCATGGCGACTGTGGCGCGTAACACGAACTTCATAGGCCGTGATCCATCTCTCGAGCTGGTCGAATGATCGAGAGCATACACAGCGTTACCGGCGGGTAACGAGGGTTTCTGGGACAGATGTCACCCGAAACCGATTTCGCCCGACACAATGCGGTGCCCAGCCACAAAAAGAATCGCGCCCCACCGGGAAAATCCACAAAACCTGTGACCATGGGTGGGGCCCGCCCGGTGCTGGAACGACCAGAAGGAGAGAGCACAGCGACCGGCCGGAGTGAAAAACCGGGTTGACAGGGCCCCTCCAGGCGCAGAGCGCCTCCACAACACGCCGCAGCCCATTACAGGCTGCGGCGTTCAAAAGAATTCTCAGCGCCCGCCCTGGCTCGCCACCGCGGCGGCTCCGGCCGCCGCGGCCTCCGGATCCAAGTACTCCCGCGGACGAACCGGACGCATATCCTCGTCCAGTTCATAACGCAACGGAATCCCGGTCGGGATATTCAGCCCCGCGATATCGTCGTCGGAGATCCGGTCCAGATGCTTCACCAGCGCACGCAGCGAATTACCGTGCGCAGCCACCAGCACGGTCTTGCCGGTCCGCAGCTCCTGCGAGATGGTCGACTCCCAGTACGGAACCATCCGGTTCACCACATCGAGCAGGCATTCCGTACGCGGAACCTCGATATCGGCGTACCGCGCGTCGCCCGTCTGGCTGTATTCGTCGTCGAGATCGATCGGCGGCGGCGGGGTGTCGTAGCTACGCCGCCACAGCATGAACTGGTCCTCGCCGTATTCGTCCCGGATCTGCGCCTTGTTCTTCCCCTGCAGGGCGCCGTAGTGCCGCTCGTTGAGCCGCCAGTCCCGGACCACCGGAATCCAGTGCCGGTCGGCGGCGTCGAGTGCGATATTCGCGGTCGAGATCGCCCGGCGCAGCAGCGAGGTATAGGCGATATCGGGCAGGATGCCGTGCTCGGCCAGCAGTTCACCGGCGCGTTTCCCCTCGGCGATGCCCTTATCGGTGAGATGCACGTCCACCCAGCCGGTGAACAGGTTCAGGGCATTCCATTCGCTCTCGCCGTGGCGCAGCAAAACGAGGGTGTAGGTCATACGAGTAATCCTGCCATGCTGTTTATCCGGCTTCGTCTCCGGCGTCTTCGCCTCGAACCATGCGGAGGAGGGGGTCATCGGCAGGTCACTACGGTTCGGTGTGTCCGGTTTTGCGAACCGGTGGGGTCACGTCGCTGGGCGAGTGGGAGTTTCGGGGTCGAAAGGATCTGTTTCCGAGTGGGCCAGGACGGCGGCGCCTACCAGGGTGGCGCCTTCGTCGAGCCGGGACAGTTCCACCCGGAGCCCGCGCACGAAGTTCAGCCGCGCATGCCGCTCGACCGCCGCGCGCAACGGCCGCCAGAGCGGCTCGCCGGAGTGAGCGAAACCGCCACCTACCACCACCGTGTCGATATCCAGCAGACCGGCCGCGGAGCTGATCGCCTGACCGAGCGCCGTTCCGGCCCGCTCCAGCGCGGCCAGGGCGATCGAATCTCCCGCCCGGGCGGCCTGCGCCAGCTCGGCACCGGTCTCGCCGCTCCAGCCGCGTTCCCGCGCCCAGCGCGCCGAAGACATCCCGCTCGCCACGGCTTCCACACACCCCACGCCGCCGCAGGCACACGGAACTTCCCAGCCGGGCACGACGATATGGCCGATATGCCCGGCATTTCCGGTGCGTCCCAGCGACACCCGCCCGTCGACGAGAATTCCGCCGCCGATCCCGGACGATACGGTCATCGCCAAGGCGTTGCGGACTCCGCGCAGCGCGCCCGACTCCCGTTCCGCCAAGGCCAGGCATGCGCCGTCCATCGCGAAACGCACGGTCGCGCCCGGGAAGAGTGCACCGACCGCGGCGACGATCTCGAATCCGGAACGCCATTCCGGGATATTGAGCGGGCCCGTGATCCCGGCCGGGACATCCACCGGCCCCGCCGATCCGATGCCCACCGCCGTCACCGTGTCACCGCCGGCAACCGCCAGCAGCAAGTCGCGGCAGACCTCCCACACACCGGTGGGCGGCACCGGCGCGCGCCGCACCGCATAGACATTCCCCATATCGTCGACCGGACCCACGGCGAATTTCGTCGCTCCGATATCCAGTGCCAGAACCGCCACTCACGCCTCCATAGCCGGCCCGTCCGCAGTGCCGGACGCCTCCGTGCCGCCGGCAGCTCGCATAATTCCCCGGATCCGCCGATTGTCACCCATATTCGCCGGGTGATCGACAACATGCCGGGCTTTCTCGAACGAGAGATCGCGCCGCCCGCGACCGCTCAGGAGTTTCCGTCCACCAGATGTTCGAAGGCGCGCAGGTTTTTCAGTGATTCGCCGCGCGATACCCGCCACTTCCATTCCCGGCGGATGGATTCGGCGAATCCGAGTTCGAGCAGCGTGTTGAAATCGCCGTCCACCGCTTCGAGTATCTGGCCGAAGATACGGTCCAGTTCCTCGGCCGTCACCGAATGGGTGGCGGCGCGGCCGACCAGGTAGATATCGCCCACCTTGTCCAGGGTGTAGGCAACACCGTAGAGCCGCCGGTTACGGCGTAGCAGGAATTTGTAGACGCCTTCGAAGTTCTCGTCGGGCTTACGGCAGACGAACGATTCGAACCGCACGCCGTGGCCGCCCACAGTGAGCATCACATTGGTTTTCAGTTTCCGCTCGCCGGGCAGTACCGCGACGAATACGTCCTCCGCGGGGCGGGTGTATTCGATCTCCCGGTCACGCAATGTCTCTTCGACGATCCGCGCGGTCTCGGGCACCTCGCTCATCGGAGCACTCCCGTCCGGCGCCGCCACAGCGCCCGCGATCTGGCCTGGTTCTCGCCGAGGATAGTGGGAGCACGGCCGGAGCCGGACAGCGCGGCGGTATAGCTGGCGAGCAGTTTGTCGGCGGTATGGGCCCAGGAGAAATCCGCGGCATGCGCCACGGCGCGCCGGCCCATCAGATCCAGCCGGGCGGGATCGTCCAGCAGATACTCCAGGGCGCCCGCCCAATCGGGTATGCGATGCCCCGCCACGAGCAGCCCGCTGTGTTCGTGCCGGACCGCGGTCCCCAGGCCCCCGACCGCCGCCGCGAGCACCGGGGTGCCGCTGGCCTGCGCTTCCAGCGCGACCAAGCCGAACGATTCGTTGTAGCTCGGCACCGCCACCAGGTTCGCGGCCCGGTACACCAGCACCAGCCGGTCGGCGGGCTGCGGTGGCAGGAAGGTCACCTGGTCGCTGATACCGAGCTGGTCCGCGAGTTCGATGAGCGCGTCCGGACGTTCCAGTCCGGACCCCGACGGACCGCCGACGATCAGCGCGCGCAGCTTACGACCCGGCCGCCGCCGGATCGTCTCGGCAACCGCCCGGACCAGCACATCCGGCGCTTTCAACGGCTGTATCCGGCCGACGAACGCGACGATTTCCTCATCGGCGGCGAGCCCGAGTACGGCGCGCGCGGCCGCCCGGTCGCCGGGGCGGTAACGGGTGAGGTCCGCACCGGGCGGCACGATATCGATACGCTCGGGTGGCGCGCCGTACAGATCGACCAGTTGCCGGGCTTCCCGGGCGGTGTTCGCAGTGAGCCGATCGGCTTCGGCGATCACCTGTTTCTCACCGATCTCGCGAGTCACCGGTTCGGGCGAATCACCGTCGGCCAGCGCGGCGTTCTTCACCGCGGCCAAGGTGTGCGCGGTATGCACCAGCGGTACCCGCCAGCGATCCCGCGCCAGCCAGCCGACCTGGCCGGACAGCCAGTAGTGCGAATGCACCAGGTCGTAATAGCCGGGCACCTGCCTGGCCTCCTGCCGCAGCACCTCCGCGGTGAACGGGCACAGCTGGGTCGGCAGATCGTGTTTGTCCAGGCCCTCGAACGGCCCCGCCACGACATTGCGCACCAGCACGCCGGGCGCGGCTTCCTGCACCGGCGGCAGGTCCGAGGAGGTGGCCCGAGTGAAAATCTCCACCTCGGTTCCCCGCTGGGCCAGCTGTTCGGCGGTCTGCAGCACATAGACGTTCATGCCGCCGGCATCGCCGGTACCGGGCTGGGCCAGTGGTGAGGTGTGCACCGTCAGTACGGCGATACGGTTCGGCCGTCGGTCCGGGCGTTCACTCACGATGTCCATATTGCACGGTGCAACACAGCGGCCCGACGGCTCCTTCCCGCGGCGTGAAAGTGATCACACCCGGCCGATTCCGCGCCGCATCTGCCCGCACCGTGCATAACGGGTCCGGCCGACGACACCAGCGCAGACCCCAGGAACGCGTGTCGGCCGCCCCGCTCGGGCTCGGCGACTCCGACGGCAGGGGGTGCGAGTTCGCAGTGTCGGTCGCTCCCGATCTGCCGTGTCCCGTGAAGTCCGCGCCCGGGGGCGTCCGCGCGCATCTTCACAGTCCTGTCGAACGGATCCCTCGCGCGCCGCCCGAGGTGCACATCCGGACTTCGCAGGAGCGCGCCGCAATGCCTACGGCCTCACCACGCACGTCGCTGCTCAGCTCCGGATCACCGCGCGCACTCCCGAGCGAAATCGCGAACCTCGGCGACGAACCGATCCGGGTCCTCGATGAACAGCCCGTGCTGAGCCCCCGCCCAGATCGACGCCCGGCCCCGCGGCGCGGTTTCGGCGATATAGCGGCCGTCGGCGACCGGTACCACCGGATCGGCCGAACCGTGCAGCACCAGCACCGGAATGTCGAGCCCCCGCAAAGTCTCGGTGTTGTCCACCGAGCGATAGAACAGCGCCTTCCGGACGAACGGCGGAGTGGCCAGACTCGCCCCGTACAAACGCTGTGCATCCGCGCCCTTGTCAGCGCCGTCCCCGGTATTGGCGTTGCCGAATGCGGCGAACCCGCGCATCGCCCGGCCCGGGCGCTCCTCGAACACACTCGGAATGGCCTGCTGCATCGCCGCGCCGACCTCGGCACCCGGCACACCCCGGCCGATATTGGCCATCGCCCCGGTGAAAACCGCTCCCGCGATCACGCCGGTGCCGTACTCGGCGAGATAATCGCTGATCACGATCCCGCCGTAGGACCACCCCAGCAGCACCGCGCCCGATTCGATCGATTCCGCTGCCAGTACCGCCGCGATATCGCCGGCCCAGTTCTTCGGCTGGTCGTAGCCCGTAGCGGGCGCTCCAGAGTAGCCGTGTCCGCGCAGATCCACCGCGAGCACCCGGAACTCGGCGGCGAACTCGGCGAATACCCGCCCCCAGCAGCGCAGATCCGCCGCCCAGCCGTGCACGAGCACCAACGGCGGTGCGTCCGCGGGTCCGTCGATCCGATAAACGATGCCGGTGCCGTCGATACTGCGCGCTTCCTTGATCACGGTGTCATATTGCGCTGCCTACGGCAGCGCGGGTTCAGGGCCCCTGCGCGAATGGGAGTAGGGCCGCTGAGAGGCTTGGGTGGAGAGCGGGTAATTAGGATCGGGGGCATGGGTAAACGCACTGCTGTCGTCACGGGGGCCAGCTCGGGGATCGGGGAAGCCACGGCACGGGAACTCGCGAAGCAGGGCTACCACGTTTATGTGGGCGCCCGCCGGGTCGACCGGCTGCAGGAGCTGGCGGCCGAGATCGGCGGTACCGCGCTCGCGCTCGACGTCACCTCCGACGAATCGGTCGCGGCCTTCGCCGAAGCGATCGACAGCGCGAACGTACTGGTCAACAACGCGGGCGGGGCCAAAGGGCTGGCGACTGTCGCCGAGGCCGATCTCGACGACTGGCGCTGGATGTGGGAAACCAATGTGCTGGGCACCCTCCGGATGACCAAGGCCCTGCTACCGAAACTCATCGCCTCCGGCGACGGCCTGATCGTCACCATCACCTCGGTCGCGGCGTTCCACGCCTACGACAACGGCTCCGGCTACACCTCGGCGAAACATGCCCAGGCCGTGCTGCATCGCACCTTGCGCGGTGAACTGCTCGGGCAGCCGGTCCGTCTCACCGAGATCGCGCCCGGCGCGGTCGAAACGGAGTTCTCACTGGTCCGTTTCGACGGTGATACCGAGCGTGCCGCGAAGGTCTATGAGGGTATCGACCCGCTCATGGCCCAGGACATCGCCGAAATCGTCGCCTTCGCCGCGAGCCGTCCGCCGCACGTGAACCTGGACCAGATCATCGTCAAACCCCGCGACCAGGCCGGTCCGGGCCGTTTCGCTCGCCGTAACTGACCGCGCCGGCCTGATCCTCCCCGGCCTGGGCCCCACCCCCGGTCCCCGGTTCGAAACGAGCGCATACCGGAGTGAGTGTCTCGTTGCCGGACGGCGGGTCCGCACCGCCGGGCACCAGGTCAATGCGCCGAACTCGGAGAACCGCCGGCATCATCTGCCCGATTGCGACGCCTACGCGATCGGCAGTGGCGGGCAGCCGGGCTGCACCCGCGCGCAGGCGGTCGGTGCGGTCAGATCTCCACGCCGACCGTGACCGGTTCAGGCGTCAACGCGATACCGAATCGGTCGGCCACACCGTCGCGCACGGTGCGCGCCAGCGCGACGATATCGGCGGCGGTGGCCGCGCCGCGGTTGGTGAGGGCCAGCGTGTGCTTCGTCGACAACCGGGCGGCGGCATCGGGGCCCGGGAAGCCCTTGGCGAAGCCGGCGCGTTCGATCAACCAGCCGGCGGAGAATTTCACACCGTCCACGGCGGGAAATTCGGGCACCTTCACCTCGCCGAGCTGCTCCCGGATCGCGGCGCGCACCCGATCCACCCGGTCGTGGCCGACCACGGGGTTGGTGAAGAAGGAGCCGGCGCTCCAGGTGTCGTGATCGGCGGGGTCGAGCACCATCCCCTTCCCGGCCCGCAGGCCGAGAACCGTTTCGCGAACGGCCGCCGCCGGACGGCTTTCGCCTTCCGCGGCACCCAGCCGTTCCGCGAGTTCGCGATACCGCAGCGGGGCGCTCGCACCGGTGGGGTCGAGGGCGAACTCCACTGCCAGCACCACCGCATCGGACCGGTGTTTGAGGCGGCTCGTCCGATACCCGAATCCGAGTTCAGCAGGCTCGACCCAATGGGTGTCGCCGGTCGCCCGATCGAGCAACCGCACCCGGCGCAGCAGGTCGGCGACCTCCACGCCGTATGCGCCGACATTCTGTACGGGCGTGGCCCCGGCCGCCCCTGGAATCCCCGACAGGCATTCCAGACCCCCGAACCCGGCGCGCACGGTTTTCGCGACCACCGCGTCCCAGTTCGCCCCCGCTTCCGCGGTCACCGAATCGGCCCCCAGGTCGACTCCCTCGGTCGCGATCCGGACCACTACCCCGGGCACCTCATCGTCGGAAACGAGCAGGTTGGATCCGCCGGCGAGCAGCACCACCGGAACCCCGGCCGCGTCCAGCGCGCGGATCGTCGCCACCAGTGCCTCGGTGCCGGCGCATTCGGCGACCGTCGCCCGCCCGCCGACCCGCAGCGTCGTCAACTCCGCCAGCGGTACCGCGGCACGCACCAGCGCACCCGTTCCGGCCAGCAGCTGCCGTAGTTCGTCCGCGGGGACAACCCGAGAAGTTCGCACGCCCAGACGGTAGCGTGTTCGGTCATGGCTACAGCGCTGGCGTATACGGCTCGCTATTCTCACCCGGTTGCCGCGGTACGCGAAGCGTTCCGCACCGAGAAGTACTGGCAGGACCGTATCGCCGCGGTGGGCGGGCCCAATGCCCGGTTCGTCTCCCTCCAGGTGGACGGTGAACAGGTTCGCATCGAGGTCGTGCAGTCCATTCCGGCCGATCTGCTGCCGCCCGCCATCACCGCCGTACACCCCGGCGATCTGATCATTCCGCGTACCGAGCTGTGGTCCGGGACCACCGGTAGTTTCGAGGCCCGGGTCGAGGGCGCGCCCGCGGAGGTGCGCGGCACCATCACCGCCACCGACGATGCCACCGGCGCCCTCGCCGAAATCTCCGGGTCGATCGAGGTGAAGGTTCCGCTGTTCGGCCGCAAGATCGAGGAGGCCATCGGCGAACGCCTCACCGAACTGCTGGCCGAGGAGACCGAATTCACCAACGGCTGGATCGCCGAACACCAGTAGCACGACCGCTGCCCGGCCTCCGGCCCGCCGGGACGCAACCGGACGGTAACCTACCGCGCATGGCTCGCCGACTCGACTACTCCGCCCGCTACCCGCTGCACACCACCAAAGAGGTGTACGCGGCGCTGACGAACCGGGACTACTGGGAAGCCCGGATGGTCGAAATGCGGAAGTACTCGCCCAACGAGGTGGTCTCCATCAATGCGAGCGAGGACGGGATCGATGTCGTGCTGCATCACATCCTGCCCCGGGAAATGCTGCCGGAGATCGCGCAGTCGGTGATGCGCAAGGATATGGTCATCACCCGGAAAGAGAGCTACGGCGCGTTCGGCCCGGAGGTCGAGGGCAAGTACTCCGCCTCCATCCCGGCCGGCCCCGGCAGCCTCACCGGGACCATGCGTCTTTTCCCCACCGACACCGGCTGCACCATGCGTATCTCCTCGGATGCGAAGGTGTTCATCCCGATGGTGGGGCCGCGGCTGGAACAGCTCATGCTGGTGAATCTGGTCGATCTGTTCCGCGCCGAGGCCGAAGTGACCCAGAAGTGGCTGGACGAACAAAAAACCGGCAACTGAACGTTCCCCTCGGCACGGTCACCCGGGGTACCACCGGAACGAACCGGCTCCGCCGCAGTGACCGCCGCCTCGTGCACGACCCGCAGATCACCGAAGTACTGCACCGCGCCACCGACCCACTGGTGGTGGACCTCGGTTACGGCGCACAACCGTGGACCACGCTGGAACTGGCCGCCCGGTTGCGTTCGGTGCGCCCCGATGTGCGCGTGGTGGGCCTGGAAATCGACCCGGCCCGCGTCGTACCGGCCCGCGACGGTGTGCGGTTCGCGCGCGGCGGTTTCGAATTGGCGGGCCTGCGACCGAACCTGGTCCGCGCATTCAACGTGCTGCGCCAGTATCCGGAATCCGCGGTCAGCGAGGCGTGGTCGACGATCCTGTCCGGCCTGGCGCCGGACGGGCTGCTGGTCGAGGGAACCTGTGATGAACTCGGCCGGCGCTGTGCCTGGGTGGTCCTCGACCGGTCCGGCCCGCGCAGCCTCACGCTGGCTTGGGATCCGCTGACCGTCGAGCGCCCCTCCGACCTCGCCGAACGACTTCCCAAGGCACTCATCCACCGCAATATCCCCGGGGAACGTATCCACGCACTGTTGTCGGCGGCCGATCTGGCCTGGGCGCATACCGCCCCACAGGCCGTATTCGGCCCGCGGATCCGCTGGCGCGCCACCGCTCGGCTCCTGCGCGAACAGGGCTGGCCGGTCCACGACCCGCGCCGCCGCGTACGCGACAACCTGCTGACCGTCCCCTGGAGCACCGTCGCGCCTTCCTGACCCCTTGCCACGCCATGTGGTCCATCTCACAAATCCGGGGGCCGACCGCCGCTGACGTCGCCACGTTCATCATCTGCCCATATCGGAGCCTCAGAGCCGGCACAGAATAATGCGGAACAATCACGTGCATGCCCACCAAGACCCTGTCGGTACCGAAGGTCACTCGCCGGACCGCGGTCATCGCCGTCATCACCGCCGTCGTGCTGGTGGCCGCCGCGCTGATCGGCGGTGAAGCCTATGCGCGGCACCGGATCGCAAGCTGTATCAGCAGCCAATTCGAGAAGGAGATGGGCTCGAAGATCAATGTCGGCTTCGGCACCAAACCGCTACTCGTCACCTGGGTGGACGGGAAGGTCTCGCGGATGGATGTCGACAGCGAAGGTGCGGAGTTCGGTCCGGCGGTCGATATGCAGGTACACGCGCAATTCCACGATATTCAGATGCCGGAGGGCAGTAACAGCGGTAGCACGATCGGCAGTTCGAACGCCGACGTCAGCTGGAGTAACGAGGGAATCGCCCAGACGCTGAAAGGTCTCGTGAGCGAGGTCCGGTCCGATCCGGCCGCCGGACAACTCACCATGGCGGTGCTCGGCGGGCTGGGCGAACTCCGGATCACGCCGCAGATCGTGGACGGGAAGGTACAACTGGAAGTCGGGCAGGCGCAGTTCCTGGGCCTCGGGGTGCCGGAGGACCTGGCCGAGGGAGTGGTGAACCTGATGACCGAGAGTATGCAGGTCTACCCGCTGGGGCTGGAGCCGACGGAGCTGCGGGTCACCGAAAACGGTATCGAGATCGACCTGGAAGGCGGCCGGGCGGAGTTGCCGCCGCCGGCCGAGGGCAGTACTTCCTGCTGAGGTGTGGTCGGGTTTGCCTGAGCTCGGGGTTCCGGGTTGATGTGGCGCGGTGGGGAGCTTATGTCAGGCTTGCCGTCTCATTCGGGAAACCTTCCAGGACTGCTCGGGTGCGCGACAGTCCCAGGCGGGTGGCACCGGCGGTTATCAGTTCGGTGGCGGCTTCTGCGGTGCGGATACCGCCGCTGGCCTTGATTCCGAGGCGGCCGCCGACGGTCTCGGCCATCAGACGCACCGCATGAGGGTCGGCGCCTCCGGCGGGGTGGAATCCGGTGGATGTTTTCACGAAATCGGCGCCGGCCTGTTCGGCGGCCCGGCATACCTCGATGATCGCCTCGTCGGTGAGCGCGGCCGATTCGATGATCACCTTCAGCACCGCCCGCTGGTCGATCGCCTCGCGGACCACGATGATATCGGCGAGGACCGCGGCGTAATCGCCGGCGACCGCCGCGCCGATATCGATGACCATATCGACCTCCGCCGCCCCCTGATCCACCGCGAGCCGGGCCTCGGCGCCTTTCACGAGCGAATGATGTTTCCCGGACGGGAACCCGGCGACGGTGGCCACCACCACGCCCGGCGCCCGCACCGGCAGCATGGCCGGCGAAACGCACACCGCGTACACGCCGAGCTCCCGGGCCTCGGCCACCGCAGCGGTAACATCCGCGCTGGTCGCTTCCGGGGCGAGCAGCGTGTGGTCGATCATGTCGGCCACCTCGGACCGGGTCAGCGATACGGAATCGGCCATGGGACCAGAGTCTGGCACATCCGGGGCGAATTCCGTTGCGGGCCTCCGGTCCGTCGGGAACACTCGTGATCGGCACCACCGGGTAACACTCGTGGTCGCGCACCCGGGTGGCGCACAGCGCTCGGCCCTCGGGTGGTCCGCACCCGGCCACCGAAGAGAGGACGAGTTTGCTGATCCGCCGCGAACGTTCCGTCGACACCACTGCCGTGGCCGGCGTGCACCGCAGCGCGTTCGCTGCCCACTACGCCGCAACCGGGGGCGATACGGCGCACGATCCTCCCGAGGTCGCGCTCCTCGACGCGTTACGCAGTGATCCCGGTTGGATTCCCACCTTGTCCATGGTCGCGGTCGCCGATGAGGCCGTCGTCGGCCACGTCTGCCTCACCCGGGCGACCGTGGGCCCGTTCCCGGTGCTCGCCCTGGGTCCGATCGCGGTGCTTGCCGATCGGCAGCACCGTGGTGTCGGTTCCGCGCTCATCCATGCGGTGGCCGGTGCCGCCGACGCCCTCGACGAACCCCTGATCGGCCTGCTCGGCAGTCCGGACTACTACCCGCGTTTCGGCTTCCAGCCGGGCGAACGCCTGGGTATCGTCCCCGACCGGCCCGATCGGGCCGGTCTTTTCCAGGTCCGCCCGCTGACCGCCTACGACTCCCAGATCGTCGGCGAATTCCGGTACACCGCCGCTTTCTACGGTCTCTGAACACAATCGGACTCCCGACCGTCCCGACCAGGCACGCGAACGAAACGGGCCGCCCGGTCGGTGCCCGAAGCCGCGCCGAACGACACGGCTAGGCTCGCCTCATGGTTTCCGTTGTCTCCGACGATCGCCGATATGTGCTGACGCTGGGCTGCCGTGATCGCACGGGCATCATTGCCGCTATCACCTCGTTCATCGCCGAGTTCGGTGGTTCCATCCTGGAAGCCGGCTATCACTCCGATCTGGAGACCGGCTGGTTCTTCACCCGGCAGTCCATCAAGGCCTCGACCGTGCCGTTCGGCGTAGCGGAACTGCGGCAGCGATTCGGTCAGATCGCCGAGGAGCTCGGCCCGGATACGGAATGGCAGGTACACGATTCGGGAGTCCGCCGGCGGGCAGTGGTACTGGTCAGCAAGGAAGGGCACTGTCTGCACGATCTGCTCGGACGGGCCGCCTCGGGGGAACTGCCCGCCACGATCGAGGCTGTGATCGGCAACCATCTGGATCTGGCCGCCATCACCGAAGCGCACGGTGTCCCGTTTCACCATGTGCCGTTCCCCAAGGATCCGGCCGAACGCGGACCGGCTTTCGACCAGGTCCGGGAACTGGTGGACAAACACGACCCAGACGCGGTGGTGCTCGCCCGGTTCATGCAGGTGCTACCGGAGCACCTGTGTGAGCACTGGGCCGGGCGGGCCATCAATATCCACCACAGCTTCCTGCCGTCGTTCGTCGGCGCGCGCCCCTACCATCAAGCCTTCGCGCGGGGTGTCAAACTCATCGGCGCCACCTGCCACTATGTGACGGCCGAGCTGGATGCGGGCCCGATCATCGAACAGGACGTGATCCGTGTCGATCATGCCGACGGGGTGATCGATATGGTCCGGCAGGGGCGCGATATCGAACGGGTGGTGCTGGCGCGTGGCCTGCGCTGGCACCTGGAGAGCCGGGTGCTGGTGCACGGGAAGCGCACCGTCGTGTTCTCCTGAACGGCGCCTGCGGCCGGTGCGCGCGGTCAGCTCACGGCTTCGGCCGGCGCGCGCACCGACACCAGTACCTCACCGAGGATCTCGTTGAAGCGATCGATCGCTTCAACGGTGCCGAGGTGCCCGGTGGGCAGCAGGACGAACCCGGCCAGATTGCCTGTTTCCCGTAACCACTGCGCGATCTGCTCGGCGTGCACGGCGGGCGTCATATCGTCGGCGGTGCCCGCGACCACGGTGGTCGGGACCATCAGGTGGCGGGCGGCGTCGCCGAGATCCATCTCCGCCAGCAACCGGCCGAATTCCGAGCGTACCCGGGAGCGGCAGGACCGGACGATATTCATCCCGAAGTCGATGGTTTCCGGGTCGGCGGCCAGGCTCATGATCTGCCGCGCGAAAACCCAGCGGACCGGCGCCACCGGCGGGAACACGATCCGGGCACTCAGACCGCCCCGCCCGAGCCACATCGGCAGCGGTACCTTCCGGTTCAGCAGTGGTAGCGGCCGGTTGAAGAACGGCACCACAGTGGTTTCGTCCACCAGGGCATACGGTCCGGTATTGGCCAGCACCACCGCAGCGGCCTGATCGAGCACCCGCTGTGGATACTTTCCGGCCCACGCCTGCAATGTCATCGCACCGAGACTGTGCCCGACCAGCACCGCACGCTGTCCCGGCCGCAGTACCGTGTCGAGGACCGCGCAGAGATCGTCGGCGAGCAGATGGCAATCCAGCTGATCGGGACGGCCGAATTCGCTCTCCCCGTGCCCGCGCAGATCGAAGGCGATCACCCGGTACTCCCCGGCGAAGGCGTTGATCTGCGGGTTCCAGTATTCGAGACAGCAGGTCCAGCCGTGCACCAATACCACCGGCTGCGCATTCTCCGGACCGTACGCGTGCGCGCGCAGCCGGGCCCCGTCCGCAGCCCGCACATCGATGACCTGGTGTTCCACGCCCGGCGGATTGAGCGCAGGGTTGCGGTATCCGCCGCGACTGCGCAGGCCGGCCCGGTGCACCTCGAACAACCCATCGATCTGACGCGCGAGGGCACCCCAGAGCTCGGACTTCATCGCACGCATCGACACTCCTTTGTGTTACCAACTGACACAGTAATACCTGCACGCGACGCCCGCCAGCCGTGTCCCAGTCACCCCTCCCGTGCACACCCGGCCCGCACTACACCATCCAACCTCGACCCGAGCAGTCGACGACACAGTCGATCAAGCACTCCACAGATTCAGCCCAGAAGAACACAACCAACCCACTCAACGGTAGGTACACCTCACCGATCCCCGGGGTGGGGCCCGCCCGGTTCTGGAGCGACAGAGCGGGGGAGCGAAGCGGAGGAGCGCCGGAGTGAAGGACCGAGCCCCGAAGGGCCCCACCCTCGAGCCGCGGAGCGGCTCCAAAATTACAGCCCGCCCCTTCACGAACGGCCTTGCACCGAGAGCGGGGTACCGGCCCCCGACCTCCGGATACAGGCCGGCCCACCCGCCCGGTCATCGCCGCTCCCTGGTCGACCATCGTCGACCAGGGGCACCGTCACAACGTATCGGCTACGGCACTACCAGCGGGGCCCGCGCTGGACCTCGTCCACCTTCGGCCGCACATCGGCGAGATAGATACCGGTCGCGATGATGGCGACGAAACCCAGCAGCCCCAATTGGAGCGGCGGCAGCATCAACAACAGCACGGCCGCGCCGAGGATGCCCAGCCAGATCGGTTTCGTGAGTTTGTCGACCGCGGTGAACGCGTCGGAACGCTGGCGCACGGCATGCACCAGCGCGAACACTGTCGCGCTGATCGCCAGTAGCCACAGCGCGGCCATGATCCATCCGGTCAAGCCATACACCTGCTGCACCCCACCATTCTAAGAGCAGCGCCCCCGGGCGCCGGCGGCACACGGGGGCGCGAGCCCGGATCGGCCGGTCAGACCGATTTGGGGGTGGCCTTCTTGGCCGGCGCCTTCTTCGCGGCGGTCTTCTTGGCCGCGGGCGCCTTCTTCACCGGTTCCGGCGCCGGAGCGGGTTCGGGCGCCGGCTCCACCACTTCGGCGTCGACGACGTCGGGCGCGGCCGGGGCTTCGGTCGTCACGACCGGCGCGGTCGCCGCCGAAGCCTTACCCGTCCGGCCGATCAAGCCGGATACCCGGTCGAATACTTCCTCGGCCCGGCCGCTGGCGTCCTTGTACAGGCTTTCCACCCGGCCCACCTGTTCGTCGAGCAGATGGTTCGCGCGCAGCCGCTCCATGGTTTCCTCACCGCGGACGGCCAGATCGGAGTACAGGCCGAGCGCCTGGCGGTAGTACTGTTCGGCCAGTTTGCGCAGTTCCTCGGGGGTGAACTTCTCGCGCAGCTCGGCCAGATCCTCCGGCAACTCCGAGGGCAGTTCGGCCAGCCGTGCCCGGATCTGCTCGAACTGGGTCTGCACGTCGGCGGGTAGCCCGGCGAACCGCTCGCGGGCCTCGTCCACGCGGCCGTTGACGTCGGTGGCGCGTTCCCGCACCTGCGTCACCGCGTCGAGGACCGCGGTGTAGACGGCGTCCGTGGCACCGACGGTGGCGAACAGCGGTTTCACAGTGGTGTTCTTCTCGGTCATTTATCGTTCTCCTGGCGTGGCGGAGCGTCGGTGTTCGGTGTTGGAACAACGCTGTCCCGGACGATCGTTTCCGCCGGCCCGTTCTCCCGGCGGAACGATTCGTAGATGTCCAGGAGGACCTGCTTCTGCCGCTCGCTGATCGCGGAATCGGCCAGCAGTGCATCCCGGACGGGACTGTGCGCCCGCTGCTCTAGGTAGCCGGCGCGCACGTACAACACCTCCGAAGAGACCCGCAGCGCCTTGGCGATCTGCGTGAGCACTTCGGCGGAGGGGTTACGCAAACCGCGCTCGATCTGACTGAGATACGGGTTGCTGACCCCCGCCAGCTGGGCGAGCTGACGCAACGAGACCTGCGCGGCCTCGCGTTGTGCCCGGATGAACCCGCCGATGTCCTGCGCCGCGTTCACCACGCGGGCTGCTTTTTCGCCGGCGCCGGCGGTGGCCGCCGGATCGTCGGTGTACTGGGCGGAAACGTGGGGCTCCTCGGCCATCACTCACCTTCTGGCTTGTACGTACGCAACGATAGAACAGGGTGCTAGCAATAGCAAGCACTTGTGCTAGCAGAATTTCCGGCGCTTCCCCGGTCGCGTCACCCGCCGAACATCAGATGGGAGACGGTGTAGATCAGCAGACCCGCGAGACTGCCCACCACCGTGCCGTTGATCCGAATGAATTGCAGGTCACGACCCACCTGGACCTCGATCTTCTTACTGGCCTCCTCCGCGTCCCAGCGGGCGACGGTATCGCTGACGATGGTCGCGATCTCGTCGGCATAGTTGGCCGCCAGGTAGCGAGCGCCGCGTTCGATCCACCCGTCCACCTTCGCGCGGGCATCGGTATCGTCACGCAACCGCTCACCCAGCTGCTGCACATTCTCCGCGACCTTCCGGCGCAGTGTGCTGTCCGGATCGTCGGCGGATTCCAGGATCAGCCGTTTGGCCGCCCGCCAGGTGGCCTCCGCCAGACCGGTGATCTCATCCCGTCCCATGATCTGCGTTTTGATCCGCTCCGCCTTCGCGATCATCGTCTCGTCGTATTGCAGATCGTGGGCGAATTCCTCCAGGAAACGGTTCGCGGCCAGCCGGACCTCGTGATCCGGGGTCGAACGCACCTTCCAGGTGAATTCCACCAGCTCGCGATACACCTTCTCCGACAACAGCACGTTCACGAACTTCGGCGCCCACTGCGGGGCCTCCCCCATGACGATCCGGTCCACCGTCTCCTGGCTACCCAGCGCCCACTGGTGCGCCCGCTCGGCGAGCAGATCGAGCAGGGGCAACTGACGGTTGTCGGCGAGCAACTCGGCCAGCACCCGGCCGATCGGCGGACCCCACTGCGGTTCGGCGATCCGTTTCACGATCGTGTTATCGATCACCTGCTCCACATCTTCGTCCCGCAACACCCCGACCACGGCCCGCAGAATCGTCGAACTCTCGTCCGCCACCCGCGCGGCATTGGCCGGATTCGCCATCCAGCGCCCCACCCGCCACGGAATCTGCGCGGAGTTCACCTTCGCGGTCACCACCTCCGGAGAGAGGAAATTGGTGCCCACGAAACTGCCCAGACTGGCACCCAGCTGGTCCTTCTTCCGCCGGATGATCGCGGTATGCGGTATCGGCAGCCCCAGCGGATGCCGGAACAGCGCTGTCACCGCGAACCAGTCGGCCAGCGCGCCCACCATTCCCGCCTCCGACGCGGCCCGCACATACCCCACCCATTCACCGGCGCCGCCACGTGACTCGAGCCACCGGCACACCAGGTAGATAACGGTCGCCACCGCCAGCAGGCCGGTGGCGACGGCCTTCATCCGCCGCAGGTCGCGCTTTTTTGCGGCATCGTCGGTGAGTGTGGAGAAGACGCCCGGTGGTTCCGCCGAACCGCCGGGTCCGCGAGTCGCGGGAGCGGAATCGAGCACCGCACTACTGCCGGTCGCTTTCTGCATACCCCCATTCTGCTGTGTCTTCGGCAGCGCCTCCGGCTGCACGGGGGGTTCAGGTCTTAGGCGTACCAAACGAAACACGGGGGCGAAGGGTGGGCATAGAGTGGAACGGACGTGAACCGAACGGACCGAGGAGCCCCACGCTGTCCACCGACGACCTGCTCGATATCGGGAATCCCGCCGATCGATCGGCGCCGGTGCGTGCCCCGCGGACCGACGGGCGCAAGCGCCGCTGGCGCCAGCACAAGATCAATCGGCGGGAAGAACTCGTCGACGGCACACTGGCGGCGGTGCGTACCCGCGGCGGTAGTGCCGGGATGGACGAGATCGCCGCCGAGATCGGCGTCTCCAAAACCGTCCTGTACCGCTATTTCGCCGATAAGAACGATCTCGTCAATGCCGCTATGCAGCGGTTCATCGAAATAACCCTGATGCCGCGCGTGTACGGCGCGATCAGTTTGGACGCCGACGAATATCAGCTGGTGCGTTCCGCGCTGGCCGAATACGTGGGCGCGGTCGACGAAGACCCCGAGGTCTACCGATTCATCATGGGCACCGGTTCCGGTGACCCGTCCTCGCTGGCCGATTTCGAGCGGCTGTTCGCCGAGGTGGTGGCGGCGGCCATCACCGAACGCGGCAGCGCACTCGGGATCGAGACCGAGGGAGTGATGCTGTGGTCGTATGTGATCGTCGGCGGTATCCAGCTGGCCACGCACTGGTGGACCACCAACAAGTCGATGGACCGCGACGAGGTGATCGACTACCTCACCATGATGGTGTGGAGTGCCATCGAGGGGATGGCCCGGGCCGGCGGTTCGCGCGACAAGTTCGGCGAACAGGAGCATGTGCTGCCGCCGATCCCCACCGGCGACCAGGCCGTCTGAGCCACCCGGCTCGCCGGGCTCGACAACCTCGCCGGTTTGGTTAGTCTGATTGCCGTGCGGCGGCGGAGAACCGGCTGAGCTCTCCGGCCACCGTGGGCGCGCGTCGGCACCAACGGAGGTACCTCGATGGCGAAACAAGTGCCGACTTCCCGGCTGGCCCGCGGCACCAAACTGGGTGCGGTGGCGGCCGGGTCGATGGTGCGCACCCAGCGCGCCCGGCTTTCGATGCGCGGCCGTTCGGAGGCGGTGCGGGCCCAGATGGCCGAGGAATCGATACTGCGCAGTACCGAACAGCTGGTCATGGTGTTGGGCACCATGAAAGGCGTGGCCATGAAGCTGGGCCAGATGATGTCGGTGCTCGATCTGGACCTGGTCCCGCCGGAACATCGGGAACGGTTCCAGAAACGGCTGGCGGTTCTGCGTAATGCCGCGCCGTCGGTGTCGTTCGAGGCGATGCGCGCGGTGATCGAAGAGGACTACGGGCAGCCGCTGGACGCGGTGTTCGCCGAATTCGAACCCGAGGCCATCGCCGCCGCTTCGATCGGCCAGGTTTATCTGGCCCGGTTGCACGACGGCCGGCAGGTCGCGGTGAAGGTGCAGTATCCGGGCATCGATGCCGCCGTGCGGGCAGATCTCAAGAATCTGACCATGTTCCGGCGGGTTCTGCAGTCGGCCATGCCCTGGGTGACCCCCGCGGTTCTGGACGAGCTACGGCTGAACATGGAATCCGAGCTCGACTATCACATCGAGGCCGAAACCCAGCGCGATATCGCGGCGCTCTACGCCGGCCACCCGTTCATCGTGGTCCCGCAGCCGGTGCTCGAGCACAGTACGCAGCGGGTGCTGGTCACCGAATATCTGGCCGGAACGGCTTTCGAGGATATTCGCGCGATGCCGCGGGCCGAACGCGACCGCGTCGGTGAGATCATCTATCGCTTCTATGTGGGTTCGCTGTTCACCTTCAACGAGTTCTGTGGCGACCCGCATCCCGGCAATGTGCTGCTCGCCGCGGACGGCCGGGTGGGTTTCCTGGATTTCGGGCTGTTCAACCGGATGGATCCCGAGCATGTGCGGTTCGAGGCGATCTGCCTGTGCGCGGCCGCCGAGGACCGTGGCGCGGATCTGCGGGAGCTCATGGTCCAGCGCGGAGTCATCGATTCGACCGACGAGATCGGCGTCGAGGAATGCCTGGAGTACGTGCTCTCGGCCTCTGAATGGTGCCTGGTGGACCAGGAACTCACCATCACCCCGGAACTGGCCAGTGGGGCCTTCTTGCTGGCCGTCGACCCGCGCTCGAGCGAATTCTCGGGGATGAAACAACAGAACCTGCCGCCGGAGCATTTGTTCTCGCGGCGCGCCGATTTCCTGACCTTCGGGATGCTGGGACAGTTGGAGGCGACGGCGAACTGGCATCGGATCGCCCGGGAATGGTTGTACGGCGACGAGCCGGTCACCGAACTCGGCCGGGTTCATCGGGAATGGCTGGCCCGGCGCCGGCCGCGTAAACGCGGTAGCCGCCGCACCGGCTGACCGCGTCCACGACAGCACATCCACGAGGGGTTCATTTTCATGACGGATACACGCGAATTCGACCTGATCGTTTTCGGCGCGACCGGTTTCGTCGGCAAACTCACCGCCCGCTACCTGCTGGACGCCGCCCCCGCGGTGGCGCGGATCGCACTGGCGGGCCGGTCCGAGCGCAAGCTCGCGGCCGTCCGCGACGAGATCGGCGCGCACGATTGGGGCCTGGTGGTGGCCGACAGCACCGATCAGGCTTCGCTCGACGCGCTGGCCGCCCGCACCACCGCGGTGATCACCACGGTGGGTCCGTATCTGCGGTACGGGATGCCGATGGTCGCCGCCTGCGCGCAGGCCGGTACGCATTACGCGGATCTGACCGGTGAACCGCTGTTCATCCGCGAGGCGATCGACTCGTATCACGAGCAGGCCGTGCGGACCGGCGCCAAGATCGTGAATTCCTGTGGCTACGATTCGGTGCCGTCGGACCTGAGTGTCTACCAGCTGTATCGGCGCACGGTGGCGGACAACACCGGCGAACTGGGCGACACCACGCTCATCGCCACCATGCGCGGCGGGGTCAGCGGCGGCACGGTCGATTCGGGACGCGCGATGATGGAGGCCGTCGCCGCGGACAAATCCAAGGGCGCGATCCTGAGCCATCCGTATTCGCTCAGCCCCGATAAATCCATGGACCCCGATGTCGGCCGGCAATCCGACCTCGTCCTGGAACGGGCACGCGAGATCGACCCCAGCCTCGACGGCTGGGTGGGCACCTTCGTCATGGCCGCCCACAATACGAAGATCGTGCGCCGCAGCAACGGCCTGCTGGGCTGGGTGTACGGCAAGAATTTCCGCTACCGCGAAACCATGGGCGCGGGTAGTTCGGCGCTGGCCCCCGTGGTCGCGGCCGGAATCTCCGGCGGTGTGCTGGCGGGGATGGCCGCCGGCGGCCTGCTGTCCCGGTTCCGTGCCGGCCGGGCCCTGCTGGACCGTATTCTGCCCGCCCCCGGTACCGGTCCCGGCGAGCGGACCCGGGAGAACGGCTGGTTCCGGATGCGCACCTATACGCGTACCAGCTCGGGCGCACGGTATCTCGCGACGTTCTCGGGCCAAGGCGATCCCGGCTACAAGGCGACCGCGGTCATGCTCGGGGAGAGCGGCCTGGCACTGGCCTTCGATCCGAAACCGGAAGCAGCGGGAATCCTCACCCCGGCCGCTGCCATGGGCGATGTCCTGACCGAACGTCTGCGGGCCGCGGGAATGACCATCGACGTGGAGCCGCTGGGATGAACCTCGCCCGGCGCACGATGAACGCACCGGCGCTGGCGGCGGTGTACGAGCGGGCGTGGCGGCCCACACTGTTCTACCTCGCCTCGGGCCGCAGCACCGGGGCCGATCGCCGCTTCGCGGTGGACTCGCTGCGGCTGGGCACGGCCCGCCGAGTGCTGGATATCGCTTGCGGTCCGGGTAATTTCACGCGCTATCTCAGCGAGCACGTTCCCGTGGACGGATACGTCACCGGTATCGATTTCTCACCGCCGATGCTGGCCCGCGCGCTCGCCGACAATGCCGGACCGCGTGCGGGTTACGTGCGCGGCGACGCCCGGTTCCTACCGTTCGCGGACGAAACTTTCGATGCCGTGTGCTGTTTCGGCGCGCTGTATCTGATCCCCGACCCGCTGGTCGCGGCCCGGGAGATGATCCGGGTGCTGGCCCCCGGCGGCCGGCTGGCGGTCACCACGAGCTACCGCCCCGATAACGTGTTCGGCGAGTTGACCCGCCGCACCGCGGCCCTCAGCGGGTTGCGGATGTTCGGGCCGCAGACCTTTCCCGATCTGTTCGCCGCGGCCGGGCTGGTCGATATCGATCAGCAGGTGCACCGGTTCCTGCAGTACCTCACCGCGGTGAAACCCGCGACAGGCGCACCGCGGCAAGAGGGCCGGTCGGCCACCTCGAACAGCGGGGTCTGACCGGGCGGCCGCAATCGTACGCGAGGCCGGGCAAACTCGCTGCCTCGTGCGCCATTTCACAGTGCGATCGCCCGCCACGCCGGATTTCCCCGGGCACTGCGAGCTACCCGTCGGTAGAGTCACGGGTCGTACCAACGGTCCGGAAGGGGGATCTCAGATGTCGCTCCCGGAATTGGGCCAAGGCGTGGCACGGCGGTTGTACGCCGCGGCCGTGTCCGGTGGCACGGATTCCTTCACTCTCACCGAGGATGTCGCCCTGCGCCTGGCGGCGGCGTGCGATGCGCTGGTCGCCGACCTCGAAGCGGCCCGGGCCGGTGGCCGGCAGCTCGCCGCGGCGTCCGGGACCGCCGGTTTCCCCGATCTGCCCACCGGACACGCTCTCGCCGCCGGTTTCGCCGGTCGGGCAGTCGAGTATTTGGACACGCTCACCGCGTTGCAGGAAACCGCGCTCCGCTTCAAAGCGGCCTATCTGGCGGCCGCGGGCCGGCTCACCGAGGCCGATCTCGCGAACCGGGCCGCACTCGCCGTCACCGTGCAGGCCGAAGGGGATGGGAATGGCTGAATACGCCGAACTGAACCCGCCTTTCGCGCCAGAACGCGAATGCTTCGGCAGTTTCACCCATCAGGAAATCTGGGACCGGGTGCACGAGGTGCTCGATCCCGCCGCCCTCGGCGCATCGGCCGCGGCCTGGAAATCGAATGCCGATGCCGTGGCCGCGGCCTTCGCGACCTTCGCCGACACCGTGCGCCGGGAATTCGGTGGCTGGTCCGGGCATACCGCCACCGCAGCATGGCAGGCCACCCAGGATTTCATCCGTACCGGCGAGGCGACCCACGACGTCTGCCGGGCGCTGCAGCGGATCATGAGCGGTAATTCCGATGCGGCGCAGACACTGCGGGCCGCGCTGGCCGCCCCGCAACCGTATCGCCGGCTCGACGACCCGGCCGCCGAGGCCGTCCACGGCGGCCGGCGCCGGATGGAGCACGATATCGCCTCGGCCGCGGCCACCGCCGACGCGCAGGATGCGATGACCGGCATCTATCTGCCCACCATCCCGGCTTCCGGGGATCGAGTGCCCAGATTCCCCGGTACGTCCACCGGCGCCGACCGGGGGAGCCCACACCGGTGAAATGGATATTGACTCCGGACGAATTCAGTTACGTCTGGGCCAATGAGACGAGCCTGGACCGCCGGCCCTACCCGGTGAACCTGGCACCGGCCAGCGTGGTCCGCACCGAATCCGAATTGGCCGCCCTACGATTACCTCAGCGGTTCGCCAGACAGGCCGACCCCGATCTGGCAGCCGCGCTCATGCTCTGCGCCCGCCAGGACGCCACCGCCGTCACCATTTCCGGAGAACGCTCGGTACTCCCCCGGCACGGCGAATCGCCGCATACCGAGCAGATCCTCGGCTTTGCCGCCGTGATAGAGCACCACGCCGCCGTCCTCCACGCCACCCCGACCCGGGTCACCGTGCAGATGTGCCATGCGCATGATCTCGGGGACCGGCTGGTCGCGCTGATCGGGTCGGCCCGTCGCGGCACCCACGGTCCACTGTGCGAACCACAGGAAGCCGTCCTCACCGACGCGCCGATTCCCGGTTGCCGCGAATCCGGTGATGCGGCGCGACTGCGCGCCACGCTGCGCCGACCGGTGGATTCCCGCGGTTTCATCACCGTCACCGTCGCGCCCGACGATCCGATGTCCCCGCCCACCCGGCATCGCAGCTGGCTGGATATCCGCGGCGACGGCCGCTATCTGCTGACCACGGCCGACGTCCTGGTTCTGGACCCGGTCGGCGATACCGAATTCGCCGGCAAGCTGCTCGGTCTGGCTGGTATCCGCAGTATCACCCCCCGGCTGTGATACTGCTCCGATGGCCGAGTACTGGAAAGAACCCGCGCGCCGGGCGCTACGCGCCGACGGCCTGCGGATCGCCGACCTCGACACCTCCGCCCGCCCCGGTTTCCACGGCGACAAGGCCGGAGGTAAACGGCTGCTCGTCGAACGCGGCCGCGTGCTGGCCGGGGAGCAGGAGAAGCTCTACGCCAACGGTCGCTCCGGTGACCGGCGCAGTGTACTGCTGGTCCTCCAGGGTATGGATACCGCCGGCAAAGGCGGGATCGTTCGGCACGTGATCGGATCGGTGGACCCGCAGGGCGTGGACCATGCCGCTTTCGGTGTGCCCACCGAGGAGGAGAAACAACATCACTTCCTGTGGCGGATCCGGCGCGCACTGCCCCGCGGTGGGCAACTGGGCGTGTTCGACCGGTCACATTACGAAGATGTCCTGGTCGCCCGGGTGCACGGATTGGTCCCGGAAGAGGTCTGGCAGGGACGCTACGAGGAGATCAACCGATTCGAACGGGAACTGGTCGACAACGGTACGACGCTGGTGAAGGTCGCCCTGTTCGTCTCGCTGGACGAACAGAAAGCCAGGCTGCGGGAACGCCTGCAGCGGCCGGACAAATACTGGAAGTTCAGCCCCGGCGATATCGACGAACGTGCATACTGGCCCGCCTATCAAGATGCCTACCAGGCGATACTGGACCGCAACGGTACCGAGTACGCGCCCTGGTACGTGATCCCGGCCGACGCGAAATGGTACGCCCGGCTGGCCGTCACCGAACTGCTGATCGAAGCCCTGCGCGATCTGGACCTGAGCTGGCCGGCGCCCACGTTCGACCCGGCGGCCGAACTACGCCGCCTCGAACGCTCCTGACCGGCCCGCACACGCCGGGTTGTGGAAACTCTCAGCAAGCCGGGCAATGATGGGGGCGGTGCGCCGGATATCCCGGCCTCCCCCGCCGGGCCTACCACCGGGTGGGGTATCCAGGTAGCGAAAGGCGTGGTGAACGCACGGTGAGCAAGAAACCCGGGCGGCCGAATCCCCTGGCGGCGGCCCAGCGCGCGGAACGCAATCGCAAGATCGCGATACAGGTGGGCGTCACCGCGGTGCTGGTGGCACTGGTCGCCGCGATCGGGATCGGCCTGGCCGTGCGCAACTCCGGTTCCGACTACGACGGACCGGTACCGGCAGCGGCCACCGAGAACGGCGCGATCCGGATCGGGCAGCCCGATGCCCCCGCGACGGTGCGGATCGTCGCCGATATGCAGTGCCCGGTCTGCAAACAGTTCGAAGCCGATCACAGCGAACTGCTACAGCAGTCGGTGGCCGACGGCACCGCGCAGATCGAATACAACATCGTCGGCTATCTGGACAACATGTCCACCACCGACTACTCCACCCGATCGGCCAACGCGTCGTATTGTGTCGCGGACAAGGGCACCGAGAATTACCCGGACTGGCTGGAACTGATGTTCCGGAAGCAGCCGCCCGAGGGCGGGGCCGGCCTGACGAACGAGGAACTCATCGATATCGCGCACGAGGCCGGCTACACCGATCCGGCAGTCGACAAGTGCATCAACGATGGCACCTACGAAAGCTATGTCGCCGAGATGTCGGATAAATCGCTGTCCGAGGGTATCGACGGCACGCCGACGGTTTTCGTCAACGGTGAGCAGGTGAACCTCACCCTCAACCAGGAACGGACCGGTTTCGACACCGCCCCCTTGGCCACCGCGATCCAGGCGGCTGCGGGCCGGTGATCACCACCTCGCCGCGGGCCGCCTGGATCATGCTCCTGACCGGCCTGGCCGGCTGGGTAGCCGCGCTGGTCCTGCTGGTCGAAGATTTCAAACTGCTCAGCGAACCCGGGTACGTGCCGTCGTGCAGTCTCAACCCGGTACTGTCCTGCGGATCGGTGATGCTCACCGATCAGGCGCAGGTACTGGGATTCCCGAACCCGATCATCGGCGTGGTCGGGTTCTCGGTGGTCGTCACGCTGGCGGTGTCTGCGGTCGCGGGCGTCGGCCTGCCCCGCTGGATCTGGGCGGGCCTGTGGCTGGGCACGGCTGCGGGAACGCTGTTCATCTGCTGGCTGATCTTCCAGAGCCTGTACCGGATCAACGCGCTGTGCCCGTACTGCATGGTCGTCTGGGCGATCATCACCCCGCTGCTCGCGATGCTCACCGGCCAGCTGTGGGGTAACGACCGCGGCGCGCTACGGGTTGTCGCGGAATGGCGCTGGACGTTCGTGGCCGTCTTCTACGCGCTGGTTCTGGTGCTGGTGTTCCTGCGATTCCAGGACTACTGGTTGTCACTGGTCTGATCGCCGACCGCTGCGGGCGGGTCTACCCGGGTGCCAACCGCACCGAGACGACCCGCTTGTCACCGTCGGTTTCCAGCACCCCCAACCGCACGACCTCGGCCGGCCGGCGGGTGTCGATCGCCGTGCGCAGGGCCCGGGCGCTGGTGACAGCGCGGCCGTCGATCGAGGTGACGATCTCGCCGCTGGCCAGCCCCGCGCTCTGGCCGGGCAGGCCCGGGATCGCCATATCGATGCGCGCGCCACGCGGACTCGCATCGGAGATCACCACGCCCAGGGTCGCGGCGGGGCCGATATGCACCGATTCGGTGGGAGTTCCCGACCGGATCTGGCGCACGACCCGCATGGCCGAATCGATCGGTACCGCGTACCCGTTCGGTGGATCGGCGGTATCGCCCGGAGGTGGGTCGCGGTCCCCGGAGGCTGCCGCGATCACACCCACCACCGCACCGGTGTGATCGGCCAACGCACCCCCCGACTGCCCGGAACTGACGGGGGCCTCGATCTCCAGCATCCCGGTGAGCGCCTGCCGGGACAGATCCTGCTCGTTCACCGCCATGATCGTGCTGTCCAGATCGCTGACCCGGCCCCTAACAGCGGTTGCCGCGCCGCTGCCGCCGGCGTTACCGATCGCCAGCACCTCGTCCCGGACCCGCAGATCGGCGGAGCTGCCGATCCGGGCTGCCGCCAGGCCGGCGGCCCCGGTGAGCGAAAGCAACGCGATATCGGCGCGCGCGTCGTAACCGAGGACCTGCGCGCTGTACATCGCTCCGTCCGCAACCCGGCTGACCTGGACCGTTTTCGCGCCTTTCACGACATGATGACTGGTCAACACCTGGCCGTCGCCGGTGAGAACGATCCCCGACCCGGCCGCGGCCGCCCCGAACGGCCGGGTGGTGGCGGTGATGTTCACCAGAACGGGCGAGACATCGCGGGTGACATCGTCGGCGTCCAACGGCGGCCGCGGCACCGGCCGTGCGGGCGCCACCGCCACCTCCGGGCCCGGGCGGGCCAGGCCGGGCAGTTCACCCCGATACCCGAAGAGAGCGCCGAATGCCAGCACGACGGCGAACACGGTGACAAGCACACGCCCGCCGCCGCCCGGCCGCCCGGGCCCGGTGCCCTGCCACTGGTCGTCCAACGAGCCTCCTGTGTTTATCGGCGCCGCTGGGCACGTTCGGTTCGGGGCGAAGCCATACCGTCAAGTGTCTCCCAAGTCAGCGGCGGCCGGGAGGATTTATTCGGTCGAGCCGTGCCACGACCTGCGGAGGGAAAAGTTATCCACAGGTTTCCCCAGTTATCCACAGGGCGCTCGACGCCTGGGTACAACCTCCCGCCCGACCTGTGGATTCGTTATCCACGGGCCCGCCACGGTCACGCCCACGTCACAGCGGTGGGCCTCCGGTGCGCGGCCGAGGCCGGAAAACAACCCGCTGACAGGTTGTTTTCCGGTTCGCAACGGAAGAAAAAGCCCGACGGAAATCCCGCCCCGGTCGTTATCCATCGGTCACCGAATCAATAGATTTCCGGGACCGACCATCGAATGCCCGGAGAAATCCATCCACAACTGCATCCGCTCATCCACAAGGCCGACGAGTTTTTCCACAGGCTTCTCCACATGGGGAGAAACACCACCCCTGGGGAAGGCGGCATTGTTCGACAACGGTCGATCCAGTCGTCCTGCCCCGGCCGAATTCAGGCCGGACCGGGCATCAAATGGTCGCCGTATCGATCACGAATCGGTACCGCACATCACTGGCCACAACCCGCTCGTAGGCACCGTCGATCTCGTCCGCGGAAATAACCTCGATTTCCGCACCGATTCCGTGCGCGGCGCAGAAATCCAGCATTTCCTGCGTTTGCGCGATACCACCGATCATCGAACCCGACAGCGACCGCCGCCGCCCGGCCAGCACCTTCGGCTGCACCGCCAGCGGCTGCTCCGGCAGCCCCAGTACGACGAGCGTGCCGTCCAGGCGCAACAGTTTCATATAGTCGTTGATCGGCAGATCAGCGGAAACGGTATTGATGATCAGGTCGAAGTGGCTGCGCAGTTCCCGGAACGTCTGTTTATCGCTGGTGGCATAGTAGTGCTGGGCGCCGAACCGTTTCCCGTCCTCCTGTTTGCTCAGGGAATGGCTGAGAACCGTCACCTCGGCGCCCAGCGCCGCGGCAATCTTCACGGCCATATGCCCGAGCCCGCCCATTCCGATAACCGCGACCCGCTTACCCGGCCCGGCTCCCCAATGCCGCAGTGGCGAATACACGGTGATCCCCGCGCACAGCAACGGCGCGGCGACCGACAGGTCGATCCCCTCCGGAATTCCGAGGACGAAGTTCTCCGTCACCACGATCTGGGTGGAGTAGCCGCCGAGGGTGTACCCGCCGGCCTGCACCTCTTCGGGTACGCGGCCGTTGTAGGTCATCACCGCACCGCGCAGGCAGTACTGCTCCTCTTCCTGCAGACACGGTTCGCACACCCCGCAGGAATCGACCATACAACCCACCCCCACCCGGTCCCCGACCCGATGACGGGTGACCGCCGACCCGACCGCCGCCACCGTACCGGCGATTTCATGTCCCGGAACGCACGGGTATCCGGCCCCACCCCATTCGTTGCGCGCGGTATGGATATCGGAATGGCAGATCCCGGCGTAGGCGATATCGATCAGCACATCGCGCGGACCGAGGGCCCGGCGCTCGATGGTGACCTTCTCGAACGCGGCATCGGGACCGGCCATGGCATAAGCGGCAGCACTACTCATGCTGCAATGATGGCGCGGCCTCCGGCCGCGCGGGTTTTGCCCCCCTTGGCGTGGTCGTTCAGCACTCGACACTCGCGGCTGCGCCGCATCGCATCGAGCGCTGAACGACCACGCGGGCCAAAACCTCACAGGGCCTCGCTGAACTCGGCACCAGCCGTTGGTTGCGTCGGGTTTCGAGGGCTGTGCGTCGCTGCACCGGGGGCCGGATCGGAGAGCCGTCTGTAGCTCTATTCACAGCCTCCGTAAGCCGCACCTGCCGACCGCAGTGCAACTGACTATGCGGCGCCGGGCAGCGTGCTACTGCGCGGCTTCGCGCAACCTGCGGCGGACGCGGCGGGCGGCGGCGACCATGTTGCGCAGGGCCGGGTCCAGTTGCCAGTGGTGGCGGGTTTTCAGGCCGCCGTCCGGGTTGGCCCACAGGCGTTCGGGGCCGACAGCGGCCGCCGCGGCGGTCAGCAGTTCGTCCAATTCGTCGATATCGGGAATCCGGGCCGAACGGCTCTCGTAGACACCCGGCCCCACGCCGTGGCTGAGGCCGTGCCCGGAGGCGTAATCCTCCTCCAGCGCCTTGAGCACCCACTCGATGGACCGTGTCGCCACGATTGCGGTGACGTCGGCGTCCAGCTGTTCGATGGCCTCCACGATCTCGGTGCGGCCCGAGTACGGGATATGGGTGTGGATCTGGGTGTCCGGCCGCACCCCGGAGGTAGCCAGTCGGAACGCGCCGATCGCCCAGCGCAGGTATTCGGTGCGGCCCTCGGGCCGGGCGGGCCAGAGCTCGCGCAGGGCGGGCTCGTCGACCTGGATGATGCCGATACCGGCGCGTTCCAGATCGACCACCTCGTCGCGGATGGCCAGCGCCACCTGATCGGCGGTTTCGTAGATCGGCTGGTCCTGCCGGACGAAGGAGCGCGCGACCATCGTGACCGGGCCGGTGACCATCCCCTTGACCGGTTTATCGGTGAGCGACTGCGCGTAAGTAATCCACCCCACCGACATCGGGGCCGGCCGGGACACATCGCCGTAGATGATCGGCGGCCGCACGCAACGGGAACCGTACACCTGCACCCAGCCGAAATGCGTGGTCGCGAAACCGTCCATCAATTCGGCGAAGTACTGGATCATATCGTTGCGTTCGTGTTCGCCGTGGACCAGCACATCGAGGCCGATATCCTCTTGCAGCGCGATTGTCGCGGCGATCTCCGATTCGATTTTCTTGCGGTATTCGTCGTAGGAGATCCGGCCCTCACCCAATTGGTGGCGGGCCTGCCGCGCTTCGGCGCTCTGCGGGTACGAGCCCAGCGTGGTCGCGGGCACCGGGGGTAGCTGCAGTTTCTCTTGTTGCGCGGCCCGGCGCACCGAATAGGGTTGGCGTTCACGCATCTGCGGTGTGATCGCATAGACCCGCTGACGCACGGCGTGCTTCTGTTTGAAATGCACTTCGCCGGGGCGTTTACGCCATTTGTCGGAGGGCCCCTCGGTGAGCGCTTTCGCCAGGGAAACGACCTCGCCGACCTTCTGCTTCGCGAAGGCGAGCCGATCGGCCACATTGCCGTCGATATCGTATTCGGCGAGCACATCGTATGGCACGTGCAGCAGCGTGGTCCCCGTGGAGACCACGAGGTCGGGGCACACCGCGGCGAGTTCGTTCAGGTATTCGAGGGTGACGTAGCGGTCGGCCCGCCACACATTCGTGCCGCTGATCACCCCCGCGTACAGCCGTTTACGCCGGATACCGGGGATGGCGGCGAGCACCTCGGGGCGAATCCGGTAGGAGGCCAGGTCCAGGCCGATCGCCTCCACGCCGGAGGCGGCGAGGATGGTGAGCGCCTCGCCGAAATCACCGTACTGCCCGGTGACCAGGAGCCGCGGTCGCAGCGGGGCCTTGGACAGCCGGTCGTAGGCGCGTTCGAACGCCGCGAGTTCGGCCGCCGACCGTTCGGCGGTGAAACATGGTTCGTCGAGCTGAACGCAGGTGGAACCGCGCCGCGCCAGAATCTCGAACAGTTCCTCGTACACCGGCAGCAGCTTGTCCAGCAGTTCGACAGTGTCGAAACCCGCCGATTCGCCCGGCACGCTGCCGGCCTTGGACAACAGCAGCAACGAGACCGGCCCCAGCACCACCGGGCGCAGTTCGATACCGGCGGCCATCGCCCGGTCCCATTCGTCGAGCAATGCCTCCGGATGCAGCGAGAAATCGGTATCGGCGTCGAGTTCGGGCTGGCGGTAGTGGTAATTCGTGCCGAAGAAACGCACCAGTTCCAGCGGCGGCAGATCCGGGCGGCCCCGCGCCATCAGGAAATAGAAATCCAGCGGGTCCATCTCGTCGCGGTATTCGGCGAACCGGGACGGCACCGCACCGAACAGCAGAGCGTTGTCGAGCACATGATCGTAGAAGGAGAAGGTGTTACCGGGAACCTGCGTGAGCCCGGTGGCCGCGAGTTCGTGGAACTGCTGCTCCTGGATATCGCGACCGACCGCCCGCAATTCCTCCTGGGTGATCGCCTTGCGCCAGTACGCCTCGAGCGCTCGTTTGAGCTCCCGGTGCGGACCGATCCGCGGATAGCCGAGCACACTCGACCCGAACCCCTCGCTGACATTGACCATTGCCGACCTCCGTGTCATTTGGGGCCATTACCCGCCGACGGTACGGATATTGCCCCGGTTCTACCCACGAATCAGAGTTGCCGCTTCCGGCACCATGACCTGCCTACCCGCCAAACGCCCACATCACCCGACTGCAACACACCCATAGAATTTCCGGCCGCGCCTCACTCGTAAGCATCCCGGCCGTCCAACGCAACCCACGACGGAGCCGAGTCTTACGAGGCCCTGAAAGATTTCGGCCCGCATCGCCGTTCAGACCTCGAAGCGACGCGGCGCAGCCGCGAGTCTCGAGGGCTGAACGGCGGCGCCGAGGGAGCCGAATCCCGCGCCTCCGCAGGCGGCGCCAAAGATTCAGTACTGGTAGAAGCCTGCGCCGGTTTTCTTGCCGAGCAGTCCGGCCTCGACCATGCGCATGAGCAGCGGCGGGGCCGAGTAGAGCGGTTCCTTGAATTCGCCGTACATCGAATCGGCGATGGATTTCACGGTGTCGAGACCGACGAGGTCGGTGAGCGCCAGCGGCCCCATCGGGTGGGCGCATCCGAGGACCATCGCCTTGTCGACATCTTCCTTGGTGGCGAACCCGGATTCGACCATCCGGATGGCGGACAGCAAATAGGGCACCAGCAGGGCGTTGACGACGAATCCGGAGCGGTCGGAGGATCGCACGACCTCTTTGCCGAGGATATCGGCAGCGAATTTCTCGGCGCGTTCGGAGACGGCGGCGCTGGTTTTCAGCGTGGTCACCAGTTCGACCAGTGGCAGCACCGGCACCGGGTTGAAGAAATGCATACCGACGACCCGCTCGGGGTTGTTGGTCGCGACGGCGATCTTCATGATCGGAATGGAGGAGGTGTTGGAGGCGAGCACCGCATTCGGGTCGGTGACCACCTTGTCCAGTTCGGCGAAGATCGAGGTCTTGACCTTCTCGTCTTCCAGAACAGCCTCCACCACCAGCTGACGGTCGGCGAAGTCGCCCAGGTCGGAGGTGAATCGCAGCCGCCAGGCCGTCTGCTCACGTTCGCGTTCGGTGATCTTGCCGCTGCTCACGCCGCGGTCGAGCGACCGCAGAATGCGCGACCGGCCGGCGGCGGCGAGTTCACGGGTCTGCTCGTACACCAGTACATCGACATGCGCGCGGGCGCACACCTCCGCGATGCCGGCGCCCATCTGCCCGGCGCCGATGACACCGACGCGCTGAATCTTTTCGCTGCTCACGTCCCGCTCCTGTATCGTTTGGCGCCGCCTTCGGCGTCGCGTGGTTCGGGGCCCTGTGCCTATTTGCGCCGCCTCCGGCGTCGCCGGTTCGGGGCCCCCTCGGTCTCGGGTTTACACTCCTGCGCTCAATCGCTGCGCTCTGCGTTCCAGAACCGAGACGGGCCCGAACCGTGGAGTGTTCTCGGTATGGAAGGCGCCGGCGCGTACAGCGGTGAGAAGACGGATGTGCCGATATGGGGGTGAGGTTGTGTTTTCGTGATCCACAGTAGAGGCACCGAAGCCCCCTCGTCGGGCTGTTACGAGGGGGCGGCGGTACACCCCTACCGAGGTAGTGGTTGCCGGTATCCGTCACGGATACCACGTCCGATCCCGGGCAAACCCGGGACCGAGCCGGTGGGGACCGTGGCCCATTCCGAATCCGGCGCGCCCAGCGGCGGTGCCGAAATCAGCGAGGGCCTTGGAGGTTTCGGCCGCGTCTCCGTTCAGACATCGAAGCGACGCGGCGCAGCCGCGAGTCTCGAGGGCTGAACGGTGACGCCGAGGGGGCCGAAACCCCGCCGCGCGTCAGCGCGGCTCAGTGAAACTGTCCCTCTTCGGTGGAGCCCTTCAGCGCGGCCGTCGAGGTGTTGGGGTCGACGGTGGTGGCGATGGTGTCGAAGTAGCCGGCACCGACCTCGCGCTGGTGCTTGATGGCGGTGAAGCCACGCTCGGCGGCGGCCTTGAACTCGCGCTCCTGCAGGTCGACGAAGGCGGTCATACCCTCGCGGGCGTAGCCGTAGGCCAGGTCGAACATGCCGTAGTTCAGCGAGTGGAAGCCCGCCAGGGTGATGAACTGGAACTTGAAGCCCATAGCGCCCAGCTCACGCTGGAACTTCGCGATGGTGGAATCGTCCAGATGCGCCTTCCAGTTGAAGGACGGCGAGCAGTTGTAGGCCAGCAGCTGGTCCGGGAACTCGCTGCGGACGGACTCGGCGAACTTCCGGGCGACCTCGAGGTCCGGCACGCCGGTTTCCATCCAGATGAGGTCGGCGTAGGGGGCGTAGGCCTTGGCCCGCGCGATGCAGGGCTCGATGCCGTTCTTCACGCCGAAGAAGCCTTCGGCGGTGCGGGTGCCGTCGAGGAATTCGCGGTCGCGCTCGTCCACATCGGAGGTGATGAGGGTGGCGGCCTCGGCGTCGGTGCGGGCGATGATCACCGAGGGCACCTGGGCGACGTCGGCGGCCAGCCGGGCGGAGGTCAGGGTGCGGATGTGCTGCTGGGTGGGGATCAGCACCTTGCCACCGAGGTGGCCGCACTTCTTCTCCGAGGCCAGCTGGTCTTCCCAGTGCACACCGGCGGCGCCGGCGGCGATCATGGCCTTCTGCAGTTCATAGGCGTTGAGCGCGCCACCGAAGCCGGCTTCGGCGTCGGCGACGATCGGGGCCAGCCAGTTCTCGACCGACGTGTCACCTTCGACCTTGGCGATCTCGTCGGCGCGCAGCAGCGCGTTGTTGATGCGGCGGACCACGTTCGGCACCGAGTTGGCCGGGTAGAGGCTCTGGTCCGGGTAGGTGTGACCGGACAGGTTCGCGTCACCGGCGACCTGCCAGCCCGACAGGTAGATGGCCTTGAGGCCGGCGCGGACCTGCTGCACCGCCTGGTTACCGGTGAGGGCGCCGAGGGAGTTGATGTAGTCCTCGTTGTTCACCAGGTCCCAGAGGATCTCCGAGCCACGCCGTGCGAGGGTGTGCTCTTCGACGACGGTGCCCTGCAGCTTCGACACCTGCTCGGCGGTGTAGTTGCGGGTGACGCCCTTCCAGCGCGGGTTGGTATCCCAATCCTTCTGGATTTCCTCAGGGGTCTTCGGGGTGCCGGTGGTCGACATCTTCGACTCCACTTCCTTGGTCGGTCGGTCCGTCGCCCGCGTCGACGGTGCGTTTCCGCACCGCACTGCTGGATCGACGATTTGCAGGCTTGCAATGCCCAGCGGGGGTACTTGCACACCATGGCACACGATCAAAACGCCGTCTACCTGTTGCTTCTGTGAATCTGAGCTAGGATCAACCACAAGATTGTTAAGTCTGCAAAAGTAGCCAGCACATTGCCCTCGCGAAATCTACTGACGAGTAGCGCTGACATGGGATTTTAGCGTAACGCCCGTACTGTTAGCCGAGGTACCGACCCGGGCCGACTCGCACCGACCCCGGGCATCCGCTGTGAGGACGTTCATAACTGACGTCACCCGACCTCACTCTGCTCGAGCTAACCGAGACATCGATCCACACCTGCGCCTTACAGCCCCATGGCGGTGCCGCGTTCAGCGGGGCGCCCAAAATTTTCGGTCGTCCATTCGCCAGGCGCGCCAGTTAGCACAGCATTCATACTTCGGCCGGATGAGATTTTCGCAGCCGTGCCAAATTCTCACCGAACAGCGCTAGGGTGTCCGTCACGTGCGCGGTCATCGGTGACGGGTGCCGATGGTGAGCGCCTGCCCTCCGTCGCACGGTGGGATCGGAGCTGTTGATGCGCGACATCGTCGACGACCTGCTAGAGGTGTGGCGTTCGGGCCGGACCGGCGGGCTGGCCACCATCGTGCGCACGGGTGGGTACGTGGATATTCCGGTGGGGACCACGATGCTGGTGGACCCGGACGGAATGATCTACGGATCCATGGCGTCCACCGGTATCGAGGACACCGTGTACGAGGCCACCCTGCAATCGGCCCGTACCGGTCAGCGCGCTTTACACCGGCTCACCGTGCCCGGCGCCGAATCGGCGGGCGACGGCGGCATAATCGATGTGTTCACCGAACCGTTCTCGCGCGGCCATTTCCCGGAATTCCCGACCGTCGCCACCGAAATAACCGAACACCGGCGGGTCACGGTTTTCACCGTGGTCTGGAATCCGGAGCCCGGGATGATCGGCCAGCATCTGATCACCGATAAGCGGCATGCGACCGAGCTGGTATCGCTACCGCAATCCGATATCTTCGTCGCTTCGTACGCCCCGCCGCCATTGCTGGTGATCTTCGGCGCCAATACCACCACCGCGGCGCTCGCCGCACAGGCCCAGCTCCTGGGCTATCGGGTGGCCATCTGCGATCCCCGGCCCGCGTTCGCCGTTCCGGAGTCGTTCCCGGGTGCGGAAGTGGTGTGCGATTGGCCGCACCGATATCTGAATGTACTGGTCGCCGAGGGCGAGGTGGACGCATCGACCGGGATCGTGCTGGCCACCCACGATCCACAGTTCGAGATTCCGCTGCTCACGGTGGCGCTGCGCCTCCCGGAGATCGGCTACATCGGAGTGACGGGATCGGCGCTCACCTGCGCCCGCCGCCTCGACGAGCTACGTGCCAGCGGGTTCGACGAGGCGCTGCTGGCACGGTTGCATACACCGGCCGGTATGGATATCGGCGCCGCGACCGCCACCGAGACCGCACTCGCGGTGGCCGCGGAGATGGTGGCGGCACGTAACGGCCGGCTGGGCCGTATCACCGTCGCTTTCCCTGCGGAGGCGGCGATCTGATTTCGCGATCTCCGTGCCGGGATCGTGACACCCGGCGACCGGCTTCTTGCGCGCCCGCCGCCCGCCCGGATTTGCGGCGCGCCGACGCTCGTGGACAGTGGTTCTCGTGATCCTCACCGTGACAATGAATCCCGCATACGATGTGACCTACCGGGTCGAGAATTTCACGTGCGGCCGCACGCACCGGGTTCGGTCGGTCGAGCAGCGACTCGGCGGTAAGGGCATCAACGTGACACGGGTGCTGAATCAGCTGGGGCGCTATGCCCGGGCCACCGGTTTCGCGGATCATGCGTTCGCCGCCGCGGCCGAAGCCGAAATGCCGGTGGATTTCGTGCACGCGCTGCCCTGGGTGCGGCGCACCGTGGTGATCAGCGAATCCGATACCGGCACCGCGACAGCGCTACGCGAACCGGGCGCCCGGGTCGCCAACCCGCATGCTTCCGAACAGCTCGAGGTGCGAGTCTCGGGCATGCTGCCGCATATCTCGGGGCTGGTGATCGCGGGATCGCTACCCGAAGGTATCGATCCGGGGCTGCCCGCCCGGATCGCCGGGGCGGCCCTGGAGGCGGGTGTGCCGACGGTATGCGATCTGGACGGGCCCGCCCTGCGGATGGCGGCGCGGGTACCCGGCGTGGTGCTGCTGCCGGGGCTCGCGGAGTTCGAACAGCTGACGAAATCCGGCGCCGAGACACCGGCCGCGCTGGTCGCCACGGCCCGCCCGCTGGTGGACCGCGGGGCCGGGGCGGTGATCGTCACGCGCGGCCCACTGGGCATGGTGGCAGTCACTCCCGACGGCGCCTGGGACGCCCACCTGCCCGAACCGCTCACCGGAAACCCCACGGGCGCAGGCGATACCGTGGCGGCCGCGGTGATAGCCGCCCTGGCGAACACCACCACCCCCGATTGGCCGGAGATCCTGGTGGACGCAGTCGCGACCTCGGCGGCCTCCGTGGTCATTCCGGTGGCCGGCGAAATAGATCGCCGCCTACGCGGACACCTCGCCCCCACCGTCGTGGTCTCCGAGTTGGCGAACCCAGGTTCCAGCTCCACTCGGAGTTGAAGACCCACCGTCCCCCAACGCACCGGAAAACACCGCAGCAGCCCGCACCGCGGAGCGAATGCGGCCGACAACGGCGCCGAGTTCGACGAAATCACTCGACGCCCCGGGAGCCGGCGCACCAGCGGCGCCGCCGAGCCCAACGGACACCGAAAGGTCTCGCCCCCACGAAAACCAGCGGTGGTGCCGGGTCGTCCGAGGCCCTGAATCGTTTCGGCCCACACACAACACCAACGCAACCAACGGCGGAGCAGAGTCTTACTAGGCCCGAATCGCTTCGGCCCACCAACAACCCCAACGCAACCAACAGCGGAGCCGAGTCTTACTAGGCCCTGAAAGGTTTCGGCCCGTCCCTGCTGTCCGTGCTCGATGCGATGCGGCGCAGCCGCGAGCATCGAGTGCGGACAGCAGGGACCAAGGGGGCCGAAACCCGCGCCGCCGCAGGCGGCGCCAAAAGATACAGCCCCTATTTCAGGACGTAGGGGGATACCGAGCTTCGGTGTTCGCTGATGTCGAGGGTTTTGCCCAGTGGCGGGAAGGCGCGTTGCGGGCAGTTGGCTCGGTCGCATACCCGGCAGCCTGCGCCGATCGGGGTGGCGTTGACCTCGCGCATATCGATTCCGTCCGCGTACACCACGCGTGCGGCGTGGCGGATTTCGCAGCCCAGGCCGATGGCGAAGGTTTTACTCGGCTGGCCGTAGCGTGTGGCGCGGCGTTCGACGGTGCGGGCCACCCACAGGTATTTGCGGCCGTCGGGCATCTGGGCGATCTGGGTCATGATCTTGCCGGGGAAGGTGAAGGCCTCGTACACATTCCACAGGGGGCAGGTGCCGCCGCTGGAAGAGAAGTGGAATCCGGTGGCGGATTGGCGTTTCGACATATTTCCGGCGCGGTCCACCCGGACGAACGAGAACGGCACACCGCGTAGTTCCGGTCGTTGCAGGGTGGACAGCCGGTGGCAGATCGTCTCGTAGCTCTGGGTGAAGAACGCCGAGAGTCGTTCGATGTCGTAGCGGAAGTCCTCGGCGACCTCGTGGAAGTAGGTGTAGGGCAGTACCGTCGCGGCCGCGAAATAGTTCGCGAGGCCGAGCAGCGCCAGCCGGCGCGCGTCGGGGCCGGAAAAGTTCCCTTCGTCCACGAGTTTTTCCAGCAGCGGGCCGCATTCGAAGTAGGACAGTTCCGCGGCGAGTTTGAACAGGCGCTGCCCGCCCGAGAGGTGGGGGGCGATTTCGAGCACCTGGTTTTCGGTGTCGTAACGGTGCAGGACGCCTTCGCCGAGGTCGATCCGTTCCATGATGCGCACGCCGTGGCTGCGCAGGACCTTGGGGATTTCGCTGTGCGGGTCTCCGCCGTGGAAACGGATCCGGTTGGCCAGTTCCTCGGCGGCGGTATCGAGCTGATGAATATAGTTCTGCCGCTGATAGAAGTAGTCGCGTACTTCCTCGTGCGGTTTGCTGATCGTGGCGCTGCCCGAGCCGTCGGCGAACCGGTCTTCGGTGGCCGCGGCGAGCTGGGCGCTGGTGTTGCGGTAGCGGTTGTGCATATTGACCAGGGCGCGGGCCATGCTCGGATGGGCGGATACCATTTCCGCGATCTCCCGGGCGTCGGCTTCGATGCCCAGTTCCTGGTCCATTACGACTTCCTGCAGTTCGGCGATGAGCCGGGTGTCGTCCTGCGGGGAGAAGAAGGTGGCCTCGACTCCGAATACCTCGCTGATCCGCAGTAGTACCGGGACGGTGAGCGGGCGGACATCGTGCTCGATCTGGTTCAGGTAGCTCGCCGATATTTCCAGCTGCTGGGCCAGCGCTACCTGGCTGAGCCCGCGTTCGGTACGCAGTTGCCGGAGCCGGGCCCCGACGTAGGTCTTGGCCATACGACCAGTTTAGGAGATGTTCGCAAGCTGCGATAGCAGGGTTAGCAACTTCGCGAGCCAGAGCGGCCGGGTTTCATTCCGGCCATCCGGGCGGGTCCAGGCGGGACAGGACCCGCGCTACATCGGTATCGGACGGCATCTCGTCGGTGACCTTGGTGATCATGACCCGGATATCGATCCGGTCCAGCCGGTGCGCGGGGGAATTCAATACCTCGGTCGCGATCTGCTCGACCTCTTCGTCGGTGAGCCGCCGCCGCAGCAGCGCGACCAGCGGTATGTAATCCGATTCCGGCACACCGTCGGGGTACCCGCGCCGCAACCAGTCGATGACCGCGTGCAGCATCCGGGGCATCATTGCCGCTCCTCCTGCGCGGGCGCGGCCAGCGGCCAGCCGCCGGCGGCCAGATGTGAGGCGACGCGAGCGATATCCTCGCGACCGGCCTGCTCCTTGGCCACGCGTTCCACGGCCGCCTCGATATCGGCGTGGGTGATCTCCTGCCGTTCGACCCGGTCGCGCAGCACTTCCTCGGCGACCAGCACCACCTCGTATTCGGTGAGGTCGCGGTGCAGGACCGCGAACAGTGCGACGTAGTCGGTCTGCGGGACGCCCTGCGGGTATCCCGCCCGCAACCAGCCCACGATCCGCGACAGCAGGCCCTGCCGCGGCGGCCGCACCTCGTCCGTGGCCATCAGGACTCCCCGAACAGGTGGATCCCGAGCCGGTCGGAGAGGAAGCCCTTGGCAACGAACAGCACCCCGGCGACCACGACTGTCAGCACGATGAGCAGGCAGAGACATGCACCGGCCATCGCGACCGGGTTACGCCGGACGGCGCCGTCGGGGCCGGTCACCTCCGCGCCCGACCACCATCGCACCCCGAGGGCGAACAGCATGGGTACGGCGGCGCCCAGGATGAGCGCTGCCAGCGTGACGTCGAACAGTGCGCGCAGTTCGCTCAGCAGAGTGGACATCTCATGCCTCCTCTCCGGCAGGGGTCCGCAGCTCGGCCCGCGATTCGGACGGAGCCGGCGCCGGCGCCATTCCCGGCGGGGGCGTCGCGGGCGGTGCCGGATCGTTGACATTGTGACTGGAGACCCGGTCGTGCAGCGAACGGCGATACATCAGCCCGGCCAGTCCCGCCAGCAGTGCGAAGACGACCAGGACCCCGGCGAGTCCGCCGAGGTAATGTGCCAGCGCCCAGCACACCGCGCCCATGATCCCGGCGGCCGGCAGGGTGAGCAGCCAGGCCACCGCCATCCGGCCCATCACACCCCAGCGCACCTCGGCGCCGCGGCCGATTCCGGTGCCGAGGATGGCACCGGTGGTCGTCTGGGTAGTCGACAGCGGAAGCCCGAAATGCGCGGAGGTCAAGATGATCGCCGCCGAGGCCGATTCGGCCGAGAAGCCCTGTGGCGATTCGATCTCGACCAGCCCTTTGCCCAGGGTGCGAATGATCCGCCAGCCGCCGAGGTAGGTGCCGGCGGCGATGGCGATCGCGCAGGCCGCCATCACCCAGATCGGCATCTCCGTATCGGCGGTGACCGTGCCGTGCGCGACCAGCGCCAGGAAGATCACGCCCATGGTTTTCTGGGCGTCGTTGGTGCCGTGGGCCAGCGATACCAGCGAGGCCGAGCCGATCTGCCCCCAGCGGAAGCCGGTGGTCACCTTGCCGGGTTCGGCGGCGCGGGTGATCCGGTACACCGACCAGGTCCCGATGGCCGAGACCAGTCCCGCGATGATCGGCGAGAGCAGGGCGGGCAGGATGATCTTGTAGACCACGCCGCCGTCCGCGCTCGCCCAGACCACCCCGCTCCAGCCGAGCGAGGCCAGGGTGGCGCCGATCAAACCGCCGAACAGCGCATGCGACGAGCTGGAGGGCAGACCGAACAGCCAGGTGAGCAGATTCCACAGGATTCCGCCCACCAAACCGGCGTACACGATGATGAGCAGTTCGTGCCCGGAGACCGCGTCGAGCCGGACGATCCCCTCGGCCACCGTCGCCGCCACGGCCACCGACAGGAACGCACCCACCAGGTTCAGGACCGCGGACAAGGCCACGGCGACTTTGGGGCGCAATGCCCCCGTGGCGATGGACGTCGCCATGGCATTGGCGGTGTCGTGGAACCCGTTGGTGAAGTCGAAAGCCAGCGCGGTGACAATGACGACAAGCAGGATCAGCAGCTCTACTGTCACAACTGGCATTGTGCACGCCGGGTGGCGGCGCACCGGAAACCGGTACGGTGCCGTTGCCGAAGTGTTCGGATATCGGCTGGTACGGCGTTCGCCGGGCTCCGACCGTGCTGCCTTCCCCAGTGGGAAACGGAAGCGGGGTTCATGCTCGGACGAGATGGCGTTCGGGTTCGGGAACCGGGCCGGCGGTACGCGCCACCAGCCGGGCGAGCATCCCGAGCACGACGGCGACCACGATGCACACCGCCATCGGGACGCCGGTGCCCGGGCCGGCCAGACCGACGATCGGTGAGACCAGCGCGCCGAGCCCGAACTGCAGTGCACCCATCAGGGCCGAGGCGCTACCGGCGGCGTGGCGGGCGCGGCCGATGGCCAGTGCGCTGGCGGTACCCATCACCATCGGTGCGGATATCACAGTCAGGAAGAGCACCGGCAGTACCGCCGCGGCGGGCGCGCCGGCGGCCAGCAGCGCCAGCAATACGAGTCCGCCGACCAGGGTGACGACCTGGCCGGTCCGCAGTATCGGCTCCGGGCCGAGCCTGCCGATCAGCCGGGAGCTCACCGTTCCGACGGCCACCATGCCGGCCGCGTTGATGGCGAAGATCAGCGTGTAGGCCCGGTTCGACATACCGAGTACGTTCTCGACCACGAACGGCGAGGCCGAGATATAGGACATCAGCGCGCCGAACCCGAATGCGAACGTGAAGATATAGCCGAGGTAGCCGCGGTCGGCCGTCAGCCGGCCGATGGTCCGCAGCGTTGCGCCGAATCCGGCGGTCTGCCGGCTCTGCGGCGGTAGCGATTCGGGTACCACCAGCAACGCACCCAGGAACATCAGTGCGAAGATCACGCTCAGTGCCCAGAACTCGGCCCGCCAGCCGAAGGACACCAGGGCCCCGCCGATCAGCGGCGCGATCACCGGCGCGATACCGCCGATCGCCGAGAACAGCGTGAACAGTTTGGCAGTGGCCGCACCTTCGGTCCGGTCGGCGCCGACCGCGCGGCCGATCACCAGGCCCGAGGCGGCCGACAAGCCTTGCACGAACCGCATCGCGATCAGCAACCAGATATTGGGTGCCAGGGCGCACGCCACGGTCACCACCACGGTGACCGCGGTCGCCAGCACCAGCGGTTTACGCCGGCCGTACCGGTCCGACAGTGGACCGATGAACAACTGCCCCACGGCCAGGCCGACCAGAAACGTGGTGAGCGTGAGCTGGACGCTTGCGGCACCGGTGCCCAGATCGTCGGCCAGATCGGTGAAAGCCGGCAGGTAGATATCGGTGGCGAACGGGGCCGCGGCCGACAGCAACGCCAGGGTCACCAGTAACACGCCGGAGACTCCGGGGCGGGTCGTCGTCGGCATAGCGGCACACCTCCTCCAGGTAGTTACTTATGCGAACATAAGTTACCTGCCGGACGATTCCGCCCGCCGGTTCCGGCCACCGAAGTCAGAATGCATCCTCCGGGAGCGCCATGATGTCGTTGTCGAGGGTTTCGATAACAATCTTGGTCGAGGTCAGCGTGGGCAGCACATTCTTTGCGAAGAAGCTCGCCACCCCGACCTTGCCCGTATAGAACTGCCGGTCCCGGTCCTCGGCGGCACCGGCCAGCGCCCCCGCGGCCACCTCCGCCTGCCACAGCAGCAACCAGCCGATCAGCAGATCCCCCACCGCCAGCAGGAAGCGCACCGATCCCAGCCCCACTTTGTAGAGCTCGGCCGGATCGGTCTGGGCCGCCATCGCATACCCGCTCAGCGCCGCGGCCATACCCTGCACATCGCCCAGCGCGGTGCGCAACAATGCGCGCTCGGCGGTCAGCCGCCCGCCGGGCGCATCCAGGAATTCGTTGATCTCGGTGAAGATATGCCCGGCCGCGACCCCGTTGTCCCGGACGATCTTGCGGAAGAAGAAGTCCTGCGCCTGGATGGCGGTGGTGCCCTCGTACAACGAGTCGATCTTGGCGTCGCGGATGTACTGCTCGATCGGATAATCCTGCAGATACCCGGAACCGCCCAGGGTCTGCAGCGATTCGGTGAGGTACTGGTAGGCCCGCTCCGAACCCACACCCTTCACGATGGGCAGCAGGAAATCGTCCACCCGGTGCGCCGTATCGGCGTCGATACCGGAAACCAGTTCCGCGACATCGGGGTTCTGATGGACGGCGGTATAGAGGTACACCGCGCGCAGACCCTCTGCGTATGCCTTCTGCATAGCCAGGCTGCGCCGCACATCCGGGTGGTGGGTGATGGTGACCCGCGGCGCCGCCTTATCCGACATCTGCGTCAGATCCGCGCCTTGAACACGCTGTTTGGCGTACTCGAGCGCGTTCAGATATCCAGTCGAGAGAGTACCGCTCGATTTGACGCCCACCATCATGCGCGCGTTCTCGATCACCTTGAACATCTGGGCGATCCCGTTGTGGGTATCGCCGACCAGCCAGCCGACGGCGGGCCTTTCACCGCCGAAGGTGAGCTCACAGGTCGGCGAGGATTTCAGGCCCATCTTGTGCTCGACATTGGTGACATGGACACCGTTGCGCTCGCCCAGTTCCAAGGTCTGCGGATCGAACAGGTACTTCGGCACATAGAACAGGGACAACCCCTTCGTTCCCGGCCCGGCGCCTTCGGGCCGCGCCAGTACGAGGTGGAAGATGTTCTCCGCGGTATCGCCGACATCGGCGCCGGAGATGAACCGTTTCACGCCCTCGATATGCCAGGTGCCGTCGGGCTGTTCGACCGCCTTGGCGCGGCCCGCGCCGACATCGGAACCCGCGTCGGGTTCGGTGAGCACCATCGTGCCCTGCCAGTGTCGTTCGAAACCGGCCACCGCCCAGTGCCGCTGCTGTTCGTTTCCGATTCCGTACAACACCTGGGCCATGGCCGCGCCCATATCGAAGAAGATCGCGGCGGGATTGGCGCAGGTGATCATTTCGCTGACCGCCCAGGTCAATGCGGCGGGCGCGGGCATTCCGCCCATCTCCTCGGGTTTGCCGAGCCGGTTCCAGCCGGCTTCGCGGATGGCCAGGATCGTTTTGGTCAGCGGTTCGCCGACCGCGATGGAATGGGTTTCCGGCCGGAATTCGACCGGCTCTCGATCGGCGGCGGCGAAGGATTCCGCGACCGGTCCCTCGGCCAGCCGTTTCACTTCGGCCAGGATCTCGCGGGCGGTATCGGTATCGAGATCGCCGTAGGCACCGGCATCGAGCAGTTTGCCGAGTTCGAATACTTCGAACAGGTTGAATTCGATATCGCGCAGATTCGCCTGGTAGTGGCCCACCGCTCGTCCTCCCGGTCGATTACCTGGCGGCCGGACGGACCGCATGGTTACAGGCTTTTGGACATCGTACAAACCGCAGCCTGCCGGACCGGGAGACGGCTACGCAACCGTAGCCTCGACACCGGAAGGACACTCCGGACCGGACGTCCGGCCTGCTCAGCAACCCGCCTGCAGTGGCCAGCACTCCGCCGGTCCGGTCGGCGGCGGCACGGTCGGGTCGGCGCTGCTACTGGGGGCCGCGGGTTCGGCGGCGGGCCCGTCGGCGAACAGTGAACCGGCGATCGCGGCCAGCACGATGAGCATGCCGAATACCGCGACCGCCAGCACGCCCCAGCCGATCAGATCGTGCGCGCGCCGCGAATCCGGACGCCGCCGCAGCGGCCACGCCCGCGGTTTCTTCGGCGGCTCCGGCAATTTGTCCTCGAACCCGGCCGCGATCAACTCGCCGCGGTCCGGCGCCCAGCCGGTGAGCGCCCGGGTGGCCGCACAGACCCGCCCGAGCGTCCAGCGCGGCGGGCCGGGAGCGAAATTCTCCAGGAAGATCCGCAGCTCGGTGGGTTCGGCGACAGTGCCCACCACCACATCGAGACCCGGTCGCAGCGTTTCGCGGCCGGGCCGTAACACCGCACCCCGCCGCGGGATCAGCGCCACCGCACCGCACAGTTGGCCGGGATCGTAGGAGGCCCGCTCGAAGGTGAGCTGCACCTCCTGCAGGGCGCTTTCCACGCGCCGCACGGGATCGGCCCCGAGTTCCAGATCCAGATCGGCGACGGCGTCACCCACCCGCCAGGGATGTTCGGTGGATACGGACAGCATTCCGCTCTGGTTGCCGCGGAAACCGATCACCTCTACCACCAGAATCCCCTGCGGAGTCCAGACCACCGCACCGATCTGGCGGGTACCGCGCCGGGTCCCCACTCTCAGGTCGACGATCGCCAGCCCGGTCGACGGCAATTGCCGCAGGCATTCCACGAATTCCCGCTCGGCAGCGGAAAGTTCCGCCCGATCGTCGACCTTCACCAGCATCGTGTTCCACCTCTGCTGCGTGCCGTTGCTCCCGGTACCACCACTGACCCCCGCTGTCGATCTTCACCCGACAGCCCCTTTCGTACCACTCATATGAGCTGCGGCTCAGGTGAATCAGGAATCAGTGGCCGACGATCCGGAAATTTCCGGCCGGCCGGTGAACGGCCGGCCTCAGTCGACCCACTGCACCAACTGGTAGACGATTCCGTTCGGATCCGTTGTCTGGAAGTAGCGTTCACCCCATTCCTCGGTTTCGATCGGCGTGACGATCGGTGCGCCCGCGGCCTGCAGACGGGCGTATTCGGTATCGATATCGGCCACCACGAACACCACGAGCAAACCGTCGCCGGCCGCCCCGGCGATACGTGCGGGTTTGAACGTGGACAGCCCGGTGCGCAGGTAGATCAGGTTGACACCGGCGTCTGGATGGGTCAGGGAAACGAATCCGTCGGCCGACATCTGTTCGGTGAAACCGAAATGCGCCGAGACGAAACCCGCCGAGGCGGCCGGGTCGGCGACGTTGAGCGAAATGGCGGTTCCAGTTGTGCGCATGAGGCCTCCACAAGTTCGTCCCATAACTTCGTACGTCGTACGTAGTTATTTCTACCTCGCCGCCCGCCGCGTTACACCGTGATCTGCTTCACACCGCCCGGCCGGGTGCGCCGGCTTCCCCGAGCCGCCGAGCCGAGCGCGCCCGGCGTGTCTTGGCTAACCTGCTGCCATGCCCCGAGCCGCATCGCACCGAGAAACCACCATCGCCCTGGTACTGGGAGGCGGCGGCCCCGTCGGAATCACCTGGCTGGCGGGCCTGTCCAATGGATTACGGGCGGCCGGAACAGATTTGGCTCGCGCCGACCGCATCATCGGCACCTCGGCCGGTGCGGTGGTGGGTTCGGCCATCGCCGCCGGCACGGATCTGTCCACCCTGTTCACCCCTCGCCCGGCCGCCGAACCACCCGCGACGGCACCCGAGCACGACTACGAAGTACTGCTCGAGATCACCACACTGTTGCGCGCTGTCGACCAGGACCGCGACCTCGTTCTCCAGCGCGTGGGCGAACTGGCCCTGGGCGCGGACACCGGCGACCCCGCCGAACACATCCAGCGGATCGGCGCACTCGTGGATTTCGCCGATTGGCCCGACCACGACCTACTGGTCACCTCGATCGATATAGGCTCGGGCACGCGCACGGCCTGGACGCGCGACGACCGCGCCACGCTCGCCCAGGCGCTGGCGGCGAGCACCGCCGTCCCGGGGATCTTTCCGCCGATCGAGATCGCCGGCCGTCACTACTTCGACGGCGGAGTGCGCTCCACGATCAACGCCGACCTCGCCACCGGTTACGACGCGGTGGTGATCCTCGAACCACTCGCGCACCTCTATCCCCGGACCCGCGCCGATCGTAACCTGGGCTCGGCCCGGGAGGTCACCATCGCGCCGGACGAAATCGCTGTAGCCGCTTTCGGCCCTGATCTGTTCGGCGAGGCCGCGCTGGTCCCGGCCTACGAATCCGGGCTGCGCCAGGCCCCCGCGGCTGCCGCGGAGCTGCGCGATTTCTGGCCGGACGCCTGACCCGGCCGGGGGACCGCAACGGTCATTCCGCCGGCACAGGGCAGGCGGGCGCGGGCCGCCACGCGTGCGGTTCGGCGTCAAGGTTTCCGCGGGCCGCGAGCTGCCCGCAATGCGATACGCGCGGTGTTTTTGCGCCCCGCCGGCGACGGGACACGCGGCATATCGATACCGATACGCCGCGCGAACTCGTCGAGCCCAGGCGTGCCCGGGTCCATGCTGAGCAGGTCCACGGTCGTCGACCGCACCGCTCGGTGGCCCGCGAGGTATTCCGGGGCGAGCGCCTCCGCGTCGAGCAGCCGGGCCAGCGCACGGTCGGGCCGGCGCCGCTGCGCCCAGGCCCGGGCCGTATCGGCGAGCAACCGGACGCGATGGAAATCCGCGAGGTTGCGCGTATCGATCTCGGCGGCCAGCCGGATCGCGGTACCCGCGTCGCCGAGTTCCACCGCGACGGCGACCTCGTGCACAGCGACGGCGGCCGGCCCGAATTCGACCCGGTACTCCTCCCGGTCGGTTCCGGCGGCGCTCGCCGCTTTACGGGCGTCGTCCAGCAGCTCGCGAGCTCGTTCGGCATCGTCGGCTCGGGCGGCGATGATCGCGGATTGCAGGGTGAGCGCGCCGTAGACGATCAGCGCCTGTGACGCCGGTTGATCCAGCATTCCTTCCAGGGCAGCGCGCGCACTTTCGGCGGTCTGCCGGGCGAGGTCGAGACGCTGCCCACGCTGGAAGACAATGGTGCGCCGGAACGCACAGGCCGCCATGAGCACCGGATCCGCGCGCCGGTGCGCCACGCGCATCGCGCGTTCGGCGGCGGCCCAGGCGGCGTCGAACTGCTGCAGTTCGGCCAGCGCTATCGCCCAGACCTGGCAGGTTTCGGCCAGCAGGACATCGGCGTGGCTCGAATCCCGCACCGCGGCGGCAGTTTCGAGTTGCGGCAGCAAAACTTCCAGGAGCGTGTGCAGTTCGGCATAACGGGCCTGCCGGGCGCAGATCCAGACGATATCGACCTGTTCGGCCAGCTGGTCGAGATCGGGCCGTGCCGCCGGCTCGGTCACCATCGCGCGCAGGGCATGATCGGTGGCCAGCAGCAGGCGCAGGGCCCGGGTGTGCGCCGGGGTCGGTTCGGCCCGGGCAGCGGGTGCGTTCGGGGCCAGCTCCGCGACGGGCATATCCAGCACCTCGGCGATCCGCCCCAGCACATCCAGCGCTTTGACCGGCCGGACCCCTCGCTCGACCTGCGACACCCACGCCTCGGACCGTTTGATCAGCGGCGCGAAATCACGTTGGGACAATCCTTTTCGGGCACGATAATAAGCAATCCTGCGCCCGATCCCGGATTCGTGATCAGTCATCAGTGGGATGCGCCTTTCGCCGCGACCGGATGCGCCCTCCGGCCCTGGGCCGATAGTAGGGCCACCGCTGCGCCCGGATACCGGACGGCGGTAAGGGTTTTGCGCATCGAGACGATGTGAATGCGGTTTTTCCGGGCCGGCCGCACAGGAATGCGCTTTTTCCGTACAGCCGCCCGGTATTGCGGAGATATTCGGGTACGCAAAATGGCGGGGCCGTCGACTCCGACCGCACCGGCCCGGCCGGCATCCTCCCCCACCCGACCGGACGGTCCAGCGGTCGCTACCGACGCCGGCGCAAGGGGCCGGTAGCGCAGCGCGATACCTTCGATTAATATAAGTTGCATCTTATCAAAGGAGGACAACGTGGCTTTACTCACCGATCCCGTCGCTGTCGCCGGACTGGTGACCCGGGAAGTCCGCACCGGCGAACGCCACGGCGCGCCGACCCGGATCGCCGTTGCCCGGCGCAGCTACGGCACCGACCCGGACGATCTCTGGAATGCGCTCACCGATATCGGCCGGATACCGCGCTGGTTCCTGCCGATCAGCGGCGACCTGTCCGTCGGCGGCAGATACCAGCTCGAGGGAAATGCCGGCGGGGTCGTCGAAGAATGCGAACCACCGAAACGATTCGCCGTCACCTGGGAAATGGGTCCGATGATCTCCTGGCTGGAAATCCGGCTCGATCCGGCCGCCGAGGGAACCACGCTCGAATTGGTGCACGAAGCACCGGTGGATCCGGATATGTGGACGCAATTCGGGCCCGGTGCGGTGGGGGTCGGCTGGGATCTGGGGCTCATGGGCCTGGGTCTGCACCTGGATACCGGCGCGGGCGTCGACCAGGAAGCCGCACTGGAATTCCCGACCACACCGGAAGGCATCGCGTTCGTCCGCGCGGCCGCATCGGCCTGGGCCGAAGCAGCGATAGCCGACGGCGACGACCCCGCCCACGCGCGGCCGGCGGCCGAGGCGACACTGGCCTTCTACACCATCGTCCCGGAGGAGGACGCACCGTCCTGATGGCGAGTTCTGTTGCTACGGCGGTTTTCGAAGCACTCGCCGACCCGGTCCGGCGCACCATCCTGCAACTCCTCGCCGCCGGTGAACAGCCGGCCGGTGCGCTGGTAACCGGGGTCCGGGCGTATACCCCCATTTCTCAGCCCGCGGTATCGCAGCATCTCAAAGTGCTCCGCGAGGCCGGGTTGCTGCGGGTGCGACCGGCCGGAACCCAGCGGATCTACACGCTGGACCCGGACGGTATCGCTGCGGCCCAGGACTGGCTGGCCGCCCTGCTCGATCCGGTGGCAGCGTTCGCGCAGCCGCTCGACGCGCTCGCCACCGAGGTCGCACGGGGTAAACGCGAACGGCGTCGGCAGCGCCCGGAACCCGGCGGCGCAGAGCGCGATACCCGGTCCGCCTGAACGCCGCCGAGCCGGCCGAACCATCCCGCTCACGGAAACGCACCGTCGATTCCGGTGCCGAGGTAGGTGGTGAGCCGGCGGCCGCGCCCCTGCCGGTGGGACGGAATCTGCGGTGCCCTCGCCGGCCGAACGCCGAGACCGGCAGACCGTCGCCGCCTGGACGGTGGCCGCCGCGGCCCGCTGGGCTGTTTCGCCGGGCGCCGCCCGAGGCCCGGTCTTGCCGGTGATACGTCCACCCGCTCCTGGTATACAGCTCTGATGCGACGGTGGATGATCGGCTCGGCATTCGGTCTGGTGACGGTACTGGTGGTGCTCGCGGGCGGCTACTTCCTGATGAATTCGCGGACCTACCAGCTGGCCGGCCGGCTGGTGGACCGGGTGGAAACCGACGCGAAAGTAGTCGCATTGACCTTGGACGACGGCCCTGGCGAGCACGCCGATGAAGTGCTCGATCTGCTCGCCACCGCAGATATACCCGCAACCTTCTACCTCAACGGACGCGATCTGGCCGCCCGCCCCGGACTCGGCCGGGCGATCGCCGAAGCCGGCCACGAGATCGGCAACCACACCTACAACCACCGCCGCATGGTGCTGGTCTCGCCCACCACGGTCACCGACGAGGTGGAGCGCACCGATACCGAGATCCGCAGAACCGGCTATCAGGGCGACATCACGTTCCGTCCGCCGTACGGCAAAAAACTGTGGACGCTGCCGAAGTACCTATCCGATCACGACCGCACCACGGTCACCTGGGATGTGGAACCGGAACCCGGGAACAGCTCGGCCGACGCGATCGTCGCCGCGACCGTCGAACAGGTGCGGCCCGGGTCGATCATCCTGTTGCACGCCATGTTCGGCAGCGGTGCGGCGTCGCGGGCGGCCATCGGCCCGATTGTCGAGCGGCTGCGGGCCGACGGGTACCGGTTCGTCACGGTCTCCGAACTGATCGACGGCACCGGTTCCGGCAAGCCGTGAACCGGCCGGGCGGGTAGGTTCGCAGACATCCGCGTACCGCCGAGAGCCGATCGCGGTAGGTAACGACTTCCACCTGAGAGGGGCAGATTGATGGTTTCGGCGTCGCAACCCCGGATCGCCCCCGGCCGCCTGCGCGAGCTGGGGCCGATCAACTGGGCGGCCTGGCAGGTGCTGTCCCGTGCTTCCGGCACCTCGGACGCACAACTGTTCAGCACCCTCGGGCGCACCGGCCGCCTGTTCCGCGGCTGGCTGCATTTCTCCGGAATGCTGATGCCGGCGGGCCGGCTACGCCGCCACGACAGCGAACTGGTGATCCTGCGCGTCGCCCACCTGCGCGACTGCGCCTACGAAACCGACCACCACATCCGCCTGGGCCGGCGCGCCGGGGTGACCCCGGAAATCCTGGACCGGATCCGCCAGGGCGCGGGCGCCGACGGCTGGACCGATAAACACCGAGCCCTGCTGACCGCCGTCGACCAGCTGGTGCAGACCCGCGATATCGACGACACCACCTGGAACCACCTGTCCACCTACTACGACGACAAACGCCTGATCGAAATCGTGCTGCTGGTAAATCAGTACGAAGGCCTCGCCGCCACCATCCATACCCTCCGCATCCGTCGCGACGATTTCTGAGCCGGCTCACTCCCGGGAAGCATGATCGGTCCCGCGCAGTTCACCCGGTCCGACGCGCCGCCGCGCATATCCCACCCGTTCGTGCCGTGCCACGATCCGGCCGTCCGCACCGATCGGATCCGCGGTGTGTGTCGTACGCGAACTCCCCGCCTCGGCGACATTGCGCCGGATGATCTCCACTTCGTCCGGCGCGACCCACATCGCCGCTCGCACCTCCCCACGACGGGCGGCAGAAATTCGGTCGTCACCGGGGTGTTCCAGATCGTGTACTCGTCGCCGCGCTGCCATTGCGCCATCGACCCGAAGAACGGGTCGGTCATCGCGGGCAGCATGCCCCCGAATGCTGCTCCGTTGTGGTTGTTGTTCCAGCCGCGGACCTTCAGACCGACAGCGACGCTGGTCCGATCCGCGCGCCATGCACCCCACCGAGCAGGAACGACGGATAGAGGCAATCGAACCCGAACCGAACCTCATCGTCCACCGGCGGGTCGGGTACCCCGGAACGCAGAAGACCCGGCGCGGACTCCCGCGCCGGGTCTCACCGACCGGATTTCGATCAGAAGTTGATCATGTGGCCGGCCAGGCCGTGGATGGCCTCCTGCAACGCTTCGCTCAGCGTCGGGTGCGTATGCACGTTGCGCGCCAGCTCGTTCACGGTCAGATCCCACTTCTGCGCCAAGGTGAGCTCCGGCAGCAGTTCGGAGACGTCCGGGCCGATCAGATGTCCGCCGATCAGTTCACCGTATTTGTTGTCCGAGATCAGCTTCACGAACCCGGTGGCATCGCCGAGGCCGTGCGCCTTGCCGTTGGCGGTGAACGGGAATGTCGCGACCTTCACGTCGTAGCCCTCGTCGCGCGCCTGCTGTTCGGTGAGCCCGAAGCTGGCGACCTGCGGCTGGCAGAAGGTGGCGCGCGGCATCATCCGGTAATCGCCCAGGGTCAGGGTTTCCGCGCCGCCGATGGTCTCGGCCGCGACCACACCTTGGGCCTCCGCGACGTGCGCGAGCTGCAGTTTCGCGGTGACGTCGCCGATGGCGTAGATATGCCCCACATTGGTGCGCATATTGTCGTCGATGGCGATGGCGCCGCGTTCGGTGAGCGCGACCCCGGTGTTCTCCAGCCCGTAGCCCTCGACACGGGGTGCGAAGCCGACGGCCTGCAACACCTTGTCGACCGTGACCGTCTCCACCGCACCGGACTTGTTGTCCTTGATGGCCACGGTGACCTTGGACCCGTCGTCGTCGATGGACTGCACGGCCGCGCCGGTGCTGATGGTGATCCCCAGCTTCTTGTACGCCTTGGTGATCTCCTTGGACACATCGGCGTCCTCATTGGGCAGCGCGCGGTCCAGGAATTCCACGATCCGCACGTCCACGCCGTAGTTGCGCAGCACGTAGCCGAACTCCATACCGATGGCGCCGGCCCCGACGATCAGGATCGAACCGGGCAGATCGCGGGTGAGGATCTGCTCCTCGTAGGTGACCACGTTCTTGCTCAGCGAGGTGCCCGGCAGCAGTTTGGTGGTGGTGCCGGTGGCGATGATGACGTTGTCGAAGGTGATCGACTCCGTACCGCCCTTACTGAGCTCGACCGAGATGGTGTTGGGATCGGTGAACGATCCCTTGCCGTCGTATTCGGTGATCTTGTTCTTCTTCATCAGGAAGTGGACGCCCTTGACCCGGCCGTCCGCGACCTTACGGCTCCGGTCGAACGCCGCCCCGAAATCGAACGACGCCTCCCCGGTGATACCGAAGGTCTTGGCTTCCTTGGTGAAGATATGGGCCAGCTCCGCATTGCGCAGCAGCGCCTTGGACGGGATGCAGCCCACGTTCAGGCATACGCCACCCCAATATTTCTGCTCGACGATCGCTGTTCGCAGGCCGAGTTGAGCGGCGCGGATCGCGGCGACGTAACCGCCGGGACCAGCACCGAGAACGACGACATCGTAGTGGGAAGTCACGATGTCGAGCCTAACTCTCGCCGAGTGGCCCGGCCCACCCCACCCGCCCCCACTGGTGAACCGGATCACCGGTTCCGGTGCGCGCCCGTGCTGCCGCTCCGGAGTGGCTACCTTGGTATCCGTGGTGACTGCTCGACCTCCCGGCATCGGCTCGACCGGTGAGCTCGTCCCGGACCGGCCGCCACCGCCGGTGGCCACCCGTACCGGTACGCCACCGGCAGTCGCCGATCCGCTCGCCGCAACGGCCTCCACCCAGCTGATCCGGCTGGTCCGCGACGCCGCCCTGCGGGCGGGTGCCGGTATCGACCGCGTCGACGCGATCCACGGTGTGGACGATCGCGAACTGCGCGGTGAGCTCGACCGTATTCCGATGCGTTCACTGGTCCGGCTGTGGGAACTACTGGCGAGTGCCGGGCCGGGCGCGGGACTCGCGGTGGTCGCCGACGCTCCGCTCGGCAGGCTCAGCACCTGGGACTATCTCGTGACGACCGGGGCCACACTGGCCGCCTCGCTCACCGCTGCGCAGCCGTATCACCGGCTGGTCACCGCCGCCGCCGAAGGGTTCGATCTGCACCACGACGGCGAGCTGACCATCGGTTACCGCACCACCGCGGGCGATCCGGCGGTCTCCTCGGTGATCAACGAGTACGTCCTGTCCTACTATTTGCGGCGCGCCCGGGAGGGCCTGGGCCGACCGGTTGTGCCGGCCCGGATCACCTTCAGCCATCCCGCTCCCCGCGAACACCGAGTCTTGATCGACGGGTTCGGCACCCACCGGATCGAGTTCGACGCACCCGCCGACACCATCACCTTCGCCGCCGCCGACGCGGAGGCGCCACTGCAGCGTGCCGACCCCGCGCTCGCGCAGCTGCTGCGCAGCCATGCCGACCTGGTACTCGCCTCGGCTCGGCCGATACCCGGGCCGCTGGAAGAATTCCGCACCGCACTGGCCGTCGCGATCGACACCGGCGATCCCACCCTGGGCGCCGTCGCCGCCCGATTGGCGATGAGCCCGCGCAGCCTGCAACGGCGTCTCGCCGAACACGACACCACCTGGCGCCACGAACTCGACCTGCTCCGCTATCGGCGCGCCGAAGAGCTGCTGACCTCGGGGGCGACCACAGCCGCCGTGGCCGATCGGCTCGGCTTCGCCGATGACCGCGCTCTGCGCAAAGCCTTTCGCCGCTGGAGTGGAGCGCCGCCGAGCGCCCTGCGGAATCGCTGATCGGCTCGGTCCGGCGCATCGCACACCGAATCTCGAGTTGTCGCGTATGGACCGGGAAGCGGCATGCGCGGACCTGTGTCGTGGGCCGGCACCGCCATAGCGTTTCTCGTATCCGGATGAACAGTCCGCGAAACGAGAAAGGGCACAACCATGCAGAAAGATACGCACAGCCGGTCCGATCGCGAGTTCGCCGGGGCGGCCGACGAGCAGGCACCTCCGGTACTTCCCGCCACCACCCGCGAAATCCATTTGGCAGCCCGGCCTTCGGGAGCGCCGGTCGCGTCGGACTTCGCCCTGGTCTCGACTCCGATTCCGGAACTCGCGGACGGCCAGATCCTGGTCCGCAACACCTGGATGTCGGTCGACCCGTACATGCGCGGCCGGATGGACGACAAACCCTCCTACATCCCGCCCTTCCAACTGGGGCAGGCGCTGGAAGGCTCGGCGACGGGCGAGGTGATCGCCTCGCGCTCCGCCGAAATCCCGGTCGGCGCGACCGTCACCCATTTCGCCGGCTGGCGCGAGCATGCGGTGCTCGACGCCGCGCAGGCGACACCGATCGATCCGGCAGTGGCCGCACCGCACCATTTTCTCGGCGCACTCGGCACTACCGGGCTCACCGCCTACGCCGCGCTCACCGATGTGGCACCGATCGAACCGGGTGACACTGTTTTCATCTCGGCCGCGGCCGGTGCCGTCGGCAGCGTTGCCGGGCAGATCGCGCGCGTACTCGGCGCCGGGCGGGTGATCGGCTCGGCAGGTGGCCCGGCCAAAACCGAACTCCTGACCGCGGAGTTCGGTTTCGACGCCGCGATCGACTACCGGGCCGGCGATCTGTCCGGCCGGTTGGCGGCAGCCGCACCGGACGGTATCGATGTCTACCTCGACAGCGTCGGCGGTGATCACCTGCGCGCGGCGGTCGAAGCCATGCGCCCACGCGGGCGGATCGCGCTGGTCGGCGCCATCAGCGGCTACAACGGCGGTTCGGCCGAGCGGGGCCCGGATCTGTATCTCGCCGCCACCGGGGAGATCACCCTGCGTGGAATGCTGGTGAACAGCTACTTCCCGCTCTTCGGGGAGTACATCGCGAAGGCGTCCGGCTGGCTGGCCGACGGCACCCTGCGGACCCGGGAGACAATCTACGACGGGCTCGAACAAGCTCCGGCTGCGTTCCTCGGTGTCCTCACCGGCGCCAATTCGGGCAAGATGCTGGTGCGCCTCGATCAGCGCGGCAGTAACGCTCCCGGGGTTCAGCCGAGGAGGAAGGCGACCAGAAACCCCGCCGCGGTCGCGATACCCACCCACCAGCCGCCCTCACGATAGGCCTCCGGCATGAGCGAATCGGCGAGGACCGCGACCGTGGCACCGCCGGCGAACGCCTGGATGGTGCTGATGGGAGTCGCGCCGAGATATTCGGAGAGCACCTGCCCTCCGACGGTGACCACGACGAGCGCCACACCGGTCAATACCCACAGACCGAACGCTTTACCGGTGGATACCTTGCGTTCCCGGTGCAGCAGCGCAGATCCGCCGATCGCCTCCGGCACATTGCCGACCGCAATGGCCACCAACAGCGCCAGTCCGCCGCCCGACCCGAGCGTGACACCGAGCGCCGTGTTCTCCGGAACGCCGTCGAGGACGGTGCCGAGCATGAGAGCCCAGCCGACCGCCGCCCCGCCGCCCCGCCGCTCCAGGAACCGGTTGGCCACCACATAGACTGCGGCGCCCGCGAACAGCGCGACGCCTGCGGTCACGGCCCCGGCCTGTAAGAAGGCAGGTTCGAACAGTTCATTGGAAACCGCGGCGATCATCGTGCCCGCACCGAAGGCCATCAGCGAGGCGAGCAATGGTTCGGGCAATGTGGTGCGCAGCCCGATCGCGGCACCGATCACCAATGGAATTGCCGTACCGAGGCCATACAGCAGTGCGGTTCCCATAGGGTCGACACTATGGGTTTCCCGGTAAATACCTCGATTCCACGCGGCCACTGAAAATTATTCTATTATTTCCCTCTAAAATACGACATCTCAACCCCGCCCGCGTACTGTCCGGTTCGGCGGTTTTTCCGGCGACCGTGCCTGCAAGCAGCCAACTTTCGGCAAACCTGCGGTCACCTGCCGGTGCGCTGCGAAAGGCCCGATCGATGACGAGGGGATCGGGCTTTTCGGTATTGTTCTGCGCGATGTCACAGGAAGCGATTTCGGGACGAAGGTATGCCGGCCAGCCCGTAGAAGATCGGCAACGCGAGCGACGCGCACGTTTTCTCGAATCCGGCCTGACGGTTTTTGCCCGCGACGGGTACGCCAATAGCTCGGTCGGTGCCATTTGCAAAGACGCGGGGCTGTCCTCGCGTCAGTTCTACGAGGAGTTCACCGGCCGCGAATCCTTACTTCTCGAACTCTTCGCACTCATCGACCGCGAATCCCGGGCAGCGGTGCTGGCATCGCTGGACCACAGCGCCGAGCAGAACGCGATCCAGCGGATCGACGCGGCCGTCCGGGCGTACGTGCATTCGATCGGATCCGATATGCGCCGCGCCCGGGTGGTCCTGGTCGAGGTGGTCGGCGCGGGCACCAAAGTGGAGAAGATGCGCACGGAATCGCGCCGCTCCTGGAGCTCCGTCCTGGCGCGCACCGCCGAGGACGCCGCCCTGCACGGGGAGATCCCGACCGGCGACTACGACCTGCGCATGCTCGCCATCATCGGCGCCGTGAACTACGTGGTCGAGCAGTGGAGCGGAACCGAACCCCAGCGGCCGCTCGACGAGGTCATCCGGGTGCTGAGCCGGATCATCATCGGCGCCATCCGGGCCTGACACACCGGCGCGGCCGGGCGCGTCGATTAGCGTTGACGCCGTGGAAACCGTTGCCATCCAGATGCCGGACGGTAGCACCGTCCCGGTGCGGCTGATCCCCGCCACCGGACCACACCGGCATCCGATAGCCCTCGACCGGCCACGCCCCGTACTCGTGCTGATTCCCGGGCTGGGCGTACCCGGCGAGTACTACCTGTACTTCGCCCGGGAACTCGCCCGCCGCGGCGTCGACGTGGCGGTCGGCGAACTACGCGGCAACGGCGACAGCACCCCGAAACCGAGCGCGGCCAGCTCCTACGGCTATCACGAACTGGCCGCGGTCGATTTCCCGGCGATCTTCGAAGCGGTCCGCACCCGGTTCCCGGACAGCACCCCGTACCTGCTCGGCCACAGTATGGGCGGACATCTCTCGGTGCTGTACGCGGCGCGGGTCCGCGGGCGGCTCGGCGGGCTGATACTCGTCGCCTCCGGCACCCCGTACTACCGCGGATTCCGCGGCATCCTGGGCCCGGGGCTGCTGCTCGGCACCGCCGCCGTCTCGCTCACCGCCAACCTCGCCGGTGTCTGGCCGGGCGACAAACTCGGCCTCAACGGGTTCGGCCGCCAATCCAAAGTACTGATCTCGGATTGGGCGCGGCTGGCGCGCACCGGCCGGTTCACCCCGGCCGGTGCGGATATCGACTACGAGCAGCGAATCGCCCGGCTGAAACTGCCGGTCCTGTCGATCACCCTCACCGGCGACGAACTGGCCCCGCCCGCCTCGGCCCGCCACCTGCTGGAAAAACTCCCCGCCGCGGACACGACCAGCTGGCACGAACCCCGGAAACTGGGACACAACGGCTGGATTTCCGAACCGGCCCCGGTAGTGGACCGGATCGAGAGATGGTTGCACGACCGCTGAGGCGGCTATTTCGAGGTACGGCCCTCGACCAGCATCTGGGTGAAGAATTCGTAGATCAGCGCTGCTTGGAAGGCCGACTGCTTGTTGTCCGCGGCACCGCCGTGCCCGCCCTCGATGTTCTCGTGATACCAGACGCGGTGTCCCTGATCCTCGAGTAGCGCCGCCATTTTCCGCGCGTGCCCGGGATGCACCCGGTCGTCACGAGTGGAGGTGGTGAGCAGAATCGGCGGATACGTCACGCCCGCACCGTTTTCCATCGCTTTCTGATAAGGCGAATAGCGGCTGATGTACTCCCATTCCTCGGGTATATCGGGATCACCGTATTCCGCGACCCACGATGCCCCGGCCAGCAACAGGTGATAGCGCCGCATATCGAGTAGCGGAACTTGACAGACGATGGCGCCGAACAATTCCGGATACCGGGTGAGCATCACACCCATCAGCAAACCGCCGTTACTGCCGCCCACGGCGCCCAATTGCGGCGCGGTGGTTATCCCCCGCTCCACCAGATCCCGCGCGATCGAGGAGAAATCCTCATAGACCTTGTGCCGGTTCGCTTTCTGCACGGAGGTATGCCATTCCGGACCGTATTCCCCGCCACCGCGGATATTGGTCGTCACCCAGGTGCCGCCCTGCTCCAGCCAGCCCATCCCGGATGCTCCGCTGTATCCGGGCGTGCGGGAAACCTCGAATCCGCCGTAGCCGGACATCACCGTGGGCGCGGGCTCACCGCGATTATCGCGATGCCGGATCACGAAGTACGGGATCATCGTGCCGTCGTCCGAACGAGCGAAGAACTGCTCGGTATCGATTCCGGTTGCGTCGAAGAAGGCGGGCGCTTGTTTCAACTCGGTCGCCGGTGTGCCGACCACCCCCGAAAGCAACGTCGTCGGCGTGGTGAAACCGCTTGTCATCAGCATGAAATCGTCACCGCCTTCGAGCGGATCGAGATTCATGATGCCGGTGGTGGCCATGGCCGGGGTATCGGCGAGCGGTGCCCGGTGCCAGCCGCCGTCCCCCGGGGTCAGGACATACAGTTTGGTTTGCACATCTTCCAGGGTCACCAGCAGCAGATGGTTCTCGGTCCAGCCGTAACCGTGCAGCGCGGTATGCGCGTCGGGCTCGAACAACACCTCGAAAACGCGTTCGCCGGAAAGGAACCGGTCGAAATTCGTGACGATCAGCGATCCCGCCACGTAGGTGCGGCCACCGGTCTCCCACGGGGACTTCAACCGCACCAGCAGCCAATCCTTGTACCAGGATTCGTCGGCATCGGACGGGGTTTCGAGCCGGACCCGGGAACCGTCGGGTTGCAGCAGGTAGACGTCCTCGTTGTAGAAATCGGTCGCCTGCCCCACATAGTGGCGCTCGTAGCCGGGTGTGCGATCGTAGCCGGCACTGATGGCGACATCCGTCACCGCACCCTCGAACACCGTTTCCGCGCTGTCGAGAGCGGTGCCGCGGCGCCAGCGTTTCGCGATCCGCGGGTAGCCGGAATCGGTGAGCGAGCCCGGTCCGAAATCCGTTCCCACATACACGGTGTCGATATCGATCCAGCTCAGCCGGGATTTTTCTTCCGGCAGGAAGAAGCCACCGTCCTCGGGAGCGATGAATTCCCTGGCCTCGAGGTCGAATTCACGCACCACCTTGGCATCGGCACCGCCGCGGGAAAGGCTGATCAGGGCACGATTCTGTTCCGGCCGCAGGACACCGGCCCCGCCCCATACCCAGTTCTCGTCCTCGGCCGCGGCCACGGCGTCGAGGTCGATGAGGACATCCCATTCCGGTTCCGGTTTCCGGTACTCCGCGAAAGTGGTCCGCCGCCACAATCCCCGGGGATTGTGCGCATCGCGCCAGAAGTTGTACAACCATTCCCCACGCCGCCCCGGGAACGGGATCTTGGCATCGGTATCGAGCATTTCCAGGATCCGCCGCTGCAGCACATCGAAGCGGTCGGCCGCGGCGAACCGCTGCACAACCACCTCATTGTGCGCCCGGGCGAAATCCAGCGACCGCTCGCCGGTGACCTCTTCGAGCCAGAGATAGGGGTCGGCTGCGCTGTCCCGTGCATCGCTCATCCGACCATTCTCACCCAGCACGACGAGGTGCGTACCGCCGGTCAGCCCTGATCCGCCGGTACGGGCAGCCGGCGCGTCCGGGTTCGGGTCGCCGGACGGACCGGGCCGACGGTCAGCGTTGCGGGGCTCGCGCCGTCACGACTTCCGCGTGGGTTCATCCGGGGAGCCCGCCGGGCCCTCGAAACGGGCGGGGATTTCCGCCCGAGCGGTGTCGAACAGGTCGGCGCAGCGGGTGAGCAACCGGAACAGCGTTTCCCGTTCGGTATCGGTGAACCCGTCGCCGACGGACCGCTCCACCGCGATCGCGCGCGCATCGGCATCGTGCATCACCGATTCCCCCTTCTCGGTGAGGCGGGTTTCCAGCATGTTCCGGTGCCAGGGGTGCGGAGTGCGCTCGATCATCCCGCGGTCGACGAGGTTGGTGAGCACGGTGTTCATGGTGGGCGGGGTCACCCCGCACAGCCGGGCCAGTGCCGCGGCGGAGATGCCGGGGTTCTCGGTGAGGAACAGCAACGCCGCGTACTGGGCTTCGGTAACCCCCGCCGGTTTCAGCACGGCGAGTTTGGCCGCGGTGCGCGCTTGTTCCGCGCGTTTCACGTACGAACCGATGCGTTCGCCGGCGGGCATGGAGGTCATGCAGGCATGGTATCCAGCCACTCACAGATTAGAGTCTTGACGAGCATTAGTACTCTAATTATGCTTCGTGCTCGCATCCTGATTCGCTTGCTATCGAAACTTCGGAAAGGCCCGATTACCCATGCTCGAAACGAAGCTCCAGCGCTGGTCGGCGCCGTTGATCGCGGTCGTCGCGGGACTTGCCCTGACCGGATGCGGGAGCACAGCCCCGCCCACACCACCGACCGGAATCGAGACGGCTTTCGAACTCCCCGGCGACCGGGTCTACCCGGAAGGCATCGCACTGGACGAACGGACCGGCGATATCTACGTCGGCTCCTTCGCCGACGGCACCATCTACCGGGCCGCTCCGGGCGCCCCGCGGGCCGAGGTCTTCCTACCAGCCGGCAGCGACGGCCGCCGGACAGCCAACGGATTACGCGTGGACCCCGACGGCCGGCTCTGGATTATCGACTCCACCACCGGCGTCACCGTCTACGACCTCACCACACGCGCGCTCCTCGCCCGCCTCGACGCAGTCGGCCCCGCGGACCGATTCCTCAACGACATCGCCCTCACCCCCGACGGCACGGCCTACCTCACCGACAGCCGCCGCGCTGTCGTCTACCGGGTGACCCCCGACGCCCTCACCCGCGCGATCGCCGCCGGCGGCCACGGCGAACTCACCGACTCCGTAGACCTGAACCCATCCCTGGAACCCCACGACCCCGGCGCGTACACCCTCAACGGCATAGCCGCCGACCCCACCGGCTCCTACCTGCTCACCGTCGACTCCACCGGCGGCGACCTCTACCGGATAGACCTCACCACCCCCACCGCCGCAGTCAGCAAGGTGACTCTCGACGGCGGCGATCTGCACCTCGGCGACGGCCTCGACCTGCACGACGGCACTCTCCGGGTCGCCCACAACACCGACGACACGCTCAGCGCCTGGACAGTGTCCCCCGACGGCTCCTCCGCAACCCGCACAACCGGCTACCACGACGAGGCCCTCGACACGCCCACCACCCTGGTCCACCACTCGGGTCACACCCTGGTCGTCGCCTCCCAGTTCGACAAGGGCGGCCCGCTCGGTCCCGGCTCCCCCACCATTGCCTTCCGAGTCCTGGAGATATCCGGAATCTGAGCACACCTGCGGCACCCGGACCGACCGGCCACGTTCATTCGCTACACAGCAACGGACTTGTTCGGCGCCACGGTGCTGCAACTGTTGCACCGCCCATCCTGCCCTCCGGCTGTCGCGGCACCGTGGAACGCCTACTCGGCGTGGATTCGAGGGTGATCCCCGCGGCCGTCGCCCGCTCCGGAGCCGAGCACCAGAACGTGGGCGTTTTCTACGCCCTTCGCATCACCGGCGGCGAGCTCCGGGCCGAACCCAACGGGCAGATCGCCGAATCGATCTGGACACCGACTTCCGATGTCATCCGCCTCCGCCGCTCATCACTCGTCGACACGGGCATCGCTCTCGCGCAATCCCTTCCGGCCACCGGCCACGTCGATCCCGTCCACGTCGGCGGCCTGATACAGCACCGAGCGCGGCTAATGCCCGAGTGCCCGGTGGAGACGGGCGAGCCCGGGCCCCACCCGACGCCGGAGTCGCGGTACCGAACTCCCGACCGGCCTGCTCTGCCGGGTTCACTGTGCCTGCTGCGCCCATACCATCTCCGCACCCGGACCGGCCGACAGCGTGCCGGCGGAACCCGCGGGCAGGTAAGCGAATTCCCCCGGCCGGATAGTTACGAGCCGGCGCTGCGCGGGAGTCGCGCGACGGCCGCCGTGCGGCTCCTCGCCGACACCGATCCCGAACTGCCCGGCCGTTGCCGCCACCAGAGTGTCGCGTGGGGTGTGGAACTCGATACCGGCCTGGGTCTCCGCCCGCCAGAACCCGGTTCCGAAGTGATTCTGCGCCGAATCGGCTCTTTCGTGGGCAGCGAACAATTCCCGGCTCTCTCCCCTCGGCCGCACGCCCGATGACCGGCCGGCAGGCAAGACGGTCGCCGGCGGTCCTGCGACCGACCGAACACGGGCGCTTTCCCATGCCGCGCTGTCGATTTCCCACGCGGGCGGATAGGCCAGCGCGATCATCTCCACATCGGCCTCGACGCGCAGTTCACCGCGGCTCGCCGCACGCAGCGCGATCAGGTCTCCCGGCCGCGCGCAGACACTGCCGTCGTCGCTGTCGACGATCATCTTCCCCGCCGTAACGATCCACACTTCCTCGTAGGGGGCCAAGAGCGGAGCCCGCGTGCCGGCGTCCAGCTGCGTGAAGCCGACGCTCATCCGGCCGTAACCCTCCCCCACCACGGAGCCGAGCCGGATCCCGCCCTCGATGTGTTCCCAGGTCCGCACATCGGCGGGCGTGAGAGCCCGGATCCGCCGCGCGGACACACCGGGCTCGCTCATCTTGTCATCGTAGGTCGGCAAGGAATTTCTCCCGCGTAGGTTTCGACTTGCCCGGCGGATTCCAGACCGTCACCGGCGACGCCTATCCGTCTGCTTGGGATGCCCGGCCCCGGCCTGCGTTATCCACACTGTCCGGGACTCGTCGTCGATCGCATACCAGACACGACCGCCACCGGTGACCTCGTATTGCCACTGCTCCAGTTCGATAGCATCGATCTTCACTCTGGCCAGGTCGTACTTCAACGGATGCTGCCGGGCTGGTTCATCACGGCACCGCGGATCGGCGGTCAGTGCGAACCAAGCGCGGTCCAGGTTCCCTGGAACCTGAGACCGAAGTGCGGCCCATCCGATCGCCGCCTGCCGATCGACCACCCGCACCACCCAGCCGGTCGGGCGGCGGACTTCGTCACCACGCCCCAGCTTGTCAGTCATCACCACCACCGGGCCGCTGCACTTCCGCGGACCCGGTTGTATCGAACGGCCCGCGTAGGCGCGCGACCAGAACTGGATCGGAGTAGATCTCGGCGGTCGACTGCCATTCTGTGAACGCCCGCGCAAAAGGCAACAGCAGTCCAGTTGCCGCACCGGCGAGTAGGTGATCCAGAAGTTCAGTGACACACTGCGGCCGCGCTTCGACAGGGAGCCACTTCAGCCAGGGTAGCTCCTCGGCGAAGACCTCTTCCGCAAGTGCCCGGTTACTCTTGGCGATGATGGCCAGCGAGCGAGCGGCCAGACCGAGCCCCTGGACCAGCGCATCGAAGCGCTCGGAGCGCATGAGCACCAGGTTCTCCGCGTCACGACGCTCGAGGATCACATCCGCATCCTCCAGAGCGGGGAAGACACTGGTCTGCTTGTTGATCAGCGTCGAGAAAGCGAAGGTCCGAGTAGCCATGCCGCCATGATACCCCGACTTCGAAAGTAGTTCAGTTGATTGCGGGAGCTATCGACGGTAGGCCGCCTTGTTGCGGCCACCCACCCCTCTGGGTATCGCCGGTCGGTTGTAGACGTCCAGGATGCCCCATGAGCCTGTATCGACACAGGCGCGAAAGGCCGATGGCCGGCCCACCCGTAGGTGGACCGGCCATCGGTTCGAAACTGGTTGCCGGGTAGCAGGACTCAGAAGTCCATGCCGCCCATGCCGCCGGTCGGATCGGCCGGCGCGGCGGCCGCCTTCTCCGGCTTGTCGGCGACAACGGCCTCGGTGGTCAGGAACAGGGCCGCGATGGACGCCGCGTTCTGCAGGGCCGAGCGGGTGACCTTGACCGGGTCGGCGACACCGGCGCCGAGCAGGTCTTCGTAATCACCGGTCTGGGCGTTGAGGCCCTGGCCGGCCGGAAGGTTGGAAACCTTCTCCGCCACCACGCCGGGCTCCAGGCCCGCGTTGAAGGCGATCTGCTTCAGCGGAGCCGACAGCGCCACCTTGACGATGTTCGCGCCGGTCGCCTCGTCACCCTCGAGCTTCAGGTCGTCCAGCGCCGGGGCCGACTGCAGCAGGGCCACGCCACCACCGGCGACGATGCCCTCTTCGACGGCAGCCTTGGCGTTGCGCACGGCATCTTCGATGCGGTGCTTGCGCTCCTTGAGCTCGACCTCGGTCGCGGCGCCGGCCTTGATCACCGCAACACCGCCGGCCAGCTTGGCCAGGCGCTCCTGCAGCTTCTCGCGGTCGTAGTCGGAATCCGAGTTCTCGATCTCGGTGCGGATCTGCGAAACCCGGCCCTGGATGGCCTCGGCGTCGCCGGAGCCCTCCACGATGGTGGTCTCGTCCTTGGTGACGACGACCTTGCGGGCCTGGCCGAGCAGCTCGATACCGGCGGTTTCCAGGTTGAGGCCGACCTCTTCGCTGATGACCTCGCCACCGGTGAGGATGGCGATATCGGCGAGCTGGGCCTTGCGGCGGTCGCCGAAGCCCGGGGCCTTGACGGCGACGGACTTGAAGGTGCCGCGGATCTTGTTCACGACCAGGGTCGACAAGGCTTCGCCCTCGACATCCTCGGCGATGATAAGCAGCGGCTTACCGGCCTGGATGACCTTCTCCAGCAGCGGGAGCAGATCCTTGACGGTGGAAACCTTCGAGCCGACCAGCAGGATGTACGGATCCTCGAGGACCGCTTCCTGACGCTCGGGGTCGGTGACGAAGTAGCCCGAGATGTAGCCCTTGTCGAAGCGCATACCCTCGGTGAGCTCCAGCGACAGACCGAAGGTCTGCGCCTCTTCGACGGTGATGACGCCTTCCTTGCCGACCTTGTCCATGGCCTCGGCGATCAGCTCACCGATGGACGGGTCGCCCGCGGAGATACCGGCGGTGGCGGCGATCTGCTCCTTGGTCTCGACCTCCTTGGCGGAGTCGAGCAGCTTGGCCGTGACGGCCTCGACGGCCTTCTCGATACCGCGCTTCAGGCCCAGCGGGTTCGCGCCGGCCGCGACGTTGCGCAGGCCCTCGCGCACCAGCGCCTGAGCGAGCACGGTGGCGGTGGTGGTGCCGTCGCCCGCGACATCGTCGGTCTTCTTGGCGACTTCCTTGACCAGCTCGGCGCCGATCTTCTCGTACGGGTCCTCGAGCTCGATCTCCTTGGCGATGGACACACCATCGTTGGTGATCGTGGGGGCGCCCCACTTCTTCTCGAGCACGACGTTGCGGCCCTTCGGCCCCAGCGTCACCTTGACCGCGTCGGCGAGGCTGTTCAGGCCCCGCTCGAGGCCGCGACGGGCCTCTTCGTCGTACGCAATTGTCTTGGCCATTGCGGTGAGATCCTCCAAGTAATGAGGCTGACACACAGGATGACCGCCTTGTCGGGTCACCCTTAGCTACGCTGTGGCCAGGCCCGGTGCCCGCGACGGACGACCAGGGGTGTCGTGTACCCGATCTCACCGTCCCGACCTAGCACTCTCCGATCGAGAGTGCCAAAGCCATTTTTAGCACTCGTCGATAGCGAGTGCAAGGTCGACCGTCGCGCTACCCCCCAAGAACGCCGCGCAAAGATTGTGAAAGCCCTATCAGGCCATTAGGATCCGCTGATGGAATGTCACAGTATCCCCCGACGTGACGGGCCGAGATCGATCGCTGCCCCACGGACAGCAGGTTGATACGGTGATTCCCCAACCATCCCGGCGCATGTTCCTGCACTCGGTCGGGGCCGGACTCGCGGCCGCGATTGTCGCCGCTCCACCCACAACAGCACGATCGGCCCCATTACCCGCACCCAACCGGATCCCCGCAGACCCGGCGCTACTTTCTGCGTCGGATGCCGCCGCGCTGCTGCAGGCCAAGAGATTACATCCCCGGGAGCTGCTCGAAGCCTGCCTACACCGCAGCGCCCGATTCGACGGTCCGATCAACTCCTGGGTGCGGACATATCCCGAGTTGGCCTACGAGCAGGCAGAACAGGCCGGTCGGCGATTGGCGGCCGGAGATGCGCCGCTGCTGTGCGGGCTGCCAATCGCGTTGAAGGATCTGATCGCGGTCGCGGGACTACCGGTAACCGCGTGCAGCCGAGTACTCGCAGGCAATATCGCCGCCGGCGATGCCACGGCCTGGCAGCGACTGCGTGACCAGGGCGCGGTTCTGGTGGGCCACGCTCAGAACGACGAATTCGGGTTCGGGGGTATTTGCGCGCAGACCGGTAACCCGTGGGATACCACCGCATCGGTCGGCGGCTCCTCCGGCGGTAATGCGGCGGTGCTGGCGGCACGTTTCGCTCCGCTGGCCGTGGGCACCGATACCGGCGGTTCGCTGCGTATCCCGAGCTCGCGCTCGGGAGTGAGCGCAATCAAGCCCACTTATGGTCAGGTGAGCCGCCACGGCGTCGTTCCCACAGTTCCATCGCGCGACCATATCGGTCCGATGGCACGCAGTATCGCCGATGCCGCGCTACTGCTCTCGGCACTTACGGGAACGGACCCGAACGATCCCGCAACCGCCACCGCGTCCGCGGTTCCCCAGGGCGGATATCCGCTGACTGCCACGGGCGGCACGACGCCCCTCGCCGGCCAGGTGTTCGGCGTGGACCGGAAAACGATGGACCAACTCCCCGCCGCCCTGGGCGTGCTGATGTCCGGCTTCCTCGACCTCGTCGTCCGGCTCGGCGGCCGGCTACGCGATATCACGATGCCTGAACTGCCCGGCACTCTCCTCGACGACAGTGTGGAAATAGGACGCTATCACCACCAGTGGATCGATCGGCTGGGGCTCTACCAACCGGCGTCCGCAGCCATGGTCACTTCGGGACTGGCCGCCCTGGCGGCACCGATCGAGATATACCTGACGTTCGAACGCGAGCGCCTCCGGTATCAGCACAACTACAACCGATTACTCATCGAGAACGATCTGGCGGCCGTGATCCTGCCTACGGTCACCAATGACCGGCAGGAGCGCAGAAACACCCCTCCCGACCCGCTCGATACGAGCCCGCCCACGATCGGGGCCAACTATTGCGGTGCTCCCGTAGTGGCGCTACCGATCGGCCGTTCCGCTGCCACGGGCCTACCGTTCGGCGTACAGATCAGCGGCCGGCCCTGGTCGGAGCCCGAATTAATCCGTATCGGACTCGAGCTACAGGCCGCTGAACCGGTTTGGGAGGAGATGCCCGATCTACCGGATGGCACCCGGGAACTTCCGGATACCGCACGATCGGCACCCGGACGAGGACCTGATCCGACCGGCACGATCGTCGTCCCCCCGCCGTTCCGGTTCGTCCCGACCACCGCCACCAGCTGACCCCCAACGCACCCGCGGGACGTCACTGCCCGAGGAGTGCAACGTCGCAATCGGGGAACCTCGACGGTGCGGCAGTGCCCGGCGCGGGGATCGGCGCCGGGTCAGAGACTGTCGGTGACCCGGAGGGCCAGGGCCAGGAAGGCGTCCGCGCGCCGCTCTTCCGGACTCCGGGGCTCCCCCTCGTCGACAGTGACGAATTCGGCGTCGTGCAGGAGAAGCTCGGCTTCGACCCGCATGATCGCTCGAATGAACGGGGGTGCGACCTCGGGTGGCAGGTCACCGTTGACGACGTAGCTGCCGTCGGACAGGGATTCGGTGGAGACATAGGTGAGCGCGCGCAGCAGATCGTCCCGGTGTTCCCCGGCGACCAGATCGGGGTCCGTTTCATCCGCCATTGCTATAGATTACCGGGATAACCGCCCGTACTGGGCACGCCGACGCGAACGCCAACGCCGGGCCATCGCGCAACCGCCGGATTACCCCCTACCGGCGACGATCTGCTGAAGGAGCTCGACCAGCCGCGTTTCCAGCGCAGCCTTGCGCAGGCCCGCATCCGACAGGATGCCCGTGCCGTTCTCCTGTTCCAGGATCGCCAGCAGGACGTGTTCGGTGCCGATGTAGTTGTGACCGAGCCGCAGCGCTTCCCGGAATGTCAGTTCCAGAACCTTCTTGGTTTCGCCGTCGAACGGCACGAGACCGCTCATCGTGCCACTGGAAGTAGCGGCTTTCAGTTGCTCGGGCGAGATCGCGGCGCCCGGTTGCGCCCCTGCGGCGGCGATGGCGGCGGTGGCGAGATCGGCCGGCGCGATGCCCTGGTCGGCGATGAGCCGGACGGCCAGGCTGTCGGATTCGCTGAGCAGGCCGAGGACGAGATGGACGAGGTGGATTTCGGCGCTGCCGGATGCATTGGCCGCTTCCTGCGCGGCGACGACCATGGTCCGGGCTCGTTCGGTGAATTTGGCGAAGCCCGCATCTGCGTCCATTTCGGCGGACGGATCTCCGGGCGCCTTCGGCACGAAGCGTTTCTGCGCGGCCTGTTTGCTGACGCCCATACTCGTGCCGATTTCGGTCCAGGAGGCACCTGACCGGCGGGCCTGATCGACGAAATGACCGATCAGATGGTCGGCCACATCGCCGAGGTGTCCGGCGGCGACCACCGCGTCGGAGAGCTGTTCCAGGGCATTGTCGGGACGGGCTTTTTTGATGACCTCGATGAGATCGTCCAAGCGCACTGGCGAGTTCATCCGTCAACTATAGGTTGACGTACATTTACCGTCAACTACAGGTTGACGATCTCAGCTCCGGCCGCTGGGCCGCCGCAATCGCAAGCGGGAGTCCCCCCGCAGCACCGGCCGCCGGATCTCCGGCCGGCGAAGTACCGGCAACCGGCGATCGGCCCGGCGCTGAGCGCGCCGCTCGGCCGGTTTGTACTGCCAGGTCTCCGGGCGGGCGGCCACCCACCGCTGCGAATACCAGGCGAACGGTATATGCCCCAGATACAGCACGATGAGCACCAGCAGCAGCACGATCGGGTAGGTGATCAACGCGGCTCCGGCCAGCGCGACCAGCACGAGCAGCCCGGCGGCCGCCTGTGGCGCCACCGAGACCGATTTCATGGCCAGTGTCGGAATCGTGCTCACGCACAGTGCCGCGGTGAACACGGTCCAGGCCGCCACGATCGGAAAACTGGTCCACCAGCCGTCGCCGAACTGGACGAACAGCGCGATCGGCGCCATCGCGATGAGGGCACCCGCGGGCGCGGGCACACCGACGAAGTACTCCCGGGACCAATCCGGCCGGGTGTCGTCGTCCATCAGCGTGTTGAACCGTGCCAGCCGCAGCACAATGCTCACCGCGTACAGCAGGGCGATGATCCAGCCGGCACTATTGCTCTCGCCGTCGAACAGCACGATATAGACCACCAGCGCCGGCGCCACTCCGAACGAGATGGCGTCGGACAGCGAATCCAGCTCCGCCCCGATCTTGGTGGTGGCCGACAGCAACCGGGCCAGCCGGCCGTCGAGGGTGTCGAGGACCGCGGCGGCGCCGATCATGGCCAGCGCGATCTCCAACTCGCCCTCGAGGCCGAATTTCACCGCGGAAAGCCCCGAGCACAACGCCAGGATCGTGACGATACTGGGCAGCAACCTGATGGATCGGCGCCGCCTGCCTTCGATGACCTGCTCCATCACGATCCTGCCGACGGCAGGACCGCCAGCACCGTCTCCCCTCCGATCGTCCGCTGCCCGGTGTTCACGAGCAGTTCGGTGCCGGCCGGGAAATACGTATCGACCCGCGAGCCGAAACGGATCAGGCCGTAGGTGTCGCCGATGGTGATCCGGTCGCCGGGGGCCGCATCGCAGACGATCCGCCGCGCCAGCAGCCCGGCGATCTGGACCACGACCACCTGTTCCCCGGATTCGGTATCGATCACCATGCTGTTGCGTTCGTTGATCGCGCTGGCTTCGGGGAGGTCGGCGGATTTGAAGCTGCCGCGCTGGTACTGCACCCCGCCGACCACACCGGAAACCGGTGTGCGCTGCACATGCACGTCCAGGACCGACAGGAAGATACTGACCCGCGGCAGCGGAGCGTCCCCGAGACCGAGCTCGGCGGGCGGGGCCGCGGTATCGACGAGCGCCACCTCACCGTCGGCGGGCGCGACAACGACGCCCGGCCGGTTCGGCGGCACCCGGTGCGGGTGCCGGAAGAAGGTGGCACTCGCCGCGGCGGCGGCCAGGCCGGCGCGGCGTAGCCAGGGGCGACGCCGTCCCACGAGCGCCACGGCCAGCGGCGCGGCCACGAACGGCAATCCGGCCGGATGCATGGGCGGGACCGCTTTGCGCACCAGATCGGCCAGATGGCCCGGCCCGGTGCGTTCCGGGGTGCCGGGCGGAGTGGGACGGCGTGCCACAGATTCCTCTTTCATACTCGATTCGATCCACTCGGACCGACGGTACGGTCGGACACCCGTGGCGTCCCGGCCGAACCTGTCGGCGCAAGCGTTCACACCTTACGCCGAGCGGGTGTATTCGTGCCGGGTGTCGCCGCAGGCTTACCTCCTGACGACCAACTTCACCAGGAACAACAGGATGATCGCGCCGAGCAGGCAGGTGAAGAAGCTGAACCACCAGCCGCCTCCCGCGACGTCGACCCCGAAGGCCGCGAGCAGGAAGCCGCCGAGCAGACCACCGACGACACCGACCACGATATTGAGCAGGATGCCCTGTTGCGCATCGGTTTTCATGATCTTACTGGCAATCCAGCCGGCGATGCCGCCGATGATGATCCAGCCGATGATGCCGAGACCGAGCATGAGTGTTCCTCGCTATCTGTCCGGTTGCACGTTCGCGGTGACGAACGCCTACCCGGGCGGTACCCGGGCACGGTCGGGATAACCCCGCGAGGAAAATCGGATATGAGCTGCCATCTCGCGAACACCGAGCTAATATGAGGGTGCCTCATGTCTTCGGATTGCCCGGCAGACGTCAGCCGATACCGGGCGAGGAATCCACATCGAATCGGGTCAACCCTCGCGGCGACGCCGCCGCAGGTACATAGGAGAAGCACCATGGCTACTCAGATCGCCCAGACGACCGGGGCGCAGTCCACCGCGATCCTGGGACTGGGCGTCTATCGCCCGGCACGCGTGGTCACCAACGACGAAGTGGCCGGCCCGATCGATTCCAGCGATGAGTGGATCCGCACCCGCTCGGGTATCCGCACCCGCCGATTCGCCGACGATTCCGAGACCATCCACTCGATGAGCGTCGCGGCCGCACGCGGCGCCCTGGAATCCGCCAAGATCGCCGCCGACCAGGTCGACTGCGTGATCGTCGCGACCTCGACCCATCTGCTGCTCACCCCCGCGGCCGCGCCCCGGATCGCCACCGAACTGGGCGCGGGCGGCGCCGCGGCCTTCGATATCTCCGCCGGCTGCGCCGGTTTCTGCCACGGCCTGGCAATGGCCTCGGACCTGGTCCGCGCCGGGACATCGTCGCGAGTGCTGGTCATCGGAGTGGAAAAACTGACCGATACGATCAACCCGGCCGATCGCAGCACCGCGTTCCTGTTCGCCGACGGCGCGGGGGCAGTGGTGGTGGGGCCGGCCGACGAACCGGGGATCGGCCCGACCGTATGGGGGTCCGACGGCACCCAGCACCAGGCGATCCGGCAGGACAAGGACTGGATCGAGTTCTTCGCCGAGATCGAGGAGAAGGGCCTCGACGCCGTGCGCCCGTATCTCGCGATGGAGGGCACGGCGGTGTTCCGGTGGGCGGCACATTCGCTGGAGAAGGTCTGTCGCGACGCGGTCGACCGGGCCGGGCTGGCCATGGACGACCTGAACGCCATGATCCCGCATCAGGCCAACGGCCGGATCATCGAGATCATGGCGCGGGTGCTGAAACTTCCGGAGAACTGCGCGCTGGCCAACGATATCGAGGAGGCCGGCAACACTTCAGCAGCCTCGATTCCGCTGGCCATGGAGACGCTGCTGCGGACCGGCGAGTCGAAACCGGGCGATACCGCACTGCTGATCGCCTTCGGCGCCGGACTGTCCTACGCCGCGCAGGTGGTGAAGCTGCCGCAGTTCAGCCCGCCTCGACCGCTTTCTTGATCTGCGCCAGCGATTCGTTCATTCCGTGGACGAGGCTCTCCTCGAATGCCTGTTCGCCACCGAGCATCGCGTTGATCAGAGTCTGCGATACCCAGGTGGTGCCGTTGGGGACGTCCCGGCGTTCGATCAGCCGGGTGCCGTCCGCCGTCGGCTCCAGCGTGTAGGTCCAGACGGTGCGGTTCTGGCTGACCCGGAACGCCAGTGCACTGTTCTTCTCGTAGCGCACGATGCGGGAGGTGGTCGGCCAGAATTTCCAGCCGTCGCGGTTGAGGTTGACGGTGATCACGCCGGCTTTCGGTTTGCCGATCGGGATCATGCGCACGCATTGCGGACTGAACTCCGGCATCCGGCGCGGGTCGGCGAGCACCGCCCACACCCGTTCCGGCGCCGCGGCGATATCGATACTGGCTTCCAAGTTCTTCGGCACCATTGCCTCCAGGTAGCTGACACTCCAAGTATCAGAAAGAGTAGCGATCGGCTTCGTCTCGGTCACGTTTTCCCGGCCGTCATATCGATGACGTGGATCCGGAAGCAGAATCGAGGTGTAAGACCCGCGAGTTCAGTCAACGCCACCGCAAGCAAGACACGACGCCAGCAAACACTCAGCTACGGTAAGGTGATGGGCCGTGAACCTTCGCTCGCTATTACGCCGCCAGAACTCCGAGGGCTTACCCAAGCTGCCCGCGCTCGAACCACCGGATGACACCCTCGCCGACGACCGCGTCGACGAGCGGCTGGAACGTCTGCTCACCCCCACCGAACTCGATATGGTGCGCAAACACCGGGTTTGATTACCGGGCTCGCCGCCCAGGCCCCTGATCACCGCGGACAGCGGCACCGACACCGAACTCCCCGACGGTTCACATGAACGGTGCGGAACCCCGAACCCCGCGCTGCCCCGGAGGCAGCGCTTTCGAACCCAGTACGCTGCTGGTCGCGCCGGAGGCTCCGGCGTGGCTGATCTCGGGGAATGCGTTATGAAGCGAATTTCAACTGTTGTCCTGGCCGCTGCCGCCGCCGCGGCGCTGGTGCTGACGGGTTGCTCATCGGAGGAACCGGCCGAAACATCCGGCCCCCCGAAGAGCACCGGTACCACGCAGACGTCGCCGCAGACCGGTTCGGAGACCGGCAGCACCGAAGAATCCCCCGCGCCGAGCGAAAGCACCGAGGCCGCCGAAGCGCCCGCGCCGACCTCCGCCGCGGCGGAAGCCCCCGCTTCCGGGCGGGCGTCCGACACCACATGCGCCCAGTTCGCCCAGCTCGATGAGCCGCAGCAGCAACAACTGGTTCACGCGATTCTCGCCGAGAACCCCGACAGTTCGTTCGTCGGCAACCCCAACGCCGCTCTGGGTACCGCGAAGCTGGTCTGTAATTCCAGCAAGCTCGCCGATCAGAAAGTCGCCGTAGTATCCGGCATCGTCGAAGGGTGAGTTGTCCCCCGCCGGGCGCGCAGAATGGAACCTGTGGCTGATCTGGCTTTGACCGTCCGACTGAATTCGTCCGCCGCGGATGCCCGGCGGGGGGTGATCCGGCTCCACCCGGAAGTGCTGACCGCGCTCGGGCTGCGCGAATGGGACGGGATCACCCTGGTCGGCGCGCGCCGGACCGCCGCCGTCGCCGGGCGCGCGCCGGCCGATACGCCGGCCGGGACCGCCCTGCTCGACGATGTGACCCTGTCCAACGCGGGGCTCCGGGAGAACGCCACGGTGGTGGTGTCCCCCGCGGTGGTACATGGCGCCCGGCATATTTCGGTGAGCGGGTCGCGGCACGCCACTCGGTCGATACCGGCCGCCACCCTGCGGCAGGCTCTGCTCGGCAAAGTGGTGACCGTCGGCGATACGGTCTCGCTGCTCCCCCGCGATCTGGGCCCGGATATTCCGTCGTCGACGGCCAGCCAGGCTCTGTCGCGGGCGTTCGGCATCGCCTGGACCTCCGAACTGCTCACGGTGGTCGCCACCGATCCCCCCGGCGGACCGGTGAGCGTACAGCCGAACTCGGCGGTCGAATGGGCCGCCGGTGCGGTGGCCGGGAACCACCCGGCGGCGGTGCGGGTGAACGAGCAGGGCGGGCCGGAGCAGCCGCTGGTGCCGAGTCACCTCGACACGGTCGGTGAAACCGATCTGCCGGCCCCGGTGACCGGTGCGCCCGCGCCCGGAGTGCGGGTGGAGGAATTGGCCGGTGCGCGTCAGCAGGCCGCCAAACTCGACGAATGGCTGAGTCTGGCACTCGACGAACCCGAATTGCTGAAAGCGCTGGGCGCCGCACCGCACCTGGGCGTTCTCATCACCGGGCCGGCCGGAGTGGGCAAGGCCACGTTGGCGCGGGCGGTGGCCGCACCGCGCCGGGTGGTGGAGTTGGACGGCCCCTCGGTGGGCGCTGCCGAGAGCGGGGCCCGGTTACGCGAGGTGGCGGCGGCTGTTGCGGCGACCTCGGGTAAGGGCGGCGTACTGCTCATCACCGATATCGACGCCCTGCTACCGGAACCGGCCGAACCGGTGGCGACCCTGATTCTCGATCAGTTGCGCGCGGCGGTGGCCGAGCCGTGTGTGGCCCTGCTGGCAACCACCGCGCATCCTGCCGCGGTCGATACCCGGCTGCGGGCGCCGGACCTGTGCGATCGCGAACTCGCGCTGGCCCTGCCCACCGCGGCGATCCGTAAGGCCCTGCTCGAACAGTTGCTGGCGAAGGTGCCCACCGGCGAACTGCGGCTCGAGGATATCGCCGCGCGGTCGCCCGGTTTCGTGGTCGCCGATCTCACCGCGCTGTGCCGGGAGGCGGCGTTGCGGGCCGCGGCGCGGGCCAGCCGGGAAGGCAGCATCGAGCCCCGGTTGGAACACGAGGATCTGCTGGGTGCACTGGAGGTGATCCGGCCGCTGTCCCGGTCGGGAACCGAAGAACTGGCGATCGGCAGTCTCGGCCTCGACGATGTCGGCGATATGGCCGAGACCAAACAGGCGCTCACCGAGGCGGTGCTGTGGCCGCTGCGCCACCCCGATTCGTTCGCCAGGCTGGGGATCGATCCGCCGCGCGGGGTTCTGCTGTACGGCCCGCCGGGGTGCGGAAAAACTTTCCTGGTGCGCGCGCTGGCGGGTAGCGGGCAGTTGAGCGTGCACACGGTCAAGGGCGCCGAGCTGATGGACAAATGGGTCGGCTCGTCGGAGCGGGCGGTGCGGGAGTTGTTCCAGCGCGCCCGCGATTCCGCGCCGTCGCTGATCTTCCTGGACGAAGTGGACGCGCTGGCGCCGCGGCGCGGGCAGAGTTCCGATTCCGGGGTCGGCGATCGTGTGGTCGCGGCCCTGCTGACCGAGCTCGATGGGGTGGAACCGCTGCGAGACGTCGTGGTGCTGGGCGCCACGAACCGTCCGGAGCTCATCGATCCGGCACTGTTGCGGCCGGGCCGCCTCGAACGGCTGGTTTTCGTTCCACCACCGGACGCCCAGGCCCGGGAGGCGATCCTGCGGACGGCGGGGCGTTCGGTTCCGCTGACCGAATCGGTGGACCTGGCCCGGCTGGCCGCCGACCTGGACGGTTTCTCCGCCGCCGACTGCGCCGCATTGCTGCGCGAAGCCGCACTCGCCGCGATGCGCCGCGATGTGCTGGCCGCCGATGTCACCGCCGACGATATCGCCGCCGCCCGGCGGACGGTCCGCCCGTCGCTCGACCCGGCCCAGGTCGAAGCGCTGCGCCGCTACTCCGAGGGGTAATCGCTCCCCTGATTCACGACGGCTCCGGGACCGCGGATTTCGATCCGTGGATTCTGCACGCCTCGACGGAATCGGCCGGGCTCGGCGAAGCCACGATCCCGATCTCGCCCGCGACGACCTCGGCATCGGCACCTGCAAGGTGTACGACGGAAACCGGACCAGGACCGGTACCAGGGCCGGGCACGGTCGCCGGGCGCGTCGATTTGCCGAGCCGATGAGCAGGCCGGGGACACCGATTGCGTCCGGGTCGGCATCGGTCCGGGAGCCGGTCGCCGCGGAGCCTTGTCCGTTATGTCTGACCTGCGCAAACCGTTGCCGAACGGTAGCCGGATACGGACCGAGGTCCGCATACGTGTACGATTGTGCCAGTTCGTGCTCGCATATGATGAGCGCGCAATACCCCGCCGCCCCTGATTCCGACGGAGGTAACGCTTGCTCGCCATCCTGCTCGCACACGCCCTGGCCGCGCTTGCCGCGCCCGCAGCCGTGCGAGCAGTGGGGCGTAACGCGTTCTACCCGCTGGCACTGGTCCCGCTGTTCTCACTGGTATGGGTGATCGCGGGATGGAACGACGTCCAACAGGTGCGCTACGCCTGGGCGCCCACGATCGACCTCGCCCTGCAGCTGCGTTTCGACTCTCTCGCCACGGTGATGAGCGCGCTGGTCCTGGGGATCGGCGCCCTGGTGCTCGCCTATTGCGCCCGCTACTTCGACGACGACGAACCGAAACTCGGGTCCTTCGCGGCCTGGCTCGTCGCCTTCGCCGGAGCCATGTTCGGCCTGGTCACCAGCGACAACATGCTGCTGTTGTTCGTCTTCTGGGAGATCACCACGGTGCTCTCCTTCCTGCTGGTCGGACACAACTCCGACAGCGTGCCCGGACGCCGGGCCGCACTACAGGCACTGCTTGTCACCGGCGCGGGCGGGCTGGCCATGCTCGGCGGGATCGTCGTACTCGGCCAGACCTACGGCAGTTATCTGCTCTCGGACCTGCTCGCCCAGGAACCGCCCGGGGGGATCGCCGTGCAGGTCGGGCTGGTGCTGGTACTGGTCGGCGCGCTGAGCAAATCGGCCATCGTCCCCCTGCATTTCTGGTTGCCGGGCGCGATGGCGGCGCCCACCCCGGTCAGCGCCTACCTGCACGCCGCGGCCATGGTGAAGGCCGGTGTCTACCTGATCGCCCGCCTCGCGCCCGCCTTCGCCGGCGAACCGGTCTGGCGGCCGTTGATCCTCACCCTCGGCCTGGCCTCGATGTTGCTCGCCGGCCTGCGCGCCATGCAGGTCACCGACCTGAAACTGGTCCTCGCCTTCGGCACCGTCAGCCAATTGGGCTTCCTGGTGGTCATGGTCGGCCTCGGCACACCCGACGCCGCACTCGCCGGTATCGCGCTCATCGTCGCGCACGCCCTGTTCAAGGCCTGTTTGTTCCTGGTGGTCGGCATCATCGACCACGGTGCGGGCACTCGTGACATCCGCGAACTGTCCGGGCTCGGCCGCCGCTCGCCGGTGCTGTTCGCGACCGCGACCGCGGCCGCGCTGAGCATGGCGGGCATCCCCCCGCTGTGGGGCTTCGTGGCGAAGGAATCCGCGCTCGGCGCGGTCCTGGACGCGGAGCCGCTGAGCGGCACCGGCCGGATCCTGCTCTGCGCCGGCCTGGTGCTGGGCTCGATGCTGACCCTCGCGTACAGCGCGCGCTTCCTCTGGGGCGCCTTCGCCGGCAAAGGCGGTGTCCCGGTCCCCGATTGGCATGCGCCGGGGGTCGCGCTGATCGCCGTACCGGCCCTGCTGGCACTCGGCTCGCTCGGCGCCGGGCTCGCCGCGCCCTGGGTGGACGGCCTGCTCGCGCCGTACGCTGCCACGCTGCCCGGCGCCCTGACTGCGCACCTGCAACTGTGGCACGGCCTGACCTGGCCGCTACTGCTGACCGTGGTGATCATCGCCGGCGGCGCCCTGTTCTTCGCCCGCCGGGAGTGGTTCGGTGAATCGGCGACCCTGCTCGGCAACGCCGACCGCGGTTACGATGCCGCGTTGCGGGCCATGGACCGGATATCGCTGCGGATGACCGGTTCGGTGCAGCGCGGTTCCCTGCCCCTGAATCAGGCCATCATCCTCGGCACCCTGGTGATCCTCCCGGCGACGGTCCTGGCCGTCGGCACGCGCACGGGCGTCGAGTTACGGCTCTGGGACCGCCCGCTGCAATTGGTGATCGGCGCGATCATGATCGCCATGGCGCTGGGCGCGACCGTGCTGCGCAACCGCCTGGCCAGTGTGCTGGTGGTCGGGCTCACCGGCTACGGCTGCGGTGTGATCTTCGCGCTGCACGGCGCACCCGATCTGGCCCTGACCCAGTTCCTCGTGGAAACCCTGACACTGGTGGCGTTCGTGCTGGTGCTGCGCGCTTTCCCGGCCGAGATCGGACCGGACCAGCAGGCCGGGTTCCAGATCGGCCGGGCCGCGATCGCCATCGCCGTCGGTATCGCGGTGCCGGTGCTGGCAGCGTTCGCCGGCGCCGCGCGCAGCACCGTGCCGATCTGGGAACGCATACCTGCGGCCGCCTACGAATTCGGCGGCGGGAAGAACGCGGTCAACGTACTTCTGGTCGATATGCGCGCCTGGGACACCCTCGGCGAGATATCGGTGCTGCTGGTGGCCGCCACCGGCGTGGCCTCACTGGTGTTCCGCAGTCGCCGGTTCGGTCTGCCGCCGCGGGCCGCGGACGCACCGAACTACAGTCCCGGGAAAGTGGGCTGGCTGCCGGCCGGCCGGCTGGTCGACCGCCGGGAACGGTCGATGGTTCTGCAGATCACCACCCGCCTCGTGTTCCCGACGATGATGGTGCTGTCGATCTACTTCTTCTTCTCCGGCCACAACGCGCCCGGTGGCGGGTTCGCCGGCGGACTCATCGCCGGTCTCGCGCTGGTCCTGCGCTATCTGGCCGGCGGACAGTACGAACTGGGCGAGGCGCTGCCCGTCGACGCCGGCCATCTACTCGGCGCCGGTCTGATCCTGGCCGCCGGAACGGCCACCGTCCCGCTGTTGCTGGGTGCGCCGCCGCTGCAGTCGGTCATCTTGGAGGCCACGCTCCCGCTGCTCGGCCATGTCAAACTGGTGACCTCGCTGTTCTTCGACCTCGGTGTCTACCTGATCGTGGTCGGGCTGGTCCTGGACGTCCTGCGCAGCCTCGGCGCGCGCCTCGACGACGAACTGGTGCAATCATGAGCGCGAACCTCACCCTGCTGACCGTCGCCGGAGTCCTGATCGCCTGCGGGGTCTACCTGCTGCTCGAACGTACGGTCACGAAAATGCTGCTCGGCATCCTGCTGGTCAGCAACGCCGTGAACGTGCTCATTCTCACCATGAGCGGACCCGACGGCGCACCACCGATCCAAGGCGCCGTCGATACCGTCCGCGACCGAATGTCCGATCCACTCGCACAGGCCCTCATCCTGACCGCCATCGTCATCACCATGGGCGTCTCTGCGTTCGTTCTCGCGCTGGCATACCGCTCCTACATCCTGACCACCAGCGAAAAAGTCGAGAACGACCCGGAGGATGTCGGGATCGCCGAGCGCGAGCTGGAGGAACCCGAGGAATGACCCTGCCGCAGACTCTGCTTCCCGTCCTGGCACCACTGCCGGTGCTCATCCCGTTGCTCACCGCCGCGGCGACCCTCATCGTCGGCCGCCGGCCCCGCTTCCAGCGCGTCGTGGTCATGGTCGCGCATATCGCCGTAGTCGTGGTGTGCGCGTTGATGCTGTACCTGGCCGACCGCGACGGTACGGTCGCGGTTCAGGTCGGCGGCTGGGAGTCTCCGATCGGGATCACCATCGTGGTGGATCGGCTGTCGGCCGCCATGCTGCTGGTTTCGCAGATCGTGCTGCTCGCCGTCGCGGCCTACGGCGCCGGGCAGAACATCGGGGACAGCAAGGTGCGCCAGCCCACCTCGATCTTCTGGCCCACCTACCTCGTGCTCAATGCCGGTGTCTCGATGGCGTTCCTCGCCGGTGACCTGTTCAACCTGTTCGTCGGCTTCGAGATCCTGCTGGTGGCCTCGTTCGTCCTGCTGACTCTGGGCGCTACCGCCGAACGCATCCGGGCGGGTGTGTCGTATGTGATGGTGTCGATGGTGTCGTCGCTGATCTTCCTGATCGGTATCGCCGTCGTCTACGGCGCCACCGGCACCCTGAACTTCGCGCAGCTGGCCGTGCGGATGGATACCGTTCCCGACGGGATCCGTCAGGCCGGCTATGCCGTACTGCTCGTCGCGTTCGGCATCAAGGCGGCGGTGTTCCCGCTGTCCAACTGGCTGCCCGACTCCTACCCCACCGCGCCCGCGCCGGTCACCGCGGTCTTCGCCGGCCTGCTCACCAAGGTGGGTGTCTACGCCATCGTGCGCACCCAGACCCTGCTGTTCCCCGACGGCGGCTTCGACAATCTGCTGCTGATCGCCGGCCTGCTCACCATGCTGATCGGCATATTCGGCGCGATCGCCCAGAACGATATCCGCCGGCTGCTCTCGTTCACCCTGGTCAGCCATATCGGCTACATGCTGTTCGGGGTGGGAATCGCGAACAAGATCGGCCTGACCGGTGCCGTGTACTACATCGCGCACCATATTCTCGTGCAGACCGCACTGTTCCTGGTGGCCGGACTGATCGAACGCCAAGCCGGTTCGACCTCCCTGCGCCGGGTCGGCGGAATGGCGGCGGCCAGCCCGATACTGGCCGCATTGTTCCTGATCCCGGCGCTGAACCTCGGTGGAATTCCGCCGTTCTCCGGTTTCATCGGAAAGGTGGCGTTACTGCAGGCCGGCGCCGAGGACGGGAGTGCGCTGGCCTGGGTTCTGGTCGCCGGCTCGATCGTGACCAGCCTGCTCACGCTGTATGTGATGGCCCGGGTGTGGAGCAAGGCGTTCTGGCGGCCGCGCGAACAGGCACCGGACGGTCATCTGGTCTCTGCGACACTGCCCTCGCTGGTCGAGGACAACACCGATATGCTCTACGACGAACGCACCGACCCCGGCCGGTTGCCTGCCATGATGGTGCTGCCGACCGCCGCGCTGGTGGCAGTCGGTATCGCGCTCACCGTCTGGGCCGGGCCGGTGCTGGGTATCGCCGATCGCTCCGCCGCCGAACTCCAGGACCGCGGAATCTATATCAGCGCAGTCCTCGGCGGGAGTACGAAATGACTCGGCTGCGGCTGGCACTCAGCCGCGACAACGCCCATCGCCTCGGCGTACTGGCCTGGCTGGCGCTGGTGTGGGTCGGGCTGTGGGGGCAGATCAGCGTGGCCAATGTGCTGGCGGGGCTGGTGGTCGGCGCGGTCATCATGGTGGCGCTGCCGCTGCCCCGGATCCCGGTACGCGGCCGGCTGCGAATATGGCCGCTGCTGAAACTGCTCGGGGTGAGTATCTACTCCGCGATCGAATCGAGTCTCCAACTGGCCTGGTTCGCCCTGCGCCCCGGGCCGCCGCCCGTCTCGGGTGTGCTGGAGGTACAGTTCGCGTTCCGCTCGGATCTCGTGATGGTGCTGTGCGCCAACCTGCTCAACCTGATCCCGGGCACCATGGTGCTCGAAATCGACCGGGAACGGTGCGCGGCCTATGTCCACGTTATCGATGTCAGCAGCGATAAGGCCGTAACCAGCTTCTACCGCACCATCCGGCAGATCGAAGCGCTGCTGATCGCGGGTCTGGAGAACCGCGCAACCCCGCTGCCCCCTCAGGAGGTGAAGCCGTGATCGTCGTAGCCGTAGTGGCCGCCGTCCTGCTCTCGGCGGCCGCATTGATCACCGGATACCGCATTCTCGCCGGTCCGGGCACTCTCGACCGGGTGGTCGGAATCGACTCGATCATCGCGATGGCGATCTGCGGTTTGGCGGTATGGGCCGCCTACAGCCGCGACACCTCCGTGGTGCCCGCCATCGTGGCCCTTTCGCTGGTGGGTTTCCTGGGATCCGCCGCCGTCACCCGCTACCGGGTCCGGGACGACCGATGAACACGATATTGAACTGGCTGTCGGGCACCCTGATCATCATCGGCGCGCTGTTGGCACTCACCGCGGCGATCGGGATCGTACGTTTCCCCGACACCCTGCTGCGTATGCACGCCGCGACCAAACCGCAGGTGATCGGCCTCAACTTGGTACTGGCGGGGACCTGCCTGCGGGTCTACGACGACCCGAACGTCTGGATGCTGGTACTCGTCGGCCTGTTCACCCTGCTCACCGCCCCGGTGATCGCCCACCTCATCGGCCGCACCGCCTACCGGGAACGGCGTTACCGCGCCGACCTGCTCGTCGTCGACGAACTCGGCGACAAACTCGAGCAGTAGCGGCCCCTACCCCCGATACGGCATTCGGCCCCCGCTTCCGACGCTGCTTGCGCGGGGCGGGAGCTTGCGGGCGTCCGGCGATGGCGTGGTGCACGCGCTTCCGGCACGGGATGGAACCGTCCAGATGAATTATCGCGACCCCGTCGTGCTCTGCCGGGATCGCGCGCGGCAGCGACGCCTCGCCTACGGGCACCGGGCTAGCGGAATGCCGCGACGGCGGAACGCGGCACTGGCCGCACGACTCAGGTGGGTGGGCCCGGCCGGTCTTGCAGTACGGACATAGGCGACTCCCCAGGTCAGCGTGATTCGACAGGTTCGCCCGGCGACTCGGAGGTCCTGTCGACGGTCCCGGATGAATCCGGCGGCATATCACCGGTCCTGCTCCGGGCTCCCGCTGTCCGCTGCCGCACGGACTCCGCTGCCGGATGGCGGTCCGGGACGCCGGCCGGGGCGGTCAGGAACTTGTCCGTGCCCGCCCCGTCCGAGCCTACGGCCAAGGGCACACCGGCGCGGCGGCGGGCGAACCAGGTCGCGTGGAAACCGGCGGCCACCGCCGCCAGCAGGGCGAGCACGATCGATCCCGCCACCACCGGATGGTCGGCCATCTGTACTGCGAGAAACCGATACCCCAGCAGCAACGTCAACAGGACCAGCACGCCGCCGCCCACCAGGCGCACCCGGAACCAGCCCCAGCCGCGTTCGGGTTCACGCAGCGCCGACTCCACCGTCAGGCAGAGCACCGCACCGGCGACCAGGTCGACGCCGTAGTGGTAGCCGAATCCGAGAGTCGCGGCCAGCGTGCACAGCAGCCAGAAGGTGCCACCCCAGCGCAACCAGGTGGGGGCCAGGGTGCCGTCGGCCCGCCGGCGCGTGTGCAGGAAAAGAGCCAGCGCCCAGGCCGTGTGCATCGAAGGCATGCAGTTGCGCGGGGCCAGATCGGAGAACAACAGCGCCTCGGGACTGCGGTCCAGCGGCGGAACCACACCGGGCCAGAAGTTGCCCACCTGGAAACCGTTACCGTCCACGCCGTAGACGAACATGGGCCCGACCACCGGGAACAGGATGTACACCAGCGGCCCCACCAGCCCCAGCACCAGGAACGTCCGCACCAGATAGTGGCTCGGCCACCGGCCGCCGCCCGCCACCGCACGCAGTTGCCATACCGCCACCACGATCGCCGCCGCGGGCAATTCGATGTACACCCAATGCAGAACGGCATCCGGTATCGGGCCCAGAACCTCCAGCGCCCGGCCCATCACCCAGGCCGGATCGCCGAGCGCGTGGTCGGCGAGCCGCACATACTGATCGAGCACGTACGGCCGCAGGTCGACGGTGATATGCAACCAGACATCGCCGACCTTGGTCGCCAGGATCAACAGGGCTCCCAGCGCCGCCGCATGCAACGCGGTACGCCGCTGCCGGCCCGCCCAGCGCCACCAGGCCAGTACCACCAGTCCGGTGAGCACCAGTACGGGGCCGTTACCGACGGTGAACGGCCCGCCCAGCGCCAACCGCACCCCCGCGTAGCCGAGATCGATCGCCACGGCCGCCGCGAACGCGATCACCCGATACCTGTTTCCCACCCCGACCAGTGCCAGAACCAGCCCCGCCCAGGGCACGGTCATCGATTTGGGAGTCCCGGCGTAATCCCGGAACAAACTCTCCAGCGGGCCTTCGTACCCGCGCCACAACGCCACCCCCTGCAAGGCCACCAGTAGAACCGGCACCGCGAGCACGGCGAACACCCGAACCCGGCGGCGCGCGAACACCCGAATCCCCCGGTGCGGCGCAGGTCTTCGCGCCGCGGCTCCAGCTCCCATATTCGGGTTTTCGACTAGCACCCGCTCATCGTAAACGGCACGTGAACGGCAGACCCATGGACCGTTGAACAGCAGCGGTCAGGTACGGAGCTCCCGGACCAGGGCGTCGACCACCGCAACCAGATCGCCCTGTGCCGCGGCGGCGGTTCGGCGCTGGCGTCGATAGTTCGCTCCGCGGCGTGGGATATCCGCCACAGCCCGGAGTTCATCGGCACAACCCAGCCGCCGCGCGGTCGGTTCCAGCCGGTTGAGCAGATCCTCGAGGTCGTCGGTGACCAGACGTTCGGTGTTGTCCGCGCCGACGATCACGATGGCGTCCAACCCGTAACGGGCCGCCCGCCACTTGTTCTCCTGCACATGCCAGGGCGGCAGGGTCGGCAGGTCTTCGCCGCGTTCCACCCGTTCGTCGAGATGCACGATAAGGCAGTGGATCAGCGCCGCCAGCGCGGCGAGTTCACCGCGGTTGGAGATCCCGTCGCAGATCCGCACCTCGATGGTCCCCCATTTCGGCGCGGGCCGGATATCCCAGTGCATACCGCCGAGCTGTTCGAACACACCGGTTTTCATCTCGTCGTGCACGTAATGCTCGAACTGGGTCCAGTTCTCGAACTGGAACGGCAACCCGGCCGTCGGCAGCTGCTGGAACATCAACGCCCGGTTGCTGGCGTAACCGGTATCCGAACCGGACCACATCGGCGAGGACGCCGACAGCGCCAGCAGATGCGGGTAGGACAGCAGCAGCGAGTTCAGGATCGGGAAAACCTTGTCTCGGTGCGATACTCCGACGTGCACGTGCACACCCCAGATCAGCATCTGCCGGCCCCACCACTGGGTGCGTTCGATCAGCTCGTCGTAATGCACCGAACGCGTGAGCTGCTGGGTCGACCACTGCGCGAACGGGTGGGTGCCGGCGCAGAACAGGTCGACGCCGAGTTCGTCGGCGGCCCGGCGCACGGTATCCATGGTGGCGGACAGATCCTGCACTGCCGCCCCGACGGTTTCGTGCACCCCGGTGACCAGTTCCACGGTGTTGCGCAGCAGTTCCTTGGTCACCTGCGGGGTGCCGTCGTGGGCACGGAGTTCACCGACGGCATCGAAGACGGCGGCCGCGGTGTTGGACAGATCACGGCTCGTCTTGTCGACGAGCGCGATCTCCCATTCGATGCCGATGGTCGGCCGGGGTGAGCCACGGAAAGGTACCGGGTCTATCCGTGCCCCACCCATACACGCCTCCGTCGCGGGTCGACAGCTACCCGATGACGCCGCAGCCGACGCGGCCGCCCGCGTCACCGGTGCTCATCGTCTGCTCGTCCGGGCCGGTGCCACCCGCGCGGGTGTAGCGGTCCGGGATATTTGCGAAATTGTCCGAGCCGGCGTGGATGATGATGGCCTTGCCCTGGATATCGGACATGGTGACCTGGTCGGTGGTGGTCACCAGATAGCCGTGGCCGTCCTCGCGTACCTGCAGCGAGGTCAGGTCACCGCTGGCCGGATGCCCGGTGGCACCGCCGACCTGCAGATGCCCTCCGGCGGACAGGAAATCACCGGGCGCGCCACCGGCGGGCGGCGCGGAATTGGCCTCGCATTTCCCTTGCTGGTGGATGTGCAGGCCGTGGAAGCCCGGCGTCAGGCCGGTGGCTTCGACCGTGACGCGCAGATGGTTGCCGTCCTCGGTGAAATTGGCGGTACCGATCTTCGCGCCGCTCGGCGACTTCAGCTCGACCTCCGTACCGGAACCGGCCGGGGTGTCCTGCTCTTCGCCGTGCCCGCCGTGCTCACCTTCACCGGCCGGTGCGGGCGAGGAGGTGAAAACCGGCGGAGTCGTTCCCGGCACGTCGCTGGACTCCTGGCTGTTCGTGCAGGCAACGAGGCCGAAAGCCGCGACAGCCAGCACCGGGGTCACGCTCCGCCAAGACGGGCGACGAGATGTGGACGGTGCCATCAGGGAACTCCTTTACGAGTACCGAGTTTACGGGTAGAGCGTTTCGACAACGATCATTCGACGCAGATGATGATGCCACGCCTGCCACATCCATCCGGGACACCCCCGGCCTCCGGCCGCCCGGCTCACCGGCCGGTGACCACGACAACCACGCTCGAGCCGTCGCCCAGGCCGGGCGGCATGGGGGCGGTGGTGGCGCCGAGATCGGCGGCGACCGCGGCTGCGGCCGCCTCGTCGCCCGGTGCGGAACCGTAGTAGACGGTGGTGGCCGGGAGGGTGGCGGCGGCGTAGTTACCGGTCGAGGTGTTGGTCCAGCCGCGGGCGGCGAGTTCGTCGGCCGTGGTGGCGGCCAAACCGGCGACCAGACTGTTGTTGAGCACGCGGACCGGCGTGGAACGATCGACCGCACCGGCCGGAGACGTGGTGGTCGCCGCCGGCGTGGTGGTCGCGCCGGCGGTGGTGGTCGCGCCCGCGGACGGTGCGCCCACCGCCGCCGTGGTGGGCGCTGCCGCGGTGGTCGTGGCACGCGGGGTGGTCGGCGCGGCGGACGCCGATGTGGTGCCGGCACCCTCGGCGTTGTCGCTGGTGTCGGAATCCGCACTCGACAGCGACATCGCGCCCAGACCGGCGAAAACGATCGCCAGGGCGATCAGAACCATTGCCGTCGCGCGCAGCGGCGGACCACCGGAGCCAGGGTTCGAATTGCTCACCCGCCCGAGCCTAGCGGGAGGTGGCCACCGCGCGCCTCCGGCGCGCGGGTTCCGCCCCGCGCGAACAGACCGTGGGTGCGTGAGTGGGGTTTACACCTGGAAGCCGAGGCGGCGGGCGGCCCGCGATTTCTGGCGGCCGGCGCGCAGCCGGCGCAGGCGTTTCACCAGCATCGGGTCGACAGCCAGGGCCTCGGGGCGATCGATGAGGGTGTTGAGGACCTGGTAGTAGCGGGTGGGCGAGAGCGCGAAGAGTTCACGGATGGCCTCTTCTTTGGCACCCGCGTACTTCCACCACTGCCGCTCGAAGGCCAGGATCTCGTGTTCGCGGCGGCTCAGGCCGCTCTCGGGATCGTGGGCCGGTTCGGGGTATGTATTCGTATTGGCCGGAGGATTGCCCTGGATTGCGGAAAGCTCCCGCGCTGCTGCGCCGTCCATCTTGCTCCTCGCCGAGTTACCACCGGATGCGATCGAATCGTGACCGAACGCCTCACCGTGTTACTGCCTTGCGATATTCAACCACGCCACCCGGCCGGCCGCTGCCGAGTCCACCCGGGCGTGTCCGGTACACCGGTACCAGAAATAGCGGCATCGACCGGGCGGTCCCGCCACTTCGCACCCGCTGCGGCCGCGGACAGGCCCTTTTCCTGCCGGCCAGGCGCCCCCCATAAGCTCGTAACCATGTCAATCCTGCCCATCGTGATCGTCGGCGATCCCGTACTGCATCGCCCGACCGAGCCGGTGACCGAAGCACCGGCCGAACTGGCCGGGCTGATCGCCGATATGTACGAAACGCTGGACGCCGCCAACGGCGTGGGCCTGGCCGCCAACCAGGTCGGAGTGTCCAAGCGGCTCTTCGTCTACGACTGCCCCGACCCGGCGGCGGATGGCACGGTGGCACGCCGCCGCGGGGCCGTGATCAACCCCGTCCTGCAGACCTCGGCGATCCCGGAAACCATGCCGGACCCCGATGACGACGACGAGGGCTGCCTCTCCGTACCGGGCGAACAGTTCCCCACCGGCCGCGCCGACTGGGCCAAGGTCACCGGCACCGACGAACACGGCGAACCGGTCGAGATCGAGGGCACGGGGTTCTTCGCCCGGATGTTGCAGCACGAGGTCGGGCACCTGGACGGCTACCTCTACATCGATGTGCTCATCGGCCGGCACGCACGGGCGGCGAAGAAATCGGTGAAACGCAACGGCTGGGGGGTGCCGGGCCTGAGCTGGCTCCCCGGTACCGATCCGGACCCCTTCGGATATGACGACTGAACCGCCGCCACCCGAACAGCAACCCGCGACGCCGGATATCCCGGTCGGTGAACGAGTCGTGGTCCGGTACCGGCTACCGGACGGCAGCGATCCGCCATTGACCGATGTGATCGGTGAGGTGGTCTCGACCAACCCGCTCACCGTCATGGGCGCCGACGGTCATCCGGTGCTGATCCCCGCCACCCGGGTGGTCGCGCTGAAAAGGCTCGCGCCCCGGCCGATCCGCACTTCCGAAATCCGCACGCTGGAATCCGCGGCCGCCTACGGCTGGCCGGGTACCGAGTACGCCTGGATGGACGGCTGGCTGCTGCGCGCCGGGCACGGCTATACCCGGCGCGCCAATTCCGCTGTACCCATCGGTGATACGAACGGGCCGGCACGGGTGGACGCGGAAACGCTGCACCGGATCGGCGCCTGGTACGCGGCCAAGGGGCTACCGCTACAGCTCGCACTACCGGACCGGCTGGCCGCCGTACCGCCGGGCTGGAACAGCTGGGGCGAAACCCGGGTACTCGGCATAGACCTGGACAATTTCGTACTCCCACAGGGTCCGTCCATGGTCCGGATCGCCACCGAACCCGATATCGCCTGGTTGGAGATCCACCGCTATCGCGGCGACGAACCGAGCGGCCATACCGCCACGGTCCCGCTGCCGGAGGTGCTGTGCGCGGTGCACGAAGGACAACTGGGATTCGCCTCGCTGGGCCTGCCCGGCCCCATCGCGATAGCTCGCGGCGCCCTCACGACAGCCTCGGACGGCCGCCAGTGGATCGGCCTGTCGTGTGTGGCCGTACTGGCCGCGCACCGCCGCCACGGGCTGGCGGCCCTGGTCTGCGGAGAACTGCTGCGCTGGGGTCGCGATCGTGGTGCAACCCACGCGTACGTGCAGGTCGAGGCCGGTAATGTGGAGGCACTGGAACTTTTCGGCGAGCTGGGTTTCCTCGACCACCACAGCTACCGCTACGCCGTGCCCGGCGGTTCCGGGTCGGCGCCGTAGCCTCGGCGCAACGCGATACACAGACGGGAATTCAGTTGCGACTGGCCACCTGGAACGTCAATTCGATCCGCTCCCGGCAGGATCGGGTACTGGCCTGGCTGGACCGCCACGACATCGATGTCGTGGCCTTACAGGAAACCAAATGCCGCGACGACCAGTTCCCGTTCGAACGGTTCACCGAGGCCGGCTACGAAGTCGCCCACGTGGGACTCAACCAGTGGAACGGCGTGGCGATCGCGTCGCGGGTCGGGCTGGAGGATGTGGAGATCGGATTTCCGGATCAGCCCGGATTCGATCGCGACGCCGCGGAAACGCTGATCAGCACACCCACTGTCGAGGCACGCGCACTCGGGGCCCGCTGCGGCGGCGTCCGGGTGTGGAGTCTGTACGTACCCAACGGCCGCAGCTTGAACGACCCGCACTACGAATACAAACTCGCCTGGCTGGCGGCCCTGCGCGACAACGCCGCCCGCTGGCTGGCCGAGAACCCGGAAACCAAGACCGCGCTGGTCGGCGACTGGAATATCGCGCCCACCGACGACGATGTGTGGTCCGCCGAGTTCTTCACCGGTAAAACCCATGTCTCGCAACCGGAACGGGATGCTTTCGCGGCTGTCACCGCGACCGGGTTCACGGATGTGATGCGGCCCTTCGCTCCCGGGCCGGGGGTTTATACCTATTGGGATTACACGCAGCTGCGGTTTCCTCGTAAGGAGGGGATGCGGATCGATTTCATCCTCGCCTCACCGGCGCTGTCGGCGACGGTGGTGGATGCGGGGGTGGACCGGGAGGAACGCAAAGGCAAGGGCGCGAGCGATCATGCGCCGGTGATCGCGGAGTTCGATATTTGATTGCCAGATTGCGCCGGCGCCCATCGGCGGGGTTCGGGTGTGGCTGTTCCTCGCTCCAGAACCGGGCGGGCTCCACCCGGGGAAAGTGAACATACGGAGAAACGGGTTGGCGGCCGGGCGGTATCGGGGGGACTGGTGGTCAGGTCCAGTCGAGTAAGGCGTCGGTGGCGAGGATTACGTTCAGGGGGTCGGGGATTTCCACGTCGGTGCCGAAGGGGAGGGTCACCCGGGAGGAGTAGCGGCCGTCTTCGGGTTCGCTGAAGATATTGATCTCCGCGGAACCGCGGTCGATGAGCAGGTAGAGCGGGATGCCGGTCGCGGCGTACAGGAACGGTTTGTCGAGGCGGTCGCGTAGTTCGGTGTGCTGAGCCCGGGAGGTGATCTCGATGGTCATCAGTACCGGTTGCGGATCCGACCATTCGCCTTCGCCTGCGAAGGCCGAGGCGGGCGCGAGAATCGCATCGGGACGGACCCGGCTGCCGCCGCCGCGGCCGGCCCGCAGGCCCCGGTCGGCGAAGAGCCACAGTTCCGAGCGGCGCGGTACGAGGAATCGGGCCAGCCACTGGATGACCCGGCTGTGGTTGGCGTCGGGGCGCGCCTTCGCCGCGAGCAGACCGTTGAGGTATTCCAGCCGCAGCCCCTCGGATATGCGCTGGGCCGCGGCGTCGAGTTCTTCGAACTCGTCCGCGGTCATCAGCGATCCATGCGAGAGCGTCACCGTTCGACCCTATCGCTCACAACGCCCCGAAGCGGGTCCGGACACCCGAGCGAAGTTCTGCGCCGCCGTGGTAACTGCGGGTAGGGTCGGCGGCGGAAATTCCATACCCACGGGGGCTCGCACCAGCGGGCTGAGAGGACGGCTAGCCCATCCGGGCGTACAGGGCCGTCGACCGTATGAACCTGACCGGGTAATGCCGGCGTAGGGAGGAAAAATGACGGGTACACCTGTCGATTCCGTGACCACGGGTCCGATCGAGGGCAGCAGCAAGCACTATCGGGCCGTGGACGGTTTGCGGATACCGGTACGCCGGATCGCGTTGACCAACGGCGAACATTTCGACGTCTATGACACGTCGGGGCCGTACACCGATACTTCGGCGACCATCGATCTGGAGGCCGGTCTGCCGCAGTTGCGCGACACCTGGTCGAAACCGGATGTTCCCGGTCCGCGCACCCAGTTGGCGTGGGCCCGGGCCGGGGTCGTCACCGACGAGATGCGGTTCATCGCCGCACGGGAGGGAGTCGAGGCGGAGCTGGTCCGTGCGGAGGTGGCCGCCGGACGCGCGGTGATCCCGGCCAATCACCGGCATCCGGAACTCGAACCGACCGTTATCGGCAAGAAGTTCCTGGTGAAGATCAATGCCAATATCGGCAATTCCGCGGTTTCGTCCTCGATTGCCGAGGAGGTGGAGAAGATGGTGTGGGCGACCCGTTGGGGCGCCGATACGATCATGGATCTGTCCACCGGTAAGAACATCCACGAGACCCGCGAGTGGATTCTGCGCAATTCTCCTGTCCCGGTGGGGACGGTGCCGATCTATCAGGCACTGGAGAAATGCAACGGCGATCCGGCGGCGCTGACCTGGGAGCTGTACCGCGATACGGTGATCGAGCAGTGCGAGCAGGGTGTCGACTATATGACCGTGCACGCCGGTGTGCTGCTGCGATACGTGCCGCTCACTGCGAAACGGGTCACCGGGATCGTTTCGCGCGGTGGTTCGATCATGGCCGCATGGTGTCTGGCTCACCACCGGGAGTCGTTCCTGTACACGCATTTCGCGGAATTGTGCGAGATCCTGGCGCGTTACGACGTGACCTTCTCGCTCGGCGACGGTTTGCGGCCCGGTTCCATCGCCGATGCGAACGACGAGGCACAGTTCGCCGAACTCCGCACGCTCGGCGAACTGACGAAGGTCGCGAAAGCGCACGGTGTGCAGGTGATGATCGAGGGGCCGGGTCATGTGCCGATGCACAAGATCGTGGAGAACGTGCGGCTGGAAGAGGAGCTGTGCGAGGAAGCCCCCTTCTATACGCTCGGCCCGCTGGCCACCGATATCGCGCCCGCTTACGATCACATCACCTCGGCCATCGGCGCCGCGATGATCGCGCAGGCCGGTACGGCGATGCTGTGCTACGTCACGCCCAAGGAACATCTGGGCCTGCCGAACCGGGACGATGTGAAGACCGGCGTCATCGCCTACAAGATCGCCGCCCATTCCGCCGACCTGGCCAAGGGGCATCCATTCGCGCAGCGGCGGGACGACGAATTGTCCAAGGCCCGTTTCGAGTTCCGCTGGCGCGACCAGTTCGCGCTGTCGCTGGACCCGGATACCGCTCGCGAATACCACGACGAGACGATGCCCGCAGAACCGGCGAAAACGGCGCATTTCTGTTCGATGTGCGGTCCGAAGTTCTGCTCGATGCGTATTTCGGCGGATGTCCGCGAGTACGCGGAGCGGAACAATCTCACCGATATGGCGGCCATCGAGGCGGGTATGGCCGAGAAATCGGCCGAATTCGCCGATTCCGGTAATCGCGTGTACCTGCCGATCACCACCTGAGCGAGGGGCCGGCGTCCGCACCCGCGATGCGGTGCGGACGCCGTCTCTTGCTTCGCTCCTGGCAGGTCTGCCGAAGGGGTGGCCGACCCGGCCCCTTGCCGGGCCGGGGCTCCGGTGTTCTCGTGGATCGGTGATCGATCCACGGTTCGTATTCCTCGGCGCCGCGTTCAGCATGGTGGGAACGCTCAGTTATGCCCTGCTCACCGTGCGCGGTGCCGTGCAACCGAACCGCCTCTCGTGGTTTCTGTGGGCGGCCGCGTCGCTGACCGGGTTCGGCGCTCAACTCGACGGCGGTGTCGGTCTGCCCGCGGTGCTCACCTTCTCGATGGGTGCGGGTCCGGCAGTGGTTTTTCTCGCCTCGTTCGCGAACCGGTCGAGCTATTGGCGGCTGTCGACAGCGGATCTGCTCTGCGGGGCCGCATCCGCCGCCGCGCTGGCGATCTGGCTGGCGTGGGACGATCCACAGACGGCCGTGATCTTCGCCGTACTCGGCGATCTTGCCGCGGCGATCCCGACTTTCCGCAAAGCGTGGTCCGCGCCCGGCACCGAGAATCCGCTGGTTTTCGGTTTGGTGGCGGTGAACGGAATCATCACGTTGCTCACGATCACCGTGTGGGAGCCGGCGGTATGGGCTTTTCCCGTCTACGCGACCACCTTGGGCATCGGCCTGTGCCTGATCATCGTGCTGCGACAGCGCGTGACCCGCAGTTCCGCAGCCCGCACAATCGCCGGTGAATACACGGCCGGGCCAGGGGCTTGAACCATTCACCCCGGCCCGGTCCCGCCGCCACGAACATTCCTGGGAGCCACCACAAGTTCCGGCACGAGCCCCCTGTTGCCGCCGCACAGACCGGTCGGCGCGCCGCGACCGGTCGCCGCACGACAGCGACGTGGGTTGCGAGCACCTCGCGAACGACCGCTGCCGGCGCCTGCGCTCGACCGATTCCGCGACAGCCGCCGGATGCGGAGTCGGTGCACTCCGGCCGGGGTTCAGTTGGACAGGCCCGGAGCCCGGTGCACATAGGTGCGGTCGGTGACCTGATCCAGCAGGAAGCCCGCGATATCGGCCCGCGCGATCTTCAGCGCGAGACCGGTTTCGCCGGGGCCGAATCCGTGGCGGTAGGCGCCGGTGCGCGGACCGTCGGTGAAGGCGCTGGGGCGCACGATGGTCCAATCCAGGTCACTGGCTCGAACGTAGGATTCCTGCTGCTGGTGATCGGCGTAGGCAGGGCGCAGCAGCAGGCCGAACATAATGTATTTCCACAGGAAGTTCAGGTTTGCCCGGCTGTCACCGGCGCCGAGAGTGGACTGGCACACGAGCCGTTTCACCCCGGCCCGGTTCATCGCCTCGATCACCGTCCGGGTGCCTTCCGCCCGCACCACCCCCTTGCGGCCGTTACCGAGCGCCACCAGGACGGCGTCCTGGCCGGTGACGGCTCGTTCGACCGCGCCGGGGTCGAGCACATCACCTTCCACGATGTGCAGTCGTTCGTGCGCCCGGGTGATCCGGGCGGCATCCCGGGTGAGTGCAGTGACCTCGTACCCGCGCTCGAGCGCCTGATCGACGATATGCCGGCCGACCGTGCCGGTGGCTCCGAAAACTGTGATTCGCATATTCCGCTCCTGGTCGAAAGCTGTTGGCTGCTGACTGAATCCAGTACAGCCGACAGCAACGAGACGGAACATGGCTCGAACGCTCCGCTACATAAGCGAGCGTCCAAAGGCTGTCCAGGGACCGTCACATCGCGCGAAAAACTCGCATCGTCGCCTCGTCCGCCGGGTAGAACGCCTCGATATGCAGTTCGTCGATCGTCACATCGGTGGCCGACATCGCCGAGGTGGTGATACTGAAGAAGGAGAACTCGGCATCGCCCACGCTCAGTTGCAGCGGTACCACCACATCGGCGCGTGCCGCGACCCCCGCCTCGGGGCACGGGTAGGCCGATACCTCCTCCAGCAGTGACCGCAGACGTGGATCCCCCGTGGCCGCGAGCCGGGACCGGATCTGGCTCAGCAGATGCCCCCGCCACTGGCCCAGGTTGCGGATCCGCGGCGCCAGGCCGTCCGGGTGCAGGGAGATGCGGATCGCGTTGACCGGCGGTTCCAGCAGTTCCGGCGCGCACCCCACGAGCAGCACATCGGTGGCGGTATTGCGATCGACCACGTCCCAGCAGCGGTCCAGTACCAGCGCCGGATGCGGGAGGTGCGCGTCGAGCAGGGTGCGGAAGGCGTCCATCACCGCGTGCAATTCCGGGGCGTCCGGGTCGCGCTGGCCGTAGCGGGGGGCGTAACCGGCCGCGAGCAGCAGTTGGTTGCGTTCGCGCAGCGGTACATCCAGATGCGCGGCAAGCCGCTCGATCATCTCCCGGGTGGGTCGCGACCGGCCGGTCTCCACGAAACTCAGATGCCGCGTGGACACCTCCGCCTGCGCGGCCAGCTGCAACTGGCTCAGCCGCCGTCGCTCCCGCCACGCGCGGATCAGGCCCCCTACCGGGGATTCGGTGTCCAATATCGCCACATATCAGATGCTAGCCGTTCCGGTAGCCGATCCCATTACCTCCGGGGTAATCGTCAAAAGGCCGGATCGGGGCGAAGCTTTGAGCAGCACACAGTCAACGGAACCCGGAGGGATCCTCTTATGAACGACATCGTCCGCACCTACCTGCAGACCTGGAACAGCACCGAGCCGCAGGCCCGCACGGCGCTGCTCGCCGAGCACTGGGCGCCGGAGGCCACCTACACCGATCCGCTCGCCGACGCGGCGGGCCGCGACGCGATCGGCACCACCATCGGTGCCGTGCACGAGCAGTTCCCGGGGTTCGTGTTCAGCCAGGTCGGCGAACCGGACAACCACCATCGCCAGGTCCGGTTCCAGTGGGGCCTGGGACCGGCCGGCGCGGAACCGGTGATCATCGGGTTCGATGTCCTGGTCACCGACGAACAGGGGCGTATCGAGACCGTCCTCGGTTTCCTGGACAAGGTTCCGAGCTGAGCGGTGGAAACTGCGCGCCTGGGCGCCCGGCCGTCGAACGTGCCGGGTACCGGCCGGCGCGGACCACCCGCGGTGGCTCCCGTAGTCGACATCGATCCGGCCCGATTTCGGGGCCTACTCGCCGGCGCGGACCTTGTCGAAGAACACGGTGATCTCCTCGGCCATGAGCGCGGGCGCGGCGTGGTGCAGGTAGTGGCTGTGCACATCGTGGGTCCGCCAGGAAACCACGTTGTGGTCGCGCTCGGCGAAACGCCGGATGCCATGGAAATCCCCGGTGGAACCGGACAACGCGAGCGGGACGGTGCTCGGTTCGGTGGGCTGCTCGGCCTTGTCCTTCTCGAAGTAGTGCCGGATCGCCGAGCCGGCGGTTGCGGTGAACCAGTGGATCGCGATATTGGTGACGACGAATTCATCGTCCAGATCCGGTCCGAGTAGCTGACTGTTCCAGCCGAGCAGACCGGCCGGGGAATCCGCCAGGGCGTGCGCAAGGGTCTGCGGCTGCTGTGACTGCAGGACATTGAAACCCATTTTGTTCTTGACGAACCAATCCAGCGTCGCCATCGCCTGCTGCTCATCGGCGCTGAGATCGGCCATTTCCGCGGGGTCACCGGACGGGAACGAATACACCTGCGCGACATGCACTCCCACCACCCGCTCGGGGGCACAACGGCCGAGCTCCGCGGAAATGGACGACCCGCCGTCATTACCCACGGCGCCGTAGCGCCGGTAGCCGAGGCGATCCATCAGCTCGGCCCAGGCGCGGGCGATACGGGCATCGTTCCAGCCGGCTTCCGTTGTCGGTCCGGAGAAACCGTAGCCGGGCACCGACGGGATGACCAGGTCGAAACCGGCCGCCGTGAGCGGCTCGACGAGATCGAGGAATTCGACGAAGGTGCCGGGCCAGCCGTGGGTGAGAATCAGCGGGAATCCCTGCGCCCCCGCCGACCGGATATGCAGGAAGTGGATCAGCTGACCGTCGATTTCCGTGCGGAACTGCGGATAGGCGTTCAGTTTGCGCTCTTGGGCGCGCCAGTCGAGCGAACGCCAGACATCGGCGAGGTGGCGTACCCGGTCGACACTCACGCCGTACTCGTCACCGGAGCCGGGGATCTGCTCTGCCCAGCGGGTGCGCTCGAGACGAGCACGCAGATCGTCGAGCTCGGCGGCGGGGATCTCGATACGGAAAGGCTGGATGACGGTCATATCAACTCCTACTGGAACGGAATGCTTTGTTCTGTTCTGAACGTACCAGAACGGATCATTCCGTTTCAAGTGTTAACCTCGAAGCATGCCCGGAACAGCCGAAACCTCCGCCGCCAAACCCCTCCCCGGCCGCAAAGCGCAAGCCGCCCGCAACGACAGACTCATCCTCGACGCCGCGCGAGCGGTTTTCCTCGCCGACGCGAACGCGCCGATCTCGGCTGTCGCCGAACGCGCCGGAGTCGGGATCAGCGCTCTCTACCGCCGCTATCCGAGCAAAGACGTACTACTGCGCACCCTTTGCCACGACGGGCTGCGCCGGTACAACGCCGAAGCCGATGCGGCACTCGAGGAACCCGACGGCTGGCAGGCACTGGTGAGTTTCCTGGAGCGGGTGGTCCACGCCGATGTACATTCGCTGGCCGTCCACCTCGCCGGCACGTTCACACCTGACGAATCACTGGTGCCCGATGTCCGGCATTCCGAGAAGGTGAACAACGAACTCATCCGGCGGGCACACGAATCCGGACAGCTGCGCCGCGACGTAACCCCCCAGGACCTCGGCCTCATACTGGAAGCCTGCGCCGCGGTATCCACCCCCGATGCCGAACGCACCGGACAGTTACGCCGCCGGATCCTCGCCCTCATGCTCGCCGGTCTGCGCGACGGCGAAGAACTCCCCGGCCCGCCACCCCGGGCCGGCGAATTCGCCTGGCGCTGGAAACGCGACCCGGGACCCGGCGCAGCGAAGCCCGCCGCCGGCGACTGAACGTCGACCGGCTCGGTTTCGCCCCGGGCCGGTCCGGACTTTCATGCTCCTCGGCGCCGACGCACATCGGGCGATACCGGCGGGGTCTTCGCTGTGTTCCGAACTGGAGAACAACAGCGACGACAGCAGCGTTTCGCAACCGAACCCGGGTTCACCCGTGACCATCCGGCCGAAAATTCGCGGCCGCCCCTGCGTGCCGGCGCAGTGATCCGCCCAACTGGCCGGCGAAGCGATCGGCAGGTCAGACCCGTCCGAGTGCGAGGGTGACGTTGTGTCCGCCGAATCCGAAGGAGTTCGTCAGCGCGTACTCGCAAACTTGCGGGCGCGCGCAGCCGTGCACAATATCGAGGTCGACAGCGGAGTTGTCGAGGTTCAGCGTGGGCGGAATGATCTGTTCGCGCAGCGTGCATGCGGTCAGGATGGTTTCCAGCGCACCGACCGCACCGATCGAATGCCCCAGCGCCGATTTGGGCGCGTAGACCGAAGCTTCGGGAGTGACAGCGCCGATCGCCGCGGCCTCGGACGCATCGCCGATCGAGGTCGAAGTGGCGTGAGCGTTCACATGCCGGATATCGGTGGGCCGCAATCCCGCTGTCGCAATCGCTTTACGCATGGCCCGGGCCGCACCCGTACCGGACGGGTCGGAGGCGACGATGTGGTAGGCGTCGGAGGTGATACCCGCTCCGAGAATCCGAGCGTGGATACGGGCACCGCGGGCACGGGCGTGCCGCTCCGATTCGAGGACCACCAGAGCGCCGGCCTCACCGAACACGAAACCGTCGCGGTCCCGGTCGAACGGGCGAGAGGCCCGCTCCGGTTCGTCGTTACGTGTGCTCATCGCGCGCATCATGGCGAAGCTCGCGATCGGCACGGCGTGGATATGGCCTTCCACCCCACCCGCCACAACGACATCGGCCTCCCCGGTGACGATCAGCCGCCATGCATGAGCGATCGCCTCGGTTCCCGAGGAGCACGCGGAGACCGGCGCGAAAACGCCTGCTTTCGCGCCGATTTCGAGACTCACTGTCGCCGCGGGACCGTTCGGCATGACCATCGGTACCGACATCGGCGAAACCTTGCGATACCCGCCCGCCCGCATGGCGTCCACCGCGTCGATGAGCGCGTCACCGCCGCCCAGCCCGGTACCGATACAGACCGCGAGCCGCTCCCCCTCCACCCCGGGGCGGCCCGCCGCCGCCCAGACGCGCCGGCCCAGCACCAACGCGAGCTGCTCGACATACGAATGCCGCCGCTGTTCGACCCGGGTCAGCTCGGCGCCGGGGTGCGATTTCAGTTTGCCGCCGATGCGTACCGGCAGGTCGTACTCGGCGACGAAATCATCGTCGAGGGTGGTGATACCGGTTTCGCCGCGGAGCAACGCGGCCCAGGTGTCGTCCATATCGTCGGCCAGGGAGGTGACTCCCGCGTAGGCGGTGACAACCACCTGGGTGGACACCGGCCGAGTTCCTGAAGCGATCGGTACATTCACGGGGTTCATCAATACCTGTAGCGTTCGCTACAGTCAACCCATGGCCCGCCCCCTAGACCACGCCAAACGCGCCGAACTCCTCGACGCGGTGGTCCGCTATATCGCCGAACACGGCCTCGCGGACCTGTCGCTGCGCCCCCTGGCCGCCGCACTCGGCACCAGTTCTCGCATGCTGATCTACTACTTCGGCACCAAAGAAGAACTGCTGGTCCAGGCCCTGGCGACCCACCGCCCAGACCTCACCGCCGTATTCGCCGATATCCACGACGTCACCGCACTCCGCGAACGCCTGTGGGACTTCTACCGCACCAACACCACCGGCCCCGAGGCCGTCAGCAACACCGTCATGCTGCAAGTCCTCGGCGCGGCCTGCGCCCCGGCGGCCCCGTACGTACGCTATGCCGACGAGGCGATCGCGGCCTTCATCTCCGTACTTGCCACCCGCCTGCGCGAACTCAGTTCGGTGGAGGACCCCGAGGCCGCCGCCACGTTGCTGATCTCCGGCCTCCGCGGCATCCTCCAGGACCGCCTCATCACCGGCGATACCGAACGGACCGACCGCGCGGCCCGCCTCCTCATCGATCAGACCATCCGCTGACGGGCTGGATACCACGACATCTCCGCCGCCCATCGCAACAGCAACGATGGGTTCGGTGGGCCGTCGCGACAGGTCTCCATTCGCCCGAATTCATTCCGATGAGTACCGACCAGCAGGCCACCCGTCTACCTCGGGGTAGACCGGGAACTCCGCGTGCAATGCCGGTGCGCGAAATCCCGCCGCGTTTTCACGGGCAACCGGTGCGTGACCGATACCGGCGGCGGGTCGAGGTGTCGATCGGCGACCGCCGGCGCCGGCGCCGGGATCAGCGTTCCTCGCCCACCCACTCGGCCGGACCCGCTGGGACCGAACCCGGCCGCGACCAGGCCCACGTAGGGTGACTGCGTGAAGTTGTTGCCGTTGACCCCACCGGGACAGACCCCGGTGCGGGTGCTCACGATCGCCGGGACCGACTCGGGTGGCGGCGCCGGGATCCAGGCCGATACCCGCACCATGACGCTGTGCGGAGTGCATGCGCTGGTGGCGATTGCCGCGGTAACCGTACAGAACTCGGTGGGAGTGAGCGGTTTCCACGAGGTTCCGCCGGAGGTGGTGGCCGATCAGGTGCGGTCGGTGGCCGGCGATATCGGTGTCGGCGCCGCGAAAACGGGAATGCTCGCCGCCAGTGACATCATCGAGGCGGTAGCCGCCGTCTGCCGGGAGGTCGGGATCGGGCGTGCCGGCTCGGCGCCACTGGTGGTGGATCCCGTCGCGGCGTCCATGCACGGCGACCCCCTCCTGCACACCGAGGCCCTGGACGCAATGCGCCACACACTGTTCCCGCTGGCCACTATCGTCACACCGAATCTGGATGAGATCCGATTGCTGACCGGGGTCCAGGTCACCGATGCGGCCTCGGCGCGGACGGCGGCCGAGGCCCTGCACGCGCTCGGCCCGCAATGGGTGGTGGTGAAGGGCGGGCATCTGCGTACCTCTGCCGACAGCACGGACCTGCTGTTCGACGGCGAGCGCTTCCTGGAGTTCCGGGCTCCCCGCATCGCCACCGGTAACGACCACGGCGGCGGCGACACCCTGGCAGCCGCCCTGGCCTGCGCCCTCGCCAACGGCTACTCGGTGCCCGACGCCTTCGAGTTCGCCAAGGAATGGACCCGGCGTTGCCTCGATGCCGCCTACGATCTGGGCAAGGGACACGGTCCGGTATCCCCGCTGTGGCGGCTGCACTGACCCGAACTTGTCGGTGCCCGCGCGCATACTGAGGGCGTTACGGAGCAGCACCACAACGGCGTGACGAGAACAACGAGGTTCCATCTGTCCCGTAGCCGAGCCGCCGATGCATCGGCGCCCAGCCGAACCGTGCCCGGTGGTGCCGCCGGGTCCGGCAACATCACCGGATTCGCCCACCGCCTCCCGGACCAGGGCGTCGATAGACGCTCCCAGCAACCTCCATGGTTCGCTGGAGCCCGGCCCCAGCGCGCCGGTCGACTCTGGTCGATATGACCGAGACCGTGACCGTCGCCGGAGCGGCGGAACAAGTCGACGGCCCATCATCGCCCCCCGTGCTGGATGTGGTCGTCCCCGTGTACAACGAAGAGACCGACCTCGGCGTCTGTGTGCGCCGCCTGCACGAATATCTGGGCAGCGGATTCCCTTTCCCCGCCCGGATCACCGTCGCCGATAACGCCAGCACCGATGCCACGCCGGCGGTGGCCGAACTGCTCGCCGCCGAACTCGACGATGTACGCGTCGTGCATCTCGCCGCCAAGGGCCGCGGCCGGGCCCTGCGAACCGTGTGGCAGGAGTCGGACGCTCAGGTCGTCGCCTATATGGATGTCGATCTGTCGACCGATCTCGACGCCCTGCTGCCACTGGTCGCACCGTTGGTCTCCGGCCATTCCGATCTGGCGGTCGGAACCCGGCTGATCACCGGCTCCCGGGTGGTGCGCGGACCGAAACGCGAATTCATCTCCCGCTGCTACAACCTGCTGTTGAAGGCATCGCTGCGGACCCGATTCTCCGACGCCCAATGTGGCTTCAAAGCCATGCGCACAGAGGTGGCGCGCACACTGCTGCCGCTGGTCGAAGACGGCGAATGGTTCTTCGATACCGAACTGCTGGTGCTGGCCGAACGGGCCGGGCTGCGCATCCATGAGATTCCGGTGGATTGGATCGATGATCCCGACAGCCGGGTGGATATCGTCGATACCGCCCGCAAGGATCTGCAGGGGATCTGGCGGATGGGCCGGGCATTGGCCACCGGGTCGTTACCGCTGGCCGAACTACGCCGCGCGGTAGGCCGGGAACCGCTGGTCCCGGGGGTGCCGTTGGGCATGATCGGGCAGTTGATCAGGTTCGCGCTGGTCGGTACCGGTTCCACACTCGCTTATGTGCTGCTCTATCTGCTGATGCAGCCGGTGACCGGCCCGCAGGTCGCGAACTTCGCGGCGCTGCTCATCACGGCGGTGGCGAATACCGCCGTCAACCGCGCATTCACCTTCGGGGTACGCGGACAGAGCGGTATGGTGTCGCATCAGTTCCAGGGGCTGCTGATATTCGGGTTCGGCCTGCTGGTGACCGGCGGTTCGCTGTTCGCGCTGCATCGTTGGGCGCCCGCGGCGCCCGTACACCTCGAACTACTCGTCCTGGTGGTTGCGAATCTGATCGCGACCCTGATGCGTTTCGTCGGACTGCGCTGGGTGTTCCGCGATCCGGCCCGGCGCGCGCCGCTCACCGCGGAGGCCGCCCGATGACCCTCACCGTCGTTCCATCCCTGACCGCCGAAACCGCCGAAGCCGCCGGTTCCGGCCCCGCACGTGCCGGCCGCTGGGAGTACCCGGCGCTGGCGGTACTACTGCTCGCCACCGGACTGTCCTACCTGTACAACTTGAGCGCGAACGGCTGGGCGAACTCCTTCTATTCCGCTGCCGTCCAGGCCGGTTCGCAATCGTGGAAGGCGTTCTTCTTCGGCTCCTCCGATGCCGCGAATTCCATCACCGTGGACAAACCGCCTGCCTCGCTGTGGGTGATGGAGCTGTCGGTCCGGATGTTCGGGTTGAACAACTGGAGCATGCTGGTTCCGCAGGTCCTGCTGGGTTCGGCGACGGTAGCGCTGCTCTGGGCCACCGTCCGGCGTTCGTCCGGCCCCGCGGCGGGGCTGATCGCCGGTCTCGTCGCTGCGGTGACACCGGTTTTCGCCCTCATGTTCCGGTTCAACAATCCCGATGCGCTGCTGGTGTTGCTGATGGTCGCCGCGGTGTGGGCGATGACACGCGCACTGGACGACGGCCGCTGGCGCTGGCTTGTGCTCACCGGCGCCTGCATCGGTTTCGGATTCCTGGCAAAACAGTTGCAGGTCATGCTGGTGGTGCCGGTACTCACGCTGGTGTACCTGTTCGCGGGTCCGCCGAAGCTCGGTAAGCGGATCGCGCAGTTGCTCGCCGCGGGCGCGGCCATGGTCGTCGCGGCCGGTTGGTGGCTGCTGACCGTGGAATTGTGGCCGGCCGATTCCCGGCCCTATATCGGTGGATCGCAGAACAATTCGATTATCGAGCTCACGCTCGGCTACAACGGGCTGGGCCGGTTGAACGGCAACGAGACCGGAAGCGTCGGCCCAGGGGGCGAATTACCGCCGGGCGGAAATGGAATGTGGGGGCAGACCGGGATAGCCCGGATGTTCGACCAGGCCCAGGGCGGGCAGATCGCCTGGTTGCTTCCGGCGGCACTGATCGCGCTGGTCGCGGGCTTGCTGTTGCGCGGCCGGGCCGCACGCACCGACTCTGCGCGAGCACAGGTGCTGCTGTGGGCCGGCTGGTTGCTGGTCACCGGGCTCGTGTTCAGTTTCATGGCGGGAATTTTCCACCAGTACTACACGGTGGCGCTGGCGCCCGCGATCGCCGCGCTGGTGGGTATCGGTTCGGTGTTGTTCTGGCGCAACAGATCACGCTGGTGGGTGCGGGTCCTGGCGGCGACTGCGGTCGGCCTGACCGCTGCGACCGCGTGGATGCTGCTGTCGCGCACCACGGATTTCCTGCCGTGGCTGCGTTGGTCCGTCCTGGTCTGCGGCATCGTCGCGACTTTGTCGCTGCTGCTACCGCTCCCCCGTCGTGCCGCGGTGCCGGCCGCCCTGCTCGCCGCGACGGTCGGCTTGGCCGGACCGATCGCATTCACCGTCGACACACTGAATTCCGGGCATAGTGGTCCGATCCCGACTGCCGGACCGGACTCCGGGATGTTCGGCGGTATGCGACCGCCGGGCAACCGGCACGACGACGGCGGACCGGGCGCGGCGGCCGATAGGTCCGCTGCGCCCGGCGGCACCGGGATCGGCGGCTCCGGCGCTACCGGCCGTATCGACGGCGGGCCGGGCGGTGCAACCGGCGTGGCCCCGGGCAACAGCAGGACCGCGGATGACGGCGGGCCGGGCGACGGGATGGGTCCTCCCGGCGGTATGGGCGGTGGCCCCGGCGGTGGCGTGATGGGTGCGAGCGAACCGAGCGACGCCCTGGTGGCGTTGCTGACGGAAAACGCCGATGCCTACACCTGGGCGGCGGCCACCGTGGCATCCAACAGCGCGGTCGGATACCAGCTGGCCACCGCGGAGCCGATCATGCCGATCGGCGGGTTCAACGGCAGCGATCCCTCGCCCACGCTGGAACAGTTCCGGCAGTACGTCGAATCCGGGCAGATCCACTACTTCCTCGGCGGTAATGGCGGCGGCCCGGGTGGGCGCAGCGGAACCGGTTCGGAAATCACGCAGTGGGTGCAAGAGCATTTCACCGCGCAGGAAGTGGACGGCGTCACGGTCTACGACCTGACAGCACCGAAATAGCCGCAAAACAGGCAGCCCCGGACTCATTCGCCCGGGGCTGCCTGCGCCAAGGCGGAATCAGCCGGTGAATACCTCGGTGAGATCACCGTAGAGACGCTGCTCGGTGAACTTGTTGTCCGCGTTCACCGACGCGTACACCGCGCCCGGGATCTCGACCTCTTTACCGCTCTTCAGCCAGTAGTGGATCCGGATCTCGAACATCACCTCGGTGACACCGTCGGTGGCCGGATGCGGTTCGATCCAGTGCACCACCTTGTGTTCGATCTTCGTGGTCTGGTCGAGTACGTACTGGATGGACGCGGTGGCCGCGTCCCGGCCGGTTACCGGTTCGGCGTTCGCGAAGGTCAGCTTCACGTCATCGGTCATCAACGCGGTGGCCTCGTCCAGCCGCCCGGCGTCGATGAGCCCGTAGTATTCCTCCGCCAGTTTCCGTACCGCCATCAACCTCTCCTTGCCGAATTACCCAGGTGGGTAACGCTTTCCGTAACGCGTGCTCAGGGTAGTCCAACATCGCAGCCCGCGCGCCCGATGAGCGCAACTCGGAAATCACGATTCAGCGCACCGCGCACCAGGTGAAGGTGATCCAGGAACTCGTTCCGCTATCGACCTGATCGGCCCCCCTTCGGGGCCGATAATTGGTAGGGCGTGCCCGAGTGCCGTCCGAACTGTCCACGAAGCCGCGGATTCCCCGCCGCCGCACCTCGCGATCATGGCTCCGCGGCGGTGTCACGGTGCGATAGCAGCACGGAGAACCGTTCGTGGCAGCGGCTGCAAGACGGTGCCGATCGCGACCAGCTCGACCGGTTCGGCGACCAGGTCCGGCCACGGCAGTGTCCGGGTGGTGCGGGTCAGGAATTCCACGGCGCGGATCAGATGGCGGGGTTCGTAGTTGTGCACACCGGTTATGGTCAGCCAGCCGCGGACCACGGCCTCCGGGTCGAGTGCGATGTCGGGGCCGGGGGTCACCGAACCGGCGAGCACCAGCCGTCCGCCGAGGTCGAGGCGGGCGAGAGCGCCTGCCACGGCGTCGGGTGAACCGGAGAAGTCCAGGGCGATATCCACCGTCCCACCGGGGTCCGGGGTCGCGCCGAATCGCGCCGCAAGGTGCTGTCGCTGCGGATGCGGGTCACTGATCAGCACCTCCGCTCCTCGTTCGGTACAGGCTCCGACAGCGGTGATGCCGAGCATGCCCGCACCACAGATCAGAACGCGGCGACCTGCCATATCGCCGGCGGCCTCGAGCACCGCCATGACGGTCGCCGTCGCGCATCCGGCGGGTGCGGCGACCGCGTCGGGAATCTGCTCCGGGACCGGGACCGTGGTGACGCCGGCGGGGAGCAGAATATGTTCGGCGTATCCGCCGGACAGCGGCCAGTCCCCCGTGAACGCCTCGTGCCCGACCTTGCGGACCTGTTCGCATTTGGCGGTGAAGCCGCGCCGGCAGCGCCCACACCGGCCGCAGGTGGCGGTGACCGACCAGACGATCCGCTCGCCGAGGGTACGGTCGGCACCGGGGCCCGCGGCCACCACATGCCCGACCGCCTCGTGTCCGAGGATCGACGGTGACGGCGCCGGACGCCGCCCGGAGACGGTGTGCAGATCGCTACCGCAGACGGTGGCCAAGTCGACCCGGACCAGTAGTTCCCCGGGGCCCGGGGCGGGTAGCTCGACCGCACGGACCTGCACCCCGTCGGCGGACCAGACGGCCGCGCGGGTCAGACGACGAGTGAGCGTATCCATCCGGAAAGCCTTTCGATGGTGTAGACGATGACGAACACGACCAGCACGATCGCGCCCGCAATATCGAAGTTCAGCGTCCGGATGGCTTCGAACAGCAGGAATCCGATACCACCGGCACCCACGATGCCCAGCACCGTGGAGGTGCGGATATTGACGTCGAGCAGATAGAGGCCGGAACCGATCAAAGCCGGTACGGCCTGCGGGATGACTGCGGCGAACAAGGTTTTCCACCATCCGCCACCGACTGCCCGGACCGCTTCCGCCGGCCCGGGGTCGATCTCCTCCACCGCATCGGCGACGAGTTTGCCGAGGAATCCGATCGAGCCGATGGCCAGTGCGCATGTTCCGGCGATGGGCCCGAGCCCGAGCGCGGCGACGAAGACGACGGCGATGATCAGTTCCGGAACCGCGCGAACCACCAGGATCCAGGCCCGGGCGACCCAGTACAACGCCGGATGCGGGGACACGTTGGCCGCGCCGAGAATGCCGAGTGGAATCGAGAGCACCACCCCGATCGCGGTCGCCACCAGACCGATGGCGATGGTCTGGACGGCGGCGTCGAACAGGTCGGCGCCGAGTGCGCCGAAGTCCGGCGGGAACATCCGGCCGAAGACCTCGAACGAAGGCCACGGCCAGGTCAGCAGCGCGAACGGGTCGATATCGAGGACCACCAGCGAGACGAGACAGGTGCCGGCGAGCAGCGCGCCGAAGACGAATCGCGTCGACCGGTCCCGGCGCGGACCCGCCTTCGAGGGCGTGAGCAGGGTGCGGCGGATGACGATGGTGAGCACTTCCATGGCCGCGATGATCACCAGGATCACGGCGACGATGCCGAGCGCGCGCGGGTAGATCAGACCGCGCAGCGCGTCCTGCAGGGCGAAACCGATACCGCCCGCGCCGACGAATCCGAGGACCACCGACATCCGCAGGTTGATATCGATGCGGTAGACGAAAGTGCTGATCCAGGAGGGGATCGCCTGCGGAACAACGGCGTTCGACATCTCCGGGAAGTATCCGGCGCCGGTCGCGCGGACCGCTTCCCGCGGGCCCGGATCGGTCTGTTCGATGGCGTCGGCGAACAGTTTGCCGAGCATTCCGATCGAATGCAGCGCCAGCGCCAGAATGCCGGGCAGCACACCGATGCCGAGTGCGCGGACGAACAATGCCGCGAACAGCAGATCGGGCATTGCCCGGCAGAACGTGATGACGCCCCTCGCCGCACCGTAGACCACGGGATGAGGGGTGGTGTTACGGGCGGCGAGGAACGCCAGCGGCACCGAGACCAGCGCGGCCAGTACGGTGCCGAGTACCGCCATCAGCAGGGTTTCGACGGCGAGGGCGGAGATGCGGCCGGGGTCGTCGAGCCGCGGCGGCAGCATCCGTTCCAGTAGTGCGGCGATCTCGTCGAGACCGTCGATGAGGGTGGCGGGCGCGAAGTCGATGTACCAGGCACCGGCCAGCGTGGCCAGAACCGCGGCTGCGGCGCAGGTCCGCAGCACTACGGCGCGAATCGTATTCGGTACCGGTGGTTTCGCGGCCGTCCGGGGTGGGGCGAGCAGGGCACTCATCGTGGCCCGACCGATTTCGTCCCGGCCGCCACCGGTTCGACCCGCTGATAGATCTCCATGACCTCGGCGCGGGACAACCCCACCGCGGGCCGGTCGAGCACCTTCGCCCCGCCCCGCAACCCGATCAGCCGGTGCGCCCAGCCCATCGCCAGATCCACCTGGTGCAGGGTGCACAGCACCGTCAGTTTCTCCTCGATGCACACACGGAACAGCAGATCCATCACCACGCCCGCGTTCTCGGGATCGAGCGAGGCGACGGGTTCGTCGGCGAGCAGCACCTTGGGCTGCTGCATGAGGGTGCGCGCGATCGCGACCCGCTGCTGCTGGCCGCCGGAGAGCGTATCGGCGCGGCGTTCGGCGAGATCGGCCAGCCCGACCCGGTCCAGGTGCGCCAGCGCCTCGGCCCGCATCCGTTTCGGGTAGGTGAGCGCTCCGTAGCGGGGCAGCGCGATCCGGCCGAGCCCGCCGATGAGCACGTTCTCCAGGCAGCTGAGCCGCCCGACCAGGTTGAACTGCTGAAAGACGAAGCCCACCTCGCGCCGCAGGGCGCGCAGGTGGGCCCCGGAGGCGAGGTCCACACGGGTCCCGCCGACCTCGATCCGGCCCGAACTCACCGGGTGCAGGCCGTTGAGACAACGCAGCAGGGTCGATTTCCCGGAACCGGAAAGACCGAGCAGGACGACCATTTCGCTGCGCTGCACATCGAACGACACGGCGTCGAGCGCGGTGGTTTCGCCGAATTTCTTGGTGACTGCCTGCGCGGAGATGACGGTGTCGTCCCCGGCGACGGTGGGACGGTGCGGCGCGGGAGGCATCGGATCAGCCCTTGCATTTCTCGGAGCCGGTTACTTCACAGACGTGGCGTACGCCGTCGTAGTCGGCGTCGGTGGCGGGCACGACACCCCACACGCGTTCGTCGGTGAACCGGCAGTCGCCCGTGCACAGACCTTCGCCCAGCATGTAGTCGGCGTTGACCTTCTCGGTGAAAACGGTCTTCAGTTTGCCGACGGCTTCGGCGCCGAGATCGTTGTTCGCGGCGAACACCGAACCGGCGATGGTCTCCGATTTCCACACCGTTTTCAGTTCGCCCGGTTCCAGATCGCCCTTCTCGATCATGGTTTTGTCGACCATGGTGTCGAAGGCGAATCCGGCATCACAGTCACCGGACGCGATGGCCATCGCGGAGGCGTCGTGACCGCCGGCGTAGATCGGCGCCAGACCGGCCGAGAGGTCCGATTCCGCCCCGGAGGCGATCACCTCGTTCTCGATCAAACCGGCTGTCGGGTAGAGGAATCCGGACGTCGAACCGGGATCGACGAAGCAGACCTTCTTGCCCTTGAAGTCCGCGAGTTCGTTGATCTGGTCGTTGTCGGCTCGGGCGAGGCCGTAGGACTGGTAGCCCGGCGGTGTGCCCTTGTCCTGCACCACCGCGCCCAGCGGTGTCATCTCCGCGCCGTTCACCCCGGCCACGACATAGCCGAACGGGCCGAAGAACGTGAGATCCACATTGCCGGCGATGAGTCCCTCGATCACCCCCGCGTAGTCGGAGGCCTGCACGAAGTCGATCTTCGATCCGGTTTCGCGCTCCAGCAGGGCGATCACCGGCTCGTAGCTGGCTTTCAGATCGGTGGAGTTCTCGGCCGGGATGGCGGCGAGCGTCAGGGTTTCGGGGAAGCCCTTTTCGTTCAGCGCTTCGGAATCGGAGCCGGAACAGGCGGACAGCGTAAGCGCCAGGCCGGCGAGTACGGCGGCCAGGGTATGACGGCGACGGATGAACATGGAACGTCCTCGGTGGAGTCGGGTCGAGCGGGGTCAGACGGGTAGAAGCAGGTCGGGGAGTTCGGCAACGGTGTCGAGGATGTGGGTGGCACCCGCGGCGCGCAGGGTCGGCGCGTTGTGCGCGCCCGTGAGTGTCCCCGCCACGATGGCGGCGCCGGCGCGGCGGCCGGAGGTGATATCGCTGGACGTATCGCCGACGACCGCCATCTGGCGGACATCGTCGATCTCGGCCCGCAGCAAGGCGGTGAGCACCAGGTCTGGGTAGGGGCGGCCGCGCCCGGCGTCGGCGGGGGCCAGCACCAGATCGGCAACCTCGGTCCAGCCGAGGGCGGTGAGGATCCGCCGCTGGGTGGAGCGGCTGAATCCGGTGGTCAGCGCGACCTTGATACCGCCCGCGCGAAGTTTCGCGATGGCCTCCCCGGCCCCCGCGATGGGCCTGATCGCGCCCTCGTCGACGTACCGTTCGTAAGCGGTTTCGAAGGCCGCGTTGGCTTCGGCGGCTTTGTGTTCGGATCCGAAAAGCGCGCGAAAGACCACGATTTTCGACTGCCCCATCGTGTCGAGCACGTAGCGGCGCGCTTTGTCCCGCTCGGGTCCGGTCGCCGGCAGACCCACTGCCGTGGCTGCGTCGTCGAAGGCCGCGATCACGGCGCCGTCGTCGGCGACCGTGGTTCCGGCCATATCCAGTACTGCCAGGGCGATATCGCAATTGTCTTGCACGGGTCCGAGAATGCCATGCTGGTATAGACCAGCGGACTGCCGTTGAGCGAACCTTGGGTTAACAGCTGGTATAGACCAGCGCCGCGGTAGGGTTGGACCGTGACGTCGACCGTCGAACCCCGGGTTCTCAAACACCAGATCGTGCGCGCGAGCATCGAAGAACTGCTCGACGGGCTGGAAATCGGCGCCGCCGTCCCCTCCGAACGCGATCTCGCGGTGCGCTTCGACGTGGCCCGGGAAACGGTGCGCCAGGCACTGCGTGAACTACTGGTCGCCGGACGGATCGAACGCCAGGGTAAGACGACCCTGGTGGCCGGCCCGAAACTCGTTCTCCCCCTGGCACTCGGCTCCTACACCGAAGCCGCCCGCGCCGAAGGCCGCACCGCCACCCGCATTCTCGTCGGCTGGTCCCGGCTCACCGCCGATACCGAACTCGCCGGCCAACTCGCCATCGAACCCGGCGATCCGGTGGTCCAGCTCGAGCGCGTACTCACCACCGACGGTGTGCGCCTCGGCCTGGAAACCACTCGCCTTCCCGCCTACCGCTACCCCGGACTGATCGACACCTTCGACTACACCCGTTCGTTGTACGCCGAAATCGCGAGTCGCGGGATTGCTTTCGCCAAGGCAGTGGACAGTATCGAAACAACCCTGCCCGACGCCCGCGAAGCCGCCCTGCTCACCGTCGATACCCGCACCCCGATGTTCCTGCTCAAACGCGTCTCCTACGACCCCGACGGGACCCCCATCGAACACCGCCGCTCCCTCTACCGCGGCGACCGCATGACCTTCACCGCCATCCAGACCCCCTAGCCGAGCGCACCAGTTCGACGTACTTGTCGGTGTGCGGCTCTAGTTTGATCGCGTCCGGAGCGGAGAACGTCCCGCCTGAGCACGACGAGATCGAAGGTCCAGATGCAGATCGCCAACCCGCAAGTGCTCGCCCACCCATTTCTCGACCAGCTCTACAAAGACGGCTATTTTCCCGACCACGTCGTGGACCGCGGTAAGGCGATCCTGGAGCGATTGTGCGGACGCATCGAAGCCGAACAGCCTACCGGCCCGGCTGCGCTATATGTCCTGACGCATGCGGCCACCGAGGAATTCAACGAGCTGGCGGCCGAATTCGAGGAAGCGGGCAGTGAAATCGAGACGGTCGCCCGGGAGGCGATCGGCGAGGATTTCCGGTTCGTGGCCGGCGCTTACGGTTTCCACGATGCGGACGCCGAGGAGTTGATCGCCACTCGCGATTGGTGAGTACTGCGCGTGCGGGGCCGAGCCGATGCGATCGCGTCCGGTCCGGATGCCTACTCGCTGCGAGCGGGCCGGCGGCTTGCCGGATCCAGCGCGGTGAACACCGCCGCGGCGAGGATCATGATCGCCGATACCAGCAGCGCGACGTCCAGGCCGTGATGGAACGCCACCTTCCCGGTTTCGATCACCTCGTTCAACTTGCCCAGGTAGGGGAAATACGGGGTGATATCCATCCCCTCGGGAATACCACCGCGCTCGACGGCCTCCACGGCTCCCGGTTGCAGTTCCGGCGGTAGCCCCAGCTCTGTCATCCGGCGCTGCAGATCCGCGGTGAGCAGCGAATTCACCAGGACACCGAGCACTGCCACACCGAACGCCGAACCGACCTGGCGCATCGTATTGGTCACCGCGGCGGCCATACCCGAATGCTCGGGCGGTACCGCCGACATCACGGCCGAGGTCAACGGCACCACCGCGATCCCGAATCCCGCGCCCGCCACCGCCATCGCACCCGAGAGCGGCAGGTCCTGCACGGGCCCGGCCAGGGCGAGACGGGTCAGCAGGATTCCGCCGGCGCCGATCACGCAACCCGCCAGCATGGGGATCCGTGGCCCGTGCCGCGCCACCCAGTAGCCCGCGGCCAATGACCCGGCGATGATGGCGGCGGCCATCGGGGCGAACACGGTCGCGGTACGCGCGCCCGAATACGATTGCATCACTTGCAGGTACAGCGCCGTGAAGAAAAAGATCGAGAAGACACCGAAGTAGACGGCAAAGGCCACCACCAGCGCGCTGCGCACCGTCGGCAGGCGCAGGTACCGGAAGTCCAGCATGGGCGCGCGGGCCCGGCGCTCGACCGCGACGAACGCGAGCAGCGCTATCGCACCCACGACGAACAAGGTGATCACCGAGGGGGCGGTGTAACCCACTTCTTCACCGCTGGTCGCCGCGTAGATGATCGCCCCGAGGAATCCGGCGCCGAGCAGCGCACCGGCCCAGTCGATCGGTTCGGGTCGCGGATCGGCGCTTTCCGGAACCGACCACAGCGCGACGACCAGCGCCACCGCCCCGATCACCAGGTTGAACCAGAAGATCGAGCGCCACCCGTACGCGTGCACCAGCACACCGCCCAGTACGGGCCCGGCCGCCAGGGCCAGCCCGGACGCCGCCGCCCATACCCCCAGAGCCTTGGCACGCGCTCGCTCGCCGGGGAAGATATGCCGCAGTACCGACAGGGTTCCGGGTTCCGAGGCGGCCGCACCCACCCCCATGATCACGCGACCTGCGATGAGCGCCGCCGCACTGGTTGCCACCGCCGATACCACCGAACCGGCACAGAAGATCACCAATCCGATGATCATGACCCGTTTGCGGCCCCAGCGGTCGCCGAATGATCCACCGGCCAGCATGAGGCACGCGAAAACCAGGGTGTAGCCGTTGACGACCCATTGCAATGCGGTCACATCGGTTTTCAGTTCGCTGCGGATCGCACCGAGCGCGACACTGACGACCGTGGTGTCCAGGAAGGTCACGAACACGACGGCGGTGACCGCGGCCAGCGCCGCACCCGGGCGTTTGGTTGCGCCCGTATGGCTTTCGATTGTCCCCACCGGCACAGGTTACCCACCGGGCGGGTAGACGCGACCGCAGCCGGCACCGCCATATGAACCCAATCGGCAAACACCTATTGAATGTGCCGCTATATAGCGGTACGGTAGTCAATGTATCGACAACCGCTCCCGATGACGTCACGAACCAACCGGCACGCAGGGCGCGCGACGAGTGAGGACCCCACCGATGAACCGAAACCCCGAACAGCGCACCCGCCGCATCGCCGCCCGGATCGCCGCGATCGCGGTCCTCGCCCTCACTCCACTGACCGTCACCACCGGCGCCGCCCTCGCGGATCCGGGCAGTGCGACACAGATCAGCGACCGCGACTCCCACAGTTCGGGTGGCCGCGACAGCGACGACGGCCACCACTTCGGCGACAACAGGCTCGGCGACAGCAAACCCGGCGACTACGGCATCGGCGACAACGGTTTCGGCTGGGACGACAACGGGCACTACGGATACCGCGACCACAATCGCCAGAATTACGACGGCTGGAACGACCAGTTCAACAGCGGTCACACCGATCGCGAAAGCCACGATTCACACACCGGCTACCGCGACGGCGGCGACCGCGACCACGACGGGCCGGCAAGCCATGGGCACAGCCAGGGCGGTGCCCCCCAGACCTGGAATATGCCCAACCCCTACATCCCGCCGCCCCCGCCGGCCCTGCTGCCGGCGATCCCCGCACTGCACCTGCCGCCGCTGCCGCATCTGCCCCTGCCGATGACCGGCCTGCCGGGCCTGCCGGGCACTGGTAGCGCCTTTTAAGGCCAGTATGTATCGCACCGTTGCATAACGGTGCGATACATATCGTCGTCTTGGGATACACGGGTCGGGACCGTCATTCGACATTCCGTCCCCGAACCGCTACCGAAACGGCGCAGGGAATCGGCGGCCGACACAACGGCATCCGGCGACCCGCCGTAACCGGGGGCCCGGCCCGGGTGGTCGCCGATCAGCGCGAGCGGCTCAGTGGCGCCGGCGCACCGCGGGACACCGGCGGCGGTACTGGCAGCCGGCGCACCAGGGTGGCTGTACACGCCATCGCGCAGAAAACCGCCGACGTCCTTCGCGTAGCCGCTGCACTGGCGAACCTTGCGCCGCGTGTTCGCTCGACTACCGTGCCGTTTCGTACCGCTCAATTCGCGGTTTTGAGACTTGCTCGCGGATTCTGTGGAGCTTCCCGGCACAGGTCTCAATCGTTGTTTCAACGATACGATTCACCTGCATGAGCCGATCCACACAGCGGAACCCGCCCACGCCGACGCAAGCCCGCGCCGTGCTGTACCCGGCCATCGCCGAGGCGGCCCGGCGGGTGAGTGCGAACGCCGTCGGACTGATCGACGTGGGCTGCGGCGCCGGTTTCGATCTGACCGTCGATCGCGTCGGCCTCACCTACCGCAACGGACCACCACTGGGCGACCCGCATTCTCCGGTCCAGCTGTCGTCCGCAATCGTCGGCCGCCACCCCGCCCCGGCGCGCGCCATGCCGCAGGTCCGCACCCGTATCGGCATCGACAGTGATCCGATCGACGTGACCGATCCGGCCGTGGCCGGATGGCTCCGGGATTGTGTCCCGCCGGATCGCCCCGATCTCCTGGCCCGGCTGGCCGCCGATATCGCGTTGACCACCGCGATCACTCCACTGCTCCGGCGCGGCGACCCCATCGACCTGCTACCTGATGCCATCGCCCGGGTGCCCGCGGACACCCTGCCCGTGGTCACCACGAGTTGGGCCCTGTCCCGGTTCCCGCGCGATCGTCGCCAGCGGTTTCTGCACCGGCTGGACGAATCGGCCGCCGGCCGCGTGATCGCCTGGGTTTCGGCCGAAGGCGTCGGCGTGGCTCCGGCCATACCGACGCTCGGTGATCGGCACGCGTCCGGTCACAGCATCCTCGGCTTGGCGATATTCGACGGTGCCGCCCTACGCGCCGAGGCGATCGGCCGCTGCTGGTCCCGCGGCCGCATGCTGAGCTGGCTGACCGGCACCTGAACGTCCGGACGGCCTTTCACCGAACCGCCGGCAGTTGGCCGGTATCACCTGTTCCATTCACTCCACACCGGTGCCGGACCGATGAAGAACACCCCGTAGTCCCCCAGGACATCGGTGTTCGCATCGTCGTGACGGGCGTCCGCCGCGCCGACACCGGTGAAGTACCCCTCCAGCGCACCCGGGGTGTTACCGATCAGCACCTCGGCGGTTTCGGTGATCGTCTGAAAGGTGTGCGGGACATTACGTGGACCGAATACGAAGCCGCCGGGCTCGGCTTCCTGTACCGCGCAGCTTTCCAAGGTCGAGCCGCCGAGCCAGAACCGCACCCGGCCCGATACCACCGTCCAGAATTCGTCTTCCCGAGTGTGGAAATGCAGCGGCGGCGCGGACTCGGGGTTGAGCGTCATCCGCATCATGGTCAGCTGCCCGGCGGTGTCCTGCTCGGTGAGCGACTGCTCGAATTGCGTGTTGTAGTAACCATATGTCGGCTGCGTCCACGGATTGCGGACGCCACCACGACCGATAGCGGCCATGATAAGCCCTCTTTCGTCTTGCGGCACCGGCGATTTCACCGATAGCGCCGACTGTAGTCGGCTGTCCGCAGACCGGCAGGCGAACGCGTACCGGGGAGGTGGGCGAACCGGGGCGGCGCAGGTCGCGAGGTTTGGCTCCATCGCCCGCGAGCACCGCACGATGCCTCCGCTGCCCGGAAACCGCTTTGCGTTCCAGGACTGCCGACGCTACGGCCGTCTTCCGACACCGATCAGTGTGGTGGCGTCGAGGTCACGGATTCCGGCGTTGTCGAGGGAGGTCAGGTAGGCGTCGCGGACGGCGGCGGTCTGCGCTGCGTCGAGTTCGGTGAAGGCGCCCGCAAAACCGGAGCCCGTGATCAACAGCCATGCGATCTCGGGTGTCATCGAGAGCCGCAGTTCGTGCTCGGCGACGGTGATATCGGTGAGACCGCGTTCCCCGAGCCAGGTGCCGAACGGTTCCGGTTGGTTGAGTTCGTCGACCGGATGTGCCGGTCGCGGCGATGGTGGCGGCGTGCCGGTGACCGCGGCGACCGCCGTCGCGAGATGCTTACCAGCGGTTTCCACGGCGCCGCGCCGCCAGATCGTGAATCCGGCCCGGCCGCCCGGCCGCACCCGGCTGATCAGGTATTCGGTTCCAGCGGTCATATCCGGGAAGAAGAAGATCCCCAGCACCACCTGGACCAGGTCGTAGCCGCCATCCGGCCACGCGGTGACGTCACCGATATGCGGATACAGCTGGGAGTAGCCGGCCGCTCGCTGCCGCAGGATCTCGATCAAGCCTTCCGACAGGTCGACCGCGTCAACACGTCCCGCCGCCCCGATCGCCTCCGCAGTGGGCAGCGCCGAGGCTCCGGTGCCGCAGCAGGCGTCGAGTACCCGCTCCCCGGCAGCCGGCGCGGTGCGCGCCAAGGTGGCCGCGGCAATGGGCCGCCACAGGTACTCGCCGAGGCGATCGAAATCGGCGGCGGCGGTATCGAAGGCGCGGGTGGAGCCGTTGTTCTCAGACATGACACTAACGGTAACGGTTTTCAATTAATCCGGCCACGGGGTGGACGATCGCTGACCGCAAACCTGCCGGCGCTCCGGCCTCGGACAGGTCGAAACGCAACACGCAGACGCGTAGAGGCCAGATTTCCGGAGCGAAGACAAGCGGGAGCCCGGGCGCAGGCATCGCTCGCATCCATGCGCAACTAAGTTGCACGCAACTGAGTTGCGCATAATTTAAACGCGTGGCACGATCGTCCGCATGGACGAAGACCTGCTGCTGGACTCGCAAGTCTGCTTCGCCCTGTACTCGGCGGCCCGGGTGGCGTCCAATGCCTACCGGGACGGGCTCGGCGAGCTCGGGCTCACCTACACCCAATACGTCACCCTGCTGGCCCTGTGGGAGAAGGACGGGATCACCGTTTCGGCACTCGGCAAAAGACTGCGGCTGGACAGCGGGACGCTGTCACCGCTGCTGCGGCGGTTGCAGACGCTCGGTTTCGTGGAGAAACGGCGCGCGGATGCCGACGAGCGGCTGGTCACCATCCACCTCACCGAGACGGGCCGGCGCCTGCAGCCGCGCGTGGCCGACGTGCAGCGCCGAGTTCAACGGAAATTCGACATCTCCCCCGAAGAAGCCGTTCTACTGCGTGATCTCGCCACCCGGTTCTGCGAATCGCAGCCCCGGGAAGACAACCAGAAATGAGGAATCCGATGCCCGATATCGCCTACACCGCCGAAGCGATCTCCACCGGCGCCGGCCGCAACGGCCGCACCCGCACCCCGGACGGGCGGATCGACCTGCAACTGGCCATGCCGAAGGAGATGGGCGGCAGCGGTGACGGGGCCAACCCGGAACAGTTGTTCGCCGCCGGGTACGCCGCCTGCTTCCACTCCGCGCTGCAACTGGTTGCCCGCACGAAGAAGGTGGAAATCGGCGACTCCAGCGTCGGCGCCCGGGTCGGCATCGGCCCGAACGGTAGCGGTGGGTTCGGTCTGGCCGTCACGCTCGAGGTCGTCATCCCCACCCTCGACCATGCCGCCGCCCAGGAACTCGCCGACGCCGCGCACCAGGTGTGCCCGTACTCGAACGCGGTGCGCGGCAATATCGACGTCGACGTCGTCGTCACCGACGACTGACCGGTCCCGGCGATCGACCGGCCCTGCGCACGAGGTCAGCCGGTTTCGGCGTCGGCCTCGTGCGCGGGATTTCGTCGACGGCGTCCCTGAACGGCCCCTGACCGGCAGCCGGGACGCGCCCGGCGAAACCCGGCGACGACCGTCGCTTCCGAACGGTCCCCCGGGACCGGCCGGGCCCGATACCGTCGGGGTATGAGTTCCACGCACTGGACCGCAGCCGATATGCCCGCTCTCGACGGCCGAACCGTCATCGTCACCGGCGCGAACAGCGGCGTGGGCTTCGGTACCGCGACCGCGTTCGCCCGCGCCGGCGCCCATACCGTGCTCGCCGTCCGCGATCTCGACCGCGGTGCCGAGGCGGCGCGGCGGATCGGCGGCGACCACGAGGTTCGCCGGCTCGATCTCGCCGATCTCGGCTCCGTGCGCGCGTTCGCCGACGCCTGGGACGGGGAGATCGCGATCCTGGTGAACAACGCCGGGGTCGCGATGGTGCCGGAAGGCCGGACGGCCGACGGGTTCGAAATGCATTTCGGCACCAACCATCTCGGCCATTTCGCACTCACCAACCTGCTACTGCCGCAGATCACCGATCGTGTGGTGACACTGTCCTCCGGCCTGCACCGCTCGGGCAGCATCGATTTCGATGATCTCGACTTCCGGAAAAGCGGATACAACCCGGTGCGGGCCTACGCGCGCGCCAAACTCGCGAACCTGCTGTTCACGCTCGAACTCGAACGGCGGCTGCGGCGGGCCGGTTCGGGAATCCGCGCGACGGCGGCGCACCCCGGCTATGCGGCCACCGAGCTGGGCACCCGGGACCGCAACAAATACCTGGTCGGGCTCGTGCACCTGGCGGGCCGGTTCTTCGCCCAGACGCCGGAACGCGCCGCCCTGCCCACCTTGTTCGCCGCAACCCAGGATCTGCCCGGGGCGAGCTATGTGGGGCCGGACGGCCGCGGGGAACTCCACGGTTACCCCGCACTCGTCGGCCGGTCTGCCGCAGCCAGTGATGTGCGCACTGCGGAACGGCTCTGGGATGTTTCCGAGGAACTCACCGCGGTTTCATTCGGCCTGGACTGAATCCAGGGCAGCACCTACGGCGTATTTCGGCTGCGCGCTGCGGACCGCGGTTCCGGTACGCCGTATCCCCGGTCGGTTCGGATGGTTTCGCCGCTGTTCACAGATCGCCGGACATCCGCCCGTACACGATCAACAGGAGCACGTTCACCAGGGCGATTCCGATGGACGCCACCCACTGCCGGGGCCCGGCGTTGCGCAGTACCAGCACCGAAGCGGTGCCCGCCGCGGTGCCGGCCGCGCAGTATCCGATCTGCCACCCGGGGTGTTCGGATGTCAGTCCCATCACGAGAGTGAACAACGAGAGGACCAGAGACGCCACCACGAGCTCATGGCGTAACCATCCTGCGGAAAGCCTGGTACCCAACGTGTCGACCGCGGCGACCACCCGGTCCGTACGTCTCGAACGTCCTGTATCCGCCATTCACGCCCCTTCTCCTCGGCAGGGCCGCGATCCGCGTGCCCTGCTGCGCGACGAACCCGAACTACCGAACACACCGATCGCGAACGCGATCGTGATCGAACAACGGCGTGAGCCGGTTCGCCCTCCTGCGGCCGAACCTGTATCACAAACTACCGATTACGCCCGTTACCTGGTCCTTCTTCGAGATCTTTCGTTCCGCCGCGCACGCCCGCGTGCGACCGCTATTCGGCAGCGGGCCGGGTTTCGGGGGTCCAGAGGAACTGGATACGTTCCATGACCTTTCCGCGTTCGGTGTTGTGGAATGCGGCGATCCGCCAGGCATCGTCCTGCCGTACCAGCGTGTAGGACTGGATTTTCGCGAGCGAATCCGGCACCTCGTCCTTGTAGGTGTCACCGCGGGAGACCAGCACGGCCACCTCTTCGGTGAGAAAGCGCAAGCTGAGATAGCGGGCCGCCAAACGGGTTCCGGCCAGGGGGCCGGTGAAGAGAGCACGATGGCTGCGCACGATATCGTCGCGGCCCACGTAGTGTGTGCCGACCCATGTCGTGTAGATGGCATCGGCGGTGAACCAGTCGCCGTAGGCCACCGCGTCGTTCTCGTCCCAGGCTGCGACGAGTCCGGTCATGGTGGCACAGATATCCGCGACCGCCCGACTGTCCGGCGGTGTGCTGCCCCAATTCACCGGTACTTGTTCGCAGGATTCGGCCCCCGGGTCCGCCACGGTGGAGGTGGCACTGAGCCAGCCGTATGCGCCTGCGCCGGCCAGCACCACTGCCGCGGCGACGGCGCCGGTGACGTATGGCCACCGCTTACGACGCTCGCGCCGGAAAGGGGCCGGGCTCCCGGTTCCGGACTGCCGGGGGGAATTTGCTTTCTTTTGCATGAATGCAATAATTGCATGCATGCAAACAAGCGTCAACGGTGAAGTAAGCCCCGAGATCTATCGCCGCTATCTCGCTTCGGTGGTTCAGTTCCACCTGACCGCCGCCGAGACCTGCGGGCTGGGCCCCACGGACTACCAGGCCCTGAGCCTGCTCGACGCGGACGGCCCCATGACCACCGGACAGTTGTCCGAACGACTGGGCCTATCCCCGAGCGCCACCACCCGCGCAGTCGACCGGCTGGCAAACGCCGGCCTCGCCGAACGTGTGCCCGACGCGGCGGACCGCCGCCGGGTACTGGTCCACGTCACCGGCCGGCAACCCGAGCGATTGGCCGAGATCCTGGCCCGTGTCCAGGCACCGATCGCCGCCGCGATCACCGAACTCACCCCCGCCCAGCGCGACGGACTCACCGCCTATTTCGCCGCGGCCACCCAGGCATACCGCGAGGTGACGGCGAACCTGAACACATGAACACGTGATCGGCTCACCGCGGAAGCTCGTTCAGGCGATACAGGCCTGGGCGATGGAGAGGCTGTTCTCGTAGAGGTGGTGCCGGGTGATCCGGCCGTTCTCGACGGTCAGCCGCAGGGCGAACGGGCCCTCGAAAGTTTTCCCGGTGGCGCGCACCCGGCCGGCGACATGACCGAACAGGACCGCGTCCGCCCCGTCGACCAGGAAGGTATCGATCTCGGCGCGGGCGTCCTCGGCAACAACATATGCCATCAGTTCATCGAACTGGGCGCCACATTCGGCGGCGGTGCGGCGCGGCCTGATCCAGGGCACCACGGGGTTGTCGGCCAGCAGCCAATCGACCTCGTCGGCGAACAAAGCGGTGAGAGCCGCGGTATCGGCGGCCGCGCGTGCCGCGAAAAATTTTTCGACGGTGGCCCGGGTGCTCTGCGCAACGGCGGTTTCGGTCATCGGGTTCTCCTGGCTTCGGTTGCGTGTCACCCGATATTCGCAGCGCGCGGTGCGGCGTGGCGATTACCTGAGAGGTAAAGGTTTCCGTGCCCGGCGGTGGTGATGAACCACTACCGGATGCGGCACAGCACCGGAGAAACCCGCCCCGGTCACCGCCGGGCTTCGAGGGCTTCGTGCAGGGTGGTCGCCCACTGGTGGACGATTTGTTTGCGGCGGGCGGAATCATCGGTGAGAACATCTGCCAAGCCGAGACCGCGGGCCAGGTCGAGGGTCGCCTGGACCAGGTGGTGGGTGACCGGATCGGAATCGTCGACGCCGAGCGCTGCGACGGCGCGGCGGTGGGCGCCGCGGCCGAAACGCGCCTCCAGCGGAACGATTCGTTCCCGCAAGACCGGATCGGCGGCGGCGTGGGTCCACACCTGGAGGGCCGCTTTGAAGAGCGGACTGGTGTAGGACTCGACCAAACCCGCGACGACCGCTTCGGTACGGTCCCGGCCGGATTCGGTGACGGCCGCCGTCATCGCCTGGTCCGTGCGGGTGTCGAACATATAGGTGAGGGCGGCGGTGATCAGATCTTCCCGGGTGGGAAAATGGTGCTGGGCGGCACCGCGCGAAACCCCGGCCCGTTCGGCGACCACGGAAACCGTTGCGGCGGCCCAGCCCTTTTCGGCCAGGCAGTCGATGGTGGCCTCGAGGAGCCGCTGCCGGGTGGCCCGGCTGCGGTCCTGTTTGGGTTCATGCGGTGTCGCCATAACTGTCTATTCTGCCGAGCGCGTGTGCGCTGCCCGGTCCGCGGAGTCGGCGGGCTCCCGTGCGGACGGAGTCTCTCCTACGGTGGCAGGCTCGGCCGGCGAGCCGCTCGGTTCGGCGGCCCACCGGGGCGGGCGGCGCTGCAGGAAAGCCGTCATCCCCTCGATCACCTCGGGCGTACCGAAGAAACGACCCGAGCGCCGGGCCAACTCCACCGCACTGCGGTCGAATTCGGCGAGTACCGGCGCGGTGGTGAGGCGTTTGCTCTCGGCGAGCCCCTGGGGCGAACCCTGCCGGAGTTCGGCCAGCAGGCCGGTGGTCGCCGTCAGCGGATCGTCGGCGGCGAGGGTGATGAGGCCGATCCGTTCGGCGGTATCGGCGTCGAACTTCTCACCGGTCAGGAAGTAGCGGTCGGCGGCCCGGGCGGTGAGCTTGGGTAACAAGGTCAGGGAGATGACGAACGGCGCCAAGCCGAGCCGGGCTTCGGTGAGGGCGAAACTGCTGCCGCGCCCCGCGACGGCGATATCGCAGGCCGCGAGCAACCCCATCCCACCGGCCCGGACATTGCCGTCGACCCGGGCGACCACCGGTTTCGGCAATTCCAGGATGGTGCGCAGCAACCGGACCATCCACTGGGTGCGGATATCCGCGGCGGCCGCCGGATCGGCATCCACCGCTTCCTTCAGATCGGCGCCCGCGCAGAACGTGTTGCCGGTGTGCGTGAGCACCACACCGCGCACAGCCCCATCGCCGCGGGCGCGTTCGAAACCTTCCAGAAGCTGGGTGACCAGTGCAGACGAGATAGCGTTGCGGTTGTGCGGGGAATCCAGGGTGAGGGTGGCGAAGCCTTCCTCGACGGCGTAACGCACCACTCGATCGGCGGGGTCGGTTCGGGTCACGGGAGCCACCTCCGCCGCTCAGTACGACTTCGGCAGTCCCAGCGAATGCTGGGCGACGAAGTTGAGGATCATTTCCCGGCTCACCGGGGCGATCCGCGCGATCCGGGCCGCGCCGAGCATGGCGGCCAAACCGTATTCCGTGGTGAGACCGGAGCCGCCGTGGGTCTGGATGGCCTGATCCAGGGCTTTGATACTCGCTTCGGCGGCCGCGTACTTCGCCATATTGGCCGCCTCGGCCGCGCCCATCTCATCGCCGGCGTCGTAGAGAGTGGCGGCCTTGAGCATCATCAACCGGGCCAGTTCGACCTCGATCTTCACCTGGGCCAGCGGATGCGCGATCCCCTGGTGGGCGCCGATCGGGGATTTCCAGACGGTCCGTTCCTTGGCGTATTCGACGGCCCGGTCGATGGCGTAGCGGCCGATGCCGACGGCCATCGCCGCGCCCATGATGCGTTCCGGGTTCAGGCCCGCGAACAGCTGCATCAGGGCGGCGTCCTCCTTGCCGACCAGGGCCGTGGCGGGCAGCCGGACATCGTCGAGGAACAGGGTGAACTGGTGGTCCGGTTCGATGATGTCCATATCCTGCGGGGTCTTCTCGAACCCGGGGGCATCGGTGGGGACGATGAACAGGGCGGGCTTGAGTTTGCCGGTCTTGTGGTCTTCGGTGCGGGCCACGATCAGCACGGCCTCGGCCTGATCGACCCCGGAGATGAAGATCTTGCGGCCGGTGAGCAGCCAATCATCACCGTCGCGGCGGGCGGTGGTGGTGATCTGGTGGGAATTGGAGCCGGCGTCGGGTTCGGTGATACCGAAAACCATTTTGGCCGAACCGTCGGCGAGCTTCGGCAGCCATTCGGACTTCTGCGCATCGGTGCCGTATTTGGTGATGATTGTGCCGCAGATGGCGGGCGAGACGACCATGAGCAGCAGTCCGGCGCCCTGGGCGGACAATTCCTCCATCACCAGCGCCAGCTCGTACATACCGGCGCCGCCACCACCGTATTCCTCCGGCAGGTTCACGCCGAGGAAGCCGAGACTGCCCGCTTCCTGCCAGAGTTCGTCCAGCGGTTCGCTGTTACGCGCCTTGGGCAGCACATAGTCGCGGTAGCTGTATTTCGCGGCCAGCGCGGCGACGGCGGCCCGCAGCTCTTTGCGTTCGTCGGATTCTATGAAACTCATTGCTGCTCCTGATTTTCCGTGCTTTTTTGCGATCCGGCGCCATCGGTGAGCGCGGCTACTCGCCCGGTTCGGCCGGGTCGACCACGGCGAGTACCGTCCCGACATCGACCTGCTGCCCGACTTCGACGTTCACGGCGCCGAGCACGCCGTCCGCCGGGGCGGCGATGGTGTGTTCCATCTTCATGGCCTCCAGCCACAGAATGGGCTGACCGGCGGTGACCGTGCTACCGACCTCGGCACCGAGCCGGATCACACTGCCCGGCATCGGGGCCAGTAGCGAGCCGATGGCGACCTGGTCGGCCGGGTCGGTGAAACGGGGCAGCCGCCGCACCGCCACCGGACCGAACGCGGAATCCACGCAGACCAGGTCACCGTAGCGAGCTACCGCGAACTGCCGCCGGACCGGCCCGTGCGCATCCGTGTGTTCGTCTCGGCCGGATGCGCCGGAAACCGCGAGGACGACCTGGTCCGGCGTGGCGGAGATCAGTTCGAGTTCCGGGAAACCGTCGACCGTGACACCGGTTCGGGTGAACCGGTATTCGATCTCGTGCACGCCGGATGTGCGGCTTTCGTAGGCTTTGCGCTGCTTTTGCGAGGGCAGGTTGCGCCAGCCGCTGGGCACCCCCGCGACCACGGTGGCGCCGGCCCGATTGGCTGCGGCCTCGGCGAGCGTGGCCGCGACGATGGACAGTTTCTCGGCGTCCGGTCGCACCAGCGGCGCGGCCAGGGAATCCAGGCCGTGGGTGGCGAAGAAGGCGGTATCGGTATCACCGGCCAGGAACGCGGAGTGGCGCAGCACCCGTACCAGGAGGTCACGGTTGGTGACCAGGCCGTGGATCCGGGCCCGCTGCAACGCACCGGCGAGCAGCCGGGCGGCTTCGTCGCGGGTGCGGCCGTAGGAGACGACCTTCGCCAACATCGGGTCGTAGTGGACACCGACCACCGAACCGTCGGCGACACCGGAGTCCAGCCGGATACCCGGACGGTCGAGCAGGTCGAATTCGGCGGCTACCGACGGTAGCTCGATGCGATGAACGGTCCCGCTCTGCGGCTGCCAGTCCTGCGCCGGGTCCTCGGCGTAGAGCCGGACTTCGATCGAGTGACCGCGCATGGCGGGGGGCTGTGCCGGGAGCCGTTCGCCTTGCGCGGTCTCGATCTGTAGTTGGACCAGGTCGAGCCCGGTGGTGCATTCGGTGACCGGATGTTCCACCTGGAGCCGGGTGTTCATCTCCAGGAAGAAGAACTCCCCGGATTCGTCGGCCAGGAATTCGACTGTTCCGGCCCCGGTGTAACCGATGGCGGCGGCCGCTTGCCGAGCCGCCGCATACAGCCGGCCCCGCATACCGTCTGCCGGTGGGCCCGACAGCACGGCATCGATGCGTTCGACGAGCGGCGAGGGCGCCTCCTCGACGACCTTCTGGTGCCGGCGCTGGATCGAGCACTCCCGCTCGCCTACCGCCCAGATCGTGCCGTGCGTATCGGCCATCACCTGTACTTCGATATGGCGACCGGTCTCGAGATAGCGCTCGCAGAAGACCGTCGGGTCGCCGAAGGCGGATTCGGCTTCCCGGCGGGCGCCCGCCAACTGCTCGGGAAGTTCGGCGAGCGTGCGCACCACGCGCATTCCGCGACCACCGCCACCGGCGGACGCCTTGATCAGGACCGGCAGTTGGTCCTCGGTGACTTCGTCCGGGTCGAGTTCGGCCAGCACCGGCACCCCGGCGGCGTCCATCATCTTCTTGGCCGCGACCTTGGAACCCATCTCCTCGATGGCGGTGACCGGCGGCCCGATCCACACCAGTCCGGCCGCTTGCACGGCCCGCGCGAATTCCGCGTTCTCGGAGAGGAAACCGTAGCCGGGATGGACGGCGTCGGCCCCCGCGGCCCGGGCGGCGGCGATGAGGAGATCGGCGCGCAGATACGTTTCGGCAGGTGTGTTACCCGGCAGCCGGACCGCCGCGTCGGCCTCGGTGACATGCGGTGATTCCGCGTCGGCGTCGGAGTACACGGCGACGGTGCCGAGCCCCATCCGGCGGCACGTCGCGAAGACTCGGCGGGCGATCTCACCGCGGTTGGCCACCAGAACACTGGTGATGAGCTGTGGTTGCGTCACGGCCGGCCTCACATTCGGAAGACGCCGAAGCCCTCGGCGCCCTGGACAGGTGCAGTATGGATGGCCGACAGGGCCATACCGAGCACTGTGCGGGTATCGCGCGGATCGATGACACCGTCGTCGTAGAGCCGCCCGGACATGAACATGGCCAGCGATTCGGCCTCGATCTGCGCCTCCACCATGGCGCGCATACCGGCATCGGCTTCCTCGTCGAAAGCCTGTCCGCGAGCCTCGGCGGCGGCGCGGCCGACGATGGAGATCACTCCGGCCAGTTGCGCGCCGCCCATCACCGCGGATTTCGCGCTGGGCCAGGCGAAGACGAAACGAGGATCGTAGGCGCGGCCGCACATGCCGTAGTGCCCGGCGCCGTAGGAGGAACCCATGAGCACCGAGATATGCGGGACCTTCGAATTCGAAACCGCGTTGATCATCTGGGCACCGTGTTTGATGATGCCCTTCTGCTCGTATTCCTTACCGACCATGTAGCCGGTGGTGTTGTGCAGGAACAGCAGCGCAGTGTTCGTCTTGTTCGCCAATTGGATGAACTGGGTGGCCTTCTGCGATTCCTCGGAGAACAGCACCCCGCGCGCATTGGCGAGAATCCCGACCGGGTAGCCGTGCAGTTCGGCCCAGCCGGTGACCAGGCTCGACCCGTAGAGCGGCTTGAATTCGTCGAAATCGGAGCCGTCGACGATCCGGGCGATCACTTCGCGCGGATCGAACGGGATCTTGAGGTCGGGCGGGACGATACCCAGCAGCTCTTCGGGGTCGAAGAGCGGTTCCAGCACCGACGGCCGCGGCGCAGGGCCCTGTTTCTTCCAGTTCAGCCGTTTGACGATACGCCGCCCGATCCGGATGGCGTCCTGTTCGTCGAGCGCATAGTAATCGGCCAGACCGGATACCCGGGCGTGCATATCGGCGCCGCCGAGCGATTCGTCGTCGGATTCTTCACCGGTGGCCATTTTCACCAGCGGCGGCCCGCCCAGGAACACCTTGGAGCGTTCCTTGATCATCACAACGTGATCGGACATGCCCGGGATGTAGGCGCCGCCCGCGGTGGAATTACCGAAAACCAATGCGATGGTCGGTATTCCGGCCGCGGAGGCTTGGGTGAGATCGCGGAACATCCGGCCGCCCGGGACGAACACTTCCTTCTGCGTGGGTAGATCGGCGCCACCGGATTCCACCAGCGAGATCACCGGCAGGCGGTTCTCGCGAATGATGTCGTTGACACGCAGGGTTTTCCGCAGTGTCCAGGGGTTCGAGGTGCCGCCGCGCACGGTGGGGTCGGGGGCGACGATCATGCATTCGACGCCCTCCACCACGCCGATTCCGGCGACCGTACTCGCTCCGACCTGGAATTCACTGCCCCATGCCGCCAGCGGGCACAGTTCGAGGAACGGCGAATCCTCGTCGATGAGCAGTTCGATCCGTTCCCGGGCAGTCAGCTTTCCGCGTTTGCGGTGCCGGGCCAGTTTCTCCGGCCCGCCGCCGGCGACGACTTTCTCGAATTCCGCGGAGACTTCGGCGAGTTTGGCCGTCATGGCCTCGGCCGCCGCGGTGTATTCCGCGGAGGTGGTGTCGAGGACGCTACGCAGTTGCGTCATGCCTGATACCCCAATCGTTTCGCGGCCAAGCCGGTGAGGATTTCGGTGGTGCCGCCGCCGATCCCGAGAATCCGCATATCGCGGTACTGGCGTTCCACCTCGGATTCGCGCATATACCCCAGTCCGCCGAACAACTGCACGGCCTGGTCGGCGACCCATTCCCCCGCCTCGACAGCCGTGTTCTTGGCAAAACAGACCTCGGCGATCAGATCGGTTTCGCCGGCGGCGGCACGGGCGGCCACATCACGGGTGTAGACGCGGGCGATATCGACGCGGCGCGCCATCTCGGTGACGGTGTTCTGCACGGCCTGCCGGCTGATCAGTGGGCGGCCGAAGGTCTCCCGGTTGCGCACCCAGTCCAGCGTGAGATCCAGGCAGCGCTGGGCGCTCGAATACGCCTGCACGGCCAGCCCCACCCGCTCGCTGACGAAGGCGGCCGCGATCTGCAGGAACCCGGAGTTCTCCGGACCCACCAGGTTGGCCACCGGCACCCGCACATCCTCGTAGGAGAGTTCGGCGGTATCGGAGGCGCGCCACCCCATCTTGTCCAGTTTCCGGCCGACCGTGAAACCGGGTGTGCCCTTCTCCACCACCAGCAGCGATACCCCGGACGAGCCCGGTCCGCCGGTGCGTACGGCGGTCACCACGAAATCGGCGCGGCAACCGGAGGTGATATAGGTTTTGGCGCCGTTGACGATGTAGTGGTCGCCGTCGCGGCGGGCACTGGTGGTGAGGTGACCGACATCGGAACCGCCCCCGGGTTCGGTGATCGCCAGGGAACCGATCTTCGTACCGGCCAGCGTCGGCTTCACCCAGCGGTCGATCTGTTCGGTATCGCCCGCGGCGATCAGATGCGGGACGGCGATACCGCAGGTGAACAAGGAAGCGAAAAGACCGCCGGACACACCCGCGTAGTGCAGTTCCTCGCAGACGATCGCGCCGTCGATACCGTCCCCGCCGGAGCCGCCGGCGGATTCCGGGAACTGGATACCCAGCAATCCCAGGGCGCCGGCTTCCTTGTGCAGGTCGCGCGGGATCTCGCCGTCGCGCTCCCAATCGTCGAGGTGCGGCAAAATCTCGCGTTCGGCGAAAGCGCGGACGGTGGCGCGTAATTCGCGCCGTTCGGGGGTGTTCCAGACAGTGCTCACGCCAGTAGCTCCAACGGTATATCGATATGACGGGACCGCAGCCATTCGCCGAGCCCCTTGGCCTGCGGATCGAAACGGGCCTGATAGGCCACGCCCTCGCCGAGCAGACCGGTGATCAGGAAATTGAGCGCCCGCAGATTCGGCAGGACATGCCGGGTGACCACCAGCTCGACGGTTTCCGGCAGCAGTTCACGCAGGCGGTCGACGGTGAGGGTGTGCACGAGCCACCGCCATTGCTCGTCGGTGCGGACCCAGACACCGATATTGGCGTCACCGCCTTTGTCGCCGCTGCGGGCCAGGGCGATACTGCCGAGCGGAACACGCTCGGTGGGTGCGGGTGGAAGCGGTTCGGGAAGTTCGGGTTCGGGCACGTCGGCGAGTTCGCGAGTTTCCGACGGCGCGCCCATCAGAACCCGGGATCCGGTGGGGCGTACGGCGGTATGCGGCACTTCGGCGGCATCGACGAAACCCGGACGGTAGACCCCGTAGGGGGAACCGTTACCGGGCGGGGTGGTGAAACTACAGCCCGGGTAACTGGCCAGCGCGAGTTCCACGGCGACGCTGGAGAAAGCGCGACCCACCTTGTTCGGGTCGGGGTCGCGCACCACGCAGCGCAGTAGGGCGCTGGCCTGCTCCTCGGTAGCGGCGTCGGGCCGGTCCAGCCGGGCCAGCGTCCATTCGAGCTCGGCCGGGCGCTGCGGTAGCCAGGACTCCAGTTGCCGCTGGGCCAGTTCGGCTTTCGCTTCGATATCGAGCCCGGTGAGGATGAATTCCATCTCGTTGCGGAAACCGCCCAGCGTGTTCAGCGAGACTTTGACCCGCGGCGGCGGCGGCTCGCCCCGGACTCCGCTGATGAGTACCCGGTCCGGGCCGTCGGCCGTCAGTTCGACGGTGTCGAGCCGAGTGGTGACATCGGGACCGGCATACCGCGCGCCCTGGATCTCGTACACCAATTGTGCCGCGACGGTATCGACCGTGACCGCGCCGCCGGTGCCCGCGTGTTTGGTGATCACACTGCTGCCGTCCGCCCGGATCTCGGCGATCGGGAAACCGGGCCGGCCCAGATCGGGCAGTTCGGTGAAGAAGGCGAAGTTACCGCCGGTGGCCTGGGTGCCGCATTCGATCACATGCCCCGCCACCACCGCTCCGGCGAGCTGATCGTAATCGTCGCGCTGCCAGCCGAAATGGGCCAGCGCGGGACCCACGACCACCGAGGCGTCGGTGACCCGGCCGGTGACCACCACATCCGCGCCGGCCGTGAGGCAGTCGGCGATACCGCAGGCGCCGAGGTAGGCGTTGGCGGTCAGCGGGGTGCCCAGACCGAGCTCGCCGGCCCGGTCGAGCAGATCGTCGCCCTCGACGAACCCCACTCGTACGTCGAGCCCGAGCCGGGCGGCCAGTTCCCCGACCTTTTCCGCCAGGCCGGCCGGGTTCAGGCCGCCGGCATTCGTGACGATCTGCACCTTGCGTTCCAGTGCGAGGCCGAGGCAATCCTCGAGCTGGCGGAGGAAGGTTTTGGCGTAGCCGAGCCCGGCGTCCTTCATCCGGTCGCGCCCCAGGATCAGCATGGTCAGTTCGGCGAGATAGTCGCCGGTGAGGACGTCGAGCTGCCCGCCTTCGAGCATTTCGCGCATGGCGGTCAGCCGGTCGCCGTAGAACCCGGAACAGTTGCCGATCCGGATCACGTCCGGATCGTCGGCCAGAGCACTCATCAGCGGTTGTGCCTCCTACCGCTACGGGCGGTGCAGCGCGCCCGGGCTGTTCGTGTACGAGTTCAGCATCACAGTCAGCCGGAAAAAAATCAAGCACGCGTGCTTGTTAGTTCGGCGCGCCATCCTCACCGAGGCGGTCCAACCGCCCGAACGGATCAAGCTCGGCACCCTGCTTGCCGGCGTCATCAGCGAACCGACCACCAAGACCCCCGACAAGCGGGTCACCGACTGGCTCGACGCCCAAGCCATCGAAACCCTGTACCTGTCGGCCATCACCGTGGGCGAACTCCGGTACGGAATCGCGGCGATGCCCGCCGGCCGCCGCCGCGACGAGTACACCGATTGGCTGGAGAACTACACCGTGCCCGCGTTCGCCGGGCGTATTCTGTCCTATGACCTGGACGCCACCGCAGAGTACGCCCGCCTGATGTCCCAGGCCCGCGCAGCCGGCCCGGCTATCGCCGTCGCCGACGGTGTGATTGCCCCCGTGGCGGCCGCCACGGGCTTCATCGTCGCCACCCGCAACCGGTCGTCGTTCGAGGCCGCCGGAGTGTCCACTATCGACCCGTGGCAATAAGACACGACCGCAAGTAGCCGCCGGGTCACACCCCGCGGCTCGCCGGATCGCTCGCGAGGCGACGGCAACGACCAGGCACAATGGATTGCCGTGTCCCCCGATATCGCCGTAGTGCTGCTGTTCACCCTTGCCGGATTCCTGATCGGCGGCGCCTACTCCACCTGGAAGACCACCCGCCCCCTCGCGATCAGCCTCGCGGTGTGCGCGGTGCTCGCGGCGGCGGGCGCAGTCCTCTGGTTGCTATAACTGCGCTTGTACCCGGCGAACCCGCCCGGCAACCGGGCCGCGCTCGCCGAGCAGCGAACCCCTGCGCACACCGAGCGCGCCGACGCAATCCTCCCCCGCGGCCACGGGATGCTCGGCTTGCTGTTCCAGCAACCCGGCCCATCCAGCTCCGACCGGTTCCCGGCAGCCACGAAGTTCACCCGCCCCGCGAGTTCCCCTTCGCTCCACCGGCAGGGCAATCGCTGACGTGCGGGTTTCCGGCGACAACAGACAGGGCAGTCTTCGACTGTGTCCTGGAACCGCCCCGCCTGCGGCGACCGGCGGTCCCTGGACCCTGCCGGTATGCCGGTCCTGCCCCTCTGCGCCGGGCGGGACCGGCATACCGAGACAGTGAAGGGCCGGCGAGCTACGACAGTACGGCCGCCGATTCCGAAACACGCGTCCGCCGATTCCCACCGGTTTCCACACGCTCGCCAGGTGAACCGACGATACGGGGGGTGGCGGGCCCGGGCCGAACGGTGACGAGGTTCGCGCGCGCGGCCGGGCCACGACCCCGGCGCCGGGCGCACGGTTCGGTCAGTCCGCCAGCAGTGCGGACTTCAGGTCCCGGGCCGCAGCCTCGGGGTCGTCGGCCGCGGTGATCGCGCGCACCACCACCACTCGCTCCGCGCCCGCAGCCAACACCTCGGGCAGCGTCGAGCCGTCGATACCGCCGATGGCGAACCATGGTCGCGCCGGCGCGGCGGCGGCGGTTTCCCGCACCAGCTCCAGACCCGCCGGTTCGCGACCGGGTTTCGTGGGAGTGGCCCACACCGGGCCCGTGCAGAAGTAGTCGAGATGTTCGTCGGCAGCGGCCAGACGAGCCTGTTCCCGGTCACGCGTGGAGCGGCCGATCACCACATCCGGGCCCAGGATCCGCCGTGCGTACCAGGGCGGGAGGTCCTGCTGGCCCAGGTGCAGCACGTCGGCGGCGGCGGCCAGCGCGATATCCGCGCGGTCGTTCACCGCCAGCAGCGCGCCGTGGCGGCGGGTGGCCGCCTTCAGTTCGGCCAGCGCCGCGAGTTCGCCCATGGCCTCCAGCGGACCGAACCGCTGCTCCCCGGGCGACCCCTTGTCGCGGAGCTGGATGATATCGACGCCGCCGGCCAGTGCCGCATCCGCGAACGCGGCCAGATCGCCCTTCTCCCGGCGGGCGTCGGTGCACAGGTACAGCCGGGCGGTCGCGAGACGATCACGCGGCGGAAGCTGTCGGGGAGCGGAGGACGGTTGCACAAGTGCCACCGTAACCGCGCTAACGTGGAAATGTTGCAGGAGGTGGAACGTAGTGCGAAAATCCGCGACCGTCGCCGTGGTCGGTGGCGGCGTGATCGGCCTCGCGGTTGCGTGGCAAGCCGCGGAAGCCGGCTGGTCGGTCACGCTTTTCGATCCGGCGGTCGGCAGCGGCGCTTCATGGGTGGCCGGCGGGATGCTCGCACCGCTGTCCGAAGGCTGGCCCGGTGAGGACGACGTGCTCGGATTCGGGGCGGCAGCGCTGGCCCACTGGCCGGATTTCGCGGCCCGGCTGGCAGCGGTGACCGGAGTGGATGTATTCGTGGCCCGGGAAACGCTGACCATCGCCCAGGACGGCGCGGACGCCGCCGATCTGCGAACCATCGCCGACTGGGTGAACGGGCACGGACACGAGCTGCGACTGGTGGATCGCGCCGGGGTGCGGGCGCTGGAACCCGCGCTGGCACGCACCGTGCGGGCCGGCTTGCTCGCCGCCGAACCCGCCATCGACAACCGCCGGCTGGTCACCGCACTGCGCAAGGCCGCCGATGAAGCCGGCGTCACCGTGCGCCCGGAACGGGTGCGCGACCTCGCCGAACTCGACCACAACCGGATCGTGCTCGCCGCGGGCGCCGCATCGGCGCAACTCTGGCCGGAGCTGCCCGTACGGCCGGTGAAAGGTGAGATTCTGCGCCTACGGCAGCGTCCCGGGTCGCAACCGCCACCGACCCGTGTGGTGCGCGCCCGCGTCCACGGGCGGCCTGTGTACTTCGTACCCCGCGACGACGGTGTGGTGGTGGGCGCCACCCAGTACGAAGCGGGTTTCGATACCGCCGTCACCCTCGCCGGGGTGCGCGACCTCATCGCCGACGCCGAAGCCGTGTTGCCGGGGATCGGGGAATACGAACTGGCCGAGGCGAGTGCGGGATCACGTCCGGGCACCCCGGATAATCTCCCACTGATCGGGCACCTGTCCGACCGGGTGATCGCCGCCACCGGCCACGGCCGCAATGGCATGCTGACCAGTGCGCTCACGGCCGATGCCGTCCGCGCCGAACTCGGCGGACAGCCGCTGACCGAAGTCGCGGCGGCCGATCCGCACCGCTTCGGTGCGTCCACACCATCAGGAGGTATTCGATGACAGTGTCCTCAGCGCCGGGGTCACCCGCGGCCGGGTCGCCGGTTCCGATCGGTGTCACGGTGAACGGGACCGATCACGAATTCGCCGCCCCGCTCACCGTCCGGGAACTGCTGGAACGGCTGGAACTGCCGTGCCAGGGCGTGGCGCTGGCGGTGGACGGCGCGGTGTTCCCGAAATCACGCTGGGATGAACCGGTCGGTCGCGGCTGGCAGATCGATGTGCTGACGGCGGTCCAAGGTGGTTGACGAACCGCTGCGGATCGCCGACCGCACCTTCGGCTCCCGGCTGATCATGGGCACCGGGGGCGCGGAGAACCTGACGGTGCTGGAGGAGGCGCTGGTCGCGTCCGGCACCGAACTGACCACCGTGGCCATGCGCCGGGTCGACTCCGCGGGCGGTACCGGTGTGCTCGATCTGCTGAAACGCCTCGATATCGCGCCGCTGCCGAACACGGCGGGCTGCCGCACCGCCGCCGAAGCCGTGCTCACCGCACAGTTGGCGGCCGAGGCGTTGGATACGAACTGGGTCAAACTCGAGGTGATCGCCGACGAACGCACCCTGCTACCCGACCCGATCGAACTGCTCGACGCGGCCGAACAACTGGTCGACGCCGGATTCACGGTGCTGCCCTACACCAACGACGACCCGGCCTTGGCGCGCCGGCTCGAGGATGCGGGCTGCGCGGCGGTGATGCCGCTGGGCGCGCCGATCGGCACCGGCCTGGGCATCGGGAATCCGCACAATATCGAGATGATCGTGAGCCGCGCCCAGGTGCCGGTGATCCTCGACGCCGGCATCGGCACCGCCAGCGACGCCGCGCTCGCCATGGAACTCGGCTGTTCCGCGGTCCTGCTCGCGACCGCCGTCACCCGCGCCCGGCAACCGGCGTTGATGGCCGCTGCCATGGCGGACGCGGTTCGGGCCGGACACCGGGCACGCGAAGCGGGCCGTATCCCGAAACGGTTCTGGGCCCAGGCGTCGTCGCCCGGACTGTAGATAACGATCGCCGCCACGCTCGAGCAGATCGCGCACGGCGGTGCTACGCCCCAAGCGGTCTGCCGACATGGCGGGGTGGGTTTCCGTGACACCTGTCGTGCCCGACATTTCGGATCAACGGTATTCGTCCTTGGGTACGACGACCGCGCATATCGCACTCTCGCCGGGTTCTGCTCTACCAGTCGACTGGTTTCTTCCACCGTCCGACGCTGTCGGGCATCTGATTGTCGTAGAAATGCTTGGGCGAAAGGTTAGCCCACCAATGGCGCCCCGGGCCGGCAGTTTTCAGACCACGAAGCGCCCCGCAAGGGGGTTTGTGCCGGGATTCACGGTCCCGGTTGGAACGGACTGCCGGGCAATCGAGAGTGGCAGCGCAAGGTCTGAGTCGTTCGAAATTACGATCGCGGCCTCGACGGCAGAGGTGAGGATATCGGTCACCAGGTGGGTGGCGACATTGACGTCCGAGCCCTTTTCCTCTCGGATCCGCACCTGGGCCATCAACCTATTGCCATCGGAGCACACAGGGATCCCTGCGGGGAAAACCTCAGTACCCAGAGGCTTGATCACCTCGGCTCGCCCCTTGCCCACATCGCGAGCGAGAGGCGCTTTCTTCGAACGCGACACATACCGGCCCAGCTCGAGTTTGTCGATTGAGCCACGTTCGCGGAGAGCCTTCAGATAGATATCTTGGTCGGCGTATGCGCCGGGGTCGTCGGCTTGGTCAACGCGAGCAGTGCAGTAGACGATGCGATGGACCGTCGCTTCCTTCCAGCCGCACAGGGATGAGGCGAGGCTGCGGATGTCCAGCCATCGCCATCCGGGCGTCCCCCGTCCGCAGTGCGGACGCATGCCGTAGTAGAGGTTGTAAGCGGGCCCGTACGGGGATGTACCCATCGGGACAGTCACCGATCATCCTCGAGGATGACCATGACTCCCGACCATCGGGTGACGCGTATCCATTTCTGATAGGGCATGCTGGTCGGCATGATCGAAGTCCGGGGCTTGACCAAGCATTACGGGCAGACCGTCGCGGTCCAGGACCTGACCTTCACGGTGCGACCGGGGCAGGTCACCGGGTTCCTCGGACCGAACGGCGCCGGTAAATCCACCACCATGCGGATGATCCTGGGGCTGGATCGTCCCACCTCGGGTACCGCGTTGATCGACGGCAGGCCGTATGCCGAGCTGAAGCACCCGCTGCGTGCGGTCGGCGCGCTGCTCGACGCGAAATGGGTGCATCCCAATCGCTCGGCACGCGCCCATCTGGAATGGATGGCCGCCTCCAACGATCTGCCGAAATCGCGGGTCGAGGAGGTGCTGCGGCTGGTCGGCCTCTCGGAGGTGGCCGGGAAATCCGCGGGCGGGTTCTCGCTCGGGATGTCGCAGCGGCTGGGGCTGGCGGGGGCGCTGCTGGGCGACCCGAAGGTGTTGCTGTTCGACGAGCCGGTCAACGGCCTGGATCCGGAGGGCATCCTGTGGATTCGCCGGTTCATGCAGCGGCTGGCGGCCGAGGGGCGCACGGTTCTGGTGTCGAGCCATCTGCTGTCGGAGATGTCACAAACCGCCGATCACCTCGTGGTGATCGGGCGGGGCCGGCTCATCTCCGATTCGACGACCTCCGACTTCATCGAACGGGCCTCGGAGGCGTCGGTCCGGGTGCGCAGCCCGCAACTGGACGAGCTGCGCAGCCTGCTCACTTCGCACGGGATGACGGTGAAGGAGAACGACGGCAACGCCGACGGTGCGGCGCTGATCGTGAACGGGGTCACCAGCGATGCCGTCGGGACGCTGGCGGCCGAACACCAGATCACCCTGTTCGAACTCGCCCCGCAGCGCGGCTCGCTGGAGGAGGCGTTCATGCGAATGACCGGCGGGGACGTCCAGTACCAGGGCGAGATCGGATCTGCGGCCGACGCCACGGTGCTCATGGACAAACCGGCGGACTCGGAGCCGCAGTTCACGGGAGGTACGAAGTAATGGGCGTGATCGCTGCGGAACGCATCAAACTCACCTCCACCCGGTCACCGTGGTGGTGTTCGGTGATCGTGGTGGCGCTGGCCGTCGGATTCGCCGCCCTGTTCGGCCTGATCGGCCGGATCGCCGCCGACGACCCACAGGCATCCGGCGCCCCGGTCATCACGGTCGATACCGCGTTTCTCGGTGTCACCGGTTTCGGCATCCTGGTGTTGTCCATCATGGCGACCCTGACCGTAACCAGCGAATACCGGTTCGGCATCATCCGGACCACCTTCCAGGCCGTCCCCAACCGCACGTCCGTGGTCGGTGCCAAAACGATCCTGGTGGGCCTGTATGCCGCGGTACTGACCACGGTGCTGGCCTTCGCCGCCTACGCCGTCGCCAAGGCGGTCGCAGGGGATGCGGGAGCGACGCTGGTACTCGAGGGCAACTGGCGGGCGCTGTACGCGGTGCCGATCCTGGCCTTCCTCAATGTGGTGGTGGCCATCGCGGTCGGTGTGCTGGTCCGGCAATCCGCCGCGGCGATCTCCTTGATCGTTCTGTGGCAATTGATCATCGAACCCTTGGTCGGCGCGCTGGGTAAAGTAGGACGTGAGATCAGCGCGTTCTTGCCGTTCCAGAACGCGAGCCGCTTCGCGACGATGGACCAGTCCATGTCTTCGGCGAACTGGCACTGGGGTGTGTGGGGCAGCCTCGCCTACTTCACCGCCTTCGTCGTAGTCGTCGCGGGCGCTGCGTTGCTGGTGGTGAATCGGCGCGACGCCTGACCCGAACCGCCCGAGCCGCTTCCCTCGCCGCTCGGGTAGCGGGTGTGCGACCTTGTCGGGAGAATTCGCGCACCCCGCGCCTCGGCGGCCACTGCCCGGCCGCCGGGGTGCTCTACCACCGGTCCGGTGCGTCCACGCACCGGACCGGTGGTCGTTATCACAGCCTGGACATTCGACCTGATCACCGAGACACCGGCCGGGCATGCCCGCTATCGGTAACCGGGAGTTCACCTCCTGCCCCGCGGTTCTGGCTACCATCGACGTCAGGGCCGATTAGGCTCGGGACCGGCAAGGTCGGGCACCACACGTTTTCCATCGGCGGACCCAACGGCGTGCCGCACTCCTCCGATAGAGAGGTGACAGGTGACGATTCTCAGCACTCCCCATCCGTCCGATCCCCTGAGATACCCTCGGGACGTGAACGACAAACCCTCCGGCGGCACAGCGCCGGAGCCGGAGGTCGGTGACGTCGCGGCCGGTGTCGACGGCGCTGATCCGACAATCGAATCGAGCCCGGCCCGCGGCCGAAACGCTACGGCCACCACGCGGTCACGCCGGGCGTCGCGCCGGCGGCACGGCGGAGCCACGGACGGTTCCGCGCCCACCACCGAAGACAGCGACGACACCGCCGCCGCGGAGGCCAGCGACAGCGGCGCACCCGGAAAAGCAGACGAGCTCCGCCTGCGGATCGGCCCCCTCTCCGCGTTCATGCACGCAGCAAACAATCGCCCGGATGTGATCGACGTTCTGCGTAAGGCCCGCAGACAACTCCCCGGTGACCCCGCCTTCGGCGATCCGCTCTCGGTCAGCGGCCCCGGCGGCGCCCGGGCCGTAGCCCGCGCCGCGGACCGGCTCGTCGGCGACAGCCCCAGCGCCGCCCGCGAAATCGGCTTCGGTGCATTACAGGTCTGGCAGGCCGTTCTCGAACGCCTCGGCCGCGGCAAGGGCACCCAGGAGATCACCGTCATGTTCACGGATCTGGTTTCGTTCTCGTCGTGGTCGCTGACCGCCGGCGACGAAGCCACCCTGGACCTGCTGCGCAGGGTCGCCCAGGCCATCGAACCACCCATCGCCGAACGGGGCGGACAGGTGGTGAAACGAATGGGCGACGGTGTGATGGCGGTGTTCCCCTCCGCCGACCGCGCCGTCGAAGCCGCGATATCGGCCCGGCGCAACCTCGCCGATATCACCGTCGGCACCTACCGGCCCCGGATGCGGATCGGCCTGCACACAGGCTCCCCGCGGGAGATCGGCGGCGACTGGCTGGGCGTCGACGTCACCATCGCGGCCCGGGTGATGGAAGCGGCCGGCAACGGCCGGATGATGATCTCCGAATCCACCCTCGCGGCATTGGATGCGGAAACACTGTCCGAACTTGGACATACCGCCCGCCCCTACCGGCGCAGTTTTTTCGCGGCCCCACTCAACGGAGTTCCGGAAGATCTGCGCATCTACCGGGTCAGTTCGAGTCAGCGCGCCTGAACCGATTCGGCCGCCGCACTGTCGGTCCACCTGGAACCGCGGCGGCCGGGCCATCGGCCTGGACAGAAAACGGGAGCGTTACACTTCCGTCGGCGGACTTCGACAGCCTGCGCCCGTGCGGATCCGCAGGCAAAGGACGGAACGGAGTTCCGCTATTGCGGAACAGGCTGCTGTGCGGGGGCCTGTTGCGCAGGCGGTTTGACGACACCGACCAAATCGTTGTTGCCCATCTGATACTGGTTACGCTTCAGCTGGTCACTGGAATTGCCCTCGATCGTGTGGATGGTGTTTCCTTCCACTCTCTCCACGATGCCGATGTGATCCGGGGTGCCGTCGCCCTGCCAATCGAAAATGATCAAATCGCCCTCCTCCGCATAAGCGGCAGTGGCGGTATCGAGTTTGGCCTTGGCGTCGTTCCAGATAGCCGGCACATAATTCGGGTTCGTCCAGTCGACCTCATAGCCCGCTTGCTTCCAGACGTGGCTGGTGAACGCGGCGCACCACGCATCACCGATATCGTATGGGACTTTCACACCGGGCTTTTCGGCGTAGTAGAGGCTATTGGAACTCCCGCGCTCGGCGGCCCCGAGGGCCAGCTCCGCTCGGGCAGCCTCGAGGATGCTTTTTCGGGTGGCGTCACCGGTTACGGTGAAGGTCATATTGCTCTGCGGCGAAGTCGTGCCCCAGATCTGGGTGGGGTTGCCGCTGTTACCGGGGTTGTTGCGTTCGACCTCCCCCGCATAGCCCTCCATATCCCGCTGCGCCGTATCGACCAGGTCGATGACTTCGGAAAGCGTGTTCAGTGCAGCACCGATCGCCGCGTATTCCGAATCGATCGGCATGAACTGCTCGCCCTCGCCCGGCCCCGGATACTGCGACAGGTTTTCTTGTAGCGTTCGCACCTTCTTCTTGATCTCCTGGAAGGTGCCGTTCGTGGTCTTGAACGCCTCGACGGCGGAGTCGTTCACCGCATTGTGCTGGTCCTGCAGGTTCGCGGTCTTGACCTCGATCTTCTCTCGGGTGTCGGTATGCCGATCGACCATGACGGACTCCCCCGCGTCGGCGTCGAGCCCTTCCGCGCTCAGCAAACCCTGATTTGTCAACCACCCCACCAGATCCACGTCATATTCCGATTTTCCCGTCGCCAGGGTGAGAACCTGCGCCTGAATCCCTTCCTCGACGGCTTCGATAACGGCTATCGCCATGGGCCGCGCCCCTTTGGGCGGGTCCAGGTCGATTTCCAGGTCCGCACGTGTTGTCATCCGAACAGCCGCCTCGGCCCGCAGCCGGTGCGTTCGACCGGCCTGCGCTCGAACCTCATCAGCACCTCACGAATACTCGCCCAGCCGCCGTGTACCCGTCGGCGGTGCACCACCACAGATCGCTTCGATTATCGGACATTCCCGGCATTGGCGATACTGGTGCCGCATACACGTAGGAAAATGAAAAACGCCGCCGGGTGGTGGTCCCAGCAGCGTTGTTCGAGGTCGACGTCCAACAAGCGCCTCTCGGCGAGTGGTCACTCGTAGCGACGAATGGGGTGCGGCCCGGGGCTGTCCGAACGTCGACACCGGTATTCAACCCGGGCACCCGGCGAGCTATTTCCGCGCCCGGTGTGAGGCGCGCTACCCGATGCGGTTCACAACTCGAGGTGCCGGTTCATCGACATCGCGGCCTCGGCCAGCTCCGGGAGCTCCAGTACCTGCACCCCGTGCTGTCGCAGTTTCTCCACACCCACACAGTTCGCGACGAAGGTGGCCGGTTCGCGCCAGGCGATCACCACGGCCGGGATACCGGCCGCGAGCACCCGGTCGGTACACGGCAGCCTGCTCTTGGTGGCCCGCTCCGAACACGGTTCCAAGGTGCTGTACAAGGTGGCGTGGCGGAGCCGCGGATCCGCCGGGTCGAGTTTGGCCAGGGCGGCTTCCTCGGCATGGTTCTTCGGGCCGGCTTCCCGCGAGTAGCCGGTGGCGAGCTCGGCTCCGTCGGCAGTGACGATCACCGCGCCCACCGAGAACGCGCCCGGAACCGGCGGGCTGCGCCGCGCCAGCTCGATGGCCCGGTTCATCCAGTGATGGTGGTCGGGTTCGGGCATCGGGCCTCCTGGGGTCGATAACGCAACACTGCCACATCCCCGAGCTGCGATACCCCGAGCAACGACATGCGGTGGGTGGAGCCGCCCGGGAACGCGGCCGGGTACAGGAACCGCGGCGCCTGCGGATCGCCGACCAGGGTGGGGCCGACGGCGAGATGGAGTTCGTCGGCCAGGCCGGCGGCCAGGAACGCAGTGTGGATACGGCCGCCCCCCTCGACCATCAACCGCTCGATCCCGCGGGCGGCGAGATCGTCCAGCAAAGCCCCGAATTCGAGCTCGGCACCCAGCACAACGATCTCCGCGGGCAAGACAGGCCGTTCCCCCGAGGGGACGACCGGCCGTTCCTCCGCAGGCGCGGTCGAGTGTTCCCCCGCAGATGCGACCGACCGATCCTGCGCAGCCGCGGCCAGGCAATCCCCCGCTGACGCGACCGAACGATCCCCCGTAGACGCGACCGAACGGTGCTCCGCCGACGCGGCCAGGCGATCCTCCGCGGGCGGGAGCAGGCGTTCCGTCAGTCGGCGGGCACCGGATTCGGTGGTGTAGACCAGCGGTGGATGTTCGGCCGTACCGTGATGCCAGAAGCGGGCGGCCGGATCGAGGTCCCCGGCGGCGGTCACCGTCACTTTCCGGGGGTACTCGGGTTTCCCGGCGGCAACCCGGGCCCGGCGACGGCCCTCGTCCTTCACCAGCAACCGCGGATTATCGCGCCGCACCGTTTCGGCTCCCACCAGAACGGCGTCCGCCCAGGCCCGCAACTCGTCCACCCGATCGAAATCGGCCTCGTTCGACAGCAGCAAGCGCTCGTCGGCAGTGTCGTCGATATAACCGTCGATACTCACCGCCACCGAGAGCAGCACGAAGGGCCGGCCGGCACGGGACGTGGCCGGCGGCCGGTCCGCGCCCACGCCGCCACTCAACCTTTCCGCACCAACAGCACTCGGCCGGTCCGTACCGGCTGCGCCACCCCGCCGCTCCGAGCCGCCGGCACCACCGCGCCGATCCCCACCAGCCGCACCACCCCGCCGCTCCGAGCCGCCAGCACCACCGCGCCGATCCCCACCAGCAGCATCACCCGGCCCGTCCGAACCCACAGCACCACCCGGTAGGTCCGAACCCGCAACGCCACCCGATCGCTGCGAACCCACAGCACCTCCCGATCGGCCCGCACTCGTAACGCGAGCCGGTCGGTCCGCCCCCGCGGCGCCACCGGGCCGTTCCGAACCTGCGGCGACCATCAGGACTCCGGGCCGAGTACGTGGCTCCGCGGAATACCCAGCACGCGGGCCTCCGCCGGGACCGCCGCTCCCGGTTCCGCGGTGGGGTCGCCGGCCGCCGCGACCGCTGCCGCTGCCGCCGCCGACTCGCCCGCATCGGGCTCCTCGGCCGGGTACGGCGGGTTCAGCAGGACCGCGCGCTCCCCGGGGCCTTCGGGATCGGCGTGCAACCAGATGAATTCCGCGCCCAGGTCGATCGTGCGCGGCAGCGTCGCGGAAAGTTCGGCGGCGTCCGCCTGCGGGCATTCACTTGTATCCATCCGCGCCAGGGTCACCCGCAGATCCGGCCAGGCAGCGGCGAACGCGGCGTGCAGCGGCCGTTGATCTACCTCGTCCTCCGGCACCCAGGCCAGTTCGACGCTTTCCATATTGGGCTCGACGGGCAACGGCTTACCGGCGTCGGCGATCACCGTGGTGTAGGTCCAGCCGCTGGGTGCGACGGCGGTGACCCGTTCGGCCCGCACCTGGATATCGGCGGCTTTGATCCCGGCCTCCTCGTCGGCCTCGCGCACCGCGGCGTGCACCGCGGATTCGTCGCTGTCCCGGGCCCCGCCGGGCAACGCCCACGTCCCGCCCTGGTGACTCCACGGCGCCCGGTGCTGCAGCAATACCGCCACCCCGCCGGCCCCGAGCGGGGCGCGCAGCAGCAACCCGGCCGCACCGAATTTCCCCCAGTGCCGTACCCCGCCAGGGCTCACCGCCCACCCGTCTCCATCACCGCGCATATCGCACCGTCCTCGTCGACCGTCCCCTTCCATCCTGCCGTACCCGGCCACGGGGATGGTCGGTGTGGCCGTCGAAGCGCGAGCGGGCACAATACCGAATACGCTCAGGACAGCGGTGTGAGCGGGATCGCCGACATGCCGCGGAGCTATACAGCGCACACGGCGCCCAGAGTTGGAGGGTGGACATGACGCGGTCGGCGGTGGATCGGGTGGTCTCCGAACCGGGCCGGCCCGAACCGGATCGGCCGGAACCGGCGCGCACGACCCGGTGGTCCGGCCTTGTCCGGCCGCGGGTCCGAACAGCCTGGAAATGGCTGAATCCCGCACGGCTGCGCCAGTTCGCGAAATCTTCACCGGGGCGGCTGATCGGGGTCGGACTGCTGCTGGTCGTCCTGTGCCTGGGGGCCGGGGCGACCACCGCGGCCACGGTGCACGACCGTCAGCGCGATCTCGACATCCTGCTCGCCGGTACCGAACCCGATGCCAATGCCGCACACCGGCTCTACACCTCACTCTCGGTCGCCGACGCCGCGGCGGCCACCGCCTTCATCTCCGGGGGCCTGGAACCACAGCAGGTGCGCGACCGCTACAGCCAGGCACTGGGCGAAGCGGGCGCCGAACTGGTGACCCTGTCCGGTGACGGGGCCGAGGACGACCGGCAGCGGATCGGTATCGGTTCCGGATTGCCGGTCTATTCGGGTCTGGTGGAGACGGCGCGGGCGAACAACCGCGAAGGTCACCCGGTCGGGGCCGCGTACCTCAGCGAGGCGTCACACCAGATGCAGAGCGAATTGCTGCCGATGGCAGAGCAACTCTATGTCCGGCGCGCGGACGCCGTGGACGAGGCGCAGGACCGGCACGTCCGGCCACCGCTGCTCGCCATCGTGTCGCTATTGGCGGCGCTGACAGCGCTGGTCTGGGCGCAGCGGATGATGGCGCGGCGCTGGCACCGGACGTTCAACCCGGGATTGCTGCTGGCATCCGGCGGGGTGCTGATCCTGCTGCTGTGGACGGTGATCGCGGGGTCTGTATCGGCGTCGGCGATGTCGAGTGGCCGATCCGACGGCACGGTACCGGCCGCGCGGCTCACCGAGAGCCGGATCCTGGCGCAGCAGGCGCGCTCCGCGGAAACCCTGAAACTGGTGCGGCGCGATACCACCGGCGATTACGACCACACCTTCGATGCCAACATAACCCGGCTCAACGAACTACTCGCCGGGCACACCGACCGCGCGACCACCGAGGCCCGCGCCGCCCTCCTGCACTGGCTGGCGGCGCATCAGCGGATGAACGAAACACTCAATCGCGGCGAATTCGCCCGGGCCGCTACGATCGCCACCGCGCCCGGCGCCGAGAATGCCACTGTCCATGTGGAAGCGCTGGACAAAGCCTTGGCCTCCGGTATCGCCGAAACTCGGGACACGCTACGCAGCAATATTTTCCACAGCGCCCGGGTACTCGACTACCTGGCGCCCGGTGCGGTGATTCTCGGAATCGCGGCCGCGGCGTATATCGCCTTCGGAATCTGGCCGAGACTGCGGGAGTATCGATGAGACCTGCCCCCAACCCGCTCCACCCGGCCGTGTGGTCGCGGCCGCGCCGAACCGGTCCCGCCCGGCCACGGCCCGGCCTCCGATCCTGGCCGTTGCGGGGTGCGATCGTCTGCACCGCGCTGCTGCTGGCCGGCTGCGCCACCGGCCCCGGCCCGCACAGCGAGACACCGCACGGCGACTACGCCGAACCGCCGCTACCGGCCCAGGCGACGGCGATCCCCGCCGACTCCCCGGTCCGGGTGCCCGACGATCCCGACTGCGGTGATCCCACCGCGAGCCTGCGCCCCGCCGGCCCCGCCGCAACCGGGCCCGCCCTGAACCGCATCCGGGCCCGCGGCCGCCTCGTGGTCGGCTTGGACACCGGCAGCAACCTGTTCAGCTTCCGCGACCCCGACAGCGGTGTCATCGTCGGATTCGACGCCGATATCGCTCGCGAGGTCGCCCGGGACCTGTTCGGCGACCCCGACCGGATCGAATACCGCAGCCTCGGTTCGGAAGAGCGGGAGGACGCGCTCATCGACCGCCGCGTCGATATGGTGGTGAAAACGATGACCATCACCTGCGCGCGGTTGCAGCGAGTGGCGTTCTCCACGGTCTACCTGCAGGCGCACCAGCGCGTACTGGCGGTACAGGATTCCGGTATCGAGAGCCTGAAAGATCTGGCGGGTAAACGGGTCTGCACGATCCGCAGCACCACCTCGCTCGAACATATCCGGCGGATCCAGCCCGAAGCCTCCATTCTCACCGTGCCCACTTGGGCCGACTGCCTGGTGGTGCTGCAGCAACGGCAGGTGGACGCGGTGAGCACCGATGATTCGATCCTGGCCGGCCTCGCGGCGCAGGACCCGCATACCGAACTTGTGGGCCCGAGTATCAGCGTGGAACCGTACGGGATCGGAATCCCGAAGGGTGACGAGGATCTGGTGCGATTCGTCAACGGCACCCTCGACCGGATCCGCGCCGACGGCACCTGGAGCCGCCTGTACAGCCAGTGGCTCTCGGCCCTCGGCCCCACTCCGCCGCCCCCGCCCGCGACCTATCGGGACTGATTCCGGTGGCGACGGACGAGTCCGGCAACCGCCCCGGCTCCGGGGCCGACCCGGAGCCGCCGGACACCCGCGCCGTCGGCACCGGGCTTCCTGGTTCCACCGTCGTCCCCGGGCACATCGTTGCCCCTGGTCCCGGCGATCCCCGCGGCCGTGAGCCCGGCGCAGTGTCCGGTACCAGCGCAGCATCCGGTGCCGGAGAACTTTCCGGCCATGGGCGAGACGAGTCGCCAGGCACCGCGGGAGCCGCTGGGACCGCAGCCACCCCCGGTACGCCCGGCACGGCCGCGGCGCCCGACACCGCGGCGGTCCCCGGAACCACAGATATGGGTACCGGTACCGCGGCCGTGGGGTCGAGCGAGTTGCGGGCCGGAACGAGCCTCGGATCCGGCCGGGGAAGTGGCGGCCAGGTGCGTACCGGGCGCAGTACCCGGACCGTGCGTTCCCGGCCCACCGTGCGCACACTGGTGGCGGGTCTGGTCGAGGTTCCGCCGGTAGAACCCGCCGACCCGGCCGCGGCGGTCCTGGCCGACCCGGTGGTCGCGGAAGGGAAGCGGTTCTGCTGGCGGTGCGGGAAACCGGTGGGCCGGGCGAGCGCGAGCGGGCCGGCCACCACGCGCGGGACTTGCGCGAACTGCGGTGCGCACTTCGATTTCCGGCCGAGCCTGCGGCCCGGCGATATGGTCGCCGGACAGTACGAAATCCAGGGCTGCCTCGCGCACGGCGGGCTGGGCTGGATCTATCTGGCGATCGACCGCAATGTCAGCGACCGCTGGGTGGTGCTCAAAGGTCTGCTGCACGCCGAGGACATCGAAGCGCAGGCCGTAGCGGTGGCCGAGCGGGAGTTCCTCGCCGAGGTCGCCCATCCGGGCATCGTGAAGATCCACAACTTCGTCGAACATCAACCCCCGCAGGGTGAGCGGATCGGGTTCATCGTCATGGAGTACGTGGGTGGCCGGTCACTGCGCAGTATGCTCGACGATCACCGCCGCCCCGAACGGCTTCCGGTGGCGCAGGCGATCGCCTATGTACTCGAGGTGCTGCCCGCCCTCGACTACCTGCATGCCACCGGGCTCACTTACAACGATCTGAAGCCCGACAACATCATGGTCACCGAGGACCAGGTCAAATTACTGGACCTGGGTGCGGTGGCGCCGATCGATGCGTACGGAAACCTGTACGGCACCAGGGGTTTCCAAGCTCCCGAGATCGCCCGCACCGGGCCGACCGTCGCCTCCGATATCTATACGGTCGGGCGGACGCTGGCCGTACTGACCCTGAACATCGCTACCGAGCACGGCGCCTACCGCGACGGTTTACCGGCTCCGGCGGACGAACCGGTCCTGGCCCGGTACGAATCACTCCACCGGCTGCTGCTGTGCGCGACCGATCCCGAACCGGACCGCAGATTCCCGACAGCCGGTGCGATGGCCGGCCAGCTGGCCGGGGTGCTGCGCGAAATTCTCGCCTTCGACACCGGAACCGAGCATCCGCATCGGTCGCTGGTTTTCGGTGAACAGCGCACCGCTTTCGGCACCGAGCAGCTGATCGGCCTGACCGACGCGTACGCCGACGGCGCCGACCACGACACCGCCCTCGCCGCCACGGATATCGCCGCCGCGCTGCCGGTTCCGCTGCCGTCGCCGAACGATCCGGCCGCCCGCCGGCTGGTGGATATCCTGCAGGCCGAACCCGATCAGGCCTTGGCCGCGCTGGACGAAACGCGGGAAGAGCTGGCGCGCGACCCGGCGGCCGCCCCGGAGAACCTGGAATTGGAGCTGCGGCTGGCCGAAGCCCGTATCCTGCTCGATTCGGGCCGGATCGGCGATGCGGGCGAACTGCTCGACGCGATCGGGCGCACCGGCCGCCGCGATTGGCGTATCGACTGGTACACCGGGCTCGCCGGGTTGCGCGAAAACGACTACGAGAAGGCGTATGCCGCCTTCGATGCCGTATTGCGGATGCTGCCGGGCGAACTGGCACCGAAACTGGCGCTCGCCGCGACCGCCGAGCTCGTACTCCAGCACTGGGATCCGGGCGAGACCAAGGCTTGGCGCGCCTACGCCGAGAATTTCTATGCCACCGCATGGCGCACCGATCACGGTTTGGTGAGCGCGGCGTTCGGTCTGGCCCGTCTCCTGTCGGCCACCGGCCGCTGCGCCGAGGCGGTTACCGCGCTGGACGAAGTGCCCGGTTCCTCCCGCTATTTCACCACCGCCCGGATGACCGCGGTACTGCTGTTGCTCACCAGCGCCCCCGTGGCCGATCTTGCGGAACACACCGTTCGCCGCGCCGCCCGGCGAGTGGAGACACTCCCGCCCGACGAACGCCGCGCACTGCAATTACGGGTCATCGTCCTGGGCAGCGCCCTGGCCTGGTTGCAGGCCGGCAATACCCCGCAGGCCCCGAACCCGCCGCTGATGGATATCGCGTTCACCGAGAACGCTCTCCGTGACGCCACCGAAAAGGGCCTGCGCACCTTGGCCCGGCAGGCACCCGGCCGCCGCCACCGCTACGCCCTGGTGGACCTGGCCAACTACCTCCGGCCCACCACCTGGTTCTGAACGCCGTCCGCGCAGTCGGCACGCTCACCACAGAGAGACAGCAGAGAGCGGGCCGGTTCGGGTTGCAGCTCGAACCGGCCCGCCTGTTGTTCAGTCCGTCCAGACGGCATCGATCGGCGTGGACTCGGTGGGCGGCGGGGTCGGGACACCGCTGGGGGTGCGGGAGAAGCGCGGCGCGGGTGCGTGCTGGGTGACGTTCTCCAGTTCGAGCAGCGAGCCGCGGGCGGCGATGTGCTCATTCTCGGTGGCTTCCTCGAAGGTGAGGACCGGGGTGACGCAGGCGTCGGTGCCGGCGAAGATCTCCGACCATTCGTCGCGGGTCTTGCCGCGGAATTTCTCGGTGAAGAGTTTCTTCAGCTCGTCCTGGCCGGCGGGGTCCATCTGGAACGGCAGGCCCTCGGGGTCGATTTCCAGTCCGGCCAGCAGCTGCGCGTAGAACTGCGGTTCGATCGCACCGACCGCCATGTACTTGCCGTCGGAAGTCTCGTAGGTGTCGTAGAACGACATACCGGTGTCGAGCAGGTTGGTGCCGCGTTCCGAACTCCACGCGCCCATCCCGCGGAAGGCCCAGATCATCTGCGACAGCGCCAGCGTGCCGTCGATCATGGCGGCATCGATGACCTGTCCCTTACCGGAGTTCTGACGCTCCACCAAGGCGGCGAGAACACCGAACACCAGGAACATCGAACCACCACCGAAATCGCCGACCATGTTCAGCGGCGGTACCGGACGTTCGCCTTTCCGGCCGATGGCGTGCAGGACACCGGTGAGGCTGATGTAGTTGATGTCGTGCCCGGCGCGGTCGGCCAGCGGGCCGAACTGTCCCCAGCCCGTCATCCGGCCGTAGACCAGGCGGGGGTTGCGCTCCAGGGCGGCATCAGGGCCCAGCCCCATCCGTTCGGTGACGCCCGGGCGGAAGCCTTCGAGCAGCACATCCGCCTTCTCCACCAGGCCGAGCACCTTCTCGATATCGGCCGGGTCCTTCAGGTTCGCCTCCACGACGGTGCGGCCACGCAGTGTCGGGCGGTCGGCGCCGCCCGGGAGCTGACCGGCCCGCTGGATCCGCACCACATCGGCACCGAGGTCGGCGAGCAGCAATGCGGCATGCGGCCCCGGACCGATCCCGGCCAGTTCGATCACGCGAATGCCCGCGAGCGGGCCCTGCTTGGCGGTGGATGGTGTGCTCACGCCTTACCTCGGTTCGTCGTCGATCCAGTGTCCGCCCGCGGCCGCCCGCGGACATATTGACAGTAGGACAACAACCGCGCTGCGTCACGGTCTCGCCCGCGATCGATCCGTTTCCGCAGCTGTCGGTGGGTCCGGGCAGACTGTGTACATGCCCGGCAGCGCCCCATTCGATGCGACGGATTTCGATACTGCGATCGGCCGCTGCGCCGTCGCGTGGCACGGTGACACGGTCGTCCGGTTCCTGCTGCCCGGCCCCGATCCGCAGTCCACCCCGCTCCCGGACAACGCCCGCCGGATCCCGGCTCCCGAAGCCGGACCGCGCGCCGCGGTGCTCACCCGGATCCGCGCCCACCTCGACGGCGACCTCGACGATCTGCGCTGGATCCCGCTCGATCTCACCGGCCTCCCGCAATTCCACCGCGCGGTCTACACCGTCACCCGCGCCATCGACCCGGGCCGCACTCTGAGCTACGGCGAGGTCGCCGACCGCATCGGCACGCCCGGCGCCGCCCAGGCCGTCGGCCGAGCACTCGGCCGCAACCCGATCCCCTTGATCATTCCCTGCCACCGGGTCCTGGCCGCCGACCACGCCCTGCACGGTTTCTCGGCACCCGGCGGTACTGCGACCAAACAGCGTCTACTCGCCATCGAACGCACCTCGGGCTTCGGCGAACCGACCCTGTTCTGATTTTCCGACGGCGGACTCGAGCCGATTGTCGTGGACTCACCACTGCGGACCGGCGGCGAGTCGCCGCATGGGCACATCAGTAGCCGGTTTGTCTCCCGGTGCCGCCGATGCGTCGGTCCTCACCATTGCCGGGCGGCCCGGCATACAGCGGATCGCCTCGATCGATCATCGTCACATGCATGCGGCGGACAGTGCATTGCTACGGGCTGGTGCTGATGCCGTAGCCGGGTAGCGTCTGCCGGCATAACCCGGCATCGGAATCGCGACACCAATTCGCTGGAGGGGTGGGTACGACTTTTGCGAGAGTATGCGCATGCCGTTGTTCACCGATCTGCCGCCCGCGAGCTTCGAATCATTCGACGGAACCGTGATCCGCTATCACCGGGCTGGGCACGGGTCACCGGTGATCATGATCCACGGTTCCGGCGGCGGGTTGCATTCCTGGCAACCGGTGGCCGAGCAGCTGCCGGACCGGTTCGATCTGTGGTTGCCGGCCCGGCGCGGTTATGCCCCGAGCGGACCGGGGCACAGCCCGAAGCATTTCGCGGACGAAGTGCGCGATCTGGCCGCGATCATCGGCATGATCGGCCGGCCGGCCCATCTCGTGGGTATGTCGTACGGTGCGACAGTGGCCCTGCATGCCGCGGCGTCCGGGCTGGCGGTCCGCTCGCTGACGCTGTGGGAGCCCCCGCTGTACGCGGCGGGGGCGGAGCTCGCGCCCGTGCTGTCGCGGTTCGAACAGCTCACCGCGAACGGGGATCACAACGAAGCCCAGCGGTTATTGGCCGAGAAAGTGGCCCGGGTGCCTGCCGAACTGCTCGAGCAGCCCGCGGCGACGGCGGCCGAAGACACGCCCGACGACTCCTATGGCTGGAGCCGGGATCTGGAATCGATGGCCGGTGATACCAGCTACCTGGACCGCTGGTCGTCGGTGACGACCCCGACGCTGCTCATGCGCGGTTCGGACACCTGGCAACCGATGCCGGAAACCGTCGAACGACTCGCCGCGGTGCTGCCCAACGCCCGCCTCGAAACGCTTCCGGGGCAGATGCATTTCGCGCCCTCCACGGCCCCCGCCGAGGTTGCCGGCATTCTCGCAGACTTCCTCTACTGACACCGCGAGCAAATGTGAGTGTGCTCGGTTCACATCAGGCTGCCGGTGGCGATCGCTCGAACTGCCACCCGGTTGCGGGTCGTCTGCGCGCGCAGAGCCATCTCGGCCCCGATCCTGTATCCCCGGGCGATCAGTTGCTCGTGGACCGCCGGCTCCTTGGATTCGGTGTCGTAGAGGAATTCGATAGTCGCTTCGCCGATGCGGGAGTAGTCGGCGATGCCGTGCATCGTCTGGTTGGTCAACGCCGACTTGTATCCGTGCCGGTCGAATGTGCCTTCGCCGAGACCGGCCAATGCGACGAGATGTAGTTGCTGTACCGCGCTCGGGCTATCGTGCGCAACATCGTCGTAGGCCCCGAATACCCGGTCGAACCAGCCTTTTGCGAGTGCGGGCATGGACCACCAGTAGACCGGGAAGAGCACGAGGGTCACGTCGGCCGATTCGAGCAGTTCCTGTTCACGCCGGACGTCGGCGGGCAGTCCCGAAAGCCCGCGGTGGTGCGCCAAGTCCGCCTTTCCGTAGACCGGGTCGAACCCGGACGCCGCCAGGTCGTGGATCATGGCGCTGGTATTTCCACCGGCCCGGATGCCCTGCTCGATGGCCCGCGCGACCGCCCAGGTAGCCGAGTCGTGGTCTGGATGGGCGACGACGAGCATCACCTTCGGCCGGCTGTCTTCGTTTGTCATACGGGCCAAACTAAGGTTTGACACCAATGTCAATGTCAAGGAGAGCAGCCGGATGCGGATACGCGATCTGAGCCGGGCCACCGGGGCGACCCCGCGAATGCTCCGGCACTACGAAGGCGCCGGGATCCTCGCGCCCCGACGCGATTCCAACGGGTACCGGAACTACCGCGCCGAGGATATCCAGACGGTGGACCACATACGCTGTCTACTCGCGTCCGGCCTGTCACTGTCGGAAGCCTCCGCGATACTGCAGGTCGCATGTATCGACCCCGCCGGCGCCTCCGATGCCGACCGGGCGGCCGCCTTGGCGCAACTCGACGAACGGACAGCGCAGTTGGACGCCGGGATCGCCCGGCTCCGGGCCCAGAAGACCGAAATTCTGGGACTCCGTTCGAGCATCGAGGCGCAGGCGAGTCAACAGCCGGAGTGATTCGGTAACCAACGCGACCGGCCTGGGTCAGGCGGTTTCGCTGCCCGAGCCGAGACGTGGGAACGGTTCGACGGAGAACACGACCTCCACCGCCACCTCGAAATACGCCGCGATCCGCAGCGCCAGGTGCAGGCTGGGACTGTATTCGCCGCGTTCGAGGTAGCCGACGGTCTGATAGTGGACGCCCAGCGCCTCGGCCAGCTGCCGCCGCGAGATACCGCGCTCGGCGCGCAACATCGCGATGCGGTTGTAGATGACCTCAGAAGGCACGCTGCATCGCCTTCTCCCGCCGGGCGGCCATACTCGACCCTGATTCGTGACGCGCCATGCGTCGCAACACTACCGGCGCGATGAGCAGGCCCACGACGGCCCATGCCCCCAGTACGGCGGCGGTTTCGAGATGCCGCCAGGACTCGCCGATCTCGATGGTTACCGTATCCGGCGGTAGCAGTGCCGACCGCATACCGAGGCCCGCCCAGTACATCGGGAAGACCTGCGCCACGGCCTGTAACCATCCGGGCAGCGCCGTGATCGGGTAGAAGATCCCGGAGATCGCGATGAGTCCCATCAGCGGCATGGTCAGCAGGAAGGTTGCGCGTGGGCCCTCGAGAATTCCACCGAGGATCGCGCCGGCCGGCAGGGTGGCGAGCAGGCCGAGCAGGATCACCCAGCCGAACGTGAACCACGCGCCGGGGCCGTCCAGTGAAGATCCGCCGATGATCAGCAGGCCGGCTATCAGTACCACGAGCACCTGCACGAGAACCGATCCCGCCGCCGTCGTGATCTTGCCGACGAAGTATCCGACCATGCCGTTCGGAATGGTCTTGGCCCGCAAGAGAGTGCCGTCCTCGCGGTCGAGCACCAGCACATTGGTGATCGCGAACAGGCCGTTGAAGGCGATGATGCTGCCGAGCAGCCCGGGAAGCGCGAGTTCGGCGATCGACAGTCCGCTGTCGGTGTACTCCCGGTTGCGCAATAGGTAGAGCGCACACAGGGCCAGAGCGGGAGTGAGGAACTGCGCGATGAGTTCGGGTGCGTTGAGGTACATCTGCCGTAGTTCGATCCAGGCGCGGGCGAAACCGCCGCGAACGGCGGTGGCGGTGGGATTCATCGGGTGACCTCCGCGAGAGTATGTATCGCTGCCCCGGGCTCTCCGGATTCATGCCGGCGGACCAATGTCATGTAGGTGTCCTCCAGCGACGCACGCCGAATCTCGAGATCGCCGATCCGGTCGCCGTGCTGTTCGAACAGTTCGTGCACGTATTTCGTCGACTCCGTGGTGGTGTGCACGAACCGCTGATCGCCCACGGTCCAGCGCACCTCGGCCTCCCCGGCGATACTGCGGGAAAGTTCATCGGCCGAACCGTCGGCGATGATCCGCCCACCGGCCAGGATCAGGATCCGGTCGGCGAGCTTCTCCGCCTCGTCCAGGTCGTGGGTGGTGAGCAGCACCGTGGTGTCCTCGAGGTCGGCGAGCCGGTGCACGAGATCGTGGAAATCCCGCCGGGCCGCGGGGTCGAAACCGGCGGTGGGCTCGTCCATGAACAGCAATTCCGGCCGGCCGACGATCCCGATCGCCACATCCAGCCGTCGCCGCTGCCCACCGGACAGGGCGGAGATCTTGGCGCCCGCCTGCTCGGTGAGCCCCACCAGTTCGATGAGTTCCGCCGTATCCCAGGGCTTGCGGGCCCGCTCGTCGGAGTAGGGCCGATAGAAGGCACCGAGATGACCGAGCAGTTCGCGCACCCGCCATTTGGCGTGGTCGCGCCAGGACTGCAAAACCACACCGATCCGCGCCCGCCAGGCTTCGTCGCCGTGCGCCGGATCGACCCCCAGGACGCGTACCTCCCCCGCCGATCGCGCGCGGAATCCCTCCAGAACCTCGATGGTGGTGGTCTTCCCCGCCCCGTTCGGCCCGAGCATCACCAGAACTTCCCCGCGCCGCGCCTGGAATGTCACATCGCGCAGTACCTCCGTGGTGTCGTAGCGCATTCGTAGCGCGGCAACATCGAGTACCACCTCGTCACCCGGAATCATAACGCCTCCCAACGCCCAACCCCTACAGAATGTAGCATAGCTACTACATACCGGCGCGGTAATACTCTATATCTCCCCGAAGACGGACAAGGCAGCCTCAGGCTGTTTCAACTCATGCGAACCACATCGCGCTTGCGCACAACCCGCCGCCTCGCCCACCGGCCGCGCGGATTGCCCGGCCGGCTTCGGCGAATTCGACTCGACCCCGCGGATTCAGTTTTCGTCCATGCCGGGATCGACGCCCGGAAGCCAGCTGCGCCCCGGTTCGGTCCACTGCCGCTGTTTGACCATGCGGCGGGCCTCGCGGCGGTTACGGCCGAGCAGCCGGTCCAGGTAGAGGCGACCGGCGAGATGGTCGGTTTCGTGCTGTAAGCAGCGCGCCAGGTAGCCCGTACCTTCGACGGATACAGGTGCACCGTTCATATCGACACCGGTGACCTCGGCACTGTGCGCACGCCCGGTCGGAAACCACTCACCCGGCACCGAGAGGCAGCCTTCCAGGTCGTCCGGATCCGGCATGGTTTCCGGGATCTCGGAGGTTTTCAGGACCGGATTCACCACATGCCCGCGATGCCGGCCGTCGGCATCCACGAGGTCGTAGACGAAAACCGCGCGCGGGTCGCCGACCTGGTTCGCGGCCAGGCCCGCGCCATTGGCGGCGGTGTTGGTTTCGAAGAGGTCCTCGACGAAGGCGGCCAGTTCGTCGTCGAACACGGTCACCGGGGTTGCCGGGGTGACCAGGCGCGGGTCACCGGCGATCAGAATCGGTCGGACTGTCATGTCGATGCAGAGTACTCAAATACGAGTAGTCGTGTCAGACTGACTTGGTGAACGAAACCCGGTTGTTCGTCCTCGCCGCACTCTCCCGGCGCGGGCCCATGCACGGTCATCAGATCCGGCGCGACGCCCGCCTCGACCGCGCCGACCTGTGGTCCCAGGTCAAACCGGGTTCGCTGTACGGCGCCCTGCATCGCATGGCCGACGAGGGCCTGATCCGGCCCCTGCGCACCGAACAGCAAGGCGCCCTCCCCGCGCGCACCGTCTACGAGATCACCGACGAAGGCCACCGCGAGCTACGCGCACTCCGCGACGAAGCCTTCACCGAAGTCGACCTCCGCCCGGACCCGGTAGATCTGGCCCTCGCCGTCAGCACCGACCTCGATCGCGAACTGCTGCGCGGCTACCTCGAAGACCGGATCGCGGCCCTGCGCGCCCGCGGCTCCCGTATCGAACACCAAATCGACCGCCGCTGGCCGGACCAGAACATGGCCGACGATTTGATCGTCGAACACGCCCGCATCCGCATTCAGGGCGAAATCGACTGGCACGAGCGCGTACTCGCCGATATAGACAAACTCACCGCACCACGCTGAGCCCTGGGCGCCGACGGATGTCACACTGTCCGGCCCTGTCTCGTCGACCTGTCGACACACAAGAACGCGGCGCCGAGTCGCACAAGCACAGGGAGATCACCATGGCAACGACCACTCAGCAGTCCGCGGCTCCGGTCCTCGTTCGTTCCGGCGACGCGGCGACGCTCCAGGACGGTGCGCTGAGCCTCATCACCCTGCTGGCCGACGCCGGCGATACCGGCGGTGCACTCACCGCCAACAAGGCGACCTTCTCGAAGGGATCGCCCGGCGCCCCCTCGCATTTCCACACCGCGGCCACCGAAATGTTCCTGGTACTCGACGGGTCCATGCGCTTCCTGCTCGGCGACGAGATCGTCCGGCTCGAACGCGGCGATTTCCTCACCGTGCCCCCGACCGTGCCGCACGCCTTCGCCCCGGCACCCGATTCGGAAGCCGAACTGCTCGTGGTCTTCACACCGGGCCTGCACCGGTTCGACTACTACCGACTGCTGGAACGGGTGTATCGCGGCGAGGCGACCGTCCAGGAGATCCGGGACAGCTCGCAGCAGTACGACAACCACTATGTCGACAGCCCGGTCTGGCGCGACGAAATCGCAAAGGGCTGATCGAGGGACGACGCCGGATGGCCCGGCGCGCGGATATCGGTCCGGTCGGCCGCTCACCCGGTCGGCCGGAAGAACACCGGCGGCAGTACGAATTCCACCACGGCGCGAACGATCTAGTGGATCACCAGCCGGTCTCCGGTGCCGATGGTGCCGCCTTGCAGCACGGTCAGATATACCCCGGCACAGGGCAGAGCACCGCGGCCCGGGATGGCGACAGCGACCCGGTTCTCGGCCATCGGGCGGCGGACTGCCTCGGGTGCGCGGGGAAGGTCACCGTGCTCCAAGGTCGGCACCGCGCAGCGGGGGGTGGTGGTGATCGCCGACAACCGCACCTCGCCGATGGACAATTCCTTTCCGACCCAGTCGTTCTCGCCGTAGGGCGGAAACTCCGCGGGGGTGGTGACAATCAGGTTCGGCCGGTATCGCACGGCCTCGATATCGAGCCGGTCGAGGGTGGCGGTGGTGATCAAGTGCAGCGGAGCGTAGTCGACGAAGGACGTTCCCGGAGTGGCACTGGCCACGGGCCCGGTCACATAGTTCGAGGCCGCATCAATTCCTCGGGCCAGTACCTCGTCGGGGTCGGCTCGCTCCATTTCGATTCCGTCGACCCGCTGATCGGCAAGGCGGACATCGCGCTCCAGTAGGCCGCTGAGCAGTCGGGCGGTATCGCCCGCACCGGCCTCGACAGTGCGTCCGTCCGGCAAGGTGATGTGCACCCGGCCCGGGTCTCCGGCAGCGGAGCATTGCAGCAGTTGCCGCCACGACCGTGGCTGTTTGGCGGTGGCGACCCGGCCGGTGGCCGTATCGATCACAGCCAGCGCCCGGTCGCCGAAGGCACCGGATTCGTCGACCACCAGCTCCGAGACATCCTCACCGAGCATGGATTTCACCGGATATCTGCGCAGAGTCGTCACCTGCACCAGTTGTCGACCTCCTCAACTCGGTTACCCGTCGCCGGGCTCGATCCTCGCGCGGCGGTGATTGTATCGACCCCCCCGCGACGGTCCCGCTCTCGGCGTCCGGGTTTCCGCCGACCCGGCACCCGGACTCGGGTTACGTTGGTGATGTGAGCGTATGGGGTGAAATCGTCGTCGGCCTGGCGATTCTGGTCGGCCTGGTCGGCATCGTGGTGCCGATTCTGCCCGGGGTGATCCTGATCTTCGCGGCGGTCGCGGTGTGGGCTTTCCTCACCGGCGGCACCATGGCCTGGGTGGTGCTGGCCATCAGCACGTTGCTGCTGGTGATCTCGGGGGTGGTGAAGTACACCTGGCCCGGCCGGAATCTGAAGGAGGCCGGGATTCCGAACCGGACTCTGCTGCTGGGTGGGCTCGCCGGAATCGTCGGTTTCTTCGTGATCCCGGTGGTCGGCCTGTTCGTGGGTTTCGTGGTGGGGGTGTATCTGTCGGAAATGGCCCGGATGCCCGACAACCGGCAGGCGTGGGCGTCGAGCAAACATGCGATCAAGGGGGTGGGTCTGTCGATCCTGGTGGAACTTTTGGGCGCACTGCTCGCGAGTGGCGTCTGGGTGATCGGGGCGATTGCCGCCTGAGAAGTTCTCAGCTTCGGCCGGGCGGGCGACCCGACTTCGGATCGAGAATGGGCAGGGGCCGGGTGGTGCCGTCGGAGGCGGGACGGCGGGCGGCCTCCCGGAGCGAGGGGGCGAACAGCGGAAGTGTCGGCGTCGGATCCTCGAGGGTGCGATCGATCGGCGGCAGACCGTAGAACGCGCGGGCGTTGTCCTCGAGAACGGCATGCATATCGGTGCCGACCACATCGGCGATCAACTCCACATCGGCTTCCCGGAACGGGCGGCCGGCGCGGGTGCCGGGCAGATCGCTGCCGAACATGAGCGCTTCGGGGTTCACTGCGTGGATGCGGCGCAGCGCCGTCGCGACGTCCATATCGACCCGCCCGAAACCGGTCGCCTTCACCCGGGCACCCCGATCGACCAGGTCGAGCAGGTACGACAGCCCTTCCTCGGACATCCCGAGGTGATCGACGGACACCTTGGGCAGTTTCAGGATCACCGGCTGCAGCGAGGCCAGCATCTGGCCGTCGACGTAGATTTCCACATGCCAGCCCACGAGTTCGTGTGCCCGCAGCGCCTGGCGGGTCATTCCGGCGATATCGGTGGCGGCGCGTTTGAGGTTGAACCGCACCGCCCGCACCCCGGCCTCGTGCAGATCGAGGATTTCCGCATCGGAGGCGTCCAGGTCGAGCCGGGTGACCCCGACCCAGCCCGGCCCGAGTTCGGCCAGCGCGGCCCGCAGGTAGCTCTGGTCGTCGGCCTGGAAGGAGGCGCTGACCACCGCGCCGCCGGCGACCTCGAACCGCGACATCCGGCGCCGGTAATCGGCGATGGTGTACGGCTCCGGTAGGTAGCCCTCGTTCTCGATCAGCGGAAAACGCGGATCGATGATGTGCACATGGGCATCGAACACGGATACAGAATGCCTGATACGTCGGGGTGATGCCCGCTCCGGGAAACCTCCTGGAGCGGGCCGGAAAGTTACACCTTGTGGGGCTCGCTGGCGCGCAGCATATCTTCGCGTTCGACGACCTTGACCCGTTCCCGGCCCTCGGGCTCGCCCAGCGAACGCTCGTGCGCGTCCAAGCGGTACCAGCCCGCCCAGGTGGTGAACGGAATACCGCGGCCTTCCAGGAACTCGGTCACTGCCTCGGGCTGCGGGTTCTCGGCGACACCGAAGTTCTTGCTGTCGTCCAGCAGGCAGGCCACCGTCTCGTTGGCGTCGCCCTTGGTGTGGCCGATGAGCCCGACCGGGCCGCGTTTGATCCAACCGGTCACATAGGTGCCCGGCATGTACCGCGCGGAGCCGTCGGCGTCCTCGTCGACGAGCACACGGCCGGCCTCGTTCGGGATGACCCCGGCCTGATCGTCGAAGGGCAGTTCCGAGATATTCTGCGACAGGTAGCCGACGGCCCGGTAGACCGCCTGGACATCCCAGTCGCGGAAGTCTCCGGTGCCCTTGACGTTGCCGGTGCCGTCGAGCTGGGTGCGTTCGGTCCGCAGGCCGACGACCTTGCCGTCCTCACCGATGATCTCCGAAGGAGATTCGAAGAAGTGCAGGAACAGTTTGTGCGGGCGGTCGCCCTGATCCCGGATCGCCCACTGCTCGAGGGTGTTGGCGACCATATCGACCTGCTTTGAATGCCGGCGCGCGGCCTCCGAACCCTCGTCGTAGTCGATGTCCTCCGGATCGACGATCACCTCGATCGTCGGCGAATGATCCAGTTCGCGCAGTTCCAGCGGCGTGAACTTGGCCTGCGCGGGACCGCGGCGCCCGAAGACGTGCACCTCGACGGCCTTGTTCTCCTTCAGGCCGGCGTAGACGTTCGGCGGGATCTCGGTCGGCAGCAGTTCGTCGCCGGTCTTGGCCAGCACCCGCGCCACATCCAGCGCCACATTGCCGACGCCCAGCACCGCGACCTTCTCCGCGTCCAGCGGCCAGCTACGCGGCACATCGGGATGCCCGTCGTACCAGGACACGAAATCGGCGGCACCGTAGGAGCCGTCCAGGTCGATACCCGGGATAGGCAATGCCCGGTCGGCGTTGGCGCCGGTGGAGAAGATCACCGCATCGTAGAAACGCCGCAGATCCGACAGCGTGATATCGGTGCCGTAGTCGATATTGCCGAGCAGGCGCACCTGCTCCTTGTCCAGCACCTTGTGCAGCGCCGTGATGATGCCCTTGATCCGGGGGTGATCGGGCGCGACACCATAGCGGATCAGGCCGAACGGGGCAGGCATCCGCTCGAACAGGTCGATCGAGACGTCGGCGTCCGATTTCATCAACGCGTCAGCGGCGTAGATACCCGCCGGACCAGCCCCCACGATCGCGATCCGAAGCGGGCGGTTCGCTTCCTTCTGCTCGGTCATCTGTTTCGCGCACCCTTATCGGTCGAAAGAATCACTGGCGTTGCACTTAGCTTAGGCTAAGTTGACGCGTGGTTTGTATGCGCCGTCATCGCGCCGTGCCGGTCGGCCGGCACTACGTCTTCCCACGTCCCCGCGGCGACTGCTGTGCTGTCCACCCGCGGTCATTCCCGATTCTATCGGGGTGTGGGCACACACCGCTGCCGGGACCAGGGATGATCATCGGTATGAGCGATTCCGGACCCGCTGACGAACCGGCGGCCACCGACCCGGATACCACCCCGCCACGGCGCACGATCACGCCGTTCGTCGTGGCCGCGGCGATCGCGGCCGTGATCCTGGGCGGCATCCTGCTCACCGGCCTGCTGGCACCCGCTGAGAAAAATGTCACAGATTCCGACCGGATCGCGGGAGCGGTCCGCGAGTTCGCCGATGTGAGCAACCGCTACGGCCCGGAACCGCCACGCGAAGCGGTATGCCCCGGTTTCGTTCCGGCGCGTTCACCCTTGGCCGGGCGGCTGCAACCCGGCGAGACCGGAAAAGATATCGAGATCACGAAATTCGGGCCGGTGCAGATCAACGGCGAGACCGCGACCATCGAAGTGACCAGCCGAGTCGAGGACGAGGAAGCGACCTCCACCTGGTGGTTGTTCCGGACCGACGGCGACTGGAAGGTGTGCAACCAGCCGGTCGAATGAGGTCGCGCCGGACGTCAACCGGGGTTTGACAGGCCGGGCAGGATCCGGGCAATCTTTTGCACTGGGTCATGAGCACCAGCGCCAAGCCCCGGCTCGCTGGTCGGCAACCCTCCTCCGCGGTGGGGTGCTCCGGGTGACGACCTGGCGCGCATCGAACGGATGCGGCAAGTGCGGATTCGCAGGAGGTACCACGTTGAGTTACGCAGGCGATATCGGTCCACAGCAGGCCTGGGAACTGCTGGCCGAGAACCCGGACGCCGTCCTGGTGGACGTGCGCACCGAAGCCGAATGGAAATTCGTCGGAGTTCCCGACACCAGCTCCGTCGCCAAACCGACGCTGCTGATCGAATGGGTCGATTCCACCGGCGCCCGCAACACCGGGTTCCTGGACCAGCTGCGTACGGCGCTGGGCGATCGCCCCACCGATGCCCCGGTGCTGTTCCTGTGTCGGTCGGGCCAGCGCTCGGCACATGCCGCCGATATCGCGACCGCGGCCGGTATCGCGCCCTCCTACAACATCTCCGACGGCTTCGAAGGCCCGCTGGACGAATTCGGGCATCGCGGGGGCGCCGGCTGGCGAGCCCTCGGACTACCCTGGCGGCAGTCGTGATCAGCGGCGGCGCGTTCGAACGCGTCCTGCCCGACGGCGTCGGTCCGGCCACCCTCGGCGTCCGCGGAGGTCTGAACAGGTCCGGTTTCGAAGAGACCTCCGAGGCGCTGTACCTGAATTCGGGGTTCGTCTACGCCAGCGCCGAGGCCGCCGAAGCCGCGTTCACCGGTGAAAACCCGCATTACGTGTACTCCCGCTACGGAAACCCGACCGTGTCCACCTTCCAGGAACGGATGCGGCTGCTCGACGGCGCCGAAGCATGTTTCGCCACCGCCAGCGGTATGGCGGCGGTCTTCGTCGCGCTCGGCGCCCTGCTGCGCGCCGGCGACCGGCTGGTGGCCGCGCGCAGCCTGTTCGGATCGTGTTTCGTGGTGTGCAACGAGATCCTGCCGCGCTGGGGTGTGGAAACGGTTTTCGTCGACGGTGAGGACCTCGACCAGTGGGAGGCGGCCCTGTCCGAACCCACCGCCGCGGTGTTCTTCGAAACCCCCGCGAACCCGATGCAGACCTTGGTCGACGTGCGCAAAGTCTGCGAACTCGCGCACGCCGCGGGCGCGAAAGTGGTACTGGACAACGTTTTCGCCACCCCGCTGCTGCAGCGCGGGTTCGAACTGGGCGCCGATGTGATCGTGTATTCCGGCACCAAACACATCGACGGTCAGGGCCGGGTACTGGGCGGCGCGATCCTCGGCTCCCAGGAGTACATCGAAGGCCCGGTCAAAACCCTGATGCGGCATACCGGCCCCGCGCTGAGCCCGTTCAACGCCTGGACGCTGCTCAAAGGTCTGGAAACCATGCCGCTGCGAGTCCGGCAGTCGACCGAATCGGCCCTGCGGATCGCGCGATACCTCGACGAACATCCGTCCGTGAGCTGGGTGCGCTACCCGTTCCTGGAAACCCACCCGCAGTACGAGCTGGCCACCGCTCAGATGAGCGGCGGCGGCACCGTGGTGACCTTCGAACTGAAGGCCGCCGCGGACGCGGCGAAGAAGCGGGCCTTCGAGGTGCTGAACGGGTTGCGGATCATCGATATCTCCAACAATCTCGGCGACGCGAAATCGCTGATCACCCATCCGGCGACCACCACCCATCGGGCGATGGGCCCGGAAGGCCGGGCGGGTATCGGACTGTCGGACGGGGTCGTGCGGCTCTCGGTGGGGCTCGAGGATATCGAGGACCTCCTCGGCGACCTGGACCACGCGCTGCGCTGAGCTGTGTTTATTTTGCGGCGCCTGCGGCGCCGCGGGTTTCGGCCCCCTAGGTCCCTGCTGTCAGCACTCGATGCTCGCGGCTGCGCCGCATCGCATCGAGCACTGACAGCAGGGACGGGCCGAAACCTTTCAGGGCCTCGTAAGACTCGGCGGCGGCGCTGGTTGCGTGATGATTCGGCGCGGGGCCTGTTCGAACTCAGTGAACGCGCCAACGGGTGTGGCGGGTCGGCTCGGCTGGACCCTGACCCGGGCGGTGTCCGGTGCGCTGGAAGTGCTGGGTCAGCTCTGGTTCACGGTGGGTTCGGTGAAGGGTGTTCTCACTCGCCCGACCAAGTCGGCCACCGAGTCCAAGACCATGGTGGGGCGGTAGGGGTAGTTCTCGACCGAATGCCGGGTGGAGATGCCGGTGGTGACCAGGATGGTGCGCATACCGGCTTCCATTCCGGAGATGACGTCGGTGTCCATGCGGTCGCCGATCATCACGCTGCTCTGCGAATGAGCGTCGATCCGGCGTAGCGCGGACCGCATCATCAGCGGGTTCGGTTTGCCGATGTAGTACGGGTCGCGGCCGGTGGCGCGGGTGATGAGCGCCGCCACCGATCCCGTGGCGGGCAGAACGCCGTCGCGGGAAGGCCCGGTGGCGTCGGGGTTGGTGGCGATGAAGCGGGCGCCACGTTCGACCAGCCGGATGGCGGTGGTGATCGCCTCGAACGAGTACGTGCGGGTCTCACCGAGCACCACATAGTCCGGGTCGACGTCGGTGAGCACGTAGCCGATCTCGTGCAGTGCGGTGGTGAGGCCCGATTCGCCCACCACGTAGGCGGTGCCGCCGGGCCGCTGCTCGTCCAGGAAACTCGCGGTGGCCAGCGCGGAGGTCCAGATCGACTGCTCCGGGATATCGAGCCCGTTCTGCCGTAGCCGTGCCTGCAGATCGCGCGGGGTGCGGATCGAATTGTTGGTCAGCACCAGGAACGGGATCTGCTCGGCGCGCAGCTCGGCGAGAAATTCGTCGGCGCCGGGCACCAGGTGCTCCTCGCGCACCAGTACCCCGTCCATATCGGTGAGATAGGACAGAATCGGTTCGTCTGTGCTCACCCCGTCGATTCTGCGCTTCGCGGCGGCAGCGGTGGGTATGCCGCGCCCGGAACCCGCGGCACGGGGCCGGTGAGCCGGACCACTGGCGCAGCGGTGCGCGGCGCTGGCTATGGTCGAAACCGGGCCGGAAACGGTGGCGGACACAACGCGACAGGAGTGGCGCATATGGGTGAGCTGAAGCTCGGATACAAGGCGTCGGCGGAACAATTCGGACCGCGGGAACTGGTGGAACTGGCGGTGCTGGCCGAAGAACACGGCCTCGACAGCGCGACGGTGAGCGACCATTTCCAGCCGTGGCGGCACAAGGGCGGGCACGCCCCGTTCTCCCTGGCCTGGATGGCGGCCGCGGGCGAGCGCACCGAGCGGATCATGCTCGGCACCTCGGTGCTCACCCCGACCTTCCGGTACAACCCGGCGGTGATCGCGCAGGCGTTCGCGACGATGGGCTGCCTGTATCCCGGCCGGGTGATGCTGGGCGTGGGCACCGGCGAGGCGCTGAACGAGATCGCCACCGGGTACGCCGGGCAATGGCCGGAATTCAAGGAGCGCTTCGCCCGGCTGCGGGAATCGGTGGACCTGATGCGGGCGCTGTGGACGGGCGCGCGCACCGATTTCGACGGGACCTACTACCGGACGGTCGGCGCTTCCATCTACGACGTGCCCGAAGGCGGGATCCCGGTCTACATCGCGGCCGGCGGCCCGGTGGTGGCCCGGTACGCGGGCCGGGCCGGCGACGGGTTCATCTGCACCTCCGGTAAAGGCATGGATCTCTACACCGAGAAGCTGATGCCGGCGGTGGCCGAAGGCGCGGCGAAGGTGGACCGGGAAGTGAGCACGATCGACCGGATGATCGAAATCAAGATCTCCTACGACACCGACCCCGACCTGGCCCTGGAGAACACCCGGTTCTGGGCGCCGCTGTCGCTGACGGCGGAGCAGAAGCACAGCATCACCGACCCGATCGAAATGGAGGAGGCGGCCGACGCGCTGCCGATCGAGCAGATCGCCAAACGCTGGATCGTCGCCAGCGACCCGGACCAGGCGGTCGAACTGATCAAACCGTATCTGGACGCTGGCCTGAACCACCTGGTCTTCCACGCCCCCGGACACGACCAGCGGCGGTTCCTGGACCTGTTCCAGCGCGACCTGGCCCCGCGCCTGCGCGACTTGGGCTAGACGGCTACTCGGCCGGTTCCTCGCGACCGCTGGTAGCGGACTGCACCTGCGCCGTCTGGCACCGGCCGAGCACTGCACCGGTACGACGACGCTGTCGGTCACCGGCCCTGTACCCGCCCGGGACGGCGTGTCTGCTCGTCAGCCGCTGTCTCCTGCTCGGAAACCGGCGCGGCGTACCGCGTACGGCGCACACCCGTACCGTTCCTTGAAAGCGGCGCCGAAAGCGCTGAGCGACCGGAAACCGCTGGTATAGGCGATATCAGCGATGGTGCGGTCCGCGGGGCTGTGGCGCAGTAGCCGGTACGACACAGCGAGCCGCTCGGTGCGGATCAGTCGGCTGGGCGTTGTGCCGGTACCGTGCAGCGCCAGTTGTATCTGCCGCAGCGACCAGCCCAGGCTGTGGGCGATCGATGCGGGCGTGAGCTCGGGCTCGGTGGCATGCGCGCGGACGTAGTCACGGACCGCGAGATCAACCGTCCCCAAGGTAGTGGAAGCCTTGCCCGTGGGCCGCAGGCACAACCCGAGTAGTTCGACGATCATGCGGCATGCGGCCGCGAACCCGTACCCATCCAGCGCCGCGCGCTGTTCGACGAGTCCACCGACCATCCCCGCGACGACCGGGCCCAAGCCCTGTTCCAGGTCGACGACCACCGGGCCGGCACCGGAGTCGAGAGGTAGTGCACCGGCCGGAATACTCAGTACGCGTGCTCGCGTATCTCGCGGCTGGCGGAAATCCGCCGGGCGTGTTTTCGTCACGATTGCGGCCTGTCCGGGACAAACCCGCACGGCCCGGTCGTCCTGGCGGAGATCGAGCACGCCCGCGGTCGGGACAGCCAACCGTAGGCCGGCGTCGTCGTCGTATCGGATGTCTTTTCGTGTCCGCCTGTACACGATGTCGTCGGAGCACACATCGATCAGCAGATAATCCCTATCGCCCTGCATCGACATACTGCCGCGGAACGTCGGTGCGTCGGCGAACCGGAACTGTAAATTACCCTGGTTACGGCACACGTGTTCAGCCCAGAAGTCGGCCGAGGCAGCCGCCGGGACCGCGGACGTATCGACCTCGCCCACGAAATACGATTCGACCGGCGCCATGAGCAACCTCCACCCGCTGTGTGCCCGGTATCCGCAGCACGAACCGGATCCGGCGCAGACGAGCTTGGACAGTCAGCAGCGAACCTACCAGTGCGGCCACCACGGAATCGGAAAAAGTGCGTGCCCTGCCGGACTCGCGCCAGCTCGGGCGTCGCGGCAACTCGATGCTCCGCTCACCCGCCGCTGTGACTGTGCCGAGCCAGGAAGGCGTCGATCGCAACGTTGACGCGGTCCGGAACCTCCGCCGCTACCAAATGAGCGGCATCGTCGATGACGGTCAGGTTCGCCCCCGGAATGCCCTCGGCCATCGCCTCGAGCTCGGGCAGTGGGAATGTCCGGTCTTCTCGGCCGGCGATCACCAAGGTGGGGCAGGTGATCGATGCGAGCGCGGTGCGCTGATCCGGACGCTCGAGCACCACGGACCGGACGGCTCGGATCAGCGAATCGGGATCATTTCTCTGCGCGATGCGCAGTACCCGGCGAACGACTTCCGGGCGGGATCGTCGCGATGTCGGTCCGAGAAAAGCGCGGACGACAGACCAGGTCAGCGGTGGTTTGATACCGCCGAGCATACGCACCAGAACGAGCAGGGCGCGATATTCCAGCCGCTGCCGCCGAGGGGCAGGCGATGCCGTGCCGTTCATGAAGACAGCCGCGCGGACGCGCTCGGGAAAGCCGGCGCTGAATGTCGCGCCGACCATCGCCCCCCAGGAATTTCCGACGAAGTAAGTCCACGGCAGTTCGAAATAGTCGAGTATGTCGGCGACGCACTGCGCGCATTCACCGAAGGTGAATTGGCGTTCGAGTGGGCTGGACCTGCCGTGGCCAGGAGGATCTATCGCGATAACCGTATGACTTCGCGCGAAGTAGTCGATCTGAACATCCCAGAGACTGGCGTCCATGAGGAGGCTGGGCCACATGAGGATCGGATCGCCCCGGCCGGTGACGGCAACGTGCAATTGCCCCAGTCGCGTGGGGACGAATACATCTTCGGTTTCCATAGGCTGATAATTCTCATGACCGCACCCGTGGCCGTTCGACCGTATTCGCGCAAAAGACAACCGGCAACACGCACGATCTGGCCGGTGACCGCTTGTCGAGCGGTCACCGGGCCGTGCCAGGCCACGGGCACCGGTTTACTGGGGCACACCGTTACGCTCTAGCTCATGGCCGAGGTTGCTGCGTCCAGTGTGTACATCGCATCGCCGGAGGGTGATACCGGGAAATCGACCGTGGCGCTCGGGGTGCTGCAGATGTTGTGCGCGACCACCGCGCGGGTGGGGGTGTTCCGGCCCATCACCCGCTCGGTGACCGAACCCGACTACATCCTCGAACTGCTGCTCGAGCACAGCACCGTCGATATCGACTATCAGCAGGCAGTGGGGGTGAGCTACGAGCAGGTGCACGCCGACCCGGACGCCGCCATCTCCGAGATCGTCATGCGCTACCACGAGGTGGCGGCGGCCTGTGATGCCGTGGTGATCGTCGGCAGCGACTACACGGATGTCGCCAGCCCCAGCGAGCTGCGGTTCAATGCGCGGATCGCGGTGAATCTGGGGGCGCCGGTGCTGCTGGTGGTGCGGGGGGCGCAGCGGTCGCCGGACGAGGTCGAACAGTTGGCGGAGCTGTGCGCGGCGGAATTGGCGAGTGAGCACGCGCAACTGCTCGCGATCATCGCGAACCGGTGCGCGCCCGACGATCTCGAGCCGGTGCGGGAACAGCTCGCGGGATTCGGTGTCCCGCGCTGGAGCCTGCCCGAGGTGCCGCTGCTGATCGCCCCCACCATGGCCGAGCTACGGGATGCGCTGGACGGCGAACTCTACAGCGGCGACCCCGAACTCCTGCACCGTGAGGCGCTGGGTGTGATGGTGGGCGGAATGACCGCCGAACACATTCTGGAACGGCTGTTCGACGGTGCGGTGGTGATCGCGCCGGGCGACCGGTCCGATGTACTGCTCAGTGTGGTGAACGCGCACGAGGCGCAGAGTTTCCCGTCGCTGGCCGGGATCGTCATGAACGGGGGCCTGCTCCCCCACCCCGCGATCGCCCGCCTGATCACCGGGCTGAAACCACGATTACCCATCCTGACCACTGCCTCGGGGACCTACGACACCGCCGGGGTCGCGCATCGCACCCGCGGCCGGATGTCGGCCGACAATCCGCGCAAGGTCGATACCGCGATGGCATTGATGGAAACCCATGTGGACGCGGCGGAGTTCCTGCGCCGGCTCGAGGTTCCGTTGACCAGCGTGGTGACTCCGCAGATGTTCGAGTACCAGCTGATCGAACGCGCCCGCGCCGACCGGAAAACCATCGTGCTCCCCGAGGGCGACGACGACCGGGTGCTGCGCGCGGCCGGACGCGTCCTGCAACGTAAGGTCGCCGACCTGATCATCCTGGGGGACGCGACGGCCGTCCGGGCGCGGGCCGCCGAACTCGGGGTGGATATCGCCGGTGCGCAGGTGCTCGACCCGCGGGCTTCCGAACACCTCGAGGATTTCGCCCGCGAATACACCGAACTGCGTAAACACAAGGGTATGACGCTGGAGCGGGCCCGGGAAACGGTCAGCGATATCTCCTATTTCGGCACGATGATGGTGCATCGCGGGCTCGCCGACGGAATGGTGTCCGGCGCCGCGCACACCACCGCGCACACCATCCGGCCCTCCTTCGAGATAATCAAAACCGTCCCCGGCGTTTCGACCGTGTCGAGTGTATTCCTGATGTGCCTGGCCGACCGGGTGCTCGCCTACGGCGACTGCGCCGTCGTCCCCGATCCGACCTCCGAGCAGCTGGCAGATATCGCGATCTCCTCGGCGGCCACCGCCACCCGTTTCGGTATCGACGCCCGGGTGGCGATGCTGTCCTATTCCACCGGCGAATCCGGGAGCGGCGCGGATGTGGACAAGGTGCGGGTCGCCACCGCGCTGGTCCGGGAACGGGCGCCGGAACTGCTGGTGGAGGGCCCCATTCAGTACGACGCCGCGATCGAGCCCACGGTCGCCGACGCGAAGCTCCCCGGTTCCGAGGTGGCCGGGCGGGCCACGGTTTTCATCTTCCCGGACCTGAACACCGGTAACAACACCTACAAGGCGGTGCAGCGCAGCGCGGGCGCGGTCGCGATCGGGCCGGTGCTGCAAGGGTTGCGCAAACCGGTGAACGACCTGTCCCGGGGTGCGCTGGTCGCCGATATCGTGAATACGGTGGCCATCACCGCCATTCAGGCGCAGCAGCAGTGACGCGCACCGGGGAACAGGAGACGGTGATGGAACCGATTCGCGTACTCGTGGTGAACACGGGTTCGTCCTCGATCAAATACCAGCTGATGGAACCGGGTTCGGGCACGATCATCGCGTCCGGACTGGTCGAGCGGATCGGTGAGGGCGGCGGCGCGATCGAGCACACCGCCGGTGATCGGACACTGACCGAACAACAGGAGATCCCGGATCACACGGCCGGTCTACGGCTGGCGTTCGCGAAGTTCGCCGAAACCGGGCACGACCTCACCACCGCCGGAATCGCCGCCGTCGGCCATCGCGTCGTGCACGGTGGCGAGGTCTTCTACCGGCCCACTCTGATCGACGACGCGGTGCTGAAGACCGTGCGCGAGCTGAGCACGCTGGCGCCGCTGCACAATCCGGCCAATATTCGCGGAATCACGGCCGTCCGCGAACTACTGCCCGATACACCGCAGGTCGCGGTGTTCGATACCGCGTTCTTCCACGGTCTGCCGGCCGCCGCGAAAACGTATGCGATCGACAGCCAGGTCGCCGAAGCGCACGGGATCCGCCGCTACGGTTTCCACGGCACCTCGCACGAATACGTATCCGGCCGCGCCGCCGAATTCCTCGGCCGCCCAGCGGAGACGCTGAACCAGATCGTTTTCCACCTGGGCAACGGCGCCTCGGTATCGGCGCTGCGCGGTGGCCGCCCGGTGGACACCAGCATGGGCCTGACCCCGTTGGAGGGTCTGGTCATGGGTACCCGTCCGGGCGATCTGGATCCCGGGATAATTCTGCACCTCATGCGGACGGCGCAGCTGGACGTCGACGGTATCGACCGGTTGCTGAACCGAGGGTCCGGGCTGCGCGGAATGGCCGGAGTCAACGACTTCCGCGAACTGCGCCGCCGCATCGATTCCGGTGATAGCACCGCCCGCGCGGCCTACGACGTCTACGTACACCGCCTGCGGCACTACCTCGGCGCCTACCTGATCGATCTGGGTGGGGTCGACGCGATCACTTTCACGGCGGGCGTCGGCGAGAACAGCCCCGATGTGCGCGCGGACGCCCTCGCCGGGCTGCACCGGTTCGGGATCGTCGTCGATCCCGAGCTCAACACCGCGAAATCCCGCGAGCCCCGCCGGATCTCACCGACGGAAAGCCCGGTGCAGGTGCTGGTGATCCCGACGAACGAGGAACTCGCCATCGCCCGCGCCGCGGTGGCGGTCACCCAGGACTCCTGAACCACGCCCTGACCAGACAGTGGCAGGCGGCCCCACGAATCACCTCAGATCGCACAGATCCGGCCCGACGTGAACCGGCCGCTGTTTCGGGCCGCCGCCATGCCCGCCCCTTACTGTGAGCGGCTGCGATTGGTCGCCGACGCACGGCCGCGGTTCCAGCCCCGGTTCCAGCTTCAGCTCTGGCCCGGGTTACGGCTACAGCTCCAGGATGTCGTATCGCACAGTGCCTTACCCCGGTCACGCTTGCTGGTCAGTAGCAGGTGAGCGGCTGCAACTGGTCACCGGCGCGCGGCCCCAAACCGTCGTAGGCGGCCGCAATGGCCGTCACGGCCCGCCGGAGTTCGGGTTCGGGGTTCGTATAAGGCAGGCGCAGGTAGCGTTCGAACGCGCCCTGTACCCCGAACCGCGGTCCCGCCGCCAGCAGCACACCGTGATTGGGTGCAGTGGCGGCCAGCGCGGTCGAAACCGGGGCGGGCAGCTGCGCCCAGACCGACATTCCGCCCACACCGGGCAGTACGTACCAGTCCGGCAGCTCCTCGGCCATCGCCGTCAGCAATGCGGCGCGCTGGTCGCGTAGCAGTTCGCGGCGCCGCGTGAGAATCGGTTCGGCATGTTCGAGCAGATGGACCGAGGCGAGTTGATCCACCACCGGCGTGCCCAGGTCGACGGTCGCGCGGGTGGTCAGCAACCGGGTGATCAGCGATTCCGAGGTCCGGATCCAGCCGACCCGCAGACCGCCCCAGAACGATTTGGACGCCGAACCGATGGTGATCACCTCGGCGCCCTTCGCGAACGCGGCGACCGGCGCGACCGGGGCCGTATCGCCGAGCGACAGGTTCGCCATGGATTCGTCGATGATCAGCGTCATCCGGGTTTCCCGGGCGATCGCGGCCAGTTCGGCGCGGGCCGGCTCGTCCATAAGGAACCCGGTGGGGTTGTTGTGATCGGGCACCAGATAGGCCAGGCTGGCCGCCGTCTGCCGCGCAGCGCTGCGCAGACCGTCCAGATCCCAGGCCGCATCCGGATCCTCGATACGCAACGGCACCGGCACCGGGCGGGCACCGACATCCCGGATCGCCTCGATCGCGTTCGGGTAGGTGGGATGGTCGATGAGCACTCGGGCCGCGGGTGGTGCGAGCACGTTCAGCAGCAGCCGCAGACCGTGCTGGGCGCCGAGGGTCACCAAGATCTGATCGGCGCCGGTCGGCAAGCCGCGTTCGGTGTACCGGCGGGCGATCGCTTCGCGCAGCGGCAGAATACCGACCGGATCCATACCGTGGGTGCTCAGGTACGACGGAATACCTTGCAGGGCTACGGCATAGGCTTCCTCCATCTCGGGCGGCGCGGTCATCGAGGCATAGGTCAGGTCGACGGCCGGCTGGGTGCCGGTGGACATGGTGGCCAGGATCCCGCGACCGGCGCGGCCACCGTCGTGTGCGATAGCCGGCGGCAGCGCGACAGTAGACCGCGAGCCCTGCCGGGTGATGAGGTAGCCGTGTTCGCGCAGCAGCGCGTAGGTGGAGGTCACGGTGGTACGGCTGACACCGAGGGTGGCGGCCAGATCGCGTTCGCTGGGCAGGGCGATCCCGAGCGGCGCCCGGCCGTCGTGGATGAGCAGCCGGATCCCCTCCGCCAAGGCGAGGTACGCCGGCCGCGTGGGACGCCGGGTGCCGCCCTCGGTGGCTGTCGGGTCCGGGCCGCGCCACTGCCCCAGATCGCGGGCCAGACCCGCGGCGCCGAGCACTCTCGTCGACATAGGTCCAGTATCGACCGATTGGCTCTTTATCGGCAAGTCCAGTCGGGCCATAGTGGAAACATGACACTCTTGATGGCACTCGTGGGAGTGGGAACCTTCGCCTTCTTCGCACACCAATACCTGGTCACCGAATCGCGGCTGCCCGAATTACTGGAACGGTACCGGCCGCTCGGTTCGGTCATGGACGGATCGGTGACGCGGTACGACACCGAACGCGAGTACCGGGATCTGAATGCAGCACAGTCGCACCGGGAAGCGCCGTCGTTGCGCAAGCGCGCCGCCTGATCGGGGAATCCCGGAGCGGGGCAGGTAACCCGGCAGTCCCGGCCGGGTTCGTGACCTCGCAACCGCTCGACTCGGCGAGTGGGACCGACGGGCAGCCGACCAGCGGTGCCACGATCCGGGGCTTCTTCGGCAGTACGGCAGGACCACATCGAACGAACCAGTCCAGTACCCCAACTGGACTGGTTCTACTATTTCAACGGGTGCTGCCGGTAGAACTCGCAGGGCTCACCGGACAGCAAACCGTCCGCACAGGCGAAATACGTCTGGATACAGGAATTGCTATCGCAACCCAGCCGCACCAGCTCGTCGCGAATGCGCAGACTGCGCTCCTGCGGGGTTTCCGTCGCCACCTGCGATGCCACCGGCCCAGCGGCTGTGGCGTGACCGCCGGTGTCCTGCGCACACCCGTAGAGCAGTGCCGTCGCCGCGCACAGCGATACGGTCGCGGCGAATCGGACGGCGGATTTCCTGCCCATACGCACCTCCACATCCCCCGGGGTGTTCGACGAGCGGCCAGCGTAACCGATACCTCGAGGACCGGGAAATACTCGACTCGACCGGCAACATATCCAGCTCGCCGCGGACTACTTGCGCAGTGACCTTGCCGGTGCGGGCCGGGCGGTTCCCGTATATCGGATACGCGATTGCCCTGATTCACCACGCTTCGAAGCGAACCGGGTCGAACCGGCAGCTGTTGCACCGGGAACATTGTTTAGAACTGGCAAGTAACGAAGTCGGGACGAATACGATGTGCAGGCAAGGGTTTCGAACCTGTGCATCGAGGAGACTGCGTGAAATCGACGATCAAATACCTGCTCGCGGGCGCGGCGGCAGCCGCGACGCTCACTGTTGCCGGCGCGCCCCAGGCGATGGCTTATCCGGTCGGGCCGTGGGGAGTCGAGGGCCCCTGTGCGGGGATGGCGGCGGACCAGTGCCCGTACAGCCCTTCCGAGGACGGCCTTACATGGTCCTACCGTGGACATTCCTCGCATTACGACAAGATGGGCAACTACGTCTGCAACACCAACCCGTGGGAACCCGCCCGCAGTGCGTACTGCGATACGGCAATGACCCTTGTCCGCGCACTGCCGCCGATGCCGATCGGCGGACTGATCGGCGGCCAGAGCTGAACCGACCGGTGCCGGCGGGGAACGCGGCCGGGGACTGACCCCGCTCCCGACGGCCACAACGCCGAAGCCGTATGCCGACTGCCCGAATAGGTCGAGCGCTGTGCACACACGGCGGAAGGAAGGAGACGGGTTCGTCCCACCTTCAACGGGCCGGGTCGCCGCGCAGCAGGGCCGCCAGGGATTCCCGATCGGTGACATCCAGTTTGGTGCAGGCGCGATACAGATGGCCCTCCACCGTGCGGACCGAAACGGTGAGCCGGTCGGCGATCTGCCGGTTGCTCAGGCCTGCCGCTACCAGATTCGCTATCTCACGTTCCCGAGCGGTGAGCGGCAGCGGCTGCGCTGCATCGCGCAACGCCGGGGTCGACGCACCGCCGCAGGCAGCCGCCAGGCGGTTGGCGTGGGCCGCAGATTCCAGCAGCCGTCGCCGGTCCCCGGCCCGATCGTGAGCCTTCGCGGCCTGGGCCGCGGCATCGGCGGCCGACAAACGGGCACCCAGGCTTTCGAAATCGGCTGCCGCCGCGTCCAGTTCAGCGCCGTCGCGCCGGGACAGCGCGATCGCGTGCCGCGCCTGCGCCCGGACCAGCGGCCCGTCCACCCGATGCGCCAGATCGGCCAGCCGCGGCGCCACCGAACCGGCGCCGAATCGGGCCGCGGTGTGCAGGGCCAGCGCCGCCACGGCGTGCTGGTCGGCGCGGGCGGCGGCGTCCGCGGCACGGATGGCGCGCTCGACCGCGGTGCTGACCGTCCCCTCGGCCGCCGCCAGGCAGGCCCGGGCGATCTCGAGTTGCGGTTCGTACACCGCGCTGTGCCGGCCGCCGCGCGCATCGGCCTCGGCAATCGATTCGGCGGCCTCGACGGGCCGCCCGAGCGCCGCGTAGGCCTCGGCCAGCCGGATCCGGGCCGGGAACATCCAGGCTGCCGCCCCCTCGGCGGTGAGCGCGGCCAGCGCCTGTTCCAGATTCTCGATACCGGAGACGAACCCGCCGCGCGCCACATCGACGGTGCCCTGCAGGATCTTCGACATACCCCAAGCCAGGTATTGTCCGGGCGCGGAATACCCGAAGTACTCGGTCGCCCGGTGGGCAGCGGCCGCCAGATCACCGGTGAGGACGAGCGCCAGCACCTCGGCATGCGTCGACATGAACCGGTTGAGGCCGTCGATATGCGGTTCCACCGCCCGGCCCCGCTCCGCGTACTCCCGGGCCTCGGCCGCACGGCCCAGCAACGCCGCCGCCAGCCCACCCCCGAAGGCCGCCCACCACACCGCCCACGGAGGCGCGTGCGCGGCCCGCATCACCTGTTCGGATTCGCGTAGCGCATCACCGAGCCGGTTCTCGCTGACCGCGCACGCGGCGGCGAGCCCGGTCGTGATCAAACCGATCTTGGGATTGGTGATACGCGACCGCACCAGCGTCAGCACCTCGTCGGCCCGGTCGGCATCGCCCATCGCCCACAGCAGATTCGACACCCGGGTACTACCCCAGCGGGCCAACTGGACCTCGTCGAGATCGCCGGGATCGAAACTGGCCAGCGTCCGCTCCGCCTCGATCCGGTGCCCCTGCCACAGCAGCGCGCGAGCCAGCAGATCCGCCGATTCCACCCCGCCGCGGCGTTCCACCGCCGCCCGGGCGAACCGTTCGCCCAACGGTAGATTCGCCAGCCCGATGGCATCCTCGGCGGCGGATTCGAACAGTTCCAGATCGGCGGATTTATCGCTGTCCAGGGCCAGTTCGGCCAGCCGGATCCGATCGGCGGCGGAATTGATCCGGCGCTGTTTGAGCGCAGAATACAGCTTGCCGCGTAGTCGCCGCGAGCTCGCGATACCCAGCCGGCGCCGGATCACCTCGCCGAACAGTGGATGGTTGTACCGGACCACCAGATCGCGGCCGTCCTCCACCACTCGGATCACGCCGCCGTTCTCGGCCGCTTCCACGGCTTCCTCACCGGCGAGCTCGGCCATCACCTCGAGATCGGCGGGTTCACAGAAAGTGAGCAATTCCAGCACCCGCAGCACGGATTCGGGCAGCTGCTCGACTCGGTCCTCCAGCAACGCGGCCAATTCGGAAGTGACTGCGGCCCGCCCCCGCAACTGCCACACCCCGTTCACCTGCCGCAGCGACCCCGCTTCCAGCGCACCCTCCACCAGATGCCGCAGGAACAGCGCGTTACCGCCCGAGGATTCCCACATGAGGTTGGCGGTGAAACCTTCGAGTTGCCCGCCCAGCATCGATTCCACCAGGTCCACGCTTTGCTGCTGGCTGAACGGCGGCAGATGGATCCGCAGCAGATGGCCGTCTTTCCAGAGTGTGGTCACCGCATCGGGCACCGGGACACCGTCCCGGACGGTGGCGACGATCCGCGCCGCCTTGTCGATCGCCAACTGCAGCAGCAGCGTCGCGGAGAGCTGGTCGAGCAGATGGGCGTCGTCGACGCCGATGATCGTGAGTCCGTCGGCGAGCAGCGCTTCCCGGGCCGCCGCCATGAAGGTCACCGGATCGTGCGCGGTGTACACACCGACCATATGCGCGAAAACTCCGAGCGGAATACTGCGCGCCGATTCGGTACCCGCGACCCAGCGAATGTTCCCACCACCTGCCGTGGCTGCCCGTCGCGCCAAAGTGGTCTTCCCGACACCGGGTTCCCCGATGAGTACAGCGCCGACGTGATCCGAGCCGGTGAGCGTCGCGCGAATCGCTTCGAACTCGTTCGCCCGTTCGATCATCGGCCAGTTCCGAGCCATATTCTCTACTGTATAGGCCGCATTACCGGGGTAGTCGCGAACTGCCCACCGCAGCACCGGTACTCCGCCGGCCGGCGCGGAACCCGTTCGGCTCGGCCACTTCACCGGCCAGGCCGTCGCCGTCTTCGTCGAGTCGCCACGAATACCCGGATTGCCACTCCACAGCGGAGCGTGGGATTCGCGGCGGGCAGCACACGCTCCTTCCCGTCCTCGCGTAGCCGATCTACTGACCGCTCGCGGGCGGGTCGCACACCTTCCAGCCGGAATCGGTTTCTCGCAGGTCGAAGGTCCGGGCCGTTTCCTCCGGATCGGCATCGGTTTGCACGGTGACCTGCGCCAGGGCCGTACGATCGGTGATCTTCACCGCGTCGACACCGGTTACCTCGGGAATACTGCCCTCGCTCACCGCCTGCCGGTGGACCGCCGCGAACTGATCCTCCGACAAGCCCTGGTAGTAGTCGTGCAGCGCACCGCAGGTGGCACTGCGCAATGCCGGCAGATCGCCGCTTTCCAGCGCACCGGTGTAATCACCGATGGCCGCACTGATCCGGGCCTGCGGGGAATCGTCACCGGATCCGACGCCGACCAGGATCGCGATCAACGCGACCACGAGCGCCACCGCGACCCCGCCCGCGATCAACCATTTCTTGTTGCCGGTGCCCGGTGCCGCTGCGGGGGCCGGCGCCGGTTCCACCCGTTGCGGCTGAGCACGCTGTGGCGGCCCCTGCGCGACCCGCTGTTCGGCGACAGTCGGTTTGAGGTCGGCAGGCGAGGGCGCCGATCCCGGCCGCTGCGGCGCGGGCTGCGGGTGCCCACCCGGCCGCTGGCCCGCCGGCGGACCACCGGGACGCTGGGCCGCAGGCTGATCGGGCCGGACCGGCGCCTGCGGACCGGGTCGCTTCGGACCCGGCTGCGGCCGCGGGGTAGCCGGCGGCTTCGACAACGCCGGCACTCCCGGCCCGACGCGATCGGTCCGGGCGGGCCCCGCCGGGCCACCCGGTGCCTGCCTTGGCCGGCCGGCCTTGCGCACCTCGTTCATATCGATCCGCGCGGTGGCGTCGGGGTCGGGTTTACCCGCGGCAATGGATTCGGTGCGCGCCTCGTCCGGCCGTGGCTGCCGCGGAATCACGACCGTCCGCGCCTCGCCGTCGACGGGCCCCGGATCGGACGCGCCGGATTCGGCCTCCGCCGCGGAATCACCGGCCTCGGCCGTCCCGGATCGGTCGTCGGCACTCTCCGCGGTTGCGGTGCCGGTTTCCGAACCGGTCGCTGTGACGGTGCCGGACGCCGCCTGGCGGTCACCTGTTTGTTCCGGGGCACTGCCCGCATCGCCCGGTTTCCCGGCGGTGCCGGTCTCCGATCCGCCGGGGGCGTTCCCGGGAACCGGCTCGGCGTCCGTCCCGCCGGCCGCCCCTTCCGGGGCATGGACCGCCTTGCCGGGCTCCGTAACGGCACTCGCCTGCCCGGAGCCGTCCCCATCGGCAGACCGGGCGTCGCTGTGCCCGGCGGCCGGTGCCGCGGAACTCTCCGTGCCATCCGGCCGGACCCCGGCGCTTGTCGCCGACGCGCCGGCTTCCGCCCGCCCGGCACCTTCTTCACTGCCGGACCGATCCACAGGACGATCCCCGCTGTCGGGATCGTCCTCGGCGACTGGTTCCGCGTCACCGGAGCCGTTCACGGTTTTCTGCTCCGAAGCCGATTCGCCATCGGGCTGTCCCGCAGCGCGGGGAGTGTCCGATACGCCCTCGGCGGTACCGTCATCGACCGGGCTTCCGTCCGCGGTCTGCCCGGCGGGAGACTTCCCCGCGACGCCACCGGCACCGCCCGCGACAGCCACCTTCTGCAGAGCTTCGGTGGGCGCCGACTCGGATCCGGAATCAGCCGCCCTATCGAAGGCCCCCGAAGTGGACCCGCCGGCCGAACCGCCGGGCTTGCGCGCACCGCTCGCCACCGTCGTGTCGCTGCCCCGCACGGCCGCAGCCGGTTTCTTCAACACTTCGGTGGGTGCCGCCGAATCGGATTCCGCATCGTCGGCCACCCCAGCGTCGGACGCTTCGGGTCCATCGGCCGCGCCGCCCGATCCACCAGCCGACCCGTCCGAGGCACCGGACGAGGCAGCATCCTCAATATCCGACCCGCCGGACACACCGGCCGCACCGCGGGTGTCACCGGCCGCAACTCGGAGATCGTCCGCGTCGGGCTCACCGGCGGCACGGTCGGCGCCTTCGTCTGTCGAATCGCCCGCTCGTGCCGATCCCCCCGCAGAGGCATCCGAGCCCGACTTCTCGGCACCTTCCCGGCCGTCGACCGACCCGCCGGGGACCGTAGGCCCGTCGGGGTCCTTTGCATCGGATTCCGGCGTTTCTCCTGCTTCGGCCGCGTCTCGGGCCTGCGCAGCAGCGCCCGCCGGCTCGCTGGAAGCCGCCGGTGCGGCGGCATCGGCAACCTCCGGTTCCGCACCGGCAACGGCTTCTATCGTGGACCGCTCGTCCTGCTCGGTCTTCGACTCCGGCGCGCCGGCAGCATCCGAGTTGTCCGACCCGCCGCTCTGATCCTTCTTTGCCCCTGCCTGCGGCCCGCCACTGCCGGCCGACCGGGTACCGGCCGCGGAAACGGTCGCCTGCTCGGTCTCCGCCGATTCTCCGGCACCCGGCCTCGCCGGTGCGTCACGTTCCGGGTGCGCTTGCGAACCATCGCCGGCTCCGCTCGACTCACCGGTACCGGATTGCGCGGCGGCCGCCCCCGTCTCTCCCGCGGAGGAGGTGCGGATGGTTTCCGTCTCGGCATCGCTTTCCGCGGCCGCGCCCGCTGCTTCGGCGTTGTCCGAATCGCTCACCGGGCTCGCCGACGCCCGCGGCAGGGCCTCGGTGGGGGCATTGCTCTCCCCGGGGGCGGGTTCGGAGCGCGTCGGATTCTCGTCGTCGGTCGGGTGCGGCACCTGTACCCCTCGTTGCTGGCAAATAGAAAATGTGACGTAGAAGGCCAGCCTATCGAGCATCCCCGGCGGCCGTGCACAATGAACCGCATGACCTCGTTCGGTGATCTGCTCGGACCGCAACCTGTACTCCTTCCTGAACTGCATGCGGCGGAAGACGCGCTCGACGCGGGCACCGATCCGGTGCAGGTGGCGGCGCAGAATCCGGCCGCTTCGATCGCGTGGGCGGCGCTGGCCGAGGCCGCGCTCGAGCGTGCCGCGGACGCCGCGGAACCGATCAATCACGATGTCGTCGCCGCGTACGCGTTCGCGCGCACCGGATACCACCGTGGCCTGGATCTGCTGCGCCGCAACGGCTGGAAGGGTTTCGGCCCGGTGCCGTGGGAGCACGAACCCAATCGCGGCTTCCTGCGCAGCGTGGCGGCCCTGGCGAAGGCGGCGCGGGTCGTCGGCGAAACCGATGAGTACGCGCGCTGCCTGGATCTGCTCGAGGATTGTGATCCGCGGGCAGCCGGGGAACTCGGTCTGGACTGAACGTCTCCACGCCCGTGAGCGACCCGACCTCGCCGCTGTCCCGGGCCCGGGAGCGGGGCACCGATCGCCTGCGCCGTTCCTGGACCCGGCTGCGTTCATCGGCCATTCCGATTCTGCAATGCTCGCTGGCAGCGGCCCTGGCCTGGTTCCTGGCCAAGGACGTGGTCGGCCATCCGCTGCCCTTCTTCGCGCCGACGGCGGCCATCGTTTCGATCGGTACCGCTTTCGGAGCGCGACTGCGACGTTCGCTCGAACTCGTGGTGGGGGTGGCGCTCGGAATCGGGGTCGGGGATCTGTTCATCTCCCAGGTGGGTACCGGGGTGTGGCAGATCGCGCTGGTGGTGGCGGCGGCCATGGGGCTGGCGATCTTCCTCGACGGTGGGCCCATCATCGGTATCCAGGCGTCCGGTTCGGCCGTGCTGGTGGCGACGTTGATGCCGCCGGAATCGGGCGCGGGCCTGTCCCGGATGGTCGATGCCCTGATCGGTGGGCTGGTGGGCGTGGTGGTGGTGGCCGCGGTACCGCTTCATCCGGTGCGCCGGGCACGGGAGCAGGCAGCGGCGATCCTCGGCGTGATGGGGAGATCGCTGACCGATTGCGGGCACGGTCTGCTGGAGCAGGATCCGAGCAAGATCCGCGATGCGCTCACGGCGGTGCGCGCCACCCAGCAGCAATTGGATTCGTTGCGCAAATCGCTGGAGGGCGGCCGGGAGGTGAGCCGTATCTCGCCGCTGTACTGGAATTCACGCGGCCGCCTGGAGCGATTACGTGCGGCGGCGGATCCGCTGGACAACGCGGTCCGCAACACTCGAGTCCTGCTGCGCCGGTCGCTGACCTTGGTGCGGGACGACGAAATTCTCAATCCCGGGCTGATCGACGAGGTGGAGCGGCTGGCGCAGGCGGTCGACGTGGTTCGTCGGATGGTGCTGGCCGACCGCGGCGAACAGCCCGACCGGGCCGAGGCGGCACGTGCCTTGCGGTCGGTGGCCAAACAGGCCCGGCCGGAACTGGTGGCGGGTGCGGGCCTTTCGGCGCATGTGGTGTTCGCGCAGATCCGCTCCACCCTGGTGGATCTCATGCAGGTCTGCGGTGTGCAGCGGGTGTCGGCGATAGCGCTGCTCCCGCCGACCGTTCCGAACCCGTATGTCATGCCGCAGAATTGACCGTAGCGCGGCAGAGTCCGCGCCGGAGATCGGTGTTCGCTCGGGATTCGCCGGCCCCGTCCGATCGGTGGTACCTCGTACGCCTGCGTACCCGGCCGCCCGGGAGCACCGGCTTTCCGAGTAGTGGACTACCCGTGCCGCCGCGTACCGCACTCAACTAATGTGAAACATGTTCGAACCGGGTCGTGCCGGTTCGGACGGGACCCCACCCGTACGCCGCGTTGCCGACGGACGGCGCTGCCGCGCACCGGACGTTTGGATACCCGGACGCCGGCCCGGGCGGGGTATCCGGGCCCGTCCGGCCGGAGCCGCGCCGGGCGGGCCCAGCTTATTCCGGGTATTTCGGGCGCGCGGGTTGCGGCGCCCGTCATCCGGGTGGCCGGGCTACGCCCAGAACCGGGTCAGGTATCCGCCGTACCGGGACCATTGCTCCGAGACCCCGGAGAAGTCGTACAGGGCGTAGACCGCATCGAAGAACACCTGGTTGATCGCCGGGGTGAACAGCAGCGCGAACAGGATGAGCATTCCGAACGGTTTGAACTGGTCCAGACCGCGACGCGTCTGATAGCTGAGCGATGGCTCAACGATCCCATATCCGTCCAGGCCGGGAATCGGCAGCAGATTCAACAGCGTCGCTGTCACCTGGAGGAACGCCAGAAAACTCAGCCCGAACCAGAATGCCGCGTTCTCCTGCGCGCTACCGAACAACCGCACGATCAGCAGCAGCACCACCGCGCACAGCGCGTTCACCGCCGGTCCCGCGGCGCTGATCAGCCGCTGGGTCCGCGGCGGCACCCGATGGGCGTGGATGTACACGGCTCCGCCGGGCAGCCCGATACCGCCGAGCGCGATGAACACCATCGGCAGCACGATCGACAGCAGCGGATGGCTGTATTTGAGCGGGTTCAGCGTCAGATACCCGCGCAATTCCACTTCGCGGTCCCCGGCCCGCCAGGCGAGGTAAGCATGGGCGAATTCATGCAAACACAAGCTCACCACCCAGCCGAAGACGACCAGGACGAAAACACCGGCCTTCGCCCAGGCCGAATCCAGTTCCGCATTCCAGGCGAGCGCACCGCCGGCCACCGCCAGCAGCAAGACAAGCAGGAAAACCGGGCTGGGCCGTACCGCACCGCGGCGAAGCGCCGTGACGCCCCCGCTCACGATCGCCTCGCACCGGATACCGGAACCACCGCCGGTCGAGCCTGCGGGAAACGCCCGCGGCCGATCCCGATCGGCACTGCGACCGCATCACCGGTATCCGGGCGGTGACTGTTCATCGAACCAGCAACCAGGGTTCGTGGTGCCGGTAGAAGCTCGACCGCGGCACCGTCCGGTCGCTCTGCACACCGTCACGATCGATCACGGCCCCGGGCGTACCGAGCTGGGCAGCGCGGCCGGCGGTCCAGCGCCGGCGCCGGAAACGGCGCGGCACACCGGCCCGGACACCGGGCAGCTCGAGGGTCGGGGTAACGAACATCGCCCGGACCTCGCCGGAGAACAGCCGAGTCTCGTCCACGTATGCCTCGCCGGTCAGCGGCGTTCCGTTCACGCCGGTGATCTTGGCCCGGCCCACCAGCACCGTGCCGGTGTCGTCCCGGATCAGCGGTACTTCTTCGGCCTTACCTTCCAGCGCGCGGCGCGCCGCAGCACTCCCGGTGCCGAGCTGATAGGCCCGTGCCGCATAGGTGTGGTCGGGCGGCACATAGCCCACCTCCACGTGCAGACGTTCGGTCCGCATCAGATGGGTGAGGACCGCCGCCAGCGCGGCATCGTCACCGAGCACAATCAGCCGCGGCAAACTATCCGCTGCCAGCACCGGCAACAGCTCGTCGATCAGCGCGGTATCCGGAACAGCCGCGGTTTGGCTGGTGGGCTGGGCAGCGAGCGCAATAGGCACCGGAGCATCGGCACAGCGGAGAACATGGGTACTCAAACGCCCAACACCCTCCTCGGACCGGTCACTCACGAGTGTAGAGGGTAGGCCGCGCCGACTCGCACAACGGGCCTGGTGCAACGGGCGTTCCCGGCGGCTTCCGGTGCCTCGAGTAGACTGTGCTCCCGGCTTCCTCCCCGTTTACGGCAGGTAGCCGCAGCACGAGGTGCGTGTTGCGCGTCGACCCGTAGGAGACACGACCATGCCGGCAATCGTCCTCATCGGCGCCCAGTGGGGCGACGAGGGCAAGGGCAAAGCCACCGATCTACTCGGTGGCCGGGTGCAGTGGGTGGTGCGGTACCAGGGCGGCAACAACGCCGGCCATACCGTGGTGCTGCCCAACGGGGACAACTTCGCACTGCACCTCATCCCCTCCGGAATCCTGACCCCCGGGGTCCGCAACGTCATCGGCAACGGTGTCGTGGTCGACCCAGGCGTGTTACTGGACGAGCTCGCGGGATTGGAGGAGCGCGATGTCGACACCTCCGGCCTATTGCTCTCCGCCGATGCCCACCTGATCATGCCGTACCACGTGGCCATCGATAAGGTCACCGAGCGGTTCCTCGGCAACAACAAGATCGGCACCACCGGCCGCGGTATCGGCCCCTGCTACCAGGACAAAGTGGCGCGCGTCGGGGTGCGGGTGGCCGATGTACTCGACGAGAAGATCCTCACCCAGAAGGTGGAGGCGGCGCTCGAGTTCAAGAACCAGGTGCTGGTGAAGATCTACAACCGCCGCGCGCTCGAACCGCAGCAGGTGGTCGACGAGGTGCTGACACAGGCGGAGAAATTCGCGCACCGGATCAGCGATACCCGGCTCGAACTCAATCTGGCACTCGAACGCGGCGAGACGGTGCTGCTGGAAGGCTCGCAGGGCACACTGCTCGACGTCGACCACGGCACCTACCCCTACGTCACCTCCTCCAACCCGACCGCCGGCGGTGCCGCGGTGGGCGCCGGTATCGGCCCCAACCAGATCGGCACGGTGCTGGGCATCCTCAAGTGCTACACCACCCGGGTGGGCTCCGGCCCGTTCCCGACCGAACTGTTCGACGAATCGGGCGCCTACCTGGCGAAAGCCGGCGGCGAGGTGGGCGTGACCACCGGCCGGGCCCGCCGCTGCGGCTGGTTCGACGCGGTGATCGCCCGCTACGCGACCCGGGTCAACGGCATCACCGACTACTTCCTCACCAAACTCGACGTACTGTCCAGCCTGGACCGGGTCCCGATCTGCGTGGCCTACGAGGTGGACGGCGAACGGGTCGAGCAGATGCCGACCACCCAGACCGGATTCCATCACGCCAAACCGATCTACGAGGAGATGCCGGGCTGGTGGGAGGACATCTCCGGGGCCCGCACCTTCGAGGAGTTGCCCGCCAACGCGCAGGCATACGTGCACCGGCTCGAGGAACTGTCCGGCGCGCGGATCTCCTGCATCGGCGTCGGGCCGGGGCGTGAGGAAACGATCGTCCGCCACGACGTACTGGGGTAGGAGCCGGAGCTCGCCCGGATGAGCCGGGGACAGGGTGGACACTCGCGCGGCGGCGACGGTCGACCGGCACTCGTGCGAGAACAGGGGGCCGGAGCTCGCGGTGAAGCATCCAAGAGGTGCGATCACGGTGGGTGAGTCGGGACTGTTCACCTGTGCTGCTGAGTGGAGGCGAGGTCTCTGTCGACCTTGCCGACGGAATAAATGGTCCGTGAAGGGACGGGCGGTAATTTTGGAGCCGCTCCGCGGCTCGAGGGTGGGGCCCTCTCGGGCCCGGTTCTTCACTCCGACGCTCCTCCGCTTCGCTCCCCCGCTCTGTCGCTCCAGAACCGGGCGGGCCCCACCCCGGGGAGGTGAACAGTTTGGGGTGGTGAGTCAGCGTACGGCTTGGAAAGCCAGGATAGTTGTTCCTATTCGGATCGCGTCGCCGTCGGCTAACAGCGCGGATTCTATCGGCTGCTCGTTGACGTAGACCCCGTTCGCCGAATCCAGATCCTCGATCAGCAGACCGGCCCGGCCGAGTTTGATCTGGGCGTGATAGCGGCTGGCCTTGGGATCGTCGAGGATCAGATCGTTGTCGGTCATCCGGCCGATCCGGAAACCACCGTGCGCGACCAGCACCAGCCGCCCGTCCGGCAACCGCAACTGTCCGCTGCGGACCGAACGCGGTACCTCGGTGACCGTATCGGTCATCGCGGCGGCCATCCGCTCGGCGGTTTTGAACTCCACGGTGTTCAGCGGCTCCTGCCGCAGCACCCGGCGCTCCAGTTCGACCAGGGCGGGACCGGGGTCGATCCCGAGTTCCTCGGCCAGCACCGTACGCACCCGCCGGCAGGCCTCGAGCGCGTCGGCATGCCGTTCGGACAGATACAGCGCGGTGATGAGCTGCCCCCACAGCGGTTCGCGCAGCGGATGCTCATTGGTCAGCGCGACCAGTTCGCCGATCACCGCGGCGGCCCGGCCGCACGCGATCTCGGCATCGAAACGCGCCGAAACCGCCAGCAGTCGTTCTTCTTCCATCGCGGTGGCGAAACCGTCCGCGAAACCCAGACCGGCCAGATCCGAGAGGGCGCGGCCGTTCCACTCCCGCAACGCCGTGCCGAACAACCGCGACGCCGACGCGTGATCCCCGGCGCCCGCGGCGCGGTTGCCCGCGTCCCGGGCGGCCTCGAACCGGCCGAGATCGCAGGCATCGTCGGCGATCTCGAGCCGGTACCCGGCGGATTCCGTGCGCAATACCGCGGCCGGATCAACCCCCGAATTCCGCAATGCCTTACGGATATTGGAGACGAATACCTGCAGGCTGGCGGCGTAGGCGTCCGGCGGCGCCTCGTTCCAGACCATATCGGCCAGGGTCGCCGAGGCCACGGCGCGACGCCGGTTCACCGCGAGCGCGGCCAGCAGCGCTCGCGGTTTGGGCCCGCCGACGGCGACCGGCTCACCGCCGACCGACAGTCGTACGGGCCCCAGCACACGCAGATCGAGCGTCATCTCGCAGTGGGCGCGACGGCGTGATCAGGCACTGATCGAACGTCCCGCGGAGCGCAGATCCTCGCAGGCCTGCACCACGCGGGCCGCCATCGAGAGCTCGGCCTTCTTCAGGTAGCTGCGCGGATCGTAGGTCTTCTTGTTGCCGACCTCGCCGTCGATCTTCAGCACACCGTCGTAGTTGCTGAACATATGGGCGGCGATGGGCCGGGTGAAGGCGTACTGGGTATCGGTGTCGACGTTCATCTTCACCACGCCGTAGCGCAACGAATCGTCGATCTCCGATTTCAGCGAACCGGAACCACCGTGGAAGACGAAATCGAAGGGCTGTGCGTCGGCGCCCAGGCCGAGCTTGGCGGCGGCGACCTTCTGGCCCTCGGCCAGCACCTCGGGCTTGAGCACCACATTGCCGGGCTTGTAGACCCCGTGCACGTTGCCGAAGGTGGCGGCGAGCAGGTACTTGCCCTTCTCACCGGCGCCGAGCGCGTCGATGGTCTTCTCGAAATCCGCGGGCGAGGTGTAGAGCTTCTCGTTGATCTCGGCCTCGACGCCGTCCTCCTCACCGCCGACGACGCCGATCTCGACCTCGAGGATGATCTTCGCGGCGGTCGCGGCGGACAGCAGCTCCTGGGCGATCGACAGGTTCTCGTCGATCGGAACCGCCGAACCGTCCCACATATGCGACTGGAACAGCGGGTTCTTCCCCGCGTTCACCCGTTCCTGGGAGATGGCCAGCAGTGGGCGGACGAAACCGTCCAGCTTGTCCTTGGGGCAGTGGTCGGTGTGCAGCGCGATGGTGACGCCGTACTTCTCGGCCACCACATGCGCGAACTCGGCCAGCGCGACAGCACCGGTGACCATATCCTTCACACCCTGGCCGGAACCGAATTCCGCGCCACCGGTGGAGAACTGGATGATCCCGTCACTGCCCGCCTCGGCGAAACCCTTGATCGCCGCGTTGATCGTCTCCGACGATGTGCAGTTGATGGCCGGGAAGGCAAAAGAGTTCGCCTTGGCCTGACCGAGCATCTCGGCGTAGACCTCCGGAGTCGCGATCGGCACTGTGAAGACCTCCGTGTAGTGCGGCAGACGGGATTGTCTGTTTCTCCACATACCCTAAGCCAGACGGATTCCATCCGGTATAAGGGGATTGTTTGCGCCGCTGCACCCTGCGGGCCCGGTGGTAACCGGTACTGTGGGCCGGGTGATTGCGCTGGCAGCTACCGACGCGGTGACGAGCAATCTGGCTCTGACCGAACTGCTCGACCCGATGCACCTGTTGACCGAAACCTGGCTGAAGAACGCGGTGCTACCGGCCATTTTGGTGATCGTCTTCATCGAGACGGGTCTGCTGTTCCCGCTGCTGCCCGGCGATTCGCTGCTGTTCACCGGTGGTCTGCTGGCAGCGCAGGAAAATCCTCCGGTTTCGATCTGGGTCCTGCTTCCCGCGGTAACCTTCATCGCCTTCGCCGGTGACCAGTGTGGTTACTGGATCGGCCGGGCCATCGGTCCGGCCCTGTTCAACAAAGAAGACACTCGTTTCTTCAAGAAGAGTTACGTGACCGAAACGCACGAATTCTTCGAAAAGCACGGACCGAAAACGATCATCCTGGCCCGCTTCGTCCCGATCGTCCGGACCTTCATGCCGGTACTCGCCGGGGTGTCGAAGATGAGCTACCGGCGTTATGTCGCCTTCGATATCGTCGGCGCCGTCGCCTGGGGCGGCGGTGTGACCGTACTCGGGTATTTCCTGGGAAATGTGGCCTTCATCCGCGACCACGTCGAGGGCATCTTCCTGCTCATCGTTTTCGTCTCGATCCTGCCGGGGATCAGCGCGGTGGCCAAGAAGCTGACCAACCGCAAGGCCGAGATCACGCCGGGCGCCGGCCTGGTCTCCACCGCCGAACTGCCGGCCGTGGACCCGGACCCGGTCACCAGCACCATGCCCCTGCCGGTTGTGCCGAACCACGCGACGGCCGGCACGAACGAGATCCCCGTACGGTAAGTGGTGTCCGCCTCGGCCGAGCCCTACGCGATGGGCAGTTTCGATCCTTTGATCTCCGCCGGTCCGGCGCTGGTCTGGACCGTGGTCCTGACCTTCGTCTTCCTGGAATGCGCATTCATCCTCGGGCTCTTCCTGCCCGGTGATTCCATGCTGCTCACCGCCGGGATAGTGATGGCCTCGCATTCGAGCGGGGAAAGCCAGGTATGGCTGCTGTCGGCGGGGGCGATGGTCGCCGCGATCGCCGGCAACCAGGTCGGCTATGTCGTCGGGCGCAGAACCGGGCACCAACTCGTCGCCCGGAAGAACGGGCGCTATATCAACACTCAGAATCTGACCAGGGTGGCGGAACTGCTGCAACGGCACGGCTTCTTCGCGGTGCTCATCGCCCGATGGATTCCGTGGGTGCGCACGTTGTGCCCGATGGTGGCGGGCGCCGCCGAAATGGATCACCGCCGCTATACCGTCGCCAGCACCATCGGCGCGATCATCTGGGCGCCGGTCCTGCTGCTGATGGGCTATTACGCCGGTAATTTCATTCTGCAGTTCTCTTGGTTGATGCCCATCGTGACCGGATCGCTGGTGGTTTTCCTGATCGTGGGCACGGTTATCGGAATCCGGCAGTACCGGCACGAAATGGCTCAGCCCGTCGAGGATTTCGAAGTGGATTCCGCTACCGCCGACACGACGCCGCTGCCCGCGCTGGGCGGCGGACAATGCGCGCCCCTGCCGCGCTCGTACGGCACCGGCGCGCAACGGTGGGAGCTACAGCCCCGCCGCGGTGACCATATGAGCAGCCTCCATGAGCATCCAACCCGAGAGCTGCACCGATAGGTCGCGTTCGGCGACCCGGGAGGAGGTCACCGCGCCGTTCGCATTGAGGCCACCGGCGCCCGCGGTACCACCGGGCAATTGGGCCGAGCGGGTCCAATCGTGCCCGAACAGCGGCTCGCCCTCCACGTCGAGCCGGTTGGCCCAGGCCGCGGCCGCCGACTCCTTGACGATCCGGGCCGCGATCCGGCGGTCCGCCAGCTGCTCGTGTTCGGAGCCGGGGAGCATGAGCGCGACGAGCGCGAGGTAGCGGATGAGGATCCCGTTGAACAGTCCGCCGTCGCCGCCGGAACCGCCGCGGACCACACAATCGAGATTGGTGAGGTTCTGCTCCACGGCGTCGAGCAGGCGGTGGACCCGGTCGAGATGGATCGGGTCGCCGGTGTGCACCGCGAGTTCGGTCTCCAGTCCGAGCACAACTCCCTGGCAGTAGGTGTAGAAGGTTTTCTCGAGCGTGCCGGAGGGGAGATGGATACCGTCGAAGATCAAACCGGTTTCCGGATCACGCAGCGTGGTATCGATCCAGTCGGCCATTTCGGCGGCCCGCTCGTAGCGGCCCAGCCGCGAGAGCGCGATACCGGCCGGGCCGTTGGCCGGCGCATTGTAGAAATCGTCCCCGGCGCGCCACGGAATACCGCCGCCGACTGCCGGGTCCCACGCACCGAACAGTTTCTGTTCGAGCGGCCCCAGGCCGCCGCGCGCCTCGTCGTTGTCCTGTATCCGCGCCGCCCGTTCCAGGGCAATGGCCAACCAGGCCATATCGTCGAAGTAGCGATTGGTCCAGCCGGTGATATTGCGCAATCGATGCGATCGGACCAATGCCCTGATCCGTTTACGCCGTTCGATCGTCGGTGCGCGATTGGCCGCGTCGACGGCGCAATCGATGAGGTGGGCCTGCCACCAGTAATGCCAGGTCAGAAAGAAACGTTCCCGCCGGGTGGCGGGCCAGCCCACCACGCCGAGTGCGGTACCGGGCAGCAGCCACACCGGCTGGATATGCCGCGACACGATGGCGGCCTCGGCCATATCGGCGCGGTCGGCCCAGAGTGTCGCGGGGTTGCCCTGCGGCCTGCGCTGTTGCCCGGCCACGCGCCGGGGAACGTCGAGATCGTCGCTGGGCGAGGTCATGCACCCATATTGCCAGGAAAAACGGAATTCCCGCCGCTCAATTGTTACCGAGTCGAGGCGGAACCGTTCGATTCCCCCGTCCTCACGTCGTTTCCCAGGCGAATTACCGCCGGACAGAGCACAGAGCAATGCATTTCTGCTATGTAAAGAGGGGTTGACACACGCTGGTTTCCACAACGCGGCTTCTCGCACCGATAAAGCGTCCCACGGTAAATCGCGTCGGCACAGGCAATTCCGACCGGACCAGGCCGAACGGCGGCCGACTCAGTGCACCGAACTACGATCGTGCCGTGACGAACGCAGCGCCATCGGCCGGCCCCGGCCCCGACCATCGCCCGACCGAGGCCACCGCGGCGGTCGCACCGGCACCCGAAGCCGCCGGGCACGACGACGATATGGCAGCCGAACCCAGCGAGACCGAATCCGGACCCACGGAATGGGGCGAACACCCGCACGGAGTCGGTCCGTGGAACGACGAGCACACCGGGCCGCCGCCGGAGGACGACCGGCTCGATCCGGTTCTGCTCGCGGAAGGCGATCGCCGCAATGTGGTCGACGCGTACCGGTACTGGACCCGGGAGGCGATCGTCGCCGATATCGACCGGCGCCGACACCCCTTCCATATCGCGATCGAGAATTTCGGGCACGACGCGAATATCGGCACCGTGGTGCGCACCGCCAACGCCTTCGCGGCCGGTGCGGTACATATCGTCGGCCGCCGCCGCTGGAACCGCCGCGGCGCCATGGTCACCGACCGCTACCAGCACATCGTGCACCATCCCGATATCGACGCACTGCTGGAATTCACCACCGCCGAAGATCTGAGCGTGGTCGCGGTGGACAACGTGCCGGGCTCGGTTCCGCTGGAAACGGTGCGCCTACCGCGCCGCTGCCTGCTGCTGTTCGGCCAAGAGGGCCCCGGGGTGAGCGACGGCGCCCGCGATGCCGCGGTACTCACCGTCTCCATCGCCCAATTCGGGTCCACCCGCAGCATCAATGCAGGTGTTGCGGCGGGTATCGCCATGCACACCTGGATCCGGCAGCACGCCGACCTCACCACCGCCTGGTGAGACAACCGAGCCCCGGCTCGTTGCAGACCGGGCGGACGGCTATCAGGCCGACGCCGCCCCGATGACCGCCACCACGATGAAGAAGACAACGGCCAGCAGATACAGGATCAGCACGACCGATGTGACGATGCCGAGCACATAACCGATCATCACATTGCTACGACCACCGACGGTGCCGCCGGAAGCGTCGATCTCGTTGAGCGCCTTCTTACCCATCACCCACGCGAACGGCCCGCAGATCGCACAGAACAGGCTGACGATCCCGAGAACGAGCACGGTGGTCGTCTGCGGATGATCCGGCGGCGGCGGACCGTATCCGGGATATCCGTACCCGGGCGGCGGGGTGGGGTAACTCATGCGTGGATAGTAACCGCACCGGGCAACCCCACACGACCGGAAATTCGCAGTCGACGGCTCGGTACCGCCCGTCGCTTCCCGGCTCGGTATAACCGATTCGCCTCCGGCCCAAGGTCATCCACCCACCATCGGCCCAACACCAACCGCCGTACCACGCGTCTACGGCTCAGCGGCGCGTATGCGCCCGCGGGTCGGTGAGCAGGAATTGGGCGCCACCGTAGGACGCCAGAATGATTCCCTCGAGAATACGGCGTGACCGCTGCCCGCGGGCGAACAGCCGCCGGACCACGATGAGACCGTCGGAAACCGTGAACAGCAGTGCGCCCAGACCGAGCCGGCTGCGCGGATCCGTATCGGGAACGGTGAGTCCGGCAAGGTTTTTCGCGCCCGGCGCCAGCGCCGGATCGGACGCCAGGACCGCGGCGCTGCCCAGGGTGAGGCCGTAGGCGCTCAACGGTGCGGCGAGTGCGGGGGCTTTGGTTCGCAGCATCCCGGCGGCGCCGGCCCAGGCCAGTACGCGTGGAACGACAGTATTCGCTCGGGGCCGTGCGCCGCGACGCCACCACAGCGCCGCGTATCCGGTTTGCATGACCGCGAACGACGAGGCACCGGCGATCAGCCGGCGATCGTCGTCGGGTTCGATGAGCAGCACATCACCGACAGTCGCAGCGCCGAGCGAACCCAGCAGCAGGGTCCGCTCCGGTGGTGCGATATCCGCTGTGCTGGTGGCGATATCGGCCGCCAGCAACGGCATCATCAGTGGTTTCGCCGCCCACTGCAACGATTGCCGGCCGGTCAGCGCACCCGCCACGGTGACGGCGGTCGCGACCAGATAGCCCGCGCGGAAAGGCCGCATCACTACAGGCTCGCCTCGGCGGGAGCCGGCGGCAGGGTCACGACCTGGCCCGCATAGCTGAGCCCCGCACCGAAACCGAGCAGCAGTGCCAGCTGACCGCCCTTGGCCTTACCGGTGGCGAGCATCTCCTCCATAGCCAGCGGAATCGAGGCAGCGGAAGTGTTCCCGGTGTTCTCGATATCGCCCGCCATCGGGATGTCCTCGGCCAGGCCCAGGTTCTTCTTCATCAGCTCGTTGATCCGGGCATTGGCCTGATGCGGGATGAAAACCTCGATATCGTCCTTGGATACCCCGGCCATATCCAGTGCGGTGGACAGCGCACGCGGCAACGTGACGGCCGCCCAGCGGAAAACCCGGGGCCCCTCCATCCGCAGCGACATCCGGCCGACCGGCTCCACTTCGGGATCGGTGCCCTGCAGGTCCTGCGCCCGCTGCATGTAATCGACGAAGTTGACGTCCTGTTTGATCGCCTCGGCGTTCTCGCCGTCGCTGCCCCAGACCGTCGGCGAGATCCCGTTCTCCTCGCTCGGCCCGATCACCACCGCGCCCGCGCCGTCACCGAAGATGAAAGCCGTGCCCCGGTCGGTGGGGTCGATCCCGATGGTCATCGTTTCGGCGCCGATGAGCAGTACGTATTCCGCGGAACCGGCGCGGATCATATCCGCGGCCACACCGAGCCCGTAGCCGAATCCACCGCAGCCGGAGGTGAGATCGAAGGCGGGAATACCGTTCATCCCCAGATCACTGGCGACGATCGGAGCACCGTGCGGGGTCAGCATCGGCCAGCTGGAGGTGGCCAGGATCAGCGCGCCGATCCGCGAGGGGTCCACGCCGCTGTTGCGCAGCGCCCGCCCGCCGGCCGCCACGGAGATCGACCGCAGCGATTCGTCACCGCTGATCCAGCGCCGGTTGCGGATACCGCTGCGCTCGAAAATCCATTCGTCCGAGGAGTCCAGCACCTGGCACACCTCATCGTTGCTGACCACGCGCTGCGGCCGGTAGGCACCGATTCCGAGCATCGCGACGTTGTCGTGCCCCTTTTTGCCGGCAATGCTCACCACGACGCTCACGACCCTTCACTCACAGTTCTGACGGATTCCCAGGCTAACGGAGCCGGATGCGACGTCGAACAGCCCGTCGGTTCAGCCCAGTGCCAGATCCTTCAGACCGAGTATGGAGCGATAGGGCAGACCTTCGTCGGCGATCACGCGATCCGCGCCGGTTTCCCGGTCGACCACAGTGGCCACTCCGACCACCGTCGCGCCCACCTCACGCAACGCACGCACGGCAGTCAGCGGGGAATTACCGGTGGTCGTGGTGTCCTCCACGACCAGCACCCGTTTGCCCACCACGTCCGGTCCCTCGATCTGCCGTTGCATTCCGTGGGTTTTCGCGGCCTTGCGCACCACGAAGGCGTCGATGGGCCGGCCCGGGGCGTGCATCACGGCCAGCGCGACCGGATCGGCGCCCATGGTGAGCCCGCCGACCGCGTCGAAATCCCAATCGGCAACCAGTTCCCGCAGCAGTTTCCCGATCAGCGGCCCGGCGCGATGGTGCAGGGTCGCCCGTCGCAGATCGACGTAGTAATCGGCCTCTTTTCCGGAGGACAATGTCACCTTGCCGTGCACGACGGCTAAATCGCGCACCAGCCCGGCCAAGACATCCCGGTCGGTCGTTGCCTGCTCGATCATCGGTGTCCTTCCGCCCGTGGAGGCGAGTCGCGGCGAGTTCGGTCGCGGCGCATGCTCGGCGCCCTGCGAGCAGGATACGGGGACGCCGCCGTGACGGTTACCGCAGGTCGCGAGTCATCGCGGAGCTACTGCGGCACCGGCCCCTGGTAGGGGCGGAAACCGGGGTGGAAGGGCCCACCCGGCAACCGGGGGGCGTTCTCGTCGTCGGCGGCGGAATCGCGGCGGTCCGGGGCGGGCCGATCCGGTTCATCTGTCCGGCCGGACCGCGCACCCGCCGGTTCGGGACGCGGTGCGCGGTTCGCGGGCCGGGCATCGGGCACCACGGCCAGACTCGGCCGGCGGGGCGATTCCTCGTCACCGGCGGTGTTCCGCTCACCGGAGTCCGCGGCATCTTCCGGAACATCACGCCGATAACGGACGCCGGGCCCCGGGTGACCGTAGTCGCCGTCGCCGTCGTCGGGGTACTCGTCGTAATCGTCGTAATCGTCGTCCGGGCCGTCCGGTGCGTCGTCGTCGTATTCCGCCGAACGGATCCGGGCCCGGGGATGCGCCGGGCGGGGCTCGGGGTCCTCATTGCGGTTCTCGGTCACCGGCGGCAGTACGTGCAGCAGACCGGACAACCGCAGAACGGCGTCGATACCGGTTTCCCAGTCCTTGGCGGCCGTGCCGACGGGGAGCATGCCGAGAGTCCAGTTGCCCTCGCTCCACAGCATCTGCACGGTATCGGACAGCGATTCGATGAACGCGACCATCCGCTGGTCCACCGCGTGCCGGGCGATCTCCGGGTTGGTCGCGAACACCACCCGGTCACCGATGGCGCCGAGCAGTTCCAGATCGGCGTCCTTGGGCGGATTCATCGTCTTCACCCGCATATCGACGTCGATATCCGAGCCGATCTGCCGGCGTACCGCGACCAGCGTCGCGGAATCCTCCAGATCCAGCAGCACGAATTTCTCGCCCTTGCGGATACCGGTCACCACATCGACCGCCGTCAGGTATCCGAGCTTGGCCAGCGCACCGCGCCGCCAAGTCGAAGCAAGCGCGGGTTCCACCGATACATAGGTGTATCCCTGGGCTTTCGCCCACACCTGGCGCGCATGACCGGTCCGCTGCCGCTGGCGCCGGTCGAAGTAGAGCAGCACGATCGCACCCGCGAGGGTGATTGCCGCCAGCCCGAACCATATTGCCGTCATCGTCGCCTAGCCTATCCACCCGCCCGGCGTAATGCCGGGCACCCACACTGCGCGCCGCGGTTTTCTCATCGGCCGCCCCCGTCGAGGGCGGTGCTGATGATCACCTCGGCCTGAATGGACCCGTCCGGGCTCTTCTGCCCCTGCACGATCACCAGATCCCCGGCGGGCAGCGCGTCGACCGTGGCGCCCGCCAGCGAGATCACCTGGGTGTCCTCGGTCGTATGCACCGTGACCTCGCTACCGGTGAGAGTGCTGAGCGTCAGTGTGCCACCGCTGTTGGAACTGATCGTGCCCATGGTGGTGCCGCCCGCGTTCGGATCACCGGAATCGGGCATACCCGGGTCGCCCGGCAGAGGCGGTAACTCGGGGAACGATTCCTCGGGCGGCGGCGGGGCCTGCCTGCCGAGCGTCCGGCTGGTGGTCGTCGTATCACCGGCGGAGGACTGTGAATCGTCACCACCGAACAGCATTCCGGCGCCCGCACCGGCCAGACCGATCAGCACGATGGCGGCCAAGCCGACCCCGAGCCAGATACCGGTTTTGTTCGACGGCGGCCGCGGCGGTTCCTGCGGGTGCCCGGGCAGTGGTCCGCCGGACTGGCCGTACGGATCCTGCGGGGCCGGCCCGCCCGACCCCCATTGCGGATTGCCGAAGGCGTAACTGTCGTAGGTCGGCATCTCCCGGGTCGGGTTGGGCCCCGGCCCCCAGCCGCCGTAGGGATCGGTACCCGGGTAGGCCGTGGTCGGCTCCACGAAGCCCGGCCCATCGGCCGTGGGCAGCTTCTCGGTCGCCGATTCTCCCGGCTGACCCAGGCGCTGGGTCGGATCGTCGTCCGGCCGCCGTGCCCAGGGATCGTTCGGGTTGGTCATATCACCCAGACTAAGCGGTATCTCCCCGACGGTTCGGGCCCCGCGCGTAAACATGCCGACACTCCACCCGCACCGCGGGCCGCCGTGTACCTCGGCGAACTCGTGCACAGGCCGGTGTTCCGCCCTCATCACAGCCCGGCCGGACTCACTCGATACAGCCCTTGCAGACTGCACGCGGCACAGCACGCGGCACAGCACGCGGCACAGCACGCGGCACAGCACGCGGCACAGCACGCGGCACAGCACGCGGCACAGCACGCGGCACAGCACGCGGCACAGCACGCGGCACAGCACGCG
>NZ_JADLQL010000006.1 GCF_015477805.1 Nocardia flavorosea | reverse complement strand
TAGAGTTACGGCGGTTATAGCGGCAGGGAAACGCCCGGTCCCATTCCGAACCCGGAAGCTAAGCCTGCCAGCGCCGATGGTACTGCACTCGACAGGGTGTGGGAGAGTAGGACACCGCCGGAACATACTTTCGCGAGAGGGGACCCAGAATCTGGGTCCCCTCTCGTCGTTTTTGTACGGGATTTCTACCCGTTAGACTCGAGGCGAGTAGTGCTCGCCGCTATCGATTCGACTGATTTCCATTTGAGAGAGGGATCCGCCGTGCCGGAACAGAGCGATGGCCGGAAGCCGTTCCGGCGTAATTCTTCTGGGGCGGAGAACGGGTTCCGCCGTGCCGGTGACGGCAAAGGCACACCTCGCGCCGGTGGGGAAAAATCAGAGGACGGCCGGCCGGGTGGGCGAGGGAGTTTCCGTCGTGACGGAGAGGCATCCGGCACCACCCGAAACGACCGTGGTGCGGCGCGAGGCGACCGCGGCGAGCAGACGCGGGACCGACGCGGTGGGGCCGGCGGCAGCGGACGCGATGACAACCGTGGGGCGTTCCGGTCCGACCGTGGTTTCGGCGCCGATCGGGGCCGACCGCAACGTTCCGGGTCGGCCGGAGAACGCGGCAGCAGGTCCGGCGGATCCGATGATCGCGCTCGTTTCCGGGCCGATGATTCGCGGGCCGGGCGATTCGGTGCGGCTCCGGATACCGGACGCGGTGAGACACGAGGATCCGGCAACCGTGGCTCCCGGCCCGGTGGGGAGAAACCGGATCGCGGCTATCGTGAGCGCGATGATTTCCGGGGGGCTGCGGACCGTCCGGGCACCGATACCCCCGGTGGCGGTGCCCGGGGGCGGCGCGACTTCGGCGGGCGCGGCGGCCGACGGGAAAGTTCCGATGATCGCCGGTTCGGATCGCGTGGCGGGGCCGAACGCCCGAACCGCGGAGCCGGCCGAGGTTACGAGGCGGGCGGCGCGTCGAGTTCTTTCCGCGATGCCGGGCCGGGCGGTCCGCGCCGTCGGGGCGGTGAGGGCGCTGCCCGGGGAGCAGACCGGCGGCCGCCGCGTCCCGACGAGCCCGATCTGCCCGAGGATGTTCAGGCCGGCGATCTCGATTCGTCGATCCGGCGCGATCTGCTGAGTCTCGACAAGGGCAACGCGGAAACCGTGGCGCGCCATCTGGCCATGGCGGCGCAACTTCTCGACGACGATCCACGATTGGCCTTGGCGCACGCCCGGGCGGCACGGCAGCGGGCCGGGCGGATCGCGGTGGTACGGGAGACTGCCGGAGTCGTGGCGTATCACGCCGGTGAGTGGGCCGAGGCGTTGTCGGAGCTGCGCGCTGCGCGGCGGATGGCCGGTGGGACCGGGCTGCTCGCGGTGATGGCCGACTGTGAACGGGGCCTGGGCCGGCCGGAGCGCGCGATCGAAATCGGCCGCAGTGACGAAGCCCGGTCGCTGACCGGCGACGACGCGATCGAACTGCGCATTGTGGTCGCGGGTGCGCGGATGGACTTGGGAGAGTACGACCAGGCCGTGGTCACCCTGCAGACCCCTGACCTCGATCCGGCTCGCACCGGGTCCGGGCCGGCGCGGCTGTTCTATGCCTACGCCGATGCGCTCGTCGCGGCTGGGCGTACCCAAGAAGGTCTGACATGGTTCTTCAACGCCGCAGCAGCTGACCTCGATGGTGAAACCGATGCAGAAGAACGGGCAGCGGAGTTGACCGGGGGTTCCTGACAGCGGCATGGCCGGGTCGAGATGTGGGGCGATGTTCTGCGTGCCGAAGTTCTGCGTGCCGAAGCTCGAATCAAACCGGTGCGACCGGCCAGTTGAGTTCTGTGCGCAGATCGGCGGGGTCCATCTGCGGGTTCGGCTCGGTGACGTAGACCTCCCACCTGTTGTCGCCCGGTGTCAGACCTCGGTCGGTGATCCAGGAGTACAGCCGGTCCCAGCTCGCGCCCAGCTCATCGAATGACCCGTGGTGGACGAGCCTCGCTGTCGGGCCGGCCGGGAGCCGGTCGGCGACGACCTCGTCCTCGGGAACGATCTGCCGGTCGACAGGGAAACCGACCGCGATCTGCATGGTCTGCTCGCTCGTGGCGCCGTAGCAGGCCAGCGCTGGTCCGCTGATGCTCACATCCTGGTTGGCGAGCACCGTTGCGAGGCGTGTGAATGAGGTATCGAAGAAATCCCTGATCATGGCCGGGGAGACGAGGCCGTGGACAACCGCCAGGGTCGTTTCGGCGACCTCCAGCAGTCGCGGTCGAGTACTGGGATCGAGGGGCGCGTCGGCCACATTTCCTCCACTATCCGATGTTTCCGGGGTTGTACGGCACGCGCCGGCGCGGGTGCCGTTGATGAGGACGAAGCAACAGCCGGGAATTCATCGGTGTGCTCGATCCCGCCCGGGGTGGCCCGACGCTTTCGACAGGGGGATTGCGCGGCATACCGGGTGACGTGCGTACCGGCTTCGACTTCGGTGTCCTGCGGATCAACTCGGAGCTCAGGCGGTCGATACCGATATGAACCCGGGTTGACGAGGGGATCTGTATTCGGCCGGATCGCGGGTAACCACGCTGCGACAGCGCTGAAGTCCGTTTGACCATCGGGGGCAGCAGACGGGACCCGTTCGAAGGCCACGGCCCGCGCCGGTCGGCCGAATTGCGTCTCCGGGTCGATGACGGACATGCGAGACGGCTGCCATATCCATCAGGTGAAGGGGGGACGGGGAGGTCGTACACCCGGAGTGTGGCTTCGGTAGCAGCCGGGCGACGACGTAGGGTCCGAGTGTGCAGGATGTAAGTGGAACGCGGTTGCGGGACGGGTACGAGGCGTTGCTGCTGGATCTGGACGGGACGCTGTATCGCGGATCCGCGGTGATCGAGGGCGGGCCGGCGGAACTTGCGGATGGGCGGCAGCGGCTGGTCTATGTCACCAATAACGCCAGCCGGGCGGCGGGGTCGGTGGCTGCTCATCTTGCCGAGATGGGGTATCCGGCTACCGAAGCCGAAGTGGTGACCAGTGCGCAGGCGGCGGCGCGGCTGCTTGCCGGGCGGGTCGAGCAAGGCGCGGAGGTCCTGGTGGTCGGCACCGACGATCTGGCTGCCGAGGTTAAGTCGGTGGGGTTGCAGCCGGTGCGGCGGGCTACGGAAACAGTGGCGGCGGTGGTGCAGGGGCATTCCCCGCAGACTGCGTGGCCCGATCTGGCCGAGGCGTCGTACGCATTGCGGGCGGGGGCGGTCTGGGTGGCCGCGAACACCGACCGGACCCTGCCGAACGAACGTGGTCTGGCGCCCGGTAACGGGGCCATGGTCGCGGCGTTGCGAGCCGCTTCCGATCGGGAGCCGGAGGTGGCGGGAAAACCTTTTGCTCCGCTGCTGGAGAATGCCTTGGAACGGGCCGGGACCCGGGCCGCGCTGGTGGTGGGAGACCGGCTCGACACCGATATCGACGGGGCCGAGAATGTGGCGGTGGACTCACTGCTGGTCCTCACCGGCGTCAGTACGATCGACGAACTGGCCGGGCTGCCGACACACCGGTGGCCGACCTATATCGCAAGCAGCCTGGCAGCACTGAACAACGCGCCGGCGCTCGCCCACAGCGACGACCCGGCCGCCGTCCGGCGGGAACTGGACGCACGGCCGGACCGGGCGCTGAGGGTCCGCGCGCCCCGTTCGGAAATCCGATAGCGTTGACCTCACGATGACTACCCCGACTCCTCGCCCGAACACCCCAGGCGCCGCCCGGGTGCCGCTACCCGGTCAGCATCTGCCCGGGGCGGCCGGACCCGGCGATCTCGCCGATCCGGACAAGATCCGTGCCGAAGTTCGCGAACTGCTCACCGAACTCGCCGAGCGGCCGGCCGGTGGCGGCGTTGCGGGGGACGAATCCGCCGGAACCGACCTGGCCCGCCGCGCGCATATCCTGGAGCAGGCACACGAGGTGCTGGTCCAGGCTCTGGCCACGGTGGACAAGATCTGAGGTGGCCAGGCGGGCGCGGGTGGACGCGGAACTGGTCCGCCGCGGATTGGCGCGGTCACGTGAGCATGCTGTGGAATTGATCGGTGCCGGGCGGGTCCTGATCAACGGTGCGGTGGCGGTGAAACCGGCGACCGCGGTCGAAGCCGGCACACCGCTGGTGGTCAAGGAACAGGTCGACGAGGTGGCCTGGGCATCGCGCGGAGCCCGTAAACTGCTGGGTGCGCTGGCGGCTTTCGAACCGCGGGGCCTGGCGGTCGCGGGCCGGCGCTGCCTGGACGCCGGGGCGTCCACCGGCGGGTTCACCGATGTGCTGCTCAGTCGTGGGGCGCGGGAGGTGGTGGCCGCCGATGTCGGTTACGGGCAGTTGGTGTGGCGCTTGCGGACCGACGAGCGGGTGCACGTACTCGACCGGACCAACGTTCGCTCGCTGACACCGGAGGGTATCGGCGGGCAGGTGGACGTGGTCGTCGCTGATCTGTCGTTCATCTCGCTGGGCTTGGTCCTGCCCGCGCTGGCGGCGTGCGCGGCACCGGGCGCCGATCTGGTGCCGATGGTGAAACCGCAGTTCGAGGTCGGTAAGGAACGGGTGGGGTCGGGCGGTGTGGTCCGTGACCCGCAGTTGCGAGCGGAGGCGGTGGGCGCGGTCGCCGCCACGGCGGCCGGACTCGGTTTGCGGACGGTGGGCGTGGTGGCCAGCCCGCTACCGGGACCCTCGGGGAATGTCGAATACTTTCTGTGGCTGCGCCGGGAGGATATTCCCGGCGACCAGGCCGGCGAGGTGGCGGAGATGGTGCGGCTGGCGGTAGAAGAAGGCCCGCAATGAACGCGGAAACGTCCCGGGGCAGGGAGATCCTGCTGGTATCGCATCCCGGTCGCGCCGAGATCAGTGAAACGGCGCATCGGGTGGCGAAGATCTGCGCCGAAGCCGGGATCGGGTTGCGGGTGCTCGCCGACGAGGCCTACAGCACCCGCTTCGAATCCGGTGCCGCCCCGATCACCGAATCCGGGGGCTACCCGGTGCAGGTGGTGGCGCACGAGCCGGACGCGGCGCTGGGCTGCGAGATGGTGCTCGCGCTCGGCGGTGACGGCACGCTGCTGCGGGCGGCGGAACTCGCCCGGCACGTCACGGTTCCGGTGCTCGGGATCAATCTGGGCCGCATCGGTTTTCTCACCGAAGCCGAGGCCGAACATCTCGACGAGGCGCTCGCGCAGGTGGTGCGCCGGGACTACCGGGTCGAGGCGCGGATGACGATCGATGTCAGTGTCCGGCTCGACGACGAGATCATCGAGCGCGGCTGGGCACTGAACGAGGCCAGTATCGAGAACGCCGCGCGGATGGGTGTTCTGGAAGTGGTGCTGGAGGTCGACGGGCGGCCGGTGTCGTCCTACGGGTGCGACGGGATTCTTGTCGCGACCCCTACCGGTTCCACCGCGTACGCTTTCTCGGCCGGCGGGCCGGTGGTGTGGCCGGAACTGGAAGCGCTGCTGGTGATTCCGAGCAATGCGCATGCTCTGTTCGCCCGGCCGCTGGTGACCAGCCCGGACTCCCGGATCGCGGTCGAATCGGTTGCCACCGGCCATGATGCGATAGTTTTCCTGGATGGCAGGCGCACCCTCGCATTGCCGCGAGGCGGCCGGGTCGAAGCGGTCCGGGGTGCCGAGCCGGTGCGGTGGGTGCGGCTGGATTCCGCGCCGTTCGCGGACCGGATGGTGCGCAAGTTCGAGCTGCCGGTAACGGGTTGGCGGGGCCGGCGGCGAACGGAGGGCACACGTGCTGACAGAGATACGAATTGACGGACTGGGCGTTATCTCCACGGCCACTGCGCAATTCCACGAAGGGCTGACGGTGCTCACCGGGGAAACCGGCGCGGGCAAGACGATGGTGGTCACCAGTCTCCACCTGCTCAGCGGGGCCCGGGCCGATGCCGGACGGGTGCGGCTCGGCGCGAACCGGGCGGTGGTAGAGGGCAGGTTCAGCCTCGACGAGGTGAACGCGACCGCGCGCGGTGAAGCCGAGGTGGTGCTGGAGGCGGCGGCCGCTGTCGCGGACGACGACGGTACGGTGATCGCGATCCGCACGGTGGGCAGCGACGGCCGCTCCCGGGCGCATCTGGGGGGCCGCGGGGTGCCGGCGTCGGTGCTGGCAGATTTCACTGCACCGCTGCTGACCGTACACGGCCAGAACGACCAATTGCGGTTGCAGCGGCCCGAACAGCAACTGCGGGCGCTGGACCAGTTCGCGGACGCGACGGTGGCGCCGTTGCTGCGCGAATACACCGAGCAGCGGCAGGCCTGGCTCGATGCGCGCAACGCGTTGCTGGAACGTACGGCGCGCAGCCGCGAGCTGGCGGCCGAAGCGGAACGGCTCACCCAGGCCCTCGCCGAAATCGATGCGGTCGCACCCGAACCGGGGGAGGACGAACGCCTGGTCGCGGAGATCCGCCGGCTCAGCGATCTGGATTCGCTGCGGGAAGCGGCGGCCACGGCGCACGCGGCGCTGGCCGGGCCCGAGGACGATCCGGGAGACAACGCCGGAGCGCTGGACGCGCTGGGAGTTGCGCGGTCGCGAGTCGAAGGGGCCGAGGATCCGGCGCTGGCGGCGCTGGGGCCGCGGCTCGCGGATGCGATCGCGGTGGTGGTGGATCTGACCACGGAATTGAGCGGTTACCTGTCGGAACTGCCGTCGGACCCGGGGGCGCTGGACTCCATGCTGACCCGCCAGGCCGAACTGAAATCGCTGACCCGCAAATACGCACCCGATATCGGCGGGGTGCTCGCCTGGGCGGACGAGGCGCGGGCGAAGCTGGCATCACTGGATGTGTCCGAGGAGACGCTGGCGGCGCTGGCCGCGGAGGTCGAGGCGGGCGCGGACCGGGTGCGAGCCGTGGCGGTGAAACTGTCGCAGGCGCGGACCGCGGCCGCCGGTGAGCTGGCCGTGGCGGTGAGCGAGGAACTCGGTGGTCTGGCGATGGGGAAGGCGCGCCTGGATGTCGAGGTCCGCCCGGTGCCGGCCGGGCCGCAGGATTCGGCGCCGCTGCTGATCGACGGTACCGAACTCCATGCCGGGCCGGCCGGGATAGACGAGGTGGAGTTACGGCTGGCCGCGCATTCCGGGGCCCAGTCGCTGCCGTTGAACAAGAGCGCGTCGGGCGGTGAACTGTCCCGGGTGATGCTGGCGCTCGAAGTGGTGCTGGCGGGTAACGAGCACGGGGTGACCATGGTGTTCGACGAGGTCGACGCCGGTGTCGGCGGGCGGGCGGCGGTCGAGATCGGGCGGCGGCTGGCCCGGCTGGCCCGCACCCATCAGGTCATCGTGGTGACCCATCTGGCGCAGGTCGCTGCGTTCGCCGATACGCATCTCGTGGTGAACAAGTCCGATGACGGTGACGGCACCGTGAACTCGGGGGTTCGGGCGCTGACGCAGGACGAGCGGATCGTGGAACTCGCCCGGATGCTGGCCGGGCTCGACGACACCGAAACGGGTCGCGCGCACGCCTGGGAACTGCTCAATATCGCGCGAGCGGAACGAATGGCGGCGCGCTGATCCAGGCCGGCGCCCCGGTGCCACCATAGGCGATGGCGGAGTACGAGTGTCCGGCGCGGAACAGAGCTGAAGGTGTTTCGGGCAGTTGGTCGATCGCGCCGCTCCGGTCACCACCACCGGGATGAGGGCGGCAGGTGGATTCGTTGTTGCGCCGCGGCGTGGGTCGATGATGAGCTGACTGTTTCTCGGCGTGGCCCGGGCGTTTGCTCGGCTGGTGCCGCGCGGTTGCCAGTAGGAGGAACGATTCGATGTCCACTACCGCAGGCAATGACGAACCGCGCCGGCCAGGCGAACCCGCGCGGACCGCGTCCCGGTGGTGGTATGTGTCCATCATCGTGATCACGCTCGCGGTGAGTGTGTGTTGCGTAGCGATGCTGTGGATGCTGATGTCGGACGCTGCGCTTCCCGTCCTTGTGCTTGCCGGCTGGGCACTGGTGCTGCTGGGTGTGCTGTGGCTGGTGATCGGGCTGTTCGGTGCGATCCGCTACCACCGGTACCGGTGGCTACTGCTTGCGCCCGGTGCGGTCGCATCGACCTGTGTCCTGGCGTGGGCCGATATTCCCGAAGATCTCGGGTGGCGGATTTCCAGCGGAAGTCTCGAAGATCTCGCAACCGGCTGCGCGGCCTCGGCCCAGGGGCGGTACGGCGTCTACACGATTACGTCGGTGGTGAAACGCGACGACGGTTGCCTTCTCTACACCGATGGTGGCCTCGTCGATCCCGTCGGATTCGCGTATCTCCCGCACGGTGTGCCCGGCCGTGGGGCAACCCACTACGACGGGGATTTCCGCTACGTCCCACTCGAGGACAGTTGGTACCGGTTCGTCCAGCGGTTCTGATCCATCGACGAGAACATCGAGGTGTACCGCACCCTGCCGACCGAGGAACCGATCGTTACCCTCTGCCGTCACCGAGACGTGCGATGGTCGTTCGGGCCGCGGCCCGAGCCTGCGTGACCGGGGCGGGCGCGCACCGTGGTATCAGGCCGCTGTCAGCTGTTGCGGCCGGTCAGCGGACGGCTTTGCGGGCGGCGGCAATGAATTGGTTGATGAGGCCCTTCAGGCCGATCTCCAGTGCCTTGGCGGGTACGGGCAAGGAGGGATCGGAGGTCATCGTGTAGACGACACGGGTGCCGTTGCCGGCGTCGGCGAAGGTGATGACGCCGGTATGGCTTTTCACCGGAGCGCCCTTGACGATCTTGTATTCCATCCGCTCGTTCGGCACCAGTGCGGTGATCTCCTCCACCACACCGACCGGTCCGACACCGATCTTGTGCTGGGCGCCGACACCTTCGCGTTCGGTCTCGCCGGGGCGCACCAGCGTGACGTTCACGGCGAGATAGGGGGTGATGCTCTCGCGGTCGGCGAACAGCCGGTACACGGTCGCCCGCGGGGCGGCGATCACGGTATCGACGGTGGTGCTGGCCATGGCTTCTCCTCTTCGAATAGCTGTGTCCGGCAGCATACGGCGCGCCGGGCCCGGCCTCCGCGGGCAGCCGGACCGATCGATCTGTCGCCGGGTAGCTGTCCGATTGCCCGAATGGGCGAATAACCGGCCGGTCAGCGGCGTGTCTCCACCGAAGGTTGAGGGTTTACCGACATCATCGCTGCATGAGGATGCTGGCGCTGCTGTCGAAGAACTCCGAGACACTGCCCGGCCGGACCGGTACCGCCCGGGTCGACCGCGATACCCGGCGGCTGCTCACGCGGATCGGGCCAGGCGATATAGCTGTTCTCGATGAAATGGACCTGGATCAGTCCCTCGCCGATCGGCTGGTCGCCGCCGGGGTGACGGCAGTGGTGAACACCGCACCCTCGATTTCCGGCCGATACCCGAATGTCGGCCCGGAAGTTCTGGTCGCGGGAGGTGTGCTGCTGCTGGACACCGTGAGTGGCGATGCCTTCGCCCGGATCAAGGACGGTGCCCGGGTGCGGATCGAGGACGGCATCGTCTACGCCGACCGGTTCGCCCGTAAGGAACCCGAGGTGCTGATCGAATGCCTCGAGCTGGACCAGGACGCGATCGCCGAACGGATGCGGGAAGCGCGCAACGGGCTCGCCGAGCATCTGGAATCCTTCGCCGGTGATGCGCTCGACTTCATCCGGTCCGAATCCTCGCTGCTCATGGACGGTATCGGGGTACCGCGGCCGGATCTGGACCTGACCGGCCGGCAGGTGGTCATGGTCGGGGCCGGGCCGGGGCACGCCGAGGATCTGAAGAAGCTCAAGCCGTTCATCAAGGAATACGCGCCGGTCCTGATCGGTGTGGGCGCCGGCGCCGAGGCGCTGCGACGGTCGGGCTATCGGCCGGACCTGATCGTCGGCAACCCCGACGAACTGACCACCAAAACGCTGACCTGTGGCGCCGAACTGATCATTCCGGCAGATCTCGACGGCCGGGCCGAGGGCTTGGAACGGGTGAAGGAACTGGGCCTGGGGGCGACCACCTTCCCGGGCTCCGGGGCGCCCGCCGACCTGGCCCTGCTGCTCGCGCACCATCACGGGGCGGCCCTGATCGTGACGGCGGGTGCGAGCGCATCGCTGGAAGAATTCTTCGACCGCGGTCGCCGCGAGAGCAACCCGGCGACCTTCCTGACCCGGTTGAAGGTCGGGGAATCGATCATGGACGCATCGGCGGTGGCGACGCTGTACCGCAACCGGATCTCGGGCGTGCTGGCGGCACTACTGGTGCTTGCGGTGCTCGGGGCGGCGATCGTCGCGATACTCGCGGTCGGGCACGGTAGTGAGATGCTGGCCGGGGCGCACGACATGCTGGTCCGGGCCGAGCTCTGGGGCCGGGAACTGCTCGGCGGGACCGGATAGCAGGGCTGCCGCCGAAACGTTCTCGGTCGACCGCCCGCGCAGTGTTCGCCCGGGCCGGAACGGGCTTACCCGCCGACCTGGTGTCCGGCCGGGAGGGAAGTCGAGAGCCTTGAATAAGTACCGGTCACGCAGCCGTACCGGTCGTGTGGCGGTCGGGGTGCTCGGCCGCCGAGTCGGGTAACCGACCGCCGGCTGGTCTGGCGGCCGGCGGCGGTGTCTTCGCCGGCGGGGCGGTTGTCCCAGGTGTTTCCGCCGAGGCTGCGGCGTGTTGCCGCGCGGCCATGCGGTCCCTTGCAGGGGTGTGGCGCGCAACTCTTCAGCACTCGGGACGCGATCGGATATCGCGGTGCCGGCACCGTGTGCAGGGCTGTGGAATGGGGAAGAAGTGGCCGGTGGTGCGGCCGGGGCTCGAGTGGAACAGGGCGGGAGTCGCGGTTCCCGGGCCCGAGCGGCAGGGGTGGGCGATCGGGTGGTTAACGGGGAGTGGCGGTCGTTCGCCGGGGCGGTTTCGTGTTACTGTGAAGACCCGTGGGTCATACACGGATTCAGGCGCGCGCAGCCACCAAGCACATTTTCGTCAGCGGTGGTGTCGCCTCTTCACTCGGTAAGGGTCTCACCGCCTCCAGCCTCGGTCAGTTGCTGACCGCGCGAGGGCTACGAGTCACCATGCAGAAGCTCGACCCCTATCTGAACGTCGATCCCGGCACCATGAACCCGTTCCAGCACGGCGAGGTGTTCGTGACCGAGGACGGCGCCGAGACCGATCTCGATGTGGGTCATTACGAGCGGTTTCTCGATCGTGACCTGTCCAAGGACGCCAACGTCACCACCGGTCAGGTCTACTCGTCGGTGATCGCCAAGGAGCGGCGCGGCGAATATCTCGGCGATACGGTGCAGGTGATTCCGCATATCACCGACGAGATCAAGGCGCGCGTCCTGGCGATGCGCGGGCCGGACCTGCAGGGGCAGGAACCGGATGTGGTGATCACCGAGATCGGTGGAACGGTCGGCGATATCGAATCGCAGCCGTTCCTCGAGGCCGCCCGGCAGATCCGGCACGACGTCGGCCGCGACAACGTCTTCTTCCTGCACGTCTCGCTGGTGCCGTATCTGGCGCCCTCGGGTGAGCTCAAAACCAAACCCACCCAGCATTCGGTGGCGGCGCTGCGCAGTATCGGTATCCAGCCCGACGCGCTGATCCTGCGCTGTGACCGTGAGGTGTCGGCCGGACTGAAGAGCAAGATCGCGCTGATGTGCGATGTGGAGGTCGACGCCTGTATCTCCACTCCGGACGCGCCGTCGATCTACGACATCCCCAAGGTGCTGCACCGGGAGGGCCTCGACGCGTACGTGGTGCGCAAACTCGGGCTGCCGTTCCGTGATGTCGATTGGACGATCTGGGGAGATCTGCTCGACCGCGTGCATACACCGCGGGAAACGGTGGAGGTCGCGCTGGTCGGTAAGTACGTCGACCTGCCGGATGCGTACCTGTCGGTCACGGAGGCGCTGCGGGCCGGCGGTTTCGCGCATCGCGCGAAGGTGAAACTGCGGTGGGTGCAATCCGACGATTGCGAAACACCGGCCGGGGCGCAGGCCGCGCTGCGCGATGTGGACGCGGTACTGATCCCGGGCGGATTCGGGATCCGCGGCATCGAGGGCAAGGTCGGCGCGATCCACCACGCCCGGACCCGCAAATTGCCGTTGCTCGGGTTGTGCCTGGGGTTGCAGTGCATGGTGATCGAGGCCGCGCGTTCGGTGGGGCTCACCGACGCCAACTCCGCCGAATTCGAGCCCGAGACCGAACACCCGGTGATCTCCACGATGGCCGATCAGGAACAGGCCGTGGCCGGCGAGGCCGACCTGGGCGGCACCATGCGGCTCGGCGCCTACCCCGCTGTCCTGGAGAAGGGGTCGGTGGTGGCCAGGGCCTACCGTTCCACCGAGGTTTCCGAACGGCACCGGCACCGCTACGAGGTGAACAACAGCTACCGCGACAAGATCGCCACCAGCGGGCTGCGGTTCAGCGGTACGTCGCCGGACGGGCATCTGGTGGAATTCGTCGAACTTCCCGGCGATATCCACCCGTTCTTCGTCGGCACCCAGGCGCATCCGGAACTGAAGAGCCGGCCCACCCGGCCGCATCCGCTGTTCGCCGAACTGATCGCGGCAGCGCTGCGGTACAAGCTGGCCGAACGGCTCCCCGTGGATATCCCGGGTGAGCAGGAAGAGCAGGAAATGGCCGCCGCCGAGCAGGTCTCGTGACCGGCGCGCAACCGGCTCCGGGCAGCCACTCCTTCCGCACCGTCGACAGCCGGCTGGTCTACAACGGGGCCATCGTGGCGCTGCGGCTGGACCAGGTGGAGATGCCCGACGGGCGGGTCGTCGAGCGTGAAGTGGTCGAGCATCACGGCGCGGTCGCGGTGGTCGCCGTGGACGACGACGGGCAGGTCGTGCTGATTCGCCAGTACCGGCATCCGCTCGGGGAACGGCTGCTCGAACTGCCGGCCGGGTTGATCGATATCGCCGGGGAGGATCCGCTCGTGGCGGCGCGGCGGGAACTGGCCGAGGAAACCGGGCTGGCCGCGCGGAAGTGGTCGGTGCTGGTGGATGTGGCGTTGTCGCCGGGGTTCACCGACGAAGCGTTACGCGTGTACCTGGCACGCGGGCTGACCGAAACCGACCGGCCCGCTCCCGAACACGAGGAAGCCGACCTGGAACTCGTGCGGATGCCGCTCGAGGCGGCAGTGCACGCGGCCCTGGCGGGCGAGATCGTGAATGCGACCGCAGTCGCCGGACTGCTCGCGCTCAGCGCCGCCGACGCCGCGAACCTGCCGCTGCGCCCGGCCGACGCACCGTGGCCCGGGCTACCGAACGCACTGTTACGGCGCCAAGCGGCGCAACGGAACACGGACTGAGGGCGGGTATGCGGTGCGCGAGGCCGATATCTACCTGGACCATCTCGCGGTGGAGCGGGGTGCCGCCCGCAGCACCCTGTCGGCGTATCGGCGCGACCTCGGGCGGTACCGCGAATACCTGAAGGACCGGGGAATCGACGGCCTCGAATCGGTTCGCGAAACCGATATCGGGGAATTCGGGATCGCCCTGCGCACAGGTGACGACCGGCATCCGCCGCTGGCGCCGGGATCGGTCGCGCGGGCGCTGATCGCGGTCCGCGGGCTGCATCGGTTCGCTGCCGCCGAAGGTTTGATCAGCGCCGATGTCGCACATGCGGTGAAGCCGCCGATGGTGGGACAGCGGCTGCCCAAGGCACTGCCGGTGGACCAGGTGCTGCGGCTGCTGGAATCGGTGGGAGCGGATACGGGATCCGGCGGGACTGCGGGTGCTCGTGGGCTCCGCGACCGCGCACTGCTGGAACTGCTGTATTCGACCGGTGCGCGGATCTCGGAAACCGTCGGCCTCGACCTCGATGATCTCGACCTCGCGGGCCGCGCTGTGGTACTGCGGGGAAAGGGCGGTAAACAGCGGATCGTCCCCGTCGGCCGCCCCGCCCTGGCAGCCGTGGACGCCTACCTGGTGCGTGGGCGGCCGGCGCTCGCCTCGAACGCTCGCGCCGGGGTTCGTGCCTCCGGTTCCGCGGCCGCATTGTTCCTCAATGTCCGCGGCGGGCGACTGTCCCGGCAGAGCGCCTGGCAGGTGTTGCAGCGTGCCGCGGAAAATGCCGGGATCACGGCCACGGTGTCGCCGCACACCCTGCGGCATTCGTTCGCCACCCATCTGCTCGACGGTGGCGCCGATGTGCGGGTGGTGCAGGAACTACTGGGGCACGCCTCGGTCACCACCACCCAGATCTACACAATGGTCACCGTGGGCACCCTGCGTGAAGTCTGGGCCACCGCCCACCCCCGGGCACGGTGAGCTGCTGCATCACGCCCGAACCCCGCGCGCCGAAGGCGCGCCGATATTACCGAACACGCCGGTTGGCACACTGGGCACCGGAGTGCTGTCAACGGGTAGCGTCTAGGAGGAGCCGGACCGTGGCGAAAGCGAGACCGTCCCTTGATCGGCCTCGTTACGCTCTACGAGGTGACGGGCAGGAACGTATAAGGAGCAGCGGATCGTGACGACAGCCGGAACGGCGGAACCGCCGAAGGGCGCCGAGAACGACGAGCGCGCCACATCCGTGTGGGGCGCCGGCCCCGAACCCGTCCCTGCCGACGCCGAACTCGGTCCGACGGGCCGGCCGCTACGCCCGGTCCCGGATCCGCCCGAACCGTCGCATCAGGGCAACGCGTTGATCGTGGCGATGTGTAATCAGAAGGGCGGGGTCGGCAAGACCACCTCGACCATCAACCTGGGTGCCGCGCTGGCCGAATACGGCCGGCGGGTGCTGCTGGTGGATCTCGACCCGCAGGGTGCGCTGTCGGCGGGGCTGGGTGTGGCGCACCACGATCTGGATCTGACTGTGCACAACCTGCTGATCGGGGCGCCGGTCGCGGCCGACGATGTGCTCATGCAGACAAAGGTCGAGAACCTGGATCTGCTGCCGAGCAATATCGATCTGTCCGCGGCGGAGATCCAGTTGGTGAACGAGGTCGGCCGGGAGCAGTCGCTTGGGCGGGCTCTGGAACCGATCCGGGATCGCTACGACTACATCCTCATCGACTGCCAGCCGTCGCTGGGCCTGCTCACGGTGAACGCGCTGGCGTGTTCGGACGGCGTGATCATTCCGATGGAATGCGAGTACTTTTCGCTGCGCGGCCTGGCGTTGCTCAACGATACGGTGGAGAAGGTGCGGGACCGGCTGAACCCGCGGCTGAGCCTCTACGGCATCGTGGTCACCATGTTCGACGCCCGGCTGTTGCATTCCCGGCAGGTGATGGCGCGTGTGGTGGAGGTGTTCGGGGATCTCGTGTACGACACCGCGATCGCGCGGACCGTGCGGTTCCCGGACGCCAGCGTCGCCGGTGAGCCGATCACCACGTGGGCGCCGAAATCCAGTGGTGCCGAAGCGTATCGGGCGATGGCACGGGAAGTCATCCACCGGTCGGGGCGGTGAGCGCGGCACTACCCGGATCTGTCTCGTCGAGTACGGGCGAACCCGGCGATACCGCGGTCGCGGCGCCGGAGAAGACCGGTTTCCATCTGCGGCTGAGTAATTTCGAGGGCCCGTTCGACCTGCTGTTGCAGCTGATCTCGCAGCGCCGTCTCGATGTGACGGAGGTGGCGCTGCATCAGGTCACCGACGAATTCATCGCCTACACCAAGGCGCTCACCGCCGGACTGACCCAGCCGGGGAATTCGCTGCGCACCGACAAGATCCTGGATCAGACCACCGAATTCCTGGTGGTCGCCGCGACCCTGCTGGATCTGAAGGCCGCGCGGCTGCTGCCCTCGGGGGAGGTGACCGATCCCGACGACCTGGAACTGCTCGAGGCGCGGGACCTGCTGTTCGCCCGGTTGCTGCAGTATCGGGCGTTCAAACAGGTCGCCGAATTGCTCGGCGAACTCGAGGCGGCCGCGCTGCGCCGGTATCCGCGCGCCGTGGGTCTGGAGGAGCGCTTCGCCGGGCTGCTGCCGGAGGTGACGCTCGGGGTGGACGCGGCCGGATTCGCGGAGATCGCCGCGGCGGCGTTCCGGCCGCGGCCGGTGCCTACGGTGGGCTTGGACCATCTGCACGCGCACGCCATATCGGTTGCCGAACAGGCGACGCTGGTGCTGGAACTGCTGCGTGCCCGCGGTGCGGGGACCTGGACCGCATTCGCCGACCTGGTGTCCGATTGCGCGGCGCCGATCCAGATCGTGGCGCGGTTCCTGGCGCTGCTCGAGTTGTATCGGGGTAAGTCGATCGAATTCGACCAGCCCGACCCGCTCGGTCCGCTCGCGGTCCGCTGGATCGGGGACGACGCGGAGGCCGTGCCGGTCACCATCGAGGAGGACTACGGATGAACGAGTCGAGCAAGGAGCCGGCAGCAGAGCGTGACCAGGGCAGACCCTGGTCCTGTGTGGCGAATCCGGCCGGGAGGCGGCCGTACGCGCACCCGGCGGACCTGCGGTCGTCCGCGCCGGCCCACGGGCTGGGGTACAGCTCGGCCGTGCGGGCACTTCCATCAGCGGCGTGCAGCGCATGAGCGATGTGGACCGGAGGGCCGCAGCGCAGCACGGCGAGGGTGTGACCGAATTCGCGTCCGAGTCGATGGACGAGGCCGAATTCCGGGCGGCGCTCGAGGCGATCCTGCTCGTGGTGGACACTCCCGCGCCGGTAGAGCAGCTGGCCACTGCGCTCGACGAGCCCGCGCGCCGGGTCGAACAGGCACTGCGGGAGATGTCGGCGGAGCTGGCCGCGCAGCGCAGCGGCATCGATCTGCGTTTCGCCGGGGACGGGTGGCGCTTCTATACTCGCAGCGAGTACGCACCGTATGTGGAGCGTATGTTGCTCGACGGCGCCCGGTCGAAGTTGACCCGGGCGGCACTGGAGACGCTGGCGGTGGTGGCATACCGGCAGCCGGTGACCCGGGCCCGGGTCAGCGCGGTGCGCGGTGTCAACGTCGACGGTGTGATGCGCACCCTGCTGGCCAGGGGGCTGATCACCGAGGCGGGCACCGACCCGGAAACGAACGGCACGCTCTACGGCACCACCGAGCTGTTCCTGGAACGTATCGGACTGGCGTCGCTGAGTGATCTGCCGGAGTTGGCGCCGCTGCTGCCGGGCGTCGACCTGATCGATGAGATCAATGACAGTCTGGAGACGGATCCCCGTTACACCAGACTGCGCAAACCCGCCGAGGAAGATCTGAACCTCGGCGCCGAGGATTGACAGGAAATCGTGAATACACCCGCTCGCCGAGATGGCACACCGGATCGTAGACAACGCGGCGACCAGCCCCCCCGGGGCGGTCGCGGACGCGGCGCACCCCGCGGGACGGGGGAGGCCCGCCGCGGTGAGGTCCCCCGCAACGGCCGTGGTGGTGAGGCCGCCCGGACCGGTCGCGGTGGCGGAACCCGCAGCACCGAACGCGGCGCACGCAGTGACCAGGTACGCACCGGGCGTGCCGGAGGCCCGGACACGCCGCCGGGACGCCGCGGTGCCGGGCGGGGTGGTTTCGTTCCCGCCGGCGCCGGCGGTACCGGAGGACGTCGCGGTGCCGGCGGATCCGCTCGTACCGGCTCGGCCGGGATGGAGCGTGGCGGATCGGCCCCGGCCGGGCGTGGCGGCGCTGCCGCGGCGGGACGTGGCACGGCTACCGGGCGTAGCGGTCCCTCCGGCGCCGGGCGGAGTGGTTCCACTGCCGCAGGACGCGGCGGGCCGTCCACCGGACGTAGCGGACCGGCCGGCGCCGCGCGGACCGGTGCCCGTACCGGAAGCGGGGCCCCGTCCCGCAAGGCACCGGCCGCGCGGTCCGGTGGCACACCGCAGCTGAACAACGCCAAACCCGCCCGTCATCAACATGTGGAACCGGAGGAGCCCGGCCACGAGAAGATGCCCTGGGGTGAGGGCGAACGCCTGCAGAAGGTGCTGGCCAAGGCAGGTGTCGCCTCCCGGCGCGCGGCCGAGGAGATGATCGACCAGGGACGGGTCGAGGTGGACGGCATCATCGTGCGTGAACAGGGACTGCGTATCGACCCCGAGAACGCCGTGGTGCGGGTGGACGGTATCCGGGTGGTCGTGCGCGAGGAACTGGTGCATCTGGCGCTGAACAAACCCAAGGGCTGGCAGTCCACCATGTCCGACGATCTGGGCCGCCCGTGCGTGGGCGATATCGTCGCCGAGCGGGTCGCCGCCGGGCAGCGGCTGTTCCACGTCGGCCGGCTCGACGCCGATACCGAGGGGCTGCTGCTGCTCACCAACGACGGTGACCTCGCCCATCGGCTGATGCATCCCTCATTCCAGGTGTCCAAGACCTACCTCGCGACCGTGCAGGGCGAGGTGCACCGCTCCGTCGGCAAGATCCTGCGCGACGGCGTGGAACTCGAGGACGGCCCCGCCGCTGTCGACAAATTCCAGGTCTTGGAGGTCGACGCGGGACGATCCCTGGTGAAGGTGGTGTTGCACGAGGGGCGCAAACATATCGTGCGACGGTTGCTGGACGCGGTCGGTCACCCGGTGACCCGGCTGGTCCGCACGCATATCGGCCCGGTGGTACTGGCCGATCAGCGGCCGGGCACCCTGCGGGTACTGGGCCGGGACGAAATCGGCAAACTCTACGAGGCGGTGTCATTGTGAACGGGGCCGAGGTGTTCGGTGTGCAAGCTCCGGTCGGGGTCGTCACGGATCCGGCCGGTGACCGGTCGCTGGTCGTGGCTATGGACGGGCCTTCGGGCACCGGTAAGTCCAGCGTCTCGCGGCGGCTGGCGACCCGGCTTTCGGCGCGTTACCTCGATACCGGGGCCATGTACCGGGTCGCGACCCTGCAGGTGCTGCGTGCCGGGGTCGACCCGGCCGATTCCGCCGCCGTGATCGAGGTTGTTGCCGATATGCCGTTGCGGATCGGCACCGACCCCGAGCGGGAACTGATCGAACTCGGCGGTGACGATGTGCGCGCGCAGATCCGCGGACCTGAGGTCACTGCCGCGGTATCGGCGGTGTCGGCCGTGCCGGAAGTCCGCGAACAACTGGTGGCGTTGCAGCGCGAGATCGCGGTGAGCGCCGGGCGCATCGTGGTCGAAGGCCGGGATATCGGCACCACCGTGCTGCCCGACGCCGACGCCAAGATCTACCTCACCGCCTCCGCGTCGGCCCGGGCGCATCGACGTAATCTGCAGAACATCGCCGAGGGCCGCGGAGACGACTACGCCGGAGTACTCGCCGACGTCGAACGTCGCGACCGCCTCGACTCGACTCGTGCGGTGTCGCCCTTGCGACGTGCCGAGGATGCGGTGCAGGTCGACACCAGCGAGCTGACCATGGACGAAACGATCGACGAGCTGTACCGGGAAGTCGCCCGGCAGCTGGACCGGTCGCACGAGCGGTCGGCACTACGCCGCCGGGGCGCGGCCGGATGAGCGGGGAGACGATGAGCGACGTACTCGCCGGTGACGGCGTGTGGAACGACGAAACCGACTGGGAGATCACCGACCTGGCCGGCGATCCGGAGGCCGCCGACCAGGCGCCTATGCCAACCCTGGCCGTGGTCGGCCGCCCGAATGTCGGGAAGTCGACGCTGGTCAACCGGATCCTGGGACGTCGCGAAGCAGTGGTCGAGGACGTGCCCGGGGTGACCCGCGACCGCGTCTCCTACGAGGCGAGCTGGGCGGGCCGCCGGTTCTGGGTGCAGGACACGGGCGGCTGGGAACCGGACGCCAAAGGGTTACAGCAGTCGGTGGCCCGGCAGGCCGAACTCGCGATGAACACCGCCGACGCGATCCTGCTCGTGGTGGACGCCGTGGTCGGCGCCACCGCCACCGACGAGGCCGCGGTGAAGGTGCTGCGGCGGGCGAAGACCCCGGTGATCCTGGTCGCGAACAAGGTCGACGATCAGCGGATCGAAGCCGATGCGGCCGCACTGTGGTCGCTGGGACTGGGCGAACCGCGGATGGTGTCGGCGGCACACGGCCGCGGCACCGGCGATCTGCTCGACGATGTGCTCGAGGTCCTGCCCGAGACCCCGCGTGAGGGTGCCGCAGGTACCGGTGGGCCGCGCCGGGTGGCGCTGGTCGGAAAACCGAATGTCGGCAAATCCAGCCTGTTGAACAAGCTCGCCGGCGACGAACGGTCGGTGGTGCACGATATCGCCGGCACCACCGTCGACCCGGTGGACTCGCTGGTGGAACTGGGCGGCAAGGTGTGGCGGTTCGTCGATACCGCCGGACTGCGCCGCAAGGTCGCCAACGCCAGCGGAACCGAGTTCTATGCGTCGCTGCGCACCAAATCGGCGCTGGAGGCGTCCGAGGTCGCGATCATGCTGATCGATGCCGCCCAGCCGATCACCGAACAGGATCTGCGGGTGATCAGCCTGGTCGCCGATTCCGGGCGTGCGCTGGTACTGGCGTTCAACAAATGGGATCTGGTGGACGAAGATCGCCGCCTGCAACTCGACCGGGAGATCGACCGTGACCTGAACCGCGTGCCGTGGGCGCAGCGGGTGAACATTTCCGCGCATACCGGGCGGGCAGTGCAGAAACTGGTTCCGGCCATGGAAACCGCGCTCGAATCCTGGGACAAGCGGATTCCGACCGGCCGGTTGAACACCTGGCTGAAAGAAGTGATCGCCGCGACCCCGCCGCCGATGCGCGGCGGCCGGCTGCCACGGGTCCTGTTCGCCACCCAGGCGACGACCCGGCCGCCGACCTTCGTCCTGTTCACCACCGGGTTCTTGGAGGCCGGTTACCGGCGTTTCCTGGAGCGGCGGTTGCGCGAAGAATTCGGGTTCGACGGGTCGCCGGTGCGGATTTCGGTGCGAGTACGGGAGAAACGGCCCAGGAAGTGATCCGGCGCGTGGTGCGTCCGCAGCACGGAGAGCGGACCGCTCGCGTGCAGTGTGGTGGGTCTTCTCGGCGAAGCCGGCGCCGAGAAGACCCACGCATGCTCTGCTGCGGCCCACGCTGGACGCGGTGCTTCGGTGGGGCATAGTCCGGCCCGCCCCGGCCGCCCCGGTCCGTCTCGGCCCGACACTGCCACCGAATGCGGCCGCACATCGGAGGCGGCAGAGGGGCATGCCGGAGTGGCTAGGGCGTCGCCGCGCCCACCGTTCGGAAGGGGGCACGTAGCGGCCCGGCCGGCGGGAATATTCGGCTGGTTCGGCGCGAGCTGGTGGCGCTCTGCGTGCAGTGGTGTTGTGGCCGGGTCTTGGCACGCTCGCTGCGCCCGAGGATGACAGTGGTGCGCGCGGTCGGGTGAGGCTCACCGGTGGCGGATCGACAGCGCCTCGGCCGGTGTGAGGTGGAGGCGGGTGGCCTCGTCGTGCGAGGCGCGTAGTTCGGCGCGGGTACGGGGCCGGGGTTTCGGTTCGCGGCCGCAGCCGCAGGGCTCGTAGCCGTCGTAGCGCAGTCCGGTGGCCAGGACGGCGGCCACGACCGACCATCCCGCGCTGTCGTGTTGTCGCGGTGCGGCGAAATCGTGGCCGGCGTCGAGCATTTCGGTCGAGCACCGAGGGCAGCGGGGCGGACTTGCGCTGTGCTGTGCTGTGGGAACCCATCGCTTCTGCGAGACCCGGCACGGCGGGCAGACGTAGTGGGTGCGGTAGCGGCGGTCCCTGTTGTCGCACATGGTGTGACGGTAGCGTGGCCGCAGAGTGGGCCGCACCATGATGTGGTCCGCCTGTTCGGGAGCGCCGTGCGCCGAGCGAGGAGAGCTGATGGTCGGTCGTCGTAGCCGGGCGGTGTCGGTATATCTGCGGCTGACCCGTAAGCGCGGGATGGACACTGCCGAGAAGGCGCGTGCGGCGATGGCCGAGGCGCCGGGAGATCACGCGCCGCCGCGCGGATTACGCCGGCGTCACTCGATCGCCTGCCGTACCGTCGGCGGGTTTGCGAGCTACACGGCGGTGCCGCGGGCCGGCCGGGAATCCGGCACCGCGGTGATCTATCTGCACGGTGGCAGTTTCTTCCGGGAGATCAGCTGGTGGCATTGGCGGTTCATCGGACGGTTGGCCGCGGCGGGGCATCGGGTGGAGGTGCCCATTTACCCGCTGGCTCCGCGCTACACCTACCGGGATGCTCGTCCGTACCTGACCGAGGTCTACCGGGATGTGCTGGGTGGATTCGATCCCGCGCGGGTGGTGATCGCCGGGGATTCGGCCGGCGGGACCCTCGCACTCACACTGGCCCAGTCCCTGCCGGAGGCCGGTCTGCCCGCGCCGGCGCGGTTGATCCTGCTCTCGCCGTGCCTGGATATGCGGTTGTCGAATTCCGATATCGACCGGGTCGAAGCCGCGGACCCGTGGTTGGCGCGTCCCGGGCTGCTGGAGGCGGGTCGGGTCTGGGCCGGCGGGGATGATCTGGGCCGGCCCGAGTTGAGCCCGATCAACGGCCGGCTGGATGGGCTTCCGCCGACCGATATCTACATGGGCACCCACGACATCCTGTACCCCGATGCGCGCCTGTTCGCCGAACGTGCCGGGTCGGCAGTGCATTTCACCGAGGTGACCGGTGCCTTTCACGTCTATCCGCTCGTCCCGGTGCCCGAGGCGGCGCCCGCGGTGCGGGCGATTCTCGCCGCCGTGGCGCGGTGTGACGGGCGTCCGGCGGCCGCGGAACCGGAACCGTGACCCCGCCACGGGAACTCGTGAACGGCCTGTGAACGACCATGGAAATCGGCTGTTTCGACCGTGACGGTGCATCCCGCGGCAAAGGACGGTACCGTACCCCGGCGTGACTACTTGTCTGCCATCGAATCACCCGAGGCGGGAGCCGGAATGACTGTCGAGCCGCCGATCGAGGACGATGTCACGCAACTGGCCCAGCGCGTCGAACATGCCCGCAACCGACTGGCATACCAGTTCGACCCCGCGCTCACCGAGGCGTTGTCGGAAACGGAGCTACAGGCCGAACGTGAACTCGCCGAGCGTATCCGCGAGCAGGAGCGCGGACAACGCTGGAAGGAGATCCAGGCTGTCGCCGCGGCGAACGATCGGGCCAGACAGACCACCGAGCAGATCGAGAAGGCGGATATGCGCGACCTCTTGCTCGCCCGTAAAGCCATCGCCGCGCAGCGCCGGGAGTCCAGCCCGCACGCCAAATTGGCGTCGCTGTACCGGCATCGGTCCTGGTCGTTGCGCGCGTTGGCCGGTGTTGTCGGCGCGGGCATGTTGTGGTCGGCGGTCAACGTCCAGCAGAACATCGCCCCCACCGGCCCCAGCGACCCCTTGTTCTGGTTCAGCTACTTGCTGGAGGGGATGATCAGTGTCTGCCTGATCATCATCATGATCGGTACCAACAAGGTGGCCGAATGGGGTGTGGTCAACAATCGCAAGCAGACCGCGGCCGCCGAGATCGCGCTGCTGGCCCTGACCGTCGGACTCAACACCTATCCCTATCTGCGGGTGGGTAACTGGTACGACGTGGCGGTGCATGCGGTCGCACCGGTGATGATCGGTGTCGCGCTGCTCATCCACGACGCGGCCAGCGCGCGCTACGGTATGGCGATTCTGCGGGCCACCGAACAGGTCCGGGGCCTGCCCGATCCGGCCGCGCAGATCCGCAACAGCCTGCCGCGGGTGAATATGAAACTCGACCCCAATGCGGGTGAGGCTCGGGCGCTGCCGGCCGCTGATACGGCTGCGGCGCAGCCGGCGGCGCTGGAATCCGGGGCGAAGAAACCCGGTGCCGGGTCGGCATTTCGTTCGGACGGCAAGCCGGTCGAGGCCGGAAAGAAGCGGGCAGGGGATCTGGCCGACGTCACCTCGGGCCTGATCGGGCGCACGAGTTCCCTGCTGGACGAGCTCGCCACGAATTCGCCGCTGTTCGACGAGTCGACGGCCAAGAATGCCGAGGTCACCGACAAGCTGCCGATCAGCAATTCGGCCAGCGCCGCTGTCAAGAAACTGGGCCAGGCCAAACAGGCGAGCGCGGCGAGTAACGGTGCGGGCGACTCGGGTGGCAAGGGCAAATTGTCCGGTGACAAGGAAACCGACGAGTTCCTGGAGGTCGTGCGGTCCTCCGACGGATACGACACCGGTCAGTTCCGGGTGGCCGACATCCTGGAGCAGGAACTCGCCGAACTCCAGGCGGAACGGCGCAAGGCCCGGTCCGGGCGGGCTCGCAGCACCTCCACCAACGGGGCCTGATCGTTTCGCACCGGTTTCCCGCGTCGCCGCCCCGTAGGTTGCGCGCTACCGTGGAGTGACGGTGAGGAGGCACGATGTCGGAGCGCAAACCCGCGGGCGTCGACTTCGAGTCCTGGGTCGATCGCAAGATCCGCGAGGCCACCGAGCGAGGCGAGTTCGAGAACCTCCCCGGCTCCGGAAAACCGCTGCCCGGGGCGGGGAGCCGGTACCACGACGAGAATGCGTGGTTGCGTGATTATCTGCGCCGCGAGGGGCTGCGCGGCGATGTGGCCCTGCCGCCGTCGCTGCAACTGCGCCGCGAGGTGGAGCGGCTGCCCGAAACGGTGCGTGAGCTCACCACCGAGGAACAGGTGCGGGCAACCGTAGCCGCGCTGAACCGTCGGATCGTGGACTGGTTGCGAGTGCCGACCGGCCCGCAGGTACCGGTCGCCCCGGTCGACGCCGAGCAGGTGGTGGCCGGCTGGCGTGCCGCGACCGCTACCGCAGGTGGAGCGTCCGCCGCGCCACCGCCCGTGCAGGAACCGGAGCGCGGCCGCGGGAACGGTCCGGGTAGCCGGCGCCCGTGGTGGCGCCGGATCGGTCGCAACAGCCGAGACAGCTGAGCCGATCCCGCCCGGCACACCGCCGCGGTGCGGTTGTATGGGGAGATGGATTCACGCACCCTCGCCGACCGGATCGAGATCTCCGATCTGCTCACCCGCTACGCCACGGCCGTCGACGACAAGGACTGGCCGCTGTACCGCTCGGTGTTCACCGCCGACGCGCAGATCGACTACAGCACGGCGGGCGGGCCCACCGGGGATGTGGACACGGTGGTCGCCGGGCTGACCGAACAATTACAACTGTTCACGCGGACCCAGCATTTCATCGCCAATATCGCGGTGGAACTGGACGGCGACACCGCGAAGGTCCGCGCCATGTTCTTCAACCCGATGATCGTCTCCCCGGGTAAGCAGTTCACCTGCGGTGGCTGGTACAACCACGAGCTGGTGCGCACGTCCGACGGCTGGCGCAGTGCGCGGTTGGTCGAGGAAGCGGCCTGGTTCGACGGCCTCGAGGCCGCTTTCGCCTGACCTGCCCGGTGAGCAGGCCCACTCGATCGGCGGGTTGTCGCCGGATTGACGGCTTCGAGGCCGGGTACGCGGCCGATATCCGACCGAGCAACCCGAATTCGGAGGTGGATATCGTGACCGAGCACAAGACCGCACGCGAAGGCATCGAAGGTGCCGTCGAGGGCGCGAAGGGCAAGGTCAAGGAGGCCGCGGGCGCGGTTCTCGACAACGACTCCCTGCGTACCGAGGGCAAGGCACAGCAGGACAAGGGCGAATCGCAGCGCGCTGCCGCCGAGAAGGAGAACGAGGCACAGCAGGAACGGCTCGAGGCCGCTGACGCCGAACAGCGGCAGCGGGCCCAGCAGGACCCGGGCCACGGACGGACCGTGGCACCGACCCCACGCGACGTCTGAGCCGGTACGGCCCGGCGGCGTTGCGCGCTCGCCGGGGCGCGAGCGGACTACGGCGACCTCGAACGAGGTCGCCGTAGTGTTCTCCAGGCGGCCGGGTAGTGCCTCGAAGGTAGGCGGGCATGTGCAGCAGCACAGGCGTGCGGTTCCGGGAGGCGGCTGCGCCCGTCTGGAAGTGTTGGGCGGGCGGTCTGGGGCGGGCCCGTCAACCGGAGACGGCGGTCCGGTTGCGGGAGGTGGTGCTGTCGGCGCGGGGCTGTAGTTCGTAGACGGCGAACGCCTTGCCGATCACCGGCTGGGCGACGTTGCGCACCCGGATACCGCCCGGTGTGCTGCCCCGTTCGGTGCCGGCATGGGCATGACCGTGTACGGCCAGATCGGCGCCGTGGGTGTCGATGGGTTCGCCCAGCAGGTACGAGCCCAGGAATGGGTAGATCTCGCGCGGCTCCCCGTGCAGGGTGTCGCTGACGGGGGAGTAGTGCGTCAGCACCACCGTGATATCGGTGTCCAGTTCGGCCAGCGCGGTGTCCAGCGCTGTCGCCAGCTCGATGGTGTGGCCGGCGAATTCGCGCATCAGCCGCTCCCCGAACACGCTCGCGCATTTGCCGGCGAAGCCCCCGCCGAAACCTTTGGTGCCGGCGATACCGAGTGTCGTGCCGTCGATATCGAGCGTGGTGGCGGTGCCCTCCAGCACCGTGATACCGCAGGATTGCAGCAGATCGGTCATCTCGGCCGCGGCATCGCTGTGATGATCGTGGTTGCCGAGTACGGCCACCACCGGAACACCGACATCGGCGAATTCGCGGGCGACCACTTCCGCTTCGGCCGGTGTTCCGTGCCTGGTCAAGTCACCGGCCAGCAGCAGCACATCGGCCAGTGCCGGTAGTTCGCGCAGCGCGGGCCGCAACAGTCCGCGTGAATCGGTTCCCAGATGGACGTCTCCGACAGCGGCGATCCGCATCTGCCCAACTCCCTTCCGCCGGTGCCGGGCACCGGGCTCCGCTCGATATCACCTACCGAGGTCTTCGCATCCGCCCGGCCGGGCTGTCGCGGTGACGTGCACGTCGTTGTGGATCGGCAGGTCCGGGGCGATATCGTGCACCACGTCCTCGAGCAGTTGCCGCCGCTGCGCGGTACTCACCTCGCCGTCGAGAACCACCACATCGCCCCGGATCCGGACCTGCACGCCTTGTTCGGCGGTACGCGGATCCTCGGCCAGCGCGCGATGGAGTTCGGCGGCCAGGTATTCCGGTGGCCGCTGCCGGGGGGAGTGCGGATTACCGGACATCTACTGCGCCTTTCCAGCGGTGTGCGAGGGTTCGGTGGTTTCGGCGATACCGAGATCGTCGATCAATCCGAGAAATGCTTTCGCGTACGGCGAATGCTCGGTCTGTGCGCGCACCATGGGCCAATTCACCTGTTCGCGCAGATCCCGCGAGATCCGCAGCAGCGGACTGAGATCGAGCCGGTGCGCGTCGAAGACGAGCAGTTTGTCGACCAGCAGGTCGGTGGCGTCGACCACCGGCGCCACGGCGGGGCCCACCCGCATGACCTCGGCCCGGCCCAGCAGCGCGTCGTCGACGTCCCGGTTGTTGGGCCGGTGGATGATATCGATCAGGGTGTCGCCGTCGTAGGCTTTCGTCAGCCAATCCTCGGCCGCGTCCGCCAGCCGTAGCCCGGCCCGCGCCAGTTCGCTGCGCGCCCGGGCGCTGTCCTCGGGTTTGACGAACAGATCGACATCGTGGTCGGAAGGCGGGCCGCCCCGCGCGTACACGGCGCAACCACCCGCCACAGCGAAAGGTATGCCCTCTTGTTTCAGGGCGTTCGCGGCCCGGGTCAAAGCGTGCAGCAATTGCTCCTCCGTCGGAACCATAGTCGGCGGCTACCCGCGCATCGCGCTGTTAATCAGCCGGTGACCGGCCGGACACCGGCGGTGGGCCGCGGACCGTCTCTGTGGCCGGGACGCCCGGTCACGCGATCCGCCGGTGCCTCAGCCCAGTGACGCGATGAGTACGATCGCCACCACCACGAACGCCACCACGAGAGCGAGTACGGCGACCATCGCGGCCACGCCGGTCGGTGGGAAACGGTGACTGGTCCGGGGTTCGGGCGCCGAAAGTCCCGAGGTCTGTGGGGTATCCGGCGGGGTGGAGCCCGCGGGCACCCCGCCGCCGGGTTCCAGGTCCGGGGTCTCGGCCGGATCGGGGTCCATCGAACTCATGAGCGCTTCCCTGCTTTCGGTTGTCGCCGGGCGGGCCCGGCGGGGGCTGGTCGCCGTCCACCCGGTCCGCGGACAACCGGCATGAGGGCCGGTGAGACGGCGGCGCGGATCGTTCGTCGCACCATGGGCAGCGCGTACCCGTTACCCCGCCGCCCAATCGGGTCGTGCCGGAAAGCGTCAGCGGTCACCGCGGCGGCGCCGGCGGTGGCTGGTATCGCACAGCGGATAGGTCCGCGACCGTTTGCACAGGCATATCGCCACGAGGAAACGGTCCGCGTGGATCACCGAACCGTCGGCGGTGACCAGCTCCACCGGGCCGTCGACCAGCGCAGGCCCGTCCTCGGTGAAAACGATCCGGGTGGGTTCGGCCGGCGACGCCCCGGTGCTGCCGGAGCCGGTTTCTCCCGGAACCGGGGTCCGGACCGCCGTGGGGGCGGCGCTCCTGCCCGGCGAGCCGGGATCGGCCATCGGTGTCATCGTGTCACCGCACACCGAGGGCGCCGGCGGTTCCCGGCCCGGCGACGTCTCTGTCGACTGGGTGCGTTGCCCCGGCGCAGGAGGGGGTCCGGCGAGCATCGGTGGATGCACCGTGCGGCCGGCCGGTTTCTCATCGTGTTCGGTCGGCACGGATCACCACCAATTCCTCGTGCTGCTGTCCGGGCCGGATCAGGCCACGGTCGCGGAGCCAGCCGCTGCGGCGGGTGAGCACCGGGCCGAAGGGAATGGCCGTGCGGGCGACCACTGTCGCTTTCAGCCCGCCGCTGCGCAGCTGGCGCAGACTGGTCGCGGTCCCGGAGAGGGCCGAATGGACCATCAGCGCGGTGCCGCCGTTCGCCAGCAGGCGCGGCATCATCGCGCACAACGGATCGAGCAGGGACCGCCCGTGCCGGCCCGCATCCCAGGCGCGGGCCGCCCGGCCGGCCGGGTGTGGTTCTTCGCTCGGCACATAGGGCGGATTGGCCACGATGACATCGAAGGTGCGGTCCGCGACCACCTCGGTGACATCACCACACAGCAGTTCCAGCCGCACCCCGTGCAGTCGGCTGTTCAGCCAGGCCGAGGTCACCGCCGCCCGGGACAGATCCACCGCGGTCACCGCCGCCGCACCCGTCCGGGCGGCGTGGATGGCCAGCGCACCCGTCCCGGTGCACGCGTCGAGCACCCGGGCCCCGGACGGCAGTGCCGCCTCGGTCATCGCGCGGGCCAGCAGCCAGGTATCGGGCTGCGGCCGGTACACCCCCGGCGCACGCACCAGCATCGGGCTCACCGGGCCTCGGGGCGCAGCGAACTGTCACCGGCCCGCCAGCAGCTCAGCACGGATTCGGTGCAGCGGGTCTCGAGCAGTTCGGTGGCCTGGATGCCGAACACCACCGATTCGGCGAGCTCGGGTTCGCGGGCGAGCAGGTCGGCGAGGACGTCACGCCGTACGACCTGTTCGTGCACGGCGTCGGCGGTCACGTGTTCGGCGTAGAACCGCACACAGTCCGGATGCGCCGCGAACCGCTGCAGGGCCTCGACCATGACCTGCGAAGCGGGGGAAGAACTGATCTCCACGGCCGCGAAATGCCCCACCAGGGCGCCGCGTAACGACCGGTGCAGGCCGAACAGCGACATCATGTCGACCAGCGCCAGCATCGGAGCCGGCACGACATCGAGATAGTGCAGATAGTCGTCGGCGAGATCGGCGCCGCGCAGCAGGTCGGCGTAGAGGCGGGCGTGGATCCGGTCGCCGCGGCCGCCACCGAATTCGTCGAACTCGACGGCTACCAGGGCGGCCTTCGCCCGGTCGCGCAGCCGCGGAATCACCCAGGCGACCGGATCGGCTTCCTTGTGGTGATAGATCGAGCGCTGGACGAAGTATTCGCGCACCTGGTCCCAGGTGCCCTCGTCGCGCAGCCACGCCGGTGTACCGCCCGCCGTGGACGCGGTCAGCAGCCGATCCAGTTCGGCGCCGACATCGTGCCCGCCGGGCACTTCGGCGCGGAGTGCGTCCTCGAACCGGCGTTCCAGTTCCCGTCGCAGTCCGAGCAGGCCACTGTCCCACTCCCACTCGGGATCTACATCGCGGAACCCTTGGTAGTGCAGTTCGTAGCAGGTGTGCAAGGCCAGTTGGAGATCGTCGCCGAAAGGGTCCATATCCGGCGGAGCCTGGGGTACAGGGCTGCCCGGTTCGGCCGGCAACAGCGCAACCAGGTCGGCGGACAGCGGCCCCCGGGGTACGGGCAGGCGTATTCCGCGGGCGAGGGCGCCCGGGGCGGCGAGTGTTTCGGCCATGGATTCACCTTTCGTGGCGACGGTGTCGTCGTCCGTGCGCCCCGCGGGTATCGGGGCGGGATCACTTGGCCGGGTACTGCGTGGTGCGCAGCAGCCGGGCCAGATGGGCGGCGTTACGCGCCGCCGTGGCATTGGTCGAGGCGACGGCGTCGGGGGTGCGTTCGAGATCCAGATAGTCCACCCCGCTCATCGCCTCGCCGTTCCAGTAGGTCGCGCCCTGTGCGGGCACGGTGAAGCCGATATCGTTGAGCCCCTGGAAGACGTCGGCGACGATCTTGTGTGCGCCGTCCTCGTTACCCACCACGGCCGCGACCGCGACCTTGCCGAACATCGCCGGCCGGCCGGCGTCGTCGGTTTCGGAGAGTTCGGCGTCGAGCCGTTCCAGCGCACGCTGCGCCACCGAGGACATGTGCCCGAGCCAGGTGGGGGTGCAGAACAGCAGGATATCGGCGGCCGAGATCCGGGCGCGGATATCCGGCCACTGGTCGCCGTCACCCTCGTCGGTGGTCACACCCGGCCGGATGTCGTGGTCGACCAGCCGGATCACCTCGCCGGTCACCTCGTGCCCGGCGAGTTCGTCGAGCAGTTGCCGGGCGATCCGGTCGCTGCTGGATTCGGCCGGTGATTTCTTCAGTGTGCACACCAGCGCGACCGCGCTCAGAGAAGCCATCGTCGGGTGAACCTCCGCTTCCGCCGTGGTGCCGGAGCCGTGGGTCGGCTCCCGTTGCCCCCGCAATAGCCGCACCGGCGCGAGGTAAACGTCTCCCGTCGCGACCGTGACCGCGCCCGGTGTACAGCGGCAGCCACTCGTGCCAGAATGAGATCCAGGTTGAACACACAGCCGAACCCGGTGCGGCGTATGTCGGCAGTCGGGGTCGCCGGATGGGGCGTTCCGCTCGTCCGGTTGCTGGTCCCGACCGGGTACGCCAACCGGAGATCCCCAACGCAACGGACGGGATTCATATGTCGGTAACCACCGCCCTGTACCAGGTCGAGCAACACCGGGGAAACGATCCGCGCACCGCAGCCGCCGGCCGTATGTGGTCGCGTCGCAGTACCGAACATCCCGATTGCTTGATCGCCCGGGTCGAGGGCGAACTGGACGCAGTCGGCCTCGACGCCTTCCGTGCGCTGCTCGGCCGCTGTCAGCACGACGGCTGCCGGGTGGTCGTACTGGATCTGCGCGCCACGACGTTCCTGTGTATCCGCGCTGCCTCGGCGCTGTCCGGCGCCAAGCGTGACGCCTGGCGGCACGGGGCCGAGCTACGGCTGGTCAGCGGCCGGCACGATATCGAGCGAGCGCTCCAGATCACCGGCGTCCGGCACCAGTTCCGCTATTTTCCGACTCTGCGCGCCGCGTTGACAAGCTGATACCGGGATACCGACCACCGCCGGCCGGCCCGGCGGTGGCCGGCGGTGTGTCCGGACTCGCTGCCTCATTCGCAGCAGCGGATAATCGGTGGGTGACGCAACACGAAAGCGATACCGCAGGCGAGACCCGCGGGCTCGATCCTGCACTCGGGCCGGATTCCGCACAGCGGGCCGGCACCTTCCGTTTCTGGTTCGCCGAGCAACGCTGGGAATGGTCCGAGGGTGTCGCACGGATGCACGGTTACCCGGCCGAGCCCATGGAGCCGAGTCTCGACGTGGTGCTCGGCCACAAACATCCGGAGGATCGGGCACAGGTGGCCGGGGTGCTCGCGAAATCGGTGGCCCACGGCGCACCGTTCTGCAGCCGGCACCGGATCGTCGACACCACGGGGCAGACCCGGCACGTGATCGTAGTGGCCGATTCCATGACCGGTGACGACGGGCAGCTCGTCGGCTCCGCCGGCTACTACGTGGATCTGACGACCACCCTGGCCGAGGAGCGGCAGGAAACGCTGCAGGACACACTGCCCGAGTTGTTCGCCGCTCGTGCGGTGATCGAACAGGCCAAGGGCGCGCTGATGCTGGTCTACGGGATCAGCTCCGAGCAGGCGTTCCGGGTGCTGATCTGGCGCTCCCAGGAGACCAACACCAAACTGCGGGCGCTGGCGCAGCGACTGGTGGCCGAACTGTCCGCGATCGAGCACGCCACACCGGCGCTGCGTACCGAATTCGACCACATCCTGCTGACCGTGCACGAGCGGATAGACCGGGTATGAGGCGAGTTCGCGGTTTCGGCACCCTGATGCGGGGTACCAGCGCATGTGACAATCAGGCCGAGACAGACAGCCGCGGCGTCGCCGCTGGGTCAATGCCACTGTGGCCCCGGTAGGCGCCCCCGGGCCCGCTGGTGGGCCGTAGGAACGAGGTGGTGGTGGTGCGCATGGTGGACAGCGTCTCCGACTCTGTGGGAACGACTTCACGGGATACGACGACGGTCGGTGTGCGGGTTCCGGCAGAACACGAGCAATTGGTGATGCTGCGCGCCCTGGCCGAGACGGTGGCGCTCATCGCCGATTTCGGGCTGGACGAGGTCACCGATATCCGGTTGGCCCTCGACGAGGTGGCCACCTCGTTGATTGCGGACGCCGTTGCCGACTCGACACTGAGCTGCGACTTCGATTATGACGAGCACCGGATGACAGTGCGCGTAACCTCGACAGCGGCGACCGAATCGCTTCTCGATCAGGAGGGGTTCGGCTGGCATATAGTGCGGACCCTGACGCGTGGGGTCGGCGTCGTGCAGCATCCCTACGACGTGGCGAGGGGTGGATACCCGACCGATGTCGAATTCAGCTGGTACCGAGGGGGCGCCGATGGCGCATGAGGCACCGCGTGTCGATCCGGGGCCTTCACGTCGCCATCGTGGCACCGACAGCTACGACGATATCGAGCCGTTGTTCGGCGAAATGGCCGCCGCACCCGAGAACTCGGCGCAGCGGGCGGCGCTGCGTGCGGAAATCCTGGAGCGGTGCCTGCCGCTGGCCGAACATATCGCCCGCAAGTTCTCCGGCCGCGGCGAGGCCTACGACGATCTGCTGCAGGTGGCCCGGCTGGGTCTGCTGAACGCCGTCGAACGGTTCGATGTCATGCGTGGTTCGTCGTTCCTGTCGTTCGCCGTACCGACGATCATGGGGGAGGTGCGCCGCCATTTCCGGGACAACACCTGGTCGGTGCGGGTGCCCCGGCGGGTCAAGGAGATCCAGTTGAGCCTGGGCCCCACCATCGAGATCCTGTCGCAGCGGCTCGGCCGGGTGCCGCGGGCCCGGGAGATCGCCGACGAACTCGAGATCGATCTGGTGGAGGTGACCCAGGCGCTGATCGCGGGTAATGCCTACCAGACTTCCTCGCTGGACGCGCCTGCCGGTGAGGACGGTGAATCCGCGGCGCCGGCGCTGGTGGATTCGCTGGGTAGCGAAGAAGCGTCGTACGGCTGGCTGGAGGACTATCTGGCGGTCGAACCGTTGCTCGGCGAGCTCTCCGACCGGGAACGGCAGGTGCTGCGCATGCGTTTCTTCGAATCCAAGACGCAGTCCCAGATCGCCGAGCGGCTCGGCGTCTCGCAGATGCATATCTCGCGGATACTGTCGCGAACCCTGGGGTGGTTGCGAGAGGAAGCGCTGCGCGACTGATCCGCTGTCCGGCGGCGGGTTCCGCGCCTGCCGCCGGGTTGGGCGGACCGGCGGTGATCAATGCCGGACCGTCGCGGAATCCGTTGTCCGGGCGTGAATACCGCGCAGGTAGGCGGCCTGTCCCGCGTGCTGCAGGTCGTCGGCGATCACGCTGATCAGTCGTACCCCCATGGTCACCGGCGGATTCCAGGTCTCGTCCACTACTTTGTCCAGGTCGCTGTCGGTCAGGTTGCCGACGAATCGGAGGGTGTGGGCGTGGACGGTGTCGTAGTAGCCGGTCAGTAGTTCCGCCGGGGCCTGGATCCGGGCGATATCGGCGGCGGTGTCGCCGTACCCGGTGGCCGCACGGTCGATGGGCAGGCCGAAACGTTCGTACCAGCCGCGCGCGGTCCAGAACGATTCACCACCGGTCAGCTCCGCCAGATGTTCGTCCTGTACCCGGGTGAGATGCCAGATCAGCCAGCAGATCGAATTGGCTCCCGGGTCGGGCCGGTAGTTCAAGGCTTCTTCGTCGAGTCCGTCGACGGCTTCGTGTACGACCTCACGGATCCGGTCGAAGGCATCGGTGAGCATATCGGCGCTGTTCATGGATTCTCCGTCGCTCGGTGCAGGAGAGCGGCGCTCCGATGCGATGCGCGGGCCGCTTCCCACGGTCGGCTCTGCTTTCCCTTTCCGGAAGCAGTACCACCGCCCGGCTTCGGCAAACCGCGGCCGGCGGGTGGTCGGCGACGGCGTGCGCCGGTGCCGGGGGCCGGTAGCACAAAAGTAGAACGTGTTCTTGTCGAGAGTGGCGCTTCGTGCCAAGGTGACCTCATGGATCTGCAGGCACTCGAACAACTCCGCGCCCTCAAGTACCGGTACTTCCGGACGCTGGACCTGAAACAGTGGGACGATTTCGCCGACACCCTGGACCCGGAGATCGAGGCGCGCTACGGCACGCATGTGATGGGCCGGGAACTCGTCTTCAACAGTCGCGCGGAGGTGGTCGATTTCATGCGCAAGAACACCGGGCCCCGCATCGTGACCACCCATGTCGCCAACCATCCGGAGATCGTCGTCGACGGGGATACCGCGACCGGGAGCTGGCTGTTCGAGGATACGGTGCTCGCCACCGAGTTCGGGGTCCTGATTCGCGGCTCCGGCTACTACACCGACCGGTACCGCAAAGGCGAGGACGGCGTCTGGCGGATCTCCGCCACGTCCTATGTCCGGATATACGAATCTTCGCAGTCGCTGGCCGATACGCCCAGCCACACCCTGATCAGCAATATGTGGGCGTCGGCCGGCGAAAAGTAGGCCCCCTACGGCACGAGGACCGCGCGTCCGCGGATCCGGCCCTGCTCCAGCAGTTCGTAGGCGTGGGCGCCGTCCTCCAAGGGGAACTGCTGGGTGCGGACCTCGATCTCGCCTGCCCGGGCCAAGGCGATGCTGTCGATGAGATCGCGTTTGGTGCCGCCGTAGGATTTGCGGACGGTGGCGCCCCACGGCAGGCCGGGACCGCCCGCGGGGCCCGCGGTGATCCCGGGGTCACCGTCGCCCAGGCCGATCATCCGGTACGCGCCGTTGGGGCCGACGCTGCGCACCGAGAGCTGGGCGGTGGCGTCCACTCCGACGAAATCGAAAACCGCATCCGCTCCGCGCCCGGCGGTCATCTCCAGGATCCGGTCGGCGGTATCTGCACCGGCGGGCAGCGCCTCGTGTGCCCCGCATTCGACGGCCAGTTCGCGTTTGCCGGGGTCGGTGTCGACCGCGACGATCCGGGTCGCGGTGACGGCGCGCAGGATCTGGATTCCGACATGGCCGAGGCCGCCGGCCCCGATCACCACCGCGGTCGAGCCGGGATACAGCTGATCGCGGGCGCCGCGGATGGCGTGATAGCTGGTGAGCGCGGCATCGGCCAGCGGCGCCGCGGCGACGAAATCCATATCGCCGATGGGTACGAACGACGACGCCGGGACGGCAATGTATTCGGCCATACCGCCGTCGGGGCCCAGACCGGGGCACGGTGGCATGGCGACCCGGCCCGCCGCGCGGCATACGTTCTCGTTCCCGCTCGTGCATTCCGGGCAGTGCCCGCACGACCAGCACAGATACACGATTCCGCGCTCCCCGTGGGTGCGGCCCTCGACTTGGTCGCCCATTGCGGCGATCGTGCCCGCGATTTCGTGTCCGAGGATCAGCGGCTCGTCGCGGACCTTGAACGGCAGGTGCAGAACGTGCAGGTCGGAATGGCAGATCCCGGATGCGCCGACCCGGATCAGCAGTTCGCCCGGGCCGGGTTCGGGTGTGGGCACCTCGCGTATCTCGAGCCGGCCGGGTTCGGTGAGTTGCAATGCGCGCATGGGGTTTCCTCCGGATCCCGCCGTTATGACGTGCCTCACAAAGTAGGTCCGTAGCGGGCTGCTGACAAGAGTCGATTTTTCTTGACGTGTGTCAAACGGGGCCGTACTGTTCCTGTGACCGGTGTCACTGCCGGTTGGTCTCCGTCATGCGGCGGAACATGCAGGAGGTCGTATGCCGAATCCCACCGTCGCGGTCATCGGGGCCGGAATCAGCGGTTTGACCACCGGGAAGATGCTCGGCGATTACGGGATCGGCTACACCTGCTTCGAATCCTCGGACCGGATCGGCGGCAACTGGGCCTTCGGTAATCCGAACGGGCATTCCAGCGCGTATCGGTCGCTGCATATCGATACCTCGAAGTACCAGCTCTCGTTCCGGGACTATCCGATGCCGGATTCCTATCCCGATTTCCCGCACCACAGCCTGATCAAGGAATACCTCGAGGGCTATGCCGCAGCCTTCGATCTGAAGCGGTCCATCGAATTCGGGAACGGGGTCCGGCACGTCCGCCCGGCCGGCGACGGCTGGGATATCGTGACCGAGGCCGGCGAGAACCGGAGATTCGATCTTCTGGTTGTCGCCAACGGCCACCACTGGGATCCCCGATTCCCCGATTTCCCGGGCGAATTCACCGGGCAGGCCATCCACTCCCACGCCTATATCGACCCGCGGACCCCGCTGGACCTCTACGGTAAGCGCATCCTGATCGTCGGCATCGGGAACAGTGCCGCCGATATCGCCGTCGAACTGTCCTCCCGGGCGATGGACAACGACGTCTGGCTGTCCACCCGGTCGAGCGCCTGGGTGGTGCCGAAATACTTCGCGGGCACCCCCGCGGACCGCTACTTCCGTACGGTGCCCTACATCCCGCTGTCCTGGCAGCGCAAACTGGTGCAGATCTGCACGCCCTATATCTCGGGTGATCCGGTGAAATACGGGTTGCCCGCACCGAACCACAAGTTCTTCGAGGCCCACCCCACCCAGTCGGTGGAACTTCCGCTGCGGCTCGGCTCGGGCGATGTGGTGGCCAAACCCGATGTGCGCCGGCTCGACGGCGCCACCGTGCATTTCGCCGACGGTACACACAAAGATTTCGACGTCATCATCTACTGCACCGGCTACAACATCACCTTCCCGTTCTTCGACCCGGAATTCATCAGTGCACCGGACAACCGGATCGCCCTGTACAAACGCATATTCAAACCAGGCGTGGACAATCTCGCGTTCGTCGGTTTCGCCCAGCCGTTCCCCACCCTGTTCCCGTTCGTCGAATGCCAGGCCCGGCTCGTCGCCGCCTATGCGGCCGGGCACTACCGGCCGCCGGCGCAGGAGGCGATGTTGCGGATCATCGAGGAGGATCAGCGGCGCTTCACCGGGCACGTCGTCGACCGCCCCCGGCATACCCAGCAGCTGGACTACTTCGTCTACGAACGCGATCTGCGCTGCACCGAACTGCCCGCCGGCCTGCGCCGGGCCCGGGAACACGGCAGCTCTGCGGCCGGGCGGGCCGGTTGATGGTCCGCTCGCGTACCGACCGGCGCGGACCCCCGCGCGGCGAACAGCGCCGGGAAGCGCTGCTGGTGGCGCTCGACGACCTGCTGCGCGATAACGGGGGCAGGCTCGAGGCCGTCGATATCGCCGAGATCTCCCGGCGGGCCGGGCTGACCCGCTCGGCCTTCTACTTCTATTTCGAGAACAAAGCAGCCGCCGTCGGGGCCGCCCTCGAGGATATCTACCAGGAAGTATTCGCAGTCAACGATATCCTCGTCGGCCCCGGCGACCCGGCCGCCCGGATCGAACGCACGATCCGTGGGCTCGTCGATTTCTGGGATCGCCACCGGCATCTCTACCGCGCCGTCCTGGACGCGCGCAGCGCCTCGGCCGCGGTACGCGAGATCTGGGAATCCGAACGCCAGGACTTCATCCCGTCGATAGCGGCGATGATCGAGCACGAACGCCGGGCGGGCCGCGCCCCCGCCGGCGGTGACGCGGCCACGCTCGCCGATGTGCTGTTACTGCTCAACGAGCGACTGCTCGAACGCCTCACCCTGGGGGTGGAGCTCGACCGGGAACGCTATATCGAATCGGTGGTCACGGTCTGGCTGCGCTCGATCTACGGCCACGCCTGCGCCGAACCGAACCATCGCGAGGACCCGTCATGACCCTGCACCACCACCCTGAACCGGCCGCCGAGACCGGCCCCGTCGAACTGAGCTTCCGCTCGGGTGCCGACCGGTGTCACGCGTGGTATTTCGCGGCCGGTTCAGCCGAACTCGCGGGCCCGGCCGGTCGGCCGGTCGCGGTGATGGCGCACGGGTTCGGCGGGACCAAGGATTCCGGTCTCGAACCGTTCGCCCGCGCCTACGCCGCCGCCGGAATCGACGTACTCGCCTTCGATTTCCGCTACTTCGGCGCCAGCGACGGGAACCCCCGGCAGCGGGTCCGGATGGCCGACCAGCTCGCCGACTACCGGGCGGCGGTCGCCACTGCCGCCGAACTGCCGGAGGTCGATCCGCGGCGGGTCGTGCTCTGGGGCGTCTCATTGTCCGGTGGTCATGTCTTCGCCGCGGCCGCGGCCGCCCGAGCGACCCCGGAGAAATCGGCGACAGCTCGGGCCGCGCTCGCCGCGGTCGTTTCGCTGACCCCGCTGGTGGACGGCCGCGCCGCAACCGCGCAGGCGGTGCGGTCCGGTGGGGTCGCGGCAACACTGCGCGGCGCCTGCACCGGCCTGCGACGGCAGCTGGACGCGGTGACCGGTGGTCCGGGCCTCATCCCGCTGGTCGGGCGGCCCGGGGAAGCCGCGGCGCTGGCACTGGACGGCTGGTACGAGTCCTATCTCGCCCTGGCCGGTCCCACCTGGCGTAACGAGATCGATGCAGGTGTGCTGCCGCAGCTGGCCGGTTACCGCCCGGCCCGGGCGGCCGCCGGTCTGCAACTGCCGGTACTGGTGCAGATCGCCGATTTCGACCGCGGCGCGCCGCCGTATGCCGCGGCGAAGGCCGCCTTCGCCGCGCGGGCCGAGGTCCGCCACTATCCCTGCGATCACTTCGGGGTCTGGCCGGGAAACCCCTTCTTCGAGCCGGCCGTCGGCCATCAGCTGATGTTCCTGCGCCGGCACCTCGCGGCCGGTCCGCCGGACCCGGCAATGTGAGCCACCACAAATTGCAGGCAGGTAACGCCAGATGTGAATGCCCTTACGATCAGCGAGATTCGGCATATCGTCGTGCGGGTAGTACACGGGACCGGCGGTGAATTCGCGGCTGCCGGCCCGCGAGTGAGACACAGGAGCGCAATGAATGCCAAGACCGAACTCGTCCGCGAACTGAACGGGCCCACCGCAGCCTCGGAGATGCTCTCCGACCAGGAGATCGAGGATCTGCTCGGGTTGTTCCGCGGGGCCCAGCAACAGGAAAAGGAACTGCTCATCGAGGCGGTCAACGGGATGATCCGTTTCTTCCCGCCGCCGTTCAAAACGATCACGCGCCGGATCATGTTCGGGGATCTTCTCGAGAAATGAGCGATCTGGTCACCCGCGCACAGATGATTCTGCTGGCGCGCACACTTCATGTTCCCGTCGAACGGATCGCCTACCTCGAACGGCTCGGCGCCGAACACCTGCACGAACTCGAACAGCGTATTTCCGGACGGATCTTCGAATACCACGGCGAGATGTTCAAACGGATCGGCCGCCTGGTCCCGATCATCCCGCTGCAGGTATCGCTTCCGCTCGTCCAGCGCATCGTGCCCCCGATGATGACCGGTCGCGCCGCCGGTGCCGTGGGGGTCGAGTATCCCGACGCCGCCGCCGAAACGCTCACAATGCTCAAAACCGAGTACGCGGCGGACTGCACACCATACGTGGACCCCAAGGCGCTCGGTGAACTCGGCGACATCATGGCGGCCGAGCCGCTGGTCGCGATCGTGAACGAGGTCCTGCGCCGAAAGGACCACATCACCGCCGGGCCGTTCCTCGAATATGCCTCGCCGAAGATGGTCGAAGCCGTCGAACGCGGAACCCTCGACGACGAGGGCATCATCTTCTCCGCCGCCTACGCCTACTCCGCGCCCGCCGTCAGCAACATACTGCGCCAGTTGCTGGATGGCGGATCCGAGCGGATACCGCGGATGATGCAGAACGTCTTGGCGGGCTCGCCGGAACTGCAGGAGGCCGCGATTTCGGTGATGTCACGCGCCGAAGCGGATGTGGTGTTCCGGATCGGCGATATCCTGCTGTCCCTGGCCGCCCCCGAAGCCCTGGGCAAACTCGCGGCGCACACCATCCAGCGGGGCGCGGCGCCGGAACTGATGACATTCGTATCGAAATTCAGTCAGCCGGGGCTGCAGCGGATGGCGATGAACCCGATCTTCGCCAATACCGCCGCGCTCATCGCCATAGTGGAATCGTTGACGGCGGCGTTCGAACCCGGGCCCTGGAAAGGGCTGCTGCTGCTGGCCGAACGCAGCCATCCCGATGTGCAACGGTACGTCGCCGGGCTGATCGCCCGGATGCCGGTGAAACAGATAGCCGAACTGCCCTCGGTGGCCAACGCCGACGATCTGTGGCCGGAACTGCTGCGTTTGCTGGCCGTTGCCGAGGAGCCCGCCCAGCGGCGAATCGGTGTGGTGTGGGCGCAGCTGGCGGCGGAGCGGCGCGCCGGCCTGCACCGGCGGATAGCGGAGCTCGAACTGGACGGCCGGCTCCCCGGGATCGTTCAAGAGGTTCCCAACGTCTCGGTAGAGGAGGTGTTCTACCAGCGTAGACGGCGCATCCGGCGTCGCGGCGCGGACTCCGACAGCTGGAGCGTGGTCTGATCGGCGGGCCGTATCCGCCGCGGATTTCGGGCCGGAATCGGCGAGTCTACGGCGAATGCGGCCCACAGATCGTCGAACTTCAGTACCGTCGAATAGTTCTCTTGATCTTCGCTCTGGATTTGCTGGCCCCGCCGGATCGGCGGCGGATCGAGAAAAGAGGTCGGTACGAGATGAGCAACGGATATTTCCTGCACCGGATGCGCCGGATGGCCGCGCTCACCGGGGTGGCGGCGGCGGTCCTGGCCCCGGCGGCGCCCGCCTTCGCCGAACCGCTGTGGCCCAACGGGCCCAACGTCCCCGGCGTGCCCGCGATCGTCCCCGCCCAGGCCCCGTGCTCGCCCGCGGCGCGGGCCTGCCTGCGACTGTCCACGAACGAGGTCTGGCTGATGGACAACGGCAAGGTGGTCTACGGGCCGACACCGATGTCGCACGGGATGGACGGCTACGAGACTCCACCCGGGGTATTCGACGTGGATTTCAAACGCCCCTACCACTGGAGCACCATGCATCACGCCCCGATGCACTATGCGGTGTTCTTCAACGGCGATATCGCTTTCCACATCGGGCCGGTGGAGCACAAATCGCACGGTTGCATCCGGTTGACCGAACCGGGCGCGGTCGCGGTCTACCACTATCTGAACCCCGGCGATGTGGTCGAGGTGGTCCCCTGACCCCGGCGCGGGCGCCGGCCGGGGCCGGTATCCAACCCGGTCACCGATGTGCTCGCGCGGTTTCGTAGGCTTGACCCATGTGGATCATCGTGGCTGTATCGGTCATCAGTTGCCTGCTCATCGCCATCGGCTTCGCGATCGGCCTGCCCGACTGACATCGATTCGGCCGTTCCGGAACGCTACCGGTCCGCTGCGGGCGGACCGGTAGCTGCCGTTGCGGCAGCGAATGTCTCGGTCAGTCCCGGCCGGGCGTCGATTCGCGCTCGGTCTCGACGGCCCGCCGGTCGACGGCCACCGGGCGCAGCCGGGCCCAGGTCAGGAAGGCGACGGCCACGACGAGCATGCCCAGCCCCGCCCACAGGTTCACATTGACACCGCCGGTCTTGGCTTCTTCGGCGGCGGTGTCGTGCACCAATCCGGTGATCACCAGGACGATGCCGTAGAGGCCGAGCAGGCCGCCGACGATGGTGCGGATATCGAAGAGCACGATCGTTGTCCTATCCGGTCGCGATATTGAGGATGATCACGAGCACCAGCGCGATACCCGCCAGGAGCGCCGGCCGCTGATACCAGGGCAGGGTGGCGGCTTCCGGGTCGGTGCGCTGCTCGCGCGGTGTCTCCGAGTACACCAGGCCCACGAGTTCGGCTGCCGGTTTCGGCGCTGTCACCATGGTGACGGCCACGCTGACCAGGATATCCACCACGAAGGCGGCACCGGCCGCGACGAAGCTGACGCCCTGCCCGGACAGCGAGAAAACTCCCGTCTCGTTCAGTACGAAGATCGCCACCGCGACCGCGGTACCGGCCACGAGGCCGGTCCAGCCGGCGGCCGGGGTCATCCGTTTCCAGAACATGCCGAGGATGAAGGTCGCGAACAGCGGCGCGTTGAAGAAGCTGAACAAGGTCTGCAGGTAGTCCATGATGTTGCTGAACCCGCCCGCTATGAACGCGGTGAAAATCGCGGCGATGGTGGCGCCGACTGTCGCCAGGCGGCCGACGGTCAGGTAGTACTTGTCGGACCGATCCTTGACCACGTACTGCTGCCACAGGTCGATGCTGAACACTGTGTTGAAGGCCGATACGTTGGCCGCCATCCCGGCCATGAATGCGGCCAGCAGCCCGGCCAGGCCCACCCCCAGCAGCCCGTTGGGCAGTACCTCCTTCATCAGGTACAGCAGTGCCTGGTTGTAGGTGACATCGCTGTCCACATCCGGGTTCGCGGTGACGGCCTGTTTGTACTCGGCCATCTGCGGTACCAGTACGGCGCTGATCATGCCCGGGATGATCACGATCAGCGGGATCAGGATCTTCGGGTAGGCGCCGATGATCGGGGTACGCCGGGCGGCCGCGATGGAATGTGTCGCCAGCGCGCGCTGTACCTCGACGAAGTTGGTGGTCCAGTAGCCGAACGAGAGCACGAAACCCAGGCCGAAAACGATGCCGAGGATGGACAGGAAATCGTTGGCGAAACCGGACAGGGCATTACCCGGCCAGGAATCCAGCTGTTCCGGGCCGCCGGGCGAAGCCGCCACCTTGTCCTGCAGCCCGGACCAGCCGCCCACCCGGTGCAGGCCGATCAGCGTGAGGGGCAGCAAGGCGGCCACGATGACGAAGAACTGCAGCACCTCGTTGTAGATCGCCGCCGACAGGCCGCCGAGGGTGATATAGGAAAGCACGATCACCGCCGCCGCGACCACCGCGACCCACAGCGGCCAGCCCAGCAGCACATTCAAGATGGTGCCGAGCAGGTAAAGGTTCACACCGGCGATGAGTACCTGGGCGACAGCGAAACTGAGCGCGTTCACCAGGTGCGCACCGGTACCGAAGCGGCGCCGCATGAACTCCGGCACACTGCGCACCTTCGAGCCGTAGTAGAACGGCATCATCACCACGCCCAGGAAGAGCATGGCCGGCACCGCGCCGATCCAGAAGTAGTGGAAGGCGGGAAAACCGTACTCCGCGCCGTTGGCCGACATCCCCATGATCTCGACTGCGCCCAGATTGGCCGAGATGAACGCCAGGCCCGTCACCCAGGCCGGCAATGACCGCCCGGACAGGAAGAAATCCATACTCGACGAGATACGCTGCCGGGCCAGCAGGCCGATGCCGAGGACGAAAACGAAGTAGAGCGCGACTATCGCGTAGTCGACGGCTTGGGCGTCGAGTCGCAGCACCTCACCCTCCGCGAGCGGGGAGACGATCTGCTGGGAAACTTCGAACTGCGGCATACGTTCTCCTCGAAGCGGCCACGGACAACCGCGTGCGGTTCACCGCATCGGCAGTACCGATGGCCGGCCGCACTACCAGATCTGCTCTGGTGCATAGAACGTACCGCGCGCGGTCGTGGCCCGGGCTGTGTTGATCAAAGCCGGGCGTGTCCGTGGGGCGTGCGGGCAATGGCCGAAATCGGCCGGGGCGGGGCGGTCTGTGGGGCGGTGTGCCGGGGCTGCCCGAGCGGCAACGGTATCCATATCCTGTCTGCCGCCCCGGACAGCCAGATCGCGGTGCACTGGGCAATTGGGCGGCTTCCCGCGCACAGCCCGGGTGGCCGCCGCGGATTCGGTGCGGCCGGCCCGGCGATTCCGGTGCTGTGTCGCCGACTCTCGGTTGATATGCACAAATGCGTACGCATGCGTGCGGGCGCAGGCTCTCGTGCGCTGTGCCGCGGATTGCTACCATTGACGACGGCGCAGCCAAACACGTTGTGCACCAGAGGATTAGACCGTCCCCTGGTGCCGGTGTGGTGTGCGTGGGTTTCGTGGTCACCGGAGTAGGGGTTGCCGTGATTGTACGCGTGCAGAGTGCCGAATTGTCCAGTGTGCAGCGCTTCCTGCTCCGGCTGATCGGTGACTGGGGGGCGGGTTCGGAGCGTATCGGCGGTATCGCCCTGCTCGGTTGTCCGCTGCCGCGGCCACGCCGCCGCTCCACCACGGTGATCGACCTGCTGGTCTGGACGCCGCACGGGTGCACGCTGGTGGTTCTGGCGGATTTCGGTTCGGTTCAGCACGGTGTGCTCGAGACGCCGCCGGGCGGCCGGTGGCAGGTCGGTGAACGCGCGGCCGATCTGCGCACGGGGTCCGGTACGGCCAATCCACTGGTACGGGCCCGGCGGCAACGAACCGAACTGGCGGCGATATTCCGCCGCCACGGTGTGCCCGAGCAGATCGATCTGCTCGTGGTCCTGATCCCGAAAACCGGATCGCGCATCACCTGGGCCCGGCCGCCGCAGGAGCCGGGTGAGGACACGATCATGGTGCGTATCGGGCAATCGGCGGACTTCACCGAGTATTTCGAGCGCCCACCCGGCCGGGTCGTACGCTGGCGCGCCGCCGATCTCGCCCGGGCGTTCCCGGCGCTCGGAATACCGCTGTCCGCGCCGGCTCCCGAGGAGTCGGCGGCCGAAGGATTCGAAGTAACCGCGGACGACACAATGACCCGGCTGCCGGTCGCGGCGGATTCGGCGGCGGGCCGGTTGCGTAGGACCGGCTTTCCGCTGTTCGGCGGTTCTCGACGCCGGACAGCGCAGCCGGTCGACGCTGTCGAACCCCCCGGAAGTGGCCGCCGCGGGCGAATCGTCCACGGACTCACCGGTTGGACGGAACACGACGGCGTCGTGCCGGTTGCCGGCCCGGCCGGCTCCCGGGTTCATCCGGGAGACGGGGGACCGGTGCCCGATGGCGCGACTGCACCGCCCGCCGCGCCGAGTAGGCCGCCGCATTCCCGGGCCGGTGAGGTGGCGTCACGGTCGGCGGACGCCGCGGCGTCGCCGGTGGAACCGACATGGCCGGCCGAGGAGCCCTTGTCGTATTCCAGCGCAACGGATACCTCCGTGGCGCAGGACTGCGCCGGTGAGGTCCCCGCGGCTCAGGCTCCTGCCGCTGACGTCCCTGCCGACCAGAGCCTCGTCGCTCAGGGTTCCACGGATGACGTTCCCGAGGAGCGGCGTTCTCGGTTGCGGTCGGCGCAGCGGTTCTCCGATCAAGGGCCGGGTCCTGCGCCGGCTGCGGCAGCGGATACTCGTTTCGGGTGGCCCGCGGGCTCGGGATGGACGCGCGGCCTGCGTGAACGTCATCCTCGGACCTCGGCAGAAGTGACGGAAGATGCTTCGCGCCGGAGTTCTCGCGGCGCATCGGTGGCAGGGGCGGATTCGCCGGTTTCGGCCGGGCAGTCTCGAACCGGTGGGGAAATATCGCGTCCGGCGGCTACGACCGGCAGCCCGGCCGAGCAGCCGCAGAGCCGGACTCGTGGGCGTGGAACGCTCGAATCCGCACGGGGCGCGGTAGGTGTCCGGCGGAGGTCGACCGGTGTTCGAAAGGCTACGGGCCGTTGGCGAGATCCCGGCCGGATAGTGCGCTCCACAGCCGGTCCGTGGCGGCCGGAACACGAGCAACCGGTAGTGGGACCGCGCGCATCGGGACAGCGGGAGGCCGGGCGACCGGGAGAGAAGGCGGGCGGTGGCCGTGGTGCGCGGTATGCGGCCGCGGTCGGGGCGGCGGGAGCGGTACTGGCGGTGGTCGCCGGCACGGTGTTCGCGGCTTCCGGCTTCGCCCGGTTCGAGGTGGCGGAATACGGGTCGCTGTGCCGTGGCGGGGGTGGCACGACTGTTGCCGCGCCCTATTCGGCGGCGGGAACCAGCCCTGTGCACCTGGCCGGTGCACTCTCGGAGGTCACCGCGTTCGGGCCGTCCGCGGTGTGGCATCCCGTCGACGCGCGGTCGGTGCAGTTGGTCGCCTGCGTATCGGAGGGGCAGCTCGGGAGCCTGGTGCGGACCTGCCAATATCCGCCCGCCCCCGGCCATCCGGTCGGCCGGACATTGAACCTGTTCGCGATGGGATACCGGCTCAGCGTGTACGAGGCCCGGACCGGCAACCGGCTGGCGGCGATCGACCTCACCGGTGAACAGTTCGCAGCCGACCCGGCGGTGACCGAACCGGACGAATGCCGGGCGGCGACGGGCGCGCCGGAAGATGGGCTGCCGGGGCGGCGGCACAGCCGGTTGTCACATCGGCAGGTCCAGCACGCGCTCGCTCCGTTCGTGACTCCGTCGGCAGCCCATATCCAGGCGGCCCGCTGACCGGCCGAAACCGGAAATGCGGGCTACTCGGTCGGCTGGACACCCGTGGCCGGCGGGGTCGGCTGTCCAGCGGCGTTCACACTGTCGAACCGTTCGGGCCCGGCTTCGACGGATCGGCGAGTACCTCGCGCAGCACGGCGGCGAACGCCTCCGGCTCGCCGGTCATCCCGAATTCGCCGCCCAGGAAACCCGCGTGCCCACCCGGGAAGGCAACGGCCTCGCTGTCCAGGGCAGCAGCGAGGGCGATAGCGGCGCGAGCACACAACTCCCCGGCCGACGCGCGGCCGGTACCGAGCACTATCCGGGTGGGCGAGGCGGCGAGCGCCGCGAGGTCGTATTCGTAACCGCAGCAGGAGAGCAGATGCGGGCCGACCATGGGATCGTCACGGGAACCGTCGTCGGTTGCGGGGAGACCGAACTGGGCCGGGTCCGGGGCGGGGCGATCGGTGTACTCGGCGGTGAGCTCACCCCGGTGCGATATCAGGGTGATGAATTTCGCCATGGCAGGGCCGAGCCCGGCTTCCTGGTATGTGGCGGTGATATCGGTGGACACGGCGAGTACCCGGTCGCGGTCGGGCAGGAACTGCGCGGTCGGCGGCTCGTGGGCGACCAGGGTGCGCACCAGTTCACCGTGCCGGGCCACCAGCGCGAGAGCGTTGACCGCGCCGCCGCTGCTGGCGAAGATATCCACCGGTCCGGTGGCCAGTGCTTCGATGATGCGGTGAATATCGTCCGCATGTTCCTCGGGGGTGCCCGATGTGGTCCCGTCGTTGCGGGTACTGCGGGCGATACCGCGCGGATCGTAGGTCACCACGGGCCGGTCGGTGAAATACTGCGCCAGGGTGCCGAACCCGGTTGCTTCCATCGGGGAACCGACCATCAGGAGCGGAATCGATTCATGCCGGTGCAGGTCGCCGTGGATATCGTAGGTGAGGTCGGCGCCGGAAGCGGCGAGCGTACGGGTTTCGATATCGGTCATCGCAATCCTTCGGGAGATCGATCGGACACAACTGTGGACGGTACGGCCGGTGCGAATTGATCGGTGATGCCGCGTCATCGGTGGCCCGCAATCAGTGCGGGGCCGAGATGGCGACCGGTTCCCGGCCGGGCCGGCCGCACCGCACGGTCGGCACAGCCGGCGCGCCGACAGCGTCGGCGTCGCCGAACCGCCAGGCCGGCCCGGCGAAGACGCCGCGGAAACCGATGATGAACGAGCCGGTCTGCGGCGGGTCGATTTTCGCGGTGTCGGGAGGGGCGGTGATTGCGGAGGTAACCGCGTCTTCTGGTTCCCCTGACCGGATATCGACTCGAGTCTCGGTGAAGGTCGCCGTGATCGCGGCGTCGTCGCGGCCCTCGGCCTGCTGGTGTAGCGCACGGCCCCGGCGGATCGGCAACTGCCGCTCTGCGGTCGCCGGGCGTGACGTCTTCCGGTGCCCGCGCCGACCCTGTACGGATTCGGGGGGCCGGACGGTCTGCGCGCACTACGCTCGGAACCTGCCGTCCACTGCCGCGCCGTAACCGGTACGGCCGACTCCAGGAGATGCACCACCGTGGCTACAGGTTCGATTCTCATCACCGGCGCCAGTTCGGGTCTGGGTGCCGAGATGGCGCGCCAGTTCGCGGCCCTCGGCTACGACCTGGCCCTGTGCGCCCGCCGGACCGAACGACTCGACGGCCTCGCCGCCGAGATCATCGGTGCGTATCCGGCGGTACGGGTGCGTACGGCAGCCCTCGATGTCACCGATTTCGATGCGGTGCCCCGGGTGTTCGACGAGTTCGCCGCCGGATTCGGCCGTCTGGACCGGGTGATCGTCAACGCCGGACTCGGAAAGGGCGTGCCCTTCGGTAAGGGCGGTGACCGGCCGAACCGGCAGACCGCGATCACCAATTTCCTCGGCGCCATGGCGCAGATGGAAGCCGCCATGAAGATTTTCCGGGCGCAGGGCGGCGGGCATCTCGTGGTGATCTCCTCGATTTCGGCGCTGCGGGGGATGCCCAAGACGATGACCAGTTACGCGGCCAGCAAGGCCGGTGTGGCCGCCATGGCCGAAGGGATTGCCGCCGAAGGCGTTCCGGGTGTGGACGTCTCCATCGTGTTCCCGGGCTATATCGCTTCGGAGATGAACGAGAAGGCCGCCCATCCACCCAAATTCCTGGTCGATACCCCGACCGGGGTGCGGTCCATGGTTTCGGCCATCGAGAAGCGCCGGTTCAAGGCATACACGCCCGCCTGGCCGTGGGTCCCGTTCGGTTACGCCATGAAAGTGCTGCCGCTGCCGATCGTGCGCCGGATCGCCGGTATCTGACCTGGGCCCGCCCGCATCCCGGCACGGGTACGGGCAGCTGACACCGCTCGATCGATGGCTCGGCTCGCCTGTCGTCGCGAGGACCGCCTGAAACAGCGATCACCAGGTCCGGTCGGCACCGCTCCGGGGCGTATCGGGCGGTGCCGAGGCGATATCAGGTCTCACTGTCGATATCGAGCAGGTCGACAGCGGCCGAGAGGTCGGCCAGTGCCCGCACGATCTCGGTCAGCCGGTCCTGACCCACCTGCTCTGCGAGCCGGGCGGCGAATTCGGCGTGCCGCGGGCCGATCCGCTGCACGGCCGCCTGTCCGGCTGCGGTGACGGCGACCAGTTTCGCGCGCCGGTGGGCAGGATTGGGCCGGTATTCGGCGAGGCCGCGGGCCACGAGCAGATCCGCGATCCGCTGTACGCTCTGCCGGGTCACGCCCATGATGCGGGCGATACCGGCGACGGGGAGTGGTTCACGCAGCGCCGCGCCCAGCACCTGCCACCAGGCCGCGGTGATACCGGCGGGTGCGGCCAGTTCCTCGGCAATGGCCAGAAACTGGCCGTTGAGCCGGAACGAGGTGATGGCGGCAGCGCTGAACAACTCCTGTTCGGGGTTCCCCATTACGGGCCCCGGTCAGACCACGGCCTGCCGGGCCTCGTATTCGGCCAATACCGCGTACCCGGCCGGGTCGCCCTGGCCGAACAGTCGGTACCAGCCGTCGAGTACGGCAGGTTCGTAGACGTCCAGGGCAGCGAGGACTTCGCGGGCGAACTCGAACGGCGCGGTGGAGTTGGCGGTGATCACGCCGCGGTCGGTGACGGCCGGTTCGTCCGTGTAGTGGGCTGCGCCGGAATAGCCGGTGGCGGCGAGGTATTCGGCCACGTTGCTGGTGTGTTTGCGCTCGTCGAGCAACCCGGCTGCGGCGAGACCGAATGTTGCACCGCAGATCGCCGCGACCGGTACCCCGGCGGCGGTGAACTCGCGCGCTTTGTCCGCGAAGTCGCTCAGGTCGCCGCTGTCCCAGCCGTCGGCACCGGGGAGGATGAGCATGGCGCTGTCGGCGGGGGACAGTTCGCCCAGGGTGAGGTCGGGCACGATTCGCATACCGCCCATGGTGGTGACCGGTTCGGTGCCGGTGCCGACCGTGCGGATGCGGTACCGGCCGGGTTCGCGGTGCCAGTTGCCGTTGTTGATATGTGCGGTGGCCGCGCCCACCTCCCAGTCCGCGAGGGTGTCGTAGACGGCCAGGTGCACGGTCTTCGGAATCATGACAACATGCTGTCAAAGTGGAAGTGTGCTGTCAATGAACATCTGACAGTGTGCTGTCTATGAGGTTGATCGACAGTGGGCCTGGTCGACGAGTCTCAGAAACCAGGAGCGCCGCCGATCACCTCGTCCCTTTCCAGGGCCGCGATCTCCTGCGCCGTGTACCCGAGTTCGCCCAGCACCGCGTTGTTGTCCTGTCCCAGCAGCGGGGCGTGCGTGCGGTGGTAGCGCGCGGGAGCGGCGGAAAAGCGGGCCGGGACCGTGCTGTGACGCGCGGTGGGATTGATCGGATGGGCGACCGGTTCGAAGAAGCCCCGGTGGACGAGTTGGGGAATCTCGGCCTGACGGTGCGGTTGCCGGACCTCGGCCACCGGAATACCTGCCGCCCAGAGCCTGTCGACGATCTCGCCGGACAGGCGGTCGGCGCACCAGGCGGCCAGCTGCTCATCGATCTCGTCGTGATGGGCGCGCCGGCCCGCGGCCGTGCGCAGGTGCGGTGCGGTCGCCCAGGCGGGGTCACCCAGTGCCTCGGCGAGCGAGGCCCACTGTTCGTCGGTGGCGACGGCCAGCGCGACCCAGTTGTCGGGCCGGCCGAACTCGTCGAGGCCGGCCGCGCGGTACAGGTTCTGCGGCGCCGCATGCGGCCCACGATTGCCGTCGCGTTCCAGCAGTGTGCCGTAGGCGGAGTATTCGATGACCTGTTCGGCGGTGATGTTGAGGGCCGCGTCCACCATGGCGGCCTCCACGAGCATTCCCGCGCCGGTGCGCCTACGGTGTTCCAGGGCGAGCAAGAGCCCGACGAGCGCGTGCACGCCCGCATTCGGGTCGCCGAGGCAGTAGGGCTCGACGGGGTTCTGACCGGGGTAGCCGGTGCGCCAGGTCAGCCCGGAGGCATCCTCGATCACAAAGGCGAAGGCCGGATTGTCCCGCCACGGCCCGGTGAGCCCGAAACCCGGCATGCGAACCATGATCGCATCGGGTCGCAGGGTGCGGACGGTGTCGTAGTCGAGGCCGATCTGCTCGATCACTCGCGGGGTGTAGTTCTCCACGAGCACATCGCAGGAGACGACGAGGCGGCGCAGGATCTCGCGACCGGTGTCGGTGCGGAAATCGACGGTGATTCCGCGCTTGTTGGTGTTGAGCCCGGAGAAGATCCCGGATTTCTCCCACCACCGGTCCTCGTCGACCGGGACACCGGCGATGAGCCGGGTGCCGTCGGGACGCTGGGCCGATTCCACGTGGATCACTTCGGCGCCCTGTAACGCCAAGTAATGGGTGCAGGACGGACCGGCCCAGAAAGTGGTCATATCCAGTACCCGCAACCCCGTGAACGGGAGCGGGGCGTCTGTGGCCGACCGGTACGAGGTCGACGCGGGCGGTGGCGGCGATATCGGCGAGTACCCGGCCCCGGAAGCCGAGTCCGCACTGTGCCCGCGGGCAGTACCTGCTGACTTCCGGTAGTGGTCCGTGTGCGCGCCGAGCGTCGGCGCGGGTTCGGGGGAGCGCAGCAGCGTGGGGAAGGAACGGAAAGGGGGACCCGGTTGCGTGAACCCGGATTGCGGGTTCACGGTGAAGAACTCCCGGGCCCGATGCTGGTCGATTCCGGTGACGTCGGCGCCGTTGGCCACGGGACTGTTGGGTATCCGGAACGCCGTGGCCAGTTCCCGGATCTCGGCCACCGTGTGCTCGGCGAACCAGGCGGCGATCTCGGCGGCCTTCTCGTTGGTGCGTTCGGTGATCGCGGGGGTGGGATCCTCATCGATCCATTCCGGATGGCCCACCATGACGCACAGGTCGAACCACTGTTGCGCGGTACCGCAACCGACCGCGATGAGCCCGTCGGCAGCGGTGGCGACGCCGGGCCGGCTCAGCCGGCGCTGGGTGCGGAACGGGCGGTTCACGGTGTCGTAGAACGAGACCGGGTAGTACGACAGGCCCAGGATCTGGGTTTCCAGCATCGAGAGGTCGACGAGCTCACCGGTTCCGGTGCGCAATGCGCGGTGCCGGGCGGTGAGGGTCGCGGCCGCCGCGTGCGCGCCGGCGAACCATTCGCCCACCTCCCCGCCGATATGGATCGGCGCTCGCTCCGGTGCGCCGCGCCCGAGCCCGACTATGCCACCCGACCATGCCTGCAGGGTGAATTCGGTGGCCGGTCGCCCGGCCCACGGGCCGTCGAGCCCGAACGAGGTGATCGCGGTGACGACGAGATGCGGATAACGCTCCCGCAGGGCCGCCGGTGCGCAGCGCGGATCGTCGGCGAGGCCGTCGCCGGGCGACCAGACGACCGCATCGGCGGCGGTGAGCAGGGCGTCGAGCAGATCGCGGTCGTCGGCCCGAGACGGATCGACGACGATACTGTGCCCCGCCCCGGCGAGGAACTGGAACAGGGCGCCGTCGGCACCCGGCTCTGGTACCGCGTCCGAGGACGTCCGGCGGCGAAGGGCAAGACCCTGCGGTGGCTCCGCGAAGACGATCCGTGCCCCGGCGTCGGCGAGCAGTTTTGTGCAGTAGAAACCGGCGATACCACCGGCCAGTGATACGACGGTGTATCCGGTGAGCACCCCGTTCCCGGCCCCACCGTCACCGGCTGCCACGGCCTGTCTCGCCACGGAGTCGTATCGGCCGCGCCCGGTAGAGGTGCGCGCGCCGCTCGCCGGCGGTTCGGCGGTGGGCTCCTGATGCATAGGTGCTCACTTTCCCGCTGGGCGGTAGGGCCCGTGGCCCTCCGCAGGATGTCTGGTTCGCTGCGTCGGTCGGGTGCACACGGTGGTGCCGGGGCACGGGTACTGGATCGACGGACCCGCGCCGTGACAGTCGGCGCGGCCGGTGCGCGGAGCGGCCGCGCCGTTCCTCGGCCCCGTGGCCGCCGGCTTACTGCCGATAACCAGCGACATCCGGTGCGATCGGCTGCCCTCGTCCCATTATTCGGCTTTCTTCCGGCCCGACCTGCTGAGCCGGAATTCCGGCGGGAAGCGGCTGTCGTTGTCCTTGACCGAGTTGTTCAACCCGTCGTCGAAGGCGTTGTCCAGCATCAGATCGTCGTCGTCGGCGTGGATGTGGGCGCCCATCGATTCGAAGAAACCGCTGAGCAGGCTACCCATGTATTCGCCCTGCTGCTGTTTCATGATCTCGAAGAACACCTTCTGCATGAACACCGTGTCCGTGGGCCGGTTCCGGGCACAGGCGAGGGCGTATTTCGCGGTTTCGGCCTCGAGGTCCGCTCGCGGGACCACGCTGTTGAGGAAATTGCATTCCGCCATTTCTGCCGCGGAGAACGGGCGGCCGGTGAACACCATTTCCTGGAATTTGCGCAACCCCATGGTCTGCGCCCAGGTCCACATCCGCGGACCCCACCCGTAGTACCGGAACGACGGATGTCCGAACAGGGCGTCGTCGGCGGAGATCACCAGATCGGCGTCGGCGGCCTGATAGAAGTGCCACCCGTAGCAGTAGCCCTTCACCTCGACGATGCTGATCTTCTTGAACTCCTGCAGACTTCGGCAGCCGGCCTGGGCGTTTGCGTACCACTGGCTGATACTGGCGCCGTGCCGGAACGATTCCATGGGCGGGTACCGCACTTCTTCGGGGCCGATCTTGTATTCGCTCAGCCGTGGCCCCTGATCGGGGTCGTTCTGCACAGCCATGAATTCCCCGAGATCGGCGCCGGACCCGAAATCGTCCCCGGCGCCGCGGATCACCAGGACTTTGACCTCGTCGTCGATACCGGCCCGGTGGATGAGGTCGCCGTAGCGCAGGCGCGCGGCCATGGTGGGGGCGTTGAGTTGATCGGGGCGGTCGAAGGTGATGGTCGCGATGCGGGTCGACGGGTCCTTCGAATACCGGATGATGTCCTCGGCACTGGGCTGTTGCGATTCCTGCCCGGTTTCCGGCGTGCCCGGCTTCGTTCGGGTTGCCTTGTCGCCGGCCTGGCCGGCCCCGTTGTCGGGCATATCCGCGGCTCCTCTGCCTCCGGTCGCGCGCACGGCCGGTTTCCGGGTGGTCATTGCTGTCCCCAGTACGGGCTCGAGGTGAGCACTCGCGGACCGTCGTCACCGATGAGCACGGCGTCGCGGCCGAAAACGGCGCCCACGCCCTCGGCCCAGACATAGCCTGCCACCGCGAGGACCATTCCGGGCTCTAGGCGCTCCGCGTCGGCGGTACCGCGCAATGCCGGTGCCACGACCGGCGGGTCGAATCCCATGCCGAGCCCGCGGGCGACCGGCATTACGGGCAGGGGTTCGCCCGCGTCGAAGTAGGCGTCCAGGAGCCCGGAGGCGCGCGCGCCGGCCCGGCACACCTGTAACAATTTCTCCCACAGCCGGTTCCAGCGGCCGTACAGTTTCGCGACGGCCGGGGTCGCCGGACCGGCCGGCCAGGTCCGCCCGACCTCCCCGATATATCCGTCGGCGAGCACACCGGAGGAGAAGACGACCAGATCGCCATCCTGCACCCGCCGGTCCACGTTCGCCCGCCGCCACGGATGGTCGCGAGCGGTCACCCACGCTGCGTCCTGGGTGGCGGGGGTGCTCACCCCGCCGGCCGCGCACGCCTCCAGCAGTACGCCCGCGAGCCCCTCTTCGGTGACCCCGGGCGCGAGCTGTGCCACCGCCGCGCCCAGCCCTTGTTCGGCGACCCGCAGCCCGGCGCGCATCGTCTCGATCTCGGCCGCGGTCTTGACCCGCCGCGCCGCCCGGAACGCGAGTTCGCCGTCGACGATCTCGGCATTCGGGAAAGCCATGGGCAGCAGTTGGGCGAAGCCCGGCGACAGGGCGTCGGTGCCCACCCGGCGTGCCGTGGCCGCGCCGTCGATATCGCGCAGGGCGGCCATGAGATTGCGCGGATCCCATTTGGTTTCGTACAGGTTCTCGCGCGGGATGTCCTCGGGAATCCCCTCGTCCCAGGTGCTGTGCAGATGGACCGCGCCGGTCTGCCGCAGCAGCAGCGCCACCGGGCCGAACGGCCGCGTCCCGGCGACCCACAGCTGAGGCGCCCCGGACAGATAGCGGGCATTGGCCTGCCGTCCGGCGATCAGCACATCGAGATCATGGGCGTGCATCTGTGCCAGCACACGCTCGCGGCGCCCGGTCCGCAGCGCGCGATCGTCCGGCAGGATCTCAATCGCCATAGGGGGCATAGGTGTAGTCGGTGAGAGGCGTCCAGCCTCCGTCGGTAACCACCACGATCTCCTCACTGCGGTAGCCGCCGGTGCCGTCCTCCCACACCACGGGTTCGAGGACCAGCACCATGCCGGGGCGGAGCACGAAATTGTCGTCGAATTCGGCGCCGAGATCGGTGCCGATCATGGGCGTCTCGGCGGCGCTCACGCCGATTCCGTGCGAGATATAGAAATGCGGCAGCCACGGGCGTTGCCCGCCGGCCGCCTCGGTGGCCGCCCGTGCGAGCTGCCCGGCGGTGGCGCCGGGACGGATCTGCGCGAGAACGGCCTGCAGGATATGGCGCCATTGCTGGTACTGCGCCTGCTGGCGTGGTGTCGGATCCTGCCCGACGATCCAGGTGCGGCCGAAATCCGAACAGTAGCCGTTGTAGGTGATGCTGACGTCGGTCCACAGCACATCGCCGGCTTTCAGCTCACGTTCGGTGGTGAGCAGGGGCAGGGCGAGGTCACCGTGGGTGGTCCACACCCCGTCGGCCTTGCGGTCCGGCATGACCTGCCAGATGGCGTCGAGCATGGTCGCGGTGGCACCGAGTTCGAACGCGCGCCGGACGAAGCCCGCGGACAGGTCGATCTGGCGGACACCCGGCGCCAGCGCGGCGTGGACGTCGACGATGGCCTCCTCGGTGATCCGGCAGGCTTTGCGGATACAGGACAGCTCGTCGGGTGTTTTGATCAATTTGGCCGGCCCGATCACCGTGGCGGCGTCCACCGGCTGCGCACCGGGGAAGAGGCGGTCGCGCGCGCGCAGCATGGCCCCGGTGAACTCGTCGACCGCCACCGTGCCGCCGGGCCGCACCAGTTCGGCCAGCTTGCGGCCGAAATCCGCCACGCCCTCGTCGAATTCGAGATACACCGGGGGATGCAAGTGGTCTTGCGGCAGTTCGGATTCGGCCGCCGCGCCCGCGCGGAACGGCAGGAACAGATGGGGCCATTCGTCGTCGGCCGTCACCACGGCCACCGGCCGTTCGACATGGGCCAGGCCCGCGTCGCCGAGCGGCCAGTTCGCACCGGTCGCGTACACGACATTGTTGTTCAGCAGCAGGATCGCCGCGTCGACCCCGCGTTCGGCCATGGCCGAACGCAGCCGGGCCCCGGTTTCCCGGCGCATCCTCGTGCGGTCCGGGAGATCGGGTATCTCGATCGCCGCGGTCGTCACGGCAGGGTACGTGGTCATCGAATACGGCCTCCTCGGCGTTGCGCGGGCCTAGACACCCAGGAATTCCTTGATGTTGCCGCTCACCACGCGGGCCGCCTGCTCGGGCCCGAGGGCATCGACGACCGAGGCCAGGGACTGCTCCGAGTAGCCGAAGGTGCTCTCGTTGTGCGGGTAATCCGACGACCACATCACGCGGTCCACGCCGATCCGGTCGATGATGTCCAAGCCGAGCGGGTCGACCATGAACGAGGCCCGCATATGGTTGTCCCAGTAGTGGCGGACCTCGTGGTCCAGCGGCCGGTTGTACATATGCCGGTAGGATGCGTGCATATGCTCGGCGTCCTGCAGGGCCGAGGCGACCCAGTTGATACCGCCTTCGAACCAGCCGATCTGCAGACCCGGATGCCGGTCGATGATTCCGCTGAAGAGGTACTTGGAGAACAACTCCCGGAACGGCGCCACATTGTGCATCATCCCGACCACCACGCTGTTCACCTCGCACGGCGCCGACAGCGGGGATTCGCCGATATGGTGCGAGACCGGTATACCGGATTCCTCGATGGCATCCCAGACGTCGATCATCGCTGTGCTGCCGTAGTCGATGACCGCGCCGTCGTCGTCCTTCCCGGCCGACAGCGGTAGCAGAAAGGTTTTGAGCCCCAGCGCTTTCAGCTCGGTGAGGGTGCGGCGGGCGCCGTCGGCGTCCCACCAGTTGATCAACCCGACCCCGTAGAGCCTGCCACCGGAGCGCTCCTGCACCTCGGCGATGTATTCGTTGTAGATGCGGAAGCAGCGTTCGCGGACTGCCTTGTCCGGATAGAACAGCAGTGCGAGCAGGGAATTGGGGAAAGCCAGTTCTTTGTCGATCCCGTCGGCGCGCAGATCCGCGACCCGGGCTTCGAGATTGGTGCTGCAGGAGCCGTCCAGGGGGTCGTACTGCATCAGGACCCGGCTGAAATCACCGGGCAGAAACGATTTTCCCTTACGCCCGATCTGGTAGGCCCCCTCCTCGTACCAGACCCGCGGCGCCTTGTCTCGCAATTCCTCGGGGAACCGTTCGTAGAAGATATCGTCGGCGAGCGAGATGTGGTTGTCGGCGGAGAAGACCTCGGTGCCGGCGGGGAGCCCGAGGCTGCCCGCGGCCCGGCCCCGGCGGTCCTTGGGCGGGCCGAACCCCTGCGGGGGGTAGAGCGGAGCGCTGCTGGGCGAAGTCGGCATCGTGACCCTCCAATGGATCGTTGGATTCGCGAATTTGCCGCCGGCGGCCGTATCCCGCGGCCACCGGCCGGCGTCGCGGATTTCATATCGAACCGCTATGGCGAAATGTCCGCTCGTATGGGCGGGGCGAGCGGCTGGAAGCGGGGTGGCTTACCCGCCGAACTGAAAACGACATTATCATGACGGGAGAGTCACGTTCTACCCATTTGCAGCACTTGTCTTGTTTCGCGCCCGCGTACACAGCGAGAATGATATTCTCGCCAGTGGCTCGAAACGGCGTCCCGCAGGGGCTTCGAGGGCTCCATACGCGTTTCGCGCGGGTTCTGGATCGCGTGTGAAGGCCCATTACGAAAGCGGCTTCCCTGTAACCCTTGTCACAGCCCGGAAACCAACCTACTGTGTGTTCACTAGGTTTGTCAGATCGGGGTTCGGACCATGACAGCTCCTCGTCCCTATGCCTCACTCCTCGCCAAGGGGGAGGATCGCCGGCAGCGAATACTCGCCGTCGCGCAGCGCCTCCTCACCCGGAACGGCTGGCGCAGTACAACCCTGGCACAAATCGCGGGCGAGGCCGGAGTGACCTCCGCAGGGTTGCTGCATCACTTCTCCTCCAAGGAGCAGTTGCTGCACGCTGTCCTGGACGCCCGTGACGCCGAAGACCTGGAGGACGCGGATATCGGCGGCGATCTCATCGCCGAGATCCGCAAAGTCGTCACCAGGATGGAACGTTCTCCGGAGCTGGTCGGCACCTTCGTCGTCCTCCTCGTCGAGAACCTCATGCCCGAGGCGCCACTGCACGATCGGATGCTCGATCGGTGGCGCACGGCCGTCGAACTCGTCACGCAGGCGATCCGGCGGGGCCAGGACAGTGGCCGGTACCGGCGCGATTTCGATCCGCGGCTGCGCGCGGTCGAGATAGTCGCCTTTCTGAACGGAATGGAGATCTCGTGGCTGCTCGATCGTTCGATCCCGCTGGCCGAAGTTTTCAACGGTTACACCGAGTCGCTGGCCCGCGACTTGGCGGCGAAGGAGATGTGATGAGGTACCGGCTCGATGTGGTGGCGGCGACCGTGGCCGACGCGGTCCAGTTCGCCGGCGGGTGGTTGTTCGACCGCTCGGTGGCCGGGTGGGAAGTGACGGTCCTGCTCGCGCGGCCGTCCGATATCCGCCCGCTGAAAATCCTCGGTGCCGAGGTCCGCGAGCTCGACTCCGTGCTGGCGACCGAGGTCCCGGGACGGTTGCCGCAAGCGCTGGCCGTGAACGCCGATGTCTGTAGCCGGGACGGCCGGGCGCGTAAAGGCGTATTGCGGGCGCTGGAGGATCGTGGGATCGAGGTCGTCGTCTGGGGTGACGGCTGGCCGGCGGGGCAGGACCACGGTGTGGATCCGGTGTTGCACCGCCTGAGTTATGCGGCCCGTGCGTTCAAGGCGCAGGCGCTGATGGCGGCCGGGCTCTCGGCTGCCGCGGTGACTCCGAGTGAGATATTCCGCAGCGGTGCCATGGAATTCGCGCCGGTCTGCGCGGATTTGGTACCGGCGGTCTGACGCGCACACGGGGTTGGATACGGGCGGGCGGGCCGGGGCGGATCGGCTCCGGCTCCATGAGGTGAGGACGGCCGGCCGGGTCGGTATGTGACGGACCGGCCCGGACAATGGCCGCGGGGGATGTGATCGTGGCGGGTTTCGAGGTCCCGTCTGCGACAGCCATTATTCTTACGGTGTTGTCGAGGGGGTTTCGTGAATTATCCGCTGTCCTCCCGCGAGGTCCGTTCGCAATTATGCGAATTCGGCGGACCGGCGTGGTCCGCGCACGGGGTCGGGCAAATTCTGAAACGTTGATCGTCATGATTTTCCGGGGTGGTGCGCGTCGGTTTTCGCACTCCGCTCCCGGCGTGACGGGGTTATCCTGCCTGCTCGTAGGCTTTTTCGGCCGGGTGTTGCCGCAGGGGTGTCGAGCTGCGGTGGGGGTTTCCGGAAACTTGCCCGCAAGTATTGTGCTCTCACAAACCGAATGTCATCCTATTGGAAATTGAGAATGACATTTCCGCACTGAAAGCTGTGACAGCAGCACCGACTGGGACGGCATAGCCATCGGGTCGAACTCCACGGTCGCAGACCGCCATCGAACTCCGCAGCCGCAGACCCGAGCTGCCCGTCATGCCGCGGTTCGCACGCGAGCCGCCCCGCCCTCGGTGGAAGCGCGCGCCGGCGTATTCCACCGAGCGTCGAACGTTCGACAGGAGCACTGCGATGACGAATTCCTCGGCAGGCCGGCAACCGCGTCCGACGTCGTGAGGCCGGTATGACCATCCGAACGCCCCATCTGGTCCGGCTCCGAGACCGTTTCGAGGGCCCACTGCAGACAGTGGGCGGCCTGTTCGCGATGACCGCCGACGCGGTGCGTTTCGCCTTCCGCCGCCCCTTCCAGACCCGGGAATTCCTCGAACAGTCCTGGTTCATCGTGCGGGTCTCGCTGGTTCCCACGCTGCTGGTGGCGATTCCGTTCACCGTGCTGGTGAGCTTCACGTTGAATATCCTGTTGCGCGAGCTGGGCGCCGCGGACCTCTCCGGCGCCGGCGCCGCCTTCGGCGCGGTGACCCAGGTCGGCCCGATGGTCACGGTGCTGATCGTGGCGGGCTCCGGCGCCACGGCCATGTGCGCCGATCTGGGGTCGCGGACCATCCGTGAGGAGATCGCGGCCATGGAGGTACTCGGAATCGACCCGGTGCAGCGGTTGGTCACCCCGCGCATGCTGGCCTCCGGCCTGGTAGCACTCCTGCTGAACAACCTGGTCTGCATCATCGGGGTACTCGGCGGCTATGTGTTCTCGGTGTATGTCCAGGACGTGAATCCGGGCGCGTTCGTCGCCGGGATCACCCTGCTCACCGGTATCGACGAGGTCGTCATCTCATCGGTCAAAGCCCTGCTGTTCGGTCTGGTGGCCGGGATCGTCGCCTGCTATCGCGGGCTGATCGTCACCGGCGGCGCGAAAGCGGTGGGTAACGCGGTCAACGAAACCGTGGTCTATGCGTTCATGTCGCTGTTCGTCATCAATGTGATGGTCACGGCGATCGGCATCCAGTTGACGACCGGATGAGGGGAGGGGATTCGATGACGGCCTCCGAGGTTCTCACCACGCGGTACCCGTTACTGGTCCGCCGGCTGCGTAAACCGGTGGACGCACTCGGCCGGGTCGGCGATCACGCGATCTTCTATGTGAAGGCGCTGGCGTTCGCGCCGATGGCGGCCTGGCGTTACAAACGCGAAACGGTCCGGCTGATCGCGGAGATCAGTATGGGCGCGGGCACGCTGGCGGCATTCGGCGGCACGGTGGTGATCGTCAGCTTCCTGACCCTGGCGACCGGCGGCACGCTCGCCGTGCAGGGGTACAGCTCGCTCGGCGATATCGGCATCGAGGCGCTCACCGGGTTCCTGTCCGCCTTCATCAATGTCCGGATCTCCGCGCCGGTGGTCGCGGGGATCGGCCTGGCGGCCACCTTCGGCGCCGGGGTCACCGCGCAACTGGGCGCCATGCGGATCAACGAGGAGATCGACGCGCTGGAATCCATTGCGATCGAACCGATCGCATACCTGGTCGGCACCCGCATCATGGCCGGGATGATCGCGATCACCCCGCTCTACGCCATCGCCCTGATCGCCTCCTTCCTCGCCAGCCGGTTCACCACCGTGGTGATCCTGGGCCAGTCCTCGGGACTGTACGACCACTACTTCGCGACCTTCCTCAACCCGATCGACCTGCTCTGGTCGTTCCTGCAGGCGATTCTCATGGCGATCACGATCCTGTTGATCCACACCTACTTCGGGTTCTTCGCCGCCGGCGGGCCGTCGGGTGTGGGGACCGCGGTGGGCAATGCCGTGCGGACCTCGCTCATCGCGGTCGTCTCGGTCACGCTGCTGGTCTCGCTGGCGGTGTACGGATCCAACGGAAACTTCGAGTTGTCGGGGTAGGGATGGCGCTGGTGGGAAACGAGACACAACCGTGCGGGGCCGCGCCTGCGCCGCCGGACCTACCGGCGCCGCGGCGCGCCGCCCGGCACCGGAGCTGGGCCGGCCGGCTGAAACCGCTGGCCCGGCCCGCCGCGGGGCTCGCGGCGATCGCGGCAGGGACCGCGATCGTGGTACTCGCGGTGACTCTGTTCCGGGGCGGGTTCGCCGACACCGTCGCGGTGACCGTGCACGCACCGCGGGCCGGTCTGGTGATGTACCCCGATGCCGAGGTGAAACTGCGCGGGGTGACCGTCGGAGCCGTGGAATCGATTGTCGAACGCGCCGACGGCACCGCGGAGATCGAATTGGCCATCGACCGTGACAATGTCACCCGGATACCCGGCGATGTCACCGTGGACATCGCCGCCACCACGGTATTCGGGGCCAAGTACATCCAGTTGGTGCCGCCCGCCCGGCCGGGTACGGCCCATCTCGAGCCGGGGCAGGTGTTCGACGCCGAGAACGTGACGGTGGAGATCAATACCGTGTTCGAACAGCTCACCCAGGTACTGGGCGAGATCCAGCCGGAGAAGCTCAACGAAACCCTGGGGGCGCTGGCCACCGCGATGCGCGGGCGCGGTGACCGGGTGGGGCAGATGATGGTGGACCTGGAGGCGTTCCTGGCGAAGCTGGAGCCCGGTTTACCGGCCCTGCGCGCGGATCTGGCGATGGCGCCCGAGGTCACCCGGACCTACGCGGACGCAGCACCCGCCCTGCTCGAAACCGTGGGCAACGCGACCGAGCTGAGCCACACCGTAGTCTCCGAACAGCAGCAACTCGATGTGCTGCTGATGAGTCTGATCGGGCTCGCCGATACCGGCAACCGGGTGGTGGGGGCGGCCGGACCCGGCCTGGTGAGCGCCATGGAGGTCCTGGCGCCGACCACCGAGTTGACCGACCGCTATCACCAGGCGCTGACGTGCGCACTGGACGGATTGGCCTATCTGGCGCAGGTGGAACCGGTGAAGGTGCCCGGGATCGGGTTGTCGGCGAACTTCCTCTGGGGTGTCGAACCGTATCGCTACCCGGAGCATCTGCCGAAGGTCGCGGCATCGGGCGGTCCGCAGTGCTCGATGCTGCCCGTGGCCTACGAGGATTTCCCGCCGTTCGTGGTCACCGATGTCGGGGCCAACCCCCAGGCCGGGCCGTTCCGGTCCGGGCTCACGCTGAACACCGCCTCGCTCGCCGAAGCCCTGTTCGGGCCCGCCGCCGCGGGAAAGGAGGCACCCCGATGAACAACCGCAATACGCCGCTGCTGAAATTCGGTGTCTTCGCCGCGATCATGGTGGTGCTCTCGGCCTGCCTGATCATCGTTTTCGGCGAATACCGCAGCGGCTCCACCACCGAGTACTCGGCGGTTTTCGCCGATTCTTCCGGGCTGAGCACCGGGGATACGGTGCGGGTGGCAGGGGTTGTGGTGGGTTCGGTGCGCGGAGTCTCGCTGCGTGCGGATCACCGGGTGCGGGTGGAGTTCGATGCCGACCGCTCGCTGTCGCTGACCACCGGTACCGAGGTCGCGGTGCGGTACCTGAATCTGGTCGGCGACCGCTATCTGGAAATCACCGACCGTCCCGGCAACACGCTGCCCGCCGGCGGTGAAATACCGATAGCGAACACCACCGGCGCACTGGACCTGGACCTGCTGCTGGGCGGTCTGAAACCGGTGATCCAGGGCCTCGATGCCCGTGATGTCAACGCCCTGACCTGGTCACTACTGGAAATCGTGCAGGGGAAGGAGGACACCGTGAATTCCATCCTCGGCCGCACCGCCTCCTTCTCCGCGGCCTTGGCCGACAACAACGAAACCGTCGAGCAGTTGATCGACAATCTGAACACCGTGATGACCACCCTCGCCGACGAGGGCGGCCGGTTCACGGGACTGGTCGACCGGCTCGAACAACTCATCACCCAGCTCAGCAACGACCGCGACCCGATCGCGGCCGCCATCGATTCCCTGGAGGCAGGCACCGCCACCGTCGCCGATCTGCTGAACCAGGGCCGCACGCCGTTGGCCGGGACGATCGACCAGGTCAATCGGCTCGCCGCGAATATCGACGGCGACAAGGAAACACTCGATACCGCCCTGCAGAAGGCGCCGGAGAACTTCCGGAAACTGGTGCGCACCGGGGCCTACGGCAACTTCATCCAGTACTACCTGTGCGATTTGACGCTGCGGGTCAACGACCTGTCCGGTCAGGTCGTCGAGATACCGGCCGCCGTACAGACCGACGGAAGGTGCGCTCCCTGAGATGTTTCGATACCGCGGAAGACATCTACTGCGGCACGGTCTGGTCGGGATCGTGCTCATCCTCTGCGTCATCTCCCTCGGCCTGCAATCGCAGCAGGTGATTGCCTGGGGGACAACGGTCCGCTACCAGGCGGTGTTCGACGAAGCCGGCGGACTCGAGGCCGGTGACGAGGTGCACGTTTCGGGATTCAAGGTCGGCAGCGTCACCGAGGTGGGGCTCGACCGCGGTCAGGCCCGGGTGGTGTTCACCGTCGGCGATTCGGTCTCACTGGGCGCGGACACCACCGCGCAGATCAAAACGGGATCGCTGCTGGGCAAACGGATCATGACGCTGGTTTCGCACGGTGCCGAACCGCTGCGCCCGCTGGACACGATCCCGGTCGAACGCACGTCGTCGCCCTACTCGCTCACCGACGCGCTCGGCGACCTCACCACCACCAGCGCGGCGATGGACACCGATTCCCTGAACAGCTCACTGGATATGCTCTCCAGCACGCTGGATTCGATCGCACCGCAACTCGGCCCGGCCTTCGACGGACTGTCGGAGCTGTCGAAATCGATCAACAGCCGCAATACCGCGCTCGGCGAGCTGCTCACTGCCGCCCAGGAGGTCACCGGAATACTCGCTGATCGCAGCGAGCAGTTGAACACCATGCTGCTCAATGCGAACACGCTGGTCGGAATGCTCGACGAACGCCGCCGGGCGATCGCGACCCTGCTGGCCGATACGGCCGCCGTCGCCGACCAGCTCACCCAGCTGGTGGCCGATAACGAGGCGGAACTGGGGCCCGCACTGGACCGCTTGAACTCGGTGGCCGAGGTACTACAGCGCAACCGGGACAATATCGCCGAGGCGATACCGGGGCTCGCGAAAACCTCGCTCACCCAGGGGGAAGCCGTTTCGGGTGGGCCGTTCTACAACGCCTATGTCGCCAACCTCATCCCGGCCCAGTGGATCCGGCCGTTCGTGGACGCGGCGTTCGGCGGGTCGGTACCGCAACTGCAGCCCATACCGCAACCGGGAGCGCCACGATGAACCGGACACTGATCATCCGGCTGGCCGCGGGTGCCCTGGCCCTGGCGGTGCTGGCCGCCGCGTTCGTCGTGGTGCACCGCGCGGTGCTCGCGCCGGCCACCGTGCGCGCGATCTTCACCACCGCGACCGCGATCTACCCCGGCGACGATGTGCGGGTCTCGGGCGTGAAGATCGGCACCATCGCCGCCATCGAACCCCGCGGTACCGCCGTGGAAATGACAATGCATATCGACCGCGGCGTGGATATCCCGGCCGACGCCGGTGCGGTGATCGTCGCGCAGAGCCTGGTGGACTCCCGCTACGTCCAGCTCACCCCCGCCTATCGCGGGGACGGGCCGATAATGGCCGACGATACGGTGATCCCGCTGGAACGCACCGCGATCCCGGTCGAATGGGACCAGATCAAAACCCAGCTCACCCGGCTGGCCACCGAACTCGGGCCCGACGGCGACCGGACCTCCGGCCCGGCCGGGCGGTTCATCGACAGCGCCGCCGACGCACTGGCCGGTAACGGCGGCAAACTGCGGCAGGTGCTGTCGCAGTTGTCGGGAGTCGGGCGCATCCTGGCCGCCGGTAGCGGTGATATCGCCTCGACCATCGCGAACCTGCAGACCTTCGTCACCGCACTACGCGACAGCAATGTGCAGATCATGCAGTTCCAGAACCGGCTGGCGACCCTGAGCAGTGTTCTCTCCGACAGCCGCTCCGACCTCGACGCGGCACTGGCCAACCTGTCCATCGCGGTGGGCGAGGTGCAGCGCTTCGTCGCGGAGAACCGGGACAAGGCCGCCGAGCAGGTCGGCCGGTTGGCCGACGTCACCCAGAACCTGGTGAACAACCGCGGCGAACTCGAGGAACTACTGCATGTCTTCCCGACCAGCCTGGCCAACTTCTACAACATCTACAACCCTGATACCGGCACCGAAGCAGGGGTTTTCGTGCTGAACAACTTCTCCAATCCGATCGAATTCGTCTGCGGTGGAATCGCCAGCGTGGAAAATATCGGCGCCGAGGAAGCGGCGCGGAAATGCCGCGACTACCTAGGGCCGGTGCTCGGGCTGTTGAATTTCAACTACCTGCCGGTCCCGGTGAATCCGGTCCTGGGGCCCTCGGCGAATCCGGACAACGTCATCTACAGCGAGCCGCATCTGGCTCCACCGGCGCCTGCTGCCTCGGCCGCGCCCGGCCCGCCGCCACCCGGCCCGCCGGTGCCCTCGCTTCCGGACATCCTCTTTCCCGGCGGGCGGTGATCACATGGCGAAATCACGACGGAACAAGTCGGTGCGCACCACGATGCTCGGCTGCGCGTGCGTGGCGTTGACGGTCACCGGTTGCCACTGGAACGGCGTCAATTCGCTACCGTTACCGGGCGCCACCGGCCGCGGCCCCGACGCCACCGTGCTGTACGTGGAAATGTCCGATGTCGGCACGCTCACCCCGAATTCGCCGGTGCTCATCGACGATGTGGTGGTTGGCAGTATCGGCGATATCACGGTGGAGAACTGGCATGCGCTGGTGGAGGTGTCCATCGAACCCGGTCAGGTCATACCGGGGAATGCGCAGGCCCGGGTCGGGCAAACGAGCTTGCTCGGCTCGATGCACCTGGCGCTCGACCCGCCGCCCGGGGAACCACCGCAGGGCCGGCTGGAACCCGGGGCGCGGATCGAACTCGGCGACACCGCCACCTACCCGTCGACGGAGCAGACGCTCGCCGCGCTGTCGGTGGTGGTCAACGGGGGTGGACTGGGACAGATCGGCGATATCGTCGGCAGTCTCAGCGCCGCTTTCGAAGGACGTGAGACGAATATCCGGGCCCTGCTGGACCGCCTCGACATCTTCCTGGGCACTCTCGACGCGCAGCGCGCCGATATCGTCGCCACAATCGACGGCCTGAACCGGCTCGGCGGCACCTTCGCCGCGCAGCGCGATGTCCTCACCCAGGCCCTGCACAAGATCCCGCCGGCCTTGGATGTCCTCATCGCCGAACGACCCGATCTGGTCACCGCACTGGACCGGCTGCGCGCCTTCAGCGATACCGCCAACGGGGTCCTCACCGCGGCGCACGACGATCTGCTCACCAATCTGCGCAATCTGGAGCCCACTTTGAAGGCGCTCGCGGATGTGGGGCCGGATATCAATTCGGCGATCCAATTCGCGACGGTGTTCCCCTACGGGCAGTACCTGGTCGACAACGGGGTCCGGGGCGATTTCATCAATCTGTTCGCCACCGTGGACCTCACCATTCCCCGGCTGCGGCGGGAACTGCTGCTGGGCACACCGTGGGGCGATCCGACCGCGGTCATCCAGGCCGCTGTCGGCGATCCAGGTTATGCCGAGCAGACCAGGAACCCACTCGGTTTCGGTATCGCCCCGCCACCGGCCACCGCACCCACCCCGGCCCCACCGGCACCTGCCCCGGCTCCTGCACCGCCGCCTGCCCCAGCACCCCCGCCGGCTCCGGCACCGGGTCTGCCGTTCCCGTTGCCGGAAATCCAGCTACCTCGGATTCCCGGGATCGGAGGCGGCTGATGCTGCTGTCCCGTTTCGTCAAAGCCCAGCTGGTCATCTTCAGTGTGCTATCGGTGATCGGGCTGGTCGTGATGTCGGTGATGTACATGCGCCTGCCGACCCTCGCCGGTATCGGCACCATCGCGGTGACCGTGGAACTGCCGGAGGCCGGCGGCCTGTACCGGTTCGGCAATGTGACCTACCGGGGTATCCGGGTCGGGAAGGTCACCGAGGTCGAACTGGCCGGCGACGGGGTCCGCGCCACCCTCGCGATCGACGGTTCCTACCGGATACCCACCGATCTGACCGCCGAAGTGCGCAGCGTATCCGCGGTCGGCGAACAGTACGTCGACCTGCTGCCCCGCACCGATTCCCCGCCCTACCTCTACGACGGCGCCACCATCGAACGCCGCGATACCGCCGTGCCGCAGCCGGTGGGCCCGATGCTGGACGAACTCAGCGCCCTCGTGGACACGATTCCCGAGGACGATCTGCGCCGCCTCCTCGACGAGATGTTCGCCGGTGTCAACGGCGCGAGCTACGACCTCGATTCGCTGCTCACCTCCGCCGAGAAACTGACCGCCGAGATGAACGGCGTCGGCGATGCCGCCAGAACCCTGGTCCAGGACGCACAACCACTACTCGACTCCCAGGTGCAGACCGCCGACGCGATCCGCATCTGGACCCGCGCCACCGCGGACGTGACGGGACAGCTCGTAGCCAACGATCCGCAGATCCGCACAGTGCTGCATTCCGGTCCGGCTTTCGCCGACGAGGTAGCGGCGCTACTGGATTCGGTGGACCTGACCCTGCCGGTGCTGCTGTCCAACCTGACCTCGGTCGGGCAGCTCGGCGTCACCTACAACGCCGGCCTCGAACAGTTACTGGTCCTGCTCCCGCCCGTGGTTTCGCTGGTCCAGGCCGTCCAGCCGACCAAGAATGCCTCCGGCCTGGGTATCGGTGATTTCCGGGTGAGCGGCGTCTCCGACCCGCCGGCCTGTACCGTCGGATTCCTGCCACCCTCAGAGTGGCGCTCCCCGCAGGACACCACCACCATCGACACCCCCGACAACCTGTACTGCAAACTGCCGCAGGACCATCCGGTCGGAGTCCGCGGTGCGCGCAATATCCCCTGCGCCAACGATCCGACCAAACGCGCGCCGACCGCGGCGATCTGCAACAGCGACCAGGAATACGTGCCGGTCGCACCCGAACAGCCCGTGGTCGGCCCGTATCCCCGCGACCCCGAACTGGAAAGCCAGGGCATCCCGCCGGATTCGCGTTTCGACCCGCCCCCCGGCAACGCCCCCGCAGCCGCGACCGACCCCGCCCCGGCCGCCGCGCCCGCGGTCGCCTACGCCCAATACGACCCGGACACCGGTGAATACCTGGCCCCGGACGGACAGCTGTACCGCCAGACCGATCTGGTGGCCGACAGCCACGGCAGCTGGGAGGACATGCTCCCGCACTGAGTCCGGATCCCGCTCACACAGCGGAATCCAGCGATTCAGATGTCATGCGTAGCAGTTCCCGGGAAATCACCGGGTTGGCGGCGATGGTGTGCCGGGCCCGCATACTGTGGTCCGTGCCGTCGGAATCGGTAACCACCGCGCCGCTCTCCCTGGCAATGACCACTCCGGCTGCCATATCCCACGGCTTGTTGGACAAGATTACGCAGCCGTCCGTTCGGCCTTCCGCCACCCACGCCAGATCCAGCGCTGCGGAGCCGAACATCCGTACGCGTTCCACGACCGCGGCCAGGTGTTGAGTGAGCGCAAACCGCGCACGGTTCGTAGCGGCAGCGTCGGCCCCGACCGCGTAGTCACCGATCGAGACGATGGCCTCACCGATACGCCGTGCCCTACCCGTGGTGATGAGCTGGTCATCGACGTAGGCGCCGAGACCTTCGGCGGCGTAGTACTCGAGACCGAGGAAGGGCGCACGGATCACGCCCACCCTCGGCCGCCCCTCGCGAACCAGCGCCAGGGAAACAGCGCAGAGCGGTAGACCGTGAATATAGTTCGAGGTTCCGTCTATGGGGTCGAGTATCCACAGCGGCCCCTCCTCCAGTGCAGCGGCTCGGTTGCTACTCGACTCCTCGCCGAGAAATTCGATATGCGGTGTAGCGGCATTCAGGTGCATCTGAACTGTCCGCTGGACTTCCAGGTCCAATTCGGTGACGTAGTCACGCTCGCCCTTCGCGTGCACTGCCCCCGGTACAGCGCTCGCCAGCAGCGCGGCCCCCTCCGCGACCGCGGCGCGGGCAATCGTCAGCAACGCGGTGAGTTCGGGTGCGGTCACGAACCGTGATCCTTTCCTCGGGCCCAGATATCTTCGAAGACGCTGGCGAATGTATCGAATATCCCGGCTGCTTCGGCCTTGCGCGCAACGAAAGTGGGTGATTCGAGACCGCGCGCTGCCGGTAGATAGGGTTGTACGACACACAGCGATGAGTCGACAATGACGATATTGAATCGGGCAGTTTCGTCATACACCCGAATATGTAACGAACCAGCTTCTGTCGGACGGGTATTATCCCGAATCCGCTGCAGCGCTCTGATGTTCAATGCGGTCAAGCTCGACAAGGTGCCCGGCACCTGCCCTTCTTCGGCTTCACGCCGCGATATCTCTTCCCCTCCGGGAGCGAGGAAAAGGCACCTCATCGTGGTTCCGGACTCGATGAGCCGGACGATCTCACGGTCGGAGTGCTGCTGGCACAGCATGTTCAGGGATATGCCGACCATGTCTATGGTTGTGGCGCTACCGAACAACTGCTGCGGCGGCATGTCCCGGGCGAAGGCGATACGGCTGGCAAATACGGATTCGACATCGGCGGTACGGTGGACGGGCTGTCCGGGAGCCGGGAGAACCTCGGACCGGTGGTGCTTTGCTGAAATACCAGCGACCGCACCATCGTATGGCCTGAACAACTCGTCGACGGACCTGTCCGGAAACATCGACTGTAGGACGCGACAGTGGTGGGGATAAGGCAACCCGGCGATCTCCCCGGATAGCCACCGGTAGAACTGCGCTTTCTTGGGGCCACATCCGACCAGCGTGGAGTCGACCTTTATCGCATGGCGATCGTACTCTCGGTTGAAGGCGGACGGCGTTTGGATATGGCGTTCCCGCAACAGTACTTTCAGAACCGCCCGAGCTGCCGTGGTGCCCGGGTTCGAGCATGCGGAAATGATTCGCAGCTTGATCACCGATCTGGCCGTCCTCATTACGCCGATGCAGGTGTATCCCTTCGGCTACCAGTGGCCGCAACCGAAACCGGAGGGCGGCATCCGATGACTATCTGGGATCTTTCGCTGGTTGCCCTGGCGCTCGCCCTGGCCGGCCTCACTGTCGTCCTGGCCTTGCCGCCGCGGGAGGATGAACCGGCCGATGCTGAACCTGACCAGTCGCCGCAACCGGGAGGAATGTTGCCGAACGGCGACCAGGACGGTACCGACCTGCCGGGGTCCTCTCCTGCATTCGGCCCGTTCCGTCGCTGTCAGCTGCGGGGCAGGCCGAGGATGCGCTGGGCGATGATATTGCGCTGGATTTCGGAGGTGCCGCCCGCGATGGTTCCGGAGAAGCTGCGCAGATAGCGTTCGAACCAGCTCGGTGCGTGGTCTTCCAGGTTGAGCAGGCTGTGCCGGGAGGTGACCGTGGGATGTTCGAGTCCTTCGGCGCCGGCGGCATCGAGGGCGGCTTCCAGACCGCGCTGCACACTCTCGGAACCCAGTAGCTTCAGTACCGAAAGTGCGGCCACATCCGCTTCGCCGCGGGATTCTTTGGCCAGTGCCGTCGAACCGAGCAGTTCGAGTGCCTGCAGATCCATGACCACGCCGGCGAAACGGTCGATTTCGAGTTCGGTGCGTGGCCGGAAATCCTGTACCAGCATGCGCAGGCGTTGCGCGAAACTCATCCACAGCAGGGTGCGTTCGTGGCCGAGCGAGCCGGTGGCCACCGTCCAGCCCCGGTTCAGTTCGCCGACCAGGTTCTCCACCGGGATCCGGGCGCCTTCGAAGAACACCTCGTTGAAGTCCATATCGTCGCCGGCGCAGGCCGAGGCGAACGGGCGGCGGCGGACGCCGGGCGTATCGGTGGGGATCAGCAGGACCGAGATGCCCTTGTGTTTGGGGGCGTCCGGGTCGGTGCGGACGAAGGTGAGGATCACATCGGAGTCGTGGGCGCCCGAGGTCCAGACCTTCTGGCCGTTGACGACGAAATGGTCACCATCGCGGGCCGCGCGGGTGCGCAGGCCGGCCAGATCCGAACCGGCGCCGGGTTCGCTCATTCCGAGGGCGGCGGGCATTTCTCCGCGCAGGATCGGTACGGCCCAGCGCTGCTGCTGTTCGGGAGTACCGAAGGTGATGAGGGAGGCGGCGATGATGCCCTGTCCCTGCGGGTTGCAGCTTTCGTAGATCTTGCGGCGCCCGAGTTCTTCCCGGTGCACGTACTGCTGCAGAACCGTGGCATTGCGGCCACCGAATTCGGGTGGATATCCGGGGACCAGCCAGCCGTGGTCGAACTGCGTGCTCTGCCAGGCGCGTGACCATGCGGGCACGTGCGAGCTCGACTGCGGGCGCTCGGTGGCGACCGCCTCGGGCGGCAGATGCTCGTCGAGGAACGCGATGAACTCGGCGCGGAACTCTTCCACGTCCTCGTCGAAAGTCAGCTGCACTGTGTGCCTCCTTTGATCGAATATGAGAATACCATTCTCGCAACCGGATATTCTAGTTTCCGCGGTCGGTAGCCGGGCCGGGCAACGGGTCCACTCCGGTGGTTCCCGCCGCGGTACGAGTGAGCGGCCGGCGCGCGATCGCGCGGGCCGATCGACGGATACGGCAATCGGAGGTACGGCCATGCGGAGTACCGGTAGCGGGCTGACCCTGCAGCAGCGGATCGATGCGCGTTCGGTGCGCACCACCGAACTGTTCGGCAGTGCGCAGGTGCAGCGTTTCCTGGATGCGGCGCGCGCGCTGATCACCCAGCGGGGCAGTACCGATTTCACCATGCACGAGGTGGTCGACGAGGCGGGTCAATCGCTGCGCAGCTTCTATCTGCTCTTCGACGGGAAGCACGAATTGCTGCTGGCTCTCTACGAGGAGGCGATTGCCAAGGTGGCCGGTCAGATCCGCGAAGCTATCGGAAACGGTGCCGATCCGCTGGACAAACTCCGCACGGCCGTGGAACTGCTGTTCGAGTTCTGCCGGCCCGACCCCGGCGCGCATCGGCCGCTGTTCACCGAATTCGCACCCCGGTTGCTGATGTCGGATCCGATCGAGATCCAGGTCGCGCACGCGTCGCTGTTCGAATTGCTCGCCGATCTGGCGGGTGCCGCCGAGGTCGCGGGGTACGTGCGCGCGGGGACGCGTCCGCGGCGGCTCGCGGCCATGACGCTGCAAACGGTGATGTTCGTGGCGCAGGGGGCCCGATCCGATGACGGTGCCCATCCGATCACTGCGACGGAAGTGTGGAACTTGTGTGCGTTCGGTGTGCTGAGCGGGGGTGTGCGGCGGTGAGTGCGGTACGGACCGGCCGGTTGGTCGATTCGGGCTGCCAGGCCAGCGGATATGATATTCTCTGTTTCCGAGAATATCGGTATCACTACCGGCTGGGCGCTGTATCGCGGCGCCCGGCATTCAGGAAGTAGTCGTATGAGTATTTCGCTACTGCTGGATATGGCGGCGTCGAACAATCCCGATCGGGCGGCCGTCGTATCGGGCGAATCGCGGTGGAACAGCGCCGAACTGGATGCGCTGGCCCACGGGGGAGCGGGCGCGATCGCCGGCTCGGGTGCCCGCAGTGTCGCGTACGTGGGTACGGGCGGAACGCTCCTGCCGCTGCTGATCTTCGCCTCGGCCCGGGCCGGTGTGCCGTTCACGCCGCTGAACTACCGCCTCGGCGGCGATAAACTCGCCGAACTGATCCGCCGGCTCGACGCACCCCTGGTGATCCACGACGACGCCTACACCGGCGCCGTAACCGGCACCGCCGAACTGCTGTGGGATTCGGCGCGTTTCCTGGCAGCCGCCCGCGATACCGAACCGGCCGGCACCGAACCCGACCCCGATTCGCCCGCCGTCGCCCTGTTCACCTCCGGGACCACCTCGCAGCCCAAAGCGGTCGAACTGTCGCACAACAACCTGGTCAGCTATATCACCGGCACGGTGGAATTCGCCTCCGCCGCGGACGACGACGTCTCGCTGATCTGCGTCCCGCCCTACCACGTCGCCGGGGTGGGGGCCGCGCTCTCGAACCTCTACGCCGGCCGAAAAATGGTCTACCTGCGCAGTTTCGATCCGCGCGAATGGATCCGGCTCGTCGAGACCGAACGGGTCACCACCGCGACCGTGGTCCCGACCATGCTGGACCGGATCGTCGGCGCGTTGAAAGCCACCGGATCGGGCCTGCCGACCCTGCGCACGCTGGCCTACGGCGGCTCCAAAGTCGCGCTGCCGCTGGTGCGGACCGCGCTGGAGTTGCTGCCGGAAGTCGGCTTCGTCAATGCCTACGGGCTCACCGAAACCAGTTCGACCATCGCCGTACTCGGCCCCGACGACCACCGGGCAGCGCTCGGCTCCGGCGACGAGAAGGTGGCGCGCCGGCTCGGTTCGGTCGGGCAGCCGGTACCCGGGATCGAGGTGCAGATCCGCGACGAGACCGGCGCGGTTCTGCCGGCCGAGGTCGCCGGGGAACTGTTTGTCCGCGGTCCACAGGTATCCGGGCGGTACACCGGGATCGGTTCGGTACTCGACGCCCAGGGCTGGTTCCCGACCAGGGACCTCGCCGTACTCGACGCCGACGGCTACCTGTTCATCCACGGCCGCAGCGACGACACCATCATCCGCGGCGGTGAGAACATCGCACCCGCCGAAATCGAGGACGTGCTGGTGGAACATCCGGCCGTGCACGATTGCGCGGTCGTGGGCGTCGAGGACGCCGAATGGGGGCAGATCATCGTCGCGGTCGTGGTACCCGCCGAACCCGGCCGGACGCCGGACCCCGAAGAGCTGCGCGGCTATGTCCGCTCCGGACTACGCGGTTCGCGCACCCCCGACCGCGTGGTGTTCCGCAATGAACTACCCGCCACCCCGACCGGGAAGATCCTGCGGCGCGAAATCGTCGCCGAACTCACCCGCGAAACCGCCGGCGCGTAGCCGCCGCACGCGAAAGGAAGAAGATCATGGCCAAAACCGGGACCCGGCTACGGAGTCAGGTGTGTACTACCGAGGTGATCATCGTCCGGGCCGCCGACAGCCTCGACGATCTGCGGGCCGGCGGCGTACCGATGGTGCCCATCGACGGTGGCGCGGCCCCGTCGGACGGTGGTCCGCAGGAAGGTTTCGCCGACGGCAACCTGATCGGTAAACGCTACGTCGACGACCAGGGTGCGGAGGTCCTGGTGACCAAGGCGGGTGCCGGCACCCTCAGCGTGGGGGCCACACCGCTGACCATCAAGGAAGCAAAGCCGCTGCCCGCGAGCGACTGAGAGTGATCGAGGTGGGATAGATGCCCGAAACCGCCACCGACCCGCTGATCCTGGCGGCCGAACAAGCCGATGCCGAGGCAGCGGCGGCGGAAGCCGAGGCGCTGGCCGCGCAGGCGTCCGCGACCGCGGCCCGGGCTCGGGCCCGGGCCGCGAAACTGCGCCGCGAGGCGGAGGAGCAACGGGGCGCGGGTTCGCCGCCGGGATTCGATACGGCCGGTAGCGATGCGGTTCCGGGGGATTTCGGGGCATCGTCCACTGCGGACGCCGGGGAAACCGGTGAAGTCACGGATCCCGGTGACACCACGCATATCGGTGATGCCGGAGCCGCGCCGACGGCTGCGGTCGCGGGCGACTCGGGAATGACCGGTAGCGCCGGTACTGAGCCGCCGAGCCGGGAGACGGCCACATCCGGAGCGGCGTCGGCGTTGCTGTCGAAAAGCCCCCACTCGGAGTTCGCCGCCGCGCAGGCGGATACCGCATCGAATGCCACAGCGCAGCGCGATGCAGACACAAGTACGGGCCCAACTGTCGATACGTCGAAGAAGGCTGGTGCCGAGGACGGTGACCCGGCGGGTCCCGATTCGAGCGGCGATATGTCGAGAGGCGCGGATTCCGCGGGGCTGCGCGCAACGCGGCCCGGTTCGGGAATCGATCGGTCGGACGACGCGGGCTCCGACGTCGATACCGCAGCCGGATTCGATGCCAGCGACGGTGGTTCGAAGCAAGCCACGTCGGACCGGGAATTCGGAGCCGGCACCGCCATGACGAAGCGGTTGCCGGCCGGGCCGAGTAAATTCGCCGGTCGGTTCCGGGCCGCCGCAAGACGGGTGGGAACGAGTACGACCCGGTGGCCGAGCCGCCGGGGAATCGCCCGGGCTCTGGTGGCGCTGATCGTGCTCGCCGCTCTGGTGACCGGTGGCTATTCGATCTGGAACCATCAGCAGATCGCCGCTGACCAGGCCCGGGAGGACGAGTTCCTCAATGCCGCTCGGGAAGGTGTTATCGCGCTCACCACACTGGATTCCGGTAATGCCGCCGATGATGTGAAACGCGTTCTGGACCATTCCACGGGTGCCTTCCGCACCGATTTCCAGACGCGGTCGGAGGATTTCATCAAGGTCGTGGAGCAGTCCAAGGTCGCGACCCAGGGCGAGATCACCGCGGTCGCGGTCGAATCCATGACCGACGAATCGGCGGTCGTGCTGGTATCGGCGGTCTCCCGGGTCACCAACACGGCAGGCGCGCAGCAGGAACCACGGGTGTGGCGGCTCAGTGTCACCGTCACCCGCGAGGACTCGCAGTTGAAGATGTCGAAAGTGGAGTTCGTACCGTGAGAATCCCCAGCCTGCTCCGCAAGGTCCGCCGGTCCCCGGAACCGGTTCTGCTCACCCTGCTGGCCGTAGTGGCGGTGGCCCTCGCCGCCGCGCTGCTGGTCTTCCAGTACCGGCCCGATTCCCGCGGTGGCGCGGCGAAGAACGACGTGCTCTCCGCCGCGACCGAGGGCACCGTGGCCCTGCTGTCGTACTCTCCCGAATCGCTGGACCAGGATTTCGCCGCCGCCAAATCGAGGATGACCGGGGATTTCCTCAACTACTACACCCAGTTCACCGAAAAGGTCATCGCGCCCGCCGCGAAGGAGAAATCGGTGAAAACCTCCGCGAGCGTCGTGCGCTCGGCGGTCGCCGAAATACATCCCGATTCGGCGGTCGCGTTGCTGTTCATCAACCAGACCACCACCAGCGCCGAGAAACCCGATCCGGCGCTGGCCGCCAGTAGCGTCCGGGTGACGCTGTCGAAGGTAGAAGACTCATGGCTGATCTCGGCGTTCGATCCGGTCTGAACACCGGCGACCCGGGCGGCGCGGCCCGGCCGAGGTCCGAGGCGCCGGTACTCGTCACGATCTACCCGGTGCTCGACTATTTCTCGGTCTGCCCGCGTTGCGGATATGCCGCCGAAGCCTCGACCACCGTACGCACCTTTGCCGACGGCGCGGCCGACAGCGAAATGCATATCAGCTGCGGAATGCCCTGGGGCCGGCAGGAAACGCGCTGACCCTCACCACGGCACGGCGCCGCCCTCGGCCGGGGCGCGCCGCGTCCGGCCGGCGGCCAGGCCGGCCGGCGTCAGGCGTGGGCAATGCGGAAGACGGGATAACGGTCGGCGATACGTTCGAACTCGGTCGAGGCGGCATTCCGGTCGATCGGGAAATGTGGGCGCGCGCCCGGCGCCACCTGTAGAAAGCGCTGAAGAATGGCCGCGCGCCGGGCGGCGGGTTCCTCGATCAGCCGGACCTCCTCGCGTCGCCCGTGACGCAAGACAGCCCGGCCGTCACCCGCTCGTACGTTGAGTACCCAGTTCGTCCGCTCGCCCAGCATCGCGACGAGATACCGCTCACCCTCGTGGTCGGCGATGGCGATCGGAAAAGAGATGAGCCGGCCCGATTTCCGGCCACGGACGTCGAGAGTGGCCGCTCGTTCGGGCATAACGCCCGCCGCGAAGACGATGGCGGACAGCCGGTTCTCGATTCGCGCCCAGCGACCCGGCCGGCCGCCGCGATACTGCCGGCGCTTGAATGCCGCAAAGAAGCGACCGAGCATGATCTTCCTCCAGTGTGCTGCCGAATATTCTTACAACGTATGTTTCTGTTTCGTAGGATATTCTTATGCGATAAGAATCGTCAAGAGGAGAGTTGTGCCAGCAAACCGTAGCCGGGGACAAACGGCCGGACTGACCAAGGAAGCGATCCTCCGGGCCGCAATAGCCGTGGCCGACCGGGAGTGCCTCAGCGGGCTGACGATGCGCCGGGTCGCCGCCGAACTAGGTGTGGAGGCCATGACTCTCTACCACCATGTCCGGAACAAGGAAGCGCTGCTGGACGGGATGGTGGACCAACTCTTCGCCGAACTTCCGCCACCACGGGAACCCTCGTCATGGCAGGAGACACTGAGCGCGTTCGCCTACGCATTCCTGTCGAAGTTGTCGGCGCACCCCAACTTGATCGGCCTGGTCGCCTCCCGGCCTGCGCTCACTCCGCGAAATCTGGAGACCGTGGAAGGTTTGCTCGAATCGATCTGCTCGGCCGGGATCGAACCGGTACGTGCTTACGATATGGTGCGCGCGCTGGGGGCCTTCGTACTGGGATACGCGGCCACCGGATTGCCTCCGAGCCCGGACACTCCGGTGAAAACGCCACAGGCAGCGGACTCCGGTACCTACCCGCTGTTCGCCCTGGCGGCCGGGCAGTCCGACCGGGCATCCCGTTTCGATTTCGCGCTCGAAGCACTACTCCACGGTTTCGTTGCGGCCGCACCTGCCCCGGCGACCACAGTCCGCGGTCAGTTGTGAAATCGGCCGATCCGCGGGCGCTTCGGATCGCTACTGCTGTATGATATCGGCCCCGCTGGGGCCGGATGTTACTCCCGGGTGGCCGCGGTCGGGCACTGTGGTAATGGCGTGCACCGGGCAGTCGAGCAGGGCGCGGGTAATCGCCGGCTGGTCCGTCGGGGCGATAACGGGGGCGCCGGCGAGGGAGGCGTAACCCCAGTCGTCGAGGGGGAAGTGCTCGGGGGCGTGTTTGGCGCAGATACCGAAACCGGCGCAGAGCGTGCGGTCCAGTTTGATCTTCACAGCAGCGCCTCCGTTTCCACTCGGTAGGGGGCTCGGTCGGTGGCGGGGGTAATCGCGCAGTCCGCGCAGCTGTTGCCGAGATGTGTGGCGACCTCCTGGGGGAAGCGGTCCAGCAGGCTTGCTGCGGTGTTACAGGCAGCGTCGAGGGCGCCGCAGGCGCCGCGACCGCGCAGCACCGTCGACCAGCGTCGCAGGCGGTCGAGATCGTCCGCGGCGGCGCGTCCCTGCGCTAGTGCGGTGGTGGCAGCGGCCATGGCGGCGGTGCCGTTGAAGCAGGAGCCGCACTGTCCGGCGTTCTCGCGGTCGAAGTAGTTCAGGACCGCGGCCGCAACGGCGACCGGGCATTCCTCGGTGAGGACGGCGAGGGCACCGCAGCCCAGGCCGGAACCGGCACGGCGCAGGGTTTCGTGGTCGAGGGTCAGGCCGGTGAAAGTGGAGTCGAGCAGGCCCGTGAAGTATCCGCCGACCAGCGCTCCGCGTACCGAATCGGCCGGGATACCGTGCAGGGCGAGCAGGTCGGTGACCGGCAGGCCGTAGGGAAGTTCGTACAGGACCGGTGCCCGGTGCGCGGCGGTGACGGTGGACAGGAAGGTGCCGGGAGACAGCGCGGTGCCCGCGGCGCGGTAGGCGTCGGCGCCCCAGCGTTCCAGGAAGGGCAGATTGGCGAGAGTTTCGACGTTACTGACCAGCGTGGGCAAACCGGCTACGCCGGCCTCGTACGGTCGCGGCGGTTTGTCGGTGGGTACGGCGCGACCCCCGTTGATCGCCTGGACCGCGGCGGTTTCCTCACCGGCGACGTACCCGGGATCTACCCGGACGACAACGAGTTCCGGGCCGCCGGGCACGGTGCCACCCAGCTCGCGGAGGGCCGATAGCACCGACCGTTCCGATTCCGGATCGGATAGATAGACATAGCCGCGCCGGGCACGCACCAACGCGGCGGCCAGCCGCAGTCCGTCGAGCACCAGATGCGGGCGGTTGCGAAGCAGCCAACGGTCCTTGAAGGAGGCGGGTTCACCCTCCTCACCGTTGGCGACCACAACGGTTTCCGTGCAGCCGGCGGGCGGCACGGCGGCTGCCGGGCGGCTCGCGGCGCGCACACCGTTCACCTTCACCGCGAACGGGAATCCGGCACCGCCGCGCCCGCGCAGCCCACTGCGCTCGACGGCGTCGGCCAATTCGGCGACGGCGCCGATCGGCCGGTAACCTCCGCTGTCGCAGTATTCACAGGCGGTCTCGGCCCCGCCACCGAGCCGCAGTAGCCGCGTTTCGCTACCGGGGTACGGGACCACGGTCAGGCCCCCGGCCGACGGGTAGGTGTGCTGCATCGGTGCCTCCTGACTGGGTGCGGCACCGGGCCGCTCGTATGGCGCCTATCTCCGCCGCTGGCGCGAAATTGCGCGGCACCGCCCACATCGACATCGTCTGGTACGGCCTTCGGCGTACCAGGCGATGATGCACATTCGGGGTTGGCGGTGCGATCAGCCCGTTAGGCTCGTCAGCATGCGAACTGCGGTGGTGCGGGTGAATATCGATCCGGGCGGTGAGCTCACCGGTGAATCGCTGGCCCGCGGTATGGCCGAACTTGCCGCCGCACTCGCCGGGACCGGCGGCGAAGTCCTGGGAAAGGATCTCGGTGCCGTTCCGCGGTTCCGGCGTGAGGTGCAGGTGCTCCTCGATACCGCGGATGCGGCGAAGGATACGGCGCGCGTCCTCGAAGCCTGCGCCTGCGTGTTCGGTACCGAACCGGTTGCAGGCGTTGTCACCTACATCAGTCGCGGTACCGACGCGGACGCCCACGGGGTGCTGGCCGGGTTCGGGATCACCGGGGAGATCACCCGCGTGCCGGGCACCGACGGCTACGACATACTGCAGGTGCGGCTGCGCGAGGCCGATCTCGAGCGGGTCCCGGAGAGCCGGATCCATACCGCGCTGGAGGCATCGACCAACTGTGAGGTCCGGATAAGCACGGTATGACGCGGCGGGACACCAGGTCATCGGTCGCCCAGGAATTTCAGGATCTCCGGGGCGGCGAGCACCCAGGTGTCGAACATGCTGAACCGTCGAACCCGGCCGTGCGCGCGGTCCTCCATGGCGCGTTCCCAGGCATCTTCGGGCCAGGGGGGATCGATCAGCGTCGATCCCTGGATCAGGCAGCTCACCTCGAGTGAGGTGCGTTTCGGATGGTCCAGATCTTTCGCTCCGCCGCGGATGATCAGGGTAGGCACTTGGATCCGTTCGAACATCTCGTCGTCCACGCCCGGAACCGTCTGACCGGGTTTGGGCACATAGGCGTTGAGCCAGCGCAGCGAAAGTTTCACGAAGTTGCCGGCGTCGAGGGCACGCAATCGCTGTTCGTTGTCCGGGTTCGCCGCGATGCGTTCCTGCCATTCTTTGAGTTTCAGCAACCCCTCGATGCCCATGCCTCGGACCGCTTGCAGGCTCGGCAGAACGTAGTGGGCACCGAGGTTGAAGGTGCCGTAGACACCGCCGACGATATTCCACAGCACCAGGCGGTTGACCAGTTCCGGATACAGCATCGTGGTGAGCATCGAATCCCGAGCACCACCGGAACCGCCTGCCAGGATCACCGGCCCCGTTTCCAGCTCGGTCAGCAATCCGTGCAGGGTTTCGGCCCGCATATGCGATTCGGTCTGCCCGTAGAACTGCACATCGGAGGCGCCGCAGTTCGGCCGATCCCAGAGCAGCGTCCGGTAACCACCGGTTACCAGTGCCTGGGCCAGCGGCCGCAGACCGGGAATATCCATGCCGAAGCGGCCGCCGGGAGTCAGCACGATGAGATCGCCAGTGTCGCCGAGGATTTCGTAGATCACCGTGCCGCCGTTGACAGTGACTGCGGGCATAACACTCTCCTGACAGGATTGGCTGCGGCGGTTCCGATGGCCGCATCGGGGGAACGACCTGCGGGAACTCGCCTTCCGGTTCGTTCAGGCGGTGACCAGTACGTCGTCGCCGACCACTCGAACCGGATAGGTGCGGATGCTCCATTCGGGTTTGACTGCGGTGGTCCCGGTGGCGAGTTCGAACCCCCACTGGTGCCACGGGCAGTAGATGAACTCGTTGTCCCGTACCATCACCGAATCTCCGGGTACCGATTCGTCGACGACGGTGTGGCCGCGGGCCCGGCCCGCGCAGAGCGGTCCGCCCTCGTGTGGGCAATAGTTGGCGATGGCGTAGAAGGTGCCGTTGACGTTGTATACGCCGACCCCGTGCCGCCCGATCGGTACGATTTTCGAAGTCCCTGGCGGGATATCGTCGACCGCGGCGACGATATGCTCTCGTCCCTGGGCCAGCCGCGGTGCCTCCACAGGTGCCGGTGGGTGAGCACCGGACCCGTGCACGGCAGCGGCGTGCCCCGGGATACCGCCGGTTACGGCAGCCGAGGCACCGGGATCGGTCGCCGGGAGATCTTCCCCGCAGAATGCCGCCGGGCTCGTATCGCGAGTCGATGCCGGCCGGGCATCGGTTTCGGGCGGTGTCATGTCTGTGCTGGTGCTGGTGCTGGTGTCGGTTGTTGCTGCGCTGGTTCCGTACCGGGGTATCGCAGGCGAGCCGGACTCGGATGGCATCGCTGCGACATCCGCGTCCGGTGGCGGGGGCGGCCGATCATGACGTTCCGCCATCAGTGCACCTGTACCTGTCCAGGAAGCGCCGGTACGGTTTCCGGCAGGTGATAGGTCTCGATACCGTTGCGGAACATCACCTTTTCGCGTGCCGCGGGCGGGAGATGTTTCACCAGCCAGCGCGGATCGTCGAAGGTCCAGTGCGGGTAGTCCGAGGAGTACAGCAGGATCTTGTCCGCCTCCATCCACTCGAACGCCCGGGTGAGTTCGGTTTTGTCCTCCGGATAGTCCAGCGGCTGGGTGGTGAACTTGGTGTGTTCCTTCACGTACTCCGACGGTTTCCGGGTGATCGACATGAACGAGCCGCGGGCCGCGTAGAGGGCGTCCATCCGCCACATCAGCGGCAGGATCCAGGTGAAGGCGTGTTCCACGAAGACGATGCGCAGCTCCGGGAACCGGTCGAAGACCCCGTCGAAGATCAGGCTCATCACCTGGTTCGCCGCGAGCAGCGAGTAGGTGACCATGAAATCGTGGTTGTAGCTGGGGAAGCCGACCGGCGGCATGGGCATGGTCTCGAAGGAGCCGCGGCTGAGGTGACAGCTCACGGGCAGATCGTGTTTCACCGCGGCGGCCCAGATCGGGTCGTATCGGGCATCGCCCCAGGAGGGCCGCGGCTCGGCCTTGATGAGGATCTGCGCCATATAGGGGTGCCCGGCCCACTGCTCGATCTCGGCTACCGCGGAGTGCGGATCGTCGATCGCCACACAGATCGACCCGCGCCAGCGCTGATGCCAGTTGTTGTGCGAATTCAGCCACTGCGCGTTCAACCAGCCGTTGACCCCGGTCGCCATGGCGGCGGTGGCCTCGGGCAGCCGGGTCGCCACCACGGTGGGCTCGAGGATCACGATATCGGAACCCGCGTCCATGATGAGCTGGCGGAACGCCATATCCGGGTCACTGCCGGGGAATTCGCCGCCCGCGGGAAACGTGTCGACCCGCATGGCTTTCGAATGTGCGTAATCGGGTGCGTCGTAGACGATGGTGTCGCCGACGCGGCGACTGAGAAAGTACGAACTGCGCCACGGTTCCGGAATATGTTCCACCAGATCGCCCCGGCGGGGAACCGGATGGACATCGGAATCGACGACACGTACCGGCACCAGTTCCGTGGAGGGAACTCGCACCTGGTCTTGGGCCATGGTCATAGCGCCTCCTCGAGCACCATTGCGGACGGGGCCGGGCGGCCGCACCGCGACCGCGGAGCAGACATCAGCCGACCGCCGTCACGGCGTCTACATCGATGCTGTACAGCTGCGCGGCATTTCGCCAGTTCAGTTTTTCGCGCTGCTCGCTGCTCAGCGTGGCCGGCAGGACATCGGTATCGCCGCAATGCCAGTGCGGATAGCTGGACCCGAACATCACCATGTCGTCCTTGCCGGTGAAGTCCAGCCACTCCGCCGCGAACGGAGCGTCGCCGGGCCCGTCGATCGTGGCGTGCACGAAATACACGTGTCCGGGCAGATAGTCGCTGGGCATCCGCGGCGCCCACGGTGTCTGTTCGAGGTGCGGCCGGCCGAAGGTGTCCATCCGCCAGGTGAACGGTGTCAGCAGATCGGCGCCCCCGTCCGCCCAGACGAATTTCAGGTCCGGGTATCGCTCGAAAACGCCCTCGGCGATCATATTCATCAGGTGATAGATGTAGTTCAGCCCCATGAACCCGAAGTACTGCTCATAGGTGCGCGGATGGCCGGACGGTGTCGGCGGCAGGCCGATACTTTCCCCGGTCTCGATATGGGTGGCGACCGGCAGGTTCGCCGCCGCGGCGGCCTCCCACAGCGGCCAGAACTGCGGTTTCCCGTATAGTTCGCGCGATTGCAGCGGGATCCCGAGCTGCACGATGCGGGGATGATCGCCCAGCCGCTCGATTTCACGCAGTGCGCCGCTGATGTCCTCGGGATTGACGCGCAGGGTGCCGCGGAAGCGGTCGTGATAGGTGCCGCTGTCGAGCCAGCGCGACACCATCATGTCGTTGTGGGCGGACAGGACCGCCGTGGTGAGGTGCCGGTCGGGCAGGATGCCGCGGGTCATCGGATGCAGAACGGCGATATCGACACCGCGTTCACCGAACAACTGCTGCCCCACGAAGTCCGGGTCCGAACCCGGGTATCCCTTATGGGGCCCGCGGGCGCCGGCGACGTATTCGCCGCCGGGCGCGCCGTACCAGTCCATCTCCGGGTCGGGGATTCCGCGGCTCTTGAACGGTTCGCGCAGATGGGCGCGCATATCGTCGTTGGAGCGGAAGAAAATATGCACGCTGGTATCGATCACCGGGGTGCGGGCGCCGTCGGGCAGATCCTTCATCGCGGTCCTCGTCGCCGAAATCGAGCGTGCCGGCCGAACCCCGCGGTATCGGCCGGCACCTGTGGTCAGTACTGGAAATCGATCACCGCGGCTTCGGGCCGCTCGGTGACCGGCGCGGCCAGGCCCTGCTCGTCGCAGATCCGCTGCAGCTGGTCGAGGGTTTCGTCCAGGCCGGGGCCCAGCCGTTCACCCGGGGTGAAGGTGGCCGGCAGGTTCCGCATTCCCTGGATGACACCGATGGTGTCGTAGTGCACCGTGCCTTCGGGGTCGCATGTGTAGTCCGGCATCCGGTCGAGCACCGCCAGCAACATGGACTTGAACACCGTACGCGCCACATTGGATCCGATACACCGGTGCACGCCCAGCCCGAAGCTGAAGTGCCGGTTACCTTTCCGGTCCATGATGATTTCGTCGGCATCGGGGAAGATGGTCTGGTCACGGTTGGCCATCGCCCAGGACAACCACAGCCGTTCACCCTCTTTGAATTCGGTGCCCTGATAGGTGCAGTCGTCGGCGATGGTGCGGCCGTCGCCCGGGGCCGGCGTGAAGTAGCGCAGGAATTCCTCGGTGGCCGAGTCCAGCAGGTCCTCGCGATCACGGCTGAGTTCCTCGCGCTGCTCCGGATTCTCCGACAGCCATTCGAGGGAATGGGCGGTGAGCGCGGTGGTGGTGTCGAAGCCGCCACCGATGAGCAGGCCCATCATGCCGAGCAGTTCCATATCGGGGGCCGGCTCACCGTCGATGCGCAGTTCGACGAGCGCCTTGATGAGGCCGGGCTTCGGGTTGCTCTTGGCCTCGTGCAGGCTGGTGAGGATATCGAGACCCATGGTCCGGTGCATTTCGGCGACCCGGGGGGCGTCGGGGGAGTCCTCCGGGGTGTACACCGAAGCGTGTACCGGATCGCTGTACACCGACCACTTCTTCAGCGGGATGCCCAGCATCGCCAGGGTCAGCACGGCGGGGACGATATTGGCGAGATCGTCCACGAAATCGATACGGCCGGTCTCGATCTTCTCGTCGATACTGGCCCGGACGATCTCGTCGATGAACGGCTGCCAGCGTTTCACTGCGGCGGGCGACAGGTACGGGTTGAGGATCGAGCGGTAGGTGCGATGCTCGGGATCGTCCATCTCCAGCATGCCGCCGCGGACCAGCGCGGCCCGCTGCGCCTTCGGAATCGAGATGCCCTGGTAACCGCGGCGTTCGTTGTGCACATCGTGGTCGACCGATACCTCGGGGCAGCGGGCGAGTTCGAAGACCGCGTTACCGCCCGCGGCGACCCAGTGCCCGTTGTAGGTATCCGACCACGCCACCGGGCATTTCGCATGCATTTCATGGGTGATCTCGGAGAACTTCTGCCGGTACTCGGGAGTGTGCCGGTCGAAATGGTACCGATTCTGCTTGCGCTGGTCGTTATCCGTAGATGTCACGGTCTGTTGTCCCTCTGCTGGTCACTGGTCGGCGAACCTTCGCCGGGGGCCCGGAACTCTGCGCCGCTCCGGGAATCGTCGGATTGCCGACTCGCCACCGGGCCGGCGGCGTGCGCGTCGATCGCCTGCGAGGTGTGCGCGCCGCCTGCGCCGGGGTGGCCGGGTGCGGCTCACATCTTGTGGTCGTACCACTTCAGGTAGCCGCCGCCGTCGACGCGCATCTGCATACCGGTGACGAAGCGGGCTTCGTCGGAGACGAGATACAGGATGGCGTTGGAGATATCGACCGGCTCGATCCACGGGGTCTTCATGGCCTGCTGGACATGGAAGGCGGGTTCGGCGTCGGCGCGGGTCGGGTTCTCCAGATCCGGCCGGAACGAGCGGTACATGGGCTCGCTCTGCAGCATGTCGGTATTGCAGTTGGTCGGGTGTACCGCGTTGGCGCGGATACCGCGGGGCGCCAGATGCCGGGCGATATCGAAGATGTAGTACGACAGTGCGCGCTTGGAGTGCACGTAGGCCATACCGCCGAGATCCGCGCCCGGATTATCCATCTTGCCGGTGTCGATCATCGCGGCGGTGGAACCGGTGGCGATGATGGACGCGCCCTCACCGAGGTGGGGGAGCGCGGCCTGGATGGCGTTGATGGTGCCGACGAGGTTGGTATTGATGACGTCGATCCACGCCTGGATATCGGGCTGACCCTTCATCCCGGCGACACCGGCCTGGGCGATGACGATATCGAGCTTGCCGAATTCGGCGACGCCGGCGTCCAGCGCCGCCTTCAGTGCGACGGCATCGCGGACATCGGTCTGGGTCGCGACGATACGGCGGCCGGTCTTCTCGACCAGGCGCACGGTTTCCTCGAGGTCTTCGGGTGTGGCCAGCGGGTAACCGATGGTCGACATGTTCTGGCACAGGTCGACGGCGATGATATCGGCGCCTTCCTCCGCCAGTCGTACGGCGTGGCTGCGGCCCTGACCGCGCGCGGCGCCCGTGATGAATGCGACTTTGCCCTCAACACGTCCCACAGCATTCCCTTTCGATCTGTTCTCGAGATATCTGCCCGGGTGCGCCGGACCGCCGGAAGCGGCGGCACAGGGCAGGTGCGCGGCGAGTGCCGCGCGTCGATCCGGCCGCGGCCCCGATGCGGTGTCGACCCAGCGCCGCCGGGTGCCGGTTGCGGACATACGGCTGTTCTCGTATGCGAAAAGAACTGCGTTTTCGCATACGAGAACGGTACTCTACACGTGGGGTCGGCGGCAAGGTTCAGCGTGAAGCCTGGCCAGATGTGTCGTTTCGAATCGGCTCGCCGATTCGGGTGCTCTACCTCGCCTGATGGCTCCAGTGCGCGGACGCCGATCGGCGATTTCGGTATTTCCTTTGCAAGAGAATTGAATTTTCATCAGCCGGCGGTGCCGATATCGGCGTGCCCGCCCGGGCCGGTCCGAGCGGTGGCCGATAACTCCGGCGGCGCGAAAGGGGTGAACGGTTATGACGATCCGAGGCGTACGAGGTGAGGCCGATGACCCGCATCGTTCCGGACGGCCTGCGGCAGCGCTACGAATCGGCCGGCTGGTGGACCCGCGACACCATGGGGGATCTGCTCAGCCGCTCGCTGGCGGCCGCGCCCGGCACGGCGTTCCGGGTGTATTCCGATATCCGGCCGTGGCAGGGCACATTCGCCGACGTGGAACATCTCGCGCGCCGCCTGGCCGCGGGGCTGCGTGCTCGTGGTGTGGGGCCCGGCGATGTGATCGCGTTCCAGCTGCCGAATTGGATGGAGGCCGCGGCAACCTTCTGGGCCGCGTCGTTCCTGGGGGCGGCGGTCGTCCCGGTCGTACATTTCTACGGCCCCGCCGAACTGGCGCATATCCTGCGCGTTTCGAGGCCGAAGGTATTCGTCACGATGGCCGAGTTCGGCCGCCGGACCCATGATCCCGAGCTGACCGCGGATGTGCCCATCGTCGGTGTGGTGGGTAGCGATTTCGACGAGCTGCCGGCCGCGGACCCGATGCCGGGTGTACTGCCGGCGGATCCGGCCGGTCCCGCGCTGATCGCCTTCACCTCCGGTACCACCAGCGCGCCCAAAGGTGTGGTGCACAGTCATCAGACCCTCGGTTGTGAATCGCTGCAGCTCGCCGAACGCAACCGCGACGATCGCGGTGAACAGCTCACCGCGACCCCGGTCGGTCATTTCATCGGGATGGTGGGCGCGTTCCTGCTGCCGGTACTGCACGGCCGTCCGGTCCATATGCTCGATGTCTGGGATCCGGGCCGGGTGCTGGCTCTGATGAAGGGGCAGGGGCTGGTAGTCGGCGGCGGGCCGCCGTATTTCGTGACCAGTATGGTCGAACACCCCGACTACACACCGGAGCATCTCGCTCATATGAAGTATGTCGGGCTGGGTGGTTCGGCGGTGCCGGCCGCGGTGACGCGCATGCTCACCGAGCTGGGGGTGGTGGCGTTCCGCGCCTACGGCAGTACCGAGCATCCGTCGATCACCGCCTCGGCGCTGGACGCGCCGCCGCGGGAACGGCTCCATACCGACGGCCGGGCGATGCCCGGGGTGGAGATCCGGATTGCGCCGGACGGGGAGATCCTCAGCCGGGGCCCGGATCTGTGCCTGGGATACACCGATCCGGAGCTCACCGCGCAGGTCTTCGATGACGAGGGCTGGTATCACACCGGGGATATCGGAGTGCTGGATTCGTCCGGATGCCTGACCATCACCGATCGCAAGGCCGATGTGATCATCCGCGGTGGCGAGAACGTCGGAGCCCGTGAGGTCGAGGATGTGCTCGATGCGATGCCGCAGGTGGCCGAGTCGGTGGTGATCGCCCTGCCCGACAGCCGGTTCGGTGAGGTGGTGGGCGCCGTGCTGCGCCTGAATCCGGGCTGTGTGCTGCCTTCGCGAGCCGAAGTGCGCGCGTTCTTCGAACGGGCGGGGGTGGCGCGGCAGAAGTTGCCGGCGCGGTTGTTCGAGGCCGCGGATTTCCTGCGGACCCCTAGCGGCAAGATCCAGAAACATTTGGTCCGGAGGGGTATTGCGGCATCCATCCTGCGAGAATAAGATTCTCGAAAAGGGAGATTAGCGTTTTACGCGAGTCGGTCCGGCTCGTGCCCCGCACGACAGCCCGCCGGACCAGCGCCCCCGACTCCGCCTGCTCGCCGAAAGGACAGCGCAGTGCCATCGCACCAGTCGCCGGTTGCCGGATCTGATCCAACGATCTGGGAGGAACAGGCCGATATCGTCGTCCTGGGCACCGGAGCCGCCGGGCTCACCGCGGCGCTCACCGCCGCGGTCGAAGGTGCCGCGGTGGCATTGTTCGAGAAGGCGCCCACGGTCGGCGGAACCAGCGCGGTCTCCGGCGGATTGGCCTGGATTCCCGCGCATTCGCGGGCGGAGCGCGAACTCACGGTCGCCGACGCCTTGGCCTATCTCGGTGCGCAGTCGCTGGATTCGATGGACGACGAACTGGTCGAGGTGTTCGTCCGCACCGGTGCGCGGATGCTCGATTACGTCGAACTGCACAGCGGTGTGAAATTCGAAGTGGCCGAGGGGTTTCCCGACTACAAACCGGAGCTCCCCGGGGGGCGGCCGACCGGCGGCCGGTCCATCGGCCCGGCCGCCTACGACCTGGCCCGGCTCGGGGAATGGCGGGAACGCCTCACCACCTTCCCGCTGGACTGGAGCAATGTCGGATTCGACGCCGAAACCCGCGCCCGGCTGCGCGCCGTCCTGGGTGATGCGTCCGCCGATGTCTGTGTCGCTGGTCAAGCGCTGGTGGCGGGGCTGCTCGAGGGAGTGCTGGCGGCGGGGATCACGCCGCGCACCGGTGCGCGCGGGGTGGAGCTGATCGCGGAGAACGGGGCGATCGCCGGGGTACGGGTCACCGTCGACGGGCGGGAGATCGCGGTCCAGGCGCGGCGCGGCGTGGTCTTGGCGACCGGTGGTTTCGAATGGGATGCCGGATTGGTCAAAGCGTTTCTACGGGGGCCGATGACCGGGCCGGTATCGCCGCCGAACAACACGGGTGACGGACTGCGGATGGCCATGGCCCACGGTGCCGACCTCGGCAATATGGGTGAGGCCTGGTGGGTTCCGGTGGTGCAGCTGCCGGGCGATACGATCGACGGCCGTCAGCGCAGTCGCAGTGTCCGGCTGGAACGCACCCGCCCGCGCAGCATCATCGTGAACCGGGCCGGGAAACGGTTCGTCAACGAAGCCGCCGAATACAACTCGATGGCGGGTGCCTTCCACTACCTCGATCCGCGCGGCGGCTATGTCAACAATCCCGGCTGGATGGTGTTCGATGCCGAGCATCTGCGCCGGTACGGATTCCTGGGTGTGGAACCGGGTGGTGCAGCACCGGACTGGTTCTGCGAATCGGCCGATCTCGCCGAACTCGGCGCCCGGACCGGTATCGATCCGGCGGGCCTGCAACGCACGGTGGCCGACTGGAATCGGGCGGTGGCGGCCGGATCGGATCCGGATTTCGGCCGCGGTGCCAGCGAATACGACGGCTACTGGGGTGATCCCGATGCCGAAACCGTCGCGGGCCGCACGCTGGGTCCCGTCGATACCGGCCCGTACTACGCCGTTCCGGTGACGGTCGGCGCCATGGGCACCAAAGGCGGGCCGCGGACGGATCGCGACGCCCGGGTCCGGCATATCGGCGGTGCGGTGATTCCGGGGTTGTACGCGGTCGGCAATGCGATGGCGGGGGTGACCGGCCGCGCCTACGGCGGAGCCGGCGGAACCCTCGGACCCGGCATGGTTTTCGGGTTCCGGGCCGGATACAACGCGGCCACCGGCGAGTCGGCGAAGTGCTGAACCCGCCCTCGCCCCGGGCGTGACGGGCGGGAGATCGGCGTGGGCCAACGGAGAGAGCGGAAGGTAGCAGTGTCGGAATACGAGAGCGTGTGGTGCGATCTGCAGGGGGTCGCGTTCAGCCAGGGATACCTGGATGTGACGGGAGTGCGCACGCGCTACCTGCACGCCGGTGACCGGAACGCACCGGCATTGGTCCTACTGCACGGGTCCGGCGGGCACGCCGAGGCCTATATCCGGAACCTGGCGGCGCATGGGGAGCATTTCTCGACCTGGTCGATCGATATGCTCGGGCACGGTTACACCGATAAACCGGGGCATCCGCTCGAGGTCGAGCACTATGTGCGGCATCTGATCGCGTTCCTCGACACCATCGGCGCTCCGCGCGCGCATATCAGCGGCGAATCCCTGGGCGGGTGGGTGGCGGCCCGCGCCGCCTGCGACCATCCCGGCCGGGTGGACCGGCTGGTCCTCAACACCGCGGGCGGTTCGCAGGCCGACCCCGAGGTGATGGCGCGGATCGTGACCCTGTCCATGGCCGCGGCGGCCGAGCCCACCTGGGAGACGGTGCAGGCCCGCATCAAATGGCTGATGGCGGACAAATCGAAGGATTACGACGATATCGTCGCGAGCCGGCAGCGGATCTACCGCCAACCCGGATTCGTCGACGCCATGCGCGACATCATGGCGCTGCAGGATCCGCAGATCCGGGCCCGCAACCTGCTGGGCGCGCGAGAGTACGGGGCGATCACCGCCCCGACGCTGGTGGTGTGGACCAGCGACGACCCCACCGCCGACGTCACCGAAGGTAAACGAATCGCCTCGATGATCCCCGGCGCCCGGTTCGAGGTGTTGCCGGACTGCGGGCATTGGCCGCAATACGAGGCACCGGCGGCGTTCAACGCCCTTCATCTCGAATTTCTGCTGGGTGGTCGATATGGATACCGGTAACGGCAGCACTCCCGCCCACTACGACGTTGTCGTCGTCGGCGCGGGACCGGTCGGGCTGACCCTCTGCAATATGCTCGGCCGCTACGGTGTGCGGACACTGCTGGTGGAGGAACGCCCCGCTCTCATCGACTATCCGCGCGGTGTCGGTATCGACGACGAATCGCTGCGCACCCTGCAATCCACCGGGTTGGTGGAGCAGATCCTGCCGCATACCAACCCGAACCAGATCATGCGTTTCGTCGACGGTGACCGGCGGCTGCTGGCCGAGATCGCGCCCACCGACCAGCAGTTCGGGTGGCCGAAACGCAGCGGTTTCATCCAGCCACTGGTCGATGCCGAACTGCTGCGCGGGCTGGACCGGTTCGACTGTATCGATATCCGCTGGGCCACCGCGATGACCGACTGCCACGACGCCGGCGACGAAGTCCGGGTGCGGTTGGGCACCGCCGACGGGCCGGAAACCGTTCATGCCCGCTATGTGGTGGGTAGCGACGGCGGGCGCAGCGCCACCCGGCACACCATGGGAGTGAGTTTCGAGGGCACCACGTCCTCGACTCGCTGGCTGGTGGTCGATATCGACGGTGATCCGCTCGGACATCCGAACGTCGAGGTCGGGGCGGATCCCGTGCGGCCGAACGTCTCCATTTCGCTGGCGCACGGGATCCGGCGTTTCGAATTCCTGCTGCATCCCGGCGAAACCGATGAGGACGCCGAAACGCCGGAATTCCTGGCCCGGCTGCTCGAACCGTTCGTCCCGCACCCGGAGCGGCTGGATGTGATCCGGCGACGTGTCTACACCCATCACTCCCGCATCGCCGGTGAATTCCGGAAGGGCCGGTTACTGCTGGCCGGGGACGCCGCGCACCTGATGCCGGTATGGCAGGGCCAGGGCTACAACAGCGGGATCCGGGACGCGGCCAACCTGGGCTGGAAGCTCGCGGCCGTGGCGTCGGGCCTGGCCGGCGATGCCCTGCTCGACACCTACGACCAGGAGCGGCGCAAACACGCGCGCGCGATGATCGACCTGTCGACCATGGTCGGGCGGGTCATCTCGCCGACGAACCAGCGGGTCGCCGCGGTCCGGGATGTGGCGGTGCGGGCGCTGGCCGCGGTGCCGCCGTTGAAACGGTACGTCCTGGGGATGCGGTTCAAACCCATGCCGCGCTACGACCGCGGCGCGGTGGTGCACGGCTGGTCCCGGTCACCGAAATCGGCGGTCGGCACGCTGTTCGTCCAGCCGAGGGTGGCCACGCGGACCCGGCCCAATGTGTTGCTCGACGATACGCTCGGGCCCTGGTTCGCGGTGCTGTGCTGGAACAACCAGCCGCGACAAATATTGGGGGATATCGAGTTCGCCCGCTGGAAAGCGCTGGGCGCCCGGTTCGTGGAGGCCCGGCCTGTCACCCAGCTGCACTGGACCGGCCACGACGACCCCGATGTGCTGGTGGTCGGTGACCATACCGGCGCGCTGAAGAAATGGTTCGACGCCCAGCTCGATTCCGTGCTGTTCCTGCGCCCGGACCGGTTCGTGGGCGGCGCCTGTATCGCCCAGCATGCTCCCGAACTCGGTGCGGCACTGCGGGACACGCTCACTCTGACCCCGGGAGGTACCGATGCCGCTGGCCGTATGCTGCGTCTCGCACAGCCCGCTCCTTGAACTCCCGGGTCCGGGCCGGGAGCTGCTCAGCGAGATCGGTGGCGCCCTCGATCAGGCCCGGGAATTCGTGCGGAACTTCGATCCCGAACTGGTCGTACTGTTCGCGCCGGACCATTACAACGGGTTCTTCTACAAGCTGATGCCGCCGTTCTGCCTGGGCACCGCGGCGGCCGGGGTCGGGGACTACGGCACCCACTCCGGCCCGCTGAATGTTCCGGTCGAGCAGGCGCTGGCGCTGGCCGAGGCGCTGCTCGAGGCCGGTATCGATATCGCCACCTCGGCGGAGATGTCGGTCGATCACGGCACCGTACAACCGCTCCAGCAGCTGTTCGGAGAGGTCACCGCCCGGCCGGTGATCCCGATCTTCCTGAATTCGGTCGCGACGCCGCTCGGGCCGCTGCGCCGGGTGCGGGCCCTCGGGACCGCGGTCGGGCAGCATCTCGCGACTCTCGGGAAGCGGGTACTGGTGCTCGGCTCCGGGGGCCTGTCGCACGATCCGCCGGTTCCGCAGCGCGCCACCGCGCCGCCGCCGGTGCTGGAGCGGATCGTGCACGGCCGGCCCATGACCACCGAGCAGCGGCAGGCCCGGCAGACCGCGGCGATGGCGGCGGCAGCGGAATTCACGGCCGGGGAGGGGCCGCTGCAACCACTCAACCCGGACTGGGACCGGGAATTCCTCGAGCTGGTCGACACCGGACGGCTGGCGGCCGTCGACAGCTGGTCCAACAGCGAGATCACGCGTACCGCCGGTAATTCCGCGCACGAGATCCGAGCCTGGGTGGCGGCCTTCGCGGCCCTCGCGACGCAGGGTGCGTACCGGACCCCTGTCCGCTACTACCGGCCCTCGCCCGAACTGATCGCCGGATTCGCCATCCGCACCGCGTGTCCCGCCGACCCCGGGTAGCCCTCCGCCGGCACCCGCATCGACCACCCGAAGAAAGGTAAGGACATCGTGACCACGGAGGAACCGGATACTGCCGGCGCCGAGGATTCCGGCGCCGGCTACGACGAAACCGTCGATGTGCTGGTGGTGGGGTCCGGCGGCGGCGGGATGTCGGCCGCCCTGAAGGCCGAGGCCGACGGCCTCGAGGTCCTGATCGTCGAGAAGGGTGCGAAATACGGTGGTTCCACCGCGCTGTCCGGCGGCGGTATCTGGGTGCCGAACGCCCCCGCTCAGCGTCGGGCCGGTTTCGAACTGGACCCGGAATCGGTCGTCGAATACCTGAAGACGATCACCGGCGGGCTCGTCACCGAACAGCGGCTGCGGATGTATGTCGAGAAGGCCCCGGAAATGATGGCCTTCCTCGAAGAGCGCAGCGAGTGGATGCAATTCGTCTGGAAACCCGGGTATGCCGATTACTATCCGGAACTCGAAGGCGGCTCCGGGCAGGGCAGCACCATCAACGTCCCGCCGATGGACACCCGTGCGCTGGGGGCCGAGGAAAGTGAACTGCTCGAACCGCTCGCCCTGGCACCCAAGGGCATCTGGCTGGGGCCCATGGACCTGCGGCTGTTCTATCAGGTGCGGCAGAACTGGCGCGGTAAAGCGGTACTGCTGAAACTGATCTGGCGGATGGTGCGGGCCCGGCTCTTCGGCGATCGGATCGTCACCATCGGACAGTCGCTGATCGCCCGGCTGCGGCTCGCGCTGAAAGAACGCGATATCCGGCTCTGGCTCGGCGCACCGATGCAATCACTGCTCACCGACCCGGCCGGCCGGGTGACCGGCGCAGTGGTCGAACGGGACGGTGCGCAGATCCGGATCCGTGCCCGCCGTGGGGTGATCCTGGCGACCGGCGGTTTCGAACGCGATATGGACCGGCGGCGCGCGGAACTCCCGGAGGTGGACACCGACTGGAGCTTCGGTAACCCGCACAACGTCGGCGACGGCATCCGCGCCGGGGAAAAGGTCGGCGCCGCCACCGATCTGATGGACGAATCCTGGTGGTTCCCGGCGGTGCAGTGGCCGGACGGCCGGATGCAGTTCATGCTCAACGAACGGATGATGCCCGCCCAGTTCGTCGTCAACGGGGCAGGAGAACGGTTCATCAACGAAGCCGCGCCCTATATGGACTTCGGACACGCCATGATCGAAGGCCAGCGGAGCGGCACCACCCATATCCCGTGCTGGCTCATCACCGATAAGAGGTCCTGGCACCGGTATGTGATCTGCGGACATCTCCCGATTCCCAAGGTGCCGTTCGCGCCGGTACCGACCGGGAGGAAGGTTCCACCGGCCTGGCTCGAATCGGGCGTGGTGGTCGAAGCGGGATCCTGGGACGAACTCGCGCACAAGATCGATGTGCCCGCCGGCCGGCTGAAAGCCACCGCGCAGCGGTTCGGTGAACTGGCCCGCCGGGGTCACGATGACGATTTCGGGCGCGGCGACAGCGTCTACGACAACTACTACGGCGACCCCACCCTGCCGAACCCGAACCTGTATCCGATCGGGAAACCGCCCTATTACGCCTTCCGGATCGTGCTCGGCGATCTCGGCACCTCGGGCGGGCTGCGCACCGACGAATACGCCCGGGTGCTGCGCCCCGACGGCACAGTGATCGGCGGTCTGTACGCGACCGGGAACGTCTCGGCGGCGGTCATGGGCCGCAGCTACGCCGGCGCGGGGGCCACCATCGGACCGGCCATGACCTTCGGATACGTCGCGGCGCAGCACTGCGCCCAGCGGGAGCCATCCGGAAACAGCGGTGCCGTGGGGGACGCATCGGACACGAACGAATCCATCGGAGGTAATCGATGAAAATATCGCTCTTCTACGAGTTCGCGCTGCCGCGGCCGTGGACCGACGACGACGAATTCCAGATGTTTCAGGACGGACTGGACGAAGTAGCCGCGGCGGATGAAGCCGGGTTCTCCACGGTCTGGCTCACCGAACACCACTTCCTGGAGGAGTATTGTCACGCCACCGCGCCGGAGATGTTCCTCGCCGCGGCCAGCCAGCGCACGAACAACATCCGGCTCGGTTTCGGTGTCATGCATCTGCCGCCCGGGATCAACCATCCCGCCCGCGCCGCGGAACGCGTGGCGACCCTGGACCATCTGTCCGGCGGCCGGGTGGAATTCGGCACCGGTGAATCGTCGTCGGTGGCCGAGCTCGGCGGGTTCAACATCGATCCCGCGGACAAGCGTGCCCAGTGGGAGGAAGCCCTCGAGGTCACCGTCCGGGCGATGACCGAAACCCCGTTCAGCGGGTTCAAAGGCGAGCACATCTCAATGCCGCCCCGCAATGTCATCCCGAAACCGCGGCAGACCCCGCACCCGCCGCTGTGGGTGGCCTGTACCCGGCCGTCCTCGGTGCAAATGGCGGCTCAGAAGGGTATCGGCGCCCTGAGTTTCGCCTACACCGGTCCTGAAGCGCTCGGTGAGCGCGTGCGCGGATACTACGAGGAATTCGAGAACGCCGCCGCCCCCTCGGTCCCGCAGATGAACCCGAATATCCTGGCCATCGGCGGTGACCTGTCGATGATGGTCGCCGAAACCGACGAGGAGGCGATCAAACGTCTCGGGCTGGGCGGCGGGTTCTTCTCGTTCGGCATCATGCACTACTACATGACCGGGATGCATACTCCCGGCCGAACCGGCGTATGGGACAGCTACCTGGACGCGGTGAAAGAAGACGAAACCCTCGCCTACGGTCCCGGCCGCGGCGCGATCGGCGGCCCGGCGACGGTCCGCGAGTTCCTGCGCGGCTACGAGCAGAGCGGGGTCGACGAGATCATCCTGCTGCTGAATCCGCGCAGCCACGAAGGAACGATGGAATCCATCGAGGTCATGGGCAAGGAGATCCTGCCGGAATTCATCGAACGTGACGAGACGGCGCGGGCCGAGAAAGCCAAGCGGCTCGAACCGGTCCTGGAAAAGGCCGAAGCCCGGCGGCGTCCCTGGGCGGTACCGGAATTCGATGAGAGCTATTCCATCGGCGGCCTGCCCACCGGCCGGGGCGGCAAGTTCACTGCCAGCGAGATCCCCGAGGCCATGGCCGAGATCAACGAAGGCCGGGTGAAGGCCGCGCAGGCACTGAAGGAACAGCAGCAAGGCTGAGAAGAAGGCGGGAGAGGAGAGCGCGGTGCCCGAGGTGGACTCGATCGGCCGGCGATGGCGGTACGACGGTAAACGGGTGGTGGTGACCGGTTGTGCCTCCGGTATCGGTGCCTGTCTGGTGACGCAGTTACGGGAGCTGGGCGCCGAGATCGTCGGCCTCGACCGGCTGCGTCCGGGCACCGAGCTCGACGAGTTCCACGAGATGGACCAGGCGGACCCGGAGTCCATCGACCGGGCCGCGCGCTCGGTCGGCACCGAGATGGACGTCCTGTTCAATATCGCCGGCGTCTCCTCGGGGATCGGCGACCCGCTGCGCGTCGCCACCATCAATTTCCTCGGGATGCGGCATATCACCGAAGCGCTCGTTCCGCATATGGAACCGGGTTCGGCAGTGGTCAGCGTTTCCTCGCTGGCCGCCGCCGGCTACCTGGAGAACCGCTGGGCGGTGAAAGGACTCCTGGAAACCACTTCGATGGCCGAAGGAATTACCTGGTGCAGAGCGAATCCCGAAGCCCTCGCGGACGGCGGATACCGGCTGTCCAAAGAGGCGATCATCCTCTACACCATCCGCAAATCGGTGGAACTCGCGCGCCGCGGTATACGGATGAACTGCACCGGCCCCGGTGTCACCGAAACACCCATCCTGGACCAGCTGCGCTCGGCATACGGCCAGGACTATCTCGACGAGATCCCCAAACCGCTGGGCCGGTCCGCCGATCCCGTGGAACAGGCATCCGCACTGCTCTTCCTGGGCAGCCGCGCCGCCGGATACATCACCGGTCAGGTGCTGTGGGTCGACGGCGGCAATCTCGCCGCGCGGCTGGCCGAGGAACTGGCCGGACCACCCCCGGCGGGTTCGCCCCGAACCGCCGGTGCGGTGCCGGGCGAGCGGAAATAGGCCGCTGGAAGGAAAAGCAACGTGGCAACTCTGACCGATTTCTACAAACTCGCTGACACAGTGCGCAACTGGGGCCGCTGGGGTGCCGACGACGAACTCGGCACGCTGAATTTCATCACCCCGCAGAAGGTCGCCGCCGCGGCCGGACTGGTCCGGCACGGGAAGGTGTTTCCGCTGGGCATCGATTTCGGTTCCAACGGGCCGCAGGGCGCCTTCAAATTCCGGGCCAATCCCACCCATGTGATGACCGTCGACGGTGGCGATGCCGAAACCCTGACCCGCTACGGCCCCGAATGGCTGCAGAATTCGGTGGCCGGCGAACTGGCCGGATTCTTCGCCGGCAACCCGTTCCGCTTCAACGACGATATGCTCATCATGCCGTTGCAGGCCGCGACCCAGTGGGATGCTTTCTCCCACGTCTACTACGGAGATAAGCTCTACAACGGTTTCCCGGCCGATTCGGTGACCAGTATGGGCGCTTTCCACTGCGGTATCGAAAAGGCGGACAGCAAGGGGATCACCAGCCGCGGTGTCCTCCTGGACCTGGTGAAATATCGCGGCGCGAAAACGTTCCTCGCGGTCGGGGAACCCATCACCGGTGACGAACTCGACGAATGCGCGCACCGCCAGGGCGTGACCATCGCATCCGGCGATATCGTGCTGGTCCGCACCGGCTGGTGGAACCGTTTTCTCGAAGCCGGCGACGGTTCCGAACCCTATTCGGGCCTGGACTGGACCTGCGCGAAATGGCTGCACGACCACGAGATAGCCGCCGTCGCCGCCGACAACCTCATGGTCGAAAATCCCGTTTCCGGGGTCGAGGGGACCTTCCTGCCGATGCATATGCTGTGCCTGCGCGATATGGGCCTGATGCTCGGCGAATACTGGGATTTCACCGCCCTGGCCGCCGATTGCGCCGCCGACGGCGTCTACGAATTCCAGCTCGTCGCCCCGCCGCTGCGGGTGGTCGGCGCGGTCGGTTCACCCATCAACCCGATCGCCATCAAATAGGAGCGGTGATGCGCGGGAAACCGGATCGGACAGTGAGCGGCAACAGTCAAGGGCATCGACGATGAGCGCGGGAAGCACCATGATGGATCGGACAGCACCGGAGGCGGATCGGCAGCCGTTCGTCGTCGGAGTGGGCGGCACATTACGCGCCGGCTCGTCGACCGAGCGGGCGTTGCGGCACTGCCTGGACACCGTCGAACAGCGCGGCGGCCGGACGGCGCTGTTCAGCGGTGAACAGATCAATCTGCCCATGTACAACCCGCACGATACGACGCGGACCCCAGCGGCGGTCGCGCTGGTCGAGGCGTTACGGGCAGCCGACGCGGTGATCGTCGGATCGCCCGGCTACCACGGCGCGATCTCCGGGCTGGTGAAGAACGCTCTGGACTACGTGGAGGATATGCGCGCCGATCCCACGGTCTATCTGGACAACAAACCCTGGGGCTGTATCACCTGCGCCTACGGCTGGCAAGCCGCTGTAGGCACCCTGGGCCAGCTGCGCGGGATCGGGCACGCGCTGCGGGCCTGGCCCACGCCGATCGGGGTCGCGATCAATTCGGCCGACAAGGTCTGGGACGACACCGGCGTACTGATCGACACTGCTGTCCAGGGCCAGCTCGAACTTCTTGCCGTGCAGGTACTGACCAGCGCGAAACCGATCGGCAATGCATGAGCGGGCCGGGCCTGGAGGCGGTGGCGGAGGGTGACCACGGAGGGCTCTCGGGCCGGCCCGGACCTGGGTATCGACTTCGTCCCCACCGAGGCTCCTGTCGCCGGGAGGCGGTAAAGGAATCTCTGTGTCCCGGTCCGGGGCTGCACGTCGAAACCAGGACCGACCGCCGACGCAGAGCATCGGAAAGGGGCCGATCATGATCGAGTCGAGTGTCCCGGAGGCGGCAGCAGCGACCGGATATGAGCATCGCACGATCGAGGTCGACGGTCTGCGCACACATTTCCTCGAAGCGGGTGCGGGGGATCCGGTTGTCCTATTGCATGGGGGTGAGTTCGGAGCGAGCGCCGAAATAGGCTGGCAACGCACTATTCCCGAGCTTGCGCAACGCTACCGCGTACTCGCGCCCGATATGCTCGGCTACGGCGATTCCGCGAAAGTCATCGATTTCACCGACGGCCGCGGAATGCGGATCCGGCATATCGCCCGCTTCTGCGCGGTACTGGGAATCGAATCGGCGTTTTTCGTCGGTAATTCGATGGGCGCGGTGAACCTGCTCGCCGATACCACCGCCGCGAATCCGCGGCTGCCGGTGCGCGCCATGGTGACGATCTGTGGTGGCGGGCAGATCCAGGCCAACGAGCATATGCGCGCCCTCTATGATTTCGACGCCACCCTGCCCGCCATGCGCGCCATCGTCACCGCCCTGTTCGCCTCGCCCGCGTATCCGGCCGACGAGGACTACGTCCGGCGCCGGTTCGTCTCCGCGACTGCCCCCGGCGCCTGGGAAGCGATCGCGGCCGCCCGTTTCCGGCGACCCGGTGCGCAGATACCGCCCGCTCCGGGTGACCGGCCGTTCGAACGAATCCGGGTTCCGACCCTGGTGCTCGAGGGCGGTGCCGACAAACTGCTGCCGCGCGGCTGGGCCGCCGCGGTCGCTGCCCGCATCCCGGTCGCCGAATCCGCGGTGATCCCCGACGCCGGTCACTGCCCGCAACTCGAACAACCGGATGCGGTGAACCCGCTGCTCCTGGACTTCCTGGACCGGCAGACGCGCAACCGAACGGTAGCCGCGTACGCGCACAGCGGATGAGCCGGTGCGGCGGCAGGGATTTCGTGATGAAAGGAAACGCAGCGCATGGGGAACGAATTGGCGGGCAAGGTCGCGGTGGTGACCGGCGGCGCGTCCGGGCTGGGCAGCGCCATGGTCGAGCGGTTCGTCGCCGAGGGCGCGCGGGTCGTCGTCGGTGATATCGACGCCGAGAAAGGCCGGGCCCTGGCGGACCGCTGCGGTGCCGCCGCGCTGTTCCAGGCCACCGATGCCGGTGATCCCGGCCAGCTCACCCGGCTCGTCGCCCGCACTGTCCAGGAATTCGACGGGCTGCACATCATGGTCAACAACGCCGGCATCTCCGGGAAGATGCACAGAAGTATTCTCGACGACGATTTCGCCGACTTCCAGCGCGTGATGTCGGTGAACGTGCTCGGCGTCCTGGCCGGTACCCGGCTGGCGGCCCGGTATATGGCCGGCCACGGCGGTGGGTCGATCATCAATCTCTCGTCGGTGGGCGGTGTGCAGGCCGGCGGCGGCGTGATGACCTACCGGGCATCCAAAGCCGCGGTCATCCACTTCACGAAATCCGCGGCCATCGAACTGGCGCAGTACGACGTGCGGGTGAACTGTATCGCCCCCGGCAATATCCCCACCGACCTGCTCGCGAAGGCGTCGAGCACCATGTCGCCGGAGAAGGCCGAGCGGATGACCCGCGCCATGCGCGACGCGATGAACCGCGACCGCCCGCTGCCGCGGGAGGGCACCCCCGCCGATGTCGCCGAGGCCGCGGTCTACTTCGCCGGCGATCGGTCCCGCTACCTGACCGGCACCGTCCTGGCCGTCGACGGCGGTACCACCGCCGGTAAACCCCTGCTGCGACGCAATACCGGCGCGGCCTCCGGTAGCTCATGAGCGGCACAGCACCGATCCCTCAAACGAGCCCGTCGCCACCGTCGGCGGCACGACCTAGGAGGTAGTGAAACACGATGTCGGGAACCAGAAGAACGCTGCGCTTCGATTCCTCGCCACGGCTGAAGCCAGGGGCTTTCTCGGAGATCGTTCAATGAATGTGACTGTCGAGCAGGGGAAATGCATTGCCGCCGGGCACTGCGTGATGGCGGCCGGCGCGGTTTTCGATCAGCGCGAGGAAGACGGCATCGTCGTATTGCTGGACGAGAACCCCCCGGACGACCTCGCCGACGACGTACGTGAAGCCGCCGCCGTCTGCCCCGCCATGGCCATCCGCGTCCACGAGGAGTGACAGTGACGAATACGTCCGAATCCCAGGCCCGTGCCGCCGCTGTGTCCGGTAGCGGGCCGATCCTGGAGTATCCGATGGAACGGGCCGCCGGATGCCCGTTCGCGCCGCCGCCGGAAGTACTCGGCCTGGTGACCGAGCGCCCGCTGAGCCGCGTCCGGATCTGGGACGGCAGTACGCCGTGGCTGGTCACCGGCTACGCCGAACTCAAAGCCCTCATGTCCGATCCGCGGATCAGCGTCGAGGACCATCATCCCGGCTTCCCGCACTGGAACGAGGGCATGCTCGATCTGGTGCAGCACCGTGCCAAATCGGTGTTCAACACCGACGGCGCAGAGCACAGCCGGTTCCGCCGGATGATGACGAAACCGTTCACGGTGAAACGCGTCGACGCCCTGCGTCCGGCGATCCAGCAGATCACCGACGACCATATCGACGCCATCCTTGCCGGTCCGCAGCCCGCGGATCTCGTGGAAGCGCTCGCGCTGCCGGTGCCGTCGCTGGTGATCAGCGAAATGCTCGGTGTGCCCTACGCGGACCACGAGTTCTTCCAGCAGCACGCCACCACGGGGGTGTCCCGTTACGCCACGGCCGAAGAAGCGGCCGAGGGCCGGGTGGGTTTGGCGCGGTACCTGATCGACCTGATCAAGACCAAGATGACGGATCCGGCCGAGGATATGGTCACCGAACTCGCCGAACGGGTCACCGCCGGGGAGATCTCCATGAAGGAAGCCGCGCAGATCGGTACCGGAGTGCTCATCGCCGGCCACGAGACCAGCGCCAATATGATCGCGCTCGGCACCCTCGCACTGCTGGAACATCCGGACCAGCTGGCGTTGCTGCGCGATACCGACGACCCGAAGGTGGTCGCGAACGCTGTCGAGGAACTCCTGCGGTATCTGAGCATCATCCAGAACGGGCAGCGCCGGGTCGCGCTGGCGGATATCGAGATCGGCGGCCGGACGATCAAAGCCGGCGAGGGCGTCATCATCGACCTCGCGCCCGCGAACTGGGATCCGAACCAGTTCCCCGATCCGGACAGACTGGATCTGACCCGCACCGCGCGCCTGCACGTCGGTTTCGGATTCGGCCCGCATCAATGCGTCGGCCAGCAACTGGCCCGGGTGGAATTGCAGATCGTCTTCACAACCCTGCTGCGCCGGCTGCCCGGTCTGCGGCTGGCCATTCCGTTCGACGAGGTCGAATTCAAACACGACAAACTGGCCTTCGGCGTCTACCGCCTGCCGGTGACGTGGTGATCGGCCGAAGTATCCGCACCGACAGGAGGTAACAGCTGTGACCGCCACCGCGCCCGCAGACATCTACTACGATCCCTACGACGTCGAGCTGAATGCCGACCCGTATCCCATGTTCAAACGGATACGCGAAGAAAAACCGCTCTACTACAACGAGACCCACGACTTCTACGCGTTGAGCCGGTTCGCCGACGTGAATGCCGCGCTGATCGACAAGGACACCTTCAGCTCGGCTCGCGGCGCGATCATCGAGCTGATCAAGGCGAATATCGAAGTACCGCCGGGCGTCCTAATTTTCGAGGACCCGCCGATCCACACCATGCACCGAAAACTGCTCTCCCGCATGTTCACCCCGCGCAAGATCTCCGCGCTCGAGGCCAAGATCCGCGAATTCTGCTGCCAGAGCCTGGACCCGCTGGTCGGCACCGGAAAAATCGATTTCATCGCCGACCTCGGCGCCCGGATGCCCATGCGGACCATCGGCATGTTGCTGGGTATCCCGGAGGAGGACCAGGAGGCAGTCCGCGATTTCGCCGATGCGCAGATGCGCACCGAAGCGGGCAAACCGATGAAGGCGTCCACGGAGGGGATGGCCAGCGGTGAACTCTTCGAGAAATATGTCGACCGGCGCACAGAACACCCCTCCGACGACATCATCTCCGAACTCTTGAACGTCGAGTTCGAGGACGAAACCGGCACCCTGCGCCACCTCACTCGCGAGGAAGTCCTCACCTACATCAACGTCGTATCCGGAGCCGGTAACGAAACCACCACCCGGCTGATCGGCTGGGCCGGAAAAGTCCTCGCCGAACACCCCGGCCAACGCCGCGATCTCGTCCGGAACCCGTCGCTGATTCCCGCCGCCGTCGAAGAACTGCTGCGCTTCGAGCCCCCCGCCCCGCACATGGCCCGCTACGTCACCCGCGATATCGAATACCACGGGCAGACGGTTCCCGAGGGCAGCGCCATGATGCTGCTCGTCGGCGCCGCCAACCGCGACCACCGCCAATTCGGTCCCGACGCCGATATCTTCGATATCCACCGCGAAAGCAGACCCCACCTCGCCTTCGGTGTCGGCACCCATTTCTGCATGGGCTCCGCGCTGGCGCGGCTGGAGGGCCGGGTCGCCCTGGAGGAAATCCTGAAACGCTTCCCCGAATGGGAGGTCGATCTCAGCAACGCCGAACTCTCGCCGACCTCGACTGTGCGCGGCTGGGAAAGCATGCCGGCATTCTTTTGACGGGCCACCGGACGGCCGGAGTCATCGATCATGTGGCCGCGGCCTCCGCCGGTCGATCTTTCCGTTGGGATGTCGGCCCTGTTATCGACGTCGCGGCGGTGGCGGCAGCACGCCGGTGCACCGAATCAGGTGATCTTTCGGTCCTGAGGAGTGGGGGCGGGGCATTCCGTGATCTGCCCTCTACGCTGGGCTGATGTTCTTCATCTTCGGTTTCGGCACCAAACGGCAGAACCTCGGCCCCGGAACTACCCGGACCTGTCCGCGCTGTCACAACACGACGCAGTGGCAGCGAGTGCGGGAGTTCAAGCAGTTCACGCTGTTCTTCATTCCGGTGGCGCGCTGGAGCCGCCATCAGTTGGAGATCTGCGGTGTCTGCGGCGCCGCGATCGAGGGCTGAGCGCCCGGGTCCTGTTCGCTGCCGTCGTACCCGCCCGTCGCGTACTGGCTCGTGACCGTTGGCGTGTCGATGTCACTCGACGGCGGTCAGAGTGTCGCCACATGCTGTTCCAGTACGGCGCGGAGTGTGTCCCGGTCGACCGAACCGTGTGGAGTGACAGCGTCCAATGACAGGCCGGAGATGAGCGCGGCCAAGTGCACGGCCTGCTGTCCGGGGTCGGAGGTCCCGGCGGCGGTCAGCGCGTCGACGAGGACCCGGCGCAGGCTCGCTGCCATCTGCCGGGCAACCGGTTCGAACGCGGGATTGATACGCGCGGCGGTGACGACCTCCATGAGGATGACCGCTTCGCGGTGCCGCTCGTCGTCCAGGGGGACCAATTCTTCGAGCACTCGCAGCAGGTGACGTTTGGCCGCGGCGCGGTCACCCGCCGCCCCGGCGGGATGGCGGGCGAGGCGCCGGTCCATCCGGTCGCCGACTTCGGTGGCCACGGCGACGACCAGGGTTTCGTGGTCGGCGAAGTAGTGGCGCACCGAACCGATGTTCAGCCGGGCCTCGGCGGCGACCTTGCGGAAAGTGGCGGCGGCGGGTCCGCCGGCCACGATGAGGCGCAGGGCGGCTTCGACGATATGGCGGCGTCGCGTATCGGCATCTATCCGGATCGGCACGGGCACAGTCTAGAAAACCGCTTCCCGGTTACATCACAGGCGTGATACAAAGCGTGGCGCCCCGCATCCGACTGCCGAGGAGAACAGATCATGGACGAGACCGAAGCCATCGCCGCCAACCGCGCGAACTGGGACGAACGGGCCGATGTGCACCGGCGGTCCGAGATGTACGACGTCGACGCTTTCCTGGCCGACCCCGCAGCCGTCTCGTCGGTGGTGCGCAACGACCTCTCGGTACTGTCCGCGCACCTACCCGAAACCGGCATCACCGGCCGGTCGCTGCTGCACCTGCAGTGTCATATCGGCACCGACACGCTGTCCTGGGCCCGCCTCGGCGCCGTCGATGTGCACGGCCTCGACCTCTCGCCCAACTCGCTGCGCCATGCCGGCCGGATCGCCCGCGCCGACGGTCGCGAGATCACCTGGGTCGAGGGCGATGCGCGGGCCGCGTCCGCGCTGATCGACCGGCAGTTCGATGTCGTCGTCACCAGTACCGGCACCATCTTGTGGCTGCCCGACCTCGCCGGCTGGGCCCGTTCGATCCACGATCTCCTCGCACCCGGTGCGGTATTCATGATCCGCGACGACCATCCGATCCTCGGCGCGCTGGAATTCGAGCCGTGGCAGATCACCGACGACTATCTCGGCGGGACAGGTGCCCGGACCTACACCGATTCGGGTAGTTACACCGAGAACTCGGCCGGGCAGATCACCTCGACCGCGGTGCACGAATGGCGGCACGGCCTGGGGGAGGTCATCGGTTCACTGCTGGATGCCGGACTGCGGATCGAAGCGGTGCACGAGCTGCCGTACATGGATTGGCGCGGCTTCCCCGGGCTCGTTGCCTGCCCGCAGGGCTGGACCCTCCAGGCGGGATCACCCCGGATCCCGCTGAACTTTGCCGTGGTGGCCCGGCGTCCCGCCTGAGGCTTGGTCGCCGGGGCCGCGGTGGGAGTTGTGTTTTCCGGTGGGGTTGTCGACGCCGATTATGTATTCGCGCAGAGCGGTATTGGCATTCTCATTTTATGCAAGTATCGTATTCAACGATGAACGACGCAGTCCACACCTCCTCGGGTATCCCGCTCGAACCGGTCTACGGGCCGGCCGACCGGCATACCGAACCGCCCGCGCCCGGCGCGTTTCCGTTCACCCGGGGCAACTACGCCACCGGTTACCGGGGACGGCTGTGGACCTTCCGGCAGTACTCGGGCTTCGGCACGGCCGAAGAGTCCAACCGGCGCTATCGTTATCTACTCGACCAGGGCGGCACCGGCCTGTCGGTCGCGCTGGACCTGCCCACGCAATGCGGCTACGACTCCGACGATCCCGAAGTGGGGGAGGAGGTCGGGCGGGTCGGGGTCGCGGTCGACACCCTCGCCGACGCCGAGATCCTGTTCGACGGCATCCCGCTGGACCGGATCAGCACCAGTTTCACCATCAACGGCACGGCCGCGATCCTGCTCGCCTTCTATGTGGCGGCTGCGGAGAAGAAGGGCGTGCCGCGGGAAAAGCTCACCGGCACCATCCAGAACGACATCCTGAAGGAATACGCCTCCCGCGGCACCTGGATCTGGCCGCCGCAGCCCTCGCTGCGGTTGATCGCCGACACCATCGAGTTCTGCGCCGCGGAAGTGCCCAGATTCAACGCGATCTCGGTGGCGGGCGCGCATTTCCGCGATGCCGGCGCGACCGCGGTCCAGGAGATGGCCTTCACCCTCGCCGACGGGGTGACCTACTGCGATACCGTCGTCGAACGCGGGCGGATGAGTATCGAGAAGTTCGCCCCGCAGATCTCGTTCTTCTTCTACACCCACGGCGACTTCTTCGAAGAGATCGCCAAATACCGTGCGGGCCGGCGCCGCTGGGCGACCATCGTGCGCGAACGGTACGGCGCCACCACGGATAAGGCGTCGATGTTCCGCTTCGGCTGTGTCGCCGGTGGCGCCTCCCTCTACGCCCCGCAGGCGCAGAACAATCTCGTCCGCATCGCCTACGAGGCGATGGCGGCGGTACTCGGCGGGGTGCAATCGATGTTCACCGCGGCCTGGGACGAGCCGTTCGCGCTGCCCAGCGAGGAATCGGCGACCATGGCGTTGCGCACCCAGCAGATCCTGGCCTACGAAACCGGGGTCACCCGGGTGGCGGATCCGCTGGGCGGCTCCTATTTCGTCGAGGCGCTGACGGACAAGACCGAAGAGGCCATCGCGGAGATCATGACCGACCTGGAGAACCGGGGCGGCATGATTCGCGCGATCGAAGACGGTTACCTGCAGGGCCTGATCGCCGACGAAGCCTACAAACTGCACCAGGAGATCGAATCCGGCGCGAAACCTGTGGTGGGCGTGAACACTTTCGTTTCCGATGAACCGCCACCGGAGATCTCCACCTACGAACTGGACGCCGATGGCCGGGAAACCCAGCTGAAACGGCTGGCCAAGGTGAAGGCCGAACGGGATTCCGCCGCCGTACGCGACACCCTGGCCGCGCTGTCGCGGGCCGCGGAAGGAGACGACAACCTCATGCCTCGCCTGATCGACTGTGCCGGTGCCTACTGCACGGTGGGCGAGATGACCGCCGCCCTCGAATCGGTTTGGGGCCGATTCCAGCAGCCGGTGGTGTTCTGATGACCGCGCGCGTACTGGTCGCGAAGCCCGGCCTGGACGGTCACGACCGGGGCGCGAAGATCGTCGCCCGCACCCTGCGCGACGCCGGATTCGAAGTCGTCTACACCGGGATCCGGCAGCGGATCGAGGACATCGTCTCGATCGCCGTGCAGGAGGACGTGGCCGTGGTCGGGCTGAGCATTCTGTCCGGGGCGCACGTCGCTCTGACCAAACGGGTGGTGGACGCCCTGCGCGCAGCCGACGCCGGAGATATTTCGGTAGTCGTCGGCGGCACCATCCCGCAAGGAGATATCGAGAAACTGCGGGAGGCGGGCGTCGCGGCCGTTTTCCCGACCGGCACACCGCTCGACGTCCTGGTCACCGAAATGCGGGGCCTCACCGGGACCACCGCCCCGTCCTGATCTCCCGGATCGCCAGGTGTCCGGGGGCGGAGCCGCCGCCGTGACGGTGGGCGGCGGCTCCTCTGAATTCGTTGTGAGAGTGGAGGAAACGTGCGTATCGGCGTGATGATCGGGCCCGAGCGCGGCGATACCGCGCGCAAGGCCGCCCGGATGGTCGACGACATCGAATGGGCCGAATCGGCCGGTATGGACACGGCGTGGATTCCGCAGATCCCCACGGACTTCGACGCTTTGACGACTGTCGCGCTGCTCGGCGCGGTGACCGAGCGCATCGAACTCGGTACCGCCGTGGTACCACTCCAGGCGCAGCATCCCGTCGCCCTGGCCCGGCAGGCGCTGTCCGCGCACGCCGTGGCCGGTGGCCGGCTCGCGCTGGGCGTGGGACCGTCGCACCACTGGATCGTGCAGGACATGCTCGGTCTTCCCTACGAGAAACCGGCCGCGTACTCCCGCGACTATCTCGAGGTGCTGAACCCGGCGTTGAACGGCCCGGGGAAGGTGGCGGTCGCGAACGGCAGCTTCACGGTGAACAACCAGCTGGACCTCGGCCCGGTGACCCCGCTGCCGGTGCTGATCGCGGCGCTCGGCCCGGTGATGCTGCGGATCGCGGGAGAACACACCGACGGCACCATTCTGTGGATGGCCGACGAACGCGCCATCGCCGACCACGTCGTTCCACGGATCACCAAAGCCGCCGCCGATGCCGGTCGCGCCGCCCCGCGCATCGTCGCCGGACTGCCCATCTGCCTGTGCGCTTCCGGCGAGATCGACACCGCCCGCGAACGCGCCAACCGCATCCTGGGCGAAGCCGAGGTTTCTCCGAACTATCAGCGACTCCTGGAAAAAGGCGCGGCCAAGGATATCGGCGATATCTGCATCGCCGGCGACGAGGAGGCCATTGCGGCGGGCCTGCGCCGCTACGCGGAGGCCGGTGCGACCGATCTCTCCGTGCGCCTGCTGCCCATCGGCGACAACCGCGACGAACTGATCGCCTCCAAACGCCGCACCCGCGAGATGATCGCGGAAATCGCTCGCGATCTCCGATGATGCGCTACCTCCGCCTGCGCCGCGGCTTCCGCGGACTGCATGCGCCCGCTTCGAAGGAGTTTCGATGATCCGCTACTTCTCACGGCGCCGCGGCCTCCGCGGACTGCACGCACCTGTCCCGAAGGAGCTTCGATGACTGCGGGCCCCTTGGCCGGGATCCGGGTGCTGGAAGTGGGCACCATGCTGGCCGGCCCCTACGCCACCATGATGCTGGCCGACTTGGGTGCCGAGGTGACCAAACTCGAACCCCCGGGCGGGGATATCTCCCGCAAGGTCGGCGACTCCTATTTCGCGAGCCTCAACCGCGGGAAACGCAGCATCTGCCTGGATCTGACCTCGGATGCCGGACAGCGGCGGCTGGGGGAGTTGGCCGTCGAATCCCATGCGCTCCTGGTGAACCTCAAACCGTCGGCGATCCGCAAACTCGGTCTCACCTACGACGCGCTGCGCCACCACAACGACCGCATCGTCTGCGTCGCCCTCACCGGTTTCGGCCTCGACAACGGCGACGACCCCGCATTCGACTACGTGGTCCAGGCCGCGACCGGGGTCGCCGCCCTCACCGGCGACCCCGCCGGTCCGCCCACATTGCCCGGCTATTCCTCGGCCGACAACTCCACCGGCCTCACCGCCGCCCTCGGCCTGCTCGCTCAGATCGTCTCCGGGAAAGGCGGCCAGATCGATGTATCACTCCGGGACGTGATGCTCTCCCAGCTGAACTACCACGCCGCCGCCTACCTCGACAACGGCGTCGAACCCCAACGCCGGCCCAACGGCGCGCATTCGTATTACGTTCCCGCCCAGCTGTTCCCGACCGCCGACGGGTATCTGGCCTTGTTCGTCACCCACGACGGCTTCTGGAAATCTCTCGCGAAGGAAGCCGGGCTCACCGGTTTCGACACCATGGCCGAACGAGTCGCCCACCGCGACGAAGTCCTGACCCTGGTAACCACCGCTCTCGGCACCGACACCGCCACCTCCTGGGAGGCTCGGCTACGCCCCCTCGGCGTCCCCGCCGCGGCGGTCCGCACCCTCCCCCGAGCTCTCGACGCGACCCCCGGAATGGTCGTCCGCGCCGGCGAGCACCGCCTCGTCGCCTCACCTATCCGGGTGTCCGGCTGGACGCCCGACTACCGTCCCCCGCCCCGCCTCGGCGAGCACGGTGGCACCGCGGCATAACGTCCCTATCCCGCGGTTCGACGCGCGAACTCGAGATAGCAGGCCAATTCGTGAAACCCGGTCTCTGGCGCGCTGTGCACCGCGTAGTGGCCCTGGCCGCTGCAGGAAACGGTCAGATTTTTTGGCAAGTCCGGCCGCGTAGCGGACGGCTCGCCTCGGTGAAGCGGGAACCCGCCTCAGGGCCGTGTGGTTCAGGAGGAGTCCCGGTCGTTCACGGCCGGGAGGAAGTCAATTCGACCAGTACGGCGGCACGTGATGACGGAGGAGGTCGGTGTCACGGGCGGCGGCAAGCCATTCATGGACCTCACGGTCGCGTTGCACAGCTTTGGCGAGGCCCTCGCTGTCGAGGACGAGCGCTCCGCTCACGCGGCAGTCCCCGTCTGTGGATCGGTGGCGCCGGTCAGTTCTGCTCGCTTGGCGGCCACCGCTGCGGCATCGGCCGGTCCATTGCGTTCCTCGAAGGCCTCGATCAGTTCGTCGAGATTGTCGCGCTCGATCTGGCGTTGCGCTGCTTGCTCCAGGTACGCAGATACACCTCGTTTGCCGGCTCGCTCCCGGATCGTTTGCAATGTTGCGGCGGTAAGGCTGACCGAGATACCGCTGCTGGGCCCAGCGCCGGGTGGAAAGTCAGCATCCATGACGAGAATTTAGCGTTTGAATGCCAATTGGGCAGGGCTGAGGCCGAATGGTATTCGGTGCGCGTCGGTACGGTCATCCGTTGGTGGAGGCGGTTCGGCCGGCGCGGAGGGCGAAGCCGTCGCACAGGGCGGTCAGGCCGAGGTGCAGCAGGTCCAGCTGGGCGAACCGGTTACCGGTGCCGTGTAGTTCCGCCAGGGCGGGCGGGGTCGGGTGGATGGGGTATCCGGCCAGTAATGAACGCAGTCCGTTCTCTTCGGTCTCGTCGGTTCCCTTGCGCGTCACCAGGGACGAACTGATGTGGGGGAGGGTGGCGCCGGAGATGTAGTTCCAGACCGCGAACGACATCTCGGTGGCCTCGTGGGTGGTGACCCCGAGTTCGCGGAAACCCTCGACGAGCCAGGCCAGGCATTCGAGGCTGCTCGGCCCGAAACTGTAGCGGGGGGTGGCGAAGGCCAGCAGTACCCAGGGGTGCCGCTGGTACAGGTCCCAGTCGATCTCGCCGGCGATCCGGACCCGGTCTCGCCAGGTCCAGTTCTTGCCCTCGACCGCCGGGTACGGGTAGCGGCCCGCCACCTCGTCGGCCATGGCGGCGATCAGGACATCCTTGTTCGCGATATGCCGGTACAGCGACATCGCTCCCACGCCCATCCGGTCGGCGATCCGCCGCATGGACAGTGCGTCGAGTCCGTCGGTATCGGCGAGGGAGATGGCGGTATCGACGATGGCGGCCTTGGTGAGCTTCGGTTCGGTCATCGGATATCTGGTTTCGGGAGCGGGTCCGGCATGCGTACACTGTACCCCGGACCATGCGTACGCCGTACGCACCAGAGAAGGGGAGTGGTTGATGACGAACGTGGAGGCAGTGCACGCCGCGCCGGAGGCGGGCGGCTCGCGGCGTGCCTGGCTCGGTCTGGCGGTTCTGGTGTTGCCGGTGCTGCTGGTGTCGATGGATATGTCGGTGCTGTTCCTGGCCTTGCCGACGCTGACCGTCGACCTGGACCCGTCGGCCGCCCAGCAACTGTGGATCCTCGATATCTACGGATTCCTCATCGCCGGCCTCCTCATCACCATGGGCAATCTGGGCGACCGGATCGGCCGGCGGCGCATTCTGCTGGCGGGCGCCACGGTATTCGGCATCGCCTCGGTACTCGCGGCGTTCGCGCCGAGCGCCGCGGTGCTGATCGCGGCCCGGGCGCTGATGGGTATCGGCGGGGCGACCCTGCTGCCTTCCAGCCTGGCACTCATCACCACCCTGTTCCCCGACGCCCGGCAGCGCGCCACCGCCATCGGCGTGTGGACCGCGTTCTTCGCGGGCGGTTCGGCCGTGGGCCCGATCATCGGCGGGGTGCTGTTGCATCACTTCCCGTGGGGCTCGGTATTCCTGATCAACGTCCCGGTGCTGTTGGTTCTGCTGGTATTCGGGCGGATACTGCTGCCCGAACACCGGGCCACCGCACTGGGCCCACTGGACCTGCCGAGTGTCGCTTTGTCGATCGGCGGCATTCTGCCGGTGGTGTATGCGATCAAGCACGCCGCCGAATTCGGCATCGACTCGGTGGCACTGATATCGGCAGTGCTCGGCGGCACACTCCTGACCTTCTTCGTACGCCGGCAGCGGCGGATCAGTGAACCGCTGCTGGACCTGCGACTGTTCGGCCACGGCCGGTTCTCGGTTGCGATCGGGTCCAGTCTGGCCGGGATGATGTCGCTGGCGGGCCTGAGCTACCTGTCCAGCGTCTACCTGCAATCGGTCACCGGCCGTGACCCGCTGGCGGCCGCGCTGCTCGGTATCCCGATGGCGATCACGGTCTTCGTGTTCTCGATGACGGGATCGCGGGTGGCGCAGTGGCTGGGTGTCCGGCTCGCTTTCGCCTCGGCGCTCGTGGCGGCCGCGGTCGGCAACCTGATGTTGTTCGGTGTCGGCGTGGACGGCGGCGTCGGCTGGTATGTGGCAGGGTCGGCCATCGCCGGTGTCGGGTATGGGGTCGTGTTCACCCTGGTGTCGGAAGTGTCGGTCTCCTCGGTGCCGCCGGAGCGGGCGGGTTCCGCGGTGGGGATCTCGGAAACCAGTTTCGAACTCGGCAACGCGCTCGGTCTGGCGTTGCTCGGGTCGCTGGCGGCGGTGATCTTCCGCTCCGGTGGCGATTTCGGCCCGACCATCGGCGAAACCATCCAGCACGCGGCAGACGACCCGGACCTGGTGCACTCGGCACGCGAATCGTTCGTCAGCGGTATGCATGTGGCGACCACGGTCGGCGCGGCTGTGCTGGTGGTGATGGCGGCGGTCGTGCTGGTCAGCCTGCCGCGCCGGACCCGCGAGGCCGAGCGCGAACCCGCCGGGCACGCGTAGCCGGCCGTCGGCGTCTTGTCGATACATTCGCCTCGCGTCGATACACCCGGCGGGTGAACCAACCGGGCTCCCTCCGGACCGGCCGAGCCGCTGCGGCGGTGGCAGGCGACCGCGGACAGGCGACCGGCGCGTTTTGCCGCGGGCGGCCTACGGGCGTGACAGTTTGCCGCCGGCGCTACGCGGTCGGGGACGAGCTCAGGATTTACCGGTGGTTTCCCGAGCTGCGATGTGTCCGGTGCGGGCGTTGTTCGGCATGCCGTTCGCGCCGGCGGTTTCGGCTCGTTCGACGATCCGGCGGGCCTGCCGGGCCACCGCCTCGTCGATCAGGAATCCGTTCGAATCGAGAGCGACCCCGGATCGGGCGCCGTCGAGTGCCGTGAGGACCGCCCGGGCCTGCTGTACTGCTTCCGGTGCCGGGGTGAACACGTCCCGCGCCGGTTCGAGCTGCGCCGGATGGATGCACACCCGCCCGACGAACCCCAGCTCCGCGAGGGTGCGGGTATCGGACCGGAAGGCGTCGAGATCCCGGAAGTTCCGCGAGACGGCGGCCGGGGGCGGGTCGATTCCGGCGGCGACACTCGCGGCGACGACCTGGCTGCGCGCGAAAAGGAGTGCGGTGCCCACGGGGCCGGCTTCGAGCCCGAGGTCGGCCGCCAAGTCCACCTCACCGAGTTGCAGAAACCGCATGCGGGGTGCGCGCGCGATATCCGGTGCGGCGAAAATGCCCGCGGCGGTTTCGATCATGGCCGAGAGGGCCGCGCCGGGACCGGCGGTGCGGGCCAGCAGGGCGTCGACGTGCTCGACCTCCGCGGCCGACCCGACCTTCGGCAGCCAGATTCCGGTCAGGTGCGGGTGGGCGACCGCCCGGATGTCCTCGTCCTGCAGGGCACCCGGGTTCACCCGCACCCATACCTGCACGCGCCCCGGATCGGTGCCGGCGACCCAGGACGCGACCTGGTCGCGAGCCTCGGATTTGCGCGCGGCGGCGACGGCGTCTTCCAGGTCGAGGACGATGGCGTCGGCGCCGGAGGTGAGAGCCTTACCGAACCGCGCCGGCCTGTCGCCGGGGACGTAGAGGTAGGTCAGGGCTCGGGTCATCCGATCACTCCGGTGCCCGCCACCAGGGCCTTGGCGATCACGGTGCGCATGATGTCGTTGGTGCCTTCGCCGATCGACATGAGCGGAGCGTCGCGGTAGAGGCGTTCGACGACGAATTCGGTGGAGTAACCGTAACCGCCGTGGATACGCATGGCTTCCAGGCTGGCAGTGATGGCGGTCTCGGAGGCGAAGTATTTCGCCATCCCCGCCTCCATATCGACGCGTTTGCCCGAATCGGCCTGCGAAGCAGCCCAATAGGTGAGCAGCCGGGCGGCCTGCAGGTGGGTCGCGATATCGGCGATCTTGAGCTGGATGGCCTGGAATTCGGCGATCGGCTGACCGAAGGCGGTGCGTTCCTTGGCGTAGGCGAGGGCGGCGTCGTAGGCGGCCTGGGCGATGCCGACACTGCGCCCCGCGATATTGAGACGGCCGATCTCGAGCCCGGACAGCGCCTGTTGCAAACCGCGGCCTTCGGTACCGCCGAGGAGCGCATCGGCCGGGACGCGGACGTCGTCGAGCAGGATCTCGCAGGATTCGGTGCCTTTGTAACCGAGTTTGCCCAGGTCGCGCTGGACTTCGAAGCCTTCGGTTTCGGTGTCGATGAGCAGGATGCTCATCCCTTTGTGCGGCGGGGTGGCGGTGGGGTCGGTCTTGACCAGAACCGGCAGGACGTTGGCGTGGCGCGCATTGGTGATCCAGGTCTTGGCACCGTTGACGATGTAGTGGTCGCCGTCGCGGCGGGCGGTGGTGCGGATGCCCTGTAGATCGGTGCCCGCACCGGGTTCGGTGAGACCGATACCGGTGCGCCATTCGCCGCTGGCCAGTTTGGGCAGAAGATTGCGTTTCTGGTCCTCGGTGCCGTGTTTGCCGATCATCCAGCACGACAGATTGTGGCTGCCGACGATGCCGGCGATACCCATCCAGCCGCGTGCCAGTTCTTCGTAGACCAGCGTGAACGACACCTTGTCCAGATCGATTCCGCCGTACTCCTCGGGAGTGGTGATACCGAACAGGCCCATGGTCTTCATATGCTCGACGATTTCGGTGGGGTAGCGGCCGGACCGCTCCCACTCATTGGCGACGGGCACGATCTCCTTGTCGACGAAATGGCGCAGCGCCTTCCGGAAATCGAGCTGCTGTTCGTTGAACGTGAAATCCACGGTGGGCTCCTGAAGAATTGTCAGTTCTGGGCGGCGATGGTCGCGGCGAGGTCGAGCACCGCGGACAGGCCGGGCTCGTCGGCGAGGGCGAAGACGCGGTCGGCGAGCTCGCCGGCGGCGGGGTGATCGGCACAGTTGGCGGAGAACTTCGCCCGCAGTTCGGTGTCGTCGAGGGGCAGTGCGACGGTGCCGCGACTGCCCGCTACGCGGCCGTGCAATATCCGGCCGTCGTCGAGGGTGATCCTGGCGTGCCCGGGTGCGGCGGCCGCGGGGCCGCCGATACCGGATTCCACGACTCGCACCTTGGCGGCGGTGGCGAGAACGGCCGCGCGGGCGATCGATTCGGCGGTATAGGTGGCGATATCGACGGTGCCGTCGTGGATGAGTGCGGCCACGCTCCACGGCAGGTCGAATTTCCCGTCGTAGGTGCTGCGCGGGGCGGCGACGCCCGTATTCGGCCCGCAGACGATCGGGATGGAATCAGGGTGTAGGTGTACCTCGATCTCGGTGATACGGGCGGGATCGACCATGCGGCCGGCGAGGGCGGCGCCGACGGCATCGAGAGTGACGTGCATGAGCTGACAGCTCGGATAGGGTTTGATCCCGATCGCGGCGGCTTCCCACCGGGAGCCCAGTCCCGCTGTCACAGCAGTGATATCGGAGTCGCGGGCGGACAGTGCGGCATATAGACCCCGCCGGCCCTCCAATACCGACGGCGGTCCGCCGGCCCCCGCGGCAGCGAGGCGCGCGGCGAGGATCCCGTTCAGGGTGGCGGTGCCCGGATGCAGGGCCTTGGTGTCGGCGTCGGTGTCGAGGAATTCCAGCAGGCCGCCGGCTGCGGAACCCGCGATACCGATTGCGTCGACCAGCTGATCGACGGTGAGACCGCACAGTGTGCCGGTGACCAGTGCGGCGGCCAACGGCCCGACGACGCCGGTGGCGTGCAGTCCCCGGCTGTGGAAACCGTGCGGGCTGGCCAGGCCGAGCCGGCAGGCGGTTTCCAGGCCGACCGTGGTAGCGGTCAGGATCTGCGCGCCGCTGGCGCGGACCTGCTGTCCGACGGCGAACGCCGCGGGCAGGGCGACCGCGGTGGCGTGGACGAGAGCACCGGCGTGCGTATCGTCGAAATCCAGTGCGTGCACCAGGACGGCGGTCGCCATACCGGCAGCGGGCGCGGAGTGGGCCTGGTTGCCGGTCAGCGGCCGGGCTTCGGGTGGACCGCCGAGCGCCGCCGCGACAGACCACCCGGCCCGGCCGTGGCCGAGCCGGCGGGCGGCGACGGCATTGCCGATACCGTCGAGCAGGTGACGGGTGGTCGCGTGCCGGACATGGCCGGGCAGATCGCCGAAAGTGAGCTGCCCGGCCCATGCGGCCAGATCCCGGGAGGTCATGCGGTTTCCGCGGGCGCCGGGCCGAAGGCGCCCCGGGCGGTGAGCTGGGCGATCTGGTCGGCGTCGTACCCGAGTTCGCCGGCGATGATGTCGTCGAAATGCTCGTTACGCGCCGGAGCGCGCCGGTATTCCGGCCGTTGTGCGCCGAACCGGACCGGGGAGGCGAGCTGGCGGACGGTGTCGTAGACCGGGTGGGTCGTCTCGACGATCAGATCCCGGGCGACGGTATGCGGTTCGGCCATCGCCTGTGCCACGTCGTTGATGGGTCCGGAGGGCACACCCGCCGGACCGAGCAGCGACAGCCAGTGCGCGACGGTATTCGACGCGAACACCTTTTCCAGGATCTCGAGCAGGTCGCCCTGGTGGATTCCGCGTTGGGTGAAATCGGTGAAGCGGGGGTCGCCGGCGAGTTCGGGGTGTCCGATGGCGACCACCAGCCGCTGCCAGAACTTCTCCTTTGCGCAGCCCACGATGAGCCATCCGTCACTGGCCTCGAAGGCCTGGAACGGCACCAGCGAAGGGTGCGCGGAGTTCTTCGTGCGCGCCGGTTCGAAGCCGGCGTTCATATGCCAGGTGGCGGGGTAGGTGAGCAGCGACATCGCGGTGTCGTAGAGGGAGACATCGCAGTCGCCACCGATACCGTCGCGCCGGGCGGCGTGCAGGCCCGACAGCAGGCTGAGTGCGGCGACGAAGCCGCCGGAGAAATCGACGAGGGAGAGCCCGGATTTGGTGGGCGGGCCGTCCGGATCGCCGGTGAGACTCATCCAGCCGGCCAGGCCCTGCAGGATGTAGTCGTACCCGGGTTCTTTCGCGCGCGGGCCGGTCATGCCGAAGCCGGTGAGGCTACAGCAGACGATGGCGGGGTTGAGATGCCGGAGATCGGCATAGGTGATGCCGATCTTGGCGGGTACGTCGCCGCGCAGGTTGGAGTAGACGGCGTCGGCGGAGCGGACGAGGTCTTCGAAGACGGCGCGGCCGGCCGGGTTCGATACATCCAGTGAGAGGCTGCGTTTGTTGCGGTTGAAGGTTTCGAAGAACAGCGAATCTTCGCCCTGGTTGTAGGGCGGGACGTAGCGGCCGACATCGCCGCCCGCGTTGGGGTCTTCGATTTTGATGACGTCGGCGCCCAGATCGGCAAGGTGGACGCTGCCGAACGGACCCGCTCCGTACTGTTCGAGCGCGATGATGCGGACGTCTTCGAGCGGTTTCATGACCGGGCCTCCTCGGTGTCCTGTTCGGCGGGCAGTTCCAGCGGGCCGTTCACGGCCTGTGGGAAATAGTCCTGGCCGATGCCGCCGGCGCGAGTGGCGACCATGACCGAACGCTTCCACGAAATGACCTCGACGCCGTCCTGGTTGAGCCCACGGGTGATCATCGAGACGATGCCCGCGTACGGCCGGGATTTCGATTTGCGCAGGCCGGTACAGAGGCTCTCGGCGTAGAGGGTGTCGCCGGCGTAGACCGGGTGCGACATCTTGATATCGGTGAACGCGAGATTGGAAATCGCGTTCTGGCTCATATCGAGCACCGAGATCCCGAGGATCACCGCGACCGTGAGACCCGAGTTAACGATGACCCGGCCGCCGGTGATCGGGTTCTGTTCGGCGAGGTGGGTGTTGAAGTGGTTCTGGTTGGTGTTCATCGACAGCAACGTGATCCACGTGTTGTCGGCTTCGGAGATCGTCCGTCCGATGGGGTGCTGGTACACGTCACCCACGACGTAATCCTCGAAGAAGCGTCCGAGGACGGCCTTGTGCACTGCCACCGTGTCTCCTTGGTTCGTTCGGTCGATATGCCTCTCGGACAATACATCAGACATTTAGAACGTCAAGTGCGGAGTTTTGGGCGAACAGCCCCGGTGATAGACGGATACGCCACCTAAAAGGCAGATGTTTACGGTCGTTTGCCGACTGGGATCACTCGGTGCGGAGGCGGTCCATCCGGCGGTAGGAATCGCCCAGATGGTCGAGGTGCCGGCGCATGAGATCGATGGCGGCCATCGAATCGCCTGCCGTCACGACCTCCAGGATCGCGCGATGGTCGTGGTCGACGCACTGCCAGAAACCGCCGGGTGCGGCATCGCGGCCGAACCGGGTCGACAACACGCGGAAGACCGGGGCGGTGATCAACTCCAGTAATGGGTTGCCGGTGGCGCGAAGCAGGACCAGGTGGAATTGCTGGTTCTTGGCGAAGGTCTGCGGTCCCTGGACACCGTCGGGATCGAAAATCGCCGCGCGCAGTTCGGCGAGATGTTCCTCGGTGCGCCGGAACGCGGCGATTCCGGCCGCGGGCACCTCCATGAGATTGCGGACCTCCATCAGCTGGTCCACGGTGACGGCCTCGGCGGCGGCCATCAGCGCGACACCGGTCTCGAGGCTCGCGCTGATATGCCCGACGCTGGGGGTCGCCACGAAGCTGCCGCCGGTGACGCCACGGGTGGTGGTGATCAGGTTCTGGCTCGCCAGCGAGCGCAGCGCTTCACGGATCGTGCTGCGCCCGACCCCGAACTCGGCAGTGAGTTCGGCGTCGCTGGGCAGGCGGGCGCCCTGCGGGAGTTCTCCGGACAGGATGCGTTTGCGCAGCTGCTCGGCCAGGACCGCGTACGCGGGCCCGGATTTGGCGGTCGCCTCGTCTGGCGTCGGTTCGCTCACCGGCTTCGGTCCTTCTCCTGGAAACGGCTGTCGACGCGCCCGAGCCTAGCGTTCCCGTCCGGTTGCGCCGCGTTGGCGTTGACGATCAGGGCACTGTAAACATCCGCTAATTAAGCCATCGATGTCGAGCTGCTGCGGGTGATTCGGTCGTGTTACCGCGAATTTACTTCGAAAACATCTGAGGTATTGCATTCTCCGGCGTGCTGAAGCACGATGGCTCCCATCACCTCGCGCGGTGGTCACCCGCCTTCGCGGACGGCATCCCCCGGTCGGCCGTCCCATCCGCTCCCTCGTGGGCGCCGGAAGAATGGAAATCTGATGAAGAGAATCGGAGTCGATGTCGGCGGCACGTTCACCGACCTCGTGCTGTGGGACGACGACGGGACGGTGATCGTCCACAAGACGCCGTCGACCAACCACGACCCGTCGATCGGCAGCATGGACGGTATCGCGGTGCTCGCCGAACGCGCCGGAATCGACCCCGCCGAGATCGAGATGTTCTTCCACGGCACGACGGTCGCTACCAATATCGTGCTCGAGCACAACGGCTGCGATGTCGGCATGATCACCACCGAGGGTTTCCGCGACCTACTGCATATCGCCAGGAAGAAACGTCCCCTCAACTACTCCAACTACCAGGACCTGCCGTGGCAGAAGTGGCAGCTCGTCCCGCGCCGCAACCGCAGGGTGGTACCCGAACGTATCGACGCGGCCGGCAATGTCCTGGTGCCGCTGGACGAGGACGCCGTCCGCGATCAAGTCCGGCTGCTGCGCGAACGCGGGGTCGACGCCATCGCCGTCGCATTTCTGCACTCCTATCGCAACCCGGCCCACGAGATCCGGGTCAAGGAGATCATCGGCGAGGAATACCCGCAGGTGTTCGTTTCACTGTCCAGCGAAGTCGCACCGCAGTACCGCGAGTACGAGCGGTTCTCCACGGCGGCACTGAACGCCTTCATCGGCCCCAAGACCTCCGGCTATATCGACAACCTCGCGTCGAAAGCCGCCGCGGCACAGGTGGGCGACGATGTGCACCTGATGACGTCGGCCGGCGGTCTGATCACCTCCCGCAGCGCGGCGCAGACCCCGGTCTCCCTGCTGACCAGTGGTGTCGTGGCCGGGCTGCTCGGCGGATGCGCGATCGGCAAGGCCTCCGGCTTCCCCAGCGTGATCACCCTCGATGTGGGCGGCACCTCGGCCGATATCGGTGTGGCACCCGACGGCGCCCTGCGGATGAAACACCTGCTCGATACCCGGATCGGCGACTATCACGCGATGGTGCCGATGGCCGAGGTCGATACCATCGGCGCCGGCGGGGGCTCCATCGCGGTGGTCGACGAGGGCGGTATGTTCCGCGTCGGCCCGCGCAGCGCCGGTGCCGTGCCGGGCCCCGCCTGCTACGCCCGCGGCGGCACCGAACCCACCTCGACCGATGCGATGGTGACCATGGGCTGGCTGCGCGCCGACAGCTTCCTGTCCGGGACGATGGAGATCCGGCCGGAACTGGCCCGCACCGCCATCCAGACCCATATCGCCGATGAACTCGGCACCACCCTCGACGCGGCCGCCATGGGCATCTTCAAAATCCTGGCCCATTCGATGACCGAGGCCATCAGCCTGCATTCGGTGCGCAAGGGTTACGACCCGCGCGAGTTCTCGCTGATCGCCGAAGGCGGTGCGGGTCCGCTGTTCGCCTGGCAGATCGCCGACCAGCTCGGCATCCCGCGGGTGATCGTACCCGGCCACCCCGGTATCACTTCGGCGGTCGGCCTGCTCACCACCGATATCAGGTACGAGGTGCCCACCACCGTGTGGACCTCCTCCGCCGATCCCGATATGGCACTGCTCACCGAGCAGATGGCGCGGCTTTCGCGGGAAGCGGTCGGCCGGCTCGAGGACGACGGTGTCGCGGCCGCGAACATCACCCTCGAACGCAGTGTGGACTGCCGCTACGTCGGCCAGGGCTACGAATTGCGGGTGCCCGCGCCGGACGGCGAAATCGACGATGTCTGGGTGAAAACGGTCGCCGACGAATTCCATCGCGCCCACGGCCGCACCTACTCCCAGCGCTTCGACGACAAGCCGGTACAGCTGGTCAATATCCGGGTCACCGGTGTCGGCGCGGTGCCGCACGTCCGGATCGCCGAGATCGAAGCGGGCGCCGCCGACGCTTCCGCCGCGGTCAAAACCACCACGAAGGCGCTGTTCTGGCGCAACGACACAGCCGAACCCGAATGGCTCGACACCCCCGTCTACGACCGGGCGCTGCTGCTGGCGGGCAACGAGTTCGACGGTCCCGCGATCGTCGAACAGTTCGACTCCACCACCATCGTCGGCATGGGCCAGCACGCGACGGTCGACGCCGTCGGCCACATCATCATCGAGAGGAAGCCCGCATGAGCAAGGCGTTGATGCCCAAGACCGGAGTATCCCTCGCGGGCGAATCCACCCGGACCTGGAACGATGTCGAGGTGGACCCGATCACCCTGCGGGTCGTCGGCGGCGCCTTGCAGTCGATGGCCAAGGAGATGGCGCAGGTCCTCTACCGGATGGCGTATTCGAGCCTGATCCGCGAATCCGAGGATCTCGGCGCCGGCATCTTCGACGTCAACGGCCGCGAACTGTGCGAATCGGATTCGACGCCGATGCACTGCGGTTCGATCCCGGCCTATATCCGCGGTGTGAACCGCAGGCTGGCAGGCACCTACCGGCCCGGCGATGTCATCCTGCACAACCACCCGTATCACGGTGCCGCGCATTCGCCCGACTACGGAGTGATCATCCCGATCTTCTGGGAGGGCGAGCACATCGGTTTCGCCGGCTGCACCGGGCACGTCTCCGATGTCGGCGGTAACTTCCCCGGCCTGTGCATGGACGTGGTGGACGTATGGGCCGAGGGCAAGCTCATGGATTCGATGAAGATCTACGACGCCGGGGTCCGCAATGACTACCTGATCCAGCACATTCTCGACAATGTCCGCACCCCGGAACAGAACCGCGGCGACCTCGAAGCGTTGATCGCGTGCTCGCGGATCGGTGAGAAGCGGTTCATCGAACTGCTCGAGAAGTACGGCCTCGACACCGTCATGAGTGCCGCCGAACGGTGGATGGACTATTCGGAGAATATGCTGCGCAGCCGGATCCGCGAGATCCCGGACGGTAGTTACTCCGCGCCCATCGGCTATCTCGACGACGACGGCAAGAACCGCGGGGTGCCGCTGAAGGTGGCAGTGCGGGTGCAGGTCGAGGGCGAGGACATTCTCATCGACCTCACCGGCTCCAACGACCAGGTGCCCACGGCGTTCAACGTTCCGTTCGAGGGCTCGGTGCTGCCGGTGGCGGTATCGGCGATCCGCACCATCCTGCTCGACGAGGACGTGGTCGAGGATTTCGTCCCGCAGAACGACGGCTGCTTCCGCCCGGTGAAGGCGTACGCCCCGGAGGGCACGATCTTCAACCCGGACTTCCCGGCCTCCTGTTTCGCGCGGTTCTCCCAGGTGAACCGGGTCTTCGACTCCATCAACCTGGCGTTGGCGCCCGTGCTGCCCGAGCACGCGGTCGCCGGTTCCTCGGCGGCGCTGTGCGCGATCGCCTACTCCGGCCTGGCCGCCGACGGCGAATCCTATTGGGTCTACATCGAGATCAACGAGGGCTCCTACGGCGGCCGCAACGGCAAGGACGGTATGGACGCCGTCGACGCGCTGATGGCCAACACCCGGAACAACCCGATCGAGGAACTCGAACTCAATCACGCCATGCGCGCCCTGCGCTACGAGCTGCGCGACGAGCCGCCCGCTCCCGGCCAGTGGCGCGGCGGTATCGGCAGCGTGCGCAAATGGCTGATGGAAACCGATACCTTCCTCGGCTCCGAGGCCGACAACCGGTCCGATCCGCCCGCGGGTGCGCTCGGCGGCCGCGACGGGGTCGCCGGTTCGTTCACCCGCAACGCCGGCACCGACCGCGAGGAACTGCTGTTCTCGAAGGTCACCCAGGAAACCATCCGCGCCGGTGAAACGCTCGAGATCAAGCTGCCCTCCGGCGGCGGGTTCGGCGATCCGTTCGCCCGCGACCCGTTCCAGGTGCTCAGCGATGTATGGGACGAATACCTCACCGCCGAAGACGCCCGCCGCGACTACGGCGTGGTGGTGAACACCGACGACTGGACCGTGGACGAGGCGGCGACCGCCGCGTTGCGCGCGGGGAGCGCGTCCTGACCGAGACCGGGGACCGGGTCGCGCACGGCCCGGTCCCGCACTCTCGGGAGCAGACGTTCGGCAGCGTCGTCGCCTGGATCGACCCGCCCGCCGGCACCACGGCCGACGGGCCGTTGCGCGGGCTGCGAATCGGGGTCAAGGACAATATCGATGTCGCCGGCGTCCCCAGCACCTGCGCATCGGCGTTCTTCGCCGACCGGGTGGCCACTAGCCACGCGGAGGTCGTGCGCAGACTGCTCGCCGCCGGCGCCCGGGTGACCGCGAAGCTGAATATGGCCGAGTTCGCCGTCGGTGTCACCTCCCAGAACTCCGCGGCCGGACCGACCCGCAACCCGTGGAATCCGGCCCACGTACCCGGCGGCTCCAGCGGCGGCTCCGGCGCGGCAGTGGCCGCCGGCCTCGTGGACGCCGCCCTCGGCACCGACACCGGCGGTTCGATCCGCCTGCCCGCCTCGGCCTGCGGGGTCGCCGGGCTGCGCCCGACCGCCGGGTCGGTGTCCAACGCGGGTGTCTACCCGGTCAGCGAATTGTTCGACACCGTCGGGCCGATGGCCCGTTCGGTCACCGATATCGCCCGCATTCACGAGGTGCTCCGTGGCGGAGCCCCGCCGCATACGCCTGCCGCCCAGCGGATCGGTATGCCCGCGGTGTTCATCACCGAAGATGTCGACCCGGCCGTCGCCGCCGCCGTGCGCACCGCCGCGGACGTCTTCGAAACCCTGGGCTACGACATAATCCCGATCGATATCCCCGGCGCAGCAACCGCCCAGGACGTCGTCTACACCCTGATCTACTCCGATCTCGCCGAACGGCACCGCGAACGGATCCGGCGCGCACCCGAACTGTTCCAGCCCGCGACTCTGGAACGTATTTCGCTGGGGCTGCGGATACCGGACTCCGAACGCGCCGCGGCGCTGGCCCGGCGCGACGAATTCCGGCAGGCCCTCACCGTGGTGTTCGACCGGGTGGACGCCGTGCTCACCCCGGCCATGCCCATCGATGTGCCGTTGCTCGCCGGTGGGGCCGATGTGATCGCCCAGTCGCGCCGGATGGGGCAGTTCAGTTATCCGTGGTCGCTGCACGACGGCCCCACGCTCGCCTTACCCATCGGCTTCCATCCCGCCTCGAGTATGCCGATCGGCGCGCAGCTCACCGCGGCGGCGCAGCACGAGTCGATGCTTTTCGAGATCGGTGCGAAATACCAGGGTGTGACGGGCTGGCATGCGGTCCGGCCATACGCTCGCCCGGCGTGACGAATACGGGCACTCAGGCGGCGAGCTTCGCGATCAGCGCATCGGCCGCCGCGGCCGAAGAACCGGGGTTCTGGCCGGTGATGAGCAGTCCGTCCTCGACCACATAGGAACCCCAGTCGGGCCCCTTCGAGTAGTTTCCGCCGAGCTCGATCAGCTCGTCTTCGACGAGAAAAGGAACCACGTCGACCAATTCGACCGCCGCCTCCTCCGTGTTGGTGAAGCCGGTGACCTTCCTGCCTGCCACGATCGGGTTGCCGTCCTCGTCGGTGACGTGGCGCAGCACGCCCGGTGCGTGGCAGACCAGCGCGACCGGCTTACCCGAGCGCAGCGTGGTTTCGATCAGACGCCGGGAGCCGGGGTCCTCGGCGAGGTCCCACAGCGGGCCGTGCCCGCCCGGATAGAAGACGGTGTCGTAGTCGTCGGCCGAGACCGAGTCGAGCCGCACAGTGTCGGCCAGCGCCGCAGACGCTTCCGCATCGGCCTCGAACCAGTGCGTATCGTCGGTCTGGAAGCCGGGCTCGTTGCTCTTCGGGTCGAGTGGCGGCCGGCCACCGGCCGGAGACGCCAGCGTGATGTCGTAACCGGCCGCCTTGAAGCGGCGGTACGGCGCGGCGAGCTCCTCCAGCCAGAAGCCGGTCTTCTTGCCGGTATCGCCGAGCTGGTCGTGCGAGGTGAGGACGATGAGGACCTTCATATGGCATCTCCTTCGGGTAGACCTTCGGTCTCTCGTGCGGATCTCTGTGCTGCCGGCCCGAGTGAGCCGTCGGGCCGGCAACGTGGTCAGGCTCGTACGAAGCGCAGGAGCGCGGAGTTGACTTCCGCGGCGTGCGTCCACAGCAGACCGTGAGGCGCGCCGTCGACCTCGATATATTCTGCGTCCGGCACCAACTTCGCGAACCGGCGGCCGGTGGCGTCGATGGGCAGGATGTTGTCTTCGGTGCCGTGCAGGATCAAGGTCGGCCGCCCGGCGGCGCGCACGGCCTCGACATCGGCACGGAAATCCTCGAGCCAGGCCGGGACGACGGCATACGCCGCGACGGGCGCGCTGGTGACGGCGGTATTCCAGTTCGCCCGCACGACTTCCGCACTGATCCGCGTGCCGAGATTCCGGTCCAGATTGTAGAAGTCCTCGTAGAACGAGGTGTACCAGGCGTAGCGGTCGGCCCGAGCCGCGGCGACGATACCGTCGAACACGTCTTGCGGTACCCCGCCGGGGTTGTCTTCGCGCTGTACCAGGAACGGTTCCAGTGAGGCCAGGAACGCCAACTTGGCGACCCGTTCGCTCCCGTAGGCGCTGATGTAGCGGGCGAGTTCGCCGGTGCCCATGGAGAAACCGACCAAGATGACGTCCCGCAGGTCCAGCGTGGTCAATACGGTGTTCAGATCTGCGGCGAAGGTGTCGTAGTCGTATCCCACGCCGGCCTTCGACGACCGCCCGAACCCGCGGCGATCGTAGGTGATGACCCGGTACCCGGCAGCCAGCAGTTCACGCGCCTGCAATTCCCAGCTGTCGCCGTTCAACGGGTAGCCGTGGATCAGAACGACCGGCTGTCCGGTTCCGTGGTCCTCGTAGTACAACTCGATGTCTGTGCTGTTCTCGGTGCCTACGGTGATAGTTCCCATGAATGCCTTTCGTACGTGACGACAGGAGAAGGACTGTTCTCCACGATATGCCGACAGTCCACCGGGTCCCTCGCGCACCGCACGGGGACGACGAGATCGGCTGCCCTCGGCTGATCCGGGCAGTGTCACCGTATGTGTAGGCCAGCGGGTTCCTGTATGCCTGAACGACTCATATTCTGTGCTGAAAATGTCATCCGCCGATCCTTCTCTGGTCGAATCGATACGACAGCCCGGTAGCTTCGCGGGTATGGATCTGCTCGGCGACTGGCTCACCATGGCCGGTGTGCACGGAACTGTCGGCGCCCATATCGCTGCCGGGGGTGACTGGGGGGTGCGATGGGACGGGCAGGGCGACGCGGTGATCTACGCCGTGATCGCCGGTGCCGCATGGATCGAACCGGCGGGGCACACGCCGGTTCAGTTGGCAGCCGGCGACGCCTATCTCGTCGCGTCCGGAACCCCACATGCGCTCGCCTCCGATGCGGGTGCGATGCCGCGTCGTTGCGATACACGGCACGCAGACCGAACTCCCGGTACCGACGTGATGCAGCTGGGCACCGCACCCCCGGCGACGCATATCCTGGCGGCCCGCTATTCCTACGACACCGCGATCACCACACAGATTCTCGCCCTGCTGCCGACAACGGTCCACCTCCGCGCCGACTTCGGCGCCGGCTGTCTCGGCGACACCTTGCGCCTGCTCGCCCGTGAACTCGGTACGCCACGACCGGCCGCCGGCCTGGTCCTGGACCGGCTGGTCGACATCATGCTGGTGCAGTTCCTGCGGGTATGGATGGAAGGTGCCGCCCAGCGACCGGACCGCGCGCTGGCCTCGTTGCTGGGTGCCGCCACGGACCCGATCGTCGGCGAGGCCGTGGGTCTCATCCATGCCGAACCGGCCCGGCCCTGGACCGCGCAAACCCTCGCCGCCGCCGTCGCCGTATCGCGAGCCACCCTGATCCGCCGTTTCGGCGAGGTCATGGGAACGACACCGTCCGCATACCTCAATCAGTGGCGGATGGATCTGGCCTCTCGCCGGCTCCGCGACACCAACGACACCATCGAGGCCGTGGCACACCACGCCGGCTACACGTCGGTTCCGGCGTTCAGCCGGGCGTTCACCCGCGCGTACTCTGTGGCACCCGCTCGGTATCGACGGTCGGCAACCGAGTAGTTCAGCTGTTCCCGAGCGGGAGCCGATAGTCGGAGCGCTCCAGTCGGTCGGTAGCCCGCACGGCCCCACTCGGCTGTGATGGGGCGCGAACCGGCTCCGAGAGGACGAACAACCTCCCATGGAGATGGCACACCGGCCGCTGCGGATCGGCTCTGATAACCTGCGAGGTAGCGGCATGAGCGTATGTCGGGGGAATTTGCTGTGGCACCAGGTAATCTCGCCGATCAGGCGGCTGGGTGGTGGCATGGGGTTGCCCTTACGCTGTACGCGCGTGTGGGAACTGCCCGGTGTGGGTGCTCCCGTTGCCCGGGGGAGTCTCCGCGAGAACCATCCTGAATTCGCTGAAGCTCTCGCCGCACGATCGTGAGATCCAGCTGGGACCTCGATTCCCGCCTACAGTACGAGGTCGGTCAGCCGGGCCCAGTCGATGCGGATGCGAATGGGCAGGTCGACGGCGAATCCGGTGCCGGGCTTCAGTATTTCGCCGGGCCGGTAGTGTCCGACGCCGTGATCGAGCCCGAAAGTCTCTATCGATGTCACCTCGGTATCGGAGACGCTGACCAGCCAGTACCAAGGGATCCCGGCGGCGGCGTATTCGCTCATTTTCTCCAGCCGGTCGGTTTTGACGTGGCTGGGTGAAATGACCTCGACGGCGATATCGAGATGCCTGGCGGGCACGGGCCTGACTTCGGACGGTACGCATTCGAACAGGGCGATATCGGGTCGCCGGATGGTCGCCCGGGGGAACTCCCACAGTACGACATCGAAGTCGTGATTGACGTCGATACAGACCGAGGGATCCTGTGCCATATGGTCACGGGCTGCGGCCTCGAGCATGCTCATCAGCCGATGGACCGCCTTCTGGTGCGCCCGGGACGGGGATTCGCAGCGCACCGCGTCGCCGTTGACCACTTCGACCAGGCGGCAGAAATCTGCGGGCAGTTGCCGCCAGATCTCGACGGTGATCGGTTCTGGTTGGACATTGTCCGGCCGTGCCCAATCGAAGATGGCTGACATGGGTCGAATCTTAGTCCGTTCCCGGCGCTGTCATCGGCGCTCCACGCGCCGCCCCAGCCGGACATGTTCCTCGTCGCCGTCGCTGGACGTATCGGGGGCGGGACCAGCGAAACGACTGCGACCACCTTCTGCAGGGGTTACGACGCATGGGCTCGCGAGGCGGCTATGAGCCATTCCGCGCCCGGGGCCATCGGCGGGCGAGCGGACCTGGCGTCGATTATCCCGGGCAGCGACCAGTAACGTTCGACCCGGCGATCGGTGAACGTGGCCGGCTGGTCCGCGAGGCGGAGCGGGTCGGTACCGGTCGGGATCGCACGGCCGGGTATGTCGGCCGCTTCGGTGGATTCGGGTGCGACGCCCGCTTTGACGGCAGCGGTACCGGCGGCCATATCGATCTCCGGGATCTGGGCGGTCGCGGTCGCCGGTGACCGCCGTGCCTCGGCAGCGCTCCTGGAAGTCCTGGTCGCGGACCGGTTCGGCGGGTTCGATCCAGGCTCATGCCGGTGGCGATCTGGGCGCCGGGGCACACAAGTACAGCGTGGATTTTCCGGCCGGTGGAAGGCCGAGCCCTGCCGCGGCCGCGGCTCGGCAGTCGTAAACGGAGTGGAATCAGGGCTGGTGGGCGGCGGTTCGGCGGCCGAGCTCGCGCACGACGGCGGTGGACGCGGTGGTGGCGATATCGTCGATCCACACCGGGATCGGGGCGGCGCGCGCGATGTAGTCGCGGACCAGGCCGTAGGGAATGGCTTTGATCGCGGCGGTGGCGACCGCCATACCGAATTCGTCGGCGACGCCGAACTCCGCGGTCACGGCGTCTTGTATCGCGGTATTCATCTCGTCGTTGACGGTGGCGATCGCGGCCTTCAGGTCGTCGGTTCCGATATCGAGCAGTTCGTCGCGGTGGAACATCTTCATCGCTCGTGCCTCGGTGGGATGCTCGCGGCAGTAGCGCGGTAGGTACGCCGCGGCGGCGAGCAAGGGGTCCGGTCCGGACAGGGAGTCGATGAGGCCCGACTGGAAGCGGCGGATCGAGCGGAGCCACAGGCGGGCGAGCAGTTCGTCGCGGGAGGCGAAGCGTACATAGATCGAGCCGGTGTGCACGCCGGAGGCGGCGCTGATCGCGGCGATCGTCGGCCGGGTGATCGCGGGATCGGCGAGCAGGTCGCGGGCCGCGTCGAGGACCTGGTCATCGGTGAATCGCCGGGGTCTTGCCACCGGGTCAGTTTAGGGCATAGTTTTAGAATATGGATTCAAAAACTAGGCTTCCGGTGGTCGGCGGGCTGCTCGTCTTCATCGGGTCGGTTCATACCGTGATGGGTGTCGTCGTCTGGGCTACGCAGGACCAAGACAGCGAATTGTCGTTCTGGTTCACCGCTTTCGGTGTCGTTGCCGTCGGACTGGGGATCGCGGTCATGGAGATCGAGCGGGCCCGCGGATTCGTCACCGCGCCGATCCTCGCGGCCATCGCGGTACTGACCGCTTTCGGGCTGATCTACATGCCCCTCTCCGGTTTCCTCAGCCTGTTGCTGCCGCTCGCCTCAGGCGTGGCCGGCTGGATCAAGAGGCGCACGGTGGCTGCCGCGTAAGTCGCGACGGTGCCCGGCCCACGCCGGATGACCCCTCGGCCCGGCCCCTTCGGGGAGACCGGGCTACTGAATTCGGGACAGGGACATGGGCCGATGATATGCGGACAGCCAGACCGCCGAGCATGGCGACAAGAGTCCGGGCACCGGTCAGGCGAGGACGGCGGTGAGGTCGAGGCGGGTGAGGCGGTCGCGGTCGGCGAGGATATCGATGCTCGTGATGCGGTCGCCGGTGACGGTGAAGGCGAGCACCGAGAACGGGGTTCCGTCGAGGGTGTTGACCAGGCCCGCGCCACCGTTGACGACGGCGGGGTGGATGGTGCAGGTGGTGGCCATACGCCGGAAGGTTTCGGCCTGACCGGCGACGGCGGCGGCGCCGCGGATCACGCGCATCGCCTCGCCGGCATCGGCGCGCAGTACGACATCGGGGTCGAGAAGCCGGAGCAGTTCGTCGAAATCGCCGCCGCGGGCCGCGGTGAGGAAGGCGTCGACCACGCGGCGTTGCCGGGGTAGATCGGGGTTGGGAGTGGCGCCCTGGACACGACGGCGCGCCTGGCTGGCGAGTTTCTTGGCGGTCTGCGGCGTGCGGTCGACGATGGGCGCGATCTGCTCGTACGGCATGGCGAACATATCGTGCAGCACGAAGGCGAGCCGTTCGGCGGGACTCAGCGATTCCAGCACCACCAGCAGCGCCAAGCCGACCGAATCGGCCAGCAACGCCTCGTTTTCCGGGTCGGGGGTGGCCTCGCTGACGATCACCGGATCGGGCAGGTGGTCGGCTTCGAAGGGTTCCTCGTGGCGGGTCCGGCGGGTGCGCAGCATATCGAGGCAGACCCGGCCGGTCACCGTGGTCAGCCAGCCGCCGATATTGCCGACGTCGGAGGTGTCGGTGCGGGCCAGCCGCAACCAGGTCTCCTGGACCGCGTCGTCGGCTTCGGTGAGCGAGCCGAGCATCCGGTAGGCGACTGCCCGCAGATGAGTGCGGTGTTCTTCGAACCGGTCGGCCAGCAACTGCTCGTCCTGCACAGGGTCCTCCTCATGTCGTTCTGTACCGATGACGAATCGGAGCCGGCGAACGTGACCGGTACGGGTGGACGCGGGCATGTTTCTCGAGATCTCGCGTAGCGCGTCGGTTTCGTCTCGACGGATGTTACCCGCCGGGTGGTCGGTAAGCCCTGTCCCGCCGAGCCCGTTCGTCGCCCCCGCACCGCGGGCCTGTCGTGACATCTCCTCCGGTCATACGGCCGCCGGACGGGCCGCCGGGACCGCTCGCCGGCTATCGCGGAATCCGCCCTCCCACCAGGGATTTCTCCTGTTGCGGTCACGTTCTTGTCCCGGCGTTCGTCAGTGCAGCAGAACACGGTCCACCGCGGCGACCGGAGCCGGGAGCTCCCGCCTCGGGGACTGTTCGAACTTCTGCTGAAGGGAACAATCACCATGGAAGAAATCGCAGTTCACGGCACCGTGGCCGACGGGTACGAGCCGGTACGCGCGGAATTCGCCGCCGTCGTCGCCGAGGAGGGCGGCGCATCCGGCGCGCAGCTGGCCGCGTTCGTCCGTGGCCGGCAGGTGGTGGACCTGTGGGCGGGTGCGGAGGTCACCGGCACAACGCTCACCGGCCTCCACTCGTCGAGCAAGGGCGCGGCGGGTCTGGTGATGGCGCTGCTGATCCAGGACGGTGCGCTCGATATCGACCGGCCGGTGGCCCATTACTGGCCGCGGTTCGCCGCGGCGGGCAAGGAGCACATCACGGTGCGCGATGTGCTCGTACACCGGTCCGGGATCGTCGGAGTGGACGGCGGTTTCACCGTCGCCGAACTGGCCGACGAACAGATCATCGCCGAACGGGTGGCCGGGCAGCGCCCGCTGTTCGCGCCGCGCACCGTACACGGATACGGCGGATTCGTGATGTACGCGATCCTCGGCCAGGTCGTGCGGGCGGTGACCGGGAGTACCGTTCAGGAACTGTTCGAGCGGCGGATCCGCGCACCCTACGGCCTGGATGTGTACCTGGGTCTGCCCGCAGACCTGGACCACCGCTACCTCCCGATCCTGCCGTGGCAGGCCAGTGCGGAGATGGAAGCGGCGTTCGCCGCGAATTCGCCCAACCCGTACGGCGTCGCCGGTATCTCCTACAACCTCAACGCACGCGGTTTCACCGCCCCCGACGTGATGACGCTGCCCAACGATCCGGCGCTGCGCCGGCTCGGGCAGGCGTCGGCGGGCGGTGTCGGCAGCGCGCGCGGTCTGGCCACGATGTACGCGGCGGCCGTCACCGGCATCGACGGCCGGGAGCCGCTGCTGTCGCTGGAAACCATCGCGACGATCTCGGCGGTCCATTCCGGCGGCGCCGATCTGGTGCGTGGCGACCGCGCGCCCTACACATTGGGTTTCGAAGCCAAGAGTCTGCTGTACCCGTTCCTCGGCGCGCACGCCTTCGGGCACACCGGTTCCGCGGGGTCGGACGGATTCGCCGACCCGCATCGCGGTCTCACCTACGGCTACACCCGCCGCCGTGCCGCCTTCGCCTTCAACGCACCCGAGAACGCGCGGCTGGCCGCCGTCCTTCACCGCGCCGCGATCGACGCCGATATTCCCGCGGCTGCCTGACCCCCTCCACCCGAACTCCAGGAGTAACACAAACCATGTCCACTCGTAGTATCTCGACGATCGCCCGCGGCCGGAAACTCGCGCGCTGGGTTCCCGTGACCGCCGTCCTGGTCGAGACCGCGGTCGGCGCGTACTGGGATCTCGCCCGTATCTCCTACGTCCGTGAGTCGTTCGACCACCTCGGTTACCCCATGTACTTCGCCACGATGCTCGGGGTGGCCAAAACCGCCGCGCTCGCCGCGATCCTCACCCCGGGACACCCGCGCACCAAGGAATGGGCCTACGCCGGACTGGTCTTCGTCTACGGCGGCGCCGCCGTCTCCCACGTCGCCGCCGGTGACGGCCCGGACAAATGGGCCATGCCACTGGCGTTCGCCGCCTGCACCTTCGCCGCCCGCGCCTGGCTGCCGCAGGGCGGTTCGGTAACCGCCGCGCTGCCCGCGCTCGGCAGCATCGCGCGTCCTCGGCACGCCTGACTCCCGACCCCACCCGGATCCCCGGCAAGAGAACCCCACAAGAGATAAGGAAACAACAGTCATGAACGCGAACACCACACAGCAGGCCGGCTCCCGTCTGCCGAACCCGCAGCAACTCGTCCCGGCGCTGGGACAGGTCGGCGCGGCGCTGTTCGAAGCCACCGGTAACGGGGCCGTCCCACGAGTCACGATCGGCCTGGTCCAGCTGCGCGCGGGGCAGCTCGTGGGCAGCACCTACCTGGCCGTCCTGCATTCGGGAAACCTCCGCGCCGCGGGGGTATCCGAGGAACGGATCACCGCGGTCGCGACCTGGCGCGACGCCCCGTACTTCACCGATGCGGAACGCGCCGCGCTCGCCCTGGTCGAGGCGGTGCTGCAGCCGGCGCCGCACGGTGAGCGGGTGCCCGACGAGCTGTACGCACACGCGGCCGCACACTACGACGATGCCGCACTCGCCACCCTCGCGATGGTGATCGGTCAGGTGAACTTCTTCGTCCCGCTGGCTCTCATCGGCAAGCCGCTGCCCGGCCGGCCGCCGGCCGAACAGTGGACCCCGGTGCCGGCCTGACGGGTCGAAACGATCGGTGACCGGGCCGGGGCGACTACGCGCCCGGCCCGGTGCCCGTGCTCATACGCTGCGCTCGTTCGGTGGCAGGGACCTCGCTCGGGGCCATGACATCGAGCGAGGCGAACCCGCCGGCCGGAAGTGCGCAGCGTACGGCGAATGAGCGGCCCCGGTGGACGAGCCGTAGTGCTGAACGCCTGCGAGGTAAGCTGTTCGGCGTCCGCTCGCGGAGGTCGTGGCGGCGCCCGCTTCGCTCCGGGGCAGCCGGACGAAATCCGGACGAGGAGATGGAAAATGCTCGACACTGTCCGTGCCGCCGTGCTGATGGCCGCGACTCTGGCAACCGGACTGATGGCGGGAGTGTTCGGTATCTACGCGCTGGCGATCATGCCCGGGTTGCAGACCACCGACGACCGTACTTTTATCGGCGCCTACCAGGCGATAGACCGCGCGATCGTGAACCCGCTGTTCCTGCTGACCTTCATGGGGGCGCTGGTCCTGGCGGTGGTCGCGGCGTTGTTGCAGCTGGGTCCGGGCCGGGGAGCGGTGCTGATCTGGACGGCCGTGGCGGCCGTGCTGTATCTGATTGCGGTGGTGGTCACGGTGGCGGTTCACCTGCCGCTCAACGATGCGTTGAAGGCAGCGGGGGCACCCGCGGAGATGGCGGATCCGGCAGCGGTGCGCGCGGCATTCGACGAAACACGCTGGGTCGCGTGGAATCTCGTCCGGGTGGTGACGAGCGGGCTGGCATTCGGTTGCCTGGCGTGGGCGCTGGTGCAGTGGGGCCGCGTCCAGCCGGTCAGTTGACGCGGGCGCCGCAGGGCAACGGCCCGGATTCGAGGCCCGAGCGTTATTCGTAACGGACGGTCACCGACGGGGTGTCGGGGACGGCCTGGCAGGTGAGGATGTAGCCGTCGGCGAGATCGTCGTCGGTGAGGGCATCGTTGACCCGCATGGTGGCCCTGCCCTCGGTGAGTTCGGCCATACAGGTGGCGCAGTTGCCGGATTCGCAGGAGAACGGGGGAGAAAGGCCGGCGCGGCGGGCGCTTTCCAGGAGGGTTTCGCCGTCGCGGCGGGGGACGGTCTTCTTCTTCCGGTTGATGAAGATGGTCACCGTGCCTGGTTCGGCCGCCGGGGCCGGCTTCGCGTCTGCTACCGGACCGGTCGGTGCCGCCGCGGGAGTCGCCGGAGGCGGGTTGCCGGAGACTGTGACGGCCGGTGGGCTGGAAGCCGAGTCGGCCGGCGTGGGGCCGGAAAGGTTCGGGGTGGCGGGGGCGGGTGCGCCGCCGAACCGTTCCGAGAAGATCCGGCCAGGGCCGGGGAGTGCGTTCTCCACCAGTTCCATGAACGGTTCGGGGCCGCAGATATAGGCGTCGCCGGCGGTGTCCTCGCCGACGAATTCCCAAACCTTCGCCGCATCGACGTATCCGTGTTCGTCGTCGCGGTGCCGGACGACGGTCAATCGGTCCGGATACTTCGCGACCAGTTCGTCCAGCGCGGCCTCGAAGATTGCCGAGGGTCGGTCGCGGTCGGCGCACAGTAGCCGGACCGTGCGATCGGTGCTCGCGAGCGTGCTCTTGGCCAGGGAGATGATGGGGGTGATACCGCTGCCCCCCGAGAAACCGAGTACCGGAGTATCGCCCTCGCGCAGGCAGAACCGGCCGGTGGGGACGGTCAGCTCGACCTCGTCGCCTTCGTCGATGTTGTCGTGCATCCAGTTCGACACCGCCCCGCCGGGCACGCGTTTCACCGTGGTCGTGAACTCGGCATCGGTTTCGGGGGCGCTGGACATCGAGTACGACCGGAACAGCGGTTTGCCGTCGACGGTGACCTTGAAGGTGCAGAACTGCCCGGCCCGATAGGAGAACGGCCCGTCTTCGGGTTCCAGCACGAAGGTGCGGGTATCGGGTGTTTCCTCGACTATCCGGATTACCTTCGCGCGCCGGAACAACGGTGGTCTCGCCATGGCCGCCTCCTTCTGGTATTAAGATTCTATCCAGGCGAGAATAATATTCTCAAATTCGGATAGGAACAGCGATGAAGTGCTATCGGATCGGGGCGGCAGATGAGTGAGCCCACAGTGCCTCCCGAGCCCGCAGTGTCCGGCGATGTGCCCGCACCTGCTGCACCGGGGAACCTGCTCGAACCCGCCGCGCCCGGGAATGCGTTCCTGCCCGTTGCGTCCGGGGGAGTGCCCGAGGTCGCTGCGACCGCCGAAACCCCGGAGGTGGCAGCGGCCGCGGGGCAGGCGCGGCGCACCGTGCTCGCGTTCGAAGAACACGAATACACCCGCGCCGAACTGGACACCATGGCCGATGGTCTCGCTGAAGCGCTGGCGAGGCGCGGGGTCCGCTCCGGTGAGCGGGTGGCGTTGATGTCGTCGAACCGGCCCGAATTCGTGACTTCGGTACTGGCGATCTGGCGGCTGGGAGCCGCCGTGGTGCTGCTCAGCCCTGCTTGGAAGGAGGCCGAGGTCGCGCACGCGCTGGAGATCACCGGCGCCCGGTACACACTCGGCGATCACCCGGTGCTCGCCGGCCTCACCGAAATGTTGTCGCTGGACGAACCGCTGCCCGCTGTCACTCGCGCTTTCGCCGAGCCCCGCCCCGCCGCCGACGCCGTTCTCGTATTCAGTTCGGGCACCACCGGAATGCCGAAGGCGGTGCGGCACACGCACGGGTCCTTCGCAGCGGCGGTCCGGCACTGGCAGGACGCGCTCGGACTGGGACCCGGCGACCGGATCCAGGTCGCGACCCCGCCGTCGCATATTCTCGGCATCCTCAATATCGTCACCGCTCTGGAAACCGGCTGCTGGGTGCGGTTGCATCGCCGCTTCGACCTGCAGAAGGTGCTCGCGCATATCGAATCCGACCGGATCACCATCGAGATGGCGGTCGCCCCGATCGCGCTGGCCATGGCGCAGTATCCGGATCTGGAGTCCTACGATCTGTCCTCGCTGCGCTACATCATGTGGGGTGCGACGCCGGTGACGGCCAGTGTTGCCGAAACCGTCACCCGCCGCACGGGAGTCACCTGGCTCCCCGCCTATGGGGCCAGTGAACTACCGGTGATCGCGTGCAGTCCGCTCGACGACCCGCGGCTGGACAGTGTGGGCAAGGTGGTGCCCGGGGTCGAGGCCCGGGTGGTTTCGCTGGACGACGGGAAACCGGTCGCCGCCGGCGAGGACGGCGAGATCCAGTTGCGATCCGCCTCGGCGATGGCCGGGTATCTACCCGAATCCGCGACCGCGGCCGCGTTCGACGACGGCTGGTACCGCACCGGTGACGTCGGGAACCTGGACGCCGGCGGCTGGTTGCGGCTCACCGACCGGTCCAAGGAAATGATCAAGGTCCGCGGTTTCCAGGTGGCGCCCGCGGAGATCGAAACGGTACTGCACGGCCACGACGCGGTCGCCGATTGCGCGGTGTTCGGCGTGCCCGACGGGGCGAACGGAGAGGCGATCGTGGCCGCGGTAGCGACCGTCGCGCCGGTGACGGCCGACGAGTTGATGGCCACGGTCGAGCAGCGGCTGGCCGGATACAAACGGTTGAAGCAGGTGCTGTTCGTAGCCGAAATCCCGCGCCTGCCGTCCGGCAAGGTGCTGCGGCGAGTGCTGAAGGAGCGTTATGGACGTCCGGCTGACCAGTGAACAGCGGCAACTCCGGGACGCGGCCGCGAAACTGGCCGACGAACTGGGCCCCGGGTCCGTTCTGGACCTGGCCGACGAGAAACGCCGTGGCCGGCTCGAGGATACGGTGGCGGCGACCGGTCTCCGCGCTCTGCGGTCCGACGGTGCCTCCGGCGTCGAGGTGGCGCTCGTCGCCGAGGAGTTCGGGCGCGGGCTGGTGGATGTCGCGCTGCTCGGGCCGGTACTCGCCGACGATCTGCACGGCCGGTTCGACGATGATTCCGCGCGGTGGACGGTGGCGGTGGCGGGCACCGCGATCGACGCCCGCGGCAGCGACCGGGTGCTGAAACTGGAGCACGGCAGGCTGTTCGCGGGGCCGGTCGGCGAACCGCTCCCCGGCGCCGACCTCACCCGTGCCTCCGCAGCGGCCACCGGCCCGTGGGAGCCGCGCGGGGATATCTCCGCCGCGCACCGCGAACGCTGGCAGGCGTTGGCGCTCACCATTACCTGCGCAGACCTCGTCGGCACCGCACGCGGTGCGCAGCGGCTCGCTGTGGAGTACGCGAAAGTCCGCGAGCAATACGGTCACGCGATCGGCTCCTATCAAGCGGTGGCGCATCTGCTGGCCGAAAGCGAGGCCCTGATCGAGGGTTCGGTCAGCGTGCTGTGGCATGCCGCCTGGGCCGTCGACGCACTCGACCCGGCCGAGGCGGTGCGCGCGGCACGGATCGCCAAGATCTACGCCGCCCGCGCCGCCCGCACCGTCTGCGAAACCGCCGTCCAGGTGCACGGCGGAATCGGCAATACCTGGGAATGCCTGGCCCACGTGTATCTGCGGCGGGCCCTGGTGTCCACCGAACTGTTTCCCGTACGCCTGGAGGAGGCCGGTCTTGGACTATCGTGATTCCCCCGAAGAAGCAGCGTTCCGGCAGCGGTTGCGCGACTGGCTCGCCGGCGTGGCGGGTGAATATCCCACCTCCGGCGACGAGTACTGGGCTCGGCAGGGCGAATGGCATTGCGAGCTGTACCGGGCCGGTTTCTTCGGGTTGTCCTGGCCTCGCGAGTACGGCGGGCAGGATCTGCCGCCGGTCTACGACGTGATCCTCGACGAGGAACTGGCCGTCGCCGGCGCACCGCCGCGGCCGAGTCTGGGCTATCTGATCCAAGGGCTGGGGCGGCACGCGAGCCCTGAACTGTGCCGGCGCTTCCTGCCCGGCATGATCGACGGAAGTCAGCGCTGGTGCCAGGGTTTCAGCGAACCGGGTGCCGGATCGGATCTGGCGTCGCTCACCACCGTCGCCACCCGCGCCGGCGACGAGTACATCATCCACGGGCACAAGATCTGGACCAGCTATTCCGATATCGCCGATTGGTGTCTGCTGCTGGCGCGTACCGACCCGGAAGCGCCGCGGCACAAAGGTATTTCCGCGTTCATCGTCTCGATGAAACAACCCGGGGTACAGCAGCGGCCGCTGGAGATGATGAGCGGTGTAACGACCGAATTCGGCCAGGTGCTGCTCGACGGGGCGCGGGTACCCGCCGACCAGATGGTCGGGGCGCCCGGCACGGGCTGGAAACTCGCGATGACCGTTGTGGGACACGAACGCGAACCATCGACCTTGGGCTATGCCGCGCGCTACGGGAAACTGGTGCGGCAGCTGGCAGCCCGCGTGGACGGCCGGGCGCCCGACGAACTGGCCTGGGCCGCCGTGCAGTCGGAAATGCTGCGGCTGCACGTCCGCCGGCGCTTGTCCGAACAGCTCGACGGCGTAACGCACGGACCGCAGGGCTCCTTGGACAAACTGCTCATGACGTGGGTCGACCAAGCGGTCGGGCAGGCCGCCCTCGCTGTCGCCGGAACCGGCGACCAGGAAATGTTCGGTTCCTACCTGTACAGCCGCGCGCAGAGCGTGATGGGCGGGACCTCACAGATCCAGAAGAACATCATCGCCTCGCGCATCCTCGGATTGGGAGTCTGAAATGTACGATATGTCCGCGGAAATCGACGTCCGGGCCGACGGCCCGCTGCGTATCGTCACCCTGAACCGGCCGGACGCGCTCAATGCTGTCGACGACGCCCTGCACACCGGGCTGGCCCGGCTGTGGCCGCGGCTGTCCGAAGATGCCGGGGTCCGGGCCGTGGTGCTCACCGGCGCCGGTAAAGCGTTCTCGGCGGGCGGGGATTTCGCCTATCTCGAGGAGCTCGGCCGCGATACCGCACTGCGCGAGAAAACCATCGCGCACGGCCGCGATATCGTCCTCGGAATGGCGCGCTGCCGGGTTCCGGTGGTGGCCGCGGTCAACGGGCCGGCCGTCGGTCTCGGCTGCAGTCTGGTCTCCCTCAGCGATATCGTCTATATGGCCGAAAGCGCCTATCTCGCCGATCCACACGTCCAGGTGGGACTGGTCGCCGCCGACGGCGGGCCACTGACCTGGCCGCTGCACACCAGTCTGCTGCTGGCAAAGGAGTACGCGCTCACCGGTGCCCGGATCCCCGCCGAACGGGCCCGGGAAATGGGGCTGGCCAATCATGTGGTCGCCGATCCGATGGCCGAAGCGCTGGCCTGCGCGAAACGGATCGCCGAAATGCCGCGCCAGGCCGTCGAGGCCACCAAACGGGTACTGAACATGCAGCTGGAAAAGGCGGTGCTCACCTCCTTGGACTACGCGCTCACCGCGGAATACCAGTCGTTCCAGACCGACGATTTCCACACCACCATCACCCGGCTCACCTCGAACCAGAAATAGGCCGTCATCCCACGGCACAGCGGCGACTGCCGATTTGCCGGATTTCGGCGCAGCGCTGCTATTCGTTGCGCACCTTCGCCGTCCACGACCCGGCGGGGCCACGCGGCGGCGGGCGTGAGATCGCCGGACAGGGCTGGAGGGGCTACGGCTCGGACGATGCCCGCCGGTACTGCCACCGGCCGCAATCCCTATGTGGCGGTGCGCCGCAGTGACGCGAGGCGGCTGTCGGTGACCGGTTCTATTCTCGGCCGATGGACGCATCATGCTGTGAGCACCATCCGTTTCCGGAGTACCGGCCGGCTTCCCTGGGATCCTGCGAGGGAACTCTGTCGGAGAACCCGGTGACCGGCGCCCCGGAACTGACCTGGAGCGTATCCTTCACCGGCTGGCCGGACGAGGAATCCGGGGTGAACTTCGAAATCGAGTCGATTCCGTTCACTGTTCGGTCCTGGCGTGAGCTCGCGGGTGCCCGCGCCGAATGCGAGGAATCGGGTGAGCCGATCGAGGCGTACCTGTACGACGGTGAACACAGCTATTTCGATTATGTGCGAGTCGAGGTGTTGGGCCAGGTGGGCTCCACGGTGCGATTCGCGATCGACCTCGCGGAATGCGAGGTCGATCGCGTGAAGGTGGAGCCCGAAGGGGATACCTGGGTCGATATCGACCGGCTCCGGGTTGTGGTCGACACGGAGTTCGAGGGCATAGCCGTGCATACGCCGGAACACCGGTTGTCCGATTTCATCGATACCACCGGTTTGGTCTTCGACGCTTCCGACCACACGTATCGACCGGGCGGCGACTGATCGCCGGCGGCCGGTACGCGGGTTACCGCTGCCGGCGAGCAGCCCGTTGCGCCGGAAGAACTGCGGCCGCCCTGTTGCTGTCCGGCTGTCCGGTACTCACTTGGGCGGGAACCGCAGAGCGCCGTCGAGCCGGATGACCTCGCCGTTGAGATAGTCGTTCTCCACGATCGACTGGACCAGTTGCCCGTATTCCGGCGAGCGGCCCATCCGCTTCGGAAACGGGATCTGCGGCGACCAGTACTGTTCGAGCTGGTCGGCGGCCTTGCCGTAGGCGGGAGTGTTGAAGGTGCCCGGGGCGATGGTGACCACCCGGATGCCCAGTGGGGACAGGTCCCGGGCCGCGACCAGCGTCATCCCGATGACCCCGCCTTTGGCGGCCGAGTAGGGGAGCTGGCCGATCTGCCCCTCGTAGCCGGCGACAGAGGCGGTGTTCACGATGACCCCGCGCGAACCTCCGTCGGTGGGATCGGATTCGGCGATCGCCGCGGCGGACAACCGCATGACGTTGAAGACCGCAGTCAGATAGAACTCGATGGTGGTGCGGAAACCGTCGAGCGCCAGCGGGGAACCGTCCTTGCCCACGAGCCGCCCGCCGCCGGCGGGGCCGCCGTGGGTATCGACGGAGATGCGGAGCGGGCCGAGCGATTTCGCTTCCTCGATGGCCGCCTGCACCGACTCCTCGCTGGTGGCGTCGGTGTGCACATAGCGGATACCGAGCTCGCCGGCCAGTTCCTTGCCCTTGTCGTCGGCGACATCGGCGACCACCACCTCGGCTCCGGCGGCGTGCAGTCGCCGAACGGTCGCTTCGCCGAGCCCGCCCGTACCGCCGACGACAATCGCCGAACATCCCTGGATCTGCATAGCGCTACCCTCTATTGCGATTATCGCTCTCAAATTGAGAGAATACTATTCTCATAAATATCGGCAAGATCGTCGACGTGGCGGAAACTGGAGAGAACTGATGCCCGAAGCCGTGATCGTATCCGCGCTGCGTACCCCGATCGGTACCGCCGCGAAGGGAACCTTGCGCGAAACCACCGCCTTCGACCTCGCCCATCATGTGGTCGAAGCCACGGCCGAACAGCTGGAAACCGATGCGCCCGTCGACGATCTGATCCTCGGCGAAGGCCGCTACGGCGGCGGCGTGATCGCCCGCCATGCCGCGATCACCGCCGGGCTCACCGGAGTCCCGGGCCTCGCGCACAACCGGCACTGCGCGGCCGGGATGGCGGCCGTGCAGACCGCGGCGGCCGGAATCCGGGCCGGAATGGACCGTTTGGTGCTGGCGGGCGGGGTCAACGCCGATTCCACCGCACCCCGGGCACGGTTCCGGGTGGGGCAGGACGAATGGGTGGATCCGTGGACCTCGCCCTCGCATCCGGACCGTCCCGACGCACCGAACCTCGATATGTCGATCACCGTGGGCTGGAACGCCGCGGTGAAATCCGGGATCACGCGCGAAGAACTGGACGCCTGGGCGCTGCGCTCGCACCGCAACGCCGTCGCGGCCATCGACGAGGGCCGTTTCGACGACGAAATCGTGCCCATCGACACCCCGTTCGGCCAGTTCGCCGTGGACGAGCACCCCCGCCGCACCACCACCATGGAGAAGCTGGCCTCCCTGAAGGTCCTGCATCCCGAAATCGAAGGATTCTCGATCACCGCGGGCAATGCGGCCGGCGCCAACGACGGCGCCGCACTGCTCACCGTCGCCAGCGACGAGCTGGGCCTGCCCGCCCTGGCCACCATCCGGTCCTGGGCCTCGGTGGGCGTCGACCCCGCCGATACCGGCCTCGCCCCGGTCGAAGCGATCGCCAAGGCCGCGCAGAAGGCCGGGATCTCGTTGAGCGAGGTGAAACTCTTCGAGATCAACGAAGCTTTCGCCTCGGTACCCATCGCGGCCGTTCGTGCCCTGGACCTGAACCCGGACCTGGTGAACGTGAACGGCAGCGGCTGTTCTCTGGGGCACCCGGTAGCCGCGACGGGAGCGCGGATGATCGTCACAACTGTGCACGAATTGCGCCGCCGCGGTGGCGGACTCGCAATTGTGGCGATGTGCGCCGGCGGCGGTATGGGCTCGGCGACAGTCCTCGAAGTCGCCGCTGCGTGAATCGCGTTCCGCCGGCGCCACGGCACTGTCTCACATCACAGCGCGCCGCCCGGGCGGCGACGGCACCAGCCCGAACCCCGGTGCTCGGGTTTTGGAGCCGAAGTGGTCGGGCCTGGAACCGGGGTGGCCCGGTCTGGAACCAAGCTGGGTGCGCAGTTGTGCGGTGCCGAATGGCCGGTGGTAGCACTGCCCGGCCTGTTCACCCGGCCGCCGCATAGGCACGCGGCCGGGTGCGGTGTGGCGATGTCGGCCGGTGGCTACGGGACGAGAGTTACTGGGCAGCGCCGTGATATGGCGACGATGCGATGTGGAGGAGCGGAGGAGTGGAGAACCCAGGCCGAGAGGTCCGCGCACTTCACGAGGCCGGTGTCGGCGGCAAGAATCCGGCAGAGTTGATCGCTGCCGCGCGCGGCGGGTCGGTGCGCGCGGCGGGCCGGCTGCTGACCCTCATCGAAGGGGAGCGGCGCGACGAGGTGCTCGCACTGCTGGAACCGGCGACGATCCGGGTGGTGGGGTTCACCGGGCCACCCGGCGCCGGTAAATCCACCACCATCGCCGCGGTGGTCACGGCCTACCGATCACAGGGATTGCGGGTGGCCGTGCTGGCCGTGGACCCGTCCTCCCCGTACAGCGGCGGCGCCCTGCTCGGCGACCGGATCCGGATGGCCGCCCATATCGACGATCCGCAGGTGCTCATCCGCTCGATGGCCACCCGCGGGCATCTGGGCGGGCTTTCGGTGGCTGTACCGGCGGCGATCCGATTGCTGGCGGCGTTGTCCTACGACCTCGTGGTGATCGAATCGGTGGGTGTCGGCCAGTCGGAGATCGAGATCGCTGCCGTGGCCGACCCCACCGTCGTAGTCCTCACCCCGGGGGCGGGCGATGCGGTGCAGGCAGCGAAGGCCGGCCTGCTCGAGGTCGCCGATCTGCTGGTCGTGAACAAGGCCGACCGCCCCGGCGCAGACCGGACGGTGCGGGAACTGCGCGCCGAATCCGATGCGCCCGTTCTCACCGCGGTCGCCGCGGACGGCACCGGGATACCGGACCTGGTCGCAGCCGTCGACGCACACCACCGCGCCGATACCGCCGACCGCCGGGCCGCCCGGGCCAGATCGCAGATTCTCTCACTCGCGCACAGCCGGCTGCGCACCCATCCCGCACTCGATACGCTGGCCGCCGCGGTTGCCGCCGGGCGTTGCGATCCGTACACAGCCGCCCGACGTCTGCTACCGCTCCCGACGGCCGCGAATCCCGAAGAAGACAGCGTAACCGCGTGAACACCGCGATATCCGTCGCGTCGGGTGCACTGTCCGGCTACCAGCTCATCCGGAAGACAGCGTCCGGGCTCGTGGCGCCGGAACCGAACACGGTGCCCAGTGCCCCGGCTGGAGTGCGATCAGACCATCGTGCCGGGCACGGCGGCGATCAGCCCGCCGTCGACCACGATGTCCTGTCCGTTGACGTACGACGCCTGGTCGGAAGCGAGGAAGGCGACAGTGGCGGCGATATCCGCCGAGGTGCCGAGCCGGCCCGCCGCGACCGTCGACACCGCCGCGGCCTGTGCCGCCGCGGAGACGTCGGCGAGATAGGACGGAGTTTCGATATACCCCGGGCTGATGGCATTGACCCGGATCCGGCGCGGAGCCAGTTCGGCCGCGAGCGAGCGTGCGAGATTACCGGTCGCGGCCTTCGTCGCCGAGTACAGGGCCGCAGCCGGTACACCGCGATGGACCGCCCATGACGAGGTCACCACGATGGCGCTGTTCTCCGGCATCAAAGGAAGCGCCTTCTGAACGGTGAAGAACACTCCTTTGAAGTTGATGGCGACCACGCGATCGAAGTCGTCCTCGGTGATCTCCGCGGTGGGCACGAAGGCGGCGGTCCCGGCGTTGGCGAACAGTACATCGATACGGTTGTGGCGGTGGCGAATCCGGGCCACCAGCGAATCGAGGTCCGCGATATGGGCGACATCGCCGGGGATCGCGAGTACGCGGTCGCCGGAATCGAATTCCCGCACCGCGGCATCGAGCCGGTCGCCATCGCGGCCGGTGATCACCACCTGTGCGCCCTCGTCGAGCAGCCGGCGCGCGGTGGCCGCGCCGATCCCGCTGCTACCGCCGGTGACCAAGGCGACTTTGCCCTCGAATCGAGGTGTCTCGGTGTGCATCCGGAATCCTCTCGCATGTGTTGCTCGGTTCGATCAACATCGAACCGAGTGGAAAAAATCCCGGACTGCATCGGTGTGGATAACCAGTGGCCGCCGGTCTCGGCGTGGGTTCAGTGATAGTGGCCGAAGCCGTGGAGGCGGGCGTCGGCGGATTCAGGGCCGGAAACGCAGCAGGGCTTCCTGTGCGAAGGAGGCCACCAGGGTGCCGTCCGCGGTGAGCACGTCACCACGGCCGTAGGCGCGGCCGTGCGCCATGACCAGGCCGGCATGTCGTAGCAGCAACCAGTCGTCGCTGCGGAACGGGCGGTGGAACCACAGCGTGTGCGAGGTGGTGGCGGAGGTGAATTCGGTGCCGTTGCCGCTGTGGTCGAACCCTTCGAGCGGGCGTAGAACGGTGCCGATGACATTGAGATCGGTGGCATACGACACCAGACCCGGAGCGAGTTCGGCGCCGACCTCGGGCGTGCGCATCCACAGGTCGTACTCGGCCGGGCCGGCGGCCTTGTCGCCGAGGTCGGTGAGCGACCGGGTCTCCCAGGGGATCAGGCCGATATCGACGGTGTGCGCCGGCCCCGGAACCGGTGGTACCGCACCGATTTCCTGGTTCGCCCGCCCCTCCTCGAACGCTGTCATCGACAACAGTGCGGTGGCGATCACATCGCCCTTCTGTCGAGCCACGACGGTGAGGGTGGCGAAGGAGCGTCCGCGATGCTGCGGCTGCACCACGTAGTAGACCGGGGCGTCGCTCTTTCCCTCGCGGGCGAAGATGACGTGGACGGATTTCACGGTTTTGTCCGGGCAGGCGAAAACCGCGGCACGCAGGAACTGGGCCAGCAGCTGGCCGCCGAAGAGCCGATGGTATTCCAGCTGCTGATTCGGGCCCTCGAATACCGAGAGGGTGGCCTGCGGGTCCGGCTCGGGTGCCTCGGCGTCGGTCTGCGGGGCGGTGGGGTGTAGGCGCAGGTCCATGCAGGCGAGAAGGTCGGTCCAGAGATCGGGCATACAGCGAGTGTAAACCCGCATCTCTGATTTTAAGAACGCTATTCTCGCCTAGTTTCCGCGAGCGAACCCCTTGGCGCAGAACTCCCAGATCTCCTCGGCCGAAATGGGATAGGCGGTCTCATCGTCGATTCCGCCGTTGGACTGTGCCGTGAACATCACGGTCTGCATCACCATGGCCGCCATCCGGCGCGGATTGACCTCTTCGCGCAGCAGGCCGTCCTTGTCGGCGTCGACCATGAGTTCGGTGAACAGGGCCAGTAGTGGTGTGTGTGCGACCTTCACCTGAGCCGGATGGCTGACCAGCAGCTGGGGGGCGAAATCGGTGAACAGCGGCCGCTGGGCGGTCGGATCCGGACGGCACAGTTCGTAGAGGAGTTCGACGGCGAGCTGTAGCCGCTCCAGGGTGTTGTCCTTACCCGCGGCGGCCGCGCGGATCTGGTCCGCGGTACGGCTCAGGGCATCCTCGAACAGTGCCAGCAGGAGTTCGTGCTTCCCGTCGAACTGCAGGTAGAAGCTGCGCAGGGACTGTTTCGACCGATCCACGACCTCCTGGACCGTGAAATCGGTAGTGCCCTTTTCGGTGATGATCGCCTGGGCGGCATCGAGAAACCGCTGCACGCGCTGTTCGGCCCGCAGCTTCGCGGTGCGGATCGACCGCTCGACCGCACGCTGTTTCCAGGCCGGTTCTTCGCTGGGGCTGGTCACCGGGCGGCCCGTCCGATCCCGTCGATCCCATATGAGGAGAACATGGGTGCACTGTACCGGAGAACGTCCCATGTCCGGGCAGGCACGTCCGGTGTTCGCGCTATATTGGAGACTATTAATTTCATCACAAGAGAATGCTATTCTCCTGAATGTAACGCAACCCCGCCCAACAGGAGGCAGCCCGGATGCTCTTCGAGTTCGATGCCGACCAGCGGCTGCTGCGCGATACGGTCCGGGAGGTCACCGCCAAAGAATGCCCCGCCTCGGTGATCAGGGAGATTGTGGACGCGGGGGCGGATACCGGCCGGTTGTGGAAAACCTATGTCGAACTCGGCTGGACCGAACTCGTGGAGCCGGAAGCGGCCGTGGAACTCGGCATCGTGCTCGAAGGGCTGGGCCGGGCCACCGATCCGACGCCCTACCTGGCCACGATGACCCAATTCGCGCCGCTGGCGGGCCCGTCCGGAATCGCGGACGGGCCCGGTGCCGGGGTCTTCGACGGTGTCACCGCGGTTCGTGACGGTGCAGGCTGGCTGCTGCGCGGTACTGCCGGTCAGGTCCTGGACGGCGACCGCGGTGACCGGCTCGCGGTCGTCACCACGGCCGGTGTGTTCGTCGTTCCCGCGCAGGCGGTCGGCGCCCGGCGCGTCGAGGTCTTCGATCCGGTGTTGCACATCGCGGAGGTCACCTTCGACGACGTCCGGGTCACCGACGCCGAACGCACCGGCGCCGATCCCGAACGCGCCCGGCAGCTGGCGCTGACCGGTCTCGCGCTGACGACGGTGGGCGCCTGCCGGCGCGTCCTCGACCTGGTGCTCGACCATGTGCGAACGCGCCGGCAGTTCGATACCGCGATCGGGGCGTTCCAGGCGGTGCAGCACAAGGCCGCCGATATGCACCTGGCCATCGAACGGGCCCGTGCCCTCGGCTACTTCGCGGCTTTGTGCCTGGCGCACAACGATCCGCGCCGCAAACTCGCGGCCGCGATGGCCAAGGCGTCGGCCGGAGAGTGCCAGTCGGTGGTTTTCCGGCACGGTGTGCAGCTGTTCGGCGCCATGGGGTTCACCTGGGAGAACGATCTGCAGTTCGCGATCAAACGGGCCAAGGCCGGCGAATTGCTGTTCGGCGGCGCGGCCATACATCGGGCGGTGGTGGCCCATGAATATCTCGCCGCCCACCGCTGACCGGCGACACCGTGCGATCGGGCGCTGGTGTGCCGGCCGCAGGTCGCCCGGCGGGGGAACGTAGACAGCCGGGTGGCGCAGAAACGAAATACGTGCACCGGGCGAGTCCGGTGCCTCCCGGAACCGAGGAGTATTGTCTTGTCCTATATCGACTATTCCGTCGCCGACAAGGTCGCGACGATAACGCTGAACCGGCCCGAGGCGGCCAATGCGCAGAATTCCGCATTACTCGACGAACTGGATGCCGCGTGGACTCGCGCGGCCGACGACGACGATGCCGTGGTGATCGTCTTGAATGCGGCCGGAAGACACTTCTCGGCAGGGCACGATCTCGAGGACGACAGCTGGCCCAAACCGGAAAAGATCACGCTCGACTGGATCTATCGCACCGAGAGCCGTCGGTATCTGGAATACACACTGCGCTGGCGTAATGTGCCCAAACCCTCGATCGCGGCCGTGCAGGGCCGCTGTATCGCCGGCGGGCTCATGCTGTGCTGGCCGTGTGATCTGATCGTCGCCGCGGACAACGCACTGTTCTCCGATCCGGTGGCGATGATGGGTATCGGCGGGGTCGAATACCACGGTCATACGTGGGAACTCGGGCACCGTAAGGCCAAGGAGATCCTGTTCACCGGCCGGCCGGTCACCGCGCAGGAGGCCGAGCAGGCCGGGATGGTGAATATGGTGGTACCGCTCGCAGAGTTGCCGGCCAAGACCGCGGAACTGGCGGGCCGGATCGCGACGATGCCGCCGTTCGGGTTGCGCCAGGCCAAGCGTGCGGTGAACCAGACCATGGACGTGCAGGGTTTCTACGCCGCGATCCAATCGGTATTCGATATCCATTCCACCGGGCACGGAAACGCACTCAGTGTGAGCGGCTATCCGATTCTGGTGGATCTGGAGCAGATGAAGACGAATATGCAGTAGTGCAACGGGGGATCGTTACCGTTCGCCGCGGCGCCGATCCCCCGTATCGAAGAAACGACGCCGAGGCGGAAACGGCGGCCGGGGATTCTTTCGTCTCCCGCCGCCACCGGTTCGACCGCCCCCGCCGCGGCCTCGCCGGCGACCGAGAAAGCGATCACCGACGCGTTCGTCACATTCTTCGACGGTAAAAGCCGCGCCCGCGGCCCGGGCCGGCCTGGTCGAGAAAAGGGGGCGAATTCCGGCCGATGCTCGAGGGGATGGCGGCCGACCCGCGTGCGACCGGGACGAGTGTCACCGTTTCCGCAGTGGAGATCGTTGACGATGCGACCGCCGATGTGACCTATACCCTGCTGCTGGCCGACAAACCGGTGCTGCCGGACCAGTCGGGGCAGGCGATCGGAGAGGGTGATACCTGGAAGGTCGCCGCGATGACCTTCTGCGCGCTGCTCGCGGTGCAGGGTACGGGCGAGGTGGTTCCCGCCTGCGGCTGACCCTGCGCAGCAGGCGCTGGGGAGCGCCCGGTGCGGAAGGGGAGTGCGTCGTATCGGTTGCGCAGTATCGATACGACGTCTCCGCCGTTTCTGGAGCGACCCGGCACGAGGGCTTTCCGGCGGGTGGCATCCGCCCGCCGACCGGCCGGACTGTTAAACCGAAGCGCCCTCCGGCAAATTCGGTGAAATCCGCTGTAGCCGAGGTGATGCCGGGCTAAGCTCCCCGCGGCGTCCGTGGAACGTGGTTTCCGCTGAAGCCGATCATCACTCTTCAGAAAGACGAACCGATGTCACGACGACACCGGGTAGCGCGAACTGCCGCTGCCTGTGGAGTCGCGCTCGCGTTGAGCGCGGTCACGGGCTGCGGCAACTTCTTCGGGCCCGACAACTGCTATGTACTACCCACGACCGAGGCGCCCGCCACCGAAGTCGCCGCGGGAAACCCCGGGGCGGCCGCTCCGCAGCCGGGGGCGGTCACATCGGACTCGCCCGCTGCCGCTGCCGCGGCGATAACCGGTGTCTACCAAGCATTCTTCGCCCCCGCGACCTCCACCGAAGACCGGATGGCGCTGGTGGAACGCGGGACGGATTTCGAAACCGAGATCTCCGGGATGGCCAGCCATATTCGCACCGCGCTCACCACGGTCGAGATCGCCGATGTGATCGTCCTCGACCCGGCGCACGCCGAATTGCGTTTCACCTTGAACATCTCCGGCAATCCGGTGGTGCACAACCAGGTCGGGCACGCGGTGCGGGAATCGAACGGCTGGAAGATCTCCGCAACCACCATGTGCGGTTTGGTGGCGATCTCCGGAGGTATGTCGCAAGCCTGCGCATAGAACGATCCCCGATGCCGGTACTTCTTCGCTCGGCGTGTCCCGGGCCGCGGCGCGGGATACTCAGTTCGCCGCAAAGGATGGCGGGGCTGCCGCACCGGCCGGGAGCCGCAAGCCCGGCCGTGTCGATCCGCCGCCGCGGCGGTGTTTCGTAGAGCGGCCGATCGCCACGGGCGGTCGGCCGAGTGAGGCGACGAGCACGACGGGCCACCGTCGCACATGGTGTCGGCGGCCGCTTCGATAGTGGTGCATCCGCCCAGTTCGCGCCGATCACGTCGACCGATCACGGGAGCGCCAGGGCCGCTCTGGCCGATCGTCTGCCGCACGGTGTACCCAGTCGGCGCCCGAGCCCGGCGAAACGACCTTCGGCGGTACGCACCCAGAGCTGCCGGATCGGTGGGTCCGTCCCGAGCTGCGTATGCGGGACAGGAAAGCGTTCTGCAGTGATCGGACCTACAACTGTGCTAGCCGGGGCGCGTACCCGAGTTCGCGCAGTGTCGCACCCGCCTCGCGGGTGAGATCCCGGGAACTGCCGAGTAATCCGTCCAGCACCAGAACCCGCCGATAGTGGCGATGGAATTCGTGCTCGGCGGTGAAACCGATACCGCCCAGTACTTGCTGGCAGTGGCGTGCAGTCGTCAGTGCCGCGCGGCCTGCGGCGGCCTTGGCGAGTGCGGCAGCGAGACAGTCGTAGTGCTGCGGTACGGCGGACTCGGGGTGGGCCGGATGCCGTGCATCGGCGGGACCCACCGCGAGAGCGGCCTCGGCTCCCTCGATGGCGACCAGGCTTTCGGCCAGCCGATGCCGGATCGCCTGGAATCCCGCCACGGGTTTGCCGAACTGCACCCGCTCGAGTGCGTGCCGACGGGCCAGCCCGAGTGCGGCACGCGCGGAACCGGTCAGCCACCAGCCCAGCGCGCGTCGTGCGTGCGCGAGCGGAACAGCTTCCGCTGCCGCGGAATCGCTCGGCGAACCGACCACGCGCAGCGGAAGCTCGGGATCGAGCGCTGCGGCCCGGTCGGCATCCCGATACCGCCCCACACCGTTGCCGCTGCCACTGTTGCCACCGCTGCCGCTGGTGCTGCTGCTGGTGCCGCCGCTGCGGCTGGTTTCGTTGTTGGCGCTGCTGCTGGTTTCGCTGCTCCTGCCGCTGCCGCTTTCGTTGTTCGGGTTGCCGATGCCGACGCCGACAGCGGGTGCTGAGCCGTCGGTGACTTCGGGGCCGTCCTGCCAGAGCACCCAGCGACCGCCGGTGAACGGTAGTGGCACCGGTTCCCCGAACGGCCGGCCCGCCGCATAGGTGACCACATCGTTGATCAGCGGTGCGTGGGCGCCGGTCTCACCGAGGAGACGGAACACCAGGGGCACGGCGATATCGACGGTATCGTCATCGGTGAGCAGGTCGAGCCAACCGAGGTCGTGCAGCGCGGAACAGAGTTCGGCGCCGGTGGACGTTGCCATGGTCTTGCGTAGCGAATCGGTGAGCAGAGTCTGTTCGGCGGCGTCCACCGCTCACTCCTTTCCCAGGCCGAGCAGGCGGCGGGCGATGATATTGCGCTGGATCTCGGCGGTGCCCCCGTAGATGGTCGCGGCGCGGGAATACAGGAATTCCGGGCGCCATTCGGTATCGGCGAGTTCGATTTCGCCGGGCAGCAGATCGCGGGCGGTATCGAAGAGTTGCTGTTCGGCGGAGGCCAGCAGCACCTTGTCGATCGAGGTGTCCGGGCCCAGCGCGGCACCGTCGGCCAGGCGTCGCTGGGTCGCTCGGGACCGGCACCGGACGGTGTGCAACGCCAGGTAGGCGGCGCCGAGATCGGCATCGTCGGCGCTCGAGGACTGTTCCAGGAGGCGATCGAGCCGGGTGAACAGGTGCGCGATCCGATGCCAGAAACAGGTCGACCGTTCGTAGGGCAGCAGATCCATCGCGACCCGCCAGCCGTCACCGGGCCGACCCAACATCCGTGCCTCGGCGACCACCACCTCGTCGAAATAGACCTCGGCGAATTCGTCGACCCCGTGCATGGTGCGCAACGGCCGGACCGTGATCCCGGGGGTGTCCATATCGACGAAGAACGCGGTGATCCCATCGTGCCCCGGACCGGTACGGGTGAGCAGCACACAGCGGGCAGCGAACTGCGCGAGGCTGGTCCACACCTTCTGTCCGTTGATCACCCATCGGTCGCCGCGTCGTTCGGCGCGCGTCCGCAGGGAGGCCAGATCCGATCCGGAACTCGGCTCGGAAAAACCCTGGCACCACTGTTCGCTGCCATCCAGCAGCCGGGGCACCATTTCCGCGGCCAGTTCCGGGCGGGCGTAGGCGATCATGCTGGGGGCCAGCACCTCCACCATGGAATAGATTCCCGGCTCGGCCAGACCGCGGCTTGCGACCTCCTCGCCGAGTACCGCCCGCAGCAGCGCCGGCCCGCCCAGCCCGCCCACTGACTCCGGCCACCCGTACCGCATCCACCCGGCCTCGAACAGTGCCCGCCGGACCCGGCCCAGTTGCGCGACCTGCGCATCGAAACCGGGTTCGGGACCGGGGGAGAGATCGTTGTCGTCCAGCCAGGCACGCAACCGCGACCGGAACTCCCCGGCACCCATGGTGCTTCCCGGATCAGACTTGCTCATGCCGTATCCCCCGGACATGGGTGGGGGCTTGTGTGGTGACGCGGCACCGCCACCTCCGGGCCGATTCGCTCATGCCGTTTTGCCCAGGACATGAGCGAGCGCCTTGCGTCGTGGCGTGACGCTGCTTCCTCCCGCCTGACCCATTCATATGGTGTTCACGGGGCATGTGCGGGGGCCCTGCGTGGTGACGCTGCGCTGCCGCCTGCGGGCCTGACCCGTTCATGCCGACGGCCGCTCGAAGGCGTGGGGGATACCGGAATCGTGGTCACCGCTGCGCCGGATGAAGGTCATTGCCCGGGTGGCCAGCCGCCAGCCTTGTGCGGTGCGCCGGTAGGTGTCGGTGTAGTAGCCGATACGCATATCGTGGGTCGACTGCTCCACGAAACACAGCGGCTGGGTGCCGGTGCCGGTATCGCCGTCCAGTTCGATCAGTGGGGTTGCGGTGAGGAACAAGCCCTTCGGCGCCGCGGCGACGAGTTCGGGGAACACGTCGAGGGTGTAGGTGTCGCCGAAGGCGCGGTAGCTGCCGTCGGTGGTGAATACGCCGATCAGGCCGTCGATATCGCCCTTGGTGATGGTCACCGCGTAGCGGGCGAGCAACTGCTGGATCTCGATCAGGTCATCGGTTGCCGCCATAGACCTTTCCGCCTTTCATCACGAACCGCACCTGCTGGGTGACGGTGATATCGGCCAGGGGGTCGCCGGGTACCCCGATCACATCCGCCAGCAGCCCTTCGGCGAGCCGGCCGCGGTCGGAGACCTGGATGAGTTCGGCCGCGACGACCGTTGCCGCGCGCAGTACCGATAGCGGATCGAGTCCGCGCTCGACCAGTGCCACCAGTTCGTCGGCGTTGCGGCCGTGCGGGATCGCCGGCGCGTCGGTGCCGACGGCGATCTGCACGCCCGCGTCGAAGGCGGCTTTGACCGAGGTCCGGGCGCGAGGGAACATCTCGGCTGCCTTGGCCTGGAGCTCCGGCGCCGCCTCGGAGACATCCATGGCATCGGCCAGCCGCGTGGTCGGCACCATATAGGTGCCCTCCCGGACCATGAGGTCGATGGCTTCGTCGTCGATCAGGAAACCGTGTTCGATACAGTCGATCCCGGCGCGGACGGCCTCTTTCACCGCGTCCGCGCCGTGGGTGTGCGCGGCCACCCGCAGGCCGCGGCGGTGCGCCTCGTCCACGATCGCGCACAGTTCCTCGGTCGAATAGTGTTGTGCGCCGGGCGCGCCCGTCAGCGACATCACGCCGCCGGAAACGCAGACCTTTATCAGTTGGGCGCCGTGTTTGATCTGATACCGCACCGCCTTGCGTACCTCGTCGACACCGTTGGCGATGCCCTCTTCGAGGGTCAGCTTCAGCACATCGGGGGCGAAGGCCGAGAACATGGTGGGATCGAGATGCCCGCCGGTGGGGGTGATGGCATGGCCCGCCGGCACGATCCGCGGACCGTCGATCCAGCCGGCGTCGATCGCCTTGCCGAGCGCGACGTCCAGCAGGTATCCGCCGGTCTTGACGAACAACCCGAGGTTGCGCACCGTGGTGAACCCGGCGCGCAGCGTACGCCGGGCATTACCGACCGCGCGCAGCATCCGCAGTGGCGGGTCGTCCTGCACCGAGGAACTCAGCCCGGTTTCACCCTGGCCGCCCATCAGGAGGTTGACCTCCATATCCATCAGCCCCGGCAGCAGGACGAGATCGCCGAGGTCGATGACCTCACCCTCCGGTTCCCCGCCGACGCCGACGATCCGGTCACCGTCGACGCGCAGGATGCCGGGCCGGATGATCTCGCCGGAATCCACATCGAGCAGCCCGGCGGCTCGTAGCGTCAACACGGTTACACCACCGGCTCGCGCACGATGTCCAGGTAGGCCGCGCCGCTGTCGGGTACCCGCGGCTGCTTCCAGACCTCCACCGGGAACGAGGCCATCACCAGCGATTGCATGAGATGGAACAGGTTGCGGGCGTCGTCGGGCAGATCGTCGAGGTCGAACCGGTCGCAGTAGGCGATGGCGTCTTCGAGCCGCGCCATCCCGGCGTCGTAGAAGGCCTGCATCTGCGGCATCGTGGAGGCCAGCCGTTTGGCGTACCGCTCGGGCTCGGTTGGCAGGATCCAGTCCGCGAACCGCGCCAGATCGGCGAATTCGTCCGGTAGAGCCTTCGATTCGTTGTCAGCAATTGCCATTGCGGTATTCCTCGACCTTCTTCTGGGCGGTCTTGTGCAGGTGGCGGAGCAGGATCTCCTGATCGTTGAGCGGGAAATCGGTCACCGTGCGGGTCGCGATCATCGTCTGGGTGGCTTCGAGGGTGTTCGCGTCCTGCAGCGCGTACTCCTTGAAGGTCACACCCGCGAGTTCCTGGGCCAGCCGTTCCCGAGCTGTCTTTGCCGGTACGAAGTACAGGTTGGCCTCGAAGATGTGCCGGTCCACCGCGGTCGGCCAGTAGTGGTAGGTGAGGTACCAGCCGGGCGCCCAGAACAGCAGCGAGAAGTTCGGCCAGATTTCGAATTCGTCCACGCCCCAAGCACGGTGGCCGCTGGGGTTGATTCCGACGGGCAGCGGATCCAGGCCCTCGATATCGGGGCGGTCCCACGGGCCGAACAGACCGCTGCGCAGGATGCGCTCGATCGGTTTGACCATGTTCAGGTCCTTGGGCGGCGCCATCCCACCCCACGACGAGATCATCGAATGCGGTGGTTGCAGTTCGTAGTGCAGGGCTTCGTAGCCGTAACCGGCCAGTTTGTCGGCCTCGTCCTTGACCGCCTGCTTCATATGCAGGATCGGCGCGTGATAGAACTCGGCGAACGCGTCGATGAACAGTTTCCAGTTGCTGCCGACCTCGGCCCTGTAACTGAACACCTCGGTCATCTCGTGGAACGGATAACCCTCCAGCCCTTTGATCATCGGGCCGAGGAAGGTGGTCAGCGGTTCGGCATCGTGGTCGAGGTTGATGAAGATGAACCCCTCCCACACCTCGCAGCGCACATCCTTGAGTCCGTAGTCGGCGCGGTCCAGGCCGAAGAATTCCTTCTCCTGCTGGACGAAGGTCAGTTCGCCTTCGAGGCTGTAGCGCCAGGCGTGGTATTTGCAGGTGAACTGTTTGCAGAAGCCCGAGGTCTCCTCATTGGGGAAGTCGTCCCAGACGAGTTTGTTGCCGCGGTGCCGGCAGACGTTGTGGTAGGCGTGGATTTCGTCGTCGTTACCGCGCACGATGATCAGCGAGGTGCCGGCCGCCGAGAGTTCCTTGGTGAAATAGCTGCCCTTGCGCGGCAGTCGCTCCACCCGGCCGACGTTGAGCCAGGTCTTCTTGAAGATTGCTTCGCGCTCGTCTTCGTAGAATCCGGGGTCGATGGAGTCGGAGTAGTCGACCGGTTCGGTGCCCAGATCCGGATAGTGCTCGGTCCAGCTGCCTGCCGCAGGTTTGTTGAAGTGTGCCAAGGGATTACCTCTCGTACTCGGATCGGATGCCGAAGGTGTTGAAGGCCGCGGCAAGCATGTTGTAGGTGCCGATGGTGAAGATCAGGTCCATCCGCTGCTGCTCGTCGAGATGCGCGCACAGTCCGTCCCAGGTGGCGTCGGACAGGTTCGACTTCTCGTCGAGTTCGTCGACGGCGCGCAGGATCAGCCGGTCGACCGGGTCGGCGGCTTCGCCCCGGGCGATCCCGGCGATCTCGTCGGCGGTGATCCCTTCCCCCAGTGCGGCTTCGCGATGGTGGTTCCACTCGTAGATACAGTCCCGCAGGTGCGCGACGCGCAGGATGGCGATTTCGCGCAGCCGGGCCGGCAGCGGGGACCGGAACAGCAGGTGGACGTTCAGGGTGAGAAACGCCTTGGTCAGCGCGGGATGCCGGACGAGTGTGGACAGGGCGTTGCTCGCCGAGTCCGGGTTGCGCAGCCGGCGCGGCAGCATCACTCGTAGCGCGTCGTCGACGTCCTCGTCCCACCGGTCTGCGGGCAGCGGCGGTACTCGCATCGCGCCTCCTCTCGATGAGAATGATATTCTCGCTTTCGGAAACAGATTTTCACGCCCGGTCCCGATAGTCAACGTGAAGGCTTATGGACAGGTGGTGCGTCCGTTGCTGCGGTCCTCGCGGCCGACTTCGTGTTACCGCCGGTGTGGTGGTCCGTATCGATGTGTACCCGAAAAACAGGATATTGATTCTCGATAAGTGAGAAGCTAGTTTTCATTCACCGAGAGTTGGATACACGGCCGTGCGGCCGGATATCGCGAGGCGTACTCGGTGTGCGGGCGGGTCTCTCGCCCGATCACGATCGGCCGGCCGATGGGGGCCGGCGCAGAAAGGACCATCGTGAGACCGAAGCGAACAGCCGCCGTTCTGCTCGCCCTGGCGCTCCTGGCCACCGCCGGCTGCTCCGGCCGCAGCGGCAGCGAAACCGGCAACTCGTCTGCCGGCGATACCGTGGTCGCCGACTTCGGCGACCTGACCGGTGTCTGCCAGGACGGGGACGCCTCCGGTGCCCCCACGCAGGGGGTCACCGATACCGGGATCACCGTCGGAGTCTTCACCGATGTCGGCTACTCCAAGAACCCGGAATTCGTCGACGCCGCCAAAGTTTTCACCTCCTGGTGCAACGCGGCCGGCGGGATCAACGGCCGCACCCTCACCACCGAAATCCACGATTCCAAGCTGATGGCCGTACGCCAGAAGATGGTGGAAGCCTGCCGCACCGATTTCGCGCTGGTCGGCGGTGGTGCCGGGCTGGACGGGCTCGGTGTGAAAGAACGGCTGGAATGCACCCTCCCGGACTTTCCCGCGCAGGTCTCCCAGCAGCAGAATCTCGGCACCGATATTCAGGTGATCGCCTCACAGAGCACCTACGCCCACTACGACCCCTACCACGCCTCGCGCCGGTGGCTGACCACAGAGGCGTATCCGCAGTCGGCCGGTGCTATCGGAATCATCAACGGTGACTCCCCGGTGACCAAAGTCCTCGGCGCCAAGGCCGTCGAATCGCTGGAGGCCATGGGCGCGAAGGTGATCTACAACGAGCTGTACCCGGTGGGCGGCGTCACCGACTGGACACCCTACGCGCAGGCGATCAAGAACAGCGGAGTCCGCGGGTTGATCTGGCTCGGCGAGGACGGTCCGCTGGCCAAGCTCGAGGAGAAACTGACCTCGATGGACTACAAGCTGGATTGGATCGATCCCACCAACAACGCCTTCGGGCCCGATTACATCGAGTTGCTGGGTCGTTCGGCGGGTTTCCAGAACAATATCGTCGATCTCGGCGGTGTCGTGCCCCTGCAACTGGCCGACCGATCCCCGGCCATGCAGCAACTGCAGCAGTTGTACGAGAAGTACGCACCCGACGCGGAGATCACCCTGCCCGCCACCCGCGCGTTCTCGGCCTGGCTCTTGTTCGCGAAAGCCGCGAGCGCCTGCGGGTCCGAACTCACCCGTACCTGCCTGGTGGAAACGGCGAAGAGGGAAACCGAGTGGACCGGCGGCGGGCTGCACAGCCCGAACGACCTGTCGGCGCAGGACCCCGCCCCGACTTGCTTCAACGCCATGCAGGCCACCCCGGAGGGTTGGCAGGCCGCCGATTTCGGCCCCGACAACGGACTGTTCCGCTGCGATACCCCGCCCTTCCGGTACACCGGTGACTACGGCGAACCGCTGACGCTCGCCGATGTCGGCAAGACCATGGCGGACGTCAAGTAACCGATCATGGAGCAATTCCTCGCCTTCGGGATCGTCGGGCTGAGCACCGCCGCCGTCTACGCCGTGATCGGCAGCGGCCTGGTGCTCACCCATACGACCACCGGAATCTTCAATTTCGCGCACGGCGCGGCCGGGATGATGGCGGCCTTCTCCTACTGGCAGCTCACCGCCGGCTGGGGGGTACCGGTACCGGTGGCACTGGCGATCGTGCTGCTGGTGCCGGCGCCGCTGTCGGGTCTGCTGGTGGAACGGGCGTTGCGTTCGGCCCAGGGGCTGGGCGACGCGGAGAAACTGGTGATGACCGTCGCGTTGTTGAGCGGACTCATCGCCACCGCGCGCTGGATCTGGAACCCGATGCACGCGCGTACGCTGCCCACCTTCTTCGCCCGCACGGAACCGATCCGGGTCGGCGCCGCCACCATCACCTGGCATCAGGCGTTGACCATGCTGGTCGCGATCGCGGTCGCGGTGGCGCTGCGGGTTCTGCTGTTCAACACCCGAACCGGCGCGGAGATGCGGGCCACCGTCGACGACCGGGCCCTGGCCGGGCTCACCGGCGCCGACCCGGTCCGCGCCAACCGGGTCGCCTGGATCCTGGGCATCGAATTGGCAGCGGTGGGCGGAATTCTCATCGCCCCCACGGTCTCGCTGGACGCCGCGACACTGTCGCTGCTGATCGTCAGCGCCTACACCGCGGCGATCTTCGGCCGGTTGCGCAGCCTGCCCATGACCTTCCTCGGCGCCATCGTGGTGGGTCTGATGGAGAGCTACCTCACCGGGTACCTGCCGCAGAACGAGTACCTGCCGGGCCTGCGACTGGCGGCGCCCGCGCTGCTGTTGTTCGCGGCGCTGCTGCTGTTCCCGCACGGGCGGCTGCGCGGTCGCGACCGCAAACTCAGCGCGGTGCCCACACCGTCGCGCGGCGGTGCGGTGTTCTTCGCGGCGTTGATCGTGATCATCGGCCTGATAGTCGCCACCACGCTCGGGGAGAGCGATCTGATCGCCTACGGGCCGATGTTCGCCTTCGGGGTGATCGCGCTGTCGTTCGTGCCGTTGTCCGGGTACGCCGGGCAGATCTCGCTGTGCCAGTTGAGCATGGCCGGAATCGGGGCGATCGCCTACGGGCAACTCGCACCGGACGGCGAACTGTGGGGGCTGCTCGCGGCCGTCGCAATCGCCGCACTGGCCGGGACGCTGATCGCGGTTCCGGCACTACGCCTTTCGGGTGTCTATCTGGCGCTGGGAACCGCGGCCTTCGCGGTGGTGCTCGATCGATGGATCTTCACCCTCCCGTCCTTCGATATCGCGGGCGTGCAGGTCTCGTTCTTCGACCAGGGTTCGGTGGAGGTGTCCGGGCCGAACCTGTTCGGGCTGCGGCTCGAGACCGCCGCGAGCACCACCGTATTCGCGGCGGTCTGCCTGGCGGGGGCCACGCTCGGTATCGCGGCGTTGCGGCGCGGGCGGTTCGGCCGCCGCCTCATCGCCTTGCGCGACAGCGAAGCCGCCTACGCCACCCTCGGCGGTAATCTGCTGGGCGCCAAAGTGGCGGTTTTCGCGCTGAGCGCCGGTCTGGCCGGGCTCGGCGGCGCGCTGTTCGGAATGCAGCTGGGCTCGGTGACCCCAGAACAGTTCAATTTCGTGGCCGGTCTGCCGATCTTCCTGGTCGCGGTGTTCGCCGGACTCGCCGCCCTCGGCAACGGCCTGTTCGTCGGTGTCGCACTCTACGGGCCGATGCTCGCGATTCCGGTGCTGTTCCCGTCGACCGAGAACCTCGTCCACGTCCTTCCGGCGCTGGCCGGTATCGCCTTCGGCGGCGGCGTGGTGAGCCACGGGGCGGTAACCCGTATCCGGGCCGGATTCGAGGCGGCGATCCGCAACCGGGTGACGCTGGTGCTGATGGTCGCTGTACCGGTTGCGCTGTGGCTGGTGCGGTCGGCCGGGGTGATCGACGGCTGGATGTTCTTCTGGGGCTCGTTGCTCGCCGTCTTCGCAATCCGGTTCTGGTCGAACAACCGGGAACAACGTACGGCCGCGGGCGAAGCGGATGTGCCCGTCGAATGGTGGGGCGTGAAACGGCCGTGGCGGCCGGCGGACAAGGAGGTGCTCGATCATGCCATCGCTGCTGGACGTTAGCGATATCACCGTCACCTTCGGTGGCCGGCGCGCCCTCGACGGCGCCGGGCTGCGGGCCGAAGCGGGCGAGGTCACCGGACTGATCGGACCGAACGGGGCCGGCAAGAGCACGCTGTTCGACGTGATCTGCGGACTGCGCCGGCCCGTGCGCGGACGAGTCCGGCTGGCCGGTCGCGATATCACCGCGCTGGGCCCGGCGCGCCGCGCCCGGCGCGGTATGGCGCGGACCTTCCAGCGGCTGGAGCTCTTCGGCCGTCTCTCGGTCCGCGACAACCTGCTCGTCGCCGCGGAACTCGGTCCGCGACGCCGGCAGGCGGACAAGGTCGTCGACGAGATCATCGGCCGGCTGGGTCTCGGCGAACGCGCCGGGGATCCGGCCGATTCACTGCCCACCGGTCTGGCCCGGCTCGTCGAGGTCGGCCGCGCGCTGGCGGTGCGGCCCACCCTGCTGCTGCTCGACGAACCCGCCGCCGGGCAGGACAGTGCGGAAACGGATCGCTTCGCCGAACTGCTTCGTTCGGTGGCCGCCGACGGAACCGCGGTGGTGCTGGTCGAACACGACATGGGGCTGGTGATGAGCGTCTGCGACCAGGTCTACGTTCTCGACCTCGGCACTGTGATCGCCGGCGGACCGCCCGAGGCGATCCGCCGCGACGAACGAGTCCTGGCGGCGTATCTGGGGGGCTCGTGACCGCACTGCTGGAACTGAGCGCAATCCGCGCCGCCTACGACGCGATCACCGTCCTGCACGGTGTCGATCTGAGTGTGCGCGTGGGGGAGGTGGTCGCGCTGCTGGGGCCCAACGGCGCCGGTAAGACCACCACATTGAAAGTGGCCGCCGGAGTGCATCCGGTCGCCGCGGGTGCACTGCGGCTCGGTGGGCGCACGGTCAACGGCGTCGATCCACGCGACCTCGCCCGCGCCGGTGTCTGCCTCATTCCGGAGGGCCGGGGTATCTTCCCCAATCTCACCGTCCGCGACAACCTGCTGATGATGTCGTTCACCGGCCGCCCGGTGGCGGAGATCGAGGAAATCGCGTTCGCGCGGTTCCCGATCGTGGCGCAGCGCGCCGGACAGACCGCGGGCACCCTCTCCGGCGGCGAACAGCAGATGCTGGCACTGGCCCGCGGCCTGGCCACCGACCCGGCCGTGCTGCTGTTGGACGAATTGTCCATGGGACTCGCGCCGCTGGTGGTGAAACGGCTCTACGGGCAGGTCGCCGAAATCGCCCAGCAGGGAGTGGCGGTGCTGATCGTCGAACAGTTCGCCGCCGCGGTACTCGAAATCGCCGATACCGCCGCGGTACTGGTCCGCGGCCGCGTCGAACATCACGGCCCGCCCGATCTCGGGCTCCGCAATCAACTGGCCACCCTCTATCTTGGAAGTGCCCCATGACCGAATCCACCCGTGCGGACCGTTTCGTCTCCGAGCTCGCGGAGCTGAAGATCCCCGATCCCGCCGCCGGCCGCGGTGGTCTGTGGCTGCGGGTCGGTGTCACCCTGCTGATCCTCGGACCGGTGGTGATCGTGCTGGGCTATCTGGTGTCCAACAACACCTCCGATGCGCTCGTCCAGCGCGATGCGATCATCCTCGCCCTGGCCGGGGTCGCGTCGAGCATCGTGGGCGCGGCACTGTTCCTTCGCTATTCGCTCACCGGGGTGCTGCGGTACTGGATGGCCCGGCAGTCCTACGACTTGGCCCAGCTCGCCGGTCGCCTGCCCGGTGCGCCGGATCAGGAACTCGGCGAGGTCGGGATGCCACAGCGGTGAGCCTGCGGCGGGAACGGGACGCTGCTCCGGCGGGTACAGCGGCGAGCCGCTTCGGCAGCACGGTGGCGAACTGTTCGATTCGGGGTGACGCCCGCCCTGTCCGGAGTAGATGTCCCGGCCCGAGGTGAGTTGATCCGAGCGAGGGCAGTGATCTGCTGCGACGAGAGCGGGCGACCGCCAGGCCGCGGGGCGGCGACGAGAGGAGTTGATGTGTCCGACGGTATGAGTTTCGAACTGTCCGAGGATCAGCGGCTGATCCGGGATTCGGTGGCCGAACTGGCTCGGAAATTCGACGATCAATACTGGATGGAGAAGGACCGGGATCACCAGTTCCCCACCGAGTTCTACCGGGCAATTGCCGACGGCGGCTGGCTGGGTATCTGTATCCCCGAGGAATACGGCGGGCACGGGCTCGGGATCACCGAGGCTTCGATCCTGGCCGAGCAGGTCTCGCGGTCCGGTGGCGGTATGAACGCCGCCACCGCGATTCACCTGTCCCTGTTCGGTATGCAGCCCGTGATCGTGCACGGTTCGGCGGAGCTGAAACAGCGCACCCTGCCCCTGGTCGCCCGCGGTGACCTGCACGTCTGCTTCGGCGTCACCGAACCGGGCGCGGGCCTGGACACCAGCCGGATCACCACCTTCGCCCGCCGCGACGGCGACCACTACGTGGTCAACGGACGCAAGGTGTGGATCTCCAAAGCGCTGGAATCGGAGAAGATCCTGCTGCTCACCCGCACCCACAAGTACGACGAGGTCGAGAAGAAGACCAGCGGTATGACGCTGTTCCTCACCGATCTCGACCGCGATCACGTCGATATCCGGCCCATTCCGAAAATGGGCCGCAACGCGGTGTCGTCGAACGAATTGTTCATCGACGATCTGCGGATTCCGGTGGAAGACCGGGTGGGGGAGGAGGGCCGCGGATTCGAGTATCTGCTCGACGGCCTCAATCCCGAGCGGATGCTGATCGCGGCCGAAGCGCTCGGGATCGGGCGGGTCGCACTCGATCGCGCGGTGCGTTACGCGAACGAGCGCGAGGTTTTCGGGCGGCCCATCGGCAAGAACCAGGGCATCCAATTCCCGCTGGCCGATTCGCTGACCCGGCTGGACGCCGCGGAACTGGTGCTGCGGAAAGCGACCTGGTTGTACGACCAGGGCAAACCCTGTGGCCGGGAGGCCAATACCGCCAAATATCTGTGCGCCGAAGCCGGTTTCGAGGCCGCCGACCGCGCGATGCAGACGCACGGCGGCATGGGTTATTCGGAGGAATATCACATCTCCCGGTATTTCCGGGAGTCACGCGTGATGCGGATCGCGCCGATCAGTCAGGAAATGATCCTCAACTATCTGGGGTCGCACGTGTTGGGTATGCCGAGGAGTTACTGATGGCAGCGAAAAACGGACTATTCGATCTGACCGGCCGCGCCGCGCTGGTCACCGGTGGCGCGGGCGGTATCGGTTCGGCGGTGGCGCGGGCGCTGGCCGGCCAGGGGGCGGCGGTGCTGGTCACCGATCTCGACGGTGCCGCGGCCGGGACGGTCGCCGAGAAGATCACCGCGGACGGCGGTACCGCACGGGCCTGCGCGCTCGATGTCGCGGACCCGGAATCCGCCGTGGCGGCCGCCGCGCAGGCAGCCGAATTGGGCAGCGGGAAAATACATATCCTGGTGAACAATGCGGGGATCACCGCGCCCGCCATGTTCCCCGGAACCACGCCGGAATCGATGCGCAAGATCTTCGATGTCCATGTACTGGGCACCTTCAACTGCAGTCAGGCCGCGCTACCGTATCTCGCAACCGACGGCACCGGGCGGATCATCAATGTCACCTCGTCGGCGGGGCTCACCGGAACGCTCGGGCAGGTGAACTATTCCGCCGCCAAGGCCGGCATCATCGGGGTCACCAAATCGCTGGCCCGCGAACTCGCCCGCAAGAACATCCTCGTCAACGCGCTGGCCCCGCTGGCCGCCACGTCGATGACCGAAACCATCCGCACGGATGAGAAATTCGCGAAACAGATGATCAACCGCATCCTGCTGCGTCGCTGGGCCGAACCCGGCGAAGTGGCCGGCGCCTTCGTATTCCTGGCCTCCGACGCGGCGTCCTTCGTCACCGGCCAGGTGCTGCCGGTCGACGGCGGCATGGTGATGTGATGCCGGCCGCCGGTCCGCTGTCCGGGGTGCTGGTGGTGGCGCTGGAGCAGGCCGTTTCGGCGCCCATGTGCACCCGCACCCTCGCCGATTTCGGGGCCCGGGTGATCAAGGTGGAAAACCCGGTGGGCGGGGATTTCGCCCGGCACTACGACGATGTAGTGGCCGGGCAGGCCGCGCATTTCGTATGGGTGAACCGGGGTAAGGAATCGGTGACCCTGGACCTGAAATCCGAATGCGGCGCGCGGATACTGCACGAACTGCTGGCCCGTGCCGATGTGCTGGTATCCAACCTCGCGCCCGGCGCCACCACACGGCTCGGACTGGCCCCGGCCGCGCTCGCCGAACGGTATCCCCGGCTGATCGCGCTGGAAATCGACGGTTTCGGCGCGGGTGGGCCGCTCTCACACAAACGCGCCTACGACCTGCTGGTCCAGGCCGAGTCCGGGGTTTGCGCGGTGACCGGACGGCCCGGTGAACCCGCGAAACCGGGTCCGGCGGTGGCCGATGTGACCACCGGCCTGTACGCGGCGCTGTCGATCCTGGCGACCCTGTGCGGGCGTTACCGGGATACCGGCCCGGCCGGTGGCGCGATCAGCCTCAGCCTGTTCGACACCATGGCCGAAATGATGGGTTACCACCTCAATTACACCCGGCATTCCGGTGTCGAACAGCAGCCGCTCGCGATGAGCTCGCCCGCGGTCGCCCCCTACGGCGCCTACGCCACCGGTGACGGGCAGACGGTTGTCCTGGGCACCACCAACGACCGCGAATGGCAACGTCTGGCGCGCGATGTCCTCGGCCGGGCCGATCTGGCCGAGGACTCCCGGTTCGGCACCAATTCCGACCGGGTGCGGTATCGCCAGGAGCTCGACGAAGCCATCGGCGCCTGGTGCGCCGGACACACCCTCGCCGAGGTGCAGAAAGCCGCCGACGACGCTGGTATCGGGAACTCCCGCTACAACACCGCCACCGACGTCCTCCACCATCCGCAGCTCACCGCCCGCGAGCGCTGGCGCGAGATCGACACTCCCGGCGGGCCGATCCCGGCGCTGCTACCACCGGCCGTCGTCGAGGGGTTCGAACCGCCGATGGGCGCGGTACCGGGCCTCGGCGAACACACCGACGCGGTCCTGCGCGAGCTGGGCCGGACCACGGCGGAAATCGCCGCGCTTCGGGCGGCGAATGTGATCGGCTCCGAATACGGTGCTGTGCCGGTCGAACGGAATCAGCCGTGATCGCCGTGGGCGACGGGGAAGTGAACGCCGTGAGCGACGGTGAACTGATCGTCGCCGACCACGACGGCATCCGGACCGTTACTCTCAACCGCCCCCATCGCAAGAACGCGATGACCTGGGCCATGTGGCGCGACCTGGCGGATGTCCTGCGCGATACCGGGATGGACCGGTCGGTGCGTGCCCTGGTGCTCACCGGCGCCGGTGGCGCCTTCTGTTCCGGCGCCGATATCTCGGTACCCGATGCCCGGCACCCGATGGACAAGATGCGGATCTTCAGCGATCTGGCGCTGCAACTGCACGAACTACCGACCCCGACCGTAGCGAAGGTGACCGGGGTGGCGGTCGGCGCCGGCTGGAATCTGGCACTGGGCTGCGATCTCGTGGTGGCCACCCCGGACGCTACCTTCGCGCAGATATTCGCCCGGCGCGGCCTCTCGCTCGACCTGGGCGGCTCCTGGCTGCTGCCGAAGTTGATCGGGTTACAGCAGGCGAAACGCCTCGCCCTGCTGGCCGAAACCATCGACGCCGCGCAGGCCGAAGCACTCGGCCTGGTCACCTGGATCGTCGCCGCCGACGAGATCGGCGAGTTCACCGCCGATCTCGCCGCCCGGCTCGCGGCCGGTCCGCCGGTCGCCCTCGCCCAGACCAAGGCACTGCTCAACGCGGGGGCCGATGCGACGCTCCACGAGGCATTGGCCGCCGAATCCCGTGCCCAGGGCGTCAATTTCGCCACCGTCGATGCTCCCGAGGCATACAGGGCTTTTGCCGAGAAACGTGCCCCCCACTTCACCGGCGAATGGTCCCTGCCATCCGCAGGGAACAGTGTCCGGCCGGAGCAGCCGAAGACCGTCAGGCGCCGGGAAAATGAGTAACCCGGCTGTGCCGTGGGCCGCAGAGGTGTGCAGCCGTGGGCTGAGCGGGCGGCCCGTGATCTGTTCAGCTGGAGAAAGAGCGGACGCGGGCGCGCCGGTTCGTGATGATGTGAGGGCAGCGGCGAACAAGCCGGGTCGAGAGGGACGGCTCCAGGCGCGCCGGGTGTGGACAGCAACGGCGCGACGTTTCGGAACGGAGTGGGTTGGATGCGGGAAGTAGTGATCGCCGGTGCGGTGCGTACGCCGATCGGTAAACGGAAGGGCGGGTTGTCCGCGATGCATGCCGCGGACCTGTCCGCGGTGGTGCTGCGGGAGCTGGCCGAGCGGACCGGGGTGAGCCCGCAGCTCATCGACGACGTCGTATGGGGTTGTGTTTCGCAGGTCGGCGACCAGTCCAGCAATATCGGCCGTTTCGCCGTACTGGCGGCGGGGTGGCCGGAATCGATTCCGGGGACGACGGTGAACCGGGCCTGCGGGGCGAGTCAGCAGGCGCTGGACTTCGCGGCGCAGGCGGTGATGTCGGGACAGCAGGATATCGTCGTCGCCGGGGGCGTCGAGGTGATGAGCCGGGTGCCGCTGGGGGCCGCGCGCGCCACCGGACAGCCGTACGGCCCGGCCGTGCTGTCGCGCTACGACGATTTCTCCTTCAATCAGGGGATCTCGGCCGAAATGATCGCCGCGAAATGGGGTTTCGGCCGCTCGGTTCTCGACGAATATTCGGCGCGGTCGCATGAACTCGCCGCCGCGGCGCAGGACCGTGGGGCATTCGACGAGCAGATCGTCGAGGTCACCGCGCCCGCCGGCGAATACGCCGAAGGCGGTGTGGTCGTCGCCGACGAAGGAGTCCGGCGCGACAGCAGTGCGGAGAAACTGGCGAACCTGAAACCGGCGTTCCAGGACGACGGCGTCATCCATGCCGGTAACTCCTCCCAGATCTCCGACGGTGCCGCTGCCCTGCTGATCACCACGGCAGAGCTGGCCGCCCAGCTCGGTGTGCGTCCGCTCGCCCGGTATCGGGCCGGTGCGGTGGCCGGCGCCGACCCGGTGCTCATGCTCACCGGCCCCATCCCGGCCACCGAGAAGGTGCTGCGGAAAGCGGGACTGTCGCTCGCCGATATCGGGGTGTTCGAGGTGAACGAGGCATTCGCGCCGGTCCCGCTGGCCTGGCTCGCGGAAACCGGAGCCGACCCCGGCCGGGTCAATCCGCTGGGCGGTGCCATCGCGCTGGGACATCCGCTGGGGGCCTCCGGTGCCGTACTCATGACCCGGATGCTGCACCACATGCAGGACAACGGAATTCGCTATGGCTTGCAGACCATGTGTGAAGGCGGCGGCACGGCGAATGCCACCGTCGTCGAATTGATCTCTTAGGACGAATATGCGCCGCGATCTGTTCACCCCCGACCACGAGGCCTTCCGGGACCTCGCCCGGGAGTTCATCGAAAAGGAAGTCGTCCCGAACTATCCCGAATGGGAGAAACAGGGACAGATGCCGCGTGCGGTGTTTCGCCGGCTCGGCGGACTCGGCCTGCTCGGCACCGCTGTTCCCGCGGAATACGGCGGTATGGGTGCCCGGGACTACCGGTACAACGTGGTGCTGCAGGAGGAGGCGCAGCGCGCGCTGGTCACCCTCGGTACGGTGCGCACCCAGCTGGATGTGATCCTGCCGTACTTCCTCGAATACGCCGACGGTGACCAGCGGGCCCGCTGGTTTCCCGGCCTGGCCGACGGCAGCCTGCTCACCGCCATCGCCATGACCGAACCCGGTACCGGTTCGGATTTGGCCGGTATCCGCACCACCGCCGTCCGCGACGGCGACCACTACATCCTCAACGGCGCGAAAACGTTCATCACCGGTGGCCTGCTCGCCGATCTGGTGATCGTGGTCGCGCGGACCGCTACCGACCCCGCGAATCGGCGCGCCGGGCTCACCCTGCTCGTTATCGAGGACGAGATGCCCGGCTTCGAACGCGGCCGGGTGCTGGACAAGATGGGCTGCAGAGTCCAGGACACGGTGGAACTGTCGTTCACCGATGTGCGGGTCCCGGTGGCCAACCGGCTGGGGGCCGAAGGCGTCGCCTTCGGCTACCTGGGCCACAATCTGCCGCAGGAACGGATGACGGTGGCGGTGGGTTCGGTGGCGCAAGCCCGGGCCGCGGTAACCGCGACCATCGAATATGTGCGGGAACGCAAGGCATTCGGAACACCCGTGGCCTCGTTTCAGAACACCAAATTCGAACTCGCCGCCATGTCCGCGGAGGTCGAGGCCGCGCAGACCATGGTGGACCGGGCGGTGCTCGATCTGGTGCACGGGCAGCTCTCGGGCGCGGACGCCGCCCGCGTGAAACTGTTCGCCACCGAAACCCAGGCCCGTACCGTGGACCGCTGCCTGCAATTGTTCGGCGGTTACGGCTACATGATGGAGTATCCGATCGCCCGGCTCTACACCGATGCCCGGGTGGCCCGTATCTACGCGGGCACCAGCGAGGTCATGAAAGTTATCATTGCCAAAGACCTCGGCCTGTGATGTATAGCACACTGGATATTTGGTGAGAGGCACATCACATAAGCGCGTTCGAACCTACTGTTTCAACAGTTGGTTTATCGAACGGAGTACCCGGTGATCGGTTCACGGGATGAGCGCGATGATTGCCTCTTCGACACCGAGTGCGAAATCCGCGCGGGCCTGCATCCGGTCGATCTCGTGCGCGCGCACGCCCGGCGCCATCCGCTGCGGCACCGGCTGGCAATTGTCGCCCCGAATACGGTGGATGCGGTCCGGTACGCGGGCGGTTTCATCTTCGACCGGATGATGGGCGGCTGGGAAGTGGTCGCCGTACTCACGGAACACGACGATGTCCGGCCCCTGGAGATCCTCGGCGCCACCGTCCTGGACCTGACCACCGCCCTGGCCTCCCCGGTGCACGCCACCTGGCCGGAAAGCGTGCTGCTGGCACCCGATGTGTTCGTCACCAACGAATGGGTTCGCCGAGGGGCCATCGACTGCCTCGACAAAGGGCTCACCGAACTGGCGGTCTGGGGTGACGATCTGCCCGATGAACTCGCCTGCCGGGTTTTCACGGCGCACCACCGATTGAGCACCGCCGCCCGGGCGTTCAAACGCTGCGCGCTCGGCGCGGCGGGAATCCCGGAGCGCGCGGACGAAAACCTCGAAACCTTCCACAGCGGCGAGGTGCTCCTGGCAGATCTGCGAGGTCGCCAGGCGCTGGTCCGGGCGGTCTGACCGGCAGACTCCGGCGACGCGCGGACGTGACCCGGCCGTGCGCCGGGCAGGCTGTCGCTGTGCTCGCCTCTGGGCCCCTAATCCAGGATGCGCCGGGCGACGTTGGTGGTGACCAGGTCGAGCAGTTCGTCGCCGCGACCGGCGAGGATGGTGCGGATGGCGTAGAGGGTGAAACCCTTCGCCTGCTCCGCCGAGACGGCCGGCGGGATCGTCAATTCCTGCCGTGCGACGACGACATCGACGAGCGCGGGTCCGTCGTGGGCCAACGCCTCTGTGATCGCCGGCTCCAGGTCGCCCGGCTGCTCGACCCGTCGGCCCCATATTCCCATCGCACGGGCGACGGCACCGAAGTCGGGATTGTCCAGGCCGGTACCGAAGTTCACCACCCCGGCCGCCTTCATCTCCAGCTCCACGAAGTTCAGTGACGAGTTGTTGAACACGATCACCTTCACTGGCAGATCGTTCTGCACCAGCGTGAGCAGCTCGCCGAACAGCATCGTCAAGCCGCCGTCTCCGGCGAGGGCGATCACCTGGCGTCCGGGATAGGCCGTCTGCGCGCCGATGGCATGCGGCAGGGCGCAGGCCATCGTGCCGTGGGTGAACGAACCGGTCAGCCGGCGCCGGCCGTTCATGGTCAGATAACGCGCCGCCCAGGTGGTCGGGGAACCGACGTCGAAAGTGAACACCGCATCGTCGGCAGCCGACCGGTTCACCACACCGGCCACGTACTCCGGCCTGATCGGGGTGCGGTCGCGATCGTTGACCGCGAGTTCGTCGAGCGATTTGCGGGTGCGCCGGTAATGCCGCAGTGACCGGTCGAGGTGTGTCCGATCGGTTTTCGGGGTGAGCAGCGGCAGCAGCGCTTCGGCTGTGTCCGCTACGCTGCCCACCATGCCCACGTCGACCGGCGTACGCCGCCCGAGGTGGCTGCCGCGGATATCGACCTGGATGACCGCGGCGTCCTCCGGGTAGAACTGCGTATACGGGAAATCGGTACCGAGCATCAGCAGTACGTCGGCTTCTTTGATCGCCTTGTACCCCGATGCGTATCCGAGCAACCCGGTCATTCCCACGTCGTACGGGTTGTCGTACTCCAGGTGCTCCTTACCGCGGAACGCGTGCACGATCGGGGATTGCAGCGTAGCGGCCAACCGCATGACCTCGTGGTGAGCGCCGCCGGTGCCGGCCCCGCCGAGAATCGTCACCCGCGACCCGGCATTCAGGACGTCGGCCGCCCGGCGCAGGGTGGTGTCGTCCGGCCGCACCACCGACCGGGAAGGTAGTACCGGCCGGGTGCTCCACCGGTCGTCGGGTAGCCGGCTCTGGAACACTTCGCCGGGGATCACCACGACGGCGACCCCCTTTTCTTCCACGGCCGCCCGCATAGCCATCTCCACGATCCGCGGGGCCGACTCCGGGCTGCTGACCAGCTCGCAGTAGACACTGCACTCGCGGAACAACTCCTCCGGGTGGGTTTCCTGGAAGTAGCCGGATCCGATCTCGGCGATCGGGATATGCGCGGCGACGGCCAGAACCGGAACCCTGGTCCGCTGCGCGTCGTACAGTCCGTTGATCAGATGGAGATTGCCGGGCCCGCAACTCCCGGCGCAGACCGCGAGCCGGCCCGTCAGCGCGGCATCCGCTGTCGCGGCGAACGCGGCGGCCTCCTCGTGCCGCACATGCTCCCAGGAGATGCCGTCCGCCCGCCGTATCGCGTCGGTGAACCCGTTCAAGCTGTCGCCGGGCAACCCGTATACGCGGCCGACCCCGCTGACCTGCAGCGCAGAGATCATATGTTGAGCAACAGTCGCCATGGCGCGACCCTACGCGCGCGAGGCTCGATCGTCGGTGAGGCGAAGCGGCGTCGCCGCGGAGCGAGGGAATCGGTGCTCCGGGAGATCGTCAGGAGTGCGGCGGCGTGGTATGCCTGGTTCGGGTGCTGGGCCGGTCGACCCGGTACTCGGTACGTGTGGATCCGGAAAGGGCGGGCAGAGCATGCCGCGGAGCAACCACCCACTCGCGGCGGCACCGTGGGGGTCGCGACTACTCGGGCGCGAGGAGGAGGCCGCGGGAATTCGGCGGCTTCGTATCCAATTGCTGTTGACGGTGCCGATCGTGCTGGCCAACCTGGCCGGTGTATTCGTGTCGATCACGCTGATCGGGTTCGTGCTACCGGGACCGTCGGTGTTCACCGAGAAGATGATCCTGATCGATGCGGTCGCGGCCCCGGTGTACGCGGCGGTTGCCGTGCTGATCGGGGTGTGGTGGGGCACCGCGCGCGGTCTGGGCGCACTGGGCTGGGCGCTCGACCCCGATACGGTGCCCACCGGGAAGCAGCAGGCAGCCGCCGCGGCGGTGCCACGGCGGCTGGTGCGGCTCCAGGCGCTGCTGTGGTTCGGGGGAGTGGTCGTGCTCACGCTGCTGGCCGGACTGGCCGACCCGGGGCTGATCCCCAAGGTTGCCTTCGGTATCACCTTCAGCGCGATCGTGGTGTGCGCGAGTACGTACCTGATCATCGAGTTCGCGTTACGGCCGGTGACCTCGCGGGTGCTGTCGGCGCGGACTTCGCGCTCCCGCAGCGGTATCGGCGTCTTCGGCCGGTCGCTGCTGATGTGGCTGGTCGGTTCGGGTCTGCCGGTGGCGGGCCTGATGGTGGTGGCGGTGGTCGCACTGACCACCGGCGATGTGAGCACCGCACGTCTGGCGGTGTGTGTACTGTCGCTCGGCGGTGCGGCGCTCGTGATCGGCTGCCTGCTGATGACCCAGACATTGGCGGCGACCGTTGCCCCGATCAGCGGTGTGCGCCGGGCGATGCGCGAGGTGGAGAAGGGCGAATTCGATCTCACGCTCGCGGTCTACGACGGCACCGAACTGGGTGAACTGCAGAGCGGTTTCAACGGTATGGTCGGCGGGCTCCGCGAACGCGAGGAGATCAGGGATCTGTTCGGCAGGCATGTCGGGCGCGAGGTCGCCGACGCCGCACTGGCCGGCAAGCCGGAGCTCGGCGGCGCCGAGGTCGAGGCCGCGGCCCTGTTCATCGATATAGTCGGCTCCACCACCATGGCCGCGACCCTGAGCGCGCCCGAGATGGTCACGATCCTCAACAGGTTCTTCGATGTGGTGGTGGACGAGGTGGAAAAGCACGGCGGCCTGCTCAACAAATTCGAAGGCGACGCGGCACTGGCCGTCTTCGGGACACCCGCCCAACTGTCCGACTCCGCGGGCGCGGCACTGGCCTGCGGCCGCGCGATCCGGGCCAGGCTCGATACCGGCAGCGCCGAATTCGAGGCGGCGATAGGTATCGCCGAGGGGCGGGTCGTCGCGGGTAATGTGGGCGCTCGGCAACGCTACGAATTCACGGTGATCGGTGATGCCGTCAACGAAGCCGCCCGGCTCTGCGAACTGGCGAAGCAGGATTGCCTGCTGCTCACCTCGGAGAAGACGGTCACCGCGGCCGCAGCCACCGAGGCCGGCCACTGGGTGCTCGGCGAATCGGTGACGCTGCGCGGCCGGCTCACCCCGACCCGGCTCGCCCGCCCGGTCCAGCGGCCGAAAGCGCCGGGGCGGGAGGCCTGATCACGGTGCAGTGGCGCTGCCCGCCGGGGGCCGCCTACTTCCCCGGCGACGGCACCTCGACTCCCAGCGTGGCCGCGACGGAGTCGGCCAGCTCCGCGCCCTTGGTTTCGAAATGCCGCGTGAAGTACGTCAGATGCTCACTGTGCTCGTGGAAGTGATGCGGGGTGAGAACCGCAGAGAACACCGGGATATCGGCCTCGAGCTGGATCCGCATGAGTGCGTCCACCACAGTGGAGGCGACGAAATCGTGCCGGTAGATACCGCCGTCGACCACCAGGGCGCAGCCGGCGAGCGCGGCGTACCGGCCGGTGGCTGCCAGCCGTTTGATTCGCAGCGGGATCTCGAACGCCCCGGGCACTTCGATCACGTCGACCTCGGTGAACCCGTGCCCGGCGAGCCCGGATCGGCAGGACTGCACCGCCCGGTCGACGATATCGGCGTGCCAGCGGGCGGCGACGAGAGCGATGCGGTTCGAGTCGGGCGACATAATGTACTCCTCTTCGCTATGTCACCCAGGGCATGGCAACGCGAACAGGAGCGGCCCGTATCCGGGCTCTCCGCTGCCGCGTTCTCTTTCATCCGGACTGTGACCGTCGGCTCCGGGATCGCACCGGAATCTGCTCGACCCACCACGAATGGTGGCGCTCGCGGGCTCGTGCGTCCGGATCGGCCCGGATGCCATTACCGCCGGTGGGGAATTCCGCCCCGCCCTGAGAACGTGTACAGCGCGGACTCTAACAACGGGCCGTCGTCGCGGCTACAGCAGCCCAGGCGATGGCCTGCCGACTCGAGGTCATCGGCTTGCACAGGATACGGGCATCGACAAGATATAAGGCGACCGTATCGATGATCGCCTCGCGCACGGGTCCCGCCCCCGGTACGAGGCCCAGGCCGATGCTGCCCGGGGCCCGGGTATGCCTCGACCGCCGGAAGGACGTATATGGGTTCCACACTTTTCGCGGTAGCTTTACCGCTCGCGCTGGGGATCGTGATGTTCGGCCTCGGGCTGACCTTGACGGCCGATGATTTCACCCGGGTCGCGAAGTACCCGAAAACCGCCGTGATCGCACTGGCCTGCCAGCTGCTCGTCCTGCCGCTGATCTGTTTCGGCCTGATCCACCTGTTCGGCCTGGACGGGGTGCTCGCGGTGGGAATGATGCTGCTGGTCGCATCGCCCGGCGGTACCTCGGCGAATCTGTTCAGCCATATCGCCGGCGGTAACGTCGCCCTGAACATCACGCTCACGGCGATCAATTCCGTGCTGGCAGTGGTCACGTTGCCCCTCGTGGTCGCCGTCTCCTACGCGCTGTTCCTGCAGGACAGCGCGGCGATCGTCTTCCATCCCGCGAAGTTCGTGCAGGTTTTCGCCCTGGTCCTGGTGCCGGTGGCGGCGGGTATGTGGGTTCGCCGGCGCTACCCGGACTGGTCGGGCCGGCGGCAGTCCACGGTGAAGATCGCCGCGGCCGGTGTCCTCGTGTTCGTGGTGGCCGCCGCGCTGTTCTCGGAATTCGGCACGGTCACCGAACATCTCTGGGAGCTGGGCCCGATCGCCTTGCTGCTCTGTGTGTGCAGCCTGCTGGTCGGCTATCTGGTGCCCCGGGCCTTCGGTGTGGAACGCGCCGACGCCGTGGCCGCCGGGATGGAGATCGGCGTGCACAACGCCGCGCTGGCCATCACCATTGCGACCACCGTGCTCGGCAACGAGACGATGGCCGTGCCGGCCGCCCTGTACGGATTTCTCATGAACATTCCCGCGGCCGTCGCCGCTGTCCTGTTCGCCAGGTCCCGCCGCGGCGGCCGCGCCTCGGTATCCGCCGAGCCCGCGACTCCACGCTAGGGTCGTACCCGAACGCATCGGTCGCCGCCGTGCCCGAGGCGGGGGAGCGACCTGGTCATCCGGATCTCGGTGGGGAGAAATGGCGCGCCGATGCCGGGTGCCAGAGGGCGATGACCGCGACAAGGCTCGTGGCCAGCACGATGGTGTCGACCACGAGGTTCATTCCCGCGGTGTGGATCCCGAGGATGGTGGACGTGGTGATCAGGCCGCCCGCGAAGATGAGAGTGGCAAGCGGTAGTGCGAGGTAGCCGAAGGTACCGAGGGCTATGGCCGCGGTGACAGCGACGGCGAATACGAACAGGCAGAAGGCATTCGTCGGTGTCCCCCGCCAGGCCGCCGGTAGGAAGCTGAGGCCGACGAACGATGCGCTCGTTCCGAGAAGCGCTGTACCGGCGATCCGTGCCCCGCGTCGCCCCGCCTCACTGGCCAGAGCCAGCCAGATCCACAGCCCGGCCAGGACCATCGCCGACACCACCCCGCCGGCCAGATCCGCCGGCCTGGTCGCGAGGGAGCGGTCGACGAAGGCAACCGCGGCCGAGGCGAGGAGGAACAATGCCACGCCCAGCATGGAGTAGATCGCTGTCAGCACGGTCCAGGGGATGGCGGGCGATCCTTCGTCCGGCACCGGATCCGGCCCGGTCCTGCTTTCCGGTTTTCCGGCCATGACGCCACCTCCGATCCCCGCCCGCGCGTGAACGCGGCTTGTTCAGTCTCCCCGCCGGAGGTGGCGATTTCAACAGAATGCCAAGAGCGCCCGAGTCGTTCGCCGACGATGGGTGGTGACGTCAGGCGCCCGGGTCGAGCAGGATCTTGCCGACGGCTCGACCGGCGGCGATCTCGCCGAGTGCCACGGACGCCTGCTCGAGGGGGAATACGGCGCCGATATGGGGGGATACGCGGCCGGAGGCAAGCAGGTCGGTGAGTTCCTGTTCGTTGCGGGCGAATTCGTGCGGGTCGATATCCTGGAACTGGAAGCCGAGGATTCGCAGACCTTTCACGAGTACCAGGTTCAGCGGGATTCGGGGGACGGTACCCGAGGCGTAACCGATGGTGACGAAGCGTCCGCCCCGGCCCAGCGCGCGCAGGGCGGGTTCGGACAGGTCGCCGCCGACCGGGTCGAGGACAGCGGTGGCGCCGTCGGGGACGACGGTGCGGAGTTGCCGGCGCAGGGCGCCGTCGCGGTGGTCGATCAGATGGGTGGCGCCGTAGGAGTGGGCAGTGGCCAGTTTGGCGGCCGAGGACGCCACCGCGATCACGTTCGCGCCGAGCGCGACGGCCAGTTGTACGGCTGCCAGTCCGACACCGCCGCCCGCGCCGAACACGATCACAGTGTCGCCCGGCCCGACTCCGGCCACCGAACGCAGGCAGTGGTAGGCGGTGCGGTAGGCGACACCGAATGCGGCTGCCGCGTGATAGTCCACGCCGTCCGGGATCGGTGTGAGATCCGCGGCGCAGGCGAGCACCTGATCGGCGAAGGCGCCGTAGCGGCCGGTGCCGGTGACGGGGTCCCCGACTGCGCGGCCTTCACAGCCGGGACCCAATTCCACGATCTCCCCGGCGAACTCGCTGCCGGGTACGAACGGCGGTGGAACGGCGATCTGATATTTGCCGCCGATCAGCAGCACGTCCGGGAAATTGACGGCCGCGGCGCACACCCGTACCCGCGCCTGCCCCCTACCGGGCACGGGTACGGGCCGCTTCTCGATTCGCAGGACGTCCGGTGCGCCGTATTCGGGGCAGACCACCGCCCGCACGGTCACTTCCCCTGCCACACCGGCTCTCGCTTCTCCATGAACGCCATCGCGCCCTCCTCGGCGTCGGCGCTCGCGAACACCACACCCTGCCAATGCCGCAGCCGTTCGGCGGCCTTACCGGGGTCGGTGACCGACAATCGCACCAGTTCCTTACAGGCCGCGACGCCCAGTGGGCCGTTGGCGGCGATCCGTTCGGCGAACGCGATCGCGGTGTCGAGCACCTGATCCGCGGGTGTCACCGCATTGAACAGGCCGATCTCGTAGCCGCGGGCGGCGGTGAAATAGTCGCCGGTCAGGGTGAGCTGCAGGGCGATTCCGAGGGGTATCCGCTCGGCGATATAGGTGCCGCCGCCACCGGGGAACAGTCCGCGCTGCACTTCGGGCAGCCCGAATTTCGCGGTGTCGGCGGCGACGATCAGATCGCAGCCCAGCAGTAGTTCCAGGCCGCCGCCCACCGCGGTGCCGTTGGCGGCTCCGATCACCGGGACCGCCACTGTGCCGCGGGTGAGGCGCTGGAAGGCGCGGTTCTGCGGGGTATCGCTGAAACCGACGTCTTCGCCGCCGGCAAAGGCCCGCAGATCCATCCCAGAGCAGAACGCCTTCGCGCCGGCCGCGGTGAGCACCAGCGCCCGGATGGCGGGATCCTGTTCGGCCGCCAGCACGGTGGCGCCGATCCCGGCGATCACATTCCCGTTCAGTGCATTACGGACTTGTGGCCGGTTCAGCGTGAGGACGGTGACCGCCCCGTGGGATTCGACCAGGAATTCTTCGTCGCTGCTGCTGTGCCGACCGGTAATGGGCGCGGGATTTCCGTGGCTACCCTCCGGGCCTGTCTCGTTCATGAGCGGTACTCCGTTGTTTCGGCGAGCTCGGCGGCCGACCGCATGAGTTCGCCGACGATCGGGCCGAAGGATTGCAGTTTCACATCGTCGCCCGCACGTTGGAACCCCTGTTCCAGCACGATGGCGAGTTTCCATTTGGCGAGCACCAGGTAGTAATCGAGATCATCGACCTGGCGTCCGGACACCTCCGCATAATGCGCCACGACCTGATCGCGCGAGGGCATATCGCGCATATCCACGTACCTGAAATCGCCCGGTGCGGAGGTGTCGGCCGGCCAGTTCTGCACCATCCACGCCAGATCCAGTTTCGGATCCCCGACGGTGCCCATCTCCCAGTCCACGATCGCCGCCAGCCGGGCGGGTGCACCGTTGCGGTACATGACATTCGCGAACTGGTAGTCCCCGTGCATGAGGCCGGGGTGGTAGTCCAGCGGGCGGTGTTCGCGCAGCCAGCGGGTCGCGGTGTCCATCCCGTCGAGTTCGCGGTTTTGATCCGGTCGAAGAAGCCGGTCCACCGGGCGACCTGGCGTTCGTGGAAGCCGTCCGGCCGCCCCAGGTCGTGCAGGCCCCGGTCGCGCCAATCGACCTTGGACAGCAGGGCGATGCCCTCGGCGAGCTGGAAGGCCAGGCCCGCGCGGGCGGCGGGGTCGGTATCGAAGGGCACCGGCCAGACCCGGCGATGGTCCATCGGCGACCAGCCGTCCACGAAACCCATCAGGTAGAAGGTGCGGCCGAGTACGCCGGTATCGGTGCAGACGGCCACAGCGGGCGTATGCGGTACCTCGGTGCCGTCCAGGGCTTCGATGATCCGCCATTCCCGCAGAATGCCGTTGTCCCGGCCGGCGGGCGCGTGTACCGGCGGAATGCGCAGTACGCATCGGTGTTCCCCACGGGTGATCTCGTAGATCTCGTTCTGTGTACCGCCCGACAGCAGCCGGGTCTCCAGCGATTCGCCCTTGCCCGGAAGCCCGGACTCGTCCATCCAGTTCGTCAGTGGCGCGGAATCGATCACAGGTTGTCCACCTCGGGGTCCAGGTATTCGGCGTATTTGGCGTGGGCCGCCGCGAGTCGCCGGGGAATCCATTCGGTCGGCCAGTCGTCGTCGCTGGGCAGGTAGCCGCGGAGCACCTGTTCGGCCACGGTCATCTTGTGCACCTCGGTGGGGCCGTCGGCCAGCCCCAGCACTGCGGCGCCGTGGATCATGGTGAAGAACGGCATTTCATTGGTGGTGCCGAGGGCGCCGTGGACCTGCATGGCCCGCCAGGCGATATCGTGCAGGACGGCCGGCATCACCACCTTCACCGCGGCGATATCCTTGCGGACTCTCTTGTAGTCGTTGTACTTGTCGATCTCCCATGCCGTGTTGAGCACCAGCAGCCGGAACTGTTTCAGCTGGGCGTAGGAATCGGCGATATAGCCTTGGACGAATTGTTTGTCCGCGAGCCGGCTGCCGGCGGTCTCCCGGCTCAGGGCGCGTTCGCACATCATATCGATCGGCAGGAACCAGGAACATCGACATCCCCTTGTAGGGGCTGACCGCCGGATCGGTTACCGCCATGACGATCAGGAACGATGCGGTCCGGCCGGTCAGACTGTGCTGTGTAAACCGATATCGGGCGGCTGGGAATCCGGCGCCTGGGTACTGGATTTCGTCGGCTCCTGGGAATGGACCATCCCCGGCGGCAGTAGCGAAATCCAGCGCACGATCATCGGGGAACGTGGACTGGGCCTGCCCAGGGAACTGGCGGGGGAATGATGAGCGGTGATTTCGGCGAATTCCACGACGAACTGCGCACCGTGGCGCGCGAACTGCTCGGCAAGGCCGGTGACGCGGCGGTCGAGTGGAAGGCCCTGGCCGGCGCCGGGTGGACGGGCCTCGAGGTGGCGGCCGAATTCGACGGCGCCGCGGCGACCTTCACGGAAACGGCGATTCTGCTCGAGGAGATCGGCCGCGCTGCGGCCCGTACCCCGTATCCCGCCGTCGCCACGACGGGTATCGGCGCCCTGTGCTTACTGGAACCGAATACCCGCCGCGACGTCGTACTGCGCGAAACCGTCGCGGGAACTGCGCGCCCCGTGGCGGTACTCGCTGGAAACACGGTGCCGGCGGCCGGCGGCGAAACGGCTTGTGCCGGCACCGGAGGCATAGTACCCACCTTCGAACTGGACCAAACCGGTAAGGCGACGCTGTTGTCGGGTTCGGCGGAGTTCGTCCTCGATGCCCCGTCGGCCACGGTATTGCTGATCCCCGCCCGCGCCGCCGACGGAACTCTCGGTGTCGCTCTGGCCGACGCCGGTTCGGCGGGGCTGGAAATCACCGGACAACCGGTCGTCGACGAGACCCGCATTTTCGGCAAGGTCACCTCCTGGGACATGGCCCTGGCACCGGAGTCGTTCGTCCCGTTCGCGCCCGGCGTAGCCGACCCCCTGCGTCAGCTCTACGACCGCGCGGTCCTCGCGGTCGCCTGCGACAGCCTGGGGCTTGCGGCCGCCATGCTGGACGCGACCATCGGCTACACCCGGGTACGCGAACAATTCGGGCGTCCCATCGGTTCCTTCCAGGCGGTGAAACATGCTTGCGCCGATATGCTGGTGGAGCTCACCATTGCCCGGCAACTGGTCGCCGCCGCCGTCACCGCCACGGCCGCCGGTACCCCCGACAGCGGCCGGTCGGTGAGCATGGCGAAATCGTTCACCGGCGAGGCGGCGGTCCGGATCGCCGGTGGAGCTGTTCAGTTGCACGGTGGAATCGGCTACACCTGGGAAAGCGGACTCCACCGTTACCTCAAACGCGCCACTCTCGATCGCGCCCTCTACGGCTCACCCGCGGACCACCGCCACGCCCTCGCCCGAAGCTATGGGAACCACTGACCGGTGTCGCTCGGGGCATGGGCCGCGCCGGGCCGATCAGGCTGTGGCCCGCCGGATCACCGCCCACGCTCCTGCCAGGCAGCCCAGTGCCAAGAGAACGGGCAGCACGACCAACGGCACCGCTCGTGGCGCGTCGGCGAACCAGCGTCCGATCTCCGGCCACCACTGCAGCCAGGTCATCAGGATCGTTGCCAGGCCGGCGAGCAACAGTACGCCGAGCCCGAGGGTGTAGACGCCGATGACCCGCCAGCGTTGGTGGACCGCGCCGAACAGCAGTCCGATCGCGGCGACCACTGCGAGTACCGCGGCGAACGTGCCGAACTGGGTGAACGAAGCGGCGCCGGTCGCGGCGGGCACCGCGAACATCACCATATTCACTCCCCACCCGCCGGTGGCCTGCTCGACCGCGGTCAGGCCCCACAGCATCAGCGCGAATCCGAGAATCTGCGCCAGCCCGACCAGCACTGTTGCGGCGAAATAGTCGCGTCTGGTCACGCCGAGACCGAGAGCGAATGGGAAAGTCTGCGTCATGGCGGACAGGTAGAACGCCATTATGAGGCCGAGCATTGCGGAGACGGTGCCGGTGACGGCTTCGTCCGCCGAGCCGACCAGGGCGAAAATCGTCCACGAGATCGCGAAGGCGACAGTGAGCACTCCGATGGGCCAGGCGATCAGCAGCGGCCACGCCACGGTGTGGACACGAGCGACGGACAGGGTACGGGGGATCACCGCTGCTCCTTCTCTTTCGAATTGCTGGTTTCGACGATGAGCTGCTGCAACGACACCGGTTCGACGGTGAGACCCAGCGATGTGGCATGTCCCGCGTCGTCGGCACGGCTGTCGGTGCGCAGCAGTACCCGGGCTTGGTTGCCGAGGGATTCGCGCCGAAGCGTGGGCCGGTCCCCGACCACACTGTCGATATCGGCCGTCGCCCCGGACAGTGCGATCGCCGACCCGCGCAACTCGTCGGCGGGGGAATCGGTGACGACCCGGCCGTGGTCGATGACCACCACATGTTCGAGCAGGTCCGCCACCTCGTCGATCAGGTGTGTGGACAACACGATGGTTCGCGGGTTCTCGGCGTAGTCGGCGAGCAGCCGGTCGTAGAACAGCTGCCGGGCCACCGCGTCCAATCCCAGATACGGCTCGTCGAACAATGTCAGCGGCGCCCGGGAGGCCAGGCCGATGATGACGCCGAGCGCGGAGGTCATACCGCGGGAAAGCTTTTTGACCTTGCGGTCGGCCGGTAGGTCGAAATCGCGCAGCAGGTCTCGGGCGAAATCCTCGTCCCAGCGCGGGAGTAGGTGGCGGGCCGCTGCCAGTACGTGGCGCACCCGGTAGTCGGCGGGGTACGGCTGGCTTTCCTGGATGAACGAGACACCGCGCAGGGCTTCGGGGTTCTCGTGCGGGACCGCCCCGTGCACCCGGACCTCGCCCGAGGTCTGGAACAGCTGACCGGTGAGCACCTGCATGAGCGTGGTCTTGCCGGCGCCGTTACGGCCGAGCAGGCCGTAGACGGTGTTCTGCCGCAGGTCGAGGGTTACGTCGTCGAGGGCCGTCACCGAACCGAACCGCATCGTCACCGCCCGCGCGGCGGCGACGACGGCGCCGTCGGTCATCCGGTCCATCGTCGCCGTACTCATAGCGTTCCCTCCCGCTGGTCCAGCATTGCCTTCAGTTCGTCGATCCCCACGCCCAGCTTGCCCGCTTCGGCAATGAGTGGATCGATGTAGAGCTGTGCGAAACGTTCCCTGCGCCGCAGCCGCAGGGCATCGCGCGCTCCCACGGTGACGAACATGCCGATCCCTCGTTTCTTGTACAGAATCCCGTCCGACACCAGCTGATTCAGCCCTTTGGCCGCGGTGGCCGGATTGATCCGGTGAAAGGCGGCGAGCTCGTTCGACGACGGCGCCTGCGTGTCTTCGGGCAGGGACCGGTCGATGATCGAGTTCTCGATCATCTCCGCGATCTGCAGGAAGAGCGGCTTGCCGTCCTCGAGCACGAGCTCACCTCCACCGGTTGAGTGGTTCATTACTCATGTAATGAACCATAGCGCCGGCCGGTCGAGTGGCGCAACTGCCTCCCGGGCTCGCCATATCACCTGGTTCTTGTTCCTCGCACCTGTGCGGGGCCGTGGCCGTACCAGCGGTGGACGGCTCGTCGCAAGGTCCTGGAATCGGTGTATCCGGCACGGCCGGCAATGGATTCCATCGTCAGAGACGTCTCCCGGAGCAGATGGTCCACCCGGCGGTATCGTGCGTATTCCACTTCCGCGCGCCAGCTCGTCCCTTCCTCGCGTAGTCGCCGCTGCAGGGTGCGTGGACTGACTGCCAGTGCCCGAGCCACCAGCGGGAGGTCGGGAAAACCGGATCCCCAGGAGGTCTCGAGGGCGAGATGGAACCGGTCCAGCCAGCCGAGTACGGGCCGAGCCGTGGTGACCACGAGTCGCGCGTGGTGGGTGAGGATCGCGGCGAGCGCTTCGTCGTAGCCCGGCAGCGGCCGGTCGGCATCGGATTCGGCGAAGGTGATCGCGGTGAGGCCGGCGTCGAATTCGATATTCCGGGTGCCGTACAGCTCGACCAGATGCTCGTACGAATCGAGAGCCGGGCGGTCCAGTAGCACGCGCACCGGCGTCAGTGGCCGGCCGGCCGCGGCGCTCGCGGGCGCCTGGATCAGTGCCGGGACCAATTCGCAGATGCACGCATAGGCAGGATTGTCCGGGTAGATGGTTCGCCAGATCACCGAAACATCGTCATCGTCACGGACGATTCGCACCGTATCGGCATTGTTGAGGCCCGCGTCCGAATGCTCGGCACTCACTTGAAGCGCATCGGCGAGCGTGGCTCCCGCGGTGAACAGATAGTCCCAGACGCCCAGCGTGCCCGGCCGCCAGAGATCGAGCAGGAGCCGGCTGCCTCCGTTGTCCCACACCGTCCGATAGATCGTCTCCCAGGCGCGGATCACCGAGGTCGCCGGCAGCCGGATTCCGCCCTGGCCCAGGACGGAAGCGCCAGGGATACGTGCCAGGTCGCGCGGACAGGCTCCCGCTTCCAGCCCGGCGTCGATCAGCCATCGCACCATCTCGGGATTGACGGTGTCGCGCGACGGAACATCGGCTGGGCCGATCCGCTCACCCGGCGACGCCGACGACTTCATACTCGTGATCGTAGTCGGCCGTGGCCGGCGATAGGTATCAGAATGCACCGGCCGGGCGGGCCGCAGTTCCGATCGCGGCCCTTCTGCCGAATTTCATGCCGTACAGATGGTGCGATAATGTTCGGCGATCTCGTCGCTGGTCGCCGGCCAGATATCCGGCTGAGCAGTCAGGAATTCCAGGGCCTGGTCGAGATATTTGGCCCGGAACGGTTGTCCTATGACGAAGGGATGCAGTGCGAGAGCCATTACCCTGCCACCCGTGGCCGCATCCGCATGTAGTTGTTCGTACTGATCGCGGACCATCTGCACGAATTCCGGTCCGGTGACGCCTTTTCCGAACAATCCCAGATCGTTCAGTTCGACCGTATACGGGACGTTCAGCATTCCGGGCACGTGCAGCGGATACGGCTGGTCGTCGTTGGTCCAATCGAGTAGGTACTCGATACCGAGTTCGGCCAGGAGCGCCGGAGTGCCGAAGGTTTCGGTCAATCCCGGCCCGAGCCAACCACGCGGTCGCCGGCCTGTTGCGGACGCGATCGTTTCGACGACATCGGTGAGATATTTCCGTTCCTCGTCGATCGCCATGCCCGCGATCGGTTCGGAGTTGGTTCGCCCGTGCGCCAGCCAGGCCCAGTCGCGTGCCAGGCCGGCTTCGATGATCTGCGGATAGCGCTCGGCGGCGGCGGAGTTCAACAGTGCGCTGGCGCGGACTCCGTGCCGGTGCAGAATATCGGCGATGCGCCAGATTCCCACGCGGGGCCCGTAGTCGCGCCATCCGTAGTTGAGGGGGTCCGGTACCAGTTCGGCGGTGCCGGGCCAGATACTGGTGGACGGACGGTCGATGCGGAAGTATTCGATATTGAGACCGATATAGAACGCGACCCGCGCGCCCCCGGGCCATTCCACGGTGGGTCTTTCGGTGATCGGGCTGTAGTCGAAAATTGTGGGATCGTGGCCAGGCATGAAAGGTACTCCTGAAATTCTGTGAATGTGGCGTGCTTTTACGAAAATCTTGCCGGGTGCGCCGTCCCACTCAATTGATGCGGACAAGCATCTTTCCGGTATTCGCGCCGTGCAGGACACCGTGGAGTGCTGCCGGAGCCTGCTCGAGTCCCTCGACGACGGTTTGGTCCGTGTGCAGGCTGCCCTCGGCGAGCCAGTTTGCCGCCCGCCGAACCCATTCGGTGCGCAGGTGTTCGTAGGCCACCACATGCATCCCGTACAAGGCGGCGTTCTTACCGCCGAGCGCGAAAAGGTTACGAGGCCCGGGTGGCGGCTGCGGCGCGTTGTATCCGCTCACGGCGCCGACCATCGCGATCCGGCCACGGTCGCGCAGGGCGTCGATCGCGGCCTCCAGATGGTCACCGCCGACATTGTCGAAGTAGTAGTCGATACCTTCGGGCGCGAGTTCGGCCAGCCGGCGTGACAGCGATTCGGACCGGTAGTCGATACCGGCGTCGAATCCGAAATGCTCGACCACACGGCGTACTTTCGCCGGCCCGCCCGCTGAACCGATCACAGCGGCGGCCCCCAGCTTCCGAGCGATCTGCCCCGCAATACTGCCGACCGCGCCGGCTGCCGCCGAGATGAATACCACGTCGCCTTCGCGGATGGGCGCAACCTCTGTCAGAGTGGCGTAGGCCGTCAGTCCGGTATCGCCCAGCGCTCCGAGATAGAACGCGGCCGGCGCAGATTCGGTATCGACAACCTTGGCATCCGCGGCGTCGACCACCGCGTAATCTCGCCATCCGGAGAAATGAGTCACCGTAGCGCCCACGGCGATCCCCGAGGCCCGGGACTCGACAACGTAACCGAGCGCCCCGCCATAGGGCACATCCCCGGGGTTCACGGCCGGCAGATGGCTCACCGGCTTCATCGCTTCCCGCATATAGGGGTCGACCGACATCCAGGTGTTCCGGACCAGGAGCTGGCCTGGGCGCACTCGCGGTACCGGTACCCGCACGAGCTGGAAATGGTGGGCCTCGACATCCGTTGCCGGGCGCGTGACCAATCGGACTTCCCGGCCCGCGGTTTCCAGGACTCCGGCCGAGATCATTTCGGTAGGAACAACCATGCCGGCAACGCTATGGACACGATGGCTGCCGGCGGAGGGCTCGATGCGCCAGCAAGAGGGCCGAACACGCCGATTCGGCGCGCGCGGGGTGCACAGCGCTGAACGGGGGTGCGGCCGAGTGGCGACTCGGACCGCACCGACGACCTCGGAAGGAGGAGGCAGTGTCTTACGTCGTCAACACCACCTTCCGGCCCGCCCGCGTACCCCGCTCGATCAGTGCCCGCTGTCCTCCAGCAGATCGAGGGCCGATCGTCACGGCTGCTGCGTCAGGAATTCCCTGGTACGAGTCCGAACTCTCGACGCTGCGGACCAACAGCCACTTCGTCGCTACTTCTCGGCGGCGCGACCTCGGAGGTGATCGAGAAGTATGTCGAAAACCAGCGGAAGCCGTGAGTGGCGCTCCGGCTTCTCCCCACGCCTGAAGGCGGGGATTTCCTCGGAGCGTTCTCGATGACCGACCCCGTACTCTTCGACGCCCGCCTCGACGGGATCGCGGTTATCACCTTGAACCGCCCGGAGCGCCGCAACTGCCTGGACAGAGATATCCGGTCCGGTCTGTTCGACGCCTGAGACCGGTTCGAACACGACCCTTCCCTGCGTATCGCGATCCTCACCGGCTCGGGTCGTAAAGCGTTCTGCGCCGGTGGGGTTCTCGCGGAGATGGTGGACACCGGGATGGGTGAACCGCCCCGTGACATGTTCCCCCCGCCCTACGACAGCATCGAGTTGTCCAAACCCACCATCGGGGCGGTCAACGGCGCCGCCTTCGCCGGCGGCTGGATGATCGCCCAGGCCTGCGATCTCTGCGTGGCCAGTACCACCGCCACCTTCGCGGTCACCGAGGTGAAGGTGGGCCGCAACTCGCCCTGGGCGGCTCCGCTGATCCATATGATTCCGCAGCGGATCATGATGGAAATCCTGCTCACCGGCGAGCCCGGTCACCGCACAGCGCGCCTACGAGATCGGGTTGGTCAACCGGCTCGCCGAACCCGGCCACCTACTGGACACGGCCCTCGACTTGGCCGGCCGGATCCTGGCCGGCGCGCCGCTGTCGGTACGCGCGGCCCGCGAAACCGTCATGCTGGCGACCGAGATGGGCCGCACGGCGGCCCTGGCGGCAGCCCGGCACGCCGCGTCCCGCGCCTATCGCAGCGCGGATGCCAGAGAAGGACCCGCCGCGTTCGCGCAGAAGCGGCCGCCGCACTGGACGGGAACCTGATCTACGCCGCGATTGTGCTGGGGGAAACGGTAACGGTCGCGGTCTCCGCCGCCCGGCCCGCCACCGGTAGCTTTGGCGGCTGGTGGTCCCGCCCAGACGGGGTGCGCCGGTATTCCGGATGACCGGCCCTGGTCTTCGATGGAACGAGCGGTCAACGCCCCGGATGTTTCCACGAATGGCATTTCGTAACGTCGAATCGTGGTGTCCGCGGCGGTGGGATCACCCCGGTGCGGCGTACGGACCAGCGTTTCGCGGTGATTTGCATTTTGTCCGGGTTGCCCGCGCGTAATTCCACGGTGAATCCCGTGTCCAGATCTACTACTCGCAGGAGACCGAAGGGTTCGATGTGGTACTGGATCACCTGATAACCGTTGTCGGTCCACCACTGTTCCATCCGGCCATAGACCTCATCGCCGATCCGGTGAACCTTACGACCCTCTCGGGTGAATTCGAGTGAATAATTCGCTTCGACGGTGACGAACTCTGCGCCCCGGCCCAATTGCTGTCTGGTGATGGTACTGCTTTGCGGATTGGGGCGGAGTATCGCCTCGGGGCCGAGTGGGCATGCCATCGCGACTATGTGCTTGTACGCCAGAGTGTAAGCGGAGGTTTCGTCGAGGGGGGCTTCGGGTGAAGGTTTATCGCATGCCGTCCCGGCACTGATCGTCAGCGCGCAGAGGGCAATTGCGACGGCCGTGCGGGGCCTGATGGAGCATCGGGACCGGACCGCCCGCGTCGGGAGTACAAGAGGCATGGACCAATTGTTCGCCGCGGCGATTGCGGACACATCGGGGATACTACTCAATGATGGGCGGAGGTCCCGCGATGTACCGTATGCGATTGCGGGGCTTCCGGTTATCGAGACTCGTCGACGATTTTGATCGCCCATTCCGGGCAGGCGTCCTTGGCGGTCTGTACCGCTTCGGTGAGATCTTCGGGGATCTCGGTGTCGACCGCTTCGGCGTATCCGTAATCGTTGAGTGTGAAGACTTCCGCGCACAGGGTGGTGCAGATCCCGTGGCCCTTGCAGGAGTCGGCGTCGACGATGACCTTCATGGAACTAACCTTCCGTACGGTCGAATTCGAGGTGCAGGGTGGTGATTCCGCGCAGGATGAAGGTCGGCAGGTAGGTGTATTCGCGGGCGTCTGCCGGGCCGTGCACGCTTTCGTCGATCCGGATATCGCTGGTGCGTTCCAGCAGTCGTTTGATCGCGACCTTCGCCTCGGCCCGGGCCAGCGGCGCGCCGGGGCAGGTGTGTATACCACGGCCGAACGCGATATGCGAGCGGGCGTTGGACCGCTGCGGGTCGAAGGTGCTCGGGTTGTCGAACCTGCGGGGATCGCGGTTGGCGCCGCCGTTGGCCAGCATCAGGACCGTCCCGGCCGGGATATCCACGCCGCCCACGGTGGTGTTCTTCTTCGCCATCCGGAAATCACCCTTCACCGGACTTTCCATTCGCAGCATTTCCTCGATGAAGTTACCGATCCGCTCATGGTCTTCGCGCAGCCAGCGCTGCAGCTTCGGATCTTCGGCGATCATCTTCAGCGATGAGGACAGCAGCCGGACGGTGGTTTCCTGGCCGGCCGAGAACAGGTTGGCGGCAACCCGCACCACATCCAGTATCTCGGGTTGGCTACCGTCGGGGAACGCCGCCTCGGCGAGGCTGGTGAGGACATCGTTGCGTGGGGCGGCGCGGCGGTCCTCGATATAGGCCGAGAACTTCCCGTAGAGGAATTCGATCGGGTTGTGTGACATCCCGCCTTCGCCCTCGGTGCTGCCGACGGTTTCGGTGCGGTGCGGGTCGCGCTGGAGAGCATTGAGGAACTCCTGCTGATCCTCCTGGGGTACGCCGAGCAGGTCCGCGATGATGTAGAGGGTGAACGGGCCCGCGAAATCGCGGATCATATCGCCCTTCCCGGCGGCCAGGTACTCGTCGAGCACCTTATCGGCCATATCCCACATCGCCTCCTCGTTCTCCTCGAGGCGTTTCGGGGTGATCAGCCGCATGAGCAGGCCGCGGTGCGCCGTGTGGGTGGGCGGGTCCAGGGTGGGCAACTGGTCGCTGAGTGGCAGCGAATCCCGGTGTTCGGCGATCAGCGCGTCCACATCGGAGTTCTCGTCGATGGGGGCGGGGAAGCCGGGGAACGGGCCGGTGACCGAGATGCAGGAGGAGTACCGTTCGGCGTCGTTGAGAACTTCCAGTGCCTCGTCGTAGCCCGTCACCATCATGACGTTGTGGTGCTTTTCCCGGGTCACCGGGCACTGTTCGCGAAGAGCGTCGAAATACGGGTACGGATCGGCGACCAGTTCCTGTCCGAGGAAGAAGTCCAGATCCTGGAAGTTTTTCACGTGAGGGTTCCCTTCGCTCCGCCGGCTCCCGCCGCCACGAGCAGCTCCGCCGGTTGACTTCCGCATTTGAGAATATAACTCTCATCTGTGAGTATGAGATTTCCATACGGCGTGCCGTGCGTCAACCGGAGGACCGGACACCATGACCCTCGATCTCACCGCTGATCAGCGGCTCTTCCAGCAGACTGCCCGGGAGTTCCTGGCAGAGACCGTGCCGGTGGCGACAGTACGCGCTCTCGGTGCGGCCGGCACCGGGTTCGACCGCCGATGGTGGAGCGCGGCTACCGAACTCGGCTGGACCGCCATGCTGGTGGCCGACGAGCACGGCGGCGGCTCCGTCTCCGGCCGCCCGTTCACCGAACTCGCGCTCATCGCAGGGGAACTGGGCCGCGCCTGCGCGCCGGGGCCGTTCGTCACCACGAATGCGGCGCTGGCCGGGCTGGCGAGCGCGGCGGCCGGATTCGGTGACACGATCGCCGGGGTGGCGGCGGGGGAGCAGGTCGTCGCGTGGGCGGTCTACGAACCGGGCCGTGGTATGGAAGCGATGTACGCGCCGAGCGGGGACTCGCAGCCACAGGTCCGGGCTACGCCCGACGGTGTAGGCTACCGCCTGACCGGGACCAAGGACCGGGTCGAATCCGGCGACCAGGCGGATCTGTTCCTGGTAACCGCATCGAGCCCCGACTGTGCGATACAGCTACTCGTCCCGGCCGATGCCCCCGGCGTGACCGTAAGCCCCACCTGGACCCTGGATCTCGTCCGGCGCACCGCCCGCATCGACTTCGACGGGGTCGCGGTGCCCGCCGGCGCGGTCACCCATACCGGACCGGCCGCCACAGCCGCCGTACGCGCCCAGCTGCATACCGCTGCGGTGCTCACCGCGGCCGAAATCGTGGGCGCCACCGAAGTGGCACTCGAAGCCACCCTGGGATGGCTGAACGACCGCTTCACCTTCGGGCGCCCACTCGCGTCGTATCAGGCGCTCAAACACCGGATGGCCGATAGCAAGACCTGGCTGGAGGCCTGCCGGGCGACCGCGACCGCCGCGGCCGCGGCCTGCGACGACGATCCGGATACCGCGGACGAGGCGGTGAGCGTCGCGAAATCCTATGTGGGTGCGAAGGCGCCGGTGATCGGGCAGGACTGCGTACAACTGCACGGCGGGATCGGGGTCACCTGGGAGCACGATCTGCACCTGTACCTGCGCCGGATCGGATTGGGCCGGGCGCTCTACGGGACGCCCGAGGAGCATCGCCGCCGGATCACCGATCTTCTCGTCGCAGCGGCATGAGCCGATCGGGCCCAGCGGCGGCAGCACAGCGTCACCGCCCAGTCCCGTTCGAGCCCCGGAATTACCGCGCGTAGCGCTACGGATCTCCTGGAAGGCACACCATGACCACCGATATGGAACCCGTCCCCGAATTCCGGGAGCGCGCCCGGAGCTGGTTGCGCGCCACTATGCCCCCGGTCCCGCCGGACCAGGGCCCGCCGGACAGCAAGGAGGAGTGGGACCGCGCCCGGGCGTTACAGCGCGCGCTGTACGACGCCGGTTACGCCGGTATCTGCTTTCCCAAGGAATACGGTGGACTCGGTCTGAGCCCGGCGCACCAGGCGGCGTTCACCAAGGAGTCCTACCCCTATGAGATGCCGGTCATCCTGAACGTGCCCACCCTGTCCATCTGCGCGGCGACCCTGCTCGAACTCGGCACCGAGGAACAGAAGCGCGAACATCTTCCCGCGGTATTGCGCGGTGACGAACTGCTGGTGCAACTGCTGTCCGAACCCCGTGGCGGCTCCGATCTGGCGGGGCTCACAACCCGCGCCGACCGGGACGGGGACCGGTGGATCCTCAACGGTTCCAAGATCTGGAGTTCCGGCGCCTACGCCGCCGATTACGGCCTCTGCCTGGCCCGCACCAACTGGGATGTGCCCAAACATCGTGGACTCACCATGTTTCTGGTGCCGCTCGGGGCACCGGGGGTCACCGTGCAGCGGATCAAACAGGTCACCGGATCCACCGAGTTCTGCCAGGAATTCTTCGACGATGTCACGCTCGGCGACGACGCGGTGATCGGTCAGGTCGACAACGGCTGGGAGGCGGCGTCGCGGCTGCTCCACCACGAACGGGCCGCGATCGGCGGGACCTCGCCGTATATGAGCGGCGCCCGCCCGCACCTCGGGGGCGAGGACTCTCCGATCCTCGAGACAGCCCGCCGCCTCGGCCGGCTCGACGACGTCCGCGTACGCGAGGATATCGGCGAAGCCTACGCGATGATGGTGGTGCGCGATCAGTTGATCGCCCATATCACGCACCGGATCGCCGCCGGTGAACTGCCGCCCGCCGCCGGTTCCATCACGCGATTGTTCAGCGCCGAGAACGCGTGGCTGCAAACCGATATGGCGGTGAAGGTCGCGGGTGCGAACGCGGCGACCCACGCGCCCGGGGACCCGCTCGATACCGCCAAGATCGGCACCGACTACTTGTTCCGTGCCGCCTGGAGCCTGGCCGGCGGTAGTACCGAGATGGCGCGCACGGTGATCGGCGAACGTGTCCTCGGTATGCCCCGGGAATACGCCGCCGACCGCGACGTGCCGTTCAACCAGGTCAAACGGGGCCGCTAGCGCGGACCCGCAGTTGGGAGGCAGTGATGCGCTTCATCTTCCATTACCCGGAGACGGGCGGCGCCGACAGCGATATCCTCGACGCCGGGCCACTGGGCGAGGTCGCGGTGGCGGTTGAAGGTGATTCCACGCGCTGGGCGTGGATTTCGACGAGCGCGACACCTTGTTCGACGAAACGCTCGACGTACTCCCGCTGCATTGGAAGGGGGAGTGGAACAAACTGCGCCGTCTTCCCGTCTTCCCAGCTCTCGGCGTATCTCACCGGCACCACCCTGCACCCTGACGGCGGAACCTCCGCCTCCGCCGGCTGGTTCAACTGGCCGGACCAAGGCTGGGCAGGGCTCACACCGGTTTCCGGCCGCCGGGGCCGCTGTTCAGCCGGACTCGGTGCTGCTGCCGGGATGATCGCCGGGGAGGGCGGTCAATGTGCGGAGGGCTTGCAGGAATACCGCACGCTCCCCGGGGGACAGGTACTGCAGTAGCTGTTGCTCTTCCCCGGCCTGGATCCGGGCCTGGGCTTGCGCGACGACCCGGTGACCTTCCGGTGTGAGTTCGAGGAGCCGGGCGCGGCGGTCGGACGGGTCGGGGGTGCGATCGAGGAGGCCGCGTTTCTGGAGGTCGTCGAGGACCGCGATGATGCGGGTCTTGTCGGCGCCGATTTCCTGGGCGAGCACCCCTTGCCCGCGCGCGGGTCCCCGGCTCAGTGCGACCAGGACGCTGTAGGCCCACATGCTGAGCCCGTGCGATTCGAGGATGGGGCGTTCCATGGCGATGAGCGTGCGGGTCAGCGGTGCCAGCATTGCCGCCAGGTCCGGACGGTCCGTTGATCCCATGAGCCGAATTTACCGGGCGGGAAGCGGCGGATTCTCCGAGCCGCCCGTTCCCCGCCGGCGGGCCTGCGTCGCGTGCGGTTCCCGGGTGCGTCCGGGGCACAGAACCGGCCGCGGCCAGGAAATAATAAGCATAGACATATGATGTGCGACTGCTTATTATTCCGGTATGACTACCGAAGATCTCCGTGAACTCGACCGCACCGCGGTGCTCGCCACCGTGAAAACCGCCGAACTCGTGACCCCGGATCTGCTCTCCCGGCCGACCCCCTGCGCTGCCTGGAATATCGGTGAGCTACTGGCGCATATGGCCGCCCAGCATCGCGGCTTCGCCGCGGCGGCGCGGGGCGAAGCCGGAGACCTCGCCCGCTGGCAACCGCGACCACCCGGCCCCCACACGACGACCGAATACGCCGAATCCGTGACGGAGGTCTTGGCCGCATTCGCGCCCGCCGATGTCCCGGAGCGCCTTTTCGCCATGCCGGAATTCGGCCCCGGCGTCACCGTGCCCGGACACCAGGCCATCGGATTCCACCTCGTCGACTACGTGGTCCACGGCTGGGATCTCGCGCGGGCCGCCGGACAGGATTATGAACTGGACCCGGGCTGCGCCGATCCGGTGCTGCGGATCGTCGGGCAGATTCCGGACGGGCCGGAGCGGGACAGCCCGGAATCGCCGTTCGCGCACGCGCTCCCGGATACCGGCGCCGGCTCCGCACTCGACCGAATCCTGCGCATGCTCGGCCGGTCCCCGAACTGGCCCGAATCCGACTGAACCGGGTCCCACTGAACCGGGTCCCACTGAACCGGGCAGCATTCCGGCCACCGGAAGCGCTCTGAGAATGCGGGCCGGGATGCTGCCGAACTAGCTTTCGCCTCCTGTCGCTGTGGTGGCGACCGGAACTCTGCCGGGCAGATGGGTGCCGGGGGTATGGCCGAACGTCCTGCGGAAGATATCGATGAACGCGCTCGCCGAGGCCCAGCCGCAGCGGTGTGCCACGGCCGTGACGGGAGTCTTTTCCGCCAGGAGGATCAGGGCGTGGTGCAGGCGTAGCTGGGTCCGCCACTGCGGAAACGTCATGCCGAGATCGCTGCGGAACAGCCGTGACAGGTCCGGTCACTGGCCCCGACTTCGCGGCCGAGTTCACCGAGCGTTCGGGTGTCGCCGGGATTGTCGACCAGAACGGCGCAAACCGCGCGTAGCAGCGGCGCGGTGGGGCTGGGCAGGTGCAGGGGCTGCTGGGCTGAGGCGCGGAGCCGGTCGAGCAGAACCGCGCGCAGGCGAGTGCGCTCGGGACTTTCGCGGTTGTCGCGGGTGTAGGCGATGATCAGCTCCCGCAGCAGCCGGTCCACCGTCAGCACGGTGGGAGAGGTCAGACCGAGTGGGTTGTCGCCGGCGGGCAGACCCAGTAGATGCAACTCCAGGTCGCCGTAGGCGCGGTGGGCGTGCACGGTCCCGGCGGGCACCCAGATGGCGTGGGTGCCCGGCGCGACCCAGGTCCCGGCATCGGTGCTGATCGAGAGGACCCCGCGGCCGGCGTAGATGATCTGGTGATCGTCGTGGCGGTGGGCGTCGATTCGCGCGCCGGAGGCGAGGCGCTGGGCGCGGGTCGGGGCGACCGGCTGATGGCGGATTTCCATCACAGGGTGGCAGTTTATCGGAAGCGCGCCAGGCGGCCGGGTTGCGAGCATGGTGGTCGTGCGCCGAAATCCCGCCATTCTGCTGCTGTCCACCGGTCATGCCTGCGTCGATGTGTACCAGGGGGCAGTGGCCGCGCTCGTACCGTTCTTCGTCGCCGAGCGCGCCTACACCTACGCCGCGGTGTCGGGGATCGTGCTGGCGGCATCGCTGCTGTCGTCTGTGGTGCAACCACTGTTCGGTGCGCTGACCGACCGGTGGCCGATGGCGTGGCTGTTACCGGTCAGCACACTGGTCGCCGGTACCGGTATCGCGTCGATCGGGCTGTCCGGCTCGTATCCGCTCACGCTGGCATGCGTGGCGATATCGGGAATCGGGGTGGCGGCCTACCATCCGGAAGCCGCCCGGATCGCGCGGGCTGCGAGCCGGGACAGCCACACCTCGATGGCGTATTTCGCCACCGGCGGCAATATCGGCTTCGCGCTGGCGCCGGCACTGGTCGCGGCCACGGTCGCGATCGGGGGATCGGCCTGGACACCACTGCTTCTCGTGCCCGCGCTCGCCGGGGTGGCGGCGACCCTGCCGGTCTTGCGGGCGCGGCAACAGAGCCGGTCCGCGGTTCTCGACGAGTACGCGCCCGCCGGGCGCGACGATATCGCATCGTTCGTGCGGGTCTCGCTGGCCGTGGTGTTCCGTTCGGTCGCCTTCGTCGGGCTGAGCACCTTCATTTCCCTATACGTCCGGCAGCGAACGGGCGGCGAGTCGGCGGCGGGCACGGTGGCCCTGTTCGTGCTCTATCTGGGCGGCGTGATCGGGTCGGTACTGGGCGGTTCGCTGGCGGCGCGCTGGGACCGGGTGACCGTCGCACGGTGGTCGTACCTGTTCGCCGCCGGGGCGATCGCGGGGATCGTCTGGGCACCGGCCCCGGTCGTCTATCTGTTCGTGGCGGTCACCTCGGTCGGGCTCTACGTGCCCTTCTCACTCCAGGTGACCCTCGGCCAGGATTACCTGCCGTCCCGGGTCGGTACTGCGGCCGGCGTCACTCTCGGACTCACCGTCAGTGCCGGCGGTTTGGCGAGCCCCGCCCTCGGCCACCTCGCCGACACCACCTCGTTGCAGGTCGCGCTGATACCGCTGATCGCGATGCCCGTGCTCAGCGGACTGTTGTTCTGCAATCTGCGCGAACCAGGGTTACCCCGGGGACGGACGGACGCGAAAGCCGGCGCCGAGGTCTGAACGCATACACCGGTTCCCTGGTTGCGGACCGGGATTACTCGCGCATTGGAGCAGCCGGCGTGGAATCCGCGGGGCTGTCCGCGTCCAGGCCGGCGAGCAGGCGCAACCCGTCCTCGGCGGGGCTGCCGGGGACAGCGGAGAGGACCAGTAGCTCCAGACCCGATTCGTCCGGTAGGGCGAAGTTCTCCTGATGCAGTTCGAGTAGTCCGACCATCGGATGCCGGTACGCCTTGCGTCCGTGAGTGCGGGCGCGGACATCCGCCCGGGCCCAGAGCCGGCGGAAACGTTCGCTACCCACCGCCAGTTCCCCGATGAGCGAGACCAGACGCGGGTCGTCCGGGTACTTGCCCGCGGCCAGGCGAAGATGCCCGACCGCGTCGAGGGTGCAGGTTTCCCACTCCGCGTACAGGCCACGCTCGGCCTCCTCCAAGAAGAGGTGCCGCGCTGTGTTCAGCCCCGGCATCACCCGGCCGTAGAGGAGTTCGGCGAGGCGGTTGCCGGCGAGTACGTCCAGGCGGTGGTTCATGATCAGTGCGGGTGCGTCGGCGACTAAATCCAGAACGCGCAGCAATTCGGGCCGGATCTGCCCGCCCGGCGTCTTCGGGCGGCGCCGGCGCTGGTGGGCGAGCCGGTGGAGATGCGCGCGTTCGGTTTCGTCGAGTCCGAGGACGCGGGCGAGCGCGTCGAGAACCTGCTCGGAAGGCTGGGTGGCACGGCCCTGTTCGAGGCGGACGTAATAGTCGACGCTCACGCCGGACAGGTGCGCGACTTCTTCGCGGCGCAGTCCGTCGACCCGGCGGTACCTGCCGGTGGGGATACCGGCAGCGGCCGGGTCGACCCGGGAGCGCCGGGTGCGCAGGAAGCCCGCGAGATCGTCCATGTTCCCCAGTATTGCCCGCGCCGGCGTCGGTCAGGGTGGTCCTGCCGATACCAGGAAGCCCGGTCCGGTGGAAGCGGCGACCCTGAACGCCGGGCGACGCGGCACCCAGGATCGGAGATACCCGACCCGGAGGAGTTCCGATGAAAACGCTGATCGTCTACGCCCACCCCGAACCGCAGTCGCTCAACGGCGCGCTGAAAGACCTCGCGGTGACCACGCTGGAGAAAGCGGGACACGAGGTGCGGGTGAGCGATCTGTACGCGATGGACTGGAAAGCGGTGGTGGATGCCGGGGACTACGGTCCCGCCGCCTCGGCCCCGCTGCGGGTCGTCCGCGATTCGGGCCGGGCCTTCGATACCGGAGATCTCACCCAGGATGTTCGCACCGAACAGGAGAAACTGCTGTGGGCCGAGATGATCATCTTCCAGTTCCCGCTGTGGTGGTATTCGATGCCTGCGATCCTCAAGGGCTGGGTGGACCGCGTGTTCACCTACCATTTCGCGTACGGCGTCGGCGAGCACAGCGATACGAAGTACGGTGAGCGCTACGGCGAAGGCACCCTGGCGGGCCGTAAGGCGCTGCTCTCGGTGACCATCGGCGGCCAGGAATCGCACTACTCCGCCCGCGGAGTCAACGGACCGGTCGAGGATCTGCTGTTCCCGATCCACCACGGCATCCTCTACTATCCGGGCATCGACGTGCTGCCACCGTTCGTGACATACGGCGCCGACCGGATGACCGCGGCGGCCTACCCGGATGTGGCCAAGGCATGGGAGCGGCGCCTGCTCACCCTGGGTTCGACCGAGCCGATCCCGTTCCGGCGGCAGAACTTCGGTGATTACGAGATCCCCTCGCTCCAGCTGAAACCGGGACTCGAACCAGCGGGCCGCACCGGTTTCGGGTTGCATACAAGCGGCTGAGCCGTCCCTGAGCAGGACAATGCCGGCGTGTGCACTGCTCGGGGTGCGGATCGGTTTGTGGCAATGGCGACTGCGCCGGCGGCAAGTGGACCGGTGCCCGCGGCCCGGCGGGATCGCCGCGTAGCCGGGCGACCTCACCCGGCAGCGATGGCTTCCTCGTAGGCGCGCCGTGTCGTTACGGCCAAGGTGCGCCGCTCGGCGGTCAGCGGGCCCAGTGCGTCGCGCCATCCGCCATCCGCGCCACCGAGCCAGGTCGTTACCGCCGTTCGATGCGAATCGGCGATAGCGACGAGGGTTCGCCGCCGGTCGTTGTCGTCGGTCCGGCGGTCCAGTACTCCTCGATGCCCTTCGCAGAGCAGCCGCATCCCGCTGAATTCGTGATTGCGGTGCGTGCTCGGACATCGGTGCGGGTGTGCGGCGGTGGTTCAGGCAGGGCCGACGGCCGCGCGGATGGCGGGGTCGAGGAGGCCGAGGTCGCTGCCCAGGCGGTCGGCTAGTTCGCGGGCTACCGCCACATCTTTACGGAGGAAATCGCCGACGGATTCGGCGAAAGCTGCGACCGATCCCTTGGCCGCGACGCTGAGGACCGCGCGGCTCGAACTGCTCGCGTGGGGGAGTGCGGCGAGTACCTCCGATTCGGCAAGACCCAGTTGCCCGGCGAGCCGGACCGCGTCGGTGACCAAGCCGATCTGGGCGGCGAACAGCGCGTTGTTCACAAGCTTGACGCGCTGGCCGTTACCGAGCGCGCCCACCGGCAACACCGGATCGGCGTAGGCCACGAGGACGGGACGGGCCCGTGCGACCGCTTCCGGTTCGCCACCGAGGAACACCGTGATCGCGCCCTCGGCGATATTGTGCGGGCCGCCGCTGAGCGGGGCATCGACCACTTGACGGCCGGCCGCGGCCGCGGCGATCGCGGTCACGGTATCGGGGCTGCCGGTGGTGTGCAGGATCAGCACCGAATCGCCCGGCATGGTTTCGAGCAGATCGCCGTCGAGGCAGACCGCGCGTACCTGGTCGTCGGTGAAAACGCAGATCACCACCGCGTCCGCGTCCACCCCCGCCTCGGCTGCCGAGCCGACGGTGACCGCGCCGGCGGCCTCGATCGCCGCGCGGGTGCCAGGGTTGCGCCCGACCGCGCGCACACTGTGCCCGGCGGCTGCGAGGCGCCCGATCATGGGGAGGCCCATTCGGCCGGCGCCGACGAATCCGATACGCACTCGGTTCTCCTTCGATCGTGGACGCCGGGTCTCTCTGGCGCCGAACGGGTTCGGGCCGCGGGTGTGCGCACCGTTCGCGACCGCTGTTCTCCGCAACGCTGGTTCAGCGCGGTTTGCCCATGAGGGCAAGGGTCGCGTCGGCGGTGTCGAGCACCGCGCCGGGCGTGATACCGGCGGTCTCGGCGAGCTCGCTGATCAGCCGGGCATCCTTGCGCAGCAGTTCCCCGGCGTGTTGCGCGATCTGATCCAGTGATCCGCCGCCCGCCAGGATCCGGCCCAGCGCGAAACTGTTCCCGCTGCCGTTGCCGATCACCTCACCGAGCCGCTGCGGGCTCACCCCGAGTTGTGCGCCGAGTTCCAGAGTGCTCACGGCGGTGGCCATATGCGCCGTGAAGAGCAGGTTGTTCAGCAGTTTGGTGGTCTGGCCGGCCCCGACATCACCGAGGTGCACCACCGGGTCGGCGTAGGTGCCGAACACCGGCAGACAGCGTGCCAGGGTATCGGCGTCACCACCGGCCATCACCAGCAACCGCCCCGCCTCGACCGCCGGCGCGCCGCCACTCACCGGCGCGTCGATCAGTGAAATGCCTTGTACATTCGCTTTTTCGGCGAGGTCGCGGCAGGTTTCCGGATGGACGGTGCTGTGGATGGCGATCACGGGCCGCTCGGTCCGTCCGGCGGCGGAGGCGGCGAAGCCGGCGAAGACACCGTCGGTGCGTTCCAGCACTTCTCGCACATCCGCGTCGCCGACAACGCACAGGCACACCAGATCACTGTCGGCGGCCAGCGCGGCCGGGCTTTCGGCGACCTTCGCCGCGGTATCGGCATACGGTTCGACCGATACCGCACGGCGGGCCCACAGTGTGGTCGGATAGCCGCCCTCGACGATCCGGCGGGCCATCGGCCCGCCCTGGCTACCCAATCCGATGAATCCGACGCGCATACGATTCTCCCTTCGCGCGTTCAGGAATCGGCGCTCGCCGAATCCTGTTGACCGGTGTCCGGCCGCCAGAACACGGCCAGCAGTGCGGCGGTCCCGAGTACACCGGCGAGGAGCGCGATCAGTCCACCGGCCCAACCGGTGATCTCGATCCCGACGGCGTGGTCCACCGACAGCCACCCGGGACCCAGCAAACCGATGACCACGCAGACCACGCCGAGCACCAGCACGTACTCGTAGCCGTCGCGCATCACGAAGAATCCGTTCTTCCGGTGCGCCAGCAGCGCGGCGACCAGCATCACCGAGATCACCGCCGCGGCGGCCAGCGGGGTGAGCAGGCCGAGGATCAGCAGCACACCCGCTCCGATCTCGGTGATCACACTCAGCCACGCCTGCAGGACACCGTTGCGTAACCCGAGGCTGCTGAACCAGCGCGCGGTGCCGGCGATCTTGCCGCCGCCGATCCAGTGGTTTACCCCGTGCGCGATCATGGTCGCACCCACGACCAGCCGTAGCAGCAACAATGCGATATCGGTGACGTCCATGGGTTACCTTTCCGGCGCCGGGGCGCCGCCGTCGAATTGCCAGGCCGGCCCGGTGCATTCGCCGGTCCGCCGGGCGACGGCACATTCTTCGGCGAAAACGAGCACGGTCAGATGGTAGGCCGGTGCCGTGCGGCCGAGGCTGATCTTGTGAGCGTTGTGGTCCGTCGGGACGCCTGTCCGGTCGGCATCGCGCCTGCGCGCCCCGGCGGCGCTTCTGTCCACCGACGACGCGGCGCAGGTCCGATCCCCCTCTGCTCGTCTCGTCGCCCCACGGCAACCGCCACCGTCGATGGTGCGATCGGGGAATGCGTGATCGCGCAGGACGGGACCGGCTCGGCCGGGACGGATGGCCGGCCCACCCCGCGGGCCCACGGCGATCGCGGCGTGCGCACACATCAGGAGCCTCTCCGCAGCAGCATGGCACCGCCCGGAGTCAGGCCCCCGCTGGACACCACCGCGACCCGCGCGTCCCGGACCTGTCGTTCCCCCGCCGTCCCGCGCAACTGCACAATCGCCTCGTGCAGCAGCCCCATCCCGTGGGTGCGGCCGTGGGACAGCTGCCCGCCGTGGGTGTTCAGCGGCAGGATCCCGTCGCGGGCGATGTTCTTCCCGCCGTCCAGGAAATCCTTGGCCTCGCCGATTTTGCAGAATCCCAGGGCCTCAATCCAGGACAGGCAATTGATGGTGAACCCGTCGTACAGTTCGGCCACATCCACGTCGTCGGGCCGCAGCTCGGTGCGCGTCCACAGATGCGCGGCCGGCCCGAGAACCTGCGGTTCGTGGGTGAGGGTGCTCTGATCCCATTCGATCCGTTCCACGATCTGCGTGCCCACGGCCGCCACCTCGATCCCGGGTACCGGCAGGTCCACCGCGGCGTCGCGCGCCGAGACGATCACCGCGACCGCCCCGTCGCACGGCACATCGCAGTCGTAGAGACCGAACGGCGTGGTGATCGGGCGGGCATCGAAATAGTCGTCCATGGTCATCGGCTCGCGGTAGACCGCACTCGGGTTCAGCGCCGCGTTCGCCCGCTGGTTCAATGCGATCCAGCCCAGCGTTTCGCGGGTGGTTCCGTAATCGTGGAAATGCCGCTGCGCCTTCTGCGCCAGCGTGTGCGCGGCGGAGGTGGAGCCGAACGGATGCATCCAGCTGGAGGTGCGCCCGCCGCCGGAAACCGGGATGGCGCCGCGTTTCATCATCTCGTTGAACGTGGCCTCCCATACCGTGCGGTAGCACAGCACATGGGTGGCCAGCCCGGCGTGTACGGCGAGCATTGCTGCGATCACCGAGCCGCCGGGGCCGAAGGTTTCGATCCCGCCGTTGTGCCAGGTGGGCCGGATGCCCAGCGCCGATTCCAGTGCGGTGACCCCGCCCTCGCCGAAACCGCCCAGGTTGCCACCACCCGGATAGGAGGACAGGCCGTCGATATCGTCGAGGGTCAGGCCGGCATCGGCCACCGCCCGCTCGCAGGCGTCCACGGTGAGTTCCAAGGGTGGCCGCATCAGCCGCCGCCCGAGCTCCGACATCCCGATACCGGTGAGAACGACACTGTCCTCGAATTTGTCGCGCCGCAGCATCGGTGTCACCCGCTGACCGAATTCGGCCGGCGCGATCTCGTCGACGGGCAGCGGCGCCGGTTCCGGCTGGTGCGCGGCGGGCCGGAACAGCGGTAGCCAGACATCGTCGTCCTGCTGGAACACCACTTCGACCCGCATACCGAGGCGGAGTTCGTCCGGATCGCATTCGACGATATTGGTGGTGAGCCGGACCCGGGGGTCGTCGGTGAGCGCGACCGTCGCCACCACGTACGGGGGCGACAGGCCCGGCAGCGCGAACCGGTGGTTGACGGTGAACGAGGCCAGTGTCGCGGCACCCGAGACCACGCGCGGGGCGAGTTCGCGACCCCGGCAGCACCGGCAGATCGGCTGGGGCGGATGGATCAGCGCCGAACACGCCCGGCACTCCTGGATCCGCAGCCGCCCGTCGGCGCCGGAGGTCCAGAAGAACTCGGTGTCCAGGGACAGCAGCGGCAGCGGTCGCCCGGAACGGGGCGCCGGATCGTCACCGTTCGTCGATGCCATATCGCCTCCTCGCCTCACCCGTACGGTGATCTCCTCGTTGCTTCCCGGCCGCGGTGGCCGGCCGCCGCGGCCGCGGGAAACCGTTGTGGTGCCCGGGGCCTAGATCTGCGCGGCGTCTTTCCGGACGGTCACGGGTTCGGCGAGTCGTTGTTCATCGCAGACCGTCTGCAGCTTCTCCAGTGTTTCGGCCAGACCCGGACCGAGCGGCTCGCCCGGAGTGAACGTGGCCGGGAGATGACGCATGCCCTGAATGACCGCGATCGTCTCGTAGTGCACCGTTTCCTCCGGAATACAGCGGAAATCCGGTATCCGGTCCAGCACGGCCAGCAGCATCCGTTTGTACACCGCGCGGGCCACATTCGATCCGATGCAGCGATGGATGCCGAGACCGAAGCTGAAGTGCCGGTTGCCCTTCCGGTCCAAGACGACGGTGTCGGGTTGCTCGAAGACCGCCGGGTCGCGGTTGGCCATCGCCCAGGACAGCCACAGTCGTTCCCCTTCGGCGAACCGGGCGCCGGCCAGTTCGATATCGGTGTTGAGGGTCCGGCCGTCTCCGGGCGCGGGGGTGAAGTAGCGCAGGAACTCCTCGGTCGCCGAATCGAGCAGTTCGTCGCGTTCCCGGCTGAGGGTGTCGCGTTCGCCGGGGTGTTCGGACAACCATTCCAGCGAATGCGCGGTGAGCGCGGTGGTCGTATCGAAACCCCCGCCGATCAGGAGCCCGAGCATGCCCAGGATCTCGATATCGGAAAGCGGTTCGCCGCCGAGCGTCGCCTCGGTGGCCAGCGCGTGGACGAGTCCGGGGCGCGGATGCTCCCGGATCTCGACCAGATTGGTGTACATGTCCAGGCCCATTTCCTGGTGAAGTCGGTGCACCCGCTCGTACTCCGGGGAGTCCGGCGGGGTGTACACCGTGGCGTGCGCGGGTTCGCTGTAGACCGCCCAGTTGCGCAGTGGGATGCCGAGCATCGCCAGGGTCAGGACCGCGGGCACGATATTGGCCAGGTCGTCGACGAAATCGATTCGCCCGGTGGCGATCTTCTCGTCGAGCGCGGCGCGCACGAGTTCGTCGACGAACGGAATCCACCGCTGGACGGCGGCGGGGGAGAGGTACGGGTTGAGCGCCGACCGTAGTTCGCGGTGTTCGGGATCGTCCATTTCCAGGATGCCGTTGCGGATGGCCGCCTGGTTCGTCGACGGAATCGTGATGCCCTGGTACCCGCGGCGCACGCCCTCGACATCGCGGTCGTTGGAGACATAGGGGCAGCGGGCGAGTTCGAAGACTTCCCGGTTGCCCGCCGCTACCCAGTAGCCGTCGTGGTTGTCGGTCCAGGCGATCGGGCAGTGCCGGTGCATATGCTCGGTGATCGCCTGGAACGATTCCCGGTAGCCGGGCTCGTAGCGGTCGAAGGGGAAATGAGGCCGGCGACGGCCGGTGGAATCGGTGGCGGACATCGGTTGCCCCTCGCGCTACTCGGGCTACTCGGTGAGCGAGATGGCGCGTTCGGGGCAGGAATGCGCTGCTTCGCGCACCCGATCCTCTTGGTCGTGGGCGACATTCTCGTCCACCGGCGACGAATGGCCGTCGATTTCGCTGAGTTCGAACGCTTTCGGTGCGATCATCGAGCAGAGGGTATGCCCCTGGCAGCGTTCCTGATCGACATGGACCTTCACGGTTGTCACTTCCCTTCGAGTGCGGTCGGCGGATTCTTCAGGGCTGGTTCAGGTGTTGCGTCCGCCGTTGACGCCGATGATCTGGCCGGTGATGTAGCCGGCCTCTTCGGAGATCAGGAAAGCGCAGGTGGCGGCGATATCCTCGGGTTTACCGACGCGCCGCACGGGAGTGCGCTGAATATGGTCGGCAACGGTGCCGCCGAGTAGCTTGCGTTCTTCGGAGCGGCGCAGCATGGGGGTGTCGATGAATCCCGGTGGCACCGCGTTGACGGTGATTCCGGCCGGGCCGAGTTCCAGTGCCAGCGATTTGGTGAGCCCGTTGACCGCGGATTTCGACGAGACATAGTGCGACATGAACGGCTGCCCCGAATGTGCGCTGGAGGAGGAGATATTGACGATTCGCCCCCAACCGGCTTCGAGCATATCGGGCAGTACCGCCTGGATCGTATGGAAGACGCCGTGCAGGTTGACCTCGATCACGCGCTGCCATTCGGCGAAATCGATGTTCTGGAAACGTTTGAATCCGTCCACGCCGGCGGCGTTCACCAGCACGGTGACCGGGCCCAGTTTCTCGCGGATGGCGCCGAGCGCGGCGGCGAGGCTGTCGGGGTCGGTGACATCGGCCCGGTAGGCGGAATCGTCGTCGGCGCAGGCATTGCGGTCCAGGGCCGCCACGTGGAACCCGTCGCTGCGGAGCCGCTGCGCGATGGCCAGTCCGATGCCCGATGCGCCGCCGGTGACAACTGCGGTTTTCACGCTGGCCTCTCCTCTCTCGCGCCCACCGACGCAAGAACATGAATTCCCTAATGCGAGAACCGTACTCTCGTAAAGTTCGGCTGCGCAAGATCGGCGCGATCCGCGCAATCGGCCGCAGGTCGGCTGCGAGCTGGATAGCTCCAGCGCAACGAATCGGCCGCGTGGCCGCATCCCTAAATGTACTATTCTCCTGAAGTGAGAATGCTATTTCCACAGACTTCGAGGAGGCGGGATGTCAACGCAGGAACAAGCGGCGACTGCCACCCAACGGTTGCTCATCGACGGGCAGCTGATCGAGACCGGGCGCACCCTGGCCTCGCTCAATCCCGCGAACGGTGCAGTGGTCGGCTACGCGCCCGAAGCCGGTGTGGCCGAGGTCGACGCCGCTGTCGCCGCCGCCCGCCGCGCGTTCGACACCACCGACTGGCCGACGAATCACGAATTCCGTGCGCACTGCCTGGAACAGCTCTATCAAGCCCTCCGGGACAATGTGGAGGAGTTGCGCGCCCTGATGATCGCCGAGGTCGGCGCGAGCTACATCCTCACCAAGGGCAACCAGCTCGAAACACCGTTCGAAATCGTCAAGTATTACGCCGGGCTGCTGCCGGACTACACCTGGACCGAAGACCTCGGGCCGGTCGAGATCCGCGGTGCACAGCATCAGCGGTGGGTCGAGAAAGAAGGCGCCGGCGTCGTCGCGGCCATCGCCGCCTACAACTATCCTTACCAGCTGGCATTCGCGAAACTCGCGCCGTCGCTGGCCGCGGGGTGCACCGTCGTCCTGAAGGGCGCGCCCGATACGCCGTTGATCACCCTGGCGCTGGGCGAACTCATCGCGCGGCACACCGATATCCCGGCCGGCGTGGTGAATATCCTCACCAGCTCCGAAGTGGCCGTCGGCGAACGGATGACCACGCACCCCGACGTGGATGTCGTATCGTTCACCGGTTCGACCCCGGTCGGCCGCAAGATCATGGCGGCCGCCAGCGCCACCCTGAAGAAGGTATTCCTCGAGCTCGGCGGCAAATCCGCTGCGATCCTGCTCGACGACGCCGACTACAACATGGGCGCCATGTTCGCCGCGTTCAGCATCTGCTCGCACGCCGGGCAGGGCTGCGCCATCACCACGCGCCTGCTGGTACCGCGGGCCGACCACGACAAGATCGCCGAACTGGTCGCCGCGAATCTCGCCGACGTGACCTACGGTGACCCGGCCGACCCGAAGAACTATATGGGTCCGTTGATCAGCGAACGTCAGCGTGACAAAGTGCACGGTCTGGTGGAGCGCGCGGTCGCGGCCGGCGCCACCCTGGTGGCCGGCGGTGAGAAGGTGGATCCGGGTTACTTCTACAAACCGACCCTGCTGGCGAACGTGGACCCCGACAGCGAGATCGCGCAGGAAGAAGTGTTCGGCCCGGTCCTGGCGATGATTCCGTACGACGATATCGACCACGCCGTGGCGATCGCCAACAACTCCATCTACGGCCTGTCCGGCGGTGTCTTCGGCGCCGACGCCGAACGCGCCCGCTCGGTAGCGCGGCGTATCCGTACCGGCACCTTCAGCATCAACGGCGGCAACTACTTTCACCCCGACGCGCCGTTCGGCGGCTACAAACAGTCCGGTGTCGGACGCGAAATGGGCGTCGTGGGGATGGAAGAGTTCATGGAACGCAAGACCATCGCCGAGGTCCTGGCATGAGCGAGTCAAGCCCGGAGGCGGTAGCGGAGCGTGGCCACGTAGGGCTCTCGCTCGTGCGCGATGGATACAGCATGAGCGAGTCAGGCCCGGAGGCGGTAGCGGAGCGTGGCCACGTAGGGCTCTCGCTCGTGCGCGATGGATACAGCATGAGCGAGTCAGGCCCGGAGGCGGTAGCGGAGCGTGGCCACGTAGGGCTCTCGCTCGTGCCGAAAGGAGACGCCGCGTGAGCAAACCGCTGGAGGGGATCACGGTCCTCGAGGTCGCGATGTACGGGTTCGTACCGTCGGCGGGCGCGGTGCTCGCCGACTGGGGCGCGAACGTGATCAAGGTCGAGCACGCGGTGACCGGAGATCCGCAGCGCGGGCTGCGTCAGATCGGCAAGTTCAAGGTCGAGGGCGACCCGAACCCGAATATCGAGCACGCCAACCGCGGGAAACGCAGTATCGGTATCGATATGTCGGTCGCGGGCGGGCGTGAGGTCATCTACGAGCTGGCGCGGCGCGCGGATGTCTTCCTCACCAGTTTCCTGCCGTCCGCGCGCACCAAGTTCGGGATCGATATCGACGATATCCGCGCCGTGAACCCGGAGATCGTCTACGCCCGCGGTAGCGCGCTCGGTCCGCGGGGACCGGAGGCCGATCGCGGCGGCTACGATATGACGGCTTTCTGGTGCCGCGGCGGTATCGCCGCGACCATTACCCCGGAGGGCACCGACGGTATGATCTCGCCGCCCGGGCCCGCGTTCGGGGATACGATCTCCGGCACGAATCTGGCCGGCGGTATCGCCGCGGCACTGCTGAAGCGAGAGCGCACCGGCGAAGCTTCGGTCGTCGATGTCTCGTTGCTGGGCAGTGGCTTGTGGTCGCTCGGCCATACCGTGGCCCTGTCTGCGTATCAGCGGGAGCCGATGGTCGCACCGCCGCCGGGTACGCACGGTGCGATGGCGAATCCGCTGTCGGGGCTGTACAAGACCGCCGACGACCGGTACCTGTCCTTCGTCATGCTGCAGCCGGGCAAGTTCTGGGCCGATGTCTGCCACCATATCGACCGTCCCGACCTGGCCGGTGACCCGCGGTTCGCCGATGCCGCGCGGATCGCGGCCAATACGGATGCCGGTGTGGAAATCCTGCGCGAGGCCATCGCAGAGCGGACGCTCGCGGAATGGACCAAGAAGTTCGCGACTCTGAAGGGCCCCTGGGCGCCGGTGCAGGACTCCTATCAGGTCGGTGCGGATCACCAGATTCGCGGTAACGACTACCTTCTCCCCGCCGGCGAACTGGAGTTGGTGTCCAGCCCGGTGCAGTTCGACCTCACCCCGCCGGAACTGCGGCCGGGGCCGGAGTTCGCCGCCCAGACCGAAGAGGTCCTGCTGGAACTCGGCTGGGATTGGGACCGCATCATCGAGTTGAAAACCGGCGGCGCTGTCGCCTGAGTACCGGCACCGCCGGCGGTGTGCGGAGTCCGGCCTGCGTGGCCTGGTCACGCGTCGGCCGGCCGCAGGCGGGACCGCCGGGATCGACAGCGCGGGCTGTGGTGTCAGCAGTTTCGCGGCGGAAACCGGCCCCTGGGTGGCCGGAGCCGTACCGCGGCCGTGGTCGATTCCTAGCCGGTGTATGCGGGACTCCGGCGTCGCAGTGGCTGCCGGGGGCGGGCGACGAGAATACTGCTCAAGGGCGTACGCAGCGCGACCTCCACCACCGCGAGGCTGGCGGCCAGCACGATGATGGTGAGCGCGGTCGAGCGCAGATGTGGGACGGGATCGAGCAGCCAGTCCACCGGAAGCACCTGGTACACGATATCGATCATCATCGGATGCACCGCGAAAACACCGAACGCGCGCAGCGCGCCGTAGCTGACGATCCGCCCGACCACACCCGTGCCGGCGCCGCGACGGTCGTTCCAGAACATGCCTACGAGGTACAGCAGGATCAGCGCGCCGACGAACAGGGGCAGGAACTGCGGGTTCCACGGCGAGGAGTTACGGGCCGGGTGGATACCGGCGTCCACGTCCCGTAGATGGCCGATGATCCCGTACGCACAGCCGAGGGCGGCGGTCGTGACGACGGCCGGCAGATGAGTGCGGATCCAGGCGTCGACGCGGTCGAAGTGCACCGCGAGGAGCGCGCCCATCACCGCGAACATCGCGTACATGGGGAGGGTCTTCCACAGGTGGTGGTAGGTCCCCCAGCCGAGGACCGCGGGGCCGCCGGGCCAATCGAACAGGACGAACATGGCCAGTTGGATCGCCACGGCCGCGGCCAGGAGTTCCAGGTGGTGGCCGGTTGTTCGCGTGATCAACCATTGCAGTGCCGGGAACAGCAGGTAGATCTGCATCGAGATGAGCAGGAAGTACAGGTGGTACCAGCCTTCGCCGGTCAGGATGCTGCCCACCGAATCGCGGGCCAGATCGCCGGCCCCGGGCTTCGGCTCGGCGTCGTCGCGCCACACCAGGAACAGCGTGTAGAGCACCGACCAGGCGAGATATGGCAGGACGATCTGGCCGAAGCGGCGACGCCAGAATGCGACCGGGGATACCGTGCGGCCGGAATAGCCCAGGAAGAGCACGAAAACGGTGATGGCGACGAACCCGTACCGGGTGGTGTGGCCCACCGTCGCCATCAGCCCGGTGCCGCCGGCCACATCGGGGGTGGTGCCATGCGTATGCGAGGCGACGACCAGCGTGAACAAGGCGACGCGTACGAAATCGGCGGTGTGATTATACGGGCGGGATCTGGGTGGGGCGGCCTGCGGAGTAGCTGCGTCCGTCCTCGCCAGCGTGTCGACCACGAAAAACCCTTACCCATACGTATGAGACGCGACCTGTCTACCGTAACGGTGTACCCAGCGCCAACTCGCCTTTACCAGGGCGTTGCTCGGATCACCGCCGGATGCGGATGCGGGCCGGGCCGGATGGGCCGCCGACCGGGAGGCGGCCGGCAGCGGTCGCGGCCCGCCGAACACCCGGCTACGCGGGGGCGCACAGCGCGCCGGGCCCGCATCTCCTATGGGGAGTACAAGCCCGTCGAGCATGCTCACGGGTCGAGTCCGTTCGTCAGCTGTTCTCGCAGCCGATTCCGTTGCCGTCGCGGTCCAGGTCGTATTCGTCGGGGCCGATCACCCGGACCTTTCCCGTGTACTCCGGGCCGTTACCGCTGCCGCCCGCGCAGTCGACATCGCTGGTGACAGGGACGCAGGGTTCGTAGGAGGAGTGGCATTGCGCGGGCTGGGCGGCGGCGGGTTGCGCGGCGACGACGCCGGCGGCGGCGAAGGCGAGTGCCGTCGCGCCCAGTGTGGCGAGTGTTCTCATGACGTCTTCTTTCAGGGGAGTTGACGAACGGCAGAAGTCTTGCACGACCGCGTGTCATAGCGGCCGATTTCTCTGGAAAAGTGACCTATAAAATAAGGTGTTATCGAATGCTTACGGTTTTGCCGCGGTCGTCGCTCTTGCGGGTAGTCGGCGGGCGGGTGAGGGTGTGGTTCCGGCGAATTCCCCGACAAATTCCCCGACGATCTGGAGGTCGGCCCATGGAAACACCGCAGGTCAACGAATTATTCGATCCCGCAACGGAGTTCGGTGCCCGGGTTGCCGCGCTCTTGGCCGGCGAGGAGAGCGTCTGGCTGACCACCGTCGGACCCGCCGGTACCCCGCAGCCGAACCAGGTCTGGTTCGGCTGGCGGGCGGGATCCTTTCTCGTCTTCAGCCGGCCGGACCGGCCCAAACTCCGCAATATCGCCCGCGACCCCCGAGTGGCGCTGCACTTCAACGGCACCGGATCCGGCGGCGATATCGTGGTGTTCGGCGGCTCCGCCCGGCTCGAACTGGCAACCGATCCGGACGAGGTCGCGGCCTATCTCGAAAAGTACCGGGACGGGCTGGCCGGCCTGTCGATGACCGCCGACCAGTTCCGTGCCGAATATTCGGTGCCGATCCGGGTGATACCCGACCGTCTCCGAGGTTTCTGAAAGGCCCCCGGCGCGCACTGCCGCTACCGAACGGCATCGTCGATCGCGTGCGCGCGACTCCGCCGGCGGCTGCGGTATCGCGATCGGAACGGAGCCGATCCGGACCGCGGACGGCGGAACCCGGGACTACGGATACGGGTTCGAATGATGCCGGTGGCCGGAGTCCGGTGCGGCCGGTAGTGGCCGATTGCACTACCCGCCGGCTTGCGGCCGATTCGCTACCGCAATACTGTTCCGGCACAGAGGTTGTCTCAACTGAGACAACTTCTGTTCTGTTGTTGTTGCATTCATTGGAGTTCCCGGCCTTGGCCAAGTCTCTACCATCGACCGAAGCCGGCACTGGCGGCTGCCCGTACTCCGCATCCGCACGGACCGATCTCTCGCCGCGGGTAGCTCTGTACACGGAGGAGTACGCCGCAGATCCGCATCGCGTCTTCGCGCAGATGCGTCGCCGGCACGAAACCCTTGCACCGGTGGAGCTCGCACCCGGTATTCCGGCCACTCTGGTGATCGGCTACCACACCGCGATCCGGATCTTCAACGACCCCGAGCATTTTCCGGCCGATGCGCGCTCGTGGGAAAAGAACGTCCCGGCAGACCACCCGCTCATGCCGATGATGGCGTGGCGGCCCAATGTGATGCGCAGTACCGGACGGGAACATGCCCGCTACCGGCAGGCGATCACGGCCGCGCTGGACGGGGTCGACCTGTTCTCCATGCACCAGAATGTCGAAGCGGTTGCCACCCCGTTGATCAACGACTTCTGCATGGACGGTAACGCCGAACTCATCGGCCAGTACGCGTTCCCGCTGACCTTTGAGGTGCTCAACGCCATGCTGGGCTGCCCGCCGGATCTCGGGCAGTACATCGCTGCCGGGATGGCCGCCATGTTCGAAGGCGGCGCCGCCGCCACCGAAGCCGACGCCAGGATCAACGAAGCGCTCCTGGAACTCATCGCGCTCAAACGCGCCGAACCGGGTCGCGATGTCACCTCCCGCCTGCTCGCCCACCCGGCCGGTCTGCAGGATTCGGAGATGGTGCACCAGTTGGCCGTGCTGTACGGGGCGGGTATCGAGCCGCTGACCAACCTGACCGTCAACACCCTGCTTCTCATGATCACCGATCCGCGCTTCGCCGGTACGTCGTCCGGCGTGGCGCCGACGACTCGGGACGCGCTCAACGAGCTGCTGTACACCGATCCGCCGATGGCGAACTACTGTCTCAGCTATCCGAGGCAGCCGACCATGCTCGACGGCGTATGGCTGCCGGCCGATCAGCCGGTGCTCATCGGCATGTCGGCCTGCAACAACGATCCGGCGATCCATGCGGGCGAGTACACCGACAACAACGCGCATCTGGCATGGGGCTCGGGCCCGCATACCTGCCCGGCCAGGTCGATCGCCTATATGGTTGCCCAGAACGCGATCGATCAGCTGCTCGACGCGCTCCCCGAGGTACAGCTGGCCTGCCCGGTCGAGGAATTGCACTGGCGACCGGGGCCGTTCCATCGTGCACTGTCGGCGCTGCCGGTGATGTTTCCGCCGTCCCCACCGCTCGGTCCGTGAAGTTGCTGCGGCGTAGCCGGTTACGGCTACGCGGTGGCTGACGCAACGGTGGGCGCGCGGCTACGTTGCGCGGCACGGGCATGTAGAACTTACGCAACGTGTACCGTTGCGCCGGAATAGATTCGGCGACCTTCGGCGCGTATCGTAAAAAGCATCAAGGATACGTCAGAGGGGTCGCGCTGTCAGCGGGCCTATCCTAGAATTCTTTGTGGCGCTAACGATTTCAGTTCCGTAGGACCACTCCGTATCCGCATTCTCACCCACCACCGCCGAATCCCGTTGATTCGGCAGCGCATCGGCAGCAACTGTTGTTCTTTTGACATGTTCGGCTAGCCGGTGACATCTAGCAGCGCGCAGAACTTGCCGCATCGCACCGAGGAGGATGTCGTGGCTCAGCCCGTTTTCTTGGACGTCAGGCCAAGTAAGGAACGCATATTAACCCGAGCATTCGAACTCGCGCAAGAGGATCCGGCACTGGCCGAACGTTTGTTGCGTGTGAACGATGTAGCCCGCGGAATTCGCACCGTGGAGGTGTGGGTTACCGACGCCTGTAACCTGCGGTGCAAGGGGTGCTGGTTCTTCGAGCACGATATGGACAAGCAGAGCGTCGAGATTCGTGATCTGGGGACGATCCGCGCCTTCGCCGAAGACCTGCGCGACAACAAGAAGATCACCAGCACACTGCTGATCGGCGGTGAGCCCGCGCTCGTCCTGGACCGCGTCCGCGTATTCGCGGAGACGATTCGCAATGTCACCGTCGTGACGAACGGTACGCGGCCGATACCCTACGACGGGCTGGAAGATCTCGCCATCGCGGTATCGCTGTGGGGCGGCGGACCGGTCGACGACGAGTTGCGCGGCCACGGAGTCAACGGCCGGCGGATCAGCGGGTTGTTCGACAAGGCGTTGCGCACCTACACCGGTGACCCGCGAGCCACCTGGGTCTACACACTCAGTGAAGCCGGAATGCCGTACCTCGAACGCACTGTCGCAGCCATCGCCGAGAACGGCAACCAGGTCAATTTCGGTTACTACAGCGATAACGGCACCGACCCCACCGCCCGCCTGCACAACGAGGAACGGGCGATCGAGGAAATGACGCGGATGCGCGAAACCTACCCCGATACCGTGATCGGCGATCCGTATTACTTCCGCACGCTGGTCACCGGCCGTACACATTGGGGCACATTCGGTGCCGAAACCTGCCCCAGCATCAGCAACGATCACCCCGCGCACGCCCAGCGCCTGACCGAGGGCCACCCGATCGTCGGCCGCTTCAACGCGTACCGCACCGACCACAGTGTCCAGTACTGCGCCACCACCGGAGATTGCGACAACTGCCGGGACAGCCAGGCCGTGTGGAGCTGGCTGCTGGTCAATATGCACCGCTTCCTGGGTGATATCGACCAGTTGCACACCTGGGTGTCATTGGCCGAGAACTTCTACCGCCAGTACTACTGGTCCGATTACCATCCCGCCCGGCAGGTACCCGCCCAACCGGCGGTCGGAGCGTAGGGCGGATAGCGACCGACCATGGCAGCAATGTCTCTGGAAAAGGCACGGCTCTTCTCCGATGTCCTTCGCGGTGACCCGGGTGCCCGGATCCTCTGGGCCCGCCCCGGGTCCGACCGGCACCGGGAATACGAGAAGGTCCGTGCCCGGGGCGCCCTGGCCGCCAGTCGCCGCGGCCTGTTGTTCACCGCCTCCCACCCGCTGTGTCACCAGGTCCTGACAAGCGGCGACTTCGGCCCGGCGCCGATCGGAGCGTCGGCACGCCGGCGCAACGCGTCCGGCGATGTCACGCTCGTCCATCCGGTCGACGACTCCTTTCTGAAGCTGGAGCCGCCCCGGCACACCGAACTGCGGTCGATGGTGGCCCCGACGTTCCACCGGCGCGCACTGGCCGATCTCGGGCCCCGGATCGAAAAGAGTGTCGGTAACTGCCTGAACGAGCTCCCGCACGACCGGGCCACCGATCTGGTCACGAACTACGCCGAAGCCGTTCCGATGGCGGTGATCTCGGAAATCCTCGGCCTGCCGCATTCGGACGCTCCGCGTTTCGCCGCCTGGGGGAAGGTGCTGGCCTCGTTGCTGGACGGAGCCAGAACGGCGGAGGAACGGCAGCGTTCGCGTGCTCTGGTCACCGAGATGACGGCGTATTTCAAGGACCGTCTGGAGCAGGCCGAACCGGGAAGCACCGGGCTCATCGGCGCTGTGGCGCAGCAGTGCCCGGCGCATCTGACGTTGCGGGAGGCCATCGCCACCTGCAGCATGCTGCTGGTCGGCGGCTTCGGCACCGCCACACATCTGCTCGGAAACGCCCTGTACATGCTGCTACGGCAACCCGGCCTCCACCCGGCGGACGGTGACTACACGGCGCTGATCGAAGAATCCCTGCGCTACGACACCCCTGTTCAGTACGTCGTCCGGGTCGCCAAAACCGATACCCGGCTCGCCGGCCGGCCCATCACCGCCGGAACGCCGATCGTACTGTTGCTCGCCGCCGCGAATCGCGACCCGGAGATCTTCACCGACCCGCAGGTCTTCGACCCCCGGCGCCGGGAACCGCATCGCCACCTCACCTTCGGTGCCGGAATCCATTTCTGTATCGGTGCCGCGCTGGCCCGTGCGGAAGCGACGATCGCCGTCCAGCGATTCTTCGAAAGATATCCGGACGCGCGTATCGCGGGAAAACCGCAACCCCTGCAGTCGCGTGCGCTCCACGGGTTACGCGGGCTGCCCGTCGTTCTCGGGAACTGAACGGGATCACGGCCGTTCGAGGTAGCGCAGGTAGCTGCCGAGCAGCCCGGCCGCCGCCAGCATCGCGACCCCGCGCGCGGTCAGTTTGCCCTGCCAGCCGTCGAGTGCGGCGGCGAGGGCATCGGTGCCGCCGGCCGCCCGGATCTGTTCCACCACGGTGGCGATTTGGGCGAGACCGTAGCCGCCGCGGCGGAGCAGGTGGGCCAGTTCGGCGTCCCGGATATCGGATGCGAGGAAGATCCGGTATCCGGTGGCCGGGTCGCGGCCCGGGGTGAGGACGCCGGCGGTTTCCCATTTGCGCAGGGTCGCCGGGGTGACCCGGAGGTGGTGGGCGAGTTCGCCGACCGTACGGGGGGCGGGATCGATCGAACGGCCGGTGCCGGCGCCGGTTCCGGCCGTCAGGTGACCGATGGCCCGCCGGACCGCGTCGAGGGTTTCGCGATCGCGTAACAGTTGGTGGTGGCCGCGGTCGATGAGTTCCAAGGCGGTATCGAGTTCGCCCTCGTGCAGACCGTTCATGATCCGGCCGGCGAGGGCGTGACCGTATGCGGTGATCAGGGCCAGGTAGGCGCGCAACGCCGCGGCGTGCACTTCGGTATAGCGGCGATAGCCGGTGGGTGTGCGCTCGGCCGCGGGAATGAACCCATCGCGTTCGTAGTTGCGGACGGCCTGTGTGGAGAGTCCGTGCTCACGGGCGAGGTCGGCCGGGCGGAGGTTGCGCACGGTTTGAGACTACATGCCAGTAATACGATGTGAATGCCGGGAAAGTTTAAACCGTTCTTTCAAAGATACGATCGAAGAAATGACCTTCGATACGACAATCATCGACATCGACTCCACCGACCTGCTCGCGTTCGGTGAACCGACCCACCTGGAACCCGCCTTTGCCTGGACCCGCAACGACCTGTTCGCCGAATTGGCCGGCCGCGGATTCCGGTCGATAGCACTCGAAAGCGATCGCGTGGCCGCGCTCGTCGTCGACGACTACGTCCGGCAGGGGAGGGGCACCCTGGACGAGGCCATGCGGACAGGTTTCTCACACGGTTTCGGTGAGATCGAGGCCAACCGGCAGTTGGTCGCCTGGATGCGGGCATACAACGAGAACCGGCCCGCCGGACAACGGGTGGCCTTCCACGGCTTCGACGGGCCGATGGAAACCATGAACGCGCCCAGCCCACGCCGGTACCTCGAATACGCCCGGCGCTACCTGGGTCTCGACCACGACCTGGACGGTCTTGCGGGTGCGGACGAACGCTGGCACCGTACAGAGGCGGTCATGGACCCGGCCGAATCGCCCGGCGCCACCCGCGAAGCCGATGTTCTGCGGGTGCTGGCCGACGATATGCGCACCGAGCTCTACGCACGCGCGCCCGAGCTGGTGGCGAAAACCTCGCAGGCCGAATGGTTCCGGGCCGAGACTCAGCTGACCGCCGGACTCGGCATGCTGCGATACCACCGGCAGGCCGCGCAACGCATCGGCCAGGAAGCGCGGTGGAACCGGATGTGCGCCTTCCGGGACGCACTCATGGCGCAGAATCTCCTCGATATCCGGCGCGTCGAGGCCGGACGCGGTGCGACCCTGGTGTTCGGACACAACCTGCATCTGCAACGCAACATGAGCCGGATGCGCATGGGTGATATGGACCTCGAATGGTCTGGCGCCGGCGCCATCGTCGGGTCGCTGCCGGGCTTCCGGTATTCGGTGATGGTCGGCAGTCTGGGACGTGACGCCGCCATTGGCATGCCGGAACCCGCTGTCGGCACCTACGAGGGGTTTCTCCAGGGCCGTATCGGAGCCCGGGAGCTGATTGCGCCGATCGAGATACCGGCAGCTGTCACACGAAACGATTACACGCCTGCCCACGGCTACTTCCCACTCGACCGCGCAATGGTGGAGGCAGCCGATGCGATCCTGCACATCCACGACGGCGCTGCTCACCGGGGCGAATCGCCGAACGAAGTCCGGTGAACGTACCGGAACTGGACGGCCTGCGATATCTACGCACGGTGCGGGGTGAGCCCGTCGGCCGACCGACTGCACCGATCAAAGCGCCGACCCCGGTTGATTCCGGGAGCCGCACCGAACGCGCGTGTATGTGGGCGGCGCGCAGCGCCGCCCGCTACAAGCAGTTCTGTAGCAGCTGCGCGCGGGTGAAATCCGGAACCGCGGCCCGGACGATCCGATCGCTGCATGACCGCGGTGAGCAACCGTCGGGAAACGGTCGGCGCGGGTTGTTCGCGGCGTGGTCACCACACCACCGTGCTCACGGTGTTCTGGCAACGCGTTTGCCCGCCCGACGGGTCTCCGGCCTTGTACGGACCGGCCGGCGCGATGAGAACCCGCGACCATTCGCCGACCCGGCCTGACCGCACGTTCTCCGCGGGCCGTACGTTCTCCGTGGGCCGGGCGATTCAGCGGGCGAAGGTTGCGGTGTGGGCGGCGGCGACCAGCCGGACGAGATCGTCGGCATCGCCGTCGGCCAGCACCGCGAAAGCCGGGGCGATCAACTCGTCGGTCACCGATTCTGCCTGTTTCCAGGCGTCGCGGATCTCGTCGGTGATCTCCTCGAAAGGTTCGGGCCAGCCGTACCAGCGGGCCTGCCCCGGGCCGTCGTTGAGCGGGGAACCGGAAACCAGGACCGCCTGCAACGGGGTGATCCCGGATGCGCGTACGGCCAGCAGGTGCAGGCCGCCGCGGAGTTCACGCAGGACGTGCGCGAGCTGCATGACCCGCGCGGCCGGATCGGTGGGCAGGGGCATCGCCCGCCAGCCGGCGAACAACGGGACCCCGGAGGGATCGGCCGCTACCGCAACGGCTTCCATGAGAGCAGCCAGCCGGGCCGACTCCTCGAAGGCGCCGAGTTTGCGCCGGCCGAATTCCTGGCAGGCCACCGCGTAGCGCTGCGCGGCTTTTTCGGCGGGCATCGCCACCGATTCCCACGCGGTGCGAATCGAATGTCCGGGGAAGAATCCGAACGCCGCGGTGACCACATCGGCGTCCACCTCGCCGAGTACACCGCCGCGGCCGCGGGTGTAGGGGCCGAAGAATTCGTCCACACCGGTCTCGGCAGCGTACGTCCGTGCCTCCCTGGAGAACATGAACGCCCCGCCGAGCTGCTGGATATGGTTGTTCACGGTTGCGCCGACCGACATTGCGACTCCTTCTCGCCCTGATTCTTCCAGTCACCGTATCGGGTCTTTACGCCGTACGGAAGGGTGGTCGGGAGGCTTCTGTCCGGGCCGGTCCTCGGTTTGACGCGGCTGCCGGATGCTCACATGCGCGACCGTCCGGTGTGCTCACCGGCTGTGCCCGGTTATCTCGAGTTACCGGACAAGGGCGCTCCGGTGCTGTGCGTAGGTGATGACGTCCATGGTGTAGGCCGGTAGCTCGCGGCCGGTGAAACAGGCCCGCAGGTGTTGGACCGCGTCGTCGAGTTCCGGGCCCGGCCCGCGGCCGGCGAGCAGGACGACGATCGTCTCCCAGGTGCCGATGTGTGGATCCGCGTGAGCCAGGAGTTCGTCGAGGTAGCGGTCCGGTTCCACCAGTTGCAGGGCGCGGCGTGCGCAGGTGTGGACCCGGCGGGGGAGTTCGGCGCGAACGGTGTCGATATCGGATTGCCGGACATTCCCGTCGGGGGCCGACCGCAGGCTCCACGGCCCGGACGGTTCCGTGCCGGCGTTCGCGGTGGTCAGCAGATCGGGGCCCGTGGCCTCTTCCAGTGGTATGGGCGGCAGGCCCAGCCGGGAATTACGCCAGTTCCCGAACTCCCACCACGCGGCCGGGGTGGCGGTCAGGTACAGGTCGAATCGGAGTACCTGCTGCCCGTCGGTCCACAGGCGGGATGCCCGGGTGCGCCCGACGGCGGCGACCCCGCCCGGTTCGACGCGTACCCAGCGCGGATCGTTGCCGTGGAAGCCGTACGGCTCCAGCAACTTCTGCGTTTCCCGCAGTAAACGGCGCAGCGCCGGATCGGGTCGGACCATCCCGGCAGATTATCGAGTCGGTCCGACAGGTTCCCAATGCCCAGCTCAGCTCCCCGGCAAAGGCATTCCGCCGCCCCGTTGAACTCGGCCGGCGGACGGCGGACAGCGGGCTGGTGTCCGCGTTTCCGGTCAGCTCGCGTGCTTGGCTGCGTAGCGGTCGGCATACTCCTGGCGGGTGGTGGTGGACAGATCGACATCGGCGCCCTCGGCTCGTAGCGCGCCGACCGTCGCTTCTGCCCGGGTCCGGTGGGCGAAGGGATCCCAGTTCAGGAAGCGGCAGGCGTTCTGCCAGGTGATCTTGTCGATATCGGAATCGTCGGCGCCGGCGCCCTCGAGTTCGTTCAACACGAATTCGGGCGCGCCCGGCCATAGTGAATCCGAGTGCGGGTAGTCGCATTCCCAGGCGATATTGTCGATTCCGATCTCGTGCCGGAGTTTCAGCGAGGTCGGGTCGGTGACGTAGCAGGCCATGACATGCTCGCGGAACACCTCGCTGGGCATTTTGCCGCCGAAATCGCGGCGCAGCCAGCGCTGATTGGTGTAGTGCCGGTCGGAGCGATCCAGGAAGAACGGAATCCAGCCGACACCACCCTCGGACATCGCGACCTTCAGCTTCGGGTAGGTGCGGAAGGCCGGGCCCCACAGCAGGTCTTGGACACCGATCAACGAGATGCTGGGTGCGAGGACCATGAGGTTGTCGATCGGCGCGTCCGGCGCCAGCTTCAACACGCCGAAACCCTGCCCGATGTGCAGGTTCATGACGGTGTCGTTATCGCAGAGCGCCTTGAACACCGGGCCCCAGTAGCCGATATCGTGATAGCTGGGCAGACCGTCGATATGCGGCAGTTCCGGCATGGTCACCGAACGACAGCCCTTGGCGGCGAGCCGGTTGATCTCGTCGACGGCCAGTTGTGGTTCCCACAGCGGCAGGATTCCGATCGGGATGAAACGGCCCGGGTAGGCGCCGGCCCATTCCTCGATATGCCAGTCGTTGTAGGCGGAGATCATCGCCACGGTGATGTCGTCCATGCCGCCGCGGCTCAGATGCCCGGCGCTGAAACCGGTGAAGGTGGGAAAGCACATGGAGCCGAGGACGCCGTTGGCGTCCATATCGCGTACCCGATCGTGGATGTCGTAGACGGCGGGCCGCATTTCGGCATACCCGGCGGGGTCGTAACCCCACTCTTCGGGGGGCCAGGAGACGACCGCGTTGAGCCCCGTGACACCGGTCGGCCGGTCCCGGTAGATCCAGCGGTCGATGCCCTGATCGTCCACCACCACCTTGGGGACGTACTCGGCGTACTTCTTCGGCACGTGGTGGTCGAACATATCGCGCGGTTCGACCACGTGGTCGTCGATGCTCACCAGAATCATGTCGTCGATATTCACCGGATTCCTCGCTGTTCATGGTCGACGCCGGGTGCACCCGGTTGTAAGAGTGGAAATCTCCACCTATGAGAATGGCGCTCTCGGTTGTATTCGACGATACACCGCGGGCCGGTGCCGGGTCGAGACGATCGGAGCGGATCGTGAAACGGCTCGGCTCGCCCTCGCGGCAGCCTCCCCGCTGCGTACGCCCGACGGTGTGCCTGCCCTGTTACCGGTCGCCGACCGGCGGTGCTCAACGCAACTGGTCCTTCATCACCTTTCCGGTGGCGTTGAGCGGGAGCTCGTCGAGGAATACCACCGACCGCGGCACCTTGTAACCGGCCATTCGTTCCTTGGCCCAGGCGATCAGATCGGCTTCGCGGACGGCTTCGCGCGCCACCACGAATGCTTTGCCCACCTGCCCCATTCGTTCGTCGGGTACTCCGATCACCGCGGCCTGGGCGACCGCCGGATGCGCCAGCAGAAAACCTTCGATCTCGGCCGGGTAGGCGTTGAATCCGCCGACGATGTACATATCCTTCTTGCGCCCGATAACCTTCAGCCGGCCGTCTTCGTCGAGGCTGCCCAGATCGCCGGTGTGCAGCCAGCCGTCGGCGTCGATCGCCGCGGCGGTGCCCGCCGGATCGTCCAGGTATCCCTGCATCACGCTGTACCCGCGGATGAGCACCTCACCGTCGTCGTCGATACGCAGCTCCACACCGTCGCATGCCGTTCCGGCGGTGGTGGCGATCTGTTCGAAGGTGTCGCCGGGCCGGGATGCGGTGGCCGTGCCTGCTTCGGTGAGCCCGTACCCGGTCATGATCGACCGGAAGGGCAGTTCCTGACGGATTCGGCGGATCAGGTCTACCGGGATATCGGCGGCCCCGGTGACCGCGGCCCGCAGCGACGAGATATCGCGGGTGCCCTCGTATTCGAGCAGAGAATGGTAGAGGGTCGGCGCGCCCGGGAGCATGGTGACCCGTTCCTTCTCCACCAGTTCGAGCACCTTGCCGACATCGAACACCGGTACGGGAAGCATGGTGGCGCCCCGAATGAGCGAGGCGACGATACCCGCCTTCAACCCGAAGGTGTGAAAGAACGGGTTCACCATCAGGTAGCGATCGCCCGCGCGGAGATCGGCCAGATCGCACCATTCCGTATAGAGTCGCAACGTCTGCAGATGGTTCATCATCACGCCCTTGGGACGCCCGGTGGTGCCCGAGGTGTAGATGATGTCGGCGATATCGGTACCCGCCACTTCGCCTTCGAACGGTGCGCCGCTGCCGAGGAACTCCGATTTCAGATCGAAAACCGGAATTCCGGGCGGCGCCGGATAGTCGCCGCCGAGGAAGCCCTTCTGCACGAGTAGCACCGCGGCGCCGCTGCGGCGGATGACGTCGGCGGCTTCGTCGGCTTTGAACCGGGTGTTCACCGGAACCAGGACGCCGCCCGCGGTGAGCAGACCGAGTGCGGCGATGATCCATTCGGCGGAATTGGGTGCCCATACCGCCGCCCGATCGCCCTTGCCGATCCCGGCTCCGGCGAACGCCCCCGCGGCCCGGCGGATCCGGTCCGCGAGTTCTGTATAGGTCAACCGCAGGTCCCCGTCCACCACCGCTTCGGCATCACCGAATCGGTCGGCGGTGGACAGGGCGAGCTGCGGGATCGTCTCCCAGGTCATGGGTGGTTCCGCTCAGACCTTCAGCAGTCGCGCCAGGTTGCCGCCCATGATCTCGGCCTGGTTCTCCAGCGGCATATCTTTGATCTCGTGGATGTAGCGGGCCGGTTCGGCCAACCCTTCCGGATGCGGCCAGTCGGAACCGAACAGCACATGATCGGCGCCCATGACCTCCGACAGCCGCTGCAGATCCTCTTCCCAGAACGGGCTCACGTAGAGGCTGCGTTTGATGGCCTCGATCGGATTCTGGAAGCCGAAGCCCTCGGGCGCCTTCTTGTAGACGTCGGACAGCTGCTGCAATAGTGGTTCCAGCCAGGCCGAACCGTTTTCGATCACCGCGATCTTCAGATCGGGGAAGCGGTTCAGTGCACCATGGCACACCCAGGACGCGACCGCGTCGGTGACCGGCCGCCACTGGTTGGTCATCGCGAAGGTGTTGGTCTGGAACGGCAGCATCTCCTTGTCACTGCCGTCCCATTCGGCGTCGAAGCGGGAATAGCCGCTGTCGGAGGAATGCATCGTGACCAGCACATCGAGTTCGACGACGCGTTTCCAGAACGGGTCGAACTCCGGCAGCGCGAACGAGCGCATGCCCTTGAATCCCGGAACCGGGGCCGGGCGCACCAGGATGGCCTTGGCACCGTGTTCGACCACGGCCCAGTTCAGTTCGTCGATCGCCCGTTCGACGATCGGCAGGGTGATCACCGGAACGGTGAAGATCCGGCCGGAGTGCACGAAGCTGCCGTCCTGACCCCAGTCGTCGAGCATCCAGCGGTTCAGCGATTCGATGACCGCATGGATCAGTTCGGGGTGGTGGCGCATCCGCTCCTCGACGAGGCTGGCCAGGGTCGGGAACATGAGCGCGCGCTGTAGCTGGAGATCGTCCATGACCTTCAGTCGTGCGTGCGGGTCGCGGAAGGCATCGATCGCCTTCATCGATTTGCCGAAGATTTCGCGTCGGCTCTTGCCCTCGGGGTTGCCGTGCTTGAAATAGTCCTCCATCGCGCCCGGGCGGGCGACGACCTCGAAGGTCGGGTTGGGGATGTACTCGCTGATCTGGCCGAGTACCGCGATCTTGGTACGGCCGTTGATCTCGACGTACTGGATGGCGCCCTCGTACTGCTTCGGCAGGTGGCGGGTGAGCGCCTCCTTGGTTTCGTAGAGGTGGTTGTCGGCGTCGAAGAGCTGGTAGGGCAGCTCGACTTTACTCATGAAATCCTCCTTGGCTATTTAAGAGAATCGTATTCTCGTCATGGTTCGGTCGCAATGGCGTCGTTGCCGGCCGCGGCGGCTTCCGGGCGCGTCGCGGCCAGCTCGCGCCGGATGACGAACTTCTGGATCTTTCCGCTGGGGGTCCGCGGGAAATCGGTGACGATATGGAGCTCCTCGGGCCATTTCTGTTTGGCCAGCCCCGCCTGCGCGAAATGCGCGCGCAGTATCGCGATATCGGGTTCGGGGTGCCCCGGCAGGCAGCGCACCACCGCGGCGGTGCGTTCCCCCAATCGTGGATCGTGGACGGCCACCGCGACCCCCTCGGCCACGCCCGTCAGAGTCAGCAGCACCTCTTCGACCTCGAGTGCGCTCACGTTCTCCCCGCCGCGGATGATGATGTCGGATTTGCGGTCGGTGATGGTCAGGTAACCGTCTTCGTCGACGGTGCCGATATCGCCGGTGTGGTACCAGCCGTCGGCGTCGAAAGCGTGCGCGGTGAGGTCGGGATCGGTGTAGCCCAGGCACAGATCCGGTCCGCGACTGATGATCTCGCCGTCCGCTGCGATCCGGAACTCCACGCCCGGTAGAGCGCGGCCGTCGGTGAACAGCCGCTTGTCCGCGGGTTCGGTGGCCAGTGACCCCGTGATCGACGGATGTTCGGTACTGCCGTACGAACGGAAGACCCGGATCCCCAGGCTCTCCAGCCGGGTGCTGACCGCGGCGGGGACCGCGGCGCCGCCGAGCCCGGCGTAGCGCAGCTGGGCCAGATGTGCGGGTTCGTAGTCGGGATGATCGAGCAGGCTGGTGACGAAATAGCTGACTCCGCCGCCCACACAGATGTTCTCGGAGGCCATGAGCTCGAGTGCCCAGCCCGGATCGCAGATATCGAGCAGATGGATCGGCGCACCGTCGAGCACCGGGATGAGCAGGGCGTTGAGCATGCCGATGAAATGCCCGACCGGCGCCGAGGTGAGCTGATCACCCCGATCCGGCGGGTACATCCCGGCCAGTTGCCGCACTTCGTAGCCCAGGGTGTTGTGGCTGTGCACGACCCCCTTCGGCGCCCGGGTGGTCCCGGAGGTGAACGCGATACACGCGGGGTTGTCCGGGGCGGTGGTCAGTACGCCGGTCAGCGGTTCGGTATCGAGTAGTGCCTCGAAATCCCGGCCTACCACGCCCACCACGGGAACATCCGCGCACAACTGCGGGTCGAATTCGTTGTGGCCGAAGCGTTCGCAGGTGATGAACGCTTTCGGGCCGACCGCGCCGAGGATGTAGCCGAGCTCTTTGCGGCCGTAGAAATGTGCGATGGGTACCACCGTGGTGCCCAGCAGGGCGCAGGCCCAGTAGGTGGCGGCGGCCTCCATCCAGTTCGGTAGCTGGAAGGCGACGATATCGCCGGGGCCCACCCCGCGCCGGCGCAGGCCGTTCGCCAGCCGCCGGGCGGTCAGTTCCACATCGGCGAATGTGCCGGTGTAAGGGCGGGTTCGCGAATGCACCGCGAAGGTCGCGCCGGGCGTGGTTGCCAGGCCGCGGGCGAGGAGTTCGCCGAGTGTTTCGTCGGTCCACCAGCCCGCTTCGCGGTAGTCGCGGGCCAGGTCGGCGGGGATCCGGCGGGTGAGCGGACCGGGTGCGCCGCAAGTGTGCGCCCGTGTGGTGTCTTCGCTCGTGCGCGATGAATGCGGCATATGACGAACTCCCGATCCGAGCGCCGGAAACCAGCGGGAAAGTATATGATTCTCTATGTAAGAGAATCATATTTCCGTCGAGGAGAACAAGTTGTGATCGAGCTCGAACTGGCGGACGGACTGGCCGTCCTCACCATCAACCGCCCGCACGCTCGCAACGCCATCGCCCTGGACACGATGGACGAGCTCGACAAGGCGATCGACGCAGCGGCCGGGGCGCGGACGCTGGTGATCACCGGTGCCGGTGACAAAGCGTTCGTCTCCGGCGGCGACCTGAAAGAACTCGCCGCGTTGCGAACCCACGAGCAAGCGGTGGAGATGGCGAGCCGGATGCGGCGGGTGTGCGGCAAACTCGCCGGCTTCCCCGGGCCGGTGATCGCCGCGCTCAACGGGCACGCCCTCGGTGGTGGGGCCGAGGTCGCCGTCGCGGCCGATATCCGCATTGCGGCCGCCGATATCAAGATCGGGTTCAATCAGGTCGCCCTGGCGATCATGCCCGCCTGGGGAGGTGCCGAACGGCTGACGCGGCTGGTCGGGCGGAGCCGCGCGCTTCTGCTGGCCGGTTCGGGGGAGATGGTCACCGCACCCGAGGCCGAACGGCTGGGCCTGGTGGACCGGGTCCTGCCGCGCCCGGAATTCGACGCGGGCTGGCGTTCGCTGGCGCGAGCCCTGGCCACCCCGTCCGCCGGTGCGATCAAACGAGTGATCGACGGTGCCACTCCGCAGGAGGCAGTGGACGCTTTCGCCGAACTCTGGGTCGCCGATGCCCATTGGGTCGCGGCCGAACAGGTGATGAACCGCGGGAAATGAGGTCCGCCGTGCAGCAGCTGCCGCGAACAGTCGGTGAGATCCCGCGTGTATGGCCGAATGGGAACGCGGGATATGCCGAGTTTCCGGTCGGTGGAGGCCGGCAGGAGTTGCGCAGCCTGTCGCCGCGCATGTCCGCAGTACCGGTGGAGATGCGCCTATTTTTCGAGGAGGTCGATCTCGCGTTCGGCGAAGGCGAAGGTTTCGGCGTGCCCGGCCGTCATTCCGAGTGCCTGTTCCAGGACGACCATCCGGGCAGCGCCGGTCATCAGCACCGACAGTACCTCGGCGGGGAAGCGGTCCATATCGACGCCGTACCCCTCCAGCATCCGGCCCAGAGCCTCGGTCTGTGCTGCGCGGAACTGTTCGGAGTAGCGCGCCACTTCGGCGCGGATGGCCGGCCGGTGGTTGGCCAGGCCGACGAATTCCATGGTGAAACGTGCCGCGGCGGCGTCGGTGCTGAATTTCCACAGGGCGTGCAGCGGACGGTCGGAATTCAGGACCTGGGCCAGCGTTTCCAGGCCCTGGTCGGCGCGGCGGCGGAACAACTCCAGGAACAGCTCGTCCATGGAACGGAAGTAATAGTGCACGAGTTGCGGTTTGAGGCCGGCGCACTCGGCGACACGTCGCGAGGTCACCGCTGCCCAGCCCTGTTCCAGCATGAGTTCTTCGGCGGCGTCCATCAGGACGCCACGGTTCTTGGCATCGGGTGCGCCGAGCCGGCGGGGTGCTGACATGGTGGTGCCTCCTCCTGAATTGCCGCGTGGCCGTGGCGGTCCCGTGATCACCGGGGATGGTATCCCGGCTGCCGTGGCGGTTGACGCTCGCATCCCACACATGCTAAGCATGTGCTCAGCATCACACCTGAGCAGTCGCTCAGCAAGGGTCGTTCCGGATCGGCTCCGGGTAGGGGCCTCTCCGGTGGGATGCGTTCCGGCACACGGCGTGAACGGGACCGGCCCGCCCCGGAATACCTGCCGTATCAACCGGTGATCCGCGGTTGAGCACACAATTCTGCTGATATCCAGGAGGTTCCCGTGACCGATTTCGATACGGTCGACTACTTCACCGACCCGGCGCTGGTGCCCGATCCGCACCCCTACTACGACCACCTGCGGGCCAAATGCCCGGTGACACGGGAACCCAACTACGGCGTGTACGCGGTCACCGGATACCAGGAAGCCAACGACGTGCTGCGCGATTCGGACTCGTTCTCGTCCTGCATCGCCGTGGGTGGGCCGTTCCCGCCGCTGCCGTTCACGCCCGAAGGCGACGATATCACCGCACAGATCGCCGCCCATCGCACCGAACTGCCGATGTACGAGCATATGGTCACCATGGACCCGCCGGAGCACACCGACGCTCGGTCGCTGCTCAACAAACTGCTCGTTCCTTCCCGGCTGAAAGAGAACGAGCAGTTCATGTGGAAGCTGGCCGATGAACAGCTCGACGAATTCATCGACGACGGCAGGTGCGAATTCCTCGGCGCCTACGCCAAGGTCTTCACCCTGCTCGTGATCGCCGACCTGCTCGGCGTTCCCGAGGAATACCACGAGGAACTGCGGGTCAACCTGGCCGGTGGACCGACCGTGGGGTCGATCGACAAGGAGATCGTGCCGGTCAATCCCTTGGAATGGCTGGATAACCTGTTCAGCGAATTGATCACCGACCGGCGGCGCAACCCACACGACGATGTGCTGACCTCGCTGGCCGGGGCGAAGTATCCGGACGGATCGACGCCCGAGGTGACCGAGGTAGTCCGCACTGCGACCTTCCTCTTCGCCGCGGGCCAGGAAACCACCGCAAAACTCCTCGGCAGTGCTATGCAATTCCTGATCACCCGCCCCGAACTGCAGGATGCGCTGCGAGCGGACCGCAGCAGGATCCCGGTCTTCATCGAGGAGACCCTGCGGATGCAGGCGCCGGTGAAGAGCGGTTTCCGGCTCGCGAAAAAACCCGTGGAGGTCGGCGACATACCGCTGGTCGCCGGTGATCTGGTGATGGTGTGCCCCGGCGCCGCCAATCGCGACCCGCGGCGTTTCGACAACCCGCACGAATTCGATCTCGACCGCCCGAACTTCCGCGAGCACATGGCTTTCGGCCGTGGGGTGCACACCTGCCCGGGTAGTCCGCTCGCGCGAGTGGAGGGACGGGTATCGCTGGAACGGATTCTGGACCGGATGCTCGATATCCGGGTGGATCCTGAAAAACACGGTTCGGCAGACAATCCGGTGTTCCGATTCGAGCCGACCTTCATCCTGCGCGGCCTGACCGAACTGCACATCACCTTCACCCCGTACTCCTGAAAACAACGGAAGCCGGCAGGTGTCCTGCCGTAACGAGAAATGAGGAAGACATGACCGGACGGGTCGAAGGAAAAGTCGCGTTCATCACCGGTGCCGCCCGCGGCCAGGGCCGCAGCCATGCGGTACGGCTGGCCGAAGAAGGCGCCGACATCATCGCCATCGATATCTGTAAACCGATCGACACGGCCGAGATCCCCCCGGCGACACCCGCCGATCTCGCCGAAACCGAAGAACTCGTCAAGGCCACCGGTCGCAAAATCGTCACCGCCGAGGTGGACGTCCGCGACGCCGACGGGCTGAAGGAATCGCTCGCCGAGGGCGTCGGAAAACTCGGCCGCCTCGACATCATTGTCGCCAACGCCGGTATCGCCAGCGGCGGTGACACCCTGGCCGAAACCGAGGAGAAAGTCTGGCAGGAAACGATCGATATCAACCTCAGCGGTGTGTGGAAATCGGTGAAAGCCGGTGTCCCGCACATCCTGGAAGGTGGGCGCGGTGGTTCCATCGTGCTCACCAGCTCGGTCGGCGGCCTGAAGGCCTACCCGCAGACCGGCCACTATGTCTCCGCGAAACACGGTGTCGTCGGCCTGATGCGGGCCTTCGCGGTGGAACTCGGCCAGCACATGATCCGGGTGAACTCGGTGCACCCCACGCACGTGAGCACCGCCATGATCATGAACGAGAAGACGTTCCAGATGTTCCGCCCCGATCTGGAGAACCCGACCGCCGACGATATGGCGCCGATCTGCCAGATGTTCCACACCCTGCCGGTGCCGTGGGTGGATCCGATCGATATCAGCAACGCGGTGCTGTACCTGGCCTCCGACGAGGCCCGCTATCTCACCGGCGTCACGCTGCCGGTCGACTGCGGTTCGATGCTCAAGTAACCCGAGTGCACCGCTGGTGGGTTTCCCGTTTCCGATCGAAATTCCGTGGTCGGAGCTCGCCTACTGAAACCGCCGCTATCCGAGACGTCGATCTGCGGGGAGCGCGCGGCGTAGCTCGGTGACAGCGATCCGCGCGGCCTCGGCAATGGCGGCGTCCACGGCCGGTAGGGCCGGGTCGGCGCGGGCGGCGCGGGTGAAAACCGCCACCGCGACCGGGTATTCGCCCGCGAATTCGACCACCGCGACCTCATTGCGGATGATGCCGATGGTGCCCGTTTTCCCCGCTACCGCGACCGCGCGATGCGGGAAACCCGCCGCGATCCGGTGCGGCCAGACCTGGCGGCGCATCACCGCCTGCGCGAATTCCGTCTGCTGCGCCGACAGGATCTCGCCGCACCACAGCGCCGACAGCAGCCGGGTCATCTCCTCGGGTGTGGTCGCGCTCGTGTAGGCGGGATCGTAGGCCGAAACCGTCCATGCCTCGTCGTTGTCGGCCAGCGCCGCGAACGCCTCCACCGTGCTGTGGGTATCGGTATCGGAGATCAGGCTGCGCTGGATATCGGCCGTGCCGCCGACCAGCCGGGTCCGGGTGAGTCCGAGGGATTCCAGCAGGTCGTGCACCCGGGCGAGGCCGATCTCGCCGAGTAGTAGATCCGCCGCGGCATTGTCGGACACCGTCATCATCGAGGTCGCCAGGTCGCGGCGGCTCATGGTGACCGGATCGTGCAGGGCGGAGATACCGGTGGGTCCGGGGGTGCATTCGGCGGGGGTGAGGGTGAGCCGTTCCAACGGGTCGATCCGGCCGGCGTCCACCGCGTGGCAGTACGCGAGCAGTAGTGGAAGTTTGTAGACCGACGCGGTCACCACCCGTTCGGCGCCGCCGATCGAGACCTCCGCGGCGCCACCGTCACATCGCCTGGCGTGTAACCGGCCGGTGCACCCCGCGTCGGCGAATACCGCGTGAATCCGTTCCGCGACCGTCACCGCACTCGTTCCCGGAACAGCACGCTGTCCAGAGCGTCGGCCTGTTCTTCGGCGCCTGTCCGGTGGATCACCCGGCAGCGCAGTGCCACCGCCTGCGGCGCCATCCGCAGCCAGGCGACCCCCGGGATATCGGAGGGCGGGGTGGTGGTGAGACCGAAACTGGTCCCGGCGGCCACTGCGGCGAGTATCGACCGATCATCGTGCACGGTGGCCGTCGGCGCGTCGAGTCCCCGCTCGCGCAACAGGTCCCGGACCGTATCGGAGGCCGGGGGATTGGCGGCGCGCGGATACGCCGCGAAGGTGAGGCCGGCCAGCATCGGGAACACCGGACGTTCGGTGGCGGCACTGCGATGTTCGGCGGGTACCACGATCCAGCGCGGCAGCTTCACCACCGGCCGGGCCTCCACACCGTCGACCAGCGCCGGATGTTCGATCACTGCCACATCGCACAATCCCGACCGCACCGCCGACACCAGGTCCACCGTGCCGGCGACCGTGGTGGATACCGCGTCCCCAGTGTTGTTCTCGGTGCGCAGTGCGGTGACACAGGCGGTGAGGATCCGGTCCGGGAGCGCGGTGGTCGCACCCCAGTGCACGGTGCCGCGGGTGCGGGCGATGCGCTGTGCCTCGGCCAGCAGCCGGGCGGCGTCGTCGACCAGCAGCCGGGCTCGGGGCAGGATTTGCCGGCCGGCCGCTGTGAGCACCGCGCCTTGCCGCGTGCGGTGCACGAGTTCGACCCCGAGCTGGGCCTCCAGTCGTCGTAAACCCTGTGACAGCGGCGGCTGGGTCATATCGAGAACCGTGGCCGCCCGCCCGAAATGGCCCTCGTCCGCGATGGCGACGAAATAGCCGAGGTGGCGGATGAGGTCCATAGCCATATTGAACCAGCGTTCCGCCCGGCCGCCGTCCGATAGCGGTTTTGGAGCGGGTATCGCATGGCGAAACTGTTGTTCACCTGCAGCGATACCCGTTGCGTATCGTGTGTGGGAGTGTCGGATATTGGCGGCCGGCCACGGACCCGTGTGTGCTGCCCGATGTGAAACCGTCCCGGTCCGAATTCCGCGTTCCGCGCCGATCACTGGCGGCCGTATTCGCCGTTACCGCGCTCGCCGTCACCGCATGCGGTTCCGATTCGAGCGAGCCCGCCACCTCGGCGCCGGTCACGATCAGCCCGCCGGCCGTCGCCGACCTCAGCAATACGCTGATGGAGATCCAGGAACGCCACGACGTGCTGTTCGGTATCGCCGCCTACAGCCCGACGGGTGCGCGGACCTTCGAGTGGAATGCCGCGGACCGATTCGCCCTCACCTCCACCTTCAAGGTGTACGCGGTGGCCGCGCTGCTGCGCCTCGCCGAACGCGGGGAAGTGGACCTGAACGAGCAGGTGCCGATCCTGGCCGGCGATATCGTGATCGCCTCGCCGACCACCAGCTACCGGGTGGGCGAGACCCTCAGCTGGTACGACCTGTGCCAGGCCGCCCTCGTCCGCAACGACAACACGGCCGCCAATCTCATCCTGCGCCGGATCGGCGGCCCGCCCGCGGTCACCGCGCTGGCCCGCATGATCGGCGATACCGAAACCAGGTTGGACCGCTGGGAACCCGCCCTCAACGAAGCCCTCCCCGGCGATATCCGCGATACCAGCACCCCCGCCGCGTTCGCCGGGGGCCTGCACCGGCTGATTCTCGGCAATGCGCTGATCCCCCAGCACCGGCGGCTGCTCACCGGCTGGATGCGGTCGAGCGTCACCTCCGGCGAGCGGATGCGCGAAGGGCTGCCGGTCGGCTGGGTGGCAGCCGATAAATCCGGTACCGGCGCCTACGGCACCGTCAACGATGCCGGTGTGGTGTGGAGTCCCACCGGAACTTCGGTCGTCTTGGTCATTTTCAGCCGCTCGACCATCGGCTACCCCATGGCCGCGCCCAGCAACCAGGCCCTCGCCGATGCCACGACGGCGGTGCTGGAGACGGTAACCGGCTGACGCCGCGACCGGGGCCCGCAGGCGAGAGAACACGAGTAGCGAAGGTCATTCCTGGACGACCAGCCCGACCGTCGCGGCCAGGGTCGGCGCGAGATCCAGCAGCTGGCCCGGGGTGACGAGCGCGCCGCGCAACGATTCCACCCCGTCGGCGATACCGATACTGTGCGCGCGCCGGAAGTCGACCTTCTTCAGTTGTGCGTTGCGCACCGTCAACGCCGATACCTCGGACCCCGGAAAGCTCACCTCCGACAGCTTCGCGCTACCGAAATCGACATGGCGCAGGACGCAGTCGACGAAGCGGACCTTGGTCAACCGGGCGTTGCGGAAGTTCACCGAGTCCAGTTTGCAGTTGTGGAAGACCACCCGGCGCAGTTCGGCCCCGCCGGCCTCCACGCCCGACCAGCCTCCCTCGATCACTTCCGCATCCAGCCACGCGGTATCCGGCATATCCGTACCGGTGAACCGGACACCGTGCAGCCAGACATCGGCGAACCGCGCAGCACCGGCCAGACCGTGGTCGATGTGCACCGAGCGGAAGGCGCACTGGTCGAATACCGCATTGCGGAGGTCGGGTTCGGTCAGCACCGTATCCTCGAACACGGCACAGTCGTATTCACGCTCGAGATCCGGATCGCCGGCTGGTTCCAGCCATTGTGCGAACGGCAGTTCGGCCAGTTCCCGGGGCATACGACTCCTTCGCTGATCATGTGTGTGCACGCCGCGCCGGTCCCACTGTAGATGCCTGCCGGATCCGAACTCGAGCATGCGGCCGAGCCGCTGCGTATGGGCCTGGGTCGCCGGCGAACTCGTTCCCCCGGGCGGAGCACACCGGCAGGAGAATATGCGCGCGAATACCGTGGCGAATCCGGTGGGCGGCCCGGGCGTGCATCTGCCGGCGGGGCATGCCGTGGCCCCGCCCCCGGCCGCCGCGGACAACCGCGGTGCGGTGGTCGTCTGCCAGGGGCCGGACGTCACCGCCGTGCGCACCGGGCAGCGACGCCGCCCACCGTCGGCCATAGTGCCTGATCCGGAGGGTCTGGCCCGCGCCGGCGATCTCGGACGAATCGAACATTCCCTATTTGGAGAATGATATTCTCATCCGCAAGCCTTGCGGTGGCTGTGATGGCTTTTCGGAAGCTTCGAAAACGATCTGTACCCAGGGGATGTCCCATGCTCGCATTTATCCTTACAAAGATTGATGGACGGGTCCGATCGGGAGTGCGAACGGCTCATCCGCCGGACAGTCGCAGGCCGGTCGCCGGTGGATGCCGGCCCGCTGCGGACGGCCGGTGTACTGCGCTGATCGGGTACGGTCGGGGATACCCCGGCACGCGATTGCCGCCATGCCGATGCGGTGGTTCCGGTCCGGGAGTCGCCGGTATTTCGATCCGTCGGTTCCGGCGCCCTCGTCCGACCGAGATTCGGAGCAATCATGAGTGAACAGGCCCCGCCCTCCGGGTACCGGCACCGCCCCGACTACCGGGTCGATCTGCTGGTCCGCACCAACACGATGACCGCCGCCATCGACGGGCAGCAACTGGCGGTGAGCGACGAATGCCTGCTGGTGGACGAACAGGACCACGGCCTGGTGGTGTACTTCCCGCCGCAGGCGGTGAACTCGGATCTGCTCGAACCCGTCGCACTGCATACCGTGTGCCCGTTCAAGGGCCAGGCGTCGTATTGGACACTGCCGGGCAGCGACCGTCCCTGGGTCGCATGGTCCTACCCGCAACCGCATCCGCAGGTGGCGCGACTGGCCGGGTATATCGCATTCGACCAGTCCGTGGTGCAGGTGACAATCGGTGCCGGCCGGTACACCGGGGGGCGGGCGTGAGCGGGCCGCGCCCGGAGGCGGCGGCGATTCGTAACGACGCAGGGGCCCCGGTCAGGCCCCATGGACAGCGTGTGAACGGCCGGGCGCACAAAGGATCGGGAGCCGACGGGGTCGCTGAATCATCGATGGCCCGCATGCTGGAAATCTTCGACGTCCGGCCCGACCCGGTGGTGCCCGCGCGGTACCTGGGCGATAGCGACGGCGGTACGCGCAGGGTGGTCGACGGCAGTCAGATCCTCGGACAGAGCATCGTCGCGGCCACCAAAGCCCTGCCCGGTCGCACGGTGCGCACCGCGCACGCGCTGTTCGTCTCCGCCGCCGATCCCGATGGTGCGCTGGACTTCACCGTCACCTCGATCAAGGCCGGACGCAGTTTCGCGAGCGCCACGGTAACCGCCTGCCAGGACCAGAAGGTCCGCACGAGTTGCACAGTGCTGCTGGACACACCGCAACCCGACCTCGTCCGCCGCGACGAACCGTCCGGGCCGGGGGTGCCCGGACCGGACGAAGCGCTAGCGGCGGACAGTTTGCCGCTGCCGGGGCGTGAAGTCCGGATCGTCGGCTGCGCCGATATCAACGATCCGGACGAAGTCGGCCCGCCGGTGGTGGACGCCTGGTTGCGCTACGACGAGGTACCGGCGCGCGACGATCTGCACCGTGCCGTACTCGCGCATTTCACCGGGCATCTCGGAATCTCCACGGCGCTGCGCCCGCATCCCGGACTCGGTACCGCACAGGCCCACCACACCCTGTCGACGGCGCCGATGGGAATCGCGGTGACATTTCACGACCCTGTGAAATGGGACGGCTGGTTGCGCTACCACCACGAGGCGACGTTTGTGGGTGCGGGCGCCGCGTATATCCGTGGCCAGATCAGCACCGGGAACGGCCGGCTGATCGCCTCGTTCACCCAGGACGCGATGATCCGCACGTTCGACCGGGGGCCGGTCACCGATATTCCGAGCGCGGCCCGGCTCTAGGCGTACGCGCCCGGCCGGTGTGCCCGGATCACCGGCGGATGCCCTGGGCGCCGCGAATCGCCTGCTGGGCCATGGTGGACGACGCGTTGACGATGCCGTCGTCGAAACGGTCCAGCAGCAACGCTTGTGTCGCCGCGAGATGCGCGCACGCCATATGCTCGGCCGCCGAGGCCCGGCCGGCGGCGATATCGTCGACGATCTTCTGATGGGTGCGGACCGCGGCCTGCGCCTGTTCCCGCGACGGATACTCGCCGCGACCGGTGAGCGCTTCGGCCCACGCCTCCTCCTGCGCCGACCACAGCGTGACCAGGCTGCTCACCACGTAGCGGACGGTCGCATTCGGCGTGAAAGAGACCACCAGATCATGGAATTCACGCGCCGTCTGCGTGAAGGCGATCCCGTCGTCTACCAATTCTTCGGACTTCTCGATATTCGCGGTGAGCACCGGGACCACCATCTCGAGGCGGTCGTCGCGGCGGGCGCATTCGGCCGCGCACATCGGTTCCAGCATCTGCAGCCCGGACGCCAGATCGCGCAGGGTCACCCGGGCGCCCTGCAGGGCGAGGCCGAGGTGGTACGCCGCCGATGTCTCGCCGGGCCGGTGTACCTCGGCGCCGCCGACATTGCCGCGGCGCACGGTGACCAAACCCTCGGTTTCGAGAATGCGGATCGCCTCGCGGATCGACGGATAGGAGACCCCGAATTCCTGTACCAGCTGATCCTGGGTGGGGAGACGGTAATCGTCGGTGCCGTTGAGGATCCGGGTGCGTAATTCGTCCGCCACCGTCTGCGCCACCCGGTGCTGGGTGACCCGCCCACGCCGCGGGGCCGTCACGACAGCCGCTTCCGGCCGGAAAAGTGCACCATAACCGCGAGTTTATAGCGAAACCCACCAGTTCATCAATGATTGCAATATTTGTGAGGACAGCGGCTGCGTCACCGTTCGGGCGGCGTGCGTCGCAACGCCATGACATACGCCTCGGCGGCCAGGCGTTGCACAGCCCGGGTCACCGGCCCACCGAGACGGGTGTACCAGGCCGCGGGGCGCGAGAATGCGCGCACCACCCCGTAAACCGTCGCCGTAGCGCGGTCGTATTCGACCGCGAACAGTTCCTCACCCGATGCGGGATGGCCCGGCAGCGTACCGTAGGCGAATCCCCGGCGATCCTCCTCGTCCACCACATACACCACCCGGCACGGTGCGAGCACCCCGAACCGGCCGATCCCGAGCCGGACCGTGACGCGCGCTCCCGGTTCGGCCCGCGGTGTCTGCGCCTCGGCCAGCAAATGCAGGCCGCGCTGCATCCGGTAGGCCAGGACGGCCTCGCCGAACCGCCGGAAATCGTCGCGCCCGCGGCCGAGCCGGCGGCGGAGGTCCTGATGGTGGTACCCGGCCGGCATCGCACCACGGGTGGCTCCCACCTCCGCATAGGTGAACGGCGGACGTTCGGCGGAATTCGTCACGACACGATTGTCCCCCGCAACCGGCCGGGATCGTGCGCAGGGTGACACCGAAACGGTCGCCGAGTCGCGGCCCCGGGCCGGCATCGAGCCGCGGGCCCCGACCTCCGAAAAGGTCAACGGTGGACCTGCAGCCGAACTCGTCGCGGCGCGGGGTACTCCCACCTCCGGATTTGTCGATCGGGAACGATCAGGTGCGGTCGGCCTTGAACTGGTTCACCGGACCTTTGTCCATCCGCACTTCCACCCGTCCGTCGGGCTGCAGCGCCACCGCAGGGCGATGTTCGGAGAAGCGGCGGCTGTAGAGTTCGAGGCGTTCGATGAGCACACCTTCGGGCCGGTTGTAGACGATGCCCGGCACACAGGTGAAGATCCAGCTCGACTTCTTCGCCTGGTCGGCCGGAATGCTCACCGAATCCGCGCCGCTCTCGATGGACAGCGTGACCCGGTATTTGCGGAACGATCCTGTTCCGTTGTTGATCGCCGAATACGCCACCGGCACCACCGCGACGATCTCGGGCGCCAGGCACACCTCGATGATCTCCTCGGTCAGGCCGCCGCCGCGCTGGACATCCCCGCGGCCGCGGTCGCCGAGATGACGCACCAGATCGCCGTACTGCGGGCTCGCCGGAATCCCGGCGGCCGGAAAAGTGGCCACGTGCACGATTTTTCCGTCGGACAGGACGACCAGGGCGTAGGCCTCGTAGTCGGTACCGCTGGCCCACGCCACCCGCAGCCGGACGAGCGGCGCCTTCTCCAAAAGCACCGGCCCGGCGTCTTTGCCGAGGGTGATGACGCCTTTGCCGAAGTTCACACCGGGCGGCGAGGATTGCGGATGCCCGGGGTCGGCGGAGCCCGTCCGGGCCGGCGGATGGCCTGGTGCATCCGCGAAACCGGCCGGCCCGCCGACCGATGCCGCGGGGGCGGCCGGATACTGCGCTGCACCCGCGGTCACGTGCTGTCCCGGGGCCGGCGGCGTCGGATGACTCCGCTGCGCCGGTGGTCGAGTCGATGTGCCCGGCGTCATCGGGATGGCCGGTGCTGGGGCTGGTTCGTCATCGACGGTGATCCCGAAATCGGTGGCCAACCCGGCCAACCCGGTGGCGTACCCCTGTCCGATATTGCGGAGTTTCCAGCCGCCGGCCCGCCGGTACACCTCGGCGAGCAGCACCGTCGTCTCCGCGGTCGAGCCCGTGATGGGCAGGTCGTACACACCGGCGCCGGCTTCGGTGATACGCACCGACAGGGCGATCGCGCCGAACGTCGCGGTGTCCACCGACGCCGCGACCACCATCCGATGGGTGTCATCGGTGACCGCCGCCAGATCGCTGGTGATCTCGCCCGCCGTCAACCGGACCGCGGAATCGGGGGATACCGGCTGGTTGTAGAAGACGAAATCGGCGTCGCTCCCGACCTTCCCGTTTTCTCGCAGGCACAACACCGTGAGATCGATCCCGGACGGGACTGCCGATATCCGCAACTGACCACCCCGCAGCGCGGTATTCGCACCTTTGCCGATCGTCTCGGGCATCGAGCAACCCCTGTCGTTCGTCGCGTCGTCCTCCAGCCTATAAGGACGGCGAGCCGTCCAGCGCGGTGCTCGCGGCTCGCGGCCGTGCCGGCAACTTCAGGGCCGGGATAGCGCATCTATCGGTTCGTGTGCCCCGGATATCGGCAGACATCCGGGGCACACGCTGTCCGGTCTCCCGGCGAACCCGGTGGGGCGAACGTCAGGCGACCACACCGCTGAGTTCGTTCGGGACGTCCGGCAGCGTCACCGACTGGGTCACCGCACCGGAAGCCAGATCGATCCGGTGGATCTGCTTGGTGGCCGGATCGGATACGTAGGCAATTCCCTCGCGGACGAACAAAGCGGGACGGGGCTGCTGCCAATCGATCGGCTCCTGCCAGGAGTCGATGACATCGATGGTCCGGGTCACCTTGCCGGCGACCGGGTCGATCACGTGAACGGCGCCGTCCGTGCCGAGAACGAGCGCCTCGCCCTGCGGTCCGCGGGCCAGCGAGCGGAAGGTGTAACTGGTGCCCAGATCCACCAGCCGCAGCGTGCCCTTCTCGGTATCGATCAGCGAGATGCGTTCCGGGCGCTCGAGTTCGGCGAACTCATCGGTCTTGTAGTCGCCGAGCACGATCGGGGAGACATCGCTACCCGCCTGATTTCCGATCCGGCCGTAGGAGTCCGGGCTGCCGACCTTGGTGAGCTTACCGTCCCGGTAGACCAGCACACCGTTCTCGCAGCCGACCACCAGGGTGTCGCCGGCCGCGGTGGCCTCGCCGTGCACGCCCGGGCATTTCTCGTTGCGGGCTACTTCTTTGCGGTCGGCATCGAGGATCATCATCCCGGTCCGCTCCTCCTCGTTGCCGAGGGTGACGGCGAGTTCTCCGCTTTCCAGTTCCACGGCCACACCGTGATGCGGTTCGGCGGTCTGGTATTCGGTGGTTTCCGGGACGCCACCGGCCAGATCGGCGGGGTCGAAGGAGATCACCTTTCCGGTGCCGTCCGAGAAGAGCACGGTGCGTCCGGCATGGCGCACGACGTGCCCGGGTTTCGGTCCGGGGAATTCGATATCGGTGAACCGGGCCCCGGCCGCGTCGAGGACTTCGAAACCGTCGGCGGTGGATACGATCACATGCCGATCGTCACCGGCGGGATTGACCCGGTTGAATCCACTGAGCTCCACCCCGCCGCCCCGCTCCAGGGTGGCGCCGTCCAGTAGATGGATACCGCCGTCGTAGGTGACCGCCAGTGGTTCGGCGATCTCGATCTGTTCGCCGGAATCCGCGCCGCCGCAGCCGCTCAGAGCGACCACCGCGGTGAGCAGACCGGACAGTGCGGCTGCTCTTCTGGTGCCGGATCGATTCTGCATTGTGTTCCCTCATCTTCTTCGTGCTGCCCGCGGCGACGATCCACCGCGGGTATTGCGGGTCATACGAGGCCGGTCACCATCGCTGTGGTGTTGGCGCGCATCATCTCCAGGTAGGTACCGGCACCCGCTCCGGGGGCGGTCAGCGATTCGGAGTACAGACCGACGATCCGCACGTGGACACCGGCCTGTTCGGCCAGCGCTTGCGCGAGGCGGTCGGGCCGGGCGGAATCCACGAATATCGCCGGAACTCCGGTGGTCCGGATGGCCCCCGCCAGATCGGCGAGGTCGGCGGCGCTCGGTGAGGCCAGCGTGGTGCCGCCGGGGATCACGGCGCCCACCACCTCGAAATCGAAACGTTCGGCGAGATAACCGAACACGTGGTGATTGGTGACCAGTTTGCGGCGCTCGGGCGCGACCGTGGCGAAACGTTCGGTCATCCATCGCTGCAGGGTGTCGAGTTCGGTGAGATAGCGGTCGGCGTTCGCCCGGACGGCGGCAGCATCGATACCGGGCACCGAGGCGATCACCTCGTCGCGGATCACCTCGACCGCCCGGCGCACCCGCTGTGGATCGGTCCAGAAATGCGGGTCGGGTGTGCCCTCGGAATCGCCGGCCCGGTAGGGGAGCGGGTCGATCCGATCGCCCACCGACAATTTCGCCACCCCGGCTTCGGCGGCCGCCGTCACATGCCGTGCCAGGCCCTCTTCCAGGCCCAGACCGTTCTCGACGAGGAGATCGGCGTCGTCGAGAACCGCGGCGTCCTGGGCCGAGAGTGCGAACGAATGCGGATCGGATCCCGGCGGCATCAGTACCGTGACCGGTGCCGTATCGCCGACCACGGCGCGGGTGATATCGCCGAGGATATCGGTGGTGACGACGATCCCGCCGCCCCCCGAATCGGTGAATCCGCAACCGGTCAGCGCGAGCACGCCGGCGAGGAGAACGGCGCAGATACGGGTGATCGTGGTCATCGTCCGGTCTCCACCATCAGGTCGGGGTCGATATCGAAGGAAAAGGTGCGGGCCACGCGCAGATCGTCGGAGTAGTCGATTTCGTGGACCTCGCGCCGGGCCGGGTCGTTGAGGTAGGCGCGTTCGGCGTCGACCAGCAGCGCCGGTGGCGCGGCCGGGTCGACGGGCGCGGAAAGCACCCGCTGGTGGGCTGTTTCGGCGCCGGTGGCCGGATCGTAGGCGTGCAGGACGCCGTCGGGGGTGAGTGCGAGCACGGCGGTTCCCGCGCCCGCTGTGGTCGCCGCGGTCACCGGTCCGGTCGCGATCGGGCGCCAGGCCCGGCGGGCGATATCGAGGACCAGAACCCGCGATTCCCGGACCGCCACCAGCACATCACTACCCGGCCGGTGGAAGAAGCCCGCCACGCTTCCGGTGGTCCCGGCGGGATACGGCAATTTTTCGGCCGTGAACCGATCGTCGCGTTCGGTCACCAGCAGTGCTCCGTCGCCGCAGGAGAACACCGCGCCACGCCGGGTCACCGTGTACCCGCCCGGATCAGCACATTCCGGGGTCAATGTCTCGACCGGTTCGTCCTCGCGCGTGCGGACCTCGACCTGGGCCGACCCCGGACGCACGACCAGCAGGTGCCCACCGTAGGGCACCGCGACCCCGTCCACCACCGGACCGGTCCGCAGCTTCCCCTCATCGAGAGCTGTGCGGTCGGCCGGCACGGTGGATCCGGTATCGAGTACCGCAGCGGACACCATGGGATCGCTGTGCGCGGACCGCACGGATCCGTCGACGACCCCCACCCGGCGCGGTTGTGTCCGGTAGTAGTGCACGTGATCACCGTGGTCGACGACCCAGCTCCCGCTGTCCACCACGGTGGTGGCGTCGGCGGTGGCGAGATAGGCGTAACGCCCGTCGCCCGCGAGTGTGGTGACGCCCGGGACCGGTTCGAGCTCCGCGATCTCTTCGGTCACCAGATCGAGCAACCGGACCGCACCCGAATCCCGGTCGGCGACCACCAGCCGCGGCTGGGCGCTTGCACTCTCCTCGGCGCCTTCCACATACCCGTGCGGCACCGGTTCGGCCGGTTCCTCGCCACCACAGGCGGCAACCGGAATCACCAGCAGCCCGGCCAACGCCACCCGGGCCACGGTTTTCACCCGCAGCGATCGTGCGGTTACGCCGGAACGCCACTTCGTACTCGGCGAGTTGCCGCGTACGGAGCCCGCAGGGCGGGGTTCGGCGGGGCCGGGCCGGCCCCCGCGGTCGTTCCCGGAGCCGCCGGTCCCGGGGCGCGCCCGCACCGCGCTGCGAACCCGCGTGGCCAGGGCGGAGAGGAAGAAGATCGTCACCGCGGTCAGCGCGATGGTCGCCCCGGCTGCGGTGCTCGCATGCCAGGACACCAGCAGCCCCACCGCGGTGGATATCGCGCCGATTCCGGCCGCCAGCAGCATGATCCGGGGGATGCGATGCGTGAAATAGGTCGCCGCGGCCGGGGGAGCGATGAGCAGCCCGAGGACCAGCAGGGTGCCCACGATATGGAATGATGCCGCGATCGCCAGGGTGAGCAGCGCCAGCAGCGCGATCTGGGCGGCGCGTGGCCGCAGTCCGAGCGTATGGGCGGTCCGCGGGTCGAAGCTGAGGGCGACGAAGGCCCGGTGCCCGATCACGGTGATCACCAGTGCGACGGCCAGCGCCGCGAGCAGGAAGACCAGATCGGCCGGTCGCGTGGCGAGAACGTCACCGAAGAGGAAGCCGGTCAGGTCGACAGCGAACGATTGCGACCGCGATATCAGGATCACCGCGGTGGCCAGCATCGCCACGAACAGCAGCCCGATTCCGGTATCGGTGGACAGCCGGCGGTTACGGCTGAGCACCGATACGCCCGCCGCCATGGCAGATGCGCTCACCAGCGCGCCGAGGAGCAGGTTCCCGCCGAGCAGCGCGGCCACCGCGACTCCGGGCAGCATGCCGTGTGCCATTGCTTCGCCGAGAAAAGCCATGCCCCGCACCACGACCCACGTTCCGGCGAGGGCGCACAGGCACGAGACCAGCAGTCCGCCCCAGAGAGCCCGTTGGACGAATGAAACCTCGAACGGGGCGATCAGCCAATCCATGATCGAACACTGTAAACTGATAACGATTGTCATTACAAGTTGATTGCGGGAGTCACAGTATGCGCACGGCGGATATCGAAATCACCGGTCTATCGGCCGGATACCGCGACAACCTGGTGCTGCGCGACGTCACGGCGACCCTGCCGGCCGGCCGGGTGACCGCGCTGATGGGGCCCAACGGCTCGGGGAAATCCACCCTGCTCGCGGTACTAGCCGGCATCCTGACCCCGGTATCCGGATCGGTCGACCGTCCCGGCGCCCGGCGCCCGGCCCTGGTCGTCCAGCAGCAGTCGGTCCCGCCGACCCTGCCGATCACGGTTGCCGAAACCGTCGCCATGGGCCGCTGGGCGCAGCGCGGTCTCTGGCGCCGCCTCACCCGCGCCGACCGGGCCGTGGTCGTGCAATGCCTCGAACGGATGGATATCGCCGATCTCGCCGGCCGCCGCCTCGATACCCTGTCCGGCGGACAGCGCCAGCGTGTCCTGCTGGCCCGCGCGCTGGCGCAGCAATCGGATCTGCTGCTACTGGACGAACCGAGCACCGGATTGGACGCCGCCGCTCAGGAAGCCATCGGGGCCGCCGTCCGGGAAGCCGCGGCCTCCGGGGTCACGGTTGTGCACGCCACCCACGATCTCGCCGACGTCCGGCATGCCGACCACTGTGTACTCCTGCGCGCCGGGCAGGTCGTGGGTACGGGAGACCCCGAGTCCGTACTCGCCCCGGCGGCGTAGACCACGGCTGTGCGGTCGGCCGTGATGGCTCGCGTGACGGCAGTGATTCGACCGCGATCGTCGTTCGGCGCGAAGGCCGGCCGCCGGCAGTGTGCACAAGCGGTTTGTCGCCGGGCGCGGGCGGAGGAACGCCCCCTGGTGCGACAGTGAGAAGATCCTCTACTGTTTGTCTCACTCGCGTCGATAAGCGATGACAAGGAGGCCGGATCGTGTGCTCCAGCGAGCCCGCCGCCGTGTCCGCGGGCGCCGGAATCCATCGAGGGGAGCCGTAGTGCAGAACAGACCCACGGCAGCCGAGCTGCTGGAATCACTCGCCGAACTGCTGGAGGACACCCTGCTACCGGCACTGCCCGCGGATCTGCAGCATCGTGCGCGGGTCGGGGCGAATCTGGCTCGTATTCTCGGCCGGGAAGCCGAACTCGGTCCCGCGGCGGCTGCCCGAGAACAGGAGCTGCTCGCGAGCGTTCCGGCCGGTGACGACGAAGCACTCTGGCGCGCTCTGGCCGAGGTGGTGCGAGCGGATCTTGCCATCGCCAAACCCGGCTACGACAGCTGGGAGCGAGAGTGAGCGTGGCAGTGGCGCAGCGTCCCCACAGGCGGCCTCGCGCAGACGCCCCGGAGGCGGTATGAGTACCGACCCCGCCCGCGGCCTCACCGATTTCCTCACCGGAGAACTCGGTGACCAGGTCACCATCTCCGATTTCCGGTTCCTGTCCGCGGGCGCGCGGCGCCGCAATATCGCCTTCACCGCAACCGTCGGCGATACCCCGCGCCGATTGGTCGCGACCGTGGTGCCGCCGGCCGTCGAACTCATGCCCGTGGAAGCGGAAGCCGGTGTCCGGGAACTGGCGCGCGCACACGGCGTTCCGGTCCCCGCGGTCGTGGCGACCTGCACCGATACCGCCTACGTCGGTGAACCCTTCCTGATCTCCGAACATATCGACGGCGAAACCGTGCCGCGCCGGGTGCTGCGCACCCTCGCCGCCGCCGGGAACGCGGAGCAGACGGCGCGGCAGTGGGGCGCGGCCATGGCCCGCCTGCACGGTATCGATCCGGCGCTGGCACCCGAATCGGTGCCCGCCGCCGGCGCCGACCCGGCGGCCGAACATCTCGCCGAGGTCGCGGCGGTGGCGGGCGAATTGCTGGCCGACCGGCCCGTTTTCTCGCTCGCCCTGCGCTGGCTGGAGAAGCGGTTGCCGGGGCCGCCACCGCGTCCCGCGCTCGTGCACACCGATATGCGCAACGGCAACCTGATCATCGGCGCGGACGGATTACGGGCCGTCCTCGACTGGGAGGGCACACAACGTTTCGGTGACCCCATGCGCGATATGGCTTGGCCCGCGCTGCGCATGTGGCGGTTCCGCGAGGACGCGCAGGAATTCGGCGGTTTCGCCGGCCGCGACACCTTCGTCCGCGGCTACGAGGACGCGGGTGGGACCTTCGATCCGGACCGCTACCGCTGGTGGAAGGTGATGGGCACTCTGTACTGGGGCGCCGGCCTGGCCCAGCAGGCGGCCGCCCATCTGGACGGCACTGTCCGCGATATCGTCATGGCCGCCAGCGGGCGCCGTGTTTCGGAGATCGAATGGGATCTGCTCATGCAGATCCGGCCCGCTGCGAAAGCATAGGAGTCACCGTGGATTTCGAACTGCCCGCCGAACTACGCGCGTATCTGACCGAACTCGACGAGTTCATCGAACGCGAAATCGAACCGCTCCAGCAATCCGGCGACAATATCCGGTTCTTCGATCATCGCCGCGAAGATGCCCGCACCGATTGGGATCGCGGCGGCCTGCCCAGTGCGGAATGGGAGGAGTTGCTCGCCGAGTCCCGGCGCCGCGCCGATGCCGCCGGCCACTACCGCTATGCCTTCCCGAAGGAGTTCGGCGGCCGCGACGGCACCAATCTCGGGATGGCCGTGATCCGCGAGCACCTCGCCCGGCGCGGACTGGGCCTGCACTGCGATCTGCAGAACGAGCACGCCATCGTCGCCAACAATGTCGGCCTGCTGCTGATGCTCGAATACGGTTCCCCCGCGCAGAAACAACAGTGGGTGGACGGTCTCGCGGCCGGCACCGAATTCTTCGCCTTCGGTATCACCGAACCCGAACACGGCTCGGACGCAACCCACATGGAGACCATCGCCGTCCGCGACGGCGACGACTGGGTGATCAACGGCACCAAGACCTGGAACACCGGTGTTCATATCGCCGACGCCGACCTCATCTTCGCCCGCACCTCCGGCAATCCCGGCGACGGCCGCGGTATCACCGCCTTCCTGGTGCCCATCGACGCGCCCGGATTCACGGTCGAGGAATACCTGTGGACCTTCAATATGCCCACCGACCACGCGCGGGTCTCGCTCACCGATGTCCGGGTGCCCGATTCGGCGATCTTCGGCCAGGAGGGCCGCGGCCTGGGGGTGGTCCAGCATTTCTTCAACGAGAACCGCATCCGGCAGGCTGCATCCAGTCTCGGTGCCGCGCAGTACTGCGTCGACCGGGCCGTCGCCTACGCCAACGAACGCAAACCGTTCGGTAAACCGCTGTCGTCGAACCAGGCCATCCAGTTCCAGCTGGTCGAACTGCACACCCAATGCGAGATGCTGCGCGCCCTGGTGCACAAAACCGCCTGGTCGATGGACAAGTACGGCACATTCGCAGTGTCCGAACAGGTCTCCATGTGCAACTACTGGGCCAACCGCCTCTGCTGCGAGGCCGCCGACCGGGCCATGCAGGTGCACGGGGGCCTCGGCTACTCCCGCTACACCCCGTTCGAGCACATCTACCGCCACCACCGCCGCTACCGGATCACCGAGGGCGCCGAGGAGATCCAGATGCGTCGAGTCGCGGGATATCTGTTCGGATTCATGGACCGCGCCGCGGTGAAGGGCGTCGGCGGCACCACCGGACAGGGCTAGCCTTCGCCCGAGTGCCCTCACCGGCTGTGATTCCCGGTTCCGTAAGCGGCCGTCGGCGCTACGAAGCGACAGTCGCGGGATGCCGAGCGGAGGTTCTCGACCGCGATCTCCTCGGGCGGGCCGTGCTCCGGTCGGCCCGGTAGCCGTGCAACGGGCACTGTTGGTTGAGTCGCATTCACCGTAGCCACGGTCGGCGTAGCGTAGGGATCTATTCAGGCAAGGAGCTTCCGTGACTCTTCCAGCAGTACGTATCGAACGCGAGGGCCCGGTTTTCACCGTGATCCTGTCGCGCCCCGAAGCTCGCAATGCCGTGGACGGCCCGACCGGCGCGGCACTGTACGACGCGTTCACCGAATTCGACCAAGACGAATCGGCCGCGGTGGCCGTGCTGTGGGGCGAGGGCGGAACCTTCTGTGCCGGAGCGGATCTGAAGTCGGTGGGCACCGACCGGGGAAACCGGTTGGCGCCCGACGGCCCCGGCCCGATGGGGCCGAGCCGGATGCGGCTCGGTAAACCCGTGATCGCCGCGGTCGCCGGGCACGCCGTCGCCGGCGGTTTGGAGCTGGCGATCTGGTGCGATATGCGGGTCGCAGCCGAGGACGCGGTGTTCGGTGTCTTCTGCCGCCGCTGGGGCGTGCCGCTGATCGACGGCGGCACCGTGCGCCTGCCCCGGCTGATCGGTACCGGGCGAGCCATGGACCTGGTACTCACCGGCCGGCCGGTGGACGCGGCGGAAGCCCTGTCCATGGGACTGGTGAACCGGGTGGTGCCCGCCGGTACCGAACGCGTGGCCGCCGAGGAACTGGCCGCCGAGATCGCCCGCTTCCCCCAGACCTGCGCCCGCCAGGACCGGCTCTCCCTGCTCGAGCAGGAAGGTATGACCGAACCGGAAGCCCTGTCCAACGAATGGGAACACGGACTGATTTCCCTCACCGACGCCGCCACCGGCGCCCGGCGCTTCGCCGACGGCGCGGGCCGCGGCGGCTCCTTCGCCGACCTGGGTTGAGCCGACGCGGCGAGTTCGGTGTGCCGGCCCGCGCCGCCCGGGCGGCCGGAGGCAGCCGTGACTGTCGGCGGTGAGCTGTCGGGCGGCCGGAATACCTGGTGGATTACATCCCGCACTGCCTAGCGGTCCCGGACGGTGAGCTGGGACAGTCGTGCGCTCATCGCCCGGCCCGCGGCGTGGAGTGGTTCGGTGGAGCGCAGGGTGCGGCTCAGGACGAAAGCGCCCTCGAGGGCGGTGAGGGTGCCCAGGATCAGTTCGCGTGCGGTGTCCTCGGGCAGACCCCGGCCGGTGAAATATGCGGTCCCGTCTTCGATCCACGACGCGATGATCTCCGCGGCCACCGCGCGCAGTTCCGGCTCGGCGTCGGCGATTTCGCCCGCGACAGTGCCCACCGGGCACATATTGATCCACCCGGTCTGCTCGATTTGCTCGGCGGCCGTGGTGAAGGCGGCGGGCAAGGCTTCCCGCAGATCGGCGTAGGGGTCGAGCAGCAGCGGGATCAGCTGCCCGTAGGCCACCCCCGCGTCCCGTAGGGCGGCGGCCGCCAGTTCGGGTTTGCCGCCGGGGAAGTGGTGATAGAGCGATCCCATCGGCGCGTTCGCCGCGGCACTGATCTGTTTGACGCTGGTGCCGCTGTAACCGCGGGTGCGCAGGAGTTCGATCGTTGCGGTCACCAGTCGCTCGCGGGTTCCGGTGGTTGACATCTTCTCGGTCACCGTTCCAGACTAGAGCAATCACTCTAGAGCGATCGCTCGAAAGGGGACGGAAATGCCGACAGTCGATATCCCCGCAGGCCGGATGCACTATGTGGAACACGGCGACGGTCCACCGGTGGTGCTGCTACACGGCTTGCTGATGAACCACACCGTTTGGGACAGGGTGCTTCCGTTGTTACCGCCGGGCTTCCGCTATATCCGGCCCGACCTGCCGCTGGGAGCCCACTCGATCCCGCTCGAGCCGGGCGCCGACCTGAGTATGAAGGGGCTGAATCGCCTGGTCGCGGACTTCCTGGCCGCGCTCGACCTGCACGATGTCGTCCTCGTCCACAGCGACTGGGGCGGCGCCCTGTTCCTCACCGCCTACGGCCTGGACGAACGCGTCGGCGGGCTCGTGATCCTGCCGTGCGAGGCATTCGGCAACTTCCCGCCCGGACTCCCCGGCAAACTCGCCACCGTCGCGAGCCGGGTTCCGGGCGGGGTCACCCTGGCGCTGCGGCAACTGCGAGTGCGGTGGTTGCGCCGCACACCGCTGCTGTTCGGCTGGATGGCGCGTTACCCGATCCCCGACGATCTGGTCCGCGATTGGACCGAACCGGGCCTGCGAGACGCGCGAATCCGCCGCGATCTGCTCGCCTACACCCGGTCGGGGTTCCCTGCCCGCGAACTCATTGCACACACCGAAGAACTGCGCCGATTCCGCGGTGCGGCACTCGTGCTGTGGTCGTCGGCCGGCAAAGTGATGCCGCGCGACCACGGCCGGCGACTGGCAGAGCTGATTCCGGCGGCCGGGCTGGTCGAGATCCCGGACGCCTACGTGCTGTCCATGCTGGACCAGCCCGAGATCGTCGCGAAAGCGATGTCGGAATTCCTGCTCGGCAGCCGGGCCCGCAGCGCCAAGTGACGCCGACCGGCGCCGGACGCCGGCGGTGCGAACGCAACGCCCGGAGTTCGACCGCGGTGCGGCACTCGCCGCGGGCCGCCGATTGCGCGGTGTTGAATCGCCGCCGTTGCCGGCCGGGTCACGACAGGGCGTTGCGCAACGAGCCGCGGGGTGGTGCCGGACAACGTGCGGGCAGGTTCGTTCGGGACTCGAGGTGGGCGCTGTGGCACTTTCAGTTCGGTAGGTGCGGTATGACCTCGGCCGCGAACAACTCCATTCTCGCTGCCGCCGGTTTCGCCCCGGTCATGAAGATCACCGAATCCATTCCCTGTCCCGCGCGTTCGGTCAGCCGATCCACCAGCATGGCCGGCGTGCCGACGTAGCCCTCGTCGAGGGCGAACGCTTCGGCTCCGTAATGCCGGTGTGCCCGAGCCCGGACCCCAGGGAGTTCGCGCTCGTTCTCGGCAATGGCCAGTACCGCCTGACGGGAGTGGCGGATCGTGGCTGGGTCGCGGCCGATGCGGGTGCATTCGGCGCGCTCGCCCGCCGAACCCCATGGCAGCTCTGCCTGGCGATGTTCTCCGGGAATGGATCCGCTACCGAGCCCGAACTCGAGCCGTCCGCCGGAGATCACATCCGACGAGGTCGCCATCCGGCCCAGTACCGCCGGACGCCGGAAGTTGTTGCACAACACCAAGGCTCCTACTCGCAACGTCGTGGTGCCGGCGAGTAGTGCGGTCGCGGTCGTCCATGCTTCCAGGGCGGGATACTCGGGTAGTCCGGGCGACCAGAGGTGATCGAAAAGCCAGAAATGCGCAGCCGTCGGGACGTAGCCTGGTCGCTCTCCTCTACTGTGCCGACAGGTGTTCCCGCCAGTGGCAGGTTTACAGAATGATGGACCGTTGCGTATCGTACCGTCAACCAACGGTAAGATTTGGTGCGGTGCTCACGCTCGGCCACTGCGAAGCCCCGCCCGGATCGTCTTCGAGAAAGCGGGTGGGTATGTCTCCCAATGCAATCGGGTTCGCACTGTTGTTGCTGGGTGTGTTGATGTTGGTCGCCAAGATCATCAGAGTCAAGTGGCGATTGGCGCAGAAGTTGTTCATTCCCAGTTCGATCATCGGCGGGGCGCTGGCTCTGCTGATCGGGCCGGATGTCTTCGGCCGGATCGCCGGGTTGTTCGGAACCGACCGGTTCGCCGAGTCGGGGCTGCTGACCCCGGAGATCATCGAGGTGTGGAAAACCCTTCCGGGCCTGTTGATCTCGCTGGTTTTCGCCGGACTGTTGATGGGGCACAAGCTGCCGTCGCCGAAGAAAGCGTTCCGGGTGGCCGGGCCGCAGATCGCTTTCGGAATGACGGTGGCCAGCGGCCAGTACGTGTTCGGTTTGCTGCTGGCGATTCTGGTGCTCGGGCCGGTGTTCGGGCTGCCGGCGATGGCAGGCACGCTGATCGAGATCGGTTTCGAAGGTGGGCACGGCACCGCCGCGGGTATGGCCGGCACCTTCGAGGAATTCGGATTCCCCGAGGGACAGGACCTGGCACTGGGGCTGGCAACAGTGGGCGTTTTGTCCGGCATCATCTGCGGCATCGCGTTGATCAACTGGGGTGTGCGCACCGGTAAGACCACCGAATTGCGGGTAGATGCGCAGCCTTCGGTTGCCGAGCGTGCGGGTCTGGTGGAGAAGGAGCGGCGTCGTTCCGCGGGAACGCTGACAGTGAATCCCTCATCGATCGAGCCGTTGACTCTGCATTTCGGGTTGCTGGCGGTGGCGGTGCTGATCGGGTGGCTGATGCTGGAAGGGGTGCAGTGGGTGGAGTCGAAGCTGTGGGCCGACAGCTTCGAACTGTTCGCTCACGTCCCGCTGTTCCCGATCGCCATGATTGGCGGGATCATCGTGCAGGGATTGATCCAGGCGTTCGACCGCGAGGAGATCGTGGACGTGCAGATGATCGAGCGCCTGCAGGGTTTCAGTCTCGATGTACTGGTCATCGCCGCACTGGGAACCTTGTCGCTGACGGCGATCGCGGCGAATATGGGGCCGTTCATCCTGCTGGCTGTCACCGGACTGGTATGGACCGCCGGGGCGTTCATCTTCCTGGCGCGCCGGATGCTGCCGGATTTCTGGTTCGAACGCGGAATCGCCGATGTCGGCCAGGCCATGGGGGTGACCTCCACCGGGCTGATCCTGCTGCGGGTGGTCGACCCGGATCTGAAAACCCCGGCGTATCAGGCGTTCGGATACAAGCAGCTGATCCTGGAACCGTTCTTCGGGGGCGGTCTCGTCACCGCCGGGGCGATTCCGATCATCGCCAACTTCGGGGTCGGCTGGCTGCTCGCGGGCATGCTCGCATTGTTCGTCGGTGCTCTTGCCGCCGGGCTGTTGTACTTCGGCCGGCGCCCTGTCGCCGCTACTGCCGGGGAACCGGTGACAACCGCATCCTGACAAGTGTGACCCCGCCTGCCCGGCGCGAAACTTCGCGCCGGGCAGGCGGCTTCCCGGCCGTTTTCCGGTGACCGGCAAATCGTGTGTTCCGGCGGCCGGCGCGGTCATGTCGCGTCCAGATCGCGCTCCCGGAATCGGTAGGCGCCGACGGCAGCGGATACGGCCGCAAGGACGGTCAGCACGATCAACGCCGGCCAGCGCAGCTCCTCCATCGGAATACGCGCCACGTGCTGGAACGGGGACAGATCATGGACCCACTGCGGCAGGTTCATGATCGGGCCGAAGAAACCGAGGACCAGGGCGACCCCGAACAGAGCCCAGGTGGCGCCGATCGCCTGTGGGAGGATGCCGTAGAGCAGTGCGGCAATCGCCAGTACGAGCAACACCGCGGGCGCGAATACGAGGTGGGATACGAGGCCGTCGACCACGTAGCCGGCGTCGCCGACCGACAGGGCCAGCGCAATCCCGAATGCCAGGCCGGTCGTGGCTAGCAGGGCGAGCACGCCGAGCGCCGCGACGCCGATGTACCCGGTGAACCAGACCACCCGGCCGGTCGCGGTGGCGAGCACCGGTTCGGTGCGGCCGGTGGTTTCCTCGGTGCGCAGGGATTGCACGGCGAGGATCGCGAAAACCGTGACCAGCAGGGCGTCGAAGAACGCCATCGTGCCGAGGTAGCCGTCGAGCATACGGCTCGCATCGCCGCCCATGACGTCGACGACCTGGTCGGGCAGGTCGTCGAAGGAATCGACGATGGTATTGCCGATCCCGCCGTAGAGCGCGCCACTGGCCACCAGGGCACAAGTCCAGCCGATGAGCCCGGCCCGTTGCAGGCGTGCCGCCAACGCTACCGGTGTGGCCAGCCAGGCGGGCGCCGCCCGGTGGCCGGGACGCGGCGGTACCAGCCCGGCACCGAGGTCGCGGCGCGAGGAGAGGAAATAGGCCACCGCGGTGACTGCCAGAACCAGCGTGGCCGAAAGCAGCAGCGGCCACCAACGCCCGTCGGCGTAGGCGCGGGTCTGCTGTGACCAGGCCAGCGGGGACAGCCACGACAACGCGCTGCCACCTTCCCGGACGGCATCGCCGGCCGCGCGGATGACATAGGCGATGCCCAGTGCCAGACCCGCGAGCCCGGATGCGGCGCGGGAGTATTCGGTGATCTGCACGGTGACCGCGGTGATCGCGGCGAAGATCAAGCCCGCCGCACCGACACTGGCACCGAACAGTAGGGCGTCGGAGGTATCGAGTCCGGCCGCGGCGAACGAACCGGCGATCAGCAGGGTCACCGCGAGGTTCGCGATGACCGCGAGGACGAGTGCGGCGGTGAGCTGGGCATGGCGGCCGACGGCATTGGCGCGGACGAGTTCGGCACGTCCGGTCTGTTCTTCGACGCGGGTGTGCCGGGAGATGAGCAGGATATTCATCAGCGCGGCGAGCAGCAGGTAGTACAGGCCGTAGACGGCGACGATCACCGATTCGATGGTGGGATCGGCCACGCCGTATCCGGGGCCGGAGATCAGCGCGCCGACGACGCCCTCGCTGAACTGGCTGACGGCCCGCAGGTCTTCGGGAGTTGTGTATACCTGCTGCAGTGCCGAGGCGTAGTAGACGCTCATCAGCGTGATGCCGAGGACCCATGCGGGGAGCTTGATCCGGTCCCGCCGCAGATCGAGCCGTACCAGCGCGCCGGTACCGGCCAGAGTGTCGCGCCAGGTGGTCTGCTGCGGATCGATCGGGGCCGCGGCGGGTGTGCCGGAATGTATTGTCGTGGTCGTCATTCGCCTGCTCCGTTGCCTGCGGCGGTGAGTTCGTCGCCGTAATGGCGCAGCATGAGCTCTTCGAGCGTGGGCGGGTGGCTGGTGAGCGCGCGAACCCCGGCGCGGCTGACCGCCGCGATGGCGGCGTCGAGTGCGTCGGTATCGACATCGAAACGGACCCGGCCGTCCTCGGCGATCACATTGTGGACGCCGGCCAGCGCGCTCAGGTCCCCGACCGGGCGTTCGGTCACGGCTTCGACCGTGGTGCGGGTCAGGTGCCGGAGCTCGCTGAGGGTGCCCGTCTGCACGACCCGACCGCTGCGGATGATGCTCACCCGGTCGGCGAGTTTCTCGACCTGCGCCAGGATGTGGCTGGACAGCAGAACCGTACCGCCCCGGGCCTTCACCTCGGCGACCACATCCTGGAACACCACTTCCATCAAGGGGTCGAGCCCGGCGGTGGGTTCGTCGAGCAGGAACAGATCCGCGTCCGAGGCCAGGGCCGCGATCAGCGCGACCTTCTGCCGGTTGCCCTTCGAGTAGGTGCGGGCCTTCTTCGTCGGGTCCAGGTCGAACCGTTCGATCAGCTCTTCGCGACGGGTCGTGTTCACCGCGCCTCGCAGCCGGGCGAATACGTCGATCGCCTCTCCGCCGGTGAGGTTCGGCCACAGTTCCACATCGCCGGGGACGTAGGCCAGGCGGCGATGCAACGCGACCGCGTCCCGCCAGGGATCCCCGCCCAGTAGTTCGACCGAGCCGCTGTCGGGGCGTAGAAGTCCGAGTAGGACCCGGATGGTCGTGGTCTTCCCGGCGCCGTTCGGGCCGAGGAAGCCGTGGACCTCGCCTCGCCGGACGTCCAGGTCCAGGCCGTCGAGCGCGGTGGTGCGGCCAAAAGTCTTGCGCAACTCGGAGATTGCGACGGCGGTATCCATACCCCTCAGCGTACATTTCTTTCACAAATGTGTGAATAGTTTGAAGGCTATGATGTAGCTGCATGTGCCGATAGGGGTAGAGGAGGTCTGGGTGGACGAGCAGGACCAGCAGGAACAGGCGGTCCTGCGGTTCGTCGAGCAGTTCGCGCTGTTGCTGGCGGACTCGGGCACACCGCGGATGGCGGCGCGGGTCTTCGCCTACGTCCTCGCCGACGATGCCGAGCGCTACACCGCCCAAGAACTATCGACCGGGTTGCAGGTCAGTCCCGCCGCGATCTCGGGCGCCGTCCGCTACCTCGTCCAAGCCGGGTTGCTCGGCCGCGAACGCGAACCCGGCGCGCGTGCCGACACGTATCGTGTGTACGACGAGGATGTCTGGTCCGCGATCACCGGTCAGCGTCAGGAATCTCTCGACCGGGCCCTGCGGTTTCTCGGCGAGGGGGTCGAACTGCTCGACGCCGCTCGTCCCGGCGGCCGTCGGGTCCGCGAAACGCTGGAGTTCTATCGGTTCATGCGCGCCGAACTTCCCGAGATGATGGGCCGCTGGCAGAAGCACCGCCGCGAAATGTTTCCCGACTGATCTGCGCGCTGATCTGCCACGACAGTGGGTGGTCGATGCCGGTCCCGAAGGTGCACGCGGCACGGCCGGGGCAGTGCTGCCCCGGTTGGGCAACCCAGCACTGCCGAGGCAATCCGATTCGGCCTACTCCGACGCTGTCCGGCCGGTCGGTCGATATCACAGGCGTCCGGTGAGATCGTCCACCAGTGCCACGACACCGGCCGGGTCGTCGTCGAAGGCCAGGTGTCCACAGCCCTCGAGCACGTGTAGTTCGCTTCCGAGCAGTTCGCGGACGGCGGGTTCCAGCCGGTCGGGTGGCAGGAAGATGTCGTGGGAGCCGGTGGCCACCACACACGGTGCCGACCGGCATCGCTCGAGCACTGCGGGAGCCAGTGGGGCGGGCGCCAGGGTGGTCCGACAGTAGCGGGCGACAAGAGTCATCCACTCCGTCAGGTGCGGTGCCACAGTCTGCTCCGGGCCTGTCATCAGGCGCAGGAGGCGTTGTGTGCGGTCGTGTGCGGGCGCGGCGAGCCAGGTCATGGTTGCCGCGAGCAGGCGTGGCGGTACTTTCAGGCGAACCAACCCGGCCGGCGCCACCAGTACTCGGCCGGCGACTCGTCGGGGTGGGCAGGCCAAGGCGATCGCGCCACCCAGCGAATGCCCGAGCAGTACGGCCGTGTCGGGCACGGTCTGCTCGAGCGCTTCGCCGATCCAGTGCCCGTACCAGGCGAGCCGGTCTTTACGTGGTCGTTGTGGCGCGCTGAGACCGGGCTGGCCCGGTACATCGAGGGCGATGACCCGGTGGCGCGTCGCCAGTCTCGCCAGAAAGGGGAGCGAGGCCGCGGTGTTCATATTCGTTCCCGGGATCACCACAACCGTTGGCCCCGGCTCGTGTTCATGGCCGAGGGCCACGACCCGGGTGGGGCCGGCCGAAGTCATGATGGTCCACCGCCGGTGGGCAGTGTCCCATTCCTGGAGTTGCCGGGTGCACCACAGGCCGATGACTTCACTGCTGGAGGTGTTCAGATAGCCGTTTCCATTGGCCTGCCGTCCCTTTCCGATACGTGGCGGTTCCGAAAGATGCGGCGGCATGGTCGGACCCCTTGCCCGTAGATGTCGGGGATGCCGCCGTTGCCGAGGGGTGGCAGCGGTCTCTGTGCGCGGGACGGCGGTGATCCGCCGTATCCCGGGCCAGGAGCCTGAGGTAGGGGGTGGAGGTGAGCTCATCGGCGCGGGGCCTCTTTCGTCGGTGTCGACCCGGCCCACGTGAAAGCCGGGTATGCCGACCAGGCTTCCCGGCTCTCCTGGTGCAAAGATGCCGTACGGGCCACGTCGAACGCAAACCGCGATCCCGTGACGAGTCGTGTTCGGCCTGTTCGCCGGTCGACTGCCCGCCGTTTTCTCGTCGGACGAACCGCGTTCAGGTCGGTCCAGGGATGGAATGAGATCGGGCCGCGCGAGAAAGCTTCGACGGTCCATACGACCGTTGCGCGGTGTACGGCGTGTGCAGTCCGTTGCGGGTCCGCTGCAGCACGGTGCGCCGATCCGCTGCGGTGCCTGCCGATTCAACTACATCCGGTAGTAGAAGCTAAACTTCCGATATGGCGCCGGATGTGAATCACGTACTGCGTGGCGCATCCGTCGGTGCGCTGTCGGCGATCGTCACGGCCGCGGCGCACAGCGCCGGCGGTGGAGCGCTTCCGTCCGAAGCCGGTTTCCTGCTTCTTGTCTCCGTATGCGCAGCCATCGGCTGGGTGACCGGATCGATGCGCGGAATATCGCGCGTTCGATTGATGGGGGCGCTCGCGGCCGCGCAGGCGTTCGGTCATCTCGCGTTGTCGCTGATGGATACGCACCCGCACGGCGACCCGGCCGACGGCCGGATGTTCTGGGCACATCTGGTGGCGGTTGTCGCGGGCGCCTATCTCGTCGATGCCGCCGAGCGCGGTTCCCGCTGGGCGGCATCCACCCTCCGGCGCGTAGTGCCGGCCCCGGCGCCCGGCCCCATCGACCGGACGCTGTGCGTGCCGGTGACGATGTATCGGGTCGTCCGCACACCGCGGCTTTTCGATCTCTCCGGCACCGGCACCCGCGGACCTCCTTTCGCCGCCTGATCCGCCACTCGCGAAACGCCGAGCAGGACGGTAGAGCTACGGAACAACGGGTTGCCGGCTACCGCACCGGCCGGCTTTCGGCAGGGCCGCCGATCGGCCATCGATCAGCCGCCGGCTGTAGCGCCGAGCGGCCTCCGGCAGTGACATCGCCGGCCCGCTCCGGGACCGACCGTGCTCGAAGCCGTAAAGCGGCAGTGGCAGAACGTTTCCGCCTGACGACGAGTCGAGACATGAACGAGGTCTCGACCCCACCGAAACTGCGCGTCCTCGCCCGCGGGCTGTCTCGTCACTCGATATCCGCAGGCGCGATCCGTGTACTCGCTGTGCCCTTGTGCCCTTGTGCCCTTGTGCCCTTGTGCCCTTGTGCCCTTGTGCCCTTGTGCCCTTGTGCCGCGACCCGCGATCCGGGAATGACGCGCCCATCCGATTTCCGAAAGTGATCACACATGAAAACATCTATCCGACGCGGCGCCTTCGCGGCGGCGCTGTCCTGTGCCGCCGCCCTCTCGGGCGCGTGTTCCACCGACAATGCCGAATCCATGGGCCGGCAGGCCGATTCGGTGGTCGTCCACGAACAGTGGGTGAAGGCCGCCGATTCCGGGATGACGGCGGCTTTCGCCGAATTCCGCAATTCCGCCGATACCGAGGTTCGCGTGGTCGCCGCGTCCTCACCGGCGGCCGGATGGTCCGAGCTCCACGAGATCGCCCCGGGAGATACCGGTGCACCGGTGATGCGGCCGAAGGCCGGAGGTTTCGTCATCCCCGCCGGTGGGACCTACACGCTCGCGGCCGGTGGCGACCATCTGATGCTGATGGATCTGCTCGCTCCGCTCACCCCCGGTGCGGAAACCGAGATCACGCTCGAATTCGAGGACCGGTCCACCAAGACATTCACCGCACAGGTCCGGGATTTCGCGGGTGCACAGGAGAACTACCAACCGGGCGGCGGCCATCCCGCCGGCGCCCCGGCCGCCCCGTCGACCCCCGCACACGGTGGGTGAGCGGGAACCGCGGCGGCGAACGATGACCCGGCGGCGGCTGCTCGGTTCGAGTGCCGCCGCCGTCGGTGCCGCGGGAGTCGGTGCGGGAATCTACGGGGTCGCCGACGGGAGCCGGCCGGCGGCGGCCGCCACCGGAACCGACACCGTCGCCTGGGACGGCCCGCGCCAAGCCGGGATCGCGACCACGCCGCCGCAAGCGCATGCGTTGTTCGTCGGCCTCGATCTGTTGCCGCGGGTCGGTCCCGCCGAGCTGATCGGCATCATGAAGGTCTGGACCGCCGATATCGCCCGGCTCACCCAGGGCCGGCCCGCACTCGCGGATACCGAACCCGAACTGGCCGCCGCGCCGGCCCGGCTCACCGTGACCATAGGTTACGGACCGGGCGTCTTCGCGGCACTCGGCCGGCCGGAGGCCGCGCCAGCGTGGCTGATGCCGCTGCCCGCGTTCTCGATCGACCGCCTCGATCCGGCCTACACCGGTGCAGATCTGGGTCTGCAGGTGTGTTCCGACGATCCGGTCACGGTCGCGCACGCGGTGCGGGTTCTGGTGAAGAACGTCAGGTCACTGGTCACTGTGCGGTGGATACAGCGCGGATTCCGCCGGGCCCGGGGCACCGAGGCCCCGGGGACCACGATGCGCAATCTGATGGGCCAGGTGGACGGTACGACCAATCCGGAGCCCGGCACCGCGGATTTCGATCCCCTGGTGTGGGACGACGGCAGCGACCGGTCCTGGATGCGTGACGGGACCTCGATGGTGTTGCGGCGGATCCGGATGGAACTGGACACCTGGGACGAACTGGACCGGCCGGGCCGCGAACTCAGCGTCGGCCGCACACTGGCCACCGGGGCTCCGCTGACCGGCACGCACGAATCCGACGAACCGGATTTCGCGGCGACCGACCGTAACGGCATACCGGTCATCCCGCCGAGCGCGCATATCGCCCGCGCCCGCCACACCCATCCGGGTGAACGGATCTTCCGGCGCGTCTACAACTACGACGATCCGCCGGCGCCGGGGGAGGTATCGAACTCGGGACTTCTGTTCGTCTCGTTCCAGCGCGATATCACTGCCCAGTTCGTGCCCGTTCAGCGACGCCTCGACGAATTCGACGCGCTCAACGAATGGACCGTCCCGGTCGGCTCCGCGGTATTCGCGATTCCGCCCGGAGTCGGCTCGGGCAGCTATATCGGTGAGGGTCTACTCGGCCGCTGATACGGGCGGTGCGATGACGGGCGCCCCTGGCGGTTTCGTTCACGACCTCGGCGTGGCGAGCTGCCGGGGGCACCTGTCGCCGGCCGGACAACGCCTCTTCGTGCCCCTGTCCGGAGAGCCGGGCCCGATGCGCGTGCCGCGGTGTGCCGGTGGAGTGCGGGCACCGAGGCCATCGAGGGACAGGCCGTTGTTCCTCGTGCCGGCGTCCCGGTTCACAGGATCGGGATATCGGGTGGTATCTGCAGCGCCACGGTGATCAGGGAGTGGACGCGAGCGCTGATCAGTGTCAGCAGGCCGTGGACCTCGGCGGGAGCGGTTTCGGCGACCGAGTGCAGGAGTTTCAGGTCGTCGTCGAGACGTGCCAAGGCGTCGCCGATATCGCCGGTTCCGGAGGTGAGAGCCTTGGTGATCTCCTCGAGTGAGAGACCCTGGGCTTCGAGTTGCCGGATCAGGTGGACCCGCGCGATATCGGCGTCGTCGTAGAGACGATAGCCGCCGGCGGTGCGTTCGGCCGGGGTCAGCAGGCCCAGACTCGTGTAGTAGTCGATCGTTCGCGGGCTGACCTCGGCGCGTGTGGCGAATTCGCCGATTCTCAGTAGGGACGACATCGGTCACCTCCCTTCCCACAAACCATACAGTGCCGCGTGCTAGTGTGGGTTGTATGTCCACGCGCGGGAATCCGTGACAGCACCGGTACGCGCCGGCCGGGTGTTCGGGCTGCACATGTCCATCCTGTCCGCAGTGCGCGGCTCCCGGGTCGCGGGCGCCGGATCGCGATCACTCGACTCGGTGGCGCGGCCGCCCGGCGGCGGACTGTGGTATCGGTCCAGGGCGTCGCGGGCAGTTCACAGCACAACGCAGGGCATTCGTTGACCGTACGAGATCAGGAGTAGCAGAAATGAGCGTCAGTCTCGCCAAAGGCGGCAATGTCTCGCTGTCCAAGCAAGCACCCAACCTGACCGCGGTTGCGGTCGGCCTGGGCTGGGACGTCCGCTCCACCACCGGTGCGGAATTCGACCTGGACGCCAGTGCCATCGCCACCGGCCCGGAGCGCAAGGTCGTCTCGGACCAGCACTTCGTGTTCTACAACAACCTGCGCTCCCCGGAGGGCAGCATCGAGCACACCGGTGACAACCTCACCGGCGAGGGCGAGGGCGACGACGAGGTGATCAACGTCGACCTGGCGGCCACGCCCGAGACGATCACCAATATCTTCTTCCCCGTCTCCATCCACGACGCGGATACGCGCCAGCAGTCGTTCGGGCAGGTACGCAACGCGTTCATCCGGGTCGTTGACCGCGCCAACGGTACCGAGCTGGCGCGCTACGACCTGACCGAGGACGCTTCGACCGAGACCGCGATGGTTTTCGGTGAGCTCTACCGCAACGGTGCGGAATGGAAGTTCCGCGCGATCGGGCAGGGCTACGCCTCGGGGCTGGCGGGGATCGCCCGCGACTACGGCGTGAACGTCTGACGCCCACCCCCTTTCTTCGAACCGAGAGAGCCGATGAGACGCGCCAAGCGCAAATATCGACAACCCGGGCCGCCCCGTGACGAGCAGCCTCCCGGAGCCCATCCGGAGGTCACGTCGTGGTGACCGTGCTCAATATCGTGCTCGGCGTCGGCGTGGTGCTCGCGATCACCGCGTTGACCGGGTACTTCGTCGCCCAGGAATTCGCCTACATGGCCGTGGACCGCTCACGGCTCAAAGCCCGTGCCACCGATGGTGACAAGGCCGCCGGACGCGCACTGCGGGTCACCCGCCGGACATCGTTCATGCTCTCCGGTGCTCAACTGGGCATCACCGTGACCGGGCTGCTCGTCGGCTACGTCGCCGAACCGCTCATCGGCCGCGGGCTCGGCGAACTACTCGGCGGCGTCGGTATCCCCACCGCCGTCGGAGTCGGCGTCGGTGCTGTTCTGGCCATCGCCTTCTCCACGCTCGTGCAGATGCTGTTCGGGGAGCTGGTTCCCAAGAACCTCGCCATCGCCCGGCCCGAACCGGTGGCACGCCGGCTGGCCGCTTCGACCGCGGTGTATCTGAAAGTTTTCGGATGGCTGATCCGGTTGTTCGACCAGTCGTCGAATCTGCTGCTGAAGGCGTTGCGCATCGAGCCGGTGCACGATGTGGAGCATTCGGCCACCCCGCGCGATCTCGAACATATCGTTGCCGCCTCCCGCGACGCCGGGGAACTCCCGCCCGAGCTATCCACTCTGCTCGACCGCATCCTGGATTTCCCGACCAGCACCGCCGAACACGCGATGATCCCCCGCGCCCGGGTCGATACGGTGCATATCGATGACCTGGTCGCCGAGGTGCTGGCCAGGATGCGCACCGGACACACCCGCTACCCGGTCGTCGGTTCCTCCGTCGACGATCTACAGGGGGTGATCCACCTGCACGATCTGCTCGGAAGCGACTCCGGCGGTACCGTCGGCGCCCGGCTACGACCCGCGGTCCTGGTGCCCGAAACACTGCCGTTGCCCGAAGTCGTGAGGCGGCTCGGCGCGCAGCGGCAGGAAATGGCGCTCGTCGTCGATGAATACGGTGGTTTCGCCGGAATCGTCACGGTCGAGGATATTGCCGAAGAACTCGTAGGCGAGATCGCCGATGAGCACGATCCCGGTACTGCCCGCGATATCGTCGCCGAGGGGGAGGGCTGGCTGTTGGCCGGCGATGTCCATCTCGACGAGGTGGAGCGCCTGCTCGACCTGAGCCTGCCCACCGGCGATCACGAAACCATCGCCGGACTCGTCATCGCCGTTTTCAACGGATTGCCCGAGGTCGGCGACCGGATCGATATCCCGTTGCGCGGTGATGTCGCCGATTTCCTCGATGACCGGCCACCACCGCGGCGGAGTCTGAACGCGCAGGTGCGCAGGATCGACAACCATGTTCCTTCGTCGGTGTTCCTCACCGTGAATACCGAACAGGAGGGCACCGGCGATGAGTAATCCCTGGGTTGTCGTGGCCGTCACCATCGCACTGATCGCCGCCAGCGCTTTCTTCGTCGCCGTGGAGTTCGCGCTCATCGCCGCTCGGCGCCACCGCCTCGAGGACGCCGCCCCCGACAGCCGCGCAGCCCGCGCGGCGCTGAAGAGTTCGGCGGAACTGTCGGTACTGCTGGCCGGCTCCCAGCTCGGTATCACCGTCTGCACACTCGCTCTGGGTGCCACCACCAAACCCGCGGTGCACCACTGGCTCACACCACTGTTCGAGGATTTCGGCGTCCCGCTGTGGGCAGCCGACGTCGCCGGATTCGTTCTCGCGCTCATCGTCGTGACGTTCTTGCACCTCGTGGTCGGCGAGATGGCGCCCAAGTCGTGGGCTATCGCGCACCCGGAGAAATCGGCCACCATCCTGGCCATCCCCATGCGTGCCTTCATGTGGCTGACCCGGCCGCTGTTGACCGCACTCAACCGGGCCGCCAACTGGTGCCTGCGCAAAGTCGGGGTCACCCCCGTCGACGAAGTCGAAACCGGGCAGGATCCGGCCGCGCTACGCCATCTCGTCGAACACTCCGCCACCGCGGGCACGCTGGACGAGCGTTATCACGGCAATCTCACCAGCGCACTGGAACTGGAACAGCTCACGATCGCCGATATCGTGCGCCCCGACACCACACCCAGCGCCGTCACCCCGGACGCCGGACCCGACACCATCCAAACCACGTCACGCACAACGGGACACCTGCGGTTACTGGTCCGCGACGGCCCCCGGATCGAAGGGGTCGTGCACGTCCGCGACAGTCTGCAGGCCGGTGCCACCACCGCGCGGCAGCTGATGCGCCCGGTCCTGTCCCTGACCACCGCCGTTCCGGTCTACGAAGCGCTGCGCATCATGCGGGAGACCCGCAGTCACCTCGCCACCGTAACCGCTTCGGACACCGGCGAATTCGTCGGACTTCTCACCATCACCGATGTCCTGCAACGACTGTTACCCGTTGCTTCCACGGACGCGGCACCACGGTGAGGCGCCCGTGCGAAACAGCCTCCGGCCCGGACGAACTCGGCAACAGTGCAGACGACGGCACCGGGCCTATGAGACCTTTGAAATAGGACGCACAACAGGCGCCGCAACCACCCGTGAACGGGCCGGCTGCCTATCGACAGGAGGATAGAGCATGACTTTCGGTGGACCAGGCGCGCACTTCGGAACGGCCATGGGAGTGACACCCGGCGGCTTGGGTAAACGCGCCGCCGCCCGATTCATCGACTGGATCATCGCGGCGGTGGTCGGCGGGATCCTGTTCTGGTTGCTGAACAAGTCGGCGGGCACACCCGAATGGGTCAACATCCTGCCCGGCGCCGGGTTCGGCTTCCTCTATTTCCTCGGCTTCGAAACGACTACCGGCTCCACTCCCGGCAAGAAGCTTCTCGGCCTGCACGTCAACGGATCCGGTGGTGCTGCGAAACCCAGCATCAAAGAATCGGCGTTCCGCAACGCCTACATGCTGCTCAACCTGGTGCCCTGTATCGGCGGTGTCCTCTGGTTCTTCGCTGCTCTGGCCATCGCCGTCACGGTCGGCTCCAGCCCGGCCAAACAGGGCTGGCACGACAGGTTCGCCGACGGAACACAGGTCGTCGAAGAGTCGTGAGCCGCACCCGTTGCCCATGCGCCGCTGCCACCGCCGGCCTGCGCGGCGCACATGGACTCGCGGCGCCGGGTCATGCCGGGCTCGTGGCACGGCCGCGCACCCAGGTGGCGAGCAGTGGGAACAGCAAGACCGTGGTCGCACCCGCGGCGACCAGAGTGGAGGCCAGGGTCGCGGTCATGAGTTCGGCTCGCACCGCGACCTGGGTGACCGCGACGATGATCGGCAGGCCCGTCGCCGCGTACAACGCCAGCTGGACCCGTTCGTGTGGGTGCTCGAGATTCGCGCCGTGCGCGACGATCCGTTCGCTCAGCCATACGGTCGAACCGCGGGCCACCCCGATCGCCACGACGAACAGCACCCACGCCACGGGCTCGGTGGCGACGGCAGCGGGGTCGATACCCATCCCGGAGACGACGAAGAAAATGGGGATGAGCACGCCGTAGCCGATGGTTTCCAAGGACTCCTGGATCTCCGGATGCGTTTCCGCCATGAGCCGGCGCAGGATGAGACCCGCTGCGAACGCGCCCAGCACCACATCGAGTTCGAAAACCTCGGCCACGGTCATGAGAACGAGCAGCAGCAGGAACACCAGGCGTACCGGGAGCTGGGTGGTTCCGGTGGCGAGGGCCACGATCACCCGTTCGGTACCCGGATGGCGATCCAGTATTCGTTGCGGCACCCACGCCACCACTGCGGCGGCGGCGCCGAACAGGATCAGGACCAGCAACGAAGCAACCAGATTGTGTCCGGTGAGCAGGATCGACATCGCCAGCACCGGCCCCAGTTCGCCCACCGCACCGTGTGCCAGTACTGCACGGCCCAGCGGCTGCTCCAGCACACCGTCCTGTTTCACGATCGGCAGCAGGGTGCCCAGCGCCGTCGAGCTCAGCGCGATGGCGACCGCGATGAGCGCGGTGAACTCGGCATCGGGCGCGGCCGGCCACACCAGCAGCAGCGCCAGCATCAAACCGGCCGCCCAGGTCAGCCAGGCGGTCCGGCCGGGTTTGCCGCCGAGGAGTTTCGGGTCCAGTTCGTAGCCGGCGAGCAGGAAGAGCATGCCCAGCCCGAGTTCGCTGAGCAGGTCGACACCGCCTTCGCTGCCCGCGAGCGCCAGGACGTGCGGCCCCAGCACGACCCCCAGGCCCAGCAACAGCACCACATCCGGAATCAACCCGCGCAGCAGCCGGGACAGCAGTGGTGCCGCCACCGCGGCGGCCGCGATCCAGAACAGCGAGACGATCGCCGACGGCTCCGATCCGACGGACGCCGCCCATATCGTCATTCGATCATGGTCGCATCGGAGCACCCCCACGCCCGGCGCCGACACGATGAATCCTGTTCACTGTTGCGTGCCGGTCCCAGGTACCTCAGATGCGCCCGGTGTCCCAAGTAGCGATCGCCCAGATGATGACGATATCCAGCGCGATGATCAGAATCGACCACAGCGGGTAGTAGGGCAGCCACAGGAAGTTCACCACGATCGACAGCGCGGCCAGGCCGATGGCGGTGACCCGCGCCCAGGTGGCGCCGGTCATCAGCGCGAGCGCGGTGAGAATCAGCAGAATGCCGAAAACGATATGCACCCAGCCCCAGCCGGAGAGGTTGAGTTCGTAGACATACTGGGGGCCGGCGACGAAAACCTCGTCCTCGGCGACTGCGGAAATGCCCTGGAACAGGGTGATGAACCCCGCCGTGAGCAAAAGCGCCGCGGCGGCGATCGATGCGCCCCCGGCCACCGCCTGTTTCACCGGTTGTCCTTCTTCGGGCGCCGCATGTGCCCCGGTTCTGGGGGCCTGCGCTGCGGGCTGGGTGGTCATAACGCTCCCTTCGGTACGGGAGGGGCCAACACCGGACCCTGAGAACTGATCGCCGATGACGCCCTCATACGCCACACTTCGATTCCCTTGTTCTGAAGGGCGATTATGCCACTGGCCTGGACGTTCGAACAGGACCGTGCCGTTTCGGTGCCGAGTCGCGATACTTCGGAAAGAATTTCTCCGGCGGGTTGTCGATCCGCGGGTTCCCCGTTCGACCTATGGGTGAAAGGGTTCGAACGCGACCCTACGACACAAGGGAGACCGACCATGAAATACATGCTGATCATGCGCGCGACCGACGAAGCATTCGCCCAGATGGGCGAGATCGATTTCGACAAGATGCTGGAAACGGTCGGCCGGTTCAACGACGAGCTGATCCGGGCCGGTGTACTGCTCGCCGCGGAAGGTCTCGACGATGCCGCCGACGGGGTGGTCGTCGACTATTCCTCCGCGGATCCGGTGGTCACCGACGGCCCCTACGGCGAGACGAAGGAGCTCTTCAACGGCTTCTACATTCTCAATGTCGCCTCCAAGGAAGAGGCCGTGGAATGGGCCAAGCGGATGCCGATGACCGGGGCCGGCTTCAAAACCGAGATCCGCCGGGTCAGCACCATCGACGAATTTCCGCAGGACAATATCTGGATCCAGAAGGAGCGGGCGTGGCGCGAAGCCACCGGTCAGCTCTGAGCCATGCGGACGGGAGCCGACCACGAGGGCCGGGAGGCGGTTGCGGCGGTCTGGCGGATCGAATCCGCGCGGATCGTCGGCGCCCTCGCGCGCTACACCGGTGATTTCCCCCTCGCCGAAGATCTGGCCCAGGAGGCGCTCGCCGAAGCCTTGGTGACCTGGCCGCGGGAGGGCGTGCCACGTAACCCGGCCGGCTGGCTGCTCACTGTCGGCAAACGGCGCGCCATCGATGGTTTCCGCCGGCGCGCCGCACTCGACGACCGCTATACCGCCCTCGCCCGCGACCTGGGCGAGGGCGGTATAGCCGCGGGTGGTGACGCGTCGTCGTGGGCGGGGGAGCAGCCCTGGGATCCCGACCGGATCGACGACGATGTCCTGGCCCTGATGTTCATCTCCTGCCACCCGGTGCTGTCGCCGGAGGCACGAGTGGCATTGACCCTGCGCGTCGTCGGCGGTCTGACCAGCGACGAGATAGCGCGTGCCTTTCTGGTACCCACAGCAACCGTGCAGGCGCGGATAACCCGTGCGAAGAAAACCCTCGCCGCAGCCCGCGTGCCGTTCGAGGTGCCACCCGCCGCCGAACGACCCGCGCGGCTGGTGTCGGTGCTGCGGGTGGTGTACGTGATCTTCACCGAGGGCTCCACGGCCAGCTCGGGCACCGACCTGATCCGCGTCGACCTCGCCGCCGAAGCGCAACGCCTGGCCCGCGTACTGACCCGGTTGGTCCCGGACGAACCCGAGGCCCAGAGCCTGCTCGCGCTTCTGGAGCTCACCGCCGCGCGTTTTCCCGCCCGCACCGGACCTGACGGCGCACCGGTGCTGCTGGAGCAGCAGGACCGGCGGCGCTGGGACCGCAGCGCCATCGGCCGGGGCCGGGCCGCCCTGGCCCGTGCCGGGAAAGCCGGGCGCGGCCTGGGAACTTACGGCCTACAGGCCGCGATCGCGGAATGCCATGCCGTGGCGCCGTCGGTCGCGGAAACCGATTGGGACCGCATCGTCGTCCTCTACGAGGCACTGGGCCGGCTCGCGCCCTCCCCGGTGGTCGAGGTGAACCGGGCGGTGGCGGTGTCCATGGCCCGCGGTCCGGCCGCTGCCCTGGCGATTATCGACGAACTCGTGGCCGCCGGCGCGCTGCCCAACTCGCATCTGCTGCCGAGAGTGCGCGGTGAACTGCTCATCCGCCTCGCCCGCCCGGCGGAAGCGCGCACCGAGCTGGAACAAGCGGTGGCCCGCTGCGGTAACGAACGCGAACGCGCTGTACTCGAAGACAAGATACGACAACTGGACGCGTAGTCCGGTGGTCGGACGGTCACCCGCCCCGGAGTGCCCGCGCCGCTCCCATTTCGGACGGCCCGGTCACTCGGGTGTCGGCACCGTGCCACGCTCAGCCCGACGGGACCGGAGTTCCCGCACGCACCTTGTCCGCCAGTTGGGCGGGTAAGCGGTCGTGCCGCAGGTACTCCCGGGTGAAGTGCGCCACCCCGTGGGTGAGGGAGCGCAGATCCACCGTGTAGCGAGCGAGTTCGGCTTCGGGGACCTCGGCGCGGATCACCGTCCGCCCGGTCTCGGCCGGTTCGGTGCCCAGGATGCGGGCGCGGCGTACCGACAGATCGCTCAGCGCCGCGCCGAGGTGCTCGTCGGGAACGCGGACAGCGACTTGCGCGATGGGTTCGAGCAGGTCGATCCGGCCCTGGGCGGCCGCATCACGGAGCGCCAGTGCCCCGGCGGTCTGGAATGCCGCATCGGAGGAATCGACCGAATGCGCTTTACCGTCGACCAAGGTGACGCGCACGTCGACCAGCGGGTAGCCGGCGGTCACGCCCCGCGCCGCCTGCGCCCGCACCCCCTTCTCCACCGAACCGATGAACTGTCGCGGTACGGCCCCGCCGACCACCCGGTCCACGAATTCGACCCCGGACCCTTCCGTTGCCGGCTCCACTTCGATATCGCAGACCGCGTACTGTCCGTGCCCGCCGGACTGTTTGACATGCCGACCGCGTCCGGCGACCTTGCCGGCGAACGTCTCCCGCAATGCGACCCGGTACTCCTCGATATCCACCGAGACGCCGAACCGGCTGCGCAACCGCTCCAGCGCGACATCGCGCTGCGCTTCGCCGAGCGACCACACCACCAGCTGGCCGGTGCGCTCGTTGTTCTCGACCCGCAGTGCGGGATCCTCGGCGACCAGCCGGGCCAGGCTCTGCGAAAGTTTGTCCTCGTCGGCTTTGCTGTGCGCGCGAACGGCCGTGGGCAGCAGCGGATCCGGCATCCGCCACGGTTCGATCAGCAAGGGGGCACCGGTGCCCGAGAGGGTGTCGCCGGTTTCGGCGTGCCCGAGTTTGGTCACGTAGGCGATATCCCCGGCGATTGCCTCGTCGAGCGGCCGCTGTTCGCGTCCGAAGGGCGCTGTCACACCGCCGATGCGTTCCTCGGCGTCGTGGTCGGTGACCGGGCCGTGCCCGCAGATATGCACGGTATCGTCGGCGTGCAATGTCCCGGAGAACACACGGACCAGCGATATCCGGCCGACGTAGGGGTCGGAGGAGGTACGGATGACCTCGGCAGCCAGTTCCGCGGCCGGGTCGCAGCGCAACGCGACCGGTTTCGACCCGTTCGTGCGGTGAACGGCAGATACCGGATGCTCACTCGGGGTGGGAAAGCCGGCGGTGACTAGGTCGAGCAGTTCGACCGTGCCCAGCCCCTGCCGGCCTTCGCCCGCCGCCGGGGCTGCGAACAACACCGGATGGAAACTGCCGCGCGCCACCGCGCGTTCGAGATCGGCGACCAGGGTGCTGAGTTCGACGGCTTCTCCGGCGAGGTAGCGGTCCATGAGGGTTTCGTCCTCGCTTTCGGCGATGATGCCCTCGATGAGCCGCTGCCGGGCGTGTTCGACGATCGCCATATCGTCCGGCGAGTCCGGGACCCACCGTCGTTCACCGGTGGAATAGTCGGCCACTCGCTGCTCGAGCAATTCCACCAACCCGGTGGCCGGCCGGTGCCCGTCCGCGGCTGCGGGCCCGTACACGGGGAGGTGCAGCGGGAGCACGTTCTCCGCCGAAGTTCCCCCGAGCAGCGCCTGACAGGTCCGTGTCATCTCGTCGAAATCGGCGCGTGCGGTATCCAGATGGGTGAGTACGATCGCCCGCGGCATCCCGACGCTCGCGCATTCCTCCCACAGCGCCCGCGAAACCCCGCTTACCCCCTCGACCCCGTCGGCCGCCGACACCACGAAAAGCGCGGCGTCGGCCGCCCGCAGCCCGGCCCGCAGCTCACCCACGAAATCCGCGTACCCCGGCGTATCGATGAGGTTCACCTTCACCCCGCCCCAGTGCACCGGCACCACCGACAGTTGCACCGACCGGTGCCGGCGCTGTTCGATCTCGTCGTAATCCGACAGCGAAGTGCCGTCTTCGACCCGCCCCACCCGGTTCACCGCCCCGGACGCCAACGCCAGCGCGTCGACCAGGGTCGTCTTCCCGGCTCCGCTACCCCCGACCAGCACCACATTCCGGATATCCACCGGCCGTGGCGCCCCGCTCGCTCTGTCCACCATGACTCACCGTCCTCGGGAATCGGCACGTGGTTGTCTACGAGCTTCCCACTCGCAGGCGCATAGGTCCACGGTCCAGCCCGAACCGGCGGCCGCCGCGAGCGGTGCGGGTTTCCGTACGAACTGGCCGGGCCGACGGACGCAACGTCCGGTCCGCGCATCGTTACGGGGGTATGAACTGCGTAAATAGCGGTGTAACATCACGGAATGAAAATGTGATCTACCTCCTGATGGCGCCCCGGGCGCGCCCCGAGCCGAGGAGGCACATTGTCCTACCGTTCCGGCGATCAGCCGCAGGATTCCGGTACGCCACCGGCGGAATACCACCCGTCTCCGCGGAAGGCGAGATGGCCGTGGATCACCGCGGGGCTGCTGCTGGTACTTGCCCTGCTCGCCGGTGGCTTCACGTTCGCGGAGAACGACGACGAGAATGCCGTCGACGAGATCACCGTGACCTACGAAGTCCGTGGCACCGGTTCCGACGCCGCGATCACCTACATGGGCCCGGACCAAGGTATGGCGCGGGAAACAGCGGTCTCGCTCCCGTGGCGCAAGGACGTGCCCATCGGCGCCTGGGGCCGGATCGTATCCATGACCGCCGCCAACGGCCCCGACGGTGGTGATATCACCTGCCGAATCCTGGTCGCCGGCCGGGTGATGACCGAACAGACCTCCAGTGGCCCGTACGCGTCGGCGAGTTGTTCGGGGGACGCCGGAGAACAGTAGATCTCGTCCGCTCGGTCGTGGGCGGCCCGGTACGCAGGGGCGTGACCGCACTGTCCGCCGGTCCCGCATACCGCTGCGGTCGTCGTACGCTGAGCCAGCGATGCGCGGAAAGGAGATCGAGGTGGCCCAGGCAACGAAGACTCCGGCAACGGTGGCCGAGGTGATGGCCGAACTGGCTGCGCTCGAGGATCCGAAGATCCGCGCGGTGAACGAGAAACACGGCGACGACCACGGGGTCAACCTCACCAAGCTGCGCGCGCTCGCGAAACAGCTGAAAACCGAGCACGAGCTCGCCGGGGAACTCTGGCACACCGGCAACGGCGCGGCGCGGCTGCTGGCGCTGCTGATCTGCCGCCCGAAGGCGTTCGAGGCTGCCGAGCCGGACCCACTGGTGGCCCGCGCCGGCTGGGCGCTGACCACTCACCGGGTGACGAAGAAATCCGAGGGCCTCGACCTGCCCGGCCTGCTCGACACCATCGAGGCCGAGATGAAAACAGCGCCGGACCGTCTGCAGTGGGCGATGAACCACTGCCTGGCCCAGATCGGAATCGACCACGCCGAGTACCGCGCCCGCGCCATCGATATCGGTGAGCGCTTGGAAGTCCTGAAGGATTACCCGACGCCACCGAACTGCACGTCGCCGTTCGCGCCGATCTGGATCGCCGAAATCGTCCGCCGGCAAGAGGGCCGGTGAACGCAGGCGCGGCCGCGCGGGATCGAGCCCCGGAGCCTTGCCGGTAGGTCGACGGACCGCGGATCACCCGGTGCCGGCCGCCAGGGCACGGGGGTAGTGCAGGGCACCGAGGGAGACCGGCCGGCTGCGCCGGCCGCGCAGGACCGGGCTTGCGATGCGCGATCGAACAGTGCGAGCATCGCGTTGCCGATCAGATTCGTCGTGGTCTCGTGGCCCGCGACCAGGAGCAGAATGCAGAAGTTCACGGTTTCGGTGGTTGTCAGCGCCTCGTCGCCGGTGCCGGTGGCCCAGGACACTGATCAGATCGTCGCCGGGGGGCCCGCCAGCGACGGCGGATCGTGCGTTGAAGGAACCGTAGCGGTCAGCAGTTCGGCTGGAATGGAAAGCAAGCAGTTGGGGGCGAGGGAGATGTCGTCTTCGGCGTAGGCGGCACGCTCGTCTGGTCGGTGACCGCACTGTTCTGCTGCTGACCGGTGGTTCCCCGCGGTTCGGTGCGGCCGTTGCCGAGTTGGGCCACCAGCCAGATTGCGGCGGCCAGGACGCCGATCGCCGCGACGGCCGCCGCGGTGTGCATCCGGTGTCGCCGTCGATCGTCGAAGGCTTCGGGGACCGGGGACGGCAGTGGTTGCGGGGCCGGCGGGAACGGTTCGGGCTCAGCGGCTTCCGGGGCCGAGATATCGCGCTGTGGTGGCGGATCTTCTACACGAGCCGGGGCCGGCTCATCCGTGCGGGACACCGGCGGTGGCAGCGGGGTCCGGGCCCGCGCCGCCGGTGGCCGGGCGGGCGGACCGGGTTTGGGTGGGGTCTCGCGCGGGGATGCGGTGACCAGCGGCTCCGGTTCGGAAGGTGCGGCGGGCGGGTTCAGCGGTGCGGCCGGTTCCGATGGCGCCTCGACGGGGAAACCTGCTGCGGCCAGGCCGGCCACGGTGGTGCTGTCACCGTGTTCGAGGGCCTCGAGCAAGGCGTACGCCTGTTCCGCTGTCCATACGACGGCAGCGCGGTGATGGGCGCGGTGGAACCAGGCGCGCAGCGGATTCTGGGTATTGCACAGCAGGACATCGCAACCCTGCGGCGCCGACTTCTTGTCGAGTCGCAGCGTCGATCCGCGAGGCGGTACCACCACCACGAGCCCCGTGACGAACGCGGGCCCGCCGGCCCGCGCCGCCGCGTTCTTCACCTTGAAAACGCCGTCCCGGACCTGGTCGTAAGGTGTGGTGTCGTTCTGGCGTACGCCGACCGGGTCGCCGTCGAACCCCGGTACCTTCCACCGGCTGTTGGTGGTGCAGTGCAGGACGCCGCTGGTGACTCCCGGGTTCAACCCCTTGATCTCACAGACGACCGTGGTGTACGGGGTGATGATCACCAGATCGACTTCCTGCCCGGAAACGAAACAGTTCGCGATCGCCACCCCGGGAACCCGGTAATCGTCCTGCCATTTCCGCAGCCAGGAGACGACCCGCTTCTCCGCCCCGGATCTGAGCTTGTCGGCGATGACGAGCATCGAGCCCACCCCTCCCTTCGCTGGTGATGCCGCCACCATAGCCGCCGCAGGCCGTTCGTATCGAGATCGCTTGCGGCAGACAGCGTCCTGAGCGACGATTGATGTATCCGACCCGGCGCCCGGAAACGTTATCGGTGGAGGTGAGGCAGGGCAGTACGTCATCGGCGTTGCCGACCGATCGACGAGGAGCCGGCGTCGGGGCCGTCACCTCGCCCGGGGCGAGCTCCAGGACAGCGCCGCGAAAGCTCCGCCGGCTCTGTCCGGAATCTGCCGGTCGTTCATTCGATAGTGGCGATGAGGCGTTCGATCGTATGGGTCACCTCGGCGACCATATGCTCGAAGAGGCGGTCGGCATCGAAACCGGTATTCGCCGACGCACGGTGCAGCAGGGGCAGTTCGAGGTCGTCGTGGTGGTCGAGCCAGACCTGCGACGCGGGATACTGCTCGGCCACCGGAACTCCGGTGTCCGCGCGGTGGTCGACCAGCAGTACGAAGCCGTAGATCCGGATCATCACATCCGCGTGGACGAGCAGGGCATCGTCGAGGCCGAGCCCGACCTCGGTCAGGAACTGCAGGAACGCTTCGGGGGCGGTGAGGCGCTGTGCCGGCACCCGGGTGTCGCCGACCTGCTCGTCCAGCGAAACCAGCAGCGCCCGGGGGTGACGGCGGGCGATGCGCCGATGCAGTCGGCAGAACTCCCGCAGGCTCACCTGCCAGTTTCCGGGGTCGAGTACGGGCTGGGGCCATTGCGACAGCCACAGTTGCACGGCGCGGTCGACAACCTCGGCCCGATCCTGTACGTGGCGGTACAGCGCCCGGACGGTGACGCCGAGATGGGTGGCGAGATCCTGCATCGTCACCGCTCGGAATCCTCGGCGGCCGGCCAGTTCGAGCATGGTCGCGGCGATGGAATCGGCGGTCAGTGTGGCGCGGCCGGAGCGGGTGCGTGGGCTGCGGCGCCGCCGGCCCGGGGGAAGCGGTTCGGACACTGAGACGCGCCCCCCGCGGTGCCGAACCGCGTGACCGAAAGGCTTACGATGATTTCCAGTCCACTGCAGAACCCCGCCCTCGATCGACTCGTCGCCGAGCTGCAGGAGCGCAGTACAGCTCAGGTCGCCGGGATCGGCACCTATTTCGCCGACCGCGCAGATCAAGGCAACCGCGCCGACCTCGGCAAGCTCGATACCGCGGCCACCGCGTTCCTCGCCGATAAGCTCGTAGCCCTCGAACACGACAAGGCGCTGCTGTGTCACCAGCTGTGCCTGGCACTGCGGGCCCGCCGGATCGTGGAGGTCGGGACGTCCTACGGGGTTTCCACGCTCTACCTCGCCCAGGCCGTACGGCTGATCGCCGAAGCCGGCGGTGGTACCGGTGTGGTGATCGGCACCGAGTGCGAACCCGGCAAAATCGCGGCGGCCCAGGACAACTTCCGCAAAGCCGGACTGGCGGACTATATCGATCTGAGAGAAGGGGACGTCCGGAAGACGCTCGTGAACTTGGCGGCGCCCGTCGACCTGGCGTTGATCGATATCTGGCCGGCCGTGGCACGACCTGCACTCGAACTGATCGCACCAAAACTTCGTCCGGGCGGGATCATCCTGATCGACAACACCGAGAACCGTCCCGAAAGCTACCGCGCCACCTTCGAATTCATCGACGACCCGGCCAACGGCCTGCTCACCCAGACCCTGCCTTTCCGCGGTGGTCTAGAACTCGTGGTCAAACGCTGACGCCATCTGCGAGTGACGCTAGCTGCCGAGTATCGACTCGGCCCGCCGCACGGGAACCGTCTCGCCGGACAGAGCCACTCGGCACATCTCCATGCCACCGATCCGGGGCTGGGCACCGATGGTGAATGGATCGTCCGCCCGGCTGGATCGTCGACCGCCTGGACGCGCGCACATGGGAAGGCGACGACCGTCGCGCGGGCGCGTGTCGGCATCCTGCTGTTCGCACTGACGGGACGTATCCGGCCCGCCGGCCCGGTAGTCCGGAAATCGAGGTCGAGGCGGTCCCGATTGTGCACTGTGCGCGGCGATTGCGGGTCGCAGCGGTTCACCCAGGAAGTTTGCGTAACAACAGGTTCGGACACATGCCCGTAACAGATGGTCGCCCGGGCTCGATCTGCGTGTGACATAGCACTGCCCGCGCACGATCGAAGGTGTATCCGTGACCTCTGAGTTGTTGTCCAAGGGCCAGAATCTGGCATTGCCGGCCGATGTACTCCACATCGATGTGGTGCTCGGCTGGGCCGAGCCGGTTGTCGAAGTCGACGTCTCGGCGCTATTGCTGTCGGAGGCGGGCAAAGTGCGTTCGGACGCGGATTTCGTCTTCTACAACCAACCGGAATCATCGGATGGTTCGGTCCGGTTCGTAGGGGCCAGTGCTACCGAAGACGGCGCCCAGGCCCGGATAACGATGGATCTCGCAGCATTGGAACAGGAGGTGCAGACGGTCGCGCTGGCCGGCAGTCTCACCACCGGGACATTCGGTGAGCTGGGCAAAATAACCTTTCGAGTTGTCGATGCCGCCGGCCGGATGCTGGCCGAATACATCACGGCAGACGCCGTAACCGAATCGGCATTCCTGTTCGGCGAAATCTATCGAAGAGGGGCACAGTGGAAGGTCCGCGCCGTCGGGCAGGGCTGGGACTCCGGTCTGGCCGGTCTCGCGACGGATTTCGGTGTCGAGATCGACGATGAGGTATCGACCGAAACTGCTGAACCGGTTGCCGAGCCCGGTGGCATCTGCACCGAACCGGCATCGTCTCCGGGTCGGTCGGTCGCCCCTGAGGGTAGGCCGCGCGCCGAGCCGGATACGTCGGTGCTGTCCGAGCCGAAACCGCCGGCCCGGGGCCGAGGGGTCCGCACGGCAAAACGAGTGGTGCGCAAGGCCAAAGCCATAGAGTTCACGCTGGCAGAGAACGACACCTGGCAACCTGCCCGACTGTTCTCGGTGGTCGGCGTCGGAGCCGGGGAGGAACAGGAACGCAGAGCCACATCGGCGCTGGTGGCTACCATGCAGGCGGTGCGCCCGTTCGCCCGCGCCCTGTGTGCGCGGATGGGAGCCCCGGCGGGTGCCTTCGAAGGATATTTCGAGGTCAAGTACGAGCGGGGCGATGCGAAAGTCATTCCCGACGCGGTACTGCGGGTTGCGCGAGGTACCCGGTTGTGGACGGGGTTGCTCGAGGTGAAGACCGGGACGGGAGCTCTCAAACGAGAACAGCTGGAAGCCTATCTCGATGTTGCGCGGCGGAAGAAGTACGACGCCGTCATCAGCCTCTCCAACGATATTCCGGCCGCCGCAGGCGAACTGCCCGTGGAGGTCGATCGGCGCAAACTCGCCAAGGTCGCGCTTCGGCATCTGTCCTGGGCGGAAGTGGCGCACGAGGCGCGCATGCTGCTCGCCCACGGTGGTGTCGAGGACCCCTTCGAGGTCTGGTTGCTCGGTGAGCTGCTGCGGTATCTCGAGCATCCTCGTTCCGGAGCGCGGGAGTTCGTGGATATGGGACGCCATTGGGTGGCGGTACGCGACGCGGTGACTGCGGGGACCCTGCGCGCCGGCGACAAGAAAGCGCTGGCCGTGGCCGAACGGTGGGCGTCGCTGGCCCGGCACCTTGCCCTGCGGCTGACTGCCGAACTCGGGGTGACGGTGAAGAACATACTTCCGCGGCGGTACTCGTCGGATCCGGCAGCACGCGATGCCGCGTGTGCCGGGCAGTTGGCGGCCGAGGGGGTGTTCGAAGCGGTTCTGCGTATCCCGGACACAGCCGGTGATCTGGAGGTTGTCGCTGATGTGCGTACCAACAAGGTCCGGTGCCGGACGACCATAGGCGCACCCGGTGAGGGGACGTCGGGCCGGCGCCTGGCCTGGTTGCTCAAGCAGTTGTCCGACGCTCCAGGGGCCGCACGGATCGAAGCGGTGTACCGGAGCCGGGCAATGAAGCCTGTGAGCATCTTGATGCGGTGCGTGCGGATCCGAAGCTGCTGACCGTCGGCCGAGCCGGTGAGATCGTATCGTTCTCCCTCGAGCAGAGTTTCCCGATGGGAGCTCGCCGGTCCGGAACGGCTGCCGGCTTCATCACCAGTGTGACCGCGGCGGTAGATGGCTTTTTTACGGGAGCGTGGTGCAGCCATTGCGGGTGTGGTCGCCCGCGGCTCCGAAACAGCAGTCCGAGGCGGCGGTTCCGGTGGTGGAGGAACCTCGCGGCTCCTGATCCCGTCGTGGTGGCCGGCGCCCCGGCGGAAACGCGTTACAGCGGCGGCTCGGCACCGGAGCGGTCTCGGGCCGGATTTCCGAACAGTCGGCCGCCATCGGGCGAGAGTTCCGGGGAATTGCCGAATCCCGCCGGGCCACCATCGAATTCGAGGTCGCCGTCGCGGGCGGGGCAGTGTGGACCGAGGGTCTCGGCGATTGCGGATGTGTTCCTGATGCGGCAGGTGAGCTGTATCGGTGGCGGTACCGCCGAGATGACGCGCAATGTGATCAGCGAACGTGTGCTGGGCATGCCCAGGGAAGCCCGGTCCGACCACACTGTTCCCTTCCGGGAGGTGCCGCGGGACGGCCGGCGCGGTTCGTGACAGACGCCCGAACCGGTGCGATTGCCCGCCGGATCGGGCGGGCACCTGTTCGGGCCGGAGCGCAGCCGGGCGGCACACGGCCGCCCGGCTCCCCGGCCGATCAGACCGTGACGCTGACCTCGCCGGGATTGGTACTCATCGTGACGACCACCGGACCCGGGCCGGTATCGGCCACTGCCCGCTGGAAACCGTGGTCGGTCGGGAACCAGCCACCGGGTGCGGGGACCGATGATACGGTGACCTCCTGGGACCCGGTGGCGCCGGTATGCACATTACGCCAGGTCACGGTCGCTTCCAGCGTGCACGACGGGTCCGGGCGGTCGGCTCGGAACAGCACCGAAATGCCTACGCCGACGACATCGGTCGGTAGCGGAGTGACAGCGACCTGGGTGCGGACCGTGCCGGCGCATCCGGGTGCGACCTCGACTCGGGCGTCCTGGAAATCGGCGGCCGCCTGGGCTCCCGCCGGTGCCGCGACCGGGAGCAGGGCGGTTGCGGTGAGAGCGCCTAGAGCAAACGGTCGCAAGAGCTTTCGCAAGACATTATTCCTCTCGAACAACGGGGTTCCGGGCCGGTTACCCAGGGAGCTGCCAGGGGTAAACCCCTCGCTGGGTAGGTCCCTTGACCGGACACGCCGGCCGCGGGAGGCGGTCGTTCAGTCCACCACGAGGCGGGATTGTCCGGGGGTGTTTCGGCGGTGTGCCGGGAATGTGGCGCAGAGTCTGCATCCGGACCGGGAAATGCATAGGCTCGTCCCCATGGGACTCGACGTGTACGCGGTCCGGCCCAGCCAGAGCCGGGTATCCGATTTGGCGGCCTTCCAGCAGCTCCAGGCGATGCCGCCGGAGGAACGCGGGGAGTTCGGGTGGTTGCATCCGGACGATCTCGAACCGTTCGACGAGCTACCGCGCGATTTCGCGCAAGGTGGCCTGTTCTGGCCGTCCGACGGTGATGCGACCGGGTTCCGCGGGCAGGTCTACGAGAAGTGGGTGTCCGATGAGTTCGGGCTGAGCCTGTACGAATTGTTGGATCCCGACGACGTGCGCGGATTTCTGGAACGGCTGGACGAATGGCTGGGTCGCGCCGAATCGGGGGATGCGCAGACACCGCTGTTCGGCGCCGACAGTGACGACGGGTACGCGCTCACCCGGGTGCGGTCGCTGGCGGCGTACCTGCGGGCGGTGACCGCGCAGGATCTCTGGCTGTTTCCCGACTTCTGACAGGCCGTCGCAGCGACCACCGGCCGGAGGCTTACGCGGCAGGGGTAAGGGTGTAGTCCTGCGGCTCCAGTCTGCGGACGCGCCGGCGGTAGCTGGTGACCGTACCGGGCCAGTTGTTGGTGATCCGTCCGGCGGCATTGCGATACCAGCTGGAGCAGAAATTCCACGGGGTGCGCTCGAGACGTTTCTGCAGCGCGTCGTTGAACGTGCGCTCGGTTTCGGCGCGGACCTCGAGCACGTGTCCGGGTTTGCCCGCGAGGAGTTGTACGGCCTGACGGATATACCTCGACTGGGTTTCGATCATATAGATGATCGATCCGACGCCCAGGTTCGTATTCGGCCCGTAGACCATGAAGAAATTCGGGAACTCCGGCACTGCCATGCCGTAATAGGCGTGTGCGCCGTCGGCCCACACATCGGCCAGTTCGCGACCGCCCCGGCCGCTGATCCGCATCGGCCACAGGAATTCGGTGCCTTTGAAACCGGTGCCGTAGATGATCACATCGGCTTCGTGTAGCGCGCCGTCGGCCGTGCGGACACCGCGCGGGGTTATCTCGGTGACGGCAGCGGTGGTCACTTCCACATTGGGTTGCGTGAGCGCCGGAAAGTAATCGCTGGAGAAGAGTGTGCGTTTACAGGCGATCGGATAATCGGGAGTGAGTTTGGCGCGCAACTCGGGATCGTCGACATTCTTGCGCAGGTTCCGTGCCGCCATCCGCGCCACCAGGCGGCTGATGATCGGTAGTTCCACCAGGCCCAGCGAGGATATCTCGGCCGTCAGCCACCAGCCCAGGCGTTCGACCGAAAGCATACCGGGAATTCTCGCGAACAATTTGTGCTGCACCGGCGAATAATCGGTATCGAATTTCGGCAGCACCCATGCGGCGGTGCGCTGGAACAGGGTGAGCTGTTCGACCTGCGGTTGGATCTGTGGCACATATTGGACGGCGCTGGCGCCGGTACCGATACAGGCCACTCGTTTGCCGGCGAGGTTCACCTCGTGATCCCACATGGCCGAATGGAAAGACTCTCCGGCAAAACTGCCGACACCCGGAATACTCGGATATTGCGGGCGGGACAGTTGCCCGACGGCCGAAATAAGCACATCGGCGTGGTGGGTGGCGTCGTCGGCCGTGGTCACCGTCCAGCGGCCGGTTTTCTCGTCGAACACCGCCTCGGTGACCTCGGTGCCGAACTCGATCCGGTCGAGCAGCTCGTGCCGGCCCGCGACCCCACGCAGATACTCGTGGATGGCGGCCTGCCCGGAATAGCGCTGCGGCCAGTCGGGTTTCGGCTCGAACGAATACGAGTACAGCGGAGACGGAACATCGCAGGCCGCCCCGGGGTAGGTGTTCTCCCGCCAGACCCCGCCGAGATCGAGGGCTTTCTCCAGGATGGTCAAATCGGTGAAGCCGTGGCGTCGCAATTCGATCGCCACGCCGATTCCGCCGAATCCGGTGCCGATGATCAGTACCGATATCGGGCGTGCCACGCTCATCCCCGCTCCTGTCCGCCTGTGTCACCTTTCACTGTAGAACCGCGGACAGGGTCCAGATCGGCACTTTCGGCCAACAGGGGGCCGGTTGTGGCGCGGATTGCCGAGCGGAGATCGTCCGGACCGTTCGGTGATTCACCGTCACTCCGGGCCTGATTCGCCCGGTGCCTGCAGCAGCGCGGCAATCGCGCTGTGCCCGTTCTGGATCGAGGTCTCACCCCCGCCGCCGTCGCGGTCGTCGTAGCGCAGGGTGATCAGTTCCGTGCCGTCGCCGGCGGGACTGCGATGTACCGTGTAGCCGCGTTCGCCCCAGCCGGGTGATTCGGCGAGAAGGCCGACCAGGTCCGCGCCGGCGAGCTCGGCTGCGATCTGCGCGGCTGTCCGCCCGTCCTGGTCGGTGCGCGTGGGGTCGGCGCCGTGGTCGAGCAGTGACCGCACGATCCCGTATCGTCCGCCGCGGGCCGCAATCGTCAACGGCGTGGGGGAGAGGTTCGGGTCGGCGCCCGCGGTGAGCAAGAGGTCCACCGTTTCGCGGTGGCCGTTGCGCACGGCCCACAGCAGCGGAGGAGTGCCCGGGCCCGTCTGGTCCGGATGTGGCGGTTCGGGCAGATCGGGGTCGGCGCCGGCGGCCAGCAGCGCCGATACGACACCGGTGTGGTTCCAGCACGCCGCGGCGCACAACGGCAGTCCTTCTTCGACAGGGTCGCCGGCGAGATTCGGATCCGCCCCGTATGCCAGGAGCAGGTGAACGATTTCGGTGGAACCGTGCACTGCGGCCTGGTAGAGCGGAGTGCTCCCGTCCTCGTCCGGCTCGTCGGGCTCCGCGCCTTCTTTCAGTAGTGTCTCGACTGCCGTCGGGTCGCGTTCCCACACCGCGCTGATCAGGTTCGTCACCCACCAATTACAGCTGCGGTGTCAACCGGATAACCGCCCGGACGCGCATGCAGCGCGCCGCGCCGATGATATGGCGGCGGGGTGCGCATCCATATCCTGTCGAGCCCTAGCCTGAGGGGATGGTCGGGTTCGGTGCGGGCGGTCCGGCGGCGGGACCGTATTGCGCGGGTGTGCGATGACGGATTACGGGCCGCCGTGGGATCGGCACGGGCAACCGGGCGCCGGTGGGGCTACCGGGCCGGATGACCTGCCCGGTGACGTGCAGTCCTACCTGTCCGAACTGGTGCGGCGGGTCCGCGACGTCTACGGCGATCGGCTGGTGAGTGTCGGCGCGGTGGGTTCGCTGGCGTTGGGGGACTATCGGCACGGCCGCAGCGATATCGATATCGCGGTCGTGGTCGACCCGTCGGCGCCCGTGCCGGCCGCGCACGAGTTGGCACAGGCACTGGCCCATCCCGGGTTCCGCTGTCCGGCCGCCGGTCTGGAGCTCGTGGTGTACGACGCCGACTTCGCCGTTTCCGGTGCTCCGGGCGCAGGGTATCTGCTGAACCTGAACACAGGTCCGCTGCTGCCGGCCGTCGCCGATTACGACCCCGGGGGGACGCAGGGGTTCTGGTTCGTGATCGATCGCGCGGTCGGGCAGCAGAGTGGGTGGACGTTGGCCGGTCGTTCGATTCGGGAAGCGCTCGGCGCACCCGCGCGGCGGGACCTGCTGGCGGCGGTGGCGGAGTCGGTGCGGGAGCATGCGGCGGGGCAGGGACATCTCGCCGACAATCGGGTACTCAACGGCTGCCGGTCCGTCCTCTACTGCCGGACCGGGCGCTGGGCTGCCAAACGAGCGGCCGGGCGCTCGATCGCGGCCGCCGAACCGCGCTTCCGTCCGGTGGTGGATCGAGCGCTGCGCAGCTTCGAGCGGCCGCGGGGTGAGGCACGCGACCTGCCCGTCGAGGAGGTGAACAGCTTCCTGTCCTGGGTACGGCGCGATGTCGACCGGGTATGCGGCGTTGTGGGCTCCTGACCTGCCGGGCATCGGCTGGTTCCGCGGCCGGGTACGAGTGCGGGGGCGTGAGGGTAACGGATACCGAAGCACGCGGGCGGTTCGGTGGCGCGGCGGCCGGGGGCTGTGCGGAACTCGGGTAGGGCTCGGTGCCCGCAGCGGAGAGCAAATATATTCCTTGACAGGAATATTCTCCATGAGGAATTATATGGGCGTGGCTCGCGATGTCTTCGAAGTTCTCGCCGATCCCACGCGGCGGCGGATCCTCGAACTGCTGCGTGACGGTGAGCACACCGTCGGCGAACTCGTCGGTGCGCTGGATACGGCGCAACCGAATGTGTCCAAACATCTGAAAATGCTCGACGCCGCCGCGCTGGTGCAGGTCCGGGTGGACGGCCCGCGTCGCCACTATGCGCTGGCCGCCGCCCGGCTGCGCGAGATCGATGCCTGGCTGGCGCCGTTCCGCGAAATCTGGGCCGATCGGCTCGACCAGCTCGAGGGCTATCTCGACACCATGCCCGACGAACCCGAGGAGTGAGATGACCGGAGTGAACCAGCGGCTCGGCGAGGTATTGCGCGACGGCGATCGCGTGGGCGTCCGCTATGAGCGCGTGCTCGCACATCCGCCGGCCAAAGTATGGCGGGCGCTCACCGAATCCGAGCATCTGCGGCATTGGTTCCCGGCCGATATCCTCGGCGAGCGCCGGGCCGGGGCCGAGGTCCGGTTCCGGTTCTGGCCCGAATCGGTCGAACAGGCCGCGGGCGAACTGGCCGAGATGGAAATCGATCTCGACGAACCCGACCTTCCCGGCCGGATCATCACCTGGGATCCCCCGCAGGTCTTCGAATTCCGCTGGGACGACGAGCAACTGCGGTTCGAGCTGAGCGCCGACGGGCAGGGGACGCGATTGCGTTGCACCGTCTGGTTCGGCACACCCGGCCCGCATGGTGTGGAGGGCACTGCCGCCGGTTACCACGTCTGCCTCGACGCGCTCGTGGAATCGCTCGGCGGTGAACCCCTCGGGCCGCCGGACCCGGCGACGGTGACGGCGCTGCGCCGTCACTATGCCGAGGCCGTCGGCACGACCTCGGCATAGCCGCCCGCGAGCGGAGATCAACCGATACGGAGCAGGGTGCGGCCCAGCGCGGTGCGGGCCTCGATGGCCGCGTGCGCGCGAGCCGCCTCGGCCAGCGGGTAGGTCTGGCCGATGACGACCTCGACCGCGTCGGTCGCCAGGGCATCGAGTATGCGGGTGGCATACCCGGCGCGATAGTCGTCACCGGTGTCCAGTTCATGCAAGCCGACGGCATCGATTCCGCGCGCGCGGGCGTCGGCCGCTGCTGAACCGGCGAATTCTCCTGCGGCCGCGCCATATCCGATGAATCGCCCGCCCGCGGCGGTGATCGCCAGTGCCGAATCGCCGGGCCCGCCACCGGCGCCGTCGAGCACGATCCGGGGGCCCGCGCCGCCGGTCGCGGCCAGTACGCGATCGGTCCAGCCGGGGGCGGAGTAATCGATCGCGATATGCGCGCCCAGGCGTTCGGTGAGCGCGAGCTTGGCGTCTCCGCGCGCGGCCGCGATCACGTGCGCACCCGCCTGCCGGGCGAATTGGATGAGCAGGGTACCCAGCCCGCCGGCCGCGGCGGTGATCAGTACCCGATCACCGGCCCGCACGGCGGCACGGTCGAAGACGGCGAGCGCGGTATGACCGTCGTGGACAAGTGCTGTCGCCTGGTCGATGCTCACCTCCTCGGGCACCTCGGTGAGAAGATCGGCCTGCGCGAGTGCCTGTTCGGCGTAGCCCCCGGTCGGGACTCCGCCGCCGATACCACTGGCCGCCGTCCGGGCCGCCACCCGCCGGCCGACCCAGGCACTGTCCACGCCCGGCCCGACTGCGCGGACCGTGCCACCGATCGCGCCGCCGGGAATGTACGGCGGCCGCACCGGGAAGAAATCGGTGCCCCAGCCCGCGCGCAACTGGGTGTCGAGGAACATCACATCGGCCGCGCCGACCTGCACCACGACCTGTCCGGCCGCCGGTTCGGGCGCCGGAACCTCCTGCAGCCCGAGTACCTCTGGTCCGCCGAACTCCTTGACCTGTACTGCTCGCACTGTGTGCCTCCTCGATCAGCTGGTACCGGGTCAGTCTGGATCCTCAACCTAACTCGAGGTCAACCCGGGAAGTGGCCGGCTCTGTGCGGGAGGGTCGGGAAACCAGTTGCCGTGGAACCCGGTCGGGACACGCACACCGAGATGGATCTGCGCGAGCGGGGCCGCCGACGGATTCCCGGCGTCGAGGATTACGAGATCGCTGGTGGCGGTTTCGGCGCGGAATACGAACAGCAGCAGGTATCCGGCGCCGGTGGCGGACGGTACGAAGACGGCCTCGCCGGGCTCGTCCGGGCCGAATTCGTGTGTCCGGTGCTGACCCGAGTTCGTATCGTATGCGGTCAGGTGGTGGGTGCCGATGGCGTACACGTTCGAGTGTGGCCGGCCGGTCGACGCGTCGTCGATGCGCGGGAACTCGATACTGCGGTCGTCGAGGGCGCGTTCGGTAACCGTGTCGCGGGTGAGATCGATCGTCCATTCGTGCAGTGTTCCGTCCTCGTCGAAGGCCGAACTGGAACCGACCCACATCGACTCGTAGCGCACCGCGTGCAAGGTGATCACGCCGCCGGAATCGAAGGCGTTCGCGACGTGGAAGACATAGCAGGGTGCGATATCGAACCAGCGCACCGCCGCGGCCGGATCGTCGCGGCGCAGCACCCCGATACGGGCCCCGTAGCCGGCGTCCCAGAGGTAGGGCATGGTGCCCTGCTGTGCCGATTCGAGACTGAAAACGACCGGCAGATCGAGGAACAGGACGTACCGTTCGGTGATCGCGAAGTCGTGCATCATGGTCAGGCCGGGGACGTCGATCGGCTGGTCCACGACGAGCGTGCCGCCCGCATCGGCGCGGTGATAGCGCACATGTGGTGTGGTGAGGCTGCCGTAGCCGAAGAAATGCAGTTCCCCGGTGACGGGGCAGGTCTTGGGATGCGCGGTCATCGAATCGGTGAGCGCACCGCCGAAATCGTAGACGCCCAGGGTATCGAGCTCGTCGGTGATTTCCCAGGGCAGTGACGATTCGACCAGCGCCAGCAGGTGCCCGGCGTGACCGACGATATGTGTATTGGCGTTGGCCACATGGAGATTGCGGTTGCCGGTAGCCGGGTCGTAGAGCGGTGTGGGGTCTCCGTCGAATTTTGCGGTACGAACCCAGCGGTTGCGGTACCACTCGGCCTGGCCGTCCCGCAACCGGACCCCGTGCAGCATGCCCTCGCCGAGAAACCAGTGCGGCGAACCGTTTACCGGGTTCGGGCCGTTTCGCAGGTACCGGCCGTTGAGTTCGGCGGGGATCCGGCCGGTCACCCGGAGTGTGCGCACCGTGCGTTCCCGGTCCACCGGGGCGAAGTTGTCTTCCAGATGGGCGTGTGTGGAACGGGTGTCAGACGGGAGCTGCATCGAACCGTACCTTTCGGACGAGGTGTGCCGTGTAGCGCACGGGGATCAGAATCGAGAGGGGGATGAGAACGTAGGTGGCGTAGCGGCCGGCTGGGCCGAAAGCGCCGACCGAAACCAGGATGAGCAAGCCCGCCACGAGGAAACTGACCAGCCAGGCGCGCGTGATCACGGTATTGAATGCGCGGAAAGCGGGCGTGGCGCTGAACTCCGCCGGCGCCTGCCGGCGTGCGATCGGCTCGGTGAACGGGCGGCCGATCGCGAGCCCGGCGGCGACGACCAGCGCTAGCCACAACTCGCAACCGGCACCGATGAACCGGCCGACCGGATCGGAGCCGGTGGCCGCGGAGCAGAGCGCGGCGGCGAGGAAGAACGCCGCGGTCGCACTGTCGATGGTTGTTTCGGCCAGGCGAACACCGCGAGTGAGCCGCAGTCCGATGAGTAGCAGCGCTGCCGCGCCGCTGATCAGCGCCGCCGTCGCCACCGGCGTGAAAGACGAGGCGATCGCGTACACGATCCACGGGCAGACGGCGAAAACGACGGACATGGGCACCTCATGTGGGGAGTCGGCCTTGACCTACTACTTTGTCATGTCAGTTGTGACATGACAAGAGAGGGATATCATCGGCCCATGAGTCTCCGATTCGCCGCGCTCGGCCTTCTCGCGCAAGAGTCCGGCAGCGGTTACGACCTCCTCAAGCGCTTCGAGAACTCGATGGCCAACGTATGGGCCGCTACCCAGAGCCAGCTGTACGGTGAACTCGGCCGGCTCGAACGCGAGGGATTGATCGAAATCGCCGCCGAAGGGCCGCGGCGCCGGAAGCTGTACGCGATCACCGAAACCGGGCGCCACGCACTGAGGGACTGGCTCGCCACCCCGGATTCCACGCCCGCCCGCAGCTCACGCCTGCTGCGGGTCTTCCTGCTGTCGGAGGTGGATACGCCCGCCGCCCTGGCGTTCTTCGCCGATATCGAGCAGCGGGCGGAGGCGGAACTCGCGCACCTGACCACGCTGCTCGAACAGATTCCCTGGGACACCGGCGACAACGACTTCGGGCGTATCGCCTTGGAACACGGTCTGCGCCACTACCGAATGGAAGCCGACTGGGCCCGCTGGGCGACCGCCCGGCTGACCGCCGAAGGGCCCGCGGCCCGATGAGCACTCCACCGGCTGCTCGTATTCATCGCGAGATCTCCGAACCGGCCCACCCATTCGTCGTCGGTCCAAGGGCGTTGCGGCCGGATCAGGTGGCCGAGGTCAGCTCGTGCTGCCGCTCGGGGCGAAGCAGGCGCGGTAGAGCTCTCGAACCTCCCCGGCCAGTTCGTCGACCGGCCCGTCGGTGACCACGCCCGGGACGATCTCGCCGATCGGTAGCGAGGCGACCGGTGCCGCGGGAACATCCCATTCGCGCAGCCAAGCCCGGAACTGACTGCCGGAGGTGATGTAGACGATGCGTCCCAACCCGGCCCAGCCATGGCTCGCGGAGCACATCGGGCAATGCTCCCCGGAGGTGTAGACGGTGGCGGCGGCGCGTTGTTCCGGAGGCAGCTGCCCGGCGGCCCAGCGGGATATCGCGAATTCCGGATGCCGGGTCGCGTCACCGCTGTTCACCCGGTTCCGGTCCTCGAAGAGCACTGTGCCATCGGCGGCGACCAGGACGGAGCCGAACGGTTCGTCGCCGACGGCCAGTGCTTCACGGGCGAGTTCGATGCAACGGCGAAGGTAGGTGAGGTCCTGTGCGGAGACGGTCATAAGGGTATCTTCGCCGATCCGGGACAAACGGCGGGAGCCGTACCCGGCGGTTCCGCCGGGATCGCCCGGTGACCGGTCAGCGACTCGACCGGAACAATCGCTTGCCGGGTTCGACCATTTTCCGCACTGTCAGGCCCTGCACGTATTCGCCGATGCCGCCCGGGCGAGACAGAGCGCGACGGTGACGGAGGCCGGACCGGTCGGTTGTTCCCGCCGACGGGTCGGCGCGCGCCCCAGGAAGCCGTGACCTGCCGTCCCGGCTCCTGGATGGTACGGAACCCGCCGCTCAGCGCGTGGTTTCGGCGACCGATTCACCCGCCGGTGGTGCCGGTGTTGCCGTGGTGGTCGTCTCGGTGGCCGGGGGTACCGTCGTCGTGGGTCTGGTGGACGGCGGCGCGGCGACCTTCGTTGCGGGTGCGGAACTCGGGGGCGCAGTCGTCGAACTCGGCGGTTCCGTCGTCGACGAGGGCGGTACCGTCGTCTGCTCGCCGGCCGGCGGTGTGGTGGTCGTGGTGGTCTCTTCCGGTGTCATCGTGGTGCTTGTTTCTTCCGGCGTGGTCGTAGCCGAGGCGGTGCCGGTGGTGGTCGGCACCGATGTGGTGGTCCCGGCCGGCTGTTCGGTGGTCGTCGCCGCGGCGGCCCGGTAGGCATCGTCCAGATCTTCGGGGGTGGGGGTGGACTTCGTATCCACCGGTTCGCCCGCCTGGGCTTGCTTCGCGAGATGAGTGAGCCAGGCCGCCGCGTATTCGGCGGAGGTCAGCGGTTTGCCGTTGGCCGGGTCGGCATCGCGCCAGTAGTCGAAGTGGTGACCGGTGGCGTTCGGGCCCAGCGTGAGGTTGTAGGGGTCGGACAGGATCACCGGGATGGTGTTCTGGTTGGTCACGATCAGCCCGATGATCTCGTTGAGCACCTTTTGCGGGAGGTAGGCCAGCGGCGCCATCTCGTCGGTCGAGATCGAGTCGGCGGGCTGTTCGCCGGCCGGGGGAGTGACGCCGGGTTCGTAGCCCGGCTCGGAGACCCGCAGCAGGACCTCGAGGAAGGTTTCGTCACTGGCCATCCAGTTCGGCTGCGACTGGATGTCGGCGAGCGCGAGCAGTGCGACCCGGCTCAGTACGACCGCGACATCCTGACCGGTGGCCGGCGTCAACCCGTCCCGCTCGAGCGCGTCGACATTCATCTGCCGCGCCACATTGACCACCAGTTGCAGCAGCGCGATGTTCTCCGGTGCCGCGCAGGTGAGGTCGCCGTCGGAGCAGAACGAGGCGATCTTGCCGTTCAGCGCGCCGAAATCACCACTCGTATCGGGGAGCGCGCCTTGACCGGGAACCGGGTTCTTCCCGTTCTGATACGCCTGGTCGAAACCGTCCGGGTTGCCGTGTGGGTTCTCGGCGCCCGGGAACGGGCCGTCACCCGCGGCGCGGCCGGAATCGGCGAGGATGACCACACCGGTGACCCGGTCCGGGTCGACGATCGCGTAGCCGCCGTCCTGCTGTTCCTGATGCCCGATCTCCATGGCGACCCGGCGCACCACATCGGCGCCCTCGCTGTAGCCGACGATCGCGAAGCGGGTGTCCGGGCAGGCCCGCGAGATCTCGCGCATCACCTGCTGGGTGTTGGCGACCCCGGAGGTGACCGCTTCCTCGTAGGTGGCCATATCCGCCGGGTAGGCGATATAGACCGCGGCGTAGGAACCGGGGTCCACATCATCGGCGGGGGCGTTGACCACCGGGTCCACCCAGTCGCTGCTGTGATCGCCCGACAGCGCCGCGGGCAGCGGGTTGCCGTGCGCGTCCACCAGCAGTTTCGTGGTGCCTTCCCGAGGAGTGTCCCCGCGGCCCGCGACCGAGATGGTGACCATATCGTGGCATTCGGTGACCGATGCCTTCAGTTGCGTATCCGCCTGCTGCGAGGGTGCGGTCACCGAATAGGCGGCGCCCACCGCTGCCACCACACCCAGGGCGGCGGGTGCGGCGATCGCCGCGGCGATACGGTGCCGGGCGAACCAGCCGCGGGATCGCCGGGCGAACCCGCCGGATGATCGCAGAATCCAGCTACTTCGGAAAGCCATGTCCCATGCTCCATTCCAGAACTGACAAATGGACGGACTGGCCCCCCGACGGGCCGTTACGTCACCGGAGACGTCGCCGCGGGGGCGTGCGGCGTTACGCGATCAGGCGGGGGCGAGTGCGCCGCCGTGATATTCCACGCTCGGACTCCACAGGAAAAAACTGTCGATCCCGGCTTTGTAGGTCGCGTCGATCTGTGCCCTGACCTGGGCGTCCCCATAGTCGACGCCCAAACTGAAATCCTGCAGCCAAGGGATCACCGTCGCGCCCGTGCCTTTGGTCACGGTCTGGAAATCACGCAGGGAGGCGGCGACGATATCGAACGGCTGTGCGTTCGGATTCGCCACACCGTATTCGCCCGGACCCCAGTGCGAGGGGTAGATCATCGGTGCGACGAAATCCACCTGCGGTGCGATGAGCCGGATATCCTGCGCGATCTGGCCGGGCCGGGTCGCGGCGATCCCGTAGACCGCGGCGCTCTGGTGCGCGCCGGCCGCGTGCACCGGATCGCGGCTCTGCGCCAGGAACCCGGCGACAGCTTCGGTGGCGGGGCCCGCCAGTCCGGGGAAGCGCATACTCGACAGGCTGCCGTCGGGGCGGCGGACGTAGTCGTACATGATCCCGTCGAAGCCCAGTTCCGCGGCCTCGACGGCAAGCGCGATGTTGTAGTCGCGAACCTCGGGATGGGCGAAATTGGTGAACGCGATCGCGCCGTAGTGGCTCGAGTAGGGTTGTCCGGCCGGGTTCTGCACCACCCAATCCGGGCGGCCGTGCCGCCAGGCCCATTCGGCGAGCGTGGGATCGCGGAAGGCGACGATCCGGCCGACCACCTGCACCCCCATATCGTGGAGTTGCCGTAGCGCCGCCCGCGCTTCGTAGATGGGGGTGGCGGCGCCGGTCGTGCGGGCCAGCGGCACCGTCGAGGCGTAGCCGACGACGCCGTCCTCGTCCTTGATATCGAGTTGCACGGTATCGATACGTTTCTGGCGGGCCAGATCGAGAACGGCTTCGCGCATCGGACCGTATGACCAGGCGTGTGCGGTGACGTGCACGGCCCGCATCCGGGGTAGATCGATACCGGTGGTGAGCGCCTGCGCGGTGGTGTTGCCGGCCGCGTCCACCGCCACCACCTCCGACCCGGTGGGGCTGTGCGGGAGTTCGCTGACGAAACTGCCGTCGGGGCCGGGTGACACCGAATGCGCGCCGATCGAGACCCATTCCGCGCCGGGCGCCCGCCCGCGCACGGTGACCGGTTCGCGGTAGGAGGCGACGGTATCCGGTTGGGTCACTTCCAGTTCCGGTGCGGCGGTGTCGACGGTGAAGGTCGCCTCGGTGCCCGGGCCGCCGCGCAGCCAACCGGCCACCCCGCCGGACGGGATCTCGGCGGTGAAGGTGTGCTCGCCGTCGGACAGTCCTTCGGGACGGTAGATGACGGTATCGCCGTCGACCCGGCCGGTGACGGGCGAACCGTCCACCGTGAGCTCGACGGCGTGCGGATCGTGTCCGGTGGCGTCCACCCGAAAGGTCAGATCCCGCAGCGCCGCGGCGCCGACGGGGCCCGGCGGGAGACCGGTGAGGGGAAGCTCGGGCGCCGGGGAACGACCGGCTCCGATCCCGGCGAACACCAGCAGGACGAGCGCGACAACACCGACTACCAGGGCTGCCGATCGTTTTCGATCGACGGGCCGGACCCGCACGAGCACAACACACCAACTTCCACGAACAGCTTCCCGCCCACTATGGCGAGTCCCCGGCAGCGCCGATCTGTTTCGCGGAGATGAACCGTAAATCGTTGCCGGCACGTAATATCCGGGCGATGGTGCGGTACCGGGAGAGAGGCGTTCGGGTGGTGGCGGCGGCGCTGATCTGCGCGGCGGCCACCGCATGTGGGGCAACAGGCGAACCCGCCGCGGCGGACACTGCGCCGATTACGTCCGCGGTGGCCCCGCCGCTCGCGCCACCGGATCCGGCGGCCGTCGGCGCCGACGAACTGGGTGAGGTCCCGATCCTCATGTACCACCAGGTGACTGCCGCTCCGGCCGGTGAATACGATCAGAGCCCGGCCGAGTTCCGCGCGGAACTGGAACGGTTGTACCGCGAGGGCTACCGCCCGATCACCACCGCGCAGTACATCACCGGCAATATCGATATTCCGGCCGGGAAACATCCGGTGGTACTCACCTTCGACGATTCCACCGGCAGCCAGCTCCGGTTCACCGCGGACGGGGTTCCCGCCGCCGACTGCGCGGTCGGGGTGCTGGAGCGGTTCGCCGCCGAGCACCCCGACTTCCCGGCCCGCGCGACCTTCTACGTCAACAACGACCCGTTCGAAGCCGATCCGCGCGCCCTGCCCTGGCTGGCCGAGCACGGATACGAGATCGGCGCGCATACCGCGAGCCATCCCGATCTCGCCGGCCTGGACGGCGCGGGCGTGCAGCGGGAGCTGGCGCAGAACGTCCGGGCGATCACCGCCGCGGCGCCGGGAACCACGGTGACCACGATGGCGCTGCCGCTGGGCAGCGCCCCGGCCGATCCGGACCTCGCGCTGGCCGGTACCTCGGACGGAACGTCCTACCGATTCGCTGCGGTCATGCTGGTCGGCGCGAACCCCGCGCCTTCACCGTTCGGTCCGGTCGATCCCGGCGCGGTGCCGCGGATCCGATCAGGGCTGGGTGCGGTACCGTTCGATTCCGCCTATTGGCTCGACGTACTCGCGGCCGAACCGGCCCGCCGCTATACCTCCGACGGCGACCCCGGGCGTATCTCGTTCCCGCGTGCCTCGGCGGATCGGCTCGACCCACGCTGGTCCGAGCGGACTCATACCTATTGATGTCTTCCCCGCACCGCTGCACGTGGGCGTGCCGTCCCTTGCGGCGTCTCGCGCTCAATCGGGTAGCCGCCGCATCTCGATCACGGTGAGACCCAGATTGTCGATACGGGCCAGGATTGCGCGGATACCCGTCGGGTCGGTGACCGGACCCGCCAGCACAGTGGTGCCGCGGGTGTGATCGCCGGTGAGTTCGGGAAAAGCGGCCAGCGCACGTTCGGAGAGTTCGCCGTCGATGGTGAACTGGTATCGCATCGCCGTCTCCTGCCTCGTCCGGACCGGACGCGACGGCAGGTGTCGCCGCGTCGGAATGAAGTGTGTCCCACGGCGTGGCCGCCGCGCATCGTCCGCACCGGGTGAAACGCTCGGACGGGATCAGAGCAATCCGCTGCGCCGTGCTTCCTGCAGCGTCTCCATCCGGGAGCGAGTGCCGAGTTTCGCGTAGATGCCACGCAGATGTGTTTTCACCGTATTGATGGAGACACTGAGATCGTCGGCGATGTGCTGGGTCGTACGGCCCGACGGCAGCTGCTGCAGAATCCGCAGTTCGGTAGCCGTGAGCGGTGGATGCTGGACCCGCCGCCGCGGCCGGTGGCCGGCTCGCACACTGTCGGCGAAGGCGCTGCAGTGCCCGAAACAGCCCGCGTAATAGTCGAGCAGGTCGATGGTGCCGGGAACGTCGAAGAACGGCCGGGCGATCCGGTGGGTGGCGCCGATCCGCAGGGCGTTGTCCACGGCCTCCCGGGTTTTGGAATCGTTGCCCAGCTGATGGTGGGCGCGGGCATGCAGCAGCCAGCCGGTGAGCCGGGCCACGGGGTGGGCGCCGGAGGACGGCGCGAGTACGGGCTCCACCTGGCCGATCACCGTGTGATGGTTACCCGCGACGGAGGTCAGGGCGGCCGTGGACAGGACGGTGTCGGGGATCCGGCCCAGTACTGCGCGCGCCCGTTCGGTCAACTGCCGGGCGGCCGCGGTATCGCCGGCCCTCAGCAGCGCCCACACCGCCGCACTCACCAGGCCGCCACCGAGTACGGGTGCGGGGTCGGTATCGAGCAGCCGGCCGATACTGCGCCGCAGCCGGTCGGCGGTGCCCGGGTCACCGCCGCATTGGCAGTCGAGCAGGCTGCCGACCACATGCGGTAACCGACCCGCCACCGGTCCGGGAGTTCCGTCGCGGCGGATGAGCTCGGCGCACAGCACCCGGATCTGCTCCGGATGCGGATCCGAGCCCTGTAGATAAGCGCCGTAGGCCTCGAGTGCGGTGGCGTGCACGGTTTCCGGCAGATCCAGCAGATCGTGATCGCGGGCGATAGCGCAGGCCCGCTCGGCGCGCTGACGCATCGTCGTGATCGATCCGGCCAGGCCGGCGGTGATGGCGAGCCGAGTCACCGCGATCAAGCGCAACCGGGGATGGCAGCGGGACCGGGTGCGGCTCAGCGCGATCCGCAACCGTTCCTCGCCCCGGGCCAGTTCACCGCGCAGCGCGAGCGCGGTCCCGGTGGCGACGGCCAGATAGCCGTCCAGATCAGGGCGGTCGGCGGGCGGCATCCGCTCCGGGAAAACGACCGGATCGGACTCGGCGCCGGTCGCGACCGCGAGCTCGGCATCCACGGCCGCTGTCAGGGCCTCCAGCCGGTACGGGCCGGCTAGTGAATGCGGATCGTCGTCGGCGAGCAGGCGGGCGCTGTCGCGGTATGCCTGCGCGGTACCGCTGCTGCCGTGCAGCAGCGCGTCGGTGGCCTGCAGCAGGCGCAGGAACGGATCGGTCAGCACATCCGGCGCTGCGGTGGCGAGCGCGTCGAAAAGGGATTCGCCGTGATCGGCGAAAATCAGAGCCAATGCGTGCTCGGCCAGGAACGACCCCAGCTCACGGTGATCGGGTATCGCGAGCAGATGCGTCAGCGCTGCCTGCAATTCGCCGATCGCGGTGAGTCGGCGGGCGCTGCGCAGATGCAGATCGGCACACATATCGCGGCCCAGCCGATTGGCCTCCGCCAGGAAGTAGGCCCGCAGCATCGGATGGTAGGAGTACCAGACCTTTCCACTGCGGGACAGTGAGGTCATCGGGAAATTGATCCGGTCGAGTTCGTAGAGCAGATGCGCGGCGCCGCCGCCGACGAGATCGTCGGCGAGTTGTTCGGTGAACTCGTCCGGAACGCTGGTGCAGGTGAGGAACTGCCGCAGCGCGGGGGAGAGCGTATCGATCAGTTCACCCACCAGCAGGTCGGCGAACGCATGCGGCGGCCGGGCCAGCGCGGTGAGCGCATCGGCGCTGTCGCTCGCGCTGGCGGTGAGATAGATCGCTGCGATCCGCACCAGTGCCGCCCACCCCTCGGTGAGACCCATCAAAGTGTGCAGGCCCTGTTCGTCGAGTACGCATTCGTGCCCCGCGCACAGCCGGGACGCCTCGGCGGGCGAGAGCGCGAGATCCTGCGCGCTCCACCGGGTCAGCCGGGAATGCAGTTGCAGCAGATGCCAGCGGATAGGCGGATCGAAGCGGGCACACAGCACGGTGGTCACCGCCGGAGGTGCATGCTGCAGGAAGTACTCCAGCCCCGCCAGGGCGAGCGGATCGGTGATCAGGTGGGCGTCGTCGATCACCACGACGGCCGGGTCCGCGCTGTCGGCGAGCGCGGCGAGGATGGCTTCGGCCTCGCCCACCCCGGCGGCGGGCTGCCCGGATCCGGCGGCGGGCACGCACAGCCGGGCACGCAGCTCCGGCCACAGCGCGGTCTGGTCACGGACGGTGAGCCAGGCGATCCGGGCCTCCGGATGCGACCGCGGCAGATGCGTTGTCACCCAGTCCGCCACGGCGACCGTTTTCCCGACCCCCACCGCGCCGCAGACCAGCAGGACTCCGCCGTTGCGGTGATCCACCGCGGCGTCCAGGCCGGCGTGCAATCGCGGCCGGGACACCGGGTCGAAGGGGAACACCGGGATATGGGACCGGGGCCGGGCTCGCGATATCGGGCGGCCTGTCGGATCCAGTGTTGGCGAAGCGGTCACGGTGCCTCCCGAAGAAAATTTCCGAAACAGCACTAGCACGCACTCGGCCGCAGCCTACCTGAGCACAGGGCACCCTCAGCGGCCCGTGAACCAACCTGTTACCAGGGCGTATCCGGGAATATTCATCCGTATCGGGTGAGTCGCGCACCGGCCGGGCCGCCATACCGTGGGCCGGATCCCCGCTGTGGGGACCACTGGATCCGAGGTAAGTGAGGTGGACCGTGTCCTTCTGGGAAGCGCTCTGGCTGATCGTGGTGAGCTTCGCGTTCATCGCGTACCTGCTGCTGCTGTTCCACATCATCGGTGACCTTTTCCGGGATCGGGAGACCTCCGGCTGGGTCAAAGCCGTCTGGGTGGTTTTCCTGATCGTGCTGCCGCTGCTGACCTCGCTGGTCTATCTGATCGTCCGCGGTCGAGGTATGACGCAGCGGTCCGTCGCCGAGGTCCGGCAGATGCAGGCCGCGGAGCAGGAATACATCCAGCGCACTGCCGGTACCAACCCGGCCGCGCAGATCGCCGCCGCGAAACGGCTGCTCACCGAAGGCACGATCACCGAAGGAGAATTCGAGCGGCTCAAGGCCAAGGCCATGGGGTGACCGCGACAGTCGACGTAATCACTGCGCTCGGAAGGAGTGGAGATGACCACCGCACCGCAATACACCACCGACACAACCGGCCGTGGCCCGCTACGGCAGGGTTTCGCGGCCGGCGCCGCGATCGGCGCGTCGATTCTGCTACTGACGGTCGGCGTGCTCTCGGTGCTCGAGGGGATCGCCGCGGTCGCCCGGGACGAATTGTTCGTTGTCGGTGTCGACTACATCTACGAGTTCGATATCACCACCTGGGGCTGGATCCATATCGTCCTGGGTGCCATCCTGATCGTGGCCGCGCTCGGACTGATGACCGGAACGACCTGGGGCCGGGTGCTGGCGATCGTCGTCGCGGCACTGTCGATCCTGGCGAATTTCCTCTGGCTGCCCTACTACCCCTGGTGGTCGACGCTGGTCATCGCCCTGAACATCGTGGTGATCTGGGCGATCGCGACCTGGCAGCCCCGGACCTGAGGCATCCGTCACGCGGGGCCGGCCCGGTCGCCCATGCGGCCGGGCCGGTCCCACCGCGGCGAACGGCAGGTGTGTTGTGAGCGAGGAACGCACTCGTCCGACCGGCGACAGCGATACGGGCCGGATGCGGGCAGTCGCCGTACAGCTGTTCCCTTCCCTGCACGGGTACCGGCGTAGCTGGTTGCGGCCGGATATCGTCGCCGGCCTGACCGTCTGGGCGGTGCTGGTGCCGGAAGCGCTGGCCTACGCCACGATCGCCGGTGTCCCGCCGGTGGCCGGACTGTACGCGGCGGTTCCGTCGCTGATCTTGTATGCGCTGGCCGGTAGCTCCCGGCATCTCGTAGTGGGCCCGATGTCGGCGACCGCGGCGCTGTCGGCCGCACTGATCACCCCGCTGGCCGGAGCGGACGGGGGCCGCTATCTCGCGCTCACCACCGCGCTCGCCCTCGCGACCGGGGTGGTCGGGTTGCTCGCCGGGCTGCTGCGGCTCGGGTTCATCGCCTCGTTCATCTCCGAGCCGGTGCTGAAAGGTTTCATCGTCGGACTGGCGCTGGTGATCATCATCGGCCAGGTACCCGGACTGTTCGGCATCGACAAGCACGAGGGCAATTTCTTCGAGCAGTTGTGGGGCGCGCTGACCGGTCTCGGGGGCACCCACTGGCAGACCCTGATAATCGGCGGTCTCAGCCTGGTGCTGGTGCTCGCGGTCAAACGGTGGCTGCCGCTGATCCCGGCCGCGTTGCTCGCCGTCCTGGCCGGAATTCTGGCGGTGGCGCTGTTCGACCTGGATGACAAAGGGGTGGCCATAGTCGGTCCTATCGACCCCGGCCTGCCCGTTCCCGGTCTGCCCGCGGGCGTGGGTTTCGGCGACTACCTCGATCTGCTGGGACCGGCGATCGGTGTCCTGCTGATCGGATTCGCCGAAGGATTGGGCGCGGCCAAAACCTATGCCGCGAAAGCCGGCTACGAAATCGACCCCAACCGCGAACTGTTCGGCTTGGGCGCCGCGAACCTGGGGCCGGGATTCACCTCCGGGATGGTGGTCAACGGCAGTCTGTCCAAAACCGCGGTCAACGGGTCGGCCGGCGCCGAAACCCAGGTCAGTGGGCTGGTGGTGGCGGCCCTGACCGTCGTGACCCTGCTGCTGCTCACCGGACTGTTCGAACAGTTGCCCGAGGCCACACTGGCCGCGGTGGTGATCGCGGCGGTGGTCGAACTGGTCGATATCGCGGCATTGCGGCGGCTGTACCGGGTGTGGACCGACTGGCTGGGCCATATCTACGGCCGGGTCGCGCGTGCCGATTTCGCCGCCGCACTGGCCGCGCTGCTCGGTGTACTGCTGTTCGGCACCCTTCCCGGTTTGCTCATCGGGGTCGGGGTCGCCATCGTCCTGTTGGTATACCGTGGCTCCCGGCCGCATATCGCGGTGCTCGGCCCCCGCGACGGTTTATGGCTGGACCTGCACCGTCACCCCGGTCTCGCACAGCGACCCGACCAGCTGGTGGTGCGCGTGGAAGCGGGGCTGTACTTCGTCAACGCCGACCATGTGCGGACTCGCATCGAACAACTGTGCACCCGGCGCACCCGGCTGGTGGTGCTCGACGCCGAAACTTCGCCCGCTATCGATGTCACCGCCGCGGCGATGCTGGTCGATCTCCGGGACGGCCTGGCCCACCGCGGTATCGAGTTCCGCATCGCCCGCTCGATCGGGCAGTTCGGTGACGAACTGGCGGCCGCGCAAACCGGAACTCATCGGATCCCGGTCTACGCGAGTGTCGCCGCGGCGACCGCGGAACCGCCGCGCGCCCCGGACACCGCGGCCCCGGCTCGCTGACCGACCACGCCGGCTGCGTGGTGGCCGGATCACCGGGCCCGGTGCGCCCAGCCCGGGCAGCCGGTACGGCTCCTCGGCCGGCCGCCGTACCCAGCCGCGCTGGACGTGGGCGTCGGCATTTCAGCGGCGGGCGCGGCGTCTGATCAGCAGACCCGCGAGCGCGCCGACCAGAAACATGATCAGCAGGATCAGCCACATGGGCGAACGAACGGTGACCAGCAGGAAATTGATATCCACCCGGTTGCGATTCTGGGCGATGAACACCACGGACAGCACGACCAGGGCGGCGGCTACCCACTGGTTCACCGTGATACGAGACAGCAGGCCTGGCTTCGGCGTGTCCTGGGTTGTCATCGGATCCTCCGGAAAGGTGGGCTGACGGTGCACCGAGATTCTGCTGCGGACGCGGCTGGTTCGGCCTCACCCGGGCCGGATGAGTTCACCGCATCCGCTCGCCGGTGCGAGGTCATCCGGTGAATTCACCCGGTGCAGGTGATACCTGCGGCCGGGAGGCCCGGCTAGCGTCGGCTGTGCTGGTGTTCCCGCTTGCGGACGACCATCTTGGTGAGCGGGTGCTCGAACCTTCGCGCCGTGACCGTTTCAGCAGCCGAGACATCGCCGAGTGAGGTAACGATGACCATGCACGCGGACTTCGACGACACGACCGATTTCGACAACGCGAGCCGGGGGTTCATCGCCGAACTCGACCCGCGGGCAGTGAAAGCCGCCGACGGGCGTGTGGTCTGGGATACCGGCGCCTACGCCTTCCTCGACGGCGACTGCCCGCCGACCGCGAATCCGAGTCTGTGGCGGCAGGGACAACTCTGCAGCAAACAGGGGTTGTTCGAAGTCACCGAAGGGATCTACCAGGTGCGCAACCTGGACCTGTCGAATATGACGTTCGTCGAGGGCCGCGACGGCGTCATCGTGATCGACCCTCTCATCTCGGCGGAGACCGCGGCTGCGGGATTGGCCCTGTATCGAGCGCATCGCGGTGACCGGCCGGTCACCGGGATGATCTACACCCATTCGCATGTCGATCATTTCGGCGGTGCCCGGGGAGTGTTGCCCGAAGGTCATCCAGCGGTACCGATCCTGGCTCCCGAGGGTTTCCTGGAACACGCCGTCAGCGAGAACGTCTACGCCGGCAATGCGATGAACCGCCGCGCGATCTTCATGTACGGTGCGGTGCTGGACAAGGCGCCCGACGGGCAGATCGGCGCCGGGCTCGGGATGACCACCTCCGTCGGGACCGTCACGCTCATCCCGCCGACGGTCGATATCACCCGCACCGGGCAGGAAGAGGAGATCGACGGCGTCCGAATCGTTTTTCAGCTCACCCCGGGTACCGAAGCTCCGGCGGAGATGAACTTCCTGTTCCCCGACCACCGTGCACTCTGTATGGCGGAGAACGCGTCGCACAATATGCACAACGTGCTCACCCTGCGCGGTGCCGTCGTCCGCGATTCCCGGGTCTGGGCGCGGTATCTGGACGAGGCCATCGCCCGCTTCGGTGACAAGGCCGATATCGCTTTCGCTTCCCACCACTGGCCGGCCTGGGGGCGAGAGAATTGGACGGCCTGGCTGGCCGGGCAGCGCGATATGTACGCCTACCTGCACGATCAGACGCTGCGCCTGACGAACCAGGGATTCACCGGCCCGGAAATCGCCGAACAGTTCGAATTCCCGGCCGCGCTCGACAAACTGTGGGCCAACCGCGGCTACTACGGTTCCACGAGCCACAACGTCAAAGCGATCTATCAGCGGTACATGGGCTGGTTCGACGGAAACCCCGCCCACCTGTGGGAACATCCACCGGTCGAGTTGGCGCAGCGGTATGTCGCCGACTACGGCGGTATCGATGCGATCGTCGGCAAGGGCCGGCAGTATGCCGCCGACGGGGATCTGCGGTTCGCCGCCACCCTTTTGCAGCACGCCGTCTTTGCCGAACCGGACCACGACGGCGCCAGAGAGGAGTTGGCGAAGGTCTACCGGCGGCTCGGCCACGGCGCCGAGAACGGCACCTGGCGCAACTTCTACCTCGTCGGCGCACAGGAGTTGCGCACCGGTCCGAGCCCGACCGCCACCAGTACGGCGGGCCCGGAGATGCTGACGGCGTTGACGCTGGACATGATCGTCGACTCCCTCGCAGTCCGGATCGACGGCCTGCGCGCCGCGGCGACGGATTTCATCATGGACTGGGAACTGACCGACGAGAATCGTGTGCACCGGCTGACCCTCTCCAACGGTGCGCTCACCCACCGGACGCCCACAGCCGAGGCGCCGGCCCTCGGTCCCGCGGATCTCACTTTGACCCTGACCAAGGCGCAACTGCTGAAAGCCGTGAGCGGCGGCGGGTTCGAGGGGGTGACCATGAAGGGCGATGAGAATCTGCTGCGTACCTTCGTGGCGCTGCTGGACACCCCGGACCCGCAATTCCCGATCGTCACCCCCTGACCGGTCACTCCCGGAACCGGTGGCCCATCCCCGGTTCGGTGACCAGATGTCTGGGATGCGACGGATCGTCCTCCAGTTTCCGGCGCAGCTGGGCGAGATAGACCCGCAGGTAGTGGGTTTCGGACTGGTAGGCCGGGCCCCATACTTCGCGCAGCAGTTCCTGCCGGCCCACGAGTTTCCCGCGATTACGCACCAGCATTTCCAGCACCCCCCATTCGGTGGGGGTCAGATGGACTTCGGTTCCCGCCTTGATCACCTTCTTCGCCGCGAGATCCACGGTGAACGAATCGGTGACCACCACGGGTTCGTCGGGCTCGGCCGTATCCGCGGCCCGGCGCAGCGCCGCGCGCAACCGGGCCAGGAATTCATCCATCCCGAACGGTTTGGTCACGTAGTCGTCGGCGCCGGCGTCGAGCGCGTCCACCTTGTCCGCCGAATCGGTGCGGGCGGACAACACGATGATCGGCACCTTGGTCCAGCCGCGCAAACCCGCGAGCACCTCGATCCCGTCGATATCGGGAAGTCCGAGATCGAGCACCACCACATCGGGTTTGCGTTCGGTCGCCACCCGCAGCGCGCCGGCGCCGGTGGCCGCGGTGACCACGTCGTAGCCGCGCACCGAGAGGTTGATCCGCATCGCCCGCAGGATCTGGGGTTCGTCGTCGACCACCAGGACGGTGGGCTGTGCGCCGGGCTCCGGCTGCGGTGCGGTTTTCATGGCGAAACCTCCGTGGGCGACGTATCGGTGCGGCCGTCCGCGACCGCGAGATCGACGGTGACGGTGAGTCCCCCGCCGGGGGTGGGGGCCGCGCTCACGGAACCGCCCATGGCATCGGCGAACCCGCGCACCACCGAGAGCCCCAGCCCCAGACCACTGGTGTTGTCCCGGTCGCCCAGCTGCTGGAACGGGTCGAAAACCCGTTCGGGATCGGCTCCGGGCAGCCCCGGTCCGTGGTCGACCACCCGGACCAGGATCCGGCCGTCCACCGCCGCGGCATCGATCGTCACCTCCGATTCGGCGCCGTAGCGCAAGGCATTGTCGACAAGATTGGCCAGAATACGTTCCAGCAGGTCGGGGTCGGCCTGCACCACCGTTGTCCCGACGCTGACCCGTACCCGGTCGAGCGCGCCGCGGCGCGCCCCGCGCGGGCTCACCCCCACGCTGACCAGCGACCGGTGCACCACCTCGTCCAGATACACCGGCCGCAACCGCGGCCGCACCACCCCCGCGGCGAGCCGCGAGGAATCGAGCAGGTTACCGACCAGCGCCGTGAGCTGGTCGGCGGATTCCTCCACCGTGGCGAGCAATTCGGCCCGGTCCGCGGCGGAGAACTCGACATCATCGGACCGCAGACTCGATACCGCGGCTTTGACCGCCGCCAGCGGGGTGCGCAGATCGTGGCTGACCGCCGAGAGCAGGTCGCGACGCAACCGGTCGGCCTCGGCGAGTGCCGCGGCCTTGTTCGCCTCCTCCGCGAGCTGCCGTCGCTGAACCAGGCCGACAGCCTGCCCTGCGACGGCCTCCAGCACTCGCCGGTCGCGGGCGCGCAGGGTCGGGCCGGACAGCAGCAGCGCATAGTCCCCGTCGCCGACCTCGATCGCGGTATCGGCCGTATCCGCGCGCTCGGGCGGGTCTGTACCGACTGCGGCGAGCGCGCCGCGATGGCGGTGCCGCAGACTCACCGCCTGCTGGCCGTAGGTCTGGCGTAACCGTTCCAGCAGCGCGGTCGGATCGGCGCCGCGCAGCACCGATCCCGCGAACAGGGTGAGCAGTTCGGCCTCGCGCGACGCCTGGCCGGCCTGCTCGGCCCGGCGCGCGGCGGTATCGACCAGTACCGCCACCGCGACCGCCACCACCAGCAGCAGGACCGCGGGCAGGAAATTGTTCGGTTCCTGGATGGTGACGCTGTAGCGGGGATCGGTGAACAGGACGTTCAGCAGCAGGCCCGCGATCAGCGCCGACGCGATCGCCGGCAGCACCCCGCCGAACAGTGCGACCGCCAGTACCGCCACGAAGTACAGTGCACTTTCGCTCACCAGATCGAGGTAGCGGTCGAGCCAGGCGGCCAGCAGTGCCGAGATCGCCGAGGGCACAGCGAACGCCGCGATCCAGGCCGCGGTGCGGCGCGCTCGCGGCCGTGGTCGCCGCCGGCGGCGGCCCGCGGCCTCGTGGGTGACCATATGCACATCGATCTTGCCCGAGTGCTGCACCACTTCCGCGCCGATGCCCTCGTCGAACATCCGCGCCCAGCGCGACCGCCGGGAGGTGCCGAGCACCAGCTGGGTGGCGTTGACCGTGCGGGCGAAATCCAGCAGGGCGGTGGGCACCTCGTCACCGACGACGGTATGCAGTTCGGCGCCGAGGTGCGCGGCCAGCTCCCGGACCGCGGCCATCTTCGGTGCCGCGACACCGGTCAGGCCGTCGCCCCGCACCACATGAACCACCAGTAGTTCGGCGCTGGATTTCGCGGCGATCCGGCCCGCCCGCCGCACCAGCGTTTCCGATTCGCGGCCGCCGGTCACGGCGACGACCACTCGTTCCCGGGCCTCCCAGGTGGCGGTGATCCGATGATCGGCCCGGTATTTCGCCAGCGCGGCGTCGACCTGGTCGGCCAGCCACAGCAGCGCGAGTTCGCGTAACGCGGTCAGGTTGCCGCGCCGGAAGTAGTGCGCCAGCGCGGCATCGGCCTTCTCCGGTGCGTACACATTGCCGAGCGTGATCCGCCGTTGCAGTGCTTCCGGGGTGATATCGACGAGTTCGATCTGGTCGGCGGCCCGGACCACCGCGTCCGGCACGGTCTCGCGCTGGGTTACGCCGGTGATCTGCTCGACCACATCGTTGAGGCCCTCGAGATGCTGGATGTTCACCGTGGACACTACGGTGATCCCGGCGGCCAGCAGCTCCTGAACGTCCTCGTACCGTTTGCGGTTGCGGCTGCCCGGAGTGTTGGTATGCGCGAGTTCGTCCACCAGCACCAGATCGGGCCGGCGGGCCAGCACAGCGTCCACATCCAGTTCGTACTGCACCGTGCCGCGATAGGAGACCGCGATTCTGGGCACCTGCTCGATACCCTCCAGCAATTCCGCGGTCTGCGCGCGGCCGTGCGTCTCGACCACGGCGGCCACCACATCCTGACCGCGAGCCAGTCGCCGATGCGCCTCGCCGAGCATCGCATAGGTTTTGCCGACCCCGGGAGCTGCGCCGAGATAGATACGCAGCTCACCCGGGGTTCGGTGTGGTGCAGCGGTCACGTCCGCATCATGTGACGTCTTCCCGGTTGCGAACAACCGGGACTCCTGCGATGCCGAGATTCGGCATCTCGGTGGGTTCCTGCTTCACCGCAAATCGCCTCCCGGCGTGAAGGTCTTACATCCGCTCCACAGGTGTTTCGCCTCGCCCCCCGCCCGGCAGCGGGAACAGGGTCAACCGTATCAGTGCGGTCGGCGAGGTGGTGGCCTGGACCCGGACGGCCGGTCCGGGCGCTGCGTGCCCCGGTCACCGCTCTCACTCGCCCGCCGCGGCGCGGGCCACCGGGTAGCGGCTGTCGAGGTCGAGGTTGAGTTCCAGGACGTGGACCCGCGGTTCCCCGGCGAAACCGAGTACCCGGCCGCTGGTGTGCGCCGCGAGGAGCTCGCGGACCGCGGCCGGTTCGATGCCGCGCGCGGCCGCCACCCGGTTCACCTGGATCTCGGCGTAGGCGGGGGAGATATGCGGATCCAGGCCGCTACCGCTGCTGGTCACCGCATCCGCCGGGACCGCCGGTTCGGCGACTGCGTTCCCCGCCATCGGTATGATCCGGCCGGTCGAATAGTCTTCGCCGTACTGCGCGCATTCCACCGGAACACCCTGATATTCGGCGAGGAACACCGGCGTGGATCCGGCGGACCGGGCGCGGCACGGTTCGTTGACGCTGACCACCCGCTGCGGGAGTACCGTACCGTCCGCGGCACGCGGGCCCAGGACCGAGAGCACCGCCCCGACTCCGCCCGGTGTGCAGAACGGCCGGGCGCCGTCGACACCTTCGCGCAGGCCGATCTCGTGGCTGCGGGTGCAGACCTGGGTGAGCAGGCTCGGTGCGAAACCGGCCGATTCCGGGTCGGATCCCGCGGCGAGCAGGGCCGGGTCGGCGGGGGTGTCGACGATATTCTCCGGGCCGAGATTGCTGCCGCCGGAGGCCAGGGTGTCGTATCCGTCACCGGCCGCCGAGGGCCGGCTCTGGAAATACCAGGCGATCGGGTCACCGTTGGCGTCGGTGAACGATTGGCCCAGCTGCGAACTACCCACCGCCCGGCCGTCGACCTCGATGATCGAACCGTGCGATTTATCGTGCAGCCCCGGTAATTGGCCCGCCACCCAGACGATCCCGGGATAGGCGAAACCAGTGATCAAGGTCAGTATCAGCAGTGCGCGCAATCCGGCGAGATGCTGGCGGATCAGATCGGAGACAGGCATATCAGGACATCCCGGGCAGGTATTGGACGATGAGGTCGATCAGTTTGATCCCGAGGAACGGCGCGACGATCCCGCCGAGCCCGTAGATCGACAGATTGCGGCCGAGCAGTTTCGCCGCGCTGCCGGGCGTGTACTGCACACCCCGCAGGGCCAGCGGGATCAGGGCCACGATCACCAGCGCGTTGAAGATCACCGCCGACAGGATCGCCGACTGCGGACTGGCCAGCCGCATGATGTTCAGCAGGTCCAGCCCCGGGAACAGCCCGACGAACAACGCCGGGATGATCGCGAAGTACTTGGCGATATCGTTGGCGATCGAGAACGTGGTCAGCGCACCGCGGGTGATGAGAAGCTGTTTGCCGATCTCGACGATTTCGATCAGTTTGGTCGGATCGGAATCGAGATCGACCATGTTGCCGGCTTCTTTCGCGGCCGAGGTGCCGGTGTTCATGGCGACCCCGACATCGGCCTGCGCCAGCGCGGGCGCGTCATTGGTGCCGTCGCCGGTCATCGCGACCAGCCGCCCGCCCTCCTGCTCCCGCCGGATCAACGCCAGTTTGTCCTCGGGCGTGGCCTCGGCCAGGAAATCGTCCACGCCTGCCTCGTCGGCGATCGCTTTGGCGGTGCGTGGATTGTCACCGGTGATCATGACCGTGCGGATACCCATCCGGCGCATTTCCGCGAAACGGTCCCGCATCCCCTGTTTTACGACGTCTTCGAGCCGGATCACGCCGAGTATCCGTGCCGTGCCGTCGCGGAGCTCGCCCACGACGAGCGGGGTTCCACCGGCCTCCGAGATCCCGTCGACGACGGTTCCCAGTTCGGCCGGCACCGCACCGCCGTTGCTGCGGATCCACTGGGCCACCGAATTCGCGGCGCCCTTACGCAACTGGATCCCGTCGATATCCACCCCGGACATCCGGGTGGCGGCGGTGAACGGCACCCATTCGGCGTGCGCCAGTTCCCCTGGTGTGCGTTCGCGCAGGCCGTAGGCGTCCTTCGCGTACACCACGATGGACCGGCCTTCGGGGGTCTCGTCGGCGAGGCTGGACAGTTGCGCCGCATCCGTCAGCTCTTGTTCGCCGACCCCGGCCAGCGCAACGAACTGCGTGGCTTGGCGGTTGCCGAGCGTAATGGTGCCGGTTTTGTCCAGCAGCAGCGTGTTCACATCCCCCGCGGCCTCGACGGCCCGGCCGGACATGGCCAGCACATTGCGCTGCACCAGCCGGTCCATCCCCGCGATACCGATGGCCGACAGCAACGCGCCGATAGTGGTCGGGATAAGGCACACCAGCAGGGAGACCAGCACGATCCCGGTGACCCCATAGGTGCCCAGCGCGAGACTGTCCGGCACACCGGGATTGTTGTCCTTGGCGAAGATGGCCAGCGGCTGCAGCGTGACCACGGCGACCACGAAGATCAATGTGAGCGCGGCCAGCAGGATATTGAGCGCGATCTCGTTCGGCGTCTTCTGCCGCGCCGCTCCCTCCACCAGCGCGATCATCTTGTCGATGAAGCTCTGGCCCGGTTCCTGGGTGATGCGCACGACGATCCGGTCCGACAGCACTGTGGTGCCGCCGGTGACCGCGGACCGGTCGCCGCCGGATTCCCGGATCACCGGGGCCGATTCGCCCGTGATGGCGGATTCGTCCACCGAGGCGATACCTTCCACCACATCGCCGTCGCCGGGGATCACCTGACCCGCTTCGACGACGACATGGTCGCCCCGGCGCAGTTGCGGCGCCGGCACGGGTTCTTCGGTGTGATCGGCACCGGGCGACCAGTCGACCAGCCGGCGGGCCACGGTGTCGGCTTTGGCGCGGCGCAGGGTGTCGGCCTGGGCCTTACCGCGCCCTTCGGCCACCGCCTCGGCGAGATTGGCGAATACCACGGTGAGCCACAGCCACGCGACGATCGCCCAGGCGAAGAAACTCGGGTCGGCGATCGCCAGCACCGTGGCCCAGACCGCGCCGATCTCGACGATGAACATCACCGGATTGCGCCACAGTGTGCGCGGATCGAGTTTGCGCATCGCCTGCGGTAACGAGGTCAGCAGCAGCTGCGGATCGAGCAGGCCACCGCGGACCCGGCTTTTCGGGGGCTGCGGCGCCGCCGGTACGGGATTCGATTCGATGGTGGGAGCGGACATCAGTGCAATCCTTCGGCGAGCGGCCCGAGCGCCAGCGCGGGCAGGAAGGTGAGAGCGACCAGGATCACGGTGACCACGACGACCAGGCCGACGAATTGCGGCCGGTGGGTCGGCAGCGTTCCCACCGAAGCGGGGGTGGTGCCCTGTCTGGCCAGCGAACCGGCCAGGGCCAGCACCAGGATCATCGGCAGGAACCGGCCGAAGAGCATGGCGAGGCCGAGCGCGGTGTTGAACCATTCGGTGTTGCCGGACAGCCCGGCGAAAGCGGAGCCGTTGTTGTTACCGGCCGAGGTGAACGCGTACAGCACTTCCGACAGACCGTGCGGCCCGGAATCCTGGATCGAGGCCCGCTGTCCCGGCATGGCCATGGCCAGAGCGGTTCCGGTCAGCACGATCACCGGCGTCACCAGGAAATAGGCGGCGGCCAGTTTGATCTCGCGCGGAGTGATCTTCTTCCCCAGATACTCCGGGGTACGCCCGACCATCAGTCCGGCGACGAACACCGTGATGAGCGCGAGCACCAGCATGCCGTACAGACCCGAGCCGACACCGCCGGGCGCCACCTCGCCGAGCTGCATATTGAACATCAGCATCATGCCGCCGAGGCTGGTGTAGGAATCGTGCATCGAATCCACCGCACCGGTGGAGGTGAGCGTGGTGGCGGCGGCGAAGGTCGCCGAATTCGCCACGCCGAAACGTTGTTCGACGCCTTCCATGGACGCTCCGACCGCGGCCGGCACGGTGCCGTGGTGCTGGAGCTGGAAAACGCTGACCAGGGTCACGCTGATCAACGCGAGCACGGTCATGACGGCGGCGATCGCATAACCCTGTCTGCGGCTGTCCACCATGCGACCGAAGGTGCGCGGCAGCGAGAAGGCGATCACCGTCAGCAGGAAGATTTCCACCCAGTTGGTCCACGCGGTGGGGTTCTCGAACGGATGCGCGGAGTTCGCGTTGAACGCGCCGCCACCGTTGGTGCCGAGATCCTTGATGGCCTCCTGGCTCGCGATGAGACCGCCGGGCAGATTCTGCCGGACACCACCGAGCGTGGTGACCACCTGGTCGTTGAGATGGAAGTTCTGGATCACCCCGCCCGCGATCAGCGCGATGGCGGCCACCGTCGAAATGGGCAGCAGAATACGGAGCGTACCGCGCACCAGATCGACCCAGAAGTTACCGAGGGTGCCGCCGCGCGAACGCGCCAGGCCGCGGACAACGGCCATGGCGACGGCCATACCGACCGCCGCGGAGACGAAATTCTGCACGGTCAGCCCGGCGGCCTGGGCCAGCGGGCCGAGTGTGGATTCGCCCGCGTAATTCTGCCAGTTGGTGTTGGTGACGAAACTTGCGGCGGTGTTCCACGCCAGGGCGGCCGACATCGGGGTGGCCGTCTCGTCCGGGAACAAGGGCAGTTTGTGCTGCGTGGCCAGCAGAACGAACAGGAAGATCAGGCTCACCGCGGAGAAGGCGAGGGCGCTGCGGGCGTAACCGCCCCAGGTCTGCTCGCGGTCCGGATCGGCGCCGACCAGCCGGTAGAGCCGCCGTTCGAAGCGGGAATGGGTGGTGCGCGTATAGACGCGGTACATGTAATCCCCCAGCGGCACATGTACCGCGGCCAGCGCCGCCACCAGTGTGCCGAGGAACAGCACACCCGCAATGGTTGTACTCACTCAGAACCTCTCGGGAAACAGCAGGGCGGCCACCATCAGCCCGATGACCACGACGGCCAGGACCAGGCCCACGGCATTGACGACATTCACAATCGCTCCACCATCCGCTGTACGAATCCGAGCACACCGAATACCGCGACCGTGACCAGGAGATAGGCCAGGATCGACACGTCCGCCTCCATTCCGAAAACCGGGGCAGCGCGACGCAACCGAACGGCTGCGGCTGCCCAACCGGGTCGAAACTACGAGCCGGGTTCCCCTGCACCCAGCACGTTGACGCGTCCTTTACGCCCCGCTTCGACGCCTTGACGGCTTCCTTGCGGAGCCGCCCGGGCCGCTGCGGCGTACGCCACAGGGCGCGCCCGGTCTCCGGCGCGCGGCCCAGCCGAGACCCTGGGCGCGGCTGCCGGTATGCCGTCTGCTCTGGTTACGCGAGCGTGGCCTGGCTCCGGCCACCTCTGGACGGTGGTGTGGGTGTTCCGAGTGCGGGGCCGGCTTCTGGACGGCGGACGTTTCGACCGCGGTGCGCGGTCTGCCGGCGCGGGACCGCCTGGATAGTCTGGCGCGCCGGCCGGTGGAGTGCGGGCGTATCGCGACGAAGTCGATGTGAAGCCGTATCCGGTGAATCGACGTATGAGGCGCGCCGAGCGCACACTCTTACCGAGGAGGGTTTCACGCACAGAGTGTCCGCCCGGCCGGGAACTGCCCGGCCCCGCATCCGGAGGAACGTTCGATGCACCCGTTCGCCTATACCCCCGCCGAACTGGCCGATGCCATCATCCTGGCCGTGCGCTGTGTACTGCATGTGTATTCGTCGGGTACGCCGTGCGTCCCGGTCTGAGCGACCTGCCGGTCGCGAGCGGTTCACTTGTACCCGGCCGGACCGTCGCGACAGGGGGCCGATACGAAGGGGCGATGATTCCCGGCGGCGGTTGTCGCGTTGCCGGGGGCGCCGAGGCACGAAGAGAGCCGGACCCGCTGTCGAGCGGGTCCGGCTCCGGGGTTCGCCAGATCTGGGTGACCGGGACTAGCCGGCCGCGGCGGCGAAACCGACACGCAGGTCGGCGAGGATGTCGTCGATTCCCTCGATTCCCACTGCGAGCCGCACCAGACCCGGCGTGACCCCGGAACTCAGCTGTTCCTCGGGCGTCAGCTGCGAATGCGTGGTCGAGGCAGGGTGGATCACCAGCGAGCGCACATCGCCGATATTGGCGACATGGCTGTGCAGGGTCAGCGCGTCGACGAATTTCTTACCCGCGTCCACACCGCCGGCCAGTTCGAACGAGATCACCGCACCGGTGCCCTTCGGTGCGAGCTGCTTACCGCGTTCGTACCACGGCGAGGACGGGAGCCCCGCATACGACACCGAGGTGACCTCCGGCCGTTCGGTGAGGAATTCGGCGACGGCCTGAGCGTTCTGTACGTGCCGTTCCATCCGCAGGCTCAGCGTTTCCAGGCCCTGGCTGATCAGGAAGGCATTGAACGGGGCAACCGCGGGGCCGAGGTCGCGCAGCAGTTGGACCCGGGCTTTGAGCGCGAACGCCGGTGCGCCCAGGTCGGCGAAGACGGCGCCGTGGTAGCTCGGATCCGGTTCGGTGAACCCGGGGAAGCGGGGGCCGTCGTCCCCGCGAACCGTCCAGTCGAAGGTTCCGCCGTCGACGATCGCGCCCGCGATGGCGGCGCCGTGCCCACCCAGGTATTTCGTCGCCGAGTGCACGACGATATCGGCGCCGTGTGCCAGTGGCTGGATCAGATAGGGGGTCGCGACCGTGTTGTCGACGATCAGCGGAATACCGGCGGCGTGCGCGACCTCGGCGATACCCGGGATATCGAAAATATGGTTCTGCGGGTTGGACACCGTCTCCCCGTAGAAGGCCTTCGTATTCGGGCGGGTCGCGGCGCGCCACTGGTCCAGGTCGTCGGGATCGCCGACGAACGATACCTCGATACCGAGTTTGGGCAGCGTGTAGTGGAGGAGGTTGTAGGTGCCGCCGTAGAGCCGCGGGCTGGCGACGATGTGATCACCGGCGCCGGCGAGGTTCAGGATCGCCAGAGTCTCGGCGGCCTGCCCCGACGCCAGCACCAGTGCGGCGACCCCGCCCTCGAGCGCTGCGATCCGCTGCTCCACCGCATCCTGGGTGGGATTCATGATCCGGGTGTAGATATTGCCGGGTTCGGCCAGGCCGAACAGGGCAGCGGCGTGCTCGGTATCGCGGAAGGTGTAGGAGGTGGTCTGGTAGATCGGCAGAGCGCGGGCGTTGGTGGTGTTGTCCGGAACCTGTCCCACGTGGATCTGCTTGGTCTCGAAGCTCCAGCCGTCGGCGGGATTCGGCGGGTTGGAATCGGTCATCGCGATGTCCTTCTCTACTGGGTCGGGAACGATCAAGCGTACTTCCGGCGTCCTCGGCCGGTCGCGCCGCTGCGGCCCGCCGAGGTTATGGGTGGTCAGCGTGCCGAGGCCAGGGTTTTGTTCGGGTCGATTCCAACTATGCCCTCGTTCGCCGATCGCGGGGTGGGCATCCTGTGACCGGTTCTTCCGCCGTGGTTTGCCGAGCGATCGCATTCGGACGATTCGGCAGACAAAATCTAGATTTTGTCTTACTGTTACGACATGGAGGGTCAGACGTATCAGAGCGAAGCGTATTTCGAGCTGCGTTCGGGTGAAACCTGGCGGTCGCCGTGGGCGATGTACGCGGGATTGCGGGAGCACGATCCGGTGCATCGGGTCGTGCCGCGGAACCAGCCGGAGAACGACTACTGGGTACTGACCCGGCACGAGCACGTGTATGCGGCAGCGCGCGATGTCACCACCTACTCCTCGGGCCAGGGGCTCACCGTGGAGTACGGCGAACTGGAAAAGATCAACCTCACCGCCAATCCGCCGATGGTGATGCAGGATCCGCCCGAGCACACCGAATTCCGCAAACTGGTGGCCGCGGGTTTCACACCGCGGCAGGTGGCGGAGGTGGAACCGGTGGTCCGCCGGTTCGTCCGGCAGCGGCTGGACCGGCTGGCCGAACACGGCGGCGGCGATATCGTGATCGACCTGTTCAAACCCCTGCCCACCATGGTGGTGGCCTACTACCTGGGTGTTCCGGAAGACGACCGGCCGCTTTTCGACGGATGGACCGATGCCGTCGTGGCGGCGAGTACTCAGCGCACCGCCGACGCACAGGCGGCATCGATGCAGATGCTGGGCTATTTCGCCGAACTGATCAAACGGCGGCGCACCGACCCGGGCGACGATACCGTCTCGCTGCTGGTGCAGGCGGGGATGGCGGCCGACGATACCGATGTGGACGGGCTGGTGCAGATCCTGGCCTACACCTGGACCATGGTGTCCGGTGGAAACGACACGACCACCGGCCTCCTGGGTGGCGCCGTGCAGTTGTTGCAGCAGCACCCCGAACAGCGGGCCGCGCTGGCCGCGGACCCCGGACAGATCCGGGCGGCGGTCGAGGAATTCGCCCGCCTCACCTCCCCGGTCCAGGGGCTGGCCCGCACCGCGACGCGGGATGTGGAACTCGACGGCCGGACGATACCGGCGGGCCGTAAGGTACTGCTGGTGTACGGCTCGGCGAACCGCGACGAACGGTCCTTCGGCGCCGACGCGGCGGAACTGGATATCGAGCGCAACCCCCAGCGCATCATGACTTTCGGGCACGGCCCGCACCACTGTCTCGGCGCGGCGGCCGCCCGGATGCAGGCACGGGTGGCGCTGGAGGAACTGCTGGACCGTTTCCCGGACTACCGGGTCGATATCGATGCCGTCACCTACGCCCCCGGCCCGTATGTGCGCCGCCCCACCAGCGTTCCGTTCCGATGCGCGGCATGAGCTGCCGGGTTCGGGGCGGATCCGGGGGTGGTGGCCCGGTATCGGCCGGTGCGCTGCTGCGGGGTGTGTATGAGTGGTGACTGGCTGGCCGGCGGGCGTTCCGAACTGGCCGTCGAGCGAATTCTGGACGCGGTCCGGGCATTGGTGATCGACAAAGGCGCCGCGACTGTCGGGATGGCCGAGATCGCCGAGGCCGCCGGTTGTTCACGCGCGACGCTCTACCGGTATTTCGACAGCCGGCAGTCGCTGTACGTGGCCTTCGCCGGCCGGGAGGCCACCCAGTTGATCGAACGGGTCTGGCGAGAGCAGCGATTGGACGGTCCCGACCGCGCCGAACGCCTGCTGGACGGTATCGCCGCCACCCTCGCCGAAACCCGCAAGACACCTCATCTGGCGGTCTGGTTCGAACCGGCCGACGCGGGAATAGTGGCGCGGCTGTCGGATTCGTCGGCGGTGATCGACGCCCTGGTCACCGCCTTCGTCACCCGGTTCCGGCCCGAGCTGACCCCCGCCGCGGCGCAGCGGCTGAGCCGGTGGACGGTGCGGATCATGGTCTCGCTGCTGACCCTGCCGCCCGCGGACGAGGCCGAGGAACGCGCCCTGCTCCGCGATTTCCTGCTGCCGTTCCTGCTCGACGAGCGGCTGCCGATCGGCTGAGATCCGGTCGGTGGTCTGCGGTAGCGTGACGCCATGAGTGCGCTTTCCGGTCTCGATTTCCCACTGCTGCTAGCGGACTTCCAAGGGGAGTTCCTCGCTTCGATTCCGGACGCGGACCCGGCTGCCACCGTGCCGTCCTGCGGCGACTGGACGGTCCGCGAACTGGTGGAGCACCTGGCGTTCGTGCACCACTGGGCCGCGGCAAGTGCGCGCGCGCAGCGAGCGACGCCCCTGGAGGACGGGCCGTTCGACCTCGCCGACCACTACGCCGCCTGCGCTACGGAACTGCGGGGAACCCTCGCCGAACTGGATCCGGCGGCGACCGCCCGCGTCCTGGCCCATCCGGACCCGATGGGCGAAGGTCCGGTGTCGTTCTGGCATCGCCGGCAGGTCCACGAGACGCTCGTCCACGGGCACGATCTGCGCGCCGCGATCGCGGGCAAGCCCGCCCTCGGCCTGATGCGGGCCGTGCCGGAGGTCTGGGCGGACGCTGTGGACGAGGTGGTGACGGTCTTTCATCCCCGCCAGGTGGGAATCGGCCGGATGGCACCGCTGTCGTCCCCGCTCGCTCTGGTCGCGACGGACCTCGACCCCGCGCCCGGCTGGGTGCTCGGCGGTTCGGGCGGCGATATCGACGAGGTGCCGTTGCGGGTCTCCGGTCCCGCCGAGGGACTGGCGCTCCTGCTGTGGGGCCGCATCGACCCGGACGAGGCCGGACTGATCGTCGACGGCCGTCGCGCCGACCTGGACGCGCTGTTACTCGAACCGATCGTCCCCTGACCGGATGGCCGATGAACCGGCGGGGAGCACGTCAAGCCAGCTCTGCGAGATTGCGGGACCACCCGCTCAGCAGGCCCGGATCGACAGGGGAGTCCGGGTACAGGTCGGCGGCGAGGACGTGGTGGCCGAGCCGGCGGATACGCTGATGCCTGATCCAATGGGTACGGGTCCACTCGGGTTCGTTGTGGGCGGCGTCGATCGCGCCGAGTGTCGAACCCATCAGTTCGAATTCGAGTTCCCGCCGCACCTCGGGTAACGCCGTGCGTTGCCGCGCCGGCAGCGCCAGGAGCCGCAGCAGCCGGCCGAGTGCTTCGAGTACTCGCTGGTCGTTGCGCAACAGCACCCGGCGGTGCGCGCGGCGGTCGATCGACCACAGCGCCGCCAGGCCGATCAGCACGCCGATCGCGCTCTCCACCAGCCGGTCCCGGACCACGGGGACCATATCGCCGTACTGCCCGCCACCACCCATGAGCAGCGCCAGCGCAGTGATGAACACGACGGCCAGTCCGTAGTTGCGGGCCACGAACGTTTCGATCGCGAACTGCAGCGTCATCAGGATGAGCACCAGCGACCACGGCCCCGGTTCGAGGGCATAGAGACCGGTGAACAGCACCAATCCCAGCGCGGTGCCGCCGATGCGGTGCACACCGCGATAGGTGCCCCGGACCCGGTCCGGCCCTTGGTGCAACAGCACCGTGACGGTGACCACCGCCCAATCGGGACGCCCCAGGTCGAGCGCGACGGTCAGGCCACCGGCCAGCAGTGTGGCGATCGCGATCCGGTTCGCCGATACTGCGGCGTGGCTGTCCGGGGATACCGACCGCAGCAGCCGGTACCGCAGCGTCGGGCGGGGTGTCGGCGCAGGGCGGCCGGTGTCGAACAGCAGATCGGAGGCGTTGTCCGCGGCGTTGTCGCGGTGCAGTGCACCGGCGAACGCGCGCTGGGCGCGGGTGAGTTCGTCGACGAGGCCGTCTGTGCTGTCAGTGCGCCGGGCGTCGTCGAGCAGCGCCCACGCCGTCTGTACCTTCATCGCGGTGGCGTAGCGGGCGCCGATGGTGTCGCCGGCCGCCGGATCGAGCGCGGCGTAATCGCGTACCGCGGCAGCCGCGGCTGTCACCGCCCGCTGTTCGGGCGGATCGGCGCGGGTGAGCGCGGCCGACATTCCGACGATCAGCGCACTGAGTCCCCCGATGGCGGTCCACAGCGCCACCTCACCGGGCGGCACCCCGTGCCCGGTGATGAGCGCGCCGACCCCCGCGGCGAGGACGAAGAAGAACCCGCCCGGCGGGCCGAGACGCAAGGCGGAATTGACGAAGGTGCCCGCCACCGCGACCGCCGACATCAGCACCACCAGACTCAACTGCCACCAGTGCGATCCACCGGCGGCGAGCCGGGTCTGGATCAATTCCCCGGTGAGCCCGCCGGCGAACGCCGTCAGCACCAGCGACAGCGCGGCCGCGCCGATCACCCGCACGCGGCGCCGGTAGACCTGGCCCTCGCCGAAGATCACCGCCAACGCGCCGGTCGCCGCCATCAGTCCCTGCTGTTCGTGCCCCAGCGCTACCGCGACGAGAGCCGGCGCGCCGAACGCCACCGCGGCCCGGACGGCGCCGGGCAGCCGGCGGCCCGCGGGTGGTACCCCGAACAGCGCCGACCGGGCCGGTGCGGGCGACGGAATCTTCGGACCCTCCGGGGCAACCAATCCACCGCCTCCTACTTGTCGTTCCGCCGCGCCGATCCGGCCCGTCGTTCGTCGGGCCGATCCGGTTCATCGCTCTGTTGGGCCGATCCGGTCCATCGCTCCTGTCGGGCCGAACCTGGCCATCGCTCCATTGGGGCGGCCCGGTCTGTCGTTCTGTCGGGCCGCCCGGCCGTCCCGCCGAGCCGACCCGGCCCGTCGTTCTGTCGAGCCGAACCTGCCCCGTCGTTCCGCCGAGGCGAACCGGGTCGGCGTTCAGTTGCGCCCTCCGGCCGCCCTCGGCTGAGCCGACCCCGGCCGCCCCCGCTGAGCCGACCAGGCCGGTCAATCCGGTGAGCCGACCAGGCCGGTCACTTCGCTGTGACGAACCCGTGCGTGACCATCCAGTCCCGTGCGACTTCCGCGGGTTCGCGGCCCTCCACATCGACCTGCCTGTTCAGTTCGGTGATCGACTCGTTTGTCAGCAACCGGGAAATCGGCGTCATGATCGCGGTGACCTCCGGGTATGCGTCGGCGAATTCCGCGCGCATCACCAGCGCAGCATTGTACTTCGGGAAGAATGCGCGATCGTCGGCCAGCAGTACCAGATCGAGTGCGGGGATACGGCCGTCGGTGGCCGCCACCGACCCGAACGCACACTGGCGGGCATCGGCGGTCGCCTGGAAGACCACGGCGTCCTGCACGATCCGTTTGCTCACCCGGCTCTCGTCGATCCCGTAGGCACGGGCCATACCCGGGTAGCCGTCCTGGCGCACATTGAATTCGGTGCCGACGCAGGTGGCGGCCGCGGCCGGATCGGTGGCGACGAGTTCGGCGTAGTCCGACAGCGACCACACCCCGGTGCTTTCTGCGGTGCGCCGGGCGGTGGCCAGCGCGTAGGTGTTGTTCATCGGCGCCATCGCCGCCCAGACCATCCCGTGGGCGGCCCGGTCGGCATCGCGGACCGCCTCGAACTGGCCCTGTTCGTCCGGGACCGGTGTTTCGTTGCCCAGATAGTTCACCCAGCCGGTGCCGGTGTAGTCGTAGGCGATATCGATCTGGCCGCTGAGCTGGGCGTCGCGCAAGCTGTTGGAGCCTTGGATATTCGTCAGATCGCGCACCTCGGCCCCGGCGGCGACCAGCGCGAATTCGATGATGTAGCCGAGGATCTGCTGTTCGGTGAAATCCTTCGACCCCACCGTGACCGGGGCCCCCGCGAGTGCGGGCACCGGCCGGATACTGCCGGGCCCCACGCGTAGCGGTACCGCGCTACCGGATTGCAGACCGCATCCCGCGATCAGTACAACCCCGCAGAGCAGCAGCACCCCCAGCGTGCGGATCCCGTTCGACCTGCGCACCGGGCGATACGGGTGCAGGGGTGTCCGCAGCGTGTTCATCGCAGCCCCCTCGGGCCGAGCAGGCGTTCGGCCACCGCGCCCAGCCAATCCACCAGCAGCGCCAGCGCGACCGCCAGTACCGCGCCGACGACCAGGGTGACGTTGTCGCGTAGTTTGTATCCGGTGTCGATGAGAATTCCGAGGCCGCCGGCACTCACCAGGAACGACAGGGTGGCGGTGCCCACGGCCAGGACCAGCGAGGTGCGCAGTCCGGCCAGGATATAGGGGACTGCCAGCGGGAATTCGATCCGCCGCAGTACCGTTGCCGCCGACATCCCCTGTCCGCGCCCGGCATCGATGAGCAGCGGATCCACCTGCTGATAGCCGAGGATGGTGTTACGCAGGACCGGCAGCAGCGAATAGAACGCGATCGGTGCCACCCCGATCCAGAAACCCGTGGTCCTGGTGGCCAGGTAGAACAGCACGATCAGCCCGATGGCGGGGGCCGCCGCGCCGATATTGGCGATACCGACGAAGAACGGCGCGAGCCGGCGGTAACCCGGGCGGGTGAGCAGCGTGCCCAGCGGTACCGCGACGGCGATCACGATCAGCACCACCGTGGCGCTGATGAGCACGTGCTGCCAGGTGACGGTGGCGATATTGCTCGCGTTCAGGCTGGCCTGCTGGGTGACGGTGAGATCGCGTCGTAGTGCCCACACCAGCACGCCGACGGTGAGCAAGGCGACGAGGACGGGCTGGACGAGCAGCCGGGCACCGTCCGCGCGCCGCAGCGCCGGGGGCTTTCCGGTATCGGCCGCGAGTTGCGCCGTCATGCCGGTGCTTCCGTCGCGGTCTGCGCACCACCGTGCGCGGCGCGCAGGGCCGAGAGGTGGGCGACCAGGGTATCGATGGTGATGAGGCCGGCGTATTCGCCGCGCGGTCCGGTGACCACCCCGGTGGCGTTGCGGTCGGTGAGCAGTGCCTCCAGACCGTCCTGCAATGTCGATGCCATGGACAGGGTTTCACCGAGCGGTGTTCCGGTGTCTCGAACCGCCGCCGCGTGCGCGAGCTGGGCGGCGGAAACCCAGCGCAGGGGCCGCCGGCGGGCGTCGAGCACCAGAGCCCAGTCGGTGCCCGCCACGGCCGCACGCGCGGTTTCGATCGAAGCGTCCTCGGCGACGGTGGGGCAGTCGCCGAGTTCGACATCCCGGATACGGGTCAGGGTCAGCTGTTTCAGGGAGGCATCGGCGCCGACGAATCCAGCCACCGTATCGTCGGCCGGATCGGCCAGGATCGCGGCGGGAGTGCCGTATTGCAGGATGCGCGACCGGTCGCCGAGGACCGCGATCCGGTCGCCGAGTTTGACCGCCTCGTTGAAATCGTGGGTGACGAACACGATGGTCTTACCCAGTTCCGCTTGCAGTCGCAGTAGTTCGTCCTGCAGCAGGCCGCGGGTGATCGGGTCGACCGCGCCGAACGGCTCGTCCATCAACAGCACCGGTGGATCGGCGGCCAGCGCCCGCGCCACCCCGACTCGCTGTTGCTGACCGCCCGAGAGCTGCCGCGGATAGCGGCGCCGGTAGGTGCCCGGATCCAGGCCCACCAGTTCCAGCATTTCATCGGTGCGGGCGGCGATCCGCTTGCGATCCCAGCCGATGAGTCCGGGGACGGTGGCGATATTGCGGGCTACCGTCATATGGGGGAACAGACCCGCCTGCTGGATGGAATAGCCGATCCCGCGGCGCAACCGGTCCGGATCCATTGTCGCGGCATCGCGGCCGTCGATCGTCACCGTGCCGGACGTAGGTTCGATCAGCCGGTTGATCATCCGCATGGTGGTGGTCTTCCCGCAGCCCGAAGGCCCCACCAGCACCACGATCTCGCCCGCCGGAATGGTCATCGACACCGCGTCGACGGCCGGCTGCGGCTGACCCGGATACTGTTTGGTGACGGAATCGAGCACGATCTCGACACCGGAAACCGCCGATTTCCCGGTGGCGGTAGCGGAATCAGTCACGAATCCCCCTCGGAACGGTGAAACGGCCGACGAGCAGGAAGATCCCGTCGAGCAGTAGGGCGAGTACGACGATGAGTACCGTGCCCGTCAGCGCCTGCGGTACCGCGTTCGGGCTGCCGAGCCGGGCCAGACCCGAGAAGATCAGATTGCCCAGGCCCGGACCCTTGGCGTAGGCGGCGAGGGCGAGAATGCCCATGATCAGCTGGGTGCTCACCCGCATTCCGGTGAGAATCGACGGCCAGGCCAGCGGTAGTTCCACCGCGGCCAGAACCCGTAGCCGGTTCATCCCGACTCCGCGCGCCGCATCGACGACCGCCGGGTCCACCGCGGACAGGCCGACGAGGGTGTTACGCAGGATCGGCAACAGTGCGTAGAGCACCAGGGCGATCACCGTCGGCACGACACCCAGCCCGAATATCGGGATCAGCAGGCCGAGCAGTGCGAACGACGGCACGGTGAGGATCGTGCCGGCCGCGGCGGTCGCGGCCGCCGAACCGGCCGGACTGCGGTAGACCAGCACACCGATCAGCACCGCGATCGCCGTCGCGATCAACAATGATTGCAATACGGCCGAGACGTGCAGATACGAATCCACGAAAAGCTGGTGGCGACGCTCCACCACGAAGGTCCACAACGTATCCAGGATCAGACCTCCACGTGTCCGGTGCGACCGGCTGTCGCGGCCTCGCCACGACCGGACGGGTACCGGCGCGGCAGGCCGCCGGCGAAAGCAAACGACTGGAGCCCGGCGGCGCGACGCGCACACTGGGTCCGCAGTATGGAGTGCCCGATCGGGACAAGATCGAAACCCCGCGTTGTCACACCAACTGTTTCTCCGGCGCGCGGTGCCGGGAGTGCGGTAGTGAGCGTGCTGCGACTTCGCCGACTCGACTCCAGCCGTCCGCCGCCGAAGAACGCGGATCGGCCGCGGTCACGATGCGGACAGCAGTTGTAGTGCATGCGGCAGGAGAACGCGGCCCGGATGCCGGTACCGGCGTGACCTGCGGGTCCGGCGCGATGAACGAACAGTCCTGTCGGGTCTTCACCGGCGCACCGCAACCCGCGGCAACCGGCCTCGCGCGATGCGCACGTCGCGGCTGCTGGGCCGGCAGTATTCCGGTCTCCCGGGGCCGGCCGCCGAAACGCACGATCCCCATGCGCGAGCGACGCCGGCCACTCGATGCGCGCCGGGCGAAGCGAACCTGACGCCGGCGCGGTGAGCCGCCGGACTTCCCGTGATTCGGCCGCCTGGTGAGGGGTACGCGATCCCTATGGAACTACTCGTGATCATCGGGATCGCGATCCTCGTCGCGTTGGTCGTCGGCTTCCGTTGGTTGACCGGCCGCCGCCCGGACGAGCCCGAATCCCCGGACAACGACGGTAAATGAGCCCCACCCCTGGCTTTCGCCTCGCAGTCGGCACGTTCCGGTCCGCCGCCATGGTTGCCTGGACAGGACATGTTTGTTCGGCCAAAGGACGGCCCTCCGCTTTTCGGTGCTGGTCTCGGCCCATGGCGGAGCCGGGCGCGGGTCCGCCGCCCACATCGATGATTTGCCGGCGTCGGTGGGCCGGATCGGCGGCGATGATCGCACCGACGCCCGCGAGCGCGGCGACGACCCGCCACCAACCGACTTCACCGCCTTCCTCTGGACATCGCAAGTTGCCCGCTGCCGGCAACACCAGCCACCCGGGGCACGGCTGTCGCCCCGACGGCGGCAATTCTCATGGGGTCGCCCGGCGGCGATCAGGCCCGGGGACAGCGTGCCTGCTGGATGCCTCGTCGTGATCGGACATTTTCCCGCGTTGTCCGCTGAAACCGCCCGCAGCCGCGGGTTATTGCGACCCCCGCGAACACCGGCTCACCGGTCGGCAGCCGTGCGTTCACGGTCCGCCCACCGGACAGACGATCCGCGGTGAGCATGAGGATTCCGGCCTCGGCCGGACAGTATGCGCCAATCCCCACGCCCGGGTTACCGAGGCAGCAGGCCACCGGTCGACGGGTCAACCGGCGACAACTCGGATCTGTTTCAACTCCGGGTCCGAGGCGTCGGGCAGGTTCATTCCGTGTTCATGACCGGTGCGCAAATAGTCCAGGACACCCTGGCCGAGCCGTTCGCCGGGGATCACCGCGGGGATTCCCGGGGGATACGGGGTGAGCTGTTCGGCCACGATCCGGCCCGCCGCCTTGCCGATCGGCACCATTTCGGTCGGCCCGAAGAACGCGTCACGGGGCAACATCGCGGTTTCCAGCAGTAATTCGTCCGGCTTGGGGACCTGTATCTTCTGCGGTGTATCGCTGGGGCGGGCCTGCGCCCGCCAATCGCGCATCGCCGTTACCAGGGTCTCGACCGTCTCCGCGCCGTCGGCGAAGGACAAGGTCGCCAGCAGTCGGCGATGATCGCTGAGCCCGAGATCGATCCGGCGATGATTACGCAACCAGGCATCGGCTTCGTATCCGCTGACCCCGGTTTCGGAGATATCCATCAGTACCTGGAGGCGGTCGAGGTCGTGGGAGGCCTCCACTCCCAGCAGTTGGTCCTCCATCACCTGAATCCCCGGGATCCGGTCGAGTTCGGTGCGGACCTCCCGCGCCGTGTGCAAGGCGTTGTCGAAGATTTCGCGGCCCCGCTGCACCATCTGCCGGCGCCAGCCATCGAGCGCGGTGTAGACCAGCACATTGGGGCTGGTCGTCATCAGGAGGTCCGCGCAGTGCCGTAACCGCACCGGGTCGACAAGATCACCCTGCAGATGGAATACCGAGCCCTGCTCGAACCCGGCACCCATTTTGTGCACGCTCACCACGCAGACATCCGCGCCCACATCCATCGCCCAGGTCGGCAGATCCGGATGGAACGGCAGATGCGCCCCCCATGCCTCGTCCACGATCAGCGGTTTCCCGCGTTCGTGGCAAACCCGGGCGATCCCTTCGATATCCGCACAAGTGCCGTACGGGCTGGGGCTCACCACCAGCGCGCCCGCGGCGTCCGGGTTTTCGTCCCAGGCCCGGCGAACCTGTTCGGGTGACGGGGGATGGGTGAAATGGCGTTCGGTATCCCAGCGCGGCGTGATCCAGCGCGGCAGTACTCCGGAGAAGATCAGGCCGGCCACGATGGATTTATGGCAGTCGCGGGCGACGAGCAGACCGCCGTCGCAGCCGCCGGCGACCGCCATCATCGCGGCTTTGACCGACAAGGAACTGCCGCAGGTGGAGAAGTACGCGCGCTCCGCACCGACCGCGTCGGCCATGAGCTCTTCCGCGTGCGCGAGATACCCGCCCTGCGACAATCGGTCGTCGAGCCCCGGCGCCGCGAGCACGTCCGAAGCGAATGCGTCCCGGCCGATCACCGCGAGGACCCGTTCGTCCGCGCCGCGACCCTGCCGATGCCCCGGCGGGGTGAATCCGTAGCGGCCCAGCGTGTGGTACTCGTCGAGCGCTTCGAGCATCGGCGCCCGGGAATGGTCGAGATGTTTCCGGGGTCCGCCCTCAGTGCCCATGTCCGGGGCTCCGCCCTCAGTGCCCACGCTGCTCCCGCAAGGTCGCCCCTTCTCCGGATTTCACCCGGCGATGTTCGGCGGCCACCATCGCAATACCGGCCACCAGGCATACCCCGCCGCAGATACCCGCGATAACGGCCCAGCCCTCGAACCCGTAGCCGGCGGCGGTGAGGGTGAGTGCCACCAGCACGATGCCGATCGCGGCCAGGATCATGCCCGGCCAGTTCCGGGCCACCTCGATGGACTCCCCGGCATGCGAGCGGGTGGTTCGCGAATCATCGGGAAAGCGGTGTTCGTACGGGATGTTGTGCGGACCGCTGCTGGGCGGAGTGCTGCGGGGCTGCAGGCCACCGGTGGGCGGCGTCTGCGGAGCGTTGCCGCGCTGCAGGCCACCGCTCGGGTGTGGTGCCGCGCCACTGGGGCGCTGCGGTTCGTCGGGTCCGGAGACCATGGCGTGTCCTTCCTGTCGACCTTCCGACCAGGGATTACGTCCCGGATACCCGGTCGCCGGGCATTGAATCACCGGCATCTCCGCCCCGCTTCAGCTGTCGGGTGACGGCAGCGTTCCGGGGTCCGGTAATGGGCGGCCTCTCCGGTTCTGGTAGTGGGGCGGCCTCTCCGGATCGAATAGCGGGCGGCCTTCCCGGGTCAGGTACCGGTGGTGGCCGCCCGGGGTCGGGAATCGGCGGCGGTCGGCCTGGGTCCGGTTGCGGGCGTGGATCCGGGGCCGGCGGCCGCGCCGGGTCGGGCGGGTGTCCCGGGTCCGGCGGAGGCTGCGGGGGAGTGGGCCAGGGGTCGGGGTCGGGGGAACCGGACGCCGGCGACGGCCGCAGGTCGATATCTCGCATCATCTTCCTTCCGGCGTCCTGGGGCGGGTGCTGCGCCGACCGGCCACCGGCGCTGGGCGGTGGCCGGTCGCATAGTCAGCGGCCCTGCCGGAGGGATCAGCTCAGGCGCTGAGCGAGCAGTGCCTTGGCCTGCTCGGCGCCTTTCTGACTCTCGTGCTGGGCGCGTTTGAAGAATTCGGCGATCTCGGCGTCACCGGCCCGCTCGGCGTCCCGGCTGTACACCTCCATGCGCAGTGCATTGCTCAGGCATGCCTCGGTGAACCAGATGAGGTTGTAGTCCTTGTCCTTGGTCCCGGTGAACTGGCCGGTTTCCTGCTGGATGCTCATTACGGCCTCCTGCTCGTTTGTTCGCGCCCGGTACCGGGCGTCTGCTCTGCCGACGGTGTCCCTACCGTCACCGGCGCCCTACCCGCCGCGTCGTCCGCGAAACAGCGGGAGTACGTGTACCGCCGGGCGAGCCCGCTCACTTCCGGCGCCGGGCGGTTTCCCGGCGGTTGGATTTCTCGATCGCGGTGACGAGTTCGTCCTTGGTCATCCGCCACCGGCCGGTGATATCGAGCCGGCCGGCGATATCGCGCAGATGCTGTTTGGAGGCATTTGCGTCCACACCTCCGGCGCTGGCGCCCTTCGGGTTCGGGCCACCACTGGCGGCGCGCTCGTCGGACGGCCCCCGCTTCTTCTTGGGCTCCCAGTGGTCGCCCACTTTCTCGAAGCTGTGCTTGAGCGCCTCGTAGGCCACCCGATGCGCGCGTTGCTCGCTGCCGTAGGTCTGCAGTGCCGAGTCGTGGGCCTTGGCGAAGGTTCGCTGCGCTTTCTCGTCCGAACGCTGCAGGGTGCTCGGCAGGTCCGATTTCCGGACCGTGCCGCGAGCAGTCGTCTTCGGCATCGCGTACTCCTTCCTGGTCCTGGTGGTCAGGCATTCCGGCGCGGACTTCGTGATCTCGTCCGGCTCGGGTACCGGGCGGCTACCCGTTCGCGCAATACTGAATCCGGCCTCCCGATCCCCGCGGCGTCCTGGTCACCGGCCGGTCGGACGGGGGCCCGCAGCTGTCCCCCAGGGGGCCGGCCGCCCCGGGTCAGCCGTACCGGCGGCAGTAGGCCGGCGGTCATCGGCCGCTATGGGGAGTACCGGACTCCGATACGCTGCCCCGCCGTGTGCATAGCGGTGGTATCGGAGGCGATGAACACCTCGGCGAATCGCGACCGGTAGTCGCCGAGATCCTCGCCCACCGAACCGACCACGGCGTACACCGGCGTCGTACCGGCACGTGCCAGGATCGCCGAGATGATTTTCCCGGAGCGGGTCTGGCCGTCGAGACGACCCTCCCCGACGACGATCGCGTCGACGCCCGCGGCCGCCCCATCGAATCCGCCGGTATCCAGGATGTACTCGGCACCCGACCGCAATTCCGCGCCGTACTGTGCCCACATCCCCCCGGAGAAGCCGCCGGCCGCCCCCGTCGCATCGATACCGGAAGGGTCGCGTGGCAACCGGCGCGCGGTATCGGCGAGGCGGCGGGTCAATAGTTCCACGGCGGCCGGATCGGCCCCCTTCTGCGGGCCGAAGACGCGGGCTGCGTCGAGGTAACGGGTGGTGACATCGGTGAGCACGGTGATCGACGCGGCGTGCAGACCGCCGCGGTCCTCGATGGCCGCGATGGCGCCGGCACCGCCGTCGGTGCTGGCCGAACCACCTGCCGCGACCACGATCCGCCGGGCCCCGCGGCGCGCGGCCGCCGCGATGAGCATCCCGGTGCCGTAGGTATCGGCGGTGACCGGGTCACGCGGGCCGTCGTGCGGGGTGGTGATTCCACTGGCCGCGGCGAGTTCGACCACCGCGATTCCGTCGTCCGAAAGGCCGAAAGTGGCGGTGCACGGCACACCCCAGGGGTTGCGTGATTCGACGGACACCCGATGCAGACCGAGTGGCTCGGCGAGGACATCCAGTGTCCCCTCACCGCCATCGGCGACCGGTAGCCGCAGCGCGCGACCCCCGGATTCCTCGACCCCGCGGCCGATCGCCTCGGCGACCTCCGCCGCCGAATAGGTGCCTTTGAAACTGTCCGGGGCGATGAGCACGGTCACGACAGCGCCGCTCCGCTACACCCGAACGTGGCAGGGCGGAACCGGGCGGCGCCGGCCGCGGTCCCCGCGGCCCGGCCGGACAATCCGCCGGCGGATATCCGCGAATCACCGACGACTCGACGGCCTGAGAAATTCATGGCTGCAACCCTATCGGGCCACTGGGTCGCCCTTGGCGTATCGGTTCCGGACTCACCACGGGCTGTCTCGATCCGCGCGGCGACCGAGAACGTCGCCGGACAGGCCGGCCTCGTCGCCGTCGAACGCTACCGAACGCGGTAGCGGTTCGCAGCTCGTCCTGAGCGCCGAGCGGTTGTCAGCCGGCCGGGAGCAGGGCCGAGGCGCGGTCGGCGATCGCGGTGCCGACCTCTGTCGTGGTGGCGGTGCCGCCGAGATCGGGTGTGCGGGGACCACCGGTGCCGAGGACATCGGTCACGGCCCGGTCCACGGCGGCGGCCGCGGTGTGCTCGCCGAGGTGGTCGAGCAGCATGGCGGCCGCCAGTATCTGGGCGACCGGGTTGGCGATGCCCTGCCCGGCGATATCCGGCGCACTCCCGTGCACCGCTTCGAACATGGAGGGAGCGTCGCGTCCAGGGTTGATGTTGCCGGACGGCGCCAGGCCCAGTCCGCCGGTGACGGCGGCGGCCAGATCCGAGAGGATGTCACCGAACAGGTTGGAGCCGACGATCACATCCAGCCGGTCGGGGTGCAGCACGATCTCGGCGGCGAGCGCGTCGACATGCATCTGCCGGGTCTGCACCCCGGGGTAATCGGCGGCGATCCGGTCGAAGATCTCGTCCCAGTACGGCATGGAATGGATCAGGCCGTTCGATTTGGTGGCCGAGCACAGCCGGCCCGTGCGCTCGCTCGCTCGTTCGAAGGCGTAGCGGATGATCCGTTCGCAGCCCACGCGGGTGAACACCGATTCCTGCAGGACGAATTCGTCGGGCCGGCCCGGGTTGTGGCGGCCACCGATCTCGGAGTATTCGCCTTCGGAGTTCTCGCGCACGATGAGCAGATCGAGATCTCCGGCGTCACGGTCGCGCAGGGCCGAGGTCGTGCCGGGGAGCAGCCGGACCGGGCGGAGGTTCACGAACTGCCCGAACGCCCGTCGCAGCGGAATCAGCAACCCCCACAGGGAGATATGGTCGGGAACTCCGGGAAAGCCGACCGCGCCCAGCAGGATCGCATCGTAACCCGCGAGCTGCTCCGGGCCGTTCGCCGGCATCATCGCGCCCGTGCGCAGGTAGTTTTCGCAGGACCAATCGAATTCGGTCCATTCGATTCCGGGCAGGACCCGGTCGATGACCTTCACTGCCTCGGCCGTGACGTCGACGCCGATACCGTCGCCGGGGATGGTCGCGATCCGATAGGAACTCACAGTGGCACTCCGATGTATTTGATCTCGAGGAATTCGTCGATACCGACCAGGCCGCCTTCGCGGCCGAGCCCGGATTCTTTCACCCCGCCGAACGGCGCGGCGGGATTGGACACCACACCCTGATTCAATCCGACCATTCCGGTGTCCAGCGCTTCCGAGACCCGCAGCCCGCGCCGCAGGTTCTCGGTGTAGACGTAACCCACTAGACCGTAGGGGGTGTCGTTGGCCCGGTCCAGCGCCTCGTCCTCGGTATCGAAGGTGGTGAGGCAGGCCACGGGTCCGAAGACTTCGGTGTGGCAGATGAGCGCGTCATCGGGTACGTCGGTGAGCACGGTGGCCGGGTAGAAGTTTCCGGGACCGTCCACGGGCTCACCGCCCAGCAGCACCCGGGCGCCGCGCGCGCGGGCGTCGGCGACGAGTTCGGTCACCTTGGCGACGGCGTCGGTATCGATCAGGGGCCCTACCACGACGCCCGGCTCGGTTCCGGGCCCCAAGGGCAGTTCGGCCATCCGCGCAGTGAGGCGTTCGGCGAAATCGGTGGCGATATGGCGCTGGACGAAGAACCGGTTGGCCGCTGTACAGGCCTGGCCTATATTGCGCATCTTCGCGGCGAGGGCTCCGTCGACGGCCGCGTCCAGATCCGCGTCGTCGAATACCAGGAACGGTGCGTTGCCGCCCAGTTCCATCGAAGTGCGCATGACCGTGCGCGCGCACTGTTCGAGCAGCAGTTTGCCGACCGCTGTCGAACCGGTGAAGGAGAGCTTGCGTGAACGGGGGTCGCTGATCAGCGGGCCCATCAGCCGGCCGGGATCCGATGTGGTGACAACGTTCACGACCCCCGACGGTACGCCCGCGGTCCGCAGGATCTCGGCCAGCGCCAGCGTGCACAGGGGCGTCTGCTCGGCGGGTTTGACCACACAGGTGCAGCCCGCCGCGAGCGCCGGGCCGATTTTGCGGGCCCCCATCGCCATCGGGAAGTTCCACGGGGTGATGAGCAGGCTGGGGCCGACGGGTTGTTTGGTGACGAGGAACCGGGAACCGCCGCCGGGCGCGGGCAGGTATCCGCCGTCGAGGCGGACGGCTTCCTCGGCGAACCAGCGGAAGAACTCGGCGGCATAGGCGATTTCCCCGCGGGCCTCGGCGAGTGGTTTGCCCATTTCGAGGGTGGCGACGAGGGCGAGGCGGTCGGCGTCGTCGAGCAGCAGGCGGTGGGCGCGCATGAGGATTTCGCTGCGTTCCCGGGCGGGAGTCCGGGCCCAGGCGGCCTGCGCGGCCGCCGCCGCGTCCAGTGCTGCCGTACCGTCTTGCGCAGTGGCGTCGGCGACCGCGCACAGTTGCGCGCCGGTGGCGGGATCGAACACCGGCATGGTCGCCGCGGCCGTACGCCACTGCCCCCCGATGAAAAGGCCTTTTGGCACGGAATCGATGGCGGCGTGTTCGGCGGCGGTGCGAGTGTCTTCGGTGAGCACGGCGTCGGTTCCTCCCTGTTGGCCCCGGAAGCCCGGAGCTAGATTGTCGACAATCCTACAATAGATGGGTGACCGGGGGCTCGATATCTTCGGTTGCGCGGATATGCGCGGGTAGGTTCCCGGGCTGGGAGATGCGGACCGGATCCGGTAGGGCGGGCCAGTAGTGCTCGGTGAACAAGCGAGCGACCAATTCTCCCCGGCTGCCCACCTCGACCTTCGCGAAGACCGACTTGATGTGATCGCGCACAGTATGCGGCGACAGGAACAGCGTGCCCGCGATCTCACTGGTGTTCAGGCCCCGCGCGATGAGCTGGGTGACCTGGAGTTCCCGGGACGTGAGACCGTGCGCTTCGGCGATCAGCACCGCGAGGTCGGCCGGTGTCGCCGGTTCGATGATCAGCGCGACCGGGCCGGGGCCACCTCCCGTATCGGTGAGATCCGAAGCGTGGCAGCACAACCAGCGGCCCTGCGTATTCCGGATACGCAACCGGGCGCTGCCGTGATCGAGTCCGGCCGCGCGGGCCCGGGCCTGGAGTACCGTGCTCAGCAACCAGATCGGGAGTTTCGGCCCGAGAGCGGTCGGAACCGCCGGCCCGGGCGGCAACAGCGCGAGGTGCTGCCTGGCTTCGGCGTTGGCCGAGACGGCCGTGCCCGTCTCGTCGAACAGGATCAGGCCGGGTGCGGGTGCCTCGGTATGCGTCGCCGACGGGACCGGCCGGGCGAAACCGCGCAACCGCGCCGCCAGCGGCTGGGCGAGATCGGCGAGCAGCGCCACTTCCGTCGCGGTGAAGTCGCCGGCGCCGCGGAACAGGCTCACCAGTCCCCATGGCCGGTCGCCGATGCGCAGCGCCACCCGCAGTTCGTCATGTATGCCCTGCCCGGCGAACAGCCGACGGAAACGCGCGCTACGCGCCGGCAGATCACCGGTCGCCGCGCGCAGCCCGGCCGCGGGGACGGCGGCACGCGCCAGATCACGGAAGGGCACTACGTTCTCCTCGAGCAGTTCGCTCTCCCAGTAGGCGGCGCAGCTCTCACCCGACCCGAGATTCTCCACCAGCATCGGCGCGGTGATGAGTCCCGTTTCCGGATCGGCCGCTGTCCAGACTGCCGAATCGAACGGCACGAGCCTGCGGATTCCCGCCGAGACCCGGCCGAAGAAATCCATGCTGTCGACGGCTCGGCCGGCGGCGGTCAGGACGGGTTCGGACAACTGATTCATTCGGTGCTCCTCCGCGGTCCAGCCTGCCGGGTCGGCGGCCGGCCGCCAACCCCCCGTTCGAGGGGGGCGGGTCCCGCGCTCACCCTGTGCGCGCGGGATGGTTCCGGGCCGCCGCCCCGGCAAAGGTCGAAGGCAGTCGATCGAGAGGACATCATGAAAATCGCGATAATCGGCGGCGGTCCGGCGGCGGTCGCCCTATTGGACGCCTTGGCCGTATCGGCGGACGAGGCCGGGGCTCGTCCCGGTCCGCTCACCGTGTTCGAGCCGTCACCGTGGTTATGGCGCGGCCGTCCCTATGCACCGGATCTCGACTCGGTGCTGGTGAACGCGATTCCACAACTGATGTCCATCCGCGGTGCCGATTTCGGCCACTACAGCGGATGGCTGGGCGAGCGAGGCGCGCAATATCTTGATACCCGGCTGGGACAGCCACTGGTCCCGCGGGCACTGTACGGCGAATACCTGGTGGAGTCGGCGGAGGCTGCGCTGGCGGCGCTGCGCGGCCGAGGCTGGGAAACCCGTGTGGTGCGGGCCCGGATCACCGGTGCCACCCGTCATGAGGGGATGATCGTCCTGCGCACGGACGCGGGGCAGGAGCATCGGGTGAGCCGGCTGGCGCTGTGCGTAGGCGGCGGGACACCCCCCGACCTGTACAACCTGGCCGACCGGCCGGGCTATATCCACGATCCGTACCCGCTGGCTCGCACTCTGGGCCGGATCCCGGTCGACAGCACTGTTTCGGTGCTCGGGAGTGGGCTCACCGCTGTCGATATCGCGGTATCACTGGCCGCCCGCGGCCATACCGGCCCGGTCACGCTGCTGTCGCGCACCGGAACCCTCCCGCACGTCTGGCAGCGCCCCATCCCGCGGACACCCACCCAGCTGACCGGCGAGCGGATCTCCGCCCTGTACCGGGAACAGGGTTCGGTCACGCTGGCCGATCTCGCGGATCTGATGGAGGCGGAACTCGCCGATACCGGCGAGAGTTTCGACGATCTCGCCGCGGAATTCCTGAACTCCGACCACCCGGTGACCCGGCTGCGGAGCCAGTTGGAGGCGATCGACGATCCCCGGATCGGCCGGCGGGTTCTGCAGGAATCGGTGCATCGACTCGGACCCTCCGTGTGGCCGCTGCTCCCGGACGACGACCGGGCCCGGTTGCGGCAGCATTTCCGTACTGCCACCGCGATCGCTTCGCCGATGATCCCGGTCAATGCCGTAACGGTCCTGGAAATGCTGGACACCGGCCGGCTCGAACTGCTCCGGGGCGTGCGTGCTGTCGAGTCGGTGGCCGGTCGATTCCGAATCGAACACGGCGCGGGCGATCACACCGCCGATATCGTGGTCAACGCGGTGAATCCGCCCCCGCAAGCGATACCCGCCGGGGCACGTTCCCTCGTCGACGCCCTGGCGACCGCCGGCCTGGCCGCTCGCCATCCGGAGGGCGGCATCGTCCCGGCCGATCCGTGCGTCCATATCGTAGGCGACCTGCACGGCGGGGGGTCGTTCATCACCACCGGTATCGCCGGGCTCGCGGCTCAGGCGGTATTCGCCGCTCGCGCCCTACACGGGGCGGGTGGGCAGCCCAGGTCGGCCGCCGGTACCCGTCGATCCGCGTGACCTCTCTCACAGCGGGCGTCGGATGGTTGCGGCGACGCTGCCGAACGCTGTGATCATGGCGGTGCCCGGGAATACGGGGGTATGAAAATCGATTGATCCCGGGCGTAGCTGTAAGAAACACTGGTCCGTCACCGATGAGAGTGGCGAGCTGTGTTCGTCTGATCTCATGGCCGGCGTGGTCGTCGAGGATCCGCCCGGTCCGCACCATCATCTACGCGATCCCGGAGGTAGCCCATGCCCGCACGAGTTTCTGTCCGCGGGGCCGGCGGGGGCACCCCGGCAGTGATCCGATTACTGGTGATCGCGACGTTCGTGGTGATCCTGAACGAGACCATCATGATCAACGCGATTCCGCGGCTGATGCACGACCTCGAGGTGACCGAACGGGCCGCGCAGTGGGTGTCCACCGCCTTCATGCTCACCATGGCCGCCGTGATCCCGGTGACCGGCTGGTTCCTGCAGCGGGTCACCACCCGGCGGGCGTACGCGATCGCCATGGGGGTCTTTCTCGCCGGCACGATCCTGTCCGCGCTGGCGCCTTCGTTCGGAGTGCTGCTGGCCGGCCGGATCGTGCAGGCGGGTGGGACCGCGGTGATGATGCCGCTGCTGATGACCACCCTGATGACGGTGGTGCCCGAACACGACCGGGGCCGGGTGATGGGCAATGTGACACTCGCGATCTCGGTGGCGCCGGCCATGGGCCCGGTGATCTCCGGTCTGGTGTTGCAGATCGCCTCGTGGCGGTGGTTGTTCGTACTGGTACTCCCGATCGCGGGGGTGGTGACCTGGTTCGGCCTGCGCAGCCTGGAGAACGTCGGTGAACCGGAGTCCGGCGCGATCGACTGGCTCAGTGTGGTGTTCGCGGCCCTCGGCTTCGGCGGCTTGGTCTACGGGCTCAGCCAGTTCGAGGCGGGCAGTATCGCGACTCCCGCGCTGATCACCGTGGCCGGGATCGCCCTCATCGGCCTCTTCGTGGCGCGTCAGCTGTGGTTGCAGCGCACCGGGACCCCGCTGCTGGATCTGCGGGTGCTGCGCTCGGCGACCTACGCCAAGGGGCTGGTGCTCATGGCGGTGGCGTTCCTCGCCATGCTCGGTTCGATGATGCTGCTGCCGCTCTACCTGCAGAATCTGCGCGAACTCTCGCCGCTGCTCACCGGTCTGCTGGTGATGCCGGGCGGGCTGGCGATGGGTCTGCTGGGGCCGGTGATCGGCCGGCTGTTCGACCGTTTCGGAGGTCGCGTACTGGTGATCCCGGGATCGATCGCGATCACCGTGGCGCTGGCGGGCTTCACCCGGATCGGTATCGACACACCGTACTGGTTGCTGCTCGCCCTGCACGTCGTGCTCATGGTCGGGCTCGCCGCGGCTTTCACTCCGGTGTTCACGCTGGCCTTGGGCGCCCTTCCCGAGGACCTGTATTCGCACGGCAGTTCGATGCTGGGCACCTTGCAGCAGGTCGCCGCCGCGCTGGGCACCGCCCTCGTGGTCACGGTGATGGCAACCCGGGCCGGATCCCTGGAAGATTCCGGTGTCGACGCGGTGTCGGCGCAGCTGAGCGGGATGCAGTGGGCGTTCGCCGTATCGGCGGCTCTGGCGGTGGTCGTGATCGTGACGGCCGTCCTGCTGCCCAACCGGTCCAGCGCGCCGGACGAGGCCGGTGATGCATCGGTGAAAGGCGAGCTGGTCGAGGTCTGATCGTGGCCGGGCGCTGAGAGCCGTTCGGCTCTCAGCGGGCAAGCGCCTCCGGGTTGACCGGATAGGGCGGTAGTTCGCGGCGTGCCATCGCGATCGCATTCTCCGCACAGCGGCGGGCCATTTCGGCGCGTACCGGTACGGTGGCGCTGCCGACATGCGGTAACAGCACCGTATTCGGGAGTTCGGCGAGCCCCGGGGCCAGCCGCGGCTCGTTCTCGTACACATCGAGTCCGGCGCCCGCGATGGTCCCGTCCCGCAGGGCCGCGACCAGCGCCCGCTCGTCCACGATGGGCCCGCGCGCGGTGTTGATCAGGATCGCCGAGGGTTTCATCGCGTGCAGGACGGCGGCATCGACGAGGTGGCGGGTCTGCGCGTTCAGCGGTACGTGCACCGAGAGATAGTCACTGGTCGCGACCAGTTCGGGCCAGGACACATGGCGTACCTTGCCGGCGAATTCGCCCAGTTCCGCCTCGCTCACCTCGCGATCACCCGGGGGCCGCGGACAAAACGCGACCGTCATTCCGAAGGCGAGGGCACGCCGGGCAGTGGCGCGGGCGATCCGGCCGAAACCGGCCAGGCCCAGTGTCTTCCCGCTGACATCGTGGCCCAGGAGCAACTGCGGCTGCCAGCCGTGGAATTTCCCGGCCCGGACGAAGGCATCGGCCTCGACGCATCGGCGCGCGACCGCCAGCATCAGCAATACGGCGATATCCGCGGTGGCATCGGTGAGCACCCCGGGGGTGTTGCCGACGACAATGGCGTTCGACGTGGCCGCCGCGATGTCGATATTGTTGTAGCCCACCGCGAAATTACTGATCCCGGTGATTCTCGCGCGGTTCAGCAGAGGTGCGTCGAACTCGTCGCGCAACTGCGCCACCACCACCCGGTGGTTACCCGATGTGCACGCGTCCACCAATTCGCCGTGGGACAAACCGTTTTCTGCGACCGTCACCGTTCCGGCCGCCTCGAGCAGCCGCATACCCGGGTCCGGCAGCGGTGTGGTGACGAGGAAATCGGTAGCCGTCACGAGACCACCCATTCGAAGGCACGAGCGTGCGAACGCGCGCCCTGGGCGGTTTTCGAACGGTTGGGTTCGCCGAGTTCGGTGAGCATCCGCGCACTGATATCCACCATCCGCGCCAGGGTGTCCGGGGTGAGCCAGTCGGGGCGGGTGGCGAACAGGATGTCCTCGCTGGCGGTGTTACCGCTGGCGCCGGGCGCGAACGGGCAACCGCCGAGACCGCCCAGGCAGCCGTCGACCATGCCGGCGCCCGCATCGATGGCGGCCAGCGTATTGGCTACGCCCAGCCCCCAGGTGTCGTGGCCGTGGAAGACGATCCGGCGGCCCGCAGTGCCGGCGCCGACCGCCTGGATCAGCTGCCGGACCTGCGCCGGTACGGCCTGGCCGAGCGTATCGCAGATAACGATATCGGCGGCCCCGTCGGTGCGGGGGTCGGCGGCGATACCGAGCACGCGCTCCGGATCGACCGTGCCCTCGATCGGGCAGGTGAAGGAGGTCGCGATACAGAGCGCGATGGTGCCCCCGCAGTCCCGAGCGAGTTCCACAGCCCGCGGCATGGCGGCCACACTGTCCTCGGTGCTGCGCCCGATATTGGCCTGGTTATGCGAATCCGTAGCAGAAAAGCAGTATTGGAAGTTACGCGCCCCCGCGGCGGCGGCCTTCTCGATATGCCGAGGCGTGGCCACCCACACCCAGCATTTCGCGAGTTCCGTCGGTGTCAGCTCGGCGATGACCTCGAGCGTATTGGCCAGCGGCGGTACGAGGTCGGGCCGCGCCATGGAACCGATCTCCAACTCCGGGACACCGAGGGCGAGCAGTTCGCGGGCGATTTCGACCTTGCGCGCGGTCGGCAGCAATTTCCCGGTGAGCTGCAAACCGTCGCGCAGCGTGACATCGCGCAATCGCGCGGCCGGTGTGTAGGTGAAGCTCATACCCTGACCTCTGTATCGGCCGTGCCTGTGACGGCGTCGATTTCGTCGTCGGTGAGGCGGCGCACCGAAGCGAGAACCTCGCGTGTGTTCGCCCGGATCCGGTCCGATTGTACGGATCGGACAGAGCCCCGCCGATCACCGGGACGTTCCCGGGGAACCGCCGGACATGGCGAAGCCACCGGGCCCGGCGGCGTCGGCGCCCACGGGTCGGATCCGGCGATTGGCCGGCGTGGTTCCAGGTCTCCGATGCCGATGCCGATGCCGATGCCGATGCCGCACTGGACGATGCGACCGGCCTCGGCGCCTCCGTACTGATGGCGGTCCACAACAGTCCGTTCGGCCGGATGGGGATACCGGCCGCGCCGCAGCGTGCGGCTTTCGGCATCATCGATATCGCGCAATCGCCCACCTCTCGAGACACCGGGCGGCCGGTACGCGGATCCCCGGATTGCGCGGTGTTCGGCGTGCCCGACAGGGCGAATGGAGAGGCGATCGTGACTACGGTCGCGACCGCCGCGCCGTTGCCGGGCACGAACGCAGCAGTGGGCCGAGTGGTCCCGATCGAATCGTTCGGGACCACGCCGCGCGGGTACGCACCGATACTCTCGTGAGCCGTGAGCCGTGAGCCGTGAGCCGTGAGCCGTGAGCCGTGAGCCGTGAGCCGTGAGCCGTGAGCCGTGAGCCGTGCGGGACACTCGGTACTGTCCGCGCTAACCGCCCGGTTCCGGGCGACCGAGATGGCCGGGCTATCGCAATTCAGCCGCGGCCCCGCGCCCTGCCGGTGAGCCCGAGGCCGCGCAGACCGTTATGTCCCGTCGCTCTGTGGGCGCTCGGTTCGGTCGATTCGCTCGTTGACGAGCTCGTCGTCGTCCGCGGGCGGTTCCGGATCGTGCCATTCCTCGGCCCGGCTGGATCGGTTACCGCGCAGCGTGCCCTCCATTTCGTGGGCGAGTTCGTCGTCGCGGGCCGGGCCGTGCTTACTGCTTCCTCGTTCCATCGTGTCCTCCTGCCAGGGCCGGCGCGGTTCAGGTGTGCCGCAGCAGGGCGCCGACGCCCTCACTGGGGACGGTCTCCGCGTCGACCGGGGTGATCGTTCCGCCGCGCACCAGGACACCCACCGGTAATGCTTCGTCGGCCCGGCAGGTCTGCGCGGACATTTCGGACAGGGCGCCGAGCGCGGCCGGGTCGCGGACCGGTTCGGGATCCAGCCGTACCGTGCGGTCGCCGAGCGTCGCGGCGTTGACCAGCAGATTTTCGGTGTTCGCCGCCAGCAGCGCCGAAACCGTCGCGGAAAGGCCGGCGACGGCCGGACCGTTGTCGCGGCCGCGGGCTTGATCGAACCGCGCGACCGCCTCGTCGCGTACCACCCGGGCCTCGGCGGTGATGAGATCACGAACATCGGCGTCGAATCCGCCGGGATCGGTGCCGGCCGCCCGGCCGCCGGATTCGACCTCCACGACCCGCGCCGTCACCGTGCCTAGCGCCCGGCGGACCTCGGCGCGGGCGGTGACATCACCGGCCAGCACCACGATCCGCGCCCGGATCCGTTCGGCCAGGTTCTTCAGTTCTGCGGCGATATCGTCGGCATTACGCCGGACCGTTTCCTCCACCCGCCGCTGCATCGACAGATGCGACCAGCCGCCGCCGTGCCGGACCTTGTGGACCGGATGTCCCTCGCCTTCGACGGTTTCGCCGACCACATTGCCTTCGTCGTCGACTCCGTACAGTTCCGAACCCACCTTGTCCACCACCGCCACCACGTGTGGAACCTCCTCGGTTTCGCATTCGATGAGCGGCAGCAGATAGGGCAGCGGCGAAACCCGGACGATTTCCGGCTGTACCGGCCGGGGGAGCCGCCGGTCGATCAGCACCCGTTCGGAGTCGGCGATCAGTACGCGTCCCGCGCGGCCCGGTTCGGGTGGGCTGCCGGTGACCGCCGCCGCCAGCGATTCGATCATGCGGTCCGTGGCCCCCGCGGCCTCGAGGCGTTCGGCGAGGGCTCGCCAGCGCAGTGTGCGCTGCTGTTCGGCGTCCTCGGTGTCGTGTTCGGCGTCGATGTACAGCGAGGCGAACGGGCCGGGTCGTTGCGCTACTTCTCTGATACTCATGCCAGTCACGTGGTGGCGCGTACCCGGCGCGACCCGATCGAATCACGGTGTCCCGAACCGGTCTGCGGCCGGTCGGCAAAACCGTTCGGCGTGGCGGCTCAGCCCGGCTGGGCAGTGAGTTTGCGTAGCGGCTCGTCGAGTTCGGCACGGTAGAAGTCGAGGAAACCGTCGGGGTCGGGTCCCGCGTTCTGCATGACGAGATGGTCGAAACCGGCGTCCACGAACGGCTGCGCGACTTCGAGGTAGCGTCGCGGGTCCGGGCCGCAGGCGAATTTCTCCAGGATGTCCTGCTCCCGCACAGTGGCGGAGGCGGCGGCGAAGTTCACCGGATTGGGTAGTTCGCTCATCACCTTCCAACCGGTCATCGCCCAGCGTGAGGTGTCGTGAGCCGCGCGGGCCGCGGTCTCGGCGTCGGGCGCCCAGGCCATGGGGACCTCGGCGTAGCGCGGTCCGTCCCCGCCCGCCGCGCGATAGCCGGAGACCAGTTCCGGTTTCGGCTCGGTGGCGAACAGGCCGTCGCCCAGCTCGGCGGCGATTTCGGCGGCCTGGCTGCCTCCGGCGGCGACCGCGATCACCGGCGGCTCGTCGGGCAGGTCGAACACGCGGGCGTCGGAAAGTCGCAGATGACGGCCGTCGTAGGACTGGTATCCGCCCTGCCACAGCAATCGGATGATCTCCAAAGCCTCCCGTAACAGCGCGTGCCGACCGGCGACATCGACGGGGAATCCCTCGCCGACGATATGTTCGTTGAGCCGTTCCCCGGAGCCCACGCCGAGGGTGAACCGGCCGTCCGAGAGAAGGGCCACGGTGGCGGCGGCCTGCGCGATGATCGCCGGGTGGTAGCGCACGGTCGGACAGGTGACACCGGTGGCGAGTCCGATCCGGTCGGTTTCCGCGGCGATCGTGCCCAGGACCGACCAGGCGAACGGCGAATGTCCCTGGTTATCGAGCCAGGGGTGGTAGTGGTCGCTCATCTCGACGAAATCGAAACCGGCTTCTTCGGCTTGTACGGCCTGGCGGACCAGTTCGCCGGGCCCGAAGGCTTCGGCGGCCAGCTTGTACCCGATCTGCATGGGTTCCTCCGGAACTGTCGATGGCGGGTGCGCACGGACAACAGTTGCGCGCAGATACCGGACACCGGTCGCGGTACCCGAGCGCCGGTGGGTGAAACGCGAGGTCCGCCCGAACCGGGATCAGCGGTGCCCGATTCGGGCGGGGCGAGTCAGCGCGCCGCTGATCGGTCAGTCGTTCTCGGGCAGTCGGCCGGGTGTGCGTGTGACGGTGGCGCCGGCGGCGGTGGCGAGGTGGGCGAACGAAATCGCGTCGTGGATCGCGGCGCCGCCGGGATCGTTGTTGAAGTAGATGTGCAGATCGTGCTCGCCGGGCCAGGCCGCGGCGAGTCGTTCGGTCCAGGTGCGCAACGCCTGCCGGCCGTAGCGGGGCGGCGGCTCGGCGCGGCCGTGGTGCAGCCGCAGATAGCCCCAGTCGGTGGTACGCCACAGCGGTGTCACCGGCCGCGACCCGGCATCGGCCCAGCACAGTGCGGCGTGGTTGCGTTCGAGGACGGCGCGCACCGCGGGCGTCCACCACGATTCGTGTCGCGGTTCGACCGCGACCCGGACCCCGGCCGGGAAACGGCGCAGGCACGCCTCGAGCAGATCGGGGTCGGCCCGCAGCGTGCCGGGCAATTGCACCAGGACCGGGCCCAGCTTCGTGCCGAGACCTTCGGCGTGATCGAGTAACCGCGCCACGGGTTCGGCGGGATCGCGCAGCCTTTTCATATGGGTCAGGAAACGGCTCGCCTTCACGGCGCAGCGGAAATCGGCGGGTGTGCGATCGTGCCAGGCGGCGAAGGTCTCCCGGCCGGGCAGCCGGTAGAAGGCGTTGTTGTTCTCGACGGTCGCGAAATTCCGGGCGTACTGCTCGAGCCACAACCGCTGCGGACAGGTATCCGGGTAGAGGATGCCCCGCCAGTCCCGGTACTGCCAGCCGGATGTCCCGACATACCACGGCATCGCGGCTCACCCCGGCCGTCTGCCGTGGCCGGGCCGGGGCGTCCGGTCGCAAGACCGACACGTCGTCATATGGGGTGACTACCCCGGAGCGGTCAGTGCATTCGAGAATCGGCCTGCCGGTCAGGTCGGTGCGGGCCGGTCGAGCCAGCGCAGCAGGGCGGCGGTGACCTCGGCCGGCCGTTCTTCCATGAGGAAATGATCGGCGTCCAGCCGCACCAGGTCGGCGTCGGGTATCCGGTCGGCGAGTTCCTCGGCGGTGCGCATCGGGATCGCCGGATCGCGAGTGCCCCAGATGACGGTGGTAGGGCAGGCGATCTCCGGTAGCCGGGCTCTCAGTTCGGGTCGCGTCCGCACTTCGTATCCGGACCAGAAATGCGTGTACCAGCGGCGGCCCGCCGGCGTGCGCAGCATCGCGAGGTAGCCCGCCAGCTGTTCGGGGTCGAAGCTGCCGTTGCGCAGGTAGCGTGCCAGGCCGATCCGGTGGACGGGGTACACCGCCGGGGTGGCCAGCAGGCGGCGGGTCGGGCGGTGCCGGCAACCGGCGGTGAACGTGCCGAACAACAGCCGGTACGGCATCGTGAAACTACGGTGTGCCCGCGAATTCAGGATCGCCAGCCGCCGGACCCGATCGGGATGGCGCTGCACGAAACCGAGCCCGAGGAAGCCACCGTAGTCGTGACAGGCCAGATCGACCCGGTCGAGCCCCAGGACGTCGAACATCCGCGCGATCCGGTCGACTTCGCTGTCGTAATCGCAGGACAGGGCGGTGTCGCGGGCGGATTCGCCCCAGCCGAGCCAATCGGGCGCCAGTACCCGCCGCCGCGCCGACAGCGGGCCGATCTGGTGCCGCCAGGTCCGATGTGATTCCGGCCAGCCGTGCAGCAGGACGAGCGGGTCACCGGTGCCCGCCTCGGCGTAGCACAGTCGGGCACCGTCGACCGTTGCCTGCTTCAACTCCGGTTCCGTTCCCGAGTCGATCGGGTCTGTGGTCATCGCCGTCCACCTTTCTCGTTCCCGGGCAGCCTGTGCCGGGAGGTGTGTGCGCTCTCTCTCCAGGGCCGGCTGTGCTGGAAGGTGCGTCGTTTTCCAGCGACTGGTGCCGGGAGGGCGTCGGCCCGGGCGGGGTTCTCGTAGTGCTGGTCACCGGTACTGGAAGGGTGCCGCTCCTCGATCCCGCGCCGGTATCGTCGCGCATATGACACAGGTGGCACTTCCGGAAACGTGCGCTGCGCCGGCGACCACGGCCCGGCTGTGGGTGCGCCTGGGGCACGCCGTCTATCTGGGGCCGGGGCTGGGACTGGACGCGCATTCGACTGCTGTCCCGTCTCTCGGTGTCGGTATCGATGCGCCGTTCCGGGTACGGGCGGGCGGGCTCCCCGATATCTCCGTCCGGAGCTTCCTGTTCCGCGCCCGGATCACTCACCATGTGGTGCAGAGCCAGGGCCGCATACTGTTCTGTTTCTTCGACCCGACCAGCAGCGCCCTCGCCCGCTGCCTCGGCGGTATGACCCGCCGGGCGGGGGACTACCCGTATGCACACCGCAACGAAGCCGATCTCGTGGCACTGTGCCGGGAACCGGAGCCGGATATCGAGCGGCTGCTCGACCTGGCCAGTATCCCGGTGCCCACGATCCGCGATGCCCGGATCGCCGCCGCCGCGGCCCGCATCCGCGCCGATCCGGCGCATCCGCACCGGGCGGCGGAAACCGCCCGCGCCGCGGGGCTTTCCACCTCGTATTTCCTGCGGACCTTCGCCGGGCAGACGGGAACCAGTTTCCGCCGCTACATCCAGTGGGCGCGGATGGTGCGTATCGCCCGCTCCTACGCCGCCGGTCATGATCTGACCCGGGCGGCAGCGGATGCCGGATTCGCCTCGCCGTCGCATTTCAGCGATACCTTCCGGGCGATGTTCGGGCTCACCCCGACCGCGTTCACCCGGATCGGTGGAGAACTGCAGATCATCGAACAGTGAGCGGCGCCGCGAAACCGGCCCTTTCGCAACCAAGCGCTTGCTACGATTCGCGGATGATCTCGACGGTCGTCTGGGGGACCGGCAATGTGGGACGTGCCGCGATACGTGCGGTGGACGCCCACCCCGAACTCGCATTGACGGCCGTGGTCGTCCACAATCCGGACAAGCACGGGCGGGACGCCGGCGAACTCGCCGGGCTGGACCGGCCGCTCGGCGTCCCGGCCACCACCGATATCGACGGCGTTCTCGCGGACGGCCCCGATGCCGTGGTCTACGCCGCGTCCGGCGATATCCGGCCCGACGCCGCGCTCACCGATATCGTGCGCGCGGTGGGCGCCGGCGCCGTGGTGGTGACCCCGGCCCTCTACGCCCTCTACGACCAGCGCGGCGCACCGCCGGAAGTGCGCGAACCCGTACTGGCCGCCGTCGAATCCGGCGGGGGATCACTGTTCGTCTCCGGGATCGACCCCGGCTGGGGCAACGATGTCCTGCCGTTGCTGATCAGCGGTCTCGGCAGTGTGGTCGAGGTGGTGCGCTGCCAGGAGATCTTCGACTATTCGACCTACGATCAGCCCGACTCCGTCCGATACCTGGTGGGTATGGGGCAGCCGATGGACCAGCTGCCACCCATGGTGGCCCCCGGCGTGCCGACCATGGTGTGGGGCGGGCAGGTGCGGCTCATGGCCCGCGCGCTCGGGGTCGAACTGGACGAGATCCGGGAAGACGTGCAGCGATTGCCGCTGGCGCAGACGGTGGAGACCGCGACGATGGGTGAGTTCGCGGCCGGAACCCAAGGGGCGATGCGTTTCGAGGTACAGGGCATCGTGGCCGGGGTGCCGCGGATCGTCGTGGAGCACATCACCCGCATCCATCCGTCCTGTGCGCCGGAATGGCCGGCCCCGCCCAACGGGTCGGGCGCGCACCGGGTGATCATCGAAGGGCGACCGCGTATCGAGGTCACCGTCGAGGCCACCGACGAGGGCGGCAACTACGCGGCCGGTGGTAATGCCACCGCCGTCGGGCGCCTCGTCGGCGCGATCGACTGGCTCGTCGACGCCGCGCCCGGTCTCTACGACGCACTCGACGTACCGCTGCGGCCGGCGGCCGGCAAGCTGGGAAGGAACAGCCATGCGAGTTGACATCCCCGAAGGCAAGGACCCCATCGGCTATGTATGGGGGGAAATGGTGCCCGGTATCGGCCCCGCCGCCGCGCAGTTGTCGCTGGCGGTCTACGAGCACACCACGCTCGGTCTGCGCGAGTTCGAGGCCGCGCGGTTGCGAATCGCCCAGATCAACGGATGTATTTTCTGTCTGGACTGGCGCACCGAACGCGACGGGCAGAAGGTGGAGGAAGGATTCGCCGACGCCGTCACCGATTGGCGCGCAGCCGCTGGACTCGACGATCGGACCCGGCTGGCCGCCGAGTACGCCGAACGTTACGCCCTCGATCACCACAATCTCGACGACGACTTCTGGTCCCGGATAACGGCGCACTACAGCCAGGCCGAGATCGTGGAGCTCAGTATGTGCCTGGGCTCGTGGCTAGCGTTCGGCCGGCTCAACCATGTGCTGGGACTCGACGCGGTCTGTGTCCTACCGGGCCATGCCGGTGGCTCCCGCCCGGGCCCGGCGCCCGACCGGTCACCGGCCGGGTGAACCGCGGCCGGCCCGGCTCTCGCTGACCCCCGTCCACCGGCTTCCATCACGGCGGAGCGGGCTGCCCCCGAAATCGGCCGGGCACCGGAAACTACGTGTGGTGCGCACGGGGCCCGGAGCGGCTCGTCGCCGGGTGCGGCTTCGGCGCGGGCAGGTCGATCCCGCCCCCCGGCCGTCTGCGATCCGGCTCTGTCCTGTGGGCCACTGTTCCCCGGGCAACCCCAGCGGGGCTGCGATGGCCCGCGATCCCGCCGCGCACCCGCGCACCCGGGTACCCGGGTACCCGGCACCGGCGGTCACGGTCGAGCCGCGAGGGTTCCGCTGCGGCAGGACACCCGCCGGACCACCTCGGCCCGAAGCATCACTGCGGCAGTCGCCGGAGAAGGAAGCATCCCCGCAGGCGCGCGGAGCACGGCTATCGCCTGCAAGCGGCTTTCTACCGCGACGGGATCATCCCCGCATGCGCGGGGTGCGGTCCGTCCGACACGGGCGTCGGTGATCGGTGGTGTCGGGCGCGCAGATGGGGGTAAGCCGGAGCCGGAACCGACCCGAGGAGTGCCGATGCGCGTAGTCGTGACGGGGGCGACCGGAAATGTGGGTACCGCGGTGCTCGACGCCCTGTCCACCACACCCGAGGTGACCTCGATCGCCGGCCTGGCCCGGCGTGAACCCGCCGTGGAACGGCCGGGCGTGGAATGGGTGACCGCGGATGTGCGGTCCAGCGATCTCGCGGCGATCTTCCGCGGCGCGGCGGCGGTGATCCACCTGGCGTGGGCGTTCCAGCCCACCCGGCGGCCGCTGGACACCTGGCGCACCAATGTGGGCGGCACCGAACGAGTGCTCGATGCCGTGGCGACCGCGGGAGTCCCGGCCCTCATATACGCCTCGTCGATCGGCGCGTACTCGCCGGGCGCCGGCGATACACCGGTCGACGAGTCGTGGCCGACGGAAGGCTGGCCCGAGGCCTCCTACATGGTCGAGAAAGCCTATGTCGAGCGGATCCTCGACCTGTTCGAACAGCGGCACAGCGAATGCCGGGTGGTCCGGATGCGGCCGGCGTTCATCTTCCAGCGCGCCTCGGCCAGCGAACAGCGCCGCCTGTTCGCCGGACCGCTGGTACCCAACGGGCTGGTCCGCCCCGAACTGCTCCCGGTTCTGCCGTACCCGCGTGGGCTGCGTTTCCAGACCCTGCACAGTGCCGATGTGGCCACCGCGTACGCGGCCGCGGTGGTGGCCGACGTACACGGTGCGTTCAATCTCGCCGCCGAACCCCTCCTGGACCGCATCGAAATCGAGCGCACCCTGGATGTTCGTGCAATATCGGTTCCGCCGCGCCTGGTCCGCACCGTCCTGGCCGGTGCCTGGCATCTGCATCTGGCGCCCGCGACCCCCGGCCTGTTCGACGCCCTCATGCACCTGCCGATACTCGATTCGGGGCGGGCACGCGCGGAACTCGGCTGGGTACCCCGTACCGCCGCCACCGATACGCTGCGGCAGTTCCTCGACGCGTTCCGGCGCGGAACCGGCGGCCCGACCCCGCCGCTGGCGCCGGACGCCGGCGGCACGGCCCGGCACCGCGAATTCGGCTCCGGCGCCGGCGGCCACGATCCGGTCGACGAATAGCTGTGTCACCGCGCGCTAACCGGGTAGCCGCCGCCCATGGCTACTATCGCTCCCTTACCGAGAGAACGTATCGGCGCACCCCTGCGCGCGGTGGTGACCGGCTCCGATTCGGGTATCGGCCGGGCCGTCGCGGTCGCACTGGCCGGTGGCGGCGTGGATGTGGGCATCACGTACCACACGGATGAATCCGGGGCCGCGCATACTGCCGAGCTGGCTCGTGACCGGGGTGCGCGGGCCGCTGTCCGGCAGCTCGACCTCGACGATCTGCCGACGAGCACGGCCGCAATCGACGAACTCGCCGGCGAACTGGGCGGGCTGGACGTCCTGGTCAACTGCGCGGGCACCGGCTCCTCGCAGAAGGCGATGGATATGGATTTCGACACCTGGCGCCATGTGCTCTCCGTCGATCTCGACGGATCGTTCCTGTGCACTCAACGTGCCGCCCGGCATATGATCGACGCCGGTCGCGGCGGCCGCATCATCAATATCACCAGCGTGCACGAGCATGCGCCGAAGGTCGGGGCGGCGCCGTACTGTGCCGCGAAGGCGGGCCTGGGCGCGCTCACCAAGGTGCTGGCACTGGAACTGGCCGAACACGACATCACCGTGAACTCCGTGGCGCCCGGGGAGATCTCGACGCCGATGACCGGCCAGGACGATGCCGACCCGCGTGAGCATCCCCGGCCGGGGCTACCGTTGGGCCGGCCCGGCCACGCCGACGAGGTCGCCTCCGTGGTCGCGTTCCTGGCGACCCCGGCCGCAGGCTATATCACCGGCGCCTCCTACGTCGTCGACGGTGGGATGCTGCTCATGGGCCCGCAAACCAGTCAGTTGGTGCGCGACGAGAACTGGCGTCGGCCGGGCGCGGCACAGGAGGTAACCGATGCTTGATCCGATCACTCCCGTTGTGCGGACCGCGTTCGACACCGGTGCGCGGCTGCGACACGCCCGTTTCTTCCATCCCCGTGGTATCCGGCTGGCCGGGCGTTTCCGGGCGGAACCCGAGTTCGAGGACCTCTTCGGCACCGGTGACCGTGCGGTGATCGCCCGGCTGTCCAAGGGGACGGGCACTCCCGGCACCGTGCCGGATATTCTCGGCATCGGCTTCCGGGTGCTGGCGCGCGACGAACACCCCTGGGATTTCGCGCTCGCCACCACCGGCCGCGGTATGGCCGGCCGGTTCGTGGTCACCCCGGCTCGCGGTTGGTCGCATGCCCGGTACGGATCTCTGCTTCCGTACCGTTTCCCCGATTCGAGTCTGCGCTGGATTTTCGCCGATCCGGCCGGGCCGCAACCGGAGGGCGCCGGGCTGACGGAACTCGAAGAGCATCTGCGTGACCATCCCTTCGATTTCGAGATCACCGCGGCGGGTATGCGCTCGCGCCCACGGACGGTCGGTGAGCTGGCGCTACGCCGGGCCGATCCGGAAGAACACCGGACGGATTTCTTCGATCCGATGCTCAACCATCCCGACGATGTGCAACCGGTACCGCAAGTGGTGCAGCGCATCCGCGAGGCCGCCTACACCGGTAGCCGGCGCGGCCGCGGAGCCGAGGATCGCGAAACCGGGCGGGCCGCCGGGACGCTTCCCGGCTGAGCACAGAAATCGGTGGATACCTGTTTCGACCGGTGGCGCGGGGCAACCCGCCGACCATGAACGGAACCGAAGACATCGGTCAGGAATCCGCCGAAGTATCCGAATGGGCGAGCGTTCCGCCGACCGAGGAGCAATTGGACGAGGACGAACTGGCCGCCGACCCGCTGGAAGAGGGGATGGACCCACCCGACGACTGGTCCGCGGCCGATCGCTATGCGACTACGCCCCGGGAACAACGCGAGGGAGAATCCCTCGACGAACGGCTGGCCGAGGAACAGCCGGATATCGTCCCCGACGGCGAGCAGTCCGGCGCGGCACCCGACAGGGGTCGCCGCCGCGAGTGATGAGCCCGGGCGGAGGTCGCCGGCCGCGCCGGTCACCTTCGCCGAGACTTCGAGCGCCGATAGGGCTGCGCCGGGCAAAAGACGAGGTCTTGGCCGTGGCCGGTCGCGACCGAGCCGTCGAACCATGCCCCGGCTCACCCGCACAGGTATCGGAGGCGAGGGCAATGTGCTTTACCGGGTGACTCCGGGATCGGCTCGGCCGATGTGCGCAGGGCCGTCCGCCGCCGATCGGGTCGGTCCGACCGCACCGAGCCGGATGTCAGCGTCTGCGCGGGCTCGTCAGTGATGGGTCCAGTCGGGCTGCAGGAAATGCGCGACCCGTGCCGCCTCGGACCGTCGCCCGAGCAGCACGACCTCCCGGAACTGCCAGAGCATCGCGCCTGTCGGCGCGTGGATGGTCATATCGGGGGCCAATCGCATCTGCAACAGGCCGGTCTCCGGAGTTGCCGGGGTATCCGGATCGCCGCGGTGCACCCAATGGGGCGCGCCGTCGGCGGCCAGGCGGTGCAGGTCCACGAAATGCACAGAGTGCACTTCGTCGGCGCTGGGCTGCAGGTCCGCGATATCGGACAGTGTCGTGACGATGGGGGTGATGGCGAAACCGGAGGCGGCCGGGAAATCGTCGAGAACACCGAGTACCTCGGCGGGATCGGCGACCAGCCCGAGTTCTTCGTGCAGTTCGCGCGCGGCGGCGCGTTCGAGGGTTTCCCCGCGCTCCACCCGGCCGCCCGGCAGCCCCCACTGCCCGGCGTTGCGACCCCGGTAGGCGCGTTTGATGACGGTCACCGCCGGCCCGGTGCCGTTGTCCACCACGCACAGCGCCACCGCGGCGCGCCGGGGGGCCAGATCGTCCGGAACGGCGATCCGTTCGAACGTGTTCAGCCGGGCGCCGGCGAGCGTACGGAACTCGTCGATATTCTCGGGGACCCGAGGTCCCGGGGCGGTGGCCATGGATTCGATCATGCCCCATCGGCGCGGGGGGCCGGACTCCGGCTCCGGTGCCGTCATAACCGCCGCATCACCGAAACCACCTTGCCCAGCACCACGGCGTGGTCACCGTCGAGGACCGGATACGCGGGATTGCGGGGTTCGAGATAGATATGCCCGCCGCGGCGGCGAAACACCTTCACCGTGGCCTCCCCGTCCAGCATCGCGGCGACGATCTCGCCGGACTGCGCTTCGGGCTGCTGCCGCACCACCACCATATCGCCGTCGCAGATCGCGGCGTCCACCATGGAATCCCCGCGTACCCGCAGCCCGAATACGGTGCCCCGCCCGACCAGTTCGCGCGGCAGCGACAGCACATCGCCGACATGCTCCTCGGCGGCGATCGGGGTGCCCGCGGCAATATCGCCGACCATGGGCACCGCCACGGCATCCTCGCGATCCGCGGCACGACCGGGTGCGGTATGCAGGAACAACCGCACATCCATGGGCCGCGCCATCCCGGCACCACGCCGCAGAAAGCCCTTCTCCTCCAAGCTTTTCAGATGCCTGGACACCGAGGAGGCCGACCGCAGACCGACCGCTGCGCCGAGCCGGCGGGTGCTCGGCGGATAACCGTGCCGGATCACCCACTCCTGGATGGCCGCGAGAATGCGACGCTGACGGTCGGGCAGGGCGGAGGTGTCGAGGTGGTCGTAATCGGTCACCGGTGCATCGTATGACCTGGTACCGACAGCGATTGCGGGGTGCGCCACCGGGTATGCCGGACATGGGACGGTAGGTCCCAGGAGGTATGTACCCGACCCTTACACTGAGCGGTCGAAAGTCTTAGGCTGGAATCGGACGGCTTTTGCCCTGGCATTAGGGAGCACATGGATATCGCGGAGGCGCCGCAGCCGGAATACCGGCAGGCCCGGTTTGCCGACCTCGAGGACATCGCGGCCATCGAAGCCGAGGTGTTCGCGGAGCCGTACCTGTACCTGATGCTACGTCAGCTCTACGATCTGCACAGGGATGAATGGCTGGTCGCCGAAGTGGGGGGTGCGGTCATCGGTTACGCATTGATGCTCGAAAAGAAGGGGGAGGCACTACTTTTCACGTTCGCGGTGGCCAAGCGGTACCAGGGGGCGGGGTACGGGCGCGGCCTGCTGGACCACACCCTGAACGTATGCCGGAAACTGGGCATCCATCGTATCCGTCTCACGGTCCGGCCGGACAATCATCCGGCGAGCAGCCTGTTCAAACAGGCCGGTTTCGTTCCCCGTGAACACGACGAGACCTATTTCGGTGCAGGCGAACCGCGCGATGTCTACGAATACGAGTTCGCCTGAGCGCTAGACTGTGTCATGAACGAGATCCCGTCGTTCGTGAAATCGGCCTCGACCCGGATCCGAAGGCACGCAACGGCTTACACCGAACTCCTCGATCAGCAACGGCACCCGGGCCGGATGGCGCTGGACGAGCTGGACGCCCGGGTCGAGGCGGTACTCGACGAATACGATCCACCGAGCGCGCGCCGCAAACATTCCGGCACCCTGGTTTTCCCACATCTCTACGCCGCCGCCCGGCATCCGGCCGCGGACGAAGAGGAGTGGCGGGTACCCAGCGTCGTAGTGGCCGCGTTGATCGCCGCGGAAGTGGAATTCCGTGGTCCGCTCAAGCTCAGCAGTCGCCAGAACACGCTGTTGGCCGAAGAGTACGAGCGGATCGGCGCCCAGCTGGCGCAGGCGCGGCTGGATACTCATGCGGCGCTGGCCTATCGGCGGGCGGTGGCGCTGTACCGGATCAACGAGGACAACGAATCCGAGGACCGCTGCGGTCTGCTGCTCGCCAGAGCCGAGACGCGGGCGCTCCCACCGGGGCTGCGGCGCTGGGCGGGATTCGGATCGGATGTGCTGTGCGGGCACGGCTACCGGCCCTCCTGGCTGCTGGGCTGGGTGGTCGCCCAGATCACGGTGTTCACCGGGATCGCGGTGGCTTTACCGCTGGAGGGGGAAGACAACAGCGAGGGCGGCACGGTCTATCTGGGCGTGATGAGTTTCCTGAGCCCGCCGGGGCTGGACGATACCGGTGACATGCCCGCCGAGGCGCAGGCGTTGTTCGTGCTCGAGGGGTGGGCCGGTGTCGTGTCGATGTCGGTATTCTTCGCGCTCCTGGTGCGCAAATGGTTCCGGATGTAAAGCCGGCGGCTACCAATCGTTGCCGACCGCATTGTGCCGCAAGGTGTAGAGCGTCGCGACGGCGATATTGTCGCGGAGGCGGCCCAGCAGGGTGGTCCACTGTTTGTTGAATCCCGGGTCGTTCTGGAAGTCCTTCCACAATGTGCGCAACGCGGGCGGAGTATGAGCGCCCGGCATCCACAAGCCGGTGAGATGTTCGAGCGCGGGCGCGAGGATATCCATCCGTTCGCTGCTGTGCAGGGCGAAGCGGTCGGCCTCGTCCAAGACATCGGCCAAGACCGTCAGCAGCCAGTCGTGGACGGCGAGATCTTCACAGAACCGCTGCGCCGCGGCTATATCGGTTTCGTCGCGCAGGATCAACCGCACCGAGCGGACCGTATCGTCGTCCAGGCGCAGCGAGGCGGCGGGGCCGGCGCTGCCGCCGATCCGTGCGGCCCAGCGCAGGCGGGTCGTACCGGCCTGCACCGGCGGGTTCTGATCCAGTTGGGGGTGGGCGCGCACCCGGCCCAGCAGGCGTTCGCTGATAGAGGCGAGGTCCAATTGTTCCGGGTGCGGTGCCTGGGTGAGATAGCTTTCGACCAAGTCGTTTCCGGCGGTCTCTCGCTCCGGGATGCGGGTGATGACCTCCGTGATGCCCTTTCGGCTGATGTAATGCGACCACGTCTGCCGCCGACGTTCGGCGGCGCGCAGAATCCGGGTATGTGCCGACGATTGCAGCACCCGTCCGCCGGTCAGGGAAACACTGGTGGCGACGGTACCGACGATCCGCGCGGTCTGTTCGCCCAGGGCGAGGTCGCAATCGACACCCACCGCGGTGACCGGGGACACCCCGAGGGTGCCCGGCCGCTCCCGCCAGCGGACCGCGCGACCCGGCATGAGCGCCAGCAGATCACCCGCTTCGGCGCGGGCCAGAGCGGCGGCCGAAGGAAGCAGGCAGGTGCGCACCTCGCCGAGGACGACCAGGGGAGTGGCCGATACCATCTCAAGACCCGTCGAGGAGTAGGTGCGACAGCCGCTCGCTGATCTTGCGGGAAACGGTCACCGGGATCTCGTCGGCGGCGCCGGCGGCGACGACCTGTTCCACCACATCGTCGTCGAGATCCAGATGATCGAGTACCAGGCGGACCGCGTGCTCGATCCCGATATAGCGTTTCGGCAGCATCGACAGTGTCTTGTAGGCCGCGAACGGCGCCGCCTCGGGCCGCAGTTGTAGCACCGGTGGAACCTCCGGCCAGCGGCGCGGCCAGGGCTCCCCCCGCCACGGCTGCGGAACCACCACGGGCGCACCGTGATACCGCAGCATACCGAGGCGCAGTAGATGCCATACCGCGGCCAGGAACGGACACGACCACTTGGTCTCCGTGCGCCCGGCCACTACCTGTTTGCTCCACAATTGCACATCGAGGAAGATCGAATGCTCACGCCGCCCGAACTCCTCCGGAGGCTGATACGAGCGGTTGCGCATGGCCATCGCCTGTTCGTGCTCGGACGAACGGCGGCCGTTGCACAACCAGCCCGATTCCGCGGTGGGCGGCCGTCTTCCGGTCTCCGGCGGTGCGGGTTCGGCGACGATCCGCGCGGCCACCATCTCCGCGATCGGGATCGCCTCACCCGCGGGGACGCCGTCGGCGAACGGCGACGTCTGCCAGCAGCCCGATTCGCGGGCGAGATAGTCGATGGTCAACCCGGCGGCATCGGCGGCGTCGAGCAGTTTGCCCAGGATTTCGGCGGGATCGGTATCGGGCTGGAAGTAGTCGTCGATCAGGTAGCAGGTGCTGACGCGGGCACCGGGACCGAAGTCGACCCGCGCCGATTCGATGAACGCCGACACCAGCGGGACGATGCGACGGAACTCGGCCCGCACGCGATCCGGATCACCGATGATGTCGTTGAGATAGAAATGGCCGACCTCGATCGACAGATGTGACAAGGGCACCGGCGCGATCCACGGCTGTTCGGTGGCCTCGCTGTATGCCTGCGTATCACGCATCTCTCTCAAAGCCTCTCCCACATGGCGGTGTCGACGAGCAGGCGGGCCAGTTCGGTGTAGGCCGACGCGGTCTCCGGGTTGGCGATATGGGCGTTCACATCGCTGTCCAGGATCAGTTGCTCGCGCCACTGCAAAACGGGCTCCATGGGGGTTTCGCCCAGGACGGCGGTGGCGCCGAGCCGGTTCGTGGTCGCGAGCCGGCGCAGCGCCACATCCTGCTCCTGTAGCCAGGCGGCCTGCGCGGCGCGCTGCGCGACCGGATGCGAATGGGCATGGGGTACGGCGGTGCGCACATAGCGGGTGGAGCCGAGGAGTTCGGCGGGATCGTGGCCGCAGACCGACCCGGTCTCCAGCAGGCCGTGCGGGCCGTGGACCAGCCCGGCAGCGGCCAGGATGTGCTGGCGGGTCCACCGGTGGAAGATCAGCCAGCGGATGGTGCGGTTGCGCAACTGCGGCAACGCGGTGGCCTGCAGGGCGAGTTCCAGGGCGACCGATCGGCCGGCGCTGAGGTCGACGAACACCACCCGGAATTCCTGTTCCAGCGCCACCAGCAATTCCGCGCATCGGTTCACCACGGCATCGTTGGTGGTGAGGAATTCGGCGCCGCCCTCGTCGCCGGGGAACAACACCAATCGGCCTGCGCGCGGGCCGATGCGTTTGAGTTCCGGGCGGTCGGTGGCCGTGCCGACATCCACGCGGGCCGCGGTACCGCTCTCCCCGAGCAGGTAGGAGTGCACACCGCCGTCGGCGATACCCCGTTCGACCGTGCTGATCTCGTACAGCGCACCGGCGGTCGGGGAACCGAAATCGAAATCGACATAGGCGACGTTGCGGCCGGTGAGGCAGAGCCGGTACGCGAGGTTACAGCTGGTCACCGACCGGCCGGTGCCGCCCTTGTCGGATGTGGAGAAAATAAGCACTTACGCCGCCTCACCGGGTCGCGTCCTGGCGCGCGTACGCCAGTTCGTCGAGCTGCACCAGGGCCTGGGTCGCCAGGCTGTAGGCCGTACCGGGGCGTTCCCGCAGCACACTGCGGGCGCGGTCCAAAGTTTGCCGGATCCGGTTGACCGCGGCCTGTTTCGGCGTCGGATCGGCGCCTTCCACCTCGAGTTCTTCCTGATTGAGCAGATGGTCGGCCTCGCTCATCAGGTCGATGGCGCGGGCGACCATACTGCTCGGTGCCAGCGGTGCTTCCCGGAACGTGTCGTAGGCGATCACGAGACATTCCATGATCCGTTCGGTGACGAACCAGGAGGGCCCGGGGCCGGGTGCGACCGAGGGGCCGAGCAGGGCGACGGGATCGTCCCACAGCCCGGCCGCGGGTCCTTCGCGCAGGACCCGCCGGTCGAGGTGATCCATGGCGGCTTCGGCGAGCGCCATCAGCTGATCGCGGGTGCCGACGTCGGTGCGCAATCGCGCGGCCTGCAGGCAGCGTTTCAGCATCATCGTCACGAAATCGGGGACATGCCAGCGCAGTGCGGCCCCGCCGCTGATCTCCTCGCTCCCGGAAAGACCGAGCCGGACCCCGGGATAGTGCAGGATCGCGGCCGGATCACCGGCGGTGAGGCGGCTGGTTATGCGGCCGCGGCGGGCCAGCTGGTCGAAGACGGCGACCGTACGGGCGAGGTCCTCGGTGCTGTCGCGGTACACGAGGTCCTGGATGAGCATCGCGGTGACGGTGAGGCTGAAATAGTCCGATTCCTCGCCGTCGGAGGTGCGCCAGGGGATGTCCTCGAGCGGCCAGCGGCCACCGCCGAACTGGGCCACCGTCGCCCAGTAGTTGCGGGCGAGTTCGAACCGCAACTGCAGCGCGTCGGCCAGTTTTCGTTGTTCGTCGGTGAGTAGATCGAGTTCTCGGATGCGCTGGGAGGACAGGTCGCTGATACCGTCCAGCGCCACCGCCGTGAAATACAGGTAGGGGCGGGGTTCGGCATGGCCCGGTAGCCGGCCGACCGCGCTCGGAACGAAATCGATGGGTTCCGCGGTGCGGACGATGCCCCAGCCCCAGCCGCATTCGAAGAGCCGCCGGTCGTCGGCGACGTCCACCTCGCTGGCCTGGCTGAGACGGACCTCGTTCGCGGCCTGCACACGTAACCGTTCCAGCCGGGCCGACAGCCGGGCGATCACCTCGTCATCAGGCGCGTGATTCTGGTTGATCATGTGCAGAATCGCTTGCCCGGCCTCGGATCTCGGTTCCGGTGTGTGGATCACGAAACTGCGGACCAGCCCTGCCATCGCCGCGGTCAGCCGGACTCCCACCGCGTCGATCACCTCCGGAATCCGCTCGCTGAGCCGGCGCGCCTCACGCCGCACCTCACCGCTGACGAAACGCTGGTAACCGCGCAGGAACCGCAGTGCCGCGATACAGAGGCTCAGCGACATCGAATAGGAGTCGACCACCTCGAGTTCGAGCTCTTCCGCGGTGAGCGGGCGGTCTTCGGCGGGATGCAGGTAGCTGCCGGCGGCGAAGACGGGATCACCTTCCGGGCTCGTGTAGCGCTGCAGATAGTCCTCCAGCAGGCCGACCAGGACGCCGCCGATCCGGGTTTCTTCGCCGAACGGCTCGAGTGCCAGGCGGGTATCGGCGGCCATATAGTTCGGCTGGTCCACCGCGAACGCCTCGAGTTCGGTGGCCGGATACAGCAGGCACAGCAGTTGTTCGGCATCGCTGATGGAATTGGCGCCGTCGCGGCCGCCCCAGCTCCATTCCTCGTCCCGATAGCAGCAGGCGAGTACCGCCTGCCACAGATCCAACAGCTGCTGCCGCGGCCTGATTCTCATGCTCTGCCCTCGCCCCCGCGTCCGATCGGCCGCGTCGACCCTGTGAGTACCTAAAGTGTGCCTCGTAATCGTTCGCAAGGCCAAGGAAACGGTGAGTTTCCCGGTTGCCGCGAAATAACCTGCGGGGCAGATTCTTCCGGAGTTCAAGTTGATAGCGCCCCTTCGCCGGAGCTTCGCGCAAGATGCCGATTTCGCCGTACTCCGGCATTGCACCCGGCCGCAACGGCCCGCACATCGCAGACTGGACGGTCATGGACCAGTTGGTGCTGATGTTCACGCTTCTGTTCGCCGCGGTCCTCGCCGAGGCGCTGGGCCGCCGGATCGGCGTGGCCTCCGCGGTGCTGATGACACTGTTCGGCTGTGTGCTTGCGCTGCTGCCGTTCGTTCCCCAGATCCGGATACCGCCGGACTTGATCTTGCCGCTGGTATTGCCGCCGCTGCTCTACGCCGCCGCGCGCCGCACCTCCTGGCGCCAGTTCGCGGAGAACTGGGAACCCATCGTGCTACGTGCGGTGGGGTTGGTGATCGCGACCGCGGCGGCGGTCGCCGCCGTATTCCACGCCTGGTACCCCGGCCTGCCGCTGGCCGCGGCCGTCGTGCTCGGGGCGATGGTCGCGCCGCCGGATCCCGTGGCCGCGACCGCGCTGGCCGGCCGGCTCGGGTTACCGCGGCGGCTGGTGGTGGTACTCGGCGGCGAAGGACTGTTCAACGACGTCACCGCGATCGTGATCTATTCCGTCGCGATCGAGGCGGTGGTCACCGGGCATTTCTCGGCCACGCACGCCGGTCTCGAATTCGTCGTCTCGGCCGTTGTGGCGGTGGTTGTCGGACTGCTGCTCGGCATGCTGGGTAGCAAACTCACGGGATACCTCGCCGAGGCGAGCTGGCAGGTGGCGCTGAGCCTGCTGCTTCCGTTCGCGGCGTATGGACTCGCCGAATCGTGGGGCGGCTCCGGGGTGCTGGCGGTCTTGGTGTGTGCGCTGTACCTCACCGACGCGGCGATCGAGTTCGGCGATTCCGCGTACCGGATGGTGGGTGAATCGTTCTGGGATATCACCGAGTTGCTGATCAGCGGTTTCGCGTTCGGCCTGATCGGTCTCGAACTGAGCGCTGTACTCGCCGCCACCGGTGACGACTGGCCGCAATTGGTGGCCGGCGCGGCCGCGGTGGTGGCCGTGGTCGTGGTTCTGCGGCTCGTCTGGCTGATGGTGACCTGGTGGCTTCGGGGCACCTGGTGGCGCGACGAGGACGCCGACGAGCCGTACACCTGGCGGGAAACCGTGGTCACCTGGTGGACCGGTATGCGCGGGGTGGCGACCGTCGCGCTGGCGCTGGCCATTCCCTTGGCCACCGAAGCGGGCGCCGATTTTCCCGGCCGCACCGAGATCCTGTTCACCGCATTCGCGGTGGTGCTGTTCACCCTGCTCATCCAAGGGCCGACACTGCCGCTGATCGTTCGGTTCACCGGTGTGCACGCCGATACCCGCGCCGAACGCCGGCTGGAACGGGACCTGTGGAAACGTGTCGTCGACGCCGAACTGGCCCGGCTCGAGGAACTCGCCGAATCCGAGGACATCCCCGACGAGCTCTACGAACGATTGCGGGAAGGCGTCCGTAAACGCATGGCCCGGGCCGATCCCGAGGCCGCCGGTGAGCAGACACGGGCGCAGGTGGAACGGGAGGCCCGGCTGGCGGCCACGGTCAAACGGATCAGAACCGAACTCACCGAAGCCGGCCGCCGCGAAGCGCTGGCCGCGCGTCGTGAACCGGGCATGCCACCGGATCTCGTGGACCGGGTCACCCGGCGACTGGATCTCGGGCCCACCCGCTGAACGGCTCAATCCCGGGCGGCGGCCGCGCGGATGCGGGCGAGATCGTCGAGGAATTCCGCGTAGGCGGTTGTGCGGTCGGGCGCACGCAGCACCGAGGACGGATGCACGGTGGCGGTGATCCGGTAATCCGGCCGTTGCACGACCTGTCCGCGGAGTTCGCCGACGGTGGCGGACGGACCGAGAAGAGCCTTCGCGGCGACCGCGCCCAGGCATACCACCAGATCCGGCGCCACCAGCTCGAGCTCGGTCGCCAGCCAGGCCGAGCACGCGACCACCTCGGTGCGGCTGGGCTGCTTGTGGATCCTGCGTTTACCGCGTTCGGCGAATTTGAAATGTTTCACCGCGTTCGTCAGGTAGACCGCCTCGCGGTCGAAACCCGCCTCGTCGAGGGCCCGGTCCAGGAGCCGCCCGGCCGGGCCGACGAACGGCTGCCCCTGGGTGTCCTCCTGGTCGCCGGGCTGTTCGCCGACCATGACCACCGACGCATCGACGGGACCTTCGCCGAACACGGTCTGGGTGGCATTGCGGTACAGATCGCAACCACGGCAGCCCGCGGCCGCTGCCCGGACCGTGTCCAGATCGGCGTCGGCGGGGACGAACTCGGCCGCCCCGACAGGTTTCGCGGTGGCGCCCATCTTCGTTACGACCGGCCCAGCGCGTCGGCGAGTTCGTCCTTGCTCATCTTCGAACGGCCTGGTATCCGGCGGCGCCGTGCCTCGTTGTACAGCTGGTCACGGGTCTGGCCCTTCGGTCCGCTGCTGTGCGACCGCTTCCCGCCGCGCTGTTGCGGTGACATATCCCGGATCGATGAGCGGCTCGCGGTTTTCGACCGGCCGGATTGCGCGCGGTTCTTGTTGACCGTGCGGGCGGCGATCTCCTTCGCACGTTTCGTGCCCGCGCCGCGATCCTGCTCCGAATCCTTGATGTGCTCGTACTGCCGTTCCTGTTTACCTGTCCATTCTTTCGGCATGACACACCTCCTGTCGATGCGCTGTACCCGTCTGGCACCGACGTAATCACCCGGGCCGCGCCGCGCGGCGACCTGTGGTCATACCGGATGTGTCCGCGCGACGGATTCGGCCACCCCGTCGATCTTTCGTTTCGATCCGTTCGAGATCTTTCGTCAGCTGCCGGCCGGCCGTTGCTCGGTGAGCGCGGTGTGGTGGTCCCGCATGGCGGCGACCACCGATTGGAGCACCCGGTGGGCGGCGCGCAGATCATCGGTCGGCAGAGCGGTCATGGCGGCGCGGGTGCGCCGGCCCAGCGGGGAGAAGAATTCGCCGGCCACCGCCATCCCGTGCTCGGCATAGTGCAGCAGGACGCGCCGGCGGTCGCGGGCGTCGATTTCCCGCTCGATATGGCCCGAGGCGATCATTCGTTCCACCAGGTAGGTGATGGCCGCGGGGGACAGGCCCATGAGTTCGCGGAGTTGTCCGGCGGTGAGCGGCCGGCCTTCGGCATCGGCGGTGGCGATATGCATGAGCGCGCGGAAATCGGTGCTGCGCAGGCCGTGCGAATGAGCGAAGAGGTGGGCGATCTGCTCGGAGATCGCGGTGAGCGCGCGGATATCGGTGGCGATATCGGTCTCGGCGGAGTCGCGCGCCGCGGTATCGGCCGTGTCGCCTGTTGGTGTCACGCTCGGAGGTCCTCCCTGTTCTGATCGGCGCACCGAGTGTAGTCGCGATCTTGCGTATTATTTCAGTTTCTGAAATAGTCGGCCGGGTGAATGCGTGGGAGCGCTATGCCGCACTGGTCACCGGCCGCCGTTCGTGGTGGCTACTCGTCGCCGTCGTCGTCGCGGCCTGCGCGGCGATTCTCGGGGTCGGCAGCAACGACGACGCCGGCCGGGCGCCGACCTCGCTACCGGAATCGTCGGAATCCGCGCGGGTGAAGGCCGCGGTGGCCGAATTCCCCGGCGGCGCGGACGCCCCGGTCATCATCGTGATCAGCCGCGCCGACGGCGCTGCGCTCACCGAACGCGACCTCGCGGCGGCCGAAGCGGCCGTCGGTGCGGTCGCGGGCACGGAGGCGGGCGGTCCGGGGCTCGTGCGCTCGCCCGACGGTGCGGCTGCGCTGGGCCGGGCGAGCGTATCGACCGAACTCAGCGGCGAAACCCTCACCGAGGAGATCGACCGGCTCCGCGAGGTGGCGGCGCAGCAGACCCCGCCCGGACTGATCATGCAGATAACCGGCGGTCCCGCGTTCGGCGCCGATATCGCCGATTCGTTCGCCGGCGCGGATATCACCCTGCTGGCGGTCACCGCACTGGTGGTCGCGGTGCTGCTGATCATCACTTACCGGTCTCCCGTGCTGTGGCTGCTCCCGCTGCTGGTGATCGGCCTCGCCGACCGGACCGCGACGAGTGCCGGTACCGCGCTGGCCCGGCTGACCGAGCTGAGTTTCGACGGTTCCACCTCCGGTATAACCAGCGTTCTGGTGTTCGGCGCGGGTACGAATTACGCCCTGTTGCTGGTCTCCCGCTACCGCGACGAACTACACCGCTACCGCGACCACCGGCATGCACTACGCGAAGCGGTGCGCCGCGCCGGCCCGGCCATCCTGGCCAGTAACGTCACCGTGGTCCTCGCCCTGTGCACCCTGTTGCTGGCGACTCTGCCCAACACGCGGTCGCTGGGGTTGATGGCCGCGGCGGGACTGCTGGTCGCCGTGGTGTTCGTCCTGCTGGCGTTGCCGCCCGCGCTCGCATTGTGCGGCCGGAACGTCTTCTGGCCGTTCGTTCCGCGGTTGCGCGCGGACGACATCACCGAGCGGGGCGTCTGGCACCGGGTCGCGACCTGGGTCGTGGGGCGGCCGGCGACCGTATCGGCGGCGGCGATCGTGGTCCTGCTCGGCTGTTGCGCCGGTCTTTTCGGAGTATCCATCGGGTTGTCGCAGACCGAGCAGTTCCGGGTCGAGGCGGAATCGGTCGACGGTTTCGATACCTTGGCGGCGCATTTCCCGTCCGGCTCTTCCGATCCCACGATCGTGCTGGCCCGCCATGGGACCGGCGACGAGGTGCGCGGGGCCTTGTCGGCCGTTCCGGCGATCTCGGCGGTGAACCCGGCCGGCAGTCATGCGGGTACGGATCGGTGGATGGTTACGCTCGACGCCGCGCCGGAATCCGCGCGGGCCTTCGACACGATCGAGCGGATGCGTGCGGCGCTGGCCGAGGTGCCCGCGGCGGAAGCGCTGGTCGGCGGCAGTGACGCGCAGGCTCTCGATACCCGCGATGCCGCCCGCGGCGATCAGTTCCTGGTCATCCCGCTGATCCTGGTGGTGGTCTTCGCGGTACTGCTGGTGCTGCTGCGGGCCGTACCCGCCGCGGTGCTGCTGATCGCGGTCACCGTGCTGAGCGCGCTCGCGGCCCTCGGTCTGGGCAGTGTGGTCGGCACTCATCTGTTCGGCTTCCCGGCCCTGGACACCACGACACCGCTGTTCGCCTTCCTCTTCCTGGTGGCGCTGGGCGTCGACTACACCATCTTCCTGGTGACCCGGGCCCGTGAGGAGACCCCGGACCACGGCACTGTCGCCGGTATGGTGCGCGCGGTTTCGGCGACGGGCGCGGTGATCACCAGTGCGGGCATCGTGCTGGCGGCGGTGTTCTGTGTTCTCGGTGTGCTGCCGCTGATCACGCTCACCCAGCTCGGCATCATCGTCGGTATCGGCATCGTGCTGGATACGTTCCTGGTGCGCACCGTGGTCATTCCGGCGTTGTTCACCCTGGTCGGCCCGAAGGTCTGGTGGCCGAACGCGCTCGCAAGCAAGTGAAACGAGCCCGCTTGACACCCGCGAAAAAGGTGAGGCTAGCCTGAATTCGCACTTCGACGAGTGTGCGGTCGACTGGTACCGCCATGGCCGCCGGAACCACTCGCCGTGCGGTGAGCCCAGTTCGGCCCAGACTCTGAGGACTGCGCCCTACCGGTCGATCCTCGATATCGCGAACAGTGAAAGAAGGACCAATGCTTACCGTCCACGAAAACGGTGTGCCGTTGAATATCTCGTATGCCGACCTCATGAAGTACCACGGCCCGGGCTTTCCCGGCGGTGTCGCCCACGCCTACTGCGCCATGCGTGACGCCGTCGCCGTGCTCGGTACGGTCGAACGTCGTGCGGTCACCGTCCGCACCGCGTTCCCCGGACCGGGCGGTCGTGACGCCATCGAGATGGCGCTGCGGGCCGTCACCGGTGACCGATTCACCGTCGACGCCGATCTCGCAGCGACCTCCCGCGGTACCACTCTCGCCCGGTATGTCTGGGAATTCGGTTACCGCGGAAAAACCGTGCGAGTGCAGCTGCGCGATGCGGGGTTCGTCACCGACGAGTTCATCGCACTCGGCGCGAAAACCGGCCGGACGCCCGAGGAAGACGCCCGGCTCACGGTGCTGAAACAGGAGATGGCCGAACGGCTGCTGTCCGCGGCCGCGGGTGAGGTCTACGAAGAGGTCGCGGCGACGGCCTGAACGGCAACCACCCGGCCGGTGCGGTGCGGCGAGGTTTTTCCCGGTGTTCGCCCGGGTATGCCGTGACAGTTGTCCGGTCGAGAAGGAGGGCTGTCCATGGCCGCCGCAGGTGTCGAGGGTTTGCGCACAGTCGTTCTGGACTGCCCGGACCCGTGGAAACTGGCCGAGTTCTATCTCGGTCTGCTCGGTGGGGAGATAGTCCGGCCGGAAAGCGACGACACCTGGGTGGCGATGGCCGATCCGCAGGGCCGCCGCCTCGCCTTCCAGCTCTGCCCGCAGTACCGGCCCCCGAGCTTTCCCGACCCGGCGGGTTCCCAGCAGATTCATCTGGATATCCGCGTCGCCGATGTGGAAGTCGCCGAACCCGCGGTTCTCGCCCTGGGCGCCACCCTCATCCAGACCACGGATACGTTCCGGGTGTACACGGACCCGGTGGGACACACCTTCTGTTTGGTCTGGCTCGAATAACCGCCGGCCGCCGCGACACCGCCCGGGCCGAGAACTCGTCCGCGGGACGTACCTCGATAAGTGGATGCCCGGGCACGGTGACCGTGCCCGGGCATCGCCGGTATGGGGTCAGCGGTGCTTCGCCGCGTCCGCCCGTCCCTTCCGGTATGCCTTCTCCAGTTGTGCCCGCTGTTTCTTCAACTGGGCGCGCTGCTGCTTCGCCGCCGCGCCGAGTTCACCGCCGCGGTTCTTCGAATAATCGGCGAGACCGGCGGCACGATTCTTGGCGGCCTCGGTCAATTCCGGTCCCTTGGCCTGGGCGGTCCCGGCGAGTTCGCTGCCTCGATGTTTGGCGGCTTCCGCGACCTCCTCGCCCCGGTGCTTGGCGACATCGGCCAGTCCCGCTGCCCGCCGCTTCGCCGTCTCCGCCCATACCGGGCCCCGGGCCTGGGCGGTATCGGCCAATTCGCCGCCTCGGTGCTTGGCGATATCCCCTATTTCGGCGGCGCGGCCCTTGGCCGCCTCGGCCCATCCGGGCCCGCGATTCTGCACGGTATCGGCCAGTTCGCCGCCGCGATGCTTGGCGATCTCGGCCAGTTCGCTCCCCCGGTGCTTGGCGATATCGGCCCATTCGGAACCGCGGTGTTTGGCCGCCTCGGCCCAGTCCGGGCCACGTTCGCGGGTGAGTTCGGCCAATTCCGCCCCTTTACCGGCGACGGTGCCCGCGAGCTCCTGGCCGCGCTCCGCGGCCTGCTGTAACTGGTGGCGCGCCATCTCGCCGGTTCCGTTACGGCTCGACGCGCCGACCGGCAGGGCGCCGCCGACCGTGGCCGCGGCCTTACGGGCGGCCCGCCGGCCCCGCCAGCCCAGCGACGGTTTGCCCGCGGTATCCGCCGCGGCGATCATCAGCCCACCCAGCAGACCCATATCCTTCAGGAATGCGGTCCGCTTCGCGGCCTTGCGTTCGGGGTCGGTTTCGGCCCAGAAATTCTGTTCGGTGACCGTCGCCGGCACCACGGTGGCCGCCAGGGCCAGCGCCGCGGGCCGCGGCGCCTTACCCAGCGCCAGCAGCGTGCCGCCCGCGATCTGGACGGCCGCGGTGACCTTGACCAGCGTGTCCGGGTCGGAGGGGAGCGACGATGCGACATTCGACGGCAGCGATTCCTGCCCTTTGACCACCAGGTTCGACGCTTCCTGTACCCGTGATTGCGGATGCATCAGGGTTTCGACGCCGTTCGCGACGAACGTACTCGCCAGCAGCGGCCGGGCAAGCCGACGTATCAGCATGGTGTGCATCCCTTTCCTCGGTGTATCGCATCTGTCACAGCCGGAAACCAGGGGAGGTTGCCCAGCGTACTGGCGATCTACCCGGCATTCGGTGCGGGAAACAGCGTGGCGTCGCGCGTGTCGCGGCGCCGGTGCCCGGTGTGGCCGGACGTCACGGCGCTCATGGCCAACATCACACCGGCGGCCCGCGGCCGGACAGAGAACGGTCAGGGGAACGGAATATGCTGGGCGGCTGTGGAATCCGCGAATCGTGGACCGGCCCGAACGGGAACGGCTTGCCGGTTCTCCGGCCGGCACCACGATGCCGGCTTCCGCGCGAATGTCTACCCTCGGGACCAGCGCAATCGCCGTCGCGGCCGTGGTCCACCGGCCGGCGTGCCGCGGTGATACACGCCGCCGTCCGGGTTCCGCCGCGGCCGGCGGCCGGTTGGCGGCGACCACATCCCCAAACCAGTCATGTGATCGGAAGGACAACCACAGATGTTCGCCGCGATCCCGGACCGTGAGGCCATCGATATCGCACTCGGTCTCGCCGTCCGAGCGCCGTCGGTCCACAACACCCAGCCGTGGCGGTGGCGGCCGACTGCCACCGGAATCCAGCTCTTCGCCGATTCCGATCGCCAGCTCACTGCCACCGACCCCTTCCAGCGGGCCCTGATCATCAGCTGCGGCGCTGCGCTGCACCATCTGTGCATCGCCCTGGCCGCGCTCAACTGGTCGACCAGCGTGGAGTACTGCCCGGATCCCGCCGATCCCGGCCACCTGGCCACCGTGCGCACCATCCGGCAGCGCCCCTCCGACGCGCAGATCGAACAGGCCGCCGCTATTCTCTTGCGGCGGACCGACCGCCGCCGCTACCTGCCCCGTCCGATCCCCGCCGGGCATATCCGCGCCCTCGCGGGCCAGGCCAGTGCCTACGGTGCCGCTGTCCGGCAGGTTCCGGATCCGCTGCTGCCGCGGCTGGCCGCACCGATGCGGCACGCTGCCTAACTGCACAGTGCCGATCCCGCCTACCAGGCCGAGATTGCTCGCTGGAGCGGTCCCGGCCGGAGCGCCGACGGCGTGCCCTCCCGCAATGCCCCCGCACCCCGCCACGCCGGCGAGATTCCGGTGCGCAGTTTTGCCGAGCCTGCCCTCCTGGACCCCGCCGACCGGCCCGACGGCGCCCAATGGCTGGTCGTGGGCACCCCGTACGATGATCGTCGCGCCCAGTTGCGCGCCGGGGAGGCGATCAGCGCCCTCTTGCTGACCGCGACCGGACTCGGCTTGGCGACGAGTTTGCAGACCGAACCCCTCGGCATGCTCGACTCCCGTCAGGACATTCGTACCGGTCTCCTGCACGACTGCGCCTACCCGCAGGCCATGGTTCGCGTGGGCTGGGCCGCCGGTAGTGCGGCTCCGCTCGCCGAAACCCCACGTCGTGCGGTGGCGGATGTAATGGCCGCCTGATCCGCCACCGTCGTGTGCACGCCCGCCGGGGCGCGCGGGCCGGCGGAGATACCGTCTCGGCTCCGGGCGGCGAGGTCCGTTTCGATTTTCGTCCCGAGCCGGCGCGATGGCCCCCGACGTCCGAAACCCGCGCGGGACTACCCGGCGGCCCGGCCGTCCGGTGCTTCCAGTGTGTGCAGCAGAGTCCGTAAGAGGTCTTCGAGGGCTGCCTGCCCGGTTGCGGGGAGGGCGGCGAGCAGGCGCGTGACATTGGCGGTATGCGCGGTCATCGCCTCGTCCACCGTGGTGAAGCCCTTTTCGGTCAGCCGGACATGGAAACTACGCCGATCGTTGGGGTCGAGTGTGCGTTCGACGAGGCCGGAGGCCACCAGCCGGTCGATCCGGTTGGTCATGCCCGCTCGTGTGAGCAGCAGAGTTGCCGAGAGCTGTGAGGGCGTCAGGATGTAGGGTTCGCCCGCCCGGCGCAAAGTCGCCAGCACATCGAATTCCCCGCGTTGCAGTCCGAATTCGGTGAATACTCGTTCCTGTTCCGGGCGCAGGAGCAGCGCGGCCCGGCCGAGACGGCCGACGATACCGATCGCCGTGAGGTCGAGGTCCGGGCGTTCACGCGCCCAAGCCGCGACGACAGAGTCGACCGAGTCGGGTACGGAGGGTTTCTCACTCATACAACAATCCTATTCGTCGCCTGATAGTTAGGTGGCTAACTATCAGGCTGTGTTCATATTTGCACTCTGTGACGCCGCTCCGGCTATCGCGCACCGTCGGCACCGTCGGCGCCGCCCGATTCCGAGCCGGATCCACATGGACGACGAAGTAACTCGATACATCGACAAACTGCCGTCCTGGCAGATCGACGTGTGCCGGCAGTTGCGCGCAACGATCCACAAGGCGATCCCCGCCGTCGAAGAGCGGATCCGGTACGGCAACCGCACTTCCCGAAGAACGGGCAGCATGCCGCGGTGATCCACGCAGCGAAGAACAAGGTGTCGTTCATGGTGTTCGACGCTTCGGACATCGAGGCGGTCGAGGGCGTGTTCAGGTCGATGGGCAACGGTGAACGTAAGACCGCCGATATCGCCGAGGGCGAGATGTCGACTACGACCTGCTCGCTGCGTCCCTGGCCGAGGCGAGCCGCACCCGCTGAACCGGCGCACGGAAAGCCCTGGACCCGAGCGGGTTCCGTACGCGAATGCTCGGGAATCGCCGGTTCGCCCGGCGTTGCTCATGAGGCCGGATATCGGTGACTGCTACTGTGCCGCGGGATGTTTGGGTAATCCAGTGGGTCGGTGAGTGGAGGTATGGAGCGTGGCGCGCAAGGTTGTTGTCACTGTGGTCGATGATCTGGACGGCCGGTCCGCGGCGGCGGAGACGGTGTCGTTCGGGATCGACGGAGTGCTGTACGAGATCGATTTGAGCGAGGCGAACGCGCGGGAATTCCGCGCGAGTATGGCGAAATGGGTGCCCTTCGCCCGCCGGACCGGAGGCCGGGGCCGCACCAGAGGCGTCGCCACCGGACGATCGAAAGATGCGAAGGCAGTGCGTGAATGGGCGCGGAACAACGGTCACGATGTCCCCGACCGCGGCCGGATCCCGGCGGCCGTGCAGGAGGCATATCGGCGCGCTGCGATATGACGGCCTCGGCTCGCGGTATCGCGGCGGACCGAGGCGGGAGGTCAACGGTGCGGGGTCGGTAGTTCACCCTCGGCGATCTGCTGGGCGCCGGCGTAGGCGAGATGCAGGAAGTCCGCGCCGGCCAGGGCCGCGGCTGCGTCGGTCACCGTGCGGGTGACCCGCGGGGCGAAAACCCGTCCGACCGTCAACGCGGTGATGAGCCAGACGTCGAAGCAGAACGGGCAGCTGAGTAGCTCTCCGATGCTTGCCATCGCCCCGTTTCCGGGCTTCGGCTGTTCCATCACCTCGCCCGGTCCGCCGTCGCCGGTAGGCTTGGTGAACGGCGCCCGCACCGGCGCGGTCACAGCACCTTTGGTGATCAGCCGGGACAGTTTGTGCGCCGCGAAGGCGGTGCGCACCAGATCGCCGGCGCTCATACCGTGGGGCAGTTGCCGGCCGGTGCAGCCGCCCAGCAGCGTCACCGCCGCGACCAGGATCGCGTAGCCGGCGATCATCAGTGCCCGGCTGCTCAGGGACGGCGAGGCGCTCACGGCCGGAAGACCGCCCGGATGCATCCGTGCTCTTTCGTCTTGAACATTTCGTAGCCGCGCACGGCGTCCTCCAGCGGTAGGTCATGGGTGATCAGATAGGACGGGTCGAGGTCGCCTTGTTCGATGTAGTCGAACATCCTCGGCATGTACCGCTGCCCGTGCTGCTGGGCGGTGCGGATCGTGAGGCTCTTGTTGGTCACCACGCCCATCGGGAATTTGTCGGTGAGCCCGTAGACACCGAGCACGGCGACCACACCGCCTTTGCCGCAGGCGAGGATGGCTTCACGCAGCGGCGTGGCACGGTCGGTTTCCAGGCGCAGCAGTTGTTTGACACGGTCGTAGGCCTGCTGCAGACCGGTGCCGTGCGCCTCCATCCCGACCGCGTCGATGCATGCGTCCGGGCCTCGGCCGCCGGTGATCTCCCGCAGTGCCTCCGGGACGCTGTCGGTCTGTGTGTAGTCGATCGTGACCGCGTCGAATCGTTCGCGCGCCAAGGCCAGCCGCTCGGGAAACCGGTCGATGACGACGACTCGGTCCGCGCCCAGCAGCCGCGCGGAATGGGCGGCCATCAACCCCACGCCACCGCCGCCCCACACCGCGACGGTATCGCCGGGCGAAATATCGCAGAAGTCGGCGCCCATGAGACCGGTGGGCACCGCATCGGAGCAGAACAGGGCCTGTTCGTCGGTGACGCCCTCGGGGACGGTAAAACAGTTGGTATCCCCGAACGGCACGCGGATGTAATGTGCGTGCGATCCCTGATATCCCCCGAAGGGGTGGGTGTAGCCGTAGATACCGCCGGTCGGATACCCGAAGACGGGCTGTTGCAGAGCGGCGTTGGGGTTGGTGGTGTCGCAGACCGAATACAGGTCGCGATCGCAGTAGCGGCAGGACCCGCAGCCGATGAACGACGGCACGACGACGCGGGCCCCCACCTGTGTCTCGGTGACCTCCCGGCCGGCTTCGACGACCTCGCCCATGAACTCGTGGCCGAATACGTCTCCCGCGCGCATCCCCGGGAGGTATCCGTCGATGAAATGCAGGTCCGAACCGCAGGTGGTCGTCAGTTTCACCCGCACGATCACATCGTGCGGGTTCACCAGTACCGGGTCGGGTACGGTTTCCACCGCGAGATCGTTGACGCCGTTCCAGCACAGTGCACGCATCATGCCTCCCCGGTCGGCCGGCGGGCGCTCGGGTTGTGCTCGAGCGTCGGTACCTCGCCTGTTTGCAACAGCGCACGCCCCCGGTAGAGGACCGTGAACAGGGCCGCGCCGGTGAGCTGTTCCGGCAGCGGGGCATGTCCCGATATCCGGACCTCGGTGCCCGCCTCGTGCGGTGCATCCGCGAACCCGAGTTCGATCTGTACCAGGTCGGTATCGTTCGCATCGACGAATCGCACGCCGTTGCCTGTCGTGACAAGGGTGCTCTCCCAGGTGATGGACTCCGCGCCGGTTCGCTGCACCGCCCACTCGTAGCGGTCCGGCCCGGTCGACCGAACGTCGGCCATTCCGCGGAAGACGCGCGACAGGCACGCGGGGTCACGCCAGAACCGTTCGGCCACGGCGCGTGGGCAGCGCACGGTCAAGGTCTGGCTGCTGCTGCCGCTCACCGGCCCCACAGCTCTACCCACGAGCGCTATCAGCTCTTGTTTCGCCTTGTCGAGATAATGCACAACGCCTGTTCCTTTCGAATGGCCGACCAGGAAACCGCGGATACGGGCGGGTCGTCACCGCATCGTGCGTTCCGGCAGCTGACACCGGGTCATCGGCGACCCGCCGACTCCCGCGCGGCTACCCACTTTCCAGTGCGGCAATCCGAATTCCCGGCCGGATCGGACGCCACGGCATATGTGCTTTCCTCCGCGCGTCCATCACGTCCGTGCCGGGTTATTCGGGCTCGCCCACAACCTCGACGCCGTTGCCGAATGCAACGTGGTTCTCGATCCGCCGCGCGGGCGGGGTCGGATTCGGGTAGTACCAACCGGCGTCGGGGTTCACCATGTCGCCGACGGTCACCGTGTAGTAGCGTGCCAGTCCTTTCCAGGGGCACAGCGATTTCTTCCGGCTTTCGCCGAAGTACTGACGGTGCAGTGATTCGGGCGGGAAATAGTGGTTGCCTTCGAGCCGTATCGTGCGCGGTGTTTCGGCGAGCACCACGCCATTCCACACTGCGCGTATCACCGATGGGCCTCCTGGTCGACCGTACTTTCTGTGTCCGGATCGAGGCAGTTTCCGAGCGAGTCGGCTTCCGTCGGCCCTCTCGCGTCGAATGACGATTCTCAGGCAGGGGTTTGCGTGGTGGGGGCTTCGTCCTGGTCGGGTAGGCCGAGGCGAAGGTGTTCGCTGTGATAGACGGCTTCGTCGAGTAGTTGAGCGACGTGGTTGTCGTAGAGGCCGTAGACGATACTGCGACCCGATCGCGTGCCGGTGACCAGCCCGAGATTGCGGAGCAGCCGGAGCTGGTGGGAGACCGCCGACTGTTCCATGCCGACCGCGTCGGCGAGTTCGGAGACCGCACGGGAGCCCTGGCGGAGTTCGCTGAGTATCAGTAGCCGGCTGGGCGTGGCGAGCGCCTGCAGCGTGGTCGCCACGCGCGCGGCGGACTCGGCGTCCAATCGCGCGGTCGGCCGGTCGCGGCCTTCGACCCCATGTCCCATGAGCACGGATTCTAGCGCAGTCGTTTTGAATAAATGAACACGTCTTCATGTGTTCTGATATGTTCGATTCGACTCTGCTCCGAATCTTGGAGGTCCCTCGTGGTTCCGACCACTACAGCCGCACCCAGCCGGTCGGCCGCCGCGCCGCAGGCGCCATTGCTGTTCACGCTCCCCGAGGCGCGCTGGGCGGGTGCGGCGCTGCTGCTGTTCCTGCTCGGGCTGGTCACGCAATGGCTGGGGGCGCCGGCGTGGCTGTGGTGGGCGCTGTATCTGGCCTGTTACGCCACCGGCGGCTGGGCGCCGGGGCTGGCGGGCGTGCGCGCATTGCGGGAGAAGAAGCTGGACGTGGATCTGCTGATGGTGGTCGCAGCCGTCGGCGCCGCCGCCATCGGCCAGGTTCTCGACGGTGCTCTGCTGATCGTCATCTTCGCAACCTCCGGCGCCCTGGAAGCGCTGGCCACCGCACGGACCGAGGATTCGCTGCGCGGGCTGCTGCAACTGGCCCCCGATACCGCCGCCCGGCTCACCGACGCAGGTGAAGAGGAGACCGTCGCCGCCGTGGATCTGGCGATCGGCGATGTGATCCTGGTCCGCCCCGGCGACCGGATCGCCGCCGACGGGACAGTGATCGCCGGAGCCGGTGAAGTAGATCAGGCCACCGTCACCGGTGAATCGATGCCGGTGGACAAATCCGCCGGCGACGAAGTGTATGCCGGAACCCTCAACGGCACCGGCGCACTGCGGATACGGGTGGACCGGCGCGCCGAGGACTCCGTCGTGGCCAGGATCGCCGGACTGGTCGAAGAGGCCGGCCGGACCAAAGCCGAAACCCAGTTGTTCATCGAGAAGATCGAGCAGCGTTATTCGGTGGGCATGGTCGCGGTCACCCTCGCTGTTTTCGGCGTACCGCTGCTGTTCGGCGCCGATCTGCAATCCGCACTGTTGCGCGCCATGACCTTCATGATCGTCGCCTCGCCGTGCGCGGTTGTCCTCGCCACCATGCCGCCGCTGCTGGCGGCCATCGCCAACGCCGGCCGGCACGGCGTACTGGTCAAATCCGCCGTGGTGCTGGAGCGGCTCGGCACCACCACCCGCGTCGCCTTCGACAAGACCGGCACGCTGACACGTGGTGCCCCCGAACTGACCGAAATCCGCCCGTTGGCCGGAACCTCTTTCACCGAGGAGCAGATCCTGCGGCTGGCCGCAGCCGCCGAGTACGGCAGCGAACACCCCATGGCGACGGCCGTGGTCCGCGCCGCCCGCCGTCGCGGCCTGCCACTGCCCGTCGCCGAGGAATTCAGTGCCCGGCCCGGTCAGGGCGTGTCGGCGGTCGTCGAGGGGTATTCCGTCCGTGTCTGCTCTCCGGCAGCAGCGCTGCTCGGCAACTCCGATCCCGCGGTGCTCGAGGCCGCCGCCGTCGCCGACGAACTACAAAAGGGTGGCCGTACCGCTGTGGTCGTACTGTGCGACCGGATCCCGCTCGCTGTCCTCGGCCTCGCCGACCGGCTGCGCCCGGAAGCACCCGCGGCAGTCGCGGCGATCACCGAGCTGACGGGGTCCGCGCCGGCGCTGCTCACCGGTGACAACCCCGCCACCGCCGCCCGGCTCGCCGAGCGGGTCGCCATCACCGACGTGCGCGCCGGCCTGATGCCCGAGGACAAGGTCGCTGCTGTGCGCGAGCTCGAGGGTGCGGGGGAGCGGGTGACGGTCGTCGGGGACGGCGTGAACGACGCACCGGCCCTGGCCGCCGCCCATGCCGGAATTGCCATGGGCGCAGCCGGATCCGATTTGACCCTGCAGACCGCCGATGCGGTGGTGGTGCGCGACGATCTGAGCACCGTTCCCGCTGTGATCGCGCTGGCCCGCCGCGCCCGCCGGGTCGTGCTCGCCAACCTCGCGATCGCGGCCGGCTTCATCGCAGTCCTCGTTGTCTGGGACCTGATCGGGCACCTCCCGCTACCGCTCGGTGTCGCCGGACACGAAGGCTCCACCGTAATCGTCGGCCTCAACGGCCTGCGCCTGCTATCTGGCCGCGCGTGGGACAAGGCGCAGCGCAGTGCGTCGGCGCCCGCCGCCGGCCCGCGGTGACCATCGCGACAACCGTATCGGCCGCCCGTGGGCGGACCTCCCGTATTCACGCGACCGCTCGAATCCTATATTGTAATGAAAACCGTTTTCATAAGGAGTGTCGATGAAGGTCCGGAAATCGATTCGGTCGCTGAAGAACCAGCCCGGAGCGCAGGTCGTGCGGCGACGGGGCAAGCTTTACGTGATCAACAAGAAGAATCCGCGCTTCAAGGGCCGCCAGGGCTGAGCGGCGAATCGGGTCTGTCATGAAATACCGGGGTGCGCGATGAGCACGGAAACACTCGATCCCGTATTCAGCACATATCTCCTGGCCAACAGGAAGTTCATGGAGCCGCTGGTATCGGCCGCGATCGCCGGTATGGCGATTGTGCCCGGCAGTCGGGTCCTCGACGTCGGCACCGGTGCGGGTGGTGCGCTGCCCGCTTTGGCCGCGACCGGCGCCCGGGTAGAGGCCATCGACCTCGACCCGGGAGTGGTCGCCCTTGCGGGCGAATACGCCGAACAATGCGGAGTGGCCGACCGGGTCTCGGTGCGGCGCGCCGACCTGCGCGAGGTGCCGGCCGCCGAGGCCGCTGGATTCGATGCCGTCTGGGCGGGCGAGGTGATCTGGCCGGGTAATTTCGACGATCCCGCCGCGGTGACTGCCGGGCTTGCGGGATCGCTGAAACCCGGCGGTGTGCTCGGCCTGTTCTACTCGGGTTATTACCGGGCCACTTTCCTGCCCGGGCATTCGCGATGGGAGCGACTGATCGGCGCGGCCTCGCTGCGGCGCTGGGGCCTGCCCGAGGACGGTCCGCATCACCACGACCGCCATATCGGCTGGCTGCAGGCCGCCGGTTTGACCGATATCGCCCTCACCGTGCTGCCGCGAGTCGGTTTCGGCGACGACCCCGAGGTGCGAGCGTATCTGGAAGCGGTGGTGTGGCCGGAACATCTGACCTCCCTCCGGGAATGCGGCCGGCAGGTCGGCGCGACGGCGGCGGATCTGGCCGGTATCGAAGCCGCACTGACACCGGGTAGTGACCGCTACGTCTTGGACGAACCCGGTTACCACCTGATCCACCCGGGGATTCTGGCCACCGGACGGCGTCCCCGGTGACCGGCTACGCGGTGTAAGCGCCGGCCGCCGAGTACCTGCACCTGCTCTCCGCGGCGATGTGGGCCGGCGCCGGCCGAACGGCTCGGCGCTGTCCTGCATGCCGCCGGCGCGGAGCCGAGTGTTGCGGTGGAATCCGGCATCTCGCACCGGCAACGCGGCGGGCGTTGTTCGCCGATCGGGTGCCGAGGCCGGCTGCGGTCGGCACCGGACGCTTCTCGGCTGCGCCGAAAGTTCTTGCAGCGGCAGTGGTTTTGTCGCGGACCCACTTCGCCGCCGGTCCGTAGGTCTCGCCGGTAACGAGGATGTCGACCGTTGGGGGGCTTGGGTCTTCAGGCGTGAGCCAGAACGGCGGAATGCGAGGTCGGCCTCGTCATCTGCTCAATCGCCTCCGGAGGCGGGTGCCGTGGTTTCGAAGAGGTTCAGTTTGTAGGTGGTGACCGCGGGTGGAAAGACCGCGCGTAGTACCTTCATCCCGACCCGGTACCGTCGCGGCCAGCGCCCGGCAACGGCCGGTTGAGGAGAAGCGAAAGTGCGGGAATCCAGCAGTCGCAGCCCATGGTTCACCAAGGTGCGCGGGTCGTCGCAGATCCATTTCATGCGAGCGGTGAGCTGTTTGAACACCGGATTGCGGTCCTGGCTGCCCATCATGACTCTGCCGCCGGTGTCGAGAACCAGTCGACTGCCCGGGAAACCTTCGGCTATCTGTGCCAAGGTGGTGTGCACGGTCTCGGCGGAAAAGTACAGCAGGACTGCCTCACTCAGCAGGAACACCTGGTTACCGGGTTCGCGGACCCGATCGAACCAATCGGTGTCGATGATCGAGCCCTCGATCATCGTGTAGCGGTCGCTGTCGGTGAAGAACTTGCGGCGCAATGCCATCGTGTCGGGCAGGTCGAGATCGAACCAATGCAATCGGCCGTTGTCGAGGCGGTCGAAGCGAGTGGACAGGCCGCAACCGAGGTCCACCACTGTGGTGTCGGGATGGTCGGCCAGGTGGCTGCGGAGGTATTCGTCGAAGATGGCGGCGCGCAGCACCGAGCCGCCGAGTGCGGGGCCGCGGAACTTCGCGAAGTCGTAGTCGAGGGCCGAGACCAGTTCGATGGCCCTGGTATCGCGGAGGATGCTGTCCGGTCGCTCGGCATCCTGCGCGCGGCCGTACAGGGGAACCAGCAGAGTCTCTTGGACCTCACCGAGCGATATCGCTTCACCCACGTGCTCAACATAGCCCGATGCGGGAAGCGGGTGGGCGATGTCGGGCAAGCGCGTCGGCGATTGGGTTTCAGCTGGTCGAACGGTGGCGGACGAACACTCGATCGCCACGGTTTCCGGCGGCCTGCGGTGGCGGGATTGTGGGCGCAGTGCTGTCGGTGGCGCGCGTCGGTGTGTGGCGGAAGGACGGCGGCTCGGGTCGGCTGTGCCGGGCGCGGTGGTGTGTTAGGGTTCGCCTATTCGACAATGATAATCGTTTCCCGGAGTCGTGGCTGTCGATGACGATGAAGCAGGGCTTCGATTCGATATCGGGGGCACTGTGCCGCCGCCCGGGCGGCAGTTTCTCGTGCATTACGGACAGGAGCCGTGACAATGGGTGATACCGGGGCGTCGCTCCGAGTAGCAGAGGTGGGGCAGGGGCCTCGAACGACTACCGAGCGGGCCGAGGTGACGCCCGGCAGCGCGCTGTTGCGGGTGACCGAGCCGGTCCGTGGCCGGCTCGGTGCGTCAGCGGCGGTGGGTGCGGTCGGCGGAGCGGCCGGTGTGGCCGGTTTCGTGGGATTGGCGCTGGCGCTGGGCGAGTTGTTCGATGCCGACACCGAGACCGCGACGGTGGTGGCCTTCCTGGTACTCGCCGCGGCCGGGTTCCTCGTCCGATTCGCCATGCGCGCATGGTCTTTCCTGCTCTCGCACCTGGCGTCCTTCGATCTCGAGCAGCGGCTGCGCAGCGATCTCGCCGCACATCTGGGCCGGGTTCCGCTGGGTGAGGCACAACGCCTGGGCTCGGGGGCGGTGAAAAAGATTGTGCAAGACGATGTGCGCGGTCTGCACATGGCAGTGGCCGACGCGGTACCGCTGGCCGGATTCACGGTGGCCCAGCCCATTGCGGCGCTGGTGGCGCTGGGCTTCGTGGACTGGCGGCTCCTGCTCGCCGTCGCGGTGTTCCTGCCTGTGGTTTTCATCGGGATGCAACTGACACTGCGGGATTACGTCGAGACCCGGCGTCGCTACGACGAGGCCAACGAAGCGATCAACGCGGCGACGGTCGAATTCGTGCAGGGTATGCCGGTGGTGCGGACCTTCGACGACGGTACGGTGTCGTTCCGGCGCTTCGTCGACCGAGTCCGGCAGTTCAACGTCGCAACGACGGTCTGGCAGAACAACAATCGCAGCGCGATGATCTTCGCCAATCTGACGGTGGCGCCGCTGCCCACCATCCTGATCGTCACCGCCGTGGGGAGCTGGCTCACGGCGAACGGATCGATGTCGCCGGCGCAACTGGTCGCGGCGATCCTCATCGGCACCCTGCCGGTGGAATCGGTGGTGCCGCTGATGAACCTGTCCAACCTGATCAACGACTCCAAAGCCGGTGCCGCGCGTATTGTCGAACTGCTCGACACAGCGCCGCTGCCGGAACCGGAGAACCCGCAGACCCCGGCCGACGGGTCGATCGAATTCCGGTCCGTTCGCTTCGGTTACGGGGGTGCGGGCCGGGCCGCGCTCGACGGGGTGGACCTGACAGTTCCGAGCGGTACCGTCTGCGCGCTGGTCGGGCCGTCCGGATCGGGTAAATCGACAGTCGCCCGGCTGATTCCGCGGTTCTGGGATGTGGATTGCGGGCAGGTGCTCGTCGGTGGGGTGGATGTCCGCCGGATCGCCTCGGCGGATCTGCTCGGGCAGTTGGCGATGGTCTTCCAGGACCCGTTCCTGCTTTCCGACACCGTGAAGGAAAATATCCGGCTTGCCCGTCCCGCGGCCACCGATGCCGAGGTCGAGGCCGCCGCGCGAGCCGCGCAGGCGCACGATTTCATCGTCTCGGAACTGCCGCACGGCTACGACACACCGGTGGGTGAGCGCGGTGCCCGGCTGTCCGGCGGGCAGCGTCAGCGCATCACCATCGCCCGGGCACTGCTCGCGGACGCGCCCATCGTGATTCTCGACGAGGCGACCTCGTTCGCCGATCCGGAGAACGAGGCCGCCATCCAGGCGGCGATCGCCGAACTCACCCGCGGTCGTACGGTGCTGGTGGTTGCCCATCGGCTGTCGACGATCGTCGACGCGGATCAGATCGTGGTGCTCGAATCCGGCCGGGTGTCCGAATCCGGTACACATACCGAACTGCTCGCATCCGGCGGCCGCTACGCCCGGCTCTGGGACCATCATCAGCGCGCCCGGGGGTGGGGACTGGGCAGCGGCAAGATCGAGAAAGCCCTCGGCGGAGCCGAGAACAAGGAGGCCCTCGGCGGAGCCGAGAACAAGGAGGCCCTCGGCGGAGCCGAGAACAAGGAGGCTACGAACCGATGAGGCGAATCCTGGGGCTGATGTTGCTCGCCGCCGGAGACTACCGGGACGAGTTCCGCCGCACCCTGTGGTGGGCCTTTCTCAGTTCTGTCCTGCAGGCGGCCGCGTATGCCACGCTGATCCCGATCCTGTACGAGCTGAGCCAACCGGATGTGAACACCACCGTCGTGTGGAGCTGGTTCGGTGTACTGGTGGCCTGCTGGGTGGCCCAGGCGGCATTCCACTACGCGCAGTTGCGGTTCGAGTTCGGCCGGTGGGCCGATGTGCTCGCCGCTACCCGGATGCGCTTGGGCGACAAGCTGCGAACCATGCCGCAGGCGGATCTCGAACGCCGGGCCGCGGGGGATCTCACCACGGTGATGGGCAGCAATGTCGCCAATGCGACGATGAGTTCGTCCGGGATGGCGTTGCTGTTCATCCAGATGGTCACGGTTCCGGCGGTCATCGGCGTAATCATTATCGCTATCGATTGGCGGCTGGGGCTGGTGCTCGCGGTATCGCTGCCGTTCGCGGTGTTGTTCGTCCGCCGGATCCAGCAGATCACCGGGGCGGGGGCACGCCGAACCGATGCGGCCGATGCCGCGGCCGCCGGCCGGGTGGTCGAATACGTGCAGGGTTTGCCGGTGCTGCGCGCCACCGGGCAGATCGGGAGCTCGTCGCAGCGGCTGGTCGAGACTCTGCAAGAGCAGAACGAAGCCATGTCGGCCATGCAGAAGCGGCTGACCTGGCCGGGACTGCTGGCGTCCAGTGTCGTCCAACTGTGTCTGGTGGCAATGGCCGCGACCGGGGCGGCGCTGGTGCTGGATCTGGACATGTCGGCGGCCTTGCTGATCGCCATGGTGGCCGCGGCGGTGCGTTTCGCCGAGCCGTTGTCGACCATGGCCAACCTCTCATCGATTTTCGAGATCACCGACTCGGCGCTGGAACGGGTCGGCGAGGTGCTCGATGCCCCGGCACTGCCCGTGGGCGACCCGGCGGCGCGAATCAGCGCCTACGACATCGAATTCGACGATGTGCACTTCGGGTATTCCGGTGGCGCCCAGGTGTTGCGCGGAGTCTCCTTCGCCGCTCCCGCCCGATCGCTCACCGCGCTGGTGGGCCCGTCGGGATCGGGCAAAACGACGGTGACCAGGTTGCTGACCAGGTATGCGGACCCGGATGGCGGCAGTGTGCGCATCGGCGGCCTCGACCTGGGTGCACTCGACCCGGTGGAGATCTATCGCAATATCGCGGTGGTGTTCCAGGATGTGTATCTGTTCGACGATACGATCCGCGCGAATATCGCGATGGCTGCACCCGACGCGAGCCAGGAAGAGATCGAAGCCGCGGCCAGGGCCGCCAACGTGCATACCTTCGTGGAACGACTGCCACACGGGTACGACACCCGTGTCGGCGAAATCGGCGGCGCATTGTCCGGCGGCGAACGCCAGCGCATTTCAATCGCCCGCGCGATTCTGAAGAACGCGCCGATCGTCCTGTTGGACGAACCGACCGCCGCGCTGGACACCGAGAGCGAAGTGTATGTCCAGGACGCCATCGACGCGCTGGTCGCGGAGAAGACGGTCATCGTGATCGCGCACCGGCTCTCCACCGTGGTGGCGGCGGACCAGATCCTGGTCCTGGAGGACGGCCGGGTCTCCGAGCGGGGCACCCACGACGAACTGCTGGCACAGCAGGGCCGCTACCGCGCGATGTGGGAGGCACAGACCCGGGCCCGGCACTGGCGGGTCACTGCCTCGGCATAGTTCTGGGAGGGCCCATCGCCCTCGTCACCGGATAATCGGAGACGAGGGCGGTGGTATGCGGTTCTGCGCAGGATCGCTAATCGCTGCCACGGTGGTTCCGAGCCCTACGCGGGTGGTCCCGGCGTCAGGTACGGGGACAGCGGCCAGAGGTCTTTCCGGTCATGCTCCCGCCGGGGCCGGCCCCGGGCTTCCGGACCGCACGGGCACGAGGTAGGGGGCGATACACGCCAGTTTTTCGCAGGTCTCCTCGTGTTCGCGTGCGGGGGTCGAGCCGGTGACCACGCCGGCTCCGGCACGCAGCCAGCTTCGCCCACCGCGTTGATAGACCGCGCGCAGCACGAGCGCGGCATCGAGAGATCCGGTGCTGTCGGCTCGTACGACGGCACCGCTGTAGAGGCCGCGGGTGCCGGGTTCGAGGTCGTCGATCGCGGCGCAGGCGGGTGCTTTGGGAATACCGGACGCCGTGATGGCGGGATACACAGCGGCGAGGGCGTCCCAGGAAGTCCGGCCGGCGGGTAACAGGGTTTCGACCCGCGACGCGAGGTGTTGGACGCTGCCGCGCTCTTTCACGGTGAGGAATTCGCTGACCCGCGTGGGGCTGCCGACACTGTCGAGTTCGGTGTAGGCCAGCCGCACGGAGGTGGCGTGCTCGTAGATCTCTTTCGGGTCGGAGAGCAGATCGTCGCGCAGCGCCCGGTCGCGTTCTGCGTCACCGGTTCGGGCGCGGGTACCGGCCAGCGGCTGGGTGGTGGCCAGCCCGGCGCCGTCGGCTTCGAGAACGGTCTCCGGGCTGACACCGGCTGCCTGCCAGCCGCCGAGGTCCAGCAGGAACGAGCGGGCCGGGGCGTTCATCCGGCGGACCGCGGCGTAGCTGGCGGGCATATCCACCGCGAACGGCACGTCCACTCGGCGGGACATGATCACTTTGTGGAACTCGCCGTGCCGGATCCGGTCCAGCGCATCCTGCACTCGCACCAGGTAGGCGGTATCGACCGTGTCGACAGGTACGGGTGTGGGCGCCGGCGCGGGGGCGGAGGTATGCGGTAGTTCGAATTCGAACGGCGCGCCGTAGCGACGGATGTGCACCTCGGTTTCGGTGATCTCCAGTTCCACGCCGGGGACCATGAAGTGGGCGAGAATATCGTCCGGTGCGGCGGTGTCCGGGCGATAGAGTTCGAAGCAGGCCCAGCCGTAGGCACGCCACCCGGGTACCGGTGCCCGGCCGAGTGCGGCGTGGATCCGTGGCCAGGGGTTACCGCTCCAGGATTCGGTGTGGTCGCCGCCGAGGGTGCTGTGCAGGCGGCCGGGTCCGACGGTCACCGCGCCGATCGGATTGCCGGCCACGTACCAGCGTCCCGGCTGTTCGTAGACGACGTAGTCGGTGAGCCGTCCGGAGGCCGCCACGGCGGCGGCCAAGTTCAAAGGGTCGGTGTTGTGCGAGTGCACGGTATGCGCACAGTCGTCGATGCCGAGGGTGGTGGGCCGGTTCATCGTTCTCGCAATCCGGTTCGAGGAGATGCCGTCCGGGAGACGAGCAGTCGCGATCGGAACCGCGCCGACCGGTCGTCTCCCGGATTTCGGCGCAGGGTCAGGCAAACGATTCTTTGATCCACCGCGGTGCCTCGGCGCGGGTCCACCGCATGAAATCCATCGCCTTGTCCTGGGAGATGTCGATGTATTTGAGTTCCGGGTTCCCGTGGGGCAGGTAGTCGGGGAAGAACCGTTCCCGGTTGATCCGGTCGATGATCGCCGTCGCAGCGTCCGTGGGCGTCAACTCGCCGCGATCGACCGCTTCGCAGGTCGTGCGCGCATCGGCCAGTAGCCCTCGCACCGCCTGCGTCAGCGGGGAGTCACCGGGTTCCAGAGCCCGGAACACCTGATCGTCCTGACTGGTGAAATACCTGGACAAGGCGTGTTCCAAGGCAGCGTCGGTGTAGAAGCTGTAGGTGTGCCACACCCGGAAGATCGCGTCCCACAGGGCATAGTGGCGAAATCCCACATACGACGAGTAGGCGAGATCGTCGTGCACGTCGTACATGCGCTGCTGGAGTGCGTCGAGACCGGCGAACTTCTCGGTCGACCAGTCATCGTCGCGTGCGGCTTCGATGATCCGCCAGGCCAGGGCGTTCACGGTTTGGAAGGAGTTCGCGAGCCCGCGGGAGAACAGTGCGTCGATTGCCCCGGCGGACTGTGCGGTCAGGCAGAAACGGTCCCCCACCGTATCGGATGCAGAATATTGCAGACGTCCGGTACTCACCCAGGGCCGGACGGCCGTGGCATTCTCGAATTGTTTCGCCACGGCCGGGAATCGCTCGAGGAAATCATCGAATTCCTGTTCCGGCGCCGGCCGGTCGTCGAAAACCGCGCTGCCGGTCAGGGTGAGTCCGACACTGCACAGCGGATTCATCGATTTGTCGTTGTTGTCGAACGGGATCACCCAGAGCCAGCCGCCGTCGAAGACGTGGTGCAGGGTTCCGTTGTGCCACCGGGTCGGCGGGTTGTAGTGGACCGGTGCGATATCGTCGAACGGTTGCACGCCGATCATATGGGTGAACAGGGAACGGGAGTGGGTGCGCGCCCGGGTGGGTTGTTCGCGGAGCCCGAACCGATCGGCCAGCACCGAGCGGAAGCCGGTGGCGTCCACCAGATACTTCGCCTCGAACGCCGCACCGGATGTGGAGCGCAGCCGGGCGCCGCGGGCGGGGTCGATCTCGATATCGTCGATACGGGTGTGCTGCCGGGCCTCTGCGCCGTAGTGAACGGCGAGGTGGAATGCGTAGGAGTCGATATCCTGCCGGAACCAATGCGATTCGGCGCGGCGGTACCCGGAGGCCAGGACGACCTGATTTGCTTTGCCCGGATCGGCGGGCCGGCCTTGCTCGTGGTAGACGAACCCGAAGTTCTGTTTCTGCCCGCAGGTCTTGGTCACATGCTCGGCGGTGTCGGCGAAGTTGGCCAGCGCCTTGAATTCAGGGATGTCGTAACGCTCGGCGAGGATATGCATCGTGGTCGTCGCGTGCGGAATGGTGGATTCGCCGATGGCGAAGCGTGGATGTAGGCCCGAGTCGATGAGCAGGACCTTCAGTTTGTGACGGGCCAGGATGGTGGCCAGGGTGCTGCCGGCGATTCCGGCGCCCAGAATGGCGACATCGTACTGGGCGTCGGTCGGGGATGACATGATCGAACTCCTTGTGCTCTTGTACTGGTGCCCGGCCGCGGAAGCGGTGCCCGGATTCACGAGATGGCCGGGTTCAGGGGCGTACCGGCAGGCGACGCAGGCCGCGCAGTCCCATACCGGGACGCCAGCGCGACTCGGCCGCCGGCGCCGCAAGGCGCAGCCGGGGCCAGCGGGTGGTGAGGGTGGTGAGGGCGATGGCGACTTCGGTGCGGGCCAGCGCGGCGCCCATGCAGTTGTGGATGCCGCCGCTGAACCCGAGGTGAGGCCGGGGCGTGCGGTGGATGTCGAAGCGGTGTGGATCGGTGACGTGGGCGGGGTCGCGGTTGGCGGCGGCGGTGAACACCAGGACTCGATCGCCGCGTTCGATGCGCCGGCCGCCGAGTTCCAGCGGTTCGAGCGCGAGGCGCATCGTCGCCGATTCGACGGGGCCCCAGTAGCGCATGGTCTCTTCCACGGTGGGGGCGGCGAGAACCGGCTCGTCGCGTAGGGCCGCCCATTGGTCGGGGTCGCCGAGTAGGGCCAGAGTGGCGCTGGCGATGAGACTGGCCGATGTCTCGAAACCCGCGGCGACGAGCAGGCCGATCATGGCCCTCAGTTCGCCGTCGGACAGTGCGTCCTTACCGGACTTCGGGTAGACGAGCCGGCTGACCAGGTCGTCTCCGGGGTTGTCACGTTTGCGGAGGACCAGATCGCCGGTGTAGCTCTCGAGCTGGTCGCGCAGGGCGGGGTCGGGGCCGGACAGCGGGGTGGACGCGGTGGCCGCTCGAACAGCGAGGTCGTGCAGGCCGGGGTGCCACGCTTCGGGAAAGCCGAGGATCTCCCCGAGTACGGTCAGCGACAGGGGATAGGCATAGGTGTGCAGCAGGTCGACAGTGCCGTCGCCGGCTCGGGCCGCCTTTTCCGCCTCGTCCAGGAGCCGTCCGGCATGGCGGACCACTGCGGGGCGCAACGCGGTGACCGAGCGGGACGTGAACGCCTGCTGCGCGGCCCGCCGTAGCCGGGTGTGTTCCGGCGGGTCGGACAGCAGCATGGTGTGCGGTGGCTCCGGGATCCGGGCGCGTGCTCTGGCGGCGAGTTGTTCGGGAGACAGGAGTGCGCGGGGGTTGTTCGCCAGCCGGTGATCGCGCAGTGCGGTTTCGGCGGCCGCATATCCGGTGATCATCCAGAATCCCCGGCCCGGTTGTTGCGGAAGTTCGGCGAAGACGACCGGTGCCAGGGCGCGCAGCTCGTCGTAGACGGTGTGGGCCCGTTCGTGGAAGTCTTCGGACAGCAGGTCGACCACGATCGGCCGGGACTTGTCGAGCATGAGGTATATCCGTTCAGACCGGTGTTGCCTCGATCAGCGAGTACGACGTGGGCAGAACAGTCGGGTGCACCGCGGTGACTTCGAAACCCGCACGGCGGCACAGTGTTTCGTACTCGTTGCGGGTCCGTTCCTGGCCGCCCATATTGACGAGCATGCTGATATCGGTGAGGTAGGGGGCAGGATTCGCGGTATCGACCGCATCGGGAAGTACGGATTCCACGATCAGCAGGCGCCCGCCGGCGGGCATCGCCTTATGACACTGCTCGAGAATGGTGACGCAGCGCTCGTCGTCCCAGTCGTGCAGGATGTTCTTGAGTACGTACAGGTCTCCGCCCTGGGGTACCGCGGAGAAGAAGTCGCCGGCTGTGATGCGGCAGCGATCGGCGACCCCCGCCGCGGTGAGGGTCGCGCTGGCCTCGGCGACACCGGTGGGCGAATCGAAGACCACGCCGTGTGATGCGCGGGCACCGTGCAGGATCTGCGCGAGCAGAGTGCCGTCGCCGCCGCCGATATCGATCACGGTGTGGTACCGGGTGAAGTCGTAGCTCACCGGGATCAGCTGTGCGATGGGCAGGCTGACCTGCCGCATCGTCGCGTTGAACCGTTCGGACAATTCCGGTTTGGTGGCGAGGAAGCTGAAGAAGTCGGTGCCGTAGAGCCCGGCGAAGGTCGGCTGTCCGGTGCGTACCGCCTCCTCGGTGAGTTTCCAGGAATCCAGCAGGGCCGGGTCGGTGAACAGCAGTACGGCCGCCGCCTGGGAGTCCGGGCGGTCGGTGCGCAGCGGCAGACCCGCCGCACCCAATCGAAATGTGCCGGGGTGGGTTTCGATGACGATCTCCAACGCGGCCAGTGCGCGCAGGAGCCGCGCGAGTGCGCCGGGGTGGGTGTCGGTGAGCTCGGCCAGTTCGCGGTGGTCGAGTTCGTTGTCGCCGAGGTGATCGGCGAGCCCGAGGCGGGCGGCGGTGCCGACGACTTGGGAGCAGATCGTTCCGAACATCATGTTCATGAGTCGCTGGTGAGCTGCCATGCCTACTTCCTGTGTTCTGCCGAAGAGGTTCGGCGCCACTGTGTTTCGTATCGCCGAACGGAAGAGGTCGCTTGACCGAAGCCGTCGGCACGTCGTAAATTATAGCACTAATGAAAATGGTTATCGTTTGCTAGTTGGGACTGTGATGCAGGGAAAGCTCCGTTTGCCACTCGTAGGAACGACGAAAGAGGTGGCCTGGGGCGTAGCCCGACTACGGCAGGAAGTCAGCATCCTGACCGGTGTACCGGTGGATGATCTGACCGACGACGCCGATCTCCTGGCACTGGGCCTCGATTCGGTGACCGTTATGCGGATCTCCGGGCTCATGCGAAAAGCGGGTAGACGGGTGGAATTCCGGGATCTCGTGCGGACCCCGACGCTCGACGCCTGGCAGAAACTCCTGGGCGACAGCGAAACCGGCGTTGCCGAACCACCCGACTGCACCGAGCGGCCGGTGGCCGTCGACTGTTCGCAGCCCTTTCCGCTGGCGTTGATGCAACATGCCTTCTGGATCGGACGCACCCGGACACAAGACCTGGGCGATGTCGCCGCGCACTTCTACAGCGAATTCGATCACGAAGGCGTCGAACCGGACCGGCTCGAGCGCGCCATGCGGGACCTGATCGCGCGGCACCCCATGCTGCGGGTGACGATCGACGGCACCGGTATGCAGTGGGTGACCGAGCTCGGCTCTTGGCCCGGACTCGTCGTGCACGACCTGCGGGAACTTCCCGAACCGGAGCGGCTTCGGCGCCTGGCATCGACCCGCGACACCTGCTCGCACCGGCGCATGGATGTCGGGGCGGGCGAGGTCATCGACCTCCAGCTCTCGTTACTGCCCGGTGGCCGGACCCGCGTGCACCTGGACCTGGACATGATCGCCGGCGACGCGCTGAGCCTGCGTAATCTCCTCGCCGACCTGACCATGTTCTACGAGCACGGCTCCGGGGCACTGCCTGCGCTGGAGTACCACTACGGCCAGTACCTCGCCGACCGTGGCCGGGTGCGTGCCACCGCTCGGGAACATGCCCGGCAGTGGTGGCGAACGCAGCTGGCGGAACTGCCCGCAGCGCCCGAACTTCCGCTGCTGACCGCCGACGCGCCGGGTGGCGGCGCGCGGATCGACCGGCGCAGCCACTGGCTGTCCCCGGAGCGTGCGGCACGATTGCGAGCGCGGGCACAGCGTGCCGGGTTGACCACCGCCGGGGTGCTCGCGACGGTATTCGCGGAAACGATCGGGGCGTGGAGCAGCACCGACCGTTTCCTGCTCAACCTGCCCGCCTTCGACCGGGAGCCCCTGCACGACGAGGTGGACCGTCTCGTCGGGGACTTCTCCAGTTCGGTCCTGCTCGACGTGGACCTCGCCACACCGATGTCGGTGACCGACCGGGGACGGGCCGTCGCCGACCGGCTGCGAGAAGTCTTGGGTTACGCGGCGTATTCCGGGGTCGAGGTGCTGCGTGATCTGAGCAGAGCCGGTGATGGGGAAAGAGTCCTCGCGCCCGTGGTGTACACCAGCGCACTGAGCCTGGGGGAGTTGTACGCACCCGAGGTCCGGAAATGCCTGGGCGACCCGGTGTGGACGATCTCCCAAGGGCCGCAGGTCTGGCTGGACGCCCAGGTGACCGAATTCGACGGCGGCATCCTGCTCAACTGGGATGCCCGCGTATCGCTGTTCCCGGCCGGGCTGCTGGACACCATGTTCGACGCCTATGTGCGGTTCGTCGAGCTCTTACTGGACGACCCCGGGGCATGGGACCGCCCGTCACCGTGGCCGGTCACCGCCCACCGCCACAGCGAGATCGCCCTCGCGCCGGCCCTACCGCTGCACCGGCGTTTCTTCGACCGGGCGGCCACCGAACCGGACCGCACGGCCCTGATCGCCGGCGGCACCACGATCGCGTACGGCGAACTCTCCACACGGGCACGGCGCATGGCGCGACTGTTGCGGGACAAAGGGATCGGTCGTGGTGACAGTGTGGCCATCACCTTGCCCAAGGGGGTCGATCAGATCGTGGCGGCGCTGGGTGTGCTCGCCGCCGGGGCGACCTACGTGCCCTCGGGCATCGATCTGCCGCCGGCGCGGCGCACGCAGGTCTACCGCAGGGCGGGCGCACGGCTGGTCATCACCGACCGCGACACCGTGACCGCCGGCTCGTGGCCCGCCGATATCGAACCGGTCCATCCGGAGCAGGCCGGTGCCGCCGACCCGCTGCCGCGGATCGTCGAGGTCGACCCCGAGGATGTCATGTACGTCATCTTCACCTCCGGCTCCACCGGCACACCCAAAGGTGTCGAGATTCCGCACCGGGCCGTCGCCGCCACCGTCGACGCGGTCAACGGCCGGTTCGGCATCGGCGCGGACGATCGCACCATTGCCCTGTCCGCGTTGGACTTCGACCTCTCCGCATACGACCTGTTCGCATTCCTGGCATTCGGCGGTTCGGTGGTCGTGATCGAGGAAGCCCAGCGCCGTGATGCCGCCGCCTGGGCCGACCTGATCCGTCGATGGGACGTGACGGTCGTCAGTGCAGTACCGGCGCTGCTGGACATGCTGTTGACCGCCGCGTCCGATTCGGGACTGGGTAGTGCACTGCGGCTGGTGATGCTCGGTGGCGACCGGGTCACCGTGGACCTGCCGGGCCGGTTGCGCCGCGTGGTTCCCGGCTGCCGGTTCGCCGGACTCGGTGGTATGACAGAGGCCGCCGTTCATGCCACCGTCTGCGAGGTCGATACCGTCGATCCCGGCTGGTCGAGCGTGCCGTACGGGGTACCGCTCCCGCACGCCGGGTGCCGTGTGGTAGACCGGCACGGCCGGGACTGCCCGGACTGGGCGGCCGGGGAGTTGTGGGTTACCGGGCTGGGGTTGGCGCACGGCTATCGGGGCGACCCCGAGCGCACCGCCGAAAGGTTCGTCGAGCACGACGGAATCCGGTGGTATCGGACCGGCGACCTGGTGCGCTACCGGTCCGACGGAACACTGGAATTCCTCGGCCGTACCGACCATCAAGTGAAGATCCGCGGCCATCGGATCGAACTGGGCGAGATCGAGGCCGTACTGGCCGAACATCCCGGGATCACCGCCGCGGCCGCCGCCGTGCTGGAAAAGCCGACCAGATCGCTCGGTGCCGTCATCGCCGCCACTGGCAGTGGCTCTGCCGATCTCACCGACGAGGCGCTGCGGTTGTGGCTGGGCAAGCGGCTCCCCGGATACATGGTGCCCCGTGTGTTCGTCCGGAGCGCGGAACTCCCCATCACGCGCAACGGCAAGATCGACCGTGCCGCCGTGCACACCACCCTCGCCGCGGTCGCGAGCCACCGCGGGACCGAATCCGCCGCGCCCCGCGGCCGTCTGGAACGAATCGTGGCCGATGCCTGGGCCGCGGTTCTCGACATCGGCGAGATCCGCCGCGACGACGATTTCTTCGCGCTCGGCGGTGACAGCCTGCTGGCCACCCGCCTGATCCGGCGACTGCTCGCCGAGGGGGTGGCGGGCGCCGATCTGGCGCATCTGTTCACCACGCGCACCCTTGCGGCATTCGCCGCGACCCTGACCACCGGCACCGCCACCGCGAGCCCCGAGATCGTTCCCGAACCCGCACATCGCAACGAGCCGTTCCCGCTGACCGATATCCAGGTCGCGTACTGGCTGGGCCGGTCGGACGATTTCGACCTCGGCGGGATCGGCGCGCAGTTGTACATCGAATACGATTGGCCCGGTATCGATGCGGCCCGGCTGGAATCGGCTTGGAATCGGGTGATCGACCGGCATTCCATGCTGCGTGCTGTGATCACCGCGGACGGCGCTCAGCGGGTTCTCGACGAAGTATCCACCTATCGGATACCGGTGGTCGAGGCAGCTGTGGCAGCCGTTCGTGACGAAATGGCGGACAGCCTCGCCGACGCCGGCCGCTGGCCGTTGTTCGATATCCGGGTTGTGCGCGATGGCGCGGACACCCGGGTCTGCGCCGCTTTCGACACCTTGATCGCTGACGGCCTGAGCGTGATGGTGCTGCTTTCCGAGTGGACGCGGCTGTACGCGGAGCCGGATGCCGTCTTGCCCGAACTCGGTCTGGACTTCCGCGACTACGTGCGCAGCTGTGCGCCCTCGGAGGCCGAGGTGCGGGCGGCGTTGTCGTATTGGCGGTCGCGGTTGCCGGAGTTGCCGCCGGGTCCGCAGTTGCCGTTGCGGGTGTCGCCTGCGACGGTGCAGCGGCCCCGGTTCGTCCGCCGGGAGGTCTGCTTGGACGCGGACGTCTGGAGCCGGATCGCCGTGCGTGCCCGGGGGTTCGGTGTTACGCCGAGTGTGGTGCTGTTGGCTTGCTACACCTGGATTCTGGGGAACTGGAGTGCTCAGCGCGATCTGACGGTGACACTGACTCGGTTCGATCGCCGGGATGTGCACCCCGACATCATGCGGGTGGTCGGCGATTTCAGTTCGCTGCTGCTGGTGGCGGATCGTCCGGTCGAGCGGGAGAGCTGGCTGGGCCGGATGCGGCGGTTGCAGGAGCAGTTGTGGAGCGACCTGGACCATCAGCAGGTGTCCGCGGTCCGGGTGCTGCGAGAACTGGCTCGGAACAGCGAAGCGCCCACGGAACCGGTACCGGTGGTGTTCACCTCGATGCTGGGTGTCGACGACGAGCTGGCGCGGTCGGTGCGGTGGCCGGACTACACGCGGACCCAGACGCCGCAGGTGTGGCTCGACCATCAGGTCATCGAACTGCCGGAAGGTTTGCTGCTGAGCTGGGATTCGGTGGACGAGTTGTTCCCCGACGGGCTCGTGGACGAGATGCTGACGGCCTATCACCGGCTACTGGCCGGGCTCGCGGAAATGGACTGGGAGCAGCCTCTCGGTACCGCATCGCCGACGCTACCGCCGCATCAGCAGGTGGTCCGCGACCTGGTGAACAGCACAACCTGGCCGGGCCCGTTCGATGCTCTCGATCCTGCGAACAACCGGCTGTTGCATACGGCGATGTTCGATGTGGCCGCGGAAGACCCCGGTCGTACGGCGCTTGTCGACGGGGGTGTGCCGGTGTCGTTCGGTGAGTTGGCCGAGGGTAGTCGCCGGGTCGCGGCGTTGCTGGCCGCGCGTGGTGTTCGGCCGGGTGATGTGGTGGCGGTGTGCGCGGTGCGGGGTGTGGGGCAGGTGGCGGCGTTGTATGGGGTGCTGGCGGTGGGGGCGGCGTATGTGCCGGTTGCTGTCGATCAGCCGGTGCAGCGTCGGGCGGCGATTTTGGAGCAGGCGGGTGTTGTGGCGGTACTCACCGATGACATCGGCCGGTTCGCTGCGGCTGCGGGTGGCGGCGACCTCCGCGGAGCTGCCGGCGTTGCTGTGCGTCGCCGCCCGGACGGCTCCGATGGCACCGACTCCATCGGCCTCGATGGTGACGCCGAGTTCACGGATGCCGGTGCCCTTGCCGATCAGCCCGATCAGAGTGGTGTCACCGGTAATGGTGTCGTTCGATATTGCGCACCTGTCGCCGAGCGGGCGCCGGTGGTGGCGCTCGCGGACGCGCGGTATCACGAGCCTGCGCCGGTATACCGGGGAAGCGGTACCGACCTCGCGTACGTGATCTTCACCTCGGGTTCGACCGGTGTTCCGAAGGGAGTCGAGATCGAGCACGGGCAAGCCGTGAACACCCTCGCCGACTTGCAGGAACGCTACCGGCTCGGTGCCCAGGACCGGGTACTTGCGGTGGCGGCCGTCGATTTCGATCTGTCGGTGTTCGATCTTTTCGGTGTACTGGGTGCCGGTGGCAGCGCTGTTCTCGTTGCCGATGCGGATCGGCGTGACCCGGGCCGGTGGCTGGCGCTGGTGTGCGAACACGGTGTGACCGTGTGGAACACGGTTCCGGCCATGCTGGACATGCTGCTCACGGTGGCCGAGTCCGGGCCGGGGCTGTCGTCGACGCTGCGGCTGGCGCTGGTGTCCGGGGACTGGGTGGGGCTGGATCTACCCGGCCGTCTCGCGGCCCTGGCCGAGCCGTGCCGTCTGGTTGCGCTGGGTGGTGCCACGGAAGCGGCGATCTGGTCGAATTTCTTCGAGGTCGGCAATGTGGACCCGAAGTGGTCTTCGATTCCTTACGGTCGTCCGTTGCGTAATCAGCGGTTCCGGGTTGTCGATGAGTACGGCCGGGATCGTCCGGATCGGGTGCCTGGCGAGTTGTTGATCGGTGGTGCCGGGGTCGCGCGGGGTTATCGGGGCCGTCCGGATCTGACTGCTGCCTCGTTTTTCGAAGAAGACGGGATTCGCTGGTACCGGACCGGGGACTTGGGCCGCTATCGGCCGGATGGGGTCCTGGAGTTCCTGGGTCGTGCCGATCGTCAGGTGAAGATTCGTGGGTATCGGGTGGAACTCGGTGAGATCGAACAGGCCATCACCGCTCATCCCGAAGTGCGGCGGGCGTTCGCGCTCGCGGTCGGCGAACGGGCGCAGGCGCGGCTGGTCGCCTTCGTCGAACCCGGGCTGCCCGGCGATCTGACGACCTTCCTGGCCGACCGGGTTCCCGCCGGGTGGGCTCCCGAGCTGATCGCGCTACCGAACCCGCCGCTGACCGGCAACGGGAAAATCGACCACGCAGCCCTGGTCCGGCGTGCCGAAGCAGCCACCGCCGGTACGGCCGGAGCCGAGCGGGCGGAGCCGCTCCATCCGGGGCCGGAAACCCGGATCGGCCGGATCTGGCAGGAAGTGCTCGGTGGCGAACTCCCCGGCCGGAACACAAATTTCTTCGCCGCGGGCGGTGATTCGCTGTCGGCGACGCGGTTGGTGAGCCGGCTTTCCCAGAATCTCGGCATCACGGTGAGGCTGCGCGAGTTCTTCACCGATCCGACAATCGCCGGACTCGGTCACCTCCATACCGAGGCCGACGCCGCCGTGCCGGGAGAGCAACTACGCACCGTATCGGTGGCTCCGGTCCTGACATCCGATAGCGCGCACCGGCTGGATCCATTCGGCACGACCGATATCCAGGCGGCCTACTGGCTGGGCCGCTCGGACGATTTCGATCTCGGCGGTATCGGGGCGCAGCTGTATTTCGAATACGACCTGCCCGGTCTCGATGTCGGACGGCTGGCGCGTTCCTGGAACCGGGTGATCGAGCGGCATCCGATGTTGCGTGCGGTGATCGGCGCAGACGGTAGGCAGCGCGTGCTGCCCGAAATACCGGAGTACCGGATCGCAGTGGTCGAGGCCGATGGGGATTTCCCGGGCGCGGCCGCCGCGTTACGGGAAGTGATGGCGGGTGGGGCCCTGGATGCCGGCACCTGGCCACTGTTCGATATCCGGGTTCTGCACGCTGGTGCGAAGGCCCGAGTCTGCGTGGTCTTCGACAGCTTGGTCGTCGACGGGCTCAGCGCTCTGGTGCTCATCTCCGAATGGACCCGGTGGTATCGCGACCCGGGGCTCGAGTTGGCGCCTCTGACCATCGAATTCCGCGACTACGTGACGAACTGTGCGCCGTCGGAGGCCGAGGTGCGGGCGGCGTTGTCGTATTGGCGGTCGCGGTTGCCGGAGTTGCCGCCGGGTCCGCAGTTGCCGTTGCGGGTGTTGCCTGCGACGGTGCAGCGGCCCCGGTTCGTCCGCCGGGAACGCCGCCTCGATCCCGCGGTCTGGCACGGGATCGTCTCGCGCGCCCGGGGGTTCGGTGTTACGCCGAGTGTGGTGCTGTTGGCTTGCTACACCTGGATTCTGGGGAACTGGAGTGCTCAGCGTGAATTGACGGTGACACTGACTCGGTTCGATCGCCGGGATGTGCACCCCGACATCATGCGGGTGGTCGGCGATTTCAGTTCGCTGCTGCTGGTCGCGGATCATCCCGTCGAGAAGGAGACCTGGCTCGCTCGGGTGCGGCGGTTGCAAGAACAGTTGTGGAGCGACCTGGACCACCAGCAGGTGTCCGCGGTGCGCGTACTGCGGGAGCTCGCCCGCGAGAGTGCGGTGCCCGCCGAACCGGTCCCCGTCGTGTTCACCTCCATGCTCGGTGTCGACGACGAGCTGGCCGGCTCGGTGCGTTGGCCGGATTACACGCGGACGCAGACGCCGCAGGTGTGGCTCGACCATCAGGTCATCGAACTGCCGGAGGGTTTGCTGCTGAGCTGGGATTCGGTGGACGAGTTGTTCCCCGACGGCCTGGTCGAGGAGATGCTGACGGCCTATCACCGGCTGCTGGCCGGGCTGGGGGAGCTGGACTGGGAACAACCCCTCGACATGGCACTGCCCGCGCTTCCACCTCGGCAACGCGCAACCCGCGACTCCGTCAACGACACCGCCTGGCCGCGTCCGGGGCACGAGACCGATTCCGAACACCCCACCTCGAGCGGCAACGCGCCTGAGCCGGGCAGCCTGTTGCATACGGGAATGTTCGATATCGCGGCTGTCGATCCCGGTCGTACGGCGCTTGTCGACGGGGGTGTGCCGGTGTCGTTCGGTGAGTTGGCCGAGGGTAGTCGCCGGGTCGCGGCGTTGCTGGCCGCGCGTGGTGTTCGGCCGGGTGATGTGGTGGCGGTGTGCGCGGTGCGGGGTGTGGGGCAGGTGGCGGCGTTGTATGGGGTGCTGGCGGTGGGGGCGGCGTATGTGCCGGTTGCTGTCGATCAGCCGGTGCAGCGTCGGGCGGCGATTTTGGAGCAGGCGGGTGTTGTGGCGGTACTCACCGATGACATCGGCCGGTTCGCTGCGGCTGCGGGTGGCGGCGACCTCCGCGGAGCTGCCGGCGTTGCTGTGCGTCGCCGTCCGGGCGGCCCCGGTGGCATCGGCCCCGATGGAGCCGCCGAGTTCATGGCTGCCGGTGGGGTAGTCGACGGCGCCGGTGCGGTGGACCGGGGTGGTGCTGTGCAGGTGGCCGGTTCCGGTGGTGGCGCGGGGTGTGGTTCCCCGAGCGGTGCCCTTGCCGATCAGCCCGATCAGAGTGGTGTCACCGGTGATGATGTCGCTCGAGCTTGCGCACCTGTCGCCGAGCGGGCGCCGGTGGTGGCGCTCGCGGACGCGCGGTATCACGAACCGGCGCCCGTGTACCGGGGAAGCCGTACCGACCTCGCGTATGTCATCTTCACCTCGGGCTCCACGGGAGTTCCGAAGGGAGTAGAGATCGAGCACGGCAGCGCCGTGAACACTCTCGAAGACCTCCGGGACCGATACGATCTCGGCGCCCGGGACCGCGTGCTGGCGCTCGCGGCCGTCGATTTCGATCTGTCGGTGTTCGATCTGTTCGGTGTACTGGGTGCCGGTGGCAGCGCGGTGCTCGTTCCGGACGAGGACAGGCGTGACCCGGGCCGGTGGCTCGCGCTGATACGCGAACACAGTGTGACCGTGTGGAATACGGTTCCGGCCATGCTGGACATGCTGCTCACGGTGGCCGACTCCCGAGCCGTCCCGCTCCCGTCGCTACGGCTGGCCCTGAGTTCTGGGGACTGGGTGGGCCTGGATCTACCCGGCCGTCTCGCGGCCCTGTCCGAGGATTGCCGATTCATCGCCCTGGGAGGTGCCACCGAAGCGGCGATCTGGTCGAACTTCTTCGAGGTCGGCAATGTGGACCCGGAGTGGACTTCGATTCCCTACGGTCGTCCATTGCGTAATCAGCAGTTCCGGGTTGTCGATGAGTACGGCCGGGATCGTCCGGATCGGGTGCCTGGGGAATTGTTGATCGGTGGTGCCGGGGTCGCGCGGGGTTATCGGGGGCGGCCCGATCTGACTGCCGCCTCGTTTTTCGAAGAAGACGGGATTCGCTGGTACCGAACCGGGGACCTGGGCCGCTATCGGCCGGATGGAGTCCTGGAATTCCTCGGTCGTGCCGATCGTCAGGTGAAGATTCGTGGGCACCGGGTGGAACTCGGTGAAATCGAACAGGCCATCACCGCTCATCCCGAAGTGCGGCGGGCGTTCGCGCTCGCGGTCGGCGAACGGGCGCAGGCGCGGCTGGTCGCCTTCGTCGAACCGGAGGCACCTCCCGCGGCAGCGGATCGCACCGGCCCGACGCGGCTCCCCGGCAATCTCCCGGACTTCCTCGCCGACCGGATTCCTCCCGCCTGGATACCCGAACTCGTTCCACTGATCGACCCACCGCTCACCGCCAACGGAAAAGTGGATCACGCCACCCTGGCGCGGCGAGCCGAAACAGCGATCCGCACACCTGTTTCCGAAGCCGGTGAACCGATCCATCCCGGTCTGGAGACCCGGATAGCGCGGGTCTGGGCGGAAACGCTCGGTGCCGCGCCGCCTGACCGGCACACAAGTTTCTTCGGCGTGGGCGGCGATTCGCTGTCGGCAACGCGTCTGGTGAGCCGGCTCGGCCGGGAACTCGGCATCACCGTGACGCTGCGCGAATTCTTCACCACCCCGACCATCGCCGGACTCGTCCGCAACCAACCGCCAAACGGTATCGACCTCGAAGAAGGTGCTCTGTGAACATCCCCGAACTGGTAACCGATCTACAGCAGCGAGGAGTTCACCTGTGGGCCGACGGTGAACAGTTGCGGTTCCGCGCCCCACAGGGGGTACTGACCGCCGAACACCGGGAACAGCTGGTGGCGAACAAGCCCGCCGTCCTGGAATACCTCGCCCGGGATCAGGCGATGATCAGCGTGTCCGCGGATTCCGCCGCCGCGCACGAGCCGTTCCCGCTCACCCCGGTACAGCAGGCATATCTGATCGGTCGCGACTCCACCTATCCGTACGGCGGTGTGGCCTGCGCCGGCTACTTCGAAATCTCCTATGACGGGGCCGAAGCCGACACTGCCGAAAAGGCGTGGAACGCGCTCGTGCGCCGGCACGATATGCTGCGCGCCACCGTGCACAGCGACGGATATCAGCGGGTCGCGGCGACCGTACCGCACTACGAGATCCCGGTGACCGACCTCCGGGGTGAAGACTGCGCCGCGATCGATGCCGTGCTCGACCGGCAACGAGACGACCTGCTGGGCCCGGCCGGCGCCACCGGCACCTGGCCGTTGTTCGCCCTGCGCCTCACCCGCACCGATACCGCGTGCATTCTGCATCTGCTGGTGGAATTGCTGGTGGTCGACGCCGCGAGTCTGCAACTGCTCCTCGCCGAACTCGCCGAGCTCGTCCACGCGGCAGGTGACGACGCGGCGCTGCCGACCGCGCCGGCGATCGGTTTCCGCGACTACATCCTGGGGGTACAGCAGCTGCGCAACGGATCGGGCTACCAGCGGGATCGCCAGTACTGGCAGGAACGGATCGAGACCCTGCCCGCCGCACCGGAGCTGCCCACCGGAGCGTCCGACGGCACCGCCGAGTTCGCCGCTCCCGGCTTCGACCGGTTGCACCACTGGCTGCCCGGTTCCGTGCTTTCCGGGTTGACCCGAAACGCGACCCCGCACGATCTCACCCCCTCCGGCGCGGTACTCGCCGCTTACGCCGAAGTCATCGGACGCTGGAGCCGCAAGCGGCAGTTCACCCTGAACCTGCCGGTGTTCAGCCGGCTCCCGGTGCACGCCGATATCGGTGCGGTGCTCGGCGATTTCACCTCCGTCGAACTACTCGGCGTCGACCTCGACGCGCACGACACTTTCGCCGACCGTGCCCGCGGTACCGGCGCCCAGCTGTTCACCGATCTCGATCATCGGTTGTTCGACGGTGTGGAGGTGCTCAGCGAGCTGACCCGGCGCGCGGGCAGCCCGGTGCTCATGCCGGTGGTGTTCACCAGCACCCTCGGTGGCGTCGAATCCGGTGCCGGGAAGGGCAGCGGCCGGATCCTGCGCGGGCTCACGCGCACCCCGCAGGTGTGGCTGGACTGTCAGGTGACCCCGTACGACGACGGCCTGATGATCGCCTGGGACGTGCGCCGCGATGTACTGGCCGGCGACACCGCCGCCGAGGCATTCGCAGCGTTCGTGGATCTCGTCACCCGGCTGGCCGAGGCACCCGAGGTTTGGACCGAGCAATATCCGGTCGACCTGCCCTCCGCGCAACGCGATGGCCGCGACAGCTACAACGACACCGCCGTCGATGTTGCACCGCGGCTGCTGCACGAGCGGATTCTCGAGGTGGCCGAGACAGATCCGGAAGCCCCCGCGGTGATCCACCGCGGCACCGTTGTCAGGTTCGCCGAGTTGCGCCGCCGTGTCGCCGCGACGGCTGCTGCGCTACGCGAAGCCGGTGTGCAACCCGGTGACCGGGTGGCCGTCCTTATGGAGAAAGGCCCGGAGCAGGTGGTGGCCGTGCTCGCCACTTCCGTCACCGGCGCCGCCTACGTGCCGATCGCGATCACTCAGCCGATGGCACGCCGGGAACGGATCATCGACCGCGCCGGGGCCGAACTGGTGCTCACCCAGTCCTGGCTGCGTGACGCCGGTGAAATGCCGGCAACCGCACGGCCGATAGCCGTGGATCTGTTACCGGGTGCCGACACGGTACCGGAGGCCGGCGGCGATCCGGATACTCCGGCGTACGTCATCTACACGTCCGGCTCCACCGGCGAACCGAAGGGCGTGGTCGTCACCCATCGGGCGGCGGCCAACACGATCGACGACATCAACGAACGATTCGCACTGACCTCCGGCGATCGGGTACTCGGCGTTGCGAGCCTGGCGTTCGACCTGTCGGTGTGGGATATCTTCGGTGTGCTCGCGGCCGGCGGCGCCGTGGTACTGCCCGAACAAAACCGTGCCACCGACCCATCGCACTGGCTGGAACTGGTACAACAGCATTCGGTCACACTCTGGAACAGCGTGCCGGGGCAACTCCAGATGCTGCTGGACGTCCTGGAATCCACCCCCCGGGCCCGCGCCGAATCGTTGCGGCTGGTCCTGCTGTCCGGTGACTGGATCCCCCTGGACCTGCCCGGCCGGATACGCGCGAACCACCCTGACCTCAGCGTGGTCGGGTTGGGGGGCGCGACCGAGGCCGCCATCTGGTCCATCCACCACCCGGTGGGCGATATCGACCCGCAGTGGCGCAGCATCCCCTACGGCATCCCGTTGCGCAATCAGACCGTGCAGGTGCTCGACAGCGCACTGCAGGAATGCCCCGATCTCGTCACCGGTGAGATCTATCTCGGCGGTGCCGGATTGGCCGAAGGATATCTGGGTGACGCCGAACTGACCGCGCGGCGGTTCATCCGGCATCCGCGCACCGGCGCCCGCCTCTACCGCACCGGCGACCTCGGCCGCTTTCACCCGGACGGCCGGCTCGAATTCCTCGGCCGGGAAGACACCCAGGTCAAGATCCGCGGCCATCGCGTCGAACTGGGCGAGGTCGAATCCGCGCTGCGGAGTCATCCTGCCGTGGCGGATGCCGCGGTATTGCTCGACGGCCGGGGGCCGGGCACGCGGCTGCTCGGCTACGCCGAGATCGCGACCGGCGCATCCGGCGAACAGGCGCCCGGTGCGCCCGCCGACGATGTGCTGGCCACCGCCGAAAACGCCGCCGCGGCGGCGCAGCAGGAGGTCGACGGAGATTCGTTCGTTGCGCTGATGCAGGCCGTCGACGAGATGGCCATGTTGTCCATTGCGGCGCAGCTGCGCGGATCCGGCCTCTTCGATGATCGTGAGCGTTCGCACGACCTCACCGAGATCGCCGTGGCCACCGGTGTATCCGAACGGCAGCACGGACTGCTGAAACGCTGGCTGTCCGCCCTCACGGACGGTGGAGCAGTGATGCACGACGCGGACACCGGCCGCTACCGCGACCTGATCGCCGCCGGCCTGGGCGCGGTCGAGGCGGCGTGGAAGCGTATCGACGAGCTGGAAGAGATCGTCGGTTACGGCAGCGAGACCCTGGCCTACATCCGGGCTTGTAGCAGCCGGTTGGACGAGCTGTTGCGCGGCACACTCGATGTGCGCGAATTACTGTTTCCCGCGGGGAAGCCCGGCGCGGCGCACGCCGTGTACCGCACGAACCTGGTGGCGCGCAGTTCCCATCGCATCGTGATCGATACGGTGCGCGAGATCGCCCGGCAGTCGCCGCATACGCTGCGGATGCTGGAGGTCGGCGCGGGTATCGCCGGTACCAGCACCGATCTGATCCCCGCGCTGGCCGAGTTCGAGCCGGACTACCTGTTCACCGATATCTCGGAGTACTTCCTCGGCGAGGCCCGCACGAAGTTCGCGGACTATCCATGGGTGCGTTACGGCCGCTTCGACATCAACGCCGACGCGCAGGACCAGGGCTTACGGCCCAACTCGGCCGATGTCATCCTGTGCGCGAACGTGCTGCACAATTCGGTGAACGCGGACGAAGTGCTGGCGCGACTGCGCGATGTGCTCGCGCCGGGCGGCTGGCTGATATTCCTCGAACCCACCCGGCAGCACAACTACGCGTTGCTGGTGTCGATGGAGTTCGAATTCTTCAGCGAACTCACCGCTTTCACCGATGTCCGCGCGGGCACCGGCCAGGCGTTCTTCACCCGCGATCAATGGCTGCGCCAGCTCGATACCGCCGGCGCCGACCACATCCGGGTGCTGCCCGCCGAGGACGCGCCGCTGGCGGCGTCCGGGCAGGGGGTTTTCGTCGCCCGGTTCAAGGGTGAGCGCCGCACCGTGACCGAACGGCAGCTCACCGAGCATGTCGCGGCGCTGCTGCCCGGCCATATGGTGCCGGACGAACTGGACCTGCTGGATGCGCTGCCGCGTTCGGCCAACGGCAAATTGGACCGGGCGGCACTGGCCGAACGTGCCGCCACGACTGCGGTCGCCGGCGCCGACGGCGATTTCGTCGCGCCTGCCGACGAGATCGAGGAGCGGATCGCGCAACTGTGGCAGGAGATGCTCGGCGTTCCGAAGGTCGGTCGCGACCAGAATTTCTACACCCTCGGCGGCGATTCGCTGTTGCTGTCACAAATGGTCGGGAAATTGCGGGACCGGGTTCCCGAGGTCGCCGATATCGAATGGCAGGAACTGCTGCGCGATGTGCTGCGCAATCCCACCGTCGCCGCCCTCGCCGCCCGCCGCCACACTGCGCCGGCGCCTGCCGAGACGGCGCCCGCGCAGACCGCGGTGCGGCCGCTGGGCGGCCGGCCCGGCCACGAGGCCGGTACCTGGGTACTCGTACACGGTGGCACCGGCACACTGTCGCCGTACGACGCGCTGCTTCCCCACCTACGGGAAGCGCATCCCGGCGCCCTGCTCGGGCTCGAGGTCACCGATCCGGCGAAGTACCTGAACCTCCCGGCCGACAGCGTGATCGCCCGGCAAGCCGCCGATTACGCGACGGAACTGCTCGAACACGACAACAGGTTCCGCATCATCGGATACTCGGTCGGCGGTCTGCTGGCCGCTGAGATAGCGCACACGCTGACCGAGTCGGGAGCAACGGTGGACGAGCTCACCGTGATCGGCTCGTATCAACCGCCCGCGGTGTACGACGAGTTGCTGACCGAATACGTGTTCGCCCAATCCATCGGCGTCGACCCGGCCACGATCGGCTTCCCGGCCGACACCGCGGCGATCGACACCGCACTGCGCACGATCCTGGACCGCACCCCCGACCGGGTGCCCGCCGGAGCGATCACCGCACTGAACGGCGAGTCGGCGCCGTTGGCGGCCGAGTTCCGGGAGCTGGCCTCCGTACCCCATTCCGATCGGCTCGCCGCCCTGCGCGCCGCGGCCACCTCCGGAACCGGTCCGTACCGGTCGACAGAGCTGGCGCCTGCGGAATTCCGCAGGCAGTTCGAGATTTTCGCGCACCATCTGCGGGCCATGGGTGCCCACCGTGCCGAACCCTATTTCGGTTCGGTGCGGGTGCTGAGCAACAGCGGGACCGCGACGCTGATGGGCACGCGGACGGACGTGGAGAGCTTCTGGCCGCGGATCGCACTCGGTGACCTGGTCATCGAGGAAATCCCCGGGGACCACCTCACCAGTATGTCCGCCACACATGCTGCCGAGCTCGCGGCTCGGCTGATCGCCCCTCTCTCCCGGGACCGGCGGTGAGCCGCGACCAGGACCGGCCGCAGCGGAGAGGACCGATGGATCGTGACCCAGCGCAGAAACGGCGAGCGGCAGCCGTGACCGCTGCGACCGCCCCGGTGGGGGTGCTCGGCGCCACCGGGGCGGTCGGGCAGGCAGCCGTGCGCATGCTCACCCGGTGCGGTATCGGCGAACTGCGGCTCGGTGCGCGCGACGTGGGCCGGGTGGACCCGGCGATACCGGTGCCCGGCGCCGAACCGTGCCGGGTGGATGCCACCGACCCGGATTCGCTGGCGCGTTTCTGCGCGGGCACCAGACTTGTGCTCAACTGCGCGGGCCCCTCCTACTTACTGATGGACCGGGTCGCGCGGGCCGCCCTCGCGGCCGGTGCCGACTACGTCGATGTCTCCGGGGACGGACCCGCCTACCGGCTGCTCGACGGGTCCCCGCTGCTGGACGGTGAGCGGACCGCGGTGTTGTCGGCCGGTATGCTGCCCGGCCTGGCCAATATCGTGCCCCGGGTGCTTGCCGACGACCTGACCGGCGCCCGGCTGGTCGTCTACGCGGGCGGTATCGAGCCGTTCGCGCCGGCCTCGGCCGGGGACCTCGCCCTCTCACTCGACAGTTCCGACGGCGCGGCCACCGACGGGCACTGGTACGGCGAAACCCTGGCCGCCTGGTCGGGTGGCCGTCGTCGGCGCAACGCCCTGCCGGTGCGCGAGGACGTCGAGGTCGCCGGGTTCCCGGGCCGGGTCACCACCATGCCGTTTCTCACCGCCGACGCCGAACGGCTGGCCCGCTCGACCGGCCTTGCGGAACTGCACTGGTACAACGTATTCGTCGGCACCGCGCTGCGGCTCACACTCACCCGGCTGCGCGGCCGGGTCCGCAGCGACCCCGCCGCCCTGGCCGGGATCGCCGGCGAGATCGGCGCGGCGGCCGAACTCGACCTCACCGGGCTGGACCCCTTCTACCTGATGGCGTTCACGCTGCACCGGCCGGCCGGTACCGCGACGGCGGTGCTGCGCACCCCGAGCAGTTTCGCACTCACCGCCGCGACCGCCGCGCATACGGTCGAGTCGGTCCTGTCCGGGGCGGTCGGTCCGGGTCTGCACTACGCCGACGAGGTCCTCGATCCCCACAGGCTTCTCGATGCGGTAACCGGATTCGGCGCGTTACCGGTTTTCCAGACCCATCGACACGCCCATGACGAACCGATGGAGGCAGGCAGCCTGTGAACGAATCACCACCCACGCGCGTCCGCCGGCCGGCACCGATGCCGGAACAGGGAGGGGTCCGTTCCCGGTCGCGGGCGGGCACACCGAAGGTCGTCGTGTGCGGGACATCGTTCGGCCGGGTGTACCTGCACGCGGTGCACGAGGACCCGCAGGTCGAGCTCGCCGGTATCGTCTCGCGCGGCAGCGCCACCTCACGGGCGTATGCGGAATCGTATGGGGTACCGCACTACAGCGACGTCGAGCAGCTACCCGGCGATATCGATATCGCCTGCGTCGCGGTGCGCGCCGGCGCCGCCGGTGGTGACGGCGCGAAGCTGTCGCAGCAGCTGCTGAGCCGCGGAATCCATGTGCTGCAGGAACATCTGCTGCATCCCGACGAGCTCACCGACTGTTTGCGGACCGCCCGTGAACATGGTGTCTGCTATCGGCTCAACGCGTTCTATCCGCACCTGCCGCCGATCGCGCTGTTCCTGGAGGCGGCCGAGACCCTGCGCGAGCGGCAGCGGCCGCTCCACGTGGATGCCGTGGCCGGTGGCCAAGTGGTCTATCCACTGCTCGATATCGTCGGCCGTGCGGTCGGCCGGCTCCGGCCGTGGGCGTTCGGCGAACCCGCACCGCTCCCGCCGGAGCTCGACGCACTGGCCGATTCACCGATGCCCTACACACACCTTGCCGCGGTGATCGGGGGTGTTCCGGTGTCGTTGCGGGTACAGAACCAGATCCACCCCGCCGATCCGGACAACCACGCGCTGCTGCTGCACCGGATCGCCATCGCTTTCGAAGGCGGTGTGCTGTCACTGGCCGACACCCACGGCCCGGTGCTGTGGAGTCCACGCCTGCACACCGATCGCGACCCGACCGGGCGCCTCGTCATGGCCGGGCCCGGCACCGAACGGCTGAATGTGCCGAGCACCGAAACTCTGGAACCGGCTGTGGTTCCCACCTTCCGGACAGTATTCGATGAACTCTGGCCCGGCAGCATCACATCGGCGCTGGGCGAGCTGCGGGCCGATATCGCCGATCCGCGCCGGTCGATCGGCGCGGGCCAGTGGGCGATGACCGTCACCACGCTCTGGCAACGGCTCACGACCGTACTCGGGCAACCCGAGCTGATCCGACCGGATACACCCGCACCGATAGCACTTCCGGAACTGCTCGCCGCCCGGCGGACACGCGGGGATGCTGCCCGATGACCACGATCGACGAACCGCGCGAACTCGCGGACCTGCGGGCTTTCTCGGCGGACCCGTACACGACGATGCAACGCCTGTACCGGCAAAACGGTGCAATCTCCGCGCTGGGCGCCGGTGCGATGCGTTTCCGGTTGGCCCTCGGCACGGAGGCATCGGAATTCGTTCTCGCGAACAGCGATCTGTTCAGCTGGGAGGCGGCGTTCACCGCGTTGGTGCCGCTGACCGGGCGCTCGGCCCTGCTGGTCAACGACGGTGACCGGCACCGCCGCCTGCGCCGGCTGGTCGCCCCGGCATTCACCGCCCGCCGGGTCGCCGATCACCTCGGCACCGTCACCCGGCATATCGAGGCCGCCCTCGCGGGCTGGGCGCCGGGGGAGACCGTCGACATCTACCCTCGACTTCGCCGGGCGATGCGGCTGGCCACCTCGGAAAGCCTGTTCGGCGCGGCGGCCATGGAACGTTCCGAGGGCCTGGACGACTGGCTGCACGATATCCACCGCGCCATCGATACCGATGTGGTCGGCGGCAGTATCGAACGCGGTTCGGGGTCGCCGGTCTGGCGGCGGGCCCTGCTGGCCCGCTCCTCGGTGCACCGCTGGGTGGTCGCCGAGATCGAAAAACGCGGAGCGCAGATCGAGCCGGGTGACGATGTGCTCGGTGTGCTGCTACGCGGCGTGGACGGCACCCGGCTCACCGACGACGAGATCACCGATCAGCTGGTCAGCCTGCTCGAGGCCGGTGCCGAAACCACAGCGGCGCAGCTGTCCTGGCTGCTGTACTGCACACTGCGCGACCGGGCCCGCTGGACCGAGATCACCACCGCGGTCGCCGATCATGGCGAGAAACTGCCCGATCTTCCGCTGCTCGACCATCTGGTATCCGAAACCATGCGGCTCTACCCGGCCACCGCCATCATCTCCCGTAAGGTCGCAGTCGAATTCGTCTTGGCGGGACAGAAGTTCGTGCCGGGCGATCTGTTGATCTTCAGCCCTTTCCACACCCACCGGCTGGATTCGGTGTGGCCGGATCCGGAACGGTTCGACCCCAGCCGCTGGGACCCGGGCTCCGAGCGGTATCGGCGTCCCGCACCGTATGAATTCCTGCCGTTCGGAGTCGGTCCGCACCGCTGTATCGGCGCCAACTTCGCCACTATGGCGATCAAAGCCGCTTTCGTCGCGATCGCGCGCGGAATCGAGGGTGAATTGGTGACCACGCACGCGCGGCCCCATGGGCTGATCGGTATGCACCCGCGTGCTGGAATCGTGGTCCGTATCGGCGAAAAACACTGACACGGCGGGAGGTACCCGCGGCGTGCACGGCGGGTACCTGCGTCCGGCTCAGTGGCGTGGCGCGCGCAATACGCCGGTCTGTGCGGTGAGTTGAACGCCTGCCAGGCCGGTTTCCTCGGCCAGATCCTCGATGCCGAACGTATGCCATTCGCTGACGTTGTGGACCACCCTGGTTGGTGCCGCATCGCCACTGATCTGCCAGGTGGAGGTCATCCTGATCAGATCGCCGCCGGCCGGTTCGGCTTCGAGCCATCCTTCGTAGCGGAGTTCGCCGATCTGCTCCCGTGCCAATTCCATCTTCGGCAGAGTCGCAGGCCGGGTGACCGGTAGCAGCTCGACCAGCACCGGTGCGCCGGGCGCCAGCCGGGGCAGCACCCGTTCCCAGAGGGAGCGGCGCGCATCCGATCCGATATGACCGAGCACTCCGAAAACGATCAACGCGGAGATCGAATCGGGCAGTACGACCGTTTCCGCGGGTTCGGCCACGATGGTGACCCGGCGCCGGAGATCTTCGTCGGCGACCACATCGTGAGTCAGGACCGCCCGCATCGCCGGCGCGGGCTCGCAGGCCAGGATTTTCGCCGACGGCAGTACCTCGGCGACGATTCGGCAGGTGCGTCCCGTACCCGCTCCGATATCGACCACCGGTCCCGCGTTCGGGTCGACCTCGGCCAGTATTTCCCGCAGGGCCGCTTCACCTTCGGCGTGGGCGCGGGGGACAAGGTCGTAGAACTCGGCGACCGGCGAGTAGAAGTCGTCCATGCACATCTCTCCTGCTTCGTGGATACACCAGCGCACTGCTTAATGAAAAAGATTATCATTATGTTGGTGTGGTTCGATACTTCGAAAGGGTCTGCGATGCCGTCGTTCCGGAGTGCTCAGGAGTCTCGTGCCGACGGTGCTGATCGGTCGCCGACCGGTGGGGGTGGTGTTGCGGCGTCCGGCGGTCGCCGCGACTTCCGGCGGCAGGGGATTGCGGCTGTGCCGCGCGTAGCCGCGGGAACCGCGCCGGCGTGCCTTCCCGAGATCGACCAGCGTGCTTTCCGTCAGGTCTTGGGACGATTCTGCACCGGTGTCACCGTGATCACCGCCGTCGGGCGAGCCGGTGCGCCGGTGGGTTTCGCCTGCCAATCTTTTGCCGCACTGTCCCTGGACCCGCCCCTGGTGCTGTTCTGCCCAGACAAGAGTTCGAGAACGTGGGCAGATATCGAACGGGCGGGAACGTTCTGTGTGAACGTGCTGGCAGACAAACAGCAGCAGGTCTGTGCCCGCTCGGTCCCGCGTGCGCGAAAGGTTCGCCGGGACGGAGTGGTACACCTCGGACCTTGGGCTACCCGTGCTTGGCGACGCGCTCGCGGTCATTCAATGTTCGGTGGCGGACGTCGTAGACGGCGGCGATCACTTCATCGTCCTCGGCCGGGTGCTGGCGCTGTCGGAGCCCGCCGACTCCCGCCGGCCGCTGTTGTTCTACCGAGGCCGGTACGCCGCCATGGCGGCAGGTGATCCGTGGGATTCGGCATGGCGCGCCGACCTGGAATATTTCCTGACCGCGACATCCGATTCATGGTGAGCCGATCCACGAAGTGGATTGCGGGCGGTCACGGTGGCCGGCTAAGCCGTGGACTCCGGGTCGGTGCACGATGCTCGCTTCTCGGGCGACCTATTGTTATGCGATGCGATACATCGAGTGCATACGCCATCGAGTTCGAGCATGCCTGATATCGATGAATCCGGTGGTTCGGGGGAGTTCGTCGATCCATTCCTCGACGACATCAGCGTCCAGGGCGGTGCTGTCTCCGCACTGCCGGCAGATCAGATGATGACGGTGCCGGCGTGAGTTGCGAAGCTGATAGCGCCGCTCGCCGGTTTCCTGGCGGACGGTGTCGAGCCACTGGCCCCGTTCCAGTTCGGCCAGCGTCCGGTACACGGTGGACATCCCGATTCGGTGCCCCTCTCGCCGCAGTCGGGCGTGCAATTCCTGCACCGAGGTGAACCCCGTATCCGCTTCGAGCGCGGACACGATCAACTCGCGTTGTCGCGTCCAGCGGATCATCCCGGTGGGCGTCTCCTGTTCGCCGAACACACCGTCCGGTGACGGGCGAAGTCGGTACCCTCGCTCGCCGGTTTCCTGGCGGGTGATGTTCAGGCGTTGAGCGCTTTCCAGTTCTGCCAGTGTCCGGTACACGGTGGAAATCCCGATGTGGTGTCCATCGCGGCACAGCCGAGCGTGTAACTCCTGTGCAGTAGCGAAATTCCCTGGTGTATCGAGCGTGGCGACGATCAACTCGCGTTGCCGCGACCAGCGGAGTCCCGCAGGGGGTGCCGCATACTCCCTGACCATCGTCCTAGTTGAGCATGGCTGAAAATGATTTTCAATAGTGAGTCGCCACCACCTGAAGGTGCGTCACCCACTCGAACGGTGGATGCGGCTGTGTCCGGTTGTGCGCCCGCCTTGTTCGTGCCCGTGGCGAACGTTGCGCCACCGGCGATGCGGGCCGGATGCGGAATGTCGGCGACCGCTGCGGCGGGTTGTCGTCGCGTATGCGCAACCATCCGAAGGCGCTTATTGGAAAGCGTTATCATTTGCAATATGGTGATGGAGGGCGCGCTTCGGCGCGCGTCAGCGGCCGCATATTCGGAAGATCCCCTGTTCCCGCGTGTGGCCGACCGCTCCGGTGCGTCCGGTTGGGGGCATGTTTCCGCGAGTCGTCGCCGGCGGTGTCGAGACGGTGGTGGAGCAAACGGACAACGAAACGGCGTGGAGGCAACAGTTCGGCCGGAAAACGGAGCGGTCCAGTGACTTCGGATACCCTCCTGCGTCTGCTGGTGGCGCTGATGGTCATCACCGTGGTGGCGCGACTGGCCGGGTGGCTCGCCGAGCGGGTCGGTCAGCCGGCTGTGGTGGGCGAGATCTGTGCGGGTATTCTGCTCGGCCCGACCCTGTTCGGTGGCGAACTGACCCGGCTGCTGTTCCCGGCCGAGGTGCGCCCTTCGCTGCGTATCCTCGCGGACGCGGGTGTCGTGATCTTCATGTTCCTGGTCGGCTCGGAGTTGAACGAGAAACTGTTGCGCGGGCAGGGCAGGGTGGTGGCCCGCGTAGCGGTGGGATCCATGGCAGTGCCCTTCGCGCTGGGGGCCGCGCTGGCGCTGTACCTGGTCGACAAACACTCCGGCGCGGATCGCCTGGCATTCGCACTGTTCCTGGGAACCGCGATGTCGGTCACTGCTTTTCCTGTGCTGGCCCGCATTCTGGCCGACCGTGGGCTGATGGAAACGCGGACCGGTGCGCTGGCGCTGGCGTGTGCGGCAGTGGGTGACGTTCTGGCGTGGACCCTGCTCGCCGTCGTCGTCGCGCTCGCCGGTGGGCCGGGTGCGCTGTGGCGTGTTCTGTTCGTCGTGCCGTTGGCGGCGCTGCTGGTGTTCGTGGTGCGGCCTGCGCTGACTCGACTGGGGGATCGCCGGAATCGGCGCCGCTCCACGGTCACGTGGAGAGGAAGCGCAGGTGTGCTCGTTGTGGTCGCGGCCGGATCGGCCTTGTCGGCCGGCGCCACCCAATGGATGGGCCTGCACCTGATCTTCGGGGCCTTTCTCTTCGGCGTGGCCATGCCACGCCGGAACTGGGACAGCACGTACGAATGGGCGTTACCGTGGGTCCGGCGGGTTTCTTCGCTGCTGTTGCCGGTGTTCTTCGCTGTCGCGGGGCTGGCGGTGGACCTGTCCGAAATCGGCGGTTTCCGACTGGGGGAACTGGTCCTCGTACTGTTGATCGCGATCGGCGGCAAGGGGCTCGGCACCTATGCCGGCGCCCGAATGAGCGGGATCGAGGTGCGTCCGTCGGTTACTCTCGCGACTCTGCTCAACACCCGGGGGCTCACCGAATTGATCGCGCTGACCGTCGGACTGCAGTTGGGTCTTCTCGATACGCCGCTGTACTCACTGATGGTGGTCATGGCGCTGGTGACAACGATGATGACCGGGGTGTTGATGCCGTTGGTGCATTCGCGTTCGTACCTGCGGGCCGCAGTGCAACACCCGGTACTTCCTCCCGAGGTGCGACCCGGGCGTTGATGCACCTGCTGAGGGGCGGGGCTTGTGCCGGTATTCGGCTGCGGCCGTCCCGTTGGGTGCAGAGGCCGGTGTTCCGGGAAGAGGGCGCACGACCGGCCGCATACGGTTACGCTGTTAAAAATACGCGTTTGTTATTTTGGCCGCAGTGGGTGGTGCGTGCTCTGGGCGCGGTGACGAGCCCGAGAGTTCCGGCAGGTCCGCACGGTCGCGAGGCAGGAAGGCTTCATGGTCGACGTAGCCGATTCACACTCTGTCATACAGCGCGCCCACCGGATCGCGGACGAGGTGCTGTTTCCCGCGGCGCTCCGGGTGGACCGCACAGGCACGGTGCCGGCGGAACACTGGGATGTGCTGGCGCGGGCGGGGTTCTACGGCCTGGCCGCACCGGGGCCGGCGCAGCTGGAATTCGCGGAGATCGTCGAGGTGCTCGAGATCCTGGCCGGAGGTTGCCTGGCCACCACTTTCGTGTGGATGCAGCACAACGGTGCGGTGCGGAGTCTGGCGGGCAGCGCGAACACGGCTCTTCGCGACCGGTACCTCGACGATCTGATACGCGGACGGGTGCGGGCCGGTGCGGCCTTCGCCGGAGTGCTGGCGAAACCGGCGAAGCTACACGCGCAGGCCGTGGCCGACGGCCATCTGCTCAACGGCGAGGCCCCTTTCGTCAGCGGCTGGGGCGTGGTGGACGTGGTGCAGGTATCGGCTCTGCTGCCGGATCCGTCCGGTGCAACGGTGGTCTCGGGCCTGGCCGATGTCACAGCCGGTGCCGGATTGACCGTCGAGCCCATCGATCTCGCCATCGGCCGGGCCACGAATACCGTGCGCCTGCGATTCGCCGATTTCCTGTTACCCGCGGACCGAACGACCGGGACGAGCCCCTATGCCGATTTCATCGGTCTGCAGAGCCTCGGCTCCCGGCTCAACGGGTGCGCCGCCTGCGGTGTCGCCGGGCGCGCCATCCGGTTGCTCCGCGAAGCAGGCCGAATCGAGGCGGCCACGGCCTTGGCGGAGCAACTGGCGCGCACGCGGACGGCCTTGGACGCGGGGCTGGCGGACACCACCCGGCTGCCTGCGGCTCGCGCCGACGCCGCCGATCTCGCGCTACGCGCAGCCGGAGCTCTGGTCGCGGGCAGCGGGGCCCGAGCCCTGCTCGCGGACAGCCACGCAGAGTGTTCACTGCGCGACGCAATATTCACTACGGTTGCGGGGAGCCGGCCCGACACGCGCGACCTGCTGCTGGACACACTGACGGCCCGGTGACGCCTGTCCGGCTGCGGCTGGTGCCGGACAACGGCCGATCATCCGGCCGGGTCGCTACTCTGGAAACGGAAATCGTTGCCGTGCAGACCCTCCGGACACTCTGTCGCGGCACACCTGTCGCGTCCGGAACCCGAGCGGCTGGGTGGCGGTAAGGGACCGAACGCTTCCAACGGGCGCCTCGGGAACCGGCAACGGCGGTGTGGTGACCCCAGATCGGACGGGAGATGAGGGTGGATCCGGAACTGATGCTGGAACCGCTGGTGGACGGGCTGCTCAGCGATGTTCTCGCCGATCCCGAGCGGTTGTCCGTAATGGTCGAAGCGCTGGGTTCACCGCTGAATCTGGTGGTTCCGGAGCGGATGGCCGCGAACGCGGAAACCTATCGCGACGTATTCCGCCGGAACCGGTTGTCGGGACGAACTTATTTCGCGCACAAGGCCAACCGGTCCAGCGCGCTCGTCCGCGGTGTGGTGGCCGGGCAGTGCGGCGTCGATGTGGCCTCCCTGGGGGAATTGCGACACGTCCTCGCGGCGGGTTTCACCGGTGACCGCCTCATGGCGACCGGCCCCAAGGACGCCGAGTTCCTGTGGCTGGCGGCACGCGTCGGTGCGGTGGTGAACGCCGACTCTCCTGCGGAGCTGGCGGAACTGGCCGATATCGTGGCGCGATTCGAGATGCCGCCGGTGCCGGTGATGATCCGGATATCGGGGTTCGACTCTGCCGGTGTGCCGATTCTGAGCCGGCCCAGCCGGTTCGGCGTACACGCCCGGGAACTGGACGTGGCGCTGGATCTGCTCGACCGGCACCGGGATCGCCTGCGGCTGCGGGGTGTCTCCTACCACCTCGACACCACCGGTGTGGAAGAGAAGGCGCTGGCGCTCGAAGGCTGCCTGCTGGCAATGCACCGGGCGCTGGAGCGCGGTTTCGCGCCGACCGCGATCGATATCGGGGGCGGCTTCGGTGTGAACTACTTGGCCGATCGCGACCAGTGGGAGCGATATACCACCGAACTGGGTACCGCGGTGCTCGGCAGGCGTCCGCCGATGACGTGGCAGAATCACGGTTACGGCCTGCGCTCCGAAGCCGGGACCCTGCGCGGCACGCTGGGTGTCTACCCCGCGTATCGGGAGGTCGCGGGGCCGCGTTACCTCGACGAGCTGCTCTCGTGGGAATCTCCCTCGCTGGGCCGGTCGCTGGCCGTACTGCTCCTGGAGAACATGTACGAGCTCTACATCGAACCCGGCCGTGGGCTGACCGATCAGTGCGGTGCCACGCTGGCCCGGGTGGTCGAGGTCCGCACCACCCACACGGGTGACACGCTGGTCCGGGTCGCCGCCAACTCCCGCGATATCAGCGCCGAGGACCACGCGGTGCTGATGGACCCTGTCCTGTTGCCCGAGCGCCCTGGGGCTCCGGCGAGCGTGTATCTCACCGGAAACCTCTGCCTGGAGGACGATTTCCTCACGCGACGACAGGTGACACTGCCGCGCCCCCCGGTGCCCGGTGATCTGCTGGCCTTCGTGAACACAGCGGGCTACTTCATGGATTTCGCGGCGGACCACGCGCTGATGCAGCCGATCGCCCGCACCGTGGCGGTGTATCGCGACGCCGGTGGATGGTCGTGGTGCCTGGATGAACAGTATTGGCCAGGGAAAGGGAGCAGCTCATGAGGTACGAGAGCATTCTCGAGGTGGTCGGGGATACGCCGCTGGTGCGTATCGCCCCGGATGTGCACGGGCTGCGCAATATCGACCTCTACGCGAAACTGGAGATGCTCAACCCGTTCGGTTCGGTGAAGGACCGGCCCGCCTGGAACATGGTGCGCGACCGGTTGCCCGGCGCGGTGGCACGCGGCGACGCCATCGTCGAACTGTCCAGCGGCAACACCGCCAAGGCGCTCGCGGTGATCGCGGCAATGCACGGTTTGCCGTTCAAGAGTGTCACCAACCGTATGCGGGTGCCCGAGATCAAGGAGTTGCTGCTGCTGCTCGGCGCGCAGATCGAGGAACTGCCGGGCCGGACCGAATGCCTCGATCCCACCGACACCGAAGATCCGCTCACCCGGATGTATCGCACGCTCATCGGCGACGGCGACGGCTACCTGCACACCGACCAGTACTTCAATCCCCGCAATCTCGAGGCGCACCTCGCCGGCACCGCGCCGGAGATCGTCAAAGACCTCGACGGGCAGGGCCCGGACGTGTTCATCGCCTGTGTCGGCACCGCCGGATCGTCGGCCGGGGTGGCGGCCGTGCTACGCGAACACAACCCCGAGGTCGAGGTGATCGGCTTAGTGGCGTCCAAAAGCGATTTCATCCCCGGAATCCGCAATATCGACGAGGTGAACGAAGTCGGGCTGTTCGATCCCGGCAACTACGACACCATCGATACGGTGACGGCGGACGAGGCCATCGAGGGCATGCTCACGCTCAACCGCCGATGCGGCATCCTCGGCGGTCCCACCGCCGGCGCGGCGTATTTCGGCGCGCTGCGTCACCTCTCGGCGCTCGACGACCGGCTCACCGAACGCCGCACCGCGGTATTCATCGTGTGCGATCGGGTCGAAAGCTATATGAGCTATATCCGGAAACGCCGCCCGGATCTGTTCAACCAGCCGTCCCGTCCGAATTCGCTCGAGACCCTGACCGATACCGAGATCGCCGCCGCGTCGCAGTTGGACGTTGCGCCAGCGCGTGAATGGATCGCGCAGTGCCAACCGCTGATCGTGGACCTGCGTGGATCGTTCGCCTTCACGGCCCTGCATATCGAGAATTCGGTGAACATCGTCGACGACCTGTTCGACGAACTGGTCCGCGGGGGTCTTCCGTTCGGGTCGAATCGGCCGGTGCTGCTGGTCTGCCCGGTCGGTGAGAAATCCGCGCGCTACGCCGCGCTGCTGACGAAGATGGGGCACCGGGACGCGCGCAGCCTGCGCGGCGGTGTGGTGGCCTGGCGCGATTCCGGCGCGCCCCTGGTCCGGGACTGAGGCGATGACCACCGTGACGAACCCGGCAGAGGTATTCGGCCGCCTCGCCGGCTGGCAGCGATCACTGCGCGCGCAGTTCCCGATCATCGCGAACAACCCGGATCTGGCGTATCTGGACAACGCGGCGACCACACAGAAGCCGCAGGCGGTGCTGGACGCGGCCACCGAATACCTCACGACGGAGAACGCCAACGCCGCGCGCGGGTCCTATCCGTGGGCCACCGCGACCACCGCCCGTATCGAGGCAGCCCGGCAGCGCGTACGCACGGCCCTCGGCGATCACGGCGACGATTCGGCAGTCGAATTCGTCGAGGGCGCCAGCGCCGGCCTGCGGGCCGTCGCCGCCTGGCTGGCGGACGTGCTGACCGACGGTGACGAGATCATCGTCCCGTTCGGCGATCACGAAGCCAACCTGCGGCCCTGGCTGGATCTACGAGACACCCTCGCCCGCAGCGGTACCCGGGTGAGGGTGGTGCCCGTGCCGGTGGATCCCGCCTCCGGCGATTACGATCACCGGGCGCTCCCGGCGCTGGTCACCGAGCGGACCCGGTTCGTCGCGGTCACCCATGTGCATCATGTGTTCGGTGCGGATATGAATGTGCATCGCGTGCGTGCGGCAGTGGGACCGGACGTGCCCATCTGCCTGGACGCCGCCCAGAGTGTCGGGCACCGCCCGATATCGGTCGCCGAACTCGATGTCGATTTCCTGGTGTTCTCCGGGCACAAGATGCTGGCCCTGCCCGGAATCGGCGCGGTGTGGGCGGGTAACCGGCGCGGCCCACGCTTTTCCCTGCGCGGATGGGCAGGCACGCCGAATACCGCGGGAATCGTCGGACTGGTGGCGGCATTCGACTGGCTCGACGCCGCCGGGCCGGCCGAGATCCTCGCCTGGACCACGGCATTGAGTGCCCGGCTCACCGAAGGTCTCGCCGGACTGGAAGGCGTGCGGGTACTCGGCTGCCAGGACAGCCTCACCGCCGATTCGGTGGTCCAACGCCGGGAGGGCATCGTGACCTTCCGGCACGACCGGGTGCGCGCCGACGACCTCGGTTTCGTTCTCGCCGACGAGGGGATCATGGTGCGGGCGGACAGTCATTGCCAGGCCGGGCGCGACTCCCGCGACCGCGCCGTACGGGTGAGCGCCTATGTCTACAACACTCCCGAGGAAATCGACAGGGTGCTCGAGGTGGTACGGCGGTGCGAAGGGATGCCGAGCTGAACGACCGTGGGGCAGTCGCGTCCCGCGCCGCTGTGCGGCTACGCCTCGGGTTTGCGCCCGCTGAATCCGGTCCGGGCGGTGAGCAGTGCCAGATCGCCGCGGTGCCCGAGCCAGGCCGCGTTCCCGGGATCGAGCAGGCTCGCCCAGGCCGCCGTATCGTCCTCGGCCAGAAACGGCTGGGCACGCCGGACCCGGGCCGCCAGTTCGGCGAGCACCACCCCGCGAACCGGCCCGGACAGCGGCGCCGGAATATCGACCAGCGCGCTGAAAGCGGTGATATCGGTGAGCCCGGCATCGCGCAGGATCGTGTCCCAGCCCCGGCCGGGCCGAGCGGCGCCCGGGCGCCCGAAGAACCACTGGGTGAAATGCCGATCGTGTGCCTCGTCCAGCCGTATCTCCAGTCCGGGCCGGCCGATACCGGTATCCCAGGGCAGGCACCGGGCAGGCAGGCCACCCTCGGCCAGGCATATCCGGCCACCCGGCCGCAGCATGCCGAGGAGAGCACGCGCCGCGGCGTCCCAGTCACGAGCGTGGTGCACACACCACGACGACCAGACCGCGTCGGCCCGCGCGGGCAGCGGCGGCATACCGTCCTCGATATCGTGCAGCACGGTACGGATGCGGTGGGCCACACCCGCCGCGCGGGCGGTTTCCATGGTGACGTCCAGCATCGCGGCGTCCACGTCCACCACGTAGACACAGCCCGGTTCACCCACGGCATGGGCCAGAGCCACCGTGGCCGAACCGGCTCCAGGCCCTACATCGACGACGGTCTCGCCCGGTAGCACACACAGTGGTTCGAGCAGGCGCAACGTGGCATCGAGGAAAACGGCTTCGGCCGCGGCCGGGTCGTCGGTGGATGTCCCGGTCCCCGGTGCGCTCGTCCGAGGGTGCTGGCTGATCTTCACGGCAAGCGATAGTACTGAACATCATTTTCAATGAGTAATCGGCGCGCGGGTGGCCGCTGGGTGCAGTGGTTTTCGCCGCCGTAGGCGTCGGAGAACGCAACGGTTGATGGACAACTCTTCGGCGTGACACTGCTGCACGACCCAGGGGGCTGTGCTGTGATTGCCACAGGAAGGGGAATCATGCAGAAGAAAGCCGGTAGCAGGGTCCGCCGGATTGGTGCTGTGCTCATGGGGTCGGCGCTCGTCGCCGCCGCCGGTTGCCAGGTGCCGGGCACCGCGACGACTGCGCCATCACCGCCCGTGCTCGATCCGGATACACCGCCGTCCGCTACACCTCCGTGGAGTTTGTCCGAGCTCTACAACCATCCTTGTACGGTGCTCGGGCCCGAGGACCTCACTCGCTTCGGAATTACCGGACCCGGTGGGCCGAATCTGGACTTCGGGCCCAGCTATTGCAGGTGGGGCCCACCGCACACGGCCGTCGATGGGCTCAGAATGTACTTCGCTGCGAACATTTTCGACCGCTTCTCGTATCTCGAGGAGGTCAAGCGTGACGAAGAGGGCTTCAGGACCTTGGACATCGCGGGACGACCCACGTTCCTGATCGACGACCGCCACGCCACCGGTCATCGGAACTGCATGATCTGGGTGCAGGCAGCTTCCGGTGGGCTGTTCCAGACCGAGTATGTCCCCCGGCCGACCGCTCCTGGTGACGATGTGTGCGATCCGGCGATCGAGATCACCACGGTGATCGCGGAGCGAATCCGATGACCACCCGTCCTCCCCCGCGACCGGCCGTTTTCCGGTGGACCCACCGACCGGCGGCCGCCGGGGTGGGCGCTGCCGCCGGATTGCTCTGGTTACGCTGCCTGTATCTGGTATTCGTGTCTCGGTTCGCGAGTGACCCCCTGTTCGATCCGAGCGGTTACGCGCTGATCGGCGGAACGATATTGTCGGTGCCTGCCGCGCTGATCACCGCGGTGGCCGTTCCTTTCGCGTTTCCCGCGCATCACCGGGCGCGGGTCGTACAGGTCATGACACCGGTTCTGCTCCTGATCACCGCGTCGGCGTGGATCGCCTTCGTCACGGCGTAGGCCCGACCGGCGCATTCGGGCACACTGCACGCTATGAAGTACAGCGCGGGAGTACTGCTGTTTCGTCGTGAGCCGGAGGTTCAAGTGCTGCTGGGACATATGGGCGGGCCGCTGTGGGCGCGTAAGGATTCGGGGGCGTGGTCGATCCCCAAAGGTGAGTACGAGCCGGCGGCCGAGGAGGCTCGCGCCGCTGCGGCCCGAGAATTCGAGGAAGAGCTGGGGACGCCGGTGCCCGAAGGGGAGTGGATCGCGTTGGGGGAAGTGCGGTACGGCAGCGGGCGGAGTAAGAAGCAGGTCACGGTGTGGGCGGTCGAGGGCGAGCTCGATCCGGCTCGGGTCGTGCCGGGGGTATTCGAGATGGAATGGCCGCCCCGGTCGGGCGAGTGCCGCGCTTTCCCCGAGGTCGATCGGGTCGAATGGTTCGATCCGACCACCGCGCACGACAAGCTGGCCGCCGGCCAGCGGCCATTGCTGTCCCGGCTTGCCGAGCGACTTCGCTGACATCCGCCGGTGTCGACCTCCAGATCGCCGGCCATACTCACGGTGGGCAGATCTGGCCGTTCAACTACTTGGTTCGCCTCGATCAACCCACGGTGCACAAGTTGAGCCGACACGGCGAACGGACACAACACCCGCGAGACCGTGCTGCACCGCGATGGTATCGGCTTGTCCGTTGGGGGCCGGTTTACGCGGGCGCAGCCGGGAATGCGGCCGCGTGCCTCTCCTTCGTTTTCCGGTGATACTTCGCGACGCTACCGCTCGCCACACCGGAAAACGTCGACCGCGTCGAGGCCATTCCGGCCATGCCGCAGTGGGGTTATTCGCCGCAGGGCAAGAAGAGGCGGTCGAGGTAGCGCCGGAAAACCGATCGGGCGGTGTCAACCGTGTGTTGACCGATGAGGACGCTGGTACCGAGACCGTGGCTGAGCATGACCAGATGAGTCGCTTCGGTGGGGATATCGATATCGATGCTCAATTCGCCTGCTGCCCGGGCGCGTGAGAGCGCTTCGGCGAGAACGGCTTCGAGGCGGTCGATTCCCGTGATGAAAGGGTGTTGCGCGACTTCGGGATCGGTGAGGGCCAGCACTGCGTATGAGGTGCCGACCAGGTGGAACGCTCGGCTCGGTTCGTCGGTGGGTAGTGCCTCGGCGAAGAACGCCTCGAGTACCGCCCGTGGTGGTGGCGGGTCGGATAGTACGGCGAGTCGCTGTGTCCATCGCTGGTTGCTGAGTTCGGTGAGGTGTGTCAGGGTGCCGGCGAGCAGCCCAGCTTTGGAGTGGAAGTAGTACTGCACCAGCCGCAGAGATACGTCCGCTTCTGCTGCGACGGCTCGCATGGTGACCGCCTGTAGTCCTGCGCGGCCTGCGACGCGGACCGCCGCGTCGGCGATCTGCTCGCGCCGGATCGTGTGGTCGGCCGTCCTGGGCACTGGTCCTCCTCGTCTGAACGGGTTCGGAAACTCGATGATACGAATGTATATGATACGTCTGTATCACCAGTGGAGGTGTGGGTATGCATGTAGGCGTCGACTCGGGGGCTGTCGCGAAGCAGGGCAACCGACTGCGCGTCACCGCGGTGCTGGTGCTGGTGTGTGGTGCGCAGTTCATGGTGGTGCTCGATATCTCGGTCGTGAACGTGGCGCTGCCCGCGATTCGTTCGGCGTTCGGGGTGAGCGAGGTGGCCCTGGGTTGGGTGGTCAACGCGTATGCGCTGGTGTTCGCCGGGTTGCTGCTGCTGGGTGGCAGGCTGGCCGACCTCTATGGCCGTAAGCGGATGTTCTTGGCCGGGCTCGGGTTGTTCACCGCCGCGAGCCTGGCCGGTGGGCTGGCCGCGTCGGCGGGCTGGCTGATCGCGGCGCGGGCTGGGCAGGGGCTGGGGGCGGCGCTGCTGGCGCCGGTGACGCTGACGATCCTGACGACGACCTTCTCCGAGGGCCCGGCCAGGACTCGCGCGCTGGCACTGTGGGCGGCGGTCGGAATGGCCGGCGGCACGGCGGGCAATCTGATCAGTGGCCTGCTCGTTGAAATATGGTCGTGGCGGGCGATTCTGTTGATCAATGTGCCGGTCGGGATTGTTGTTGCCGCGGCCGCGTGGCGTCTGATCGACCGGGACGGTCCGGGCCGGGAGCGGCCTCGGTTGGATGTTCCCGGCGCGGTGCTGGCCACCGCAGGGCTTGCTGCGGTGGCCTACGGGGCAGGGCAAGCCGGGAGCGCCGGATGGTCGTCGGCGGTGCCCGTGCTCGCGGCGGGGGCTGTGCTGCTTGCCGCGTTCGTGATTTTCGAGGTGCGGTGGGCGTCGGCGCCGCTGCTTCCCTTGCGGTTGTGGCGGATCCGTTCGGTGGTGGCCGGGAATGCGGCGTTGCTGCTGGCGGGTGCGTGCCTGAATCCGATGTGGTTCTTCCTGACCCTGTCCATGCAGAACGGCCTGGGTTACAGCCCGCTGCAGACCGGTATCGCGTTCCTCCCGCACACCCTCGTCACCCTCGTGATCGGAGTGTGGCTGACCCCACGGTTGATGCGGTATGTGGACTGGCGGGCACTGATCTCCGGCGGCGCGATCCTGGCCGCGGCCGGGTTCGCCTGGCAAGGCCAGCTGAGCACCGACAGTGACTATCTCTCCGGGATCTTGGGCCCGGCAGTGCTGTTCAGTATCGGTGGCGGCCTGCTCAACACTCCGATAACCGCCGCCGTGACCGCCGGAGTCGATTCCGGCGATGCGGGAGCTGCGTCCGGGCTGATGAACACTACGAAACAGGTCGGCGCCGCACTCGGCCTCGCCGTCCTGATCGTCCTGGGCATGCCCGCCACCGAGGACGCGAATTCACCTGATGGACTGCTCGCGGGGTACGACCGCGCGTTCCTTGCGATCGCCGGGGTTATGGTCGCAGTCGCCGCAATCGCTCTGTTGCTTCCGAGTCGCAAGGACAATGTGCACATCGGCCGATGACGCACTATCTACTGTTCCTCGCTGTCAGTCAGCCCTTGGTGCCTCCGAGGATTCGGTGGTGAGCCGCTGTAGTGGTTTCGGTATTGCCCACTGGGCATCGGTCAAGTCCGCACGGCAAGACGCCGTTACGCTGTTCACGAGGTCTCCGGTGTTCAGTTGGATCTCGGTCGATCAACCAGTTACCGAAGACCTCGCCATATCACCGACTTCCTCACCCGGACACCAGGCTCCGACCCCCACCTGACGGGCTTATGGAACACGGCCTCCGGGCGCACCCGTCGGCGGTTCGAACCATTCGCCGGCAAGAAGCTCCAGAGAGCGCTGCCGCACTGCGGGATCGTATGCGTAGGTGACGGTGATGAGCTCGTCGGCGCCGGTGCGCTCGACGAATTCCTGCAGTTCCCGCGCGACCGTCCGCGGCGCGCCGACTGCCTTGATGCGCAGCATCGCGTGATCACGACCGCCTTGGGCGGCAAGCTCTTCGGGATCGAGGGGTGGTTGGAGCTTGCGGCGTCGGCCGCTACGGATATCGAGGAACATCTGTTCGAGCGTGGTGAACTCTCGCTCGGCTTCCTCGTCCGTCGGCGCCACCATGACATTGATGCCCGCCATCAGATAGGGCTCGGTGATCTGCGCGGTGGGTGCGGAACCGGAAAAGGTGTCCCGGTAAACCTTGACGGCCTCGTCCAGCTGATCGGGCGCAAAATGCGAGGCGAGGGCGAAAGGCAAGCCGAGCTGTCCGGCGATGGCGGCCCCGTTTACTGTCGAACCCAGCACCCAGATCGGGACCTCGGTGCCCGCGGAGACAGCCGAGACGATCGGCGCGCTCCGGGCCGTTCCGTCGGTGCCGAACCAGCCCTGCAGATCGAAGATGTGCTCCGCAAATGCCTGCGGTTCGCTGGATGACCGGTTCAGCGCACGGGCGGTCATCATATCCGTGCCCGGAGCCCGGCCCAGGCCCAGATCGATCCGGTCGCCGTACATACTGGCGAGCGTCCCGTACTGCTCGGCAACCATCAGCGGCGCATGGTTCGGGAGCATCACACCGCCGGATCCCACGCGAATACGCTCGGTTACCGAAGCGGCCTGAGCGATCAGCAGCGCTGTGGCGCTGGCGGCAAGGTTGGCAGTGTTGTGATGCTCGGCGAACCAGAGCCGCCGGTAGCCGAGCCGGTCTGCCGTCCTGGCGGCATCCATAGAGGCGGCGATACCATCGCGGGCCGTTGAGCCTTCGGGGATGGAGACCAGATCGAGAATGCTCAGTGGCACGGACAATGTCGCAGGTTCCTCACGTTGACGACGATTGATGTTGCCATGTCAACCATCAGAGCCTCGGGTCTATTCCTATTACGGCCAGGGGCCGGCCGTGGACATCGGGTCGGACGCCATCCGTCCGGGTCTCGCCGGGATTCCGACCGCATCCGTCCCCGGCCGCAGCACGGAACAGGCCGTCGATTTCAGGCTGGCATTTCCGCAGGTAGAACCCACGATTTTGCCTTGTTCTCCCGATCGGATACTCTTGCTGGGCACACCGGTCCGGGTGGCGGAATGGCAGACGCGCTAGCTTGAGGTGCTAGTGCCCGTTATAGGGCGTGGGGGTTCAAGTCCCCCTCCGGACACAACCACTACGCCCACGGGCGGCTGAGGGAGAGCTTCGGCTGCCACTGTTCGTGTGGTGTGGTCGAAGGTCAGTTTCACGCCGAGGCGCCGGTATACCTCCTGCTTTTCGCCTGGTTCTGCTGTGCGAAGTGCCGGAGTGAGGCCGCCGTAGGCCTCGACAAGTTGTTTGATCTCCTTCTTGCTCAACTGTCGCTGAGTGCCTCGTGTCGCTTCGAGTGCCGCTACCTGTGCGGTGACGATTTCTCGCTGATTTTGTACCTCTTTGATCCAGGTCGCGACTACGGCCGGGTCGGTTCCGGCTTCCAGCGCGGCGCGGTACTTGCTCAGCTTCTGATCGAGTTCGCCGAGGGAGTTGCGTGCGGTGACCAGGGCGGGTGTGGTGTCGGGTTGGACTTGTTCGAGCATGGCGAGTGAGTGCTCGATGTGGTCGGGGTGGAAGACCTCGGCGAGCCAGGTGTCGAGGGGGCCGGTGAGGTGGTCTTCTCGCAGGTAGACCGATGGGGGATGGTCGAGGTCGTTGGCGAGGGCGTATTCGGAGGGGTAGCGGCAGCGGTAGTGGGCGCGGTCATGGTTCCAGGTTCCTTGCATCCGTCGCCCGCATGCGTGGTGGAACAGCAGCCCGGTGTAGCAATAGGTGTGTTTGGTGCGGGTAACGACCCGGCCGCCGGATTTCGGTCCCCGGGAGGCCAGACGTAGTCGCACGTTGTCGAGATCGATCTTGCTGACCAGTGCGGGGTGGACGGGGTGGTCGGAGTAGACCCACTCGTCCTTCTGGTTCCAGGTCGGACGGGTCTGGTGGCCGAGGGCGACGTCGTCGACGTCGATGAGGGATTCGTGTTTGTGTTGCTTGTTCCAGACCGCGTAGCCGGTGTAGCGAGGGTTGGTGAGGATGGTTCGGACCGCGCCTTTGGACCAGGCGATACCGGAGCGGTGTGGGTTGCGGCGGCGGTCGTGGGCTGATGGGCAGGGGATGCCTTCGGCGGTGAGGCGTTGGGCGATGGCGAAGATCCCGATGCCGGAGAGGTATTCGCGGTAGATGCGTTGCACTACTGGTGCGGTGTCGGGGTGGGGTTCGAGTTGGTGGAGTCGTTTGCCGTCGGCTGCTTTGCTGGGGTTGGGGTGTGGGCCGACGTCGGTGAGGCGGTAGCCATAGGGTGGGCGTCCGCCGAGGTAGCGGCCTTCGACTTTGGCTTGGGCGGCCATGGCGGCTCGGACGCGGATCTTGATGCGGTTGCGTTCGCCTTTGGACATGCCGCCGAAGACGGACATGATCAGGTCGTGGGCTTCGGATTCGGGGTCGACCGGGCCGCCGACCTCGGGGACCCACAACTCGACGCCGTAGTGGACGAACACGGGGAACGTCAGCCCGAACTGGTTGCCGTAGAACGCGCGTTGGGGTTCACCGATGACGACGGCGTCGAACCCACGATCGGGCTGTTTGAGTAGTTCGAGCAGTTGTGCGGCTGCGGGCCGACGTTTCCAGGGGATGGATCGTGATTGGCCGACATCGAAGAACTCGGCGACGATCTGGCCCTGCTGCGCGATCAAGGCTTCGGCGCGGCCCCGCTGCCAGTTCCGGGAGGCTTCGGGATCTTGCTGGTCCTCGGTGGAAACTCTGCCTGCGAAGGCGAATCTGATCATCGCGGTGGGTCCTCCTGGTCGTGATCGATATCGCGGCCGGGCGCTGGACCGCTGTGGGGTGTGCGTGTGCTGGATGGATCGGGGGAGGGGTCGGATTTCTGAGCTTCGGCGGACTCGTTCTCGTGTCGGCGGGCGTGCGCCAGAATCAGCCGGAGGAGCGCCTCGGCTGCGGGTGGGTTCAGCTCGGGCGGGGCGTCGGGTACCACGACCTCTATGTGGTCCGGCGCCGGCTCATCGGATCTACCAGCGGAATCGCGGGACTCAGAGTACACCGCGATACCCCTCGAACCCGAAATCGCGGAGGAGACCGGTACAGCGGTGGTACCGGTCAACCGGAACAGAAGGGCCGCAGTTGTGGTCAAGGTTCAGCAGTGCGGTGGCGTCGAATGACGCGATGGTCGATGTCCCGAGCCCGGCCTGAATGGGTTGTGCTCTGTGGTCGGGACTCGGTGAGATACGTGATGTCGGCATGGCTCTCTCCACCAGCCTGCCGAGGATTCCCCACCTCACTGTGAGGTTCCCCCGCTTCCTTGGAGGGCTCTGAGCATGGTCCGATAGGACCGGGAAGGAGCCCCACGTGGCAGCACCGAAGAAATACCCGGACGAGTTGAAGGCCCGAGCGGTCCGGCTGTATTTGGA
>NZ_JADLQL010000005.1 GCF_015477805.1 Nocardia flavorosea | reverse complement strand
TCCAAATACAGCCGGACCGCTCGGGCCTTCAACTCGTCCGGGTATTTCTTCGGTGCTGCCACGTGGGGCTCCTTCCCGGTCCTATCGGACCATGCTCAGAGCCCTCCAAGGAAGCGGGGGAACCTCAGGATCTCGCCCTTCACACGGGGTGTTCGTGTCGACCGGCTTGCTGTATGGCCCACCTCGTCCTATGTGTGGACTTTTGACGGGCGCAGGTTGGGACCGGGCGGTCGGCGGTTCCATGCTGAGTTGCCGAGAGTCTGCGGATGCTGGTCCTATGGGGTGGAACCGATGAGACGCTCGCTGCGTCGAAGTAGCTGTGAGGATAAGTAGCTGTATGACTCGACTCGAGCGGGGTGACCGGTGATGGCGCCCGAACCGATTACCGCTGACTCCGCTGCCATGGCAGACGCCGCCGCATTCCTCCGGCAGATCGCGACCACGATCGGTGACGGGTTCCGTCGCATCGACGCCGAAATCGACGGCATGACCTATTGGGGTGGTCCCGCCGCACAGGCATTCACCGTGGGATGGCAGGAGGCCAGCGCGGGGGCGGTGACACTGCTGTCCTCGCTGGAAGCCATGGCCGGCCTGCTGGGAGTGCAGGGCGAGGAATTCGCTGCGGTAGACGAGACCTTGGCGGCCGATCTGGCCGATACCGGTCCGCGGCCGAGCTCGCTCAATATCTGAACCAACAGGGGTTTCCTGCGATGTCACGGCATAACGTAGATACCGACGCGCTCGACGCGCTCAACGCCCAGTTGCGCGGTCTGCTCGGTTTCACCGACGACCAGCTGGTGCTGCTGCAGCAACGGATGAATCGGCTGCACAACGGTGACGGCACATCGGGGCCGTGGACCGGGGAAACCGCCGAGGCCGCCCGCGCCGCTATGGATACCTGGAACGCCGGCGCCCGGAAAATGCGTGACGGGCTGGCCAAGATGGAAGCGGCCGGTAAGAACGCCCATGACTCCTACACCAGCACATTCGCTGCGATCCTAGCCCGCCTCGACCGCGGTCCGGCCCCCGAAAGCGGCCAACAGTGACGGTGGTCGACGTCGACACCGACGTCTACCAGCAGGCCGCGGCCGCGCTCCTCAAAGCCGCCGACGAATTCATCGGCAGCGTGGACAAGCATTGGAACAAGCTCGCCGACACCGGATCCAATATGACCGGCTCCTATCAGGAGGCGGTCGCCTGGGCCACCGAATACGACACCACGGCCAATGACCTGCTCATGCGGGTCAAACTGATGGCCAACAACGTTAACGGCTACGGCAACGTAGTTGCCGAGCTGGGCTATCTGCACGCCCTGGGCGACCACAACGCCAACATGGCCCCCGGCCCGCCGCCGACCCAGCCTCCGGTGCACCCGCTGAACATACTGGTGTCGTGCCGGCCGCCACTGCCCACGGCCGGCGGGCCCGGAAGCGGGCTGCTCGAAGACGGGATCGGGCTGCTCAGCGAAATCGGTGTCACCGTCCCCGACGGCGACAGCGACAAACTCCGGACGGTCGCGGCGATCTGGCGCGATATCGCCGCCGAGCCCGCCGTCGCGGGATTAGCCGACGAAATCAACCGCATCGCCGGCATGTTCGCCCCGATCACCGCACCCGAACTCGCCCATATCGACGACGACCTGCCGGCTCTGGCGGCCGCCGCGACCGAAGTGGTGGCCGGGTTCACGGCGATGGCCGTCACCACCGGTGAGCATCATGACGAGCTGGTGGCGATGCGCAAGGAAATCGAGGGGTTCCTGCGTCAGTTCATCATCGACTCCGCAGTGGAGGCTGCGGTCACCGCCGGCGTCACCGTTGCCGCCTCCCTGGTCACCTTCGGTGCCGCGGGCCCGATCGGCGCCGCGGTCGGCGCTTCCCGGCTGGGGGCACTGTGCATCAAGTACGGGCGCAAGATCCGCCCGTTCGTCGACCTGTTCAAAACCCGCGGCCTCGGCCGTGGATTCAAAGAAGTCCCGGACTTCGCCAACCACAAGGCGGAGATGCAACGGATCTGGGACATGATCAACAAGAAGGCACCCGGCGGGCACCGGCCCGGTGGACGTACCGATTGGACCTTCGGCCCCGAGGACGAAAAGGCCATCCACACCGCGGCCGTGCGCAACCCCGAGACCGGTATGACCCTCAACGAGAAGCTGAACAGCGGCCTGCCGCTGACTCCGGAAGAACAGCGCCAGGCCGCCGCGCTGAACCAGGCCCTTTCCAAGCTGCCCCCCTATGAGGGCCCACTGGTGCGTCATCAGACCCTGAGCCCCGAGGAACTGGCCCGCTACCAGCCGGGGCAGCCGGTCACCGAAAACGGGTTCACATACAGCACCCTCAGACCCAACGGCATCGACCCGCAATTCGTTGCCAGCCAGAACGTCGAGTTCCAGATCGTATCCAAGACCGGCGCACAGCTCGGGGAGCACGCACCCCGCCCCGACGACGTGATGTTCCCCTCCGGAACAGGATTCATGGTGCACGACAAGATCACACTCCCGAACGGCCGCGTCATCATCCAGATGACCGAAATCTAGGAGAGGCCCCTATGTTCAAACGATTCACCGGCCGCAAGAAGAAACCGCCACTACTGACCGGCGAGGACTATTTCAACAGCGACGAATACACCCGTAACCAGGCAATATTCGACCAGTTCAACGCCGAGATCCGCACCGCGCGCGCCGCCACCGCAGCCAACCCCGGCCCGGGCCTGGACCCCGAAGAGATGGCCGAACTACAGGAACGCGCCAAAGAAGCGATGCCCCGGGAGAAGCGAAACTGGACCTGGGACGCCGATCACTGGTACGACGGCGACGGCAACGTCCTTCTCACCCGGGGCGCGGACGGTTGGTATGACCCTTCAGGAGTCCGGGTTTACGACCTGAACTACAACCGGATCGCTCAGTAGAACCATGGTGCCTTCGTGCGGAGGGATACATCCGACTTCGGCATGCAGGAGATAGGGGTTCCGGTAGTAACCGCCGAAGAATCAACGGATATGGCGTAGCTGCTGGTCAGTGTCGGCTGCGTTCAGCTCGCCTGCACCTTGTCGATCTCCTTGCCGACGCGAACGAGAGCGTCGTAATGATGGGCTTTGCCGTGCACGATCAGGTAGGCCAAGACCTCGTCCTTGTCGAGCAAGGACCGCTCCTGCAGCTCACCCAGGAGGTGGCGCAGATCCCGTAGTCCGTAGGCGTCGCCCCAGCTGTTGTTGCCCGCGAATTCGATCCGCTCCAGCAGTTGCTGGTGTTCAGCCGAACGGTCGACCGCGTGAATCCTCTTCTCGATCAGGTTGACTGCCCCGTCTCGTCAGCCCACCGCGAGGACGAGAATCCCGCGTCTTCCACGACCGCGATCGGCGCGTTCCGCGCGAACTCGGTGGCGAGCGCGAGTTCCCGTTGTCCCGGTGCGTACACCAGAGCGGGACGGCCGTAGCCGATCCCGGACTGGTTCGAGTTCTTCGGAGTCAGGACAGGACGGCCTTTGGCGTAGGTGTTCAACGGCGCGCAGAAGGTGAGGGTGTTCTTCTGAGGGACAACGACGATCGTGCCGCGGGCATCGACACGGTCGAGAAAGGGGATAGCGAGCTCAACTGCTCGGTTGTACCCGTACTCAGGCTGGAAGGGGATGTAGGCGGCGCGGGGGAGTTCGGTCACCGAGGCACCGTATAGCAGGACCGCCTCGGCCGGAGCGTCCTTGAGGCGGTCCCGCTGGCGAACCCCACTGTCGACAGCACCGTGGGGGGTGAACTGACGCAGGTAGTTGTAGGAGGAGTCCAGTGCGGCCAGATGCCTGTGATCACGTGGCAACCGCAGTATGGCCTGCGCGATTGCCGCCCGCAACCGCTCCCACGCGGTGGCCGATTGGGAGATCACCACGGGCCGAACCAGACCTCACCAGCGGCCAGCTGCGGCTACGCCATATCCGTTGATTGTTCGGCGATTACTACCGGAATCCCGAATAAGACCTGGTCAGGGATTGATATTGATCGCCTGTGTCTGTTCTGTTCTGCTCTCCCAGCGGGCCGAGAAAGAAGGCGCCGGGAAATCGCAGCCTGAGCGGCCTTTGTGACCGCTGGGTCACCCGACCGCCCTCTCGATGTCGCTGCCGGGGGCTACAGTGCTGCGATATCCGACTGCCGTGCTCGTTCGAGGTATGGAGACGTGTATGCGAGGGCTTCTGTCTGTAGCGCGCGTGGTGGTCTGCGCCGCCGCTGTCACCATGATGATTCAGCCCGCGGCCGGTCACGCCGAGCCGCCAGCGATCCCGGACGCCGGCGAGGCCCGCGCCCTGCTGGAAGAGCTCACGGTCGCAGAGGAAGGTTCGGCCAGTGGGTATTCCCGGGAGAAGTTCCCACACTGGCACACCGTTTCCGGTGAGTGCACGACCCGCGAGACCGTGCTGCAGCGCGACGGCACCGATGTGGCGGTCGACGCGGAATGCCGCGCCACGGCCGGTACCTGGTACTCGTCCTACGACGACAAGTCCGTGACCGCTGTCTCCGATATCAACATCGACCATGTCTTATCCGCCCCCGCGTCGGGAGTGTGATCGAACCTTCTCTGGTCGTGCTGTCGGCAGCATAGCGGCGACAGAAGCATGAAACCAGCCGATGCTGCGGGCGAATTGATCGCGACCACGCTGGGTGTTTCTTCTTGGAGAACGCCGGCGAGGACAGGCTTGGGTCTCACCGCAACGAGCCCTCGACCTTATGCCTCCACAGGATTCTGATCGTTCTGCTCTTGTGTCTGCGCCCAGGTGATCGCCCATTCGTCGAGCGGGCGGATGGCCTGAATGAGTGCTGACCCCAGCTGAGTGAGCTCGTAGCCATCGGCTGAGGGGGTGATGATCCCGCTGGACGTGAGTTCGCGAAGCCGCTGGTAGAGGACACTGGATGACAAACCTGCACACAGTGTCAGCAGGGCACGCGCGCCGAGCGGACCCGCACGCAGTTCCCAGAGAATTCGCAGCGCCCACCGACGGCCGAAGAGATCCAGCGCGGCCATGATCGGACGGCCGGTAGTCGATCCACGAACCGGTGTTCCTGGGCGTGGTGTCGGCATGACACTCCTTGCGTTTCGGTTTTAGAAACATTAGCATCCAACCCGCGTTTCTAATTCCGAAACAATCTCAACTGGGAGCTCCGATGTCGCGAATAGCCCTGCTGGAACCGCCGTACGCCGACCAAGCTGGTGCGCTACTCGCGCGCATGATGCCCGGGGACGTGCCGCCGATCGGGCTGTTCAGGATGTTCGCCCGGAACCTCCCGATGGCCGGCGCCATGCACGGATGGGGGCGCTACGAGCTGGGCCGACAGCTGACTCTGACCATGAGGGAGCGCGAGATCGCCATCGACCGGACATGCGTGCTGTGCGGCTGCGAGTACGAGTGGGGCGTGCACATGATGATGTTCGCCGAACGGGTCGGGTTCACCCGCGAGGAGGCGGCATCCCTGGTGCACGGCGGCCCCGCTGACAACTGCTGGACGTCCGAGCGGGAACAGCTGCTCATCCTCGCCGTCGACGCGCTGCATGAGCATTCCGACATCGATGACGCGCTCTGGGCACGGCTCGTGTCGGTCTTCGACGAGCTCCAGCTGCTCGATTTGCTTCTGCTGTGCGGGTGGTACCACGCCGTCAGCTTCGCCGCGCGCGCTACGCGCGTGCCGCACGAGCCCGGCGCGCCTCGCTTCGCCGACTTCCTCCCCCTGGTCCGGTGACCCACCCTGATCGGTTGCCGATCTGGAGCTGTGGGCGGAAGAGCGGAAGCGGTCCGGACTCGCATCCGTCCCGCCCACATCACGACCGAGACCAACCGATGAGCGCTACCCCGGAGCACTCCGAGGGGCGGCTACTGGTCCCCGCTCTGATGTTCATCGCTCTGGTTGTGGCGGCGGTCGGTAGCCTCGGGGCGCCGCTGATCACCAGTGTGGCGACCTCGTTTGCACGTCTCGCGCCATATCGTCTGGAAGTTTGTTGACCAGTCGAGGTTTGTCCTCGGGCCGGAACAGCGTCGTATGCTGCGGGGTGAGCTGCTGCCAGCCTGGCTCCCCAAGCACGGTGGTCGTCTTCGCGACGTTGTCAAACATCCACCGGTAGAAGGTTTCGACGGTCACCAGGGGCTGCCGTACCTGGTTCTTTCCCAGCGGTTTGCCCTTGTTCGGGCCGACCTGGATGCGGTGTGCGCGTAGCAATTCGACGAACCCCCGCGTGAACGGCCGCAGGTCGACAAACGAATCGGCCAGATGTGGTCCGGCGCAGCCGACCTGGTCCAGATACCACTGGAACCACTTGAAGTGGTCGACGCGGCTCTTGACCGAACTCCAGACATACTGGCCGCCCAGCAGCTGGGCCGACAACCACCATTTGACCGCTTCGCGCAGCCAGTCGGTCGTCAAGTGGGAGAAGTTGGCCGCGCTGTTGCGGTGCGGCTCGTGCTCCCGAAGCGGGATCTGGTCATCCAGCAACGGCGACCACACATTCAGCTGCCACCACGGACCGTCGTGATAGGCGTAGGCCAGGCGATCCTGCACCCGCTTCAGCTGCGAACTCATGGTGTTGCCGACCATGGCACCGACGCTGCCCGGGCCTTGCTTCATCTGAGCGCGCCGCAGCTCATACGCCCACTCCTCCACAGGCAGCGCGGTGACCGATCGCGCCTGCCGGCCAGCCGGTGAACCATATCCGGTGACCTGCCACAGCCCGTACCGCACGCTGTTGAAGCGCGTGGGGTTGATGACGTTGCCGGCAGTGACCTCGCGGTGGATGAACCACGCCAACTCCCAGGTCATCGGCTCCGGAAGCCCGCGCAGTGAAATCGCTTGGGTGGTCCATCGCCCGCCTTGCCGGCCGGTGGTGCGTTCACGGAACGCCACCCGGTAGTCGCTGGGCATGTTCTTCGAATCGACGTGGTCCTGACGATGGTCTTCGGGCAGCGACTCCCACAACTGCCGGGCGCGGTGCTCGCTGAACAACTCCGTGATCGGCAGACGCGGATCCACCCGTTCCAGGCGCTTGCGCTGGGATGTCCGCGGAATCGGCGAGACGGGCCCTGAAATCTCGTTGCGCGGCTGAGTCATCGGACACTCCAGACGTCGATAACGGCCTGCCAATCAGCGCAAGTCCGCAGTTCGGCGTCCTCGGTGACGTGGCCGTAGAGATTGAGGGTGGTCTGAATATCGGCGTGGCCCAGCCGACGCGACACCACATGCTCCGGCACCCCGGCCAACAGCAGCGCCGTCGCATGCGAATGCCGGAACCAGTGCGGAGTCATCGCCGCGGGAAGCCCGGGGACCCTTCGCATCATCGAGGTCAGATGCTTATAGATGCTCTCCGGCCGCAGCGAAGCGAACCGCCTGCCGCGATGCAGATTGCAGAAGATATAGGCGCGATCCCAATCCTCGAGTTCGACGTCGGCCCCGGCCTCGCGCAATGCCCAGACCCAGTCGCCATACAGACGATCCAACCCGGCGCCGACGTGAATGCGGCGAGAGCCGCTCTTGGCGCGCTGACAATGCGGATGATCATCGCGCACGACCACCTCGACCAGCGCGGTATCGCCCGTGCCGGTCTTCCAGTCCCGATGCTGCAGTCCCAGCGCGTCGCCGAGGCGGATCCCCGTCTCTTCCAACAGCGTCCACAACAGGCGATAATGCAGTTCGCCAACCCACCCACCGAGCCGGCAGTCCCATCGAGCCTCCGCCTCCCGCAACGCCGTCATCTGGGCGGGCAGCAACACCGGCACCGTCTGCCGCCGGACGCGGACACGGATCTTACTGCGGCGCCGGCCGTTCCTCCGTTCCACATGCTCCAAGAACGGCAGATAACGACCAGGCCCCGCAGCCACCCGCTCCACCAGATCTCCGCCCAGCACGGCACCGCGCTGTGTCTGATAGCGGTAAAAGCTCATCACCGCCCGGGCACGCTGCGCGACCGTCGAATCCGCTAAGTGGTTGGCGTAAACGAGTACCGCGGGATCCGATCCGACCGCCCGGCGTCGCAACTGACCAACGAACGCGCCCACGACCGGGAGGAGGAGTCGGGTTGGGAGTCGATCCCGGCTTGGATCGTTGCCGCGCCGTCGCGCTCGCCCTGCGTCGGGATCTCTGCCACTTCGAGATAGGGCTCCGCAACAGCTACGACCGGGTACTTCGCGCCCACTGGACCAGGCCAGGAGACTGGACAGACGATCCGAATCCCACCTTCCCGCCGCTGTGGCGCTCCCGCGGCCGGGGCGCCAACCGCACACGGGTCGACATCAACAAGAAAAACCGGGATCTACTCGCGAACGCGCGCGAGAAGGCCGGCGGAGCGACAGCGCCGTCCGGCAAGGTCGTCGCGGAGCTCAACTTCGGGTTCTGGCGGTATCTGACCAGCGCAGCCCATGAGAGCACCCTGTGGGTGCCGATCCTTCACAAAGCGTTTCCGGCGGGCACCGACCGGGCGCGCGACGTCGACAAACCCATCGCCAAGCTCCACGACTTCCGCAACCGGATCGCCCACCACGAACCGCTGCTGCGCACGGACCTACTCGCCCGAGTCCAGGATGTGGCCGGGTTGGCAACGATGCTCAACGCCGACCTCGGCACCTACATCGACCACACGACCCAGGTTCGGCGGATAGCCGCCACGAAACCGTGAGCGGCCCTGCTGGGCTTGCGGTGATAGCCCTGGCATCCAGGCGCGTTTCACCGAGGGGCTACAGCCGAGGCCGTGCTCGTAGTGGGGATTTCTCCACATAACTGCTGGGGCTTCACGGAAGAACTCGGCTGGGTGAGTGCACGATCGGGCTTGGGAGGGCCTCTACCTGTCATGAGTGCAGTGATTGGTGCCGGTCTGATAGCGGGCCTGGCAGGAAACGCGTTCGCTGTCTTGGCATTGTGGCTGCGGATACGGTGGAAAGCGGTTCAGCAGGAAGGCCACTGTGAGTATCTGACCGAGCTGGCGAGCTCTCTGCCAGAGGGCAGCTCGATAGAAACCAGGCATGACTCCGAGGGGCTGCACACAAAGCTGACTGTGGGTATGCGAGGAAGCCGAGGGTGGAGTGGACGAACCTGAACACAGCGGTGCCGATGTGCACCTGCCTCAAGAGCGCGCGGCCGCGCGCGGCGTCGCCCGGGAGGCGGAGTTCGCTGCCTTTTACCGCAGCTCGGTACCGAATCTGATCGGATTCCTCGTGTTACAAGGCGCGCGGCCGGCGGACGCTGCTGAAGTCGTGCAGGAGGTGATGACCAAAGTATGGCGGTCCTGGGACACCCTCCGGTCCCCGCTGGCTTGGGCCCGCGTGACTGCTGGCCGGGAGTGGGTCAAACGAGTTGCGAGCCTGGAAGAGGATCTGGTCAGGGAATTCCCGGAACGTTCGGTGCTGCTGTCATCGGATACCGATATCGACCAGTGGATCAAGTGCAACCATTACTACAGGCTGGTAGCCGCCCTACCGCCGCGCCAGCGGCAGGTCATGGTGTGGACGCAGGAAGGATATGAACCGTCCGAGATCGCCGAACTGCTACGGCTCAAGCCGGCCACCGTGCGATCCAACCTGCGTAAAGCCCGCTCAGCGATCGCCCGCTATATCGAAGAAGGTGAGCAGCGGTGACCACCGACGACGCGACCGCTGTGAACCGGTGGCTCGCTGACCGACACCAAGAATTCCTCCAGGAACTGGGTCTCCGGATCGACTGCGACGCCGGTCTGCGAGAAGTGCAAATCCCCGCCCAGCACTCAAGGTTCATCGACGGCTTGAGTGTTCAGCTCGATATCGAGGCTGGGCTGGCCTCGATCCTGCCCAGCCTGCCCGACGCCCTGGAACTATCCGAGCAAGCGACAGAAGATCCTGATGTAGATGCGGCCGAAGCAAAACGAACTGGGAAAGGCCTGATCGGGGCGAACCTGGCCCGGGCGGACTTGTTCGGGGCGGATCTGACCAAGGCGAATCTTGTCGGGGCGGACCTGACCCAGGCGAATCTGGCTCGTGCGAACCTGACCGAGGCGGATCTGACCCAGGCGAAGATGTGCCGCATGAACCTGACTGGGGCGAACCTGGCCGGTGCGAACCTGACCGAGGCGGATCTGACTCAGGCGAAGATGTCCCGGGCACAGGTGCAGCGCGCGAACCTGACCAGGGCGAACCTGGCCGGTGCAGACCTGACCAAGGCGAACTTGACCGGTGCAGACCTGACCAAGGCGAACCTGACCGGTGCAGACCTGACCAAGGCAGACCTCCCCGGGGTCCATACGACCATTGGGCTCAGGTGGTCGCGCTCCACGCGGTGGGGCAGGGACACAACAATGATTCGGGCGCTGTCGATCGAGAAGAATGGGATCTTCATCCTGAACCCCGCCACAGGATGGCAGGTGTCTGATCTTGTCGACTACTGAGCTCACGTCAACTGGTCCGGATCGTGCTGGGGGAGTGGTGTAGCTGGCCGGGTTCCGGCGCTAATGCTGTGATGCCCCGGCGAGTCTCGGCGAGCTGGGGGTATCGACGCTGGAGTACACATCCGAACGCGGCGCGAAGGAACTACCCCCAGTCAGTCCAGGGCTTCGGGACCAATCCCTACGCGCATCGGTTGCTCCGCACCGGTGCTCAGACTGCTGCCGATACCGTTCGCGTCGATGGTCCGAACAGGCGTCAGCGGCGTGATCTGTTGCGGCCCTGCGTGGTTGGCGCAGAATACGTGGTGTGACGGTAGGTGACGAGCAGCACACGATTGAAGATCCGGGCGAGGAAGCATCCCCGGAATTGGACGAAAGAAGGGTTGGGGAGACAACTCCGGCCCCGGCCGGACAGCCGCCCGCGTCGTCCGGAGCACCGCCGGACGTAGAGCCCGCGGGCGCTCCACCTGCTTCGACACCGCAACCGGAAGTGGCCCGACCGCGGGATCCGGCGGGCTCGACGTGGGCGAAGGCCGCCGCGATAGCGACCGCCGCCGGCACCTTGATGACCGCGGTCGCCGCGGTAGGAGCGCTCTACTTCACCAACAGCACCCTGAGCGCAACCAACGAACAACTCGGCCTGACACGCCGCACCGCGCAGTCCGAGCAGATCAAATCAGCGGCAGAACAACTCGACTCGGACAAGATAAGCGTCCGGCTCAGCGGTATCTACCTGCTCCAACGCCTCGCTCAGGACTCCGAACCCGACCGCCCCGCCCTTCGTCGACTCCTTGAAGCATTCGTACGCACCGAAGCCCCTTCCGAAGCCCCACCCAAAGCCAGCGCTTGTGGACCCCACAGTCGGGAATTGCCAGCCGACATTCAAGCCGCCCTGGACATAATCGTGCAGTACAGCGCTTTACCACCGCCCACCCTAGAAGTCGACCTCCATACGTCCTGCCTCACTGAGGCATGGCTGCCCGGCGCGAACCTCACCGGGGCATGGCTGGACGACGCGAACCTCACCGGGGCATGGCTGAGCGACGCGAACCTCACCGAAGCCCAGCTGATCGGAGCGGACCTCACCGAAGTCCAGCTGCGCCGCGCGGACCTGACCGAGGCATGGCTAAACGGCGCGAACCTCACCGGAGCTTGGCTGAACGACGCGAACCTCACCGAAGCATCACTGGAACGTACGAACCTCACCGAGGCATGGCTGAACGACGCGAACCTCACCCGGGCAACACTGACCAGCGCGGACCTCACCGGAGCCGAGCTGCGCAGCGCGGACCTCACCGGAGCCGAGCTGGGCCTCGCGAACCTCATCGGGGCCGAGCTGCACGACGCGGACCTCACCAAGGCCAGGCTGGGCGACGCGAACCTCACCGGAGCTTGGCTGTATGGCGCGAACCTCACTGGAGCTTGGCTGAACGAGGCGAACCTCACCGGGATTGTTTACGACGACAGCACTGTATGGCCGGAGGGGTTTACCCCGCCGCCTTCTGCGTAGTTCTGAGGGATGCTGGCTGGAAAGTCCGTGTTCCGCACGGTGGCCAGCCTGCAGGCAGCGAATCATCTCCCGGTAATTTCTTCGAGTACTGACCGGTCCACGCGGTGATGCACTGACCGATTGAGCCCAAGATCGTTTTACGACATAGACTATTTCATCTGATCCATGCGGTTGGTTTAGGCGGGCGGGCTCAGCTCATTGGAGTGGGGTTGCTGGATCCATTGCTGGTAGGTGTCGTGCCGGAACTGATAGGCGGTGCCGTTCACGCGGAGCAGGCCGCTGCGGCGAGCCCAGTCGAGGAATACAGCGGGATGGCTGGGCATCGCCTTGGTGAATCGGAAAACGAGTGTGGCGAGGTAGAACCGCTCGGCCGCGAGCCCGACCACGAGCCCGACCAGGAGTCCGAACGAGAGCCAGACCAGGAACCCGATCTTGAGCCCGGCCTGGAACCCGACCTTGAGCCCGGTCAAGGGATCTGCGACGAGCGCGAATATGACCCCGGCATAGAGCCCGGCCGAGAGGCCTCCCGCAATCACGGAAACAAGCAAGCTCGCGATGGTGGCAACTGTCGCTGCTTGGATGTCGTCTCGAATGATTCGCTTTTCATCGATCACAAGAGCTAGTGACTCGCGCGCATCAACCTGGAGTCCGACCACGGCCCCGACCATGCTCGCGATCAGGAGCCCGGCCATGAGCCCGGTCAGGAGCCCGGTCAGGAGCCCGTGCACGATCTCGCTCCTGAGCCCGAACAGGAGCCCGACCACGATCCCGCTTCCGAGCCCGGCCAAGGATCCTGCCTTGAGCCCGCGTCTCCATCGGGGGGGACCAGGGACCCTCCATGCCATCCGCCGAGGACGCGGGAACTTGATGACCCCGACCGCGAAGGCTACCCCGAACAGGCCCGTGCCCATGCTCATGCCCACGAACTCGAACCCGAACTTCGTCAGGACCCCGAACAGGACCCCGAACAGGAACCCGAACGGGAGCCCGAATATGAGCGCGAACACGAGCGCATGCAGGACGCGGATGCGGTTGATGCCGGCGATCTCCCATACCTCGTCGAGTCGTATCGCGGTGCCGTTGCGTCCGTCGTCGCGGCGGCGCTGCAGGCAGATCGCCAGTGAACGCATCCATTTCTCGACGTTGGCTTCGGTGTAGTCGCGATATGTTTCGTCGCCCTCGTCGGTGGCAGCGACGGCGGCGGGGATCTGAGCGGCGAACAGCCGGTCACGGACAGCGGTTTCGGTGGGACAGGAGATCAGTTGTTCTGCGATGTCGGGTGTGCGGCGCAGGGTAGAGGCGGTGAGTCCGAGCATCCACGGGTTCTGCACACAGGTGGCCAAGGTTCCGTCGGGATGGTCGGTGATGTGGGTGCTGACCTTGTCCCAGCCGGAGGCACCGGTGTCGGCTGGGCCCCGGTATCCCTCCTGGTGTTTCTCGAGGTACTTGTTAACCGTCCTGGTGTCCAGTGGTTGCAGGGTGAGGGTGGTGCCGCCGTGCAGGCCGTTGTCGCCGCGCTGGCGGGTGAGTTCGGTGAATTCGGTGGTGCGGCACATCACGACGACTGGACGGCCCCGCCACGGGGCTCGGTTGAGCAGGTCCAGCAGCGCACGAGCCCGGGACCCTGAACTGTCGGTGTCCATTTCGTCGAGACCGTCGATCACGGGCAGGATCAGTCCGCGTTCCACCATCTTCCGGGCCACGTTGGGACGTAACCGGTAGTCGTAGCCGAGCCGGACGATCAACCAGCGAGTGAAGTCCCGCTGCCCATCCCATCCCGCGGCATTGATACGCACCGGGACCGGTTCGTTCGCGCGGGGCGAGTCATCGAGCTCCTGCCGGATTTTCAGCAAACCCAGCACCGAATACGTCGCGGCCACCGTCTTTCCGCTGCCCGGGGCACCGAGCACGACCACACGCCGGCGGTGGAGGTCCGGGCGTCCCAGCTGTTCGAGGAAGGTAGCGATGTGCTTTACCTTGACCGGCCCGAAACCCTGGGACTGCCGGGCTGGAGTGGTGAACTCGACCGGCATGAACTCGTGAGCAAACGCCCGCAATTCTGTTTGCAAACGCTCCTCAACTTCCTGTACCTCGGCACTCAACTTATCGGACAGGGCCGCGATCGCAGCCCTGTCCGTCACCGGCCGCCACCACCGATACAGCACCATCAACGGACTGACCAGCGCCCCCAGCAGCCGGAAGACGCCGCCACTCATATCGCCCACACGGAACAGACTGCCACCAAACAGATTCCGGTGTCGGCACGAACTCGCCGTGTCAGACGCATCGCGATACCCACCAATGTCACAGCGACCCCGGGTCGGCGCGGTGTCTCGAAACCTTGGTCACGAGACCGGGAGAAGGGCTGACCGCCGATAGCCATCAGGGAAGTGACCCTTATCGGCGGTTAGCACCCGCGCTCAGTGGGCTGGCGGACGGGGAAAAATGAAGTTCCGGAACACTTTTGTGCCCACCTTCCTCTCGGTGTACTCGGTGACGCCCAGCTTCCGCAGCATCCCGAGACTGCCAGTGTTCGTGGCATCCACCGCCCCGCCGAGTGTTTCCACATCGGCGAGCGCCGGTTCATCGAATAGGGCCCTGATTATGGCCGTGCCGTACCCGCCGCGCTTCGCCAGGGGGTCGACGACGATGTTCACGCCGCCGTGGAAAGGCGGCCCGACCGGACTCGCCTTTCCCTCCGGTCCACCCTGGCCCGAGACCTGCACGGAGACGTAGCCGACGGGCTTGCGGGTGTGCGCGTCACTCGCCATCCAGCGCAGTGGCGGCCGGTGGACGCGCCGGTTCGAGCCTGGATCCGTTTGCGCTTTCTCCAGAGGGTCGGCCATCTGCTTCGGTCACTTCCCGGTTCGGAGAGAAGGCCGGCCGGAACTTGGATCGCCTGCTCGCCGCGGGCAAGGTGACGCGGCCAGCGCGGGGCCGATATATGGCGGCGGCCGACACCGAGGCGGCGCCGGCGCCTGAGCCGCAAGGTGTGGCAGCGCGGACGGTGGTAACTATGCTCGTGCAACTGTCTGCGGTGCTCGATGACGCGATGGAACAAGGGCTGGTGCCGCGGAATGTGGCGCGCATGGTGAAGCGGCCCGATGTCGAAGAGACCGAGATGGAGGTATGGACGAAGGAAGAGAGCCGGACGTTCCGCCGACATGTGAGAGAGCACCGCCTGTATGCCCTGTTCCTGCTGTCCCTGTGCGGGCTGCGGCGGTCGGAAATCATGGGGTTGCGCTGGACGCGGGTCGAGGGCAACACGCTGTATGTCCGCCGTGGGCGCGTCGCGATCGGAAAGGACACGGAAGAGGGTGACCCGAAATCGACTCGCAGCCACCGGGCGCTGCCCTTGCCGCCGGACGTCGCTGCACTGGCACGCCTGAAGCTCACGCAGAAAGCCGAATCGCTTGCCGTAGGGGTTGTCGTGGACCGACGATCGGCTGGTCGCTGTGCGTGAGGATGGGGAGCCGTACCGGCCGGAATGGTACAGCGACGAATTCCAGCGGCAGGCAGCGGCGGCCGGTGTGCCTGTGATCCGGTTGCACGACGCCCGGCACACCGCGGCCACGATCTTGCTGGACTCGGGGGCGTCGTCTGTAGCGGCCGTCGCGAAATGGCTCGGTCACGATCCGGCGGTGTTGCTGCGGGTGTACGCGCACCCATACCCGGAAGAACTGGAGGCCGCAGGTGTGGCCCTGTTCGACGACGGGAGGCGACCGGGACCTAGTTTCCCGCGCCTTGACACACTCTCGACACCACGGCGGTTTCCTCGCCGGTGATTCGCAAGGTGTCCGGATGAAAATACAGGCCCTGACCTGGGTAAATCTTAGTGGGCGCAGACGGGTTCGAACCGCCGACCGCTGGTGTGTAAAACCAGAGCTCTACCGCTGAGCTATACGCCCGGATCCCCCGGAGCATTGTCCGGGGGAACGGACTATGAATCTAGCGCGGCGAGCGCTTTCTCCCAAGCCGCCTGGTCACGGGGCTCTCCGGGGCCGTTCATCTCCGAAAATCGGATGATTCCCTCGCGGTCGACGACGAAGGTGCCGCGGTTGGCGAAGCCCGTGGTGTCGTTGAAGACGCCGTAGTCCTGTGCGACCTTGCCGTGCGGCCAGAAGTCCGACAGCAGCGGGAAGGTGTAGCCCTGTTCGGCGGCCCAGATCTTGTGGGTCGGCGGGGGGCCCACCGAGATCGCGACGATCTCGGCGTTGTCGTTCTGGAAGCGCGGCAGTTCGTCGCGGACCTTGCACAGCTCGCCCTGGCAGATGCCGGTGAAAGCGAGCGGGTAGAACACGATCAGGACGTTCTTCTTACCGCGGTAATCCGCCAGCGAGACTTCCTGATTGTTCTGGTCCTTGAGGGTGAACTCCGGTGCCTGGGTGCCTACCTCTAGGGGCATGGGTATCCTCCGAATCTCCGGCCGCGCACCCTGTTACCGGGCGCGCGGCACAGCTGTGGGCGGCTCAGCGCTGCTTGGTCGGTGCCTTGGGCTGCACCAGGCGGCTGGCCGACCATTCACCGAGTTTGATCGCCGAGGTCTGGGTGAGCCCCGCCGTCGGTGCGGATTCGGCGATCTCACTGGGATCGACGTGCCCGTCGTTACCTGTCTTGGGGGTGAGTACCCAGATGAAGCCGTCGTCGGCCAGTGGGCCGATCGCCTCCATCAGCTCGTCGACCAGGTCGCCGTCGCCGTCCCGCCACCACAGCAGGACGACGTCGATGACCTCGTCGGAATCCTCGTCCAGCAGTTCACTGCCGGCGGTTTCCTCGACGTCGGCCCGGAGGTCGTCGTTGGTGTCCTCGTCCCAGCCCAGCTCCTGGACAACCATGCCGTGGGTGATGCCAAGCTTCTGAGCGAAATTCTGATCGTCCGCCGCGGCGACCACGGTGGCGTCCCTCCTCAACTCCCGACTACAAGATATCTGCAAGCGAACATGGTTATCGGCCCTAACGCAAGCCGATCGGGTAGATCGAATTTCTGATGTCGCGACAATTGCCTGGTGACGGGCATTCGAGATTATCCGGGGCAGGCATCGCGCACCGCGTTGCGCGCGTCGTTCACGCGCTTGCTGGCATCGTTGAGCGGTCCGACGGGAGAGATATAGGTCATCTCCCGGGTCGCCTGGGACAGGGCGCGCGCCGCGTCGACGTATTCGGTGAGTTTCGCCTTCAGATCCTCGGGCAGGTTCGTTCCGGCGGCGTTCACCCCGCCCTCGACCTGATTCGCGGCATCGTCGAGCGCGGCGACCGCCGCGTCACGTTTGGCGTCGTAGTCGGGGGCGTTGCTGTCGTGCGCATCGACGAACTCGTTGTACTTGGTGACGCCGTTGCCGGTGGTGCCGGGGAACAGGCCGCAGTTGTCGGCGACGGCCTTGTCGCGGGCGGCGGCGATCTGCGAAGACGTGGCGGCGGCCGACGAGGAGGAGGCGAAACTGCGGTAGGCGGTGGCTTCGGCGGCGTTGGGTGTCGCGACGCCTTCGATCTGGTTCGCGCAACCCACCACGGTCGCGCCGGTGACCAGTGCCGCCGCGGCGCAGATCAGCCCGAATCGGCGCGGGTCCAGCCCTTGCATCGTCCTCCGACTCCTCGGTTACCACTGCGTAGCCCTGCCTGTCGAACGGTACTGGATGAGCGGCTGACATGATGATGTGGGACGCGCCACGCAAGGACGCGGGCGCGCCCGGAACTAGTCGTCACGGGTGACCTGCACACCAGCGGGCCATTCGGGGTCACCGCAGCCATCAGCTCGACCACCCCCTGTACGAGGAGCAGTTTTGACCGATCTGATCCACTCTGGCGTCCCGGCGGAATCCGCTGAGCCGGGTTCCGCGCCCACCCCGAGCAACGCCAACGGCGTGCCGCCCGGTGGCCGAGTCCGTGTGATTCGCGAAGGAGTGGCCTCTTACCTACCGGATATAGACCCGGAGGAGACCAGCGAATGGCTCGAATCCTTCGATGAGATGCTGGACCGCGAAGGCCCCGGCCGCGCCCGCTATCTGATGCTGCGCATGCTCGAGCGCGCCGGTGAGCGCCGGGTTTCGATTCCGTCGCTCACCTCCACCGATTACGTCAACACCATTCCGACCGAGAACGAGCCCTGGTTCCCCGGCGACGAGGAGACCGAGCGGCGCTTCCGGGCCTGGATCCGCTGGAACGCGGCCATCATGGTGCACCGGGCGCAACGCCCGGGGATCAGCGTCGGCGGGCATATCTCGACCTATGCGTCCTCGGCGGCGCTCTACGAGGTCGGGTTCAACCATTTCTTCCGCGGTAAGGACCATCCCGGCGGCGGCGATTCGATCTTCATCCAGGGTCACGCCTCGCCCGGTATCTATGCCCGCGCCTTCCTCGAGGGCCGGTTGTCCACCGATCAGCTCGACGGGTTCCGCCAGGAGTACAGCCACGGCGGTCTCGGCAAGGGCCTGCCGTCCTACCCGCATCCGCGGTTGCTGAGCGATTTCTGGGAATTCCCGACGGTGTCGATGGGCCTGGGCCCGATGAACGCCATCTATCAGGCCCGGTTCAACCATTACCTGCACGATCGCGGGATCAAGGACACCTCGGATCAGCATGTGTGGGCGTTCCTGGGCGACGGCGAGATGGACGAGGCCGAATCGCGCGGTCTGGCCCATGTGGCAGCCATGGAAGGTCTGGACAATCTGACCTTCGTGGTGAACTGCAACCTGCAGCGCCTCGACGGCCCGGTGCGCGGTAACGGCAAGATCATCCAGGAACTGGAGTCGTTCTTCCGCGGTGCCGGCTGGAATGTGATCAAGGTGGTCTGGGGCCGCGAATGGGACGCGCTGCTGGGCGCGGACCGCGACGGCGCGCTGGTGAACCTGATGAACACCACCCCCGACGGCGATTACCAGACCTACAAGGCCAACGACGGCGCCTATGTCCGCGACCATTTCTTCGGTCGCGATCCCCGCACCAAGGCGCTGGTCCAGGATCTGTCGGATCAGGAGATCTGGAATCTCAAGCGCGGTGGTCACGACTACCGCAAGGTGTATGCGGCGTATGCGGCGGCGCTGGCGCACAAGGGCCAGCCCACCGTGATCCTGGCGAAGACGATCAAGGGCTACACCCTCGGTAAGCATTTCGAGGGCCGTAACGCGACGCACCAGATGAAGAAGCTGACGCTGCAGGATCTGAAGGATTTCCGCGATCTGCAGCGGATCCCGATCAGCGACGCCGAGCTGGAGAAGGATCCCTACCTGCCCCCGTACTACCATCCGGGCGCGGAAACCAAGGAGATCCAGTACATGCTGGATCGCCGTAAGGCGCTCGGCGGGTTCCTGCCGGAACGGCGGACGAATACCGCACCGCTGAAACTGCCGGGCGACGAAGCGTACAAGTCGGTGCGCAAGGGGTCGGGGAAGCAGAATGTGGCCACCACCATGGCCCTGGTGCGGCTGATGAAGGAACTGCTGCGCGACAAGGAGATCGGCAAGCGGATCGTGCCGATCATCCCGGACGAGGCCCGCACCTTCGGGATGGACTCGTGGTTCCCCTCGCTGAAGATCTACAACCGCAACGGCCAGCTCTACACCTCGGTCGACGCGGAACTGATGCTCGCCTACAAGGAGAGCACCGTCGGGCAGATCCTGCACGAGGGCATCAACGAGGCCGGGTCCACCGCGTCGTTCACCGCGGTCGGCACCTCGTACGCCACCCACGGCGAGCCGATGATCCCGCTCTACATCTTCTATTCGATGTTCGGGTTCCAGCGCACCGGCGACGGGCTGTGGGCCGCCGCCGATCAGCTGGCCCGCGGGTTCGTGCTCGGCGCGACCGCCGGGCGGACCACGCTCACCGGTGAGGGCCTGCAGCACAACGACGGGCATTCGCTGCTGCTGGCCGCCACCAACCCGGCCGTGGTGTCCTACGATCCGGCGTTCTCCTTCGAGATCGCCCATATCGTGCGCGACGGGTTGCGCCGTATGTACGGCGGAACTCCGGGTGTGGACGGGTTCGGCGGGGAGAACGTCTTCTACTACCTCACCCTGTACAACGAGCCCTACCAGCAGCCGGCCGAGCCCGCGGACCTGGATGTGGACGGCCTGCTCAAGGGCATCTACCTGTACCGCAAGGGCGGTGCGGGGGATGTGCGCGCGCAGATCCTGGTCTCCGGCGTCACCGTGCCCGACGGTCTGCGGGCCCAGCAGTTGCTGGCCGATCATTGGGGTGTGGCCGCCGATGTCTGGTCGGTCACCTCGTACGGCCAGCTGCGTCGCGAGGCCCTCGAACTGGAGATCGAGGCGCTGCACCACCCGGGTGAGGATCCGGGGCAGCCCTACGTCGCCCGGGCGCTGGCCGGCGCCGAGGGGCCGTTCGTGGCGGCCTCGGACTGGATGCGCGCGGTACCGGATCAGATCCGCAAATGGGTACCAGGCGATTTCACCACCCTCGGCACCGACGGGTTCGGTTTCTCCGATACTCGCCCGGCCGCCCGTCGCGTCTTCAACGTGGACGCCGAATCCATCACCGTCGCCGCGCTGGCGGGTTTGGGCCGGATGGGCAAACTCGACCCGGCAAAGGCCGCCGAGGCCGCCGCCCGGTACCGGATCGACGATGTATCGGCCGCCGAGAAGTTCACCGCCGGTGGGGCAGGAGACGCGGAGTGACGACAACTCGATGATCGAACGCAGACCACCGCGGCCCCGGCGGGTCACCGAAGGCTCCTCTGCGAACGAGGTGTACTTGCCGACCGGCGCCCTGTCGCCGAACCGGCAGACCCGCGACCCTTTACCGGACACGCTGCTGCGACGCGTCAAGCAGTTCTCCGGCCGGCTGTCCACCGAAGCCGTGGGGTCGATGCAGGACCGGTTACCGTTCTTCGCCGATCTGGACGCCGCGCAGCGTGCGGGTGTGCAGATGCTGGTGCAGACCGCGGTGGTCAACTTCCTGGAATGGCTCCAGGACCCGGACAGCGATATCCGGTTCAGCCTGGACGCCTTCCAGGTGATCCCGCAGGATCTGGCGCGGCGGCTGACGCTGCGCCAGACCGTGGACATGGTGCGGGTGGCCATGGAGTTCTTCGAACAGTGGCTGCCCGCGCTGGCGCGTAACGATCGCCAGCTGGTGGCGCTCACCGAGGCGGTGCTGCGGTACGGGCGTGAGCTCGGTTTCGCGGCCGCCTCGGTGTACGCCAGTGCCGCCGAATCCCGGGGTGCCTGGGATACCCGGCTGGAGGCGCTGGTGGTGGATGCGGTGGTGCGTGGGGACACCGGCCCGGACATGCTTTCCCGGGCGGCCACGTTGAACTGGGACGCCACCGCGCCCGCCACGGTGCTGGTGGGTACCCCGCCGCGGGATCAGGGCATCTCGGTGGTCGGTGCGGTGCACACCATCGCGGCCCGGCACGGCCGGGCGGCGCTCGCGGTGGTGCAGGGGTCGCGTCTGGTGATGGTGGTGAGCGGTCATCTCGGTGACGCTCCGCACTCCTCGCCTTTCATGGACGATCTGCTCACCGAAGCGTTCTCCGACGGTCCCGTGGTGATCGGGCCGACCACCCGCACCCTGGGCGCGGCGCACAGCAGCGCGCTCGAGGCGCTGGCCGGGATGGAGGCCGTCATCGGGTGGCGGGACGCGCCGCGGCCCGTGCACGCGATGGAACTGTTGCCCGAACGTGCCCTGCTCGGTGATCGAGCTGCGGTGGACGCACTTGTCGAGTACCTTGTGCTTCCGTTGGCTTCGGCCGGTTCCGCCTTGGCGGACACGCTGGACGCCTATCTGGAATGCGGCGGCGCAGTCGAGATGTGTGCTCGGCAACTGTACGTTCATCCAAATACTGTGCGTTATCGCCTGAAGCGCATCAGTGAGGTCACGGGCCGGGATCCGCTCAACCCGCGGGACTCCTACGTGCTGCGAATCGCCGCCACAGTGGGTCGGCTGACACGAACTCGTAACGAATCATCGTCACCAGTCACAGAGGAACCTTTTGTCCCGATGGACAAAGATGGGCTGTAACGGCTGGGATCCTTCACGCGATCCGGACACCCCACGCGGGCTTTTGTGGGGACCATACAAAAGCCGTCCGCAAGCTCTATTCACGTCGACATCTCGCGAGAGCGGCTTCACAGTGTTTTCTTAGGTACGTGATCGCGTTGTTCGCCCCTGGACAGGGCTCTCAGACACCCGGCATGCTCGCGCCCTGGCTCGACCTGCCGGGCGCGCATGACCGCCTCGCACTGTGGTCGAAGGAATCGGGTCTGGATCTGATCCGGCTCGGTACCGAGGCGACCGCCGAAGAGATCACCGACACCGCGGTGACCCAGCCGCTCGTGGTCGCGGCCGCGCTGCTCGCCTATGCCGAAATCGGCGAGAACCGGGTACCGGCCGACACCATCGTGGCCGGCCATTCGGTGGGTGAACTCGCCGCGGCCGCTGTCGCCGGAGTGATCTCCGCGGACCAAGCGGTTACGCTGGCGGCTATCCGCGGTGCCGAAATGGCGAAAGCGTGCGCGCTGGAACCCACCGGTATGTCCGCGGTGCTCGGCGGCGACGAGGCCGCCGTGCTGGCCCGGCTCACGGAACTGGAGCTGGTTCCCGCCAACCGCAATGCCGCCGGTCAGATCGTCGCGGCCGGCCGGCTCGACGCCCTCGCCGAACTGGCGGCGAATCCGCCGGAGAAGGCGCGAGTGCGGGCACTGCCGGTGGCGGGCGCGTTCCACACGGAGTTCATGGCACCCGCCCAGCAGGCGGTAGCGGCGGCGATCGCCGAGATCACGCCGCACGAACCCACCCGGACACTGTTGTCCAATGCCGACGGTAAGCCGGTCGAATCCGGTGCCGATGCGGTGGCCAAGCTCGCCGCGCAGGTCACCCGGCCCGTCCGGTGGGACCTGTGCACCGAAACCGTCCGGCAGGCCGGCGTTTCGGCGGTGGCGGAGCTGCCACCGGCGGGAACCCTCGTCGGCATTGCCAAAAGGGAGCTCAAGGGCACCCCGAACCTGGCGCTGAAGACGCCCGAGGACATCCCCGCGCTGACCGGGCTCACGAGCTCCGGCTAGCGTTCCTGCGGCCGAGTTTCCACCGATTCACGGCGGGAACCCGGCACCGGGCGGCGTAACCGTTCGCCGTCCCGGCCCGAAGTACCGAGTAAAGCCCTATACGGAGAAACAAGAAGGGAGCCACGAAGTGGCCGCTCTGACCCAGGAACAAATCGTCGAGGAACTCGGCAAGATCATCGAAGAGGTGACCGGTATCGAGCCCTCCGAGGTAACGATGGAGAAGTCCTTCGTCGATGACCTGGACATCGATTCGCTGTCGATGGTCGAGATCGCGGTGCAGATGGAGGACAAGTACGGCGTGAAGATCCCCGACGAGGATCTCGCCAGCCTGAAGACCGTCGGCGATTCCGTCGCCTACGTCCAGAAGCTCGAGGCCGAGAACGCCGAGATGGCCGCCGAGCTCAAGGCCAAGTTCGACAACGCCGAGTAGGGCCGACACCGTGACCACTCCTTCCACCCTGAACGGGAACTTCCCCAACGTCGTCGTCACCAGTCTGGCGGCGTCCACGTCCATCGCGGGTGACGTCGATGCGACGTGGAAGGGACTCCTCAACGGCGAGAGCGGTATCGACGTTCTCGAGGACTCCTTCGTCGAGGAATACGACCTCCCGGTTCGTATCGGCGGCCACCTGAAGGTGTCGCCGGACAGCCTGCTGAGCCGGGTCGAGATCCGGCGGATGGCCTATGTCGAGCGGCTCGCCACCGTGCTGGGCCGTGAAGTCTGGCGCAATGCGGGCAGCCCGGAGGTCGATCCGGACCGGTTGGGTGTGGCCATCGGCACTGGACTAGGTGGCGGTGACGCGCTCATCGATTCGGTCGACAAACTGAAGAACGGGGGCTATCGCAAGATCTCGCCGCTCGCTGTTCAGATGGTCATGCCGAACGGGCCGTCCGCCGTCGTCGGTCTCGAGCTGAAGGCCCGGGCGGGAGTGGTCACTCCGGTCTCGGCTTGCTCGTCCGGTTCGGAGGGCATCGCGAACGCCTGGCGGATGCTCGTGATGGGTGACGCCGATATGGTCGTCACCGGCGGCGTCGAAGGCTTCATCGACGCGGTGCCGATCGCGGCGTTCACCATGATGCGCGCCATGAGCACCCGCAACGACGATCCGAAGGGCGCGTCGCGTCCGTTCGACTCCGACCGCGACGGTTTCGTCTTCGGCGAGGCCGGTGCGCTCATGGTTCTCGAAACCGAGGAGCACGCCAAGGCACGCGGAGCGACCATCCACGCCCGCCTGCTCGGTGCCGGGATCACCTCGGATGGTTTCCATCTGGTCGCCCCCGACCCCGAGGGCACCGGCGCCGCCCGCGCCATGACCCGGGCCATGCAGACCGCGGGTCTGTCCAAGCAGGACATCACCCATATCAACGCGCACGCGACCGCCACCCCCATCGGCGATACCGCCGAGGCGAACGCGATCAACAAGGCCGTCGGCAACCATGCCTCGGTCTACGCGCCCAAATCGGCGCTGGGGCATTCGATCGGCGCCGTCGGTGCGCTGGAATCGGTGCTGACGGTGCTGAGCATCCGGGACGGTATCGTGCCGCCCACTCTCAACCTGGACAACCAGGATCCCGAGATCGACCTCGACGTGGTGCACGGCGAAGCCCGCCGCCAGGAGATCGAGTACGCGATCAACAACTCGTTCGGTTTCGGTGGGCACAATGTCGCGCTCGCCTTCGGCCGGGCATAAGCCCGAGTCTTCGACCGAATAAGTTCGACGACCCCCGCGGGGCCGCCGGTAGTACCGGTCGGCCCCGCGCTGGGTTTCGGCACCCTGTGGCCCGTACACCGGCCGCATGCACTCGAGGAGAAAACGCGATGACCACTATCGCTCCGGCCCGCCATCAGGAAACCGCGACAGACCCGCGCGATCCGCTCGGCCGGCTACAACGCTTCTTCGATCCCGGCACGGTGCTACCGCTGCATCCGCGGGACAAGTCGGGTGTGCTCGCCGCGGTCGGCGAAGTGGACGGTGTACGGACTGTCGCCTACTGCTCGGATGCCACCGTGATGGGCGGCGCGATGGGTGTCGAGGGCTGCAAACATATCGTCGACGCCATCGATACCGCCATCGACTCCGGTGTTCCCGTGGTCGGCCTGTGGCATTCCGGCGGCGCCCGCCTCGCCGAGGGCGTCGAGGCACTGCACGCCGTCGGCCTGGTCTTCGAGGCCATGGTCCGCGCGTCCGGCCTGGTCCCGCAGATCTCGGTGGTACTCGGTTTCGCCGCCGGCGGCGCCGCCTACGGTCCCGCCCTCACCGATATCGTGATCATGGCGCCCGAGGGCCGGGTTTTCGTCACCGGGCCCGATGTGGTGCGCAGCGTCACCGGTGAACAGGTCGATATGGCCACCCTGGGCGGCCCCGAAACCCACGGCAAGAAGTCCGGCGTCACCCATATCGTCGCCGACGACGAAGCCGATGCGATGCACCGGGCGCGCCGCCTGGTCTCGATGTTCGCCGAACAGGGCGAATTCGATCCGGTCACCGCCGAGCACGGCAATGTCGATCTGCAGGCCATGCTGCCGGAATCGGCCAAACGCGCCTACGACGTGAAACCGATCGTGCACGAACTGCTCGACAACGTCGACGGCGAATCCAGCTTCGAAGAACTCCAGGGCGGTTACGCCCGCTCCATGGTCACCGGCCTCGGCCGGCTGGCCGGTCGCACCGTCGGTGTGCTGGCGAACAACCCGCTGCGGCTGGGCGGCTGCCTCGATTCCAAGAGTGCGGAGAAGGCGGCCCGCTTCGTCCGGCTGTGCGACGCCTTCGGGATCCCGCTGATCGTGATCACCGACGTCCCCGGCTACCTGCCCGGTGTGGGCCAGGAATGGGACGGCGTGGTGCGCCGCGGCGCGAAACTGCTGCACGCCTTCGCTGAGGCCCGGGTGCCGCGGGTCACGCTGGTCACGCGGAAGATCTACGGCGGCGCCTATATCGCGATGAACGCCCGCTCGCTGGGCGCCACCGCGGTCTACGCCTGGCCGGGGTCGGAGGTCGCGGTGATGGGCGCGAAGGCCGCCGTCGGCATCCTGCACAAGAAAGCCCTGGCCGCCGCGCCGGAGGAAGAACGCGAAGCGCTGCACGAACGGCTCACCGCCGAACACGAGGCCATCGCCGGCGGCGTGGAGCGGGCGCTGTCCATCGGAGTCGTGGACGAGGTCATCGATCCGGCGAAAACCCGCAGTGTGATCGCCGCGGCCCTGGCCGCCGCTCCCGCACGGCCGAGCCACCACAAGAACATCCCGCTGTGACGCGGTAGGAGCCGTCTCGCGAGGGGGCCTTGGAGCAATGACGCTCCAAGGCCCTTCGGGTGTATGGCGGTCGGACAGTAGTTGCGGTTCGTCCGGCAGCGGGGCAGCCAGGAACAACAACCCGGTTGCGGCGGCGGTCACCGTGGTGCCGATCCCTGCGGCGGCGGCCAGTTGTGCAATAGAGCAGACGTTCACGTCGCTGCCGAGTGAAGACATCCGGGTGGCCGGCAAGGCGACGGTGCCGGGCGGTGACCATACGATCGCCATGACACCCGTCCGAATCGTTGCGTCCGGTTGCGTCGCCCGCCATGGACGCTGCATCAACGGGTATGGCCGACTGCGAACATCTCGGCTGTCAGCGGCCCACATGCTTGCCAGTGGTCGGCGGTCAACACTTTTCCCGTGGTGGCGGCCGGTGATTCCGGAAATGACCGGGTTCGCGGCCTGCGTGGACGAGAATGCGCGCATGGGACGCGATGGTGCGGGGGCCGGCGAGCGTAAGCGGCACGGTCGGCACTACACCCCTTCCGCGTTGGCGGAGTTTCTCGCCGGACGGGTCGCGGCGCGGGTGGTGGCACCGCAGTCGGGACTGCGGGTGCTGGATCCGGCGTGCGGGGGCGGGGAATTGCTGTTCGCGATCCAGGCTGCCCTTGCCGAACGGCTGCCGGGGGTGCCGGTGGAGCTGGTGGGTTACGACCTGGACCCGGAGGGCCTGCAGGTGGCGCGGGAGCGAGCCGCGCGGGCCGGGATCGCGGTCGATTGGCGGCAGGCCGATTTCCTCGCCGGCTGTGCCGCGCTGCGGGCGCGATCCTTCCATGTGGTGATCGCAAATCCGCCGTATGTGCGGACCCAGCAGTTGGGTGGTGAAGCGGCGCAGGCATTACGCGGGCAGTTCGGGCTGCGCGGCCGGTTCGATCTCACCCACCCGTTCGTCGCAGCGGTCCCGCGGTTGCTGGTGCCGGGCGGGGTTTTCGGCCTGCTGTGCGCCAATCGGTTCCTCACCACGAAGGCGGGCGCGAATCTGCGTGCGGTGCTGTTGGGTGAGCTGGCGCCCGTGGAACTGTATGACCTGGGCGATACGAAACTCTTCGACGCCGCAGTGCTGCCGGCGGTGACCATCGCGGTACGGGGGCAAGCGCGCGACCGGTGCCGGTATGTGTCGGTTTACCAGGAGAGCCCGGACCGGTGGGTGAGTCGCGCGGTCGGAGAACGCCGCGTGGACGAGGCCGTTGCTCCGGTGACGGCGCCGGCGAATCCGTCGGACCACTCGCGCCGAGGGGGTGATTCGGTCGCCGCGCCGACTCGCGGCACGCGGAATCCGGCGGAGGGCGTGACGCCGGTCGGGGCGAAGCGAACTTCCGCGGCGCAGATGCACGGTGGTGCAATGCCGGGCCGGGAATGCCGGTCAGGCCGTGCCGTTGCGGGGGTGGACCCTGTTACGCCCGGTCCGGCGAGCGGAGCGACACCGAACAGTATCAAGCCCCCCGCGGTGCCGCGGGCGGAGAACGTCGTGGCCCCGGGTGCGGATCCGGGCGGTGCCGACGCTGTAACAGGGCCGGCGGCACCCGCGCCGGTGATTGGCGACCCTGTGCGGGCGGCGCCGATTATGCCGTCACCCGGTGCGGGAGAAGGGACGGATGAGCTCGGCGAACCGGTATTCGACGCGAGGAAGGACGTGTGGCAGGGGCGGGTGGCTCCCGCGCTGGATACGGGGCCGCAGGAGGCTGTGGACCGTAGTTGCGGGGGCCACGCAGAGCGGGACGGGCGGGAGGCAGTGGACGACGAGGAGGGGGTGAGCGCGGCGGGTTTCGGGCCCCGCGGGTTCGCGGCGGATTTCGGGCCGGTTGCTGTGGAAGCGGACCTGTTCGAGGCGTTGGGCGCGGATACCGACGCGACGATCCGGTGGCAGGGCAGGCGGTTCGCGGTGACAGTGGGGGAACTGGCGGTGCCGGCCGGTTCGGCGTCGGTGGGGTGGCGGATGGCCCGGGTGGGGCAGGACGACTGGCTCGACGCGGTAGCAGCGCGGATGTGGCGGACATTCGGCGACCTCGCGCGTATCCGGGTGGGGATAAAGACCAATGCGGACAGTGTTTTCATCGCCGCGGACTGGGGCGATCCGGATACCGAACCGGAGCTGCTGTGCCAACTCATCACCCACCACGACCTGCGTCCGTGGCGGGTCGAGCGCACCGGGCGAACTCGGGTCTTGTACCCCTACGTTCTGGATCATCCGCGCCGGATGCCGGTGGATCTGATGGACTATCCGCGGACAGCCGCATATCTCGAGCAGTATCGGGAGGCATTGAGCGCGCGGACCTATCTCGCCGCCGCCGGCCGGAAATGGTTCGAACACTGGGTGCCGCAGCGGCCGCATCTGTGGCGGGCGCCGAAGGTGGTTTTCCCGGATATCAGTGATCGGCCGCGGTTCGCGCTGGACCGGTCGGGTGCGGTGGTCAACGGTGACTGCTACTGGATCTCGCTGGCCGAGCTGGGAGATGAATGGCCGGTCGAGGAATTGGCCTATCTGATGATGGGGGTCGCGAACTCGGCGCTGGGGGTGCGGTTCTACGACGCCGTCTGCGGTAACCGGCTGTATTCCGGCCGCCGCCGCTGGATCACCCAGTACGTTTCCCGGCTGCCGTTACCGGATCCCGCCACCGCGCCGGCGATCGCGATCGTTCGTCTGGTGCGTGAGCTGGCGCAGGGACCGGATCCCGTGCCGGCCATGCAGCACGAGCTGGACGAGCTGGTGAACCGGGCTTTCGCGCTGTGAGAGCTAGCCGGCGGTGGGGCCGGAGACCATGGGCAGCAGCGTGCGGCGGGCGAATTCCCGTCCGGCCGCCTCGTCTTCGATGGGGATGAGGCCGTCGGGTGTGAGGGCCAGCGACAGGGCCAGCCGGGCCATGATCTCGGCGACCAGGTCGGGGTCGAAATCGGCGCTGTCGTCGTAGTCGCCGAGTTCGCGGAGTTTCGCGGCAAGGTAGGTGCGGCCGACGGCGAGTATCGGGCCGGCCTCGGTGGTGAGGCGGGGCAGCACCAGATCCGGTTCGGTGCGCAGCAGCCGCGACAGCAGCGGGTTGCCCGCAATGGCGGAGATGAAGGCGACGAAGATCTCCACGAGTTGATCGTCGGACCCGGCCACTGTGCGCACCCGGTCGTCGATTTTGGCGACGAAACGCTGCGCTTCCCGCACCGTCACCGCTTCGACCAGGTCGTTCTTCGATTCGAAGCGGCGGTAGAGGGTGGCGGGGCTGATCCCGGCCCGTCGCGCGATCTCGCCCATACTGGTGCGTTTGATCCCGAAGTCCAGGAATGCCGAAAGCGCGCTGTCGAGGACCTTCGTGCTGTCGGGGGAAGGTTCGGACAGAATACGCTGCAGGATCGGCGGTACGAGTGGCATGGTTTCCCCACTGTATCGGACTGTTTTCCCGGTTCGGTCCGGTACCCGTACCTGCCACCGGGTACCGGGCTCAGTCGGCCTCGAGCAGCCGCCGGACAGTTCGGACCTGGGCGCGCAGCAGTTCCTCGAGTTCGGCGGGCGGCATCGCGGTGGCGTGCTGGACCGACCATTCGTCGAGCGAACGGAGAACGGCGACGACAAGCCTGCTCTGTAATGTCACCGGCAGGTCGTCGCGCACGGCGCCCGAATCGCGGCCGATGAGCAGGACTCGGTGTAACCACTCCTCGATCCGGGTGAGGGCGCGGGCGATGGTGGTATCCGGTGTGCCGGAAAGATAGAACAACCGGCCGAGTGCGAGAAAGGCGTCGTCACCGAGGGCGATCTCGCCGAGCCGGCCGATGAGTTCTTCGATTCGATCCCAGAACGCGGGTCCGGCGAATGCCTCGGGTTCGGGGATGCTCAGCCGCGCGGTCAATGCGGCAGCGAGGTCGCCTACCACGATCTCGAAGAGCTCTCGTTTCGACGAAACCATATGGTAAAAGGAGCTTTTGCTCAGGCCGCAACGCGCGATGATCCGGTTGAGGGATGCCTGTTCGTAGCCGGCCGAGGTGAACTCGCCTGCGGCGGTACGCACGAGCAATTCGCGTCGCTGCGCAGACATTCGACTGATGTCACCTTTCGGCATATCCGGATCCTACAATCGCCTGCTCGCCTGCTCGCCTGCTCGCCTGCTCGCCTGCTCGCCTGCTCGCCTGCTCGCCTGCGTGCGGCGGAATGGAGCGCGGCGGTCGACGGCTGGACGGTCGAGATCCCCGGCCCGGCGGATCCGATACCGCGCCGCACCACACTGGACCGCCTGGTCCAAACGCTGTTACAGTGAGTGTGGACCGGGTGGTCCAAAAATGGTGGCACCAGGAAGTGGAGGGCGGTATGCGGAAGCCGGTGGGCGTCGAGGATCAGTACGCTCGGGCCGCGGACGACGATATGAAGATTCTTGTCGTCGGTGCGGGAATCGCGGGCGTAACGATTGCGCAGCTGCTTCGGCGCGATGGCAGGAACCCGGTGCTCATCGAGCGAGCGGCCGGTGAAGGGCATCCCGGGTACATGCTGGCGCTGATGCCGATGGTCGACGCGGCCCTGGACGACCTCGGTGTCCGGCAAATCTATGTCGACAACAGTATCCCGCTGGGGCGCTACGGTTTCCGCTCGCACACCGGACGAATGCTCCGGCGGGACTCGATGGCGGCAGTACTCGACCGATTCGGCGATTACCGGGGCATCGGGCGAGGCGAGCTCATGGACGTTCTCGCCGCGGACGGCTGTGAGGTCGCCTACGGGACGACCGTAACGGCGCTCGACGACTCGCCCGAGCAAGCAACAGTGACCTTCGATACCCCTGCGGGAAACCTGCGGCTCGCGTTCGACCTCGTCATCGTGGCCGACGGTATCCATTCCGCGACCCGCGAGCTAGTCCTCGGCGACCGGGGCGTCGATGTCGTCGATACCGCATGGGGCGGCTGGGTTGTGTGGGCGTCACCGGATGTCGACGGCGATATGGGCGAGGAACTGTGGGGAGCCGGGTTCTTCCTCGGCGTCTACCCGGTGCTGGGGCAGCTCGGTGTATTCCTCGGTGGTCCGAGTGAAGAGCTGAAAGCGTCCCCGGAGGTGTTCGTGGACAGCGTCCGGAAGCGGTTGAAGACCATCAGTCCGCGGACCGACCGCGTGCTGCGCGCGGTCGCCGACGATCCGGCCCCCTTCTACTGGCCGTTGAGCGACTGCAGGGCTCCTGTCTGGGCCGACGGGCGCACGGTTCTACTCGGCGACGCGGCGGCCGGCTTTCTTCCGACGGCGGGGATCGGTGCGGGAATGGCAATGGAATCCGCCTGGGTCCTCGCTCGCATCCTCCGTTACGCGGAGCCGGGGAACGTCGAGCGGCTGCTCCGGCACTACGAGAGTTCGCAACGACCTCGGGTCGAGGCTGCGCAGGACACTTCCCGCAATCTGGCCGGGCTCATGTTTCGGCGCAGTTCGATGCTGGCTGTGTTGCGGGATATCGCAATGCGGGTATTGAGCATCCAGGTTGCGATCAGGCCGATCCAGCGTCTGCTGCGGGACCGGCCGGATCCGGATGCTTCCGCGGCCGCCGTCGCCGGCCGTCTTGCGCCGCGGAGTTGATTCCTGTCCGGGGCGGCGGCCGGATCGAAGCCGGTGGCGACGAGGCTGTGCCCGGTCGCGCGGGGTCACTCCGCAGACAGGTCTAGTTCGGCCATCTCGCGTTCTATGGCATTGGCCGCGAAATCTTCCCCGCTGGAACGTAGTTCGTGCACGCGCCGCCGTAACGCTTCGATACCCCCTGGCTGCGCGGCGATATCGGCCACGCTGACCCGCCTGTTCGGCCGGCGCGTCTCGGAATGCTCACACGCCACCCTTCATACCTCCTGCCGGCACCTGGGGTGCCTACGCGCTCGGGCTCGCCCGAAACGCCGGCGTCTTGCAGGACAGCGGGTTTCGAGCTCGCCCGTCTCCCCGGATACGTTGGGTCCATCGTATCAGTCACCAACTGGACGCTTGTCCGTAAAAGTGTCCGGGGATTGTGTTTCACAGCTCCTTCGCGGTCCGATGCTCGGACGTATGGTGCAGGTAGACCATCGCGTTGAGCTCGAGCCCGCGCTGCTGTTCGGGAGTGAGCTCCCGGCGCACCTTGCCGGGCACACCGGCCACCAGCGAACCCGGTGGGATCTGCGCACCCTCGGGGATCAGCGCATTGGCCGCGATCAGACTGCCGCGCCCGACCACCGCGCCGTTGAGCACCGTCGCCCCCATGCCGATCAGGCAGTCGTCCTCGATCGTGCAACCGTGCAGGATCGCGTTATGGCCCACCGAAACACCCGCGCCGACCGTTGTCGGGAAACCCGGATCGGCGTGGAGTACGCAGCCGTCCTGGATATTGCTGCGCTCGCCGACGGTGATCAGCTCGGTATCGCCGCGCAGTACCGCGTTGTACCAGATGCTGGCCTGCGCCTCGAGCTTCACCTTGCCGATCACGCAGGCTGTGGGCGAGATCCACGCGGAATCGTGGATCTCGGGCTGATGTCCGCTGACTTCGATCTTCATCACGACAACCTAACGCGAGCCCCTTCGGATTCGTCCGTGGGGAGCGAGCGCGTCATCTCCGCAGGTCGAAACGACCGCGGCCGTCCCGTTGCGGATGCACGCATTTCCATCGCGCCGCATCAGTCCTGGCCCGGGCCGGTGTCCTCGGCTGATTCGTTCAGCAGCCACTCCCCGCCGATATCGTCCGGAAGTGTGCGCAGTTTGTCGGGATTGCGGACGGCGTGGATGGCGGTGATCCGGCCCGCATCGACGGTGAAGGAGAAGACCCCTGGATGGCGGCCGTCGAACACCAGCAGCCCCGGCATACCGTTCACCTCGATCGTGCGGCCCCAGCCACCGGGTGCCGACGGTGCGTGGTACCAGCCGAGCAGCATCTTGGCGATGAGTTCGGCGCCGTACACCGGTTTGCGGATCGCGGGCACCTTCCCGCCGCCGTCCGCGGTGAGCGAGACCCGGTCGTCGAGCACGCCCAGCAGCGCGTTCATATCCCCGGACCGCCAGGCCAGCGCGAACGCCGAGACCACTTTCCGGTGTTCGTCCGGGGATGCGGGGAACCGCGGCGTCCCGTCCTCGACCCGCTTTCGCGCCCGCGACGCCAGCTGGCGCACGGCGGCCGGGGTCCGGCCCACCACCTCGGCGACCTCCGGGCCGGCCATCCCGAACACATCCTGCAGCACGAAGGCGGTGCGCTCGGCCGGCGACAGCGACTCCAGCACCACCAGCAGCGCCATGGTTACCCGTTCGTCCTGCGAGATCCGGTCCGCCGGATCCTCCCAATCCGCCACCGCGGGCTCCGGCAGCCATTCGCCCACATACTGTTCGCGCCGTACCCGCGCCGACCCGAGCTGGTCCAGCGCCAGCCGCCCGACGACAGTGGTGAGCCAGGCCTGCAGGTTGTCGATGGGCGTACCGCCGGTTTCCTGGTGCCGCTGCAATCGCAGCCACGCCTCTTGCACCACATCGTCGGCATCGGCCAGGCTGCCGAGGGTGCTGTAGGCGAGCCGGCGCAGGTACGGGCGCAGTTCCTCGAAACGAGCGGCCAGGTCGGCGGGGGCGTGTCCGTCGGTCACTGCGATTCCTTCGTCCTCGGGCCCGTGGGCCGGGCAATACTGTGTCGTCGGAATGACGACACCGCCATTCGATCTGTGACAACCGCGGCATACACCAGGATATTGCGGCGGAATCGGGACCGGACGCTGCCGGCTCCCGGGCCCGGCGCACCGCCCCCGCCGCCTGCATGCGGTGACGGCTAGGCTCGGCCGGTGCGTAGCGGTGTTTCGACGGCGGCCGGTCTGCTGGCCGGATTCGCGCTGGACCGTCTGTTCGGTGATCCGCAGCGGTGGCATCCGGTGGCCGGGTTCGGGATGCTCGCGGCGTCTGTCGAGACGACGACCTATGCGGACCGGCGGCGGGCCGGGATCCTGCACGAGGCGGTGCTGGTCGGCGCGACCGTGGGCGTGGGTCTCGCGGTCCGCCGCGGGGGTGCGCTGCCCGTAGCCCTGGCGACCTGGACCGTGCTGGGCGGCCGGAGTCTGGAGCGGACCGGGTATGCGATGGCGCAGCGGCTCGAATCCGGCGATCTGGCGGGAGCGCGGGAACTGCTGCCCGCGCTGTGCGGTCGCGACCCGGAGGCCCTCGACGCCGACGGACTGGCCCGGGCCGCGCTGGAGTCGATTGCGGAGAACACCTCCGACGCCGCGGTCGCGCCCCTGCTGTGGGGTGCCGTGGCGGGTGCGCCGGGCCTGCTGGGCTATCGGGCGGTGAACACGCTGGACGCGATGATCGGGTACCGCAACCAGCGGTACCGGCGGTTCGGCTGGGCTGCGGCGCGCGTGGACGATATCGCGAACCTGCTACCCGCGCGCATGACCGGACTGCTGACCGCGGCGGTGGCGCCGGCGGTCGGCGGCCGACCGCGCGACGTCGTGCGGATATGGCGCCGCGATGCGCGCCGGCATCCGAGCCCGAACGCAGGCGTGGTGGAGGCATCGGCCGCGGGCGCGCTCGGTATCCGGCTCGGCGGGCGCACCGAATACCGGCACGGGATCGAACAGCGCCCCGAACTCGGCGACGGACCGGCCCCGACCCTCGCCGATCTGCGACGGGCGGTGCGGCTGTCGAAACTGGTTCAGTACGCGGCGCTCGCCTCGGCGGTGGCGCTGGCCGTGGCTCGGTCTGCGGCTACCCGCGCCTGAGTCGGGTCCGGCCGTCCTCGGCATCCGAGATTTCGAGCCGCTGCTCCGGAAGCTGCCGCAATGCGCGGTGTCCGACCTGGCCGTCAGGTAGTGCGGCGCGACCGTGCCGAATCGTCAGCGGGGAGTGCGGCCGTAGCGGTCGGCCAGACGCGCTTCCTTGGTGACGGGTGCGGCTTCGGTGGTGGCTTGCTCAGGTTGCTCCGGTGCCCGGGACCTGCGGCGTTCGCGGATCTCGGCCCAGGCGAAGTAGCCGAGGCCGAGCGGGGCCATGATGCCGAACGCCAGCCATTGCAGCCCGTAGGAGAGGTAGGGGCCCGACTCGAGCTGGGGGAGCGGGACGGGTGTGAAGGCGCCCGGCTGGCCCTCGGCGAGCTGGAGGTAGGCGCCGCGCTCACCCACTGGGACGGGAGTCAGGGGCAGCCCGAGGACAGTGGTTTCCTGCGGCACGTCGATCGAGTAGACGTGCGGGATACCGTCCTGCACGGCCGGGGCCCGCTCCGGGTCGACGTTCTCCGAGACCCGTACCCGCGCCTCGATCCGTTGCCTACCGGTGGGGGCCGGCTCGATCGGGGGCGGCTGAGAACCGTCCACCGCGGCGACCAGGCCGCGGTCGACCAGCAGCGTGCGGCCGTCGGTGAGGGTGAACGCCGACAGCACGCCGTAGGCGGGGGCGCCGTCGAGGTGGCGCAGGCGGACGAGTGCGGTCGCATCCGGGACATAGCTGCCCTCGGCGTACACCTTGCGCCACTCCGTCGCCGCCGCCCGGTCGCCGTCGAGCAGATCGCCGACCGCGACCGGGTCGGCATCCACCGACTCCTCGATCAACTGATTGCGTTCGGAGGTGCTCTCGTTCTTGCCCAGCTGCCACGGCGCCAGCACGGTGAAACACAGGTAGGCGAACGCGGCCACCACCGCGGCCAGGATCAGCCAGCCGGGGCGCAGCAGGAAAGCCAGACGGCGCATCAGACCGGCTCCGGTTCACCGGTGGTGGCGGTGCGGGCCGCGAGCGTGGCGCGCACCCAGTCCAGTAGGCCGGGAACAGCGGCCTCGATCTGAGTGCGGACGAGCTCGAAGCCGTCGGTCTCGCCGTAGTAGGGGTCGGGCACTTCGGTTCCGTCGGCGGCCGGGTCGAAACTGCGCAGCAGCCGCCGGCGCTCGGACGGGATACCGCGGGCCGCGAGATCCCGGTCGTGTTCGCTGGTCATCGCCACGATCAGATCGGCACCGGAATGTTCGAGGCCGAACTCGGCCGCGCTGTGACCGGTCGGGTAGCCGTACCGGCGCAGGGTCTCGGTGGTGCGCGGATCGGCGTCGGCGCCGGTATGCCAGCCGTGGGTGCCCGCACTGCTCACCCGGACCCGGCCGGTCAGCCCGGCCCGCGACAGATGCCCGGCCAGGATTTTCTCCGCCATCGGCGATCGGCAGATATTGCCGGTACAGACGAACGATATGTGCAGCTCACCCACGACAGCCATTCTGGCCGGTACCACCGGGCGGGCGCCACGTAGGGTGCGTCTCATGCTCGCCGACCACGTCGATCTCGCCGGTTTACGTCATCACGGTGATGTGGAAGCCCTTCCTGGCCTGCTCGATTTCGCGGTGAACGTCCAGGGCAGCGGGCCACCGGAGTGGCTACGCGAGCAGTTGGCCGCGGCCCTGGACTCGCTCGGACGGTATCCCGGCGCCGAGGAAGACCGGCTGGCGCGGGAGGCGGTCGGCGCCCGGCACGGGATCGACCCCGGACATGTGCTCACCCTGGCCGGTGGCGCGGAAGGGTTCGCCTTGCTCCCGCGCCTGGGTCCCCGGCTGGCGGCGGTGGTGCATCCGTCGTTCACCGAACCGGAGCTCGCACTGCGGGAGTCGGGGGTCCCGGTGATCCGGGTCGTGCTGGAACCGCCCTACACCCTCGACCCGGCGCTCGTGCCCGCGGAAGCCGATCTGGTGGTCGTCGGAAACCCCACCAACCCCACCTCGGTGCTGCACCCGGCGGAGACCCTGCGTGCGCTGCGACGCCCGGGCCGGATCGTCGTGGTGGACGAGGCATTCATGGACGCGGTGCCCGGGGAACCCGAATCGCTGGCCGCGGCGGCCGGCGAGGATCTGCTGGTACTGCGCAGCCTCACCAAGACCTGGGCGCTGGCCGGACTGCGCTGCGGTTATCTGCTCGGTGCCCCCGCGGTACTGCAACAACTTGTTCACGGACGCGCGCATTGGCCGCTGGGCACCCTCCAACTCGCGGCGATCACCGCGACGGCTTCGCCGCGCGCTCTGGCGGAAACGGTGGACCGGGCGCAGCGCATCACCCGCGACCGGGAAGCAATGGCCGATCGGTTGCGTGCGGCCGGGGTCCGGGTCGGCGCCCCCGCGGCGGCCCCGTTTCTGCTGCTCGAGGTCCGGGACGGGGAGCTGGTGCGCAAACACCTGCGGCAGCAGGGGGTCGCGGTGCGGCGCTGCGATACGTTCCCTGGGCTGGGCCCGGATCATCTTCGTGTCGCGGTGCGATCGAGCGTGGCGGTCGACCGACTTCTCGACGCATTACATGCCGCCGGAGTATCGGGCTGACGGGTTCCGGCTCGTCGGCGGGCGTACGGATACCCACCGCCGAAACCGGCGGCCCGCCGCGTGGCGGGCGATCGGCTCGTCGACGCATCAGCGGCCCGATCGCGACCACACCGCCACGATCTGCGCGTACTTCGGCGCCGGACGAGGTCGATGACCGCGGCGACGGCGGCGGTGCGGGAGTCGGCGCCGAGTTCGGTGTAGATGCGGGCGAGCCGGGACGCCGATACGCCGAGTCGGCGGTCCGGCCGGGACCAGCCGCCGGGAATGTCTGCCGACGCGAACCGTTCACAGGCGCCGACTACCGCCTCGGCTGCACGTTCGGCGGCCGGGCCTACGGCGTGGGGTGCCGCCGTCTCGCCGAATCTCGTGCCGCCGGGGCGCGGCATTCCCTGGGGGCGACCGCAGCGGCACGAGACGATGCCGGAAGTAGGTACTGCCGGGCAAGCGCGCTGTGTCGCTGTCGCCCCACGCACAGCGGCGGGCCGCAGCACTCGGTTACCGGACAGGTGCTGGTGGTCGCTCGCCTGCCGTCCGCGACTCGGACCGGGCATACGGGCGCGGACGGCCAAATCGGTGGTACAGCCGGCCAAATCGGTGGTACAGCTCCGGACCGGGCGTTCTCCGGATGCCGGTTCGAACCGAAACCGTGAGTGCAATCGAATCGGTGGTACCACTTGCGTTCCCGCTTGGCCGGCCGGGATTACTGTTGCGGATAGCGGTATGCCCGCTCCCGGCCAGATCGAGACCCGACTCCGGTGCATGGGCGTGGGCGACAGACTACTCAGGCGCTCCCGGCAGGACCCCGGCCCGCCGGACGGCAGTCGACGAAAGGTGTGGTGTGGCGAAGCTCGCGGAACTCATCGAAACGCTGGAGCGGGCCTACCCGCCCCGGCTGGCCGAATCGTGGGATTCGGTCGGGCTGGTGTGCGGGGACCCCGGGGAGGACGTGCGGCGGGTGCTGTTCGCCGTCGATGTCACCGAAGCGGTGGTCGAGGAGGCCGTCTCCTGGGGCGCGCAGGCGCTGGTGGCGCACCATCCGTTGTTGCTGCGAGGGGTGGACAGTGTGGCGGCCGACCGGCCGAAAGGTGCGCTGATCCATCGGCTCGTGCGGGCGGGCTGTGCGCTGTTCACCGCCCATACCAACGCCGATTCCGCGGACCCCGGTGTTTCCGACGCGCTGGCGGCGGTACTCGGCCTCACCGTCACCGGGCCGATCGAGCCCAAACCTGTTCCGGCGGTCGACAAATGGAGTATCCAGGTGCCGGTCGACCATGCCGAATCGGTGCTGGCGGCGCTGTTCGCGGTCGGCGCCGGCGGCTCCGGTGACTACCGGGAGGCGGCGTGGCGGACCACCGGGACCGGTCAGTTCCGGCCGCTGAACGGCGCGAACCCGGCCGTCGGCACCGTCGGGGAGCTGACCAGGGTGAGCGAGGACCGCATCGAAGTCGTCGCCGCTCCCCGCGACCGCGCCACGATCCTCGCGGCCCTGCGCGCGGCACACCCCTACGAGGAGCCCGCCTACCACGTGACCGAACGCGCCCAGTTGTCCGGCAACCTCGGCCTGGGCCGGGTCGCGACGCTGCCCGAACCACTGACTCTGCGGGAGTTCACCGCCCGTGCCGCCGCCGCCCTACCGGAGACGGCGTGGGGTGTGCGTTGCGCCGGTGATCCCGACCGGGTGCTGCGCCGCGTCGCCGTCTGCGGTGGCGCGGGTGATTCGCTGCTCGATGCCGTCACCCGGCTCGGCGTCGACGCATACCTGACCGCCGACCTGCGTCATCATCCCGCCGACGAGCATCTGCGCCGCTCGGGCCCGGCATTGATCGATGCCGCGCACTGGGCCACCGAGTTCCCGTGGTGTGCGCAGGCCGCGGAGGTGGTCCAGACCGGTCTGCCGGAGGTGGAAACACGGGTATCGGGGGTGCGGACCGACCCGTGGACCGTCGGAAGCGCCGGTTGAGACCGACCCATCGATCGTGCTGCCAGGGTGAGATCGGCGCATCGGACCGAGCGACCCGGGTGAGCCCGGCACACCGGATCGGCCGAGAGGGGAGGCCGGTGCGCTGGCTCGTGCGGCCGGAGGTGTGACCGGCGCGTTGGCCAGGGGCTCGAGGGGGAACTGATGCGTTGGTTCGGATGGCGGGAGGTGGAGCCGGTGCAGCGGTTCGGGTGGCCGGGGTGGGACCGGCGCGTCGGCTCGGGTGGCCGGGGTCGGGACCGGCGGGCGGTCGCCTCGTCCGTCGACCGAGTACGGTGGACGTTCTATCCGTCCACAGCGTGCAGGGAGTTCGTTCGCGTTGAATGTCGAACCATCGATTCAGGCCAAACTGCTGCGTCTCGCCGAGGTCGACACCGAGCTGACCCGGATCGCGCACCGGCGCAACGTGCTGCCCGAACAGCAGGAGGTCGACCGGTTCGAGACCGAACGCAATGCGCAGAAGGATGCGGCCGTGGCCGTGGAGATCGTGCTCGACGATCTGGACCGCGATATCCGCAAACTCGAGGGCGAGGTGGAGGCGGTCCGCAAACGTGAGGAACGCGACCGCGGCGTACTCGAAGCGGGTTCGGTCGGCGCCAAACAGCTATCGGAACTGCAGCACGAACTCGGCAGCTTGGAGCGCCGCCGCTCGGTGCTCGAGGACGAACTGCTCGAGATCATGGAGCGGCGTGAGGCGTCGGCCTCCGATCACGAACACGCGGGCGCCCGGCTCGACAAAGCCGAAGCCGATCTCGCGGCCGCCCGGGAGCGTCGTGACGCGGCCGTGGCCGACCTCGACGTCGCCCAGCAGCGGTGCGAGACCGACCGCGCGAACCTCGTCGGTGTCTTCCCGGAAGAACTGCTGAAGATCTATGACCGCCAGCGCACCGATCGCGGGATCGGCGCGGCTCTGCTGCAGGCCCGCCGGTGCGGGGCGTGCCGGATCGAGCTCGACCGCGGCGAGATCGCCCGAATCGCGAAAACGCCGCCCGATGTGGTGGTGCGCTGCACCGAATGCGGTGCGGTGCTGGTGCGGACCAAAGAATCCGGATTGTGAGTTCGGGCCCCGGGGCGGGGCCGTGAGGCGGGCACGGAGCGGGAGGCCGGAATGAGTGTGCGCGAGGTGATCGTCGAGGCCGACGGGGGGTCGCGGGGCAACCCGGGACCTGCGGGTTACGGTGCCGTGGTGTTCGACGCGGACCGGGTGACGGTGCTCGCCGAACGTAAGGAAGCCCTCGGCGTCACCACCAACAATGTCGCCGAATACCGGGGCCTGATCGCGGGGCTGGAAGCCGCGGCGGAACTCGGCGCGCGGGTGGTCGCGGTGCGAATGGATTCCAAACTCGTGGTCGAGCAGATGTCGGGGCGATGGAAGGTCAAGCACGCGGCGATGGTTCCGCTCGCCGACCGCGCCCGGCGCCTGGCCGCGGGATTCGATCAGGTCAGCTACCGCTGGATCCCGCGCGCCGAGAACTCGCACGCCGATCGGCTCGCCAACGAGGCCATGGACGATGGTGGCTTGATCGAGGAAGTTCACGAGGCCGTCGCCGCGTCCTCCGCGGGAAGTAGCGGGGCCGGGCATCCGGTCGCCGGCGCAACGGACACGGACGCGATATCCGGTGCCGAGGCTGCGGGGCCCGCCGCCAGGTTTGTGGGCGCGGATCCGGTCGCCGATTCCCACAGCGCGGCCGCGCGTCTTTCGACGTCGCCCGGCTGGACCGGTGCGACCGGCCGTCCCACCCGGTTCCTGCTGCTGCGGCACGGCCAGACCGAACTTTCGGTGCAACGGCGCTATTCGGGCCGGGGTAACCCGCCGCTCACCGCGGTGGGGCGCGAACAAGCGGCACGCGCGGCGAAAATGCTTGCCGCCAAGGGTGATATCGGTGCGGTGGTCACTTCGCCACTGGGCCGGGCCCGGGAAACCGCCGAAGCCGCGGCCGCCGCCCTCGGCACCGAGGTCCGGGTGATCGACGGGCTCACCGAAACCGATTTCGGCGAATGGGAGGGCCTGACCTTCCGCGAAGCCGCCGAACGCGACCCGGACCTGCACGCCCGCTGGCTGGGCGACCCCTCCCTCCCCGCGCCGGATGGGGAGAGTTTCGACACCGTCCGTGAACGGGTGGAGGAAGTGCGGCGCGATCTGGTGGCCCGGTATCCGGGCGCGAATATCGTGGTGGTCAGCCATGTCACCCCGATCAAAACGCTGCTCCAGCTGGCGTTGGGTGTCGGTCCGTCGCTGCTCTACCGGCTGCACTTGGATCTGGCGTCGCTATCGCTGGCGGAGTTCTATCCGGACGGTGGATCTTCGGTACGGCTGGTCAACGATACGAGCTATCTCTGATCGCCGACCCGCCGGCGGAGCGGATACCGGCCTGCTGTCGATCGGGCGGGGGTCGGCCATTCGAGCGCAGAGCCGGTGACGGGCCGGGCTTCCGATGGGATCAGCCTGGAACCGGGGCGTGCGGTTCACCGTCCGCATAGCGCGATCGCAGGTAACGGGCGGTGAAATCGTCCAGCGGATAGAACAGTTCGATCGCGAGCTCCGACAGCGTCACATCGGCGGGGGCGCCGAAGGTGGCCATCGTGCCGAACAGTGACAGTTCCCCCGCGGGCGTGCGCAAGCGCAACGGAACTTGGAACGGGCCCGGCGCGCCGGAATCGGCCGGTTCGGTGTCCGCCGGTGGAGCGGGATAGCTCGAGACCTCGTCGTAGAGTTCGCGCAGCCGCGGATCGCCGGTGGTATCGACCTGCCGCGCCAGGCGTTCCAGGAGTTGTTCGCGCACCTGCAGCGGATCGGCCAGCCGGGCGGTGAGCCCCTGAGGGTGCAGAACCAAGCGGTAGACATTGGGTTGTCCGGTCAGTAGATACGGCGCCACCTCGTCCGTCAGGACCGCCAGTGCAGCATTACCGGCGACCACATCCCACCAGCGGTCCACCGCGACGGCGGGGTAGGGCTCGTGGGCCACCAGCATATGGTCGAGCGCGGCGCGCGCCGACGCCAGATGCGCGTCGTCGAGGCTGCTCTCCTGGTACACCGGGGCGTAACCGGCGGCGATGAGCAGCGTATTACGTTCGCGCAGTGGTACATCCAGGGTCCGGCACAATCGCAGGACCATATCCCGGCTCGGTGCCGCCCTACCGGTTTCCACGCAGGACAGATGCCGCGCGGACGAGTGGGCCGCCAACGCCAGGTCCAGTTGGCTCATCCGCCGCCGCTGCCGCCATTCCCGTAGGAGTCCGCCGATCCGGGACGGGCCGGTGCCCGCGCGAGGTTCCACGGCGCGAGCGTATCCGGTGGTCGTAGGTCGAGACCATGACCTCGGAGGTCATTGAGCCGGTGACCCGCGGCGGGAACAGTCGGAGACGAGCAGAACCTCCGACCGGAAGGCAGAACATGAACACCGCGACAGCATCCGTCCCAGCCGCCCACGACGATCTGTTGCGCCGCGTCTTGCGGCTCGACGGCTGGGGCACCGGGGCTTTCGGCATCGTGATGCTCGCTGCCGCGGTCCCGCTGCGGGACCCGCTGGGACTGCCGACCTCCTGGTCCATACCGTTCGGTGTGGCCATGCTCGGCGGCGGGCTGGTTCTGCTGCTCATCGCCGGCTACCCGGTGCTCTCGCCGCGGCACGCGACGGCGGTGGTCACGGTCAACGGTGTATCCGTGCTGGGCATGCTCGCCCTGGCCGGTTCCGGTGTGCTGCCACTCACCGCCGCGGGGGTCGCCTTCCTGCTGGCCGGCGCCGTGGTGGTCGCGGTGTTCGCGGCTGCCGAATATGTGGGTTTGCGCCGGCTGCTCGGTTGAACCGGCGCCGGATGGTCAGCTCTGGGCCTGGTCGTCCTGTTTGATGGCCGAGACCTCGAACTCCAGGACGACCTTGTCCGAGACGAGTACGCCGCCGGTCTCCAGCGCCGCGTTCCAGGTGATTCCCCAGTCCTTGCGGTTGATGGTCGTGGATCCCTCGAAGCCGACGCGGACGTTGCCGAACGGATCGCCGGCCTGTCCTTCGAAGGTGAACGGGATCGTGACCGGCCGGGTGACGCCCTTGATGGTGAGATCGCCCGTGACGTCGAAGGTATCGGCGCCGGTGGGGGAGATCGCCGTGGTGCGGAAGGTGATCGTGGGGTGCTCGTCGAGGCCGAGGAAGTCCAGTCCGCGCAGGTGGTTGTCGCGATCGGCGTTGCGGGTGTCGATGCTGGCGACCTGGATGGTGACCTCGCCGGAGGAGTTCGCCGGGTTCTCGCTGTCGAAGTAGGCGCTGCCGGTGAACTCGTTGAACGAGCCGCGCACCTTGGTCACCATCGCGTGCCGGGTGACGAAGCCGACCCGGGTGTGGGTGGGGTCGAGCGTGTAGGTGCCGCTGAGTTCTTTCACATTCGTCGCGCTGGTCATCGGGAGCCTCCGGTTCCGATAGGTAGTTGATGTGTCATACACATGGTGCGACCAAGTTGGTGATATGTCAACTAACGGGTTACGCTGGTCGTATGACCGAGACGCGATGGCTCGATGAGCGGGAGAGCCGTGCCTGGCGGGGTTACCTGGCGATGCATACCCAGCTCGCCGCCCGGCTACACCGGCAGCTGCAACACGACTCCGGACTGTCGCTGTCCGATTTCGAGGTACTCGTGCGGCTCACCGACCAGCCGGAACCCCGGTTACGGGTCGGCGAACTGGGACAGCTCCTGCAATGGGAGAAGAGCCGGCTCTCCCACCACCTCGCCCGGATGCAGAAACGTGGCCTGGTACGGCGCGAGGACTGCCCCGACGACGCCCGCGGCGCCTACATCGTGCTCACCGAACAGGGGCGCACCGCGATAGAACAAGCGGCCCCCGGACATGTGGAAACCGTCCGCGAACTCTTGTTCGACGCGCTCACCGACGAGCAGGTCGAATCATTCGGCGCCATCGTCGCCCGCGTCCTCGACCGCCTCGACAACTCGCAGTAGGCGCCCCGGGCGAATACGAGGTATTGCGTGGATCGCGATGCTGCGCTCCGGCCTGGCACATGTGCAGGCCGGTCGCGCTCGCCGCTGCGGGAGGACGGCATGCTCGCTGCTCACATCAGGCTGGATAGGTGTGGATCTCGGTGGCCTTGAGCGCCGCCCACAACTGTGTCCCGGGCCTGATTCGGAGTTCGGCGACGGTGGCGGGGGTGATATCGGCCAGGGCCGGTATCGCGCCGTCCAGGCGTACCCGCACGGTATGGGCGTGCTGTTCCAGACCCGCCACGGTCACCGGCCAGGTATTGCGCGGGCTTCCACCGGGGCGATCCGGATGCAGTCCGACAGCCGATGGCGGGAACGTCAGATACACCGGGCCGGTAGCCGGTTCGGCGACGGTGAGTTCGCCACCGCCGTCGATCCGCACCCTGTTGCCCGCCGCGGAACCCCGGAAAAGATTGAGCCCCACCAGGTCCGCCACATAATCCGAACGTGGTCGCCGCGCGACCTCGGCCGGTGGCCCCTGCTGCACCACGGCGCCGTGTTCCACGATCACCAGCCGGTCGGCCAAGACCATCGCGTCCAGCGCATCGTGGGTGACCAGCAGCGTATGCCCGGGATAATCGCCGAGATGATGGGCCAGTTCGGCCCGTACGCGCACCCGGGTAGCGGCATCCAGCGCGGCCAGCGGTTCGTCCAATAACAGCAGCGCCGGTTCGACGGCCAGGGCCCGCGCCAGTGCGACCCGCTGCGCTTGGCCGCCCGAGAGTTCCCGCGGCCGGGACCGGGCGTAGTCGGCCAGCCCCACCCGGTCCAGCCAGTGCGCGGCCTTTTCGCGGGCCGCGGCTCGCCGCATCCCCCGGGCCCGGGGGCCGAACGCTACGTTGTCGAGGGCGTCGAGGTGGGCGAACAGCAGATAGTCCTGGAACACCACGCCGACGGACCGGTGTTCGGCGGGCACGAAATCGGTGGGCGGCGCATCCCAGACCTGTTCGTTCAGGCGGATCGAACCCGCGGTCAGCGGAGTCAACCCGGCCAGTGCCCGCAGTGCGGTGCTCTTCCCGGCGCCGTTGGGGCCGAGCAGTGCGACGACCTCCCCCTCGGGCAAGGTGAGGTCCAGATCGAGGGTGAACTCGCCGCGATTCACCCGCAATTGCGCCGCGAGCGTCACAGTGCCCCCCGAATCCAGCGTTCCCGCAGTGCCGCCAGCACCACCACCGACACCAGCAGCAGAACCAGGCTCAGCACGATCGCGGCGGCCGGATCGGTTTCCAGCGCCAGATACACCGCCAGCGGCATCGTTGTGGTGCGGCCCGGGAAGTTACCGGCGAAGGTGATAGTGGCACCGAATTCGCCGAGGGCGCGGGCCCAGCACAGCACGGTTCCGGCCACCACGCCGGGCAGGATCGAGGGCAGGGTGACGCGCCGGAAGGTGAGCCAGCGCGAAGCCCCCAGGGTCGCGGCTGCCTCCTCGTACCGGGGGTCGGCGCCGCGTAACGCGCCCTCCACCGAGATCACCAGGAACGGCATGGCGACGAACGCCTCGGCCAGCACCACACCGGCGGTACTGAACGGCAATGCGATCCCGAACCAGTCGTAGAGGTACTGGCCCAGTACCCCGCGCCGGCCCAGCACCAGCAGCAGTGCCACACCGCCGACCACGGGCGGCAGCACCAGCGGAACCGTGACCAGCGCGCGGATCAGTCCGCGTCCGGGCAGGTCACCGCGGGCCAGCAGCCAGGCCAGCGGGATACCCAGCAGTAGGCACAGCACCGTGGCCAGGCTCGCGCAGACCAGCGAGAGCCGCAGCGCCTGCCCGACTTCCGCGCTGAACAACCGCTGCGGAAGTCCCTCCCACGGCGCGCGGATCAGCAGTCCGGCCAACGGAACCATCAGGAACAGCAGGCCCAGCACCGCGGGCACCAGCAGCACCAGTGGTCGCCGCCCCCGCACGGCTCGGCGCCGGCGCAGCACGTTCATGCGGGACGACCTGGCCGGCGGCGGTGGCGCCGAGTGATGCGACTGCGGTGTCACTGCCGGGCGCCGCGCGGGCCCACCCCTCACGTCGCGTCGAAACCGGCCGTGGTGAAGACCGATCGAGCCTGCGGAGTCAACGTGAAATCGACGAACGCCGCCGCCGCGGCCGGATTCGGCGCCGCGGCCACCGGCGCGATCTGATAGTCGTTGATCGCCTTGCCCGATTCCGGGAACTCGATACCGGTTACTTTCTCGCCCCCGGCCCGGATATCCGTGCGGTACACCAGCGCGGCATCCACCTCACCGAGCGTGACCTTCGTCAGCACCGCTTTCACGTCGGGTTCCCGGGTATCGGGCTGCGGGGTCACACCGGCGGCGGCGAAGGCCCGGTCCGCCGCCGCCCCGCACGGCACCTGCTCGGCACACAGGGCGATCCGCAATTCGGGCCGGCCGAAATCGGCGAGACCGCTGATACTGCCCGGATTTCCGGTGGGCACCGCGATCTCGAGACGGTTGCGCGCGAAAGTGACCGGCCCGCCGGTGATATCACCGGATACCACCACCTGTTCCATATTGTGTGGTGACGCCGAAGCGAACACATCGGCCGGTGCGCCCTGCCGGATCTGTTCGGCCAGCGCGGAACTGCCCGCGAAACTGAACACCACATCCACGTCCGGGTGGGCGTTCTCGAACTGCTCACCGAGCGTGGTGAACGCTTCGGTGAGCGAGGCCGCCGCGAACACGGTGAGAGTGCCGCCGAGTCCACCATCCGGCCCGCCGCTCGATCCGCCCCCGGAATCCTCCGACGCACAGCCGGCCAGCGTGACGACCAGCGCGACCACCGGGGTCAGCCGGCGCAATACCCGCCCTTTTTTCATCAGCTCTCCGGAATCTCGACGACCACATGCGTCGACTTCACCGACGCCACCGCCACACTGCCCACTTCGAGCCCGAGTTCTTCCACCGATTCCCGGCTCAGCAGCGAGACCAGCCGGAACGGCCCGGCCTGCATCTCCACCTGCGCCATCACGGTATCGGTGAGCACCCTGGTCACAATGCCACGCATCCGGTTGCGAGCCGAGACAGCCACGGTGACGCCCGGTTCGGGCGCGTCGGCGATCTCCCGCGCGAACGCGGCCAGATCCTGTCCGCGGACTCCCTTCCGCCCGTTCTCCAGCCGAACCGAAGGCAGCCGCTCCTGCTCTATCCAGCGCCGCACGGTGTCGTCGCTGACCCCGAGTAGCCCGGCAGCATCCTTGATCCGCAGATACGTCACTTCATGGACTATATACCCGCATATGCGGGTATATCAGGGTAAATCTGCCGGTACTCGTATCCAGCCCGCATCATGAACCGGCAAAAGCCGTGGAGTTCGGCCGAATCGGTCGCGGTATCCGGCGATCAACGCGCATGGATCGGTGGCGACAGCGCCCTCTCCTATCGAAGATCCTGCCGCACCAGCTCCGACACCGGGCTGATCCTGGTGCCGAAAGCCGACCACAACGTCCCGTCGGTCATCCGGCGCAGTGTGAACCGGTACTTGCCGTAGCATGCGCGCGATACCGGTGACAGCCGTGTCCGGCCGACCACGCGGTAGGGGTTCCCGTCGATCCGTACACTCTGCTGCATGCTTGCTCGCCCCTCTCACTGTTCGTGATGATGTCGAGCGCCACAGTGGCAGGAGAGTGCTGAAAGACACCTGAAACGAGCTGAAGGTCTTTTCAGACTCGCCGACAGCGGCAACGACAGAAACGCCGCCCGAGAACTCCGCGCTTACCGTTGGTGGTGGTTACGTCCTTCCCGCCCCGCCTACGCTGCTGGCCGTGGGAAACGAATTGGAGTGCAACGAATCCGGTCATCGGCGCGTGGAACCCCATGAGCGCGCGAAGCAACGCCGAGCGATATGGCTGGGTGCTGCCGCAGTGGCGGCGGTCGTCAGCGCAGTTCTGGTGGGCTGGAGCGTAGCCGATCAGATGCTTCCCGGGATGGGCGGTGTGGTCGCGTTGTCAGCGGCGATGGATATCGCCATCGCGTTCGGTGCTGCGACTGTGCTGACTCTAGTGGTCTGGGCGGTTCTGCGTCGCCGGGTCCGGTGGTTTTCCCTGTATCTGTGGGTGGTGTCGGCCGGGCTGGTCCTGTTGGTGACCCGGGGCGCGGGGACGAGTGCCACAGCCTGGTATCTCACCGTGGCGGCCGCTGTCGTGGGTGCTTCACTGGCCGGTGCGGGGGCCGGGGCACTGCTGCACCGCGGGACCACGCGGCTGCCGCGGCGGCCGATCGCCGCGTTGGTCGCGGGAGTTCTGGTGCTCTGCCTGCCCGGCACCTGGCTGGTGGCCGGGGGCGAACCCGCGCCGCCGGCCGATGCGGTGGCGGCCGGAGTGGACGGCGGGGCCCCCGGGCCGTTCCCGGTCGAGACCGCTGTCTACGGCAGCGGGACCGACCTGCGAGCGCCCTACGACGCGGCGGGAGTGGACCTGCGCACCGAACCGGTCGATGCCTGCGCCATCGTCAGCGGCTGGGATGACCGCCGGGAGCAGCACTGGGGCTTCGGCGCGGACCGGTTTCCGCTCAATGCACGAGTCTGGTACCCGGTATCGGATGCTGCGGCACCGCTGATAATCATCGTGCACGGCAACACCAGTGCCGCGACCGCTTCCGAAGCTGGGTTCGAGTATCTCGGGCGCTATCTGGCCGGCCAGGGGTACATCGTGGCGGCGCTCGACGAGAACTTTCTCAACACCGGCCCGCTGGACAGGTCCGGTGGGCTCAGCGGCGTGGACCATGCCAGAGGATGGCTGGTTCTCGAGCACCTGAAGGTATGGCAGACCTGGGCCGATGAACCGGAGCATCGACTCGGCAGCCGAGTCGATATGAGCCGCATCGGGCTGATCGGTCATTCTCGTGGCGGTGAAGCGATCACCACCGCGGTCGAGCTGAATGCCCGGACAGAAGCGCCGGGATTCGCTATCCGCTCGTTGTTCGCGCTGGCGCCGACCGACGGACTGTACGAGCCGGAGGACACCGGCCGGGCGGGTTCGCCCGATACCGATTTCGTGGTCTTGCAAGGCGCGCAGGACGCCGACGTCATCGGGTTCGGCGGACTGGATCAGTGGGCGCGGGTCGACGTCGGCGCCGACCGGCTCAAGGGCGCTGTGGTCATGGAGGGGCTGAACCATGCGCAGTTCAACAGCCGATGGGGCCGTTACGACATCGGCAACGGGCTTCCCAAACACTTCATAGATACCGGACGCCTGGTTCCCGCGCAGCAGCAGCGGCGCATCGCCGCCGCCTGGGCGCTGGCTACATTCCGGGCCACCCTCGGCGACGACCCCGCGGACCGCGAGGCACTCATCGCCGCACTGTCGGTCCCGCGTGACACCGACCGGCCTCGATCCGCGCGCCGGGTGAGTGTCTCCGCAACCCTGCCGGCCACTGACGTGACGGCCACCGGAGTCAGCGAATTCGAGGAGGTCCCGCTGCCCTTGCGGGGCGGCCCCGGTGCCGAAATCGTGCGTTCGGTCCGCTGGGAGGCGGCGGGCGCGGCACCGACGGTGACAGCACGGTTCCCCGGCGGGGCCGATATCGGCAGCGCGCGACTGGTGTTCGACGCGGGGTCGCGGTCGCAGCCGGTGGACGTCCGGATCAGCGTGACCGATACCGCCGGAAGAACCGCGACCTTGCCGGCGGCGGTCCGCGTCGCCGGGCCCCTCGACACCGAGTACCTGCGGTGGGAGTGGATGCAACCGGTGGCAGCTACGCAGCCGCTGCCGCAGACATATGCGGTTGCGGTGAGTCCGGAGGTGATGCGCGCGGCAGGGGTGGATCCCAGCGCCGTCAGTTCGGTGGACTTGGTCTTCGCGGCGGATGCGGCAGGTTCGGTCCTGCTCGGCCCGGTCGGCCTGCGACCGGAGTGAACCGTGGACCTGACGGGCACGCTTGCCTGCAGCTGAACGATCAGTGGAGACTGCACCGGGCCCGGGCCCGGGCCCGGGACCGGGCCCGGGACCGGCTGTGCCGCCGGTCCGCCCCCGAACCGGCGGGGGATTTCCTGCGCCTCTGGACGGGCCCAGTGGTACGCGACCGGCCGAATATTTCGGAAATGTCAGGCGGTGAGTTCGAGGGTGATGGCGGTGAAGCCCGTATCGGACTCGGGATGACGCCCGATCTCGCGGAAGCCCAGCCGGGCATAGAAGGCGCGAGCGGCGGTGTTGAGCTCGAACACATCCAGCGTCACTCGGCCGTGAAGGCGCAGCGCATGGGCGACCAACTGTTTTCCGATCCCCATTTTCTGGGCTCCGGGGTCGACGAACAATCCGCCGATCTCCGAACCCAGCAACCCCATCAGCCCGACTACGCCGCCGGCCGGGTTCTCGGCGACCCAGTTATCGGCCTCGACGAGGTAGATCTCGCGAAGCTTGCGTTCCCGCTCTCCGGCGCCTTCGTTCGCGATGAACGGATGCGCGATGCGGGAGGCGCGGCTCCAGAGACCGACCACGGCCTCTTCGTCCTCGGGACGGTAGGGACGGATAGTCGGGGAGGAAGGTTCGGACCGGCGGGCAGCCGGGACCGGCGACAATGACAACGCCATTTCGTTCTCTGGCCGCAGGTCTTCGGCACTGCACGGCCGGACGGCGCCCGTGCGGAGGAATCCGTTGCGCAGATACAGTTTCTCCGCGGCCTGGTTGCCGTCGAGTACCCACAGCCGCAACTCCCGGTGCCCGGCTCCGCGCGCCCACTCGGCTACGGCATGCACGAGCTGATCGGAGACGCCGGTCCGCCGGGCCGGGACAGCGGTCCACATCGACACCAGTTCGGGCCCGCCCTCAGTGGCGATGACGCCCGCCGAACCCACCGGCCGTGCACCCGTCACGGCGACGAAGAACGGACACCGGCGCGCCGTCCACTCCCGCCACTGCTGTTCGTTCCACAGTGCGGCCTCGGTGTGGGGGTGGAGAAGGTGCCCGGGGGCGACCCGGCGAGCGCATCCAGCCGCACCGTCCGCGCGATCGCCCATTCATCCGGCCCGAGCGTCCGTATCTTCATGCTCCTATGCTCCGACGAAAACAACTACGCGACAAACGATTATTCGCTTCGGACGTCCTGGGGCACCGACTCCGACACCGGGCGGATCCGGGTGCCGAACGCCGTCCACAGGGTCCCGTCGGTCATCCGGCGCAGCGTGAACCGGTACTTGCCGTAGCACGCGCGCGATACGGGCGACAGCCGTACCCGGCCCACCGACGTCACCTATCCGGACAGCAGCCCGGACTGCCGATGATCCTGTTGTCGGTGTACTCCGTCGTGCCTGTCTTTCTGCTTCCACCGGTCACGTTCAGCTGCTCTCACGAACACGGCGGGTCCCGGCGATTTCGGCGGCGACTAGGCAGGCGACAGCGGTATCGGTGAGGTGAGGGAGTGATCGCCGTGTTGCTCGAAGCCGCCGATCGGCAGAACCGGGACGCGCCGGATTCACCGCTCGTGTCGATGAAGCTCGTGCAGGACTCCGCGTAGCAGTCCGCCGGGCGATCACCCGGAGTCGTCTGACCGGTCCCCGCCGTAGACGACACTGCCGCCACGGACTGCGGGAGTGCTCCATGCCCTGACAATCGCAGCCCACCCTGCTTGAACCTGCGCTGACCGTATCCGTGGGCTGCGCCGGGTGCCACCTCGCCGGCCACACCGGGCTGGTCCGGCCGGGCCTCGGATTCTGATCGCGGCTGCACCCGCCCATGACCGGCTGTGCCGCCGTGCCGGCTCGGATACCGTGTGACTCATGACGATCGAGCCGACGCCCGAGCACCTTCCCGCATTGCGGGCCGGTGATGCCGATCGTGAGCGGGCCGCTGCGATCGTTCAGACGGCGTTCGCCGAGGGACGGCTGGATCTAGTCGAGTTCGACGAGCGGATGGCCGCTGTCTACGCCCGCCGCACAGTGCCGGAACTGGAGACGCTCACCGCCGATCTGGTTCCGGCCGCCCACGGAAGCAGGGCCGACCGGCTCGTCCTGCGGTCCACCGGCAGTTCGGTGAAGCGGGAAGGGGTATGGCGGGTTCCGCCGCAGCTCACCATCGAAACCGAACACGGCGGGGTGCGTCTCGATTTCACCGCGGCGGTGGTGCGTTCGCCGGAGGTGTGGGTGGAGGTGAAATCCGCGCACGGATCGATTCTGTTGATCGTTCCGCTGGGATGGAGCGTCGATATCGACGAAGTGACCAGCGAATGGGGCAAGGTGACCAACAAAGCGGGTCCGCCGGTATCCGGCCTGCCGCTGCTGCGGGTCACCGGGGTGGTCCAGCATGCGCGGGTCACCGTCCGGCACCCGCGTCGCCGCTGGTGGTGGCCGTTCGGCTCACGCGTCTAGGGCGTGTGGATCAAGTTCGATTCGATCCAGTTCAGCGATGAGCGGAGCGTGGCAAGTCTCAACGTCAGTGGCGGAGCGTAACTTCGGCCCGGTGGCAGTGAACGAGGCTTGAGCACCCCGCGTCCTGATGATGTGCGGGCCAGGCGGTGCCGGCAAGACCACCCACGCCAAGCGACTGGAGCGCGAGGGCTGGACGCGTTTGTCGTTCGAGGTGGAGTTCTGGGATCGCGGGATCACGACGATGCCCTCCGCCGATGTGATCGCCGAGGTGGCAGCAGACCTGAAGGCGCGCTTGTTGCGCCATGTCACGGCGGGAAACGATGTCGTGCTCGACTTCGGGTTCTGGTTCCGGCGACAACGCGATGAGTTCCGCGCACTGCTAGCACCCCAGGGCATCGTGCCGGAGACTGTCTACATCGCAACGAGTCTCGAGACCATCCTGAGCCGAGTCGGTTACCGACACGGCAGGCAGGCGGACGATTGGCCGCTCACCGAGCAGACGGCGACGGAGTACTTCGAGCGGTTCGAGCCGCCGGCACCCGAGGAGGGACCGCTCGAGGTGGTCAGCTAGGTCTTCGGCCAACGAGTGCACCAGGTTTTCCAGCGCCGATTCGCCCTTCGTCGCGTCGGCCGGCGATGGACTGCCGATGATCCCAGCTGTCGGTGTACTCCGTCATGCTGATGACCAGGAGGTGGGATCGGATCGAAAGATCGTCGGTGATGCTTCGCCCAGGAGCCCCGGCGGGCGTAGGAAGATCGGCGGATGGGCAACTACGACGACATACTCGCGGGCGCCGAACGCAAGCTTCCCGACATGCTGGACCGGTTTCGTGTGCTGGTGGACTGCGAGTCACCATCGGACGATCAGCGTGGCCTCGAACTCTGTGCATCGCTGATCCGGCCGTGGCTGGCGGAAGCCGTTGAGCGTTCGGCCCGAATAGAACGTGTGGGCGAGAACGTGCACATTCTGGCCGAAGCGCCGCAACCCGAGGTGCTGATACTCGGCCATTTCGACACCGTGTGGCCGATCGGCACAACCGCTGACTGGCCGTTCTCGATTACTGATGGGATTGCCAGTGGTCCGGGCACATTCGATATGAAGGGCGGTATCGTCCAGGCGATCGCAGCGCTCGAACTCCTGGCGGACCCGTCGCATGTGAGTGTCTTGCTGACCAGCGACGAAGAGGTCGGTTCGGTGTCGTCGCGGGCCCTGATCGAGGAACAGGCGCGAAAAGCCGGGGCTGTCCTGGTGTGTGAACCCAGCGCGGACGGTGGTGCGGTGAAGATCGGACGTAAGGGGATCGCGAATTATCGCGTCACGGTCACCGGTCGGGCCGCCCATGCCGGGCTGGAGCCGGAGCTCGGAGTGAACGCCGGGGTCGAGCTGGCGCACCAGATTCTGGCGATAGCAGGTCTGGCATCGGGTGAGACTTCGGTCGTCCCGACGGTCCTCACGGCAGGGACCACCGTGAACACAGTCCCGGAATCGGCGCAGTGTGCGGTGGACGCGCGGTCGTGGGCCGTGTCGGACCTGGAGCACGTCGATCGGGAGATGGCTGCGTTGGTCCCGCGTCTGCCCGGCGCGGCAGTGAGGGTGAGTGGCGGCATCGATCGACCCCCGTTCGAAGAGAGCAGCTCGCGCGATTTGTATCGTGAGGCTGCGTCGGCGGCCCGGGAACTGGGCTTCGCCCCCTTACCGGCTGTGCGGTCAGGCGGCGCGTCCGACGGCAACCTGACGGCTGCGATCGGTGTGCCCACCCTCGACGGGCTCGGTGCCGTCGGTGGCCACCCACATGCGCGCAACGAGCATGTCGACGTCGACGCCATGCCCGAACGGGTTGCCCTTCTTGCTGTCCTCCTGGAACGGTTGCGGCACCGTTCGCCCACCGCGTGACCGGAGCACCACAATGACAAGCGTGACACGAGTTCTCATCTTGGGCGGTTCCTGGTTTCTCGGTCGTGAGATCGCCGAGCGTGCGGTGGCGCAGGGCTGGGAGGTGACGACATTCCGGCGCGGTCGAACCGGGACCGATGTCGAGGGTGTGACGACCGTGCGCGGTGACCGCGCAGACCACGACGATTTGGCACGCCTGGCGAGTTCCGGGCCTTGGGACGTCGTCGTCGACACATCCAGCTTCGTGCCACGCGAGACTCTGGCGCTGGCTCGCGCACTCGAACCGGTGGCCGACCGCTACGTGCTGGTGTCGACCGTCTCGGTGTACCAAGGGTGGCCGATCGAACCACTGACGGAGTCGTCCCCTGTGCTGGAGTGCCCTTCTGATGCCGGACCGGGTTTCGGATATGACGGCGACCCGGGACCATCCACCTACGGGTTCGGCAAAGCCGGCTGCGAACGTGCCGTCACCGAAACCTTCGGAACGGCGCGGACCACGATCCTGCGGCCCGGCGTCATCCTCGGTCCGCACGAGTACGTCGGTCGCTTGGAATGGTGGCTCCGGCGAATGCAACGCGGGGGTCGCGTGCTCGTGCCCGGCAGCCCCGACCGGCCGATACAACCCGTAGACGTCCGCGACGTCGCCGCATTCGCGCTTACTCCGGACCTGACCGGTGTCTACAACGTGACTGCGGCCCGCCGTGAGCGGATGGGCGACATGTTGGGAGCGTGCCGAGACATCACCGGCGGCGGCGCGGTACTGGAGTGGGTGACCGACGAACAGTGGCTCGCCCGGCAAGGCATTCGTCAATGGACCGAACTACCGCTCTGGCGCACATACGCGGGCGTGTGGAATGTGGACGCGAGCAACGCCCGTGAGGCGGGATTCACCTGTCGGCCGATACGCGAGACCGTGTCCGCCACGTGGATGTGGCTCAACAGCGGCGGCTCCGCGGTGCGGCACGAGCGGGCGGGTGAGCTGGGTATCAGCCCGGAGCGCGAGGCGACCATCCTTGGGCTGTGGGATGCCGCTCAGCTCGACCATTGCGGCAGCGAGTAGCTACCTCGCCGGTGGCAGCGCTCGCATACCGGTGGTGCGCGAAAGCGATATCGAGGTGAAGTCCTCGATTGCTGCGCCGAGCTGCAGGGCCTCGGTCGCACCGCGGTAACGGCTGGTGCCGAGGGTGCGGGCGAGCGCGTGCAGCCGCAACGCGATCGCCTCGGTCCGGCGCGTGGGCGGCAACTCGAACACAGGCTGCAGCGCATCTTGCGCCCCGGCGAGATCGTCTCGCAGTGCTCGGGCAGTACCGAGATCGACGTGCGCGCCGAGGGCTCCGGCAGCCCAACGCTGCGCGGCCGGGATCGTGGCGAAAAGACTTACTGCTTGCGCCGCTTCCTGTTCGGCTTGCTCCCCGTCGCCGAGTGCGACATATGCGGCTCCTGCGCAGAGTGCTCGTCGAGGTCGGTCGAATGCCAGCTCGCCGCCTACTTCGTCGAGGAACTCGTCGGTGCCGGCCCGGTCCAGCTCTGCGGACGCAGCCTGTAGTTCGGAGTGCACCTCGCCGCGGGCGCCGAGCATTGCCAGCGCTCGCGCGTTGACGGAGTGCAGCCGTGCCCGCGCCGTCCCGGCCGGTGCGGTGTCGAGCGCTGTGGTGGCGATCCGGTGGGCGCGGCGTGGGAACCCGGACCAGAAAGCGAGCGTCACCTGCAGGGCGCGCGCCCACGCCTGGAGGGACGGGTGGTCGATGACGCAACCGTAGGTGTAGGCGGCTCGGGCCTGCTCTTCCGCTGGTTCCACCAGGCCGAGGTCCCATGACACCGACGACAGCAGACCACACACTTGTCCGGCCAACAGGTAGAGCGCCGCCTGTTGCAGTGGTTTGTGGGTGCGGTCGAGTTGCTCGTAGATGGTGTCGCGCAGTCTGACCAGATCGGTCAGCATTTCCAGTGGGGGAGTGATGTAGTAGGCGGTGGCCGCTTTCCCGGCCGCCGCATGGAGATGCTCCAGTGCGGACGGGTCCAGTGCGGAGGCCGCTTCGATGGCGTGGTTCACCGATTCGTGTGCTGCGGACACAGCAAGCTCCTGTTCAGTGACGGGACGATTGTGGGTCTCGTTGTGCGGTGGTCCGAACAGGACGGCGATGGGTTCACCGAACCAGGTTTCGAGGACCCGCCGGGCGCCGGCTCGCGGCTGCCCCGCGCCGCCCTGAAACCAGCGCTTCGCGGCGCTGCGGGACACCTCGACCTCGGCCCCGAGATGTTCGGCGCGGCTGGCGAACTCGCGCTGGAAATCTCCGGTGCCCAGACCGTGTTCCCCGGCGAGCTGTTCGAGTCGGGTACGCGGTTCCTTGCCCATACCTACCTCCACCCACGGCGATCAACGTGCCGACATTGCACCCCATAGTTGCAGGGTCGCAGGCGAAGTGGGCCGAATGTGGGCCGAAGCGGGCTCTTGTGGGCCGTACGTGGGCCGCTGCCCGGCGTGATGCTGAGGGCAGGCTGCGACGCCAGGTGAGCCCGACAAGGCTTCCCGCCCTCGCCAGTTCGATCCGGTGGGTGACTCGAATGTCCTTGGCGTCGTGGCTGCCACGGAACTGCGCGACCGAAAGGAGTCAGGGAGCCATGGATTGTGAGAGCCGGAGAGCAGTCGTGGAAGCACTGCCGATCCGGAAACCGAGCACAGTCGGCCGGATGTCGGTGAACAACGAGACGATGTCCTCAGCGTTGGAGTGGTGGTTGGACAGTGCCGAGTATCGAGAACTGCTCGAACGGACTCGAGACGGGTTGCTCGCATTGAACGAATCGGCCGGCGCGCTGGTGCAGCCCACTCGCGAGGACAGCGAACGCCTTCAACGTGAGGTCGATGGTGTGATTGCCCGCTGGAAGGCCCACCGGTCGAGGGCGCGGCGTGCCGGCTGATGAGGTAGTCGAGGAAGATCCGGCACCGGTGCCACCGCCACTACTGCGAGACCCTGCACTTCATGACGAAAGTTCGGGCATGACCGGGACCATGCCGCACGAGTCGGAGGGGCGCGGCATCGTTCGTCCGAATATCGCGCGGGTCTGCAACAGGATGCTGGGCGGGAAGGACAATTACCCAACCGACGCGGACGTCGTCGTAGAGCTCGAGAAAACGGCTCCCGGCCAGCAGGCCGCGGCGTGGGCGAGCCGGAAGTTTCAGCAGCGCGTGCTGCGGTACCTCGCCGACACCGTCGGCGTTCGGCAATTTCTGGACCTCGGTGCCGGACTGCTGGTCCCGGAGGTACGCCGGGTCAACACGCACGAGATCGTGGACTTCGCTCCACGGATCGCACCGGCAGACCGGCCGATTGTCGTCTATATCGACAGCGACCCGGTCTGTGTCGCCCACGGTCGTGCACTGCTCGCGGCGACCGAACAGACCCACTACCTTCCGGGCGACCTGACCGATCCGGGCCTGCTGCACGATCCGGCGGTCAGCACGTACCTCGACCTTCGGCAACCGATCTGTGTGCTGCTGTGCGGGGTGTTGCACCACGTCACCGATAGTCTCGAACCTGCGCGGGTCGTGAGCGGCTGGATCGAGGTGCTGCCGCCCGGTTCGTTCCTGGTACTCACCCATCTCTTCGACCCGGGCCCTGCCGATAGCCTGCACGAGTACGCGATGTTGTGCCAGAGCCGGTATTCGGCAACGCTCGGGTCTGGCTGGTTCCGCACTCGCGAGCAGATCACCGGCTTCTTCGATGGCTTGCAGATGGTTACGCCCGGGTTAGTCCAGCCGGGCGACTGGTGGCCGTGTGGTCCGCCGGTGCAGCCGCGGTCCGTAGCGGAGCGGTTGGTTCTCGCAGGAGTCGGTTCGAAAGCGTGCGCGTGGGGAACCGGTCTGAGGGAGGACTGTGCTGTGAGTTCAGTGCTTCGTCCGGCAATTTCGCCGGCCATGGTGGGTCGCACGAGCACAACAACGCTGACACAAGACAGTGACAGGTACCGTTCTGTTGCACCGTGCACGCCGGTTCACAGCAAGCAGGGGAAAGGGCCCGGAAAAATGGGAAACGACTTGTTCGATAAGGCCGCTCAAACCGATCCGGCATGGCTGGACTTTGCTCGTTCGAACCGCATTACCGCACAGGTCGATCGGTTGTTCACCGAGACTCTACCGACTGTTCCAACCGGACCGGCCGGTTGGAAGTCCTACGCCGGCAATGCCGTACCACCGATGCCGCAGGTCGATCGTTACAGCGACGATATGACTTTGCAGTGGTTGGCCGACGTGTTCGAATACTTCCTACCCGAAGCCGACACGGTCATAGACAATCCTGACCTGGCCGACCAATGGGTCTGCTACATCGGGGAATACTTCGTCCGCCACTGCGGCGGAAAATGGATCAACGCCCCCCGGATTGCGGACGGCATGCTCTACAAATTCGGGCCCGCGATCGCCTACGACTGGACCGACGCCCTCGACATGCCGGTCGATGTGCTTTACAGCGCGGTGGAAGAACAGGATTTCACGGTCGTCAATGACCAGTGGTACGACCGCACGGTCGAGTACGCCGAAGTGCACGGACTACCGCACGAAGCCATCGAACACCGGCAATCACACGACGGATAACGCGACTCGGGGCCATGGGGTTCGGCAATGTCCGACGACGAGCAGCGTCGACGATCCGAACGAGGGCGTAAGCATCAGGAGCGCGGACGTCAGTTTCACCGCGGGATGGCCGAGATACGCGGCGAAACTGCCAAGAACGGCTGGCGGCATGAACTTATCGTAGAGCTCGGGCCCGGCCGATCGCGACGGCACGACACGGCGCGCATCAATGAACGCGGCGGTCGCGACTTCACCGAGTACAAGGGCGGCAACAAAGTCGGCGGCGATTTCACCATGCGCCAGCTGGCCAAGGACCGCGAAATCCTCGAGCGCGACCTCAACGCCCGCGGCACGTGGGTGCTGATCCAGGGCTCGGCCAGTCGGGAAGTTCAGAAGGCACTGGATGCACTGGTTCGTGATTGCGGCGGCCGATTCCGGGTCGAGGAAGTTTCCCGCGCTCAGGCCGTGCTGGCGCGCCAACGAGGCCGGGCGCTGGAGCGCGAACGAAGCCAATTGGAGCTGTTCAACTCCGCGGAACTGCGAATGCAGCAGCGGCGGCAGGAACGGGAACAACGGGAACGGGATCGAGAGCGCACACAGGAGGCCGCCCGGCGCGCGACCGAACGTATCGAACTCGAGCGCAAAGCACGGGAGCAGCGTGCGGCCGCCGAACGGCTGGCTGTCGCTGCGCGCCAGGCGCGAGAAGCCGCCGCCCGGGGCGAGCGTCGCCCGATGAGCATCCGTGAGGTGTCCGACGTGCTCGCAATATCGCAGCCGACACCGGGAGACCAAAGCCCACTCCGGCACCACCCGCACGTCCAGCACCGCAGCAACCGGGCACGGGAACGGAACAGCAGGGAACGTGACTTGGGGCGCGAACGTTGACCCGAAGCCGTGCCACCCTGCGTTGTAGCTACGGGGACACAGCCCAGACCGAAAGCGAGTTGGCACCCGGCACGCCCGGGCAGACTTCGGCACAAGCCGGGTGATCACAAAATATTTGAAAGGATGATCACCTTGCCAGTCCTCATCGAGAGTCTCACCAGCACGGCCGAGCGTGACGGAGTCGTGCAGCTCGTCGTTGGTGGTGTCATTCTTCATGACGACCGCGTTCTTCTCCTCGCCGCTCCGGAGACGAGTTCATGGGCGGCATATGTCCGACGGTTCCTTCGGCTGGATTTCTAGGCTCCCACCGGCCGGGAACAGGATCGGGCTCAGGAGATACTGAACGCGCTCGGGGGTGGGCGAATTGCTCAGGCGCGGAAGGATTACCGCGCGTAGATCGTCGATCAGCTCCGCAACTTCGGTGGAGGAGAGCCATACCCCGTGCTGCCGGTATCCGACCAGGTCGGCACCCGGGTCGGCGTCGGCGCGGTCGAGGTAGGAGTTGAATTCGGCGAGCAGAGTGGCCATGGCGGCGGCGAATACCGCGCGATGGTCGTCGGGGGTCACCGAAGCCATGGTGTCCGCGTCGACGGTGGCGCGGTCCCGGCGTAGGCGATAGGCGCGTTCTACGGCACCGCGCACCCGGTGTTCGCCGGCGACCTCGAGCACGCCGGCGGTGGTGAGTAGATCGACGTGGCGATAGACGGTCGCCTTCGATACGCCGGTCAGGCGGGCGCACAGCTGGGTGGTGGTGCAGGTCTGTCCGCCGGACAAGGCGTGCACGATGCGTAATCGCACCGGATGCGCCAGCAGCTCCAGGGAATCCATGAGGACATATTCTCACTCGTGATACTGTTCGCAAAGTTGAGAATGTTCGATCGGTGTGGAGGCCGTCATGGATTCAATCGAATCGGCTGTTGCGGATACCGGAATATGGCAGCCGCCGGCGTATGCGGACCCGGATTCGTTCGTCGAGCAGGAGGTGACGGTGGGCTCGGGGCTGTCGGCCGTGCCGGGCACCATCGCCCTGCCCCGCGGGGAAGGGGCGTTTCCGGCGGCCGTGCTGCTGGCCGGGGGTGGACCGTTCGACAGGGACGGCACAGCGGGTCCGAACAAGAACCTGAAAGACATTGCGTGGGGGCTGGCCAGTCGTGGTGTGGCGGTGTTGCGCTTCGACAAGATCACCTATACACACCGCGATCGAATCGCTGCCACACCCGAATTCACGCCGACCGACGAATACGTTCCGCATGCTGTCGCAGGGATCGAGATACTGCGCGGTCTGGCCACAGTCGACGGTGACCGTGTCTACGTGATCGGCCACAGCATGGGCGGCAGGTTCGCGCCACGCGTGGCCGCCGCCGAACCCGCGGTGGCCGGTCTGGTCGTCCTCGCCGGGGACACGGTGCCGATCCAGTGGTCGATGGTTCGCGTCATCGAGCATCTGACGCGGGTCGATCCGGCATCCGCCGCGGTCCTACCCACTGTGGCGACCGCCACCGAACACGCGAACCTGGTGGACAGCCCGGAACTTTCACCCACCACACCCAGCGCGAAGTTACCTTTCGGGATGCCCGCACCGTATTGGCTGGATATGCGCGCCTACGATCCCGTGGCAGTGGCGGCGACGCTGGACGTCCCCATGATGTTCATGCAGGGCGAACGCGACTATCAGGTCACCGTGGAGGGCGATCTGGCCGGATGGCGGGCCGGTCTGGCCGGCCGTCCGGGGATGACGATCCGCACCTATCCGGCCGACGACCATATGTTCTTTCCCGGGACCGGTCCGTCGATGCCTGCGGACTATGCCCGTCCGCACCATGTGGACCCGGAGATCGTGGCCGATATCGCCGAGTGGATGACATCGCGCGGTTGACGCGTTGCGCCAGAGCAGGGACGAAGGAGGACTGATGCGTATCTCCCTGCTCGACCGCGCCCGGACACGCAGCGGTGAGTCCGATGCCGCTGCCGTGACCACCACGGTGCAACGAGCGGTACGGGCGGAGGAGCTCGGCTTTCGCCGATTCTGGACTGCCGAACATCACGCGGTGCCGGGTATCGCCGGCGCGGCCCCCACCCTGTTGCTCGCGGCGATCGGGGCGCGTACTCGCAGCATCCGGCTCGGGACCGGCGGGATCATGGTCCCCAACCACAGTCCGCTGGTGGTCGCGGAGCAGGCGTTACTTCTCGAATCGCTGTATCCGGGAAGGGTCGATATCGGACTCGGCGGTTCGCTCGGATTCACGCCTCCGATCCGGCGGGCGCTGGGGCGGACGACCCTGCGTCCGGGCGAATACGAGGCCGATATCGAGGAGATCCGCTCTTATCTGGACGGACGCGCCGATATCACGGTCAGGCCCCGCGTCGAGCCGCCGCCGGTTTTCCTGCTCGCCATCAAGGACGGACTGTCTCTCGCTGCGGAGTTGGGGTTGCCGGTAGTGATCGGAGGTCCGCTCGTTCAGGACGCGAAGGCGATCGATGCCTATTTCCAGGACTTCCGGCCCAGCGCACGCCAACCGGATCCGTATCTGATGGTGAGTGCAGATATCGTCGTCGCCGAAACCGCCGAGCGTGCCCGGGACCTTCTGCTGCCGGAAGCCTGGGCCTACGCCGATTCCCGGGATGTCGGCGAATTCCGGGCGCTGCAACCCGTCGAGGACGTGCGCCGGATGCTCGGTAGTGCACGCGCGAAGAAGGTCGATGCCGTGCGCACCTGGATGACGGGAGCTGTCGCGGGCACTCCGGAACTGGTCGCCGACGAGCTGGCCGACCTTCTCGAGCGGACCGGTGCATCCGAGATCCTCGCCAGCGTGAGTGCCTACGATCGCGAGGACGTCAGGAGAACCGACGAGTTCCTCGCCTCGCTACAGAATCGATAGCAGGTCAGGCGATGAACCAAGGCGCCGACAGCTCGATCGGCGGGATGGGGCGGTGGTCCCGGTACCACCCCGCCGTGCAATCTCGGTCCTGCGGCCCACCCGCCACATAGTGGACATGGATCATCGGCACTGTCGGTTGTCGCTCAGCTACTGCCGAAGAACTCCTCGAGACTGTTCGCGGTCAGCACCCGCTCCGTCCATATCTCGAGCTCGGCGGGATCACCGGCCTCCAACCGCTCGGCGATCCCGTCGGGCAAGGGGCCGAATTTCAGGGAGAGCTGGCGTAGCAAGACCTTGGCCTGGCCCTTGGCCTGGCCCATGGCTTGGCCTTCCGCTCGGAGTTGTTCTGCTGTCGTCACCGCGACCTCCTTCGCCAGCGGACCGAGCCGATCGACCACACGCTCCAGATCCTGCGCGCTGGTCTCGGACACCTTACTAATGTAGCTGAACAGGCCATACAGGTTATCGGCCCCGCTCGGGGACTCTTCCACTGCCCGCAGCACCTCGATATGTGGTTGCAGATCCCGGTCCAGATGTTCGTTTCCGAAAGCCAGACGGTGCAGGATCAGCATCATCAGCACCGAGGGGGCGAGACCGCGGGCGTAGAGCTGGTCGAGATCGATCCAGGCAAGGTCGTCGACCAGGATCCGAAACCGCGGCACCAGGTCACCCAGTCGCGCCCGTACACCCGCGTCGGTGCCGATGCGATCCGCCAGTTCGGTGGTGTAGTTCCATCGCCGGGTATTGGGGCCGGAGTTGACCACCACCGGAATCACCAGCGGGTAGTACTCGGTGTTCGGATGCTCTTTGAGATACCTGCCCCAGATCGCCACCATGTATTCGAGGACCCGCAGCGGCATATGTTTATCGGGCGAACTCTGATGCTCGAGCAGCAGATGAACGAACCCGTCGCGACCGGCCAGCGTGGTCCGGAACAACACGTCACAGTCACGGTTTCGTAGATCCGGCAGGATATAGGCTCCCGACGCCGGCACCATACTGTCCCAGTCGATCAGCGCCACCAGCCACTGCGGGAGGACCGCCCGCAATTCCCCCGCGGCCGCGGCAGGGTCCGACATGATCTGCCGGAACAGCGAATCATGCGGATTATCCTGCTTTACAACCATATTCGGCAACGTACCGGTTACCGCGCGACGCGCCCACCGTTCGGACCACGAGACGCGCCGCGACGGCACAATCACGCCACGCACTGTCGAGAGCGAATACCGATGAATACGGGTGGGACGGCCCATCTGGGAGCCGTCCCGCCCGTGTGGCTGTCAGTCCTGCGGCCCACCCGCCACATAGATGACTTGCCCCGAGACGAATCCTGCACCCTCGCTGACGAGGAACGACGCGGTGTTCGCGATATCTTCCGGCCGGCCGACCCGCTGTACCGGGATCTGTGCGGCCGCCGCCTTCTGGAAGTCCTCGAAATCGACGCCCACGCGGGCGGCGGTGGCCGCGGTCATATCGGTGACGATGAAACCGGGGGCGATCGCGTTGGCGGTGACACCGTACTTGCCCAGTTCGAAGGCGAGAGTTTTGGTGAAGCCCTGCATACCGGCCTTGGCGGCGGAGTAGTTGACCTGACCCCGGTTGCCCTGCGCCGAGGTGCTGGACATATTGACGATCCGGCCCCATTTCTGTTCGACCATGTACTTCTGGGCGGCCCGGGTGAGCAGGAAGGCGCCGCGCAGGTGCACGCCCATTACGGTGTCCCAGTCGTCGACGCTCATCTTGAACAGCAGGTTGTCGCGCAGGACGCCGGCGTTGTTGACCACCACGGTGGGTTCGCCGAGTTCGGCGGCGAGCCGTTCGATCGCCGCGTTCACCGAATCCTCCTTGCTCACATCGGCGCCGAGTGCGAGCGCCTGCCCGCCGGCGGCGGTGATCGCCGAAACGGTAGCGGCGCAGGCGGCTTCGTCGAGATCGAGGACCCCGACTTTCATCCCGTCGGAGGCCAGCCGTTCGGCGATGGCGGCCCCGATTCCCCGGGCGGCGCCGGATACCACTGCGATCCTCTCGGCCATACGTTCGAGTCCTCTCCTGTGGGCGGGTAGTTCTTACGCCATCTAACAACGTGGGCGGGCAGGGGGCGAGCGGTTGCCGGCACAGATGTCTGCCGATGATGCGGTGCCTGCGCAACAGCGGGCCGGGGTCGGCGCAGACTTTGTCCCGTTCGGTGCTGACGTTCCCTCGTCCGTCGATTCGGTGGTTCGTCGTATACGGATCAGAGTGTGCGGATACGAGCGCACACGGTGCGGTAGATCGACGCCAGGTCGGAGTCGTCGCCGCCGGGGGCGCTGGCTTCGACCCATTCTTCGCAAGCGAGTTGCACCGCGAGCTGCGCGACCCGGACGATCGCCCGGACCCGGGAGCGGTCGGCGGCCGGGCATCGTCCTTCGATGAGTGCCATCGAACGTTCGGCGTTGTCGGCATAGTGGGCGACGGCGGCTCTGCTGAGGGCCGCGTCGGTCGAGACCAGCTTCTGGATCCGCAGGGCCGTCGCGGCGACTTCGCTCTGTTCGTCGTTGCGAATGCCTTCCATCATCCGGCCGATCGCGGTCTCCATATCCGCGAGCGACAGCGACCCCATATCCGCCGTTTCCAGGCAGCTGTGCACGGCCTCGTCGAAGCCGAACGAGTCGAACAGGACGCATTCCTCTTTCGTCGCGAAGTACCGGAAGAACGTCCGCTGTGAGATACCGGCCGCGCGGGCGATCTCCTCGCTGGTGGTGCGGTCGACGCCCTGCCGTTCGAACAGGGCGAGGGCGGCCTCGCGGATCTCGATGCGGGTGGCATTCCGGCGTCGCGCGCGCAGGTCGAGGGGTGGCGAATCGGGCGGCGTAGCGGTGAGCACGTGCCATAGGGTACTTCCTCGTATCCGACACAGGCATCCGCTGCCAATATGTCAGCGACTGTCATTTTTGTTAGGCTGCTCCGGTACCAGCGGCACGATCGAGCGGACAGACTCAGGTGATAGACAACTCGGTGGCGACAACCGACGATTCCCCAGACCACGACGACCGGGCTCCGGGAGCGTTCCTGCTGATCGGGCTGTTGCTCGTCGCCGCGTTCGTGGTGATTCTCAACGAGACGATTCTCAGCGTGGCCCTGCCGCGCCTGATGGTGGACCTCGAGATCAGCGCAGCCACCGCGCAGTGGCTGACCAGCGGCTTCCTGCTGACCATGGCGATCGTCATCCCCACCACCGGATTCATCCTGCAGCGGTTCGCGTTGCGCGCCATCTATATCGCCGCGATGTCGCTGTTCAGCGGCGGGACGGTGATCGCGGCGCTGGCGCCCGGATTCGAAGCCCTGATCGTGGGCCGGATCGTGCAGGCCGTCGGCACGGCGCTGATGATTCCGCTGCTGATGACCACCATTCTCAACCTGGTGCCCGAGCGGTCGCGCGGTAAGACGATGGGGCTGGTGTCGATCGTTATCTCGGTGGCGCCGGCCGTCGGGCCCACCGTTTCCGGGCTCATCCTGCAGTCGCTGAACTGGCGGGCGATGTTCTGGATCGTGCTGCCGTTCGCGGTTCTCGCGCTGGTGCTCGGCGGGATGTTCATCCGCAACGTGACCGAGCCGAGCAAATCGCACCTCGACTACCTCTCCGTACCGCTGGCGGCACTCGGATTCGGCGGCCTCGTGTTCGGGTTGAGCAGTATCGGCGAATCGGCGTCCGGGCACGCGCCGATCCCGCCGTGGGTGTCGCTCACGGTCGGTGCGGCCGCCCTCGCGCTGTTCGTTGTGCGCCAGCTGAAACTGGCGGACCGGGGACGGGCGCTACTGGATCTGCGGACGTTCGCGGTCGGGCCTTTCCGGCTCGCCGTCATCCTGATGGCGTGCCTGATGCTGAGCCTGTTCGGCGCGCTCATCATCCTGCCGATGTACCTGCAGAACGTGCTCGGCAAGGACGTCCTCACCACCGGTTTGGTTCTCCTGCCGGGCGGGTTGACCATGGGTTTGCTGGCCCCGTTCGTCGGTGCTCTCTTCGATCGGTGGGGAGCCCGGCCGCTGGTACTGCCCGGCACCATCGCGTTGAGCGCCGGCTGCTGGATTCTCGCCACCCTCGACCAGAACTCCTCGATCGCACTCGTGATCGCCGCGCACGTGATCGTGAGCGCCGGCATCAGTTGCGGACTGACACCGTTGATGACCTCGGCGCTGGGTTCGCTGCCGCCGCAGCTGTACTCACACGGCAGCGCGACGGTCAGCACCGTGCAGCAGGTCGCGGGTGCCGCGGGTACCGCACTGTTCATCACGATGATGACGCGCGGCACCGAATCGGCGCTCGACGAGGGCGCTGCGCCGGTGGTGGCTGCTGCCGACGGTGTGCACACCGCCTTCCTGGTCGCGGCTGTGCTGTCGCTGGTACTGATCGCCGCGGCGGCGATGGTGCGCTCCCCGAAGGAGACGGTCTCGACCGAAGAAAGGGACTCACTGACTGCGGCGCACTGAGGACACAGACGTTGTGCAGACAGTGACGTAGGGAAACCGCGCAGCTCCGGGCTCTCCGATGATCCGCGATGCCGGGCATCGCGCAGTTCACCTAGGGGTGGCAAAGCCGCACTCCCGTAGGCGGGTTCGCCCCCTTATGCTCGAGAAGTCCTGTCGCCTGCAAGTTTGGAATGTGATGACCGATCCTCAGCCGCCCTTCGACCTGTCCAAAGGGCAGCAGTACCCGCCGGGTCAGCAGTATCCGCCCGGCCAGCAGTACGCATCGGGGCAGCAGTACGCAGCGGGGGAGCAGTATCCGTCCGGTCAGCAATATGCGCCGGGCCAGCAGTACCCGCCGGGACAGCCGTACCCCCAGGGACAGCCGTATCCGCAAGGGCAGCCGTATCCGTCGCAGCCGCATTTCGGCGGTCAGCCGCAGTACGGCGTGCCCCCGCAGGGATACGCCTATCCGGGGCAGCCGCCGTACGGTGCGACCGGTGCTCCGGTCGCACCGGCCGATGCCAAGATGTGGGCCATGCTGGCGCATCTGGGTGGGATCCTGCTCGGCTGGATCGCACCGCTGATCGTCTATCTGATGTACAAGGACCGGGACGAGTTCGTGCGCCGGCACGCGGTGCAGGCGCTGAACTTCCAGATCCTGTTCTTCATCGGCATGATCGTGAGCATTCTGCTGATGATCGTTCTGATCGGCCTCATCCTGGCCCCGATCGTCGGGATCGCCGGCCTGGTCTTCATGATCATTGCCGGTCTGGCGGCCAACAAGGGCGAGGAGTACAAGTACCCGATCAATGTCTCGTTCGTGAAATGAGCGGTGGCGGGGGCCGGCGATCACCGGCCCGCCGTCACGACCGCGGTACCGCAACGGCGCAGTTGTCCGGTATCGCGGCGCTCGTCACGGACGCAGTACCGCGGTCAGGAATTCGGTCTGGTCGTAGACGGCCTGCTCGAACAGATCGTCGAAATAGATATCGAAATGCCCGGCGGGATAACGCTTCACTTGTGCATGCTTGGTTTTGCCCGCGGTCCGCAGCGCGGGTTTCACCGGGGTGATCGAATCCTTGTCGCACAATGCGTACAACACCGGCATCTTCAGTTCCTTCGCATGCCGGCCCGGCCGGTCGAACAGCAGCGGAAAAGCCGCGCGCGCCGGGATCTTCGGCCGGTAGGCGGGGCTTTCCTCGGCCAGCCGGCCGAACCCCGCCGGTACGTCGGCGCCGGTCAGCATCGCTGTGGCCCGTTTCCGCCCGGCGAGCCGGATCTGTACCGGTTTGCGGAATATCGTGCCGAACAGCGCATCCGCGACCGCCAGCGTGGTGACCTTCACCAGGCTGATCGGGCCTTTCGCCAGGGCCGAGGAGAGGCCGCTGACGAACGGCACCTGTGCCACGACCGCCGCGATATAGGCGTCGTCGGGTGCCACGGACAGCGCGTGACCGCCGCCCAGCGAGGTCCCCCACAGTGCGATCCGGGTAGCGTCGAAACCTCGCAGGGTTCGCGCATAGGCGATGGCGGAGGTCCAATCTTCGCGCTGCCGCGCGATATTCACCGTTTGCCGCGGTTCGCCGTCACTGCTACCGAAATGCCGGTAATCGAATACCAGTACCCCCATTCCCGCCGCGGCGAATCGCCGCGCGTACCGATCCAGACCCATTTCCCGGTTCGCTCCCAGCCCGTGCCCCATCACCACGATCGGGCGGGGTTTGGGCGGACCGGCCGGTAGGTACAGCCAGCCGGAACACTTCTGACCTCCCGACGGGAAGCCGACCTCCACACGCTCCATGATCAGTGACGGTACCGAGGTGTCGTTTCACCGCGGTTGTCAGTCCGGGTGGGCATCGGCGGCATGACCGGCCGACCTCATATTTCCGACGTTGGGGTGGGTGTGCCCGGCCGAGCGGATCAGGGTGATTCCGTAGCTGGTGAGCCACACCGCCCAGAGTAGCCAGCCGACCAAGCCGAACAGGGAGAAGTGGCCGTGACCGGTGACGATCAGCGGGGTGACTAGCGCGGACGCGAATTGCAAGCAGCCCGCTACGATTCCGAGTATCAGCTGCCACCGGGCGAGCAATCCGGTGACGAATCCGGCGGTGCCGAGTCCGAGCATCGCCAGGGCGAGGAATGTGCCGTTGAATCCGAACACCGCCTCGTGCAGCGCCCAGAGTGGGCCGATACCTGCCGGATCGTCGACCGTCGTCATCGCCAGGCGTACCGCTACCACGACGGTGAAGGTGGCGTTCTGTAGTAGTACTCCGGCGAAGCCGGCGTAGGCCCAGGCATTCCGGCCGCCCGCGGGGGTGGTCGCTGCCAGCGCGCCGGCCGCGAACAGTGTTGCCAGGGCCCATACGGCGGGCAGTAGTGCCGAGACCGCGAGGGTGGGCTGGTCGGCGGACAGGAAGAATTCGATTGCCTCGTCGGCGGACGAACCGGGTGGGGGCATTCCGGCGGGTACGAGGACGAGATTGGCGGCGACTATGAGCAGTGCGAAACCGATTCCGGCCGCGCCGGCGATGCGCTGGGCGGCTACGGCGCTGCCGAGTTTTCTGAGCATATATTCAATATAAGGTACGTAAACCGAAAGGGGAACCATGGACGGCGAGCCGGACCGGCGCCGATACGATTCGCTGCGCAGAACCGCGCAGGCGCAGGAGACCACCGCGCATATCGCCCGCTGCGCCCGTGAACTTTTCGTCACCCGGGGGTGGGCGGCCACGACGGTGCGCGAGGTCGCCAAGGCTGCCGGTGTCTCGGTGCCGACCGTGTACGCGGCCTATGGCAACAAAACCGGGCTCACCCGGGCCCTCGCCGACGCCGCGGACCTGTCCGGTGACCTCCCGCGCATGATCGCCGAACTGGAGACCGCGCCCGGGCCGGGCGCTCAACTGTCGGCCATGGCCGGTTACGACCGCCGGCTGTTCGAGCGGGCCGGCGATGTCATCGTGGCGCTGCGGGAGGCCGGCCGCGCCGAACCCGAACTCGCGCGTGAATATCGCGCCGGCCGCCGCCGTGCCGACGAGACCCGCGTTCGAGTGTTCTCCGGATGGCCGGATGGCGTGCTGCGCCCGGGGCTCACGGTGCCCGAGGCCGTCGATATCTACGCCGCACTCTGCAATATCGACGTGTTCACCGTGCTGACCGGCGAGCGTGGATGGGCTCCGGACCGGGTCGAGAGTTGGTGGGGCGGCGCCCTGGCACGGGAACTGCTGGCGGCCCCGTGATCGAACGGGCGGGGCGCGGGCCGCCGCCGGCGGCGAGTATCGTGTGCGGCGGATGAGCCGGCCGGGCGGTCGCGGCGCCGGGAACGGACACCCATACGGTGTCACGCCGGGCGCCGAGGAAAGTCCGGACTCCACAGAGCAGGGCGGTTGCTAACGGCAACCCGGGGCGACCCGCGGGACAGTGCCACAGAAAACAGACCGCCCGTGGCCCGTCAGGGCCGCGCGGTAAGGGTGAAACGGTGCGGTAAGAGCGCACCAGCGCCCCGGGTGACCGGGGCGGCTCGGTAAACCCCGCCCGGAGCAAGGTCGAAGGCCGCACCATCCGGTGCGGTTGCGCAGGTGTTCGAGGGCTGCTCGCCCGAGCCTGCGGGTGGACCGCTCGAGGTACCCGGCGACGGTGTGCCCAGATGGATGGCCGCCACCCGGTGCGAACCGGGCACAGGATCCGGCTTACAGGCCGGCTCATCCGCGCCCCGACCATCCCACGATTCGCACGGCTCTCAACCGGCTGGATCCGATGGGGCGGAACCGGTGTCCCGTCGACCCCACCGCTCTGCGACGCACGCAACAGCAGTGCCGCCAGGCCACCTGAGGGACGGGAAAACCACGGGAAACCGAGCACCGGCGGGAAACTTTCACGGGAAACTCCCATATACCCGTACCTTGTATCAATCTGCCTGAACAAGGCGCGCTGACCGCCCCGCCACGGCCACAGCAGGTCCTTCAACCGCTGCGGGATGTCCGATCCCGCAGGAATCGATGGCCCGAAGCCGGCCCGTTATGCAGCGGGCATACGGGCGGTCTCCACTCTTCCGTGGGCCGTTTCCCAACCCGCGACGAACGCCGCCCGTGCCGTATCCACATCGGTGGCCGCCACCCGGTGGGTGGTGCGATACTCCTCCCAGGCGGCCTCGCGAACCGCCCAGGCCCGGCTGTGGATGCCGGCCCGTAAAACCTCGGTCGCCAATTCGGTGACGGTCCGTCCCTTCACGGCTGCTCGATCCGTGAGAATCCGATGGTCCTCGGTGTGCAGGCGGACCAGGATATCGATATAGCTCATCGGAACTTCCTCGGGGCGGGGCCTTCACCGGAGCTGCGAACGCTTCGATTCGGGCAGGGCGGTCTCGGTGGCGGACGCCTGGGCGCCGGGGCTCAGGTGCCCGCCGGTTATCTGTGTAGTCGCGCAAGTTCGGCCAGGGGTTACTACGCCGGGTGTCCCAAAAAATAGGGGTTGGACAGCCGTGCTCGTGCCCACTAGAGTCGCCGCCGTCGGCACGCGCCGTGGTGGACGGGCCGGAGCAGCGCCGGTTATCGCCCTTTCCGGCGGGGGCCCAGGTTCGAATCCAGCCGAGAACTTCGGTTCTCGTCGCCCAGCGGCCCAGGACACCCGAATGCCGGCCTGCACGCCACGACCGTCCACCGTGCCGGAGAGCGTAGCCGGGGTGTGTTTCACGCGATGGGAGGGACGTATGACCATTCTGGTCACCGGGGCGACCGGCAATATCGGCCGGAAGGTGGTAGACGAACTGCTGGCCCGCGGCGTGCCGGATATCCGCGCGCTGACGGTGGACCCCGGCAAAGCCGCGCTGCCGGAAGGTGTCGAGGTCGTGCGCGGATATGTGCGCAAACCGGAGACCCTGCGCGGGGCGTTCGACGGAGTCGAACGGATTTACCTGGCGCCGGCGCCGGACACCGTGGCCGAAGTGGTGACCCTGGCCCAGGAGGCGGGAGTCCGGCATATCGTCGATCTGTCCGGCGAACCCGACAGCTGGTGGGGCACGGTCTCGGATGCGGTGGAGGCGAGCGGTCTCGCGTGGACCCATCTGTGGCCCGGGGATTTCATGGAGAACACCGAGATCTGGGCGCGTCAGATCCGAGAAACCGGCACCGTCCGCGAACCCGACCCCGAGGCCGGGAGCACCCCGATCGCCATGGACGATATCGCTGCCGTGGCCGCCTCGGCGCTGACCGGCGACGACCATATCGGCCGCGCCTTATCGCTGACCGGTCCGGAGAAACTCACCCGGGCGCAACTACTGGCTCAGCTGGCGTCCGCACTGGGCCGGGAAATCGAATTCGTGCGGTCGACCCGCGAGGAGACGATCCGGGTACTCACACCCACCATGGGCGATACCGCCACCTGGTACGTCGACAATGTGCTCAGCGGCCTGGACGGGATCACCGCGCCGCCCAATCGGGTCGCCACGGAAATCCTCGGGCGGCCGGCGATGACGTTCGCCGAATGGGCGGCGCGCTATGCCTCCGGGATTTTCGGTCCGGGCGCCGGGACGCCGGAATGAGCAAACGGGGTATTTTCGCCCTTTCCGGGTAATTCGGGCCGTTGATTCGGTCCGGTCCGAATCCGTTCCCGAAATAGCCCGGAAAGACCGGTATGGGCGGTTGTTACTGCTGAGCGCACATCGCCGCGACCATCTGATAGACGGCCTGGGTTTCCGCCGGTGCCGGCGCGGTGCCTGCGGTGCCCAGGCGTTCGGTCAACGCGGAGGTGGCCGCATCCTCGGGTTCACCCGACCGGATATCGGCGCAGGTCTCGGTGAAGATCGCCGTGATCGCGGCATCATTGCGGCCTTCGGCCAGCCCGGGAAAGGCGCCGCGAAATCCGATGACGAAGGAACCGGCCTTCACCTGGTCGATTGTCGCGGTACCGGGGTTCGCGACGGAGGAGGTGGCGGCGGTGGATTCCGGTTCCGCACCATCGCTCTGGCACGCGGCCGTCGCGACCGCGAGTACTACGAGGGCGGCGGGCAGGAGAACTGCGGGTCTTTGCACGGCCCGGATGGTAACTCCACGAGGTGGACATCGTCCCCCGCCGGGCGGGGGACGATGTTCACCCAGTGGCCGTTCAGGCCGAGGGGCCGATGACGAACATCTGCGCCAGAGTGGTGGCCTGCTGCGGGCCGACGAGGGGGAGCAGATAGTCATAGATGAGAGTGGACATACGTGAGGAAACTCCAACTCGGATTCGTCGAACGCTTACGGTCCGCCACAGTAGCAGTTACGGGGGCAGAGCGGATTTTTCGCGGGGAATTCGTGCAGAGGTGGCATAAAGGGTGATCGGCGTCATAAGGTATGCGCGTCGGCAGGCTCGCCGGCGCCCTCGAATGTGCCGTCGAGCCGATTCATACCTCTCGAAGACAGGTCACATCACTTATGCGGGTAGCACGTACCTTGGCAGCCGGAGCCTTCATCGCCGGGGCCGCATCTGTTCTCGCCACCGTGGGCGCCGGTTCGGCCGGTGCGGTCGCGGTGACGCCGCTGCCCGGCGGGGTGCGGGTCGACCTCAGCCCCGCGGACACCCAATGGGTGCACACCAGCAATTTCGGGCATATGCTCGCGGCCATCCCGCATCCGTCGGCTCCCTCGTTCGGGATGGCGCTGGACGCGGCTGCGGCGGTGTCGTCGGCGCACCCGAACGGGCGGGTGGTTTTCACCGTATTCGGCCCGTTGCACGAACTGAACGGGTCGATGCTCGCAGTGCAGTAGCGCGGCAACGTTTTTCGCGGCTCGGGCCGGTACCGGATCGGTACCGGCCCGAGCCGTCGGTGGCCGTATCGCGGCCGGTTCAGGTCTTGTCGATGGCCGCCGCGGCCGCCGGATAACGGGCCAGGCACCGTCCGGCCGCGGTGTCTTCGGCGTCGGCGAGCATTTCGTACAGGTGGATGTCCTCACCGGCGGCGTGCGCGGCGGCGGCGTGCGCACGGAGGGCGTCGTACGATTCGACCGCGTCGCGGTGATCGCCGAGCACTGTCTGCAGATGTTTTGCCCGCCCGCCCAGATCCGCGGCGAATTCGCCCAGCACGGCTTCCGCGGCCTCGCAGGAATACCGTAACCGCTTGGCGCTCTTGCGGATATCGTGCAGCATTTCGACCCGGTCGGCAGGCGCCGCGGTCGGTTCGGCCCGGACCAGCCGGCGTACCCGTTTACGGTCGGCCCGCAGGACGGCGTCGAAAACCCCGGGCGCGGCCGACCCGCTGAGCGAGGTGCGCAACGGCGGGTTGTCGCGCCAGTTCCGCAACTCCTCGCGGACGGCGCGGTAGCGGGTGCTGTCCAGCGCCTCGAGGATGGCGCCGTGTGCGGCGGCGTAGCGGTCGCGCTCGGCGCGGACCAGTCGTTCACGTGTCGGGCCCGATGCGGCACAGTCTTTTTCGGCGTACCGGTCGAGCAGGCCGGCGAAACGGGCAGCGCGGACCTCCGCGTCCCGGGCGACCCCCAGAATTCCGGCGAGCCAGGCCAGTTCGGTGCGTACCCGGTTGGCCGCATCGGCATCGAGCAGCCGTTTGCAGCTGCGCAGCACACTGCGCAGCCGCCGGGTCGCCACCCGCATCTGGTGCACGGAATCCTGGGCGTCGGCGCGGACTTCCGGTTCTGCCGCGAGCAGCCGATCGATATCGGCGCGTAACGCGGCGGTGAGCGCGGCCCCGGCGCTGCCGGGTTCGGTGCTCATCCGGGTACCGCCGCGAAAGTATCGGTGGCTTCGACGAGGTGGTGCACGATCCCGGGTTCGGTGGCCGAATGCCCGGCATCGTCGACGATCCGCAGCCGCGACTGCGGCCACGCCCGATGCAGGTCCCACGCGCTGACCGCCGGGCAGACGATATCGTGGCGGCCCTGCACGATGATCCCCGGAATATGGGTTATCGCGCCGATATCGCGCAGCAGTTGGCCCTCGTCGAGGAAACCGCCGTGCCGGAAGTAATGGTTCTCGATCCGGGCGAAGGCCAGCGCGAAACGGGGATCGGCGGCATCGGCGGTACGTGCCGGGTCCGGGCGCAGCGAACTGGTCGCCGCCTCCCAGGTGGACCAGGCGACGGCGGCCGCCGTCGCGACCTCCGGGTCGGGGGAGTGCAGCAGCCGGTGGTAGACCTCCACCAGGTCACTGCCGCGTTCGGCGACCGGGACCTGGGCGAGGAACTTCTCCCATTCGTCCGGGTACACGTATCCGGCGCTGCCGTTGTAGTACCAGTCGATTTCCTGGCGGCGCAGCAGGAATATGCCGCGCAGTACCAGTGCGGTCACACGGTGCGGATACTGCTGCGCGTAGGCCAGTGACAGGGTCGAACCCCAGGAACCGCCGAACACCAGCCACCGCTCGATACCGAGTTCGTCGCGTATCGCCTCGATATCGGAGATCAGGTGCGCGGTGGTGTTCACCGACAGGTCGGCGCCGTCGGCGATATGCGGGGTGGAATTACCGCAGCCGCGCTGATCCAGCAGCACGATCCGGTACCGCTCGGGATCGAAGTAGCGGCGGTTGAGGGGGGAGGTGCCGCCGCCCGGGCCGCCGTGCAGGAACACAGCGGGTGTACCGGCCGGGTTACCGCTGGTCTCCCAGTAGATCGCCTGACCGTCGCCGACCGCGAGCATGCCCTGGTCGTACGGTTCGATCGGGGGGTACAGGCTGCGCATACCGATCACAGCGTGAGCACGCCGGCGGCCAGTTCGGGCAATTCCAGTGCCTCGAGGGCCTGGGTCCGCACATCCGGGCAGGTGGCGGAGGTGGCCCGGTCGACGACGGCGGTATCGCCCAGCAACCGGGTGTTACCGATACCGTTGGTGAGCGCCCATTCGTGCGCCATCAGGTTCAGGCTCACCCGGCCCAGCGTCGGCCCCTGGATCCGCCAGTTCGACAGCTCCGGTTTCATCATGGCGCACAGGTTCTGCGCGGCTTTGTCCGAAACTTCGAGGGGGGTGGCGGGTGCGGCGCCGGTGGGGCTCGGCGCCGCGGTCGCGCTGGTGGTGGAAGTGCCGGAGGAGTCCGCGGTGGGCGAACCGGTCTGCGCACCACCGCATGCGGTGAGCAGCGCCGCCCCGCACACTCCCGCCACCATCAGGGCGCCCCGTGCTGTTCGAGCGGTTGTCCAAGCGCGTTGCCGCATCAGTACCTCTGTACTCGAGTCGAAGAACTTCTCGACATCGAGTTTGCCATCTCCGGCAGAGGTGGGAAGCCGCTGCGGCCCGGGCGCCGGCTCAGAAGCTGTGCTCGGGGCCCGGGAAAGTACCGCTGCGTACCTCGTCGGCGTACGCGGCGGCGGCTGTGCGCAGCTCATCGCCTACGGCGGCGAACCGTTTCACGAACTTCGCGGTCTTTCCGCTGGTGTACCCGGCCATGTCCTGCCACACCAGTACCTGCGCGTCGCAGTCGGGGCCGGCGCCGATACCGATGGTCGGAATGGTCAGCTTCTGAGTGACCTGACCCGCGACGTCGGCGGGCACCATCTCCATCACCACCGAGAACGCGCCCGCGGCCTGCACCGCGATCGCATCGGTCAGCAGGCCTTCGGCGCCCGCGCCGCGGCCCTGGACCCGGAACCCGCCGAGGGTGTTGACGCTCTGCGGGGTGAACCCGATATGTGCCATTACCGGGATCCCCGCGGCGGTGAGCAGGGCGATCTGATCGGCGACGCGTTCGCCGCCCTCCAGTTTCACCGCGTGTGCGCCGCCCTCCTTCATGAAGCGGGTGGCGGTCGCGAGCGCCTGTTCGGGCGAACTCTCGTAGGTGCCGAACGGGAGGTCGGCTACCACCAGGGCGTGCGGGGCACCGCGCACCACACCGCGCACCAGCGGAATCAGCTCATCGGTGGTGATCGGCACGGTGGTGTCGTAGCCGTACACGACATTGGCGGCCGAATCACCGATCAGCAGGACCGGGATCCCGGCCTCTTCGAAGAGGCGGGCGGTGGAGTAGTCGTAGGCGGTGAGCATGGCCCAGCGCTCGCCCGTCGCCTTCATCTGCTGCAGATGCTGGACGCGGGTCGGGCGGCGGGCCGGTTTCGCGGAATCCGCCGTGCCGGGAGTTTTCGCGGCGCCGTAGGCGGGGGTTTCCGCGGCGGAATCGGACACGGCTGATGATTCGGACATCATCGTCCCTTTCGTCTCCTCGAGGCCCTGGCCGGGTCCCCGGGTGGGTGTGACGCCTTCCAGTGTGCACCCGTGGCGGAGCCGGAACGAACCCTGCGACTCGGTGCGGTTGGTCACATCCACGGGCGCCGGTGCGGGTCGCGCTAGCATGGCGCCGGTGCGGAGTGGGTGGTGTGCAGTGCCGGCGGGTGTGCTGGCGACGGTGGTGTTGTTCGTCGCGGGATGCGCGGACGAACAAGAGGTGGCGACCGCGCCCCCGGCGCCCGTCCCCGCGGAACTGAGCCGGTTCTACGAACAGGTACCGCAATGGGAGTCCTGCGCCGGATACGCCGCGCCCGGGGAAAGCCTGCCGCCGGCCACGCAGTGCGCTCGTATCGAGGTACCGATCGACTACGCCGACCCCGACGGGCCGACCGCGCAACTGGCGTTGTCGCGGCTGCGGGCGAGCGGGGCACGGATCGGGTCGCTGCTGCTCAACCCCGGCGGGCCGGGTATGTCGGGACTGTCCACCGCGACGATCGGCGGCGGCACCCCGGTGGCCGAACGGTTCGACCGGGTGGGTTTCGATCCGCGCGGGGTCGGCGCGTCCATTCCCGCGGTGACCTGTCTGACCCCGCAGGAGGCCGACGCCGAACGCGCCGAGACACCGGAGCCGAACACGCCCCAGGGGATCGCCGCCGACGAGGCCGAGAACCGCGAATACGCCGACCGCTGTATGGCGCGTACCGGCGCCGATCTGCTCGCCCATATCGGGACCCGGGAAGTCGTGCAGGATATGGATATCATCCGGGCGGTCCTGGGCGATCCGAAGCTGAACTATCTGGGGTACTCCTACGGCACCCGGCTCGGCACCGCATATGCGGAGAAGTTCCCGGGGAATGTGCGGGCGATGGTGCTCGACGGCGCCATCGATCCCACCCAGGACCCGGTCGCGGAATCGCTGCGCCAGGCCGCCGGATTCCAGGCGGCGTTCGACGCCTACGCCGCGGACTGCGTGAAATCGGCGGACTGCCCACTGGGCACCGATCCCGCACAGGTGATCCCGCGGTTCCGGGAGCTGGTGGACCCGCTGCGGGAGACGCCCGCGGCCACCACCGATCCCCGCGGCCTGAGCTACGACGATGCGATCACCGGTGTCCAGCAGACCCTCTACAGCGCCGACTTCTGGCCGGTGCTCACCGTCGCGCTCACCGAACTGAGCCAGGGCCGCGGCGATACCCTGCTGCAGCTCGCCGATATGTACAACGGCCGCCGCGACGACGGCACCTACAGCAACCTGACCGACGCCTTCAACGCCATCCGGTGCGTGGACGATCCGCCGGTCACCGACCGGGAGGTGGCCGGGCGCCAGGACACCGAGTACCGCGCGGCGGCTCCCTTCCTCGACGACGGCCGCGGCACCGGCGCGGCGCCGCTGGAATTGTGCGCGGACTGGCCCGTACCGAACACGAGCCAACCGCACGAGATCTCGGTGGAAGGTCTGCCGCAGACGGTGGTGGTTTCCACCACCGGTGATCCGGCGACGCCGTATCAGGCCGGCGTGGACTTGGCCCGGCAGCTCGGGGCGGCCCTGATCACCCATGAGGGCGACAGTCACACCGTCGTATTCACCGGCGGCGCGACCTGCGTCGACGATGCCGTGATCAACTACCTGGTCGACCTGGAATCACCCCCCGAGGGACTGCGCTGCTGAGCCGGTATCCGGCTGTTCCGGCGAGCCGACACACAGCGCAGCACGTCATGTAACACGGATTTAACGCCGGGTGCTTACGCTCGCGGACATGGATCGCCAGAAGGAATTCGTGCTGCGGACGCTCGAAGAGCGGGACATCCGCTTCGTACGTCTCTGGTTCACCGATGTGCTGGGCTACCTGAAGTCCGTCGCCATTGCGCCCGCCGAACTCGAGGGCGCCTTCGAAGAGGGCATCGGATTCGACGGGTCGGCCATCGAGGGGTTTGCCCGGATCTCCGAGGCCGATATGGTGGCCCGGCCCGATCCGTCCACCTTCCAGGTGCTGCCGTGGGCCTCCAGCAAGGGTCACCAGCATTCCGCCCGGATGTTCTGCGATATCACCATGCCCGACGGTTCGCCGTCGTGGGCCGATCCGCGCCATGTGCTGCGCCGGCAGCTGAACAAGGCCGGTGACGTCGGGTTCAGTTGCTACGTGCACCCGGAGATCGAATTCTTCCTGCTGAAGAACCAGGCCGACGGTATGCCGCCCGTCCCGGCCGATACCGGCGGGTTCTTCGACCAGGCCGTCCACGACTCCGCCCCGAACTTCCGGCGCCACGCCATCGACGCCCTCGAATCCATGGGTATCTCGGTGGAGTTCAGCCATCACGAGGGCGCGCCCGGGCAGCAGGAGATCGATCTGCGCTACGCCGACGCGCTGTCGATGGCCGACAATGTGATGACCTTCCGCTACCTGATCAAGGAAGTCGCCATCGACGAGGGCGTGCGCGCGACGTTCATGCCGAAACCGTTCTCCCAGCACCCCGGGTCGGCCATGCATACGCATATGAGCCTGTTCGAAGGCGAGGCGAACGCCTTCGCCGACCCGGACGATCCGGACAACCTCTCGGGTACCGCGCGGGCCTTCATCGCGGGCATCCTCGAACACGCGCACGAGATCAGCGCCGTCACCAACCAGTGGGTGAACTCCTACAAGCGGCTCATCCACGGCGGCGAGGCGCCGACGGCGGCCTCCTGGGGCCGGTCCAACCGGTCCGCGCTGGTCCGGGTGCCCATGTACACGCCGAACAAGGCTTCTTCGCGGCGGGTCGAGATCCGCAGCCCCGATTCGGCCTGCAACCCGTACCTGACCTTCGCCGTCCTGCTGGCCGCCGGCCTGCGGGGCATCGAGAAGGGTTACGAACTGCCCGCGGAGGCCGAGGACGACGTCTGGTCGCTGACCGCGGCGGAACGGCGCGCCATGGGCTTCAAGGAACTACCCGGCACGCTGGACGAGGCGCTGAAGGCGATGGAACGGTCGGAACTGGTCGCCGAAACGCTCGGCGAGCACGTCTTCGATTTCTTCCTGCGGAACAAGCGCCGCGAATGGGCGGACTACCGAACCCAGGTGACGCCGTTCGAACTACAGGAGTACCTCGGTCTGTAACGACGCGGCGGGCGGGGGTCCGGCACACTTGCCGGCGCGAACCGGTTAACTTGGGCTCATGGTCCGCCCCCCGTCCGCCCGGTCCGCCGTCCCTCGCGCCGGCCGGCTCGGATTGCTCGAGCCGACGGCCGCCGAATCGCTGACGACCCTCGGCTGGGACAATGTCGAGAGCATCGCGGTGCTGTGGGCGCTCTCGCGCGCCCCGGACGCCGACCTAGCGCTCAACACCCTGATCCGGATCCGGGAATCGCTCGGAACCGAGTGGGCTGCCCTGGATTCCGCGATCCGAGCCGAGCCGACACTGCGCGGCCGGCTGTTCGCGCTCATCGGTTCCTCCACCGCGCTGGGCGATCACCTGGTGGCCGATCCGCGGGCCTGGACGATACTGCGCCGCGAGGAGCTGCCGGACCGGGACGAACTGATCGCCGATCTGCTCGCGGTGGCCGGCGCCGAACCGGAAACCGGGCCCAACGCGTCCCCGATGTTGTTCCGCGCCACCGAATCCGGGCCCGAAGTGGTGGCGGCGCTGCGTAAACGCTACCGCGATCAGCTCATGCTGCTGGCCGCCGTCGATCTGGCCGCGACCGTGGAGGACGAACCGGTCATCCCGTACGAAGTGGTGGGCCGCCAACTCACCGCTCTCGCCGACGCGGCGCTCACCACCGCTCTTGCGGTGGCGGTGGCGCGGGTGTGCCGCGACGAACCGTGCCCGGTGCGGCTGGCCGTAATCGCCATGGGCAAAAGCGGGGCGTGCGAACTCAACTACGTCAGCGATGTCGATATCGTGTTCGTCGCCGAACCCGCCGACGCCGTCGCCACCCGCCTGGCCGCGGAGATGATGACCGTCGGCAGTTCCGCGTTCTTCGAAGTGGACGCGGCGCTGCGTCCCGAGGGCAAGGCCGGGGCCCTGGTACGCACCCTCGAATCGCATCTGGCCTACTACCAGCGCTGGGCACGGACCTGGGAGTTCCAGGCGCTGCTCAAGGCGCGGCCGATGACCGGCGATCTGGAACTGGGGGAGCAGTACCGCGCGGCCACCGACGCGATGGTGTGGACCGCCTCCGAACGCCCGGATTTCGTGTCCGATGTGCAGGCCATGCGGCGCCGCGTGGAGGATCTGGTGCCCGAAGACCTGCGCGAGCGGGAACTGAAGCTGGGCAGCGGCAGCCTGCGCGATGTGGAGTTCGCGGTGCAGCTGCTGCAACTCGTGCACGGCCGGGTCGACCCGAAACTGCATGTGCAGGGCACCGTGGAAGCCCTCGCCGCCTTGGCCGCGCGCGGCTATGTGGGTCGCGAGGACGCCGCCAATCTCACCGCCTCCTACGAATTCCTGCGGCTGCTGGAGCACCGGCTGCAACTGCAGCGGCTCAAACGCACCCATACGCTGCCCGCCGCCGACGACGAAGAAGGGATGCGCTGGCTGGCCCGGGCCGCGCATATCCGGCCCGACGGTAAACGCGATGCGGCCGGGGTATTGCAGGTGGAGTTGCGCCGCAACACCAGCCGGATCCGGCGTCTGCACACCAAACTCTTCTATCGGCCCCTGCTGGAATCGGTGGCCAGTATCGAAACCGCCGCGCTGCGGCTCAGCCCGGATGCCGCCGTCCGCCAGCTCGCCGCGCTCGGATACGCCGACCCGGAACATGCTCTGGGCCATCTGCGCGCCCTCACCAGCGGTGTCTCCAGGAAAGGCCGGATCCAGGCCCTGCTGTTGCCGACCCTGCTGGCCTGGCTCGGCGATACCCCCGACCCGGACGCCGGCCTGCTCGCCTACCGGCGCGTATCGGAAGGCTTGAACGACCAGGACTGGTACCTGCGGGTGCTGCGCGACGAAGGCGCGGTGGGGCAGCGGCTGATGATGGTGCTGGGTTCCTCGGCCTACCTGCCCGATCTGCTCATCAATGCCCCCGAAACCATCCGGATGTTCGCCGACGGCCCCGAGGGGCCGCTGTTGCTGCGTACCCAGCCCGCGGATGTTGCGGGCAGTATCCTCACCGCCGCCGACCGCTACGACGACCCGAAACGTGCTGTCGCGACCGCACGTTCGCTGCGCCGGCACGAACTGGCGCGGGTGGCGTCGGCGGATCTGCTCGGGCTACTCGATGTGCCGCAGGTCTGCGCGGCGCTGTCGTCGGTGTGGGTGGCGGTGCTCGAGGCCGCACTGCGGGCGGTGATCCGGGCGAGTACCGCCGAACGCGGCGCGCCCGCGCCCGCGGATTTCGCGGTGATCGGGATGGGCCGGCTCGGCGGGCGGGAACTGGGCTACGGCTCCGACGCCGATGTGCTGTTCGTCTGCGACCCGCGGCCCGGCGAGGACGAGCACATCGCGGTGAAATGGGCCAACGGTATCGCCGAACAGGTGCAGAAATTGCTCGGTGCCCCCAGTACCGACCCGCCGCTGCAGGTGGACGCCGGTTTGCGTCCGGAAGGCCGCAGCGGGCCGTTGGTGCGCACCCTCGCCGCCTACGACGCCTACTACCGCCAATGGGCGCAACCCTGGGAAGTGCAGGCATTGCTGCGGGCGCATCAGGTATGCGGAGATCAGGAGCTGGGCCTGCGGTTCCTGCACACGATCGATCCGGTGCGCTATCCGGCCGGCGGTGTCTCGGCCGAGGCGGTGCGCGAGATCCGGCGGATCAAGGCCCGGGTGGATTCCGAACGGTTGCCCCGCGGCGCCGACCCCGCCACCCACACCAAACTGGGCCGCGGCGGGCTCGCCGATATCGAATGGACGGTGCAACTCCTGCAGTTGCGGCATGCGCACGAGGTGCCGGAACTGCACAACACCTCCACCCTCGAATCACTCGACGTCATCGCGCGTCACGAACTACTCGGCACCGAGGCCACCGATCTGCTCCGGCAGTCCTGGCTCACCGCGACCGCCGCCCGCAACGCCCTGGTACTGGTCCGCGGTAAACCCAGCGACCAACTACCCGCACCCGGCCGCACCCTGTCCGCGGTGGCGCGGGTGGCCGGCTGGCCCAGCGACGACGGCGGGGAATTCCTGGACAACTACCTGCGAGTCACCCGGCGGGCGCGCCGCGTGGTGGAACGGGTGTTCGGCGTCTGATCCGCCTTTCCGGTCCAGGACGCCGACTCGGCGCGACTCATACGCCGAGTACCCGTACCTGCTTTCCGCACAGCTGCACCATATCGTCGATATCCGAGGTGAGGACAGCAACGGGTTTCACCGCGCGAAGGGCCGTGGCGGCGACTACCGAGTCGATGGCGTACTGGTGACCGTGCAAGCCTGCCGTGCGCAGCAGTTCTATGGCGTGGAACGAGATTTCGTCGGTAACCGGCTCGATCCGCAAACGGGATAGGTGCCAGCGCAGCCGGTTACTGTTCGATCGCACATCGAAGGCTTCGATGGGGGTCAGGGCGCTGACGACGACCCGCAGATCGTTGTCGTGCGCCTCGCGCACGTAGGCCGTGACTCGGGGGTCGGCTCTTACCCATTTCGAAAGCCCCTCGCAGTCGAGTACCAGCGTTCCGGCGCTCAGGCGGCTCCGCCGGGGTGTCACTCGTTGTCCTGGCGCAGGTCGGGGTCTGTCTTGAGGTGACGAAAAAAGGCGGCGGCCTCATCGCGGAAGTCTGCTGTTGCGGATCCGGCGCGTTCCTCATTGGCACGCAGCGCCTCTTCGAGGAGGTCCCGTTCGATCTGACGTTCGACCGCGGCATCGACATACGCAGAGAAACCGCGTGTGCCGACCCGCTCACGAATCGCTCGAACGTTCCCGGCCCGTAGCGACACGCTGACCTTCGAGGCCGGGCCGTGGCCGGGGGGATAGTCCGCATGTGCTGCCGTCATGCCGCTATTTTACTACTCAAAGTAGGAATCTTCAGCTATCTGCGGGTCACGCGACCGATTCCGGCCCGTGGTCCGGGGCGCCTGGCGCAAACCCTCACACGGCGCCCAGTGAGCGCAGGCAGGTGACGACGGCCTCGAGTGCTCGCCGGTCCTCGAGGTCGGGCGGTCGGCTGCCACCCTCGGCTGTCACCGTCACCCGGGTGCCTGCGCGGATACCGAGACCGGTCCAGCACCACGGGAGAACGGGCAGGTTCACCGCGTGTCCACCCGCCGCGACGGTGATGCGAGAGGTGTAGCCCGCGGCGCTGATGGCCAGCTCTTCGGCGGATTCCGCGGTCAATGCACCGGGGGAACGGATTTCTTCGACGTACACGGGCCTCCTTCACCACGGATGCGCACAGCGTATTGATCTGCCCTCGATTGTGCCCGTGTCGCCGGTACACCGTGCCCGGCGGCCGGCACGCCGAATGCATCCGCCGCGGCCGGTTAGGTCAGCGGCAATGTAAAAACTCACTCGAGCCCTTCAACAACTCGTTCGAGCGGTATGTACCGCTCGCACTTGGACCTGCCTGCCGGCACAGGCGCCGCAGATGCGGCGGCGGCCGAGCAGTCGCTCGCCGTAACAGTCGACACCGTCACCGATGCGGCGGTCGTCGAGCACGCCCGGTCCGCGTTCGCCGACGCGGTGCAGACCACATCGTTCCTCGCCGCGGGGCTCCTCGTCGTCTCGGCGATGGTGGCCTGGCGGGTGATCCCCTCGCCACGGGATGTCGAGGTGAATGTCGATGACTCGCACTGAACCGGTTGCTACGCGAGACAAGGAACGCACTCGCCGGGCGATCCTCGAAGCGGCCGAGCAGATGTTCTCGGAGCATGGATCCAAGGCCAGTCTCGCCGCGATCGCGAAGGCGGCGAACGTGACCCAAAGCGGCCTCCGGCATCACTTCCCGAGCCGCGCGGACCTGCTGTCCGGGGTGGTCGAACACGCCATCGAGCGCTGCTGGGCCGAGATCCACGCCCGTATCGACCTGTCCGAGAACCGGCCGGGAAAGTTCACCCGGGGCTATATCCGCGCGATGACCGGCGGCGGCGACCTCTACGGGGCCATTCTCGACCCGATCGCCTTGAGCGCCGCGCTCGGCAACCTGTCCGAGGTCGAATCGCTGTGTGCACGGGACGCCGAAAAGCTGAACGCTGCCTTCGACGCCGACGGTCTGCCCCCAGTGCGTGTCCTGATCATCCGATCCGCCGCGGACGGGCTCGCGGTCGCACGGTCGAGCCCTTACCTGACCAGTGCGGACCTTGCTCTTGCCCGCGCGGAACTCCTGGCGATGACAGAGGAAGCCTGACGATTGCTGCGCTCGATCGATCGACACGACGAAGTGCGGGACGACACGACCCGGCGTGACGAAGACGAACCCGGCACCCGCTCCGGTTTCGCGAGCACAACCTGGCCACCGACCGGCCCCGCGGGCTTGCGGATCACACTCCTTCGCTGCGCGGTTCACCGGGCGCGGGCAGCCGGGCGGTCAGCCAGGTGACGACATCGGCGAGGACCCGATCGCGTTCGGGTTCGTTGAAGATCTCGTGGTACAGGCCGTCGTAGCGGCGCACCGTGAGATCGGTGCTGCCCGCATGTTCTTCGATCCGGTCGGTACTGGCCGGGGCGGCGATGGCGTCGGCGGTTCCGTGCATAGCGAGGGTGGGTACCCGCAACCGCGGCAGGCGGTCCAGTACCTGCCCGGCGGCGGTCAGGATTTCGGTGGCCGTGCGAGCGGGAAGTTTGCCGCGGAACACCAGCGGATCGTTGTCGTAGGCGGTGACCACGTCCGGGTCGCGGCTGATCTGCGACGAATCCAGGGCCAGCACACCCAGGTTCGGGGTCAGGCGGGTGAGCACCGGCGCCAGCAGACGCTGTACCGGGTTCCCGGCGTCGATGATCAGCGGCGGCGCCGAGACCACCACCCCCGCGACGTCCAGCGGCGCCCGGGTGGCCAGGTACAGGGTTATCAGCGCACCCATCGAATGCCCGAGCACGAACGCGGGCACCCCGGGATTCTCGGCCCGGGCCAGCTCGAGCAGGGCCGCCACCTTGTCCGCGGCATCGTCGATCGAACCGAGATTGGTGGGTGCGCCGATCCGTGCGGATTCACCGTGGCCCACATGATCGAGGGCATGGACCGCGAACCCGGCGCCGGCCAGCGTCCGGCCGACGTAGTCGTAACGCCCCGAATGCTCGGCCACCCCGTGGACGAGCACGATCGCTGCGCGCACCGGTGTCGCGGGTAACCAGGAGCGGCGGGCCAGCCGGTGACCCGCATGGTCGAATTCCCCGCGCTCGATGCGGATGTCCTGGTCGCCGCTCACTGGTCCTCCCTCGAAGCCGGTACCCGTGGTCCGCGGAAGCCGAGGCGTCGGCGGAGGTCTTCCATCATCATGGCTCCCGAACTCCTGGCTCGCCGGCGCCGCCCCGGCTCGGCGAGCGCGGTGAACAGGCTCGGTTGAATCCGATCAGCCGAGCCTAGTTCACCCGTGGCCGGCGCTCGCCGGTTCCGCGGATCTGTTCGCGATGAGCCGGATCGGTGCGGTGACCCGCACCCGGATACCGGCACTAGATGATGTCGCGGCCTTCTGACTTGGCCTCACGCAACTCGCGCAGGAACGCGCGCACGATGACGAAAAGCACGCCCGCAACGATCAGCGGCCAGATCAGCACATAAAGGGTGAGCAGGGCGGTCATACGGTTTCCTTTCCGGCCGGGTCCAGGGTTTCCGGCTGCGGAGTCTGCGCCGGCCGGGCGTCGAAATCGCCCGTACGTTGCTTGATGAGCGCGAAATCGAACTCACGCTTGGACAGCAGAGTCAGCACCACGCACGTCACCGTGCTCACGGAATAGGCCACCAGCGACCCGGACAGCACGGGGTAGGTGTGCAGGAATCCGATCGCGAACGGCGCGGCGGCGAGGGTCGCGACCGTGCCCGCGACGAGAGCGACTCGTTTGCCGAAGAACCCGAACGCCATCAGTCCGAGTACGACACCGATACCGATCGTGGCCCACACATCGGAGACGATGCCGAGAACACCCGACAGGTCCACCCAGGAAAAGCGGACGGGAACGAACGCGGCCAAGCCCAGCACCACCGCCGCGCTGAACGCGAGGTTGGTGACCCGGTTCCAGTAGAAGCTCGCGATCACCGGGAACACCAGCGCGCCCCACATCGCGCCCACGAACACGAGCAGATCGAGGATGTTCAGCTGGGAGCCGGCGAAGTACAGCGCCGCCGCGATCGCGACGATCATGGTGATCCGGCCGATCAGGATCATCGTGCGCGGATCGGCATATTTCTTCCCTGCCACGTTGTGCCCGTAGATATCGGCCATCGTGATGGACGCGAGCGCGGTGAGGTCGGCATCGGCGGTCGAGGAGAGCGAGCCGATGATCATCACGAAGAACAGGCACAACAGCACCGGGCTCAGATACGTCGCCGCCATCTGCGGTATGAGGTTGTTGACATCGCCGTCCATCGGCTGGACACCGGCATACAGCGCGATGACACCGAGCATTCCGATCCCGATGATCGTGGCCCCGTACCCCACCGTCGCGGTGACGAAGGTCTTCTTGATCAGATCCTCGCGCACCGCGAACAGCCGCTGCGCGATCGTCTGATTGCCGATGGCGTAGGCCAGTACCGCCGCGATATAGGGGGCGCCCTGGTTGAAGAACGCATCGGAGGAGAAGAAATTGCTTTGCTGCGGAGTGAGATTGGCTGCGCCGGCCTCGAACAGGCCGGGACCGCCCGCGGCGAAGAAGACCACCGGAATGATGATCACGACCGCGCCGAGCATGGCGAGCACTTGTGCGAAGTCGGTCAGCACCGAGGCACGGAATCCCGACCACAGCGTGTACAGCAGAATCCCGGCCGCGATCGCCACGATGCCCTGACTGAACGTGAAGGGTGTGAGCATGCCGATGAGCGCACCGCCCGCGATCAGGTTCGAGGTGAGGCTGATCAGACTGCCGATCACATTCGATCCGGCGAGCATGAGCTGGCTGGAGCGGCCGTGCCGGGCGTACATGACCTCGGCGATCGTGTGCGCACGTGGTGCGACCTGGCGGATCCGCCGCCCGAACGGGTAGATCAGCAGGATCATCAGCGCGCCCCACAGCCCGTAGTGAATCGGGCCGGAGATCCCGTAGGTGTACCCGGATGTTGCGGAGGCATACATCGACGACGCCCAGATCCACGTGGCCGTCATCGAAGCGGCGGAAATACCGAAACCGATACGTCCGCCTCCGGTCATATACCCGTCGGCGTTCTCCTTTTTCCTGCTGATCCGGATGGACATATACAAGCTGCCACCGAAGAACAGGAGAATGAGCAGGACCACGACAGGTCCGGATAGGCGTTGTAGCTCGCCCACAGCGTTCTCACTTTCTCGTCATGAACCCGGCCCACGCGCGGCGGGCCGAGTGAACGGCCGGAGGGAACGCCGGGTCAATCGGGCGGGACGATGCGACCGGCGTGGCCGGGGACGCGCTGTGTGAAATCCACAGTTCTCCTTTCTGCTGCGTGCTACCGCACGACGAGCGCCATCCGGGGCGGCGCTCGCCGTCGACCGGAACCGGCCGGACGCGGAATTGCCGCCTGTCCGCCTGCGGGCGCAGCGAAGCCCCGGCCCCTCTCGCGAATGTCCGAGCGCGTGGCAGCGAGATATCGCGACTGGCCTTACATTGCGGGCGCAGCGAAGGCCGGGCCCGGTCCCGATATCCGAGCGCGCGACAGCTGATACCGCGATGGGCCCCGAGGACAGTGGCCGCCGCGAAGGATCGCGTACGACGGCGCATACGCCGGGCGGTGTGAATCCACCGAATTCCGTGAGCGGTCGGCACCGCTCAGCTGTGTGGAATCAATCAGGCCGCAGTGAACACTCCGGGATCGGCCCCGGAAGTGAATCCGACCGACCCGGCGGCGGGCAACGGTAGCGCTGTCTGGCTACCTCGCACCGATACGCCGACGGTCGACGGGATGGATGGCGCGGTGGCTGTTTCGCGGCCGGGGTGCCCGGAACCGCGGCACCTCGTCCCGAAACAGCCCACGCTCATGCGGGCCACCTTATCCGATGGCCCGACCGGTCGGTCGGTCCGGATCATCGCCCGCGCATAGACCGGCACCGTGCGCGGACCCGCAAACCCGTCCACCGGCACCGCCGATTCCGCTGGCGCGCACCGTGTCCGGCCCGCGGTGGACCGACAGCAACGCCGAGGATGGGCCCGGAGTCCGCGGCCGGTCAGCGCGCGGTGGGTCAGTTCGAGCGGCCGGGTTCGGCGAGCGCGGTGAACAGGCGCCGGTTGAATTCGATCAGCCGCGCGTAGTTCACCCGCGACAGCCGCTCATCGGTACCGTGGATCCGCTCCAGATCCGCCGCGGTGAGCCGGATCGGCGCGAAATTGCAGCGGGTCGCGGCCAGATCGTCGTAGTGACGGGAATCGGTGGCGCCCGGCACCAGACCGGTCGTCACGGCCGCCTCCGGCGCAACCTGCCGGGTGATCTCGGCGATCAGATCGAACTGCGGTCCGGGCGCGGGGGAGGGAGAAGGTTCGGCCGACATGCCCACCAGTTCGATCGACACCCGGGAGTCGCGCACCGTCCGGCGGCAGTGCGCCAGCACCGAGTCGACCGAATCACCGGGCAGAATCCGGAAATTGATCAACGCCTCCGCCTGCTGCGGCAGCACATTCGCCTTCACCCCGCCCCGGATCACCGTCGGCGCGGTGGTGGTGCGCACGAGCGATTCGGTCTGGGGCGTCGCGGCCAGAATCCGGGCGACCACCGGCGCCGCCGCCCCCGCGAACCCCAGCAGCCGGCGCTTGGCCGTCGGCAGATGAGGCCGCAGGCGAGCGAGCATATCGGTGACCACGGGCGTTATCCGCAGAGGCATCGGACGGTCCTGTACCCGGCTCACCGCCCGGGCCAACCGCCCGACCGCCGTCTCCCGTCCCGGCATGGAGGAATGCCCACCCGTATCGGTGACCGACAACCGGACCGTGGCGTATCCCTTCTCACCGACCATGATCGTCGCCACCGGCACCCGCACGTCCCGGACGATCCCGTCGGTGATCACTCCGCCTTCGTCCAGCAGCAGATCCGCCCGCACCCCGCGCGCACGCAACCGGTCCGCCATCCGCACGGCCCCGGTATCGCCGAAGACTTCCTCGTCGTGGCCGAAGGCCAGGTAGACGGTGTGGCGTGGTCGCAGACCGGCGGCCAGAGCCGATTCGGCGGCTTCCAGAATCGCCGTCACGCGACTCTTGTCGTCGATCGCGCCGCGACCCCAGATGAACTCTTCGTCGACCACACCCGCGAACGGCGGATGGGTCCAGCGGCCGGGTTCGTCTGCGGGCACCACATCCTGGTGCGCCAGCAGCAGGGCAGCGGTCCGGGTGTCGTCGATTCCGCGCCAGGTATAGAGGCGGCTGTGCCCGAACTTCTCGAGCTCGAGCTCGGCGTGCACGCGGGGGAAGGACTTCTCCAGGTGGGTACCGAGCCGACGGAACTCCGTGTCGAGCGAGGTCTGTGCCTCGGTGTCGAGCGAGGTTCGCGCCTCGATCGCGTCCGGTTCCGCCCCGGCGGCGGCGGTCTCCTCGCGGGAAAAGGTCCGCTCCTCGCGGGACACGGTGACACAGCGCAGCGCCACCGCCAGCCGTTCCGCGGTGGCGTCGTCGACCGGGTCGCCGGACGACGGACGGGACTCGAGGTTGGTGGACATCCCTGTATTGTCCCGTCCCGGAGTCCCGGAGTCCCGGAGTCCCGGAGTCCCGGAGTCCCGGAGTCCCGGCGCTACCGAGATGTACCGGAATCGGATCGCGCCGATGATCCCGCGCCGCGGTAACTGCACGTCTCTCGTGTCGCCCCGTAGTGGGCGGGTCATCGAGGAAGACTCGGCGCGCACGAGTCGCTGCGCCCAGGTTATTGCAGGCCAGTGCATCGTAGCGGCCGACGATACCGGCGCGGCGGCCCGTGACTCGCCGACTCTCGTGGGGGCTCGAACGCTGCTGCCGGCCGGGTGACGGGTGCAGGCGGCGAGACCGGTGTGGATGCTTTCCCGTCCCCTGACCGGCAGCCCTGCCGCGGGCATTATTGTGGGGGTCATGGCAGCAGGCAAGCCCGACAAAGAGGCGAAGGCCGCGGCGAAAGCGGCGCGCAAAGCACAGTCGAAGGAACGTCGTCAGCAGATCTGGCAGGCGTTCCAGATGCAGCGCAAAGAAGACAAACTCCTGCTGCCGCTGATGATCGGCGCCGTGGTGCTCACCACGCTGGTGCTGTTCGGGATCGGTTTCCTGTTCGATGTGCAGTGGTTCCTGCTGCCCCTGGGCCTGCTGCTGGGTGTGCTGTTCGCTTTCATCATCTTCGGCCGGCGCGTGCAGAAAACCGTCTACGGCAAGGCCGAGGGCCAGGCCGGGGCCGCGGCCTGGGTGCTGGACAACCTGCAGGGCAAATGGCGGGTCAGCAACGGTGTCGCCGCCACCACCCAGCTCGACGCAGTACACCGGGTGATCGGGCTACCCGGTGTGATCTTCGTGGGCGAGGGCTCGCCTCAGCGGCTGCGTTCGCTGCTCGCCCAGGAGAAGAAGCGCACCGCCCGGCTCGTCGGCGACACCCCCATCTACGACGTGATGGTCGGTAACGAGGAAGGTCAGGTTCCGCTGAAGGAACTGCAGCGCTACCTCACCAAGTTGCCCCGCAATATCGACACCAAGCGGATCGATCAGATCGAAGGCCGGCTCAGCGCGCTCAGCGCCCGCGGCGGCCCGGCGATGCCGAAGGGCCCGATGCCGACGAACGCCAAGATGCGCGGTATGCAGCGCACTATCCGCCGCCGCTGAGCTGTATTTTTGGCGCCGCCTGCGGCGGCGCGGGCTCAGTGCTGCACCAGCCAGAGCAATCGGTCGTAGGCGATGAGGTGGTAGGCCAGCAGGATCGCCGCGGAGATCAATGCGAGCTGGGGCAGTCCGGCGAACCACAGCGCGGCCGCCCCGCCCCAGAACACCGCGAACTCGACGATCAGCCGCACCGGCCCGGGAACGGCGACCGGTGCCGCACCCGAGCGGCTCGGATCGTCCGGAACCGCGAACACACCCCACGCGGCAGCGGCGACCACTGGCAGCAACACCACGAGCAGCCAGCGGGCCGGGCTGTCGGTCAGCCGCCAGCCCGAGATCGCAAACGATGCGAAGGCAGACAGCTCCAGCAGGAACCGCAGGCCCAGCAGAGCCGGATTCAGAGACACCGGGCAATCCTATGGCCGCGGGGTGCCCGCGACTCGGTCAGCGCGTGCGGACCACCGCGGTGCCGGTTGCACGGTCGTGCATTCCGCGTCCGTCGCCGTCGGTGAACAGCGCCGGGACCACGAAGGTCAGCAGGACCTGCCGGCCCAGCGCGCGGAGGAAACCGACCCGCACCGGGGCGTCGACCCGGATCACCCGCAACCGCAGGAAATACTGACCCGGCGTGAAACCGAACAGCGCGACCGCCACCAGCCCGATCACCATCCAGACCATCCACGTCGGCGTGCTCAACGCCCCGGCCACAGCCTCGAACGGCGTCGGTGCCGCGACCCCGGCCGGCAGTTCGGCCTCGGCGATGATCCGATCGGGATCGGGGCGCACGATGAGCGCGGCGACACCCATCGCGATCACCCAGTCCACAACCATCGCCGCGATCCGGCGGGCCATCCCCACCAGCGATCCCGCGCCGGTGCGGGGCAGTCCGATATGTTCACCCGCGTATTCGCTCGGTTCCGGATCGCCCGGTTTGTCGGTGGGGCCGGTGAGCCAGGATCCGGTGACACGTGCCATGAACCCCAGGATAGGCGTCGCGGTTTCCGGCATATCGGGCGGTCACCGTGCACAAAGCCCTGCCCACCTGCAGGGTCGTGGCTGTCTCGGTGGCCCGGCGCGCGGTAATGTCCGTGACGTGGCCGACGACACGTGCCGTGCGGCACGTGTAACACCGGCGAAACAAACCCTTGACGGCCGGGAAACACCCTGTCCATACCGTCGGATCGCGACGCCCCGCACTCGATACTGGCTGGGATCTATCCGTTAGGAGAGCTAAGTGACGTTCAGCACGGCCGACGAGGTCATCAAGTACATGGCGGATCAGGATGTCGAATACGTCGATATCCGTTTCAGCGATCTGCCCGGTGTGCAGCAGCACTTCTCCATCCCGGCGAAGGCGTTCACCGCCGACCTCGCCGAAGAGGGCCTCGCGTTCGACGGCTCCTCGGTGCGGGGATTCCAGTCCATCGACGAGTCCGACATGCTGCTGCTGCCCGACTACAGCACCGCGCAGCTCGACCCGTTCCGGGCGGCGAAGACGCTCAACATGAACTTCTTCGTGCACGACCCCTTCACCCGTGAGGCCTACTCCCGCGACCCACGCAATATCGCCCGCAAGGCCGAGGAGTACCTGCGCTCCACCGGTATCGCCGATACCGCCTTCTTCGGTGCCGAGGCCGAGTTCTACATCTTCGATTCGGTCCGCTACGACTCGCAGATGAACGGCGCCTTCTACGAGGTCGAATCCATCTCCGGTTCCTGGAACACCGGTTCGAAGGTCAACCCGGACGGCAGCCCCAACCGCGGCTACAAGGTCCGCAACAAGGGCGGCTACTTCCCGGTGGCCCCCTACGACCACTACGTCGACCTGCGCGACAAGATCTCCACGAACCTGCAGAACGCCGGTTTCGAGCTGGAGCGCGGCCACCATGAGGTAGGCACCGCCGGGCAGGCCGAGATCAACTACAAGTTCAACACCATGCTGGCCGCGGCCGACGATCTGCAGCTGTTCAAGTACATCGTCAAGAACACCGCCTGGGCCGAGGGCAAAACCGTCACCTTCATGCCGAAGCCGCTCTTCGGCGACAACGGCTCGGGTATGCACGCCCACCAGTCGCTGTGGAAGGACGGCAAGCCGCTGTTCCACGACGAGGCCGGCTACGCCGGACTGTCGGACCTGGCCCGCCACTACATCGGCGGCATCCTGCACCACGCCCCGTCGCTGCTGGCGTTCACCAACCCCACCGTGAACTCCTACCACCGCCTGGTCCCCGGCTACGAGGCCCCGATCAACCTGGTGTACTCGCAGCGCAACCGCTCCGCCGCGGTCCGCATCCCGGTCACCGGTAACAACCCGAAGGCCAAGCGCATCGAGTTCCGCGCCCCGGACGCCTCGGGCAACCCGTACCTGGCCTTCGCCGCCATGCTGATGGCCGGCCTGGACGGCATCAAGAAGAAGATCGAACCGCTGGCCCCGGTCGACAAGGACCTCTACGAGCTCCCCCCGGAGGAGGCCAAGAACATCCCGCAGGCCCCCACCAGCCTGTCCTCGGTGATCGACCGCCTCGAGGCCGACCACGAGTACCTCACCGAAGGCAATGTCTTCACCGAGGACCTGATCGAAACCTGGATCACCCTCAAGCGCGAAAACGAAATCGCCCCGGTGAACCTCCGCCCGCACCCGTACGAGTTCGAACTCTACTTCGACGTGTGATCCGGATCTGCGGTTCCCGCCCTGCTTCGGGCTTGCGGCCCGCAGTAGGTACGCAGTAGAAGGTTGCGAGTCCACCCGCTCGGCGATCGTAGACGCGATCACCGAGCGGGTGGACTTGTGTGTGTCCGCTGAGAAACAGCCGTGGGCAGGCGTTGCAGATATTCTGGGGATCATGACGGCGGCCTTCGATCATATGACTCTGCGTGACCTCGTCGGTCTGCTGAGCGAGGACGAACAGCGGGATCTCCGCCCGGTCGTCCTCCCGCTGGTAGCCAGTCATGGCGAGCCGATCCCGGAACACGACGTCGCCGGCGAGACTGCGCGCCACCTCTCCTTCGCCGGCACCGTCGAGGCCGAGCCCGATTTCGCATCGTCGTCTCAGGAAGTGCTGTGGCGTGACCTCGGCGGACGTTCGTGATCGTATTGTGATACAGGCCTGCCCGCTGTCCGTCCTTGCGGTTGCCGAACGACTCGGGACCAAGCGAGTAGCGACGCTCGACCACCGTCATTTCCGCCAAGCGGTCCCGACGCATTGTGCGGCTCTGGATCTCGTGCCCGGTGAAGAGAAACTGACCAGAAATCGGCAACGGTAGCCGACGGTTGTGGCCGGTCGATGACGCGATCGCCATCCTGCAGAAGGCGAGGTTCAGCGCGCCGAGCCGGAGAGGTACCGGACCTGCGCCCCGTCATGACCCCGAGGTTGCCGGCCTTGAATATGTGGTCGGGAAATACCTGCAGGGCAAGTGGTAGCCGTCTATGGCGGAAAGCTCTATGGCGCTTCATGACCGGTTCCGGAGGAACGGACTCGCCGTGCGGTCATCCAGATGACTTGGACCGGTATGATGTCCCTAATCCGCGGCGGCCGGCAACGGCCTCGCTGGACGGCTGAGAGTGATCGATGGGGGTAGCGGCATTGGTGGAAGGGGAGCTATCTGTAGTTCCTGAGGATGTCAGGAACATCGGCCGCATCGCTTATCGGATTGCGACCGAACTTCGTTCGGGTGCATCGACACTCGATCTGGACGTGACAACGCTCCTGAGCTCGTGGACCGGGACGGCAGCCGATTCCTACCGTGCGGCCTGGGCCGAGCTGCACGACAGTTCCGAGGTCGTGTGGAACGAGTTGTTCGAGCTGGCGGAGAAACTCGGGATCACGGCCGACAACTATGTCCAGACCGACGGTTCCACCGCCGCAGCGGTATCCAGTCTGAATTTGTAACCACCGACGCTCGACTCGAGGAGTACACGATGACCGGTGAATTCGGTGTCGACCCGGCCGCACTGGAGGACCTCACCGCACGTTTGCGCGGATACCAGGGCTTTCTGGAAGATTGCCTGACCGGCCTGGAATCGCATATTCGCGGAATGGACCCGTCCTGGTCGGGTCTCGCCGCCACAGCGTTCAACGATGCCCATCGGGACTGGAGCAAGGAAGTTCAGGACATCCGGGATAGCGTCACAGACCTCGAAAAATCCGCGGCAGCGGCGCATACGAGCTACACGAATGCTGCCACGGCAAATGCGGGAATCTTCCGCCGCCGCTGAATCCGGCCCGACTAACGCTCGAAGGCAACTATCCATGGCACCGCCCATTCTGGTGGACCCCGAGATCTACTACATGTGTGCGCGAGAACTTCTAACCGAGTACGGCACCATCGACAATGCGGTCGCGCAGGTTCTTGTTCCCCAGTTGGCCGATACCTACGGCATGGGTGGCAACGACCATGTGGCCGGCAACTGGAACAGTGAATACCGGAGGGTCGCCGACCATATGATCGCGACCCTCGTCTCGTACGGAAACGCACTGCTCACGTTCAGCGATATGTTGAATCTTGCCGGATACAACTGGGCTGTGGCGAATTACGACGCCGACCGCAACCCGAACAGGGGCCCGCAACCGGCGATGCCGCCCCCGCGCGTGGGGCAGAAGATGGACGCTGCCCGTGTCGGGATACCGGATGCGCAGCCCGCCCCGTATACGACACACGACCGCGGACTCACGGCTCAACCGGCCGCGCTTGCGGATCAGCTCATCACCGAGCTGAGGCAGAACAATACCCAGATCCCCGAAGGCGATACCGCGGCTCTCGGCAGAGCCGCCGCCGCGTGGCAGGCATTCGCCGACCACAATGCCTGTTCCGGCGGCGGCAGCCGGTTACAGAATCTGATCGGAACCTTCGGCCCGGTTCGGACTCCGGAAGCGCCCGATATCCTCGACGATCTTACAATTCTGCGAGACGGAGCGAATGCTGTCGGTGCCGCCGCCAAGGGTTTCGCGACAGCAGTGCGAGGCTTCGAAACCGGGCTGGCAGATTTTCGATCCTGCCTGTCGGGCACAGTGCCCGGCGCATTCTCCGATGCGGCGGCCGCGGCGTCGATACACGACGCCGCGGTATTGATCGCATGCTCCGGCGAGGTATCCACCGAATCGGTCCGCACGGGCGCGGCGACTCTCGCGGGCGCGGTGTCCGGTCATGACCTCTACGCCGTGACCGCGCAGCCGCATTTCCCCGATACTGATGCTCTGCCCACGATCCAGGCCAAGCTGGAAGAAATCGCCCAGTCGCCGATTGACGAGCTCGCCAATCGCGCCACCTGGAACTCCGGCCCGGTGAGATGTACGCCCAAGCCCGAGGGGCAACAAGACTTCGGCGACGCCGACGACCGAGTCAAAGCCTGGATGCAGGATGCAGTCGAGTACGGCAATAAGACCGGTGTCGATCCACGCCTGGTTCTCACCGTCCTGTACAACGAAGGTGCCCTGCGGTCGGACAGTTGGATAGAGGAAACCATTAGTGATCCGTACGATGCTTTCCGCCAACTGGCGAATGCTCCTCGCAAGCTCGTCGATGACGGTGTCGGAACGTCGCTGGGGCTTGCGAATATGAAGGAGGACACCTTCAACAAGCTGAAGGAAATTTATCCAGAGGAGTTCGCTGGGGTATCTTGGCAGCAGATCGCGACGGACGATTCTTTGGCAATAAAGGCCTTGGCGTTCAACCTGGCCAGGCTTGAACCCGCGTCTGCCGAAGACGTAGACGATAACATCGTTGAGAGATATTCCCACAATGAATATCTTGCGTTGTCTTATAACGCCGAGAAATTCTTGGAAGAGTACAACGAGATGGGCAAAGTGGGGCCTGCGGGGCAGAACTACATCAATATGACCAACGAACGATGGAAGATTGCGGAAGACCTATTGGACGGGGCGTACAAATGCTGCTGATCCCCTCCTCGCGGCGCGGCAAGTTGACGCTTCTGATTTGGATAGCAATCATGACGGCGGCAATCTCCTGGTGGGTTATTGCAATCCAGCCCGAAGGCGAAGCGAAGCATGCGGACGATATCGAAGTTCCCGGCTATGAACAGATCTACAGGTCCACAGTCGGCGACGGAGGTGTCGAGATAGCCTTTGCAGGGCCGCGGGATGATCAAATATCTCAGAAGATCTCCGCTCCGGATTTGAAGATCTCGTCGGTTATTCGGGACAGTGGGCCCACACGGTACGACTGGGTAACCTCCGGAAAGTTCGATGACGGCTGCCGGGTGTACGTGCAGGGAGTTCCCCCTGGCTCCGTAAAATGGAAGCAGTATACTGCACATAAGCCTCCCGGCGCGTACAGTTCGTCGGATATTATTTCTCTTTCTTTTGTCTGTGGCAGCGGGTAAACGGAGTGGAAGCGCCCACGATCTCGGCGCGGAAAAATAGTTACCGCGATTCCGACCAAAAAGTAGAGGAGCGGAGTGTTCAGCGAAGGCGATGTGGTGAAACTCGCGCACGTGGTATCTCCCGAAACCCGACATTTCTGGATTGAATCAGGTAGCGGAGAAATACCTGCTGACACTGTGGGGGCAGTGGTGGCCGTGTACAGATCAGACTCTGGTGAGTCCTCGTACGAGGTAGAGTTCGTTGCTGCCGACGGTGCTACGCTCGGAGTAGTAACGCTGACCGAGAACGACATACGACCTTTCGGTTGATGAGATCGACGGCGATGACCGCAGGGTCTCCGCCAAGCGAATAGATACCGATTCGGAGGCAGGTCGACGCTGCGAGGATGATGTCTCTGAATTCGGTAAAGAAGAACCGTTCGATTCTATTTCGTATACGTATGCGGCAAGAAAGATAATTGAGCCTGGTGATCTCCTCGTCGAGGCGCGCAAAGCGGGCGCTCCGTCGATCTGTGGCGGGGTGGTGGATCCGGCTCCGGTTACACGACCACGCAGGCCATCTCAGATTCCCAGTTCCTGTCCCAGTTCGGAGAGTTCGTCGGCGGCGGCGCGACCGGATTCCTCGAGCCGGCGTTCGTAGGTGCAGAGATCGTCGAATCTGACGCGTCGATGGGTTCCCACCAGACGAAAAGGGATTTCCCCTGCTTCGAGGAGGGCCACCAGATGCGGTCGGGACACGTTGAGCATGTCGGCCGCCTGCTGTGTGGTGAGCTCCGCGTCGGAGGGCACGATCGTCACTCCGCGGCCGCTTGCTGCTTCTGCCAGCACGAACGCAAGCAGGTCGACGCTGGGTCGACCTGTGGCCGTGATGCTCGAGATGGACGGGAACGGGCCTGATTCCTGTGCGGATGATCTCGCGAGATAGCCATACGATTTGCCCGGTTAGGCGGTATCGGATGCGCTGTCGCCGAGATCCGGCCGGTCGGCATGTCGCGTTGGCCCATCATGAAAATTCTGGGACACACAGGTGGTTGCGAGTTGAGCGGTGTAAGTAGAGGCGTTCGTTGGGGAGGCGGGGGAGGCCGGTGGGCCGGCCGGGGAGAATGGTGGCGGCGTCGGGGTGGTGGGTGCGCCATTCGTGGAGGAAATGGTGGGCGGCGGTGTGGCAGGCGGCGTAGTCGAGGCGGAGGTCGTGGAGGTGGATGCTGAGGTGGAGGTCGGGTTCGTGGGGGCGGGGTGAGGTCATGGGCGGGGTCCGAGGGTGGAGGTGCGCAGCCAGCCGGTGCGGGCGGTGCAGGCGCGGATGGAGTCGAGAACAGTGTGGGCGGCGGGGCGGAACGGGTTGTGGGGGAGGTGGATCCAACGGCGGAAGTGTGTGTCGCGGTCGGTGGGAGACGGGAGGGCAAGGGTGGTGCCTGGGTGGGTGAGCGAGATGTGGAGGCGAAAGAGTTCGGTGAACAGTGCGGTGTCGTCGGGGAAATCGGGGCGGATGAGGAAGGTCCAGCGGCCGGAGCGGGGATGCGAGAGGACGGGGCCGAGGGCGGGGACAGCGTCTCGGCGATAGCAGTGCTGGAGGTCGGTGTGGACGGCATGTGCGAGAGCCGAAGGCAGAACGAGGGCAGCGAGGTGCCCGGAGGCGACGGTGATTCGGCCGAGTTCGGGTGGGTCTATGCGGGCAGGGAGATCGCAGACGCGACGGTAGAAGACGCAGCGGGCGTGCGGGGTATCTCCGAATGGCACGGATGGTGTCGGCTCGGTCATGAGCGTTTTCCGGTCGTGTATGCGGCGGCGGTGGTGTAGCGGATGCAGGTGTGGTCGGCGTGGGCAGCCATCAATTGGTGGGCATGGGAGTAGCTGCGGATGGGTTCCTGGGAACGGCAGTCGTCGGCGCGGTGTTCGTCGGAAAGGTGACGCAGTCCGTCGGCGAGACGGCGCAGGATCGCCGGATCGTCGGTGACCCAGGCTTCGCGTGCGTGCCAGAGGCGCAGGGTGCCGGCCATTGCGGGGTCGGACGGTTGACGGATGGGCAGGAATGGAAGCTCTGGACGCATGACGTGGTACCTCGATGCTTTCGGTTGGGAATAGAGGCGGGCGCCCGGTCCGGTGTGGCGCGAACCGAGTGGTGACAGCGGGAGCGACCCGTACGTTGTCCTCCTGGCGCAATGCCAGCTCACCACGGTGGCGCAGGCACGCCAATAACCTCGGTGAATATTCAAGCGAACTTGTCCATAGCCGCTGAGCACCGATTACTGTGAATGCCGGGGCAATTCATCGTGACAGAGGGAGGGCGTGTTCGATGTCAGGTTCATCAGCGGGTTCGACGGTTCCGCGACGACAGTTGGGGCGGCACCTACGCGAGCTGCGCACAGGGGCGGGATACACGATCGCCACGGCGGCGGAACTGCTCCAGTGGAGCCCCAGCATGTTGCAGCGGGTGGAGAAGGGGCATGTGGACAAAGTCCGCGATGTGGACGTGCGTGAGCTGTGCCGGATCTACGACGCGGAGCCGGAGTTGGCCGAAGCGCTGGTCGGACTTGCGCGGCAGGCAAATACAGAGGAATGGTGGCATTCCTATGGGGATCTGATTCCGGAGAACTTCGATGTGTATGTCGGGCTCGAGACGGTTGCTACCGAGCTGACTGTTTACCAATCCGAACTGGTGCCAGGTTTGCTGCAAACGGCTGACTACGCACGAGCGCTGATTCGGACCGGGCACCCGAACCGTAGCGCTGCCGAGATCGATCGTCGCGTGCAGATGCGTATCAAACGCCAAGCCCTACTGAAACGCTCGATTCGGCCGGTGCAGTACAACGTGGTGTTGCATGAAGCAGCTTTGCGGCGGGCCGTCGGATCTCGCACGGTCATGAGCGCCCAGCTCAAGGCGATCGCCGACCTGAGTACTCGACCGAACATAAGCATCCGAATGCTGCCGTTCGCGGCGGGCTATCCCACTGGTGACCAGATCGGGTCGTTCATCATCCTGGATTTCGGGCCGGGCGGGAAGGGAAATCAGGTCGAGCCGCCGGTGGTCTATGTAGAAGGTTTCACCGGAGACCTATACGCCGATAAACCACTAACGGTGCGCCGGTACCGTGATGCGTACCAGGTCATCCGGGGTGTCGCCTTGGACGGACAGGACAGCCGGAAGAAGTTCCGGGATCTTGCGAAGGAGTTTGTATGAACGTGGACATGTCCGGGGCTCGCTGGTTCAAGAGCAGCCGCAGCGGTGCGAGTAAGGAATGTGTCGAGGTAGCGCACCTGCGCGGTGGAGAGGTCGGTGTCCGCGACTCCAAGAACCCTACTGGCCCGGCGCTGGCATTTGCCGCTGATGAATGGGATGCCTTCACCGGCGCATTGCGCCATGGCGACTTCTGACGAACCTTTTCAGCGACGGCCCGTGCTCCGCCATGGAGTGCGGGCCGTCGTTCCATAGGTGCAACAGCCAGTCAGGCAGTTTCGGTGGCTGTCTCTTCTCTCGCTCCGCCCACGACGGCTCGGGCGCAGCCTCTTTCAGTGGCGAATTCGAAAGGTCACCGAGAACCTGGCCGAGTTCCTCGAACTGATCCGCCTGCCGGTCGTTCGATTCACGGCCACCGGAGAGCCCGGATCGATCTGAACGCCGATCCAGTCGGCTCGCGCGCCGAACTCGCGGGTGTCGTCGAGGAGCGTTTCACCGATATCGAAAACAACCGACTCGACCGCAGGCATGCGGCCAACCTACCCGGGGTCGAGGATGCGTTTGAGGAAGCGGCGGGTTCGTTCTTCGCGGGGGTCGCCGATCACCTGGTCGGCGGGGCCACGTTCGACGATGGCGCCGTCGTCGAGGAACAGGACCTGATCGGCTACCTGCTGGGCGAAGCGGATTTCGTGGGTGACGATGACCATCGTCCAGTCCTGGGTGGCGAGGTCTTTGATCACCGCGAGTACCTCGCCGACCAGTTCGGGGTCGAGTGCCGAGGTCGGTTCGTCGAACAGCACGACTTGCGGTTTCAGGGCGAGGGCGCGGGCGATTCCGACGCGCTGCTGCTGGCCGCCCGACAGCTCGAAGGGGTAGGCGTCCGCGCGGTCGCCGAGCCCGACCTGATCCAGCAGGGTCCGGGCCGTGGTGACGGCTTCCTCCCGGGGCCGCTGCTGGGCGACGACGGGGCCTTCGATGATGTTCTCCAGCACCGTGCGGTGCGGAAAGAGGTTGTGCGACTGGAAGACCATTCCGCTTTGGGCGCGTAACCGGCTCGCTTCCCGGCGCCCGGCCCGGCCGCGGGGCAGCCGGGCGAAGTCGATCTCGACGTCGTCGATGCCGATCACCCCGCGTTCGGGGATATCGAGGGCGTTGAGGGAGCGCAGCACGGTGGTTTTGCCCGACCCCGACGGGCCCAGCAGGACGGTGGAGGTGCCGCGGCGGGATTCGAAGTCGAGGCCGCGCAGCACCTGCCGGTCGCCGAAGGACTTCTCCAGGCCGCGCACCCGGATCCGCGCGGGTTCGGAGTTGTGCTCAGTGGTGTCGGTCATTATTTGGCCACATACCTGTCGAGTCGGGTCTCCAGTCGTTTCTGCGCGGCGGAGAGGGCCGCGCAGATCACCCAGTAGTAGAGCGCGGCGAACGTATACAGGGCGAGGAAATCGTTGCTCTCGGCCGCCGCGAGCTGGGCCTCGCGGAACAGTTCGGTCAACAGCACCACCGAACCCAGCGAGGTGTCCTTCAGCAGTGAGAGCAGGGTGTTGGACAGCGGTGGCACCGCCGTTCTGGTCGCTTGCGGTAGGACGATACGGCGTAGCGTCTGCGCATATCCGAGACCGACGGTCGCCGCCGCCTCGAACTGTCCCTTCGGCACCGCCAGAATCGCCGACCGGATCACTTCGGCCGCATAACCGGCCACATTGAGACTGAACGCGATCACCGCCGCGAGGAACGGATCGAACTTCAACCCGATCTGCGGCAGTCCGTAGAAGACGATGAACAGCTGCACCAGTAGCGGCGTGCCGCGGATGATGGAGATGAACGCCCGGGCCGGCGCGGCGAGCAGCCGATGCGACGATATCCGCGCCAGCGCGACCAGCAGCGCGAGCGCGAGCCCGATGGCGAAACTCAGCGCGGTCAGCGGGATCGTCACCTTCACCAGGCCGACGAACATCGGCCACGCCGCCCCGCGTAACACCTCCCAGGTGCTGCGGGGTCCGCGCCCCTGGGACAGGTCGGCGGTGCCGCCGTCGGGTATCGACACATCGGCCTGGAAGTACTTCTGTGAGATGGCGGCGAGCGTCCCATCGGCGGCCAGCGCGTCGAGTGCCCGGTTCGCCTGGTCGAGCAGGGCCGTGTCGTCCTTGCGGAAGGCGAGGACCTGCTCGCTGGTCTCCTCGCCGGCATCCCCGACGATCTCGATATCCGTGGCCCCGGTGCTGGCGAGATAGTCGAGTACGGCGATGTTGTCGTTGACGATCGCGTCGACCCGGCCCTGCGTGAGCAGCGCCGCCGCCTGCGCGAACCCTTCCACCGCTTCGACATGAGCGCCGGCGTCCCGCGCGACCTGAGCCCAGTTGCTGGTGCTGGACTGTGCGGTCGTGCGCCCGGCCAGATCGTTCAGGGTTTGGATCCGCTCGTCACCGGAACGCCGGACGATCACGCCACGCGAATAGGTATAGGGGTCGGACAGTCCGTACTTCGCGCGGCGTTCGTCGTTGACCGAGACTTGGTTGGCGATGACATCGATCCGCCCGGAATCCAGGGCGGGAAAGACCGCGTCCCATTGTGTTTCGACGAATTCGAGTTCCCATCCGGCCCGGTCGGCGATCGCCCGGACCACCTCGATGTCGTAGCCGGTGAGCTGCCGGTCGCCCGGATCATGGAACGAGAACGGTGGATAGGTGCCCTCGGTACCGACCTTCACCACCGGCGGGCCGGGTTCCTGCGCCGTCACCACGCCTACCTGTGTAGCCGCGGCGAGCCCCAGGAGCAGAGACAGCACCACTGCTCTGAGCACGTGTCGCATCGGCGATCCCCTCGTATCGACCGGAACCGGCATCCGGCACTGGACAAAGAGCGTAGTGCGAAACGGAGCACAGGTCCGGGTCGCCTCTCGCGATACGGGAACGCTCGGTCTTGCAACGGTTCCCGACCCGGCGAATCGCAGCCATTTCCAACAGTGGGTGCTGGTGGTGAGAGGGCGTTGCTGTGCAGCGGTATATTGCTACGTCACTGGAGTTTCCGCATGTAGGACGTGTCTCGTGCTCAGTTTGGACCTGCATCCCATTTTTCGTAACAATCGCGATATCGATCATGCGATGCGGCAGTTTCTCATCCGCGCCGCCGGCTCCGGTGCGCCGGTCGCGGAAATAATCCCAGGAAAGGGATCCGGGCAACTCAAAGCCCGCGTTCTGACCTTTCTGGATCAAAAACATGTAAAGAAGCTCTATGTGCGTCGAGAGGCTGATCCGGGCAATGCCGGCCGGGTGCTCGTGTACTTCGTATAGAGCCTTGTGATGGTCGGTGTGGCGCCGGCATCTCCGGCGCCACACCGTGCCTCAGTCCACCGGGGCGACGCGAATCAGGTTGCCGTCGGGGTCGGCGGCCACGAAGGTCCGGCCGAAGACCTCGTCGTAGGGTTCGGTGACGATATCGACGCCTTTATCGACCCATTTCCGGAAATGGCTGTCGATCTCCTCGCGGCCACCGGGCAGGGTGAGGCAGAGTTCGGTCGTACGAGGCCCGGAGAAGGAGAAGCTCTCGTCGACACCGCTCCACACGGCGAGCTGGATGCCGCCGGCGAGGTCGAAGGCGATGAAGCGTGGGGTTTCGAAAACAGGCTTCATCTCGAACAGATCGCCGTAGAAGCGGGCGGCGGCGGCCGCGTCGCGGACATAGACGATGAACATGTTCGGTGTGGTCATGGGGGTGTTCTCCTCTTGCCGTTGTTGTGGACCAGACGAGATTCGCTGCCATACCTGACAGGTTCCGGCAGGTTTTCGGAAGAATGTTCCGGTATGACGCCGGATCGCTTCTTTTCCCTGCTGATCGCCCTACAGTCGCGGGAAACCGTCACCACCACCGATCTAGCCGCCGAACTGGGCATATCGGTGCGGACGGTGTTCCGGGATGTGCAATGGCTGCAGGACGCCGGGTTCCCGATACTGGTCCGGCGGGGGAGATGGGGTGGGGTGACGTTGTTGCCCGGTGGCGCGCTCGACCTCGCCCGGCTGACCCCGGCCGAACGTGACCATCTCGCATTGTCCGGGCTCGACGATGCGCAACGCGATCAACTCGGCGGCGGGATCGACGGACGGCGGGCGAGGAGCAAGGTGGCGCCGGGGCGGGGGCGCCCGGAGAATCTGTTGCCGGTGCATGCGGTGGTCACCACGGACAACCGGCCGTGGTTCGGGCCGCCCGGCACGGGAATCGGCCCGGCGGAGCTGGTGGGCGATCTGCGACGCGGTGTCCGGTTGCGGGTCGCCTACCGCCGGTCGGACGAGACCGAGGCCACCTGGCAGGTCGTCGACCCCTACGGGCTACTGGCCAAGGGCGGCCGGTGGTATCTCGTGGCCGACCGATCGGCTCGGCCGCGCCTGTACTCGCTGGAACGGATCGCCGGCTGGCGCGCGCTGCGTACACCCAGGCGGCTGCGGGCCGGCGCGACCTTGCCGGCGGTGGCCGCGGAGCTTTCGGCGGGCTGGGAGAACGCGGGAGCCGTCCGGATCGAGGGCGAACTGACGGCCGTCCAGCTGGAACGCGCGAAACGGATCCTCGGCACTCGATTGACGGTCCTGTCGCCGGAAGCGGATGGCCGGGTGCGTATCGGTGTGGCCTGCCGGGTGGTCGAGGATGTCCGCCAGCTTCTGCAGTTCGCCGACGATTTCATCGTGACCGGACCGCCGGAGGCACGCGAACGGATCCGCGAGCTGACGGAGGCGATGCTGCGGCAGTACCGGTGAATATCCGTGTGTGTCGCAGGTCACAGGTTGTCGCCGACGAGTTTCCGGCCGGCACCCCGTCCAATGGCTGGAACGTTGTTGTGGAGCAAGGAGACCGAATATGGCGGCACAGGCGAAAGGCCCCGCGTCCTACTTCCCGTCCATCGAGGCGAAGTACGGCCGCACCATCGAGGAGTGGAAAGCCGCCTTGCGCGATTCCGGGTTGACGTCGCACAAAGAGCTCGTCGAATACCTGAAAACCGAGCACGGTTTCGGCCACGGGCACGCCAACGCGCTCACCCAGCATCACCTGCATCCTGAGAAATGGGCCGCCTGACGGATTGTCGACGGCCGGCCGGGCGAGTCGGCCGAAGCGCACGAGGGGTGCTGCGGAGCAACCGCATCCGCTCTCGGTCATCCGCCCGGCCGTGGTATCCGATTGCCGTATCGGGCCGTATCGGTGAATATCTACGCTGCGGAAATGCTGTGGTGTCCCCGAGTCCCGTCGTAGGCTTCGCCGCACACGATGGCGGTACACGGTCACGAGGGATTGGGGCGCACTCCATGGCGATTCGAGAACGACTGGGACTCGGCATGGCCGAGCCCACACCGGTCTACGGTGAACCGTTCGAGACGGCCGACGGCGCGATAGTCATCACGGTAGCCCGCCGCGGTGTGCTCGGCCCGGTACTGCGGCCCGCCGGGGTATTCGTCGTCCGCGACGGTGCGGCGACATGGGTTCCCGCCGTGGATTTCAACCGGATCGCATTCATGGGCGAGCTGATCGGCCTGCTCGCGGCCGTGATCACCGGCCTCGCGATCCTGCGCCGCCCACCCTGGCCCGACCTCGGCCGCCGCTGCGACTGACCCGGCCGCGCTGCAGGAAGCGATCTCAGCCGGGTTCGCCGCGCCGCGCCGCATCCAGCAACCGCACCGCCCGCGGTCCCACACCGTGCAGCGTGAGCAGTTCGTCCAGAAGTTTCGGCAGGTCGGCGAGCGTCCGATAGCCGGCGTCGAGCAGCGCACCGGTCGCCGGGCGGCCGATTTTCACCCCGTCGAAGACCGGGCCACGGTCCTGCGCGCTGCTCATCACGCGAAACTACACCGTGAGCATCGAATCCCGAAGCTTTGTCAGCGTTCCGGTATCAGAGGAGGTCGTGACCGCGCGCCGCGGCAGACCGCCTCGAAGAGGCGCCAGGCGAGTTCCGGCGCGACCGGGTTCGCGCGGTCGGTGACCGCGGTGAGCAGGCCGACAACTGCCCAGGACAGTGTGGTCACGGTGAGGTCGTCGGTGCGGGGGCCATCCTGTGCGTCGAGATGTTCGCGCAGGATGGCGGCCACACTGCTGCGATATCCGCGCAGCGCCGTCGCTGAGGCCCTGGGCCCGATCAACGGTTCATACACCTGTGGATAACGGGCGGCCAGGCCGATCATCACCCGAACCGGCGCCCAGCGGCCGCGGCCGGGGGAGCGGGCGATCTCCTGGCGCAGGTGTTCGCCGCAGCTCACCACGAGGAGATCGTCCTTGTCACGGTAGTGGGCGTAGAAGGTGGAGCGCCCGACGTCCGCTCGCCTGATCACATCGCTCACACCGATGCGGTCGTAGGCGCGTTCCATCATCAGTTCGATAAGGGCGCGGTGCAGGGCTTCGCGCGTTCGCCGGACGCGGCGGTCGGGGATGCTCATGGGTTTCCTCGTGGACAGTTCCGCCGGACCTGTCCGCAAACGTACAGATCGGGCATATCTGATTCTGGTCGACAACGGCAGCGGTGGCGACGATCGAACCATGACATCAGATCCGCGCACGCACAGCCCGATGTTCGTCGACGCGCCCGACACCGGCCTGGTCATCGAGGGTTTGCGGCGATACAACCTCTTCACCGCCGTATGGTTCCTGGGCCGGCATCGCCGGTTGCTCGCCGAGCTCGTGCAGGCCAGTGGCGCCGCGCCCGGAAACGCTGCCGTCGATATCGGCTGCGGACCCGGGAAACTCGTTCGCGCACTGGGCGCGGCGGTCGGGCCGCAGGGCACTGTGGCCGGTATCGACCCGTCGGCGGCCGCGGTCGACTACAACCGCCGCCGTGACGTGCATCCGAACCACCGATATATCCAGGCCCCCGCGCAGGCGCTGCCGCTGCCCGATGCCTCCGTCGACGTGGTGACATGCACATTTGTCATGCACCACATTCCCGGAGAACACCGCGAAGCCGCGGTCGCCGAGATGTGGCGAGTCCTGCGTCCGGGCGGCAGGCTGCTGCTCGTCGACGCCCGCCCCACCAGGTGGATGCGGTTTCTGTTCAGCCGCTCGGCTCGGCACCATGGCGCGGACCCCTTCGCGGAGATCGATATCCGGCGCTACACGCCGTCGCTACGCGCGGCCGGGTTCACCGATCTCCGATATATCGCGGGTCGTCATATGGCGGGGATCTCGACGGCGTCGAAACCGCATTCTCCGGACCGTCCACCGCGGTGAGCGGCGGGCCGGGGGTGTGAATGCTAGTCTCCGCTGAGACCGCCGGAGGGAGGCAGCCATCACCGCACTGTGGATCGTCGTGTTGATCGTGGTACTCGTCGTGGCGGGCATCGTCGCATATCTGCTCATCCGGCGCCGGAGTGCGCCGGCCGCGCCGTCCGGGCCGGTCGACCCGTTCGCCGACAAGGATTCCGATGCGCTACGCGGTGACCCGCGGGCGTTGAAAGCCGGCGATATCGTCGATATCTTCGGCGAAACCTTCACCGTGCGCGGTTCGCTGCGGTTGAAAGAGGGCGGCTACCAGTGGAGCGAGCATCTGCTGGACAACGCCGGGGGTGTCCGCAAATGGTTGTCGGTGGAGGAGGATCCCGAGCTCGAGCTGGTGTTGTGGACGGAGACGCCGGGTATTCCGGCACCCGGCGGTGACGAGCTCGAACACGACGGGAAGCGGTTCCGGCTGGAGGAGTCGGGTACCGCCCGCTACATCGGGGAGGCGACCACCGGGCTGACCCCGTCCGGGACGGTCGCCTATCACGACTATCTCGCCGCGGACGGAACCCGCCTGTCGTTCGAGGATTTCGGGGATTCGGGGAAGAAGGAAGCGGCAATCGGCCAGGTCGTCTACCGCAGCGCGATTATGATCTATCCGCAATCGCCGTCTTGAGTAGCTGCATTACCGGACGGGCCGGGTACCAGACGGGGGAAGGTTTTCTGTGAGTCGTAAATCCTGGGTGATCGCTGCTGTCTGCGCGGTCCTCGTCTGCGTGCTGTCCGGATGCGGGTCCGATGACGACGACAGCAGGGGAGCACGCTCCTACATCAGCTCCCACTACACCCGGGCCCCGAAACTCGACGAGAAGAACGACGGCCGGGCGTATACCGCGAACAAACAGCCGGGTGCGGTCGCCGACGAGATCACCCGGGCGGCGCGGCCACTGGACCGGCGTTCGAGTGGGCCGATGACCTTCCTGCAATACCGTGACGACATCATCGCGGTATCCCCGAATGGTTCCGGAACGAAGATCCTGGTCGACGACTACCGCAACGGTTACCGGCGCCACCACTCCTATGTCAGCGTCTTCGGCTGGCCCAGCACCAACAGCGGCTTCCGCGGCGGCGGTCCCGGCGACGGAAAATAGCCACCACCGCGCGTCCTACCGACCCCTTCCAGGAGGAAAGAATGCTCCAAGACCTGCCCGCGAACGCCGGGGCCGCGGCCGCCTACTCCGGCCTCGGTATCGTCCTGATGGTGCTCGGGTTCGTCCTGGTGGATGTCCTCACACCCGGTAACCTGCGCCATCAGATCTGGGTGGACCGCAACCGCAACGCCGCCCTGCTGGTCGCCGCGAATATGCTCGGCGTCGGCATCATCGTCGCCACCGCCATCTGGACCTCCGCCGGGGCGATCGGGCAGGCGCTGATCTCGAGTGCCGTCTACGGGGTCATCGGGCTGGTCGCGATGGGGCTGGCGTTCCTGCTACTGGACTTCGCCACGCCCGGCGAATTCCGGGGCGTGGTGAACGAACACGAACTGCATCCCGGGGTGTGGGTGAGCGCCGCGGTGCATCTCGCGGTCGCCGGCGTGGTCGCCGCCGCCCTTACGTAAAGGTGTCGGCGAGCACCCTGACAGCTGAACAGCCGCCGGTGGAGCCCGGCGGCACCCCGGCGACCGGATCCGCGGCGCAACAGCCGGGTGTTCCGGGGCGGTTCGCCCGGATAGCCCTGCTCCTCACTGTTTTCGTCTGCGCGGCCTGCGGTCTGGTATATGAACTGTCCCTGGTGACGCTGGGCAGTTATCTGATCGGCGATACCGCCACCCAGGCCTCGATCACGCTCAGCGTGATGGTGTGCGCGATGGGCGTGGGTGCGCTGGCCGCGAAACCGCTGCGGCATCTGGCCGCGCCGGCGTTCCTGGCGGTGGAGATCGCGCTGGCACTGGTCGGCGGATTGTCGGTGCTGGCCCTGTACGCCGCCTATGCCTGGCTCAACCTCTACACCGCGGCGCTGGTGCTGGCATCGTGCGTGATCGGCGCCCTGGTGGGCGCCGAAATCCCGTTGCTGATGGAACTGTTGCAGCGCATCCGGAAACAGGAGGCGGGCAGCGCGGTCGCCGATCTGTTCGCGGCCGACTATGTGGGCGCGCTGCTGGGTGGTCTGGCGTTCCCGTTCCTGCTGCTGCCGGTTTTCGGGCAGATCCGCGGCAGTCTCATCGTGGGTGTGGTGAACGCGCTGGCCGGGTTGGCGCTGGTGTTCATCTGGTTCCGCGCCGATCTGTCGCATCTGGTGAAGGCGACTTTCGGCATGGTCACGCTGCTCGTCGCGGGCGTTCTGATCGGCAGCTATATCTACGCCGACCGGTTCGAAGCCACCGCTCAGCAGGCACTGTTCGCGGCGCCGATCGTCTGGCAGCAGCAGACCGAGTACCAGAAGATCGTGCTCACCGAATCGATATCGCCGTTCGGTACCCGCGATACCCGGTTGTTCCTCAACGGCGATCTGCAGTTCTCGTCGGTGGACGAGTACCGCTACCACGAGGCGATGGTGCATCCCGCGCTCGCCGGGAACCGGGCGGACGTGCTGGTCGTCGGTGGCGGTGACGGGCTCGCCCTGCGCGAGATCCTGAAGTATCCGGATGTCCGCACGGTGACCCTGGTCGAACTGGATCCGGCCATGATCGACCTCGCCCGCACCGACCGCCGGCTCACCGAACTCAACCGGAACGCCTTCGCCGACCCGCGCGTCCGGACGGTCACCGCCGACGCGTTCACCTGGCTACGCACCGCCCGTTCCGACTACGACGCGGTGATCGTCGACCTGCCCGACCCCGATCAGACCTCCATCGCCAAGCTCTACTCCACCGAGTTCTACGCGATGGCCGCCCGGGTGCTGGCCCCGGAGGCCACCATGGTGGTGCAGGCGGGTTCACCGTTCTTCGCCCCGCACTCCTACTGGTGTATCGCGGCGACCGTTCGCACGTCGGGGTTGACCGTGCTGCCCTACCACGTGGACGTGCCGAGCTTCGGCGATTGGGGTTTCCTGCTCGCCACCCGCGACCCGGCACCGCAACTGCGCCTCGACCCACCGGCCCCGCTGCGGTCGATCGACGAAACCAGCCTGCAGGCGGCAACGGTTTTCGCGCCGGACCGCCGCGATACCGGCGAACAACCCTCCACGTTGATGCACCCGGTGATCCTGGACCTGGCGCGCAAGGAATGGGTGTAGCGCCCGGCCACCATCGGATCGGGCCCGCGATACCGCGGCCCCGTCGATCGAAGGGATCGAGCCGCGGCGTGCTCGGCGAACCGCCGTGACCGGGCAACTGCGGTCTGCCTCCGGGCTGCTGCGTTACCCGCTGTGAAGGCGAACGCGCGGATTCAGCTGGGCGGTCGCCAATCCAACACGGGCGCCAAGCCTCGCAGCGCCGTTCGCATCGGAGTCAACCGCACGACCACATCCCGTATCACCACCGCCGGTGGCCAGGACATCTGCAGCGCGGTACCCATCCGGCGCGACAACCGCTGCAACGGTTCGACCCGGGCCCGCCGGACCCGGTCGTATTCGGTGAGGGCGGACGGGATATCCCGGTTCCGGTCGAGCAGAGCCGCCACGGTGACCGCGTCCTCGATCGCCAGATTCGCGCCCTGGCCCAGGTTGGGCGTCATGGCGTGGGCGGCGTCCCCGAGGAGTGCGATACGCCCCCGGACGTAGGTGCCCAGCCGCGGAAGTTCGTAGATATCGTGCCGCAGTAGCGTCGCCGGATCGGCGGCGGCGAGCAGATCCGGGATGGGTTCGTGCCATCCGGCGAACCGGCGGCGGAGCTCGGCGAGTTCGCCGCCCGGACTGCCGGCGTCCGCGGGCAGGGTGGCGGAGCCGTAGAAGTACACCCGGCCGTCCCGCAGCGGGGCGATACCGAAACGCTCGCCCCGCCCGATGGTTTCGCCGCCGGAACAGACGGGTGTGCCGGGCCGGACGATCGAACGCCAGGCGGTGTAACCCGCGTAGGCCGGTGGTGCGGCATCGGGCCAGTGCAACCCCCGGACCGTACTGTTGATGCCGTCGGCCCCGAGCAGAACGTCGGCCTCGGAGCTGCCGCGACTGTGCCGGACCAGGACACCGCCGCTGGTGGCTTGCACCGACTCCACCGCCGCGCCCAGCCGGAGCGGTTCGTCCCCGAGCGCACCGCGCAGGATCTCGAAGAGATCGGTCCGGTGGATCATCACCAGATCGCCGTAGCGTTCCCGGACGCCGGAAACGTCGGTCCGGGCCAGCCATCGGCCGGACGGGTCGCGCATCCCCGCTTCGGTGGCCGACAGCGCCTGCTCCCGGACGGCCGGTCCGGCGCCGATCATATCCAGCCCGCGTAAACCGTTGGGCCACAGACTCAGCCCGGACCCGGCCGGCCCGACCGTACCGGCCCGTTCGAGGACCTCGACCTGCCAGCCGCGCTGCCGCAACGCGACGGCCGCGGTGAGCCCCGCGATTCCGGCGCCGACCACGACGGCCCGCCGCCGCTCTCCGCCCGATCCGCCGTTCATAGCCACCTCCCGTATCGGGCTCCATTGCCCGTCCGGGCTCGATTATGTCCCGGGCGTGGCGGTCCGGGGCTGGGCTGTGGTTTCCGTCGAGGGTGCGGTCGCGTCGTCGACGGGGTCGACGGCGGACGAAGTCGCGATGGTGTTGCCGGTGGCGTCGGCACCCCCGGTGGGGGCAGTGCTGCCGTCTTCCGACACTTCCTCACCTTCTTCTTCGGTCGTGGTCACCGTGGTTTCCGGCGTCGTCGTCTCCGCCGTGGTTGTTTCCGGCGTTGTCGTCACCGGCGTCGTCGTTTCGGTTTCCGTGGTTTTCGTGGGTTCGGTCGTCGTGGTGGTGGCCGGTGGTGGCGTCGTCGTCTCCGGCGGAGACGAGGTAGTGCTGGGTTGCGCATCCGGTTCGGGCCGCACCGGAGCCGGAACCGGTTCCACCGCCGGCGCGCCCGGCATCACCGAGGTGACCGGCACCGATTCCGTAACCGAAACCGGTGGCGCGGGACGGTGTGCTGGTTCCGGGATTTCCGAGTGGAGGGTGGTCGAGTCCGGGACTCGGATGACCGGGCTCGTCACCGGGAGCGTTGTTCCGGGTGTCTCGGTGACCAGCGTGCTGTCGTCACGGGTGAGGGCGAGCGCCGAGGTTCCGGCGACGGCGAGACCGAGCACGGACATCACGACAATCGCCCGCCACGGCGGACGGGGCGTCGGAGCCGGGTCCCCGGCCATAGCCGGAGGCCGGTCCCCGGACGCGGCCGAAAACGGAGACTGGTCAACTGGCACAGTAAAAGCCGGTTGCGAATCCTGGGCTGCGGCCGTAGCCGGAAGCGGGTCCCCGGGTGCGGCCGGATCCGGATGCTGGTCGGCGGGCACGGTCGAGACTGGTTGCGGATACCCGGTTGCGGCCGAGACCGGAAGCGGGTCCCCGGGTGCGACCGGAACTGGATGCTGGTCGGCGGGCACGGTCGAGACTGGTTGCGGGATCCCGGTTGCGGGGGTAACCGGAAGCGGGTCCACCGGCGCAGCCGAAGCAGTAAATGGGTCCCCGGCCGCCGGGCCACCCGGGTCCGGTGTGGCGGGGAGTGGAGTCGGAGCCGGCACCGCCGGCGTGAGCGGTTTGTGCCCGGCCGGCGACGGTGCGGTCGGTGGCTCCCACAGGGCGGCCCGGGCAGCGGCCGCCAGTTCACCCGCGGTTTCGTAGCGGTCGGCGGGATTCTTGGCCATACCTTTGGCGATGACGGCATCGAACGGTCGCGGCAGTCCCGCGGTCGACGGCAGCGGCGGTTGGTCGTTGAGGTGCGCGGCGATCTGGCGTTGCATGCTCTCGCCGCGGTAGGGCTTGGCGCCCACCAGGCATTCGTAGAGGACACAGGCCAGCGAGTACACATCCGAGCGGGCGCCCGACGCGTCGTCCGCGAGCCGTTCCGGGGCCATATAGGCGAAGGTGCCGATCACCGCGCCCGTGGTGGTGACGGTGGTGTCCTCCTCGCTACGCGCGATCCCGAAATCGATCAGATAGGCGAAACTTTGCGGCGTGACCAGGATATTGGACGGTTTCACATCCCGGTGCACGAGTCCTTCGGCGTGCGCCGCATCCAGTGCCGCAGCGACCTGGGCGATCACCTCGACCGATTCGCCGGCGTCCAATCGGCCCCGTTCCGCGAGCAGTTCGGCCAGATTGGGCGCCTGCACCAGCCGCATATCGAGGAACAGGCGGCCGTCGATCTCGCCGAAATCGTGGATCGGCACGATATGTGGTTCGGCCAGCCGGGCCGCCACCTGGGCTTCCCGCTGGAAACGTTTACGGTACAGGGCGTCGTGGGCGAACTCGCGCGCGAGGACTTTCACCGCCACCAGCCGGTCGGTTCCGGTGTCGTAGGCGCGGTGCACTTCCCCCATGGCCCCGGCGCCGAGCAGATCGAGCAGCCGGTAACGGCCGAACGGTGTTCCTTCCACGAGCAACGGATACCACATCCTGTGACCGTTCACAGCACCCCGTACGTGCCGGGAACGTCCGTGAAATCCGATGAAATAGCTGGTTATTCAATGTTTCCGGGTTCGTCCGGAGGGGCGTCGGCGGTGCCGGATCCGATCGGTGGATCGGCGAACACACGAGCCACGCCCGAGACTGTCAGCCGGGCCGCCGCCGCGTCGGCGACCCGCAGCGCGAAACGGCCGGCGTCGGGGTCGAGCGCGATGAGCCCGTATTCGCAGTCGACCTCGTCCTCGGCGAGGTCCAGGGCGCGCAGTGCGTCGGCCAGCACCCAATCCCGGGGCAGATCGATGGTCAGCAGCAGCACCAGACCAGATTACGCCCGGGTGGCCGCCTTCTGGAGTTCGGCCAGCAATGCCCGGGGTTCGGCGACGCCGTACCCGTGATCGTGATCGAATCCCGCGCCACCCCGGTCGGCCGCGGTGCGGTGCAGCAGCTCGCGTAGGCGGGCCGGTGGGATCCGCGTGGCCGGCCATTTCGTCCGGAACGCGGCGACCACACCGGCCAGCACCGGGCAGGACGCCGAGGTACCGGTGTCGGGCACCTCCGCGCCGAAGGCGGTGGAGCCGAGGAAATGGGTGTAGGAACAGATATCGGGTTTGCGGTCGGCCAGCCGGCCCGGGCCCTGCGACGAATACCCCACCCGCTGCCCGCCGGTATCGACACCCGCCACCGATAAGACGTTCGGATGCGAATTCGCCCCGGTGATGGGCCGCTCGGGGTAGGCGCAGCGTCCGTCCGGGCAGTCGCGTCCGCAGTTACCGGCGGCGAAGAGGATATCGGCGCCCGCCGCATCCAGTGATCCGACGATGACATTGAACGGGTGGCCGGGATTGTCGGAATAGTTGCCCGGGTCGCCGACCGGGAAATCCCACTGCGGTGAGAACGCACCCCAGCTGTTGCTGACCACCAGCGCCCGGCGCTCCGCGGGCTGCTGGGTGAGCACGGTGCGCAGATACGCGAAGGCGGCCAGGGCATCGGAGAGCAGACCGTCCATCTCACTGCCGCCGGTCCGGGAACTCTGCAGCAGCGGGATATCGAGGAAGGTCGCGCGCGGGGCCGCGATGAGCGCGTCGAAGGCGCACATGGTGCCGTGGCCCACCGCGAACTCGCCGGCCGTACCGGTTACTCCGGCCGGATTCCAGCTGCGGGCCGGATCGATCGTGATCTCGGCGCCGCTCGCCGCCCGCACTTTCGCCGCGTTGATCCCGGAATCGAGCACGGCCACCGCCACACCCTCGCCGGTGAGCCCGGCCGCGGTGAGTTCCACGCGACCCAGCAGTTCGGCGACCGTGTTCCAATCGCCCACCGCACCGTCGTCACCACAGGTGCGGACCGGTTCGATCACCGGGTCCGCGAAAACCCCGGTCACCCCGGCGGAACCGGCCAGCGCCTCGCGGGCGGCCCGGTCTCCGTCCGGGATTTCCCCGCGTACCAGGTACGAGCCGGTGCCCGGCTGCGCGGTATCGGCCACCGCCTGTGCCGCCGGTGGCAGGGTGACCGGGGAGAAACCGGAGTCGAGAACGAATCCGGGCAGTTCGCCGGTGAGCTCGGTGGCGGATATACCGGCGGCGGATCCGCTTGCCGTGGAGAGGATTTCAGGAGAGGGGCGAAGCTCGATCACGACTCGCATGCCCGCAATGGTGCCTCGCGACCGCGGACATGGCAATCGGGCCCGTTCAGCGTGCCGGGATGCGGTGGGCGGCCAACCGGTCGAGCACGGCCTGGTTGGCCTCCCAGCCGTCCGGGAATTTCACCGGTACTCCCAGGTAGACGGGTTCGGCGGACGGGTGCGCGTCCAGCAGTTCGTCGATCCCGCGGCGGCCGACGACGATACAGGCGTGCCGATGCCGTGACGCCAGCACACACAGCCGCCCGGCCTCCAGATGGAACGCACCCGCGTCGCGGCGGCCCGACAGCGGATGCAGAATGACCGTGACATCGTATTCGCGGCCCTGCAACCGGTTGGCTGTATCGACGGTGACCTCGGCGGCGATCGTCGGAGCCAGCGCATCCCGCACCGCCTGGGCCTGATCGCGGTGCGCGGTGCCGACGGCGATCCGGGTCGCATCGACTTCCCTGGTGCCCTGTTCGGAATGGGCGATACCGCCGCGTTCCAGCAACCGGCAGGTGAGGTCGGCGATGGCGGCGACCGCTTCGCCGTCCGTGCGCAGGGTGTGCCGGGCGGGCAGTTCGTAGTAGGCCCAGCCGTGGGCGGCGGCCTCGTCCAGTACCTCGTCCACCGGCCCACGCAGCCCGCGGGTGCCGAATTCCAGCCGCCGCTGCTCCGGCCGGGTCCCGGCCTCGAACGGGGCGAACGGATAGAACGCGGCGGATACCACCGACGCCGCCGAGGGCGGGAGCCGCCACGACACGGGCAGCGTATGCACCGGGATACCGTCGTTGTGGTTGAGCATCACCGCGACCGCGCTCATGGTCGGATCCCAGGACAGGCCCGCCCACCGGTCGGAATCGACGGTGGCGAAGGGGTCGAGCTGGCCGGGGTCACCCACGAACAGCCCGCGTTCGAAGCGGTTGGCTATGCGCAGCAACATATCCGAGCGCATTTGATACGCCTCGTCGACGATCGCATACGACCAGCGGCCTTCGTCCAGCGTGGCCCATTTCGCGGCCGTGCCGATCACGATGGCGCAGCGTTCCAGGTCGGCGGGGCGGGTGGCGACATCCACATTCTCGCGGTCGATCCGGGCGCTGGGCCGGTAGTCGCCGGCCGACAGGCGCCCGATCCGCAGTTCGGGGTCGGCGGTGGCGAGCCGGTCGATGAGGTCGTCGACCTGTTCGTTGGTCTGTGCGACGATCATCCGCTGCTCGTCGTCGGCGGCGGCCAGCTGCCGGGCGGCGCGTACCACCAGCGTGGACTTTCCGGCACCGGGCGGGGAATCCACCACCAGCGCCCGGTGCGCGGTGTTGTCGAGATCGGTGAGGATCGCGCCGATCACCGCGTCGGCTGTGCTCACGACCGCGCCTCGGCTGTGCTCGGTTTCGTCGTGCGTACTTGTGCGCCGCGCTGATGGTTCACTCGCTGTCGCTCGCTCACGACCACTCCTCCACATGTTCGGCCGACGGGTCGGGCGGGGGTCCGCCGTGCGTCCACGGTGTCTCCTCGCGCGGCGGGAGCTTGGCGGGCGGCCCGCCGAATCCGCTGGGGGAGAAGCGGGCGAAACCGATCGGGTCGCCCTCTTCGGGCACGCTGCCCACAGCCGGGTTCTTGCCCTGACCCATACCGCTCACCAGCTCCAGCTGGACCACATCGTCGGCGACCGCGACCACTTCGGCTTTCTGAGCGGGCCGGTCGATCCGGAACAACGTTTCGCCGACGCGGCCGCGGAACGGATCGGTGGTGTGCACCCAGACATAGGGCCGCGGGACCTCCCGCGATTTCGGTTTCGCCCGCCGCTCGGGTTCGGACTCGACGACAGTGCCCTGGAACGCCTCGCCGACGAGCCGGTATTCGATCAGTACCCGCGGATCGTCGAACGCCCGCTGGGCCTGGAAGGTGTCGAGGGCCTGTTCCTGTTTGAGCAGCCGCCGGGTCGCCGAGACGGCGGAGTCGCGCCGGGCCTGCGGGTAGCCCTCCGGAATATCGGAGACGAACCAGGAGAAAGCCGACCGGTCGTCGGTCCAGCGCCGGTCCACGCTGGCGCCTTCGGGCAGTTCGCGCAGCAGCTCCACCGCCCGCCACATCAGCCGCCAGGTCGGTTCCACCTGGCCCCGCAACGCCTGCTCGAGCCGTTCGGCGGCAATGACTTTCGCCCATTCGTGTTCGGCACTGTCGTAGGCGGCGATCAGCGGTGCCAGTTCCTCGTTGTCGAATCCGGGGTCGGTGGCGGGACCGGCGGGCGGCGCGGCGAGCGGATCCTCGGCGAGGGCGGCGGCCTGGGCGCCGGTGAGCCCGGCGGGCGGGTCGATCCAGCCGAGCAGGGCGGCCAGATTCGCATCCTCCAGCGCGGACTGCCCCGACGCCCAATGCGCGGTGAGCACCGAGGTCATCGCCAGGCAGACACTGGATCCCGGGAAATCCGAGCGATCACCGAACCAGGTGAGCCAGCGCCCCAGCAGCGGTAGCGATTCCGGGACGGCGTTCTCGCCCTCGGTGCGATGGAATCGCACCGAGCGGCCCAGCAACCGCAGGAACTGCACACCACCGAGATTGGGCACCAGCAGTTGCGGGGCATCGAGGTAGCGCAGATAGGTCTCGCCGGTCGATTTGACCGTCAGTTCCTCGGCGTTCTCGCAGAACGCCGAAATATACGGCAGGACGCGGTCGGCCAGCTGTTCGATGAAACGCAGGCGCAGGATCCGGTCGCGCGGCTGCGCCACGATCAGCACCGTCGAATCCTCCGGCGCCGTACCGAGCATCACCGCCAGCGGTGCGGCGGCCTCACCGGCCAGCCGCAGTGGCACGAGCACCAGCGGACGGTCCGCGAGGTGGTAGTGCCGCCGGGCCGCAATGGGTTCGGCGCGACCGGTCCGCGCCGCGGTCGCCTTGGCGAGCGCGCTCAGCACACTCATACCGCCGCCTCCGGGCCCGACCCACGCATGCTCGATTCGGTGGCGATGAACGGGACCGCTCTGTAGTGATGCCGCGCTACCACCTCCGGGCCCGACTCGGTCATACCATGCCCGGGGACGGTGAGCGGGGGGCCGGCGTGGTTACGCGACGCTGCCGGCGTCTCGCTCATGGGACGGGTGACGATGAGCCGGGGTGTCGCGTGGTGAGGTATCGCCGCCCTCGGTTGCTGCCCATTCAGGCCGGGGCCTATGGGGGTGAGCTGGGGGGCTGTGTGGTTATGCGGCACTGCCGCCGCTGGGCGTGCCCCCCTCATCCTGCGACCTCGAGTCGCAGGGCATGTGCCTGGCGCAGCATCTCGGCGATATCGGCATGCTCCGGGGCCGGCTCGAGGGTGCCCTCGGCGAGCGCCAGTACGGTGTCGAGATTGTCGATCCCGCCGAGGTCGTCGCAGACTCCGCGGCCCAGCGTATCCACCGACCCCTGCGCCCGGGCCTCGGCGCGGCAGGCGAACGCCAATTCGCAGCTGGACATGCATTCCGGTGCGTACCGGGACGGAATCGCCGAGACGGTGTCCGCCAGCCCCTCACCCGGTGTGAACGACGCACCGTCGGGCACCAGGTCCAGCAGGGAATCGATGGAGGTGAGCCGGGAGAGCTGCCGCCCGATCACCGCGAGCTGTTTACGGAGATCGAGTTTCGCCGCCACCGGACGGTTGGTGAAATCCCGCGCGGCCACCAGGATCGATTCGTGCGCCACGGCGTCCGGTGAATACCCCAGGTCGCGCAGGAGTTCCCGCATCGCCAGGACATATACCGCCGACTGCCGCGCCGCCGAGGCGACCTGCGTGGGATCGGCCTGGCCGTCGACGATGGCGAACGATTTGATCTCCACGACATAGAACTTCCCGCCGATCTGCAGCGCCACCACATCGGGTTCCAGGTATGCGGTGGCGCCCGCGATCTCGAGTCGCAGCATCGGGTGGTCGAACAGTGTGCCCTGGCCCGAACTCAACGCCTGCCCGAGTAGCTGTTTCGTGCGCTGATAGCGGATCGAGTTGGTGGCGTTGTCGCCCACGGTCGCGAGATCGTGGTAGCCCACCTCGGGAATGCTCAGCCCGAGTTCCTCCCGCAGCAACCGGAGCAGTTCGGCGCAGCCGTGTGCCTTCACCATGGCCTCGAACGAGTTACCGCGGGTGATCGCGAACGGCGATTGGCCGAACTGCGGCGGAAACCCGAGTTCGCGGGCGATCACGGTTTTGTCCACCGCCGCGGCATCCAGTAACGCCCGGCGCGCGCACCCCGGATTGGCGGTGAGTGCCGCGATGGTGCGGGCATTGTGGCGGCCGGCCGGGGCCGCGCCGCGCAGCTCGTCCAGGCGGGTGGTCAGGGATTTCTGCGCAAGAGTCATCTCAGGCCTCGTTCCTTCGCCGTCCGGCCACGGCCAGCCGTGTGCCGAACAATTGCGCCGCGGGATCCGCCAGTTGCCGCTGTGCCCGCTCCGCGGCGTCGGCCCGCTGCTGTATGTCGTCTTCTCTGTGCACCTCGAGTTCGCGTTCCGCGGCCGCCAGCACCACGTCCGGGTCGATCGCGGTCCCGTCGGTGGCGCCCGGGATGGATACCGCCAGCTGCCACAGCACCCGCTGTCGCGCGGCGGTATCGCCGTGCTCGGCCAGATGCCGGGCCAGGCGGGTCGCGGCGGTGAGCAGGTCCACCCGCGGACTCAGCGGCCCGACCATACGCTGCGCCGCCGGCCAGGTGCTCACCGCCAGCAGGCCGCGGGCCGGGGCCAGCAGATCGGTGGTGAGGGCCGCGCAGACGTAGTACGGGCGGGCGTACGGGGCCGCGCGGAACGACCGCTCCTCGTCCCGGCGCAGGCTGGTGAGCCGGGCCGCCACCAGTTCCCCCGAGAAGAAGGCTTCGTGTACGGCCAGTACGAGCTTCGGAGCGGCCGGTACCGAGAGCAGGGTGAGCGCGCGGTGCACGTGTTCGCGCACCGGCACCGCGCCCGATTGCTGCCGGGGTGGGCCGGCGGGGGCGGGGGTACCGAGAACTGCCGCGTCCCATTCCGCTTCGGCGGTACGTAATTCGGCGCGCAACCGACGCGCTGCCGTCCGATCCCCGGATCCGGCGGCGCGGCGCACCTGTGTGCGCAGCTCGGCTATGCGCTGTTCGAGCGCCTCGGCGGTGGGCATGGGGGAGAATCTAGGGCGCGATTCCAGGGAAGTCCAGTAAATGCCAGTATTTGCCGCGGTATGTCGCTCGCATTACCGGATTCCGGAAGCCGCCTCCTCCATACTTTTGGGTATGTTACCGTCGCGGCCATGGTTGCGGCCGCGCCGGAGAACACCCCCGGAATCACTCAGAACTTCGTCGATGCTCTGGCCGAAAGAGCGCGGGCCGCAGAACAATTGCGACGCCTGCCCGACCAGACTCTCGCCGATGCGGTCGCGTCCGGTTTCCTCGAATATCTCGTCCCGCACCGATTCGGCGGCCGCCAGGAGAAATTCCCCGCCATCCTCGATCCGATCCGCCGAATGGCGCACGGCTGCGTCTCCAGCGCGTGGACCCTGGGCTTCTACACCCTGCACAACTGGCTGCTCGCCCTGTTCCCGGAACAGGCGCAGGCGCAGGCATACGGCACCGGTCCGTTCCTGTGCCCGGCTCCGCTCGCCCCGACCGGCCGCGGTGTCCCCGCCGACGGCGGTATCACGCTGTCCGGCCGCTGGTCCTGGGCCACCGGCGTCATGGGTGCGAACTGGATCATGGTCGGCGCACTGTGCGGCCCCGACGACGGCCTCTATCCCGCGCTGGCCCTGCTGCCCGCCACCGATATCACGATCGACGACGTCTGGCACACCGAAGGTATGCGCGCCACCGGCTCCAACGATGTCGTGATCCGGAATGCGCACGTCGGCGACCATCGCCTGGTCCGCTCGTTCGATATCAACAGCGGATCGGCCCCCGGCGCGGCCCTGCACGACGCCACGACCTACCGCTGGCCGCTGGTCCCCGCGCTGGCGCTGGCCGCCTCGATGCCCGCCCTCGGCGCCGCCGAACGAGCCACCGATATCTACACCGACCGCCTCGAAGGCCGCATCCTCTACGAGGGCGGCGCCCGCCAACTGGACAAACCCCTGGCCCAGGCGCACCTCGGCCACGCGCGCGTGCGGCTACGTGCCCTTCGCGGCCTGCTCGACGATACGGTCGCCGAGATCGAATCCCTCCTCGATGCCGGTACGCCCGTCCAGGTTCCGGTCCGCGCCCAGGCCCGCCTCGCCGCCGCCTACATCGTCCGCGAATCCCGCACGATCATCGCCGATCTCGTGCACGCTTCCGGCGGCAGTGTCCACTTCACCGACCATCCGCTGCAGCGCCTGAAACGCGATGTGGATGTGCTGAGCGGCCACGTGATCTTCGACTACGACACCACCCGTGAACTCGCCGGCGCCACCGCCCTCGGCCTGAAAACTCCCCGCACCGCCCTGCTCTGAGCTGCAGGGGCTAGCAGAAGAAGCCGTAGATCTTGCTGATCCGGCCCTGCTCGAACACCACGACGTCGCGGCCCGTTCCCGCCGGTGGGCCGTCGGCGGGACCGAAACTCCAGGTGAAGTGCGCGATATCGTGGTGGCCGGACGATTCGCCGAGGACGAAAGAACAGTCGGTGAATTGCTGCTGCCAGCTCGCGATGTAGGTATCTATCGCCGACCTGCCCTGTGCCGAGGTGTTGGGGTCCACGTAGTGAGCGCCGGCGGTGAAGATCTCCGCACCGATCGCCTGTCTGATGCTCGGGTCCCGCTCGTTCCACACCGAGATGTAGGCCGCCAGTAAATCCATGCCGGAATGACTTCGAGAGTTCATGACAACATGGTGAACGTTCATACCGGTATGAAGGTCAAGGAGAAACGGTGCATATCGGTGAGCTGAGCCGCCGGACCGAGGTCAACACCCACCAGTTGCGGTACTACGAAGCACAGGGCTTGCTGGAGCCGGTCCGGAACGCGGCCGGATACCGGGTGTACGACGAGGCGGATATCGTCAGGGTGAAGCAGATCCGCCACCTTCTCGACGCCGGCCTGTCGACCGACGACATCGCCTACCTGCTGCCGTGCGCAACCGGAGAAGCCCCCGAACTCCTCGGCTGTCCCGAACTGCTGACGGCCATGCGCACCCGCCTGCATCGCCTGGACGACCGGATAGCCACACTGAACCGCTCCCGCGCGGCCCTGACGCACTACATCGACGAAGCCGCACGAATCGGCGGCGAGATCTACGGCCCGTTCGGTACCGCCGCCCGGGAGCCGGCCCCTGCCTGAGCAGGCCGACGGACCCACCACCGCCGGCCCCCGCTGTCCTTGCCCTATCGACTGCTCGGCCCGCCTCGTCCAGGTATCGCGTCCAGAGCCGGAAGGGGAGGGTGGCCGCGACGAACCTCGGGGAACCGGGGCGGTATCCACCCAGGACCGGCTCGCCGCACTCGACACGCTCGCGCCCGTCGCCCAGCGCGTCGGCCGCCTGGTGACCACCGTCCGGCGTGTAGACCCGGCGCCGCCGTGACCGCGGGACCCGGGCAGAGCGGTACCTCCGCCGACCTGTGCCGAGGTTGCGCGTCAGATGATCCCTCGAGTGCGCAGGACTTCCAGTTCTTCGGTGTTCTTGCCGAGCAGACCGGTGTACACGTCCTGGTTGTGCTGACCAGGCCGCGCGGACCCCGCGTTGCGGATGGTGCCCGGTGTCGCCGACAGAACGGGAATCACACCGGGACCCTTGATGTTCCGGTCGATCCGTTCGTCGTAGTGGTCGGCGATCATGCCGCGGGCGTTGAGTTGCGGGTCGGTGACCACTTCGGCGACCGTGTTGATCGGGCCGCTGATCACGCCGGCCTTGTTCAGCAGATCGATGATGTCCCGGGGCTGCCGCTGCGCCGCCCACTCGCCGATGATCTTGTCGAGTTCGTCCTGGTTGCGGCCCCGTGCGGTGTGTTCGACGAAACGTTGGTCGGTGGCGAGTTCCGGACGCCCCATGGCCGCGCACAGGCGGCGGAACACGGTGTCCTGGTTCGCCGCGATCACCACCCAGCTGCCGTCGGCGGTGCGGTAGATATTCGACGGGGCGATCCCTTCCAGCCGGGTGCCCGAGGGGCCGCGGACGACCCCGCCGACGTCGTAGTCGGGGATCGTGGATTCCTGGACGGCCAGGCAGGCTTCGGTGAGGGCGGCGTCGACGACCTGACCCTCGCCGGTGACCGTCCGCCGGTACAGCGCCGCCAGGGCGCCCTGCGCGGCGAACATGCCGGCGAGGCTGTCGCCGAGGGAGAGCGCCAGCCGCGGCGGCGGGCCGCCGGGGAAACCGTTCATATGGCGCAGCCCGCTGGTGGCCTCGGCGACCGAGGCGTATCCGGCCTTCTGTGCGTCCGGGCCGGTCTGCCCGTAACCGGACACCCGGACCAGGATGATGCCGCGATTACGTTCTCGCAGCACGTCGTAACCGAGACCCCACCGTTCCAGCGTGCCCGGCCGCAGGTTCTCCACGATGATGTCGGATTTCTCCGCCAGCTCGAGAAACAGATCGCGGCCGGCGTCTTCCCGCAGGTTCAGGGTGACGGCTTTCTTGTTCCGGGCGTGCACGGTCCAGAAGAAATGGTGACCGTCGAGTTCGGCCTGGCCCCAGGTGCGCAGCGGGTCGGGGGCGTCCGGTGGTTCGAGTTTGATCACCTCGGCGCCCATATCGCCGAGTAGCCGCCCGGCGAAGGGCCCGGAGATCAGGGTGCCGATCTCGAGTACGCGGATACCGTCGAGAGCGCCGGTTGTCGTCGCGGAGTCCATCACTGCATTATCTCCCGTTTCGGTGCGGCGTGTTCCGGCCGGGCGGAGGTGCGCGTAGTCCCAGCAGCGGACGGCCCGGGACGCGGGCGGCGGCGGGGGCCACTTCGCCCCCGCCCCGGTAGTCTGTGCTGAACGCTCATTCCGCCGGGCCGAGGCCCCGTGTCCGCAGCCAGCCGTCCACCAGCCCGATAGCTTTGGCCAGCGGTTCGCGTTGGCCCGGGCCCAGGTAATAGTGGTTCGCGCCGGGGATCTCGTGCAGTTCCTTGTCCGCGCAACCCAGGGCCTCGTAGATGCGGTGGGCGTGCGAGGGCGTGCAGACATTGTCGGCCGCGTTGTAGAGCACCAGCGTCGGCACGGCGATATCCGGGCCGCAGGCCACCGCGTCGCCGCGGGCGTCGTCGATACTCCACTGCGACAGCCAGCTGCGCAGGGTGGTGAACCGGGCGAGACCGAACGCGCCCATGTTCACCTCCTGTGGTTCGCCGAGGTAGGACTCGCCCGGCGTGCGGTCGTTGGGGTCCAGGGCCGGGTCGAGAACCGTGGGATCGGCCATCGTGCCGTGGACGACGAAACAGTGTTCGTCCTGCGGGCGGCCGGAAGCCTGGATGGCGGCCAGTTTCTCCTTGACCCAGGCCGTGATCCGGCGGTTGCGGTCGTGCTGGGCCTGCCGGAAACGGGCCACGAAATCCTGGCTGTAGGGCGGCTGGTTGGGGTTGCCGGGGTTGTAGAGGTCGAGTTCGGGGTCGCGCCGGGTGGGATCGGATTCGTCGAGAATCGACGGGTCGATGCATTCGGTGAGCGTGTGATGGCGGCTGATATGGGCGGCCATCAGCAGTATCGCGTCGGCGGGCGGCAGGTCCAATTCGGTGAGGTCCGGGCCGTCGCCGGACGGGCTCGCCGTCACCGTCGGGTGCTGGGCCTGCTGCTGGTAGTACACCGATAGCGATCCGCCGCCGCTCCAGCCCGCCAGCACCACCTTCCGGTAGCCGAGCCGCTGTTTCGCGTCCCGGATACATTCGCCGAGATCCTGCACCACCTTCTCCATGAGCAGCGCGGCATCGGCGCCCCGGTAGCGGCTGTTGCAGACGATGATATGGTGGCCGGCCTTGGCCAGCGCCGTGACGATCGGCAGATAGGTGCCGCTGGACACCGGGTGCATGAGCACCAGCACCGTTTCCGAAGCCAGATCGGCCGGTTTCACCAGAATCGAATCGAGGGTGACCATTTCGGTGAGACCGCCGTAGGCGTCCCGGGTGCCGGAGGTGTTCGCGTAGGCGATCACGTACGGGGTGCGTTCGACATGATGCGACATGAATTGCCTGCCTTCGTCTTTCGAAGCGAGATATCCCGCCCACCGTCGTGCCCGGTGGCGCGCCGGGACTCGGTGTGGTTCGGGCTCGGCCGGTTCCCGGCCACCGGCCGGCCGGGGCGAGTGGACCGGTTCAGTGCGCGCCGAGGTTGTTCGCCAAGATTTCGGGGGAGGGGATCAGGCGCCGGCGGGTATCGACGGCGATGGTGGTCCAGCCGATATGGCTGATCTCCGCCCGCTTACGCCGCGCGCGCTCCCGCATCTTCTCCGGGGCCCCGTGGTGTACCCCCTGCGGTGCATGCGAGATCAATCCCGGCGGCATCGGGACGCCGTACATGTCGCCGCCGTGGAAGAACGCGATCTCGTCGTAGTCGGCATTGCGGTGATACCAGGGGATCGTTTCCGTGCCCGGCGCCGATTCGGCCCGTTTCGGCAGGAAGTTCATCACGTACACGCCGGTGGCCTGCATGAACAGATGCACCGTGGCGGGCAGGTGCACCGTATCGGAGAGGACCACGTTGTAGTCGGCGATATTGAAGGTGAACGGAAAATTGTCGCCCTGCCAGCCCACCACGTCCAGCGGATGATGCGGATAGAACAGGGAGGTCGGGCCGCCCTCGTGGACCAGCCGAACCTCGTATTCGTCGCGGCCGTCGTCGTCCATGGGCGCGGGTTCCGGGATCGTCATCCGATTCGGATCGAACGGGAAATGCCGGCCCAGTGGCCCCGCCGGCGGGATCCGGAACTCCTCGGTCGCCTCGATCATGAGCAGCGTGGTTTCGCTTTCGGGAACCTGACGGAACGTGCACGCCTTCGGCACGTACACCCAGTCGCCTTCGCGGTAGCGCATCGGCCCGAATTCGGTTTCCAGCAGCCCGGAACCCTTGTGTACGAACGAGAGTAGATCGCCGTCGATGTACCGGGCGAAGAATGGCATCTCCTGGGAGCGCCGGCTCAGTGAGATCCGGCAGTCGGCATTGGAGAACAGCAGCAGCGGCGAACCCGCCGGATCCGTCGAGTCGGTGGGTTTCAGCGCGTCGGCGAGCACATCCACCGGAGCCAGCGGGCCGGTGGCGCGGTAGCTCACCGGGTCGTTGCGCCGATACAACTGTGCGGTGCGCCCGGTGAAACCACCGCGCCCCAGTTCATCGTCCTTGAGTCCGTCGAGATCGGCGTGCAGCCGGTCGGGAGTCGTGCCTTTCCGCAGGTGCACAAAGGATTCCATAGCAGTATCCAGTCCTCGTCGGGCGCTGCGGTGCAGGCGGGTGCGGGCCGGGCCGCGGCGATCCCTCGTCCCCGGAGCGCGAAGTGGCTGGGCTCACAGTCGCAGAAAAATTGATTGCAGTCAATATAATCGCGGCCATGGATATCGCACCGGTGTCGCGAGGGCCGCGCAAAGGGCGGGGCAGACCCCCGGCCGGGGAAACACCCGCCCCGGTGGACGAGATCCTGGCCGCCGCGCTGCGCGTTTTCGCCCGCGACGGGTTCGCCGGTGCTTCGGTCGCCGCGATCAACCGGGAACTCGGCGTGAGCCACAACCTGATCCACCAGCGCTTCGGGTCGAAGGAGGCGCTCTGGTACGCGGTCGCGGACTGGATCTTCGCGAACGCGGTCACACTGCTGAAGATCCGGCCCGAACGCACCGGCCCGACCCCGCTGGCGGAGTTCCACGCCGGGATCGTCCGCTTCCTCGAACTACAGGCCGACTACCCCGACGTAGTACGTCTGATCAGCACGGAAGCGGCAATCGAAAGCCCCCGCCTCACCTACCTGTACGACCGGCACATCCAGCCGATATCGGTACTGCTCGCCGAACCCCTGAAACCGCTGCTCCAGCGCAAGATTCTGCACCGCGACGATCTCCGCTCGCTGCATTTCCTCATCGCCCACGGCGCGACCGCCCCGTACGCCGCGCTCCCGCTGGCGACCCGCATGTCCCCGTCGGACCCGCTCGGGAAAACCGCGGTGCGCCGGCACGCGCGGCTGGTCGCCGACACCATCGTCGCGGGAATCGAAGCCCGGATAGCGGGTGCGGAGCAGTCGCCGTAATACTCCGCGGCGTCGCAGTAGCCGTACTGTCCGCGCGACCCGGCCGGCGCGGAATCTCGGGCCCGCATTCCGGTCGCCGACACCATCGCCGCCGGGGGATCGAAGCCCGGATTGCGCGTTCGGACAGTTCCCCGTGAACTACGCGCCGACGCTGTGGGACACGGCCCGGACGGTGCCCGATCGCGTACCGGTCGCGGGACTCCAGCGGTCCGGCGGATGCGGAGGCCGAGTCCGCGCGAGGCGCTGCGGGTCACGTCGCTGCGGGCGCGGGTGCACATGCTCGCCGACCACATTTGTACCGGCCGTTTCCACGACGTCCGCCCGAGCAACGACGGTGGCGCATTCCGGCCGGGGGCCGGCGTTCGTGTGGGTGGTGCGGTCCGTCCGCCTACCGGTCGGCGGTCCGTCCGCCTACCGGTCGCCACGGTGCCGTCGCGCCGCGCACCGTTCCGGCGGCGGATGTCAGTTGGGGAGGCGGTCGGGTGTTGCCGAATCGCCTGTCGGCCGCACCCGGTCGGTGAGCAGTTCGGTGAACTCCTCCGCGTAGGCCAGCTGTTTGCGCAACCGTTCGGCGCTCTCGCGCGCTTTCTCCCGGAAGCTCAGCAGCTCGTTCACAGCCCCGGCACGCCGGTCGTCGGTGGCCGCGGGATCGCCGAGGGTATCGAGACTTTCCAGCAGTTGTTTCATCTCCGCGAGTGTGAAGCCGAGCGGTTTCATCCGCCGGATCACCAGCAGCCGGTCCACATCGGCCTCGGTGTAGAGCCGGAACCCACCGCCGGACCGCGCCGACGGCCGTACCAACCCGACCTCGTCGTAGTGGCGGATGGTTTTGAGCGAGAGCTCGGTTCGTTCCGCGACCTGCCCGATCTGCAGGTAGTCCCCGCCGTTCATCTCAGTGGGCGCCGGCCAGATGGCCGGACAGCTGCTGGTGCCGGGCCACCGACGCCGCGTTCAAACCGAGAATCTCCACGCGTTTCCCCTTGGCCGCGTATTTGGTGGTGATGGCATCGAGGGCGGCGACGGTGGAGGCGTCCCAGATATGTGTATCGGACATATCGATCACGATATTGGGTGGGTCGCCGGCGTAGTCGAACTGATAGACGAGGTCGTTGCTGGAGGCGAAGAACAGTTCCCCGCGGACCTTGTAGACGCGGGTGTCGCCGTCGGTTCCGGCCGTGGTGTCCGGCGCGACCTCGGTGAAATGCGCGACCCGGTGCGCGAACGCCACCATCGCGGTGAGCACCCCGACGATCACTCCGTAGGCGAGGTTGTGGGTGGCAACGGTGACGCCGACGGTCACCAGCATGACGGTGGTTTCCGCGATCGGCATCCGGCGCAGCGTGGCCGGTGCGATCGAATGCCAGTCCATGGTGCCGACCGACACCATGATCATGACCGCGACCAGCGCCGCCATCGGAATCTGCGCGACCAGCCCGCCGAGTCCGACGACCAGGATCAGCAGGAACGCACCGGCGAGGAAGGTGGAGATGCGGGTGCGGGCGCCGGATGCCTTCACATTGATCATGGTCTGGCCGATCATGGCGCAACCGCCCATACCGCCGAAGAATCCGGTCACGATATTCGCGACGCCCTGTCCCCAGCCTTCGCGGGTCTTGTCCGAATGGGTGTCGGTGATGTCGTCGACGAGTTTGGCCGTGAGCAGTGATTCCAGCAGGCCCACCAGCGCCATCGCCAGCGCGTACGGGGCGATGATGCGCAGTGTTTCCAGCGTGAGCGGCACATCCGGCAGCAGCGGAATCGGCAGGCTCGACGGCAGTTCGCCTTCGTCGCCGACATTCGGCACGTGCAGCGCGAACACCAGCGTGACCGTGGTGAGCACGATGATCGCCACCAGCGGCGCCGGGACGGCGGTGGTGAGTTTCGGCAGTCCCACGATGATCGCCAGCCCCACCGCGATCATCGGATAGACCAGCCACGGCACCCCGATCAGATGCGGCAACTGGGCGAGCAAGATCAGGATCGCCAGCGCGTTCACGAACCCGACCATGACGCTGCGCGGTATGAACCGCATCAGCTTCGCCACTCCCGCGACGCTGAGCGCCACCTGGAACAGTCCCGCGAGGAGCACGGTCGCGATCAGGTAGTCGAGTCCGTGGTCCCGCACCACCGGCGCGACGACCAGCGCGACCGCACCCGTCGCCGCCGAGATCATGGCGGGCCGGCCGCCGGTGATCGCGATGGTGACCGCCATGGTGAACGAGGCGAACAATCCCACTCGGGGATCGACGCCCGCGATGATCGAGAACGAGATCGCCTCGGGAATCAGCGCCAGCGCTACGACGAGGCCGGCCAGTACCTCTGTCCGGATTCGTTTCGGGTTGCGCAGCGCCGCCGCCACCGAGATGGCGGGGGTGTCGGACCGCTGTGTCGTCGGCACTGTCGGTGACTCCGTTCATAGGACACGCGAGTGCGCGGGCGAATACGGTCGCCGCGCGGAATTCTGTAGGCGAAGCCGAGTGGGTGGACTGGTGCGGGCCGACTACCGGCCGCATGGCCGGGCATCGATGATCGGCAACCACTGCGGCGACCACGAATCTACCCTTACGGGAGGGTAGGTTTGCAAGCCCGGTGTCGGAAAAGTGGCCCACCCCTCATGTGCCGGAGGCGCGGGCGGCCGGGCAGCGGAATGCGAAACGCCGCCGAGCGCTGGGCTCGGCGGCGTTCGGCAAAAGGTCGGCGTCCCACAAGCGCCTCTCGGCGAGTGGTCGCTCGTAGCGACGAAGGGGTGCGGCCCGGGGCTGTTCGGACGCCGGCACCGGGGTTCAACCACGCCGATGCGTCCGCTATTTCCGCGGCGGATGTGACGCCGGCTACCAGCAGCGTACGATCCGGACGGCACCTCGGACGCCCGGGCCGTCAGACCGCTATCCGGGCAGTCGCCAGCAATTCGTCGACGAACCCGATGGCTCGGCGTTCCAGTGCCTCGTAATGGGCGGCGCGCGTGGCTCCGGTCAGGGCTTCGTCGAGTAGGAGATTGCCCTCGGCGTCGAGTCGCTGCGGCTTCTCCTCCGCGCCGGCCAGCAGTCCCACCGACGAATGCGTCAGGCCGCAGTAGTAGGCGATACCGTCGTCGAGTTGCGCGCTCAGCGCCTGCTGCATCAGGCCGACCACATCATCGTCGTCCGCCGCGCCGGCGAGCCCGAGCCACAGCATCCGCTTACCTGCCAGCCGGGGCTTGCTGCGACCATAGGCGAACCCGTAGTTCCACACGCGGTCGATCCAGCCTTTGAGGATCGCCGGAACCTGCATCCAGTACACCGGGAACACCGCGACGATCACATCGGCGGCGAGAATGCGGCGCATATGGCTTTCGACCTCGGGGGAGTAGGTCTTGTCCCGGTTGTTCCAGTCGGGGAGGTCGGCATCGGTCATTCGGGGATCGAAATTCTCGGCGTTCAGGTCGAGCAGATCGATCCGGTAACCCGCGGCGGTGAGCCGGCGGGTGGTGAGCCGGGAGATATGGGCGGTCAGCGAGTCGGGTCGGGGGTGGGCGACGACGACCAGTGCGGTGCGGGTGGTCGCGGTGTCCGCAAGCGCGGTAGATGACACGGAATCCTCCAGGGTGATCCGATTTCTCGGCTGTTCGGTCGGTTCTATTTCACCCGGAATCGGATGGACGATCTATGGACGAAGATCCACATTCGATAGGAGTTCGTCTACGCTCGGCGATGTGGACCCCTTGAGCACACTGCTGGGCGGAATCCGGGCCGAAGGCGCCGTACTCACCCACGCGGTGCTGGAAGCGCCGTGGACCATCCGGTTCGCCGACCGCGCACCGTTGACGATGATGACCGTACTGCGCGGCGGCGGCACGCTGCTACTGCCCGACGGCACCGAGCGCGGGATCTCCGCCGGGGACACCGCGGTGGTGCGTGGTAACGAACCCTTCCTGCTCGCCGACCGCGCCGGTTCGGTCACGCTCCCGCACACCGAATACGAGATCGCCTGCTTCCTCGAAGAACCGAAATGCGAAGCCGCCTTGGGCGAAGGGCGCTGGGGGAACGATGCGGCCGGCGAAACCGCGTTGATCGTCGGCGCCTACCGTGCCTCGGGCCGCCGCCACGAACGCCTCCTGCGAGCGTTACCCGCCGTCCTGGTGGTGACCGACGATGCCGAGACCTGCGCCTGGATGTCCTCCGTCGCCGCCGACGCCGCCGCCCGCCCCGCCGGCGCCCAGGCCATGATGGACCGCCTGCTCGACTGGGCACTGGTTTGCACGCTGCGCGACTGGTTCGACGGTCAGGACGCCGCCGCCCCGGGCTGGTATCGCGGCCCCGCCGACCCGGTGGTCGGCCCTGCCTTGGAGGCCATGCACAGCCGCCCCGCTGCGAGTTGGACGGTCGCGTCTCTGGCCGCGAAAGCCGGTGTGTCCCGGGCATTGTTCGCCAAACGTTTCACCGACGTCATGGGCCAGTCACCACTGGCCTACCTGACCGAATGCCGGATGGACGAAGCCGAAGAACTCCTGGCCGATCGCGATCTCACGGTCGCACAGGTGGCGAAGGCCGTCGGCTACGCGGACGCGTTCGGTTTCAGCGCCGCCTTCAAACGGCACCGCGGGTTGCGACCCAGCGATTTCCGCGGCAAGGTCGCGAGTTTCTGAGCACCGGCGACAAATCTCCAAGCCGCCGGTCATCGCGGCTGCCCATACTCGCTTCATGGTTATCGAGCAGATCACCCCGAAACTGGTCGTCGAGGGAGCCGATAAGGCCATCCGCTACTACAGCGAAGTTTTCGACGCCGTACTCCGCCGGCGCGACGAGGCCGGCGGGCGAGTCGTCTTCGCCGAACTCGGGCTGCCCTGCGGGGCACGGTTCGAACTGAAGGATGCCGACGAAGTCGACAAGGACCCCCTGCGGCTCGGCGGCCGCGGCCTGCTGCTCACGGTGGTGGCCGACGACCCCGACCGGCTCGCCGAACGGATGGCCGCGGCCGGCGGAGAGATCGTCTACGAGGTCGCGGACCGTCCGTACGGGGCGCGACAGGGCCGAGTGCGGGACCCGTTCGGTCACGAATGGATCGTCGGCACGCTGATCCCGGTCGACGCCGGATAGGTCTGATTCCGCGACGGGCATCCCCACCCGCGAACGTCATTCCGAATCTGTGGGCCGCTCTCCGGTTGTCATGGTGCCCGATGGATCGGTGGCTGTGATCGTCGGACCGGGGCGCGGCACCGGTTCCCGGGGGCCGAGCATGATCTCGTTGTCGACCATCAGAGGTCGACCACCGGTCGAACCACGCGCGTATTGCGCGGGCCGTGCCCGGCGGAGTGCGGGTATAACCGGCCGGAACAGACCGAACCCCGGAAGCCGACTGGCGTTCCGGGGTTCGGCAGCTCGGAAACAATGGTCCTGAGCCTACGCAGATTTGGGGTGGAGCAGTACGTCCCTCACTGAAGTGGCCGCGCCGGCGACCCGGGGCCGAAATCGTCCATCGAGGGGTTGTACGTCGGTGTTGTTTACTCGGTGGTGCCCGGGGTGCTGGAGGATCCGGTGGCCAGCAGCTCCAGCAGCGGGCCCAGCGAATCCGCCGACCCGGTCGCCGGCGCCTCGCCATCGATGTCGGCCGGAGCCTCGGCCGAACCGGACAGCAGCGGCAGCAGTGCGTCCGCGGAACCGGTGACCGCGCCGGGATCGGTGCCGCCGTCGGTGACCGGGGTCGCCGGGGTCAGCTGCACCGGTGCCGCGGCTGCCGTACCGGCCGCACCGAGGCCGGCGGCGGCGATGGAGACGGCTGCGGCGAGGGTGCGAATACTGCTGTGTTTCACACTGTTCCTTTCAGAGGTGTCCCACGTGGGACGTTGTACTTACGCATTCTTATGCCTGAGAGAGTGCGAAGTGTTACATCAACTTCTCGCAAGTTCTTCGTTCGGGGAGTGCGGGCCGACCACGCGCCGCAGGTCGAAGTGACAGTCTCGGAGCCGAAGTCACGAATTTGTCCGCAACCGAAAGGGCGCCGACCAGAGGCGATACCCATGAGTTATGGCTATAACAGGTGCTGGCCGGCTCGATGGTGGTATCGAGTGCGGCCGCCGAGACAGCGCCGATCGGGCCACCCGCATGCGGATCCCCGGGAGCGCCGCATCGCCAGGAACATCCCGCTGCGCTTGTCGAGCGCCGCTGACTCAACCCGGGATGTGGTGCGGTGCGCAGACCGCATTCGGCGAAAATTCGCGGGTGGTCCGCGGCCGCAGGAACCCGGCAACGCGGGCGGGCCGGCCTGATGGGAGGAGAACTGTGAGCATCCTGTCCGGCGATCTGCGCACGCTGAGCTACGAGACGACGCTGTACTTCTGCCCCTCATGACGATGGAGATCAGCCGGCGTCAGCAGTCCGGTAGCCCGGCGGCGATCTGTCCCGGCCGATTCACCCGCCGGTCAGCGACCTGATATCGATGCCGGCCGCGCCGATGCCCCGAGGCCATACCCCGCCGGTGGCCGCGTTCACAGCCGCCGGTAGTCCGTGCAGATCCTCCCGAATAAAGGAAGATTCGGGATACGAGCGTCAAGAGTTCGAATCACCCGGCACGATCCCGCGCTGACGCAGTACGGGGTATGCGGCGGTGATACCGATTTCTGTGGGGCGGCTGTTCACCGGCGCCGGCCGGGGATGGCGTCAGACCTGTTCGATGCTGCCCTGCACGGGAGTTGCGTTCTTGACGTTGTCGAACATCGGTGAGGTCGCTTCGGCGGCGGCCCGGATCTCTTCGAGAACGTCGGCGGGAGCGTCGGTGTCGACGTGTACCACATAGTTCACGCCGCTGAACCCCGGCCGGACTTGCTGGTCCAGTGCGAGATAGCCCCGCAGATCGAAATCGCCGGTGACCTCGATCCGCAGATCCCGATACTGCACACCGCGCTGCACTGCCTGAGTCACCCAGCCGATGGTGAGGCAGGTGCCGATGGCGGCGAGTACAAGTTCCATCGGGTCGATGGCCTTGTCGGTGCCGCCCAGGGGGGCCGGCTCGTCGGTTTCGAGGGTGAACGAACGGGCGGTGGTGCGGGCTTGCGCGCCTTCGGTCCAGGTCGTCACCGTGCGGAACGCGCCGGCGCCGGCGCTTGCGTCTTCGGCGACCGCGGCCTTGGTGGCCTCGTAGGCCGAGATGTCGAGCGAATGAGCCTTCGTCATGGTCACCCCTGTTTTCACGCTGAACAATGATTTGTCCGGACGATTGCCGTATCGTACGGACTATTGGCTTTCCAAGTATGTCTGATCGGAGCCCGTCACGCTGCCCGAGCCGGGGAATCGGGTGCGTACGAGAGGAGTTGCGGTGCCGAAGGATTCGGGACGTGGACCGAGTTTGTGGTCCACGGTGCTCACCGACCTGCGCGCACGTCTGGCGGCCGGCGAGTTCGCCGATCGCTTCCCGAGCGACCGGGAACTCATGGCGCACTACGGGGTCAGCAGACATACGGTTCGAGAAGCGGTGCGGCACTTGGAGGGAATCGAGCGCCGTCCACGAGTGGGCGGACGGGTGACCACCCCGCCCACGGTGCTGCGCCGGTTGCTCGACACCCTCACCGCGCTCGGCGTGCGGACCTCCACCAGCACGCCCACGACGAGTGAGCACCACTCGGCGGAGATCGCCGAGCGGCTCGACCGCCTCCCGCAGACACCGCTGACCGTCCACGCGGGCGTACTGATCGCCGACGGACTACCGCTGATCTATTTGGAGAACTGGTCCGACACAGCGGATTCGGTACAGACCGAACTCGTCGGCATACTGCTCGACGGATCCGGCCAGGAATCCGGCCGACTCGACGTTGTCAGCCAGACCACGGTGCCCACCGTTGCAGAGCACTCGGTCTGCGCAGCGCTCGGCATACCGACGGGCAGCGCCACTTTCTGTATCGAGGCTCGCCTCGAATCCACCGAGGGCGCGCCGATCTGGCAACGCGCGTTCGTCCGACCCGACCGCTACCCCTGCATCCTGCAGTTCACAACCACGTGAGCGAGCCCATGTCAATGCCGATGCCTGCCCTGCCGTCCCAGTCACAGAAATACATCCGCCGCCCGGTCGGTGTGGACACCACCCGACCGAGTATCGCCCGCGTCTACGACTACAGCCTCGGCGGCAAGGACAACTACGACGTCGACCGGACGGCCTGGGCGCATATCGAACACGCCGCGCCACGGTACCGCGAGGTCGGCCGGATGAACCGGCGCTGGCTGCAGCGCGTGGTCCGGTATCTCGCCGGCTCGGCCGGGATCGATCAGTTCCTCGATATCGGTGCCGGGCTACCCACAGCGCTCAACACTCACCAGATCGCGCAGCACGAAAACCGCCATGCCCGAGTGGTGTACGTGGACAACGATCCGCTCTGTGCCGTGCACGGCAGCGCACTACTCGCACAGAACGACAACACTCGCTACCTCCGCGGCGACCTCCTCGAATCCGGCACTTTGCTCGAGAACCGCGATGTGATCCGGTACCTCGACCCGGACCGGCCGATCGGCATCCTCGTCTGCGGGGTACTGCAACACCTCGACGACGATATCTGCCCGGCCGAGGTGATGGGCGAGTACATCACCCGCCTACCGGCAGGCTCGTTCCTGGCCGTGACGAGCTTCTGGGACCCCGCCGACGAAGATCGCGAACTCCACGCCCTGGCCAACCGGCTGGAGCACGCCTTCGCCGCAAGCGGCCTGGGGCCGGGCCGGCACCGCACCCGCGAACAACAACTGCAGACCTTCCACGGACTCGAACTCCTCGCCCCGGGCCTGACCGAACTCGACGACTGGTGGCCGCCCGGACCACCCGTCGGGCCACGGGCACCCGAACAACGACTCGTGCTCGGGGCCGTCGGGTACAAACGACCATCCAGGCCAACCCTCGTTCATTCCCGCTGACGCGTACGGTCCTGCGGCCGGAAGCCGTGGCAGCCGCTGCCGGGGCAGAGTGGTGAACCTCCGTTCGGCCGGCTCGACGCTCCTGCCTCGGTGTAGTGCGGCGTAGAATCGGCTGCGTTAGAGGTTGCCCTTATGCGACAGCGATGGTGGATGTGGCTGGCCGCGTTCCTGACGACAATGGGGATGTGTGCAGTTTCCGCGTGCAGCGGTAGCGGCACCCGGCCAGAGCGCGGTCCGCCCGGCCCCGGCACCTCGTCGACGGTAGGGGCGCCCGTGCTGGTCGCGAAGATCGACAACAGTCCGCAGGCACGGCCACCGGTGGGACTCGGAGCCGCCGATGTGGTCTACGTGGAGCCGGTCGAGGGTGGTTTGAGCCGGTTGGCCGCTGTGTTCTCGACCGATAAACCCCCGGTGATCGGGCCTGTCCGAAGTGCGCGGGAAACGGATCTGACGTTATTGGCGCAGTTCGGCGACCCGACCTTGGCGTCCTCCGGTGCCGCACCCGAGCTGGTTGCCTCCGTCGATCGCGCCTCGCTGCAGAACGCCTCGGCCGAGCGGCAACCCGGCGCGTACTTCCGCGATTACAGTCGCGTCGCTCCGCACAATATGTTCGTCTACTCGGATCAGTTGCCCGTAGGCGGCGGCTGGCCGCAGGCTTCACAACTGCGCTTCGGTCCTACGCCCGCCGGTGGCGAGCCCACACAGCATCAGGAAGCGCGGTATCCGGCCACGACGATCGGTTTCGACTGGTCACCCGGGCAGAACCAGTGGCTGGTGTCCATGGACGGTGCCCCCTACACCGCCACGGACATCGGACGGGTCGTCGCCGGCACGGTCGTATTGCAGAGCGTGCAGGTGCACGACTCGGCGGTCAGCGATATCGCGGGCAGTGTGTCGCCGCTGGTCGAGACGACAGGTAGCGGTCAGGCGCTCGTACTCCGGGACGGTCTGGCGTTCCCGGCCGAGTGGTCCCGGCCTTCCCTTCAAGCAGGCACGACCTATACGACCCCGGCCGGTGCAGCCATCCCCTTCGCTCCGGGACAGGTCTGGACGGTTCTGGTACCAGCGCAGCTCTGGTAACCGCCGGCGCCACATCAGCAGGCGTGTGGTGCATCTTTGTCCCGACAGAACCCCGGAGCCGACCGTTATGCCCGGTTACCCCAGCCGCCGCGATCGCACTCCCGCACGGGCGGGCCGTACACCGGCCCGCCGCATTCCACCGGATTCAGGCCGGGCACGTCTGTTGCGACGGCCGGCCATCGCAGGTCAGGCGTATGCCGCCGAAGCCGCCGTACCTTCCTCATCGGACCGGGTACCGCCCGCCGTCTGCGCTTGTGGCTCGGGCCTGCCGATGAACAGGCAGATCGCCGCCACGATCAGTGCGCATCCGATGAACCAGCCGACCGCCAGGTTGAACGAGGACAACGCGGGCGCGGTGGTCCCCCGAACTGTCGACAACGACAACATCACCGATACGATGGCCACCCCGATCGCCGAGAACGCCTGCCGGGCGGTACTGAGGACACCTGTCGTGACGCTGGTGACGTTGTCCGGAACCGATTCGATCACGATCTTCGGATAGCCGGTATAGGCGAATGCCGTGGCAACGGCCCCGACAGCGAAGGCGCCGATCATGAGGGCCAGCGACTTGTGGCCCACGAAGATCATCAAGTTCGATACGACGAACAGACCGGCCCCGATGAGGAAGACCGTCCGTCCGCCCCACCGGCCCGCGAGCGCTCCCGCAACCGGCGAGGCCGCGAAACCGACGAGCGCCGCGACTCCCGCCACCAGCCCCGTCACCGTCGCGGTCATCCCGAGGCCCACCGGTAGCGAGGCCGGGGTCTGCAGAATCATCGGAGTCACGATCTGCACAGCTCCTACCGGCCCGAGGGCCAATACCGACAATGCGATCAAATTGAGCGACATTCTGCGGTTCGCCAGAACGCGCAGATCCACCAGTGGTTCGCGCTGCCTCAACTCCCAGAAGGTCCACACGGTCAGGATGACCAGGCCGCCGACGATAAGGCCGACCACTCGAAGACTGGACCACCCCCACGCCGGGCCCTGGGTGATGCCGTACAGGAGCGCGATCAGACCCGGTGTCATCAGGACCGCGCCCACATAGTCGAAGCGGGGTAGATCGGATGAGGCCCGGGACTTCGGTAGCGCGAATACGACCACCGCGGAAGCCACGACAGCCAGCACCGCGGCGAAGATGAAGATCATATGCCAGTCGGCGACGTCGAGTAGCACACCGGCGATCAGCGAACCGCCCGAACCGGCCAGCAGCGCCGCACCCCCGATGAATCCCACGGCAATCGAAACGTTCTGGGCCGGAAGGACTTCCCGGGCGAGACCGTAGCAGAGCGGCAGAATCGCACCGGCCGCCCCCTGGACACCGCGCCCGAGGATGATCGCCGCCATCGAGTCACCGAACACGCTGATCAGCGAGCCGAGGACCGACACCAGCATCGCGAGGACAAGAACCTTCTTGCGGCCGTACATATCACCGAGGCGTCCGCCCACCAGAGCGGTCGTGGCCGCGACGAGCATATAGGCCGTAACCGACCATCCGGTCGTGGAGGCCGGTGCCCCGAAGATCTCGCCGAGCCTGGGCAATGCGATGAAGATCATGCCGGCTTCGAACGCACTGACCGATTCGGCGAGAACCAACGCCGTGATGATCAACGCCGGTGATCGGAAAACCGGTGTATCACCGGGCCTCCCAAAAGTGGTCCGGGATGAAGGGTCGGACATCGGTTGTCCTCCTGAGACGAGACGGCCGGACCTGTGGTTGTTCATCGCAGGGAACTCTGACCCACGCTTGTGGGACAAGACAGCACGGTGATCATCACGGGTTCGGGATTCGGCGGCAGAACCCAGCGGACCTACGGCACCGCGGAATAACTGCACCGGCACCGGACACCGCGACACGACGCGAACCGAAGGCAGGCTTCGTGATGCAGGTCACCGACAGCCGGCACAACGGACGATAAGGTCCGTGCCGGAAGACCGACCGTCGCGTTTCCGTTCAGCGGGAAATCCCGCCCACCGCTCGGTGGAACGCGCTGCCGAGGTGAGCCACCATCCCGGCATTCCGATCACATGGCAGCGGGTCGAGCGCGGATCATGACCCATGATGCCGGGCGAAGTTGACCGAGCTGGAGTTCGACCGCGCTGCGGACATCGACCGGATCGCGGAGGCATCTGGGGCGTCCCGGCCGGCTCGACACGTCAGTGCACCGCGACGCAGACGCCGCCGGAGAACATCGAATCGTGGAATTCCAGGGCTGCCGCCTGGGTGCCGACGGGGACGTCGAAGGCCAGGGTCACCGAGAATTTGTTGCCGGGGTTGATATCGGTGTAGACGTCGTCGTTCAGGTAGATCTCGGCTTCGGTGTCGTTGGTGAATTCGCGGCCTTGGGCGTCGATGAGTTTCTGGTTGTCACCGAAGTAGGACTGCGGCCGGTCGCTGGTGTTGGTGACGTCGATGTGGACGAGGATGAACTCTCCCTGTGCGGTTTTGCTCAGGTAGTCGCCGCCGACCGATTTCGCCGGCGGTTCGACCGCGGTGACGACGAACGCGAATTTGCCGTCGCGTACTTCGGATCCGGCGGGTGCGGGGGCATCGCCGTCATCGGGTACGGAACCGGCGGTGATGCTGCTGGTGGGGTTGTCGGCGTCGTCGGCGCTGGTGGCGACGAGGCCGGCGCAGCCGCCGCAGAGCAGGATGAAGAAGCCGAGGACGCCGAGGACGATCCAGAGCGCGGTGCGGTTCTTGCGCGGGGGCTGCGGGTCGGCGGAATCGAGTGCGGGCAGGCAGATCCCGTCGACTGGACGACGGGACTACTTATGCCGCGGAAATTTTGGACGGCACGACCGGCCTGGCCGGGCCGTTTCGTGCGCGCGGTAGAACACTAAACGAGACGTGAAAACATTGTCAATAGAGAACTGGGGCGGGGGTGGAGGTTTCGCTATCTGCTGAACCGTCCCAGCAGTTCGGACGGTTAGTCCAGGTACCGCTGCCGGATCGCCCGGCCACGCTGGTTATCGCGTTCGGCGGACGAGGCGGACAAGGTCTTCGCCGCCAGCTCGGCCAAGGAAATGGCGTCGGTGGATCGGCCGGCCAGCCGGATGAACCAGTGATGGTTCTTCAGCAGATCCAGCTGTTCTGTCGCGTCGAGCCGGCGCAGTTCGGCGGCCAGTTCCGCGAATGTCGGATGCTCGTCGCCGGTGCGCTCGAACAAGGTCGCCAGTACCGCTGCGGTGAGAAACGCGTTGTTGGGGGAGTGGCTGCTGAAAACGTCGAGATCATTGACGGCCTGTTCCGCTGCGGGGGCGATCGGCACGTAGCGACGGTCCAGGACGGGGTCGCGATCGGCCAGCCAGTCCGGCAGCTCGAGCCGGGCTTCCCCGACGAGCGATTCCTTTCCGAATACCTCGCCGAACACGGTGTGCGCGAACTCGAGCATGGCCGTGGGTTCGCGGCCACCGCCGAGGGTCGCCGAAGTGGCCACCGGCGTGATACGCCCCAGCGGCCGGGCCCGGTCCTCGCCGGTGACCGGGGACGATTCGGTCCAATACGATTTCACGGCCGATCCGAGCCGGCGCAGCAGCATCGCGACATCGGTGCCCTGGGCGCCGTCGTAGTGTGGAACTCGTCGAGCACCACGTACTGCAGCGATTCCGCCGACTGCCTCCACATCGCGGCACGGTCGGGCCGCAGCAGCAGATGATCGAGCATCTTGTAATTGGTGAGCAGGATATCCGGCGGCGAATCGTGCACCAGCCGGCGAATCGGTGATCAACCCATCCGCCGAAACCAGGGTGCGCCCACCGGAACTCTGTTCGCCGGTGTACAGGCCGGCGGTGACACCCGACAGCTCCGGATGCGCTGATCAGCCGCGCGAGCCGCTGCTCCTGATCGTTGGCCAGCGCGTTCATCGGGTAGATGATCAGCGCCTTCATCCCGGCCACGCGCCCTGCCTCTTGGCCCGCACGACATGATCGAGAATCGGGATGAGGAACGACTCCGTCTTACCGGACCCGGTACCCGTGGTCACCAGCGTCGGCTGCGGGCGCGCCTGGAACTTGGTCGACAACCGCTCGAACGCTTTGGCCTGATGCCCGTACGGCACGAACTCGTCCGGCAGCCAATCCAGGCGCATCCCCCAGTTACCGCGGGCCGGCGCGAAGGGGAGCCGTAACCGGACGTAGGGGCCCTTGAACATGCCGTCCCGGGCGTCGCCGACGAAATCGGAGAGCGCGGCCTGGGTATCCGGATCGGTGAGCGCGAAGGTGGTCGCGAGGTAATCGGTCAACCCTTCACGCAGCCGGTTGGGCTGTACGGTCGGTAGGAGAGCCCCCACAAATGCTCCTGAACTCGCGGTCGACGCGGAGGGTCGGGCGGATAGTCAGCCCGCTGACCAGTCGTTTCGCCGTCGGGCATCGCATCGGATGTTAGCCCAGGTACCGATCGCGTGACCCGCGATCGCTGCCTCCCGGCCGAACTGCATACCGGTCGCAACATCCCACAGCCCCGCGTCGATATACGCCGCATACACGTTGCGAGGAGGCAACCTGATGGTCGTTACTCTGCGCCGAATAGTTACATGTCCTCGTCGTCGCGGCCGGGGAACTGTCCCGTTGAGGATCGCCGCGGGCATTGGTAGCCTCTCGCGGAGATGGAGTGAATTCGGAGGGGGACCGGGCCAGTGGCGACAGTCCACATCGCTCAGGCGATCAGGCGCAGAAAATGGCCTAACACATCACTTTTCGCATACTGCATAGTCCGAGACGCCAGGGGGCAATCCCTACCGGGGCCAGGCGGTTCCGCTCAGCGGGTGACAACGAGTCTGTGAGCACGATGAAAACTCTGCGCCTTCAGTCCGCTTTGTTGACTGCGGCGGTCGTCACGGTATGGGTGACGGGGTGCAGTGAGTCCGGGGGCACCGAATCCGAAGGCCCGCAGAACTGGCGTGATATCGATCTGTGCGCGCTCGTGGAGCCGAGCGAAGTGGCGCAACTGGACAACACCAGGGAGGGGGAGGAAGCTGTGCCATCCGAGCGGTCCGACGATACCGTCGGCAACGGGTGCAGTTGGGGCGACAGCTGGCGGGATTTCCTGTCGATCTCCATGAAGGACCGCGCTGTTCCTGATCATGAATCGCCCACCCATGTGCGCTACGTGGAGATCGACGATCGACGGGCCTCCGTCACCAACGAACGAGGCGGTAACTGCAGCGTGTGGCTGAAGTATCGGGACGCGGAGATGGTGATCACCATCGAGCCCGATGCGAGCAAGACGGATGTGGACCTCGACGACCGTTCCCAGGTCAGCTGCGATGTGCAGATGCCACTGCTCAGTTCCATCGTCAGCCGAGTCGATCTTCCCTGATAAGCAGCCCGACACTGTTGCCGTGGTGGCCATGCACGTGGAGGGCTCTGTTCGTCGCAGGCGGCCGGCGAGTCAGTGTCGTCCTGCGTGCCGACGGCTACGTCACCGCTGCAGGCAAAGACGAAGCCGAGGACGGCCACGATGACCGCGATGAGCCCGATCGTATTCTTCTGTTTGTTCGGTGCTGCCGGTGGGCCCGAGTACGGGCCGGTGGGCGATGCCGGAGGCATCGGTGGAGGTTGAAGGGGAGGGCTGGTCATGGTTGCGCACCTCGAGTTGTGTCCGCAGCTCTGCGGCGGGTTCGGTCAGCACGATTCATGCCCACTCCTGCCCTGGCCATATGCGGCGTAGGCTGGGTGCGCCAGAGGTTGCCCTATGCAGCAGCGATGGTGGGTGTGGATTGCGGCGTTCCTGACAACTCTGGGAATGTGCGCCGTTTCCGCCTGCAGTAGCAGCACCCGGCCGGAGCGCGCTCCACCCGGCCCGGACTCATCCTCCCCGGTACGGGTTACCCGTGCTGGTCGCGAAGGTGGACAACAGTCCGGATGCACGGCCACCGGCCGGGCTCGCAGCCGCCGATATGGTCTGTGTTGAGCCGGTCGAGGGTGGTTTGAGCCGGTTGGCCGCCGTGTTCTCGGCTGATAAACCCCCGCTGACCGGTCCTGTCCGAAGTACGCGGGAAACGGATCTGACGCTGTTGACCAGTTCGCCGACCCGACGTGGCCTCTTCTGGTGCTGCACCCGAGCTGGTCGCCGCCGTCGATCGCTCGCCGCTGCAGAACACCTCGGCCGAGCGGCGGCCTGCGGCGTACCTCCGCGACTTGTGGTCCGGCGGCTGCTGCGGCACCGGCGCATGTGCACACATGAGTTCCGCTATCGCAGCCCGTATTTCGAGTGAACCGTATCGAATTCGCTTCGGCTGCAACGTTCCCTGTACTCCGCTGAGGTCAATCCACTACCCTGTCGCGAGGTCATCACCGTCGAGCACGGTGGCTCGCAAGGGGGAACAACACTGAAATTCGACGCTCTACCTCATTTCGACAGTAAGCAACTGCTGAAAGCGGGTACGCGGCAGCATTGGCCGAGGGGAGCGGTGCTGCTCCATGAAGGCGACCTGTCCGATAACGTCCTGGTGGTCGAACAGGGCTGGGTCAAGGTGAGCTCTTCCGCACCCAGCGGAAAACAGGTTGTCCTGGGTATTCGCGGTCCCGGGGATTTACTCGGTGAGCTCGGCGCCGTCGACGGGAGACCGCGGTCGGCGACGATCACCGCCATCTCGCCAGTTGTTGCTGCGACCGTGCAGGGAACCGCTTTCCGTGCGTTGCTGGTCGACGACGGTGCGCTGGCATTCGAACTGTTGCGTACTGTGGTCGCCCGGTTACGGGAGGCCGACGTACACCGTTTGGACTACGGCGCGTACACCGTCACCCAACGGCTGGCCCGGCTACTGCTCGAATACGGCCGGCGGTACGGGCGTACCGATACGGACCGGGTGGTGATCGTTCTACCACTGACCCAGACCGAATTGGCCGATGCGGCGAACGCTTCCCGAGAAGCCGTTGCCAAGGCATTCAGAAAACTGCGCACGATCGGCGCCATCAGGACCGCTCGTCGGTGTGTGGAACTGCTGCGGCCCGATCTGCTCGCCGAAGTGGCAGAAGGTGTGCGTCCGAATGTGTATTCGGACGCAGACGCGCGTGTTCCGAACCGGTAGACCTGGGGAACTGCCAGTTCCGCGGGTGCCGTACAAATCAGGAGGAAACATGTCCGAACCCACGCATCGCTCTATTCTCGTCGTGGATATCGAGAATTCGGAGTCGTTGACCAACGTGCAGGTGGAGGCGGTGCGCGCAGCGCTCTACCGCATCATCGATCGCGCGGTACAAGGCGCCGAAAGTCTGGTAGCGCAGGAGGATCGCGGAGACGGAGCGATGCTCGTACTCGAGATCCCGGTGCTGGATGTCCTGGACCGGGTCGTCGGTGGGATGCTGACCGGCGTTCGCGAACACAACGGTACGGCGGGCCCGCTGAACTGGCTGCGGGTGCGTATCGCGGTGCACGAGGGATACGTCGGCAGGGATGCCAACGGATGGTCGAGTGATGCGGTGACCGCGACGTTTCGAATGAACTCTGCGCAGCCCGTCAAGTACGCGCTGGAGCGGGCTCCGCGTGCGGACGCCGTGGTGGTGGCATCGGATTCGATTTTCAACGGCCTGATCCGGCACGGGTACCGGGACACCGTGACACCGGATGAATATGCGAGCTTCACAATGTCATCGAAGAGTGGTGACCGCCGGATCTGGGTTCGCGTACCGGGATACCCAGAACCCCCGCTGCCACCCACCGAGCCGTCGGAACCGACGCCTACCGAACACCGCGCCGACGGAGCGGACACCGCACGGCCGGACTGGGAGGCGGCCACCATTCGCGCCGAGAACTTCATCGGTGGCAATGCTGTTGTCGGCACGCAGGTGGGTCGCGACAACATCCACCTCGGTTCATGAACGGCGCCGACCCCGAGGCGTCCCGGTCTGATCGGAATGACAGCGATGCCGCCGCGGCTGCACCCGGCGACTCCACCGAGTCACCCGGCCGGGCAAGCGATGCGGGTGGGAATCGTGGGCAGGCCGGCGTGGCGAGCCCGGCCGAACCGGCGGAGCCGTCCGATACCACGGAGGATGAGCGGCTCGAGGAAACCCGGGTAGCCGCCACGAGCATGTCAGACGCGGTCGCCGCCCTGCGCGGCGTTCCGGGTGGTGCGAGGCATGTGACGATCCATGCCACGAACTTCATCGGCGGTGATGCCACCATCGGCACCCAGGTGGGCCGGGACAACATCGGAAACGCCACCGGTCGGCGACCCGTGGCGCGGGGCGAGGTCGCCACTGAGCGTATCGCACTAATCGAGCGGGTCTTCGTGGAACCTACGCGGTTCGCGAATATTCGCCGTATCCTCACCACGCAGTCATTACTGCTGCTGCGTGCACCCCGAGGGTGGGGCCGTACAACTGCCGCGTTGCGTGCACTGGACGAGTGCTGCTCGGCACGTATCTACACTCTCGAGCCGGATGTGGAACTACGCTCACCGAACATCGACTTCAGCCCCGATACCGGGTATCTGATGGAATGGTTCGGTCCCGATCAGGCCGGTCGGCTGCACCGGTTCCATCTCGACCAGTTGAGTGCCGCACTGCGCGATCAGGGCTGCCGGATGGTCGTTCTTCTGGATGCCGCCACCGAGCTTGCACCCGATCTGGGGGAATTCCTTGTCGACGGGGATGCTCCGGCAGACGTAACAGAAGTGGTCCGCAGCCATGTGCGGTACCACCTGAACCGCGATCCGACGGACATATTGGACCATCCGGAGCTACGCCGGCTCATCGATAGATACACGAAGGAATGGCCGGCCGCGCGCACACTCGCGCAGCTGGGCAAAGAGCTGGCCGATACCTCGGCCGAAGGTGGCGATATCAGCGAGGTCATCCGTCGCCATCACGCGGCGATCAAGACGGAGTTGCGGCGGTGGTTCGATGAGCAGCTCAGCTCAGAGGCTCGGGCGTTCACCATTGCACTTGCCGTCTTCAACGGGATGCCTGTCTACATGGTGTCCGATGCGGCTCGCATGCTGGCCCGGGTGATCGCCGGCGCGGAGGAGCCCGACCGGACACCCGCGTGGCCGGTATTCGGCTCACGGAACAGCGAACTTGTCGACGCCGCGCGAGCGAGAACGCGGCGATCGACCGAGGAGACTGTCTATGGTGAAATCCCGGTCGATATCGTCGAATTCACTGACGCGAACCTTGCCCCCGAAATACTCGCTCTGGTGTGGCGGGAGTATCACAGCGCCCACGAGCTGGTGCGCGAGTGGCTGTACGCACTGGGCTGCAGCCCCGATCTCCGGGTAGGTGCCCGTGCCGGAGTGGCGGCAGGCTTGCTGTCGATATTCGAATTCGACCATGCGCGTACCAAGCTGATCGAGCCCTGGGCACGCAGCGGTTCCCGATACGGCCGTGCCGCGGCAATGGCCGCGTTGCATTTTCCGTTCTTGTATTCCGATCTGGCTCCGTTGGTATCCCGCATGCTTGCTACTTGGTTGCAGCGCGACCAGCCCTTGGCGCTGCGAGTTACCGCTGCCCGGGCACTGGGCAGCGAGATCGGGCAGGCCATGCCGGATACCGCTGTGCGACGGCTACGCCGTGCGGCGAGGAGCAACCGAGTGTCCCTCCGTGTTGCGGTTTCGTTCTCGATGGCGCAGCTGTTCTGGTCGGATGGCCTCGCCGATCGCATCCTGATGGAACTGTTGCGCTGGACCGAGAGCACGGCCAAACCGCAACTGCGTGACACCGGGTTACGGTGTGTGCTGGATCTGTGCCGGTACCGCTCGGTACCAACCGAACAGAGCGTGTACGACTGGCCGGTGACGCTGTGCCTGACCGGCGCAAACCGGGCCGCAATTGTCACGCTCTTCAGCAGACTCCTCCGGAATCCCGACCACCCGCCCGATACCTATGCCGAAATCCGTGCGTGGGTGGCCGACGCCGAGGAAGACCCGGCGATGCGAGAACCGCTCGCACGCCTCCTGTCAGATCTCGGGGACGCCCTACAGGACGCCGACATCTTCCCGTATTACCTGCGGGAATGGGCCACTGAGCCCAGGGGGCCTCGGCGGGCGGCCCAGGAGATTCTCGCGATCATCGAATCACCGGGACGTTCCGGCTCGAAACAGCTCGAATTGAAGGGATAATCACAATGAATGCGAGCCCTCCGGATGCATTGGTCCGCTACTTGCCAATGTCCGGCGAAGACTGGCGGCGGTTCCGTCCGCAGTCCGACGGGTACTGGCTCACCGTCTCTCTCGACCGTAATGGCGGGCTGGTGCCGATCGAACGAAAACCGCTCGGAATCTTCGGAGCGCGTCCTGCCGGGATCTTCTGGGTGAATGTCGCGGTCCACCACGCGTCGTTCGAGGTCGAGGTACCCAGCGCCGAGAACGCGCTCAGCTTCCTTGTCCAAACACATCTGTCCTGGCGGATCACCGATCCGATCGCGGCCATCCGAGACAATGTGCGCGCCGCCGAATTCGTGTACCGGCCGATTGTCGAGCAGAATCTCCGGGCGTTGTGCTGTCAATTCGAAATCGACAGATTCCTCGACGCCGAAGTGCAGATCAATTCCTTCTTTGCGGTGGGCACCATCGAATTGGGCCACGGACTGACACTGCTGGGCTGCCGGGTGCAACTACGACCTGATGCGGAGACTCTGGGCCACCTCCGCAATCGGACGCTGGATGAGCGGACCGCGGAGCGGCGTCGGGCGGAGCATCAGCACCTGCTCCGCGATATCGAACTCGAGTACTCGGAAAACGATGCCGGGCAAAGACTGAAGCTACAGTCGGCCAAGTTCGAGCACGAGGTCGCCGAGGTGAAGGGCCAGAACTACATTGTGCGCGAACAGCACCGGATGGAGCACTACCTGCGGGTGCTTCGGGAGGGTGATCTCGGCATGTTCGCGCTCCAGCTGGCCTCCCGGCGAGATGATGTCGGACAGGTGATCCAGCAGCTGGTCGTCCAGCACAATCTCAATAGACAGACCGCGCAGGAGATCATCACCGCGTTGCTCGACAAAGGCATGCTGAACAAGCGGGACGGCGATCAGCTGCTGGCAAAGGTCAATGCGCTGATCGAGAGCGCGACAACGACGAAGACCGTGGGCAGTGCCGCCCCGCTGCCGGACATCGAGCTGACCGCGTCGTCGATCATCACCGATCTCGCAACGCTCGACACCGCGGATTCGGAATCCGACGATCCGGAGGACGACGAGGACGAGGACGGAGACGACTGACGTTGTACCTCGTTGGATAGCGTGAGCCGTCCGCCACCGACGGCTCACACATTGATACCGGACAAGGAGGAGGCGATGAACCAGACCACGAACACGATCAGGCTCACCGAACTCCATCGCAGCGCCACTGCGAACCGCCGGTACTTTCTGCGTGCCACGTCGGCGAGAATCGCGGCCTCCCGCCATGCATGATCGGCGAGCGCCGCGGTACTCGGCCGCCGGTCGGTCGCGGCGGGAAAGCTCGGGAAGCTGAACCAGTTCCCCGGGCCGGCGCCGCGCAGATCCGGTTTCAGAGTGGCCGCCATGTACACCATGCACACCAGCAGAGATATCCCGAGGGCGATGCCGAGCACGGAGGAGAGCACGGCGGTGTGCGTGCGTCCGCCGGCGATCAGGCCCGTGAGCGCGAACCCGTTCGCGGTCAGCAGCAACCCGACTTTTGTATCGGTTGCGGCGATTATCCGGTTGACCTCGGAGATCGTACGAAGCGCCGTGGACAGATCCTGGGCCGCGCCGGGGCGCCGCATACGGAGTTTCCTTTGAGCCGATTTGGCTATCCCAAATGTCATGGATCCAGGCAAGCAGTGCAGCACAGGGGGTTCCACGTACAAGTACACATTCCGTGCCGTGACGGTCTGATGTGATCCCAGTGGTCGGTCCAGGGATTGTAAGATCCGGCGGCGGCAACTAGTGTCCGCCGCCGGATTCACGCGGCGGTAGGAGCGGGCGGTGCGTGCGAACTGCGCCGTCCCGATTTGCCTCGACTCCGATGTGATGATGGAATCCGGAGGGACAGGGTGGGACCGTTCGCGGATCGGTGCGCCGGAACAAGTACTGAGGCGACGACCGGTAAGGGGGGCCGAGTGAGCGAGCGCGAGGAGAAGCGGGCACGGAACGATCGGATGCGGGCCGAGATGGATGCCTTACTGGAGTCGTTCGAACAGCAGCGCGCACAGCTGGGAGAACTCCAGGCCCGGCTGGCGGCCACGACGGTGAGTGTGTGGTCGGCCGACAATATGGTCCGGATCGATAGCAATGTGGCCGGGATCCCGGTCGATGTGCACATCGATGCGGGGGCGTTCAAACGGACCACACCGGACAAGCTCGCCCGTTCCGTACTCGAGGCGGTGCACGCCGCGGCCCGGCAAGCCGGCGACGCCACGCAGCAGGCCATGGCGCCGCTCGAGGCGGAGGTCGGCGCGATGCCCGATCTCTCCGAGCTCATCCCCGGCGCACCCAGCATCCGGGACATGGTGTCGAGCTTCTCCGAACCTCCGCCGGCCACACCCCCACCGGCCACGCGGGAACTGACCGACGAAGAGGAAGACGAGTACTTCCGCAACCGTTCCTACCTGGATCCCGGCCGGTGACCGACGAGCGCACCGGGGAGGACATGCCGTGAGTGTCCTGGGCGTCGATCCGGACGGCCTCCGTAATACCGGACCGCGATTCGGTGCGGTGGCCGACGATATCACCAGCGCGGCAGAACAATTGCGTCGCGTGCTCGACACCGAGGGGCAGTGCTGGGGCACCGACCAGGTAGGTCAGGCGTTCGCCAAGCGCTACACACCCGACCCGGGACTGAAGGCCATACAGGACGTACGGGACGCGTTCACCAGGTATGGAGAAGATGTGGTGACCCTGGCCGACAATGTGGAGGCCCAGGATCAGATCATCTCCGGAAATCTGGGCTCGGCTGCGTCCTGATGGGTATCGAGATCCCGGACGAACTGCAATGGGTCGCCAAATGGGTTGTGGGGGCGGGGGATTGGCCGGAAGCCGACGAGACGGCCATACGGCGGATCGCCGATGCGTGGAACGGTATGGCGACGGCGCTCGAGGAGAGCTCCGGTGACGCGAACCACACCATGCAGGCCGCGCTGACCGCACTCCACTCGGGCGAATCGCATACCGCGCTCAGCGCGCACTGGGACTTGGTCGGCGGCAAGGACGACGCCGCGCTACCGAAGCTGATCGAGCATTGCCGATGGCTGGCCGACCAGGCCGATGACGGGGCGCTCGATATCGAGCACACCAAGCTGGCGATCATCACTGCCATGGTCCTGCTCGCCGCCGAACTGGTGGTGGCGGGGGTGACCGCATGGACCGGTGTAGGTGCGGTGGCCGGGGCCGCGGCACGGGTCGCCACTCAGGCCGGGATTCGCATAGCGATCCAGATGTTGATCAAGAGGCTGGCCACCGTGGTCGGAAAGGGCGCGCTTTTCGGAGTCCTCGAAGGCGGCGCCGGTGAACTGATCCCGCACCTGATCCAGTTCGCCTCGGGAGAACGGACGGGACTGGACGGCGAGGACTGGGCGGGGCTCAGGGGCAGCGCGATCGCCGGTGCGGTGGGTGGCGCCGTGGGCGGTGGTCTGGGATCCGGCGGGCTTGCCGCACCGTTGACCAACCAGGTGGGCTCCACCGTCGGGAAGACCGTCACCGAACTCGGTGTCGAGAGCGCGGCCGGGGTCGCCGGGAATGTCGCGGGGACCGTGGCCGTCGGTGGCGAATTGACTTTGGAGACCTTCACTTCCGGAGCCGCTGGTGGCGCCGCCGAGCGCGGGGCCTCCGCGGCGGGGGAAGCCGCGGGCACACATTCCGGCCAAGGCGCCCCCTCCGTCCCCGAGACCGGGAGCCCGGCCGATCCCGATCCGGGCAGCCCTGCATCAACCCCCTCGGAGTCCGGCGCTCCCGCGCAGCCGGACAACGGCGCACCAGGCGAGCAGACCGCGACACAGCCCGCCGCCACCGGGGCCGATCCGGACACCGGCTCCACTTCGAGTATCGAAGCCCCGAATTCCGCGCCGCAGAACGACTCCGCATCCACCACCTCGGCCAGTCCGGCATCGACTCCCGAAAGCACCCCCACTCCGACCGATTCCGGATCGGCACCCGAAAGTGCCGGGCCGGCACCAACTCCGGACAGCCAGGCCGCCCCGGGGGATACCTCCACCCCGTCCCCGCCCGACAGCCCGGCTTCGACCACGGACAGCACCTCACCGGGCAGTAGCCCCAACTCGTCACCCGACACGCCGGGCACTGCCCCCGACGTGCCCGGCACTGCCCCCGATAGACCCGACACCCCGACCTCCGACAGCCCCCCATCGGGCAGCAGCCCCGACCTCTCCTCTGATCCTCCCGGCACCACACCCGACACATCGGACACCCCGCAGACGGTCCTGCCCGACGGAACAGTGCCGGGTAGCAGCCTCAACCTGGCACCGGACCCACCCAGCCCCACGCCGGCCACCTCGGATGTCCCCTCCGCACCGACAACGGGCGACACCTCAACCCCGCACACCTCCGGCACTCCGACGAGCACCGACACCCCCGCCGTCACCAGCGCAGCGGCGACCACCACAACAACGGGCACCCCCGCCACCCCGACACTGTCCTCCACCACACCTCTCTCCGGCGCCCCCACTTCGCAGTCCACCGAGGGCAGCCATCGGCCGAACACCGCTGCGCCCACAGCCGAGGCCGCACCGGCGGGAGCGCCACGGACCACCACCGATCCGGTCCGCGGAATCCCCCCGGGCCGCGTACCCGAAGCACCGAGTGCCGGCCCCCCGCGCCCGGCCCGCGGCGACCTCGAACGTCCCGGCCAACCCGCCGACCGTCCCGCACACCGCCTCGAACCACCGCGAGAAGCGGCGGGCCTGAATCCCTTTCGCCGGTCGCGACCGGCCCCCGCGCCCGATGCCGGTCGATCGAGACCGTACGGGGACCGGGATGGTCCGAGGCCCGGTCACCGCTCCTGGGATGACCCGCCACCGCACCGACCTCCGGATGCCGGCACACCCGCACGCTCCGCCGAGCCCGCTGAATCTGTCCCGCTGCGGCCAACGGACGACTCCCTCACCCCGGTGACTCGTAACGAGACCTCGCCGCTGGAATCCCATCCGCCGGATCGTCGGGCCCTCACCTCGCACGAACTCGCCGCCGATCGCGCGAACATGATCAAAGCGATGCACAACTACATGCAGGAGACCAATCTCACCTTCGATGAAGTTCAACGGGCCGTGCGAGCCGGTGATCTCCTGATCGACCCGAACTGGAAAATTTTCCCCAGACTCCAGATCCAGGAAGTCGATGCGCTGCCGCCGCCGGACAACTTCGACGAAGCTTATTTGAACGCGGTTCTCGAGCATCACTACTCGCACAACCGCCGGGTCTCGCCCTACGACAGTATGGCCGACCCTACGTTCGAACCGGGCTGCCCGGGCAATGAGCTACCCGCTCATATCACCCGTGACATGCCGGCGGACGCACTGGCCGACGCTGTGGATCCGGTTGCCGACAACCTCTTTCTGAATCAAGAAGGCGACGACGCGGTCGTGTGGCGGGATCGCTCCGCCGGCGACGCCTTTCTGCGCCAGGAGAACGCGCTGTTCCGGATGGAAAGCAGAGGGCCGGCCGAAATCGGCGGCCTCGGGGGGTTCCACTGCCGCAGGCCGGGCGACCCCAACCTCGGGGCGCACACCGGCCAGGCCACCAACGGCGGTGGATGTGTCTCGTTCTCCAACAGTCCGGAACATGTGCTCCAGCGTGAAGACTCGCTGAGCGTCGATATGCACGGAGTCGAACAACTGCCCAACGGGTTGTATCGGCAGACGCGCTACATGTACGAGGCATACCATCCCTTCGGTGTCGACGTGGAGTCCTCGCATCGCGACACGGGCAATCCCAGTGGGCATCGGGAAGCGGAAGTTCTTGCACCGGGCGGACTTTCCTCCGACGTGATCTATCGCGTATGGACACGCGAAATCGTGTTCGACCCCGATAACTGGAACCAGATCGTCAGCGCGCGGGTACTACCACCCATCTACAACCCCAATTTCCGATACAGCGATCACCCGAATTTCACCTCACCGGACAATTCCTCCGCACCGCGGGCGAACCCCGCCCCCGCACCACAGCCGGCTACGACCCCGGACCCCGATCCGGGCCGGGCACCGGAAAACGAACCACCCTCGAACCCTTACCGAGCGCCCGACAGCAACAACGAACAACCTCGCCGCCGCTTCGCCACCGACCCGCGCCCCGGCGACCCCATCTGGGACCCAGCCGACATAGCAAACCTCCTCGGCAGGGACTCCGCGGAGAGCAACCCTGCGCTCCCGCCGCAATCCCGAGCGACGCCCGAGCCGGCGCAGCGGGACTCCGCCGGCCGCACCGACACCGATCCTCGAGCTCACGGATTCCCCCAAGGGCAGCCGGCTCCGGCACTGCACCAGGCACCCGCCACGAATACGGGCATACCGGGATCCCCCGCTACACGGACAGATAACGCTACGAACTCCGGCCCGGTCCGGGCACCGGAAAGCGTGCCGCCCGCCCCTGTTCCACACGCCCCGGAAAACGGTTCAGCACAGCCACCGGCGCCGCGCGGCGACACCAGGACTCACCCCGATCATCACGCCCCGCCGAATGCTCCCGCGCCCCGGTCGACGGAGGCGAGTCCAGGGCTTCGCACAACGACTCCGGGAACCCCGGCTGTACAACCAGGCAACGGCGGGGTCGCGAGTCCTCGTGGGAATGCCCCGGTCGCGGCCCCCCACCGCCCGCCGGAAGGTATCGCGCCCCACCCCGGCCACCGTGCGCCGGAGGGTAATTCACCGGCCCGGGCCGACCGACCGCAGACGGCCGGCCCGGCCCGTCCGCAAGACGGTCGAAGCCCCGTCGGCGATGGCCGACGCACCGACACGCCGGCGGCCCCCGCCCCCCGCCCACAGAATCCACCGAACCCCACGCGTGTTTTCCGCGAAGATTGCCGTCGGCTCCCGCCGGTCCAGGGGCGCGTAACACCGGTCGCGCCGGCGGCACGTCCACGGTCCGGGCCCGCGTACAGCGTCCGGCATGTCGATATCGCCGGGAATCCGCCCTGGCGGATCACCGTCGCCACGATCGCGGTCCATGTGAGCGCGCCCCCGGATGTGCCCCGCGCGGATGTGCATCGGGTGATGGAGTCCGTACAGACAACCGTCGACAGCACCTTCAACCGCGGCTACGAACTCCCGGGCGGCGAACGGATCCTGCTCGATATCGTCTACACCAGCGATCCGGCGGCCGCGAATATCCGGGTTTCCGTCGATCCCTGGCAGAACGGGCCGAGCATCTGGAATCCGCATCACGCGGATCCCGGCACTCTCGCCGGCTTCGTGCGCGACCAGTTGGGAATCGGCCCGAGCCGACCAGGGGATCCCGGCCTGAACACCGCGGACCTCCGCGTGATCGGCAACGATATCGCCACCGCGAATACCCGCGCCCCCTTCGCCGACCCTTCCCAGGGCCGAGTCTTCGCGGATGGATACCTCCGGCCTGTCGAACGCCCGGAATACCAGGCGGCCGTCGAGGACGCCCTGCGCAACGGGGACCACTTCCAGATGTTCGCCGACCCACGAACAAATCCCTACTTCTCGCGGATCAACGACGGCGGTACCAGCGTTCCCGGCCGCAACAACAATTGCGTCGAAAGCTGCATGGCTTTCCTCTCGTCGTTCTTCGGCCGGCCCCTGGTTGCCGCGCCGTGCTGGCGAGCCGAGCAACCCGATGCGCACGGGCGGGTGACGGCCGGCGAGGCGAACAGCCTGCGGCGCGCGGCAGCCTGGCTCGGTCAGGACCTGCGGTCCGGATTCGACCTCGGCAGCACCATCAACGAGCAATTCCGCGGACTGCACGATCAAGTCGCCCGCATGGGGCCGGGTGCCGCGGCGTTCGTCGTCAACCAATGGCATGCCCGTGAGCCCGCCACCAGAGAATTCCAGTACAGCCCCGACGGCCGGCCTGTCATCGACGGCAACCACGCCATCGCCATCGTCTACCCGCTCGGCGCCGACGGCCCGGTATGGGTGGACCCCCAGGGCAACCGCCTGGCCGAAGGCCCGCCGCAGGACCTGATCGCCGACTCGGCCGGCCTATGGTTCAACCTGATTCCCTCCCCGATAGGCGCACCCTATGCCGGCACCGTTCCAGACCGGAGCACAGGTGGAAGCCCACCTGGACCAGGCCCGGCCCGACCAGGGGTACTTCCCGGGGACCCCAGACCACCGATATCCGCAGAAGGAGGACGGAGCAGCGATCCCCCGCCGCCAGGGCAGGATCCTGGGCCGGCATCTGAACGACAGCACGCGCTCGAACATGTCCTGGCGGATCTGGAGCGCGACGGCGTCGAGGTCCGATCCGATGAGGAAGCCAACGCCTACCTCGACTTCTGCGCCCGGATGCAGGGCATCGCACCCGATCAGGTGCATGCGGTAAGCCTCGGCGAGGACCTGATCATGGTCCGGCGCGAGCACGCCTCGAACGTACGGGTTCTACGTGAAGAATGGATACACACCCGCCAGGCCGCCGCCGGTCAGGTCTCTACCGGGGCCGATGGGGGATCGGTCCTGGACAACGAAATCCGAGCACGGGAAATAATCTTGGAGAACCGGAGTACATGGTGCATCACGACCGAGGAGGTCGCTGAGATAGAAGAGGAGATAAGAATTATGCGTGAGAGAGGGCGATACTGATATGAGCACGGGGGAAGGGCCGCCAGAGGTCCCCGACTTCATCCGCAAAAAGCATCCCGAGATGCCTGCCGTCGTGCTGGCAATCCACCAGCACGACGCGAGCGAAGAAGTAAGTGCGACATGTTACAAATGCAAAGCAGTGCTGCGGGTGACCGACCTTCGTGAATTCGGCATACTCGAGGTTGAATGCGGTAACGGGTGCACACGCTACCGCCAGCGTACGCCCCCTGCGGATCCGTCAACGAAACCGACGTGAAAAATTTGAAGTCCGGAATGCGCTCTTGGTATCCGGTCCCAAAATCGAGTTCGTATCAGCGATAGGAGCACCCGATGCCGGCACAGTTCCAGACCGAGGACCAGGTGAAAACCCATCTGGCACAGATCCTCGAACCCGACCGGGAGTACCGGATCTACCAGATCGATCACGGGTGGGTGTGCTCCCCGATACCGACCCAGCACGAAACCTCGACCCAACAGGACGTCGGGATGCCGAAACTGGTGGTCGACGCGGAGAACGGAGCGATCTACGAGTACCCGAGCTGGTCGCTCGGAATGATCACCAGCAGCTTCCACACCTCCAAGGAGCAGGGCAGCCGACCCCAGGCCGTACAGATCTACCCCAGGCAACCCCCGCCCCCCGCATGGACCCCGGAACCACCCCGAACTCATCATCGCGCCCCCCAGGTGCATATCCAGAAAGAATGGGAGGAGGCCCTGTCAGTCGGGTACACGGTGACCTTCGACAACCCGTTCCTGGCCGGCAAGCTGTTCATGCTGGGGATCAACAAGCAGACCCGCCACGTCCAGCCAATGGGGGATTTCCAGCCCGGCGACCGGACACCGGAACAGGTGGCGGCGTGGATCACGCAGTACCGCCTCACCAACCGGGGGGCATGGCCCGACCGGGGGAGTTTCGACCAGTAGACCCGACACCCCCACCACCGCGGGCGCCGGCCGCGCGACCGAGCTCGGCTTTCTCGACAACCGCCGAGACGCCGAGCGTCAGCACGGTGAGGTCTCCTTCGACAGCTATCTCCCAACGGGGAGCCGGTGGTGCACCGCCCTGAACTCACTGACGAACCGGGTAGCGAACGGAGCCGATTCGAGGATCCCGACACCATGAATTGAACCGGTCCGCCACATTGCCAAGCCATTGCCGGAGACGAAACAAGGAAATCGACAGTGACACTGAAGCCGGTCGGACTGTACCGCGAGATGTACAAGCCCGGACGCCACCAGAAACTACCCTCGATATTCGACGCATTGACCAGCGGTGCCATAGGTGATCGTGAACGCATTGCGCAGTACATAGAATCCTCTCCAGGAGTCCTCGATGTCCTCGACGTAGTGACAGATGTGCTGAACAACACCGACAGAATCGCAAGCGCATCGTCTCTCATTTCCGATGGCGAGTGGATCTGGCGAGTCGATTCGGTTCATTACTTCGGTAAATACAATCTCGATGTTCCGGAAGAATTTCTCGAACATGTTCGCATAAGAAAATACGTCCCACCCAGCGACGTCACACTCTCACCGGAATTCGAGTCCGAGATGCTCGAGTACTTCTAGCGTCAAACAATACCTCGGACCTGGAAGGACTTACGCGCCGCCGAGTGTTCCACTACGTCAACCCGTAATGACCACAGTACAACCCATTGATCCGGAGGGGTTTTCATGACCGACGTTCGCATATTCAATCGGCTCGGAAGGCCCGCACTTCCACCGATATCGGAGAACGATCGAGCAACCGCACGCAGGAGTCCCGGGAAGTGGTTCTACTACGTGGATCCCGCGGTCAGTCGCGACGGACCGATCTTTCCGGAGAATGTGATGTCCGGACGGAAAGCCGATGACGCGGGAAACGTGAGCGAAGAATACTGGATGAACGACGGATTCATTCCCGCTCCGAGTACAGCGGGAATAAATTTCGCCAACGAATTCGAATTGATATTCTGGCGAACCATGAAGGGGTACTGCCGTGCCGGCGACTTCGTTCGCGGACTTTCCGGAGCGGAATTATTGGCAGTCGCGCTCGAAGATATGCCTGATAAGGCGCCTCTGAAATACGAGGGTGAAGAAAGAGTGCTCGAGGTATACACCTCGGCAAAGTTCCTACCCGCGGACACCAACCCCTTTCTTCGAATATCGCTGACCGGAATGTACATTCTGGAATACATCTGCCCCATTGAGAACACCGTCATCCATTTCAACCCCGGGGGCGCACCGAGCATGGGTTTGTGGGGCTCCATGATCCTCTCGCTGTGGAACGAACTCAAAGAAGTCGAAGCGCAGATCAAGGCGGACGAGGAACGGGGCATCGCATTCGATGTACCACCCGAACCCGGTCGCCCGAGGAGTATGTGAGTCCTCGGAATCACCGTGTTCGACCGCGGTATTGCGTGCTTGGTCGCCAGGACCTCCCGAAACTGCCCGGTCTCGTCGCGCATCGCGGAATCGGGCTCGACAGAAATCCGATTCGATCGGCAAACTGGTCCCGAGTATCCGCAACGGACGAATCCAAGGTGAGCCGAAACACGCTGTGGCGGAATCGGACCACTGCGTAAGCGATGGCGACGACGGGCCACGCAGTTGTCCCGTTCGGCCGGCAACCCCGGAGAGTGTCCGGGGCGATGCCAACGCCGGAGCAGGAGGCAGCGCGATGAGGTTCGACTCCCGGGCGGTGAGACGCTATGCGGCGAAATCGATGGTTGTCGCTGTCTGCACGTCCTCATCCTTGCGCGAGGTCGATACTCGTGGCGCGTGTCGGGTCGCTGGTCAACCGGCAGTGGTGGATATCCGCCGCAGGTGTCGTTTGGCTGTGCGGTCGCCGGCGTCGGCCATCCTGTGGACTTCAGCAATCCGGCCGAGCCGGATCAACTGCGTAATTCGTTCGGAGTGCGCGGAGGAACCGTGGTCGGGATCGCTTTCTGTGGCTTCCAGTTCAGCGAGCCCCCTTTCGTTCTCGCCGCGACGGAAGTGCAGTTGCGCCAGCCATAGGCGGGCGCCGGGGAACTCGACCGCTTGCGCGCGCAGGCGGTCGATGCTGTTGGTATGGACCAGATACTCCATGAGTGTCGTGAATGCGCGGTCGTCACCGCGGCGTGCCAGGAGTCGCAGGTCGTCGACGCGGTCTGAGTCCACCAGCATCTCGATCAACCGGATGAAAGCGCAGCGGTCGCCGTCGCCGAAGGCGAGTTCGCGTAACCGCCTCTCATCGGCGGCTGATTCGAGCCGGTCCATTGCCTGCGTGCAGGCCGATGTGGCCTCGGGTGTGCCGTGGACGTCGTATCGGTGGGCGGCACCGTAGTACGACCATCCTGCCCATAGGTCGGCTGTATCGGTGCGGTAGCGGCGCTGCATCATCGTCTTTCAACCTACCGACGCAGCGCATTGGCGGTCTACGATGGCGTCGCCTTTCACGCGAGGTTCGCCGTCGCCGGTCCCTTTGCGGATCATCGACTCGAACGGTTCGGTAAGGCGGGGTCGGGCGCTTACACGGCCTCTCGTCCGGAGAATGCGGTGAAGACCCGTACGGACGGCGGTCGTACCCGTGATAAGCGCCATTCCTGCGGCGATCGAGACAGCGAAAGAGTTCACGCGTGCGGTCGTCCCGAGGAGTGCTACCGGGACATCGCGTCCACCGCTCTGCCGACGCGATCGAGACTCGTAGCGTACCGTTCGTCGACGGACATCCGGCTCGTGACGACCTCCACGATTTTCTGGCCGATACTGTCGAGCTCTGCCAGGCTAGACAGTATGTCCGCCTTGCGCATTTGTGCGAAATCAAGCACAGCAGCTCCGGTCTGCCAGCCGTCGTTGGCCTGCTTCGCGGGCTCGATCTCGTCGAATTATTGTTCGAAACGGACACGCGAATCGTTGCTATCGGTGGAGATAGCCGTCCCGGCCTGGCGGGCCGATTCGGGATCGATGCAGATTTCGCCCATGGTGAATCCCGTTCTGTCAGGAACGGCCGGTACACGGATGGTATTCGGCCGAGATCGGTTCCTCGGAACCCGGATCGACCAGCGCGGACCCGATAAGCAGCGCGTAACCGACGGTGACTACGAATGCGAGGCCGGCCATGATAATGGCCGGTACTTTGATGGCAATCGATTCGAACCGGAGGACCGACACAACGAACACGATCGCCGCGGCTCCCGCGACAAGTAATAGGAGTGTGGCGGACCAGTTGAAAACCATTGCCGCCATCGGCACGTCGATATCCCGTGCGCAATGCGAAGCGAGCAGAGCTTCCTTTCGCTCGTCCAGTTTTCCGTCTGCTGCAACGAGCAGAGGTACAGCAGCGATGAAGCCCGCAACAACGACTGCGGCAGATGGCAGGGCGAGGCGTTTCAACTACCAGGTCTCCTTCGGGCGGATGACGCGAACGTTCTGGGTGCCGCCATCCTGGTTGGAGAATCCCATCCGGTTGGTCAAGCTCAAGTCCTTGCCGTTGGTGGTGTGCTGGGAATACAAGACATCCCCGTTGGGCACCACTGCGGTGACCACCGCAGTGTGGTGGGCTTCACCGGCGTTGTAGTCGCCGACCTCCTGCGTGTGTTCCCAATAGAGCACGTCGCCCGGTCTCACGCCGCCCAAACCGACATCCTCCGCGCCGTTCTCCAGAAAGAGGTTCTTCTGCTTTCCGCATTGAACCACGTGTCGGTGTAGCTCAGGCCTTGCAGGGAGCCCGGACCCGGAGGATCGAAGTCGATTCCAGCCGTTCGGCTCCAGTCAGCACGGCGAGTGGCGGGCCGATCGCGATGGCGAATCCGAGCGTGATCACGGTTGTATTACCCCGCCGGGCTCTGGACCTCTTAGCCTTACACAAGGAGAATGACGACCTCTGGTCGCAACGAACTGCACTGGTGGCGGAGGAACGGATATACCTCGTACGACACAACTGCGGACCTACACGATCCGGGACGGGCTGCTCGAGGAGTGAGCGGGAAAGTGGCGGGATCTGGTGGTGCCGTTGCGGCTCGAGCTCGGTTTCGAGATCGGGGCTGCTTGGCTCGACCGCGAACGCAGCCAGTTCATCTGGCTGATCTCCTACGAGGGTGAGGATACCTTCGAGGAAGCGAACGAACGCTACTGGGCCTCGCCGAAGCGGGAGGCGCTCGGGCTCGATCCGGCGCAGTACCTTGTCGGCCGGGAGGACAGGGTGGTCGATCCGGTTCAGTGAGCCGGAAGCAGGTGCGCCGAACGTTCTTGGGCGTCAGTGCTCGATATGCTCGGTCCCGGAGTTCGTTCAGGTCGACGTCGACCGGCCGGATGCGCGCCGTGCCGTCGAAGGATGCGGTGATCACGTGGTCTGCGGAGGGCATCCACTCGACATCGGTGATCCGGTCCCGGTGGAAGCCGATGACTCCGATCTTGCGGTAGGTCTGGGCATCCCAAAGACGGACAGTGCGGTCGCATGGAGCGATGGTTGCGTTATACGTCACTTTGGATGTATTTCGCCTATGCTGCAGCGCTGTTCGAGGGTTATCAGTCGCCGCTGAACCAGAGGTAGCCGTGCTCGCGTATCGCAAGCTCCGCGGCATGGCGCAGCGATGAAATAGTCGCTCTTTCGTCTTCGTTCTTCGGTTCGAAATAGTTCAACTCCTCCAGCAATAATTGCAGCTGATACGAGTTGAACATGGTATCCGCATATTTATGGATCCCCTGCATCATCGGTCTCATGGGGTCCCGGAGAACCATTTCGGGAAGTGTCGAACCGGCTGGGCCGGTTACCGTTTCGATCGGCTGGTGTACCTGGTTTTGCACGATAATGTCTATTCCCATTTCACTCCTACTTTACCGGGAACATATTGACAACCGTTCCCCATCGGTCGGTGATTACTTTGTATCGGGTTGTCGGCTGTCCACCGGATTCCGGTGACAGATTTCCGACGGGGCGGCCGGCGTCTACAACTCTTTCATAATTGCCATAATCGTTGGGTCCACGTGCCGGTACATCATCAGCAGCGTCGATCAGTTCATCCAGGTCGGTGTCGTCAGGGAAAGTGCTCTTTTGCCCGGTCGCAGCGCTTCCGCCTTCCACATGTTTTCCTCGGACGTATGTTTCGGATGCGTCGGTGAGTCCTCCGAGTGGAATCTCCGGGGCTGCCGGTAGATCTTCGTATCGGGTCTCACTGGTTTGGCCGCCGATCGGTTCGCCATCGATGTTCGCCCGACTGAGGATGATCGCAGCGAGGCTGGTGGTGATCTGGTTGAGGTCAGGAAGTGCATCGAAGGCAGTGATAGCGGTGGCCGCTGCCGCGAGGCCCAGCAGACTCCAGAGTCTGCTGGCACGGTAGATACGGCTGATCGCCAGGGCGGTATCACCGGCGAGCGCGACGACGCCGCCCGCGCCGGCTGCCAGGCTACCGCCGACGGTGAGCCAGGAAACAGCGACCGCGGCGGCGATGATGATGCCCGACTCGACCAGGAAGGTTGTGGTTTCGCTGCTTATCTGTCGACTGGTTGCCTCGGTGTTGGTGCGGTATTCACCGATGGGTGCGGCCATCACCTGTGCAGCGCCCGTGAGGCTCTCGGCGGCTGTTTTCATTATGGCGAAGTCGTTGGCGATGCCTTGCCTGGTCAGCGGTTCGTCTATGTTGGTGAGCAGGTCCGCGATGGCGGAGATGCGGGCGGCGGCGCCGGTAACGGCTTCATGGTTGCCGAATGTCTTCCATGCGGTTTCAGCGGCGGCGAGTTTGCCGAGGTCGCCGTTGGGAAGTTTCCCGAACTCGGCGGTCACCTTGTCGAGGAGACTGTCGAAGAATTCTGCGGCTCCGCCCTCGTGTCCCAGTCCGTTGCCGTTGTCGGCGACCGAACTGGGGATTCGCACCGAGTGGACCGTGACATCGGCGAGGTGGGGCCGGTCGGGGTTGCTTTTGTTGGCGATGCCGTGGTTGTAGCCGGTGGCGTAGAGCAGGTAGCCGAAGTTGGTGAGGGCGTCGGCGAGGTTGGTGCAGGTTTGCAGGACCGTGCGGGCGTGCTCGTCGTAGGTTTCGCCCCATTGTTTGCAGCCGGGGGCGTCGCCGGCCATGCCGGCGCATTGCCCTTTGATGGCATCGTGGACGGGTTTGTCGGCGGTTCGGAGTTCAGCGGCGAGGTCGTGGCATTTCTTGGCGGCGTCGTAGTAGGTCTGCCAGTTCACGTACACAGTGATCTCACCTGTTGCCGAACATCGTGCGGTTCAACTCGATCGCGCGGGTGTAACGGTCGTGGGCGGCGCGCGCCGCGTCGCTGATGTCGGCGAGTCCGGTGCCGAATTCGCGGGCGCCTACGGCCCAGAGTCGGTGGGCGTCGCGGTAGGCGTTCGCAGCTAGTGTTTCCCACGTTCCGTCGAGGGTGGCGACCTTGTCGTCGATGAGGTCGAGTTGTTCGGTGAGGTAGCCGGCCAGGTTCGACAGACGAGCGACCAGTTGGTCGAGGCGTTCGAGGTCTACGGTGAATTCGGGATTGTTCACAGGTTCAAGCTCGGGAACTGCTGGGAGTTGTTGTCGTCGGTGGTTTCGTAGGTGCCGGCCTGTACTCCGAGTTCGGCGGCCATGCCTTCGAGGGCTTGGAGGATTTTGATGCCACCGTCACGAAGTTCGGTCCAGCCGCCGCTGAATTCGTCGGAGGCGTCGCCGCGCCACCCGTCGCTGAGCAGGGCGTCGACTTCGCCGCTGGTCGAATCGAGACCTGATCGCAGGTTCCGAGCGATATCGGCTACGAACTGTCCGACCGCCCGGACTTCGTCGGGTATCACCGTGACGTTGGCTGGTTGGCTCGGATTTCCCCCGGAATCGACCATGCGTGGAAGATTACCAGCGCCGTCTGCCGTGCCCAACAGTCTCGGCTGACGCCTCCTGGCTCGACCACGAACGCAGCCAGTTCTTCTGGCTGATCCCCACGCGGAGTTGGTCCGGGTCGACATCGACCGGCCGGATACGCGCTGTACTGCCGAAGGGAGGGGCTGCCGCATGGATAGGTGACACTGTCACCCGACCGTGCAGCGGCCCCCTTGCGGACGGAGAGGGTGTGATGATCGACCAGAGTGGCATGACCGAGGCTAATGGGAACTGTAGTCCTGTGTACCACGTCTGCCTTCCGCTCAGCGACGGAAATCCTCTTTACCTGGGAAGGCTGCTCCATGTTTTGGCGATCGAGGGGTACTTGGGCCTTTTCGCTTCCAGTACCAGAGAACGTGCCGTCGACTTCCGAAACTGGGATACCTTCGGCCGAATTCCGATCCCTTATCCGTCTCTAACCGAGCAGAATGAGGTCGCGGAGTGGATCCGGCAGGTTCCGGGGGTAAAAGTGCGCACAGTGCGTTTCAATGACCTGGCGAACGAACGTCGCCAAGCCCTAATCACCGCTGCCGTTACCGGCCAGTTCGACGTCTCCACAGCTTCAGGCAGAAACACCACCCAGGGGGTATGACCACAATGAGCCCGGTCCACCACGAGAACGTCTTCGGCGACGCCATTGTCGCCTCCATGCTGGAATCCGGCTGGCGGCAGGGTAACCCGCACGAGTACCGCGCGGAGCTCGGCGTGGACGCGGGCGAATTGTTCGCCTTCATCGGCGCGACCCAGTTGCCGGCGTGGACGGATCTGTGCACCTATTACGGCGGGGACCTCAGCGTCGAATACGACGACGACAACCAGAGCGATGCCCAGCGCGGCTTCCTGAAGGTTCTCGAGCAGCAGCTCAACGGCAAGGGGCTCATCGAGGTGTTGCGGTCGGGCGTGAAGGATCACGGCGTTCGGATCCACCTCGCCTACTTTAAACCGAACCTGGTCACCTCCGAGGAAGCTCTCACCGACTACCGCGCCAACCGCCTCACCGTGGTCCGTGAACTCCCGTACGCCACCAAGCACACTGATCAGCGCCACCGTCTCGATCTTGCCCTGCTGCTCAACGGGATCCCCGTCGCCACCGCCGAACTCAAGAACCCGCTGACCGGCCAGACCGTCGAGCACGCCAAGAAGCAGTACCGCGAAGAACGCGACCCCACCGAACTCATCTTCCGTAACCGGGTGGTCGCCAATTTCGCCGTCGACCCGAATCTCGTCTTCGTCACCACCCAACTGCGCGGCAAGAACACCCGGTTCCTCCCGCTCAACACCGGTTCGGAAGGTCCGGGCCGGCCCGGCGGCGCCGGCAACCCGCCAGCCACCGGCGAGCACACCTACGCCACGTCCTACCTGTGGGAGCAGATCTGGCATCCGGACAACTGGCTGGACATGCTGGAACGCTTCATTCACACGAGCACAATCAAGGGTCCGTCGGGCAAATCCACCCGCAGCACGATCTTCCCCCGCTACCACCAGTGGGATGCCGTCAAGAAGCTCACGGCGCACGCCGCGACGCACGGCGCGGGCCACAACTATCTCGTAATGGCCTCGGCCGGTTCGGGTAAGTCGAACACCATCGGCTGGCTCGCGCACCGCCTCACCGATCTGCACACCCCCACCGACCCGGACGAACTCGACCCGGCCGCCCGCGAAGCGGGATTGCAGCCGGGAACACCGGTGTTCGACAAGGTCATCATCATCACCGACCGTCGCAACTTGAACTCCCAGCTCAGCGATACCGTCGGCGGTTTCGAGCGGGTGCACGGTCTGGTGGTGGATATCGACGAGAAGCGCGGTTCGAAATCCGCCCAGCTCGCCGAGGCCCTGTCCAAACACCAGGGCAAGATCATTCCGATCACCTTGCAGACCTTCCCGGCGCTCATCGACTTCCTGCGGAAGAACCCCGCCGAACTGCTGGGTGGCCGGTTCGCCATCATCGTCGACGAAGCGCATTCCTCACAGTCCGGCGATGCCGCGACCGCCGTCCGGGCGGTGCTGCGCGATTTCGGCCTGGACTCCGATGACGAGGAGGGCGGCGCGGTCGAACTCACCCTCGACCAGCGGCTCGAACGCAAAGCCGAGGCCCGGGGGCACGCGAAGAACCTCTCCTATTTCGCGTTCACCGCGACCCCGAAAGCGAAAACCCTGGAAGCGTTCGGTACCCGCGAAGGCGACCGCTACGTCCCCTTCCACACCTACTCCATGCGGCAGGCCATCGAGGAAGGCTTCATCCTCGACCCGCTGCGCAACTACGTCACCTACAAGACCTACTGGCGGCTCGTGAACGAGAACCCCGACGACCGGGAAGTTCCCGAAACGAAGGCCCGGGGGCTGCTCGCCCGGTTCGCGGTGACCCACCCCGCGACGGTCAAACAGCAAGCCGAGGTGATCACCGAGCATTTCGTCGGGCACACTCGTCCGCTGCTGGGTGGTCGTGCGAAAGCCATGGTCGTCACCGACTCCCGGCGCAGCGCCGTCGCCATGGCACGGGCCATCCGGGAACATCTCGAGATCAGCGGGTACGCCGACACGTATCCGGATGTCGGCGTGCTCGTGGCATTCTCGGGAACCCTCGACTACGAGGGCGAGGAGACCAGCGAGGAGAAGGAGAACGGGCTCAGCGAAGCCGAACTGCCCGCGGCCTTCGCCTATACCCGCGCCGACGATATCGCGACCCGCTCCGGCGGGAAGGGGCAGCGGGAGTACCGGATCCTGGTGGTCGCGGAGAAATACCAGACCGGGTTCGACCAGCCGCTGCTCACCACCATGTATGTGAACAAGAAGCTGAAGGGCATCGCCGCCGTCCAGACCCTGTCGCGGCTCAACCGCACCCATGAGCGCAAGGGGCAGGACGATCTGGTGGTTCTGGACTTCGTCAACGACGGCGAAGACATCCAGAACTCGTTCCGGCCGTACTACGAACTGGCCGAGGCGATGCCCACGGATCCCAACCTGCTTTACCTCGCCCAGGATCGGGTACTGGCCGCGCCGATCCTGCTCTCCCACGAAATGCGGTCCTTCGCCGACGCCTACACCCAGGCCGAGGAGAAAGCCGCCGGCTCCGCCACCGCCTGGCAGAAGCTGCACGCCGACCTCTACCGGCACCTCGAACCCGCCAAAACGCGGTTCGCCACGCTCCTGCACAGCGATAACCCCGACGACCACGACACCGCCGAGGAATTCCGCTCGAACCTGCGCGATTACGTGCGCAAATACGGGTTCCTCGCGCAGATCGTGCCGTACCGGGACGTCGAACTCGAAATGCTGCACCTGTTCGGCAAGCATCTGCTGAACGTGCTGCCGCGGCTGGCGGACGGCGGCGTCGATATCGGGGAGATCGACCTCAGCTTTCTGCGGGTGCAGAAAATGGGTGAACAGGACATCAGCCTGGCAGCCGAGGGCGCCCAGACCCTGCCCGGCTTCGGGGACGGCTCCGGCGGGGTGCAGGAACCCGAAAAATCGCTGCTGTCGGAACTCATCTCGGCGTTCAACGACCGGTTCGGCACCGAATTCACCGAAGCGGACGTGGCCAAACAGTTCCAGGAGACCGTCGAGGACGAGGGTGTTCAGCTGGCCGCCGTCGGGAACGAGAACCAGGAGGATTTCCAGGGAAAGTTCGCCGAGGTCTTCAAGAAGAAGATGATCGAGAACTACACCACCCAGCAGAAACTCGGCAACCGCTACTTCAGCAAATCCGATCCCGAGTTCAAGGAAACCTTGAACAAACAACTCGGCCGCGCTGCATGGCGGCTGCTGCGGAAGCAACATGGCATCGGCGGAGCAGCCTGAACCACGAACGGACCGCGCTCGCACAGTGCGGTGAACGACAGCAGGGGACGATATGGGGAAACTGATCGCCGAACGGTACGAGCTGACCCAGCCGATCAGCTCCGGCGGCATGGGTTCGGTCTGGCGCGGCTACGACAGCGTGCTCGACCGGCCGGTCGCGATCAAACGCATCCGGGTCGACCAGGTGGACACCGGCGAAGAAGCAGAAGAATTCGCCGAACGCTTCCGCCGGGAAGCCAGGGTAACCGCACGGATACGCCACCACGGGGTGCCGCAGGTATTCGACGCCGGACTCGACGCCTCATTCGAGCACGTCTTCCTCGTGATGGAACTGATCGACGGTGTTCCGCTGCTCGACTACATCGAGCCGGGATCCGGGCTGCCGATATCGTGGGTAGCCTCGGTCGCGGCCCAGATCGCGACCGTCCTCTCCCACGCGCACTCCCTCCCCGTGGTTCACCGCGACCTCAAACCCGCCAATGTGCTCATCACCCGCGACGGCTCGGTGAAAGTCATCGACTTCGGCATCGCCGCGATCCTCGACCGCAACGCCCGCAAGCTCACCCAAACCGGCGCGGCGATCGGCACCCTGCGCTACATGTCGCCGGAAGCGATGCACGGCCACGTGGTGACCCCGCGCGCCGACCTCTACGCCCTCGGCTGCCTGATCCACGAGATGATCAGTGGCACGCCGGTATTCGACAACGATTCGCCCTACCTCGTGCAACAGGCGCATATGGACGAGCCGCCCACTCCCCTGCGTGAACTCCGTCCCGAGGTGCCGCCCGAATTCGAGCGGCTGATCCTCGACCTGCTCGAGAAGGAGCCCCAGCGGCGGCCGGCCGACGCCTACACCGTGTACGAACGTCTCCTGCCGTTCCTGCCGCTTCCGGGAGCCGATCTCGAACCTGCCGCGACATACCTGCCGGGGCTACCCGATCCGACGCGGATATTCCGCCGCCCCAACGCCCCGTTGGAAACGGCGCAGGTCGAACCAACCCGGACCCATACGCTCGACGTTCCGCCCACCGCCCCGCTCACCGCGGCACACCTCGACACCGCGGTAGCCAAAGCCCGCAACCGCTACTCGGAGCTCTTCGAACTCCAACGCTTCGCCCAGGCCGCCGACGCGCTCGCCGCGGTCCTCGAACAGGCCGCCGAAGCGCGCGGTGTGGACAACGCCGATGTCCTGGAACTGCGCCGTCAAATGGCCGCCGCCTGGGCGCTCGGCGGCGAGTACCGGCGAGCCCGCACCGAACTGGAGGCGCTGGCCGAGGCATACCGCCGGGTCGAGGGCAGATTCAGCGAGTCGGCATGGGAGGCGCGGGCCGCGGCCGTGCAATGCCAGATGCAGCTCGGCGATATCGACGGCGGGCTCACCGCCATGCGTACCCTCATCGCCGAAGTCGCCGCAGCCGACAGCGACAGCAGCGAACTCGCCCTGGACCTCCGCTTCGACCTCGCCGAACTTCTCGCCGCCACCGGCGACGCTGCCGGCGCGCTCGAGCTCCTCGAACCGTTGTACTCCGACCTCTGCGTCCTCCGTGGCACAGACGACGAACTGACCAAGGGCGTCGCCGAACGGATCGGCGAGCTGCGGAACCCCTACCCGGATGATGGTCGCGCTGCAATAGCGGACTGACAGACACATCCCTACCGCGAACCTGCGGGCAGAAGGGCCCTGGAATCCAAGCGCAGTTCCGGGGCCCTTCCCATGCGCAGAGCGCTATTTCTCCTGTGGCTTCAATCTGCCGCTCGGAACGGGTGCTTCCTCCTCTTCGGCAACCACACGATCTCGATATCGAACAGCTTCGGAGCAGCGCCACAGCCAGCGATCAGTCTCCGTGCCTGCTCCTCGAGCTCTCGCTCGGTCTCCACGAACCGCGTCACACCGAATCCGGGAACGCCGATCATGAACGACGACTCACCGTAAGGCGTAACCCTGACTTCGAACAGCGTCATCGTGTGTCCCCTCGTTGCTGAGCCGCCCATACCTGGAGCGACGCGAGGTACCTGGTCAACAGCTCCAACGGCAACGGCTCAGCCTCCTCGGCGGTGGCGGCTGACAACGGGTTTGCGAGTAGCGCTGCCCCGGGCCTCCGCTTCTCCAGCTGCCCAGGTCCGAACCTGTGAACCCCCCCACTACATGTATGTCCGATCCGTTCGCGTGCATCTGAACCCCTGCTCCTGGTGAGGCTTGGCAAGCGCCCGGTGCAGGGTGTACGACCTGTGGCGTCAACAACCATGTCCGTTGGACTGAAAAGGTTTACGACCACCAGACCTCGGTTTCGGTCCGGCCTCGGTGCGCCTGGCCGGGGCTGTATGGTCGCTGATTCTCGCCGCCCGGTGCGTAGCCAGTGCTGGACCGAAACACGCCGCTCAGGCCGGGATGCCCAGTGAATCGGCGAGGAACGGCCAGGAGTGGTGGAGGTCGTCCTCCCAGTAACCCCAGGAGTGGGTGCCTACCGGCCGATCGTGCAGAATCACGGGGATGTTCAGTTCTTGCAGCCGGTTGGTGAGGTTCATCGTGCAGTGGTAGATCGCCGCTTCGATCGGCCCGCCGAAGGCGATCTGGACCGGCAGCGGGATGCGGCCCTCCTGGACCCGTTTGTCGGCGGGAGTGTCGTGGGGCGCCGCCGGGATACCGGTGCCCGTGCTCAGGTAGATGGCGGTGCCGCGCAGCCGCTCGGCGTTCACGAGTGGATCGTTGGCACGCCACAGCGGGCCGTTGCGCGGGCCCCACATGTTTTCGACGCTCTGGCCGCCGCCCCAGTTCTCGACGGTGATCCGGACGAATTCCTGGCCGATCGGGTCCGAGGTCTGTGCGCAGCCGCTGTAGGACGCCACACTTTTCCAGAAGCCGGGTTTCGCGATCGCGAGGTTCAGTACCGAGGTGCCGCTCATCGATACGCCTGCCAGGGCCCGGTTTCCGTCGGCGCCCAGGAATTCCTCGATCACCGGGGGCAGTTCTTCGTTGAGGAAGGTCTGCCATTTGTTGCGGCCCAGGGCGGCGTCGTCGCGGATCCAGTCGGTGTAGTACGAGCTGGCGCCGCCGAACGGGGTGACGACGTTGACGTTCTTGCCGCGCAGGAATTCGACGGCGTCGGTTTGCACATCCCAGCCGCTGCCGTTCGGCCCGCCCTGCGAACCGTTGAGCAGATAGAGCGTGGGCTGCGGGCGGGAGCCGTCCGCGGCGCGGATGACCTGCAACTGGATCGGCCGGTTCATCGCCGGGGAGAACACCGAAACCAGTTGCTGCCGGTCATTGACCTGCTGCACCGAGACCACGGCCGCCGCGGGGGCCGCTGTCGCGGTGCCGCCGGTGCCGATCAGGCAAGCGGTGGTCAGGGCGGCGGCGAGGGCGCAGCGGACGGCGGTGGTTCGGGGGGATCGCGGTGTTTTCAAGGTCGGCCTTTCGTCTGCCTCGCACGGTTACGGTCCGGACGACGCCGGGCGGCCGCCGTATTCGCCGGCGGTCCGGATCGGCATCGGAAGGGTTTCGTGTTGCCACGGCCGCCGGTTTGGTGCCGGGGGACAGCGAATGCGGTGATACGGCGAGAGCGCGGCGCAGCGGCACCGGCCGGTGCCGCCAGGCGACGGTAGCGTCGGCGAGGGCGGCCGGTGGTGATGCCGCGCCGCCTCAACGGCAACGGAGACAACGAGCAAACCCAACTCGCGCGGGCGTTGGCCGAGATCGCCCGGGGATATGCCGGGCTGTGCCACCCTATCGAAAGCACTGCTGCTGCAACCGGCTACAACGGTGCACCGAACAGCGCCTTCGAATCAGGTCCGGCCGCACTGCTGGACGGGTTCACTGAGCGGGCAGCGCGGGAATTCCCGCCGCACACGACCGCTGATCCGGCCGCACCGCCGGGCGGCGCGAGGCCGGTTCAGCGAAGAACGCGTGCTCATGGACGCAGGGCGGATCCGAACTCGCGGACGCAGATCGGCCGACAGGCATCCGGCGGACGCGGCACGGTGGCCGGCCGGCGCGGAAGTAATCCAGGCGAGCCGGGGGCGTTCACTCCCGGAAGAGCGCTATGGTCAATCCGACCAGCCCGGCGACGAGCCCGGCGAGGGCGAGATTCGCGGCCATGGCTACGCGGCCTCAGGCGGTGAGCCGGTGGCGCAGGAAATCACAGGCGACGCCGGCGGCTCGATCGAATTGTTCTTCGTAGACGGCGAAATGACCACCGGGTACCAGCGCTAGTTGTTTCGGTTCGAGGGCTTCGGCGTAACTGCGAAGGGCGACCTCGGTGGGAGTCAGGGTGTCCTGTTCGGCGACGATCATGAGCAGCGGAGTCGGGGATACCCGGGATACGAACGCTTCGGGCGCGTAGGACTGGAATTTGTCCACACTGGACAGAGTGACTTCGTTACGCCAGGTCCGTGCTTTCGGGCCGTTGGCCATCAGCCATTCGTAGACCTCGAGGCCGGGCATGGCCGCCAGTTCGGTGGGATCGTCGGAGGCGGCTTTGATCATCGTGTGCGGTTTTCCGGCCAGCCGGGCGGCGCGGTCCTCGGCGATGGCCGCGTGGAGAGTGGGCAGCATGACCGAGGGGACCAGGCGGGTGACCGTCGCCCAGCCGGCGGTCAACGGCACCTGGGATACGGCGGCGCGGACCCGCCGGTCGGTGGCGGCCACGACCAGGACGTGCGCGCCCGCGTAGCTCGTTCCCCAGACGGCTATCCGGTCCGGATCGATACCGTCCAAGGTCTGGGCGAAGGTTACCGCGTCGCGATATCCCTCGATCTGGGCGGTGGGGTCCACTTCGAACCGGGGGGCGCCGTCGGAGGTGCCGAATCCGGGATGGTCGTAGACCAGACAGGCCAGCCCGGCGGCCCGGAACACCTCGGCGAACGGCGCCACCCACTCCTTGACTCCGGCGAAACCGTGCGTCATCACCACCAGTGGGGCCGTATCGGTGGATACGTCGGGACGGTACAGCCAGCCGCGCAATGTGACGCCGTTACTGGCGAATTCGATATCGGTCCGCATGTCGACTCCTGGATTACGTTACAGAATGTAATCAATCTAGGGTGGTCTAAACGTGACGTCAACCATAAAAATTAGGGCGCGGTATAACTCGGTTCAATGCCCGCGGTAGCCCACGGCATCGAGTGCCGACCGAACCGTGAGCCGAACCAGCTCCGCATCGATCGGAGGCAGCGCGGGAACGAGCGCCCGCATCAACATGGGGCCCGTGATCAGATCGCAGAGCCACTCGGGGTCGGTGCCCGCAGCAATCTCCCCGCGGACCACCGCCCGCTCCAGAATGGAAGCAGTCGAACGTCGCCGCGGTTCGAGAAACTGTTCGTGGAACCGTTGCGCCACTTCCGGACTACGCGCCAGATCCGCGATCAGGCCGGGTAACGCCCTGCGCATGACCACATCGTTGAACAGCTCCCGCTGATGTTGCTGGATCGCCAGCAGTTCCGCTTCGATACCGCCCAGATCCTCGGCGCCGGGAGCGAGGCCGAAACGCTGCATCAGCATCGACACAACCAGATCGGCGAGATCGGAATACCGGCGGTACAGTGCGGGCCGGCTGGTTCCCGCGGCATCCGCCACCGCCTGCAGGGTGACTGCGGTGTAGCCGCGTTCGGCGATCAGATCCGCTGTCGCCGCCAGCAATGCGGAATCGAGGCGGGTATCGCGCGGGCGGCCGGCGGGAGTCGATGCTGTGCTCTCGGTCATCCGATCACCGTAGCGCCGGATCTGCCGCACCTGCCGGGTATCACCGGTGACGTCCCGGCCCCCTGTCGCGTACCGCAGTGGGGTTCACCGAAACCGCGGGGAGCCGCGGCGCAGGCCCGGCTGCGGCGTAGGGGAGTTCGCCGAGCATGGCCGCGAGTTCGGTCAGCAGCGGGCGGCGGTGGGTGGAACGCCAGATCAGCGCCATCCGCGATTCCTCGTCGAATCCGGTGACGCGGACGAAGCGCAGATCGGCGCGCTGGTTGCGTTCGGCCACCGGGCGGCAGGTGAGCATCGCGTACCGGCCGGTGGCGGCGAGGGTCATCCCTTCTTGGAGTGTCGCCACCCGGACCGTCGCGGTGATCGATCGGCCGAGCGGGGTGAAGCGCGGGAAGTGCACGTCGCGCCAATAGTCCGGCGCGGGCCCGTCCACCGAGACGAGGTCGACGGATGCCAGTGTTTCCGCATCGACGCACTCCACTGAGGCCAGCGGATGGCCGTGTCCGACCGCCAGCATCCTGGGTGCGGGTGGGAACACATAACCGACCGACAGCTCCGGCTCCCGAACCGGCAGCAAGGCGACGGCGGCATCGACCTGCCCGGACAACACGGCGCCGAAGGGATCGCCGAGCGGGATCTCCTGCAATGACAAGGTCACGTCGGGGTTGTCGCGGGCGAATCTGGTGAGGGTCCAGGTGACGGTTTCGTAAGCGATGCCCTGGAAGCCGATGCGGACCGGGCCCGGAAGTTCCTGCCGGGCCTCCCTGCGGGCGACACCGACCAGCTCGACCAGTTCGGTGTACACGGGCCGCACGCGTTCCACGAATTCGGCGCCGAACTCGGTGAGCGTCACCCGGCGGCTGGTGCGGTGCACGAGCTGCGTGCCGATGGTGCGTTCCAGTGCGGCGACGAGCTGGCTCACCCGGCTCTGCGACACCCGCAGACGCTGCGCCGTCCGGCCGAAATGCAGTTCCTCGGCCAGTATCAGCAGACACTCCAGCTCGCGGACGGGTAGGTCCGGCATACCGCTCCTCCCGGTGACCGCGATCGATCAGTTCAGCTGATCGAACAATGAGCTGATCGTTGTTGTTCCGCACCAGCGCGCAACATTGACTGGATTCATGTCCATTGTGAGTGAATCGCGGGCGACCGCGGCCGAACCCGCCGAACGCTGGCCGGCGATCGCCGTCCTGGCGCTGTCCACTTTTCTCGTCGTCACCGCGGAGATGCTGCCCGTCGGAATCCTCACCCCGATGTCCGAGGGGCTGGCCATCTCCGCCGGCACCGCGGGATTCAGCCTGGCCGTCACCGGTGTCGTGGCCGCGTTCGCCGCGCCGTTCGTCGCCCGGGTGATCGGTGCGCTCGACCGCCGCCGCGTTCTGGTGGCGGCCGCGCTGCTGCTCGCAGCCGGGAATCTGATCACCGCCGCCGCGCAGGGGTTCGCGGTGCTCGCCGCCGGCCGGGTGGTGGTCGGGCTCGCCATGGCCACCGTATGGGCGCTGGCGGTCGCGCTCGTCACCCGGCTGGTGAGCGCGCGCCGCGCCGGTTTCGCGGTGTCGATGGTGGTGAGCGGTGTCGCGGTCGCTTCCGTATTGGGCGTGCCCCTCGGGACCGTGCTCGGTGATATCGCGGGATGGCGTAGTGCTTTCGGGGCGCTCGCGCTGGCGGCCGTCGGGCTCGCCGCGGCATTGGCGGTGCTTTTGCCGCCCCTGCCCGCGCAGCCGGCGACGGACGCCGACGCGAAGGCCGCCTCGTTGCTGGCGATACCGGCGGTGCGCCGGGGGCTGGTCGCGGTGACTTTCCTGGTCACCGCGCATTTCGCGGCCTACACCTATGTGCGGCCCGCGTTGGAGGAGTTGTCGGGTGTCCACGGCATCGGTATCTCGCTGCTGCTCCTGCTCTACGGAATTTGCGGGATAGTCGCGAATTTCGCGGCGGGCGCGGCGGCCACGCGACGCGTCCGGACGACACTGCTCGTTCTGGCGATCGGTATCGCTGCCGCGTTGCCCGCTCTGCTCCTGCTGGGCACCACGCCGTTCGGTGCCGCCGCGGTGCTGGTGCTGTGGGGGTTGTCCTACGGAGGTGTCTCGGTGTGCAGCCAGATCTGGGCCGTGCACGCCGCACCGGACCGGCGGGAAGCCGTCTCCGGGCTGTACGTCGGCGCCTTCACCGGCAGTATCGCGCTGGGTTCGTTCGCGGGCGGCGTGGTACTCGACGGGGCAGGGTTGTCCGCTTTGCTGTGGGGGTCGGCCGCGGTGGCGGCGGTGGCGGCGCTGGCAACGGTTTCCGGCGGCGCCCTTCGCGCACCGGGAAAACCTTCTGTCGCCGGGGAAGCGGCTGCGGTCGGCACCGAATAGCGCAACCGATCGGGCACGGGGACAGGCGTAGGATTCGACAGTCGACCGGGCGGCGCTATGCCTGCTGTCGCAGCGAACGCGGCACCGGGGCCCACCCAGGACAGCACGCCGATGGAGGCAAGGGCAATGCTGAAAGTGCTACGTGCGCTCGGTGCGGTAATGGGCCTCGTCGTAGTTGCGGTAGCGCTCTCCCCGTTGGCGTACGCGACGCTGCGCCACGAGGAATGCGCCACGATCCCCGACTCGGTCGGGCCGTGCGACTACTGGGGCCGGCTGGTCTGGCTGATCGGGCCGCAACTGGCCTGGGCCGAGGTCGTGCTCGTACTCGCCATCATGGTGGTCGCGGTCGCTGTTTTCGCCCGCGGGTCGCGGCTCCGGCGGGACCGGATACGTCGAACCACGGCGTGATCGCAAGGTTCGGTCTGCGGTTCTACGGCTCTTCGCCCGGCTCGAGGTAATCACGGACCTCGAACGGCTGCCGGGCCTGCCGCACCGCCGCTCGTACCCAGACCGCGTAGCCGGCGAGGACGGCGACGAGCGCGGGGACAGCGACGAATCCGACTCCCCACCACACCGGGAACCAGACAATGCCGGAAAGCAGCAGTGCCGCGGTGAGCCACAGAATATGGCGGCGGGCCAGGCGGTCCGGCTCCAGGTGCGACAGCCACGGATATGTCAGCATGACGACCATGCCACAGGGCAGCAGCGCCGCCACGGCCGGCGGCGCGTTGTTCGCCGCGGTGACGGACACTGCCGCAATCGTGCCGGCCAGGCATACGAGCCAGTAGCAGCGCAGCACAAGCTGTTCGGTCGACCGGGCCGGGCTCACCTCGTGAGTCTATCGGCACGACGGTGGTGAGTCCGGCCCGTTCGATTCATCAGGAGACGATATCGGCGAGCCTGTCGACCTGACCGGCGTCGGTGCCGTAGCAGTACAGCATCACCTCGTCGGCACCCAGATCGCCGAATTGCCTTATAGCCGCGCGAATTTCGTCGGCGGAAGTGCGCAGGCCGGAGACCATGTTCGCGGCGTAGCCGGTGAACTCGTAGTAGGCGCCGAGAGCCGCCCGCACTTCGTCGACCAGCGACTGCGGGCCCAGCGCGACGTTCACCTGGGCGACGAGCCGGGGCTCCCCGGCCCGGCCGTGTTCGCGCCAGGACGTGCGGACCGAATCGAAGAGGTCACCGCACCATTGCGCCGGCGCGGCAGACAGGTACCCGTCGCCCCAGCGGGCCACGCGCTCGAGCGCGGCCGGTTTGAAACCGCCGAAAAGAATCGGCGGTCCGCCGGGCCGGACCGGGGCCGGACCGATCGGACCGCAGCCGGGGCCGAACGGTGCACCGGACCACAGGCTGCGTAGTTGGGCGAGTTGTTCGTTCATGCGACGGCCGCGGGCGCGCAGTTCGACTCCCGCCGCGAGATGGTCGTCGGCGCGGCCGCCGACACCGAGCCCGAGCACCAGCCTGCCGCCCGACATCCGGTCCAGGGTCGCGACCTGTTTGGCCAGGAGCGCGGTATCGCGTAACGGGGTGAGCAGAACCTCGGTCTGCACCCGCACGCGACCGGTGGCGCCGGCGATGGCGGCCAGCGCGACCAAGGGTTCGGGATTGTCGTAGACGAGGCGGTCGAGCAGGCCGAGTGCCGAGAACGGGCCGGCGTCGGCGCGGCGTGCCCAATCCAGCAGGGCCACGGGGTCGGCGATGGGCAATCCGAGTCCGATTTGCATCGGGTTTCCTCCAGGAAAATGGGTGGGCAGAACACGCCGCCCACTCCATCACCCGAAATGTTGGGCGCCGGGCTCTCGTTCTGCGGCTGTACTTCTGGAGAGCACCGATCGGATCGGGCCACTGTAGGCCAGGGCTCGATGATCGGCAACTGGCGAGCGCCGTGGGGTGTGGTCTACGGCCGGCGGCCGGGCCAGTTGGTGAGCGTGAAATCGAGCACCTCGAGGATGCGCGACCAACTGTCCGCGGCGGGGGGTTCGCTGTGGTCGAAGCCGCCGCTGAGTTCGAGCGCGGCGTAGCCGTGGAAGATGCTGCCCAGTAATCGCACCGCGTGCGTCTGTTCCGGTTCGTCGATGGCGTAGCCGCGCAGGATGGCGCGCATGAGGTTCGAATGCCGGATACCGGCGCTCGCCGCCGCGGCCTCCGCGGGCAGCCGGGTGCGGGCCGCGGCGTAGCGGCCGGGGTGCTGCCTGGCGTAGTCGCGGTAGACGTTCGCGAAAGCGGTCAGGGCATCGGGGCCCGCGCGGCCGGCGACAGCGTCGGCGGCCCGGTCGGCCATTTCTTCGAGGGCGAGCAGCGCGATCCTGGTTCGGAGATCCTGGGAGCTCTTCAGATGGGAGTACACACTGGCGACCTTGACGCCGAAACGGCGGGCGACCTCGGAGACGGTCACCTGGTCGAAACCGACCTCATCTGCCAGTTCCGCACCGGCGTGGGTCAGCCGTTGCGGGGTCAGTCCTGTCCGAGCCATACCCGCAACCATACCTTATTAACAATTTGCCTAAAAGATATAGGGAATCTACTATGACCTGTGATCGTAGCCGTGCACCCGATGCGGGCCGGCGAACCTTCGAGAATCGATCCACAGGGGAAATCCATGCACTGCCACGACGAGTGGACAATCACCGCGATCACCGAGGACATCGTCCGCGGTGCGCTCGAACTCGAACACACCGGACGCGGCACCCTCCCACATCGCCTACCGGCCTGGGCGCGCGCCCTGTGCACCGATGGGCAGCTCGCGATGGCCGAATCCCAGCCCTCCGGCGTCCGGCTGGTGTTCCGGACCGCGGCCACCACGATCGAACTCGACACCGTACCCACCCGGCTGGTGTACCTGGGTGCCCCGTCCCGCCCGGACGGTGTCTACGACCTGCGTATCGACGGACGCCCGGCCGGCCGGGCCACAGCCTCCGGTGGCGATACCGTGACGATCGATATGGCTACCGGGAACACCACCCGGCAGGCGGGACCCGCGGGCACCGTGCGTTTCGCCGAGCTGCCCGCCCGCCTCAAGCACGTCGAGATCTGGCTGCCGCACTACGAAACCACCGAACTGGTCCGCCTGCGCACCGACGCCGCCGTCGAACCCGTACCCGGCAACGACCGCCGGGTATGGCTGCAGTACGGCAGCTCGATCAGTCAGGGCTCCAATGCCGGTAGCCCGTCCACCATCTGGCCCGCGCTGGCGGCGGCCGGCGGCGATGTCGAACTGATCAATATGGGTTTCGGCGGCGGGGCCCTGCTCGACTCCTTCGCCGCCCGGGCCATCCGCGATACGCATGCCGACCTGATCAGCGTCAAGATCGGCATCAACCTGGTCAACGCCGATGCGATGCGGATGCGTGCCTTCGGGCCGGCCGTACACGGCTTCCTCAGCACGATCCGCGAGGGCCATCCCACGACACCGCTGCTGGTGGTCTCGCCCATCTACTGCGAAATCCACGAGAACACACCGGGGCCGGGCGCGTTCGACGTCGAAGCCCTGCGTGCGGGAGAAGTGCGGTTCATCGCCACCGGCGATCCCGCCGAACAGGCGAAAGGAAAGCTCACCCTCAGCAGCATTCGCGACGAACTGTCCCGCATCGTCACCCAGCGTGCGGTACAGGATCCGAACTTGTTCTACCTCGACGGGCGCGAACTGTACGGCGAAACCGACTACCTCGAACATCCCATGCCCGACCGGCTCCACCCGGACGCCGCGACCCATCACCTGATCGGTGAACGTTTCGTCGACCGCGTATTCGCCGCCGGCGGTGTGTTCGGCGCGCGCGGGCGGATGCGCCGCCCGGTCACCGCGGTACGGGCCTGAACAAACACCTCGCCGAGTAGGTCCACGCGAGCATCGCTACCCGTGCCCGACAGGTAATTTCACTCATCCTCGGGGCATATCCCGCCGATAGGGTCGGATCATGGTGCCGCACCTGGTCTTCGGAGTTCCCACGCACGGCTTTTTCGTCGCGCTGGGTGTCGCGGTGGCCGCGGTGGTGTTCGTCCTGGAATGCCGGCGGCGCGACGCCCTACGGGAAGAATCCCTGGTCGCCGTCACCGGTGCGCTGGTGGGCGGGGCGATCGGGATGCGCCTGTCGAGCCTGGCCGAAACCCTCGATCCGTACGAGAGCTGGATGTTCGGGGCGCGCAGTGTGCTCGGTGGACTGCTGGGCGCCTATCTCGGGGTGCTGGTGGCGAAGCGGATCATCGGCTACCGGGAACGCACCGGGGATCTGTTCGCGCCGGCGGTCGCGCTGGGAATGGCGGTCGGGCGCATCGGCTGCCATCTCACCGAGGCGCCGGGACGGCCGACGGAGCTGCCGTGGGGTGTCCACGCCCCGGGGACCGTCCCGTCCTGTCCCGGCTGTGCGAGTGGGTCGGCGATGCATCCGAGTTTCGTGTACGAAATCGTGTTCCAGCTGGCGGCCTTCCTGTGGTTGCGATGGGCGCGGGACCGGATCACCGCCCCGGGTGAACTGTTCACGCTGTACGTGAGTGCCTACGCGGTGTTCCGTTTCATGGTGGAGTTCACCCGGGCGAACGAGACCGTATGGCTGGATCTCACCCGGCCGCAATGGTTCCTGCTGCCGGGGTTGGCGCTCGTGGCCGTGCGGCTGGGTATCGGGTACCGGCGCGGTCATTACGACGAGATACTTCGACGAAAGGTTGCGCTGTGAACAATCCACCACCCCGGCCGCCCGGCGACCAGCCACCACGAGGTTCCGGATCTGAGATCGCGGGCTGGGCGGTGGCCGGCGCGTTCGTGTTCATCCTCGGCAATACGGTGTACGGATTCTTCGCTCTCGTGTTCGCCGGCGGCCAAGGCGAGAGGGGCTTTCCGGTCATCATCGGAATGGCCACGGCCCTCGGAATACTGGTGGCATTCGGCGGCGGCGCGTTGCTGATCCGCGGGGGAACGCCGGGAGAGAAGGGGTTCGGCATGGGGATGATGATCGGCTGGGCGCTGGTGACCATCTGCACGGTCGGTTTCTGCACCGGCGTGAACCCGGCTGTCTACGACCTTGCGGCGGGATCGATATGACGGCCGGGATGCCGTTGCGGGGCGACCGGATCCTGCGATATGTGAACGCCTTCTGCCCGCAATGTCATGGGGAGGACCCCGAACGTCCGCTCACGAAGGTCACCCGGCTCTCCGGGTGGCTGGCCGCCCGCGACGGGCAGGTGTATCTCGAGCGCGGGTGCCCGTCGCACGGGATGGTGCGCACGCTCTACGACGAGAATCCCGAAATCCTGGCCTACCTCGAAGAATGGACCGCGCCCACCAAAGCCCATCTGCCGGACGTAGCCGGGAATTTCGACCCGGTGCCGGCGGCGTATCTGCGCGGCCTGCCCGAAATGCAGACCCAGCACACCTGCATCCTGCTGGCCGACCTCCTGGACAGCTGTAACCTGCGCTGCCCCACCTGTTTCGCCGATTCGTCGCCCGACCTGCGGGGTGTGGTGCCGGTCGAGGATGTGCTGGCGAACGTGGACCAGCGGCTGGCCCGGGAGAACGGCAAACTCGATGTGCTGATGCTCAGCGGCGGCGAGCCGACGCTGTATCCCGAACTCGCGCGGCTGCTCGGGGAACTCGTGGCCCGGCCGGTGACCCGGATTCTGCTCAACACCAACGGTGTCCGGATCGCCCGTGATCCGGGGCTGGTCGAGCTGCTGGCACGATATCGCGAACGGGTGGAGGTATATCTCCAGTTCGACGGTGTCACCGCGGCGGCGTCCAGACATCATCGCGGCGGTGATCTGCGGGCACTGAAAGACCGAGCACTGCGACGGCTTTCGGACAACGAAATATTCACCACCCTGGTCATGACAGCGGCACTCGGGGTGAACGACGACGAAATCGGTGCGGTGGTGCGCACGGCGCTGGACACGCCGTTCGCCGGTGGTGTGTCGATCCAGCCGCAGTTCGGATCCGGGCGGTCGGGCAGTATCGACCCGATGCGGCGGCTCACCCACACCGGCGTGCTGGCGCGGCTCGGCCCGCAAACCGGCGGCTCGGTGACCTGGCGCGACCTCACCGCACTGCCCTGTTCCCATCCGCACTGCTGCTCGGTGGGATATCTGCTGCGCGACGACGGCGGACAGTGGCGTTCCCTGGTGAGCCTGATCGGGCACGACCGGCTGAAGGACCGGCTCGGGCTGGTCGCGAACCGGATCGCCGATCAGGAACTCCCGAAGGAGTTGCGGCTGGCGGTGCGCGAATCACTGCTCGGATTGCTGTCGGAACAATCGTCGCTGTCGCACCCGGATATCGGCAATGTCTGGCGGGATATCTGCGAGAACTGCGATCTGGGCATGACGACCTTGCTCACGCTGGCAACCTCGGCACTGCCCGGCCGCCGGGCGCGGTTGCGGCGGCTGCTGGGGGAGCGGATCGTCCGGATCACCGTGAAACCCTTCATGGATATGTCGACGATGATCGAGGAACGGCTCACCCAATGCTGCGTGCACGTGGGTACCCGCGCCGACGCCGACCAGTGCGCACCGTTCTGCGCGGTGCAGGCATGGCCGGCGCTGTCCCGGCAGCGTCTGCCGGCGTCGGCGTCGGCGGGGCGGCCACTGCTTCCGATAACGGTGCCGTGAACGGCGGCGAGACGGCCGAGGGCGGCGTGTACTACACGGAGGCTACGGCGCATCGGCAGCCGCCCGATCCGCTCAACCTGTGTATCTACGCGACAGTCGCACTGCTGACCTGGCTTCTCGGCCCGGTGGCGCTGGCCGGGTTCGCCGGCCTGGCGTTCGCCGGATACTGGCGGGCTCGCCGGCGGGGGTTGCGGCGCAGTCGCTGCTGGTTACGCGATACCCGCCTGGTGCTGTGCTATCTGGCGGTGCTGGTCGGGGTGGGAACAGGGGCGGTGCTGTGGTGAGCGGCCGGCCGCAGTGAGCAGGAGAAGCGATATCCGGCCCTGCGTGACGGCGGCCGATCGCTCGGCGCACACGGCACGTCGGTCCTGTCCTGGCGAGTGCCGAGCGGCCGTCGGCCGCCGCAGCTTCTAATGTCGGGTCGTGATCCGAAAACTGATCGATACGCCGCACCGGCTGCTCGGTGTGGTGGTGCTGCTGATTGTGGCGGGAGTGGGCGTGCTCTCGGTCTGGGCGGAAGGAAACCGCCGAGAGCCGGTAGCCGCCGCGGAAACGGCACAGTTCAGCGCCGAACGCGGTCGCGCGCATCTGGAACGATTCGCCACCGAACCACGGCCGCTGGGCAGCCCGGCCAGCGACCGGACACAGGATTACATCGCCGGGCAGCTGCGCGCGGCCGGGTTCGAGGTGGAGATCCAGCACGCGGTCGGGGCCAGTACGGCGCCGGGCCTGGCGGCCTTCGGCCGGGTCGACAATGTGATCGCGACCCTCCCGGGCCGGGACCCGACCGGGACAGTGCTGGTCGCCTCCCATTTCGACTCCGCCGCCACCGGCCCCGGTGCATCCGACGACGGAGCCGCGGTCGCGGCGATGCTGGAGGTGGGGCGGCTGATCGGTGCGCAGGGCGGGACGCGGAACAACCTGGTGCTGCTGTTCACCGACGGCGAGGAGGACGGGCTGCTGGGGGCGGAGGCGTTCGTCCGGGAGCATCCGCTGGGTCGCGCGGGAGGAGTGGTGCTCAACTGGGAGGCACGCGGGGTGAGCGGGCCCTCGCTGATGTTCGAAACGTCGCGGGGAAACGCGGAACTGTCGGCCCTGTTCGCCGAGACCGTGCCGGATCCGCGGGGCGATTCGTCGATGGTGGAGATCTACCGGAAGCTGCCCAACGACACCGATTTCACCGAGTTCCGGGAGGCGGGATTCGACGGGCTCAACTTCGCCTATATCGAACAGCCCGCGTACTACCACACGGCCGGCGATTCGCTGGCGAATCTGGACCCGCGCAGTCTGCAACACCACGGCGAGAACATGCTGGCCATGACCCGGACCCTGGCCGCCGCCGACCTGCCGGCCCTGCATACCGACCGGGACGCCACCTACTTCCGGATCGGCCCGCTCTCGATCCACTACCCGAGCGCGCTGGCCTGGCCGCTGGCGGCACTGGCCGCGGCGCTCGTGGTGGGTCTGGCCGTCGTGGCCCGGCGCCGGGAACTGGCCAGTACACCGCGAATGGTGCTGGCGGCGGTTTCCGTGCTGCTTCCGCTGGGGGCGGTGATCGGACTGGGACAGGCGTTGTGGTGGCTGCTGGTGGCGCTGCGGCCGGGCTACCACATGATGAACGGCCTGCTCTACCGGCCGGAATTCTACGAAGCCGCGCTCGCCGCACTGGCCGGCACCGCACTGCTGGTCTGGTATCTGCTGCTGCGGGTGCGGCTGGGCCCGGCCGCGCTCGCGATCGGGGCGCTCGCGTGGCCGGCCGTACTGGGACTGGTGTGCGCCGCGGTGGCGCCGGGCGCGGCTTTCCTGTTCACGCTGCCCGCCGGGCTCGCCGCGGCCGGTGCGCTGCTGGCGATGCTCCCGGTGCGCTGGGCCGGGTGGCCCGCGGTGACGCTGGTGGCCGGGCTGTCGATCTCGGCCGTATTCCTGCCGGTTCTCGCGCGCGGCGTATTCGACGCCGTCGGCCTGGCGTACGCCGGAGCCGGCGCGGCCTGCCTGGCACTGCTCGGACTCCTGCTGCTGCCCGCGATCGAACTGCTGCTTCCCGAACCCGAACCGTTCACCGGAAAGCCCTGGGCAGTACCCCCGACCAGGGCGTGGGCGGTACCCGCGACCGTGGCGGTACTGGGCATCGCCGCGGTGGGTGCCGGTCTCGTCGTCGATACGGCTGATCCGGCGCATCCGCAACGCAGCCATCTCGCCTACGTTCTCGACGCCGAAACCGGACAGGCGCACTGGGCGAGCGCCGAACTCCATCCCACCGATTGGACCGGCCAGTACGTCAGGGACCGGGACAACTCCGGCCTCCCGGCCGGTTACGCCCGCGAGACGATGTGGACCGGGCCGGCGGACCCGATCGATGTGCACGCACCGCGGGTCGAGCTGCGCCACCGCACCGGCGATACCGTCACGATGCATGTGTCGTCACCGCGCGGGGCGTCCTCGCTGATCCTGCGCTTCGATCGGCCGATCGATCTCGTCACCGCGGCGTCGCCCGGTGCCGCACCGGTCACCGTTCCGGTCACAGGCACCCGGCCGAAGGGGCAGCCGGGCGAGATCCGCTTCCGTGATCTGCCCCCGGAGGGCGCCGAACTCACGGTGCGCACGCCCGGCGCGGACCGGGTCCGCGTCACGGCGATCGACGAAAGCCACGGCCTCACCGATGCTCCCGGCTTCCGGCCGCGGCCGGCGGACACAATCGCTTCGATCCGTCCCGACGGCGATGTGATGGTGGTGGTGCGCAACTACCGGTTGTGAACCGCCGGCAGAGGTCGCACCGGCCCGTCCGTGCTTCCGCACCGGGCCGGTGCGCGGCGGCTGTCCACTGTTCGGCGGATCGGTTGCCGGCGGTCCTACTGTCCGCCCCACTGCCCCGGCGGAACGTACTGTTCCTGCGCGGACGGTGCCGTGCCGATCACGCTGGACATGCCCGGTGCCGATGGTTTTTCCTGCGACCGGCTGCGTTGTTTCCGGTGCGGCAGAGAAGTGCACTTTCCTGTCGGGAATTCGAAAAGACCCGGCCCGGCCGAGCAGCGGGTGATCGGTGCAGCGAGCGATGCCGGTCGGGCCGAACCTGGTGCAGGTGGGCCCATGCCCGCCCACAACACTGCCGGCACCTCAGTTGTTCGCGCGCTGGATCGATCGCTGGACCAGAGTGCGCAGACCCGGTAGTCCGATTGCGCGCAGCATGAGCTCACCGGCCAGGACATGGGCGCGTGTCGGGGGAGCGAACCTGCTCATCCCCCGGCGCGCCAGCGTTTGCCGTTTGCCGACTTCCCCGCGCAGCGACGCCTCCCACGTGCCGAGTGCGCCGGGGATGTTCTCGCCGTGGTCGGCGAGGGCCGAGCCGAGCCGGTCGGCGCCGTCGAGGGCCAGGGCCGCGCCGTAGCCGGCGAAAACGGTGACACACCAGGCGGCGTCGCCCAGCAGGACGATTCGGCCGTCGCTCCAGCGGTCCATGACCACCTGGCCGACGGAATCGAAGTAGGCGCCGGCCGGGTCGGCTTCGAGTTGGTGCAGGGCGTCGGCGACCCCGCCACCGAGATCCCCGAACGAGCGGGTGAGCGCGGCGGCGGCGCCGAGCTCCAGATCGGCTCGGGTATCGGCGCAGCGGTAGGCGAAGAACGTCGAGGACCGCCGCGGGCCCAGGTTCATCACCGCGGCGGTGCGGCCGGGGCCGATGAACGTGGTTCCGGCCCCTTCCGGTACGTGTTCCGGGGGTGCTTCCAGCGGGAACGCGCCCACCATATGACCCAGGTCCACCAGGTATCCGGTTTCGGGGCCGAATACGAGTTCACGAATCCGGGAGTGCACGCCGTCGGCGCCGATGAGCAGGTCGGCCCGGATATGGGTGCCGTCGCTGAGCGTGGCGTCCACCTCGTCGGCGTTCTGGGTCACCGTGTGCACGGTGGTGCCGAACCGGATCTCGGCGTGCCCGGCCACCGCGTCGTACAGCGCCGATTCGAGGTCGCCGCGGAAGATGCTCAACGCCCGGTCGCCGACGGCGGCCTCGGCGACGGCGGCCGGTAGCCGGAACTTCTCGCGGCCGTCGGCGTGGACCATGATCGAGGTGAAGAAGCCGATATCGCGCGGAGCCAAGGCGGGGACCAGCCCCAGCCGTTCGGCCGCGTCGTATCCGGGACCGTGCAGGTTCACCAGATAGCCGCTGCTGCGCCGGGCCGGGGCGCGTTCCACCAGCACGACATCCCAGCCCTGCCGGTGCAGCCGCAGGGCGGCGGCGAGTCCGGCGATGCCCGCGCCTACCACGAGCACTCGCTTCTTTTCGGTATCCGCCGCATCCGGCGCTTCGCTGGCCACCACTACCGCTCCCGTATCGGTCCTACGCCGGGTGTGGACCACACCGGCTATCGTCAACCTTAGGTTGACGATAGGACGTTCGTCAACGATTGGTTGACGCGCGGGGCGCCGGGCTCGGTGCCGCTGTGCGACTGCCGCGATCCCGCCGCCGATTCCATCGGGCGGGTCACGGCCGAGCCCGGTGCGGGCGACTGCCATCGGCGCGGGCGCGGTGATCCTCGGCGGTACCGCTCAGTTCCCGGTTGAACGGCGCCGACCTCGCCGACGTGGAGTGCGATCGGATTCGCCGACGTGGGGTGCGATCGGACTCGGAGCTCGGCGGACTCGGAGCTCGTCGGGCGCGGAGTCGGCTCAGCTGTGCGCGGTTCCGTGGGGGTATGGGGCGGATCGAACTCCCTGCTGAAAAGCCCTGTGGGGCCGCCCGATCCGGCGGCCCCACAGGGCTGTGAAACGAAATCTCCGCGGCGGCGGATCAGACGGAAGCGGTGGCCAGGGCCTCGCTCGTCTGCACGGACTGGCCGACACCGGCCACGATGGCTGCCGCGCGCAGGGCCTCGAAGATCACCTCGCGCGAGACACCGCCCTCCCGCAGCGTGTGCTCGTGGGCTTCCAGGCAGTGTTGGCAACCGTTGATCGAGGACACCGCGAACGACCACAGTTCGAAATCGTTCTTGTCCACGCCCGGCGAACCGATGATCTGCATCCGCAGCCCGGCCCGCAGATCGTCGTACTTACCGTCGAGGAAGGCCCGGCCCCGGTAGAACACATTGTTCATACCCATGATCGACGCCGCGCCCAGAGCCGCGTTGTACGCCTCGGCGGACAGGATATCGGCCGCTTCCTCCGCGATCTCGCGCAGCGTGGTGGCCGAACGGGTGGCCGCCGCGGTGGCCAGCAGGGTGCCCCACAGCTGCTGCTCGTTGAGCACCGTGGTGCGGGCCAGCGAGGAGAGGTTGAGCTTCAGATCCTTGGCGTACTCGGGTAGCGAGTTCTTCAGATTGTCGATGCTCATGGTGTTACCTCGTCTCTCAGACGCTCGCCGACAGCAATTCGCCGGCGTCGATGGTGGGATCGCCCTTCTTCCAGTTGCAGGCGCACAGCTCGTCGGACTGCAGCGCATCCAGCACCCGCAGCACCTCGTCGACATTGCGGCCCACGGAACCGGCGGTCACCGACACGAACTGGATCTCGTTGTTCGGGTCGATGATGAAGGTGGCGCGGTCGGCCACGCCGTCGGCGTTGAGAACGCCGGTGGCGGTGGCGAGTTCACGCTTGAGGTCCGACAGCATCGGGAACGGCAGGGTCTTCAGATCCTCGTGCTGGGCCCGCCACTGGAAGTGCACGAACTCGTTGTCCACCGAGGCGCCGAGCACCTGGGCGTCGCGGTCGGCGAACTCGTCGTTCAGCTTGCCGAAGGCGGCGATCTCGGTGGGGCAGACGAAGGTGAAATCCTTCGGCCAGAAGAAGACGATCCGCCACTTGCCGGCGTGGTCGTTGCTGGTGACCCGGGTGAAGTAGTCGTCGGGCTGCTGGGCGTTGACCTTCGACAGGTCACCGCCGATCACCGCGGTGAGGTCGTAGGCGGGGAACTGGTCGCCGATGGTCAACAGGGGCATGTCGGACTCCTTGTCGTATCGAATGGCCGGCAGGGTCGGCCGGCGCGTGGGCGTTCGGCTTCGATCTTGCCAACGAACCCGTAAAAGGCAAAACTGATAGGTCGCATTACACTGATAGGGATGTCCGATCAGTCTTATCAGCCGACCCTCTCACAGCTGCGTGCCTTCGTCGCCGTCGCCGAAAACCGCCATTTCGGCGCGGCCGCCACGCGTTTGGCTGTGAGTCAACCCACTCTCTCGCAGGCCCTTGCCGCGCTGGAAAACGGCCTCGGGCTGCAGCTGATCGAACGAAGCACCCGGCGGGTCCTGGTGACCGAGGCAGGCCGGCGCCTGCTGCCGCAGGCAATCGCGACCCTGGACGCGGCCGACCGATTCCTGTCCGCGGCCAACGGCGATACCTTCGGCGGTGTACTGCGGATGGGCATCATCCCGACCGTCGCACCGTATCTCCTACCCGCCCTGCTGCCCACTCTGCGTCGCCGCTTACCCGCGCTGACACCACGGATCGTCGAGGACCGAACCGCCCACCTCCTCGACGAGTTGCGGGCCGGCAGTCTGGACGTCGCGGTCCTCGCCCTTCCCGCCGAGGTGCCGGGCGTGGTGGAGATACCGCTGTATGCGGAGGATTTCGTACTGGTCGTACCGGCGGGACACGAACTGGCGGGCCGTACCGATCTCGCACCGTCGGCGCTGGATACGCTACCGATCCTGCTGCTCGACGAGGGGCACTGCCTGCGGGCCCAGACTCTGGAGCTGTGCCGTTCCGCGGAAGTCCGGCCGGGCGCGGTGGGGGATACCCGGGCGGCGTCGCTGTCGACGGTGGTGCAGTGTGTGGCCGGCGGACTCGGGGTGACCTTGATCCCGGAGATGGCGGTGGCGGCCGAAACCGGCCGCGGGGCCCTGGATACGGTGCGGTTCGCCGCGCCTGCCCCCGGTCGCACCCTCGGGCTGGTGTACCGGGCATCCACCGCACGCGCCGACGATTACGCCTACCTCGCCGAGGTGATCCGCACTCAGCGGCCGGTCTGAGGCGGGCCGGAGGTGCACGTCTCGAAAGCTGCGTGCACCGTGGGGATGTGGAGGTGCGCGCGCCCGGAACGCGCCGGGGGCGAATCGGCATCCGCACGCCGAGTACGCGGACGTGTTCGGTGCAGGCGGCGAGCACGCCTCGACCTGCAACCATCCGGCCTCCGCCGGGGGAACCGGCTACGGTCGCTGCGGGCCGGATCGCTGCGTCCGCGGCCCGGTCTGCCGCGCGCGCCGATCGGTGTGCCGGCGGCGGGTTCTGCGCGAGCGTCGGTGAGCGATACGCGCAGTAGTCGGTCTACAGCGACCGGTCGACAAGCCGGCCCGCAACCGGGGTGGGTTGCGGGCCGGAGGTGATCCGGGCGGCGACCACGGACCACAGGCGGTGAGGGCCGTTTCTCAGGCGATCGCGGCGACGGCTGGTTTGCGGTTCAGCACCGCCGCGACCGAGGCCGCCAGGCCGATCACCGCGACCGCGGTGACCAGGTACAACCCCGGCCGGTACCCGGCGATACCGTCGGCGGTGGCGCCGCTGATCAGTCCGGTGGCGATGGCCAGCACCACCGCGCCGCCGATCTGGAACGAGGTCTGCACCAGGCCGGAGGCCAGGCCCTGTTCGTGATCGGCGATACCTTCGGTGGCCTGCACCATCACCGCCGAGAAGCCCAGTGCGAAACCGAGGCCGAGCAGCAGGAACGCGGGCAGGTAGTCGACGGCGTAGGCCGGGTCGGGGTTGCCGCCGCGGGTCAGGAACCATACGTAGCCGGCCACGAAGGAGGCCAGTGCGGCGAGGATCATCGGGGTGGTGCCGAAGCGGTCGATGAGTTTGCCCGCGATCGGTGAGAGCACGGCCACGATGATGCCGGTGGGTGCCATGGCGAGGGCCATCTGCAGCGGCTCCCAGTGCAGTGTGTTCTGCAGATACAACGAGACGATGGTCTGGAAACTGAGGTAGGAGCCGAAAATCGCCAGCGCGGCCAGATTCGCCCGCACGATCGATTTCACCTTGAAGATGCTCAGGCGCACCAGCGGATGGCTCACCCGGTTCTCGACCACGAAGAAGCTGCCGAGCAGGCCGACCGCCAGGATGGTGGTGGCGATGACGGTGGCGGTGAAACCGGTCTCCGGGGCCGTGACGATGGTGTAGATCGCGGCGAGCGTGCCGCCGGTGAGCAGTGCGGCGCCGGCGAAATCGATCCGGCCTTCTTCTTTTTCGGTATTGCGCGGAACCACCAGGTAGGCGGCGAGCACGACCGCGGCGACCACGACTACGGGCAGGTAGAAGGTCAGCCGCCAGTCGATACCGGTGAGCAGGCCCGACACGATGAGCCCGGAGGCGTAGCCGGTGGCGCCGAAGATCGCGAAGATCGACAGCGCGCGGTTGCGGTCGGGTCCTTCCTTGAACGTGGTGGTGATGATCGAGAGTGCGGCCGGGGCGGTGAATGCGGCGGCGACGCCCTTGACGATCCGGGTGGCGATCAGTAGCCAGCCCTCGTCCACGAGCCCGCCCACCAGGGAGGCGATTCCGAAGACGACCAGGGCGGTCAGGAAAACCTGGCGTCGGCCGAGGAGGTCGGCGGCACGACCGCCGAGGAGTAGTAGACCGCCGTAACCGAGGATGTAGCCGTTCACGATCCACTGCAGTGCGGAGGTGTCGAGGCCGAGTTCCTGGCCGATGGAGGGGAGTGCCACGCCGACCATGGAGACGTCGAGGGCGTCGAGGAACATGGCGAGGCCGGCGACGAACAGGATCGCCCACAGTGTGGGGCTCCAGCGGCCGGGGGTGGATACGGGGGACGGTTCTGCCGGGGTGAGGTTCTGCGGTGCGGTTGCAGTCAGGTTCACGACGGCAAACTTAAATGCACGGACATTGAATGTCAACGCATGTAATGCGCGAGCATTTAATGACTTGACATGATAATCTCGGGTCATGTACCACGACACCGACAAAGATGTCTGCGCGAAGTGGTCGGAAACGCTCCGCCTGTACCACGGCACGTCCTGCGAGCTGGAGAACGCGCTGCAGGCACGGCATCAGCTCGGGCTCAGCGAGTTCGAACTCCTGCAGGTCCTCGGCGGACGCTGCGGTGCGGAGCAGACCGAAAAGGTCAAGATGAAGGACATCGAAGCGGAGATGTATCTCAGCCAGAGCGCTCTCTCGCGTACGGTGACGCGGCTCGAGAAGGCAGGTCTGCTGGAGCGCGCGGCCTGCGATTTCGACCGGCGCGCCAACTTCCTGAAACTCACCCCGGCCGGACGGTCCCGGCTCGACGACGCCAAACCGACTCATCTGGAAGTACTGCGTAAACATCTGAGCTGACACCGGCGTCGCCCGTAAGCCCCGCGACGCGCGGTATCGCCCATGCCTATGCCAGGGACGGGTGCCGAAATCGAGCCCGGCAGCGCCGGATACGGCGGAATATCGGCGTCGAAGACAGCGCGCGCCGCACCGGGCCGCACCTGCCGGGCCGCACCGCGCCGGGCCGTACCGTACCGGGCCGCGCTGCGCTGGGTAGGGCTGGGCCGGGTGGCCGGCCGGATGCCGCGGCTGTGGAGTCTCCGCCGGGCCGTACCGTGTGGTGGCGGTGTGTATACCGCCGAGTCCGAGCCGAGGAGGAAACCGATGAACGCCCACACCCCCGAAGGGCGCGTCCCGAGCAAATGGGAGGAGCTCGTCGCCGCCGACCCGCAGCATTCGCAGTGGTACGTGCAGCGCTTCCGCGACCTCGTCGCCGAAGGCCAGGACATCTTCGGGGAAGCTCGGCTCATCGACGCGATGCTCGGCCGCCGCGGCCGGGTGCTCGACGCGGGCTGCGGGCCCGGCCGGCTGGGCGGATTCCTGCACGATTCCGGGCACGCGGTGGTGGGTGTGGACGTGGACCCGGTGCTGATCGCCGCCGCCGAAACCGACTATCCCGGCCCCACCTGGCTCGTCGGCGACCTCGCCGAACTCGATCTCCCGGCCCGCGGCGTCGCCGCCGATTTCGATGTGATCGTCTGTGCGGGCAATGTGGTGACGTTCCTCGCACCGGCCACCCGCACGGCCGTGCTCGCCGCCTTCGCGCGGCATCTGGCGCCGGCGGGCCGGCTGGTCGTCGGCTTCGGCGCCGGCCGCGATTACGAATTCGCGCAGTTCCGCGCCGATGCCGCCGAACAGGGCTTCCGCGAAGACCTGCTGCTCTCGACCTGGGATCTGCGCCCGTTCACCGCCGATTCGGATTTCCTGGTGGCGGTGCTCTCCCGCTAACTCCGCGCCGCGCTACCCGATGGTGTCCCGTTCGGGATCGGTGTTCTGGTGCAGCGGAATATCGAGAACGGACAGGAACGCCGACGCGGCGGGAGTGCGGGTGTGGCTGCTCCAGACGATGTATTCGACCCGGGCCGGCGCATCGGAGACGGCGACCGTGACCAGGCCGGTGAGCCGGGGCACGTACGCGGAGGGCAGCATGGCCACGCCCAGGTCCTGGGCGACGAGCCGGGCGATGTACTCCGCCGAGGACACTTCCAAGGCGACCTCACGCTCGATTCCGGCGGCGGCGAACGCCTGATCGGACTGTGCGCGTCCGGCGGTCCCGGCCGGCAGGTCGACGAAGGTTTCACGCGACAGCCGGTGCAGATCGACCGATGATTCGCCCGCCAGCGGATGCTCGGGCGCGACCACGGCGACCAGCCGGTCGCGGGTGAGTTCATGGGCGGTGACGCCGTGCGGGTGTGCGGTGGTAGGCAGCCCGAGGAAAGCGATATCGAGGATCCCCTCGCGTACCTGCTCGGTGAGTTCCTCGCTCGCCCCCACTCGCAGGCTGATGCGGACATGCGGATAGCGGCCGCGGAAATCGTGGAGTGCGCCCGGGAGATCGACCGCGGTGACGGAGGGGATCAAACCCACGGCGAGGCGTCCGCGAACCTCGCCTACCGCCGCGGCGGCCTCGGCGGCGGCGCGGTCGGCGGCATCGAGACATTGGCGGGCGGCCGGTAGGAAGGCCGCGCCGGCAGGCGTCAACCGGACCCGGCGGCTGGTGCGTTCGAACAGTTTCGCCCCGAGTTCCCGTTCCAGGCGGGCGATCTGGTGGCTGAGCGCGGACTGGACGACCAGGCAGCGCTGGGCCGCGCGGGTGAAATTGTTCGTCTCGGCGACAGCCAGCACGTAGCGCAGTTGTTGAAGCTCCATGGATCAATCTTGTACCGCGATCGATGGAGTGACAAACATGTGTTGGACTCATCAATAGGTTCCGGATGAGACTTCGAGTGTGAAAAGCTCAGTCGCACACCGGGCTCTCGGCGGAACCGGTGAAACCGGCCCTGGCGGGTTGTCCCGTACCGCGCTCACCGCGCTCGCACCGGTCGCATGGGGCACGACCTATATCGTCACCACCGAACTCCTTCCCGCCGGGCACCCGCTGTTCGCGGGCGTGCTGCGGGCCCTGCCGGCCGGGCTGATCGCGATCGCGCTCACCCGGACCCTGCCGCGCGGCGCCTGGTGGGGTAAGGCCGCGGTGCTCGGGGTGCTCAATATCGGCCTGCTGTTCCCGCTGTTGTTCATCGCGGCCGAACGGTTGCCCGGCGGCGTCGCCGCAACCTTGGCCGCCGCGCAACCACTGGCGGTGGCGGTACTTGCGGTGGCCGTTCTGCACGAGCGGCCCTCCGCATGGCGGATGACCTGGGGCGCGGTCGGATTGGCCGGGGTCGGACTGGTGGTACTCGGACCCGCCGCGGTCTTCGACCCGGTCGGGATCGCCGCCGGGCTCGGCGCCGCGGCGTCGATGGCGCTGGGCCTGACGCTCACCAAACGCTGGGGCCGGCCCGCCGCAGCGACACCGACCGCCTTCGCCGGATGGCAGCTCGCGGCGGGCGGGCTGTTCCTGGTGCCGCTCACGATCTTCGTGGAAGGCACACCACCGGCGATCGACCTGCCGGCCGTCGCCGGTTACCTCTGGCTCGGACTCTTCGGCGGGCTGATCGCGTATGGCCTGTGGTTCCGCGGTGTCATCACGCTGCCGGTGAACTCGGTCGCGATCCTCGCGCTGTTCTCGCCCCTGGTCGCCGCCGTTCTGGGCGCCGTCCTGCTCAGGCAGACACTCGGCCCGATCCAGATCGTGGGATTCGGGCTCGCGCTGGCCGCGATCGTCGCGGGCCAGCTTCCCGCGCCGGCCCGCCGGCCCGCACTGTTTTCCGCTCTCGTATCGAAGGAGACCGCACCATGAAGATCGCCGTGGTGGGCGCCGCCGGAATGGCCGGCTCCCGTATCGTCGCCGAAGCCGCCCAGCGGGGCCACGACCCGGTGGCCGTGTTCCGGAACGGGCGGCCGGGTACCCTGCCGCCCGGTGTCGTCGCCGTCCGGGGCGACGCGAGCGACCGCTCACAGATGAGTGAGGTATTCGCCGGCGCGGATGCCGTTGTCGCCGCGACCCGCCCGGCACCCGGGCAGGAACGAACGGTGGCGGCAACTACGCGCGCGATGCTCGATGCGGCGGCCGGGCACGGGATCCGGATCCTGGTCGTCGGTGGCGCCGCGCCGCTGCGGTCTCCCGGCGATCCCGATCGGCTGGTTCTCGATGATCCCGAATACGTACCCGAATCGATCCGGACCATCGCAAGCGCCAGTGTCGTGCAACTGGAGGTCTGCCGCGATCATCCGGCCGATTGGGTTTATCTGAGTCCGCCTGCCCTACTGGAACCGGGAGCACGGACGGGAACCTACCGGCGCGCAACGACCACACTGCTGGTCGACGCCGCGGGCAGATCCCGGATCTCGGCCGAGGATCTCGCCGTCGCCGTGCTGGACGAGCTCGAGACTCCCGAGGTCGCGCGCCATTTCACAGTCGGCTACTAGGTCTGGAGGTTCGAGGGTACGGCTGCTGCTCGAGCTCACGGTCACCGACGCGACGCTCGGCGCCGTCCCTCGCCGTAACCGGATGTGGCGGGGACCGCCGCCTGTTTCCGGACGCGATCGCACTACCGGCCGGGTTTGCCCGGAAGGCAACGCGATCGGGGCCTGCGCCGATCGCCTACCTCGGCTCACGGTGGGACGGGACCGTCTATCGGGCGGATCTGCGAACCGGACGCGATTCGGTGCTGAGTCCGGCGATGGGCACACCGGCGCTCGGGCTCGATCCACGCGGCCGGCTGTTCGCCGCGGGCGGCGCCGGATGCGTTGCCCGCGTGTACCACCTGCCGTTCCACCGCTCGGGTGCACTGCCCCGGCACGATCAGGTGCTACAGCTACCGCTGAAACGGTGACGTCGGCCGATTCGGGCTGCCGGACCGGCCTGACTCCGCTGCTGATAGACACGACCCGTGAGTATCGAGATCGCCTTGGTGGATATCCGGGCGGGCCGGGTGGAGCTGTCGGATCGCCGGACCGAACACCGCTGGCCGGTGGAGCTGGCGGCGTTCCGCCTGGCGGCGCGGCCGGTGACTCGGGCGCAATATGCGGCGATCATGGGGGACGGGACCGGAGACGAGCTGCCGGTGGACAGCGTGTCCTGGGACGACGCCGTGCGCTTCTGTAACCGGTTGTCCGAGCGAGAAGGGCTGACCCCGGTGTATCGCGGCGCGGGGGCGGATACCGAGCGGGCGCTGTCCGCCGACGGGTATCGCTTGCCGGCCGAAGCGGAATGGGAATATGCCTGCCGGGCGGGGACCACGGGCCCCCGCTACGGCGAGCTCGACGAAATCGCGTGGTACCGAGGCAATTCCGGCGGTACCGCGCATCCCGTCGGCCGGAAGCGGCCCAACGCGTGGGGGTTGTCCGACATGCTCGGCAATGTCTGGGAATGGTGCTGGGACTTCTACGATCCGGCCGTCTACGGCGAATACCGGGTACTGCGCGGCGGCGGGTGGTTCGACGAACACTGGAGCTGCCGGGCGTCGGTGCGACGGCGCAGCCATCCGACGCTGCGACTCGACGATATCGGGTTCCGCGTCGCCCGCTCGGTCTTATAGCGCGCCGCGGGCGGCGAGTACTTCGAAGGCGGCGTCGGCGCTGCGCCACAGGATCTCGATCTCCGCCCGGACCGCCGGCGCGGTGACCGGATCCTGCAGGGCCAGGCCGTTACCGAAGATCACCACATTGGCGCCCGCATCGGCCAGGCGCAGCAGGGGGCCGGTGGCCACCCCCGCGCCGAGTACGGCATCGAGTCCCTCGCCCACGAAATAGAACCGCCACAGCGGGCCGAGGTCGCCACCGTAGACGGCTTTCGTGAGATCGACGATGCGGAAACCGTGGCGCGCGATCGCGTCGACGATGGTGAAATGGTCGTGCGCATTCGCCGGTGTCGCCTGCGTCGCCGCCACGGAATAGGCGAGGTCGACGGTGAGATGGGCGTTGTAGCCCGCCATCGCGACCCGCGCGGCGGACAGTTCGCACTGCCGGGTGAGCGCGAAATAGTGTGCCCACTGCGGTTCCGCCGGTGCGCCGGTGAATTCCGCATGCAGGTTGCGCAGGAAACGGGTCAGCAGTTCCAGGCTGATACGGTGCGCCCACTCCGGGTCGTCGAACACGCGGGGGTTGCGCTGCAACGGCATGACGGCGGCCCGCTCCACGGCATCCAGTCCCAGCGGCAGCAGGCCCCGCCGGTCCCGGTGAGCCACCAGGATCTCGGTGATCCGCCGATGCTGTTCCACCGCCCGTTCGAGCCGGGCCGGTGCGGTACCGGTGCTCTCGTCGAGCAGTTCGGACGTATCGGAGAGTTCGACGATCTCGGTGACGGCGGCCGGGGCCAGCGGTGCGCCACACGCGCTGTCGGCGACAACGGCCTCGGCGCGAGGTGGGACAACCAGGAAGATGGCCGCGAATACGAGCGCGAACGCGGTGATTCCGGGATATCTCCGTTCGCCGGCGCATACATCCGGCATGGTCGACCACCTTCCTTCGACGGACAACAACGGGGGCATACACGACCACGCGGTCACCGCGGCCGACGGCGTCGCCGAGTGCGGGATCGATCGCCGTGGCGGGCTCGGTCCGGCGGCCGTGCGCGCCCGGATGCGGTGCAACGGACTCAGTGGATCGGCCGGAAAGCTCGCCGAGCGCGGCTACAGACTAGTCCCGTACGCCGGGCGAAACCTTGCCCGCCACGCGGCAAACGCCCGCCCCGTGATTACGGCGTGGTCTGTGGTCATGGTCCGCGAGGTCGCCGAAGACGCCGCTGAACGCAAGCTCGATTCATTTCTCACCGGCTTCGCTCCTCATGAATGCGACACATCGCGATCAGGCCTGCGCGGTCGCTGCAGGTTTCATAGAAGTAGTGGGGACTCAGGTTGGCGAGGCGGGTGACCGCGCGCATGGTGACCGCCGCCGCAGCGCGCCGGTTCCGGAGCCCGTCGCCCGGCCGGCTGGCGAGGGCACGACTAATAACCCCTGGAGCGCAGGAATTCGGCGACGGTGACCACGGCCTGCGGGTTTCGCGGTCCCTCCACCAGCGCGGCATAGGGCAATGCGAGGAGATTGTTCTCCCGGACCGCCGTGGTACCCGCCATCAGCGGGTGCGTACGCAGCTGTTCGATCTTCGCCTGCACCGAATTCTCCGGTCCCGCCCCGTAGTCCACGATCAGAATCGCCTGCGGATCCCGTTGCGCCGCCGCTTCCCACGAGGCGGTGGTCCACGAATCGTTCAGATCGTCGAAGATATTGCTACCGCCCGCTTCCCGGATGATCTGCGAGGGCGCCGCATGCCGGCCCGAGGTGAACGGTTCGGCAGTTGCGCTGTCGAACAGGAACACCCGGGCCGGTTCCTGCCCGGCGGGGGCGCCGGCGGCGGCTTTCGCGACCTGGTCCCGGTATTGCGCGATGAGCTGATCGGCCCGCGCGCGCACACCGAAGATATCCCCGAGATTGGCCAGATCCGTGTAGAGCGCGTCCAGCGGTTCCATCACGCCGCGGCGGTCCGTTCCGGGTTGCCGGCACGCCTCGGTCAACTGGTACGGCACCGCGCCGATCGAACGGACCCAGTCCGGGGTGAGTCCGGTGGACTCCTTGAACCCGTAGTTCCACCCGGCGAAGACGAAATCGGGATCGGCCGCCTGGACGACCTCACGGGTGAACGCGTCACCGAGCAGCGGCGTCCGCTCGAAATCGGCCTTCCACGGCGACGAAGCGATATCGCGTTCCTTCCCGGGATAACTCGTGTGTCCCACCAGCCGGTCGGCGAGCCCGAGCGCGAACATCATCTCGGTGATACCGGTGTCGTTGGTGACCACCCGTTCGGGGACGCCCTCGACCGTCAGCGGCGCACCGCAGTTGGTGACCGTCACCGCCGCGCCGGTGGCCGCCCCGGCGGGCTGCTGCACCTCGGCGCCGCACGCCGTCGATCCGACTGCGGCCGTGACCGCCAGTGCCACGAGTATCCGGGGAAGCCTCATCTAAAAGTCCTTCTCGTCGAAGATGATCTGCGGAACACCGAGCCGGGGATGGGTGACGATATGGCCGCCGATCGAGAACCAGCGGACGATCACCTCCGCGGTGATCACCTCGTCCGGCGGTCCCGCGCAGACGAGCCGGCCCGCGTGCAGGACGAAGAGCCGGTCACAGTACTGGGCAGCCAGATTCAGGTCGTGCAATGCCGCGACCACGGTGATACCCAGGTCCCGCGCCGCGGACAGGACGCTGTACTGGTGGCGCACATCGAGGTGATTGGTCGGTTCGTCCAAGACCAGGACTCGCGGCTGCTGGGCCAGCGCCCGGGCGATCAGGACGCGCTGGCGTTCCCCGCCCGACAGCGACAGGAAACCGCGATCGGCGAGATGGGCGATATCGGCCGTCGCCATCGCCGCCGCGCAGATCTCGTCGTCGCGCCGGTGGGTGCCGCGCAGTAGGCCCGCATGCGGTAATCGGCCGGTGGCCACGATTTCGGCGGCGGTGAAATCGAACGGTGTGGTGGAGTCCTGGGTCAGCGCCGCCACCTGGCGGGCGTTCTCGCGCATCCCGATCGCGGTGATATCCCTACCGTCCACCAGTACCTGCCCAGAACTCGGGGATACGGCGCGGTACAGACAACGCAGCAGCGTGGATTTACCGCTGCCGTTCGGGCCCACGATGCCGATGAACTGCCCGGATTCGGCGGTCAGGGTCACCGCCTCGACGATCGTCGTACCGCCGATCGCCACGGTGACATCGACGTAGTCGACACGCATCAGCCGCCCCCGGTCATCGCGCCGCGCCGCCGCATCAGCAGCACGAATACGGGCACACCCACCGCGGCCGTGACGGCGCCCAGCGGTAACTCTTGCGGCGGCAGGAGAATCCGGGCCACGAGGTCGGCCGTCACCAGGAACACCGCGCCCAGCAGCGGGGTAACCACGATCAGCCGCCGGTGGTCGGCGCCGACCAGCAGCCGGGCGACGTGCGGCACCACCAGGCCGACGAAACCGACGGCCCCGCACACTGCGACGAAACAGCCCGTCATCGCGGCCGAAACGACGAAGAGCAGCAGACGGAACCGGGCAGCATTGAGACCGAGCGCGGCACTGACCTCATCACCCATCGACAGGGCATTCAACTGCCGCGCGCACACCGCGATGATCGCCAGGCCCACCACGGCGACGGTGACCACCAACGGGACCATCTGCCAGGTCGCCCCGGCGAGACTGCCGAGCAGCCAGAACATCACCGAACGAGCCGCATCACCATGGGGCGCCATGAACACCAGCACCGTCGTCGCCGCGGAAAAGCCGTAGCCGACGGCGGTACCCGTGAGCACCAGCCGCAACGGCACCAGCCCCGCACTCGACCGGGCCATCAGATAGACGAGGACAGTGGCGCCGAACGCTCCGGCGAAAGCCGCCGACGACAACGCGTACACCCCCAGCGCACCGAAAGCGCCGAACAGCACGACCGCGGTCGCGCCCACCGACGCACCCGACGAAATACCCAGAACATAGGGATCGGCGAGGGCGTTGCGCACCATGGCCTGAACCAGCAACCCCACGCCACCCAGTCCGGCGCCGACAGTCGCCGCCAGCACGACCCGCGGCAACCGGGAATCCACAACGATCCGGTACTCGGCGATATCCGTCGCCATGACGACACCGCCGGTGAGTTCGGCCCACAGGAAACCCACCGTGGCACGCCACGGAATATGCACCGCGCCGAACATCAACGCGAGAACGGAGACGACGGCCAGCGCCACGGTGAAACCGGCAATCAAAGCCGCCACGGGCAGCCGCCGGATCCCGGGTGCACTCATCGAACCGGAACCACTCGCCCGTTCCCGATGCCGATGCACGCAGACGTGCGTAAGCCACAACAACCCATCACTGGTCAACCGCTCCCTCGGAGTCGACACCGGACCACGCCGTCGGCGTGACCACGCGGGCAGGTCTTCGGACTCGTGAACGTGATACGGATTCCCGTATCGCCTACTGGCGGTCGCTTCCCAGGCATAGGGCCCAGTGCTGATGACCGCGGTCGTTTTCACATACCGCTGCGGGGCAGCTCCGGATTCCCACCGGATTCCCTCTTGCGAACCACCCGTCGTCGACGGGCGGTAACCAGCGCGCGGTCACGGTAGCACCCCGGATTTCCGGAATCGGCGCTCCGGGCGGGAATGTGCACCACCTCACTCGCGTGGATGTCGCGTACCGGTGCACGAACGGAATTCGGCGACCGATTCCCCCGGGGCCGCAGCCAGGAGTCCGGAGGCGATTTGGTCCCCCACTCCTGCGTGAGCTACGGTTACTCACGCAACGCGGGGTGGAGCAGCTCGGTAGCTCGCTGGGCTCATAACCCAGAGGTCGCAGGTTCAAATCCTGTCCCCGCTACCAGGAAAACGGTCTCGGAACCAAGGTTCCGAGGCCGTTTTGCGTTCGGGCCGGAGTCTGTTGAGTCGAACAGGCGCGGAAATGTCGATTCATTCGTTCGGCAAACGGGGCCGAGCCTATCGGGCCGTCTGCGCCGCGCCGGTTGCCGAACGGGCCGGAACAGTGGACGGCCGCGATCGCTGGGGCGGTCCGGCCGGGACTCAGTGCGGCCGGGACCGGCTTTCGGTGAGCCAGTCAACGAGAACAGCTGCCTGGCTGTGGTCGATATCCCGGCTTGCGGTCAGCAGTGTCACATCGGTGTCGGCGGCGATGCGGCGCAGGTGGTCGGCGGCGGTGCGGTGCGGTGGTGTGGTCAGCTCGGCCAGATAGCGGCGGCGGAACTCGGCGAACCGCGCCGGCTTGTGGTTGTACCAGTGCCGCAATTCGGTGGACGGTGCGATATCGCGTAACCATTCGGTGAGATCGAGGTCGTCTTTGCGTAGCCCGCGCGGCCAGACGCGGTCGACCAGGATTCGGGCGTTGCCGGCCGGTGAGATCGGATCGTAGACACGACAGTAGGTGATCTGTCCGCTCATGGTGTTCTCCTTTCGCGGCGTCCGCGGGCGGGTGGCGAAACCGCCGCCGGAGGCTCGGGCCGCCCCCGCTCTGCGGGCGCGCAGAGCGTCGACATATCCGGTGGGGAAGGTCACCCAGCGCTTAGTTTATACAATATTTGGATGTATAAATAGAGTTATGGCATACGTGATCGGCGAACCCTGTGTGGACGTGATGGATCGTGCGTGCGTGGAGGAATGTCCTGTCGACTGCATCTATGAAGGGGGGCGATCGTTGTATATCCACCCCGACGAGTGTGTGGACTGCGGTGCGTGCGTGCCGGTGTGCCCGGTGGATGCGATCTACTATGAACAGGACCTTCCCGCCGAACTCGAGCCCTATCTCGACGATAATGCCGCTTTTTTCACCGAAACCCTGCCCGGTCGCGAGCAGCCGCTCGGATTCCCCGGCGGCGCAGCGAAACTCGGCCCACTCGGGGTCGACACTCCGTTGGTCGCCGCGCTGCCCTCACGGAGTAAGGAGTAACGAGCCATGACACCCACTCGGGCCTCCGCCGCCACCCCGTCCCGCTCGCGCGCCGGCACGGCCGGAGCCGGTGGCGGGCGGCGCGGCGATGTGCTGGCGATATTGCGGGGGTCCCGTGATGCGCTGAGCATCGTCGATATCGCCACACGCCTGCAGTTGCACCCGAACACGGTGCGCTTCCATCTCGAGGCGCTGGTCGAGGCCGGACAAGCCGAGCGGACCGAACATCCCCGCACCGGCCCGGGTCGCCCGCCGCAGATGTTTCGCGCCCATCGTGGGATGGACCCGGCGGGGCCGCGCAACTACCGACTGCTCGCCGAGGTCCTCGCCACCCAGTTGGCCGCGGACCCCGACCCGCCGGCCCGCGCATCCGAGGCCGGACGCCGTTGGGGCCGTGCGCTGGCACGTGAGATGAACGCTGCGGCGCCGACAGTTCAGCAGGCCGTCGGTGCGCTGATACGGGTGCTCGGCGATGCCGGTTTCGACCCCGAACCCGACACCGTCGAGGGGCAGCCGCAGATCCGGTTGCGGCACTGCCCGTTTCTGGACCTGGCCGAAACCCGGGCGAGCGTGGTGTGCCCGGTCCATCTCGGCCTGATGCAGGGCGTGCTCGAGGGGCGCGCCGCACCGGTCGCAGTGCAGAGACTCGAGCCGTTCGTAACTCCTGATCTCTGCTTGGCCCACCTCACCACCGACACCTCGAATGTTTCGTCCGCATCGGCGTCGGCCGGATCCGTGGCATGATCCCCGCCCGGCCTGTTATCGTCACCGCCCTGTGTGTCCCGGTCGGATACGAGCATGACCACGCCGGCTGAATCGAGACCCGAACGCCCGCGGCGGTCCCGCGATCAGCATCTCGACGCGCCGGACGGAAGGACCACCCACCACCGCGATGACCGCGAACGGGCGGACGGCCCGCTCATTGTCGTCGGTGTCGATACGTCCGAGGCGTCCCCGCATGCGCTCGCTTACGCGGCCGGTGCCGCGCGTCGCATGCATGCCACCGTGCTGGTTGCCTATATCAGAAGTCTCGGGACGAGCGCCTATCTCACCGGCGTGGGGCCGATGGGCGTCGATATCACCGCCGAACTCGCCGACCGGCAGATCGCCGCCGCCCGTGAGTTGGCCACCGAGGTGCTTTGTGACCTGCCACTGCGCTGGTCGTTCACCGTTCGCTGCGGCGACCCCGCGGTCGAACTGGCGCGGCTTGCCGACGACAACAATGCCGACAGTATCGTCGTCGGCCGGTCGAGCAGCCGATTGCGGCGGTTGGCCGGATCTACCGCGGCCCGGTTGCTCCGCCGGACCCGCTGCCCTGTCACCGTGGTGCCATAACAGCGGAGTGACGTCGGTCGGGGCTTCTGTGCGCGCCGCCGGATTCATCCGCCCCGGATTTCCAGCGCTCCGGGGGCAATCCGGAGGAGTTGTCCACAGTGCGCTCATCGGCAGACAGGAGAGCTTTTCGCCGAAGCACCACAGTGACGACGCGGTCGGCGAGGTATGTCTCGCGGCCTGCTGGTGTGACGAGAGTGCGTCCGGCGACGATGACCATGCTGCACTCCTGTTCGGTCCATTCACCGATATAGACCGATCCTCGCCGCCCGATTCATCGGTGCGATGCTCTTCGGTGTTCACCGGCGACCGCATCCAGCTGTAACAGCGGTCCTCGGCCTCTGCCGGTGTCGCGTGGCGGCGTGCGGTCGCAGATCCTGCGAACCGACTCCGGGAACGTCGCGACCCGGCTCAGGCTCGCGACCCGAACCGTTCCAGGACAGCGCTTGCTTCCTGGGAGGCGGTGCCCTCCTCGGCGAGATGCGCCATGGTTTCCGGGATCGCGCGGCCGTGATGTGCCATGGCCTGGGCGTACAGCCGGCCGGCGCGGTAGGAGGAACGCACCAGCGGGCCCGCCATCACACCGGCGAAACCGATCTCCTCGGCGACCTTCGAATGTTCCACGAACTCTTCGGGTTTCACCCAGCGATCCACCGGATGGTGCCGCGGTGAGGGGCGCAGGTACTGGGTGATGGTGAGGATATCGCAGCCGGCTTCGTGCAGGTCACGCATGGCCTGGGTGACTTCCTCGGGGGTTTCGCCCATACCGAGGATCAGATTGGATTTGGTGACCAGGCCCTCGGCGCGGGCCGCGGTGAGCACCGCGAGGGAACGCTCGTAGCGGAACGCCGGGCGGATCCGCTTGAACACGCGGGGCACGGTTTCCAGATTGTGCGCCAGCACCTCCGGGCGGGTGGCGAACACCTCGGCGAGCTGGTCCGGTTTCGCGTTGAAATCCGGGATCAGCAGTTCCACACCGGTGTTCGGGTTGAGCTTCTTGATGGCGCGCACCGTTTCGGCGTACAGCCAGGCGCCGCCGTCGTCGAGATCGTCGCGGGCGACACCGGTGATGGTCGAATAACGCAAGCCCATGGCCTGCACGCTCTCGGCAACCCTGCGCGGTTCGTCCCGGTCCAGCGGGGACGGTTTACCGGTATCGATCTGGCAGAAATCGCAGCGCCGGGTGCACTGTTCGCCGCCGATGAGGAACGTGGCTTCGCGGTCCTCCCAGCATTCGAAGATGTTGGGGCAGCCCGCTTCCTCGCAGACGGTGTGCAGGCCCTCCCGTTTCACCAGGCCCTTGAGCTCGGTGTATTCGGGGCCCATGGTGGCGCGGGTGCGGATCCAGCCGGGTTTGCGTTCGATCGGGGTCTCGGCGTTGCGGGCCTCGATACGCAGCAGTTTACGGCCGGCGGGGGCTTGGGCGGAGGTCATGCGGCGGGGCCTTTCGGGTCGCATGCCGCGGTGGCGGCGGCGGATTCCGCGACGGCCAGGGTGGCGGCCCGCGGGATATCGTGCTCGGTAACCGGGAGCTCACCGCCGAGCGCGGCCGGGATCGCGGCGGCCAGCCGTGGCCGCACCTCGGCGACGGTGACCGTACGGCCGAGTTCCTGGCTGAGACTGGTGGAGCCCACATCCCGGATACCACAGGGGATGATGGCGCCGAACGCACCGAGATCGGGATCGCAGTTCAGTGCTATCCCGTGCAGGGTGACACCGCGCTGCACCCGGATGCCGATCGAGGCGATCTTCCGTTCGGGCAGCATCCCGGACGCGGCGAGCCACACTCCGGAACGGCCGGGCACCCGCCCGCATTCCACCCCGAGATCGGTGACCACCTGGATGAGCGCCTGTTCCAGTCGCCGGACGTAATCGACCACATCGATCGGCTCGGCGAGCCGGATGATGGGATAGCCCACCAACTGGCCGGGTCCGTGCCAGGTGATCTTGCCGCCGCGGTCGACGTCGATCACGGGGCTGCCGTCGGTGGGCCGGTCGGCTTCCTCGGTGCGGCGGCCCGCGGTGTAGACGGACGGATGTTCCAGCAGCAACAGGGTGTCGGCGCCCACGCCGTCGGCGCGTTCGGCGGCGAGCGCACGTTGCAGATCCCAGGCCTGCTGATACTCGATGAGTCCCAGATCGCGCACGTCGACGGGGGTGCTGTCGTAGCGTGCCGACCGGGTTGCGGTGCGGGTGTTGTTCACGATCACGACGTTACGCTCATCTCCACAGTGAGCTGCATCAGTGTCAGGTCCATCCAGCGGCCGAACTTGCGGCCCACTTCGGGCAGCTGCCCGACGATGCGGAAACCGAACCGTTCGTGCAGGGCGATGGAGGCGGTGTTCCGGGATTCGATCACCGCGATCATGGCGTGGATATCGCCCGCGCCGCGGGCGCGTTCGATCAGTTCGGCCAGCAGGGCGGCGCCGATCCCGCGCCGCTGGAAGTGGTCGGCGATGTAGATGGAGTTCTCGGCGGTGTGCCGGTACCCGGATTTGGGCCGCCACGGGCCGTAGCTGGCGTAACCGGCGAGTTCCCCGTCGACCTCGGCGACCAGGACCGGCCGGGCGTGCGCGGTGCGGTTGGCGAACCAGGCCTGCCTATCGGCCAGGTCGACGGGCTCGTCGTCCCAGATGGCGGTGGTCTCGGCGATCGCCCGGTTGTGGATCCGCAGGATCGCGGGCAGATCCGCGGCCCGCGCGTCGCGAACCAGGGTGACGGTGGCAGGGTTCACCGGCCCACCGCGGCGGTGAGCGCCGTCCCGACCGTGGGATGACGGAATTGGTAACCGGTCGCCTCGAGCACGCCCGGCAGGGCACGGGGACTGTGCAGGATCGCCTCGTCGGCGAATTCGCCGACCGCGAGTTTCAGCGCGAAACCCGGGACCAGCAGCGGGGTCGGCCGATGCAGGGCCCGGCCCAGGGCACGAGTGAATTCGGCATTGGTGACCGGCGCGGGACCCACCGCGTTGAGCGGGCCACTGACCGCCGGGGTGGTGAGCGCGTGCCGGATCGCGCCGATCTCGTCGTCGAGGGATATCCACGGCTGATACTGCCGGCCGTTGCCGAGCCGGCCACCCAGACCTAGCAGGAACAGGGCCTTCAGTTGCGGCAGCATCCCACCATCGCCGGCGAGTACGACCCCGCTGCGCAACAGCACGGTACGGGCGCCCGCGTCGGCGGCCGCGCGGGTGGCGGCCTCCCAGTCCACACACAGTGTGGGCAGGAAACCCGTACCGGGCGGGCCGGTTTCGTCGACCGCGCGGGCACCGGTGTCGCCGTAGTAGTGCACACCGCTGGCGTTCACCAGCGTCGGCACGCCGGCCCGCGCGACCGCCGTCGCCAGCACATCGGTGGGAGTGATCCGGCTGTCGCGCAGTTCCTGTTTGTACGCGCCCGACCAGCGTTTACCGCCGATCCCGGCGCCGCACAGGTTCACCACCGCGTCCGCCCCGGCGAAAACGGCGGGGTCGAGTTCGCTGCGGGCGGGATCCCAGTGGCGTTCGTCGGGCGCGGCGGCCGGCCGCCGGACCAACCGGAGCACCTGATCCCCGTCCCGGCGTAGCGCCGCGACGAGAGCAGTGCCGATCAGCCCGGACGAACCGGCCACCACAACCAGCATCTACGTGACCTTACAGGCCGAGATCGGCCTCGAACGCCGCCTCTTCGAGACGGTGCCGGATGGTGGTGAGGAACCGTCCGGCATCCGCGCCGTCGATCAGGCGGTGATCGTAGGTCAGCGGCAGGTAGCACATCGAGCGCACACCGATGAATTCGCTACCGGACTCGTCGGTGACCACGGTGGGCCGCTTGACGATCGCACCGGTTCCCAGCATCGCCGACTGCGGCGGCACCAGGATCGGGGTGTCGAACAGGGCGCCCTGGCTGCCGATATTGGTGATGGTGAAGGTGCCGCCGGCCAGTTCGTCCGGTTTCAGGCCGCCGGTACGGGCCCGGTTGGCGATATCGGCGATAGCGCGCGCCAGCCCGGCCAGCGAGAGATCGCTGGCATTGTGGATCACCGGCGAGAGCAGGCCCTGGTCGGTATCCACGGCGATCCCCAGATGCACCGACGCGTGGTAGGTGATCTCCTTGCTGTTCGCGTCGTAGCTGGCGTTGATGTTCGGGTGCGCCCCGAGCGCCTCCACCACGGCCTTGGCGAAGAACGGCAGGAAGGTCAGGTTCACGCCCTCGCGCTTGGCGAATTCGGCCTTGGCCTTCGACCGCAGGGTCGCGATCTTGGTGACATCGGCCTCGTGCACCTGGGTGAGCTGCGCGGTGGTCTGCAGCGATTCCAGGGTCTTGGTCGCGGTGATCTGCCGGATCCGGTTGGCCTTCTGCGTGGTACCGCGCAGCGCCGCCAGCGCGGGGCTGGGCGCGGGTGCGGCCGGAGCCTTCGCCGCGGGGGCGGCGGCCGGAGCCGCGGCCGGGGCGGCGGGCGCCTTCTTGGCCTCGGCGGCGGCGAGCACATCCTGCTTGCGGATCCGCCCGCCGACACCGGAACCGGTGAGGGTGGACAGGTCGACGCCGTTCTCCTCGGCCAGCTTGCGGACCAGCGGCGTCACGTACGGGGTGGCGCCATTACCGGACGAAGCCGGTGCCTGCGCCGCGGGGGCAGGTGCGGGCGCCGGGGCAGGAGCCGGGGCCGGTGCGGGAGCAGGTGCCGGTGCGGGAGCAGGTGCCGGGGCTGCGGCGGCGGGAGCCGGAGCAGGTTCGGGCGCCGGTGCAGGCTCGGGGGCGGGTGCGGGCGCAGGCTCCGGGGCGGAGCTCGCGGCGGGTGTGCCGGAGCCGATCACGCCGAGCTGACCGCCGACCTCCACCACATCGTCTTCGTTCGCGGTGATCTCGAGCAGCGTGCCGGCCACGGGCGAGGGGATCTCGGTATCGACCTTGTCGGTGGACACCTCGAGCAGCGGTTCGTCGACCGCGACCTCGTCACCGATCGCCTTGAGCCACCGGGTCACGGTGCCCTCGGTAACCGATTCGCCGAGTTCCGGCATCTTCACCGGGGTACCGGAGGCCCGACCGGACGCCGCCGCGGGCTGGGCGGCGGGTGCGGGTTCCGGTGCGGGCGCGGCTTCCTGCGCGGGCGCGGGCTCGGGTTCGGCGGCAGCCGGTTCCGGAGCCGGCGCGGGGGCGGCGGATTCGCCGGCCTCGCCGATAACACCCAGTTCGCCGCCCACCTCGACGACGTCGTCTTCCTGCGCGACGATCTTCGTCAACACACCCGCCGCGGGGGACGGGATCTCGGTGTCGACCTTATCGGTGGAGACCTCGAGCAGCGGCTCGTCGACCTCGACCGTGTCTCCTTCCTGTTTCAGCCACCGTGTCACCGTTCCCTCGGTAACGCTCTCACCAAGAGCGGGCATCTGGACGGAGAAGGCCATGTCCGTTGACTCCTCTAACTGCTCGACGGGTCTACAACAGTTCGTTCCGGTGGATCCCGTCGCGGGTCGCGACAGTGTTCCAGCCGGCGTTCATTCTGCGCGGCGCCGGAGATCTGTGTGGTTGTTGTTCCGGCCACCATCCTTGCACTCGTCGCCGCGGCCGGTTACCGGAGGGCATCCGATCCTGCCGTCCGGCACCATGGAATCACGGCCCTGTACGGCGGGTTCGGTGAACAACAGGAGGTCGGCCACGGTGGGCTTACTCGATCGTTTCCGTCGCGTCGCGCCTGGGCGGGACCGTGTTTCCCGTGGGCGTTCGGCCGAAACCGGGTACCTGGTGGAATGGATGCGCACACGCACCGGAGTGGAAGGTTTCGTCGAACCGAAGACCACTGTGACCGATGTCACGGTGGTGTTGGTTGCCGCGGATGGGGAGTGGACCCGGCGGATCGTCGGCGAACGCGGTGCCCGCCGCCTCGCGCGCGACCTCGGCATCCCGGTGTACGACGTCGGCAGAACCGGTTACCCGCAACGAATGCGCGACTACGACGCCCGCCGCCGTATCGAACGCAAACGTGCGATGGAGCAGGAACTCGGCGAGGGGTGAACGGGCGCGCAGCCTCGAGGACGCGCCGGCGCTGACCGGTGCCGTCGCGACGCCGGGGAACGCCGGGGTCCGCAGTGGCCCGGACGGGCCGCCAGTGGGCCCGGGACGCTGTTCGGCACGGGCTGCGCAGGTCGGCTCTGCCGGTTCGGGTTCACGGCCCGGGTGGCCGATGGGTCGCCGGTTCTGTTGCTCGGGTGGCGCCTACCGCGGCATCGCCCCGGTGCGTCCGGCGCTCGACCGCAACATCGGTGGACTGTCTGCCGACGTCGCAGGCCGGGCACCGGGACGTTCCGGCATATGGCGCTCGTCTCGCACTCGTCGTCGTCGCGGCCGACGCCCGGGCCGGTGTCCGGCGCCGACCGATGGTGGCGCCGGACCCGGTTGCGCTGCTCCCCGGTCGAACCGGCCCGCGGCCTATTCGGCGGCGATATCCTCGAGTACCGCGATGAGCGTGCGGACCGGGACGCCGGTCCCGCCCTTGCCGATATAGCCGAACGGCCCGCCGGTGTTGTACGCCGGGCCTGCGATATCGATATGCGCCCACTGGACGCCCTCGGGCACGAACTCCTTCAGGTAGGTGCCGGCGACCAGCATCCCGCCCCAGCGGTGCGAGGTCGCGTTGACCATATCGGCGACCTTGGAGTCCAGGTCGGCGCGCAATTCCTTGGGCAGCGGCATCGGCCAGCCGTGTTCGCCCACCTCGCGGGAGATCCGGGCGACGCGGTCGCGGAAATCGTCGGTGCCCATGACACCCGGGGTGCGGGTGCCCAGCGCGACCATCTGCGCGCCGGTGAGGGTGGCGACGTCGATCAGGTACTGCGGGTCGTCCTCACCGGCACGGACCATGGCGTCGGCCAGGATGAGCCGGCCCTCGGCGTCGGTATTGGTGACCTCGATCGTGGTGCCGCCGTACTGAGTGAGCACATCGCCGGGCCGCTGCGCCGTATCCGAAGGCATGTTCTCCGCCATCGGCACGGTCGCGATCACGGTGATGGGCAGGCTCAGCCGCGCCGCCAGCAGGGTCGCCGCCACGACCGCCGCCGCCCCGGCCATATCCGAGGTCATGTTCTCCATGTTCGCGGCCGGTTTGATGGAGATACCGCCGGTATCGAAGGTGATGCCCTTGCCCACCAGCGCGACCTTCTTGTCGCCGCCCCGGTAGGTGAGCCGCACCAGCCGCGGCGGTCGCGACGAACCCTTGCCGACACCCACGACGCCGCCGTAACCCCCGGCCTCCAGCGCCTTCTCGTCGAGTACCTCGACCTCGAGCCCGGCGCCCTCGGCGAGCAGTTCGGTACGGCGGGCGAATTCCGCCGGGTAGAGGTGGCTCGGTGGGGTGTTCACGAAATCGCGGGCGGTGGCCACGGCCTCGGCCGTCAACTGCGCGTGCAGCAGCGCGTCGCCGCCGAAATCCGGCTCGGGAACGAGCAGTTCCAGCCGGGCGAGCGGGGCCGCCTCCGGTTTCGGGGCGGATTTCGCGGACCGGAACGGGGTGAAGGAGTAGGCGCCGAGGTAGAAACCCTCCACGGCGGCGCCGATATCGAGGCCGGACAGGGTGGTGACGGCTCGTGCGACCCCGGTCAGCGAGCGGGCGGCGACTCCGGCGCTGCGGCGGATCTGCTCGGCGTCGAGGTCCTCGGCGCTGCCGAGTCCGACGGCCAGCACACTGGTGACATCGTCCAGTCCGGCCGGGGCCGGCACTCGCACCAACTGTTCGGCCTTACCGGTGCCGCCGACCGCGGTGATCTGGTCCAGCAGCCGGGCGCGCAGGTCGGTGCCGAGTACATCGCCGAAGAGATCCTCGGGCAGCAGGACGGGCCCGTCGTCGGTGGTGGCCACACCGACGACGAGGACGTCGGTGCCGGGCTCGATGGTCTGGGTACGTGCCAATTCCGGTCCGAGCGGACGATCTGCGACAGCTGTCATGGCTTTCAGGCTATTCGGTGGCGCTTCGCTGCCGTACCGCGACACCGTCGAGGAGCATGTCCACGCCGTAGGACAGCAGCGCGTCGAAGTCGAGTTCCGGCGGCGGTACCGCCGCCGGGTCGAAGACCCGGTACAGCGTGGGGCGCGCGGTCGCGTCGATGAGGTCGGCAAGATCCGGCGGAGCCGCCGCGCTGTCGTCCGCCCCGCCGAGCCGATCGGTGCGCTCCGAGGTCCACAGCAGGGCGAGGCCCTGGACCAGCGCCGAATAACTCAGATAGGCCGACATCAGCTCGGTGCGCGGCAGATCCACTTCGCCGAAGGCGGACAGCGCGCGTTCCAGAGTGTCCAGCAATCCGGGGCCGAGCGGTGGCCGCACGCGCGAGAGCACCGGCAGCACCCACGGGTGGTTCCGGTACAGCTGCCATTCTCGCTGTGCCTCGTAACGCAGGCGCGCCCGCCACCCGGACAGCTCGCCGGTCGGCGGTGGGGGATCGGCGAGCACCATCTCGACCATTGCGGCGAGCAACTGTTCGCGATCGTCGAAATACCGGTAGAGCGCCGCGGTCGCCACCCCCAGTTCCCCGGCCAGCCGGCGCATGGTGAGGCCGTCGAGACCGGTGCGGTCGGCGAGCTCCACGGCCGTCCGGGTGATCGCGACCGCCGACAGACGGCGCGGTGCGGGGCGTAAGCGGGCCGGGGCCGCGACGCGGCGGGCACGGTAGGCGCGCGCCTGGCAGGAGCGGGAGCAATAGTGCCGCCGCCGGCCCCGAGGCGGTTGCCGCAGTTCCGCGCCGCAGCGCACACAGTGGTTCACACCGTCGATTTCAACACACGAAATTCCGTGACGAAATAGTGGTTGTGCAGTGGTGAGACGCATAAGTTCGCCTACAGGAACACCATTCACCAGGAGGCGACGTGGGTACGGAACTGGATGTGCGGCGTGCGGACAAGAGCGATTTCGACGCGTTGATGACCGCGCTCTCGACAGCGGCCCCGGACGAGGCGGTGACGGAATGGATGATGCGCGGTCATCCGGCGAAGCAGTTTCTCGACGTGTATCTGCCCGAGATCATCGAGCGCGGGCTCGCCGAGGACGAGATCTGGGTCGCGGGCGCGGCGGGCGAGATCTGGGCGGTTTCGGTCTGGCAGGCCGTCGATTCCGTTGAACGGCTGCACGCGGAGGCGGCGACCGTCCGGGAACAGGCCGACCGCGCCCCGGACGTCGTACCGCTGCAGCGTTCGGCCTACGTCACCGAGCTGCTGGCGCGCGAGCATCCGCGGCGGTTTCCGCACCGCTACCTGGAGCTGATCGTCACCGTTCCGCAGTACCGGGGCCGGGGTGCCGGGGCGGCGATCCTCGGCCACCGCACCCGGGCGCTGGCCGCCGCGGGAATGCCGGCGTATCTGGAGGCCAGTACCGAGCGGTCGTCGCGCCTGTACGCCCGGCACGGTTTCGTGCGTATCGGTGAGCCTTTTTCACTGCCGGAGGACGGCCCGACCTTGATCCCCATGTGGTTCGAAGCCTGAGGGTTGCTTCCGGTCGTCGGGTCCACGGACAACCACCGAGACCTGCGGCCCGGGCCGAAACGGCGTCGGCGGCCACGGGCACCGCAACCTGAGAACGGTCCGGAGCGGTCGTCGGGACCACGGGCACCGGAGCCTGAACGCCCGGCGGGTCGATGGGGACCCCGCTACGGAGAAAACAGGCCGCGGCGCGGGGGCCGCCAGGTCCGCCCGGGGCCGGGATAAGCTCGCCGGGTGAGTGACGCCGGGCTGAAACAGGGACCTGTCCATGGAGTTCATGCCGAACTGGGGGCGAAGTTCGCGCCGTTCGGCGGCTGGGAGATGCCGGTCTCCTATACGGGCACCGTGGCCGAGCACACCGCCGTCCGGGAATCGGTGGGGCTGTTCGATGTGAGCCATCTCGGCAAAGCGACGGTACGCGGGGCCGGGGCGGCGGAGTTCGTGAACTCCGCGCTGACCAACGATCTGGACCGGATCGGCCCCGGTAAGGCCCAGTACACCTTGTGCTGCACCGCGGAGGGGGGAGTGGTCGACGATCTGATCGCCTACTTCGTCCGCGACGACGAGATCTTCCTGGTGCCGAACGCCGCGAACACCGCCACGGTGGTGGAGCTGCTGGCGGCCGCCGCGCCGCCGGCGATCACCGTGGCCGATGAGCATCGCGACTACGCGGTGTTCGCCGTGCAGGGACCGCAGTCGACGCAGGTCCTGGATGCGCTGAAACTCCCCACGGACCTGTCGTTCATGGCGTTCACCGATGCCGACTGGCACGGACAGCCCGTCCGGGTCTGCCGGACGGGCTACACCGGCGAACACGGATACGAACTGCTGCCCCGCTGGTCCGGAGCCGAGGAACTGTTCCGGGCCCTGGTCGAGCAGGTGCGGGCCGCCGGCGGCGCGGTGGCCGGGCTGGGCGCGCGCGATACGTTGCGCACCGAGATGGGCTATCCGCTGCACGGGCACGAACTCTCCACCGAGATCACCCCTGTCCAGGCCCGGGCGTCCTGGGCGGTCGGCTGGGCGAAGACGGATTTCTGGGGCAAGGCGGCGCTGGAGGCCGAACGCGCGGCCGGCGCACGGCGGATCCTGCTGGGCCTCGAGGCGCTCGACCGCGGGATCCCCCGGGAGAACCAGACGGTACGCCACGACGGCCGCGAGGCCGGGGTGACCACCTCGGGAACCTTCTCACCGACCAAGCAGGCCGGGATCGCCCTGGCCCTGCTCGACCCGGCGATAACCCCGGGCAGCGAGGTCGAGGTCGATGTGCGCGGGCGCGCGCTGCGCTGCGCTGTGGTGCGGCCGCCGTTCGTGAAACCGCGCACCAGCTGATCCGGGCCGGGCGGCCGGGCGAAACCGTGCCTCGGGATGCCGGACAACCGACCACCGCGTATTCTGCCGCGACCCAGGACATAGACTGCTGGTCATGACCGCTGCTGCACAGTTCGCCCGTATCCCTCATCCTGCGCCCACCCCGGCGCAGCGGGTACAGGAGATTCTGACGGCACCCGGTTTCGGTCGATTCTTCACCGACCATATGGTCACCATCGATTACACCGAAGCCGACGGCTGGACCAACGCGGTCGTCGAACCCTACGGCTCGCTGACCCTCGACCCGGCGACCATGGTGTTCCATTACGGGCAGGCCATCTTCGAGGGGCTCAAGGCCTATCGGCAGCCCGACGGACAGGTCGCGTGTTTCCGGATCGACGCGAACGCGGCCCGGTTCCGCCGTTCCGCGCGCCGGATGGCGATGGCCGAACTACCCGAGGAGCTGTTCATCGAATCGGTGCGCCAGCTGCTCGAGGTCGACGCGGCCTGGGTGCCCGCCGCCGGCGGCGAGGAATCGCTGTACCTGCGGCCGTTCATGTTCGCCACCGAATCGGGTCTGGGCGTGAAACCCGCCTCCTCGTACAAGTACCTGCTGCTCGGTTCGCCCGCCGGGGCCTACTTCCCGCGTGGCGTGAAACCGGTGCGGGTGTGGCTGTCCACCGAATACGTGCGCGCCGCACCCGGCGGCACCGGCGAGGCGAAGGTCGCGGGTAACTACGCGGCATCGCTGCTGGCTCAGGCCGAGGCCACGGCCAAGGGCTGCGATCAGGTGGTGTGGCTGGACGCCGTGGAACGCCGCTACGTCGAGGAGATGGGGACCAACAACCTGTTCTTCGTGTACGGCTCCGGCGCCGACGCGCAGTTGGTGACACCCGAACTGTCCGGGTCGCTGCTGCCGGGCATCACCCGCGATTCGCTGCTCACCCTGGCCGCCGATTCCGGTTACCCGGTCACCGAACGCAAGATCTCGGTGGCGGACTGGCGCGCGGGTGCGGAATCCGGCGAGATCACCGAGGTTTTCGCCTGCGGTACCGCGGCCGTGATCACGCCGGTCGGCTCCGTGTGCGGGCCGGACGGCGAATTCGTGATCGGCGGCGGCGAGCCCGGTGAGGTGACCATGGCGTTGCGGGAAACCCTGACCGGCATCCAGCGTGGCACCTTCGCCGATGTGCACCAGTGGATGCGGGTGCTCTGACCACATGTCGTAACCACCGGGTACCGGAACGGCCTCCGGTACCCGGGCGGCGGGTCAGCCCGGCATGAGCGCGTGCCATTCGGCCAGCGACTTCGGGCGCAGCACGTAATTGTTGTCGCGGATCGAATCCAGCGAGGCGTGCGGGTCGGCGGAATACCAGTGTCCCGGGTACACCTCCGGGTTGATCGGCATATCCGCCAGCGACCGCAGGCTGGCGAACATGGCCGCGGAATCGCCGCCCGGGAAATCGGTGCGACCGCAGCCGTCGATGAACAGGGTGTCCCCGGCGATGAGTTTGTCGTCCACCAGGAAGCACTGGCTCCCAGGCGTATGCCCGGGGGTATGCAGGAATTCGATATCGACGGCGCCGACACTCAGCTTGTCGCCGTGCCCGTGGCCGGTCAATTCGCTGGGTGCGATCCCGGTGACATTCGAAACCCAGGATTTCTCCTCGTCGTTCACATGAACCGGGACGGTGACCTCGTCGAGCAGTTCCTTCACGCCGCGCAGCGTGAAACCCATCATCGAGCCGCCGATATGGTCGGGATGGTGGTGGGTGACCAGTACCCCGGACAGTTTCAGCCCGTCGCTCTCGGCGATACCGGCCAGATCACCCGCCGCGTAGGCCGGATCCACGACGACGCATTCACCGGTGTCCCGGTCACCGATCAGGTAGGCGAAATTACGCATCTGCGTGGCGATCGGGTCGCCGATGGCGAAATCCCGGCCGGCGAGCAGTTGACGGAAGTAGAGGCGCTCGGCTGACATACCTTCCACCTTATGGGCAGCGCCGCGGTGGTGAGACGCTGCGTTCGCAATATTGAGCGAGGTGACAGCCGAGCGCTCCGGCGTTGTGGCGCGCAACGTGTCTGAGCCACCCCACCTCAGGCCGTGCAGGGCCGCCGAGTCGGTAACCGTGTGCTGCTCATCGGTCCGGCCGCCCTGTTCGGTCTCCAACTCGGCCGGACCGGGACAGCCGAGCGCTTGCCACACCGGGGGCACGACGCTCGGGTACCCAGCAGCCAGTGCCGGAGTCTCCGGTTCTCCCGGCGGGCCGGTGCAGCACGTGTCGGCCGGTGGCAACAACCGGGAATCGGCTTGTCAGGCGCCGTTCGCGGTGGCGAAACCCAGCGCGGCCAGCGTCGTAGCGAGTTCCACCGCGGCACCGAGCAGGTCGCCGGAAAGCCCGCCGATGCGGCGGCTACCGTGGTCGACCAGCCGCACAGATATCAGCAGAGCCAGTACCACGACCAGCGGCCCGGACCAGGGCAGCCCGGGTACCGCGAAAACCGCCGCCGCGGCGGCCGTGATTGCCCATGCCACGACCACGGCCGGTGCTTGTGTTCCCGCGACCAAGGCGCCGAATCGGGTATCGGGCGCAGGTTCGATACCGCGGCGGCACGCGGCCACGACCGCGACCCGGCCGAGGGCCACCGCCGCGATGACCGCGTACCAGTTCCCGGCACCGGCGAGGGCCGTGAAGGCACCGGCCTGGATACCGGCGGTCAGGACGATGGAAGCCACCCCGAACGGCCCGGCACCGCCACTTTTCATGACCGCACGCGCGCGCTCCGGCGGGCCGTACACACCGAGGCCGTCGAAGGTATCGGCCAGGCCGTCCAGATGCATCCCCCGAGTCAGCAGCGCCACCACCGCGACGGCGGCGAATCCGGCCGCAGCACCCGCCGGTTCCAGCAGCCACAGGACGGCCGTGGCCGCGAGCCCGAGCGTCAGACCCGCGACCGGGGCCAGTGCGATCGCGCGGGCGGCCACGCGGCGGTCCACCTCGTCCGGGCCGCGGACGGGTAGCACGGTGAGCCACGAGAAGGTGAGCCGGAGACTCAGCACGATGCAGTCTCCGGGACGGTCGCCGTCACTTCCGCATATCGATGGCCGCGGCGTCGGCTGTGCCGGAGGAGGACTCGGCTGTGCCGTCGGGATCGGCGGACGTGCTGACCCCGGCATCGGCGAAGGTCGCCATTTCGGCGAGCACGGCCACGGCCGCCCGCAGTACGGGCAGCGCGGTGAGTGCGCCGGACCCCTCACCGAGCCGCATCTCGAGGCCCAGGACCGGATCGAGTTTCAGTTTCGTCAGCGCGGCGGTATGCGCGGGTTCGGTGGAGCGGTGCGCGGCCAGCCACCAGTCCGAGGCGCCCGCCGCCAGATCCTCGGCCACCAGGGCCGCGGCGGTTACGATCACTCCGTCGAGCAGAACCGGTGTGCGCCGGGCCGCCGCCTGGGCGAGGAAACCGGTCATCGCGGCGATATCGGCGCCGCCGGCCACCCGCAGCAATTCGACCCCGTCCCGAGCGACCGGGCGGGCCCGCCACATGGCGTCCCGGACCGCCGCCACCTTGCGCATCCAGCCGTGATCGTCGACACCGGTGCCGCGGCCGACCGCCTTGACCGGCTCGGTGCCGGTGAGGGTCGCGATCAGCACGGTGGCCGGTGTGGTGTTGCCGATACCCATATCCCCGGCGATGAGCAGATCGGCGCCCGCGTCGATCTCCTCGTCCGCGACGGCCCGGCCCGCGGCGAGCGCGGCCGCGACCTCCGCGGTCGTCAGCGCATCGGCCCGGTCGATGGGGCCACTGGACCGGCGGACCTTGTGCGCGCTCACCGCCGGGTCGGTATCGGCGGCGACCGCGATATCCACCACCCGCACGGTGGCGTCGGCCACCCGGGCCAGTGCGTTGACCGCCGCCCCACCGGCCTGGAAATTGGCGACCATCTGCGCGGTCACCTCGGTCGGAAACGCCGAGACACCGTGCGCGGCCACACCGTGGTCGCCCGCGAACACCACCACCCGCGCCCGCTCGAACTGCTGCGGTGGGCACACTCCCTGGCACGCGGCGACCCAGTTGCCCAGCTCTTCCAGCCGTCCCAGCGACCCCGGCGGTTTGGTCAGCGACGCCTGCCGCTGCTCGGCCGCCGCGCGGGCGTCGGCATCCGGCGGAGCAACGGGGGCGAATCCCTCTGACACTGGTGGAGCCTTCCGGTCGGGTAGCTGTCACGCCGGGCCGCCGCGCCGGGACCCGGTGAGCGGTCCCCGGCCGCGATGGCCGGCCTTCCGACAATATTGCCCGCCCGCCCTGGGAACAGCGTCAGGCACCCGCTCGCGCAATTGTCTCGGCCGGTCTTCGGGCGTAGCGGTCGCGGACTCCGGCCGGCGGATTTCGCCTCTGCCGTTGTAGCGTCGTCGGCGGGACGGATGGCATCGAGTTCACCTCGTTGCTTCGCGCGATGACACGGTGCGCCCGCACACGGCTACTTCTGTGTTGCCGTCCCACCGGCTCGGGCTTCCCGGTTCGGTACGTCGTCGACCGCGGTGCGTCCGATAGACCGCGGTGCCGGACGGACCAGGAACCTCCGCGGTCCCGGGCCGGAAGGCGGACGTGGGAACTTCGCGACCTGCCGTAGGTCGCTGCGGCGCTGCCGACGCCGGTCGTCTGCTCGACGCCGGTCGCCTTGCGCACCTGGCACGGGAGGCACCGTCACGACGTCGTGCCGCACGACCGCGGCGCGCCGGAGCAGGACCCGCCGCATGGTTGCGCCATAACGGGTGAGCCCGGCCGGATGATCACCGGTGTCGGCCGGCGATCCGGGCCCGCAGCGTGGCCGCGCCCGGACCGGTGAGTTCGTCGCAGTAGCCGGCGCGGCCGGCCATCGCCATGACCAGCGCCAGTGTGCTGCCCCGGGCCTCCGGACCCGTGCCGATTTCGAAGGGGCCGTCGGTGGCGACGAGGTGCACGCCCGCGCGAACCGTGCGACCGGCCACGGTGAAATCGCGTCCGGCGAAGAACCGGGCCACCTCGGTGACCGCGGTGAGCTCCGGGACCCCGGACAGCCCGAGGGGGCGCCGGATGTCCTGACCGTGCACCACCACCTCGCCGAGCCATGCCGGGATATGGCCGGAAGGAGCGGTTGTACTCGTGACCACCGCCCGGAACCGGGCCAGCGTATCGGCCGGTCCGCTACCGCGATACTCCATCATCCGGCGCTGATTGTGCCGGTCGGGATCGAAACGCGCCCCGGCCATACTGCGTATCCACCGCCACCGGCCGGTACTCGCCGCGGCGGTGAGATGAGCGACGACCTCCTCGACGGTCCAGCGCCCGCACAGGGACGGGACTGCCCACTGATCAGGTGTCAGCTCGGCGAGTTCGTCGGCCAGTACGGCCCTTTCCCGATGGATTGCGGCCCAGACATCGGCACGCGGCATTTTCTGCACGCCGGATAGGGAAACATAGGCGTGTGACATATCGGCCCGGGCGGGACGACCCGGGCCGCCGCCCCGCGCGAGCGTGCGACACCGGATTTCGCCCCGAGGGCAGGCTGGTTCACCGCGTGCTCTGCCGGGGCTTATTTCAGGCGCATCGGGAGTCCGGCGACGACGAAATAGACGTCGTCGCAGGCTCGCGCCAGGCGTTGGTTGAGGGTGCCGATCTCGTCGCGGAAGAGACGGCCGGAGCGGGTCGCCGGGATGACGCCGAGCCCGACCTCCGGGGTGACCAGCACCAATCGACCCGGGTACTGCCCAACGGCCGAGACCAGTGCGTCCATCTCCGGGGTGATCGTGCCCCGGGGCGCGTCCCAGGCATCGTGGGCGTCGAGGCGGGCAGTGAGCCAGGTGCCGATATCGTCGACGAGGGTGGGGCCGGTGTGGGCGTCACGTAGTGCCGTGGCCGGGTCGGCACCGTCGAGAACTGTCCAGCCGGCGGGGCGGCGGGCGCGATGCGCGGCGATCCGGGCGGCGAAATCGGTGTCCGCTGGATCGGGGATCGCGGTCGCGATATAGCGGGTAGGAGCCGCTCCCACCAGGGATTCCGCGTACGCGGATTTCCCGGACCGGGCCCCGCCCAGCACCAGCGTGCGCCACCGGCCGCCGGACGGCGTCGCGGGATCGGGTTGCGGCACCGGCCGGATCAGATCGCGTCGCCGGGGCCGACACGCGGTTTCGGCGCGCGCATCTTGCGCATCTGGGAGGCGCGCACGAACGCGTACCAACCCAGCCGGAACCCGGTATCGGTGTTCTTGGGGAAACGCTCCCGGACCCGCCGGTTCACGATCCGGCTGAGCAGGAACCCCTCGGCGATCATGAACACCATCATCACGAGCATTGCCAGGGTGACGATGGACTGCCACTCCGGGGCGGCGAACATGGACAGGATCAGCAGCAGCGCCATCGGCATGAACAGCCCGACCAGATTGCGGCGGGCATCGACGATATCGCGGACGAAGGCGCGCACCGGGCCCTGGTCGCGTGGGAGGAGGTACTTGTCCTCGCCGGCGAGCATCCGGGCGCGGCGATCCTGCGCGGCGGCGCGGCGATCGGCGGCGGCGGCCTTGCGGTCCGCTTTGGTGCCGCGCGACTCCTTACGGCGGGCGCGGGCTTCCTTCGCGGTCATCGGTGGCGGCGCGACGGGCCCGCGGCGGCGGCCCTCGGCTTCGCGCCGGCTCGGCGTGGGCCGGCCCTTACCCGCGGTGGGGGCGGCTTTCGCCGGTACCGCATCGGCCTCGGTGGTATTCGCGGTGGCGGTCGCGGCCCGCGAACTGTCGGCGGGCACGTCGGTACCGCTGGACTCACCGCGTCGGAACAACTTCACGGTAACCAGGCTAATCGGTCCGCTGACCGGCCCGGAAGCCGGGCGGTTGCCGGGTGGGAACGGTCACCACCGCGGCCCGGCGTGACGACTCGCACGTGCGGCATGTCCGGTTAGGTTTCCCGGACGGGAACGGTGCTGTGGCACGCGCGGCCGGAGATGGCAAGATGGGGAATAGCAGCCCGTCCGAGGGTGTTGACCCCTGAACCGTGCGCTGTTCACGGACCGACCACGCTGTCCATAGGAGAGTTCATGACTGTGCAGAACGAGACCGCCACCGAAACCCACGGTGTGAAGCTGACCGATGCGGCCGCGGGTAAGGCCAAGGCGCTGCTCGATCAGGAGGGCCGCGACGATCTCGCGCTGCGGATCGCGGTGCAGCCGGGCGGCTGTGCCGGGCTGCGCTACCAGCTCTTCTTCGACGACCGGACCCTCGACGGCGATCTGACCGCCGATTTCGGCGGCGTCACCCTGACCGTCGACCGGATGAGCGCTCCCTATGTGCAGGGTGCCGCCATCGATTTCGTCGACACGATCGAGAAGCAGGGTTTCACCATCGACAACCCGAACGCCACCGGCTCCTGCGCCTGCGGCGACTCCTTCAACTGAGTTCTGCGCCGCCTGCGCGGCGCGGGATTTCGGGCCCGCTTCTGTTCCATTCGTTCAGCCCGCGATACTCACGGCTACGGCGCATCGTCTCGCGGCCTGAACGCATGGAGGGGCCGGAACCGTTCAAGGCCTCCGGCGGATGCCCGCTGGGCACGTTCGGGAAACGCACTGACTCCGTGCGCTGTCCCTACCTGGCTCCCTTCCGACGTGGATCTGCCGGTCAGCGGCGCATCCTTGCCGGTCATTGCTGTATCCGGCGGTAGCAGATGGCATTCTCTGCCGACCGTGCGGCTACTTTCTCGTCCCGAACTCGTCAACCCCGGTTACCGGCCGAAATCGGCTGCTGCCCGCCGGCGAGCCGAGATAAACACTGTTTACGACACATAGTCGTAGGCCCATCCAGTTGATACGGTGATCCGGCGGGGGCAAGGCCCCGTTCACCATCTGTTCGCGCTGATTCCGAAGGGGCCTACCTACGTGTCCATAGCTGTATCCGCGTCCGTCGCGACCGACCATCTCATGCGGTTCCCCGGCCGCTTCGCCGACGCACTGCTGCCCGATCAGCTCGAGCATGTCTCGCTGAGTTTCCTCGTCGACGATCTGGTGGTCCGGCGCGGCGGGGTCGGCGGCAATATCGCCTACGCGATGGGCCTGCTCGGCCGTACCCCGCTGCTGATCGGCTCGGTGGGCCGCGATTTCGACGACTATCGGGCGTGGCTGGAGGGCAGCGGCGTCGACTGTTCGGCGGTCCGGGTTTCCGAAACCGCGCATACCGCGCGTTTCGTATGCACCACCGACGAGGATATGGCCCAGATCGCCTCCTTCTATCCCGGGGCGATGAGTGAGGCCGGCGATATCTCGCTGACCGCGCTCGCCGAACAGCGCACCCTCGATCTGGTGCTGATCGGCGCGAACGATCCCGAGGCCATGCTGCGGCATACCGCCGAATGCCGGGAACTGCACATTCCGTTCGCCGCCGACCCGTCCCAGCAGCTCGCCCGACTCGACGGCGACCAGGCCGTGCAGCTCATCGAGGGCTGCAGCTATCTGTTCACCAACGAATACGAGTGGGGCCTGCTCAAACAGAAGACCGGCCTCACCGAGGACGAAATCGCCACCCGGGCCGGGGTGCGGGTCACCACACTCGGCAAGGACGGCGTGCTGGTGGTCGACACCGACGGCACCGAGGTGCGGGTCGAGGCGGTACCGGAAACCGCCAAGGTGGATCCCACCGGCGTCGGCGATGCGTTCCGCGCGGGTTTCCTCACCGGCCACACCTCCGGCCTGAGCCTGCAGCGCTCGGCCCAGCTCGGTTCGCTGATCGCCGTGCTGGTCCTGGAAACCGTCGGAACCCAGGAATGGACACTGGATCCCGAAGCCGCCCTCAAACGGCTCGGCGAAGCGTACGGCGCCGAGGCCGCCGCGGAAATCGAACCGCTGCTGCGCTGAGCCGAACTGCCGCCGCGCCAGGTCCTGCGAGAGTCCGGAGGGCCGGCGGCGCCGATATCCCGCCCGGCCCAAGCACGGGTGCACGGCAGCTGATCCATCGGCCCGTTCGGCAGTGCGGTAAATCCGCTGCCGTACCCGGGGCAGTTTCGAGCGTGCCGGACCGGGGTGTCTGCGGAGGTGTCTGCGCTTGTGAGGTCTGTTCGACCGGCACCTGACGGCCGGGAAGCCGGTGCCGAAGGCGTGGCGGGGTACCGGACGTTTGCTTTCCCCGGCGGCTGTGCACGCGCTGATGCTCAGGTCCCGGTACTGCGAGGGCCCCGCTCGTTCATCGAGCGGGGCCCGTCGGCTGCCGGCCGGGTGGCGTGTCGAGGCGGGCCGTTCGCTAGACCTGCACCGGATAGACCGGTTCGGCGATCTCCGGTTTGATGCGGTCCTCGACGAAGATCCCGTGCCAGATCATGAACACCAGCAGCGTCCACAACCGGCGGCTGTGATCGCCGTCCCCGGCGCGATGCGCGTCGAGCATCGCCGTGACGGCGGCCTTGTCGAGCAGGTGGTCGGTCTGCGATTCGATGATCTGCTGCCGGGCCCAGTCGTAGAGTTCGGTACCGCGCAGCCAATGCCGCAGGGGCACCGGGAATCCGAGTTTCGCCCGGTGCAGCACATGGCCGGGGACGATGCCCTCGAGCGCCTGTCGCAGCGCGTACTTCGTGGTCTCCTTGGTGATCTTCTGCTCCAGCGGGACCTGTTCGGCCACCCGGAACACTTCGGTGTCCAGGAATGGCACCCGCAGTTCCAGTGAGTTCGCCATGGTCATCTTGTCGGCCTTCACCAGAATGTCGCCGCGCAACCAGGTGAACAGGTCGAGGTGCTGCATCCTGGTCACCGGATCCAGGCCCGCCGACCGGGCGTAGATCGGGGCGGTGACGTCCTGATGGGTCCATTCCGGGCGGAACTCGCGCAACACCGAGCGCAGCTGGGCATCGCTGAAACTGCGGGCGTTACCGTAATAGCGCTGTTCCAGGGTGAGCGACCCACGATGCAGCAGGCTCTTACCGCGCGTGCCCTCCGGGATCAGATCGGAGACCTTACCGGCCAGCCGGCGCAGTCCGCCCGGCAGTTTGTCGAACGCGGCCAGCGACAGCGGCTCCCGGTAGATGGTGTAGCCGCCGAACAGTTCGTCGGCCCCTTCGCCGGAAAGCACCACCTTGACGTGCTTACGGGCCTCCTTGGCCACGAAGTACAGCGGTACCAGCGCCGGATCGGCCACCGGGTCGTCGAGATACCAGACGATCTCCGGGATCGCGGCCGCGAACTCGGCGGGGGAGACCACCTTGACGATATGCCGGGCCCCGATTGCGGCGGCGCTCTCCGCGGCCACATCGACCTCGGAATACCCCTCGCGCTCGAAACCGGTGGTGAAGGTGATGAGCTTCGGGTTGTGCCGCATGGCCAGCGCCGCAATGGCGGTGGAATCGATACCACCGGACAGGAACGAACCCACGGTGACATCGGCGCGCATATGTTTGGCGACCGAATCCTCGAGCGCGGCCGCGATCTCGCGATACCGGGCGGCCTCGCTGCCCGCGGCGAACGGGCGCACCCCGAACTCCGGCACGAAATAACGCGTAGTCACCGGCCGCTCGCCCGGCCGCACGACCGCGTAACTACCCGATTCCAGCCGCCGGATACCGGCGTGCAGGGTTTCCGGTTCCGGGACGTATTGCAGCACGGTGTAGTGCTCGAGTGCGCGATGGTCGAGCGATTCGTCGAGCCCGAGATCGGGCAACAGTTCCAGCAGGCTCTTCTTCTCGCTGCCGAACGCCGTACCACCGGGCCCGGTCGCCAGGAACAGCGGTTTGATACCGAACGGGTCGCGGGCGAGGAACAGTTCCCGGCTGCGGGTATCCCAGATCGCGAAGGCGAACATTCCACGCAACCGGCGCACCGCCGCGGGGCCCCAGTAGTGGAATGCCGCCACGATGGCCTCGCCGTCGCCCTCGGTGGCGAACATAGGCCGTTCACCGAACTCGTCCGCGTGGTCGCGGGCCAGTTCCTCGCGCAACTCCAGATAGTTGTAGATCTCGCCGTTGAAGGTGAGCGCGTAGCGTTCGGGATCGTCGGCCGGCCCCCAGCGCAGCGGCTGGTGCGAATGTTCGATATCGATGATCGAGAGCCGGTTGAAGCCGAAGATCAGCTGGTCGTCGTGCCAGGTGCCGCGTTCGTCCGGTCCGCGGTGCCGTACACAGTGGAGGGCGTCGTACACCCGCTCCACTGTTTCCGGCGCTGCGGTATCGGATGTCAGAAATCCGAGCAGTCCACACACTGCGACGCTGACCTCGTTTCCTCTGGTCGGGGGTCCGCGCCGGGGGATGCGGGCGCGGCGGGCGAAATCTAGTGTCCGAGTATGCCGCACGCCCGGTTCTTCCGTGCGATACGCCTGGCCTTCGGCGGCTAAGCTGGCGCGCGGAGTGTCGAAGCCGACCCGACGGCGTACCGGGCGCGTGTTTGGTCTACGCTGCGTAGTACTCGGACTGTTCCGGGTGGTGTCGCGCGGTGCGCGGAGCCGCCCGGGAAGCCCGATGAGCTGTTTGTCTGTATCACCGGAGGCGCCATGCCCCCGTGGATGCGATGTCGGAATGTGTGGCGACCAGGAAGGCGTGAGCGTGGCGCACAAGGCGAGCGACGAGATCGGGGCACGGCCTGCCCGGCGGCGGGCTAGTGTCCTGCGGCGGGCCGGACTGGCGGTATCCCTCGGGATCACCGCGATGCTCGTCTCCGGCTGCTCGATCGACAATGTGTGGTTGCGGTTCGGCTGGCCCTCGGGTGTCACCCCGCAGGCGCACCGGATGCGGGAGCTGTGGACGTGGTCGGTCGTGGCCGCCCTGATCATGGGTGTGCTGGTCTGGGGTCTGACCTTCTGGACCATCATCTTCCACCGTAAGAAGAAGAACTCGCCGGAGTTCCCGCGGCAGACCGGTTACAACGTGCCGCTCGAACTCACCTATACGGCGATCCCCTTCGTCATCATCGCGGTGCTGTTCTACTTCACCGTCGTCGTGCAGAACTACGTGCACGAAAAGGTCGACAACCCCGATGTGGTGGTCGACGTGACCGCCTTCCAGTGGAACTGGAAGTTCGGTTACCGCGAGATCGACCTGAAGAACGGCTTCACCTACGACGGTGTCGACACCGTGCGGGAGAACGCCAACCAGGAGCAGTTGCAAGGGTACGCCGAGCGGACGAACGAGGACGGGCACGAGCAGCCCGGCCCGGTGCACGGCCGCCCGGAGAACGACATCCTGTCGTTCCTGCACTACAACAAGATCGAAACGGTCGGCACCAGCACCGAGGTGCCCGTCCTGGTGCTGCCCACCGGCAAGGTGATCGAGTTCCAGCTCGCCGCCGCGGACGTCATCCACGCATTCTGGGTTCCGGAGTTCCTGTTCAAACGGGATGTGATGCCGAACCCGAAGGAGAACAACTCCGACAACGTCTTCCAGATCAGCGAGATCGATCGTGAAGGCGCGTTCGTGGGACGCTGCGCGGAGATGTGCGGCACCTTCCACTCGATGATGAACTTCGAGGTGCGGGCGGTGACCCCGGAGAAGTTCGAGGCCTACATCAAGGCCCGGGAATCCGGTATGACCAATGCCGCGGCACTGGAATCCATCGGCGAATCGCCGGTGGCCACCTCCACCAAGCCGTTCAACACCGATCGCACGGTCAAAACCGATACCACCGAGAGCAAGTGAGGACTGATCTCCGATGAGGATCGAAGCACGATTGTTCGAACTGCTCACGGTGTTCTTCATCATCGTGGGTATCATCTACGGCTTCTTCACCGCGCAATCGCGCACCGGTATCGAATGGGCCGGCACCACGGCGATCGTCCTGACCGCCGGCCTGTCCCTGATCATCGGCACCTATTTCCGTTTCGTGGCCCGCCGCCTCGACCTGCGGCCCGAGGACTACGAGGACGCGGAAATCGTCGACGGCGCGGGCGACCTCGGTTTCTTCTCGCCCGGTAGCCCCTGGCCGATCCTGCTCGCCGGTGCCGCCTCGGTCACCGCCGTGGGTTTCGCCTTCTTCGAGCCCTGGCTGTTCGGCGGCGGTGTGCTCCTGATCCTGACCGCCGCCGGTGGTCTGGTCTTCGAGTACTACATGGGCCCCGAAAAGCACTGAGTTCGGGCGCTTCCGGCGCCGGAGTGAACAGAACAAACCCCGCTGTCCCAGTGGACAGCGGGGTTTTGTGCTGGAGGGACGGATCTGCGCCGTACGGGTTGTGGCACACCGAGACTTCTCCCGTAGCCTTGGTCTGTAGTTGTGACCGGCCGGACTTTCGGTGTCCGGCCGGTCGGCCCCTCCCGGGTGGCCTACCTGGTGAATCAATCCACCGATTCGTACCGAATACTGTTCTCCGACCGGCAGATCTCGTCGATTCCGGTGACGATATCGCGCAGTTGTTCGGAGGGCAGCGCGTGCGGGCGCAGCCGGCAGGTGAAGGTGATCAGGCCGTGGTCGGCGGCGGGTAGGCTGTGGGCGGCGGATTCGGCGCGCAGGTAGTCCGAGCGCACTCCGTAGGTCATGGCGGAGATGACGGTGAAACAACCCGTGCGTTCCCGGTGCCCGCTGAACAGATCGTGCAGGCGGTAGAAGACCGACGTGTAGTTCGACAGCGGGGCGAAAACCCCGACCCGGTAGGCGGGGCCACGTTCCGACGAACTGATCACCGTATCGGCCAGGTATTCGGCATCGCGCAGCGTCAGCACCTTGGGGGTGAACATCACCGCGCCCGCCGCCGCGTTGCGTACCGGCATACCGGCCTTACCGCTGCTGGCCGAGGCGATGGCGCCGAGCGATTTCCGGGCGCGGCTGCCGACCTCGCGGCGGGCGCGCAAGGAGCGGGTGGGGGCGGTGGGGTAGAGGCTGGACCACTGACCGAACCGGACCGTGCCCAGCTGTACCTGTCCGGCGCCTACGGGGCGCGTCACCTTGAGCGGCGCCGTATCCACCCAGCGGCCCACCTGCAGGACCGCGTCGCGGGGGCTGGTGACCTCGGTGTAGGCATAGTCGACGAAACTGTCGAAATCCAGGAAGCGATGCGAATCGGCGGACAACCAGGTGTTGTCCTTGTCGACCTCGACGGCGTCCAGGGTGAGTGCGGTGATGATGCCCGCCCGGCCGCCCGCGCCCAGGATGCGATGGAAACGTTCGGTGTGATGGGTGCGCCCGCAGGTGCCGATCCGGCCGTCGGTGTCCACGTATTCCAGATCCACGATCCGGTCGATGAACAGCCCGTACCGGTGTGAGGCGGTGCTCACGCCGCCGACCGAGGCGAAACCGCCGGCGGTGATATCGCGGTGGTCGCCGACGACCGGTAGCCCGAGCCCGTGCGCGGCCAGGCGGCGGTCGATATCGGAGAGGCGGGCGCCCGCCTGGACCCGTACCGTCCGGCGGCCGAGGTTGAGATCGACAATGGCGTTCATCCGGCGCAGCGATACCACGCTCTGCTGGTCCGGCAGAGCGAGGCCGTCGGTGGCGGGATCGCCGCCGTGCACGGTGAGCGGCCTGGCGTGATTCCGGGAATTCCGCACGGTACGAACGACATCCGCGGTGTCGCGAGGCAGGTACTCGGCAGGGGAAACGATGTGCGGCGTGCTCATGGCAGGAAGCTAACCACAGCCCGGCGGTCGCGGCGATATCGAATCACAGATCTGCACCCACCGGCCGGTTGAATGGACTGTGACCTGTGGGTTTGCCCGGCTCGCGAGCGGGGCGGGGAAGACCGCGGCCGGTGCCGGGCCGCTCGTGCGGTGTCCAGGGGGATTTCACTGCCGGACCGGCCGAGACGGGGGTGGGCTCGCGCGCTCGGGCCGGCGGTGGGTGCGCGTCCACCGCCGGCCCGGACACTGCGCCTGTCCCAGCGTGGCGAATCCGTCAGCGGGCCAGCAGATGCAACCGCTGCCCGATCACATCGACCCAGTTCACCTGTTCGAAGGTCGCGAAATCGACGCGGATCGCATCCATTACATCGCGGCCCGGTGCGAACATCATGGCCCGTTTATCGGCCTCCAGGACGACGTACATACCCTGTGGGTCGGCCAGGAAGGTCACCTCCAGTTGATTCAGGCCCGGAAAACGCCGGGAGGGCGCGAATTCGATCTCCTGGAAGAACGGCAGCCGGTGCGGGATCCGATCCACCCGGCCCGCCTCCACATCGGCGTGCCGAAGTCCGAAACCCCAGGATTCGACGGCCGCGAGGACAACATGCTGCGGCGGCAGTGCGCCCACTCCGATGGGATCGGTATCGGCGGCGTCGAATCCGCCGTCCACATCGACCCGAGTACGAACCGCGACCGCGGTTCCGGGCAGATGCCGGCCGTTGTAGAAGGTGATCGGCGTTTCCCAGGGCGTGAGCAGTTCGAACCGGCCCTCGAGCGGTTGCCCGGGCAGCAGTTCGAACGGGCCGAATACGGGTTGCTGCGCGAACGCTATATCGAGCAGTCGCTCCCCGTCGTCGTATTCGCGTTCGGCCCGGGTGATCAGCTCCACCGCGACCCCGTTGATCCGCACCGTACGGTCCCGGCAGCGCATCCGGATCACCCCCTGTACCGGCTGTCCCGGCTGCACACCCGGTGTGAAGAGTTCGGTCTCCACTTCGGCGGAATCGGTGCCGAGCGCGCCCAGCAGAGTCTTGAACATCCGATCGTCTCCCTTCGCCCCCCGCCCGCGAATCCGTTCCTCGCCCCGGGGTTGTCGGATCAACAGCGTAGATCGGATCGCCTGTTCGTGTCGGAGGGTGCCGGTAGGGTTGTCAGCGGCCTTGGGCTCCTGGGGATTCCGGCCTCGGTGGGGTGGGATGGAGGTTCCGTGTCGAATATCGAGCAACGCATCGAGTGGGCGGTCGAATGGCTGCACCGCAGCCAGGCCAGTGTCCGTAACGGGGGCGCCGGCTGGGGATGGTTGTCCGATGTCCTGCCCAATCCGCAGAACACGGCGGAGGTAGTGGTGGCGCTGACAGCGGCCGGCCGGCCGATACCGCGGCTCGCCGAGGTACGCACTCTGGTGCGCCGCGATGTCGTGGATACCGACAGCGGGGAATGGGTGTTCCGGTCGCCGATCGACCTGTCCTGGCGCTTACGGGCACTGGGGTGTCTGGGCATACCGCCCACCGATCCCGCGGTCGAGCAGTGCCTGCGGGAGCTGTACGCCGCCCGGGATACCGATACCCGCGGCTGGCGGTTGTCCGAAACGGTCGGCCCCATCTCACTGACGGCCACCACGGCCGCACTGCACGCGCTGGCCGGCCTGGCCGATGCCGACGAAACCGCCGCCGAGGCGCTGCTGCAGGGCACCTCGCTGGTGGTTTCGATGATGCTCGACGACGATCCCCGCGCGCAGCCGATCCACGCGTGCGCGCACGTCGCGCGGCTGCTGGCCCGGCCGGAGATCGCGGCCGTGGGCGGGAAACGGGTCGAGAAGGTCCGCGAACTCACGGTGCGGCGGATGCTGTACGCCCTGCGGGACGGTACGGCGGGCGCCGAGGAAGAATCCTTCCGCGAGGGCCTGATGGCCTCCACCTGGCGTCATCTCGGCCTGCACCTCGCCGTCGGCGCCGTGGTCACCGCGGACGACCGCGCGGTATTCGATCCGGGCGTACGCCGGGGCCTGGTGGAACTGCTGGAACTACAGGAAACACAGGAACGGTCCGCGGTCTGCGGCGGGTTCCGGACCTCCACCGGTGGGTTCATCACCTCGTTCGCGACGGTGCAGGGGCTGGAGGCGATGCTCGCGGTACGCCGGGTGGTCAACGAACGGGTCAATCCGGCGGTGATCTTCGACCTGATCTGCCGGGAACAGGGCGCGCACCCGCGCGACGCGCAGCAGGTGGCCGGGCACCGCGGGCGGGCCGTGCTGATGAACAGCTACGCCGGTGGGCTCACGCTGGCCGCCGCGGCGCCCGCCGGGCTCACGATTGCCTTACTGGCCGTCTTCTTCGCTGCCGATCTCGGCGTGGTCGCGAGCCGCGCACTGGTCGTCTGGGGCACTTTCTTCATCGCGCTCGGCACATATACCGGAATCGCGACCCGGTTGCCCTCGGTGCCGAAAGGGCGGACGGCGGCCGCGGTGTTCGCGGCCTACACCGCGGTCATCCTGCCGGTCGTCACCTTCCTGCTCTCGTGAGGGCCTCCTGGCGCGGGCCGGTGCTGCTCGGCGTTGCCACGAGCCTGTGGGGCGCATCGAGTGCGGGTATCGCCGCGGTGGGCGCCCCGGGTATCGCGGCAGCCCCGGTGGCCGCCGGTGGGGCCGTGGCGCTCCTGGGGTTCGCGGTGGCCCGGGGCGCCGATCCGTGGCGGGACCTCCGTGCCGCACCGGGATTGTTTCTGCGGCTGGGCGTGCTCGAGGTGGTGAACCTGATGGCGTATATCGCGGCGCTGCATATCGGGCCGTTACCGGTGGTGGTCGCGCTTCACCTCACCTCTCCGGTACTGCTGATAGTCGTCCGGATAGTCCGGGGCCGACGGGCGCTCACCGTGGTGCTGGTAGCGGAGCTGGCCGCGATCGGCGCGGCGATCTGGCTGGTCGCCGGGAACCGGCCGGCGGATACGGCCCTCGGGCCGGCCCTGGTGGGCTGCGCTCTCGCACTGGTCAGCGCGGGCTGTGTGGCCCGGCTGATCACCCTGGTGGTCCGGGAATCGGCCGGCCGGCCCAGCGGATCGGCGGCGGGGCTGCAGCTATTGGCCGCCGCGGTACTGGCCGCGCCGCTGCTCGGTGTGGCGATACTCGCCGACGCCGCGCCCACGGCCGGGCAGACGATGATGCTCGCCGTACTCGGGGCCCTTCTGCTCGGGCCCGGTTTCGCCTGTTACTGGGTGGCGTTGCGGTATCTCGACGAGGTCACCACGGGACTGATCGGGCTCAATGAGGCCGTGGTGGCGACCATCGCCGGTGCGGTGCTGGTGGGCTCCGAGATCACCGTGGCGACGCTGTTGGCCGGAGTCCTCGTACTCGGGGCCGTGGGACTGGAACTGGGTAGCCCGGTTCGTGCTCATGCGCCGTCTTGACGAATGCGGCGCAGGCAGCGAAGTCTTTGTCGCCGCTCTCGGTTTCCACACCGCTGTTCACATCCACCCCGAACGGGCGCACCGCCTCGATCGCCTCGTCTACATTGTCGGCGGTCAAACCGCCGGCGAGAATCACCGGCCGGCCGATCGACGCCAGTTCCCGCACGATCCGGGCGCTGACCGACCAATCGTGGGTACGGCCGGTGCCGCCGAGCCGGTCGGCGGTGCGGGAGTCGAGCAGGACGGCATCGCAGTCCGCGGCGACGTCCAAGGCGTGGGCCACCGCATCGAACCCGGTGACATGGACGGCGCGAACGATCGTCCGGCCGCGCGCGGCGGCGTGCACCGCCCGCAACGTGCCGGAATCGACCAGACCGTGCACCTGGATGGTGTCGGCACCGATCCGGTCGGCCAATTCGAGCATGGCGTGCGCATCCTCGAGATGGGTGACCAGGACTCGGTTCACGAACGACGGTGTGCACTCCGACAGCCAGGCCGCGGCCTCCGCTGTCAGCGCATCCTCGCTGAAGTGGGTGGTTCCGGAGATGAATCCGACCGCGTCCGCGCCGGCACTCACCGCCGTCTCCAGATCGGCCGCGGACCGGATTCCGCAAACCTTCGCGCGAACCGTCACTCGTTCATCGTACGCGGCGGGTCAGCTCGCGGCGGATTCCGGAATTCGTGGCGTATGCGAGGACGGACCGGAAGGTATGTTTTTCTTCAGGCTGGCGGCGTACACATCGACGTACTCCTGCCCCGACATCCGCATCAGCTCGTACATGACCTCATCGGTCACCGCACGCTCCACGAACCGATTACCGGACATACCCTCGTACCGGGAGAAATCGATCGGCTTCCCGAACTTCACCGTGACCTTGCGGCGCCGCCAGCGGAACGGTCCGGGCGGGCTCACCTCACCGGTGCCGATCACAGCCACCGGGATCACCGGAACACCGGTTTCCAGCGCGAGCCGGGCCATACCCGTCTTGCCTTTGTACAGCCGGCCGTCGGGCGAGCGGGTGCCCTCCGGATACAAGCCCACCAGGCGACCCTCGTCCAGCAGTTTGCGGGCGGCATTGAGCGCATCCTCGGCCGCGTCCGCGCCGCTGCGATCGATCGGATACTGGCCGGAGGCGCTGAAGAAGAACTTCTGCAGCCGTCCCTTGAGACCGGGAGTGTGGAAGTACTCGGCTTTCGCCAGATAGTTGATCCGGCGCGGGCTCGTCAACGGTGCGAACAACCAATCCGCGATGGACAGATGGTTTCCCGCCATGATGGCCGCACCGTCGGCCGGGATGTTCTCCACACCTTCCACCTCGGGCCGGTTGTAGAGATGGATGAACGGACCCAGCAGCACGAACTTGAGCAGCCAGTAGAACATGACGTCCTTACTCCGGGAATCGGGATGGAAATGTGAAGAGCCTCGGCTGCCGACTCTACCGCCGGTCACAGAACTCCTCCAAGCCCAGCCATGTTAATTCTCGGGCTGTGTAATCGGAGACGCTCCGCGTCTCGAGGGTGGGGCCCTATCAACCCGGTTCTTCACTCCCGCCGGTCGGTCGCTGCGCTCCCTCCCGCTGGTCGCTCCAGAACCGGGCGGGCCCCACCCTGGGGGAGGTGAACCATTGGAGGAATGAGATGGGGTGGGCAGGATGTGCTGGTGATTCTGTGTTCGAGGGTGGGGGTAATGGCGAGGGTCAGCGGCCGGTGACGAGGGCGGTGCGGGCCAGTTCTGCGGCGCCGATCATTCCGGCGGCCTCGCCCAGCTGGGTGGTGCGGATGCGGGCCAGGGGGCGGTGTCCGTGTCCGGTGACCGAGGCCGCGTATTCCTCGCGGGCCTCGTCGAGGAACAGGGGGGCCGAACTGCTGACTCCGCCGGCGACGACGACCAGGTCCGGGTCGAAGATATCGCCGACGAACGCCAGGCCCAGGCCGAGCCAGCGGGCGAAATCGGCCATCACACGCAGGGCCAGCGGGTCGCCGTCCTGGGCGGCGCCGGCCACCCGGCGGCCGGTGAGGGCGCCGGGGTCGGCGATCACCTCCTTCGCCAGCAGGGACGGCGTGGAATCGGTGGCCACCAGTTCGATCGCCGACTCGGCCAAAGCCGTTCCGCTGCAATACCGTTCCCAGCAACCCTGTTTACCGCAGCCGCAATCGCGGCCGCCGGGGACAACCTGCAGATGGCCGAGTTCCGGTGCGACACCGTGGGTACCGCGATACAGCACACCGTCGATCAGCAGCGCGGCACCGATCCCGGTACCGATGGCCACCAGCACGACATTGTGGCCGCCCGCCGCGGCGCCGAACCGGTATTCCGCCCACATCGCGGCATTGGCGTCGTGCTCCAGCAGCACCGGCAGCCCGAGGCGATCGGTGAGACGTTTCGCCACCGGTGCGTCGCGCCAGGGCAGATGCGGGGCGAACCGGACAGTGCTGCGATCCGCCGAGACGAACCCGGCCACGGCCAGGCCGACGGCGTCGATACCGTGCCGGTCACCGAGTTCGCGGACCGCGCGCACCAGCGCGCCTTCCAGCGCCGGAGCCGAATGCGGGGTCGGGCACTGCACCGTATCGAGCACCTCGCCGGTTCCGTCGACCACCGAGGCGCGGATATTCGTCCCGCCGATATCGACCCCCACGGTCAGCGGAGCACCCGAAGCGGAACCGTTCATGGCTTGACGGTTACGGGAATACCGACGTACCGGGACTTTCCGGTCGTGCGTGTGCCCGCCTCGGCCGCGTCCGGGTGCGTGTCCCGGTCGGCCGCACCGGGTTCGGTGGCCGGCGCGGGCCCGCCCGAACCCGCCGTATCGTCCGGGGCCCGGTCCCGGGTACCGGATCGGCCGTGTGCGGCACCGGAGCCGGCGCTGTGACCGTGCGGCATCACCGGATCGACCGGTTCCCCCGCCAGTGCTTCCCGCAGGATGGTGACGATCGCCGTACCGTGTGCCGCGACCGTCGCCAGTACTTCGTGCTGTTCCCCGCGCACCAGTGCGGCCGCGGCACACAGCGGGCACCAGGTGCAGTTTCCCCACTCCGGTTTGCCCTCCGCGGCGGCCTCGCGCAGTACCGGCTCCACCCGCTCGAGCACGGCCTCCGCGAGCAGGCGCAGTTCCTCGGCGAATTCGGCGATACCCTCCGGTTGCCGGTAATCGGTTCCGGTCATCGCGGCCACTCCTGCGGGTCGGGCCGGAAACGGATCACCAGGTATCCGTTGTCCAGTTCGGCGGTGCTGACGGTGCAGCGGCGCAGTACCGGCGCCAGGCGCAACCGCCGGCGCAGGCCGTCGGCTCCCACGATCAAATCGTCCTCCACTCGTCCCAGGCGCAACGTGGCCGGATCCGCTACCGGTAGCCGGATACGCAGCGCATATACCGAATGCACACCCGTGCCCGATTCCAGCCGGACGGCGGGAAGCGCAGTGCCGGCGTGCGGGGCGGCCACCGGCGAACCCGCATCGTCGCGCATCGGGGCGTCGGTGTCACGCCGAACAGGTCCGGCGTGGCCGGTATCGCTGCCGGGCCCGGTGCCGGCGGTACCGCCCCCGGACACCGGGTCGCCGGTGTCTTCGGCCGGGACGACGCAGGCCAGGCCGGCCAGCGGTCCGATACCTACCGGCTCGGCACCGGTATGACCGGCCACCAGCACCGGGATGTCCGGCATCGATGTTCGCAATCCGGCGATCACATCCCGCTGCTCGGCGTAGCGATGCGTATACCAGCGCACCGCCGGATGCTGTGGTTGCGGACCGGCCGGCGGGACCGGCGGCAGCACCTTGTTCACCACCACCGCCTGCAGACGCAGGCCGAGCAACGCGGTCGCCGAATACACGCGTGCCGACTCGGCGACCGCCACCCGTTCGGCCAGGGTGATCAGCCGGGCGCTGGTGCGTTCGGAGTCGGCGAGCAGATCGCGGACCTCGGTGACGGCAGCGACGATCCGCTGCATCGTCGCCGCCAGCACCGCCCGCCGCAGATCGGTGCCGATCGCGGCCATCATCCGGTGATGCGGGGGCCAGATCCGGTCCAGGTAGCCGAGCAGAGTTTCCGGCGCGGTGAGGATACGCAGCATATCGGCGGTGGGCGGACAATCGAGGACGATCACGTCCCATTCGCCGTCGGCGGCGTACTGGGTGACCTCCACCAGCATCAGCAGTTCCTGGACACCGGGCAGCCCGGTGAGCTCGGCCGGATCCAGCGCGCTCAGATCGAATCCGTGGTCGTGGCCGGTATCGGCCGCCAGTACACCGGCGATCTCCCGGAAACGATCCTCTAGCAGTGCCAGCGAATCGAGTTCGATCACCTCGAGACCAGGGATGACCCGGATCATTCCGGGGACCGCACCCGGATCGTGCGCGAACCGGAAACCCAGTGCGTCCCCGAGGGAATGCGCCTGGTCCAGCGAAGCCAGCAGAACCCGCTGCCCGGTCCGGGCATGTCCCATGGCTTGCGCGCAGGCCAGTGTCGTCTTACCGACACCGCCCTTGCCGACGAACAATTCGACCCGCGTCCGCGCGCGCCGGAGGCGGCCCGGCGCGCCGTCGGGCCCGGTCTGCGTCCCGGTGCTGCGCGGCCCGGTCAGCCTTCGACCCGTTTCTTCAGTTCCTTGAGCGCGGTATCGGTGATCACCTTCTCCGCCTTGCGTTTGAACATGCCGATCATCGGAATGGTCAGGTCCACGGTCAGTTCGTAGCGCACCTCGGTGCCGCCGTCCGGCTGCTCGACCAGTTCGTAACGGCCTTCCTGCGCTTTCTGCAGTTCACCGCGCACCAGCGTCCAGCTCACCGCAAGATCATCGGGGCGCCAGGTGTAGGACAGCACGTAGGTGTCCTTGACGACACCGGCGTCCAGCACGAAACGAGCGGTGCGCGCGCGACCGTCGGGTCCGGTTTCGAGTACCTCCACCGATTTGGCCGCCGATACCCATTCCGGGTAGGACGCCAGATCGGCGATAACGGACATCACCTGCGGGGCGGGCGCCGCGATGACGATCGATCTCTGGGTCCGGTCGGCCATAGGTGCTCAGTGGTTCCTTTCGGCGGTGCGGTATGGAATTCGTCAGTTGCAGGGAGAGACTCCGGCCGGCCGGTCGCCCTCGAGCCGGTCCTTGAGTTCGAACGACATCACCTTGCCCGCGATCCGCCGCTGCCGGTTGGCCGCGGCGAGTTTGCGCGGCGGCAACTGCCGCGGGGGCTCGGCGTGCAGGAAGTAGTGCAGGATCACCCCGTCCAGCGACGGTTCCAGCCACACCTCCATGGTGCCGGTCAGCGCACCCCGCACCGACCAGCGAATACCCTTCTCACCCCGGTCCTCCCGGACATCGAGTTCGAGATCGGGCCACCAGCTGCGCCACTTACCCGGAGCGGACAGCACAGCGGCCACCGCGGCGCCCGGCGCGGCGAGAAAGGTCTGGTCGGCGACCTGGATACTGCTCACCCGGCTGAGCGTAGTAGATGCCGTGTTTACAGGAACCCGCGGAGGCGGGCGCCCAGGGTGTCCCAGCGCCAGTGGCGGTCGACGAAGGCGCGGCCCGCGGCGCCCATGGCGGCGGCTGCCTCGCGGTCGGCGAGGATATCGGCGATCGCTTCGGCGACCAGGTCGGCGCGGCGGCCGTCGACGACCCGTCCGGTTTCGCCGTCCAGCACGGTTTCCGGTGCGCCGCCCGACATTCCGGCGACCACGGGCACACCACTGGCGGAGGCCTCCAGATAGACGATGCCGAGACCTTCGACGTCCAGGCCCGCGCCGCGGGTTCGGGCGGGCATAGCGAAAACATCGGCGATGGTGTGGTGTGCGGCGAGCTCGGCCGCGGGCACCCGGCCGGTGAACACGACATCGTCGCCGAGGTCGAGTGCGTCGGCGAACCCGCGTAGCCGGTCTTCGTACGGGCCGCTACCGGCGATCACCAGGACCGCGCCGGGAATACGCTCCCGGATCCAGCGCATGGCGATCAGCAAGATGTCCTGTCCCTTGCGCGGGACCAGCCGCGACAGGCACAGGATCGTGGGCCGATCGCCGAGATTGTACCGTTTGCGCAGTTCGGCGCGGGCGGCCGGGTCGGGGCGGAACTTCTCGGTGTCCACGCCCGGCGGCAGATGCTCGAGTGCGGCATCCGGCCCGAAGGCGGCCGCGAACCGGCGCCGAGTGTATTTGCTGACGTAGGTGACGATATCGGTGTTCTCGCCGATGACCCGCAGCGCCTGCCGTGCGGCCGGCAGCATCGACCAGCCCACTTCGTGCCCGTGTGTGCTGGCGATGATTCGTTCGGCACCGGCCCGGCGCAGCAACGGAGATAGCAGGGCCAGGGGGGCGGCGGCCCCGAACCAGACCGTTTCGCAGCCTTCGGAGCGCAGCAGTTTACGTGCCCGGCGCGCGACGGCGGGGGTGGGCAGCATGAGGGAGGTGGGATGGCGGACCACCTGGAACGGCTGCTGTGCGTCGAACCGGATATGACTGTCACCGCGCCAGCGGGGGGCGTAGACGACCAGATCGTCGGGCGGCAACTGACCGGTCAGCGCCTGCAGATAGGACTGGATACCTCCCGGACGCGGCGGGAAATCATTGGTAACCAGCAGAGTTCGAGCCATACGACTCACACTATTGGCGGACGCTGCCGGATGCCGCTCCGGGGCTCAGTAGCGGCGCGCCGAATGGTAGGGGGTGGAATCCATCGGGGCCACGGCCACGGGGACCCCGAAGGTGGAGGCGTGCAGCATGAGGCCGTTCCCGGCGTAGATGCCCACGTGCGAGATGTCGTCGTAGAAGAAAACGACATCGCCGGGCTGCAGATCCGCGCGATCCACCGGGGTGCCGTAGGCGGCCTGCGCCGAACTCGTGCGCGGAACCTGCTTGCCGACCTGCGCGAACGCCCACTGCACCAAGCCCGAACAGTCGAACTGGTCGGGGCCGGTGGCGCCCCAGACGTAGGGGTCGCCGACGCGGGTCAGCCCGGCGGCCAGCGCGCTGGTACCGCTGCCGGGGACGAGATCCGCCAGCAGGCTGTCCCGATCGAAACCCGGAGGGAAGGGGGAGCCGGCGAGAGCGGCCCGGTCTGCGGTGGACAGGGTGCCCCAGACCTCGATGACCTTGGCGACGGCGTTCTGGAGATCGGTTTGTTTACGGTCCACATCGGCGCGGACGGCATTGGCCTGATCGGCGGCGGCGCGAGCGGAATCGGCGGCGGTCCGGGCGGCCGATTGCGCGGCCGTGGCCGCGTCGGTGGCACGTTTGTACTGTTTGAGCTGGTCGGAGGTTTGGGTGGCGACCACGTCCAACGTCGACATCTGGTCGAGGAGTTGCTGCGGTGAATCGCTGACCAGTACGGAGAACAGCCGGTTGGTGCGCGCGCCCTGGTAGGCGGCGATGGCGGTGCGATCGATCATCGGGCGGTACTTGGCCACCTCGTTGCGGGCCGCGTCGACGGCCGCGGTCGCCGCTGCCAGTTTTGCCTCGGCATCGTGCTGGATCGCCAGTTTCGCGTCGAGGTCGGCCTGTGCGGTGAGGGCCTGCTGATTGAGCTGTTCGGCCTGTCGGGACAGGTCGATCATCTGCTGGACCGCTTCGGTCGCCGAGGCCGGCGCGGGCGCGGGGATCGGGTCGGCGCCGGCGGGCCCGCCACCGTAGAGCGCCGCCGCCAGCAGGCCCGCCGCGAGAACGGTGCGGGCGGGCCGGCGAGACGGCCCCGGATTGCAGTGACTCCGATGATGTGTTGCCACGGCCTGCCGTGCCCCGCTCTCCCTGTGACGCTGTGCGATGAACCGGTGAAGGTCTCGATTAGGTTACGGAACGGGCCCGCGGGGTGTCCAGTACGGCACGGAACAGTCATGTCGTCGGATGAATGGACCGCGCCGCGTGGAACCCCGCGGGACCGTGGCCGGCTCAGTAGCGGCGCGCTCCGGCGAACGGCATCGACGAGATGGGCGCCAGCTGAACCGGGGTACCGGAGGTGGCCGCGTGGACCACGTTGCCGTCGCCGGCGTACAGGCCCGAATGGCCGCCGCCGTAGAACGACACGACATCGCCGGGGCGGAGGTCGTTGAGTGAAATGGGGGCGCCGGCGGACAGTTGGGCGCCGCTGGTACGGGGTAGCTCGACCCCCGCCTGTCTATACGACCACTGCACCAGGCCGGAGCAGTCGAAGGCGTCCGGGCCGGCGGCGCCGTAGACGTACGGGGCGCCGACCTTCGACAGTGCCGCGTCCAGTGCCAGATCGCCGGCGGTCTTGCTGGGGGTCACGAAAGGCGGCGGCGTGGCGGGGGAGTTGGGGGCTTCGACGCCGGGAATGCCTGCCGGGATCGGGATCCCGTTGGGCACCTCGAAGGTGCCCACGCCGTGGATGGTCACCGGCTGGGCGGCTGCCGGGGCGGCGGGCAGCAGGAACGCGCCCAGGGTGGCAGCGCCGACGGCTCCGGTTGCGGCAGCCCGCCGCGCCTGTCGCTTGACGGTGTTGAACGCCATGATGCGGTCCTTCCGATTTCCCCGCCGGCGGCACCGGGGTGGTGCGCCGAACTCCGCGAGGTCTCGAAAAGATTACGAACAGATCACGGTGATTTGTAAAGCCTGAGACGGGGATAAGCGTGTATCGGACAGCTTCCTGCTGGCAAATTGTGCGAGATGGGTCACAGCGGTCTGTTCGATTGCGTCGCGGTTACGTCCCGGTCGGGCGCGGCGGCCGGATCGGTCGCGTTACAGCCGATGTGTTCCCGATTGTCGTGCAATTTCTCCAGCGCGAGCGGGTGGATGTCTCGGTGGTGACAATGGCGTGGATGGGGCGCGGCTGCTTATTTGCCCGGCGTGGTGGAACAAGTTTTGGGCCGGTCGACCATTTCGCGAATTTCCGGGCAATTGAATAGCAAATGGACATCGACTGTGAGCTGACGCACAGTTATGTGGTCATTGGGCTCTGGCCGGGGAACAGGGACAGGTTCCGGTGTCCGTCGATGCGATCGTCACGGTCCGGTATCGCTCTACTTGTCGGACCCACTCCGTACCCTGCTCGCCGTGTCCGAACCGATGCCGCTGCATGCCCGGCAGCTGGCATTCGATCAGCTCGACACCCCGCTCTACGACACCACGTTCGTGGTCGTCGATCTGGAAACCACCGGTACCAGCCCGGCCGAGGACGCCATCACCGAGATCGGCGCCGTAAAGGTGCGCGGCGGTGAGGTGCTCGGTGAATTCGCCACTCTCGTCGATCCGGGGCGGTCCATCCCGCCCGCGGTCGTCCAGGTCACCGGGATCACCACGGCGATGGTGCGGGCGGCACCGGCCATCGAAGCGGTGCTGCCCGGTTTCCTGGAGTTCGCGGCCGGGGCGGTGCTCGTCGCACACAATGCCCGCTTCGATATCGGCTTCCTGAAGGCCGCGGCGGCGCGCTGCGAAACGCCGTGGCCCCGGCCGCAGGTGGTGTGTACGGTGCGGCTCGCGCGGCGGGTACTCGGCCGCGACGAGGCGCCCTCGGTGCGGCTCGGCTACCTGGCGCAACTGCTCGGTGCGACTACCACCCCCACCCACCGCGCCCTCGACGATGCGCGCGCCACCGTGGACGTCCTGCACGCGCTCATCGGAAGAGTCGGCAACCAGGGCGTGCACAGCCTCCCCGAATTGATCGACTACCTCCCCGATGTCACCGCGGGCCAACGCGCCAAACGCGCCCTGGCCGTCGACCTGCCCGCCGCGCCCGGGGTCTACCTGTTCCGCGGGCCGTCGGACGAAGTCCTCTATATCGGGACCGCGGTGAACCTGCGGCGCCGGGTCCGCAGTTACTTCACCGGTTCGGAAACCCGCGGCCGGATCAAGGAGATGGTCCGGCTGGCCACCCGGGTCGACCATGTGGTGTGCGCGCACGGACTGGAGGCCGGAGTCCGGGAACTGCGCTTGCTGGCCGCGCACGCCCCGCGCTACAACCGCCGGTCCAAGTTCCCGAAACGTGCCTGGTGGGTCGCGTTGAGTGCGGAAGCCTTTCCCCGGCTCACCCTGGTGCGCGACCCGGCCGGGCCGGCGATCGGCCCCTTCCACGCGCGCGCCGCCGCCGCGGATATCGCCGCCACCCTCGCCGAATACTGCGGGCTGCGCACCTGCACCGCGAAACTGTCGCGGACGGCGCTGCACACGTGCACACCGGAAGCCGTCGGCGGCTGCCCCGCGGCGACCGCCACTGCGCGCACCGTCAGCGACTACGCCCCGGCACCCGTGGCCGCGCGAGCCCTCTTCGCAGGCACCGACGATACGGCAATCCGCCACATGCTGGCCCGGATCGAGGAATACGCGACCGCCGAACAATACGAATCCGCCGCCCGCCTGCGCGACCGCGCGGCCGCCGTCATCCGTGCCCTGCATCGCACCCAGCGGCTCACCGCGCTGGCCCGGCTGCCGGAGTTGATCACCGCCCACCCCGACGGCGCCGGCGGCTGGGAATTCGCGGTGATCCGCTACGGCCGGCTCGCGGGCGCCGGAACCGCGCCCCGCGGCACACCACCCATGCCGGTGGTCGAACAGATCGTGGCCGCCGCCCAGACCGTGCGCCCGGCCGGTGCCATCCCCGATCACACCGAACTACCGCTGGTCGAAACCCGGCCACAGCCCCCGCCGCTGCGCGGTGCCCCACCGGAGGAGGTCGCCGTGATCGCGCGCTGGCTGCAACGCCCCGGAGTCCGAATCGTGCGGACCGCCGAAGGCTACGCCGAACCCGCCCACGGTGCGGCGCGCTGGGTCACCTGGGCCGACGCCGCCGGCGCCGCGGCGGACGCGGCGCGCGGCGAACAGTCCTATACAGAGGAACGTGGTTAGCGGGCGCTGCCGCGCCCGGCGCGGGCCGGAGGTGCTTAGGCTGGTCCCATGATTACCGCGATCGTTCTGATCCAGGCCGACAACGGGCGCATCCCGGAGACCGCGCAGGCGGTGGCCGATACCGAAGGCGTCGCCGAGGTGTACTCGTGCGCGGGTGATGTCGACCTGATCGCGTTGGTGCGGGTCCGCGACCACGAACAGGTCGCCGAGGTGGTCACCGCGCGGATCGACAAGGTGCCCGGGGTGCAGCGCACCGTCACCCATATCGCGTTCAAATCCTATTCGAGCGCGGATGTCGAGGCCGGGTTCTCCATCGGGGAGTAGCTGTTTGTTCACGCCTGTGGCCACACCCGCGCCGACCACTGTCGTCCTCGGCTGCACCTGCGGAATCGGCGCGGATGGAGATGCGGTGGGACCACGGAGATGACTCGCCGGGCACGGTAGCCGGATGGCGTCGTTGCGACCCCCGGATACCGGACCGTCGTCGAGCACATGACCGGCCCGCCGTCGGCAGGTTCGGTCGGCTCAGTCCTCGCCGAGCGTTCTGGTGAGAGCGGCCCAGCGGTCGAGCAGGGTCGCGGCCGCGCCGTTGTCGATGGCGGTTGCGGCGCGTTCGATCCCGGCGACCAGCCGATCGTCGAGGTCACCGTCGAGTTCCGCGCCGCGGGACAGATCGTAGGCGGTGATCGCGGCCGCCGAGTTCACCAGAACGGCGTCACGTACCGCGCCCGCGTCTCCGGCGAAAACATCCCGGGCGACCTGTGCGTTCACCTGGGCGTCACCGCCGCGCAGCGCGTCCAGGTGAACGCGCGGGATACCCAGGCGCACCGGGTCGATCACCGTTTTCCGGACCCGGCCGCCAGCCACCACATAGGCGTCGGTGGCGTCGGAGGTGGTGATCTCGTCCAGGCCGTCGTGGCCGCGCACCACCAGCGCCCCGGCTCCCCGGTCGGCGAAAACGCCGGCGATGGTCTCCAACAGATCGGGGAACGCGCAGCCGACCAGTCCGGCGCGCGGCCGGGCCGGGTTCGTGAGCGGGCCCAGCACGTTGAAAACGGTCGGTATCCCGATCTCCTTGCGGGCCGGCCCGGCGAATCGCAGCCCCGAATGGAACAGTGAGGCGAAGCAGAAACCGATCCCGACCTCGCGCACGCACCGGGCCACCGATTCCGGCCCGAGCGCGAGTTTCACGCCGAGCGCCTCGAGCACGTCCGCGCCGCCGCTCTTGGAGGAGGCGGCCCGGTTACCGTGCTTGACCACCGGCACACCGGCCGCGGCGACAACGATCGCGGACATGGTGGAGATATTGACCGAACCCGACCGATCGCCGCCGGTGCCCACGATGTCCACCGCGTCGCCGTCGATCTTCACCAGCCGCGCGTGACCGAGCATCCCGCGCGCCATACCCGACAGTTCGGCGGGGGTGGGGCCTTTGATCTTCATGGCGACCCCGAACGCGGCGATCTGCGCGGCGGTGGAGTTGTCGGTGAAGATCTCGTCGATCACCCAGTTCGTATCGTCCGCGGTGAGGTCGTGTCCGTCGGCGAGCGCCCCGAGCATCTGGGGCCAGCTGCGCACGCTCATCTCAATCTCCTCGTCGCGCCGATTACCGGTGACCGAATGGTCATGCAACACCCTAATGCGCGCCGTGCTTGTCGGCGCAGTGCTGCCGGTCGGGTGGGGGCGACGGGATGTGTCGTGCTTGCCGGCGCAGTGCTGCCGGTCGGGCGGGTGGACCCGCCGTGCCCGTCGGCGGAGTGCTCGTGCGGGTGGCGAGCGGATCGGGCTCCGGGGGCATCAGGGCTCCGCGGGTCTCATCAGGGGGCCGGCGCACACCGCGGTGTGTGGTCTCGGACCGGTAGAGGCGGGCGTGCGCCGGGGCGGATAGGGACGACAGGCCGGCGTGGAACCGATCGCCGGCCGCGGTCGGCGCAGGGCGCCGCGCGCTCCGCGGCCTGCCGGACACTGCATCCGCGCAGGTTCGGCAGCCGGTCCGGTGCCGGGGAATCCGACACGCCGGGCCCGCGTGAGAGACGCGCTGAGCCGGTGAATCCCGACACAAAAGATCAAGATGGGAACCCGACTTCGACTGTCGTACTACGAAGAGTCATACTTACCCCGTGACGACCGCAGTAGGTACCTCAGGATCGGCCATAACCCAGCGTGTGCATTCGCTGAACCGGCCCAACATGGTCAGCGTCGGTACCATCATCTGGCTGTCCAGCGAGCTGATGTTCTTCGCCGGCCTCTTCGCGATGTACTTCGTCGCGCGCAGTCAGGCACCGGAGTGGCCGATGCCGCCGACCGAGCTGAACCTCGGTCTGGCCATACCGGTCACCGCCGTGCTGATCGCCTCGTCGTTCACCTGCCAGATGGGTGTGTTCGCGGCCGAGCGCGGTGATGTGTTCGGGCTGCGCCGCTGGTACACCCTGACCTTCTTCATGGGTCTGTTCTTCGTGCTCGGCCAGGGGTACGAGTACATCCACCTGGTGGAACACGGCACCTCGATCTCGAGCAGCTCCTATGGCTCGGTGTTCTACATCACCACCGGGTTCCACGGTCTGCACGTCATCGGTGGTCTGATCGCCTTCCTGTTCCTGCTCGCGCGCACCAAGATGAGCAAGTTCACTCCCGCGCAGGCCACCGCCGCGATCGTCGTCTCGTACTACTGGCACTTCGTCGACATCGTCTGGATCGGGCTGTTCGCCGTGATCTATTTCATCCAGTGACACCGGCTGCTTACCACGGTTCCGTCTACTCCAAAGGGACACAGATGAGTTCATCGCCCCCGACAGCGCCAGCGCCCGCCAGCGGTGGGCACGGCGAGGCCAGCAAGAAGCGCAGGCAGCGCCGCATCCGCCGACGGATCGCGGGTGGCCTCGCGCTCATGGTCGGTCTCGTCGGAGCCGGTTTCCTCGCCTCTGCGCTCACCCCCGAGCCGCAGGTCGCTACGGCGAACGAGGATTCGGTGGCGCTGATCCGCGAGGGTCAGCAGCTGTACGAGACCTCCTGCATCACCTGCCACGGCGCCAACTTGCAAGGTGTGCCCGACCGCGGTCCCAGCCTCATCGGCGTGGGCGAGGCGGCCGTGTACTTCCAGGTGTCCTCCGGGCGTATGCCGATGGTCCGCAACGAAGCGCAGGCCGAACGCAAACCCCCGAAGTTCGACGCCCACCAGACCGACGCGATCGGTGCCTATGTCGCCGCCAACGGCGGTGGCCCCACCGTGATCCGCGACGCCAACGGTGAGATCGCGCAGGAGTCGCTGCGCGGCGGCGATATCGGCCGCGGTAGCGAGCTGTTCCGGATGAACTGCGCCTCCTGCCACAACTTCACCGGTCGTGGCGGCGCGCTGTCCTCCGGTAAGTTCGCCCCGCCGCTGGACCCGGCCTCCGAGCAGCAGATCTACACCGCGATGCTCACCGGCCCGCAGAACATGCCGAAGTTCTCCGACCGCCAGCTCACGCCGGAGGAGAAGCGCGACATCATCGCCTACGTCAAGGACTCCGCCGAAGCGAAGAATCCCGGTGGCTGGGGTCTGGGCGGGTTCGGTCCCGCCACCGAGGGCCTGGCCATCTGGGCGATCGGCATCGTGGCCGTCGTCGGTGCCGCGATCTGGATCGGATCCCGGACATGATCGGGCCGGTGTCCGCAGCCGCCCGCGGTACCCGCGGCGGCCGGCCGGGCATGCCCCAGTGGAAGGGCCTCAGCCATGAGTGAAGAACAGGAGCGAAACGAGATGGGTCGCCTGGACAAAGATTCCGCGGCCGCGACCCCGGCGGAACCGACCGAGGCCGAACTGGACGCGATGTCGCGTGACGAGCTGGTCGAGCTCGGCACCGCGCGCGACGGCGTCGAGGTCGCCTACCGGCGGGAACGCTGGCCGGTGCCGGGTACCCGCGCGGAGAAACGCGCCGAACGGCAGGTCGCGCTGTGGTTCGCGTTCTCCGGTCTGGCCGCTGCCGCGCTGGTGGGCGTGTTCTTGTTCTGGCCCTGGGAGTACAAGAGCAAAGAGGAGTCCGGCCACGGCATCTACTCGCTCACCACACCGCTGTACGGCCTGACCTTCGGTCTCTCGGTCCTGGCCATCGGCATCGCGGTGGTGCTGATCCGCAAGAAGTTCATTCCCGCGGAACTGTCGGTGCAGGACCGGCACGACGGCAAGTCCAGTGAGGTCGACCGGCGCACGCTGGCCGCCGAGCTGACCGACGCGCTGGACACCTCCACTCTCGGCCGCCGCAAGCTGATCACCCGCACCGCCGGCGCCGGCGTCGGTGTGCTCGGTATCGGCGCTCTGCTGGTGTTCGTCGGCGGCATGGTGAAGAACCCGTGGGCCAAGGGCGATAAATCGCCACTGTGGGTGTCCGGCTGGACCCCCGACTACGACGGCGAAACCGTCTACATCCGCCGCGATACCGGCCGTCCGCAGGACATCGTGCTGGTGCGCCCCGAGGATCTGGACGCGGGTGCCATGGAAACCGTGTTCCCGTGGAAGGAATCCTGGCGCGGTGACGAGCACGCGACCCTGCAGTCGCTGCGCGGTATCCGCAATGCCGTGATGCTCATCCGCCTGCGGCCCGAGGATGCGAAGAACGCGATCAAACGTAAGGGTCAGGAGAGCTTCAACTTCGGCGACTACTTCGCCTACTCGAAGATCTGCACCCATCTCGGCTGCCCGACCTCGCTGTTCGAGCAGCAGACCAACCGGATTCTGTGCCCGTGCCATCAGTCGCAGTTCTCCGCGACCGAATGGGGCAAGCCGATCTTCGGTCCGGCCGCCCGGGCGCTGCCGCAGCTGCCGATCACCGTAAACTCAGAGGGGTACCTGGTCGCCAACGGTGACTTCATCGAACCCCTCGGCCCGGCCTTCTGGGAGCGTCGATCATGAGTGCTGGAACGGCTACCGGCCGCAAGCTCGCGGCACAAGCCAACGAAATCGACGAGCGCTACCGCGCCGCCGCCTTCATGAAGCGATCGATCAACAAGGTGTTCCCCACCCATTGGTCGTTCCTGCTGGGTGAGATCGCGCTGTACGCGTTCATCATCCTGCTGCTGTCGGGTGTGTACCTGACGCTGTACTTCGACCCGTCGATGGCGCATGTCACCTACGACGGCGCCTACCAGCCGCTGCGCGGTGTCGGTATGTCGCGGGCCTATGAGACCGCGCTCAACATCTCCTTCGAGGTGCGCGGCGGTCTGTTCGTCCGGCAGGTGCACCACTGGGCGGCGCTGCTGTTCGCGGCCTCGATCATCATCCACCTGTTCCGTATCTTCTTCACCGGTGCGTTCCGCAAACCGCGTGAAGCGAACTGGGTGATCGGGTCGCTGCTGCTGATCCTGGCCATGTTCGAGGGCTTCTTCGGCTACTCCCTGCCCGACGATCTGCTCTCCGGTACCGGTCTGCGCGCCGCGTTCTCCGGTATCACCATCGGTGTTCCGGTGGTGGGCACCTGGTTGCACTGGCTGATGTTCGGCGGCGACTTCCCCGGCGACATCATCATCCCGCGCCTCTACATCGCGCATGTGCTGCTGTTCCCGGGCATCATGCTGGCGCTCATCGCCGCGCACGTCGCCATCGTCTGGTATCAGAAGCACACCCAGTTCCCCGGCCCCGGCCGTACCGAGAACAATGTGGTGGGCGCCCGGATCGTCCCGGTGTTCGCCGCCGACCAGGGCGCGTTCTTCGCGTTCACCCTCGGCTTCGTCGCCCTCATGGGCGGGTTGCTGCAGATCAACCCGATCTGGAATCTCGGGCCGTACAACCCCTCACAGGTTTCGGCCGGTTCCCAGCCCGACTTCTACATGATGTGGACCGACGGTCTGGCCCGGCTGATGCCGCCGTGGGAGCTGTACCTCGGGCGCTACACCGTGCCCGCGGTGTTCTGGGTCGCGCTGACCATGGGGCTGGTGTTCGCCGTGCTGATCGCCTACCCGTGGATCGAGAAGAAGCTGACCGGCGATACCGCCCGGCACAACCTGCTGCAGCGGCCCCGCGATGTCCCGGTCCGTACCGCGATCGGCGCCATGGCGATCACGTTCTACGTGATTCTCACGTTGTCCTGCGTCAACGACATCATCGCGCTCAAATTCGATATCTCGCTGAACGCGACCACCTGGATCGGCCGTATCGGCCTGCTGGTCGGACCGCCGCTGGCCTACTTCCTGGCCTACCGGTTCTGCCTCGGCCTGCAGCGCAGCGACCGGGCGGTGCTCGAGCACGGTATCGAAACCGGTGTGATCAAGCGCTTGCCGCACGGTGAGTACATCGAGGTGCACCAGCCGCTGGGCCCGGTCGACGACCACGGCCACCCGCTGCCGCTGGAATACCAGGGTGCGGTCGTGCCCAAGAAGATGAACAAGCTGGGTTCGGCCGGTCAGCCGGGTACCGGTAGCTTCCTGCGCCCCGACCCCCGTTCGGAGAGCGACGAACATTTCGCGAACGAACTGGAGGAGGAGCACAAGCAGCTCGCGGTTCTGCAACGAGTGCAGGACGAAGCGCGCTCGAACAGCCGGCACGGGCACTGACCCGTCCGCAGCGCAAGAAGCAGGCCCACTGGAAATCCAGGGGGCCTGCTCGCGTATCGGGCCCTCAGCGCGCGCGCCGGCGCGCCGCCTCGATGGCCTCGAACTTGGCGAGATTGTGCCGTGCGTCGGCCAGCGCGTCATGGGCGTCGCGGGGCGGCGGCGGCAACTCCGGACGGCCGTGCGCCTCCCAGTGCTGCCGCAGCTCGTTCGTGTAGCGGGGCAACTCGGGTGGTAGATCCACCATCGAGCCCCACAGCTGGCACAGCACCACATGGTCGTAGGCACCCACCCATGCCCACATCTCGGGCTGTACGGTCGGGCGCGGCACCAGGAACCGGTGCAGCTCGTCGCGGATCTGCGCCCGGGTGCGCCACAGTGGCGATGTCTGCGGAGGCAGTTTCGGCAGTACGTGTTTGCTCACCCAGGGCCCGGCCCGACCGGCGTCGAACTCCGTGGAGACGGCGTAGAACTCACGTCCGTCCTCACAGACGACACCGATCGATACGAGGTCGATCACCCGACCGTCCTCGATGAATTCCGAATCGTAGAAATACCTCAAACCGGTGGGTCCCCTCGGTGGCTGACAGAACGCACCGAGCTTAGTTGTGCGCAGCGACAGGCCCGGGGTGCGCCCGCAAACACCTCCGGCAGACGCCCCGGATCGGGCACCACTTATCCTGAACTGGTGAATTGGACCGTCGACGTGCCCATCGACCGTTTGCCCGAGCTGCCGCCGTTGCCCGCCGAACTGCGTAAACGGCTCGACGACGCGTTGACGCGGCCGGCCCTGCAGCAACCGTCCTGGGACGCCGAACAGGCGGCGAATATGCGGACGGTGCTGGAGAGCGTGCCGCCGATCTGCCTGCCGGCCGAGGTGGACGAACTGCGTGAACAGCTCGCCGAGGTCGCGCGCGGTGAAGCCTTCCTGATGCAGGGCGGCGACTGTGCGGAAACCTTCGCCGACAACACCGAACCGCATATCCGCGGCAATATCCGGACCCTGCTGCAGATGGCGGTCGTGCTCACCTACGGCGCCAGCCTGCCGGTGGTGAAGGTCGCGCGGATCGCCGGCCAGTACGCCAAACCCCGGTCCTCCGATACCGACGCGCTCGGCCTGAAGTCCTATCGCGGCGATATGGTCAATTCCCTGGTCGCCGAGGCCGGGGTGCGCGAACACGATCCGTCCCGGCTGGTGCGGGCCTACGCCAACGCCAGCGCGGCCATGAACCTGGTGCGGGCACTCACCAACGCCGGTATGGCCGATCTGCACCGGGTGCACGACTGGAACCGGGATTTCGTGGCCCAGTCGCCGGCCGGTGCCCGCTACGAGGCGCTGGCCGAGGAGATCGACCGCGGCCTGCGGTTCATGACCGCCTGCCGGGTGAACGACCCGAGCCTGAAATCGGCCCGGATCTACGCATCGCACGAGGCGCTGGTACTCGATTACGAGCGCGCCATGCTGCGCCTGGCCGAGAACTCCGCCGGCGACCCGGTCCTTTACGACCTGTCCGCGCATTTCCTGTGGATCGGGGAACGCACCCGTCAGCTCGACGGCGCGCATATCGCGTTCGCCGAACTCCTCGCCAACCCGATCGGCCTGAAGATCGGCCCGAAGACCACCCCGGCGCAGGCGGTGGAGTACGTGGAACGGCTCGACCCGAACAACGAGCCCGGCCGGTTGACGCTGGTCTCCCGGATGGGCAATACGAACGTCCGCGAAGTGCTGCCCGCGATCGTGGAGAAGGTGCAAGCCACCGGCCACCAGGTGATCTGGCAGTGCGATCCGATGCACGGCAACACCCACGAATCCTCCACCGGATTCAAAACCCGCCACTTCGACCGGATCGTCGACGAGGTACAGGGTTTCTTCGAGGTGCATCACGCGCTCGGCACCCACCCGGGCGGTCTGCATATCGAATTGACCGGCGAAGACGTCACCGAATGCCTCGGCGGAGCCCAGGACATTTCCGACCTGGACCTCTCCGGTCGCTACGAGACGGCCTGCGATCCGCGCCTGAACACCCAGCAGTCGCTGGAATTGTCCTTCCTCGTCGCCGAGATGCTGCGGTAGGCAGTTCGCGCGCCGCCTTCGGCGTCGAGGCCGAGAGTTCGCTCGACGCCTCCCCGGGCAGGCGCGGGGCCCCGACGCCCGCCCGGCAGGCGACGCAGGGCAGGCGCTGTAGGGCCCTCGGCGGACCTTGCTGAGCTCGGCACCGAGTCGCCGGCTCGCCCGTGGGTGTGCGATCCGTGCGGCCACAGCATGGCGGCGGGCGCGCCGGGGTGCACCGCCGCGATGTCAGGGCCACCGGCGGGCCCGGCCGAGCGGCATCAGGACACCGCCTCGCGATCGTGAAAGTGTGCTTGCCCCTGCGTTACGGCCGGCGCAGCCCCTCGGCCGGAGGCCCCGGCCCTATATCGGCGCCCGCACTCGCCGGCGTGCTCATTGCCGGACTGTGCCGCGCACCATCGGATTTGCGGGACGGCACGCCCGGCGACGACGTTGCTTCTCGCCGGCCCCGGGGACAGGGTGGCGTAGCCGGGACCAACGCGGGAACCGGAGAACCGGGGGCCGTTCGCCCGTGCCCGAACACGGCCTATTCGCGATCCGCGCCTGTCTCGCCTTTCGCGAACGGGCGCACTCGCCGGTCGGACGAGCGGGGGAGACTACGGTATCGCGACCACGGAGACCGACGCGCCGGCTTCGACGTTGGCGTTGGCGGCCGGTCGCTGCGAGACCACGACCGAGGAATCGAGCGGCGCGAACTGGCGGACCTCGACCTGCAGGCCCAGCCCCTCCAAGGTCTGCCGCGCCTCACTGACCGATTTGCCGACGACCGACGGCATGGTCACCGCTTCGCAGATCACCAGGGTGACCGCGGAGCCGGCGTCGACGGTGGTGCCTACCCCGGGTTCGGTGCCGATGACCCGGCCGACCTCCACCAGTTCGTCGTAGGCGGGGCGTTCCCCGGCGACGGTGAGACCCAGATCCTCGAGCTTCTTCCGGGCCTGCTCGGGAGTATCCGCACGCAGATCGGGAAGCTGGACGGGTTTCGACCCGTTGCTCTTCCAGACCTGAACGTGGGCACCCGCGGGGAGTACGGTCCCGGGCGCGGGGTCGATCCGGGCCAGCGTGCCCTCCGGCGCGGTGCTGGCGACCTCACCGGCATCGACCGGCTGCAATCCTTGATCGCGGATCAGCTGCTGGACCTCGTCCCAGTCGGCACCGGGCGAGACGGCGGGTACTTCCGGTTTACCGCTGGACACCAGGATATCGACGGCCGAGCCCTTGGTTTCCCGGGCGCCCGGCCCGGGATCGGTACCCACCACACCGCCGACGGGCACGGTATCGGAGGCCTTGTCGCGGGTTCCGGTTTCGAAACCGGCCTCCCGCAACTCCGCGGTGGCCTGTTCGACCGTCATCCCGGCGACCGAGGGCACCGTGTTGTAGCGGCCCGCGCCGAGCCACCAGCCGCCGATGCCGACCAGCAGCGTCAGGACCACCACCGCGGCGGTCCATAGCAGGCCGTTGCGGCGTTTGGCGGCGTGGCTGTCCTGATAGGAGCTGTACTGGGCGGGACGCTGCGGCGGGATATAGGCCGGAGGCGGCGGTTCGGTCCGCGGCTGGTGCGTGGTCACCATCCGGGTCGGTTGCGGACCCTGCGGTGCCGCGACGGGTTCGGGCGCCGGCCGGGCGACGGGATGGCGGGCGCTGGTGTGTTCCGCCGATTCCTGCGGCGCGGGCACCCGGTAGTCGGGCAGGTTCAAGCGCGCGGCGATGGAGCGTAGTTCGGCCACCATTTCGGTGGCGTCGGCGAACCGGTGCCCCGGTTCCCGGGCGGTGGCGCGGGCGACCAGCCGGTCGAATTCGGGTGGCACCCCCGCGATGAACTCGCTCGGGCTCGGCACATCGTTCTCCACCCGCTGATAGGCCACCGACAGCGAATTGTCGCCGGTGAACGGCACCTTCCCGGTGAGCAGTTCGAAGATCAGAATGCCGAAGGCGTACACATCGCTGCGGGCGTCGGCGCTACCGCTGGTGACCTGCTCGGGCGAGAGATAGGCGGCGGTACCCAGGATGACGCTGGCGGAGGTGGTGTTGGCGGCGGCAACGGCGCGGACCAACCCGAAATCGGCGATCTTGACATCGCCGCCGTCGGAGATCAGCACGTTCTCCGGTTTCACATCACGATGCACCAGACCGGCAGCATGCGCCACCCCGATCGCCGCCAGTACCGGTTCGGCGACCGCGCGCACGGCATGCGGCGGCATCGGCCCGCGTTCGCGCAGCAGTTCCCGCAGCGTCCCGCCCTGCACCAGCTCCATCACCAGGAACGGATACTCGCCGTCCACGCCCTGGTCGTACACCTCGACGAGAGAGGGATGCTTGAGCCCGGCGACGGCGCGGGCTTCGAACTCGAACCGGGTCAGGAACTGCGGATCACCGGCGAACTTGGGATCCATCACCTTGATGGCGACCTGCCGGCCCAGCCTGGTGTCCACACCCCGGAACACCATCGACATCCCGCCCCGGGCGATCGGCGCGTCGATCCGGTAGCGCCGATCCAGTACGGCGCCGATCAATTCTCCTCCGGCTGTCACGAACCTCTCCACCCTCGTACCGCGTCGCACGGTCGCCGCTGGCGCGGCTCCCACATGGTATCGGCCGAACCGGTGCGGGTGTCTCACCGCGTGCGGACGCCCAGCGTCTACGGTTATCTCCCGTGAGTGCCTTTCCTTGCAGCGCCGATGTCCTGCCCGCCTCGGTACCACTGCTCTCGTTACCCGACGTCGCGAAGAACCTGGGGGTCGTGGTGACCCGGGTGCACCAGATGCTGCGGGACAACCAACTGCTCGCGGTACGCCGCGACGGTGTGGCGGGGATCCCGGAGATCTTCTTCGACGACACGGGCGCGGTGCTGAAATCGCTACCGGGCCTGATCACGGTGATGCGTGACGCCAAGTACACCGACGAGGAGATTCTGGAATGGATCTTCACCGACGACGACACACTGCCCGGTAAACCGGTGGAAGCCCTGCACGGGCCGCTCGCCCGCGAGGTACTGCGCCGCGCCGCCGCCGACCCGTTCTGAGCTGTGTTTATTTTGCAGCGCCTGCGGCGCCGCGGTGGTCGCCTGCGAACATCCGCCGGTTACCGGCGTATCGCGGCTGTGGCCGCCAGCCACAGCCGCTGACGGTTCGGGACCACCGCGCGCCGGGCGAACACGTCGTAACCGCTCTCCTCTATGCGGCCGAGGATTGCCGCGTAGAGGGTTGCGGCGGTGCGGATACCTGGGCGTACGCGTGGGCTGAGCAGTTCGATGCCCGGGTGTGCGCGACGGTAGAGGTCGCGGTTGACGGCGATGAGGTGCGCGAGCGCGCGGCGCACCCGGCGGTCGGTGCTGCTCGTACGGCGGCAGTACCGCAGCAGTTCCTCGTCGACGCCGAATACGGCGAGTTCGTCGGCGGGCAGGTAGATCCGGTCGCGGTCGAGGTCTTCGCCGATATCGCGCAGGAAATTGGTGAGCTGGAAAGCATTGCCCAGCGCCGCCGCCGCGGGTTCGGCCGCGGCGCGGGGACCGGCCGTACCCAGTACCGGCAGCAACTGCAGGCCGATGGCGGCCGCGGAACCGCGCATGTATTCCTCCAGGGCGGCCATGGTGGGATAGCGATTCCGGAACAGTGGGGAACCGGGGGCATCCATGCGCATGGAGTCCAGGAAGCTCCAGAAATGCCGCGGGTCGATGGCGAACCGGGCGACGGTATCGGTGAGGGCGAGGAAGATCTCGCCGAAACCGGCGGGCAGCGCGCCGGGCCGGGTGGAATCGAGTAGCGGGGGCCAGCTGGGTTGGCCGGGGTCGAGTGGCTGGGTGTTGCTGGGTTGGCCGGGGTCGAGTGGCCGGGTGCTGCTGGGTAGACCGGGGTCGAGTGGTCGGGTGTCGCCGGACCGGGCCGGAGTGAGCGGCTGGGTCGTGCTGGGCTGAGTCGGGTCGAGTGACCGGGGCGCGGTGGGCTGGGCCTTGCGGAGCCGGGGTGTGCTGGACTGGGCTGAGTTCGACGGGGCGGTCACGCTGGGGCTCGGTGAGTCGAATGGTGCCGCCGCGCCTACGCCGGGGCGGGGCGAGTCGAGCGGCGAGGTCTGGCTGTACCGTCGCGACTCGGCCGAGTGGCCGTGTAGCCAGGGTGGGCACAGCGGTGACCACGCGGTGCGCAGGGCGAGCTCGACGGAGTCCAGCAGCGCAGCCGGGGCCCGGCGGGGTGCCGGAGTATCGACGATATCGTCCACCATTCGCGCGAAGGCGTAGAGGGCGTGGACGGCGGGACGCTGTTCGGCGGACAGCAGCCGGGTCGCCAGGTAGTAGGTACGTCCGTGGACAGCGGCCGTCCGGCGGCACCGGTCGTATGCTCGGCGCAAGGTTTCGCGGTCAGCGGTGGGAACGGTACCGGCGAATGCAGTGGCGGCTCGTTCGCGGGGCTCCGGACGGGCGGGGCGATCGCCTGCCTGTCCGCTCACCGTACGGTCGGGCGATGGTCCATGCTCGGCATCGGTGCCGGCCGTGGAGCCGTGGCCGGTGGTGGCTGCGCTCTGGTCGTGCGCGGCCCGGCCTGCGGCGGGGCGACCGAGCTCGCCGGCAACCTTTCGACCGCGCTCGGCGTTCACGGTCCAGTGGTGACGGTGGGCGTCGTGACCTGCCGGGGTGTTCCGCGCAAGCGCAGCGGATCCACCGTCCGCAGGGAGAGCGCGGCGACGATGGAGGCGAAGGTCGCGGCCGCGACATGCCAGAAGTTGTAGAGCCCGATCGAACCGTCCGGCTGGAATACCAGCATCAGCCAGGTGCATACGCCGACCAGCGTCATGAGCGTGGCGGTCGACAGCGCGAAGCCGGCGGCCAGCGCCAGCGGCCACGAGTAGTACCAGGGCAGCGCGGCCGGCGACAGGATGACGATCGCGACGAAGGCGATCAGGATCCCGAGCACCGCATCGCGTTCGGTGAGTTTGAACCGCCACCAGGTCCACACCAGCAGACCCAACAGTGCGACCATGCACAACAGCCGGGTCACCTCGAGGATCGAGCCGAGCTCGAAAGGCGTGATCCAGGTGGTGATATGCGCCAGAACCGTCGGCAGCGACAACCAGTTGATGATCTTCTGCGACCCGGACAGCGCGGTGAGCCAGCCGATCCCGACCCCGGCGATCGCCGAGGCCGCCACGAACACCACCGCGAAGACCGCCAGCCCGAGGGAGGCGATCTTGACGAACATCTTCCAGTGGTGCGCCAGGAATTCCCGGCTACTGGTCGCGAGCGCCGCGCGCTGGCCGTCCTCGGCGCGCCGGTCGCGTTCGTGCAGCATCCAGATCCACACCAGGAACGGCAGCGCGACACCGGCTGTCGCCTTGATCGCGACCCCGATGGCCACCACCACGATCCCCGCCACATGATGGCGTTCCAGGACCAGCGCGATCCCCGCGCACATCAGGCCCACCATCAGCATCTCGTTGTGCACGCCGCCGATCAGATGGATCAGAACCAGCGGATTGAGCACGGCTAGCCACAGCGCGACCGTGGGCCGGCCACCGAGGTGTTTGGTCAGGTACGGCACCGCCCACATCATCAGCACCAGGCCGGGCAGCATCACGAACCGCAGCGCGATGGTGCCCGCTACCACGCTGTCGCCGGTGACCGCGGTGATGGCGCGGCCCATCAGCAGGAAAACCGGGCCGTAGGGGGCGGTGGTGGTGGTCCAGACGGTGCTCACATTGTCGAGCAGGATGCCGGGGTTGGCGACGGGACCCACCTGGTACGGGTCGAAACCGTCCCGGAGCAGTGCCCCCTGCGCCAGGTAGGAGTAGGCGTCGCGACTGAACATCGGTACCGCGAACATCAGCGGCGTGATCCAGATACCGACGATGGCGCGTAATTCGTTGAGCCGCACATCGCCGGAATGACCGCCGAAGCCCAGCGTGATGCGGCCCAGGCGCACCCAGGCGGCCACCATCATCAGCACCCCGGCCCATACGCAGATCATCGACAGCGCATACCCGTGCCCGAACCGCAGCCAGGACAGGTGCACCGCTTCGAGTAACGGATCACGTTTGCGCACACTTCCGGCCCCGAACCCGCCGAAGGTGATCATGATCGCGCCGGTGAAGCCGAGCAGCGCCGCATGACCTTCCGGGCTGCGCAGGAAATCGGCGCAGAACCGCAACCAGCCCAGCAGACCGGGCGCGAAACCGGCCCGGCCGGGAGTGTGCGCGGCGGCGGGTGCGGCCGGTGCGGGGGCACCGGTGCCGGGGAGCTGGACGGCGGTGGCGGCGGTGTGCGTATGGGGGGCTGGCATCAGTTGTCGGTCCCCCCGGGTGGTCGGCGGTCGCAACCGCAGGCGAATAGGTCGGCGATCAGTTTACGGCTTCCCTCCGGGAAGACCGCCGGACGGTCGCGGGGGCACGTGTCCGGACTCCGCGATTCTCGCCCACAATGCGCTGTGCCGCGAGTTTTCCCGACAGCAGCGCGGTGGGCACGCCGACACCCGGTGTGGTCCCGCAACCTGCCAGGACCACGTTCTCGCTGCCGTGCGGGAAGTTACGCGAACGGAACGGACCGGTCTGACGGAACAGGTGCGCCGCCGAGAAAGGAGTCCCGGCCAGCATGCCCTGATCCCGCCACGTCGCGGGCGTGTCGAGACGGTCGACGAGGAAGTCGGTCGTGATCCGGTGGTACCCACGCCCTTCCAATACCGACAGCAGTTCGCGCAGATAGGCCGGGCCCAGCCGGGCCCAGTCCAAGGGCGCCGAATCCAGGTTCGGGCACGGGGCGAGGAGCGAGAACGGTTCGTAACGGACCCCGTCGCGGGCAACGTACAGGCCCGGGTCGGTGAGCGCGGGGCGGGTCAGCAGCAGCGAGGGATCGCTCATCGGCCGGCCGCCGCGCCGCGCGGTGATCTCCCGGAAGGTCTGCGCCCACGCGGCCCCGAAATCGATCGTGTGATGGGCCTGCACCGGCCACTGTTCGGCGATCGCGACCGGTACGAGCCCGTGCGCGACCACCGCCGACGGTGAAGCCCGCAGACCACGCCGGCGTCTCACCCCGAAGCGGTCCAGCGAGCCGAGATCCGCGGTGAGCACGACCGCATCGCACGGCAGGGTCCGGCCGCCGGCCAGCACCACCCGTCCGGCCCGGTGCCGGTGGTACTCGATGCCCGTCACCTCGGTGCCGAGCTCGAGCCGGCCGCCCGCTGCGGTGAACGCCCCGGCGAGAGTGTCGGCGACGGCGCGCATACCGCCGTCGGGGAAGTAGACACCCAGACCCGTATCCATATGCGGTATGGCGCCGTACACGCCCAGCGCCTGTGCGGGCGCCATACCGGCGTACAGGGCCTGGAAGGTGAACAGCCGGCCGAGCCGGGGGTCGCGCAGGGTACGGGCGACCCGCTTGCCCAGCCGGCCGAACGCCCCGAGCGCGACGAGGTCGAGCAGGGCCGCGCGTTTCGCCGGTATCCGGACCAGATCCAGCGGGGAGTCGAAATTCGCCGCCAGGAACTCGTCGTATTCGGCATCGAAGACCCGCCCCAGCCAGTCCCGCAGCCGGCGGTAGCGCACGGCTTCGTCCGGGCCGCAGACCCGCGTCACCTCCGCGCTCATCCGATCGGAGTCGGAGAAGACACGCAGGTCCGAACCGTCGGCGAAACGGGCGTGATACGCGGGGGCCAGCGGCCGGATCCGCAACGGCGGCATCGCGGTATCGATATCGAGACCGACGGCGGCCAGCGCGTCGTCCACGAGTTCGGGAAGGGTGAGAATGGTGGCGCCGGAGTCGATATCGTAGCCGTCGAACCGGTAGCGCCCCATTCGGCCGCCGGGGTGATCGGCACGTTCCACCACGGTCACGGAGCAGCCCGCGCCGGTCAGGTACAGCGCCGCGGATAAACCGGACAGTCCCGCACCGACCACGACGACCCGATCCACCGGGCCCCGCACAGACTTCATGAGCCCGGCCTTGCCGCCTGCGGGCCTGACCCGTTCATGCTGTGTTGCTGGGGCATGTGCGGGGGCCCTGCGTGGTGACGCTGCGCTGCCGCCTGCGGGCCTGACCCGCTCATGCTGTGTTGCTGGGGCATGTGCGGGGGCCCTGCGTGGTGACGCTGCGCTACCGCCTCCGGGCCTGACCCGCTCATGCCGCGCGCCGGGTGGCGGCCAGCGCCATTGCCTTCAGGCGGTCCTTGGCTTCGGGGGTCGCGGAGCTGGCTTCGATGGCGGCAAGGCCCTGGTCGGTGAGTTCGGCGATCCGGGTCTCCACGGCATCGACGGCGCCCAGGTCGATCAGCAGCTCGCGTAGTTCGCCCACCTGCTCCTCGGAGAGGTCGGTGCCGATTTCCGCGCGTATCCGGTCACCGGCGGCGGGATCGGCCGCCGCGGCCCGCTGTAGCGCCTCGGCGACCAGGACCGTGCGTTTGCCTTCGCGTAGATCGTCCCCGGAGGGTTTTCCGGTGACCTCCGGATTCCCGAAAACGCCGAGCAGATCGTCACGCAGCTGGAAGGCGATCCCGATATCGGTGCCGTACGTCCGGTAGGCGGCGACCAGATCCGCATCGGCGTCGGCGAGGGCCGCACCGAGATGCAGCGGGCGCTCGACCGTATAAGCCGCGGTCTTGTACCGGTTGATCCGCAGCGCCGCCGCCACGGATTCGTCGCCGCTGGCCTCACCGTGCACATCGAGCAGCTGGCCACCCAGTACCTCGGTGCGCATACCTGCCCAGACAGGGGCGAACCGGGCCAGCGCCGCCGGGTCCAAGCCGCTGCCGTGCACCATATCGTCGGCCCAGGCCAGGGCCAGATCGCCGAGCAGAATCGCCACCGATTCGCCGTAGTGTGCGGAATCGCCCGTCCAGCCCTGGTGGCGATGGCGTTGTTCGAAGTCGACGTGCACGGTGGGGAAGCGACGGCGGGTGCGGGAACAGTCGATGATGTCGTCGTGGATCAGCGCGCACGCCTGCACCAGCTCGAGCGCTGCGCAGGCCCGGAGTACGGCCGCAGCCCGGGGGCCGGCCGGGTCGCCTCCGGCGCCGAGCCAGCCCATCCAGGCGAAACCGGGCCGGGTGCGTTTACCGCCGCGCAGCACGAACGATTCGAGCGCGCCGACCGCATCGATGAATACCGGACCCAGTTCGGTGACAGCCTCCGCGCGAGTGGCGAAATAGCCGGCCAGGGCCTGTTCGACGGCCGTCGCGAAAGCCGCTGTTCCGGGGACGGCGGAGAGGGGACCCGAACGGGCGGAAGTTTCGGTTCCGGTTCCGGCGGACAGGATGACCTCCCAGTTCGTTCCTCGCCATGGGCGCCGGCCACCGAGATCGGCCGCGGGGATCCTTCCGAGGACGTCCCATGGTCGCCCGTCGCGGCGACGGGACCTGAACGCAGGATACGCGCGCGACGGCCCCGTGCGGCAACGGGCGGTGCGGTGTAGCAGGGAGAGGCTCGGGACGCCCGGTGTTACGGCTCTAGACTGGCCCGGTGACCGGAAAAAGTAGCGTGCAGGCTCGTCCGATCGGGACGGCGTCGGCCCAGGGCCGATCGGGCGGTCCGCTGTGACGGAGGAACCCACCGAGATTCCGCACAGCGGTATGGCCGGAGTTCCGGTCGGCAGCAGCCGGGAAGACGTCGATCTCGACACTGCGCGGGTCCCGGCCGCCGGCCGGCTGAATCCCACGGCAGCGAACCTCTCCACCACCCCTTCGGTCGTGCAGAGCCTGGAACGGCACGCCGGGGCCGGCGTGCCCTTCTCGGTGGAGTTCTCCCCGCCCCGCGACGAAGCCGGCGAGCAGCGCCTGTGGCGTGCGGTGCGCACCTTCGAGCGGATGCATCCGGCCTTCGTCTCGATGACCTACGGCGCCGGCGGCAGCACCCGCGATCGCACGGTGCGGGTCACCGGGCAGCTCGCCCAGGAAACAACTCTGCTACCGGTCGGGCATCTCACCGCGGTCGGGCACAGTGTCGCCGAGCTGCGGTCGATCGTCGGCGGCTACGCCGATTCGGGGATCAGTAATATCCTCGTCCTGCGGGGCGACCCGCCGGGCGATCCGCTGGGGGAATGGCATAAGCATCCCGACGGGGTCGAGTACGCCGAAGAGCTGGTGCGGATCGTGCGGGATCTCGGCGATTTCCATGTCGGGGTGGCATCGTTCCCGCAGGGGCACCACCGCTCACCCGATCTGGATTGCGATACCGCCTACCTCGCCGCGAAACTGCGCGCGGGCGCGGAGTATTCGATCACCCAGATGTTCTTCGACGTCGACGACTACCTGCGGTTACGCGACCGGATCGCAGCCCTGGACCCGGTCGAGGGCGCCAAACCGATCATTCCCGAGCTGATGCCGATCACCTCGCTGCGTACGGTCGAGCGCGCCGAACAGTTGTGCGGCCGCCCGCTTCCGGAGCGGGTACTGGAGCGGTTGCGCCGCGCCGCGGGGTCCGGCGCGGAGGAGGATCGCGCCGCGGTTCGCGCCGCCGGGATCGAGATCGCCACCGAAATGGGCGAACGGCTGATCGCCGAAGGCGCCCCGTGCCTGCATTTCATCACCTTGAATTTCGCCAAGGCCACCAGCGAGGTGCTGGCCAACCTCGGCTACGGAGTCACCGCGGCGCCCCTGAGCGCCTGATCTCCGGAACCGGATCGCGTCCCTCGGCACCGAAACGCACCGATACGCTGTGCCGCCGGTTCCGGGGTCCGCGGCCTGGACCGTGATGCGGCATCTCCTGGTGGCGGCCGGGTGACCCGGTGCCGGCGAGCAGGGGGCGGGGAGTCGACCGTCGGCCGAAACGCCGCAGCTTCCCGGCGAACCCGCCAGTTCGCAATGTGGGCAGATTCGCGGCGCCGGATGGCAGGTCAGCGAATCCGTCCTCGGCCATCCGCCGCGGTGCAGCACGGTGCCCAGTGCTACCGAGACCGGACTATCCGCGGCCGGCGGATCGGGTTACGCCACCCGGGACAGCTGTGACCCGAGTGCGCGGCACCGCGGCCGGCGGCACGCTCGAGGCGTCGAGAAAAGCCGGTCCCGGAATGGGTGGACGGGTCAGTCGATCGGGGCGTGGACGCGGATCGTTGTCCGTTCGCCCTGCCGGAGCACCTCGATCGCGTGGTTGTCGTGGCGCAGGAGCAGTCCGGGGGTGCCGTTCGCGGGATCGAGGATTTCGATTCCGGCGATCCGCGCGCCGTTGTGGTCCAGCCGGTCGCCCGGTTTGGCGGCGACGAACACCCGGCCGTCGACGACCCACCAGGTGCCCGGGACGCCGGGCAGTTGCGCGGGAGATTCGCCGAGGCTGTGCTGCGCGAGCGGCACGAGTTCACGGTGGGCGCTGTGCAGACGGGTCGAGTAGCGGCGGTGCCAGTGTGCCCAGTCGGTATCGACACTGGGATGGATGGCGATGGTCATACGAGCCTCCTCGAACCCGGCCGGAAAGGGCCTGTTGCCCGCCGATCGGTCCGGGCCGGTTCATCATCCGGCCGCGGGAACACCGGGCACAAGACCGGGAATCAGCGAGAGTCCAACCCTTTTCCGGCCTCGAGCGGGCGTCCCTTCCAGGTCAGAGCGTTACGGCGGCGATCGCGGTGTGAGCGTGCCCACAGGAAGAAATACGCGGTTATTGCCACTGGGTGGGATGCCGCGGCCGCGAGGTCGCCCGGTCGCGGCCGCTGCCCGGTCTCCAGCCCGCGCGAGAACAGCCGTCCGGCGCAGGCCGCGGCGTACCCGAACAGCCCCCACCGGCGCACCGGGCCGCGGCCGAACACGGCGGCAAGGGGCGGCAACCAGTACGCCCAGGCGGCGACCGCCGCGACCACGAGCCCAGCGGGCACCGAACCGCCGTACGCCGACCACAGCCAGCGCCGGTACCCGGCCGCGAGTTCGCCTCCGCCCCGGTACATTCGGGTCCGCGCCAGGACACCGGCGGCTACGAGCCGGGTGCGGTATCCGGCGCGGCGCAGCGCGCGGGCGATATCGAGGTCCTCGGTGGCACTGTCGGCGACCGCCGCGTGACCGCCGATCGCCCGGTAGGCATCCGCGTCGAATACCAGGAACTGCCCGCACGCGACCACGGTCGAGGTTCGGATCCCGCGATCCGTACACGCCACCGGCAGCGTCGACGACCACGACCAGCACAGCAGCGGTTGCACGAGGCGCTCGGGGAGAGTCCGCGCCTGCTGCTGCGGCCACGGCGACACCAGCGCGGTATCCCGGCGGCGCAGTTCGGTCACCGCCGCGGCGAGGGCGTCCGGCGCGAGCCTGATATCGGCATCCAGGAACACCAGCACGGTGTTGTCCGCCGACTGCTCCGCGGCATCGGCGAGCGCCCGGCAGGCCGCGGCCTTACCGGTCCAGCCCGGCGGCGGGCCGCCCGTCCCGTACAGCAATGCGCAGCGGGGGTCGCCGTCGATCGACTCGAGCACGCGCCGGACGGTGCCGTCGGTGGAGGCGTCGTCGAAAACGAGTACACGCAGCCGCGGGATACCGGTCTGGGCGCGTAGATCGCCGATCAGTGCCGGTATCCGGGCGGCTTCGTTGCGGGCGGGTACGCAGACCGTCACCGCCTCGGTGACCGGCGTGTAACCGGGTGACAGCCGGGGCACGGTGAGCCGGTTCCAGGCCGTCGATACCGCACAGCTCGCGGCCAGCCCGGCTCCCGCGGCTACCAGCGATGCCGAGGGCCGCAGGACCGGCCTGGCGGGTGCGGCCGCTCGGAACGAGTCCGGCCGTCGCCGTGCGGTGAACCTCATGCGCCGTTCTTGACCTGATCCCACCAGCGGCGCAACGAGAAACCGGCCGGGGCGCCGGGGGCCGGCGGGTTGCGGTGCAGGTAGGCCAGGGCCGCGACGACGGCCGCGACCGCCAGCGTGATCCCGCCGACGATGCCGGCCCAGCCGGCGAACGATCGGGTGTTCGGATCGGCGTAGCCGACCTCGGCGCGGACCGTGCTCACCTCGCCGGCGGGCAGCTTCCAGGAGACCACCGCGTCGCCTTCCCGGGTGCCGTTGGTCTTGGCGACCCGGGCCGGGAATGCCACACTCAACTGCACATCCGAACCGTGCGGGGCCAGCGTTTCCAGGTCGACGCGGCCGTTGAGGCTCACCAGATCGCCGTTGCGCTGGAACTTCAGGTCGAACAGGCCCTGTGCCTGTTCCGACAGCTGGCCGAGCTGTTCGACCTCACCGAAATTCAGGTCGTCGAAGTAGATTTCGCTGCCGACGTAACCGTCCTGATCGTACGGTTCGATCCGCACTTTGGTGGCCAGCGCCTCCGGAGCGGTGAACTGCGGCCCCTTGTCTTCACTGTTCTCCGGTACGACCGCGGCCACGATCCGGCCCGATACCCGGTCGTTGGACGAGAGCCCCATCGATGCCTGGACCCGCAGGCAACCGGCCAGGGCGGGGACCAGCAGGGCGGCCAGCACGAGGGCCGCTGTCACCCGCGTCCGCAGGCGGCGCGAGCGCAGAACAGGGACCGGGGAGCCGGGTTTCGCGGTAACGGGACTCGAAGGCACGGATGACATGGTGCCAGGCCGCGACTCACCGACGCCATGCGACGGGCCCGGCCGCGCCGCGGCCGGCCGCGCGGTCGTGCCGGGTTCCGGTGCGGACCGTCCGGACCAGGAGCGGAACGCCGAGCAGGCCCAGCCCGACCGCGCCGTAGGCGGCCGAATACGGCAGCCCGAGGAACACGGCGTGTGCCAGTGCGGAGCCCAGCCATGTCCACAGGAACATCAGCACCGGTATGCCCAACCGGCGGGTGGGCGCGGCGGTCCGTTCCCACCCGGTCAACGCGGCGGCGATGAGTCCCGCCACCAGGAACCAGCCGAGATAGTTCGTCCAGGGGATGGCTGCGAGCCCGGGAAGCCCGGAATCGGTATCCACCCACCGCCACTGCCCGTCGGCCACCATCTGCGGGTCCAGGAACAGATCCCAGCCCACCGCGCCTGCCGCGGTGGCGGCGATCCGCGCCGCGGGCGCCCGGCACAGTACTCCCGCGACCACCCAGATGGGGTAAATGCCCCCGGTCCACGCGAGCGGGACCACCAGGGGCACTTCGAACACCGCGGGACCGAGCCGGCCGACGGCGTAGTCGTAGGCGCCGAACGGGAACCCGGTGGCGGTGCCGATGGCCTCGGCGGCGAGACCGATACCGGAAACGAGCACGCCGAAACCCGCCGCGTACCGCAGCCCGCGCGTCGCTGTCGCATGCACCAGGGCGGTGCCGGCCGAGGCGAGTACCACCGCCACCGTGACGGCGTCGCGGGCGGATCCACCGGTCAGCGGATAGGCGATCTGCACCGCGATGAGCACGACCAGGCAACCGGCCGGCAGCAGCTCCCGCGGGTCGGTCGCGCGGAGGTTCGCAACCGTCGCACTCATCTGCGCAGCCACCGCCACCCGCGCCGGCTGTCGTGCAGGACCAGCCGCGCCGCCGTCCGCCCGCTCGCCCCGGACACGCCGCCGCCCGGATGGGTGGAGGCACCGGTCAGATAGAGGCCGGGCGCGCCGGGCACCCGCTGCCCGGACAGTTCCGGAAGGGGCCGCCACAGCAACATCTGATCGAGGCTCATCTCGATATGCATGACATTGCCGCCGCGTAACCCCAGCTCGGTTTCCAGATCGACCGGGGTCTGGATATGGCGGCGCAACACCGTCGCCGCCGCGCCGGGCGCGTACCGGTCCAGTTCGCCGATGATCCGGTCGGCCTCGGATTCGGCGTGCGCCGACCAGTGCCCGCCGTCGGCGAGCCGGTAGGGATGCCACTGCGACCACAGCGAGAGCTGATGCTCTCCGGCCGGTGCGATACCGGGGTCCAGGGCGCTGAAACTCATTCCCAGCACCACGGGCCGCGGTGGGAGCCGGCCGCCGAGGGCATTGCCGTGCGCGAGCCGCAACTCCCGGCGGTCGGTCACCAGCAATTGCAGACCGGTCGCGGATTCGGCGGCCGGCGCCCCCGGATACCGCGGTAGTGCGCTGGTCGCGGCGCGCACCACCATGCCGATACCGGGCCCGACGCGGATCCGCCGCCGCCAGCCGTCCAGTGTTTCCGGGTCGAAACCGCCGGCGCCCAGCAGGTCGAGTGTGGTGAGGATATGGGTTCCGGCGATCACGGTATCGGCGGTGTGCTCGCGTCCGGCGGCGGTGCGGACCCGCCACCGGTCGCCGCGCCGGGTGAGCGCGGTGACCGCGTCATCGGCCACGATCTCCCCGCCGTCGGCGCGCAGCCGGGCCACGAGCGCTTCGGTGAGCGCGCCGCTGCCACCGACCGCGCGTCCCGGTGGCAGCGTATGCATGAGCGCTGCGAACCCCACCATCGGCGCGGTCCCCGGTTCCGACATCGGCGGGCCCGATTGCGCACCGAACCAGGCCAGGGCGGCCTTGAGCCGCTCATTGTCGAACCAGCTGTCCAGCAGCGCGTCGCCGGTCTGCAGGAACTCCCGGGACAGGGCGCTACCGCCGGCACGGGCGTCCAGGCCCCAGAACGAGCGCAGGAGATGGCCCGGTGCGGGGGCGCCGCCGAACGAGCGCATCACCCGGCGTGCGCGCGGTTCCCAGACCGCCACGAAACGCCGGTAGGCGGCCGCGTCGCGGGCACCGCAGGCGGTGGTCACGGACGCGCAGGTGCGGTCGAGGTCGCGGTGGAAGACGATGGGGGCCGCCCCGGTATCGGGACAGGCGGGAACGAAGGCCCACGGGTCGCAGTCGAGATAGCGCAGACCGAACCGGTCCAGCTCCAATTCTTCGATGATGCCGGTATGCCGGATCATGAGGTGCGCCGACGATCCGCGGTCCACGCGATGGCCGGGGAAGCGCTCCACGGTCGATACCGCGCCACCCAGGACGCTGTCACGTTCCAGTACTCGCACCGGGCGACCCGCCCGGGCCAGATAACACGCGGCGACCAGCGCGTTGTGCCCGGAACCGACGACCACCACTGTCATGGCAGCGGAAGCGGCCGGCCGAGAATGCCGAAGCGGCGGCTGTCGCCGGCGAACACGAAATCGCGCAGTACGTCCTGGAAGCCCATCCGCCGGTAGAGCCGCCAGGCGCGGTTGTCCTCGGCCGATACCTCAGGGGTCGACAGCAGCACGGCGCGTTCGGTCCGGTCGCGCAGCAGTCTCCGGAGCAGGATCGCGCCGATACCGCGGCCCTGCGCGCTGGGGTGCACATGCAGTTCGGTGAGTTCGAAATAGTCGCCGAGCAGCTGCTGGGTCGCGGCTTCCGGCCAGCGGGCCCGGCGCATCCCCGCGTGCACCTGCTGCTGCCACCACTGGTGTGGTCCGCCGCGATAACCGTAGGCGACCGCCACGAGGGGCGAGGTCCGCACATCGAAGCCACCGTTGTCCTCGGGGACCACCGCCGCGACCGCCTGCCAGCCGGCGCGCTGGGTGTGCTCGGTCCACATCGGGGCACGATGGTGTTCGGTGCCGCGCGGATAGTCCATGGCCGCGACATACACCGACAGCGCATCGTGGAGCCGGGCGCGCAGGGCGGCTACCGAGAGGTCGACGACGACCGGGGCGGGGAGATGGTTGGGTTTGACGGCGGTCATTGCGGTATCGGTGGGTTCTTTCGCGGTCGGCCGGGGCGGAGCTGGACTTTCCGGCGGGCGAACATGTCGGTGGTCGTCTCTATATTCAAGCTCGAGCCAAACGTTCGAATACCTGTTCGGCCCCCCACGGTGCACGCTCAGCCTGCCATACCGGCGGACCGCCGCGGGGGTCGGCGGGGGAGATACGGAGGAACGGCCATGGCGGATCGAAACGTTCACCCGGGTCAATCGGGCCGGGCGGGGATGTTGCTGCAACGCGCCGACGGACTGTTGATGGAGGCGGCAGGGGAAAGCGACCCGCGGGAGCGATTCCGCGTCGCGTATCTGGCCGCGCTGCGCGGGGCGGGGGCGGTGCTGGCACTCACCGGCGCCGATACCGCGCCGCGGGCACGCTCGCGTAACGCCTGGGTGATGCTGCAGCGCGCCGCACCCGAATTCGTGATGTGGGCGGATTATTTCAGCGGCCATTCCGCGACCCGCGCCGCGCTGGAGGCCGGGCTTGCGCGCGAAATCGACGAGAGCCGGGCCGATGAGTTCTACGCACGGGTGGGCGCGTTCCTGCACGATGTGGAGGATCTGATCGCGCCGGCGGCGCGGCTGCGGGCCGCCGGCGACGGGAACGACACGCCACGCCAGGCATAACGCCGCGCGCACGTCGCCGACCACGGCTTTCGCCACCGGCCGGGCTCGCTGCGATCACGAAGTTCGTTCGGCTGTACCCATATGGTGGTACGGCTCTGGGGGAACTCGTATCATTGATGGCAGATAGCCGCCAAGGGGTTATCTGTCGCCTACCCGGAGGCGACAGCCACGTCCTAGTGCCGGGGGAGGTACCGTGCCACTCTCCGAGCACGAGCAGCGCATGCTCGAACAGATCGAGAGCGCTCTCTATGCTGAGGATCCGAAGTTTGCGTCGTCCGTCCGCGGTGGACGCTTCCGTACGCCGTCGAGTCGCCGCCGGCTCCAGGCCGCGGCCCTGTTCGTACTCGGTCTCGTCCTGCTGATCGCCGGTATCGCCTTACCGGTGCGGCCCGGTGGTTTCCCGATCATCAGTCTGATCGGATTCATCGTGATGTTCGGTGCGGGAGTGCTGGTCCTGCTCGGCGGAACGAAGGGGGGGCCGGTCGGTGGGGGCGGTACGTCCCCGAACGATCCGCCGGCCGCGTCGGGATCGTCGTCGCGGCCCGGCGGCCGCGGCCGGCAACGCCGCTCCGGTGGGTTCACCGAGCGGATGGAAGACCGGTTCCGTAGAAGGTTCGAACAGGAGTAGTCCGCCGCCGGGCGAACTTCTCACATATTGCGCGTACAGCGATGCCGCACCGGAGCCGGTGCGGCATCGCTGCACGCGCATGTCCGGCTTCGGTCCGGCCGGCCGCTGCGGCGCCTCCGTCGCGGGTCGCGACCACCTCTTCCCACTTCCCCCCACCGGTGCCCTCCACCACGCCCCACCGATCGCCGCCACGGCGCGTGAACAGGGGGTTTGCTGGAAGTTGACGGGCGCTGTCCGGCTCATGGCACGCGGACGCGCGCAAGGAGGCAGAACGCGCGAAAAGTTCGCTCGGCCGGTGATAGCTGGGGTGACCTGCGAAATCCGCAGACCGGGGAGCCACATCACCCCGTGTTTCGATTGAAAGTGGGGGAAAGTGGGGTAATGTGGAGCGCGCACTACAGGAGAGGCCGTAAGGCGCTCGGCCGGCCCAGCCGGCCAACACCATTCGAGGTGGTCCGGTAGGAGGTATCGGGTTGTTTCTCGGTACTTACACACCTCGGCTGGACGACAAGGGGCGACTCACGTTGCCCGCAAAGTTTCGAGACGATCTGGCGGGAGGGTTGATGGTCACCAAAGGGCAGGACCACAGCCTGGCCGTCTATCCGAAGGAAGAGTTCAGTGCGCTCGCCCGGCGAGCTGCTTCGGCATCCCGGAGCAATCCCCAGGCGCGGGCCTTCATCCGGGCGTTGGCGGCGGGAACCGACGAACAGCGGCTGGATACGCAGGGCCGAATCGTATTGTCGGCCGAGCATCGCCGGTACGCCAACCTCACCCGCGACTGCACGGTCATCGGTTCGGTGGACTTCCTGGAGATTTGGGACAAGCAGGCGTGGGAGACCTACCTCGCCGAACACGAGGAGGACTACGCGCAAGCGAGAGACGAGGCACTGGGCGGAATCTTCTAGCCCGCGGCGAGTGCCACGCGGCCTCTGCCCGGATGCGGACCCTGACGTACTTCCCCGACGCCAGGTGCCGCTTCGGTCAGAGACCCCGCGGCATTCGTTCGGTCACCGATTTCCTTCTGTCGCAGATTCTGTGGCTGCCCCCGTCGCGGTGGCGGCGCCGCATCTCACGCATATTTCCGCACCGGTTCGGCGACGGCGTCCACGTCGGCGCCACGGTCCGATACGACCCGAAGCCGGTCGTTCCGCCGGCAAGGCACAATTCCGGGAGGTCAGGTGAACCGTGAGCAGCACGGCACGCGACACGTCCCTGTTCTGCTCACACGCGCGGCAGAGTTGCTCGACCCGGTACTCGACCGGCCCGATGCGGTATACCTCGACGCCACTCTCGGTCTGGGGGGCCATGCCGAATACTTTCTGCGGACCCATCCGGCACTGCGCCTGGTAGGGCTGGACCGGGATACCGAGGCGCTGGCGCACGCCGCCGAACGGTTACGGCCTTTCCAGGACCGGATCACCTTGGTGCACACCCGCTACGACGGGATAGCCGAGGCGCTCGCCGAGGCGGGGCTGCCTGCCAGCGGGTCGGTGCACGGCCTGCTCATGGATCTCGGTGTCTCGTCCATGCAATTGGACGAAGCCGAGCGCGGTTTCGCCTATTCGGTGGACGCTCCGCTGGATATGCGGATGGATCCCACCACCGGTCCCACTGCCGCCGATGTGCTCAACACATACAGTCACGGTGAACTCGCCAGGGTGCTGAAAACCTATGGCGAGGAACGTTTCGCGAGCCGGATCGCGGCGGAGGTCGTCCGTCGCCGCGCCCGGCAGCCGTTCCGCACCAGCGCCGAACTGGTGAGCCTGCTCTACGACAGTATCCCTGCGGCCGCCCGGCGGACCGGCGGGCATCCGGCCAAACGCACGTTCCAGGCGCTGCGGGTGGAGGTGAACGCCGAACTGGAGTCGTTGCGGGCCGCGCTGCCCGCCGCGCTGGAGGCGTTGTGCCCCGGCGGGCGGATCGTCGTCATGTCGTATCAATCGCTCGAGGACCGGGTGGTCAAACACGAGTTGGCGGAGCGGGCGAAATCACGCACACCCGTGGATCTTCCGGTCGAGCTGCCCGGCATGGGCCCGCTGTTCCGGATCCTGACCCGTGGCGCCGAGCAGGCGAGTGCCGCGGAGATCGAGGACAACCCGCGCGCGGCGCCAGTACGGATGCGGGCCGCGGAGAAGATCGTGCAGGAGGCGGGATGAGCCGGTGTCTCCGACCGCCCCTGCATGCCGTGCCTTGTCCGGCGGCGGCGAAACCGATTGTCCGCGAACGGTATTTCGGGTACTACAAGGTGTATGCGATACGGGCGTATCGCAACGTGAGCGAATACCCGGCGGTATCGGAGGAGCAGCGGTCGGGCACAACGGACGGATACAGCACAGGGGCTCGCGCCAGGAGGTCGCGAGCCATCACACCGATACGGGGGTGTCTGGTATGAGTGTGGGAACACGTACCGAAATCGGGCGGCCGGCCCGGCGTGCACACAGCGCCGAGCGGGTGAAATCCGGTGCGGCGCAGCGGGCCTACGAGCGACGGCGGCAACGGGCCACGATACCGGCCGCACCGGCCGGTTCGGAACTGACCGGGCGGGTACCGTTCGTCGCCGCGATCCTGGCCATGTTCGGCTGCGGACTCGCGCTGACTCTGGTGCTGACGACACGCGCCGCCGAAGACAGCTACCAGCTCAGCGACGCCCGTGAGGCCAACCGAGTGCTCTCCGACGAACGTGCGGCGTTGCAGCGGGAAGTGGCCGCGGCCGATTCCGCCCCCGAACTCGCCGCCCGCGCCCGGGAACTCGGCATGATCCCCGCCGACGACCCCGCCCGCCTGGTGGTGGCGCCGGACGGAACGATCACGGTGATCGGTGAGCCCGCCCCCGCGCAGGGCCCGCCCGCACCGCCGCTGAACACGCCGCCGCGGGCGGTCCCCCCCAACGGTGCCGACCCGGGGGAGCGGGTGGTTCCGGTACCGGTCCCGCCGCCCGCACCTGCCGCGAATCCCGGCCAGGGCGATGTGCTGGCTGCCCCGGGCGTGGATCCGCAGCCGGTGCCGGCCCCGGGGGGCGCGCCGGTACCGGGACACTCGCCCGTAGACGCGGCCCCCGCGCCGGAGAACACCGGTGCGCCGGTTGCTCCGGGCACGGGAGACGAGCCGGAATTGCCCGCTGTTCCGGGTCCGGGAGCACCCGCTCCGGTGGACGACGCCGCGGCACCGGTCGAACCGGGCCCGGCCGGCGTACCGGCGCCGGGCACGGTGAGTGCGAACCAAACCTCGGCCCCGGCCGTACCGCCGCCCCCGGGCGCGTCGGTCACCGGGGAAGGTCCGGCTGCCGGTGACGGCGGCGCGGCCGTACCGCCACCGGCTCCGGCCGGGGCGCCCGCGGGAGCCCCGGGAGCGGTTGCCGGGGAGGAGATGCGGTGAATCGGCGCGGGTCGGGACGCGGGCGCGGCGCGCCGAAGTCCCGTACCGCGGTGAACCGAGATGCGGCGAAGGCCCGTCCGGCCCCCGCCGCCCGCCGGCCCGTCCGTTCGCGCGGGTCGAAGAAGGACGGACCGGTACGGATCCGGCTGGGCGTGGGCCGGGTGATCATGCTCGTCGCGCTGACCGTGGTGGCGTTGCAGCTGTTGTGGATCCAGACCATTTCCGCACCCGCGCTTTCCGCGCAGGCCGCCGGGCAGCGGACCACGTACCAGGATCTGCCCGCTACGCGCGGGACCATCACCGATCGGCACGGGAAATCGCTGGCGCTCACGGTGATCGCCCAGGCGTTGAGCTTCCAGCCGGTGCGGGTGCGCAAGGATCTCGCCGATGCCCGGGCCGCCGACGATACGGCTCCCGAGCCCGATGAACGCCTTCAGGAGATCGCGCGCACAGTGCACGACGTGCTCGGCCCGGAGGGGCCGGACGAGGACGAGCTCCTGGCGAAACTGCGGAGTGACGAACCGTTCGTATATCTGGCCCGCAATGTCGATCCACGCAAAGCCGATACCATCACCGCGAAGTTCCCCGAGGTCGGGTCGGAACGGCAGGACCTGCGTGAATATCCCGGCGGCTCGCTCGCGGCGAATATCGTCGGCGCCACCGGATGGGACGGGCACGGCCGGGTCGGGCTCGAGGGCGCCCTCGATTCGGTACTGGCCGGCACCGACGGTTCCTACACCTACGATCGCGGCTCGGACGGCGCGGTCATCCCGGGGAGCTGGCGTGACCGCCAGCCCGCGGTGGACGGCAACGATATCGAACTCACCATCGACTCGTACCTGCAGTACTACGTGCAGCAGCAGATTCAGCAGGCCAAGGACCGATCGGGCGCGAAATCGGCGTCCGCGGTGGTACTGGACGCCAAAACCGGCCAGGTCCTCGCGATGGCCAACGACAATACGTTCAACCCCGCCCTGGGCCCCGAGCACTGGGATCCGGCCGGACTGGACAACCCTTCGGTGACCCGGCCGTTCGAACCCGGTTCGGTGAACAAGGTGGTGACCGCGGCGGCCGCCATCGAATACGGCCTGACCGATCCACACGAAGTGCATCAGGTTCCCGGCGAAATCCAGATGTCCGGGGTGACCGTCGGTGATGCCTGGGAGCACGGCGTCGAGCCCTACACCACCACCGGGATCTTCGGGAAATCCTCCAATGTCGGCACCTTGATGCTGGCGCAGCGCATCGGGGAGGACCGGTTCGCCGATATGCTCGACCGATTCGGCCTGGGCCAGCGGACCGGGGTCGGCTTGCCCGCGGAGAGCCCGGGCCTGCTGCCCGCCCGCGATCAGTGGTCGGGCGGCACTTTCGCGAACCTGCCCATCGGGCAGGGGCTTTCGATGACGACATTGCAGATGACGAGTATGTACCAGGCCATTGCGAACGACGGGGTGCGAGTGCCGCCCCGGATCGTCCGCGCGACGGTCGCACCGGACGATTCGCGTACCGAAGAGCCGGCGCCCGAAGGGGTGCGGGTGGTGAGTCCGGAGACGGCCCGCACTGTGCGGACGATGTTCCAGTCGGTGGTTCAGAACGACCCGACCGGTATCCAGATGGGTACCGGCGCCGCGGCGGCGGTGGAGGGATACCGGATCGCCGGCAAGACGGGAACCGCACAGCAGGTGGACCCGGACTGCGGCTGCTATTCCAGCGATTCGTACTGGATAACCTTCGCCGGTATCGCACCCGCGGACGATCCCCGGTACGTGATCGGATTGATGCTGGACGCTCCGCAACGCAGCTCCGACGGTGGCGGTGGACAGTCGGCGGCGCCGCTGTTCCACGATATCGCCTCCTGGGCGTTGCAGCGCGATCGGATACCGCCGTCGCGGCAACCGGAACAACAGTTCGTCCTGCAGGCGTCGTGATTCGGCGAACCGGCTTGCTCGGTCCGGACGCGGCGTCGGTAACCTGACTCGTCGTCGTATCCGCGCGCTTCATCATGCAGAGAGGAACCCCGTGCCCGCGCAGTCCAGCCAGCACGTGCTGCGGCCCGCCCGGCCGCCGTCGACACCGCTGTCCGATCTGCTCGAAACGATCGTCGCCGACCCCCGGCCGGCGATACCCGCCGACCTGCGGATCACCGGTATCGAGCAGCGCTCCGACGCTGTCCTACCCGGTGATCTCTTCGCCGCACTACCCGGTTCGCGGGCGCACGGCGCCCGGTTCGCCGCGGACGCGGTAGCGCGCGGCGCGGTCGCGGTGCTGACCGATCCCGCCGGCGCCGAGGTGGCGGGTGATCTCGGGGTGCCGGTGGTGGTGCGGGAGAACCCGCGCGCCGTGCTGGGCGAGCTGTCGGCGGCGATCTACGGCCATCCGTCGGAACGGCTGACCATCGTCGGGATCACCGGCACCTCGGGTAAGACCACCACCTCCTATCTGGTGGAGGCCGGACTTGCCGCCGCGGGCCGCGCCACGGCGCTGATCGGCACCATCGAGACCCGGATCGGCGGCCGTCGGGTACCCAGTGCGCTCACCACGCCCGAAGCGCCGCAATTGCACGCCATCTTCGCGCTGATGGTCGAACAGGGCGTGGACGCCGTGGTGATGGAGGTGTCCAGTCACGCGCTGGCGCTGGGCCGGGTGGACGGTGTGCGATTCGCGGTGGGCGCGTTCACGAACCTGTCGCAGGACCACCTGGATTTCCACGCCGATTTCGAAGACTATTTCGCCGCCAAACGCCGGTTGTTCGAACCGGATTCGCCGGTGGCGGCGCGTACCGCGGTGGTGAACATCGACGATGCGTGGGGGCGCCGGCTCGCCGACGGCCTGGCCGCACCGGTGCGGGTTTGTACGACCGGCCCGGCGGACTGGTCGCTGGCCGGGCCCGCGCGCATGCACGGCGGTGAACAGGAGTTCACCGCGGCCGGGCCCGCCGGGGAGACGACGGTGCGGTTGCGGCTGCCGGGTGACTACAACGTCGCCAACGGACTGCTCGCCCTCGCGGTATGCGCGGCGGCCGGGGTCGATCCGGCCACCGCCGCCCCCGCGCTGGCCACCGTGGACGTACCGGGCCGGATGCAGCGGGTGGATCGGGGGCAGGACTTCCTGGCCCTGGTGGATTACGCGCATAAACCGGCCGCCGTGGAATCGGTGATCGCGACCCTGCGTGCCCATCTGGCCGCCGCGGGCGGCGCGGGCCGGCTGGCGGTGGTAGTGGGCGCCGGCGGCGATCGCGATACCGGCAAACGTGGACTGATGGGCGCGGCCGCGGCGCGGGGCGCAGACCTGCTGATCGTCACCGACGACAATCCGCGCAGCGAGGATCCGGCCGCGATCCGCGCGGCTCTGGTGGCGGGGACACAGAGTGTGCCCGCCGAACAGCGCGGTGAGGTGCGCGATATCGGCGACCGGACGGCGGCGATAGAGGCCGCTGTGGCCTGGGCGCGCGCCGGGGACGTGGTGCTGGTGGCTGGTAAAGGACATGAGGTTGGACAGGAGATCCAGGGCGTGAAATATCCGTTCGACGACCGGGAGGCGCTCACCGCGGCGATCGCGTCGACCCGGCCGGACCGTCCGCAGGGTGCGAATGCGGAGGACATGACGATTCCATGATCGACATCATCTCGAGGCGCGGTATACGCGGAGCAGGGTCCGGCGCGGTCGAAGCGCGGGCGGGGCGGTCGTCGCTGCCGGAGCGTGGTCATGGTCGTGGCTGGGCCGGCGGAGTCGGCTACCGGTGCAGACCGCGTACGGACGGGATCATTTCTGGCGGTGGTCGGTGAACCAGGAACCCACCGAGACACCGGACCCCGGCACGGCCGCGGGTCCGGTCCCGGCCGGATTCACCTTGCGGGAGGTCGCCGAGATCGTGGGCGGCCGGCTGTACGATGTCGGCGATCCCGAGGTGACGGTCACCGGTACGGTCGAATTCGATTCGCGCCGTATCGGTCCCGGCGGTCTTTTCGTCGCGCTGCCCGGAGAACGGGTCGACGGCCATGATTTCGCGGCGACCGCGCTGGCGGCGGGGGCTGTGGCGGTATTGGCCGCCCGGCCGGTCGGTGTTGCGGCCGTCGTCGTCCCGCCGGTACCGGCCGGGTCGTCGAATGCGCTTGCTCTCGAACACGATTCCGACGGTTCCGGTGCCGCGGTTTTGGCGGCGCTGGCCGCGCTGGCCCGGGCGAGCGTACAGCGACTGGTCGCCGCGGGCGGACTGACCGTTATCGGTGTCACCGGTTCCTCCGGGAAGACCTCGACGAAGGATCTGCTGGCGGCGGTCCTGGCTCCGCTCGGTCCGGTCGTGGCCCCGCCGGGATCGTTCAACAACGAACTCGGGCATCCGTGGACTGCGCTGCGCGCCGGTCCGGACACCCGGTTCCTGGTGCTGGAGATGTCGGCCCGCGGCCCGGGCCATATCGCCGCGCTCGCCCGGGTGGCGCCCCCGAGTATCGGTGTGGTGCTCAACGTCGGCACCGCCCATCTCGGCGAATTCGGCAGCCGGGAGGCGATCGCCAAGACAAAGGGCGAGCTGGTGGAGGCGCTGCCCGGAACCGGGCTGGCCGTTCTCAACGCCGACGATTCACAGGTCAGTGCGATGGCCGCGCGGACGTCGGCGCGGGTGGTGATGGTCGGTCAGGGCCCCGCGGCACAGATCCGAGCCGAAGCCATCACGCTCGACGAGCAGGCCCGCGCCTCGTTCACCCTGCGCACCCCGCACGGCGACCGCGACATCACCCTGGCCGTCCACGGCGAACACCAGGTGGGCAACGCGCTGTCGGCGGCCGCGGTGGCGCTCGAATGCGGCGCCGATCTCGACACGCTCGCCGCCGCACTCGCCGGGGCCCGTGCGGCCTCGGCCCGCCGGATGGACGTGCGCACCGGTGCCACCGGGGTCACGGTGATCAACGATTCGTACAACGCCAACCCCGATTCCATGCGCGCCGCGCTCAAAGCGCTGGTCACCATGGCCCGGTCGGGTGACACACCGCGCCGCAGCTGGGCGGTGCTGGGGGAGATGGCCGAACTGGGCCCGGAATCGGTGGTCGAACACGACGGTATCGGCCGGCTGGCGGTCCGCCTGGATGTGGACCGGCTCATCGTGGTCGGCACCGGACGGCCCTCCCGGGGCATGCACCAGGGAGCGGTCATGGAAGGCTCATGGGGTGAGGAGTCGGTGCTCGTCCCGGATATCGAAGCGGCCGTACGGTTGCTCGACGCCGAAGTCGAAGCAGGTGATGTGGTGCTGGTGAAAGCATCGCAGTCGGTCGGACTGTGGGCGGTGGCCGAGAAGCTGCTGGCCGCGGGAAGCAAGAACACGGGTGCCGGTACGTCGGCGCCGGGCGGCTCGGCCGCCGATGGGGCAGGCACGGAGGCAGTGCGTTGAGACAGATCTTGTTCGCGGCGGCGATCGCACTGACGGTGTCGATCCTGTTGACCCCGCTGCTGATCCGGATATTCGCCCGGCGCGGTTTCGGGCAGGAGATCCGGGTCGACGGACCGGCCAGCCACCAGTCCAAGCGCGGCACCCCCACGATGGGTGGGGTCGCGATCATCATCGGTATGTGGGCCGGGTACCTCGGCTCGCATCTGATCGGTATCGGCTACGACGCCGAAGGGCCCACCGCCTCCGCGCTGTTGGTGCTCGGCCTGGCCACGGCGCTGGGCGTGGTCGGCTTCATCGACGATTTCATCAAGATCCGCAAGGGCCGCAACCTCGGGCTCACGGCCGCGGGTAAGTACCTGGGACAGGTCACCGCCGCGGTCGTGTTCGGTGTGCTGGCCCTCCAGTTCCCGGGTGGTAACGGGCTGACCCCGGCCGGCCGGCAACTGTCGTATGTGCGCGATATCAACACCGTCACCATGAGCGTGGTGGTGTTCCTGGCCTTCATCTGCTTCATCGTCGTGGCCTGGTCGAACGCGGTGAACCTCACCGACGGCCTGGACGGTCTGGCCGCCGGGTCGATGAGCCTGGTGCTGGGCGGCTATGTGGTCATCACGTTCTGGCAGTACTACCACTCGTGCGAGACCAAACCCGAAACCGGCTGCTACAACGTGCGCGACCCGCTGGATCTGGCGCTGGTCTGCGCGGCGGGGACCGCGGCGTGTATCGGATTCCTCTGGTGGAACGCCGCGCCCGCCAAGATCTTCATGGGCGATACCGGTTCGCTGGCGCTGGGCGGTCTGCTCGCCGGAATTTCCGTCACCACCCGCACCGAACTGCTGATGGTCGTCATCGGCGCGCTGTTCGTCGCCGAGGCGGCGTCGGTGGCGCTGCAGGTCGCGGTTTTCCGCACCACTCGCAACCGGTTGTTCAAGATGGCCCCGTTCCATCATCATTTCGAACTGAGCAAATGGGCAGAGACCACGGTGATCATCAGGTTCTGGTTGCTGGCCGCAATGGCCTCGGCAGCCGGGCTCGCCTTGTTCTACAGCGAATATCTCTCGGCGGTCGGGTGAGCTGACGATGGAGGATCATGCACCGCGGGCCCTGCGTTCGCCGGGGCCCATGCTGGAATTCTTACGCGGCCGGGAGGTCCTGGTCGCCGGCTGGGGAGTGTCGGGCCGATCGCTGATCGCGCCGCTGCGCGATATCGGCGCCCGCCCGGTGGTCACCGACAACGGGGCGAACGCGCTGGCCGAGGCGGCCGAACTGGGGCTCGATATCGCCCCGGCACCCGAACTGGAGAGCACCGACTGGTCACGGTTCGCGCTGGTGATCACCAGCCCGGGCTGGCGGCCGGATTCGCCCGTACTCGCCTCGGCGGTGGCCGAGGGCATCCCGGTCTGGGGCGATGTGGAGTTCGCCTGGTGGGTGGATCAGGCCCGGCTCTACGGTCCGGTCCGGAAATGGCTGGTGGTCACCGGAACCAACGGTAAGACCACCACCACCGCGATGACCCATTCCATCCTGCGGGCCGCCGGTATCCCGAGCGTGGCCTGCGGGAATATCGGCCTGCCCATTCTCGACGCGTTGCGCCGCAACCCCGGTCCGCAGGTACTGGCGGTGGAATTGTCCTCGTTCCAGTTGCACTGGGCGCCCTCGGTGCGCCCGGAGGCCGGTGTGGTGCTCAACGTGGCCGAGGACCATCTGGACTGGCACGGCGGCCTCGACGCCTACGCCGCGGCCAAGGCGCGGGCTCTGCTGGGCCGGATCGGGATCGTCGGACTCGACGATCCCATCGCGGCGGGCCTGGCCCGCCGGTCCAAGGCACGCCGCACCGTGGGTTTCCGAATCGGTGTGCCCGCCGACGGCGAACTCGGCGTCGTCGACGGCAAACTCCTCGACCGCGCGTTCACCAAGGCGGCGATCCTGGCCGAGGCCAAAGAGATCAGCCCACCCGGTCCGGCCGGAATCGCCGACGCCCTGGCCGCGTCCGCGCTCACGCGGGCGATCGACGTCGCACCGCAGTTCGTCCGGGAAGGGCTGGTGGAGCACAAGGTCGGCCCGCATCGGTCGGCGCTGGTGCGGGAACTGGGCGGGGTCGAGTTCGTCGACGATTCCAAGGCCACGAACCCGCATGCCGCGCGTTCGTCGATCCTGGGCCATCAGCATGTGGTCTGGCTGGCCGGTGGTCAGCTGAAGGGCGCCGGTGTCGAGGATCTGGTGGAGGAGGTGGCCGAGCGCCTGGTCGCCGTGGTGTTGTTCGGTGTGGACGCCCCCGTGCTCGCGGCCGCGCTGGCGCGACACGCGCCGGAAGTCCCCGTCGTGGAGTTGGATACGCGAGACCATTCCGGCATGGGTCGGACCCTCAGGAACGAAGCGATCACCGGCACGCGGGATACCGATATCGCCGACGCGGTCATGGCCCGCGCGGTGCGGGAGGCGGCGGCGTTCGCCGGACCGGGCGATACCGTGCTGCTGGCACCGGCCGCGGCGTCGCTGGATATGTTCACCGATTACACCCACCGGGGCCGCAGTTTCGCCGGCGCGGTCGAGGAGCTGAAGGACGAGGACCTCGGGCGGCGGTTATGAGACCGCGCGGTACGCGACAGGTGCAGGCCGGCCGGTTCGGCGCCTGGCTGGCGCGACCGCTCGCCTCGTTCCACCTGGTGCTCACCATCGCAACCCTGCTCACCGTGCTGGGACTGGTGATGGTGCTGTCGGCGTCGAGCGTCGAATCCTACGCGGACGGTGGATCGGCGTACGCGCTGTTCGTACAGCAAGCCATGTACGCGGTGATCGGCGCCGTGCTGTTCTATCTGGCACTGCGGATCCCGCTGCGCTGGTTGCGGCAGGTGTCCTTTCCGCTGTTCGCCGTATCGGTGCTGTTACTGGTGCTGGTGCTGATTCCCGGAGTGGGCAGTACGGTCAACGGCGCGCGCCGCTGGATCGACCTCGGCCTGTTCTCGATCCAGCCCTCCGAGGTCGTGAAGGTGACCTTCGTGGTCTGGGGCGCCCACCTGCTGGTCTCGCGGCGCGCGGCGGCGCGCGCCGCGAACGATCCGGGCGGGCTCAAGAACATCCTGGTCCCGCTGGTGCCTGCCGGGCTGCTGGTCTGCTTGCTGATCGTGCTGCAGCCGAACCTTTCCACCACCATCGCGATGGGTATCGTGCTCTTGGCGCTGCTGTGGTTCGGCGGTCTGCCGCTGCGGCTGTTCCTCGCCATTCTCACCTCCGGGGCCGTCGCCGCCCTGGTACTGGCGCTGTCGGCCGGATACCGTTCCGACCGGATGCGGGCCTTCTTCAATCCCGGCGACGATCCACAGGGCATCAACTATCAGGCCCGTCAGGCTTTGTACTCGCTCGCCGACGGCGGGCTGTGGGGACGCGGACTGGGCCAGAGCCGCGCCAAATGGAGCTATCTGCCCAACTCGCACAACGATTTCATCTTCGCCATCATCGGTGAGGAGCTGGGATTTCTGGGTTGTGCGCTGGTATTGGGGCTGTTCGCGCTGTTCGTCTACACCGGTTTGCGGATCGCGGCACGCTCGGTGGACCCCTTCCTGCGGTTGCTCACCGCCACCGCCACCACCTGGATCACGGGGCAGGCACTCATCAATATCGGATACGTGGTCGGCCTGCTGCCGGTTACCGGGCTGCAGTTGCCCCTGGTCTCGGCCGGTGGTTCGTCGCTGGCGCTGACCCTGCTGATGTTCGGCATCATCGCCAACGCCGCCCGGCACGAACCCGAGGCGGTGGCGGCCCTGCATGCCGGGCAGGACGGCCGGGTCAGCCGGCTGCTGCGCCTGCCCAAACCGGAGATCTACCATCCGCCCCGGTCGCGTTCGGGTACGCCGGCCGCGGGCGACAGATCACCCGCCCGCGCGACCCCGCGCGACGGTGACCGGCCGCGTACCCGCACCCGGGCCAACAGTCGCGGTACCGATACGCTGCGGGCGACGCGGGCCTGGGAACCCAGCTATTCGGTGACACACGGACGAGAACGGGGAAAGTACAGGTGAGCGCAGCTCAGTCCGCCCACGAGGATTCGACCCGGCCGGAAGCGGGCCGGGACGGTTCGGCGCCGCGCGCGGACGGGATATCGGTGATCGTCGCCGGCGGCGGCACCGCGGGACATATCGAACCGGCCCTGGCCGTGGCCGATGCCCTGCGCCGGCTGGCCCCGGGCACCCGGGTGACCGCGCTGGGTACCCAGCGCGGTCTGGAAACGACCCTGGTCCCCGAGCGCGGCTATCCACTGGAGCTGATTCCGCCGGTGCCGCTGCCGCGGAAACCGAGTATGGATCTGCTGCGGTTGCCGGGCCGGGTGCGGGCTTCCGTGGCGCGTACCCGGGAGATCATCGACGCGGTCGACGCCGACGTGATCGTGGGTTTCGGCGGTTACGTCGCATTGCCGGCGTATCTCGCCGCCGGTCCCGGTGTGCTGCGCCGCCGGCGTGCGGTACCGGTCGTGGTGCACGAGGCCAATGCCAAAGCCGGTATTGCGAACAAGGTCGGCGCCCGCCGCGCGACCCGGGTTCTCGCGGCGGTACCGGATTCTGGACTGGCCGCGGACGTCGTCGGGATCCCGGTGCGTTCGGCGATCACCTCACTGGACCGGGCCGGGCTGCGGGCGCAGGCCCGCGACCATTTCGGGCTACCTGCCGAGGGGCCGGTGCTGCTGGTGTTCGGCGGGTCGCAGGGCGCGCGGTCGATCAACGACGCGATTTCCGGCGCCGCGCCGCAACTGGCCGCGGCCGGTATCTCGGTGCTGCACGCGCACGGTCCCAAGAACACCCTCGAGGTGCCGTCCCCGGACCCCCGCGCCCCCTACGTCGCGGTGCCCTATCTTTCGCGGATGGATCTGGCCTATGCGGCCGCCGACGCGGCCGTCTGCCGCAGCGGCGCGATGACCGTCGCCGAAGTATCGGCGGTGGGCCTACCTGCCGTGTATGTGCCGCTTCCACACGGAAACGGCGAACAGGAACTCAACGCCCGGCCCGTTGTCGCCGCCGGTGGTGGCAGAATCGTCGGTGACCCGGAACTGTCCGCGAAATATGTGATCGACGAGGTGATACCGCTGCTCACGGATCCTGCACGCATTGCCGAGATGGGCCGCGCCGCGGCCGGCGCCGGCCACCGCGATGCCGCCGACGAGGTCGCGCGGATCGTGTTGCGGGCGGCGGGCCGGTGAGCGAGGACCAGGTGGCGGCGGCTCCCGCCGGACCGGGCACACTTCCGCCGGAACTGCTCCGGGTGCATATGGTCGGAATCGGTGGCGCCGGGATGTCGGGGATCGCCCGGATCCTGTTGTCGCGCGGGGGTGCGGTCTCCGGCTCCGATGCCAAGGAGAGCCGCGGTGTGCTGGCGTTACGGGCCCGCGGGGCACAGGTGCGTATCGGTCACGACGCCGGCGCCCTGGATCTGCTGCCGGGCGGTCCCACGGTGGTGGTGACGACCTACGCCGCCATTCCCAAAACCAATCCCGAACTGGTCGAGGCCCGGCGCCGCGATATTCCGGTGCTGTTGCGGCCGGCCGTCCTGGCCGCCTTGATGAACGGTCATCGCACCCTGCTCGTCTCGGGAACCCACGGTAAGACCTCCACTACGTCGATGCTCATCGTCGCGTTGCAGCACTGCGGGCTGGACCCGTCGTTCGCGGTGGGGGGTGAACTCAACGAGGCGGGCACCAACGCCCATCACGGCAGCGGTGCCACCTTCGTCGCCGAGGCCGACGAGAGCGACGGTTCGCTGCTGCAGTACGACCCGGATGTCGCCGTGGTCACCAATATCGAATCCGACCATCTCGACTTCTTCGGCTCCGACGAAGCCTATGTGCAGGTATTCGACGATTTCACCGACCGGCTCACCACGGGCGGCCTGCTGGTGGTGTGCCTGGACGATCCCGGCGCGCGGGCACTGGCCGAACGGGTCGGGCCGCGGCTGGCCGAACGCGGTGTCGGGGTGCTCGGTTACGGGTCCGGTGATCTGCCCGATGCGCCGGTCCCGGTCGGGGTCCGGCTGCACAGCTGGGAACCGCGGGATGTGGGCGGTATCGCCCAGTTCCAGCTCACCGGCGAACCCGCGCCGCGTACTCTGCGACTGTCGGTGCCGGGCCGCCATATGGCGCTCAACGCCTTGGCGGCGCTGCTGGCGGCGCGGGCCGCGGGCGCCGATATCGACGAGATCATCCAGGGGCTGGAGGGTTTCGGCGGGGTGCATCGCCGTTTCCAGTTCGTGGGCCGGGAGAACGGTGTCCGCGTCTTCGACGATTACGCCCACCATCCCACCGAGGTCCGCGCCGTGCTCGGCGCCGCCGCGGAACTGGTGGACCAGGAGGCCCGCGACGGCGCGCGGTCGCGCCGCGGCCGGGTGATCGTGGTCTTCCAGCCGCACCTGTACAGCCGCACCGCGACTTTCGCCGCCGAATTCGGGTCCGCCCTCGACCTGGCCGACGAGGTCGTGGTCCTCGATGTGTATGGGGCGCGGGAGGAGCCGTTACCCGGTGTCAACGGTGCGCTGGTCGCCCAGGCGGTCGGCAAACCCGTGCACTACCAACCGGATATGTCGCGGGTGGGCCGGCAGGTGGCCGGGCTGGCCCAGCCCGGCGATGTGGTGATCACGATGGGCGCCGGAGATGTCACCATGCTCGGCAGCCAGATCCTGGACGGACTACGCGCACGTCCGCAGTACGGGCGGTGACGCGGAGTGCGATCCGGGACGCGGCGATTCGGGATGTTCCGGTCACGGCGTTTCCGGTTGTGGGCGGTGCCCGCGGTAGCACTGGTGATCACCTTCGCCGCGTTGGCGTGGTTCTCACCGATGCTGTCGGTACGCGAGGTGCGGATCGAGGGGGCGGGCGCGATCCCGGAGGATCGTATCCGGGAACTGCTGCAGATCCCGGACCAGGGATCGATTCTGCGGATCGATACCGCCGCAATGGCCCAGCGCGTGGCCACTATTCCGAAGGTGCGCAGTGTCCGCGTGCAACGGGTGCTGCCCTCGACGGTGCGGGTGCGGATCGAACCGCGAACTCCGGTGCTGTATTACGACACCGCCGAGGGCGCGCATCTACTGGACGCGGACGGGATCGAGTACGCCATCGAACCGGCGCCGATCGGGGTGCCGGAACTGGTGACCGAGAAGCCGGGCAGTGCCGATGTACTGACCCGGGCGGCGGTTGCCGTGGCGAGAGCGCTGCCGCCGGAATTGACGGTGCAGGTGGACACCGTGCATGCCGAAACCGTCTCGGATATTTCGCTGACACTGCGCGACGGTCGCACGGTACTGTGGGGCAGCAGCGAGGACGGCGAACGCAAATCGGCGGTGGTGCTACCGCTGCTGACGCGTCCGGGAACCGTGTTCGACGTCTCGAGTCCCAGTCTGGTCACGGTAAGATGAACTCCAGCAATCTTGTTCGGTTCGGCCCTGTCCGGTCCGCCGCCTCGCGGCGTCCCCGGACGATCGCGCGGCGATTACCTGCCGCGGGTGCCGGGGGCGTACCACGATGTGGGCGCGGGCCGTACGGCAACCGTTCACGATACGACGGGCACCGCCGGGTCGGCGGCGAGTTCGCCGAAGAAACTGCTGATCGTCTCGGCGCGCCTGCGAGCGGATCGAGACGGCGGCGAATAGCGTTCGGCACCAGTCGGATACTTGACATAACTCCAACCCTATGGTTGAGGTTCAGGGTTCGCCCGGACCGCGGTTCGCGGATTGCGATCACACGGACCGGTACGGGGTATCCGGAAACGACAGACTTTGGATCGAAGGAAGGCGAGAGCTCATGACGCCCCCGCACAACTACCTTGCCGTGATCAAGGTCGTCGGTATCGGCGGCGGCGGCGTGAACGCCGTCAACCGAATGATCGAGCAGGGCCTGAAGGGCGTGGAGTTCATCGCGGTGAACACCGACGCCCAGGCACTGCTGATGAGCGATGCCGACGTGAAGCTCGATGTCGGGCGTGAGCTCACCCGGGGACTCGGCGCGGGCGCCGACCCGGAAGTCGGCCGCAAGGCCGCCGAGGATCACAAGGACGAGATCGAAGAGGTGCTCAAGGGCGCCGATATGGTATTCGTGACCGCCGGCGAAGGTGGCGGTACCGGTACCGGCGGGGCCCCCGTGGTCGCGAGCATCGCGCGCAAACTGGGTGCGCTGACCATCGGTGTGGTCACCCGGCCGTTCTCGTTCGAGGGCAAACGCCGCGGTAACCAGGCCGAGGTCGGCATCAATATGCTGCGCGAATCCTGCGATACGCTGATCGTGATCCCCAACGATCGGCTGCTGCAGCTCGGCGATGCGGCAGTGAGTCTGATGGACGCCTTCCGTTCCGCCGACGAAGTACTCCTCAACGGTGTGCAGGGCATCACCGATCTCATCACCACCCCCGGTCTGATCAACGTCGACTTCGCCGACGTCAAGAGCGTGATGTCGGGCGCCGGAAGCGCGTTGATGGGTATCGGTTCCTCCCGCGGCGAGGGCAGATCGGTGAAAGCGGCCGAGGCGGCGATCAACTCGCCGCTGCTGGAGGCTTCGATGGACGGTGCGCACGGCGTACTGCTCTCGATCGCCGGCGGCTCGGATCTCGGATTGTTCGAGATCAACGAGGCTGCGTCGCTGGTGCAGGAAGCCGCTCATATCGAGGCCAACATCATTTTCGGTACGGTGATCGACGATTCACTCGGCGACGAGGTCCGGGTGACCGTTATCGCCGCGGGATTCGACGGCGGCGGCCCGACCAGACGCACATTCGATACGGCGAGCAGCCGGGGATCGCTCGGTTCCGGGCGGACGGCGGAGATCTCCGCGCAGTCCGCACGCAGTGCCGAACTCGGCCATTCCCGTACTGCCGAACTCGGCGCGGCCCGCGGTCACTCCGAGGAGTCCGCGTCCATCCGGTCGTCCGATACCGGTTCGTCGATCGCGCGCGGCCCGGCGCCGAGTTACCGCGATACCGAACGCAGCCGCCCGCCGGTGGACCCGACCCTCGCACACAACACCCGGTCGCATATCCAGCCGTCGTCGGATCTCCCCGACGATGACGACGACGTCGATGTACCGGATTTCATGCGCCGCTGACCCGGCGCGGCCGGGCCGGCGGGCGAAGTGACCGATCGCGGCGCCGGAATGCCGCCGGGCGCCCGCGGCGCATCGGTAACGTCCGGTCACATCTCCCGGATGCCGGTTCTCGGCCGCCGGGGTGATAATTCCGGGCGTGCCCCGGAGCCCTGTCGGTCTCTTCGGGTCCGGGCACTCGCCGACGGGCCCGTGGTACCCCCGTCACGTTCCGTGCCGGTGCGCTGTCGGTGAACGGGAACCCCCGCTGCGCCTACTAGGCTCGACATCATGACTGCGCCACCGGTACTCACCGTTCGACGGGTAGTGACCACGCGCGCGGGGGGTTTCTCCGCGCCGCCCTACGATTCGTTCAACCTCGGCGACCATGTCGGTGACGATCCGGAAGCGGTGCGGCGCAACCGCGCCCGCCTGGCCGCCTCCCTGGACCTGCCGGCCGATCACCTGATCTGGATGGACCAGATCCACGGGCGCACCGTGGCTACGGTCGACGGTCCGCGCACCGAACCGGTACCGGGCACCGACGCACTGGTCACCACGCGGCCCGGGCTGGCCCTGGTGGTGCTGACCGCCGATTGTGTACCGATCCTGCTCTCCGACGACGAAGCCGGGGTGATCGCGGCGGTCCACGCGGGCCGGGTCGGGGCGCGGATCGGGATCGTGCCACGCGTACTGGAGGCGATGACCGCCGCCGGGGCGCGGCCCGAGCGGATCGGGGCGTTGCTGGGGCCCGCGGCGAGCGGCCGCCGGTACGAGGTGCCCGCCGAGATGCGTGCCGATGTCGAGGCGCACCTGCCCGGCAGTGCCACAACAACGGTACGGGGTACGCCCGGACTGGATCTGCGCGCCGGGATCCGGCGTCAGCTCACCGCGGCCGGCGTCGGCGCCATCGCCGAGGATCCGCGCTGCACCATCGAGGACACCACCTTGTTCAGCCATCGCCGCGGCGCACCCACGGGCCGCCTGGGCAGCGTTATCTGGATGGAGCCCGCGACCTGAGCGCTCTGACGCCCGGGATGTGAATCGGCGGGCACCCGGTACCGCACGGGTCGCGACGCCGGGGACCGCAAGGCCGGTAGCCGAGTGCGGAGAAGGAGATTCATGATCACAGCGATACGCGGTGACAGTCGATGAACGGCATGGGGCGTGCGGGGCAGCGCGACCGTATCGGGTTCCCGGCGGATTCGGCGGGTGGTATGCCCCGTAGCGGACCGGCGGAGACGACCGGGGCCGGGGCGGTCACCGGCCGTGCTGTCCCGGACAGCGGCCGGACGGAATCGGGAAGCGCATCCCGCGCCGATGTGCTGGCTCGCCGGCTCACCGGTCTGCTTGCCCGCATCGATGCTGCGTGTGCGGCTGCGGGCCGCGATTCCGGCGAGGTACGCCTGCTGCCGGTGACAAAATATTTTCCGGCCTCGGATATCGCCGTGCTGCATCGTCTGGGCCGCCACGACTTCGGCGAAAACCGGCCCCAGGAGGCCGGTGCCAAAGCGGACGAACTACGCGATCTGCAGCCCCTGCGCTGGCATCTGATCGGCCGGTTGCAGCGGAACAAGGCGCGGCAGGTGGCGCGTTGGGCCCAGGCCGTCCATTCGGTGGACAGCGAACGTCTGGCGACCGCATTGGAAACGGCCGTCGCCGCGGCGCTGGACGCCGGTGAGCGGCAGGGGCCTTTGGAGGTGTTGATCCAGGTGAGCCTTGACTCCGATCCTGCTCGCGGCGGCGTGGCGCCGGCCGGTGTTGCGGCGCTGGCGGACCGGATCGCGGCATCCGCGGAACTGCGGCTGGCCGGAATCATGGCAATTCCGCCGCTGGCCACGGACCCGGACGCGGAATTCGCGCGACTGGCCGAGGTCCATACCCGGTTGCGGGCCGTGCATCCCGAGGCCACGGAACTGTCCGCCGGAATGTCCAATGATCTTGAAAGAGCTATTGCCCATGGATCGACCTGTGTGCGTGTCGGTACCGCCCTCATGGGCGAGCGACCGATAACCTCGGCGTAGCAAACAAACCTCATCAGTCACATTCGACACATATGCTGGGACACGACGAGGGCTGAGCAAGACTTCAACACCCGGCCGCCACCGGGGCCGAAGGAAGGTCGACCAGAATGAGCGAGCGCAGCGAGCGTATAAACGACGCAGCCACGAGTGTGCTCGTGACGGAGCCGAGCGGCAGCGAGGCGCAGTCACCGAGTGAGCGCAGCGAGCGAGTTATGGGCGCAGCCACGAGTGTGCTCGTGACGGAGCCGAGCGGCAGCGAGGCGCAGTCACCGAGTGAGCGCAGCGAGCGAGTTATGGGCGCAGCCACGAGTGTGCTCGTGACGGAGCCGAGCGGCAGCGAGGCGCAGTCATGAGCACACTGCACAAGTTCAAGGCGTACTTCGGCATGGTTCCGCTCGAGGATTACGAGGACGACTACGTCGACGACCACACCCCCCGCGGGGTCGAGGATCGTGGCGGACGCCGGCCGCGTGACTACTCCGACCGCGCTCCCCGCGACTACGACGACCGTCCGGATTACGACCGGTACGCCGAGGACCGCTACGACGGTCCCGACTACCGCGAGGCTCCGTACAAGTCCTCGTACCAGCCCAGCTATCCGTCGCCGCGGCGGGACGACTACCCGGGCGACGCCTACGCCGACGACTACGAGGGCCCGCGCCGCCCCACCCGGATCGACGCCGCCGCCTCCGGCCGGTATCGTCCGGGCGGCGGCGCCTCCCTGCGCGGCGCGACCAGGGGGGCGCTGGCAGTCGATCCCGACGCCGAGGAGCGACGGCTGGCCGAACGGGTTCGTCCCGAACCGGCCGCCGCCCGCCGTCCCGCGATCTTCGAGGACGGAGGTCCCTTGTCCAAGATCACCACGCTGCGCCCGCGTGACTACAGCGAGGCGGCGATCATCGGCGAACGGTTCCGGGAGGGCAACCCGGTGATCATGGATCTGGTCGATCTCAGCAACGCCGACGCCAAACGCCTGGTCGATTTCGCCGCCGGGCTGGCGTTCGCCCTGCGTGGTTCGTTCGACAAGGTGGCCACCAAGGTGTTCCTGCTCTCTCCGGCCGATGTCGACGTATCGGCCGAGGAACGCCGCCGGATTGCCGAAACCGGTTTCTACAACCAGAAATAGCGGCTGTCGCGCCCGCGGCGGGCGCGACCCGGGCGGGAACGAAGTCGGCGCGGGCATTTTGCACCGCGCCGATTTTGCGGCAGAGTGAGACCGTGGCCTTGTTCGCGGTGCTGTACTTCGTACTGTTCATCTTCTGGCTGTTGCTGATCAGCCGGGTGATCGTCGAGTTCATCCGTAGTTTCGCCCGCGACTGGCGTCCCACCGGGGTGATCGTCGTGATACTCGAGGTGATCTTCACGATCACCGATCCCCCCGTGAAGCTGCTGCGACGGCTGATACCACCGGTCTCGCTGGGCGGAATTCGACTGGATTTGTCGATTATGGTCCTGCTGTTCCTGGTGTTCATCCTGATGTCCGTCGTCAGCGGCCTCGGCGGGTCGGTAGCTCCGGTGTGACAGAATGGTCCGAGAAGACTTGCCAGAGCCGCTAGATCTGACAACGCGCGAAGGGATCCTTCCATGCCGCTGACCCCAGCCGATGTGCACAACGTCGCGTTCAGCAAACCGCCTATCGGGAAACGCGGCTACAACGAGGACGAGGTCGATGCCTTCCTGGATCTGGTCGAGCAGGAACTTTCCCGGCTGATCGAGGAGAACGCAGATCTTCGCCAGCGGGTTGCCGAACTCGATGCGGAGCTGGCCGATGCCAAGAGCAGCCGTGGTCCGGCCGGTGCCGGGCTCGGTAAACCGGTGCAGCAGGCACCGCCGCCGGAACCGGTGAAACCGCCGGTCCAGGCACCGCCGTCGGTTCCCATACCGGTGGTTCCGGCAGCGCCCGCCGCGGCGGATGCCGGTGCCGACGCGAATATGCAGGCCGCGAAGGTGCTGAGCCTGGCGCAGGAAATGGCCGACCGGCTCACCAGTGACGCGAAGAGCGAAGCCGAGAATTTGCTGGCCAATGCGCGCACCAATTCCGAGCGGCTGGTCAACGATGCGCGGGCCCGGTCGGAAGAGATGATCGCCGACGCCCGGCACAAATCCGATGCCATGCTCTCCGATGCGCAGACCCGGTCCGACAGCCAGCTGCGGCAGGCCAAGGAGAAGGCCGATGCGCTGCAGGCCGATGCCGAGCGTAAGCACACCGAGATCATGGGCACCATCACCCAGCAGCGCAATGTTCTCGAGAGCCGGATCCAGACCCTGAAAACCTTCGAACGCGAGTATCGGGTGCGGTTGAAATCGTATCTGGAATCGCAGCTCGAGGAGCTGGAGAACCGCGGGTCGGCCGTACCGGTGGACGAGGGTGACACCTTCGATACCGGGGCCAACCAGCTCGCTCCCGCATCGTTCGGCCAGGGCGAGTAAGCGCTCGATACCGCTGGGCGCGAACGGGCACCCGGCTTGCTGTCCTGGGGGTCATCATGCTTGTCTTGACACTGGCGCTCGCCGCGATCGGGCTGGTTCTACTGATCCTGTCACTGACCACCGGCTCGGTGGTCTGGGCCTGGGGCTGCATCGTGGTGTGCGGTCTCGGTGCTGTGGTGTTGCTGGTGAGCGCGCTGTCGATGCGCGCGCCCGAGGAGGAGTTGCCGCCGCGGGACCAGCACGCGAAACACTGACGAGGACTTGCTACGAGCGAGAACCGAACTGTCCTTCCGTGGTGTGCGGCGGGGCGGGCTGTATTAGTGGTTGACCGCCACGGCTAGAATCAAACCTGACAGGCGACGATCCGGCCATCACCGGGGAGCCTTCGGAAGAACGGCGCAGTGCGGCGGATAGGGTGCGCTGTCGTACACGCTCAGTAGAACCGAACGGGGTCAGCCCGTTACAGCTGGTAACGAGTGGTCCGCCCGGCCTGCCGGGCCGGCGGACAAGCGGGGTGGTACCGCGGTACCGGAGCACCGATTGCGCCGGTCGTCGTCCCCGTGCCGACATTGGAGCGCTGCGGCGCCGGGCACGAGGAGATGTGAATCCGCGATGGCGGACGAGAATTCCAGCAGCAGCGCATATCCGCGCGTCGATCTCGGCGGTGGATCGGGCGTGACCTTCCCCGAGTTGGAACGGGCCGTCCTGGACGTATGGGCCGCCGACGGAACCTTCCGCGCCAGCATCGACAACCGTGCCGTCGCGCCGGATGCGGCCGGCGCCGGCGAGTTCGTCTTCTACGACGGCCCGCCGTTTGCCAACGGTCTGCCGCATTACGGTCATTTGCTGACCGGATACGTCAAAGATGTCATCCCACGTTTTCAGACCATGCTCGGGAAACGGGTCGAACGGCGCTTCGGCTGGGACTGTCACGGGCTGCCCGCGGAAATAGAAGCGGAGAAGCAACTCGGTATCACGGACAAATCACAGATCGACTCGATGGGCCTCGCGGAATTCAATGCGGCGTGCAAGAGTTCGGTCCTGCGCTATACCGGGGAATGGCGCGACTATGTGACCCGCCAGGCGCGCTGGGTGGACTTCGACAACGATTACAAGACCCTCGATCTCGACTTCATGGAGTCGGTGATGTGGGCGTTCAAATCGCTGTACGAGAAGGGCCTCATCTACCAGGGGTTTCGGGTGCTGCCCTACAGCTGGTACGAGCAGACGCCGCTGTCCAATCAGGAGACCCGGCTCGACGACGCCTACAAGATGCGCCAGGACCCGGCGGTCACCGTCGATATGGTGCTGCGGGTACCGGCCGAGCATCCACTCGCCGACCTCGACGGTGTGGCGGCGCTGATCTGGACCACCACCCCCTGGACCCTGCCGTCGAACCTGGCGATCGCGGTGCATCCGGATGTGCGCTACGTGCAAGTGCGCGGCGTCGACGGTAAGCGATATCTGCTCGCCGCCGAACGCCTCGGCCACTACGCCCGCGAACTCGGCGAGGAACCGGCGGTGCTCGGTGAGTACGACGGCGCGGCGCTGGTGGGCCTCGAGTACCGGCCGCCGTTCGATTTCTTCGCCGGCCATCCCCGGGCGCATCGCGTGCTGTCGGCCGACTATGTCGCCACCGACTCCGGTACCGGCCTGGTGCATCTGGCGCCCGCGTTCGGTGAGGAGGATATGGAGGTGTGCCGCGCCAACGGGATCGAACTGGTGCAGCCGCTCGACCCAGGCGGGAAGTTCACCTCGATGGTGCCTCCGTACGAGGGGATGATGGTCTTCGACGCCAACCCGGTGATAATCAAGGACCTCAAGGCCGCCGGGAAACTACTGCGGCACGAGACCATCGAGCACTCGTATCCGCACAGCTGGCGGTCGGGGCAGCCGCTGATCTATATGGCGGTGCCGTCCTGGTTCGTCGCGGTGACCGAGTTCCGCGATCGGATGGTGGAACTGAACAAACGAGTGAACTGGGTGCCGGAGCATATCCGCGACGGTCAGTTCGGCAAATGGCTCGAGGGGGCGCGAGACTGGAACATCAGCCGCAACCGCTACTGGGGCAGCCCGATCCCGGTGTGGACCTCCGACGATCCCGCCTACCCCCGGATCGACGTCTACGGTTCGCTCGACGAACTGGAACGCGATTTCGGGGTGCGGCCCACCGATCTGCACCGGCCGATGATCGACGAGCTGACCCGGCCCAACCCCGACGATCCGACCGGGCGCTCCACCATGCGCCGGGTGCCGGAGGTGCTGGACTGCTGGTTCGAATCGGGTTCCATGCCCTTCGCCCAGGTGCACTACCCGTTCGAGAACAAAGACTGGTTCGACTCGCATTTCCCGGGCGATTTCATCGTCGAGTACAACGGGCAGACCCGCGGCTGGTTCTACACCCTGCACGTACTGGCCACCGCGCTGTTCGACAGCCCCGCGTTCTCGAACGTGGTCGCGCACGGCATCGTGCTGGGCGACGACGGCCTGAAGATGAGCAAGTCCAAGGGCAACTACCCGGATGTCAACGAGGTGTTCGAGCGCGACGGCTCCGACGCCATGCGCTGGTTCCTGATGAGTTCGCCGGTCTTGCGGGGCGGCAACCTCATCGTGACCGAACGCGGTATCCGGGAGGGCGCGAGTCATGCGCTGCGGCCCCTGTGGAACGCGTGGACGTTCCTGCAGCTGTACGCATCCGAAGCCGGTACCTGGCGGACGGATTCGGCGAATGTGCTGGATCGCTACATCCTGGCGAAGCTGGCGCAGACCCGCGACGTGATGACCGCGGCGCTGACGGAGTTCGATATCGCCGGGGCCTGTGAGGAGCTGCGCACCTTCGCCGATGCGCTCACCAACTGGTATGTGCGCCGGTCGCGTTCGCGCTTCTGGGCCGAGGACCGGGACGCGGTCGATACTCTGCATACGGTGCTGGAGGTCGCGAGCAGGTTGGCGGCGCCGCTGCTGCCACTGGTGACCGAGGTGATCTGGCGCGGTCTCACGGGCGGGCGGTCGGTGCATCTGGCCGACTGGCCGGCCGCCGATACGCTGCCCGCCGACCCGGAACTGGTCGCGGCGATGGATGAAGCGCGCACCGTGTGCTCGACTGTGCTGAGCCTGCGCAAGGCGCAGCAGCTGCGGGTCCGGCTGCCGCTGGCGGAGGTGACCATTGCCGCCGCGGACGCGGATCGGCTGGCGCCCTACGCCGATATCATCGCCGACGAGGTGAACGTCCGAAAGGTGGATCTGACCACCGACGTCGCCGCGCACGGCCGGTTCGAGCTGGCGGTCAACGCGCGGGCGGCGGGGCCGCGGCTGGGTCGCGATGTCCAGCGGGTGATCAAGGCGGTCAAGGCCGGGGAGTGGTCGGAGAGCGCCGACGGTGTGGTCACCGCGGCCGGAATCGAGTTGCTGCCCGAGGAATACACGCAGCGCCTGGTGGCCGCCGAACCGGATTCCACCGCGGCGCTACCGGGCAATGCCGGGCTGGTGGTGCTCGATTCGGTGGTCACCGAGGAACTGGAGGCGGAGGGCTGGGCTCGCGATATCATTCGCGACCTGCAGGAAACCCGGAAATCGTTGGGCCTGGACGTCTCCGACCGGATCACTGCGACACTCGAAGTACCGGCCGACCGGCAGCAGTGGGCGCGGACGCACCGGGATCTCATCGCCGGTGAGATCCTCGCGGTGGAACTGGAATTCGGTCCGGTCGGGTCGGACGGCGCCGAACTGACGGGCGGGTCGCGGGCCCGGATTGCGAAGGCGAGCCGGTAGACGGGGCCGGGCCCTTCCGGTGATCGGCGGTGTGCGAGTACACCACGGCACACCGCCGATCCACCTGTGTTCCTCGAATGAGAGAGTCCGGGGGCCCGGTGACCAGCCTTTACGCCGCCAACCCGTACCGCGTGCACCCCGCCGATACCGAAGCCCTGCGCTACGTGCGGTGGTTCACCTTACGGCGAGGAGAAGCCGAAGCGTCGGTGAGGACCGTGTTCCGGGGCACCGGACGCCCTGCGCCCGTCTACCGGAACCGGCTGTGCCCGGGCTTGTACGCATGGCCGGCGACGGTGCTCCGGCGCTTCGCGTGATTGTCCCCGGAGGGTGCGGGTGCCCGCGAGGTTGTGGCCATGACCGGGATCGGGTGGCGCACTAGGGTATGCACCTATGACTTCGGACAATCCCGACGAGTGGTGGCAGCACGCGCCCGAAGGGCAACAGAAGAGGGACTCCCCGTCGGGGCAGTGGCAACAGGGTTATCAGGCGCAGGGCGGCCAGCCCGGGGTGCAGTGGGGACAGACCGCAGGGCAGGTCCCGCAAGCTGTTCCGCAGTCGGGCGCTTGGGAGGTACCGCCGCTGGGCTCCGGTGGGCAGGGAGGCCCGCCGCGGAACAACAACGCCACGCTCATCGCGGTGCTGGCCGTGGTGGTGGTACTGGTGCTGGCCGGTGTGGCCGGGTTGGTGATCCTACGGTCGGGGGGATCGGAGGAGAACACCGCGGCGGGGACGAGCACCACCACGGAAACGACCCGTGCGACAACGACTACGGCCACATCGACCACCACCACGAGCGCGGCCCCGCCGGCCGCGGGCACACCGGCGTGGAAGGAGGGGCTGTCGCCGGTGGTGCTGTTCGGCCCCACCTTCGCGGACGGCGAAGACACCTACACCATGGCTTTCAAGGATTGGCCGTTCGCGTTCCGGACGCCGGGATCCTGGGGCTGTATGAAGGGTTCGATCGATACGATCCCGGATGCCCAGGCGTGGGGATGTATCGATGAGGGGGATTCCTCGGCCGGTCAGCGCGTGAACCTGATCCTGCGTAAATGCCCAACTACCTGTGATGCGGCCACCCGGACCCGGTTCGATGCGGATTGGTTCGACAACGAAGGTGCGGCCGAGCAGTTCGACCCCAGCACCTCGTACGTGGAAACGCCCACGAACGACAAGGGCAAGTACACCATCGATCTCAGCCGCTACTTCGCCGCCGAACCGGGCGGTGAACCGGTCTGGCAGGTGGGTGTCTACGTGGAGTCGCCGTCGGCCACCAAGGACGCGGTCCTGAAGACCTTGAACGACATCCTGACGCAAACGCAATAAACATTTTTGTGATTTAGATCACATGCTAGATGTTTGCCAGGTTGCTTGGTGAACGCCCTTCTGCCGGGCACAATCATCGCGATGCCGCTGCGACCGTCCTCTTGGGAACAGCGGAAACGGTGATCATTTCGTTCGGTTCTACCTGAGTGGAGTCACCTCGGCGCGAGTTCGCTCCGATGTAGCTCCAATGGTCCGCGGTAGCCACCTGCTCGGCGGATGCCGCGCGTAAACCGGGGCGCCGCACGGTGTCTCGCGCATCGACCGGCAGAAGGGTGGGCACGTGATCGGAATTGCACTGCGGCGAGGTATCGCCGGTTTACTCCTCACCACGGCCGTCACCGCGATCGCGGCCGCACCGGGGTGGGCACAGCCCTCCGGCAGCGCCAGCGGGTCGGCCTCCGGATCCAGTTCGCTCAGCGCCAGCGGATCGGCCGGACTCCCGGTATCGACCCTCACCGGCCTCGGCGCCCTCGCCGCCGCCACCACACAAACCGGGAAGATGTACGAATGGGGCGCCACCGGACCGGACACCTGGGACTGCTCAGCCCTGGTGCAGTGGGCATTCCGCCAGGTCGGAGTGCTGTTGCCGCGCACCACCTGGGAACAGGCGGAGGTCGGTGCGGCCGTACCCCCGTACGCGCTGGCTCCCGGTGACGTGGTGATCATCAACCGCGATGCGTCCCATGTCGGCATCTACGCCGGATCCGGGCAAGTTCTCAACGCCTACGGCGCCGGTGTTCCGGTCGGGCTCACGCCGCTCGAACACTTCTATGTGCACAGCATCCGGCGATTCTGAGGCCGGCTCCGCTCACTCCACCTGACGCCGCAGCAGCGGACCGTAATCGGGATGGGCCAGCGCGGAGGCGAACTGCGCGACGAGGTAGTCGCCCGGGTTGCCGGTGTCGTACCAGCGGCCCTGGATGACCTGCCCGTATACGGCGTGGTCGGCGGCGTAGGCGTTGATCGAATCGGTCAGGTACACCTCACCCGTGCGATGGGTGTACCAGTTCTCGGTCTGGGCGCGCAGTTCGTCGATGATGCCGGGCGTGACGACGTAGCCGCCGATCGCCGCGTAGGCCGAGGGCGCATCGGCAGGTTTGGGCTTCTCCACCAGACCGGAAATGCGCAGCAACCCGTCGTCCAGATCCTCCCGCACCACCGGGACGCCGTAGCGCTGGGATTCGTTCGGGTTCATCGGCATCAACGCCAGCACCGGACAGCCCGTGGCCTCGTAGGCGCGGATGAGCTGCTGGGCACGCGGAACCTCGGCCACGAACACATCGTCGGGCCACAGCACCAGCATCGGCTCGTCTCCGGCGGCGCGGGCCGCATTCAGCACGGGAGTGCCGTTGCCGTACGGGCCGTGCTGGTCCAGGTAGGTGATATGCCCGAGCCGTGACAGTTCACCGACCTCCTCCACCGCGTCGGCGTAGGCGGTCTTACCATCGGCGCGCAACTGGGCGACCAGCGCCGGGTTCGGCCGGAAATGGTCCTGAATCAACGATTTTCCGCCACTGACCACGATGGTGATATCGGTGATACCGGAAGCCACCAGCTCGCGCACCGTATGCTCGATCACCGGCTTGTCGCCGACCGGCAGCATCTCCTTGGGGATCGCCTTCGTCAGCGGCAGCAGCCGGGAGCCGATACCGGCGGCGGGAATGACAGCCTTGCGGATCATCATGGGCCGAGTTTATGGCGCGCCCGGGTCGCGCGGGGGTTCCGGCCCCGAGCTCGCGCGTCTCCGCTCGGGGATGTCCCGCCTGACCTCGCCGAACGCGCTGTCGATTATGCGGTCCGAATCGGCGGGGACCGGCGGAGCGGTCGCCGCTGCGGCTCGGCACGGCCCCGCGGGACCGGGATCCGGCTGCCTGTCGGTGCGCGCGCGTAGATTGCGCGGTATGAGCCGACAGGGTCGTGACCAGTGGTGTGAGTGAGGTGGAACCAGGTGTGGCGGACTCTCCGGTGGTGAGTGAGGCCCGCTCCGAACCCGGGGCCGGAGCAGCTCCGCAGGCGTTCGCCGGGGAAACAGCGCGGCGCTGGGTGCTGCATATCGATATGGACGCGTTCTTTGCCTCCTGTGAGCAGCTCACCCGGCCTACATTGCGGGGCCGGCCGGTGCTCGTCGGCGGGACCGGGGCGCGCGGAGTGGTGGCGGGGGCCAGTTATGAGGCGCGGGTGTTCGGGGCGCGGTCGGCCATGCCCATGCATCAGGCACGGCGGTTGGTGGGGGTGACGGCGGTGGTGGTGCCGCCGCGCGGAGCGTTGTACGGCGTGCTGAGCGGACGGGTGTTCGATACCTTGCGGGAGCGGATCCCGGTGCTCGAAACCCTGTCGTTCGACGAGGCGTTCGGTGAACCGGTGGAACTGGCCGGGGCGCGGGTGTCCACGGTGATGGATTTCTGCGCGGAGTTACGGGCGGCGGTACGGGAAAGCACCGGGCTGGTGGCTTCGGTGGGCGCGGGGACGGGCAAACAGCTCGCCAAGATCGCGTCGGGAATGGCCAAACCGGACGGGATCAGGGTGATCGCTCCCGGTGAGCAGCAGGAGTTGCTGGCCGGGTTGCCGGTGCGCAAACTATGGGGGATCGGGCCGGTGGCGGAGAGCCGGTTGCGGGCACTGGGGATCGAAACGGTCGGGGCGTTCGCGGCCCTGCCCGAAGTGGAGGCCGTATCGATCCTGGGCGGAAGTATCGGCGCCGCGCTGCACCGGCTGGCCCGCGGTATCGATGACCGGCCGGTCGCCGAGCGCGCCGAGGCGAAACAGATCAGTGCCGAAACCACATACGAGACCGATATCGTCACGCTGGAACGGTTGCGGCCGGCGATCGCCGAGATGGCCGCGGCCGCGCACCGGCGGCTGGTGCGCGACGGGCGGGCCGCGCGCACCGTGGTGCTGAAACTCAAACGCGCCGATATGAGTATCACCACGCGTTCCAGCACCCTGCCCTATGCGACCGAAGACCTTGCCACGCTCACCGCCGCGGCCCAGCGCGCGGCGCTGGACCCGCGGGAACTGGGACCGGTGCGGCTGGTGGGAGTGGGGTACGCGGGATTGTCTGCGATCCGGCAGGAATCGTTGTTTCCCGAATTGGATCGGATGGGCGCGGATCCCGCGGACCCCGGCACGGATGTCGCAGGCCACGGTGAAACGACAGCGGCGGCGCGTGATCTCGCGACGGGAGCACCGGACGCGGACACGAGTGGACCGGCCGGCCCCGACTTCCCGGCGGCGCCATCGGTTGCGGGCCCGGCAGAGCGCGATTCCGGTCCGGCCGGTGAGCGCCGGCCGGTGATCGCGCCCGAATTCGTGGCACCGGAGCAAGAGAGCTCTGTGGATTCCGTGAGATCTACTGTGGGCGGTTCTTCGTCCGCTGCCGCGGCCGGGCCTGCCGCCGGGCCGCGCGCCGAGGCCGCCGAAACCCTCGGCGCGGCGCGGGATTCGGGAGTAACCGCTGGTGACGTCGTGAATTGGCCGGCCGGATCGGATGTCGTGCATCCCGGGTTCGGCTTCGGCTGGGTGCAGGGATCGGGGCACGGGCGGGTGACCGTGCGATTCGAGTCCCGCTCGACAGGACCGGGGATCGCGCGTACTTTCGCTGCCGACAACACCGAGTTGCGCCCTGCGGACCCGCTCGGCAGCCTGTCCTGAACCCCGCCGGGTAGGTTGGTGCCGGGCAGCGTCGCCGGTCCGGTGGGGCTGCCGCAGCGCACGACACCGAACCCCGAACGCAAAGGACGAGCAGTTGAAGCTTCGCAAAACCGGACGTATCGCGATCGCCGGCCTGGCCGCCGCGGCCGCGCTGACCATGACGGCGTGTGGTAGCGATGATTCCGACTCGGACACCGCCGCGGCGACGAGCACCACGGCCGCGGCCGAGACCACCGAGGCGGAGGCCGATACGCCGCCCGTCCCGACCCCGGCCGACCTGAACACCCAGCTCCAGCGCGCACTCGATCCGAACGTTCCGAACGAGGAAAAGCTGGAGATGGTGCAGGGCGCCGAGGCGGACCCGGAGCTGCCGTCGAAGCTGAGCCAGTTCTACGCCCAGTCGGGTGCCACGATCGAGGTCACCGAGGTGCAGGATTTCGGGACCGAGATCCAGGCGAAGGCCAATCTCACCCTGAACGGCCAGACCAGTGTGGCGGATGTTCCGTTCGTGGCCGAGGACGGGGTGTGGAAGGTCCAGCAGCAGTGGACCTGCACGATGCTCGCGAACGCGCAGATCCAGTCGCCGGCCTGCGCGGCCTGAGACAAGTAGGGTGCCGAATCGGCCGGTCCGCACAGTGCGGACCGGCCGATTCGTTTTCTGTGGGTCTCCGCGCCGCCCCGTAGGGACCCGGGTGGGCGGTCTATCCCGGTGGGCTCCCGTCTGCGGATGCGCTGGTCCCGGCCCCGCGCCGGTGCGCCGCGCAGGCGTCGCTCGTATCCCGGGTATCTGTGGGTGAGCTCGCCGTGATCGGGCCCGATAGGATGGCGCTCCGTGGCTGACACGATGGTGGTGGCGGCGCCCGAGCCGGCAGAGATCTCCGAAAGTCCGCGACCCCGAATGCGGGGCGGCTGGGCACGGCCGGTGGCCCTGGTGTCGGCACTGATCGGGGCGTTGCTCGCGGTGGCGGTTCCGTTTCTGCCGGTACGGGTGGACGCCGCGGCACTGTCCTGGCCGCAGGCCGGTTCCGCCGAGTCGATCGAGGCGCCGCTGGTCGCCTACGCGCCGCTGAGTTTCGAGGCCACCGTGCCCTGCGCGGCGATCCAGCAGTTGCCCGCCGGCGGGGTGCTGACCGCCACCGCGCCCTACGGCGCTCCCGATCTGGAGCGGTACGGGTTCCTTGCGCAGGTGCGGCCGCCCACCCCCGAATCCGGACCCGTGCTCGATGTGGTGCTGCGCAACCAGTCGCTGTTCAGTGTGCCGGTGGCCGAACTGGCGCCCGGATGCGAACTCACCGTGGGTGCGGGGATGACCGAATCCGTGGCCACGCTCACCGGACACGAACCCGTTGTCCTGGGCGGGGATTACCGGCCGCAGATGGTGGGGGTGTTCAGCGATCTCGCCGACCCGGCCGGCGCCACCGTCACCGCGGAGGTGGACAGCCGGTACAGCTCCACCCCGACGCTGATGAAACGCCTCGCGATCTGGGGGGCCGTGCTGGCGACCGTGATCGCGCTGGTGGCTCTGCATCGCCTGGACAACCTCGACGGCCGCCGTGCCCGCCGTTTCCTGCCCGCCCGCTGGTGGACTTTCCGGCCGGTGGATTTCGTGGTGCTCGGCACATTGGTGCTCTGGCATTTCATCGGCGCCACCACCTCCGACGACGGCTATCAGTTCGGGATGGGCCGGACCTCGCAGGTCGCCGGCTATATGGCGAACTACTTCCGGTACTTCGGCGTGCCGGAGAATCCGATCGGCACCCCGTATTACGACCTCATCGGTCTGATGGCGGATGTGAGTACCGCCAGCCCGTGGGTGCGGTTGCCGACCTTGCTGGCGGGGATCGTGGCCTGGCTGGTGATCAGCCGGGAGGTGGTGCCCCGGCTCGGGGCCGCGCTGCACCGCAACCGGTTCGTGCCGTGGACCGGTGCGCTGGTCTTCCTGGCGGTCTGGTTGCCGTACAACAACGGTCTGCGCCCGGAACCGATGGTCGCGCTGGGTGTGCTGCTGACCTGGTGTTCGGTGGAGCGTGGGATCGCGACCCGGCGGCTGCTGCCGTTCGCGGTCGCCATTCTGATCGCGGCGTTCAGCTGTACGGCCGGTCCGCACGGACTCATCTGTCTTGCCGCGCTACTGGCCGGGTTGCGCCCGCTGATCAAGATCATTATGGCGCGGGCGCGGCGGGTCGGCTGGTTCGCGCAGTTGCTCCCGCTCGGGGCCGCGGGCGTGCTGGTGCTCGTCGTCGCCTTCGCGGACCAGACCTTCAGCGCCATGATGGAAATGCGCCGGGTGCACGAACTGGCCGGGCCGAACGTGCTGTGGTTCGACGAATACCTGCGATACCAATACCTGTTCATGGGCACGGTGGACGGTTCGCTGGCCCGCCGGTTCGGCATCTTCGTGATGGTCGCCGGGCTGGCGGTATGCCTGCTGACGCTGCTGCACAAGGGCGGCCGGATCCCGACCGCCGCGGTAGGACCGTCGCGCCGGATCCTCGGGGTCACCATCGGCGCCATGGTGCTCATGATGACGACGCCGACCAAATGGACCCATCACCTCGGGGTTTTCGCCGGGCTGGCGGGTGCGGTCGCGGTGCTCACCGCGGTGGCGGTCGGGCCGCGGGTCATGCGCGGGCCGCGTAACCGGGCATTGTTCGCCGCCGGGGTGGCGTTCCTGATGGCGCTGGTGTTCTCCGGGCCCAACGGCTGGTGGTACGTCTCGGCCTTCGGTATTCCGTGGTGGGACAAGCAGCCCTCGATCGCCGGGATCGCATTCAACAAGGTTTTCCTGCTGGGCGCGCTGGTGCTGCTGGTGCTGGCCGCGTGGTGGCATGTGCGGGCACCCGATACCGGACATCACCGGATCTCGCGCTGGGGCTGGCGCTTCGCGAAGATACCGCCGCTCACGGTGGCGGCGGCGTTCATGTTGCTGTTCGAGGTCGCCTCGTTCGCCAAGGGGGCGGTCGCCCAGTATCCGGCGTTCTCACTGGCCAGTTCGAATCTGGGTGCGTTCGCCGGGAATACGTGCGGGCTGGCCCCGCACGTCCTGGTGGAAACCGATCCGAACCGCGGCATGCTCGCCCCGCTGACCGGTGACCCGGCCACCACCCTGGCCGGTAACGGCACCGGTTTCACCCCGACCGGTGTGGCGGCGGATCTGAGCGCCGACGCCGAACAGGGCGCCGATGCCGCCATCGCCGATTCGGTGGGGGATGGCAGCGGTGCGACCGGGGTCGCGACCGAAACCGCAGGCCCCGCCCTGCCGTTCGGGCTCGACCCCGCCACCCCGGTACTGGGCAGTTTCCGGGCCGACGGTCCGGCGGAACTGACCAGCGGCTGGTTCCGGTTGCCGCCCGTCGCCGAACGCGCCGATATCCTGGCGGTGAGCGCCGCCGGCCGGATTTGGTCGCGCAATGCCGACGGGGTTGTCACGCACGGCCAGTCGTTCGAACTCGAATTCGGGTCGACCACCGCCCCCGGCGCCTCCGCCGGTGAGCCGGTGGCGCTGCGGCGGGTGAATCCGATCGATATCGGTCCTGCGCCGTCCTGGCGTAACCTGCGGGTTCCGCTGGAGCCGTACGCCGATGCGGATACCGTGCGTATCGTCGCCCATGACCGGGACCGCGATCCACGGCAGTGGCTCGCGTTCACCCCGCCGCGGATGCCGCAGACCCAGGATCTGAACACGGTGGTCGGTTCCACCGATCCGGTGCTGCTCGACTGGGCCGTCGGCCTGCAGTTCCCGTGCCAGCGGCCGTTCGACCACCGCATCGGTATCGCCGAGGTGCCGAAGTACCGCATCCTGCCGGACCGGGTCGGCGCCCACGACACCAGCCTGTGGCAGAACCACGACGGCGGCGGACCGCTCGGCTGGACCGAACTGCTACTGCACGCCCGCACCCTGCCGACGTACCTGAACCACGACTGGGACCGCGATTGGGGCCAGCTCCAGCAGTTCCTGCCGCGGGATCCGGACGCTGTTCCCGCCCGTCCGCAGGTCACCCAGGAGGAACATCCGGGCACCTGGACACCCGGTCCGATCAACGTCGCCTGGTGAGCCGTCGCATGCCGCGCTGGTTACGCTGACCGTCATGTCGACAACTGTGGAGGCTGTCGGGTCGTCCGGGCTCACCGCCGCGGAAGTGGACCGACGGCGCCGGGACGGTCACACCAACGATGTACCGGACCGGGCCGGCCGTTCGGTCCGCGATATCGTGCGCGCGAACGTGTTCACCCGGATCAACGCGATCCTGGGCGTGCTGTTCGTCCTGGTCATGTCCACCGGTTCGGTGATCGACGCAATGTTCGGGCTGCTGATCGTGGCCAACAGCGCGATCGGCATCATCCAGGAGGTCCGGGCGAAGCGGACGCTGGACCGGCTGGCCATTGTGGGGCAGGCCCGGCCCACGGTGCGCCGCGACGGCCGCGCCGAGCAGATCGCGCCCAAGGATGTGGTGCTCGACGATCTGATCGAACTCGGTCCCGGCGATCAGATCGTGGTCGACGGTGTGATCGCCGAGGCCGAACTGCTCGAGGTCGACGAATCGCTGCTCACCGGCGAATCCGACGATGTGTCCAAAGAAGTGGGCGCACAGGTGCTCTCGGGCAGCTACGTGGTGTCCGGTTCGGGCGCCTACCGCGCCACCAAGGTCGGCAAGGACGCCTACGCGGCGAAACTGGCCGACGAGGCCAGCAAGTTCACGCTGGTGAATTCGGAGCTGCGCAACGGGATCGACACGATTCTGAAGGTCATCACCTACCTGCTCATTCCGGCCGGTGCGCTGAGCATCTACAACCAGCTGGTATCCAGTGGGGAGTCCTGGCGGCCCGCGGTCACCGGGATGGTGGCGGCGCTGGTGCCGATGGTGCCGGAGGGCCTGGTGCTGATGACCTCGATCGCGTTCGCGGTCGGCGTGGTGCGGCTGGGGCAGCGCAAATGCCTGGTGCAGGAACTGCCCGCGATCGAGGGCCTGGCGCGGGTGGACGTGGTGTGCGCGGACAAGACCGGCACACTGACAGAGAACGGGATGCGCCTGGCCGAACTTCGTATGCTCGACGACAGCGCGGGCGCGGAAGCCGCCGCCCGGCAGGCGCTGGCGGCGATGGCGGCCGACGATCCGCGGCCGAATGCCAGCGTGCAGGCGATCGCGGAGGCGCTGGCGGAGACCCCCGGCTGGAAATACACCTCGGTGGCGCCGTTCTCGTCGGCGAAGAAATGGAGCGGTTTCTCCTACGGGGAACACGGTGACTGGCTGCTCGGCGCACCCGATGTGCTGCTGGACGCAGGGTCGGCCGACGCCCGCGCCGCCGAAGAACTGGGTGCCACCGGTCTGCGAGTGCTGCTGCTCGCCCGCGGGGACCGGGCTGTGGACGCACCCGATGCGCCGGGGACGATAACCCCCGTGGCGCTGGTGGTGCTGGAGCAGAAGGTCCGGCCCGATGCCCGCGACACGCTGGACTACTTCGCGAGCCAGGACGTTTCCATCAAGGTCATCTCCGGGGACAACGCCGTCTCGGTCGGCGCCGTCGCCTCCTCGCTCGACCTGCCCGGCGGCGAGCACGCCGTCGACGCGCGAACCCTGCCCGAGGACCGGGACGAACTGGCCGGGGTACTGGCGGAACAGACCACCTTCGGCCGGGTGCGGCCCGATCAGAAACGCGCCATGGTCGGCGCGCTGCAGTCACGCGGGCACACCGTCGCGATGACCGGTGACGGAGTCAACGATGTGCTGGCGCTGAAGGACGCCGATATCGGTGTCGCCATGGGAGCCGGCAGCCCGGCGACCCGCGCGGTCGCGCAGATCGTCCTGCTGGACAACAAATTCGCCACCCTCCCGTACGTGGTGGGCGAGGGCCGGCGGGTGATCGGCAATATCGAGCGGGTCTCGAATCTGTTCCTCACCAAAACCGTGTACTCGGTCCTGCTGGCATTCCTGGTGGGGGCGGCGGGAGTGGGCTCGCAGATCTTCGGCTACGACCCGATCGGCTATCCGTTCCTGCCGCGGCACGTCACGATCGCGGCCTGGTTCACCATCGGTATTCCCGCCTTCATCCTGTCGCTGGCTCCGAACAACGAACGCGCCCGGTCCGGTTTCGTCGGCCGAGTGATGCGGCTGGCGATCCCGTCGGGGGTGGTGATCGGCACGATGACCTTCATCGCCTATCTGATCGCCTACGCCGGGCCCGAGGCCGGCGACGCACAGCGGATGCAAGCCGGTACCACCGCGCTCATCACCCTGATCATGATCGCGGTCTGGGTGCTGGCGATCGTGGCCCGGCCGTACAACTGGTGGAAGATCGTGCTGCTGGCGGTTTCGGTGATCGCGTACCTGCTGCTGTTCACGGTGCCGTTCACGCGCGAGTTCTTCGCCCTCGATCCGTCGAATATCGCCCTCACCGCCGCCGCTTTCGGCTGCGGCGCCGTCGGGATCGTCCTGGTCGAAATCGCCTGGTGGGTGAGCGCGACGCTACGCGGTGAATCCCGCAAACTGGTTCCCGCGGCGCCGGGCGAATCCTGAATCGCCGCCGGTGGATACATCGTGCGCCGGAAGCGATGTCTGTCACCGTGCCCGGCTACTGTCACACAGGTCTGCGCCGGCGGCCGGCGCCGCTGCGCGCCGAGCCGTGAGTGCCCGGCCGGCACGGCGCAGGCAACACTTCGACGAGAGATAGGACACCGCAGATGCCGATGGAGCCCGATGTCCGGGCGGCACGTCGTGACGAGATCGCGGCGCTGGCACGCACGCTGGCCGCCGCTTTCCAGGACGATCCGGTGATGGCATGGATGCTGCCCGATCCACGACGGCGGGCGAAGGGCCTGGTGCGGCTGTTCGACGCCCAGACCAGACACCAGCATTTCGCGTCGTCGGGGGTGGATATCGCCGTGGATTCCGCGGGGGCGATCGCCGGCGCCGCGCTGTGGGATCCACCCGGTCGCTGGAAAACCTCGCCGCGCACCGAGTTGCGGATGCTCCCGCAAATGGTGCGGGCGTTCGGCAGCCGGATGCGTGCCGGAAAACAACTGGTGGACCTCATGACCGCCGCCCATCCGGAGGAACCGCACTGGTACCTGGCGACCATCGGCACCGACCCGGCGCAACGCGGCGGCGGATACGGGCGGGCCCTGATTAACAGACGGCTCGAGCATTGCGATCGCGAAGGCATACCGGCCTACCTCGAATCGAGTAAAGAGGTGAACATCGGCTACTATGAGCGGTTCGGGTTCGAGGTGACCGGCACGATCACGATCCCGGCCGGGCCGAATCTGTGGTCCATGTGGCGCACGCCGCGGGCCGGGATCTGAACCGGATCACCGTCGTCCGGTATTCGCGGTATGCCCGCCCCGTGGAGTTCGCCGGTGGGCAGGGGCGGCCGCGGGTCCGGAGGGGTTGCGCGCGGAAAACCGCGAGGCATAGTCCGCGCCGCCTCGTTCGATCGAGGGCGCGGTGCCGCCGAAATCGCGGTGGCGAGCCGGGATTGATCGCGACACCCCGACCCGACCGGCGATCCGTCGCCTGAGCGGGGCGGGAGCGGTATCCGTAGAGGCCCAGATGGCTTGTGCAGAGCGCTTATTCACCGCTGGAGTACCTTCATGGCATGGAGGTTCTGCTGCACCAGATCGACGCGTTCGCCGACGCACCGTTCTCCGGGAATCCGGCCGCGGTCATGCCGTTACCGGATTGGTTACCCGATAGCGTGCTGCAACAGCTGGCCGAGGAGAACAACCTCGCCGAAACCGCGTTCTACACCTCCCGGCTGCCTCCGGAAGCCGGGGCGCCCCCCGTGGACGGGCCCGCCTATCACCTGCGCTGGTTCACCCCGATGACGGAGGTCGCGATGTGCGGGCACGCGACACTGGCCAGTGCAGCGCAGATCCTCACCGATATCGCCCCCGGCGTCGACCGGGTCGGTTTCTTCACGCACAGCGGCTGGTTGCGGGTGGACCGCACCGACGACGATGTCTACATCTTGGACCTGCCGGCCGTGCCATCCTCGCCGGCCGACCCCGCTCCGGCGCTGGTGGCCGCGCTCGGGGTCGAACCGGTACGGGCGTTCACGGGAACCGATGTGGTGTTCGTGGTGGAGTCCGAGCGGCAGGTCCGGGACCTGGCTCCGGCACTCGGCGCGTTCCCGCCGCTGGCGCGCGGTGTGATCGTGACCGCGCCGGGTGACGAGGTGGACTTCGTTTCGCGGTTCTTCGCACCCGGTGTCGGCGTACCGGAAGATCCGGTGACCGGGTCCGCGCATGCGCAGCTCGCGCCGTTGTGGAGCGCCGAACTGGGGCGGCCGCACCTGATGGCCCGGCAGCTGTCCCGGCGGGGCGGCACGCTGGGGGTGGAGCTGGCCGGTGACCGGGTGCTGCTGAGCGGCCGGTGCCGCCGGTACCTCGACGGTGTGGTGAACCTGGATTTCTGAATCAACCAGCAGGTACGGGACCGTCGTCGGGCGGCGGGGCGACCGGGTCCGCGCTGTCGGGGAGCAGGGGCGCCACGGCGAACCGTCCGGCGACGGCATCGGCCGGGAGGGCCTGGATCGCACGGATACCGGGCCGTTCGGCCAGTTCGCGCAGCCGGGACAGCGGTGCCCGCACGACCAGGCCGGGCGAGCAGGCGCAGCCGGCCCGGAGCCGGGCGATCGACACGTCCAGGACCTGCGCCCCGCGCGTGCCGTCGGCGGTGTAGCGACGGCGGTCGGTCAACTGCCAGGCCGCATCCGTGCCGGACCGGGACAGCGCGGTCGCCCCGGCGGGAACCTGGACGGCCACCAGCGGGGTAGCCACACGAGGGAGCGGTACCTGATACAGCGCCTGGCTCACCCGTACACCGTCCGGCAGGCCGGTGAGAGCGGCGGCGGTCCGGTAATCGGTGAACGAGACCAGCGCCCAGCGGTCACCCGTATCGGCGCCGGTCAGCGAATCGCGGGCGCGGTCGAGGTAGTGCGCGATCGGTTCACCCGTTTCGGGTCCGAGCCGATCGGTGGAGATACTGTCCGGGACGGGCGGGTTCGCAATGCCCAATGCGACGACGGTAGCCGCGAATACCGCGGCCGCGGCAGCGAAACCGAGCGCGCGCAGCCGGTCACGCCGGGCTGCGGACCCCGGTCCGGCGCGCCCCTCAGCGGGCGGCCGCGCCGCGGGATCGTGGTCGGCGGGCACGGCGGGTCAGGCCTCGCGCAGGATGCGCAACGCCCCGGCGAGGTCGTCCGGGTAGTCGCTGGTGATCTCCAGGTAGCGGCCGTCGGCCGGATGCTGGAAGCCCAATGAACGGGCGTGCAGCCATTGGCGTTGCAGCCCGAGCCGTTCGGCCAGCCGCGGGTCCGCACCGTAGGTCAGATCCCCGCAGCAGGGGTGCCGGATCGCCGAGAAATGCACCCGGATCTGGTGCGTACGACCCGTTTCCAGGTGGATATCGAGCAGGCTGGCGGCCTGGAACGCCTCCACCGTGTCGTAGTGGGTGATGCTGGGCCGGCCGTCGGAGGTCACCGCGAATTTCCAGTCGCCGCCCCGGGCGCGGCCGATCGGCGCGTCGATGGTGCCGCTGCTGGGATCGGGATGGCCCTGCACCAGCGCGTGATAGCGCTTGTCCACGGTGCGCTGTTTGAAGGCGCGTTTGAGCACGGTGTAGGCATGCTCGGACTGCGCCACCACCATGACCCCGGAGGTGCCGACATCGAGGCGGTGCACGATGCCCTGCCGCTCGTGCGCGCCGGAGGTGGAGATCCGGTACCCGGCCGCGGCCAGGCCGCCCACCACAGTGGGTCCGCTCCAGCCGACGCCGGCGTGCGCGGCCACGCCGACCGGTTTGTCGACGGCGACGATATCGTCGTCGGCGTAGAGGATTTTCATCCCCTTCACGGGCTCGGCCTCGATGGTCAGCTCGCGGCGGGGTTCGGGGAACACCACCTCGAGCCACGCACCGGCGGTGAGCCGATCGGATTTTCCGGCGGCCACACCGTCGAGCTGGACCGACCCCTCCTCGGCGAGTGCGGCCACGGCCGTCCGGGAGAGGCCGAGCAACCGCGCCAGTCCGGCGTCCACTCGCATTCCGTCGAGCCCGTCGGGGACGGGCATGGTCCTGGTTTCCCTCATGCGGCGGTGTCCTTGCCGGTGCGGGCGGCCGCGGGGTCACCGGCTCCGCCCGTGGGCTCACCACGATCGGGCTCGGGCGATTCGCCGGTCTCGCCGCTCCCGGGGCCGGGATCATCGGGCGGATCGGCCTGCGTGGTCGCGGACGGTGCCGCTTCGGAAACGGTGGAGTCCTCGGCGGCGGGGTCGCGGTGGTAGCGGGTGCCGTCGGGTTCGAAACCGAACACCGTCAGCACCACCAGCAGGATCGCGCCGCAGACGATCGACGAATCGGCCACGTTGAACACCGGAAATGAGCCGACCGAGAAGAAATCGACCACATGCCCCTGCATCGGGCCCGGCGCCCGGAACAGCCGGTCCATCAGGTTGCCGAACGCCCCGCCGAGTACTCCGCCGAGGCCGATCGCCCACAGCGGCGAACGCAGGGTGCGGCCGATCCGCAGGACACCGATCACGACCGCGGCCGCGATGAGCGTGAGCAGCCAGGTCATCCCGGTGGCCATCGAGAACGCGGCCCCCGGATTACGTACCAGGACGAGCTGCACGAAATCGCCGATCAGCGAAATCCGTTCACCGGGCTGGATCTGCTCGACGACCACGATCTTCGTGACCAGATCCAGCGTGAACAGGGTCACCGCGATCGTCAGCAGGAGCGGCAGCCGTTGGCGGGGCTGTGGTCCGTCCCCACTCGGGCGGTCGGGGTCCTGCTCGCGCGTACGGTCCTTGTTCACGCCGACCATCATCTCTCGAGGCAGCCCGGCCCGGCACGTGGGCACCCGCACCGGTGCGCACAGTGCCCGCATCGGTGTTCCTCAGTATGGTCGCCCCGAATGTCCCAGCCCTTCCTCAGGAACGCCTCGTAGGCTGTCGGGCGTGACGGTGTTGTGTTCGCTTTCTTCGGCCCGCCAAGCGCGGTCCAGAGTGCTGATGCTGGTTCTCGCGCTGGGACTGACCACCTTCGGGGCCGGGTGCAGTGACACCGGGGAATCGGCAGCCGAGGCGGACGGGACCGAACCCCTCGGTATCGGTAACGAGGTGACGGTGCCGATCGCCGCGGCGGAGGTGAGCGTGGTGGATCCCGGTAGCGAACCCCGGACGCTCCTGCGCCCCTCCTACTACGAGGGCACGATCCAGGCGGTTACCCTGCGCACCGACCACCACATCCAGCAGCAGATCGATTCCCAGCAGGTCCGCGACTTCTCCAGTCCCGCGCTCACCATCCCGATGACCGCCACCGCGGATTCCGAGGGAGTGGAGCTGACCCTCGGCGAGGTCACCACCCCCGATCCGGCGCTGTCGGAGGCGCTCACCGCGGCCGACGGTTCGCATGCCGGGCTGGAGATGAGCGAACTCGGCGGGATCACCGCGCTGCGGCTGGCGCCCTCGCCGGAAACCTCCAACTCGGCGCGGGTCGCGCTCGAACAGGCTTTCTACCAGGCGGTATACCGGTCGATCACGTTCCCCGACGAGCCGGTGGGGGTGGGGGCGGTCTGGCAGGTGCGCCAGACGGTCCGCGGCGGGGTGGACCTGGACCAGGTCACCACCGCCACGCTCGTGGCCCGGGACGGCGGCCGGCTGTCCATCCGGCTCGACGTCACCCAGACGCCGAAATCCAGTACCTGGGATCTGCCGAACGCGGCCGGTACGCTCGATATCGAGGACTACACGATGCGGGGCAGCGGTGAGATCACCGTCGACCTGGGGCTGCCGCTTCCGGTCGCCGGGTCGATCAGCATCGGCGGGCACCAGTTCTACCGGAACCCGCGCAACGCCACCGAGCTGCGGCAGGTCATCGAGACCAACGTGAGCTGGGGCGACTGATACCGGCCGGTTGTGTCGGTCACCGGCAATCGCTGTGGTGCGGGCCTAGGCTCGCAGTGTCCGACAATCCGATCCGAGACCGGAGGTCTTGCGATGTCCGATGTCCCCCCGATTCCCGAAGGTTATCCGACCATTTCACCCGGTCTGGCGATCGCCGGCGCCGCCGACGCGGTCGAGTTCTACAAACGCGTCTTCGGGGCCACCGAGCGGATGCGCATCCCCGGACCCGACGGCACGGTGATGCACTGCGAGCTGCTCATCGGCAACTCCGTATTGATGCTCGGCGATCCGGCACCCGATATGGCCTTCCGCGATCCGCATTCGGTCGGCGGTACACCGGTCAACCTGTACGTCTACGTCGCGGATATGGATACCGCCTACACCACCGCGCTGGCGGGCGGGGCCACCGAGATCAGCGCCCCGGAAACCCAGTTCTACGGCGACCGCACCGGATCGTTCGTCGACCCGTGGGGGCATCAGTGGACGGTGGCCACCCATGTGGAAGATATCGAACCGGAGGAAATGCAGCGGCGAATGGACCAGCTCGGGTCCTGACCCGGCCCGGTCCGCCCGCGGCGCCGTGCGCGCCCGGATACCCGGACCGGCCCCCGCTGCCCGGTGTCGATGATTACCATGATCGGGTCGATGTAGCAGGAAAGGTCGGGCGGATGCGGGTGCTGGCCGTGGACGACGAGCCGCCGGCGCTGGACGAGCTGCTGTATCTCCTCCGCGCCGAACCCGCGGTGACCGAACTGCACGGCGCCGCCGACGCGACCGGCGCGCTGCGGATACTGCGCGCCCACGGCGCCGACGTGGTTTTCCTCGATATCAATATGCCGGGCCTGGACGGAATGGAACTGGCGGGGGTGCTCGCCGAATTCGCCGATCCGCCGGCGATCGTTTTCGTCACCGCCCACGAAGACCACGCGGTGGCGGCGTTCGACCTCGGCGCGGTGGACTACCTGCTCAAACCGGTGCGGCAGGAACGGCTGGGCGCCGCATTGCGGCGGGTCGCGGACCGGCGCGCCCGCAGCGGACCGGAGCCGGCGCCCGCCGGGAACAACGAGGTGATCCCGGTGGAACTCGGCGGGGTCACCACGCTGGTGCATCGATCACAGGTGAGCTGGGTGGAGGCCGAAGGCGATTATGCGCGCCTGCACACCGATACCGGTTCGCATCTGGTCCGGATCCCGCTGTCGGCACTGCAGGAACGCTGGCGGGACGGGTTCCTGCGGGTGCACCGGTCGTATCTGGTGGCCCTGGACCGGGTCACCGGTCTGCGCACGGTCGGCGCGGCGACCCGGGTCTGCCTGCGCGGCGCCGCAATGGTGGAGCTACCGGTGAGCCGGCGCCAGGTCCGCGAGCTCAAACAGCGGCTGGTGCAGGGCCCGCATCCGGACCGGCGATGATCGGCCCGCCCCCCAGAGGCCCGCGTGAGCGGGTGGTACTCGCCGAACGCCGCGGCGCGCGGCGGGTACGCACGCGGGTGGAGGTCGCCGAGCAGACCGAGATCGGGGCGGCGCTGATCGGCGGTCTGATCCGCGCGCAACTCGGGCTGGCGTTGAGCTGTGCACTGGTGACGGCCCTGCTGCTCGCGGCGCTGCCGCTGCTGTTCCGGGTGACCACGATCGCCGAGACGGTGATCCTCGGGATCCGGCTGCCGTGGCTTCTGCTGGGCGGTGCGGCATACCCGCTGCTGTGGCTCACCGGCCGGATCTATGTGCGGCTCGCCGAACGCAACGAGCACGATTTCCTCGAGCTCACGAGAGATTGACCGTGAAACGTAGCGCGCAGGCTCTGTCCTTCAGGGCCGGGATAGCGCATCAACCGCTTCGTGATCAGGGGCTCGAGGGTTTGTATCGTTGGTCGTCGTCACTGTGCGCGGGTGGTGTACAACGACAATCTCCGCGCCCGCGAAGCTGCGCACCTACCCGGGTGAACCTATCCGATGCCGAGCTCCAGCGGCGGGTGGTCACCGAGGCCGAACGCACCCCCGAGCGGGCGTGGCTGTCGCAGGTGTCGTCGGTGGTGCTGGTGCGAGCCTGTCAGGACGCCCGAGCGGCGTATCGGAACGGGTTCGACTCCCTGTCCGGTAAACGTCAAGGCCCGAAACCGGGCAAACCGCAAGCTGTGCGTGGCCAAGGTCGGCGGACTGGGGTGCTGCCGTGGTCAGCCCGGATATACAGACTTCGGCGGGGGTGTGCGGTGCGGGCACCAGGGGGAAGTCGCCGCCGGTTGGGTGAGGCCCGTGGCCGGGGTTCGGCGCGCGGGCTCCGGTCCGGTGACTGTGCCATGACGGCACTCTGGGAGTGGCGCCGATCGCGTGTGGTCCGCGGGCTCCGCGGTCGCGGGCGTCGGCCGGTCGCTTCGACCGGCGTGTCCGGCGGTGTCTGCCAGTACCGTGTGGCGCGGATGTCGGACCTCGGCAAGCGGCGGTATCCGGCCCGGCCCGGATATCCCAGTGTGGCGGGTACACGGTGAACGCGTCCGGGCTCACCGTGGCCGCATTGCTGGCGGCGGCGGTCGCGACGGTGTTCCTCGGTGTGTACGGGGTCCGCTGGGCGCGCACCACCTCCGATTTCCTGGTGGCCTCGCGCAGTGTCGGTCCGCGGTGGAACGCCGCCGCGGTATCGGGCGAGTACCTGTCGGCCGCGTCGTTTCTCGGTGTGGCGGGGCTGATCGCCAAATACGGCGCCGACGCCCTGTGGTATCCGGTGGGATTCACTGCGGGCTATCTGGCGTTGCTACTGTTCGTGGCGGCGCCGCTGCGGCGCTCCGGCGCCTATACCGTCCCCGATTTCGCCGAGTTCCGGCTGGGTTCGGCGCGGGCGCGCCGGTTCGCGGCGCTGGTGGTGGTGCTGGTGTGCGCGGTGTATGTGATCCCGCAGTTCCAGGGCGCCGGCCTGACCCTGCGTATTCTGCTCGGGGTGCCCGGCTGGGTCGGGGCGGTGGCGGTCGCCGCGATCGTGGTGGCGAATGTGGTCGGTGGCGGGATGCGGTCGATCACCCTTGTCCAGGCTTTCCAGTACTGGTTGAAGCTGACCGCGGTGGCGTTGCCCGCCCTTGTCCTGCTGATGCATTTCTTCGGAAGCGGTGCGACGGAACGGGAGATCGGCGCGGCGGCCCCGCCGACGGTCGATGAACGTACGACCGTGGAAGTGACGACCCCGGTGCTGGTGCAGCTACCGGCGCCGCAGTGGGTTTCGGTGCACGGAGAACTCGACGACCGCCCGGTGGACGGGCGGGTGCTGCTCACCGCGGGTAGCCACGAGCTGGCGCGCGATACCCGGCTGGTCCTCGAAGCAGGTTCGGCGGTTCCGGTGGTGGCGGGTGCGCCGGCCGACGGGGCGCACTGGTTGCGGCCGGGCGGCGGTTTCGCGGGGCCCCATCCGCAGTACCAGGTGTACTCGCTGATGATCGCGACCTTCCTGGGCACCATGGGTCTCCCGCACGTCCTGGTCCGCTTCTACACCAACCGGGACGGCCGGGCCGCGCGCACCACCGCGCTGACGGTGATCGCGATGGTCGGCGTGTTCTACCTGTTCCCGGTTCTGCTCGGGGTTTTCGCGCGTCTCTACGTACCGCAGCTGCTGATCACCGGGACCTCCGATGCCGCGGTCCTGCTGCTGCCGTCCTCGGCGCTGGCCGGCTTGCCGGGACAGTTGCTGGCAGCACTGGTCGCGGCGGGGGCGATGGCCGCGTTCCTGTCGACCTCCTCGGGGCTGGTGGTGAGTATCGCGGGCGTGCTGAGCACGGATGTGCTGCGCGGGCGGATCCGGGATTTCCGGCTGGCGGCACTGGCCGCGGGCGCGGTTCCGCTGGCGTTGTCACTGTCGGTGGTCTCACTCGATCTGTCGCGCACCGTGGGTCTGGCCTTCTCGCTCGCCGCGTCCACCCTGTGCCCGCTGCTGGTACTGGGGATCTGGTGGCGTGGGCTCACCGCGGCGGGCGCGGTGGCGGGACTGGTAGCCGGCGGGGTCGTGGCGGGCGGCGCGACCGTGGTCTCGGTATTCGGCGGTGTCCCCGCGGATTTGGCCGGTGGCTGGCCGGCGGCGGTACTCGGCTATCCCGCGGCCGTCGCGGTACCGCTGTCGTTCGCGACAATGGTGCTGGTCAGCCGGTTCACCGCGAAACCTCCCGAGGTGGGACGGGTTTTCGTCGGTATGCACGCGCCGGAACGTCTCGGCATGGGCGCCGACCGGGAACCGGGAACGCGATCGGATCGCTGAAGCCGTCGCCCGGGCTCTTTGCGCGATCCGGCCCCGACCGCTCACCGCATCACAGCGACCATTCACCGCACAGTCGCATACCTTCACCGAGTGACCATCATCACATCTGTTCTCGCCGTACCGGGCTGGCTAGCTTCAGTTCAGGTAACACACATCACATTGCGAGGACCGGCATGACCGACACGGATCTCGACGACAGCGGCGGGCAGCCCACGACGCCCCCCGATTTCGTCGCAGCACAAGCCAGCCCGGAGTTCACCGAACTCCGCAATCGGCTGCGCCGCTTCATTTTCCCGATGACCGCCCTGTTCCTGCTCTGGTATCTCGGCTATGTGCTGCTGGGCGCCTACGCGCACGATTTCATGGGCACCGAGGTATTCGGCGAGGTCAATATCGGGCTGCTGCTCGGCCTGGGACAGTTCGTCTCGACTTTCCTCATCACCGGTCTCTATGTCCGGTTCGCCAACCGGGAACTGGACCCGCGCGCCGCCGCGCTGCGCGCCGAACTGGAAGGAAGCGGGTCGTGACCACGCTGTACGCCGCAGAAGGCACGGTCGGCAATCCCGCGGCCAATATCGGCATCTTCGCCCTGTTCGTCGTCGTCACGATGGTGGTGGTGTTCTGGGCCGGCCGCAACACCTCCGGCGCCACCGACTATTTCACCGGCGGCCGCGGATTCACCGGGCCGCAGAACGGGATCGCCATCGCCGGCGACTATCTGTCCGCCGCGAGCTTCCTGGGTATCGCCGGTGCTATCGCGGTCTACGGTTACGACGGGTTCCTGTACTCGATCGGTTTCCTGGTGGCCTGGCTGGTGGCGCTGCTACTGGTGGCCGAAATGCTGCGCAACACCGGCAAATTCACGATGGCCGATGTGCTGAGCTTCCGGTTGCAGCAGCGCCCGGTGCGGACCGCGGCCGCGATCACGACGCTGGCGGTATCGCTGTTCTACCTGCTCGCGCAGATGGCCGGGGCCGGCGGTCTGGTGGCGCTGCTGCTGAACGTATCGAGTGAGGCCGGGCAGGCCCTGGTGATCGCCGTCGTCGGCGTGCTGATGATCGTCTACGTGCTGGTCGGCGGGATGAAGGGCACCACCTGGGTGCAGATCATCAAGGCAGTCCTGCTCATCGCGGGCGCGGCCGTGATGACGGTGATGGTGCTGGCGAAGTTCGGGTTCGACCTGTCCGGGATCCTGAGCGGCGCACAGAGCGCCATCACCGGATCCACGGATCCGAAGGTCGCCGCCCGCGACGTACTGGCGCCCGGCGCCCAATACGGCGGCAGCGAGATGTCGAAACTGAACTTTCTGTCGCTGGGGCTGGCCCTGGTGCTCGGAACCGCGGGTCTGCCGCATGTGCTGATGCGCTTCTACACGGTGCCGACCGCGAAAGAAGCCCGCCGCTCGGTGGTCTGGGCGATCGGCTTGATCGGCGCCTTCTACCTGTTCACCCTGGTTCTGGGCTACGGCGCGGCGGCCCTGGTCGGACCCGACCGCATCCTTTCCGCGGCCGGTGGGCAGAACTCGGCCGCCCCGCTGCTGGCCTTCGAACTGGGCGGGGTGATCCTGCTCGGGGTCATCTCCGCGGTGGCCTTCGCGACCATCCTGGCGGTGGTTGCCGGGCTCACCATCACCGCCTCGGCGTCGTTCGCGCACGATATCTACGCCAATGTGATCCGCCGCGGCAAGGTGGACGAGAACGCCCAGGTGCGGGTTTCCCGGATCACCGCCGTGGTGATCGGCGTCTTGGCCATCGCGCTGGGCATCCTGGCCAACGGGCAGAACATCGCGTTCCTGGTGGCGCTGGCCTTCGCGGTCGCCGCCTCGGCCAATCTGCCGACCATCCTGTACTCGCTGTTCTGGCGCCGCTTCAACACCCGGGGCGCACTGTTCAGCATGTACGGCGGTTTGATCTCCACGATCGTGCTCATCGTGTTCTCCCCGGCGGTATCCGGATCGGCGAGCGCCATGCTGCCGAGTATGGATTTCGACTGGTTCCCGCTGTCGAACCCGGGCATCGTCTCGATCCCGCTGGCTTTCGTGCTCGGTGTGGTGGGTACCTATCTCGGCGGTGACGAGGATCCGGCCAAGGCCGCGGAAATGGAGGTCAGGGCACTGACCGGTGTGGGCGCGGAGAAAGCCGTCGTGCACTGAGCCCGGGGCCCGGATGCCGGGCCGGCGGCATCCGGGCGGATGATTCCCGGCACCGAGGGCCGGACCCCGTTCTGTGAGGGTGAACGGGGCCCGGTCCTTTCTCGCGCTCAGGGCCGGATTCCGGCCCGGAACTTCGGCACTCGCATACTTACTTTGGTGCCCGCGCCCGGCGCCGTATCCACCACCAGTCCGTAGTCGTTGCCGAAGGCGGCGCGTAACCGATCGTCCACATTGGCCAGCCCGATATGCGGTGCCTCGCCGGCGTCTCCGGCAGCGTCCAGTGTCCCCGAGCGCAGCACCTCCGGGTCCATTCCGGCGCCGTCGTCCTCCACGCTGATCAGGCAGTCGGTGCCGGCGTCGAGTGCTTCGATGGTCACCGTGCCGCCACCCGGCCGGCCCGCCAATCCGTGCCGGACCGCGTTCTCGACCAGCGGCTGCAAAGCGAGGAACGGCAGCGTCACCCCCAGCACCTCCGGTGCGATCCGCAACCGCACCTGCAGCGCCGGCCCGAACCGGGCGCGTTCCAGGTCCAGATACCGTTCGATATTGCTGAGTTCGTCGGCGAGCACGGTGTATTCACCGGCCACCCGGAACGAATAGCGCGTGAAATCGGCGAAATCCAGGATGAGCTCGCGGGCCCGCGCGGGATCGGTACGGACGAACGAGGCGATGGTATTGAGGGCGTTGTAGATGAAATGCGGGCTGATCTGCGCCCGCAGCGCTCGTACCTCGGCCCGGTCCAGCCGGGCCCGGGACGCATCGAGTTCGGCCAATTCCAGTTGACCGCACGCGTAGCGGGCCACTTCGGCCAGCGCGCCGAGGGTGCCGGGCCCCGGCCGGGCCGAGGTGACCATACCCAGTGCCCCCGCCACCGCGTCGCTGTCGGTGAGCAGCGGCTGCGCGACCAGGGTGCGGCCCGGATGCTCGGTGTCGGGCAGATGGACGAGCACCGGTCGCCGCCCGGCGACGGCTTCCCGGGCCGCCGTGGTGAATTCATCCGGCGATACCCGATGCGCGCCGTCCCAGGCCAGGAGTTCACCGTCGGGGCCGGCCACCCCGAGCCCCTCGGCCCCGACCAGCGCCCGCAGATGCGGGGCGGCGTCGAAGGCCGAATCGGCGGTGAGCCCGCGGCGCAGCGACCGGGCCGCGAGCGACGCGGTGTGCAGGGCCGCGTGTACGGCGCGCTCCGCGGGCGTGGTGACCATCCGGCGTGGCCGGGCCCAGATCAGCAGCGCCGCCGCGAGCAGAGCCGCGGAGGTACAGATCGCCACGACGGTCGCCGCCATTCGGCCATCCTTTTCTCGTATGGGTCCGGCAGCCGCATGATGCACGAAATGCGACGGCTCGGCATACCCATACTCACCGACCGGGCCCGAAAGCGTATTGCCCGGCGCGGTCGCGCCCCCGACCCGCCGGATCGGCTCCGGTGCGCGTTCGACGATATCGGCCGGCACACAGCAGGGCCCGGCGGTTGCGGCCGGGGCCGGACCGACCGGCTCGCCGGCCGGGGCCGGTCATCGTCTCACGCTTCCCGCAGCAACCGCCATTGCTGCGGGAAACCTTCTCCGGAGGCGATAACCGGCCCGAGCCGGCGAGCCGGTGGATCGGTGTGCGGGGGCGCGGCCTGGCCGGGCCACAGCGGATGCGCCGAACTGTTCGCGACAAGCCCTTCGCGCTGTTGCGGGCTGCCGCTCACCCCCGGTACTCGGTCACGGTGAAGTCCACCGAACCCGGTTCTGGTATGTGCGCGGCGCCGACCGTGACGGTCGCGGTGAACCGGCCCACGCCGGGACGGAACAGTGCGGAGCGCCCGTCGTTCATCCAGTGCCCGGGCCCGTTCGCCGTCTGCGTGACCGATCCGGTGGCGCCGGTATCGAGATTGCGCCAGTTCAGGGTGACCGGCAGGCTGCACGGGCCGATGCCGAACATGATGGTCGAAACGGTGAATGCCGCGTGCTCCGGGTAGGCGTCGCCGGTGACCGACGTGTCGAGTTGGGCGACGCAGGCGCCCTGCGCGAGCGAATAGACGGGCTGGAACGAGCCGCCGTCCGCCGCCGCGGGCGCCGCGGTGACCGTGAGCGCCCCCACCGTCAGCGCCGCCGCGGCGGCCGGGAGAGCGAACGCCGTCGTACGTGCTGTCATCGTTCACCTCGCTGGTCGTTCGTGGGCTTTGCGGGGTCGGTCCTCGGACGGTCCGGGCCGGTGTGGTGCAGTCGAACCTCCGAATGCCGATGGATCCGATCGTGACGCGGCCCGACCCTACCAGCGTCCGGCCCGGCCGGTGGCCGATTCGGCGGTGCCGCAAGGTCACCGGGGAGGCGACACGCCGGGGCCCGCCCGGCAGGCCGATCCGGCGGCGAAGCTGTCGGTGCGTACGCATAAACTCGCTACACCAACCCCCGCCGAGCCACTGGGAGGAAGGACAGATCTTGGCCTCGTCCGGATTCGTTCATCTGCACAACCACACCGAGTACTCGATGCTCGACGGTGCCGCCAAGATCTCACCGCTGTTCGCCGAGGCCCAACGCCTCGGGATGTCCGCGGTCGGGATGACCGACCACGGCAACATGTACGGCGCCGCGGAGTTCTACAACTCGGCGAAGAAGGCCGGGATCAAACCGATCATCGGGATCGAGGCCTATATCGCGCCCGGCTCCCGGTTCGACACCAAACGTATCCAGTGGGGCGATCCGAGCCAGAAGGGCGACGATGTCTCGGGTTCGGGTGCCTACACCCATATGACCATGGTCGCCGAGAACGCGACCGGCCTGCGCAATCTGTTCAAGCTGTCGTCGCTGGCCAGTATCGAGGGCCAGCTCGGCAAATGGGCGCGGATGGACGAGGAGCTCATCGCCGCGCATGCCGAAGGCATCATCGCCACCACCGGCTGCCCGTCCGGCGAGGTGCAGACCCGGTTGCGGCTGGGGCACGAGCGCGAGGCGCTCGAGGCCGCCGCGAAGTGGCAGGAGATCTTCGGCAAGGAGAACTTCTTCCTCGAGCTGATGGACCACGGCCTGTCCATCGAGACGCGGGTTCGTTCCGGCCTGATCGAGATCGGCAAGCGGCTGGGTATCCCGCCGCTGGCCACCAACGACTGCCATTACGTGCACGAATCCGATTCGACCAATCACGAAGCGCTGCTGTGTATCCAGACCGGTAAGACGCTGTCGGATCCGAACCGGTTCAAATTCGGTGGTAGCGGCTATTTCCTGAAGTCGGCCGCGGAGATGCGGGAACTCTGGGATGCCGAGGTGCCCGGCGCCTGCGACAACACGGTGCTGATCGGCGAACGCGTCGAGTCCTACGAGGAAATCTGGACCCACCGCGACCGGATGCCCAAATTTCCGGTCCCCGAAGGGGAGACCGAGGCGTCGTGGCTGCGCAAGGAGGTCGCGCGCGGGCTGGAATACCGCTTCCCGGACGGTGTCCCGCAGAAGTACCTCGACCAGGCCGATTACGAGATCGGCGTTATCCTGGAGATGGGTTTCCCGGCCTACTTCCTGGTCGTCGGTGACCTGATCAACTATGCCCGCGAGGTCGGTATCCGGGTCGGTCCGGGTCGTGGTTCGGCGGCCGGTTCGCTGGTCGCCTACGCGCTCAAGATCACCAATATCGACCCGCTGCCGCACGGTCTGCTGTTCGAGCGCTTCCTCAACCCCGAGCGCGTATCGATGCCCGATATCGATATCGACTTCGACGATCGCCGCCGCGGTGAGATGGTCCGCTACGCCACCGAGAAGTGGGGTAGCGACCGGGTCGCCCAGGTGATCACCTTCGGCACCATCAAGACCAAGGCGGCCATCAAGGATTCCGCCCGGGTACTCTTCGGGCAGCCGGGTTTCGCGATCGCCGACCAGATCACCAAGGCGCTGCCGCCGCCGATCATGGCCAAGGACATCTCGGTTGCGGGGATCACCGATCCGCAACACGAGCGCTACAAAGAGGCCGCCGAGGTCCGCACGCTCATCGAGTCCAACCCGGATATCGCCAAGATCTACGACACGGCGAAGGGCCTGGAGGGCCTGATCCGCAACGCGGGCGTGCACGCTTGCGCAGTGATCATGTCGTCGGAGCCGCTCACCGACGCAATCCCGGTGTGGAAGCGGGCTCAGGACGGCGCCATCATCACCGGCTGGGACTATCCGTCCTGTGAGGCCATCGGCCTGCTGAAGATGGACTTCCTGGGCCTGCGCAACCTCACGGTGCTCGGCGACGCGATCGACAACGCCAAATCCAACCGCGGTGTCGACGTCGACCTGGATTCGCTGCCGCTGGACGATCCGAAGACCTTCGAACTGCTCGCCCGCGGCGACACCCTGGGCGTGTTCCAGCTCGACGGTGGGCCGATGCGCGATCTGCTGCGCCGGATGCAGCCCACCGCCTTCGAGGACATCGTGGCCGTCGGCGCGCTGTATCGCCCCGGTCCGATGGGCATGAACGCGCACAACGACTACGCCGACCGCAAGAACAAGCGCCAAGAGGTCAAACCGATCCACCCGGAGCTCGAGGAACCGCTGAGCGAAATCCTCGGCGAAACCTACGGCCTGATCGTCTACCAAGAGCAGATCATGCACGTCGCCCAGAAAGTGGCCGGATACTCGCTCGGACGAGCCGATATCCTGCGCCGCGCGATGGGTAAGAAGAAGGCCGAGGTCCTCGAGCAGGAGTTCGAGGGTTTCGAGAAGGGGATGCAGGAGAACGGTTTCTCCAAGGCCGCCATCAAGGCGCTGTGGGACACCATCCTCCCGTTCGCCGGATACGCGTTCAACAAATCCCATGCCGCCGCCTACGGCCTGGTGTCGTACTGGACCGCCTACTTCAAGGCCAACTATCCCGCGGAGTACATGGCCGCGCTGCTCACCAGTGTCGGTGACGACAAGGACAAGGCCGCGGTCTATCTGGCGGATTGCCGGCGCCTCGGGATCACGGTACTGCCGCCGGATGTCAACGAGTCCGAGCACAACTTCACTTCGGTCGGCAAGGACATCCGCTTCGGCATGGGCGCGGTCCGCAATGTCGGTACCAACGTGGTGTCGTCGATCATCGCGGCGCGGGCCGAGAAATCGAAGTTCACCGATTTCTCCGATTACCTGAACAAGATCGATACGGTCGCCTGCACCAAGAAGGTCACCGAATCACTGATCAAGGCCGGTGCCTTCGACGATCTGGGCCATCCCCGCAAGGGGCTCATGCTGGTGCACTCCGATGCCATCGACGCGGTGATGTCCACCAAGAAGGCCGAGGCCATCGGCCAGTTCGACCTTTTCGGTGGAATGGGCGAAGAGGGCGAGGAATCCATGTCCTCGGTGTTCGATGTGAAGGTCCCCGACGAGGAATGGGATAGCAAACATCGCCTCGCGCTGGAACGGGAGATGCTCGGCCTCTACGTTTCCGGCCATCCCCTCAACGGAATCGACCATGTGCTCGCCGCCGCGGCCGACACCCAGATCCCGGCGATTCTCGAGGGCGATATCAAAGACGGTACCCAGGTGACCGTCGGCGGCATCCTGGCCTCGGTGAACCGCCGGATCAACAAAAACGGTCTGGCGTGGGCCTCGGCGCAGCTCGAGGATCTCACCGGCGGTATCGAGGTGCTGTTCTTCCCGCAGGCCTACTCCGTCTACGGGATGGATGTGGTGGAGGACGCGGTGGTGCTGGTGAAGGCCCGGGTCTCGATGCGTGACGATCGGATCTCGCTCATCGCCAACGATCTCGCGGTCCCGGACCTCTCCGCGATCGGGGTGGCGAAACCGCTGGCGGTGACGATCTCCACCCGGATGTGCACCAGGGACAAGATCAGCGAGCTGAAACGGGTGCTCTCCCGGCATCCCGGAACCTCGGACGTGCACGTGCGGCATGTCGGCGCCCGGGAAAAGACCACCCTGCTCAAACTCGACGACAGTCTCCGGGTGGAACCGTCGTCGGCCCTCATGGGCGATCTGAAGGCCCTGCTGGGGCCCGGCTGCCTGACCTGAGCCGATACCGGTGGGCGGCAGCTCTGGTCCATGGGTTGCCCCGCTCGCCGGTGGTCGAGCCCAGGAGGAGCGCGGTGGCCGCGCGATCCTCATTACCCCGGGCGCAGCGTTCGCTGGCCCGGCGACCGTACCCACCGGGGCCGCGGCAGCCGGTTCACGGTGCCGCGGCGACGCCGAGCGACTGGGAATCGATGAACGCGGGCCCCTGCCCCTTGAAGACGTCCAGTTCGCGGATCTCGAAACCACTGGCCCGGATGATGGCCGCGATATCGCGGTTCAGATGGCAGCCGCCCGCGATCCGCTGCTGGAGCGGGTCGAGCCGGTGCTGCCAGCGCTGGACCGACGGATCCGGTGCGAGACCGTGCTCGACGAAATGCAAGGTACCGCCGGGCACCAGGACACGGCGCACTTCGGCGAGGGCGGCATCGATATCGGGAATGGTGCACATGGTCCAGGTCGACAGCGCGCTGTCGAAGCTGTTCGCGGGGAACGGTAACCGCTGCCCGTCCAGACCTGCACGTTCGACCGGTACCCGGCTCGCGGCCAGCCGCCCGGCCGCGAGCTTCCAGCCCAGATCGGCCGGTTCGACCGCGCTCACCGAGGCGACGGCCGGCGGATAGAACGGCACGTTCAACCCGGACCCGAAACCCAGCTCGAGCACCCGGCCCGACAATCCAGAGCACACCCGCTCGCGTAGCGGCTCGTTCGCCTTCATCCCGCAGGCCACATTCACCAGGCGGGGTACGAAACGATCGCGGTAGATTCCCACATCTTCCACTCTGGCACCCGGCGTGCTCGAAGGCCATGGGGGAATACCCCGAACCGCTATCCTGGGGCCGAGTCAGGGAGGTCGATCATGCCCATCAGGTTCCGTAAACGCACATCCTTCGGACCGCTGAAGTTCAATTTCACCCAGTCGGGTATGTCGTCCTGGGGAATCAAGATCGGCCCGTGGTCGTGGAACTCCCGGACGAAGAAGAACAGTGTGGATCTGCCCGGCCCGCTGAGCTGGCGGCAACGCTGAGCACCGGACGCGCACGGCGCCCGCCGAGCCGGTATCGGGCGAGCGGGGTGTTCGCCCCACCGGCGCCGCCTGCCGACCCGACCGGGCGAGGCATCCGGTGATTTGCGCCGAGCCTCAGAGCACCTGATCGAGGAAGCGGCGCAGCCGAGGTGTCTCGGCATTGTCGAACAGGGCATCGGGCCGGCCCGATTCCACCACCTGGCCGGCGTCCATGAATACGACATGGTCGGAAACGCTGCGTGCGAAACCCATTTCGTGGGTCACGACGATCATCGACATACCGCCCGCGGCCAGCTCCGACATCACGGCCAGGATGCCTTTGACCAGCTCCGGGTCCAGTGCGGAGGTGGCTTCGTCGAAGAACATGATGTCGGGTTTCATGGCCAGCGCCCGCGCGATCGCCACCCGCTGCTGCTGGCCGCCGGAGAGGTTGGCGGGCCGGGAATCGGCTTTACCGGCCAAACCCACCACCTCGAGCTGTTCCAGCGCCAGCGCGCGCGATTCCTCCTTGCTCAGTCCGCGCAGTTTGCGCGGTCCCAGCGCGATATTGTCGGCGACCGTCCGATGCGGGAACAGGTTGAACTGCTGGAACACCATTCCGATGCGCTGGCGTAGCCGGTCGGGATGCTCGGCGAGCACCGATTCGCCGTCGAGCAGGATATCGCCGGAATCCGGTTCGTAGAGCCGGTTGAGGACCCGCAGCAGGGTGGACTTACCGGACCCGGACGGCCCGATGACGGTGGTGGTCCGGCCGGCTTCCACATGGATGTCCACGCCGCGCAGGATCTGGTTGTTACCCAGCCGCAGATGTAATCCGGTACCGGTCAACGAGGAACTCATCGGCTACCCCCGCCCTTCCGTGATGGTCTGCTGTTCGGCCGGGTCGATCGGCTGGTCGGGGCGGCCGGTGCGCATCCGGTGGTCGATGTAGTTCACCAGATGCGTCAGCGGAATGGTCAGCAGGAGATAGACGAGCCCGGCGGCGACCAGCGGGGACAGGTTCCCGGTCTGCGCGTTCAGATCCCGGCCCACGGCGAACAGTTCGCGCTGGGTGGCGAGCAGGCCCAGGAAGTAGATCAGCGAGGAATCCTTGATCAGGGCGATGAACTGGTTCATCAGGGCCGGCAGTACCCGGCGCACGCCCTGTGGGATCACCACCAGCGTCATCGCCTGCCGGTAACCGAAGCCGATCGCGCGCGCCGCCTCCAGTTGGCCTGGCTCCACCGATTGGATCCCGGACCGAAAGATCTCACCGATATAGGCCGAGGCGAGCAGGGCCAGCGCCACCGCGCCCAGCCAGTAGGGGTTGTTGCCGGTGATCCCGGCGGCCACCGGCCCGATGCCGAGACCGATGATCAAGATGATCACCACCGCGGGCAGTCCCCGGAAGATATCGGTGTAGATCCGGGCGGGCCAGCGCAGCCAGCGGGTCCGTGATATGCCCGCCACCGCCAGCAGCATGCCGAGCGCGGTGCCCAGGATCGCGGAGACCACCGCCAGGATCAGGGTGTTGGGCAGCCCGGTCTTGAACAGCTCCGGGAACGCCTGCTTGTACAGCGACCAGTCGAAGAAGGTGTCACGCAACTGTTCCAGCGTCGATTTCGGCGCCTGCCGGGTGTGCTCCTGCGGTTCGCGTTCGGCGGCCAGCGCCGCGAAATCCGGAAGGTCCGGAGCGGGCGCGGCCTTGGACCCGGGCTTCCAGCCGGGCGGTAGTTCCCGGGGCACCCAGTCGGTGTAGAGGCGGGCGTAGGTTCCGTCGGCGATCACCGCGTCCAAGCCCGCGTTGAGCGCGTCGATCAGCGGCTGGTTGTTCTTCGCGACCGCCCAGGCCGCGAAATTTTCCAGGCTGAACGAATTCTCCACCACCGAGGTGCCATCGCCCGGTGCGATCGCGCCGTCGGCCTGCGCGGACGGGGCGATCCAGGCATCCACCTGGCCGGTTTTCACATTCGCGTAGGCCGTGTTGTAGTCGGGGAACTTGACCGGGTCCAGACCCAGTTCGTTCACCACGTACTCGTCCTGAACAGTGCCCTGCACCACCGCGACCCGCGAACCCGGACCCAGATCGTCGAATCCCTGGACCGGGCTCCCGTCCCGCACCACCAGCGAGTGGTAGCCGAAATCGTAGCCGTTGGTGAAACCGACCTGCTCGCGCCGGGCATCGGTGGTAGTGATGTTGGACGAGCCGACATCGAAGCGTTTACCGGCGACCTGGGCCAGCAGACCGGCGAACTCGGTTCCGGCGAACTTCACCTGCAAGCCCAGTTCCGCCGCCACCGCCCGCAGCAGTTCGTTGTCGAAACCGGTGAACGAACCGGCCGAGTTCACGCAGATACTCGGCGGCGCGTCCGAGAGCGTGCCCACGCTCAGCACACCGGGCTCGATCAGGCCCAGCCGGGAGATATCCACCGATTCGACCGGGACGGTGGACGGTGTGGTGAACCGATCCGCAGACCCGCCGCCGGGCGCGCTCAGTTTCTCCGGCGCCGCCGACGCCGCCTCGGGTCCGGGTGGCGCGCACAGATCACGGGCGGCGGCCTCCTCACCACCTCCGGTATCGCCGCCACCGCATGCCGTCGCGAGCAGCGCGACGGCGAGCAGCAGCGCCGCGAGCAGCGCACGGGACAGTCTGGCCATGATCGACAACCCTAAACCCCGGTCTACCGAGCGCCGGACACCCCTGGTCGGATGTCCACGACCGTGCCTGCGCTCGCCTTACCCGCACGAACAGGCATTTCCGGGCCCCGCCGGCGAATTCGGCTCAGCCCGAGCGAAATAGCGGCCGTCCGGTGTTCTCACCCGCCGCTGCCTGCCACTCGTGCGCTACGTGCCCCTTGGGTCGCGCCGGCACCCGATTCCACCGGTACTCCGTGGCGTTCTGATCTGCTCCGCCCGGGATTGTGCTTCGAGTAGGTGCCGGATGCGGGCCCGTAGGCTGTCCCGCCCGCCCGGGAGCGGGTTGTGCTGGTATCTGTTCCAGTGGTGTCCTGCGGGACCGGCGTGGTGCCCGTCGCGTTGGATTTCGTCCTGACCGGGGTAGTGCATCGGGTAGGTGCCGGATACGGGTCCGCGGGTAGGTCCCGCCGGTGACGCGATCGCGCCGATATCCGGTTCCGGCGGCCCGGGCGGGACTGGTACCGCGAGGCCGATCCGTGCGCGTCCGCACCATGCTCGGGGTGCGCACCGAGGTCGGGAGGGTCTGCGGGGCCGGGCCGTCGGGGCAGGTCCGGCATCGGCGCGCCCAGGCCGATCCCGGATTTCGCGGAGGTGGTTCGCGCCGCCTCGCGGCCGGGTATCGCGGAAGGTTCCGCGGGGCGGGTCCGGCGGATAGGGTCGGCGGACAGGCGGAGACCGGATACCGGGCGGTAAGCGGCACCGTCGTAACACGATCGATTCGTACGGGGCAGTTCTATGAGGATTTCGGCGGGTGCGCCCGGGTGGTATGACGCGTGCACGCGGGATGAGCGCGCCGATACGGTCGTTTTGGCGGCGTCGCGGTGGAAATGGTCGGTGGTGTGGTCGGGGGGCGCGGCGGCCGGGGTAGTGCTCGCCGTGTGCGGGCTGGTGAGCGGTGTGCTGCCGGTGGCGTGGCCGGTGACCGCTGTTCCGCGCGCGGCGCTCGGTATCGCGCTGGCGGCCCTGCTGATCGATCTGGCCGTGCTCGTCCCGAACTGTGTGGCCTGGTTTCGGGTGGAGCAGGTGTTCTCCGGCCGGGCGCCGGACGAGGCGGTGCGGCCGTTCCGCTGGATGCGCTGGGTGCCGACTTCCCTGGTGTCGCTGTTCGGCACCGTCGCCATGCTGGCTACGGGTGTCCATCCGCTCGCCGTCCTGGGCGATCACGGAATCGGCGGGTTGTCGTTTCTCGACTGGGTGACCGCGGTGGTGGCGGTGTTGTGTGTGCTGTGCGGTCTGTCGACCATGTGGTTGAAGGTGATCCTGCGACCGGTGCGCACCGGCCGGTGATCCGCGGGCGGGCCGGGTTCAGTTGAGCGGACTGCGGCGTTCGAGCAGCACGGCATCGCGCCAGCGCCCTTCGAATCGGCCGATCCGCTCCCGGATCCCGACCGTGCGGAACCCTGCCGCGTGATGGACCGAGATACCGGTCCGGTCCTCCGGGTACAGGGTTGTCTGCAGTGTGCGCAGTCCGGCGTCCTCGGCGGCCATCACCTGCCGGCGCAGCAGTGCGGTACCGATACCCCGGCCCTCCAGATCGTCGGCGACCATTACGCAACTATCGGCGATATCGCGATAGAACTCCTGTCCGGAAACCGGAGTGAGGGCGGCCCAGCCGGCGATCCGGCCGCCGGTTTCGGCGACCCAGCGGTGGCCCGGCAGCCACTGCCGGTCCAGATCCGCGCGCTCGGGTGCTTCGGTGGCGAAGACCGCCGGATAGGTGGTGCCGCGGCTGGCGTAGATGGCCCGGACCGCGGGCCAGTCGGCACCGCCCAGCTCGCGCACCGTGACGTCCGGGGGGAGATCGGCGGGGCACAGCGGTTGGGGGGTCAAGATGCCCATGACGGCGTCGGCGGTATGGGGAAGTTCCGTACAGCGGCCGGGATTGACCGTGACGAGTGTGGCGGTGCCCTCTTTGTGTACCGTGACGAATCCGGCGTCGATGAGTTTGCGGACATGGTGGGAGACGGTCGGCTGGCCGATTCCGAGGGCTTCGGCGATTTCGCCGATATGAATTCCGGCGGGGCTCGTGGCGACCTGGTGCAACAACCGGACCCGGGTCGGGTCGGCCAGGCAGGAAAACCAGCCGGCATAGAGGGTCGCGTCGGCGACCGGGAGCGCATCGTCGCGCACCTGGTCCCGCACGATCGGCGGTTCCAAGGAGGTCATGCGGCCCACTATATCCACCCGAATATTCGTTTCGAGAATTTTGCCGTTCCGAATGTTTATCGAGTGTCTTCGATAGTTTGCACAGGGAATATTCCGGAATCATTTCGAATCCCGGAGGTGACGAATTCGTATCTTCGGCCCGGAATTATCTCGCCCGATTCCACGCCTTGCGGTCGGAGGCTGTCCGGGACGATGGCATTCGGGTACCGGGCCGGGCGGACGCTGTCAACGCTGTCCGATCTCGCCGCATCCGGCTTCTACCGGTGCGATGGGTCGACGCGCTGTATACCGTCCGGGACGGGCGTTGCCGGAACGCGCCGAATGACCTTACTGTGTAAGGATGAGCAGCGTCGCTTATTCCGGCACCGCCGGAGCAGGATTCCGGCGGCTGACGTCCGCATTCACCCGGGTCTACGGTGGCCGGAAGGGTGTCGGAGCGGCGCTGGCGGTCTATCGGCACGGGGAACCGATTCTGGATATCTGGACGGGGGAATCCGCGCCCGGCCGGCCGTGGACCCGCGATACCGGGGCCATGGTCTTCTCGGCGACCAAGGCGATCGCCTCGACCGTCGTGCACCGGCTCGCCGACCGTGGACTGATCGACTACGACGCCCCCGTGGCCGAATACTGGCCGGAGTTCGGCTGCAACAAGAAAGACTGCATCACCGTCCGGCAGGTGCTCACCCATTCGGCGGGGTTGTCCGGGGTGGGCACGCTGGCCGCGCACGGTTCCGAACTGCTCGACCACGAGCTCATGGCGCAACGGCTGGCCGCCGCCACTCCCGACCGATTGCTCGGCGTACCCGCCTACCACGCGATGACCTACGGCTGGCTGCTCGCCGGGCTGGCGCGGGCGGTGACCGGGTCGAGTATGAAACAGCTGTTCCAGCAGGAAGTCGCGCAGCCGCTGGGGATCGAAGGTATCCATCTGGGCCGTCCGCCCGCGGGGTCGGTGACCATGGCCGCGGAAAGTTTCGGGACCGGCTTCGCCTTCGCCGGTACCCCGCACGGCTCGCGCCTGGTCACCCTGCTGCAGAGTATTCCCGGCGTCCTGGGCGTGAGCAGCCGTTCCCTGTTCATCCCGGGGGCGGAGGCCATTCTCGCCGGGCCCAACCCGCCGGTGCTGGACAGCGAAATGCCCGCGGCCAACGGGGTCTGCACGGCCAACGGGCTGGCCGCCATGTACGAGCCGCTGGCCTGTGACGGGATGGCCGGGGGCCGGCGGTACCTGTCCGGGGCCACCATGCAGGCGATTCGCCGGATCGAACGATACCGCCCGGATACGGGACTGTTCCTGTACATGGGACCGCTGTGGCATCTGGGCTACCACGCGATGCCGACCGTCGGCGCGCCGCGCGGCTTCGGCCATATCGGGCTCGGCGGATCCTTCGGCTGGGCCGATCCGGACAGCGGGCTCTCGGTCGGGTTCGCCCACAACCGGTTGTCGCTGGAAATGCTCGCCGTGGACCAGCCGGCTTTCGCCTGGCTGCTGCCCCTGGTGGTCGGTGGTGCGCGCTCGGCCCGCCGGATCGCCCGCCGCGCGCCCCGGGAAGCCGCCGCCTGACCCGTGGGCAGCGGGCCCGGTGGGGTCAGGTCAGGTAGCGGTAGGCCGGTGAACCCGGTTCCAGCCGTTCACACTGGATCGGCGAGCGGGCGATCCGGTCCAGCAGCGGCTGCAGCCCACCGCGTTCGCCCAGTTCCACACCCACCAGGGCGGCCCCGGTCTCCCGGTTGTTGCGTTTGACGTACTCGAACAGGGTGATGTCGTCGTCGGGGCCGAGCACTTCGTCCAGGAAGCGGCGCAGCGCACCGGGTTCCTGCGGGAAATCCACCAGGAAGTAGTGCTTGAGGCCCTGATGCACCAGGGACCGTTCGATCACCTCGCCGTAGCGGGAGACATCGTTGTTACCGCCGGACACCAGGCAGACGACCGTCGAACCGGGTTCCGGGGCGGCCTCGAGCAATGCAGTCACCGCGAGGGCGCCCGCCGGTTCGGCGATGATCCCCTCGTTCTGGTAGAGGTCCAGCATGGCCGTGCAGAGGGCGCCCTCGTCGACCCGCAGTACGCGGAACGCGCCCGTGCCGGGCGGATTCTCGGTGCCGGTGAGCAGGGGCAGCGATGTATGCGCGGCAACGCTGCCGCCGAAACCCGAGACCGCGTCGAAAGGCACCTTGCCGATCCGGCGCACCGCGGCACCGTCGACGAACGGGTCGATCTCCGGCAGGGTGACCGGTGTCCCCGCGAGCAACGCCGCGGTGAGGGACGCGGCGCCGGCCGGTTCGACCCCCAGGATGCCGGTCTGCGGTGCGCGGTCCCGCAGGTAGGTGCCGATTCCGGCGAGGCATCCGCCGCCGCCGACGGGGACGATCACCAGATCGGGCGGTGTATCGAGCTGGTCCAGGATCTCCGCGGCGATGGTGCCCTGCCCGGCCGCGGTACGGGTGTCGTCGAACGGGGGCACCATGGTGGCGCCGCTGCGCCGGACATCAGCGGCCGCGGCCGCGGCTGCGGCGTCGAAGGTTTCCCCGACCGCGATGAGTTCGACGAACTCACCGCCGTGGACCCGGATCCGGTCGCGTTTCTGCTTGGGCGTGGTGGTCGGCACGTAGATCCGGCCGGTGATCCCCATCGCGCGGCACGCGAACGCCACACCCTGGGCGTGGTTGCCCGCGCTGGCGGTGACCACACCGGCGGCCCGCTCCGGCTCGCTGAGTTGCACGACCAGGTTGTAGGCGCCGCGGAGCTTATAGGACCGCACGACGGTCAGGTCCTCGCGCTTCAGATACACCTGCGCGCCGGTGAGCTGGGACAACCGCGGGCACAGTTGTAGCGGAGTGGGCTCGATAATGTCCGCGATACGCTTGGCCGCAGCGTCGATCTCGTCCGCGGTGAGCGCGGGACGGGCTTCGGGCAGATGGGTCAGCACATCGGGCACCCGCCCCATGGTGCCACCCGCCGCTGTCGCGGACTGCGGCGGGTGGTCTGTACTGGGGTTATCGTTCATTTCACGGTGGGTGGCCGCAGCCCCGGCGTCAGCGCGGTGTGAGCACGAACACCGGGATCTGCCGTTCGGTTTTGCGCTGGTAATCGGCGTAGGGCGGGTACGCGGCGACGGCACGTTCCCACCAGACGGCCTTTTCCGCGCCGAATACTTCGCGGGCGGTGTAGTCCTTGGTCACGGTGCCGTCCTGTAGTTCCACATGCGGTTCGGCGACGATGTTGTGGTACCAGACGGGATGTTTGGGCGCGCCACCCAGCGAGGCGACGACGGCGTACTCGCCCTCGTGCTCGACCCGCATGAGCGCGGTCTTGCGCAGTTTGCCGGTCTTGTTGCCGACGGTGGTCAGCACGATGACGGGCATACCGTTCAAGGTGGTGCCCTCGGTGCCCCCCGAGTTCTCGATCTTCTCGGCCTGTTCGCGAGCCCAATCGGACGTGGACGGTGCGTATTCTCCGGTCAATGGCATACCACGGGAAACGTCGGGGAATCCGGCGATTGTTCCCGGGTCGGGGCGCGGTGGCCACGCCGCCGGGAGACGCCCGCGGAAAAACAAAAGTTCGATGGACCGAACATGGGCTGCACGGGTACCCTTACAGGATGACCGCATCGCAGGCTCTCGAAACCCGCGCTCCCGTACGCGCCGGGGCGGAAGTCGATATCGCGGGGACGCGCTGGCCGGTCTACAAGCTGGAAGCGCTGGGTGCGGGGCTGCTGGCCGTGCTGGTCGTGGCGCTCGTTCTCGGTTCGCTGCAGGCCGGAGTGCTGTTCGGTGCGGCTGTGGGCGCTGGGCGGTGGACCTCGGGGTGGTGGCGTACGGCCCGGTAGTGCCCGCGGTGCCCCGTCGCCGGATTCTCGTGTCGCTCCGGCTCCGCGCAAGCCGTACACGTACTAGTCTGGGCCGAACTGAACCTATGTCCAACTTGGCCCGGTCGATCACCCGCCCGGCCCCGAGGTACACGCGAGCCGAGATATGAGCGATCGAGTACATGCCTTCACCGACGATGTGCTGGGCGACCACGACGCGGTGGCACTGGCCGAGCTGGTCCGCTCCGGGGCGGTCCGTCCCGACGAACTCGCGGCGGCGGCGCGGGCCCGGGCGGAGGCGGTCGATCCGCGGCTGAACGCCATCGCATTCGACTGCCCGGCCCCACGGCACGCGGCAAACGATTCCGGCGCCTGGTACGGCGTCCCCGCCTTTGTGAAGGACAACGCCGATGTGGCGGGGCTGCCCAGCTGTCACGGCAGCGCCGCCATCACCCCGCATCCGGCGGGTAAGGACGACCGTTTCACCGCCCAGTTGCTCAGCACCGGCATCACGGTCCTCGGCAAAACCACCATGCCGGAGTTCGGGTTCACCTCCACCACGGAATTCGAGGCCAGCGATCCCACCCGGAACCCATGGGATACCGGGTACACGGTCGGCGGGTCGTCGGGTGGTTCGGCGGCGATGGTCGCGGCCGGCGTCGTGCCGGTCGCGCATGGTAACGACGGCGGCGGTTCACTGCGCATTCCGGCGGCCTGCGCCGGCCTGGTGTCGTTGAAACCCAGCCGGTTCCGGCATCTCGACAATGCGCAGGCCCGGCAGTTGCCCATCAAACTGGTCTCCGAAGGCGTGCTCACCCGGTCGGTTCGTGATCAGGCCGTCTACCACGCCGCCGCGGAAAAATACTGGCGCAACCCGAAACTCCCGCCCATCGGGATCGTCGAGGGCCCACCGGCGCGCACATTGCGGATCGGTTTGCTCACCACCGCGTGCAACGGCCGCGAACCCGATACCGAGACCGCGGCGGCCGTCCGCAGTACCGCCGAGATCCTCGAGGCGGCCGGGCATTCCATCGAGCCGATGGCCTCCCCGGTCGCGCCGAGCCTGGTGGAGGATTTCCTGCGCTACTGGGGTTTTCTGGCGCAGATGTCGGGAACGACCGGCAAATTGAGCCACGGCCGCAGTTTCGACGCCGCCCGCCTGGACGCTTTCACGAAAGGGCTCGCCGCCTCCTTCCGCCGGAAACTACTGGCGACCCCGGGTTCGCTGTACCGGCTGAACAAAGCCCGCGCCGACTACGACGACGTCCTCACCCGTTACGACGTGATCCTCTCGCCGGTGCTCACCCACACCACACCCGAACTCGGGTATCTCCGCCCGGGTGTGCCGTTCGGCGAATTGATCGACAGGGTCACGAATTTCGTGGGCTATACGCCGATCAACAATGTCACCGGATCGCCGTCGATCGCGGTCCCGGCCGGGCTCACCGATACCGGCCTGCCGATCGGGGTGATGCTCAGCGGTGCCTACGGCGACGAACGGACCCTGCTCGAACTGGCCTTCCTGTTGGAGGCGCAGCGTCCCTTCCCGCGGATCACCGAATCCTGACCGGTCGCGCCGAAGCGCTCAGCGGACCAGCAGCGCGACCGGCAGGCGAGCGAACAGTTTCTCGGTCCGGGCGCGGTTCTGGAAGGTGTGGCCGGTGAGCCGGTCGGTCCACGACCCGGACGGCAGTTCGAGATAGGTATCCCCCCAGCCTGTTTCGCCGATGGCCACACTGTGCCGGGTCACCGCCACGAGGATTTCCGGGTCCGCCCCGGCCCGCCCGCGCCCGTAGGCGACCAGATTGCCGGCGTGTTCTCCGTGCCCGAATACCGGCGTATAGCTGCCGCCGACGAAACATTCCGGCCGTTCCCGGCGCAGCCACAGCGCATACGCCACCACCCACATCTTCGCGGCTCCGGTGATATCCAGGGCCGGGGTGGTGGTGAGAGTGTGCAGCATCGCGATGCGGGAGCCGAAATCCACCGGGCGCCGGTTGTCCGGATCGACCAGGGAGTCCTCCCAGATCTCGCAACCCTGGTAGATATCCGGGATACCCGGCGCGCACAGCTGCAGCAGCTTCTGGGCCAGCGAATCCGACCAGGCGTGCGGTGCCAGATCGTGTGCCAGATCGGTGAGCTGGCGGCCCACCGGGCCGTCGATCACCTGGTCCAGCCAGGTGTGCACCGCGTTCTCGAACTCGAGGTCGGGCTCCTCCCAGGCGGTGTGCAGCCCGGATTCGCGCATCGCCTTTTCGGCGAAGCGGTGCACACGCTCGCGCAGCCCGGGCACCGAGGACGCGGGCCGGCCGTCGGCCGGCCACATCCCGAACATGTTCTGGAGTAGGAACAATGCGGTCGCGCCGTCGGGCGGCGGCAGCTTTTCCAGCCACAGGGTCACCGCCCGCGCCCACATCCGCGGCACCTGGGACAGGATCCCGATCCGCGCCCGCACATCCTCGCCGCGTTTGGTGTCGTGAGTGGACAGGGTGGTCATCGAGGCGGGCCAGCGCAGCGCACGCGAGGCGTTGGCGAGATGGAATTCGTTGACCGTACGACCGAAACGGGCCGGATTCCCACCGAGTTCCTGAAGCGAGACCAGCCGCACCGCGCGGTAGAACAGGATGTCCTCCACGGCCTTCGCGCCGATCGCGGTACTCACCTGATGGAATCGGCTCCATGCGGTCGCGCCCCGGGTCAGCGCCGTCACCAGCACCGACAGCGGTACCCGCAGTTCGGCGTTGCGTTTCTCCACCTCGGCCAGCACCGCGCTGATCATGCCCGCGAGCGGGGTGTAGTCGGCCCGCGCCACCGGCAGGAACGACAGCACCTCGATGGTGGCGTTGGTGAGCGCCATGGTGTCGAAATCCGCGGCGCCCGCATCCTGTTTGATCGCGGCGACCAGACGGCGAATCTCCGGCAGGAGGATACTTTCCGCGACCGCTCGTTTGATGCGATGTTCTTTCTCGCCCACCCAGACGCGGTCGCTGCCGTGGCCGGTGATGTGCCGGGACAGTTCGGTGAGGATCGGCTCGCCCGCGGGTTCGAGCAGGACACCGCCGAAATCGGCGAGGGTGTCATAGCCGGTGGTGCCGTCGATCGGCAGGGTGGGGTCGAGCGGTTCGCGGTTGGCGAGTGTCTTCTCCACCAGCAGTAGCCGGTTCGGGCCGATCAGCCGGCGCAGCCGCTGCAGGTACTCTGTCGGATCGGCCAGTCCGTCGGGATGGTCCACCCGGACGCCGTCGATGAGATCGTGTTCGCACCAGGCCGCCAGCTCGCGGTGAGTGGCCTCGAAAACGTGCGGATCCTCCTGGCGCAGCGCGGCCAGACCGTCGATCGACAGGTAGCGGCGGTAGCCGCAGATCCCGGATTTGCGGCTCACCAGCCGGTAGTGCTGTTTGTCGTGGATGCGCAGCGCATTGTCGCCGTCGGTGCCCGGCGCGATCGGGAAGCGCAGATCGTAGAGTGCCAGCAGCGGTTCGGGCCCGGACCGGTCGACGCTCAGTGCGGCCGGATCGTTCTCGCTGCGCAGCACCGGCAGCGCCAGCCGCCCACCGACACCGTTGCCCGGACTCCAGTCGATATCGAAGAAGGGAGCGAACTGCGAGGTACGGCCGTACTGCAACACATGCCACCACCAGGGATTCTGCTGCGGGTCCGCGACTCCCACATGATTGGGGACCAGATCCATGATCAGTCCCATACCGCGGTTGCGCGCTTCGTCGGCCAGGACCTTCAAGCCGACCGGCCCGCCGAGCGCGGGGGAGACGGCGGTGGGGTCGGTGACGTCGTAGCCGTGTGTGGAACCGCGCGCGGCGGTCATCACCGGCGACAGGTAGATATGGGAGACCCCGAGCTGCTGGAGGTACTCCGCGATCGCCGCGGCCTGTGTGAAGGTGAGGCCGTCCGGTCGCAGCTGTAGCCGGTAGGTGCTGCGGACCGGGGTGAATCGCGGAGTGGGGCGAAAACGCGGCGGGTCTGCGGGCATACGGTTCTCGGTCGGGTCTCGGGGTGGCACGGCGGACGGATGTGGGCTGCGCGCTCTTCGGCGGGGTGCGGGTCACCGTGGATGGTAGGCGTGGCCCCGTGGCCGGGTGAGATCCGGCGATTCGGGAGGGGGTGCCGCACGCTCGGGCAGCGGGTCGGACGCGCGCATGGTCAAAACCCTAGCGCGATTCCGGCGAAGTTCCGCCGGGGGCCGCTGGTCGACTGCTCAGTTCGGCTCGTTCGCCATGGGCAGCCAGCGGGCGTAACCGGTTCGCCGGGCGATAGCGGCGAGGGTTCCGAGAGTGGTGCGTTGCAGCCAGGGGGGTATTCCGGCCAGGTATCCATCCTGTAGTTCCCAGAGCAGGGCGAGTGCCAGCGGATTGCGGGGTATGCCGGAACCGGTGGTGGCGCCGGCCTCGTCCAAGGCGCTCCACAAGGTGAACATCTGCCAATGCCGCAGGGGTGGCCGGATCTCGTGGTCGAGCACGGTATCCGGTGCTTCGTTGTGGAATTCGTGCACCGCGCGCGCGGGGGCTGTGACGGTATCGCCCGGTCGCGCGAGGATCTCGTGGCCGTCGATCCGGAATCGCGCCGCGCCCCGGCGCACCGTCCACTCTTCGGTGAGTGTCGGATGCCAGTGGGGTCCGGCCTGGCGGCCGGGTTCGGGAAGGTCGTGGCGCAGACGCAGATACGGGCCGCGGTGGTCGCTTCCCTGATCGACCAGGGTGACGCGATGGCCGTTGCGGAAGGTGAGGGCCGGGGAGCTCATAGAACAATTAGAAAGGTAACCTTTGTATTATGTCAACGCCCGAATCTCCCTCCCTCCTGAAACTGCTCACCCTTGCCGCCAGAGCAGTCGAGGGCGAATTGAACGCCGAATTGCGGGCCCGGCTGTCCGCCGACCTGCGCCCCGCCCACTATGCGGTATTCCGCTACCTCGACCCGGCCGGATCGAGGGTGGGCGAACTGGCGCAGGCGGCGGGGATGACGCAGCAGTCGATGGGCGAACTCGTGGGGCAGCTGGAAAGTGCGGGGCTGGTGCGCCGGCAGGTGGATCCGGTCGACCGGCGGGCCCGGCAGGTGGTGTGCACCCCGGCGGGCCGGGCCGCGCTGGTGCTGGCCGCGGAGCGGATTGCCGGAATCGAGCGGCGTATCACGTGTGCGGTCGGGGAAGTGGGTATGGCCGAGTTGCTGGATCTGCTCACACGAGTTGTGGGCGTTCTCGGCGCTACGCCGGACGAGAGCGCCGGTGAGCCGCAGCGATAAGCCGTCGGTGCCGAGAACTGCCGGTGTCGTGGCCGACGGCGTCGATCGCGGAGGTGGTCGTTGGTCACCTTGTCCCGGCCGGCTGCCGTCGGCGGGGTGGGCTATGCCCGGCGGGAGGTCCTGGCGTCGGCGGGTCGCGGTGGCCGGGCCCGGTCGTGCGGTCACGGTGTGGCCCCCGGTCGGCCGTCGGCACTCCTGACTCGGGAGTCGTGACCGGCCCGCCACCGGATACCGCAGGCGTGCTCGGGCCGGCCTCGTGCGGGGTCGTCGGAACCGTCGATCGACTTTGGTAACTTGAACGGTGTTCAGGTCGCCCGCGGGTGGCCGCCGTCTCCCGGATGAGGACCTTCGTGACCGTTGCTGCCGCGCCGCTCACCGCGGCGCAGATCTCGGCGCTGGATGCGCGCCACGTGTGGCATCCCTACGGCGGATTCCCGGCCGGCACCGAACCCCTGGTCGTCGCCTCGGCCTCGGGTACCCGGCTCACCCTCGCCGACGGGCGGCAACTCGTCGACGGAATGAGCTCGTGGTGGGCGGCCGTGCACGGCTACCGGCATCCGGTCCTCGATGCGGCACTGGCGGAGCAGGCGGGACGGATGAGCCATGTCATGTTCGGCGGGCTCACCCACGAACCCGCCGTCCGCCTCTGCGAACTCCTGGTGCGGCACACCCCCGCCGGTCTGGACAAGGTGTTCCTCTGCGACTCCGGTTCGGTATCGATCGAGGTCGCGGTGAAGATGTGCCTGCAGTACTGGCGGTCGGTGGGCAAACCCGGCAAACGCCGCCTGCTCACCTGGCGCGGTGGGTATCACGGCGACACCTTCACCCCGATGAGTGTCTGCGATCCCGACGGTGGCATGCACGCGCTGTGGACCGACGTGCTGGCCGAGCAGATCTTCGTCTCCGCGCCGCCCCGGGAGTACCGGCCGGACTACGTGCGTGAACTGGAAGAGACCGTCGCCCGCAATGCCGCCGGACTCGCCGCCGTGATCGTGGAGCCCGTGGTACAGGGCGCCGGCGGGATGCGCTGGCACGACCCCCGCTACCTGGCCGATCTGCGCCGGCTCTGCGACGAACACGGGGTGCTGCTGATATTCGACGAGATCGCCACCGGATTCGGCCGCACCGGAACACTGTTCGCGGCCGACCACGCCGCGGTGTCACCCGATGTCATGTGCGTGGGGAAGGCACTCACCGGCGGCTATCTGACACTCGCCGCGGCACTGTGCACCACCGAACTCGCCGAAACAATCAGCGCGGCCCACGGCGGTCTCATGCACGGACCGACCTTCATGGGCAACCCGCTGGCCTGCGCGGTCGCGGTCGCCTCCATCGAACTGCTGCTCTCCCGGGATTGGCGCGGTGAGGTCGCGCGGCTGGAGCACGGGCTGCGCGCCGGGCTGGCACCGGCCCGCGAGCTTGCGGGAGTCATCGACGTGCGGGTACTCGGCGGGATCGGGGTTATCCAGCTCGACCGCCCGGTGGATATGCGCGCGGCCACGGCCGCGGCTGTCGACGCCGGCGCCTGGATCCGGCCGTTCCGCGATCTCGTCTACGCCATGCCGCCGTTCATCAGCGATCCCGCGGACCTCGGCACCGTCACACGCGCGATGGTCGCCGCGGCGCGCACCGGGGACGTGCGATCGTGAGGGAACACCTCGATACCGGCCGGGCGGCGTACCCCGGCTTCCAGCTTGACACCGGGTGCGGGAGGCGAGACCTCGTGCCGGGTGAGGAGCAGTACGGCCGGCGGCCCGCAAGCGCTGCCGCCGGCTCGTCGAGCCCGCGTGCCGGTGGCTGGCGTTCGTCGCGACGGGGCTGCCGATTTCGGTTCGCGCCCGGCTTCGCTTCGGGCGTCTGTACCGGGCAGCGCCGGCGGAGGTCGTGGATCACTGGTTCCGTCGTGCCGAGACGCCGGTGGCCATGGGAGTGACGTGCCGGTAGCTGTCACAAGGTAGCCGAGGAGGGACAAGGGCGATGCGGTGGCGAAAGCGTGCGCCCGTCGCTCACGAGATGGGCCCCACACAGCCGCGCGAATCGCGGCGGCCACGGCCCACGAAACGGCCGCCGCTGCGGACCCGGAGGGGAGTGCGCAGCGGCGGCCGCGGCCGGGCCGGGCCCGGAAAACGGTCTGCGGACCGTCCGAGGCGGGGTCGTGCTACGCGGCCCCGGACTCCCGCGACCCCGTTTCGGCGAATGCCCGGGCATAGCGTGTTCCGGCGACCAGCAACAGGATTCCGACCATCAGGAAGGCCGCTACCCGGATCAGGCCGTCCAGCGTCGCCAGGTCGAACAGGAACAGTTTCGCCAGGGCCGCGGCGGTGACCAGCAGCCCGGAACCCAGCGCGACCTTCACCGTGGCCGAGGCCTCCGCACCCAGATGCCGCAGGCCGTACAGGAGGGCGGCCAGCGCTGCGGCCATCCAGACGATGGTGGATACGCAGTGGCCGACGATGAATCCGTCCGCGGCGCCGGCGGCGACACCCAGCGCGACCGCCGCCGTGGTCACCAGGTAGAGGGCCGCCCCGCTGGCACCGATCCACAGCAGGGTGATCACCGATTCGTCGGTGGTCGTGCCGAATATCCGGCGCAGTGTCCACAGCGCCACCGCGAGTACACCCAGGCCCGCGATCGCGGCCGCGGCGGTCGGAGCACTCAGCTCTTCGACGGCCCGACGGGAAACGGACAGGGTTTCCGGATCGGCGACGGTGAACAGGCCGATACCGCCGAGTACCGCATAGCAGCTGCCGAACAGCGCCGCGACTCGGTTCCGCGCCTGGCCTGCGACGCCCAGATAGCACGCGGCCACGAGCAGGAGCCCGAACGGCAAGGTGGACCCGGTGGTGACGCCCCAGACGGCTTCCAGTGCAGCGAAGGAGCCGCCGGTGCCGGCCACGATCGCGGTATGGCCCGGGATGCGGGCGATATCACGCAGTTTCGGGACCAGCGCGGTCGCGGCTACCGCCAGCAGAACCACCGCGTAACCCGCGGACAGGATGGTCGCGGCCGGCCGGTCGACCAGGGCGGGTGCGGCGAGCAGCGGTGTGATGGCCAGCGCGCAGGTCAGGCTCGCGACGAGATCGCCCGGCCGCTGCCGTGTCACCAGGATCGCGCCGACCAGGCCGGCCGCCGCCACCGCCGTCGCCGCCGCGAGGACCAGCGTCCTGCGGTCGCCGGGCTGTTCGATCACGAACGCCAGAATCGTGAGGTGGATGGCCAGCACCGCGGGCACTGTGCGCACCAGATGGAGGAACGGCCAGTCGTACCGCATCTGCACCGGGACGCAGGTCACCTGCAGCACGATCAAGAAGGCGAGCAGGGCGAGTTCGGTCGTGACGAACGGCGCGAGCACCGCAGCTCCCGCCACCACCAGCACGGCCAGCGGTTGTGACCGCCACTGCACCGCCAGCCCGACCCCGGCCGCCGCGATACCGAGGGCAGCAGCGAATCCGGGCACCGGGTGCAACCAGTCGTAGATCGTGGTCATCGCCACGACGTCGAGGTAAGCGCCCGCGAACCCGGTGGCCGCGAGCGCGATCGCGCCCACCCGGCCGCCGGGCCGCCGGAACACACGCATCCCGGCGCCCACCAGCGCGACGGAGAGAACCCCGCCGGCGACCACCCGCGGCACCGGTCCGAAGATCCCGGCCTGCGCCGCGAGAACCAGCAGCATCACGACACCGATGAGCGTGACCGCCACCCCGGCGACCGCGAGCAACCGGCTGATGACGCCCTCCCGCTGCCACCACGGCGGGGACGGTGGGCCGGAGCCGGGGACATCGCCGCGCGGCGGGACCGGGCCGCGCGGCGGGGGAGTGGTACGCGGGGGCGGAACCTGGCTCATCGCGTGCCGGTACATTCCGGCTGTCGTGGTGGGCCGGCCGTGCTGCCACGCAGCGCCGGGTGGCTGTGTCCACGGGGCGCGCGGTTCCGGTGCCGGCTGTGCGTGTGTGCTCGCCGGAGTCGCTGTGGTCGCCGGTGCGGGTGGTGCAGCCCCGGCGCCGGACGCGGCCTCTCCCGCAGAAGAGGCCGGGTCCGGCTGGGCCGGTGTGTGCACCCCGCCGACGCCCACACCGGACGACGGCACCCTGCCCGGCGGAGCGCCGGATGATGCCGCGGTCTGTTCCGTTGCATGACCGATGCCTGCCGCCACCCCGCCGGGCTGATGACCGGTGCCGGTCGTTGCGCACTCGGGCAGATCGCTCTCGCCGGGAACCGGCCGGGGCGAGGCCGCGGTACCCGGCGAATCGGTGCGCGCCGACGCCACCGACTGCACCTGCCGGTGCAGGGAGGCAAGGTCGCGGCCCAGGGTGTTCATCTGTCCGCCGAGTGCGGTGAATTCACCGGCAAGGGAGTCGAACTCGCCGGACAGGCGGGCAACCAGCGCCGGGTCGATCGAAGTCGTCATACTTCGATGGTCGGCCGTGCGGTTTCTCCGCGGATGAGTAGGAATACTCGCCCCGAACCCGGGATCTACCCGTCTTCGCCGGTCGCCCCGTTATCGGTCGTGCCGCAGGGGGACAGCGCCCGGTACCGGACGAACAGACAACGGCCCCGAGCTCGGCCGCCGGGCCGGGCCCGCAGGGGGCCATCGGCCGACGGCCGGGGGACCGGCCCGTGGGTGCGGAGCGCGCGCAGCGCCTGTGAGCCGGGCCGCATGGGCGGCGGACGAGTTCGGTCGAACAAGAACCCGCCGGAGCATGGGCCGGCCGGAGCCGGCGTTGCCCGCCCGGGCCGCCGCAGTAGCGCGCCACCCCGTAACGGTCCTGCCGACCGGGTCACGTCGCCGACCGCATCTCCGGCTAACCCCGGAAGTCCTCGACCTCCGGGCACCGGCGCGCAACCGGTACCAACCGGCCCGGCCATGCCGGCTTCGAGCTGTCGCCACCGGAATCGCGGCCGAGCCTATCCGGCCGGTCCCGGTCGTAGCCCGGAGGCAGAGTCAATCGTCGAGGCCCTGTTCGATCACATAGCGGGTCAGCTCCACTCGGTTCGCCAGCTGGAGTTTGCGCAGAGTCGCCTGCACATGGTTCTCGACCGTGCGATGGCTCAGGTGCAGGCGGGTGGCGATCTGCTTGGCGGACAGACCCTTCGCCACCATGCGCAGCACCTCGGTTTCGCGTTCGGTCAGCGCGGGACGTTCCGGGGTCCCGGGATCGCTGGGCGCGGTGGCCATCCGCCGGTACTCACCCAGCACCAAACCGGCCAGCCCCGGGGTGAACACCGCCTGACCGGCGGCCGTATCGTGAACCGCGGCGAAAAGTTCGGCCGCGGAAGCACTTTTGACGAGATACCCGCTGGCCCCGGCCTTCACCGCGTCGAGTACATCGTGTCGTTCGTCGGAGGCGGAGAGCACCAGCACCCGGCTGTCCGGGGAAACCCGCAGTACGTCGGCCGTCGCCCGGGCGCCGTTGCCGTCGGGGAGTTGCATATCCATCAGCACCACCCGCGGCCGGACCGCGGCGGCCCGCCGGACCGCGGTCGCGGTGTCCTCGGCCGTCGCCACCACCCGGAACCCGGCCGCTTCGAGGTCGCGGGCCACCCCTTCGCGCCAGATCGGGTGATCGTCGACCACCATCACCGAAACAGCCGTCGCCTCGTCCGTCATCTCACCGCTCCCTCCGAGGCAGGCCACCGCATACATCCGGCACTGCCGGAATCCGCCGGTGCGGGACAGCCCGGTACAGATTTCCACGCCAGTTTGCCTGTGCCGCCGCGCGCGGGAAACCGGAACGGGTCATGTTGCCGAAAAACTATCACCGATGGCACCGGAGTCCCGCGTTGCGATTCCGGCGGATTCCCTGTCGTTCAGCGCGGGTCGAACCGGTGCGCGCCGCGGCCCGGACAGAGCGCATCCGGGTGTCAGGGGACGCGGAAACCGCGGAAGGTCACGTGCGTACGCGTGTGGAACCCGAGCTTCTCGTACAGGCCGATCGCACCGGTATTGGTCTCCACCACGTGCAGAAACGGCCGTTCCCCGCGTGCCACGATCCGCGTGACGAGTTCGCCGATCAACCGAGCCGCATACCCGTTTCCCCGCGCCTCGGGTGCCGTGCAGACCGCGCTGATCTCGGTCCATCCCGGTGGCCGGAGCCGTTCCCCGGCCATCGCCACCAGCCGGCCGTGGGCGCGGATACCCAGGTAGGTGCCGAGTTCGTGGGTGCGCGCCCGGAACGGCCCCGGCTGGGTCCGGGCGACCAGATCGAGCATCTCGGGCACGTTCTCCGTGCCCAGCCCCACCACTTCGGCGCCGGACCCGGGTTGCTCGGGCGCACTCGCCGGGCCGACCATCTGGCGGCCGTCGAGGGCGAAAACCGGTTCCCAGTCTGCGGGCGGTCGCGCCGGGCAACTGAACATATCCGCGAGCTCACCCCGCCCGACCAGCCGAGCAAGATCGGCCCATGCCTGCTCGTCCGGTTCGATGCCCACCGCGGCGAACGATGCGACCTCCGGCAGATAGATCCCCGCCCGTCCGGTCCACCGGCCCAAGTGCGCATGCTGGCCACGCAGCGATTCACCCACCGGATCGTCCAACTCGACGGCGGAGTCCACAGTCACGCTGTAACCCTCGTTGTCCACACCGCGAGTATGCCGGTCGGGGTCGGGGGCCGTGATCGCCCGGGCTGTCGCCGGGCGCGGCCGGGCAGCGAGCGATCCGGGAAACGCACGATCGGCGATCGGTGGACGTCCACCGATCGCCGGCCGCGCTCATGGAGTTGTCATCGGGACAGCATGGTGCGCAGATCGGCGACGCCGGCGCGGCGTTCGTAGGCGATCCAGGCGAAGATCGCGGCCAGCACCAGGGGGAAGATCGCCATCGAAGGCTTGTCGGCGATGAACGCCTGGGTCCCGGCGGCGAGCACGGTGAGCACGGACAGCCCCGCGGCGGCGAGGGCAGTGAGCCGCGGCACCATCAGGCCGATACCGCCCGCGACTTCGACGACTCCGATGAAGACGAGCAGTGCGAACGGGATCGCCAGGTTCTCGGAAGTGTTCTCGGACAGGGTGTTCGGGATCACCAGCTTCGGCCCGCCCGAGGCGATGATGAAGAACAGGCCGAGCAGGATCTGGAGAGTCCACAGGACGCGGTTGCGGATCTTGCCGGGACGGGCGGGGGCGTCGGCGGAGAAGGTGGCGGCGGGGTCGGCGGTGGTCATTTCTCGTCCTTCTGGTCGGTCGCGCCGGGTCGGTAGCGCGTTCAACCGATAGGACGGGGCGGCGCCGGTGGAGTCATCGCTGCCGGCGAAGTTTTTTCCGGGTCCGCCGCGGACCGGAGGTCGGACGAGACGTCAGCCATGCCCGGACAGTGGCCTCGGCCAGGTGGTGCATCCGGTCGCCGTAGGCTCGGCAACCGTCCCCGGTGAACCCGCCGTCGGCGTCTCGGAGATCGTGGACACTGAGCGGGAAGCCGGCCGGGAAGCCGGATTCCGGAAGCGCAGCATACGAATTCAGCGGTCCCAGATCGTAGCCGCTGCCGTCTTTGTTGCGGGCGATCTGATGCCGGGCGAGCCGGTTCGTCGCCGCGATACCTCGATCGGCATAGAACTGCAGCATCCGGAACTGTCCGTCGGCGTACCGCGGCACCATATGCGGCCGATGCTGGAGAACGAACGTGCACACCAAGGGGGGCGTGCCAGTTGTACATCTCGGGGTCGCCCTGTTCGACCGCCAGCGCTTCGTGCCAGGTATCGATGCACGGTGCTGCCGCCCCGCATACGCACCGCCCGCTGCCGGATCCGTTCACGGAAGCCGATGATATCCGTCGGTGCACGGTCGGCCGGAGGTCGAAATCGATTGTGCCGGGGTAGCCGGCGCAGACGCGAGGAGCTGCCGGAGGATTTCGCCGCCGTGTGTCCACAGCAGCGCGGCCCCGCTGTCCGGTAGATAGTGCCGGGTTGCGCCCGGGATTCGGGCGGCGAGGGTGGCGCCGTGGTCGGGGGAATGGGTCGAGTTGCCGTCCTGCCCGCCGTACCAGAGGTGAACGCGGGCGGTGAGTTCCTCTACACGGAACGGCCAGCGCGCGAAATGCAAGACCGTATCGCGCGCATAACCCGCCGGACCCTGCGCGAAACCGGAATCGAGCGCACGACCGAACGCGGCGGCGAAGTCCGGTTGCAGATAGACCGCGCGATCGGCCTCGGAGCTGCCCTCGACGCTCAGCCGCCACAGCGTTTCGGCGCTTCCGAAGTGCGCGAAATCGCGTTCGGCGCGGGCCGGATCGGTGGCCACCAGATCGACCAGCCGCCGAACGTCGTCCGGCAGAGGCATTGCGGGGTGAGCGAGTTCGTCACCGCCGGAGACGATCGCCACCGCGGCAGTGATCCCGCGCGCAGCCAGAGCGAGGGCGAACGGGGCTCCCTGGGAGAAACCGACGACAGCGGGTTCGGCCACGCCCAGTCGGCCGATATCGTCGGCCCAGTCCAGGAGCGTGCGCCCCGGCATTGCGGTGGATTCCCCCGAGCCGGGCCGCTCCACCGAGATCAGCCGGATGTCCAGCTCGGCCAGTGCGGCGAAGCCGAATCCGAGCGTACGCCCCCAGCCGGCGCCGGGGCAGAACAATACCGGCCGGCCATCCGCCGGGCCCCATTCCGCCCACGCCAGCCGGCGCCCATCCGGCAACCCTGTCGACCCGACCCGCTCCGGAGCCTCCATCCGCACCATGTCCATGCCGGTCATGATCGGCACATCCCTTCGGCGGAACAATCGTTTTTCGCAAATTCGTTGGAAATACCAATCAATATGTTGTGCCGGCGTAACCAATGTTGGTGGGTCGGGTATCTCGACGGCGCTTTCTCACCGATATCTCGCTGTACTGGCTGACCGCCACCGCGGCGTCCTCGGCACGGCTGCACCGGGAGCCGGCACGGGGGCATACGCCGTACTCGGTGCCGGTGGGAGCGGCGGTTTTAGCCAACGACATCACCCAATCGGTGCGGACGCCGGCCGAGCGGCCATACGACATCCGGCACTGGTCGGAATTCGATCGCGGCGGTCATTTCGCGGCGATGGAAGTGCCGGAGTTGCTCACCGCCGATATCCGGGACTTCTTCCATTCCCTCGTCGGCGAAACTGCCGAGCCGCGTCGGCCCCGGTGATGCGGCGGCACTGCAGTTCTCCAACCGCAGGACGCGCTGCTTCACCGTAGGCCGCGAGGATTGTCGCGACCGCGCGGGATGTGGAACTCCCATTCCGTACCTTCGCCGACGAGTTCGGCGGTGAGCAGTTCAGCCGTGCCGCCGAGGGCGGCGATCCGTCCGGTTATCGAGCGGGATACCCCCATCCGGCCCTCGTTCTCCGCTTCGGCCAGCCGCCCGGGAGGTATGCCGACGCCGTCGTCGCGGACGCTGACCACCAGATCGGAGCCGGTGTCCTCCAGGAGCACGTAGGCGCGGGCGTCGGGTCCCGCGTGCAGTTCGACATTGGTCAGGGCGGCGGCGACCGCGGCGGTGATCTCCTCGGCCGTCCAGCGGCCGACGGGTACGGGATCGCCGGGAGTGGAGACGACCACCCTGGGGGTGCTGTGCGCCGTCAGCAGCGGACGCAGGTCGACCGCGGTATCGCCGGCGGTCGAGTGGGCGGCCTGTTCGGAGATGAGCCGCCGCAGCGCGACCTCCTGCTCAGCGGCCCGCTCGGCCAATTCTCCAGCTGGACCGCCTATTTCATTGCCGCGCCGGCTGATGTAGGAGAGGATCTGTAGAACGCCGTCGTGCACCTGGCGGGCCAGCCGTTCCCGTTCCTCGGCGGCGGCGGTGAGCCGTACCGCGCGCTGTAGCTGCTCTTGGGCGCGCCGGGCGGTATTGGCCGCCAGGCCGAGCGCCAAACCGACCGACACGAGAACCGGCGCCGTCGCGTCGGCCCACACATCCTCGCCCCACTGCTGTCGCATGGTGATGATGGTGGCCGCGACGAGCAGGCCCGACCCGACTCCGGTCAGCGGTCCGCGCAGGATGGCGGCGGAGATGACCGCGTTCGCCGACCACATGGTGGTGGGCAGCGGTTGGTGCCCGTGGTACCAGTCGTATTCGGCGACCAGGGGAGTGGCCGCGATCAGTCCGATTACCACGAGATGGTCGCCCACGACGACCAGCGTGCGGGTGCGTGCGGTATCCGGAGTGTGCCACTGGGTCAGCAGCAGGGCGGAAACGCCGGACCAGATCACCATGAGGGCGATGAAGAACCAGCTCAGCAGCCGATGGTCGTAGTACTGCACGGATGCGATCTGCTGTCCCACCGCGTACAGCAGTGTGACCAGCCGGAACGCCTGGACCGCGCGCCACAGGGGTGCGGTGGCGGCGTCGGCCGGGTCGGGGGCGCGATTCGGCAATTCCCGCGGGGACCTGGTCGTGGCCATACCCGCACTTTAAGCAGAGGTCGTGATCCGCTCCGGCCGAACGTCGTGATCGCCCGCGGCGACCCCGAGATACTGCCGCGCCCACTGTCCGGTGAACCAGCCGGGCGCAGCCGCGCGGAACTGCGGTGGTGGCAACGAGCCCGCCCCGGCGGGGACGATGCCGGCGAGTTCGGCGCCGGTTACCCGCGGCAGGTCGGTGCGATTGGTCCGGGCGGCCAGATCGGGATGTCGTGGCCAGGATCCCACCACCAGGCCGGCGCATCGCACGCCGGCCTGCTCCAGGGCGCCGGTGGTGAGTGCGCTGTGGTTGAGTGTGCCCAGGTCCGGCGCGGCTACCACCAGCACCGGCGCCGCGAGTTCTCGGGCCAGGTCGAGGAGGGTGAAGGCGCCCAGCCGCACCAGCAGTCCGCCGGCGCCTTCGACCAGGGTCAACTCGGCGGAATCGAAATCGGCTATGGCGGCGGCTGTTTCGGTGAGTGTGAGCAGACCCGCGCCGCACCGCCGGGCGGCGGTGTCGGGGGCGAGCGGGTCGGGGTAGCGGGCCAGTTCGAGTGTCCTGGTCACCCCGGAGAGCGCGGTGATCGTGGCGAGGTCGCCGGGTTCGGTGGCCCCGACGCCGGTCTGTGCGGGTTTACAGACCGCGACGGTGCGCCCGGCGGCGTGTGCGGTGGCGGCCAGGGCCGCGGTGGTGACGGTTTTCCCGACTTCGGTGGAGGTTCCGGTGACGAACAGCAAGGTCATACGGGGACCGCCGCGATATTCCGGGCGTGCGCCAGCACCGGGATCAGGACCTGCGCGAGGGTGTCCAGATCGGCGGGAGTCAGATCGGCGCGGGCGGTCAGGCGCAGCCGGGAGGTGCCCTCGGGTACCGACGGGGGTCGGAAACAACCCACCTCCACGCCGTGTTCTCGGCAGCCGCGGGCGGCGTCGTGGGCGAGTTGCGGGTCGCCGAGGACCACCGGGACGACCGCCGAATCGGGTGCGGGCACTCCGGCGATCCGGGCGATATCGGCGGCGCGGTCCAGTACTCGCGGTCCGAGTCCGGGATCGCGGCGCAGGATCCGGAGGGCGGCGCGGGCGGCGCCGACGGCGGCGGGTGCCAGCCCGGTATCGAAGATCATCGTGCGGGCGGTGTCGATCAGATGGGCGCGTACTCGTTCGCTGCCCAGTACCGCACCACCCTGGGCGGCCAGAGCTTTGGACAGGGTTACGGTGACGATCACATCTGGTCGGCCAGCGAGCCCGGCCTCCTCGCACAGACCCCGCCCGCCGCGGCCGCGGACGCCGAGCCCGTGCGCTTCGTCGACGAGCAGCAGCGCGCTGTGGTCCCGGGTCACGCGGTGCAGTTCGGCCAGTGGCGCCAGATCGCCGTCGGCGCTGAACACCGAATCGGTGAGCACCAGGGCGCGTTCCTCGGTGCGGTCGGCCAGTAACCGGGCGACGGCCGCGGTGTCCCGGTGCGGTGCGATCGCCACCCGGGCCCGGGAGAGCCGGCAGGCGTCCACCAGGGAGGCATGGCATCCGGCGTCGGAGACGATCAATGAGCCCCGGCCCGCCAGCGCTGTCACCGCGCCGAGGTTGGCGGTGTAACCGGAGGAGAACACCAGGGCGGCCGGGAACCCGGTGAACTCGGCCAGTTCCGTTTCCAGCAGTTCGTGATCGGCGGTGGTGCCGGTGACCAGCCGCGAGCCGGTCGAGCCGGCTCCCCAGCGGTGGATTGCCTCGATCGCTCCGGCGCGGACTTCCGGGTGCCGGGTCAGGCCCAGGTAATCGTTGGAGGCCAGGTCCAGCGTCGGTGCGTCCGTGGTGCGCGGGCGTAGCCGCCGCCGCAATCCGGCGGTTACGCGCGCCGCCGCGTGGTCGTCGAGCCAGGCCAATGGGTCCGAGGTCACGCCAGGCACCATACTTGAACGCTGTTCAAGCTTGCCGGCGGGTTCGGGCGATCTGTGGAAGACGACGGGGCGCGTGCGGGGGGATCGTCGCTGTCGCCGACCGGTCCGGTTCGCCGCCGGTCAGCGGATTTCGGCACCCAATTGATGCCGGATACCCGCGGTGAACAATTGCAGACCGAAATCGAATCGGGCCGTCGGATCGGGGTCTTCGGCAGGCTCGGCGGAATCGGGTGCGGGCAGTGCCCCGGCCGAATCCATCTGCATCCGGGACTGTTCGTCGACGGTGTGGCCGAGTACGTAGTAGAGCAGCGTGTAAGCGGCGAGTTCGGCCTGCTCGCGGGGCATACCGGCACGGATCACGGCGCCGGCGATCCGCTCCCGGCCCTTGCTCGTGGTGAGGCGTGAAGCGTAGGTGGCGGAGACCAGTTCCGCGCCGTCGCGGTAAGTGAGCAGACAATCGCGCAACCGGTGCGCCAATTCGCTCAGGGCGCCGGACCAGTCGCTCGCGCCGACGGGTCGTTCCATCGGTGCCAGGATCCGGTCGGCGACGGCGCCGAGTAGCGCCTGCTTGTTGGGGAAGTGCCAGTACAGCGCGCCGGGCTGAACGTGCAGCGAACCCGCGAGCCGGCGCATGGTCAGGTCGGCGAGCCCGTACTGGTCGAGGATGGTGAGGGCTCCGTCCACGACATCGTCTCGGTGTAGCTGCACAGTCCGTCCTCCCGCTGCCTTCGGTCCACCACTGACGCTACCCCAGCCTGAACGCTGTTCAATCTTTGCCGCTACCCTGTCCTGAACGCTGTTCAAGTCCGGTGTGCCGGTCCGTCACCGGACACCTCCCGACGAAGGGATACGCCAGTGACCCAGGCCCCTGTCACCACCGAGATACCGGCCGCCGATGTGCTTGCCGTCGCGCGGGACCAGGTGCTCGAGCGCGGTATCGGGCTGTCCCGAGAGCAGACCTTGGACGTTCTGCGCCTCGGTGACGACCGGCTCGAGCAGTTGCTCGAACTCGCCCACGAGGTCCGCATGAAATGGTGCGGTCCGGACGTGGAGGTCGAGGGCATCATCAGCCTCAAGACCGGCGGCTGCCCGGAGGACTGCCATTTCTGCTCACAATCGGGTCTGTTCGCCTCCCCCGTCCGGGCGGCCTGGCTCGATATCCCGAGCCTGGTCGAAGCGGCCAAACAGACCGCCAAGACCGGGGCCACCGAGTTCTGCATCGTCGCCGCCGTCCGCGGCCCGGACGAACGGCTGATGGCGCAGGTGGCCGCGGGGGTCGAGGCGATTCGCAACGAGGTCGACATCCAGGTCGCGTGTTCGCTCGGGATGCTCACCCAGGACCAGGTCGACCGGCTCGCCGCGATGGGCGTGCACCGCTACAACCACAACCTGGAAACCGCGCGCTCCCACTTCCCGAACGTGGTCACGACCCACACCTGGGAAGAACGCTGGGACACCCTGCGGATGGTCCGGGACGCCGGTATGGAGGTCTGCTGCGGTGGAATTCTGGGCATGGGCGAAACCCTGGAACAACGCGCCGAATTCGCCGCCGACCTGGCCGCACTCGAACCCGACGAGGTACCGCTGAACTTCCTCAACCCCCGCCCGGGCACGCCGTTCGGCGATCTCGAGGTCCTGCCCGCCGCGGACGCGCTGCGCGCCGTGGCCGCCTTCCGGCTCGCGCTGCCCCGGACAATTCTGCGCTTCGCCGGCGGCCGCGAGATCACCCTCGGCGATCTCGGCGCCCGCCAGGGCATCCTGGGCGGTATCAACGCCGTGATCGTCGGCAACTATCTGACCACCCTCGGCCGCCCGGCCGAACAGGACATCGACCTGCTGGGTGAACTCCAGATGCCGATCAAGGCACTCAACGAGACATTCTGATCGGCGGCGCCAACCGCGGAAGGCAGGGCCGGATGAGTACTGTCGGCGATATGGACGAGCGTTACAACCCGTTCACGGGCACGCGGGTGGTGCCCGGGCACGATGAGCCGGCCTCCCGGGCCGTGGCCCTGGGCCTGGAACCGCCGAGGTTCTGCGCGCAGTGCGGGCGCCGGATGGTGGTGCAGATCGATCCGGGTGGCTGGCGGGCCCGATGCTCGCGGCACGGGGTCCTCGATTCCGCGTCCGCGGAGCGGCGGTAGTGGTGCCGGGGTCACGCGGAGGGGGAACGCGCAAGGAAAGCCGCGGCGGCGCGCGCAAGGAGCTGCGTGCCGCCGCGCTGCTGCTGGCCGCGGTGATCGTGCTGAGCGGGACGGCGGGTGTGGTCTGGGGGCTGGTGGCGCCGACCGAGCTGGTGCTGGTCGTCGAGCCGGGCCGGGGCGCCACGCTGGTCGGGGAGAGCCTGCACCGGTTCGATGCCCTGGCGATGTTCGCGGGTCTGGGCGCGGTGACCGGGGTGTTGTCGGCGGCCGCGGGCTGGCGGTGGCGGCGGATGCGCGGACCCACCCAGCTCATCGGGCTGCTGCTGGGTTCGGCGGCGGGCGCGTGGGTGATGGCGTGGGCCGGGGAAACGGTCAACGCGTGGGACAATCCGCGGCCCGGCGATCCGCCGGTGGGGCAGATCGTCTCGTTGCCGGTCGGCCTCGAAAGCCCACTCGCGCTGCTCGTCCAGCCGCTGGTAGCGGCGCTGGTCATCCTGATCCTGGCGGGGCTCAGCACAACCGAGGATCTCGGTACCGGATTCATGAGCCCGTTCGGGGAATCGCGTCCCCAGCCGTATGCGGAGTTTGCGCATACGGAATACGACCCGTCCTGCTATCCAGGCGATCCTTCCGCCCGGGTCCCGGCGCGGGGTCCCGCGGCGCCGGCCCGTGACGGCGGCGAAGCAGCGTTGTCGCCGCAGGAATCGCCGCCGCCCGGACCTTCGCTGTCCAAATAGCGCGTCCCCGGAAACGCGACGGCGCAACAGTTCTCGTCCGGCGCACGCTGCGCGCACCGCCGGTCTCGCGCAGCGGTACCGCGTACTGCTCGCCGCGCGGTCCCGGTCTTCCGGCCGTAGGCTGACTACGTTCGGGAGGACGACAGGGAGAAGACGTCGTGGGGTTCACCAGTTCGCTCGTGGTCGAGGAGATCGACGGGAAGTTCTGGAAAGTCCGGGAGCCGCTGACCTATCAGGGTGCGGACGAAGAATTCGAGGTACCGGCCGGTTTCCGCACCGATTTCGCCTCGGTGCCGCGGCCGTTGGTCTGGCTGATCCCGCGGTACGGGGTGTATACGCGGGCGGCGATCCTGCACGACTACCTGCGGCGCACCGAACGGGTCGGTGCGGCCGACGCCGACGGGATTTTCCGGCGGACGCTACGAGAATGCGATGTTTCGCGGCCGCGGCGCTGGATGATGTGGGCGGCGGTGCGGCTGGGCAGCCGGTTGCGCGGGATATCGCCCACCGCGTTCGCGGTCTTCGTGGTGATCGCGGTGCTGTCGATCGTGTTCGTGGCGATACCGACCGTGGTGGTCACCATCTTTCTGGTGCTGTTCTGGTTCATCGAGTTGCTCGCCTGGCCCGCGGACCGGTTCGCGCCGCCGCAGCGCCGTACCCGGGTCCCGCGACCGCAGATGCGGACCTGACGATTGCGGTGCGCGCAACAGCTGCTCGGGTACCAGGATTCGAACCTGGACCAACGGAGCCAAAATCCGGTGAGCTGCCGTTACTCCATACCCGATGGTGCGCAACGCAGAACGTAACCGGGTCGGCCCGGTGAACGCATCCGGTTTTCCGGTGGCGCGCCCTTCCGCGTAATGCGGTGGGCAGGGGCGGGTGTTCAGGCGCGGGGGCGCAAGGCCGCGAACTCGTCGGTGACCCGCAGTCCCGAATCGGTGAAGCGGTAGACCGATGCGGGCCGGCCGCCGGTGCGGCCCGGGGCAGCGGTCTCGCCGGTCGGCGTGATTACTTTGCGCCGGGTCAGCACGCGCTGCAGGTTGGTGGTGTCCACGTCGTAACCGAGGGCGGCGCAGTAGATTTCACGCAGGGTGGACATGGTGAACCGGTCCGGGGCCAAGGCGAAGGAAATATTGGTGTAGGACAGTTTCGCGGCCAGGCGGGTGCGGGCGTGGTCGACGACGGTTCCGTGGTCGAACGACATCTCCGGGAGTGCGGACACCGGATGCCAGCGTGTATCGGAGGGGAGTCGCGGGTCGGCGGTGAGGGGCACCAGTCCGAGGTACGCCGAGGCGATCCGGCGGGGGCCCGGAACTCGGTCCGGGGCGCTGAACACCGAGAGCTGCTCGAGGTGGTCGACCTGCCGTACATCGACTTTCTCGGCGAGCTGGCGGCGGGCCGATGTGTCCAGATCCTCGTCGTTGCGTAGCCGGCCGCCCGGTAGCGACCAGGTGCCCTGCTGCGGGTCGAGGGCGCGCTGCCACAGCAGGACGGCGAGTTCACTGCGCTGTCCCGGCGGGCGGCGGTCGGTCATCCCGTCGTGACCGCGCTCACCTGCGGCGATATCGGCAGGGAAGCGGCGAACCTGGAACACCGCGGTGAGCGATTCATGGATGGTGCTAAACTGGTCCACGTTTTCGATCATAAGTCGAAAACCTGGTTCAGGCGAATCGGCAGGGCTGCCGAGCGCGAAGGAAGGAGCGACCATGGCGACGATGGGAGCAGAATTGGCCCCGGCGCCGGGTACCGCACTGCGGGAGCGGATCGTCGACGGGCCCTCGGGCTATACCGGAGTGGAGGCCACACCGGAATGGGCCGCCGAGGTGAAACGCCTGGCGCGGCAACGCAATGCGACCATTCTCGCGCACAACTACCAACTCCCGGAGATCCAGGACGTGGCCGATCACGTCGGTGATTCGCTGGCGCTGTCCCGGATCGCGGCCGAGGCCCCCGAAGCCACGATCGTGTTCTGCGGTGTCCACTTCATGGCCGAAACCGCCAAAATCCTCAGCCCCGAGAAAACCGTGCTGATCCCGGATCAGCGGGCGGGCTGTTCGCTGGCCGATTCGATCACCGCCGAGGAACTGCGCGATTGGAAAGCCGAGCATCCCGAAGCGGTGGTGGTGTCCTATGTCAACACCACCGCGGCCGTGAAGGGCCTGACGGATATCTGCTGCACGTCCTCCAATGCCGTGGACGTCGTGGCCTCGATCGACCCGGACCGGGAAGTGCTGTTCCTGCCCGATCAGTTCCTGGGCGCGCACGTGAAACGGGAAACCGGCCGCGAGAACATGCATATCTGGATGGGGGAATGCCACGTCCACGCCGGTATCAACGGTGACGAACTCAACGACCAGGCGCGGGCGCACCCCGACGCCGAACTGTTCGTGCACCCCGAATGCGGCTGCGCGACCTCGGCACTCTACCTGGCCGGAGAAGGCGAGTTCCCGGCCGACCGGGTGCACATCCTGTCCACCGGCGGCATGATCGATGCCGCCCGTGCCGCGAAATCCAACCAGGTACTGGTGGCGACCGAGGTCGGTATGCTGCACCAGTTGCGCAAGGCCGCCCCCGGGATCGATTTCCAGGCCGTGAACGACCGTGCCGCCTGCAAATACATGAAGATGATCACCCCGGCCGCGCTGCTGCGCTGCCTGGAGCAGAACCGGGACGAGGTACACGTCGATCCGGAAACGGCGGGCCGGGCCCGGAATTCGGTGCAGCGCATGATCGAGATCGGGAATCCCGGCGGCGGGGAATGATCCCGGAAACCGCTGCATACACCGGTGGCCGCTGCCGACCGCCGGCCGACGGAAACGCCGGTGCGCTCGGTGCACGGAACCGGTGGGAACGCTCGCCGAGGCAGGCGCTCCCGGAGGCCGGCCACGCAGTGGGAGCGCACGGTCGCGCCGGAAGGGCGGACCACAGCCGGCGGTCGGACCGGTCGGCAGGCCCGTTGGCCGGTTCCGCCGGGCGAGCGGGCTGCTGCGCCGGGCAGGTCGGTCGGTTCACCAGATGAGTGGACGGGTTCGCGCAGCGACAGTGCCGGTTCGCGGAGCGTGGATCCCGGTTCGAGCTACCGGCCGGCCGAACCGGTGGGAACCGCCGTCGCATGCGCATTCCAGGGACTTGGATAACGGTGTTACCAGCTGCGTTCCAGCAGCCGACAGCGGCGCGCGACCTCGCTGCCGCCGTGATCTCGCCGCTCGGCGGATCAGCGCGAACAACCGGACGGATGGCCGGCGGAGGACACGATGACTTGTGAACGGTGGATCCCCGGGTGGGAAGAACGCGCCGATCTCGTGGTGATCGGCGGCGGCGTTGCCGGGCTCACCGCCGCCCGCGCCGCCGCGCGCCGCGGTATGCGGGTGCTGATCCTGAGCAAGGGCGGCCCCAGCGACACCGCCACCCAGTACGCGCAGGGCGGGATCGCGGTGGTCGCGCCGCAGGGTGATTCGGTCGAGTCCCATGTCGCGGATACGGTCGCGGCCGGCGGTGGATTGTGCGACCCCGACGCGGTGCGCTCGATCGTCGAAGCGGGGCCGGCCGCGGTCGCCGCCCTCACCGATCTCGGTGCGGTCTTCGACCTGGGACGCGACGGTCAGGTCTCGCGAACCCGAGAAGGCGGGCACAGCACCCGGCGCATCATCCACGCCGGCGGCGACGCGACGGGCGCGGAAGTGCAGCGGGCGCTGTCGGCGGCGGGATTGCCGGTGCTGTTCGGGACGGCCGTCCTCGACGTCGTCACCGATGAGTCCGGTGTGCAGGGGGTTGTCGCTGTTTCGGGCCGGGGCATCGGTGTCGTGCACGCCCCGGCAGTGCTCCTGGCCACCGGCGGCCTCGGGCAGCTGTACGCGCTGAGCACCAATCCCGCCGGGGCGACCGCGGACGGCGTGGCGCTGGCGCTGTGGGCGGGCGCGGCGGTGGCGGATCTGGAATTCGTGCAGTTCCACCCCACAGTTCTGTACTCACCCGGCGGTATCGGCCGGCAGCCGCTGATCAGCGAGGCAGTCCGCGGCGAGGGGGCCGTGCTGGTCGATTCCCGCGGCCGATCGGTGACCGCCGGGGTCCACCCGCGCCGTGATCTGGCGCCGCGCGATGTGGTGTCCCGGGCGATCGCCGCCCGGCTGCGGGAATCGGGCGAGGATCACGTCTACCTCGATGCCCGCGGAATCCCCGATTTCGCCGCCCGGTTCCCCACGATCACCACCTCCTGCCGGGTCGCCGGAATCGACCCCCGCCGCGACCTGATCCCGGTGGCGCCCGCCGCGCACTATCAGTGCGGAGGCGTGGTCACCGACCTGCACGGGCGGACCGGTGTCCCCGGGTTGTACGCGGCCGGGGAAGTCGCGCGAACGGGGTTGCACGGTGCGAACCGGCTCGCCTCCAACAGCCTGCTCGAGGGTCTGGTGATGGGGGAACGCGCCGGTCTGGCGGCGTTCGAGCGGCTGGGGGAACCGGCACTGGTGGACGACCGGTTCGTGGCGGACCGTCCCGCGCTTGCGCGGGCGCTGGTCCAGCCGACGATGACCGAACATGCCTCGGTGGTACGCGACGGTGGAGGTCTCGCCCGGGCCGCGGCCGTCCTCGAGAACACCATCGGCCGGGGCAGGTTCCGTGCCGCGGGTATCGAGGCAGAATCGCCGGCAACCCTGCCGGCATCTCCCGTGTCGCTGCCGTCCCCGGAATCCGGCCACCGCCCGTCGGCTTCGCCGGCGGAGCTGATCGGGCGCTTCGAAGATTCCGCACTCACCGTCACGGCCCGCGCCGTACTGCTCGCGGCCGCAGCACGCATCGAGAGCCGTGGCTGCCACACCCGCGCAGACCATCCGGTGCCGTCGGAGAATTCGGCCCGGTCCATCGTGATACGCCTCGACGGTGCGGGCGCTCCGTACGTCGCCGCGGATGCCGCGGTAGCGCCGGGAGGTATTGCTGACAGGCGGGGCAGGGACTTCGCCACAGGTAGCAACACTGGCGCACCGGTCGATACCGGCGAGGCCGTGCGCTCCCGAGTTCCCGCGCGCTCGGCCGCCGGAACCGACTCATCGGATACGCCGTCGTGAACGGCTCGGACGGATACCGGAATGCGACTCTCGCACACAGGTCTCGGACCTGCGCGGCAGCCGTTCTCGGTCGGCGCACAGTCGAAATGAGGAGTACAGAATGACTTTGGACCACGCCCTGGATCCCGATGCGATCCGCGGTCTCATCCGGACCGCGCTGGATGAGGATCTGCGCTACGGCCCCGATATCACCACCGTCGCCACGGTTCCCGCGGATGCCGCGGTGAAGGCCGCGGTGGTGGCGCGGCAGCCGGGCACGGTCGCCGGTATCGATATCGGGCTGCTGGTGCTGGACGAAGTGATCGGCGCCGACGGCTACGAGATCACCGAACGCATCCCCGACGGCACCCGTATCGTGCCCGGCGACACTGTCCTCGGTGTCGTCGCGCCGACCCGCGGCCTGCTCACCGCCGAACGCACCATGCTCAACCTGCTGTGCCATCTCTCCGGTATCGCCACCGCGACCGCCTCCTGGGTGGATGCCGTAGCCGGGACGAACTGCCGGATCCGGGACAGCCGGAAGACCCTGCCCGGCCTGCGGGCCCTGCAGAAATACGCGGTCCGCGCGGGCGGCGGCGTCAACCACCGCATGGGCCTGGGCGACGCCGCGCTGATCAAGGACAACCACGTCGTCGCCGCGGGCTCGGTGGTGAACGCCCTGCGTGCCGTCCGTGCCGCCGCTCCCGATATCGACTGCGAGGTGGAGGTCGACAACCTCGACCAGCTCGACGCGGTCCTGTCCGAGCAGGTCGAGCTGGTCCTGCTGGACAATTTCCCCCTGTGGCAGACCCAGGCCGCCGTCCAGCGCCGCAACGCGGTCGCCCCGCAAACCGAACTCGAATCCTCCGGCGGTCTCACCCTCGACATGGCCGCCGACTACGCCCGCACCGGCGTCGACTACCTCGCCGTAGGCGCCCTGACCCACTCCGTGCGGGTCCTGGACCTCGGTCTCGATATGTAGTGGCCCCGGTCGGTCGGCCGCTACCCGAACGGGCGTGGGCGTGCCCGGGCGCGCGGCGGTCGCACTGTGCATCGTTCGGCGACTTCGCCGCGCGCCACCGGTGTGCCTGCGGGCGCGGCTAGGAGGCCAGGGACGGCAGGCGGTCCTGTACCGTCCGCACATCGGCCAGCAGATTGTTGTAGCCGCCGACCAGTTCGGCCAGCCGGAGCCAATTCATCTGGGTTGTACGTCGGCTCGTCGGCGCCGCAACGGAGTCGCGGTTGGCTCGGGCCCATGCGTCCGCGAGTCGATCGATTACGCGCCCGAGCGATTCGGGACGGATGACCGGTTCGTTGCGGTGGATCGGCAGTTGCCGGATCGACCACTCGTCGATCTCGTCCATCAGTTCGGCGCGGCGCCGATCGAGATCGGCGAGCCGTGCGTGGCCGGTTCCGCTGTTGCGGCAGATGTGCAGGTTCACCAGGCAGCGGGCTGTCCGATAGAGCTCGTGATCCCGGAATCTGAGGCCCTGGAAAACTCCCAGCAACTGGACGGCGGTGGGGAGTTCGCCTGGTCGCGGGGGCTTCACCGCGGACAGTTGATACTCCGCCGATAGATGTGTGTCCTCCTGCAGCATCACATAGCTCCTGGTCTCAGTTGTTATACCCCACAAAAAAGTTCGCTACAGAGGGACTGTAATCGACAACATGCGATCTGGCTATAGAAACGCAATAATGCGTCCTCAAAATTTCACCGACCTGACGCAGATCATGGCAAACATGCAGCTATTTTCCGGTTCTCATCCGGTGACAGGTGATTGTTGTTCGCGGACCCTGGATTTCATCGCGCCCGGCCTGCGTGGTGGCCGCCCGGAGCGCCGGGTCCTCGGAGCGCCGGAATTGCCCAGTGAGCGCGGCGGACTCGCATTCGAGACTTTCGAACTCCCCGCCGGGCTGCCGTCGCCGCTCAATGTGTGGAGCGAAACTTCGCGGCACTCGAATGGTGAGTCGCCCTCCACGCTAGAGCGTGCCGATTTGTCCCGCCATGTTGGGATAACCCAGTTATCGCAGGGATTGATGTGGCGATTCCCCATATCCGGTTTCGTGGGTGCGGCCGTTGAGATGCCGTAGCTCGTCGAGCCGGACAGCCGTGGAAATCCGGAAGAGCCGTTGGTCGCTGCGCCAATCCGCACCGAGCAGTGCTCTGATTCGATCGAGACGTTGCAGAATGGTGTTGGGGTGATACCCCAACGCGCGCGCGGTTTTCGCCGGACTCGCGCCGTTACCGACGAAAGCGCGCAAAGTGGCCGTCAGGTCGGTGTTGTGTGCGGCGTCGTAGTCGAGTACCGGCCCGATCGAGGCAGCGATGAATCGATGCAGACCTCGCGGATCATGGGCGAACAGAATCGAAAAGATCTCGTACTCCGCGGTATCGACCACGGCATCGGTGACCCGCAGGGCGTCGAGCAGGCGAACGGTGCGCAGCGCCGCCTCGAACGCTACCGGCAGCTCTTCCGGGTCGTGTGACCTCGGCGGAACTATCGCCAGCACCGGTGTACCCAGATTCTCGATCAGCGCGGTGCGGATATCGGCGCCCGACGCCAGTGGCGTATGCGAATGAGTGACAACGACAATGGTTCCCGCGATCTCGGCGACCAGTGTGCCGTCCGGGTACCGTGCCGCCAGGTGCCGCATGGCAGTGGCCCGGATTTCCGGGGGCAGTACCAAGGCGACGACCGTGTTCAGATTCGCGAGGGTGATGCCGTGGTAGCGCAGCCGCCGTTCCAGATCGTGACGTCGCTCGGGAGCCGTGTCCAGCAGATCGCCCACCAGTTCGGCCCGGGTCCGGCGATATGCCTCGTCGGCGGCATTGTGCTGCAGCGTCAGCAGGGCGCACACCTGAGCCGCCCGTTCGATCGTCGTCGCGTCCTGCGGTCTCAGCGCGGGCTTTCCGTGGCCGAGTAGGAGAGCGCCGAAATAGCCGGCACCGGCGGTGATCGCCGCGACGGCCTCGACCGGTGACCCGGTATCCGGCAGGAGCACACACCGCCCGGACGTGCGGCTGCGTTCGAGCGCCGACCGGACCGTCGCCGAATACCCGAGCGGACCGTCCGGAACCGGTGTACTTCCGGACTGTGCGGTGGTTTTCAGCTCCGGGTCGACGATCGTGATCGTCCGCCCGAGTGCTCCCGCCATGGTCCTGGCGACATCGGGAAAGCCGCCACCGACCAGAACTGTCTGAATCAATTGCTGATGAACGGCGTTCGCGCGGTCATCAGCCCGCAGCCGCTCGCTGAGCCGGGTGAGTGCCTGCCTGGTGTGCTGTTCGGATTCCTGCAGCAGTTCGCGAATCTCGGCGGTGCGGACCACCACCGAGGCATGGTCGGCCAACGCCGACAGCAGTGCGATCTCCTCCGCGGTGAAAACGTGCTCGTACCGGGTCGCGGCGAAAAGCACTCCCAATACTGCGCGGTCGGCAAGTAAAGGCACGCCGAGAATGGAAACGATTCCTTCGGCCGCCACCGCCTCGTCGATCGCCCGATCATGTGGATCGCAGGCGTAGTCGCCGTACCGATGGGTCCACTGCGCGGTCCGTGACGCGACGACCCCCGAGGCCAGCCCCATTCCCGGCGGCACCCGCAGATGCTGGAAGCCGTGCGTCACCGCGCCCACCGATTTGCGAACGTGGAGCTCACAGGTCTGCGGGTCGAACTCGGAGAGGTAGGTGACGTCGCTGCCCATCATCTCGTGCGCCCGGCTCACCAACCGAGTCAGCACGGTATCCCGGTCCCGCGACTCCGCGAGCTCGCGGGCACTCGCGAACAGCACCGTCAGCTCGTGCTCCCGCCTGCGCAGCCGCGACAACTCACCGTGGAGCCGGCCCAGCACCCGGCGCAGTTCCAGCCGTTCCCGGTGTCCGCCGCCGATATTCTCGACTTCCATCGCGATATCGCCGTCGTCTATTTCTCCGCCGACAATGCCGGCCAACAGCAGGCCGATCGAAGCGGCCGGTGAAATACCTTCGGGCACACCGATACTCTGCCCGATCAGCGCGGTGGTGTGCACGCCCCCATCCCGCGAATCACGCCTGCCTGCCGGGTACTGCGACCCGCACCGTCTCCAACCGGCCGGTTCGTTCCCGGGCCGCGATATTCGGGTTGGAAGTCTGTGCCGTGCAACACACCAGTGTCTGCGCGCCGGCGCCGGTGAATCCGACCGCGAAGCAGGGCTGTGATGTGGCGACCGCATCGGTGGCGACCCCGCGGGTCACGTCGAACCGCACCACGCGGCCGCCGGCCGGATCGGATACCCACACCCCGTCCTCGGCGTCCACACAGATTCCATCGGGCCGGATCGGCTCACCACCGACGCCGGCGGACGACAGATCGATGACGGTCCTGCGCTGTGTGAGCGCGGCGTTCCCGGCGATCGTGAAACCGGTGAGGCACGCCCCCGCGGTTTCGGCGACGACCAGGGTGCCGTCCGTCAGCTGCGCAGTGCCGTTCGGGAACCGCAATCCCGTAGCCGCGATACCGGCCCGGCCCGCGCCGGTGACGGCGATGATCTCCGCGGTGGGCGGATTCGCTTCGGGCCCGAACAGCGGATCGGCTTCGGGGTGCGCGGCGAGTTCGGCATAGAAATCGAATCCGAAGGTGCCCACCCAGGCGCGTCCGGCGGAGTCGACGAACATATCGTTGGCGGCGCCCCGAGCCAGCCGGCCGAGATCGGCATAGCACTGCGTAGACCCGTCGGCGCCGACGGCCAGGACCCGCTTGTCCCGCATCGATACGACCAGATGTGTGCCGTCGGGCAGCCAGCCCATACCCGACGGTTGGCCCGGCACCCTGGCCGCCACGGTGACAGCGAAGGACCTCGGATCCACCTGCAGCAGCTCGTGGGCGTAGAAGTCCGAGACATACAGTTGACCGTCCGGTCCCGTTGCCGGTGATTCCGCGAAATGAAGGCCGGAGGTCACCACCGTGGTCGACGAGGAAATCAGTGGTGTTCCTGTTCTGATCGGGCCGGGGCACCAGGCGGGATACGGACCGTCGCGGTGGCGCCGGTCATCGGCACCGTTGCGATTCGGGACGAGTTTACCGCCGGAATCGTTGCGGTAAACACGCTCCCGAGGTGGTCGAGACTGCTCGGTGGAACAGATGCCACATCCGGATGGTTGCTCGTATCGACACCGGGTGAAACGAGGAGTGACATGCCGAAGCCTGCCGACGCGGCGTACCACTGGAACGGCGACCGGCTGGATCTGGAGCTGTATCTGGCCAGAATCGGCTACTCCGGTCCGCGCACCCCCACACTGCCGGTGCTGCGGGCCTTGGTCGGTGCCCATACCACCGCTGTTCCGTTCGAGAACCTGGAGGCGGTACTTGGGCGGCCGGTGCCGCTGGACCTGGAAACCCTGCAGGACAAGCTTTTGCGGCAGCGTCGGGGTGGCTACTGCTACGAGAATGTGACCGTGTTCGCGGCGCTGCTGGAACGGTTCGGGTTCGGGGTGACCGGGTTGTCCGGGCGGGTCACGATGGGAGCAGACGGGGTGCGTCCGGCCACCCACGCGCTGCTGCGGGTCACCACCACCGACGACGACCGGATATGGCTGGTCGATGTCGGGTTCGGGGCGGGTCCGGCCGAACCCTATGCGCTTGTCGACAGCCCGGCGGAGTTCAGACTCGGGCACTGGCGGTTCCGGCTCGCCCGTGAATTCGGTGAACTCGAGACCGAACAGTGGGTGCTGCACCAGTTCGCGAAGGACGGGTGGGTGGACCGCTACACCTTCACCCTGGCCCCGCAGTACCGGGTGGATTACGAGGTCGGCAACCATTTCGTCGCGACCTCGCCGCGATCGCCGTTCACCCGGCGGCCGTTCGTGCAGCGATTCCATCCGGATGTCCACCACATCCTCGACGGCCGCGTCCTGACCACCGAACACCCCGACGGCTCCAGCCGGTCACGGGAACTGGAGCTTGCGGAGCTGCCGGAAACGCTGGCGAAGGTATTCGATATCGAAATTCCCGATCAGGACGCAGCGGCGTTGCTTCGCGCTCCGTGGGCATCGAGCTGACTGCTGATGCCGGCGTCCGGTGCTCCGGCTCGTGGCGGGATGAGCCGGAGCACTGTCGCCGCATCGGTTCCGGGCTTCGCTGACCGTCATGGGATAGTTCAGCAGGGTCAAATCGATGCCCGCGATGATCGCTGCGGGTAGGGGCGGTACGTATCCGGAGGCGCGTTCGCGCGTGCGGTTGCCGAAGTCGGCGGTTGATGGAACCCGTTGCGCAGACGAGGTTTCCTGCCTCGGCCGCGCCGGTTCCGTGCAACGCCGGTACGTGTTCTGCGGGTGCGCCGTCGGCCGGTTGCTAGATTGCCGATATGGAAGCCGCGCACCAGGGGGCCGCGAGCAGGCTGCATAGTCTGCCGACGCGACTGATCAACCAAACCGCGCTACTCGCCGATCGGGCGACCGAACAGGCGATGGCGGGTACGGGTTCGCGCCGATATCACTATGCGGTACTGACGACGCTGCACGAAGGCGGTGCATCCAGCCAGGCCGAACTCGGGCGCCGCACCGGAATCGACCGTAGCGATATCGTCGCCGTCCTGAACGACCTGGTGGCCCGGGGGTTCGTGGAACGCGCCACCGATCCGGGCGATCGGCGGCGCAATATCGTGAACCTGGCCGAGCCGGGGCGCGATCACCTTCGCGAATTGGACCGCCGGCTGGACCTCGCACAGCAGGACCTGCTCGCGGCCCTGTCGGCCGCGGAACGCCGTACCCTGGTCGCCCTGCTCGGCCGGATACTCGACGATCACGCGACCCGGGCCGCCGGCAAGTAGTCCCGGCCGGTCAGCAGCTGCGGACCATTGTCTGCTGGTGGACCCGTTTGCCCTGATAACGCATTCCCGGCACCGGCGGTGTCGTGCCGTGCGGGGCGAAACCCATCCGTTCGAAGAACCGGACCGCCCGGGTGTTCTCGACCAGCGTTTGTAAATAGCAGCCGGGCGAACCCATCGACCGGAGCCGATCGAACCAATGCTCCATCAGTCCATCCGCCGCGCCGGTGCCGCGCGCCTCGGGCACGACATTGATATGCAGATGAGCGGGCCAGCGTGGATCGTGGATCTCTCCGGCGGACGGTGCGCGGCGCAGCGCCGCGCTCGCGGCATCGAATGCGCTGCGGGCGAAGAACAGGGCCGGGCGGCGGCGCAGAACCAGGCGATACCTTCGGACGGCGTCCGCGATCCGTTGATCCTCGCTCGGGAAGGACTCGGTGTCCACGCACCCGGTGAGGTAACCGAGCAGTTCGCCGTCGGATTCGGCCAGGAACAACGACTCGGGTTCGCGATCCATATAGGGCTCGAGATATATCAGCGACTCGGATTCCTGATGGCCCCAGAGAGTTTCGGTCGGCGAACCCTGACCGGCCCGCACCGCCAGCCGCCGCAGGGCGGGTCGATCCTGCTCCCGGAACGTTCGGATTCGCATGGCGCCAACCTATCCCGCTACACCGTGACGCAGGTCAGCTGGTGAGTTCCCGTTCCAGGGGAGTACGGAAGCGGGGGACCGGACGGAGTTCGCCGTACCAGCCGGCCGCGCGTTCGGCCTCGGCCGCGACGAGCGCGCGGGCATCGGCGCCGATATCCTCCAGCAGCCGGGTCACGATCTCGCCGTCCTTGCGCTGCGCCCAGCCGCCGACGATACGGCCGTCGAACCAGATACTCGGCCCGATATTGCCGTTGCGGTCGAACAACTGCGCCTTGTGCCCGCCCAGGTACCAGTCGCGGGACTGCCAGCCCATAGGGGTGGGGTCGAGGGCGGGCAGCAGGGCCGCCCAGGGTTGCGGGGCGGGAACCGGGTCGAGATCGTCGGCGAGCAGCAACCCGGCGGTGCCGTCGAGATCGACTTCCACCGTGTCGAGCCGGGCCAGGGTTTTACGAACCTGACCCAGCGTCCAGCCCGTCCACCATTTGATATCGCCGATCGGTGCCGGGCCGAACGTCCGTAGCCAGCGGCGTACCAGTTCGGTGCGGGCCTCGTCGGCGTCCATTCGGTCGATCGGCGCGGACAGCCACGATTCCGCGGGAGCCCACGAGTACTGGCTACTGGACCAGCCGCCGCCCGGCCGGGCGCGGACGATCCGGCCTTCGGTGCCGAGCAGGAGCAGCACCCAGGTGGTGATGGAGGTGGGTTTGGAGTACGACTTCCCCGGACTCGTATTCACCTGGGTGCGCAGCGCGGGGACATCCTTGCTCAGCTGGGCGCCGGTGGCGCTGCCCCGGGCCAGGAGCGCGCGATGGGTGTCCTCGGCGACGGCCGCCAGCCAGCCTGCCGGATCGCCGTCGCCGATACCGGCGTCGGCCAGGTATTTGGCATAGGTGCGGAGCTGCTTGGCCGCCAAATCGGTAGCGCAGGAGGCATGCAGGACCGGTGCGAGCTCCACCGGCACCACGAACATGGTGCGTCGCATCGCGAGCATCCGCAGCAGCGAGCGGTCCTCGTACAATGCGCATTCCACCTGCGTGGGACCGATGGCCGTGCCCCGTGCGGCCACCGAGAGATGAACGGTGGCCGGATCGGTGGCGTGCAGCACCACCAGCGAGCGCGTGATCTCGGCGACTTCGCCGCTGCGGTATTCGGCCGCCAGCCGATGCCGGATCCCCAGCCGCGCCCGCCGCTGCTCCGTGGTGAATGCGTACATGGAGCGGATGCTAGCGGTGCCCACCGACATCCGCGGCCGGCGGCGGCCGGCGCCTGGGATACGCCACCCATCACCACCGGTGGGGTGAGCGGCAGCCTGCGAACCAGCCGTGCCGGGCCCGGCCGCCGGGCCGGTTCCCGCACCCGGACGGCCGTGTCCGGCGTTCCCCGGGGTCGCGCCCGCGCGAGAATCAGCGGGTCACCCGGATCAGGGCGAGCGCTCGGAGCCGGGGCAGGTGCCGGCACCGCGGCCCGGCCCCCGAGGTGGCGCCACACCGTTCCCACGTAGCGTTGTTGCGGCGAATTGCCGACGGGCCCAGTCAGGTTCCCGCTCTCCCGGCCTCGGGCGTGGAAATATTTCTGTTATGAGCAGACGCGCACTGAGCTATCTGGCCGGGTTGCTGCTTCCGGCGTTGACAGCGACCCTGCTGGCCGCCGCCCCCGCGGCCGCGACCGACGCCTGCTCGGTGCATACACGCCCGATCGCGATACCTGTCGATGGGGAACAGGCCACCGGCCTGGTGTACGAACCGCAGGGCTGCGCGGTCGGCAACGCCCTGGTGGTGGCCGCGCACGGGCACAACGGGTCCGCGGCTCAGTATTCCGAGTACCTGGTCTCGATCGCGGCCCGCACCGCGACCCCGATCCTGTCGATGGATCTGCGCGGCAGCCCCCGATGGCCGACCGGCGACTGGAATCTGTGGGCCGGCTGGCGCGATCTGGTGGCTGCCACCCAGTGGTACAAGGCAGAGAACCCCCGAGTGGCGCGCACCGTGCTGTGGGGTTGGAGCCAGGGGGCCATGACCACCGGCCTGGCTGCCGCGTACGGTCCCGCCGGTTTGTTCGACTTCTGGGTCGACACCTTCGGCCCATCGGATCTGTTCACCCATTTCCAGGGTCCCGCCGCCGACTATCCCGCGCTGCAGGCCCAGATCCAGCGCGATGCCGGTGGTTGCGTTCCGGCCGCCTGCCCGCTGGCCTACGCCGAACGTTCGCCCGCACTCCAGGCCGGGCGGATGAACATCCGGCACGCTTTCCTCGTCCACGGTACCGCCGACGAGGTGGTGCCTTACTCGGCCAGTATGCAGATGCGGGCCGCGCTCATGCTGGCCGGTAAACCGAGCACCATGTACTCGATCGTCAGCGGACGCACGCTGGACGGTGCGGTGGAACCGGGCCGCCACAATGTCGGCCCGGCGCTGTTCGAAGCGGGCTGCGTGGTCGAACGCCTGCTCCTGGGCAGCGAACCCCTCGACGGCAACCGCGACTTCCTGGTCGATGTCGCCGCCGGAGTCGTCGCCGCGCCACCGGCCCCGCCCGGCGCCAAATGCGCGGCCTGACCGTCCATGCGGCTCAGACCACCGAATACCCGCCGCGCACGCCGAGCACCCGGCCGGTGATCCCGGAATCCGGACGGGGGCCGGTGCGATCACCCATCCGGCCACATCCGTGCGACGGCCCCGCCGGCCCAAGGGTATCGGCGTGGCTTCCCGGGATTTCACCCGTTCGTGCTTCGGCAGCGGTGATCCCGGCGGTGAACCGCTTTACTCTCCGTAGACCCCGGCGCGAACACACGCCCGGGCAAGACGGCCGGGCGCGTGCCGGATCAGAGCGATTTCACCCAGTTGGACAGCAGGTGGGCACCCGCGTCCCCCGACTTTTCGGGATGGAACTGGGTGGCCGCGAGCGCGCCGTTCTCCACCGCGGCCAGGAAGCGGCTGCCGTGTTCGGTCCAGGTGAGCTTCGCAGCGGCGAGGTGGTCGCTGGGGGGCAGTTCCCAGGACCGGGCGGCGTAGGTGTGGACGAAATAGAAACGGGTGCCTGCGTCCATACCGGCGAACAGCACACTGTCCGCGGGCGTTTCGACGGTGTTCCAGCCCATATGCGGCAGGACGGGAGCGTCGAGTTTGTCGACGGTGCCGGGCCATTCCCCGCAGCCTTCGGTTTCCACGCCGAATTCCACCCCGCGGTCGAACAGGATCTGCATACCCACGCAGATTCCGAGTACCGGGCGCCCCCCGGCCAGCCGCTGGCCGATGATGCGTTCGCCGCGCACCTCCCGCAGGCCGGCCATACAGGCCGCGAACGCGCCGACGCCCGGAACCACCAGGCCGTCCGCCGCGAGCGCCGCCTTGTGATCGGCGGTCACCTCGACCTGCGCGCCCGCCCGGACCAGGGCGCGTTCGGCGGAATGCAGGTTGCCGGAGCCGTAGTCCAGCAGAACAACCGAGTTCACAACGACCCCTTGGTGGACGGCACCACACCCTGTGTCCGCGGGTCCGGTTCGACAGCGGCGCGCAGAGCCCGCGCGACTGCCTTGTATTCGGCCTCGGTGACATGATGCTGATCGCGGCCGTAGAGCACCCGCACGTGCAGCGCGATCCGGGCGTTGAGCGCGATGGATTCGAAGACGTGCCGGTTGAGCACGGTCGAATACGGTGCACCCGGATCGTTGCGGCCGCGTACCGGGGAGCCGGGGATCACCGCGTGCAGCAGATGGTCGGGTTCGCCGGTGTGCACGCAGTAGGGGCGGCCGGAGACGTCGACGGCGGCGTGCGCCAGGGTTTCGTCCATCGGGATGTAGGCGTCGCCGAACCGGCGGATGCCTTTCTTGTCGCCGAGTGCCTGCCCGAGTGCCTGCCCGAAAACGATGGCGGTGTCCTCGACCGTGTGGTGCGCCTCGATCTCGATATCGCCGTCGGCCCGCACCGTGAGGTCGAAACTGGCGTGGGTGCCGAGCGCGGTGAGCATATGGTCGTAGAACGGGACACCGGTGGAGATATCGGTCTGCCCGGTGCCGTCCAGGTTCAGTTCCACCACGATGCTGGATTCTTTGGTGGTGCGCTCCACTCGCGCGGTTCGGTTCATGCTCACTTCCGGTTGTCGCTTCAGTTCTGCGCGGTCAGTTCGGTGGCGGCCAGTTTCGCGCTGACCCGCAGGAATTCGTCGTTCTCGGCGGCCAGCCCGATGGTGGCGCGCAGATGGCCGCCGATCCCGACGTCCCGGATGAGGACTCCCTCGTCCAGGTAGTGCTGCCAAGCGCGGGGCGCGTCGCGGAACGTTCCGAACAGCAGGAAGTTCGCGTCGCTGGGCACCACCCGGAACCCGAGGGCGGTCAGTTCCCGGGCCACCCGGTCGCGCTGGGCGGACAGTTCCGCGACACTCGCCAAAGTTTCGTCGGCATGCCGCAAGGCGGCGCGGGCGGCGGCCTGGGTGACCACCGACAGGTGGTAGGGCAACCGCACCAGCAGTAGTGCGTCGATCACCGCGGGGGCCGCGACGAGATAGCCGAGCCGGCCTCCGGCGAAGGCGAACGCCTTGCTCATGGTGCGGCTGACCACCAGTTTCGCCGGATAGCTGTCGATCAGGCCGATTGCGCTGGGCTGGGCGGAGAACTCCCCGTAGGCCTCGTCGACGATGACGATCCCGGGGGCGGCCTCGAGGATCCGGGCCAGCTCCGCCGCCGGGATACTGTGCCCGGTCGGGTTGTTGGGGCTGGTCACGAACACCACGTCGGGCCGGCGTTCGGCGATGGCGGCCACGGCGGCATCGATATCGATGGACAAATCGGCGGACCGTTTCGCCTCCACCCATTCGGTGTCGATGCCCTCCGAGATGATCGGATGCATCGAATACGACGGGACGAAACCCAGTGCCCGCCGGCCCGGGCCGCCGAACGCCTGCAGCAACTGCTGCAGGATCTCGTTGGACCCGTTGGCCGCCCAGACATTCGCCGCGCCCACCGCGATACCGGTCTGGCGGGTGAGGTAGGCGGCGAGATCGGTGCGCAATCCCACCGCGTCGCGGTCGGGATAGCGGTGCAGATCGGCGGCCGCGGCGCGCACCGCCTCGGCCACATCCGCCACCAGCGAAGGCGTCGGCGGGTGCGGGTTCTCGTTGGTGTTGAGCTGGACCGGAACGCTGAGTTGCGGTGCGCCGTACGGTGATTTACCGCGCAGGTTCTCGCGCAACGGCAGGGCGTCGAGCCCGATCCCGGCCCCGGGCACGGGGGCGCCGTCGGGGACCTCCGCGCTCATGACAGCGCCTCGAACCGGGCACGCACGGCCTGCCCGTGGGCGGGCAGATCCTCGGCGTCGGCCAGCGCCACCACATGTCCCGCGACATCCTTCAACGCCGCCTCGGTGTACTCCACGACGTGGATACCGCGCAGGAAGGTCTGCACGCTCAGCCCGGAGGAATGCCGGGCGCAGCCGGCGGTGGGCAGCACGTGATTGGAGCCGGCGCAGTAGTCGCCGAGGCTCACCGGGGCGTACGGGCCGACGAAGATCGCGCCCGCGCTACGCACCCGGGCGGCGACCGCGGTGGCCTGCGCGGTCTGGATCTCCAGGTGTTCGGCGGCGTAGGCGTTCACCACCCGCAGCCCCTGATCGATATCGTCGACCAGCACCGTGCCGGACTGGGTGCCGGTGAGGGCCGCGGTGACCCGCTCGGCGTGTTTCACAACGGCCAGCTGCGTGGTCAGCGCCGCGTCCACCGCGTCGGCGAGGGCGGGACTGTCGGTGACCAGCACGCTCGCCGCCAGCACATCGTGTTCGGCCTGGCTGATGAGGTCGGCGGCCACATGGACCGGGTCGGCGGTGGCGTCGGCCAGGATCGCGATCTCGGTGGGACCGGCTTCGGCGTCGATCCCGACCAGCCCACGGCACAGCCGTTTGGCGGCGGTGACATAGATATTGCCCGGACCGGTGATCAGGTCGACCGGGGCCAGATCGGCGCCGTCGGTATCGGAACCTCCGTAGGACAGCAGGGCGACCGCCTGCGCTCCGCCGACGGCCCACACCTCCTCGACCCCCAGGAGCCGGGCGGCGGCCAGTACGGTCGGATGCGGCAGCCCGCCGAACTGTTCCTGCGGCGGCGAGGCCACCACCAGCGAGTCCACTCCGGCCGCCTGCGCGGGCACGACGTTCATCACGACGCTGGACGGATAGACGGCGTTACCGCCGGGCACATACAGCCCGACCCGCTCCACCGGCACCCAGCGTTCGGTGACGGTACCGCCCGGGACCACCTCGGTGGTGGTATCGGTGCGCCGCTGATCCGCGTGCACCGCGCGGGTGCGCGCGATCGCCACCTCGAGCGCCGCCCGCACCGCCGGGTCCAGGCCGTCGAGGGCGGCAGCCAGTTCCGCGGCCGGGACGCGCACGGTCGCGGGGGTCACCCCGTCGAATTTCGCGCCGTATTCCAGGGCCGCGGCCGCGCCGCGGTCACGAACCGCCTCCACCACCGGCCGCACCCGATGCAGCACCGAGTCCACATCGACCCCGCCGCGCGGCAGCGCGGTGCGCAGCTGCGCGGTGGTGGGCGTGCGGCCGCGCAGATCTACGCGGGCGAGCTCGATACGGGATGTCATGGTGGTATCGGTCCTTGTGCAGCGGCTGAATACGACAGCACCAGGGTATCGGGCCGATACCAGTGGTTATCCGCGTGGTCCGGCTCAGGCGATCCGGGTGTAGACGATATCCATCTGGTGTTCCCAGGTGCGCGGGTCCAATTCGGCATCCGAACGTTCCCAGGTGGCCCGGAATATGTTTCCGGTCTCATCGAGATTTCCGGTCAGTCGCTGGGAATCGCCGGGGGCGTCGCGCCAGATCCGCCACAGCGGCCCGGTGAGCGCGCCGTTGTAGATCCGCCGGGCCCCGGCGCCGTCGTGTTGCAGGACCTTCAGTCGTTCCGGGTAGGCGTCATCGGTACCGACGACCCAGATGCGGTCGATCGCCGGCTCGGGCACAGTCAGCCGGACCAGCAGGAAGGCGTCGCCGTCCAGCCATTCGATGGTGGTCCGGCCGACCATATCGGGGATCTGCTCGGAGGTCGTCTTCCACTCGCCGACCATCGCCGCCATCGCGACGAGTGCCGAATCGGTCATCTGCGCGTCTCCCATCGGTGAAGCGAGCTTCCGGATGTTTCAGCTGCAGCGGCGACGCAGTTCCCCGACGCCTTCGCCGTCGAGTTCGTCGAGGACCACGGTCCGGCCCACCATCGCCAACGCTAGCGCTTCACCGCGCCCGCGGACGGCAGGCCCCGTTCCCTTGACCCAGTCGAAATCTGTCGCGACGAACTGTAACCCTCTGGTGAGGCGCCCGGGGCGCGCGAACGGGTCCGGATGGTCCAGTACGGCCTTCACCCGGTCGGCGGGGATTTCCCGAAGCCGGCCCAGGGGGCGCCGGATGTCCTGCTGGTGGACCAGCAGATCGGCCAGACCCAGCCGCGGCCAGAGCCGCGACACCGTGCGCGGAGCGGATTCGAATTCGGCCAGCAGCTCCGCCGGTGTCCGGTGCGACCCCTGCGCGGCCATGGCGTTGTTGACGCCGTCGATCGAGAACCGGTTCCGCACGGCGATCCCGGCGTACTCGGTGAGTGGGATCGCGTCGTAACGCAGGTGTCCGATCAGTTCCCGCACTCGCCAGCCGGTGCACAGTGTCGGCGCATCCCATTCCGCGTCCGGCAAACTCCGCAGCAGGGCAGTGAACTCGGCTCGCTCGGCGGCGAGCATCCCCCGAATATCCATGCCGCACACCATAGCCCGGCCGCGGGCGGCGGGTTCGGGTTACGGGTCAGTGGGTATCGCTGTCGATCAGCAGCGTGCCGCCGGAATTCACCACCCGCAGTACCGGGTTGCGGGTCTGACCGCCGTAACTGAGGTTGTTCACCCGCATATCCACCGAACCGTCGGGATTGTTGCCCTTGAAAGCCTCGATCCGGCTGAAACTCTGCACGGTCCGGGTCGACCAGTACTGTTCGAACTCCTGCCGGCTGCCGTAGGCCTGCTGGGCGGCCGGGGTCAGTAGCGACCAGGAACCCGCGGGATTCATGTAGAACTGCTCGAGCAGCTGACCCGCCTGTACCCATTCGACCTGCCCGGTGCTCGGCGTGGAGCCCAGCGCGGGGGCGGTCGTGGCCGTGGTACCGGGCGTCCGCGGCGCGCTGGAGGTCACCGAGGTGTCGGCGCGGGCCGATCCGCCGTCGTCGGAATCGGAGGAACCCAGCCACAGCACGCCGCCGACCACCGCGGCCCCGGCGATACCGCCGATCAGCACCGCCCGCCGGACGCCACCGCTGCTGCCGGAACCGCCGGCGACGGGCTGCGTGGTGGTGGGCGGATGGTTCGGGGCCCGCTGCGGCGCGCGATCGTCCGATTCGCCGTGGTCGCTGTCCGGCCGGGGCTGTGACCGCCGGCGCGGAGCGGGGGCCGCGCCCGCGCCGCGGGTGCGGCCCGGGGCCGGCGTTTCCATCGTGCTGACGGCGGCGCCGCCGGCGTGCCCGTTGCGGTCGAACGCTTCGCGTGCGGGCACGAACCCGGCGTGCTCGGCGCTTGCGCCCGGGTATCCGGCGAACTGGGCCAGCTGTTCGCGGGCCTCCTGCATGGTGGGCCGCAGCCGCGGATCGGCCTCCAGCAGATCGAGCAGGAAATCGGTGGCCGGCCCGGCGTTCTGCGGTTCGCTGACCTGGCCGTTGGCCGCGGCATACAGCACCTTGAGCGGGTTACCCGACCCGAACGGCGGTTCGCCCTCGAGGGCGTGGAACAGCGTCGCGCCCAGGGCGAAGACATCCGCGGCGGGGGTGGGGTCGGCTCCGCGGGCCACCTCGGGGGCCAGGTAGGCGGCGGTCCCGCAGATCAACCCGGTCTCGGTGAGGGTCACATCGCCCGTGGCTCGTGAAATACCGAAATCGGTGATCTTGACGGTGCCGTGATCGTCGAGCAGGATATTTCCCGGCTTCACGTCGCGATGCACGATCCCGGCCTGATGGGCCGCGATGAGCGCCGCGGCGACCTGTTCTCCGATCCGTGCCACCTGCGGCAACGGCAACGGCCCCTGGGAGGACAGCACCTGCGCCAGGCTGCGCGACTTCATGTACTCCATCACCAGGCACGGATCGCCGCCGTGTTCGGTGATATCGAACACCACGATGGCATTCGGATGCTGGAACCGGGCCGCGTTGCGCGCCTCGCGTGTCGCGCGCTGCCGCAGCACATCGCGCTCGGCGGGCGGCAGACTGGGCTTTATATGGATCTGCTTGATCGCCACCGACCGTTGCAGACGTTCGTCGACGGCACGCCAGACAACGCCTGTGCCGCCGCTACCAATCTGCTCGACCAGGCGGTAGTGATCCGCGATCAACTGACCGGTATCGATGGCGCCCACTCCGAACTTTCTCGAATCGTGACCTGACGCGTCGGTGACCTCTCACGCGTTCGGGACGAGTGTAGCGGGCACCCCGACCGGCCCAGTGGGTGATATCACCCAACGCTCGTCGCCCCCCGTTGCCGAGTGCGCGGGCCTGCCGACTCGCCACCGGGCGCGCGGCGCGGGCGAACACCGGGCTACTAGGCTGTTGCGCGTGAGTCTTGTGTTGCTGCCCGCTGTCGATGTCGCCAATGGAGAGGCCGTCCGCCTGGTACAGGGCGCGGCGGGCAGCGAAACCAGTTACGGTTCGCCGCGCGATGCCGCCCTCGCCTGGCAGGACGCGGGCGCCGAATGGGTGCATCTGGTGGATCTCGACGCGGCGTTCGGCCGCGGGTCCAACCGGGAGCTGCTGGCACAGGTGGTCGGCGAACTCGATGTCGCCGTCGAACTGTCCGGCGGTATCCGTGACGACGAATCGCTGAAGGCCGCGATGGCCACCGGTTGCGCCCGGGTCAACCTGGGCACCGCCGCGCTGGAAGATCCGCAGTGGTGCGCCCGGGCGATCGCCGAGTACGGCGACCGGGTCGCGGTCGGGCTGGACGTCCGGATCGTCGACGGCGACTACCGGCTGCGCGGCCGCGGCTGGGTCAGCGACGGCGGGGATCTGTGGGAGGTCCTGGAACGGCTGGAACGGGACGGCTGCTCGCGCTATGTCGTCACCGATGTCACCAAGGACGGCACCCTCACCGGCCCGAACCTGGATCTGCTGCGCGAGGTGTGCATGGCCACGGAGGCGCCGGTGATCGCCTCGGGCGGCGTCTCGGCCCTCGACGATCTGACCGCGATCGCCGAACTGGTGCCCGACGGTGTCGAAGGCGCGATCGTGGGAAAGGCGCTGTACGCGGGCCGGTTCACCCTGCCCGAGGCGCTGGCCGCCGTCCGTTGACCGCATGCGGGGTCGCCCCGGCCGGATTCGGGCGCCGGGACGCATCGGCCGGAGGCGAGCACGCCCGCACACCGACCGCGACAAACCGGGAGCCGAAGCGATGACCAGGGCGGAAACCGAACTGACGGGACTGCTGAACACGGCGGCCGAGATACTCGACGGGGTCGGCGACCGATTCCTCGAGGGGCGCGGCGCCCCCAGCGCGGTGGCCAAGGGATCGCGGGATTTCGCCACCGAACTGGACCTGGAACTCGAGCGCACCATCTCCGGGCAACTCCTGGCACGCACCGGTATCGAGGTGCACGGTGAGGAATTCGGCGGGCCGTCGCTCACCGGCGGCACCGCGTGGGTGCTGGACCCGATCGACGGCACCTTCAACTATTCGACCGGTCACCCGCTCACCGGCACCCTGCTCGCCTTGATCCGCGACGGGGAGCCGGTCCTCGGGCTGGCCTGGTTCCCGCCGCTGGATCGCCGGTACGCCGCCATCGCCGGCGGACCGCTACTGGTCGACGGCATCGCCCGGCCGCCACTGCCCGCCGGTGTGCTCGATGAGGCCATGATCGGGTTCGGCGCCTTCAACATCGAATCCACCGGGCGGGTACCGGGCCTGTTCCGGCACCGGGTCCTCGGTGCGCTCAGCCGGTTGTCGTCCCGGGTGCGGATGCACGGCTCGACCGGGGTCGACCTCGCCTTCACCGCCGACGGCACGCTCGGCGGTGCGATCGTGTTCGGTCACCACCCGTGGGACAACGCGGCGGGCGCGCTGATGGTGCGGTGCGCGGGCGGGGTCGTCACCGATCTCGAAGGCGCGGACTGGACCATCGAATCCGGTTCGGTGCTGGCGGCGGCGCCCGGAGTGCACGCCGAACTACTGGAAATGATCGCCGCGACCCGCGGCACCGGATTCGCCGCGCCCGGCAGTGATCGCGATACCGGTGCGGACAATGCCGCCTCCGGCGGCGGTGAGGAACGCTCATGACCCTGGCAACACGCGTCATCCCCTGCCTCGACGTCGATGCCGGGCGGGTGGTCAAGGGCGTCAACTTCCAGAATCTGCGCGATGCCGGCGATCCGGTCCAGCTCGCCGCCGCCTACGACGCCCAAGGCGCCGACGAACTCACCTTCCTCGACGTCACCGCCTCCAGCGGCGACCGCGCCACCATGTTCGACGTGGTCACCCGGACCGCCGAGCAGATCTTCATCCCGCTCACCGTCGGCGGCGGAGTGCGCACCGTCGACGATGTGGACCGGCTGCTGCGCGCCGGTGCGGACAAGGTGTCGGTGAACACCGCCGCGATCGCCCGCCCCGAGGTGCTGCACGAGATGTCGCAGCGGTTCGGGTCGCAGTGCATCGTGCTGTCGGTCGATGCCCGCACCGTGCCGGACGGCGAACCCGATACCCCGTCGGGCTGGGAGGTCACCACGCACGGCGGGCGCCGGGGCACCGGGATCGACGCGGTCGAATGGGCGGTGCGCGGGGCCGAGCTCGGCGTGGGGGAAATCCTGCTCAATTCGATGGACGCCGACGGCACCAAGGCGGGTTTCGACCTGCCGATGATCCGCGCCGTGCGCGCCGCCGTCTCGATTCCGGTGATCGCCTCGGGCGGCGCGGGCGCGGTCGAACATTTCGCGCCCGCCGTGCAGGCCGGTGCGGACGCTGTACTGGCCGCGAGCGTTTTCCATTTCGGCGACCTGACCATCCCGCAGGTCAAGGACGCCCTGCGCGAAGCCGATCTGGTGGTGCGCTGAGATGGCACTGGATCCGGCGATCGCGGCCCGGCTCAAACGTAACGACGCCGGGCTGGTGGCCGCGGTGGCCCAGGAACGCGCCACGGGCGCGGTACTGATGATGGCGTGGATGGACGACGAGGCGCTGGCCCGCACGCTCGAAACCCGGCGCGCCACGTACTACTCGCGCTCTCGGCAGCAGTACTGGGTGAAAGGCGAGACGTCCGGGCATACGCAGTACGTGCACGAGGTCCGGCTGGACTGCGACGGCGATACGGTCCTGCTGGTGGTGGATCAGCGGGGCGCGGCCTGCCACACCGGCACCCACACCTGTTTCGACACCGACGTGCTGCTCCCTTCCGAACAGGTGTGACGACCGGCCGGTTGCAACAGTGGGCGGTGCTGCCGAGTATCTCGGAACAGTGCACCGGTGGGCCGATAGCGAACGACGGACCGACCCGGACCGGTGGTATCGGCGGTGCATTCTTCGAGATTCCGGACCGGGAATCGTCCTGGTATTCCTGCCCAGCCGGACGACCGGCGGCCGCGGGCCGACGCCGGGAAGCGACGGTGCCGCGCCGTGCCGCGCCCCGGCGATGCGCTGCATCTGTCCGCGGCCCAGTTCGAGCAGCAGCGCCCCCAGTTGCGGTGATCGTCGGGAAGTGCCGCCGAAAGTGCCGGGAGTCCACTTCGTCGGCGGTCGGGTCGAGGATGTCGCTGGTGGCCACACACGCACGGTGGGCGTGCGGTGGTCAATCGGTCGATAGCGCGCTGCGGGTACAGCGGATTATCTCGATTCCGTGGATGAGCCGGTCCTCGATCCGGAACCGGATGATCGCGTAGGGGTGCCCGCCGGGTGCGATCACCGCAGCTGGGCCGCCGGCCAGGAGAAGGGTCGCGGTGACGGCGATGCGGTCGGCGAACACCCGCGTCTCCTCGGCCACTGCCGTGGCGCCGCGGACTTCGGTGGACGCACCCACCGGAAGCAGGCGTGGATCGGCGATCCGGACGGTGTCGGGAGCCAGCAGGGTGACCAGTCGAGCGATATCGCCACCGCGCGCGGCAGCCAGGAAAGCCTCGACGATCTCGAGGTGCCCGGCGATATCGAGCGATCCGGAGGCGCTGGCAGACCCGGTACCGGTGCCGTATTCGCCCGGCCGCGCCGCGCGTAGCCGGCCGCGGGCCCGGCTGGCCAGTTTCTTCGCTGCCGCCGGGGTCCCGTCGAGTACCGCGGCGACCTGGTCGAACGGCACCGCGAAGAGATCGTGCAGCACATAGGCCACCCGCTGGGCGGGCGAGAGCTCGCCCAGCAATACGAGCAACGCCCGGGATACGTCCTCGCGGCGGAGGAACATTTCATCGGCGCCGGCCTGTTCACCGATGTCGTCGAGCAGTAGCGGCAGTTCACCGCGCCGCTCCCGGGCGCGCAGCAGATCCAGGCACAGCCGGGCTGTCACGGTGGTGAACCAGGCATCCGGTTCGGCCACCTCCGACAGGTCGGCCGTGTGCACCCTGGTCCATGCGGTCTGCACCGCATCCTCGGCGTCCTGGTACGAGCCGACGATCCGGTAGGCGAGCGAAAGCAGCCGCGGCCGGGCCGCCTCGAATTTCTCGACCATTTCCACGGGGAGGTCACCTTTCGTGCGTGACGGACGTCAGAAGGGGTGAGTGATGACATCCACGACATTGCACGCCTTCGAGGAGACAGATATGAGCGTACAGATTCTCCGGTTCACCACTACCCCGGAGCGGATACCAGAGGTCGAGGAGGCCATCGCGAAGTTGTTTGCCGCAGTGGACGCTGCCGGTCCCGAAGGGATCGACTACACCGCGATGCGGGTGGGCCCGGACGGCGAGTTCATGCTGGTTCTCCGGCTCAGCGACGCCAACCCGCTCCTGGACATCCCGGCGGCCCAGGAATTCCGGGCACGGCTGGCCGAGTGGGCAGGTGGCCCGGCCGCGCCGCGGCCCGCCGTTGTGCTGGGCCGGTACACCCGGTGACCGGCGCGCTCGATATCGCTCTGTTTGTCGCGACCGTGGCTTGTGTGCTGGCGAATGCCGCCGAGGTCGTCGCGAAGGCCGTGCGCGCGCCGTTCATGGTGCAGAATGCCGCCGAAGCCGGTGTGGCGCCGAAGTGGATCCCGTACCTGGCGGTAATCGAAGGTGCCGGTGTGGCCGGGTTGGTCGCGGGACTCTTCGGCTGGGAATCCATAGGGTTCGCCGCAGCGGTCGGGTTGGTTCTGTTCTTCGTGGTAGCGGTCGGCGTCCACGTACGGGCGCGGGTATTCCACAACATCGCGTTCCCGGCGGGTTTCCTGGTGCTGGCGCTGGCCGCCACTGCCCACTTCGCCTGGCCGGCGGGCTGAATCAGGGGCTGTTCACGCACCACGGGGGTCGGCCTGGGGCGCGACGGAGTAGGCACGAGGCGTGCCACCCCGGCATGGTGCCGGGTGCAGGGTCTCCCTCCGTCGGCGCCTGCCCGGCGAGTGAAGGGTTTGCTGCCCGGTAATCGTCCGCGGCTATTGGGCGGTCCGGCCGAGGACCGTACTCAGATGGGTGGCGAGCGTATTGCCCAGATCCGCCATGGCCGCTGTCTGCTCGGCGTCGAGTCCGTCGAAGACCAGCCGGCGCACCACATCCATGTATCCGGGCGCGGCCTCCACGACCTTCTGGTGTCCCTCGTCGGTGAGTTCGGCCAGCACACCGCGACGCCCGGTGGTCGCGGCCCGGGTGGCCCAGCCCATGCGTTCGAGTTTGGAGACCACATGGGAAAGCCTCGATAGCGATGAATTTGCTCGGTGGGCGAGCTCGCTCATCTGCAGCCGCCGGTCCGGCGCTTCCGAGAGCAGGGTCAGTACCCAATACTCGAAATGAGTCACGCCGGACTCACGCTGCAGGTCGGTGTCCAATGCCCCCGGCAAGCGGTTCAGCACTGCGACCACCGCGCGCCAGGCCCGTCCCTCGACCGGGTTCAGCCACTCCGTCACAAATCCGCCTTCTCTCCGGCCCGGTGACGATTCCGGCAAGTGTCACCGAGCTACCGGAGAAAAGTTTGCCACGACTTCGCTCGAACTTGTGTCACCTCGGAAACGAAGGTGAGGCCATTCACAGCGAGTGAGCGCGGTGGCAGCCGCTACGCGCTTTTTCGCGCACGCAGAAAATCCAGTGCGCGGTCGGCGTGTACATTCGCGCGCAGTTCGCTGCTGATCTCGCTGAGAATCCGGCGGTCGGTGTCGATGACGAAGGTATGGCGTTTCACCGGCATGAGCTTGCCCAGCAGACCGCGTTTGACCCCGTAACTCTGCGCGACCGACCCGTCGGCATCCGAGAGCAGCGGGTACTCCAGCCGCTGCGCCCCCGCGAACCCGGCTTGCACGTCCACGGCATCGGCGCTGATCCCCGCACAGCTCGCGCCCAGCGCGGCGAACTCGGCGGTGAGATCGCGGAAATGACAGGCCTCGGCCGTGCACACCGGCGTATTCGCGGCGGGATAGAAGAACAACACCAGCGGTCCGCCGGCCAGGAGGGAATCGAGGGAACGGGGGGCGCCGGTCTGATCCGGAAGTTCGAATGCCGGGGCGAGCTGGCCGATCTGCATACCCGGACACTACCGCCGGCGGCGGGTCTCACGGGGTGCATCGAGCATGCCGGATGCCCGGCTGGAATGATGGTTCGAATGCACGGCGCGACCACTCCCGCGACTACAAGCCGCGAACGATTCCACGAACTCGCCGCCGAACACCGGGTCGTCCCGGTGACCCGGAAGGTGCTGGCCGATTCGGAGACCCCGCTGTCGGCCTACCGCAAGCTGGGCGGCGACCGAGCGGGCACGTTCCTGTTCGAATCCGCGGAGAACGGCCGTTCCTGGTCGCGCTGGTCGTTCATCGGCGCGGGCAGCCCCTCGGCGCTCACCTCGGTGGGCGGCGTCGCCACCTGGCTCGGCACCACCCCCGCCGGAGCGCCCGCCGGTGGCGATCCGCTGGACGCGCTGCGCGAAACCCTCGAGTTGCTGCGCACGGAACGGCTGCCCGGCCTGCCGCCGCTGACCGGCGGGATGGTCGGCTACCTCGGTTACGACGCGGTGCGCCGGATGGAACGGCTACCCGAATACGCCGACGACGATCTGCACCTACCCGAGATGGTGCTGCTGCTGGCCACGGATCTGGCAGCGTTCGACCACCACGAAGGCGCGATCACCCTGATCGCCAACGCCGTCAACTGGAACGGCACCGCCGAGAACGTGGACGCCGCCTACGACGACGCCCTCGCCCGGCTCGACCGGATGACCGCCGCGCTGGCCGCGCCCGCAGTTTCCACCGTATCCGTTTTCGACCAGCCCGAACCCGATTACCGGCGCGCCCGGACACCGGAAGAGTACGGTGCCGGGGTCCGCCGGCTGGTCTCGGAGATCGAAGCCGGTGAAGCCTTCCAAGTGGTTCTGTCGCAGCGTTTCGAAATGGACTACGGTGGCACCCCCATCGACCTCTACCGGATGTTGCGTGCGGCCAACCCGAGCCCGTACATGTTCCTGCTGCACATCCCGGACGGCGACGGAAACACCGCGTTCTCGATCGTCGGATCCAGCCCGGAAGCGCTGGTGGCCGTACAGGACGGGGTCGCGACCACGCACCCGATCGCGGGCACCCGCTGGCGCGGAGCCACCGAAGAGGACGATCTGCTGCTCGAGAAGGGCCTGCTCGCCGACGAGAAGGAGAACGCCGAACATCTCATGCTCGTCGATCTCGGGCGTAACGATCTGGGCCGGGTCTGCGTACCCGGTACGGTGCGGGTCACCGAGTACCGCCACGTCGAGCGCTACAGCCATGTGATGCATCTGGTCTCCACGGTGACGGGCCGGCTGGCCCCGGGCAAGATCGCACTCGACGCGGTCCGGGCCTGTTTCCCGGCGGGCACACTGTCCGGCGCGCCCAAGGTGCGGGCCATGCAGTTGATCGAGGAACTCGAACCCACCCGGCGCGGCGTGTACGGCGGCGTGGTCGGCTACCTCGATTTCGCCGGGGACGCCGATACCGCCATCGCCATCCGCACCGCCCTGCTCAAGGACGGCACCGCTTACGTCCAGGCCGGCGCGGGCGTGGTGGCCGATTCCGAGGCCGAATACGAGGACACCGAATCCCGGAACAAGGCGATGGCGGTGCTGCGTGCGGTCGCCGCCGCCGAAACGGTACGTGCCTTCGGTGACGAGGAGGCAGCCGAACGGGAATCGGTGGCCGCGGCCTCCGGAGGGGGCGTATGACAGCCGGCGACCCCGCCCGCCGCCCGCCCACCGAGAACTCCGGCGGCGCTGCCCGGAGCGGCAGCCCGGCGGCCGGTGAGCCCGCAGACACCGGTGCCGAAGCCCGTGCGCCGAGGAGTGAGGCCGCCACCGGCGCCGACCCGGACACCAGCGATCCCGCCCGCGGAGCGCCTGCCGCCGACACAGCAGGCGCGGACGCCGTTCGGCCGGCCGGAACCGGTACCGCCGGCGTCGGCGCGGAGGTTGTTTCGCCTTTGGACAGCGCGACAGCGCGGGTAGAAGCGGCGGACGGCGGCCGCGACGTTCGGTCGCCCGGGACGGCTCGCTCCGATGGCGAGCGGGCTGATCCCGCTACCGGGGCGGCTGCGGGCACCGGTCCCGCCGATACCGGGGCGTCCCCTTCCGGTGCCGGCCGCGTCCAGCCGGGCCTGGTTCCGGGCGAGACGGGCACGCCGGAATCCATGGCGGACAGCGCGGCCGCCGGACACCCCGTCGCGGCCGGTACCGGTGATTCCGCGGCCCCGGACGTTGCGGCCGGCGCAGTGCCCGGTGCATCGCCGGTCACGCGACCCCGGCCGATCGACTGGGGTGACGAGGAGATCACACCGCCCGCCGGAACGGGTGGGGCATCGACCGGACGGCAACCGGTGGCCGCGCTGGTGCTGCTCGCCGTCGGCGCCGCCGCGCTGTGGGGCTCCTCCCGGCTCACCTGGGTGACAGTGACTTCCGAGGACGGTTTGACCGAGCCGCGCACCGACGAACTCAACGGCGGGGTCTGGTTCGGTGCGCTGACGCCGCTGGCGCTCGTGCTGCTGGCCGCCATCGCCGCTGTCCTGGCGACCAAGGGCTGGGTGCGCCGGCTGGTCGGTGTGGTGGTCGCCCTGATCGCCGCCGTGACCGCGGTGCCGGCACTGGCATTGCTGACCGGGTCCGGGGCCACCGGACAGCGGGCCGCGGACCTGGCCGGGCTCCCGGGCCGGGCGCAGGTGCAAGAGTTGGTGACCTCGCCCGTCCCGGCCGTACTGACGCTGTGCGGTGCGTTGGCCGCGTTCGGTGCGGGACTGTTACTGGCTCGGATGCCGGCCGGCACCAGGCAGCTGTCCGGAAAGTACGACAATCCGGCGACCAGGAAGGCCGCAGCCACCCACGCCGTGCAGCAGCGTGGGGCCGGCGACGTGCTGCCGGAGCGGGTGCTGTGGGACGCTCTGGACGCCGGTACCGACCCGACCGAAGCGGCCGACCCGACCGGCTCCGCCGGCCCCCGCTGACTCGGGTGCCCGGGCCGATGCACCCGGGCCGGTTACGCCGGCCGATCCCGCGGACCCGGCCGCCGGAGCTACCGGAAACCGCACCACACACCGCCCCGGCGCCCCGCGACCGGGCGATAACCCTTAGCAGGCCGGTCGGGACCGGGTGACCGGCCCCCGGCGTCGAGGTGTCGCGGCCTGCCATTTACTCTTGGACAGCATCGGTGAGACAGCGCCTGGGGGAATCCTGCAGGCAGTAATTTGCGTGTCTCCCCAGAAAGGATTCGAGCCAGATGACGGTACTCGACTCGATTCTCGACGGGGTCCGCTCGGATGTAGCCGCCCGGGAAGCCGTGCTGGACTTCCCGGCGGTGAAGGCAGCGGCCGCCGCCGCGCCTCCGCCGCTCGATGCGAAGGCGCACCTTCTCGAGGACGGCATCGGTGTGATCGCCGAGGTCAAGCGGGCCAGTCCGTCGAAGGGGGCGCTCGCCGATATCGGTGACCCCGCGAGCCTCGCCAAGGCCTACGAGGACGGCGGCGCCCGGATCATCAGCGTGCTCACCGAGGGCCGGCGTTTCCACGGGTCGCTGGACGATCTGGACGCTGTCCGCGCCACGGTCGATATTCCGGTGCTGCGCAAAGATTTCGTCGTCGGCCCCTATCAGATCCACGAGGCGCGGGCGCACGGCGCCGATGTGATCCTGCTGATCGTCGCCGCCCTGGAACAGGACACGCTGGCATCGCTCATCGATCGCACCGAATCGCTCGGGATGACCGCGCTCGTCGAGGTGCACACCGAGGAGGAGGCCGACCGGGCGCTCACCGCCGGTGCGAGCGTGATCGGGGTGAACGCGCGCAATCTGAAAACTCTCGAGGTCGATCGGGACTGCTTCGCCCGGATCGCGCCGGGGCTACCCACGGAGGTCGTGCGGATCGCCGAATCCGGAGTCCGTGGTACCGCCGATCTGCTCGCCTATGCCGGCGCCGGTGCGGACGCGGTGCTCGTCGGCGAGGGCCTGGTCACCAGTGGTGATCCGCGGGCGGCGGTATCGGAGCTGGTCACCGCCGGCACGCACCCGTCCTGCCCGAAACCGGCCCGGCGGGGGCGATGATGACGGCGTCCGGATCGTCCACCGACCATGCGCTGCCCGCCGCGAGTCGCGGGGTGGCGCAGCGTAGCGAGCACGAACCCGACGAGGGCGGCCATTTCGGCGTCTACGGCGGCCGGCATGTGCCCGAGGCGCTGATGGCGGTGATCGAGGAGGTCACGGCCGAATACGACAAGGTTCGCCTGGATCCCGATTTCCTCGCCGAACTCGATCGGTTGCAGCGTGATTACACCGGTCGTCCCTCGCCGGTCTTCGAATGCGCCCGGCTGGCCGAGCACGCCGGTGGCGCGCGGATCCTGCTGAAGCGCGAGGATCTGAACCACACCGGCTCCCACAAGATCAACAACGTGCTGGGGCAGGCGCTGCTCGCCAAGCGGATGGGCAAGACCCGGATCATCGCCGAAACCGGCGCCGGGCAGCACGGGGTGGCCACGGCCACCGCCTGCGCCCTGCTCGGACTGCGCTGCATCATCTACATGGGTGCGGTCGATACCGCCCGGCAGGCGCTGAACGTGGCCCGGATGCGGCTGCTCGGGGCCGAGGTCGTCTCGGTGACCCTCGGGTCGCAGACGCTCAAGGACGCGATCAACGAGGCCCTGCGCGACTGGGTCACCAACGCCGACGACACCTACTACTGTTTCGGCACCGCCGCCGGACCCCATCCGTTCCCGATGATGGTCCGCGATTTCCAGCGCGTCGTCGGAATGGAGGCCCGGGCCCAGGTCCAGAGTCTGACCGGCCGGCTGCCCGATGCCGTCGCCGCCTGCGTGGGCGGGGGATCCAACGCGATCGGTATCTTCCATGCCTTCATCGACGATCCGGGTGTCCGCCTCGTCGGCTACGAGGCCGCCGGTGACGGCGTGGAAACCGGCCGGCACGCGGCCACCTTCGCCGGTGGTTCCCCCGGCGCCTTCCAGGGGGCCTACTCGTACCTGCTGCAGGACGAGGACGGACAGACCATCGAATCGCATTCGATCTCGGCCGGCCTGGACTATCCGGGTGTGGGCCCCGAGCACGCGTTCCTCAAGGATATCGGCCGGGCCGAGTACCTACCGGTCACCGATACCGCCGCGATGGATGCGCTGCTGCTGCTCAGCCGGACCGAGGGCATCATCCCGGCCATCGAATCCGCGCATGCGGTCGCCGGGGCGCTCGAATTGGGCCGGGAACTGGGCGAGGGCGCGATCATCCTGGTGAACCTGTCCGGGCGCGGTGACAAGGATATGGACACCGCCGCCCGCTGGTTCGGGCTCTTCGACGATCCGGACACCGGCAAGGAGAACGGTCAGTGAGTTCCGAATCCCGGCTCGGCGCCACCTTCGCCGCCTGCAAGACCGATAACCGCGCCGCACTCATCGGCTACCTGCCCGCCGGCTACCCGGACCTCGAGGGTTCGCGCAAAGTCGTGCGGGCAATGGTCGAATCCGGTTGCGATATCGTCGAAATCGGCGTCGCCTATTCCGATCCGGTGATGGACGGCCCGACCATCCAGGCCGCCGCCGATCAGGCGCTCCGCGGCGGGGTCCGGGTCCGTGATGTGTTCTCCGTGGTCGAAGCGGTGACCGGCGCCGGCGCCCAGGCGGTGGTGATGAGCTACTGGAATCCGGTGCTCAAATACGGCGTCGACCGGTTCGCCCGCGACCTCGCCGCCGCCGGTGGCGCCGGTATCATCACCCCGAACCTCATTCCCGAGGAAGCCGCCGACTGGTTCAGCGCCTCCGCCGCGCACAACCTCGACCGGATCTTCCTGGTGGCGCCGTCGTCCACCGAGGAACGCCTGGCCGCGACCCTCGACGCCAGCTCCGGTTTCGTCTACGCCGCCTCGACCATGGGGGTCACCGGCGCCCGGGACGCGGTGTCGACCATGGCTCCCGCCCTGTGCGCCCGCATTCGCGAGCACAGCGATATTCCCATCGGCGTCGGCCTCGGGGTCCGCTCCGGTGCGCAGGCGGCCGAAATCGCGGCCTATGCCGACGGGGTAATCGTCGGATCCGCGCTGGTCAGTGCCGCGGCGCAGGGGCTGGACGAGGTGCGGGCCCTGACCGCGGAATTGGCCGGCGGCGTCCGGTCTGCCACCGTTACCTCCTGAGCCCGGCGGCCGGCGCGGCCACCACGCGTGACACCGCGCTGAGCAACCGGCGCGGCTCGCGGCCGGGACGGTGCCGAACACGCGAGCCGGAGGCCGAACTTGCCAACCCGGCCGCCTGGACTACGGTTGCCCCGTGACCGTTCTCGCCGTACCGGAAACCACCTCGACCGCCACCGAACTGCTGGCCTATCTGCCCAGCCCGCCGCAGGGTGTCTGGGATATCGGGCCGTTCCCGCTCCGCGCGTACGCGGTGTGCATCATCGTCGGCATCATCGTCGCCATCTGGTGGGGCGAGAAACGCTGGCAGGCCCGCGGCGGTGAGGCCGGCACCGTCCTGGACGTCGCCGTTTTCGCCGTACCGTTCGGACTGATCGGCGGCCGGCTCTACCACGTCGCCACCGACTGGCAGAAGTACTTCGGCGCCGACGGCAACCCCGTGGATGCCTTGAAGATCTACCAGGGCGGCCTCGGGATCTGGGGTGCGGTATTCCTCGGCGGAATCGGTGCCTGGATCGCCTGCCGCATCTACAAGATCCCGCTGCCCGCGCTCGGTGACGCGATCGCCCCGCCGATTCTGCTCGCCCAGGCCATCGGCCGGCTCGGCAACTACTTCAACCAGGAACTCTACGGCCGGGAAACCGATCTGCCGTGGGGCCTGGAGATCTACCTGCGCTTCGACGAGTCCGGCCGGCTCGACATGATGAACGGTGTGTCCTCCGGCGAGGTCCATTCCGTCGTGCATCCGACATTCCTCTACGAGCTGCTGTGGAATGTCGCGGTGGTGCTCGCACTGGTCTATATCGACCGGCGTTTCCGGATCGGGCACGGGCGGCTGTTCGCCCTGTACGTCGCCGGCTACTGCTTCGGACGCTTCTTCGTCGAACTCATGCGCGACGACGAGGCCACCCAGATCGCGGGTATCCGGATCAACTCCTTCACCTCCGCCCTGGTCTTCCTGGCCGCCATCGCGTACTTCCTGTTCGCCACCAAGGGCCGGGAAACCCCCGAACAACTCCGCTCCGAGTGGGGGCCGCGCCCGTGGCCCTGGCAGATCGGCGCCCTGCGGACTGCAGGCGAGGCGTCCGAGACCGGTTCCGGCGCGGAAGCTTCGGCCGCCGCACCCGATTTCGAGACCGGGAACGAGTCCGAGTCCGGGGAGTCCGGTCCTGCGGACCCGCTCGAGAAGGCGGCGGTGACGAAGGAGGACGGTGAGTCCGGCACCGGCGATTCGCTCGCGAAGCCGAAGGGAGCCGGCGAGCCCGAGAAAACGGACGACTCCGCCGATTCCGCAGCCGGCCCGCAAGTTTCGTCCGCCGAGGCCGATCCCGCGGACCCGGGCGGGTCTGCGGAGCCGCCGAAATCCGCGACAGGCGAAGATGCCGTGGATCCGAAGTCCAGCGCGAACGCCGAATCCGATGCTGCCCACACCGAATCCGTATCACCGGCGGATACGGATTCCGCGGCCACCGCACCGAAGAAACCCTGAGCCGGCCGGAACAGCCTTCCACAGCCCAACACGAGGTACGGGCCCTAACCTTGCGCTGCCGGATGCGGCGCCACGTCACAGCGGGGGGAGCGAGCGAAGAACGACGAGACAGATACTCCCCGGACTCTGCGCCGCCGAAGAGCCCTGCCCATGACTGCCAACTCGAGGTTCGGGGCATGTCTCGTTCTGGAGCGACCGAGCGGGGAGCGCAGGAGTGAAGAACGAGATCAAGGGGTCCCGATCCCTGCGCTGCCGGAGGCGGCGCCGATAACACAGGAGGAGCAGTGACCGATCCGTACCAGCAGGGCGGACCGCAGTACGGCCCGCCGGGCACCGGCCCGGATCTGAGTAAAGCGCCGGGATATCCGTCGCAACCGCAGGCACAGCCCTACCCGTCCCAGCCGTACGGCGCGCAGCCGTATCCGGGGCAGCCGGACCCGCAGTACGGGGCCGCACCCGGGTACGGGCAACAGGATCCCGTTTACGGTCAGCCGGGCGCTTACGGACAGCCGGGGCCGGGCTACGGCGCGCCCATGGGCTACAACCCGATGGACCCGGAGGCCCCTTACGGCCGCGATATGTACGGGGTGCCGCTGTCGGACAAGCAGAAGATGGTTGCGGGCCTGCTGCAGATCTTCTTCGGTTACCTCGGGATCGGCCGGTTCTACCTCGGCGATACCGGGGTGGGGATCGGCCAGATCGCGGCCAGCATCTTCACCTGCGGTATCGCCGGGTCGATCTGGGGGCTCATCGACGGCATCATGATCCTCACCGGCAAGGTGACCGATACCCACGGTCGTCCACTGCGGGACTGAATCCTCCCGGTATGCGGAATGCGGGTCCACCCACAGTGGGCCCGCATTCGTGTATCCGGGGCGATTCGTAGCGCCGAGGTAAGAGTTGCGCACGGCCCCCGGTTCGTCCTGACGCGGGCGGCGTTGGGTCGCCGTTCACTCAGAGTTCGGCGGCCCCGACGCCGTCCGCGGGCCGGACGGGACGCCGGACTCCGGCAGGTTAGGCTCGACTCGTGATGCGACGGACGAAGATTGTGTGCACCCTCGGCCCGGCCACTGCCACCGAGGAACGTATTCGAGAGCTCGTCGAAAGCGGTATGGACGTCGCCCGGCTGAATTTCAGCCACGGCGAGCACTCCGACCACGCCGAAAACTACAAGAAGGTGCGGCAGGCCTGCGAAGATCGCGGCCGCGCCGTCGGCATTCTCGCCGATCTGCAAGGCCCGAAGATCCGGCTGGGGCGTTTCGCCGAGGAACGCACCGTCTGGGCAACCGGTGAGGTCGTGCGCATCACCGTCGACGAGATCGTCGGTGATCACGACCGCGTCTCCACCACCTACAAACAGCTCGCCGCCGACGCCAAATCAGGTGACCGGCTGCTCGTCGACGACGGCAAGGTCGGGCTGGAGGTGATCCGCGTCGAGGGCAACGACGTGGTGTGCGAGGTGACCGAGGGCGGCCCGGTCAGCAACAACAAGGGTGTTTCGCTGCCGGGGATGGATGTCTCGGTGCCCGCGCTCTCCGAAAAAGACATCGAAGATCTGGAATTCGCCCTGAACCTGGGCGTGGATTTCATCGCGCTCTCGTTCGTCCGGTCGCCGTCGGATATCGAACTCGTCCACGATGTGATGGACCGTGTCGGACGGCGGGTGCCGGTGATCGGCAAATTGGAGAAACCCGAGGCGATCGACAACCTCGAGGCCGTGGTCCTGGCCTTCGACGCGGTGATGGTGGCCCGCGGCGATCTCGGCGTGGAACTGCCGCTCGAGCAGGTGCCGATCGTGCAGAAGCGGGCCATCCAGATGGCCCGCGAGAACGCGAAACCGGTGATCGTCGCGACCCAGATGCTCGAATCCATGATCGAGAATTCGCGGCCCACCCGCGCCGAGGCCTCCGATGTGGCCAATGCCGTCCTCGACGGCGCCGATGCGGTGATGCTGTCCGGTGAGACCTCGGTCGGCAAGTATCCGATCGAGACCGTGCGCACCATGGCGCGCATCGTGCACGCGGTGGAAACCGAATCCACCAATGTGCCGCCGCTGACGCATACACCGCGCACCAAACGTGGTGTCATCTCGTATGCCGCCCGCGATATCGGGGAGCGGCTCAACGCCAAGGCGCTGGTGGCGTTCACCCAGTCCGGCGATACGGTGCGCCGGCTGGCCCGTCTGCACACCCCGATCCCGCTGCTGGCGTTCACCCCCCTTCCGGAGGTGCGCAGCCAGCTGGCGCTCACCTGGGGCACCGAAACCTTCATCGTGCCCACCGTGGACAGCACGGACGCGATGATCAAACAGGTCGATCAGGCGCTGCTGAGCATGAACCGCTACAGCAAGGGGGACCTCGTGGTCATCGTGGCGGGCTCCCCACCGGGTACCGTCGGGTCCACGAACCTGATCCACGTGCACCGTATCGGCGAGGAGGACCACTGATGCCGAGCAACCCCGGAGACGCCCGGTGAGCGCGCCGGTCGACGAGACCGTCACCGACCGCCACCGCGATCTCGACACCCTGCTGGAGCTGCTGGACCTGGAGGAGGTGTCCGGGGATGTGTTCCGCGGGCACCATCCGGAGAAGGTCGCCAGCCGGACCTTCGGCGGGCAGCTGGTCTCGCAGGCGGTGATCGCGGCCGGCCGTACCGCCGGGGATCGGCCGATCCACGCGCTCAACGCCCATTTCGTCCGGGGCGGCGATGTGAAGAAACCGATCGACTTCCACGTCGAACGGCATCGCGACGGCCGCGCGTTCGCGAACCGGACCGTCACGGCGGTCCAGGACGGCCAGGAGCTGTTCGTGATGCTGGCCTCCTTCCAGGAGTGGGGGAAGGGGCTCGAACACGCGCACGAGCGGCCGGAGGTACCGGATCCGGAGACACTGCCGCGGATCCAGGAGAGCTTCGCCGGGTTCGAGGACAAGCTGGAGATGTTCGTCAACGCTCCGCACCCGATCGATATGCGTTACACCAACGATCCGGCCTGGATCCTCAAGGGCACCGGCGAGAAGTTGAACCACAACCGGGTGTGGATGCGCGCCGACGGCACCCTGCCCGACGATCCGCTGATCCATGTGGCCGCGCTGAGCTACTCCTCGGACACCACGGTGCTGGATTCGATCATCACCACGCACGGGCTGTCCTGGGGCCTGGACCGGATCGTCGCCGCCACGGTGAACCATTCCATCTGGTTCCACCGCCCGTTCCGGTTCGACGAATGGGCGCTGTACGCCACCGAATCCCCCGTGGCCGCAGGCTCACGGGGATTGGCGACCGGGCGCTTCTACTCTCGATCGGGTGATCTGCTGGCCACCACTGTGCAGGAAGGCGTTATCCGCCATTTCCCGGCACGGAGCTGATTGCGCGCGGGCGGTCAGAGCCGCTCGGCGAGCAGCGGTTCGAGATCGGCTTCGGTGCGCTCTTCGGCGCTGAGCGTGAACGGCGCACCGGGGCCGAATTCGTCCAGCCCCCGCAGCAGCCGATGTTCCAGCGCGTCGATGTAGCCGTCGGTCAATTCGGCCGGATCACCGACCAGGCTCAACGCGATCTCGAACGTCGCATGCCCGCACGGGTCCGCGCCGGGGTGCCCGGCGCGCCAGCGGCTGTCGAACTCCTGATGCCGCGAATCGTCTTCGGCGACCGGCAGCGTACAACGCCACGCGCACACCTCACCGTCGTCGAGGTGTTCGGCGAGGTCGGCCCGAACGGACTCGACGAGTCTGTCCAGCGTTTCCGGGGTCACATAAACATGAAGCGAAACATCCGAAATACGTTTCGGCATGCGCGATTCCTGTCGTGTGTCGAACCTGCAACGGAATGGATTTCTCGGTGTTCCGGACCGCGAGTGTAGTGCGCCTGGCTCGGAAAGTCAGACTCCGATTCGGCATCGTTGTCAATCGCCCGATATCGACGTGTCCACGGTTACGCGTACCAGCCGGTGTGCTGGGCGGCGACCAGCGGTGACAGCCGGGTCGCCGACGGGCCCGGCTGCACCACCAGCGGCGGCCGACCCCACTGGGGTTGCGCCGGTGTGCTCACCGGCGCCAGCGCCACCAGCAACGGCACCAGCGCCTCGGCGATCTTGTCTCCTACCTCGCAATACGCCTGCGCCGAAAGCCCCACCGGATCGCCGATGTTCTCCCGCCCCACCAGCGACAGGTTGTGCCGGCTGCGATGCAGTTCGGCCACGCTGCGCGCACCGGTGACCCGCGCGATCCGATATGCCTCCAGCAACGTGAACGTCCGCGACCCCGCCGCCGCCGTCTCGGCCACCTCGTCCCGGATGTTCTCGGTCATGGTGAGTACCAGATCCGCGCGATCGATATGCTCGGCTTTGAGCCTGCGGGCCCGGAAGTTACTCGGATCCCCGCCCAAACCGGTGATGGCCTCGGCGGCCCGTGGCTCCACCGGAAAACCCACCAGGGCGCGGGTCCCGGCGCTCTCGGCGGTGATCCCGGTCAGCCGGTATTCGACCGCGATGGAACGGGTCAGCCGTTCGGCGATCACCGAACGGCACACATTGCCATTGCAGACGAACAGGATGTGCATGCGGCTACGGTAGGTCGCTCGCGACCTGCGCAGAAGCGGTGTTCGCACGAAATCACATCCCCGCGCCGATGAATTCATCCGCCCTTAGCGTCGGGTTTCTCCAATGGTTCGGATACCCGCCGAGTCGGCCTTTTCCCACCGCAGCCAGGATCATCGGCGGTGACGAGATCGGCGAGCCCCGATACCGCTGTCCACAGCGGCTCGGCGAAACCTCGGCGCCGGTGAGGTGCGAGATCACCACTACTTCGGCATTGTGCTCGAGGATATGCCGGCCGGCGATCAGTAGGACCGGTTTGGGAGCCGAGGGGCCGAAGACCGGGAACACCACGTCGAGCCGGACACTGCGACTGATGGAACCCAGGCTCGACGCCTACATCGATCCCACACGCAGCCGAGGGTTCGATCTGCTGGTAGCTCATATCGACGGTGCTGCAGCAGGGCAAACGTGGGGCCGGCCGCTTCGATCTGGCACGGCGGGGTGAGGCGGCCTGCACCTCGACGACGGCGGCCTGGACGACAGCGATCTGGACGAGTTCACCGCCGAGACCGGTGACCGGACATTCGCCTTTGTCGGAGGTCATGGTGTGCGCCGAGCACGCCGGTCGGGGACTCGCCTGCGCCCTGCACAACCAGCTGCTGCGCAACCGGTCCGAGCAACGCGCGACATTGCTGGTGGAACCGGAAAACGAGTGTGCCTACACGCGGTACCGGAAGTGGGGCTGATACCGGGTCGGTCGGTTGCGCCCGAACTGGGAGAACGCGCCCACATTCGATGTGCTGATGCACGACCTGCCGCTCTGAACCTCAGGCCGGTGACTGCCGTTGTGTGGCTCGAACCGCTGTCGAATTGTGGTTCCGTAATGTGGATGCGTGAATCGATCGGGGCCGTTTTCCGGTAATCGGCCGGATGCCGCGCGGTGGCCGGAAAGCGTGCTGTTGGCGGGTGCGGTCGCAGGGGCGGTGCTGAGCGCGATCGATTGGCTGGGAATTCCGGTTGTGGTGGTGTGCGGGTTTCTCGCCGGGTTTCGGGCACGTTCAGCTCTGCCTGCGGCGGTACTCTCGATCGCGGTGGCGGCGGTGGCGGTGATCGTTGCCTTCGTCCGGCCGTCCGCGACGGCTTCCGTCGGTGTTTTCTCAGTTGTGCTCGTGGGCGCCGGCATGCTGCCCTGGTTCACCGGACGGCTCTGGCAGTTGTCGCGGGCGTTGGCTCGGGCCGGTTGGGAGCGCGCCGCACAAGCGCAGCGAGAGATGGCCTTGATCGGTGAGCAGGCGCGCCTACGAGAACGCCTGCTGATAGCCCGGGACATGCACGATGGGCTGGGGCATGAGTTGAATCTGATAGCGCTGTCCGCCGGGGCGCTGCAAGTGTCCGATGGGCTGTCCGCGGAGCACCGGGATACTGCCCGCCAGATCAGGACACGCGCGGCGGTAGCGGTGGACCACCTCGGTGAGGTGATCGGCGTCCTGCGGTCCTCGTCCGGAGCATCGGCCGCGCGGGATGTCGTCGGCCTGGTCGAGGACGCACGCGCCGCGGGCCTGCGGATCGAATTGCAGATCGCGGGCTCGCCGTCGGCGGCGCCCCGGATGGTGCAGCATGCCGTATACCGTGTTGTGCAGGAGGGGTTGACCAACGTGGCCAAACATGCGCCGGGCTCGACGACATATGTGGTGATCGGATTCCATGAGGCGCACACGGAGATGTCGTTGACCAACGGGCCGGTCCCGGTCGCCGCCAACTCGGCCGGGAACGGAAGCGGTCTCATGGGTTTGGCGGAGCGTGTTCGTTCGACCGGCGGAAGGTTGTCGCATCACCGCCTCGGTGACGAGTTCGTGGTCCGCGCATGGTTTCCCAACAGCCCCGCGGCTCTCGGCGACAACGGCGCTCCGATTCCGGAGATCGACTCGGGCCCGCGGATCATCGAACAGCGGCAGCGCGGCCGATCCCATCTCCGGATGGTCGCGGTGTCCGCCGTTGTGGTTCCCCTGGCGACCGGGGCGGTTCTGACCGGCGGATTGCGGATATGGGAGGCGATGACCGTTCGGAGCTCGGTCCTGGACGCGACCGCTTTCGACCGGTTCCGTGTCGGACAACACCGCAGTACGCTGGCCAATTACCTGCCTCCACAACAGTTGGCCGCGCCACCTGCGCCTTCGCCCGCTCCGGGCACGGTTTGCGAGTATTACGCAATCACAGCGAACCCGTTCGACGATCACTCGGGAGACGTCTACCGCCTGTGTTTCCGCGCCGTCGACGACGTACTGGTCGGCCTCGACGTGATTGCCGGGGGACACAGCCGATGATCCGGGTGCTGATCGCTGACGACGAACCGCTGGTCCGTGCCGGTGTCCGTGCCATCTTGTCTACCGACCCGCAGGTCACGGTCGTGGCCGAAGCCGCCGACGGTCACGAGGCGGTCGAGGGTGTGCGGCGACACCGCCCGGATATCGCTGTCCTGGATATCCGGATGCCAACTCTGGACGGCATCACCGCTGCGGTGCAGATCCGCGAGATCGCGCCCGGAACCGGATTGATCGTCCTCACCACGTTCGGTGAGGACGACTACATTCTGCGCGCGCTGAGCAGTGGCGTCGCCGGGTTTCTCACCAAGTCCGGCGACCCGGCGGAACTGATCGCCGGGGTGCGCGCAGTGGCGGACGGAGCTGCCTACCTGTCACCGAAGGTTGCGGCGCGAGTTGTCGCGCATCTGGCGAGCTCCGGGCAACGGTCCGCGGCCGGGCGCCGGGCCGGCGCCCGTGCCCGGGTCGAAGCGCTCACCGGGCGCGAGCGAGAAGTGTTGACCCTGCTCGGTGCCGGGCTGACCAACGGGCAGATCGCGCGGCGGCTGAACGTGGTGGAGGGGACGGTCAAGGCTCATGTGAGTTCGATCCTGGCCGCGCTCGGGGCCGACAACCGTGCGGCCGCTGCTGTGGTGGCCTACGAGGCCGGGCTTGCCCCGGCCGATTCCGGCACGCACGAAAGGCTCCGCTGATTTCATCGCGGCCAGCAGGGCACCGACCGTGCATGCACCTAGAACAACGCCGGCCAGCACGTCGTGTGGATAGTGAACTCCCGACGCCACCCGCGTTGCGGCCGCCACCACCGCCAGTACTGTGGCAGGAGCGGCGAACCTGCGTTGCGTGACCGCGAGCCCCACTGCCAACCCCGCCGCCAGCGTTGCGTGATTACTAGGAAAAGACCAGTCGCCGGGCTCCGGGCAGAGACCGGGCTCGAGCGCCGCACTCATGGCGCGGCAGGGACGCTCCTCATCCACCACCAGCTTCACGGATTCGCTGATGACGAATGCCCCGACCGTGCCCAGAGCCGTTGCCACGCTCGTCGCTACAGTCGACCACTGTTTGCCTCGAAGTCCTCGCCACGCCGACCACATCCACAGCGCGCCCAGGATCAGCAGGCAGGCCTCCCCGAACAACTCCACCGACTGTGCCACCCACGCGGGAGAATCGAAGGCACCGGCCAGCAGTCGATACATCCTCGCCGAAAGCCCCTCGGTGACCTCGATCGGTTGTGGCCGCCCCATTCCTCCCGGAGCCAGCCATGCCACGACGGCACCACCGGCTGCCGCCACCGAAACCGAAACCGCCGACCACCGGACCGCCTCGGTCCACATTCTGGTTCGCATGGCGAGCGACCTTAGGGGCGGTGACTACCCACCACATCGGCTGGACGACAAGCCGGCCGATATGACCATCGTCAGGGTTGACGCCGAAGAAAACCGGCAGTAAGCCCACCACAGCTTCTCGGCTCAGTGAGCCCGCAGTGTCGCGATCGGGAGCGCCCAGAGTCGATCGCCGAAGGAGCGCGAGGCGGTTCCGATAGGGAGTACGACGCCGGCGATGAATCGGTCGCGCTGAAGTTGCGGATTTCTCGAGCATGGCCACGTTTCGCAGGGACGTGGCGGGGACGCGCCTACGTCGAAGTCAAGGTGGTGTGCGGTGGCAGACGGAATGGACTCCGGCGCGCGCACTCTCTGCGGACTGCGTGAGGGTGGAAGAGAGGGCCGGGAATCGGAAACACCGTCCGACCTTGGTGCCGAGTGTGGGACTCGAACCCACACGTCCTTTCGGACAACGGTTTTTGAGATTGACTCACTGAATAATTGCAGGTCACGGGATCGTTGGTGATTGTGGGCGAATCGCCGTGACCTGGGCAGACACCCCGCTGACGGCGTTGGCGGGGTTTGTCGTGCGCGTACCTACTGCGGACCAGTTGCGGACTGACGGGCCTGGGGACTTTCCTTCCCCCTGCTTCCTCATACTGGCCATCTCTGAGCTGAGGGAAGGGCTAGTCAAGGGTGCCGAAGGCATCACGCAGTGACGCGAAGCGCCCTTTACTCGCCCGCACTGAAGTCAGATCATCGGGCCATGAGGAGGCTGGGGATCTCGTGCTGCGGGGTCTTCGTGGTCGTTGGTCGGGACCACAGCCGGTTGACTCGGCAGAGAACCGGCTGATTCGTGGACGACTGCGGGAGGTAAGTCGGGTACGGCACTCGTCGTGCCCACACTTCTCGGTTATCGAAAATTCAGCAATCTCGGATCGGTGGGTGCTGGCGCAGCGTGCGGCCGACGCACCGGCGCGCCGGGCGGTGAGGTACGAGCAAGGCCGCTGCGCGCCGAAGTGCGGCGGCGGCGCGCAGCGCCGGCGCCTCTTGATCCTGTATGGCGAAATTCGGCAACTGTCCCCGTGCAGTCAGGAGGACCGTCGAAAACGGGCGGGCAAGACTCTCACGCGCAGACTGTTGAGCGAATGAGTCGCGCGGCTTCGTCCGGTGTAGTGATCGTGGTGTCGATCCTGATGTTCGGTGCGGCGAGCGGTGGGGTTTCGTCCCATGCAGCAAGGCGTTCGTCAAAATCGCCGGTCGCCCGCTCTGTGATCCGAGAGATTGCCGTAGCTCGGTCGGAATGAAGCTCAACCACAGTCCAACTCACACCCGGAGTTGCCGCCACCACGGCGTCAATGACCTCCGGCTGGCCAGCATGGACAACTGGAATGCGGCCGGATTCAAGAAGTTGAAGTAGACCGGTGCGGTCGATCGCGTATCGCGCTCTGTAGCGAGTATTGGTCCAGATGAGATCGCCGGCTTCGAGTAACTGACTGAACTGTTCCGGGCTGGTCATTCGATAGCCGGAAGTCCGCCCGGGGCCGTCCTTGATCCGCTCGAAAAGCTGGAAGTCAGGATCAGTTCGCGAGAGAGCGACTGTCACAGTGTCCTTGCCGCTGGCTGGCGCCCCGTAAAGCAGTAACCCGGTATTCATTGGGCGGCAGACTCGCGTCGGAATCCCTCGATCAGTGATTGGGCCTGCTTCCGCAGCGGAGGGCTGTCGGGGTCGTTGTCGATGACGACGTGCGGGGCCGATGGCCGGAAATCGAGATTCAGACCGGCGCTGTACTCGTCCCAGTGTGCCAACTTCCATGCGTCCCGGGCCGCACCTCTACGACGGAGATACATCAACATGGTTTCGAGTGAGCACCGTACCCACACGAAGATAACGTCTGCGTGCTCCGTTTCGGCGCGGGCGGTCATGTTCTCTAGCCAGGACTGATCAGCGAACTCGCGGAGGTATGGCGCAGAGGCAATCGCAGAGTTGCCAACCTCAAGGTTGTCCTGGATGACGGCTGCAAGCGCCTCGTACTCGCGCGGACGAATACGATTCAGGTAGATGTCCGATTCCCGGTCGTCGATCGTCGAACCCAGGTCCTCAAGTGCCGGTTCGATGATCGGTCGGGCAATGGTGTCCTTGTCCAGGATTGCCCAGCTTGTCTCTCGTGCAAGCGTTCTTGCAAATTCGCTCTTGCCGCTTCCTGCATATCCCCCCACGCATACGACACGCGGCCGGACGGGCCGAGCCGGTGGGGTGATTGACAGGCTGACAGACGTTGGTGTGGTCACGATTCGGCCCGACCGATCGTGACTGGCGATGTACCCATCGGCCGCAAGCTGCTCCATGGCCTTCGTGATAGTGAGCTGACTCGCCTTCCACTCATCAGCGAGAGCCCGCGTGCTCTGGAGTCGTTGACCATCTCGAAGCCGGCCGGATTCGATGTCGTTCCGGATGGCCTGCGCGATCCGCAAGTGAGCAGGTAACGGACGCTGGCTTTTCTGTTCCGGCACGAATGGTCTCCTTCAGTAGCAGTTGCACCCTAGAGGGTAGCAGTTGCCTCCAACGCTTCTACCTGGGGTTTCCCTCGGTATGTAACGGTTCGGTATCGGCATTGCGGGTAGCAATTGCTTTCAAACGAAAGCAGTTGCTACTGTTGGCTCACCGGAATCGCCGGCTCTCCCAAATCAAGGAGCTTTCAAAATGGCTATGAAGAATCTGTGGTTCACCCCGGCGTTCGAAGACGCGTTCCCGAAGGGCCTGTTCCTGCTCGGCGAGGTCGAGCCGATGTTGGAGTTCAACTCCGACCGCAACGCGCCGAAGCGGCAGCGCCAGGACCTCGACGCCGAAGGCAATGGCACCGGTAAACGTCTGTGGAAGGCCACGGTCACCGACCCGGCGGCCCCGAATGCTCGACAGGCGAGTTTCGATCTGGTGTTCGTCGCCGATGTCATGCCGGTTCCCTCCACCCCGGAACTGGCGCCCGGCATGCGCCCGATCGTGTTGGAGGGCTTGCAGGTCAAGCCGAAGATTGCCGGTCAGGGCGAGTTCAAGAGCATTGGCTGGAACATCCGCGCGACCGGTTTCGCCGGTGACAACTCCGGTTCGAAGCAGTCGCCGGCTGACCCGGGTGCGGCTCGGCCTTCCGGTAAGGCGGCGTGATGCGGGCGGCGGATCAGTCGGTGGGCATGCGTCTTGCGCACGGGTCCGCCGCACTCATCATCCTGGGCGTGGGGGCGGCAGCGTTCCGGCTGTCGTTCTCCACCCTGGAAGACCTCGCCCGGCTGGCTCGGATGCCTGCTGATGATGCGTGGTTGTTCCCGCTGATCGTCGACGGAACCATCCTGCTCGCCACCTTCGGGCTGCTGGTCTGCTCGCAGCACAAGTCCGAACGCAACTTCTTCCTCGGCGTGCTGGTGGTCGGCTCCCTGGTCTCGGTCGCCGGCAACTCCGTCCACGCGGTCGCCGCCGGTCAACCCTTACCCGGGTGGGCTGCCGCGTTGGTGGCGGCGGTGGCCCCTATATCCCTGCTGGTCGACACCCACGGGCTCGCGCTGTTGTTCCGGGTCGCTGCCCGCCAACGCGCCCAAGCCGACCCCGAACTCATGCCGGTGACTGAACCCGAACCGGACTCGCCGGCTGCACCTGTCGAGTCCGCTCCGGAACCAGTGACCGAACCGGCTCCCGAACCCACTGCTGTTCCTGCTCTCGCGCCGGTCCCTGACCCGGTCCCGGCCCCTGCTCCGGTGCTGCCTGCGCCGATTCCCGCTGTTCGTTCCTCGCGGCCGGTGCAAACGATGCTGCCGCTCGCTGTCCCTGTTGGGGGTGCCTGATGTTCTCCAAATCCACTGTCCTGGCTACCGCGGTCCTCGTCCCGCTGCTGTCCCTCATCCCGGCCGCCGACGCCGTCGCCGCTCCGGCTCCGGCTCCGTGCGCCATGTTCTGCGAGGACAAGGTGCCCTCGGCCGATGAGTGCGCGATGTTCTGTAACGAACCGCCCGCCCCGCCTGCCAACGCTCAGGGCTGCCGCCTGTTCTGCGACCTCGGCGAATCCCGGAACCCGGAGGTGCTGTGATGATCTCGCCCGACCTGCTCATCATGGGCGGTTCCGCCGCAGTGTCCACGTTCACCCTGTGGCACTGGCGCCGCCTCGACGGAGTGAAACAACCCGCCCATGCCGCTGCTTCGGTCCCGGTGGATCTCGGGCCGGCTGCCTCGATCGTCACCGACTCCAAACAGCTCGCCCTGATGTGGCCGGCGCTCAACCTCGGCTCATGGGAAAAGGGCTATCCCAACGTCACCGCCGCGAACCTGACCGAGTCGGGGATGCTGGTCGAAATCCAGATGTTGGGCGGCCAGTCACTCAAGGACTGGAACAACGACGCCACCCGCGACGCCCTCGCCCACTACTTCGCCGTCCCCGATGTGGTGGTGTCCTCGCCGGCACCGGGATTCGTGCACCTGGAACTGCGCACCACCGACACCCTCGCCGACTCCGCCCCGGTCACCGATCTGCTGGCCTACGGCGTGGACCTGGAAGCGGTCCCGGTCGGAGTGACCGAAGACCATGATGTGTGGCGGCTGCGGGTCCTCTACGGACATATCCTGCTGGCCGGCGCCACCGGTTCGGGTAAGGGCAGTGTGTTGTGGTCGCTGCTCAACGGTATCGGTCCCGCGATCAAGGCCGGACTGGTGGATGTGCGGCTCGCCGATCCGAAGGGCGGGGCGGAGTTCGGTCGCGGGGAGGACCGGTTGTTCACCCGCTTCGCTGTGGACACGGCCTCCATCCTGGCCATGCTCACCGAAGCCGTCGCCGAGATGGACGAACGACTGGCCCGGATGCGCCAGGCCGGTCTCCGCAAACTCGTTCCTTCCACCGATGAGCCGCTGATCCTGATCATGATCGACGAGGCAGCCTCCCTGTCGTCGTACGCCAACCGCGACGACCGTGATGAGTTCCGCCGGCTGACCGGGCTGTTGCTGTCCAAAGGCCGCGCTGCCGCGGTGTCGATGGTCGCGGCGTTGCAGGACCCGTCCAAAGAGACCATGCCCAACCGGCAACTTTTCCCGATCCGCATCGGTCTCCGGTTGGACGAACCGACCCAAACCGCCATGGTTCACGGCCAAGGCGCCCGGGACCGCGGTGCACGCTGCGACGAAATCTCCGAACACACACCCGGTGTCGGCTACGTCGGAGAAGACGGCACCACCGGGTTCACCCGGGTCCGCGCCTACTGGGTCACCGACAACGACGCAGACCGGATCGTCGAGCAGTACTCGCCGGCTACCCCGGATCTGTCCCCGCAGGCCGACTACTCCGACTTCGACCCCGACGACTTCGGCGATATCGAGGGCGAAGGGCTGGTGGCGGCATGACTACCACCACCGTGGCCACCGTCGCCGGATTCGCGGCGGTACTGGTGACCTTCCTCGCTGCTCACCAGGTCGCCGACTACTGGGTCCAAACCTGCCACCAAGCCGGCACCAAGGGCGGTCCCGGATGGCCCGGACGCCTCGCGTGCGCCCGCCACGTCGCTACCTACACCCTCACCCTGGTCATGATGCTCGGCGCCGTGATCTGGGTGACCGGACTGTCGGTCTCGCTCACCGGGCTACTCGTCGGGCAGACGGTTTCCGCGGTGTCGCACTACATCGCCGACCGCCGCACTCCACTGCGTGCGCTGGCCTGCGCGATCGGTAGCCGCGAGTTCTGGAACCTCGGCGCCGGCCACCTCGGTTCCGGTGCCGCAGCACTCGACCAGTCCTGGCACACCGGCTGGCTGTGGCTGGCCGCGCTGCTCACCGTCGCTCTCTGACCCATCCACACCACTCCCCAGCCCCGAAACGGAGAACACCCATGTCCCGCAACCCGATCCCCACCGCCCCCGCCGACGTGATCGACCTCGCGAGTCGTCGCCGCTGCGCCCTCGAACGCGCCGGAGCTGACCCGGTCTCGGTCGCGGTCGCCATGTTCGCCGAGACCGGTGAGGTGCCCGGCTGGGACTTCACCACCGACGACTCCGATGGTTCGGGGTGGGCGGCATGAACACCACCAGACGGCCTCGGCTGCTGGATCTGTACTGCAAGGCCGGTGGCGCCTCGATGGGCTATCACCTCGCCGGCTTCGATGTCGTCGGCGTGGATATCGAGGCTCAGCCGAACTATCCGTTCGAGTTCTATCAGGATGATGCCCTGAACTACCTGGCCCTTCACGGGCATCATTTCGATGCCATCGTCGCCTCACCGCCGTGCCACGACCACACCACCCTGTCCTCGCGCGCCGGGGTCAACGGCTCCGGTTGGCTGTTGGACGCCACCCTGGAAGCTCTCGCCGCCCAGCCTCGGCCGTGGATTGTCGAGAACGTCATGGGGGCGCGGATGCGGGCTGATGTCGTGCTGTGTGGATCCATGTTCGGCCTGCGCACCTACCGGCATCGCAAATTCGCTGTTGATCCCCGACTCCCGTGGTTGCCTCCGGTTCCGTGGCACCCGGTCCACCGGGTCCGCACCAGCACGAAGAAGACCCGCAAAGACTTCGCCGCCGGCATGCACATCTCCATCACCGGCGACGTCGGCGCCTGGACCGGCCCGGCCTGTATGGGCATCGACTGGATGACCGGCAAAGAACTCGCCCAAGCAATCCCACCCGCCTACACCCAACACCTCGGCGCCCACCTGCTCGACCTCCTCGCCGGCCCGGAAGCGGGTGCGGCATGAGCGAGAACACCGAACGGCGGGAACCGAACCGGATCGTCGTGGAAGCCGCCAAGCAAGTCCGCTCCAAACGTGGTCGCCGGCCCCGCCCCGATCTGCACGCCCCCAGCCCCGATCAACTCGCCCTGTTCGACCCGGAGAACCAGTCATGAGCCTGACACTTTCAACCACCAACCACGGCAACAGTTCCACTGCCACCGTTTCCACCACCGGTCAGCGTCGCGACGTGTTCGACCTGCTCGGCCTTGCGGTCCTGAATTCCGGCTGGTACCTCGTCACCGGGCTCGCTACCGCAATCCACTGGGCCATCCTGTTCCCGCCGATCTCCGTTCCGGTCGGTCTCGCTGTAGCGGCGGGTGTGCTGGTCGGGTGGCCTTCCGGGGTAGCGGTCGGTGTGGCGTTCGCCGGACTGCTGTTGCTGTGGCGTCGGGCTCGCCCGCAGCAGTTCGCCCGATGGATCACGGATCGTGCCCGGTCCCGGTTCCTGACCTGGTGGCGCTACCAGCGGAACTGGGCTCGCCTGATGAAAGCCTGCCACCTGACGGTCTCGACCCAAACCCGCATCGTCACACCGCGCCTCGCCGGCGTCGAGATCGGGAAAGGCACCGATCGGGTCAGGTTGCGGATGTTGGAAGGCCAGTGCCCGGCCGACTACGAGAACCGTGTCGAGACCATCGCCCACGCCTTCAACGCCGACCAATGCCATGCCTCGATTGTCGGCCCGGCCACCGTCGAACTGCGGTTCCGATTCGGCGATGCCCTCGCCGAAACCGTCACCGTGCCGCGGGTGGATCACTGGACGAAAGGACGTGCTGCCTGATGACTCCTGTTACCTCGACCGATAAGGCTGAGGTCCCGATCCGGCAGACCGCGGCCGAACGTCGTAGCCTGCCGGATTTTCGGGATATCGCCGAAGCCACCGCCGAAAAATACGGGGTCTGCACCCGGCCCCTGGTGATGAAGGTCTTCGATCCCGAGATCGGCACCAACCGCTACGTCGGCGTCCCGTGCAAAGCCTCCCTGGAATCGGTGTGCCAGCCGTGCGCGATGCGGCACAAGTTTCTCCGGGCGACCCAGCTTCGTGAGGGCTGGCACATGGAGACCGAACCCGAACACACACCCCTGGAACCCACAGAGGCCCAAATCGATCTGCTGACGGCTCGCTCGGACCTGTTCGACACCTTCCAGCAGGCCAAGGCAGACGGTGACACGTCGATGATGGACGCGGTCCGCGAGGTGGTGTCGGACCTGGACGCGGAGATGAAGGAATCTGGGTTCCGTGGCCGGCTGCCCGCTTTGGATCCGACCGAGAAGACCCGCCGCAAACGCTCCACCGCTCGTCGCCAAGATGCCCCGAACCTGCCGCGGCGCAAGGTCTCCAAAACCACGATCGGCCGCCAGTTCGCCGGCAAGTACAGGCCCTCGATGTTCGTCACCCTCACCCTCCCGGGCTACGGGCAGATCAACCGCGACGGTGGCGGGTTCGACAAGAAGGGCAACCCGGTCTCCGACGGCTCACCGCGCGACCCGAAAAACTACGACTACCAGACCGCGGCCCGCGATATCGCGTTCTTCGCCGACCTCGTCGATCGGTGGATTCAGAACCTGCGCCGGGTCGTCGGCTACAACGTCCAGTACTGGGGCGCGATCGAACCCCAGCGCCGCGGCGCCCCGCACCTGCACATCGCTCTTCGTGGCGCGATCTCGCACAAGATCATCGAACAGGTCACGGCAGCGACCTACTTCCAGGTGTGGTGGCCGCGCTTCGACCCCCAAGACGAGATCTACCCCGGCGATATCGTCCCGGTCTGGGACCCGGGCAAGGCCACCTTCGTCGACCCGCACTCCGGGGCCGCGCTGCTCGATATCGAAGACGCCCTCGACGTGCTCGGTGAGATGGAGGAGTGGCGGCCGGCGCATGTGATTCGGTTCGGGGAGCAGGTCGATTCCAAGGGCATCCTCGGCGGAACCCAGGAGGCCGCCCGCCACATCGGCTACATGACCAAATACCTCACGAAGTCGATCAACGAAGTCCTCGAACCCGAAACGCAACGCGCCGCCGATCACTACGAACGCCTCCACGCCGAGCTGCAGCATGTGCCGTGCTCGAAGTCCTGCCCGATCTGGCTGCGCTACGGCATCGTCCCCAACGGCGCCACCGAGAAGACCGTTCCGGGCCGGTGCCGCGGCAAGACCCACCGTCGGGACCTGCTCGGCATCCCTGGGAAACGGACCCCGAACTCACGCCAGTGGTCGGGCAAAACGCTGCCGGATCATCGCGCGGACCGGGTGGAGTTCGTCCGGGCACTGCTCGCCGAACACGGCATCGAAAAGCCCGACAACCCCAAGCTCCGATATTCGCTCGTGAAACCCGGGGACAAGAGCGCCCCACCGCGGGACCACATCATCATGGCCGCCATCGCTCAACGTCTGGCCTGGCGCGCCGAGTACAACCAAGCGCTGCTCGGCGCCGGCCCACCAGACGAACTCGGAATTCCCGCAATCCCAGAAGCGGCATGAGAAAGGACAGCACGATGGGCGAGGAAGAGATCTACCTCAGGGCAAAGGACTGCGAGGCATTGACCGGGATACCCGCGGCTACCTGGCGATGGTGGGCGCACGTCGGTCAAGGTCCGGCCAGCTTCAAACTTGGCCCTCGCCGGCGAGTATGGCGTAGGTCTGTCGTTATGGCCTGGATCGCCGAGCAGGAGAAGGCGACTGGAACCGGTGAGGCGGCCTGATGACGACTCGGCGCAACCCACGCTCAGGGGTAGAGGATCGCTGGTACCCGACCGTAGTGATCGTGGACCCGGTGACCGGTGAGAAGACCAAGAAAAAGGCAAAATCCGACCGCGCCGGCAAGGGTAAGCGCTGGCGAGCACGCTACGTCGACCCGAACGGCGTAGAACGGTCTCGCTCGTTCGACACCAAAGCAGCCGCTCAGAAATTCCTTGACGGTGACGTGACCACGAAGGTTGTCACCGGGACATGGGTCGATCCCGACCGTAGTGGCGTCCTGTTCGAGGTTGTGGCGGAGAAGTGGTACACGACGAAGAAATTCCGCAAACCGAAAACGGTGGCCGGCTATCGGTCGCTCCTGGACACGATCATCCTGCCGCGCTGGCGCTCGGTTCCTCTGCGCGACATCGAGTTCGAGGACATTCAGGAGTGGGTGGTCGTTCTCTCGGAGTCCGGCAGTGCTCGCTTCCAGGGGCGTGGTTTGTCGGCGTCTCGGGTGATCCAGTCGTATCAGGTGCTCAGCCAGATATTGCGGTTCGCGATCAAGTCGAAGCGGCTCGCGCTGAACCCGGCGGAAGACATCGATTTGCCCTCGATGAGGTCGGGGGAGCGACGCTATCTGACCCATGTGGAAGTGATGAAGCTGGCGATGGCGTCGGCCCGGTTCCGTCCGCTGGTGCTCACCCTCGGATATACCGGGCTCCGGTTCGGTGAGGCTATCGCGCTCCGGACCTCGGATGTGCTGCTGGATCAACGTCGTATCCGGGTCAGCCGTTCGGCAACCGCGGTGCCTGGTCAGGGGATGGTGGAAACGGACACGAAGAACCACACGACTCGGGTGGTACCGATTCCCGGGCTGCTGGCCAAGGACATGGAGAGTTTGCTGGCCGGCCGACGGGCGGAGGCTTTTGTCTTCCCGAGCCATAAGGGTGGATTCCTCACCTCGACCGAGTTCCGCTGGGTGTTCGACCAGGCGGCACGGGATGTCGGTCTCGCCGGCGTCGTTCCCCATGGCCTCCGGCACACGGCGGCGTCGTTGGCTATCAGCGCCGGTGGAAACATCAAGGTGGTTCAGCGGATGCTCGGGCATAAGACGGCCACGCTGACGCTCGATCTGTACGGGCATCTGTTTCCCGATGATCTGGACGCGGTGGCGGACGGAATGGACTCCGGCGCGCGGGCTGCTGCGGACTCTCTGCGGACTGCGTGAGGGTGGAAGAGAGGGCCGGGAATCGGAAACACCGTCCGACCTTGGTGCCGAGTGTGGGACTCGAACCCACACGTCCTTTCGGACAACGGTTTTTGAGACCGTCGCGTCTGCCAGTTCCGCCAACTCGGCGCACCGGGTGGAAATGATAGCCCGCCGCGCCCGGATCTCCGAATTCCGGGTCGGTTATGGCGGCTGAGGGCCGTTGTGCAGGGTGTATGCGGTGACGCTCGGAGGTGGGCGGTAGTCTCTACACCACCCGATCGCGTGACGGCGGATCGACGGCCGGGGATCGGTGTCGATCCGCCGTCCGCGGGACCGGGACGAGGCATCGGAACCAGAGGGGTCGTTTATGGGCACTAGTGCGGACGCCGGGGCGAAACGGGTGGTTGTCGCCGAGGACGAGGCGTTGATCCGGATGGATCTGGTGGAGATGCTGACCGAAGAGGGCTACCGGGTCGTCGGGGAGGCCGGGGACGGGCAGCAGGCCGTGGATCTGGCCGTGGAGCACCGCCCGGACCTGGTGATCATGGATGTGAAGATGCCGCGCCGCGACGGGATCGATGCGGCGGCCGAGATCGCGTCGAAACGCGTTGCGCCCGTGGTGATCCTGACGGCGTTCAGTCAGCGGGACCTGGTGGAGCGGGCGCGGGACGCCGGTGCGATGGCCTATCTCGTGAAGCCGTTCACCAAATCGGATCTGGTGCCCGCGATCGAGTTGGCGGCGAGCCGGTTCCACGAGATCACGGCGTTGGAGAGCGAGGTCGCGACGCTGGGGGAGCGCCTGGAGACACGTAAGCTCGTCGAGCGGGCCAAGGGGGTGCTGATGCAAACGCAGGGGTTGAGTGAACCGCAGGCGTTCAAGTGGATTCAGCGCACCGCGATGGATCGCCGCACCACCATGAAAGCGGTCGCGGAGGTCGTGCTGGAGAACCTCGCACCGCAGTGAGGCGGCCCGTTCGCCGGTGGCGCGTTACCGGTGAGTGGGACTGTTTTACCGGCCGGAAACAGATCCGAGTCGAGAATTCGCTGCGAGATGATCGCGATGACCCGAATGTCACACGGGATCAACATACCGGAGTTATGTTTCTCACAAGTCGGCGTTGTCGGCGGCCCGGTTCGGCCGGGGATTGATGAGGAACATAGGGGTAGATCGTGTTCGTTTCGACATGGTCGGGTAAGTCGCGGCGCAGCCGCCGAGTCCACGGGATTGTTTCGGTCGGCGCAGCGGCCGTATTGGTTCTGGCAGGTTGCGGGGACAAATCCGCGAGTGATCCGGAGGGGGCCGGCGCCGGCGGGCTGTCCATCCAGCCGCTGATGCAGATCGATGCCGCGGGCAAGGAGGTACCGGCCGCCGATGCCGCTGCGGCGGCCGATCCGGCGGGCGACGGTAAGGCGATCTGCCCGCCCACCACGTCCATCGCCATGGCCGGTGCGCTGACCGGCCCGGATGCGGCGCTCGGGATCAATATCGTCAACGGGGTGCATCTGGCGATCGATCAGCACAACAAAGCCAATCCGAACTGCCGGATCCAGGTGAAACCATTCGACACCGAAGGCGATCCGCAGAAGGCCAGCCAGGTGATTCCGCAGATCGTGAACGATCCGTCGGTTATCGGTGTGGTCGGCCCGGCGTTCTCCGGCGAGACCAAGGCCACCGGGCAGATCCTCAGTGATGCGGGGCTGGTCGCGGTATCGTCGTCGGCCACCAATGCGAGCCTGACGAAGAACGGTTGGAAGACCTTCTTCCGGGGTCTGGCCAACGATGACGTGCAGGGACCGTCGGTGGCGAAGTATCTGGTGGATACCGCCGGGTACAAGAAGGTCTGCGTGGTCCAGGACAACACCGATTACGGTGTCGGCCTGGCGAAGAGCATCACCGCCGGTCTGGGCGCGGCCGCCGATCCGGCCTGCGCGGCCAGTATCAAGAAGGGGGACAAGGACTTCTCCGCCACCGTCGCCAAGATCGCCGGCGCGCAGCCGGACGCGATCTTCTACTCGGGCTACTACGCCGAAGCGGCCCCGCTCGTGCAGCAGTTGCGGGACGGCAATGTGGAGGCGACGTTCGTCTCCGCGGACGGCACCAACGATCCGCAGTTCGTGAGCCAGGCCGGTGATGCGGCAACCGGCGCGGTGCTGTCCTGCCCGTGCGGTCCGGCACCCGAGGAATTCGCCACCGCATACCAGGAACTGCACGGTCAGGCCCCGGGTGTGTACTCCGTGGAGGCCTACGATCTGGCCACCATCCTCGCGACCGGTATCGACGCCGGCAAACTGACCCGCCCCGACCTGCTGGAATATGTCCGCGGCTACAACGGTGACGGCCTCGCCCGGCACTACGAGTGGGACGCGGACGGGGAACTGTCCGCCGCGTTGATCTGGGTGTACCAGGTCGGCTGACCGCTGCGCGAGCGGTACGCGCACCCGGTGGGTCCGGGCGCGTACCGCTCGCTGCCCCGGTGCGGATCCGAGGACGAGGGCGGATAGCCGATGACAGCAGCCATTGCGGCCGATACGGCAGTCTGGGCGCAGGGATCGATCGATTTCAACTACGAGGGGGTAATAGACCAGTTCTGGCGGCTGACCGTCGACGGTCTGTCCTACGGCGGGATCTACGCGCTGGTGGCGGTGGGCTACACCCTGGTCTACGGCGTACTCCGCCTGATCAACTTCGCCCACTCCGAAGTGTTCATGCTCGGAATGTTCGGCCAGTACGTGGGCCTGATGCTGCTGGGTTTCGCACCGAGCGGTAACGCCTACAGCGAGGGCATCGTGCTCACGGTCGTCTACCTCGGTGTGGCCATGCTCATCGGTATGGCGGTGTCCGGGGCGGCCGCGGTCGGGTTGGAACGGGTGGCCTACCGGCCGCTGCGCCGCCGCGGCGCGAAACCGCTGACCTTCCTGATCACCGCGATCGGTATGTCGTTCGTCCTGCAGGAGTTCGTGCATTTCGTACTGCCGCAACTGTGGCCGGGCCTGGGCGGTAACAATGCTCAGCAGCAGATCACCCTGGTCGAACCCGAAACCCAGTTCACGATCGCCGGCGCCGAGGTCACCAATGTGACCCTGGTGATCGTGGTATCGGCGGTGGCGCTGGCGATACTGGCCGAGGTGCTGATCAATCGCACCCGGTTCGGCCGCGGTATCCGCGCGGTGGCCCAGGACCCCGATACCGCGACCCTGATGGGTGTTTCGCGGGAGCGGGTCATCATGCTCACGTTCCTCATCGGCGGTCTGCTGGCCGGTGCCGCCGCCATGCTGTACGTGCTGAAGATTCCGCATGCCGTGATCTTCAACGGCGGATTCATCCTGGGAATCAAGGCTTTCGCCGCCGCCGTGCTGGGCGGTATCGGCAACCTGCGCGGGGCGCTGCTCGGCGGTCTGCTGCTCGGCCTGGTGGAGAACTACGGGCAGATGCTGTTCGGCACCGAATGGCGCGATGTGGTGGCCTTCCTGGTGCTCGTGCTGGTGCTGTTCTTCCGGCCCACCGGCATCCTGGGGGAGAGTCTCGGAAGGGCGCGCACATGACCACTGCGGCGACCGAGAAGAAGAGTCACGGATTCGGCGACGAGATCCGGGCGTGGTGGTCCGGGCTGAGCCGACCGGCGCAGTGGTCGGTAGCGGTACCGGTCCTGGTACTGCTTGCGCTGTTGCCGCTGTTCCCACCGCCGCTGCTGGACACTCCGGGTACCAGTTTCGGCGGTGTGCTCGCGCAGTTCGCGATGTACGCGCTGATCGCCATCGGCCTGAATGTGGTTGTGGGCCAGGCCGGTTTGCTGGACCTCGGCTATGTCGGGTTCTACGCCGTCGGCGCATATACAGTGGGGCTGCTGACCAGCCCCAACAGCCCCTGGAACCAGACCGGCGGCGGCTGGCTGAACTCCGATTGGGCCTGGCTGGCCTGTGTGCCGCTGGCGATCATGGTGACCGCCGTATCGGGTCTGCTGCTCGGTTCGCCGACCCTGCGCCTGCGCGGCGACTACCTGGCGATCGTGACCCTCGGTTTCGGTGAGATCGTCCGCCTGCTCGCCGACAATCTGGGGGAGCTCACCAACGGCAGCCTGGGCCTGTCCGGTATCACCTATCCCCGGGTCGGTGAATCCGAAGCGCATCCCAACGGCGTGTACTCCGCCGGGAACGTCGGTTCACCGGAGAGCTCGAATCTGCTCGACCGCGCCGGCTCGGGTACCTGGTGGTACTGGGTCGGTATGTTCGCCGTGGTCGTGGTCCTGCTGGTGGTCGGCAACCTGGAACGGAGCCGGGTGGGCCGGGCCTGGGTGGCGATCCGCGAGGACGAGGACGCCGCCGAGATCATGGGCGTACCCACCTTCAGATTCAAACTGTGGGCATTCATGATCGGCGCCGCCATCGGCGGTCTGTCCGGGGCGCTGTTCGCCGGGCAGGTGCAGTTCATCAATCCCACCGGATTCAACATCATCAACTCGATGCTGTTCCTGTGCGCGGTGGTGATCGGCGGGCAGGGCAACAAGCTCGGCGTCATCGTCGGCGCCTTCCTCGTGGTGTACCTGCCGAATCGGCTGATGTCGGTGTCGATCGTCGATACCCGGGCCGACGCCTACGTGCAGCTGGCAGTCGTCGGGGTGCTCTGCGTGGCCTTGCTGGTGGGCCGGCGGTGGTGGTTCCGGGGGCTCGCGGGCTGGTCGCGATGGGTGTATCTGGCGGTGAGCGTGGTGGCCGCGGTGTACGCCGTCCTGCTGCTGAGCAGCCTGATCCTCTTCGACGAGGGTGCCCAACAGCGCCTCGGCGACCTGAAGTATCTGTATTTCGGTATCGCACTGGTGGTGATGATGATCCTGCGTCCCCAGGGCCTGTTCCCGGTCCGGCAGAAATTGCTCGCTTTCGGCCGGCCGATCGTGCGGGCCGTCCGGCGGCCGGCGCCGGGCACGACCGCGGAGGAGACCTCGTGACCGGCCCGCACGCGGGGGACGCCCTCTTCGACAACGACGATATGGCCGCCGGTTATACCGCCGAGCCGCACGCCGAAGCGGCGGGGGAGGTGGATGTGACCGCGGTCGATCCGGCGCTCGCCGACGATACCGCGGTCGCCGACGTGGTGGCCGCGCACCGCAAAATCCGCACCGGGATCGGCGAACCGCTGCTGCGCACCGAGGACCTCACCGTACGGTTCGGCGGGCTCACCGCCCTGGATTCGGTGAGTTTCGAGATCCGCCGCGGCGAGATCCTGGGATTGATCGGGCCGAACGGTGCCGGCAAGACCACCTGCTTCAACGCCATTACCGGTGTGTACCGGCCGAGCGCGGGCACGGTGTTCTTCGACGGAAAACCGCTCACCAAAACGAGGCGGCACGCGATTACGAGACTGGGTATCGCGCGGACCTTCCAGAACGTGCGCCTGTTCGGTGAGATGACCGCCCTGGAGAATGTCGTGGTGGGGACCGACGCCCGCCACCGCACCTCCGTCCCGGGCGCGATACTGCGCACGGCACGGCACCGGCGGGAAGAACACGACGCCATCACCCGGGGAATGGCGCTGCTGGAATTCGTCGGTATCGCGCCGCGCGCGGTGGAGAAGGCCCGCAATCTCTCCTACGGCGATCAACGCCGGTTGGAGATCGCGCGGGCGCTGGCCACCGAACCGAAACTGCTGTGCCTGGACGAACCGGCCGCCGGGTTCAACCCGAGCGAGAAATCCGCGCTCATGGATCTGATCCGCAAAATCCGCGATGACGGGTTCACGGTGCTGCTGATCGAACACGATATGCGGCTGGTCATGGGCGTGACGGACCGGATCGTGGTGCTGGAGTTCGGCCGCAAGATCGCCAACGGCCTGCCCGCCGATATCCGTGCCGATCCGGCGGTGATCGCCGCCTACCTCGGAGTGCCCGATGACGAACTGACCGCCGAGGATGTCTCGGTCTCCACCGTGGCGCTGCGCGCGCAACAGGATCCGGCCGCCGGCGCCGGCGAGGAATCGGAGGATCGGTGATGACCGCACCGAAACGCGCAGAACCCGGCGGTGAACTGTTGCTCGAGGTGGCCGATATCGTCGTCGGTTACGGCAGAATCGAGGCGTTGCACGGTATTTCACTACACGTGGCCGAAGGCGAACTGGTGACACTGCTGGGTGCGAACGGCGCCGGTAAGACGACCACCATGCGCGCACTCTCGGGTCTGCTTCCGCTGACCAGCGGCCGAATCATGTTCGAGGGCAGCGATATCAGCCGGGTACCGGCGCATCGGCGGGTACTCGCCGGGCTGGTGCAGGCGCCGGAGGGGCGCGGTGTGTTCCCGGGGATGACAGTGCGGGAGAACCTCGATATGGGGTGTTACGCCCGGCCCTTCCGGAACAAGGCCGACTATGCCGCCGCCGTGGAACGGGTCTTCGAACTCTTCCCCCGGTTGCGGGAACGGGAGAAGCAGGCCGGTGGCACGCTGTCGGGCGGCGAACAGCAGATGGTGGCCATCGGCCGCGCGCTGATGGCCCGGCCGCGGCTGTTGCTCCTGGACGAACCGTCCATGGGCCTCGCGCCGATGGTGATCCAGCAGATCTTCCGGATCATCGCCGAGATCAATGCCACCGGTACCACCGTGCTGCTGGTGGAACAGAACGCCCGCCAAGCGCTGGCCCGCAGCGACCGCGGCTACATCCTGGAGACCGGTGCGGTCACCGAATCCGGGCCAGGTCGCGAACTGCTCGACGACCCGGCCGTGCAAGCGGCGTATCTCGGCGTCGGTTGAGTGGCGACGACACTCCCTGGGCTCTGTGTCGGAGGTAGTCCCTAGACTCTCCGGGTGTGACCCCACCGACCACTGCGCAGCCGAGCCTTCCCGCCCCCGCCGATCCTTCCGGAGCGCCGGAAACCCGGCCCACGCTGCTGCTACTGGACGGGCATTCACTGGCCTACCGGGCGTTCTTCGCGTTGCCGGCGGAGAATTTCCAGACCGTCACCGGTCAGACCACCAATGCGGTGTACGGGTTCACCGCCATGCTCATCAACCTGCTGCGCGATGAGAAACCCACCCATGTCGCCGCCGCCTTCGATGTCTCCCGGCAGACCTTCCGGGTCGATGCGTTCCCCGAGTACAAGGCGAACCGGGCGAAAACCCCGGACGAGTTCCGCGGCCAGGTCGAGCTCACCAAGGAGGTGCTGGGCGCCCTCGGTATCCCGGTGATGGCGATCGAGGGCTACGAGGCCGACGACATCATCGCCACCCTCACCACCCAGGCGGTACCGCAGGGTTACCGGGTGCTCATCGTCACCGGCGACCGCGATTCACTTCAACTGGTCGAGGAGAACGTCACCGTCCTCTACCCACGGAAGGGCGTTTCCGACCTGACCCGGTTCACGCCGGAGGAGGTGGACAAGAAATACGGTCTGAGCCCGTCCCAATACCCCGACTATGCGGCGCTGCGCGGCGACCCCAGCGATAACCTGCCCGGCATCCCGGGGGTGGGGGAGAAAACCGCCGCAAAATGGATCCGCGAATACGGCGATCTGAACGCCTTGGTCGACAAGGTGGACGAGGTGCGCGGCAAGGTCGGCGACGCGCTGCGCGCCAACCTGAGCAGTGTGGTGCTCAACCGCCAGCTCACCGAGATGGTCCGCGACGTACCGCTGCCCTACACTCCCGACCAGCTCGCCCAGGGCGCCTGGAACCGGGAGCGGATCCATCAGCTGTTCGACGATCTGGAGTTCCGGGTTCTGCGCGACCGGCTGTTCGAAACCTTGGCCCCGCCCACCGTCGAAGCCGAATCGGGTTTCGAGATCAGCGGGCAGACGCTGACGCCGGGCAGTGTCGCGGACTGGCTGGCCGAGCATGCGAAAGCCGGTGCCCGGCACGGTATTTCGATCACCGGTAGCGGCGTTCCGGCCGCCGGTGATGTGCGCGCCCTCGCGATTTCCGCCGCAGACGAAGAGTCCGCCTATATCGATGTCACCGCCCTCACTTCCGAGGACGAAACCGCGCTCGGGGCCTGGCTGGCCGATCCCGCCCCAGGGAAGGCCCTGCACGAGGCCAAGAGCGCGCTGCATGCGCTCCGCGGCCGCGGCTGGACTCTGGCGGGGCTCACCAGTGATACCGCTCTCGCCGCCTACCTGGTCCGGCCGGGTCAGCGCAGTTTCAACCTCGACGATCTGTCGTTGCGTTACCTGCATCGGGAACTGCGCACCGAAACCGAGGCGGCGCCGCAGTTGTCGCTGCTGGATGCCGAGGATGCGGTCGATACCGAACTCGCGCAGGGGGAGATGCTGCGCGCCCGCGCCGTGGCCGATCTGTCCCATGCGCTGGACGATGAACTCGACAAGATCGAATCGCGGCCGCTGCTGGACGAGATGGAACTGCCGCTGCTCGGGGTGCTCGCCGAACTGGAGGACGCCGGGATCGCGGTCGATATCGACCAGCTCACCGAACTGCAGCGACAGTTCGCCGACAAGGTTGCCGATGCGGCGAACGCGGCCTACGGGGTGATCGGTAAACAGATCAACCTCGGCTCGCCGAAACAGCTGCAGGTGGTGCTGTTCGACGAGCTCGATATGCCCAAGACCAAACGCACCAAAACCGGTTACACCACCGACGCGGACGCACTGGAATCGCTGTACGAGAAGACCGAGCATCCGTTCCTGCAGCATCTGCTCGCGCACCGCGACGCCACCCGCCTCAAGGTCACCGTCGACGGCCTGCTGAAAGCCGTCGCCGACGACGGCCGCATCCACACCACCTTCAACCAGACCATTGCCGCCACCGGCCGGTTGTCGTCCACCGAACCGAACCTGCAGAACATCCCCATCCGCACCGATACCGGCCGGATGATCCGGGATACGTTCGTGGTCGGCGACGGCTACGAATCGCTGATGACCGCCGACTACAGCCAGATCGAGATGCGCATCATGGCGCATCTGTCCGGTGACGAGGGGCTTATCGAAGCCTTCAACTCCGGCGAGGATCTGCACAGTTTCGTCGCGTCGAAGGCCTTCGACATCCCGATCTCCGAGGTGTCGCCGGAACTGCGCCGCCGGATCAAGGCCATGTCCTACGGCCTGGCCTACGGTCTGAGTTCCTACGGGCTGTCCGCCCAGCTGAAGATCAGCACCCAGGAGGCGAAGGAACAGATGGACATCTACTTCGCCCGGTTCGGCGGGATCCGCGATTATCTGCAGGCCGTGGTGGAACAGGCCCGCAAAGTCGGTTATACGCAGACCCTGTTCGGCCGCCGCCGCTACCTGCCGGACCTCGACCACAGCAACCGGCAGCGCCGCGAGGCCGCGGAACGGATGGCCCTCAACGCCCCCATCCAGGGCACCGCCGCCGATATCATCAAGGTCGCCATGATCAATGTGCACCGGGCGTTGGCCGATTCGGGCCTGCGGTCGCGGATGCTGCTGCAGATCCACGACGAACTCGTCCTCGAGGTGGCACCGGGTGAGCAGGAGCAGTTGCGCGATTTGGTCCGCGACAATATGTCCACGGCGATCGAGCTGTCTGTGCCCCTGAGTGTTTCGGTGGGTATCGGACGCAGCTGGGATTCCGCCGCGCACTGAGCCGGAAGTGTCGCCGGTTTCCGTCGGTCCCGGACCGGCCACCGGCCCTCGAGCCCTACGAACCGCTGTGCCGGAGTAGGCGCCCGGGCAGCGGGATGGCCGGCCTGGAGTCTGCTGCGTCACCGGCCGGTTCGGGAAAACTCCGGGTTACGTGTCGATGACCAGCGGAAACACTACTGTGGGGTAGCCAAAACCCCGGCGTGTATGTGGTTGCCATCCGCCTGGGGAGTCTTTATCCTCGACACCGTGCAAATCCACGCCGACGGCCTACGTGCCGCGCCGATTCTCGCGGACCGCGAGGGCGCGGTGCTTCTTGCGCGCATCGCCGAGCCGGCCGGGCGGGTACTTGCCGTAGTAGTAACCCGCCGTAGCGGGGTCTGATTCGGACCGGCCCCCTCGCTGCGGGCCCCCCTTTTCTCGATTTTGCTGGTCCCCCAACCTGCCGACCTTCTCTGGGAAGACCTACGTACTCATGACCACACTGACTCTGGACAACGACGCCCTGACCACCGCCGCTCCTCGTAGCCTGCGCACCGAATGCGCGGAGCTGACCGCGGCCCAATTCCATGAACGCTTCGGCGAATGCGCCGGTCCGATCCGCCTCGCGGGCTGGTCGTCCACCGGTGCGCGCGGCGGCGCGTTCACCGCCACCCTCGAATTCCCGGGGTGGTCCCGTTCGGTGGTGGCCGCCGGTAGCCCGATCGCGGCCATGACCTCCGCTCTCTACGAGGCCGGCTACCCGGTGGAGATCTTGCGCTTCCACCAGCGGCGGACCGCCGCGGGAACCGCCACCTTCGTGCAATGCGAATTCGACGGCCGGCGCGGCTGGGGCGTGGCCCTCGCGGCGGACGGTGCGCAATCCTCGGTGCGCGCGATGATCGCCAGCGTGAACCGCCTGGTCGCCCAGCGCTGAACCGCTGATCCGGCGCCGGTATCGCCCCGGCGCCGGTGACGACGCGACGGCGGGCTCCACACCATCCCCGGAAAGTGTGGAGCCCGCCGTCGTCCGCCGATTCTATTCGGAGACTTCGCCGTTGGCGGCTTGCTGCTCGGCGAGTTGCTTACGAACCTCGTCCATATCCAGCGCCTTGACCTGGGTGACGAGATCCTCGAGTGCGGGCGGCGGCAGCGCCCCCGGCTGCGCGAAGACCAGAACGCCCTCGCGGAAGGCCATGATGGTCGGGATCGACTGGATATTGGCGGCCGCGGCCAGGCCCTGTTCGGCCTCGGTATCGACCTTGCCGTGCACGACATCGGGATGCTTGTCCGACGACGCCTCGTAGGTGGGTGCGAAACTGCGGCACGGTCCGCACCAGGAAGCCCAGAAATCGACGAGTACCACGTCGTTGCTGGTGACTACCTCATCGAAATTCTGCTGCGTCAGTGTCTGGGTGGCCATGACGTCCTCTCGTGGTCGGTATACAGGCTGCAACGCCGGCCCCGGCCGCGGTTGTTCCACGGCGGTGTCGTACGCCACCGGACCCCACCCTACGTGCCGCGTATCCGTCGCGCGGGCGTCCGGTCAGCCGTGTTCGGCGATCGGCCAGGCCCGGCGGCGGTCCCCGTCCCAGCGGCGTAACCCGACCACGGTCGCGACCGTGTCCTTGTCCGCGGCTACCGCGCTCACCGCCTCTCCGATGTGTTGCGGCAGTACCCGACGGGCCAGGGTGATATGCGGCGTCCACTGGTTCGGATGCAGATTCGCCGGGACATCCGGGCACGGTGCCACGATCTGGTACACCCGCCGATGCCAGGCCAGGAGTTCTTCCGACGGCACCACCGCGCGTACCAGGATCGGCCGGCGCGCCCCGAACACCAGCACACCGCCGAGCCGGATCGAAAACGGCCGGAAAGGTAAACGAGCCAGGCCGGTTTCGATACGCGGCCAGATCTGCCGGGCCACCGCCACGGTGATATGCGGCCGGTGACTGTCGGCATCGCCGGCGCGGGCCCCGCGACCCAGACCGGGCAGGCCCGCGGCGGCGAGCAGTTCCCACTGCCGCCGGATCCGCTGCTCGGCCGCCTCGTCGAGCAGTAATTCCACCGACTGCACCATGATCTGCAGACGGTAGCGGTTGACTCGCCGGATATCCGGCGGATCGGCCGGGCTCGTGCGGCCGGATCAAATCTCGGTTACTACGGCCGTGTTGCACCGCCGGTTCGCCTACTGTGCTGACAACGTCCTCGAGTGGAAGTGCCGGCCGCGACCACCGAGGCGGTCCGTGGGCCATATTCGTTGCGACGGCAGGTGGTGGGACAGTGGCGGTGGCTTATCGATCCCGTTCCCGGATCCGGTGGATGGTGTGCGCGCTCGCCGGTGTGCTGCTGACGGCCGGCTGCGTGACCAATATCGAGGACACCGGGCCGATCCCGCCGAAGATCACGGTGCGGCCCGTGCCGGAACTGGCGGCCCGCGTACCGCCCGATATCGCCGCGGCCGGGGAAGTGGTGGTCGGGGTGAACGTGCCCTATCAGCCGAACGAATACCGCGACCGGCGCGGCGCGATAGTCGGCTTCGATATCGACCTGATGGATGCCGTGACCGCGGTACTGGGAATCCGGGCCCGCTATACCGAATCGGCGTTCGAGAAGATCATCCCCGCGGTGCAGGCCGGGACCTACGACATCGGAATGTCGTCCATAACCGACACCCTCGAACGGGAGCAGCAGGTCGATTTCGTCACCTACTTCAGCGCCGGGGTGCAGTGGGCGCAGCGCGTCGGCGACGATATCGACCCGGAGAACGCCTGCGGTAAACGTGTGGCAGTCCAGGCGACGACCGTAGAACATATCGAAGAAGTTCCGGCCAAGAGCGACGCATGCGTCGCCGCCGGGAAGGATCCGATCATCATCGACGCGTTCGACGAGCAGAGTGCGGTCACCAACGCCCTGGTCCTCGGCCAGGTCGACGCCATGTCCGCGGATTCCCCGGTGACGGCGTATGCCATCGAGCAGACCGACGGGAAGATCGAACCGGCGGGCCCGGTCTTCGATGCCGCCCCGTACGGGTGGGCGGTGGCCAAAGGGTCCGCGCTCACGCCGGTCCTGCGGGATGCGGTGCAGCAGCTGATGGACAGCGGACAGTACCGGCAGATCACCGAGAACTGGGGTGTGCAGGAGGGGGCGCTGCGCACCTCCGTGATCAACGGCGCGAGGAGCTGACGCCATGACGCGACGGTACCTCCGTCTCCACTGCGGCCTCCTCGGACCGCATGAACACCACCCGATGGAGCTGCTATGACGACGGACCCGGGCGCGGTACGCGAAGAACCCGAACCGATCGAGGCCGTGCCGCTGCGCCGCCCCGGCCGGTGGCTGGCAGCCGTGCTGATCCTGGTTCTGGTGGGCCTGTTCGTCTACGGTGCGGCGACCAATCCCGCCTATCGCTGGGATGTGTACTGGCAGTATCTGCGGGATACCCGCATCGCGGCGGGTGCCGTGGTCACCCTGGAGCTGACCGTGCTGGCGATGGTGATCGCCGTGGCGCTCGGCACGACACTCGCGGTGATGCGGCTGTCGCCGAACCCGGTGCTGCGGGCCACCGCCTGGGTGTATCTGTGGGTCTTCCGCGGCACCCCGGTGTATGTGCAACTGGTGTTCTGGGGGTTGGTGCCGTCGCTGTACCAGCACGTCGCGCTCGGTGTGCCGTTCGGGCCGCGGCTGTTCGAGCTCGATGTGCAGAGTCTGCAGGCCGCGTTCGCGTTCGCGGTGATCGGGCTGGGGCTCAACGAGGCGGCGTATATGGCCGAGATCGTCCGGGCCGGAATCAATTCGGTGGGGGAGGGCCAGCGGGAGGCATCGATCGCGCTCGGGATGTCCTGGTCGCAGACCATGCGCCGGACCGTTCTGCCGCAGGCCATGCGAGTGATCATTCCGCCGACCGGCAACGAGCTCATCAGCATGCTGAAAACCACCGCGCTGGTCACCGCCATCCCGCTCAGCACGGACCTGTTCGGCCGCGCCCGCGATATCTACGGCGTGAATTTCCTGCCGATCCCGCTGCTGCTGGTCACCGCGACCTGGTATCTGGCCATCACCAGCATTCTGATGATCGGCCAGTATTACCTGGAGAAATACTATTCGCGCGGTATTTCGCGGCAGTTGACGGCGAAACAGTTGCAGGAACTGGCCGACGCTCAGGGAGAGGCACAGTCCAAATGAGTGCGACGAGTCCCGAGCCGATGGTCCGCGCCGACCGGGTGCACAAGAACTTCGGTGCGCTGCGCGTGCTCAACGGGATATCCCTGGAGGTCCGCCACGGTGAGGTGCTGTGCCTCATCGGCCCCTCCGGTTCGGGAAAATCCACGTTCCTGCGCTGTATCAACCATCTCGAACAGGTGAGCGCGGGCCGGTTGTATGTGGCGGGAGAACTCGTCGGCTACCGGGAGAAAGCGGGCCGGCTCTACGAACTGCACCCCCGCGACGCCGCGCGGCAGCGCCGGGAGATCGGGATGGTCTTCCAGCATTTCAACCTGTTCCCGCACCGGACCGCGCTCGGCAATGTCATCGAAGCACCGATGCAGGTGAAAAAGCTCCGCAAGGCCGCGGCCACCGAACGAGCGCAGGAACTGCTGGAACGAGTCGGCTTGGCGGACAAGGCGAACGCCTACCCCGCGCAGTTGTCCGGCGGGCAGCAACAGCGGGTCGCCATCGCCCGAGCCCTGGCGATGGAGCCGAAACTCATGCTCTTCGACGAGCCCACCTCCGCCCTCGATCCCGAACTGGTCGGCGAAGTGCTCGCGGTGATGCGCGAACTCGCCGATTCGGGCATGACGATGGTCGTGGTCACGCACGAGATGGGTTTCGCGCGGGAGGTCGCCGACCGGCTGGTGTTCATGGACCAGGGTGTGGTGGTCGAGGCCGGGCCGCCGGCGGACCTGCTGGCGGCCCCGCGCCACGATCGGACCAAGGAGTTCCTTTCCCGGCTGCTGTGAGCTGCCGGTGGTCACCGGGACCCCGGCGTACTCGCCTCCGGTATGCGTTCACCACCGGTGCACCCGGGCGGTGACCTGTTCGGTGAATTCGCCGGTCGACGCCTGCCCGCCCAGATCGGCCGTGGCGATACCGGCGGCGAAGGTGGCTGCGACCGCCCGGTCGATCCGGTCTGCGGCAGCGGCCGCCGCCGGGTACGGCCGGTCCTGCCGGGTGGCGATCCAGCGCAGGAGCATGGCCGCGGACAACTGCAGAGCCACCGGATTCGCCCGGTTGCGGCCTGCCAGATCGGGTGCCGCGCCGTGTACCGCTTGCGCCATGGCCCGAGTCCGCGAGCAGTTGAGGGACGCGGCGGTCCCCAGGGATCCGGCCAGTTGAGCGGCGAGATCGGAGAGAATATCGCCGAACAGGTTCTCGGTGACCAGTACGTCGTAGTCGCCGGGTGCGCGGACAAGATGCGCGGCCGCCGCGTCGACGTGTTCCTCGGCCACCGCCACCCCGGGGTATTCGCCTGCCACCGCGTAACAGGTGTCCCGGAACAATCCCATGGTCAACGGCAGCACATTCGCCTTGTGCACGATCGTCACCCGGCCGCGGCGTTCGGCGGCCAGCCGGAACGACTCGTGGGCGATGCGCTCACACGCCGCGCGGGTCACCAGGCCGACCGACAGCGCGATATCCGGCGTGGGACAGAATTCCCCGGACCCGACGGCCATATTGCGGTCCGCGTAGAAGCCTTCGCTGTTCTCCCGCACGATCACCAGGTCGATATCTGGGGCTGCGGCGCGGATGCCGGGCAGGGCCCGCGCCGGGCGGATATTGGCGTACAGGCCGAAATGGCGGCGGATCACGCCGCCCGGCGCGATCCGGTGTTGCGGGGGATAGGCCGCGTTGTCGTGCGGGCCGAGGATCCAACCGTCGGTATCGGCCAGACCGTCAAGGGTGGATTCAGGTAACGTGGTGCCGAATTCGTCGATTGCCCGGCGGCCCATGGGCAGCGGCACCCATTCCGGCGCGGGCCGGCCTTCGGCCGTCAGTGCCTCGTCCACCACCCGCCGCGCCGACTCCACCACCTCGGGGCCGATGCCGTCGCCGTCGACGAGACCCAATCGCAGCGGTCGTCCCGATACCGTCCGGTTCATCCGGTCATCGTCGCAGGAGTCAGGCCGGCGAGCGGTGACCGGTCGCCCGGTGTGGTCACCCCGGGGTGTCGTCCGGCGCCGGCGCGAGTACCCGGTCGCGCCGCCGCTGTGCTCGCGTCGGTGCAGGCCGCGTCGACGGTCCGGGCCCGCCGGCGTCATGCGGGCCTTGTCGGGCCGATCCTGCGGCTGCTATCTTAGTGATATCACTTTGATAGATGGAGGATGTCATGAAGTTCCGCGACGTCGCACGAGTCAACGGGTTCGTGGTGTTGCTGATCTGGCTGGTTCTCACGATCGCGCTGGCGGCGGTGGCGGTGGCGGGCTTCGTCGCTTTCGGGCAGAACCAGAACGTCGCCGGGCTGGTCGGGGCGATCGTGGCCTGCGTGGTGGCCGTCCTGCTGTTGCTCGGAATCACCGGGCTGACCGTGGTGGACCCCAACGAGGCGAAGGTCGTCCAGTTCTTCGGCCGGTATATCGGGTCGGTGAGTGAGCCCGGATTCTTCTCGGTGCTGCCGCTGACCGACCGGCGCAGCATCTCGCTGCGGGTCCGTAACTTCGAAACGCAGAAGCTGAAGGTCAACGACGCCGACGGTAACCCGGTGGAGATCGCCGCGGTGGTGGTCTACAAGGTGGTCGACAGTTTCAAGGCCGCGTTCGCCGTGGACGACTACGAAGAATATGTGGAGACCCAGTCGGAGGCGGCGGTCCGGCATCTGGCCACGACGCATCCCTACGACGCCCACGACGACAACCGCACCAGCCTGCGTGATGGCGCCGAGGTCGCCGAGGAGCTCACCGCCGAACTGCGCGATCGCACCGAAACCGCGGGTATCGAGGTCATCGAAGCGCGGATCACCCACCTCGCCTACGCGCCGGAGATCGCCCAGGCGATGCTGGTGCGGCAGCAGGCGAACCAGGTCGTGGCCGCGCGTACCCGGATCGTGGAGGGTGCGGTCGGCATGGTGGGGCTGGCGCTGGAACGGCTCACCGCCGAGGGCATGGTCGACCTGGACGAGGAGCGCAAGGCCACCATGGTGTCGAACCTGCTGGTGGTGCTGTGCGGTGACCGGCCGGTGCAGCCCGTGGTCAATTCGGGATCGCTGTACAGCTGATGGCCGAACGCAAGAAGGTCCTGCTCCGGCTCGACCCCGCGGTATACGACGCAGTGGCGAAATGGGCAGCCGATGATCTGCGCAGTGTGAACGCCCAGATCGAATTCGCGCTCCGGCGCGCTCTCGAGCAGGCCGGCCGCTCGCCGCGTAACTCCCGCGGCGACGATTCCTGAACAGTGCCGCTTCCTCCGGGCTCACGACCACCGTGGGCCCGGAGACGTTTCCACGGGGAGAGGCGCCGACCGGGCCCGGAGGCCGGCGGAAGGGCGCAGCGAACGAGCGCGATACGGGTTACTCGGCCCCGGTGCCAGGTTTATGGCTGACGAAAATGGCCGTACCCGGGAATATCTGCCCGCGTAGCGGACTCCACTGTCCCCATTCCCGGTCGAGCCATTCCGGCCAATCCGGCTCGACTATGTCGTCGAGTAACAACCCGGCCGCCACAATCTCCCGGACCCGATCGCCGATCGTGCGGTGGTGCTCCACATAAGTGCAGCGTCCGTCGGCATCGAACTCCGTGTACGGGGTGCGGTCGAAATAGGGGAATACGGCTTCGAGACCGTCCGGCCCGGGATCGTCGCGGAAGATCCAGCGCATCGGATGGTTCACCGCGAACACCCAGCGCCCGCCGGGGCGCAGTACCCGGGCGACCTCACGCATCACCCGCGCGGAATCGGCGACGAACGGCACGGCGCCGAAGGCCGAACACGCCAGATCGAAGGATTCACTCGCGAACGGCAGGGCTTCCGCCCCGGCTTGGACCAGCGGCACCCGGGGCCCGCCCCGGTTCATGGCGGCAACCCCCCGTGACAACATTCCCATCGACAGATCCAGGCCCACCGGATGTGCTCCCTGACCGGCCAGCCAGCGGGCACACGGGGCCGAACCGCAGCCGAGTTCGAGGATCCTCTTCCCGGCGATTTCGCCCAGGAGCCGCATATCGCCCTCGTGCAGGCCCTCCGGGCACCAGACGAACTCACCCCCCGGACTAGCGGTGCCCAGGAACTCTCCATGGGTATCGTGGTACTGGCCGGCGTCGGCATCCCACCAGCGCCGGCTCGCCCGCTCGCTTTCTTTCGAATCGACTCGCGAGCGTGCGGCACCCGTGGTTCCCAGCAGTGCGGTGGCCTGAGCGTGGCGATCTTGAACGAGGTCGTCGGACACGACGCGAAGCTTATAGATCCGCAGCGGGGGGTCGTTTGCCCGGCTGGATACGGGTCGCGTACGCTGAACCCGCAAGTGATCACACCCGGACCCGCTGGGTGTATCGCAGCGTACCGAAAGTCTCAATGTCCGCAACCGATCACAATCCGTCCGGAGCAAACCGCCACATGCCCACCACCGTCACCTCGCCGCAGGTAGCCGTCAACGATATCGGCTCCGCCGAGGATTTCCTCGCCGCCATCGACGCCACGATCAAGTACTTCAACGACGGCGATATCGTCGAAGGAACCATCGTCAAGGTCGACCGCGACGAGGTCCTGCTCGACATCGGTTACAAAACCGAAGGCGTCATCCCGTCTCGCGAGCTCTCCATCAAACACGATGTCGACCCGAACGAGGTCGTTTCCGTGGGCGATGAGGTGGAGGCCCTGGTCCTCACCAAGGAGGACAAAGAGGGTCGCCTGATCCTGTCCAAGAAGCGGGCTCAGTACGAGCGCGCCTGGGGCACGATCGAGGAGCTCAAGGAGAAGGACGAGGCCGTTCGCGGCACTGTGATCGAGGTCGTCAAGGGCGGTCTGATCCTCGATATCGGTCTGCGCGGCTTCCTGCCCGCGTCGCTGGTCGAGATGCGCCGCGTCCGCGATCTGCAGCCGTACGTCGGCAAGGAGATCGAAGCCAAGATCATCGAGCTGGACAAGAACCGCAACAACGTGGTCCTGTCGCGCCGCGCCTGGCTGGAGCAGACCCAGTCCGAGGTGCGCAGCGAATTCCTGCACCAGCTGCAGAAGGGCCAGGTCCGCAAGGGTGTGGTCTCCTCCATCGTCAACTTCGGCGCCTTCGTCGATCTCGGCGGTGTCGACGGCCTGGTGCACGTCTCCGAGCTGTCCTGGAAGCATATCGATCACCCGTCCGAGGTGGTCGAGGTCGGCAACGAGGTCACCGTCGAGGTTCTCGACGTCGACCTGGATCGCGAGCGCGTCTCGCTGTCGCTGAAGGCCACCCAGGAAGATCCGTGGCGGCAGTTCGCCCGCACCCATGCCATCGGCCAGATCGTGCCGGGCAAGGTCACCAAGCTCGTTCCGTTCGGCGCGTTCGTCCGCGTCGAGGAGGGCATCGAGGGCCTGGTGCACATCTCCGAGCTGGCCGAGCGCCACGTGGAGGTCCCGGACCAGGTCGTGGTCGTCGGCGACGACGCGATGGTCAAGGTCATCGATATCGACCTGGAGCGCCGCCGGATCTCGCTGAGCCTCAAGCAGGCCAACGAGGACTACAGCCCCGAGTTCGATCCGTCGAAGTACGGCATGGCCGACAGCTACGACGAGCAGGGCAACTACATCTTCCCCGAGGGCTTCGATCCCGAGACCAACGAATGGCTCGAGGGCTTCGACAAGCAGCGCGAAGAGTGGGAAGGCCGCTACGCCGAGGCGGAGCGCCGGCACAAGATGCACACCGCGCAGATGGAGAAGATGGCGGCCGACGCCGCGGCCGAGGCCGTCAACGGCGGCGGTTCGTCGAACTACTCCTCCGAGAGCGGCGCGCAGTCCAGCGCCCCCGCGGAGTCCGGTGGTTCGCTCGCCAGCGACGCCCAGCTCGCGGCCCTGCGGGAGAAGCTCTCCGGTAACGCCTGAGGCGTCCGCAGGTAGCCCCCGAAGAAACGAACGAGAACCCCGGTTCATTGCGAACCGGGGTTCTCGCTGTCAGTAGCCCACCGTGAACCGCCGCTGGATATGCTGCGGCAGTTCGGTTTCGTCGAGGAGCGCCACAGCAAGATCCTCGGCCGAGATATCGCGACCGCCGGTGTCGAGTAGCTGGTCGCCACCCACGCGGAATCGTCCGGTGCGCTCACCCGGCTCGACTCGTCCCGATGAGGGACTCAAATAAGTCCACAGGCGGTTGGACACGCGATACACATTCAGTGCGTCTCGTAACGCGGACACGACGTGGTGATACTCCGCGGGGACGCCGAGACCGCGTGGCAAGTTTTCCGCGAAACCGGGTTCGTCGACGAACTGTCGTCCGGGTGCCACCTCCAGGCTGCCCGCCCCGCCGACAACTATTACCCGGATACCGGGATGCCGCACCAGTGCATCGACCATGGCGTGTGCGCCCACCATGGAATCGCCGGCCCGGTCGATGGTCTCGGCAATACCGTGCCCCGTGTTCACGGCACTGATCACCACATCCAGGCCGGTGATGGCCTCGGTGATACTGCCCGCGTCGCGCCGGCCGGCCACCTGCCATCCGGTGGCACCGCTGTCGTGCGAAATGCGCGCGGCCGCCGGAGCCTGGCGAACTTTTCCATGCCGAGATATCCGCCCTCGTACGCGAACTCGACCTGTAGATATTCCACGAACCCGAGAACGGCCCGGCACGGGTATGCGCCGGGCCGTCCTCGGGAAGTCTGTCAGCCGGCGGGCGCGGGGATCCAGCGCATACGCACCCGGGGGACGACGGGCCGGTGACGTTTGGCCGCGAAACTGTGTTGCGCCGGGACCACGAAAACGGTGAACCACGAACGCCGGTTTTGGCGCAGATATCTCGCGACCGCCGGAATAAGAATGCAATGCACGCGACCCGCCGAACCCAGCCGGTGGCGGCCTGTACGGATATCTCTGGTGCGCATACTCTTTCCTTCGCTTGTCGTAACAAGTGCTATCGGAAAAAGGAGAATTGCGGTCGATATTGCGGCACGCGCAGATTATCGGAGTAATTCGTCGGGCCCGGACATTTCCGGATCGGGCAGCCGTGGGCGTGTCGGACGGCTACCGCGGTTCGACCTCTCCGGCGCGGGCCGGGCACCGGATGCGAAACTGAGCCAATGTTACGAATCGGCCTCACCGGAGGTATGGGCGCGGGCAAATCGACGGTCGCGCGGGCGCTTGCCGAACACGGGGCGGTGATCATCGATTCCGATGTCATCGCGCGGGAGGTGGTGGCGGCGGGGACTCCCGGCCTGGCCGCCCTCGTCGAGGCGTTCGGCGCGGATATCCTGGCTGCCGACGGCAGTCTGGACCGGCCGGCCCTCGCGGCCAAGGCGTTCCGCGACGGCGAATCCCGGGCGACCCTGAACTCCATCACCCATCCGCTGGTGGGGCAGCGCACCGCCGAACTGCTCGCCGCGGCCGCACCGGACGCCATTGTGGTGCAGGATGTTCCGCTGCTGGTGGAGAACAATATGGCACCGTTCATGAATCTGGTGCTGGTCGTGGACGCCGCCACCGAAACCAGGTTGCGGCGACTTGTCGAATTCCGCGGTGTGGACGAAGCCGATGCGCGCGCCCGGATCGCCGCGCAGGCCACCGACGAACAGCGTTACGCCGCCGCCGATGTGCTGCTGGACAACAACGGTGCCGCCGGTGCGGTGGAAGCCGAAGTCGCGCGGCTGTGGGAACGGCGGCTGGTGCCGTTCGAAGCGAATATGCGCGCCGGTGTCGCGGTGCGGCCCGAGTTCGGCTTCGTGGACTCCCGGCCGGAGTGGGCCGCGCAGGCGCAGCGCTTGATTGCGCGATTGCAGGTCGCGGCCGGTGCGGGAGCCGTGCGGGTGGACCATATCGGCGCCACCGCCGTGCCCGGCGTTCCCGCACCGGATGTGCTCGAACTGCAGATCACGGTTGCCGAACCGGCCGCGGCCGACGGTCTTCGGGATGCCCTGGGCGGAGCTGGGTTCCCGCTGTCTCCGGTGCCGCTCCCCAACCCGGTGCCCGGTGCCGGGGACGGGATCACCGCGGCGCGGTGGCACGGTAGCGCGGATCCGGGCCGTCCCGCCTTCGTGTACCTACGGGTCGCGGGCAGTCCTGCCCAGGAGTTCGCTCTCGCGTTCCGTGACCGATTGCGGGCCGATGAGCGGATCCGCACCGAGTACACCGAGGTGATCCGTGCGGCGGCGGCGAAAGCCGCGGGGCTCGAGGCGGACGAGGCGTGGGCGGCGTACACCGCGGCGTGCGAACCCTGGCTGACCGGAGTGTTCCGGCGGATGAGCGACCCCGGCGCCGAGCGCTCGTAGGGACGAACTGTCGACAACCCCGGCCGGCCGGTTCGGAACCGCGCGCAGCGTGGAGACTCACATCCAGGTGAGAGGCATGCTCAAGGATTCGGTCCAGGCCAGGAAGTCGTGGCCGTGGGCGGCGATACCGTCGATGGCGCGGGTGGCGGTGGCCACGGCTTGCTCGGCGGTGGCCGCGTCGAGCAGGCCGCTGGCGTGGGCGGCCAGCAGTTCGTCCACATCCAGGAGCTGGGTTTCCCGGCCCGTCCGGACCACCAGGTCCAGGTAGTGGTCGACCGAGCGCCAGCGTTTCGGTTCGAACTCGCCGAACTCCCCGATATCGATGTAGTAATCCTGGTCGCGTAGATGGGCCGGACGGAAGTGGAACACCGTTGCGCGGATGCCGAGCGTGGGCAGCAGCCAGGATTCGAGGTAGTGGAACTGGGGGTGGTCGGCGGTGCGGGCCATGTACAGGCCCCAGGGCTCGAGGTGGTAGCGCTCGACGGTGCGGATGAAACCTTTCGGGTCGGTGTTGGTCAGTTCCGCGATATCGAAGTACTCCACCTTCGGCCGGTGGACATGCACACTGGCGGCATTGGTCACAGTTGCAGAATCTACCCAGACCGCCGGTGTTGTGCTCGGTGCCGTATCCGCCCATCCGGCGGTGTGACCGCTGCCGCGGTGGAGGCCGGGGAGAGTGTCGGTGGTCGGGCTTAGTCTGGGCATATGGCATTCGCAACCGAACTCCGTGCGGCCGGCGTCACCGGCACCGAGGCCGACGGGCAGACTCCCCTGGCGAAATCGGAGTTCCGCCCGGTCGGCGAGATCGAGCGGACCGGCGGGCGGTTCGAGGTCGTCAGCCCGTACCGGCCTGCCGGTGATCAGCCGGCCGCGATCGACGAGCTGGAACGCCGGATCACGGCCGGGGAGCCCGATGTGGTGCTGCTGGGCGCCACCGGTACCGGTAAATCCGCCACCACGGCCTGGCTCATCGAACGGTTACAGCGGCCCACGCTGGTGATGGCCCCGAACAAAACCCTCGCGGCGCAGCTGGCCAACGAGCTGCGCGAAATGCTCCCGCACAACGCGGTGGAGTATTTCGTCTCCTACTACGACTACTACCAGCCCGAGGCCTATATCGCGCAGACCGATACCTATATCGAGAAGGACAGCTCGATCAACGACGATGTGGAGCGGCTGCGCCATTCGGCCACCTCCGCACTGCTGTCCCGGCGCGATGTCGTGGTGGTGGCGTCGGTGTCCTGCATCTACGGTCTGGGCACCCCGCAGTCGTATCTGGATCGGTCGGTGCTGCTGGAGGTGGGCGCGGAGGTCGACCGGGACGCGTTCCTGCGCATGCTGGTGGACGTCCAGTACACGCGGAACGATATGTCGTTCACCAGGGGTTCGTTCCGGGTGCGCGGCGATACCGTCGAGATCATCCCGTCCTACGAGGAACTGGCGGTGCGGATCGAATTCTTCGGCGACGAGATCGAGGAACTGTATTATCTGCACCCGCTCACCGGGGATGTGGTGCGCAAGGTCGATATGGTGCGTATCTTCCCGGCCACGCACTATGTGGCCGGTCCCGATCGGATGGCCCGGGCGGTGACCGATATCGAAGCCGAGCTCGAACAACGGCTGGCCGAATTGGAGGGCAAAGGCAAACTGCTCGAGGCGCAGCGGTTGCGGATGCGCACCCAATACGACCTGGAAATGATCCGTCAGGTCGGCTTCTGCTCGGGTATCGAGAACTATTCGCGGCATATCGACGGGCGGCCCGCGGGTTCGGCCCCGGCCACCCTGCTCGACTATTTCCCCGACGATTTCCTGCTGGTCATCGACGAATCGCATGTCACGGTGCCGCAGATCGGCGGTATGTACGAGGGCGATATGTCGCGGAAGCGCAATCTCGTCGAATACGGTTTCCGGCTGCCGTCGGCGGTGGACAACCGGCCGTTGACGTGGGAGGAGTTCGCCGAGCGGATCGGTCAGGCGGTGTACCTTTCGGCCACGCCGGGCGATTACGAACTCGGCCGCGCCGGTGGCGAGGTGGTCGAACAGGTCATCCGTCCCACCGGTCTGGTCGATCCGCAGGTGGTGGTCAAACCCACCAAGGGCCAGATCGACGATCTGGTGCACGAGGTCCGGCTGCGGATCGAACGCGACGAGCGGGTCCTGGTCACCACGCTCACCAAGAAGATGGCCGAGGATCTCACCGACTATCTGCTCGGGCTGGGCCTGCGCGTGCGCTATCTGCACTCCGAGATCGATACCCTGCGCCGCGTCGAGCTGCTGCGCCAGCTACGCCTCGGCGAGTACGACGTGCTGGTCGGTATCAACCTGTTGCGGGAGGGGCTGGATCTGCCCGAGGTATCGCTGGTGGCGATCCTGGACGCCGATAAGGAAGGGTTCCTGCGCAGTACCAAAAGCCTCATCCAGACGATCGGCCGCGCCGCCCGCAATGTCTCGGGCGAGGTACACATGTATGCCGACAAGATCACCGACTCGATGCGTGACGCCATCGACGAGACCGAACGCCGCCGGGCCAAACAGCTTGCCTACAACGCGGAAATGGGGATCGATCCGCAGCCGCTGCGCAAGAAGATCGCCGATATTCTCGATCAGGTCTACTCCGAAGCCGACGACGAGGTGGCGGTGGGCGGATCGGGCCGTAATGCCAGCCGCGGCCGGCGGGCCCAGGGCGAACCGGGCCGGGCGGTGAGCGCGGGCATCGTGGAGGGGCGCGATATCAAGTCGATGCCGCGGGCCGAACTGGCCGATCTGGTGGCCGAACTGACCGATCAGATGATGAACGCGGCCCGCGAACTGCAGTTCGAGCTCGCGGGCCGGCTCCGCGACGAAATCGCCGACTTGAAGAAGGAGCTGCGCGGTATGGACGCGGCCGGTTTGAAATGACCGCGCCGTGTTCCCGCGGACGGTCAGCCCTGGGCGGCCATCCATTCGTCGACCCGCCGTTCGGCCTCCTCGCGGGAGACGTCTTCCACGCGGGTCATCACCACCCACCGGTGGCCGAACGGGTCGAGCAGGGCGCCGTAGCGGTCACCGGTGACGAAGGTGGCCGGATCTTCGGCGACCTTCGCGCCGTGCTCGCGGGCGCGGGCGATGACCGCGTCGACATCCGGGCAGTAGTGCACCAGCGAGGTGTGTACCCATTCGCCGGTGGGGGCCAGTACGTTCTGGTCCGGTACCGGCATACCCATCTGGATCGTCGAATCGCCGATCTGCAGTTCGGCATGGGCGGGCTGGCCGCCGGGCATATCGTTGCGGGAGATCACCTCGGCGCCGAAGACGGCACTGTAGAAATCGATCGCGGCGTTGCCGTCCGAAACGGCGATGAACACGTTGATCGAGTGGTAGCCGTCGGGAATCGGATTCACTGTTTCGCTCATGTGTTCGAGTCTGCCGAGGTGAATCGAAGGGTTCTTGTAAGAAAGCGACAGGTTTCCCATGCCGGCGGATCTCGGCGTGCCCGACTGCATGCAGCGGACGGAATCGCTGAACAACCGCCCCGTAGCCCGGGACCGGTGTCGTGAGCGGCCCGGGATTCGCACCGCGCCCCGCGCCCGCACCGGGCGATCGGAAGGCGATTCTGCATCCGCACGAACAGGAGCGTTATCGCACCCTGGAGCGGTTGGCACCCGGGGCGGCGGTGGCCGATTACGTCGAGTGGTATTGGGCCGTGCGCTGGGATATGCGCGGGCGTGCGCCCTACTTTGCCGAGGTGCTCCCGTTTCCGTGTGTGCATCTCACTTTCGAGCGCGACGGTGATCGTTACGGGGGGTTCGTCAACGGTGTGTGCACCCGGAAATTCGTCCGGGAGCTCGCCGGTCGCGGGGAGACCTTCGGGGTGCGATTCCGCCCCGGCGGATTCGGGGCTTTCACCGGTGTCGACGTGTGCGGGCTGCGGGACCGGGCCGTGCCCGCCGCGGACGTACTGCCCGATATCGGCGATCTCGCCGATCAGGTGCTGGCCACGCCCGCCGATACCGACCGGCGCCGGCTGGTGGAGGACTATCTGAGTATCCGCCCCCGGCGCGCCGACCCGAACTACCGGCTCGTGCTGCGGATCGCGGCCGCGATGGCGAACGATCCGGAGCTCACCCGGGTCGATCGCGTCACCGAGCGTTTCGGTGTTTCGGCGCGAACGCTGCAGCGGCTGTTCCGCCGGTACATCGGTGCGGGACCGAAATGGGTGTTGCGCCGGTACCGGCTGCAGGACGGTGCGGATCTGCTCGCCCGCGGCCGCACCGCCGATCTCGCCGCGCTCGCTGCCGACCTGGGGTATTTCGATCAGGCCCATTTCACCCGCGAGTTCGCCGCCGAGGTCGGAATGGCACCGCTGGAATATGCCAAGAATTCGTTACGCTCGCGCGATGAGGTGACTTCCAAGGTGCTGCCTGCCTCATAATCGGATTTCGGATTCGACATGTAAGCGGTACCCGTCGGCGAGAGCTAGGAGCTGCACATGGATGTCGTGGTATTGATCGGCCGGGTGATGTTCGTCATCCTTTTCCTGAGCTCGGCGCTGGGGCATTTCACCCAGACGAAAGCCATGGCCGGCTACGCGCAGTCCAAGGGCGTACCCATGCCGGAGATGGCGGTCCGGGCCTCGGGTGTGCTCATGTTGCTCGGGAGTATCAGCATTCTGCTGGGAATCTGGGCGGATCTGGGCGCCTTGCTGTTGCTGGTGATGATCGTGCCCACCATGATCATGATGCACAGTTTCTGGAAGGAAACCGATCCGGAAGCGACCCAGTCGGAGACCATCCAGTTCAACAAGGACCTGGCGCTCGCGGGCGCCCTGGTGATGCTGTTCGGCTTTTTCGCGCATACCGAGGAATTGGGGCTGACGATTACCGGTCCGCTGTTCTGACCGTGGCCCGTATTCGCAATTCGGTGAACCGGTGCGGTCCCCGGGTACGGCCACGCTGTGAGGAAAATCCCACGGCGACAATGGTGTTCGCCCTTCTTGTGACGTGTCACATGTTCGTTCGCGTGGTGACGGGAACGTCCAGGTAGATACGGCCGCTGTCGCCGCCGTCGGCAAAAATGTGAAACACCGATGCCGCCACGGCGCAATGTGATGTAGAACGAATCCAGTTACTCGGGCCTCTGTTACGGCTATGGTCTACGCAGTCGCTGCGCCGTTGCCGACTTTCCGGCAGCGTTCGGTGCAGCCGCGTTTATACCCCGCACAGTTGGAGGAGAGAATGACCGCCTACCGGACCATTGTCGTCGGTACCGACGGCTCGGACTCGTCGTACGTCGCCGTGGACAAGGCCGCCGCATTGGCGGGAGCTGCGGGTTCGACACTGATCGTGGCCTGCGCCTACTACCCGACCGACGACCGTGACGTCGCCGCCGCGAGCGATATGCTCAAGGACGAGGCATATCAGGTTCGTGGTTCGGCGCCCACCAACGAGATTCTGCGCACCGCCCGGGATCGGGCCGTGGCGGCCGGCGCCAAGGAGATCGTCGAGAAGGCGATCGTCGGAGAACCGGTCGAATCCCTGCTGGACCTGGTCAAGGAAACACAGGCCGATCTTCTCGTGGTCGGTAACCGGGGCCTGAATACGCTGGCCGGGCGATTGCTGGGTTCGGTGCCCTCGGATGTGGCGCGGAAATCGAAATCCGATGTCCTGATCGTGCACACGGTGCGCTGAGCCGCGCAACGGCCGCATTTCGCCCCGCCCGGAACATGTTCCGGGCGGGGCGAAATGCGGGTGGGGCACAGCCGACCGGTGCATCCGGGCGGCACGCCACAAAACCGGCTTCAGCCCGACCGGTGCCGCGAACTTTCCGTACTGAAGCAGGGGTGCATCGCTCGCCGGCCCGACCGACCGACTCGGGTGGTGCAACTCACGGCACGGGGATGCTCGGAGCGGTCCCTTCGATGGTCGGTGTCGCCGGGCGGCCCGGGCCGGGGCTGATGGCCGGCTCTGAACTCGTACCGGTCGGCGAGCACGCCCGGCGTGGTCGAGCGCCCGATCCGGTCCAATGCTCGGTTTCGGTCGAATGTCCGACGACGCCGCACGCCCGGCGCGGTCGAACGCGGTCCGGGTCAGTGGGCGAGTCGACCCAGTTCGGGCGGGAGGTCGGCACTGTGCACCACGGTGAGCCGCTGGGTCGCGCGAGTGAGGGCGACGTACAGATCGTTTCGGCCGCGCGGTGACTCGGCGATCACCGCGCTCGGCTCCACCAGGTACACCGCATCGAATTCCAGGCCCTTGGCCTCGGTCACCGTCAGTACCCGCACCGATTCACCGGCCAGCTCGGCCAGCTCGCCGACGTGCTCGGCCGGGGCCAGTACCGCCGCGGTGCCCGGGCCCTGCTCCGCGGCGAGCAGACCGGCCAGTGTCGCCGCGATCTCCGCCGCGGCCACCCGATGCGCGCGCGGTACGCAGCCCGTTTCCCGCACCGAGCGCGGGACCTGGGCAGTGGGGTCGATCGCGGCCAGCACATCCGCGGCGACCGCCATGATCTCGGCCGGCGTGCGGTAGTTCACCGTCAGCTCCGTGCGTTTCCAGCGTTTGGCCACATAGGGTTCCAGCATCTGCGCCCACGAATGCGCGCCCGCCGGGTCGCCCGTCTGTGCGATATCCCCGACCACGGTGACCCACCGGTTCGGGATCCGGCGCATCACCATGCGCCAGGCCATTTCCGATAGTTCCTGTGCCTCGTCCACGATCACATGCCCGTAGGTCCAGCTGCGGTCGCCGGCCGCCCGTTCGGCGGTGGTCTGCCGGTTGCGAACCTGCTGACGTTCGGCGAGCTGGCTCGCATCGATCAGGTCGTAGGCCATCAGGATCTCCGGGTCGAGTTCGTCCTCCAGATCCTGCGGGGCCGAACCGGTCAGGATGTCCAGGGCATCCTGGGCCTCGGCGAGCTGGGCGCGCCACCGCCGCCGGGCCCGTTCGCGTTCCTCTGCGTCGTCGGTGCCCAGGAGTTCGGCGAGTTCGTCGAGCAGTGGCGCGTCGGCGGCGCTGAACTCGCCGCTGCCGGTGCGCAGGAGTTCTGCGCGGTCGGCAGGGTCGAGGATTTTGCCGGCGGCGCGGTCGAGCCGTTCGGGATCGGCGAGCAGATCGCCGAGAACCTGCTGCGGAGTGAGCAGCGGCCACAATTCGGCCAGCACCCGGGTGACCGTGGCGTCGGCGCGTAGTTCGTCGCTGATCTCGCTGAGATCGGCGGCGCTGAGCAGACTGCGGCCACCGCCCAGCGGGTCGGCGCCCATGGTCTGCGCCAGCTGGTCGGTGAGTGCTTCGATCACCATCGAGACGAAGATCGGCCGGGCCAGATTGTGCGGACGGCGCGATGAGCGGGCCCGGCCCCGGGCGCGGGTCACGATTTTGCGGTCCAGGGTCACCGGATAGCCGTCGAAGGTCAGGGTGATGGGTTCGCGCGGCACCTCCTGCCGGTCGCGGACGGCGTTCTTCAGGATGTCGAGAACCTGCAGCGACCCCTTGATCTCGCCCGCGCGCAGCGAATCCTCCAGGGTCGCCTTCACTCCCGGGTACAGGTCGCCGATGGTGGACAGCAGCACGCCGGTCTCACCGAGGGACGGCAGGACCTGGCCGATGTAGTCGAGGAAGGTGGCATTGGGGCCGATGATCAGCACACCGCTCTTCGCCAACTGCTGGCGATAGGTGTAGAGCAGGTATGCGGCGCGGTGCAGCGCGACCGCGGTCTTACCGGTACCCGGCCCGCCCTGCACCACCAGCACGCTCTTGTGCTCGGCGCGGATGATCGCGTCCTGCTCGGTCTGGATGGTTTCCACGATGTCGGACATATGCCCGGTGCGGGCGGCGTTCAGGGCCGCGAGCAGGGCGCTCTCGCTGCCGACCCCGCCGTCGGAGGCGGTGACACCGGCGCGGCGGGCGGCGTCGAGGTCCAGATACTCGTCGTTGACCGCGGTCACCCGGCGGTTGCGGGAGCGGATATGGCGCCGGCGGGCCACGCCGTCGGGCGCGGCGGTGGTGGCCAGGTAGAACGGCCGGGCCAGCGGGGCGCGCCAGTCCAGGAGCAGGGTTTCGTAGTCGTTGTCCTCGTCGAGGATGCCGAGGCGGCCGATATAGCGCTGTTCGGGACCGTCCTCGCCGTCGGTGAGATCGATCCGGCCGAAGCACAGGCCGTGCTCGGCGGCATCGTATTTGGCCAGATCCTCGGTGTAGAGCTGGGTGAACGACTCTCGTTCGGTACGCGCCTGCGGGGTGCCGCCGGTTTCCAGCAGTACCGTGCGCAACCGCTGGTCGGCGTAGGCGCGCATACCGTCCAGCCGGTCGTACAGCACCGACAGGTGCGCCTGCTCCTGATCGATATCACGGGTCGCCGCATCCTGCGGTGACTCGGCGGCGTCCAGGGCGCCTGCGCGTTCCTGGGTGCGGTTGTCGGGCAAGTTCTGGCTCCTTCTCACCCACGGCGGGACAAGTTCGGCGGACACGAAAATGTGTAGTGCACCCGTCGCGCTGTGGTGTGCACAGAGTTGTCGAGTCTACTGCCGACTCCGGCGACATGAAGTTTGCGCAGGTCGGCGGCCTGTTGTCAGGAGACGTTGCTGTTGTCGCCGCGCAGCCCCCGCCCGCGGGTGGCATCGTGGCGGCCCGGCGGTTTGGCTTCGTACATCGCAATATCGGCGTCGTGCAGTACCGCTTCCGGCGTGCGGGTATCGCCCGGTTCGAGTGTGGTGACCCCGATGGAGGCATTGACCGCGATCCGGTGCCCGCGCGCGACGATCGGTTCCGCCATGGCCGCGCGCAGCCGCTGCACCAGCGGTTCGAGTTCGCCGTCGCCGGGGCGCCCGGCCAGCAGGACGAGGAATTCGTCACCGCCGAGGCGGCCGACGAGGTCTTCGGCCCGCAGTGCGCGCTGCAACCGGTGGGCCACGATCCGCAGCACCGTATCGCCGATGGCGTGGCCCATCGTGTCGTTGATCGATTTGAAGCCGTCCAGATCGATGAACATCACGGTGGACACTCGGCGGTGCGCCCCGCTGGCGGCCAGCGCCCCCGACAGCTGCGACAGGATGAGCGACCGATTGGCCAGTCCGGTCAGCGGATCGTGGGTGGCCTGGTATTCGAGCTGGCGGCGGCCGGCCAGATACTCGGTGATATCGGTGAACGAGCACACCGCCGCCGCACCGGGCTCGTCGGGAGCCAGCAGTCGGCTCGACACACTCAGCCAGCGGCGGCGGCCGTCCGGCCGGCCGATCGCGAAGACGAAGGCGGTGACCGTTTCGCCGGTCGCGAGAGTCCGCGCGACCGGATGCCGGGCGGGGGGCATCGGTGCGCCGTTGGCGTCGAGCCATTCCACCGGCAACTGGGCGATCCTGGAGCCGACCACCGGCATCTGGTCGTCGATGCCGAGGATGCGCCGGGCGGCCGGATTCGCGGAGCCGATGATGCCGCCCTGGTAGATGACCGCCACGCCTTCTTCGAGCTGCGCCACCACGGTGGTGAAGTGCTGTTCGGCACGGCGCTGGGCCCGTTCGGCGCGCCGCTGGGCCGACAGGTCGTGGATGACCACCTGGTAGGCCAGGCGGTCGTGCCAGGCGGTGAGCACCGACACCGTTTCCGTCGGCACCTCGCGACCGTCCAGCGCGAGCAGGATCATCTCGGTGGGGTCGGTGGCGATACCGGTTGCGGTGAGGCCGGCGATCCGCTCGAACATGGTCCGGCGCGAATCGGGGTGTACGAAGCGGGCGATGTCCTGACCCAGCACTTCGGCGAGGTTCTTCGCACCCAGGATCCGCAGGCATGCGGGGTTGGCGTAGACCACGATGCCGCGTTCGTGGACACAGATCCCGTCGGGGGAGTGCTCGACCAGGGACCGATACCGATGCGCGAGTTGCTCGGCGGCGGAGGCCCTGCGATCTCCCATACCAACCCCCATCGTCGGCTGACCCGGACATTCAAACACGGCACTACTCCGGTATCCACACGCGTAGAGCTCGTCCTGTGGACAGGCTGTCTCCGGCGATCACGTCACAACGTGTTCCCGGCGGTGCCGAGTGGTTGCGAACCGGAGAGGGAGATGCTGTGCGGGACATCGGACTTCATCACCGATCTTATGTCCATTGCCGGGATCGTGCGGTCACGGTCACAGCTGGGACACGAGACTGTCCGGTCGGTACGGCCGGTCGGACGGTGCCGGGCGGCCCGGTCGCAGCCGGTGCCGGACCGGCGTGATCGGTGACACGCCCCGGTGCCCGGCCCGATTGACCTACCCTGGGAGATAGGAGTCGGTCCGGCTCGCCCGGCGCCCCGTCCGGTAGGGGCGGACAGTACGCTGCCCGGGCCGCGCAGTCCGTGGATTCAGGCCGTATCCGCCGGCGGCCGGCCGTTCGGCGAAACTTGTCGGTGGGCCGTCCTAGCATCATCGCGGGCCGATCCGCGGCCCGAGCCGAAAGCGACGACCGGGCAGTACCGGCCGTCTTCTGCGCCGCCGCCCGTACCGGGCCGGTCGCGGCGGCTCCAGCGGAACGACATCATGGCGCGCCTGCCGGCGCGACGACGAACAGATACGAGAAGGGACCGACCTGGTGGCGGAACGCCTGACTGTGCGCGGCGCGCGGGAGCACAACCTCAAAGGGATCGACCTCGACCTGCCCCGCGACAGTCTGATCGTCTTCACCGGCCTGTCGGGGTCGGGGAAGTCCAGCCTGGCCTTCGATACGATCTTCGCCGAGGGGCAGCGCCGGTACGTGGAATCGCTGTCCGCCTACGCCCGGCAGTTCCTGGGCCAGATGGACAAACCCGATGTGGATTTCATCGAAGGTCTCTCACCCGCCGTCTCGATCGACCAGAAATCCACCAACCGCAACCCGCGCTCCACCGTCGGCACCATCACCGAGGTGCACGACTACCTACGCCTGCTCTACGCCCGCGCCGGTGTCCCGCACTGCCCGGTGTGCGGCGAGCTCATCGCCAAACAGACCCCGCAGCAGATCGTCGACCAGGTGCTGGCCATGGAGCCCGGCGTCCGCTTCCAAGTGCTCGCGCCGGTGGTGCGTACCCGTAAAGGCGAGTTCGTCGATCTGTTCGACCAACTGAACTCGCAGGGCTACTCCCGGGTCCGGGTGGACGGGGTGGTGTATCCGCTCACCGATCCGCCGAAGCTGAAGAAGCAGGAGAAACACGATGTGGAGGTGGTGGTCGACCGCCTCGCCGTCAAACCGGCCGCCAAACAGCGGCTCACCGATTCCATCGAGACCGCGTTGCGCCTGGCCGACGGGATCGTCGTCCTCGATTTCGTGGACCGTGACGAACACGCGCACGATCGTGAACGCCGCTTCTCCGAGAAACTGGCCTGCCCGAACGGCCACGCCCTCGATATCGAGGATCTGGAACCGCGGTCGTTCTCGTTCAACTCGCCCTACGGTGCCTGCCCCGACTGCACCGGTCTCGGTATCCGCAAGGAAGTCGACCCGGAACTCGTCGTTCCCGACCCGGAACTGAGCCTGGCCGACGGCGCCATCGCGCCCTGGTCGCGCGGGCAGAGCGCCGAGTACTTCCTGCGCCTGCTGTCCGGGCTGGCCGCCGCCCAGGGCTTCGATCTGGACACTCCCTGGCGCGAACTACCGGCCCGGGCGCGTAAAGCGGTGCTCGAGGGTAGCTCGGACCAGGTCCATATCGTCTACACCAACCGGTACGGCCGGAAACGCTCTTACTATGCCGATTTCGAGGGCGTGATGCCGTTCCTGCAGCGGCGGCTGGACAACACCGAATCCGAGCAGATGAAGGAGCACTACGAGGGCTATATGCGGGATGTCCCGTGCCCGGTGTGCCACGGCGCGCGCCTGCGGCCGGAGATCCTGGCCGTGACGCTGTCCGCCGGGCCGGAGCGGAAATCCATCGCCGAGGTCAGCGAACTCTCCATTCGCGACTGCGCGCAGTTCCTGAACGCGCTGACCTTGGGGGAGCGCCAGGCGGCCATCGCCGGTCAGGTTCTCAAAGAGGTGCAGGCCCGGCTGGGTTTCCTGCTCGATGTGGGCCTGGACTACCTGACCCTGTCCCGCGCCGCGGCCACTCTCTCCGGCGGGGAAGCGCAGCGGATCCGGCTCGCCACCCAGATCGGGTCCGGGCTGGTCGGAGTGCTGTACGTACTGGACGAACCTTCGATCGGGTTGCATCAGCGCGATAACCGCCGGCTCATCGAAACACTGACCCGGCTGAAAGACCTGGGCAACACTTTGATCGTCGTCGAACACGACGAGGACACCATCCGCGCCTCGGACTGGGTCGTCGATATCGGCCCGTTCGCCGGTGAACACGGCGGCCAGGTGGTGCACAGCGGTCCCTATTCCGAACTGCTCGCCGATCCGGCCTCGCTCACCGGCGCGTATCTCTCCGGCCGGGAGCGTATCGAGATCCCGATGCTGCGGCGGCCGGTGAACAAGAAGCGGCGGGTCACCGTGGTCGGTGCACACGAGAACAATCTGCGCGGTATCGATGTGGCGTTCCCGCTGGGTGTACTCACCGCGGTCACCGGGGTCTCCGGATCCGGTAAATCCACGCTGGTCAACGACATCCTGGCGACCGTGATGGCCAACAAACTGAACGGTGCGCGCCAGGTGCCGGGCCGGCACACCCGGGTCAACGGGCTGGATCAACTGGACAAACTCGTGCGGGTGGACCAGTCGCCGATCGGCCGTACCCCGCGGTCCAATCCGGCCACCTACACCGGGGTGTTCGACAAGATCCGCAGCCTGTTCGCCGCCACCACCGAGGCGAAGGTGCGCGGCTATCAGCCGGGCCGGTTCTCGTTCAACGTGAAGGGCGGCCGCTGCGAGGCGTGCTCCGGCGACGGCACCCTGAAGATCGAAATGAACTTCCTGCCGGATGTGTACGTGCCCTGCGAGGTCTGTCAGGGCGCACGTTACAACCGGGAAACCCTCGAGGTGCACTACAAGGGCAAAACCATCGCCGAGGTCTTGGATATGCCGATCGAGGAGGCCGCCGAGTTCTTCGAACCGGTGACCTCGATCCACCGCTATCTGGCCACCCTCGTCGATGTCGGCCTGGGATATGTGCGCCTGGGCCAGAGCGCGACCACCCTCTCCGGTGGTGAGGCGCAACGCGTGAAACTGGCGGCCGAACTGCAGAAACGCTCCAACGGCCGCACGGTCTACATCCTCGACGAACCCACCACCGGCCTGCACTTCGAGGACATCCGCAAACTGCTCGCGGTGATCAACGGCCTGGTCGACAAGGGCAATACCGTGATCGTCATCGAACACAACCTGGACGTCGTCAAGACAGCGGATTGGGTGATCGATATGGGACCCGAGGGCGGGTCCGGCGGCGGAACAGTGGTCGGCGAGGGGACACCCGAGGATATCGCCGCTACCCCCGGCAGCTACACGGGTGAATTCCTGAAGGAGATCCTGGCACAGCCCGCGGCCACGTCGCCGGCGACGGAGACGGGTGCGGTGAAACCGGATACCGCACGGGCACGTAAGTCCACGGCCAAGAAGGCGCCGGCGGCGAAGAAGACCGCGAAAGCGCCGGAATCGTCCGAGAACGCGGCGAAATCGCCGGACCCGCAGAAGGCCAAGCGCCTGGCCCGCAAGGCCGCTGCGCTGCGCTGAGGGCATCGGCGCCCCGGGTCACCGGCACCGGGGCGCCGGTAACCGCAACATGGCGGCCCCGCGAACCGCGCAGTCGCCCGGAATCGTGCGAGGGTATCCGTCAGTAGACCGGGCCGGTGTACTTCTCGCCGGGGCCGGCCCCCGGGGCGTCGGGTATGGCGGAACTCTCCCGGAAGGCCTTCTGCAGTGATTGCAGACCCTCCCGGAGCGGCCCGGCGTGCGGTCCGAGGTACTCCACCGATGCGGTGATCAGACCCGCCAAAGCGGTGATGAGGCGCCGCGCCTCGTCCATATCCCGGCGCGGACTGTTCTCGGGATCGTCGTCGCCGAGCCCGAGCTTCTCCGCAGCCGCACTCATCAGCATCACCGCTGCCCGGCTGATCACCTCCACGGCGGGGATCTCGGCCAGTTCGCGCACATCGCCCTCGGGCTGTTCGGTCATGGTGTTCAGCCTAAGCGCGCCTCGGCGGCAGCCGTGCCGGGGTCGTGAGCGGATGTGCGCCGCGCCTCGTTTCTACCGGTCCGCCGTCCCGGCCGCGCGCAGTATCCGCAACTGGCCGATCTCGGTCGCGTTCTTCAGCAATTCCACATTGACCCATGCCGCCAGGTGAGCGCGGGTGAGTCCCGCGTCGGCCGGCCACGGGTAGGACGTGGCCCGTTCGAGTTCTGTGTCATCGCTTCCGTCGAGGACTCCGAGCCACTGCTCGCGTAGGTCGTTGATCCAGGCGAGGGCGGCCGCCGTATCGCCCGGCCAGTAGACCTCGGTGCGGTCGGGTACCGGCCGTTGCTCGGCGTGCGCGATCGCCGAACTCCACCACCAGCCGATATGCCAGGTCAGCCAGGCAACGGTGGTCGCGGGGATCGGATCGGGTTCGGTTTCGGCGAAATCCGGGCGCCAGCGCCCGTCTGGACCGCGGTGGACCGTCCAGATCACCTCCGCGGGTGCCCAGTGGGTATCGTCGTCGGTCAGGGCGTCGAAATGGAGCTGGGACAGCGACCAGACCAGGTCGAACTGCCAGCGGAGTAGGTCGCGTCGGCTGCTCACGGCGTCGACCCTGTCAGGCGGCCTCGCGAATGGGCAACCGGTTTTCGTACCGGGCTGCGACCGGGCGATTCGTTCATCCGGTGCGGAACTGTTAGACTCGTCGGCGACGACCGCCCCGGTCCTGTCCGGGGCAGACAAGTGGAGCCCGACTCCCACCGTTGCCGGCGAGGGATCGCCTGGTCAAACGGTCCGGTCACCCGCCTTCGCGGTGGGATCACGGTCCCGGATGAACCGGGAGTGTGGCGCAGGTATCGCACCTGCGTGGATCGGTCGACATCGGGCCCCGTCGGCGGTGAAATACCGCGACGGGGTTTTCGTGTTGAACAAGGGGTTCATTTCGAGCGGTCGTCGGATGACACCGCTAGACCTAGGAGGCCCCATCAGCACTGAGACCCGCATCAACGATCGCATTCGTGTTCCCGAGGTCCGGCTCATCGGACCCGGCGGAGAACAGGTTGGGATCGTGCGTGTTGAAGATGCACTCCGCGTCGCCCTGGAGGCAGACCTGGACCTCGTAGAGGTCGCACCGGACGCACGTCCGCCGGTCTGCAAGATCATGGATTACGGCAAGTTCAAGTACGAGACCGCGCAGAAAGCGCGCGAGTCCCGGAAGAACCAGGTCCAGACCGTGATCAAGGAACAGAAGCTGCGGCCCAAGATCGACAATCACGACTACGAGACCAAGAAGTCCAACGTCGTGCGCTTCCTGGAAGCCGGGGCGAAGGTCAAGGTCACCATCATGTTCCGGGGACGCGAACAGTCCCGGCCCGAACTCGGTTTCCGGCTGTTGCAGCGGCTGGCCTCCGATGTGGCGGAATTGGGTTTCGTCGAGACCTCGGCCAAGCAGGACGGCCGCAACATGACGATGGTCCTCGCCCCGCACAAGGGCGCGAAGACGCGGGCCAAGGCCGCGCAGGATTCGGCCCGGCCGCAGTCCGGCGGCGCGGCGCCGAATGCCGGTCGGCCGGTCGCGCAATAACAACGGCGTAGCCGTGAACACTGCGGCGCACCGCCGCACTCGCGGCGTACGCCGCAGCGATATTGCGTCGAGCCCGCAATAACGCTGATCAGTACACCTGGTCCGCCCCTGCGCGGGCACGACACAGATTGAGGTTGCCATGCCGAAGATGAAGAGCCACAGCGGCGCTTCCAAGCGTTTCAAGGTGACCGGTAAGGGCAAGCTGCGCCGTCAGCAGGCCAACCGCCGGCACCTGTTCGAGTACAAGTCCTCCCGCCGGACCCGCCGTCTGGAAGGCACCGAGGCCGTCGCCCCTGCCGACGTCCGCCGGGTGAAGAAGCTGCTGGGTATCTGATTCCCGTTTCCGGGACAGATACCGTCCGGTACCGCCTGCGCGACCGGACGCCGATGAACCGACCCACTCGGGTGCCCAGTACGACGAGCACCCCCAAGATCGATTAGGACTGACCAGTGGCACGCGTCAAAAGGGCCGTCAACGCTCAGAAGAAGCGCCGTTCGATCCTCGAGGCCTCCAAGGGCTACCGCGGACAGCGCTCGCGCCTGTACCGCAAGGCCAAGGAACAGCAGCTGCATTCGCTCACCTACGCCTACCGGGACCGCCGGGCGCGTAAGGGCGATTTCCGTAAGCTGTGGATCGCGCGTATCAACGCCGCGGCCCGCGCCAACGACATCACCTACAACCGCTTCGTGCAGGGCCTGAAGGCCGCCGGTGTGGAGGTCGACCGCAAGAACCTCGCCGAGCTGGCCGTCTCCGACGCCGAAGCGTTCGCCGGCCTGGTCGCGGTTGCCAAGGCCGCGCTGCCGGCCGATGTCAACGCTCCGGCTGCCTGAGCGGTGATTGCGTAGCCGGATTTCGGTCCGGCCTTTGGACGTGGTGAAGACCCCGTTCTCCGTGTGAGTTCACGGAGAACGGGGTCTTCGTCGTTTTCCGGACTTGCCATCGAGGGTGGTGCCGGCTAATACTTAGCCATATGGCTAAGTATTTGGAGTCGCTGGACGTGGTGTTCGCCGCGCTGTCGGATCCGTCCCGGCGGGCCGTGGTTCAGCGACTCGGGGCCGGGCCGGTCAGTGTCGGCGAGCTGGCCCGGGATCTGCCGATGACCCTGCCGTCGTTCATGAAGCACCTCCGGGTCCTGGAGGACAGCGGATTGATCCGGACGGTCAAAACCGGCCGGGTGCGGCAGTGCACGCTCGAACGCGATCGGTTCGTCCTGATCGACGGCTGGCTGGCCGAACAACGACGTATCTGGGAAGACCGCACCGACCGGCTCGAGCAATTCCTCCTCGAAACCACGGAGTCCACCGATGAATCCTGATCTCGATCTCACCCTGCACCGCGTGATCCGCGCGCCCCGTACCCGTGTGTGGGACGCCTGGACCGACCCGGACAATCTGGCTCGCTGGTGGTTGCCCGCCCCGGCTCGATGCCGCGTCGAGCGGCTGGAAGTCCGGCCTGCCGGGGCCTTCGTCACCAGAATGAGCGACGGCGGTGCCGAATTCGTCCCGCACCTCGATGCCTGCTTCCTGGCGGCCGACGAGTACGAACGCCTCATTTTCACCACCGCGCTCGACAGTGCGCTGCGCCCGGCCGCCGGTGAGTTGCTGATGACCGCCGAGATCACCCTGCGGGACCATCCCGAGGGGACCGATTACCGGGTTCTGGTCCGGCACGGGGATCCGGCCGCCCGGGCCCGGCACCAGGAACTCGGCTTCGAGTACGGGTGGGGGACGGTAACCGACCAGTTGACGGCACTCGTCGAGGAAGGGGTTCGGGCATGAAACTGGTGCTCACCGAATTCCTCACCCTCGACGGTGTCACGCAAGGTCCGGGCGCGCCCGACGAGGACATCAGCGACGGTTTCACCCGTGGCGGCTGGATGGTGCCCTACCTGGACGAGGTCTTCGTCCGGCGCACCTCCGAATGGCTCGACGCCGCCGACGGGCTGTTGTTCGGCCGCCGGACCTATACGGCCTTCGCGCGCGACTGGCCGGCGGTGACCGATCCCCGGGATCCGTTCGCCGGACGGATGAATGCCCTGCCGAAGTACGTGGTGTCGGGCACTCTGGCGACGGGCATCTGGGCGCCGACGACCGTGCTGCCGGGCGATCCGGTGGCGACGGTCGCGGACCTGCTGCGGCGCCCGGGCCGGGAACTGCAGGTCCATGGCAGCTCCCGGCTCGGGGATACGCTGCTCGCCGCCGGCCTGGTCGAGACCGTCCGCCTCGCCGTCGCGCCTACTGTGCTGCGGTCCGGGCGGCGGCTACTCGCCGGGGCGGGGCCCGCGACCGCCCTCCGGCTGACCCGCCACGAGGCCACCGATCTCGGCTTGCTCCTGCTCGAATACGACGTAGTCGGCGCCGCGCCGTTGGCCGAATACGACGGTGTCACCCAGTTCCTCTGAGATCGCGGTGCACGGTGTCGGTGGTGGCCCGGCCACGTTGCCACGGTCGGGCGGCTCCGCCGATCCGCTCGGAGAAACCTCGTTGAGGTGCACCCGCAACGCGGTGGCCGTGGAAAACGGTTCGCGTCCGGTCCGGCGGACCTGGCAGTCTTGCGGAATGCGTGAATACCCGGTGTCGTTGCCGAGCGGGGGACAGCTCTGCTGTACGGATTTCGGGGGCACCGGAATCCCGGTTCTGGCGTTGCACGGCACCTTCGGCCGAGGAAGAATCTTCGCCGGCCTGGCGCGCGAACTCGCCGGCGTAGCCCGCATCATCGCGCCGGATCAGCGCGGGCACGGTGGCACCGGCCGGCGCGACAGCTATACCTGCGCCGATTTCGTGGCCGATGCCGCTGCGGTGCTGGAACAACTCGGGCTCGCCCCGGCAGTGGTGCTCGGCCACTCCCGCGGGGGGATCACTGCGTATCAGCTCGCCGCGCGGCATCCGGAACTCGTTGCGGGGCTCGTCGTCGAAGATGTCGGGCCGGTGATGCGGCAACCCGAGATCGCCCATCCCGTGTTGGATGTCCGGGGCTGGCCCGCCACCGCGCCGACCGAGGCGGATCTGGCCGCCACGTTGCAGGAGCGGGGAATTCCGGATGCGAGCTATTTCCTGCAGAGCGCCGTCACGACACCGGATGGGCGCCACCGGTTCCTCTTCGACTGGGACGACATGATGGCGGTGCAGCTCAGCGGCGTCGGTGACTGGTGGCCGGACTGGCTCGGTTCGGACTGTCCGGCACTGGTCCTGCGCGGTGAACACAGTGCGATGCTTCCGGCCCGGCTCGCCGAGCAGATGGTGACGCGCAGGCCCGGTGCCCGTGCGGTCGAGATCGCCGAGGCCGGCCACTGGGTCCATGACGACGCTCCGGTGGCGACCGCCGCCGCGATCGCCGCGTTCCTGGCCGGCTGAACAGCGGGCTTCGGTACCGTCGAGATCTGCCGGGGCGGATCGGGGAGCCGGCCGGTCCGGTGCTCGGCCGCGAAATACCCCGCTCGCCGGGCCGGCACTACGATCTACGGGTGCGTGGTCAACAGGAAGCCATCGACTGGCGCAATTCCCGCGTCGTCGCCGCCGCGAAGCTGCATCGGGGGGCGGCGCGTAAGAAGGCCGGGCGGTTCCTGGCCGAAGGCGCCAACTCGGTGGGGGCGGCGCTCGATACCGGGCGGGTCCGGGAACTGTTCTACTCCGCCGAAGGCGCCACCCGCGAACATGAGCTGATCGCCGGTGCCGCGGCCGCCGGGGTGCGGACGACGCTTGTCACCGACCGGGCTGCGCAGGCGCTGGGGGAGACCGTCACGCCGCCGGGTCTGGTGGCCGTCTGTGATCTGGTCGATGTGCCGCTCGACCGTATCCTGCCGGCGAAACCCGGCGCGGAGATGCCGCGGATACTGGCGGTGCCGGTCGGTATGGCGGATCCGGGCAATGCGGGGACGCTCATCCGCGTGGTCGACGCGGTGGGCGCGGACGCGGTGGTGCTGGCCGGGGACAGTGTCGACCCGCACAACGGAAAATGCGTCCGCTCGTGCGCGGGCAGCCTCTTCCATGTGCCCATCGTGCGTGAGCGCGAGACAGATACTGTGCTGGACCGGATCGAAGCGGCCGGAATCGCCACCGTGGCCACCGCGGCCGACGGCGAACTCGACCTCGAGGACGCGGGTGACTTGTTCACCGGTCCGGTGGCCTGGCTGTTCGGCAACGAAGCACACGGTCTCGACCCGGCGGTGGCGCGCCGGGCCCGGCACCGGGTCCGGATCCCGATCCGGGGGCGGGCCGAAAGTCTCAATATCGCCGCGGCCGCCGCGATCTGTCTCTATGCGAACTCCCGGGTACGGCACGCTGCGAGGTCGCAGACCTAGATCACGGGGCCGGCGGCGCAGTCGGTCCCGGCGGTGTTCGGTCGGCAACCAGTCCTGCCGTGGCCGTTGCGGGTTGTGTTCGGCCGTAGTGCTCGAGCGATTCACATACCGTTCTCGTACAGGTCGGTGAGCATCTCCTCGGCCCAATCGGCGGCGATCGCTTCCGGTCCGGTCACCCGCAGCGCCGTCAGCACGGTGAGCAGCATGCCGGTCGACATGAAACGGCGGGTTTCGGCGACCGAGGCGCCGGTCAGTTCGCGGTTCAGGCGGTAGATCCGGCCGTACCGTTCGCGCACGACCGGGCCGATTTCCGGATCGCCCGCGGCGGCGAATCCGTGCAGGAGCAGTTGGAGCAGGGTCCGGTCGGCCAGGAACTCATCGAAGGCATCGGACATCGCGTCCATCGGTTCATCGTCGCCGGCGGCGGCCGCGGCCGCGGTGAAGATGGCTTCGATGCGATCGCACACCTGGCCGAACGCGGCCAGGAACAGGCGTTGTTTCGAACCGAAGAGGCGGATGACATACGGCTGGGAGACGCCTGCTCGGCGGGCGATCTCGTCGGTGCGGGTGGCGGTGTAGCCGGTTTCGGCGAAGGCGGAGACCGCGGCGTCCAGAACCTGGGCGCCGCGTTCTTCGGCGGTCATCCTGGTCCTGCTCGATTCCGGCATGGTCCTCCTCGGGTCACTCCTATCCGACAGGTTATCAGTCGATGCATACCGTGCCCGGGAAGGCTCGTTTTCGGTCGATTGCGACAAGGGCTCGACATGAACGAAAGCCACCGCCGGCGGCCGCCGGATCAGCCTTTGTGGACCGTGACCAGGGGCTCGTCCGCGGTGGCGGGTGTGACCGGGGGTGTGCTTCGCGACCGCTGCCCGGCGGTGGCATACAGCACGACGAGCAGCACGCTGAACCACACGTACCCGTTGCCGATCACCTGTTCCCATACCGACCAGTCCAGCTCCCGGCCCTCGTTCCCGGGGAGGTCGCTGTGCTCGGCGCGAACGAACACCACGGCGGTGGCGAGCACAGCGACATACCAGCCCGCGGCTCGCGGCCACGGCAGTGTGGTTGCGAACCCGGCCATCGCGAGCAGGGCCGGGGCCACCCAGACCCAGTGGTGAGACCAGGAGATCGGGGAGACGAGCAGTGCGACCACCGCGTTCACGGCGAGCGCGATCATCGGCGGGGTCCCGGCCCGCCGGATGGCGGCCACGGCCAGCGCGACCAGGGCGGCGGCAGCCACCAGCCACAGTGCCGTGGCGGGCGTGCCGGTGATCCCGAAGCGGGCCAGTACGGCCTGAACGGACTGATTGGTCTGGTACTCCGACCCGCTCAACCCACCGACATTGCCGAACCCGCCGAACCAGTACCGCACCGATTCGTCGGGCATGACCGCGAAACCGATCACCGTGGCCACCGCGCCGCTCACCGCGGCTGTCACGGCGGCCTTGTAGTCCTTGCGGATCAAGAAGAAAAGGACGAACGCGGCGGGTGTGAGTTTGATCGCGGCGGCGATCCCCAGAAGCATGCCGCGCGGCCAGCGTGGATTACGGGTCAGGCAATCGGCGGCTACCAGGCCCATCAGGATCAAGTTGACCTGACCGAAGTCCAGCGTCGACCAGATGGGTTCGAGCAGCAGCGCCAGCGGCGTCGCCGTCGCGCAGACCAGAACGGCGAGTTTGCGCTGGTCCTGGGCCGGCCACAGTTGCCGGGCCACCAGGTACAGCGTGATCGCCAGCGCGCCCACCGATACGGCGAGGTAGGCGATCACCGCGGTGGCCCACGGCAGCAGGGCGTAGATACCCAGCGCCAGCGCGGCGAACGGCGGATAGATGAACGGCAGGCTGATATCGGCGGCCGTTTCCGGCAGCTGTCCGTAGAGATCGCCGCCGGAGCGCCACTCCTCGACCCCGAGCCGGTACACCTCGAGATCGATGTACTCGCCGCTGATCGCGCGGAAAGGGTCGACGGGTCGCGACATCAGTACCCACGTCACGATCATCGCCAGGAGCGGTAGCAGCCAGATCGCCTGCCGGCGGGCACGTCCGGCGAACGTTTCGGTGCGGGTCGGGGCGTTCGTCATCGGGAGGGACTTTACCGGTTCGAGGTGTCGTCGCACCCCGGCAGTGATCGGCGGGGGATATCGGCGTGAACCGGCCACCGGGCATCGAATACGATTCCACCAGCAGCAATACGGGCGCCGGAGCCTACCGGGGTCCGCTCACCGATGCCTAGGGGAGAGACGAGTAGACCGTGGCCGACGACACCGACGCAGGCGCAGCGACCGGCGGGCAGGAATCCGCGCTCACCGAGGAAGCCCTGGCCGCCGCGGCCGCGGCCGCCGAAAAAGCCTTCGCGGCCGCCGCCGACCTGGATGCCCTCGCCGCCGCGAAAACCGAGCATATGGGTGGTAAATCGCCGATCGCGCTGGCGCAGCGGTCGCTGGGCAGTCTCCCGAAAGCCGAGAAAGCCGACGCCGGTAAGCGGGTCAACGTCGCGCGCGGGCGGGTCTCCCGGGCGTTCGAGGAACGTCGGCAGGCGCTGGTGGCCGAACGCGATGCGGCGGTCCTGGTTGCCGAGGCGATCGATGTCACACTGCCCGCGAATCGGGGGCCGGTCGGCGCCCGGCATCCGATCACGGTCATCTCCGAACAGGTCGCCGATGTATTCGTCGGGATGGGCTGGGAGATCGCCGAGGGCCCAGAGGTGGAAACGGAGCATTTCAACTTCGATGCGCTGAACTTCCTCCCGGACCATCCCGCACGCACCATGCAAGACACCTTCCATATCGCGCCGGCCGGGTCGCGGCAGGTGCTGCGCACCCATACCTCGCCCGTGCAGGTGCGTTCGATGCTCGAACGCGAACTGCCGATCTATGTGGTGTGCCCGGGCCGTACCTTCCGCACCGACGAACTCGACGCCACCCATACGCCGGTCTTCTCCCAGGTCGAAGGGCTGGCCATCGACAAGGGCCTGACCATGGCGCATCTGCGCGGCACGCTCGACGCGTTCGCGCGGGCGCTGTTCGGTCCCGACACCACCACCCGGATCCGGCCCAACTACTTCCCGTTCACCGAGCCCTCCGCCGAGGTGGACGTCTGGTTCCCGGACAAGAAGGGCGGCGCGGGCTGGGTCGAATGGGGCGGCTGCGGCATGGTCAACCCCAAGGTGCTGATCGCCAGCGGTATCGACCCCGACGAATACAGCGGTTTCGCGTTCGGGATGGGCCTGGAGCGCACGCTGCAGTTCCGCAACGGCATCCCCGATATGCGCGACATCGTGGAGGGTGATGTGCGGTTCACCCTGCCCTTCGGTATCCGGTCCTGATTTCCCGAGCGAGAGAGCGAACACCCACAGTGCGAGTAGCGCAGTCCTGGCTGACCGAAACGATCCGCCGCACCGTCCCCGATTGGGAGGTCACGCCGGAAGAACTCGATGCCGGATTCGTCCGGGTCGGGCTCGAGGTCGAGGAGATCGACCGGCTCGAACCGGTGGGCGGCGATATCGAGCATCCACTGGTGGTCGGCCGGGTCGCCGAGATCACCGAACTCACCGAGTTCAAAAAGCCCATCCGCTTCTGCAAGGTCGATATCGGGGCGGACGAACTCCAGGAGATCGTCTGCGGAGCGACCAACTTCGCCGTCGGCGATCTGGTGGTCGTGGTGCTGCCCGGCGGGGTGCTGCCCGGTGGCTTCGCCATCTCCTCGCGTAAAACCTACGGGCATATCTCCAACGGCATGATCTGCTCGGTCGCCGAACTCGGTATCGGCAAGGATCACTCCGGCATCCTCGTACTGGAACCCGGTACCGCCGAGCCCGGTACCGACGCCAACGAACTGCTCGGCCTCGGCGATACCGTCATCGAGCTGAATATCACCCCCGACCGCGGCTACTGCTTCTCGGTGCGCGGGCTCGCGCGGGAACTGGCCTGCGGTTTCGATCTCGAATACGCCGACCCCGCCGTCCGAACGCTGCCGGAAGGGCCGGATGCCTGGCCGGTTCGGGTGGAAGCGGAATCGCGCTGCACGCGGTTCGGGGTCCGCCGGGTGACCGGTATCGACCCGCAGGCGGTGAGCCCGTGGTGGCTGCAGCGGCGGCTGCTGCTGTCCGGTGTCCGGCCCATCTCGCCCGCCGTCGATGTGACCAACTACGTCATGCTCGAACTGGGCCAGCCGCTGCACGCGTTCGACGCCGCGAAACTCAGCGGTGGCCTGGTGGTCCGCCGCGCCCGGACCGGCGAAACCCTGCGCACCCTCGACGACACCGAACGCGAACTCGACGCCGAGGACGTGGTGATCGCCGACAACACCGGCGTGGTGTCGCTGGCCGGTGTGATGGGCGGGGCGTCCACCGAAGTGAGCGCCGAGACCACCGATGTGGTGCTGGAAGCCGCGACCTGGGACCCACTGCTCATCTACCGCACCGCGCGCCGGCACAAACTGGTGTCGGAGGCGAGTAAACGCTACGAACGGGTGGTGGATCCGGAACTCAACCTGGCCGCGCTGGACCGCGCCGCGACGCTGCTCGCCGAAATCGCGGGCGGCACGGTCGAGGCCACGCTCACCGATATCCGCACCCAGCTCGAGCCGGCCCCTCCGATCCGCATCGATATCGACCTGCCGGACCGGGTGGCCGGTGTTCACTACCCCCCGGGTACCTCCGCGCGCCGGCTCACCCAGATCGGCTGCCAAGTGGAGGTCGCTGTCGACGAGGCCAGCGGTCACGGCCAGCTGGCGGTGACGCCGCCGTCGTGGCGGCCGGATCTGGCCCAGCCCGCCGATCTGGTGGAAGAGGTACTGCGGCTGGAGGGGCTCGAGCAGATCCCGCTGGTCCTGCCGCAGGCGCCGGCGGGGCGCGGCCTGACCGCCGTGCAGCGGCGCCGCCGGGCGGTGAGCCGGGCGCTGGCCTTCGCCGGCTGCGTCGAGGTGCCGCCGCCGGTGTTCCTGCCCGCGGGTGTTTTCGATACCTGGGGCCTGGAAGCCGATGATCCGCGGCGCACGACGACCCGGGTGCTGAACCCGCTGGACGTCGAACGCGCCGAACTGGCCACCACCCTGTTGCCGGGCCTGCTCGAGATCGCCGCTCGCAATATCTCGCGCGGCGCCCGCGATCTCGCGCTCTACGGGATCGCCCAGGTAGTGCTACCGGGCCCGGACACCAAAGCGGTCGACCCGCTGCCCGTGGACCGGCGTCCGACCGATGCCGAGATCGCCGAATTGCTGGATTCGCTGCCCGCGCAGCCGCAGCATGTGGGGCTGGTGCTGACCGGCTGCCGGGAACCGCGCGGTCCGTGGGGGCCGGGCCGGGCGGCCGAGGCCGCCGATGCCTTCGCCCTCGCCGACGTGATCGCGGAGGCGGCGGGTGTCCGGATCGAGCGCCGGCCCGGGAAGTACCTGCCCTGGCATCCGGGCCGCTGCGCCGAACTCGTGGTCGGCGATACGGTCGTCGGGTACGCAGGTGAACTGCATCCCGGGGTGCTGGAACGGTCGGGCCTGCCGCCGCGTACCTGCGCCGTAGAACTCGACCTGGATGCACTGCCGCTGACCGAATCCCGGCCGGCGCCGGCCATTTCCCCGTTCCCGGCGGTGCTGCAGGATGTATCGGTGAGTGTTCCCGCGGAGGTTCCGGCGGCCGCGGTCGAGACGGCGTTGCGGTCCGGCGGCGGGGAACTGCTCGAGGATATCGCGCTGTTCGATGTCTACGAGGGCGCGCAAGCCGGTGCAGGCCGTAAATCGTTCACCTACGCGCTGCGGTTCCGGGCCGGCGATCGCACCCTCACCGAGGACGAGGCCAGTGCCGCGCGCGATGCCGCGGTGGCCGCCGCCGCGGACGCGGTGGGCGCTGTGATCCGTTCATAGACAACCGGCTTGCGGTCGGTCCGAACGGGCGGGCCGGAAGTCGTAGGCTGGTCGTATGAGTGAACCGAACGCAGGCGATCCGGGCGCGCTCGCCGCGCGGTTGGCGGCCCTGCCCGACGAACAGTTGCTGGCCGTACTCGTCGTCGCCACGGCGGGCCGGGAGGAACTGGCCCCGCTGTACGAGGTCGCGACCCGGTTGCTGTCGGATACCGGACGTGCCGCCCCGGCCGGTATCACCGGAAACGCGCCGACGAGCGTTCCCGCCGGCAGTGCGGTGGAGTCGGCGGCGGCGCAGATCTCCGGTGCCGTAGCGGGCGGCGACGGCACCACGGGCGGTTACACCGGTGGCGGCCTGCCGACCTTCGACTCGGTCCGCGACAAGGTACAGCGGCGGATCGGAACAGCGTTCGGCCACCGGGAACTCGACCGGCAGAGCGCGGCCGGGCGCGGTGTCGAGGAACAATGGGAAGCGCGAGAACAGGCGGCGCGCGAACGCCTCGAACAGATCCGGACCTCCCTGCACGAAGGAGACGGTCGCTAGGTCCGGGCCCGGTGGTGCGCGCGATTGCGGCCGCCACGCACTGTAATGGGTCGCGGTACTCGCCCCGAGGCCACAGTGTCGTGCGGAAAACCGGTGGCGGCAGGGACAGTTCAACGATCACCGCATTCATCGCATCAGCCGTCCTGCCGGCGACCGCCGACCTCGCCCATATGTCGACGCCCACAGGTCTCACTGCGGCCTCCCGTTGTGATTCGGCCCACGCAATAGTCGCGGCGCTATCGCGGGATCTCGTGATTCGTGGGGTAACCGCAGGTCAGAGCGATTACTCCGGTGGTGTTCCCGGAAGATGTGGTGGTCGTGCCGCGGCCGCACCGATCCGTCTCAGACAAGTATGTCGCCGGTGCCCGGCCCGATATAGGCTCGTCACGCCGTATCGCCTACACGGCCGGTCACCGCTCGGTGACCGTGCAGCGATACGTCCGCTTCGCTGCGGCCTGCGCCGGCCGCAGGAACCCGATCCGAAGGAGAATCGGTGACCGAAACCGCCGACGCGACGGCCCGTGCCCTTGCCGACCGGCTCCTCGACGCGCAAGTGCGGTGGCTGCTCGACGAGGTGAGCGGCGACCGGTTCGCCGAGGTCGTCGCCCGTGATGTGGCAGCTGTCCTGGATGTGGCGGCCACCGTACCCGCCGGTGAAGTGGTCGGAGTCGAGCAGCTCGAAAGCACGGTCGCCACGGTCGTGGACAAAGTCGGCGGTAGCGCCGTGCTCGCCGATACGGTCGGGCTGTTCGCCGACGCGATCTACGACAGTATCGCCGCGAACGAAGACCACACCCTCGGCGAACTGGTCGAACGCGAACCGGTCGAGGCGCTGCTGCAGAAGATCGTCGATATGCACCAGACCCAGGAGCGGGTGCTGGAACGACTCACCGACAGCCCACTCGTCGCCACCGTCGCCTCCAAATTCGTGGACAAACTGGTCGGCGATTTCGTTGAGGCCAACCGGCAGCGGGCGGAGAAGATCCCCGGTATGGGCACCTTGATGTCGCTCGGCCAATCCGCCGCCGACCGCGCCCGCAAAGCCGCCGAGAGCAACACCATCCTGGGCGATATCGCGGGCAAGGGCGCCATGTACGCGCTCAAACGCACCAACAACGCAATCCGCGAAATGCTGCGCGACGCCCCCGTGCACGACGCCACCATGGAATTCTGGGATCTGCACGCCGACGAACCGATCAGCGGCCTGCGCGAATACCTCACCAAACAGGATCTGAACGAGCTGGTCCGGCTGTGCTACCGGATCGCGGTGACAACCCGGGAGAAGGAGTATTTCGGCCTGCTCGTCGACGAATGCGTCCAGGTGTTCCACGAGAAGTACCGGGACCACACCCTCGCCGCCGTGCTCACGGAGCTGGGCTTGACGGGTGATGACATCATCACCGAGATCCTGCGCTACGGCCCCGCTGTAGTGGAAGCCGCGAAACGCGATGGTGTGCTGGAACAGCTCCTGCGGGAACGCTTGGAGCCGTTCTATCACTCGGACGAGGTCCTGAAGATCCTCGCGCCCACGGGGTAACGCCGGATCGACCGATCCGGGCTCGCCGCCGACCGCGATTTCGTTCCGGACTCGGGCCACTGGGCAAGTATCGCGGCGTTCGGTGCGTATACCCGCGAGCGGGCGACTCAGGCCGACGGCGAAGGCACGCGCGCCGACTCCTTCTCCGATCCGTTGCCACCGGAGCCGTTCTGCGCCGCGGCGGCGCGCTCGGCCAGCAGGTCGCGGATCTCGATCAGCAGTTCGGTATCGGTCGGGACCGGCTTCTCCGTATCGGCGCCCTTACGGGCGAGGTACCGCTTCTGCACGGTTCTCATCGGCAGGATCAGCGCGAAATACAGCACCGCGGCGACCATTACGAAATTGATGGCGGCGCTGATGATCGGTCCGAGTGCAACGAAGGTTGCGGGCTTGCCGGCGACCAAGGTGACGCCGAAACCGAGCTGGCCGTTGCCGCCCAATACGGCGAGCAGGGGTTCCAGCACACCCTTGGTGACCGAGGTGACGATCGCGGTGAACGCGGTACCCATCACCACGGCGACGGCCAGGTCGATGACGTTGCCGCGCATCAGAAAATCTTTGAAACCCTTGAGCATCCACCCAACTCCGTATCGAAATGCTGCTGTACACCGTCGGCCGGGGGCTCCCGCCGGCGGGTCGATCGTGGTGGCCGTCCGAGCTCCGGCACCACCCGGCAGGAGATGGTGGCAGCCCAGCAGACGGCGCGCAAACCGGACGCGGCGTGCAGGGGGAGCAGTCCCGTCCACGTTCGGCGCCTGGGCACCGAAGCATCTCGGTGTGCCCCGGGCGGCCCGGTCTGTGGTCCCGTACCCACGAGTTTCGGCGCCGCGATACCGGAATTCGCCGCCGTTGCTGCAAGAATCGGCTTCGTGTCTTGATTGCGCCCGGCGGGCGACCCCGGGAGCCGCTAGGGTCGGGACACATCCGAGCGTATCGCTATCCAACAGGAGGATTCCGTGGCATCGACATCGATGGGCCGTGCGGTGCGGGGGTTCAACTCCGGAGTGGTGGCGCTGCTGCGCGTCCCGTTTCTGGGGCCGCTGATGAGCAAAGGGTTCGTGGAGATCGAGTACGTGGGCCGGCGGTCGGGCCGGATCTTCCGTACCCCGGTCAACTTCATGAAGAAGGGGGACGAATACGTCATCGGTGTCGCCATGCCCGACAAGAAAACATGGTGGCGGAATTTCCTCGGCGAGGGCAGCCCGATCCTGCTGCATTTCCGAGAGGGACAGATACGCGGGCATGCGACGGCCCGGCGCGACGAGAAAGGCCGGGTGACCGTGCGGGTCCGCCCGGATACCACCGCCTGACCGGAGCCGGGCGACGGAAAAGGTGATGCGCCGCGAGCGGGTGGTGGGTAATGTGCCCGCCATGTCGAGTCCGGAAGCATCCAGGGCAGGGCTGTCGGTCACCCCCGTCAGCCCCTGATCCCTTGTTCCGCGGCGGTGCCCTCCGCTGCCGGTACCGCCCACCGGCGACCTTCTGGTAGCTGACCGGGGTGGCGAGACGTTATGCCATGTCTCTCCCACCTCGGAGTTCCTTAGATGCCTTGTGCTCTCTATCTGCTTGCCATGGCGATTTTCGCCATGGGTACCTCGGAATTCATGCTCGCCGGGCTCGTCCCGGACATCGCCGCCGACCTCGGCGTCGATATCGCCGATACCGGCCTGCTGACCTCGGCGTTCGCCGTCGGAATGGCCGTCGGCGCGCCGCTGATGGCGGCCCTCGCCCGGAATCGGCCGGTGCGGGCGAGCCTGCTGGTCTTCGTCCTCGTATTCCTGGCGGCGCATATCGCCGGGGCTGTCACCGGCGAGTTTCCGGTGCTGATGGCGACCAGGGTGGTGGCAGCCCTCGCCAACGCCGGATTTCTCGCCGTCGCCATGACCGCCGCCACCGGGCTGGTTCCCGGCGACCGGCGGGGTCGCGCGCTGGCGATACTGCTTTCGGGGACCACGATGGCCACCATCGCGGGGGTTCCCGGCGGTGCGCTGCTGGGCGCGGTGTTCGGGTGGCGCATCACTTTCTGGGCGGTCGCGCTGCTCTGTGTGCCTGCCGCGATCGGCGTGCTCACCGGAATCCCGGCCCGGACGCGGGACGCGGACAACCGTGACCTCGGCCTCGCCGCCGAACTCACCGTGCTGACCCGTCCCCGCCTGCTGGCCGTCATGCTGCTCGGCGCTCTGGTGAATGCCGCCACCTTCGGTGCCTTCACCTTCCTCGCCCCGCTGGTGACGGACCGGTCCGGGCTGGGCGGCCTGTGGGTGCCGGTCGCGCTGGTGCTTTTCGGCGCCGGATCGTTCGCCGGAGTCACCGTCGCCGGCCGGCTGTCCGACGCCCGCCCCGGGGTGGTCGTCGCGGTGGCGGGACCGCTGCTGTGCGCCGGCTGGTTCGCGACGGCGGTCTCCGCGGACCGGCCCCCGGTATTGCTGGCCCTCGTCTTCGTCCAAGGCGCGTTGTCTTTCGCGCTCGGCAGCACCCTGATCGCCCGTGTCCTGCACGAGGCCGCGGCGGCGCCGGCCATGGGCGGGTCCTATGCGACCGCCGCGCTCAATATCGGAGCTGTGGTGGGCCCGCTGGTGGCGGCGTTCGCCTTGGGAACGCGGCTCGGGGCACTCGGGCCGGTCGTGAGCAGCGGTGTACTCGTGGCGACCGCGTTGCTGGTGATCCTGTGTTGCCGCGCCGTCCTCGCCGGGGATGCTGCCGTGGCACCGGTTCGGTAGGTCCTTCGCCGATGCCACCACGACCGGAGTGTCTCGGACGGCCTGAGGCGGGTGCGCGGATACCGGCTGTGGACGGTGACGACCGCGACGATGGCGGTGGTCTCCGCCGCGCTGCTGCGGATCTGCTGGCCAACGCCGCCGAACTCGTCTCCGGGTGGGGGATCGTCGCGACCGCGGTGTGGTTGCCGAGCCGGCACTGCGGTCGACCGGAAGAATATGCGGCGAGCGATGAATTCCGGCGGCGCGCGGCGTCGGAGTAGTGACCACAGCGGTGCGGACGGTCGCCCGCGGTGATTCCCGGTACGGAGGAGAGATAGATGAGTACAGGTAAAGATCTCGCGTTGTCGCATATCGCCGTGATGGTCGGCGATCAGCAGGCCGCGCTGGAGTTCTATCGCGATGTGATCGGGCTCGAGGTGCGGGCCGATGTACCGCTGGGCCCGATGCGCTGGGTGACTGTCGGGCCTGCCGGGCAGCCCGGCCTCGAGTTCCTCCTGGAGACACCGGATATGGTGCCGGACCCGGTACAGCGGGAAGAGGCGCAGCGGCGGCTCGCCGCCGGCGCGCACGGGACACTCATCTTCACCACGGAATCGGCCGACGCGACGTTCGCGCGGCTGCAGGACGCCGGTGTCCGGGTGACCCAGGAACCGGCGGACCAGCCCTACGGCGTGCGTGACTGCGGTTTCGCCGACCCGTGGGGTAACTTCCTGCGGTTCTCTCAACCGCTCGGCTGACCCGGGCGCGGCGGCCGGATCGACTACGGTTCGGGCGATGCCGTGTGCGTCGTCACAGACCGGGACGGGTCGGGCGACCATACTGTCCGACCATGGGCGATGCGCAGACCGGTAGTGGAAACGACGCGACCCGGCCGCTCCGCGAGGATATCCGGTTCCTCGGTGGCGTACTCGGGGATACGATCCGCGATCACGAGGGGCCGGAGGTTTTCGACCTCGTCGAGAAGGTCCGGGTGGAGGCGTTCCGGGTGCGCCGGGAAGAGGTGCGGCGCAGCGCGGTCGCCGAAATGCTGGCCGGGGTGGATATCGCGGTGGCGCTCCCGTTGATCCGGGCGTTCAGCTACTTCGTGCTGCTGGCGAATCTGGCCGAGGATATCCAGCGCGACCGCCGCCGCGCCGTGCACGAGGCCGCGGGCGAGCCGCCGCAGGATTCCTCGCTGGCCGCCACCTACCGCAAGCTGGACGCGGCCGGAGTGCGCGGGGAGCGGGTCGCCGAACTACTCGCCGACGCCCTGGTGTCGCCGGTGATCACCGCCCATCCCACCGAGACCCGCCGGCGCACGGTATTCGACACCCAGGCCCGGATCACCGATCTCATGCGGCAGCGGCTGCGCGCACCGGCAGCCGAACAGCCCGGCCTCGACCGGGAGATCCGCCGCCAGGTGCTCACCCTGTGGCGGACGGCGCTGATCCGGTTGTCCCGCTTGCGTATCCAGGACGAAATCGCGGTGGGGCTGCGGTATTACGACCTGACACTGCTCGACGTGATTCCGGCGATCAACGCCGATGTGCGGGCGGCGCTGTGGGCACGCTGGCCCGAGCAGCGGCTGCTGCCGAAACCGATTCTGCGCACCGGTTCGTGGATCGGGGGCGACCGGGACGGCAACCCGTACGTGACCGCCGAGGTGGTGCGGACCGCCGCCGCGCATGCTGCTGGTGTCGCGTTCGGGCGGTACCTGCGTGATCTGGCGCAGCTGGAGAAAACGCTCGCGGTGTCGGCGCGGCTGGCTCCGGTGTCGCCGGCGTTGCGCGCGCTGTCGGATGCGGGATACCCGGATCCCGATATCCATGCCGACGAACCGTACCGCCGGGCGCTCTACGGCATCCGGGCGCGGCTCACGGTGACCGCACGCGATGCGCTGCGGGCCGTGGGAGCCGGCGCCGGCGATGCCGCGGCGACCCTGCCGGATTCGGTCGCCGCGGCCGACAGCCCGCTGCGGGACTTCACCGGCCGGGGTTCGGTGGTGACCGGTGTCAGCCCTTACCCGTCACCGCAGGAACTGCTGGACGATCTGGATGCCGTCGACGCTTCCCTGCGTGCGAGCGGGGACGGTCTGCTCGCCGACGACCGGCTGGCGGCCCTGCGGCATACCGTGGAAGCGTTCGGTTTCCATCTGCAGGGCCTGGATATGCGGCAGAACTCCGAAACCCACGAAGAAGTGGTGGCCGAACTGCTGGCGTGGGCCGGAGTGCACGCCGATTACGCGAGCCTGCCCGAAGCCGGCCGGGTGGATCTGCTCACCGGGGAACTGCGCACTCGCCGTCCGCTGCTGGGTCCGCATGCGCGGCTGAGCGAACTGGCTGCCAAGGAACTGGGCATCATCCGGGCCGCGGCCGAAGTGGTGGCCGCGCTGGGGCCGGAGGCGGTGCCGAACTACATCATCTCCATGTGCACCTCGGTCAGCGATCTGCTCGAGGCGGCGCTGCTGCTGAAGGAGGGGGGCCTGCTCGATCCCGGCGAGGCCGGCGGTGCTCCGTTCTGCCCGGTCGGGATCGTGCCGCTGTTCGAGACCATCGAGGATCTCGCGGCCGGTGCGGCCACGCTCGGTGCGGCTCTGGCGGTCCCGGAATACCGGGAGCTGGTCGCCGCGCGCGGTATGCGCCAGGAGGTGATGCTCGGGTATTCCGATTCGAACAAGGACGGCGGATATCTGGCCGCCAACTGGGCGCTCTACCGCGCCGAGCTGGATCTGGTGGAGTTGGCGCGGGAGCAGGGAATCCGGTTGCGGCTCTTCCACGGTCGCGGCGGCACCGTGGGCCGCGGCGGCGGGCGCAGCTACGACGCGATCCTGGCCCAGCCGGCCGGGGCGGTGCGCGGAGCGCTTCGGCTCACCGAACAGGGCGAGGTCATTGCCGCGAAGTACGCCGAACCCGGTTCGGCCTACCGCAACCTGGAATCGCTGATCGCGGGCACACTCGAATCGACCTTGCTCGATGTCGAGGGTCTGGGAGCCGACGCCGAATCCGCCTACGCCCTCATGGACGATCTCGCCGCCCGCGCCCGCGCCGCCTACGCCCGGCTCGTGCACGACACCCCCGGTTTCGTCGACTATTTCCGGCAATCGACACCCGTCGCCGAGGTCGGCGATCTCAATATCGGCAGCCGTCCGGCCTCCCGCAAACCCACGAAATCCGTCGGCGATCTCCGCGCCATCCCGTGGGTGATGTCGTGGAGCCAGGCCCGGGTGATGCTGCCCGGCTGGTATGGCACGGGGACCGCGCTCGAGGAATGGGTGGACGGCGATCCGGAGCGGCTCGCCCGTCTGTCGGATCTGTACCGGCGGTGGCCGTTCTTCCGCACCGTGCTGTCGAACTTGGCTCAGGTGATGGCCAAAAGCGATCTCGCGATCGCGGCCCGCTATGCCGAACTGGTCGAGGACAGCGAACTGCGGGAACGGATCTTCGGGATGATCGAACGCGAGCATGCCCGGACGGTCGCCATCCACGCCGCGATCACCGGGAACGATCACCTGCTTGCCGATAACCCCTCCCTGGCGGAATCCATCCACAACCGGTTCCCGTACCTGGAGCCGTTGAATCAGATGCAGGTCGAATTGCTGCGCCGGCTGCGCGCCGGCGACGATTCCGAACTGGTCAAACGCGGGATCCTGCTCACCATGAACGGATTGGCCACGGCCCTGCGGAATTCGGGCTGACAGCCGTCCGGGACCATGGGCGCTGAAACGCTCCGTCCCGGATTCTGGGCATTACGCGCCGAGACGGTGTCGACCGGCGGCGCTCGGCGGCAACAGGGAAGGCTGCGGCCCGTCGTGCTCCGAATTGTCATATCGGCGTCGTACCGTCGGCATCATGACGACATGGAACGAGTTCACTGCGGAAGCGCCGCATATCAGTGAGATCTTCCGCCGCCGCCATCTCGCGACGGGCAACCTGTGCATGCTCGCGACGTTGCGGTCGGACGGATATCCCCGCATCAGCCCGGTGGAACCGATGATTTTCGAGGAGAAACTGGTGATCGCCGGTATGCCCGGCACCACCAAATTCCGGGATCTGCTGCGCGATCCCCGGTTCTGTCTGCATACGGCCACGGTCGACACCATGGTTTCCGAGGGCGACGCGAAACTCTTCGGCGTCGTGGTCGACGATCCGGATACCGCGCTGCACACTCGTTTCGCCGAGTTCCTGTACGAGGACAGCGGGATGGACCTGCGCGGCCAGGCGTTCGACCACTTCTTCGTCGCCGACCTCACCTCCGCATCGTCGGTGGAGGTCGGCGACGACACCCTGAAGATCACGATCTGGAAGCCGGGCGAGGGGGAGCGGGTAGTCGAGAAGAAGTAGCCGCGGCAACGGTCCGCGCCCCCGTGCGTCCGGCCGGGCGGCGCCGCACCAGCTGCCGCCGCGGCGCCCCGGCGCTGGTCTTCTACGTCGTCACCGGACCCCGCGCGTGCACTGTCCGTGCCACGGCGCGCGTATCGCCAAGACATTGCGCGAGCCCGGATGCCCACCCACCGATCACCGGCACGGCTACACAGCCGACCGGCGTGGCAGGACACCGATCATCACGTCGGCGCGCGTCATCCGGGCTGATCGGGCACCGCTCTCACACCGATCTGGGCGCGGCCCGGCAGCGCACATTGCACGTCCCGTACTGAAAAGTCGGTGAATCCGGCGATTACCCGACGCGTTTCTGCGCGTCCAACTCGGGCGGTGCCGCTTCGTCCGGGAGAGCGAACGACGACAGAGCGCTGCTCGCGCCACCGGCAAGGAGCCGCGTGCGCAGCGCAGCCGGCATCCGGGTCAGCAGGCGGGTGGCCAGGGCGTTGAACCGCAGGTGCGCCCGGGAGCGGGGGATTCCGCGGCGCAGTACACCGGGCGCCGCCTCGCGGCAGCGTCGCACATAGTCGCGCAGTTGTCGTTCGTAGACGGTGAACGCCTGCTGGTGTGCGCCGCCGGCTTCGGCGAGGGCCCGCGCCAGCAGGTAGGCGCCGACGACGGCCAGGGTGGTGCCGCCGCCTACCGCGGGACCCGGGGCGTATCCGGCGTCCCCGACCAGCGATACCCGCCCCCGCGACCACGAGTCCATCCGGATCTGGCTGATGGCATCGAGGTAGAAGTCGTCCGCCCGGTCCATCTCGTCGAGCAGCCGGGGGATCTCCCAGCCCTCGTTGCGGTACTCCGTCCGCAGCAGCCGGCGCTGGGCGTCGATATCGCGGTGGTCGTAGACCAGTTCGGTGGGGTGGCGGAACAGGAATACGGCGCGGGCCTGCCCCGTCTGCGCCACGGGGTACATGGCGGCGATCCGGTCCACCGCGTTGTACAGCACCGTGTGCGTCGTCAGCTCGCGATAGTTCGGCAGGGTGCCCACCGCGAGATATCCGCCGAGGTGGTGGCTCAACTCGTCTTCCGGGCCGAAGATCAGCCGGCGCACTGCGGAGTGCAGGCCGTCGGCGCCGAGGACGAGATCGAACCGGCCGGTGCGACCGCTGTCGAAGGTGACGTCGATACCGGCGGCGTCCTCGGCGAGAGCGGCGATCGAATCGCCGAACCGGTACTCGACCCGGTCAGCGGTGGCGTCCTGCAGGATCGTCGCCAGGTCGCCCCGCATGATCTCCAGGTGCCGGTCGTCGGCGAAGGCTTCCGAGATATCGCGCAGATCGACATCGATGGAGGAGCCGCCCGGCAGTTCGTAGCGCAGCGCGGAGGTCTCCACCCGAGCCGCCTGGAGCCGGGGGAGTAGGCCCATCCGGTCCATCACCTCGCTCGCGGGTGCGAAGAGGTCCACCGCGTGCCCGCCCAGCCCGAGCCGGGGTCGCGGGGTGTGTTCGACCACCACCGGCGTGTACCCGTAGCGCTGCAACCAGTACGCGAGCACCGGCCCCGCGACGCCGGCGCCGGAAATCAGGATGTCCACCACTGCTCCTCGTTCGTTTACTTAACGGTCGGTAAACGAGTTTACTTACCGGGCGGTCAACACGCTAGGGTGGTTCGATGCCCAGAGCCCGATCCACCGAGACGCGTGACCGCATCCAGGCCGCCGCACTGGAACTGTTCGCCGCCCACGGGATCCGGGAGACCAGCCTGCGCCAGATCGCGGAACGCCTGGGTATCACCAAACCCGCGTTGTACTACCACTTCGCCTCGCGGGAAGACCTCCTGCGCAGCCTGATGCAGCCGCTCGTGGACGATGTCGAAGCCGTGATCGCCGCGGACGAGGCGCGGTACGGCAACGAGCCGGTGGACGCACGCGAGCTGCTCACCCGCTATTTCGACGTCTCCTACGCGCACCGCGCAGTAACCGCCCTGCTGCTGCGCGATATCGCGCCCCTGGGCGAACTGGGCTTTTTGCAGAATGTGGTGGACTGGCGTCGCCGGCTCACCACGCTGCTGGTCGGTCCGGACGCCGGTGTCGCCGACCGGGCACGCGCCATCGTGGCACTCGGTGGTCTCGGTGATTGCCTGGTCCTGCTCGCCGACGTCCCGGTGGACGAACTGCGGACCGCGGCCGTGGACGCGGCCTGTGCGGCGCTGGCGGGCAGGGGTGCTGCCGACCCGACGCCCACGGCCCCGGTGGACTAGCGTTCGGCCGCCCTTGCGGCATTCGGGGACACGGGGTGTGTGGCCGGACGGCGGCCCGGGTGGATCATCCCGCCGGGTGCGAGGGTCCGGCGCCATCGTGGCATGGGGTCTTTCCGGTCGAGTCCTCGGCACCGTTCACCGCACGTGGAAATGCTGTAAGAGCCGTTCCAGCGCGGACGGTGCCCGGGGCGTTGTCTCGTCCAGTTCGATCGACCGGGCCAGCAGGATCGTGTATCCGATCGAGCCGAGCATGCCGAAGATCACCACGGTGAGCGCTACCTCTCCCCACGGCATGTGAAATCCTCTCCGTGCCAGCGGTAGCCGCGGGGGTAGACCCGGTTCGGCGTGATGAGCGCGGCGTTCTCGGTGATGATCCGGCGGATATCGGCGGCGTGCGCGAGTCCGGGAACGATGACGGCGCGCGCATCGTATTCGGCGGCGTACCGGGCGAGTGCGTGCGCGGCGACGAACGGCCGGGCGTTCGTTCGCACCGTATGCAGCAGCCGGCATCCGTAGCGCTCGGCGACTGCGTGCAGGTCGATATCAGCGACGGGGATATCCAACCGGATGAGCGCGACCGCTGCCGGTGTCCGGTCAGGCATGCTCATCGTCCTCGGCCCAACTCTGCAGGGCTTCACGGATCAGTTCCAGGTGGGCGAGCGTGGGTAACGCCCACGCGGTGGGCAGACGCTCGATGGATTCGCCGCGGACCCGCACCGGCAATGGCTCATTTGCGCACATGATGAATCCCCGCTCATGACATAGGCTTTGGCGTGCGCCCGGTGCGGGGTCGGGCACGCGGCATCAGCGGCCTTTTCGGCTGCACTGGTTGTGTTGTGACAGACCACCGGTTTCCGGCACTCCTGGCGTCGAACCGGTGTTCTCGACTGCGATTCGAGGTGGCCCGCACCGGGCGCACACTCAGTAGAGCTCTGACTCAGCCGGATTGGGAAGCCGGAAACTGGATTTTCCAAGACAAATCTTTGAAATTCCTCCACAATCATTGCGGGGCTGAGGTTTCCATGTACCAGCTTCCCTGTGCGGGCTTCCAGAATTCACATTTACTGTTAGCAAAGGCAACCACATGGCAAAAGGATCGACACGTACGAACGCGTCCACGCTGCCCAGACGGGCCCTGGGCCGACAACTACGCAAACTCCGCGAACGGGCCGGATTCACGCAGTCGGCGGCGTCGCGAGTAGCCGAGATCTCTCCCCAGTCGTACGGGCGCATCGAAGACGGCTGGCAGACGAAGGTCACCGACTTGGGTCTGAATGCGCTGGCGAATGCGTACGAGGCAACCGACGCGGAGCGCAGGCTGCTACTCGACCTCGCCCGCGAGATCCGCGAGGCCACTGCGTCCGGTGGCGGATGGTGGCGCGCCTACGCCGACGCGATGGTGTCGGGATTCGATCATTATCTCGCCCTGGAGGAGGCGGCGAATTGGGTGACTTCCTGGCAGACGACCGTGGTTCCCGGCCTCTTGCAAACTCGCGACTACCGGCAGGCGCTCACCTGGGCCACGAACCCGGATCGCTCCACAGAGGAAGTCAACCGAACCTTGGACCTTGCGCAGCGACGCCAGAACCTCTTGGACCGACCGAACTTCAAGTTCGAGGCCATTCTTACCGAAGCGGTCCTCCGGTATAGGGTCGGCAGCTCATCTGTCATTGCAGACCAGGTGAAACACCTGATCGAGAGGTCTGAATCTCCCGGTGTCGAGGTACGGATAGTGCCCAACACCGAGACCAACCCGGTCGGACTGATGTCGCGCTCATTCGTTCTGTTCAGCTTCCCGCCGCTGCGTGCCTCCAAACTCCAGGAACCGCCTGTGGCCTTCATGGAGGGCTTCACCGGTGATCTGTATATCGAGCGCACGGCGGAGGTGGCGAAGTACTCTCGCGAAGCCGAACGTATCCGGCATGTAGCGTTGTCCCCGTCGGCATCCAGGGACTTGATGCTGCGGATTTCGAAGGAGTGAGAATGATCGACTTGTCTCGGGCCTCCTGGTTCAAGAGCAGCCGTAGCCAAGGGGGAAGCGATTGCGTCGAGGCTGCCCACCTGGACGACGGGCATGTCGGCGTCCGCGACTCCAAGAACCCCTCCGGCCCCGCCCTGATATTCACCCCCGGTGAATGGGACACCTTCCTCGCCGGTGTCAAGGATGGCGAGTTCGACCGCTTCTGACCTGGCGAATCACGACCCCCGGACCCGGTAGCAGTACCGGACTCGGGGGGTCTGTTCGTAGTTGTGTCAGCGTTGTACTGGGTCAGGCAATCAGTCCGAGTGTTTCGTCGGCGTTGTCAGCACCGACTGTCACCGAGAACCGCACCCCGAGAGCGCGTGCTAGACGGTCCAGCACTGCCGGCCTCGGTACACCGCCACCGCCGGCCTCGAGCCGGGACACAGCCGGCTGTGTCATCTGTGCTCGTCTGGCCAGTTCCGTCTGCGATATGCCCAATGCGGTCCTGCGCTTGAATACTGCCCGCACCAACGCGATCTCGACCCGTGCGATTTCGCGCGCACTCCGGTACTCGTCGGTGTCTCTTTTTGCGGCCGGCACCGGGTCGTCGGCGATCCGGTCGTGTGTGCTCATCGCCGGTCCTCCTTCGAGGTGTCGATCATCCCGATAACCTCATCGATATCTGGCTCTCGGAGCAGAGCCGTCGCGCCTCCTCGGCCGGCAGCACTTCGAACCGTTCGTTGTCCCGAGTCTTGCGGAATGCGGTCAGCATGACGATGTGATCTCCGGGTGCGAACCAGTAGGTCACCCGCACGTCTATCGGATGCAGGTGGATGCGTAGTTCCCGAGCCTCGTCCCCGAGTGATCGGGACAAGGGCATCCCGAGGGCAATTCCTTCTTCCGGCAAACCGACTACTTCATCGACACGCGCAAGTTGCGTCGGTGTCACGGTATCCCGGCTGTATCGCTCGGCGACGGGTGGTGCTCGATGCGCCGGGCTTTCAGGCGGTTGTCCGCAGGATGCGGAGGGTGAGGGTCAGTCCGAGCGCGATGGCGATCGTCGCGAATGCGGTCGTACCCGGTGACCGGGTGAGCAGCGCGGTGCCCGTGGCGAAAACCAGGCAGGACACTGCCGCGAGCAGGGCGGTGCCCCGTTCCATTCCCGCGACGCGAACAGGTCGCCGGCGCGTGCTCCGATGACGAGCGGTGCTCCGGGTGACGGCCATATCCGAACCTTCCGTTTTCGTTCCGCACCTTTTCCGGTGTTCGCTGGTAACGACCCGGTTGCGAAGGAAACGGCACGGACCATTGCGGGTGAGCGTGGTCACGCCGTGAGCGCCGGTGCGGTGGCCGGCCGACGCTGGACCGGAGAACGGGTTGTCGGCAGATCGGTAACGGCCTGTTACGCAGTGGGCCGAACGGGTAGCGCGATCAGGTGGCCAGACAAGGTAGCGGCGCGCTGCCGCGCCGGGAGAGGCCCGGATTGTGGCGACGATCACGCGGTGATCGGCGTGATGCCCCCCGGGGCTGCGGTGTCCATCGAACATGCGGGTGTTGTGGGTGCAGGAGGTGGTGGTGTGACCGCGCTGGAATCCGCGCCGATGACGGGATGGGACGACGCGACACTGGTCGACCGCGCCCGTGACGGTGATATGTCCGCCTATGAGCAACTGGTGGTCCGGCACCAGGGCCAGATGTTTCGCTTGGCGGTGAAGATGCTCGCCGATCGCGGCGAGGCCGAGGATATCGTCCAGGAGGTCTTCCTCGGTGCGTGGCGGCGGCTGACCCAGCTCAACGACGATGCCGCATTCGTCGGCTGGCTGTACCGGATGACCACCAACCGCTGCCTCAACGTGCTGCGCGCCCGGCGCCCGCAGGCCGACGTCGATCCGGACACCACCGAATCGCCGCGCGCCGATATCCGGCCCGAGCACGCGGTGCAGGTCAGCAGTCAGCTCGAAGCGCTCAACGACGCGTTACGGGTGCTGACCGCCGAACAACGCGCCTGCTGGCTGCTGCGCGAGGTGCACGGCCTGTCCTACGAGCAGATCGGTGACATCGTCGGCGCGAACACCACCGCGGTCCGCGGTCGGATCGCGCGGGCGCGAGCACAGTTGTCCGAGGTGATGAAGCCATGGCGGTGAACGAGACGAACAACACCACAGAACAGGGCTACCGGCTGCCGTGCGGCCGGGAACTGGAACAGGTATGGGAACGGCTCGACGCGGTCGAGTCCGGGCGCCCCGACGCCCACGAGGCGGTGTGCCCGCACTGCCGGGCGGCGCGGGAAAGCCTGCTCGCGTTGCGGGCCGCGACCCGGGAGCTGGTGGCCGAACCCGAACCGCCGCCGCCCGGGCTCACCGGGCGCATCATGTCCGCAGTCCGGTCCGAGATGCGGCGCGGCCGCACCGTGGACCTTCCCGATACCGGCCCCGGCTCGGTGGAGATCAGTGCACAAGCGGTGGCGGCGGTCCTGCGGTACGCGGCCGATTCGGTGCCCGGGGTACGGGCCCGGCGATGCCGGATCCGGCAGGCCGGGGCGGACGACGGCGCACCGCGGACGGTCGATGTGGAGATGAGCATCGCTCTCCCGGCGGGCGGCCCTCCGGTCGGCGATGTGCTGCCGGCGGTGCGTGCCCGCATCGCCGCCGCCCTCCCCGACCACATCGGCGTGGAACTGCGCCGGCTCGATGTGCACATCGCCGACCTGTACCACGCGGACGGCCCCGGCCCGGGAGGCGACCGATGACGGCCGCCCGCGCCACGGTGATCGTGGCGGCACCGGTGATCGCCGCGGTGGCCGCCCATGCCGCGGCGAACACACCTGGAGTGGTCCGGCTGGAACCCGGTGTCCGCGGATTGCTGGACACGGTCGTGCGCACGGGCCGGCAACGATGGACCGGTACCGAACCGGCCCCGGCCGGCGGTATCCGGATCCGGCAGACCGGGGCCGGGCTCGTGGTATCCGCCGATATCACGATCGCCGCCGGCCGGCCGGCCGCCGAGATCGGCTGCGCGGTTCAGCGGCGGATCACCGAGGCGGTTCGCGAGCACACCGGGCAGCAGGTGGACCGCGTATGCGTATGCATCATCGATATCGCCGGACCCGCCGGAGCGTGGCTGTGACCGCCGACGCCGAGCTCGCCGAGAAGATCATCGCCGCCGTGACGGCACACGCCGGATTGCGCCCCGCGGCGCCGATCACCGGGGATCGTACGGGCTGGTGGTCCTTCGACGCGCGCAAGTACGCAGTGGGACTGACCTCCACCATGGTGGAGGTCCGGGTCGTTGCCACCGCGCTGCCCTTGACGCCGCTACTGGACGATCTCGCTGCCGCGATCAGGCGGCTGCTGTCGGGAACACGCTGGGAGACGGCCGAATTGCGGCTGATGGTCACCGAGCTCGATGCTGCCGCCCTGTCGGGCACAGGAGGTGATGCAGGTCACCCCAGTGAGGCGTGAGGTTCCCGTTCGGCCGGTGTCCCACAGACAGCGGCACACGAATACCGCTGCGCGGCAGCGGGCCGACAACCCAACGAGGAGCAACCATGACCACTCCGGCCACTGAGAAGAAGTCCGTTACCGATACCGCATCCGGGGCGGCGCCCACGCGCGGCGCAGCGGAGAACCGGGGATCGGCGCGCAAGACCGACCTGGTCACCGAGCAGGGCACGACGACGATCGCCGATATCGTGGTGCAGAAGGTCGCCGGCCTCGCCGCCCGCGAAGTCAACGGCGTGCACGAACTCGGCGGTAATGCCGCCCGCGCGTTCGGGGCGCTGCGCGACCGCATTCCGGGCGCGTCGTCGAGTGCCGGGCAGGGAGTTTCGGTCGAGGTCGGCGAAACCCAGGCCGCGGTGGATCTGCAGATCGTCGTCGAATACGGCGTCGCCATCGCGGAAGTGGCGCGGGTCGTACGCCGCAATGTGATCTCGGCGATCGAGCAGATGACCGGACTGGAAGTCGTCGAGGTCAATATCAACGTCAACGATGTCCACCTCCCCGGTGAAGACGACGAGGCCGACGTGCCCACCGGCCGGGTCCAGTAGCCGGGTCCCGGCTGTCGTGGAGAGGAGTCGACTGTGAACGCCACTTCGATTTGCCTGGCGATCGGTCTCGCGCTCGGATTCGCCGCCGCGTTCGGCGGATTCGGCGCCTTCGCCATCGTCCTGGTCTTCGCTGCGGCCGGCCTGCTGGTGGGCCGGTGGCTCGACGGCCGGCTCGACCTCGACGGTGTGCTGCGCACCGTCGGCCGGGCCCGGGAGCGGCGGTGACCACCGCGACCGCCGAATTGCCCGGCGAAACCACCGTCAGCGAACGGGCGGTCCGGCGGATCGCCGCCGAAGCCGCCCGTGAGGTCACCGGCGTCGGCGGCCGCGCCGAGGTGGAGGCAACGGTATCCGGTGATCGCACCACGCTCGAGGTCCGGCTCCCGGTGCGCTATCCCGAACCGGTCGGGCGGGTCACCGAGGACTGCCGCGACCATCTGATCCGGCGGACCGAAGAACTGACCGGTCTCGGCGTCTCCCGCGTCGATATCGTGGTCAGCGCGATGGTCCGGCCGGCCGCCACGACCGGGCGGGTGCGATGATCCGGCGGCCGCGGCGCACCGTACTCGCGGTGCTGGTCGCGCTGCTGCTGTGTACGGCGTGCCTCGCTGTGATCGTCTCGCTGATCCAGCGGCTCACCGGCACCCGCGAATTCTTCTCCTACGACAGCGCCGCTCGCGAGCTGCACGCCCTGTCCTGGGACAACCCGCTGGTGGCCGCCGTAGCACTGATCGCCGCCGCGATCGGTGTTCTCCTGCTGCTGGCCGCTGTGCTGCCGGGCCGGGCGACAGTTCTGCCGTTGCGTTCCACCGGCCCGGCCGACGGGGTCGCGGCGGGGGTGCGCCGCAAGGATCTGTGCGCCGTGCTGGGTGCCGCCGCGAACTCGGTGGCCGGCGTGCATTCGGCCCGAGTCAGGATCCGCCGCCACACGGTGACGGTGACGGCGCGCACCGATCTGCACGGTAATCAGGGCCTGGCCGACCGAGTCTGTGACGCCGTCCGGGACCGGGTCCAGGAAATCGGTTATCCGGTGCGGAAGGTGCGCGCCGGGTTGCACGCTCCCACTCCCACGGCGCGCGACCGTCGCAGGTCCCGCCCGGAGGTCTCGCGGCGCACCGGGGCAACCGGGACGAAACCGGCGGCCGCGGTATCGCCGGGAACAGGAGGAACGTGATGGCGCGATCCGATCATCCCGCGGTCGCCAACCGGATCGTGGCGGCCCTGCTCGGCGCCGCGCTCGCCGCCGGTGGCGGGCTGGCGCTGGCCGCCCATTTCGACCTGTTGAACTGGGTGGATCCCGACGCCCGGCTGGTTCCCGGCACCGCCGCACCGCCCACGTGGGTTTTCGTCGCGGTGATCGCCGCCGCCGCGCTGATCGCGGTGCTGTGCCTGCGCTGGCTGTTCGCCCAGTTCTTCCGGATGCCCGCGTCCCGGCCGTGGCGGATCGACACCGACGATACGGCCGGGCAGACCACACTGTCGTCCCGGACGGCCGCGGCCCCGGTCGCCGCGGATATCGAGGAGTTCCCGGGAGTGCGGTCGGCCGCCGCCTGGCTGGCCGGCCCCCGGGATGCCCCCGAGTTGTACCTCATCGTGCAGGCCGAACCCGATGCCGATATCGGTGCGCTGCGGCAGCGTATCGCCGACGATGCGGTGCTCGCCCTGAGCCGGGCGCTGGAAGTCGACGAGATCGCTGTCGAACTCGAACTGCGTTTCGCCGACGCGGGCCGGCCCGCCCGGTTGCAGTGAGCGGGCGGCAGCTCGGCCTTTCCGCCGGTGTACTCGGCGGCGGCCCGGGATCCGCCGCGCGGGCCGCGCCGATCGGGTGGACGTCAGTCGCCGGTGAATTCGGGCGTCCGCCGCTCCAGCATGGCCGAGACAGCCTCGCCGTGATCGGCGGTGTGGTGGGTGATGGCCTGCATGGCGGCGGAGAGTTCGAGCAGGGTTTCCAGGCTCTGGTGCTGTCCCTCGCGGAGCAGGCGTTTGGTCATCCGGAGAGCGTGCGGCGGATTCACCGCGATATCGGCGGCCAGGCGGTGGGCGGCTTCCAGGAGCCGGTCGGGTTCGACGACCTCGTTGACCATGCCCCAATCGAGGGCGGTGGCCGCGTCGATGGCCGCGCCGGTGAACGCGAGCTGGCTGGCGCGGGCCATACCGACCGCGCGGGGAAGCAGCCACGCGCCACCGTCGCCGGGGATGAGGCCGAGGCGGACGAAGCTTTCGGCGAAGGTCGCGGTGGTGGCGGCGATGCGCATATCGCACATCAGCGCCAGATCGCAGCCGGCCCCGATCGCGGGACCGTTCACCGCGGCGATGGTGGGGATTTCACAGTGGTACAGCGCTTTCGGAATGCGCTGGATTCCGTGCCGGTAGCCCTGGCGCAGTTCGGCGGGGGTGCCGCCGAACATCCCGGACTTGTCGCGCATGTGCTTCACGTTGCCGCCGGCGCTGAATGCCGTGCCCGCGCCGGTGAGGATCGCGACGCGCAGGGAATGATCCCGGTTGGCCTCGGTCACCGCGTTCTCCAGGGCTGCGATGGTCGCCTCGTCGGAGATCGGGTTGCGCTGTGCGGGGTTGTCGATGGTCCAGACGACGATATCGCCGGTGCGCTCCACGCGCAGGGGTGCGGTCACGGTTGCTCCTCGGGCCACGATGCTGCGGTTGTCTGCGGCAGCGGTGCTGCGATTGCCTGCCCCGGCCGTGCTGCGGTTGTCTGCGCCGGCCGGGCGGCGATTGTCTCCGCCAACAATGCCCGATCGGTCGTGGCACCGTCGCGCTGCGGTGGTTTCGCCGTCCGGGAGCAGGGTGTCGGCGAGCTCCGGCGCCGGGAAAGTCACGGCGGATCCCGCCACCCGATTCGACGTCGACGCGCGGGACACAGTCGGCGACCGGCGGTCTGCGGGAAACGGCAGTTCGGTGGTGGCCGGCGGATCCGCGCGGGTCGCCCGCCGGTTTTCGTGATGATGGTTGATCCTGACTGTGTAGCCGGTCAGATTGCGAGCGCGTGCCGCGATGCGGGGCAGGGCGTCGGCGAGTTCGGCATCGGCTACGCATCCGAGATCGATATCGAGCAGTGTGTCGATGGCATGTTCCAAGGCTTGGATCTGGGACCGGAACGCGTCATTCGAACACATGTTCTAAGCGTAGTTCATATGTCGAGTCGCGAACTCCGATCGGGTCGCTCGGTGTACCGGCCCTTCTGGCGTTTCGAAATCGTGGCCCGCGCCGTTCGGTGTGTGGCGGGGGTTCGGGTCGTGCGCTCATGCTGCGCTGTTGTGGATGATGGGAAGGGTGTCCGAACCCATCGATGAATGAGCTTGCACGATCGTGCATAATCATCACATGGCTGATCACACGGATATGCCCGACCGGACCGCGCCCCTGCGGGTGGCCGTCGCCGGTGCCAGTGGTTACGCGGGCGGCGAAGTGCTGCGTCTGTTGCTGGGGCATCCGGAGTACCGAGCCGGGCGCCTCGAAATCGGGGCGCTCACCGCGGGCAACAACGCCGGAACCGCGCTGGGCGCGCTCCAGCCGCAGCTGCTGCCGCTTGCCGATCGCCTCCTCGCTCCGACCACGGCCGCCGAACTGGCCGGGCACGATATCGTCTTCCTCGGCCTGCCCCACGGCCAGTCGGCTGCCCTGGCCGCCGAACTGCCCGATTCGACGGTGATCATCGACTGCGGCGCCGATTTCCGGCTCACCGACCCCGCCGCCTGGGACCGTTACTACGGCGGGCCGCACGCGGGCAGCTGGCCCTACGGCCTCCCGGAACTACCGGGCGGGCGGGCGGCGCTGCGGGGCGCCACCCGGATCGCGGTGCCCGGATGCTATCCAACCGTTGCCAGCCTGGCCCTGGCACCCGCGATGGCGGCGGGCATCATCGACCCGGATGTGACCATCGTGGCCGTCACCGGTACCTCGGGAGCAGGCCGCAAACTCGATGTGGGCTTGCTCGGCTCGGAGGTCATGGGGTCGGCCCGCGCGTACGGGATCGCCGGCGCGCACCGGCACACACCGGAGATCGCCCAGAACCTGACTGCCGTCGCGGGAAATCCGGTGCGGGTCTCCTTCACCCCGGTCCTCGCGCCCATGCCGCGTGGCATTCTGGCCACCTGCACCGCTCCCGTGCGAGTCGACGCCGCACAGGCCCGCACGGTCTACGAAAAGGCATACGCCGACGAACCGTTCGTGCATCTGCTGCCCGAAGGTGTCCTTCCGCAGACCGGTGCCGTGCTCGGCGCGAATACGGTCACCCTCCAGGTGACCGTGGACCCCGACGCCGGCCGGCTGGTGGTGATCGGCGCGATCGACAATCTGACCAAGGGCACCGCGGGCGCCGCGGTGCAGTCCATGAACCTCGCGCTCGGCCTCGACGAGACCGCCGGGCTGCCCACCGTAGGAGTGGCTCCGTGACCACCGACGCCAACCTCGTCCACAACCAGGGTGTCACCGCGCCGCTGGGTTTCCGGGCGGCCGGAATCGCCGCGGGACTCAAGGCCAGCGGTAAACCCGATCTCGCGCTCGTTTTCAACGAGGGTCCCGATTACGCCGCCGCGGGCGTGTTCACCAGCAACCAGGTGAAGGCCGCTCCCGTGCAGTGGTCGCAGCAGGTACTGAAATCCGGGCGGCTGCGCGCGGTGATCCTGAACTCCGGCGGCGCCAACGCCTGCACCGGCCCGCTGGGTTTCCAGGACACCCATCGCACCGCCGAAGAACTCGCCACCGCACTGAGCAACTGGGGCACCGAAACCGGTGCGGGCGAGGTCGCGGTGTGCTCCACCGGCCTGATCGGCGACCGGTTGCCGATGGACAAACTGATCCCCGCCGTCACGGAGATCGTGCACGAGATGGGCGGCGGAATGTCCGGCGGAACCGACGCCGCACACGCCATCATGACCACCGACACCGTGCCGAAAGAAGCCTCCCTGCACCACCCGGGCAAATGGAACGTGGGCGGAATGGCCAAGGGCGCGGGCATGCTCGCGCCGTCGCTGGCCACCATGCTGGTGGTCCTCACCACGGATGCCGTCGCCACCCCGGACCAACTCGACACCGCCCTGCGCAGGGCCACCCGGCGCACCTTCGACCGGCTGGACGTGGACGGTTCGATGTCGACCAACGACACCGTGCTGCTGCTGGCCAACGGCGCCAGCGAGGTCGCGCCGAGCCAGGAGGAACTGGACGCCGCGGTGCTGGCGGTCTGCGACGATCTGGCCGGTCAGCTGATGGCCGACGCGGAGGGCATCACCAAACGCGTACTGGTCACCGTGCAAGGCGCTCGCAGCGAGGACGACGCGCTCACCGCGGCCCGCATCATCGCCCGGGACAGCCTGGTCAAAACGGCGTTGTTCGGTTCCGACCCGAACTGGGGCCGGGTGCTGGCCGCGGTCGGCACCGCGCCCTTCCGGCTGGACCCGGACGTGATCTCGGTGTCGTTCAACGGCTTCCCCGTCTGTATCGACGGTACCGGTGCGCCGGGAGCCCGTGACATCGACCTGTCCGGCGCCGATATCCACGTGGTGGTCGATCTGCGTCTCGGCGACGGATCGGCGACCGTGCGCACCACCGACCTGTCCTACGCCTACGTCGAAGAGAACTCGGCCTACAGCTCATGACCGAAGCGATCCACCAGCTGTCCGCGCTGGACAAAGCCCATATCCTGGCCGGCGCACTGCCCTGGCTGCAGAAGTTCCGCGATAAGATCGTCGTGGTCAAATACGGCGGTAACGCCATGATCGACGACGACCTCAAACGTGCTTTTGCCGCCGATATGGCCTTCCTGCGCACCGTCGGCGTCCACCCGGTGGTCGTGCACGGCGGCGGCCCGCAGATCTCGGCCATGCTGAAACGGCTCGGCCTGGACGGAGAGTTCCGCGGCGGTTTCCGCGTCACCACACCCGAGGTGATGGAGGTGGTGCGGATGGTGCTGTTCGGTCAGGTCGGGCGAGAGCTGGTCGGGCTGATCAATGCGCACGGGCCGTACGCCGTCGGTATCTCCGGTGAGGACGCCCGGTTGTTCACCGCGACCCGCCGCACCGTCGATATCGACGGCGCGGCCACCGATATCGGCCTGGTCGGCGATGTCACCGATGTCCATCCCGACGCTGTTCTCGACCTCATCGGCGCCGGTCGGATCCCGGTGGTCTCGACCATCGCACCCGACGCCGACGGCGTGGTGCACAACATCAACGCCGATACCGCCGCGGCGGCACTCGCCGAGGGAATCGGCGCGGAGAAACTGGTCGTCCTGACCGATGTCGAGGGCCTCTACACCGATTGGCCCGACCGTTCCTCGCTGACCAGCGTGATCGACACCGACGCGCTCGCCGACCTGCTGCCGTCGCTGGATTCGGGAATGGTCCCCAAAATGGAGGCGTGCCTGCGCGCGGTACGCGGCGGTGTCCCGGGCGCGCACGTCATCGACGGCCGCATACCCCATTCGGTACTGCTGGAACTGTTCACCGGGGAGGGGATCGGCACCATGGTCACACCGGCGGCGGATAAGGAAAACGGAGTCAGAGCATGAACACTGCGCAATTGCGGCAACGGTGGTCGAATGTGATGATGCGCAACTACGCCACCCCCGAGGTCATGCTGACCAGGGGCAACGGCGCGGTCGTGTACGACGCGGACGGCAACCGCTATGTCGATTTCGTAGGCGGGATCGCGGTCAACAGTCTCGGGCACGCGCATCAGGCGATTCTGAGCGCGGTGATGGACCAGCTCGGGACGCTCGGTCACGTCTCCAACCTCTACGGCAGCGAACCGGTCGTCGAACTCGCCGAAACCCTGCTGGCGCATTTCGGTGACGGGGAGGGTCGCGCGTTCTTCTGCAACTCCGGGACCGAAGCCAACGAGGCGGCGTTCAAACTGGCCCGGCTCACCGGCCGGCGCAAGATCATCGCCTGTGATGAGGCCTTCCACGGCCGCACCATGGGTGCGCTCGCGCTCACCGGCCAGCCGTCCAAGCGTGCACCGTTCGAACCGATGCCCCCCGGCGTGGTGCATGTGCCGTACGGCGATGCGGCGATGCTGGAACGCGCGGTGGATTCCGATACCGCCGCGGTGTTCCTGGAACCGATGCTGGGGGAGAGCGGTGTGGTGGTCCCGCCGATGGACTACCTGGTGCGGGCCCGGGAGATCACGGCCCGGCACGGCGCGCTGCTGGTCCTGGACGAAGTGCAGACCGGTATCGGCCGGACCGGGAAGATGTACGCGCACCAGGCATTCGGAATCACCCCCGATGTGATGACCCTGGCGAAAGGGCTGGGCGCGGGTCTGCCGATCGGTGCCGTCCTGGCCGCCGGGCACGCGGCCGATCTGTTCACCCCCGGGATGCACGGCAACACCTTCGGCGGTAACCCGGTCTGCGCCGCCGCGGCACTGGCGGTACTGCGCACCATCGCCGAGGAAGGTCTGCTGGACCACGTCGAATCCGTCGGCAAGCGGCTCAGCGACGGTATCGCCGTCCTGGAACATCCGCTGATCGCCGAGGTGCGCGGCGCCGGCCTGCTCATCGGTATCGGCCTCACCCACCCGGTCGCGCCGCAGGTGGAAGCCCGCGCCCGCGCCGCGGGGTACCTGGTGAACCCGGCCAAACCCGATGTCATCCGGCTGGCGCCGCCACTGGTGCTCACCGAAACCCAGGCCGACAATCTGGTGCTGGACCTGCCGGTGATCCTCGACGAGGTACTGGCCGAGACGAAAGGGGCCCGGGGATGACCTCGACCACGGTCCGGCACTTCCTACGCGACGACGACCTGACCCCCGCCGAGCAGGCCGAGGTCCTCGCCCTGGCCGCCGAATTGAAGAAGAACCCGTTCGCCCGCCGCCCGCTGGAGGGACCGCGCGGGGTGGGGGTGATCTTCGACAAGAACTCCACCCGCACCCGCTTCTCCTTCGAACTCGGTATCGCCCAGCTGGGCGGCCACGCGGTGGTGGTCGACGGGCAGACCACCCAGCTCGGCCGCGACGAAACCCTCGCCGATACCGGCCGAGTGCTCTCCCGCTATGTCGACGCCGTCGTCTGGCGCACCTTCGGCCAGCAGCGCCTCGAGGAAATGGCGACGACGGCAACGGTTCCGGTGGTCAACGCGCTGTCCGACGAATTCCACCCCTGCCAGGTGCTCGCGGATCTGCAGACGATCACCGAACGCAAAGGCGACCCGAAAGGCCAGGTGCTGACCTACCTCGGCGACGGCGCCAACAATATGGCGCATTCGCTGCTGCTCGGCGGGGTGACGGCCGGGATGCATGTGCGGATCGCGGCACCCGCGGGTTTCCAGCCGGCGGCCGAGGTGCTTTCCGCGGCCCGGGCCCGGGCCGCGGAAACCGGTGGCAGCGTCACCGTCACCGACGACCCGTACACCGCGGCGGACGAGGCAGATGTCCTGGTCACCGATACCTGGACCTCGATGGGGCAGGAAAGCGACGGCCTGGACCGGGTGGCGCCGTTCCGCCCCTACCAGATCAACGCCGGGTTGCTCGCCTACGCCGCCGCCGATGCCATCGTCCTGCACTGCCTGCCCGCCCATCGCGGGGAAGAGATCACCGACGAGGTACTCGACGGTCGCCAGAGCGCGGTGTGGGAGGAGGCGGAGAACCGCCTGCACGCGCAGAAAGCCCTGCTCGTCTGGCTGTTGGAACGCGAAGGCGCACAGCGACGATGAGCGAGACCCGCACACATTCGACCGGCCCGGTCACGGCCGCCACCCGGGCCGGGCGGCAGTCGCGGATCATCGCGCTGCTGGCCGCGCATCCGGTCCGCAGCCAGACCGAGCTGGCCAATCTGCTTGCCGCCGAGGGCATCGAAACCACTCAGGCCACGCTGTCCCGCGATCTCGACGAACTGGGAGCGGTCAAACTCCGCGCGGCCGACGGCGGCGCGGGTGTCTATGTAGTTCCCGAGGACGGCAGCCCGGTCCGCGGGGTCACCGGCGGTACCGGCCGGCTGGCGAAACTTCTCGGCGATCTGCTGGTCTCCACCGATTGCAGCGGCAATATCGCGGTCCTGCGCACCCCGCCGGGCGCGGCCCATTTCCTGGCCAGTGCCCTGGACCGGGCGGCACTTCCCTATATCGTCGGCACGATCGCCGGCGATGACACCATCGCCGTGATCGCCCGCGAACCTCTCACCGGCGCCGAACTGGCCGCGAAAATCGAGAATCTGGCCTGACCCGGCCCCCGCGCCGGCCACGGGTCCGGTGTCAACGTTGCCAGTGCGGTGTATTGCGGATCGCGGTGCGGTAAGCGACCCAGCGGCCTGTCGCGCCGGCGGCGGCGCACAGCAGTGTGGCGGCGGAAACGACGAACAACACGGAGAAGATGACGACCACGCCGGGTTGGCGATCGGCCAATCCCGCAACAGTTCCCAGCCCAGCGGTCGCGGTGCCGAGTCCGGAACAGATGACGGCGAGAATACGACCGGCCCGCCGGCCCGACAACAAGAGTGCACCGGTGCCGTCGTAGAGAACCGCCAGCGAGGCAAAGATAAGCGTCGCCACCGCGTCGCCGGACGGGTTCCCGCCGGATATCATGAACCCGAGCCCGACGAACGTCATGATCGTGGGAATCAGCCCGGTCAAGAGCACGAGTATTCCGGCGGTGAGAGCAGTGGCCCGGGATGGGCGCGTTGCGAACCGCTCGTCCCGTCCGGCGGCTCCGGCCGCGTGCGGATGTGCCGCGGCCATCGGTCCGGGCGGCGGGCCCGGGGCGCGGAATTGCGGCGCGACCGGTGCCGGGGAAACCGGGACCCCGCCGTTGGGCGATAGGTTCAGCGCGGTCGGTGCCGAACGGCGGAGGTCGCCCGCGATATGCCGGCCCGCCAGCGCATCCCGGGCGGCTGTGGTGAATTCGCTGCAGGTGGCGTAGCGGTCATGGCGCTGTTTGGCCATTGCGCGTTCCAGTACCGCGTCGATACCGGAAGGCAGGTCGGGCCGGCCGGCGGTGAGCCGCGGCACCGGCTGGGAGAGATGGCCCATGACCACCTGGCCAGGGTTGGTCGAGGCGTACGGCGCATGGCCGCTCAGGAGCGCGAAGAGGGTGCACGCGAGCGAGTACTGATCGGAGCGGTGGTCGACCTTTTCGCCGGACAGTTGTTCCGGCGATCCGTAGGCCAGTGTCGCGGTGAACGTACCGGTCGCGGTGACCTTGGTGCTGGCGGCGTCGGTGAGCCGGGCGATCCCGAAATCGGTCAGGATCGCGCGGGTTTCGCGGAAGGCATCGGCTTCGGCGATGAGGATGTTGGCCGGTTTCACATCACGGTGCAGCACACCGCGGCTGTGTGCGTAGTCGAGCGCGGCGGCGGTTTCGGCGAGTAGCCGTACCGCAGTCGCCGGAGGGTGCGCGGCGGCGTCCCAGGAGGCGGCGTCTGTGCCGCGGATGTATTGCATGGCGATCCACAGATGCCCCTCGTCGGTGCCGCGATCGAGCACCCCCACGATGGCAGGGTGTTCCAGTCGGGCGATGACATCGGCCTCCCGTTCGAAGCGGCGGACCAATTCGGGGTCGGTGGAGAGCTCGCGGTTCAGCAGTTTCAGGGCGACGCTGCGCGGAAGTCGTGGATGCCGGGCGAGATAGACGGTCCCCATCCCGCCCTTGCCCAATACGCCGTCGATCCGGTATCCGGCGAAACTCGCCCCGACCCCCAGCATCCGCCGCTCCCTCCGTCACCGTCCGAACGCCGCGACGCTACCGCACCCAGGAACCGCCGGTCGTGTGGGCCGAGGCGGAACCCTATGGGGGAGTGGCGTCGACGATGGGCGGGGGCGGTCGCAGAGCTGTTCGGGCCCGGGCTCTGCTGCCGGGCAGGTGCGCACTCCGCCCGGAGGATCCGCCGGCTCGATTCGCGCGTGGACCGACTGTCGCGCCGGGACCGGCTCAGTGGTTGTTCACCAGTTCCTGCAGGAACGGGGTGGCGAGTTCGATGCCCATCACACCCAGTGCCAGGGCGGCGTTTCCCAGCGTGACGACGATGAAGCCGATGGTCTCGTAGTTGTCCTGCGCCCACTGTTGCAGTGTCTGCACGGTCTTCTCCTCCCTTGCGATATGCACCTACAGGGTGTGACCAGAGTCTCACCTATGGAGTGGTCGGCCAAGAGGTGTTATCGAGTTGGGAGGCGCGATGCCATGCGGTCACCGCAGGTAGCGGGCCATCCGACCCCCGGTTATGAATGAGATTGCATCATCGTGCATAATCATTTGCAACGGCGGCGCGAGCCGGACCGGCAACGGGCCAGCATACTGCTGGAGAACGGTCGCCGGACCCCGCGGAGACCGCACACCCGAGAACGAACAACCAACGAACACATCCTAGGGAGCACCAGAACATGTCCGATCGCGTCGTACTCGCCTACTCCGGTGGGCTGGACACCTCTGTGGCCATCAGCTGGATCGGCAAGGAGACCGGCGCCGAGGTCGTGGCCGTCGCCATCGACCTGGGGCAGGGCGGCGAGGATATGAACGTGGTGCGCCGGCGCGCCCTCGACTGCGGCGCCGTCGAAGCCGTGGTGATCGATGCCCGCGACGAATTCGCCGACGAATACTGCCTGCCCACCATCCAGGCCAACGCCCTCTACCAGGACGAATACCCGCTGGTTTCGGCGATCAGCCGGCCGCTCATCGTCAAACACCTGGTCGAGGCCGCGAAATTCCACGGCGCTTCGACCGTCGCGCACGGCTGCACCGGCAAGGGCAACGACCAGGTCCGCTTCGAGGTCGGCATCGGGGCACTGGCGCCCGATCTGAATGTGATCGCCCCGGTCCGCGACTACGCCTGGACCCGGGAGAAGGCCATCGCCTTCGCCGAGGAGAACAAACTCCCGATCAACGTCACCAAGAAATCGCCGTTCTCCATCGACCAGAACGTCTGGGGCCGCGCCGTCGAAACCGGCTTCCTCGAGGATCTGTGGAACGCGCCCACCAAGGACGTCTACGACTACACCACCGACCCCACCGTCAACTTCGAGGCTCCCGACGAGCTCATCGTCACCTTCGAACGCGGTGTCCCGGTCGCCATCGACGGCCGCCAGGTCAGCGTTCTCGAAGCGATCGTGGAACTGAACCGCCGCGCGGGCCGTCAGGGTGTCGGCCGGTTGGACATGGTGGAGGACCGGCTCGTCGGCATCAAGAGCCGCGAGATCTACGAGGCGCCCGGCGCGATCGCACTGATCACCGCACACCGTGCCCTCGAAAGCGTCACCCTCGAGCGTGAGCTCGGCCGGTACAAGCGGCAGGTCGAACAGCGCTGGGGTGAGCTGGCCTACGACGGCCTGTGGTTCTCTCCGCTCAAACGCGCCCTCGACGCGTTCGTCGCCGAAACCCAGCAGCACGTCAGCGGCGATATCCGCATGGTCCTGCACGGCGGCAATGTGACCGTGAACGGCCGGCGCAGCGAACAGTCGCTCTACGATTTCAACCTCGCGACCTACGACGAGGGCGATACTTTCGACCAGTCGCTGGCCAAGGGTTTCGTGCAGCTGCACGGCCTGTCCTCGAAGGTTGCGGCCAAGCGCGATCTGAACCAGAAGTAGCAGGTCGCCACGCCCGGTCGCGCGAAACGGTTCACGCTCGGGTGACCCGTTGTCTACCTGTCGCGAGTTTCGTGCCGTATTCCGCCGGGCCGGTGCTGCCGACTGCGGCGCCCTGTGTTCCGGGACTGCAACGGTGAGATCCCGCAGGAGTCGCTGCAGGCGGTCCCAGGCGGTCGCCGACGACCTCTCGGGGCCGAGCATCAGGCTCGGGCCGGCCCGTCGCCGGTCCGTACGGTGACCTGGTGACCTGGTGACCTGTGCGCCGAATTCCGGCCCGCGGACCATGGCCCCGAGAACAACAACTCGGCGATTGTCCCCGAGGTGCTGCAGATGGACATGTGGAGCGGCCGGGTGGAGTCGAAGGGGCACCGGGACAACGTGCCGGTACCGTACGGCGGAATCGGCCCCGTGCCGCCGGCCGCGCCGGTCGCGGCTCCGCCGTTTCCGAGGCGGACAGCGACCCGATCAGAGGGCCGATCCGGGGAATGGCCGCGCATTCGCCGGCGGCCCGCCGGGCACGCCGAGTGGCAGCACACAAACCAATACCGTAGGGCGGGCAACCCGGCCGGTATATCGAGACGTGGGAGACAGAGTGGGCACCAACGAAGGCGCGTTGTGGGGTGGCCGGTTCGCATCCGGCCCTGCCGAGGCGATGGCGGCGCTGAGTAAATCGACCCAGTTCGACTGGGCGCTCGCGCCCTACGACATCCGGGCGTCCAAGGCGCATGCCCGGGTGCTGAACAAGGCCGGTCTGCTGTCGGACACCGATCTCACCGCAATGCTCACCGGCCTGGACCGGCTGGCCGCGGATGTCGAGTCGGGTGCTTTCGTGGCCGCCGAATCGGACGAGGATGTCCACGGTGCGCTCGAACGCGGGCTCATCGAACGAGTCGGCACCGAACTCGGCGGCCGGTTGCGGGCCGGGCGTTCCCGCAACGACCAGGTCGCGACCCTTTTCCGGATGTGGTTGCGCGATGCGGTGCGCCGGGTCGCCGCCGGGCTGGTCACCGTTGTGGACGCACTGGTCGAGCAGGCCGCCGCCCATCCTGATGCCGTGATGCCCGGCAAAACCCATCTGCAGGCCGCGCAGCCCGTACTGCTGGCGCACCATCTGCTGGCGCACGCCCACCCGCTGCTCCGGGATATCGACCGGCTGCGCGATTTCGACAAACGGGCCGCCGTCTCCCCGTACGGTTCGGGTGCGCTGGCCGGTTCCTCGCTCGGTCTCGACCCGGAAGCCATTGCCGCGGACCTGGATTTCGATGCCGCCGCCGCCAACTCGATCGATGCCACCTCGTCCCGGGATTTCGCTGCCGAGGCGGCATTCGTGCTGGCGATGATCGGTGTGGACCTCAGCCGGATGGCCGAAGAGGTCATCATCTGGAGCACCCCCGAATTCGGCTACGTCACCCTGGCCGATGCCTGGTCGACCGGGTCGTCGATCATGCCGCAGAAGAAGAACCCGGACGTTTCGGAGCTGACCCGCGGCAAAGCGGGCCGCCTGATCGGCAACCTCACCGGCCTGTTGGCGACGCTGAAGGCGCAACCCCTGGCCTACAACCGGGATCTGCAGGAGGACAAAGAGCCCCTGTTCGATTCGGTGGCCCAGCTGGAACTGCTCCTGCCCGCCATCGCCGGGCTGGTAGCCACACTCACCTTCCACACCGACCGGATGGCCGAACTCGCACCCGCCGGCTTCACCCTCGCAACGGATATCGCGGAGTGGATGGTCCGGCGCGGAGTCCCGTTCCGGGTCGCACATGAAGCGGCCGGTGCCTGCGTCCGCGCCGCCGAGACACGCGGGGCCGGGCTCGACGAGCTGACCGACGCCGAATTCGCGGCGATCGACCCGTCCCTCACCCCGGAAGTGCGCGAGGTGCTGACCGTCGAAGGTTCTGTGGCTTCCCGCAACGCCCGCGGCGGCACGGCAGGGGAGCGGGTGCGTGAACAACTGGCCGAGGTCCGGCAGGCCGCCGGCGATATCCGCGCCTGGCTGAGCTGACCGGATACCGCACTCCGGCAGGTGTCCGGGATCATCCGCTCGCGCCACCGGTAGTCCGGTGCGCGCGCGGATGACTGGCCGGAACCGTATCGTCGTGCGGAGTGGCGATGTCATCGCGGTTTTTCGCGAACCGTGCCGCCGGAGCGCGACAGTCGATAGTGCTCCTTGATGGAAAGCCGCTGATAGTCCGCGGAGGTCTGTCGGGGACCCGGTTCAGTGTCCGCCGCCGGGGCGTGCCTGGGTGGTTCGGTGTCCGGGAGACCCTGGCAGTCCGGCTTTGCGCTGACAGGGTCGCGGCGGGCTCCGCCGGCGTACCGAATGAGTATCGCCGGGTAAACCTGCCGGTGCCCGGCGAGCACAGCCCCTCTCGGGCCTTGGAGCGCCGGATGGCTCGACGGGATTCACCTCGGATTGGCGATTCTTAATGCCCATACGTAGATATGCGCATTATCGCAGGTATTCGAAAATTGGCCCTGACGACAGAACAACACGGAAGGGCACTCCGGAGACCGCCGTACCGAGTTCAGCGAGTGGGTGGTGCCGCGGTGGCGACCTCGAGCACCCCGGCGAACCACGGGCTGAACTCATGCGGTGCTTCCTGCAGCCGCCGGCGCAGATCGTCCGGATTCATCCAGCGGTACGCCGCGACCTCGGCCGGGTCGGGTTGCGGGGCAGCGTCATCGAGTAGCCCGATCAGGACGTGATCCCATTCGTCCTCGACAAAGCCGCTGCGCGGATCTTCCGCGCGGTACCGGTAGACCCCCACCTCGGTCAGCGGTACCCGTAGTCCCATTTCCTCGCCCAGGCGAATACCGGCGGCGTCGGCAACCGATTGCCCGGGCGCCGGGTGGCCGCAACATGTATTGGACCAGCGCGCCGGGAAGCGGGTCTTGCCGAGCGCGCGCTGTTGCAGCAGCACCTGCCCGCTGCTGTCGTATACGAGCACCGAGAACGCCCGATGTGGTGTTCCCGGTGCGCGGTGGGCCTCGGCCACCGCGCACGACCCGACCGTGTTTCCGGCCGCGTCCACCAGTTCCACGGGCAGTGATTCCCGGTCGGTGGGCGAGCTCGGCAAACGGGTCGTATCGGTCACGATCCCCACCCTAATCGGCGCGGGTGTGCGGTCCCGCCGAGGTAGCAGGTACATGATGTAGATGTCACAACGGACGGCCGGTCCGGAGTGCGATATGGCAGGCTTTGGTGCATACCTCGTGGTTTGTGAGGTAGACCACGCCACGGGCAGGGCTGGGAGTGGAACGTGAAGTTGAGTGTGCGAGGTTTGATGGGATCGGCGCAGCGGGTCATGGCCACCGCGCAGAACGGTCTCGAAGTCATCCGCTTCGGCGGGCTCGGACGCGATACCGACTCCTCGCCCTTCGAAATCGTCGAGCGCCGGCCCATGTACCGGTTGCGGCACTACTTTCCGGCAGAGGCCGGCGGCGGCCCGGTGGTTCTGCTCGTACCGCCGCTGATGGTGAGCGCCGACATCTGGGATGTCAACGGTGACGACGGTGCCGTCGGAATTCTGCATCGCGGCGGAATAGATTGCTGGGTCGTCGATTTCGGTTCCCCGTCGACGGAGGAAGGCGGCTGGCAGCGGGATCTGGCCGATCACGTCCTGGCCGTGCACAGCGCTATCGACACCGTTTGCGCGGCGACCGGCCGCACCGTGCATCTCATGGGCTACTCACAGGGCGGTATGTTCGCCTACCAGGCCGCCGCGTTCCGTTCGGGTAAGGGAATCGCGAGCATCGTCACCTTCGGCAGCCCGGTCGATATCGTCGCCGGGATGCCGCTGGGGCTGCCGCACGCCGCAGTGACGGATCTGGTGGATTTCGCCGCCGACCATGTGGTGCCCCGGCTACCGATCACCGACCGGATGGTGCGGATCGGTTTCCAGCTGCTTGACCCGGTGAAAACCACGAAGGCACGGATCGATTTCCTGCGTCAGCTGCACGACCGGGAGGCCCTGCTGCCGAAGGAGCGCCAGCGGCGGTTCCTGAGCAACGAGGGCTGGGTCGGTTACGCGGGACCTGCGGCGGCGGATCTGCTGAAACAGTTCGTCGTGCACAACCGGATGATGCTCGGAGGTTTCGTGATCCGTGATCAGCCGATCTCGCTGGCCGACCTGAAATGCCCGATCCTGGCGTTCGTCGGCGAGGTCGACGAAATCGGGCAGCCGGCCGCGGTGCGCGGCATAGTCCGTGCGGCCCCGCGTGCCGAAGTCTATGAATCCACGGTGGTCTCGGGGCATTTCGGTTTGGTCGCGGGTTCGATGGCGACCCGCTGCACATGGCCCCGGGTGCGTGACTGGGTGGTCTGGGTCGAGGGCGGTGACCCGCTGCCGGAAGAGATCGTGCCGATGGCCGACCAGCCGCCCGGAGATGCCCCGCGGACCGCCCTGCTGCGCGCCGTGCACACCGCCACAGCCCTGGCGGAGGCCGGTGCGGGGGTCGGGCGGGCACTGGAGCAGGTGGCCGCGAACACGGTCCGTGGCTCGGTCGGCCTGGTCGAGGGCGCGGCCCGGACCCTGCCCCGGTTGACCAGACTCGGCACAATCCAATCCGGTACCCGGATCTCCATCGGCCGGTTGCTGGCCGAACAGGCCCGCCGGACACCCAACGGGGAGTGCTTCCTGTTCGACGACCGAGTGCACACCCACGCGGCGGTCGATGCCCGGATCGAGAACGTGGTGCGCGGGCTGATCTCGGTGGGGATCCGCCCGGCGACCCGGGTCGGAGTGGTGATGGAGACCCGGCCCAGCGCGCTGGTGACCCTCGCCGCCCTGTCCCGGATCGGCGCGGTCGCGGTGCTGCTGGCACCCGATAGCGATCTGGCCACCGCCCTGGAACAGACCGGGACGGCGATCCTGGTATCGGATCCGGAGAACGTGCGCCACGCTGTGGCGACCGGGGCCCGGGTGCTCGTACTCGGCGGCGGCGATTCGCGGGGCCTGGCGGTGCCGGCGGGTACCGACCTCGTGGACCTGGAACAGATCGATCCGCAGCGGGTGCGGATACCGGGCTGGTACAAACCCGACCCGGGCCGCGCGCGGGAACTCGCCTTCATCCTCGTTTCCGGGGCCGGGGACCGCCTGGATATCAAGTACATCACCAACCACCGCTGGGCACTGTCGGCGTTCGGCACCGCCTCGGCCGCCGATCTCGACCACAAGGACACGGTGTACTGCCTGGCTCCGCTGCATCATTCGTCCGGACTGCTGGTGAGCCTGGGCGGCGCCATCGCCGGCGGAAGCCGGATCGCGCTGGCCAGATCGCTGGATCCCGCGCAGTTCGCCGAGGAGGTGCACCGGTACGGGGTCACGGTCGTCACCTACACCTGGACGATGCTGCGCGATATTCTCGACGCCGAGGTCTTCCCGGCCGGATACCCGCACCCGATCCGGTTGTTCATCGGTTCCGGTATGCCCGCCGGATTGTGGCGGCGGACGATGGAACAGTTCGCGCCCGCCCGGGTGCTGGAGTTCTACGCCTCCATCGAGGGCGATGTGGTGCTGGCGAATGTGCCCGGGGTGAAATTCGGCTGCAAGGGCCGTCCGGTACCGGGCACGGCGCGGGTCGAACTGGTGGCCTTCGACCCGGTGTCGGGCCAGGTCATGGTGGACGACAGCGGATACGCGCGGCGTTGCGCGGACAACGAGGTCGGTTTGCTGATCGGGTCGGCCGGGGCGAATGTCGATCTCTCCCGCGGCGGGTTGCGCGGAGTATTCGAACCGGAGGATTCCTGGCTGCCCACCGAGAACCTGTTCCGCCGGGACAGTGAGGGCGACTACTGGCTGGTCGACCGGATCGATACGGTGATCCGGACCCGCCGCGGTCCCGTATTCACCCAGCCGGTCGTAGACGTGCTCAACGATATCGCCGCGGTCGATATGGAGGTTGCCTACGCACTGCCGGCCCGGGATCGGGTGCTGGCGGTGGCCGCGGTGAGTGTGCGGCCCGGCTACGAACTCGACGCCGCCGATGTGACCGAAGCGCTGCGGTCGCTGCCGCCGGTCCAGCGTCCCGACCTGGTCTACGTCGTCGACGATATCCCCCGGAGTCCGTCCTACCGGCCCGCGGCGCACCTGGTACGGGACACCTGCGCCCCCCGACCCGGTCCGCACACCTGGTCCTACAACGCGGATTCGGAGACCTACGAGGAGCTCACCGAGGCGGGGTCGCTGGGACTGCTCATCTGAGCGTTCGCGGGTGGCCGCGCCGAGGATCGCATCAGGGCTTCGGGCGCCCCGATGCTCGTACTCGCGGCGGCGTCCGCCGCCTCCGCACACACGGCGATCGCCGCGGCCGGGGACCGGAATCCGCCGCTGATCCACCGGGCGGGCCGACGGTGCGGGGCCCGGTGACCGGAGAACACCCGGCTTCGTCCGGCGTGGTGGGGTGTCGAACGTCCGCGGTGCGCTCGGCTCCGGGACCGCCGAGGTCGGCCCCCTTCCTCGCCGAACCCAGGCTCACCAGGGGAGCCACCGAGGTCGGGCGCAGCGGTCAGCAGCGGAATTCGGTGACGGCGGAGAGTACGCGGTCGAGTTGGCCGCGAGTGAGCATGGGCCACAGCGGCAACCGCACGATCGTCGCCGCGAACCGTGCGCTGCGCGTGCAGGGGATCGGCGTACGACCGTATTTGAGTCCCGCGGCACTGGAGTCGAGCGGTACGTAGTGGAACGGGGCCACGATGCCCCGGTCGGCGAGATGCCGGATGAACGCGTCGCGGGTGTCTTCCGTGGGCAGCCGGAGATAGAACAGGTGGGCGGTGTGCCGCCGGTCCGGCGGCACGGCCATCGGCGCCACATCCTGGCTTGCCGCCCATGACGCCAAACCGGCCGCGTAGCTATGCCACACCCGGTGCCGGGCCCGCTGGATCGTATGGAACTCGGCCAGTTGCGCGTCGAGTACCGCGGCGTTCAGTTCGCTGGGTAGATAGCTCGACCCGATGTCCTGCCAGGAGTACTTGTCCACCTGTCCGCGCAGGAACCGTGCCCGGTCGGTGCCCTTCTCCCGGATGATCTCCGCACGGCCCATCAGGATGTCGTCGGAGAGCAGCAGGGCGCCGCCCTCGCCGCAGTGCACGTTCTTGGTGTCGTGGAAACTCTGTGTACCGAAGGTTCCGAGCGTGCCGAGAGCCTTACCTCGCCAGGTGCCGCCGAGGCCGTGCGCGTTGTCCTCGATGAGCGCCAGCCCGTGTCCGCGCGCCAGTGCACCGAGCGCGGCCATATCTGCCGCCACCCCGCCGTAGTGCATCACCACGATCGCTTTGGTGTGCTCGGTGATCGCCGCTGCGACGGCCGCTGGGTCGATATTGCCGGTTGTCTCGTCGATATCGACGAAAACACAGGTCGCGCCGTGTACGGCGAAGGCGGTGGCCGCGGAGGTGAAGGCGAAACTGGGCACGATCACCTCATCGCCCGGGCCCAGTTCCAGCAGCAGCGCGCCCAGTTCCAGCGCATGTGTGCACGAGGTGGTGAGCAGGACATGCGGGGCGCCGGTGATCTCGGCGAGTTTCGCGGTGGCGGCGGCGGTGAACGCACCGTCACCGTGACAGTGGTCGGATTCCAGAACCGCGGTCACATTGGCAAGTTCGGCGGCCGCCCGGTACGGCCGGCTGAAGATGATCCGATCGCTGTGTTCGCCGCGGAAAGGCGGGGACTCTGCGGGGGTACGCCGTACTGTCGTCGCGGTGCCCGGCCCGCTCATCCGGCCGCCACCTCGGCGCGCGGCCGGGCGAGGGACTGCGCGGTATCGGCCGCCGGCCTGGGCGTGGGCGATTCGATGGTGAGGTACAGCGGTTTACCCACCAGGATGTGCAGGACCACGCCGAGGTATTCGGCGATGAGCCCGAGCGAGAACAGCAGCGCGCCCGCGCACAGCAGGAGCACCACGATGATCGACGCCCAGCCTTCGGGATTGCCGCCGCCGCCGGTCAACGCGGACCAGATGATCACTGCGGCCAGGATCGTGCCGGCCAGCGCCAGCGTGACCCCGAGCAGGCTCACGACACGAAGCCCGCGAGTGCCGGTGCACAGCACCATCTTCCAGAACAACGAGAACAGACGCCGGTAGTTGTACCCGGATTCCGGGCGGCCCTCGCTGCGCAACCGCACCGGGGTCGCCGCGGTCCGGCCGACCACCCAGGTCAGCGCGACATCGAGGTAGGCGCCGTTGGCCGCGACCTCGGCCAGCCGGCGCCCGATATCGCCCCGGATCAACCGGAAGCTTTCGAACCTGGTCGAGTCGGGGAAGGCGAACAGCGTGGCCAGAACGAGTTTGGCGCCGCGGGAGGTGAGATTGCGCAGCGGCCCGTGCGGCCGGGTGTTGGTGGGCCGGGAGTACACCAGATCCGCGCGCTGCCGGTATGCGGTGTCGAGGAATTCGGCGATGGCGGCGGGATCGTGCTGGCCGTCCTCGTCCATGGTGACGATCCAGCCCCCGCGCGCTGCGGCCATCCCGGCGATGGTGGCGGCGTCCTGCCCGTAGTTGCGGCTCAACCAGATCACCCGGACCAGCGGATTCTCCCGGGCCAGCCGCTGCAGGACCAGATCGGAGCCGTCCGGCCCGCAGTCGTGTACCAGCACGATCTCGGCCACCCGGAAACGCAACCCGCCCGGTGTGGTGGTGATCGTGGCGTATTCGCCGAGTTCGCGGACGAGCGGGGCGACGGTGTGTTCGCCGCGGTACACCGGTACCACCACCGAAACCCCGCATACTCCGGGCGAATCGGGATCCGGCACGATGCCCGGCGGATCCGGTGGGGGCCACGGCGACCCGGGGACCGTGCGGGCGGCAGAGCCGGCTGTCGCCGGCCGGGGGGTGTCCGGTGCGGAAACGAACCTGGGCGGAAACGGCATTGGCGAGATCGACTTTCGACGGAGGATAACGCGTGCCGGGTCTCGATGACGCTGGTGAGCCCGAGAAATGCGAACTCTAGCAGGTGTACCCGGTGCGGCGCGGGCAGATTCGATATGCGTCGTTACGGTCGATCGCGCGGCTGCAGCCGGTATGGTCTGGGTTCCGTGGCGGATGGTCGAGCCGATGATCGGCGGGATGCGCTCCGGTGGGGTCCGGTGTACGCGGCGGGGGCGGTGGCCGCCTACCCGGCGGATATGCCGGCGAATTCCCGGCATATCTACCGCGGCGACACCGAGGTCCGGTACGCGCCGCTGTGGGTGATAATCGGACGTTCCTCGAGGGTGGGGAAGTTCCCGCTGCCGGTGCCCGCGCACCGGCCGGCCGGTGCGCAGGTGATCGAAGAAGCCGGACTGCTCGATCGACCGCCGGCCGGACTCGCACACCCCCGGCGCTCCCCGGCCTGGACGATCGGCGGTGCGACGGCCGTGGGACTACCCGAGCCGTCACTTCTCCGGATCGCCCACCGGCGCGGTTCTCGGCACAGCGGCCTGGCACCCACCGACAGGGAGACCGCCGGACTCATGGCCGCGAGATCATGACGAGCGAGCACACCGAAACCCCGGCTCACGGCACCGGCCACGACGAAGTCGCGCGCGAACATCATCGGGTCGGCGATCGCGAAGAACCGGACCGGCACTCCGCGGACTCCCGGCACATCACGGGATCCGCCGCCGATCGGGTCCAGCTCTCGAAAGGGCCGGGAACTTCTGCCGGTAGCCCGGTGCCGATCGCCGCCGAGTGCGGAGATCCACCGGGCGACGCCGTGCGGCGCTCGGATGGTCCGGCCGCATCGCTATCCGGTTCCGGGGCCGGAAGGATCCGTGGCAATGGACCGAACGCGCTGCTACGCCTGGCGAAGCGCCGGGAGATCGCGTTCGCGATGGTCGGCGTCGTGAATACCGCGATGGGTATTGCGCTCACCGTCGCCTGGCTGGCGCTACTGGGGGATTCGGTGCCGCCGTCCGTAGGGGTCGTTGCCGCCTACGTCACCGGTATCGGGGTGGCGTTCGTCCTGCACCGGCGGCTGGTGTTCCGGGTCCACGGGCAGGTGCTCCGTGATTTTCTCGGGTTCGCCGTCGTGAACTGCGGGGGTCTGGCCGCCAACGCGGTGCTGCTCGAGGTCGCCGTCAGCCTGTTCGGATTCCCGCCGGCGCCGTCCGCGGTGGTGGTCATGGGTGCGGTCGCGGCCGGCACCTTCCTCGGGCACCAGTACATCTCGTTCCGCCGGCCTGCGGTGTGAGCGCGATATCGGAGGGCGCCGGGGATCGATCCGCGGCCGGGTACGCTTCCATTCCATGTCCGAGCACACCATTCTGGATCCCACGCTGCTGAGCCTGCTGGCCTGCCCGCAGGACAAGGGGCAACTGCACCTGGTTCGCACCGGCGACGGCGCAGACGTGCTGTACAACCCGCGGTTGCGCGTTGCCTATCCGGTCGACAACGGGATCCCGGTACTGCTCGCCGACGAGGCCCGCGCGGTCGAGGAGGCCGAACACGCCGATTTCGCGCGGCAGTTCGGGGAGTAACACCGCAGCGCTCATTGCGCGCCGTCCTGAACCTCACCGATATCGCCGGTGAGGTAGCGCTGCACCGTGGGGCCGACGGCGGCGACCAGCCGGTCGAGCGGCAGTTCGGTGACCGGATCCAGCTTCACGATCTTGCGCGACATGATCACCCCCATGATCTGGGATGCGGCCAGCGCCACTCGGAGCCGGCCGTCATCGGTTTCCGTGGCGATTCGCCGGCGGATCCGCTCGAAGATCACCGAGAGTAGGAAATCCCGCGCCGGTGAGGTGTCACCACCGGCGACGAGGCTGCGGAACAGGGCCACGGCACCGGTGCCGGCCGGCGAATCCCACACCGCGATCACTGCGCCCACCAGGGTTTCGCCGAGTTGATCCACGGGGGTCGAATCCACCCGGCCGAGCACGACCTCCGGGTCGACCGGTAGTTCCACCACTGCCGCGAACAACTGCTGCTTCGTCCCGAAATAATGGTGGACCAGGGCCGGGTCGACGCCGGCGTCCGCCGCCACCGCGCGGATCGAGGTCTTGTCGAACCCGTTTTTCGCGAATCGCCGCCGGGCCGCGTCCAGGATCGCCGCCCGGGTGCCGGAGGTGCCCGGCCTACGGCCCGGCCTGACGGGCTGGTTCTCCCGAGCGGTGCTCATGCGGTGCGGCGACGCAGGGTGGCGGCGCCCGCGCCCAGGGCCACTGCCGCGAACCCGGCCACGATCGCCAGATCCCGCCACATGAGCCCGGTCGGCTCACTGTGCACCGACACTTCGTGCAGCGCATCCACCGCATAACTCAGCGGCATCACATTACTGATCACTTCCAGCCAATCGGGTAGCTGTTCGCGGGGAACCAGCAGTCCGCACAGGAAGATCTGCGGTGCCGCCACCAGCGGCATGAACTGAACCGCCTGGAACTCCGTTCGGGCGAACGCGCTGCACAGCAGCCCCAGCGCAACCCCCAGCATCGCGTCGGCCATCGCGATGAGCACCACCCACCCGGGATTACCGGCCGCGTCCAGCCCCAGCAGACCGAACGAGACCAGGCAAGCCACGGCTGCCTGCGCGGCGGCCGCGAGCGAGAACGCCGTCCCGTATCCGCCGAGCAGGTCGAGTTTGCTCAGCGGCGTGGTGAGCAGCCGCTCGAGTGTGCCGGAGCTGCGTTCGCGCTGCATGGCGATAGCGGTGATCAGGAACATCACGATGAACGGAAGGATCCCGAGCATGCTGATCCCGACCCGGTCGAACAGGCTCAACGGCTGCTGCGGTGTGGCCGGCACATCCTGATAGATGAAGTAGAGCAGGGCCATCAGCAGTGCCGGTACCACCAGGATCATCGCGATCGTGCGGTGATCGTTGCGCAGTTGCCGCAGGATGCGGGTGGTGGTGGCCGTGTACGCCGCGAACATTCGCGGCCCGGTGCTGCTGTCCACTACCTGTGCGGCGGGGCCGGGGTGTCCGGGTGCGGCGTTTTTGCTCGTCCTGGTCGAAGGGGCGGCACGGTGACGTTTCCCTACCTCCTCCGGGCTCGACCCGCTCATACCGGTTCTCCCATTGTGATGAGGGCCAGGAAAGCCTGTTCGAGGTTCTGCTCGCCGGTGCGTTCGCGTAGTTCGTCGGGGCTCTGTTGAGCCAGCAGCCGGCCGTCTCGCATGAGCAGCAGCCGGTCGCAGTGTTCGGCTTCGCCCATCACGTGGCTCGACACCAGCAGGGTCGTACCGCCGGCGGCCAGTTCCCGGAACTTCTTCCACAGTTCGACCCGGAGAACCGGGTCCAGCCCGACTGTCGGTTCATCCAAGACCAGCAGCTCCGGGGCGGCGACCAGCGCGCATGCCAGCGAGGCCCGGGTGCGCTGTCCACCGGAGAGTTCGTCGCCGCGCTGGTCGCGGTGGCCGGACAGTCCGACAGCATCGAGTGCCGCATCGACCGCCTCGCGCCGGGCTCCGTAGAGCGCGGCGAAGTACGCGACATTCTCGTGGACGCTGATATCGGCGTAGATGCTCGGCGCCTGGGTCACGTAGCCGATCTGCCGCCGCAGCCGCGCACTGCCCGCCGGTGAGCCGAGCGCTGTGATCTGCCCGGCAGCAACGATCTGGGTGCCCACGATGCTGCGCATGAGAGTGGTCTTCCCGCAGCCCGAGGGCCCGAGCAGCCCGGTGATCGAGCCGCGGGGGATGGTAAGCGAAATATCGTGCAGTACCTCCCGTTTACCGCGTCGCACCGTGAGGTTCCGTACCTCCACCGCGCCTTGTGTACCGGTCACGGACATGAGCCGCCCCTGTTCATCCGGATAGAATTCATCGTGTGTTGAATTGTTCGCCCGAGTGCCGCCCGGTGCAAGGTCTGTACAGGGAAAACACGTCAACCCGGCTCGCCACCGGTGCGATGTCCTCGCCGGAGCGGCATTGTCGACCAGAATCGGATCGGCTCCTGTCCCGCCGCGACCGTCGGCATCACCGCGATCCGAATGAACGTCGAGAGCACCGGGGGCCTGACTCACCTGCAACGACGCCGGGGGATGCACCGGCACGGTGGTGTTTGTTCCGGCCACCGTCCACGCGACGGTCCGGGGTGTCCGAGTCCGGACAGGATGCGCCGGCACCCGACCCCGGCGCATCCGCCGCACACCGGTTGCGACAATCCTCGGGTGAGTGCCGAGGAACTGGCTGTTGATCCACTGACCGCCGCCCGGCGCCTACTCGGCGCGACCCTGTGGTCGGGTTCGGTGGGTGCCTATCTGGTCGAAGTCGAGGCCTACGGCGGCGACCCCGCCGGTCCGTGGCACGACCCGGCCGCCCACTCCGGTCGCGGCCGGACTCCGCGAAACGCGGCGATGTTCGGCCCGCCGGGCAGGCTCTACGTCTATCGCAGCTACGGAATGCACACCTGCGCGAATATCGTCAGCGGGCCGGACGGAGTGGCGTCCGGCGTGCTCCTGCGATCAGCGGAGATCATTGCCGGTCACGACATCGCCCGGTCCCGCCGGCCGGCCGCCCGGGGTGCCGACGACCTGGCGCGCGGCCCCGGCAACCTGGGCAGCGCCCTCGGAATCCAACTGGACGACTACGGCACCGACGTCTTCGACCCGGACTCGGTGATTCGGCTGGAGCTCGGCCCGCACGCCGATCCGTCCCGGATCGCCGCCGGTCCGCGGGTGGGCGTGAGTACGGAGGCCGACCGCCCGTGGCGGCTCTGGCTGCACGACTCCCGCGCGGTATCCGTCTACCGCCGCAGCCCGCGGGCTCCGCGTATCGACGAATCGGCCTGACCCGGTTCCGATGCGCCGGCCCGGCTGTCCGTGGGCCGGCGCATCCGTTCGCACCGCCCGCGAAGCGCTCACGATGGTAGGCGAAGATGAACCCGTGAGCAGCGACATCATCGACGAACTGACCTGGCGCGGTCTCATCGCGCAGTCCACCGACCTCGACGCGCTCCGAGCGGCGCTGGCCGCCGGCCCGCGCAATCTCTATGCCGGTTTCGACCCCACCGCCGCCAGCCTGCACGCGGGGCATCTCGTCCCGCTGCTGGCTCTCAAACGGTTCCAGCGGGCCGGGCATCGGCCGATCGTCCTGGCCGGTGGCGCGACCGGACTGATCGGCGACCCGCGCGACGTCGGAGAGCGCACGATGAACTCGGCAGATACTGTCGCCGACTGGGCCGAACGGATCCGTTCCCAGCTCGAGCGGTTCGTCGACCTGGACGATTCGCCGACCGGTGCCCTCATCGTGAACAACATGGAGTGGACCGGCGCGCTGAGCGCCGTCGACTTCCTCCGGGATATCGGCAAACACTTCTCGGTGAACGTGATGCTGGCGCGGGACACGGTCAAGCGGCGGCTCGAAGGCGACGGAATCTCCTACACCGAATTCAGCTACATGCTGTTGCAGGCCAACGACTACCTGCAGTTACGCCGTGAGTACGACTGTGTGCTCCAGGTGGGCGGCTCGGACCAGTGGGGCAACATCATCGCCGGTGTCGAGTTGAATCGTCGTGTGGACGGGGCTGCGGTCCACGCCCTGACCGTTCCGCTGGTGACCTCGGCCGACGGCAAGAAGTTCGGTAAGTCCACCGGCGGCGGCAGTCTGTGGCTCGACCCGGAGCTCACCAGTCCCTACGCCTGGTACCAGTACTTCGTGAACACCGCCGACGCCGATGTCGTCCGCTACCTGCGCTGGTTCACCTTCCTGGAGCAAGACGAACTGGCCGAGCTCGAGCTGGCGACCGCGGAACGGCCGCACACCCGGGAGGCGCAGCGCCGGCTGGCGGCCGAGATGACCACGCTCGTGCACGGTGCGGACAACACCCGCGCCGTACAACTCGCGAGTCAGGCGCTGTTCGGCCGCGCGGAACTGCGCGATCTCGACGAGCCGACCTTGGCGGCCGCGTTGCACGAAGCCGCCGGCGAAGGGGAAATCGCGGAGGTCGCGCCCGGCCAGGACACGATCGTGGACCTCCTGGTGGCTTCCGGCCTGTGTGAGAGCCGCGGCGCAGCCCGCCGGACGGTGAACGAGGGCGGGGCAGCGGTCAACAACGAGCGCGTCAAGGACCTGGAATGGACGCCGGAAACCGGTGACTACCTGCACGGCAAGTGGTTGGTGCTGCGGCGCGGAAAGCGCAATTTCGCCGGAGTCCGGCGGGCGATCTGAAATTGATCTTGGTGGGCTGGGTCACAAATTGTCGGCCCGGCTCGCCGGATCGCCTGTCTGCGAGCCTCTGACCTGCGCAAACGTGGTGCCGAAGTGGCGATTTGACGTAGCGTTATCCGCCGCGTAACTTATTCAACGTCAGAGCGACACGGACACCGACCAGGGGCCCGGAGCGAGGCGGAAACGCCGAGCCGGAGGGACCAGGGACAACGAGGTTGTACGGGGAGCGCCTGGCGGATCGGCCGAAGATGCGGAGTTTGACTCTGAGCCACTGGCCGGTTAAGGTAGAAAACCTGCCCCAACGAAGTACTGGATAGCCCAGTCACTGAGTTGTGTGCGTGTGTTCTTTGAGAACTCAATAGTGTGTTGATGAATGTCAGTGCCAAATATTTAATTTGGTTTCGGTTCTTCATACCCCCGTGTGGAGGGCCGAACATTTAAGTCAGCTAAATTCCGGC
>NZ_JADLQL010000004.1 GCF_015477805.1 Nocardia flavorosea | reverse complement strand
AGGTGACCGGTACTAATAGGCCGAGGGCTTACAAACAAAGGTTGCTACGCGTCCACTGTGCAGTATCTGAAACAACACACAGATACAGAAGACACCCACAATCCTTCATTCGTGGAGTAGTTGGGGGGTGGCTCTCTGTGGATAGTTTCATAGAGTTACGGCGGTTATAGCGGCAGGGAAACGCCCGGTCCCATTCCGAACCCGGAAGCTAAGCCTGCCAGCGCCGATGGTACTGCACTCGACAGGGTGTGGGAGAGTAGGACACCGCCGGAACATAATTCCCTCTAGGGGCCCACATTTGTGGGCCCCTAGAGTGCGTTCTGGGGCAGCTGTTTCGGGGAGATCCTCGGTCACGCGGCGCATATAGCCGGCACTGGCTCACCTGGCCGAAATCGGTAAGTAACCGGCGGGTTCGGATATGCGAGGGTTGGGCGACTTCAGCCGGAAGCGCCAACTGAGGTGTACTTCGCCTTGTGTGACTGCGGTATCTTTTCTTTCGGTACAGTCTCCGCCGGCGGGCGTCGGGGGGATCTTGCGATGGCGCCGGCGTCGAGTGGTGCCGGAGAAGGGGGCTCCGTGGCTTATTCATATGGTTCTCCGGGAAACGGTGCGTACGGTGGACCGGCATTCGGTGCGCCCGTGCCTGGGGGCGGATATCCCGGGCCACCCGGGTACGGAGGCTTTCCAGTTGGCCCGCCCATGAACCCGCAGCCGCCGCAACGGCCCGCCTCCGTTGCCAGGGTGGTGATCGCGGTTGTCGTGGTACTCGGCCTTACGTTCGGTCTGGCGGGCGGCGTGTACTTCTGGGTGGAGCAGCGCAAGCAGGCATCCGGGCCCCTGGACTATCCAGCACTCGGGTCTTGTACAGATACGGTGACGCACCATATGGGCGACCCGGTGAACCCGGTGAACTGCGCGGACCCACGGGCAACCGTCAAGATCGTGAAATCCCAGAATCCGGACGATCCCGGTGACGAGGTGACCTGTACCGATGACCAGATCCTTTATCAGGTCTATGGAAAACACTACGGCGAGCACGTATTTCTCACTGCCTGCGGCACCCCGCAATTGACAGTTGGCCGGTGCTACCACGTATTGCTGAACAAGGGGGAGTATCGGCCCGCCTGTGGCAGTGACTCCGCTCGTCTCGTCCAGATATTGCCGCGGGCAACGTCCACGGATGTGTGCGGGACGCCGATCATGGACGAGACCACCGCGTATATGTCGAATTTCGTCGACGAGACCGAAGAGAAGACCTACTGCTTCGAGGCGCCGTGAGCAACACCTAGACTCTGCCGGATGCGACTCGTGATTGCTCGTTGCCAGGTCGACTATGTGGGGCGGTTGACCGCTCATCTGCCGATAGCTCGCCGGCTGTTGATGTTGAAGGCGGATGGGTCGGTGCTGGTGCATTCCGACGGAGGTTCCTATAAGCCGTTGAACTGGATGAGTCCGCCGTGCTGGCTGGACGAGCGAGAGCCGGATGCGGCGGGGCAGTTCAAGGCACTTTGGGTGGTGAGCAACAAAGCGGGGGAGGAATTGCGGATCGGGATCGAGGAGATCGAGCACGATTCCAGCCATGAACTGGGGGTGGATCCTGGGCTGGTCAAGGACGGAGTCGAGGCGCATCTGCAGGAGTTGCTGGCCGAGCATGTGGAAACCCTCGGAGCAGGGTTCAGCCTCATCCGCCGGGAGTACATGACCGCGATCGGGCCGGTGGACCTCCTGTGCCGGGATGCGGACGGGCGTACGGTCGCGGTGGAGATCAAACGGCGGGGGGAGATCGACGGGGTGGAACAGTTGACGCGCTACCTGGAGTTGCTGAACCGGGATCCGCTGCTTTCGCCGGTGGCGGGGGTGTTCGCGGCGCAGCAGATCAAACCGCAGGCGCGGACCCTGGCGGAGGATCGCGGGATTCGCTGCCTGACCCTGGATTACAACGCTCTGCGCGGGACCGAGAGCAACGAATTCCGGCTCTTCTAAGCTGGAAGCCATGCCACGACGAAAACCGCGCAGCGGGCGCTACGGAGCGCAGTCGCAACGGTTGGGCACCGGGCTGGGCGATGTCTACCGCCGGACCGAAACCGGGCCCGACGGCGACGAATACGTAGTGCGGACGGTGCCGGGCGCGCGAGCGGTGAAACGGTACCGCTGCCCGGGCTGCGATCACGAGATCATGCCGGGAGTTCCGCATGTGGTGGCCTGGCCCGCCGGTAGCGGGGAGACGGACCGCCGGCATTGGCATCGGGGGTGCTGGAGCGGACGGGGCACCCGCGGAATCACCCGGCAGTGGTCCTGAGCCGGTCGACGTGCCGGCCGCTGTCGCAGCATCGGACCTCCACCGGCCGGTTCACGGAATGGATCGCGCCCCGGGGCGCAGCGGGCTGAACGGTCGAGCGCTTCGGGGGAACACGGGAGCAGTAGAGCGGCGCGGCCGGCTTCGTGAGCGGGGACCCAGCCGGCTCGGGTACCGATCGGAGATCCGATATGAATCGGCGGGATGCGGCGACACAGCGAACTGTCCGGTGGCCGGGCGCTCAGGGACCGGCTGCGGGCGGGTTGTTCGGTATGAGGCCGGCCTGGTCAGGGCCGGGCACGCGGTGCCTCGACATGAGGAAGGCCGCCCCCGCGGGGGCGGCCTTCGGAGGGATTTCCGTGTCGCCGTACACGTTCCGACAGCAGCTCTGATGGAACTCTAGTTGCTGATGTCGGCGTTTTCGCGTTCTTCTTCGACGATATCGTCCGACTCGTCGTCGGCGTTCACCTCGGGGATCGCCTTCTGATTGTTGCGGCCGGATACCGACTTGTTCTGCCCGCTGCCGATCGATTTACGCGGCTGTTCGGGCACCCCGTCGAGCAGTTCGCTTTCCCGGTTGACGGCGGCCAGCATGGCGGGCACCGAATCGAGCTGGCCGCGGATACCGAGCAGCTGGGCCAGGACGCGGCCGCGCAGGACGCGCATCTCCTCGGCCAGTTCCTTGGCGTGCGCGATCTTGCGCTCGGAGGTCTGGGTGGCGGAGGTGATGAGACGGTTGGCCTCGTCGGTGGCGTCCTTGATCCGCTGGGCGGCCTCGGCGCGGCTGGTGGCCTCCAGTTCTTCCATGGCGCGGGTCAGCTTGGTACGACGCTCGGCCATGGTGACCTCGAAGTCCTGCTGGGTGGCCTTGCGCTTGGCCTCGGACTCCTTGGCCAGGCGTTCGGCCTCGGCCTGGGCGGCTTCGATGATCTTCGACGATTCGGTACGTGCGTTCGCGAGGGTCTGCTCGTACTCGATTTCGAGAGCTTCGCGCTTCTCTTTGGTTTCGGCGAGCAGCGATTCGTACTTACCGCGCATCTCGGCGGCCTGCTGCTCGGCGATGGAAACCATCTCCGCGGCCTCGGCCTGCGCCAGCGCGCGGACCTCGGAGGCCTCGTCGGAAGCCAATCGCAGCATCCGGGAGATGCGATCGCTCATCCCTTCCGCGGTGGTCGGCGGGACGGACAGCCGGTCGACCTCCTTACGGAGCTCGTCGATTTCGTCGCGGGCATCCTCCAGCTGACTGGCGAGGTTGCGGGCCTGGGCGGCAGCGGCATCGCGGTCGGTGGCGGTGACCCGCAACTCGGCATCGAAACGGTCGAAATAGTTACGTACCTCGTCTTGCGCATAACCCTTGCGCACGACGGTGAAGGGCAGCGCAACGAAGCGATTGCGATCGGACTCGGGTGACGACATGGCCAACAAACTACAGCCTGAGACCGGCGCATGGTGAGCCGACCGGGAATGTTATCGGAGGTACGCCTAACGGTCCGATTACGATACTAGTGCGTAACATTCGGGTCCGGCTCGACCAACTCGACCAGCACACCGCCAGCATCCTTCGGGTGGATGAAATTGATGCGCGAATCGGCGGTTCCGCGGCGCGGCGCCTCGTACAGCAAACGCACTCCGCGATCGCGTAGATATGCGGAAACGGCGTCGATATCGGTGACTCGGAACGCCAACTGCTGCAGGCCAGGTCCGCTGCGGTCGATGAACTTCGCGATCGTGGAGCTCTCGTTCAGCGGTGCCAGCAACTGCAGAGCAGTCGAATCGTCCTCGGCGGCGGGCGCGGACAGCATCGCCTCCTGGACGCCCTGTTCGTCGTTGACCTCGCGGTGGGTTTCGACCAGGCCGAGGTTCTCGGCGTACCAGGCGACGGCCGTGTCCAGATCGGGCACGGCGATGCCGACGTGGTCCACCGCGACGACGTAGTCGGCGGGAATGAATTCTGATGACGGGGTAGCGGTGCTCACTCTTCGAACGTAGCGCGTTCCGGTGTGCCGCCGGTGCGTACCCACCCGTTCACCGGAAACTGATGGCGGCTGCCTTCATGTAATCGCAGGTGATCTGCGCATCCCTGCGGGCCGAATGCCGGAGTCGCCGGGTTACCGTGGAAGGGTCCGCACGATGCGTTACTCGCGGGTAGCGCGTCGGGTCGGTTCACCCGAGTCGGCCGATGGTGGCCCGGTCCGCGGTGGCCCGGTTGGAGCCGGTCGGCCCGACTGCCCGCTGCGATCCGGTATCCGCACCCGGTCGAGGACCCCGACCTCGAGCCGCGGAGCGGTTCCAGAATTACAGGAGGCTTGTCGTGACCAACTCCGTGATCGTTGCCGGTGCACGTACCCCGGTCGGCCGGCTGCTGGGCGGCCTGAAGGATTTCAGCGGTTCGGCGCTCGGCGGTGTCGCCATCGCCGGTGCGCTGGAGAAGGCCGGTGTTCGTGGCGACCAGGTCGACTACGTGATCATGGGACAGGTGCTCACCGCCGGTGCGGGGCAGATCCCGGCGCGGCAGGCCGCGGTCGCCGGCGGTATCCCGATGGATGTTCCGGCGCTCACCCTGAACAAGGTGTGCCTGTCCGGTATCAACGCCATCGCGCTGGCGGATCAGCTGATCCGGGCCGGCGAGTACGAGATCGTGGTCGCCGGTGGTCAGGAGTCGATGAGCCGCGCTCCGCATATGCTCGAGAAGAGCCGGGAGGGATTCAAGTACGGCGATGTGACGCTGCGCGACCATATGGCCTACGACGGGCTGCACGATATCTTCACCGATCAGGCGATGGGCGCGCTCACCGAGCAGCGCAACGAGACCGATCCCATCACCCGCGCCGATCAGGACGCCTTCGCCGCGGCCTCGCATCAGCGGGCGGCCGCCGCGTGGAAGAACGGGGTGTTCGACGACGAGGTGGTGCCGGTCGAGGTGCCGCAGCGTAAGGGCGATCCGGTGCTGTTCCGGCAGGACGAGGGTATTCGCGCCGATACGACCGCGGAATCGCTGTCCAAGCTGCGGCCGTCGTTCAGCAAGAACGGCACGATCACGGCGGGTTCGGCATCGCAGATCTCCGATGGCGCGGCGGCTGTCGTGGTGATGAGCAAGGCCAAGGCGCAGGAGCTGGGGCTGAGCTGGATTGCCGAGATCGGTGCCGCCGGTGTGGTGGCCGGCCCGGATTCGACACTGCAGGACCAGCCGGCCGACGCCATCGCCAAGGCGTGCGCCAAGGAGGGCATCGCACCGGCCGATCTGGACCTGGTGGAGATCAACGAGGCATTCGCGGCGGTGGGTATCGCTTCGACGCGCAAGCTCGGGATCGACCCGGCGAAGGTCAATGTGAACGGTGGCGCCATCGCGATCGGGCATCCGCTCGGGATGTCGGGTGCGCGGATCGTGCTGCATCTGGCGCTGGAGTTGAAGCGGCGCGGCGGCGGGGTCGGGGCGGCGGCGCTGTGTGGTGGCGGTGGCCAGGGGGATGCGCTGATCGTCCGGGTCTGAGCGTCCGGTATGACCGGTGTGACCGGTTCGACTACGACGCAATGTAGTGGCTGAGGCACAATGGTGCCCATGAACTTTCTTGGTCTGGGTACCACTGCCGGTCGGTTCCGCTTCTTCGCCGTGCTCGAGGCGCTGTCCTGGCTGGGTCTGTTGACCGGAATGGCGTTCAAATACCTTCCGGAAGAAGGCAACGAGATCGGCGTGAAGATCTTCGGCCCGGTACACGGCGGCGTCTTCGTCCTGTTCGTGCTGATCGCGCTCGTGACCGCGCGTGAATTCGAATGGAACTGGAAGACCACCGTGCTGGCGCTGCTGTCCAGCATCCCGCCGTTCTTCACCGTGCTGTTCGAGGTGTGGGCCGTGCGCACCGGCAAATTCGACCAGCAGGGCGTGTCCGGTACCGAGTCCCCGAAGACCCTCGCCACCTCGTCGTGACAGACTGGATGCTGTGACTCGACCAGCATCACGCCGTCCTTCACCAGCCGTAGCCGCCGCCATGTCCGGGGCGGTCGATCTGTCCGCCCTGAAACAGCCGCCCGCGGGCGCCGCGGCTGCGTCCGGTGACCATACGGTCACCGAGGCGGATTTCGAGACCAAGGTCCTGCGCCGCTCCATGCAGGTGCCGGTCGTGGTGGCGCTGTATTCGCAGCGCAGCCCCGGCAGCATCGAATTGGTGCAGTTGCTGGAGCGGCTTCTGGGCGAGGCGAACGGCACCTGGGATCTGGCCGCCGTCGAAGCCGAGAGCAATATGCGGATCGCGCAGGCATTCGGCGTCCAGGGCATTCCCACGGTGATCGCCGTCGCCGGTGGTCAGCCACTCGCGGACTTCCAGGGCGGGCAGCCCGAGGAGCAGGTCCGGCAGTGGCTCGCCGCCGTGGTCCAGGCGGTGGAGGGCAAGCTCGAAGGTGATCCGGGCGGTGAGGCCCCGGAGCCGCCCGCGGATCCTCGCTTCGCCGCCGCCGAAGCCCTGCTCGAGCAGGGTGACTTCGCGGGCGCGGAATCGGCCTACGAATCGATTTTGTCCCAGGAACCGGCCAATACCGAGGCCAAGTCCGCGCTGCGCCAGGTGAAGTTCCTGGGGCGGGCCCAGCAGCTGCCGGAAACGGCGATTGCCACCGCGGATGCGGATCCGGGCAATATCGCGGCCGCGCTCGACGCCGCCGATGTGGAGATGTTCCAGCAGCAACCCGAGGCGGCGTTCGACCGGCTGATCGGCCTGATCAAACGCACGTCGGGCGATGAGCGGGCCACCGTGCGCACGCGCCTGGTGGAGCTGTTCGAACTGTTCGACCAAGCGGAGCCTTTCGTGGTCGCGGCGCGGCGCAAGCTGGCGACTGCGCTCTACTGACGCCGGTGCGTGGAGCCCGTCCCACGCGCACGGGTCCTCGACCGCTGCGGCTGCCGAGCCGCGGTTCGGTGCGTAGTGTTCCGAGTCGGTCCTGCCGGGTGTCCTGCCGGCTGCTCTCGGGTATCGGCCGGCCGCGGCGGCATTACTGCGGATTCGGCACAGGAGCCGGTGACGGATCGGCACTCGTGCGGGCGAGGCCAAGCCGGCGCCGGGCCGCCCGACGACGGTGACGAAGCCGGTCGGCGTATGTGGCGCCCGCTCGGATCCGGTCCCGAGGGACATATGTCGGCGGGCAGACCGTGGCGCGGCCCTGTCTTGCCTGGATCGGTGCGGGAACGCTGCGGCTTTGGTACGCACGGCGACCCGGGTCAGTGCCGGGGGACGAGCCAGACGACGCTGAGCGGTCCCACGGTGACCCCCGCGGAGGCGGGGCGGTCGTGCAAGGGAGCCGGCTCGGCGCGGACGACGCCGAGGTTGCCGGTGCCGGTTCCGCCGTATTCGAGGGCGTCGGTGTTCAGTATCTCCAGCCAATCGCCGGGCAGCGGCAGCCCGATCCGGTAATCGGTGTAGGTGCTGCCGGAGAAATTGCAGACGCAGGCGACGACCGTGCCGTCGGCGGCGTGGCGGAGGAAGGCCAGCACGTTGGCGTCGCGGTCATCGCTGCTGATCCAGGAATGCCCGCCGGGAGTGGTGTCCTGACTCCACAGGGCCGGGTGTTCGCGGTAGATGCGGTTGAGGTCGGCGACCAGTAGCTGGATACCGCGGTGCAGCGGGTTGTCCAGTTCGTGCCAGTCGAGGCTGTGATCGTGCCACCATTCGCGGTAGTGGCCGAACTCCTGACCCATGAACAGCAACTGTTTACCGGGATGGGACCACATATAGGCCAGGAGCGCGCGGACACCGCCGGCCTTGGCGAACTCGTCGCCGGGCATCCGGGTCCACAGAGTGCCCTTGCCGTGGACGACCTCGTCGTGACTGATCGGAAGTACGTAGTTCTCGCTCCACGCGTACATCAGCGAGAAGGTGATCTCGTTGTGGTGCCAGGCGCGGTACACGGGGTCACGGCTCAGATAGCCGAGCGTGTCGTGCATCCAGCCCATATTCCACTTCATGGTGAAGCCCAGACCGCCGACCTCGGTCGCCCGGGTGACGCCGGGCCAGGTGGTGGATTCCTCGGCGATCGTCAGCACACCCGGGTACGAACCGTGCAGGCTCTCGTTCAGCTCGATGAGGAACTCGACCGCTTCCAGGTTTTCCCGCCCGCCGTGGATATTCGGCTCCCATCCGCCGTCCTCGCGGCCGTAGTCCAGGTAGAGCATGGCGGCGACCGCGTCGACCCGCAGCCCGTCGATATGGAATTCCTCGATCCAATAGCGGGCGTTGGCGACCAGGAAGTTGCGGACCTCTGGTCGGCCGTAGTCGAAAACGTAGGTCCCCCAGGCGGGTTGTTCGCCGCGGCGCGGGTCGGGGTGCTCGTAGAGCGGGGTGCCGTCGAATCGGGCCAGTGCCCACGCGTCGCGGGGGAAATGCCCGGGTACCCAATCCAGAATGACGCCGATTCCGCCGGCATGCATATGGTCGACGAAGGCACGGAAATCGTCCGGGCTGCCGAACCGTGCGGTGGGGGCGTAGTAGGAGGTGACCTGGTATCCCCACGAGCCGCCGAAGGGATGTTCGGCCATGGGCAGCAGTTCCACATGGGTGAAACCGAGGCGGCGTGCGTAGTCGCTGAGTTGTCCGGCGAGTTCGCGGTAACCCAGGCCGGGACGCCACGAGGCGAGATGTACTTCGAACACGCTCAGCGGCGCCCGCGCCGGGTCGGTGTGGGCGCGGTCGGTGAGCCAACGCTGATCGGTCCAGTTGTGCCGGCTCTGCGTGACCACGGATGCGGTGGCCGGAGGGAGTTCGGTGGCGAACGCGAGCGGGTCGGCATGGTCGGTGACGCGGCCGTCGGCGCCGTGGATGCGGTATTTGTAGCGATCGGCGGGGGCAGCGCCCGGTACGAAGACCTCCCAGACGCCCGAACTGCCGAGGGCACGCATCGGCCAGGTACCGCCCTGCCAGTTGTCGAAATCGCCGAATACGGTGACACCGCGGGCGTTCGGCGCCCACACCGCGAACGAGACCCCGGTGACCTCGCCGTCCAGACCCGGATAACGGCGCGGATGCGCACCGAGTACCTGCCACAACCGCTGATGGCGGCCCTCACCGATCAGATGCAGGTCGAGAGCGCCGAGGGTCGGCAGGTAGCGGTAGCCGTCGGCGAGGACCATGGTCGGGTGGTGCGGGTAGGTGGTGACGACCCGGTAGTCCAGTAGTTCGGGGTAGGGAAGTACGCCGCCGAATACGCCGTGGCCCGATGCCTCGAGCCGATGGTCGGCCCCGCCGACGCGGACCGAGACCGCCTCCGCATCCGGCCGCAACACCCGCACGATCGTGCCGTCCGGGACCGGGTGGGCGCCCAGCACCGTGTGGGGATCGGGATGGCTGCCCGCGGCCAGCAGCAGCAGATCGCGCCGGTTCACCGCAGCGTCCGCCGGTAGGCCAGGCCGGCGCGAGCATGCTGCGGTACGGGCGGCAAGGCGATGACGTGGGCGACCGCGCGCGCCGGGTCGAGCCGGATGTAGTTGGTCTGCGCCCAGTGGTACTCCTCGCCGCTGATCTCGTCGTGGACCACCGGATGGTCGTGCCATTCGCGGCCGACGGCGGGCAGATCCAGGGACAGCATGCCCTGTTCCGCGGTGAACGGGTTCAGGTTCACCACCACCAGGACGGCGTCGCCGGTTACCGGGTCGACCTTCGAATACGCCAGCAGGTTGTCGTTGTCGATGTGGTGGAAATGCAGGCAGCGCAGCTGCCGCAGCGCCGGGTGGCGGTGGCGGATCTCGTTGAGCCGGGTGAGCCACGGTTCCAAGGATTCGCCGCGGGCCCGGGCTTCGGCGAACGGTCGGGGACGCAGTTCGTACTTCTCCGAATCCAGGTACTCCTCGCTACCCGGACGCACGGGCTGGTGTTCGTAGAGCTCGTAACCGGAGTACACCCCCCAGCTCGGGGCCAGGGTGGCGGCGAGCACCGCGCGGATCGCGAACATTCCCGGGCCGCCGTGCTGGAGGCTTTCGTGCAGGATATCCGGGGTGTTGACGAACAGGTTGGGTCGCGCCTCGTCGGCTTTCGCGGCGAGTTCGCGGCCGAACTCGGTCAGCTCGTGCTTATGGGTGCGCCAGGTGAAATAGGTGTAGGACTGGCTGAAACCGCGCCGGGCCAGACCGTACAGCCGGGCCGGATAGGTGAAGGCTTCCGACAACAGCACCACATCCGGATCGGTACGGCGGACCGCGGTGATCAGCCACTCCCAGAAGTCCGCCGGTTTGGTGTGCGGATTGTCGACCCGGAAGATCTTCACTCCCAGCCCGGTCCAATACCGCACCACCCGCAGGATCTCGGCGTACAGGCCGTCTGGGTCGTTGTCGAAATCGAGCGGGTAGATGTCCTGGTACTTCTTCGGCGGGTTCTCGGCGTAGGCGATCGTGCCGTCCGGCAGGGTCGTGAACCATTCGGGATGCTGGGTGACCCACGGGTGATCCGGCGCGCACTGCAGCGCCAGATCCAGGGCCACCTCGAGCCCGAGAGCGGCGGCGGCACGGACGAACGCGACGAAATCGGCCTCGGTACCGAGCTGCGGATGGAAGGCATCGTGCCCGCCCTCCGCCGCGCCGATGGCCCACGGGGAACCTACATCGCCGGGGCCGGCGGTGAGGGCGTTGTTGCGGCCCTTCCGGTTCACCCGGCCGATCGGGTGGATCGGCGGCAGATAGACGATATCGAAGCCCATTGCCGCGATCCGGGGCAGTTCGGCGGCCGCGGTGGCGAAGGTGCCGTGGACCGGCAGGCCGTCGGCATCGCGGCCACCGGTCGAGCGGGGAAAGAACTCGTACCACGCGCCGGTCAGCGCGCGAGGCCGTTCCACGAGCACCGAGAACTGCGGGCCGCGCGTCACCAGATCCCGCAGCGGATTCGCGCGCAAGATCTCGGCCACCTCGTCGGTGAACGCGGGCGCGACCCGGGCAGGCAGTTGCTGGGATCCGCGCAGCGCCGCCGCCACCGCACGCAGCCGCTCGAACTGTTTCTTACCGACCGCCTGCGCCGCCCGGTCGAACAGACGCGCCCCGATCTCCAGATCGTTGGCCAGATCGGCCGTACTCTGCCCGACCGCCAATTTCGCTTCGACCGCCGAGCGCCAGGCCGCGATCGAATCGGCCCAGCCCTCCACCCGGTAATGCCACAGCCCGGGCCGGTCGGGGGTGAAGATCCCGTTGAACACGTCGGGTTCGTAGTCGGGAGTCATCGGGATACGGACCGACCGCGTCGACCCGGGCGCGCGGACCGCCAGGCTCGCGCCTACGCTGCCGTGGCCGTCGCGCCATACGACGGCCCGCACCGGGAACGTTTCCCCCACCACCGCCTTCGCCGGATACCCTCCGGGGATATACGGGGCGGTGTCATCGATGGCGATGCGGCCGGTCATCCACACCACAATATTTGCGGCGCCGGCGGCGGCTCGGGCTCGGGGCCCCCTTGTCCCGAATCTTCCCTCCTCCGCTTCGCTCCACCACTGCGGCGGTCCAGATCCAGGGGGGCCGGAACCCCGCGCGCGCAGGCGCGCCAAAATTACAGCATGAAGGCACTGCGTCGGTTCACCGTCCGCGCCCATCTGCCGGAGCGTTTGGCCGCGTTGGGCGATCTGTCGACCAATCTGCGCTGGTCGTGGCACGCTCCAACGCAGGATGTATTCGCCGCACTCGACCCGGTGCGGTGGGCGCAGGCGGGGCACGATCCCGTGCGGATGTTGCCGGAAGTGCCGGCCGGCCGGTTGGCCGAGCTCGCGGACGATGCCGGATACTGCGCGCTGCTGGATACCGCGGCCGCGGATCTGCGGGACTACCTGGAACGGCCCGGGCCGGATTTCGGAGTGCGGGGGGTCGCGTACTTCTCGATGGAGTTCGGGGTCACCGAGGTGATGCCGAATTATTCCGGTGGCCTCGGGATCCTGGCCGGGGATCATCTGAAAGCCGCCTCCGATCTCGGCCTTCCGTTGATCGCGGTCGGGCTGTTCTATCGGTCGGGCTATTTCCGGCAGTCGCTGAGCGCCGACGGCCGGCAGGTCGAACGGTATCCGGTGCTGGACCCACAGGAGTTGCCGCTGCGGCCGTTGACGGCGCAAGGTTCGCCGGTCCTGGTGCATGTGGCGATGCCGGATCGGCGGGTGCTGGCGGCGCGCGTGTGGATTGCGCAGGTGGGCCGGGTTCCGCTCCTGCTGCTGGATTCCGATATCACCGCCAACGACCCGGATCTGCGAGCTGTCACCGACCGGCTCTACAGCGGCGACCAGAACCACCGAATCGAACAGGAGATCCTGGCCGGCATCGGGGGTGTGCGGGCGGTGCGGGCCTACACCGCGGCGACCGGTCTCCCGGATCCAGAGGTCTTTCATATGAACGAGGGGCACGCGGGGTTCCTCGGACTGGAACGGATTCGCGAATACCTCGCTGCCGGGCACGATTTCGATACCGCGCTGGCCGCGGTACGGGCCGGGACCGTGTTCACCACGCATACCCCGGTCCCGGCCGGTATCGACCGGTACCCGATATCGCTGGTACACCGGTATTTCGGCGGATCGTCGGGGGAGACGGATTCACCGCTGCTGCCCGGTATCGGAGTGGACCGGATCGTCGGGCTGGGCCGGGAAGCCGATCCCGAGGTGTTCAATATGGCGCATATGGGGTTGCGGCTCGCGCAGCGCGCCAACGGCGTATCCCGGCTGCACGGGGAGGTGAGCCGGGAGATGTTCAACCCGCTGTGGCCCGGGTTCGACGCCGCCGAGGTACCGATCGGGTCGGTGACCAACGGTGTGCACGCCCCCACCTGGGCGGCGCGGGAATGGGGCGAACTACTGGACGGTCCCGGTGGGTGGGCGCAGCTGGGTGAGCTGGCGCCGGAGCGGCTGTGGGAGGTCCGTAACACGCTGCGCGCGGCTCTGGTGGGCGAGGTGCGGCGGCGGTTGCGCGAATCGTGGCTGCAGCGCGGTGCCGCCGAAGCGGAGCTGTCGTGGGTGGACAGTGTTTTCGATCCGCAGGTGCTCACCGTCGGATTCGCGCGGCGGGTCCCCACCTACAAGCGGCTGACTCTCATGCTGCGCGACCCGCAACGGTTGCGCGACCTGCTGTCGGACCCGGACCATCCGGTGCAGCTGGTGGTTGCGGGTAAGAGTCACCCTGCCGACGAAGGCGGTAAGGCGCTCATCCAGCAAGTGGTGCGTTTCGCCGACGACCCGGCCGTTCGGCACCGGATCGTTTTCCTGCCCGATTACGACATGTCCATGGCCCGGTATCTGTACTGGGGTTGTGATGTGTGGTTGAACAATCCGCTGCGACCGCTCGAAGCCTGCGGAACCTCGGGGATGAAATCCGCGCTCAACGGCGGCCTGAACCTGTCCATCCGGGACGGCTGGTGGGACGAGATGTTCGACGGCGCGAACGGCTGGGCCATCCCGTCCGCCGACGGTGTCGGCGAGGAACGGCGCGACGATCTGGAGGCCACCGCACTCTACGAACTGATGGAACGCACCGTCGCCCCCCGGTTCTACGAGCGCGATACGCACGGTCTGCCGGCGCGCTGGCTCGAGATGGTGCGCCACACCCTGCGCACCCTCGGGCCGAAAGTGCAGGCCGAGCGGATGGTGCACGACTACGCCCAGCAGTACTATGCCCCGGCAGCCGCCGCGTACCGGCGGGCCACCGAATCGGAACTGCGCGGAGCACGGGAGAGCGCGGAGTACCGGAACCGCGTGACACAGGCTTGGCCGCAGGTGCGAGTCCTCCGGGCCGACACCACCGGCCTGCCCGACACACCGGTGCCCGGCGAGCCTCTGTCACTGACCGCGCGCGTCGACCTGGGCGGGCTGGCGCCCGAGGATGTGGTGGTGCAGGCGGTGCTCGGCCGGGTCTCGGCCGACGACGAACTGTTCGACACCACTGTCGTCACAATGTCCTCGACCGGCCCGGAGACCCCGGAATCCACCATCGAGGTGTTCACGGTCGAAACACCGATACCGCTACCGGGCTCGGTCGGTTACACGGTCCGCGTGTTGCCCGCCCATGAACTCTTGTCATCACACGCGGAGCTTGGCCTGGTCGCGAACGCTTGAGCTGTGTCTTTTTGCGCCGCCTGCGGCGGCGCGGGTTTCGGCCCCCTAGGTCCCTAACCTTTCAGGGCCTCGCTGGACTCGGCACCGCGGCTGGTTGTGTCGGTGTTTCGTGGGCCGGAACTTTTGCGGGCCTCGCTGGACTGGCACCGCAGCTGGTTGTGTTCGGGTGGTGTGGTGGTGAACCGGTCGCGATGGTGCCGGGGGCGGCGCTGCTGCTGGACGGGGGCGTTCGGGTCCGGTCGCGAACCGGTAGTCGGCGGCGCTCGGTTCGGTACGGCTGCAGGGTGCGGTGGCGGACTCCCGAAAGCCGTATCGGGTTCGAGGGCGATGGGGAGCGGTTCGGCTCGGCGGGCGCCGTATCTCATGGTGGCGTCGATGGGCTCGGTCACAGTGCACGGCGCATCCCGGACGGGGCGGGCGGGGCTTGCAGGCTCGGTATCGCTGGGCGTCACCGGAATCGACCGATTCGCGGGGGCGTCGCCGGCCGAACCGGGCTGCGGGCAGGGCGGGCGCCGGTGTGGTGTGACTTCGGTTCGTAACAAGCATCCGTTACCGTTCCACTGGCGCTGACCTGCGCCGTACCGCACCGGGTGGGCGGCGACCACCGGGGCGGAGTTTCGCTAGCCGACTGGAGATGCCATGGCCACAGGTCTTCTGACCCGGACTCGCGGGCGGGTGGATACGTTCTTCGGAATCGGTATCCACGGCTCGACCGTGCGACGCGAGCTGATGGCGGGGACCGTGACGTTCCTGGCGATGTGTTACGTCCTGGCGGTCAATCCGGCCATCCTCGGCGACCAGGGCGACCTCGGCGCGCAGGGCATTCCCACTCAGGCTGTGTTCACCGCGACGGCGGTGGCGGCGGTGGTGGGTTCGCTGGTGATGGGATTGTGGGCGCGGTACCCGATCGCGCTGGCCCCGGGGATGGGCTTGAACGCGTTCTTCGCCTATTCGGTGGTGCTCGGGATGGGGATTCCGTGGCAGGTCGCGTTGTCGGGCACGCTGCTGTCCGGTGTGATCTTCTTCGTCCTCGCGGTCACCAAGATCCGCGAGAAGATCCTGAACGCGATTCCGTTGCAGTTGAAACTGGCTGTCGCGGCCGGTGTGGGGACCTTCGTGGCGTTCCTGGGATTGAAGAACGCGGGCATCGTGGTGGACGATTCGGCGACCCTGGTCGGGCTCGGTGATTTCACGCAGGGCGCAACGGTGCTGGCGTTGTTCGGGCTCGTGCTCACTGTTGTTTTCCTGGTCCGCGGCTGGCACGGCGCGGTGCTGTACGGCATTGTCGCGACGGCGGTGGTCGGCATGCTCACCGGTCTGGTGGACGTCCCCGGCGACGTGGTCTCGGTACCGCGGGGGCTGGATCAGACCTTCGGTCAGGCGCTGGCCCATCTTCCCGACGCGTTCACCGCGCAGATGGCGGTGGTGGTGCTGACCATGCTGTTCGTGGATTTCTTCGATGCGTCGGGGACGCTGATCGGGGTGGCGAACCAGGCGGGTCTGCTGAACGCGAAGGGTGAGTTGCCGCGGGCGTCGAGTGCGCTGTCGGCCGATGCGGTGGGCACGATGGCGGGTGCGGTGATCGGAACCTCCACCACCACGGCCTATGTGGAATCCACAGCCGGCGTCTCGGCGGGCGGCCGGACCGGGCTCACGGCGGTGACTACCGCTGCCTGGTTCGCGGTGGCCATGTTCTTCTTCCCGATATTCGCGGTGGTCGCGGGGTCCGGTGCGGTGACCGCGGCGGCGCTGATCGTGGTCGGGGTGCTCATGGCGCGTTCGCTCGGCGATATCGACTGGGGCCGTCTGGAGTTCGCGGTCCCGGCGTTCATCACGATCATCATGATGCCGTTGACGTATTCGATCGCCAACGGGCTGGCCATGGGAATGATCTTCTATCCCGTGGTGATGGTGGCGCGGGGCCGGTTCCGGGAAGTGCATCCGGTGATGTGGGTGCTGACGGTGGTCTTCCTCGCGTACTTCTTCCTGCTTGCGGAATAACCGGACCGTAGATAGGTTAGGCTTACCTGGCATCGCTGGGGGGTTGGTTCGTAGTCTCGGGCGGCTCGTGCCGGGCGGGGATTCTCCGGATTTTCTTCGGGTATCCGGAATAGCCTGCGGCGCGCCGGGGTTGGGATCGACCGGCGACGGAATCGGACCTCGGTCCGTTTGTTTCCGTGGCTAACTATATGCCACTGAACGAGGGGTTTCCATGACCATCGACTCGACACTCGCCCGCACCGATTCACCCACGATCCGCGACCAGGCCATGGCGACCGATATCGGCCTGCTCTTCTTCCGGCTTGTCTTCGGCCTGCTGTTCGCCGCCCACGGCACCCAGAAACTGTTCGGCTGGTTCGGCGGCCCCGGACTGGAAGCCAACAATGCCGGGTTCGAGCAGATGGGCTACAACCCCGGCAGTTTCTTCGGCACCCTGGCCGGGCTCAGCGAATTGACCGGCGGACTCCTGCTCGCCTTGGGGGCCCTGTCACCGCTGGGTGCCGCAATCGTGCTGGGCACGGCCATCGTCATCGTCCACACCACCTTCAGCGGCGGCCTGCTCACCGGCCAAGGCTACGAAATGGGATTGCTGTTCGGCACGGTGGCAGCCGCCCTGGCCTTCACCGGGCCGGGCCGCTTCTCGGTGGACCACCACCGGCCGTGGGCGCGCAGCGGGCTGGTCTGGGGGGGCATCGCGGTGGTGGCCGCCGTCGTCACCGCGGTGATCACCTTGATTCTCGGGAGCGTGCTGTAGTTCTACGCTTCCGTCCGGTGAATTCGGCCGCACCGGGTGCCGCCGAATTCGCCGGCATTCGGTTCTCCGGGATCGAACGCCGAAGCGACGCACCGAAATCGGCGCGCTCGCCCAGGGTTCTGGTGCGCTCGGCTCCCGGCCTCCCCGCTCGCAGTGGAGCGGGGAACGCCGGCGCAAGATCAGACAGTTGCGGCGGCATCCAACCGGTGCAGGGCCTTCAGTACGACGTCCGGGTCCGCGGTTTCCCAATATGGGGGCAGCGAAGCGCGCAGGTAACCGCCGTAGCGGGCGGTGGCGAGGCGGGGATCCAGGATAGCCACCACGCCCCGATCGTCCACGCTGCGCAGCAGACGCCCGGTGCCCTGGGCCAGCAGCAGGGCGGCGTGACTGGCCGCAACGGTGAGAAAGCCGTTGCCGCCACGGGATTCGACCGCGCGCTGGCGGGCGGTCAGGAGTGGATCGTCGGGGCGCGGGAAGGGGATCCGGTCCAGGATCACCAAGCTCAGGGACGGGCCGGGGACATCGACGCCCTGCCATAGCGAGAGTGTGCCGAACAGTGAGGTTTCCGGGTCGTCGGCGAATTTGCGCACCAGGGCGCCGGTGGAATCCTCGCCCTGGCACAGGATCGGCGTTTTCAGCCGGGAACGCAGGGCTTCGGTGGCCGATTTCGCGGCGCGCATGGATGAGAAAAGGCCCAGCGTCCGGCCGCCCGCGGCCGATACCAGCCGTTCGATTTCGTCGAGGTAGGCCGGGGGCAGGCCGTCCCGGCCCGGTGCGGGGAGGTGTTTGGCGACATAGAGGATCCCGGATTTCGCGTGGTCGAACGGCGAGCCCACGTCCAGGGAGGACCAGCGAACGGTGCCGGCGTCCGCGGGAGCTTCGCCGCCGTTGGCCAGCGCGGGGTCGACCTTGCCGCCGGATTCCGGGGGCAGGCCCCAGGTGCGGGCCAGGCCGTCGAACGTACCGCCGATCTGCAGGGTCGCCGACGTCAAGATGACCGTGGCGGTCCCGAACAACTGGCTGCGCAGCAATCCGCCTACGGCAAGCGGTGCCATATGCAGCGAGCGGCGGGTGACACCGCGGACCTCGTCGGCCGACAGCCACACCACATCGCGGCGGGCCGCCGGATCGGGTTCGTCGAAAGCGGTGAGGGCGCGAACCGCGCTGTCGTGGATCTCCTCGACCGCGGCCACGGCCATGTTCCGGCCGGCGGCGGCCTCGGGATCCGAACCCGGTGCGGCGGACCCCTGCGGGTTGAGTGCGGTGCGCGCGTTCCAAGCGGCATCCCGGATGAGGGCGAGGACCTGGCCCACCCCGTCGGGCAGTGCTTCCCAGCGGCTCGGGCCGAGATCCTCGAGGGTGCTGTGCCAGGCTTCGGCGGCCGCCTCGAGCCGGTCTACCTCCTGCTCGTCGATGAGTTTGGCGCAGCGCCGGGCGGCGGCGCTGATGGCCGTCGCCGACAGTTCGGCGGTCGCGATACCGGTGACCCGGTCGACCAGTTCGTGCGCCTCGTCCACGACCACCACATCGTGTTCCGGGAGCACCTGGATTCCGCTGATGGCATCGATGGCCAGCAGCGCGTGATTGGTGACGACCACATCGGCCTGCGCCGATTCGGCGCGGGCGCGTTCGGCGAAACAATCCTGGCCGAACGGGCAGCGGGATTTACCCAGGCATTCCCGCGACGACACGCTGACCTGCCGCCAGGCGCGGTCGCTGACCCCGGGGGCGAGTTCGTCGCGGTCGCCGGTTTCGGTGTCGGAGGCCCATTCGTTGAGCCGTTTGACCTCGCGGCCGAGCCGCGAGACCGCGAAAGCGTCGAACAATTCCGCTTCGGCCGGTTCGTCCGGGACAGCGCTGTTGATTTTGTTGAGGCACAGATAGTTGTTGCGGCCCTTGAGGATCGCGAACGCCGGGGGGCGCCCCAGTGGTTTCGCCAGAGCCTGGGCCAGCCGGGGCAGATCCCGGTCCACGAGTTGCCGCTGCAGGGCGATGGTGGCGGTGGAGACCACCACCGTGCGCCCGGTCCGGACCGCGTGGCGCAAGCTGGGCACCAGATAGGCGAGGGATTTGCCGGTACCCGTACCGGCCTGGACCGCGAGATGCCGTTTGGTCTCGATGGCATCGTCCACCGCGGCCACCATGGTCATCTGACCAGGGCGCTCCTTACCGCCGAGTGCGGATACAGCAGTCGCCAGCAGGGTCGATACGGGTGGGAGTTCGGGCACTCGGGCAGCCTACTGCGCTCCACCGACACCCGTGCGCGCAGTCGCGAACCGCGCGGTCCGGCGTCGCGTGCGGCGGGGCGAGTGGTGTGTGTTGCCCTTCACAGCGAACTTACTCGGAAGTAAGGTCGCAGCATGGCGTGGAAACCCGATCAGATGCCCGACCAGCGCGGGCGCGTATTCGTCGTCACCGGAGCCAACGGCGGCCTCGGTGCCGAGACCACCAAGGTTCTGGCCGGCAAGGGGGCCACCGTTGTGATGGCCTGCCGCAACACCGAGAAAGCCCGTGCGGTCGCCGAGAGCATCGGCGGCGATCTCCAGGTTCGCCGGCTGGACCTGGCCGATCTGTCCTCGATCCGCGAATTCGCCGAGGCCACAGGTGAATTCGATGTACTCGTCAACAACGCGGGGCTTATGAACGTGCCGTTCTCGCGCACCGTGGACGGTTTCGAAACCCAGTTCGGGGTGAACCATCTCGGGCATTTCGCACTCACCGGGCTGCTGCTGGACCGGATGCGCGACCGAGTAGTGACCCTGGCCAGCATCGCGCACAAGCAGACACCCAAACTGTGGATCGACGACCTGAACTACGAGAACCGGCGCTACCAACGCAACCTCGCCTATGCGCAGGCCAAACTGTCCAACCTGATGTTCGCGCGCGAACTGCAGCGGCGGCTGGCGGCGGCCGGTTCGCCGAAACGGTCCTACGGGGTGCATCCCGGAGTCTCGGCCACCGAACTGTTCACGCGCACCGAAACCCCACTGGATCTGGTCAGCAAACCCGTGATCCGGCTGGTCGGGCATGCCCCGGCGAAAGCGGCGCATTCCACCTTGTTCGCGGCGACGATGCCGGATGCCGACCCGCAGACCTACTGGGGCCCGACCCGGCTGTTCCAGTCCCAGGGCCCGGTAGCGGCCTCCCCGTCGACCCGGCTGTCGAAGAACACCGGCCTGTGGCGGCGGTTGTGGGAAGAATCGGAGCGGATGACCGGGGTCGGCTACGACCTCTGACCGGCACCGACGGCGACCCCGCGACGCCTACCTCACACTACGGCCGGTGTAGTAGACGGGTACCGTGGTGGGCGTGTCCGAAACACCTCGCCACACCGTGCACCGCCCCGCCCTGATCGTCTTGGCGGTCGTGCTCGCGGTGGCCGCGGTGGCACTGGGCTGGTGGCAGTGGGAACGGTTCTCCTCGGCCAGCGGGACGGCGCAGAACCTCGGCTATGCGATGCAGTGGCCGCTGTTCGGCGCTTTCGCACTGTTCGCCTACTTCCGGTTCGTGCGGCTGGAACAGGAAGCAGGAGCACAGGACGCCCCCGGTGGTGAATCCGCGAACCGGGTCACGGAGACGCCGGACACGGTCGGCGAAACGGAGCCGGCGGCTACCGGTGCCGAACCGGCCGGCGACGCCGCATCGGTACGGCCGAGCCGCCGGCGCACCATCGTCCGCGAACCGCGCGAGATCCCGGCCGGTTTCCTGCCGGAACGACCGCAAGCCACCCGCGACACCGACCCGGTGCTCGCCGAATACAACAGCTACCTCGCCCGGTTGAACGCCGGCGACCAAGCGGGCAGCCAAGCCCGCGATCCCGAGAGGAGCGCCGGTTGACCGCCAGCGAGAAAACCACCGTCGCCGCCGAGCCGGCCCGGCCCGCCGGAGACCGCAAGATCGCGAGTGCGCTCCTGCGCTACCGTGCCCTCGCCTGGATCACCGGCCTGTGGTTGCTGCTGCTCACCGCCGAGATGATCGCGCAGTACGGGTTCGGTGTGGACACTCCGCGGTGGATCGCGCTGGTGCACGGCTGGGCGTACTTCATCTACCTGATCCTCACCGCCGACCTCGCGGTCAAGGTGCGCTGGCCGATCAAACGCACCATCGGCACGCTGCTGGCGGGCACGATCCCGCTGCTGTCCTTCTTCGTCGAGCACCGCAATACCCAGCAGGTCAAACGCGACTTCGGGGTCTGATCGACCTGCCGCGGAACTGACGATATGCCCGCCCCGGAATCGAGACGGCCCGGGGCACCGTGGCCGAGAACGTCGGCTCCTGCCCGGAGCCGGTCGTCGCGCCCCGCAGCAGCGGGCGTAGCGCTGGTCAGGCGAAAGGTCCCGTTCCGGTCAGCCGGTCAGCCCGGCGAGTGCCGGTAGCAGTTCGGCCAGCGCCCGGCCGCGATGCGAGGCCGCGTCCTTCTGCGCCGGGGTCAGCTGAGCCGCGCTGAGCTCACCGCCCTCTGGATGGAACAGCGGATCGTAGCCGAAACCGCCGTCGCCCTGCGGCGCGCGCGCGATGGTCCCCGGCCATTCGCCGCGCACCACGGTCTGCGCGCCGTCCGGTAGCACCAACGCGCACGCCGAGACGAAACGCGCGCCGCGGCGATCGTCGGGAACATCGGCGAGCTGTGCCAGCAGCAGGGCATTGTTGGCGGCGTCGTCGCCGTGCCGCCCGGCCCAGCGAGCCGACAGCACGCCCGGCATCCCGTTCAATGCGTCCACCGCGATCCCGGAATCGTCGGCGATACACGGCAACCCGGTCGCCTCCACCCCGTCCCGGGCCTTGGCCAGCGCGTTCTCCTCGAAGGTCGCCCCGGTTTCGGGCGCCTCCGGATAATCCGGGACATCGTCGAGCCCGACGATCTCGATCCCGGCGACGCCGGCCTCGTCCAGGATCCGGCGCAGCTCGTCCAGTTTCTTGGCGTTACGGCTGGCCAGCAGCACCCGGCGGGTCATTACTTCTTCTTCGCCGGTTCCGGAGCTTCGGGCAGCACGCCGGGATAGGGCAGCGCCAGCGCTTGTTTCTGCACCGCGAACAGTTGCTCGCAGCCCGCCAGCGCGGAATCCAGGAGCTTGTCGAGGGTGGAACGCGGGAAGGTCGCGCCTTCGCCGGTGCCCTGGATTTCCACCAAGGTGCCGGTATCGGTGGCGACGACATTCATATCGACCTCGGCGCGCGAATCCTCTTCATACGGCAGATCCAGCCGGACCCGGCCGTCCACGACCCCGACGCTCACCGCGGCGATCGCGCAGGAGATCGGCTGCGGATCGGCGAGCCCGCCCGCGGCGCCGAGATAGGTGACGGCATCGGCCAGCGCGACATAGGCGCCGGTGATGGCGGCGGTGCGGGTCCCGCCGTCGGCCTGCAGCACATCGCAGTCGACGGCGATGGTGTTCTCGCCGATGGCGGCCAGGTCGATACAGGCGCGCAGAGACCGGCCGACCAACCGGCTGATCTCCTGAGTGCGCCCGCCGACCTTCCCCTTCACCGATTCCCGGCTGCTACGGGTATGGGTGGCGGCCGGTAGCATCGCGTATTCCGCAGTGAGCCAGCCCAAACCGGAGTCGCGCCGCCACGGCGGTACGCCCTCGGTGACGCTGGCCGTGCACATCACCCGCGTCTGCCCGAACTCGACCAGCACCGAACCGGCCGGATGCGTGGTGAAACCTCGGGTTATCCGTACCTCGCGGAGTTCGTCGTCCGCCCTGCCATCGGCTCGTCTCGACACGGGCTCAGCGTAGTGGGGGCACCTCGTGCGTATCCGCCGGGGTCGTAGCGTCCGGTCGCCAACGCCGAGCCGGTACGGGACCCCGCAATCTGCCGACCGCTCGGGGGAGCGTGTCGGCCACGGGCCGGTGGCAGCGGTCCGCGACGGGGCGGAGACCGTTCACGGTGGGGACGTCGCATGATGAGGGCGTCCGTGCCGGGCTTGCGGTCGGCACTGGGGATGCTGCCGCGCGGCGGCGAGACGGGACCGAGCGTGCCGAGCACCGGCGCCGGAGTTACAAGTCGAAGGTCTCGCCCGGTGCCACCGCGTGCACGGGGCCGGTGAATTCGGCCTTTGCCTCGGCGATGACATCTTCGCGGGAAGTCCACGGCGGGATATGGGTGAGGAGCAGTTCCCCGACTCCCGCCGCGGCCGCGATCCGGCCGGCTTCGGTGCCCGAAAGATGTATGCCTTCGGGGCGATTCGCCGGATCGTGGGTCCAGGACGCCTCCGCCATGAGCACATCCGCGCCCTGGGCCAGTTCCTGGACTGCCGAGCAGACGGCGGTATCGCCGGTGTAGACGAAGGTGCGCCCGGCGGCGGTGACGATACGCAATCCGTAGGACTCCGGCGGATGGAACATCCGGCGCGCGGTGATGGTGTGGCCGGGACCGAACTCGACCGTGTCCTGCTCCGCCCACGGACGGAAATCGATCACATCGGACCAGTCGTCGCATTCACCGCCGACCTCGGCCGAAGCATTGCCGATGCGTACCGGAGCGTCCGACGGCCCGCGGACGATGGCCTGCCCGGTGGGCGGGGCGGGGTGGTAGCGCCGCCAGACCAGCAGGCCCGGGAGATCCAGGCAGTGGTCGGCGTGCAGGTGGGTGAGGAAGATATCGACCTCGCCCGGATCGGCGTATCGCTGCAATGCGCCGAGGATCCCCGGACCGAAATCGATGACCACCGGGGACATATCCGGGCCGGTGAGCAGATAACCCGACGCTGGGGAATCCGGGCCGGACACGCTGCCCGAGCACCCGAGGACCGTGAGGCGCATGTGCCCATGCTGCCACGATGTTTCCCGATTCAAGACCGCATCCCCCGAAAATACTGGCCGCATCCGCGGTCACCGGGTTGGGACGGATGTCCCGGTGCGCAGTTGCCGGCGGTGTCGACGTTCATCACTGGAGAGTACCCAGCCGGCAATGAGTCCACCCATTGCCCCGAAAAGGTGTCCCTGCCAGGAGATTCCGTCTTGACCTGGGAGAACGCCCCACAGCAGGGAGCCGTAGAAGGCGAGTACCACCAGGCCGAGCACGATCTGGCCGATCCGGCGCGCGAACCAGCCGCGGCAGATGAGATAGGTGAGCCAGCCGAAGACCAGCGAGGAGGCGCCGATATGCACGGAGTTGGCACCGCCGGTGAGCCAGGTGCCCAACCCGGCGACGATCCAGACGATCGCCGTGGCGGCCAGCCCACGGCCGATACCGGTGGCCAGTGTCAGGAATCCCAGGATCAGCACCGGCAGCGTGTTGCCGATCAGATGATCCCAGCCGCCGTGCAACAGCGGAGCGAAGAGGATGCCGTCGAGCCCGTGAACGACGCGCGGCTCGATCCCCGCGGTGCAATCGATGCAGTAGTCGATGATCGAATCCACCGATTCGATCGAATACAGCAGGACGACGAACGCGGCCATCAGCACCGCGGCGCGCGCCCAGGACCGCCCGGCGGTGAAACGCGGCCGGCCGGCCGGTGCGCCGGGGCCGGACCCGCCGCCGGGAGCCGGTCGGAGCGCCGAAATACGATCGGGGTCGAACGATGCGCCCAGGGGTGCGCCACCGGTCATGACGATCCTCCTCCTCGGCGCACCGAACCCGCTCCGCGCGCCCTACCCCGAGGGTACTGGGTTTGTGGTGCCGCCTCCGGGCACACCGATCGGGGCCCACGGTCGTCAACCATGGAGGCGACGACCCCGCCGGACGGCCGGCGCACGAGGGATCGGAACCCGCGCGCCGGACGCGCCGCAGTAACTCAAGCCCAGAGCTGGCCTTCGAGGCGTTCTTCGGCCTCTTCGAGGGTTCCGTCGTAGGCGCCGGTCGACAGATATTTCCAGCCTGCGTCGGCTACGACGAAGGCGATATCCGCTCGTTTGCCCGCCGCGACGACCTTGCGGGCCACGCCCAGTGCCGCATGCAGGATCGCGCCGGTGGAGATCCCGGCGAAGATACCTTCCTCGAGGACCAGCTCGCGGGTCCGGCGGACCGCGTCGTAGGGGCCGACGGAGAAGCGGCTGGTGAGTACCGATTCGTCGTACAGTTCCGGGATGAAGCCCTCGTCGATATTGCGCAATCCGTAGACGAGTTCGCCGTACCGGGGTTCGGCGGCCACGATCTCGATACCCGCGACCTTCTCCCGCAGGTAACGTCCGGTGCCCATCAGGGTGCCGGTGGTGCCCAGGCCGGCCACGAAATGGGTGATCTCCGGCAGGTCGGCGAAGATCTCCGGCCCCGTGGTCTCGTAGTGGGCGAGGGCGTTCGCGGGATTGCCGTACTGGTAGAGCATCACCCAGCCGGGGTTCGCCGCGGCGATCTCCTTGGCCTTGGCCACGGCCTGGTTGGAACCGCCGGCGGCGGGCGAATCGATGATCTCGGCGCCGAACATGGTGAGCAGCTGGCGCCGCTCCACCGAGGTGTTCTCCGGCATCACACACACCAGGCGGTAACCCTTGAGCTTCGCCGCCATGGCCAGCGAGATCCCGGTATTGCCGCTGGTCGGTTCGAGGATCGTGCAGCCGGGAGTGAGCCGGCCGTCGGCTTCGGCCTGTTCGATCATGCGCAGGGCCGGGCGGTCCTTGATGGACCCGGTGGGGTTGCGGTCCTCTAGTTTGGCCCACAACCGCACCGGCGATTCGCCCTCCCACTGCGGGGACAGATTGCGCAGGCCGACCAGCGGCGTATTGCCGAGCGTCGCGATCAGGGATTCGTAGCGCGCCACCGGACCGTCAGGCTCCGCCCGCGACGGCCGGCAGGATCGTCACCGTCGCGCCTTCGCCGACGGCGGTGTCGAGACCGCCGGAGAACCGGACATCCTCGTCGTCGACGTAGATGTTGACGTAGCGGTTCAGTTTGCCCTCGTTGAGCAGTCGCTCGGCCAGACCCGGATGGTTGGCTTCCAGATCCTCGATCACCGCGGCGAGCGTGGCCCCCTTGGCCTCGACTCGCTTCTCACCCCCGGTGTGGGTGCGCATGATCGTCGGGATGGACACGATGACCGGCATGGGTGCTCCTCGCTTGTTGTCTTCTCGGCAGTCGGTCGGAAGTTTTCGTGTTCAGGCGGTTTGGTAGGCGGCGACGATCCGCACCGGCTCCTCGGTGACCTCGCCGTCGATAATCCGGTAGCTGCGCAGTTCGTGCTGCTGCGGGTCGCGGGTCGAGATCAGGACGTAGTGCGCGCCCGGCTCGGAGGCGTAGGCGATATCGGTGCGGCTGGGATATGCCTCCGTGGCGGTGTGCGAGTGATAGATCACCACCGGTTCCTCGTCGGCGGCGTCCATCGCCCGCCACACTTTCAGCTGCTCACCGGAATCGAATCGGTAGAACGTGGGGGACCGCTCGGCGTTGATCATCGCCACGAATCGCTCGGGACGGTCGGAACCCTCGGGTCCGGCGATGATGCCGCAGGCCTCGTCGGGATGGTCGGCGCGGGCGTGCGCGACCATCGCATCCACCAGGTCGGCCCTGATCACGAGCACAATCGAACCTCTCCACACATCGTCTCGGCTCTCGCCGACCCATCACCCTCGACAACCGTCGAGGATATTCGCCTATTCCCGCCTCGTCGGCGCCGCCTCCGGCGGTGCGGAGTCGACCTTGCAGTGATATCGGTGCGGAAGTTCGGGAGGGAGCAGCCGGCGTGGATCGCGGGGCGCCACGGTGAGCCCCGAGTTCAGCGGCCGAACAGGTCGCTGTAGGACGGGATACCTGCCACCGTCTCCGCCGAGCGGATCGCATCGACGACCGCTCGTTCCACGCAGACCGCGGCGGCCGTGCACAGTTCGTCGAGCAGCGGGAGGTCGCCGGGGAACGTTGCCGGGAGGGCCGGCAGGTCCGGTGGTGTCGCTGTGCCGGTGGCCAGGGCGAAGAACGTATCGCCGTCGAGGGGGGAATGCGCCGGTCGCACGGCCCGGGCCAAACCGTCGTGCGCGGTGGTGGCGAGGCGGCGGCAGCCCAGGGTGTCGAGCGGGGCGTCGGTGGCGACGACGCCGATCGTGGTGTTGAGGACGGTGCTCTTGACCGGGAGCGCGTTGGCCGCGGCCAGTTGTTCCGGAGTGGCCGGTCGCAACCCGGCGAACTCGGGGCCGTCGGTGCCGACGCCCCACGGCAGCCCGGTCCGCGGATCGAAAACCGAGCCGACCGGGTTCGCGACGACCAGCGCGCCGACGGTGACCCCGGCGGCGATACCGTCGGTGTAGTGGATACTCGCACTACCGACACCGCCTTTGAGTGCGCCCGCCTGTGCGCCCACTCCCGCGCCGACCGAACCGCGCAGGAAATCGGGTCCGGCCGCTGCCGCGGCGTGATAACCGAATTCGGCGGTGGGCCGGGTGGACCAATCGCCGACCGGCAGATCGAAGATCACCGCGCCGGGCACGATCGGGACCACGCGGGCCGGATCGGCGGGGTCCATCGGTATGCCTTCGCCGTGTTCCTCCAGCCAGCGCATCACCCCGTCGGCGGCGGCCAGGCCGTAGGCGCTGCCGCCGCTGAGCAGGATCGCGTGCGCCTGCCGCACCGTATTGGCGGGGTCGAGCAGATCGGTTTCCCGGGTGCCGGGGCCGCCGCCGCGTACGTCCACTGCGGCGACCGCCCCGCCCGGCGCGCGGACCACGGTGCAGCCGGTGGCGGCGCCGGAACCGCGGGTGGCATCGGGATCGAGGACGTGGTGGTGGCCGACCAGCAGGCCGGCGATATCGGTGAGCGCGTTACGCGGTCCCGGGACGCCGGTCACGGGGCCATCGCCTGCAGTAGGGAATCCTGCATCCAGGTGAGCCAGTGGTAGACGTCCAGATGCGGGGCGCGGGGGTCGTCGGGCGGGAACTGTTCGGGGGTGTCGGCGTCGATTTCCAGGACCACGCCCAGGGCCAGCCGGATATCGGTGAGGGCGGCGAGCCAGGCGTCGGCCTCCTCCGGCGTCAGCGTGATCTTGCCGCCCTCCTCCGGCACGGTGCGCAGGACGACCCCGGCAGCCGCCAGTTTGTCGTCGATGATCTCCGGTTCGTGCAAACCGCGTAGCGCGCTGTTGAGATCGGCGCGGTCGGCGTCGGGGGAGCCGGGTTCGGCGCGGTGGAAATCGGGGAGCAACCGGGCCAGCCGGGGATCGTCCGGCGGGAGGGTGTTACCGCTGCGCAGACCGGTGAGCGCGGCGAGTTCGTCCTCGGGGGCGGACGCCGCTCGCTCACCCAGCAGGCCGGAAACCGCGCCCACCAGCGAACGCAGCACGCTCGCTTCGCGCGCGTCCATCTCCGACCGCAGCTTGAGACCGCTCAATGAGTTCTTCCGGCTCCATTTACGCACGTCGCTACGGTAACCGTCCGATCAGTCGTCTCGTTGCATGGTCGCCCACAGCCCGGCCGCGTGTAACCGGCGGACATCCTGTTCCATCTTGTCCCGCGAGCCGGACGATACGACGGCTTTGCCCTCGTTGTGCACCTTGAGCATCAATTCGGTCGCCTTGGCTTTGCTGTAGCCGAACAGCTTCTGAAAGATATAGGCGACGTAGTGCATCAGGTTGACCGGATCGTCCCACACCACGGTGACCCATGGGCGGTCCTCGGCCTCCAGGATCTCGGTGGCTTCCACGGCCTCGGGGGTCGCCTGTGCCGCCGACAACGTGGCGCCGGCGGCGCCTACGCGGACCTCGATCGTCCGGGAGCGGGGTGCTGTGTTGCACAAGGCCATGAAACCAAGGGTACGACGCGCGGAGTAATTCACAACACCCGGAGCAGGAACAATACGGCTGCGCCTGGCCGGTGTCGCGCCCGTGCCGGACTCGGGCCCCGCGGCCGGGAAGAGTCCGCCGGATGCGGGGCCCGGGCGGGCGTGGCAGGTGGACTGCGCGCCCGCGGGCCGGGCCTGTTTACAGTGACAACCGTGAACCCGTGCGATACCGCCGGCAGTACCGCTCTGCTGACCGACCAATACGAGCTGACGATGCTGGCGGCCGCGCTGGCCGACGGTTCCGCGGCGCGGCGCTGCACCTTCGAGGTGTTCGCCCGTCGTTTGCCGCACGGCCGCCGATACGGCGTGGTGGCCGGGACGGGCCGTTTCCTCGATGCTCTGGCGAGGTTCCGGTTCGGCGAGGCGGAACTGGCGATCGCCGCCGGGTTCCTGGACTCCGCGACCATCGACTGGTTGCGGGATTACCGCTTCACCGGTGATATCGACGGTTACCCCGAAGGCGAACTGTATTTTCCGGGGTCGCCGATCCTGTCGGTGACGGGGTCCTTCGCCGAATGCGTGGTACTGGAGACCCTCGTGCTGTCGGTCCTCAACCACGACAGTGCGATCGCGTCCGCAGCCGCCCGGATGGTGAGCGCCGCGGCCGGGCGTCGCATGATCGAGATGGGATCGCGGCGCACCCACGAACTGGCCGCCCCGGCCAGCGCGCGGGCGGCGTACCTGGCCGGTTTCCACGCGACCTCGAATCTGGAAGCGGTCCGCCGCTACGGAGTGCCGGGGGCCGGAACCAGCGCGCACGCGTTCACACTGGTGCACAGTGGGCCCGACGGCGCCCACGAGGTGGAGGCGTTCCGCAGTCAGGTTGCGGCGTTGGGCAAGGGAACCACGCTGCTGGTCGATACCTTCGATATCACCCGCGGTGTCGAGCGCGCGGTGGAGGTCGCCGGACCGGAACTGGGCGCGGTACGTATCGACTCCGGCGACCTGGGCGTGCTGGCCCGGCAGGTCCGGCAGCAACTGGACGACCTGGGTGCGGTGCACACTCGCATCGTGGTCTCCGGCGATCTGGACGAATATGCGATCGCGGCCCTGCGTGCCGAACCCGTCGATGCCTACGGGGTCGGTACGCAGCTGGTCACCGGATCGGGCGCCCCGACGGCGGGCATGGTGTACAAGCTCGTCGAGGTCGAGGGGCTGCCGGTGGCCAAACGGTCCAGTCACAAGGAGTCGCGTGGTGGTGCGAAACGGGCGGCGCGCCTGGCCCGGTCCACGGGGACGATCGTCGAAGAGATCGTGTATCCGGCGACCGGCCGGTACCCGGACCCGGGCGAGCTGGGGGTCCGCGAACTACCGGTGCCGCTGGTTCGCGGTGGTGAACTGCTCGACCGGCCGCCGCTCACCGAATCCCGTGAACTGGTGGCCCGCGGTCTGGTGAGTCTGCCCTGGGAGGGCCTGAAACTGTCCGGCGGAGACCCGGCGGTGCTCACCACTTTTGTGGCCTGACCGGCCGGTGCGGGGGAAACTGAAGGTATGGAACGCGCGCTGATCGTGGTGGATGTGCAGAACGATTTCTGCGAGGGCGGTTCGCTCGCCGTCATCGGAGGTGCCCGGGTGGCCGGGCTGATCAGCGAATATCTGCGCGACGCCGAGTACGGCGCGGTGGTGGCGACCCGCGATTTCCACATCGATCCGGGCGCTCACTTCTCCGCGACTCCCGACTACGTCGACAGCTGGCCGCCGCACTGCCGGGTCGGTACTGCCGGCGCGGAATTCCATCCGGAATTCGATACCGGCGCGGTGCAGGAGGTCTTCTCGAAGGGCGAGTACTCGGCCGCCTACTCCGGTTTCGAGGGCGCCGCGTCCGATGGCACGCCCCTCGCCGTCTGGTTGCGCACCCGGGGTATCACCTCGGTGGATATCGTCGGTATCGCCACCGATCACTGTGTGCGGGCCACCGCTCTGGACGCCGCCGCAGCCGGTTTCACCACCCGTGTGCTGCTCGGCCTGACGGCGGGCGTTGCCCCGGCAACGGTCGAATCGGCGCTGGCGCAACTCGGCCGGGCCGGGGTCGAGCTCTCCGGCACGGTCGCCGCCGGCTGAGTCCGGGGCCGGCGTGGTTGGGGCGTGTCGGTGCGCCGGGGCACAATCCGTCTATGACCGCGACCGGGGATGATGTACGCGCCTACGCTCTTTCGCTGCCGGGAACCAGCGAGCAGTTCGCCTGGGGGATGCCGATCTTCCGGGTCGAACGCCGGCTCTTCCTCACCCTTCCCGAAGACGAGACCTCGATGGCGGTGCGCTGCCCGATAGTCGACCGCGACGAATTGGTGGTCGCCGAACCTGCGAAATTCTGGGTCGCGGGCCATGAGACCGGGAACCCGTGGGTGCGGGTCCGGCTGGCCGCGCTCGACGACCATGAGGAGATGCGCGCCATCATCCTCGATTCCTGGCGGCTGGCTGCTCCGGCCGAACTGATCGACGGCCCGCGATGAGGCCGTCCTTTACCCGTCGCTGAACTCGGCGGGCCACCGGGCGTATCCACGACCTTGGAATATGCCGTGCCCGGACATGATCTCGGTGCGCGGGGGACAGGTCTGCGCGGTGACGCCTTGTCTCCATATGCTCGCGCACGTATATTCGTAGACGAGTAAGGAGGCGGGATGGCGAAGAAGCGCAAGGTGGGCAATCTGCTCGCGCTGGCCGTGCTCGCGGTGATGCAGGACGAATCCATGCACCGCTACCAGATCGCCGCACGGTTGCGCGAGTACGGCAAAGACCAGGACATGGACATCAAATGGGGGTCGCTGTACACGGTCGTGCAAAACCTGGCCAAAGCCGGATTCCTCGAGGTGGCGGGCAGCGAACGTGACGGCGCCCGGCCGGAACGGGTGATCTACCGGATCACCGGAGCCGGTCGCGCCGAACTCGTGGACTGGACCCGGGAGCTCATCGCCGAACCGGAGCCCGAACGCGGCCGCTATATCGCCGGCCTGTCGATCCTTGCAGTGCTGCCGCCGGACGAGGTGGCGGACCTGCTGGGCCGCCGGCTCGCGGTGCTGGAAGAGCAGATCGCGCAGGTGAAAAAGGAACTCGGCGATCTCTCCGCGAGCCTGCCGCGCCTATTCCTCATCGAAACCGAGTACGGACTGGCGGTCCTGGAGGCAGAGGCCGAATGGACGCGGGCCCTGCGTGCCGAACTCGTCGACGGCACATTTCCCGGCCAGGCGGAATGGCAGTCATGGCACAGCCGCGGCGGCGTGGATACCGCGCGTGCCCGCGAATACGTGGAAGGGGCTGATACCGACCACTGATTCATGAACCGGGCCCGATGGTGATGCGCCAACACCACCATCGGGACCGGATAACCGTCTCGGACCGTGCCCGCGCAACGCACACCCGGCCGCGAGTTTGGCAGAACACAGGATAACCGGGAGGCGGACGCAGGGGCGATCCGGCAAACAAGCAGTTCGGGCTCGGCTCGGTCCCGCAGCGACCGAGGCGAGCCCCGAACCGGCGCCGCCGGGGCGGCATCGAAAACCCTGCGCCGCCGGTGGCGGCACCGAAACAAGGAGTCCTCCTGTGTCCAGAACAGCAACCGCCCTGGTGATCGGCGGCGGAATCGCGGGGCCCGTCGCGGCCACCGCACTGCGTAAAGCGGGTATCGATGCCCGCGTTTACGAGGCATACCCGGGGCCGGCCTACACGATCGGCAGCGGGCTGGCGCTGGCGCCCAACGGTGTGGCCGCGCTGGATGTGATCGATGCGGGCGACGCGGTCCGCGATATCGCCGTGCCGGTACCCCGTATGTGCCTGTCCGTCGGCGGCAAACTATTGCCCGCACCCAGCCTCCCGGACCAGCCGCCACTGCAACTGGTCGACCGCGGGGAACTGCATCTGGTATTGCACGAGCGGGCCGTGGCGGCCGGCGTTCCGGTCGAATACGGCAAACGCCTGGTGGCCGCCGACCGCACCGCCGAGGGCGTCACCGCACGATTCGCCGACGGCAGCACCGCCACCGCCGATGTTCTCGTCGGCGCCGACGGGATCCGGTCGACCGTGCGCCGCCTGATCGACCCGGACGCCCCGGGCCCGGATTTCACCGGGATGCTCGGTTTCGGCGCCACCGTCGCATGCGATATCGCGACCCCGGCCGAAACGATCGTCTTCGCCTACGGAAAACGCGCCTACTACCTGTATTGGCCGCTGGGCGACGGCCGCATCGGCTGGGGTGCGAATCTGCCCAGCGCAAAGTACCTTTCGCTGACCGAAGCCCGCGAAACCGGACCGGAGCGCTGGCTGGAAATCCTGCGCGAAACCTACGGCGAAGACCATCCGGGCGGCCCGCTCGCCCGGGCGACTACGCCGGAGCAGTTGGAGGTCACCGGCGCACTGCACATCATGCCGCCTGTGCCGCACTGGTATCGGGACCGGATGGTCCTGGTCGGGGATGCGGTGCACGCACCGTCCAACAGTTCCGGACAAGGCGCTTCGCTGGCGATCGAGAGCGCGATCCAGCTCGCTCGCTGCCTACGCGATATCCCCGATCTCGATACGGCGTTCGCCACCTATGAACGGTTGCGCCGCTCGCGGGTGGAGGGTGTGGCGGCGCGGGCCGCGAAGATCAACCACAGCAAAACCCCTGGACCCCTTGCCCGCAAGATGATGCAGCTGATCATGCCGGTGATGGCGCGGACGATGAACCCGGAGAAACTGGCCGGCACCGAACAGCGCTACCGCATCGACTGGGAAAAGACGGCGGTGTGATCGCGTACCACGCAGGAAACCGTCCGGGCCGAGCAGACCGCAGCGCCACGTAATATCGCCGGTAATCGCCGCGGGTTCGGGAGGGATCATGCTGTTTCCGGTAATGGCCGCAGCCGCTGCCCTGCTGGGGTTCGTTCTGCAGGTCGACGTCGGGCCGCCGTGGAGCGTGGGGCCTTTCATCATCTCCGTGATCCTGGTGGTGATGACTGCCGCGGACCTGATGCAACGCGGTCGTAGGTCCCGGCGTGTGCGGAAGGGATCGGCGGCCCGGGGTGGCGTCGGCGTGGGCGCTTGGTCCCTCGGTGATTTCGGTGCCGGCGACGGCGGCGGCGCAGACGGGGGCGGGAGTTGTGGTGGTGGTAGCGGCTGTGGCGGTGGCGGCGGCGGTAGCAGCTGTGGCGGTGGGGGTGGTGGCGGCGGAGGCGAGTGACCTCCGCCGCCGGATCTCAGGACTCGAAGGGAACGGTGTTGCCCGCGGCGTCGCGGGTGCCGCTCACCTTCGCGATGGCCTCCGCCAGTTCGGCGCAGGTCAGCCATCTGCGCGGGGTGGTGTCATCGAGATTGCCGATCGTGTACCACTGCTCGGTTTCCCGGTAGCGGACCAGACCGTAACCGTCGGGGTCGAGGGTGATATCCAGGGCACCGGATATCGTCCCGGCTTCCCGGGTCATGACCGATGTCTTGTTCGGCAACTCGATGACTTCGGCTATTTGAACTCACCTCGTTTTATGCAGTCGTCCACGGCGGTGCGCAATGCCGTCTGTTCGTCCTTGTCGACGCTCAGGCCGTACTTTAGCTTGACCTGCACGTAATGCGAGATATATCCGCACCGGAAACTTCCCGGCGGGAGATAGTCGGCGGGGTCCTGGTCGCCTTTGGACCGATTCGCGGAGGGGTCGGAGGCGATGAGATTCTGCGCATCGTTGGCGATGCGGCGGCGGGTATCGGTATCCAGGTTCTTGGCCCCGGATCGCCAGGCTTCGGCGAGCGGGACGATATGTTCGGCGTCGACACCGGATGATTCGGTGATGAACTTGTAGGGCTTCAGTTTCCCCGTCTTGGCGTCCATGACACCGTAGGTGTCCTGCCAGCCGCCGCCTCTGCCGATCGTCAGATCGCAGGTTTTCGGGTCCAGGGTCACATCGCCGGTGGCGTCGCGCAGCATCATCACCTCGCGGGTGGTGCATTTGCTGTACTGGGCGAATTCGGGGCCGAAGCCGTGTTCGGCGGCGTTGTCGTCCCAGTGCGGGAACTTCTCCCGGCTGTAGCCGGTCATGGCGATTTCCGCTGCGACGGGGAGTTTGTCCAGCGCGGATTGCACATCGGCCGCTGCGGCGCTCGGTGCGTCCGCAGCGCCGGCGGCGGGATCGGTTGTGCTGTCGCGTCCTTCGAGGAAATAGCCGCCGGCCAGGACGATGACGATCAGGATCGGTATCGCGACGGCCGCGAATCTGCGTACCGGGGCGGGGAGTGCGGACAGTAGCGAATTCACCGCGCCACCTCCGCGAATCGGGCGCCGATGGGCGAAACGCCCGATTGTTCACATGTTTTGGGCTTCAACGAAATTCCTTGCCGAGGTGCCGGGATGTGCCGAGCGTCAAGCTACCCCGTCGCTCAGCTAACCCGAAGCTACTCTCGGATGTGAGATTCGGCATAGCCTGTCCACGGCACCATCCCCGAGTCGCCGTGCCGGCGCCGACTCGGGGATGGGCCTGCCACGAACGAGGGCTTGCGTACCGGCGCAATTCGCGGCCCGGTTGTCCGGACCGGGCGCCGCGCCGCCGCCGCGGGGCTTGATGAGGGGGAGTCCCGTGGTCGCCGGTGCGCCGGATGTGCTCGTCGTGACGTCTGTGGGCCGGAAGGTTTCCGGCTCGTGTGTGGTGTGGTGAACAATTCGCCACCGGCTGGTTCCCCCGGCCGGCGCTTCGTGAAAAGCATAGGGAATTCCCATAATTGGGAGCGAGCGGGGGGTGGGTTACTGCTCGGTTCAGCTCGCCGCCTCGTCGTCGGGAACGATCTGGGCGGTCGGCGGTACACCGGTATCGAGGAAGTGGATCAATCGCGCTATCCGGTCGGTGTGCTCCAGGCTGCCCGCGAGCCGGTGCCCGACCAGGGCGAGCGCAATGGCGGTATCGGTGGAATCGCCGGTGCTCGACAGTGCGGTGTGCAGCTTCTGGTTCAGTGCTTGCATCGCGGCGGGCGCATCCTCGCCGGCGGCGCTGTGCCGGCCGGTGGTGACCGCGTGTTCGGTCCGTGCGGTGGCCGCGACGGCGAGTTGGGCCATCGCACCGAGTGGTTCGAGAACCGCTGTGGCGGCGACCGGTTCGGGATGGCTGCGGTACACCTGATCGGCAACCCGGCTGAACAGGTGGCCGATGCGGGAGAGTTCGCCGGCGATCTGGATTGCGGTGACCACATGGCGCAGATCCCGCGCCACCGGCGCCTGGAGTGCCAGCAGGACAACGGTGCGGGCCTCGCAGGCGCTGTACATGGCCTGTAGACGTTCGTCGAGGGCGAAGACCTCGTAGGTCGCGGTGAGGTCGGCCTCGACGAGGGCGTCGGTCATGCGTTCGGCCGCCTCGTGGGTGATGCGGCACATCTGCGTCAGATCCGCGGTCAACGCGACGAGCTCGTTGGTGAACTGAGTTCGCACGGGGGAATTGTCGCCCATTGGGCCGACATCGGTCGAATGATCCGCTTATTCCGTGTGCGAGTTCGCGCGTTGGCCGGTCGGGACGGGCGCGCTTCGCACGATGTAAATTTGGTAGAACCTGTTCTCATTCACCGCAAACGTTCAGGTGGCGTGATACACAATCGGTGGTTGGCTATGCGTAGCGGTGTTTTTTCGTGGCCACTGTCACACTGCCGCAAATTTGTTTGTCACCTCTAGTAACGATTAGCTTGCTCTCCATTGGCATCGATGCCGGACCGGAGAGATTGAGCGCATGAACTTCACAACATTGCGTGCCCCCGTGGCGGTGTACGGATCTCGGCGATGACTCCCGAGAGCCATCCCGCGGCTATCGATACGGACCGGCCCGCCGGCCCCGCCGGACCGCAACCCACTCGCCGGACCGAAACCGCGCGGGAAATCGTCGGCAAGAATTTCTCGGGCACCATCGTGTCCTCGGTACGTACCTTCGGCCGAGGCGTCGGGATGGCCCGGGAATCGGTCGGCGGCGCGGTCTCCGATCTCGCCCGCGGCCGCTTCCAATGGCAGGAAATGCTGGTGCAGGCGTGGCGGCTGGTGACGGTCACTGCCTTCCCGGCCATCCTGATGGCGGTACCGTTCGGCGTGATCGTCTCGGTCCAGGTCGGCAACCTGATCCACAACCTCGGCGCCGATTCGCTGATCGGCGCCACCGGCGGGCTCGGAGTGATCAAACAGGGCGCGCCCCTGGCCACCGGCTTCCTGCTCGGCGGCGCGGGCGCCGCGGCGATCGCGGCCGACCTCGGCGCCCGCACCATCCGCGAGGAGATCGACGCCCTGCACACCATGGGGATCAGCCCAGTGCACCGGCTGGTGATCCCGCGCATGGTAGCGATGCTGCTGGTCGCGCCGCTGCTGAACATCCTGGTGATCTTCGTCGGGATCGTCGCCGGCTATCTGGTGGCCATCGGCGGGCAAGGTGTCACGCCCGGCTCGTACTGGGCCGCGTTCGGCTCCTTCACCACCGCCGCCGATGTGTGGGTTTCACTGCTCAAGGCGGTGATCTTCGGCTTCCTCGTGGTGATCATCGCCTGCCAGCGCGGGCTGGAAGCCAAGGGAGGCCCACGCGGGGTTGCTGATGCGGTGAACGCCGCGGTGGTGCTCTCGATCGTCGCCATCGTGATCGTCAACCTGGTCATGACCCAGGTGACCGCCATGTTCCTGCCCACCAGGCTGGCGTGATGGCGGCGACCTCGTACACCCCCAAGGGGCTCGGATTCCTCGCGCGGTACTTCCGCCGCGGCAGCCGGATCCTGGGCGCGGTGGATTCACTCGGTTTCGCCGTCGTGTTCTGCTGGCAGGTGCTGTCGTCGATTCCGCTGGCGCTGCGTCGCTACCGTGGCGAAACGCTGCGGATCATCACGAATATGACGTGGGGGCGCGGCTCGGTGATCGTCGGCGGCGGGACCGTGCCCATGATGATCGTGCTCGGGCTCGTGATCGGTGCGTCGATCGGGGTCGAATCCTTCGCCACTCTGGACATGCTCGGGATGGGACCGGTCACCGGGATCGTATCCGCCTTCGCGACCACGCGGGAGCTGGCGCCGATCGCGGCCGCGGTGGGTTTCGCCGCGCAGGCGGGGTGCCGGATCACCGCGGAGATCGGGTCGATGCGGATCTCGGAAGAGATCGACGCCATCGAAGCGCTGGGACTGCGGTCGGTGCCCTTCGTGGTGACCACCCGCGTCATCGCCGGAGCCATCGCGATCGTGCCGACCTTCCTGATCGCGCTGATCGGCTCCTACTTCGCCTGCCGCGGCCTGATCACCCTGGTGCACGGCCAGTCCGCCGGGGTCTACGACCACTATTTCTTCCAGTTCATCGCCGGATTCGACATCATCGCGGCCACGGTGAAGGTCGCGGTGTTCGGCATCGTGGTGATCTGCGTGCACAGCTATTACGGATTCTTCGCCACCGGCGGGCCCGAAGGTGTCGGTATCGCCTCGGGCCGTGCGGTACGTGCCAGTTTCGTCGCCATCATCGCCCTCGACATGGTCCTGACGCTCGTGCTGTGGGGATTCAACTCGGCGATCAGCTTCACGGGATAGGGACAGATGCCGAAGTACGGAATGCCCGGGGTCGCCGCCGGTCCGCGTAGTGCGCGGCGGGTCGGCGTGGTGGTCGTCGCGGTGCTCGCGGTGGTCACCCTGGTGGTTTACGGCTACCGGTCGATCACCGGCGACGACGGGTTGCGGGTCGCGTTGCGCACCGAGCATATCGGTGACGGCGTGGTGGCCGGAACGCTGGTGCGGGTGGACGGGGTGCAGGTCGGGGAGGTCACCGATATCGCGCCCGCCGGCCGCGGCACCCAGCAGATCAGCCTGTCCCTCGACGCGAACCGGTTGCACGGGATCGACGACAGCATGGTGGTGGATTACGCACCGGCCAACCTCTTCGGCATCAGCGAGATCGAACTCCGGCCCGGGGCCGGCGGCGCGCCACTGCGCTCCGGTGCGGTGGTGGACCTGACCGGCCGGCGGGCCGCCGATGTGTACGACGCCACCATGGGCGCGCTGCTGCGCAGTATGTCGCAGACCAGCGGCACCGTGTTCACCGCCGATATGGCGCGGGTGATCTCCCAGGCCGCCGCGGATGTCAAGGCGTTCACACCGCTGGCCGAGGCGCTGATCACGGCCGGGCGGGTGATCGCCGAACACCAGTCGATGCCGGCGAATGAACTGGTGGGGCAGTTGGGGCCGGCATTCCAGGGCGGCGGCCAGTTCGCCGGCGCCACCATCGAGGTGCTGGACCAGATCGTGGATATCGAGGTGCTGCGCACGAACCGGTCCGATTTCGACGCCGGAGTGAAAGCCCTGACCAGCGATATCCTGCCCGCCTTGACCGGCACCGTGAACAGTGCGAGCCAACTGTCCGGATACACCGATATGCTCGCGCCCACCTTGAACCTGCTGGCGTTGGCCGTGCCGGATCCGCAGCAGTCGGCTGCCGATCTGCGCGCCCTGCTCACCCGGTTGGGGGTCGCCTTCAAGGAAGGGCCCGACGGGCCGGTGCTCGACCTCGAGGTCGACGTGGACGGAGTCGCGGGAGGGCAGCGATGACCGCGCGGCGCGCCGCCTGGCGGCTGGCCCTGTTCGCCGGGGTGATGGCGCTGGTGCTGGCCCTGGTGATCGGGGCCATCAAACGGCCGGTGGACGGCGAAACCGAAACCCACCACGCCCTGTTCACCGACGCCAACGGTTTGAAAACCGGCGACGATGTGCGGATGTTCGGAGTGCAGGTCGGCAAGGTGGAGGCCGTCACCCTCGACGGCGACCGGGCGAAGGTCCGGCTCACCGTCACCACCGACACCCCCGTCTACGACAACAGCGTTCTGGCCATCCGCTACCAGAATCTCACCGGGCAGCGGTATATCGACCTGCAGCAGCAGCCGAATCCAGGGATGCGTCTCGCCGACGGTGCGGATATCGGCCCCGGACAGACCATCCCCTCGTTCGATGTGACCAGCCTGTTCGACGGCTTGCAACCGGTTCTGAAAACCCTGTCGCCGGAGGCGCTCAACCAGTTCACCGAAAGCATGCTCGCGGTGATCGAGGGCGACGGCGCGGGAATCGGCCCGGCACTCGACGCCATCGGCACGCTCAGCGAATACGCCGAGGATCGCCAGCACGTCATCGGAACCCTGGTGCGCAATATGTCCGATCTCGCCGAGCGGGTGGGCGGCCGGCTGTATCACCTCGTGCCGCTGCTGGCGCGGCTCACCGATATCTTCGAGGCGCTGCAACGCAATGTCGGCGGGCTCGCGGATTTCGCGATGAGCGCGCCGTCGGTCCTGGAACCGGTGGATCGCCTGCTGGCCGCACTGGGGCTGAGCCCGGAGATGGGGCCCGATATCGACGCGATGATCCGCAACCTCTTCCCCGATCCGCAGCAGGCACTCGACACTTTCGGCCGGCTGCCCGGTCTGCTGGCCGCGGTGGATACCGCGTTCCCGCGGACCCCGTCCGGTTTCCGGCCGGAGTGCAGTAAGGGCGAAGCCGAGGTGCCGGCCCCGGTGCGGGTCCTGATCGGCGGGCAGCAGGTGGCGATATGCAACGGATGACCACCACCCGGGTGAAATCGGCGCTCGGCCGCTGGTTCGATCGCGACCAGCCCATCACCGACGAACCCACGAAACTGCGTAGACAACTGCGGTTGGGGATCGCCGGCATCTGCGCGGTGGCGGTGCTGGGTGCGGCGGTCGGCGCGCTGTACGTGCTCCCGCTCGGGAAGAAGACCTACACCGCCGAACTCAGCGAGGCGCAGTCGGTGAAGGCCGGCGACGATATCCGGCTGGCCGGGGTCCCGGTGGGGGAGGTGGAATCCCTCGAACTGGAACCCGATCGGGTGCTGATGCGGTTCACCGTGGACCGGGACGTATTCGTCGGCGATCAGAGTTCGCTGGATATCCGCATGCTCACACTGGTCGGCGGTCATTACGTCGCGTTGTTCCCGGCGGGCGATGCCCCGTTGGGCGACAACCCGATCCCCGCCGACCGCGTCCGCCTGCCCTACAGCTTGATGGAGACGTTCCAGGACGCGACCACACCATTGCGGGAAACCGACGGCGACACCCTGCGCCGTAACCTCGCCGCCCTCGACACCTCCATCGAAGGCGCGCCGGAAACCCTGCGCAGTGTGCTGGACACCGTCGGCAGCTACCTCGACGCCATCGAACGCCAGCGCACCCAGGTATCGAACGCCATCGCAACCGCCGACGAATACGTGACCATGTACGACGGCGCGAAAACCGATCTGGGCCGGTTGATGGACAACGTCAATCTGATGGAGACGGTGCTGCTGGACAAACGCGCCGAACTGCGTCAGGCGCTCAGCTTGCTCAGTTCGGTGGTGCAGCGGGTGACGGCCCTGGCCCCGAGCTGGGATCAGACATTGCAGCCGAAGGTGCAGCAGTTGGCCGATGCGCTGCCCCGGCTCCAGGAATACGGCGACCAGTTGGAGCCGATGATCGCCTCCACGCAGAGCCTGAGCGCGAAACTGCGCGAACTGGTCGGGCCCGGCGGCGGCGTGCAGGTCGACCAGTCGGGGACCACGGTGACCGCGCCCGGACTGGATCCCGGCGCCGTCGTCTGCGTTCCGCTGCCCGGGAAGGTGTGCTGATGCCGAAACGGATGCTCGCCTCGCCTGCGCTGATGTCGATCGCGGGGGCGGTGGTGCTGGTGCTCATGGTGTGCGCCGCCTACGTGGTCGCGTTCGAACCGTTCAAGCAGACCCGCGCCTACTGCGCGATCATGCCCGACAGTATCGGCCTCTACCAGGGCAACCAGGTGTCGATGCGGGGTATCACGGTCGGTGCGGTGACCCGGATAGCCCCGGTGGGCGCGAAGGTGCGGGTCGATTTCGAGGTGGACGCCGATCATCCGGTGTACGCGGGAGCGGGCGCGACCACCGTATCGGACACCGTGGTCGCCGACCGGGAACTGGCGGTGCTGCCGGGTACGAACACCGCCGGCGAACACGATCCGGCGCAGTGCCTCACCAACACCCTCACCCCGAAGAGCCTCACCCAGACGGTGACCGCGCTGGCGGAACTGTCCGATCAGATCGGTGGCACCGAGAACCGGCCGAATGCGCTGGCGGGCGGTCTGGACGCGCTGGATTCGGCCTCGGCCGGCACCGGCCCGCAGATCAACGACCTGATCAACCAGCTGGGCCGGGTCCTGGAATCACCGGATGCCGATATCGCCCATCTGGCCGGGATATTCGACGCCTACGCGTCGGTGTCGAACAAGGTCGCTGAACACTGGGGTGACCTGAAACTGATGCTCACCCGGCTGGGGCCGACACTGCAGATGTCGCATGCCGAACTGCTCACGCCGGGGATCGAGCTGTTCGACGGCCTGCGCGAAATCCTGCCGATGCTCAACGATCTGTCAGTGATCCTGGCGGACCCGCTGATGTCCACCCTGGACAATCTGGTGCCGCTGGTGAAACTGCTTCGCGCCGATGTCGGGTCGCTGAGCGAAATCGTCGCCACCACACCGGTGTTGACCTCGGCGCTGCGCACCGTCACCGATCCGGCGACCGGTGCGCCCGGACTCACCTACGCACCGCCGCGGGTCGCGATACCGCAGCAGCACGCCGAGCAGGTCTGTGCCGCAGTGAACGCGCTGACGCCCGGACGCTGCGCCGGCGCGGCGAACGGCATGGTGGATGTGGATCTGGTGCGACTGGTTCTGGGATCGGCGGGTGCGCGATGACACGGCGAATTTCGTTCGATACGACCCGGCGGATCACCGTCGACCGCACCCGGTTGCGGCGCGGATTGGCGGCCTGCGGGCTCGCCGCCGCCCTTGCCGTCTCCGGCTGCGCGTTCGACCCCTCCGATATCCCCGTTCCCGGCGCCACGGTCACCGGCAGAAGTTATCCGCTGCGTATCGAATTCGCCAATGTACTGAACCTGCCCGCGCGCGCGAAGGTCATCGCCAACGGCGCGCAGATCGGCAATGTGGAAGAAGTCGAGGTTGTCCCCGGCGACGCGACCACCCCCGGGTATGTGGTGGTGGATATCGAGGTCGACGACGAGGTCGAACTCCCGGCCACCACGATCGCGGAATTGCGGCAGAACACTGTGCTCGGCGATATCCACGTCGCCCTCACCACCCCGCCCGACGGCTACCACACCCTGCTGCACCCCGGTGACACCATCACCCGCGACCGCACCACACCATCGGTCCAGCTCGAGGACACGATGGCCGCGATCGCCTTCTTCGTCAACAGCGGAGCGGTCGGGGACCTGCAGGACATCGTCAACCGGCTCAATTCGGTGCTTCCGCAGGATCCGGCGAAGACTCAGCAGATAGCGCAGGTGCTGGCCACGGACGCGGTCGATCTGGCCGCACATCTGGATCAGGTGGATCTGCTGCTGCACGGTGTGGCCGAGAACGCGGTGGTCATGCACGGGATCCAGGACGAGCTGGACAATATTCTGCGCCCCGAATCGGTGCAGCAGATGAACGACGCCACCGCGTCGATCGCCGAGGTGACCGAGATCTTCGGCGGGCTGGGCCCGGTCGGGCAGTCGTTGAGCTGGCTGGCGCCGCTGGCACAGTCCGGGGGTGCGGCCGCGGCGGCTTTCGTCCCGCTGGCCACCGGCGGCCCGCTGGATCTGCGGCAACCGTCGAATCTGAACATGCTGGTCGCGCTGCTGCGGGACAAGATCATCCCGTTCGTGGAGAACGGTCCGAAGGTGGATATCAGTGCTGTCCGTGCGCCGGGACTGTCCACCGACGACCAGGTGAACCGGATCATCGAAACCCTGCGCATGATCGGAGCCGTGAGATGAAACTGGGTCCACTGGCGTCGCTGGGCGGGATCGCGGCCATCACGGTGGTCGGCGCGAGCTACCTGACCTTCGGTGTGGTGCGTGCCGATCCGTTCCGTGACTACCTGAACGCCTCCCTCGTGCTCGAGGATTCCGGCGGTCTCGGTGTGGGCTCACCGGTCCTGCTCACCGGTATCGAAGTCGGCCGCGTAACCTCCGTCGATCGCGTCGCCGACGGTGTGGAAGTGGGTTTTCGGGTACAGGATTCGCACCGGCTGCCCGCCGACAGCGTCGTGACCGTCGAGCATCTGTCCGCGCTCGGCGAACCCTATGTCCAGTTCGCCCCGAAAACCGGCGCGGGGCCTTATATATCCGACGGACAGCGGCTGGAGTCGGAGGATATCCGCAGCCCGCTGTCGATCCCCGAGGCCGCCCGCATGGTGACCCGGACCATGAACCAGCTCGACCCGGAAACCATGGGGTCGCTGGTACGCACCATGAGCGAGGCCCTGCACGGCACCGACGCGGTCCTCCCGGAACTCACCCGCGCCGCCGACCTGCTCGCCGCGACCATCATGTCGCGCGAACCCCGCATCGCCGAACTGCTCGACAACTTCGAAACCGCCGCCGCCGACGCCGAATGGGCGGGCCCCGCCACCTCGGCGGCCGCCACCGAATTCACCCGCTTCGCCGAAGTTCTCGACGATTTCGTGGAATCGGTGGGCCGGGTCACCGGAGCGGAGGGATTTCCGGAGATGTATCTCGAAGAGGGGGGCGTGGTTCCGTTGCTGGAGCGCCTGCGCGCGGTCCTCGACGAGATCGGGCCCGAACTCGCCGCCCTGCAACCGGGCTTGGCCCCGCTCACGGACAGCCTGAACAGCGCCGCGCCCCAGGTGAACATCAGCAGCCTGCTCCAGCAAGCGCTGGCCAGTACGGACGAGGATTCCGTGCAGGTTCGGGTCGGGCTGAAATAGTTTTCGCTGGACCGGCGCGCTGCGTATTCTCCGCTCCGCGTTGCGGACTCACGGGTTACATCTGCTGCGGCGAATTCACCAGGTCCGCGCCGGAGCCGATGCGACCGCTGCGTGCCGGCGGCGAAATCCGGATGCGGCGAACCGCTGGACGCCGGGGTCGTCGAGTAATGGGCCGATATCGCGATGCGCGAATGGGTCTCATCGGCCCCCGCAGACACCGCGGCGGGTCACTGCTGTTCGTGGGCCTCCGGTTCGGGCCGGTCGAGGATGGCCTGTGTTCGGGTGTCGAGATCGCCGAGGGTGGAAAGCAATTGGAGCGCACCGAGTTCCGGGGGTGGTTCGTCGGCCATCTGACGTAACTCGGCCAGCACCGCATCGATATCGTCCTCCGGTGCCGGCCGCCTGCGCGGTGCGACCGGCGTATCGACACGTTGCCACGCGATCGCCTGCTGCCACCACGGATCGCGGACAGCCCACGCCCAGATGGTTTTACGGACCAGCGGCGCGTTATCGGTGTAGAGACGGAAGAACGCGTCGAGATCGCGATGTTCGAGTTCGAAGATCTCGTCCGGCAGGCGGCGGGCCCGGATATGACACATCGGCGCGCGGGTCACCTGCAGGGCGGGATCGCGCGGGTCCGGCGGCGTTTCCAGTATCTCGTCGAGAATGCTCTCGGTGAGATACGGGAGGGTGATATTGCCCGTGGTCACCTGTATCCGGGTGGCGCCGCGCGGGTTGTAGAGGCGGCGGGTCGCGACGTCCAGCACGGCCAGGTCGCGGTCGGCGGTGAGCGCCAGCAGGGCGCGCAGGCAATCGAACCGGTCGCGGACGGTGGCTTCCAGCAGAGCGCCCCGGGCCTCAGGGCGGCGGTGGACCCGTAAACCGGTCCCGGAACGGTGGATCAGGGTGCACACCACACCCACCGCCCGCTCCGGCGGACCGGGCTCGGGTGCTTCTACCAGGGACAGATACCGCTCGTACGCCTGCTCGGCCGAATCGAACGCGGCCGCCGGCAGTACGGCGAATAGAGAACTCACCCGCCCAGTACAGCAAAATATGCGACATATCGCTGGTTCACTTCGAATAAATCCCTGCCGGCCGTATCGGCCCAACGAGATACCACCGCTTCCGCGGCGACCGTGAGCAGAATCCGCTGTGGTGCTCGTGATCTCGGTACCACTCGCCCGCGACGGACCGCAGACGCTGTCGTTCCGAGCCTCCCCTCCGGGGGCGTAACAACAGCGTCGGCATCGGACGTCCGGTGCTGAGTTCGGGACTTGATCGTGGCTGTCGGCGAGGTCCGGGAACCGGAGGGTTCCAGCGGCAGGCACTCACCGGCCAGATCCGAGATGACCTGGCGTATTGCCAGGCCAACGGCTACGAGTTCGTGCTCATCACCGACAATGCCACTACTCTGACCCCTGAACTCCAGGCCCTGGTCGACAAGGGCGAGATCAATCACGTGAGAATGGATTTCCAGAGTTGACGCCCACCGACGACGCCTCCGCGACACGCCTGCTCGCCGGCTACCGGCAGGCCGGCGAGCGCATCCTTCGGCAACCCTCCTCACCGGAATGGTGGATCGAGTTCACCATCTTGCCCGCCGATCCGAACGGTGGAGACCAGCCGCTGCTGCCCACCGCTGACGGATGGTCCAGCCGGACCGGTTCGACACTGTACGGCCAAGTCAAGGCAGCGAAAGACCCCAGCCCGGCACTGGGCGGCGTGGTCCGATGGTGGCTGCCCCGCAGCTACGATGGCTGACTTAAAGTTCAACGCAGGGCCGCCCCCGGCTATCCCTGAACTGCACCTTCATCGTAGGACTGACCACCCGCCGAGTGGCTGTGCGACTTAAATTTCGTCAGATACCGGCGACGTCGGCCAGTTGGCCGATGCCGTAGGTGACGGCCATGGCCAGCGCGCCGCCGAATACTACCCGGGCCACCGCCCGCAGCCGGTTGCTGCCGCCGAGCCAGGCGCTGATCGAACCGGTCAGTGCCAGTGCGATCAGCACCGCGACGATGGTGACCGGGATCCGCGCCGTGGTCGGCGGCAGCAGGATGGCCAGCAGGGGTAGTAGCGCACCCAGGGTGAAGGCCACTGCCGAGGAGAACGCCGCATGCCATGGATTGGTGAGCTCGTCGGGGTTCAGGCCGAGCTCGGCTTCGGCGTGGGCGGCGAACGCGTCGTAGGCGGTCAGCTCTTCGGCCACTTGCCGGGCGGTTTCGGCGGACAGTCCTTTCGCGTGATAGATGGCGGTGAGCTCGGCCAGTTCGTCCGCGGGATCTTCCTTCAACTCCCGGTATTCCTGCGCGAGCAGCGCCGCCTCCGCGTCACGCTGGGTGCTCACCGAGACGTACTCGCCGACGGCCATGGAGATCGCGCCCGCGCTGACCCCGGCGATTCCGGCGGTGAGAATCGTGCTGGTACTGGACGCGGCTGCCGCGACCCCCACCACCAGCCCCGCGGTCGATACGATCCCGTCGTTGGCGCCCAGCACTCCGGCGCGAAGCCAATTGAGCTTGGCCGCGAACCCCGTCTGTGGGGGATATCGGTCCTCCGCTGCCTCGGTCATACCTGAAGGCTATGGCAAAAGCCTCAGGGAGGACCTGTTTACCGGCGTTACTGGGGTACTGCGTACAGGTAGAAAAGAGCGATCGTGACAAGGCCCATCGCCGGGGTGAGGACCCAGGTCTCCACTTTGTTCCCCGTGCGGGAGATGATCGGGACCGCCAGGCGCGGCTTCAACGGCCACAGCAGCGGGCAGCCGCGGTCGGTGAGGCAGTCGCCGACGATATGGATGAGAGCGCCCAGGCCGATGGCGAACGGGAGCCAGTACGGGGAGTCCGGGAGCCAGCGGTCCATCAGCACCGTGCCGCCCGCGGCCAGCAGGACGCACAGGCCCCAGGCGCGGAAGGAATCGCCGCGCGGTGTCAGGTGCAGGGCCCGGATGCCGAAGGCGAGCATGACGAAGATGACGCCGAGGGTGAAATATCTGCCCAGATAGTGCACGCCTGCCCAGGTCGCCCAGCCGGCGAGCAGGACGAACAGTAACCCGTGCGTGCCCTTGCGATGCCCACCGGCGACAGTTGCGACCCCCTTTGCCACCGCATTGCTCAACGGTCCCAGCGAATCCCCGATCGTGCCGCCCGGATGGTCGATATCGGGAAGCAGTGCCGCGCCTGCCGTGATCAACGCACCCAGGATCAATTCGAGCGCGCTGACATCGACAGGCCCGCGCACGAATTCCATCACCGGGACGGGTACGACGGTAGCGGCAGTGGCGAATGCCAAGGCGCCACTGGTGGCATGGGAATGGCCGAGCAAAACATCTCCCGGTATCAAGGTGCGATCGGACGTAGCGATCCAAGTTAGCAATCGATACCGACACCACCGACCGGCGCACGACGCGCCGAAAGCCCGCCGTCACGAGAAACGCCGTGCTGACGGTGATTTCGCGAGAAGGCCCCGGGTATCTCTGTACCTCGGCATCCATCGATGCAATGCTGGCGCGACCGGAACGCGGGTGGAGTGTTCCGCTTTCGGAGGGGGTGTCGAATGCGTGATGGCCGGCCGATTCTGTATCGGGTTCCCGATTTCGAACCGTCGACGGAGCCGTCCGGTGGGTTATCGGATGGGCCACTGCCGGCTGGAACTCGATCATCTGGACTGCCATCGTCGCGAACGCTATCGCCCGGGACGGCAGTGCCGGCATCAATGTCGACGGAGCCCCCGCCGGTGCGGGCGAGAACACGGAGAAGCGGTCGCGAGCCGGGGCCGACGCAGGACGGGGCCGGTGATGCCGTCTCACCCGCCCCGGTGGCGACCTGCGCACCCGCGTCACAACCTGGCGAATGCCGTTCTCGTATCGACCGTAAAACCCTGCGCGCCAATCGCAGCGCACCGGCGGGGATCCGGCGTGCGCACCGCGTCGCGCATACAGTCGGCGATCGCGCCGAACCGAGCGAAGCACGGGAGTTCGTCGCAAAGGCTCTGCGGATTCTCCTGGAGGTCCTGGACCGCCGCCGCCCGGTGGCGCAGCTCAACACCCTGTGCGAGTCCGCGCTGGTGCACACGGTCGGTGTTCTGGTCGCGGGCGATCACACCCCCAGCCGGGCACTGGGCGCCGCAGTACTCATCAAGTTCCAATTGTTCCCGGCCGACGACCACGCGTTCGAGCTGATAGCCATGTACCAGCGCGGCCCCCGGCGGCTCGCCCTCGCCGGCCGGGTCGAGCGCACCGCAACCGGTTGGAAGCTCACCGCCCTACGCCTGACCTGATCTGTGCGCCGGGCGTTACGCTCCGCGGATGGAATTGATCTGGCAGGGGGCCCAGAGCCGTGAATCGTTCTACGAGAACGAGGTCGCACATCGTGATCAGCTCGCCGACGCCGCGCGAAACGGTGAGTGGGACCGCGTCTTCGCGCTGATGACCGAGCCGGAGTATGGGAACTCGACCAGGGTCGGCGGCACGTCCGGGTTCGCGCCGCTGCACCAGGCCGCGTGGCACGGTGCACCCGCTGCGGTCGCCGATCGTCTGGTCGCGTTGGGTGCCTGGCGTACCTTACGCACCTCTGCGGGCGATACACCCGCCGATATCGCTGCCGCCTCCGGTGACAAGTACCTTCAACGCTCGCTGACACCCCGGTTGCACCGCACCACCGCGTCGGCCGTCCTGGCCCAACTCGAGGCGCAACTACACGCCCTCATCCTCGGCCGGGTCTATGAGCTGTGCCGCAAAGCTCGGTACCGGCCGCCGCAATTGGGCCCGCTGCTGGAAGAAGGCAACGACCGGATGTGGGCCCCGGTCCCCGGAATGTACGGGGGTTTCGCCATCGAGTTCGCCGACGACGCCGACGAACTGGTCGTGGACAGCTGGTGCCGGGTCGCCGGAGGGTCCGGACAGCGGCACCGGGTCCGGCGCAACGGTTTCGAACTGATCGAGTCCGGGTTCGTTTAGACCGCGATGAACAATCTTACCCTTCGTAATGTTCGCCGAGCCCGGATTCGCTGTCAGCCGCAAAGCTGGGAACGCCGGATTCGAAGCTCGGCCAAGGGCGGGTTCGCTGGACTGTGCGGGACGGGACCGGAGCACCAGGTCGATTCGCTTACGGATCCGGCTCTTGTCCGACTGTCCGGTATCGTCCGCCCAGCCCACGAGGCGGGGGAGCTTGCTCCGGCGCCGGATAGCCGCTTGTCTCGCTCGTCACAGGACACAGAATGCTATGGAGGGCGTTGGGCGTCATCTGTCTATCCGGAGCCGGGCGGGGATGAGTCGGGTCGGAAGGGGTCGAGATCCCAGGAATCCGTGCGGACCGCCGGGTGGGGGCGGGCATTTGTGGTTGCGGGGACAGAGGTTCGCGCGGCTGCATACCATGAGTGCGCGAGGCTCGGTTGATGGGAGAGCGTGATGAACGACAGTGCGGGCGTGGTGGATCCGAATACACCGAGTATCGCCCGGGTGTACGACTATCTGCTCGGGGGGAAGGACAACTACCCGGTCGACCAGAAGATCGGTGACCATTTCAAGGTCGATCTGCCCGGCTCGGTGGCCATTGCTTTCGGGAACCGGCAGGCGTTGGTGCGGGGTGTGCGGGATATCGCCCGCAGCGGGGTGAAACAGTTCATCGATCTGGGCAGTGGGCTGCCGACCGCGGACAATGTGCACCAGGTGGCGGCGCGATACGTCGACGGGGCGAAGGTCGTCTACATCGACAACGACCCGATCGTGCTGGCGCACGGCCGTTCGCTGCTGGCCACCGACGACCGCACCACGGTGGTCCGGGCGGATGTGCGCGAACCGGAGAAGATCCACAACAATGCCGAGGTGCGCCGGCTCATCGATTTCGACGAGCCGGTGGCGATGGTGTTCAGCGCGATCCTGCACCACCTCAACGACGATGAAGATCCGCGCGGTGTCGTTTCCTATTGGTGCGATCGGATTCCGTCGGGGAGCCAGGTATTCATTTCCCATTTCCGGTCCGGCGGTAATGCGGAGACCGAGGCGGCGGAACAGAAACTGCAGTCGACGTTCGGGCGTGGGCGGTGGCGCACCGACGAGGAAATCCGGGGGCTGTTCGGCGATCTGGAGATCCTCGAACCGGGAATCGTACCGGCGGTGCTGTGGCGGCCGGATACCATCGACGAATCCGATTTGCCGATGAGCAGTATCGGTTCGGCGGCGCGTGAACTGTCGGTATGGGATCAGCTCATATCGGCCGGCTTGGCTCGTAAACAGTGAGTGGGGAGACGATGTATCCAGGAACTGCCGGACGTAGGTATGTGGTCACGGGTTCGGCCTCCGGTATCGGTGCCGCGACCGCTGCCATGCTTCGCGAACGCGGTGCGCAGGTGATCGGCTGCGATATCGACGACGCGGATATCCGGGCCGACCTGTCGACTCCGGCCGGCCGGAAGTCGCTGGTGGACCAGGTCACCGCGCGGGGTCCGATCGACGCCGTGCTCGCCGTCGCCGGTGGCGGCCGGACCGGACTGCTGGAAACGAACTTCTTCGGCGCGGTCGCGACCCTGGAAGGGCTGCGGCCCCTGCTGGCGCAGAGCCCCGCGCCGCGGGCCGTGGCCGTATCGTCCACGTCGGCACTGTCCCCGATGGATGAGCGGGCGGTGCAGATGTGTCTCGACGGTGACGAGGCCGCGGCGGTCGCCTATCTCGATGCCGATCCGTCTCTGGCCGGGCCGGCCGGTGGATACGGTGTCGCGAAACGCGCATTGAATCGGTGGGTGCGCACGGTCGCGCCGGCACCGGAGTGGGCGGGGGCGGGGATCGCGCTGAATATCGTCGCGCCGGGAGTGGTGGATACGCCCGCCGCCGCGTGGATTTTCGCCGATGAGGCCACCCGGGAGGCGGTGGAATCCGCCGCTCCGCAACCGTTCGGGGGATTTCCCGGCCGGCCGGAATGGGTGGCCGAGCTGATCTGCTGGCTGGCCGGTGCGGACAACCGGTTCGTCACGGGTCAGATCGTTTTCGCCGATGGCGGCGGTGAAGCCGCTGCGGTCGGTGACGTGCACTGGCGCTGACCGCACGGCTTCGGTCGCGGCGAAAACCTGGTGCTTTTCCGGCGAGTTGGGGACAGACTCGTCGAATGCAAGCGCGCAGTGTCGGCGAGTTGATCGCCGCATCCGATGGTGAACGGGTGAAGTATCTGCCCTTCTGGGGGCACCAACCGCGTCCGGATGGGAGGGTCGGTGCGAATTGTCTGAGCCAATGGTGGCCGGTGCGGTTCACCGTCGACGGCGTGGATTTTGCGACAGCCGAGCACTACATGATGTGGCGGAAGGCGTTGCTTTTCGATGACCACGATCTTGCGGAAAAGATTGTGGCAGCGCAGCATCCGGGAGCGGCCAAGAAATTGGGGCGCAGTATCCGCGGGTTCTCCGACGAGACGTGGGAACGGCACCGGTTCGGCATTGTGGTGAACGGTAACCTGGCGAAATTCGGTCAGCATGAGGATTTGCGTCGATTCCTGCTGCACACCGGAAACCGGGTGTTGGTGGAAGCGAGCCCGGTGGACCGGATCTGGGGATCGGGTTGACCGCAGACGATCCTCGAATCGAAAGCCCGGCCGACTGGAAGGGGCTGAACCTTCTCGGGTTCGCGCTGATGGAGGCTAGGGAGATGTTGCGGGGCTGACCGGCCGCCGGATCGTTCCCGGGCCGAGCGGCCGTGAGAATCTAGCGGTCCTGATCGCGTGCTGTGGTGAGGTAGGGGCTGCCGGTTTTATCCCGATCCGGGATGTGTTTACGCTGCATGTCCGGATAGCGGCGGATCGGAGGACGGATGACCGGCGGAAACGAGCCGGCGAGCCGGCGGCGGAATTCCGCGGCGACCAGGGCCGCGATTCTGGAGGCGGCGCGGGAATTGTTCGCGGAGCGGGGCTACGAGCGGGCGACTGTCCGTGATATCGCGACCCGGGCGGGGGTGAATCAGGCTCTGCTGTTCCGGTATTTCGGGAACAAGGATGAGCTGTTCCGGTCGACGATGACCGATCGGGGCCGGTCGCTGCTGGAATCCGGGTCCGTGGAGACGTTGCTGGCCCGGTTGCTGGAGCAGGCGCTGGAGCCGGGTGCGGCGGCGGCGCACGGGAGCTGGTTGCAGGCGGCGTTGCGGTCGAGCGGGCACGAGGCGAGTGCGTCGGTGATACGCCGGGAACTGGGGGAGGAGTACATCCGGGCGTTGTCGTCGCTCACCGATGGCGCGGGCGCGGAGTTACGTGCCGACCTGTTGCTGGCCTGGTTGCTCGGTATCGGGATGGTGCGTTCGGTGCTGCGCCGGGAGCCGCTGGCCGGGGCCGATCCTGCGGAGATAGCGGAGTATGTGCTGCGTGCGGCGGGTGTGTTGCTGGAACGCAATGATCCGGGATTCCCTCCGGAATAACGGCTTTGCGTCGTTGACGCGTGATCCCGCACACCTTTACTCTGGCTAAGTAAGCAACTGCTTACATGGTCGGTCGTCCGGTCGCCGGACGCCGCGGAAGGGAGATCGCATGACCGTGAACACCGAGGTGCGCCGCTACCCCTTCGGTGCACCGACTCGTCTCGATATGGACCCGCTCTACGCAGAACTGCGCCGCGAAGAGCCGGTCAGCCGGGTCGAATTGCCCTACGGCGGCCAAGGCTGGCTGGTCACCCGCTACGACGACGTGCGCACGGTGCTCGGCGATCCGCGGTTCAGCCGCGCGGCGACCGTCGGCCGCGAAGACGTCCCGCGCGCCACTCCTGCGCCCGCGCAAGCCGATTCGCTGCTGAGTTTCGATCCGCCCGAGCACAGCCGGTTGCGCAAACTGGTGGCCAAGGCATTCACCGGCCGCCGGGTGGCGGAACTGCGCCCGCGCACCCGGCAGATCGTGGACGAGAAACTAGGTGCGATGGAGCAGGCCGGTTCCCCCGCCGATCTGGTGCAGAGCCTGGCGCTGCCGCTGCCGGTCACCGTGATCTGCGAAATGCTCGGCGTACCGGCCCGGGAACAGCATCGTTTCCGGGATTTCTCCGATGCGATCCTGTCCACCACCGCCTACACCCGCGAGCAGATCGAAGCCGCCCGGGCCTCGCTCGAGGGCTATCTCGCCGAGCAGGTCGCCCAGCGCCGGGAAAACCCCACCGACGACCTGCTCGGCGCCCTGGTCGCGGCTCGCGACAACGAGGACCGGCTGAGCGAGAAGGAACTGGTGAACCTGGGGGTCGGGATCCTCATCGCGGGCCACGAGACCACCGCCAACCAGATCGCGAACTTCACCTACATCCTGCTCACCCAGCGCGAATACTGGGACCAGTTGCAGGCCGACCCGGAGCTGGTCCCGGGCGCGGTCGAGGAACTGCTGCGCCACACCCAGCTCGGATCCGGGGGTGGGCAGCCGCGGATCGCGACCGAGGATGTGGTGCTCAGCGGGGTCACGGTGCGGGCAGGAGACGCGGTGTTCGTGCACACCCAGTCCGCCAACCGGGACGAAGCAGTGTTCGAGGATCCCGAAACACTCGATCTCACCCGGCAGCGCAATCCGCATATCGCGTTCGGGTATGGGGCGCATCACTGCCTCGGCGCGCAACTGGCGCGGATCGAACTGCAAGTCGCGATGGAAGCATTGCTGGAACGGTTCCCGGGGCTGCGGCTCGCGGTGCCGGAGGATCAGGTCCCGTGGAAGTCGGGGTTGCTGGTGCGGGGCCCGGAGAAACTTCTCGTGGCCTGGTGAACCGAGCGCCGTCGGCCGGGCGCTTCGCGGTGTCCCGCCGACGGCCGCAGCGGGGGCGCGCGGCAGCGCTCCTCGAGCTCCGGGCACCCGGTCGTGCTACGTCGCTTCCTGCCCGGGGGAGATGATCATGCGGTGGAAGCACACACGATCCTGTCCAGGTCCGTCGTAATCGGTGTGGATCGGTAGGCCGCCGCACTCCCGATCACCTGCTTCCAGCTCGAAACCCATGGCGCGGTGGAAAGCTATGGATCCGGTGTTGGTGGGCGCGGTGACCGCACGCACTTCCCGGCGGCCGCCCTCGGCGGCGCGCCGGAAGAATTCCTCGTACAACGCGCGCGCGACCCCCTGCCCGCGTAACCGCGGGTCGACCCCGATGAAATGGATATAGGCTTCGTCCTCGTTGTCGGCGGCGTAAAAGCCGACGAGAAACGCTGTGATTCCGGTGCCGTCCTCCCGGACGAGACTGGTGCGGGAAAAGAACTGCAGGAACAACTTGGGTAGTAGCAGCGAAAGCTCGCGGGCCTGTTCCGGCGTGCGTGAGTCTCCCCACCACTGCTGTACGCATTCGACGATCGTCTGGTGATCCGCCAGACGGGCCTGGCGCATATTCGGCATTCCTTGCTCCCTTCGGCTGGAGAATCCGACGACTCCGTACCCGGTCGGCGCGAAGCCGTGACGGATACGTCGCCGCTATGGCCTGTGTGGCGCGCTGGCCTCGTGCCGGCCGTGGTGTCGAACAATCGGTGTGGACTCGGATAGGTGAGGGCCGGGTGCGGTGAATATGCGGTCCAGTTGAGCGTCGATCAGTTCGAGGGCGCGCTCGGGGCTCAGTTGCCCGAGCAGGAGGCGGGTCTGTAATCCTTCCGCGGCCGCGGTCAGGAACATGGCTTCGCCGGCTGCGTCGATTCCCGGGGGCACGTGCCGGAGAGCTTGTCCCCGGGTGAGGAGGTCGGCGACCAGATCGGCCAGTGCCGGTGGAGCCGCGCGGGCCACGGCGGCGAGCTCGGGTTCGGTGAGAAAGCGGACGAAGTAGGCCGCGTACACCACATGTCTGCTGCGTCGTTCCTCGTCCAGCGGAAGCATTTCCAGTAGTACGCCGCGCACGATCGCGCGGATGCCGGGATCCTCGCCCAGGGCTGCCATGCGATCCCGGGCCTGTTCTTCGGCGTCGTTGTTGAGTATTTCCAGTGCGCCGAGCAGCAGTTGGTCGCGGGTGCCGAAGTAGTACTGCAGCAGGCGCGCGGACACTCCGGCTTCGGCCGCCACCTGCCGCAGGGTGACCTGCTCGAGTCCGCCGCGGACGGCCAGCCGCCACACCGCCTCGGCGATCTGGCGGCGGCGTAGTGCGTGGTCGACCTGTCGGGGCACGGGGTTCCTTTTGTCGTTCGGTCCTTCGGCCGGGCAATCCGTTGTGGTGCGATCGTATCAACGATGTTATGGTTCAATCGAACCATAAAGATGGTGCCGCGTCGTATCCGGCGCGTGGGTTCCCGGGCCGAATCGGGTCCGAAGGCGAAAGATGAGGGCGAATGCGTTACGTGACAGTGCTGATCGGTGGCATGGTGCTGCTGGTGCTCGGAGCCCAGGGCGCGATCAGGCTGCTGGCCGATCACGACAATTCCGGGTTGCTGAGCTGGCTGCCCGGCGGTTTCCCGGTTCAACTGCTGGTGTACGTGGTGCTGGCCTGCGTCGGAGTGCCGCTGGCGGGTTGGGGGAGCCGCAAGGCCAAGCAGGCGGGCGTTATCAAGTGATCCGGTACCGGTCCGCGGCATTGGTGCTCGCCGGGCTGCTGGCGGCGGCCGCGGCGGCCGGATGCGGTTCACCCCCCGGCTCGGGCGAGGAACCGCGAGCACCGGTGATCCACCTCGACACGGGCGCAGTGCGCGGAACCGAAGCCGATGGAGTGGCCCGCTTCCGGGGGATTCCCTATGCCGCACCGCCGGTAGGGGAACGCCGTTGGCAGGCACCGCAACCGCCGGAGAGTTGGCGCGGTGTCCGGGATGCGGCGACTTCGGGCCCGGTCTGCCTGCAGCCGGAGGCACCCGAGATGCCGCAGGGCCTCGACCAGAGCGAAGACTGTCTCACTATCGACGTGACAGCCCCGTCCGGAGACAGCGGTGCGGCGGGCCGGCCGGTCCTGGTCTGGATACCCGGCGGCGGTTTCGTCACCGGCGCCGGTTCGATCTACGATCCCGCCCGGCTGGTACGCACCGGCGACCTCGTGGTCGTGACGGTCAACTACCGGCTCGGCGTGTTCGGTTTCTATGCCCACCCCGAACTCCGCGGCAGCAACTTCGGGCTACAGGACCAGATCGCGGCCCTGTCCTGGGTGCGTGACAATATCGCCCGTTTCGGCGGCGACCCCGGCCGCGTCACTCTGGCGGGTGCTTCGGCCGGCGCCATGAGCGCCTGCACGCTGCTGACCGCACCCCCGGCTCGCGGACTGTTCCAGCAGGCGATCGTCGCCAGCGGTTCATGCGGAACCAGCCACCCCGCGGGAGCGTTCGGTGCGGCGGTCGGCGCCATCTCGACATGGCAACCACTGGACACCATCCAGCTCGCGGGCCGGTACCTGGCCGGCCGATTGGGCTGCCCGGATGTGGCATGCCTGCGGGACCTACCGGCGCAGGCTCTGCTGCCGCATACCGGCGGATTCCCGCTGCTGGCCTACGGCACCGAACTCGTCCCCGATGAACCGGCACGCGTATTCGACACCGGAAATCAAGCCGACGTCCCACTCCTCCAAGGCAATACCGCCGAACGAGCACATAGAATTCACCATGGCCGCTTATCCGGAACCGCTCACGGCCGACCGGTATTCCGCCCTGCTGCAAACTGCCTTCGGGCCCGCGGCCGCGGACGTCGAACAACGCTATCCGGCAACCGAGTTCACCTCACCCACCGCGGCGGCCGGGCGGGTATTCAGTGATTACGACTGGATCTGCCCGTCCTGGCGATCCGCCCGGCAGCACAGCACCAAGGCTCCCACCTACGCCTACATCTTCGCCGACGATTCCGCGCCGACCCCCGCCGGAACGCCGCTGCCACCTCACGTCCGACCGGCCACCGCGCACGGCTCCGACCTCTACTACCTGTTCGATTTCCCCACCGGTCCCGCGCTCACGCCCGGACAACAGGCACTCGCCGATCTTCTCGTCGGCTATTGGACCGTGTTCATCCGGTCGGCCGACCCGAACGGCGCCGACCGCCCCCACTGGCCCCCGATGGACGAACACAACGCCGCGATCAGATTCGGCGGCAGCACCCGGCAGGTCGATATGAAGGCCGGACACCACTGTGCACTGTGGGAGTGATCAGGACAGCCGGCCGCGCTGACTGCGTTCTCGGAAGTAGGCGTCGCCGCGGTGCGCTTGCCACTACCGCCGCGAACCGTAGGGCGTTGCGGGGCAGGACGTTGATGTCGGTGAGGCAGTCGCATGGGGCCGGCCTTCGGGGTCTTACGGTGACCGGCGGAGGCATGGAAAGACGACGACTCACCCGTCGTCGTGATCGGTGTCATCCCAGCTCCGCAGGGACTCCAGGACGCGCACGAGTCCGGTGGCGCGTCCGCTGAGCGAGTACCGGACGCGCGGAGGGAAATCTGCCCGGCGGTCCCGGTCGACGATGCCGGATGTGGTGAGCAGGGCCAACCGCTCGGCCAGCACCTTGTCCGATATTCCGGGAATGTCTGCGGAGAGCTCCTGATAGCTGCGTGGCCCGTGGAGCAGGGCCAGGAGCAGATGCGCGGACCACCGCTTGCGCAGTAACTCGATCCCGGTCTCGATCGGGCATCCCGGGCTGCCGGACGCCGGCAGTGGGACCGGACAGCGTCGCTGTACCTCGAGTGCCGGATCCCTCACTGTTTGGTGAGCCACGACATGCCTCCCTAGCTTCGTTGACGGTGATCATCCATCGCCAACACACGTCCGGTGCCAAACCATCCAGCAAGAGAGGTACCCATGGTTACCGAGCCCGAGCCGCAGAAGACCGAGATCGCCGAGGTCGTCGCACGACTCTTCCACGCCCTCGACGACCGGGACTGGGCGACCGTCCACACCGTCACCGCGGAACATATCGACGTCGACTACCCCTCTAAGCAGGGTGGTCCCGAGCGACTCTCCGCGCATGCCTTCGTCACCGGACTGCGCGAATTCCTGCCCGGGTTCGACGAGACGCACCATCTACTCGGGCCGATCGTCGTCGACCGGCCATCTCAGGAGTCGGCCACCGCTCGGTTCCACGCCCGCGTCACCCATCTCGTCGCCGACCAGGATGCCCCACTCTGGACGATCGGTTGCCACTACACCTTCGGCCTGACCTACCTGGACGGTTCGTGGCGGATTTCATCGTCGCGGGTGCGAGTCCTGTACGACGAAGGGAACCGGGATATCGAGCAGCTCGCCCGAGTCCGCGCAACGGCGCCGGGCTGAGCGCGGGAAGGTCAGGACAACCAGCCGCGCTGGTTGCGTTCCCGGAAGTAGGCGTCGTCGGCGTCGATCTCGGCCTGGGAGAGCCCACGTCGTGAGGATGTCGGAGGGGACAGTTCGCGCCGGGGTTGCGCGATGTCCCGGCGGGCCGGCTGCTGCGAGGCGGGTGCGCGGCGGGGTGCTGCTTGCCGGACCGTGCCGATGGCATGCTGGAGTCGCTGGACGATTTCGTCCGGCGAGCCGGGGGCGAGGGTGAACTCTTCGCCGCTGTGTTTGATCAGCAGGTAGCGGCCGTCCTGCGGGAGCAGGTCCATCCAGTGGAAACCGTGCGGGTTACCGGTGGGGCGGGAATCTACGGCCGGCCCGGCGAAGATACCGATCTCGCCGATACCCGACCGCGGCCGGCGCAGGATCTGGTTGATCTGCTCGACCCGCGATATCCGGCTCGGATGCCGGGCGTATTCGATCTGCCCGATATCGGACCGGGCCCCGCGGACCGTCGCGAACCGGCCCGGGGCGCAGCGCGGAAGACAGGCTACGAGCCGGGCCGCCAACTCGTGCGGGGCGCAGGTCTGCAGGTGGATATCGCCGCCGTACTCCTTCGTCGGGCCCGGTGCCTGGACGGCGAGGGTCGCGGAACGGCCGGTGATACCGGCATGGAGCCGCACCACTCGTTCGAAACCCCGGTCGTATGCTCCGTGCACTTCGACCCGGACCTGCGGTTCGAGCAGCACCTGCAACGCCCGGCGCAGATTTTCGTCCGATATCGCGGCGAGCCGCTGCGCCGCCGCCACCCGGGCCTGCTCGTATTCCGCGGCGGTCGGCGGCGTTTCGGTGGGCCCGAGCGGCAGAACTCGGATCGGGTACGGCAACCGGTCACGATCGAACCGGCGCACCGCCTGGATGAACATCTCCCCGTCCAGGCGCCACTGTAGGTCGTTCACCCGCCGATCACCCCGCCCGGAGGCAGTGCCGGTGGCTGGGTGCCGAGCAGTTCGCTACCGCGGTCGTAGATCAGGTAGTCGGGGATTTCGTGCTCGTCGTCCTCGTCCCGGTTGGCGCCGCGCGCACCCGGTGCCATCATGCCGGGCATTCCGGTGCGCCCGGCCCGGCCGGCGGTGTTCGCGGGCGCGGTCGCGGCAGGTGCGCCGACCGGTTTGTTCGGGTTGCCGCCGGGAACCGTCTGACCCGGGATATGCGGGGCGGTGGTTTGCGGGACACCCGACGGCGTACCCGCCGGGATGCCGGGAGTGCCGGGGGCGGTGGGCGACCCGGTCGTAAGCGAGGGGGTCGTCGGGGTCGTCGACTGAGGAGTTGTCGATTGCGGTGCAGTGCTCTGCGGCGTGGTGCTCTGCGGTTCGGCCGACTGCGGTTCGGTGGACTGCGGGTCCTCACCGGTCGGCTGCTGCCCCGGATCCCCGGTATTCGTCCCGGTATCGGTGCCGTTGTTGTTCCCGTTGGTGGTGTCGTTACCCGGCGAAGGGGTGGTGCCCGGGGGTGGTTTGCTGCCGTCGTCCACGGGTTTCACCGGTTCGGGCAGGATCGGGGTCTTGCGGTCTACTTCCTCCGCGCCAGGCTCGTAATAGGTGGTCATCACATGGCGAGCGGTTTCCTGGGCTTCGTCGGCGCGGTACTGCGGGGTTTTGAAAACATCGTCGTCGAGCAAGAAGTTGGTGACGCTGTCCTCCCACGTTTCGTCGTCTGGTTTGCCCACCGAAGCTTTGGCCTGGGCGAGATGGCCTTCGATCAGATCGAGACCGTGTGCGACCATCTGGAAACTTGCGGCCAGTGAGGCCATAGAGGTACTGAATTCCCGGACGCCGTTCACCGCGGCGGTGCCGGATTGCCCGTTCCACCCGGCTTCCAGGTCCTGGTTCACACCATCGAGAAACTGCTTATCTGCGTCGCGCAGCTTGGTAGTCAGATCCCGCCAGGCGGTGGCCTTGTCGTTGATGAGCGCTGAGTTCACCGTCTGGAGCGCATCCCAGATCTGCTGGTGCGTCATGGATCCGAAGCCATCCTCTTCCAGGATCGCCGGTGGCGCGAATTGCCCACTCCATTCACCGAGCAGCCCGGACCATTCCTTGCCGACCGCGACGCGGTCGTCACCCCATTTCTTGTCCTGGTCCTCGATGATCTGCTGGTCGGTCTCTTTGTTCTTCTCCGCCTCGTCGGAGCGCCACCACACCATGATCAAACACCCGCATTGCCCAGGGCACTGGACGTGGACTGATCGGTTTCCTCGAGCCGGCGGGCAGTCAGCTCGAAGGTTTCCTCCATGAGGGACACGATATCGATGGCTGTCTTCAAACGGTTGGCGGCGGAGTCCGCGTCGGCCACCGCCTTGTTCGCGAACTTGTTGCGAAGGTAGCCGGCCGAGCGCAGGCCGCCGAAACCTTCGACATATTGAAGTTGGTCGGTCATGATCAGCAGCTGCTCGAGCTGCGTCTTGTAAGCATGGCACCGGGCTTTGAGCTTGTCGCTGATGTCGGCTTCCATGCGAAGTTCACCACTCTCCGCCTGGGTCTTCATGGTCTGCCACTGCTGCAGCAATGTCGTCTGCTGAGTCTCTGCCACAATGTCCTCCCCGCTTCGATCTCCTGCTGCGCTGGCACGGGATCTCGTACCTCATGCCCACGGATAGTTCAGTCCGGCAGATAGGGCTCGAGTGTCCGAGCATGCTGAACCGCCAGCCCGCAGGGCGGCGACTCGGGGATCGAGTCGCGCTCGCTGTACTGCCAGCTGGCATAGACATTCAGCATCCCCTTCTGCATGGGGAGGCTGACATAGCAGAGGCGAATCGGGTCTTCGTTGCCGACAAGGTGGTAGGTCAGGCCCGAACGATCGTTGATCTGTACCGGTTCGATCCCGGTGACCTGCTTGTTTTCGTACACATCGTCTTGGGTGAACACCGTGGCCCCCACTCCGATGAAGTACGGGCCGTCGTTCGCCTGCCAGGTGCACATCCGCCATGCGGACTTATTGCCGGGTGCGTCGAAAACGCTACTTCGGGTGGCCGGGTCTGCGCCGGTTGCCTGCAGCGCGTCTGCCGACAGTTCCGAGCAGGGGTTCCACTCGACGTGTTGCTCTCCGGTGGTGGTACCCGTGCCACCGGCCGCCGGTTCTCCGTCGACAGCGCCCCCGCACCCGGCGGCCAGCCCGGCCACCGCTACGGCGACCATCACATTCCGCACGCCCCCTCGGCGCTGATTCTTCGCGGTGCGCATGCCCCTCCTGCCCGGCGTGTGAGCGGTCCACACGGATCAGTCTTGACGATACAGGTGGATTGCGGGCCCGGTTCGGCGACAGGATCATGTGTACGCGCTACCGGTGCCTGCCACGCAAGACTGATCGAAAGGCTACTCGCGTGCCCGAGCAGCCAGTTTGGGTCAGTACGAAACGGATGGACCGCACCGGAGAGTAGCTGTGAACGCTGCCCAGTCGTTCATGCTGAAGGCCAAGGTGGGGCCTGCTGGGTTCTTCGAATCTCGGACGCCGACACGGGAACAACCCAGCCAAGCGACTTCGACGCACTCTCCGGCATTGGAGCTATAGGTCGATTTGAACCATGCGGCACCGGCTAGTTCGTCGTTCACTGCTCGTACCTCCTCGCTACCTGTCGAAGCAGGTCCCTTGATTGTCGCTCATCCAGCGAGGCGTCGCGCAACGAGGCATGGATCTGCCGGTATTGCCGTACATCTGCCTGGTCCTCGAAAAACGTAGTGCTGGTGGTGCCCTCAACGTAGACCACCGGCGGTTCCGCTCCGAATTCGGTTCTGTCGGTCGGAAATTCCATGATGGTGTACGGAAGCACAGGCCGGATCTTTCCAGGGAACCCAGCGCTGAACGGCAGTATTCGTACATGCACATTGGCCAGCGTGCTCATATCTGCTATATGACGCAGCTGAGAGGCCATGGTTACCTGTGTTCCAACCCTCGTGTGTATAACACTCTCGTGAACAAGGAACTCCGCGGTGACGGGATTTCGGCGGCGCGTCAGAATTGATGCGCGCCGCATCCGCAGGGCAATTCGGCGCTCGACATCTTCTGATGAATCGCTCGGAAAGTAAGGTGCCTCGAAGGCCCTCGCGTACTCGACGACCTCGAGTAGCCCTGGCACGATCATCGGTTGGTAGAAATACAGCCGTTCGACGCTGGACTCCAGCCCGAGATACGTGTTGAACCCCGTCTTGATCAAGTGACGGTCGCCTATCCACCACGATTTCGTCGCCGATTGCTGGGCGAGGGTCTTGAGCTCGGCGATCTGCTCTTCACCCAGCTCGTACAGTAGGCCGAAACTTTCCACATCCCGCAGTTTTACCTTCTCGTTGTGCCCCTTCTCGATCCGGATGATCGAGGTCTTGCTCATCTCCATTTCCTGCGCGGCCTGTTCCAGGGTGAACCCCATCCCTTGCCGCGCTTCGCGCAGCGCCCGGCCCAGCTGCCGCCGCGGCAGCGTCGAACCGGGCTGATCCTCTCTCGCCACACCATCCCCTTCCTGGGCCGGTCCGGAAAAGCCCAGAGCGTGGTCCGATTCGGACGAATTCGATGTACGGAACGGACAAGCTCCAGGGCCTTCCCGCCGACATGAATTCGACTGTCCCGCTGGTTGATCCATACGGCGCGCCAGGAAGATAACCACATCCCGGCCGACCCGCGAAACCCCTTCGACCAGGAATGATGCCGAAAGTCGAAAATTTCCCTTCCGCCATGGAAGATTCCGCGGTGGAAGGCCCGAGCCGTCGCTGTCGCGTGTGCGGCGCCCCGTGACACCCCGGCGGATCTCAATGCCGCCTATGCTCACGAACATGTGTCACGCCGGGGTTCCTGGCCCATCATCGGTCAGGTCGCGAACTATCAGCACGGTGAGGTCTCCGCTTCGATGAGTACCGAAAGCGCCGAGATCATGACCGCGCAACGCCGTCCCGGCCGGGATTCCGAACGTGTCCCTTTCGAGTTGTTCGCCGTTGCCTTCCTGCTGGATATGCTGCTCCATATCGCCATAGGCGTGGCAGTCGGCGTCTACATCCGGCAATCGGCCGACCTACCGATCTCACCCCTCGTTGCCGGTGTCGCCGCCGGCATCGCGGCGTCGTTCGTGCACCGCACGCTGGTGCAGCGGTTCACTCGGACCACCGCGGGCAAGGCCGTATTCGGTCTCCAACTCCGCCGACTGGACGGCAGCTACCCGAGTCTGGGGCAGTTGGTGAAGCAATGGGTGATCGGCGTCCTGGCGACGATCGGGACTCCGATGAGACTGCTGAACTGACATCTGATGGATGTCTGTGCCGGCCTCGGTGGCGGATCCGATAGGACAGGCTTCCTGTGTTAGCTTGTGCTTCGATACGCTGAGTCGTGAAGAGGGGGAGGCGGGTTGGTGTACTACGGACTTCGTAGCTGCCCCGATAACTTCAACCGGCTGAACGTCTGGGCGCGGTCGTTTCCTGGCTCAGGTGCGCTTCCGGCGATCACCGTCGGGCCGCGATGTATGTCGTAACGAAGAGGTGTGAGATGACGGAAACAGTCAGAGCGGAATCGGCCGAGATTGCGGGGATGGGAGTTCTCCTGGGATCTATCGGAGTCGATCTTCACAATGCCTCGAACTACGTGAACACACATGCAGGACCCTCGGATAAGGCAATGGGGGAGATCCTCGCCGATTTCGTGCCCAAATGCGCTGAACTGCGTGATTTCACTTCGAAACGTTTCGGTCAATTCAGCTCTGTTACCACGACATCCGGTGCGAACCTGAATCGTGCAGCATGGATGTACCACGACCAGGATCAGCAGAACTACGCGGCATTGAATCAGGCGACGACCGAGTATCCGACAACTGCCCCGGCCGGTGCTGATGCTCCCGAGAGCGGTGTCACCGCAGCGTACGTGAACCCGGTGTCCTACACGCAACCCACAGCTATTTCGCTGTCGCCTCCGGACACTCTGGAAGAGGATATCGTTCGCGCGATCGAGGAAAAGACGGGCTGGCTGGGTGACTTCAATCAAGGTATCCGGCAGGCTACCAACAACGAGTGGAGCCCGCTTAATCAGCTGTTCGAGCCGTTGAGTGGGAATTGGAATGAACTCAAGCGGATCGGAGCGGCATACCGGATCGCCGGAGCTGCCCTGGAAGACAGTTCGAAGAACCTCTCCTGGGGCGTCAACAAACTCGGCCCACACTGGGACGGTCGCGCAGCGATCTCATTCGAAGACCACAGCCGAAACCTCAGTGCTGCCCTGGAATGGTGGGGGCCGGTCGGCAGAACAGTCGATTTCGTCATGGTCAAGCTTATTGATGAAGTCAAAAACGGCTGCATTGCCATCGCCAATAAGCTGAAAGATATGCTCGAGGCCGAGGTCGACACGTCGGACGGAAAGTCGCTGATAAAGTTCGCTCTCAAGAAGGTGCCTTTTGTCGGGCCCGCTTACCAGTTCGGTAGCTTGGTCAATATAGTCCTCAGCGTCTGGAATGCGATTAAGCCGATATTGGAAAAGATCAGAAATTTGGTCGCCTCGGCCAAGAACCTGCTGTCCAGCATCACCGGGAGCAAGAGTGGTGAACCAGGCAAGTTCGCGCAGCTCGACGAAACGCTCTCGCCGATCACTCAAACCGCGGTCAACGCTCAACAGGCGGCGATCGTGAGTTCAGATGTCGCGCGTATCGCCGCCGGCGCCGACACTCAACAGAAGGCACCACAACAAGGCTACAACGTCGGTGTCAACCCCTGGGAGAACGGATGATCGACCCGAATCTCGACCCCGAGATCGAAACACAACTGCGCTCGTTCCTGGCTTCTTCCGCGGACTTGGCTACCGCGACCATTCAGCTGGAGAACCTTTCACTCGACGACATCGTGCCGCCGATACGCGTCGACGAGAATTACATGTCGTTACTCGCGTCGGCTCCCTCTGCGTCAGCATCACTGCAGCAGTATGCGGCCCAGGTCGCGGCTGGATATTGCACTTGGCCGGAAATCGAATATCGCCTTGCGGCGGGTCTGCCACCAGAGGTGGTGGAATTGAAGTCGTCGCCGAAATACGTCTGGCAGTGGGGGGTGAGCGAACCGGATTCATCAGCACCGACGGCGAATCCGGCCGGCCCGGCATCGGCGCATACCGAACCACCTGCGCAGCGTCTTGATCGTCGGCGGCGCGCCGAGCCCGAAACAGTCGGCCCCAGCGACTGGCCGGACGAATTCGATGAATACCCCACGCAAAGGAACTGGCTTGTATAAATACGCCCGTCAACCCGGCGCGGTGGTTGTGTTTGCAACTGCGGTTGCGCTTGCCGCGGCAGGATGCGCCAGCGTCGATGATGCATCCGCGCCGGCGTCGAAGACCAGTGCCGATGCGGCAGCCGCCACGACGCCTGCGGCCCCGAGTGTGAGCGCGAGACTGGGGGTCGACCTGTGTACTCTGCTGTCCCCTGACGAGATATCGAACGCACTGGGACGGCAAGGGCTGGTGCCGAAACGCACCGTCGCCGACGGTGCCGGCCACGTGGTTGCAGAATCCTGTGACTGGGGATCCGAGACGGAAGGCTTCATATCTGTGGGGTGGATGGACGAACCGATTCCACAGTGGCAAGAGAACGAATACTCGCGTTTATTCACCGAAGCCACCGGACTTCGGACGACCGTCAACGACTGGGAGGGCAGATTCTGTGCCGTGTACGCTGAAAGGGCGAGCGGAAATATCGGGGTGACAATAACCCCGTCCGAAGAGTATCTGAAAAACCATCCTGTAAGTCCAGAAGATGGTACTTGCAGCCGGAACCAGGGATTGATCATTTCGGTCATTCAACGCGCGCAGGGCGCCTGATAACAGCGATCGAGGTGGACGGCGGGCATTTTTGCAAAGCCCGTCAGCGAGGCTGGCTGGTCTGAGAAGGCGAGATACCCTGCTCATGGGCGAGCGCGGACGTGATGTTCGCTGATCAGAGCAGGGCAACCGCTCGGACGAGGACAGTCTCGCTGGTGCGGATCGGCCCTGATACCGGTCCGATTCGTATGTGTGTGGTGGACGCGGCGTTCCGGTCGCTGGGCCGATGGACCGATCTGATCGGGTTGTCCCGCTGAACCCTTACTGCAGGACCTCCGCAGCGGACGATAACCCGCATGGTGGATCGATGCGGAAGTCCTTCGACAGGGCAACTACGGCAGCCGGTAGGTGGAACCCACAGCGCCGAACTGGGGGAGTGGCGTGCGGTGTGGCAGCGGGATCGGCAGCGGATACGGATCATCCGGCTGCGTAACGTCGCCGACGACCGCACTGTGGTCGCGGTCAGCGATCTGGGGGCCGCACCGGATCTTGCGGATATGCGTGAACGGTTCCCGGAACTGTCCGCGCTGTGGGATGTGGTCCGGCACCAGTTCTGGGTGCGGGGGATCGGCGGATGAGCGCGATCCGGTACCCCGATGACGAGTCCATCGACGAGATCACCGCCCGGTTCCTGCTGTCGATGCCCGCGAGTTTGCTGCCGATGCTGTACGGGTTCCGGTTCGACGGTGACGGTATCGATGCCGAATGCGCCGCCGTCGATCTCACCGGTGACCGGGGCGACGACGAACCCAACCCGATCCATGTGCGGGCCGCGCAGTTGCGGAAAGTGCTGGGGCCGGACATGTTCGGGTTCGGGCTCGTGTTCGTGGTGTGCGGTGATCAGCTCGACGACCGGCGGGAGAACCGGCATATCCCCGGACCGGTGCGGGACGCGGCCCGGCAACTGCCCGGTACCGGTGACCTGATCGTCGCCGTGGTCATGGATGCGGCGGGCCGGCAATGGTGGGCTGTCGCGGACCGCTACCTGATCGAACTGGACCCGGTGCGTATCCACGTGCCCGCCGTGGCGCCGGAGGAATGGCGGATACCCAAGACTCTCGATGCCTCGCTGTGGACCGCCGCTCTCGCGCTCGACGAAACCAACCACCCGCACCTCCTCCGGTAGGCAGAACACCTGAACAGCGGTGACGCACTGACTGTTCGAGATCGCCATCGGTTGCCGGACACCCCATGCGGGACGCCCTCGCGGTGCAGGGCCTACGTATGGCTTACGGTTCGTTTGCCGAGGTGCGGGGATGGTGGTCAGATCCCGGCAGGCTCGCGGACAGCATCGGCGACCGCGGGGCAATCCTTGCGCAGGATCTCGGAGTGGTTGCTGGCGACCTCGGCGCTGATTGTGACGTTCGGGTTGTGCGCGATGATCGGGTCGAGGAGCTTGCGCCCCTGTTCCATCTCATCGTTCTCGCTGCCGAGGCTGTCTCCGGTGGCCAGGACGAACCGTGCCGGGCCGGGCCGGCGGCAGCAGGAACCGCATCTTGTGAAAGAGCTTGCGGATCCGCTCGGCGCCTTCCTCACCGGTCAAGCCGTGCGGGAAGGCATCCACAGTCACCACGTCCAGGACACTGTCGGGGTTGCGGCGGCCGGATCCGCTGTGGGACACCACCGGCGCGGTGTCCTCGACCGGCACCATTGTCTATTTCGCCGCCGGATCGGTGACCAGGTGAAATGCAACTCCCCGAGCGTGGGAAGCGGATACGCGTCGATCGCCACGATGCCGGTCGTAGTGTGTGACCGGTCCGGAAAGTTGATCTCGGAAAGGGCATCCAACAGGTGCGTATTCTCAATCGAGCAACCAGGCTCACCCTTGCAGCAGGGGTAGTTCTCGCCGGATCGCTGGCGGTGGCCGGCCCGGCGAATGCCGACGCGCAGGCATCGTCTCCGATTGGAGCATGCGGCGGCAGTTACCACGAAATCGACCACCACGATATCCCCGGCGCACGCATCCACCTGCTCTACAACGGCACCACCAACTGCGTGGTCACGTGGAAGAACAACCCGGGAACCGCCTCTCGGCTATTCGCGTCCATTGCTAAACAAAACGCCGACGGAAACTTCACCAACTACATCCATGACGATGGCAACTTCACCACTTACGCCGGCCCTGTGAAGGTGAACGCTGCGGGCACGTGCATCGACTGGGGCGGCGGCACCTCCAGTTACACGTGGATGTCAGGCCGGTCACACTGCGGCTGATCGCCGCCGAGTGCAGAGAGGCCCGCACTTCGGCGGTGGATGATGCAACCGCGCTCAGGCCATTTCCGGCACCCGCAGGTGCGCGAGCGGCAATTCGAACTCGCGCACGTCCAGTGCCTCGACTCCGGCCTGCCGCGCCGCGTCCACCCGCAGGGAAGCCGACTGCTCCCGGCAAGCCCGCATCGCCGCCTCGCTCGCATAGCAGGTACACGAGACCGCGCGCCCCGACCGACGGTTGACCAGCAGGCTCGCACTACAGAACCCGTCCAACTGCTCCATCGCGGGCAAGGTGGCGGACTTGTAGACCTCCACGGCCGATTCGAGCCGGCTCGGATCGGTCTTCACCCAGGTCGCGCGCACACATGCCCCTTCGCTCACCCGGCGGACCCGATGCAGTCCGGCGATCTCCCAGTCCTGGATCTGCGCGCTGCCGCCGAACATGGCGAGCGCCTTGTCCCGCACCGGAGCGACCCGGTACTTACTCGCGTCCATTGCGTCCAGGGAATCCCACGAACTGGTGGCGATGGACCGCCCGGTAGTCCGGTCGACCATCAGGGACAACCCCACGCACCCGGGAATCGCCCGCAGTCCGGGCAGCACCTCGTCGCGCACGTACTCGATCCCGGCCTCGACAGCGGAGGGCCGCGCCTGGATTGTGGTAGATCGCGCGAACACGACCCACCCCCTCTCTGCTCGGGGCGGCACCCCGGTGGCGCCACCGGCCCCTTTCACCCTGCTACCCCAGCACCGCACAGACAAGAGGCAGCCGGTCGCCGTTTGACAACTCCAGGGTTCGCAAGCGGTCGCCGGTTCACATATCGACCATCACCCGGTGGAGGATCACGGCCGTCGCCGGAGTGACCACTGCGGCCGGTTTACGCACCCCGGGTCGGGACCGCGTTGCTACCGCGCCGGGTGATCCGCATCCGGCAGGTCGTCGAATTGCGCGCGGGCGCGTTCCACCTCGGGCAGGGTGGCTGTCGCCCAGTTCAGCAGTGCGTCGAGGAGGTCCTGTAGCGATCTGCCCAGCGGTGTCAGGCGGTATTCGACGGCGACGGGACGGGTGCTGGTGACGATCCGCTCGATCATCCCGTTGCGTTCGAGCCGCCGCAGCGCGGTGGTGAGCGATTTCTGTGTCACCACCGGTATGGCGCGGCGGAGTCCGTTGAAGCGCAACGGTCCGTGCTCGCACAGGGCGTCGAGGATCCGCAGCGACCATTTGTCGAGCACCTGATCGAGCAGGTCGCGGTGCTGTTGGGTGAGCTGCGGGGCCCCGGTGGTGGTTTCCGTCATGAAACCTAGTCTCGTTGAAGTTCCCTTCGGGCACCAGGTAGATATCGGATACCTGCTTCCACCAGCGAAAGGGACACCCATGGCAGTCCGGCTTCTCACCCCCGAAGGTATGTTCGCGCCCGTTCCGTATCACCACGTCTCGATCGGCACCGGCACCCGCCACGTGCACGTCGCCGGGCAGATCGCGCGCGACGCCGACGGTAACCCCGTCGCGACCGGTGACCTCACCGGCCAGGTCGCGCACGCCCTGCGCAGTACGGCCCGCGGCCTGGCGGGGGCCGGAGCGACGTTCGCCGATGTCGTACGCCTGCGGTTCTTCGTCACGAACTGGAGCCCGGACAAGTACGACGACTTCGTCGCGGGAATCGACAGCGTCGTCGGCGAACTGGGGATACCCCAGCCGTTACCGCCGCTGTCGGCGATCGGTGTGGACTATCTCTTCGAACCGGATGTGCTGGTCGAGGTCGAGGCGTACGCCGTGCTCGACTGATCTCCGCTACGGGACCAGGACGATTCTGCCGAACACCTCGCCGTCGTCCATCTTCCGATGCGCGAGTGCGGCTTTCTCCAGGGGCAGCGATTCGTGGACGACCGCCCGCAGGTCGCCGCTACCCGCTGCGGCCCACTGGTCGAGTTGTACGGCGCGGCGGGCGGACGGCGCGACCGTGTCCGCGCTGAAGGTCGCGAACGACAGCGATTTCACGAACGAAGCCAGCATTGCCGCGCCGAAATCCGCCGGCGGAAAGCCCGCGACGGCACCGACGGCGACCATACGGCCGTTCGGGGCGAGCTTGTCGAAGAACGCCGGCATATCCGGTCCGGAGATGATGTCGATGATGACGTCGTAACCGGTGGGGGCGTCGGCGCCGTCGCCGGAGCGGTCCAGGACGTGGGTCGCTCCGAGTGCGCGAAGCCGCGCGCCGCGCTCCGCCGAGGAGGTCGTGACGGCTACGGCGCGGGCGCCGCCGCGGGCCGCCAACTGGACCGCCATGATTCCGATACTGCCGGCGGCGCCGCGTATCAGCACGGCTTCCCCGGGAACGAAATGGGCGTGTGCCAAGGCGAAATGGGCCACCATCCCGGAGCTTCCGAGGGTGACCGCATCGGCAGCGGACATATCCGCGGGCAGCGGCAGGATCTCCTCGACCGGGGCGAGAGCCTGTTCCACATATCCGCCACCGCGACCGGTGAACGCCCACACATGCTTGCCGATCCACGAGGCGTCGACACCCTCTCCGACGGCGGTGACGGCTCCGGCGACCTCCGAACCGGGGATATGGCCTTCTTCGATGCCGTAGCCGGCGAGGGTGCCGCGGCGGATCATCGCATCGACACCGCCGACGCCGATCGCCTCGGCGGCTATCGTGACCTGGCCGGGGCCGGGAACGGGAGCCGGGATATCGATGACGGCCAGCCCGTCGGCACTGCCGAACGACTGGATGACGACTGCTTTCACTGTCACTCCTCGGTGTGGGTTCGGTCGGCGAGGAATGGATCGCCCCGCTCGTTTCCGACGCTAACGGACGCCCCCGTCCGTTTAGCTAAAGTGAGAGGGATGCCCGGTCATTTGACTCACTCGCAGCGCTCCGACGCCGAGAACAACCGCGCACGCATCCTCGATGCCGCCCGCACCCTGTTCGCCACCGCGGGGCTGAACGTGCCGATGCGGGAGATCGCGCGGCTCGCAGAGGTGGGGCCCGCCACCCTCTATCGCCATTTCCCGACCAAGGAATCGCTGGCAACCGAGGCATTCGCCGACCAGATGCGTACCTGCCACGCCATCGCCGACGAGGGCCTGGCCGATCCGGACCCGTGGCGCGGCTTCTGCCGCGTCATCGAGCGCACGTTCGACTTGAATGCGCACAGCCGGGGCTTCACCGAAGCCTTCATGTCGACGTTCCCGAACGCCATGGATTTCGCCGCGAGCCGGGAGTACGCGCTGAAATCGATCACCGAACTGGCGCGCCGGGCCAAGGAAACCGGGGACCTCCGCCCCGATTTCGTGCTGGACGACCTGATGCTGATGCTCATGGCGCACCGAGGTATCCAGCCCGGATCGCAGGCCGCCCGCAGCGCGGCTTCACGGCGCTTCGCCGCTTTCGTGATCGAAGCATTCCGCGCCACCCCGGAGTCCGCGCCGCTGCCGCCGGTCCCGCGGTTGACCCCCGCACCAGCGCGCTGACGCAGCCCGTTCCCGGATGCCGAGCCCCTGCGCGGTTTCCTCGACTACCTGTGGACCTCGATCGCGGCGAAGGCGCGGCCGCCCGTCAACCGAGGGCCGCCCCCACCGGCGGGCCGTGGGGTACCGACGCGCGCAGCGATGTGGTGGCCGCGCCGGCCCCGCAACCGCCGGTCCGATCGGGACTTCCGGGTGCCGGTCGGATGCGTGAGTGGTTTCGTAGGCGTTGGCGATCATGGCGGCTTGGAGGTGCCACAGACCTTCGGAATCGGCCGGATCCAGGCCGGTGAGGCGGGCGATGCGGCGCAATCGGTAGTCGACGGTGTTGGCGTGGACATAGAGGGCGCGCGCGGTGCGCTGGCGGTTGCGCTCATAGGCCAGATGTGTGGACAGGGTCTCGAGCAACTCGGGCTGGGGCAGCAGCGGGTCCAGGGATTTCGCCAGGCGGCGCCGGGCCGGGCCCGGCCGGGTGATCTGGTATTCCACGGCGAGATCGGCCATCCGATACAGGCGGGCGGGCCGAACGCCTGAACGAACTCGCCGGGACGCTCGCCCAGCTCCGCCCGGCAGTTCGTCAGGTCGCCGACGAACTACTCGCCCGCGCAATGGACCGCCGCATCCACGCCGACCTGCCCGAGGTCTCCCAGCAGCTGAGCCGCGCCACCCACGCCGAACCGGCGCCCGCCGACGACATCACTACACCGCGGTAGGACGCCGACGCTCGAATACATCCTCCGACAGCCGTCGAGCGGAGGCCGCCGGCGTGATCGTGCTGTGGGGGAGTTCACCCGACGCTCTGTTGCCCGCCGATTAGATAGTTGTCAATATTGACGAATGTCTAATTCGCGGATGTCGGTGTCACCGGTCGAGGGATGTAGTTCCGCGCCCAGGATTCGGGAACCGCTGTCGGCGGCGACGTCGGTGGAGCTGGCGGCAGTGTTCAAGGCTCTCTCGGACCCGGTGCGGTTGCGGCTGCTCAGTTCGATCGCTTCGCGGGCCGGGCAGGAAGCCTGCGTCTGCGACCTCTCCGAAGGTATCGAATTGAGCCAGCCGACGATCTCGCACCACCTGAAGGTGCTGCGCGGGGCGGGACTGCTGACCAGTGAGCGACGCGCGTCCTGGGTGTACTACCGGGTGGTGCCGGAAACACTGCGAAGACTCTCGGAGGTGTTGCTGGTGCAAAGCGGTGCGGCCACCGAGGTGGACGCGTGAGCACCGGCACTGCTCCGGGCGTGGTGGGCGGCCTGTCCACGCTGGACCGGTTTCTGCCCGTATGGATCGGGACGGCGATGGTCGCCGGGCTACTGCTGGGGCGGTTGATACCCGGACTCGGCGACTCTTTGGCCGCGGTGGAGATCGACGGAATCTCGCTGCCGATCGCGATCGGGCTGCTGATCATGATGTACCCGGTGCTGGCCAAGGTCCGCTACGACCGGCTCGACACCGTAACCGGCGATCGGCGGCTGCTGGCCGGGTCACTCCTGCTGAACTGGCTGCTCGGCCCCGCGCTGATGTTCGCGCTGGCCTGGCTGCTGCTGCCCGACCTGCCCGAATACCGCACCGGCCTGATCATCGTCGGGCTCGCGCGGTGTATCGCCATGGTGATCATCTGGAACGATCTGGCCTGCGGCGACCGGGAGGCCGCCGCCGTCCTGGTGGCGCTGAACTCGATTTTCCAGGTCGTCATGTTCGCGGCGCTGGGCTGGTTCTACCTCTCGGTACTGCCCGGATGGCTGGGGCTGGAACAGGTCACTATCGAGGCGTCGCCGTGGGCGATCGCGAAATCGGTGCTGATCTTCCTCGGTATCCCGCTGCTGGCCGGATACCTGACCCGCCGGTTCGGTGAGCGTGCGAAAGGCCGCGACTGGTACGAGACGACGCTGATCCCGCGGATCGGGCCGTGGGCCCTGTACGGGTTGCTGTTCACCATCGTGGTGCTGTTCGCCCTGCAAGGTGAGCGGATCACCGCCCAGCCCCTCGATGTCGTGCGGATCGCGATACCGCTGCTCGCGTACTTCGCGATCATGTGGGGCGGCGGCTACCTGCTGGGCGCGCTCATGGGCCTCGGCTACGAACGGACTACCACGCTGGCATTCACCGCGGCGGGCAACAACTTCGAACTCGCCATCGCGGTCGCGATCGCCACCTACGGTGCCACCTCGGGCCAAGCCCTGGCCGGGGTGGTCGGGCCGCTGATCGAAGTGCCGGTATTGGTCGGGCTCGTGTACGTATCCCTGGCACTACGCCACCGGTTCCGGGATTCCGGCGCACCCGTAGCAGCGGGACCGGATCACCGCGGAACCGAAGCCCGGGCCTGACCCCACTGCTCGACCGAAAGGGACCGCTGCCATGACCACACCCACCGTACTGTTCGCCTGCGTCCACAATGCCGGCCGCTCGCAGATGGCCGCCGGCTTCCTGACGCATCTCGCCGGGGACGCGATCGAGGTCTGCTCCGCGGGCAGTGCACCCGCCGGCACCCTGAATCCCACGGCGGTTGCGGCGATGGCCGAGGTCGGTATCGATATCGCCGGCCGGTCGCCGAAGATCCTCACCGCAGACGCGGTGCAGTCCTCGGACGTGGTGATCACTATGGGTTGCGGCGATACCTGCCCGGTCTTCCCCGGGATCAGCTACCGCGACTGGGACCTGCCCGACCCGGCGGGTAAAGGTATCGAGGACGTGCGGCCGATCCGGGACGAGATCCGCGCCCGGGTCGAAGCGCTCGTCGCCGAACTGCTGCGCGGCTGAACTCAGGCCGTCTTCAGGGGATCGTGCCCCAGGCACATCAACCGATGCCGGAACTGCGCGTCACCGGCCACCGGCTCCAGATCGTCACGGCGTTCCGCGGTGACCGTAGCCACCACGCGGCGCATGACCGTCACATCGTCGGTGGTCAGATCCGTCCGGCGTTTACCGAGAATCGCCAGGACCTGCCGGCCGATTTCGGGCCCGGACCGATCCGGTTCCCGTTCCGCCACCGCGCTCGCCGCTTCCGTGCGCAACCAATCGCCGAGCTCACGCGACGACATATTGACCACGCGGTGGAAATCGTCCCAGAGTTCGTCGTCCACCACTGATTCCGCCATGGGATCCACCTCCTGCCGATCAGCTCCCGCGGTTCTCGCCCAACTCCTCGACCACCGGGTTCGGCGGTACCACGCGTTCTCGTTCGGTCACCGTCGGATGCGCGTGATCGCGACTCTGCGCCGCGCGCTCGGCATCGGTGCGGCCGTCGTCGAGGCTCACCGACTGCAGCACTTCCGCGAGGTTGGCGTACTCCACGGGCGGGATGGCTTTCAACGCCCGCACCGTATCTCCGTCGGCGCCCGCCTCGGTAGCGCAGCGCACCAATCCGTCCTTCTCCGCCGGGAAATCGGCCTCCGAGAGCGCCCGCTGGATCCGTTCCACATCGGTTGTCACCATCACGAACCTTCCCGGGACGCCACCGCGACCCTGTATATATCTCGCTTGCGGCGCGGCAGTACCCGCCTGCGTTGCACGCAAACAGCGCGGGTCCGATATCGCGCCGCCGAGGTCACGGTCGGGTCCGCGCGCTCGGGGTGATCCGGGGGGCTCGCGCATTTCCAGCCGGCGCGGCACGTGGACTGCCGCAGCGGGTCGCCCGCGTACGCCGGTATCGCAACGCCGAATCGCCCGCCGTGGCGGTGCGACCGGCCGGCCGGCAGGGGCGATACCGCCGCGCTGTGCTGGGTCACGCGCGCAATCGCCTGCGACGAAGGCGATCGGGCCGGGGCAGCGCGGCGGGTGTTTCCGAGAGGAGACTCGGGGCATCCGGGGCGCATGGATACCGACAAATCATCCGGAAAGGGCCCCGAGCCCGGGGGCCGCACGCAGGTCGATCCGGGCGACCTGCGGCGACTGCTCGAGGCCGGGGCCGATAGTTGTCTCGTGCTGTCCGAGGGGCGAATGCAGATCCGGGAGGGCGCCCCGGGCGACGGTCTGGCCGTCGTCACGCGTGCGGACCTGATCGCCCAGCTGGGAGAGAGCCCGGCGGAGAACGATCTGGTCACCCAGGCCGCCCTGCTCGACAGTGAGGTCCGCTCGCTCGGCGCCTGACCGGCCCGGCTCAGGACGCCGGGCTCGTCGTCGCAGCGGTGCCGAGGCCGGCCACGAACCAGCCGGTCGCGAGCGCGGCGACTCGGCGTGCGCCTTCGCCGAGGATTCGATTTCCACCCCGAGATGGTTCACGCTGCCGCCCTGCCGGGGGCTCTCGATCAGCACGGGTTTCGGCGGCGGCTCGTCGAGCGCCAAATTTGCATATCCCCGCTTGCGTTTGGCGGGTCCGGTGCCCAACAGGGTCGAGTAGATTCCGGCCGCCTGCTGCTGCCGCTGACCGTCGGCCTTTTCCCGGTTACGCGAAGGCGGCCGAATTACGTGCCGACCACGCGGCGAACGTATGCGGTGCCCGGCCGAGGAGTCGTTCCACGTGCGGGCTCACCTGCCGCAGGGCGGGCGGCGGACTGCCGAGCATGTCCAGGGTGGCTTCCACCACGGGGGCGGGCATGAACTGCAGCATGCGCTCCCGGGCCTGTCCGCGCGACAGTTCGGTGAAGCGCACCGGTTCGCCGAGTGCCACGCCCAGGGCGGCGGCCTGCTGCCGCGGCGAAATCGCTTCCGGGCCGGTGAGTTCGTAGGTTTCGCCGCTGTGGACGTCGTCGAGTAGGACGGTGGCGGCCACCGCGGCGATATCGGCGGGATCGATCACGGGCAGGGCGATATCGGCGAACGGGGCCGCGACCATTCGTTCGCCGCGCACCGATTCCGCCCACTGCAGCGCATTGGAGGCGAAGTTTCCCGGCCGCAAAATCGTCCATTCGAGACCGGAATCCCGCACCGCCGCTTCCGCGTCCGGCGGATGATTCCCGGTGCCGACACCTTGCGAGGACAGCAGCACCACCCGGCGCCCGCCGGCACTGCGGACGGCATCCACAACCTCGCCGAGATCTCCTCCCGCGCCGAGAAATTCACCGGAGGTCAACAGGAATACGGTGCGTGCTCCGGCGAAGGCCGGTGTCAGTTCGTCGGCACGCAGCAGGTCGGCCCGCCGATACTCGACACCGGCGGGAAAATCCGCCGCCGCCGCTGTGCGCGATACGGCGCGGACCTGCGCTCCCGCCGCGGCCAGCGCCTGCACCAGGGGGCGTCCGACATTGCCCGTCGCTCCGGTCACCACGATCATTGCCATTTCCTTTCGACTTCGGTGACGCGACGCTACTATTCGAAAGACAGTAGGTACCTAGAGGAAAGTATTGGGAGTGGGGCGCTATTGTGACCGAAACCACAGCATGGGAACCTGCTGGAGATACCGCTCCGGAGAACGCCTGCCCGATCGCGCCCGTGGTCGATGTGGTGTTCAGCCGCTGGACCACACCGATCCTGTGGGCGCTGCACTATCGCGGGCCGCAACGCTTCGTCGAACTCCAGCGGCTGATCACCACGATCACGCCGAAGGTGCTGACCGAGCGGCTCCGGCAGCTCGAGCGTGACGGACTGATCACGCGCACTTACTATCCGGAGGTTCCGCCCCGCGTCGTCTACGCGATCAGCGAGCTGGGCAGCAGCCTGGCGCCGCTGTTCGCAGCCTTGGTGGACTGGTCGGGCAATCTCGAGAAAGTCGAGCGGGCCCGTAGTTCCTACGACGCCGCCCAGCCGTCGCGGCGAAAACGCTGATCCCGCGCTCCGCGGCGAACATTCGATCGCCTCGCCCGCGCATCCTGCCGCGAGGCTGACGGGCGGGCGGATGATCGCTGCCGATGACTGCGGCCGGCGCGAGGCTGCCTCTTACCGGGCCGGTGATTCCGGTCGGTCGCCGGTGCCGGTATCCGCCTTGGGAATGATGCTGATCATGCCGTTGGGCTCGAGATACGCGCGCGCCACCAGCATAGACGCTCGGCACACCGGACTGTGTCGATCATCCAGCCCTGAATGCCTGGAGAACGGGAGGTGGCGCTGCTGACGTCGAACCGGACGTGCCGCGTCGTCAGTTGTCTGTGGAACAGAGCAGGTGGCCGGCTCGGTGAGCAGTGTGTGGAGAAGATCAACGTGCGTCGCGCGGAAGCCGCTGCCGCAGGGTGGCGGCGCGGAGCGTGAGGTGGTTGCGTTCGGCGAGGTTCTGCGCTTGTGCGGCGGCCTCAACGTAGAGCTGGGCCGCGGCGGCGGTGTCGCCCGCCCGTTCGTGGAGGTAGGCGGCGGACGCGGTGTAGCGGGGGAGTTCCGGGTCGAGTTCGGCGAGTGCGGCGAGACCTGCCTGCGGGCCGTCCGCCTCGCCGACGGCGACCGCGCGGTTGAGCCGGGCGATCGGGCTACCGGTGAGCTCGACCAGCTCGTCGTACCACTCGACGATCTGCACCCAGTCGGTCTCCTCCGCTGTTTGCGCATCGGCGTGCAAGGCCGCGATCGCCGCCTGCGCCTGGTACTCGCCGAGCCGGTCGCGGGCCAGGGCTGCCTGCAGGATGGACACCCCCTCGGCGATCAGGTCGCGGCGCCACAACTCGCGGTCCTGTTCGGCCAGCGGCACCAGGCTGCCGTCCGCTCGGGTGCGCGCCGGGCGGCGGGCGTGATGCAGCAGAAAAAGGGCGAGCAGGCCCGCAACCTCCGGGTCGCCGGTAGTCGCGGCGAGCTGCCGGGCCAGCCGGATCGCCTCCGCGGCCAGGTCGATATCACCGCTGTATCCCTCGTTGAACACCAGATACAGCACCCGCAGTACAGTGCGCAGATCGCCGGGAGTGTCCAGCCGGACCTCGCTCACGGTGCGTTTGGCCCGGCTGATCCGCTGCGCCATGGTGGTTTCGGGGACGAGGTAGGCCCGCGCGATCTGGCGGGTGGTGAGACCGCCGACGGCCCGCAGCGTCAGCGCCACCGCCGAGGTGGGGGACAGGCGCGGATGCGCGCACAGGAAGTACAGCCGCAGCGTTTCGTCCACCGGTACGGCGGGCCCCGGGACCGGTTCCTCGCCGACTCGCAATTCCCGGTTGCGCCGCGCGGTTTCGGAGCGGGCCAGATCCACGAAACACCGCCACGCCGTGGTGATCAGCCAGCCCTTGGGATCGTCGGGTTGCTGCCGTGGCCACGTATCGACGGCGCGCAGCAGCGCCTCTTGCACGGCGTCCTCGGCGGTCGCGAAATCCGCCCCGCGGTGGACGAGGGCCGCCAGGACGCCGGGGATCAGGTCCCGCAGCCGGCCCGCGTCCAGCGCGTCGGTCATCACTCGGTGACGGTCGGCGGGGCGGTCAGGAAGGGGCGCACCTCGAGCCATTCGTGGATCGGCTTCCCGCCCGCGCCGGGCGCCGCCGACAGCTCACCCGCCAGTTCGACGGCGCGTTCGTAGGAGTCGACGTCGATGATCATCCAGCCCGCGATCAGATCCTTGGTTTCCGCGAACGGGCCGTCGGTGACGGGCGGTTTCCCCGCGCCGTCGTAGCGGACCCAGGCGCCTTCCGGGGCGAGAGCCTGACCGTCGACGAACTCGCCGGTGCGCTCCAGCCGATCCGCGAAATCCTGCATGTACTGCATATGCGCTTCGATCTCGGCGGGTGTCCACCGGTCCATCGGCACATCGTTGACCGCCGCCGGAGCGCCGCGGTAATGCTTGAGGAGCAGGTACTTGGCCATGGGATTCTCCCTTCGGATGTCCGACCCTGGTTGGTCGATCACACCTGGGACGGAGCCGTCACGACGTTCTCGACATCCGCACCGAAAATTTCCGGAAATTTTTTCCGAGGCGCTGCACCGACCCCGATCATGCCTCGCTCGGCTGCACGATGACGAACCCGTCACCGTCGAGACGCAGCTGGAACGCCTCACCGGAACCGCCGCGGACCATCGAGCCGAAACTCTGCGATCGATTCAGCGAGGTCTGCAGGTGCGCGCTCCAGCCGACCACCGCATCGGTGTCCACGAAAACCGGCGCCTGGGGATGCACCGGGATGATGATCGGCGTCCCCGCGCATACCAGCCCGAGCCGGCCCTGCCCGGTGAACACGCAGTTGAAAAGCCCGCCGCCGGCCATCCCGACGCCCTGCACCATGCGGATGTCGTATTGCAGGCTCGAATCGAACACCAGGATGTTGCGGCCGTTGATGGTGAGCGCATCGCCGGGCACCAGGTCGACCAGGAAACAGTTCCGGTCGAAATGCGCGAACCACGCTTCGCCCTGACCTCGCACCGACATCAACGGCACTCCCTCGCCCGTGAGCGCGCGCTGCAGGAACTTGCCGACCCCCTGTCCTTTCTTCTCGAATTGCAAGTTGCCGCGGAACGCGACCATCGAACCCTGCCGCGCGAGGCATTCCCCGTTCACGGCGTATTTCAATGCTTTCGCGCTCTGCGCGGTCAACCCGGGTGCGGTCGCGGGCTGGGCCATATGCTCGCCGGCGAAGATCTCACTCTGCATACCCGCGATCCTGCCGTAACTGCCCCCGCCGTGGGCCGGACCGGTGTCCGCGCCGCGCAGGGGCCGGTGTTCGGGCTGGTCGAACCGGTTGTGCCGCCCCCGGCTGTGCGACAGCCGGGGCAGCGGCCACCGGATTTGCGGCCGTCGTTGCCGAGATAGCGCCGCTGCCCGCGAACCGCGTTGTAACGAATTCGCATCAGTAGCCGAAATCATCACGAGCGCACACGTTTAGGAGTGTGACGCCTCGTCGGAGGGTATTCGGTAGATGGTCGCCCTCCGACGGCCGAGTTCGACGATCGAGAGAGTTCGCTATGCCTGGCTTCCTGAAGTACATCATCTTCCTCAACATGCTGAACACACTCGGAGGCATCTACACCACCTGGTGATTCCCGGGCCTCCTACCCCGATCGGTTAGATTGGCGGTTCCGGTGGAGCCGCGCCGGGCGCCCGGAGTGTCGAGGATAGGGGCCGTATGACGAAGACCGCGCTGGTGACGGGGGCATCGTCGGGGATCGGGCGCGCGACTGCGGCGCTGCTGGTGGAACACGGCTATCGCGTGATCGGTACCAGCCGCAACCCGGATTCGCTCGCGGCGTCGGCGCGGATTTCGGGGGTGGAATATCGCGCGCTCGATCTCACCGATCCGGCCGGTATCGAACGGTTCGGGCACGAGCTCGGACCGGTGGATGTGCTGGTGAACAATGCGGGCGAGAGCCAGTCGGGCCCGATCGAGGAACTGCCGCACGACGCCGTCACCCGGATATTCCAGTTGAACGTTTTCGGGGCGGTTCAGCTGACCCAGCTGGTACTGCCGGGAATGCGGGAGCGCGGGTACGGGCGGATCGTCATGGTCGGATCGATGCTCGCGAGTTTCCCGCTGGCCTACCGGTCCTCGTATGTGGCGACGAAGGCGGCGATCAAAGGTTTCGCGGATGCGGCACGGCTGGAGACGGCGCCGTTCGGGGTGTGGATCAGTACCGTCGAACCCGGCTCGATCGCGACCGGGATCGGCGAACGGCGTACGAAATACATCGCCGCGGATTCGGTGTACGCGGCGGATTTCCGGACGATGATCACCCACTTGGACCGCAACGAGCGAGCCGGTACCGGCCCCGACGAAGTCGCCCACACCATTCTCCGGGCGATTTCCGCGCGGAAGCCGAAACCGTTGTACGCCAAGGGCAGCCGGGCGCCGATCGTGTTCCTGCTGCGGCGGCTGCTGCCGGCGGCGGCGATCGAGAAGGTCGTCGCGCGGACGCATGGATTGAAACGCTGACGGCGTGAGCATGCGTTTGTCCGTGGGTTGCGCCATGTGGACGCATACCGCCTGGCCCGCGTCGGGTGACAAACTGCGCAGCTATGCGAGCTGGTGCGATGCGGTGGAGGGCAACACCACCTTCTACGCGGTACCGGCGCGGCGCACCGTGCAGACCTGGGCGCAGCAGACCGGCCCGGATTTCCGGTTCGTGATCAAACTGCCCAGAACTGTCACCCACGAACGCCGCCTCTCGGGCGTGGACGCCGAACTGGCCGATTTCCTGCACACCATGGAACCGCTCGGACCCCGTCTGCACGCACTGTGGGTGCAGTTGCCGGGGACGTTCGGGCCGAACGAGCTCGGGTCGCTGGCCGGGTTCGTCCGGAAGGTTCCGGCCGGGCTGCGGGTCGCGGTGGAGGTGCGGCATCCGGCGTTCTTCGCCGACGGCGACGCGGAGAACCAGCTCGAACGAGTACTGGGAAGGGTCGGCGCGGAATGGGTTCCGTTCGATACTACCGTCCTGTTCGCGGCACGGCCGGCGAGTCCGGCGGAGTACGAGGCGCAGTCGAAGAAACCGCGGTTGCCGCGGCGGATGCGGGCCCTCACCGATACCCCGATCGTGCGGTATCACGGCCGCGACCGCGCCGAATCCACGGTGGCGGGCTGGCGGCCCTGGGTGGAACAGACGGTCGCATGGTTGCGCGAGGGTCGTTCGCCGACGGTCTTCCTGCACACTCCGGACAATGCGTCCGCGCGCGATCTGGCGCGCCGTTTCCACGACGAGGTCCGCACCCACGTCCCGGATCTCGTACCGTTGCCCGACCCGGCCGAGACCGAACCGATGACCCTGTTCTGACGCCGTCACCGGCACACGCTGGTCAGTTCACCGCGAACAACGCCGCGGCGGCAAGCGTTTCGACCCAGAAGTAGAACCAGACCGGATAGAACGCGGCCGGAGCGTCCAGCACCCGCGAGATCGCCCGGCCGGCCGCCATACCGGCCAGCGCGACCGCGACCGCGAGAACGACGCCCCGACCCAGTTCACCGGTTGTCGTCGCGGACCAGACCAGCACGGCGGCGACCGCGAGACCGAATCCGCCGTACACCGCGCGCACCTCGGAACGCGCGGACGGGGTGCCCGCGGTGATACCGAAGGGCCGTACGAGCCGCGCGGGCGCGGCGAGGGCGTAGAGACCCATCCCCGTGAAGAAAAGTCCCGTCGCTGTCAAGACCACCGTCCGCACCATGCCTCCTCGCCGGCTTTCCGTGGCTCGATCATCGCGCACCGTGCGCATGGCCGCTTCCGGAAACGTGCGGTGGCGAGGCTCACCGAAGTGAACAATTGTTCTAGGTCATAGCCGGGTTATATAGCAGGGTATTGCTCTATAAGTGAGCGGATATTCGCACACCGTGGTAGAAATCGGCTGTAGCGAAGGGAAAACCATGCAACCGACCGATAAGCAGCGCGCCGCGCTGGAGATGATCTGCGATACGTTCCTGCCAGGGGACGGGCTGACCCTGCCCTCGGCATCCGAACTGGGCGCTGTGGATACCGTGTTGGCACTTCTGGCGCGCAACCCGCGCGAAGCCGAGACCAAACAACTGGCGACGCTGCTCGACCTGTGGGACGGCCCGCTGACCGGGCTGCTCGCCGGATGGGGTCCGCGGCGCTATTCGAAACTGTCGCAGCAGGACCGGGAGAAGGCGCTGCTGCGGCTCGGCGCATCCCGGCTCGGTGCCGTGCGCGCGGTGTTCCAAGCCCTCAAGCAGGCATCGCTGCTGGCCTACAACGTCACTCCGGGGCCGACCGGCGTCAATCCCCTGTGGAAACACCTGGGCTACGACGCGATTCCCGGCCCGCTCGCGAATGCGCCGCAGCCCGCGCTCGCCCCGCAGCGCATCACCGCACCGACGAGCCTGACCTGCGATGTCGTCATCGTCGGCTCCGGCGCCGGCGGGGGGACGGCCGCCGGTGTGCTCGCCGAAGCGGGTCTCGATGTCATCGTCCTCGAACGCGGGGAGTACTACGACGACAAGGATTTCGGGGCCGGTGAACTCGCCGGTCAGCAGCTGCTCTACTCGCCGGGCCCGCTCGCCTCCAGCGAGGGTCAGCTGGCACTGGTCGCCGGTTCCTGCCTCGGCGGCGGCACGGTCGTGAACTGGAGTACGTCGCTGCCCACGCCCGACCGTGTCCGCGAGGAATGGGCCGCGGTCGGCGCCAGGCAGTTCGCCGACGCCGAGTTCACCGAATCGCTGGATACGGTGCTGCGCCGGCTCGGCGTGAACGAGCGGCGCTCCACCCCGCTGGTCCGGGACAATATTCTGGAACGCGGCGCGCGGGCACTCGGCTGGCCCGTCGACCCCCTGCCGCGCAATGTCACCGATGCCTGCGATGCCGGCGTCGAATGCGGCCGGTGCGGCAGTGGCTGCCGGTTGGGCGCCAAACAGTCGGTGACCAAAACCTGGCTGGCCGACGCCGCCGCCCGCGGCGCGCGGTTGATCGTGGACGCGAACGTGCGGCGGATCGCGGTACGCGACAACATCGCCGAAGCGGTTACCGTGCGCACCTCGGCGGGGGTCGAGTTCGAGGTCCGCGCCCGAGCCGTGGTGGTGGCGGCAGGCGCGATCCAGACCCCTGCGCTGCTGCGCCGGTCGGGCCTGGGTAACAAGAACATCGGCCGCTACCTGCGGTTGCATCCGGCGGCGGCGGTTTTCGGGCTGTTCGACGAAGAAGTGCGACCCTGGGAAGGCGGCCTGCAGACCCGGATCTGCCGCGAGCACGCCGACCTCGACGGCAACGGTTACGGCGTGATCTACGAGACGGGCCCGCTGGCGCCCGGTTCGTCCACCGGATTCATGAGCTGGCAGGGTTCCGAGGACCATCGCCGCGTCATGCAGGATTTCGCGCGCACCAACGCCGTCGGCATCATCACCCGCGACCGCGACTCCGGTGCGGTGAAGGTCGACAAGAACGGTGAACCCACCGTGGACTACCGGATCTCCGACTACGATGCCGCGCACCTGCACACCGGAATCGAAGGCGCCGCCCGCATCCTCGAGGCGGCGGGCGCCACCCGGATCTTCTCCGGGCATCAAGCGGGCGTCTCCTTCGAACCGGGCGTGCGCGGCTCGCTCGGCGAGTTCTCGGCCGCCGCCGAGGCCGCCGGATACGGTCCGGGACGCTGCACGATGGGCGCCCTGCACATCATGGGATCGGCCCGGATGGGCGGCTCGGCGGAGAACTCCGCCACCGACCCGGACGGCGCGACCTGGGATGTGAAGAACATCGTCGTCGCCGACGCGTCCTGCTTCCCGACGTCTTCGGGGGTGAACCCGATGGTGACGATCGAGGCGATCGCGCATATGAACGCCACCCGCCTCGCCGCCCGGTTGTCCTGACCGGCGCCGCGGGAGGTCCGGCCCGATGGTCAGACCTCCCGCAGGCTGCGCGCGATGCTGTGCAGCAGATCGATATCCCGGGCCGGATCGATCGTGGTTTCGAACGGGGGCCGGACCTCCAGCCGGCCGTCGTCGATCAGATCGCCGACGAGAACCTTCGCCAGCGCCAGCGGCAGGCGCAACTGCGCCGAAATCTCCGCCACCGATTGCGCGGTCCGGCACAGCCGGATGATATCGACGTACTCGGGTTCGGTGCGTTGCGGCGCCAGCCCGGCACCCCGGTCCACCACCCTGGTGTCCAGGGTGAGCTCCCGGCGTCCCGTCGTACGTCCCCGCCCGCGGGTCACCGCGAAGAGGCGCACGATGGGACCGTCGTCGTCCTCGTCCCAGGGGTCCTCCGGCCCGTACACGGCTAGCGTATGCCGTTCGGATAGCCACGGACGGGGGCATGGGCGCCGGGCCGGTCGTGGGCGTGCATCGGCGGCCGGTCATGCGGCCCCGGCCGGCCGCGGTCACCCTGATGGGTGCGGGAATCGACACCCAGATGAGCGCCGACCTGCTGGACGGTGCGGTTCATCTCGTAGGCCACCATGCCCAGATCGGCGGAATCGGCGGCCAGCAGCGACAGGCACGCGTTACCCCCGGCCGCGGTGACGAACAGCACCGCCCGGTCCAGTTCCACCACCGTCTGACAGACCCCGCCGGCCCGGAAATGGCTTCCCGCGCTGCGCGCCAGACTGTGGAAGGCCGACGCCATCGCGGCGAACCGTTCGGCGTCGTCGCGGTCCAATCCGGAGGAATGTCCCATCAGCAGGCCGTCGGTGGACAGCAGCACCGCGGAATCGGCATCCGGTAGACCGCGGACCAATTCCTCGAGTAGCCAGCTGAGATCGGTGCGATTGGGGTTGGTCATCGTTCGCCTTCTCGTCTAGAGCGTTCTGGAGCATTGGGATCGGAGTACGGTGCGCGGCGGCCCGAACGGCTCCCGCGCGAGATCGCCGACATCCGGTTGCGGGCCTGCTCCGCGGTCCGGGGGCGCACCACATCCGGCTCCGGATCCTCCTCGCGGGCCGTTTGTTCGACGGCCTTGCGGTTACGGCGCGGCAGCGGCGGCCGGCCGGACCAGCCGGGATGGGCCGCCGGCTCCGCGTGCGGGTCCTGATACCTGATCTCGGAAGTGACGGGGTAGGCGTCCGAACCCAGCGTGCGGGAATCGTAGGGTGCCTCGTGCACCGGAGCAGTGGCGAAGGTGGTCGAGGGCGAGGTGTGGAAGGTGACGGACCCCGCGGACGTCGCACCGGCCATCGCGGGCTCGATCACCGGGGCGGCTTCCAGCGGAGGCGGCCCGCCCGGTTCGGTGAGCGCGGTCGGGATCAGGACGATCGCCTTGATTCCGCCGTACGCCGATTCGGTCAGACGCACCGAGATCCCCTGCCGGGCAGCGAGAGTGGCGACCACGAACAGGCCCAGGCGGGTGTCCCCGGTCAGTGCCGCGACACCGAAGTCCGGCGGTTCGGCGAGCGACCGGTTCCGTTCGGTGATCTCGTCTTCGGCCATCCCGAGACCCTGATCGGCCACCTCGATCGCCACTCCGCGCCCCACCAGGGTGGCCGATACCTCGACCCGGGAATCCGGCGGTGAGAACGCCGTCGCGTTGTCCATCAGTTCGGCGAGCAGGTGGATGAGATCGGCCGCGGTCTTGCCGACGACCCGCATCTCCGGCACCCGCCCGGTGTGGACGCGTGTGTAATCCAGGCTTTCCGCGGCGGCGGCCCGGATCACGTCCCACAGGGAGACCGGTTTACGCCAGCGCCGGCCCGGTTGTTCGCCACCCAGCACGATGAGGTTTTCCGCGTGGCGGCGGGCGCGGGTGGCGAGATGGTCGAGCTGGAAGAGCAGTTCGAGCTGGTCGGCGTTCTCCTCGCGGCGTTCGGCCTGATCCAGCAGCGCCAGCTGGCGATGGACGGCGAGCTGGTTGCGATGCGCCATGTTCAGGAATACCGCGTTGAAACCCGCCCGTGTCTTGGCCTCGGCCACCGCGGCCGATACGGCGGCCAGCTGGGCCCGGTTGAACGCGTCGGCGACCTCACCGAGTTCGTCGGTACCGAAGTCCAGTTGCGCGACCTCGGCGGTGGTGTCCACCTCCGCGCCGTCGTCGAGACGGCGCATCAGGTCCGGCAGGCGGTTGTCGGCCAGATCCAGGGTGTCGTTGCGCAGATGACGCATCCGGGCGATGAAGCGGTTGGCCATCAGCAGCGCGCCGAGGAAAGCCAACCCGGTGAGCAGCAGCACCGCGACACCGCCCAGCAGCGATTTCGCCGCCGTATCGTCGCCCTGTGCCCGGGCGGTGACGTGTGCGTCGTTGCTCTGGTCCTCCCAGAGCTTCAACAGGTCCGCGACGATCTGGCCGGACGCCTGCTGCCAGGCGGCGATATCCATGGGCAGCGGGGCCGGTTCGCCGGTGGAATCCGATTCGTCGGCGGTGCTGTCGCTGTCCGCGGATTCGGTGGCCGACCGGGGGCCGCCGGCCATGATCGCGTCCTGCATGGCGATCACCTGCCGATAGGGCTCGGAATCGGTGATCGCCCGGAGCTGCGCGAGCCGTACGTCTTTGAGGACCGCGCCGGAATACGTTATTTCGCCGCGGAATTCGCCGACATAGCGATTGAATTCGACCAGCTGGGCATCGTTCAGTTCGTTCAGCGTGAGCGCGGCCGCACCCAAAGTATCGGCTTTGGAGAGCGCGTCGGCCGCCCGCAGGGGTTCGACGCCGTAGCCGAGCGATATCGCCACCCCGGCGTCCGGGGCGACCCGGGCAGCCAGCATGGAGGCCCCGATAATCGTTTCGATCACCGCGCTGTAGAAACCGAACGCCTCGGGCCGGGGGATCGTGCCCGCGTCGACAGCGGCCCGGGTGGCGGGGACCTGGGCGAAGAGCTGCTGGTAACCGGCGATTTCGGCTTCGGCGCCGTCGGGGTTGAGCTGCTGTGCCGCATCACCCTTGGCGAAGATCTCCGCGAGCGCGATATCGGACTGACCACGGGCCGCGACCAGCGTCGGGGCCACACTCGTATCGCCGGCCAGCAGCAACAGCGAAAGCCGCCGCTCCTCCGCGAAGGCCCGCACCATCAGAATCGCCGGGCTGGTGGTGCTACTGGCCAGTTCGGCCCACTTCGTCGCGTCCCGCCCGGATCGCACCAGGTAGGCGGCGGCGCCGATACCGATGGTCAGCAACGCGATACTGGTGACGAGCACGATCGCGAGCAAACGGGTACGGATGCCGACCCGCCCTCGAGTGCGATTCGCTCCGGAACGCATTTTCCGCAGGAACGTTCCGGCGAGAGGTAGGCGAAATCCCAACGTAGACCCACTCATTCAGGGTGATGGGCCGACCGGCCGCCGGCCGGCCCATCCCAGCTATCCCGACATTGCGATAATTTCTACTACTTTTTTCCTCGCAATGCGCTTTGTCTGTCTCAGACTCTAGCGAACCCGGTGTACTCGGTGTCGCGGAAGCCGATATGACGGTTGCGCCGGCCCGCCCGGGATCAGCCCCCGCGCAAACTGTTCGCGATCGTCCGGAGCAGATCGAGTCCGGCGGCGTCATCGGGCGTCTGCACCGGTGCCCGCACATTCAGCCGGCCGTCATCGATCAAATCCCCGATCAAGACCTTGGTGAGCGTGAGCGGAACACCGAGTTGGGCCGATATCTCGGCCACCGACTGCGGAACCTGGCACAACCGGACTATTTCCGCGTACTCCGGTTCCGGTCGCCGCAGCGCCAGGCCGGAGCCGGCGTCGGCCACCATGGAATCCAGCGTGAGCTCCGCGCGTTCGCTACCACCCCGGCCGCGGGTCAACGCATACAGACGTACGACCGGGCCGGCGTCCTCCTCGTCCCCGGAAACGTTGTGCGGGCCGCTCATGGCTTCGGCTTGCCGTTCGGCTCGGTACCCGGCAGCCCGCTCACCAGATCCTCCAGCGGCCGGCTCCGGTCAATGCGCGCGGGAACGGTCATCATCACCTTCCTGTCGTGTTCTCTCGGATTCGGCCGCCTCCGGCGGCGTGCTGCGTCCCGACCGTGTACCGCCTTCGATAGCGGCCATGAGATCGCGTGCGTCCTCGGCGCTGCGGGGACGTGGTGCCCCGGTGGCGGGTTCGGCGGAGGGGACCGGTTCGGCGGTTTGCCGGTGCCTGCGGGGCAGCGGGGGCCGGGCGTCCGTAGCGGACTGCTGTGCTGCCTGCTCGGCAGCCGGCCGCGCGGATCCGCTGGGCTGCGTCGAGACCGGCGCCCCGGCGGGTCCGGCGCTGCCGTTCGATCCGGCCCCGTTCGCTGCGCCGCCGTTCGCTCGGGCGTCCGGCGAGCCACCGGCGTTCGTCCCGGCGTCCCTGGAGCCACTGCCGCTCGTACGGGGTTCTCCGGGGTTGCCGTTGTTCGCTCGGCGGGGTGCGGAGTCGCTGTTGTTCGTTCGGGGGTTTGCGGAGCTGCGGTTTTGGACCGGGGTGTCCGTGGAGGCGTTGTTGTTCACTCGAAGGGTTGTGGAGTTGCCGCCGTCCGGCCCGGGACGTGTGGGGCCGTTGTTGTTGCCTTGGGCGGTTGTGGAGTTGCCGTCGCTCGGGCCGGCGTCCGCGGTGCCGCCCGTGGCGTCGGCCGTGGCATCCGCGGGGTCGCCGGCGGCGGGCGTGTTGTGTTCTACTACGAGTTCGGTGGGGATCAGCACGACGGCCTTGACTCCGCCGTACACCGAATCCGACAGCCGCACCGACGCACCGTGGCGGGCCGCCAGCGTAGCCACGACGAAAAGGCCCAGCCGGGTATCGCCGGACAGCGTCGCAACCCCGAAATCCGGTGGCTGCGCGAGCAGTTGATTGGCGGCCACGATCTCGTCGGCCGACATCCCCAGCCCCTGATCCGCGACCTCGATCGCGACCCCGCGGCCCACCACGGCCGCCACGACCTCCACCCGGGACTTCGGCGGGGAGAACGCGGTGGCGTTGTCCATCAGCTCCGCCAGCAGATGGATCAGATCGGCCGTGGCCTGGCCGGTGATCAGCACGTCCGGGGCGCTTCCGGTGTGGATGCGGGTGTAGTCGACGGTTTCCGCCGCCGCGCCGCGGATCAGATCCCACAGCGGGATCGGTTTATGCCACACCCGGCCGGGGTTCTCGCCGCCCAGCACGATGAGGTTCTCGGCGTGGCGCCGGGCGCGGGTGGCCAGATGGTCCAGTTCGAAGAGCAGCTCGAGCTGTTCGGCGTTCTCCTCGCGGCGTTCCGCGCGGTCGAGCAGGGCCAGCTGTTTGTGCACGGCGACCTGGTTGCGGTGGGCGATATTGAGGAAGACCGTGCGGAAACCCGCCCGGGTCCGGGATTCGGCCACGGCCGCCGATACCGCGGCGACCTGGGCCCGGTTGAACGCGTCGGCCACCTCGCCGAGTTCGTCGGTGCCGAAGTCCAGGCGCGCCACCTCGGCGGCGGTATCGATCTCCGCGCCGCTGTCGAGGCGTCGCATGAGATCGGGTAGCCGGTGATCGGCCAGTTCGAGGGTGTCGCTGCGCAGCCGGCGCATGCGGGCGATGAACCGGTTGGCCACGAACAGTGTGCCCAGGAATGCCACCAGCGTGACGATCAGCACCACGATCCCGCCGATCAGCGACAGGCTCGCGGTATCCGTGCCTTCCTCCCGGGCGATGGCGTGCGCGTCGCGGCTCTGGTCCTCCCACAGTTTCAACAGCGCCGAGCTGAGCCGGGTGGACGCTTCCTGCCAGGCCGGCCCGGTCATCGGCAGGGTGGCCGGCCCGGATTGCGCCGTTTCGCCGGTTTCGTAATCGCTTTCGGATGGGAAGGGGCCGCGCAACACCATCGCGTCCTGCATGGCGGTGACCTGCTGCCAGTCCGGGGAGGAGGTGAGGGCGTGCAACTGGTCCAGCCGCGCGCCCTTCAGCACGGAGGCGGAATATGCCGCCTGCGCGCGGAATTCGCCGACGTGGCGGTGGAATTCGAGGAATTGCGCCGGCGTCGCGGTGCCGCGGGCGAGGCTCACGATCCCGAGGGTGTCGGCGCGCGACAGTGCCTCGGCGGCGCGCAGCGGTTCGACGCCGTAGCCGAGGGCGATACCCAGGCCGGCATCGGGCGCGACCCGGGCGGCGATCAGCGACGCCCGGAAAATGGTGTCGATCACGGTATTGAAGAATCCGAACGCTTCCGCACTGGGAACCGCGCGGGCGTCGATGGTGGCGCGGAACCCCGGAACACTGTTGTAGAGCGGGCGGAACGTCTCCAGTTCGGCGGCCGATCCGCCGGGATCGAGCCGCTGGGCCGCCTCGCCCTTGGCGATCGTCGCGGCGAGCGCGGTATCGGAACGTTCGCGCGCCGCCACGAGGGCATCGGCCGCGACCGGATCGCCCTCCAGGTACAGCATCGACAACCGGCGCTCTTCTTCGAAGGTCTCGACCATCGAGATCACCGGCGTGGTGGTGCTACTGATGAGGTTGGCCCACACCCGGGCCGCCAGGCTGTCCTTCACCAGATACCCGGCGGCGCTCACACCGATGATCAGCAGAGTGATATTGGTGACGAGCAGGATCGACAACAGGCGCATACGGATACCGACCCGGCCGCGCGTGACATCTCTACCGGAGCGGAGTGCCCGATTCCACGAGTCGGACAGATGCCGCCGTACAGCCACGATAGATCAACCCGTTCCAGGGCATGCGCAGACGACACCATGGTGATCGGCGCATATCACCCTAATGTTCCCGGCATTACCGTTGTCCGGCAATGCATCAGCTTCGGTCCAAACCATATCGAAGCATGCTGCCGAGACCGAGACGAGTCTCACCGAGCGGCCCGCTGGGGTATTGCGGTGACCCCGGCTACAGGCCGCTTGCCCGCTTCACGCCCGGACCACGGAAACACAGCACCTGATCGCCGTAGCCGGCCAGCGGCCGGGCCTCGGCGGCCTGGCGGATACCGCTGGCGGGCAGCTCGGTGAGTTTCGCGAACATGGTCGCGTTCCCGAAGGCCGAACGGATCTGCGTCTCCGAGGCGTAATCGGCGCCGTAGTCGGCGAGCTTACCGAAATCCAACGGCGCCAACGGCGTATCCAGCGCCACCGGCTCCGCCGGCCGCCCGAGCGCGGCATACTGGGTGGCCGCGCCCTGTTCGTACCAGCACAGCTCGTAGGCCAGGCTTTCGGTGCTGGTCACGCTCACCACCGGCCACTGCCGCGAGAGCCGGCGGGCCAGCGGATTCTTCGCCACCGGTGTGAGTTCCCATTTCAGGCTCTGCACCGCGACCCAGCTTCCCGATCTCCGCTCGATCAGCACGATATCGTCACCGAGTTCGGGGTTCGCGTTCATCTGCGGGTCCCGGGTGCCCCAATGCGCCTTGTCGACGCCGTGCGCGGTATTGATATCCACCGGCTCCGCGCCCGCCTCGGTATAGGCCGCGATGATCGCCGCCCGCACCTGCTGCACCGCGTCGGGCGCCGAGCACAGCACAGCGAGCGCGCCGAACGACGACCCGATCTCCACCGGTTTCGCCGGTTGATCCGGCATCGCGCCCGCCACCAGCGGCTTCAACCCGACCAGTGCCAGATTCCAGTTGATCTCCTCGATCGTCGCCAGATCACCGGCGCTCTGGTAGAGGATCTGCTGCTGGGTCAGATAACCGGCGCGCTCCAGCGTGCGGCATTCGAGTTTGCGCAGCGCGGACTGAGTTTTACCGGTGAAACCGATCTCCTCGATTTTCAGCGCGCGCAGTTGCGCGGCCATCGCCGCAGTGGTGAGCGCGGTATAGCGTTCGCGGTACATCGCCACCGCCTGTTTCCGCTGCCGGCCCACCATCAGCGTGCGCAGCAGCGTGTTCAAGGTGGCGAGGTATTTCCGGGACTGATCCGGATCGGCCGCGAACAAACCGGCCCGGATCCGCACCGCCTCGTCGGTCGCCACGACCGCCGCGCCCGGATCCAGCCGGCACAGCCAGACACCGCATTTCGACAGGCTGTCCGCGCAAGCACCCGCCGCATTCGGATGATCGTGTGCCACCTGGGTATAGGCATTACAGGCGTCACGGATGGTCGAGGTGGCCAGTTCCCGGTGCCCGATCGCGCGGGCCGCCTGCTCCAGCAGCCGCAGCGTGTCCTGCACCTCGTTGGCGAACTCCGCGGTGACCCGGCCCGCGGTGAACCAGCGCAACCGGATCCGCACCGCTTCCTGCGCGGGTTCCAGCGCCCCGGCCACCCGGTTGCGCACCGAACCATCGGTGCTGGTGGCCAGATACGCGGCGGCGAGTTCGGACAGACTGGTGGCCAGCTGTAATTCGGTTTCCGGTGTGCGGTCCCGGGCCGCGATCCGGTCGGTGGCCACCCGGCCCTCGATGGCGATCAGATCCATCGCGATCTCAATTCCCGCATCACCTTCCGCGCACGGTCCCTGCCGACCCCATCGAGTCGCGTGGCCGTAATCCGAGCATTCCTCGAAAGTCTGCCACAGGTACGGCACGATCAGCAGGCCTACCGGGACTTCTCCGGCAACAGACGGTGCGCGCCGCCGACCCGGCGCGCCCGGGTCAGCCGGCGGGAACGGTGGTGGCGCCGATACCGAGATAGAAAAGCGTGATCAGCAGCAGGAACCAGCCCGCGCCCTGCCAGATCGGCCAGGTGCCGCCGCGCCGCCACACCCGGATCGTCTCCACGAACGCCCCGATACCGCCCAGGAACAGCACCGCACCCGGACCGAACAGGACCGCCAGCTGCGCCGGCGTATCGCAGAGCAGCGAATCCGCGTCCCGGCACTGCGTCGTGGCCGACCAGATGGCGGTAGCCGCGCAGACCAGCGCGGCGATACCGAGGACCGTCAACGTGTAGCGCACAGCCCGCCGGAAACCCGTTCCGCTGGACCAGCGCTTCTCCGCATCGTTGATATTCGCCTGCTTTTCTACGTCGTCCGCCATCGCCCAGCCCTCCTGCCCGCTCGTTACCGGACCGGTCTCATCGCCCGCGGTATTGCCCGGATCGCGCGCGGCAAACGTGGCCCCGGGACCGGGGCTTACCGGGGGTGAGCCCAAAGTTGAGCAACTTCCCGGTTGGGCACTGTTATCGCAGGTAAAGAGTTGTTTATCAGGTTGCCGAACGCGAGTTGTCGGGAAGGTCGGGTGACCTGATGCTGGAGGTATGAACGCTCCAGCGCACCGCATGTACGCCGAGTTCCTGCCCGAGCCCTACCGGTCCGATTCCGCGGGCGAACCGGTATCCGACTGGTGGGAATGGAAGGGACGGCGCGTCCATTTGCTGCGCGCCGCGGTAGCCGATGCCCCGGTCCGGGTTCTCGCGATCCACGGCGCCGGTGGCTACTCGGGTCTGCTGTGGCCGGCGGTCGCGCTGGGTTTCCGGGAGAACGTGGATGCCACGGCCATCGACCTACCGCTGTACGGCCGGACGATCGAACCGGCCCCGGGCGGGGTGCGCTACGACGACTGGGTCGACCTCCTGTGCGATCTGGTGCGACAGCAAGCCGAGGTGGACGACCGCCCACTGGTGCTGTTCGGTGCGAGTATGGGCGGGATGCTGGCCTACGAAGTAGCGGCCCGCACCGGCGCGGTAACGCACGTCGTGGCGACCTGTCTACTGGACCCCGCCGATCCGGCGGCGCTCGCGACCGCGACCCGCTGGAACCTGCCGGGCCGGTCGGGTCCGCGGCTGCTGCGGTGGCTCCACCCGGTATGCGGCCGGTTCCGTGTACCGATCCGCTGGATAGCGCATATGGACAAGATGAGCCGTGATCCGGAGCTGTCACGACTGTGCGCGGCCGATCCGCAGGGCGGTGGGGCTCGGGTACCGCTCGGTTTCCTCAGCAGTTTCGCGGACTACCGGCACACCCGTCCGGAGAACTTCACCGCCGCACAGATAACCCTCGTGCACCCTGCCGCGGACGAGTGGACGCCGCCGGAGTTGAGCATCCGGTTCCTCGAACGGATTGCCGGCCGGTCCGAAATCGTGCTGCTCGGCAACTGCGGGCATCTTCCCGTCGAAGAACCGGGGCTCACGCAGCTGGCCGCGGCCGTACGCACGGTCCTCGCCGATGCGGTCCGGTCGGGGCGCTGATACCGGCGGCACCAGCCGTTCGTGGTCCGGTCAGGGCGCTGATACCGGCGGCGCCAGCTGTTCGACCATGGCGACGAGGTCGTCGGTGGTCAACGGATGACGGGGATGTACCCGGTGCACCTGGGCGTCGATCGTGTGCATGAGGATCCGAGCTGTGAGCGCCGGATCGGGGCCACCGCGACGGCAGCGGCGCAGGTGGTAGGCGAGTTCGTTCGCGAGATGATCCTCGAAAGCGTGGACGGCCGCCAGCTCACCGGCCTCCCGTAACGCGATCCGGTGCATCAAGGCGTGCAATCCGGGACGATCCCGGTGCAGCTCGGCAACCACGTCCAGCACCGCGCGAAGTGTCGTTTCGAATGGCGGCTCGGTGGCGCGCAGTTCGTCGAAGACGGCACCCAGCCGCTCCGCGGCCTCGGTGACGTGCCGACGGGCCAGCGCGTGCAGAATCGCCTGCTTGTCCGGAAAGTACTGGTACAGCGTGCCGATCGAGGTCCCGGCCCGCTCGGCGATGTGGTTGGTGGTGGTGGCCAGACCGTCGCGCCCGAACAACTGCGCCGCCGCTTCCAAGAGCGTATCGACGGTGAAACGCGATCTGTCCTGCCGCGGCGACCGCCGTACTCCGTCACTCCTGGGATCGGGAAATGCTCGTCGGCCATCCGGCGTGGGCATCTGTGGTCTCCGGTGTGGGGCAGTGGGCTCACTGCCGATTATCCGGCACCGGGCGGCTCGGAGGTGCGCGAGCCACCCGGTCGCCGGTGCCGGGTGTCTGCCTGGTCGCCGGTGCCGGGTGTCTACGCGGTCGTCGGTGCCGGATGTCTACGCGGTGGCCGGTGCCGGGGTCCGGTGTCCCGAAGTTTCCGATGTTCACAGATACTGGGCGCGTAGCTTGCCCTTGACCAGTTTGCCGGTCGGGGTGCGGGGGAGTTCGTCGGCGAAATCGATCGTGCGCGGGACTTTGTAGTGCGCGATACGGTCGCGCAGATAGTCGCGGAGTTCCGCGGCGAGGTCCGGTCCGGGTTCGGCGCCGGGAGCCGGCTGGATCACGGCCTTCACCGATTCGCCCATCTCCTCGTCCGGGACGCCGATCACGGCCACATCGAGAACCTGCGGATGCAGGGCGAGGGCGTCCTCGATCTCCTGTGGATAGATGTTCACGCCACCGGAGATGATCATGAACGCTTTGCGGTCGGTGAGGAACAGGAAACCGTCGGAGTCGATATAGCCGATATCGCCGGTGGTGGTCCAGGTCGGATGCTGCGAATGGATCGCCTGCTCGGTTTTCGCCGGATCGTTGTGGTAGGTGAACGGCACTTCCTCGCGTTCGAAATAGATCGTGCCGATCTCGCCCACCGGCAGTTCCGCGCCGTCCTCGCCGCAGATCCGGACCGCGCCCAGCCCGGCCGGCCCCACCGACCCAGGCTTGCGCAACCACTGCTCGCTGTCGATGAAGGTCGCTCCGTTGCCCTCGGTGGACGCGTAGTACTCGTGTAGCACCGGACCCCACCAGTCGATCATCTTCTGTTTGACCTCGACCGGGCACGGCGCGGCCGCATGCACGGCCACCCGCAGGCTCGAAACGTCGTAGCGCGCGCGGACGGCCTCGTCGAGTTTGAGCATCCGGACGAACATGGTCGGCACCCACTGGCTGTGGGTGACGCGGTAGCGCTCGATGGCCGCCAGAGCCTGTTCGGCATCGAAACGTTCCAGTACCACCAGCGTCCCTCCGAGCGCGTGCACCACGCCCCCGAACCGCAGCGGCGCCGCGTGGTACAGGGGAGCGGGGGAGAGGTAGATCGTCTCGGTATCGAACCCGTAGAGGGGACCGAAGACGGCGGTGTAGGTGTCACCGGGCGGATCGCCGACCTGCCGGTCCGGTAGCGGATGTTTGATCCCCTTCGGCCGCCCGGTGGTCCCGGAAGAATAGAGCATATCGGCGCCCCGCGGCTGATCGGCCAACGGTTCGGCGGAAGCGGCAGCCAGCGCTTCCTCGTAGGATCCGTGCCCCTCGACCGCGCCGCCGAAAGCCAGCCGGATCTGCACGCCCGGCGTTTCCTCGACGATCTTCTGGGCGGCCTCGCGCAGACCGGCCGACGCGACGAGCGCCCGCGCCCCGCAGTCGTTGACGATATAGCTGATCTCGCTCGGCGACAGATGCCGGTTCACGGCGGTGATGTAAAGCCCGGATCGCAACGCTGCCCAGTAGACCTCGTACACCTTCGGATCGTTCCCGGACAGCAGCGCGACGTGATCGCCCTTGCGCAGACCGGCGTCGTGGAGGTGCCGCGCGAGCCGGACGGAGTTGTCCTCCAGTTCCCGATAGGTCAGCGTCTCACCGGTTTCGGCCAGGATCACCGCGGGTTTATCAGGGAAACGATCGACATGCGCGCCGGGATACATACTGCTCCTCTACGGACGAAGCGATCGGTACACCGACCGCCGAGCCGATATCGGGACCGGCGCCGCGCCGCGGCCCGGACCCCGCCGGACATTCGCCCGGCCAGCGCGACATTAGCGGAAAGTGAACCGCAATTCGGCCGGTACGCCGAAACTCATCGGTACGATCCAGGGTTCGGACAGGAATCGGGTCCCGGGTGCGGCGACGGTGCTACCGGCAACGGATGCCGCCGAGTCCAGCGTGCCGCTGCCGGGAAACGTAGCGATGCAAGCCTGGTCCGTCAGGAGTCGAACGCTTGTGTGTGGCGACCCATCTCCGCGCTTCCGCGGTCCGGCGGGGCCGACCGGCAAGTCCGGACGGCCCGCCTCGAGTGGAGCAGGAACCCGCCGGGCAACTGCTTTGTTCAGGAGGAATCCCGGCTGTTCACGGTGGGAGGAAGGCAATCGGTGCCGGTTACGACGGTCCGGCGAGGAATGTGGTTACCAGGCTGTTGAAGAATTCCGGCCGCTCGCCTTGGACCCAATGCCCGGTAGCTGCTGGAAGGTAGACGTCGCAGTTCGGCATCCGGCGGGCGAGCAACTGCGCCCCGGAGGGTCGGTTCACCCGATCCTCCGCACCCCAGATCACCAAGGTCGGATGCGTGATCCGGCGCAGCCGGGGGTCCCGGGTGAGGTCCATCCGCAGCAGAGTGCGCGGTGCGGAGGGCCCGGACGGGCGGCGCAGCGGCGGGTTCGCGACGACCTCGGGATCCAGGCTCGCGCGATAGCGGAGGTCGATCATCTCGTCGGTGATGCTGCCCGGGTCGTGCACGAGGTATTCACGCATGAAGGTGGCGAGCTTGTCCCGGCTCGGACCGTCACCGCCGTAATAGGCGAGCAGCGCCCGCAAACCCGCGGTCGGCAGCGCCCGGGTGGTGCCGATACCACCCGGAGCGAGCAGAACCAGACGCTCGACCTTGCCCGGCGAATCCATCGCCATCCGCAACGCCGCGGCCCCGCCGTAGGAATTCCCGACCACGTGCGCGCTACGTAGCCCGAGTGTCTCCAGCAGCCCGCTCATGGCGGCCGCCAGATCGCCGAACGGATCGGATCGGTCGAGATACTTGCTCGACCGCCCGTACCCCGGCATATCCGGGACGATCACCCGGAACCGCCGAGCCAGCGCGTCGATGTTGTGCGCGTACGCCGCCGCACCGGACGCCCCCGGGCCGCCCCCGTGCAACAGCAGCACCACAGGACCGGAACCGGATTCGGCGCAGTAGATATCCCGTTCGCCGACCCGCACCGTTCGCCCGCCCTCGATCTCCGTCACACTCGACCTTCCTCCTCGGCGGAACCTGTCGTGAACGCTACGGAAGTCGTGGAAACCCCTGGTGCCGGGGCCGGTGAACGGCATACCCGCTGCGCGCGGAACAGAACATCTCGCCGACGCACCGACCGCGACCACACTCCGTGCCGCACCGATTCGGTGGGCGGATGTCGTGGGCGGTACCGGAGAGAGCAACCTCCGCAAGGCGGCAGACACCGGCGACGCATCGTTGATCGACCTGGCGATGCCTACTTCACAAGACGAGCCCCCTTGGTCTTCCCGGTGGCATTCCCGCCCCGTCCATCCCTGTGTATCCCTCGTAATTTGGAAGCGATCAACCGACGACGATGCGAAACATGTCAACGACTATCTTTATTACTGGAGCCCGAAAATGAATGAAAAACGCCACTTCCGCGTGTGAACATACAGGTCAGGAAGTGTGCTCCCCGCGCATGCGGGGATGAGCCCGGATCACCGAACTCGCCAAAGACGGTAGGGCGGTGCTCCCCGCGCACGCGGGGATGGTCCGTTGCGCGCGCTGGGCGGCTTCCTGTTCGGCGTGCTCGCCGCGCTCGCGGGGATGTCCCAAGACAGCGGTATCCAGGTACATCGTCCGCACGGGCTCCCACATAAAGTAAGATTGAGTCTTACTAAGTTTTCTTCTTACTTTGTGCTGCAAACACATGGTCGGGCCTTTTCGGCAGACCACAAAGATGACCGTGCAGCCACTGCACCTGGCGGACGTGCAAGAGATGACCGCCTTGTCTGCCACTGAAGCCGTGGACGCACTACCGATGACCTGGTCCAGGCTTGGCGATAGCGCGTGTGCGAAGTGCACAGACCATCGCCATGGCGCCGACACCTCGATCGCTCCATCATTCACGGTAGCGCCGGGAAGCGTCGGCGGAGAACGCATCTTCGTTGCCGGTACGCTGCGACGACCGCAGGTTTGACGATAGGCGCGCTGATGGCCGGTGCTGTGATCCCCAGAATGGGATTGTGATGTCCGGCCTGATCCCTCTCGCTGATTGCCCGAGACACTGCCTGGTTAACGCGGCGGCGGCGACGGGCTGGTTTCTTGTGCGTGAGCTCATTTCGGGCAGTTGTCGTACTCGCTGCGCAACTGCTTCTGCAGGGTGATCGCCTCTGGCGTGTAGTAAAGCTCCGGGCTCTGCTCACCGAGATTGTCGGCGTAATCGCAGCCCGCGACATGGACGGAACCCGCGAAGAAAAGGTCGGGATCGGGTCGGCTGGAATCGTTCCATCGCAGAAAGAACGGGTGGGCCGGGGTGACAGCGCTACTTTCGATGAAAGCGGAAAGGTCGGCGTGGACTTGCGTGGAATGAGCTGCATAGACTTGAATTTCGTTGATGTATCCGCCGGATACGGTGACTTTGCCAACCTTCAATGGTGACCGTTCCACAGTGCTACGGGCGCGGGCCTCGTCAGTGGGTCCGAACGGGAAGTCGATCTGCCAGTGGGTGGCGGCGGTTCGAGCTCGAAGACCCGAGGGAGAGTCGGCGGGCGGCAGACCAGTCAGTCGAAACGTCGGTGCGCCCCTGATGGTGGCGAAGACTCGGACTGCTCGATCGCCGAGTACGGAACGGACGGCGTGGAGTACCGCCGCGTCGGTGGCGTCCCCGACCCTCAATACGGCACTGGAAGATACCCGTTTCCAGCTGACATGTCGCGGTGTCGGCATCGCTGCGCGGATCTGCCAGAGGGTCCGCAGGTCGGCTGTGATGGATTCGGGCGATAAGTTTTCCTCGTTTCGCTTACTGGTGTGGTGTTCGAATGTCCAGTCGGCTGCCAGGAGGCGCATATCGCGGCTGTGCCGGGAGAAGTCCGTCCGGAAACTGTGAGCGATCCGTAGTGCGACAGCTTCCGCGTGGGCTGTGGATGCGTCCTTCTGCATCTTCACGCCGAGCGATACGAAAGTTCCGGCAGTGAAATCGTTGCTGTAGGTATCGAATACCTGATAGACCCCGGGCATCTTTTCCACTGCCTCGGCCAGTTCGCGGGCCTCGATCTCACGGTCCGGGGTGAGTGTGCAACCGCCGAGCCCCGTTACGGTGGCCGAGGCGACTACCGCCGCGACCGTGGAGCGCACGACCGTCCGCCGCACCGCTTTCGCTCTATGTGTCGGTATCGCACGCTTCATCCAGTGCATACGTTGAGCATCGCGCCGGTTGCACTGCGGCGAATCCGTGGAAAGCATCACAGTGGATCGGTAGAACTACTCGAGTGTCAGCTGGTATGAGCCGGGCGTCCCGTGCGTGGCCGCACAGGGCATCAAACCGCCTGGACCGCACCGAGTGACATCGCTGCACCCACCGGCTCGACATAATCCGTCCGGCGAAAACGGTGAGCTACGTCAGTCGTCTTTTCAGCTGGTGTCGGCGGTGGCGAAAGGAGTGCCGACGGGGCGGTACGCGGATAGGAGAATCATCATCCAGCGGCGCGGGGACTGCGGTACGGACGGCATTCGAGCAGTAGGAACAGCGGCCGGGTGAAGTTCTTGTTCCACCACGGATCGCTGTCTCGCTCTGCCTGGGTCGGATGGGGCTCTCGCAGGGCTGTGACCGCGAAGCCGGCGTCGGCGAGAAATGCGAAATAGGTTTCCAGGGAATAGAACTGCTGTACCGATGCCGCGGGGGAAAGCTCACCTTGCACCTCGAATCGCTGCTCCACTGTGCGTGTGCCGAAGTAGGAATCCAGCGACAGCCCGCCCGGTGCGGCGCGTTCGGCGCGGGACACATAGAAACAGGGATGCATACCGAGCAGGATCAGCCGGCCCGACGGCTTCAGAACCCGGGCGAACTCGTGGAAGCGCCGGCCCGGTTCATCGATACCGTGCGGCAGGCGGTTCGCCACCACCAAATCCACCGATGCGCCCGCAAGCGGGAGATCGGCGACATCGGCTACGCGATAGGTCGTTGCGGCCGGATCGTGGTCGGGGTGCGTACGCGCCGCGACCACGAATTCGGGACAGGTGTCCACACCGTGCACCTGCCGGGCCCCGCGTCGCACCAGTTCACGCGCGAAATACCCTTCGCCGCAACCTGCGTCGAGAACTACCTGGCCGGCGCAGTCGCCGATCATGTCCAGTAGCGCCGGATCGGTGAGCCGGGTCCGGAACGGATCGCGGTCCTCGCGCACGACCCTGATCCAGAACTCGGCATTCGCCGAATAGGCGTTCGCAATCCGCTCGTCCGCCACGATCACCCCTTGCCCGATTCTGCTGTGGGCTCCATTCTCACCGCACTCGGACCTATCGGGCGGGTGTTCGAATCACGGCCGTACTCCTGGAGGGATTCGAACCCCCAACCAACGGTTCCTGAAACCGCCGCCTCTGCCGATTGGGCTACAGGAGCATGCCCGCCGCGCTACCCACTGCGCCACACCGCGTTGTCCCGGGGCGAACCCGGAATATCATCGCCGAGGTTTCGGCGATATCGCATATCCGGCAGGAGTCGAACCCGCTGGCGTCGGTTTTGGAGACCGGGCCGCTGCCACCAGCTCGGATATCCGCGGAGCTTCGTCTCCGTGATGCTTCTATCATCGCAGGCGGGTCAACCGAATTTCCGGAGACGGATTTCGGGAAAGAACGCGCGCGCGAATATGTTTCGTGCTTGCCGGTACCGGTTACCGGGCGGAGGCCGCCGAACCGGCCTGCAAATCGGTGACGACCACGGGCACGATATCGAGCAGTTCCGGCCGGAACTCACCGCTGAGCGGGCTCACATTGCAGACCGTGGCGACCAGATAGACCCCGCGCGGGATACCGGTGAACGATCCGGTGACCTGGCCGGCGGCGGAAAACTGGACGCGCGGTCCGGCGGTGACGGCGCCGTCGGCGATCAGCCGCTGCAACAGGGCGAAGGCATCGGGTTCGCGGCCGCTGAGCGTATCGACGGCGGCGGGGGCGAGGACGGGCGCGGCGACGGCGGTGTTCACCAGGACGGTCGTGCATTCGCCGGGGATGACGGGGAAGGTGTCGCGCCGGTTCGGGACGCCGGTCACGGTGTAGTCGATCGTGGTTCCCGAAACCGTCGCGGAAAGGGAAATCGCCGGCGCGGCGTCCTGCGCGCCGGCCGTGGCCGGGAAGACCGCGGCGAGTACGGCCAGCACGAAAGCAGCGACGGCCGCGCCGATGCCGATACGGAAGAAGCCGGCCCGCACCATGGATGTCTCCTCTTCGGTCAGGTGCGCCCAAAGCTAGCAGAAAAAGGCTGGTCAGCGTGGTATTCCGGGCGGCTCGGCGGAGTTTTCGCGTTAGCCCGTCTGCGCCGGTCCACCGATCACAGAGAGGCCGGTCTGCTCGCCTACTCTTGTGATAGCAGGCGAACTACTCTTGCGATAGCAGGCTTTCTGGTCTGATGAACGCCGTTGTGGTTCCACGGTGTGAAGTGGACTCACCGCTGCATCGATTAGTCTGGCGGTATGTTCAGCAGCCGCTACCTCGTCAATTGGGTGGTGGCTTTTCTGCTGGTCTGGGGTGCCGCGTTCGGGTCGGTGCTCACTCAGCCCGATACGCGCAGCTTGTTGCTGGCCGGTTTGGTCGCTGTCGTCTCGGTCGCCGTGGCCTACCTCGTGGTGTGCCGGGCCGAAGACCTGCTGTTCGGGCAGTGCCGGACCGTGCGCGGGCCGACCGCCGAGGAGCAGCGGTTACGTGGCGCGTTCCGCCGGCACAGCCATCCCGATGTGGCCGGCCGGCCGCGGCCCAGAGCTCCCGGTCCCCGTGCGGGGACCGTGGTGCCTGCCACTTTCTGAGCGGTCCCCGCTTCCTCGCCTGGTCTATCTGTCCGAGGAAAAACGGGAGTACCCCTGTGTCCGAACCTATTCTGCAGGTCTGTGCGGCCGAACGCCGCTTCGGTGACCTGACCGTCTTCCGCGATGTCGGCTTCACTGTCGCCGCCGGTCGCTGCTGTGCGATCGTCGGTGCCAACGGCGCCGGTAAATCGACCTTGTTGCGCTGCGTACTCGGCCGGGACCGGCTGGACGCCGGCCGGATCACCGTCGACGGTCACGAGGTCGACGAAGCCGATCCGCATTTCCGGAGAACCGTGGCCGCGGTGAGCGGAGAAGACGCCACCTTCGCGCACCTCACTGTGCATGAACACCTGCAACTCGTCGCGATTGCGCATGGAACCACAGACCTGCATCGGGTAGCGAGTCGCGCGCTGGCCGAGGTCGGCTTGACCGCCGCGGCCGACCAGCTGCCGGTCACCCTGTCCAGTGGTCAGCGCCGCAGGTTGGCGCTGGCCTCGGCGTTCGTGCGACCGCGGCGGTTGCTGGTGCTCGACGAACCGGAGCAGCATCTGGACCGTGCGGGTCGAGCCTGGCTGGCGGGCGCCCTCGCCGCGGAGAAGGAAGCGGGTACCGCGATCCTGCTGGTCTCGCACGACCCGGACCTGGTGGCGGCGGTCGCCGACGATGTCGTGGACGGTGACCTGTGGCGCTGACACAAACCTCGCCCGTCGTTCCGGCCGCGCGCGAAATATATGCGCTGCGGCGCGGATTCACTCGAAGGCATGCCGTGCGGGAGAACCGGATGGGCACCGTGGTGCAGCTGGTGCTGGGTGCCTATGTCGTCGGTGGCGTCGTCTGGTGGGCCGCGACCCGGCCCGCCACCTTCGTGGGGTCGGTCCTGTTCACGGCGGAATCGGGGTGGACCGCCGGTGCGTGGGCGTTGTTCGCGGCGGCCGTCAGCGGTGGCCTGTTGCTCGCGCGGGCGTTCGGACCGGTGGGTGCGAGCGCTCCCGATGCCCTATGGTTGCTGTCCACGCCGGTGGATCGGGGCGCGTTGTTGCGCGTCCGGGCCGGTGCGGCACTCGCCGTCGGTGCGGCCGGCGGTACTGCTGTCGGTCGCCTCACGGCGTATATCGCGGGGGCGAACCAGTGGGGGCCGCTGACGGTGCTCGGCTTACTGGCCGGAGTGGTTGTCGTCGCCGTCGCGGTACTCGTCCAGTCGCGCAGACTTCCCGGGCCGGTACTTCCGCTGCTTTGCCGGCTCTTCGCATCGGCCGGTCTCGGGCTGACGGTGGCGGCGACGGTTCAGTGGACGGTCCCGGCGCTCACCACTTGGCCGGTCGTGCTCGTCGCGGCGGTTCCGGCGGCGGGGCTGGCGATATGGGCAGCCGCGAGCTGCCGGCACCTCAGCCGCGCGGATCTCGCTGCCGGAAGCGACCTCACCTCCGGGGCGCAGACCGCGCTGACCAGCTTGGACCCGTCGGTACTAGCCGGAATTCTGGAGGAACGGGCGTGGCGTCGGGTCGGCCGGTCGCCCACCCGGCGGCTGCCGGCCGGGCGTACCGCCGCGCTGCTCCGGGCCGACCTGCTGCGGCACCGTCGCCGACCCTCGGCCTACGCGGTCACCGCGGCGGTGGTGGCGGCCGTCTGGTTCGCGACCGGCATCGGCACCCCGCTGCTCGTCGCGTTCACCGGACTCGGCGGCTCCTTCTGGATTGCGATGCTGTTCAGTGCGGGCCTGCGCGATATCTGCGGCGACCCGGCACTGTGCGCGCTCCTGGGAGCCGGTGACGGTGCGCTCCGGTGGCCGATGCTCATCGTCCCGGCCGCCGCGCTCGGTCTCACGGCTGTCCTCACCGTCCTGGCCACCGGCCCGGCCGTCGCGGCGATCAGCACGATCGCTGCGGCTCTGGCCGCATACCGCATCAGGATACGTTCGGCACTGTCGTACGAGGGGCTGCTGCTGATCACGAGTGCCGGGCCGCTGCCGGTCGACCTGATCCGCCAGTTGATCCGTGGTCTGCCGATTCTCGCGGTCGCGGGCGTACTGCTGGTCTGGGTGATCTGAGCCGGGTGCGATACCGGAACGGCCTCGTCTCGGATGATTCGAGACGAGGCCGTTCTGCTGCCGGTGCCGGAAACTCGGCGCGGGAACGGTTTCAGGCCGGGCCGGGTGTGCCGCCTTGGATGGTGGTGGTGAAGGCGTCCCATTCCGACGGTGTGAAGACAAGGGCGGGGCCGGCCGGGTTCTTGGAATCGCGGACGCCGACCATTCCGCCATCGAGGAAGGCGGCCTCCACGCAGTCCTTGCCACCCGCGCTGCGGCTCGACTTGAACCACTTGGCCCTTGACAGGTCGACGTTCACGCTGAGTACTCCCTTGCTGCTATCTGCCTTATCAGGCGTTTGCTGGATGCAACGTCGAGCGACGATTGCCGGAGGACGTCATGGACGCGACGATACCGGCTTACATCCTTGGCCCGCTCCAGATACATGTCACCCGCATACGACTCGACGTACACGACAGTGGGGGATATTTCGCGACCTCGGCCGTCGTGGCCGAAGTCCAGAATTGTGAACGGACCGGTCGAGATGCCCGCAGGGAACCCCGCAGTGAAGGGGAGTACGGATACCGTCACGTTGGCGGGCATATTCGCCAAGCGGTTCAACTGCTGTCGCATCACCTTCGAACCGCCGACGGCGGTGCGCAGGACCGACTCGTGAACTACCAAATCCACACTGGCGGGCTTGGTTTTGCGTGTTATCAGTGCCTGGCGTTTGGTCTTGAGTTGGATATGCCTGTCCTGGGCCTCCGCGGTGACGTCCGGCAAGTAAATCTGGTCGAGCGTGCGGGCGTAGTCCGGAGTCTGAAAGAGCCCGGACAGCATGTCCGGGCGGTAGATGGTCAATTGCTTGGCCGAGGACTCGAGACCAACGTACAGATCGAAGTTACCGGACATGACATCGTCGAACGCTCGCCACCAACTCTTGCCTGCCGCTTGTTTCGCCAGACTGACCAATCCCGCGACCACTCCGGGATCGTCGATGCCGTAGATGCGGCAGAGCGCTTCGACATCGGGTACTCGGATACCGGTCAGTCCACGCTCGGCGCGGGACAGCGTACTGACCGACACCTGCAATATCGGTGCGACATCTTCGAGGTTCATATTCACCGCTTCGCGGGCCTCCCGCAGGTATCTCCCGAGTTGGCGGCGCGGCAGCGTGGTCGAATTGTCCACGGGCATGGGGATCCTCACTTTGCATATAACGTGATGGCCGTTTGCACTCGGCAAGAGCTTTTGCACGCCAGTGACAACCGCTCTGGCCTTTCGGAGCAGCTTTTGTGCAAATGCAGATCGCGCTTGTGCCGGCTTGTTGTCCAGTGATGTGCTCGGTTTACCCGACAGCCGGGAACCTCGGATCCACAAGCCGCCCACAAGATCCCCATCCCGGGCGCGACTGATTCGAGACAATACCGCGAATCGCCAGGAGTGCGCGCGGAAACGGCGATGTGATGCTCCGGCTGCCGGGCCCGCCGTCCGAATCCCTCCATTCGGAGCCGAGGTGACGGCACCCGATGTAGCGGCCCGCTGTAGCAAACCATTCACTACCGAAAGCCGAGTACTCCGATGACAGAGATACGCGCCCTGCCGTTCAGAGCCCCGGGGAGCCGGGCCATGGCCGCGACGTTGCGACTGCTGCACGCCGGGAAGACCTGGGTCACCGATGATCCCAGAATTCTGCGGCAGATCGCGGATGGCCTGCGAGCGCTCGACCATCCCACACCGCACTGCGGAAGCGAGAACCCTATCGGCGGGTACGCCCACGCACACCAGGTGATGGCCGTTCATGCCGGCCACCGCTGCCCGCGCTACGAAGCGGCACTCGAATACACGGCGAAAGCGCGACCATGACCGGACATCGGTCCGCCCTACGACGGGCGATTGTGTTGCGCAGAGCCGGTTACGACGGCCTGCAACTCGACCGGCTCGTCAGGTCGCATGCCCTCCGAATCGTGTACACGGTGGTCACTGACACGGGGGCGCAACTCGGCGCGCTGATCGCGATACAGCATGCCCTGGAACACGGTGCCGAGGTGATCGTGATCCCGCACCTCACCACCGAAGAGATACAGCGTGACAAGCATTGGCATGCGGTAACCACGCTCGCGGAGCTGGTGACAGCTCGCGGTGTGGTTTCGCGCGGTTCGTACGGCACCGCACATCCAGGTCACGGCAGCGGATGAAGCCGCTGCCCGCCTCTGCGCGGGCCCGCCCACCATGCCGGCGGCAGCGCGGCGGGTGCCGGGGGCGGTACCGTCACCAGACCGTGTACTGGAGCCAGTCGAAGAGAACGGCGAAATCGGACGGCCGCAGTCCCGTTCGGGCGTCCACACAGTGCAGCAGCGCACGGGCAGAGTGATTCGCCGCTACCCATTCCCGGTCACCATCGCCGATCTCGTCGTCGACCCAGATGAACGGCCTGCCCGCCGCACGATGCACCAGCGCGCGGGTCTTCCAGTGCAGGCCGAACCATGCGTCGACTCGATCATCGGTGCTGTCCGGCCGATCCAGTACATCCAATGGGGGCAGGCCGAGCAGCGGGCTCACCGAACGATTGGCGTCGTGCATCCAGGTCGTTGCCCAGATCAACTCACAGGGCAGTGCCGAGAGCAGGGGGCCGAGTGCAGGGTCGAGCCGGGCCAGGAGCGGATTGTTGCTCTCTGCATCAGGTGCCGGATGATTGGGATACCGGTCGCCCGGCTCGCCGAACGGGAGCAGCGGGCCGTCGACATCGAGGAACAATAATGGCCGGTCGACGGGGTCTTTCACCTGTGCAGGGTAACGGGAATCCGGCGAGAATGCGCCCACCTGCCGTTGTCTCGACCCAGGCCGACAGGGGCGGCACGACTGACCGGTTCGCTCTCCCGCACCATGGTGGGCGGGCGCGAACCGGTCGCGGGAAGGCTACGGCTCGTGCGCCGGAAGCGGGGCCCGGCGCGTGCCGGTCAGCGGTTGGCGGTGGCGCCTTCGGGATGCACCGGATGCTTGCCCTCGGCGAATTCCTCGACGATCTTCGCGCAGAACGCGGGCAGATCGTCCGGATTGCGGCTGGACACCAGACCCTGGTCGGTGACCACTTCCTCGTCGACCACGTTCCCGCCAGCATTGCGGATATCGGTCCGCAGGCTGGGGTAGGAGGTGAGGGTGCGGCCGCGCACCACATCGGCCTCCACCAGCGTCCACGGTCCGTGGCAGATCACCCCGACCGGTTTGCCGGTGGCGAAGAAATCGCGGACGAAGCGGACGGCGTCCGGGTCCTGCCGCAGTTTGTCGGGGTTGGTGGTGCCGCCGGGAAGCAGCAGGGCATCGAACTCCTGGGGGCTGCATTCGCCCACCACCCGGTCCACCCGGAAGGTGTCGCCCTTTTCGACGTCATGGTTCATGGCCTGGATCTCGCCCGATTTCAGTGACAGCAGGGTGGTGCTGGCCCCGGCATCCTCCACCGCCGACCGCGGCTGCACGAGTTCGACCTGCTCCACTCCGTCCGCCGCGAGCACCGCGACGCGCTGTCCGGTCAGATTGTGCTGCTGGCCCATACCTGCTCCTTTCCGAGTGTGGTTGCGATCCGCCCGCGAGCTACCCGGGCAGGTGCCGGTGAAACGTGGATTGCCCGGTGTCGTGGGCGCTCGCGGAGCCGGCCGTGGCGTGTGACGAGTACACCGACGGTGGCCGCGGTAACACCGGTATCGGTGATTGAGCGCCGCGGGGCCGGGTAGTCGCCCCGTGTCCGGCGCATCGAGCGCAACGAGAGAAAGGGCATCCGAGGATGAACGTCCCGATCAAGAGCACACTCGACCCGGAACAACAGCGCATCACCGGTGACGCGCTGCGCGCCAGCGTCGTCGACCTGATCGATCTGTCTCTGATCGCCAAGCAGGCACACTGGAATGTGCTCGGCACCCACTTCCGCTCCGTGCACCTGGCCCTCGACGAGCTGGTGAGCGCGGCCCGCGAGTTCACCGATTCCGCCGCCGAACGCGCCACCGCCATCGGCGTGAGCCCCGACGGGCGCGCGGCCACCGTGGCCAAGGAAGCGGCCGGGCTGCAATTCCCCGACGGCTGGCAGCAGGACACCGACGTGATCAATGCGATCGTCGACAACCTGGCCACCGTGATCGGCCGGTTCCGGCAGCGGATCGACGCCACCGAGAAGGCCGACCCGGTGACGCAGGACCTGTTCATCGAGATCGCGGCCCGGCTGGAGCAACTGCACTGGATGTGGCAGGCGCAGCTGTCGACTGCCTGACCACGTGCCGGTCCGGACGGCGGACGGCTGGGAACCGGCCGCCCGCCGATGCCGCTCGCCCGCGGACACGGTGCCGGCGGTAGCGGCTCCTACGCGCTATATGGCAGGCTCGACTGTCCGCGTCGAACACCGCCGCGGTACAGGTAGACAAAGTCGCCGCGGGACCGTGAGTCCGCCGGGGCGCGGTAGTCCCGGTGCTCCGGGGGGACAGGAGAGGCTCTGTGGTCCAGGTTTCCGGGGCGCCGTACGGAGTGAGCGCCGGGCCGGGCAGCACGCTGTGGTTCACCTCGGTGGCGACCGGTGCGGTCGGCCGGTACCGCGACGGCGAGATACAGACGTTTCCGCTGGACAATCCCGACGGGCAGCCGACCGTGATCGTGCCCGGCCCCGACGGGGCCATGTGGTTCAGTGAATTCCGCGGAGACCGCATCGGCCGGATCACCTCGGCTGGGGAGCTGGCCTGGTTCCCGGCCGAATCTCCGTACGGACTCACCACCGGGCCGGACGGCGCGCTGTGGTTCACCGAACTCCAGGCCGACCGTATCGGCCGGTTGGCCGGCGACGGGTCCATCACCCGTTTCCCAGCGGCCGGGATGCCATCGATGATCGTCACCGGTTCCGACGATGCGTTGTGGTACACGCTCAATCAGGGCAACGCCATCGGCCGCATCGAACCTACGGGCGCCACGACTGTGTTCCCGCTGCCCACCGAACAGGCCATGCCGGTCGGGATAACCCCGGGCCCGGACGGTGCTCTCTGGTTTGTGGAGATCGGTGCCGGCCAGATCGGGCGTATCGGCCTCGACGGCGAGATCACCGAGTTCCCGCTACCCGACCGCGCCGCCCGGCCCCACGCGATCATCGCGGGCCCGGACGGCGCCCTGTGGTTCACCGAATGGGCGACCTCGCGGCTGGGCCGCATCACCCTGACAGGCGAGATCACCGTGCGGGAACTGGCGGGTCGGGAACCGCACGGATTGGCGGCCGGCCCCGACGGCGCGCTGTGGGTGGCCATGGAATCCGGCAGCCTGGAACGTGTTCCGCTCTGAGATCGGAACGAGGCTCACGCCGATACGTGTCGGATGTTGTGTTCGCTCAGGTCCGGCGCGTGGCGTGCAACGGTCCGGTAGTCGGAATCGTCGTGTAGGACGGTCAGTCCGTGATGTGCTGCGGTTGCGGCGATCATGAGATCAACTGCGGAAGCACTGCGATGTTCGCCCGCACGTGACATTCGATATTGCACTGCGTCGATCCAGCGATCCGCGTGCTTGGGCACGGAAACCTGCGGGTACACATCGTCGAGCATTTCGCGAATCTCATCGAATTCGGCCGCATTGCGGGCGCTGTACAGGAACTCGGCGCGCTGCGGAAAGCATGAAGCCACTGTGCGGGCGATGATCGCCTCACTCCACGAATCTTGCAGCGTCTTGTCCGACAGGTAGCGCACCAGACCTGAGGTGTCCAACAGGTAGATCACCGGCCGCGGGCGGCCTTCTCGGCGCGGTGCAGTTCTTCCGCATGCCGGACCGCGTCCCAGTCGCGCGCGCGCTCCAGGTGGCGCGCCAGCTGTGCTGCGCGCTGTTGTTGCTCGGCGTAGTACCGCAGAGCCAGGTTCACGGCGTCTTTCTTGGTGCGTGTCCCGGAGAGAGTCATTGTGCGCTGTAGCGCGTCATCGTCGAGATCGATCTGGGTCACCGTCATTGCGCACCTCTTATGGGGGTAATGTTTACTGAAGCATACATGACCCACATATGTGCTGCTGTAACGCCGGTCTCGTCGATAGCAGACGGTCCCTTCCGGCGGCCGTCCTCAGCGGCGGGAGTTGTTCAGGTGGTTCTGCACGTCACCCGGTGTGGGTGGCTCACCGCACTGCATACCGCAGCGCCGCTCGATGGGCACCTGGGAACCATCGGGATAAGTGCAGCTCGCGCTGTCGCAGTTGTAGTCGATGCTGTTCGGGTCCATCGGCAAGGTTTCGGTGTAGTACGACCACGCGAAGGTGCCGGTGCCGGAGACGGGCGAACAGTAGACGGTCGTGCCGTCGGCAAGATGCCCGACCTGCCCCGGCGCCGCACAGTAACTGTGCAGTTCGACCTGTGGATTCGGGCCGTTGTCCGCCTGGACCCGGTCGAGGGTTCCGGGGAGGGCGGCCGCCGGAGCGGCGGCGAAGAAAAGAGCGGCGGCCCCGACGGTCGCGCCGAGAAGTCGGGGGCCGACGCGCTGGAGACAGGTAGTTGGTCTCATGGAAGTTCCGTTCTGTCGAGTTGGCAGAGCCGACCGGTCGGGTCGCCGTATCAGCTATGACGGCCGGCAGTGGCAATGCCCGTTCACCCGGGAGCGAAACATGAATGAGCAGGCTGCACGATCTCGGCCCGCTCGTATCGCACACGACGTGCGTGCACCGTGGGGTTGATGCGAAAGATTCCGGTGGTAACTACCTGAGCGATCAGATGCAGACTGCCGCGCTGCCCAGGGGAACACAGATTACGACCGACCCCGTCACCGGGACGACGGGCGACTGGACCTCGGATGTCGCGGCCGTTGCGGCGGGTGCCGCCATTACCCCGACGGCCAGGGCGAAGGTGGTCGCGGCGAATATTCTGGTGATTCTGGCTGACATGACATTTCCTCCGATTTGCTGAACCGCTGGTGTCACTCGCGCACGGCCTCAGTGTTCGCCGGTGGGGGCACCGATACCAGACAAGGAACCATCAATTTCCGCGTCCGGAATCACGGTTCCGTCGCTGCGCACGCCGGGATAGGTCGCGTCGAGGTCACGTGGACCGCATCCTGACATTCAGGTGCCGGCGGGCGGCGTAGACCAGAGCGCCCAGGGCGACAAGGAGCGTGCCGGTGACAACCGACTGTGCCGGCAAGCCGAAGGCGAGCACCAGGCACCCGGCCGTGCCGACTATCGGGACCAGCCGTCCCGGTCGCCCTTCCGACGGTCGCAGCGTCCAGGCACAGACGTTGGCGATCGCGTAGTACACCAGCACCCCGAACGAGGAGAAACCGATCGCCGCGGTGATATCGACGGTCGCGGCGACGACCGTCACCACCGCTCCGACGGCGAGTTCGGCGCGATGAGGTACCGCGAAACGCGGATGCACGGCCGCGAGAGCGTAAGGCAGATGCCGGTCGCGGGCCATCGCCAGCGTGGTCCGGGAAACCCCGAGGATCAATGCCAGCAGTGACCCCAGCGCGGCGAGAACCGCGGCCGCGCGCACCACCGGTGCGAGCCAACCGGCGCCCGCCGCATCCACCGCATCCGACAGCGGAGCTGTCGCCGCCGCCAACCCGTCCGGGCCCAGGGCCCGCAGTGCCGCGACAGCGACGAGCGTGTACACGACCACGGTGATCGCCAGGGCGAGCGGGATCGCGCGGGGGATGGTGCGGGCGGGGTCGCGTACTTCCGCGCCCAGCGTGGCGATGCGCGCGTATCCGGCGAATGCGAAGAACAGCAGGCCGGCTGCTTGCAGCACACCGCCTACACCGAGTTCGGTGCCGGCTCCCCGGTCCACTGTCGCGGTGTCACCGAAGCCCGCGGCGACGACCACCGCGACGAGTACGGCCAGTACGATCGCGACGATCACCCGGGTCAGCAACGCCGACTTCTGGATACCGCGGTAGTTCACCGTCGTCAGCGCGACCACCGCACCGGCAGCGACCGCATGCGCATGAGCGGGCCAGGCATAGACGCCGACCGTCATGGCCATCGCCGCGCAGGACGCGGTTTTCCCGACGACGAAACACCAGCCCGCCAGATATCCCCAGAACTGTCCGAGCCGTTCGCGGCCGTACACGTAGGTGCCACCCGACGCCGGGTATCGCGCGGCCAGCCGGGCAGACGACGTGGCGTTGCAGTAGGCCACGACCGCGGCTACGGCCAGCCCGAGCAGTAGTCCCCATCCTGCCGCCCGCGCCGCCGGTGCCAGAGCCGCGAAGATTCCCGCCCCGAGCATGGCGCCCAGACCGATCACGACGGCATCGGTCACGCCCAGGCTGCGCCGCAACCCGCCCGGGTCGGCCGCTGCGGAGGTATCGGACACCGTGCTCCCCTTCGCGCTCGGCCGGACCGGAGCGATCGGATCTGTTCGACGCTCGATGGTAGAGCGGGAAATGGGCGCGGGCAGCGTCCGGCGGCGCCTGTTCACCGCCGCGAGCCACCACCGTCACCTGCCCGTTCCGCCCCGGTACCGCCGCCGGGCCGGTCGGTTTCCCCGGCCGAGCGACCGTCGAACGGGCCGCGGATCGCCGATTTCGGCGGAACTTGTGTTGTGCGGGGTGTCGTTCGCCCGGTCCACCACCCGGAGCGGGCAGGGTTTGCCGCAACAGGGCCGGGGTAGCTCCGCGGGCAACGGGGCTTTGGACGCCCGGGCGGACCGAGTAGAGGAGAACGCCATGGCAGCGCCACCATCTCCAGCGAAGCAGCTCACCGCGACCCGGCCGTTTCCGGCGCGGCTCGGGCCCAAGGGCTCCTACCTGTGGAAGATGGTCACCACCACCGATCCGAAGGTTCTCGGGGTGTTGTATCTGGTGACGGCCACGGCCTTCTTCCTGATCGGTGGTCTGCTGGCGCTGCTCATCCGCGGCGAGCTGGCGCGTCCCGGGCTGCAATTCCTCTCACCGGAGCAGTACAACCAGCTGTTCACCATGCACGGCACGATCATGCTGCTGTTCTATGCCACGCCGGTGGTGTTCGGCTTCGCCAATGCGATCCTGCCGTTGCAGATCGGCGCGCCGGATGTGGCGTTTCCCCGGCTCAACGCCTTCAGTTATTGGCTCTATCTGTTCGGTGCCGTCATGGCGACCGCGGGATTCGTCACGCCCGGCGGCGCCGCCGACTTCGGGTGGACGGGTTACACACCATTGAGCACCGAGCAGTTCTCGCCGGGCGTCGGCGGGGACCTCTGGATCATGGGCCTGGCGTTGTCGGGGCTGGGCACCATCCTCGGCGCGGTGAACATGATGACCACGGTGATCTGCCTGCGCGCCCCCGGGATGACCATGTTCCGGATGCCGATATTCACCTGGAACGTGTTCATCACCAGCATTCTGGTGCTGCTGGCGTTCCCGATCCTCACCGCCGCGCTGATGGCGCTCGCCTACGATCGGCACCTGGGCGGGCATATCTACGATCCGGGTGTCGGCGGGGTGCTGTTGTGGCAGCACCTGTTCTGGTTCTTCGGGCATCCCGAGGTGTACATCGTGGCGCTGCCGTTCTTCGGCATCGTCTCCGAGATATTCCCGGTGTTCAGCCGTAAACCGATCTTCGGCTACACCGCGCTGGTTTTCGCCACGGTAGCGATCGCCGGGTTGTCGATGGCGGTGTGGGCGCACCATATGTACGCCACCGGTGCGGTGCTGCTGCCGTTCTTCTCGCTGATGACTTTCTTCATCGCGGTACCGACCGGGGTGAAGTTCTTCAACTGGATCGGCACCATGTGGAAAGGGCAGCTGACCTTCGAAACGCCGATGCTGTTCTCCCTCGGATTCCTGGTCACCTTCCTGTTCGGCGGCCTGTCCGGGGTGATCCTGGCGAGCCCGCCGCTGAACTGGCAGGTGCACGACAGCTACTTCGTGGTCGCGCATTTCCACTACGTACTGTTCGGCACCATCGTGTTCGCGACCTTCGCCGGTATCTACTTCTGGTTCCCGAAACTCACCGGTAGGTTCATGGACGAACGTCTGGGCCGCGTGCATTTCTGGACCACCTTCATCGGATTCCACCTGACCTTCCTGGTGCAGCATTGGCTGGGCGACGAAGGTATGCCGCGGCGCTACGCGGACTACCAGCCCGATGACGGCTTCACCGCGCTGCACACCGTCTCGACCATCGGTTCGTTCGTACTGGGCGCGTCCATGATCGTTTTCGTGTGGAATGCGTTCAAAAGCTATCGCTACGGCGAAGTGGTCACTGTGGACGATCCGTGGGGCGCCGGCAATTCCCTGGAATGGGCGACGACCTGCCCGCCGCCGCGGCACAACTTCTACGAACTGCCGCCGATCCGTTCCGAACGGCCCGCGTTCGAACTGCACTACCCGCATATGGCCGAACGCCTGCGCGCGGAATCCCATGCCGGCCGCGGCAGTAAAGAGGGGGCCGGCGCCGAACTTTCCGCACCACCCGCGGGGCCCGGCGGGGGGTAGCCGGCGACGGACTCGCGTACCCAGGTAACGGAACCGGGTCGCGGCCTGGGCGGCGGTGATAAAGAGCGAGACCGAGATGACCCCACGTTCCGGGCAGCGCCGCGGGCGACTACCGCGGCGCTGCCCGGTCGGGGGAATCGGGTCTGCGAGTTGCGCGGATCAGCCGGCCGCGGGGATGAACGCCTTCAACGGTTCGGACCCGGACTGGTCGTGGCCCCAGTACGCGTCGGCGGTGATCTCCTCGGAGGTGTAGTAACGCTCGTCGACGAGCATGCCGTCGGTGCCGAATTCGAGGTCCCAGCCGCCGGGAGCGCGGACATAGAAGGACACCATCTTGTCGTTCGTATGCCGGCCCAGGGTCGAAGAGATCGAGAACTCCTGGCGGTTGACGCGGTCCAGCGCCTGCCCGACCGCGTCGAGCGTGTCGACCTCGGTCATCAGATGCACCAGGCCGGGTTCCTCCGTCGGCGGGGCGGGGCACAGCGCGAGACTGTGATGGCGCTGGTTGAGGCCGAGGAAACGGACCCGGTTCAGGCCCTCTTCGTCGAGCCGGATCGAGCCGCGCGGCAGGAAGCCCAGCACCTCGGTATAGAAGGCGTACGATTCGGCGAACTTCGCCGTCGGCAGCACCACGTGTCCCAGGCCGTGCGGGCCGGTGACCCAGCGTCCGGCGAACGGAGTCACCACCGGGCTGTGGTCGAGCACCGGACCGTGGAACACCTCGAGCCGGGTTCCGGTCGGATCGTCGAACGCGATGGCCTGCTCGGCGTCGAGATAGGCGCTCTCCTGCCGGGAGAGCACCTCGACGGTTCGTCCCGAATTCTCCACTGCCTCGCGCACCCGCTGCAGCGCGAACTCGTCACGGACCTCCCAGCCGACAGCCAGCGCCTTGTCGGATTCGCCGGGCAGGACCGCGATCCGGGAGCGTCGTTCGTCGACGCGGGCATACAGTCCGTCCGGTTCGGGGCCGGATCCGACGGCCATGCCGAGGCCGTCGATGAGCAATTCACGCCAGCGCGCGATTTCCCGGGTCTGGATTCTGAGGTAGCCGAGCCCTCGTAGTTCAGTCATTTTCCTGGTCCTCGAACAGTGAAGGGATATCAGATCATTGCGCGGAAGGGACCCTGCGGGTCACCGCCGAGCTGAGCGAGAGCCGACGAATGGTAGATGACGCCGGGTACGTGGATGGCGTGCGTCAGGCCGACATGCGCATCGCGCCAGAACCGCTGCATCGGTGTCTTCAGATGCACCGCCGCGCCGCCGGCCCGGGCGAAGACCTCGTCCATCGCCCGCACCGCACGCCAGGCCGCCGAGACCTGGGTGCGCCGGCCGATCGCGCGTTCTTCGAAGCCGACCTCTTCGCCGCGTTCGGTCTTGTCCCAGAACCGGTCGACCGTTTCCAGCAGCGATACGCGGGCCGCGGAGATCTCGGCTGCCGCGTCGCTGATCGCGTACAGGACGTAGGGGTCTTCTTTGATGGGGACGCCGGTGACCTGCACCCGTTCCTTCTGCGCGGCGATATAGCAGGCCAGCGCGCCCTCGGTCATCCCGATCAGCGCCGAGGTGATCCCCAGCGGGAAGATGCACGAGAACGGGAAACGGTACAGCGTTTCGTCGCGGCCCGCGTGCCGCCAGCCGTTGCCGCTCAGCACGATCTCGGAGTCGATGGTGCGGTATTCGGGCAGGAATGCGTCCTTGACGATCAGATCCTTCGAGCCGGTGCCGCGCAGGCCGATAACGTTCCAGCTGTCCTGGTCGATGTCGTAGTCCGACCGCGGGAGCAGCACATGCAGTACCTTGCCGGTGCGGTTACCGTCCTTGTCGCCGACCGCGGCGCCGATCATGACCCAGCCGCAGTGGTCGGTGCCGGACGAGAACGACCAGCGTCCGTTGAGGATGTAGCCGCCTTCGACCGGGACCGCGATACCCATCGGCGCATATGGCGACGCCATCCACATATCGTTGTTCTCGCCCCAGACCTCCGCTTGCGCCTTGGGATCGAAGAACGTGAGCTCCCACGGATGCACGCCCACGATGCCGGCGACCCAGCCGGCCGCGCCGTCCAGCGCGGCGATGGCCATGGTGGTTTCGGCGGCTTCCCGCGGATGTGCCTCCAGACCGCCGTATTCCTTCGGCTGGAGCATGCGGATGACGCCCGAGTCGCGCAGATGTTTCGCGGTGCCGTCGGTCAGCCGCATGAGTTTTTCACCCTCGTCGGCACCGGCGCGGATCTCGTCCGCATGCTGCATGATCTTGTCCAGTACGTCGCCCATAATGCGGCTCTTTCTCGAAAACGCGGCCCCTCGCGGAGCCGGGAACTGTGTGGTGCCCTGTCGCCTGTGAGCACCGTGCGGTCGCGGTGCCCACAAGACTGTCAATGTCGAGGTGACGACACACCGAAGATTCCGTTCAGCGGAATGCCGCCGGACCCGATTTCGCCGCTATCGGTACACAGAGAAGCGGGCACCGCCCAGCGCACACCCGATATCCCGGAAGGATCGCCGTGACCGATACCGCAGAACTGGTCGCTTCCCTGCTCGAACGGGTGCAGGTCCTCGAAGACAAGGCCGCCGTCCACGAAGTGCTGACGGCCTACGGCCCCGCCGTCGACGCCGGTGACGCCGACGCCGTCGGCCGGTTGTGGGCCGAGAACGCGGTGTACGACATCGATATCCGGGTGCTGGAAGGCCGCGACGCGATCACCGAAATGGTGCGCACCGCACCGCATCAGGACTACCTGGCCGAAGGCTGCGGGCACCTGCTGGACCCGATCAATATCCGGGTCGAGGGGGATACCGCGGTGGCGACCTGCCATTCGCTGTTACTGCGCCGGGTAGCCGAGACGGATTCATTCCGGGTGTGGCGGGTCACCGCCAACCGTTTCGAACTCGTCCGGGTGGACGGATCATGGCTGATCCAGCGCCGCACCGCCCGGCTGCTCGACGGCAGCGCCGCCGCGCGGGAACTACTCGGCCGCGCCGGCCGGTGACCGCGCCGGCCGGCGCCTTCGGAGTCGCTGCCCGGTACCCGGGCGACGGATCAGTGCAGAGTGCCCTCGTGGACGGCGCGATCGAACGGTGTCAGCGGGGCCCCGGTACGTAAGGTCGTCGCGAGCGCGGGATCGGCCAGGTGCAGTCGTCCGATGGCGATGAGGTCGAATTCGCCGGATTCGATCCGGCGCTCGACCTCCGCGACATTGTCGACGACCGGCGCGGCTCCTGCGGCGCGACTGTCCCGCAACGGTTTGCCGAGCCCGACACTGCCCACCGCCATGGCGTGCGCACCGGTGAGCTTCTTGGCCCAGCCGGCCAGCGACAGTTCGCTGCCCGGGAACGCCGGTATGTCGAAGCGCCGGATACTGGCATCGAAAACGTCCACACCGGCGTCGGCGAGCGCGCCGAGGAGCACCTCGAGCTCGTCGGGGGTTTCGGCGATCCGGGCGGTGTAGTCCTGCTGTTTGTGCTGGGAGAAGCGGAAGAAAATGGGCATATCGGCACCGACGGCTTCGCGGATGGCCGCGACCACCGCGGCAGGGAACCTGCTCCGTGCCAGGAGGTCGCCACCCCAGCGGTCCGCACGCGTGTTGGTGTCGTGCCACAGAAACGAATCCAGCAGGTAGCCGTGCCCGCCGTGCAAGGCGATACCGTCGAAACCCAGTTCGGTGGCCGCGACCGCCGCGCGCACATAGGCAGAAATCACGTCGGCGAGATCGTTGTCGGTCATCGGCCGGGTGGGTGGTGCGGCGCGCGCGACGTACTCACCGGAATAGGACGTGGTGCCGGCCGTGCCCCACCGGCCGGACGGCCGCATCGGCGTAACGGCCGGGTCGACGTTCGTGCTCATCGCACCCCAGAGCGGACCCACATGCCACAGTTGCGGAATGATCCGGCCGCCCGCCGCGTGCACCTCGTCGACCACCGTCCGCCACCCGGCCAGTGCCTCCGCGCCGAACATGCGGGGGACGCGCCGGTTGTCGACGGCGGCCGGATGGTCGATGGCGACACCCTCGGTGACGATCAACCCCGTCCCGCCGGCGGCGCGGCGCCGGTAGTAGCGGGCGACATCGGGTCCGGGGACCCCGCCCGGCGACGCCGATCGAGTCATCGGCGACATGACGATACGGTTCGCCAATTCCAGGGAACGGACGGTCAGCGGCCGGAACAGCGCGGCGTGGTTGTCGGTCGTCGTGGTCCGAGAGCTTTCCTGAATGCCTTCCACGCTGTCAGCGTATGGTCGCCGAGAGATGGCGTACTGCCTGTTCTCGCTCAATGGAAGCCGATCAGGTGCTCGATCCGGTGGAGGGCTCCCCGCCGAAGCCCTCCACCGGAGCTCACCCGGACTGACCTGTCACCGGAGCGCCTCGTCGCGTTTGGTCTCAGCGACGCCGGGTAGGACGGCGCCATGCTGGTACGAAACGTCGCGGACGGGATACATCGACTGGCCCACGCCGATGTCAATGTCTATCTGATCGAGGACGATGACGGGATCACGCTGGTGGACACCGGGCTGCCCGCGACCTTTCCCCGCATCACCGCCGCGTTGCACGATATCGGCCGCACCCCGGCCGATATCCGCGCGGTACTGCTCACCCACGCGCATTTCGACCACGTCGGCTCGGCCCGGCGGGCCCGCCGAACCTGGCAAACTCCCGTCTACACCCACGAAGGCGACCGGCCGCTGGCCGCCCATCCGTACCGGTACAAGCGGGAACGCAATGTGCTGCTGTATCCGATCAAATACCCGCGCTCGCTGCCGGTACTGGGAAAAATGGCGCTGGCGGGCGCGCTGTTCGTCCGCGGGCTGAACGACACCACTCCTATGGAAGCCGGCATCCGGCTTTCCGTACCCGGCAGGCCGCGGGTGGTGTTCACGCCGGGGCACACCCTCGGTCACTGTGCCCTGCACCTGCCCGAACGCGATACCGTCATCTCCGGCGACGCACTGGTCACGCTGGATCCGTACACCGGCGGCACGGGCCCGCAGATCGTCTCCGGGGCGGCCACCGCGGACAGCCCCATGGCTTTGCAATCGCTGACCGAACTGGCGAACACCGGTGCCCGGTCGGTGCTCCCGGGGCACGGCGAACCGTGGTACGAGGGCATCGCGTCCGCCGCGGAGATCGCGTTGCGCGCAGGCCCGTCCTAGCGAATCGCGGCTGTGCTGGTAGCCGGCTTGTGCCACCGAAGGTCACGGCTTTACGCGCCGTGCAACCACGTACTCCGGCACGCCGGAAAACCGGCCTGTGGACTAGGGTGATCCGGATAAGAGTTCGGCCGGGGACAGTCCCCTATGGCTGATGCGGAGGAATGGTGCCGGGGCCAAGGTCGAATGGGAATCGGCAGCCGATGGTCGGGCGGGTCAGGGAGCGGCGAATCCTCGGGGACGCGATGGCGCTCGTCGAAGCCGGTGGGACGGCAGCGGTTTCGCTGGCCGGTGAACCGGGAATCGGCAAGACCAGACTGTTACAGGAAGCCTGCGATGAGGCTCGCGAACTAGGTTTTCGGGTGCTGGCCGGTCGGGCGACGGAATTGGAGAACGAGATCGCGTACGCGATGATCTCGGAAGCGTTCGAAGACGCGGTGCGCTCACTGTCCGAGCGGAAGTTACTGGATCTGATCCCCGCCGAACTCGCCGAATTGGGCCGGCTGTTCCCGTTTCTCGGCCGTTCGGCCGCAGCTGCCACGGCTGCGGAGCGTTGGCATTTTCATCGCAGCGTGCGGTCGGTACTACAACTACTCGCCGGGCACGCCCCGGTTCTCTTGGCGCTCGACGACCTGCACTGGACCGACCATGCTTCGCTGGAGGTGGTGGCGCATCTCCTGCGCAGGGCCGTACCGGGGTGTCTGCTCGTTCTCACCCATCGCACCGCGCAACTCCCGGCCGGACACGCCGGCGTGCTCGGCCGCGCCTTCCAGGACGGCGCGCTGTCCGCAGTGGAATTGGGTCCGCTTTCCCTTCCCGAGACGGCCGATCTGCTGGGTGACGTGGTGCGCGCCTATCGGCTGCCGGATCTGCACGAGGAGTGTGGGGGAAACCCTTTCTATTTGCAGGAGATGGCCAGGGCGCGGACCAATGCCGCGATACCCGACCCCGCCACATCCGGGCATCAGGTGCCCGCGCTCGTGCAGGCGGCACTGAGACTGGAAATCGAGGCGATGTCCCCGCCCGCGCAGCGGCTGCTGCACGCCGCCGCGGTGGCGGGGGAACCCTTCGATATCGATCTCGCGCTGGGAATCGGGGCCTTGACAAGCTCCGAAACCATCTCGGCGATAGACGAACTCGTGGCGACCCGGCTGGTTCAAGGCGTTGAATCCAGTGCCGGGTTGTACTTTCGGCATCCACTGATCCGGCGTGCGGTGTACGAACAGATCGGATACGGATGGCGGCGTGCGGCCCACGGCCGGGCGGCGACGATCCTCGCCGAACGAGGCGCCGATCCCTCCATTCGCGCTCATCACCTCGAACACAGCAGCGCTGTGGGGGACGAAAAGGCGATATCGGCGCTGGCGGAGGCCGGTCGCAGCGCCGCGCGCCGCGCGCCGCTCACCGCTGCACGCTGGTTCCGGGCGGCGTTGCGGCTCCTTCCGGCCGGGCAGTCGGATGCTCGTGGACTCGACTTGACCATCGCTTTGGCCGACGCGCTCACCTCGGTCGGCCGGCTCCGAGAGAGCCGGGAGGTGCTCGGGCGGGCGGTTGTCGACTTCGCCGAGCAGGCACCCGATGCCGATCGGGCGCGAATGCTGGCGATGCTCGCGGCCACCGAGCAAGGACTGGGAAATCCGGCCGAGGGCCGGCGGTTGTTGAACGCCGCCTTGGACCTGGTGGACCCAGGGAGTGTGGAAGCCGCCTCCTACCGCCTGGAATCGGCCAAAAGCAATATGTTCTGCGGTGACTGGGAGGAGGCCGTGAATATCGCGACCGCGCTGATGGAAACCGCCCGCGGGCATTCCGATCGCCGGCTGTCCCTGCTCGCCACCGCTGCGAACGCATTCATCGCATCCACTCAATTGGATACCCTGCGATTGCGGTTCGGTGTGGAATGTCTGGAAGAATCCGCACGAACACTGAATACGCTCACCGACTCGGAGATCGCGCCGGGCCTCCTCAACGGCTACAACGACGTGATGCTGGCGGCGGTGGTCTTCGAGCGGTGGTCGATGGCGGTGGACCACGCCGACCGCGGGATCAGGCTGTGCCGGGCAACCGGCCATGATCAGCATATGGCCGACCTCCTGCACTTGCAGGCGGTGGCTCAGTTGATGCGTGGGTATCCCGAGCCGGCCCTCGGGATAGTCGAGCAGGCTGTGGAGACCGCCCTGCTCTTGGACAACCCACCGTTGACAGCCATCACCGAAGCGACTCGCTGCTGGGTACTGTCGCTGCTCGGCCGCACCGAGGAAGCGCTTGCCGTGGGCGCTCGCGCGGTCCGGATCGCCGCCGAAGCGCCGCGGGACAAATATTCCCACCATCCGCCGCTGGCGTATGGCGCGGCGCTGATCGAGGCTGGTGAGTACGCACGCGGCCGGGAGCTGATCGTGACCCGGGGCGGCTACGGCAATCTGGGCGATGTCAATCCGACGACGATGTCCCCGTGGATGCGGGCCCTGGTCGACGCCGAAGTGGAACTGGGCGATATCGCCGCCGCCGATCGAATAGCACGGCAGATGCAGGTCGTTGCGGACGCGGCGCCGATGATGGCGGAGCGGGTCGGCGACGCCCTGTACGCGCGCGCACGTGTCGAGCTCGCGCGCGGAAGAGCGCAGCGGGCAGAAGAGCTGATCCGGGAATCGGTACTGCAATACGACCGGAGCGATACGGCCGTCTATGCCGCCAGGGCACGTTTGCTGCTGGGGGAGGTTTTGACCGAGAGAGGCGAAACCGAGGCCGCCGCCAGTGAGTTCGCGCTCGCGCTGGAAGTGGCGATCGAGCGTCATGCGGCCGGAACAGCGACTCGGGCGCGGGCTGCTCGTGCCCGGCTCGACGACACCGTGTCCGCGAGCGATCCCCACCATCTTCCGGCTGTCTCCGTGTTCGACCGGCTGACCGATCGGCAGCGAGAGATCGTCGGACGGGTGGCCCGGGGCATGACGAACCGTCAGATCGCCGCGGAACTGTTCGTCAGCGAGAAGACCGTCGAAGCGCACCTCTCGCGTCTGTTCGCCAAACTGAACGTCTCCTCGCGTACCGCGTTGGCGGCGCTGGCTGTCGCCGATTCCGTCCGGCGCACCTGACGGCTGTTCAGGGATTTCCCTACTTGTTTCGGAGTGTGGGCCGGACCGAAAATTCGAACGACGAAATATCGATGCTGCGGCAATCTGCGGCAGCAATGTGATTCGACGTTGCCGGAAAGGCTCTGACAATGACGGTTACCTCACCGACTTCACTCGCCACCGTTCCGCCCGGCCCGCGCGGAAAAATACGTAATGCGATTGCTTTTCAACGTGCGCCGCTGAAACTGCTGGCCCGAGCCGTGGCCGAATACGGTGACGTGGTCGCCGTCGAGATCCCCCGGATGCCGTTCGTATTGATCAATCATCCCGACCATGTCGATCGCGTCCTGAAGACACACCAGCGCATTTACGATCGTCACGGGCCGATGGCGGAGATGGCGCGCAACTTCTTCGGCAGCGGATTGGCCACAGCCCCCCGGCCGGGCTGGCTCGCCCAGCGACGGCTACTACAACCGGCGTTCCACCGAAAGCACATCACCGGTTTCGGTGGAGTCATGACCGGGACGATCGCCGAGACACTCGACCGGTGGGAATCCGTGCACGCGGCCGGCGGAGCCCTGGATATCGCCCACGAGATGAGCGCCATGACCCTGCGGATCGTGGTCCGCACGCTTTTCGGTACCGAGTTCCCGGAGTCCGCGATCCGCCGGTTCACCGCCGCGGTGGACACCGCGACCCGGGAGCTGGCCGCGTATATGCAGTTTCCGCTGGTCCCGCTGTCGGTCCCGACCCCCGGGCATCGGCGATTCCACGCAGCGATGGCAGTGTTCGACGAGATCATCTACGACATGACCGCCGAGCAGCGCCGGGACGAGAGCGACGACGGCAGCTTGCTGGCCTTGATGATTCAGGCCCGGGATGCCGATACGGGCGAGTCGATGGACGATGCGCGGGTCCGGGACGAAGTGCTCACCATGCTGTTCGCGGGCCACGAGACCAGTGCCAGTACGCTGGCCTGGGCCTGGTACTCGATCGGGCGGCATCCGGAGGTCGAGCAGCAGCTTCTCGACGAGGTCGACCGGGTCCTCGGCGAGCGGACACCGACCATGGCCGACGTGCCCGCGCTCGTCGTGGCCAAGCAGGTGATCCTCGAAACACTGCGGCTGTACTCCCCGGCCTGGCAGACGGTTCGGCAGGCCGGGACCGACGACGAGATCGGTGGGTTTCGGATAGCCGCGGGCACGCAAATTTTCTGGAGTTACTACCTCGTTCATCGTCACCCGGACTTCTGGGACGACCCCGAGCGCTTCGATCCCGGCCGATTCGCCGGTTCGAACGCGATCAACGGTGATATGCCCGGGTTCTACCCGTTCGGCGCGGGTCCGCGTCTGTGTATCGGCAACACTTTCGCTATGGCCGAAATGCAGCTGGCATTGGCTATGACCCTGCAGCGCATGCGGCTGGTGTCCACGGACTCCACCGCAATCCCGGCCCAGGCGGGCCTGACCCTGAAAATGGGACGGCGATTCACCGCACGGCCCGCGATGCGGCCGTCCCGATCCTGATCAGGGCCTCCGTCGAAGGATTTCCACGGTGACCGTTTCGGATCGTGGGCGCCATGCGGGAATGCGAAGAAGCCACCCTGTGGGGATAACCCTACTTGTCCGGCCGATTATTGCTCGAATAGTCTACAGCGCAAAGGGTTACGGCGAACAGGGCGGTTCCCGGGACGAGTTGTCAGTGGCGAATCAGGCGTCCTGAGTGGCATACGTAGTTTCGCCCACGAAAGAGTGAATCGGGTCTCGTTATGTCGAATAAAGTTACCGATACCGCCGTCTCGGATTCGAACACCACAGGATTCCCGGCTGCCTCCCAGGGGGTCGCTGCTGGTCGCGAGGGCGGGCATGGTGGGACCGAGTTCGTGGGCCGGGAGGCGGAGCTGCGCAGGGTCGTGACGCTGGCCCGCGACGGGATGCGACTGATCACTCTCAGCGGCCCGGCCGGAGTGGGTAAGACGAGACTGGCCGAACGGGTGCTGCGCGATCTGGCGCGAACGCCGCGCCATCGCATATATCGAGCGCGTCTGGCAGCGCTGCCCCGGGCCCGCGACGCCGAGGATCTCGCCGGGCATCTGCTGTCCTCGGTATTCGGCGCCACCCGCGCCGTACGTCCGGCGGTGCAAGGTCTGGTCGACGCGTTGACGGCCGCGCCGGGTGATCGTATGGTGCTGGCCCTCGACAATTGCGAACATGTGCTGAACGCGGTGTCGGCGTTGGTCGCCGGACTGCTCGACGCGTTGCCCGCGCTCACGATCATCGCGACCAGCCGGGAATGCATCGGCTGGGCGGACGAGTACATCGTCGCGGTGCCGTCGCTGTCCGCCTCGTCCGCGGTCGAGTTGTTCCACAGGCGGGCCGAGCGAATCGGCCGCCCGATGCCCGGCAATGCCGGCGGATTCGCTGTCTCCGCCGAAATCTGCCGTGCGGTGGAGAACAACCCATTGTTCATCCGGCTGGCCGCTATGCGCTTACTGCATGTATCTCCGGCCGGGCTGCTACGGGAGCTGACCGGCGGCGATGACGACAGAAGATTGCGGTGGTCGCGGTTTGCCGTGGTCGGTGCCGGATCGCGCCATCTGGGTGTAGGGGAGGCGATCGACTGGTCCTACCGGCTCTGCGATCGCTCGGAGCGAACACTGCTCGATCGGATGTCGGTGTTCGCGCCGGTATTCGACGAGGCCGCCGAAGGTTGCGGTGTCGAGTCGGCCGCTGTCGCTGCGATATGTTCCGATGGTGCGGTGGTCGTCGCACAGCAGGTGCCGCGGTTGCTGGAACGGTTGTCGGACAAATCGCTGGTCGGTGTGCGGGTTACCGCGACCGCCGTCCGGTACCACTTGGCCGGCAGCGTACGGCTGTACGCGGCGGAACGCCTCCGCGCCACGGATCCCGGAATGGCGGACGCACTGCCGCGCCGGTATCGCCGCTTCTACCGGGACTGGGTGCGCATTGTGCGGGATACCGGAACGGGGCCGTTCGGCGGGGACGGGAGGACGTGGATCCATGGTGCCGGTGGCGATGTCGTGCGCGCTGTGGCGACAGCACTGCCGGACGCGTCCGAACGGGTAGTGGGGTGGGAGATCGCCGAGGCGATGGCGTCGATTCTGTCGTCCGAGCCCACCACGGCGGATACCGCGTGGGCCGCCGGTTGGACGGAATTGTGCCGTGAGCTGGCGGCCGGAGCGCAGGAAGGTGCCGAGGCACTGCTGCGCCGCCTGGTCTCCGGCACGGCCGGCCCCGGAGATGGAAGCCTCTCACCTGCTACGACGTCATCGCTATGGGACCAACTGACTCCCGCCGAAGTGGCCGTGGCCCTGTTGGCCGCCGGTGGGCTGACCAATCGTGAGATCGCCGAGCGCCGCGGCGCCTCGGTGCGAACCGTGGATGCTCAGCTGGCGGCGGTGCGGGGCAAATTGATGATCACCCGCCGTACCGAGATTCTCGAGCATATGCCCCGGGACCTGGCACGCCCGGCGCACCTCGAACGTCGCCAGTAGTTCCACCGACGGCGGATTCCTTTGCGGCTTCAGAGCTCTGTCCCGACAGCCGGGTGGATCACGGGCCTCCGTGGCGCGCCTATGCGGTCAGGTGCGGGGAGGTGATCCGGCGGGATGTGCAACGAAATCTCGGTGCGCGAACCGATGCCCAGCTTCCGCAGAATGGACACCATATGGGTGTCGATGGTTCGTGGCGAATTCCCGCGGTGCCGTGCTATCGCGGAATTGGACCATCCCGCCGCCGCCAGGACGGCGATATCCCGTTCGGCGGAGGTCAGCTCGGTCCAGCGTGAACCGGTGGCGGTATCGATCGGTCGTGGCCGGGGCTCGAGACGCCGCGTGCCCAAAACCAGCTGCTGGACTTCGCAGAGCTCCGGCCGCAGTTTCCGGCCGGCGTCCTCGGCGTTCAGGTAGTCGGTCGCACCGAGAACCGCTCTGGCGGCGGCGATAGCGGAGGCGGTTTCGGCCAGCATCGGGCCCTTGCCCACCACCGAGTACCCGAGACTGCGCGAATACGTTTCGGCGCCACCCGCGAGGTGGGCGATATGCTCCGCAACCGTTCGGCGGCGCGGGTCGTCGTCCTCGATCTCGGTGAGAAGGACGCGCAGCGCCCACATCCGGATATGCAAACCCCAGATCATGTCCCACTGATGGCCGAGCCGGAGGCGGTGCGCCATGACGATTCTGCCTGTCGACAACGCCTCTGTGACCCGGCCCATTCGTGGCAGCGCGATGACGAGCTCCAATTCGGCGCAGGCCGCATTACTCACCGCGCCTCTCGCAGCGCAGATTCTGATGTTGTCCATGGCGAGCCGGGCGGCGCGGTGCGGAGACCCCAGCAGGCTTTCGGCGACCGATTCGACACAGCGGGCCATGAACGCGCCGAAATCGTCGCCGGCCCGCTCGAGCTTCCGCCGGGCCCGCGACAGGACAGGAATACAGCCGGAATCACCGTGCACATTCAAAAGAACGGTGCCGCAAGCAAATTCCACCGTTCCGGGAAGCCCGAAATCGGTCTCGGGACATTCTTTCCACGGTGGCGCTTCGGCGCCCAGGGTAGCGGCCCGAACACACTCCTCGACCAGCCGATCCGCCCTGTCCCCGGTGTTCTGAACGGCCATGAGCCAGGTCAGCTGCGCCATCGCCGCCAGATCGAGTTCGGTGTGTGGCCTGCCCGACGCTCTGCGCTGTGCGAGTGCCTGCTCGATCCAATACTGGATTTGACGCGTGCGACCGAATATGTAGGGAACTTGCATCATAGTCAGGCTGAGTGCCATGGCGAGGGTGTCGTCGGTATCGTCTTGCGCGAGGCTGTGATCCACCGCGGTGGCGATATCCGGCCACACCGTGCGAACCCAGTCCAGGAGTCTCGATTCGTCGGGTCCGAAATATGCGTGCTGGGCGTCGATCAGCCTGTCTCGGTAATATTTCCGATGCCGGTACGCGAGATGAGCTGTTTCGCCGGACGCGGTCGCGAACCGGCTCCGGGCGTAGACCCGGATGCTCTCCAAGAGAAAATAGTGGGTGCTCTCCGCGGAGCTGTCGGTCGATACCAGCGACCGGTCGGTGAGTTGTTCCAGCAGCGGAGGAATCGATTCGGCGGTGAGGTCCGAAGAATCGGCGCATACGGCGACGACGGCGTGGATATCGACACCTCGGTGTGGACCGGAGGGGTGCTCGGAACCGTTGCTGTCGTGCCCGGAGGCGAAGATGGAAAGCCGCCGCAGCAGAAGTTGCTCGTCGGCGGTGGCGAGATCGAAGGACCAGTCGATGGCGTTGCCCATATCGGTGTGCCGTGGGTCTATCCCGGTGCGCGCGCCGCTGGTCCAGGCCAACCGGCCGTCGGTGTGGTCCCCGGTCAGTTCGCGAAGCACATGGGCGGTGGGCCGGTGGCGCAGCCGCGCCGCGGCGAGCCGGATGTGGAGTGGGTTGTGGTCGACCCGTCGGCACAGGGTCGCGGCCGCCTCGGCGTCGTCGATCTCGCGGCCGACGCGTACGGCGTGATAGCGGAGCAGCGCCAGGGATTCCGCACTTGTCAGCGGCGGTACATGAACCAGGGCCTCGTCCGGCAGACCGAGCCGCTCCTGGCTGGTGGCCAGAACGGTCGACCCGGGTACCGCGTCGGCGAGCGCGGCCACGAGTCCGGTCACGGCGGGAAGAACATGTTCGCAATTGTCGAGGACGAGGACCGGATGGATACCGTCGGCGACGAGGGCGGCCAGCGCGTCACTGATCGTCCGGAACAGAGGCCGATCGGCGGAATCTGCGCCGCCGATCGTGGCGGCGATCTCCCGCTCCACAGGGCCCCCGGTATCGCCCTCGGCGACCAGGCGTGCCAGCGCCACCCAGAAAACCCGGGTGGTGCTGTCTGCGCGCAGCCGGTTGGCCGTTTCCAAGGCGAGGCGGGTTTTCCCTATGCCACTACCGCCGACCAGAGTGATGAGCTCGATCCGCTCGGTGAGCAGGATACTGATCCGCGCCAGCTCAGGGATTCGCCCGACGAAGAAACCCGCTGCCGCGGCCCCGATTCCGTGCTGACCCGGCTTACTGACCACGATGTCTCAGAGTAGAACGCGGGCACCTCGGCGACAATCGGCCATCGGGCTCTCGGCCCTCGGTGACCGGGCTTTCGTTCACTGGTGGGAAGTGTCTTTGGTTCGCCTGGCTACATTGCCGACGAGTTTGTACCTCGCGGCAGGAGTTCGTAGTGAGCCACTCTGATCGGGCCGCAGAGTCTTCGAGGCCGGATACGAGACCGTGCCGAACACACTGGCGTTCGCATTCCACGAACTCGGGCGGCGTCACCGTTCCGCCGGGTACGACCATCGTCTACTCGCCGTACGTATTGCACAACGACCCGAAATAGATTCCCGATCCGGCAAGTTTCGATCCGGACCGCTGGACCCCGGAATACCGGAAGTCGGTAACACGCAGCGGGGCGTTCCAGCCATTCGGTATCGGCAACCGCAATTGCATCGGCGAGCCGTTCGCCTGGCTGGAGGCCACCACGATTCTGGCCACCGTGGTGGCCCGGGTGCGGCTGGAACCGGTGGCCGGTGCCCTTCCCGTCTGCGGGGAGCCTCCTGGACCGGGTTGTGACGATGAACTCGTCTGTCCCGCACGATAGGAGTCCGGTGATGAGCGGCAAAGTATCCGTGTATATCGACGCGCTGGAAAAGGCCGCGAACAGCTCCGGCGGGGCCGGTGAGTTGCTGGGTGCCATCGCGTCGCGACTGCGGGAACGCACCGCCGCCCTACACGGGGCGTGGGGCGACGACAGATACGGCGAGCAGTTCGCCGAGGCATACATTCCGGCGCGGAACGCGCTCGCCGTGGGCGAAGGGGAGAAGCCCGGCGCATTACCGGGCCTGGCGAAGGTCTTCGAGGATATCGCGGATGCGCAGCGAGACGCCGCCAAGGTTCTGCGTCGGCAGGAAGACGATAACCGAGCCGGGTTTCGTGGGAACCAGGGGTAGCTGATGGCCAGTCCTACGGAAGTTTCCACGGCTGCCGAGGCGGGCCCCGACGATGCGCCCGATGTGGGTTTCAACCTCGGTGGACCACGGCAGCCAGAGGACCCGGATGAGCGTACCGACGTGCTCATTCGCCGCATCGCCGGTGAGCTCGCGACAGGGGCCCCGCCCGGGTGGACCCGGTTGCGAGCCGTTTTCGCCCTCACAGTCGCCGAGGAAGCGGCCGAGCTCGTCTACACCGATGGGGAATCCGCGGTACGCGCCCTACCTGCGGACTCCACCGTCCGGCTGGTACGCGAACTGCGCGCGCTCATGGCACATTCGGCCGCCGGTCCCTGGCTGCGCATGGTGCTCGACCAGACGGCCACCGATGCTCCCGAGGTCGTTTACGACTACGGGGACCAGCCATTCCCGCCCGGCCAGCTTTTCCCGGTAGAGGCGTATCTGGCCGACCTCGAGACCTTCCCGCGGTCGCGGCTGCCGACCTGGCTGGCGGCGTACCTGTATCACGACGGACATCAGATCCGCACACCGAAACAGGCCGCCGGCTCGGGGGGTGAGAATGCGGATACCAGCGATCGGCTGCCCCCCTTGCCGGTGCTGTGGGCGCGCTGGGTGATGCTCGCCGCTACCGACGCGGCGGCCGGCGGCGACAACGGCGCTCGGATCGCCCCCTCAGTGGGAATCTACGAGGACGGTGAACGTAACGGCGCCACCCTGTCGCTGCTGTCGGGCGGCCGGGCGGTGCTCTCGGGCGGCCGGGCCGACTGCGCGCGGCTGGCCGCCGCCTACCACGGCGAAGCCGAGTTCCCGGACCTGTATCGCGGCGCGCCGGTGTGGGTCACCGATGATGTGATGAACACGCGGGCCGGTCGCGGATTGCTGACCTTTTGCTATTGGTGGCAGGCCGGGCGGTGGTGGCACGGTGACTCCCCGAAGCCCGGGGCCGCCGAGATCGCCGTCCCCGACATCTGGGCCGAGGACAGCGTGGTCGGCCGGGTGCTCACCGCTGTCGATTCTGCCGCGGTACCCGGCGACTCGGAACTGCGCCTCGCCGCCGAGACCGTGCTCGGAGCGGCCGAATCCGGGCTGGTCACCCGGGATCTGCTGGAGGCGTTGTTCCCCGACCCCGAACGGTTCGATGTGGATTCGGCATTCGTCCAGTTCGACGCCGCAGGTCTGGCGGCGGTGTTGCTGACCCCGCTGCCTGCCGGGGATGCCGTCGATGTGGTTCGGGATTACATTCTGGAGCGCGGGCTGGAGACTCCCGGCTACCCGGTATCCGGACTGGTGGCCGAGCGGGTCAGTGTGGGCTGGATCGTCCAGGTGCCCCCGCCCGAAGGTCAGGTGATGCTCGGGCGGGCGGTGTTCTATGTCGCCGACGACGGGGTCATGGAACGGTCGTCGTCGTCGGTGGCGCCCTCGGCGTATCTGTCCGGATTCGAGATGCGATTCCAGCAGCGGCTCGGCGCGGTGGGCTGAGCATGGCGAAGGAGCACAGATGTCCAATGAACATCTGAAGGGTCAATTCCACGATATCCTCGACGGTTTCCGCCGTTCCATGGATGAAATCGCGGTGATCAAGGCGAAGCAGGCACAGTTGTTCGTCACCGGGTACGCGGAGGATAAACGCGTCATGATCCGGGTCGACGCACAGGGCGAAATCGTCGAAACGCTTTTCGCGGACGATATTTCCGATCTCACCTATGACGAGATAGCCGAGGCCGTCACCGCTGCCGCCCGCGCCGCGCGGGTGGAACTGACCGCACGTTCGGAGGAGATACTGCAGCCGCTGCGGGAGCAGCAGGCGAAGCTCCCGAGCCTCACCGATCTGGTCGCCGGTTTGTCGGAGGCCGGGAACTATGCCCCGGACCCGGCCGGACGTGACAAATCATCGGATGGTCCGGTGGCGGGCGAATCCGGGGTTCGTGAATCGCTGTGGTGAGGTAGGTCGGGCCTGATGGGTGCGACGTTGCCGGAGCCGTTGCAGGTTCTTTTGGGTGTGGTGGGTGGGGCGGAGTGGCCTGCGGGGGATGAGGAGTCGATGTGGGAGTTGGCTCGGGTGTTGCGGGGGGAGGCTGCTGCGTTGGCGGGGGCGTTGGAGGAGATCGAGGGTGCGCGGAAGGCGGCCTCCGATGCTTATCTTTCGGGTGCGGCGCGGGAGGCGATGGAGGGTGTTTTCGGTGAGATCGCGGGGTTTGTGCCGGGGGTTGTGGAGTCGTTGGAGGGGTTGGCGACGAGTGCGCGGGATACGGGGGGTGCGATCGAGACGGCGAAGATTCAGATTTGGAGTTCGCTGGTTTTGTTGGCGTTGGAGTTGATTTTATCGAAGTTTTTTCCGTTGACGTCGGCGGCGCAGGATGCGATGGCGATGGCGGCGACGCGGGTGACGTTGCAGGGTATTGCGCGGTTGTTGTTTGTGAATATCGGTGCGTTGGCGTGGCGGCAGGTTGTTCCGAGTTTGGCGGTGCGGGTGTTGGGTCATGGGTTGTTGGGGGCGTTTATCGGGGTGGGTCAGGATTTGGCGATTCAGAATTGGGAGGTTGCGCACGGTAATCAGAGTGAGGGGGTGCGGGGGGAGCAGGTGCTGGCTGCGGGTGCGGGTGGCTTTCTGGGGGGTGGTCTGGCGGCTGGTTTCGGGTTGGGGTTGCAGAGGTTGTCGTATACCGGTTGGGGTTTGGATAATTTGACGCAGCCCAGGACGTTGGGTTTGCAGATTGTGGTGGGGGGTGTTCTGGGGGGTGTGGGTGGTTGGTTGGGTGGTGGTTTGGTGACGGGGGATTTCACGTTCGATTATCGGATGATCAGTGCGGGGGTGGTGGGCGCGGGGGCGTCGATCGGTACTCATCAGGGTTTGGCGTGGGGTGCGGCGGGTAGGAATGATGGGTTTGTTTATCGGATTGCGAATCGGGTGGGGCCGGTTACCCGGTTGGGAATGATGCTCGGAGTCGATCCGGGTGAGGTTCCGGTGCGGGCACGCACACCCACGACGGTCGGTAGTGATCCGCGTCCGCAGGCCGGGCCCAGTGGTCGGCCCGCATTGGCCGCTCCGGGATTCCGGGAAACCGCGGTGCCCGGGACGGCACCCGGCAATCCGGGAGATGGTCCGCAGGCGTCAGCGGCCCGGACTACCACGGCCCCACGGATTTCCGGTCCTGCCGCACCGGCTGCGAGCCCGGCGGGAGCCACTTCCGCTCCGGTGCGAGCCCACGACTCCGGGGGGCCGTCCGGCCGAACGGCGACGCCCGGAACCGGCCCCGCTTTCACACCCGGTCGCACCGATGCCGGTGTCGCCACTGGCACGCTACGTCCGCACGCGGGTGCGGCCGACCAGTCCGCTACGCCGGGTACGTCGGCCCGGACCGGTGCGGGGCACCCCGACGCGCAGCATCAAACGGGCTCCCGAGCTGGGGAGCCGGGCCGTCTCGCCGGGCCACCGGACACGGCGAAGGAGCAGCCGGCAGCCAACGGCGAAGCCGCCCGGACAGCGGATACGAACGGACACGGACCGGTAGTCGCGGCGGCGCACCAGGACGCCCCGCCGCCACGAACCAGTGATTCGGCCGACGGGCTCACCGCCGCCACAGTGGCCGAGTCGGGACAACCGCGACCCGCCCATGCGGGTGTGCCGCCGGAGGTCGGTGTTCCTGGACAGCCGGGCGCTCCGGCGGAGTCGGGTATGCCACCCAGGCCGGGCTCGCCGCCCGAATCGAATTCCGCGGCCGAACCCGGCATCACCCGCCCCGGCGCTGATGAACCCGGGCGGACCTCGAACGATCCCGGCCGCGAGTCGACCGGTCGGCCGGGCTTCGCCGGCCCGCAGTCCCAAGAGCAGGCTCCGGGAGCTTCTGCACCGGTATCCACCCGGCCGACCGGGGCCGGGCCGACTCCGGGTGAAGGACATCTCGGCCAGTTGCGGGATATGCGGGTGGACGCGGTCGCGGTCGAGGCGGTCTTGCACGAGGCGTTCCGGACTTTGAAGAACGACGGACTCATTCAAGAGACCTATCGCAAGTGGTCGAAGCGCGTGCTCGCGGACGGGCAACGGTCTGGTCGGCAGGTGCTGCCCACAGAGGAAGCTGCAGTCGCTGCGCTGGACAGGGCAGCGCAGCGCGGTGTGACCATGCTGGACCCGGAGTACGCGCTGCTGCAGGCTTGGCGCAGCGCTGCTACCGGCGAACCGGTCGATATCACCGGACAGATCCGCCGGGTGCGTATCGCGGCGAAGCTCGGGATTCAGGAACCGGCAACCTTTGTGCGCGACGATCAATGGGACGATGCGATCCACACGGCGCAACGCCGGATCGACGAAGAACGAGCGGGAATGGGCGAGTCGCCGGACCCGCGTACCACCGCAGAACTCGACGGCCGCCAGGGGCTGGTCGATCTGTTGATCGTTCTCGGTCAGGCCGCCCGGCCCACACTTCTCGACGGCATACCGGTGGACCCGGACCCGGTGTGGTCGGTTGATCGCCTGGACGAACAAACCCCCGGCGGTACGACCTTCACCAGCCCGGTGCTGGAAGGTCGCATCGTGCCCCCGCCGGCTGCGATTTACGCGGGCCCGACACCGGACTCTTCGGGTCCGAGGCGGTCCGGTTCAGGTCCCGCGGTGAGTCGGGTCGATCCGGTCGCCGGCGCAGCGGCCGCCCCTCCGCTCGGCGCCGTTCGGGTGGAACCAGCCGCGCCCGTAGGCGGGGAACCTGTTCCGGTGGGGCGGGGAGATGTGGTCGTGGCTGCCGCGGTGCTGACACATATACCGGACGATCACGGTCGGGTGGGGCCGGTGATGGCAGCTCGGGTCAACGCTGTCGAAACGGTTCAGCGGATGGTAGAGCAACGGGATGAGCAGCTGCCGGTTGCTCTTGCCAGGCTCGGTGACGCGGAGCGAGCGTCTGCCGCGTTGACGGCGGAGAAGCTGAAACACGCGCGGATGGTGCTCAACCCGGTGAAGCCCGATCCGGCTGTCCCGGAGGATCACGAAGCGCTGGCGGAGATTCGCCGGCAGGAAGCCGTGATCGAGCGGTTGACCGAGGAGTTGGCCGCCATCCTGAGCGACGAGGTCTTCCGCGGTCCCGAGGTGGGCGTGGTGCCGCGAAGCGGTCCGGTCGCACGGGTGCTGCACGATCTGTACGAGGGGAGGCCGGTTCTTCCCCGGCGAGCGGACGCGCACGGATTACCGGCCGTGGCACGGATTCTCGAACTGATGCGAGAGAACGGGCAGCCGGGCGAGCGGATATCGCTGGTGGTGTGGCAGGGCAGCGATATCTGGGTCGCGGCTCTGGAGGGCGATACAGTGCTGCGCTTCGACGCGGAGCAGGATTCCTGGGTTCCGTTGGATGCGGGCATGGATCCCACGGGTGCGGAGGGTGTGTTCCTCAACGGGCAGGGGCCGTTCCATCCGGTCGGGTTGGAGGATTCTTCGGCCGCGGCCGGGGACGAAGGGTCCGCGGGGAGACCAGGTGACCGAGAGCCGGGTGCACTGCCTCCCGTCGTCATCGGACCGGATGGTGAGACGCGTTCCGATGCCCGGCCACCGCGGCTGTTGCCCAGCGATGTCCTACTGGTCGGTCGTGACGGGAGGCCGCCCGACCCGGCGGCGGGGACGCCGGTTGTGCGGTCGGACGAGGTGCCGGGCGGGCCCGCTGAGATCCGGGCCGAGTATCAGTTGGTGGCGGATACGGGTGCCGTCCGGCGGGATCAGGCCCGGACCGGTGCCTCGGACCCTGGTTTGGAGGGCTATCCCGTACCCCGGCCCCACGACCATCTGGATGGTTCGGATATACGTGCGAACGCATCGCGTCTGGACTCGGCGGGCCGGATCAGCGCGTTGTATGTGACGCGCAGGGCGGTGGGGGATCGAATTCTCCAGCTTCTCGCGAGCCTCGACATCGGGTGGGCGGGCAACCTGCGGGATCAGTCGGATAGAACCCGGCTACTCGAGCGTTCGAACGCGGTGGCGGACGCCGGAGATCAACCGGCTCGGAGGCAGGGGATCGAAGACCTGCGAGCTGAAGTGGCGCAGCTCGAGGAGATCGATGGGTTGCTCGGGCAATCCCAGGAGATCGGTCGGCGGATCTTTCAGGCCGAGATGGAATACGAGTACTATCGAACCGAATACCGACGGCTCGGCGCGAAGCTCGCGGATTCCGGCGAGCCGAGTGGAAACGATCCCGGAGGACCGCGTTCACGCATCGATGCTCGCGAGCTCGCTGCCGGTATTTCACGACTGCGTGAACTGCGAGAGCTTGCGCTCGATGCCGACGCTCGGGCACGACAGTATGAACGCCATCTCCTCGATGTGCTGGAAGCATATGAGGACTTGTACCGGATCGAATGGTCCCACCTGGACAACCATTGCGTTCCGGTGGCGACCATCGATTTCATCTGGCAATTCGGCGACCGTACTGTGGAGTTCGTAGATTGGGACACCAGTCTCGCCGGTACACCGGACTACATGATCGCCGCCACATTCGGAGCGGTTCTCGAAACCTTTGATGATCTTGCGCATATCACACGAGAGGCGGAATCACTTCCGCCTGGAGGTTCTATTGTCGTATTCGTATCGGGTCGCAATGGCTGGGCACATGTTTATCGCCTGATCAACAATGGTAATGAAGTTCTGATCCGGGATTTTGCAGGATGGCAGACGTATTCGGGAGATTTCCTCGAATCCGATCGGGTCACCAAGGTCTTGGGCATCGTTTTCATGGGAGAAGAGCCGCGGTTCCCGATATCGTCCGAAGCGCGGTCGGCGTTGAGGAGCTTGGCCACAGACGCCGAGGCGATCCTGAAAGAGAAATACGATCTCATTCAGCGTCGCAATGAAATGCGTGAAGATCTCATGAACGGTGTCGTGCCGGTTCGAATCGACCAGCTCCAGCGGATGGAACAGGGGATTCGCGACAGACAGGAACGCCTCGAAGCAATCGGCCGCGATGCGTGGAACTTCATCCGGCAGTCGAAAATACCTGAGCCGGCTGGGGATCCCGTCGCGGGACGAGACGGAGCAATCGGTGGTCGGGACCTGCAGTCGGTGGATCGGGCAGGGGCGCGAGGTGGGCTCCTGGATGGGCAGAGCCTGCCGTTCCGTCCGCTCGGTTCGGGGGGGCCGCGGGTCGAGGCCGGCGATGTGGGGCCCGGATCGAGGCCGGGCGAACAGCCGCCCGATGGTGGCCGCGGGCGTGCGGATGGCGGGTCGGGCGCGCCGCCGCCTCCGGGCCGGCTGCCGGGTGGGGACGACTCATGGCCTCCCGACAGGCTGGTGATCGGGCGGACCGCGGACTTCGACGGTGTCGAGGTGATGGGGGCCAGGCGGGTTTCCGCGGAGACCGTCGTGGTGGTGGAGCGGACGGTTCGGCGTTTGATCGAGATCGACCAGGGTGTGCTGGTGGGTGTGCGGTTCGAGGAGCTGGCGGGGGATGTGCTCGTGGTGGTGCGGGATGGGTGGTTGGTGGTGGACCCGCGGGCGGAGGGCATGCCGTCGGAGCGTTCGGGCAGCGGTTCGTCGTTGCCGCTGCTGTTGATCGAACAGTTCGGGGCCGCATTGATCGCGAAGCGGGACAGTGCTGTCGGTGAGCGGCCGGAAGCCGGCGAGAGGCCGGCAGACCGTGTCGCCGTGCCGCCGCGTGCTCGTCCGGCCGAGGGAAGTGAGGTGGATACGCCGGTTGTCGCCGGGCCGGACAGTGAAGTGCTGACCGAAGCCCAGGAGGACACGCGGAAGGCTCGGGTGGCGCAGGACGCGGGTGTTCCGGTGGAGGGGTATCGGGGCCGGGGGGTGCCGGTGGACACGGTGGAGATGCTGGTGCCGGTGGTGGCGGAGCTGGTGGCTCGGTACCCGGAGGTGTTGAAGGGGGTGCGGTTCGCGGAGTTGCCGGTGAACGACCGGGAATTCTCGACGGCGGTGCTGTTCGACGAGGCGCTCTGGGACGCCCGGGGGGAGGCAGGAGAGCTCCGCGACGGGTGGTTGGTGCTGGACCCGCGGGTAGTGGGCCTGCCGGTGTCGCGGACGGCGGCTGATATGCGGTTGCCGGAGTTCGTGACCCGCCAGTTCGCAAAGCTGTTGATCACCCGCCGGAGTATGGGGCAGCCGGCCGGGGAAGTGGTCGAGGCAACGCGCCGGGGCCTGCGGGACGTGGGGGTGAAGCCGGCGCCGAAAAGGGAGTGGAAGTCGTTCGCGCGGATACCTCTGGAGCAGGCGCTGGAGGAGGCCTTCGTGCGGGTGGAGCGGGACGGGCAGCGGATGGAGGATCCGTCGTTCCCGTACTACCGCGCGCTGGTCGAGGATCGCGACACCCCGGTGGATCTAGGGCGGGAAAGACGGTTGTGGGGTGCGGCCCAGGCAGCGGGTGTGCCCGAGCCGAGCCGGGTGCCGCCCGGACAGTGGCCTGAGGTGATCACCGGGTTGCGTGCCGAGCTCGACAACGCGGCCATGGAGAACGCCGCGCGGGGATTGGATCCGCATGCGTTGAAGGTGGTGGCCGGACTGCACGAGGATAGAGTCGGGCGTTTCGCGGCGTTGTTCGAGCTGGTGCACGGGAGACCCCCGCGGCCGGATGAAGTTCCGCGCTTGGTGGGGGAGTCGGAGCAGGGTAGCCGCCCGGCCGTCCGGGAGGAGCGCGCCCGGCACGGGGTCCCGGAGAATCGGTCGCCGTCCAGGAGCAGTACGTCGATTCCGCCGGTACGCGATCCCGGCGGTGGTGAGGTCGGCGATGCCACGTCTGGCGGCGGTGACGGGCAACGGACCGAGGCGGGAAGCCCGTTGGAGGCACGACCTTTGGTCGCCGCTGATCGTGAAGGGGGCCAGGTTGTCCGGTCAGAGCGGCGCTCCAACAACGTTCTGCTGGTTCGTCGTGATGGTTCGGTGCCTGATGCGGCTGGTGATCGTGGGCCGGGTGCGCCGCTGCCCCCGGGGCGGTTGCCGGGCGGGGATGATTCCGAGTCTTCCAACGGGTTGATTATCGGGCGGACGGCGGACTTCGACGGTGTCGCGGTGGTGGGGGCCAGTCGAGTGCCCGCGGCGATGTGGGATGCGGTGGTGCGCACGGTCGAGGGTTTGATCGCGAACTACCCGGATGTATTGGTGGGTGTGCGGTTCGAGGAACTCGAGCGAGGCGTGCCGGGGGTGGTGCGCGAGGGGGTGCTGGTGCTGGATCCGCGGGCAGCGGAGCCGGTGTCGGAGCTGGTGGTTCGCCTGTTCGCGGATGCTCTGATCGCGCGGCCGGCGCGACCGCGTGGGGGTGCAGGTTCGGTGGTGGAGCGCGCGGCCGGTGAGTTGGCCGGAGAACCGGTTGGGGGGCGCGATGCGGAGGCTTCGTCGGCGGCCGGTGAGCTCGGTGCCAGGGAACAGCTGGTGGCAAGTATCGGTTTTCGGGTCGAAGGATATCAAGACGTTCCGCTCGATGCGCTGCGTGAGTGGGTTCCGATGCTGAACAGGTTGGTCGGGCAGTCCCAGGATGCGACGAAGGGGGTGCTGTTCGAGCTGCCGGCCGAGCCGGGGCACGGTGTGCCGGGGGCCGAGGAAGGGGATGGTGCACCGGCCTTCGTTCGGGCAGGTTGGTTGGTGGTGGACCCCCGGCAGTTGCATGTTCTGCGGTACGCGGAATCGCATGAGCAATTGGCGCGCCGGTTCGAGAGTGAGCTTCGAGCCGACCGGTCGGGGTGGGAGCGACAGGTTCACGGGCTCCCGGACGGGGACGCGGATGCCGTGGCGGAGGTCGGGGATCGGCGGACCGGGACCCAGGGGGCGGAGGATCCGGTCGTCGTGCGCCGTGCCGATGAATCGGCGTCTGGATCCGACGAGCCGGTGGCTGCCGGTGAGCCGGATGTACTTGTCGCGACGACCGTACTGGCGCGGATGGGCGGGGATGCGGGGCCAGTGGGGGGTGTGATGTGGGCGCGATTGCAGGCTGTGGAGGCGGTGCGAAGCTTATGGGAGGCGGGGGATCCGCGGTTTGCGGAGGCGTATGCGCGGCTGCGCCGGATGGAGGTGGTCGCCGGCCGGTTGTCGGCGATGCTTCTCTCCGATGCGCGACTGCTGTCCGAGCCGGGTACGGGGTCGGGACCGCTTGGTACGCGTGCCGAGGTCGCGGCCACTGTGTCGCGGTTGATGATCGAGATGAATGCGTTGCTGGCGAACCCGATATTCACCACCGGTGCCGAGTATTCCGGTGTGAGTTCCGGTGTGGCGATGCGGGTGCTGCACGATCTATGGGGTAGTGCGTTGGTTGTTCCGGACCCGGCGGCCGCCCACGGGTTGCCGGGTGGGCCCGAGCTGATCCCGTGGATGGAACGGATCGGCGCGTCGGCGGTGGTATGGCAGGCCGGCAACGCATGGGTGGCGACGGTTCAAGGGGGACGGGCCTTCCGGTTCGACGCCGAGCAGTATTCCTGGGTCCCGTTGGATGCGGGGGCAGATCTGTCGGGGGCGAAAGGTGTGTTCCTGGATGGGCGGGGACGGCTGTTGGATCCGCCGGGATCGGAAGGGGCGGGTGAGGTAGGAGATGGGGGGCCGCCTGGTGCCGGCCCTGGGAATGGTGGGCTGAGTGTACGACCTCCTTTTGCCGGCGAACCGGAGGCCGCGGGGCCTGCGGTTGTCCGGCTGCGGGACCCGCATGGAGATGTTTCGTTGGTAAGTCGTGACGGTTCGATGCCTGTCACGGGCGGTGACGGCCGGCGGCAGGGACCGGGACCCGCGCCGGACCCACTGTCGGTGGATGATCCGACGCCTGATCGGCTCGACGCGCCGGCCTCCGGTTCCGTGGAGCCGATAGCCGCGGAGCGTGGGAGGACAGCGCCGGCCGAGTCCGAGGAGCCTTCGATCAGGCGCCGGTTGGAAGCTGCGGGGGTCCGGATCGAGGGGGACCCGCAGGTTTGCGCGCGGATGCTCGAGGCGGTGGGCGCGGTAGTGGAGCGATTGGTATTCCGTTATCCCGGGGTACTGCGGGCCCTACTGTTCGGCTCGTTGCCGCAGGACGGTGCCGATGCTGCGAGTATCGCGGGAGAGGGACGGTTGGTGCTGGATCCGCATGCGGTGCCACTGTCGGAGGCAGGCAGGCGAGAACAGGTGACTCGCCGGTTCGGCGCGCTTCTGGCGTCGCATGCGGAGAATGCGGTGCGGCGGGCGCATTCGTTCGCCGACTCGTTGCGGAAGCAGTTGCGGGAAGCGGGTGAGGAACGCGCTGGCCGGAATGAGTGGCGCAGGTATCGCCGGATGTCTTTGCCGGAAGCGGTGGTCGAGGCGTTCGAGTACGTCGAAAAGAATGGCTTCGACCTGGGACACCCGTCAGCGGCCTACTATCGCGCGCTCGTCGGTGATGCGGCATCTGCGCTGGACTTTCCGAGAGAACAGCGCCTGTGGCGGCTCGCTGTAGAAGCGGGAGTCCACGACCCACACCGCCTGAACTCCGCGGGTTTGGCGCGCGAGCTGGTGACATTGCTTGACCGGTTGGACGCGGATTCCGACCGTTTGACCGAGGAACTGCCGAATATGCCCGGCAGTGTGGCCGCGATTGTGGCGGGGATGCACAACGATCGTGTCGAGCGGTACGCGGCCTTGTATCAAATGATCCATGGTATACCGCCGCGCCTGTTCGAAACACCCGCTGAGATCCGAGGCTTCGACAATGCGGCATTCCGGTCCGGTGTTTCGGATGGCGAAGAGTCACCGTGGAAACAAGAAGCCGAAGCGCTGGCGGATGAACGTGCTGCGGATCTCGGAACCCGGACAAGAGCCGAGCTGCTGGTGCTCGCGAGTCTGTTCATCGACAAGAAGCACTTGGATATTGCTGTTGTCGCCGGCCAGGCCCGGCCCGAACGACTATACGGACTCAGAGAATGGGCAGGGTTTCTGGACGCGCTCGCCTACGCCCGCGCTCACCGGGGCCGGGATCTGTCCGTGCCCTTCCTGCTCGAGCTCCACCGCCGACTGACGCCGGCGTACGAGTCGCAAATCGGCGGTGTGTTGACTGATTCCGATCGTTACGCGCTGATGACAGAGCCACTGACCGAGCAGCAGAAGCTGGCGCTCGATGCCAATCCCTACGTTTCCTTCAACAGCAGGTACAGGCTGGACGGCGCCCAGGGCCGGTTGATCTATCCCAACTTCCCGCTCGAGAACACGGCGCTGCCCGGCAGCGACCGGCAGGAATCCTTCCTGCAGGCATTGTGCGATTGGTACAACGGTGTTCGTCGAGGGGCAGGCGATCCCTATGCGATCGCCGCCGCTCTGCAACGAATCCTCATATCTGTGCATCCGTTCGGAGACTTCAACGGCCGACTGTCGCGGATCGTCATGAATTGGGCGTTGGAGAACGCGGGTTTGCCGCCCAGCGCACTCTACGACACGAATTCGGATCTTTTTGTATCGCCGCAGGAGTGGGCCGCTGCCGTGCGTGCCGGAAGCATGCGGTACGAACGTCTCTTGTCCAGGGCTCGTCTGCTCGGACAGGATGCCGATCTTGTCCAACTCTTCGGCCTCGAGGATCTGCACCGGCGATACCGGCATTTCGATGGCCGGATCGCACCGTTCACGGAGGGAGACAATCTATACGGAGTGCTGGAACGCCTTTACCGCGATCTGGATGAATTCTTCGTCGAGCCCGAGGTGCATACCCGGAGGGAGACAGCCGAGCAGCCGGCTAACTCGCCGGAAGAACTGCTGCGTGGCGAACTGCGCGCGAAACTGGCCGCCGTCGATCGGTCCAGCGTCGATAGCCTGATCGCCGCGTTCTTCGGGGGCTATCCCCGCGACGAGGTAACCGATTTCTACGATGGCCGACGCTCCGGATTCAAGAGCCGCGAAGTGCTGCGGGCACAGATGACGGTGGCGGAGACGAACGGGCTTCGCGCCTTCTACTTGTCGGCCGATATCGCGAATCTCGGTGGCCTGAATTTATTCGCGTCGTTGCGCGGCGAATCGGCCAATGCGCACTTCCGCGCGATCACTGATATTTTCCGGTCGGTTCTCGAGGAGTCCGGGGCCGCGGTGGTGCCGATGCGCGTCGGGGGCGATGAGCTCGCCGCCGTGCTGGTCGGTCTCGACATCGCGACGGTCGAGGCGTTGCGCACGGAGACCGAACGGCGTGTCGCCGAATACGCTCGCAGCAACGGACTGTCTGATATCGAGCACCCGAAACACCCGGGCCGCCCGGCCTATCGAGGTGTCGGTATGTACCTCGGGTACGCGGAGATTCTGCCCGGAGCGAGCTTGGGCAGCGTATTCGACGCGGCGGATCTCGGAGTGGACCGCAGCAAGAACAGCCGCCTGCAGCAGTACAACGCGGAGACACCGGGACGGGTGGTGTGGTCCGGTAGGACCGATAATCCGCAGGTGCCGGAGCAGAACCAGGCGCCGGGCACCGCGGACCGCCCGAACAGCGTCGAGCCGGAAGCTATCCGATCACGACCTGTTCGCGTCCGGTATCCATCGCCGGACGAGGTGCGCCGTGACGAGCTGCGGACCGAACTCGCCGCTGTCGACCTGGATTCGGACGAAGCGGTGCTGGATGTGCTGTTCGACGCCGGTGGAATCGACGAGGTTTCCCAGTTGCTGGACGGTCGTGCTTCCGGGGTCAAGACCGCGGAACTGCTTCGGATGCTCGACTATGTGGCGAGGACGGGTGACTCGGCTCACGTAATTGTCGCGAAGATGTGGAACCTCGGGGGCCTGAACCAGCATTTCGCGAACCAGGCCGAGGTCACCAACCATCATTTCCGGCGGATCGCCGAGATCTTCCGGACAGTGGTCGAGGAAGCGGGCGGCTGGGCCGTGCCGATGCGGCTCGAGGGACCCCGGCTGGGCGCGAATGTGGCCGGGATCGACCCCGCTCGCATCGCGTCGGTCGCCGCGACCGTGGAGCACAGAGTCCGCGAGTATGCGCGGGAGCACGGGTTGGCGGATATTCCGCATCCGAAGAATCCCGAGGACCCCGGCCGCCGTGGTGTCCGGCTGCACGTCGGGTATGCCGAGGTCCGGCCGGGCGGTAACGTCGCCGAGACATTCGAGTCCGCGGAGCGCAGGCTGTCGAACGGCACCCGGGATGCCGTGGCCCGAAGTGCGGCGGTGACAGTCGTTGTCGATGAACGGCTTGCCAGGGCACCGGGCGCCGAGGTGCGCTCGGGCCAGGTGATCCGTTATCCCGGCGGCTCGTTGGCCGTTGTCGCCGAACCAGGTGATCATCTGCGCGCGCTGGCACGGGCCGCACGTCGTGATCCGGATGTCGCGCGAGCGCTGGCGGATGAATCCGTGCCGCTCGTCCAGGTGGAGGTGCCGCTGTTCGACGGTGGGCAGCCGCGCACATCCTCGTTGGACCGGGCCACTCTCGGGCCGGTCGAAGAGCCGGCGAGGACGGCTGCTGCGGATCTGCTCCCGGCACCGGAACTGCCGTTGCGTGATCGGCTGGCCGCGCTGGCCGATCTGGACCCCGCCCACGCCCGGGTAGTGCTGGAGGTGGTCCGGGGTCAGGTCCGCGATGTCCTGAGCGAGCGTGTGCGGGAGGCGTTCGCGATGCTGGGATCTGCCCCGCCGCGGTACTCCGTCGGTGATCGGGGCGAGGTGACCGATCCGGTATCTGCCCATCCGCGAGAGGTACTGGCTGCGCTACGGATCGCCGGAGTTTCCGACCACATGTATGAGGCGGTCGCGCGGTCGTTCGCCGAATTGCGGGCGGTCGATCAGCGTATTGCATGGGCAGACGCGGATCTGGTGGACTGGGTGCGCAGTGTGGGAAATTCTCCCGGACCGGTGGTGTTCCGGCGGCCACCCGCTGATTTCGCAGTGTGCGGGCAACTGGCTGTGGTGGCGCGTAACGCCTGGTATCACGATGTGCCGGGCAGCGTGGCAGTGCGGTTGCCGGATACCTCACAGAATTTCGCCGAGCCGATCGAGCCGGCGGGGTTCAGTTGGCTGGTCGGAGGGCATGCCAAGTATCTGGTGGGTGGGTTGGCCGAAGCGGCGGCGTTGGTGTCGGGGGCGGCAAAGGGACAGGATTTCCGGTCGATGGATCCGGCGGTCCGAGCAGGTAACTCAGGGCGGGCTGTGCTGGTGGTGCGGTCGGGGGCGGATGAGGGGAAGGCGGCTTTCGTCGTCAACGACGAGGGCACGATCAAGCTGATCGACCTGCAGAACGGAACCAGTACGACGCTCGGGGAGGAGGTGAACGGGGAGGGGGTATGGCACGGCGTCGAGCTGGACTCGATCGGCAATCCGGTGGACCCCATCCGTTGGCAGTCCCCGGACGATGACCGAGCTGTGCCTCCGGCCGAGGCTACCGCTGTCGAGGCCCGGGTCCTCGACAGACGGTTGCGGTTGCAGGTCGGTATCGGTGGGGATGGGAATCCTGCTTCGGACGGCACCGGTTACGGCAATAAACAGCCGACTCCGGCGCAGCTCGCGGCCGTTCGCGAGGGCATCCTCGCGCTGGGGAATGATATTCCCGAGAACGCGAGCCGAGAGCAGTTGTACGACATCTTGTCGGCGATGCTGACCGAGCATCAAGCGGAGGCCGTGCGGGTCCGCGAAGCCTTTGACCATCGGTTCTACTCCCAGACGGCGTACCGCGACCTGAAGTCGAGGCTGGGATTATTGGATGATCGTGTGATCGCGATCCGCAAATTGATACGCCAACTCGAAGGCGCACCCGTAACGATGGTGAGGCCGCGGGATTCCGCGCGGTGGGAGGCCGATTCGGTCGGCAATGTGACGTTCGCTTATCGGATCCGGGAAGCGATCGCCGGGGCCGAACCGATAGTGGAGATCCTGAAACACCCCGAAACCGACGATGCCGCCCGAGTAGATGTGCTCACTTTCGAGGACGGGTGGAAAGTGATTCGCAAGCATGTGCCGGGCGACGATGGTTCCGACAGCCGGCACGGGCGAATTTGGAAAGACGCCGAGAAACTGGCATCGCTCGTCGGTGAGGCTGTCGGCGCCCGTGTTCCCGCTGTGCACATCGTGGACCAGGTCGTTTTCATGGAATATATCGAAGGTCCAAGTGCTGCCGCCGCTTGGCTGGAGGTGGCGGGCCCGACGCGTCCATACGCGGCCGACAGCCGACAGATCGCCTGGCCCTACGCCCAGACGGCCGATGGAAGGCGAATCGGCCTATTGGACGAACTCATCCACAACGACGACCGCATCGCGGGCAACTGGATCATCAGTGGGGCCGGTCGATTGTTCGGTATCGATCACGAGCTATCTTTCCAGCACGGCGGCTACAGCCTCTTCGCCGATCGGATGCGGGTATTCGTATCCCTTTTCGGGCCGAAGTGGATGGACCCGCTCGGATCGGTCGGCGACTACTTTCCCGAAATCCGCGAACGACTCGAAGAGCTGCTACCTGATTTCGAGGATTACGGCCGAACTGGTTGGCACCGTGGCATTCTGGAGCTTCTGGACGCTCTGGAGGAGAGCGCGATCGATCGTGGCCGGCAACGGCTCGCGTGGGAGTTGGACCGTGACGGGGCCCGAGCATCCCTGGATGCAGCCCTGAGTAAGCTGCCCGAGGCGAGTCGACCGGACAATGCGCCGGCTCGATTGGAAGGTGTTGTTCAGTGGGCCCGTGCCAACGGCGCCCAGCAGGCCGTGGTCCATGAGCTGTCGGAAGCCGTCGCCGTGTACGAGGAGATCGTTTCTCGCATCGCGTCGTCCGATCGGGAAGCCGCGACGAGGCTCGTCGAACTCGACAACTCCGATGCACCGATTCTGAGCGCGGTCGAGTCCGAGGCCGAGAATGGAATAGCGCTGGGGCCTGCCTATATTCCGGGTAATCCGCTCGACGGAATGCATCTTCCGGATGATGCGAACTGTTTCGTACTGACCGGGTTCGCTGTCAACGATTTTTACTATTTTGTGCGAGAGGGCGTCCGCGCCATCGACAATTTGTCGATCGAAGTCGATTCCGCGGGCCTGCCTTTCGAGCTTGTGGAATGGTTTACGGGTGGCCGAACCGAGGATCTCGGCGATGTCCGTCAGGGGCGAGCACGGATTGCGAGAAGGCTGCTCGGAGGGCTGGACGATCTCCCCGATGGATGGCCGCATACGGGAGCAACCGACAGTATCGATGCCGGGACCAGACGTATGAACGCCATGCGCGGCATGATCGTAGTCGAGACACGCCGGGTCGAGCACGGGGTCATCCCTGGGCATGCGTACTTCGTGGGAAACCGCAATGGCGTCCTGCGGACTTACGACTTCGGCGGCCGGTACATCGGTGAGTTCGACCCCGGCAGGATCGATCCGGCCGTTGTGTCGGTGCACGTCGTCGAATTCACGAAACGCGGCGACCCTGCCGAGCCTGTGTTCGTCGATGGCGACGGTAGACCGGTTCGTCCGGTGGATGTCGGACCGGAAACTGTGATCCCCGAGGCTCCGGCTGATCCTGGTTCGCGACCAGGGGATGTCGGAAGCCTGCCTCCGGACAGCGACCCGGTCGGGCACCAGCTGGACCGACTCGACAGGCATTGGTCGGGTCTGGTCCGGCAATTGCCCGCGGCGCACCAGGCGCTGTTGAGCCGGATCTTCGCTCTCGATCCCGACGTGCAAGGTCCTACGCTGGACTATCTCAACGAAGTGCTCGCGGGAGATGGACTCGATCCGTCGTTTTTCACTCACGAGATCGCGGTTCTCGACCTTGTGCTGGCGATGCGCCCATTGCCCGAAGCCGTGGTTGTCTCCACCACCCTGGAAGTGAATCCGTTCGGCCGGATCGAGGGTCTGCAGAGCACCGAGACGGTGCTCACCGGATACCTGCGGACGGTACTGGGCATTGTGCCGTACGGCGACGACACGAATCCCTACCACCTCGAGATCGCCGTGCCGGCCGGTACACCCGCGTTGTTACTGGGTCCCCTTTCCCCGTTGGGCCGCTACTTCCCGGAGATCGTGCTGGGGCGTGATCTGGTGCTGCGGATAGACGCCGTGGATGATCGCGGTAATGGTTCGTGGTCGATTCGCGCGACCGTGGCTCCGCCCGTGGTCGCCGATTCACCGTCGAACTATCCGGTCGGGGCGATTCACCGGAGAGATGGTGGTATCGGAATCGATCTGGCCCCCCAGCTGGTCGAACAGGCTCATCCTGCGGTCGAAAGCCTGATTCGGGCGGATCCGTCGGTGGTCGATGTCCGCTGGCTCGGGATCGGACTGGCCTGGATCACCCGGTCGGGAGAAGGCCCGGTCATCGCCGTCGTGGCTCCCGAGCACACCCATATGAACGCGCTACGTGCTGCGGTCGTGAACATGCCGGAACAGTTCGCGCGGCTGGGACGCGAACGCATCCTCGCTTGGGAGGACAGCGGGGCGAAACGCGATCTGGTGTGGCATGTGCGAATTGATCCGGACGGGTCGGCGGCTTTCGCCGATTCGATCGATATCGACACATTGTTTCGGCTGGCGACGACCGCGGATATGGCTTCGGCACTGGTGGCGGACTTCCTCTCCGGGAAAGACACAGGAGCCATTTCGGGCCGCATCGATGACTGGCTGCTGCTGTTGCAGAGTCGCGAGACCTTGGGACCGGTCGTCGACGCTGTCATGTTCGTCGGGCCGGAGGGGTTCGCACTGCTGCCCACCGCTCACTGGAAACTGCTGGAGTACACCGACGACCATCCGCTGCCCGCGCACCATCCGGCAAGCACTCTGCGCAGGCTGGCTCGCCTCGACTACCCGCTACCGGGGTACCCGCCGGAGCCCGGGGCCGAATGGCAGCGGACACATGGCAGTCGGCCGCTTGCCTCGGTGGTAGTGCCTCTCGATGTGCTGCGTTTCGCTGTCGTGGTCGAACAGGATCCGGTCAGCAAGAAGTGGTCGTTGCACGAAGGCCCCGCCGGGCCCGCCCAGGAGGCCCTGGTAGATCGCCTGGGCGATGAGTCCGCCGATAGCCCGCAGGGCATGGCGAGACTGGTCGCGGAACATCTGAACGGTGGCAGGCTGGCAAGTGCCATGCCTCGGTTCCGTGGGCCGCTGCGGGATGTGGCCCCTGCCGCGCCGGGGACGATACCCGAGTCCGCCGAGCGGTCCGATACTGCGAGCAGCCCGGGAGAAGGAGCGATCGTACGGCTGGCGCTGGACACGCTGGCCGAGGAATACGAGAATTCCGGCGGAGCGGAATCACCGTCGGCGATCGTATCCTTGCGGAGGTTCGATTCCGCGGCGGCCGTGGTCGATCGGGTAGACGGCACGCAGCTGATCATCGTCGGTGCGGTCGAGGGGCGGCATGCGGAAACCATGCGCGACCTGATCAGGCGGCACAGCAACGAGTTCCGGTGGCTGCAGGACGCCCAGGGCGAGGTCCGCCATCTGCTGGTCCGGCCGGACGGCGAACCCGTCTTCCTCGATCCGTCGGTCTCGGACGGGCGGATCCGAATCCCTGAACCGCATCAGGTCCACGAAGCCATGGTCGCGGCATACCTCCGTTCGAAAGACGTCGTCGGGATCGGGATCGATTCTTGGGTGTGGCGGTCGCTTCCCGTCGAATTCTTCGTACCGAAATCCGGCTCGGTGGAAGGATTGCCCTCCGGCTTCCTTGCCCCTGATGCCCTGTGGCGCGCGATCGCGGTCGGCGGTGACGTTCCACCCGACCACACGTCAGCGCGAGTGCTGCGGGACCTCGCAGACTTCCGGCTGCGGATTCCGGCGCCGCCCGTCCGGGAGTTCTCGATCATGGGCCCCGTGGAACTCTGGGTGGTGACGGGTGCGCTGCGCTTCCCGGTCGTCGTGGAGTATATAGAGGGGGGCCGGTGGCGTCTGGACCCGCAGTCACGCGGAATCGCCCAGGACGCGCTGGTCGGAGAGTTCGGGAACATCGTTGCCCGGGATCCGGCGAAGCTGATGGAGAGGCTGGCGGCCGAGCTGGTCGGCGGTCGGGTCAAGGCCGCCCCGGCCGAGCATCCGGGGAGCTGGCCCGCATCCGCATCCCGGCCGGAGCGGGTGGCCGAACTCGAGCACAGCATCGGGCTCTTGGCCGACGCTGTTTCCCCTTCGTCGCCCGAGCTCGTCGCGGACACCTATGGGTCGCTCGCCGGCCGGCTCGAAGCCGAGTTGGCGACCCTGTCCGGAGCTCAGCTGATCGAGCGCCACTACTCGGTGCGGCGGCGCCATGGCGAGGCCGTAGCTCGCTACCGCGAGGTACTGCGGGTACTGGAGTTGCCGGACGAGGTGCTTCTGCTGGACCTGACCCGGGACGACTCCGGCGGCGAGCGAGTGCTCGCGGAACTGCGCGACCGGCTGCGCACGATCGAAGCGGCGCTGCGGGCCGCCGAGCAGTCCGGACGGTATCGAGAGCTGGCCCGGCAGGCCGATATCGTCGGGTGGTACCGGGCCGAGTATCCGCGCTCAGGCTTCGCGGAACCGTACTGGTTCCCAGGCCAGCAGGTGGCTCTGATCGCGGCGGCGAATTCCATGCGAGTTGCCGTCGTGGCGGTGGAGGGGTATCACGCGGTCGCGGAGCAGCGGTGGCGCGAGGCGGTCGATCCGGCGGCGCTGGAGAATCTCGCCAGCGGGTATTGGGTGGTGGACTGGCTGTCCATCCGCCCGGACGAGACCGGCGAGCGGGTCGACCGATTGGACCGGATCTGGCGGGAGGCTTCCGGGTTCGATGCGATGGCGCCCGCGATCGGTGTGGCTCGGCTGACCGCCGAAGCCGAGGCGCTGCGGGCGAAGATCGATATGCTCGAAGGTCCGCTGGAGCAGCGATACCGGACCGTCCGGGAACCGGTCCTGATCCAGCAGAGGTTCGCGGAGCTGGCCGCCCGGTCCGGCGAAAACACGGATTCCGGAACCGCTGGTGCGGACACGGGGGCCGGCGCTCCCGCGCACCACAACGCGGCGGTGGCGGCCGTGGTCGACGCGCTGGTGGTCGTGGTCGGGGGAGCGGCCCAGGTGGTAGCCGGGCAGGTGCTGCGTATCTCCGATGAACAGGGTTCGCTGAGCGTGATCGCCGAACCCGGAGATCACCTGCGTGCGCTGGCGCGGGCGGCCCGTAGCGACCCGGCGATCGCGCGGGTGCTGCAAGGGGCTCCCGCTCCGATCGTCTGGGTGGAAGTACCGGTCGATGGGACGGCCGAACGGCGCGTAACCGTCACCGACGGTCCGGTAGCCGCGCCTTTCGGCCGTCCCATCGACCGGTCCGCCGAGACTTTCTTCCCACCGGACGCGGGATCGCTGCGGGATCGGCTGGCCGCACTGACCGACCTCGATCCCGTCCATGCCCGGGTTGCGCTGGAAGTCGTGCGGGGGCAGATCAGTGATGCGCTCTCGGTCCGGCTGCGGGAGGTGTTCCCGGCTGCCTCCCAGTACGCGATCGGCGACCGCGGCGAAGTGGTGGACGTGGTGGCCGCGCAACCGGCGCGGACGCTGGAGGCCATGCGGCGTATAGGTGTCCCGGAGCATATCTACGCGGCGGTCGAGGCGGGTTTCGCCGAGCTCCGTGCTCTCGAAAGACACATCGCCTCGGTGGAAGCGGATCTCGCGGTGTGGCTGCGCGGCGCGGTGAGTTCATCCGGGCCGGTGCGGTGGGGGCAATCCGCGTTGTTCCGCGAGCCGCCCGCCGGCTTCAACCTGTGCGGGCAGTTGCTGGTGGTGGCGCATAACGCGTGGTATCACGACGTTCCGGGGAGCCGGCCGATGCGATTGCCGGCGACGCCGGTCGATCCGGGCGAGACCATCGCACCGCCGGCTTTCAGCTGGATGATCGGGGCACACGCGGAGTCGCTGCCTCGCGGGTACGCCGAGGCCTTGGAGTGGGTATCGGGCGCGGAGCCGGGCCAGGACCACCGCTCGGTCGCCCCGGAGGTGCGGACGAGCTCGTCCGGGCGCGGCATGATCATGTTCGAGGACGGTGGCGGGGAGACGGCAGCATTCCTGATCGTCAACGATGCGGGCACGGTGCGCGTCATCGATCTGGGCGCCGGCTACATCGGCCCACCGGCAGATCCGATCGATACGAGCGGCCGGTGGCACGGCGCCAGGCTGGACCGGCGCGGTGTGCCCGTCGATCCCATCGCCTCCGACCTCGCCGTGGAGCTACCGGTGGTCGACAAGACATTCCGGTTGCTGGAAGGAATCGGTGGGTCGGCCGGGAAAGATCCAATCGGTACCGGAGACAGCGGCATTCCCGCCGAGACCGCAATGCCGTACCCGGCGTCACCGCGCGATACGGTCGCTGTCCCCGATACGTCCGGCGCAGTCGAATTCGATTCGCCCGAATCGGTGCGGGCCTATGCGGACGAGCACTGGGGTCACGGCGCCGAACACCGGAGGCTACTGGATATCTACATCACCGAGGGCTCGGCGATAAACCGCTACCTGCGCGGTGACACCGGATGGCGCGATTCCACGATGAAGCCGTGGGCGGCCGCAGACGTCGACGCTATCGTTGAGCAGCTGCGCTCGGTGATGGCACCACTTCCCGACGCGGTGGTGGTGCGGCGCTATGTCGATGCCCGGTTCATTTCGGGTCTTCGCCGCGGCGACATAGTGCCCGAGTCGGCGTTCATTTCCACCATTGCCGACCCGGAGCCGCCGTTCTTCCTCGAACACAGCACCGGCATACTGACTTTGACAGTTCCGGCGGGAGTCCCGGTCGCTTTTCTACGCAATGGGTTCAACGAACTGCTGCTGACCGACGGGCTGAGCTGGCGTGTGATCGACTCTGTGACCAGCGACGACGAGACGGCGGTGCAGGTACGCGGCATCGTCGACTGGGACCCGCCACCGGTTGAGCCGCCGGTGCGCCACGGGAAACCACCGGAACCGGACACCGGCGCGGTTCATGATCATGAAACGCCTGTAGCCGAGCCGGCCACGGGCGTAGCCGACCGGCCGGTGGCCGCTCCCGCACCACTGAGTCCGCAGCGCGCGGAGGCAGTTCGCGCGGGCATCGCCGGGCTCGGGGAGCAGGTGCGCGCCGACGCCGGTCGCCGGGAATTGCGGGAGACGCTCGAAGCGATGCTGAGCCGGGAACAATCGGCCGCCGTGCACCTCGCGGACAGCTATGACCGGGCAGAGGTGCGGGCCGATGAATACATTGGCTCGATCTACGCCATGGACGACCGTGTGGCCGAAATACGCAGGCTGCTTCGTATGGTGGGGGTGGACGTCGCCGACGAGATCCAGCGGTCGTTGATTCCCCGGCCCGCGGATCATGAGCCGAGCGATATTCCGTTCGCCGATCGTCACCTCGAGGCGAGGGCACAGTCGGAGCCGACGGTGACCGTGCTCAAGCTGCCTGGGGACGGTCAGCTGTTCCGTGTCGAACTGCACACCTTCGACGATGGCTGGCAGGTGATTGCGAAAGTCGTCCACAGTGAGCCCGCCGCCGATCCGGAACGCCTCCGGCGTGATCTCGACGCTGAAGAGCTCGGGGCTCTTGTCGGCCGGACCGTGGGAGGTCCTTTCCCACGCGTTCATCGCATGGACGACGCCCTGTATATGGAATTCGTCGACGGGCCGGATGCGCTCGCGGCATGGAAAGCGGTCGCCGGCCCGACCCGATTGTTGGGGGGCACGGACGAAGAGATCGCGTTTCCTTACCTCAATTCCGCGGATGGCCGGCTGATCGGATTCGTGGACTGGCTCATCGGGAACGGCGACAGGAATGCCGCGAACTGGATCATCAACCAGTGGGATCGAATAGTGGGCATCGACCATGAAATGACATTCGGTTACAGACGGCTATACAGCTATTTCGCCGTGGGAATGAAGGCGCATCTGCCACTTTTCGGACCGGACTGGATCGATCCGGTCGCTCCCATGCGGGACTTCGCCGGCATGCGACAACGGCTCGGCGGACTGCTTCCGGAGTTCGAAGCCCGCGGGCGCGGCGACTGGCACCGGGCGATGATGGCCCGGCTGGACGAGCTCGAACGAACCGCCGTCGATTACGGTCGGTTGAGACTGTCCTGGGAACTCGAACATGCGGAATCTCGTGCTCGGGTCGAGGATTCGCTGCGCCGGGCGACTGCGGACCTGCCCGGGCGTCGCGTACTGCTGGCCGAGGCGATGGTGGCGCCCGAGTACACGATGCAGCGTTTGCGCACGGGCGGGATCCCAGGAGAACTGATTGCGGAACTCGCGGGCAATATCGGAGAGTACGGGAAGTCGACCGATCGGATCGAACTCGCGGATGGTGAGGCTGCCGGCCGCCTGCGTACCGTTGAGGCGGAAACCTACGCGCTCCACCGCATCGGAGACGAGCGGCGCAAGGGAGTAGAACTGGCTCCCGGCCATGTCCTCGGCAATCCTCTCGATGGCATGCACCCTCCGAACGACGCGAACTGTGTGGCGCTGGCCGGATTCGCCATCAACGACTTCTACCATTATGTGCGAAACGGGCGTCGAGCCATCTCGAATCTAGCGATATCGGTCGACCTCGATGGCTTCCCTTTCGAGGCGGTTGAATGGGTTATGGGCGGAAGGCTCGAAGGGTTCGCCGATGTCCGACAGGCCCGTGTGCGGATCGCTCGGCGATTGTGGTCCGGTAACGACGATCTACCCGATGGCTGGCCGGACGCCGACCCGGACGACGGTATCGATGCCACGACAAAAAGCAACAATCGTATGCGAGGCATCCTGGTCATCGAGGAAAGGCTTGTGGAAGGAAAGGCCGTTCCCGGGCACGCATATTTCGTCGGGAACCGAAACGGCGTACTTCGGCTGTATGACTACGGCACCCGCTTCATCGGTGAATTCGACCCGCGCAGAAACGATTCGCGGGTGGTGTCGATTCATGTGATCGAATTCCTGCCCACCGGTGATCCGGCCGATCCCCTGTTCGTCGATGCCGAGGGTCGACGAGTCCACCCGCTGGAAGCCGATCCCGATGCCGCGCTGCCTGCTCCACCGGTTTTCCGGTCGCCTCGTGTGCGGAAGCTGCTCGATATCGGAAGCCCACCGCCCGAAGGGTTCGAGACGACCGGGGTTCCGGATGGTCCCGAAGGCGACACCGGCCGTGGCGCCGAGCCGCTGATACGGCAAGGTCGGCCGACCGTCGACCTCTCGATAACCGATCCCAACCCCATGGAGATCGTGCTGCACAAGCTCGGCGAGCGGGTGGCCGACGTATCGGTGCTGATCGACCGGGGAGCCGGGATCGCCGCGCTCGGCGCCGAGGTGCGGGCGGGACAGCGTCGCTCGGTACTGGTGCCCGAGGACGCGCTGCGGTACCTACGGGAACAACCGGGGTGGTCGGCTCCGCGGGACGGCGAAGGCGCGCGCTTGGTGAACGACTCGTTGTCGGCAACGACTAGATGGGACGGCGGCCCACGGCTTTCGGATGCGCTGGCGCGTTCGTGGCAGCAGCCGGGCGGGCTTCTCCGAATCGCGAGCCTGCCCGACGTCTACGCGGTACTGCAGGAACGCGGCCGGCCGCAGGACCTTCTGTTCGCCGGGGATATCCGGGCGCACCTGCACGATCCCCGGCGGGCCCCCCTGCCGCCGCATATCCTCGCCCGGTACATGGACATGATGCGTGCGATCATGTCCGAGGCCGCGCTGGCCCATCCCGATGCGGACGTGGCGATCCGGCTGGCGGCCGGCGGATTGCACACCACCTACACCCTTTACGGGGAGCCCGATATCGGGCGTTTCAATCAGATCATCGGCGGCCTGGAGCAGCCCAGGTTTCTCGTTCCCGCTGCTTACCACAACGGCTTCGGCCTGCTCGCGGACGGGGCGGTGCTCCAAGCGCAGTTGCGCCGTATCGGCGCTCGTCCGGATGAGCAGTTGGACGCGGCCGCCGCCGACACCGCCAGCGACGCCGTGTACGGATTCGGTCGCCGTAGCGATAATCCGCTGGGATACGACGAGCTGCTTTCGGCACGGCTGCTGCGCGCCCAGGCGCTGGCCCTCGGCTATCCGCGGGAGCGAGCCGATCGCCTGTACAACATGGTGATGGGGTCGGGTTTCGATCAGGCGACAAAGCGGCAGGTCGGCAAATACGACCCGGATCCGCTGGTGCAGGGCGTCACCGCGGTCGATCTGTTCACCCTCGTGTCCACCTGGGCCATGGAGGACGCGCTGGCTATCGCCGTCGAGGACCTGACCTCGGCGCGCTTTTCGAAGGATCGGGTGCTCGGACAGGTTCTGGCCGAGTACAACCTGAGGATCCGCTCGCTGGAAGAGGCGATGGCAATTCTGGACACGTACGGCGACTACCGTCCGATCATCGACGGGGAACGGTCGGAGAAGACGCTGCGGCGACTGTTCATCGAACGCCTGCTCGGCAACCAGGGTTTCACGTTGGCACACGAGTTTCCGCCGACCTGGCAGCTCGTGGACCCCCGACTGCGTCAGATCAACGCCATAGCATCGAAGGCTTTCGCCGACGCTCTCGCCCGCACCGATGCTCGTGGACGCCCGATCTTCTCCTTCGTCCAGGTGCTGCGGACGGCGAAGGAGTTCGGCCACCGGATGGAGCAGTTGTTCGGACCTTATGGGTTCGAGCGTGTATAGCCCGCACTGACTCCCGGTTTGTTCCCGGCTGTGGGGAGTGAGCGTGCGGGGGTCGGGAAGATGAATTCGAGGCTCGGGTGCAGTGAGGTGGATTCTGGATGGCCGGTGGTGGGACGACCTGGCAGGGCCTGGTGGGCAGTGCCGCGAACGGCGAGATCCTCATCGACGAGGAGGTTTTCAACAAGCTGAACTCCGCGGTGTACGACCTCGTCGGTTGGATACGCGGGGTGCAGGAGATGGCGCGGGCGGTGCCGATTCAGCAGGTGAGCCCGTTGCCGGACGGCGCCGATGTGGCCCGGACCTTCGGCGTCAAGACCGCGCGGGGGCTGGCCGATGTGCTCGACTCCCATCTCACGGTGCTCACCGATATGGCTGATACCTTGCGCGCTGTCGGAACCCATTACCGATACACCGAATACCTTTCGTCGGATTCGCTGAGCAAGACCATCATGCACATGCCGCTACCCGAGGGCGTGCGGGACGTGCTCGTAGCACCGGAGAAGTCGTTTCTGCGGGACGCCGACACCGAGAAGGTCGAGGTGGGGTGGGTCGATCCGCAATCCATGACGTTCGACGAGCTGTTCGAGCTCGGAGCCGGAATAAACACAGTTTCGGTGAACGCGACCTCGGAGCTGTGGACCACGATGGCGGCGACATTGCGTAACTCGTTCGGCGTGTTCGATACCGCGGTCGGGTCGAAACAGGACCAGTGGCGTGGGGAAGGGGGCGATCGGGCGTTCGCGGCGGCGCGCCGATACGCCGACGACGTGAACAACCTGCTCGACGCCATGTCCGGGATCGTGGCCAAACTCGATGACGCGAGGGACGCGCTCGGGCAGACCGCCGGCGCGATGCCGCAAACGACCGATGTCGACGAACTGGTCAAATTCACGATGACGCCGGTCTACCAGTCCTTCATGCAGGCGCTGTACACCGGACCGCTGGGGGCGGCGGTCCAGCTGCCGAAACTCCCTCAGCCCACGTCGATGATCTCCGGAAACGGCGGTTCCCCGCCTCCGGGGGCGCCGCCCAGTGGGCCGGGCGCCGACCTCACCGACAACGACCGGCCCGGTGCCGGCCCGCGACCGGGGCGCGACGACGATATCGTCGGCGATATCGCCGAATTCGGCCCGGACGGACCCGCCGATCCCGATGCGAGTCCACCCGTCGACGGCGCCGATCCGCTGCCCGCCGACGACCTGCCCGGGCCTGGGGCCAGTACCCCGGGCGACCTCCCGGACGCCGGCCCGGTGTTCGGAGATTCCGTGGGAACTCCCCGTTCCGGGGATCTCGGCGATCCGGCGAATCCCGGTGCCGGAAATCTCGGGAACCCCGCCGGCGACCTCGGCCCGGCGGAACGCGGACTCGATCCGTCCGGGCCAGGTCCGCGAACCGGCGACCAGCCGGGATCACCGGTCGGGCCCGACTCATCGGTCGGGGGCCCGGGTGTCGCGCCGTATCTCGGTGGACCGGGCCCCACGCAGGCCACCGGCAATCCGTCGAATGCGCGGCCTTTTCCAGGCCGGGTCGGCGCTACCGGGCCGGGTTCCGGTAGCGCGGCACCCGCCCGGGCCGCCGAGCCGGTGCAGCGCCCGGCCGCGGCCCGCCCCATGGCCCGGGCCGGAATCGGCCCGGACGATGCGGTGCGGGCCGGCTCGCGCAGTGGGGTCCCCGGTGGGCCGGGCGCGTCCGGACCGGTGGCGGGCCGCCGCCGCGACGGCGAGGACGAGCAAGAACACAAATCCGCGGATTACCCGGAATCCGAAGAACCGTTGAACGAGGCGATCGGTCAGCTGCCACCGGTGTACCGGCCGGTGATCGACCGATGAGCCGGACATGGGCACTGACCGCGCTCGAGTTCGTGGTTTCCTGGGAGAGGACGGGCGAGCAGTTCCTGCCCGAACCGCTGTTCTACATCTCCGAAACCCGTCTGCTCGCCGACTCCGAACGCCGGAAGCGGGCGACCGCAGAGGAACTGCGGGCCCGCGGAGGCGGGCTGCCCGAGCCGGTCCTCGCCTGCCTGGCCCACCCGGATCTGCGGATCACCGTGGTGGGCGCGGATCGGCGCGCATCCGGCGAACCGAGCCGTCAGATACGGATGCTGGGCGTCCGGCAGGGACCCACCGGATACCTGGTGACCCAGTTACCGGGCGAATCGGCCCGCCGGGGCGGGGGTTTCCGCATCACCGAAGGTGACGCCGTGGAATTGGCGACGCAGGTGGTCACGGCCCTGCCCGCTGCCGCCCCCGGCCGGCGCGGTGAGATCGTGTTGCCGAGGGTGGGTTTCGAGCTCGATACGGCCGTACGAACGCGCGGCAACCGGTTCTTGCGACTACCCACCGCGTCGGAGGGCACGATCGATGTGGTCCAGGGCAGTTCGCGCTACGGTCCCCGTGGCATCGCCCGGCGGACCCTGCGCTGGCGCGATGTGGTGGACGACGGCCGTTACGCACTGGCCGGAGAGCGACCGGATGCCGCTACAGCGGTAGACGCGAAAGTCCTGACCGCAGCGGTGAACAACGCGGTCGCGCAGGTCGTGGCGTCCATTCGCGACGAGCGGACCTGAACGCCTTTCTCGCCCCCGCCTCCACGTTATCCCCTGCTGTGGGAAGTCTCATTGCCCCCGCTGGAAGCATGAAAAGCAAACGTTCACTGACCAAGGAGTGTGGGCGATGGGCGGGTCGATCGGCACCTGGAACTTCGACTATCTCGAGTTCGCTGTGCGCTGGGAGGGCCTGACCGGGGAAGGGCTGCCGAATCCGCTTATCATCACCACCGACATCGAATCCCACGATGCTTATATGACTGCCCGTCGGCGTGTAGCCGCAGAGATCAACACGCAGGACGATCCAGAGCTCGATGCCGTTCTTCTCGCGTTGACCCGGCCCGAAATCGTTGTGGAGATATTCGGAATCACAGCGCCGGATACCGGTGACGAGCGGGCGATTCGCGTTTATGCGGCGAGCGCCGGGGGGCGCTGCTTCACCGTGCGGCAGCGCCCGGGGAAGAGTATCTTTCACGCGGCCGGCTTCACCGTATCCGAGCACAACCCGGCTGCCTGGGCAGCGGATATCGTCGGCTTTCTCCCCGCCCTGGGGCCCGGTCGGCAAGCGATGGTTCCGCTTCCCGACCCTGACGGGCCGCAGGACATAACTGAAGGGATCGATTACGGCTACGGACGATCGGAATTCCGGGACTCGTTCGATGACAGCGCGACGGAGAACCACTCGGGTTACCTGGACAAACCGATCACCGGAGCGGGTTCGATCGATGTGATTCAAGGGCGTTCGATATTCGGTCCCGCTGGTCGGGGCCGGCGTGCCGTCGGCTGGCGTGATCTCGCTGACGATGGTCGCTACACCATCGTCTACCGGGCTCCCTGTGCGGCCAGGGCCGCCGATACCGCATCGTTCACGGCGCTGCTGACCGATGAAATCGAGGAGATTCAGTTGCTCGTCGACGACGAACGACGGAGTGTCCACGGATGACCCGCTTCCTGTGGGCGGAGCCGGCGGCGGGGGCCGACGATGGCCGGTAATCGAGATGGCCTGCAGCAGCTCGTACAGCAGGCGAAAGCCGCCAACCAAGGCAGTGGCAAGAACATAACGTTCGACCCGGGAGTAGGCCCGAAAGCTATTCATGCGCTGGAAGGGGCGAGTGCAGCACTGGAAACCATCGTCCGGAACGCGGGACAATTGAAGGTGCAGCAAGCCGAGTTCGGTAATATTTCAGGATTCGCCGGCCAGGAACTGAAGGGGATGTTCGTCGAGGAGAAAAAACGACTCGTCGACGGGCTCGAGGATTTGGGTGTCGCATTCGAACGTATGCAGGATCTCTTCTTTTTCACGAGCAAGGAATATCAGAGGACCGAAGCGGATTCGGCGAATGGCTTCAAATTCGAGGATAGTGTGCTCGACGATAATAAGAAGGCGTACAGATACGATAGTAAAGAACTGTCGGACCTGGTAGAGGGGCGGCGGTTCGCCTCCTCCGACATAGGAGCGTCGGGAGATATCCTCAAGGATAAACCGGAGAGCGGCGTCGAAGTGCGAAACGTAAAGGACGCGTCGTTGCTGCCGCCGAAGGACGCGATGATGCCGGTGCCGCTGGCCCAGTTGGCGGATACGATAAACCATGCACCGCTGGAGGCGGATTCCCGTCTGTGGTTCTCGATGTCTCAGCAAATGACGAAGCTGGCCGGGCAATTCACCGAAGATATGAACGGTGCCCTGAAGTTTTGGGAAGGGCGTGGTCAGCAGGGCGCCGTCGAAGCAATTGAGTCCTATATCGCGCATATGAAGGGCTTGACTCGAAGTATGACCAGTATGGGTGAGGTTCTCGCGTACACCGCCGGATGGCTCTGGGCCACCTGGAAGAATATGCCGGCAACTGGTGAGCCCGTTGATACCTCGCGTTCTGGGCGCACCAGAGAAAAGGTGTACGAGACCAACGGTGGCGACGGTGGTGAGCGGGGCGGGCGTAGTGTGCAAAAATCGTTGTCGGTAATTCGGATCGACTATGAGAACCTCTACCGGAAACCGATGGCTGCTTCATGGGTTCCGGTAGTCCCGGAGTACCGCAGGAAACCCGGCGCGGGGCCGCAGAAACCAGGCGATCAGGATCCGAAGAACAGCCCCGGAGACAAGGAAAACCCCGCTCCCGGCGCGAATCCGGGAGGAAACCCGGGCGCTGGTCCGACCGCTGGGCCCGCAGCTCCCCCTCAGCCCACGAACCCAGGCCCGACCGGGCAGAACGAAAAGCTGGACAAAGCCTTCGGCAACGTGGACACGGCCGCCAAGGACCTGCAGAAGAACTTGGACAAGATCGAACAGGGCGCCACACAGATTCAGAAGGGCCAGACGGCTATCGGCGACGGCGCCCAGCTCATCGCGCAGGGTAACCAGCTGAAACAGCAGGCTGCGCAGATGCGGGCGGCCGGGCGGATCCAGGAGGCCGATGCGTTGACGGCGCAAGGGCAGCGGTTGATCACCCAGGGGAGGGAGAAGGTCGACGACGGGCGGAAGCTGGTCACCGCAGGGCAGCGGGATATGAAAACCGGCCTGGCCGAGACCAAGAAGGACGCGAAGGAACTCGCCCGCGCGGAGAAGGCGCTGCGCGAGGCCGGAAAAGACTTGCCCGCCGAACAGCGGAAGTCCGTCGATCAGGCTGTCGACAACGCCGAGAAGTTCCGCGGATCCACGGTTGAGCAGGCCGAGAAGCTCACCGAGGATTACATCGACGCCGGTGATCAGCTCCTGAAGGACAGCAAGGATCTGCTGGACAACCCCGACCGGACGGAACCTGCCGCCACTGCGATCCCCGGCTCTGCCGCCGATCCCGCCGCGACCCCGGCACCCGGCGCGACCGCCGATCCCGCAGCGCCGCTCGCCCAGCCCGCGCCGACCGCGGACCCGGGAGCCACCCCGGGCGCGCCGCCCGCCGCGCAACCGGCGGCCGCCGTCCCGAATCCGGGCGACCTCGGTCTCCAGAACACCGCCCCCGGCACGACACCCGTGGCCGCACCGACCGACCCCGGCCTCACCAACCCCGCCGCGACACCGGCGAATCCCACCGCAACACCGCAGGCCGGTCCCGTGACCCCCGGCACCGGGCAGAACCCGTTGAGCCAGCTCGCCGGAGTGGCGCAGCAAGTGGGCAGTTTCGTCCAGCAGGCGGGACAGGGGCTGACCAACCTGATCCAGGCAGGCGCCATCCCGAACATGCCGCTTCCCGCGGTGCCCGATATCCCGGCCGCCCTGCGGGATCTCGGCGGGGGCGCGCCCCCGGGCGGGCTCGGCGGCGGCGGTGGGGCGCCGGGTGCGGGCCCCGCCGGGGTGCCCACCGGGCAGCCGCTCGCACCGGCCCGCGAGTTCGGGCCGAACATACCGGTCCAGACCAGCACTCAGGCCACCGGAGTGGAACCGCGAGCCGGAGTTCCGTTGGGAGCCCAGCAGCCGATGATGGGATCACCGGGTGCGCCGGGCGCGGGTGCGGGCGCAGGGCAGGGTGGTCAGGACGGCGAGCACAAGCGGCCGAAGTTCCTGCAGTCCACCGAACATCTCGAGGAAGCGCTGGGCGAGGCCCCGGCCGTGTACAAGGCGGTGATCGATCGATGAATCCGCCCGAACCCGAATACTTCACCGGCTCGGCGACCTCACGCACCGGCCTGGTCACCGTGCAGACCACGGAACTGGGTCTGCCCACCGCGATCTCGGTCTACGAGGTGGCACTACGCGGTGATCCGCATGTGCTGGCCGACGAGATCAAACGGCTGTGCCGGCAATCCGCCAACCGTGCGCGCCTGGCACGGCGCAACGCGCTGGTGGAGGCCGGTGCCGACCGTGAAGTGCTGGACCGGCTCGGGTTGCCCACGGCTGCGGAGGTCGCGCTCGCGGAGGAGGCCGACGAACAATACGGCGGCTACGACCCGGGTAGCTGGGTGCGGGGGTCCTATGGCTGAGCAGGCGAGTGTTCCGGGAAATGAGATCGATGCCGTGCAGGCGCGGCTGGTCCGGCACGCGGAGCGGCTGTCGGCGCTGCGGGATGAGCTCGCGGCGATCCGGGTGGCCGAGACGAGCGACGGGGGCGCGGTGACGGTGGTGGTCGACGGTAACGGCGCACTGGTGGATCTGACGCTGTCGGGGGCGATTGCCCGGATGCCGGCCGCCCGGTTCGAGCGGCAGCTGGTGGCGGCGGCTGCCGCCGCGGCCGAACGCGCTTTCGGAATCCAAGCGGCATTGATCGATTCGTTCAACAACACCGATTCGTTCGACGACACCTAGAAGAGGTCGACCATGAATGACATTCGCATCGTTCCCGATGCTTTCCGGCAGTACGGTTCCGTGAACGCGACCCAGGCGGTGACGGTGACGACCGCGGGCGCCGTGGACCAGGCGGCCACCATCGCGGCGGCGGCCCCGGTGTTCGGGCCGATCGGCGCGGATTTCCTGGCCGTGTTCGCGGCGGCGCAGGCCAATCACGTCCACGCGGTCGGGCAGCTGGCGGGGGTGCATGCGGCCGCCGCGGCCACCGCGGGGATTGCCGCGACGGCGGTGGAGATCACCGAAGCCGGGTCGGCCACGAGTTTCACCACCCTGCAGGCATGAACGCGATGCCCGCGCCGCTGGACCCGGCAGTGGCGGAGGTCCTGCGCCGGTCACCGGTGGGCCCGCTGGGCGGGCAACCGGTCGAGCAGGTGCTGGCAGGTCTGGGTGTCTCTCTCCCGCAGTTTCCGCCGCTACCGCCGTTACCCGGGTTGCCGCCGACGCCGGCGCTGGATCCGGTGGCATTGCTCGCGCCGATCACCGATATGCTCGGCCAATTCGGCTCCGGCCGGCTCGACCTGCTGGGCGGGGTGAACCCGCAGACGGTGCTGTCGCAGATCGTGAGCGGCCTCTCCCAGGTCGTCTCGCTGGGTTCGTCGGCTATCGGGCTGCTGTCCGGGCTGGCTGGGCAGGCGACCCAGGCGGCGGCGACCAAGAGCACTCAGGCGCAGTCGGACGCGGTGGAGATCTCGGCACAGGCGACGCAGATCAACACCATCGTGTCCGAGGCTGCGGCGGCGGTGCTCACCGGTAACGCGCAATTGGCGGCGATCGCGGCCAAACTCGCCACCACGACGGCGATGCTGGCGGCGGTCCCGGGCGGGCAGCCCGCAATCGCGGCCGCGGCGGCCACGGCGGCCGCCGAATCGGCGGCGGTGGTGGCGCAGGTTCGCTGTGTCCTGGAAGCCTGCAAATGCCAGATGGAGGCCGCCGGGCAACCGGTCGCGGTGACGAGCGCTCCGAATACCACGGCGGCCGGTGGTGGGCAACAAGGGTTGCAGCAGATCATGCAGGTGGTGCAACCGGTGGCCGGTTTGGTGCAGCGTGGCGTGCGGGAGGCCGAGCGGATCGCGGGCGGGCAGCACCCGCCTCGGGCGGCCGGCGACACCTCGAGCCCGTTGGCGCCGTACAGCGCCGGGACCGCTGTAGCCGGTGGTCTTGCGGCCGCAGGCGGGAACGCCACTTCGCCCGGATCGCGCACTGTGGCTGTACCGCGACCGTTCCAGCACAACGTCCTGCGGGCGAGTATGCCGATCCAGGCGGACATGGCCGCCGGAACCGGTACCACCAGCGCGGCGGTCCAGGAAAGCCGCACCAGCCAAGCGATGAACTCGGCGTCCATGATGCCGCTCGCAGGTCCGATGGCCATGGGTGCGCGGGCCGGGGATCCCGGTGAGGAACAGGAACATCGTCCTGTTGTCGCGGCCCGCGGCGAGGAGGTGAACGACACAGCGTTGGATTCGGCGACACCGGTGATAGGTGCAACCGACGAATTGTCCGAGCCGCCCGATCGAGCCCTCACATTGTGAACACCGGCCGATCGCGCATCAAAAACTATCCGCATACATCGAACATCCAAGGAAAGGAAGTGGAGAGATGACTACTCCCAACGAGACGGATCTGCTTCACGACAGCGTGGCGGTCGACAACGCGAAAAACGACATGTCGTCGTTCGTTGTCGACGCGATCCGCATCACGGCACGAAATCTGCAGGCCGATGTCGAGGCCTCGGCGCCGTCCTGGGCGGGCGACGCGCGCACGGCGTTCGTCGAATTCCAGAATCGGCTGAACGCCAGCATCGTCAATTTGAACAGCAGGCTGGACGAACTGACTGTAACCATGGGAACAGGAACGAAAAAGGTGCTGGCTCAGGAAGTCGACGCCTCATCGATGTTCACGAACTTGGCTCAGCAGGCCTGACCGGAGATTCCGAGTACACCACCGACGACAGGACGACAATGGCTGCAAATGATGGATTGACCCACTACAACCACGCGGGCATCGACGCGCTGGTTCAGATGTTGAACGGGCACTACGACGGCTTGACCCGGCACGAACAGTCGGCGAGAGACTTCGACAAGAAATTGATGGAGGTGTGGGGTGGCCAGGGCCATGCCGGTTACCAGCGCGCGTTCACGAACATGATGGCATCGCTCAACGAAATCCAGCAGGTGCTCGCGAAAGGTACGAGCAAGGTGGTCGAGGCGCAACTCGGAATGAGGCAAACCGACCAGCAGATCGCGGATATGTTCGAGCCTCTGTGAATTCGGGCAATTCGAACGGGCCCGTTCCCAGGAAGGGGCCCGTTCGCACGACCGCACTTCGAGGAGTGACCTCTTGCCTGCCCAACTGACCACCCGCGCCCAGGTCAACGGATACCGCTTCCTGCTGAAGCGGATTCAGCACGCCCTGGTGCGCCGGGATGTGCGGATGCTGCACGATCCCATGCGCGCGCAGATCCGGTCGATGGTCGTCGGGCTGGTGTTCGCGGTGCTGATCGTCGCCGGCTGCGCCATCCTCGGGCTGATTCGGCCACAGGGGCAGGTGGGGAACGCGAAGATCGTGACCGGTAAGGACACCGGTGCGCTGTTCGTCATGGTGGATGGCACTCTCCATCCGGTGCTCAATGCGGCGTCGGCGCGGTTGATCACCGGATCCACCGAGAAACCGGCGTCGGTCAAGGAATCCAAACTGGCCGAGTTCCCGCGCGGGCCGCTACTGGGTATCCCGGGTGCTCCCGTCGCCCTGCTCGGGTCGGCGTCGGACTCGCGGAATTCGCAGTGGAGTCTCTGCGAATCGACCACCCCGGTCGGCGGGCTGTCCCGGATCGTGGTGGCGGGCGCCCCGCGTCTCGACGAGACCATACGCCCGCTCTCCGGCGACGAAGCCGTGCTGGTGTCGGCGGCCGGTAAGAACTACCTGCTGTGGGACGGTCGCAGCGCCGAATTCGACCCGGGTAACGACGCGGTGACCCGGGCGCTGGGGTTGCGGTCGGGAACCCGGTTCCGGGAGGCCGGGGTGGGGCTGCTCAATGCCACTGCCCCCGTGCCGCCGCTGACCCCGCCGGTTATCGAGCGGGCCGGGCAGCCGGGACCGGTGCCGGGCACCACCATCGGTTCGGTGATCAAAGTGGCGGGGCCGGACAGCGCCGAACTCTACGTCGTGGTCGCGGGCGGCGTACAACGGATCACGCCGTTCACCGCCGAAGTGATCCGGTACGCGGATTCTCAGGGATTGAGCGAGGTTCCGGCGGTGCCGCCGGATGCGTTGCGCGGTGTCGCGGTGGTGGAGGAGTTGCCGGTGGGCCTGTTCCCGGCGACCCGACCGCGGATCGTTTCCCCGGACGTCCCGGTCGTGTGTGTCGCCTGGTCCCGGGCCGATACCGCGCAGACGGCGACACTGCGGTTGCTCACCGGGCAGATCTGGCCACTGCCCGACACGGCCGTACCCGCGGTCGCGGCGAGTGCCGGATCCGATACCGATCGTATCGATGCGGCCTATATCCGGCCCAGTTCCGGCGAATTCGTTCAGGTCACCGGGAACCTGCCGGACAGTGCGCGCCGGGGCGCCCTGTACTACATCGCCGATACCGGAATTCGTTACGGCATACCCGATCTAGCCACCGCGGAAATCCTCGGGCTGGGGCGGGAGCCGGCCCCGGCACCCTGGCAGATAGTCGGGCAGCTCGTCCCGGGCCCGTCGTTGAGCCGTGCCGCGGCGCTGGTGGCATACGACTCGCTCGCACAGGAATAGATGAAATGAACAATGTGCAAGAGGCCGCCGGTCCACCGGACCTGGAGCCGGTTGCGCTCAGCGAACCGGAATTGCGCCGGGTCTCGGTGATCGGCGGGAACACCCAGGTCGACCTGGGGTTACCGGCCACCGTGCCGCTGGTCGCGTTCATCGGTGAGCTGGTGGCGGTGCTCGAATCACGCAACGCCCCACCGGCCGAACCCGATGAGAACGCGCCGCAGGCGGCCGAGCACTGGACGCTGGGCCGGCTCGGGCAGCCACCGATCTCACTGGACGCGACCCTGGCCGAAGCCGAAGTGTTCGACGGTGATCTGCTGATGCTGCGCGCGGTGCGGTCGAAGGAGCCGCCGCCGCTGTTCGACGATGTGATCGACGCGGTCGCTCGGTTGACCGAGAGCGCGTTCCGGAACTGGAACGATACCGCGGCGCGCTGGCTCGGACTCGCCGTGGCGCTGCTGTCCACCGCGATGGCGATGGTGCTGTTCGCGACGTGCGCGGCACGGATCGCGTCGGGTGCGACAGCGATAGCTACCGGTGTCGCGGCGTTCGTGACGGCGGTGATCGTCGCGCGGCGGCACACGGTGCCGGGCGTCGCGGCGGCGCTGCTGCTGTGCGCGCTGGTGCTCTTCGGACCCGGTGTCGCGCTGCTGGTGCCGGGTGAAGTGGGTGGTCCGCACGCGCTGCTGGTATGCGCGTCCAGTGTGGTGGTGGCGGTGGTGATGTACCGGCTCACCGGGGCGGCCGCCACGATCGTGGCGGCGGCCCTGACGCTCGCGGTGTTCGGCGGGGTCGCGGCCGCAGTGCTGGTCTTTGCGCACGTCGATCCGGTGAAGATCGCGGCGGGTGGGGTGGCGGCGGCGCTGACCTTCGTCACGCCTACCGCTCAGCTGTCCCGGCTGGCGGCGAAACTGCCGGTGCCGCCGGTGCCCACCGCGGGCGGGGTGATCGACCCGGCCGATCACGAGCCCCGGCCGACCATCGAAGGTATCGGCGCGATCGGCGCGACCGCCCTGCCGTCGGCGAGCGGCCTGTCCGAGAAAGCGCGAGCCGCCAACCGGTTCCAGTCCGGGATGATCATCGGGGCGACGGTGGCGACCGGTGTCAGCGCATTCGTCGCCGCCGACCCGTTCGGGTCGCGTGAGTGGCAGGGCGTCGCCCTCGCCGCGATCGTGGGTGTGGTGCTGATCCTGCGCGGTCGCGCCTATGCCGATCTGATCCAGGCGGGGGTGCTGATCGGGGGCGGCTCGGCCACCTTGATCGCGCTGATGTTCGGCCTCGGTATCGGTGCCGGTGACGTGGTGCTCCCGCTGGCCGGCGCGCTGCTGGCGCTGGCGGCGGGTGCGCTCTTCCTCGGTGTGGTGGGACCGTCGACGGATCCGTCTCCGCTGGTCCGCCGGGCGGGGGAGTTGTTCGAATACGGGCTCATCGTCGCGATGCTGCCGCTGGTGGTCTGGATCATGGACCTCTACGCCCTGGCCAGGAGCATATGAGACGCCTTCGTGCGCGGGGCCGGTGGCGGGCCCTGGTGACCGTGCTGGCCTGTGCGATCCTCGCCCTCGCCTGGCCTGGCGCGACCTCAGGCCCGGCGCGCGCGATACCGCCGGCCATCGACCCTGCCCTACTACCTCCGGCCGGCCCGCCCCGGTCCCCGGAACCCGCGAAACAGGCGACGGTATGTCAGCGGTTGTCGCTGAGCGGGCCGCCACCGCGGACGGCGCCGCCGGCCCAGCGACCCCTCGATCTGCCCACCGCCTGGCGTTTCTCCCGGGGTCGTGGGCAGATCGTCGCCGTGATCGATACGGGCGTCACCCGCCACCCACGGCTGCCCCGTCTCATACCCGGTGGCGATTATGTGGCCGGTACCGACGGGACCGAAGACTGCGACGGGCACGGAACGCTGGTCGCCGGGCTGATCGCCGGACAGCCGAGCGCGGACGACGGGTTCACCGGGGTGGCGCCGGAGGCGGCGATCTTGGCGATTCGCCAGGTCAGTCTTGCATTCGAGCCCGCCGACTACAACCGCCGCGGGCTACCCGGCCAACTGGTGGCCGGTGGTTTCGGCACCACCGCGACTCTGGCTTCGGCGATCGTGCACGCGGTCGCTCTGGGGGCGACGGTGATCACGGTCCCCACGGTGGCCTGTGCCGCTGCCGGAACCGATCTGGCCGACGGGGCACTGGGCGCGGCGGTGCGATTCGCCTACGACCGCAATGTGGTGGTTGTCGCGGCGGCCGGCGATCTCGGCGACTCGGGTTCGTGCCGGACGCAGAACGACGAGACCGGGCTGGGCGCGGTGCGCACGGTCGCGAGCCCGGCGCACTTCACACCGTATGTGCTCTCGGTGGGTGCGATGGACGGCGGCGGCGCCGCGGCGGCATTCTCTCTCTTCGGTTCCTGGGTGTCGGTCGCCGCACCCGGCCGCGGAATCATCTCGCTGGACAGTGCCCCCGGTTCGGGTGGACTGGTGGATTCCGTGCCGGCGCGCGACGGTGTCCATCCGATCGAGGGCACGGGATACGCCGCTGCCTATGTCGCCGGTGTGGTGGCGCTCGTCCGGTCCCGATACCCGGAACTCACGGCAGGAGCAGTTATGGAACGGGTGATCAGAACGGCGCATTCGCCCGGTCCCGGCCGCGACAACCGGCTCGGTGCCGGGCTGGTCGATCCGGTGGCGGCACTGACGGCGCGACTACCCGAACGCGATGTGCACGAGGGCGCGGCCGAAGGCAGTCCGATCGCGGCGCCGGAGCCGCCGCCCTGGCGGGATCCGTGGCCCGTCCGGATCGCGCTGATCGGCACGATCGTATGCCTCGCAGGTTTGGCGGCGGGGCACGGACTGAGTCTGCTCTACCGGCGAGGTGAAGGAAAGAACGCTGATGAGTGAACCGAGCGCCCGGACACGACCCGGGCACACACTGCCGGGTGCGGAATGTGGGTGGCGGTGAACAACGACGGTATCGAGGGTTTCGTGCGGCAGGCGCGGATCGCGCCACCGCGGGCTCCGGGCGGTGATCTGGTGCTCAACCCGCCTCCCGAACTGCCGCGGCCCGTCCCGGGCAAACTGCTGATGAAACTGCTGCCGGTGGTCATGATCGTGGCCGTCGTCGGCATGATCGCATTGATGTTCGCCACGGGCGGGCGGGGCGTCCTGAGCAACCCGCTCATGATGATGTTTCCGATGATGATGCTGATCTCCGTGGTCGGGATGTTCGCCGGCGGGATGGGGCGCGGGGGCGCCAAGGGCGCGGCCGAGCTGAACGAGGACCGTAAGGACTATTTCCGCTACCTTTCGCAGCTGCGCAAGGATGTGCACAAGATCGCGGTCGAGCAGCGGGAGTCGTTGCTGTGGAGTCATCCGGACCCGGCCGATCTGCGCGCGCTGCTCGGCACCCGGCGGATGTGGGAACGCCGGCCTGGTGATCCGGATTTCGGGCACGCGCGGATCGGGGTGGGCAGTCACCGGATCGCGACCAAACTGGGCCGCCCGGAAACCGGCCCGCTCGAAGACCTCGAGCCGGTGTCGACGGTGGCGCTGCGCCGGTTCGTGCGCACCCACTCGGTGGTGCACCACCTCCCGACCGCGCTGTCGCTGCGCGCTTTCCCGGCGATCAACGTCGAAGGTGACCGCACCCGGACCCGGGCGCTGATGCGCACCCTCCTGCTGCAGCTGTGCGCCTTCCATGGAGTGGATCACCTGGCAGTGGCCGTCGTGTGCGCCGATCCGGATGGTCCGGAATGGGCGTGGGCGAAATGGCTGCCGCAGATCCAGCATCGCGAACTGCGCGACGGTATGGGCTCGGCACGCATGATGTACCACTCGCTGGCCGAACTGGAGACCGCACTGGCCGATGACCTGCTCGAACGCGGCCGATTCATGCGTAACGCCACCCCGACCCCCGGCCGCATGCACCTGGTGACGATCATCGACGACGGGTTCGTCAACGGCACCGAACGAATGGTCGCCGAATCCGGGATGGATTCGGTCACCGTACTGGATCTGACGGCGCCACCGGCCGGGCTGGCCGTACGGCGCGGACTGCAACTCGTCGTGACCGACGCCGGCATGCTGGCGGCGAAATCCGGACCAGATACCGAAGAGTTCGCGGCCTGTGATGTGGTATCCATCGCGGCGGCCGAGGCTTTCGCGCGCGCGCTGGCCCGCTATCGGATTGCGACGGCGGCGCAGTTGGTGAGCCTGGACGACCGGCGCGCCGACCCGGGATTGATGTCGCTGCTGCGGATCCCGGACGCGAGCCGGATCGACCCGCGGGTGGAGTGGCGGCCGCGTAACGCCCGCGAGCGGTTGCGGGTACCGATCGGTGTCACCCCCGACGGCATGCCGGTGGAGATCGACATCAAGGAATCCGCGGAGAACGGAATGGGTCCGCACGGGCTGTGTATCGGCGCCACCGGCTCGGGCAAATCCGAATTCCTGCGCACGCTGGTCTTGTCCATGGTCACCACCCATTCGCCGGATCTGCTGAATCTGGTTCTGGTGGACTTCAAGGGTGGGGCGACCTTCCTCGGCCTGGATCCGCTCCCACATGTGGCGGCGGTGATCACCAATCTCGAGGACGAACTGGCGATGGTCGACCGGATGCGCGACGCCCTCGCCGGTGAGCTGAACAGGCGGCAGGAGTTGCTGCGCTCGGCGGGGAACTTCGCCAATGTCACCGAGTACGAGAAGGCGCGCGCGGCCGGCGCGCAGCTCGATCCGCTTCCCGCGCTGTTCATCATTGTCGACGAATTTTCTGAATTGCTCTCCCAGAAACCGGATTTCGCGGATCTGTTCGTGATGATCGGCCGTTTGGGGCGGTCACTGCGAGTGCATCTGCTGCTGGCGTCGCAGCGGCTGGAGGAGAACAAACTCCGCGGCCTCGACAGCCACCTGTCCTACCGCATCGGTTTGCGGACCTTCTCGGCGAGCGAATCCCGCCAGGTACTCGGTATCACCGACGCCTACCACCTGCCCGGTGTGCCCGGGTCGGCCTATCTGAAAACCGATGCCGACGATCCGCTGCGTTTCAACGCGACCTATGTCTCCGGACCGTACACCCCGCCGCTGGGCGCCCGCCGGACAGCGGAACGGGTGGAGGGCCGGCAATCGGTCGAGGTGTTCACGGCCGCGCCGGTGGTTGTCCGCGAGCGCATCGAACAGACCGCGTCCGGCACTGTCGAACTACCCGATCTCGACGAGTTGGAGGCGATGCTCGCCGACGACGCGCCGCCGCCGTCGGAGCGCACCCTGTTGCAAGTGGTGGTCGAACGGCTGACCGGATACGGCCGGCCCGCGCACGAGGTCTGGCTGCCACCGCTGGACGTTTCGCCGACGGTGGATATGCTGCTTCCTCAGCCACATTGGCGCACACCAGAGAACCGCACCGGCGATCTGCGGCTGGCGATCGGCGTGGTGGACAAGCCGTACGAGCAGAAGCGCGACACCCTCACCATCGATCTGTCCGGAGGCCAAGGAAATGTGGCCGTGGTGGGTGGCCCCCAGTCGGGGAAGTCGACGACATTACGCACCATCATCATGGCCGCCGCCGTGACGCATACCCCGCGACAGGTGCAGTTCTACTGCATCGACCTGGGTGGCGGTTCTCTGGCCGGGCTGGCCGGGCTACCCCATGTGGGTTCCGTCGCGAGCCGGCTGGAGGTCGATCAGGTACGTCGCACGGTGGCGGAGATGACCACATTGCTCCGGCAACGGGAACAGCGGTTCCTGGCCCTCGGCGTCGAGAACATGGCTGCTTACCGCCGGCGGGCCGTGGACGGTGCGCAGGGCTCTCGGCGCGCCGCGGCGTCGGCCGAGGAAGACCGGTTCGCCGACGTGTTCTTGGTGATCGACGGCTGGGGTGCGTTTCGTGAGGAGTTCGAGGCGCTGGAGGGCGCGGTGAACACGATCGCTGCGCAGGGGCTCTCGTTCGGTGTGCACGTGGTCCTCTCGGCGGCCCGATGGCTGGAGATCCGCCCGGTGGTCCGGGATCAGATCGGCACTCGGATCGAACTCCGGCTCGGCGACCCGTCCGATTCGGAGATGAACCGGCGGGCCGCGGTGCACGTCCCGGTGGGGCGTGCGGGGCGGGGCCTCACCGCCGAAAGCCTGCACCTGCTGATCGCTTTGCCCCGGCTGGATTCCGAGGTGGACCCGGAGACGCTACCCGACGGGGTGGAAGCGGCTCGGACGCAACTCATAGAGCTTTACGGTGACAGCGGCGCGCCGACCGTGCGGATTCTGCCGGCGCGGGTAGACCGGACGAAGGTCGTCGCGGATGCCGAGGCCGCCGATATGGGCCTGTCCTGGACTCGGGTGCCGATAGGTCGTGCCGAATCCGAATTGCAGCCGGTGGTGATCGATTTCCACGCGCAACCGCACCTGATGATCTTCGGCGATGTCGAGGCCGGGAAAACCATGGTGTTGCGCAATATCATCACCGGGATCGTCGAGCGCTCCACCGCAGAACAGGCCCGAATCATTCTCGTGGACTACCGGCGCACCTTGCTCGGAGTTGTCGAAGGCCGCCATCTCGCCGGGTACTCGACCTCGTCGCAGACATCGATCGGGATGCTCGCCGAGGTGGCCGGTTATCTGTCGGATCGCCTACCGGGCGCCGATATCACGCCGCAGCAACTGCGCGACCGGAGTTGGTGGACCGGCCCGGAGATCTATGTGATCGTCGATGACTACGATATGGTCTCCTCCAACAATCCGCTGGTGGCGTTGCTGGAATATCTTCCGCAAGCGCGTGATATCGGTTTGCATGTGATCGTCGCCCGGCGTGCGGGCGGCGCGGCACGCGCGCTCTACGATCCGGTCCTCGGTGTGCTCAAGGACCTGTCCGTGGACGCCCTGCTGATGAGTGCGCCGAAAGACGAAGGGATCCTGCTCGGCGATTTCCGGTCCACCAGATTGCCGCAGGGACGGGCTGCGTTCGTCTCCCGCAGCCGTGAGACGGAGATGGTCCAGCTCAGTTACCTGCCGCCGGCGCAGTAGCCACCGATCCGCCGGCCCGGGCGGATCGGTCCGACCGAGGTGTCGTCAGTTCACTGTCGCCAAGACGATGTCGAGCGCTTTGCGCATATCCTCGGCTTCGATGCGCATCAGCTGGTCGGCGTCCAGATCGGCCAGCGCCAGCAGGTCATCGGCGTTGCCTCCGGCGAGGCGGAACTCGCGCTCCTCTTCGGCCGCCTCGATGATATTGCGGATGAACCGTCCGTTACCGGCGATATCTATTCCCCGGCGCGCCGATCCGCTCTGGTCGATCCGTTCCTGTTCATATAGTGCAGAACACGCCTGCACCACCAGTTCGAGGGCCGCTTCGGAGACGGTCGAATCCCGTTTCCCGGCGATCACCTGGCCGATGCGGCCCAATTCGTCCGGCGTGTAGGAGTCGAACTTGATGCGTTTGGCGAACCGTGACGCGAGCCCGTCGTTGGAGGCCAGGAACCGCTCGATCTCCCGGTCATAGCCGGCGATGATGACCACCAGCCTGTCCCGGTCGTTCTCCATCCGGGCCAGCAGCGTGTCGATGGCCTCTTGCCCGAACGCGTCGCCGCCGGACAATCCCGTCTGGACCAGCGTGTAGGCCTCGTCGATGAACAGCACCCCGTCCATCGCGCTGTCGATCAATTTCGATGTCTTGATTGCGGTGCTACCCAGATGCTGCCCCACGAAATCGCGACGGGTGGCTTCCACCACTTTGTCGGTTTTCAACAACCCGAGGCCGCAGTAGATCTTCGCGACGACCCGCGCCACCGTGGTTTTCCCCGTGCCCGGTGGGCCGGTGAATGCCAGATGCTGGCCGCGTGATGCGCTGGCCAATCCTTTCTCTGCCCGGACCTTCGCCAGAGCGGCTGTGGATTGCAGCTTCGCGACCTGAGTCTTCACCGCTGCCAGGCCGATCTGTTCGTCGAGTTCGGCGCGCGCCTCGGCCAGGATGTTGCGAGCCCGGTGCTCGTATGCCTTGCGCTCGAGATGGTCGCGGGACGGCGCGGATTCCGGGTCCCAGCGGTCCGCCCGGCTGTCGATCTGTTCCCGGCTGGTGATCGTGAGGCGGAAGGATGTATCGCCCAACGCGGCGGCGTTGGCGCCGAAATCGGGCGCCTCCGAGTAGACCTGCTCGAACAGGTTCCGGGCCTCGTCCTCCTGGGACTGCTCCCGCAGACACAGACCACGGCAGTACATGGCGGCGGTGCGGGCCGCCGGAACCGGGCCCGCCTCGGCCATCTCCAGCCGGCGGATCGCTTCGCCGAAGAGCCCGAGCTGGGCACATGCCGAACCCACCATTATGTGGGCGCCCGCTGCCATATAGGGGTCGTCCCATTCCGCCGATCCCGCCAATACGGTCATGACATCGGACCACCGTTGCGTGGTGTAATGCAGATGCGCCCGCACATACGCGCAAACGCGGGCGTCGATGCGCCGTTCCGGCCCGGCCGGTTGGGTCACGCGGTGCTCGTCGAGCTGATTCAGCAGTCGTTCGGCTTCGTCGTATTCACCCTCGGTGATCAACTGGTTCGCCTGGGCCAACCAGATTTCGACGTAGGTGGCCAGCGGGTAGTCGATATAGGCCCCGATGACGAAGCGGCCCGCCAACTCTCGCGGCCGCAAGCCGATCCGGCGCTGTTCCCGGAACAGGGTGGCCCCGCTGGTCCGGTGCAGGTTGAACAGGACCTCGCGGGTCACTTCGCCCGCCGCGGCGCGGCCCAGCCAGGCATCGCACATATCCGGATCCCACTCGGTTACGCGGGTGAACGCCCTTTTCGCGTAGTCGAGATCCCGTGTCGATTCCCGCCCGTCCACGACGAGTCCCAAGGAAAGGACGCCCGCGTCGAAAACTTGCTGCACCTGTCGGATGCCGGACATTCTCGGAACTCCCTGCGTTTGGCCGCCGTCTGAAAATCGTACGGAGATCGTCACGGAGAGTTCCCGCTGGTGGGAAAGCCGCCCGTTCCGGGTTTCTTCGGGACGCACGTAGGTATTTTTCTACTTAGGTTCCTCGTTCAGTTCGCCGATGCGCACGATTGCCCGCTGTTTCCAGAATCGTTCTGTCGGATGAGTGAGCAAGGACAGATGTGATGAGGGATGGGTCGAGGAAGCCGCGGCGTCCGCCCTGCGCCGATAACCCGGCTGGGTGGGACCTCGATGCCGGTAGCCCTCGTGATTGGCGAGAGGCGGTTCGGATCTGCGCGGACTGTCCGTTGCGGGCCCCGTGTGCCCGGCGGGCGGCCGCGCTGGTCAACGAGGGCTTCCCGCCCAAGAGCATGATCTGGGCCGGCGTGGGCTACGACTCGGAAGGCGGCTGTGTAGCGGATCTGGGGGCCTACCGCAGTAGTCCGCCGTTTATCCCGGTGCGCGACGAAGGGGGCATCCGGATCAGCCGCAGACCGTCGGATCAGGACTCGGCGCCCAGAGCTGTCGAGCGAGTCGATGCCCGGCCGGATCCGGTACGGCACATGCGCCGGATTCTGCTGCGGCCTCGGTTCGCCGCCGACGCCGGGCGCGAACAGGAGCGCGATGAGATATATACGTGCCCGACGGAGTCTCCGGAGTCGGCGGGAGCACGGTCGCGAAGGTAGGCGTTGTCGATACGCGCCCGGAGCCGTTCGGGCACGGCTGCTCCCTCCGCGCAGTGGGTCGGGCTGCGTATACCGACATCGAGTGGACGCAACCCCATAGCCCCGTCTGGCCGGCACACGGATCGCAGGCGCGGCGAGATCGGCCAGGAGATTCCCTCTGCTCCAGCACCACCGCGCGACGGCCAGAGCCTCGGCGCTGCCGTCTCCGGCTCGACCGGCGGCGGTCACCACTGGAGATGCTGAAGACACCCCCTGGGTATCGAGCCGGGGGTAGATTGCGGCCGGCATGTTGCCGCAGCTCAGCGACGTGAGGATGGGGCGAGGGCGATCGCAGATCCGCCAGGTGGTGTTCGAGTGGCGCTTGAACACCTTGCGGCCCGAGTGGGTGCGTTCACCGCCGTTCTGTGCGCGAGGGGGGACTTGAACCCCCACGTCCGTGGACACCAGAACCTAAATCTGGCGCGTCTGCCAATTTCGCCACTCGCGCTTGATGGTACGACCGTCCAAACTCTACCGGGCCGGGGCGGGATCGCGAAGACGTGGGCCGGAGTTTCGTACTGACCGGTAACCCGACCTGCGATTATAACGATACGATAAACCTCAATATGAGGGGTGCTCATGTTTCGCCGTGGTAAGTACGCGCCCTCACCTGCGAGTTCAAACATGAGGGTGGATCATGTTTCGCGTGATTCTGGTACAGATGTGCCTGAATACCGGCCGGTAAGTGGCGCGCGGGGCGGCAAACGTGAGGGTTCCCTCATGATTTTGTGGAATCCTCGCTCATATCAGGCCGTCGAGCGTGGGATTCCGCGCGCGGCCGGGAGCCGGGGACGTCTCCGCAGACCTGTCGCCACGAGAGAAAGTCGAAGCGTCTTGACGATTAACGAGAGCACCGCGTCCGGTCCCGGATACCGGGCGAACGCGACCGCGGGCCGGACTGTCTCCGAGACGAATCGCACGCCACTGCTGGACCAGTTGCGCGCAGGCACCCCCTACGCCCTGGCCTTCGGCGGGCAAGGGGCCAGCTGGCTGGGGGAACTGTCCGAAATCGCCCGCGACGCGGCGCTGGAGCCCGAGCTGACCACGCTGGTCAACGAGGCCGCCGCGCTGCTGGAGCCGGTCGCCGATCAGCTGCTCACGGTGCGCCCGGTCGGTTTCGACCCGGTGGCCTGGATGCTCGAGGACGATCTCGCCGACGACGAAGCCGACGCCTCCGGCGCGCCCTCCGAGCGGGTGCTGCGCTCCGCGGCCGTGTCGATGCCGGGTGTGCTGCTGACCCAGCTCGCCGCGCTACGCGCGCTCCGGTTACAGGGGCTGGACCCGGCGGAGTTCGCGCCGGTATCGATCGTCGGCCATTCGCAGGGGCTGCTGGCCGCGACCGCGGTCAAGACCTGCGGGCAGCGCGACGCGGAAATGCTGGCCATCGGTCAGCTCGTCGGCGCGGCGGCGGGACTGGTCGCACGCCGGCGTGGGCTGATGCCGGTCGGTGACCGCTCGTCGATGGTCGCGGTATCCAATATCGACCCCGACGAGCTGCGTGCCGTTCTCGCCGAGGTTTTCGAAGACGTCGACCCGCTGGCCGCGGCGGTGCTGTCGATCCGTAACGGGCGGCGTCGTGTAGTGCTCTCCGGCACCCCGGATGCGTTGCTGCGGGTCCGGCAGCGGTGCGAGCAGTTGCACGCCGAACAAGACCGCGAGCGGGCCGCCAAACAGCGCGGCGGTGCCGTGTTCGCGCCGGTGTTCGAGGACCTGGATGTGGATGTCGCATTCCATCATCCGGCGCTGGGCGACACCGTCGATCTGGTCTCCGGCTGGGCCGCGCAGTGCGGGCTCGATACCGAACTGGCCGGGCAGATGGCGCGCGACATCCTGGTGGAACCGGTCGACTGGGTGGCGACCGTCGACGAGATCGTGGGCGCGGAGGCGGAGTGGATCCTCGATCTCGGCCCCGGCGATCTGCTGTCGCGGGTCAGCGGCAGTGCCCTGAAGGGCAGCGGTGTCGGCATGATCGCCGTGGCGACCCGCGCCGGGCAGCGCAATCTGCTCACGCCGGGCGCGACGCCGGAGGTGGCGCAGCCGTGGACGGCCTTCGCGCCGAAGCCGGTGCGGCTGCCGAACGGGCGGATCGTGGTGGAGACCGCGTTCACCCGGCTCACCGGGCGGTCGCCGATCCTGCTGGCCGGGATGACCCCGACCACGGTGGACGCGAAAATCGTCGCGGCGGCCGCCAATGCCGGGCACTGGGCCGAACTGGCCGGCGGCGGCCAGGTGACCGAGCAGATCTTCGCCGATCGCGTGGAAGAACTGAAGCAGCTGCTGCACCCGGGCCGGCAGGTGCAGTTCAATTCGCTGTTCCTGGACCCGTACCTGTGGAAACTGCAGCTGGGCGGTAAGCGGCTGGTTCAGAAAGCCCGCGCGGCGGGCGCTCCGTTCGACGGTGTGATCGTCACCGCCGGTATCCCGGAGCTCGAGGAAGCCGTCGCGCTGATCGAAGAACTGACCGAGGTGGGGATCAGCCACGTCGCGTTCAAACCGGGCACCGTCGCGCAGATCCGCGCGGTGCTGCGGATCGCCGGTGAGGTGCCGGACTATCCGGTGATCATGCATATCGAGGGCGGTAAGGCCGGTGGGCACCACTCCTGGGAGGACCTCGACGATCTGCTGCTCGAGACCTACGCCGAACTGCGCACTCACGGAAATGTCGTGGTCTGCGTCGGCGGTGGTATCGGCACCCCGGAGCGGGCCACCGAGTACCTGACCGGCGCCTGGTCGGCGGCACACGGCTATCCGGTGATGCCGCTGGACGGTGTTCTGGTGGGCACCGCGGCCATGGCGACCCTCGAGGCGACCACCGCCCCCGAGGTGAAGCAGTTGCTGGTGGACACCCCGGGAACGCCGGATTGGGTCGGGGCCGGAACCGCCAGTGGCGGAATGGCTTCGGGACGCAGCCAGCTGGGCGCCGATATCCACGAGATCGACAATGCCGCCTCGCGGACCGGTCGGCTGCTCGACGAGGTCGCCGGTGACGCGGATGCGGTGGCGCAGCGGCGCGCGGAGATCATCGCGGCCCTGAACGCGACCGCGAAACCGTATTTCGGCGATGTGCCGGCCATGACCTACCTCGCCTGGCTCGAACGGTATGTGGAGCTCGCGGTGGGGCAGGAATGCCGCGCGGATTTCGATTGCGGGTCCGATCTCGGAGACGCGATCGCCGCCTCCACCCGTTCGGTCTGGCTGGATATCAGCTGGCGCGACCGGTTCGCGGAGATGCTGCGCCGGGCGCAGGCCCGCCTCGCGCCGGCCGATCGCGGTGCTATCGACTCCCTGTTCCGGGACGAGGATCTGGAGGACCCGGCCGCCGCGCTCGCGCGGCTGGCGGAGCAGTATCCGGCGGCCCGGCAGACGCTGCTGCACCCGGCCGACGTGCCGTTCTTCATCGCGCTGTGCAAGACGCCCGGTAAACCGGTGAACTTCGTTCCCGTGGTGGATCAGGATGTGCGGCGCTGGTGGCGTTCGGACTCGCTGTGGCAGGCCCATGATCCGCGGTACTCGGCCGATCAGGTGTGCGTTATCCCGGGCACCGTCGCGGTCGCCGGGATCACCCGGGTCGACGAGCCCGTCGGTGAACTGCTGGACCGGTTCGAACAGGACGCTGCCTACGCGCTGGTGCGCGACGGTGTCGTACCGGCGGCCGTCGACGCGCGCCGGGTCGCCGCGGTGACCAGCGGCCCCATCGACGTGGTGCTCGCGGCACCGGATATGAACTGGTCGGGCCGGGCGACGGTGAACCCGGTGCACCGGCTGGGCGATCTGCACGAGTGGGTCGTGGACGAGAAGGGCGCGGTGCATCCGCCGACCGGTGCCACGCTCGTGGAGACCGAGGGCCCCGAGGCCGAACACTCGTATGTGGAACTGGCCGTTCCGCTCGCCGCCGGCCACAGTGTCCGGATCCGGATCACCGTGCCGGTATCGGTGTACAACGGCGGGGCGCCGGTGGTGACCGAAACCGACGCCGACGCCGCCATGTCGGCCCTGCTGGCCGTCGCCGCCGGGCAGTCGCTGCCCGAGGTGAAGGGCAATATCGCGCACGTCAACCTGGCCTGGACGCCGGACCTGATCGCCGACCACGCCGGGGTCACCGGGGCCGGGCTGCCGGCGAATCTGAGCACCCTGGGCCGCACCGTGCCGGACGTCCTGGTAGGCGCGTGCTGGCCGGCGGTATTCGCGGTGCTCGGCGCGGCACGCACCGAAGCCGATACGAGCGTGATCGAAGGCATGCTGGACCTGGTGCATCTGGACCACCAGGTCGAACTGCTGCGCGAACTCCCCGATGCCACCAGCATTCTCGTGGTGCGCGCCGAATCCGGAACCGTGCTCGACACCGACCTCGGCCGCGTGGTCGAGGTGAATGTCACCGTCGGCGAGATGCGCGACCAGGGGCTGGACGTGGTGCCGCTGGCCCGCCTCGCCGAACGGTTCGCCATCCGCGGCCGCACCGGCGCGGGCGAGCTGACCGATCCGCCGCGGGCCGCGGGCACCGTGAGCGCCGACGCCGGCGAGACCCCGCGCCGCCGCCGCCGGGACGTGACCATGGTCGCGCCGCGCAGTATGGCCGCGTTCGCCGCGGTCTCCGGCGACCACAACCCCATCCACACCAGTGATGCGGCCGCGAAACTGGCCGGTCTGGGCAGTCCGATCGTGCACGGTATGTGGCTGTCGGCCGCCGCCCAGCACGCGGTGTCGGCGGTGGATCCGCAGGCTTCGGTGCCGGCGCGCACACTCACCGCCTGGACCACCCGGTTCCTCGGGATGGTGCGGCCGGGCGCCGAGATCGACGTACGGGTCGAGCGGGTCGCCGTCGACGCCGGCGCGGAGATCATCGAGGTGTCCTGCCGGGCCGGCGGGGATCTGGTGATGACCGCGACCGGGCGCACCGCCGCGCCCAAGACCGTGTACGCGTTCCCCGGCCAGGGCATCCAGAACAAGGGCATGGGCCTCGACGCCCGCACCCGGTCCAAGGCCGCCAAGGCGATCTGGGACCGCGCGGACAAGCACACCCGGGAAGCGCTCGGCTTCTCCATTCTCGCGGTGGTGCGCGACAACCCGACCTATCTGAAGGCGCGCGGTGTCGAACATCGGCACCCGGACGGTGTACTGCACCTGACCCAGTTCACCCAGGTCGCGATGGCCACCCTCGGTGTGGCGCAGGTCGCGGAGCTGCGCGAAGCCGGTGCCTTCGTGGAGGGCTCGCTGCTGGCCGGGCATTCGGTCGGTGAGTACAACGCGCTCGCCGCGGTCGCGGGAGTGCTGCCGCTGGAGGCCGTGCTCGAGGTCGTGTTCCAGCGTGGATCGGCCATGCACGAACTGGTGCCCCGGGATGCGCAGGGGCGCAGCGACTACCGGATGGCCGCCATCCGGCCCTCGCAGATCGGGCTGCCCGACGACGAGGTGATCGGTTTCGTCGCCGGGGTCGGCGAGGCGGCCGGGGAATTCCTCGAGGTGGTGAACCTGAACCTGCGTGGTTCGCAGTACGCCATCGCCGGCACCGTGGCCGGTCTGGACGCCCTGGAAGCCGAGATCGAACGGCGCCGTGCGGAATTCGGCGGGAAACGCGCGTTCATTCTGGTGCCCGGTATCGATGTGCCGTTCCATTCCACCGTGCTGCGCAAGGGCGTTCCGGAATTCCGCAGCAAACTCGAACAGCTGCTGCCGGCCGAACTGCATCCGGAGGTCCTGGTCGGGCGCTACATCCCGAACCTGGTGCCGCGGCTGTTCTCGCTGGAACGGGAATTCATCGCCGAGATCGCCGGTCTGGTGCCGTCGGAACCGCTGGCCGCGGTGCTCGCGGACTTCGACTCCTGGTCGCAGCGGCCCAGCGAACTGTGCCGGGTGGTGCTGATCGAACTGCTGGCCTGGCAGTTCGCCAGCCCGGTGCGGTGGATCGAAACCCAGGATCTGCTGTTCGGCGAACTCGGTGTGGAGCGGTTCGTCGAGGTCGGCCTGGGCGCCACTCCGACGGTCGCCAACCTGGCGAGCCAGACGCTGAAGCTCCCCGATTTCACCACCGCCACCGTGGAAGTCCTCAATATCGAGCGGGAGGCAGCGGTCGTCTACTCGACCGATACCGACCCGGCGCCCGTGGAGGAGCCGGTGGAGGAGGTCGCCGAAGCGCCCGCCGCGGCTGCTGCCCCGGCGCCTGCGCCCGCGGCCGCCGCCCCGGCGGCCGCCGGGGGACCACGGCCGGACGATATCGCCTTCACCGCGGCGGATGCGACCAGGGTGCTGATCGCGCTGTGGACCAAACTCCGCCTCGACCAGATCGGGCCCGTCGACACCATCGAGGGTCTGTGCGACGGTGTGTCCTCGCGGCGTAACCAGTTGCTTGTCGACCTGGGCTCCGAGCTCTCGCTCGGTGCCATCGACGGTGCCGCCGACGCCGATATGGGCGCGCTCTCCGCGACCGTGGAACGGCTCGCCCGCACCTACAAGCCGTTCGGTTCGGTGCTCAGCGATGCCATCGGCGATCACCTGCGCAAGGTGTTCGGGCCGTCCGGTAAACGCCCGGCCGCGATCGCCGAACGGGTGAAGAAGGTCTGGGAGCTCGGTGACGGCTGGGCCAGCCATATCACCGCCGAGGTCTCGCTGGGCACCCGCGAAGGCGCCAGTGTGCGCGGCGGTGATCTGGGCGGTCTCGTTTCCGGGACGCTCTCCGACGGTGCGTCCGTGGACGCCGCCATCGACGCCGCCGTCCAGGCCGTCGCGGCCCGCCGCGGGGTAGCGGTTTCGCTGCCCGCGGCCGGCGGCTCCGCCGGTGGGACCGTGGACGCCGCCGCGCTCGGCGAATTCACCGAACAGATCACCGGCAAAGACGGTGTGCTGGCTTCGGCCGCCCGCCTGGTCCTCGAGCAGCTCGGCTTGAACGAGCAGGTCTCCGCGGCGGAAACCACCGACGACGGCCTGGTCGATCTGGTATCGGCGGAACTCGGCTCGGACTGGCCGCGGCTGGTCGCGCCGGCCTTCGACGCTCGCAAGGCCGTACTCATCGACGACCGGTGGGCCACGGCCCGCGAGGACCTGGCCCGGTTGTGGCTGGGAGACGACGCGGAAACCGCGCAGCAGCCGGTGGACGGGTTCCGCGGTGTGGGTGAAGCCGTTGCCGCGCAGGCTGACTGGTGGCGGCAGCGGGCCGTGCACGAAGCCCGATCGGTACTGGCCGGGCACTACGAGCGGATCGCGACCGCGGCCCGTGACGAAACCGCCGCCGGCGAGTGGGCCGGCGAGATCGCGGTGGTCACCGGCGCCAGCAAAGGCTCCATCGCCGCCGCGGTCGCCGGGCGCCTGCTCGGCGGCGGCGCGACCGTGATCGTCACGACCTCCCGGCTCGACGACAACCGGCTCGGTTTCTACCGCGACCTCTACCGCGCGAACGCTCGCCAGGGCGCCGCGCTGTGGGTGGTCCCGGCGAATATGGCCTCCTACACCGATATCGACGCTCTCATCGAGTGGGTCGGCACCGAACAGGTCGACAACGCCGGTGGCGCGAAGATCAAAACCAAGGACGCGTTCACCCCGACCCTGCTGTTGCCGTTCGCGGCGCCGCGGGTCGCCGGTGATCTCGCCGATGCCGGCGCCCGCGCCGAAATGGAGATGCGGGTCCTGCTGTGGTCGGTCGAACGGCTGATCGGCGGACTGTCCAAGCTGGGCGCCGATCACGATGTCGACGCGAAACTGCATGTGGTGCTGCCCGGTTCGCCCAACCGCGGCCTGTTCGGCGGTGACGGCGCCTACGGTGAGGCCAAGGCCGCACTGGACGCCGTGGTCGCCAAGTGGCGGGCCGAGAAGTCGTGGGCGGCGCGGGTCACCCTGGTGCACGCGCTGATCGGCTGGGTCCGCGGTACCGGGCTGATGGGCCACAACGACCCCATGGTCGAGGCCGTGGAGAAGGCCGGTGTGCAGACCTGGTCGACCGGCGAGATCGCCGACGAACTGCTGAAATGGGCCACCGAACGGGCGCGTGCGGTGACCGCCGACGGCCCGCAGCAGATCGACCTCACCGGCGGGCTGGCCGGTGCGAAGCTCGATCTACCCGAACTGGCCCGGCAGGCGCAGGAGGCAGCGGACGCCGAGACCACCGAGGTCACCGCGGAATCGGACAGCCCGCGGATCGCCGCGCTGCCCGCGCCGCCGACCCTGACCTCGGCGCTGCCGGTTCCCGAATGGGGCACGGTGACCGCCGATCTCACCGATATGGTCGTGATCGTCGGCGCCGGTGAACTCGGGCCGTACGGTTCGGCGCGTACCCGTTTCGAGATGGAGGTCTCCGACGAACTGTCGGCGGCCGGCGTCCTCGAACTGGCCTGGACCACCGGCATGGTGGCCTGGGAGAACGATCCGAAACCGGGCTGGTACGACACCGAATCCGGCGACTACGTACCCGAAGCCGAACTGGCCGAGCGTTACCACGACGCGGTGGTCGAGCGCTGCGGGATCCGGCGGTACGAGGACGACGCCGCCATGGTCGACAACAGCAGCCCGCTGATGACCTCGGTGTTCCTCGACCAGGACCTGTCGTTCACCGTCGGCAGCGAAGCGGAGGCCCGCGCCTTCCACGCGGCCGCACCGGAGCATACGGTGATCACCCCGGTCGCCGACTCCGGCGACTGGACGGTGACCCGTAAGGCGGGGACCGAGATCCGCGTGCCGCGACGCGCGAAACTCTCGCGTACCGTCGGCGGCCAGATCCCGACCGGCTGGGATCCCACGGTGTGGGGTATCTCCGCCGATATGGCGTCCTCGATCGACCGGGTCGCGCTGTGGAATATCGCCTGCACCGTCGACGCGTTCGTCGGGTCCGGGTTCAACCCGTCCGAACTGATGAGCTGGGTGCATCCGAGCCTGGTGGCCAATACGCAGGGCACCGGTATGGGTGGTATGTCGTCGATGCGCTCGCTCTACGTCGACAACCTGCTCGGAGAGCCGCGGCCGAACGATATCCTGCAGGAAGCGCTGCCGAACGTGGCGCTGGCGCATGTGGTGCAGTCCTATGTGGGCAGCTACGGCGCCATGGTGCATCCGGTGGCCGCCTGCGCGACGGCCGCGGTATCGGTCGAAGAGGGCGTCGACAAGATCAAGCTCGGCAAAGCCGAGGTGGTCGTGGCCGGCGGGTTCGACGATCTCGGCATCGAGGGCATCGTCGGCTTCGGCGATATGTCCGCGACCGCGGATTCGGCGGCCATGAGCGCCAAGGGAATCAGCGACCGCTACTTCTCCCGCGCCAACGACCGCCGGCGCGGCGGGTTCGTGGAATCGCAGGGCGGTGGCACCGTACTGCTGGCCCGCGGTGATGTGGCGCTCGAAATGGGTCTTCCGGTGCTCGGTGTGGTGGCCTACGCGCAGTCCTTCGCCGACGGCGTGCACACCTCCATCCCGGCGCCCGGTCTCGGCGCGCTCGGTGCGGGCCGAGGCGGGCGGGAATCCCGGTTCGCCGCGGAACTGCGCAAACTCGGTGTCGGCCCGGACGATATCGCGGTGGTCTCCAAGCACGACACCTCCACCGCGGCCAACGATCCGAACGAATCCGAACTGCACGAGCGGCTGGCCGCGGCGATCGGCCGGTCCGACGGCGCCCCGCTGTTCGTGGTCTCGCAGAAGAGCCTCACCGGGCACGCCAAGGGCGGTGCGGCTGCTTTCCAGTTGATCGGCCTGTGCCAGGTGCTGGAAAACGGTGTGGTGCCGCCCAACCGCAGCCTCGACTGCGTGGACGACAAGATGCGTGAATACCCGCATCTGGTGTGGTTGCGCGAGGCGCTGCGGTTCGGCGACCGGTTCCCGCTCAAGGCCGGCCTGGTCACCTCGCTCGGCTTCGGGCATGTCTCCGGTCTGCTCGCGGTGGTGCATCCGCAGGCTTTCGTCCAGGCGATCGAACCGGGTCGGCGCGACGAGTACCAGCGCCGGGCACAGGAGCGGCAGCTGGCCGGCCGGCAGCGCATCGTCGAGGCGATGTGCGGCGGCGCCGCGCTCTACGAGCGTCCGGCCGACCGGCGGTTCGGTGGCGACGGTACCCCCGCCGCACAGATCCGCGGATTGGAAGCCGATGTGCTGTTGTCCGAGACCGCTCGCCTCGGTGACGGCATCTACCAGGTCGACGGCGCAGGTTGCGAGACCGGTCGATTCGTCGGCGGCGATACCGATGCCGCCGCGGCCGGCACACCGTAGGCTGCGCGACTGTGACCATCCTCGGAATCGGCTTGGACTTGGTGACCATCTCCGAGTTCACCGAACAACTGGAACGGGCCGGAACGACCATGCTCCGGGAAAGTTTCACCGCCGGTGAGCGGCGTTACTGCCAGAGCAAGGCCACCGATCCGGCCCGCAGTTACGCGGCGCGGTGGGCGGCGAAGGAGGCCGTGCTCAAAGCCTGGGCCTCCTCCCGCTTCGCCCGCCGCCCGCAGATCGGGGACAACCCGTACCCGCTGATCGAGGTGGTGAACGACGCCTGGGGCCGGCCGAGCATCAAACTGCACGGCCTGGCCGCAGAGTTCCTGCCGCGGGTCCGGGTGCACCTATCGCTCACTCACGACGGGGACACCGCAGCCGCCATGGTCGTGCTGGAGGATCCGGGTGAACTGGCCGACCTGATCGAAGGACGGTCGCCGGAGAACTGAGCAGGAAACAACGAAAGGCCCGGAGCGCCCGCTCCGGGCCCTTTCCGTATGCGCTGGTCCGGGTGTCCGGGCTCGGCTGTCCTAGTGCAGAATCAGGCATATGGCACGGACTCTGCCCGTCGGCGAATCGCTGCTGGTGCGTAGGGATTTCATCGACGATGATGCGTGGGCCGAAACCCTCGCGTCGGTCATCGCTTCCTACGACGAAGACACGATGACAGAACTGACACCCGTCGACGACGTGACCCTCGACGGGCTGAGCCCCGCCGAGCTGGCGGATCTGGTCGGTGACCGGGCCTATATGTTCCTCGCCGACACCACCACGATGACCGACCCGAGCACCCGTTACCGGCAGTCGATACCGGAGGGGGCGGCGAGCCGGTATTCCGGATCGCTCCGGTCGCTGTGGCCGAGGTCGAGGTCAACTTCTTGCTCGGCAACATGGACTTCGAGGACTACGCAGACGGCGTCGACGACGACGGTGTTTTCCGCGGCTTCGATCGGTGAACGCGGCCGGCGGGTGGTTCAGCCTTGGCTGGCGGTGCGGGATTCCTTTTCCGCCACCAGCAGATAGGCGACCATGAGTCGTTTGAGCTCGGCGACGGCATCGGCGTGGCTCTGCTCGTCCTGTACCGAGAAATTCAGCATCGAATACACCACGTGCACCAGCACCTCGGCCATCATGGTGCGCCGGGCGCGGGGAGTGCGCGGGGTGAGCGGGCGCAGCATCTGCGATACGACCTCGGCGAATTCCTTTTCGTGGATCGCGCCGGTGGCCCGCGTGGACGGGGTGGACTGCATGGCCAGCCAGACCTCGCGGCGGGACGGGTCGGTCATCCACAGGCTGGCCAGATGATCGACGAACTGGTTCATATGCCGTAACCAGTCCAGCGACGGGATCTCGCCGTGGAAATCGGCCAGCTCCTGCGATACCGCGACCAGGTCCTGCCGGTTCAGTTCGCAGACGATGACGTACTTGTTGGCGAAGAACTGATAGAGCGTGCCGATCGGGACTTCCGCCCGGGCCGCGACCTCTTCACAGGTGAACGATTCGAAACCCACCTCGACCAGCAGTTCCCGGGACGACTGCAGCAGCGCGTCGAACTTCCGCTTACTGCGCTCCTGGGTCGGACGCCGCCGCGGCATGAGTTCCTGCGGATCGTCCTGCAGTTCCAATTCCAGCGCAGGGTCCGGACGCCGTTTCACTGTGGCCTCCGTACGTACGTTCACATGTCCCAGGCTAGCGGTATGCCGAAGGTGGTGGTGGGAGAGTACGGGAATGTGACGGTGAGTCTGTCATGTCTCACCACCGCGCCACCGCCGATCCGGGGCCCGCAACACCGCCGGCTGATGTCGCGGCCGCCGGCTCGGCGGCGGAGCCGGGTCAGTTCCGGGTCTTACGGTGGAAGAGGACCAGTGCTGTGCCGTAGGACACCACGGCGATGGCGCCCCACCAGACGATCGCCAGTATCGCGCTGTCGCCGATGGGGGATCCGACCAGCAAACCGCGAAGGGTTTCGATCACCGGTGTCACCGGTTGGTGTTCGGCGAATCCGCGCAGCCAGTCCGGCATGGTCTCCGGTGGAACGAAGGCGCTGCTCACGTAGGGAATGAACATGGCGAAGATGGTGAACCCGTTGGCGGCCTCCGGACTACTGGCGAGCAACCCGAAACACGCCGACATCCACGACAGCGCCACCACCACCAGGGCCAGCAGCGCGGCGGCGGCGAGCCAGCGCAGCGGGTCGGCGGTCGGCCGGAAGCCGATCGCGAGTGCGACGATCACCACTACTGCCGTGGCCAGGGTATTGCGGAGCAGGCTTTCGGTGATGTGTCCGGTGAGGAAGGACGATCGGCTGATCGCCATGGTGCGGAAGCGGTCGACGATTCCTTCGGCGATATCGACCGAAACGCTGATCGCCGTGGTCGAGGCGCCGAAACAGGCGCACATGAGGACGATCCCGGGTACGACGTAATCGACGAAGGCACCGCCGACGTCCATGGCGCCGCCGAAGACGTAGACGAACATGAGCAGGATCATGATCGGCAGCGCGAGGGTACTGATCAGCGCATCCGGACTGCGCAGCGTATGACGGAGATTGCGGGCCGTCATGGTTACCGCGTCCTGTGCGGCGTAGGTGAGGGTGGTCACGCGAGTGGCTTTCTGTGAGTGGGGGTATGCGCGGGCGCGCTATGCGGCCGGTACGGCCGCGGCCGGCCGGCTGGTCAGTGCGAAGAAGACATCGTCGAGATCCGGGGTGTGCACGCTGAGCCGTTCGACGGTGATCCCGAGCGCGGCGAATTCGTCCAGCAGGTGCTTGAGATGGGAGACCTGCCCGTCGGACGGCACCTGCAGGGTGAGTTCGTCCGGATCCGTTTCGGGGAAACCGGTCGCGCGGGCCGCGGCGGCCAGGTGCGCGTGGTCGGCGAAACGGAACAGGATATGGCCGCCGGGGGTGAGCTGTTTGAGTTGGGCCGGGGTGCCGTCCGCGACGATCCGGCCGTCGTGCAGTACCGCGATCCGGTCGGCCAGTTGGTCGGCTTCCTCGAGGTACTGGGTGGTGAGGAAGACCGTTACGCCGTCGTCGACCAGTTCCCGGATGACCTGCCAGAGTTCGCGGCGGCTGCGCGGATCCAGGCCGGTGGTGGGTTCGTCGAGGAAGACCACCTCCGGCCGGCCCATCAGGCTCATGGCGAGATCGAGGCGGCGGCGCATACCGCCGGAGTAGGCGCTCGCGGGCCGCCCGGCGACCGCGGCCAGATCGAAGCGCTCCAGGAGTTCGGTGGTGCGCCGGCGGACTTCCGGCCGGCCCAGGTGCAGCAACCGCCCGACCATGTGCAGGTTCTCGGTGCCGGTGAGGACTTTGTCCAGCGCGGCGTACTGGCCGGTGACCCCGATGGCGGCCCGGACCCGGTCCGGTTCCTGCGCTACGTCGTATCCGGCGACCCGGGCGGTTCCGCTGTCCGGCCCGGTCAGGGTCGCCAGGATTCGCACCATGGTGGTTTTCCCGGCGCCGTTGGGACCGAGTAGGGAGAACACCGATCCGCGGTCGACATCGAGGTCGATACCGGCGAGAACCCGGTGATCGCCGAAGGATTTCTCCAGACCGGTGAGGGAGATGGCGGGTGGGTCGATCATTGCGGCTCCATTCCGATAACCGTGTGTCCAATAAACTGTATACGGCATATATTCTGCTTAGATGGTACACAGTTGAAAGCGGGATGCAACAGCGGTGTGGAGACCTGGTGGGGTAGGAAGAAGTTCGGTGCCGTCATCAGGCGGACGGTACGAACGGGACCGCCGTCCGGCGGACGTGGCCTGACAACGGGAAGGATCCAGATCGATGCCGAGTGCAGCGGACCACCGTCCGGAGGTGGCGACCCAGCACGGTCCAGGGGCCGCAAGGGACACCGAACGGCCGCTACCGAAATCGATCGAACTCATGTGGGGCCTGGCGCCGGAAGGAACGCGCGGGCCACGGCGCGGGTTGAGCCTGGAACAGATCGTCGACACCGCCATCGAACTCGCCGACGAGGAAGGGTTCGCCGCACTGTCGATGAACAAGGTCGCCGAGCGCCTCGGTTTCACCGCGATGTCGCTGTACCGCTATGTCGACAGTAAATCCACGCTGGTGGAGATCGCGCTGGACCGGGTCCTGGGAACGCCGCCGCAGGCCGCGCCCGGCACTCCATGGCGGACGGTGCTACATGAGTGGGCGTGGGCGGAGTACCGCTTGATCACCAAGCACGCGGGCTGGCTCAGTGTGCGAATGACCGCACCCCCGCTGGGGCCCAACAACATGGCCTGGCTGGAGGCCGGCCTGTCCGCGCTCGGGCAGACCCGCGTGCCGGAACCGATCAAAATGCAGCTGGTGGTGAACCTGACACTGTTCGTGATCGGGCGGGTCCGCCTCGTCGCCGAAATCGACCCCGCCAACCCGGAATCCGACGGCGATTGGGACATTCTCGAACGCGTGATCGACCCCGAACGCTTCCCCGCCGTCACGGCGGCGATGCGAGCCCAGGCATTCGAGCAGGAGGACGGAAGCTGGGAAGACTTGTTCTTCGAACGGAGTCTGGGGTTGCTGCTCGACGGCTACGAACGCTTGATCGAGTCGTACGACTGATCGCCGGAGAGAGCAAGTTCCGCCGGATCGCGCTCGTCTATGTACCGAGTAAGCGCGATCCGATCCCGGGATGCGCACCGGAATCCGCGGTGCCCTGGAGCCGGCGGACTACGGCGGGCCTCGATCCGGCGCCTCACGGTCGCAGCAAATCGGCGCTGCCCGAAGTGAGCCCGGCTGTGACGGATCGGCGACGGGCGCGCTCACGCGGGCGCCGGACAGACGAGGCGCCGGCGGATGCTGCGCTGTATCCGCGACTACACCGAAAGGTCGCGACGTAGTTTGGCGACGTGACCCGTAGCACGGACGTTGTACTGGGCCACTTCGATTTTGCCTTCGGCGTCGACGAGGAAGGTCGACCGGATGACTCCGGTCACTTTCTTGCCGTACATGGTTTTCTCGCCGAACGCGCCCCATTCCGTGAGGACCTTGCGTTCCGGGTCGGACAGCAGCGGAAAGGTGAGCTGCTCGTTGTCCCGGAATTTGGCGAGTTTGGCCGGTTTGTCGGGGGAGATCCCGATCACGTCCAGCCCGGCGGAATTCAGCTCGCCGAGATTGTCCCGGAAATCGCAGGCCTGTTTGGTGCAGCCGGGGGTGCTCGCCGCGGGGTAGAAGTACACCACGACTTTGCGGCCGCGGTAGTCGGCCAGCGATACCTCGTTGCCGTCGGCGTCGAGGAGGGTGAAATCGGGTGCCGGATCGCCGGGGGCGAGTCGATGGTTATCGGTCACCCTCGCACCGTAACCGAACCTTGTGACTCCCGGATCCGGCCTCGGCGGGGGTCTGCGGTCGCTGCGAGGCACCACCGGAGGTCCCGGGCGGACGGCAGCCGGCGACCTGCCGGGCCGGGTCGAGCCGACAGCTGCCGGGGTGACCACGGATACACTCGTGCCCGAACCCTGGCGCGCCGCGGTGACAACCGCGACCCAGGGGTGATCATCGGCCGCCGGTGGGCGCGGCAGACCAGGTACAGGAGGCGTGAAGGTGGCAAAGGATACCGAGCGGATCGAGCAGGAGATCGAGGCCGCGCGGGAGCGATTGGCCAGCACTCTGGACGAGATCGCGGTGCGGGCCGATCCGCAGCGGATCGCCGAGGGCACCAAACAGCTGGCACTGGCCAAGGTGAACGAACCCAAGGTGAAATACAGCCTGATCGGTGTGGGCGTGCTGCTCGCGGGCGCAGTGTTGTTCAAGATCCTGCGCTGAACACCGCAGACGACAACGCCCGGTGACGGAAATTTCCGTCACCGGGCGTTCGTGCGCAGTGGGGTTCGATTCAGACGGTGGGGCAAGCGAACCCGTCGCCGTCCGGATCCAGGTGCGGTCCGAACCCGGGCTCACCGCGGAAGATCGGCGCCCGACCCGCGGCGCGCGCTTCGTCACAGTTCTTGAAGGCACCGCCGGCTGAACCGGTCTGTGTCAACTGCGCCGAACCGGTGGCACCGAGCAGGGCATCCACCGTCGAAGAGCCGGTGCCCGCCAACGGAGGGAGGGCCTGTGCGGAACCGGCGCCCACGACGGGAGCGGCCAGAAAAGTCAGCCCCGCGGCGGCGGCGCTGACATAGAGCTGGCGTACGTTCATGAATTCCTCTATGTCTGCTGGGGGGTTGATCATGCGTCCGAATGGAGAACGCGCGGCTACCACTGTTGTGAGGGACGCCTCGGTTGTCAACTCGTATGGCCTGGATAAGACAAGGAGAAATCGCGTTCGCAGCGGGGTACTCCCCGGATGCCGCGACGAGGTGCGCCGCGGTGGCGGAGCCTGCCGGTGCAGCGGTGGAATTCGCCGGAGACCACACATTGTGATAGGGATGCATGCTATGTCCGAGGCTCGCTCTTCGCTGCTGTCAATCGACCCACACAGGGCCCGGCGGAGAAGTCGATAGGTCGGAGAGAGCAGTTGTTGCGAATCAAAGACCGTGACGCAGCCGCGCCACCCCCGGCAGCGCAGCCCGGCGCCACCGCCCGCTCGGCCGATTACCGGCTCGACCTCGACGGGCTCCGCGGTATCGCTATCGCTCTGGTAGTTGCCTTCCACATCTGGTACGGCAAGGTTTCCGGCGGCGTCGACATCTTCCTGGTGCTGTCCGGGTTCTTCTTCACCGGTATGTTGCTGCGTCGGGTGGAACGTACCGGCCGGGTCGACGCGCGGCAGGTCGCGACGCGTACGGTGCGGCGGCTGCTGCCCGCGCTCATGGTGGTACTCGCCGCAGTGGCCGTCGCGACCGTCGCCACCAAGCCCTACTCGACCTGGGCCGATATGTCCGGCCAGACCATGGCCTCGGCCCTCTACTACCAGAACTGGTACCTCGCGCAGGCCGCGGAAAGCTATCTGGCCGCCGACCCCTCGGTGAGCCCGCTGCAGCATCTGTGGTCCATGGCGGTCCAGGGACAGTTCTATGTAGCCATCGTCGTGCTGCTGGCGCTGGTCGCGTGGGTGTGCCGGCGCTTCGGCGCGCCGGGCGCGGTACGACCCGCGATCGTGGCGCTGTCGGTGCTGCTGGGCGCCGCCTCGTTCGTCTACGCCGCCGTCTGGATGACGGTCTCGCAGGAATGGACCTATTACGACAGCGCCGCCCGCGCCTGGGAGTTGCTCGCCGGTGCCCTGCTGGCGGCCGCGCTGCCATGGCTGCGGCTCGGCGCCGGCCGGATCGGCCGGTCCCTGGCGGCTTTGCTCGCGGTCGGCGGTATCGTCGCCGTACTGGTGTGCGGTCTGTTGTTCGACGGCGCCCGCCAGTTCCCCGGGCCGGCTGCGCTGTTCCCGGTGGGCGCTGCGATCGTCTTGATCATCGCCGGAATTCCGACCGAGAGTGGGCGACAGCCGATCGTCAACCGGTTGCTCGCCACCCGGCCGATGGTCGAACTCGGCGCCATCGCCTATTCGCTGTACCTGTGGCACTGGCCACTGCTCATCTATTACCTGGTGCAGACCGGGAAACCGCATGCGGGATTCGACGGCGGACTCCTGGTCATCGGTGCCTCGCTGGTACTCGCCGTGGTCACCAACAAGCTCATCGAGGAGCCACTGCGCGTGCGCTCGGGCGCCGCTGTGACGACTCCCGTCTGGCGGCGCCGTATCCCCGGCGTCGCGGTGAGCCTGGTCGGGGTGCTGGTACTGGGTGTCTGCGTTTCCTGGCAGGTGGTGGTCGCGCGGACACCCTCCGAGCCGGTGGAGGCGCTGCCGGTGAACGAATACCCGGGTGCGGAAGCGTTGTTCGCCGGTGCCGAGGTGCCGGTGGCGAAGCTGCGGCCCTCGATCCTGGAGGCGTCCAACGACCTTCCCGCGCCCACCCGCGACGGCTGTATCTCCGACTGGTTCAACAAAGAGGTGACGACCTGCACGTACGGGGACCCCAACGGTTCCCGCACCATCGCCATGGTCGGCAACTCTCATGCCGAGCACTGGATGCCCGCCATGGACGCGCTGGCCAAGGTCCACGACATCAAAGTGATCGTGTACCTGAAGATGGGCTGCTCGCTCAATATTCGCGACGACGCCCAGTATCGGGGCCTGGACATCTCCGACTGCCGCGATTGGTCCCGCGCGGTGATCGAGCTACTGGCCGCCGACCCGCCGGACTGGGTCTTCACCACCGCCACAGCCCCGATCTGGCCGAGCGGGGGCGATGCGGTGCCCGCCGAATACCTCGACGTGTGGGCAGCGCTGGCCGAACGCGGTCTCGACGTTCTCGCCATCCGCGATACGCCCTGGCTGCGCAGCCCGACCGGGGTGCGCTACAGCGCCGTGGACTGCCTGGCGGCCGGCGGTGACAGCGCGACCTGCGGTATGCCCCGCGCGGCGGCGCTGGCACCGGTGAATCCCGCGATCGTGCACGCGGCGGCGTTCCCGAATATGCGCCTGCTGGATCTCACCGATTCGGTCTGCGGTCCCGAGATCTGCCGAGTGGTGGAAGGCAATGTGCTGGTGTATCACGACGAGCACCACCTCAGCGCCAGTTACGCGCGCACCCTCGCCCCGGAGTTGGAGCGGCAGATAGGGATCGCCACCGGCTGGTGGTGAGCCGGATCATCGACCGGCGGCGAGGTGCGGGCCCGGCGTGGTGAGGTACGCGCTCTACCGGTGTGGTGAGCGCTCTCAATTGCTGGGGCGACTCTGGCCACCAGCCGGTGGCGAGCAGCAGGCCAGCCTTCCGCAAGTCCCTTCACCAAGGGGTTATCGGGGGCTTGACCCACAGCAGTTTCTCGTCACGGTGCGGTCGTCGCGCGGCCGGGTGATCGGGATTACGTTCGGCCCAGGCGGCTTTCTCGTCCAGAAGCCGGGCCACCGACCGCCAGGTCTCCGCGGTACTCGGCGGGTTGACCCCCGCCGCGCGCGCCAGCTTGCGCTGCACCTGCGCGGGCAGTTGAAGTAGTTCGGAACCGGTGATTTCCCGGTCCCACAGATACCCGGCCAGTTGCCGTGCCTTGGCGGCTCGACCGGCCTCAGCGGCCGGGGAGTGCGCGTAATCGGCCATACACAAGTGTAAGTGGGCCGCGGACAGCACTGCGCGGTGCCGTGTTCGCACACGACACCGCGCACCCACGCCATTGTGGGGTTCCCCTGGCCACCCTCGCGGACAGTGGTACGCGCCGTTGCGTCCACGATGTGCCCACACCGATGACCAAGCTGTAGGCGGCGCAGATAACTCAGTACGCGCTGTTGACGTTGTCCATGGAGCCGTACTTGTGGGCGGCGTAGTTGCAGGCCGCGACGATGTTCGAGACGGGGTTCCAGACGTCGAACGGGGTGCCGGGCACGTGGTAGGCGGCGAAGGTGGGGTCGATCACCTGGAGCAGCCCCTTGGACGGGATGCCCGCGATGGCATTCGAGTCCCAGAGATTGATGGCTGCGGGGTTGCCCGAGGATTCGCGCAGGATATTGCGCTGGATGCCCTCGTAGCTGCCCGGGATGCCGTTCGCATGCATGATGTCGAGGGCCTGGCGGATCCAGCCGTCGAGGTTGTTCGGGTACACCGGGGCAGGGGCCGGCGCAGGGGCTGGTGCCGGTGCGGGGGCGGGTGCCGGTGCGGGGGCGGGTGCCGGCGCGGGAGCAGGTGCCGGTGCGGCGGCGGCCGGTTCCACGTGCGGTGCCGGGGCCGCAGCGGCCTCGGTCACGGTTGCGGCCGGTTTCTGCTCGGCGACCATGGCGATCTTGCTGGGGGCGCTGTTGTCGGCCATGGAGACCGCGGAGGACGCGGTGACGGCGACGACGCCGGCGCTGGCGAGCACGAAGCCCATCGCTTCGCGTTTGGTGCGACGGCGCAGGCTGGAGAAACGGTGGTTGGACATGAGCGGATTCGGTTCCTTGATCGGTCTCGGGATCCGGCCCGGTTCGGGCAGCACGGATCTTCGGCGGCGACTTCTGGGTCGCGACCGGAAAAACATGACTGTGCTGTTGTCGGGTTTTGTTGTGTGACACCGAACACAGGCCGGTTCGGGTCCGGAAGGCGCATCCGCGGTGCCGGGTGGTTTCCCGGGCCGCCGCGCCGGCGGATCTCCACCTTCGGGCGGAGTAGAGTTGTTCGGGTTCGGCCGTCGCCATACCGTCTGCGGTATTCATCTACGGCGCTGTGCCGGGTTGGTCCGGCCGGTTGTTTCCAAACCCGGCGTTCACAATCTCGCGGAGCAGTCGAACCTCAGGTCGTTTCCGACCGGATCTCAGAATGGTCACGGTAGGTGAACGGCAGGTGAACGAAACCTGAGAAAAAGCCCAGGACGATCTTGAATCGTGAAATGAACGCGTTCCAGTATCGCGTCGACCTGGGGAAATGCGGTTAAACCTCATGTGGTGTACGACACAAAACTTTTGCCGATACACCCTCGATTCAGCTCCTCGTGACGGTTCCGTAACGGGAAACCTGCCGGCTGCGGCAGCGCCGCCCCAGGCATCCGGGCAGGTGGAGACCGTTCGCCGCGCATCTGCCGCCGGGGGTGGTAATCGCCGGGTACGCAATGGTGTGATGAGGTCCGGCAGGCCCCGGGCCCGCGCCGGAGCCCGGACGAATATCGGAAAGAGAGCCCGCGATGGACTCGACGACGAGTTACCCGCAGTTGTTCAGCCCGCTCCGGCTGGGGACCACCACCCTGCGGAACAGGGTGGTCATGGGATCCATGCACACCGGCCTGGAGGACCGGGCGTGGGATATCAACCGCCTGGCCGCCTACTTCGCCGAACGAGCACGCGGCGGAGTCGGGTTGATCATCACCGGCGGCTACGCCCCGAACCGCACCGGGTGGCTGCTGCCGTTCGGCGCGAAGCTGACCAGCCGCACCGAGGCCTATCGGCACCGTATCGTCACCCGCGCCGTGCACGACGCCGGCGCGAAGATCGCTCTGCAGATCCTGCACGCGGGCCGCTACGCCTACGTACCGGGCAGCGTCTCCGCCTCTTCGATCAAAGCCCCGATCAACCCGTTCCGTCCGCGCGCGCTGTCGGACCGCGGGGTCCGGCGCACCATCGACGATTACGTGCGCTGCGCCGAACTGGCTCGATTCGCCGGTTACGACGGGGTCGAGATCATGGGCGGCGAAGGTTATTTCATCAACCAGTTCCTCGCGCCGCGGACCAATGAACGCACCGATCGCTGGGGTGGTTCGGCGGCGAACCGCCGCCGGCTGGCCGTGGAAATCGTGCGCCGGACCCGCGCCGCTGTCGGCCCGGACTTCCTGATCATCTTCCGGTTGTCGATGGCCGAACTCGTCGAGAACGGGCAGAGTTTCGCCGAAATCCTCGAACTGGCGCGGGAACTGGAGTCCGCGGGAGTCAGTGTGCTCAATACCGATATCGGCTGGCACGAGGCGCGCGTGCCGACGATCGTCACCTCGGTACCGCGGGCGGCCTTCGTCGAATTCACCGCCAAGATCACCGCGGCGGTCGATATTCCGGTATGCGCGTCGAACCGGATCAATATGCCGGAAATCGCCGAGGAGATCCTGACCCGTGGCGACGCCCAGCTGATCTCGATGGCCCGGCCGCTGCTGGCCGATCCGGAATGGGCGAACAAGGCGGCCGCGGGCCGCGGGGATGAGATCAATACCTGTATCGCCTGTAATCAAGCCTGCCTCGATCACGCATTCCAGCGCCGGACGGTGTCCTGCCTGCTGAACCCGCGGGCCGGTCACGAAACCGAACTGGTGCTGGCGCCGACGCGGCGGAAGAAACATATCGCGGTGGTGGGTGCCGGGCCGGCGGGGCTGTCGGCCGCGGTGAATCTGGCCGAGCGCGGGCACCGAGTCGAGTTGTTCGAGGCGCTGGACCGGATCGGGGGGCAGTTCGATATCGCCCGGCGTATCCCCGGCAAGGAAGAATTCGACGAATCCATTCGTTATTTCACCCGCAAGCTCGAGGTCACCGGAGTGGAGGTGCACCTGAACACGCCGGTCACCGCGGCCGCATTGATATCCGGTGGGTACGACGAGGTGGTACTGGCAACGGGGGTGCGTCCGCGGGTTCCCGAGATCCCGGGGATCGACCATCCGATGGTGCTGTCCTATGCGGAACTGGTCCGGGAGCAGAAACCGGTCGGGGCGCGAGTCGCCGTGATCGGAGCCGGCGGCATCGGCTTCGATGTGAGCGAATACCTCACTGTGGAGGGCCATCCCACGCTGAAGCCGGACGAATGGAAACTGGAGTGGGGGGTGGACGCCGACGACGAACAACTGCGGGGGCAATTGAGCACACCGCGGCCGGCTCCGGCGGCGCGTGAGGTCGTCCTGTTGCAGCGCAAGGACACACCATTCGGCAAAGGGCTGGGCAAGACGACGGGCTGGGTGCATCGGGCCGCGCTGAAAGCCAAAGGGGTGCAGCAGATCGGCGGGGTCAACTACGAGCGGATCGACGACGAAGGGGTCCATATCAGCTTCGGGCCGCAGCGGGCACGGCCTCAGGTGATCCGGGTCGACAACGTGATCGTCTGCGCGGGCCAGGAATCGGTACGCGACCTCGAATCGGAACTCGCCACCGCCGCAATCCCCGTGCACGTGATCGGCGGGGCGCAGCTGGCCGCCGAACTGGACGCCGAACGCGCCATCGATCAGGGCACGAGATTGGCTGCCGAGCTGTAGCCCGCGGCGGCGCGGACCGCATCGTGAAATAGCCTTTCCCCGAAGATGAATGCGCGGTAAGGTCTCGTCCTTGTGTCCGGACGAGGTGGGGTGAGGGTGCTCGGGGCCGTGGCCGATTTCTGGGGATATGCGACCGTCTACCGGCGGCTGCTGGTGGCCGGTTTCCGGCGGCAGTGGCACTACAAACTGGCCATGTTCGCCGGACTGTTCACCAACTCCGTCTTCGGGTTCGTGCGCGCGTCGGTCATGGTCGCGGCCGTCGGCGCCACCGGCGGATTCGGCGGGTACGACGCCGGCAGCATCGGCGCCTACGTGTGGATCTCGCAGGGCATGCTCGGCGCCCTGCAGTTCTTGTCCACGGAGCACGAACTCGGTGAGCGGATCCGCTCCGGGGATATCGTGGTCGATTTCCTGCGGCCGGTGGATGTCCAGCTCAGCAATCTCGCCACCGATATCGGGCGAGGTGTCTGCGCTCTCATCCCGCGCCTGGTGCCGAGTCTGGTCATCGGTTCGCTCACCTTCGGCCTGGTGCTGCCGGGTACGCCCGGCGCATATCTACTCGGCGCGCTGAGCCTTCTGCTGGGGATCGCAATTTCCTGCCTGGCGCTGTTCGCATTGACCACTGCGGGTTTCTGGGTGGTGGAAACCCGCGGAATCAGAACCCTCTATCAGACCTGCGGGCCTTTTCTCGCGGGGCTCTTCGTGCCGGTGCACGTCTTCCCGGACTGGTTGAAGACATTCGCCAACGCGACGCCGTTCCCGTCCATGTTGCAGGTGCCGGTAGATGTGCTGTCCGGCCGGGTCACCGGCTGGTCCGCGATGCAGGTGGTGGGGACACAGATCTTCTGGCTGCTGGCAGTGGGCGCGCTGGGACGCGTGCTGCTGGCGGCGGGCCGGCAGAAGATGGAGGTCCAAGGTGGTTGAGACCGCAGTTCCCGCCACGTCCCGGCGGCCCGGGCCGGCCGGTTCCCGCTGGGCGCCCTACGCCGCGGTACTGAACTCGCGGATCCGGGCGCAACGCTCGTACCGGCTGTCCTTCGCCGGCGAAATTCTGGCGGCGACGCTGCTCGGTCTCGTGGAATTCGCCGAGGTGTGGCTGATCTTCCGGCAGGCGAAGGTACTGGGCGGCCTCGATATGGATGCCGCGCTGTTGCTGTTCGGCCTGAGCAATCTCGCGTTCGCCTCGGCCCAGCTCGTCTGCGGTCACCTGGACAAACTGCCCGTCCTGATCCGGCTGGGGCTGCTCGATATCTACCACCTGCGTCCGCAACCGGTGCTGTTACAGCTGATCACCAGCGATTTCTCACTGCGCCGGCTGGCCCGGGCCGGGGTCGCCCTGGTGGTCCTGACGGCCGGGTTGGTGCGCAACGATATCGAATGGTCCGCGGGTGCGGTACTGCTGCTCTCGCTGACCGTCATCTGTGGAGCGGTCCTCTTCGCGGGCCTGTTCGTGGTGGCCGCGGGCTGCCAGTTCTTCCTGATCGACGGTGCGGAACTGACCAACAGCTTCACCTACGGCGGGTCCTTCGCGGCGACCCAGCCCGCCTCGGTATTCCCCACTCCGTTGCGGATCCTGTTCTGCGTCGCGATACCGGTCGCGTTCACCGCCTACTTCCCGACGCTGGCCGTGCTGGGACTACCGGGTCCGGCCGGAATGCCTGCCTGGCTCGCCTGGTGTGTACCGCTGGCGGCGGGCTGGGCGTGGCTGCTGGCGGCGGTGATGTGGCGACTGGGCACCCGGCACTATCAGAGCGGCGGTGGATGAGATGGGAGAACGGTGATGACCGGCGCGGAGTCGATCGTCGATGTCGAGGGTCTGACGCGGCAGTTCGTCCGGTATCGGCGTGACGGGAAGTGGCGGCCGCCCCGGCGCGAGGTGGTCACGGCCGTGGACGCCATGAGCTTCCGGATCGAGCGGGGCGCGGCGGTCGGCTATATCGGTGCCAACGGGGCCGGGAAATCGACCACGATCAAAATGCTCAGCGGCATCCTCGTACCCACGTCCGGCACGGTACGAACGTGCGGATTGGAGCCGATCCGGCGACGCCGCGAACTGGCCGGCCGGATCGGCGTGGTATTCGGGCAGCGCTCCCAGCTGTGGTGGGATCTCCCGCTGCGCGAATCGTTCACGATCCTGGCCGCCATCCATCGCTTGGATCCGGCCGCCGGCCGGTCCCGCACCGCGGAACTGGTCGAACAACTGGAAATGGGCGATACCCTCGATACCCCCGTCCGGCAGTTGTCGCTGGGGCAGCGGATGCGCGCCGAGGTCGCGGCAGCGCTGTTGCATTCCCCCGAGCTGATCGTTCTCGACGAACCGACCATCGGGCTGGATGTGCTGTCCAAGCAGCGGCTGCGTGAATTCCTACGGGCCGAACGGCTGGAACGGGGCACCACACTCTTGCTCACCACGCACGATATGGGGGATATCGAGCGCCTCTGCGACCGCGTACTGGTGGTGGATCACGGCCGGCTCGCCTACGACGGATCGCTGCCCGGCCTGGGCGCGATGGTGGGCGCACAGCGGGTCCTGGCCGTGGACCTCATGGTGCCGTCGCCGCCGCTACGCGATCTGCCGGGGGTGCAGCTACTGGGCCACGAAGCCGAGGGGATGCGGCAGCGACTCGCCTTCGACGCCGACACCACCACCGCCGCCCAGCTACTGGCCGAGGTCTCGGCCCGCGCCGAGATCCGCGATCTGTCCATCGAAGAACCCGATATCGAGGACATCGTGCGACGGCTGTACGAAACCGCACGCTGAAAACGGCTGAGGCGCCGGTCCCGCGGGACCGGCGCCTCAGCGCTGTGGTGTTTCGTTCCTATGAGTGGTCGCCGTTCCGTTACCGCCGGCGCCGCGGCGTTCTCACATCTCGGCGTTGCCGGCTTTCCATTCCGGCCAGGGGATGTTCCAGTCACCCAGACCGTCCACGCCGGACAAGGTGCCGCCCACCGTGTTCTTCACGATCGCGATATCGCCGCGTTTGGCGTTGTTGTACACCCACTGGGCGTCGGCCGGGCTCAGGTTCAGACAGCCGTGGCTGGTGTTCGTATTGCCCTGGGCGCCCAGCGACCACGGCGCGGAATGGAAGAAGATCCCGCTATAGGACATCCGGGTGGCCCAGTCGACATCGGTGCGGTAGCCGTCGGGGGAGTTCACCGCGACCCCGTAGGTGGAGGAGTCCATCACGATGTGCTCGTGCCGGTCGGCCAGGATGTAGATCCCGTTGTCGGTGGGGGTGTCGTCCTTACCCATCGATGTGGGCATCGTCCGGATGACCTGGCCGTTCTTCTCCACCGTCACCATCTTCGTGTTGTCGTCGGCGGTGAAGACCACCGCGTCACCCACCACGAAATGCGAGTGGATATCGTTCTGGCCGTACAGCCCGTTGCCGAGATCCTTGCCGTAGACGTTCACGTCGATGTTCACCCGGGTGCCGGGCGCCCAGAAATGCTCGGGCCGCCACCGGACCTCGCGGTTGTTCACCCAGTAGAAGGCGCCCTCCACCGCCGGTTCGGTCGTGATGGTGATGGCCTCCTGCGCGGCCTTGCGGTCGGGGATGTTCTCGTCGAACTGGATCGCGACCGGCTGGCCGATACCGACCACCTCACCCTCGCCCGGGTTCAGGTACGGCTTGGTGACATTGCCGGGGGCCGTGGTGGTGAAGCTCATACCCGCGGTGGATTCGCCACCGAGACCGATGGACCTGGCCTGCAGGCGGTAGGTCTTGCTGTAGCCGAGGGGTTCGGTGGTCGACCAGCTGCGCCCGTCCTCCGAGAGCTGCCCGGCCACCGGCTCGTTCTCCGGATTGAGCAGCGCCACATCGGTGAACAGGCCGTCGCTGATCTCGAACTTCATCGGGCTCGCCGGGGAGACGCCGATATCGCCGTCCTTGACCGGGGCGACCAGCTTGGGCTTGATGAGTTCGGTGATGGGGTTGCGGTCGATGGCTACGGTGCCCTCCGCCGCCTCCGACGAGGAACACCCGGTCAACACCATCGCCAGTAAGGCGACCAGGACCATCGGTCCGAAAACCCAACCGATCGGCCTGCGCCGACCACCTATACGCATATCAACCCCGTTTCAAGTCCCGGCGCACCCGCTACGCGCCGATGGCTTCGGATCCGACCGATTACCTGCTCACCTCGACCCACCGCAGCGGCGGGATCGGTCGAGACCACGTCCAACATTGTGCCAGCCGTGCCGAAGTGATCCCAACCGTCGAGCATCGCTTCCGGCTCCGGTGGCCCACCTACACATAGGCTTCGGCCTGCCGTTTGTTACGGCGTCGTCCGGCTCACACCGGCCCGACTCGATATCGATTTCACTTCTGCGGCCCGGGCCTGTTAATGTCTGTCCCGCACCGCACGACGGGGCACGCGCCATTAGCTCAATTGGCAGAGCAGCTGACTCTTAATCAGCGGGTTCGGGGTTCGAGTCCCTGATGGCGCACCACCACTACATTCTCTGGGCAGTGTGTTCGCCCGCCTCGGCGTTCGGGCAGGAGCCAAGCCCCATTTCTCACCTTTGTGGCGGCTGTCTGCCGAACCCCGTAGGTCCACGGGCCCGTGCCCCTGCACCGCGGGCGTACCCCACGCGATAAGCCAAATCCACCACCGCCTCAACGTTTTCGCCGACGACGAACGTGCGTACCGATACAACGCCGGTGTGGAATACGCCACAAGGACACCGCGCCGGGCGTAACTGATTTGCATCACCTTCGATCCCGGACGGTGGCCGGACCGTTCGCTGTTCGAGCCCGGGGCCGGTGCACCGGCTTCCACTACTGTGCTCAGCATGAGCGAGCCGGGTCCGGTGACGGTAGTGGAGCGTGACTACGCCGGTCCCCGGCTTCCGTGCCCGACAGGAGCAGCATGAGCATCGTAGAGGCCCCGGCAGGGCGGGCGAGGGTGGTCGCATGGGGATTGTGGGACTGGGGATCGGCCGCCTTCAATGCCGTGATCGCGACGTTCGTCTTCGCCGTCTACCTCACCGACAGCGTGGGCGATGATCTGCCCGGGGATATATCCGCCAGCGCATGGCTGGGCTGGGCGCTCGGGATCGCCGGCTTGCTGGTCGCACTGACCGCGCCGGTAATCGGTCAGCGTTTCGACGCGACCGCGAATCGTAAACGTTCCCTGGCGATCATGACTGCGATCGTGGTCGGCCTGATGGCCGCCATGTTCTTCGTCCGTGACGATTATCACTATCTGTGGCTGGGGTTGGTGCTGCTGGCGCTCGGCCACGTCTTCTTCGAGCTCTCGACTGTGCCCTACAACGCCATGCTGCGCCAGGTGTCCACGCCGGACACTGTCGGGCGGGTTTCCGGTTTCGGCTGGGCAATGGGTTACTTCGGCGGAATCATCCTGTTGTTGATCTGCTATTTCGGGTTCATTGCCGGTGACGGCGACGAACGTGGCCTGTTGGGGGTCGGCACCGAGGACGGGTTCAACATCCGGCTGGTGCTGGTACTGGCGGCCGTCTGGTTCGCGGTGTTCGCGCTGCCGGTGTTCTTCGCGGTCCCGGAAGTGCGCCGGACCGGCGCCGACCCGGGTGCCGCCACCGCGGGATTCCTCGCCTCCTACCGGGTGCTGTGGCGCGATCTGCGCGAACTGTGGGTGCTGGATCGCCGGGTGATCTGGTTCCTGCTCGCCAGCGCGGTCTTCCGGGACGGACTGGCCGGCGTTTTCGCCTTCGGGGCGGTGCTGGCGGTGCAGGTGTACGGGATCAGCGATTCCGATGTGCTGCTGTTCGGTATCGGCGCGAACGTGGTCGCCGCACTGGGTGCGATCGTGGCCGGCCGGTTCGACGACTCGGTCGGGCCGAAGCGGGTGATCGTGGTTTCCCTGGCGGCCGCGGTGGTGTGCGGAACGGCGCTGCTGTTCGTATCCGGTCCCACCATGTTCTGGGTCTTCGGATTGGCGCTGACACTGTTCGTCGGCCCGGCGCAGGCCTCCGCCCGCTCGTTCCTCACCCGGCTGACACCACCCGGGCGGGAAGGCCAGCTGTTCGGCCTCTACACCACCACGGGCCGGGCCGCTTCATTCCTGTCGCCCAGCCTTTTCGGGCTGTTCGTCTGGGCGTTCGGCGCGGATCGGGCCGGGATCGCCGGGTTGCTGGTGGTGCTCTGTGCGGGGCTGATCGCGGTACTACTGGTCGCCGCGCCCGACGACAAGGACAGCGCGGGGGCCACGCCCGCGCCGGTTGTGTGAGGGAAAGGCGTCAGGGTTTCCAGACGCCCATGCCGAGGGCGATGAGCCGGACCTGCGCGATCGTGCGCTCGATGATCGGCTGCTGTTCGCGCGGCGGAGCGGAGACATAATCGGCGATACCGTCGGTCACGGTCGCGACCAGCAGATCGGCCGCCACCTCCAGATCGTCCGGGGACCAGGAATCCAGTGCCGGCACCCGGGACAGGTCGGCCACGAGTTCCCGCACGATCAGTTGTAGTTCGAGCGCGATCGCCGAACGCAGGGGCGCGCTACCGCCGCGCTGTTCGCGGATGAGGAAACCGAACAGTTCCCGTTTTGCGGTGACCTCGCCGAAGACGAAGCGAACGGTTTCCGACAGCCGCGCATCCGGTGTCCGGCGCAGTTGCCGCAGGGCCAGCCGCAATGCCTGCACACCTTCGTCCACGAGTGTGGCGCCGAGGTCTTCGAGCGAGGCGAAATGCCGGTAGAAGGCGGTGGGCACGATACCGGCCGAACGGGCGATCTCGCGCAGGCTCAAGGCGCCGAATCCGCGTTCGGCGGCGAGCGCGAGCGTGCCGTCGAGCAGGGCCTGCCGGGTGCGCTCCTTGCGCTCGACGCGGCTCGCTCCCTGATCGGTCATTTCAGTGAGCATACAGCCGTTCACCATTCGATCGTCTCCATCTTGTCGTCCGCGTCACACCGATTCCTGGTTGACAGTTCCGTCGGGGTATCCGGCACACTAGTTGAGTGTACATTCGTGCACCGAAACTGATCGAAGTTTCGTGACGCGACCGACAGACAGGGACGGAGAACTCCGATGGCCCTCCTCGACCTGGTACAGACCCTGACCACCCCGCACCCGGTGGACCGGTACCTGGAACTGGTGCGCCCGATGCTCACCGTCCGCGATATGCGGGCCCGGATCGTCGGCGTCGACCGGTCGGTACCGGGCACGCTGTCGCTGAGCCTGCGCCCGACCCGGCAATGGGACGGACTGCTGGCCGGCCAGTTCGTACAACTGGGGGTGGTGATCGACGGTGTCCGCCATGTCCGCTGCTATTCACCGGTGAATTCCCAGCACGATCGGCGCCGCCGGCTCGATCTCACGATCCGGGTGCACCCACACGGCCTGGTCTCGCGCCACCTGCACGAACACGCCGAACCCGGAATGATCCTGGACCTCGAATCTGCCTCCGGGGTGTTCCACCTGCCGCCGCGCCGGCCGGGCCGGATACTGCTGATCAGCGGCGGCAGCGGGATCACCCCCGTGCTGTCGATGCTGCGCACGCTCGCCGACGAGGAGTACCCCGGCGAGGTGGTGTTCCTGCATTACGCGCGGTCGCCGGAGCTGGTACCGCACCGGGACGAACTCGCCGCAATCACTGCCGCCCACCCGAATATCTCCGTGGAATGGCGGTACCCGGAACGGGACGGTTGCGGTTTCGACCGCGGCGAACTCGTCCGGGTGGCGCCCTGGTTCGCCGCGGCGGACACCTTCCTGTGCGGTCCACCGCCCCTGATGGAATCGGTGCGCGAGCTATTCACCGCCGAAGGGCTCAGTGAACGACTGCACACCGAGGAATTCGTCGCGACCACGGCCCCGGTCGACACCGCCGAAGTATCCGGGACCACCACGTTCTCGGCCAGCGGGGTCACCGCCGAGAACGCCGGGGCGTCGCTGCTCGAGCAGGCCGAAGCGGCCGGGCTCAGCCCGGAGTACGGCTGCCGGATGGGGATCTGCTTCTCCTGCACCTCGGTGCGGCGCAGCGGCTGTACCCGCAATCTGCGCACCGGTGACCTGGAAACCGACCCCGACCAGCCGATCCAACTCTGCGTCCAGGCCGCCGTCGGCGACGTGGACATCGAAATCTGATTTCGCGTAGACGCCGCGTGCACACCGGAATCGCCATCTGAAACGAAGGGGAGACAGATGACCATCCTCACCGAGACCAAGGACGGACCGCTGGTCCTCGCGCCCGATCAAGTCGCCGAGATCGGCCGCACCCTCGACGAACTGCGCGACCGTATCGTCGCCGACCTGGGCGAGCGCGACCGCGAATACATCTACAACATCATCAAGGCGCAGCGCGGGTTCGAGATCGCCGGGCGCGGGCTGATGTACCTGGGTTTCCTGCCGCCGTTCTGGCTGGCCGGCGTCGCCGCGCTGAGCGTGTCGAAAATCCTGGACAATATGGAGATCGGCCACAACGTGATGCACGGCCAGTTCGACTGGATGCGTGAGCCGAACCTCAATTCGCGGGTGTTCGAATGGGATACGGTCTGCCCGGCCGACCAGTGGAAGCATTCGCACAACTACATGCACCACACCTACACCAATATCCACGGCCGCGACCGGGATATCGGCTACGGGGTGCTGCGGATCGACGAGGGCCAGGATTGGCAGCCGTACTACCTCGGCAACCCGCTGTACGCGTTCCTGCTGATGGTGTTCTTCGAATGGGGCGTGATGCTGCACGACCTCGAAGCCGACAACATCGTGAAGGGCAAACGCACCTGGGCAGAGCTAAAACCGCTGATCAAGGGGCAGTTGCGTAAGTCGGGGCGGCAGGTGCTCAAGGATTATGTGGCTTTTCCGCTGCTGTCCGGGCCGCTGTTCCTGTCCACCCTGGCCGGTAATGTGACGGCCAACCTGGTGCGTAACCTCTGGGCGTACTCGATCATCTTCTGCGGGCATTTCCCGTCGGGTGTGCAGAGCTTCACCGAAGAGGAAACCGTGGACGAGACCCGTGGCGAATGGTATGTCCGGCAGATGCTCGGCTCGGCGAATATCACCGGCAGTCCGCTGTTCCACATCATGTCCGGCAACCTCTCGCACCAGATCGAGCACCATCTGTTCCCGGATCTGCCGGCCAACCGGTACCCGGAAATCGCGCCGGAGGTGCGGGCGCTGTGCGAGAAGTTCGGCCTGCCCTACAACACCGGGCCCCTCGGCAAGCAGATCGGTTCGGTCTGGGCCAAGATTTTCCAACTGGCCCTGCCGCCGCAGATCCAGGAATCCCGGTTCGCCCGTTTCCTGCCCGCTGTCCTGCGGAAACGCGAAGAACCCGGTGTTATCGTGATGCGTCAGCAGAGTTCAACCGAAGCGGGCGTGTGATGATCGGCAAATTCGAGGCCAACAAGGATCTGATCCAGGAACTCACCTCCTCGGGCGCGCGCCGGGTCGGCAATATCGCGGGCATCATCACCGGCACTGTCGCCGAGGTCACCCGGGAGATCGGTGAGTGGATCACCGACGCGATCGAGATGAACGAGGCCGCCGCGGCGGCCCGCCGTGATTCGGGCACCGAGACCGGCCGGGATTCCACCGCCCACACCGCGGACTCAGATGGTTCCGCGGCGTCGGCACAGCCGGTTACCGAGGTCGTGGACGCCGATATGGTGGAGGCGGAAATCGCCGATCCCGGCCGTCCCGGCAAACACTTCTGATCAGGTCCGACGACCGCCCGGTGGGATAATTCACACCGGGCGGTTACCCATGGGCTAACCTCTGGTCTCGTGCCCGCCTATGTTTCCTCCCCGGAGCTGACCTTCGGATTCCTGTTCGCGCTGGAGGATCCCGAGCGGATCGCCGAGGTGGTGCGCGGCCTCATGGAGCGGAAAACGGTATCGGTCTTCCGGCTCGCGCGGCTGTCCGACGACGCCGGACCGCCGGAACGTTATGTGGTGAACTGGTCCGCGATCCCGCAGATATCCATCACGACCGACGCCCCCGATGCCGAAGTCCTGCGCGCCGAGCGGGTGATGCTGGTCAACGCGTTCCTGGGGGAGGGCGGCGAGGTCCGGTTGTACTCGGCCGAGGGGCGAACCCCGGAGTGATATGGGCCTACCCCGAGGGTGACACGGGCGTACGCCCGGGGTGACTCGGGTACATACCCGGTGGCATGGGCGTTCCGCCGGGCAACATGGACGGGTAGCGGCCGACATGGGCGACGCGCCCGGGACATGGACGGTAGCGGCCGGCAGCGGCAACGTGCGGGGCCACATGGGCGACGTGCCGGGCGAATGTGCGGGTAGCGACCGAGATATGGGCGATATCGCGCGACGTGGGGTTCTGCGGGGTGATCCGGGCTGCTGTGCCATGGGGCCGCGGGCGCGCGCCGGGGGACACGGGCGGCAGTCGGCTTCATCGGCGCATGAGCGGCGATGAGGCGGGTATGTGCCGGGAATACCGCCGCTCGAGCGACGAGTCGCCGATATCTCGCTCCGGCGAAGCGCCGGCCGTACCGAACCCGGTGTGGCACCGACCGAAACCCGGTGCGGCGGCTGTCGCTTTCCGGGCGGGACCGGCTGTCGTCCCGTGACTGGTGGTGATCGGCCGTTATCGAACTGTAGCCTTGTTCGGGGGTTCGAACGAGGCGATGGGCAAGGAGTTGGACGCTGTGGAGAACGTATTACGGCTGTTGATCGTGCTAGGGGGCACGCTGGCCGTGACGATCGCGATCGGCTGGGCCATCGACCGCGGGCTGCGGTACTGGTCGGTCCGGCATCCGAAGACCCCGATCCCCGGCCTGCTGCGCCGGGTGCAACTGCCACTGCAATTGTTCCTCGGATTCGCCGCCCTCCGGATGACCTACCCGTTGGCGGATCTGCATCTGCGGCAGGACACGGTGATCCTCAGTGTCCTGGCCACGATGGTCACCATGTCGGCGGTATGGCTGGTGGTGCGGATCGCCGACGCCATCGCCGACGGCCTGCTCAACACCTATTCGCGCCGCGCGCGCGATCCCCGCCGGGTGCGCCAGCTCAACACCCAGTTCACGCTGATCCGGCGTATCGCCAGCACGGTGCTGGCCATTGCCACCGCCGCGATCGCCATGCTGGTGCTGTTTCCGGAACTGCGCGTTCTGGGTACGTCGCTGCTGGCCTCGGCCGGCATCATCGGCATCATCGCCGGTGTGGCGGCCCAGTCCACGCTGAGCAATCTGATGGCGGGCCTGCAGATCGCGTTCGGTGATTCGGTGAAGATCGGCGATACGGTCGTGGTCGAGGGCGAGATGGGCACGGTCGAAGAGATCACGCTGTCGTTCCTGACCGTGCGGGTCTGGGACGACCGCCGGCTCACCATGCCGGTGTCGTATTTCAACAGCAAACCGTACGAGAACTGGTCGAAGGGCGGCACCGAGATGACCGGAACGGTTTTCCTGCACCTGGACCACAGCACGCCGGTGGCCGAACTGCGCGCGCATCTCTACGAGTACTTGAGCGATCACCCGGACTGGGACGGTCGCAGCTGGAACCTGCTGGTCACCGACAGCACGCCCACCGGTATCGAGGTGCGCGCGTCGATGACGGCACGTGATCCCGACGCAGTGTGGTCGCTGCGGTGCGCGGTCCGGGAGGAACTGATCGGCTGGCTCAACGAGAACTATCCGGGTGCGCTGCCCCGGCTGGCCGCGCTCGACGGGCTCGATGTCACGGCTCGGTAGCGCCGAGCCCGGCGGGCGCTGCGAACTCCTTCACGAGTAGATCTCGATGGCGTGTCTTTGTTCCACGTTTATCGCGAAACGGTGTGTTGTACCTCACAATTGAGGTACGGCCGCGCCGAATTCGGGCGGGCCGGGCCAGCACTCTCGAAGGAGCCCGATCGCTATGTCTGCTCCCGCCGGTTATCCGGTCCGTGTCCGCGGGGATCTCGATCCCGCGCTGTCGCGCTGGATGTGGATCGTCAAATGGATCCTCGCCATACCGCACTACATAGTTCTGTTCTTCCTGCACATCGGTTATGCGGTGGTGACGGTGATCGCGTTCTTCGCGATCCTGATCACCGGCCGATACCCGCGGGCGCTGTTCGATTACAGCGTCGGTGTGATCCGCTGGTCCTGGCGGGTGAGCTATTACGCCTGGACCCCGGCGGGCACGGACAAGTACCCGCCGTTCGCGTTAGCGGCCGACGACGACTATCCCGCGGACCTCGATGTCGATTATCCGCCGGCCCTGCATCGCGGCCTGGTGCTGGTGAAATGGTGGCTGCTGGCCATCCCGCACTACCTGATCATCGGTGCGATGACCGGGACCGCCTGGGTGGTGGGCGATGAGACGGACAGTATGGCCGGTGCGGCGGCCCTATCGCTGATCGGCGTGCTGACCTTGGTGGCGCTGGTCGGCCTGCTCTTCGTCGCGCGGTATTCCCAAGGGCTGTTCGATTTCTTGATGGGCGTGAACCGGTGGATGCTGCGGGTGCAGGTCTATTCGTCGCTCCTGCGCGACGAATACCCGCCCTTCCGGCTCGATCAGGGCGCCCGCGAGCAGGTGCCGCCGACCATCGTCGACACGACCAAGCCCGAAGGCTGACCAGGAACCGCGGTAATGCAGAAGCACGCGGGCCTGTGCGCACTCGACGCAGTCGCGTGGATTCGATGCAGTAAGGGCCGGGTCGAAGCTGCTGCTTGCGACCCGGCCCTTTCAGGGTGAGTGACGGGACTCGAACCCGCGACAGCCAGGATCACAACCTGGTGCTCTACCAACTGAACTACACTCACCATTGCCGGTTTGCACCGGCGGCCTAGATACTAGCGCGTTCACCCCACTGATAGCCAATCGGTTTCCGGCGTGGCGGTGACCAGGGCCTATATCGACTCGTCGGCCGCGGCCGCGATCTCCTCCGCCGACCGGGCACTGACCTCGGCGGCGACGGCGGTGATCTCCGCCGTCGACGGCCCCGGTGCGGGAACGAACACCGTGCGCCGGTAGTACTCGAGTTCCCGGATGGACTCCCGGATATCGGCCAGCGCCCGATGGGTCAGCCCCTTCTCGGGCTGGCCGAAATAGATACGCGGGTACCAGCGGCGGCACAGTTCCTTGATCGAACTCACATCGATCATCCGATAGTGCAGATGCTGATCGAGCAGCGGCATATCCCGCGCGATGAAGCCGCGGTCGGTGGCAATGGAGTTACCGGCCAGCGGGACCACACCCGCGGTGGGCGCGTACTGCTTGATGTAGTCGAGCACCTGCTGTTCGGCCTCGGCGAGGGTCACGCTGGATTTGCGGACCTCCTCGGTGAGGCCCGAACGGGCGTGCATATCGGCGACCACCTGCGGCATGGCGGCCAGCGCCGCATCGTCGGCGTGGATGACGATATCCACGCCGTCACCGAGGACGTTCAGTTCGCTGTCGGTTACGAGGGCAGCCACCTCGATGAGCTTGTCGGTGACCAGATCGAGACCGGTCATCTCACAATCCATCCACACCACTAATTTGTCGGACACCCGTCCCACCCTAATCAGCCCGGCTGTCCGTGCGGTGCAATCGCGGTGGTCACGATCTGTGAACGACCTCCGGTGGGTCGTTCGTCACCCACCGAGTTTCTTGTAGAAGGCGCCCGCGACCGGAGCCGTGAGCGAGCGCGGGCCGTAGTTGCCGGCAGCGCTCATACCCTTGCCGATCAAACCCGGGATCACCCGTGTTTTGTTGCGGGCCAGCCCGTCGATCGAAATCCGTGCGGTGTACTCGGCGGAAACCCACAGGAAATCCGGGACCATCCGGTCGACGAGCGAGGCGTCGGCAGGGTCGGGCGCTTCGGTGCGGACGGGGCCGGGTGCCAGGAGCGTGACGTGCACCCCACTACCTTTGAGTTCCCCGCGCAGGGATTCGGTGAAGGTGTTCGCGAATGCCTTGCTCGCCGCGTAGGTGGCGTTGTTCGGAATAGGCATATTGCCCGCTGCCGAACCGCTGACCAGGATGCCGCCGGCGCGGCGCGCCAGCATGGCGGGCAGCACCGCGAGGGTCAGATCCTGCACCGCGACCGCGTTCAGTTCGAGCTGAGCGCGCTCGTAATCGGGATCCAGGCCGGTGATCGGCCCGAAGGTCGCGATACCGGCGTTGTTGCACAGAATCGAGATATCGCGCCCGGCCAGCTCTTCGCTCAACGGCGCCCGCTGGGCCCGGTCGGCCAGGTCGACCGCGCGGACCTCCGCGGTGATGCCATGGGTGCGGGTGAGCCGATCAGCGAGTTCGTCGAGCAGTTCACTGCGGCGGGCTACCAGAATGAGTGAATAGCCGCGCCGGGCGAGTTCGGCCGCCAGCGCGGTTCCGATCCCGGACGAGGCCCCGGTCACAACGGCGCGGCTGTCGGCGGTAGGCGAAGGCAAACCCATTCGCACACCCTAGGGCAATATCCAGGATTCGTTCCTGTGGGGGCAGGGCGCGACGATACCGATCCGATCCCGGGGCCTGATCCGCACCGCCGGCCGCTCGCTCGCCGGGGTCGTCGGGCTGGTGAACCGGCAGCTATTCGACTTTTCCGGGAAATTCGGGATAACTGAAATATTTTCGATTCACAGGCGTGGAAAGTAATCCGAGGCCGTATGTTCGAAGTTTTCGTACCGGACGGTTTGGTGTGGTGTGGGTCTCGCTGGAACATTATGTGAATTCAAGTATTTCACAGTGCCGGGCAACCTGCCGGGCAACCGCGTGAAGTGTCGCGGTGCCGGGCGGCGACGGCCCACGAGGCGAGCCGTGTGCCACCACATTCTCGAAATTCTGCCGTTGCTGGACCGGCGGCATCGCGTGACTCGGAAATTCTTCTTCGAATTGTCAAACGTCGTCGAGTTCTGGTTGATTTACTGATCAGAGGTCGAAGTAGGTGATCGAATGTCCTGTATGACGACGAAAAGTCACACTATGGCGTGCCTGCCTCCAGGGGGCCGTTGACGTGACCGAGACCACTGGTCCCACCCTGCGCACTTCCAGACCCGTCCGGGGAGCGGAGCCGGGCACGCGGCAAATGGGATACCGCGACGCGGGCCGCGGCCCGCGGCTCCGGGCGTCGCTGACCACCGGTGACGATCTACTCGCACGAATTCCCGACAGTGATGTCGCTACCTTTCGCGCCGATGCCCGCCGCTACCTGACACCTTCGGAATTCGCGCGGGTCGACGCCCTGTACACCCAGGGGCTCGAAGCAACCTGCCGGTGGTTGACCGCCCGCAGCGGTAGACCCTGCCGTCACGACCTCGAGTCCCGGTCCGGCCCGAGCTGGTTCGGACCCGACGAGGTGGCATGGGCCGAACGGATGCGGGCCGTGCTGCGGCCGCGTCCCGTGGCACAGCGGTTTCCCGCAGCCCGTGGGGTGAGACCGGTCGACGAATGGCTGGACATTCTAGGGCTCTACCGCTTTCTCGGCGGTTTCGTCGCGGGCAGTCCGGGGCGGGGGCACACCGTGGTCCGGTTGCGCGGCGCCCAGGCGGCCTTCCTGCTGCACGGTATGCGCTTGGAGCTACCACCCGACCTCAACTACTCGGTCGGTGCCGGGATGTCCACCGTGCGGCTGGACACCGGAACCGTCGAACGGATCCGGGCCCGGATCGCTGATCCGGTCGATGCCGCCGCGCTGGCGACGATGCTGTTCACCGGCGCCACCGCGGTGGAGCTGGGGTGCGTGCCCCGCGCGGCGTTGACCGGTGACACACTCGTGTTCACCGGGCCGATCGGCTACTCCCGGGCAGCCGATGTGTATGTGTGGGTGGTTCCGCCCTCGGCTCGGGCCTTGCTTCAGGAGGCGTGCGACCATCAGGCAACCCGCACGGAGTCGCGGTCGAAACTGTTCGCCGGTGCGGTCGGCGCTGCCGGGGGCCGGCTCCGTGATACCGCGGCGCGCTGTGAGATCGCTCTCCCGGAATCGCACCATTGGCACCGCAGCTGGATTCGCCAGGCGGGGCTGCTGCGTGGGCAGGAACAGCCCGAGTATGTGCGCAATACCGACCTGCTGTTCGGGTTGCGGCTCGTTCCGCAGCCCGGGGCGGCGCACGGCGAATAACCCGGCGAAATCCCGAAAACCTGAAACCGCGGTCGATCTCACGTGTTTGTGCCGGGCCCAGGTGGGTACACCCACTCCGACTGGCCCGAACAGCTCAGTCGGGTGGGTGGAGCGCCCCCGGCAGGAATCGAACCTGCGACCTAGGGATTAGAAGGCCCTTGCTCTATCCAACTGAGCTACGGAGGCAGTGTTTCCACCATGGCGGACAACGGCCGCGCTGTCCAGCCGAAAAGTGTAGCGATCGATCCGATCGTTTGTTTTGGGCTGCCCGAAAACGGCCCCGCCGGGCCCGTCGGGCTCCGCCGAACTACTCTCGAAGCTATGTCGTCAGTCCAGGCCCCCGCCGTCGAACCCGCCGCCGAGGCAGGTCGGCCGGGCGGATCGGCGGTGGTGACGGGCGCGCTGACGGTGGTTGCCGCAACATCGGCGGCATTGGTCGCGATCCTGGTGGTGAGCGCCTCGGCGGCGCAGGCCCTCAGCCTGCTGGGAATCCCCGACCCGGGTCCGCTCACCACCTACGGTCTGCCCGCCGTGCGAGCCCTCGCCGACCTGTTCGCGGCGCTCACCGTGGGCGCCCTGCTCTTCGCCGCCTTCCTCGTCCCACCGCAGCGCAGTGGACTGCTCGATACCGGCGGCTACCGCGCGGTACGGCGGGCCTCGGGCCTGGCCTTCGCCTGGGCGGTCTGCACCGCGCTGCTGGTTCCCCTCACGGTCTCCGACAGCACCGGCCGGCCGGTGACCGAGGTCCTGGCACCACAGGAACTGTGGGGCGTGATCGACCAGATCGAGCTGGCCGGAACCTGGCGGCTGACGGCTTTCGGCGCATTTGTGCTGGCGATCGCCTGCCGGCTTGCGTTGCGCTGGGGGTGGACACCGGTTCTGTTCGCCGGATCGGTCGCGGTGATGATGCCGCTGGCGCTCACCGGTCATTCGTCTTCGGGCGGGGCGCACGACGTGGCCACCAACAGCCTGATCCTGCATCTGATCGCCGCGGCGGTCTGGGTGGGCGGCCTGGTCGCGCTACTCGTGCACGCCCTGCGCGACGGCACCCACACCGACCTCGCCGCCCGCCGCTTCTCACCGCTGGCGGCGGTCTCGTTCGTGGTACTCGCGGTGAGCGGTGTCGTGAACTCCTGGGTCCGGGTGCCCGTGGACGAACTGTTCACCAGCGCCTACGGCCGTCTCGTACTCGCCAAGGCCGCGGCTCTGATCGTGCTCGGCGTGATCGGGTACTTCCAGCGGCGCTCGGCGCTGCCGGCGCTGGCCGCCGAACCAGGCAACCGGCTGGCGCTGGTCCGGTTCGCGGGCGTGGAAACGCTGATCTTCGCCGCGACCATGGGCCTCGCGGTCGGGCTGGGACGGACCCCGCCACCACCGCCGACCAGTGTGCCCACCCCGATCGAAGTGGAACTCGGGTACGAGCTGGCCGGTCCGCCGACCGTCGCCCGGCTGCTGTTCGATTGGCGATTCGACCTGATCTTCGGCACGCTCGCCATCGTCCTCGCAGTGCTGTACCTGCTGGGCGTGCGCCGGTTGCGGGCGCGCGGCGACAACTGGCCGGTGGGCCGGACCGCGGCCTGGCTGCTGGGTTGCGCCGTGCTGCTGTTCACGACCTCGTCCGGTGTCGGCCGCTACGCGCCCGCGATGTTCAGCGTGCATATGGGCGCGCATATGGCGCTGTCCATGCTGGTGCCGATCCTGCTCGCGCTCGGCGGAGCGGTGACCCTGGCATTGCGCGCGCTGCCACCGGCAGGGCGCAGCGGAGCGCCGGGGCCACGGGAGTGGATTCTGGCGGCCGTGCACAACCCGGTCTCACGCTTCCTCACCCACCCCATCGTGGCTGCCGCGGTGTTCGTGGGCGGTTTCTACGCTCTGTACCTGGGCGGCATATTCGACGCCTTCGTCGATTCGCATGCCGCCCACCTGCTGATGAACGTGCACTTCCTGCTCAGCGGTTACCTCTTCTATTGGGTGGTGATCGGTATCGACCCGAAGCCGCGTCCGGTGGAACCGCTCACCAAACTCGCCATGGTGTTCGGCTCGCTGCCGTTCCACGCCTTCTTCGGTGTGGTGCTGATGGGTATGAGCACCGTTCTGGGCGGCTGGTTCTACCGCAGTCTCGGTCTGGACTGGAACTCCGACCTGCTCGGTGATCAGCGCACCGGTGGCAGTCTGGCCTGGGCCAGCGGCGAGGTGCCGCTGGTGGTGGTGATGCTGGCACTGCTGATCCAGTGGTCGCGCAGCGATGCCCGGCTGGCGCGCCGCACCGACCGGGCAGCGGAACGCGACGACGATGCGGAACTGGCCGCGCACAATGCCATGTTCGCCGAATTGGCCAAGCGAGATCGGGCAATGAAGTAGATGACCGAGCAGAAAACCCCGCTGACACCCCTGCAACCGTTGCGCCGCATCTACCGGTCCGATGTGCGCGCGGCCCGGCGGCGGCTGGGCCGGCACATCCGTAAGACGCCGGTGTTCCACACGGTGGTCCCGGGGCCCGGCGGGCCCGTGCCGGTCACCTTGAAACTGGAGTATCTGCAGCACGGGGGCACGTTCAAGGTGCGCGGCAGCTACAACGCGCTACTGGCGGAGCGGGTGTGTCCCGAAGACGTCGTGATCGCTTCCGGGGGAAACGCCGGGATCGCGGCGGCGCTGGCCGCGGCGGGTATGGGTAAATCCTGCACGGTGGTGGTGCCGGAATCGGCACCGCATACCAAGGTTGCGGCGATGTGGTCGCACGGTGCGGAGGTGCGCTGGCACGGAACCACCTATGCCGAGGCATATCAGCACGCGCGGGAGATCACGGCCGAACGCGGTGCACTCCAGTTGCATGCCTACGATCTGCCCGCGGTCGTGGCGGGTGCCGGCGTGATCGGGCTGGAACTCGAGGAGCAGGTGCGCGGACGTCCGCCTGTTCTGGTCGCCGTCGGGGGCGGGGGCCTGGTCGGCGGGATCGCGGCGGCAGCCGGCCGGCGCCGGGAGGTCGTCGGTGTGGAGCCCGAAGGTATCCCGACCATGCATGCGGCGCTGGCCGCGGGCAAACCGGTCGATGTCGAGGTCGCAAGCATTACCGCCGACGCCCTGGGGGCCTCGCGGCTGGGGGAGATCCCGTTCGATATCGCCCGCCGTTACGGGGTGCGCTCGGTGCTGGTCACCGACGATGCGATCACCGAGGCCCGGGACTTTCTGTGGCGCGAGTTCCGGATCGTGGTGGAACTGTCCGGGGCGGTGGCATTGGCGGCGATTCTCAGCGGTGCCTACGTTCCGCCGGAAGGTCAGCGTCCGGTGATCGTGCTGTGCGGGGCGAATACCGAGCTACCGGTGCTCTGAAACGAAACTCCGGACTGCCGATATCCCGCGGCAGCAGCCTCGTCGCCGCCGGTCTCGACGCAGCCGTCGGGATCGCGATGACCTTTCGAGTGCCGGAAGCGCCCGATCGCCGGTGCTCGGCTGGGGACGCGATCGGTTCTCTTGCGGCTTGCGGGGGATGTGGAACAGGGCTCGGCTTCGGCGCAGTCCGAGTAAGGGTCGCGATTTCCACAATCTCGACGGTGACGGGCACTTGTCCACAGATACCGGTTCCGGCCGCCGGGACTGCCTGCGGACGGGCAGGATGAATTCATCTTCCGGAATTCGGGGGCGGGCATTGCCCGGTGGCGCCGGGCTCGACGAAGGGGTGAACTCGTGTACGAAACTCTGGCGACAGTGGTGGGTACGGTGGTGACCGAGCCGGTCAAACGCGATCTCGCGAGCGGCGAGCAGATGCTGAGCTTCCGATTGGCCAGTACCGCGCGCCGGCTCGACCGGGAATCGGGTGAATGGGTGGACAACGGGATGCTGTTCCTGACGGTGAGCTGCTGGCGGCGACTGGTGGCCGGCGTCGACGCCTCCATCCACCGCGGCGATCCGGTGATCGTGCAGGGGCAGCTGCGGTCGAACGAGTACCGCACCCGTGACGGCGCCGAACGCCGGGACCTGGAGATGCGGGCCCATACCGTAGGGCCCGACCTCACCCGCTGCACCGCCCAGGTGGTGCGCCGGCGCACCGGGTATGCAATGGTGACCGGGAATAATCCGGCCGATCCGGACGCTGGGACGGCCGGAGACGGGGTGGCGGGGGAGCAGGACCATCCACTGGGGGAAGAGTCGGCATCCGGCGACCGGCCGGTGAACGCCGACGTGTGAAACCGCATCGATGTTTGACGGATAGGGTGATCGCCATGGCTGAGTTCATCTACCAAATGAAGAAGGTTCGTAAGGCACACGGCGACAAGGTCGTGCTCGACGATGTCACCTTGAACTTCCTTCCCGGCGCCAAAATCGGCGTCGTCGGCCCCAACGGCGCCGGTAAATCCAGCGTGCTGAAGATCATGGCCGGATTGGATCAGCCGAACAACGGCGAAGCCTTTCTCGCGCCGGGCGCCAGCGTGGGCATCCTGCAGCAGGAACCGCCGCTGAATGAAGAGAAGACGGTCCGCGGCAATGTCGAGGAGGGGCTCGGCGAGATCAAGGTCAAACTCGACCGGTTCAACGAGATCGCCGAACTCATGGCCACCGATTACTCCGACGAGCTCATGGAAGAGATGGGCAAACTCCAGGAGGATCTCGACCACGCCGATGCCTGGGATCTGGACTCGCAGCTCGAACAAGCGATGGACGCGCTGCGCTGCCCGCCGCCGGACGAGCCCGTCACCAATCTCTCCGGTGGTGAGCGCCGCCGCGTGGCGCTGTGCAAACTGCTGTTGAGCAAGCCGGATCTGCTGCTGCTGGACGAGCCGACCAACCACCTCGACGCGGAGAGCGTGCTGTGGCTCGAGCAATTCCTGGCGCAGTATCCGGGTGCGGTTTTGGCCGTCACCCACGACCGGTACTTCCTGGACAATGTGGCCGGCTGGATTCTCGAGCTCGACCGCGGCCGGGCCATCGGCTACGAGGGCAACTACTCCACCTACCTGGAGAAGAAGGCCGAACGCCTCGCCGTGCAGGGCAAGAAGGATCAGAAGCTGCAGAAGCGGCTGAAGGAAGAGCTCGCCTGGGTGCGCTCCGGTGCCAAGGCCCGCCAGGCCAAGAACAAGGCGCGGCTGGGTCGCTACGAGGAGATGGCCGCCGAGGCCGAGAAGATGAAGAAGCTGGATTTCGAGGAGATCCAGATTCCGGCCGGTCCACGACTGGGCAGTGTTGTGGTCGAGGTCGAGCACCTGGACAAGGGCTTCGGCGATCGTCAGCTGATCAAGGATCTGTCGTTCACGCTGCCCCGCAACGGGATCGTCGGTGTGATCGGGCCGAACGGCGTGGGTAAGACGACCCTGTTCAAAACCATCGTCGGCCTGGAGGAACCGGACAGCGGCACGGTGAAGGTCGGCGATACCGTTCAGCTGAGCTACGTCGACCAGACCCGCGCCGGTATCGACCCGAACAAAACCGTCTGGCAGGTGGTTTCGGACGGCCTCGACTATATCGAGGTCGGCCAGCAGGAGATGCCGTCGCGTGCCTACGTGAGTGCTTTCGGGTTCAAGGGTCCGGATCAGCAGAAGCCGGCGGGTGTGCTCTCCGGTGGTGAACGCAACCGCCTGAACCTGGCCCTCACCCTGAAGCAGGGCGGCAACCTGATCCTGCTCGACGAGCCCACCAACGACCTGGACGTGGAAACCCTCGGATCGCTGGAGAACGCGCTGGAACAGTTCCCGGGCTGCGCCGTGGTCATCTCCCACGACCGGTGGTTCCTGGACCGTACCTGCACGCATATCCTCGCGTGGGAAGGCGATGCCGACAACGAGGCCAAGTGGTTCTGGTTCGAGGGCAACTTCGAAGCCTACGAGGCCAACAAGATCGAACGCCTCGGCCCGGAAGCCGCACGGCCGCATCGGGTGACGCATCGCAAACTGACCCGCGGGTAACGCCGCAGTCGTTTCCCGCCAGCCGGGTGCGGGGCTACCCTCGGGGCGGCATCGGTATGTCTTCCGAAAAATCCGCGTCCAAGGGAGTGGGAAATGACGGTCTCGTCCGAATTGTCCAGCGAGGCTTGGGTTGCCGAACTGCCGGACAACCTCCGAGCCGGTATCCACGCTCTGGAGGAGGGGTACTTCCGGCATGTGGGCACCGACGAGGCGGACTGTGAGATCTCCAGTGCCGAACTCACCTTCCGTGCCCATCTGGCGCTGGCCCTGACCCGGCAACCGGGTCAGGGCTCGGTACGGGTCCATCACCCCGACGACGGCTCCGGGCTGGGGGCCGCGGTGCAGATCGTGACCGACGATATGCCGATGCTCGTCGATTCGGTCACGGCATTGCTGGCCCGGCTGGGCGGTACGGTGCGCGAGGTCATCCATCCCATCGTCACGGTGGAACGCGACGCCGACGGCCGGCTTCGGGCGGCCCGGCCGCACGATGCCGACCCCGCACGCACCGGCTCGGGCACCGGCCGCGAATCCTGGATCCACCTGCAGTTGCATCCGGCGACCAGCGCCGAATTACTCGACGAGATCGCCGCCGCCGTACCCGGGGTGATCGGCGACGTACGGCAGGTGAGCAACGATACCGACGCGATCCACGCCGTGCTCCACGATCTCGCGGCCCGACTGGACGAGGCCGGCGATACCGTCGTCACGGCGGACGCCGATATCGCGCCCTCCGATTGTGCCGGGCTGCTGCGCTGGATGGCGGCCGGGAACTTCACCGTGCTCGGATACGCCCGATACCGCACCGAAGCCGGCGAATCGGTGCCGGTGCCCGTGCCGGATTCCGCACTCGGGGTACTGCATCCGGGCACGGGTATCGGCTTCCAGGTGCCCGTCGGCACCGGGGCGCCGCGGCTGCTGCGGATGACCCAGGGCCTGGTCCCCGTCACCATGCAGCGAGCGGTCTACCCGTTCTTCATCGGTGTGGCCGATATGAACGGCGCGGGCGAGGTCCGCGGCGAGCACCTGTTCATCGGGGTCTTCACCGTGACGGCGCTGCACGAGAACGTCCTGGACATCCCGGTGGTGGGCACGCGGGTGCGATCGGCCATCACCGGTAGCGGTTTCGACCTCGATTCGTTCTCCGGTCAGGCGATGCTCGAGGTCATGCAGGGTTTCCCGCGCACCGAACTGTTCGCCTGCGATGCGGCCACCCTGCGGCGTATCGCGGCCGCGGTACTCAATGTGGGGCTGCGCCGGCAGGTTCGGCTGTTCCTGCGGGTCGATCCCTACGGCCGCTTCGTCGCGGCGATGGTGTACCTGCCGCGGGATCGCTATACCACCGCGGTCCGGCTGGAGATGCAGGACATCCTGGTCCGCGAACTCGGCGGCGCCTCCATCGACTACTCGGCCCGCGTGAGCGAAAGCGAGCTCGCCAGCGTGTATTTCACCATCCGGCTGCCCGGTGTCGATACCGCCGAACCGGTCCGGGTGTCCTCGGCGGAAGAGATCTCCGAATCCGAACGGTTGCGCATCCAGAACCTGCTCGGTGAGGCGAGCCGCACCTGGGACGACCATCTCAACGACGAGGTGAGCGCCTCGACCGTACTGGACCCGCAGATCGTGCGCCGCTACTGCGAAGCGTTCCCGGACGGCTACAAACAGGATTTCAGCGCGCGGCGGGCCCTGGCCGATATCGACCGGCTGGAACGGCTGCGGACGGGCAGTATCGACCAGCATCTCTATCGGGTCGCCGACGCACCCGCCGGATCGTGGCGGTTCACGCTCTATATCGGCGGCTCCGGGATTTCGCTGAGCCAGGTACTGCCGGTGCTCCAGAGCCTCGGGGTGGAGGTACTCGACGAACGGCCCTATCGGATCCGGCGGGAAGCCGACGGTATCGGCACCGCCGGCGAACGGTGGATCTACGATTTCGGTCTGCTGGCGAGCGCGGAGTTGTTGCGCGCGGCCCTCGATCAGGATCTCGACGCCGAACTGCTGGAGGTCGCACCGGGTCCGCGGGCGTCCGCCGCGGCGGTCGGAGTCCGCGACCGATTCACCGAGGCGTTCGACGCCATCTGGTACGGCCGGGCCGAAGCGGACGGCCTCAACGAGCTCGTCCTGCGTGCGGGGCTCACCTGGCGCGAGGTCGCCGTTCTGCGGACCTACGCGAAATACCTGCAGCAGGCGGGATTCCCCTACAGCCAGGTCAATATCGCCCGCGTCCTGCACACCTACCCGGACACCGCGCGGCTGTTCGCGCGGTTGTTCGCCGCCCGGTTCGACCCCGACCGGTATTCGGCCGAGGAGGCCGACCGGCTCGAAGAGCAGGTGCGGGAGCGGATCGACCAGGTGGTCAGCCTGGACGCGGACCGTATCCTGCGCGCCATACTGGGGCTGATCCTGGCCACCCTGCGCACCAACTACTACGTCACCGACGCCGACGGTGCGGTCCGGGACTTCATCTCGGTGAAGGTCGAACCGCAGGAGATCGCCGAACTCCCGCAGCCGCGGCCGAAGTACGAGATCTTCGTGTATTCGCCGCGGGTGGAGGGGGTGCATCTGCGGTTCGGTGCGGTGGCGCGGGGCGGTTTGCGCTGGTCGGACCGGCTGGAGGATTTCCGGACCGAGATTCTGGGTTTGGTGAAGGCGCAGGCGGTGAAGAATGCGGTGATCGTGCCGGTGGGGGCAAAGGGTGGTTTCGTGGTGAAACGGCCGCCGGCCGCCACCGGGGACGCCGCCGCCGATCGGCAGGCCCGGATGGCGGAGGGCGTCGAATGCTATCGCACCTTCATCTCCGGTCTGCTGGATATCACCGATAATGTCGACCTGGCCGGAGGGCAGGTACTGCCGCCGGAGCGGGTGGTGCGCCGAGACGGTGACGATACGTATCTGGTGGTGGCGGCGGACAAGGGTACTGCGTCGTTTTCCGATATTGCGAATGATGTGGCGGGGCGGTATGGGTTCTGGTTGGGGGATGCGTTCGCATCGGGTGGTTCGGCGGGATATGACCACAAGGCGATGGGGATTACGGCCCGGGGGGCGTGGGAGAGTGTGAAGCGGCATTTCGCGGAGTTGGGGGTGGATACGCAGTCGCAGGATTTCACGGTGGTCGGTGTGGGGGATATGAGTGGGGATGTGTTCGGTAACGGGATGTTGTTGTCCGAGCATATTCGTTTGGTGGCGGCGTTCGATCACCGGCATATTTTTCTGGACCCGGATCCGGATGCCGCGGGGTCGTTTGCCGAGCGGCGGCGATTGTTCGGTTTGGCGCGGTCGAGTTGGGCGGATTATGATCGGTCGCTGATCAGTGCGGGTGGCGGCGTCTACGATCGCACGGTGAAATCGGTTCCGATATCTCCGCAGGTGCGCGCGGCGCTGGGACTGCCTGCGGAAACCGTTTCGCTTGCGCCGCCGGAATTGATTCGCGCCGTTCTGCAGGCGCCGGTGGATCTGTTGTGGAACGGCGGTATCGGTACCTATATCAAGGCGAGCACCGAAACGAATGCCGATGTCGGCGACAAATCCAACGACGCGGTCCGGGTCGATGCGAACCAATTGCGGGTGAAAGTCGTCGGCGAGGGTGGGAATCTCGGAGTCACGGCATTGGGTCGTATCGAATTCTGTCGCGGCGGCGGCAAGATGAATACCGATGCGCTGGACAATTCCGCCGGTGTCGATTGCTCCGACCACGAGGTCAATATCAAGGTGCTGCTCGACGGTGTGGTGTCGGCGGGAGAACTCGATATCGCCGACCGTAATCCGCTGCTCGCGGAGATGACCGACGAAGTCGCGCAGATGGTGTTGCAGGACAATATCTCCCAGAACTACCTGATGGGAATCTCGCGAGCCGAATCGGCGCAGATGCTGAATGTGCATCGGCGGTTGATCGAAGAACTGGAGAACAGCCGGGGCCTGGACCGGCAGCTCGAGGCATTGCCGGCCGATACCGTGCTGAAGCGCCGGCTCGAGGAAGGGGCCGGGCTCACCTCTCCCGAACTCGCCAATCTGCTGGCCCATGTGAAACTGGCGTTGAAAGACGATCTGCTGGCCGGGGATCTGCCCGACAGTGCGTTCTTCGGCGCCCGGCTCCCCGACTACTTCCCGACCCCGCTGCGCGAGCGGTTCGGTGCCGCGATCAAGAAGCATCGGCTGCGCCGGGAGATCGTCACCACCATGATCGCCAACGAGGTGGTGGATCACGGTGGCCTCACCTACACCTTCCGCCTCGGCGAGGAGATCGGCGCCACCGCCACCGATACGGTGCGTGCTTTCGCGGCCGTCACCGAAATTTTCGGGCTGCACGAGATCTGGGCCCGGATCCGCGCCGCCGATACCACGGTCGGTGTGCGCGATCAGCTCGAACTGGAAACCAAACGAACCCTGGACCGGGCCTCGCGGTGGCTGCTCACCAATCGTCCCCAGCCCGTCGCCGTGGGCGCGGAGATCAACCGCTACCGGGTGGGTATTCGCGAACTGGCACCCAAGGTGCCCAGCTGGCTGCGCGGGCACCATGTGACGACACTGACCGATCACGCCGCCGATCTCGTCGCGCACGGGGCGCCGCTGGATCTGGCCACCGAGGTCTTCGGGCTGCTGCATCTGTTCCCACTGCTCGATATCGTCGATATCGCCGATATCACCGACCGCTCCGGTGACGAGGTGGGTTCGCTGTACTACGCGTTGAACGAGCACCTCAAGATCGACTGGCTGCTCGAGGCGGTGAGCCACCTGGAACGCGGCGATCGCTGGCATGCACTGGCCCGGCTCAGCCTGCGCGACGATATGTACAGTTCGCTGCGCTCGCTCACCCTCGATGTGCTCTCCGGCGGCGACCCGGAGGAGAGCGCGGACGAGAAGATTGCATACTGGGAGTCCAAGAATCAGTCCCGGCTCGGTCGTGCCCGCGCGGCGTTGGCGGAACTGTTCGAGTCCGGAACCCACGATCTCGCCACGCTGTCGGTTGCGGCGCGGCAGGTGCGCAGCATGGTGAGTGGGGTGGGTGCCCAATCGGAGGTACCACGGTGACGAACGCTGTTTCTGGCAACGGAGCCGGTGCCGAGGCGGCCACGGCCGCCCCGGTGCCGCGCTTCCACACCGCCGTCCATGTGCGCTGGTCGGATATGGACGTGTTCCAGCACGTCAACCACGCCCGCATGGTGACGCTGCTCGAGGAAGCGCGGATCCCCTGGCTGTTCGAGGAGGATCGCCCCACGGTCGCGCTGCGCAACGGCTGCGTACTGGCGGATCTGCACGTCAAATACCGCGGCCAGTTACGGCACGAGGACACTCCACTCGATATCGCCATGTGGATCGAGCAGTTGCGCGCCGTGGATTTCACCGTTGCCTACGAGGTGCGGGCGGTGGGTGCGGCGCCCGGCTCGCTACCGGCGGTTACCGCCACCACTCAGCTGGCGGCGTTCGACATCGAAACCCAGCGTTTGCGCCGGCTGACCGGGGCCGAGCGGGAATATCTGGCGCAATGGATGGACGCATGAGCGCATCGGGCACGGACGGGGTGGCTACCGCGGTGCCGGGCCCCCGGTGATATCCGACCAGCGGGTCCTGTCGGTTCCGGACCCGGCAGAGCGCGAGAATCTGGCCACCTTCCTCACCCGGGCTCAGCGGCTGGATCCGGCGGCGGTGGTGCGGTTGCGCCGGCGCGGCGAGGGGCTGGTGACCGCTTGGGTCGCCACCGGGTTCGAAGCGCTGGCCACCCGCACGATCGGCGCCGAACTCATGGTCGACGATGCGACGGTCGGCGCCGAAACGGTACTGGCCGCCCTGAACGCTCCCGGCCCGATCGACCTCGGCTACTCGCTCGATTCGGCCTGGCGCGGCGCCCTGCCGCCCGTCACGGGCTTCGGCCATATCGACGATCTGCCCGCCCGGACTCTGGTGGAGCTGGCCGAACGGGGAGCCGATCTGGCCAAGGAACACGGATCGAATCACGGGCCGCCGGCCTCGCTGCTCGACCAGACGGTGATCACCGTCTCGGCCGGTGAGGACGAGGTACTGATACCGATGCGGGTGGTCTTCGCGCTGACGTCCATGGATTTCATCCCGCATTCGGGAGACCGCGCGGAGGCGAACCGGATTCCGCCGGGGGAGTCGGTCCGCGTCCGCGCGACCAGAACGTGGATCCGCCTCGACGCCCGTTACGGTTCCGTCGCCCGGCGCAGGAACCGAGGGCTTTCGCTGACCCCCCGATAACGGCCTTCTGCACAGTGCGGGCACCACAGCAAGGTCCGCTTTGATTCGGCTATCGACCGCGCTGTGCTCGTAGAGCGTCGGCGCGGAGTTCTGAGTGGGCGACACGTCCGGTTCCGCCGCGACGGCGTCGAGCGTGAGGCACCATCGGCAATGGTCCGGCTCACCCGGAACTGAACGCGCCCGGTCCGGAGCCGGCGGGATGGCAGCTCGCTCGAGGACCGGCCGATCCGTAACGTGTGCTCCGGATATGCCCCGGGATGACGCGCACGTCCGCACCACGGCGGCTTCGGAATTGCGGTCCCTGGTTCGGTGGGCAGCCTCGAGCTTGTCGGTCTGCGACGGTGCGAACGCAACCGTGTACGCCCGCGCACACGGTTGCCCACGCCGCAGCCGGAGTGCCCTCGAGTCCGGCTCAGACGCGGCTGCCCATGCTCAGGGGAGTGCTCTCGGGCACGCCCCGCCGGGCGCACCGGAGCCTGTGCGGTATGCCGGGACTACGCCGCACCCTCGCCGAGGTACTGCAACCAGACCGGATCGAGCTCGTTGACCGTGGACAGCAGGCGCCAGTGCGGACCTTTCGGGGAGATCAGGGGTGCTCGTAGGGTCCAGCCCAGTTCGCTGAGCAGTTTGTCGGCCTTGCGGTGGTTGCAGGGGGCGCAGCTCGCGACGCAGTTCTCCCAGCTGTGCTCGCCGCCGCGGCTGCGCGGGATGACGTGGTCGATCGTTTCGGCCTTACCGCCGCAGTAACCGCAGCGGTAGTGGTCGCGCTGCATGAGGGCGGCGCGGGTCATGGGGACCCGGGCGCGGTAGGGGACACGGACGTAGGTGCGCAGGCGGATGACCGACGGGATGGTGACGGTGGCGCCGGCGGAATGCAGGACCGGGCCGGTGGGATCGTGATGGACCGCGTCGGCCTTATCGCAGACCAGCAGCACGATGGCGCGGCGGGCGGTGAGCGCGGTGAGCGGTTCGTAGGTCGCGTTGAGCAGCAGGACGCGGCGTTTGACCCAGCTGATCGGCTGGGTGGAATGGAGTTTGGCGGCGGGTTCGCCACGAGTACGGGCGGAATCGATATCGGCTGCGGTCGCGGATGTGTTCCGGTTGACCGCATGATCGGACAGCAGTTGCAGCGGAGGAGCCCCCGACCCACGAGCGTGGACGTCGGCGGGCTTCAGTTGTCGGTGGCGTATCGCCTCCGGTGATCGGGCGCCGGTCCGTTGCTTCATGTCGACCCCAAATTCTGCGTTTCAAGATCATGTGGTATCTCGCCGGGAGACAAGACCCAGTTGACCATGGAAAGCCCCGGAGTGCACGGTTATTTTGCACAATGGCTGGTTAACTGTCGCTGAAGCGACGTTCCAGGTAAACCGCCACGGGGATGCGCCGGGGAGCTGTCGACTCTGCCGGGTATGTCGCAGAACACGTACTCCGTCGACGGTGAGATATTCGCCCGGCGGCCGCCCGCGACATGCACCCGGGCCCGGCGATCGACCGCGGGTGTGTACCGCCGGATCTGCAAGCCCGCGACGACGCGGGCACAATGGACGGCGCATCCAGCGAAACGAGAGGTTCATGACTTCGGGTATTCCGGCTGCCGGCGATCCGGCCGGCGAACAGGCCACGATCTCCTTCTACGACGCCGTCGGCGGCGAGAAGACCTTCCGTCGGCTGGTGGCGGCGTTCTATCGCGAGGTCGCCGCCGACGAGATCCTGCGGCCGATGTACCCCGAACAGGATCTCGGCCCGGCCGAACGCCGCCTGCGGATGTTCCTGGAGCAGTACTGGGGCGGCCCCCGCACCTACTCGGACGAACGCGGCCATCCGCGACTGCGCATGCGGCATATTCCCTATGAGATCGGCCCCGTACAGCGCGACGCCTGGCTGCGCTGTATGCGGATCGCGGTCGCCGAGATCGAACCCGAGATCCTCGACGACGCCCACCGCCGCCAGCTGCTCGACTACCTCGAAATGGCCGCGAACTCCTTGATGAACACCGCCTGGTAACCCGGTCGCCCCCACCGCAGGGCGATCAGGCAGCCGTTGCCGCTGTACGCCACCCACACTGTGGCGTCGAGCCTTATGCAGCGTTTCCATGAGAAGACGACGCATCCAGCCGTGCCGCCGAGTCCAGCGCGATATTCAACGCTGCAACCCGAAATCCTGACGCAACCAGCGGCGGCGCCGAGTTCAGCGAGGCCCACACAGGGTTCGGCCCGCGTGGTGCTTCAGCCCTCGATGCAATGCGGCGCAGCCGCGAGTATCGAGGGCTGAAGCACCACCCCAAGGGGCCGAACCCCCCGCGCGCCTGCGCGCCGACAACCCAGCACACCACCGGTGCACCATCTACTACAGAGGATCGTCTACCTTTATCAGTGTGAGCATTCTCGAGACAGTGGCGATTTTCGCCGGTATCCCACTGGGGATCTACCTCATAATCGCTGGTTTGTCGTATCTCGGTAAGCCGCTGCCCGGTGAGAAGCCGGTCCACTTCGATATGAGCAAGAAGTGGACCTCCGCGCCGGTGCTGTGGAGTGCTACCGATGAGGTCACCGGGCACGGTCATTCCTATGATGCCGGTGAATCGTCGCATGGTTCGCATGTGGCGTTCGACGCCCTCGAATCCCCCCAGGAAGCGCTGATCGGAGGCCGGGCAAGTGGCAAGTACTAAGTGGCCCGCGGTGGTCGAGTCCGAACTGCCGCGCGGGTACGCGATCACCAGCAGCGGTCGGGTTTCCGGGGTGCACGAGGCCGGTGACGTGTTCAAGGAGGCGCCGTTCGACAACGACGAGCGGCTCGCGATGGACAATGTGCTCACCGAGGCCACGCGTGCCACCAAGGTCCGGTTCAACGTCTACATCGGCGATCTCGGCCCCGATGCCGGTGCCACGGTGGACGCACTGTTCCCCACCACTCCGGAGGCGGCCCGTTCGGTGCTCATCGCCGTCTCCCCGAACGACCACGCCGTGGAGGTCCGTTCCGGCCGGGATGTGGCCGATCGTGCCAACGACCGGGTATGCCAGCTCGGTGTCACCGCCGCGCTGAGTTCGCTGCGGCAGGGCGAGTTGATCGACGGTCTCGTTTCGGCGGTCCGGGTGATGGCGGCAGCCATCGGTCGCTGACCTTCCGGGAGCGCTCGCTACCGACGTACGACGGCGCGGCCACCTTTCGGTGGCCGCGCCGTCGTACGTTTACGGTCAGGAGATATCGAAGGCGCGAGCGCGCAGCGAGCGTTCGATCCCTGCTTTTCCTTCGAGCACCAGCCGCCGCAGGGCGGGCGGGTGGTCGGCAGCCAGGAATTCGTCGGCGCGGGCGACCGCTTCCGCGCTGATCGCCCAGGCGGGGTACAGCCCGATCACCACGGTCTGCGCGACCTCGCTGGAGCGGCGTTCCCATACCGCGGGAATTTCGGCGAAATACCGTTCCACGAAGGGTTGCAGCAGGGCGTCCTGTCCGGCGGGAGCAAAGCCGTTGACGATGGAGCGCGCGGTGATATTCGGCACCGAATCGTCTTCCATCACTGTCGCCCAGGCCGAGGCTTTCACGTCGGCAATCGGGCGGGCGGTGGCCGCGGTGGCGGCCTGCCGGCGGCCGGCGGCGGTTGCGTCGTTGCGCAACTCCGCGTCGATGGCCGGCGTGGCATCCGCGCTGTCGGTATCGATCTCCCCGGCCGCGGCGAGCGCGGTGAGCAGCCGCCAGCGCAGGTCGGTATCGACGGTGAGCCCGGGCAGGCCCACCCCGGCCGGGTCGCCGTCGAGCAGTTCGCGCAGGACCTCGGTATGCCAGGGCGACAGTTTCGCGCCGGTGAGGGCGTTGACGAACGCCAGCTGGTGGTCCGAGCCGGCATCGGCTTCGCGGGCGAGTTCCAGCAGGCGGTTGGCGTAATCCTGCCAGCCGGTGGTTTCGGCCCAATCCGGATCGGCGTAGCTGCGCAGGGCGGTATTGGCCTGCATGAGCAGCCGCTGTACCACCCCGATCTCGGATTCCGCGCCGATCCCGCGCTGCACCAGCGCCACGAAATCGCGCGCCCGGAACTCGGCCTGCCGGGTCATTTCCCAGGCTGCCGACCAGGCCAGCGTGCGGGGCAGCGGTTCGGCGATATCGGCGATGTGGTTGATCAGGACATCGAGCGAATCGGGGTCGAGGCGGACCGAGCAGTAGGTGAGATCGTCGTCGTTGATCAGCACGAACTTGCCGCGCGGTACGCCGACGAGCTCGCTGATCTCGGTGCGTTCGGCGGCGGCGAGGTCGAGTTCGACCCGTTTCGTGCGGACCAGTTTCCCCTCCTGCTCGTCGTAGACGCCGATGGCCAGCCGATGCACGCGCCGCTCACCCGCGCCGGGGGCCGCGCCCTCCTGGATCACGGCGAACGAGGTGAACGTGCCGTCGGCGCCGACCTCGAAATCGGGTCGCAGAATGTTGAGGCCGGTGGTCTTGAGCCACTGGGCGCCCCAGTCGGACAGGTCGCGACCGGAGGATTTCTCCAGGGCCGCCAGCAGGTCGTCGAAGGTGGCGTTGCCGTAGGCGTGCTCGGCGAAATAGGCGCGCAGGCCGGCCAGGAACGGTTCCAGCCCGACATAGGCGACCAGCTGTTTGAGCACACTCGCGCCCTTGGCGTAGGTGATGCCGTCGAAATTGACCTCGACCGCGGCCAGATCCGGGATATCGGCGGCGATCGGGTGGGTGGAGGGCAGCTGGTCCTGCCGGTAGGCCCACGATTTCTCGACATTGGCGAAGGTGGTCCAGGCGCTGGTGTATTCGGTGGCCTCGGCCTGGCACAGCACCGACGCGAAGGTCGCGAACGATTCGTTGAGCCACAGATCGTCCCACCACTTCATGGTGACCAGATCGCCGAACCACATATGCGCCATCTCGTGCAGAACGGTTTCGGCGCGGCGCTCATAGGAAGCGCGGGTGACCTTGGACCGGAAGACGTAGTCCTCCAGGAACGTCACCGCACCGGCGTTCTCCATCGCACCGGCATTGAATTCGGGCACGAACAACTGGTCGTACTTGCCGAAAGCGTAGGGGACGCCGAAGTTCTTGTGATAGAAACCGAAGCCCTGTTTGGTCTCGGTGAACAGCCGATCTGCGTCCATGAAATCGGCGAGCGAGGCGCGGCAGTAGATTCCGAGCGGGATGCTGCCGTGGTCGTCGGTGTAGGTATCGGTCCATTCCGCGTACGGACCGGCGATCAGCGCGACCAGATAGGTACTCATCAGCGGTGTCGTGGCGAACCGGTGCCGGCCGCCCTCGACGCTACCCGCGCCGTTGGAGATCACCTTCCAGTCGCTCGGGGCGGTGACCTCGATATCGAAAGTGGCCTTGAGATCGGGCTGGTCGAAGCAGGCGAACATCCGCTTGGCGTCCGCGGTCTCGAACTGGGAGTACAGGTAGACCGCGCCGTCGGCGGGATCGACGAACCGGTGCAGGCCCTCGCCGGTATGCGAATACTCGCAGTCGGCCTCCACCACGAGTTCGTTGCGTTCGGCCAGGTCGGGCAGGAGGATACCGGTCGACTCGTCGTATTCGGCGATATCGAGGGGTTTGCCGTTGAGCGCGGCCGAGCGGATGCCGCGGGCGACGATATCGATGAAGGTTCGTGAACCGGGCTTCGCTGTGAAGGTGACCGTACTGCGCGAGAAGAACGTCTGTTCGCCCGGTTTTCCACCGCTGTGGTTATCGGGGATGAGCGAGGGCCCTCCGTGGTTACGCTCCGCTACCGCCTCCGGGCCTGACTCGCTCATCCCGTCGGTCAGGTCGAGGTCGATGCGGTAGTTCTCGACCGAGACGACTCCGGCGCGTTCGATCGCCTGTTCGCGGGTGAGGTTCGGTGCGGACATCGGGCTCCTTCGAGGACACAGAGGTACGGGCACGAGCGCTGTCCACAATGCCACGTCGGTAAGGTTTGCTTGCAGTGAAGCCATTCGACTCGACGCCGGTCGAGGACCAGAAGATCGGAGCCGCAACCGTGAAGCATGTGCACGCCGGAAAGGTGCGCGACCTGTACACCGACGGTGACACGCTGCTGCTGGTGGCCTCGGACCGGGTCTCGGTGTACGACGTTTCGCTGCCCACGCCGATTCCGGACAAGGGCGCGCTGTTGACCCAGCTGTCGAACTGGTGGTTCGACTTCTTCGCCGATATCCCCAACCATGTGCTGTCCACCACCGATGTACCGGCGGAATTCGCCGGCCGGGCGGTGCGGGTGAAGCCGTTGAAGATGGTGCTGGTGGAATGTGTGGCGCGCGGATACCTGGTGGGGTCGGGGTGGAAGGAGTACCAGCGCAGCGGTTCGGTGTGCGGGGTGGCGCTACCGGCGGGCCTGCGCGAAGGTGACCGGCTGCCCGAGCCGATCTTCACACCCACCACGAAGGTCTCCGACACCGGTCACGACGAACCGATGACCTTCGACCAGGTGGTCGCTCAGGAGGGCCGCGAGATCGCCGAGCAGCTGCGCGACCGCACCCTCGATCTGTACGCCCGAGGGGCGGCGCATGCCGCCGAGCGGGGCGTCATAATCGCCGACACCAAGGTCGAATTCGGATGGGACGGCGACGTTCTCACCCTCGGAGACGAACTGCTGACCTCCGACTCGTCGCGTTTCTGGCCGGCTGCCGAATGGCAGCCGGGCCGTCCGCAGCCTTCGTTCGACAAACAGTTCGTCCGGGATTGGGCCACCTCCACCGGCTGGGACAAGGAACCGCCCGGCCCGCAGATCCCAGCCGATATCGTCGCCGCCACCAGGGACAAGTACGTCCAGGCCTACGAGCTGATCACCGGCCGCACCTGGTGAGGTGAGCACCGGGTCGCCGCCGGAAGAAACCGCGAGATTCCCGTCAGGCTGTTTGCGGGCGTGTGATCAGAGCGGGGCCGAGGTGTCGGCCAGCCGGTCCGGGTCCACCGGGTCGCCGGAGAGGATGAGTTCTTTGATGCGGTCGCCCACATCCCAGATGTTCACGTTCATCCCGGCCAGCACTCGCTGCTGCTCGTCCAGCCAGAACGCCACGAATTCGCGGCCGCCGAGATCGCCGCGTACGACAACCCGCTCGTAGTCGCCGGGGGCGGCGAAACCGGTGTATTCCATACCGAGGTCGTACTGGTCGGTGAAGAAGTAGGGGAGGCGGTCGTAGCCGGCGGCCTTACCGAGCATGGTCCGGGCGGCCGCTGCGGGCTGATTCAGCGCGTTCGCCCAGTGCTCCACCCGGATACGGCGGCGCAGTACGGGATGGTCCTGTTCCGCGATATCGCCGATCGCGACAATGTTCGGGTCGCTGCTGGTGAGTCCGGCGTCGACGAGAACGCCGGTGCCGGTGAGCAGGCCGGCCGATTCCGCGAGTTCGGTACGGGGGCGCGCGCCCACCGCGACCAGGACGGCGTCGGCATCGAACGTTGTACCGTCCGCCAACTGCACGCCGCTCGCCCGGCCGTCGGAAACAGTGATCTGCTCGACCCGCGCCTCGAACCGGAACTCGACGCCGTGCTCCCGGTGCAGGTCGGCGAATACCTCGCCCATCTCCGGCCCCAACGCCCCCAGCAGTGGCGTGGCCGCCTCTTCGACCACGGTGACGGCCACCCCGGCCGCGCGCGCCGCCGCGGTGACCTCGAGCCCGATCCAGCCCGCCCCGACGACCACCAGTCGGCGCGCGGTGCCGAACAGTTCGATCAGCGCATCGGATTCTTCGACCGTGCGCAGGGTGTACACGCCGGGCGCTTCGACGCCGGGGACGGGCAGCGACCGGGATGCGGCGCCGGTGGCCAGGGCGAGTTTGTCGTAGGGCAGGGTCGAACCGTCCGGCAGGGCGACCGTGCGGGCGGCCCGGTCGACGGCGGTGACCTCGGTACCCAGCAGCAGTTCCACATTGTGGTCCCGGTACCAGGCGGCGTCGGCGACGGTGAACTCGTCCAGGGTCTTCTTTCCGGCCAGGTACTCCTTCGACAGCGGCGGACGTTCGTAGGGCAGCCGGTTCTCCGCGCCGATGAGGGTGATATGGCCGTCGAAATCGTTGCCCCGCAACTCCTGTGCCAGTTTCGCGCCGGCCAGGCCGGCGCCGACGATCACGAAACGCTGTGCAGATGTCATGGACAGGACTCCCTTGTCGTGAGTTGTTCCAGCGACGATCCGAACCTCTGCGGCCAGCCTACTGACGCCGCCGGCCGATGATCGGCCGGATCGGGAACGAAAACGGCGCGGCGGCGGTTGCTCGGTGAGAAGCCGGGGCTGCGGCGCAGCGCCTGTCGACGATCGAGGGAGAGGAACCGTCCGTGACAGATACGGCCGATAAGAAGGACCTTGCCGAATTCTGGTTCGACCCACTGTGCCCGTGGTGCTGGATCACCTCCCGCTGGATTCTCGAGGTCGCGAAGGTTCGCGATATCGAGACCCGTTTCCGTGTGATGAGCCTGGCGGTGCTCAACGAAGGACGCGATCTGCCGCCGGAGTACCAGGAGTTGATGGCGAGCGGATGGGGCCCGGTGCGGGTCGCGATCGCCGCCGCCCAGCAGCACGGCGACGATATCCTGCCGGCGCTGTACACGGCCATGGGCACCCGGTTCCACGACCGCCGGTCCGAGTTCGAGAAGGACGGCGATCTCCGGGGCACCTTCGCGGCGATCCTCGCCGACGCGCTCGCCGAGGTCGGGTTGCCGGCCGAACTGGCGGCAGCCGCGGACAGCGGCGACTACGACGAGGCCCTGCGAGCCAGCCACCACGCCGGGATGGACAAAGTGGGCCCCGATGTCGGTACGCCGACCATCCATGTCAACGGTGTCGCGTTCTTCGGTCCGGTGCTCTCGCGGATTCCGCGGGGCGAGGAGGCGGGCAAACTCTGGGACGCGGTGGTCACACTGGCCGCCTACCCGCACTTCTTCGAGTTGAAGCGCACCCGGGACGAGGATCCGCAGTTCGACTGATCAGGCTGGTGACCGATTCCCCGCTTCCGGGCCGGAGTCGGTCACCGGGCCGCGGTCAGCGCGGGGTTTTCGACATGGTCACCGGCTCCCCGCCGGGTGGCCCCGGCGGGGGCACCGGGGTGAGTGGCCGGGACCTCGGTCCGGGCCGCCAGAACAGCCGGCCATGGCTGCTGCGGTCGCGCAGTGCCCACATCCGCCAGGTGAGTACCGGATGGGATGCCATGGCGTTCACCATCCAGACGAAGAAACCGCGTTCCTGGGCGGCCCGGTCGGCCATTTCGTCGAAACCCACCGCGGTATTGAGGTATTTTCCGGCCGCCAGGGTGCCCATCGCGGCCGCCGCGCCTTGCGGCCGATGGCAGTAGCCGTGGTTGTCGGCGGTGTACTCCTGCGACCGGATCAGCGAACTACCCAGGATCGGCAGGAACGGGACGAGGAACATCCCCAGCTGCCGCCAATAGGACGCGTGCCCGGCCGCGATATGACCGACCTCGTGACCGATGATGAACGCGAGCGCGTCCGGTTCGCGGGCGGCGCCGCTGATCTCGAACAGGTCGCTGTAGACCACCACGTACCGGCGGAATCCGTGGCCCGAGGCGAACGCGTTGATCTGCCCGTTCCCGAGTACGACGTAGGCGTCCGGTGCGGCGGCCATACCGAACCGGGCCGCGGCTTCCTGCACCATCCGGTAGCCCTCGGGGAACTGGGTCGGTGACATCTTCACGCCGTTGACCCGCTGCTGCGAATAGTTGAGCCCGCGGCCGAACCAGATCAGCAGGGGCGCTCCCACGAGGAACAGGATGTACTCGTTGACGGCGCCGAGGGCGAGCAGCAGAAAGGCCAGCAGATAGGCCGTTGCGGTGAACAACACCACAACGGTCAGCAGCGGGATCTCCCAGCTGTGCCGGGCGGGCATACCGAACGGCGACAGTCCACGCGGTTCGTGCGCCGGTCCCGGCGGTGGGGGATAAGCGGCCGGTAGGGACGCCGGAACGCCCGGACGGCCGGTGAGCCACGGGTAGGGGCCGGGTTCCGGCGGATTCGCGGCCCAGTCCGGCCCGGACCCGGACGGTTGCTGTGGGTCGTGCGGCTGCATACCCCGACTCTAAGGGGATTCTCGCCTTCGTCCGGCCGGGCAGAGACGGCCGACGGGCTCCGGTGGTGTGGCCTGCCCGCCGTCATCGGCCGTTTCCGGGCCTGACACAATCGCGGCATGCGCGTATACCTGGGTGCCGATCACGCTGGTTTCGAATTGAAGAACGCTGTCAAGGACCATCTCGAGAAGGCTGGTCACGAGGTCGTCGACTGTGGCGCTCTCGTCTACGACGCTCTCGACGACTACCCCGCCTTCTGCATCGAGGCGGCTCGTCGCACCGTCGCCGACCCCGGCAGTCTGGGACTGGTTTTCGGTGGGAGCGGTAACGGCGAGCAGATCGCCGCGAACAAGGTGCCCGGTGCGCGGTGCGCACTGGCCTGGAGTGTGGAAACCGCGCGGCTGGCCCGCGAACACAACAACGCCCAGCTGATCGGTATCGGTGGCCGGATGCATTCGCAGCAGGAGGCGTTGGAGATCGTGGACGCCTTCGTGGCGACCCCCTGGTCGGAGGAAGAGCGGCACCAGCGTCGGATCGATATCCTCGCCGCCTATGAGAAGACCGGCGAAGCGCCCGCGCTGCCTGCCTCCTGACGCGAGTGCCCGAGGGACACACGCTGCACCGGCTCGCCCGCCGGCACGAACGGCGCCTGGCCGGTGCGGTGGTGCGGGTGTCGAGCCCGCAGGGGAAGTTCGCGGCGGGGGCGGCCCGGGTCGACGGGCGCACCCTGCTGCGGTCGCAGGCGTGGGGCAAACATCTGCTGCACGAGTACGAGGGCGAACTGTTCGTCCACATCCATCTGGGGCTGTACGGGGCGTTCACCGAATCCGGTGTTCCGATGCCGGAACCGGTAGGGCAGGTCCGGATGCGGATGTACGGGCCCGGCCGTGACGGATCGGGGTTCGGTACCGATCTCCGCGGGCCGACGGCCTGCGAAATCCTGGCGCCGCCGGAGGTCGCCGCGCTCGTCGCCCGGCTCGGTCCCGACCCACTGCGGCCCGACGCCGATCCGGACCGGGCGTGGGCGCGGATCAGCCGCTCCCGGCGCAGTATCGGCTCCCTGCTCATGGACCAGGGAGTGATCGCGGGGGTCGGCAATGTGTACCGTGCGGAAGTGCTGTTCCGGCACGGTATTTCCCCGGCGCGACCCGGCGCCGAGATCAGCGCGGGCGAATGGTCGGCGCTGTGGGCGGATCTGGTCGAACTGATGCGGGTCGGGGTGCGCCGCGGAAAGATGCACGTGGTGCGTCCCGAGCACGATCACGGTGCGCCGTCCTATGCCGCGGACCGGCCCCGGACCTACGTCTACCGGCGAGCTGGCGAGCCCTGCCGCTGCTGTGCCGCGCCGGTGCGGCACAGCGTGCTGGAGGGCCGCAACCTGTTCTGGTGCGCCGGATGCCAGCCCGGCTGAGCCGGTCCGTTCGTCCCGTTCAGCCGGCCACCGCGGTATCGACCGCATCGCCGCCGGACTCGGCGCCGACATAGCGGCGTCCGCCCGCGGTTTTCGCCGAGTACATGGCCAGGTCGGCGCGGCGCAGCAGTTCGGCGAGCTCGGCGCGGTCCGCCGGTGGCGAATACGTGGTGCCGACGCTGGCCGACACCGGTACCGGCCCGGCCGCTGTCCACACCGAATCGTTGAGCGCGAGCACGATATTCGCGGCGAGTTCGGCGACGTTGTCCTTGTCGAGACCGGCGGCCAGTACGAACTCGTCCCCGCCGTAGCGGCAGACCACGGTGCCCGGCGGTGCTACCGCGCGCAGGCGTTGCGCGAGTTCGACCAGTACCTCGTCGCCGACGGCGTGGCCGTAGTTGTCGTTGATCTGCTTGAACCGGTCCAGATCCACCACCAGCAGCCCGACCCCGCGCTGCGGGTGATCGGCCATCTGCCGGACCCGTTTGCGTAGCAGGGTGCGGTTGGCCAGTCCGGTGAGCGCGTCATGGGTGGCTTCGTGTTCGAGCCGCTGCTGGAGGGCGGCGAATTCCCGGACCCGCTGTGTGGCCTCGTCGGAGAAGTTCTTCTTCTGCTGCGCCAGCGCCAGCTCCTGCAATGCCTGGGCGTAGCTATCGATGGCCTGGCTGGCCACCAGTGGCCACTGGGTCGCCACCAGGGAGCCGCGCGGGCCGGCGGGGAAGCCGAGCAGGGTGCGGGTCACCAGGGCGAGCATTCGGACCTGGTGCAGTGGTTCCGCGCACAGCCGTGCCCCGAGCCGGCGAGCGGCGCGAATCGGGAACGGATCGGACACCGTGAGCTCGAGCAACTGCTCGAGGATTTCGACGAGAACAGGTTCGATCTCGGCCGCGGTGATATCGGCATCGGGCTGGGCGCCCGCCGCCAGGGCCCATTCACGGGCGGTGGAACGGATGGGTGGCCGGTGCTCAGCAGGCATCGCGATCACCGCAGGCGGAGGTAATAGCGCCGCGAACGCGCGGCTCGGCTGCCGGGACCGCCCGGCTCTGTCGTACTGCTGTGCGGATGGTCGACCTTGTCGGGTGCACGCCACCGCCCCCTTTCCAGATACCCCGTCCGGCAAGAAGATCGTAGCAAGATGGTGGGGCCCGGTGACCTGTGTTCTAGAACAGGTTCTCGAACCCCGGAACAACAGCAATCTCTGGCATATCGCCCGGAATCCGCCTGCGTTACACACTTTCGGAGGAATTTTTCCTGGCACGGCGGTCGCCGGCTACCGGACCGTGTGGTCGATCGTGCCGGTTCGGGCTCGCCGGTTCACCGTCGGCAAGGGCTTCGGAACGGCGCGCCGGAACCCGGAACGGGGGCTGATTGGCGAAAAGAAAGTGGCATTCGGTACAGTCGCTCATGCACACGGTATCGTGGCGATCCCACCGCTGCCGTATGCATGCGGGTGTAGTTCAATGGTAGAACCTCAGCCTTCCAAGCTGATGGTGCGGGTTCGATTCCCGTCACCCGCTCTCCGAGACCGGAAGCCGCCCCTTCGGGGGTACTACGGGGTGTGGCGCAGCTTGGTAGCGCACCCGCTTTGGGAGCGGGTGGTCGCAGGTTCAAATCCTGTCACCCCGACATCTCTCGTGCCCATGCCCCCGTATCGGTCTTCGGCGGCTCAGCCACGTGCCCGGAACGGCTGCTTTCCGTTGGGCGCCGCGTCCCGGCGGATGGGGTAGGCGCGGGCCGGCTCGGGAGTTTCCACGGGTAGTTCGGCGCGGCGGCCGAACGCCTGGTCGATCAGCTCCGACGCGGCGCGGGTGACGATGAGGCGTGCGATGGCGAGATCGGTTTCCAGTTTGGTGCGGTCCTTGATATTTCGTTCGGACTGCTCGTAGCTCTTTCCGGCGAGGATATGGAAGATCTCGGCGGCGTACCGGTCGGCGATGCGATCGCAATCGGCGCGGAGGCGTTCGATGAGCTGGAACGTGGCGTTGGGAGGCAGGCCCGCATCGTCGAGGCGGGTGGCCAGATCGCTGCATCGCGGGTTGGTGACCCGGTAGACGTCGAACGGGTCGTCGCTGGCGGCAAGTGCCTGCTGTACGTATTCGGGTAGTTCGTAGGCCGGCTCCTCGGGCTCCGGCTGAGCCGGATGCTCCGGTGACGGGCGAGCGGAGGCGCTGGGGTTCTGATCGGTGACGCCCAGGACGTCGGCGAGGCCGTCACCGCGGTCCCAGGCGGCGAGCAACTCGCGGATACCGTTGAGTTTCATACCGCGGCCCAGCAATCGGCTGATGGTCTGCAACCGGTTCAGATGGTCCGATCCGTAGTAGCCGATACGTCCTCGGACATCGGGAGAGGGCAGCAACCCACGCTCGTGGTACACGCGGACACTGCGCACGGTGGTCTCGGCGGCCCGCGCCAGCTCGTCGATCGTGTACTCGGATTCGCCAGGCATACCTATAGGAAACCACAGTCGGGCCCGTAGTAGAACGGGACGTAATAAAACGCACCGCTATCCAACGGTCTAAACGTCGGAAAATTTGTCAACGTCCCGTTAATTGACGGTAAGCAGTCTTGTTAGCGGCCGAAGAGTGTTCTACGCTACGTGATGTAGCTGACACCAGCTGGTTTCCGGGGACTGTTGAGCAGCCCTGACGATCCGCCCGACCAACGGGACACGTAGGGGTTCATCCGGCGTGCCCTCGGCAGTTCCGGAGACGGTTATGACTATCACATCCACTTGTTCGCTCAGCGTGGTCTCACCTCGCTCGTCCAACCCTGCGCCGGCTCCGGCCGTGCCTGCATCCGGATCGAGGGGATCTGCGCAACATCCACCCTGTGCGGCGTTGCCGGACAGTTGGGATCTGGACTCGGGAAATCCGGAAGCGTGGCGTACAGCAATACGCACCTGCTATGGATGCCCTCTTTTCGATCAATGCAGCCGGCTTGCGCAGTCACTCATCGAGCGGGGCGATGCACCGCGAGCCATGATCTGGGCGGGCATCGCCTACGACAACTCGGGAAATATCATCGAGGATCTGGAGCGGCATCGCGCGGTTCCGGTCGACCACAAACGGCCGATGCGGATCATTCGCAATGGTCCCCGCCCGGCCTCGCACCAGCCCGCGGCGCCCGCGCCCAAGCGGCATATCGTGCTGGGCCGTCCGCTTCGACCGACCGAAACCATCGGTGCTTGACTATATTGCGGAGAAATTGCGTCCCTAGCACTGGTGGTTGCAGATGACAGTTCTGGCGTTGGAGATCGGTCCGACCCGGTTCGCGGCGATCGAGATCGCTGACGACGTCGGCCCGGAAGAAGTGAGACAGATCCCGATTCCGGAGAGGCAGGCATGGGAGCGGACCCGGGACCTGGTCCTGGAGGTTGCGGCGGGCCGGGACCTCACCGCGATCGGCATCGCCTCCGCCGGCCCCATCGATATGTCTTCGGGTGTCGTCGCCCCCGCGCACGTGCGGGACTGGCAGAGCGGGTTTCCGCTCGTGGAATCCGTGCAGAAGCTGTTTCCGGGCGCGCAGGTGGCGATGGCGCTCGACGGCGTCTGTCTTTCCTTGGCGGAACGGCATTTCGGCGGAACGCGGGAGGTCATGGACTCCCTCGCGATCTATATCTCCGAGACGATAATCGGCGGTGCGATGGTCGGCGGGTTCGTCGTGGTGGGACGCACCGGTAATGCCGGCCAGGTCGGGCACGTCCTTGTTCCGGGCTTCGACGATCCGTGCGCCTGTGGTGGCCGCGGCTGCCTCGAAGCCGTCGCCGGCGGTGGCGCGATGGTCCGCTGGGCGAATGGCGAGGGCTGGCCCGGCGCTTCGGTCGACGCCCTGGTGGCCGCCGCGCAGTCGGGTGAGCCGGTCGCGGTGAGCGCGATGGAGCGGGCGGGTACAGCGCTGGGCCGGGCGATCGCCTCGGTGGCCGCACTTCTGGATATCGACCGGGTGGTGGTCGGTGGACCGGTGGCCGCGAAGGGGTCGGCGTTGTGGAAGCCGCTGCAGAGTGCCGTCGCGATGCACGCGCGGCTACCGTCGCTGCCCGGGTTGCGCGCGCTCCCCTCGGAACTCGGCGATCTGGGCCTGCTGGCCGGTGCCGGTGTCCTGGCGCTGAGTACTCAGCAGCAACAGCAGAGTTGACGTTCGGCGCGGATCGGGAGTCGTCTAGTTCCGCGCCTGTCGGCCTGTCCTGCTCGGCTCGGCCGTTGCTCGTCTGTCGCGTATAGGCCGGTGACGCCGTACTGGTCGGAGGCGTCGCGGTGGATTGCCCACCGTCGCGCCTACCGGCTGATAGTTGGCAAATCGATTGTGTTACCCATGGTTTCATGATATTGCTGAACGCTCCCGCGCGTTCGTTATCGACGACGCTCCGGGTTTGCTGGAAGTCCAGCTCGGAATTTCAAAGGCACTGTTGAACGTGCCGCTGAATAACGGTACATTATCTCCTGCGGGCGTTGTCTCATTCGGGACACGCACCGCGGTGAGGCTGGACGCACGCGATGAGAGGGCGCGCAGTGATCCCCTGGGTGACGGTCGAAACATTGGCGCCGGAAGGTTTTTCGGTCGCCTCGGTGGGGGGTACTGCGCGCGATTTCGCCGATTGGCGCCGAGTGCTGCAGCGGCAACTCGCGCGGACCCCCGCGCTGTACGACGGGCTGACCACCCGGGATATCACCGAAGTCCTGCGGATATCGGTGGAGCAGGCAATCGATGTGGACCGGGCCTTCGCCACCAAAGCGGGACCGCACCGGTTGCTCGCCCGGCCGGTTTTCGGGCCCGCCGGCGATGTGCACGCGGTCCAGTGGTGGGCGGGCCCGGCCGCCGGACCGGCGCTGCCGCCCCCGACAGCGGTGGGCGCGACCTGGGAGCTGGACAGTCAGACTCTGGTGCAGCCGCCGGGTATCGCGACGCTGTCGGGGATGGCGCCGGAGGAGTACGCGCCGCGGATGTCGATCGCCGAATTCTTTCACCGGGTCACCGGATTCGATCGGCACGCGGAAGTGCTCGACCTGCTCTACCGGCCCGAGCCCGGCGGAAAACTCCAATTCGAGGCATCGATTCTGCGACCGGCCCGGCGAGCCACCCGGTGGCGGATCACGATACGGGCCCGGGACGACGAACGCGGTCGCGGCGCCTGGTGGCTGATCGAGGACATCACCTCCGACGAGGACCCGGCGGTATGGCCCACGCTGGAAAGCGTCGGGTTGCGGGAAGCACACCGGCGCGCCGGTAATCACCTGGCCGTTGTCCAGTTGGCTCACACGAGTATCTCGCATTGGCTGACCGATCCGGCTCCGTGGATGCGCTGGGACTACCTGTTCCGGCCGGTGGACGTTTTCCACCCCGGCGACCGGCTCCGGCTGGTGGAGCAGCACACCCGGGTGCGGGCCGGTGAGAGTGCCGAAACGACGATCCGCACGCTCAACTACAACGGCGGCTATACGCCGACCTCGTTGCTGCTCTACCCGTATCCGGGGTTCTCGAACCGGGAGTTGGCGATAGCGCATATGACACGGGCGGGAGAGGAGATCCCGGCGGCGGAGAACGGCGCGGCCGGGGGCGCCGGGGGGTGCGGCCCTGTCGGGTACGACGATCAACTGCGGCACTGGCTGGCCGTGCGGCCGCAGCACAGTTCGGTCAACTGACGATGCTCAGGTCCCCAGTGGTGGGAAGTGTTGGGTCGTTCGGGTCCTGGCGGGCTACCTACCATTTCGGGAGTGAGGACTGGGGCTGCCGGAAGCGCCGATTCGGGCGAGGCGCTGCTGCGCCGTATGACCGCGCGGCGCCGTCGTGACAACGCGGTCGTCGTGGTGCTGGCGGTGCTCGCCGTCCTCGGTGGTGGGCACGCCGTCTACGACTTCTTCGTGCCGGCCCCGCAACCGCCGGGAGACGAGGCCATGGTCACCGTTTCCGGGCATGTCCGGCTCGCCGGCGCGTTCGCCGAGGAGTTCGTCGAAACGTACCTGGCCGCCTCGTCCGGCGATCAGGAGACGCTCGCACGTTTCATCGACGGCACCCGGGAGATCTCGCTCCCCAAAACGGGGCAGCAGGTGTCGGATCCAATCGTCGTCTATCAAACGCGCACCTTGGTCCACGGCACGGTGCAGGTCTGGTCGGTGACGGTGTCGGTTCGCGTGGGCCGGAACGGAATCCGCCAGTACTACCGGGTGCCGGTCTCGGTATCGGAAGGCAGCCTGCGGGCGCTCACACTGCCCGCGGCGGTGGAACCCCCCGGGATCGGTGCCGATCTGGCCCAGGCGTATTCGGCACCGTGCGGGGAGGAAACCGCGCTGGCGCAGGTGGCCACCGGATTCCTGGGCGCGTATCTGGCAGGTAAAGGAGATGTCGCCCGCTACGTGACGGTGAACTCCGGTATCGCCGCATTGCAACCTGCCCAGTTCTCCGATATCGCTGCCGTATCGGTGAGCGCCGAAGACAACCACTGCGGTACCGAGGGCTCCACCGCTCGTGTACTCGCCACCGTGACACCGAAAGCGACCACCGGTAGCGCACCGACGCTGGCCTATCCGCTCACGATGGTGCGCGGCGAAGGCCAGTGGCAGGTTCAGGCGATCGATATGCTGCCCGCGCTGCGTGAGCCGTTGTCGGTCGTCGCGCGGCAGGGGGAGGAACCAGGTGCCGCGGACGCCACCCCCACGCCGACGACCGTCGCGCAGATCCCGCCGGCCACCCAGAACTGAAATCGAGGCGACACCATGACCAACATCACCAATATCCTGTACGGCTTCTTGGTTGCCTTCCGGTTCGGGGGGATAATCGTGGTCACCATGGTGGCGATGGGCGTCCTGGTCTCCGAGGCCGCGAAATCCAAGCTTTCGCCGGCGAAGATCGTCGGGGTGACCTTGTCGGGGCTGCTGGCAGCGGTGGCCTTCTGGATGCTTCCGACGTTGGTGAACTATGCCCGCAGCGACGCGAATATCATCGTCCCGGATCATCCGGTCGGTGGCTATCGATGACCCAAACCCAGGTCGTGAAGGTCTTCACGCCGATCAAACGTGTTCCCATCGTGATCGGCAAGGCTCAGAACGGCCAGAAGTTACCGTTCGGGCCCTATACCCTGCCGCAGGTGGCGGGGGTGGCCGTCGCCCTGTTGATCAGCGCGGTGGCGGCCATGACCCTGCCGGCCAATCCGGCGATAACCTTCCTCGTAGGCCTCGCGTTCACTGTCGTGATCGGTTTCGGGCTGGGCCTGATCCCGTACACCGGGGTGCGGTTGACCTCTCGCGTTTTCTGGGTCGGGCGGCTGATATTCGATCCGAAACCGGTCTCGGCATCGGGTATGCCGGTGACCGCCGAATCGGGCCGGCTCACTTCGTTCATCGAGGAGACCGTAGTGGTCATCCTGCCGGAAAGTGCTTCGGCCGCGCGCGCCGCCCCCAGCGCCGATCCCATGGCGACTCCGTTCCAGCAGTTGTTCGAGCGGCGCCGTGTCTCGGACCGGGACGAGCAGCCCGGCTCGTCCTCGTCCGGACGAGTTCTCGCGCCGGCCGCCCCCGCGTCGTCGAACTGGCGATCGATGACCACCGGTAACGGGGTGAAGGTCAAGAGCATCAGAGAGCGAGCAACGAACGGAGCCAGAGGTTAGATGGGGTTCAACCGAGACCTTCAACCCACCGCTGCCATCCGCGGGCATCTGCAGTTCACCCATGCGGGCCTGGTGACGGCTACCTACTTCATCAATCCTCTCGGCTATGGGCTGCGTAAGGCCAGTGACAAGTTCGATGTGAAGATGGCGCATCATGCGCTGATCAACAACTTGCCCAACGGTTCGCTGCTGCTGGGTATCCAGGCGCGCCAGAACACCATCGATGTCCTGAGCAAAATGGTCGAGGGCATCGATCTCGACGAATGCGAAGACTATGCCGACGAGGTGGTCGCCTCGTTCGAACGGGTGCGCGCTATCAATCCGCTGACACGGATCTATCTGCTGTCGATTCCGGTGGGTGCGGCCGCGACCAGCGGAATTTCGGCCTTGTCCCGGATGTGGCGGGGGAGTACCACCACCATCGATGCCACGGCGCTGTCCCGGGCGGATCTGGAGAAGTACGACGAAGAGGCGAACGAGATCCTTTCCCGGATCGGGTACGACTTCGAGCCCACCCCGGTACCCGCGGCGATGTTCCAGTGGCTGTGGGAGCACTATCTGGCGCGAGGTGCCGTCAACGATCCGGTAGCCCCCACACGGATCGGCGCTCTCGATGACGCGACCGCCGCCGTTTTCCGGTCGGCAGCGCTGGACGAAGGGGCGCGTGCCGACGAAAATCGCCGGCTGCGGCCGTCGTTCGTGCCGGTGATCAAAATTGTGCAGCCCGATTCCGGTTACCGTCCCTCGTATCAGGCGATGCTCACCCCGCGGTCGTTCCCCTACGGCGGAATGGCCTTTCCGGGCGGCAGCGAATTCCTCACGGTGCTGGAAGGGCTCGGCGATGTGACCGTCGATTGGGGTATGCGGGTTTCCACCAAATCCGCCGACGCCGTGCTCAAGAACAACGAGATCAACCTGCGCCGGCTCGGTGAGCAGATGGACCAGCGCGACCAGGAAGTCTCCTTCGCGCAGAACACGTTGATGTCGAAAGCGCAGATGCTGGGCGAATACAACCAGCATTTCGAGGTGAACGGCGGTGAATCCGAGGTCTCTTTCACCACGGTCATCGCCGTCGGCGGGGCCACGCAGGATGCAACCATGGACGCGGTCAACATCCTGCGCCGGCGTTACAAACGGTTCCAGGTGGAGATGACCGCACCGGTCGGCGCGCAGGTGGATCTGTGGTCCATGCTGGTGCCCGGAAGTCCGCCCCGGCGAGCGTTCGACGATTTCGCACATATCGTCCCCTCCGATATGTGGGCCGGTTTCGTGCCGTTCACCACCAATCAGATCGGCGACGACAGCGGGCCCGTGATCGGGATCAATCTGCTGTCGGGCAATTTCGAGCCGATTCACTTCGGGATCATGGAAGCGGCGTTGCACGATCTGTCCGCTTCGTTCGCGGTTACCGGAGAGCTGGGATCGGGTAAATCCTACTTCCTGAAATTGATCGCTGTGCTCGTACACGATATGGGCGGCCAGTTCCTCGCGATCGATCGCAGTCAGGTCGGAGAGTGGGAACATTTCGCCGCCTCGATCGACGATGCGGTCATCATCGACCTCGCGAACCCGTCGGTATCGCTGGACCCGTTGCGGCTGTTCGATCCCCGGGTGGCGGGCGAACGCACACTCGATTCGGTGCTGCCGCTGCTGGATCTCTCTCCCACCTCCGGATCCGGTGCCGCCATCAGCGGCCTGCTCTCACCGAAAGGAATGGAACAGCATCGCATCCGCAGCCTGCTCGACCTGTACAAGGTGGTCTGCCGGTTGCGGGACGAACCGGGCGAACTGGACGAATACGCGGACCTGGCAGCGCGTCTCGGCACCATCGTCGAACGCGTTCCGGTGCTGTTCGACCCGAATCTGCGACCGGTGCGCCTCGACGCGGCCGCCACGGTGGTGCGCAGTCATAAACTGGCATTGCCGAGCGCGGAGGAACTCACCACCCCGCACCTGTACAACCGGCTACCGCTGACCAAACGCCTGGGCACCGCCCTGTACGAACTCGTGGGCGTCACCGCGCGCGAGGCGTTCCTCTCCGACAACGGCCGATTCGGATTGTTGGTCGGCGACGAGGCACATCATTTCACCCAGACACAGGTCGGGTCGGCGGTCACCTCGGATTTCAGCCGGGACGGACGTAAGCATCTGGCGGCCATCGGCTTGGCCTCGCACGATCCGGCCACCGACTTCCAAGGGGCCGCGCACAATCTGATCCCCAACCGGTTCGTGTTCCGGCAACGTGACGAAACTCTGGCCCGCAACAGTCTCGAATGGCTCGGAGTGGACCTGGAAGAGGCGCCGTTCCTGCTGTCGATTCTGCGCGAAGAGACCTCGCCCCCGGTCGGAGTGGGCCGGCAGGTGCCCGAAGAGCGCCGCGGCGAGATGTTCATGCGGGACGCGTTGAACCGGATCGGCCGCGGTAAGGTGCTCGGCCCCGCTCGGCCGGACAGGGGCGCGGCCATCACCAGTACGCCGACTGCCACGGGCCATGCCGAGCGAGAGCCGGAGGTGGTGCGATGATCGGCCCGGTGACGCATCCCGGTTGTCGCTCCAGCGCCTACTAGCCGGGCGGGAGTGCAGCCGTGCCGTCGATAACAGGAGATAGTGGGCGCGACCGGAAGTTGCTGGTCCTGCTGATAGTGGGTTCGGTGACCTGTGGGTGCTGCCTGTTCAGCCCGCTGATCGCGCTGGGGAATATGTTCAGCCACGGCGCGAACGATTTCCGTAATCAATGTGACAGTGCGCTCGGCCCGGACCCGTCCGTCACCGTCACCGCGACCACATCTCCGGTCCGGACATCCGAGCCGGCCGTTACGCAGTCCGCTCTCCCGAGTACCAACCCGTACTCTTCGATGACCCTGGATCCGCGCGATCGCGATATCCCCGACCGCTACCGGACCTGCGTCACGGCCATGCGTTCCGCGCCCTACCAGCGACCCGATGCGATTCAGACGCCGAACTCCGGCGCGGCCGTGGCCTGCGCCCAGCACCTCGCGCTCCGCTACGCGAACGAGGGGTCCGGTGATCCGGCGGCCCTGGTCCGTGATGTGGTCTACGCGGCTTCCGCCGCGGCACTGACGGGGCAGTGTGCTCCGGGGGCCGCCCCGCCGGGGTCGGATTCCGCGCCCAGCGGGTGCGGCGACCCCGGCGGGCCGCGGCGCGCGGTGTTGCTCCCGGAAACAGTGGGGCGCCAGGCGTATTGCGGACAGCAGGTCGCGGCCACTGCCGTCACCGCTGGGGACCTGGTTTTCTGGGACTACCGTGAGAATGCTGCTACACGTGTAGGGATCGCGGTGAGCGCGGGCGAGATGGTGACCGGGGAGCCCGGAAGCGGACGCTTCTTCCGGGTGCCGCTTCCGGACACCGGTGGTACCCGGTTCAAACGGGTGTTGGGTGGTGAGCTATGACGAGCGCCGAGGCCGGTCCGCTGGCAGCGGAGGCGGAGCCGGAGGATGACGCCCATCCGGTGACCGGGGCCGATGCCGAGGAGACCCTCTGGGGTTCCCCGTGGTCCCCGAACGATGGCCGGCGGCGGAGGAACGGCAACAGTTCCGGTCCGGCACCGGGACCCTCGGCCGCGAATTCCACGCCGCAGAACGTAGCTGCTCCGGGCACCGCGGCGCCGCCGGGCGCGGTACCTGTTTCCGGCGCCCGGACGCCGGGAACAGCCGTATCAGCGCCCGGAACACCCGGTCCGCAGGCCGGGCCGGGGGCCCCCGCTTCACCCGCACCGGCCGCAACGCCGCCGCCGGCGGAACATCGGCCCGCGGAGGAGAGAGAGCCGGAGAACGGTGGTCTGCCGGTCGATCCGGAGATGCTGTCGACCATGGCGCCGATGGCGCTCATGGCCGGCGCGGGTCTGCTGCCGATCCTCGGCTCGGCGCTGGCGGGGCTGCTGGGAGGCGGTTCGGGCGGTGGACAGCCGGCGGCCGAAGGACAGATGTCACCGGAGGCGCAGAAGGCGCTCGAAGCCCTGGATCTGCTGGCCGAAGTGTACGGCGACGGGCCCACCGACGACCCCCAGGTCAAGAAACTACGCGAGGAACTGGGCCTCACCGAAGAGTCGTCGGACGGCTCGTCTCCCGGATCGACCGGTGCATCGGGGGAGACGGCGCGGATGGTCAAGGCGCGCCAGTTGTTCCAGAAGAATGCCGCCACGGCGTTCAACAATCTGGACAATCAGCTCGCCAACTACATCAAGCGGCTGGCCGGGGACAATTCCGTGGACAAGAAGGCCGTCACCTCCCTGATCCGGGAAGTGAACGTGGCGCTCGCGGAACTCGGGCCGCAGGCCTACACCAAAGAAGGACAGCAAAAGGTCCGCGAGATCCTCACCAGGGCGCTGAAGAAAGCACACGGCATCGTTTCGGGCGGCCAGACCAATGCGAACGAAACCGCCGCGGCAATCGACAAACTGACCAACCAGTACCTGTACAACATCGCCGGGCAGGATGTCCCGAAAGGATATATGAATCTCGGCGGCACCGGCGGTGGTGGCACCACCGTGGGGGCGGGCGGGTCCGCGCAGGCACGCAAGGCTGTCGAGGTGGCGCTCGCCCAGATCGGTGATCCCTATGTATGGGGTGCCGAAGGGCCGAACAATTTCGACTGCTCGGGCCTGACGCAGTACGCGGCCAGGGCCGCAGGAGTCAGTATTCCGCGCGTGGCGGCCGACCAGTATCGCTCGCTCCCCAAAGTGCCTCCCGGGCAGGTCCAACCCGGTGATCTGATATTCCCCTCCAGCAGTTTCAAGAGCGACGGCCCCGGTCACGTGATGATGTACATCGGTGACGGCAAGGTGGTGCACGCGCCGCGAACCGGCGACGTCGTCCGGGTGGCTGCCTTGCCCTCCAGCTACCAGGCGGCTCGCTGGGCATAGCGGCTCCGGCCTTCCTGGGACGGCATTCCGGGCCGGCCGTGCGGAGCCCCGGTCCGGGAACTTGTCTCCGGTCCGCGGCCGGCCTCTCGCCGCCTTACGGATCCCAGGGGTCCAGGCCCATATCCGGATGCAGGTGATCGAGGTTGGCCATGCGGCCGGTCCACCGCATGAGTTCGCGGCGGTTGGCGTCGGTCGGGCTGATGCGGTGCCGCTCCGCGGCATTGTAGAAGCCGTTAGCGACTTCGGTGCCGATCGCCCAGCGGGTATCGCGGCCCACCGTGTTCCATTCGTCGGGGGTGATCGCACGCCGCAGGTTTACATCCGAATCCCAGTTCCGGCGAACCCGGTTTATGAACCCTTGGTCGAGCACGGCGCCCGGCGCCGGGGCACGGGTATGTCGCCTGAAGTTGGTACCGGCGATCACCGCCCACGAAGCAAACGCGTTGCGCGCGATGGGGTCTTGGTCCAGATGGTTCTCGACCGCGTTCGCTGTGGCGATCGCTTTTTGGAGCGGCAGGAAGCTGAACGTATTCTTGGACGTCGTGGCCCCCTGCACCGCCCGCGCCCGCTGCACCTGTTCGATCTCGTAATCGGTGTGGCCGAACAGCTGCAAGATCGCCGGCCAGTGGGCTTCGGGCACGTTGCTGTCGCCGAGTCCGTCGATGGCATTGGCCAGCCCCCAGACCGTGCCCGCGTGGTTGCCCTCGCGCCGCATCGCCTTATCCATCCAGTTGGTCCGGCTGCCCTGGGCCCACATATGCCCTTGCAGCCGGGCCTGGGCGGACTGGTAGTTCGCGAGGTCGGATAGTTTCTTGCTGCGTGCCAGCGGATTCAGTGGGTTGGGCGTGCGCATGGCCAGCCACCCGACCAACGGCGAGGCGTTGACGGTGTTGAGCGCAGCCAGTGCCGCGAGGCCGCCGATACCCCCGCCACCGCCCGGAAGCTGGGCTCCGCCCATACCCAGCGCGCTTCCGCCGCCGCCACCGCCGCCACCGCCCGAGCCGCCTTGGATGGCCAGGGAGAACCGATTCGCGACCCAGTTGTTGCCGCGTTCCAGGCTCCGGTTGAGTCTGCGCACCTGCGAGATCGCGATGAGTTCGACCGCGCAGGCGATGACGATCACCGACATCACCTGGCCTTGGGCCTGATCGAACACATTGCCGAGAAACAGCACGTAGACGCCGAGAAAGACGGTGAAAGCCGCCATTTTCGCGGCGGCGATGAACGAATCGACGACATTGCGGACCAGGAAGGTCTGCGTGGGCCCATAGATGAATCCACCGGCGGCGAATCCGAAGATCGCCATGAAACCGTGGTAGATCGTGTCGAGGGCTGCTTTGGTGACCTTCAGACCCAGATACACCGCGAAAAGCATCAGCAGCGTGCTGCAGATCAACAGGATGAGCCCGGTTCCGAGCTGGCCGACACTGGGATGGGTTGCTTTGTGGTGCGCCGCGCCGTCACCGCAGTCGTCCATGGCGTCCTTGACGTCACCGCCCGACAGCATGCTCGAGGTCCACGCGGCCTCACAGGCTCCCGTGTTGTCGACCACATGCCCGAAATTCCACACCTGCACCGGTCTACGTGCGAAGTTATCGGCCAGATCATGCTGCATGATGCTGACGAGTTGCTGCGGATTCGGGTTGCCGTTGCCGTTCAGTCCGGCCGCCACCGAAAGCCCGACATCGCGGCCCTGGACCAGCAGCCCGTCCGACGACAACACGTCCTCCAGCGGAGCCGCCAGGAAGATCGGGCCGAGCACCGCCACGCCGAGCATGGTGATCACCTGCATCGTCGCCTTGGTGGGCAGACCACGGGCAATGAACCATGCGACGAAGAACGCGCCTACCGTCGCGGCGGTGGTCAGCACGATGGGCGTGGCGATCTGCCGAACCAGCGCCTGTGCGGTACCGCTGAGCGCCGAGGCGAACATATCCAGCCATTCGAAGCTGAAGGTGAAGGTGATAACCCAGATCGCGGAGGTGACGATGGCCATGTAGCCGACGAATTCGATACTCAGCAGGGTCCACAACACGGTGTTGGCCGGATTGAGGATACCGCCCTTATCGGTGTCGAATTTGTAGCTGGCCAACGGGACACCCTGCGAATCGCGCACGTTCATCCAGCTCAAGCCGTCGATCTGGGACACTCCGCTGCCTGGTTGCGCCGTCGCGACCACCACTCCGACGAGTGCCGGGAAAATGACGAAGGCAGTCAGCAGCCCGAGTATCCACAGTGTCCTGCGACGCCAGGGCCGGGCCTCGAGCCAGGTGCGCCAGCGGAGGACGAGCACGTCGGGATACCACGAGGACGGATCCGCGTTCGTATCCCTTCGCGGCTTCTCCGTCATCGACCTGGTGTCGAGCGAGTCGGCGCTGTAACTGTCTCGTGTGGAACCGGGAACCGGTGGAGGAACCGGCACATTCCGGGTGGTGGAGTCGGAATGATCGAGGTCCGGCGGAGGTGCAGTCGGTGTGTTGCTCAACGATCCACGACTTTCACCGGCCGTCGAAGAAAGCCGCTGCGGGCAGTCCCTCCGAGATGTTCCAGTTCGGCGCAACGGAGGATCATCCGGCCTTCCTCCTGTTCGGTCGCAGTTCCTATCCATCGGGCCGAGTCGGCTCCAAGCGCTGTGGTTGGTCCCGAGACATGTATTTTTGCGCGCCACGCGCGGACCCGGTTCCCTGTGATGGGAATCCTTGAGAATAAGGGCGAGATCGGGAAGGAGTCTCGAGTGTCGGGAAACGCTGTTCCGGAGTCAGTTCGGCCTTCGATGACGATTGTCCGTATTGTGGACGCTCCCGCCCTCGAACTGATCATGGGTAGGTGACCCGGTGGGCCTTTTCGATGCCGTCGGCGGTTGGGTCGGCGACAACTGGGACACTCTTGCGGTAGGCGCGGCGAGTGTTGTCGGGTTCGCTGTGGGGGGGCCGCTCGGCGCGGCTGCTGCGGGAGCCGCTGTCGGCGGGCTTTCCGCCTGGGCGCAGGGCGAAGATATCGGCGCTGCCATGGCGATGGGAGCGCTGGGCGGGGCGCTGGGGGGAATCGGGGGTGCCGCTTTACGAGGTGGGCTTTCCGCGGCCGGACGGACGGCGATCAGCAACTTCACGAGGCGGAGCGGCACCGCGCTGGTTCGAGGACGAATGGGCGGCGGAGGTCTGTTCCGGGGCTCGGGCGGGGGCTATTTGAGGTCGGTCCGCCGGCAGCTACCGAACAGAGGGATGGGTTCGCTGGGTGCGGGGGTCGGCGCGAGTCTCTTCTATTGGCAGGAGACGGTCGATTTCGGCGGTTCGGAGGGCGCCGAGCAGCCGGCGGTCGGAGATATCCCGGTGTCACCGATCGGTTCGGAGCAGAAGCCGGAGCGGATGCCCGATATTCTCATGCCGGATCCCACCAAAGCCCGGTGGCCGGAAGGTCTGACTTTCAGCGAGCCCATGCAGCAGAATTATCGGACACTGCCGGACCTCTACAACGGGATATGGAAAAGTTTCGGCAAGGATCCCACCGAATCGAGCTTGCCCGATGAATTGGCATTGCCGGGAAAGATTGCCGACCCGGAAAAGGCCGGAATACCGAGTTATACGCAACGCGTCCAAGACCTGGAGATCGGGTTCGAGAATCTGCGCAGTTCCGATGATCAGGTCGCGAAAGCGGTCAAAAGAACGGTTGAGTACTGCGATGCAGGTAAGAATGATATTCGCAGCTCGGTGAGTGCTGTGGGCAAGTTCGCGGTGATTCATCCGCAGAACGTCGAAAGGATCAGCGCCGTTCATCAGAGTACCGCCGGTGCAGAGATTCCGGTATTCGGTTTCCCGGAAACCTATGGTGCCGATGGCAGTTTTACGGAGGACTCGTATACGTTCTCGATCATCGAGGGGGCATACGCGGGTGCCGAATCGATCATGGGGGCATACGCGGAACTGTTCGCAGCGTTGGCGGCGGAAACGAAGCCACCGGAAGAACCGAAGAAACCGGTAACTCCCACAACCCCCACCACCCCCACTATTCCCACCACCCCCACGGTGCCGACCATCCCGACCGCACCGACCACGCCGACCACACCCGGACTCGATCCCTCGACCGTGAAACCGCCGACACCCATCGACCTGGGCGGCGATGCCGACGACACCGCGCCGGGTTCGGCGGCGGACAAGGCGGATCAGGCCGACAAGGCGGCACAGCAGCAACTGGAGCAACTGGGCCGGGACGCCGCGGCGGCCCGCACCGCGGCCACACCCGCCGCCGCCATGCAGGGTACGGCCGGTTCCGGGCTCGAATCGATGATGCTCCCGATGATGATGCAGGCGATGATGGGCGCCATGGGCGCGAAGCAGCAGCGTGCCCAGGTACCCGACGAACCCCGGCGTCGTCGTCGCGAGGACCAGGTCCCGGCGCAGGCACCGGCGGCCGCGGCGATGCCCGCTGTCGCACCTGCCGCGCCACCGGCCTCGGCGGCGCCGGCCGGCGCTCAGTCGCCGGCGGCGCGGCCGCCCGTACCTCCGGCCACCCAGGGGCCGGCCACGACGGGCAAACCGCCCGCCCACGGCGAGGGCAATGTCGTCTACACCTTCCCCGACGGACGGACCCAGGAAGTTTCGGCGGTGGTCGCGCAGGCGCTGGACGCTGCGTTCGGAAACGCCGCTGCGACCGATGCCAAGGAGGCATACGCGAATACGAAGGTCACGTGGACGGATGACAAGGAGATCGGGACACGGGTCGATCCACATCAGTTGATGACCGGCGATGTCGGCGTCTGGGAGGACCGGACGGCGCTGTTGGTCGTGTTCGGCACCGATACCAGCGGCACGCTCGAAGCCGTGGTGGACGGCCAGTTGCAACCGGTGGCCGGGGCGGCCGATATGCGCGACGGAAACGGCGAATTCGGGAATTTCGTCGGCTTCGTCCACCCGCCGGGAATCGAGAAGTCCGAGGCGGGGGCCGCGGCTGCCGCCGAGTCCCCGGCGGATCTTCCGCCCGAACAAGTCGTCGCGTCGGCGCCTGCCTAGGAGGTTCGCATGGACTGGGGAGGGTTTGTAGTCGATGTAGCGGTCGGTGGCGTCACCACCCTGGGCTTGGCGGCGATGAAGGGGACGCCGATCGGCTGGGGGGTTTCCATCGTCGGCGGGGCGGTCGGCGGTGTCGCCGGTCAGTGGTGGGACGACGGTGGGCCCACGCTGGAAGGCACCTTCAAGGGCGCCTTCAGTGGCGCTGTCGGTGGACTTCTGGGCTTCGGGGCCGGCAAGGCTGTCGGTAAAGTCATCGGCAAATGGTCCGACAATGCGGCCAAGAAAGTGAACGACGCCGGCAATCCGGATGTCATCAAGTCCGCGACGGAGGGCGTAGACCAGGCGAAGGCGGCCAAAAAAGCTCTCCAGGACGAACTCTCCGATGTCGACTACAGGCTGAGACAACCCGGGCTGAAGGGCAAGGAGAAAAACAATCTACTGGCCGAAAAAAGAAGGCTGGAAGCCGAGCTCCGGCCGGGTGGGCCCGCCGATCGTGCAATAGCGGATGCCAAAGCCGAGTTGCGGAAGGTCAAACGGGACAACCCCGGCATCAAAGATGCCGTCGACAAGGCAAAAGCTAACCAGAAAAAAGCCGACTGGTGGAAGGAAAACCTGCGTTATCCGCAGGCCACCCTGGTCGGTCTCGGCTCCGCTCTTGCGCGCGGGGGTATGAACATCTACAACAGTTCGGGCGGTGACGGCGGTTCCGGGCCACCGAACGGCAACGCGGAAACCCCGCCCGGCGAAGAAACTGTCGAGCTCATGTGGTCGGGCCTGGCCGCCGCCAATTCCGCCGGCCTCTTCGGGAAGCCGCCCTTTGTCGCCGATCCGTCGATCCAGGCGCAGGGTAGTGGTTTCCTGGCTCATCCGGTCAAGTTGAACCGCGCCATTGCCACCTGGTATGGCGGCCCGGCAAATTCTTTTGCTACCTCTCTCGCTGAGAACTACAAGATGTTCGGAGATCTCGAGAAGAAGGAAGACCTGAAGGAACCGACCCCTATCCGGACGCTTGCGGTGCCTGCCGGTGTGAGCTCGGGGAGTGCAGGCGGTCAGGGATACTCGCACGCTGTCCAAGCGTTGAACGGGTCGGCTACCGCGCTCAACAAGGCGCAGTCCGACTTGGCCACGACACTGAAGGATGTCGAGGAGATCACCCGGACCGGGCAGGAGAACATCGCGAACCTGATCAGCGGCGTGAACGCTGTCATGCCCTCGATCCCGGCCGGTGATATCGACGCGTCCTTTTTGACTCTGCTGAGTCAGGCGATCAGCGAAGCGGCGGGAATCATGAACGATGGCGCCGCCTCCGCCGAACTTGCGGCCAGGACCATCGGGAATCCGAATCTGAATGCCAATCCGTCCGGCACCGATCTGGCCAATGCGATCGGCCGGATCGGCAGTGGTCTCGACAATCCGGCGCTCTGGCCCGACAGCAACGCAGTGCCGACGCCTACCGACATCGACAAGCTCATGCCCAAAGATATCGATGCCGACCTCGGTAAGAATCCGGCGCTGGACAACGCGATCGATCGCTTGGAGCGGGCCTCCGCTCCGATCGAGGCAACCCCGGCAGGATTGAATCCGGCCGCGGCCGTTCCCGCGGCCAATCCCGGGGCGAACATGATGGGCTCGCTGATGAGCTCGATGCTGCCGATGATGATGCAGCAGATGATGATGCGGAATATGGCCGACAACGATTTGGCGGGCCGCCGGGCCGATCTCGATCCGTCCCGTTACGACCGTGAGCGGGCGGCGACCGCGCCGGCCCCTGTCGCTCCGCCGGTGGGGACCACGCCGTGGTCCGCTCAGCAGGCCGCCGCTACGCCGTCCGCGGCCGCGCAGCCGCAGACGCAGGCTCAGCCGCATACGCAGACCGGCCCCTCTTCGGGTGCGACTTCATCGCAGACCGGCGGCCGGCCGCCGCGTACGCCGGGTGAGGACGGCAGCGTGGTGTACTCCTTCCCGGATGGGCGGACCCAGAAGGTATCCCCAACAGTGGCAAAGGTGTTGGACAAGGCGTTCGCCAATATCAAGGGCACGGATGCTCAGGAGGCCTACGCCGAGACCGAGGCGAAGTGGACCGACAGGAAGGAGATCGGGACGCGTGTGGACCCGTTCCAGTTGATGACCGGCGATGTGGCGACCTGGGACGATCGCACGGCTGTACTGGTGGTGTTCGGGTCCGCCGAAGAAGGCACACTGGAAGTGATCGTCAACGGGGAAATAGAGCCGTTCGCCCCGGAGATGTCGGACAGCACTGGTGAGTTCGGCCAGTTCACCGGCTTCGTGCACCCACCGGGGATCGAAGTCGGCGGCTCGAAGGACACCAGCAGCGACGGCGCCGCGCCCGCCACCGGCGACCAGCAGGCATCACCTCAGTCCGGTGATCCCGCGGTGGCTGCCGTGCCCGTGTGATCGGCCGATGGTGGAAAGGAGACAGCTGTGGCGCTCAATGTCGACCTCGGTGAGCTGACGGCGGTCGCGGCCCGGGCTGCCGATATGGCCAGGACGACCGGTGCCGCGCTGCCACGTGAATGGGTTCTTCCCGCAGGCGCCGATCCTATTTCCGCCCAAGCCGTCCCGCGGCTGAACGCCCAGGCCGCCGGATTGTTCAACGGTGTGCTCGGTGTCCTGAACGAGGTGCAGAAGTTATCGCACAATGTCGGCGCCGCCGCGGTGAAGTACGCGGCTGCCGATACCGAGGGTGCGCGCACGATCGGCTCGGGAGATACCACCGAGGCGGCCAACCCGGTCCCGCAGATCGAACAACTGGGATACCGGCGGGTGCCCGAATCCCTGAGCAATATGACCAGCGTCACGGGTGACCCGCTGGTTTTCGCACAGCAGTTGCACAGTGGTCCCGGCCCGGGGCCGGCGCGCCGGTTCGCCGATTCGGTCCGCGCGTTCACCGCCGAGAACGTGACCACCGCCCGCGGTGATATGGACAGCGCCGCGTCGACCATGCAGCACTGGACACCGGTCGGTAGTGATGTCGCCGAGAAACTGACGAAGTACCGGGGGTGGCTCGACGAACTCGGCAACGGCCTGACGCTGCTGGCCGACAGCGCCAGCGCCTACAGTGATTCCTTCGCCAATGCGAAAGCCAAACACCCGACGCCGGAGGAGATCATCGCCGCGCGTAAGAAGCTCGTACGCGCCATGCGTTCGAAAGACGAGATCGGCACCCAGGCCGCGCTGGCCGAATTCCAGGAACAGAACGCGCGTTCGGCCGAGACAATCGGCAGCTATTCGGCCGAAACGGGGGTCGCCACCGCGACCGGGGAGCAGGCCGGTGCAGGGCAGGCCGCGGCCGGTGCGGGGCAGGGCGGCGACAGCAGCGCGCTGATGCAGATGATGCCCGCGCTGATGAGCATGATGAGCACGGGAATGAACGGCCTGCCGCTCACCGAGGAGATCTCCGACGACTATTACGACGACTACTACGACGATTACGGCCTCGGTGATCTCGGTATTCCGTCCGGGTCGCCCGGCGGCGGCGTCCCCTCGCTTCCCGGTGTGCCGAGTCCCGCGGAGGTCGAATCTGTCACAGTGGGGCCGATGCCGATGACGGCCGCTGCGGGGCTGGGCACCGGCTCGGGGCTGGCCTCGGCACCCCGGGTGCCGGTCATGGAGTCCGCGTCGTCGTCGACGACATCCGCCCCGTACGGACGCAGCAGCGGAATGCCGTATATGCCGATGATGCCGATGTCGCCCGGAGCGGGTGGCGGCGCGAACGGCAACGAACGCAACCGGGTGGTCGCCTGGCATCCCGATCGGTTGATGTACGTGGACGATACGCCGCATACCGAGCAGGTGATCGGTGAACGTCCCACCATCGCACCCACCGTGACATCCCCGACCCCCCCGCCGCCCAACCAGGCGCCGACCCGTTCCGGAGGTTCCGCATGAGCAATATCCATCCCGATGTGCAGGCCGCCCTGGACGCGGCCCGTGATCTCCGGCATCGGATCGCGGATATGCGGGAACAGATCGATTCGGTGCGGGCCCGCCGGCCCTCGCCCAGCGGAACCGTTATTCCCGAGGTGGACGCGATGGGCCGGCTCACCAGCCTCTACCTGGCGCCCGGCACCGCCGCCCGATACACCGGCACCGAACTGGTCGACGAGATCATGGCGGCGATCCGGGAGAGCACATCGGACGCTGCCCTCCAGTACCGGACGATCATGGAGACCTCCCTCGTAGACGGCGAGAAGGCATCCGCCGACGGCGTGCGCACTTCGGAGGCCGTCTCGTGACGGGACCGGTCGTAACCGACGACGGCGACGTCTCGGCCGGTGATGCGTTCGGCTGGCTGCATGAGGAAGGGCTGGCCAGACTGGCCGCACTGGGCCAGGCGTCCGGTCCTGCCGCCGCGTTCACGGTGGACGTGGCAACCGGCATGGTGACGATGTTCCCGGTGACGGGCGCCGATTCCGCGGCCCGGGCGGCAGACGATCTACCTGCCGCCGCGGAGAACACCGGCCGCCTGGTCGCCGTCGGGCTGACCTCGGCGGGCGCCCTGCTGGTGGTGGATCTCAGCGGGTCGCTGATGGTCGCTCTCAACGGTGACCGTCCGGAACTCGCCGCCCGGTCCTGGGTGACCCAATTGCTGTTGAACCCCGATATCACCCTCACCACCAACAGTTCGGCGGTCGCGCTGGGCGCGAGCCCGCGCTGCCGGAAAAGTTTCATCCCGGGCGGAGGTGGCGACATCATCAGTGTGGACGACGGCACGCCGCCGGTCACCACGATCGCGATGAACTCGGATCTGGAGGGGTCGGACTATCTGGAGCGGTCCCCGGACGGTTCCGGGGAAATGTATCTGGGCCCCAGATACTGGCAGCTGAGCCATGTGATGACCATTGCCGACGGACCGTGGGCGGCGCTCGCCGCCACCCTCGACGAGGCCGGAAAGTAGCGCCGGGCCCGGCCGGCAGACTGTGGAGACCATACGATGACCGATACCTACGACGACTACGAACTCGATCCGGAAGAAGCGGATGTTCCCGCCGCTCCCCGGAAAACGATCTACGAGGTCTTCAATCCCGAAGGCACGGTCGGCGTCGCCTGCGACCGGGACGGCGAAGTGGTGGGTATGCACATCACCGACGAGGCCCGCGAGAACGGCGATGTGTGGCTCGCGGCCGAAATCGTCGCCCTCGCCAAACTGGCCCATATGCAGTCCCGGGTCGGACTGCGCCGCGAGATGGAGGCCAAGGGCACCCGCCCCTACACCATCGACTCCTTCGGTTTGCCGACCGAGGCGGCGTATCGGGCGCTGGAGAACGAGACCTTCGGGACCCGGGCGCACTGAGGGGCCCGGCCGGCCGACGACAGGAATCGCAATGATCGATACGGACGACCCCGACGATGTGATCGCGGCCGGTGGCAGGTTCACCACGGAGATCACCTCGACCACAGGCGATGTCGGACGCATCGTCGACGATATGGTCGTGCACAGCAAGGCCGGCTCGCCCCTCGACCGGGCACTGGTGGAGAAGCTGACCTGGGTACAGGGAACGTTCGAGAACGCTGTGCGCGACACCGAGGGGCAGGCCCGGACCACGCTGGATGCGACGGTGCTCGGAGCGACGGTGCTCGCAAACGCCGATATCGACGGTAGCGTCGTCGTGCGTCGCGCCGAAGTCTGAGCGCGGAACCGGTGCACCCCGAGCAGCAGAGTCCGTACTGGGACCGGATCGTCGGCGACGACTGGCCGGAAATCCCGCCTGCCGCATGGAATGCGCTGGAGACATCGGCCCGGGACGGTGCCGCCGCGTTGAACACCGGCAACGCCGGGGCCGCCGCACGGGGTTTCGACGATTCCGTCCGGTCCGCCGAATCCCTGGAGCCGGTTCGCGATGCGATGGCCGCAATGCGGCACAAGCCGCAAGCCTTTGCCGACGCGCTGTACGCGGCGGCCGACACCTTCGGCGATTTCGCGGAACTGACCCGGCGGACCCGTAATCAGATCCTGGACGTAGTCGCCGCCGCGACCGACCGGATTCAACGCGAAACCCACGGCGACAACAACGACGACGGCGAAACAGGCGACCAAGCCGAAGCCGACACCGATGCGGCGACCACCGAACGCATAGTTACCCAGGCACGCGCCGATGTGGTCGATATCGTCGACGCCGCGCTGGCAGCGGTGGGCCCGCAGGGACTGCCGTCGCTCGACGATATCGCCGAAGCCCTGGGGCAGCCCGGCCCCTGGAAGACCGGAGTCCCGCCCGCCCCGCCACAGCGGGACAGTCCACCGGTGAACCCGGACGGCCCGCCCGGGCCGCCCGGGCCGGAAACCGGCGACGCGCCGGTGCTGCCGGTGGTCACTCCGGTGCTCCCGGCTCCGGGACACAACGAGATCCCGGACTTCCCACCGGCCGGCGATCTCTCTCCGGTCTCCGACACCCCGGGCGGGACCGATCCCGCGGAGACTCCCGGCCGGGTTGCGGAAGTTTCACCGACCGGCCCGCAGCGGCCCGTGATCGCCGCCGTGCCGCCCGCCGGGCCGGTCACCCCACCGGCGGTGTATGCCGGCGATACCGATCCGGGAGTCGGTGGACCGGCCCGCCCGGTCGCGTATTCAGGTGATTCGGAACCGGGCCGGCAGGGTCCGTCGTCGTCCTCCGCGAGTGGGGACGGGGCCGACGCGGAGAGCCGGACCGGCCGAGACGGTGACGACACCGGTGAGACCCCTGCGGACGCTGCCGGCAGTTCGGTCGAGGACGCGGGGCCGGTGATCGGCAGATCCACGCCCACGCGAACCGAGCCCGGGAACTCCGAATCGCCCACCGCGCCGACGCCGATCCTGCCGCAACTCATCGGTCCCGTCGCGGGCGCCGGCGGCTCCGCTGCGACCGCGCCGGCGGCACAGGCGTCCCGGGCTTCCGGCCCGCCCGCGGAGGCGCCCCGCGTGTTTCCGGCGGCGGCCGCCAAGGCGCCGGTCGCACCGGGCGCCGGCTCGTCGGGAATTTCAGCGCCCGCTACCGGGAAACCCGCGGCACCCGCCCGCGAGGGCACACCGGCCACACCGGGCCGAGATGCGGAGAAAGGAAAGGACGGTGCCGATCTCGTCAAGGACGCGGTCGGCGCGATGATCGCCGCATCGGCCGCACCGACTTTCGTGCTCGGCGAGCGGGTGGACGGCGATCTCGCCCTGGCCCGGACGCTGCTCGGCGGTATTCGCGCGGCCGTGGACTCGTGGCTGGTCGGCGTGGACTGGGCGGTTTCGGTGATGCGGCACCAGAGCGGAGTCAGCGCTTTCGTCACTTCCAACGAAGGTCGCGGCTGGCTGCCCACACATCTGTATCTGCCGCGCGAGGTGTCCACGCCGTGGCTGTGGTCGGTGGCGGAGAACTCGGGCTGGGAAGGGGTGGCCGACCCCGCCCGGATACTCGCCGAGTTCGCGCTGGCCTGGGGGCAGAAATCCGGCGCCAAACTTTCGGCGCTCGTATCATCGCAGCCGTTCGACCCCGAATTGCGGCGGCAGCTGGGCGATACCGCGACCGCGGGGTCGGTGCCGGCGTCCACTCAGATGGATCTCGCCACACCCTCGGACAGCACTCTGGACCGGCTCGGGATCACCGGATCGCAGCGGTTGATCGACCGGGCGGCCAAGGTCACGGACGGCTCTGTCGCATTGCGCTGTCTCCAGTTGGCGGTCGATGCTCATCTCCGCGTGGCGGATGTGGGGACGGACGCGATGGAATCGGTCGGCGCACCGGAGATCCGGCTCCGGATCCTGCGGGCGATCAGGAAGGGCAGGGAATTTCCGGCCGGTTGGTGGGAAGAGCTACAGGACGCCGACGATCTGCTCGCGGCCACGGCGATTTCGCATCGGCTCGATGTGCGTCAGATCGGGGTGGGCGAACTACGTCCGGACAGCGCCGACAGCGCAGGCGGATCCGCGACAGCCGTACTGCGTGACCTGGTATTCCAGCGCCGCTGCAACGAGCTCGTGCTGCTGCTGGCGGAAGAGGTGACCCGCCAGACCCTTCGAGACGCCGTATACGCCCACGCGCAGATCCTTGCCCATCCACAATTCGGGCGCCCCACCGTGGAACCCGCCCCGGCTTCCACGGTGATCTCCGCGCACGGTCCGCGGTGACGGCATATCCGACGCGCTCGTCACCGGCTTCCCTCGTTTGGGAAGCCTTGACAATAAGGGGAGACGGTGGCGGGAAAGGATTGATGGAGCATGCCGGAGCGGCTGGAAATCGAACCTGCGGTACTGCGCCAGCTTGCCAACCAGCACGATCAGGTCGCCAGAGACACCCGCGAATGGGCCAGACCACCGTACGAATGGCTCGCCAACTTCGAACCCACCTACGGCAAGATCGCCAATCCGGTGAAGGTCGCGCTGGAGAAGTACTACGACGCCCGGCAGCGCGCCGGGGAAGCCCTGGCCCGCGAACACGAGCAGACCGCCGCAAACCTGCGCGCATCCGCCGACTCCTATGAACTGGCAGACCAGAGCGGCGCGACGGATATCAGCCGGGGCGGAGACGAGTTCACCGATACTCCCGGGCCGGTTCCGAACACGCCGGTGAGTACCACCATGAATCAGCCCGTCGGCGCACCGGGTGACAACACCCTCGGCTCGCGGGCCCCCGGCCTCGACGGCACAGCCGTACCCGACGGTGCCACGCCGGCGGGTGTCGCACCGGGTTCCGGATCGGCTCAGCCGACCGCCGCGAACGGGGCCGGCGCGCCGACCGCCCCGCTCGGCTCCGCCGCGGACACGTCGGGCGCGAACAATACGACCTCACCGGCCGCCCCATCCGCCGCGGCGGCCGCGGCGGCCACTGCGCCGCCCGGCACCACGGCGCCGGTGGGCGGCTTGCCCCCCGTTGGCGCGGGCGGTTTGCCCGGGGGTTCCCTGGGCGTCCCCGGTGCGGGCGACGACCGGCCGGCAGGCCGGGCGGCCACCGCGGCCGGCGACGGGATGCCGATGCCGGCGGCCACGACACCGTTCGGCTCCGCGGTCAACGCCGCGAAAGATCGTGCCGCCGAACCCGATTACGTGGTCGCCGAGGAGGTCAGCGAGGATCTGATCATCGCCCGCACGCTTCTCGGCGCCGTTCTCGCGGCCGTGGAATCCTCCGTGGGCACGGCCTGGGCGGTTTCGGTGATGCGCGGCCCCGCGGGCGCCGGAATCTTCATCACCTCCAACGAGGGTCGCGGATGGCTGCCCGCGGGTCTGTATCTGCCCCGCGAGGTATCGACCCCCTGGCTCTGGGACGAGCTGCTGCGTACCGAGGATTCGCCCGGTTCCCCGTGGGAAGGCGTCTCCGATCCTGCCCGCATCCTGGTGGAATTCGGTTTGGCCTGGGGCGGGAAAGCCAACGCGACACTCGCCGCGCTGGTGTCTTCGGGACCCATCGACCCTGGCCTGCGCGCGCATCTCGCCGACGTCCCCATGGAAGGGATGGTCGGCCCGTCCTACGACGTCGATCTACGCGTGTTCACCCCCGACACGGTCGACCGGCTCGGACTCACCGGCTCGGTCCCGGCAATCGAAGCCGTTGCGGCCCTGCCCGACGCCCAGGTCCGGGCCCGCTGCCTGGAACTCGCTGTCGACGCCCAAACCCAACTGGTCCGGTCGGTCGCGGCTCCCGCGGAAAGTGTCGGCGTCCGCAGCGTCCGCGATCGGATACTGGCCCGGCTGCAGGACGGCGGCGAGGTCCCGCGGGAGTGGTGGTCGGAATTGCGTGACGCCGACGACCTGATCGCGGCGGCCATGATCTCCCGCCGAGTGGACGTCGGCCGGGTGAGCCTCGGTGACCTCCGCGTCGACGACGAAGCCGCCATCCTGCGCACCCTGGCCTGGGAACGCCGCTGCAACGAACTGCTCCTCGCGCTGGAACAGGAGGACGACAGCCGGCAGGTGCTGCGCGACGCGGTCTACGCACACGAACAAGTTGTGCAGCATCCCGCATTCACTGCTGCCCCGGCACCGGTTTCGGTGGGGACCGAGGAGCGGATCGACGCGCCCGTGGCCTCGGGAACGGTCTCTGCACCCGACAACGCGGTGTCTGCGCCGGTGATCACTTCCGGCCCGCCGTCGGGCGTTATGGCCCCGCTGTCGACGAGGCCCGACGGCAGTGGACCGGCATGACTGCGGGCCTACCGGAGCAGCCGTGACCACGGATACGGCTCAGTTCGCTGGTGCTTACTTGGCCGAAGTCGCCACAAAACTGGGTCTGCCGGAAGACCATGGCACGATCCGCGCGGTACTGGACCGTGCCTGCGGTGGGCAATTGGCTGCCCATGGTCCGGACGGTCGCCGTGCCAGCACTCTTACTGCCTCGGGTGTCCCATTCGAGGTCAGTGTGACCGGGGGTGGCGGAACATTTTCGCCGGCGATCCGGTACGTCACCGAAGCAGCTACGCAGGAAACGGAATTCGGTAAAAGACTTGCCTTCCAGTTGGATGCCATCGACGATCTCGTCACCTGGTTGCCGAACGGCGATGAAACCTCGGCGAAAATGTTGCGGTCGTTCGTATCGACGCTGTATCCCGATACCGCGGATGTCACGCGGCAGCATCGCTCGCCTACCTGGCTGGGAATAGTGCATCACGCGGCCGATCCCCAGTATGTGGCGCGTGTGAAGGTTTACGCTGGCCTCAATGCCGTGCCGGGCGCGCTGGAAAGTTTACGTCGCCGAGTACCGGGATTCGCCGGTCTGGCAGCCATGGCGGACGACGAAAACCTCTTTGTACCGGCCGGCGCGGCGCTCGAGATCGACGCATACGGTGAAATCAACCACAAAATCTATCTGCGCACCGCAAGACGTGATGCCGCGGTGCCGATGCGGCTTGCTCGCGTTTTCGGGGAATCGGTGTGGGAAGCGCTGTCCGAGTTCGCTCGCTGCGGCATCGAGTCGGCCGAACTGTACCGTTACCGATTCTTCGTATGCTGTGCCCGGCGATCCGGTGAATCTGTGCTCGGCCTCCACTTGGTGGCCGGGCGACGTGACGATCTCACACCGGTAGTGAGACAGCTGGCGAAACGACACCACGGCACGAGCGCAGCAGTTGACGCGCTTGCTCGCACCGCCGAGTCACTCGGCGGGACTTGGCGGTACACGGCTGCTGGACTCAGCGCTGGGGCCGGTTCGGGCACCATCAAGCTCAACGTCTATGGCACGCCCACATCGCGACCGGGCTAGCGCCGTTCCCGATGCAGCGTTGAGCGTCATGGCATTGCACAGCCCATGTGGTCGGAAGTGACACCGACGGCGGCGAAACAGGCGGTGGAGAATGAACACAGTACACAGCATTGCGCCGGCGGACCTGTCCAAGGCGATAGCAGCGGCCTGCAACTTCCTCGTGGAACAACAGGATCCGGACGGGCACTGGCGGGATTATGAACTGGTTCCCGGAAGATCCGAATCCTGGATGACCGCCTGCGTAGGCGTTGCGGTGAGTACGGCCTACAAAGCCGGTGTCTCCGGTGGCGATTGCAACGCCGCTGTCGACAGAGCGGCTGTCGTACTGAAAGATACGCGGCGACGCAGCGGCTGGGGATACAACACCAAGACCGCGTGCGATGCCGACTCGACATCATGGGTGGTTCGATTCCTCGTCATGCGCGATATCGATCCGGGACCGAGTCCGCTCTTCGACCGTTATCTCACATCGTTGGGCGGAGTCCGTACCTTCCCGTCGCCCCGTGCGCACGGGTACTGGGCGGATGAACACGATGAAGTGGCTCCCATGGCCGGTTCGGCGCTGCTTGCCCTCGGCGATGACGACCGAGCGGCACGTATCCGCTCACGAATTCTGTCCCGCTACCGAGATCACGGGGTATGGCTTCGTTTCTGGTGGGATTCGAAGGCCTATGTGTCGGCACAGAACCTGACGTTCCTGGCGCGTACCGGTGGGATACCCGATCGGATCGCTTCTGCGGAACAGAGACGTTTGCAAGCCTCGCTCGATCGCGTCGAACGCGGCGGCGGGTCATCGTTCGATATGTCTCAAAGCCTGCTGTGTGCGTTTCGGTTGGGAGCGCCCGAGGCTGTTTCCCTACTCTGCCGTGGACTGCTGGCCAATCAACTCGCCGACGGTGGCTGGACCGCCTCGCCAGGACTGCTGGTCCCGGACCGGTGGGATGTTGACGTGCCCACTGAGACATTCGTCGACGACCGCCGACTCTTCAGTACTGCGATGTCGGTGATCGCCTTGCTGGAGGTGACGGCGGCTATCGACTCGAACAGGAATGAGGAACTATGAGAGAGATCCATCCCGATGTCGTAATTGCCCGCGACGCGACGCGTGAGCTACGACATCGGATCGCCGATCTCCGGGACAAGGTCGAGAATATCGTTGCGCGCCGCCCGTCGCCCAGCGGATTGGTAATACCCGAGGTCGACGCGTTCGGCCGGTTACGCGATCTGTACTTTGCGCCCGGAACCTGTGCTCGGCTCGACAACGACGAACTGGTGGCCGACATCATGGCCGCCATTACTGAGAGCGCCCGGGACGCCCGGCACCAGTACTACACCGTGATGAGCGACCGGAGTGCCACGCGGCCGTTGGCCCAGGTGATGGCAGAACGTCGCGCTGCGCTCGATTCGGCTGCCACATCCCCAACAGTGGGAACGAAGAACAATGAGCAGGAGATAGGTGGCGGGAAGGACTGACGGGGCATGCCCAACTACCTGCATCTCGAGCCGGATGAGCTGCGCAGAATAGCGGAACAACACGCGGCGGCCGCCGAGCATGTCCGCAAGTGGGGTGAGATTCCCTGGGACTGGCTCAACGATTTCCAGCGAACGTTCGGAACTATCGCCGATCCGGTGTGGGGAGCGCTCAAAGACTACTATCGGCGGCGCTACGACCGGGCCGAACGCCAGGCGGAGAACCATGAGCGCACGCGAGATAATCTGCTACTTGCAGCGCAAGCCATGGAGGAGGCGGACCGGAACTCGGGGGGAATCGTCACTGGAGCCGGCGACTTCGAGGGCGTAACTCCGCGTAGCGGAGGTTCACCGGCAACTGGTACCGACGTTGCTCCGCCCATGATGCAGTCAGGCATCCCCGCTCCTGTACCACCGATGGGGTCGGCTGGTGGGACCCAGAGTTCGACTGCTCCGACGGAGAACGGCAGTCGGGCCGTTTCGTCGACCGGGCCGGTCTCTGCGGTGCCCGCAGCCCCGCAAAGCACGGGATATTCCAGTGCATCCAGGGTGCCGATTTCGGTGCCACCACCACGGAACAGTTCCGGGTCGCCCCAGCTCGAGGCGACCGCGCCGCCCGGCACATCCGGGTCGGCACCGGCTGTGCCGCACGCAGACACTGCCGCGCCTGTCGGCCCTGCTTCGTCTGTCGCCTCCGCCGGGGCCGGCGCAGGATCTGTGCCTCCACCCGTGCCGGGCAGCGCGGTCCCGACATCCGTGCGCCCCCTCATCGACGATCCCCGGCCTGCTCCGGCAGGATCGGTACGCCGTCGGCCCATGCCCTTGGCGAGCGGACCCCTTGCGGTGGCGGGTCGCGGGACTCGGGGTGCACCACAATTGGTTGTCGGCGCGAATGCCGACGATGATCTCATGCTCGCTCGCTCTCTTCTCTCGTCCATCCTGGCGGCTGTCGCAGATTCGGAACCTGGGCTGGGGTGGGCGGTTGGTGTGTTGAGAGCCCGTGCCGGGCAGATCGTCGTCGTGTCCTCCACCGAAGGTTTGGGCTGGCTGCCTTCGGGGCTGTTCCTTCCGGCGGAGGTAACTGTTCCTTCGAAATGGGCAGGCGTCTTCGGCCCCTCTGTGCAGGATGCACTCGTGGCCTCGGAGGGGATTGTCGACCCGGCTCGGGTCTTCGGTGAGTTGAGCGCGGTTATTCCCGGGAAGAGCAGATTCAGGGTCAGCGCTTTGGCGTCTTCGGCTGTCGTCCCCGACAACGTACGCGCGGCTCTTGGGGATCGAGCGGTCATTGAGGGGGAGATATCGGCCGCCGAGCCCGTTATCGACCTCACCACGCCCGCACCTGGACTGGTCGACAGGTTCGAGTTGGCCGGTTCGGAAGCCTTGCATCGGAGGCTGTCAGCAGTCGCGGAATCGGATATACGGGAAACTTGTATGGCACTGGCCAGTGCGGCACACGACCGGGTATGCGATGTTCTTCGCGATACGGACCAGCAAACAGTAGAGCACCGCGCGCAGCGCCGGACTATTCTCGATACTTTGCGGGCCGGCGGTGTGGTGTCACCGGCCTGGGTAGACGATATGCGTGCGACCGATGCCATGATGGCCGCTGCACAACGCTCGCGACGCGTAGATGTGTCGCATTTGCCGATCGGTACCCGCACCGAGATTCCTGGAACGGAGATCGTGCGCCGCATGTTCTTCGAACGGCGCGCGGACGAACTGTTGATGCTGCTCGCGGCTGGGGAACCCGATCAGCGACTGCTTCGCGAAGTATTCTATGCATACGGACAGATAACCGAGCATCCTGGGTTTCCGTCGGAAGAAGCTACTGTCCCGGTGGAATCCCGCGTGTCAGAAGTTTCCGATGTTCGCCGAGGTAATTCAGTATCCGCCCAACCTGCCGTGGCCGCTCCGCCCCGCATCGAGTCAACAATCGTCGAAGATGTCGGGCCGAAAGGTTCCGAACTGCAGAGGAGTACGTAATGGGTGCTGGAGTCACGCTTGCCGATGAAATCGAAAAAGAGCACGATGATACCGGCTGGAATGATATCGACAACGATAAAGTCGATGAGCACCTCGATAAAATCAAGGAATTGAACTCGACTGAATTCAATGCCTTTTTCGAAAGGCTTCCCGAGGAGACCCGAAATGAGCTTTTGAACAGTGCGGACGGTGGGGACCGAAATCTGCACACCACCGATGAGTACCGTGAGATCTATAATGCACTGAAGAATGGAGAAGACAGAGAAAAATATGTACAGAAATTGCAAACAGAGGAAAAGAAGGTCGAAAACGATGATTTCGCCAACGGTGCCGGTGGACAGGCGCCGCTAGGGGAGGGTGAGTATCTCGTAGACAAGGACGGCAACGGGCTTGTCAGCTTACACATACCCCGGGGTGCGACTCCCATGCTCACGGAACTGGTGGAAGATACCCAATTCGCGATGCAGGAGGGGCTGAAATCCCTGGGCTCCGGTGACCCGGAATCATGGTTGAAGTTCGGTTTCACCAATATGCTTGCCGGCTCGGATATCGAATCTGCGGACGGCTGGTCGAACGTAATCAATCAACATGCTCAAAAGAAAGGTGAACTCGACGAACGCGCCACGGAGTATACGCAGAAGCATAAAGATGTGGAAATTCATACGTGGGAAACGAAGGTTTTCAAAGACGAGCTCTGGAAACAGCTTCTGAATATCAAGGACGGGCTGAACAATGACCGTCTGAAGCTGGATCTTGCAGCGGTGGGGTACGAAAAAAGAGATGACAATCGCATCATCTTGACCGGGGACATCGAGAACTATGATCCCAACAAGGAGGACGACAAGCCCGGCGGGTATACGAACATGCCGGTGAATGGGGCGAACGGCGAGCGCGTGCTCTACCGGAAGAACGTGCAGGGCGACGCGATGACTGCGGAACGCGGATTCAAAGGGGAGGATGATCCGAGCAAGGAAGGGGAGGAACAATTCTATTATCTTACTCCCGAGGCCGAGTGGCACTTCTACGTCCAACATATCGATCAAGCTGCCGAGGACTGGGATAAGAAGTACAGGGCTGCGCTCGAACGTATGCAGCGGGGAGCGCATATGATCGACGACGACAAAGGGGGCGACGAAGACAAGGACGGTAAGGGTACTTACGACGACGGCTACAAAGCCGGACTGGAAGCCGGTCGTAAAGAGAACCCCGGCCCGACCACTCCCGGCCCGACCACCCCCGGCCCGACGACACCCGGCCCGACCACACCGGGAGCCACGACCCCAGGAGCGAAAACTCCAGGCGCAGAAGAGACACAGGACTTCAGCAAGACCTTCGACGACCTGCTCGGTAAGGAAGACCCTGCCGACGGCACCGGAAACGAAACCGGTAAGGACGGCAAGGACGGTAAGGGTGGGTCTGCGCTGGAGCAAGTGCTGCAACCCATTCGCGATGCGATCACCGGTTCCGGCGCGACCGGTGCAACCGCGGCCGGTGCGCCGGCCGGCGACGGCGGTATGGGCGTCATGATGCCGATGATGATGATGGGCATGATGTCGCAGATGATGCAGCAGGCCATGCAGCAGCAGAAGCAGGACGAGGCTGCCGAGCGGGATCGGGAAGAGCGCGAGCGCGAGGACGAAGAGCCTCAGTCGGCTCCTGCGCCGAATGCCGGCCCGGCGCCGGCCGCGCCGGCTGCGCCGCCGCCGGGTACCACCGCGCCGCCCGTCCAGACGGATACGCCGCCCGCACCCCCGGCGCCGGATACACCGAAGTCCATGGTCGATATGAAGCTGCCGGACGGGAGTTCGCAGCGGGTGTCGTCGGTGGTGTCCGAGGCGATCAACCGGGAGCTGAACAACCCGAACGGTAGCGACGCCCGGGCGGCGTATCAGGGCACGCCCGGCGAAGCGACGGCTGGTAGCCCGTGGGTTTCGGTGGAAAGTTCCGCGGTCGCCACCGGCGATATCGCGCAGTGGGAGAACCGGTCCGCGCTCGTCGTGGTCACCGATTCCGGTTTGCAGGCCATTGTCAACGGGCAAATGGTGCCGCTCGACCCGCACAACCCACCGGACGGCGGGCAGGGCGGTTACGGCGAGTTCCGTGGGTTCTTCCATCCGAGTGGAGCCGATATCAGCGGAACGAACGAAACCGCCGTGGGCGCAACCCCACCGGAGCCACCGGCGATAGCCACCGCCGCGCCGCCGGCCGCGGCCGCCGCACCGCCCGCGGTGCCGCCGCCGGCCACCATGGAGGTCCGCTGATCTGTAGGACGACGGATTACGGAGTTGTGCGGCAACTGATCGGTGCGCTGGAGGGCGATCCAGCCGGGCGGCGACGGTGCAATCGAGCCGAATGCTCAGCCACCGCTCCGAGTGCTTGTGCAGCAGGAAGCCGGGATCGGCTGCGAGCGTGACACTGTATGACGGCTGTCGCGCCGATCGCCGGACGAACAATCGGGGTGCGGCGCCGGCGTTGGTTTCGACGGCGAATACCGTGGAATGACGTCGAGTGCTGCGCGCCGGCCGGAACGCGCGACGGTTCGCCTCCCTCCTTGCGGGCAGGCCGAAAGCAGTGGTCTGCGCTGCCGCCGACTTCCTGGCCGGTGCTACCTACCTGCGGTACCAGCGCCCGCGAGGTTTGCCGATCTGCGGTCGAGGGGATTCGGCGTCCGTCATTGCAGGTCGGCCGTACCGGCTCGGCAGCCCGGGCGTTCGTACCGACCCGCTGCTGCCCGCGCGGGTGTAGTTCGGATGCGCGCTCGCCGCGCGTCGAGGGGCGGCACGGGTCGAGCAGTTCGTCGTGTTCGCCGGGGCCCAGGCGTGGCGTCGTGGTCGCGATCCGTGCCGCGCAGGTGGTTATCGCATCGCGTGCCGGTGGAGTGGCGGCCGTAGCGGGCGAGGTAGTGGACGGCCATGGCGTCTTGCCGGCCGGATGGCACGGACTTTCATCCGCGCGGCAGCGCCCGGGCGAACGGGACGCGGCTGTGGGCCGGCGATCAGGCCTGGGCCTGTGGGGAAGCTTCCTGCGGTGCTTGTTCGTTGCCGTTCGGGCCGGCGGGCGCGGGATGGTCGTTCGGCGCCGTGGCACCGTCCGGCGGTGCGGTCGGGTCGATGGGTTCCGGTGCTGCCTCGTCGGTGGCCGACTGCTCGCCTTCCTCGCCCTCTTTCTTCTCCGGATCGAGTAGTTCGGGCAGTAACTGGGTGGCCAGCGGCATGAGCGACATCGGCAGCATGGCGAGCATGGGCAGCATGGAGCCGAGCCCGCCCATGGCGCCTGCCGCACCCGCGCCGCCGGCCGCGCCGCCGGCTCCGCCCCCGCCGGTGGACGGTTTGCCGTTGCCGCCGGACCCTTCACCACCGTCGCCCGCCATTTCGGAGCTGAGGTCGGAAACCGCGATGACCTTGTCGTAGACGAGATCCACCGCGGTGGCGGTCAACTCCAGCAGTTGCATCTCCATGGGCGGTTTCAGCTTCGCGCTGCCGACCTTGGTGAGTACCCCGTTCAAACGCTCGACGATATCGATGATCGTCTTCAGGGTCCGGTCCTGTTCGGCGGCCATGACGATCGATGTATCGATCACCTGGTTGTCCATGACGAGTAGCGAGGTCTGTTTGGCGTCGACCTTGGTGAGGGTGTCCTGGTACGCCTCTTCGGCTTTCCCTTTGCCCAGGGTTTCGCGCGTGACCTTGCTCAGCAGATCGCCGACCTCCGGGGGTGGTGTGGGCATACCGCGGCCGAGCAGGTCGACCGCGGTCTGGATGGCGGCCTCGGCCATGGCGAGGTAGGAGATCAGTGCCTCGGATGCTCCGGGTGGCCGTACCAGATCGACTTCCCAGTACTTGCCTTCACTGCCCTTGTCACCGAACTCGTCGTTCTTGTCGGTGGTGCTGACGGTCTGTGCGGGCGGACTGTCCTTGTCTCCCGGTTTGTCGGTGCCCTCGCCTTTGTCGCCGTCTTCTTTGTCGTCGTTCTTGCCGCCACCGTCGTCGGATGGCTTTTCCTCTACCCGGGCTTTCTTCGGCTCGGGCGGGCCGGGTGCGGGTTCTTTTTCCGGCTCGGGCGCGGGCGGATGACGATCGTCGCCGGGGGGCGGCGGACGCCGCAGTTCGGGGTCGGGGGAGCCCGGCCGGCGATCGGTATCGGCCTGAGTCGCCATGCGCGGACACCACCTTCCTCGGACTTCCTGCAAGTCATTGTCTTGCCTTCCCGAAATTGGGAATGAACCGCGCGTAGTGTCGGGGCGTGCTGCCGCATAGTCGAAGCAGCCCGCGCAGGGGAGTGGCGGCCGGGCTGCAAGGATGGCGAGTCCGGGGAGCGGGAGGTGGTCGGTCGTGAGCGAGAGCAGGGCGGGCGAATGCCCATGCTGACCGATGATGTGAACAGTGTGCTGAAGAACTTGCTGGGTCTTTACGGGGACGGGCAGCCGTCGGAGCGGGCCATGGCGTCGCTGGCGCAATCGATGGCCGCGGATATGAGTTTGCAATCGACAGGTGGTTTCGCGTCCGGCTATACGAATTTGCAGACAGCGCACAAATCTCTGGTCGAATTGCAGACCGGCCGGGAGGGGATCGTGCACCGCGCGGTGGCGGATTCGGGCGGTGCGACGCTGACCGGCCGCGGTGCGCTGAGCAATCAGATCGCTGATCTGCAAACCAGGTTCCAGGCGATAGCCGCTATCGCCGATACGCGGTTCAGCGGCCCGGCACTGCTGGAATCGGCGCACAGTACGATCACCAGCGCCACCCGCCAGGTGAACGCGGATGTGGATGCCGCGCGTCAGCAGGCTTCCCGGATCATGCCGCCGGTCGCACCGCGGGCGCGGGCGCACCGGACCGAGCCGGTCCGTCGTCGTCGCCGTCGTCGTCCCCGGTATGTCATGGGCCGGTCCCGCAAGCCGCGGGTCCGGGTGCCGTCCGACCGCACGGCCGGTGGGCGCGCTGTGGGGGCGGCACATGAATGGCTGGGCACACCGTATGTCTGGGGCGGTGGTGGTTCCGGCGGCCCGTCGGGGGGCGGTTTCGATTGTTCGGGGCTCACGCAGTACGCGGTGGCCCAGGCCACCAACGGGGAAGTCGTGCTGCCGCGCACCACCTACGAGCAGATCTACGCCGGCGAACGTGTGCATCCGCGGGATGTGCGACCGGGTGATCTGGTGTTCCCGGCCGGTTCGTTCAGTTCGCGAGGGCCGGAGCATGTGCAGTTGGCAGCCGGCAACGGGATGGTGATCGAGGCGCCGTATTCCGGGTCGACGGTGAAATATTCGCAGATGCCCAGCAGTGCGGTGATCATCCGCGTCATGTAGGCGGGCGACCGGACGGGGCGGGAACCGGTTGCTGATCACCCGGAATTCCGGCGAGCCACGCCGGCTCCGGTGTGCCCCGCCGTCGGCCGTGGGGAATAAGGGCGGCCGGTGGGTCGCTGCTTCCACCGGCCGCCTTCTTCGGTAGATCGTCAGGGATGAGGGACCGACGATCTACCGATAAGGTACCATGGAATAACGAGCCGTTCAATGACGGTAAGTATTAGCTTTCTCTTATGTTCGACGGGGGTATGCGTAAGCATTCCCAATTTTGGGGAGTTTTTCCCGAGGGTGCATGCCTACGCTGCCTTATCGTGCATTTCAGCTAGGAGCGGCGGAAGGGAAGTCCGAGGTGTCAGGGGCCGAAGACGCGTTCTACACGGGCGTTCAAAGTTTGGGGTTGGTCGCCGGTGGAGTGCGGAACGAGCAGAGTGCTCTGGCAGCTTTCACCGCCGCGACGAACCTCGATCCGGATATGTGTGATGCCTGGCTCGGCCGGGCCATGGCCGGTGATGTCAGCTCCGAAGTGATCTACGGCGCCTATCGCTCGGTGCACAATCTGTACCGCGACCAGCAGCGGGCCGGTCTGGTCGATCGGGCGTTGTGGTGCCAGGTGGAAATCGGCATGTACGGCCTCCGGGTCGCCATGGCGGACCGGGATCAGATCTCCATCGCGCAGGCGGCGGCCTACGCCGACAGCGGCGAATGGCAGGAAGCCGCATCGATACTGGACGAACTGCGCGGGGAGGATGTCGCGGATTTCGTCCGGATGTCCCTGCACTACCGGACCGGCCGCTGGCCCGATGTCATCGACGCCCGTACGGCAAAACCGGTGATCGAGGACGGGCTGCTCGATATCGCAGCAGAACTCATGACCGCGAGCGCCATGGCGCACCTCGGTCGTTTCGGGGAAGCGTTGCCGCGGGCCCAGCGCATTGTCGAGGACAGTCGTTCGGGGAATCTGTCCTATATCTGGGCCGACGCCCACTATCTACTCGGAATGGTCCTGCGGCACAACGGTGACCTGGATTCGGCGGACAAGATCCTCAAAGGGTTGCAGGGTTCGGGCCTGTGGCCCGACCGGCCGCAATGGCAGCAGGCGGTCCGGGACAAGAACTTCCGGCTGGAGATCACCACCCCCGCGGTGATCGCCTCCCGGACCGATCGGTGGGACCCCAAATCCGGCGACGATCCCGCCGAAGTGGCCGCGAATGCCGCCAAGGAGGAACGCGACGCCCTGCTGTCCGAAGCCTCCGATCTGCTGCAGGCCCAGATCGGTATGGATTCGGTGAAAGAGCAGGTGGACCGGCTCAAATCCGGTGTGCTGATGGACCAGGTCCGGGCCAAGCGCGGCCTCGCTGTGGATTCGCGGTCCAATCACCTCATCTTCTCCGGTCCGCCCGGTACGGGTAAAACCACGATCGCGCGGGTGATCGCCAAGATCTTCGCGGGCCTGGGCGTGGTCGAGAACGCCGATGTCATCGAAGCATCCCGCAACGATATGGTCGGTACCCACCTCGGGCATACCGCGCCGAAAACCAATGCGCTGATCGATTCCGCACTCGGCGGCGTGCTGTTCATCGACGAGGCCTACACCCTGATCCAGGAAGGTCTCTCGGGCGGTGACGCGTTCGGTAAAGAAGCGGTCGACACCCTGCTGGCCCGGATGGAGAACGACCGCGACAAACTGGTGGTCATCATCGCCGGGTACGAAGAGGAGATCGATCGGTTCCTCGCCTCGAACGACGGCCTGTCCTCCCGTTTCACCAAACGTATCCGGTTCCCCAGTTACGGCCCGGACGAACTGGTGCAGATCGCCGACCATATCGCGGGGAAAAAAGACTCGCTGCTTTCCGATCAGGCGCGCGAAGTGCTGCGCGACCGCTGTCTCGAAATGTCACAGCAGAGCCGCAACGGCCGCCGGTTGATCGATCTGGCCGGCAACGGACGGTTCGTACGCAATGTGGTGGAGGCGGCCGAGGCCGAACGGGACTTCCGGTTCACGCGCGGTCAGGTCGATATCGCCTCGTTGACCAATGAGGAATTGATGACGGTGGATGCCTTCGATATCACCGCGGCACTCGCGGGGCTGGCCCCGGCCGCGAAATAGATTCACGCTCCCGCCGAACGCGCCGATGCGTTCGGCGGGAGTGATTCTGTCCAGGGGACAGGCGTTTCCCGCTGGTTTGTGGCCGATATCGGCGGAAGGGACAGCTACCGGTGGCACGTTTCCGGGTGGTGACCAAGCACCAGGTATCGGGCTGGCGTTTCATGCTGCACCGCATCGAACACGCGCTGGTGCGCCGAGACGCGTCCATGATCGACGACCCGCAGCGTGGCCGCTCGACGGCCCTGCTCGTCGGTGTGGTGCTCGCTTGTGTCTGTGTGGCCGGGGCGGCGGTGCTGGCGTTCTTCAAACCGTCCAAGCCGGTGGGAGACTCGCGGATCGTCGCGGACAAGGACACGGGTGCCTTGTACGTGCGGATCGGTGAACGCCTGCATCCGGCACTGAATCTGACCTCGGCCCGGCTCATCGTGGGGTCGCCGGCGAATCCCCAGGAGGTGCCCGCCGCGGAGATCGGCAAGTTCCCGCGCGGTCCCTGGGTCGGTATTCCGGGGGCTCCAGGGCAGATCGTGGATTCCGCCGAACGGGATTCCGAGTGGACGATATGCGATACCGCGCGTACCGGTGCCGCCGCGCCGGTGAACCCGAATACGGGTTTGCCGACACTGGCGCGGTCCGCGGTGCATTCCACCGCGATCGGCGGTCCGCTCACTGTCGACGGCGACGCGGTGCGGGAGCTGACCGGTCGCGATGCGCGGTTGATGCGGATGGACAACACGACCTGGCTGGTTTACAACGACCCCGCGCAGGGCGTGGTGAAGGCCGAGATCAATCTGGCCGATTCGCCGGTGATGCTGGCGCTGGGCATCGACACCTCCGATCAGGTGGTCGCCGCGTCGAAAGGGCTGATCGGTGCGATTCCCGAGGTCGCGCCCATCCGGGTTCCGGAGGTGCCCGGGGCGGGGCAGACGATCTCGTTGAATTCGGTTATCGATGTGGTGGTGGGTTCGGTGGTCACGGTCGCCATACCGGATCGGCCGGCCACCTACTATCTCGTCTCCAGTTCCGGGCTGGTTCGCGTCTCGCCGGTGCTGGCCTCGATCGTGCGCAACGCCGATTCGCACGGGGCGGTCGCGACGACCACCATCGGCCCGGATATCGCGGCGGCGAATCTGCGGCCCGGTGATTGGCCGGGTACCGGGACCTATCCCACCGAACCGGTGCAGATCATGGACCCGGTGCGGATGGGTATCACGTGCTATCACTGGTCGCGTACCGGTAATGATCCCGATGCGCACACCCGGCTGCTGATCGGCAGGCAGCTGCCCTTGGCGAAGGAAGAACAGTCGCGAACGGTCGACCTGGTCACGGCGCCGGCGTCTCGGGGCAATACCGCCGATTCGGCGTATCTGCCGCGGGATACGGGCAAGTTCGTGCAGGTGACGGGGGCAGAACCCGGATCGCCGCTGCGGGAGTCGCTGTTCTGGATTTCCGACAGCGGGGTGCGTTACGGGGTCGCGATCGAGAACGGTGCGGAAGCCGGTTCCGACCAGACTTTGCGCGCCCTCGGATTCAAGCAGCCGGTGCGGGCGCCGTGGTCGGTGGTTTCACTCTTCGCCGTAGGGCCGACGTTATCGGTGAAGGACGCGCTCATCCAGCACGACGGCATTCCGCCGAACCTGCTGGGGGCCCGAATCAGTGGAGGTACCTCGTGAGCGCGACTCGCCGTTACGTCCGGCCGGCCCGCGCGGTTCGCGGTCCCGCCGCGCCCGCGGTGACCGAGCTCCGGTTGCAGCCGCCCACGGAGTTGCCGCGGCCGGTCCCGATGTCGAAGTTCAAGATCATCCTGCCGATCATCATGGTCACCGCCATGATCGGCATGGTCGCGATGATGTTCAGCAGCGGCCGCACGATGTCGCCGATGATGCTGTTCTTCCCGCTGATGATGGTCGTCTCCATGTTCGGCATGCTGGGCGGTGGCCTGGGTGGCGGCGGCGGCAACGCGACCGGAACTTCGGCGGGCCTCAACGAGGAGCGCAAGGATTACCTGCGCAGTATCACCGAGAATCGGAAAACGGTGCACGAGGCCGAAGCCGAACTGCACGAATACCTGAAGTACACCCATCCCGGGCCGATCGGGCTCGGCCGGCTTATCGGCGGCAAACGGATGTGGGAGGTCCAGGTCGCCAGCCCGCAGTACCTGCGGGTGCGGATCGGCCGCGGCCGGATCGCGAACCAGGTGCGGGTGATCGTCCCGGAGGCGGCCCCCACCTCGGACCTCGACCCCGTGGGCGTGGTCGAGGTGACGCGTTTCGCCAAGGCGTACTCCACGGTGGGCGGGATGCCGGTGGCGATCAATCTGCTCTCCACACCACTGGTGGGGATCGACGGCGACCCCGACAATGTGGCGGGACTGGTCCGGGCGATGATCGCCGAGATAGCGGTCCTGCACGGACCGGATCAGGTAGGGATAGCCGCGGTGTTGGCAGAACCGGACGCACCCCGCTGGTCGTGGCTGAAATGGTTGCCGCATACCCAGCATCCCGAGGACAACGATGCCATCGGCACGGTGCGAATGGTGTACCGCAGTGTCGCCGAATTGCGGACGAAGGCACTGGCCCGGCTCAACCGGGGCCCTTTCTCCGCCAACGCGGAGCCGTCGTTGGACAAGAAGCACTACATCCTCATCGTCGATGTGGGCGGTTCGGCCACCGAACGTGATATCTCCGGGATCGACGGCTGCACCTGGTTGCGGATCGGCCCGATGGAGCAAGCGTTGCCGCGGTCGCTGCGATTCACCGTCGCCGCGGACCGGACGCTGAACGAGATAACGACGCGGGGAACCCGCTTGGTGGGCCGGGCCGACACCCAGTCGCTGCCCGAGACAGCGGCGCTCGTCCGCCAACTGTCCCCGTTCCGGCTCTCGACCGTCGTCGAGGCGGTCGCCGCCGAGCAGGCAAGCGCCGGAACCTCCTGGGAAGAAATGGTCGGTATCGCCGACCCCGGCAATATCCGTGTCGATCTGCAATGGCCGCGCCGGCGCGATACCGATCGCAGCCGGCTCAATATCCCGTTCGGCCACGATCCGACCGGCCAGGTCGTCCACCTCGATATCAAGGAATCCGCCGAAGAAGGTATGGGCCCGCACGGAATGTGTATCGGCGCCACCGGGTCGGGCAAATCGGAATTCCTGCGCACCCTGGTGTTGTCCGCCATCGCCCACCATTCACCGGATCAGCTCAATCTGCTGCTGGTCGACTTCAAAGGTGGTGCGACATTCCTCGGCTTCGATCGGCTGTCCCATGTGACCGCTGTCGTCACCAATATGGAAGAGGAAGCCGATCTCGTCACTCGTATGGAAGACGTCATCAACGGCGAGATGGCGCGTCGCCAGCGGATTCTGCGCGACGCAGGCAATCTGGCCAGCGTCGCCGACTACGAACGGGCCCGTGAGCAGGGGGCTCAACTCGAACCGCTGCCCACGCTGCTGATCATTCTGGACGAGTTCGCCGAACTGCTGGAACAGCATCCGAGCTTTTCGAAACTGTTCGTCGCCATCGGCCGGTTGGGCCGCTCGCTCCGTATCCATCTGCTGCTGTCGTCACAGAAGGTTCCGGCGAACCGGATGGGTGAGCTGGAAGCGCACCTGTCCTACCGTATTGCCCTGCGTACCAATCAGACCAGCGACTCCCGCGACGCGATCGGCACGGCCGACGCCTACCACCTGCCCAAGAAGCCGGGCTCGGGCTATCTGCGGGTGGGGGCCGGTGACCTCCAGCGCTTCCAAGCGGCGTATGTCGGTGGCCCGTACTCACCGCCGGCGCAGACCTCGGCGGTGAGTGCCCAGCGTGCCCGGCGTCCCGGTGGCGGTTATCGCCCGCCGCAACGGTTCACCTCCGAATTCATCGCCGATATCCGGCCCGCGCAGCCGGTGGTCGAAGCGGTTCCCGAGACCCGGGAACCGGAGTCGGAGAATGACGCCGTGACCGTTATGGAAACCGCGCTGACGCAGTTCGCCCGGCACGGTCGCCCCGCACACAAGATGTGGCTGCCGCCGCTCGGAGTGCCGGCGACGCTGGACCGTCTCGTTCCGGCCGTGGAACAGGGGGCGCTACATCTGCCGTGGGCCATCGTCGACAAGCCGCGTCAGCAGCGACAGGACGTCTGGGCGGTGGACCTGTCGGCTGCCGGTGGGCATGTCGCGGTGGTGGGTGGCCCGCAATCCGGAAAGTCGACGGCGTTGCAGACCCTGGTCACGGCAGCGGCGCTGACCCATACTCCGGAGCAGGTCCAGTTCTATTGCATCGACTTCACCGGTGGCCTGTCCGCGCTGCGGAATATGCCACATGTGGGTGCGGTCGCCTCCGCGCGCGACGTCGATCGCATCCGCCGGACATTCGCGCTGGTGAAGAATCTGATCGCGGCGCGGCAGACCCTGTTCGACGATGTCGGGATCGATACGATGCGCGAGTTCCGCCGCCGTCGGCTCACTGCGGAAGGCGCGGCCGACCTGGCGAGACGCGGGGATGCGCACGGCGACGTCTTCCTGGTGGTCGACGGCTGGGATATCGGCTTCGCGGTGAACGGCCCCTTCTACGACGAGTACATGCCTACGCTGGAAGCCATTGCGGTCCAGGGTCTCAACTACGGCGTCCATCTCGTGGTCGCGAGTTCGCGGTGGGCGGCGATCCGTCCGGCTGTGAAGGATATGCTCCAAACCCGCCTGGAAATGCGGCTGGGTGATCTGACCGATACCGCGTTCAGCGGGCACCGCAATGTCGTGGCCTCGATTCCGCCGAACCGGCCGGGACGATGCGTATCCAGTGAGGCCCTGCATATGCTGACCGCGTTGCCGCGCGCCGACGGCGACCCCGACCCCGAGACGGCGGGTACGGGACTGGCGACGGTGATAGAACAACTGCGCCGGACCTACGGGGAACGTCGTGCACCGGAAGTCCGGCTGCTTCCCGGCCAGGTTTCCCTCGCCCGGATCCTGGAACATGTTCCGGCCCCGACGAATCTGGCGGAGAAGCTGCGGGTGCCATTCGGAGTACGCGAAAGCGATCTCGCGCCCGCGGTGATGGACTTCGGTCTTTCTCCGCACCTGGTTGTGCTCGGCTCCAGCGGCTGTGGGAAATCCACCCTGGTTTCCGCGCTACTGGAGTCGATCACGCTGCGTTTCACTCCCGAGGAGGCGCGAGTTCTGCTGGTCGACTACCGGCGCCGGCATATGGATATAGTCCCGCCCGAACAGCTGATCGGCTATCTCACCAGCGCCCGGGATCTGGCCGAGGGCCTGCCCGCGTTCGCCGCGAAGATGCGGGGCCGCCGGCCGCCGGCCGGGGTCACGGCGCAGCAGTTGCGGGAACGTTCCTGGTGGAGTGGGCCGGAGATCTTCGTGGTGATCGACGACTACCATATGGTCGCTCCGCGCGGGCAGCTCAATCCGCTGGATCCGATCAAGGACCTGATCGTCGACGGCCGGGACACCGGTCTGCACATCATCGCGTCCCGCAATATCGCACAGGCGGATTCGGCGATGTACGACAGTGTTCTCGGACAGGTGAAGAACCTGAACAGTTCCGGCGTGATCATGGACGGTTCGCGGCTGGACGGAATGCTCATCGGTGATGTGAAGGCCACCAAACAACCGGTCGGCCGCGGCATCTTCGTCGAGCCGCTGAGCTCGTCGAAGGATCTGATCCAGGCGGCGTGGACACCGGAATGAAACGAATTCCACTGTGGCGTGCCCAAAGGTGGGAATAGCTTAGCGTTCAATATGAAACTGCTCGAACTGATGAGTGGGCAGCGATCCTCAGGAGGCCTCCATGGTTGCATTGTCAGTTCTCGAAGGACAACTTCCCAAGATCAGCGCCAAACTCGGAGTCGACCAGTCGACGCTCGCGGGTTACGTGACCGGTCAGGCGCCGAAGGCCGCGGCCATGCCGCCGGGCCCGCATGTGCCGGGCATGCTGCAGTCGACGGCCCTCCAGGCCATCACCCTGGCCTTCCTGCCGAATCTCGGGATCGGCGGCATCGAGCACACGCTCGGTAGCCAGACTCTGGTGCCCGCGGATATCAGTTATGAGGTGAGCGACGAGGTGTGCGGGAGTTCGGTCAACACCGCCGGATCGAGGTTCGGTTGCTCCTAGTCCTGCTGTAGCGAGCACAGGGTCGTCATGCCGTTCGTCGACTATTTTGCGAACAGTCCGCTGGCCAATTGGTTTCAGTTGTTCAGCGGTCCCGGCGTTGCGCCGCTGAAAGGCGCCGCGGACGCGTACGCGGAAATCGCGAGGGCTTTGGCCCGGGCGGCGAGCGGGACGGACAGCTCTACCGTGGATATGGCGAATTCCTGGGAAGGGCTGGGATCCGAACGCGCGCAAGCGGCGTTCCGGAACCATTCTTCCTGGGTTCGCGACCAGGTCGATCTCGCCGCCCGTATCGCCCGTATCGCCGAGGACTCGGCATATGACCACATCCAGGCGAAGCGGTCCATGCCCACCCTGGCCGAAATCCTCAAGGCCATGGTCAAACGGGCCCAGGCGCATACGGCGATGGCTACCGCCACTGCCAGTGGGGTGGGCGTCGTCGGACTGGGGGTGGCGGCGATGATGGTGGCAGAAGCCGAGATCGACTACATGATCCTGCGTCTGCGCGCGGCCGAATCCATGCAGCGGTACGAGATCCAGGCAACCGGGACGGTCAAGGAACTGCTCGCCATCCCGATCGAGCCGCCCCCACCGATTGTCAACGGACCGGGCGCGGGAACTCAGCTGTTGAACGGTTCGGGGCCGCTGGATCACACCGGGGTGCTGAACGAGCTGTTGCAGAACGGCCCCGATACCGGCAGCGATACCGGTGGTGGCCCCGACTCCGGCCCCGGCCCGGGGCCGCAGGACAGCACAGGACCGGGTGGCGACGGGGTGTCCGATCCGACGACCACCCCATCCGATCCCGTGTCCAACCAGATCACCGACCCCGGCCAGAACATGCCGCCCGAGCTCACCGACTCGATGATCCAGGACCTGGTCAACCATTCGGATCCGAGCCGGATCGACCCGGAACTCTTCGGCCAGGACAGCCTGTTCGGTACTTCCTCGACCTCGCCGACACTCACGGCGATGGGCGGTGGAATCGGCAGCTTGGTGGGCCTCGGGATGGTCGGTGGCGGCCTCGGGTCGATGTCGGGCGCGGCCACCGGTTTCCGGATGCCGGCCAACTGGAAGCCCGGGACCGGAACGGCATTCGGCGCCGGCACCGGGACGGCATCGACGGCCCCGGTGGGACGCCCCGCTTCCCGGCCGGGCGTCAGCGCGCCGACCGCGCGGATGCGACGACGCAGAAAGGAGGATGAGGACAAGCCGGGCAAAGTTTTCGCACCCGGCGAACACGTCGACGTGCCGGTGCTGGAACGTCCACCGGCCATCGGCGTCATCGAGTACGAACCCGACGACGAGCTCATCGTGGACGACGACACGGAGTCGTCGCTGGTGGGAGTACTCGAGCGGCTCGACGGTGACGATCACGACGCGCGCCGGCCCGAGCCGCACTGAGCACGCCCCTTCGCTATCTGAAGCGAAGCGGTTCTTCATCCTCCTCGGAAGGAAAGAATTATGAACTGGACAACTATCGATCCAGAGCAGATGTACTCATCTGCCAACCACACGGCCGCCTGCCTGGGCGAGCTCGAGAGCCACCTCAAGGCATTGGTCGGTACGCAGGACGAGTTGCAGGCAGCGGTTACCGGTGCTACCGGTACGGCGATCTACAACGCGCTCGGCAATTCGTACCAGCGAGGTGTCGAGCTGGCCAATTTCCTGCAGAACATCGTCGACAATATGCAGAATGCCGGCGTAAAGCTCGACGGCGCCGACCTCGATGCGCAGGGCATGATCAATTTCGAGATGGGGGCGGACGGTGCAGTGGATGCCGGGGTAGGCACCGGCACCTGGGACAACTGGACGCAGAACGACGACGGTACCCGCTCGGCGGTAGTCGAGCAGGTCGATACCAAGTCCTGGGCCTGAGTGGCACCGGGCATTACCGGCACAGTAAGGATGGAATCCCATGGCAATTAAATTCAACTACGGTGAAGTCGAGGCTTCGACCGGCCGGGTGTCGGCGATAATCGAAGGTATGAATCAGAACATCGCCAATATGCGCCAGCTGAAAACCGCGCTCCTGGAAGGCTTCCAGGGTTCGGGTGCCGAGGGCTACACCGACGTCACCAACGAACTCGAGGCTAAGCTGAACGCTTATGAGGGTGCTCTGGCCGGTCTGAACGGCAAGATCGTCCGGACTTCCACCAAGGGCGGCGACATGGACGTCGTCGACATCTCGGTAGGGTCCATGTTCCGGGCATGACCTCGGCCGATTCAGTTCGGGATACTCCGCGGACCGGATCGGAGCCCGTGATCGCGGGCGACCGATACGGACCGGAATCGGAGACAGGTCCGACTTCGGTCGACCTGAACGTCGATGCCGCCCTCGTTCTCCAGAACATGGTCGGCATCGACTCCTATCCGGCCGTTCTCGCCATCCTGCCGAATATTCCCGATATCGCGGTTCGGGACAAGGTGCATGCGGTCGTCACCGATCAGCTCACAGAAGCGGGCATCGTCGAGGACGGCCGGGTGCATCCGGCGATCGCATCCTGGCTGCACAGTTTGCACCGCCCGGATATGGAACTGGCGGTGCGGGTCATGGACAACGGCAGCGCCGGCCACGAGCCGACGATGCTGCGCATATCGCTGGTTCGCGACGGCGACAGCCATGTACTGGCGATCCGCTGTGACGACCATGTGGTGATTCAGCCGGTGTTCCACCAGGGCCGCCGGCTGAATACCCACACCGCCGTGGTGAAATCGGCTCTGGGTGACTACCCTTTACTTCAGTTCGAGCCGGTTTCGGCGCCGGTAGAGGAACTGCAGGCCGTTCCGGACGATGCGGAGGAGCGGCGGAGAGTGTTGTGTGAACTGGGCGCGACCCCGCGCGCAGCGGGCGTTATCACCCGGGCGATGGCCGAGGTGGTGCGCCGTGCCGAGATCGTCATGATCGAACACCGCGACGGCGGTTCGGGATCGATACACACCCGGGCGGGTGTGAACGTTCTGGACACCATGACCGGTCGCCTGATCGTGAACCCCCGCGCCGCTATGGACGGACAGCTATGGTCGACCTTCCAACCGGGCGACGATGCCGCGATCGAGGCGGGTATCGACGCCCTGATCGACCTGCTGCCCGGCCGGAGTTGGTTCGATACGTCCCGTACCCCGTGACGTCCCTGAGCTCGACGAGAGGACGACGATTATGAACCGAGTGTCGGCAACGAACGGTCATCCGGCCGCGTCCGCGTTGACGCAGGGGGGATACGACGCCTACTTCGCGCAGGTCGAGCAGAGCGGCGACGAAACCGCCGACGCGACCGTCGCCGGCACGGAAGCCGCGGCCGGGCAGGATCGCAGCACGGCCGGCCCGGCCGCTGCCGTCGCCCCGCCGCAGGATTCGGCATCGGCACCGCAGACGGCCGGCGGGTCATCGCTCGACCTGGGGCGGACGGAAGCCCCGGCGCCGCCCCCGGTTCCGGGGCAGACGGTTCCGCAGGCGGAAGCGGGGCCGGGCGTGGACCCCGGTCGCTCCCGAGTTCCGCAGCCGTCCGGCGAAACACCACCGGCCGCACCCGGCCCGGGTATTCCCGGCTCCCCGGTGGTCGGCGCTGTGCCGACTGCCGCGGCCCCGGGCGGCCCCGCAGCCACCGGCGCCGCACCGCCACCGGCCGATTCGTCCGAGCAGTGGCAGGGTGCTCCGGCTATGGGTGCCGGGCACACCTATGCGAGTCCCCGGTCGCATGCGGAAACCCAGGGCGGTCAGGAACAGGTGGCACCGCAGGGGTATCGCACCCATGGTGCGCCGGCCGGCGCGAACAATAATTCCGCGCATGTGCTGGAACGGATCTCCCGGTCCGGCTACGACAACCGATCCGCGGTCCTGCCGCCCACTCTCGCCTCGCCCGAGCTGCTGGCCGATATCGCCGCCGTGCGCCAGGCCCATCTGCGGTCGAACGCCGGTGTGCGGGGGGCGTTGAACAAGGTCGGGTTCAGCTTCGGGCTCTCGCCTGCCGAGCAACGCGCCGAGGACCGGCGCAACCGGGTCCGCCGCGCACTCACCACGCCTTATCAGATCGCGGTGGTGAGTGTGAAGGGCGGTGTCGGCCGTACGACGACAACGGCCGCCCTCGGCTCCACATTCGCGAAAATGCGCCCGGACCGGGTGGCCGCGGTGGACGCCAACCCCGACTTCGGCGACCTGTCGACTCGTACCGTGCGCCATCCCTACGGGCTGACGCTGCGGGATCTCGCCACGGCCTCCCACGCCCTGGATTCGTTTTCTTCCGTCCACGCCTATACCGCGGTCAATGCCGCGGATCTCGCGGTTGTCGCGTCGCCGTGGAACAGCGATGCCACCGCTGCGCTGTCCGGCACCGAATACGGGATCGCCGTGGAGACTTTGCGCAAGCACTACAATTTGCTGCTGGTCGATTGCGGAACCGGAGTTCTCGATTCGGCGACGGATATGGTGCTGCGTTCGAGCGACGCGGTGCTCGTCGTCACCCCGGCGACCGTGGGCGGGGTGACGGGTGCGGTCGCGACGCTGAACTGGCTGAGCTCCCACGGTTTCGATCACCTCATCGCCGCATCGATGGTGGCTATCGTCCATCATCAGCCGGTGAAACCGACGGTGGACGTGGAGGCGATCGAGAAACTGTTCGCCAGTGCCCAGCGGCCCACCTGCCGGATACCGTTCGACACGCATCTGGCGGAGGGCGGTGAGGTCGACCTGAGGATGCTCGAGAAAGAAACTGCCTTGGCTTTCGAAGAACTGGCTGCCGGTCTCGCCGACGATTTCCCCGGTTACGAAGTTGGTCCCGCCGGCGCTGGAGGACGACTGTGACAACGGTCCAGACCGCCGCTCCTCCGGCCGCCGCAGGCGGCGGCGGTCCGGCCTCGGCGGAGGTCGCCCGGGCGCGAATCGCCGTGATGGTGGCGAGCTACCAGGTCGACGTCGTGGTGCCGACCAAATTCACCATCGAAACCTTCATCGACGATCTGATCGGTGTGCTGTCCGCGGCCATCGACGACGACGAGGTGGATTTCACTCCGCCGACCGGCCAGTGGAGCCTGGCCCGCCCCGGCGAGCAGCCGATGCCGCGGTGGCGCAGCCTGGCCGATCACGACATCGTCGACGGCACCGCCCTGATGCTGGCCACGGTGGAGTCGGCCGAGGTGTTCACGCCGGTCGTGGAGGACATCACCGACGCGCTCGCGTTGATCAACGAGCGGGAGTTCACCGAATTCGACGCCGATACCGCCGCCGTGGTGGGCCTGGGTGTGCTGGGGGTCGGCGCGGTGGCTCTGGCAACTCTGCTGTCGTGGATGTGGACGGAGACCGGGTCACTGCTGTGGTGCGGGCTACCCGCGCTGCTGTTCGGGATACTGTGCTGGGCCGGTGCCTTCGTCGCCCGCAACCGCGGCGCGGCCGAGCGGATCTCGCTGGGGCTGGCCCTGACTTCGGTGCCGCTGCTGTTCGCCGGCAGCGCCATGCTCGTACCACCCGCCTACGGGGAGCCGGGTCCGTTCGCGCCCGCGAATATCGCCGCGGGCGCGGTGGTGGTGGCCGTCGCCATGGTCGGGCTGATGCGGGCGACCGGGTCGGGTATCGCCACCTTGATGGCGGTTACCGGGCTCGGCGTCGTGGTCGCCGCGGCGGTACTCCCGCTGACCTATTCGGACCTGCTGGTCCGGCAGGTCGCCGGCGGTGCGGTGTTCGTGGGCCTGGTCCTGTTGAGCCTCGCTCCGCGTATCGCCGTGGCGATCGCGCGTATCCGGCCACCAGATCTGCCGGATCCCGGCAGTGAAGTCTCTCCGGCCACCCTCACCGATATCTTCGACGCCGCCGCCACCCCGGAGGGGGATCTGGACGCGGAAGCGTCCGCCGAGGCCGAACAGCGGCGGCGCAACCACGAGAACGGTATCGAGAGCCGGGCACGCCTGGCAGTGACCAGCCTGCGCGGGCTCGTCACCACGATATCGGCGTTGCTGGCGGTTTCGACCGTGATCTGCGCCGTGGTCAGCCCCGGCGGGATCCGGGAGATCATCATGGGTGTCGCCGTCGCCGGTCTGCTCGCCATGCGGTCGCGCTGGTATCCCGACCGGGTACAGGCGATTGCCTTGGTCTGCGGGGCGACCGTGGTCGTTCTGGGTATTGCCGCGGTCCTGGTGGGTCACTATGAGACGCCGTATGCCCGTTTGATCGTCGTACTGATCGTGGGGATCATCGCGGGCGGCGCCTGCGTCGCCGCGCTCCGTCTCCCCGGTAAACGGCTGAACCCGGTGACCAGGCGCGTAATCGACATCATCGAATATCTGCTCATCGTCGTCGTTCCGATCATCGCCTTCTGGATCATGGGCGTGTACACCGCCATGCGGGGGCTGTGATGAAATTCGGCAGGGCCGTGATCACGGCGCTGACCGGCCTGGTCGTGCTCACCACCGCGGCGCCGGCGCTGGCCGTGCAACCGCCGGAGGTGGTCGTCGGGCCGCCACCGGAGGACGGACCGCCCGGCCCGGAGCGTCCGACCGAACAGGACAAGGGCTGTCTCGCGACGGGGGTGCTGCCCGATACCGACCTGTCCCGGGTGCCGCCGCCGGAATTGGCACTGGACCTGGGTCGGGCCCGCTCGCTCAGCCGGGGCGCGGGTGTCACTGTCGCGGTGCTCGATACCGGCGCGTCGCCCAACCCCCGGCTACCCAATCTGGTCGGCGGCGGCGACTACGTCGCGGCCGGTGGTGACGGGCTTTCCGATTGCGACGCCCACGGCACCCTGATCGCCGGGATCATCGGGGCCGCGGCCGATCCGGCCGACGCATTCAGCGGAGTGGCGCCGGAGTCCCGGATCATCTCCATCAGGTACCGGTCCGGTGCCTTCCGGCTGCAACGCGCGTCGGCCGACCAGCGGGAACAGGCGGCCATGGAGATCAGGGCCATGGCGCGGGCCATCACCCATGCCGCCAACCAGGGCGCCAACATCATCGCGGTCCCCGTCCCGGTCTGTGTGGCGGCCGATGCGGGTATCGACCAGGGAATGCTCGCTGCGGCCATCGGTTACGCGGTGCACGTGCGCGGTGCGTTGATCGTCGCGGGAGCTGGCAATACCGGCGGCGGCCAGTGCCGGCAGAATCCGGAGATCGATCCCGGCCGGCCCGGGGATCCGCGGAACTGGGCCGGTGTCGAGACGATCTCGACACCGGGATGGTTCAGCCCCGCGGTGCTGACGGTGGGGTTCACCACCGCCAACGGTGCGGTGACCGACGAAACACTCACCGGTCCCTGGGTTTCCGTGGCGGCGCCCGGGACCGGGATCGAATCGCTGGGGCCCGGCGGCGGCGGACTCATCAACGGGGTCGGTGCGCCCGGCAAGCTGGTGCCGGTGGGCGGCTCGTCCTTCGCGGCAGCCTATGTCGCCGGTGTCGCGGCGTTGCTGCGTTCCCGGTTCCCGAACGAGACGCCCGCCGAGATCGCCGCCCGATTGCAGGCCAGTGCGCACGCACCCGCCCGGGGAATCGATAATGCGGTGGGCGCCGGGGTGATCGATCCGTTGCGCGCCCTGAGCTACCGAACCCCACCGGAACCGCCCGCGGGGCTGTTCCAGGCCCAGGTGCTCGAATTGCCGCCGCCGGAGCGCGCCGCGGACCGGAAACCGGGATTGGCGGCGGCCACTGTCATCGTGGTGGCGGTTCTGCTCGGTGCGGGAGCCGCGTACTGGGGCGGCACCCAGCGGGGGGCACGGTGAATGTGCCCGATCGGCGGGTCGCGGGTGTGGAACGCGGCCCCTTCGCCTGTGCCGTGGTCGGAGGCAGTGTGGTGGCAGTCGGATTGACCCCGCAGACGCCGCTGTGGGTCGGCGCGGTGGTCTTCGGATTCGTGATCCTGTCGGTGACGGTGCGGATACGCGGCCGGACGCCGGTGCGCTGGGTGCTCGACTGGGCCGATTTCCGGCGTGGCCGTACCGGACGGGTAGCGGAGCTGACCGGTCTGCCGCCTATCCGGGAGGTCCGAGTACCCGCGGGGGTCTGCGGTATCCAGGAGGACGGCGACGTCATGGTCGCGGTGATCCAGCTGGCGCCCAACCTGGACCTGCCTACCGTGATCGCCGAGCAGACGGTGTACACCGAGGACACGGTAGGTGCTGCCGCGCTGCTCCCGATGCTCGACCAGTACGGGATCGCGGTCGATATCGATATCGTCACCACCGGTCAGCGAGTGCGTTCCGCCGGTAGTTACAGCATGCTCTACGACCAGCTGATCGGCCCGAATCCCGTGGTGGGCAATCGGCTCACCTGGCTGGTGGTACGACTGGACCAGCAGCGGAACCTGGCCGCGCTGGCCAAACGCGGTCCTTGCTCGGTGGTGGCGCCGAAGGCGCTCGCCACAGCCGCGCATCGCATCGCGGGCCGGTTGCGCGAGCGCGGGGTCGCGGCGCACGCGTTACCCGCCGACGCTTTGACCGATGCGCTCCGGGCCTTGCACGCCGGTGTCGAACTCGACGAGATCCGGGAGGCGTGGCACTGCCTGCCGACCGCGGTGCCCGGCCGTTTCGTCACCAGTTTCGGGATCGACTGGCAGCGCCTGGACGAGGTCACGCTCGACGACTGCTGGACCTGGAGCAACGGGCGTACGACTCTGGTGGTGAGCCTTTCCGGATTGCACGACGGGCCGCGTGCGGTCGTGCGCTACGTCGGGCCCGCGATGGAAGATGCGCTGCCCGACTATCTGCGCCGGCTGCCCGGGCAACAGCTGGCGGCTTTCCGGGCGACACTGCCCACCGGAACTTCCGTACGCGACCTCACCCGGGACGAGCGCGCCATCGCGGCCGCTCCCGATGAGATCGCGGCGGGTCTGTCCGTGCCGATCGGGCCGAACGGCCAGATCCTGGGCGCCATCAGCGGTCAGCCGCGGCACCGGCTGGCGATGCCGCTGTTCGATCCCGCGCGCTACAACCCGCGCCGTCGTTCCGTGGACGTCCACGCGGAGCTGCAGGTTGCCCAGCAGATCATTCTGCGGGCGACGGTAACGGGCGCCGATATCGAGGTTCATACGAGCCGGCCGCAACGTTGGCAGCATCTGGTCACCGCGGTCGGCGACCCGCGGTCGCTGTGGCTCGCCGGCGAATCCGGTGACGAGGAGCGGAGTTCGAACCCCGATGCCACGATCGCCGTGTTCGACCAGGTACCGGTGCAGGGCACTGCAGCACCCACCGCGGTATCGATCAGCGATCCCGGTGGGCGCCGGAGTCGTTCGGCCGATCTGGCCATCGAACAGGTCGGGGAGACGAGCCTGGACGTGAGCATCCCGATGCGGACGGTGCGGGTCGACCTCATCGAACCGCGCGGGGAAACCCGCTATCTCGATTTCACCGAACCGAGGCAGCAGATCACACCGCCGTCCGTTTCGGCCGGCGCCACCACGCCGCTTTCTCGACCTATCGGGCGACGGGCCCAGTGATTCGGACGGACAGGTAATGTCGTTCATTGTGACACCGGAGGATTCTCAGTCGGGGGTCGACGCTGTCGAGCACCCGGGTAATGGAGGCGAGCTGACTCCCCGGCGGGCCGCTGCGGCGGTCTTTTCGAGTCGATTATCGGAGTTGATCGCCGAATCGGTGGTGTCCACCGAGGACGGGTCGACCCGGTCGCTGACCCTGTACTCGCTGGCCCAGCATCTGGAACTGGCCTATCCGGACGTTCCGGTTTCCCAATCCGGCCTGTATCGGCTGATCCACGGCGATGCGATTCCGCGCTTGGATCTGATCATCGCACTCGCTCGGGTATTCGATGTGCCACCGGAGTATTTCGTCCGGTAGCCCCCGGAGGTTCCCGCGCCCGGTTGTGTGTTCTCGGGCGCGGGAATAGCGGGCCGAGTGCGAGGGTGGAAAGCGGCTACCATCCGGCTATGCCCGACGCGGATCCGGGAGATCTATTTCTCCGCCATCGTGGTGCGATTCTCGACGCGCTGCTGTCCGATCCGTATTTCGGCTCCCCGGAGATAGAAGTCGGCGGGGAGAGCGCGGCCGATCCAGTGGAAGGTATTGCCGCGGTTTCCGCACCGTCGGGTGTTTCGGCGCCGCCGGTGGACGATTCGCTGTTCGTCTCACCCGAATCCGCTCCGCGGGAGCGGCCCGCCCCCGACGCTGCCGAGCTGCCGGACGACGAGCCGGCGGAAGCCGTGTCGCCACGGCGGTCTTCGGTGGGCCCCTCGGCCAGTGAACGGATCAATGCGCTGCTGAGCGGGCAGACGCCCGCTGCCGCCGACGGTTTCGGACCGGACTACGCGCAGGCTGCTGCCGACCGGATCAACCGTGAGGCCCAGGACCGGCAGGAGAGCACGGAGCAGTCCGCGTCGACGGCTCCGGCCGGGAACGAGAAGACCACGCCGCAGCAGATGGTGCAGGAGGTCACCACTCAACTCCGCAAGCCCAAGGTGGCGCTGGCGGTGGCCGCGGTGGTGGCGCTGCTGATCGTGGTGCTGCTCGTGTTCACGGGCGGGGGGAGCGAGGAACAGACGCGGCCGCTCGCCGTGGCTCCCGCGCCCACCTCCGCCGCGCCACCCCCCGATGTGGCGGAAACGGGTGGCACCATCACTGTGAAAGGCGCCGAATCGTATTGCCCGACCGGCAGTACCGACGGAATGGATGCCTTCTCGGGCGAGCCGGACAAGGCGTGGTCGTGTGTCCGGGCGTACAAGGTGGACGGCCAGATCCTGCGTATCGACCTCGGCAAGGAATACAAGGTGGATTCGATCGGGATCGTGCCGGGCTGGGATCATGTCGGCAGTGACGGGACCGATCAGTGGACGAAATTCCGCACTGTGAGCCGGGTGTCCTACGAACTCGACGACGGGGACGAGGAAACGGAAGCGACGATATTCACCCAGGATACGTTGGATCAGCGGTCGCTGGTGGTGACCCCGATCGATCCGCCGGTGACCGCGAACGAGATCGTGCTCACCGTGCTGAAGTCCAGCGGTGAATCGTCGGTCAATACCGTGGCGATCTCCTCGATCGTGATCACCGGGCAATAGGAGGTATCGGCGGTGGCCGGGCTGAGCTGTCGATACTGCGGTCATCCGGTGGACGGTGCGCTGTGTGTGTACTGCGGCGCGCCGGCGCCTGTGCCGGGCCGGACAGCCGCTTCGCCGGATGTGTCCCCCGGTCCGTCCGCACCTCACAGCAAGCCGGGGCACGACCGCGTTCCGGATCCGAGGACAGTGGCCGGTTCCGTCCTGGGCGCCATCCGTTCGCGGCTGGTACCGGAAGCGGAAGGTCTTGTACGCACACCGCATCCGGCCTGGCAGTGGAGCGCTGCGGGTGGGGTGCTGGTGATCGTCCTGGTGCTGCTCGCCTTCTTGATGATCCGGTCATGTTCGTTTTCGCTTCCGCCGGGCGGATTCACGGATCCGGGCCTGTTGAACGGCCCGGGCCCGGCGTTGCCCGGCTCGCTGGCGTCGGCGGCTTGCGAGCCGCGTGATCCGGCGACCGGTGTCGAGCGGTGTGTCGTATCGGCCGGTGATCCGTTGCTGTCCGGCGGTATCACCGACGGACGGGAGCTGGTGTTGCGTGTGCAGGTTCTCGCGCCGGCGGAGCTCACTCAGACTGTCCGGCAGTGGCGGTCGGCCGGCGGCAGTGTGGTGTCCGACGGTCCGGTCTTCGTATCCATCAGCGCGGCGTCGGCTGTGCTGTACGCGGATACCGGCTCGGGTCTGCGTATCGATACCGGCACTTTCGCCGACAAGGCGGCGGCGCAGGCGTTCCTGTCTCGCTCCGGGTTGCTGGAGTAGTCGCGAGGGACCGCTGCCAGTCGTTTTGGGTGGTAGCCGGGGCTACGCTTTTGCTCGCTGATGATGTACCGTTAAATAACGGTACATTGGACTCCGGTTGGATTGGCGACATATCCAGTGAGGGAAAGTGCAGGTGTCGAGGTGACCACAGTGCAGCAAACGGTTTCGCAGAAGCGGTTCCGGGGCGATCCGAACGAACTCGAATCGGCCTACTTCCGGTGGAGTAGATCCGAAACGGCGACGTGGGCGATCGCCGACCGGGCCGAGCGCATCCTCCAGCATCATTTCGAGCTCGCCGCGCAACGGGCGCCAGGGCATATCGCGACCCGTCTCTACCGGGCGGGTGACCCCAGCGGACTGGGTGTGGCATTGCAGATCGTCAACGACGATATGCCGCTGCTGGTCGAATCGGTCACCTCACGATTGAATCAGCTCGGCGCGGCCGTAACCGGCGTGGTACACCCCGTCTTCGAGGTCACCCGCGATACGCGAGGGCTGCTGCGCGATATCGCACCCCGGGCCGCCGACGGCCGCACGGCGCAGACATACCCCGCAACCGCCGAATCCTGGATCCATATCGAACTGGCCACCCCGATCCCCGACGAACTGCTCGACCGCGTCGAGCGCGAGATACCGCAGCTGCTCGCGGGCCTGCGCGCCGTGGACGAGGACACGCCCGCGATGACCGAAGCTCTGGTCGATGTCGCCGAGCGTCTCGAGCGGACCGCCGGTGGTGGTGACGATATCGATTTCACCGATTACGCCGACCTGCTGCGCTGGCTCGCCGACGGGCATTTCACGGTACTCGGATATACCGGACGCAAGGTGTATCCCGCCCTGGTGGATGTGGACGCCGACGCGGTGGCACAGGCGATCCCCGATACCGGTCTCGGCGTGCTGCGCGCCGGATCGGCCGCCGATATCCAGATCCCGGCACCGGGGCCCAGCGATCAGGCACTGCGGGTGACCACCGGCTCGGCGGATTCCACAGTGCCGGGAGCGTCGAATCTGTACTTCGTCAGCGTTGTCGAGAACACCGATGTCGCCGGGGGAGAACGGCCCGGCGAAGAGGTGCCGCCGCCGCCCTACCATGAGCACATCTTCGTCGGCACACTCACGGTTACCGCGTTGCACGAGGATATCCTGGATATTCCGGTGATCTCGCGCCGTGTGCACCAGGTGATCGAAACGGCGGGTTTCGATCTCAACTCGTTCTCCGGTCAGGGCATGCTCGAGGTGATGCAGAGCGTCCCGCGCGCCGAACTGTTCACCGCTGATTTCCGTCGCCTGTTCGAAACCGTATCCGCGGTCGTGAACCTGGGGCTGCGCCGTCAGGTCCGGCTGTTCCTGCGTGAGGATCCCCGCAGCGGTGCGGTGTACTGCCTGGTCTACATGCCCAACGACCGGTACTCCAACCAGGTACGTCTCCGTATGCAAGACATCCTGCGCTGCGAGTTCCAGGGGCAGCGGATCGGCTATTCCGCCCGCGTCACCGAATCCGATCTGGCGGTCGTCTACATCACCGTGCATCGTGATACCGGCACCCCGCCGGCCGATCTCTCCGAAGAGAACCGGCAGCGCATTCAGGACCTGCTGTTCGCCACCACTCGCACCTGGGCGGACCGGCTGGAGTCCGCCGCCGGCGGCTCGCCGGACCTTTCCCGGACCACGATCCGGGAATACGCGGCCGCTTTCCCCGCCGGCTATCAGCAGGAATTCGAACCCGAACGAGGGCTTCGCGAACTGCGCAGGCTCGAACAGCTCGAGGAAGGCGCCATCGGCACGGCGCTGTATCGCGACGCCGGCGCCGCGGAAGGAACCTGGCGTTTCGTGCTCTACGTGGCGGGCGAGGGTATTTCGTTGAGCCGGGTGCTGCCGGTCCTGCACAGTCTGGGCGTCGAGGTCGTCGACGAGCGGCCCTATCCACTCGTGCTGGGCGACGGCCGGCGGCGCTGGATCTACGACTTCTCGTTGCGCGTACCGGCGGAGCTGCTGCGCGATGTGCTGGACAACGGTCCGGCCGATCTGGGGGATTCCGTACCCGGCGGCGACCGTTCCGGCGACGGATTGGCGCAGCGATTCCAGGACGCCGTCGAAGCGATGTGGTTCGGCGCGGCAGAGGTCGACGGGCTCAACGAACTGGTGCTGCGTGCGGGTCTGCGTTGGCGGCAGGTGACGATGCTGCGTGCCTACGCCAAATACCTGAAGCAGTCGCGATTCGGGTACGGCATCGCGGCGATCACCCGGGTACTGCTGGCCAACCCGATGACGGTGCGCGGATTCGTCGAGCTGTTCGAGGCGTACTTCGATCCCGCGGCGGCCGAGGACGCGGCCGCACGGGCCCGGGAGACGACGCGCCGGCTCGAGGCCGAGATCGATGCGGTGACGGGGCTGGATACCGACCGGGTCCTGCGCGCGGTATTGGCACTGATCTCGGCCACGCTGCGCACCAGCTATTTCCGCGACGACGAACACGGCGAACCGCTGCCCTACCTCTCGATGAAATTCGATCCGCAGCGGATCGAATTCCTGCCGCAGCCCCGCCCGCGGTACGAGATCTTCGTGTACTCGCCCCGGATGGAGGGTGTGCATCTGCGGTTCGGGGCCGTGGCCCGCGGCGGACTGCGGTGGTCGGACCGGCTGGAGGATTTCCGGACCGAGATTCTCGGACTGGTCAAGGCTCAGGCGGTGAAGAACGCGGTGATCGTCCCGGTCGGCGCCAAGGGCGGTTTCGTCGTGAAACGCCCGCCCGCGGCCACCGGTGACCCGGCCGCGGATCGGCGCAACCGCCAGGCCGAGGGTGTCGCCTGCTACCGGATGTTCATCGCCGGCCTGCTCGATATCACCGACAATCTCGACCGGGTGACCGGCGCGGTGCTGCCGCCGGCGAGTGTGGTTCGCCGCGACGGAGACGACGCCTATCTCGTCGTAGCCGCCGACAAGGGCACAGCCACCTTCTCCGATATCGCCAACGAGGTGGCCGCCGGGCACGGCTTCTGGCTCGGCGATGCGTTCGCCTCGGGTGGCTCGGTCGGCTACGACCACAAGGCCATGGGAATCACGGCCAGGGGCGCGTGGGAAAGCGTCAAACGACATTTCGCCGAGATGGATATCGACACCCAGGCCGAGGACTTCACCGTCGTCGGGGTCGGGGATATGAGCGGTGACGTTTTCGGCAACGGCATGCTGCTCTCCGAGCACATCCGGCTGGTGGCCGCGTTCGACCACCGGCATATCTTCCTGGACCCGGAACCGGACGCCGCGCAGTCCTACCGGGAACGCGAACGTCTTTTCGGATTGACCCGGTCGAGCTGGGCCGACTACGACCGGTCGCTGATCAGCACGGGCGGCGGGGTTTTCGACCGGAGCGCCAAGGCGATCACCATAACTCCGGAAATGCGGCAGGTACTCGGGCTCGACGCCGATATCACCAAACTGTCTCCGCCGGAAGTCATTCGTGCCATCCTGACCGCGCCCGTCGATCTGCTGTGGAACGGTGGAATCGGGACCTACATCAAGGCGAGCAGCGAGTCGCACGCGGACGTCGGCGACAAATCCAACGATGCGGTCCGGGTGAATGCCGACGAGCTGCGGGTCAAGGTGATCGGCGAGGGCGGTAACCTCGGCGCCACCTCGCTGGGCCGGATCGAGTACTGCCGAAACGGCGGGCGGATGAACACCGACGCACTGGACAACTCGGCCGGTGTGGATTGCTCCGACCACGAGGTGAATATCAAGATCCTGCTCGATACCGTGGTTTCCAGTGGGGAACTTCCGGCTGCCGAGCGTAACCCGTTGCTGGCCGCGATGACCGACGAAGTCGCGACGCTGGTGCTGCGTGACAACGTGTCGCAGAACTTCCGGATGGGATTGTCGCGGACGACCGCCCGGGCGCACGCGGCGGTGCACCGCCGCGTGCTGACCGCTCTGGAGAACCAGCACGGACTCGACCGCCGGCTCGAGGCATTGCCCGCGGATGCGGAGATGAAACGGCGTATCGCCGCGGGTTCCGGTCTCGCATCGGCCGAGCTGGCGACCTTGATGGCCCATGTCAAGCTGGCGCTCAAAAGCGATGTGCTCGCCGGTGACCTGCCGGAGAATCCGGCCTTCACCGCGGTGCTCGCGCAGTATTTCCCGACCCCGCTGCGTGACCGCTTCGCCGCGGCCATCGATCGGCACAGGCTGCGCCGCGAAATCATCGCCACGGTAGCTGTCAACGAATTGGTGGACTATGGCGGTCTCACTTTCGCCTTCCAGCTCACCGAGGAGGTCGGGGCAACGACCGAGGACGCGCTGCGCGCCTTCACGACCGCCGTCGACATCTTCGGACTGCGGCCGATCTGGGCGCGGATCCGGAGTACCGCGATGCCGACGGCCGTACGCGACGAACTGGAACTGGAAGCCGGGCGCACCCTGGCGCGCGCGGCTCGCTGGCTGCTGCTCAACCGGCCACAGCCGATCGCCATCGGTGCCGATATCGCCCGGTACCAGGCGGGCGTTCGCGAGCTCGCGGGGCGGATGCCGCAGTGGCTCCCGCAACATCTGGACACGGAACTGGCGCAGCGTTCGGCGGAACTGGTGGAGCGCGGTGCGCCTGCCGATCTGGCCGGCGAGGTACTGCGGCTGATCCACCGGTTCCCGCTGCTCGATATTCTCGATATCGCCGATATCGCCGGCCGTGAGCCCGCGGAGATCGCCGGTCTCTATTTCGCGCTGAGTTCGCACTACCAGATCGAACGGCTGCTCACCGCGGTCGGCGATGTGGAACAGGGCCAGCGCTGGCCCACGCTGGCCCGGCTCGCGGTGCGCGATGATCTCTACGAATCGCTGCGGTTGCTGACGCTGGATATCGCGGTGGCCAGTGAACCCGGCGACGCGATCGGTGAGACGATCGACTACTGGGAATCGACCAACCGCTCGCGACTGACCCGGGCCACCGCCTCACTGGCCGAGATTTTCGCGGGCGAGAGTTACGATCTGGCGACTCTTTCGGTGGCGGTTCGGCAGGTGCGCAGTCTGGTGGGCGGTGCCGACCCGGGTGCCGTCGCCATGGCCGGAACCTCCTGACCGATATTGACGGCGACGGCCGGGCGAACAGTTCGCCCGGCCGTCGCGTCGTTTCTACTTCCCGCCGACCGCGGTTCCGCAGGAGGCGCAGAAGCGCGCCGCCGTAATCAGTTCGGCGCCGCAACCGTGGCAGTGGACGCCGGTAGCGGTCAGGTTCGTGCCGCAGTCGACGCAGAACTTCGCGCCGTCCGGGTTGACCGTCCGGCAGCGCGGGCAGGACGGCCGGATGCTCTCGGGGATTGCGGGTTGCTCGCGGGATTCGGCCGCGGGTGGGGGTGGCTGCTCGCCGGGATAGTGTTGCAGCGCGTTGATTCCGAGTGCCGCGCCGAGGAATCCGCCTTCGTTTCCGTGCCGGGCCAGGCCCTGCCCGGCTCCCAGCGCCAACTCGCCGGCGGCGTACTGGCGGAAATCGCCCGCCAGCCGGATATAGGTCACGTCCTTGGCCAGCCGCTTGAGCCGGTCGGTGTCTTCGGGGGCGAGTGTGATGTCGAAGTTCCCGAGGCGGGGGATCCGTAACCCGTACTCGTAGAGCACCGTGTTGGTGTGCTCGATCACCGCGGCCTCGATATCGGGTAGATGACCGGAAAGCCCCAGTATCGGCCAGCGGCCCTGCGAAATCCCGCGGGTGACGGCGATCTTCATGGATTTGAGCAACAGGGCGCGGCACCAGGACCTGACCGCGACGGGATCGTCGAGATCGGTGGTGCCGGTGAGCGAGGTGACCAGCACGGCCGGATCGCGCATGGCGAGGGCATGTTCGCCGTACACCCGTAGCGTGACCACCTGCTCGCTCACCGGATCGGTGATATCGGCGAGCCGGCCACCGAACTCGAGGCCGGTGAACTCCCGGGTGGAGACGAAATACAGTTCCGCGCGGTAGAAGTTGCCGCCGGAAAGCGTATCGACGAGCGCGCCCAGCACGGGCAGTTGGTCGGCGTCGATGCGGTGCCGTCCCGGCCCCAGCGCTCCGATGACCTGTCCGGATTTGACGAACAGGGCGATTTCGTCGGCGTTGACGATGGCGCGTGAGTAGCGCCGGATATTCACGTCCGGCCACTTGTACACGAGTTGGTTCTTACCGGTTTCCGGGACGGCGATGAACTCGCGTTCGAACCAGGCCATGTGGTGCTCCTCGGGTGGTGTCGCAATCGAGCGTATCGACGTTCAGCGGCGCAATCAATCGGGTACCAACCCTGCTGGGACCTCGGGTTTCACGAAAACCGCTGGAATCCATTGAAATACAAGAGTGGCTACCTATTGATCGTGCCGCTGTCTAGCGGTACATTGCTTGCAGACATGATCTGCGCCACTCGAAAGGCAACATGATGACCACTGTTCAAGAGCCTCGGGGACAGCAGGCGCCGGCGGACAGCCTGCACGCCGAAGACGCGGGCTACCACAAGTCCCTGCGCCCACGGCAGCTCCAGATGATCGCCATCGGTGGCGCCATCGGCACCGGGCTGTTCCTCGGTGCCGCCGGCCGCCTCCGCGAGGCCGGACCGGGTCTGTTCCTGGTATTCGCCGTCTGCGGCATCTTCGTATTCTTCATACTGCGTGCCCTGGGGGAACTGGTCCTGCACCGCCCCTCCTCGGGCTCGTTCGTCTCCTACGCTCGCGAATTCCACGGGGAGAAGCTGGCCTTCTCGGTCGGCTGGATGTACTTCTTCCACTGGTGCATGACCGGCATCGTGGATATCACCGCGATCGCCACCTACGTCCACTTCTGGGGCGCGTTCGAGGTGATACCGCAATGGACGATCGCGTTGATCGCGCTGGCCATCGTGGTCGCGATCAACATGATCTCGGTGAAGTGGTTCGGTGAACTCGAGTTCTGGGCAGCGCTGATCAAGGTCGTGGCCCTCGTCGGCTTCCTGATCCTCGGCACGATTTTCCTGGCCGGCCGCTTCGAGATCGACGGCCAGTCCACCGGGCTCAGTGTCATCAGCGATAACGGCGGCTGGTTCCCGACCGGATTCCTGCCGCTGATCGTCGTCACCACCGGTGTGGTCTTCGCCTACGCCGCGGTGGAACTCGTGGGTACCGCGGCCGGTGAAACGGAGAACCCCGAGAAGATCATGCCGCGTGCCATCAACTCGGTGATCGCCCGGATCGCAGTGTTCTACGTCGGCTCGCTGATCCTGCTCGCCCTCCTGCTGCCCTACACCGTCTTCACTGCCGGTGAAAGCCCCTTCGTGACCTTCTTCTCCAAGATCGGCATCCAGGGTGCGGGTTCGATTATGAACCTGGTGGTGCTGACCGCCGCGTTCTCCAGCCTGAATGCCGGCCTCTACTCGACCGGCCGCATCCTGCGCTCGATGTCGATGAACGGCAGTGCGCCGCAGGTCGCCGGCCGGATGTCCAAGAACGGCGTGCCTTACGTCGGGATCCTGGCCACAGGCGCCATCGCGCTGATCGGCGTGGGACTGAACGCCTTGGTGCCCGAGCAGGCATTCGAGATCGTCCTGAACGTTTCCGCGCTGGGCACCATCTTCTCGTGGGCCGCGATCCTGCTCTGCCAGCAGAAGCTGTACCGCTGGTCCCAGGAAGGCAAGGTGACCCGGCCGAAGTTCCGGTTGCCCGGTGCCCCGTACACCAACTACGCGACCTTGGCCTTCCTGGCCGGTGTCGTCCTGCTGATGCTGTTCAGCGATGAAATCGAACAGCGGGCAGCGGTGATCGCGATGGTCGTGGTCGGCGTTCCCGCCCTGGTCGGTGGCTGGTTCCTGGCCCGCAAGCGGGTCGCCGAACTGGCCCAGCAGCACAGTGTCGCCGCCGTGGCCCCGGCTTCTTCGCCGGAACCCGATACGACCGTCCGGATCCTGGACGAGCCCGACGACAAACGGTAGACACGGATACGACTGACTTCCCCGGGCGCCCCGCGTCCGGGGAAGTCCCATTCCCAGAGAAGGGAACCTCGAATCCACCCGGCCCGGGTACCGGGATAACAATGGACTCTCGGTTCCCCAGTGGGTTTGAGAGGTCGTGCATGCCAGAGCATCCCAGCTCATCCGAACGTCCGCTTCCGCCCTGGTCGAAGCGGCGGATCCGGGGCGCCGCGATGCCCAGGCGGGCGGCGCACACCTGGTCGACGCGCCGCACCACGGGCGGCGACGGGCCGCAGCGCAACCCGGCGGAATCCGACCTCACCCGCGCTGCCGAAGAACTACTCGCCGGATCGGCCCAGAGCCAACCCCGCAGCCCCACCGACGCCGCCGCTCCTCCCGGCACGGGTGGTGTTTTCGTGCCGGTGACCGTGGGCTCGGTCCCGGCCACCGCCACCCCGCCGGAATCAGGCCCGCCCCCGCCGGCGCCCGAGCTGAGCGAGTTCGACCGCGCCGTCGCCGCTCTCACCGGCGACGATATCGCCCGGCTGAACAGCCTCGGCGGACCGGACGACGACGATCTCGACGAACTGCTGCTGGCCGACGACGAGGACGACCCCGACGATTTCGATCCCTTCGCCGGCTTCGAAGACGATCCGCCGTCGGGCCGTAATTCCCGTTCCCGTCCCAGCGTGCGCCGCCTCGGCGCCGGACTGGTGGTATTGCCGCGGGTGGACCCGGTCGATCCCGGGACCGCGGTGCTCGAGGATCCGGTAGTACCCGAAGGTAAACGCTTCTGCTGGAAATGCCAGGCCCCCACCGGTCGCTCCGGGCCGGAGGGCCCGGGTTCGGCGACCGGGGAATGCGCGCAGTGTGGTTCGGCCTACAACTTCCTGCCCGCGCTGTCGGCGGGGGAGGTGGTGGCCGAACAGTATGTGGTCAAAGGATGTCTCGCCCACGGTGGTCTCGGCTGGATCTACCTGGCCGTCGATACGAACGTCAGCGACCGCTGGGTGGTGTTGAAAGGCCTGCAGAACCCACAGGATTTCGAAGCGCATGTGGTGGCGCTGGCCGAACGGCAGTTCCTGTCCGAGATCACCCACCCCGGCGTGGTCAAGATCTACAACTTCGTCAAACACCGATCCCGCCGCGAGGTGGCCGACGGCTACATCGTCATGGAGTACGTGGGCGGGCGATCCCTGAAAAAGCTTCTGGACCTGGCCGGGCCGAACGGTATTCCGGTGGCCGAAACGCTGGCCTACCTGATGGAGGTCTTGCCGGCGCTCGACTATCTGCATTCGCTCGGGCTCGCCTACAACGACCTCAAACCGGACAACATCATGGTCACCGACGAAGAGGTCAAACTCATCGACCTCGGCGCGGTGGCTGCGATGGAGTCCTACGGAAGTATCTACGGCACGCCCGGATATCAAGCGCCCGAGATCATCGAAACAGGCCCCACCGTCGCCTCCGATATCTTCGCGGCCGGACGCACGCTGGCCGCTCTCTTCCTGGACCTGAGCAAGGACGCGGGCGGCAACCCCCGCACCGAGACTCCCACACCGGAGCAGTATCCACTGCTGGCGACTTACCCGTACCTGCACCGGTTGCTGATCCGGGCCACTCATCCCGACCCGTCCCGCCGGTTTCCCTCCACCTACGCCATGTACTGCCAGATGGCCGGGGTGCTGCGGATGGTGCTGGCCGCCGACACCGGCCGAGAACACCCACAGGCGTCGGTCGAATTCGGCTCGCTGCGTGGCGATTTCGGTATCGACGCGCTGATCGGGCAGACGGACGGGATGGTCGACGGCGTGCATCGCAGTATGGGGCTGGACGCCGCCGCGGTGGTGGCGGCGCTGCCGATCCCGCTGGTCGACGCCGACGACCCCAGCGTCGAACTGGTCACGCCGCTGCTGTACGGCGATGCGCGCCAGACTCTCGACTCGCTGCGGCAGACCTCCGAACGTATTGCGGCGGGCACCATCGACGCCCCGGAGACGTTCGAGGTCGAGGGTGCGCTGGCCGCGGTCCGCGCCCATCTGGACCTGGGCGATCTGGAGTCGGCGCGGGCGCTGCTCGAAGTGCTTCGTCCCCGGGAGGCGACCGATTGGCGGATCGAATGGTTCACCGGCGTGGCCGCGCTGCTGGAAGGCTGCTACGAGCACGCATATCTGCACTTCGACGAGGTGCACACCATGCTGCCCGGCGAGATCGCGCCCGCGCTGGCGCTGGCCGGTACGGCAGAACTGGTGTTGCAATCGTCGGCAGACCCGGCGGATTCCGAACGCTGGCACCGCGCGGCCGAAAATTTCTATCGGCTGGTGTGGCGCACCAACCACGGGGTGGTGAGCGCTGCCTTCGGCCTGGCGCGCCGGCTGGCTGCGGACGGCGCACCCCTGGAGGCAGTGCAGGTGCTGGACGAGGTCCCCGATACCTCACGCCACTACACGACCGCGCGGATGACCGGCAGTCTGGTGCTGGTGTCCCGGCCGCACCGTGACATCACCGAGGTCGACCTGATGGAGGCCGGCACCCGGCTGGAGATCGCCGACGAGCCGCGGGTTTTGCAGATGCAGGTCGTGGTGGTCGGCGCCGCGCTGGAATGGTTGCGGTCCCGGATGCGCCCGGCCGCGGCCGATACCACCCTGCTCGGCTACCCGCTGACCATCCCGGGATTGCGCGGTGGCCTGGAGTCGCGGTTGCGGGCTCTCGCGCGCACGGCGCCCGATCGGTTGCATCGCTATCGGCTGGTGGATCTGGCCAACACCGTCCGGCCACGCACCCGGTGGTGAGGTCAGGAGGATCCGGGCAATCGCCGGCGCCGCACCGTCACCGGCACCAACGGTGCCGAAACCAGGAGTACGACGAGCAGGACCAACCACAGCCAGCCGCCGAATACGAGTGCCAGGACGAGCGCGGAAGCTGCCGTACAACCCGCCATGACAGCGAAACCGGTGGTGGGATCTGCGGGCCGTACCGGTGCGGACGGCGGGACGGCGCCGGGAAGATCGGTGAACAGGACCGCGAGCTCCGGTGTGGTGGTCGCGGCCGCCGCGGCGGCCGCACGGTCTTCGTACTCGGTGAGTGTCAGGCGTCCCGCACCGAGATGCTCGGCGAGCTCGCGCAGTGCACGTTCGCGCTCCCCGACGGTGATCCGTGCCCCCGGTAGCTCACTCATACCCGCAGCATAAGGCGATTTCGGCGGTTTCGTCCGGGTCGGGATTCGCCACTGCCGGGAAGCCGCGCCCGGCCCGGGAACAGCAGTTCCCATATGTGGGGACTAATTACGCTGACCTACAGAATCAGGGGTAGAGGAGTTGTCTATGTCCACCGTGACCCAGTACCGGCGTCCGGCGGCCGAAGCGTGGGATTGGCAGTTGCTCGGTTCCTGCCGTGGCTTGGAACCGACGGTGTTCTTCCATCCGGAAGGGGAGCGCGGCCGGGCCCGCGCCGCCCGGGTGCGCCGGGCGAAGCAGATCTGCGATGCCTGCCCTGTTCTCGATCGTTGCCGGAATTACGCGCTGGCGGTGGGTGAACCGTACGGCGTTTGGGGTGGAATGTCGGAAGACGAACGACGCGCCTATACCCAACGTACCGTCGATCGGCGAGCGACGAACTAGGGAAACTTACGCCAACAAGCGTTGAATCGGACCTTTCAGTCGTGTCCGACGCAGGTCGTGATCATTTCGATGTGGTTTCCTTGATGTATGGCTGCTGGTGTGGAGTACACGATCGACGAGCTGGCGCGCGCCGCCGGTACGACCGTGCGCAGCCTGCGGGTTTATCACGAACGGGGAGTTCTGCCCCCGCCGCAGGTCAAGGGGAGAACGGGTTATTACAGCCCCGAGCACCTCAATCGGGTGCGCACGATCAGCAGGCTGCTGGATCGCGGGATCAAGCTGAACGGGATCAAAGAGCTGCTCAAGGCATGGGACCGCGGTGACGACCTCGGCGATATCCTGGGCGTCGGCGCATTGCTGGGCGGTGCGGAATCCGGTGAACCGGCCGCGGGCGGTCAGCAAGCCGACACGGAGACGATCCCGGCAACCGAACTGCAGGAACGCTACGCTGCCGTCCCCAACGGCCTCGCCCGTATCGTTGCGGCCGGTTTGTACGAACCTGTGGATGCCGCCACTTACCGGCCCGCCGACAAGCAGTTGATCCGGGTGGCCGAACAACTGGCTGCGGCCGGGATTCCCGATGCCGAAGTGCTCGGTGAGCTCGAACGGATGCGAACCGAGTGTGACCGGATGGCGCGCCGTTTCGTCGATCTCTTCCATCGCACGGCGTGGCAGAAGTACCAGGACTCCGAGCGCACCGCCGACGACCTGGCCGAACTGACCGGGCAGTTACAACTGGCACGTACCTTGCCCGGCAAGGCGGCCTCCGAACTGGTGACCAGGTTCGTTGCGCATTACATCGCCAGCGACAGCGAGCTCGCCGAACTTCCCGGCGAGGGCTGATACCTCGCGGCTGGAACCGGTTCCCAGCGGCGGCGACAGAATCAGTCCAGGTCGCCGGGCGTGGTGGACGAAGCTGTATGGGCGCAGCCCCTCGGCATCGTGGCGGAGCACCGGCCGGTTGCGGATCTCGTTCCAGTCTTGCCGTATCAGGGTGGGTTCGCGGGTTCGCCGGGACAGGTCAGCGGCAGGCGTAGAAGTAGGGCTTGTACGCACAGATATCGTGCATGACCCCGTCGCCGTCGTAGGTTTCGCCGCGCTGTGCCGGGATCGCGTGCACGGGCTCGCTGCGATTGCTGGTGTCGGCGGGAATCGCGTGGGTGTCGTTGTATGTGCCGTTACCCGGGTGTGAATCACCGCGGGTGCTGTGGCCGACGTCGGCCTGGGCGGCCGTTGCCGTCAGGGTTGCCGGTGCGAGGACGAGTGCGCCGGTCAAGGCGGCCGCCGCGGCCATTTTCTTTACCAGTCCGTAGGTGCGGGCGATGGTCATGATGGTTTCCGTTCCGTCGGGCGGTATAGAACTTCTACGGCGAATCGTCGTGTGTGGGTCCGTAGTTTTATGTGCCGCTGTTTAACGGTACGGTACACGAGTGTTCGGATATATGCGGGGTTATTTCCCGTGATTGGGAAGGGCTGGGCGAGGCCCGGGCTCCCGCCGAAGGCCGCTGTGCCGATGCTGGAGGCGCCAGTGGGCAACCGGGGCACGCGCCACGGAAAAGAATGCCGCGGCCGTGAACACCTAGAGTCGCGGATCGACCGGTTCGGATTCGAGGGCCAGCACCGCGAACACTGCCTCGTGCACCCGCCACAGCGGATCCCCGGCCGCGAGACGATCCAGCGCTTCCAAGCCCAGCGCGTACTCACGCAGCGCCAGCGCACGCTTGCGGCCCAGCCCCCGGGACCGCAGCCGCCGCAGGTTCTCCGGTTGCAGATATTCGGGGCCGTAGACGATCCGCAGATACTCCGGCCCGCGACACTTGACCCCCGGCTGTACGAGCCGGCCCGCCGGTGCGCCGGTCTCCCGCCTTCCCGGCACGACCGAGCGTTCCCCGATCGAGTCACGGCCGCTCGGCCGGCGATCACTGCCCGATTCCACCTCGCAGGCCGCCTCGTCGTCCACATGGTCTGCGGGGCCGGCGTCGTCCATGGTGGTCGCGGTGCCGGTATCGCTCCGGCTGCCCGTGTCCGCGGCGCGGGCGCGGGATTTCGCAGTCGTGTGCACCAGGGCATCCACCGGTTTGACCACCATGCCTTCGCCGCCGTTCCCGGTCAGCGAAAGCCACCACGCGGTGGCGGCCTCCGCGCTGCCGGGATCGGTGAGGTCGACGGTCATCCGCCGGGTGGCGGTCAGCAGCTCCGGATCGGCGGCGACCAGGCGGTCGAGCAGACTCAGCTGCCAGTGATGGTCGCGGGTGGCGTAGTTCGCGCCCTCACCGGCCAGTAGTCCGAACGGCGCCACCTGCAACCCGGCGAGTCCGTCGACGGGGCGGCAGTAGTGCCCGTAGGCGCGGGTGAAAGCCTCGATATCGGCGGAGCGGCCGGACATCCGGGCCCGGAGCCGGTCGACATCCTGCCCGCGGGCGGCCACCGCCGCCAGCACCTCGGAGGCCGTATCGACCGAAGCCCGCGCCGCCGCGCCGACCGCCGCGTACTGGTTGCGCAGCAGTTGTTCCGCCTTCACCGACCAGGGCATGATCTCGGTGTCGAGCAGGAGCCAGTCGGTATCCAATTCATCGAACAGACCGGCGGTTTCGGCGGCCGCGCGGATCCGGGCGAGTACGGCTTCGGTCCGGGACGGTTCGTCGAAGAACGGCCGTCCCGTGCGGGTGTAGATCATGCCGGTGCCCGGTACCGCCCCGAACCTCCGGGCCGCGGACTCCGCATCGCGAGCCAACAGGATCACCGCTCGCGACCCCATATGCTTCTCCTCGCACACCACCCGCGTCACGCCCTCGCCACGGAAGTATTCGAACGCTTCCGCCGGGTGCTCGAGGTAGCCGGTCAAGTCGGACGTGGCGCACGGAGCCATGGTCGGCGGTAGATAGACCAGCCAGCGCGGGTCCACGGCGAACCGGCTCATCACCTCGAGTGCCGCGCTCGCGTTCTCCTGCTGGACCGTGACCCGTCCGTGGTGGCGAGTGTCGACCACGCGGCGGCCGAGCACATCGTCGAGGTCGAGGATGCCGGGATCACGGTTGGTGAGCCCGTCCGCCGCTGCGCCGGCGACCGGCGCGAGCGGCCGGATCGGTTCGTACCACACCTGTTCGGCCGGTACCGAGACCGTCTCCCGCTCCGGATATCGTAGCGCCGACAGCTGTCCACCGAAGACCACGCCGGTGTCCAGGCACAGAGTGTTGTTCACCCACCGCAGGTCCGCGACGGGGGTGTGCCCGTACAGCACGGTCGCCCGGCCGCGATACTCCTCCGCCCACGGGTAGCGCACCGGCAGCCCGAACTCGTCGGTTTCCCCGGTGGTTTCGCCGTACATGGCGAAAGACCGGACCCGTCCGGAGGAACGGCCGTGATACTCCTGCTTCAGGCCCGCGTGCGCCACCACCAGCTGTCCGCCGTCGAGTACGTAGTGGCTGACCAGACCCCGGCAGAACTCCAGCGCGGCGGCACGGAACCCGTCGTTCTCGGCCGCGAGCTGAGCCAGCGATTCGGCGAGTCCGTGAGTCGGTTTCACTTTCCGGCCGGCCAGCGCGCGCACCAGTTTGTTCTCGTGGTTACCGGTGACGCACAGTGCGTCACCGGAGGCGACCATACCCATCACCAGACGCAGCACTCCCGGTGTGTCGGGGCCACGATCGACCAGGTCGCCGACGAAAACCGCGGTCCGGCCCCCGGGGTGGCGGGCGCCCACCGCCCGGCCGGCCTCGTCGCGGTCGATCAGGTAACCGAGAGTGCCGAGCAGGGTTTCCAGTTCCGCGCGGCAGCCGTGGATATCGCCGATCACATCGAACGGCCCGGTGAGATCGCGGCGGTCGTTCCACAGGCGTTCGTCCACGATCCGCGCCGCGGCGATCTCATCGGCGCCGCGCAGGGTGTGGACCCGCCGGAACCCCTCGCGTTCCAGTCCGCGCAGCCCCCGCCGCAGCTCACGTTGCTGGCGGTGCACCACGTGGGCGCCCAGCGCGGCGCGGTCCGGCCGCCGCGCGTTCCGTTCCAGACATACCGAGTCGGGGACGTCCAGCACGATCGCCACCGGCAGCACATCATGATTCCGGGCGAGCGCGATGAGCTCCTTGCGGGCGCCCGGCTGCACATTGGTGGCATCGACCACGGTCCGCAACCCGCGCCGCAACCGCACCCCGACGATATGGTGCAGCAGCGCGAATGCCTCCGGTGTCGCCGACTGGTCGTTCTCGTCGTCGCTCACCAGTCCGCGGCAGAAATCGGAGGAGATCACCGCGGTCGGCGGGAAATGGGTACGGGCGAAGGTCGATTTGCCCGATCCGGTGCAACCGATGAGCACCACCAGGCACAGATCCGGTACGGCGAGATCGGTCACTGTGAGTCTCCTTCGGCTGCGGTGCGGGCGCGGGTGAACACCGCGAGCTGGGTCGGCGGTCCGACCTCGGGATCGGGGTTGCCGACCGGTTCGAACCGCACTGCGTAGCCGTAGTTATCGGCGACCCGTTCCGCCCACGACCGGAATTCCGCCCGGGTCCATTCGAAACGGTGGTCGTTGTGCCGGAATGTGCCTGCCGGCAGCGTCTCGTACCGGACGTTGTATTCGGAATTGGGTGTGGTCACCACGACCGACTGCGGTGCCGCCGCCCCGAAGACGACGTACTCGACCACAGGCAACCGTGGCAGATCGATATGTTCGATGACCTCCATCAGCACGGCCGCGTCGAACCCGCGCAGGGTGCTGTCGGTATAGGTGAGCGATCCCTGCCGCAATGTGAGTCTGCGCGCGACCCCGTCCGGCAGGCGATCGAGACGCAATCGGCGACGAGCGATCGACAGCGCCCGGGTGGAGACATCCACGCCCACGATCTCTTGGAAGTAGCTGTCGGCCAGCAGCTCGCGCAGTAGCGCGCCTTCGCCGCAGCCGAGGTCGAGGACCCGGCCGGCACCGGCATCCCGCAGCGCGGCGACCACCGCGGCCCGCCGCTGCACCGCCAGCGACGGCTCGGGCTGCTCGCCGTTCCCGTCGGTGGTATGAGGTGTCATGGTGTCCGGTTCGGCCACTGCCTCGCTGGTCTGCGGGGCCTCGTCGACTGCGCCGAGCTCTTCCGGGTCGGAGTCGTCGAGTTCGGCCAGCCGGGCCAGCGCCGTGCGGACCAGCGACTGACGCCGGGCCAGATAACGGCGGGTGATCCAATCGCGCTCCGGGTGGGCCGCCAGCCAGGCGCCGCCGGCCCGAAGCAGTTTGTCGACCTCGTCGTTGTCGAGCCAATAGTGCTTGGCGCCGTCGAGGACGGGCAGCAGCACATAGAGGTGGTTGAGTGCGTCGGCCAGTCGCGCCGTTCCCGTCAGCACCAGGCGGAGATGGGCCGAATCGCCCCATTCGGGGAAGGCCGGATCGAGGGGCAGCGGTGTGGCGTCGACCGACCAGCCGAGCGGGGCGAAGATCCGTTCGGCGAGTTCGGGTCCGCCCCGGCAGCCGAGGGCGGGAAGTTCCAGCCGCAACGGCAAGGGGGTGCGGGCCAGTTCCGGGCGCTGGGGGCAGTCACCGCGCAGGGCGCTGCGGAAAACCGTGCCGATCGCCACCGACATCAGCGACGAGGCGGCATACGGCCGGTCGTTCACATACTGGCCGAGAGCGAAGGACTGCGGCCCCCTGGCACGGCCGCGGACCAGCCGCACCGGGTCCACTTCCAGCAGCAGCGCCGCCGTGCAGCGATCCGCGGTGGCCTGCGGGTAGAGCATATGCGCGGTGCCGTAGGACAATCCGAATTCCTGCACCCGCTCGGGGTTCTTGTGCAGCAAGAAGCCGAGATCGGTTGCGGGCGTGGCGCCGTCCGCTTCCCGGGTGCAGGTGATCGTCAACAGCATGCTGTGATCGTTGCCGAGTCGCACCGGCGCGGCAAGGCAGTTTCCACGCGACCCCGTTGCCGCTGGACGTGCCGTCGGGCGGGGGCGGCTACTCGGGCCAGCGCCAGTTCGCCACCTCGGGAATATCCTCCCCGTGCCGGCGAGTCCAGGTCCGGGCTCGTAGCCGGGCGTCCACCATGTCCTGGCGCAACCCGGCCGCCTGCTGCCGTAGCGCCGGCACCCGATCGATCACATCCATCACCAGGTGGTAGCGGTCGAGATCGTTGAGCATGACCATATCGAAGGGGGTTGTGGTGGTGCCCTGTTCCTTGTAGCCCCGGACATGCAGACCGCTGTGGTTGGTGCGGCGGTAGGTGAGCCGGTGGATCAGCCACGGATATCCGTGGAAGGCGAAGATCACCGGGGAATCCCGGGTGAACAGGGTGTCGAATTCGCTGTCGGGCAGCCCGTGCGGATGTTCCTCGCTCGGCAGCAGCCGCATCAGGTCCACCACGTTCACCACCCGCACCCGGAGCCAGGGCAGTCTCTCGCGCAGGATCGAGGCCGCGGCGAGAGTTTCCAGGGTCGGGACATCGCCGGCGCAGGCCAGCACCACATCCGGGGTGGTGGCGGGTTCGTCGCGGTTGCCCGCCCACTCCCAGATTCCGATACCGCGGGCGCAGTGCAGCGCGGCATCGGTGGCCGACAGCCAATCCGCCTGCGGCTGTTTACCCGCCACCACCACGTTCACGTAGTGCCGCGAGCGCAGGCAGTGGTCGTAGACCGACAGCAGCGTATTCGCGTCCGGTGGCAGATACACCCGCACGATCTCGGGTTTCTTGTTCAGCACCACATCGAGGAAACCGGGATCCTGATGGGTGAAGCCGTTGTGGTCCTGCCGCCAGACATGCGAGGACAGCAGATAGTTCAGGCTCGCCAACGGGCGCCGCCATGGCACCTCGGCACTGGCGTCGAGCCATTTGGCGTGCTGGTTGAACATCGCGTCGACGATATGGACGAAGGCCTCGTAGCAGGTGAACACACCGTGCCGGCCGGTCAGCAGATATCCCTCCAGCAGACCCTGGCACATATGCTCCGACAGCACTTCGATCACGCGGCCGGTGCGGTCCAGTTTCATATCGTAGGGGCCGATCTCGGCCTGCCAGTTGCGGCCGGTGACCGTGAGAATGTCCTGTAACCGGTTGCTGGCCAGTTCGTCGGGGGCGAAGGTCAGGAAGTTGTCCGGATTGAGTTCGGTGACGGCGCGGAGCCAGCCTCCCAGGACGCGGGTCGCTTCGTGGCTGGTGCGCCCGGGCTCGGGAACATCCACCGCATAGTCGCGCCAATCGGGTAGCCGCAGGTCGCGGACCAGTTCGCCGCCGTTGGCCACCGGGTTCGCGCTCATCCGCTTCGCCCCCACCGGCACCAGCCGGCGCAATTCCGAAACCGGAGTGCCGGCCTCGTCGAACAGCTCCTCCGGGCGATAGGACCGTAGCCACTGCTCGAGCACCGCTCGATGCCCGGCATCCTGGCGGGCCGCGGGCAACGGCACCTGATGCGCGCGGAAAGTGCCCTCCACCGGTTCGCCGTCGACCTGCGGCGGCCCGGTCCAGCCCTTGGGGGTGCGCAGCACGATCATCGGCCAGTGCGGGCGGGCGGTATCGGTCCCGTCGCGGGCGGCGCGCTGGATCTGCGCGATCCGCTCCAGGCAGGCGTCCATGGCGGCGGCCAGATCCTGATGGACCTGTGCGGGTTCGCTGCCGGCGACGATCAGCGGTTCGTACCCGTTGCCCCGCAGCAGCGAACAGAGTTCGTCTTCCGGGATCCGCGCCAGCAGGGTCGGGTTGGCGATCTTGTATTCGTTCAGCGCCAGAATCGGCAGCACCGCGCCGTCGCGGGCCGGGTTCAGGAACTTGTTCGCATGCCAACTGCCCGCCAGCGGCCCGGTTTCGGCCTCCCCGTCACCTATTACGCAGAACACCGTCAGATGCGGGTTGTCCAGTGCGGCACCGAACGCGTGCAGTAGCGAATAGCCCAGTTCGCCGCCCTCGTGGAACGAGCCGGGTGTTTCCGGCGCGCAGTGGCTCGGCACCCCGCCGGGGAAGGAGAACTGCGCGAACAATGCTCGCATGCCCTCCGCGTCGCGCGGTACATGGCTGTAGAGCTCCGAATAGGTACCTTCCAGCCAGGCGCACGCATTCGGCCCCGGCCCGCCGTGCCCGGGGCCGGCCACGAACACCGCGTCCAGATCGCGTGCCGTAATCGCCCGGTTGGCGTGCACCCACACCAGATTCAGCCCCGGCACGGTACCGAAATGCCCGAGCAGCCGAGGTTTGACGTGTTCGGGTGCCAGCGGTTCGCGCACCAACGGATTGGCCATCAGATAGATCTGCCCGACCGACAGATAATTGGCCGCCCGCCACCACGCGTCCAGGGTTTCCAGCTCGTCCGCGTCGAGCGGACCCCGCGCCGCCGCGGACAGCACATAGGGGCGGGGAGCGATCGATTCGCCCCCGTCACCACCCATATTGTCGGCAGCGGTATCCCCACCTGCACTTGCCAACTGCGTCATACGCCGAACCTCCTGGAGGTCGTGGTCGCGCCGGGCAATCCGCACGCGGGTGCGGACGTCACCAACGATAGCTGGCGGTGTGCCGACTCAGGGCCGGTTCCCGCGTGCGGGCCGCGGTAGCGAGATCTGTGCGTTTGCACCCGCGGCATACCCGCGAAAACGGCCGATAACCGAGAGGCCCGCCGAGGGGGCTTCGCGCGCCGCCGGTCGCACACCATAAGCTCGGCGGATGCAGATATTCGGCAGGATCATCGCGGTCGCCGCTGTCGGAGCGGCCGCGTTCGGGCTCAGCGGATGCGGTTCGGGCCAAGCTTCCGAGACCACCGCCACGACATCGGCGGCCGCGCCGATGAGCGCCCCCGCCCAGGGTGCGCCGACCGCGTCCAACGGCCGCGAATGCACCGCCGACGACATCGGCGTCACCGGTGGCTTCGGTGAGGTACCCGAGATCACCGTCCCCGACGACTGCGATCCGCCGAAACAACTGGTGGTGAAGGATCTGGTTCCCGGCTCGGGGCCGGGCGCGGCCGCCGGCGATCAGCTGACGATGAACTATGCCCTGGTCACCTGGTCGGACAAGCAGAAGCTGGATTCGTCCTTCGATCGCGGTGAACCCTTCGAGCTGACCCTGGGCTCCGGCATGGTCATCCCCGGCTGGGAGCAGGGACTCGAAGGTGTCCAGCAGGGCGCCCGCCGGTTGCTGATCATCCCGCCGGATCTGGGCTACGGCGCCGGCGGCAACGGGGTGGCGCCGAACGAGACACTGGTCTTCGTCACCGACGCCGTGGCCGTACCCCAGGATTGAGCCGCGCTGGTGGGCCCGGGTGCGCTCCGGGTCCCCGCTGCCGGGAGCCCGCCAACCGCCTCCCGGCGTGCAGCCCACCCGACCCGGTCAACTACCCTGGTCGGGATGCGTATCCCGGGCGCGTGAAACCGCAGGTGCTCGCCGTTCCGGACGGTACGCGGGCGGCGCGTACCCGCGTACTGTCGCCAGACCACGCGCCACCACCGGGTGCCGGTACGGATAACGTGCCGGGCCAGGTCAAGACGAACCGACGAGAACAAGGAGCATGTCCGTGAAGAGCACCGTCGAGCAGCTGAGCCCGACCCGGGTCCGGATCAATGTCGAGGTGCCCTTCGAGGAGCTGAAGCCGGACTTCGATCGCGCCTACAAGGCCCTGGCCAAGCAGGTGCGTATTCCCGGCTTCCGTCCGGGCAAGGCGCCGGCCAAGCTGCTCGAGGCGCGCCTGGGCCGCGGCGCGGTGCTGGAGCAGGTCGTCAACGATGCGCTGCCCGGCCGCTACAGCGAGGCCGTGACCACCTCCGAGGTGAAGGTCATCGGGCAGCCCGAAATCGAGATCACCAAGATCGAGGACGGGCAGGAGCTGGCGTTCACCGCCGAGGTCGACGTCCGCCCGGAGATCGTGCTGCCCGAGGACTACAGCAGCATCGCCGTCACCGTCGATGCCATCGAGATCACCGACTCCGACATCGACGAGCAGTTGCAGTCGCTGCGCCAGCGGTTCGGGACCCTCGTGGGCGTCGAGCGCGCGGTACAGGACGGCGATTTCGTCTCCATCGATCTGTCGGCCACCGTGGACGGCGAGGAGGTCCCCGAGGCGGCGACCACCGGGCTGTCGCACGAGGTCGGTTCGGGTCAGCTCATCGAGGGCCTGGACGAGACCCTGCAGGGGATGTCGGCCGGGGAGTCCAAGGAATTCACCTCCACCCTGGTCGCCGGCGACCACGCCGGTAAGGAAGCCGTTATCACCGTGACCCTCGGTTCGGTGAAAGAACGCGAACTGCCCGAGGCCGATGACGAATTCGCCCAGCTGGCCAGCGAATTCGACACCATCGACGAGCTGAAGGCCGATCTGCGCACTCGCGTCGAGCGGAACAAGAAGGTGCAGCAGGCCGGCGAGATCCGCGACCAGGTGCTGGAGAAGCTGCTCGACACGGTCGAGGTGCCGCTGCCCGAGGCCGTGGTCAAGGCCGAGATCGACGCCGTGGAGCACGACGCCGTACACGGCTTCGACCACGACGAGGAGAAGTTCGCCGCGGCGCTCGAGGCCCAGGGGTCGAGCCGCGCGGAATTCGATGCCGACACCAAAGAAGCCGCCGAGAAGTCGGTGAAGACCCAGCTGCTGCTGGATGCCGTCGCCGAGGCCGAGGGCACCCAGGTCGGGCAGGAGGAGCTCACCGAGCGCATCCTGTTCCAGGCCCAGCGCTACGGGATGGCGCCGGAGCAGTTCATCCAGCAGGTGCAGCAGGCCGGCCAGCTGGGCGCGGTGTTCGCCGACGTCCGCCGCGGCAAGGCGCTGGCCGAGGTCGTCGGTAAGGTGACCGTCACCGACTCCGAGGGCAACACCGTCGATACCGACGAGATGTTCGGCAGCCCCGAACCGGCCGCCGACGAGCCCGCCGAGGAAACCACCGCGGACACCGCGGACAAGGAGTAGCCCCGGCAAGCAGTACGGATCGGAAGCCCTGGGACCAGAGGCGGTGTCGGCAATCCAGAGACAGAAGAGAACCATCCCCCTGTCCCCGGTATGCCCCGCCCCGGTTCTCAGGGCTTCCGTCGTCCACAAGATATTGCGCTATGAGCGAAGTGGGCAGGGATCGGGAGTTCGGTCACGCCCCGTTTCGTTAATGTTTGTGACAGCAACGAGCCGGCGAGAGAAGGCAGGTATCCGTGACAATCAACCAAGCCGAGGTCATGACAGCTCCGACCGCTGGGCTCAATCTCAGCGATTCCGTGTACGAGCGCCTGCTGCGTGAGCGCATCATCTTCCTCGGTACCCAGGTCGACGACGACATCGCCAACAAGATCTGCGCGCAGATCCTGCTGTTGTCGGCGGAAGATCCCACCAAGGATATTTCGCTCTACATCAACTCGCCGGGTGGTTCGGTGAACGCCGGGATGGCCATCTACGACACCATGCAGTTCGCGGAATGCGATATCGCGACCTTCGGTATGGGCCTGGCCGCTTCGATGGGGCAGTTCCTGCTCACCGCGGGTGCGAAGGGTAAACGTTTCGCGCTGCCGCACACCCGGATCATGATGCATCAGCCGTCGGCCGGTATCGGTGGTTCGGCCGCGGATATCGCGATCATGGCCGAGCAGTTCGCCTACACCAAGCGTGAGCTGAACGAGTTGCAGGCGATGCACACCGGGAAGCCGGTCGAGCAGATCAACGCCGACGCCGACCGCGACCGCTGGTTCACTCCCCAGCAGGCGCTGGAGTACGGCTTCATCGACCAGGTGATCACCAGTGCGCGCCAGGCGGGCGGCACGGGCAACTAGGACGTCGTGCGCGCAGCCGCCGCGGCGGTGGCCGCGATCGGTGTTCAGCGGACAGCTCACTCATAGACTTGGAGACGAATATGGCCAATCCGAACGTTGCACGCGCCGGGCTGGGCGGCATCGCCCCGGCGGGCGCGCAGTCGCGCTACATCCTGCCGTCGTTCATCGAGCATTCGAGTTTCGGCGTCAAGGAATCCAACCCGTACAACAAGCTGTTCGAGGAGCGCATCATCTTCCTCGGCGTGCAGGTCGACGATGCTTCGGCGAACGACATCATGGCGCAGCTGCTGGTGCTCGAGTCGCTGGATCCCGATCGGGACATCACGATGTACATCAACTCCCCGGGTGGTTCGTTCACCTCGTTGATGGCGATCTACGACACCATGCAGTACGTGCGCGCCGATGTGGCGACCGTCTGCCTCGGGCAGGCGGCCTCGGCGGCGGCGGTGCTGCTGGCCGCCGGTACCCCTGGGAAGCGGGCCTGCCTGCCGAACGCGCGAGTGCTGATCCACCAGCCGTCGGTCGAGGGCGGTATCCAGGGGCAGGTGTCGGATCTGGAGATCCAGGCCGCCGAGATCGAGCGGATGCGCCGGCTGATGGAGACCACGCTGGCCCGCCATACCGGCAAGGACGCGGACACCATCCGCAAGGACACCGACCGCGACAAGATCCTGACGGCCGAGGAGGCCAAGGAGTACGGGATCATCGATACGGTGTTCGACTACCGGAAGCTCAGCGCGCAGAAGTGAGCGCGCCCCCGGGCCCGGCATACCGCGATCGGCCGCGGTATGCCGGGTCGGCCTGGTAGCGGGACCCGGCCGCGCCGCTACGGCGCCGAATGTGCGACACGCCCCGCCCGTCGACGCGGTGTAAATCGCGGGACGGCACCGTATCCGCGTGAAACCTCGCACAACCGCGATGAGAAACCTGCCCGAGTTGTCGACCTCGATCGCACACACCGGGTACGGTCAAACCCAGGGACCTGTGTTCCCGGTTGACAGCACCGCCCCTTCGATCCGGGTGATTTTGCCGGATTTCGCTCCACTGTGGGCGCGGCCGGCTGACAGCTGGACGGATGGTTGCACGCGAACAAGGAAGTAGGGACCCACACGATGGCGCGCATCGGCGACGGCGGCGATCTGCTCAAATGCTCGTTCTGCGGGAAGAGTCAGAAGCAGGTCAAGAAGCTCATTGCGGGACCAGGGGTGTACATCTGCGACGAGTGCATCGATCTGTGCAACGAGATCATCGAGGAAGAGCTGGCCGAATCGAGCGAGGTCAAGCTCGACGAGCTGCCGAAACCGGCGGAGATCCGGGATTTCCTGGAGAATTACGTGATCGGCCAGGACACGGCCAAGCGGACGCTCGCGGTGGCGGTATACAACCATTACAAACGTATTCAGGCCGGTGACAAGGGCCGGGATGCGCGCGGGGAAAGCGTCGAGCTGGCGAAATCCAATATTTTGATGCTCGGCCCCACCGGTTGCGGTAAGACCTATCTGGCGCAGACGCTGGCCAAAATGCTGAATGTGCCGTTCGCGATCGCCGATGCCACCGCACTCACCGAGGCCGGTTATGTCGGTGAGGACGTGGAGAATATTCTCCTCAAACTCATCCAGGCCGCCGATTACGACGTCAAACGCGCGGAGACCGGCATCATCTATATCGATGAGGTCGACAAGATCGCGCGTAAGAGCGAGAATCCGTCGATCACCCGGGATGTTTCCGGTGAAGGTGTGCAGCAGGCCCTGCTGAAGATTCTGGAGGGTACGCAGGCGAGCGTGCCGCCGCAGGGTGGTCGTAAGCACCCGCATCAGGAATTCATCCAGATCGATACGACCAATGTGCTGTTCATCGTGGCGGGTGCGTTCGCCGGTCTGGAGAAGATCATCTCCGATCGCACCGGCCATCGCGGGATCGGTTTCGGCGCCGAGGTGCGGTCGAAGGCCGAGATCGATACCACCGACCATTTCTCCGAGGTGATGCCGGAGGATCTGATCAAATTCGGTCTGATCCCCGAGTTCATCGGCCGGTTGCCGGTGGTCGCGTCGGTGACGAACCTGGACAAGGATTCGCTGGTGAAAATCCTGTCCGAACCGAAGAACGCGCTGGTGAAGCAGTACATCCGGTTGTTCGAAATGGACGGCGTGGATCTCGAGTTCACCCGCGACGCGCTCGAGGCCGTGGCGGATCAGGCCATTCTGCGGGGCACCGGGGCGCGCGGGTTGCGCGCCATCATGGAAGAGGTGCTGCAGCAGGTGATGTTCGATATCCCGAGCCGCGACGATGTGGCCAAGGTCGTCGTCGACGCGGATACGGTCAACGACAATGTGCTGCCCACCATCGTCCCGCGTAAGCGCGAGCGGCCGGAGCGGCGCGACAAGTCGGCCTGACGTCCGACCGCAACCGTTCCGAGGCCGGATCCGGCTCCACCGGCGGTGCGTGCGCTGTATGGTCGTGGCCACTCGACATTCGTGCGATGTAGGAGCGGTGATGGCGACACAGCTGCTTACCGGGGGTTTTCGGCGCGAGCGATGTGATGACAGCGCGGTGCCCGCACGGTTCGGCCGGGCGGGCGCCGTTTTCTGTATCTCCGCTGCCGCGCTGGCGGCCGCCGTACTGGGCGCCGTGCCGGCTGCCGCGACTGTCACCCAGGTGAGTGTTACCCCGGATATGAATGTCGGGATCCGCACCAACTACGGCACCGGCTGCAGCTACACCTTGATGGCCCGGCTCAGCGAGGCGGTGACTCCGGTGACGTTCTACGACAACGGGGTTCCGATCGCCACGGTGCCGCCGGCCGGGGGCGGGCTGGCACTGATCGACTGGGTGCCCGCCTACGAGGGCGACCACACCCTGCAGGCGGCCCAACCGGGTGGCGGCCCCGCCCCGTCGGTGCAGGTGTTCGTCGGCCGCGGCGCGCATATCGGTTATGCGTGCTGGGTGATCTGACCCGCCGCTTCCGGGCCTGACCCGCTCAGGCGGTGTATATGGGGCCTGGGCGGGGGTCCTGCGTGGTTACGCTCCGCTGCCGCCTCCGGGCCTGACCCGCTCAGGCGGTGTATATGGGGCCTGAGCGGGGGCCCTGCGTGGTTACGCTCCGCTGCCGCCTCCGGGCCTGACCCGCTCAGGCCCAGGGGACCCGGCAAGAGTCGGTGCTGAAGCCCTGGGCGGTGATGCCGAGTGCGTGGTAGTTGCGTGCCCGGGAGTTCTCCAGGCCGATCTGGTAGGTCAGTTCGATGACGCCCGCTTTACCGAATCGGCGCTCCAGATCGGCGACCTGTTCGTCGGTGACGGTCATCGGGGTCGCGGTCATCGAGTCGGCGTAGGCGATGGCGGCCCGTTCGTCGTCGGTGTAGTGGGGGGAGGTCCGGTAATCGTCGATATGCCGGAGGCGGTCGATATCCAGGCCGTCCAGGCGCTGCAGCATGGTCCCGAAATCCACGCACCAAGAGCAGCCGATCGTCCAGGCAGTGCGGTAGACGGCCAGTTCGCGGACAGCGGCCGGCAGCTTGGTCGAGACGCGTTCGGCTATGAGTTCGTGTACGCCGGCGGCGGCCAGGATTCCGGGGTGGTGGGCGCTGACCGCGAACGGTTCGGGAACCTCGCCGACCTTGCGCCGGGCGAACCGGTACATGACCTTGGTCAGCAGACCGGCGTCCTTGGGGGCGAGCGCGGGGATACGAGTAGTGCTCATCGGGTCTCTCCTCGTCCGGGTGAATGCTTCTACTACCTGGACGAGATACGGTCCCGCGGCGTGACGCCCGGGGCGCCCACGGTACCGGCCGGGCGCGCGGAATCTCGACGAGTTCCGGGCGCGTGATGGGGCCGGGCCGGCCGTGGGCAGCCCCGGGGTCGGCGATCCGGCGGCTCAGCGCAGTAGAATCGCCGGATCGCCGCTCATTCGGGCTCGACGGCCATATCGTCGGCGCTCCAGTAGGCGCGCATCCTGGTGATCCGGCCCTCGGCGTCGAATTCCATGACATCTATCGGGCTCAAGGTCATCCGCTGACCGCCGGCCTTGGTGATCAGCGTGAACACGAAGGCGGCGTGGTTGCCGGCGATCCGCACGGTTTCCGGCGCGAGCGAAGTTTCCCGTTCGAGGCTCGTGATGATGTCGTAGAACCCCCGGATGGCGTCATGGCCCTGTTTCGGGTCGGTGCCGATGGGGTCTTCGATCACGGCATCCGGCGCATACAGCGCGACGATATCTTCGGTGGGTCCCGAGCCGACCAGTTTCACGTACTGCTCGACTACGTCGCGGATCTCGCGTGCCATCACCACTCCTAGAATTGGAACGTGTTCTAGGTTCGGCAGCGTAGCAGCCCGGTGCCGACCCGGCATCGGGAACGGTCCGGCCGGTCAGGTGCCCATTTCCGCGACCGTGCTCGGATGGTGAGGAGAAATACCTGATCAGAGCGCATACCTCGCGCGCCGGGCGGGTATCGTCGCTGACCCCTCGGTTCGCCGTTGAATCGCCGCCGCGCAAGCAATGCGTCTGCCCGGAATTTCGCTGGGGAGCCGGCGGGTGTTACGTGTTCCAGACCCCGAGCCGCCACATTCCGGGGTGGCCGTGCGGCGGAAACTCGGGTGTGTCGCGCGGACTTCACTCAGAAATCATTGCTATGACTGCTGGTCTGGCCGGTGTGTCGGCGGTTCGGTGTCGGTATTGTGATGTTGAATCGACCCCGATCAACCAGATGTTCGAGCGACGAGTGAAAGCGGAGGAGATATGGCACTGCCAACGATGACCGCGGAACAACGCACGGAGGCTCTGGCCAAAGCGGCGGCGGTGCGCAAGGCGCGCTCCGAACTGATCGGTCAGGTGAAAGACGGCAAGGTTTCGGTTGCCGACCTGCTGCGCAAGGCCGATAGCGATGAACTGGTCAAGAAGACCAAGGTCGTGGCTGTGATCAAGGCGCTGCCGGGCGTCGGGCCGGTGAAGGCCGCCAAGCTGATGGATCAGGCGGAAATCCCGGAGGATCGCCGGATCGGCGGTCTGGGTGCCCGCCAGCGGGCGGCGCTGCTGGAGGCGCTGGCCAACTAGGAGAGGAGCGTCCGATCGTGGGCGCTCCGAACTCCGGCCGCGGCCGAGCCGGTCGTCGTCCGAAACGACCGGCATGGCCCGGCGGCCGGAGGCGTAGGTATGTCGCCGTCGCCATTCGACGAGGCGGAGAAATCGGCCCGCGTGGCGGCGCACCGGGGGATGCGGCCGCCGGGGATGTGGGCGCGGAAGGCGGATGGCGCGGGTTGAGCCGTCACCGGCGGGTTCGCCGAGTCAGTAGGGCTTCCACGCCGTCCAGGATGCGCTCGATTCCGAATTCGAGGGCGGCATCGCGCTGATGTGTCGATCCGGTCGGCCGCCCCGATGCCGGGTGGTCCGATATTGCCTCGATCACCCGCGGGAATCGGTCGCCCGCCATTTCCAGGGCCGCGGCCATTGCCCCGGTGAATTCTTCCTCGGTGACTCCGGGGCCCACCAACTGTTGTGCGAGGCTGCGCACGTGCCCGTTCAGCACCACGAGGGTGTCCAGCCGCTCTGGGCCGGTCAGTGCGATATCTGCCATCGCGTCCAGGGCGGCTTCGGTCCAGTGGAGTTCGTTGGGGCCCACGGGCCGGGTGCCGGCGAGCAGTTCCATCACCCATGGATGTCGCCGGTATCTCTCGAAACTTGCGTATGCCCAGGACTGCAGCCCGCTCCGCCACGGTTGCGGGCCCGAAGCATCCAGCTCCGGTAGGCCGGCCAGCGCTGCCTCCGTCATCAGCGCGGTGAGCTCGGTCTTTCCCGGTATGTGGCGGTACAGCGACATCTTGGTGTAGCCCAGCCTGTCGGCGAGCTTCTGCATGGACACCGCGGCCAGACCTTCGGCGTCGGCCAGTTCGACCGCCGCGGCCACGATCGCCGCCCGGGACAGCGTTGGTTTCGGTCCACGGGTGGGGCGCCGGTCGGTTCCCCAGAGCAGTTCCAGCACGGTCGGGATCGCCATCGGATACCTCTCGAAAACTCGTTTGACGTGAAACTGTGTCTACCATACGCTGAATAGCGTCCGACGGAAACAGTAGCTGGCGGACGCATATTCAGGATGGAGATCTTCATGCAGAACCGCACCGTTCTCGTCTCCGGCGCGAGCATCGCCGGCCCCGCGCTCGCCTACTGGTTGGACCGCTATGGATTCGATGTCACGGTGATCGAACGCGCCCCGGCGCTGCGCCCGGGCGGACAGGCCGTCGACTTCAAAGGTTCCGTACAACGCACGGTGCTCGAAGGGATGGGAATCTACGACGAGATCCGGCGGCACAGTACCGGCGCCACCGATACGATTTTCGTCGACGCGGACGGGCGGGAACGAGCGCGGATGTCGGGTGATTTCACCGGCGGTGAGGTGGAGATCCTGCGGGGCGATCTGGCCGCGATCCTCTACCGGCGCACGGTCGAGCGTTGCAGCTATGTGTTCGGTGATTCGATCAGTGCGTTACGCGAAACCGAGCGCGGTGTCGAGGTCGAGTTCGAACACGGTGCCGCACGTCGCTTCGACCTCGTATTCGGTGCGGACGGCATCCACTCCCAGGTGCGCCGCCTGGTTTTCGGTCCGGAAGCGAAGTTCGTCCAGCATCGCGGCTACTACTACGCCATCGCCGGAGACGCGCCCGCCACCGGCGGAGGCGGCGGGCCGCGCCGGCGCGTGGCCTATGCGCACAGCGCTCCCGGCCTGCTCGCGGTGCGCGGCGGCCCGAAGGCGCGGCAGATGTATATGTTCGCCGCCGGCCAACTCGAGTTCGCCGACGAAGCCGATCAGCGCCGGATACTCACCGAACGGTTTGCCGGGATGGGCTGGCAGGTGCCGGAAATGCTCGCAGAACTGCCCGATCACGATGACTTCTACCTGGACGCGATCGCCCGCGTGCGGATGTCCCGCTATGTCTCGGGGCGGGTGGCCCTGGTCGGGGACAGCGCCTACGGCAATACGCTCGGCGGATTCGGCACCGGCTCGGCGGTGGTCGGAGCCTATGTGCTGGCCGGTGAACTCGCCCGCGCCGGAGGTGAGTACGGCACCGCCTTCGCCCGCTACGAGGAGATCCTGCGCGCCTATGTGAAGATCGGGGGTAACAGCAACGCCGGCCGTTTCCTGGCGCCCAAGACGGGTTACGGGTTGCGCCTGCGCGATTGGTTCCTGGGATCGCGCCTGTTCGATCTGATGGACAAGTACGCCTCCGACGCTACCGACGATATCGACCTCGTCGATTACCCAGCCCTCGAAATGCGCTGATACGCAGTGCGCACCGAACCGGCTGCACCGCATTCGGTGGCCGGATCACCCAGTGCCCGGCTTCGCGCGGTCCTTCGCTACGCCGGCGAGAGCCGGCGCGGAGTTCCACGGCGAGCTACCGATGGCGAGCGACCGTGGTGGCTCGTGCGGGAAGGGCTACGCACGCGCGGCATCATCCTCCTCGGCGGGGGTATCGGACGGGTACCTGCTGCCGGTGAAGTGGGCACCCGGCCGCGTAGGCGGTGATGACATTCCGGGCGAACGGCCGGGGTGCAGTGCCGTACCGGCCACTGACCGGCCGGATGTACCGCTTCGGTCCGGGAGCCGCGCCTACCTATCCACCGGGCTGTGCCCACATCAGATACGGACGATCGAACCCGCGACCCGTTCCGCGCCGGTGTAGATGTTCATCGTGTCGCCGCGGACGAAACCGGCCAGGGTGAGCCCGGAATCGGCGGCGAGATCCACGGCCAGCGAACTCGGGGCCGAAACCGCCGCGAGGATCGGGATACCGGCGAGGACCGCTTTCTGCGCGAGCTCGAAAGAAGCGCGACCGCTGACGACCAGCACGAGATCCGATGCCGGAATCCGGTTTTCCCGCAGCGCCCAGCCGATGACCTTGTCGACGGCATTGTGCCGGCCGATATCCTCCCGCACGACCACGGGATCACCCTCGGCGGTGAACAGGCCCGCGGCGTGCAGACCGCCCGTGGCGTCGAAAACCGTCTGCTGCCTGCGCAGGACGTCCGGGAGGCCGGCCAGGACCGCGGCCTCGATCAACGGTTGCGCGGGTGGGAGCGGGTGGCGGCTGCGCTGCCGGATCTCGTCGAGGGCGGTTTTCCCGCACAGGCCGCAGGCGCCGGTGGTCAGGAACGGGCGGTTCGGCACGACCATGGGGCCGGTGGGGTCGATATCGAGAACGTTGTAGGTGTTGCGGCCCTCGTCGTCGGTGCCGGCGCAGTAGCGGGCGGTGCGGATATCGGCCGCTTCGGCGATCAGCGATTCGGCGAACAGGAAACCGTGCACCAAGTCGATATCGTTGCCGGGGGTGCGCATGGTGACGGCGAGCGATTCCCCGCGCACCCGGATTTCCAGGGGCTCTTCTACGGCCAGGGTATCGGGACGGGTGATCTCGCCGGCCGGGGTGATCCGTCGCATCCGGCGTCGCGCGGTGACCCGGCTCATTCCGGGCCGGACCGATGCCCGGGGTCCTGCGGGCCGGGCCGATGGATATGGGGTTCGAGCCGGATCACGACGGCCTTCGATACCGGTGTGTTCGAGCGCGCCGCCACATGGTCGAGCGGCACCAGGGGATTCGTCTCGGGGTAGTACGCCGCGGCGTTTCCACGTGGTGTGGAGTACTCGACCAGCCGGAACCCCGTGACGCGACGTTCGACACCGTCGGTCCACTCCGCGACCAGATCGACCAGATCGCCGTCCAGAAAACCCAGTTCGGCGATATCGCCCGCGTTCACCAGCACCACCCGGCGGCCGTGGTGGACACCGCGATAACGATCGTCCAAGCCGTAGATCGTGGTGTTGTACTGGTCGTGGCTGCGCAGCGTCTGCAGGACCAGGCGGCCCGGCGGCACCGGCACCCAGGACAGTTCGTTCACCGCGAAGTTGGCTTTTCCGGTGGCGGTGCGGAATTCGCGGGTATCGCGCGGCGGATGGGGCAGCACGAAACCGTTGCGCTGCCGGACCCGGTTGTTGTAATCGGTGCACCCGGGGACGACGCGGGCGATGGCATCGCGGATCAGGTCGTAGTCGCCGCGGAAACGTTCCCACGGCACGGGATGCCCGGGCCCCAGCAGTTCGCGGGCCAGTTCGCAGACGATCGCGACCTCGCTGCGCAGTTCGTCGCTCACCGGGGTGAGCCGGCCGGTGGACAGATGCACCATCGACATCGAATCCTCCACCGACACCTGCTGGCGCCGGCCGTTCTGGATATCCAGATCGGTGCGGCCCAGCGTCGGCAGGATCAGTGCGGTGGCGCCGTGTACGACGTGGCTGCGATTGAGTTTGGTCGAAACCTGCACCGTGAGCGCGCAATTGCGAAGCGCGGCCTCGGTGACGGTGGTGTCCGGGGTGGCAGCGACGAAATTACCGCCCATCCCGAAGAACACCCGGGCCTTCCCGTCGCGCATCGCGCGGATGGCGTCGACGGTGTCGTAGCCGTGGGTGCGGGGGCTGGTGATCGCGAACTCGTCGTCCAGGGCGGCGAGGAACGGTTCGGGCATCCGCTCCCAGATACCCATGGTGCGGTCGCCCTGGACATTGGAGTGGCCGCGCACCGGGCAGACACCCGCGCCCGGTTTGCCGATCATGCCCCGCGCCAGCAGCAGATTGGTGGCTTCCTCGATGGTGGCGACCGCGTTCTTGTGCTGGGTGAGACCCATCGCCCAGCAGACGATGGTGTTGCGGGAGCGGGCCAGCCGGTCGGCGGTGCGGGCGAGTTCGTCGGGGGTCAGACCGCTCGCCTCGTACACCGTGTTCAGGTCGACCGCGCGGATATGACGCTCGTAGTCGGCGAATCCCGCGGTATGCGATTCGATGAAGTCACGGTCCAGGACGGTGCCCGGGGCCTCGTCCTCCGCCTCGAACAGTAGTTTCGCCAGACCCTGGAACAGCGCCATATCGCCACCGAGACGGATCTGCAGGAAATCGTCGGCGATATCGACACCGGTGGTGAGTCCGCGGATGGTCTGCGGATCGCGGAAACCGATCAGCCCGGTCTCGGGCAGGGGGTTGACAGCGACGATCTCGGCGCCGGCTTTCTTCGCGTCGGCCAGCGCACTCAGCATGCGCGGATGGTTGGTGCCCGGGTTCTGGCCTGCTATCAGGATGAGATCGGCGGCGGCGAAATCGTCGACGGTCACCGAACCTTTGCCGATCCCGATGGAACCGGTGAGTGCGGTACCCGACGATTCGTGGCACATATTGCTGCAGTCGGGCAGGTTGTTGGTACCGAAACTGCGGACCATCAGCTGGTAGAGGAACGCGGTTTCGTTCGCGGTCCGGCCCGAGGTGTAGAACACGGCCTCGTCCGGGGAGCCCAGTACCCGCAACTGTTCGGCGATGACCCGGTAAGCGTCGTTCCACGCGATCGGGCGGTAGTGGGTATCGCCGGGCCGCAGCACCATGGGGTGGGTCAGCCGGCCCTGGCGGCCCAGCCAGTACCCGGATTTCCCGGCGAGGTCGGCGACCGAATGTTCGGCGAAGAACTCCGGGCCGACGGTGTTGCGCGTCGCCTCCTCGGCGACCGCTTTCGCCCCGTTCTCGCAGAACTCGGCCGGGCGGCGGTGCCCGCTGGGCTCCGGCCACGCGCACCCGGGACAGTCGAATCCGTTCACCTGGTTGACCCGGGCCAGCGTGCGCGCGGTGCGGACAACGCCCATATCGGCGACCGCCCGCCCCAATCCGACCCCTACCGCCCGGACCCCGGCCGCCTGCGCCTTCGGCGGGGTGACGGTGAGTGCGGATTCGTCGATATCGTCGGTGGGGCCGTTGCGGTGCATACCGCCATTGTGCCCGTGCGGGCGGGACACGGGCCCGGGCATACCGCTCAATCGGCGGGCGCGGTCTCCGACCGGTAGGTGAGGACCTGTTCGCTGATGCGGATCCGGCCGCCGGGCGGTAGTTCGGTCGGTGCTTGACCGATGCGGGTCCAGCGCGGTTCATCGGGGGTCGAGACGAAGGTGCCCGCCGCGGTGCCGGCGTCGCGCAGGTAGACCTTGCCGGCGTCCACCGTGAGGTAGGCGTGGACGCGCGAGATATGCCGGTCGCGCTGCAGTACCAGCGGGGCGGCGGTCTTGCGGCGTATCGATTCGTCGACCGAGGGACCGCGGCCGATGACGTATGCCCGGTCCAGCGGGTAGTTCGTACCGTCCTCGGCGACCAGTACGGCCGCAGTGCCGTCCTGGTTGTCCGAGCCGTTGTGAGTGGCGTGCGCTCGCGGTTTCGCCGGTTCCTTACGGAGCCGGATGGGATCCTGCACCGGCCGCGCCGGTGCCGCGGACCAGGCTCGGGTGCCGGGTAGCGGCTTCGCCGGGTGGGCGGTCGCGAGGCCCGTACGCGGCCCGGAATCGGCGGCCGATACCGGGTCGGCGGCGGCCAGGCCGGCGGGTGCCGTGGCGGGCGGTTCCCCGGCGACCCGTTTCGGTGCCGCCGCTGCTGCGCGGTGGCCGGGTTTCTTGCTCCGGCGGACCGCCGCGTGGATCACGAAACCGCCGCCGGGTACCACCCCGGCGCGCAGATCGGTCCGGGGGTACGGGGTCACCTGGGCGTCGGCGCCCGGCCCCACCGAGAGGGTGCGGACCGGATCGCGCACGATCTCGTCCACCCAGGTGAAAGCCCGCGCCCCGACCAGCCGCCGGGACCCTTCCGCGCCGGAGATCAATGCCGATACCGGGCCACGCAGCAGTACCAGGGTGCCGTCGGCGGTGGGGGCGACCAAACCGAACGGGGGTGGTTCCGAACCGGTCCCGAAGACCACCGCCGCCAGCCGCTGCGCGATCGCCGCACCGGGATGCTCCACATCCGCCACCGCCTCGACGGCACCGAGTATCCGTTCGGTGGATGCGTTGGCACCCACCAGATAGATCACGACGTCACCGAAGCGCGCGACCAGGCCCTCACCCGGCGCGATACCGATGGTGGACGTATCGATACGCACTCCCGGCTCCTTCCTCAGACCACCGCACCAGCATAGATGCGAACCTGTTACCCGGCCGGAGACCGACCTGTTTCGGTTCGTCCCCGGTCCCGCCCCGGCGCGGTATCCGGTTACCGGCACTGTGCGCTTGCGGTGCTCGGGGCGATGTTCGGACTCGACGCGGCACTCGAACTGCCCAGTACCTGCTCGCCTACTGCGGCTACTCGTCCTGCGCCCGCCGCCGCGACGGTTCTCGTGGGCGTTGCCGGAACCCTGTTTCCGGCCGCGTGCACCGGAGGCGCTGTCGCTGGTCGTCATCGCATCGGTATCAGTGGTGTACACGGGAGCGTCCCGCGAGGTGGTCCGGCCGTCCTGGGCGCCGAATCCGCGGCGGTGGGTATCGCACAACAAGCGCAGCAGGTACCGTTCGCGGGTCGCGACACTGGGCGAGGAGTGTGCATGATCCGCGAGGCAACCGCCACGGACATACCCCGGCTGCAGGAAATCGAGGTCCGGGCCGGGGAACCGTTCGCCGCGGTGGGCATGGATGCGGTGGCCGGGGACGAACCGCTGTCCGCGGCGGTTCTCGGGGAGTTCGTGCTGGACGGCCGGGCCTGGGCATGGGTATCCGGCGGGGTGGCGGTGGGGTATCTGATCGTGAGCGTCGTCGATGGGAACGCTCATATCGACCAGGTGTCGGTGCTGCCGGAGTACCGGGGACAGCGGATCGGGCGGCGGCTCATCGACCGGGCGGTCCGCTGGGCCGCGGAGCGCGGGTTGCCGGCGATCACGCTGACCACGTTCGTCGAGGTCGAGTGGAACGGCCCCTATTACGAGCGGCTGGGTTTCCGCTATCTCGACGAGGCCGCCGAGACGCCCGGTCTGCGCGCGACGCGGGCCGCGGAGATCGCGCACGGGCTGGATCGCTGGCCGCGCGCCTGTATGACCGCTTCCGTGCCGGAGTGGGGCTACGCCGCGCCTCATTCGGAATAGGCGGCCACCATCGCCTCGGCGGTGGTCCGGGCCGCGGCGCGGTCCTCCGCTACCAGGCCGATCCGGGTGCGGCGGTCCAGGAGATCGTCGGCGTCCAAGGCGGCTTCCTGGGTGAGGGACCAGGCGAACTCCGCTGCCAGCACATCCGCTCCCGGCGCCACCGGAGCGGCGAGTTCCGGGTCGGTCGCGGCCAGGGCCGCCACGGCGGGCGCTTCGGCGCCGTAGCGTTCGATCAGCAGTTGCGGGGCGCGCAGGTGATCGCGGGCCGCGCCGGTGACCGCGCCGGCCAGCGGTAGATCGGTTGTCCGGCACGGCCCGGCGGTGAGACCGGACTGCGCTACCGCGGTATCGAGGGCGTCCTGTGCCATCTTGCGGTAGGTGGTGAGTTTGCCGCCGACCACGGTGACCACACCCGACGGGGAAGTGAGAACCGCGTGTTCGCGCGAGATATCGGCGGTGCTGTCGCCAGCGGTGCGCAACAGGGGGCGCAGCCCGGCATAGGAGCCGCGGATATCGCTGTGGGTGAGCGGTATCCGCACCACCGTGTTCACCGTGTCGAGGAGGAAATCGATTTCGGCGGCGGTGGGCCGGGGTTCGTCGGGGACCGGACCCGGCGCGTCCTCGTCGGTAAGGCCGAGATAGACGCGGCCGTGCGGTGCGGGCAGGGCGAAGACGAAACGTCCCACCGAACCCGGAACCGGGATGGTGAGTGCGGCGGTGAGGCCGCCGAAGGCCGCGGCATCGAACACCAGATGGGTGCCTCGGCTGGGTCGCAGTTCGATACTCGGATCGACCTCGTCGGCCCAGACTCCGGTGGCGTTGACGACCGTCTTGGCACGGACGGTGAGGGATTCCCCGGTCCGGGTATCGCGGAGGGTGGCCGCGTCACCGGTTACAGCTTCGGCGGCGACGCGGGTGAGTACGGTCGCGCCGTGCGCGGCAGCGGTCCGCGCGAGTGCCACCACGAGCCGGACGTCGTCGACCAACTGCCCGTCCCACGCCTGTAGTCCGCCGCGTAGGCCGTCCCGGCGTACGGTCGGGGCCAGGCGTAGTGCCTCGGCCCGGGTCACCCGGCGCGACCGGGGAAGCAGTGTCCCCGGTGTACGTGCGCCGGCGCGCAGTAGATCGCCGGCCAGGAAACCGGCGCGGATCAGCGCGCGGGAGGACATCCCGATCCCGGGTAGTAGCGGTACCAGTTGAGGTAGCGGTCGCACCAGGTGGGGAGCGTTGCGGCGGAGCAGGATCCCGCGTTCGACCGCGCTCTCGTGCGCGATTGCGACCCGCCCGCTCGCCAGGTAGCGCAGGCCGCCGTGGACGAGTTTGGAACTCCAGCGGCTGGTGCCGTGTGCCAGATCGTGTTTCTCCACCAGCAGTGTGCGCAGGCCGCGCGCGGCCGCGTCGAGGGCTACGCCGGTGCCGGTCACTCCGCCGCCGATGACCAGTAGGTCGACGGTGGGGTCGTCGCCGAGGGCGGTGAGTTCGCGGCTGCGCCGGCGGGCGTCGAGCGCGGCACCGGTGGGATCGGAAGGGCTGGTGACCATGGTTTCGTGGCACGGGTGCCCGCTGGTGCGGGCCGGCGGGATCGCGAATGTTCGCGTCCCGGTCGGGCCGTGCGCTACTCCTTCCTGAATGGTGGGGCCTCGGGCGCGAGGTACGCGTCGAGGGCGTGCCGGAGTTCGGTGTCCATTGCCGGTCCGTCGAGCAATCCGGCGACCGTGGCCGCCGATTGGACCGCCGACTGGGCGATCAGCAGCAGCATCGCGGCCAATTGCGCCGGGTCGCCGGGGCGTACCGATCCGTCGGCCTGCCCTTCGCGGATGCCGGTGCCGAACAGGTCGAGCAGTTCGCGCTGGTTGCGGCCCAGCCGGCCGAAGACATAGGTGAGCATGAGGTCGGTATCGGTGCGGAAGATCTTGCCGAACAGGGCGTTGGATCGCACCTGCGCTGCGCCGCCCACGACGCCCGTGACCAGCCGGGTACGTGCGTCGCCGGTTTCCGGCACGGCCGCCGCGATGATCGTGCGCAATTCCCGCACCAGCAGTTCGCCGATGAGCGCGCGGCTGTCGGGCCAGCGCCGGTAGACGGTGGGCCGGCTGACTCCTGCCCGGCGGGCGACCTCGGCGAGCGTGGTTCGCCGGACCCCGAATTCCGCGACACAGTCACGTGCGGCGTCCAGGATGAGCCGGTCCACGGAACCGGCGTCCTCGGGGGTTGCGCCAGTGGGCACGGGGCGCGACCTCATCTCTGTTCGTTCGTTACTGCTTGACATTCTATGTCAAACTGTAACGCATGACCACTGGGCAAGGCGACACCTCCGAAGAATCGGCCGCGGCCGCAGCACGTCCCGATATGGTTTGGGACGCCTGGGGAGTTCCCGCCGGGCACACACCGTTGCCGGAACAGATCCGCGGTCTGCTCGGCCAGGTGTTCGGCGTCTCCGGGCCACCGGCGATACGTCGTGATGAGGGCGATGTACCGCTCCGGCCGCCGGTCCTGTCCGCGGACCGGCGGGCCGGACTCGCGCAGGTGGTGGGGGATGAGCACGTATCCACCGAACACGCCGCCCGGCTGCGGCATGCCGGCGGCAAAAGCACTCTCGACCTGTTGCGGCGCCGTGCCGCAGGCCCCCAGGACGCCCCCGACGCAGTGGTCTTCCCGGCCGATCACACGCAGGTGGCCGAGATTCTCGGCTACTGCTCCGAACAGGGCATCGCCGTCGTGCCGTTCGGCGGCGGAACCAGCGTGGTCGGTGGACTCGACCCGGTGCGCGGCCGTTTCGAGACGGTGATCGCCCTGGACTTGCGCCGCCTCGACGCGTTGCTGGACTGCGACCCGCTCTCCGGAACCGCGACCTTCGGCGCGGGCGTCACCGGACCGCAGGCCGAACAACTGCTCGCCCCGCACGGACTTTCGCTCGGACATTTCCCGCAGAGTTTCGAATTCGCCAGTATCGGCGGTTTCGCCGCGACCCGATCATCGGGGCAGGCCTCCGCGGGATACGGCCGGTTCGACGATATGGTCCAGCGGTTGCGGATCGCGACACCGACCGGGACGGTGGAACTGGGCCGGGCGCCGGCCTCAGCTGCCGGACCGGATCTGCGGGAACTCTTCGTCGGATCCGAAGGGGCTTTCGGGGTGATCACCGAGGTCACCGTCAGGGTGCATCCCGTCCCTGCGGTCACGGCCCATATGGCCTGGTCGTTCCCGGATTTCGGCGCCGGTGCCGCCGCGTTGCGCGCAGTGGTGCAGGCCGGTGCGGCACCCACGGTGCTGCGCTTGTCGGACGAAGCGGAAACCGGTCTGAATCTGGCCCGATCCAAAGATATCGGCGGTGCACCGGTTTCCGGATGCCTGGCGGTGACCACTTTCGAGGGCAGCGCGGCCCATGTCGCCGCGCGCAGCGCCGAGGCGGCCGAACTCCTGCGCGCCGCGGGCGGTACCGAGTTGGGGCCCGATCCCGCTCAGGCGTGGGAACACGGCCGTTTCGCGGCACCCTACCTGCGCGATGCCCTGCTCGACGCCGGAGTGCTGTGCGAAACCCTGGAAACCGCGACCACCTGGAGCCGGCTGGCCGAACTCAGAACCCTGGTCACCACCGCGCTCACCGAGGCATTGACCGCCCAGGGCACGCCCGCGCTGGTCATGTGCCATATCTCCCATACCTATCCGACCGGCGCCTCGCTGTACTTCACCGTTGTCGCGAAGCTCCTCGACGATCCGATTCCGCAGTGGCAGAACGCCAAACGAGCTGCCGGGGACGCCATCGCCGCCGCCGGCGCCACCATCACCCACCACCACGCCGTCGGCGCCGACCACCGCCGGTGGCTACCGGACGAGATCGGCGAGCTGGGGGTGCGGATACTGCGGGCGGTGAAACGCGAAATCGACCCGGCCGGGATCCTGAACCCCGGCACACTGCTGCCTTGACCGAGTCCGGCGGCCGCGGAGTGGTTCTCCGCTGGGTGTGAGTGATCGCCGTGCCGGGACCGCATCGAATCGGGCGCGGCCATCCGGAGCTCCGTACGGACCCGGACCGGCCGCCCCGGCAGGTCAGGCGGCGAACCGGATTTCCCGCAGCTGATCGATACCGGGGCGGTCCAGGACGACGATCGACTCCGGCTGCGGCTGTGGACCCGTCCCGCTTTCCACCTGGTCCAGCAGGCGTCTCCAGCGTCGTACATGCCAGTTGAAGGAGGCCCGGCCCACCCGTCGCCCGCGGGCGTGCTGCCCGTCCAGGGCGATCGCGGCGGGGACATCGAGTAGCACCAGATGCAGTTCGCGGCCGCGCCGCGCGGCCCAGCTGGTCAGCATGTGCCGGGTGAATGCGACGGTGCCGCAATCGTGGACCACCACCGGACCCGAATGGTCGCGCAAGGCCAGCCAGATCCGGCGGAAATGCACCAGATGCACCATCGGGCGCCACAGCGGATAGGGCAACCAGGCCAACCGGTGCCGCCACGAGTTCCGGGCCTGGATCGAATCGAGTACGAGCGAACCCCCGGGGCCGTTCGGTGCCTGTTCGGCTTCGGGTTCGGAGCCGAACAGTTTGCGCAACGCGGTGCTTTTGCCCGCACCGGGGATACCCGCGAAAATCACCGTGGCCGTCGGTGGATACCGCAACTCCCCGGTGCGGAGGCCCCGCAGGTCAACTACTCCCCGCGGGTGCACGGCATCCGAATCCGATGCGGGGAATACGGATTCGGGTGGGTACAAGGGGACCGAGTCGAGCGGAGGGTTCACATCGTCCAGGGTCCCCAGTGCAACCGATTTCGGCAACAGTATCCCGGTCGCCGCCCCCCGGCGGCGTACGGTCGGGATCCCTTCCACCCTGGTTCTTCCTCCGCTGGTTCTCCGCGACGCCGTACCTTTCCGGGGATCCGGAATCGAGACGCACCACCGGCCTCGGGTGAACCGAGTCCGGTCGTGGGTGGATGTCCGGGTGGTGCGCAGTATGGGCCGGGCGGCCGGGAAGAACCGGAGTGTAACGGATTCGGCGGTATCTGCGATGTCTTGCTGACAACTCCGTGTCCCGGAGGGGGCGGGATCGAAAAACGATTGAATGCCAGCAGAATTGGGAATCTTCATGAAACGTTGCCTGGTGACCGTATTCGCTTGTGCCGCAGTAGTTCTCGGCGTGAGCGGGTGTGGCGGCGACTCGGAATCGCACGACGATCACGCGACGACCTCCAGTGTAGCTCCGACCAGTACGGCAACGCCGTCGAGCAGTGCGTCGACCACTCCGGCGCCGCACAGCCCGGCGCCGGAGGCGCCTCCGGCCGTGGAGCCGCCGCCGGCGCAACCGCCGGTCGAGGAGCCGGCGCCGCAGCCTCCCGCGCCGGCGGCGCCCGCTCAGCCCGAGGCCGCCCAACCGGAACCGGCCCAGCCCGAACCCACACTCACCCTGCCCGATTTCGATCCGCAGGCCGGCTACTGACCGACGGGAAAGTCGTGATTCGCAGTTTTCTTCGGCGTCGAGGTGGGATTGTCGGCGCTGCGGTGGCGGCCGTACTCACCGCGACCGTCATGTACACCCCGGCGGCTGCGGCGCCGGTCGAAAACGGCCGTCCGCCGGGCAAGTCCCTGGTAGTGCTCGGTGACTCGTTCACCGCGAACTACCCGAAGCTGTTCTCGGGGACCAAGGAGTGCCTGCACGCGCCTACCTCGTGGCCGTCACAGCTGAGCCGGCGGATGGGTCTTGCGGGTACACCGGATTTCGTGGATGCGTCCTGTAGTGGATCCACGATCTCGTCGGGACAGGGCTGGTGGCTGGTACACGAGGTGGCCGAGGCGGTGAAACAGCAGGCATTCGGGCCGGAGACCGACGTCATCGCCATCCAGACCGGAATGAACGACGTCTGGTCCAAAACCAATTTGTCGTCGCTGATCACATCGTTGCAGCCCTGCGTGTTCAACTTCGTCGACGGGTGCGGGCTGGAGGCGGCCGATCAGGGACGGTTCCCCGACTACCGGAACGTCACCGGTCAGCTCTACGCCAAGCGCATCCGTGAGGTGATCACCTATTTGCGCTTCCACGCGCCGAATGCGCGGATCATGCTGGTCGGCTACCCGGAATTGTTTCCCGCCGGCCAGGAGCACGTATGCGTGAACGTGCTCGGCGCCGGACATGTCGTGCAACCGCGGGGCCGTGCGGTGACCGAATACCTGGACCGCCTCGACGACGCGCAACGCGAAGCCGCGGAGTTGCTGAAACTCGAGTTCGTCGATATCCGCTCGGTGACCGCGGGGCACGGCCTGTGCTCGGATGAGCCGTGGCTGAACGGTTTCTTCGATCCCGCGGCCGACGAGGCCGGGATGCCGTTCCATCCCTCGGCACACGGCGATGCGGTGACCGCGGAGGCAGTGTACGAGCGGATCCACCGGTGAGCACGGCGCCGGCCCGGGTCGCGTCCGGGCCGGACTTCCTCGACGCGGCGGCGGTGCGGCCGTCGCTGCCCTCGCTGACGGGGGCACGCTGGTGGGCGGCGTTCGCCGTGTTCGTGCTGCACGCCCTGGTGTTCCTGCCGGTGTACCCGTTCCAGAAGTCGGAGTTGTTCCGGCAGATCCATCAGCTGATGCCGATGCAGCTGGGCGCCGCGGGAGTGACCTTCTTCTTCGTCCTGTCCGGGTTCATCATCTACTGGTCGTTCCGGCCGGGGAGCTCGGTGCCGTGGTTCTATTGGCGCCGGGTACTGAAGATCTATCCGACCCATCTGGTCGCGGCGGCCGCGTTCATCCTGGTGGTGAGCGTTCCCTTGACGCGGCCGGTGGTCTGGGCGCCGAACCTCGCCCTGGTCCACACCTGGGTGCCCAAGTGGACAACGGTCGGTGGACTCAATGTGCCGTCCTGGTCGCTGGCTGCCGAAATACTGTTCTACCTGAGCTTTCCGCTCCTGTTGCCGTTGGTGCGCCGGATCGGTAGCCACCGGGTGCCATGGGCGATGGCAGGGATGCTGGTGGCCATCCTGCTGCTGCACACCGCGTACTACCTGTGGGTGCCCGGGCCCAAGGGGATCGCGAACACCTTCGCGCCGCGGCTGATACCGGGGGAGGCGTCGCCGTATTACGAACTGCATGCCGCGCCCATCTGGTTCGCGCAGTCCGATATCCCGGTGGCCATGTCGTATTGGCTCAGCTACAACTTCCCGCTCTCGCGGCTGCCGGAGTTCTTCCTCGGGGTACTCGCCGCGCGACTGGTGCTGGAGGGCCGCTGGCGCAACACCCGGCTGACACTGCCGGTGATCGCGCTGGTGATCGCATACGCGGCGACCTGGGTGGTGCCGCCGAACTATAAGATGTCGGCGCTGCTGCTCGCGCCGATGACGGCCCTGGTGGCCACACTGGCCGCGCGTGACCTGGCCGGGATCCGGGGGTTCTCCGCATCGCCGCGGATGGTCTGGCTCGGCAATATCTCCTTCGCCTTCTATCTGATCCAGTTCCCGGTGATGGCGCTGATCACCCGATTCCTCATCGGAGGAAAACAGTTCGGGCCGATGGGCTGGCTCGGATTCGCCGGGCTGAGTCTGGTCGTGTCGATGGTGGCGGCGGCGGCCATCTATCACTGGCTCGACGAGCCGCTGATGCGCCGCTTCTCCGGTCGCCGCACCGCGGCGCGGGAGAAGCCCGCCGGATGAAGCCGCCGATACCGCGCCCCGGGCCGCGCCGGGTTTGTGACGGATCTGAGAATCCCGGTGCTCAAGCTGAGAATTGGTTATGGATTCGCGGCGCGGCCGTGGATCGGCGGTAGGCTTATCGATGTAGGCGGAGCCTTCGGTGTCCCTCATCCACCGAAGGCTCCGCCTTCGGCTTTTTCGGAGGAGCGTCGGAGTGGAGAACGAGACCAAGGGGGCCCCGAACCCGCGCTGCCGGAGGCGGCGCGAATAGACACAGCACCCGCGGTGCCGGAGCCGGTGCCGATAACACTAGAATTCTGGCGTGACCAGCGCAGCCCCTGACAACACGCGTAATCGTGCCGATGCCCTCCCCAAAAGCTGGAATCCCGGCGAGGTGGAGGCCGACCTGTACGAACGCTGGGTAGCCGCCGGTTACTTCACCGCCGACCCGCAGAGTTCCGCGCCCGGGTATTCGATCGTGCTGCCGCCGCCGAACGTCACCGGCACCTTGCACATGGGTCATGCCCTGGACCACACGCTCATGGACACCCTCGCCCGCCGCAAGCGGATGCAGGGCTATGAGGTGCTGTGGTTGCCGGGGATGGACCATGCCGGTATCGCGACCCAGTCGGTGGTCGAGAAACAGCTCGCGGCGGACGGGAAAACCAAAGAGGATTTCGGCCGCGACCTGTTCGTGCAGAAGGTCTGGGACTGGAAACGTGAATCCGGCGGTGCGATCCAGGGGCAGATGCGTGCCCTGGGCGACGGCGTCGACTGGTCGCGCGACCGGTTCACTATGGATGAGGGCCTGTCGCGGGCCGTGCAGACCATCTTCAAACGGCTGTTCGACGCGGGACTGATCTACCGGGCCGAGCGGCTGGTGAACTGGTCGCCGGAACTGCGTACCGCCATCTCCGATATCGAGGTCAAGTACGACGAGGTCGAGGGCGAACTCGTGTCGCTGCGGTACGGGTCGCTCGACGATGCCGAACCCCACGTCATCGTCGCCACCACCCGGGTCGAGACCATGCTCGGTGATACCGCGGTCGCGGTGCACCCCGACGATCCGCGTTACCGGGATCTGATCGGCACCACCCTCGAACATCCCATTACCGGGCGGCAGATCCCGATCATCGCCGATTCCTATGTCGATCCGGAGTTCGGTTCCGGCGCGGTGAAGATCACCCCGGCGCACGATCCGAACGACTTCGAGATGGGGCTGCGGCACAACCTGCCCATGCCCACGATCATGGATGAACGCGGCCGGATCGCCGGTAGTGGGACCGAGTTCGACGGTATGGACCGTTTCGAGGCCCGGGTGAAGGTGCGCGAACGGCTGGCCTCCGAGGGCCGGGTCGTCGCCGAGAAGCGTCCCTACATTCACAGTGTCGGTCATTCCGAGCGCAGCGGCGAACCGATCGAACCGCGGCTGTCCATGCAGTGGTGGGTGAAGGTCGAGGCACTGGCCGAGGCCGCCGGCGACGCCGTGCGCAACGGCGATACGGTGATCCATCCGGCGAGTCAGGAACCGCGCTGGTTCGACTGGGTCGACGATATGCACGACTGGTGCATATCGCGCCAACTGTGGTGGGGCCACCGCATCCCCATCTGGTACGGCCCCGAGGGCGAGGTCGTCTGTATCGGCCCCGACGAGGAAGCCCCCGAGGGCTGGGTGCAGGATCCCGATGTCCTGGATACCTGGTTCTCCTCCGGTCTGTGGCCCTTCTCCACCATGGGCTGGCCGGACGCGACGCCGGAACTGGCGAAGTTCTACCCGACCAGTGTGCTGGTCACCGGCTACGACATCCTGTTCTTCTGGGTCGCCCGGATGATGATGTTCGGTACCTTCGTCGCCGGCGATGCCGCGGTCACCGCGGGCAAGGGCGCCGAGTATCAGGTGCCGTTCAAGGATGTGTTCCTACACGGCCTGATCCGCGACCAGTACGGCAAGAAGATGTCGAAATCGCGCGGTAACGGTATCGACCCGCTGGACTGGATCCGCGACTACGGCGCCGACGCGCTGCGGTTCACCCTGGCCCGCGGCGCCCAACCCGGCGGTGATCTATCGGTCGGTGAACCGCATGCGCTGGCCTCGCGCAGTTTCGTCACCAAGCTGTTCAACGCCACCAAGTTCGCCCTCATGAACGGTGCCCGCATCGGCGACCTCCCGGCCCGCGACGCGCTCACCGACGCCGACCGCTGGATCATCGACCGGCTCGACGCGGTGCTGGTCGAGGTCGACGCCGCGTTCGACGCCTACGAGTTCGGTAAGGCCTGCGAGGCGCTCTACCACTTCGCCTGGGACGAACTGTGCGACTGGTACCTCGAACTGTCCAAGGTCCAGTTCACCGAAAGCGAGGCACGCGCCGAATCGACCCGTGTCGTGCTCGGCACCGTGCTGGATTCGGTGCTGCGGCTGCTGCACCCGGTGATCCCGTTCGTCACCGAATCGCTGTGGCAGGCGCTGACCGGCGGCGAATCGGTGGTGATTGCGCAGTGGCCGCGGACGACCGGTGTGCCGGCCGATACCGGGTCCGCGCAGCGGATCGCCGATCTGCAGCGGCTGGTCACCGAGATCCGCCGGTTCCGCAGCGATCAGGGTCTCAACGATAAGCAGAAGGTCGCCGCGCGGGTGCTGGGTCTGGATACTGCCGGGCTGGCCCGGCTGTATCCCGAGGTCGCGAATCTGGGCCGGCTCACCGAACCGGGTGCCGACTTCGGCGCGACCGCGTCGGTGGAGGTGCGGCTGAGCACCACCACGGTGACGGTCGAGGTGGATACCTCCGGCAGCGTGGATCTGGTGGCCGAGCGTCGCCGCCTGGAGAAGGATCTGGCCGCCGCGCAGAAGGAGCTCACCGGCACCGAAGCCAAACTCGGCAACGAAGCGTTCCTGGCCAAGGCACCGCAACAGGTGGTGGACAAGATCCGGTCCCGGCGCGATATCGCGGCGGCCGAGGTGGAACGGATCGGGGCCCGGCTGGCCGAGCTGAGCGCCGAGTGAACGACCACGAACCGAACCCGGAACCGGAGCCGCAGCACGGCGGCGCCCGGCTCGGCACCGGTCCGTCGCCGGTGGAACTGGCGGAGATGGCGCTGGTCGAGGCCGAACTCGATCGGCGCTGGCCGGAAACCAAGATCGAGCCGTCGCTCACCCGTATTTCTACGCTGATGGATGTGCTGGGCTCCCCCCAGCGCGGCTACCCGGCCATCCATATCGCCGGCACCAACGGCAAAACCTCGGTGACCCGGATGATCGACGCGCTGCTGACGGCGCTGCACCGGCGAACCGGCCGGATCACCAGCCCGCATCTGCAGCTGGCCACCGAGCGGATCGCTGTCGACAACCGGCCGATATCGCCGGCGCACTACGTGGAGCTGTATCGCGAACTACAGCCCTATGTCGAGATGATCGACGCTCAATCGGCCTCCGCGGGCGGCCCGCCGATGAGCAAGTTCGAGGTGCTCACCGCCATGGCCTACGCGGCGTTCGCCGAGGCGCCGGTCGATGTGGCGGTGGTGGAGACGGGGATGGGCGGCAGCTGGGACGCCACCAATGTGATCAACGGCCAGGTCGCCGTGATCACCCCCATCGGCCTGGACCACACCGATTACCTGGGCCCCGATCTGACCTCCATCGCCAAGGAGAAGGCCGGGATCATCAAACCCGCCCCGGAATCCCTGGTGCCCGTCGACAATGTCGCGATCATCGCCGAGCAGGACCCGGAAGCCATGGATGTGCTGCTGCGCCGCGCCGTCGAGGTGGACGCGGCCGTCGCGCGGGCCGGTGCCGAATTCCGGGTCGCGAGCCGCCGGATCGCTGTGGGCGGTCAGCAACTCGAGCTCCAGGGGCTCGGCGGCGTCTACGACGAGATCTTCCTGCCGCTGCACGGCGAACACCAGGCCCACAACGCCGCCCTCGCGCTGGCCGCGGTGGAGGCGTTCTTCGGGGCGGGGTCGCAACGCCAGCTCGATATCGACGCGATCCGCGCGGGCTTCGCCGCGGTCACCAGTCCCGGCCGGCTGGAGCGGATGCGCAACGCGCCCACCCTGTTCATCGACGCCGCGCACAACCCGGCCGGTGCCGCCGCGCTGGCGGCCACGCTCACCGCCGAATTCGACTTCCGCAAACTGGTCGGGGTCGTCGCGGTGCTCGGTGACAAGGACGCGGCCGGGATCCTCGCCGCGCTCGAACCCGTTTTCGATGAGATAGTCGTCACCACCAACGGGTCTCCGCGCGCGCTGCCGGTCGATCGGCTCGCCGATCTGGCCGTTCAGCGCTTCGGCGACGAACGGGTGGTCACGGCACAGAGCCTGCCCGATGCGCTGGAAACCGCCGTCGCCCTCGCCGAGGAAGTCGGGGAGGGCGGGGAGATGGTGTCCGGTGCCGGCGTGGTGGTCACGGGGTCGGTTGTCACCGCCGGGGCCGCCCGCGCGCTGTTCGGCAAGGACCCGGCGTGAGAATGTGGTCAACGGCCGCGGTTCGGGACCTTTCGGTCTGGAACCTTCCCTCCTCCGCTTCGCTCCCCGCTCCGTCGGCCCGGGCCCGAGGGGGCACCGAACCAGGCCCGCACTGCTGGAACCCTGCAGCAACAGCATTCGTGACGCGGCGCCAACGATAAGGACGCATGATGAGTGAGAGCGAACCGAAGGGAACCGAACCGGTTCCGTCCGCACCCGATCCGTGGAAGGGACTGCGCGGGGTGATGGCGGGGGCACTGGTGCTCGAGGCGATCACGGTGCTGCTCGCCCTGCCGGTGGTCGCCGATATCGCCGGCGGTGTCACCTGGGTCTCGGGAACCTACCTGGTGGTGCTCGCCCTGATCATGATCGCCGGGGCCGGACTGCAGCGGCGCTCCTGGGCCATACCGTTCAACCTGGGCCTGCAGGTGCTGGTCCTGGTCGGTGGCATCTTCCATATCTCGATCGCGGTGATCGGCGTCGTTTTCCTCGTCGTGTGGGGTTTCATCCTGGTGCTGCGGTCCGATGTCAAACGCCGGATGGAGGCGGGGACACTGCCCAGTCAGCGGATGGGCGGAACTTCCTAGCCGGGTCGGGCCTGCCCGTTGCGATGAGCCCTGGAGGGCTTACCTGCGGCCCTGTGCGGACTGCGGTTGGGGGCGGTTCGACCGCGCCCATTAGGCTGGCCGCGTGACAGAGCAGACATTGATTCTGATCAAGCCGGACGGCGTGGCGCGCGGTTGTGTCGGCGAGGTGCTGAGCCGGGTCGAGCGCAAGGGCCTGAAGATCGCTGCCCTCGAGCTCAAGCAGGTGAGCGAGGAGCTGGCCGGCGAGCACTACGCCGAACATGCCGACAAACCGTTCTACGGATCGCTGATCGAATTCATCACCTCGGGCCCGGTGGTCGCGGCGGTGCTGGAAGGTCCGCGCGCTATCGCCGCCTTCCGGCAGCTGGCCGGCGGCACCGATCCGGTGGAGAAGGCCGCACCCGGCAGTATCCGCGGTGATCTGGGCCTCGAGACACAGTCGAACCTGGTGCACGGATCGGACTCGCCCGAGTCCGCCAAACGCGAGATCTCCCTCTGGTTCCCCGAATTCCCGCTCTGAACACTGCCCGGTAACGGGCTTTCCGGATCCGTGCGAGTGCCTCGCGCAGCGCCATGGCGAACACCTGGCGCACGGTGTGGGATACTGGTACTTGGTTGCGCCCGACACAGGGTGCGACCGGATGACACTGCGGAACGATGCCGCCATCGCTGCCGCGGACGTAGAAGCCGGAGACCTCGGCTGCGTCTGCCCGGCGCGCTGGACGAGTGCTCGGACCGCGGCGTTCAGCCATATGCCAGGCGCCGCGTGGCCAGTTAGCCCGACCGACGTTCGATAGTGGAGATAACCGGGCACGCGGGGCGAGACCATTGACCTCGCGCCAACCGCGCGAGGCGGACGGAAAGCGTCCCCGCGACGGCCGCGTCACTCGTAGAGGAACGCGCCCGGGGGCCCGAGGAGACTTCGTGGCCGATCAAGAGCCGCTGGACACAACATCACAGGACGACGATCACTTGCCGGAGCGAATCCGAGTGCACGCCCTTGCCAAACGCTTGGGCGTGACCAGCAAACGCATCCTGGCCAAACTCAGCGAACTGGGGACCGAGGTCCGCAGCCCGCAGTCGAGCGTGGACCGGGCCGTCGCGGAATCGGTCCGCGCATCGTTGACCACCCCCAACCTGACCCCCGCCGAACCCGGCCTGTTCGAGCCGGCCGCCGTCCCGCAACCGGGTACGGCGGGGCCGGAGGGGACCGCTGACAAGACATCCGGTGACGCCGGAACGGACGCGTCCGGGGTCGGCGCCGAGACCGGCACCGCCCGTGGGGACCGGCCGCCGGCACCGGACGGTGGGGCCGGGCAAATTCCTGGCATCGGGACGGAAACCGTGGCCGCGGGCGCGGCGGTCTGGGAACCGGAGGAACCGGCCGCACCCGATGTGGTGGCCGCCGGTACCGGGCTCGCGCCCGATCCCGCGACCGGCAGTGCTCCGGTCGTCTCCGGCCCGGAGACGACCGCCACCCCCGGCGAGCAGGGCCTGTCGGAATCGGGCGCCGACGATTCCGGTGCCGGGGAATCCTCGGTGCCGGGTAGCGCCTCCGCGACCTCCGGGACGGCCGCCACCTCCGATGCCGCCGAAACCGCCAGTGCAGCCGATACCCGTATCACCGAATCCGGTGTCACGGCCGAGCTCGGCGGGGCCGCTGGACCAGCCGGAACCAGCGGGCCCGGTGAGAAGACAGCAACCGGAGAAACGGTGCAGGGCGACCGCGCCGCCCAGCCCGCAACGGCTGCCGATATTGCCACCGGTTCCACAGAACCTTCCCAGTCCGCGGGAGCGACCTCGGTATCCGTCTCCGCGACGGTTTCCACGAGCGCGCCCCTTTCCCCGGCCACGCCGCCGCCCGCGTTCACCGCCGCCGCGAATCTGTTCGCGAGCCCGGTACCCGAGGAACCCGTCTCGGCCGAACCGGTCGTCTTCGAAAGCGCGGTCGTCGCGGCCCCGCTGTTCCTCTCGCCGGACGCGGCCGCCGCCGAGGATCTGCGGCGCCGCCGCAAGGCCGAACAGCAGGCGGAGCAGCAAACCGAACGGCAGGCCGAGCAGGAGCCGGCCGCGGACAGCGAAGCCGATAACGATACCGGGGACGACCAGTCCGAACAGGGCGGCGATTCCGACGATCAGCCGCGCCGCCGCCGCCGGGGTCGCCGCGGCCGGGGCCGGGGCCGCGGAGAGCAGGCGTCCGAGGGCGACGGCGACAACGATTCCGACGAGGCCGAGCCCGCCGAACCGGCGGAGACCTCCGCCGAGACCGAGGACAAGTCGGCCGCGGGCGACGAGGCCGACCAGGAGTCCGGCGATACCGGCGAGGAATCCGAGGGCGGCTCGAGCCGTCGCCGGCGGCGTCGCCGCCGCCGGAAGGTGGCCGGGGAATCGGGCGAGGCGGCCGAATCCGCCGAGGACGATCCGCCGAATACGGTCGTGCACGAACGCGAGCCGCGGAACAAGACCCGCGTCCGCGCCACCGTGGACGAGGTCCAGGGCATCACCGGTTCCACCCGCCTCGAGGCCAAACGGCAGCGCCGGCGCGACGGCCGCGAGGCCGGCCGGCGCCGCCCGCCGATTCTCACCGAATCGGAATTCCTGGCGCGGCGCGAATCGGTCGACCGGGTGATGGTGGTGCGGGAGAAGGAGTTCCCCGGCCATCCGTCGGCGACCCAGGTCGCGGTGCTCGAGGACAACATCCTGGTCGAGCATTTCGTCACCAGTACCGGGTCGGCGTCGATGGTGGGCAATGTGTACCTGGGCAAGGTGCAGAACGTGCTGCCGAGCATGGAGGCCGCGTTCGTCGATATCGGCCGGGGCCGCAACGGTGTGCTCTACGCCGGTGAGGTGAACTGGGAGGCCGCCGGGCTCGGCGGTAAGGAACGCAAGATCGAACAGGCGCTCAAACCCGGCGATCAGGTGCTGGTGCAGGTCAGCAAGGATCCCGTTGGGCACAAGGGCGCCCGGTTGACCACCCAGATCAGCCTCGCCGGCCGTTTCCTGGTGTACGTGCCGGGCGGCACCTCCACCGGGATCAGCCGCAAACTGCCCGATACCGAACGCAAACGTCTCAAGGAGATCCTGCGTGAGATCGTGCCCGCCGATGCGGGCGTGATCATCCGGACCGCCTCCGAAGGCGTCAGCGAAGCGGAACTGACCCGCGATGTGGAACGGTTGCAGGCCACCTGGCGTAAGGTCGCCGCGGCCGCCGAGGGCGAATCGAACGCCCCGAAGACCCTCTACGAGGAACCGGACCTGCTGGTGAAGGTGGTCCGTGACCTGTTCAACGAGGATTTCTCGAAACTGGTGATCGAGGGCGAACGCTCCTGGAACACGGTCGAGAAATATATCGGCACCGTCGCCCCGGATCTGCTCGCCCGGGTGTCCCGGCACGAGAACAACGGGATCGATGTTTTCGAGGCCTACCGGATCGACGAACAGCTGGCCAAGGCGCTGGACCGCAAGGTATGGCTGCCGTCCGGCGGCACCCTGGTGATCGACCGGACCGAGGCGATGACCGTGGTCGATGTGAACACCGGCAAGTTCACCGGCTCCGGCGGCGGCAACCTCGAGGAAACCGTCACCCGCAACAACCTCGAGGCCGCCGAGGAGATCGTGCGGCAGATGCGGTTGCGCGATATCGGCGGCATGATCGTGGTCGATTTCATCGATATGGTCCTCGAATCCAACCGCGACCTGGTGCTACGCCGGCTCACCGAGGCACTGGGCCGGGACCGCACCCGCCATCAGGTCTCCGAGGTGACCTCGCTCGGCCTGGTGCAGATGACCCGCAAGAAGCTCGGCACGGGTTTGGTGGAGGCATTCTCCACCACCTGCGAGCACTGCCACGGCCGCGGCATCCTGGTGCACAGCTACCCGGTGGAAACGGGCGGCGGCGACGAGGCTTCGGGCCGGGGTCGTGAATCGGGTTCGCGGCGGCGGCGCAACCGCGACAAACCCGCGCCCGCAGCCACGCCGGCGCCGGCGGCCGAGGTCTCGGAAGAGGATGCGGCAGCGAAACGGGCCCACCCGGTGGCGCTGGCCATGGCCGCGCATCAGTCGGAGGACGCGGCGGACGAGGCGGCGACAGCCGCGGATCAGGTTGCGACCGGCGAGGTTGCGGCCGAGGCCGGGGAGAAGGCAGCAACGGAGGCCGACGACGCCGACCGGGCCGGCACCGCGGAACCGCGGCGGCGGCGCACCCGGGTCCGGCGTTCCGCCGGTGCCGCGTCGTCTGCGGAGCGTTCTGCTGCCGAGTCGAACGGCAGCGCAATGCACGCGGTATCCGAAACGAGTGCCGCGGACAGCGCCGAAGCTGCCGGCGATACGACCGGAGCTGCCGGCGATACGGCAGACGCCACTACGGATGCGGCCGGCGCTGCTACGGACTTCGCCGGGGCTGCCGCGGATACGTCTACGGAGGCAGGCGGACCGGGTACCGGTACCGCTGCGTCGATGACGGCGCGCGATACGGCCACCGGCAGCGCGGCGACCGCTGCGCCGGAAGCGGCCGAGTCGACAGCTCATGCGGATGTCGATGGCTCGCCGGATACCGAACCGGTGACGACGGAAGTTGCCGCCGGTGATGCCGCGGCACCGGATACGTCCGGCACCGCGTCCGCCGGCGGACACGGTCTCGGCACGCCGATTGCAGCGGACACCGTCCGCAGCGGTGCTCCGGAACCCACTTCCGCTCCGAATGGCGCCACGGCCGCGGCGAACGGCACGGCGACGACGGATGTGACAGCCGATACCGGGGGAGAGTCACCGGTTGCCGGGGCGCCGGCCGCGGAGAGCGCTTCCGGCTCCCGGGCCCGGCGGCGTCGCGTCGCCAGGTCTACGTCCGCTCCGGCGGCCGACAGTTCGGGTGCGGTTTTCGTGTTGTCCGCCGAGGAGCAGCCGTCGGCGCCAGTCGCCGAGTTCGCGGCCGAGCCTGCGGAGGCCGAAGTTCCGGTCCGCCGGGTGCGGCGTCGTGCGGCCGGGCGCCCGGCCGGACCGCCGGTCGACGAAGACAACTGAGTCGAGGTGAACGTGCCCGGTCCGGCTTCGGATCGGGCACTTCGCTGTATGCCGGAGGCTCCTTGCCCGCAGCCTGGTATCCGGCGCGGCGACGCGGTGATCGATGGCCGGGAGGGGACCGGTTTGGTCGGGGCAACCGGCATCGGGTAATCTTGGCAGTCGCTGCCCGGTGACAGCATGTGCTGTTCCGTGGCCGGTTCCCGATACCGAGAGCCACCAGATGCCGGGGCGGCGATGATTACCAGACCAGTCGTGCGGTGGATCCCGGTGCACTCCGAGAGACAACCGTGCGAACGAGTGCCGAGCACTATAGGAAGAAGGGCAGCCGACCGATGGCAACGTACGCGATCGTCAAGACCGGCGGAAAGCAGTACAAGGTCGCGGTCGGTGACCTGGTGAAGGTCGAGAAGATCGAGGGTGCGCCGGGCACCTCTGTGGCACTGTCGCCGGTCCTCGTCGTCGATGGCGCCGAGCTGACCACCACGGCGGACAAGCTCGCGAAGGTTTCGGTTTCGGCCGAGGTCGTCGAGCAGACCAAGGGCCCGAAGATCCGCATCCACAAGTTCAAGAACAAGACCGGCTACCACAAGCGCCAGGGTCACCGTCAGCCGCTGACGGTCCTGAAGGTCACCGGCATCAAGTAACCACTCGCAGGGCTTTGGTCCCGCGCTGAAGGAGTATCAGCAATGGCACATAAGAAGGGTGCATCCAGCTCCCGGAACGGCCGCGATTCCAATTCCAAGCGGCTCGGCGTGAAGCGCTTCGGCGGGCAGACCGTCAAAGCCGGCGAGATCTTGGTGCGGCAGCGTGGCACCCACTTCCACCCCGGCGTCAACGTCGGCCGCGGCGGGGACGACACCCTGTTCGCGCTGGAGGCCGGTGCCGTGACGTTCGGCAGTAAGCGTGGTCGCAAGACCGTCAACATCGTGGTCCCGGAGCCGGTCGAAGCCTGACCGGCTGACGACTCCACCACAGCGAGCGGGTCAGGGTGATTCACCCTCGACCCGCTTTTCGCGTTTCTACGGTCCGCCGTAGCTTTCCCGGGGCGGCCCCGGTACCGGGCGCCGCGCCTTCCCGACCTTCCAGTTCCCGAGGAGGATGATCCGGCCATGGCCAAGTTCATCGACCGCGTCGTTCTTCATGTCAGCGCCGGTAAAGGCGGCCATGGTTGTGCGTCGGTACACCGGGAGAAGTTCAAGCCGCTCGGCGGGCCCGACGGCGGTAACGGTGGTAACGGCGGGGATGTGGTCCTCGAGGTCGACCCCAATGTGCACACCCTGCTCGACTTCCACTTCCACCCGCACGCGAAGGCCGGGAACGGTAAACCCGGCGAGGGCGGGAACCGAGACGGGAAGAAGGGGTCGGAACTGCTGCTGAAGGTTCCGGACGGGACCGTGGTGGTGGATACCGACGGTGAGATCCTGATGGATCTGGTCGGTGCCGGCAACCGGTTCGTGATCGCGAAAGGCGGTCGCGGCGGGCTGGGGAACGCGGCGCTGGTATCCCGGGCGCGGAAGGCTCCCGGGTTCGCGCTCCTCGGCGAGGAGGGCGAGGTGCGCGATGTGGTGCTGGAGCTCAAATCCGTCGCCGACGTGGGTCTGGTCGGGTTTCCGTCGGCCGGTAAGTCGTCGCTGGTCTCGGTGCTCTCCGCCGCGAAACCCAAGATCGCCGACTATCCGTTCACCACACTCGTCCCGAACCTGGGAGTGGTGAATGCCGGTGACACCACCTTCACCATCGCCGACGTTCCGGGATTGATCCCCGGCGCGAGCGACGGTCGCGGTCTCGGCCTGGATTTCCTGCGGCACTTGGAACGCTGTGCGGTACTCGCCCATGTGGTCGATCTGGCGACCATGGAACCGGGCCGCGATCCCCTCTCCGATATCGACGCGCTGGAAGCCGAGCTCGCCGCCTACAATCCGGCGCTGCGCGGCGACGCGAGCCTCGGTGATCTGGCCGACCGGCCACGGGTGGTGATCCTGAACAAGGCCGATGTACCCGACGCCGAAGACCTCGCCGATCTGGTGACCCCGGAATTGCGGGAGCGGGGATGGCCGGTGTTCCGGATCTCCGCGGTCAGCCATGCCGGTTTGCGCCCGCTGACCTTCGCTCTCGCCGAACTGGTGCAGCAGTATCGCGACGCGCATCCGAAGGCCGAGCCGAAACGTCCGGTGATCCGCCCGGTAGCGGTCGACGATTCCGGATTCACCGTGGTGCCCGATCCCGACGAACCGGGTGGTTTCGTGGTTCGCGGTACCCGGCCCGAACGCTGGGTCCGCCAGACCCAGTTCGACAACGACGAAGCCGTCGGCTACCTCGCCGACCGGCTGGCCCGGCTCGGCGTGGAAGACGAACTGGTCCGGCTCGGTGCCGAACCCGGTGCGCCGGTGACGATCGGCGATGTGACCTTCGACTGGGAACCGCAGATCACCGCCGGCGCCGATATCGTGCCCACCGGCCGCGGCACCGATATCCGGCTCGAACAGACCGATCGGGTCAGTGCGGCCGAACGTAAGCACGCCTCACGGGTGCGGCGTGGACTCGTCGACGAAGAAGACAGGGAGTAGGCAGGTGAGCCTGGGCAGCCGCGGAACAGGGGCACGGCCGTGACCCAGTTGCCGCTAGAACTCAGTGACGCGCGGCAGGCGATAGCCGGGGCACGGCGAGTCGTGGTGAAGATCGGTTCCTCCGCGCTCACCAGCCTGCAGGGTGGTCTGGACAACGACCGGCTGGATCGGCTCGCGGACGCTATCGAGGCGCGGATGCGAGCCGGGTCCGATGTGGTGGTGGTGTCTTCCGGCGCGATCGGTGCCGGGCTGGCGCCGCTCGGGCTCAGCCGGCGGCCGCGTGATCTCGCGACCAAACAGGCCGCGGCCAGTGTCGGTCAACTCGCGCTCGCGCATGCATGGGGAACCTCGTTCGCCCGCTACGACCGCACCGTGGGGCAGGTGCTGCTCACCGCCGGCGATTTCGGCCGGCGCGAGCACCACCGCAACGCGCAGCGGACCCTGGACCGGTTGCGGTCGCTCGGGGCGGTCGCGGTGGTGAACGAGAACGATACGGTCGCCACGGAGGAGATCCGGTTCGGTGACAACGACCGCCTCGCCGCGCTGGTCGCGCACCTGGTGGGGGCCGACGCTTTGTTCCTGCTCTCCGATGTGGCCGGGCTCTACGACGGCGACCCCCGGAAGGGCGATGCGAATTTCATCGCGGAGGTGCGCAGCAGCGCCGACCTCGACGGCGTGATCGCCGGAAGCGGTGGAGTGCTCGGCACGGGCGGAATGGCCTCGAAACTGTCCGCCGCGCGGTTGGCCGCGGACGCGGGTGTACCGGTGCTGCTGGCGGCGGCGGCGGAGGCGGCGAGTGCGCTCGGAACCGGGACCGTCGGTACGGCGTTCGCGGCCCGCCCGGTGCGTTTGTCGGCCCGCCGGTTCTGGGTCCGGCACGCCGCCGACAGTCGCGGCGCCATTCTCATCGACGCCGGGGCCGTCACCGCGGTGGCGCATGCCCGGCGTTCACTGCTGGCCGCCGGGATCGTCGGGGTACGCGGCCGGTTCCACGGCGGCGATGTGGTGGATCTGATCGGCCCGGACCGCGCGATCGTCGCCCGCGGCGTGGTGGAATACGACGCGGCCGAACTCGCCACCATGCTGGGCCGCTCCACCCGGGAACTGCCGGACAGTATGCAACGTCCGGTGATCCACGCCGACGATCTCGTGAAGGTCTGACCCACCCGCCGGACAGCCCGTCGCCCCGGCTCAGGAAACACGCCCCAGATGGTCGGCGGTGCGGGTGGTTTCCGGTAGCCGGTAGCGGGGTGCCAGGCGCAGGACCAGATCGCAGGCCGAATCGAGGGTGTAGCGGTGGCCCACCGAGACGTAGACCGGTTTGATCCCGCGCTGCGTGCGCAGGACGCGGCCGACGATCTCACCGTCGGCGGTGACCGGGCTGCAGTCGCCGCGGTCGGGCCCGGGGGCGCTGAACCGGCCGTAGGAGTTCTTCGCGACACCGATACTCGGCAGGCCGGTGAGGACACCGAGATGCGCGGCCAGGCCGAATCGGCGAGGATGGGCCAGCCCGTGGCCGTCGCAGACGAGCACATCGGGTTCGACGGTCAGCTCCTGCAGCGCCCGGGTCAGGGCGGGGATCTCACGGAATGCGAATAGACCGGATATATAAGGAAACTCGATGCGTTCCCGGACCACGGCCTCATCGAGCACCGTCAGCGATTCGGCATCGAGTACCGTCACCACCCCCACGGCGATATCCGGATCCCGATAGGCCACATCCAGCCCGGCCACCCGCCGTACCGGCCCGTGAGCGTCGCCGACCACGACCCGTGCCCGGAGCCGCTGCTGTATCGCGACGGCCTCGTTCTCGGTCACCACCCATTCGTGCATCTGCCGCACCCGAACCATCCCCGGAGCCTAATCCGCGCATACCGCACGAACGTATTCGCGGACCGGGTACGGCGGGCGGCAGCCGGCGGCACACCGGCGACCGGGGCGTGCACGCGGAGTGGGGACACCGAGACGCGTTTCTCGTCGCACGCCGGGTGGTTTCCCGGTTGGGGACCATCGGGATACCGGGGCCGGTGTGGATGTCGAGGAATCCGGTGAACGATGGTCGTGATTGCGAGACCGGTGCGGCCGCGAGGGTGGTGCCTGCTCAGCCGGGGAAAGGGTCCACAACCCCGTAGTCGCGTAGCCGTTCGACGGCGCGGTCGTCGGACAGTTCGGCGCGGGCCTCGGGATGTTCGTGGTAGAAGCGGATCAGCCAGTACGTTCCTGCCGCGCCGATCGAGAGCTTTTCCGCGTGTATCCGTTTGGTGCGGGTGCGGCCGGGACGCCGGCCGGGGGATTCGATCCGGATGGTGCCCTTGGAGTTGTTACGCGACTCCACGGCGACCAGTTCCACAGCGGTCCAGCTCACCCGGTTCCCGATGGAGGTCTTCGTGGGCACCACGATATGCATCGGCGTGAGCACCAGGCGGCGGATCTCCGGCCGCCGCGCGTAGACGGCGAGGTATCCGAGCAGTACCACCGCGACCGCGATCGCGAGCCACGGAGAAACCGGCAACCGCAGCGTGAGGTTGTCGGTCAGCACCCCGATTCCGTAGATCGCGCAGAGCGCCGCCGGGCTCAGGAAGCAGAGCACCAGTGCGATCTCGTAGCCGAGTGAGCGGCGCACCACCAGCGCGCCGCGATCGCTGGCGAACCGCGCGCCGTCGACCCGGATGCGGGACCGGCCCCGCGAGGTCGCGGAGATCATCGGCAGGAACGAGGCCACCCAGACGGTGGCCGCGATATGCAGGGCGGTGCGCAGCGGCTCGCCGGAGTCGAGAGACAGTGCGGACTGGGCCGCGAGGAAGGTGGCCAGGATGGCCACGAGGAAGACCGCCGGGTAGGTCAAGCCGTTGAGGTTGCCGCGTAGTTCCCGCGGCGGCGGGAAGAAGCCGCTCGGCGGGACCTGCCGTGGATCCGCCTGCATCCCCGGACCTGCCTGGGCTTCAGGCGGTTCGGTGGACAGCGTGCTCGGCTGGGATGTCATCGGTACTACCTGTACTCCAGGGTTGCTTCGGGTGCCTGTGATGATATCGGCAATCGCCCGGCAACTCCGCCTTGTGCGCCGGCGGTGGCGTCTGTGCGCCATAGGCTGCCCGTTCGACGGTGATCGTCCCTGGCCGCGGCACCGCTCGTGCCGCGGCCGGGGGCGATCGGAAACGCTGCGCCGGTTCAGTTCTCGGTGCCGGTGCCGGCCACCGCGACCTCCTTGCGCGGCCGGAGCCGGTCGATCGCCGCCACGATCACCAGCGAAATCACGCCCCATACCGCGAATGTCGTCAGATGGGACCCGACGATATCGGCATCGAAGTACAGGATCGAGCGCACCGATTCCACCGCGGCCGGCATGGGCAGCACATCGTGCAGGACCCGGAACATCTCCGGTTCCATATAGATCGACATGGCGCCGTTGGATGCGGGAACGCCCAGGAACATCAGCACCGCGATCACCGGGAGAATGGCGAGCATGCCCAGCAGTCGTACGAAAATTGTCGTGAACAGGGCCGTACTGAATATCGCGACCGCCCCCACGCCGAGCAGTGGCAGGAAATGCCCGTGTACCGCGCCGGTGATCGGGCCCGCGATAACCCAGACCACGGCCGACATCGCCAGTGCCCAGCCCACCAGTAGCGGGAGCAGGGTGCGCAGCCCCATCACCATCGGCGCCGCCGTCGAGCCGACGACGATGATCAAGAAACCGGCCATGATCCAGCCCATCGCCAGATACATGCTGACCGAGCCCATCGTGTCGGTATCCGCGAGCGCGGTGACGTTCTCGATCTCCAACGGCATCTGCTGACCCGCCGCGACCTGACCGAACACCGTCTGCACCACCTGCTGCTGGCTCATCCCCGCGGCTTCGTTGGTGATCAGGGTGGCGTGCGGGGTCTGCGCCGACGGCAGGATGTAGGCGGCGGAGACCGTGCGGTCCCGGACGAGTTCGCGGGCCTCGGCGCTGTCGGTGAGGCCGCGCAGATCGAACAGGCCGGCCATGTTCCGATCCAGGCCCTGCACAACCTGACCGGCCATTTCCGGGGTAGGCGCGACGACCGCCACCGGCATTTCCTCGGGGGCCGGCTGATACATCGCCCCGAGCATGGTGGTCATCATCATGGCCACCATGGCGAACGGGAAGAACGCCAGCAGGGCGTAGTGCACCGGGGTGCGCGGCCGCGGGCCGGGGAGCAGGGATTCGACAGTGCGCGCGGGCGGTGCGGCATCGGGGTTGCGGCGCCGTTTGATCGCGTCGATCCCGAGTGTGGCCAGTAGTGCGATGACGGCGCCGGCTGCCAGCACGAGCAGATGGCCGCCCAGTCCGTTGCCGCCGAAGAAGAGCGCCGAACGCAGCGCCTCACCGGTGGCCGGAGCAGGCAGGAAACTGTGCAGGATCGGGTAGAGCGACGGCAGCGTGTACACCGACATGCCGAGGTTGGATGCCGGAACACCCAGCACCATCAGGAAGAGCATCCCCACCAGTACGGCCATCGGGCCGAAGATCCGGGTCAGGAACAGCTGCACCGAACCCACCGCGAAGACGGCGAGCCAGCTGATACCCAGTACTTCTGCGGTATGACCTCGGACAGCGCCCAGAATGGGGTCGGCCACCGTCCACACCAGTCCGGCCAGGAGCGCGGACCAGCCCGCGAGCAGCGGTACGAATCGGCGCAACCGCAGCAGTTCCGGCGCGGAGGACAGCATCAGGCTCAGCGGCATGTACCCGGCAAGCATGAGCGCGGTGGTCATGAACATCACCGCAAGTCCGGCGGTGTCGTGCGCTGGTAGGGGTGCGAGGTCTTCGGCTCGGTGCTGCAGCTCGCCGGCGACTACCTGGGCGGTGAGAATCTGGCCGACACTGGTGGCCTGGGATGCGCCGGCGGCGCTCGCCGTATAGACGGTGGCAGTGCCGTCGGGCCCGGCGGGCAGCGTGACCGCGCCGGTGACTTCGCGCGTGAAGACCAGGTCACGGGCTTCGGTATCGCTGCCGACGACGCGCACGTCCACGGCATCGCCCGGACCGGATTCCAGCGCCGTCGCGAACTCGGCTGCCCCCGCACCGGCGACGGCGACGGGCATATCGTTCGGCGCCGGCGCATGCATCGCGGCCAGGTAGCCGGTGATCATCATGGACACCATCAGGAACGGGAAGACGAACATGCCGACGACGCGGCCGATCTTCTCCTTTTTCGCCCGCGCCGGCTCGTCTTGTTCCGTTTTGTCGAGCTCCGGGCCGGTTGGCGGGCTGTCGTTTTCGGTCGGCGCAACGGTCACCGCGGCACTCCTCGCTGTGGGCAGATACGAACCCGCGGGTTCGGTACAGGATCGATGGGTTCTCCGGCGGCGGGGCAGCATCATCGATTCCCTCGAACCGCGCACCCGGTATTGAGTCCAATTTACGCCACTTGGCTTAAAATGGCGGCATCGGAGTGCTGTGAGCCTGATCGCAACCGCATGGGGGAGGTGTGGCGGCAAGATGGGTCTGTCGGCAGGCACACTTCACGGCAGAAGGATGGAGAACAGTGGGACGGCGCGGTGAACTGGCCAGGCAGGCCCTCCTCGACTCCGCCGAGGAACTGTTCGCCACCCACGGCATCGACTCGGTATCCAACCGGCGCGTCGCCGAACACGCGGGCCAGTCCAACCACTCGGCCGTGAATTATTACTTCGGCGACCGCGACGAACTACTCCGCGCCCTGGTGGAACGGTATCGGGAACCGGTGCGCCGGATTCGTGCCGAGCTGTTCGCCCGACTTCCGGCCGACCCGAGCCTCACGGAAAACCTGCAGTGCCTCATCCTGCCGGTCACCGGCCATATCGGCGCCCTGCCCGCCCCGACCTGGCGCGCCCGGCTCCAGCGTCAGCTCGCCATGACACCGTCCACCGCCGCCATGCTCGTCGAATCGGCCCGCGAGGACGACATATCCGACCGCGTCATCGCACGGATCCACGAATCCCTGGCAGCCGTTCCGGCTCCGGTGCGGGCCGGCCGTGAGCGGATCGTCGGCCGCATGATCATCGATATCTGCGCCGAATACGAAACCCGGATCAGCGAGGGGTCGCAGCCCGCCGAATGGACCGCACTCGGATACTTCCTCACCGACGCCTGTGCCGGCCTGCTCAGCGCTGCGGTGAGTCATTCGGATTTCACCGGGCTCTAGGCAGGAACCCGCCCACCACCGGCAAGAGGAATACGGCGCAGACACCTGCCCGGCCGGGGAAATGCGCCCGGAGCTCAAGCAGGCCCTGCCCGACCACTGACTGCCCGCTCCACTGGGCGGGTTGCCGGGTGTCGGGGTTACATCCGGTCGGCGGACCGGGTTCGCCGCATCCGGAGCCGATATGCGGCGCTGTCCCCCACCGTGGCGTGGGCGTCATCTCGTCGCCACAACGCGGCGACCGGGCGGGGCGGCGCAGCCGTTCACGGTGACGAGGCCACCTGCGCCGGCACACTCGTCCGGCCGGACGCCGACAGGCCCCCGGGCGGGCCGCCCGGAGCAAGGCCGGACGGCCCGGGGCGATCGGAACTACGCCGCCGGGTTCTGTTGCATGCCTCGATACCGGACTCGGTCACGTCCCGCGGGCGAAATCGGCCAGCAAAGACGGCACCGCGGCGTCGAAACCGGCGATATCGAGCATTCCGGCATCACGCGGATCGGCGATGGTGAAATTGCTCGCGGTCATACCGACCACCACCAGCTCGGCCCGCGGATTGATGTGCTCGCGGTAGCGGCTCAACGCCTGATGCGGGTGCTCCTTCCCGGCCCAGGTCTCGTTATCGGTGAGGACCACGAAAACGTCCACATCGATACCGTGTTCGAGCGCGTAGCGCATGGGCAGCGAGCAATCCGTACCACCGAACGGCAGGTTCGAGACCGCGCGGATCGCATCGTCGAGGCGCTGCCGCGGGCTGATATCGACCGGGTGCAGCCCGGCGTCCCGGTTACTCGCACCACCGCCGCGTGCGGTGAAACCGACGATCCGGTGGTGCTTTTCGGTCGTGGCGGTCACCAGCGCCAGCGCCGCACTCGCCTCCCGTGCCGACAGCGGCAGACCCGATATCGGGGCGGTCATCGAGCCCGATACGTCCAGCGCGAGCAGATAGCGCTTCCCGGTGGGCTCCACCGTCCGGAACGCCGCATAGAACGCCGCGTCCAGGGCATCGACGATCGGCTGTGCGGGTGTCCAGGTGCCGCGTCCACGTACGCCGCGTCCGGCGGCGTAGGTGCGCAGCGCGACCAGCACGTTCACCGGGTGCACCCGTCCGCGCCGCAATCGCTGCGGATCGGCCAGTTGCGCGGCCACCGCCCGGGTGCGCGCCCCGAGCGGGTCCAGTAGTCCGAGGCCGGTGAGCCGCGGCAGCTGCCGCATGAGCGCGGTCTGCGCAAGACCGTTGTCCAGCAGCGCTTCCCATACCGCGGGTTCGGCCAGTGCCGGATCAGGCAGCATCTCCCACGTCAGCCGGTACTCGCGGATCAGCGCCGGGATCGCGGCGACCTCGGCGGTCCGCGCCCGGTGCAACCCTTCCACCAGCCGCAACCCGTCCAGGGCGGGTTCGCGTCCGCAGATCCAATCGAACAACCGCCGACGTTCGTCCTCGGTGGTTTCCGGGTGCGACAGGCGCAGCAGGTCGCGGTGTGTCCAGCCTTCCCGCTGCCGGTACTTCACGGCCTGGTAGGCGATGTCGTCGATCGGCCGGCTCGTGTACCAGTGCGCGACAGCGCGGCGCAGGCCGCGACCCCAGCCGCGGAACTGCTCGATATAGCGCGCGAACAGGAACAGATGCGTTCCGGTGCGCGCCACCAGGGGGAGCGCGTCCAACGCGGTGCGCCGGCCTTCGGTATCGCCCAGCGAGGCCGCGGCGGCGAGCGCGAACAATGCGGGATTCTGCCGCGGCGCCCGGCCGGACACCGAGATCTCGACGATCTCGGCGACCAGCTCCGCGGTGCGTTCCTGCGCGAATTCGACGACTACAGCGGCGTTTTCGCGAGTGAGTTCCCGCGCGTCGGCATAGTAGGTGCCACCGTCGGTGCCGAGGGTGAGGAACCGGCGCAACCGCACCTGCGGGGTGACTTCGAACGTATGGCCGCCCGCGTTGTTCGGCACCTGCCGGGTATCGGCCTGTTCCCGCTGCGCTGTGCTGCGCAGATCGATCCGTGCGAGTGCGTCCATCGGCTTCCCCTTCCTTCGGCCCGGGTGTCCGGGCATGCGGGGAGACGGGCGTGCCGGTCTCCGCCGGGATGATCTACCCGAAAGCTGACCGGCAGCTGCCGGCCCTTCCCCACTGTGTCGGTGCGCGCGGAGAACGGGCATGGTGGTGCGGACCGGATCGTGTACCCGGTTTCCCGGGCACACTCAGGATTCGAACCCGTATATGCCAGATAACCGGCCGGCTTCGGCCCGTTCTCGTTGCGCGGCACGTCGAGCGGGTGGGCGTGGTGGTGTGACCGGAAGTCCACGGCTCTATCGACTGAGCTACGCGCCCATACGGGACGCGGCGGGATTCGAACCCGCGACCTGTGGATCCGAAAACCGATTCACGCCGGCCCACCCGCCTGTGTGCCGTGCCGGGAACTGTACGCAATCGGACGCGATGCGCTCCACCGAATTTCCGCGAACGCGAGATCCGGGGGGAGAAGATCGGCCAGTACACGGCCGTGGCGACCAGCGGGCCGCGACACGACCGATCGCAGGGCGGGTGGGCGTGGTGGTGTGACCGGAATGCCGACTGCTCTACCAGCTGAGCTACACGTCCATGAGCGGACGTGGCGGGATTCGAACCCGCGACATGCCGATTAGAAAGGTAACCGATCGACTCCGGCCCACCCGCTGCGATGTGCCGTGCCCGGAACTGTACGCAATCCGGTCCGGTGTGCTCCACCGATTATCGGGGTACCGACGGGGGAGTCCGGTGTCGGCGCGTGCTCGGCATATCCGTTCGGCGCGGTACGCCGGCACGGGGCAGGTCCCGGCAGTGGCCGGCCCCAGCGGTCTGCCGGACGGGACTCGGCCGGTACCGCGTACCGATGCCTCCGAGCTCGGCTGACTCCGTCGACGGTCCCGCCCCTGCGTGCACGGTGAAGTTCTCGCACCGGTCGGCAGCAGTGGGTGGGCGGGTGCCCGGCGACCGGGAGCGATCTCGGCGGACCCATAGTGAACCGGCCGGTGCAGGGTGCGATCCCATGCACCGGGTGACCGTAGCGACGGTGCCGGCACCATGAACTCGGTGGAATTGTCAGCGGTCGCTCGGAAGCGGCGAGGTGGCTGCTCGGCGGTAGCGGATGGCGGGAACACCGTCCTCGACGGTGACGGAGGCGCGAACACCGTAGACCTTGTGCACGAGGTCTTCGGTCAGGGTTTCGGCGGGAGGTCCGTGGGCGGCTACCCGGCCGCGGTCCAGGACCAGCACGTAATCGCAGAACATCGCGGCGAGGTTCAGATCGTGCAGGGCGACCACGGTGGTGATGGGCAGTTCGGTGACGAGATCGAGGATTTCGAGCTGGTGGGCGATATCGAGATGATTGGTGGGCTCGTCGAGCAGCAGTTCACCGGGTTCCTGGGCGAGGGCGCGGGCTATCTGGGTGCGCTGCCGTTCGCCGCCGGAGAGGGTGCGCCAGGTGCGGTGCGCGTGTTCGCCGAGCCCGGTCGCGCGTAGCGCCCTGTCGATCGACTCGTCCTCTCGCGGATCGGTCCCGAACAGGTCGCGGTGCGGGATACGACCCAGGCGCACGACATCGCGGACGGTGATATCGACCTCGGTGTGCGCATGCTGGCCGACCAGCGCGACCCGGCGGGCCAGCGGGCGGCGGCCGAGCCGTTGCAGGGGCGTGCCGTCGAGGGTGACGGTGCCGCGGTCGGGTCGCGAGATTCCGGCGAGCAGCCGCAGCAGCGAGGATTTACCGGATCCGTTCGGCCCGAGTAATCCGACCGTCTGCCCCGGTAGCGGACGGATATCGATATCGTCGACGACCAGGGTTCCGCCGCGGGTCCACGACAGGTGGGTACCGCTCAGTGTCATGAGAGCACCTGCCTCCTGTGGTTCGCCGGTCGCCCGCGGTGTTGCGGCGGGGTCATTCGGTGCTCCGGGTACGGAAAAGCAGCAGCGCGAACGCCGGGACCCCGATCAATGCGGTGACCACCCCGACCGGCACCTCCTGCGGAGCGAAAACGGTGCGCGCCAGCGCGTCCACCCAGACCAGCAGCACTGCGCCGAGAACGGCGCAGACCGGCAGCAACCGGCTGTGCCGGGGGCCCACCAGGAACCGGGCGGCATGGGGGAGTACCAGGCCGACGAAACCGATTGCGCCGGCTGCGCTCACCAGCACCGCGGTCATCAGGGCGGTGATGACGAGCAGCAGCAGCCGGGTCCGGCCGACCGCGATACCCAGCGTCGCCGCGGCCGACGACCCGAAGGTGAACGCGTCCAGCGCGGAATGCCGCCACCAGCAGAGCGCGAAACCGGCGGCGCAGACCAGCGCGGTGACCGTGACGTCGGTCCAGCTCGCGCCCGCCAGCGAACCCAGTAGCCAGAACAGGATGCCGCGGGTGCGCTCGGCATCGGCGGAGGACAGCACGATGAACGAGGTGAGCGCGGAGAACAACTGGGTGCCCGCGACCCCCGCCAGCACCACTTTGGCCGCGCCGCCGCCCGCACCCGCCGCCAGCAGCAGCACCAGGCCGAACGAGACCAGCGCACCGGCCAGCGCGCCGGTCGACAGCGATATCAGACCGCCGCCCACGCCCAGCACCGCCACGACCACGGCGCCGGTGGACGCGCCGGAGGAGATGCCGAGGACGAACGGGTCCGCGAGCGGATTGCGCAGCAGCGATTGCATGATGGCCCCGCAGACGGCCAATCCGGCGCCGCAGATCGCGGCGAGCAGGGTCCGTGGCAGCCGCAGTTCCCAGACGATGCCTTCCCGGATCGTCGACACTTTCGAGGTGCCGATGCCGAGCTTGTCGAACAGCACGCCGTAGACATCGCCGATCGACAGCTCCGCGGGACCGATGGTGATCGTGAAAGCCATCGAGACCACCAGCACCGTCAGCCCGAGCAGCACCAGCGCGGCCGTCGCGGGCGCGCGCGTGACCGGGGCGGACGGTGCTGTCTGCGGGCTCACGAACCGTAGCCCCACCGCTCCAGGGCATCGGCGACCTTCTCGATACCGTCGACCGTGCGGATCGACGGATTCAGATCCGCGCCGTTGACGACGATGTAGCGCTTGTTCCGGACGGCGTCCAGGCGCGCGGTGACCGGGTTCGATTCGAGGAACGAGATCTTGCTGTCCAGGGCGTCGCCGGCCAGGCTGCGCCGGCTCAGATCGGCCAGTACGAGCGCGGTCGGGTTGCGGTCGAGCACGGTTTCCCAGCTCACCTGCGGCCATTCGTTGGTGGTGTCGTCGAAAATATTCTTCGCGCCGACCGCGTCGGTGATGATGCCGGACGATCCGCAGCATCCCGCCATATACGGCGTGGAGGTGTCGGCGAACCAGTACGCCAGCGAGACATCCTGAGCGGCGATCCGGCCGACCGCGGCATCGTGGCGGTCCCGCAGTTCGGTGACCAGCTGTTCACCGCGTTCGCGCACATCGAAGATCGCCGCGAGTTCGCGGACCTCCTTGTACACCGAATCCATGGTCAGCGGTTCGGTGCGGGCACCGTCGGCGTTCACGCTGACATCGGTTTTGCCGTCGCAGTCGGTGGGCGACAGGTAGGACGGCACGCCCAGTTGCGCGAACTGGTCCCGGTCGGCGACCCCACCGGTGCCGAGGGTGCCGCCGAAGGAAGCCGCGACGAAATCGGGCTCGGTATCGAGTACCACCTCGAACGAGGGGGCGTTGTCGGCCAGCCGGGGGACCTTCGCGTTCTCGGCCCCCAGATTCTCGCGCACCGGATCGGTCCAGGTCGCGGTGCCCACCATCCGGTCGGCCAAGCCGAGTGAAAGCATGATCTCCGCCGACCCCTGGTTCAGGGCGACCGCACGCTGCGGGGGAGCGTCCACCGTGACCTCCACCCCGCAGTTGTCGATCGTCATCGGGTAACCGTCCGGGGCAGCCGCGTTGTCCATGATGGTTCCCGCTTCGGTGGCCGAACAGCCGGTCAGGGCGGCGACGGACAGAACGGCGGCGATGAGTAGTGGTAACGACCGCATCAGGGCGTCGACTCCTTGCGTCTGGGCCTGTGCGCGAGGCCGGCGTCGGCGCGGCGCGTGAACGATCGGACTTCACCTGTACGGGTGTCACCGTTGCGCGCCAGTCCCGGACTCCCACCGGGTTCCCTCACCACGCCGCAGGCCGCAATGCGGCCGCAACCATGCTATCCGACGCCTGACTGGACGTACGACCAGGGCGAATTATCGGGTCCATCTCCGGGGGATCGGCCACTCGTACCATTATCCGGTACCATCAGAGGAGGACCCGGAGAGGAGGCCGCCGATGACCAGCATGTCCGCCAGTGAAGCGCGCGCCAGCTTGTACCCACTCATCGAACAAGTGAACGACGACGCTGTCGCCATTCACATCACCAGCCGTAAAGGCAATGCCGTGCTGATCTCCGAGGACGAGTACAACTCCCTCCGCGAGACGCTCTACCTGATGCGCTCCCCGGCCAATGCCGCACGCCTCGCTGAGGGCATCGCCCAACTCGAGGCCGGTGAGTCCGTCGAGGTGAGCATGGACGACCTTGCGAAAGATATCGAGTGAAGGTCACCTTCGCGAAGGTTGCATTCGAAGATCTGGGTCACTGGATCGCGACCGACCGCAAGATGGCGCTGCGCATTATGCGACTGATCGACGATATCGGTCGCGACCCGTTCACCGGGCTGGGTAAACCCGAGCCTCTGAAAGGCGATAAATCAGGGTACTGGTCGCGCCGGGTCAACGACGAACACCGCTTGGTCTACGCGATATCCGGCGACAGCATCCTGATCGCGCAGGCCCGGTACCACTACTGACGGCTGAGCGGAACAGTACGGCGAATCGTCCGATCGGAGGACGCGGACCGCGGGCACGGATACCTACTGTCGACTTGTGGAGACGACGACGCAGACCCGGTCGCCGATCGGTGCCGCAAGCATCTTCGTGGTACTCACCGCGGTCGCGATGTGGTGGATATTTCTCATCGACGGCGTCGGCGCGCTCATGGTCCCTGAGTACACCCGCGGCGCGCATATCGTCCGAGCGCTCGGTGCCACCCTGTTCGCCGTCCCGCTGATTGCGCTCGCCTTGCGATATCCGGTCCGCCGCAGCTGGGCGGATATCGGACTGGAGCGGGCCGGTGCCGGACTGCGGCAGTTCGCCGCCGGGGCGGGGTACTGGCTGGTTCCCGCGGCCACGGTTCTGGCAGTTGCGGTCGCGGCCGGGTGGACCGAGATCACCGTGCGGGCCTCCGCCGTCGAAACCGCCGGTGTGTTGCTCGGCCTCACGGTGCTGGTCCTGCTGTACGAAGCGATTCCCGAGGAACTGGTCTTCCGTGGATTCCTGTACACCGCGCTCGCCGGGCGCTGGTCGCCGGCATGGTCGGTATGCGGGCAGGCGGTGCTGTTCACGGTATTCGGCGTGGTGATCGGCGCGGCGGCTTCCAGCGATCGGATCGTTCTGTTTGTCGTGTTCGCGGCGCTGCTGGGTGCGTTGCGCGCGGTAACCGGCAGCCTGTGGACATGCATGGGTTTCCATACGGCATTCCAGGTAACGGCCCAGTTGCTCGTCGGTGATCACTGGTCGCAAGCCGAGCTCGCCGACCCCGACGGCACCATCTCGGCACTGGCCTTCGTCGCGGTCCCGTTTCTCATCACAGCGGCTCTGCTGTGGTGGCGAAACTCGCGTGCTCGCCGCGGTACCGGTGCCCGAACGTGATGGCGATTTCCTGCCAGCGTCCATGCCGTCGATCGCGTTTGCTCGAAGTACATCAGCAAACGCGAAAGGAACGAAATGGCAGAGAACATCGTGGTGATCACCGGCGCGACCCGCGGAATCGGCCGGGCGACCGCCACCGCCTTCGCCCGTAAAGGCTACCGAGTGGTGGTGACCGGGCGGCGCACGGAAGCCGTGGACGCCGTGGTGCGCGAACTGCGGGACGAAGGGCTCGCGGCCGAAGGCGAGCTGCTGGATGTGTGTTCGGTCGACAGCGCCCGCTGCCTGGCCGAATCCCTCGGTGAGCGGCACGATCACATCGACGTACTGGTGAACAATGCCGGGATTCTGCCCGAGGCGACGGCATCCGGGACGGTGAACTTCGCCCACCCCGGCGCATTCACCGAAACCCTGATGACCAACACCTTCGGCCCCGCCAACGTGATCGAGGCCCTGCTGCCGCTGGTCCGGCGCGCTCCGTCCGGCCATATTGTGAACGTCTCCACCGAGATGGGATCGCTGACTGCGCAACGTGACCCGGAATCGGCCTACTACTCGATGGTTGTGCCCGGGTATCAGGCGTCGAAAGCCGCCCTGAACAGCCTCACCGTGGGCTTGGCGAAACTACTCGCCGATACACCGGTGCGCGTGACCTCGGTCTGCCCGGGTTTCGTCGCGACCGAACTGGCCCCGGCCTCCGCGGACGCACCGACCGTGCCCGACGACGCGGCACGGATCATCCTGTCCGCCGCGGAATCCGCCGATCCGTGCCATAACGGCGCTTTCGTCGGCGCGGGCGGCCCGATCCCTTGGTGATCAGCCGGAGGCCCGGCAGGCGTCCATGATCCGATCCCGGGCGAAGGCCGAAAACGACTGCACTTCCGCCCGGCGGCCGGTCCACTCGTCGGCCACCTCACCCAGGTAGCCCGCGCGGGCGAAGCGCAGTACCGCGGCGTGCTCGGCGGGCAGCCGGGGTATGAGCGTCTCGGCGGCATCCGCCTTGGACAGCACGGTGCCCGACTCGGCCGTTACCCACATCCGCGCGAGGGTGAGCACGACATTGCGCTCGTCGCCCGGGCTTCCGGCGATCAACTCCGGTAGCCCGGCGACGATCGCGCGGATGCGGTCGCGCGCCGGAACCGGTTCCAGGAGTTGCACGGCGGGCGGACCGGACAGCACCGACGAGCGATCGCGCACCATGGTGGCGAGAATCGTCAGATCCGGGTCTTCGGCGGGGGCGGACAGGTACCCCTGTTCGAACTCCGCCCGCAGCCATTCGCCGTAGACGAAATCCGCACGCGGTGGGAAGCGCCACGGCACCAGGTCGTCGCGGACCACCACCGTGAGCTCCACCGGCCGGGCCGGACCCGACCGCGGCCAGCGGCCGGATAGGCGTAACAAGCCGTCGGCCAAGGCCTTCCGGGCAGTGTCGTCCAGCGATCTGTCGACGACGGCGAACAGATCGATATCGCTGTCGCGGCGTAAGCCGCCGGCCACCGCCGAGCCGTAGAGATACAGCCCGACCAGGCTGTCACCGAGGGTGTCCGTGAGGACCTCGGCTATCGGGGCTGCTTCGGTGATCGGATCCGGTTGTGCTCCCACCTCCTCACCATAGGCACACCGGCGGACGTTTCCGGAATAGAAATCCTGCTTACGGTGGATCGCAGATGGGGGTTGTCACGGAGGCGGCCGGGCCCTGTGGTGACATAGGTTCGGTGTTATCCCCGGCGTGCGCGGGATCGCGTGGGGCCGGGTGACCGGCCAGGAGAGTGAGGTGCGGTGTGAGTGCCATCGATACGGCCGTTGCCGATCACGGTGTGGAACCGGATCCGCCCGTCACGGAAAAGGCCGTGGCGGTGCGCTGGCCGTTGATCGCGCGGGTGGGGTTCCGTTTCGGCGTCATCTACACGGTTCTGTTCTGCGTCATGATCGGACAGGTCGTCTTCGCTCTCGTCGCGGTACTCGATGAGTGGCTGCCCGACACCGCGCCGATGTGGCCGCTGCAGCAGGCCGCGCCGGTGCTGGAATGGGTCGGGCGGACGGTATTCGGGATCGAAGCCGTATTCCAGCCGAACTCGGGCAGCGGTGATCAGGCCGCCATCTGGGTGATGCTGTTCTGCATCGCGGTCGTCGCCGCCGCGGTGACCCTGGTCTGGTCGGTGCTCGACCGCCGCCGTCCGGCCTATCCCCGGCTCGCCGCCTGGTTCCTGACCGGGTTGCGACTCTGCCTGGCCGGGCAGATGCTGTTCTACGGTATCGCCAAGGCGATACCGAGCCAGATGCCGCCGCCGTCGCTGACGACGCTGCTCCAGCCGTACGGGCAGCTGACACCCATGTCGGTGCTGTGGTTACAGGTCGGCAGTTCGCCGGTCTACGAAATCCTGCTCGGCGTCGCCGAACTCACCGGCGGCCTGCTCCTGCTGCTGCCGCGCACCGCCACCCTGGGCGCGATGCTGAGTGTGGTGAGCATGGCGCAGGTGTTCGTGCTGAACATGACCTTCGACGTACCGGTCAAAATCCTGTCCTTCCACCTCCTGGTCTTCTCGCTGGTGCTGCTCGCCCCGCAGGCCCGCCGGTTCGCCGATTTCTTCCTGCTGGCCCGCCGCGCCGAACCCGCGGTCCAGCCACCGCTGTTCACCACCGCCCGCGCCAACCGCTACGCGACCTGGGCGCAGGCGGCATTCGGTGTCTGGCTGATTGCCGGAACGACGTGGATCGGCTGGGCCAGTTGGCAGGAATTCGGCGGCGGCGCACCGAAACCGGAGCTCTACGGTATGTGGGAGGTCACCGAATTCCGGGTCGACGGCGAACCGGTGCCGCCGCTGCTGACCGACGAGACGCGCTGGCAGCGGCTGGTGATCGAATTCGAGGGCGCGGTTACCGTTCAGGGAATGGACGGACGCCTGATGGTGGTTCCGGCGGAGTCGGATCCGGCCGCGCACACCTTGGCCGTCGTCACCGATCCGGGCACCGAAGAACCACCGGCCACCTTCTCCTACACGCGCCCGACCCCGGAACACCTCCAGTTGGAAGGTGAACTCGACGGCCGGCCGACCCGAATCGAGCTGAGCGCGGTCGATCCCGGCGCCTTCCCGTTGAACGGCGACGGATTCCACTGGGTGCAGGACTATCCGAGCGCGGGATAGCGATCGATCGCCGGGCCGTTGTGGCGTGAGAAAACGGCCGACCCGGGCCGCGATCTGCGCAGGGGCTTGCCCGTCGATCGAACGGGCACGACCGCATCCGGCGATGACTACCAGGAAAACTGTGTGCGGACGGCACCTACCCGACGCGGTAGGCTCTCGACGGTTCTGATCTTCGAGGGGGAATTGTGCTCCGGTGGTTCGTTCTGATCGGTGTCCTGGTGGGGGCGGTCGCGTGTGGTTCCGATGCGCAATCGCCGACCGGTGGTGTCGATGACCTGTGGGTTACCGTCCCGCAGAACGGTGAGCAGTTGCAGCAGGTTCGGCAGCGCACCCGCGCGCTCGACGTCTGCGCCCTGCTGCCGCGGGAGGAACTGGCGACCGTGGGCGAGGTAGTCGTGCGTACCACGGGCCCGGGGGCTTGTGAGGCGACTGCGGGCGAGGAAACCACGGTGATCTGGAGTGTGGAGGTCGATGCCGTCACCGGTGCGACCGAGATGCCGTACGGAAGGACCAGCACGGTGGGGGATACGTCCGTGTGGACGGTGTCGGATCGGGATACCAGGCCGGACGCCGACCCGGCCGAGCTCACCGAACGAACCTGCTCGGCTACCGCGCGGTACCCGTCTACCGCGAGCTTCTATCTACAGGCCACCACACCGCCGGAAACCGATCCCTGTCCGATTGTCGAAAAGCTGCTGCCCACCGCCCTGACACAATGGGCGGCCGAGCCCGCGCAAGGAAGCTCGCCCGATACGGAGGTCACCGCGCTCACCGGTCAGGATCCGTGTGCCGTGCCCCGGACGCTGGACGGTGCGGCACTCGATGACGCACAGACACTGTGGACCTGCTCGTTCACCTACCGTGGGGACGAAATCCTCATGGAGTACAAGTATCAGCCGATCATTGCGGGTGTGGAAAGGGAGGTCGAGTTCACCGTTGCCGGAAACCCGGTCGACCGCTACGACGCCGGAGACGGTCACCTGACCTACAACGCGGTGGCCGGAGCGCCGGTTGCGGTGGAAGAGGCTACGTACTCGAACGGCCGGGAACCGATGGTCTCCGTCCATGGCAGCGACGCCGCTGTTTTGGAAGAAGTGGTCCGGCTGGTAGTCGAACAACTCCCGCAGCCGTGATCGCCGGGTCCTCAGGCTCCCGGATGCCCACCGGTTCCGTCGTCCCGGGCATTGGCTGAGGGATTATCGGGCTCCGGGACGCAGCGGGTAGTCCTCGGAGTCGGAGAAGTTCCTCGATCGACTCTGCGGTCCGCATTCATGTCGGGCGATCGAACTGGTCACGGCCCCGCCTTCCACTGCGCGGGGGATGATCCGGGCCGACGATTTTTGCTGGGACGGTGTAGCCCCCTCGGCGGTCGGAGTGCGATGACCGTTAAGTGCCGGTCACCGGTGGCGATCGCAGGTCTCGTCATCGCCGACGCGGTGCTCGCTTCCGAAGAATTCATCGCTTTCGCGTCGAATCTCGGCGTAATCGACCGCAGGCAGATTCCGATGTCGCTCGATGAGTTCGCCGGCAGTGAGTGCGTGTCGCCGTGGAACAGGACGCACCTCGGCGACTTCGACGCCGTTGCTAGTTACCCGGACGGTTTCACCGGCGGCGACGGCGTCCATGATCTGCGCCGAGCTGTTTCGGAATTCGCGTTGGGTGATCGTCGGCATGAGTGCGAATGTAGTCGTCGATAGCACAGTGGTCTGCATGGGCTTGTGCGGGTATGGAGAATCACAGTTCTCCTGGGATGACGCCTGGTTGGTCGGGGGCACGCCGGCCCGGGACCGGGCCGGTGATGCCAGGTTGGCCGGCGGGGTCGGAGAGTGGAGCCCCGGATGAGGTCTGGCCGGAAGGCGGCGGTGGTGGGGCGGGGCCGGGGTCGTTCGGTACTGGAGGCGCTTCGGCGGCGGGAGGTTGCGCGGGGGCAGGAGGTGCCGGAGCGGGCGGGGTTTCGGGTGGTGCCGGAGCGGGTGAGTGTTCGGTTGGTGCCGGAGCTGGGAGGGGGGCGGGGGATGGGTTGTCGGTGGGGGCCGGAGTCTCCGGTGGGGGCGTCTGCCCTTCAGGACTCGGTGCGGGGGCCGGCTCGGTGGGCGGTGGTGCGGGGATGGTGCCCGGCTGATCAGGCGGCGGTTCGGGGTTCGCGTCGTCCGGTGTGGTGCCGGTGGACGACGGTTGCGCGGGATCGGAGGTGAGCTGCGGGGTGGTGATGGGCGGAGACAGTGGGGGCAGGGCCCCGGGCGGCGGAGGTGGTTCGGGGAGAGCCGGTACACCGCTGCCGGCGGTGGTGTAGGCGGGTTTGTAGACCATGTTCATGGTGAGGACCGCCTCTTGGCGCAGGACTTCCTGCACCATGTCGGCGTCGATCACCTTCGCGGCTTCCAGTAGGCGGGCCAGCGCGCCGACGGGGCCGGTGTCGCCGGGCGGGACCACCGCGATCTTCACCGCCTCCGCGGCGGCGGCCACCGCGCCGAGGCGCAGCCCGACCTGGCCGACCACTCCGGCGAGTTCTTCGATCGATTCGGAGAAACTGCGGGTGCAGGCTTCGGCGGCGTCGGCGGCCTCGCCTTCCCATTCGGCCTCGTTCATGACCAGGTTCGCGTTTGCGCGGGTGAGCGGGAAGGTGCTCTGCAGGGTGGCGGCGGCGTGCATCCAGGTGCCGGAGAGGCGGAGGATCTCGCCGGCGTCGATCTGCTGGGTGGCCTGGTAGATGTCCTCGTGGCGCATGGCTTCGAAATGTTCCATGGCGCTGATGTAATCGGGGTCGCTCCCGGTCATCTGGCCTCCTTCGGCGGGAGTGCATGCGAGGTGCGGAGGTAGCGGATCATCGGGGGATCCTCGCTTCGACGGCGCGTACCGCCGCGGCGTTCGCGGCGTCGGCTTCCTCGTACAGGCCGCCGCTGAGCAGGAACGCTTCCTTCATGCGGTAGGCGGCTTCGATGTAGTGGTCGAGCAGGGCCGCCGTATCGCGGGCTTTGTGACCGAAACCGGCCTCGAGTTGCCGGGCGGAGATCAGGCCGCCGAATCCGTGTGGGTCGGCCGCGTCTTCGAGGCGTTGCCTGAGCTGGATCAACTGGTCGGCCTGCTTGTCGTAGAAGTCGGCGCAGCGTCGCGCCGCCTCCGGATCGAATTTGACGGTTCCCGCATGAGCTGCCTGGCGGAACCGGACGATCTCGGCTCGACTGTCTTGGATTTGCATGACTCGCGCACCCCTCCGTCGGTCACGCTCAGCCTAATGGGTACCGATGGGCCGGCCCACCCGTAATCCGCGTATGACCGACCGGGTACGGGCGTGCGCCCGGACGCAACCCGAGACGGGATCCGCGGGTTCGCGGGAGACCGGGGATCAGGCGGGGATTCGTTTTTGCAGGTGCACCGCGAGTTGTTCGGTGGAGGCGGGCACGATGTGCACGGTGTCGTCGGCTTTGAGCAGATAGCGGCCGTCGTTCTCCAGATCGAGCCACGTGTAGTGCACCGCGGGGGGTGGTTTCGGCCGGTCGAGGTGTGGCTCGATCCGGATATGGCCCTGGGCGGTGTGCGGTGCGCTCAGCAGTTTGCGGATCGGGGCGGCGGCGCGTTCCTCTTGGACAACGGTTTCGGTATCGCGCACCGCCGCGGTGGATGCCGTGCGTGCGGGATGACGTCCGGCCCGGGATTTCGGGAGCAGTGCGGCGAGCCGGGTGCCGAGTTTGGCGCTGTGACCGATGGACAACCGGATGGTGCCGCCGAATTCCGCGGTACGGCCCGGCTCCTGCACCGCGAGGACGGCGCGGTCGTAGACGACGCAACCCAGTGCGCGTAGTTCCCGGCCCGGTTCGGCGGCGCCGCCGATGGCGATCACACGGGTGTGCGGGTCGGCGAGAATGCGCAGGCAGGTATCGCGGTCGGGGTCGGGCGGCAGACGCCGGGCGAGTTCGGCGTAGAGCGCCCGGGCGTCGCGCTCGGTGCGCGGGGATTCGAGGACACGTAATGGATAGGGGAGCCGGTCCAGGTCGGCTTGGCGCCATACGTGCGCGAATTCGTCGGGGGTCAGGCTCCAACTCACGCGGAATCACATCCTCACCGATACCTGCGCGGGCTACAACAGCCTAATAGGTGTCGCCGGGCGGGGCGCATCGGCACTGGTTGTACCGGCGGAGCGAAAAGATGGTATGCCGTGGCGGCAGGTGCCGAGTGCACCGGTCGGGCGGCCGAATATCGCCGCCACATCGACCGAGGCCGGGCCGGGGTGCAGTCGGAGCGATGCCCGTCGGACGTACGGAGATCGCCGGCCCGGGCATCGGCCCGGGGCCGGGGCCGGGGCCGGGGCCGTGAGTTTGTGGGCTAACACAACGCCCGATCGGACGATACGCAGGGTGTCCCTGGGGTTTACTCGTGCGGAACGGGCAACAATGTGCCGCCGCGACAGGCGGGGTTGGAGGTCGGTTCTTGCGGGTGCTCTCAGCGAACGACACCGAGGCGGATATCGCGGCACTCGGCGGAGGTAAGGCGCGGGGGCTGTATGCGCTGGAGGCGGTGCAGGCGCGCGTGCCGGAGTGGCTGGTGCTGGGTGCGGATGTGTTCGCGCAGTTCGCGGCCGGGGCGGGAGTGGATGAGCTGATCGGTGAGTTCGCCCGGGCCGAAGATATGGATACGGCGCTCGGGCTGGCCGGGCGGATACGGGCGGAGATCGCGTCGGCCGCGGGGGCCTTCGACGACACCGGGTTACGGGAGCTGGTGCGCACCGCCCACGTTCGCCTGGGCGGTGGTGCGCTGGCGGTGCGCTCGTCCGTGGTGGGAGCCGACCTCGATGCGGATTCTTTTGCGGGGCTGTTCGGTTCGTACCTGAATATCGGTGCGGCCGAGCTGTTCGAGCGGGTGCGGGATTGCTGGGGCTCCGGTTTCTCCGAGACGGTGGTCCGGTACACGTTCGCGCGAAATCTCCCGCCGGTGACCGGGATCGGCGTGCTGCTGCAGCGGTTCGTCGCGGCCCGGGCGAGTGGGGTGTTGTTCACCCGGAGCCCGGTGGCCGGTTCCGGCGACGAGGTGGTGGTGAACGCTGTCTACGGCCTGGGGCAGGGCTTGGCCGCGGTGGACGCCGATACGGTGGTGGTGGACCGGGCGGGCACGGTCGTCGCTCGGGTCACCGGCGGTAAAGAGGTCGAGTATCTGCCCGCGGACGGGTCGGGGCTCGAGGCGGTGGCGCAGCCGCACAGGTCAAGGGTCGTACTCGGGGACGAGGACGTCGCGCTGCTTGCCGGCCGGGGCCGGGCGCTGGCCGATGTGCTGGGCGGACCGCGGGATATCGAATGGGCGATCGATGCCGAGGGTCTGTGGTTTCTGCAGGCGCGGCCGATCACCGCACTGCGCGATGCGCCGGACCGGGCCGACCAGCAGGGGAAGCCGGACGGGCTGCACGCTGCCGGCTACCGATCCGGGCATATCGAACACCCCCGGGCAGTGCTACCTCGCGGAAACGAGACGGCCGCGGCGGTGCTCCGCGGCGCGGGCGAACCGGTGACGCCCGACGAGCCGCGAATATGGACCAGCGCGACCGGATTCGAATGTTTCCCGGGCCCGGTCTCACCGCTGACCTACACGATGGCCGCCGATATCCACGGTCGAGTGCACCGGGGCTTCGCGCAGTCGCTCGGTGTACCGGAAGAACAGATACGGCAGATGCTTTCGTGGACCCCGTACCTGTTGGGCTTCTTCCACGGCCGCGTGTACGCCAATCTGCTGCACTGGTATCGGACCGCGGGGATCGCGCCAGGGTACTCGCTGGCTCGCCCGGCCCTCGCGGCGGCGCTCGGCGTGGGCGACCCGCTCCCGGGCGATCACGCGAAACCCCTGTACCCCTTCATCTTCGACAACGGATGGCAGCGGATGTGGGTGCGTGCCCGGACCGCCGTCGCCTACTTCCACCGGGTACTGGCGATCGATGCGCTGATGCACGAGTTCTGCGCCGAGTTCTCCCGCCTCTACGACCGCTACGAGGCGATGGAATACGTCCACGGGGAACAGGCGTACGCCGAGTACCGGCGCCTCGACCGCGACCTCGTACTGCGGTGGGGACCGACGCTGGTGCTGGACACGGTCCAGCTCACCTCGACCGGCCTCATGCTCATGCTGACGAAAGCCTTCCTGCCGGACGCGCCGGAATACCTCGTGGACGCGCTCGTGGGGCCGCGCGCATACCCCGGATTCGACCCGGACGCCTATCTCGACGCACACCTGCGGGGAGTCCGCCGGTCGCTCTACGACCGGGTGCGCGCCAGAACCGCCCGTTACTCGGCGTACCGGGAACAGTTGCGGTCCTGCCGGACCCGGGCGTTCGGGATCGTCGAACGGATGATCGCGGTGATGGGCCGCGATCTCGCCGCGCGCGGCATCATCGGCGACGCCGCCGATATCTTCTCGCTGACCGTCGACGAACTGCGCAACTGCTACGACCGGGTTCCGATGCCCGATCTGGCCGACCGGATCACGGCACGTGCACTCGCCCGGACCACCGGTGCGGATCTGGTGGCGCCGGCGCGCTTCGCAACGATCGGGCCCCGGTTCACGGATACGGAACTGGCGGAACAGGGCTGGACCTTGCGTGCCGATCCGCCGCCCGCCGGGCCCGGTGATGTGCTGGCCGGATCACCGGCGGTGACCGGAGTGGTCGAGGGGATCGCGGTGCTGGTGGACGAACCGCGCGATCCGGCCGGCGGGATACTCGTCGCCCACCGCGCCGATCCGGGGTGGATGGCCGCGTTACCGTCGGCGGCGGCGTTGGTGACCGAATGCGGTGGCCCGCTCGCCCCACTGGCGACCGTCGCCCGTGAACTCGGTGTACCGGCGGTGCTCCAGGTGCCGGGCTGCGGCCGGAAATTGCGGACCGGAATGCGGATCCGGGTCGACGGCGCGGCGGGGACGGTGACGGTGCTTTCCGGAGGAGGACACGGCGATGGAACCGGATGAACGAGTATCGGCGGTCCGCGACCCGATGGCCACCGAGTCCGGTGCACTGACCGGCCTGCTGTCCGCGCTGACGCCGCAGCCGGAGAAGGTGGCCGCCTACCACTGCGACACCTATGTGCTGGAGTGCGTGGAACAGCTGGCGCGGTTGCGGATCGACGCCGCCGGTTTCGCGGTGCGCCATTCGCTCGTGCTGTTGAAACCGGACGCGATCGTCGCCCGGGCGGTGGATCCGGCACTGAAATGGCTTTCCGAGAACGGTTTCCGGGTCGTCGCTGCGGCAACCGTCTCGGTGAACCGGCATCTGGTGCGTGCGCTGTGGTACTACGCCTGGAATATCGCCTCTCCGGAGCGCCGGCGGCTGGCCGATCTGCTGGCGGCGGTTTCGGACTGCCTGCTGCTGGTGGTGAGCGCGGCCCACGGTGACCTCCCGGTCGCCGTGCGGCTCACCGAGGCCACGGGCCCGGCCGATCCCCGGCAGCGCAAACCCGGGCAGCTGCGCCACCGGCTCGGACAACGCAGCGCACTGCTGAATCTTGTGCACACCCGGGACGACCCCGCTGATGTACTGCGCGAACTCGCGATCTATTTCGCCGAGAAACAGCGCGCGGAGGTCGTCACCCGGGCCTATACCGGCGCCGATCGTGCCGAATCCGCGCGCGAACTCGCCGACGCTCTGTATGCGCGCACCCCGTGCCGGTCCTTCGACCCGGCTGTCGCCGTAGACCGGATGCTGCGTGATCTCGAACGGGCCGGCGCGCCCGTACCGGCCGATTTCGATGCCGACGACGAAGCCGCCTGGGCGGGCGTACTCGGCCGGGCGCTGGCCGCCGGACGGGATATCGACCCGTGGTCGGCGGTGGTGCTCGGTTCCCGGGTCCTGCCCATGCGGGCGGTGGCCGGGTCGCCGGCGCTGTTGCCGGTGACCGCCGCGGATTGGCGGCGGAAAGAAGTATGAGGGCGCTCGCGCCCTGGTCTGCCGCCACTGGTTCTCGGCCCGTCGCGGTGCCCTGAGCCGTATACCTCTGGCGTGCGGGCCGGCCTGCGAGAATGCCGCAGTGTATATCGCGATCGGCTTGGTGGTTCTGGTGGCTTCGGCCGCACTGGTGGCTGCGCTGGCCCGGGCCGCGGGGTATCCGAGCCGCTGGCGTTGACGCTGGCCGGAGTGGCCGCCTCCTATCTGCCGTTCGTTCCGCAGGTGCACCTGGAACCCGAGATCGTGCTGCTGGGGTTGCTGCCGCCGCTGCTGTACACCGCGGCGCTACGCACTTCACTGGTCGATTTCCGGGCCGAGATCGGCACCATCGCCCTGTTGTCGGTCGGGTTGGTGCTGTTCAGCACGTTCGCGGTGGCGGCGGTTGTGTGGTGGCTGCTGCCGGTGCCGTTCGCGGTGGCGGTGGCACTGGGAGCGGTGGTCGCCACGGCGGTTGCGCGGCGGATCGGGATGCCGCGGCGGACCGTCACCCTGCTGGAGGCCGAGTCACTGTTCAACGACGCGACCGCGCTCGTGGCCCTGCGCACGGCGAGCGCTGCCGCTGCGGGCACGGTATCGCTGTGGCAGGCGGGCGGCTCGGCCATCGGCTGCTGTGAATTCTCGCCCGGGAACCATACGGCCGGGCATTTCGCCGCTACCGGTCATCCGGGGATCCGCAGCGTCGAACCAGGGGAGGCATGGCGCTGGTGCTACCGCGATGACCTGATCGGATGACGGACCGGCCGGACGCCGGGCCGGTTGCGAGCCGCCGCACGCCCGGCCCGGAGACCGGGCGCTGTCGGTGGGCTCGGGCAGTATGGGCCCATGACGACCGCACCGGGCAGCACAGTGGGCGAGGCCGGCGAACTACGGCAGCATGCGGAGGCGCTGCTGCGCGAACTGGCGGGGCCGGCCGCCCGGTTACGCGACGATCAGTGGGTCGCGATCGAGGCCCTGGTGGTGGCCAAACGCCGGGCGCTGGTGGTGCAGCGCACCGGCTGGGGTAAATCGGCGGTGTACTTCATCGCCGCCAAGCTGTTGCGCGCACAGGGGCGCGGGCCCACGGTGATCGTTTCACCGCTGCTGGCGCTCATGCGCAACCAGGTTGCCGCCGCTCGCCGCGCCGGGGTGGTGGCGGCCACCATCAACTCCGGCAATGTCACCGAATGGGACGAGATCCATCAGCAGGTCGCCGCCGGGGCGGTCGATGTGCTGCTGGTCAGCCCGGAGCGGCTCAACAATCCCGACTTCCGCGATCAGGTCCTGCCCCGGCTGGCCGCCGACGCCGGACTGGTCGTCATCGACGAAGCCCACTGTGTCTCCGATTGGGGTCACGATTTCCGGCCCGATTACCGGCGTATCCGAACCCTGATCGCCGATCTCGGCACCGATGTGCCGGTGCTGGCGACCACCGCCACCGCCAACGATCGGGTGGTGACCGATGTCGCCGGTCAGATCGGGACCGACACCCTGGTCCTGCGCGGCAGCCTGGACCGCGAATCGCTGCATCTGTCGGTGGTCCGGTTCGATGACGCGGTGGAACGCACCACCTGGCTCAGCAGCCACCTCGACGAGCTGCCCGGCTCCGGCATCGTCTACACCCTCACCGTCGCGGGTGCCCACGATCTCGCCGATGTGCTCGGCTCACACGGCCACCGGGTCGCCGCCTACACCGGCCAGACCGATCCGGCCGAACGCGAAGCGCTCGAGACCGCGCTGCTGGACAACGAGGTCAAGGCCCTCATCGCCACGTCCGCGCTGGGGATGGGCTTCGACAAACCCGATCTGGGTTTCGTGGTCCATGTGGGCGCGCCGTCGTCGCCGATCTCCTATTACCAGCAGGTCGGCCGCGCGGGACGCGGCACCGAACGCGCCGAGGTGGTACTGCTGCCCGGGCCCGAGGACACCCGGATCTGGAGCTATTTCGCCTCGGTGGCGTTCCCCCGCGAACATGTGGTCCGCTCGGTACTGGAAGCGCTCGACCACGAACGCCCGCAGTCCACGGCCGCCTTGGAACCTCTGGTCGAATTGAACCGGTCCCGCCTGGACATGGTGCTGAAGGTGCTGGATGTCGACGGTGCCGTACGCCGGGTCCGTGGCGGCTGGCTGGCGACCGGTCAGCCCTGGGCCTACGACGCCGACCGCTACGAACGCCTGGACGCCGCCCGCACCGCCGAACAACAGGCCATGCTGGACTATCAGCGGATCACCGGTTGCCGGATGGAGTTCCTGCGCCGCCAGCTCGACGACCCGGCCCTCCTCGCCGCTGCCCCCGGCGCCGGCGCCTGCGGCCGCTGCGACAACTGCACCGGTAAGCATCGCGACACCACCGTCGATAACCAAGCCGTCGCCGCTACCCGGGCCCGGCTGGACCGTCCCGGATTCGACCTCGCACCCCGCAAACAGTGGCCCACCGGTATGGCGAAACTCGGTATCTCGCTGTCCGGAAAGATCACCGAAGGCGCGGAAACCGGCCGGGTGCTGGGCCGGCTCAACTCCTTGGGCTGGGGCCGCCGACTGCGCCCCGTCCTCGACGGACCCGACGGGCCGGTTCCCGACGACGTGGTGCAGGCCTGTATCCCCGTACTACGGGAATGGGACTGGGCCGTGCGGCCCACCGCGGTGCTCGCCCTGGAATCACCGGATCATCCCGTGCTCACCGCCTCCCTGGCCGAACGCCTGGCCGATATCGGTCGTCTCCGGCACCTGGGCACGCTGCACCTGCGTCCCGATCACCCACCGGTATCGGCGGTCAACTCCGCACACCGGGTCGCCGCGCTGTACGACTCGTGGGAGATCCCCGACCTGTCCGCCGCGGACGGCCCGATCCTGCTGGTCGACACGCTCACCGATTCCGGCTGGACCTTCACCGTCGCCGCCTGGACCCTGCGCCGCGCCGGAGCCCCCGCGGTTCTGCCGTTCGCCCTGGCCACCCCGACCTGACAGGTGCGCCGGTGGCCCGTCCCGCCGCAGGAGTCGCTGCGGCCCCTCGGTGGCCGCGTCGGCGGCGCTCAGGAATCCGCGGGGTCCTCGTCGAGATCGACCTCGTCACGGTCTGCCCAGTCGATCAGCCGGGTGAGGTCGAAGACCGCGTCGTCGATACCGGCGTGCAGATCGCCCAGTTCGCGGTAGCGGGCGGGGACGGTGGCGATGGTGAAATCGCGGGGATGGATATCCGGTATCTCGTCCCAGGTCACCGGGGTGGATACGGTGGCGGCCGGGACACCGCGGACCGAATAGGCGGCGGCAATGGTGTGGTCGCGGGCGTTCTGGTTGTAATCGACGAACAGCAGTTCGGGATCGCGGTCCCGGCGCCACCAGGTGGTGGTCACATCGTCGGGTGCGCGACGTTCGACTTCTTTCGCGAAGGCCAGCGCCGCCCGGCGCACCTGCTGGAAACCGTGTTCCGGCGCGATCCGGACATACACATGCAGCCCGTTGCCACCGGAGGTTTTCGGCCAGCCCACGGCGCCGATCTCGTCGAGCACCTCGTGCACCACCCCGGCCACCCGCTGTACCCGCGGCCACGGGCAGTCCGGCATCGGATCCAGATCGATGCGCCACTCGTCTGGGCATTCGGTATCGGCCCGGCGCGAGTTCCAGGGATGGAATTCCACCGTCGACATCTGCACCGCCCACACCACATCGGCGAGTTCCCGTACACAGAGTTCGTCGGCGTACCGGTTGTAGCGGGGGAAGAACACCCGCACGGTGGGCACCCATTCCGGCGCCCCGGCCGGTAGCCGTTTCTGGTGCACCTTGTCACCGGCGAGGCCCTTGGGGAATCGGTGCAGCATGCACGGCCGGTCCCGCAGCGCGTTGACGATACCGTCACCCACGCTCAGGTAGTACTGCACCAGACCCAGCTTGGTGGCGCCGCTTTCCGGGAAGTACACCCGGTCGGGGTTGGTGATCCGCACCGTGTGATCCCCGACCTCGAGTTCCACCGCCGTGCCGGCACTGCCGCTCATGGTTCGAACGATAGCGCCGGGCTTCGCCGTCGGCCGATCGACGCGCATGGGTGTGCCACGGCGGTCACCATGGTTCGGCGGTGCCGGACACCGGCAACCGGTTCACGCCTGTGTCCAGTGTGCTTGCTGAGCTGTATGAGCACGTTCGCCGTTGGGTTCCTCCGTGACGAGCCGGTCGGAGTGGAGGGACGTGCCGCCCGGGGACTTCGTGATCAGGCTGCCGAGCAGCGCGAGGCAACGGTCCGAATCGGATCCGGGTTCGGCGTGGTATGCGATGAGTAACTGCCCCTGCGCGCCGCTCACCGCGAAACTCTCGTACGCCAGCGTCAGCTCCCCGACCATCTCGTTGTGGAACTGTTTGACCCCCGACGTTTTCGCCCGGACATCATGACGGGCCCACAGCCGGCGGAATTCGTCGCTTTTGAGCGAGAGTTCGCCGACGAGTTCGGTCAACCGGGGATCGTCGAGGTCGGTGCCCGCAGTCGCCCGCAGGCTCGCCACCGTATCCGCCGCAATCCGGGACCAGTTCGGGAACACCTCGCGGGCGCGTGGGTCGAGGAACACCATCCGGACTTGGTTGACTCCCGGGACCGAACAAGCGTTCACCGCGGCGGCCAGTGGGTTCGCGGCCAAGACGTCCAGGTGCCGGCCCAGCACCAGCGCGGGGGTGTGCGACCACGCATCCAGCAACCGCAGCAGGCCGGGACTCACCCGTTCCGGGCGTCGCGGTGTACGCGGCCGCGTCGCGGCGGGCCGGGCCAGCTCCCGCAGGTGGGCCGCCCCTTCCTCGTCCAGCGAGAACACCCGGGCGAGTGCCGTGACGACCTGTTCGGACGGATGTTTGTCGCGACCCTGTTCGAGGCGCACGTAGTAGTCGGCGCTCACCCCCGCGAGCATCGCGATTTCTTCGCGCCGCAAGCCCGCGACCCGGCGCCGGCCACCGCCGGGCAGGCCGAATTCTTCCGGCCGGACCAGTTCGCGGCGGGCCCGCAGGAACGTTCCCAGGCGGTTGTCCGAATTCATGTGTTCAGCGTAGGCGCGGGGCGGGCGGGCTGGGTGGCCCCGCGACTACCAGGAAATCCGCGACCTGGCAGCGGCCGGGCCCGGGGCCGAGTGTTGTGGACATGACGAACAACGGGAATCTGAACGGCCGGGTCGCGGTGGTCACGGGCGCTTCCAGCGGAATCGGTGCCGCCACCGCGCGGCGATTGGCTGCAGCCGGTGCCGAGGTCGCGCTGCTGGGCCGGCGTAAGGAACGTATCGAGGAATTGGCGGCCGAGATCGGCGGTGCCGCGGTGGCTGTTGTCGCCGATGTGGCGGACCGGGATTCGGTGCGCGATGCGGCCGCCACGATCCGGGCGGCGCTCGGACCGGTGGATCTGGTGGTCGCGAACGCGGGCGTCATGCTCGGCGCGCCGTTCGAATCCGCGGAGGTCGGGGAGTGGGAGCAGATGGTCGGTACCAATGTCACCGGGTTGCTGTACACAGCGCGGGCTTTCATCGACGATCTGCTGGCGGCGGCGGGCGGCGGCCGACGGGCCGATCTGGTGCTGGTGGGGTCGATCGGCGGGCACGCGATCTTCCCCGAGTATGCCGTCTACTGCGCCACCAAGGCGGCGGTTGCGCATCTGACCCGCAATATGCGGGCGGAATACGGGCCCCGGGGCGTGCGGGTGAAGAGCATCGAACCCGGTTTCGTGGGAACCGAACTCGGTGCCGGGATGAGCTGGGCGGCGCAGCGGGAGCAGTTGGACGAGTGGCGCTCGTCGATGACGATCCTGGAGCCGGACGATATCGCCGAGGCGATCGCCTTCGCGACCGCGGCTCCGGCGCGGCTCAATATCGCCGAACTGATCCTCGTGCCGACCCCGCAGGGCTGATCGTCGCCGGGGGCGCTGTTCGCCTACCCGGCACGGGGATCGGCACGGACGGCGCGCGGCCTTGCCTCGTCGGGGTGCCGGCCGCGGTGGTCCGTACCCGCCGCGCCCGGTGCGCCGCGCGGTCTTGTTCCGGAGCCGGCGGGGACCGCTGCGCTGCACGGCCTTGCCCGGCCGGAAAAGGGCCGGGCAAGGCCGCGTGGCATCGGTGGCTCAGTGGCTGCGGCCCGCGATCTCCGGGGTGGCGGCCGCGTGCGGCTCGGCTTCTGCGCGACCGCCCGATATCGATGGCAGCGCCTGTGCCACCCAGAGCGCGACAGCGAAGTACACGATCTGCTCGGGAATCCGGAACCACAGTGGTGTGGGTGGTTCGCCGTTGAGCGGTATGTCCTCGACCGCCGCGTAGATATTCGCCGGCACCATGACGACCAGCAGTGCGGCGAGTCCGAGCCCGGCCCAGCGGCGGGTGCCGGCGAACAGCAGGCCGGCGGCGCCCGCCAACTCCAGGACACCGGTTGCGTACACGGCGAATTCCGGGAACGGGATCGCGCTGGGCACCATAGCCGCCAGGTCGCTGTGGCTGGGCATGACGGTTACCGAATCGGGCATGAAATGCGCCAGCCCGGTCATGGTGAACAGGAAGGCCAGCCCGTGCGCCGCGGCGACGCGCCAGGTGGCGAAGCGGCGTAGACCGACCAGGCCGAGCAGGCGGAGGACGAGTGTGGGGACGACGAACATCATGAGTGTGCCGAACATGGCGGTTCCTCTGGAAGGAGATTCGGGCGGGCCCGAATGATTGTTGTTATCGACTGATAAATAAGAGTATGCATCGGATGATAACTAGTCAACGGGATTGCTCGCTGACTCGGCGCGAGCGGCCCGGATGCTCGGCTCGTATCGGCACAACAGCAACCGTCCGATCGGTCACCCCGGAAGAGGTGACCGCTTGCCTGTGCAGGTCGAAGAGAGGCCCGTCGGCGTGCGCGGGCAACGCTGCGACGTACGCGCAGACGGCTGGGCCGACCGGTGGCCGTTCATGCCGGCCGACTCGCGGCGGCGGGTGGCCAGTTGTACGGGTCGGGTCGATGGCGACGGACAATGGCTGCCGACCGAGTACCGACCGGCCCCGAGGAGTGCTGGATGACCGAAATCGTCGAGCGGAATCGTGGTGATCTGGAGGCTGACCGCCGGTTTTCGGGACGAACCCCGCGCGCGATCGCGGCGACCGCGGCCGCGCTGCTGCTCACACCGGTGGCGCTCGGTATCGCAGCCAACGGCGCTGTCCTCACCGGCAGATGGTGGGATGCCACCGATCGCTGGCTGGCGCCGATCCAGTCCGTGCTGGGCGCGGCGCTGCTACTGGTCGTCGCGGCGCTCGCGGTCGCCGTGCCGGGAGCGGCCATGGCCGCGGGGCTGGTGTGGGGAATCCTGCCCGGCGTGGTCCAGATCGTGATACCCGAACGCACCTACCGGCTGGTCTCGGCCGTTCCCGGGCTGCCCACGGATCTCGATCATGCGCTGTACAGCTGGCTGTCCGGCGGGGTGGTGCTCATGGTCGGTGTGCTGCTGTTCGGCGCTGGGCTCACCGCCGGTCTGCTGCGCCGTCGGCTCGCCGGGTGAGCCGGACTCCGGGGCCCGGCTGCCCGAAGAACAGCAGCCCGGGATACAGACGTCCACAGTGGCCTCGACCACCGGGTATGCGGCGGACCGGCCGGCAGGCCCGCCGCATATTCAGCCCTTCACACAGAGCACCTGGCGCAGGGTGGCCACCACATCGACCAGATCGTGCTGGGCCTCGATCACCTCGTCGATGTTCTTGTAGGCCGCCGGGATCTCGTCCAGGACACCGGCGTCCTTACGCGACTCCACCCCTTCGGTCTGGGCGACCAGATCCGCCACACTGAACTGCCGCTTGGCGGCATTGCGGCTCATCCGCCGGCCCGCACCGTGCGATGCCGACTGGAACGACTCGGGGTTGCCTTTACCGCGTACCACGTAGGAGCGAGTTCCCATCGAGCCCGGGATGAGCGCCATATCGCCCGCCCCGGCGCGGACCGCGCCCTTACGAGTCACCAGCATGGGGACACCGTCGATGTTCTCCTCCGCCACATAATTGTGGTGGCACGAGATAGGCGTATCGAACCGGACCTCGCGGGTGGGGAACTGCTTGCGCACCGCCTCGCACACCAGCGCCAGCATGACCGCGCGGTTGCGGGCCGCGTACTCCTGCGCCCAGGTCAGGTCGTGCCGGTAGGCCGTCATTTCCGGGGTGTTCGCCAGGAACACCGCCAAGTCGCGATCGACCAGGTTCTGATTGTGCGGCAGCTCGCGGGCCACCGCCATATGCCGTTCGGCGATTTCCTTGCCGATATTGCGGCTGCCGGAATGCAGCAGGATCCACACCTGATCGTCCTGATCCAGGCAAACCTCTATGAAGTGGTTGCCCCCGCCCAGCGAACCCATCTGCTTGTGCGCCTTGGACTCCCGCGGTGCCACGGACTCGTCGAGGTCGTCGAACGCCGACCAGAACCGATCCCAGCCGGTACGCAGCGTCGGGGTAGCGACACCGGACGGTCCCGGTGCCAGTTTGCTCACCTGCACCGGCTTCTTGTGGGCATTGAAGCCCACCGGTACCGCCGCCTCGATCGCCGAGCGCAGGGCGCGCAGGTCGTCGGGCAGATCGGCTGCGGTCAGATCGGTGCGCACGCTCTCCATACCGCAGCCGATATCGACTCCGACCGCTGCCGGTGCGACCGCGTCACGCATGGCGATCACCGAGCCGACGGTGGCGCCCTTCCCGAGGTGCACATCCGGCATGACCCGGACGCCGTGCACCCATTCCAGCCGGGCGATATTGCGCAGCTGTTGCAGCGCCGCCGCATCGATCTCGCTCTCCTGGGCCCACATCAACGTCCGCGCCCGGGTACCGGACAGCTCGACCGGAAACATTGTCTCGATCCTTCCGTTCACGGCGGACCGTTTCCCGCCGCCATACTTCACGGTAGGCCGCGCAGCGCGGGCGCACATCCGATTATTTCGAGGTGCCGGCCGGTATGGTCGCCGGGCCGGGAACGGTGCCGCGATCGCTTCGCCGGAAACGGATTCAGCCGGGCAGGGCAGCCTCGATCTCGGTGCGCCACGGAATCGACGCGCTGGCACCGAGCCCGGTAGTGGCCAGTGAGCCCGCGGTGCAGGCGAAGCGCAATGCGGTGGCCGGCCCCTGCGCCCAGCGCACGGCGAGTGCTCCGGTGAATGTATCGCCCGCGCCGGTCGTGTCGACGACCTCGACCGGGGGACCCGCGGCGGTGGTCTCCGCGCCGTCGGGGCCGCGATACCGGGCACCGTGTGCGCCGAGCGTGACCACCACGTGCGGTACCCGGTCGAGCAGTCCGCCCAAGTGTTCGGCCTCACCGGTGTTCACTACGGCAACGTCCACGTGCGCCCACAGTTCGTCGGAAAGATGCTGCACCGGCGACGGGTTGAGGATCACGGTGGTGTCGTGTGCGCGTGCATGGCGGGCCGCGGCCGTCACTGTCTCGAGGGGTACCTCGAGCTGGCAGACGAGGATATCGGCGGCGGCGATGGCGGTGCGGTCCGCGGCGGTCAGGTCTGCTACCGCGGTATTGGCGCCGCCGACCACGATGATGCTGTTCTCCCCGGAATCGTCGACCACGATCGTCGCGATACCGCTCGGCCCGTCGAGCACCCGCAGCCCGGTGGTGTCCACGCCGGATTCGGTGAGCACGGCGCGCAGCCTCGGGGCGAAGACATCGGTGCCGATCGCGCCCAGGAACATCGTCTGCCCACCGGCCCGGCTCGCCGCGATTGCCTGGTTGGCGCCTTTACCGCCGGGCACCATCGTGAAACCGCGGCCGAGCACCGTTTCACCGGGTGCGGGGCGGGCCGCGGTGGTGGTCACCAGATCCATGTTGATACTGCCGAGCACGGCGATCAGTGGCGTGGTCACGGGGAGAACGTAACGTGTGAGCACCGATGAAATCCGGTTTTCCCGGTGCGTAGGCTGTATACCTATGACGGCAGCAGAGACCACCGCTGAGTTCGATATGCGTGAGGCCGTGCACGAGGCGGCACGCCGGGCGCGGGTTGCGTCCCGGGTGCTCGCCCAGCTCACCACGGCCCAGAAGAACGAGGCGCTGCACGCCGCGGCGGACGCGCTGCTGGCCGCCGCGGATTCGGTGCTGGAAGCCAACGGTGAGGATCTGGTGGCCGCCAAAGCGGCCGGTACCGAGGATTCGCTGCTGGACCGATTGCGGCTCACCGCGGACCGGATAGACGGGATCGCCTCGGGCTTGCGCCAGGTGGCCGCCCTGCCGGACCCGGTGGGTGTGGTGGAACGCGGGTCCACCCTGCCCAACGGGCTCGAGATCCGGCAGGTCCGGGTACCGCTCGGAGTGGTCGGCATGGTGTACGAGGCGCGGCCGAACGTCACCGTGGACGCCTTCGGGCTCGCGTTGAAATCGGGTAACGCGGCGCTGCTGCGCGGGTCGTCGTCGGCGGCCCGGTCGAATGCGGCGCTGGTCGAGGTGCTGCGTTCGGCGCTCACCGGCGCAGGTCTCCCGGCCGACGCCGTCCAACTGCTGCCCAGCGAGGACCGCTCCAGCGTGACCCACCTGATCCAGGCCCGCGGCCTGGTGGACGTGGTGATCCCGCGCGGCGGCGCCGGCCTCATCGACGCGGTGGTCCGCGACGCCCAGGTGCCGACCATCGAAACCGGTACCGGCAACTGCCACGTCTACGTGCATTCCGGCGCCGACCTGGATATGGCCGAGGAAATCCTGATCAACGCCAAGACCCGCCGGCCCAGCGTGTGCAATGCCGCCGAGACCGTGCTGATCGACGCGGCCATCGCCGAAACCGCCCTGCCGCGGCTGGGCAAGGCCCTGGCGGACAAGGGTGTCACCCTGCACGGCGACCTCGACGGCATGACTCCAGCCACGGACGAGGATTGGGCCCAGGAGTATCTGACCCTCGATATCGCCGTGAAGATCGTCGACGATCTGGACGCAGCCGTCGACCACATCAACACCTGGGGCACCGGCCACACCGAAGCCATCGTCACCGGCGAACTCGCGGCGGCCGACGAGTTCGCCCGCCGGGTCGACGCGGCAGCGGTCATGGTCAACGCTTCCACGGCCTTCACCGACGGCGAGCAGTTCGGCTTCGGCGCCGAAATCGGTATCTCCACCCAGAAACTGCACGCCCGCGGTCCGATGGGGTTGCCGGAACTCACGTCGTCGAAATGGGTCGTCCGGGGATCCGGGCAGATCCGTCCCGCGTAGAACCACCCCGCCGCACCGACGCGCGACCTGGGCTCGCACCCGTGAGCCGTGCTCTCGTGTCATAGGTGGTGACTCCACTATCGCCGACGAGTCCACCGAACTGCGGTTCGTCGCCCCTGTACAACTCGAAGGTCTCGGCATACACCACACGCAGCGATCGAGGCCGACCCGCTGTCCGGGAGGGGCGAACCAGGCCTCATCTCCGGTGAACCGGGACGTTGCAGGGTCGAACGCCCCGGCTCGCCGGCCCGGCAATTCGTCGGTCGTGTGCCGCTGGGCCGTGCACGCGGACTCGTCCGGCAGCCCGGCTCGGCGGTGAGCTGAGTCTCTTGGCTCCGGGGGACGAGGTCTGCCGGCCGGGGGCCCGGTAGCGTGGGATGGGCAGAGTTCGACGGAAGGACGCCCCATGGAGCCCGCGAGTTCCCCCATCCCGCCGGTTCAGGAGCCGATCTTCGCGTCGGTCGATGATGTGCAGGTCCGCCTCGCCGAAACCGGCTATCTGGCCGACAAGGCGACAGCGACCTCGGTTTTCCTGGCCGATCGTCTCGGTAAGCCGCTGCTCATCGAGGGCCCGGCGGGGGTCGGCAAAACCGAGTTGGCGCGGGCGGTGGCACAGACCTCGGGCGCGGAACTGGTGCGGCTGCAGTGCTACGAAGGCGTGGACGAGGCGCGAGCGCTCTACGAGTGGAATCACGCCAAACAGATCCTGCGCATCCAGGCCGCCGGTGAGAACGATTGGGCCGCCACCAAAGCCGATGTGTTCACCGAGGAATTCCTGCTGTCGCGGCCGTTGCTCACCGCGATCCGGCGTTGCGACCCGACCGTGCTGCTCATCGACGAAACCGATAAAGCCGATGTGGAGATCGAGGGGCTGCTGCTCGAAGTGCTCAGCGATTTCGCGGTCACCGTCCCGGAACTGGGCACCATCACCGCCGACCGGAAACCGTTCGTGGTGCTGACCTCCAATGCCACCCGGGAGCTGTCCGAGGCGCTGAAACGACGCTGCCTGTACCTGCACCTGGATTTCCCGGACGAGGATCTGGAGCGGCGCATCCTGGCGAGCCGGGTGCCGGAACTCCCGCAGGCCGTGGCGGCGCAACTGGTGCAGATCGTGCATGTGCTGCGCGGTATGCAGTTGAAGAAACTGCCGTCGGTGGCCGAAACGATCGACTGGGCGCGCACCCTGCTCGCGCTCGGGCATACCGGCCTCGACGATACGACGGTGCGCGAAACCCTCGGCGTCGTACTGAAACACCGCAGCGACCACCAGCGTGCGCTGGCCGAGCTGAAACCGGTCTGATCATGGCGGTGACCGAGGAACCGCCACTGGCCCCGCACGGACTGCCGGGGCACCTGGTGGGGTTCGTGGCGGCGCTGCGGGCGCGGGGGATCCCGGTCGGTCCCTCGGAAACGGTGGACGCGGGCCGTGTGCTTTCCGTACTCGACCTCATGGACCGGGAAGCCGTGCGGGAGGGACTGGCGTGCGCGCTGCTGCGGCGCACCACCCACCGCGCCACCTACGACGGCCTGTTCGATCTCTGGTTCCCGGTCGCCATCGGGGAGCGCGACGCCGCCGCGGAGATCGAACTGCCGTACCGCGAAGACGGCCGGCTCGACGTTCCCGCGTTGCGGCAGATGCTGGCCGAAATGCTCGCCGACGAGAACTCCGGCGGCGCGCAGGCGCTGATGGCCGCGCAGCTGGTGGAGCAGCTGGGGCAATACCAGTCGGCGCGCGGCGCGTCGTTCTCGTCGTATCAGGCGCTCAAGGAGATTCAGCCGCAGACTGTGCTGGCGCAGATGCTGGCCGGGATGACCACCCCGGATATGAGCGATTTCGAGACCGAGATCGCGCGCCGGACGGCACGCGGCCGGATCGACAACTTCCGGCGGACGGTGGAGGCGGAGACGCGGCGCCGGGTGGCCGAACGGATCGGCCGGGAGCGGGTCGCTTCGTACGGGGTCGCGCGGCAGGCCGAGGACGTGGATTTCCTGCGTGCTTCGCAGAACGAGCTGGCCGAGTTGAAGCGCAGTACGCAGCGTCTCGCGCGGATCCTGGCGTCCCGGCTGGCGGTCCGCCGGCGGCATGCCCGGCGGGGCGAGATCGATCTGCGGAAAACGCTGCGTAAATCCATGTCCACCGGTGGCGTCCCGATCGACCTGGTGAACCGCAAACCGCGGCCCGGCCGCCCGGAGCTGGTGCTGCTGTGCGATGTGTCCGGTTCCGTCGCCGGGTTCAGCAATTTCACGTTGTTGCTGGTGAGTGCCCTGCGCGAGCAGTTCTCCAAGGTGCGGATCTTCGCCTTCGTCGACCACACCGACGAGGTGACCCGGTTCTTCGACCCGCACACCCAGCTCGACGAGGCCATGCAGCGGATCTTCGCCGAGGCCGATATCGTCGGCTTCAACGGTCACTCCGACTACGGCAGCGCGCTGACCAGCTTCGCCGGCGGATTCGCCGACGCGGTCACCAGCCGGAGCTCGTTGCTGATCCTCGGTGACGCCCGCACCAACTACCGCGACCCGGAACTGTCCACCCTGTCCGAGCTGGTCGCCGTCGCCAAGCACGCGCACTGGCTCAACCCCGAACCGCGCCAGAACTGGGGGTCCGGCGATTCGGCCGCCGACCGCTACCAGCAGGTCATCGAAATGCACGAATGCCGGTCCGCGTCCCAGCTCACGGCCGTGGTGTCGCGGCTGCTGCCGGTCTGATGCGATACCTCCGCCTTCGCTTCGGCCTCCGCGTCCGCGGGCATGCCCGATAGACGGAAGATACCGCCTGAGGCCGACCCGTTAAGCTCGACACTCATGCGCGGAACAGGCCAGGGCGGACCCAAGCTGGGGGTGATGGGTGGCACCTTCGACCCCATCCACCATGGGCACCTGGTCGCGGCCAGCGAGGTCGCGCACCGGTTCGACCTCGACGAGGTCATCTTCGTCCCCACCGGCCAGCCCTGGCAGAAATCGGGCCGGCGGGTCAGTCCGGCCGAGGACCGCTACCTGATGACGGTGATCGCCACCGCCTCCAACCCGCGGTTCTCGGTGAGCCGCGCCGACGTGGACCGCAGCAAGATGACCTACACGGTCGACACCCTGCGCGATCTGCACGCCCAGCACCCGGGCGCCGAACTGTACTTCATCACCGGGGCGGACGCGCTGGCCAGCATCCTCACCTGGCAGGATTGGGCGGAACTGTTCGAGCTGGCGAAATTCGTGGGCGTCAGCCGGCCGGGGTACGAGCTGAATATCGATCATCTGGCCGACCATCTGCGCGGTATGCCCGACGATGCGGTCACGATGATCGAGGTCCCCGCGCTGGCCATCTCGTCGAGTGAATGCCGTCGGCGCGCGGCCGAGGGCCGGCCCGTGTGGTACCTGGTACCGGACGGGGTCGTGCAATACATATCGAAACGGCACCTCTACGTGCCGGCGCAAGCGGAAGGTAATGGAAGCGTGAACCGAGGACCAGGGGGAACCACACCATGACTGCGACAGCCCAGGCAGTGCAGATGGCGACCGTCGCCGCGTTGGCCGCGGACGAGAAACTGGCCGCCGATGTGGTGGTGCTCGACGTCTCCGAGCAGTTGGTGATCACCGACTGTTTCGTGATCGCTTCGGCGCCGAACGAGCGCCAGGTCAACGCCATCGTCGATAATGTCGAAGAGAAACTGCGCGCGGCCGGGCACAAACCCGTTCGCCGGGAAGGGACCCGCGAGGGCCGCTGGGCACTCCTGGACTATGTCGATGTGGTGGTGCACATCCAGCACAACGACGAACGTAATTTCTATGCGCTGGAACGGCTGTGGAAAGACTGCCCCGTCGTTCCGGTCGAGGGGATCGGTGTGCCGGAGGCCGCCGATGAAGAAAGTGCTGGAGATACCGAGTGACTCAGAAAACCGGTGTGCGCACCCTGATCCTGTTGCGCCACGGGCAAACCGAATGGAACGCAAGCGACCGGATGCAGGGGCAGATCGATACCGATCTCACCGACCTGGGACGGCGGCAGGCGAAGGAGGCCGCGCGGGAGCTCGTCTCGCACAAGGCGATCGGCCTGGTGTCGTCCGATCTGAAACGGGCCTACGAGACCGCGCAGGCGCTGTCGGAGCATTCCGGCCTGGAAGTGATCCGGGAGCCGCGGCTGCGCGAAACCCACCTCGGTGACTGGCAGGGGATGGGCGATGTGGAGGTCGATTCGCTCTATCCGGGCGCGCGCCTGGAATGGCGGATGGACGCGACCTTCACCCCGCCCGGCGGCGAATCGAAGCTCGAGGTAGGCGCCCGGGCGCTGCCGGTGGTGCAGGAATTGTTCGCCGAGCGGCGGGATTGGCCGGGCGCCACTATGATTCTCGTGGCGCACGGCGGGCTGATCGCCGCGCTCACGGCCGCATTGCTCGACCTGCCGCCCCAGAACTGGCCGGCCCTCGGTGGCCTGGCCAATGCCAGCTGGGTGCAGCTGAGCAGCCACGGTCCGAGCATCGAGAAGCCCGGCTGGCGTCTCGATGTGTGGAACGCAGCGGCGAAAGTAGCACCCGATGTCATCTGAAGACCTGAACCGGCAGATTCCGGACGAACTGTTCCAGCGGGTCTCCGCGAAACCGGAACGCGCGCTTCCCGATGCGCTGTTCGGCCCGGCGACCGAGCCGCAACAGGACGAGAACGCCGAGAGTGCCGACGGCGACGATATGCGTAAGGCAGTCTGATCATCAGGAGGGTCGCGCAGTGACAGGCAGGTCGGAGGATACGAGCCGGCCGGAAACGACCGGGCCCGTCCAGGGGTCGGTCGATCCGCACCCCATGCCGGTAACCGGCTCGCCCGCGGACCACACCGACGGCGCTGCCGCAACCCTCCCGCTCGGCGGAGCCGCGGCCGGAGACCCGGTGCGCCGGCGGCCGGTATTGCTGGTGATCGCCGATTCGCTGTCCTATTTCGGGCCCAAGGGTGGTTTGCCCGCCGATCATCCCCGGATCTGGCCGAATCTGGTGGCGTCCGAACTCGACTGGGATGTCGAACTGGTGGCCCGTATCGGCTGGACCTGCCGCGACGCTTACTGGGCGTTGATCGGCGACCCCCGAGTCTGGGCGGCCGTACCGCATGCCGGTGCGGTGGTTTTCGCGGTGGGCGGTATGGATTCGCTGCCCTCGCCGCTGCCCACCGCGCTCCGCGAACTGATCCGCTATATCCGGCCTGCCGGGCTTCGCCGGGTTGTGCGTTCGGTCTACCAATGGGTCCAGCCCAGGGCCTCGAAGCTGGGCAGCCGGGTCGCGCTGCCGCCGGAGGTCAGCGTGGACTACCTGGAACAATGCCGTACGGCGCTGGCACAGCTGCGGCCCGAGCTGCCGATGGTGGCGGTACTGCCGTCGGTGCACGACTGCGACGCCTACGGGCGGGTGCACCGCGGCCGGGAACCGGCGGTGCGGGCACTCGAGAGCTGGTCGGCGCGTACCGGTGTGCCGCTGGTCGATCTGAAGGCCGCCGTGCACGACAACATCTTCTCCGGCGACGCGAACCCCGACGGTATCCACTGGGGGTGGGACGGGCATTCCGAGGTCGCCACATCGATGGTGAAAATACTGCGCGAGGTGGGATGAGCTGTGGCGGTCGTGATCGTCACCGATTCGTCCGCCAGCCTGCCCGCGGACCTCGTCGGTGAGCTGGGTATCGATATCGTGCCCTTACATGTCCTGGTCGGAGATACAACGATCCGCGAGGGTGTCGACGACCTCGATATCGACTACACCGCGGACGCCGTCAGCACCTCCGCACCGTCTCCGGGTGAGCTCCGCGACGCCTATACCGCGGCACTGGCGCGCAGCGGCGGCGACGGCGTGGTCGCGGTGCACCTGTCCCGGCAGCTGTCCGCCACCTGGGAGTCCGGGCGGCAGGCGGTCCGGGATATGGGCGCCGAAGAGTCCGTGCGACTGGTGGATTCGCTCGGCGCGGGCCTGGCGACCGGGCTGCCCGCGCTGGCTGCCGCCCGATCGGCCGCCGCGGGTGCTTCACTGGGCGCCGTGCACTCCGCCGCCGTCACGGCGGCGGAGAGCTCGCACACCTTCATCCTGGTGAATCGCACCGAACAACTACGCCGCGGTGGGCGGCTCAGTACCGCGGCCGGATTCTTTGCCAGTGAATTGGTGAGCAAGCCGATCCTGCAGTTGGTGCAGGGCAGACTGGAGTTGCGGGAGAAAGTACGCACCCGGTCGAAGGCAGTCGTGAAACTGGTGGCTGCCGCTGCCGCTGCTGCCGGATCCGGGGAAGCCGTTGTGGGGGTACAGCATCTGGATGCGGCCGATGCCGCGGAATCGGTGATCGCTCAGCTACGTGAACGCCTACCACAGGTCCGGGAGATCCTGACGGCGGAATTCGGGCCCGCACTCGGGGTGCATCTCGGGGTCGGGGCGGTCGGCGTACTGGTACTACCCGGCGGGTGGGGCTGAGCCCCGGCACAGTTGTGCACGGCGGCCGAGACCTTGCCCGCGGGCCGGTCGACGCCGACTCGTCGCAGGCGGTGACGGCGTCTTCCAGCGCGAGCCCGGGAGCGGTCCGTCCGCCCGTTACCGTGTCTGCAGCGCCGGAACGGTCGGCATTGTGGCTGCCCGGGAGCGGAATCCGCGGGGCCGGCTGCTGGATTTCGCACCGACTGGTCGGGCCGTTCGTCGAGTGGGGCCGGAGGCATGTGATGTCGCCCGTGCGGTAGGGCCCACCGAATTCGGGCCTTTCCACCCCGGTCGGCTGTCCATCGGCCGGTGAGCGGGGTTGTCCACAGCGCAGGGTTGTCCACAGGCTTGTCGAGTTGCCTGGTCGGGATGGAAATTCGATACCGCCGCGGGCCTAGCGTCGCAAGCATGGCACGACAAGACGAGCGGGAACGGGTACACCGGCAGCTGGGCGGATACATCGGCGGCGGCCGGCGCGACGATTCCGGGATCGATGCGCCGCACCCGAATACCGCACTCACCGACGATGACGACGGTGTCCGCACCCCGCGCTGGCTCGACGCCGGGCCCGATGCACCCACCTGGCGGGAACGCCTGATACCGCCCCGATTCCGGGACGCGCGGCTGGACCCGGGCCGCCGCGGGGTGGTGACCATGGCGGGGGTGGGGCTGCTCGCCTTCCTGGTCACACTGGTGGTGGTGTTCTGGGAGCGCCCCGTCGCGGCGCCCGTACCGCCGCTGCCGGCCGCCCATCCCGCCGCGCTCCCGGCCGCGGTGCCGGCCGCGGTGCCGGTGTCCGCCACCGCGCCGGCCGCACCCGGGACAGCGCCGGACCCGCCGCCGGCCGAGCTGGTGGTGAGCGTGGTGGGTCTGGTGCACGAGGCCGGTCTCGTCCGGCTACCACCGGGAGCCCGGGTCGCCGACGCCCTCAGCGCCGCCGGTGGTGTACTCACCGGTGCCGACCTGACCGGGCTCAACCTGGCCCAGCGCCTCGCGGACGGCGATCAGATCCGGGTCGGCCCCGCCGATACCGCGTCCCCGCGGCCGGGCAGCGCCACGGTGAGCGGCGGAAAAGCAGCGGCGGCAGCCCCGGACGCCGCCGGTACGGCGTCCACTCCGGTGAACTTGAACACCGCTACCGAATCCGATCTCGACGCGCTGCCCGGTGTCGGCCCGGTCACCGCGAAGGCGATCATCGCCTGGCGGGAGACGAACGGGCGGTTCAGCGACGTGGAACAACTGGCCGAGGTCGACGGTATAGGCCCGGCCCGGCTCGCCCGGCTCCGGGAAGTGGTGACGGTATGACCGAGTCCGGCGGCACGGGGCCCGGCCCCCGGAGGCCGGCGCGAGCGGGTGGTGCCTCGAGTGGCAGAGCGGGGCAAGGGCATCGGTGGTTCGCGCGGGTCTTTGCCCGGATCCAGCGGTGACCGGCACGGGCCGTGCCGGCAACGCGGATCGGGACGACCCGCCGGCCGGCGGCGCCGATGGTGTTGCGCGGGTGCTGGATGCCCGGCTGCTGCCGGCCGCCCTGGTGTGCTGGACGGCAACGATTTCGGCTGTCGCCGCGGGATGGCTGGTCGGGGTCGCGGTCGCGGTCGGCCTGACGTCGGTGGCAATGGCTTCCTGGGCCCTGTTGTGGGCAGGAGTAGCACACCGCAGTGAGCGTTACCGGGTGATCGCGACGACGGTATTCGGTGCTGCCGTGCTCGGTGTGGGGTTTGCGCTGGCGGGTGCCTGGCGCGAGCATCACGTGGATGTCCATCCGCTCCGGGCGGTACCGGACGAGGTGACAGTACATGTGGTGGTCACCCCGTCCGACGACCCGAAACCTGTGCGGAGCAGCGGGACCGGGGCCGGTCGGCTGTGGGTGGTGCGTGCCGGACTGCGCGAGTTCGGCTATCGCGACGAGATCGTCCGGGCGGGTGGATCGGTGGTCGTCCTGGCCGCCGGTCCGCGCTGGGGCGAACTGCTGCCCGGGCAGCCGATCGAATTCCGGGCCCGCACCGCGCCCCCGCGGCACCACGATCTGACGGTCGTCACGCTGCACCCGGTCGGTCCACCGGCCGCTGCCGGGCCATTGCCGTGGTGGCAGGACCTGGCCGCGGGAGTGCGCGCGGATCTGGCCGCCGTCGCCCGGCCCGCGCTCGCGCCCGACGCGGCCGGGCTGCTTCCTGCGCTGGTCGTGGGAGACACCTCGGGCCTGTCCGATCGAGTCCACGAGGATTTCGTCGCGTCCGGATTACAGCATCTGTGTGTTGTCAGTGGCGCGAATTTTTCTGTGCTCCTGACCGTGGTGCTGGCGGTGACCCGGATACTGACCTGTGGTCCGCGCCTGAGCTTCTGCGTGACTGCGACCGCACTGGTTTTCTTCGTCGTCATCGCGCGGCCCGATCCCAGCGTGCTGCGGGCCGCTGCCATGGGGTCGGTCACCTTGCTCGCCCTGCTGACCGGTCGCCGCAAACAGGCGTTGCCCGCACTGTGTGCCGCGGTGATCGGGCTGCTCGCCCTGTGGCCATCCCTCGCGGTGCAGGCGGGTTTCGCGCTCTCGGTCCTGGCGACGGGTGCCTTATTGCTGCTGGCGCCGAGCTGGGCCGACTTTCTCCGGGGCCACGGCTGGTGGCGCTTGCCCGCCGAACTCGTTGCCGTTGCCACCGCGGCCTTCGTCGTCACCACACCGATCACCATCGCCCTGTCCGGCAAAGTCAGCATGGTGGCGGTGGTCGCGAATATCCTCGTGGCGCCGGTGATCGCACCGGTCACCGTTCTCGGGGCGGCAGCCGCAGTGGTATCCACCTTCTGGTATCCGCCCGCGGAGCTGCTCCTGCACCTCACCGGCCCACCGCTGTGGTGGCTGTGCACCGTGGCCACCGAAGCGGCAGACGTCCCCGGCGCGCTGCTCACCGTGCCCGGGGGGACATCCGGCGGGGTGTTCGCCGCCGGCGTGGCGGCCGGTGGGATCGTGGCGCTTCGTATCGCGCGGCTTCGCCGATACCTGGCGGCCACCGCACTCGGCGTTGCTACCGTCTACCTCCCCCTGCTCCTGTGGGCACACTGGTGGTAGCGGTCGCTTTCGTCCGGATAACGGGGCGGATCTCGATCTCGAGGTTCGTACCGTACGGCTGCACCCGGAGGCGGGGCCCCGGCGAGGTCGATCCCGGGAACGGTCGGGGGCGCGCCGTACGATCGGAGCCGTGAGCGAGCGAGCGGCGGTGCACCTGGTCCTGGGGGAAGAAGAACTGCTGATTCAGCGGGTGATCGCGGGAGTGACGGCGCTGGTGCGGGCGGGCGCCCCCGACCCGGACTCCGTCCCGGTCGACCGGTTGCGTGCGGGCGATGCCAGTAGTGCGGAGCTGGCGGAGCTGCTCAGTCCTTCGCTGTTCGCCGAGGACCGGGTGATCATTCTCGAATCGGCGGATCAGGCCGGTAAGGAAGCCGTGGCCGTGATCACCGAGGCTGTAGCGGCCCCGCCAGAGGGGGTGGTGCTGATGGTGGTGCATTCCGGGGGTGGCCGGGCCAAGGGGCTGGTGCCGGTTTTACGGAAGGCCGGAGCCGAGATTCACGAATGCGCAAAGCTCACCAAAGCCTCCGAGCGCGCCGAGTTCGTCCGGGCCGAATTCCGGGCGGCCGGAGCGCGGGTTTCCGGCGAGGTCGTACAGGCGGTGCTGGACGCGGTGGGATCGGAGCTGCGGGAGCTGGCGGCCGCCTGTTCGCAGCTGGTCGCCGATACCGGTGGGAAGATCGACCTCGCCGCCGTGCGGCGGTACTACTCCGGCAAAGCGGAAGTTTCGGGTTTCGAGGTCGCGGATCTGACCGTCGCGGGGAATAGGGCCGGTGCGGTGGAGGCGCTGCGCTGGGCGCAGGACCGCGGGGTTCCGCATGTGGTGCTGGCGGACGCGCTGGCCGATTCCGTGCATACGATCGCCAAGGTCGGCTCGGCGGGGCGCGGTGACCCGTTCAAACTGGCGGGACCGCTGGGGTTGCCACCGTGGAAGGTGAAGAAGGCGCAGGCTCAGGCGCGCGCCTGGTCGCCGGCCGCGATCGGCTCCGCGCTGCAGGTCGTGGCGACGCTGAACGCTGATGTCAAAGGTGGGGCCGCGGATTCCGGGTTCGCGCTCGAAGACGCCGTACTGAAACTGCTGGCGCTACAGGGACGTGACTGAGCGCCGCGACAGCCGAGCCGCCTGGGCCGTGACGTGAGCATCGACCGCGGGGTCGAAGCCGGCGGGCGGTGAAGTCGGGGCTGTGGCGCCGAAAGCTGCCGAGCGAGGGCTGTGGCGCCGAAGCCGCCCGGTAACCGGGCCGGGCAATGGCGCTGAAACCGCCGGGCTGTGAGGGGCTGCGGTATCGGACGTATCGGACCCGGGGTCTCGCGGGGAGATGGTGGAGAAGACCATCGCGTGGCCCTCCGGGCGGGTCGAAGTTAATCGACCGAGCTGAGTTCCAGCGCTTCCTCCGCAACTTCTTCGAAGCGCCCTTCCCACTCTTCGTAGACGGGGGTCTCCTCGTCTCGGGTGACCATCCAGACGACGACCTGGCTACCGTCGTCGTCGGCGGGGACCAGCACATTCTCGATTTTCACACCGATACCGAGTACCTCGGCGGCACGGATGACGCCGGGCAGATCCTCGGCTTGGACGACCGATTGGTTCGCATACAACATAACCATGGGCGGCATGCTACGACAGGGGAGCGACATCCGGACGAGCGCCATCCGGTACTGCCTCGGAAAACATACGCTGACCGAGCCCTGGCACACCAAAAGCCGCCGTGGTCGTCGAAGTCCCGGCGGCTTTGTGCGAAGAGTTCGTCTCTGTCAGAGCTTGTTCAGCGCGAGCGCCATCGCCGACTTCTTGTTCGCGGCCTGGTTCGCGTGGATGACGCCCTTGGAGGCGGCCTTGTCGAGCTTGCGGCTCACGAACTGGAGGCGCGCGGTGGCGGTCTCCTTGTCGCCGGCCGCGGCGGCCGTGCGGAAGGCGCGGATATGGGTGCGCAGCTCCGACTTCACCGACTGATTGCGCTGGCGCCGCGCTTCGTTGGTGCGGATCCGCTTGATCTGGGATTTGATATTGGCCACGCCGGTATCCTCTGGTTCCTGTCTGGTTCGGTCGGAAAGTCTGTATGCGCGTACCAGCCCTGATTACAGCCGGCCCGGATTGCCCGGGCACGGGGTACGGCAATGCCGAGTGGCCAGGTTACCAGCAGGGCGCTGCGCCGCGAAATCGTGGGTGCGTTGCAACACCGTGACCTGGCCGTATGTCGTTGTGAAGATCGTTCGTGCGGCGTAAGGTGCCGAGCAGTTCGGCCATTGTTTCGCAGCACGACCCAGGTTTCCCGGTGCGCGCCCCGGCGGGGCGGCGACCCTCTCGGAAGGTGGCGTCATGTCCCCCACTGCGCAGGAACGAGAAGCTGTACTCGAAGGTGCCGAGCCCGCGGATCTCCCCGATACGAGGAAATGGATGGCCGAGGCGCTCGGCACGTTCGTCCTGGTGATGGGCGGTGTCGGCACGGCCGTTCTGGCCGGTGAGAAGGTGGGGCCGCTGGGGGTGGCACTGGCGTTCGGCCTGTCGCTGCTCGTATTGGTCTATGCGATCGGGCCGGTTTCCGGCTGTCATGTCAACCCCGCGGTGACCGTGGGGCAGCTCCTGATGGGCAGGGTTTCACCGAGGACCGCGGTGGGCTACATCGTTGCCCAGGTGGTGGGCGGTCTGCTCGCCGGTCTGGTGCTGTTCGCGATCGCCAAGAATCTGCCCTCCTACGACCGCGCGGTCTCGGGGCTGGGCGCCAACGGCTGGGGTGGGCACAGCCCGTCGGCGGTCACCGGTCCCGCCGGTGAGGTGGTGATCCAGGAGGGCTACGGGATGGCCGCGATGATCATCGTCGAGGTGATGCTGACCGCGCTGCTCGTTTTCGTCGTGCTGGCCGCAACCGACCGGATCTCGGAGATCCCGCAGGCCGGTCTGGCCATCGGTTTCACCCTCGCGCTGATCCACCTGATCTCGATTCCGGTCGACAACACCTCGGTGAACCCGGCCCGCAGCCTGGCCGTGGCGCCCTACCAGGACGGCGCGATGGGCCAGTTGTGGGCGTTCATCCTGTTCCCGCTGATCGGTGGTGTGCTCGGCGCGCTGCTGTACGGGCTGCTGTTCGGGCGGTCCCGGGAATTGGAGGCCTGATCCGGCGGCGCCGGGCCCGGTTCAGCTCCAGTGGAACTCCCGGACCAGGCGGTGTGCCACCCGGTCGAACAGTGTGCGCGGCAGGATGGCGCCCTCCCGGCGGATACCGTCCTCGGGGACGTCGAGAACCCGATCCAGCCGGACCCAGCTGGCGCGGCCTTGATGATCCCAGGTGCCGGCGCCGATACCGACCCATTCGGGATCGTGGTCGCGCTCCGGGTTCGAGCTGAGCATCAACCCCAGCAGCGTGCGCCCGTCCCGGCCCACCACGAGCACCGGCCGGTCCTTGCCGTTGTCCGGGTCCTCCTCGAAGGGCACCCAGGTCCATACGATTTCGCCGGGGTCGGCGCGGCCGTCGAGCCGGGGTGCATAGACCACCCGGCGGGCGCGCTGCGCGGTCGGGACCGGTGTGGAGGCCGCCGGGCGGACGGGGATGCCCTTGGGGCCGGTCACCGCGCGCTGGGCGTGGCGAGTGGTGCGGGTGCCGCCCCGGACGAGTAGCGCTTCCATCAGTCGCGGTGCCTGCCGGCGGACGAGCTTCGGGCCCTGCTGTATCGCGATCGCGGTGAGCTGCTTGCCGAGACTGTTCCAACTGCGGGGCATCTCAGGAGGATAACGGCACGGATGGCCGTCGGAGTACCGCTGCGGGCGGGGGCCGGGGGACCGGTGACCCGGCTCACCATGGGACGATGGTCGTCAGTACGCCCGATACCCATGAGGAGTGGAGTGCCCGCCAGCTTCGCCGATACGACGTTCACCGATCCGTCGCGGATCCGGAACTTCTGCATCATCGCGCATATCGATCACGGTAAGTCGACGCTGGCCGACCGGATGCTGCAGCTCACCGGGGTCGTCGAGGAGCGGCAGATGCGCGCGCAGTACCTCGATCGGATGGATATCGAACGCGAGCGCGGTATCACCATCAAGGCCCAGAACGTGCGGTTGCCGTGGACGCCGTCGTCCGGTGCGCATGCGGGTGAGGATTTCGTCCTGCATCTGATCGATACCCCGGGCCACGTCGACTTCACTTACGAGGTCTCGCGGGCGCTGGAGGCCTGCGAGGGTGCGGTTCTGCTGGTGGACGCCGCGCAGGGCATCGAGGCTCAGACGCTGGCGAACCTGTATCTGGCGCTGGACAAGGACCTGGAGATCATCCCGGTCCTCAACAAGATCGATCTGCCGGCCGCCGATCCGGAACGTTACGCGGCCGAACTGGCCCATATCGTCGGCTGTGAGCCCGAGGATGTGCTGCGGGTGTCCGGCAAGACCGGAGTGGGCGTGACCGAACTGCTGGACCGGGTGATCGACCGGGTGCCGCCGCCGGTCGGCGACGCCGACGCGCCGGCCCGGGCGATGATCTTCGACTCGGTCTACGACACCTATCGCGGTGTGGTCACCTATGTCCGTGTGGTGGACGGGAAGCTGACCCCCCGCGAGAAGATCAAGATGATGTCCACCGGCGCCACGCACGAGCTGCTGGAGATCGGGATCGTGTCCCCGGAACCGAAACCCACGCAGGGGTTGGGCGTCGGTGAGGTGGGTTACCTGATCACCGGGGTGAAGGATGTGCGGCAGTCCAAGGTCGGCGATACCGTCACCTCCGCACGCAACGGCGCCGGCGAACCGCTCACCGGATATCGCGAACCGCGGCCCATGGTGTATTCCGGGTTGTATCCGGTGGACGGCTCCGACTATCCGGATCTTCGGGATGCATTGGACAAACTGCAGCTCAACGATGCCGCGCTCACCTACGAGCCGGAGACCTCGGTGGCGCTCGGCTTCGGTTTCCGCTGTGGCTTCCTCGGGTTGCTGCATATGGAGATCACCCGGGAGCGATTGCAGCGCGAATTCGGGCTCGACCTGATCTCCACCGCGCCGAACGTGGTGTACCGGGTGGTGATGGAGGACGGTACGGAACACACCGTGACCAACCCCTCGTACTGGCCGGAAGGCAAGGTACGCCAGGTTTTCGAACCGGTGGTGAAGGTCACCATCATCGCGCCCAGCGAGTTCATCGGCGCGATCATGGAGCTGTGCCAGTCGCGACGCGGCGACCTCGGCGGGATGGACTATCTGTCCGAGACCCGCGTGGAGTTGCGCTATACCTTGCCGTTGGCCGAGATCATCTTCGACTTCTTCGATTCGCTGAAATCGCGCACCCGCGGGTACGCCTCGCTGGACTACGAGGAAGCCGGCGAACGGGAATCGCAGCTGGTGAAGGTGGATATCCTGCTGCAGGGTGAGGCAGTGGACGCGTTCAGCGCCATCGTGCACCGCGACGCCGCCCAGGCCTACGGGCACAAGATGACCACCAAACTGCGTGAGCTGATCCCGCGCCAGCAGTTCGAGGTGCCGATCCAGGCGGCCATCGGATCCAAGATCATCGCCCGCGAGAACATCCGCGCCATCCGCAAGGATGTGCTGGCCAAATGCTACGGCGGCGATATCAGCCGTAAGCGCAAACTGCTGGAGAAGCAGAAGGAAGGCAAGAAGCGGATGAAGACCATCGGCCGGGTGGACGTTCCGCAGGAGGCGTTCGTGGCCGCGCTGTCCTCCGACGCCCAGTCCGATAAACCGAAGGACAAGAAGTAGCTGCGGGTTTCCGCTGCCCCCGGCCCCGCCCGGATATCTGTCGATAACGAAAATGTGACAGCCGTAGATGTCGACAATAGGCTGATGACGGATCGACGGTGGTGCGGTCGCCGGCGCACGCGAGAGTGGAGTTATGGAATGGCGAGTGATCTGCCGTTCGACGACGAAGACGAGGTCGCCGAACGAGGCGGTGACGCCGCCTATCGTATTGCCAGCGCCACCGCGCGAGTTGCCCGCGGCGGCGCCTATGTGACCGGTGGCGCGCTGGTTGCCGCCAACGGCGGCGGGGTCCCGGCGTCGCCCGGTGAACTGGACAGTCGCAATGCCGGGTGGGCCCACAATGTCGACCCGGATCCCGATGTGCCCAGCCCGGTGGTGACCTTCCCGGACCCGGAACCGGTTGCGCCGCAGGAGATGCCGTTCGGCTCGCCGGGGGACGCGAGCGTGACGATGCCGCTGCCGCACGGAACTCTCGATATCCAGGTCGGCCGTCCCGGGGAGTTCGGTTTCGACGATCTGGAGTCCTACACCGCGCCGTACATGGATGAGGTGCCGGGGCTGGAGCTGACTCCCGGCGGTCCGGACGGTGATCCCCCTGGGATCGGTTTCGTTCCCGGCACACCGGGAACCGGTGTGCCCGAATCGAATATTCCGAGTCTGCCGGAGTTCGGCAGTCCGGACGCTCCCGGGGGCATCCCGGGGTTCGACGATCTTCCCGGCCTGGGCGGTGATATCCCGGGTCTGGGCGAGGATTTTCCCGGTCTGGGGAATGAAGGGCCCGGTGCGCCCGGAGGTTTCGACCTACCGGCACCCGGCGACGCCTTCAAAACCGATATCTTCGACCTGCCCGGGTTCGGCCTGAACCCGGCCGGGCAGGTGAAGTCGGTGGCGCAGTCCGACGAATCCGGGCCGTCCGGCTGGGACTTCGGTTTCTCCGATCTGCCCGGTGGTGCGCACACGACCGCGGCCGCAGGCGGCTCCGGCGGCGACGATGCCTGGTTCGAATTCTCCCTGAATGCCGACGTCGCCGGGGGTGGCGGGATCGCGCTCGGTGGAATCGGCGGGTCGGTGCGGGTCGAATCGGATATGGATGTCGATATCTCGGTGGGCCCCGGCGGTGTCCGGGTCGACAGCGACTGGGATTTCGGGATCACGGCCGAAGATGCTTTCTCGCTCGACGATCAGCTGGATCAGTACACCGGCTGGATGCAGGCCGGTGCCGGCACCGCGGAGTCGGCTGCCGGGGCCGGACAGCCCGGTGTCGCGGAGCCCGGCCGTCCGGCGGATGTGGACGCGGCGGTCCAGCGCGACGCCTCGGTTGCGGTGGACGGCAGTACCGGTACCGGAACGGGCGCGGCCTCCGCGCAGAACGCCGCGGGCAGCGCCGGTCCCGTCACCTCCGGGATGTCGGTGGTCCCGGCCGCCGCCCCGGCTCCGCTGCCGAGTGCCCCCGCACCGATGGCCGTCGCTCCGGTCGCGCCGCCCGCTCCGGTGGCGATCGCTCCGGTGGCTCCGGTTGTCCCGGCGCCGGTTCCGCCGCCGGTGGCGCCCGCTGCCGTCGCACCCGCGGTACAGCCGGTCGCGGCCACCCCGTTGCAGACGACGGTGCAGCCCGATGCGGCGACCAGCCCGGTGGCGCATGTTTTCCAGCCCCCGGCGGGGCCGTCGCCGTTGACGGCACCGGCGGCCCAGCTGCCCGATCTCTTCCACCGGCTGCCGCAGCCGGTGGAAGCGGAACCGCCCACCGAACCGACGCTGCCCGGGGACACCACCACGGTCCTGCCGACCACCACGGCGCCCGTGACGACCTCCGACGGTGTGACCACGACACCGGGCGCCACCACCACCGGCCCGGACGGCTCCACGACCACCGGCCCGGGCGCAACCACCACCGACGGCAGCACGACGTCGGTGGACGGCAGCACGACGGTGCTGCCGGGTGGCACCACCTCGCCGCAGGGCAGTACGACTTCGCCGCAGGACAGTACGACCTCTCCGCAGGGCGGTACCACCTCGCCGGACGGATCGACCACCACACCGGAACTCACCGAGCCGACCGAGACCGGCGGTTCGTCGCCGACGAGCAGTTCCGGGGAACCGACCACCGGCACCGAGGGCTCCTCGGCCACCGGCGACCCCGGCGGTGTGAGCACCACCGTGCCGGATTCGTCGACCGGGGAGGCCGGTAGCACCACCGAACCCATCGGCGGCGACACCGGTGCGCCGGGTACCGGCGGCCAGACTCCGGGCGCGACGCCGTCCACCGTCGACCTGCCCACACAGCAGCTCCCGACGGCGGATCAGCCTGCGCCGCAGGTGCCGACCGCGGAGCAGCCGCAGGTGCCGACGGTGAGCGTGCCCAGCCAGCAGCCGAGCATGCCCGACGCGCAGGTGCCGACCATGCCGCAGCAGCCGATGCCTACACCGTTGCCCGCGCCACAGGTCGAGCCGATCGCCGGGCACGGCGCCGCGGTCGTTCCGTACGATGTGCACGGGGTCGCCACGGCCACGCCCTACACCGATCACACGGTGCTGGGTTTCGCCGGCGACGAGTTGATCGGTGGTCTGTCGGCGGGTTTTGTGCCGCATACTGTGGCAGTGGCCGAAGACGCGGTTCCCGACCCAGCCTTCTGGGTATATTTCTGACGGTTCACGGCCGATCCCGGATTCGAATCCGGTCGGGTGGGCGGGGGTGAACGGCCGAGCGTGGCCGCAGGACGTGTTGTGACCGAGAGCGAAGGAGCAGGGCTTGTCTGCCGTAGCCGGACCGCAGGCCGCCACGGTGAAGAATCCGGATGTGATGGCCCCGCTCATCCAGATCATCGACGAGTTGCGGGATGTTTCCCGCACCGCCAGCCGCAACGATCTCCGGGGCCGGCTCGGTATGGTCCGGGCCCGGGTGGCCGATACCCGGGTGCGGCTGGTGGTGGTCGGTCCGCCGAAGAGCGGGATGAGCACCCTGGTGAACGCGCTGGCGGGAGCGCCGGTCAGTGCGACCGACAGCCCGATCAGTGTCCCGGCGATCGTCGAGTACGGTCCCGAAGCCACGGCCACCCTGGTCCGGCGGGAGGGCGGTGGCCGGGTCCGGCGCCAGCCGGTGGACCCGCTGAACCCGGCGCCGGCGTTATCGGCCACGGGGGTGATCCGCGCCGACTTCACCCATCCGAGCCCGCTGCTGGCCGAGGGGATCGTACTGATGGACGCGCCGGGCGCGGCGATGCAGGACAGCACCACCTGGTCGATGATCGCCGCCGCCGACGCGGTGCTGTATGTGAGCGATGCCGATACCGCGTACAACCGGGATCAGATCGCGCATCTGCGGCGGATCGGGCAGATCTGTCCCACGGTGATCTGTGTGTTGAACAAGATCGACCGCAATCCGCACTGGGCGCAGGTGCAGGAGCTCAACCGGGAATTGCTCGACGAGGCCGGGCTGGGCTTCGCGGTGGCGCCGGTGTCGGCGCAACTGCACCATCAGGCGCAGCGGGCCGGGAACCAGCAGCGCGCGGTCGAATCCGGGGTACCGCAGTTGGTGGAGCATCTGCGCGACTATGTGGTGGCCCATGCCGATGCCATGGCCGTGAAATCCGCGGTCCGCGATATCCAGCTCGTGGGCGACCATCTCGGCGTGGTGCTGCGTACCGAAGCCGATGCGCTGCGCGATCCGCGCCGGCGCGCCCATGTCACTCAGCAGTTGGCCACCGCGCGGGACCAGGCCGACCAGTTGCGGCAGCGCACCGCGACCTGGCAGGTCACGCTCGCCGACGGCAGTACCGAACTGATGGCCGATATCGAGCACGATCTGCGGCATCGGCTGCGTGCCCTGGTGCGCGACGCCGAAACCGAGATATCGGAAATGGATCCGGCCGCTCGGTGGAAGCAGTTCGGCACCGAGCTGGAGGGCCGGATCGCCGAAGCGATCGCGGAGAATTTCGAGACCGCCAACTACCGCGCCGAGGAGCTGGGTGAACAGGTCGCGGCGCGGTTCCCGGCCGAGCACCGCCGCCCGGAGTTACCGGATATCCGCCCGCGGTACGCGTCGGATCTGCTGACCGACGTCGCGTCGCTGGAACCGTTGCAGAGCGCGAAAGCGAGTGTCACCGAGCAGTTCCTGTCCGCGCTGCGCGGTTCCTACGGCGGCATTCTGATGGTGGGCCTTGCCACCAGCCTGCTCGGGATGTCGCTGGTGAACTGGTATTCGGCCGGTGCGGGTATCTTGCTCGGCCTGCACGCCCTGTGGGAGGACCGCCGGGCGCGCCGGTTGCGCCGGCAGACCGAGGCGAAGGCGGCGGTTTCGCGGCTGATGGACGATGTGGTCTTCCAGGTCGGCAAGGAGTCGCGGACCCGGCTGCGAGAAGTGCAGCGGGTACTGCGGGACCATTTCACCGATATCGCCACCGATGCGTTACGCGCGGCGGATGAGGCGTTGCGTGTGGCCGAGGAAGCGGGGGCACAGTACGGCGACCGGGGCGCCGAACGCCTCGCCCGGCTCGATACCGATATGGGGAAGTTGCGCGATCTGCGGCAGCAGGCGGACAGTATCGCCGCCGCCTGACGGCGACTGTCACCCCATTCGGCCGGTATCGCGAGGCCGGCTGCGCCACGGGGTGCCGCCGGTTTTGTCGTGCGCGGGCCGGAACGTGCCGGCCGGTTCCGCGCTTTCGGCCCGGATCAGGTGAGTGACGGCATTGATGAGCGCGAGATGGGTGAAGGCCTGCGGGAAATTGCCGAGCTGGCGGCCGGTGTGCGGGTCGATTTCCTCGGCGTAGAGCTTGAGCGGCCCGGCATGGGTGAGCAGGCGTTCGCACAGGACGCGGGCACGCTCGACCTCCCCGATTTCCACCAGCGCCGAGACCAGCCAGAACGAACAGATGGTGAAGGCGCCCTCGACGCCCGACATTCCGTCGTCGGTGGATTCGGTGCGGTAACGCAGCACCAGCCCGTTCTCGGTGAGTTCGTCGGCGATACCCAATACGGTGGCGCGCACCCGTGGATCATCGGCAGGAAGGAACCGGGTCAGTACCACCAGCAGAAGTGAGGCGTCCAGTGTGGAACCGCCGTAGACCTGGGTGAACCGGCCGCGCTCGTCCACCCCGTTTGCCAGGATATCGGCCCGGATCTCCGCTGCGATCTCGTGCCATTTGCGGGCGATTGCCGCCTGGCCGTGTAGTTCGGCCAGGCGGGCGCCCCGGTCCAGTGCGACCCAGCACATCACCTTCGAGGAGGTGAAATGCTGTGGTTCGCCCCGTACCTCCCACAGCCCGCGGTCGGGGTCGCGCCAGTTCGCGATGGCGGCGTCGACCTGGCGTTTCAACATGGGCCACAGTGTCTCCGGCACATGCTTACGCGATTTCACGTGCAGGTACACCGTGTCCAGCATGGTGCCCCAGATATCGTGTTGTTTCTGGTCGAAGGCGCCGTTGCCGATACGTACCGGCCGGGAGTGGCCGTAGCCGGAGAGATGATCGAGGGTCGATTCGGGGAGATGGCGTTCGCCGCCGATCCCGTAGAGCACCTGCAGCGGAACCGGTTCGCCGTCCGGCCCGGTGGTGGCGTCGTGCAGGAATGCGAAGAAATCGTCGGCTTCGCGGTCCAGGCCGAGGGTGTAGCTGCCCCAGAGAGCGAAGCTGGAATCGCGTACCCATGAGTAACGGTAGTCCCAGTTGCGCTCCCCGCCGGGCGTTTCCGGTAGTGAGGTGGTGCCGGCGGCCATCAGTGCGCCGGTGGGGGCGTAGGTGAGACCTTTCAGGGTGAGTGCGCTGCGTTGTAGATAGCGGCGCCAGGGATGGTCGGGAAAATCGCCGAGGGTTATCCACTGCCGCCAGCATTCGATGGTGGTCCACATCTTGCCGGCGGCCTCGTCGAACGTGCGGGGGGCGGGCAGTTCGGACCAGGTGAGCGCGACATAGGCACTGTCGCCCTCGGTCATCCGGGTGCGGGCGCGGGCTTCGCGGCCCTGCAGGCCCAGGCGCAGGTCGGTGGTGAGTACCAGACTCGGCCCGGCGGTCGGATCGTCGGCGCAGACCGCGGTGGCCTCCTCGTACACCTTGCCGGTGTACTCCCAGGAAGCCATCTGCCGGTGGTAGTCGAAGGACGGTTCGCAGTTCAGTTCGAGTTCGACGGTGCCGCTCACGCATTTGACGGTGCGCAGCAGCATATGCTCGGCATCCCAGTCGGTCGGAGTGCGCCGGTGCGTGCGGCTGCGCTGCTCGGTGCTGTGCCACGGGCCCAGGACCAGCGCATCGCGCACGATCAGCCAGCCGGTCGCCGTCTGCCAGGTGGTTTCCAGGACCATGCCGCCCGGTAGATAGCGGCGGGCCGCGGGAACCGAATGACCGTAGGGGCCCAGCCGGAAATGACCGGCGCTGCGATCCAGCAGGGCGCCGAACACACTCGGCGAATCGGGGCGGGGGATGCACATCCACTCCACCGCCCCGCTACTGGCGATCAGGCAGGTCGTTTCGCAGTCGGAGAGAAAGGCGTAATCGTCGATGGCCGGGAAGTTGTCCTGGCGACGCGGCGCGGCCGGGTGGGTGCCCGGCAGTCCGCTCGCCGGTGCTGCTTGCTCGGGGCTCGGCATACAACCCATGATGTGTGGCCGAGCCCCGAGTTGCCACCTCCGATTACCCGGTGCGCCGGATGCGGGCGAGCCAGGCCACCAGTTCGACCTTGCCGGTGGCGTCGACCGTCAGGTCACCGAGCTGGTCGGCATTGGATTCGGTGACGCGTCCGTAGTAGCGGTCCGGTCGCAGGTCCGCCAGCTCCCAGCCCGGTCCGGTGAAAGCGTCGCGGATGAGGTCCGCCCCGATCCGCGGCCCGAACCCCGGTTCGGTATCGGAGAGCGCCAGCAGGTGCACATATCCGCCGGGTGCGCACAGCCGGTGCAACGCGCGGACGTAGGCGGCGCGGGCCGCCTCGTCATCGCAGAACACATGGAACAGGGCGCTGTCGACGATCGTGTCGAAGGCGCCGAGCGGGTTGTCCGCCGAATCCGCGAGCGCGACCATATCGACCACCTCGAACCTGGCTGCGGGCTCGCCCTTGGCCGCGGCATTGCGCCGCGCATAGGCGACGGCGCTGGGGGAGAGGTCGACGCCGAGCACGTCGTAGCCCGCGGCGGTCAGTGCGATGGTGTGCTCACCGGCGCCGGTTCCCGGGTCGAGGGTGCGGCCGCGGATCCGGCCGGAGCGTTCCAGGGCGACGATCGCGGGCTGTGGTTCGCCGATGATCCACGGCGCGGTGTCGTTGTCGTAGGCGGAGTTCCATACCTCGGTGGCCTGAGTCATGACCTCAGCCTGCAACCTCGAGCGCGCTCGAGGTCAAGAAATGGGCGGGCCGGGTCGGGCAGGAGATGTCCGGCCGTGCCGGGTGGGCAGGGGTGTGCGGCCGGTGTTCTACGCTGGTCGGCGTGGAGCGTATTGCCGGCTGGTGGGACGGGTTCGAACTGTGGGTGGCGGGATTGCCGTTCATCCCGCAGTTCCTCGTGGTGCTGGTAGGTATGGTGCCGATCAGTTTCGGTATCGCCTATCTCATCGACCGGGCAGTGCGCCTGGCCGCCGGGGTACTGGGCCACGACGAGATCGACGGTGACCGCGAGACCGGAAGCGAGGTCGGCTGATGCCGCGTTCCCGAGTACAGCTCGCACTGGCCGCGCTGCTGGTGCTGGTGGTCATCGCCTGGTTGTTCACCCTGTGATCCGCCCCGGTGGCCGCGGGTCCGCACGAGCTCGGCGCGGATTCGGCGCGGAAAGGTCCACGATGTCGCGTACCGGTCGTCCGGCGGCGCGCCACCGGCTGTTCGCCGCGCTGGTGGCCTTACCCGTAGTGCTGAGCGCTTGCGCGGGCGGTTCGAGTGACGAGGTCGGCGGCGGCGGCGCCGACGGCAGCGGCGGTACGGTCGATCTGTACGCGTACGCGATCCCCAAGCCCGGGTACGACGAGGTCGTGCCAGCCTTCAACGAGACCGAGGCGGGGGAGGGAGTCGAGGTGCGCCAGTCCTACGGCGCCTCCGCCGACCAATCCCGCAAGATCGCCCGCGGCGCCCCCGCCGATATCGTGAGTTTCTCCCTCGAACCCGATATCACCCGGCTGGTGGACGCCGGGCTGGTGGATCCGGACTGGAACGCCGACGCCACCCGTGGTATCCCGTTCGGTTCGGTCGTCACCCTCGTGGTGCGGGCCGGTAATCCGAAGAACATCCGCGGCTGGGACGATCTGTTGCGCGAGGATATCGAGCTGGTCACCCCCAATCCGTTCAGCTCCGGTTCCGCTAAATGGAATCTGCTCGCGCCCTATGCCGCGGCGAGCGATGGGGGCCGCGATCAGCAGGCCGGGATCGACTTCCTGAATCAGATGCTCACCCGGGTGCGGGTCCAGCCGAAATCCGGCCGGGAGGCCACCGAAACCTTCCTACAGGGCACGGGCGATGTCCTGATCAGCTACGAGAACGAGGCGATCTTCGCCGAACGGCACGGTGATCCGGTCGAACATATCGTGCCGGAGTCGACGTTGCGGATCGAGAATCCGGTCGCGGTGCTCGAACACGCGCAGCATCCGGAGAAGGCGCTGGCATTCCGCGATTTCCTCTACACCCCCGCCGCGCAGCGGGCCTGGGCCGAGGCGGGCTTCCGGCCCGTCGATCCCGGGATCGCCGCCGAGTACGCCGAAGTGTTCCCGGAACCGGCCACGCTGTACACCGTCGCCGATCTCGGTGGGTGGGAAACGGTGGAGGCCGAACTGTTCGCTCCCGAGTCCGGCGCCATCGCCATCGCCTACGAGAACGCGACCGAGTAACCGGGTGACCCGGACCACACGCGATACTCGATACTCGTGACCGAACACAGCCCCGGCACCGAACCCGCGCCTGCCGCGGCCGCGGTGCGCGACGAACCCACCCGCCGCCCGCTCGGCTCCTGGCTGCGGTTCACCGGTTCGGTGGGCCCGCTCGGTATCGCCACCGCGATGCTGTGGCTGAGCGTGATCGTGCTGCTGCCGCTGGCCGCACTGACCTTCAGTGCCTTCGACGACGGCTGGTCCGGATTCTGGGATGCGATCACCGATCCGCTCGCACTGGCCGCGTTGCGGGTGACCGTGCTCGTATCCCTCGTGGTGGCGTTGCTCAACGTCGTCATGGGCACGCTGATCGCCTGGGTGCTGGTGCGCGACGACTTTCCCGGTAAGGGACTGGTCAATGCCCTGATAGATCTGCCGTTCGCGCTGCCGACCATCGTCGCCAGTATCGTGCTGCTCGCGCTGTACGGACCCCAGAGCCCGATCGATATCCACCTCAACGCCACCCAGCCGGGGCTGGTGGTAGCGCTGGCCTTCGTCACCTTGCCGTTCGTGGTGCGGTCGGTGCAGCCGGTGCTGATCGAGGCCGATCGCGAGGTCGAGCAGGCGGCGCTGTCGCTGGGTGCGGACAACTGGACCACGTTCCGGCGGATCGTGCTGCCCACCCTGGCGCCCGCGATCATCAGCGGCGGTGGCCTGGCCTTCGCCCGCGCGATCGGGGAGTTCGGGTCGGTGGTGCTGATCGGCGGCAACATCCCGCGCGAAACCCAGGTGGCCTCGCAGTACATCCAGCAGCAGATCGAAATCGACCGGCCGGTGAACGCGGCGGCGGTATCGGTGGCGCTGCTGGTGATCGCGTTCGTCGCCCTGCTGGTGCTGCGGGCATTCGCCGAACGGACGGCCCGGAAGGAACGCGAGGCCCGATGAAACTGTCCACACCCAGCCGGGTGAGTCTGCGGGTGCTGGCGCTCGGCTATCTGTTCGTGCTGCTGGTGCTGCCGCTGGGGATCATCCTGTACCGGGCATTCGAGCACGGCATCGGCGCGTTCATCGACCAGATCAGCACCCCGGCCGCCATCTCCGCGTTCAACCTGTCCATGATCATCCTGATCATCGTGGTGCCGGTGAACGTGATCCTGGGCGTGGTGATCGCGCTGGCCCTGGTCCGCGGCAACTTCCCGGGCCGGCGGTTGCTGCAGGGGCTGGTGGATCTGCCGTTCGCCGTCTCGCCGGTGGTGGTCGGTGTCGCGCTGATCATGCTGTGGGGTGTGGGCGGCTGGTTCGGGGTGATCACCGAATGGGGCTTCCGGGTGATCTTCGCCCTGCCCGGGATGGTGCTGGCGACCATCTTCGTGACCATGCCGTTCGTGGTGCGCGAAGTGGAACCGGTACTGCACGAGATCGGCGACGATCAGGAACAGGCGGCCGCGACCCTGGGCGCCTCCCGCTGGCAGACCTTCTGGCGGATCACCGTCCCCGCCATCCGCTGGGGCCTCACCTACGGTGTGGTGCTCACCGTCGCCCGCGCGCTCGGCGAATTCGGTGCGGTGATCATGGTGTCGTCCGGTTTCCCGGGAGTATCGCAGACGCTCACCTTGCTGGTGCACGAACGCTATATCAACGATCACAACGATTTCGGCGCCTACTGCGCCGCCGTCCTGCTGATGGGGCTCGCACTCATCACCCTGCTATTGATGACGCTCCTGGAACGTAAACGGAACGTGTCGTGATGCGCTACCTCCGCCGCCGCGGACCGCGTGAACCAGCTTCGAAGGAGATTTCGTGACCGTGCACGCCGGAGGCCGCCCATGATCACCGTGACCAATGCGCGCAAGAACTACGGTTCTTTCGCCGCCCTCGACGATGTCAGCCTGGAGATCCCCTCCGGTGAGCTGACGGCTCTGCTCGGCCCCTCCGGTTCCGGGAAGTCGACCCTGCTGCGGTCGATCGCCGGGCTGGAGAACCTCGATTCGGGTGTGGTGACCATCAGCGGTCGCGATGTGACCCGGGTGCCGCCGCAGAAACGCGATATCGGGTTCGTCTTCCAGCACTACGCGGCGTTCAAGCATATGACGGTCCGCGACAATGTCGCCTTCGGCCTGACCATCCGCAAACGGCCCAAGAACGAGATCGCCAAACGGGTGGACGAGTTGCTGGGGATCGTAGGGCTCGACGGGTTCCAGCACCGGTATCCGGCGCAGCTCTCCGGTGGCCAGCGCCAGCGGATGGCGCTGGCGCGGGCGCTGGCCGTCGATCCGCAGGTGCTGCTGCTGGACGAGCCGTTCGGGGCGCTGGACGCCAAGGTGCGCGCGGATCTGCGCAGCTGGCTGCGCCGTCTGCACGAAGAAGTGCATGTGACCACCGTGCTGGTGACCCATGACCAGGAGGAAGCGCTCGACGTCGCGGACCGGATCGCGGTGATGAACGCCGGCCGGATCGAACAGGTCGGCAGTCCCGAAGATGTCTACGACCGGCCGGCCAGCGAATTCGTCATGACCTTCCTCGGTGCGGTGGCGCGGTTGAACGGCCACCTGGTGCGGCCGCACGATATCCGCGTCGGCCGGGATCCGAGTATGGCGCTGGCCGCCTACGAGGGGACGGCGGAATCGGCGGGGGTCACCCGGGCGACGATCGAACGGATCGTGCGACTCGGGTTCGAGGTCCGGGTGGAGATGCGCAATGCGGCGACCGGTGACCTGTTCGTCGCGCAGGTGACCCGCGGCGATGCCGAGGCGATGCGGCTGGCCGAGGGGGAGACCGTGTACGCCCGCGCGACCCGGATCCCGGACCTGCCGGTCGCGTAGGACTGTCCCGCCCCGTTTCGGGGGTGCAGACGCGCGCACCGTCGAGGTCGATCGCCGGGCGGGGCTTCGGGCCGGCGCTGCCGCGGATGCGGATGGTGCTGGGGCCGGCGATGTATTCCGTGTGATCGCGGCTGTGCTGATCGGGCGTATGGTCGTCGGTCCGATGTCGAGGTGATGCGAGTGTCCGTGCGGGCCGTGTTCCATCGGCGAACCGAACGGTCAGCTGTAACCGCAGCTTCTCGGGGAGCTCGGAGCGCGGGTCGGGGGCGGGTGGCCGCTCCTGCCGGCAGAGTGCCGGCTCCGCTGCTCGAAGTGTGGGCTGACCTGGCCTGATGTCGTGGTCTTTTCGATCGTGATCCCATTGCGTGAGTGGTCGTGTTGACGTACCTCGCTTTAGCTGTAACTATGGGAAACAGTTAAGCCGGAATCATTGACGAGAGGCATGACGATGACGTCTTCAGCCACCACGGTCTCCGACGACCAGTTGGTCGCTCAGGCCCAGGAGTACGCGGAAAAGCTGCTGCTGCTGTCGGAAGGCTCGGTCAACCGGCATTTCGACCCGTTCGAAGACATCGACTGGGACCACCCGGACTTCGACGTGAACGCGCGGCCGGAACGCTGGATCCTGCCCGTTTCCGCCGACACCCTCGGCCGGCACCCCTGGTACCAGGCGCTGTCGCAGGAACAGAAGATCGAACTCGGCAAGTACCGCCAGGCCAATGTCGCCAAGGTCGGCCTGCAGTTCGAGGCCATCCTCATCAGCGGCATGATGCAGCACGTTTTCGGGCTGCCCAACGGTGACCCGGAGTTCCGCTACTGCTCCCACGAGATGATCGAGGAGCACAACCACACCCTGATGTTCCAGGAGATGGTGAACCGGATCGGTGTCGACGTCCCCGGTATGGGCCCGCTGGTCCGGCAGCTGCGGCACCTTGCGGTACCGGTCGCGGTGGCCTTCCCGAACCTTTTCTTCATGGCCGTGCTGGCCGGCGAAGAACCCATCGACCACATCCAGAAGGACATCCTGCGCTCCGGCGAGGAAGTGCACCCGATCATGCGCGGTGTGATGGCGATCCATGTGGCCGAGGAGGCGCGGCACATCTCCTTCGCGCACGAATTCCTCAAGCAGCATGTACCGGAATCGTCGCGGCGCAACAAGTTCGTCCTGTCGCTGGCCATGCCGGTGATCATGTGGATCCTGGGCCGCGCCATCGCGACCCCGCCCAAAACCTTCTTCGCGGAATTCGATATCCCCGACAGCGTGCGCAAGGAACTGTTCTACGGTTCCGCCGAAGCCAAGCAGACCTTCAGCGACTACTTCGGTGACGTCCGCGCCCTGGCGCACGATATCGGCCTGATGAACCCGGTCGCCAAGCGGGTCTGGAAGATGCTGGGAATCGCCGGGCACACCACCCGGTACCGTTCCGAACCGCTGCGCGCCGTGCCCGGCGCCGCCGCCTGAGCGACGGGTCCACTCGATGCCCTACGTCGTCACCCAGTCCTGCTGTAGCGACGCCTCCTGCGTCTACGCCTGCCCGGTCAACTGCATCCACCCGACCCCCGACGAACCGGATTTCCGGACCGCCGAGATGCTCTACGTCGACCCGGCCGCCTGCGTGGACTGCGGCGCCTGCGCCTCGGCCTGCCCGGTGGACGCCATCACCTCGTCGAAGAAACTGACCGAGGAACAGAAGCCGTTCATCGAGATCAACGCCGATTTCTACCGGCAGTCGCGGCCCCGCCCGATTCTCGCCCAGCCGGTACCGGCACCGCCGATCGATACCGCCGGCCGCGGACCGCTGCGGGTCGCGGTGGTCGGCTCCGGGCCCTCGGCCATGTATGCAGCCGATGAACTGCTCACCCAGCCGGACGTGCGCGTGACCGTATTCGACCGGCTGCCGGTGCCCTACGGCCTGGCCCGCTACGGTGTGGCACCGGATCACGGGAAGACCCGTAAGGTCGCCGATCTGTTCGATGTGATGTCGCGGCAGCCCGGGTTCGGGTCGTACTTCGATATCGAGATCGGCAAACATATCTCGCACGAAGAACTGCTCGCCTACCACCATGCCGTCGTGTATGCGGTCGGCGCTTCCGCCGACCGCAAGCTCGGCATCCCGGGGGAAGGTCTGGCCGGAAACGTCTCCGCCACCGATTTCGTGGCCTGGTACAACGGGCATCCCGATCACGTCGACCACGAATTCGACCTGTCTCAGCGCCGAGTGGTCGTGGTCGGCAACGGAAACGTTGCTCTCGACGTGGCCCGGATCCTCACCATCGATCCGGAAACCCTGGCCGGCAGCGATATCTCGCCGATCGCGCTCGAAGCGTTGCGGCGCAGCGAAGTACGTGAGGTCGTGGTGCTGGGCCGGCGCGGTCCCGCCGAATCGGCCTTCACCGTCCCGGAGTTCGTCGGGCTGCTGGGCGCCGATGTGGATATCGCCGTCGAGGGCGATCTGCCGCCGCTGTCCGGCGACCTGCCGTATCAGGTGGAGCAGAAGCTGAAATTACTGCACCGGGTGGCCGACCGGCCGTTCGGGCAGCGCCGGCGGATCGTATTCCGCTATCAGAGCGCACCGAGCCGCATCCTCGGGCCCGACGCGGTGACCGGCATCGAAGTGGACCGGACCGAGCTGGTGGCGGGAGACGACGGCCGGGTCCGGGCGGTCGCCACGGGTGATACCGGACTCCTCGAGACCGGATTGGTGCTCACCTCGGTCGGCTATCGCGGGGTGCCCACGCCCGGCCTGCCGTTCGACGAACAGCGCGGGATCATCCCGAACCGGGCCGGCCGGGTCCTGACGGGTGCGGCCGGCGAGGTGCTCACCGGCGCGTACGTCACCGGCTGGATCAAACGCGGTCCCACCGGATTCATCGGCACCAATAAATCCTGTGCCCAGGAGACCGTGCAGCAGCTGGCCGGTGATTTCAATACCGGCCGGCTGGCCGAGCCCGCGGGGACCGCCGACGGGTTCGACCGGCTGCTGCGGCAGCGCCGGCCGCAGGTCCGGGCCGCGGGTGCGGTGGCCCGCACCGCCGAGCCGGTGCGCCGCTTGTTCGCTCGCGCCTGAGGGCAACCCGTCGTCTTCCGCCCGTCCGGTATCACACCGGGCGGGCGGTCTTCGTTTGCGTGGCGCGAATTCCTCCGTGGTAGCAATTGATTGGTTACCGGCCGGTAGTCACGCCGTGCCGGGCCTCCGGATGTCATCAGGGCTTGCGGGCGGACAGTTCGGCGGACAGGGGCATGTCCTCGCTTATTTGCGGTATATCCCCAGTTCAGAACTGATTTCGGCCGCGACGGACAATTGAACTGCCGGTTTGTTTCAGTGCCGGTATTCGGGGAGTTGTTCTGTAACTTCATCTTTCATCGCCGATAATTCGATTAATTCCAGCCGTTGCAGCTAACCTGTGGTCGCTGTTTGGAAAACGACCGCGCCCATGGCTTTTTCGCAGGACGTGGTCTCGGTGCGTTGACGGGATGGCAAATGACTTCTGGGCTGGGTATAAGCATCGGCACGGTGAACGTTGTCTCGGCGCGGGTCGGCGAACACGGAACCCGGCCGATCGTGCGGACACGGCGGACGGCGGTCGGATTCGACGACCGCGGGAGCGCGAGACTCGGCGGTATCACCCGATTCTCCACGGCACTCAGCGAATTCGCCGACCTGGGACGCGACCCGGAATCGGTCTACGTCGACGGCCGGATCTGGTCGCCGGCCACCATCTTCGCCTCGGTCGTGCAGGGGCTTGTCGCCGCCGAACCCGCCCCCGCTGTGGTTGCCACCCATCCGGCCGGATACAGCGACAAACAACTCGGCCTGCTCCGGCAGAGCCTCGACCTCGCGGGTGCCGGGCATGTCCAACTGGTTCCGGAACCGGTGGCCGCCGCGCAATGGCTCGATACCGAACACGGCCCACTGGACACCGGATTCGTCCTGGTCTACGACCTGGGCGGCAACAGCCTCGATATCGCGGTGGTACGCACCGGCCCGGACTGGCCGGATCATCCGATCGTCGGGAAACCGGTGCGCTCCTACGATTTCGGTGGCCGCCCGCTCGGGGCGATGATCGCCCGGTGCGCGGGTGACCGGGCGATAGGTCCGGCCGAACCCGATACCGGCACCGTCTCGCTGATGTCCTTCGTCGATCCCGAAGGGCTGCGCCGCGAACATATCCGGGATTCGCTCGAGGTGGTGCGCGGTGCGGTGCGCTCGGCCGGGGTGGCACTGTCCGATATCGACCGGATCCTGGTGGTCGGCGGTGCGGCTCGCCCGCCGCAGGTCGCCGAAACCCTCGCCGAACTGGACATACCGGTGACGATAGCCGCCGATTCGGCGCACTGTGTGGCGCTCGGCGCCGCCGCCATGGCCGCGGAAAGCGTTCCGCTGGCCGCCTCGTCGCGGGCCGCGCACGCCCCGATCTTCTCCGGGGCCGCCGTATTCTCCGCGGTCGCCATGTCCGCGGCCACCATCCTGGGCAACGGTGCCGCCGATACCGTGGTGCCCGAGCCGGACCGGTTGCCGCTGCAGACTCCCGGCGCGGTGCTGTACGAAATACACGGCGAGGCGCAGGTGGAACGCTCCGGCGCGGGATGGAGTGTGTCCTATGCTCCGCTGACCACCGGGCCGCGTATCGCTCCCGCCGGGGTGTCGCGACCGTACGGCCCGCCCATGCCCGGGCCCGCGGTGGCGCCGGCACCGGATCGGAAGGGCGACCGTAGCGACTCGCATACCTCACCCCGTGACCGCCACGCCGACAACCGATCCCCCTACAGCGATCCGGCGCGGTTCCAGAATCCGATTCCCTTCCAACGCCCCGATATCCCGGCGCGGCCCGAGCCGGGACCGGCGGAGCCGGAAACCCCGGGCACAGAACTACCCGGTGTGCCCGATCCGGGCGATCCGCCCGTTCTCGATCCGCCCGGCGACCGGCCAGGTGGAGAAACCGATGAACCGGAACAGGGTCCGGACAACGGTACCGGCGGGGTCCCGGGACTCCCCGATATCGGCAACCCCGGAGTACCGGGGGTACCGGGGGGGAACAGGCCCGGTGGCGAGAACTCGCCGGGCGACGGATGGTCGACGCCGGGCGGTGCGGGCGATTCCTCGGCACCGGGGCCGGAGGACGACGGAACCGGCACCGGAAACCCGGGCGGTGTCGGTGCGGGTGATCCGGGTGGTGTCGGCACGGGTGGCTCGGGTGGTGTCGGCTCGGGTGATCCGGGTGGTGTGGGCACGGGTGACTCGGGTGGTTACGGGGCAGGCGATTCGGGCGGATACGGCACTGGTGACTCGGGCGGATACGGCACTGGTGATTCGGGTGGTCTCGGCCCGGGTGGTTTCGGCTCGGGCGGGTCCGGTATGGGTGACTCGGGTGGTTTCGGCTCGGGCGGTTCCGGTATGGGTGATCCGGGTGGTTTCGGCTCGGGCGGTTCCGGTATGGGTGATCCGGGTGGTTTCGGCTCGGGCGGGTTCGGTGCGGGTGACTCGGGTGGTTTCGGCTCGGGTGGTTTCGGTGCGGGCGATTCGGGTGGATACGGAGGGGGCGGTTTCGGCGGCGGTCCGGGCGGGTTCACTTCCGGGAAATCCGATTCGTCCGGCGGTTCCCACAGCGATTCCGGTGGGTTCGGCGGCGGTTTTTCCAGTGGCCGCGGCGGCTCGGATTCCGGCGACTCCGATTCGTCGAAGGGGTCGAAATCCCGGGGTTCGGAGTCCGGCGGCTCCAGTTCCTCCGGCAGTGACGGCGGATCGTCCCGGAGCAAAGGTTCACGCGGGAAGTCCTCGGGCGGGGGTTCCGACAACTGACCGTGCCCGCCGTGCTGCGGACGGAATCGGCAAGCTGCGCGACCAGGCTGCGCTCGAGATCTCGCACGATCGAATCATGCGGGGTGCTGTCGATCTCGAGGAGATCGCTAGTTCGTGACCATGAACGAACTGGTCGACGGCGCGAACATGTGGCAGCGGGAACCGGCTGATCAGCCATCCCGAGCAGGCAGCGGACCGGAGGGGATCCGGGAAAATCCGGTGACGGGTACGCCTGTTCGCGAGAGAATCGACGGGTGGATGTCGACGGGGGCCCGCCGCGGCTGATCGCGTTGGATGTGGATGGCACGTTGCTGAAAACCGGTGCGCCGGTCACCGATCGGGTAGCGGCAACGGTTCGTGCGGCGGTTGCGGCGGGTGCGCACGTCGTGGTGAGCACCGGGCGGACCGCGGTGACCACCCGGCCGGTGCTGGCCGAACTGGGTCTCGTGCGCGGGCACGCCATCTGTTCGAACGGCGCGGTGCACATCGATATCGAAGCGGCCGAACCGACCGCGGTGCACACTTTCGATCCGCGGCCGGCGGTGACGGCGCTGCGGGAACTGTTCCCCGATATGGTCTTCACCGCGGAACAGGTGGGGAAGGGATTCTGGGCGACCGGCATGAGCCCCGGGGAGTACTACGCGGGCGGAGAGTATGTGGTGGTCGATCATCACACGCTGTGCAGCGTGCCCACGCCCCGGCTGAACTGCTGGTGGCCCGAGGGGTCGGTGCCCGAGATGCGCGGTCTGCTGCAAACCCTGGCCGTTCCGGATATCAGTTGGGTCTACGGCGAGTTCGGCCCTTGGCTCACGATCTCCCGTCGCGGCGTGTCCAAGGGCTGGGCGTTGGAGCGGCTGCGCCGGGCATTGGACATTCCACGCGAGGCCACCCTGGCCATCGGGGACGGGTTCAACGACCGTGAGATGTTCGCCTGGGCCGGGCATTCCGTCGCCATGGCGAACGCGCCCGTCGAACTGCACGAGATCGTCGACGAGGTCACCGCCGATGTCACGGCCGACGGGGTGGCCGCCGTCCTGGAACGCTGGTTCTGAGCCTCGAGCGGCGGCAGCATCGCACCGGCGCGCCCCGGTCCGACCGGTGACCCGGCGCAGTACCCGGTCACATCGACCGCCCCGCCCACCGCCGGCGAGTTGACTCCGCTACGACACCGCGTTCGGCGATCCGGATCGGCAGGACTGCCCGAGCGAATCGCGCCCGGACGTCCTGGGCGAATCACGCGCGGACGGGTACTTCGAAAAGAATTACCGATGACGAAGATTTACACCGAGCAGAACTTCGGTGCAGGGAGATCGCCGGGCCGGGAGTCGGCGTCAGCGGTCCCGGGGCGGACCGCCGACGGCAGGCCGAGTCCGAGAAAGACGATCCGACCGGTGCGCAGTTATTCCGGTGCTTGCCCTTAACCGGGTCAGGCCGAGAGAGGAAGGTTCCCGGCCGCCGCCGCGTCGTAGCGGTTCCACACCACTTCGGCGAGTGCGGGATCCGGCCCCAGCACCGCGGCGTGCGGCAGGCCGGGGTCCTCGGCCAGCAGGCGGTCGGTGAGCAGGCCGGGGGCGAGGAACCAAGGGGTGACCAGAAGTTTTCCGGCGCCGCGTGCACGTAACCGCCGCACGGCGCGCGTCAGCGACGGTTGGGCAGTGACGAAACATACTTCCGTCCGGTAGCCGGTCTGCGTGGCGAATCGGCGCGCCAGGCGGGCAGTAGTGCGGTTCGCGGCCGCCGACGACGATCCGACTGCGGCCAGGGCGACCCCCACGTTGTCGTCCGGTGTGGTCCACCCGTGGGCCGCGCAGACCGCGTCGACCCGGTTGTGCAGTACTGAGACCAGCCGCGGGTCCGCGCCGAGAACATCGGCCTGGACGACCTGGAGGCGCCGCTGCCGGGCCGTCGCCTCCGCCAGCAATCCGGGCAGGTCCACCCGGGCATGGAAAGCACTGCCCAGCAGCAGCGGGACCACCACGGCGCGGGTTTCGCCGGACCCGGCCACCGCGTCCAGAACCTGCCCGACCGAGGGCGCGTTCAGGTCCAGGAACGCCAGATGCGCGGGCACATCCGGACGGACCGCGCGCACCTGGTCCATGAGCGCGGCGACGGTGGCGGCAGACCGGGGATCCCGGCTGCCGTGCGCCACCGCTACCAGCGTGGGTGCCGGCATCAGGCTTCGGTTCCGACCTCTACCGCGCTGAGCACGTCCCCGACCAGTCCGGCCGCGAGGGTGTTGCCGCCCGCGGGATCGATCAGCAGGAAGCTGCCGGTGTGCCGGTTGGTGCGGTAGTCGTCGGTCGCGATCGGTTCGGCGACGCGCACCGAAATGCGGCCGATATCGTTGAGCGACAGCGATTCCGGATTCGGGTCCGCGGTCAGGCGCTGCTCGTCGAAACGCTCGGTCAACGTGCCCACGATGGCCTGCGTGGTACGGGTGCCGTGTTTGATCAGCAGCCGGGCGCCGGGGCGCAGGGGTTTGTCGCCCAGCCAGCAGACCGTGGCATCGAAGGTATCGACCGGTTCCGGGGCGTCGCCGGGGGAGGCGATGGTATCGCCGCGGGAGATATCGACCTCGTCGGCCAGGATCAGCGTGACACTGCGCCCGGCCTGCGCGACCGCGAGTTCCCCGTCGGGGGTGTCGATCCGTTCCACGGTGGTGCGGATACCGGAGGGCAGGACCACCACCTCGTCACCCGGCGCCACCGAACCCGCCGCGATCTGGCCCGCGTACCCGCGATAATCGGGGTATTCGGGGGTACGCGGCCGGATCACGTACTGCACCGGGAACCGCAGGCCCACCGCGTGCGCGCCGGAATTGTCGGCGTCCACCGGGATCGATTCCAGATGCTCGATCAGCGACGGGCCGCTGTAGTACGGGGTCTTGTCCGAACGGGTGGCGATATTGTCGCCGTGCAGCGCGGAGACCGGGATCTCCAGCACATCCTCCTCCGCCCAGCCGAGAGTGCGGGTGAGCTGGGAGAACTCGGCGGAGATCTCGGCGAAAACCTTGGCGGCCGCGGCCTGCCGGCCCTGTTCGCTGGGTTCGTCGCCACCGATGAGGTCGATCTTGTTCACGGCCAGCACCAGTTTCGGCACGCCGAGCAATGCCAGCACCGCGGCATGGCGGCGGGTCTGCTCGATCACGCCTTTGCGGGCGTCCACCAGCAGGATCACCAGTTGCGCGGTGGACGCGCCGGACACGGTGTTGCGGGTGTACTGCACGTGACCGGGAGTGTCGGCCAGGACGAACGAACGCTTCGGCGTCGCGAAGTACCGGTAGGCGACGTCGATGGTGATGCCCTGTTCACGTTCGGCCCGCAGACCGTCCACCAGCAGCGAGAGGTCGGGAGTGGACAGGCCCTTGTCCACCGAAGCCCGGGTCACCGCGTCGATCTGGTCGGCGAGCACGGACTTGGTGTCGTAGAGCAGACGTCCGACCAGGGTGGACTTGCCGTCGTCGACAGAACCGGCGGTGGCCAGCCTCAATAGGTCGGACATATCAGAAATAACCCTCTCGTTTGCGGTCTTCCATGGCGGCTTCCGAGACTCGGTCGTCACCACGGGTGGCGCCGCGTTCGGTCAGCCGGGAGGCGGCGACCTCGGCCAGAATGGCCTCGTTATCGGCGGCGTCGGACAGGATGGCGCCGGTGGTGGAACCGTCGCCGACGGTGCGGTACCGCACCGAACGGGTCTCCAGGACCTCGTCCTCGCGGGGGCCGCCCCAGCTACCGGGGGTCATCCACATCCCGTCGCGCTGGTACACCGGCCGCTGGTGCGCGTAGTAGATGGTGGCCAGTTCCACGTTCTCGCGGGCGATATAGCGCCAGATATCGAGTTCGGTCCAGTTCGACAGCGGGAACACCCGCACATGCTCACCCGGTGCGTGCCGGCCGTTGTACAAGTTCCACAGTTCGGGCCGCTGCCGTTTCGGATCCCACTGCCCGAAGGCGTTGCGCAGCGAGAAGATCCGCTCCTTGGCGCGGGAGCGTTCCTCGTCGCGGCGGCCGCCGCCGAAGACCGCGTCGAACCGGTTCTCGCCGATGGCGTCCAGCAGGGGCACGGTCTGCAGCGGGTTGCGGATACCGTCGGCGCGTTCGGTGAGGCGGCCGTCGGCGAGATAGTCCTCCACGGCGGCCACATGCAACCGCAGGCCGTACTTCTCGACCACGTGGTCGCGGAATTCGAGCACCTCGGGCAGGTTGTGACCGGTGTCCACGTGCAGCAGCGCGAACGGCAGCGGTGCCGGCCAGAACGCCTTCAGCGCCAGATGCAGCAGGACGGTGGAGTCCTTACCGCCGGAGAACAGGATCACCGGCCGTTCGAATTCACCCGCGACCTCGCGGAAGATATGGATAGCTTCCGATTCCAGCGCGGCCAGGGTGTCGAAATCCGAGAGGCCGACAGTGCGTTCGGTGATTACGTCGGTCATGATGCGTGCAACCCACATTCGGTCTTGGCGAGCCCGGCCCAGCGGCCGCTTCGCGGATCGGAACCCGGCTCCGGCTTCCGTGTGCACGGAGCGCAGCCGATCGACGGATACCCCTCCTCCACCAGGGGATTGACGAGAATCGAATGCTTTTCGATGTAGTCCTGCATCTCGTCGTCGGACCACGGCGCGATCGGGTTGATCTTCACCAGCCCGAAACCCTCGTCGAAGGAGATGAGCGGAGCGTTCGCGCGGGTGGGTGCCTCCACCCGGCGGATACCGGTGACCCACGCGTTGTAGGGCGTCAGCGAATTGCGTAGCGGCACCACTTTGCGCAGCCGGCAGCATTCACCGGCGTCCCGGGCGAACAGGTCCTTGCCCAGCAGTGCGTCCTGCTCGTCGACAGTGTGCTCGGGGCGCACGTTCACCACGTTCACCCCGTACACCGCTTCCACGGCGTCGCGGGTGCCGATGGTTTCGGCGAAGTGGTAGCCGGTGTCGAGGAACAGCACGTCGACCCCCGGACGGACCTGGGCCGCCAGCTGCACCAGCACCCCGTCCTGCATATTCGAGGCGACGATATAGCCGCTGCCGAAGTTCTCGTCGGTCCAGCGCAGCAGTTCTTCGGCCGAGGCGTCCGGGCCGAGTTCGGCCGCGCCGCGTTCGGCCAGGGCCCGGAGTTCGTCGGCGCTCAGTTTGGCCGGCAACAGTTTCTGCTCGGTTGTCACAGTGGGTTCTCCCGTCACCACGCTTGCGGATTTCATCGCAGATCGGCTTCCTCGGCACGAACAGCCCACTGCGCGAACCGTTCACCGTCCTCGCGGAGTTTGACGAAGTTGCGCACGACGCGCTCGATGTAATCGCCGAGTTCGGCGCTGGTCACCTTGTGCTGGCGCAGTTTGCGGCCGAAGCCGCTGTCGAGGCCGAGGCTGCCACCCAGGTGGACCTGGTAACCCTCGACCTGATTGCCGCCGCCGTCGTCCACCAACTGGCCCTTGAACCCGATATCGGCGATCTGGGAGCGGCCGCAGGAGTTGGGGCAGCCGTTGATATTGATCGTGATCGGCACGTCGAGCTGGGCGTTGATATCGGCCAGCCGCTGTTCGAGCTCAGGTGCCAGCACCTGGGAGCGGCGGCGGGTCTCGACGAAGGACAGTTTGCAGAATTCGATACCGCTGCAGGCCAGCAGATTACGCCGCCACGCCGACGGCCGCGCCTGCAGGCCCAGCGGTTCCAGTTCGGCGATGAGCTGTTCGACCTTGTCATCGGCGACGTCGAGGACGATCAGCTTCTGGTACGGGGTGAACCGGGCCCGATCCGATCCCACGCGTTCCATCGCGTCGGCGATCTGCGTCAGCACGCTGCCGGAGACCCGGCCGGCGATGGGGGAGAAGCCTACGGCATTGAGACCGTTGCGCAGCTTCTGCACGCCCACATGGTCGATCGGCCGGCTCGGCTTCTCCGGCGCGGGACCGTCGATCAGCTTCCGTTTCAGGAATTCGTCCTCGAGGACCTGCCGGAACTTCTCGATTCCCCAGTCCTTGACCAGGAACTTCAGCCGGGCCTTGGTGCGCAGCCGGCGGTAACCGTAATCGCGGAACAACGCGACCACGGCCTCCCACACCTCGGGGACCTCGTCCACCGGCACCCAGGCGCCGACCCGCTGCGCCAGCATCGGGTTGGTGGACAGGCCGCCGCCGACCCAGAGGTCCAGGCCGGGCCCGTGCTCGGGATGGTTCACCCCGATGAACGCGACATCGTTGATCTCGTGCACCACGTCCTGCTGGCCGGAGATCGCGGTCTTGAACTTGCGCGGCAGATTGGAGTACTCCGGCTTGCCGATATAGCGGCGCACGATCTCCGCGATCGCGGGCGTCGGGTCGACGATCTCGTCCAGTGCTTCCCCGGCCAGCGGGGAACCGAGCAACCCACGCGGGCAGTCGCCGCAGGCCTCGGTGGTGTGCAGGCCCACGGCCTCGAGGCGGCGCCAGATCTCCGGGACGTTCTCGATTTCGATCCAGTGGTACTGCAGGTTCTCGCGGTCGGACAGGTCGGCGGTATCGCGGGCGAATTCGGTGGAGATCCCGCCCAGGGTGCGCATCCGTTCGACGCTCAGCGCCCCGCCGTCGGTGCGCACCCGCATCATGAAGTACTTCGCCTCGAGCAGATCGGCGTTCTCATCACCGGTCCAGGTGCCGTCGTAGCCCTGCTCGCGCTGGGTGTACAGACCCCACCAGCGGAAACGCCCGCGCAGATCACCCTTGTCGATGCTGTCGAACCCGTTCTTGGCATAGATGTTCTCGATCCGGGTGCGGACATTGAGCGGGTTGTCGTCCTTCTTGGATTGCTCGTTCGGGTTGAGCGGTTCTCGGTAGCCGAGCGCCCACTGGCCCTCGGCGCGACGACGCACCGGCTTACCGGTGCGAGCGCGGGTAGGGCGGGCGGGGGCCTCGCCTTTTGCCGGGGTCTCGGCCTTCGCGGGGGTGGCGGCGTCGGTGCTCGACGTCATGAAGTCGCTCCTGCTGGGTATGGCTTACGTCCGTGCTGAGGGCGCGAGGGACTGACTCGCACCCGCGGTGTCAGCGGGCCGAAATCCTGGAATCGGAAATATCGCCGGAAGAACCGGGACAGGGCGCAGCTGAGCTACCGGGCGGAACCGGGCAGACAACAGGCGCTGCAGACACGCTTGTAATCGACGTGGCGACGGGCCACAAGTCGAACTCCGGAAGCGCGCATGCGACCCATTGTGCCATGCCGTGTCGCGCGATCCGACGGTCCTACCAGTATTTCCCGTGAACCACCGGGAAATCCCCTGGTTCCGTCCGTCTATATGTGACGGTCATCATATTTGCTTGACGGGTAATCGCCTCCGGCGCGGCGGCAGGGGTTGACCTCGAGATACCTCGAGGTTGCAGGCTCGGCGTATGAGTACCGAAGCAGACCCGTCCGCCTACGCACCGGCCGATACCGAAACCGCGATCGCGGCGATCTATGCGGTCGTCGACGCCGTCGCCCGAGCCCAGGCACAGGAGGACGTCGACCGATTCGCCGCGCTGTTCCGCGCGGACGCCCTGTGGACCACCGGCCACGGCAAACGCCTGTACGGGCAGCCCGCGATCGCGGAGTTCACCGCCCAAGTGTTGCCCGGCGCCACCGCCCACGGCCGGGCCACCTACGAGGTCGAGCACATCCTGTTTCTCCGGCCCGATGTGGCCGCGGTCAAGGTACGGCAGCGCTACTACACCGGCGACGGCGCCCTGGACAGTGAAGGCACCCCGCTGTACGTGATGACCGAGGAGAACGGGCGCTGGATGCTCACCGCCAACCAGAACACCCCGGTTATCGCAGGCTGAGCCGCGGCCCGGCACACTGGAACGATGACTCCGCCCGCCACCGTGACCCCGCACAGCGACACCGCTCCGGTGCTGCGCGATTTCGGTGGCGGGCCGTTCGGTGTCTACGTCCATGTGCCGTTCTGCGCGACCCGCTGCGGATACTGCGATTTCAACACCTACACCGCCGGCGAACTGGGCACTTCCGCCTCCCCGGAATCCTGGTCGGCCGGGTTGCGCCGGGAACTCGCGGCCGCGGCCGGACGGTTCGCGGAACTACCCAGCGCCACCCCACCGGTTGCGACCGTCTTCGTCGGCGGCGGCACACCGTCGCTGCTCGGCGCGGAGGGGCTGGCGGGCGTACTCGACGCGATCCGGTCCGAATTCGACCTGGCCCCGGACGCGGAGGTGACCACCGAATCGAATCCGGAATCGACCTCCCCCGAGTTCTTCGAACGCATCCGTGCGGCCGGGTTCACCCGCGTCTCGCTGGGGATGCAGTCGGCGGCATCCCATGTCCTGGCGGTTCTGGACCGCACGCATACGCCCGGACGCGCGGTGGCCGCCGCCCGGGAAGCCCGAGCCTCCGGGTTCGACCACGTCAATCTCGACCTGATCTACGGCACCCCCGGGGAACGCGACAGCGACCTCGACGCCAGCCTGGACGCCGTACTGGATGCCGGTGTGGACCATGTGTCGGCATACTCGCTCATCGTCGAAGACGGCACCGCCCTGGCCCGCCGGGTACGGCGCGGCGAACTCCCCGCACCCGACGACGACGTCCTGGCAGCGCGCTACGAACGCATCGACGCCCGCCTCGCCGCCGCGGGTCTCACCTGGTACGAGGTGTCGAACTGGGCAACCGATGATGCCGCCCGCTGCCGCCACAACCTCGGCTACTGGGACGGCGGTGACTGGCTGGGCGCGGGCCCGGGCGCACACAGTCACGTCGGGGGAGTCCGCTGGTGGAACGTGAAGCACCCGGCCCGCTATGCCGACCGCACCGTCACCGGCGGCCTGCCCGCCGCGGGCTGGGAAGCTCCCACGGCCGAGGACCGCTACTTGGAGCGGGTCATGCTCGCCCTGCGCCTGCGCACCGGCCTGCCGCTGTCCGATCTCGATTCCCCGGGCACAGTCGCCGCGCGAGAGGTTGTTGCCGACGGTTTGGCGTCGATACGCGACGACCGCCTGATCCTGACCGACCGCGGTCGCCTATTGGCAGACGGCGTGGTCCTGAAGCTGCTCGGCTGAGTGCTTGCCCACCCCGCTCGGTGCGCTGATCGCCGGCGGGTGATCGAGGCAAGTTATTCGAAGAGCGTCGAGTACAGGAGCATTCCCGCGAAGACGGTGAACAGCACCCCGATAACGCATTGGAACACCATGTAGAAGCGGCGACCGGGAAAATGCTCCCGCGGCTGCGGACCGAGCGCGCCGGCGAAAATCTTCGACAACGGTGACTGATAGTGCGTGCGGGTCAGATGCCGGTCGCGTACCGGAATCATGGCGTCCGCGAACCCGCGTTCCAGCCACGGCGCACCGATGACGAGGCGCATCTGCGCCCACACCGACGGGTAGGTACTGACTCGGACGTGATGGAGTCCGGGTGCGACCGGAATGAAATTCGCGCCCCACGAGGTGTCCGGGATCCTCTGTCCGTTCACTGTGATCCGCGGTTTGCACGCCAAGTAGGCGTAGGGCAGGAACGTCCACCGGTAGAACGACGCGTCGACGACGATGCCGGTCTCACCGGGCTCCGGAACATACTCGGGCATAGGTGTTTGCGGATCATGGCGGTACGGCAGGATGAAATCGGGCGGCAGCATAGTGCCCAGATAGGGCTGTCCGGGCGTGACCGGGCGGGGTGCCGGCGCTCCGGGAAAGGGATGCGCGGTGTGCTGCCCCGGCGGTGGGGTGAGCGGTGGCCGGTGCCGGTCTGCTGGGGTGTACATGAGCGTCCTGTATGCGGGAGTTGCCGAAGGAGTCGGGCGGTCGTGGGAGGGCGCGGTGCAGCCCAGCTCTCGTCTCTGTACTGCGGATATGCCGGAGACAGCGGTGGCCGCGGACATCCGGGGATTACGCGGGGGCCCCTTCGGGCGCGAGCAAAGTCTCGAGAATGGCGAGGAGGGCTTCCTTGTAGGGGCCCATATCCGTCAGCACTTTTTGCATCTTGGTGATCAACGTGGAGACTTTCACCGTCTCCGCCGCGATGCGGGTGGTCGCCTGAACAGCGACCACCGGTGCCGCCGTGCCACCGGAGAGTGCCAGCTCGATGGTCCAGCTGAAGAGTGCACCGTACAGCGCGGTGAGAATGCTGTGCACCATCGTTCGCACCGCATCGACGATTTTCGCGGTCTTCTCCATAATGGTCGCCAGCGCGGCAGCCGCACCGCCCGCCGCACCGATCTGATCGAGCAGGGTGGTCGCGTAATTGCGGTAGGCGATCGCGGTCTGCCCCGACCAGGTGGCGATTTCGCTGTCGATAGCGGACTGCCAGTCGGCACGGACGGCCGTGAGTTCCTTCGAGATCTCCGTCCACGTGCCCGCGTACGCTTCGACCATGTCCGGGTTGCCCATCAGTGAATCGAATGCCTTGCGCAGTGGTTCGACATGTTCGAGCATCCACGAGGCGATCTGGGTGCCGACGAAAGCAAGTGGGTCTTCGCTGATGCCGGCAGCCGTCGCGCCGACCCCGATCGCGCCGAGCGCGGAGTCCAGATAGGCGCCGTTGTTGAGATCCGAGACGATTTTCCACGCGTCGTAGGCGATGGTGCCCTCGAGAATTCCCCAGGGCCCTTCCTCGCCGGCCAAGCCGACGTTGTGGTGGAGAAAGGCGTCTTCCTGGAAATACTCTTCGCGGTAGTTGGTGCCTTCGACGACCAGTTCGTTGCCCTCCGGGGGCGCTTCGTCGTCGAAACCCGGCGTGTGTTCGTTCAGCCAATCCCCGATCTCGGTGGCCATCTAGAGTCCCCCCTTCGAATTCTCGATCGCTGTCTGCAACCCCTCGAGTGTTTGTGCGAAGGTGCCGTCTGTGCCCTCGAACGAGTCCGCGTCGGCGTTCAATTTCCCGGGAACTCCGGCGGCCTTCTCGGCCACCTTGCGGATCGCGGCCACCGTCGAAGCGTGATTATCGGACAGGATCCAATCGACGATCGGGCGCGGTATGGCGCCGTAGGCGTCATCGGCGGCGGCGATATAGCTCGCGGCCTCGAGCGCGGCGGTCGTGCGGGCCATCAAGCTCTGGACGCTGTCCGCATGCTTGCGCAGGCTTTCCGGGTCGACCTGCAAGGGGGGCGCTGCTTCGTTCGTCATCGTCGCTACCTCAGACCAGCCAGGACTTGTTCCGGTAGTACTCGCCTTCTTCGTCTTCGACATCGGGGATCAGCGATGTCGGAGTCGCGGGCGGCGGGGGCGGCGGCTGGTTGCGGCCCGGAGCGGGCGGTGTGGGTGGCGGGGGCGCCGGTGCGGGGTGCGTGGGCTCGGGCCGGGCAGATGCCGGGCGCGAGGCCGCCGGCCGGTTCGGCTGCGGTTCGTTCGGAATAGGTCCCGGACCGGCCGGTCGGTTCCAGGAGGGGGCGGGGTTCGGCTGGTCCGACCATATGGGTGCCGGCGCAGCGGACCCGGGCTGCGGCGGCGTGCTCTGCGGAGCCGAGGGCGCCGGGTGGGGAAGCCCCGGGGTGGTTGCGGGGTCGGCGAGGCGGTCGGCGAACTGCTCGATGATGGTGGCGCCGATCGGGTCGTCGCCGACCACCTCGTGGACCGTCGCCGTCACTTCGCGGCCCAGCGCGGCGCGGGCACGCGACAGGCAGGCCATCACGTCGGTGGACAGTGCGGCCGGGTTTCTGCGCCGGATCCCGTCGGTGAATCGGATATCGGTCGGCACGCCGTTGCTGTCGACGGTGACCCGGACACTGTTGTCGCCGGAGGTCTCGGTCACCGACAGTTGCGCGAGCCGGCCCTGGAGTACTTGGAACCGCTGGGCTTTCTGCTGCATCTGCTCGGCCCACCGGGCCAGGCCGGCAGCCGTTACCGATGGGTCGTCCGACACCGAAATCCCCCCTGGGTATTGGATTCTGCTGCGATCAGGGGGGACGTTATCACGGTCACCCGGCGGCTGTGCCGGGGTGGACGGGCCGCGCGGACTTAGACTGAGTGGTGAGCCCGGGTGTCCGAGCTGGGTTCGGAGAAGTCGGTGCGCCGCCGGCCGGCAACGACGGCGTACAGCACAGCGAGGAGGTGGGGTCGATGTCGAGCACCGAGGATCGGCGCTTCGAGGTCCTGCGGGCGATTGTCGCCGACTACGTCGCCACCAAGGAGCCGATCGGCTCGAAGACCCTGGTGGAACGGCACAACCTGGGCGTCTCCAGTGCGACCGTGCGCAACGATATGGCGGTCCTGGAGGCCGAGGGATACATCGCCCAGCCCCACACCAGCTCGGGGCGGATCCCCACCGACAAGGGCTATCGGCAGTTCGTGGACCGGATCGCCGAGGTGAAACCGCTGTCGGCGGCCGAGCGCAAGGCCATCATGCAGTTCCTGGAATCGGGGGTGGACCTCGACGATGTGCTGCGCCGCGGCGTCCGGTTGCTGGCCCAGCTCACCCGGCAGGTCGCGGTCGTCCAGTATCCGACGGTGTCCGCGTCGACGGTGCGCCACCTCGAGGTGGTGGCGCTCAATCCGGCACGGTTGCTGCTGGTGGTGATCACCGATACCGGCCGGGTCGATCAGCGCATCGTGGAGCTCGGCACCGTCGTCGACGACGAGGACCTCGCCGCGCTGCGCGGCATGCTCGGGGCGGCCATGGACGGTAAACGGCTCGCCTCGGCCTCCGCCGCGGTGGCCGAACTGCCGGAGCAGGCGCCGCCGCAGCTGCGGGATGTGCTGATCAAGGTTTCGACGGTGCTGGTGGAAACCCTGGTCGAGCATCCCGAGGAGCGGCTCGTGCTCGGTGGCACCGCCAACCTCACCCGCAATGCCGGCGATTTCGGCCTGCACGGTTCGCTGCGTACCGTCCTGGAAGCCCTCGAGGAGCAGGTCGTGGTCCTCAAACTGCTGGCCGCCGCCCAGCAGCCCGGGATGGTGACGGTGCGGATCGGCGAGGAGACCCAGGTCGAGGAGATGCGCGGCACTTCGGTCGTCACCACCGGCTACGGGGCCGCGGGTGCGGTTCTCGGCGGTATGGGGGTGCTCGGCCCCACCCGAATGGATTACCCGGGAACCATCGCCTCCGTCGCTGCCGTTGCCCGCTATATCGGCGAGGTGCTCGCCGAACGCTGAGGCGTGCGGACCCCGCGCGCCGCAGGCGCGCCATCGGACACTGTTACGCTCGGATATTCAGACGGCTAAAGTTGAGTCGACCCGACTTAGATCACGGCCGGGCGGCTACCGAATCCAACAGGAGTCATACGGCCGGCCGGGTGCGGCCGGGGCCGTGGACAGCGACCAAGGACTAAGAGAACTCAAGTGGCACGGGATTACTACGGACTGCTCGGTGTCGGCAAGGACGCCTCCGACCAAGAGCTCAAACGAGCGTACCGGAAACTGGCTCGCGAACTGCATCCCGACGTGAACCCCGACGAGGCCGCGCAGGCCCGGTTCAAAGAGGTCTCCGCGGCGTACGAGGTGCTGTCGGATCCCGAGAAACGCCGCATCGTCGATATGGGCGGCGATCCGCTGGACGCCGGCGGCGGAGCCGGTGGTTTCAGCGGTGCCGGGTTCGGCGGCCTGGGCGATGTGTTCGAGGCATTCTTCGGCGGGATGAGCGGTGGCGCCGGGGGCGGCGCACGCAAGGCCCGCGGCCGCGTCCAGCCCGGTGCCGATTCGCTGGTGCGCACCCGGCTCAGCCTGGCCGAATGCGCGGTCGGTGTGACCAAACACCTCACGGTCGACACCGCCATCCTCTGCGACCTCTGCAAGGGCGCGGGCACCAACGGCAATTCCAAACCGGTGCGTTGCGAAACCTGCGGCGGTGCCGGTGAGGTTCAGTCGGTACAGCGCTCCTTCCTCGGACAGGTGCTCACCTCCCGTCCCTGCCCGACCTGCCGCGGCGCCGGGGAAACCATTCCCGACCCCTGTCACAAATGCGGTGGCGACGGCCGGGTCCGGGCCCGCCGCGAGATCGCGGCCCCGATCCCGGCCGGGGTGGCCAACGGGATGCGGGTGCGGCTGGCCGCGCAGGGCGAGGTCGGCCCGGGCGGCGGTCATGCCGGTGATCTGTACGTCGAGATCGTGGAGCAGCCGCACGACGTGTTCGTCCGCGACGGCGACGATCTGCACTGCACGGTCCGGGTCCCGATGGTGGACGCCGCCCTCGGCACCACCGTGGTGATCGACACGATCCTGGACGGGCCCACCGAGCTCACCATCGCTCCCGGAACCCAGCCGGGCGAGATCTCGGTGCTGCGCGGGCACGGTATGCCGCGGCTGCGTTCCAGCGCGCGGGGCGATCTGATGGCGCATCTGGATATCGTCGTGCCTACCAAACTGGACGGTAAACAGGCCGATCTGCTGCGCAAGTACAAGGGTCTGCGCGGCCGGGACAAGGCCGAGGTGATGTCGGCGCAGTCCGAGCACAACAGCGGTCTGTTCGCCCGGTTGCGCGCCTCCTTCAGCGGACGCTGAGCCGATGGCCGCCCCGACCGTCTTCTATCTCGACGAGATCCCGGAGCCGGGCGGTATCGCGGTACTGGACGGCCCGGAGGGCCGGCATGCCGCGACGGTACGCCGGATCCGGGTCGGCGAGGCGATCAGTCTCTCCGACGGCCGCGGTGTGGTGGCGGAGACGGAGGTCGTCGCAGCGCAGAAACACCGGCTCGAACTGCTGGTGCGCGACCGCGGGCGCGCCGAACCGGTGTCCCCGGCGGTGACGGTGGTTCAGGCGCTGCCGAAATCCGAGCGTTCGGAACTGGCGGTCGAGTTGATGACCGAGGCCGGAGCGGATGTCGTCATCCCGTGGCAGGCGGCCCGCTGTGTCGCCGATTGGGAGGCCAAGGCCGATAAAGGCGTGGCGAAGTGGCGGGCGGCGGCCCGGGGCGCGGCGCGCCAGTCGCGCCGGGCCTATATCCCCGAGGTGACCGCCCTGCACCGCACGCCCGAAGTGGTCGACGCGGTGCGCGCGGCGAAGGCGCAGGGTGCGGTGGTTGCCGCATTGCACGAATCGGGGACCGGCGCCTTCACCGGTCTGCCGTGGTCCGCGGCTGCGGCGATCATGGTGATCGTCGGCCCGGAGGGCGGCCTCGACGACGCGGAGTTGACGGCGCTGGCCACCGCCGGTGCCGATGTGGTGCGGCTGGGGCCCACTGTTCTGCGCACGTCCACGGCGGCAGCGGTGGCGCTGGGCGCCCTCGGTGCGCTCACCTCCCGCTGGTGACGTTCCGGTGAACTCGGCGCGTACGACCGGTTCTGCGGGGTGCGGACCGCCGTAATTCGGGTGGGACCTGTCGGGTCCGAGAGTTAGACTCGGGGGCAGCGATACCGTTCGCGAGCAGAGCAAACAGTGCGCCTCACCCGCGCCTGTCGAGACCGGAAAGCAGGCCATAGCCACTACGTGCGATCACAAGGCGATATCGGCGATCAGAATCCCTCCGCGGCCGACAACGGCGCCTCCGGGCCCGCGGTCCGCACTGTCCGTTCCAGTATCGAGCTCGCGCCCGAGTCGGTGTTCCCTTTCCTCGGTTCGGCCGATGCGAATCTGCGTGAGCTCGAGAACTTGTTGTCCGCCGATATTCATGTCCGCGGCAATCTCGTCACCCTCACCGGTCCGGCCGCCGAGGTGGCGCTGGCCGAACGCGTCGTCGAACAGTTGGTGGCGCTGACCGGCCGTAACCGGGCCATCACCCCGGAAGCCGTGCGGCATACCGTGACCATGCTCACCGACGGCAGTGCCGAATCGCCGGCCGAGGTGCTGAGCCTGGATATCCTGTCGCGGCGCGGGAAGACCATCCGCCCGAAGACGCTGAACCAGAAACGCTATGTGGATGCGATCGACGAGAATACGATCGTATTCGGGATCGGCCCGGCCGGTACCGGCAAAACGTATCTGGCAATGGCGAAGGCCGTCCAGGCGCTGCAGTCCAAACAGGTCAATCGCATCATCCTCACCCGCCCGGCCGTCGAAGCCGGTGAACGCCTGGGCTTTCTCCCAGGCACGCTGAACGAGAAGATCGATCCGTACCTGCGCCCGCTGTACGACGCCCTGCACGACATGATGGACCCGGAAGCCATTCCGAAATTGATGGCGGCCGGCGTTATCGAGGTCGCGCCCCTGGCGTATATGCGTGGCCGGACCCTGAACGATTCGTTCATCATCCTGGACGAGGCGCAGAACACCACCGCGGAACAGATGAAGATGTTCCTGACGCGGCTGGGGTTCGGGTCGAAGATCGTGGTGACCGGCGATGTGACGCAGGTGGATCTGCCGCACGGCGCGCGGTCGGGTTTGCGGGCGGCCAGTGAGATCCTCACCCGGATCGAAGATATTCATTTCGCCGAACTCACCAGCAGCGATGTGGTGCGGCACCGGCTGGTCTCCGACATCGTCGACGCCTACGAGAAATTCGAGGCCGAAATGCGTCCGCCGGTGGGGCCGCCGCATATGTCCGGGAACAGGGCGCAACGGCGGGCGGCGGGCCGGGCGGCGCGGCAGTAAGGACTCCCGCCACGTTCGGTTCGTGGTGCGGCCCGCATCCGAGGTGTTGCGTCGCACTCGCACAGGTCGTGCGCGGGCGTCGGATAGGTGGGCGCCGACGCTACCCATTAGGCTGACCAGGTGAGTATCGAGATCGCCAACGAGTCGGGTATGGACGTGCCCGAGGAGGACCTTGTCGGTGTCGCGCGCTTCGTGATCGGCCGGATGGATGTGCACCCGGCGGCCGAGCTGTCGATGGTGCTGGTCGATCTCGACACCATGGCCGACCTGCATATGCGCTGGATGGATCTACCGGGGCCCACCGATGTGATGTCGTTCCCGATGGACGAACTCGAGCCCGGCGGTCGCCCCGACAGCCCGGAGCCCGGGCCTTCCATGCTCGGCGATATCGTGCTGTGCCCCGAGTTCGCCCTGGACCAGGCCGCCAAGGCCGGGCATTCGCTCGATCACGAACTCGCCCTGCTCACGGTGCACGGCGTACTCCATCTGCTCGGTTACGACCATGCCGAACCGGCCGAGGAGAAGGAGATGTTCACCCTGCAGGCCCGGCTGCTGGAGCAGTGGTACGAGGAGTTGCGGGAGGAGCAGCGCCGTGCCGAGCTGGCCGCGCGCGATGCCCGGCTGCTCGACAAAACGGGGTTCGTGGCGCCGGAAGAGGGCCGAACGCGGCCGGGTGACGCGCACGCGTGAACGAGATGATCCTGTTGTTGCTCGCCGTGTTGCTCTCGGCGGTGGGCGGGGTTTTCGCCGCCGTGGATTCGGCGCTGAACACCCTGTCGGTCGCCCGCCTCGACGATATGGCGCGTGGCGACCGGCCCGGAGCGGTGCGGTTGAGCCGGATCGTGGACGACCGGCCGCGCTATGTGAACCTCATGGTGCTGCTGCGCATCCTGTGCGAGATCAGTGCGACGGTGCTGCTGGCCGCGGCGCTGACCCGGTTCCTGGACGGTGCCTGGGCGCTGCTGGTCACCGCCGTCGTGATGGTGCTGGTCTCCTATGTGGTGATCGGGGTGGGCCCGCGCACGCTGGGCCGCCAGCACGCGTATTCGATCGCACTCACCGCGGGACTGCCACTGCAGTTCATCGGTGCACTGCTGGGCCCGCTGAGCCGGTTGCTGATCCTGCTCGGTAATGCCCTCACTCCCGGTAAAGGTTTCCGGAACGGGCCGTTCGCCTCCGAGATCGAACTACGCGAAGTGGTCGATATGGCGCGTGAACGCGGGGTGGTCGCCGACGACGAGCGCCGGATGATCCAGTCGGTATTCGAACTCGGTGATACCACCGCCCGGGCGGTGATGGTGCCGCGCACCGAAATGGTGTGGATCGAAGCCGATAAATCGGTGGCGCAGGCGATGTCGCTGGCGGTGCGCAGTGGGCATTCCCGTATTCCGGTGATCGGGGAAAACGTCGACGACATCCTCGGCGTGGTGTATCTGAAGGATCTGGTGCCCTACGCCGATCGCGGGCGCAGTGTGCGGGTGCGCGAGGTGATGCGCGACGCGGTGTTCATGCCCGATTCCAAAGCGCTCGACGATCTGCTCGACGAGATGCAGCGCCGGCGCAACCATATGGCCCTGCTGGTGGACGAGTACGGCGGTATCGCCGGGCTGGTGACCATCGAGGATGTGCTCGAGGAGATCGTGGGCGAGATCGCCGACGAATACGACACCGACGAGACCCCGCCGATCGAGGAGCTGGAACCGGGCCGCTATCGGGTGTCGGCGCGGCTGCCGATCGCCGATCTGGGCGAGCTGTACGGGTTGCCGATCGGTGAGGAAGAAGTGGATACCGTCGGCGGTCTGCTCGCGTACGAACTGGGACGGGTGCCGCTGCCGGGCGTGGAGGTCGTCGCGCACGGGCTCGAACTACGCGGTGAGGGCGGTGCGGACGCCCGCGGACGGGTCCGGGTGCACACCGTGGTGGTGACCCGGGCGCCGGAACAGACTACGGAAACCGATGCGGAGCCGGACCGGGACCGCCCGTCCGCCCGAACCGACGAGGGAGCAGGCCATGACTGAACTGGACGCCGAGGACAACAAACTGCTGGTGCTGGCGCGGGGAGCGCTGGGGCGGACCGGCGGTGGCGCGGGCGCGGCGATCCGCGATACCGACGGCCGCACCTACGCCGCGGGTGAGGTGGGGTTGCAGGCGTTGCGGCTCACGGCATTGCAGTCGGCGGTGGCGGCGGCGATCTCCAGCGGTGCGGAGGGATTCGAGGCAGCTGTCGTGGTGGGCGGTAAGTTCGCCGATGCGGGGGTAACGGCGGTGCGTGAGGTGTCCGCGGGGGCGCGGATCGTCTTCGCCGACACCTCGGGTGCGGTTTTCGATATCGCCGAGGGCTACGAGGCCACCGATGCCTGAATCCGGTGAGCGGGAATTCCGGTCCGGTTTCGTCTGTTTCGTCGGCCGCCCGAATACGGGTAAATCGACGCTGACCAACGCCCTGGTGGGGGCGAAGATCGCGATCACCAGTTCGCGGCCGCAGACCACCCGCCATACCATCCGGGGGATCGTGCACCGGGAACACACCCAGTTGATCCTGGTGGACACTCCGGGCCTGCACCGGCCTCGCACGCTGCTGGGGCAGCGACTCAACGATCTCGTGCGCGATACCTATTCCGAGGTCGATGTGATCGCGCTGTGTATTCCGGCGGACGAGAAGATCGGTCCCGGGGATCGCTGGATCGTGCAGCAGGTGCGGCAGATGGCGCCGAAGACCACGCTGCTCGGGGTGGTCACCAAGATCGACAAGGTCGGCCGGGATCAGATCGCGAAGCAATTGCTCGCGGTGTCCGAACTGCTCGGCCCGGATACCGATGTCATTCCGGTGTCGGCCGTCAAGGGGGAGCAGGTCGAGTTGCTGGTCGATCTGATCGCGTCGAAGATGCCGCCGGGGCCGGCGTTCTATCCCGACGGTGAGCTCACCGACGAGCCCGAGGAAACCCTGATGGCCGAGCTCATCCGGGAAGCCGCACTGGAGGGGGTGCGCGACGAACTGCCGCATTCGCTGGCGGTGGTGATCGAAGAGGTGCTGGCGCGCGAGGAGCGCGAGGACATGCTCGATGTGCACGCGTTGCTGTACGTGGAGCGGCCGAGCCAGAAGGCGATCATCATCGGAAAAGGCGGCGCGCGCCTGAAAGAAGTCGGCACCAACGCGCGCAAACAGATCGAACATATCCTCGGCACCCGTATCTACCTGCATCTGCACGTGAAGATCGCCAAGGATTGGCAGCGCGACCCGAAGCAATTGGGCAAACTCGGCTTCTGAGCCGGGCGGCCGAACCTGCGATGTCGCAGCGGGTTTCGGTTTCCTCGAAATGAGGCCGGCGGAGACGTGCCGAACTCGTCGCCGCCGATGGGTGCGTCGGAGCCGGGCCCCGCCGAGCCGTGACTGCCGACTTCTTTTCGACGCCGAATGTTGGCTCAGGCTTCGGCTTGCTCGGGTAGCGCCGGTTGGACTAGGCCGATATGCTTCGGCCCAGTACCCGAAACCATCGGAGCGAAACCACTTTTGATCCGACGATTCGGTAACGGGGCACGATGGGGTGTCGGATGCGGGCTCGGCGTCGAGCCGGCAGGAGTTGGCGCGAGCGGGGGTACCCGGCTTATGTATGAATCGGTGGTTGCGGGCCGTCCGGGTCGGCCCGGACCGGCGGACCGGCGGCATTGGACGCTCCCTGCGCTGGCACTGGCGATATCGGTAACGGCCGGTGTCGGGCTGGTCGCCGGCGCCATGCTCTCGGTGGCCCCGGCCGACCGGATGCTCACGGCCATATGGATTTCCGTCGCCGTGGTCACCGCTTGCACCGCCGTCACCACCGCGGTCTACGTGCGCGGCCTGTTCGTGGCCGAACAGCAGCGCCGGGCGGAAACGGCGCACCTGCTGTCCCGGGCGGAGGCCCGGGTCGCGGCCGCCGAACAGGCCGTTGCCGTGGAGAAGGAGGCCACCGCGGCCAGTGAGCGGCGCCGTTCGGCGGCCATCGCGGCATTGGCGAACGCATCCGGCCGGATGCAGTCCATGACCACCAGCATGCTCGCCGAACTGCAGGACCTGGAACATCGATACGCCGACCAGGCCGTACTGGCCGATCTGCTGAAACTCGATCACGCCACCGCCCAGGCCGGTCGGCTGGCCGACAGTATCGCCATACTCAGCGGCGCGCGCACCGGCCGCCGCTGGGCGAAACCGATCGTGATGGAGCGGGTGCTGCGCGCGGCCATCGGGCGGGTCGGCGGCTATCAGCGAGTGCGGATGCGGGCGATCGCCGATATCGCGATCGCCGGGCACGCCGCCGAGGGGGTTATCCATGCCCTGTCCGAACTGGTCGACAACGCCTGCCGTTTCTCGCCCCCCACCACCGAGGTGCACATCTACGCAGCGGAGATCCCGGCCGGCGTGGTGGTGACGATCGAGGACAGCGGGCTGGTGATGAGCGAAACCTCGCTGCGCCGCGCGCAGAACACGGTATCGGGGACGGCGGACGAGACAGAGGGGCTCTCATCGCTCAACGGCACCCGGTTCGGGCTGGCGGTCGTCGGCCGGCTCGCCCGCAAACACGGTCTCACCGTGAGCTACCGGCCGTCGGCCATCGGCGGTACCGCGGCGGTCGTGATGATCCCTCGCGACCTCACCGCCCGCATCGAACCGCCGGCCACCCCGGCACTGCCGGCCGGGCATTCCGCGGGGCAGTCCGGGTTGCCGCCGGGGCTGCCCACCGGGGCCGGTCCGTTCGGACCGGTCTCCGATACCGGTTCCGGCTACGCGACCGTCCCAGGGCCCGTCGATGGGTCCGCGGATACCGGGGTGTACCACCGCAGCACCGGCGATCCGGATCGGTCGCCGTACACGTCGGGCCGCCATCAGGTCACGCAGTACACCTCGGGACAGTTTCCGGCAGTGATACCGGAGATCTCGGCGACCACCACAACCGCCCTGCCCAAACGCCGCCGGGGCAGCACCCTGGCCGCCGCCCACCCCGAAGGTCTGCCCGACCGGTCCGGCCGCGACTCCGCCGCCGGTTCCGCACCGGAGGACACGGCCGCAAACCTCCGATCGATGCCTTCGGCCATGGGGGCGTTCCAACGCGCGGTCACCGGTCGGGCGGAGGAGGATTCCCAGCCCTTCGGCGGGCCTATCCGGCTGCCCGGCGACGGCGCCGCGCAGCCGGCGCGTCATTCCACGACAACCGACTGGGAGAACGATCGATGACGATGACATCGGATCCGGCGCAGCTGGATTGGCTGCTACAGCGCCTGCTGAGCGAAACCGCCGGTGCCCGGCACGCGGTCCTGCTCGCCGAAGACGGTATCCAGCTGTGCCATACCGCCGGATTGTCGATGGATCAGGCCGATCGGCTCGCCGCCATCGCCTCCGGCGTGCAGGCCCTGGCCGGTAGCGCCTCCGCGGAGTTCGGCAACGGCCGCGGCGGGGTGCGGCAGTCGATGACCGAGTTCTACGGCGGGATCCTGTTCATCGTCGGCGCCGGTGCGGGCGCCCAGATCGCGGTCCTGGCCGATGACGACGCCGACGCCGGCCTGGTCGGCGCGCAGATGGCGGCGCTGATCGAACAGGTCGGGGAGTATCTGTCCGCACCGCCGCGGGGGAGCAGAGCGAGACTGCTGTGAACCGCCCCGGCCGCGACGACGAACCCGACCGTTTCTACACCCTCACCGGCGGCCGTGCCGCCCCCACCACCGAAGAATTCGATCCCGTCACCCTGGTGGTCAGTGAATGCGCGCCCGCACCGGCGATGCAGCGCGAACACGTGGCCATCCTGACCATGTGCCGGCAGCCGACCGCGGTGGTGGAGATCGCCGCCGAATTGCGGCTGCCGATCGGTATCGCGGCGGTTCTGGTCGCGGATCTGCTGCACACCGGCAAAGTCACCGTGCGCCATCCCGAACTCGCCGCGGGACCCTACGGCGACACATTCGATATCGACATGCTCGAGAAGGTGCTAGTTGGACTCCGTAGCCTTTGACGACCGCCCCACTCGTGCCCGCGCGCCGCTGGCCGGTTCGGTGCGGCACGGACTGAAAGTCGTTGTCGTCGGCGGCTTCGGGGTGGGAAAGACGACCATGGTCCGCTCGGTGAGCGAGATCCAGCCGCTGGATACCGAAGCGGTGATGACCGATGCCGGTGCCGGCGTGGACGACCTGTCCGGAGTGACCGGAAAATCCACCACCACGGTCGCCTTCGACTTCGGGCGGATCACCCTGTCCGGCGAATACGTGCTGTACGTGTTCGGCGCACCCGGACAGGAACGGTTCTGGTTCCTGTGGGACCGGCTGTTCACCGGCGCGCTGGGCGCGGTGGTGCTCGTGGACCCGCGGCGGATCAGCGATTCCTGGTACGCCATCGACCGGCTCGAATATCAGGGCACACCGTTCGTGGTCGCGTGCAACTCTTTCGAGCCCGTCCCGTCCCCGCTGGATGCGGTCCGCGACGCCCTCGACCTCGATCCGCACGTTCCGTTGTTCGGCTGCGACGCGCGCTCCCGGGAATCGAGCAAACAGGTGCTCATCGGCCTCGTCGAACATCTCATCGAACGGCAGGCCCGGGCGGAGGTGCGACCGTGACGGGTACGGAGTACAACGTGGGTGTGCCGGCCGCGAGTTGCCCGGCGGCGCAACCGGGTGCGGTCCGGCTCGACGGCCCCGGATTCCACACCGACCCCGCACTGCTCTACACCCGGATGCGGGCCGGCCACGGCCCGGTCGTGGCGGTGGAACTCATCGGCGGGATCCCCGCGTGGCTGGTGATCGGGTACCGGGAACTGCATCAGGTCACCACGGACGGTTTGTTGTTCCCGCGCGATTCGGCGCTGTGGAACCAGTGGCCGGCCATTCCGCCGGATTGGCCGCTGCTGCCGATGGTGGGCCGCCCGCAACCGGGGATCTATTTCACCGCCGGCGCCGCGCACGCCCGCCATGTGGCCCTGGTGGAACCGGCCCTGGAATCGGTGGACCCGTTCGCATTGCGCAGCGCCTGCGAGCAGTTCGCCGACGGCCTGATCGACCGCTTCTGCGGTCGCGGCCACGCGGATGTGGTCACCGAATTCGCCGAACTGCTTCCGGTGCTGACCCTGGCGTGGATCCTGGGCGTACCCGAGTCCGACGGTCCGTATCTGGCGCAGACCATGCAGACGCTGTGTGACGGCGGCCCCGAGGCTCCCGCCGCCTACCAGCGTTTCGTCGAGTACATGCAGAAGTTGCTGGCGCAGAAGAAACTCCAGCCGGGCCGGGATCTGGTGTCGCGCATGCTGGCCGATCCCGCATCGTTCGCGGACGAAGAATATGTATTGAATATGCAGTCGGTCACCGCGGCCGGGCATCTGCCGACCGCCGACTGGATCGGCAATTCGATCCGCCTCATGCTGGTCGATGATCGGTTCGCCGCCGCGTTCGGGGCGGCCCGGCACAGTATCGGGCAGGCCATGACCGAAGTGCTCTGGGAAGATACGCCGACCCAGATCCTGGCCGGCCGCTGGGTGGCGCGCGATACCCGGCTCGGCGAGGTACTGGTCCGCCGTGGCGATTTGGTGCTGCTCGGCCTGGCCGCCGCCAATTCCGATCCGCATATCCGCCAGTACACCGGTGACGGCGCCGACCCGGCGCATTCCGGCAACGCCGCACATTTCGCTTTCGGGCACGGCGAATACCGCTGCCCCTTCCCGGCCCAGCAGATCGCCGAGATCATCGCCCGCACGGGTATCGAGGTCCTGCTCGACCGGCTACCCGATCTCGACCTGGCGGTTCCCGCCGAATCCCTGGTCCGCCGGCCTTCTCCCTTCCTGCGCGGGTTCGCCTCTCTCCCAGTCCGTTTCACACCTGTTCCCGCCGTTGGAGGTGGCTCGTGAGCCAGCAATGCCCGCATACCGCGGCCCTGACCATCGACCCCATGGTCGCCGATCTGGCGGGGGAGACCCGCACGCTGTGCGAGGGCCCGGAAATCACCAAGATCGACCTGTTGGGTGCCCCGGCGTGGACGGTCACCAGGCACAACTTGGCGCGGCAACTCCTCGGCGACACCCGCCTGGTCAAAGACCACACGCAATGGAATCTGTGGCAGTCCGGTGCGGTGACCCGGGAATGGCCGCTGATCGGCATGATCGACGCGGGCCGCTCCATGTTCACCGTCGACGGGGCCGAACACCGCCGCCTGCGTATCAAGACCACCCGCGCGCTGGCGCCGCGCCGCCTGGGCGCACTGCGGCCCAAGATCGAACAGTTCACCGCCGAACTCCTCGACGATCTGGCAGCGGCCGGCGCCGGCGGCGTGGTGGACCTGAAGCAGGTTTTCGCCTACCCGCTGCCCATGCGGGTGATCAGTGAACTGATGGGGGTTCCGCGCACCGATCACACCTACCTGCTCGAGTCGTACAAGAAGTTCTTCTCGCTGCTCACCCCGCACGACGAGCGGATGCGGATCTTCACCGAACTCGACGACTACTACACCGGCCTCATCCGGGAGAAGACCGCGAACCCGGCCGACGACCTCACCTCCGATTTCATCCACGATGTCGCCGATGGCGAAACCCCGCTCACCGAGGAAGAAGTGCACGGCAACCTCAAGGCGCTGGTCGCCGCGGGACACGAAACCACCGTCAGCCTGATCGTCATGACCACCCGCGCCCTGCTCGGTCACCCGGAACAGCTCGCCGCGATCCGGGCCGGGGAACGCACCTGGGAGGAAGCGATCGAGGAGACACTGCGCTGGGACGGTCCCGTCATCCACCTGCTGATGCGTTTCGCCACCGAGGACATCACTGCCGGCGGTGCCACCATCGAGAAAGGCGACGGTGTGGTCATGTCCTACCGCGCCATCGGCCGCGACCGGACCCTGCACGGCGCAGACGCCGACACCTTCGATATCACCCGCCCGACCGCGAACCGCAATATCTCCTTCGGTTACGGCCCGCATATCTGCCCGGGCGCCGCCCTGGCCCGGCTGGAGGCCGCCATCGCCCTACCCGCCCTGTTCGACCGTTTCCCGAACCTGCGCGCCGATATCTCCCTCGCCGAACACGGCAACCTGCCCGTGCTGACCCAGAACGATCCCGCGCCCTTCCCGGTCCATCTCGGAACCTAGAGCGCCCCGGCACGTCCGGCAGCCCGCGTCGTGGCAACATGCCCGGGTTTCCGGCCGACGCCGAATTCGGCTCGGTCGATGAGGTGACGAGTTCGGCGAAGCTTTCGCCCGGCCGGCCGCGCCGCACGCCGGCCCGAACCCGCGATGCCGGGGCGGCGCCAATAGACTGACCCGCGTGCAGTTGTACAGGGACCATGCGGTGGTGCTGCGCCAGCATAAGCTGGGCGAAGCCGATCGCATCGTCACACTGCTGACCAGGCAACACGGAGTGGTACGGGCGGTGGCGAAGGGGGTGCGCCGGACGAAGTCGAAGTTCGGGGCGCGGCTGGAGCCATTCGCCTATGTCGATATCCAGCTGCACCCCGGCCGCAGCCTCGACACGGTGACCCAGGTGCATACCGTGGAGGCATTCGCGACCGCGATCGTCGCCGATTACGGTCGCTACACCACCGCCTGCGCGGTCCTGGAAACCGCCGAACGCCTGGCCGGGGAGGAACGCGCTCCCGTCCCGCGGCTGCACACCCTCACCGCGGGCGCTCTGCGCGCCATCGCCGCCGGGGAACGCCCGCACGAACTCGTCCTCGACGCCTTCCTGCTGCGTGCCATGGACTACGCCGGCTGGGCCCCCGCCATCGACGAATGCGCGCGCTGCGCCACTCCCGGCCCGCATCGCGCGTTCCATATCGGTGCCGGCGGCGCGGTCTGCGTGCATTGCCGACCGGCCGGTGCCGCCACTCCGGCACCCGCGGTTTTCGATCATCTGCTGGCCCTGCGGCACGGCCGCTGGGACCGGGTCGCGGATATCCCGGAATCGGCTCGCCGCCAGGCAGGTGGCCTGATCGCCGCCCATCTGCAATGGCATCTGGAACGTGAACTACGCACTCTTCCCCTGATCGAGCGCTCTGTCCAGTGACTTTCCCCATCCGCGGTGAGCCCACCGTTCGCACGGATACACTGCGCTGATGGCCGAGGAACTCAGTACGCCCGAGCGCGTCCACGCGTATCTCGCCAGGGTACTCGGAACCGACCGCCGATTCCGGATCCTCGAATGCCGTTTCGGCTGGGTGTGTCGGCCTGTGCTGTCGGAAGCAGAGGTGGAGCAGGGCCGCGGACTCGGGATGGGCAACTATGTCGTGAACAGTGCCAGCGGCGTGGTGACGGCGCACCGCAGCCTGCCGCCTGTGCTGATCGGCGAAGAATACGATCGAGCTGTCGCGGCCGGTGAGCCTGTTCCGGGTTATCAGGTGTACCCACCTGCACAGTGACCGCAGCACTCGGCGCACGCGCTCGCGCGCTCTCGAGGTCGGGCGTTATGGGTTCTGCTCCGTCGGCCGCTCGGCGCGGACGGCGGAGGGGCTGCGTCCGTAGCGTTCCCGGAATGCCGAGCTGAATGCGCTGACCGAGGAGAATCCACACCGGTAGGCGATATCGGTGATGGTCGGGGGCCGCGGCCCCGGACTGCGTAGGTACGCCATGGCACGGGTCAGACGTTCTTCCTTGATCAACCGCCGCGGGCTGGTTCCGGCTTGCTGCAGGGCTAGCTGGATCTGGCGTACCGACCATCCGAGCGCCTGCGCGACGACATGCCCGTCCAGGCCGGGGTCGAGCGCGTGGGCGCGTACGTAGCGGCGGATACTCGCTTCCACGTCGGCGAGATGGGGGCGGGCTGTCGGAGCATTGTCGCCGACCAGCAGCATGCATACCAGCTCGACGAGACGATCGCAGACCGCGTCGAATTCGCCGGCGGTGAATTCGTGTCGTTGGGTGAACAGTCCGCCGGCCATATCGCTGACAACTCGTCCCAGGCCGGTTCGGAAATCGATGTGGTTGAGCGCGACAGCCGTGTCGCCGATTCGTATGTCGATCTCGCGGCGAGGGATGGTCAGGGCGAATCCCGCCGAGTCCGGGGGCTGATGGATCCCGATCGGCTTCGCCATAGTGAACAGGGCCGCGTCTCCGGGTTCCGCGGATATCCTGGTTTCGCCGACGTCGAGTCGGATAGGGCCGTATACGGGGAACAACAGCCGGTAGTCGTCGTCGGGGTCGGCGCGGATATGCGCGCGCGTCCGCCGGTACACGATCGGCCGGGACTGCCATCCGACCAATTGGTAGGTGGCACTACGTTGCCGGACCGCCCGGCCCGCGAAATCGTCGCGCCGGTAGTCGTCCGCGCCGAGGCGGCATTGATAGACGGTCAGGAGGTCGAGCCAGTAGTCGATCCGTTCCGCGCGCGCGATATCCCGCGTATCCGTGTTGTCCACGAGGTAGTTGTCGTCGGTCGAGTTCATGATTCGGTGCGGATGCTGGAGGGAGCCCGGCCGTAGCGTTCCCGGAACGAGGAGCTGAAAGCACTGACCGACGAGAAGCCGAGGCGGTGGGCGAGTTCGGTGACGGTCATATCCCGATAGCCGGGGTTGCGCAGGTATTCCATTGCTCTGGCGAGACGTTCCTCTTTGATCAGCCGGCGCGGTGTGGTGCCCGATTGCTGTAAAGCGAGTTGTACCTGACGTAGTGACCAGCCCAGTGCGTGCGCAACGGCGTGCCCGTCCAGTGTCGGATCGTCGGCATGCTCGCGGACGTAGCGGCGGATACCGGCTTCGAGCTCGGCCAGATGCGGGCGTTCGGTGGGGGTGTCGCCGGTCTCCAGCAGGCACAGGAGTTCGACGGCCCGGTCGCATATTGCGTCGAACTGAGGGCCGGTGAGGTTGTGGCGCTCGGTGAACAGGCCGGTGATCATTTCGCGGACCACTCGTCCGAGACCGGACCTCAGATCGATACCCGTGATGATCGGGCGGTCGCTGTCGAGCCGGCGGTCGACCTCGTTGCGTGGAATGGTCAGTCCGAGGGCGACGGTCGTAGCGTCTTGGCCCAGCCGGAACGGCTCGGACATAGGCGCGACCGCTGCCCAGCCGGTGCCGAAGGTGGCATCGATATCGGGGGTGCTCAGCTGGAGTGCGCCCCGGGCCGGGAACATCAGCCGATAGTCATGGTCGGGATCGTGCCGGATATTGCGCGGGCTGCGACGATACCGCGATTCATCGGACCGCCAAGCAACCAGTTGATAGGAACTCGTCCGTTGTCGCTCGGCATGCGCACGGAAGGTGCGTCGTCTACCGCCCTCGAAGGTCAGCGCACATTGGTAGTCATCGATGATGTGGACCCAGTAGTCGACCTGCTCTCCCTCTTCGACATCTTGAGTGTTCGTCGAGTCGACGATGTAGGCGTTGTGTGTCATCCCTGTTGTGTCTCGTCCGCCGTGGTCCTGCGTACAGGCTAACGGACGGGGTGTAATGCCGGTATTGTCCCGAATGTGCGCATTGTTGTAATTTCTGTGCGCGAGAGAAAAAGCCGTGGCATCGCGACGGATCTATCCTCACGATGGTGATAACCGGCGAACCGGCGCGGACCGATGAGATGCTGCTCGAACAGGTCGACACCCTGCTGATGGCGTTCGGCGTCCGGCGGGAGCGAATGCGCGAACTACTCGATGATCTGGATCGGCTGCGGGTCGAGGCGGTTTCGGATGATGGCCTGGTACGCGTCGTCGTCGACGCCGACGGTGCTGTCGTCCGCACCGAGGTCGGTGCCGCAGCGCTGACCGGCCCGTCCGAAGCTCTCGGGGCCGCGTTCACCGAAGCCGCCCGCGAAGCTGCCGCCGCTGCCCGCGGCCGATGTGCGGAACTGCTCGCGCTGTTGGGATCCCACGTGCCGGTGGCAGGTGCGGAGGCGGCATTGCGGTAGCCCGGTCGTGGTGGAGATTCGGGCCGCGCGCACAACTGTGCGCCCCGCGGCAATTTTCGTGCGCTCCGGTGTAACGCCACGCAGCGCTCGTCGTCCTAGGGTTCCGGTATCGCAGGGATGCCGCCCGTTGGCCGGGCCGTCTCCGCAACCGATCCGAGAGGAGGGCACTTGAGGATGCAGGACCATTCCCCACTGCATGACGCACTCCGCGATCAGATCGATCAGCTGACCACCGCGTTCGAATCGCAGCAGAAACAGCTGGCCGAGATCAGGCAGCAGTTGGCCGTGTACCGAGTGGCGGCCAATTCATCCGACGGTCTGGTGGAGGTGACCGTGGACGCCGAGGGGACAGTAGTGCAGACCAGAGTGACTGCCAAGGCGATGCGCAGTACCCCGCAAAAGCTGGAGTTCGCAATAACCGAGGCGGCCCGTGCGGCCGCGGCCGCGGCCCGGGAGCACCACGAATCTGTGCTGTCTCCACTGTTGAACGAGGCCGATGCGGCGCCCGACCTTCCGGACCTTTTGCCGGGGGCGGCGAGTTTCAGCGAACTCCGGGAGTCCCTGCTGGGCTGGGGTGCCTCGGTGGAAGAGGTAAGACCGTACGGGCCGTCTGGTTCTTCTCATGTGCGGTGAGCGGGACCACCGACGAATACTGTTGATGCCTCGAGCTTTGCCGAGAAGCCCGGAAGGGAAGCTTCGAGGAGTCTGACATGGGCGGTTCATTATCGGTCGACCTTGCCGGGCTCCGCGCCGCGGCCGCGGGGCAGGGCGATATCGCCGAACGAGCCATGCTCGTGGCCGCGGAATTGAAAGCCGCTATCGCGAGCGTGGGTGCGGCCTGGGGTTCCGACAAACCGGGGAAGACCTTCGAGGAGTTCTATCTGCCGAGTTCGGAGCAGGTCGTCGAGGTATTCGATCAGATGGTCTCCGTCCTGGACGAACTCGGTACGGGTTTGGTCGAAACCGCGGGCGCGTTCGAAGCCAGGGATCTCGATTCCGGTAACCACATCAGTCCTCGCGACCCGTTCACCTGGAACCCGGTCACGGCCGAGCCCACGGCGGCGTCACCCGGATTCGTGCCTGCCGGAAGACCGGCCGAGCGCGTCGGGTCGCTCGTTCCGGAGCAGCGTGAAATGCCGCCGTCCTCGGCCGATTCGGCGGAGCCGCCCGGCGACGGCCGTACTGTCGCCGCGGAACCGGACCGGGATCGGCAACCGGACTCCGAGGACGCACAGCATCCCCGACTGCCGGAGAGCGCCGGTCCGGAAATTCCAGGTCCGGAGCAGACAGGACAGGTGCCGGTGGTGCCGCCGGCCGGTCCCGCGAACCAGCGAACACCGGAAGGGAAACCGGCCGAACCGCACTCAGCTGTCCGCCCGGCAAGCGCATCGATATCACCGGCAACCGGAAACGGTGGACAGACCGGGGCGACCCCGTGGTCCAGCGCGCCGCCGAAGGACGCAGGAAGTCCGCCGAGGCGAGCGGTTTCCGCGCCGCAATCACCGAGCCGGGCGGGCGAGCCGCTGCCGCCCCGGCCGGTGGCGCCCCAGCCCCCTCCACGCCGGAAACCGGAGCAATCTGCTCCGGCCCGACCCGGGCAGCGAACTGGGTCCAAAGCTGCGCCGGGCAAGCCGGAGAAAGCTCGTCCGGCCACGCGCCCGGAGCCGGTACCCGCACGGGCCACGACGCCGGAAGCACTGCGGATCGCGTATGAGATGGCAGCTCGGCACGGCCTGAGTACGGTCGGCTTCGAATCGGCCGGGATCGGCGAACCCGCGGTCCGGGAATTGGCCGCTGCCCTGGACCAGGTGCTCACCACCCATCATGTGCTCGACCTCCGGGTGGTGGAAATCGCGGACATCTCGGACGGTTCGACAGCGTGTATTCGCTGGGACCGCGTGGGCGGCGACGAAGGGCCCGTGGCCGATGCCGCCCGACTTGTCCTCGACCGCGCGAAAATCGTTGAGCCGCTCCCAGAGCCCACCGGGGAGACCGTGCGACGAGTGGCCGGCCCGATCCACGCGGCGGTGATCCGCGAGCTGGGCCGGGCCTTGGACGCCATGGGCGGGCACGCCGCGCAGCGCAGGGTTCAGCGCACGCTGATCCGTTATTTCGTCGAGAACGCCGACCCGCAGGCACCCCGGAAGTCGCTGGGCCGTTTGACGGCCGACTACCGGAAGTGGCGGCACACCCTTCCGGGCGCGGGGGCAGACATACGGGAATTCGACCCGGCGGCGCTTCTGGTGGAAGCGTTTGCCGAGGTCGTCACGGGGCCGCCCGCTCCCGGCAGTGCCGCTGCGTCACTGCACCGACTGCTTGTCGAAACAGCCGCCGGCGCTCGGTGACTCCCGCCCGGGAACCGCCGATATGACCCTTGTCCTGCCGCCTTTTCTCCCGCCGATGCTGGTGACCTTGGCGGCCGGCCATTTCCCGGAAGGCGATGAGGATGTCCTGCGCCACGATCTCGCCGACGCGGCATGGGACTACACGAAGACACAGCTGAACGTACTCGCCGACCTCCAGGCCGAGCAGGCACAGGCAGTCGCGGCGTCGGTCGTCGGAGAGGCCGGATCCGCCGCGGCCGAGAGAATGCGCGCTGCGGAGCAGAATCTGCGCGATCTCGCGGATTTCTGTGCAAGCCTTACCGAGCATGTGAAGACCGCCGCCCGCGATATCGAGTTCGAGAAACTCGTGGTGATCTTCACACTGTGCATACTCGCCGTGCAGCTGGCGTTGGCGGCGGCGTTTCCGGGTGGTGCTCTGGTAGCGCTGGCGCGGTGGATCACCGCGAAGAAAACCATTCAATCCGTCTACCTTCAACTGCTGGCGCGATTGGTGCTCAACGGGGCCGATATCGTCGGATCACAGCCGCTACTGGCAATACTGATGCGCGGCGGCGGGTCCGGCGCAATACAGGGCGGTGGGGCCGACCTGGTGGCACAGTCCTTACAGATCGGCGCCGACACCCGCGATATCGTTGACCGGCAGCAATTGCTCGTCACGACAGCAGCCGGGTTCGCCGGCGGAGTCGCCGGTGATGTAGCGGCTCGCTGGATGCAACCGCTGACCGAGGCCATGGGGCAGTTGGCCGGATCAGCTGTGGGCCGGAAAACCCAGTGGATGGTGGAACTGGCCGTCTCGGCCGGTGTCGGCGGTGCCGCGGGTGCGGTGGCCGGCACCGGCACGGCCGTGTTGATGGTGGGTGGCGATTTCGGCGATATCGAGCTGGCCCAGACGATGTACCAAGGTATCGGTGAAGGGCTTATCGGAGCCGCAGGATATGCGCTCCGGCCCCCGGCGACCCCGCTGCCAGGGCCCGTCGAGCAAGCATCGGTCGTGCCGGAGCTGTCCCAAGCGCTCGGCAACCACCGTGATTCGTACCCGCTGATCAGCTCGGAACCCGGAACCGAGTCGATGGTGAGTGGGGGCGTCTCGGGATCGGTTCCTCCGCTCGCCGTGCCGGAGCACAGCGTTCCCCGTTCAGCGGCGCCGGCATCGCATGATGTGAGCATTCCGATACCTGTGCACACGCCCCTCGCAATGGATATCGACACTCCAGCGGATTCGCCGACGGCGACTGCTTCGCGGTCCGAAAGTCTTTCGGCTGGAGAGATTTCGGACGAGTCGGCGGCCGCGGCGGCTGATTCGTCGCCGGCGGCACGGCAGGAGAGTACGCAGCAGCCTGCCCGACCGGCCGTGGTGGAGGGCGATCCGAATATTCGCGGAACGGCCGAGCAGTTACGTGACGGTGCTGCGGACCGGCCGCTCGATGCGCGGGCAGCAGACAGCGTCGCGACGGAACTCGCCACCCGGCCTCCGCTCGCGGAGCCGATTCAGGCGACCGCTTCGGAAACCGCGATTCCGCAGCGGGATATGCCTGCAGTGCCGCCGGAGCCGCGGGCACCCGACAGCACCGCGGACCGGCCGGAAATGTCACGTGATGTATACGAGTCCCAACCCGCAGCAAAAGGCGATCAGGTCGCTCCGCAATATGGGTATGCCACGCAGGAAAGCTCCGACGGGCTTGTGCTGCCCGTCGGTGTCGGCGAAGCATCGAATCCAGCGTCGCGGCCCACCCCGGCTGCCGTGCGGCCGAATCAGGGCCGGACGGCGGACTCCGCCGCCAGGACCGGCGGCACGAAGGAGAGCGATCATCCTCCCGCGCAGGCGGACACGCCTACCGAGGCCACTCCCACAGTCTTCGCTCCCCAGGATCGCACTCGGCAAAGGCCATCGAGCGACAGTGCTTCCGCCGCGGTCAGGCCGCCCGACCGCACCGAACCATCACCGGCAGCCGACCGCGGCCCGGACGATGCCGCCGCCCGGGATGATCTGATCACGTCCTCGCCCGAGGATGTGAAACTGTCCGCTGCGGTCGGCGAGTTCGACCCTCGGGGCGACGATGCAACAGCTTCCGGTGCCGACGATCCGGGTGACCAGGCGAATGGAGAAATCGGGGGCCGCTTCGACGAGTTCCGCACAGCCCCGGACATTGCGCCCGCCGACAAGTACGCCCCACTCGAAGACAGGGCGCATCTCGTCGCCGTACAGGATGCGCTGCGCGGCCCGGACGGTCGTACTCGCGTCCACGCCGATCCCTCGAAAAACCGCTACGGTCGGCTGATCAACGACGGCGGCATCACAAAACGGGGCCGCTCGAACAACTGCGTACAACTCGGTATCGACGCGATTCTCTCCTACTACGGGCGTTCTGCGGTCAGCCTGCCACGGATCGTCCGGCCGCGACCCGCCAACGGCAACGAGGACGTTCCCCTCGGGGAGCCGTGGAAGCGTCTCGAGGAATGGACAGGTCAGCTCTTCCGGCCTCCGTCCGATGCGGTGACCGTTGCGGACCAGTTCGATCACCTGCATGCCGAGGTAGCCCGGATGGGGCCGGGCTCAGCGGCCTTGGTTCATGTGCGTTGGGAGACGCCGGCCGTCGATGAAGAACCCGCCCAGCGCGACGGACACATTCTCGAGCTCGTCTACCCGGAGGGTGCTGCGAAGCCGGTGTGGTGGGACGCGCAGTCGGGTGAAACCTGGGATAGCCCACCGAGCGTCTGGATCGAACACAGCGACGACCTCTTCTACATTCCGATCACCCAGGAACAGGGTGCCGATCTCGCCGCCGCCGCGAGCCCGGACGAAGCCCGGTACGACTCGAATATCGGCCGTGGTGCAACTGTCCGATGGGCGCCGGATACTGTCCTGGCGGAGAACAGGAGAGGATCGTTCGCTCTGGCCGCAGGTCGTCCGACCGGGGCCTCCGGACAAGCTCGGGGTGGTGACGGAGCTCGACAGAAGCCGAATTCGGATGGTCCCGAGAACCTCTCGCAGCCAACGGATATCGGCGCACTGCCCGAACCTGCCGACTACTCTCCCACCTACTCCGGGTTCGGCCGCTGGCTCCGAGATGCTGTCGGCGGACTCGGTATGGACGAGGTGCAATTTGCCGCCGCGGCGGGCGTGAACACAGAGGTTGTACACAGATGGCTCGACGGCAGCGGACACCCGAGTCCGGCTGTAATGCAGCGTTTGCGTGACGATTCGGGCCTGCCTGCCGATACGCTGCAGGCCGCTGTCGAGCGTTTCGGCCTGCGTGATTCCAGCGGCACTCTTTACCAGCTGGATACGACATTCGACGCCGCTCTGGATCCGCGCCGGTTCTCGGAGACCGGTGCGAAGCTCGGTAACTGGCTGCGAGCGACAATGGACAACCGCGGCAAGACCGCTTCGGATCTCGCGCAGGCACTGGGAGTAAGTGTTCCCACGGTGGAAAAGTGGTTGCGCAACGAATCACCCCCGAATCTCGAAAACCAGCGCCGGTTGCGTGAGAATCTCGGAATTCCGGGTGATATCTGGGCGATCGCGCTAGAAGAGTTCCGTATTCGAGGAGAGGGGGCTCGGCCGGCCCGGAGCCGGCGTCCACCGGAAACCGGCGAACCCGGCCCCGAGCAGCCCATGCATGGCCTCGATGAACGCAGGGCCGAAGGTCCCGCGACCGAAACAGTGGCCAGCATCCGGGATATCGACGCGAGCAATGCGAATACGGTGCGCACCATGTTGGGCCTGTGGCTGACCTCCTGGACGCCGGACCCCCAGTATGTTCGCGAGATCGCCGATGCCGTGGCCGCAACGGTGGCTGCCACCGCAGGCTCTGTGGAACTCGTCGTCACATCACCGGGCCCGGCCGGAGAGAGCGGTCTACGGGATATCGCAGTGATCGAATCGTTCACGGGAACGGTCGACAGTCGATCCGAGACAGTATGGCGGCTGTCTCGGGAACCGAGTGTGGTGGAGCGAGCCGTCGCCGAAGCAGGGCACTCGCCCCTTGCCTGGGAGATAGGACACGGGCGCGACGCACGTGACGCACAAGCCGAGGACACCGAAGTGGACCGGCAGGAGGCCCGGGTTCGGAAACAGCTACGCGCCGAGCATCCTTGGATGACGGCTGATCAGATCAATGCGGCCGCCGCGATGTTCGCAGAGACATATGCGCGAGGTTTGGTCGATTCGCCGGATCCCGCGGGCCGGGTGACAATCGAGTCGACAGCCGAAGGCCCCCGTGGCCGGGGTATGCGTCTGACAGTCGAGACTACTCTGTCCGAAGGACGCGCAGTACATCTGTCACCGTGGTACGGCGACCGCCCCGCTACCGAATCCGCGGGTTCTGGCAGTCCGGCAGCAGCAGGGCCCCACTTTCTGGCCCGAGCCGATGCGAACGGCCGCAGTGTCGAACTGGGCACGGAGAGCCGGACCGTAACTCACTGGTTCGAAATCCATCACGGCAGTGCACGGCAGGCGCTTACGGATGTGGGGCCGTCCCCCACGAGCGGTTCCGATCGGCCGCCCTATCGCGGCCTACCCGAACCCGGAGGTAGCGGCATATCGCGCCGGGACCCGAATATCTCGGACGAAAGGGAGACAGGCGGCGGTGCCGTGGGCTTGCCGGGAACAGACCCCGGCGCAGGAAACCTGGGCCCGCCTCGTGACGATGGCCCACCGTTCTCGCAGCCCGATTCCGGTGCCGGTGAGACTTCCGATCGCGGCGTTGCCCCTGGACCGCCGAATGTCTCCGACGATGCGGCGGGCGGTCGATCGGGTCGGGGCCCGGGCGTCGGCGAGGGGTCGCCCGCCCTAAGGACCGCGCAAGCCCGGACACTGCGCATGTCCTGTCGGACCCGCGCACCGGAAGGGGGAGTAGCACTCGTTGTGGACGGACGCAACCGTTCCGAGAACACTGTCGACCGACCTGCCTACCAAGCCCGGCGATTCGATATCGACGGATCACCGGTGGTGGTCGCCGATGTGTTCGTCCATCTCACGCCGAACCTCACAGCCTCCGCTCATGAGAAAAATGCAGTGCTGGGCAATGTCCGGGTAGCGGTCGACAAGATACTCAATGCCTCGCCGGCGGCGCGGCTGCCGTCCGGTGAACGGTTGGTGATCGACGTAGTCGATACGGAAGAGCCCGCGGACGGCCATTTGCTGGTGTGGTATGGACAGCCGGGGTCGGGCCCGGACTTGTGGACCAGCGACGACGATGCCCGCGTGATTGTCGACAGGGTGCGGCGACAACTGGGCCTGCCCATTACGCCCGCCGGGGACGAGCCCGGCTTCACCGGCGACGACATGCACACTCTGGCAGAAGATCTCGCCGCCGCCGCGGCTGGGCGAAACGATTCGTTGTCCGCTACGCGGGTGATCGGTCCGGGTGGTCTCGGGCTTCTCGAGAAACGCGGCCATCAGGAGAGGGTGGAGGAAGCGCTCCGCGAAGGCGACCGGTACGCCGTATGGGCGGACCCCATGGAGAACCCCTACGGGAAACTGATCAACGCCGGCGGTTTCGGGCAACCCGGTCGCAACACCAACTGTGTCGACTGTGTGGTGGCGGCCCTGGACTCGTTTTTCGGCCGCCCCACAGTGGCGTATCCGCGCTGGATCGATCGGGCTGTCTCCCTGGATACAGCTGTGGGCGAACACCGAGGCGCTCAACGCATCGCTGGAGCGGTCGGGCGAGAGTGGTACGTACCCGAACCGGACTCCGGGACAGTCCGGGATCAGCTCGAAGAGCTGCATCGGCAAGTCCGTCGAAGCGGCCCGGGTACAGCGGCCATCATCAGCAACAGATGGCGTGAGGACGACGGTGAGCCGGGCGCGAGCCATGTGTCACTGCTCGTGCATCCGAAGGGGGAATCGGGCCCGGTCTGGTGGGATCCGCAGAGCGGCGAGTTGAGTCGCGAGGTTCCCGAAAAGCTGGCTGAGCATTCGCTGTCGGTGAAGGCCATCACGGTGCCACCCGGAGCGGATCCGTTCAGCGGCCGAAATACGGATACGTCCGTGTCACATTCACCAGAGTACGTGCGTGACGAGCGCGTACTTTCCGAGAAACCGGATTCCGCCCCGGTGCCGCCTGAACCTTTCAGCGAAGAGGTTCCGGTGGTGTGGGAGGACGACGTGGCGGTCGTCCGGCTCAGGCCGAGGCCGGTCGAACCCGTGAGAGTCGAAGACTCGGAGGGGCATCACTCGGGCAGTGATCACGCTGATGCATTCCCGTCGAGTTCCGACCTCGGGCGACCCGACACGATCGTTTTCGATTCGGCCGAATCGGTACGTGCTTATGCGCAGGAACACTGGTATGACGGTACCGAAAACCATAAGCTGTTGAATACTTACGTCACCGAGGGCTCGGCGATCAACCACTACCTGCGCGGAAACCCCGATTGGCGGAATCACACTCGAAGGCCCTGGTCGGAGGCCGATGTCGATTCCATCGTGGAGCAGATCCGCGTGATGATGAAGCCGTTGCCGGATGCGGTGGTGGTGCAGCGCAGGGTGAAACCCAATCGTTTATCCGCTCTCCGCGAGGGGGATACGGTGGAAGAGTCGGCGTTCCTGTCGACCACGCCGGATCCGAATGTGCCGGTTTATCTCGAGCATATGCCCGGTGTACTTCACTTGACGGTCTCGGCCGGAACCCCGGTTGCCTTCCTGCGAAACGGGGACGATAACGAGATACTGCTGCCACCGGGCATTCAGTGGCGCGTCACCGACATAGTGGAGACGGATGAGAACGTGCGAGTGCACGGTGTCGTCGGCGGTGCCGAAGAAATAACGAATACGCCGGATCCCGGCGGATCATCCTTCCCGGGCCCTGCTGAGCATTCTTCGTTCGGAGACTGGCTGAAGAGTGTCAGGTCGCATTTTGGATTAAGCCCGAAGATGTTCGCCGTAGAGGTAGGAGTAGCTACTCGCACTGTTTATAATTGGGAGTCCGGCAGAATACCTCGGCACGGTCACCTGTTGTTGATAGATCGGCTGGAAAGGATGCCGTCCGGGGCGCTGCAGGGCGCGCTGGATCATTTCGGGGTCAGGGATAAGACAGGTAATGTCGTCCAGTTGGATTCGAGTCACCTGTTTTCGAATCATGGCAGGTACGATTCGTTCGGTTCGTGGCTCCAGCGCGTCCGCGAAGACCACCTGGGTATGACTGCTTCGCGGCTGGGCGCACGGATAGGAGTCGCTGCGTCGACTGTGAATTACTGGGAGGCGGGCGAAGTACCCGGTCGCCGGAACTTGTTGGCGTTGGACAAGCTCGAGGGGATGCCTTCCGGAGCGTTGCAGGCAGCCTTGGATCACTTTCGCATCCGCGATACCGACGGAAATCCGGTGCAGGTGTATCCGGGTCGTGGTTTGAAGGATTTCTCCTACTTTCCTTCTTTCAACGACTGGCTGGCCGGTGTGCGAGTTCGCCTGGAGTTGACTCAGGCGGAGTTCGCCGCCGAGTTGGGTGTGGGTGTTATGACGGTGATTCGTTGGGAGTCCGGCAGAATACCGCGGCACGGCCATCTGTTGTTGATAGATCGGCTGGAAAGGATGCCGTCCGGGGCGCTGCAGGATGCGTTGGATCATTTCGGGGTCAGGGATAAGACAGGTAATGTCGTCCAGTTGGATTCGAGTCACCTGTTTTCGAATCATGGCAGGTACGATTCGTTCGGCTCCTGGCTCCAGCGCGTTCGCGAAGAACATTTGAATACAACGCAAGATGCTCTCGGAGAAGTGATCGGGGTGACCGGCTCGGTTGTGAGGGACTGGGAATCGGGCAAGATGGTCGATCGCAGTAACTTGTTGGCATTGGACATGCTCGAGGGGATGCCTTCCGGGGCGGTTCAAGCGGCGTTGGATCATTTCCAGATCAAGGATAGTTCGGGGAAGGTAGTCCAGCTCTACGATGTGGTGATCGGTGACTCCGATTCGGTGGCGCGTGTGGTGCCCTCCCCGGAAATTTATGCACCTGATGACTTCTCTTCCTGGATGGCAGACAGTATTTCTGCGTTAGGGATGAGTTACAGGGATTTCGCCGATGCTGCGGAAACTCGGTCCTGGAACTTGAATACTTGGATAAAACGCGGAATGAAACCGAGAACAGACGCTTTCTTTCTTTCGTTGCATCGCAATATCGGGGTTCCGCTAGAGGTTCTTCAGCAAGCTGCGGACAGATTCGGCTTGCCCGGTCGCGATGGAGAGTTTTACCTACCGGACCTCGATGATCCCGACCCGCGGGAACATCCTTTGAACCGTTGGCTGCGGAAGACGAGGCAGTTTCATGGACTGACAAAGGAGGAACTAGCGAACCGTATCGGTGTGCAGCCTCTGGAGATTCGGCTTTGGGAAGGTGATTCCGCCACACGGCCGACCATGCGTAATCTTCGCAAATTTTGTCACGCGGTAGGCGTGCCGGCAGAGTTGATACGTTCGGCGATCGAAAATTATTACACAGGGCAGGGTGGGGCCCTGGGGCGAGAAGATCGCGATACCCAAGAAGTGGAGGATTTATTCTGGTCCGTCCTTGTTGCTGCCCCCGCTTCTTCCCATGAGGCATTTATTCGGGACCGTATCTTCGAAGAATACAAGTGGCAGAAGTCCGATGGTGAATATGTTTCGATCGAGGAGATTGTTCGGAGGGCTGTCGGCCGGGCAACCTGGGTCTCTGGCGATGGGGCGAGAGCGGAGGACGTGGCGCAGGATCTCCGAGAAGTTATTCTCGATAGAATTACTCTACACAACCCCTTGCGTGGAACCTTCGTGGCCTACGCCGTCGGTACCGCCAAATCTTGGTTGAAGGGAGAGTATTTCCGGTTCATGTATCCCGATCTGTCAAGCGCGGATAGGGACCGTGTGGCACGGGTCAGCGGTGCGGTTTCAAGGCATTCCGAAGGCGATGGAGCGGTGCCCGATGCCCGGGAATTGGCTGCTGAGTTGGGGATGCGGCACGAGGATGTCGAAGCGGCGTTGCAGCTGATGCATGGACGCGGAAGCGCCTCGGGCGGACTGGCTTTCGAGGATGGGCGAACACGTCAGCTGGATGTCGATGTCGATGCGTTTCGGCGGGTCGAGTTGGATACGGTTGTCCGTGAAACCATGGCACAGGCTCTGGAAAGGGAATTTCCCGGCGATGACCGCGTGAAAGATTTGGTAGAACTCTGCTTCATACACCAAATTCCTGTGACGGAATCCGCGGCTCACCTGGGTATGCAGCCGGATATGGCAGCGCGAATTCTGGCCGAAGCTCGGATCGCGCTTCGCGGTGCCTTCGCTGATCAAGATCCCCACGACAGCGCCGATCCGGATGGTTTCTCGAACCCCGGCGCCGGATACGACATCGGTGAGCCACCGAGTGGACAGCCGACCACTGATGATTCGGCCGGCCCCACAGCGCAACCCCGAACCTCGGCAGGTGATGCGTCCTGGCGCGGGTCGACTCCGTGGAGCCGGAAGATGCTTGCGAGCCCGGGGGAGCAGGTGCCCGGGTCCGAGAGTCACGCGGCGATAGCCGGAGTGCCGGCCGAACCGGACGACACCCCGCGGGTTTCGACGACTCGGGGTCGCTCGTATACGGTGCCGGATCTGTCTGCGGTCGCACCGCTCGGGGAGTTGCTTCGCGTTGATCCCGAAGTTGCCGATGATCACGAGCTGACCAGTGCGTTGAAGGGACTCGAGCAGCAGTACGGGCCTTACCGGTTGACCGATATCGCCGCAATGTATATGTCGCCGGTGAAAATCGGCGGTTATCCCAGCTCGGGGATCTACATGTCGGGTCGTATCGTAGATGAGAACGGGACTGAGGTCGGTTTCGTGCAACGCAATTTCGAAATCGACGAAAATGATGCAATTGTGGCAAATCACGAACTTTTCAAGTTGGAAGAACATGCGCGACGGAAGGGGTTTGCCGGTGTGTTCTCGACGGCCATCGAAAACTATTATCGCAGATGTGGAGTGGACCGAATCGGTCTGCTCGCCGCCGACGAGGACGGGGGACTGGTCTGGGCGAGGGCGGGGTATGACTGGGACCCTGACCAGATCGATGAGTGCATCGAGGACATCGGCATACGGATCGCCGAGGTGCGAGCGGTTTCGACGCCCCGCGATCAGCAGGTTCTGGACGAGATACTGGAAAGGTTGGAAGGTCCTGTCGAGGATATGCCTACACCACGAGAGATCGTGCTGTTGTCGGGAGACGACCCGAAGCTCGGCGAATCGGTGATGAAAGGTTCGGTATGGCACGGCATGAGAAAGCTGTGAAGGTATCGCCCGAGGTGCGCGAATTCATCCGGCAACGCAGTAAGGCCATGGGCGATCAATTCATGGAATTCGTTGAGGATCGCGAACTCGATATCGATATGGAATCGTGGCCGGCCGCCGACCGGCTGGAGTTCGAGGCTCGGTCGCGCCTGCTGGTCGAACAGTGGCGGACCAAAGCAATGGAGCTTCGGCGACCGGGCAACTGACTCGTGCAGTCGAGAAGTAGCGCCGGTTCGGCGGGTGCATTCCGGCAGTATGGGACCGCGCGAAATGATCGGGACTTCGTCGGGCAGGATGGTGTGCGTGATCCTGCGTCGTGACCCCACCGGTTCGGACGTATCCGCGTCCGCGACCGCCCGCACCATCCGACCGCCGTCACCCCACCCTTCCGGGGCCCGTCCGCCGGAGATCCCTGCGGAGCTGGTGCCCAGGCATGTCGCGCTGGTGATGGACGGCAACGGTCGCTGGGCGCAGGAGCGGGGGCTTCCACGGACAGCGGGGCACGAGAAGGGCGAGGCCGTGCTCATGGACACCGTCGAGGGGTGTATCGAGATCGGGGTGAAGTGGCTGTCGGCGTACGCGTTCTCCACCGAGAATTGGCGGCGCAGCCCTGAGGAGGTGCGTTTCCTCATGGGCTTCAACCGCGATGTGATCCGGCGGCGGCGAGACGAGATGCACGAGATGGGGGTGCGGGTGCGCTGGGCGGGGCGGCGACCGCGGTTGTGGCGCAGTGTGATCAAGGAGCTCGAGGTCGCGCAGGAGCTCACGCAGGACAACACCGTGATGACCCTGACCATGTGCGTGAACTACGGTGGCCGTGCCGAGATCGCCGATGCCGCCCGGGAAATCGCGCGGCGGGTGGCGGCAGGCGAGGTGGACCCGGAGAAGGTGAACGAGGCCATGCTCGCCCGGTACATGGACGAACCCGATATGCCCGATGTGGATCTTTTCCTGCGGCCCTCGGGGGAATACCGGAGTTCGAATTTCCTGATCTGGCAGTCCGCGTACGCGGAGTTCGTCTATCAGGACACCTTGTTCCCGGATTTCGACCGCCGCAACCTGTGGGATGCCTGTATGGAGTACGCGCGGCGGGATCGCCGGTTCGGTGGTACCAAATGACCTCCGATGCGGATTCCGGTGCCGTGACCTCCGAGATCGAGCTGAAGGCGCGCGCCGGCGCCGGCCTGGGTCTACACGATATCGATGTCCGGGTCGATACCGATGGGTCGCTGCGTTTCGATTTCCAGGGCGCGCTGTGTTCGCTGAGCGCGTTCACGCTGACACCCGGTCTGGAAGTGCTGTCGCTGACCTGTGTGCTGGCCTGGGATCGCCCGCTCAAACCGCAGTTGCACAAGCGGGTGGCCGAGCGTAATGCCGCGCTGCAGTTCGGGTCGATCGCCGTGATCGCGCACGGGAAGCTCGCCGATGTGATCCTGCGCTACACCTTCCCGGCGGCAGGGCTGGACGATCAGGCGCTGACCACCATGCTGTTGCTGGTGCTCAGCGGTGCGGGTGAGGCGCGTCAGGGTTTGCTGCCCTGATCGCCGGATCGATCCGGTGGTCCGTAGGGCAGGAGCGTGGCGACGCCGCGTATGTACTGATCCCGGTCCACCTCGCCGATGATCAGGTGCTGTAGGACATAGCCGGGTAGCAGACCGAACAGTGCGGCCGTAACGGCGTCGAGGTCTGCGTCGGCGGGGAGCCAGCCCTGCTCATGCATCCGTTCGACGTAGGCGCGCCACATCGCCCGGATACCGGTCATGGTCCGGCGTACGGGTTCGGCGGCGTTGTCGTCGATCAAGGCCAGTGACCAGGCCTGCGGGGCCAGCCGTAACCGGCCTTCCGGGCCGGTTTGGGCGTCGATCCAGGTAGTCAGATGGGCTACCAGTTCTGCCGGGGGCGGGAGGGGGTCGCGGCGGATCACCTCTTCCATCCGGGCGCGGATATCGCCCGCGGCGGTGGAGGCCAGCGCGACCACCAGTTCGTCCTTGCCTTTGAAGTAACGGTAGACGGCCCCGGCCGACAGGCCCGATTCGTTGAAGACGTCCTGCATGGAGGTCTGGTGGAACCCTTTGCGGACGAAGCAGATCCGGGCGGCGTCGAGTATCTGCTGCCGGCGGCGTTCCAGGTGTTCGTCACTGACTCGGGGCATACCCCAAACTAAAACGAATATTCGTTCTTGACAAGTTGCGGCACCCGATGGGACGGTGGGCTCATCGTTAAAAAGAACGAGCCTTCGATTTCTGGGAGAACGTCATGAACGTCATCCAGCGCGCCGTGGCCATCGGGCTGGGCGCGGCCCTGCTCCAAGCGCTGATGCTGATCGCCTTCGCCTGGCCGGCGACCAATATCGCCCCGCGCGACCTGCCGCTGGCCGTCGCGGGGCCGCAGGCCGAGATGGTCGAAACGCGGTTGGCCGGGCAGAGTCCGGGTGCCTTCGAACTGACCGTCGTGCCCGACGAGGCCGCTGCCCGGGCGGCCATCGGCGACCGCGAGGTCTACGGCGCGATCGTTACCGGCAACGGGGCGCCGCGGATGCTGGTCGCCTCCGGTGCGAGCCCGGCGGTGGCCCAGCAGCTGACCCAGATCGGTCAGCAGATGTCCGGAACGCCGCCCGTGCAGGTCGAAGATGTGGTCGCCGGTGACCCCGACGATCCGCGTGGCGCCGGTTTCGGTGCCATGGCCTTGCCGCTGGTGATGGCCGGAATCGCCGGGGGAGTGCTGCTGACCCTGTTGATCCCCTCGGCGACCGGGCGGATCGCGGGGGTGTTCACCTTCGGTATCGCGGGCGGTCTGCTGAGCATGCTGGTCACCCAGACCTGGCTGTCCATCGTGCCCGGGCCGTATCTGGAGCTGTCCCTGGTGGCCGGCCTGGTCTCGTTCGCCGTCGCCGGCGCCGTCACCGGTCTGGCCACCGTGATCGGTCGCGCCGGGATCGGGATCGCGGCCCTGGTGATGCTGCTCATCGGCAATCCGTTCTCCGCCGCAACCTCGGCGCCGGAACTGCTGCCGCAACCGTGGGGGACGATCGGCCAGCTGCTGCCCCCGGGCGCCGCGGCCTCACTGATCCGTTCGGTCGCCTTCTTCGACTGGGCGGGCGCGCAGGGTCCGCTGCTGGTGCTGATCGGCTGGGCTGTGCTGGCGCTGGTGCTGCTCGGCGCCGGAGTCCTGCGGGACGGCCGTCGTTCCGAATCCGTGGAGGATGCGGGGGCGGTACCGGTCCCTGCCTGACCCGGCTTTTCGCGAACGATGCGGCCCGCTGTCCGGTCGACGGACAGCGGGCCGCGTTTGTGCGGTATCACCCGCTCGGGTGGGTCAGCCGCGGACCTCGGCGCAGGAGTGGCAGGTGCCGAAGATCTCCAGCGTGTGGCTGACCTCGGTGAACCCGTGATCGGCCGCCGTGGCGGCGGCCCACTTCTCGACGGTCGGCCCCGCAACCTCGACCGTCCGCCCGCAGTGCCGGCAGACGAGATGGTGATGGTGCCCGTTGGAGCACTGCCGATACACCGACTCCCCGTTGTCCGTGCGCAGCACATCCACCATGCCGGCGTCGGCGAGCGATTGCAGGGTGCGGTAGACGGTGGTCAACCCGATACCTTCGCCGCGCCGGCGTAGCTCGTCGTGTAGCTCCTGGGCCGACCGGAACCTGTCGATATCCTCCAGGAGCGCAGCGATCGCATTACGCTGCCGCGTGGTGCGAATGCCGACTGCTTTCTGTCTGGCGGTCCCTTTCGCGGTGACCAGGCTCTCGGACACGAATTACCCTTCTTCTTCGGCGTGCGCTACTGCATCGACCACGATATGCGCCAAATGGTCGTCGACGAGTTCGTAGAGGACCTCCCGGCCCGAACGCTCGCCGTGTACCACCCCGGCCGATTTCAGAATCCGTAGATGCTGGCTGACCAGCGGCTGTGTGACCCCAAGGGCATCCACCAGTTCGTGCACACAGCGCGGCGACTCCCGCAGTTGTAGCACGATGGCGATGCGAACGGGGGCGGCCAGCGCGCGCAGCAGCTCACCGGCGTTCTCCAGCACCGTCCGGGCCGGGATCGGGGCCGGTGCGGGGGAGCGGTAGGGGTTGTGGGCGGCGGCTACGGTATCGGTTGTCATGGTCCACTCCTTATTGGAAACCGGTTCCATTTTGATATGCATGGATATGCATGTCAAATGCCCACGCCGATGCGGGTCCGAAATCCCATGACGGTGCCGGCCCTCGGCGATACCTCCGCCTCCGCTCCGGTCGTGCGCGGACTGCGGATGGGCTGCGCCCAACCGTGCCCATTAGGCTGTAACCCGATCGCCGGTCACGCCCGGACAACTACCGGCAGCCGCGATCACGTGTGCCCGATCCGGGCAGCGTAACTACTGGCGATTACGTAGTGGATGGAGAGTTCTCGCGTGGCACCCAAGTCGAAGGTGGACACCGTTGCCAACCTCGCCAAGCGCCGGGGGCTGGTGTACCCGTGTGGTGAGATCTACGGCGGTACCAAATCGGCGTGGGACTACGGTCCGCTGGGCGTCGAACTCAAGGAGAACATCAAAAAGCAGTGGTGGCGCTCCATGGTCACCAGCCGCGAGGACGTGGTGGGCCTCGACTCGTCGGTGATCCTGCCCCGGCAGGTCTGGGTGGCCTCGGGGCACGTGGAAACCTTCACCGACCCGCTGGTGGAATCCCTGCACACCCACAAGCGCTACCGTGCCGACCATCTGCTCGAGGCCTACGAGGCCAAACACGGTCGCCCGCCGGCCAACGGCCTGGCCGATATCAACGATCCGGAAACCGGCCAGCCCGGCAAATGGACCGAACCGCGTAACTTCTCCGGCCTGTTGAAGACCTATCTCGGCCCGGTGGACGACGAAGAGGGCCTGCACTACCTGCGCCCCGAAACCGCGCAGGGCATCTTCGTCAACTACAAGAACGTCGAAACCACCGCGCGTAAGAAGCCGCCGTTCGGTATCGCCCAGATCGGTAAGAGCTTCCGCAACGAGATCACCCCCGGCAACTTCATCTTCCGCACCCGCGAATTCGAGCAGATGGAGATGGAGTTCTTCGTCAAACCGGGCGAGGACGCCGAATGGCACAAGTACTGGATCGATACTCGTTTCTCCTGGTACACCGACCTCGGTATCGACCCGGAGAACCTGCGCCTGTTCGAACACCCCAAAGAGAAGCTGTCGCATTATTCGGCCGGGACCACCGATATCGAGTACCGGTTCGGTTTCACCGGCGGCGAATGGGGTGAACTGGAAGGTATCGCCAACCGCACCGATTACGACCTGGCCACCCACGCCAAACACTCGGGTGTCGACCTCAGCTACTACGACCAGACCGCCGAGGAACGCTATATCCCCTACGTGATCGAACCCGCGGCCGGTCTGACCCGGTCACTGATGGCCTTCCTGGTCGACGCCTACGCCGAGGACGAGGCCCCGAACGCGAAGGGCGGCGTGGACAAGCGCACGGTGCTGCGGCTGGACCGGCGGCTCGCCCCGGTCAAGGCCGCCGTGCTGCCGCTGTCGCGGAACGCCGATCTCACGCCGAAGGCCAAGGATCTCGCCGCGCGGCTGCGCCGGAACTGGAATATCGAATTCGACGACGCCGGCGCCATCGGCCGCCGCTACCGCCGCCAGGACGAAATCGGTACCCCGTTCTGCATCACGGTCGATTTCGACACCCTCGAAGATCAGGCGGTGACGGTCCGGGAACGCGACTCGATGTCCCAGGAGCGGATCGCCCTCGACCAGGTGGAGGGTTATCTGGCGCAGCGGCTGCTCGGCTGCTAGCGCGCGATCTGCGACGGAGTGCCGGCGCGGTTCGCGGACTGTCCTGCGGTCCGCTCTGCCGCGCCGGCCTCCCGCGGTTCACACAGGGGAGGTGCGAGTGCGTCAGCGCCGGGGTGGGTTGGTGCTGTCGTAACGCGTCACATCCTTGTTCTTCTTGGCCAGCCCGCCCAAACCGAGCAGGCCCAGGAGCCCGAGCAGGCCCCACAGGCCGGTCTTGTCACTCTCCTTCTCATGGTCGTTGTCCATGTTGCCCTGTGCGATCGCCGGTGGTTGCGGCTGTTCCAGCGGATCGGCCGCGACAACGCCCACTCCGCCGAAAGTCAGAACGAGGGACGATAGAGCGACTGCAACGGTCTTTCGCATGAACCTCTCCTTATCCTCGTTGGGCGGTAGCCGCAGTACCCTGCGCAGATCAGAACAAACCGGCCGGTTCACGTCTGTGTCTCGCCGACGGCTGCCGTCCGGTCCCGGAGCGGGCATCCTGCCGGTCCTCGCTAGCATCGGGGTGTGATCACCATCGAAACGACCTACACGGGCCACGTCGAATCGGGTGGCGCGGCGCAACGCCGGGAGGTGCCGGGCGCCCGGGTCACCAAGATGTCGGTCGGCCCGATGGACAACAACACTTATCTCGTGCAGTGCGCCGCCACCGGCGCGGCACTGCTCATCGACGCGGCCAACGACGCCGAGCGGATCGTCGATCTGGTCGGGCAGGCCGCCCCGGACGGGATCGGTCTCATCGTCACCACCCATCAGCATCCCGACCACTGGCAGGCCCTCGCCGCCGTCGCCGAAGCGACCGGCGCGCCGACCGCCGCGCATGCGCTGGACGCCGAACCGCTGCCGGTCACTCCACAGCGATTGCTGGCCGAGGGAGACAGCGTCACCGTCGGCGACCTCACGCTCGAGGTCATCCATCTGGTCGGGCACACCCCCGGCTCGGTCACGCTGGCCCTGACCGACGGGTCCGGCCGGACTCATCTGTTCACCGGGGACTGCCTTTTTCCCGGCGGTATCGGCAAGACCTGGCGCCCGGAGGATTTCACCACCCTGCTCGACGGCGTCACCAGCAAGCTGTTCGGCCGCTACGGCGACGATACGGTCGTCTACCCCGGCCACGGGGACGACACCACCCTCGGCGACGAACGGCCCCAACTGGCCGAATGGAAGAGTCGCGGCTGGTGATCAGCTACCGGCGGCCCGGCCGTGGTGTGGCCGGGCCGTAGTGCCGGTTCCGGTCAGGCCAGGGCGACGAGCTGCTGCCGCAGCCAGGTCAGTGCTGTGGCACTGCCGGCGACCCGGTAGTGCGGGTAGCTCTGGTGGATACCGGATTTCACGAAATCGTCGATCTGCTGTTTACGCTCCTCGTAGGCTGCGCCGTTGAGCTGGTCGTGCAGCAGGCCGAGCCCGCCCGCGGCGAGCGCGTCGTTGAGCAGTTCGAGGCCCAGCGAGTGATAGTTGCCGAACTGGGCCGGGTCGGCATTCGACACCTGGGCGAAGAACCCGGCGATCCGGGCCGCGAAATCACCGTCGGGGGTGGAGCAGTACAGATCGCCCACCGCGCAGAAGGTGTAGGTGCGGTTGCTCAGCCAGCCGAAGCCCGTCAGCCGCGGGCCGCCGGCACCGGCGCCTGGTACTGCCGGACCGATCAGGTTGTCGGTGGGGGAGCGGCGCGGGTCGGCGATCAAACCGACCAGGGCGACCCGATCGGCGGCGACAACGCCCAGCCCGGTGCCGATTTCGGCGGCGAGGTCACCGGCGGCGTCGGCTCCCTGGCTGTAACCCAGCAGCGCGAACCGGGTGCCGGCGCAGCGCCGCGCGACCTCGGAGATCAGGCCGCGGGCATCGTCGACGGCTTCGTTCTTGGACCGGCCGTAGACCTCGCCCTCCCACGGGAACGCGGTCGCCGCGTAGGCGACGTAGTCGGTGTATGCGCCGTTGGGCAGGCCGTCGGTGACAGCGGCGAGCATTCCCTTGCCGGGGTCGTCGTTCGAGGTCTCCCAGGTTCCGGGAATCGCGACCACATACAGGCCGGGGCAATGGGCCGGGGCCGCATGGGCAGTCGTCGTGGCCACCGCGGGGGCGAGGACAGCGGCGAGGCTTATCGCCAGTCCGGCTGCGGCGTTCTTCCATCCAGGCATCGTGTACTCCATATGCTCACCGAGACGGCCACGGGCCGTTCACCTGTTCCCAGGATTCCCAAAACAGTCCAAAGGCATGCCGCATCATTGCGGCTCGACGCATAAGTAAGGGCGGATCCGTGGTCCCCGGGGAACGGCTGGTGACGCAGCAGATCTCGCCGACGAACAGCCAATCACAAAATGTTCGTATCGGCAGCACAATCTACCGGTGTTCGATCCCGATCCATGGGATATTCACCGTACGACAACGGCCCGTCGCCGAAATTGTCCGTTCCATCCGGTTTTCGGGTGCAGTCGCGCCTGTTCTCGGCCGGTGGGCCGGCTCGGGACCTCGGTGGCCGTCGCCCGAGTCGGGCCGGTAGGGCCCACCAGCTTTCGATCGGTTCCGGACCGGCGTCGAACTCGCAGCCGCACACCGGACCTCGAGACGGCGGCTCCGACAGCGGTATCCAGAGTTTGCCGCGGCCGTCCCTTCGACTTGATCGGCGACCACGGTACTGCGTCCGGTGATCCGTAGCTTCGGAACGGCTTTCACCACGATCTCGTCGGCGGGCACCCGGACCGGCACCGGTCCGTGCCGGGCGGAATCTGCGACACTCGACATGACGCCACCGCTGACACGGTGAGAGGGTCGAACGACCTTCGCCCTCGTGAAGAAAGGCGTCGTGACACCGGCGCGCCACTCATGCTCGCCCGTTCCGGCGGAATCCGATAACGATTCGGGTGACAACACCGGCCCGATATTTCCGATACTGGACGGGTTCCGGCGCTGCTCGAGTGTGCCCTGACGGATATCCCCGCGTATTCCCGACCCCTGAACAGGGAGAACGGTGCCGCGGCTCCTGTGCATCGGCGGCTTCCGGGCCGAGGTGCGCGCTGCTCGGCCGCCGGAACCTGCCTGGCAGACTTGTCGATGTGAGTTGGGCACCCGCGCGCACACGACCGGCCTCGCGTACCGATCCCCGGCCCGGGCGCGGGTTCGGCGCCGCGATCCTGCGCTGGACGGGCCGGTTGCTGAGCGGCGCCGTGGTGGTGGGGCTGGTGCTGCTGTTCGGGACGGCGGTGCGGGTATGGCAGGTCGCGCGGATCGAGGACTACACTCCGGCTGACGCCATCGTGGTACTCGGCGCCGCCCAGTACTCGGGAACCCCGTCCTCGGTGTTCGAGGCCCGGCTGTACCAGGCCGAGCGGCTGTATTCGCAGGGCGTTTCGGATCTGGTGATCACGGTCGGCGGGAAACAGGAAGGCGACCTCTACACCGAGGCGGCGTCGGGGAAGATGTATCTCACCGACGCCGGTGTGCCGGCGGACGCGGTGCTGGCCGTGGAGACGGGGTCCGACACTCTGCGCAGTGTCGAGGCGGTGGCGGCGGCGATGAAGGAACGCGGGCTCGAATCCGCCGTCCTCGTGAGCGACCCCTGGCATTCCCTGCGCACCCGCACCATGGCCCGCGACGCCGGACTCGAAGCGTGGACCGCGCCCACCCGCACCGGCCCGGCCGTGTACACGCGCGAATCGCAGGCGCACGGTATCGCCCGGGAGACCGCTGCGCTGCTCTGGTATCAGCTCACCCATTTCTCGGCGGACGAATTCAGCTACACCGCCGGTCAGTGACACTTCACCGGCCGGTGCCGCCGGACACCCCGGAATGTCATTCCTCGGTGGCAGACTTGGTGCGATGACCTATACCGAGCACGACCGAGAACGCCTGGTCACCGAGGCCCCGAAAACGGCCGGCCTGGTCGGCGGCGGGGCCGAGGCCGGCAACGGGCACCGCAGCGAATTCGCGCGCGACCGTGCCCGGGTGCTGCATTCGGCCGCGCTCCGGCGCCTGGCCGATAAAACGCAGGTCATGGGCCCCCGTGAGGGCGACACCCCGCGTACCCGGCTCACTCACTCCCTGGAGGTCGCCCAGATCGGTCGCGGCATCGCCGACGGTCTCGGTTGCGACCCCGATCTGGCCGAACTCGCGGGTCTGGCGCACGATATCGGCCATCCGCCCTACGGGCACAACGGGGAGAAGGCTCTCGATATCTTCGCCGCCGAACACGGCGGTTTCGAGGGCAATGCCCAGAACCTGCGCATCCTGACCAGGCTGGAACCGAAGGTTCTCGATTGCTATGGCCACAGCGCCGGCCTCAACCTCACCCGCGCTGCCCTCGACGCCTGCATCAAGTACCCGTGGCAGCGCACCGAACCCGGCGGCAAATTCGGCGCCTACGAAGTGGATGCCGACCGGCTGGCCTGGGTGCGCAAGGACGCCCCGGAACGCCGGCCTGCGCTGGAATGCCAGGTGATGGACTGGTCCGACGATGTCGCCTACTCGGTGCACGATGTGGAGGACGGGATCATCGCCGGCCGTATCGACCTGCGCGCACTGACCGACCCGGTGGAGCGGCTGGCACTGGCCGAGCTGGGACATGTGCAGCATCGCGCGTTGTCGGTCGACGATCTGGTGGCCGCGGCGCAGCGGCTGTCGGAGCTGCCGGTGGTCGCCGATGTGTTCCACTACGACGGCACGTTGCGCAGTTCGGTCGCGTTGAAGCGGCTCACCAGCGAACTCGTGGGCCGGTTCGCGAACGCCGCGGTCGTCACCACCAAGGAGGCCACCGCTGGTCCACCGGCCCGGTACGCCGCCGATCTGCTGGTGCCGCCCGTCGCCGCGGCCGAGGTCGCGATGCTGAAGACCGTCGCCCTGCGCTACGTCATGTCCGACCCCGACCACAAACTGCGCCAGGCCGCCCAGCGGGACCGCCTGATCGCCGTGGCGGAACATCTGCTGGCCGCCGGACCGGCCGCGCTCGACCCCCTCCTGCAACCGTGGTGGGACGCCGCCGCCGACGACACCGCCCGGGTGCGGGTGATCGTCGACCAGATCGCCTCCTTCACCGAGAGCCGGCTCGAACGCGTCGCCGCGCAACTGTGAATCACCGGTGAGTTCGGGCACAGGGTGCTCGGGTTCCGGGCCGGGCCGGCTGGCATAGACTCGTTCGCGTGACCGGACGAATACCAGCTCGCGATATCACCGCCATTCGGGAGCGCGTCCGGATCGAAGACGTGGTGGGCGAGTACGTGGCCCTCAAACGCGGCGGCGCCGATTCGATGAAGGGCCTGTGCCCGTTCCACGACGAGAAATCGCCGTCCTTCCATGTCCGCCCCAACCACGGCCTTTTCCACTGCTTCGGGTGCAACGAGGGCGGCGATGTGTATGCCTTCATCCAGAAGATCGAGCACATCGGTTTCGTGGAGGCCGTCGAACAGCTCGCCGACCGGATCGGTTACCGGATCAACTACGAGGGCGGCGGCACCTCGGTGCAGCGCGACCGCGGTACCCGCTCCCGGCTGGTCGCCGCCAACGCTGCCGCGCACGAGTTCTATATGTCCCGGCTGCGCGGTCCCGACGCCACGATGGCCCGCAAATATCTCACCGACCGCAATTTCGACGAGGCCGCCTGGACCCAGTTCGGCTGCGGTTACGCCCCCGACGGCTGGGACACCCTCACCAAACACCTGCAGAGCAAGGGGTTCGACTTCAAGGAACTGGAGGCCGCCGGGCTGTCCCGGCAGGGCCGCCGCGGTCCGATCGACCGCTTCCACCGGCGGCTGCTGTGGCCGATCCGCAATCTCGGCGGCGATGTGATCGGTTTCGGTGCCCGCAAACTCTTCGAAGACGACACGATGCCGGGCAAGTACGTCAACACCCCGGAAACGTTGCTGTACAAGAAGTCCCAGGTGCTGTTCGGGCTCGACCACGCCAAACGGGAGATCGCGAAGAGTCATCAAGCCGTGGTCGTCGAGGGCTACACCGATGTGATGGCCATGCATCTTGCCGGCGTGAAAACCGCCGTCGCCGCCTGCGGCACCGCATTCGGCGACGACCATCTGGGAATCCTGCGCCGCCTGCTCATGGACGACAACTTCTGGCGCGGTGAGATCATCTTCACCTTCGACGGCGACGCCGCCGGCCAGGCCGCCGCCCTGAAGGCTTTCCTCGGGGATCAGAAAGTGGCCGGGCAGACCTATGTGGTGGTGTCCCCGGACGGCCAGGATCCGTGCGAGATGCGGCAGCATTCCGGTGATGCCGCCCTGCGCGATATGGTCGCCCGCCGCGAACCGCTGTTCGATTTCGCGCTGCGCCAGGAGATCGCCAAACGGGAGGACAGCCGCACCCGCGCCCTGACCTACGACAGCCAGGTCGAGGTGATGCGCTGGGCGGTGCCGATCGTCGCCCAGATCAAGGACCACGGTCTGCGTAAACGCTATGCCACCCAGCTCGCCGAATGGACCGGCTGGCAGGATCCGCAGCTCGTCTACCGCCGGGTCGACGAGGAAGCCCGCAAACTGCGCGGCGCCGCGGCCGTCCCCACCCGCGCACCCCGCGCGGAACACACCGGCCTCACGCCGCCGGCCGCCCGCCCCGACCCGCGCGACCCGGTGCTGAACTCCCAGCGCCAGGCCCTCGCCGCGGGCCTGCAATACCCGGAAATCGCGGGACCGGCATTCGACGCCCTGGAAACCGACGCCTTCACCCACCCCGCCTATATCGCCGTCCGCACTCTCATGGCCGAAGCCGGTGGCGTCTGCTGCGGGCTCTCCGGCGCGGATTGGATCGGCGCGATCACCGACCACACCGACGACCTCACCCTGCGCGCACTGGTTTCGGAACTGGCGAGTGAACCGCTACCGGTGAAAACCAGCGACGATATCCCGCGCTTCGTCAACGGCGTTCTTGCCAGCGCCCAGGCCGGGTTGGTAGGGCGCCAGATCGCGGAACTGAAATCCCGCCTGCACCGCGTCTCGTCCACCGACGACCCCGACACCTATATGGCGTTGTTCGGCGATCTGGTCGCCCTCGAGCAGTACCGTAAAAGCCTGCTCGAGCAGGCCATGGGCAGTGGTGACTTCGCCGCCTGATACCCGCGGCTCGGATCGGCCACGTGCAGACGTATGGCAAGCGGGGTGCGGTGCCGCTACGCCGTCCTCGGCCGAGCCCGCGCGCAGGTACGGAATTCGGCCTAACGCCGCCGTAGCTGATCGTGCGGCACCATGACAGTCGTGCGCTCGTCCAGCGGCTCCATGGGTTCCAGCTTGGGCTGGGTGCTCAACTTCTCCGATAGCTTCTGCCGGCTCACCAGCACCAGCTTGCGCGTCACCGGGCTGCCCGCGACGGCCCGCGCACTCGCACTGATCTGCTCATAGCGCGCCCGCCCGGCCTTACTGCCCAGCACATAACCGGCAGCGATACCGATGATCAACCGCAGCATCTTGGGTCGAGCTCCTCCCAGTAGTCCGTGCCGCCCCATCCTGCCCGACCGCACCTGCACGTGTCGATCCGACTCCACCACAGACCCGCCGCTCGCCCCCGCTTTCCTCGCGTTCTGTGACCTCGACCCCGCGATTTGGGCCCGCGCCCACCCATACGCTAGAGTTTCACCTCGGTCAGCCCGGTACGGGCGAGACCACCGAGCAATCCCCTATAGCTCAATTGGCAGAGCAGCCGACTGTTAATCGGCAGGTTACTGGTTCGAGTCCAGTTGGGGGAGCAGAAAACGCAGGTCAGGCCGACTAATTTGGCCTGACCTGCTTCTTTCTTCGGTGTATAGCCAAGAATATGCCAAAATTTCCGGGCCGAACTTCCAATCAATTGAATGCCTTGGCGGTCACCGATGCCCAGATTCGGTAGGTGCGGTTCGATCGGTCTCTTTCACGCGGTGGGGGTGCTCAGCGGGGGGACGGGTTCTGCTCAGATCGAGGCGCGTCCGAGTTGCCAGAATGCCCTTTCAGACCTTCTCTACCCGCACAGGCCGACCCGCCAGAAGTTGCTTCAGGTCGTCGGTGTCGGAGGTGAAGACGGTGGTTTCGGACCCGCTGGCGAACTCTCGCTCGGCGACAGCTGCGAGGACGGCGTCGATGGCGTATTTGTGCCCGTGTAGTCCGGCGTTCCGCAACATGTCCCGCGCGGATGCGATTACGTGGTCATCGGTGTGTACCACGCGGATTCGTGACAACGTCCAACTCCACAGGGCCTGCTTGGATCCGTCTCGCGGGTTCCACGCTTCCAGCGTGGTCAGTGCTGACGTGACGATCGGGATATCGAGTTGCGGTGCGGTTTTGATGAGCGCGGCGATCTCCCGGTCACCCTGGACTGCCTTGGCCAATGCCTCGGAATCGAACACGAAGACACGTTGCCGTGGCTGATGCGCTGCCGCTCGTCGTGCCCGGTTCACGCGGCACTGCCGGGACCTGCGCCGTGTTCGTCATGCCATTCGTCGAGCGCGGCGATCCGATCGAGCGCGGCCTGCTGCTCTTCCTCCGACAGTGGACCGTATTCTTCCTCGATCTGTTCGGCCAGCTCCCGCAGCCGGTCCATGGCATCGCGATGTGCGGCAGCGGCAGCGATGTAGCCGGACACTCCCCGCGAGTCGACCCGGCCCTTGATCGATTCGACGAGTTCTTCCGGCACGGTGACGGTGATCTTCCGGGTTGCCATACTTTAAGTATGGCACATGGGTGGTGTTCTCTCCGGTCGATCCCGTTTGAGGCTGTGGCCAGTGGGGCGAGGCTATTGCAGAATCGGTGAGCCGTCGGGTTGCGGCAGTAATAGAACACGTCCGGTTGGCCCGGCGCCTGCCGCACACAGGTCGGCACGCCAACTCGGACCGTCGACGTGCCGGGGTCGTGTGCACGCGGCTGGCCAGTCGGATGCCGCGACGGCGACAGAGTCGAAAACGTCGAATTCGACCCTTCCCCAATTCTCGCCAAAAATTCCGGCCACTACGGAGAACCTTCGTACACGAACCCCCAGGTCGAATCGACACGTTGTCCGTTCCTACTTGGCCCATAAGCAGAGGTGCCCGCCGATATTCGGGGTCTGACCAGCACGCCGGCGGGAGCTCGTAACGGCAGGTTACTGGTTCGAGTCCAGTTGGGGGAGCAGAAACTACAGGTCACGCCGATTTTCCGTTGGGAAAGCCCGTGCTCCCATGTCGGCGGATATGCCATATCCACGGAGTTTCCCTCGATCCGGCAGTGATGCGCTCTCACAGCGGACCACCGGGCGTGAACCTCGGGACCGACGCTATTCCTTCCGACCAGACGGCGCTGTCGGCCAGGAGCGGAATGGGCGATCCGTGTCCGGACCCGTGCGTGAGCGATTGTCAGGCCATGACGCCGGCGGTCAGCGCATCGATGGTCAGGTCCAGTACCTGTGGGTAGGCGGCGCCGAACTCTTCGGCGTGTATGACCAGTAGTAAGGCGCTGCGGAGGGCGCCTACCACCACCCAGGGGTCGTCGCCGACGATATCGCCGGCCGACTGTTTTGCCGCGATGAACTCGGCCAGCTCGGTCATGCCGTTGCTGCCTGCGGCGGCGACCGCTTCGGGAGTCAGTTTGCGTTGCAGCAGGGCCATCTCGTCCGGGTGCGACATCAATCTGCGGTACAGCGGGTCTTCGGCCAGCACCTCGACCACCGCCCGCAGGTAGCGGCGCAACGCATCGACGGTGTCGTGTCCCTGGTGCAGCCCCTGGTCGATGGTTGCCTCGCGTACGCGCTGGGCATGGGTCAGCAGCAGGTCGAGATACAGGGCCTCTTTGGAATCGAAGAAGGCGTAGAAGGTCGACTTCACGATCCCGGCGTCGGCGACCAGTTCCGCCAGCGATGTCTTCTTGAGCCCGACCGTCGAAAACAACCGGTGCCCCGATGCGCGCAACGCTTCGGTGATGTGCGCGCGTTCCTGCGCGGTGAACGCTACGGGCAAACCGACCTCCTACGGTAAAAACGAACCGATTCAATGTTTTCATGCTGGGTTCCGGCGCGCGGAACGGGCCGCGCGTCATCGAACCGGCGCGAAGCCCGCAGTGAATCGCTGGGTTCCGCGCCGGTTCGGGTTTCATGGCGAATGCTGTCTTCTGTGCGCTACATCAGGCCGATTCGCGCGTCGCCGGGGAATTCTTCCCAGAGCAGTCGTTCATCCTCGTAGGGTGCCTTCGCTACGCGCCAATCGTCGCCGATCAGCATGGTCTCGCGGGCGGCGCCGTAGGTCGGCCAATACCCGATGCTCGCGCACGACGGATCGCCGGTCGCCGCGAAACTTGTCCAGGCATCCTGCATCCGCTCGGCCAAGCGGTCGGCGACCGGGCCTTCCCCGTTGAACACCTTGGCTTTTTCGTCGGTGTAGGTGCCGAACAGGAAACCCAGTTCCAGAGCGTGCGCTGCCCCCAGTCGCCCGCCCATCGCGGGCGATTCGTAAGTGAAGACGAAGTGGTAGCCGGGGCGGCGCCGTTCGCCGAGGGCTTCGGAGAGTTTGATCGACGGATAACGCAGCACCCGGTCGGTCTCGATGGCGAACATCACATCGGTCGGGCTCGCCGGTAAGCCACGCCTGGTGCGGAGGTCGGTGTAGGCGGCCATCATTCGTTCTGCTTCGTCGCCGAGGAAGACGCGGCACGCGGCGAGCGCCTGGGCGTAATACAGCTGTAGTGGTGGTTCGGAACCCAAGGCCAACCGGGTCTCGTCCAGGGTGGTGCCGACCATGACCGAGATATCGTCTGCGGCGCCACCGCGCACCGCATCGTAGGGGCGCATGGGAAGAAAGTCGCCGTCGACGACCGGGTTGAAGTGCATTCTGCCCGAGTTCGGGTCCTCCTGTTTCATCCGGCCGAGCAGGTCGGTGGAGGCCTGGACCAGCCGTGCCGGTTCCACTTCCCGGAGTGTGTCGGCATCACGGGGGTCGATGCCGAGGATGTCGAGGAACAACTCGCTCATCCGGTTGGCATTCTCGATGGTCTGGGACGAATGGGTAGCGGTGCTGTGCAGCGCGGCCCGTCGGAACAGCCCCTGCGCCGGAGTGATTGCGAGCAACGCGGCCACTTCGATGGATCCGGCCGATTGGCCGAAGATCGTGACATTGTCCGGATCGCCCCCGAAAGCGGCGATATTGTCGCGTACCCAGGTCAGTGCCGCGATCTCGTCCATCCGGCCCTCGTTGCCGGTGGATGGGATCGCGCCGCCGGTGAGGTCGGTCAAGCGGAGGTAGCCCAGGGCGCCGAGCCGGTAGTTGATGGTCACCACGACCACATCTCGGGTCGCGGCGAGCGTGGTGCCGTCGTAAAGCGGTTGCGATCCCGACCCGTATTCCAGCCCACCGGAATGGATCCAGAACAGGACGGATCGCTCCGCGTCGTCGAGGCCGGGGGTCCACACATTCAGATACAGGCAGTCCTCGCTGTGTATGCCGGGAACGTCCAGGATGCCCTTGTGGATCTCCGACGGCGGCAGCGGGTGCTGATGACTGACCGGCCCGAAGGCGCGCGCCGGTCGCACACCGTCCCACGGCTGGACCGGTTGCGGTGCCCGCCAACGTAGTTCGCCGACCGGCGGCGCGGCATAGGGTACGCCGCGGAAGGCATTGACACCGTTGCATGATTCGCCCTCGAGCTTGCCGCAGGTTGTCGAGACAATGACCGATTCGGTCGACACAGGTCTTCTCCTTCGCCGATGTTCAGCACGCACTGAACCGGTGGTGTGGGGGTGGGGTTGAGCGGCTCGCTCGTCGTTCGATCGGAATGCCTGAGCCGCACCGTGTTTCGGATTCGAGATGTCAGCTTCGGGGTGTGTCGGCGCGGGTGGCGCTGTCATAGATGGCGACGAAGCGGTCGATCTGCCACAGCTGGGAAATGAAGACCAGTGTCCAGCCGAAGACGGTGGGCCAGAACTGGACGCTCACCAGCCCCCACACGATGAGCGGCAGTCCCACCCCGGCGATACCGATGATCGCCGAGATCGCGCGCCGGTGCGGTTCGGCGGCCGGTGCCTTCTCCGTCCACAGGCGCTCCCCGTAGATCCCCTTCTCGTCCCAGCGGTTCGGAACATCGATGGGCCGGAACATTCGGGTATTGGCGAACATGAACGCGACACCGCCGACCAGGACGGCCGGTGTCCACCAGCCCAGCACATCGCGCAGGTAGATCGCGGCGAGCATGACCGCGAACGCGGCCATCCGGCTCCACACACTCCACGGGTTGGCGTGTTTGCGCCAGTTCTCGTCGTTGAGGCCGAAGGTGTTCGCGGTGATCTGGGTGGTGCTCATGGTTCCTACTCCTCGCTCGCGGGCTCTCCGTCCGCCTGAAACCATAAAAACACTTTGGAGTGTTTGTTTTCAAGCCCCTGGTCGGCAAATCACTCTTGTGCAAGCAGGTGCAGCGATGACGCTGCTGGCTCTCCGCCCCACCTCGGGTTTTTCGCATGGTGTTCCCTCTTCTGAACCGTGCCGGATTTCTCCGGGTGGTCGCACGGATCAGGACGTGGGGCGCGGGTTGGCGAACGACGTGCCGAGCGGCCACGATGTGTCTGACATATCGAATACCGTCGTGCCCAACTACGCTGATTTACAGCGCTTTACGGTAGCTATGTGAACGTTCTGTTCGCGTATGTGGCGACGACCGGTTAGTGTTGGGATCCGTCGGCAGGCAGCTGTCGCCGCTCCGGCGCTGGGGGTGCGCGGCACCGCGACCGGCCTTCCGAAGGCGGGGGACGCAGCCGAGAGCTGCCATCTGACGCGACAACGACCCATCACCTCGACCGGAGATGTAACCTTTGCCGAGCCAGCCGCAGCCTCATACCGCCGAGGTCATCCCGGCCGTATCGAGTTCGCCGTACGATCCGGACAGTGTCCGTATCCCCCTCTACACCGAGGAGTTCGCCGCCGACCCGCACCGTGCCTATCGTGAGATGCGCCGTGCGTACGGTGCGTTGGTGCCGGTGGATCTCGCTCCCGGTGTGCCGGCCACCCTGGTCGTCGGCTACGACGCCGCGCGCCGCATTCTCAACGATCCCGAACGTTTCCCGGCAGACCCGCGGATATGGCAACGCACTGTCGCACCCGACTGCCCGATACTGCCGATGCTGGAATGGCGGCCGTGCGCGATCCGCAGCGCGGGGGTCGAACATGCCCGCTACCGGCAGGCGACGGTCGCCGCGGTTGCCGGTGTGGATATGTTCGCGCTACGCGCTACGCGCTACTGTGGAGCGGCTCGCCATCGCGCAGGTGAATACATTCTGCGCGGACGGAACCGCCGATCTTATTCAGCAGTACGCTTTCCCGCTGTCGTTTGCCGTGGTGAACGTGCTCTTCGGCTGCCCGCCCGAGATCGGGACCCGGGTTGCGGACAGTATGGCCAAGATCTTCGAAGGCGACGACGCGGACCAGGCGAACGCGATGCTCGCGCAGGCCTTGCTGGACTTGGTGACGCTCAAGCGCAATGAGCCCGGCAATGATCTCACCACTCGTTTGATGGAGCATCCGGCCGCGCTCGACGACCACGAGATGATTCCGCAACTGGTCAGCCTGTACGGGTCGGGCATTGAGCCGCAGCAGAATCTCATCGTCAACACCATGCGCCTCATCCTCACCGACGACCGGTTCGCCGGGAATGTGCTCGGTGGTAGTCAGTCGACCCGTGCCGCGCTGGACGAGGTCCTGTTCACCGACCCGCCACTGTCGAACTATTGCATCTCCTACCCGCGGCATCCGGTTCTGATCGACGATATCTGGTTGCCGGCGCATCAGCCGGTGGTGATCAGTATGGCCGGTTGTAACAATGACCCGGCGATCTCTGGCGCCGACCGGGCCGACAACAGTTCGCATCTGTCCTGGAGTATCGGGGTGCATGCATGCCCCGCTCGTTCGGTGGCATATCTGGTGGTACAGGACGCCATCGATCAGTTGCTGGACGCTCTGCCGGAAATCGAACTGGCCGTACCCGCGGACGAGTTGACCTGGCGTCCCGGTCCTTTTCATCGCGCGCTCACCCGCTTACCCGTGCGTTTCCCGCCGTCGCCACCGCTACGGCTGCCCTGAAGTCTGTGCGTATCCCGCTCGAGTCGGTTGCCTGCGGCAAGGTTTCGTGTGCTCGCTATGGGCAGCGCGGCCGGCTTAATTCGGTATGAGGGCCCCCGGGCCGCGGGCTCCGGGCTTCCCGCGGCCTGCCGCGTCTGCCCGGCTGCCGGTCGGCCGGGCAGGCGGGGTCCTGGTTCAGCTCATCCGCGGCACGTCCACCGTGACCGATTCGATCCGCGCGGTTCCCTCGAAATTGTTCGACATCCGTTCCAGGTCCGTATCGGCGGTGCAGAGGTAGAGGGTGCGCCCGTCCCGTCCGCCGAGGGCGCAGGACACCACGAAATGGCCGGGCGTCGCGGTCGAGACGGTATCGGTGACGGTGCCGTCGGGGGCGATGCGCCGGACTTCGCTGCTGAACGGGCAGGTCACCCAGATGGCGGCCGCGGCATCCACGCACAGGCCGTCGAGGGCATCGGATTCGAGCCTGTCGAACTGTTTGAAGACCCGCTGGTTCGACAGGCTGCCGTCCGCGGCCACATCGAACGCGGTGAGCCGGAAGGTGAAGGTTTCGGCGACGTAGAGGGTTTTCCCGTCCGGGCTCAGGCCTACTCCGTTCGGGCAGATCAAACCCTGGCCGGCGGTGTGTACCGTGCCGTCGGGTTCGACGACGACCATCGTCGAAGGCTGCGCGTCGGCGCCGTTGAACAGGTCGTAGCCGATTTGGGTGATATAGGCACGGCCCTGGCGGTCGACCCACATATCGTTGGCGCCGGTCGCGACCCCCGCGAGGTCCGCGATGATCTCGGTGCCGCCGGCCGCGGTGATCTTGCGCAACTTGTTGTCGGCCTGGGTCACGACCAGCGCAACACCGTCCGGGGTGAAACCGAGGCCCGACGGTTTCGTGTCCACAGTCGCCGCGACGGCCACTTCGCCGTCGGCGTTCATGGTGTGCACCGTGCCCAGGGGGATATCGGAGAACCAGAGACGGTCGGCATACCAGCGCGCTCCTTCGAGGTACTGGAAACCGTCATGGACCACGGTGGCTGTTCTGGCGGTCATATCGTCGATCCCTTCGCGTCGTCGCGGGGCTTCACTGCTGGACCCCTGTACACATAAGTGAATCACCACTAGACTGATGCTGCAACCGATTCGGGTTGCGAATCCATGCGGTGAAATGAGGAAGGCTCATGGACCGAAAAGCGCGGGTGGCCGGTGTGGGACTGGAGCCCTTTGCTACGCCTAGTAAAAGCCGTGCATATGACGAGATGGGTGCGGCGGCAATAGTCTCCGCTCTCGCGGACGCTGGGGTCGAGTTCGGTGATATCGAACAGATCTACGTCGGCTATGTGTATGGTGACTCGACATCTGGGCAGAATGTTGCCTATCGGGTCGGAATGACCGGAGTGCCGGTCGTCAATGTCAACAACAACTGCTCGACCGGTTCGTCGGCGCTGTGGCTCGCCCGGCAGTCCGTCGAGAGCGGTGCCGCGGAATGCGTGCTCGCCGTGGGGTTCGAGCAGATGCAGCGCGGTGCCCTCACCGCAAAATGGGACGATCGGCCCACTCCGTTCGACCGATTCATGGCGGTCGCCCGCGAGGCCGCGCCCGCGGCGGACGAGGTGCCGATGGCCGCGCAATTGTTCGGCGGCGCCGGCGCGGCGTACGCGCAGCGGTACGGGATCGCCGCCGAGACCTACGCCCGTATCGCGGTGAAGGCACGGCAGCATGCGGCGCACAACCCGCACGCGGTGTTCCGGGAACCGCTTACCGTCGCGGAAGTAATGTCCTCGCCGCATATCTTCGGCCCGCTCACCCGCCTGCAATGCTGCCCGCCGACCTGCGGCGCCGCGGCGGTGGTGGTGTGCAGCCCGGAATTCGCCCGCCGCCGCGGTATTCCGGCGGTGGTCGAGATCGCGGCCCAGGCTATGACCACCGATCGGCCGAGCAGCTTCGACACCGCCGACCTGATGAAACTGGTCGGCTACGACATGACCGTTGCCGCCGCGCAACAGGTCTACGAGGCCGCGGGTATCGGCCCGGACGAGATTCCGGTGGTGGAACTGCACGACTGCTTCACCACCAACGAACTGCTCAGCTACGAGGCGCTCGGACTCACCGCGGAGGGGACGGCGGAGAAGTTCGTGGCCGACGGGCAGAACACCTTCGGTGGCCGGGTGGTCACCAACCCTTCGGGCGGGCTGCTGTCGAAAGGGCATCCGCTGGGGGCGACCGGGCTCGCGCAGTGCGCCGAACTCACCTGGCAGCTCCGCGGACAGGCCGGAAACCGGCAGGTGCCCGGCGCAGGCGTCGCGCTTCAGCACAATCTGGGTCTCGGTGGGGCGTGCGTGGTTTCGCTGTATCGGAAGGTCGATTGATCATGGCGATCGACCAGGCCGTCATCGGCACAGTCCTACCCGAAACCAGCCTGCTCGTGGACCGGAGCCGGTTGCGCCTGTTCGCGAAGGCCACCGGTGCCACCGATCCGGTCTACACCGATATCGCCGCGGCGCGGGCGGCCGGGTATCCGGATCTACCGGTGCCGCCGACATTTCTGTGCGCCCTGCACAACGAACAACCGGATCCGCTGTCCTGGATCGCCGGGCTCGGGGTGGACCTGGGCCGGGTACTGCACGGGGAGCAATCCTTCGAGTACAAGTCGATGGCGTACGCCGGCCAATACCTGACCGCCCGCAGTCGCATCACCGACGTGTACCAGAAGAAGGGCGGGGCACTGGAATTCCTCACCCGGGCTACGACGGTGACCGGGCCGGACGGCCGGACCGTCGCCGAGCTCACCGATATCGCGGTCGTCCGGCACGAGGAGCCGCGATGAACCGCAGTGCCACCGTACGAGTCGGCGACACCCTGCCCCCGGTGCGGCCCGCCCCGATCACGCGCACCACGCTGGCGCTGTTCGCGGGCGCTTCCGGCGACCACAATCCGATCCATATCGATATCGACGCGGCGCACGCCGCCGGGATGGCCGATGTCTTCGGCCACGGCATGCTGACCATGGCGCATGCGGCCCAACTGCTCACCGGCTGGATTCCGCAGCAGTATCTGCGCCGGTTCGAGGTGCGGTTTTCGGCGATCACGCCGGTGCACGCCGAACCGCTGTGCACCGGCCGGGTCACCGCGCTGGACACCGTGGACGGCGAACAACGCGCCACCGTCGAACTCACCGTCACCCTCGCCGACGGCATCACGACTCTTGCCGGGCAAGCCGTGGTGGCACTACCCGATTACGACCCCTCCAATTGAAAGATGAGTACCGATGGGAAATCTGGCCGATAAAGTAGCAATCGTCTCGGGCTCGGGCCGCGGTATCGGCCGGTCGGTCGCGCAGAAGCTCGCGGCCGAAGGCGCGTCCGTGGTCGTCAACGATCTCGATGCCGAACCCGCGGCCGAAACCGTCGCCGCGATCCGGGCCACCGGCGGGCAGGCGGTCGCGTGCGCGGGCAACGTCACCGACGACGATTTCGCGCAACGTTTCGTCGGCACCGCGGTGGAGTCTTTCGGCGGTCTCGACATCATCGTCAACAACGCCGGCTACACCTGGGATTCGGTGATCCAGAAGATGACCGACGAGCAGTGGGACGCCATCCTCGACGTCCATCTCAAGGCGCCGTTCCGGATTCTGCGGGCAGCGCAGCCCGTGATCTCGGCGGCGGTGAAGGCGGCGCGTGCGGCCGGTGCGCCCGTGCCGTGCCGCAAGGTTGTGAATATTTCGTCGATCGCCGGTATCGGTGGTAACGCCGGGCAGTCGAATTACGCCGCGGCCAAGGCCGGGATCACCGGCCTGAGCAAGACTCTCGCGAAGGAATGGGGACGCTACAACGTCACGGTCAATTCGGTGGCCTTCGGCCTGATCCTGACCAGGCTCACCGAAACACCGGCGGGCGGTGACGGCGCGATCGACGTGGCGGGTCGCGAAATCCGGGTCGGCGTCAATCCCGAACTGCTGTCCACCTTGGAACAGGGCATCCCGCTCGGCCGCGCCGGTACCCCGGACGAGGCTGCCGGTGCCGTGTATCTGCTGTGTACACCCGAATCGGACTACATCAGCGGGCAGACCCTGGTCTGCGGCGGCGGATTCCTGAACTGAACCAGCGCACGATATCGACCGGAGGGATCATGAACGCCTATCGCTCACCGTGGATGACCGAGGATCTGGACGCGCTGCGGGATCTGGCCCGGTCGTTCTGTGCCAAGCACATCGCACCGCATCAAGCGCGCTGGCGCGACCAGAAACATATCGATCGGGAAGTATGGACCGAAGCCGGTGCCGCGGGCCTGTTGTGCTTGTCCGTACCAGAGGAATACGGCGGCGGTGGGGGAACATACGCCCACGAGGCGGTGCTTCTGGAGGAGCAGGGCCGGGTGGGTGATACCGCGTGGGGAATCGGCGTGCACAGTGTCGTCGTCGCGCACTATCTGCTCGCCTACGGTACTGAGGAGCAGAAGCGGACGTGGCTACCGCGCATGGCCACTGGTACGGCCGTGGGCGCCATCGCCATGACCGAGCCCGGGGCAGGCTCCGACCTTCAGGGCATTCGTACCCGCGCGGTGCGCGACGGCTCGGAGTATGTGGTCGACGGTGCGAAGACATTCATCACGAACGCGACGCACGCCGATTTCGTCATTGTGGTCGCACGAACGGACCCGGACGCGGGATCGCGAGGTATCTCACTGGTCCTGGTCGAAACCGATCGCGCAGGCTTCCGGCGCGGCCGGATCTTGGACAAGATCGGCCAGCGGGGACAGGACGCCTCGGAGCTTTTCTTCGATGGCGTACGGGTTCCGGCGGCAAACCTGCTCGGCGGAGTCGAAGGCCACGGTTTCGCCCAGCTGATGGGTCAGCTGCCGAAAGAACGTCTCACGATAGCGGTCACCGCGGCGGTCGCGATCGAAACTGCTCTGGATCTCACTGTGCTTTACACCAAAGACCGCAGTGCATTCGGTCAGCGGGTGTTCGATTTCCAGCACAGCCGTTTCACGTTGGCCGAAGCAGCCACCGAGGCTCGGATCGTGCGCTGTTTCGTCGACGACTGCCTGCTCCGGTTACTACGCGAGGAACTCGACGGAGCGACGGCCGCCATGGCCAAGTGGTGGACCACCGAGCGGGCGATGCACATCATCGATCGCTGCCTGCAGTTGCACGGCGGGTATGGCTACATGGCCGAGTATCCGATCTCGCACCTCTGGGTCGACCAGCGAGTACAGCAGATCTACGGCGGCACCAATCAAATCATGAAAGAAATCATCGCCCGATCCCTCTAGACGCGGCATACACACAGGAGTTCGCCGATGTACCTGACCCAGCTTCTGCACCAGGCTTTGCAAACCGACCCCGGCCGAGTGTTCACCATCGACGGTGAACGGAGGCGGACGGTCGCCGAATCCGTCGACAGGATCGCCCGCCTGGCCGGCGGGCTCGCCGGGCTCGGCGTCGTGTCCGGCGACCGGGTCGCCATGCTGGGCCTCAATTCCGACCGCTACGTCGAATACCTCTTCGGTGTCTGCTGGGCCGACGCGGTGATCATGCCGGTCAACAACCGGTGGAGCGATGCCGAAATCGCCTACGCGCTGGACGAATCGGAAACCCGCGTGCTCCTGGTCGACGGGGCCTTCAGCAGCCGGGCGGACGGTATCCGGGAGCGGTACCGCGGGCTGGACCGCATCGTGTACTGCGGAGACGAGGCCTGCCCGGAAACGATGATCGACTACGAGCAGTTGATCGCCGGTTCCGCGCCCGCCGCGGATGCCCGCCGGGGCGGCCAGGATCTGCTCGGGCTCTTCTATACCGGCGGAACCACGGGAGCCCCGAAGGGAGTGATGCTCAGCCACAACAGTGTGCTGGTCAACGCGCTCGGTTGCTTCACCACCGGCGATTGGTTGACCCAGCACGGCCGGATGCTCCATGTGGCCCCCATGTTCCATCTTGCGGACCTGTTCCTTCTCATCAGCGGATCACTGGCGGGCCAGAGCCACATCATGCTGTCCGGGTTCACGCCCAGCGGGGTTGCGGCTGCGATCGAGCAGCACCGGATAACCGATGTCCTGCTGGTTCCCACCATGCTCCAGCAGATCGTCGATCAGCCCGATATCGCCGCCTTCGATCTGTCGTCGGTCCGGCATGTTCTCTACGGCACATCGCCGATCTCGGAAACCCTGCTCGAGCGCACCAGAGGGCTGGTTCCGCAGGCCGCCCTGGCGCAGGCGTACGGGATGACCGAACTCGCCCCGGTGGCGACCATCCTGCGGGCCGAAGACCACAGTGACCCGTCGTTGCGCCGTTCCGCGGGCCGGCCCGCGCCACATGCCGAGGTGCGTATCGTCGACGAGGACGATGCCGAGGTGCCGCGGGGCGTGGTGGGGGAGATCGTGGCACGTGGCGACCATGTGATGCTCGGCTACTGGCAGCGGCCCGAGGATACCGAGATCGCGCTGCGGGGCGGCTGGATGCATACCGGCGATGCGGGATATATGGACGAACGCGGATACGTCTTCGTGGTCGACCGGATCAAGGACATGATCGTCAGCGGTGGTGAGAACGTGTACTCCGCGGAGGTGGAGAACGTGCTCGGCCGGCATCCCGCGGTCGCGTCCTGCGCGGTGATCGCGGTGCCCGACGAGCGGTGGGGGGAGCGGGTCCACGCTGTCGTCGTCCGCAGGTCCGGACAGCAGGTGACGGCAGACGAGCTCGAGAAGTTCTGCCGCGAACACATTGCCGCCTACAAAGTGCCGCGCAGTGTGGATTTCGTCGCGGCCCTGCCCCTTTCCGGGGCCGGAAAGATACTGAAGCGTGAACTGCGCAAGGCTTACTGGTCCGAGAACAGCCGGCAAGTAGGTTGATACGGGTGACCACTGGATCGGTACCCGATGCCCCGCCGCGCGGAACCCGGCCCCGCAACCGCCGGGATCTCATCATCGCGGCGGCGGTCGACCTGTTCCACCGGTACGGATACGAGCAGGTCTCGATGGGGGAGGTGGCGAAGGCCGTCAACGTCAGTCCGTCCGCGCTGTACCGGCATTTCGCGGGGAAACCCGAACTGCTCGTCGCTGCTGTCGTCAGCGAGATGGCGCCGTTCCGGCAGATCTTCGCCTCGGTGCTGACCGCCTCATCCCGGATCGGCCCGGACGAACTCGCCGGCCAGGTCGCCGGGGTCGCGGCCGAGGTGAGCCGGCTGGGGACGCTGTGGCGGCAGGAAGCGCGCAGCCTGCCCGCCGACTCCTACGCGGTACTGCGGTCGGAGATCCGGTCCACACTCGACCAGTTCACTGCCCTCATCCGCGCGCAGCGGCCGGAACTGTCCGAGCCGGACGCCCTGCTCCTGGCCGAGAGCACCTGTTCGGCGCTGTGCGCGACCTCCCATCGCAGCCGGGACCTGTCGCGCAGCGAGTTCGAGCACGTCCTGCGCGATATCGCCGGCACGATATTGAACGCCGAACCGGTGGCGGCCGGCGCCCCGACCGCTCGGCCCGCCGGATACCTGCCGGTCACCCGCCGAGAGCGGCTGCTCGCCGCCGCCGCCGCGCTCTTCGCCGAACGCGGCTACCTTTCGGTCAGCATGGAGGAGATCGGTTCGCGGGCCGGTATCACCGGTCCCACCGTCTACTACCATTTCGGTTCCAAACAGGAGCTACTGGCCGCAACCCTGGAACGCGGCGCCGAATGGCTGTGGCGCGACCTCTACCGGGCGCTGGACGGAACCGGCGACGCCGCGCGCGGCACCAAGGTACTCGGTGCCTATGTGGCGTTCATCGCCCGGGACAGCGAGTACGCGGCAATCCTCGGCACCGAGACGCGGCACCTCGACGATACGAGCCGCGACCGGCTCCAGCAGAGTCACCGTGATTTCGTGGGGGAGTGGATCGAACTGATCTGCATCCAGAATCCGGCGGTGGGCGCGGCCGAGGCGAAGATCCGGCTCGATGCCGTGCTCACTTTCGCCAGCGATATCTCCCGTACGCAGTATCTGTGCCATCGTCCGGGAGTGTTCGAAACCATCGAGCAAATCGGGCATGCGGTGCTCTTTCCGGAGCGGCCGGTCGTGGCAAATGAGTGAGAACCCCCGGTCGCCGCGAGTGCCTGTGTCCGGTCCTGTCGGTCGGTCGGCGATTTCACCAGGGGGCCGCCGCGCCGAAGAGGGTGGTGCGGCTGGTTCTATCGGCGATCTGTGACGTCACTCATCGGTGGATGTTGGCGTCGGTCGGGATCGGGAGATGTTCGTATCGGCGAATTTTGACGTCGTGATCTTGGTTGCGGTGCGAGGATCGGTGTGCTTGGTCTCGGGTCCGGTCCTTGTGGAAGTGAGCCGCTGTTGCCTCGTCAGTCGAAGGTCGAGCTGTATGCCGCGATACGTCGGGATGCTCGGGCGGGGATGTCGGGGCGGGCGTTGCAGGCCAAATATGGGGTGGGGTGGCGCACGGTTCAGGCGGCGACGAATATGGTGTGGCCGGCGGAGCGGAAGTCGTATCCGCGGCGGGGGTCGAAGCTGGATCCGTTCAAGCCGTTCGTCGACGAGGTGTTGCGGGCTGATCTGGATGCTCCGCGCAAGCAGCGGCACACGGTCAAGCGGCTCTATGCCCGGTTGATCGATGAGCAGGGAATGTCCGGCATCGCATATCAGACGCTGCGGGATTATGTCGCTGATCGCAAGCCACAGATCCGGGTAGAGGCCGGTCGGGGGCCAGCGCAGGTGTTCATCCGGCAGAGCCATCGTCCGGGTGAGGAAGCCGAGGTCGATTTCGGTGATGTGACGATCCGGCTGAGGGGCGAGCTGGTCCAGGTTTATGTGTTTGCGCTGCGGTTGTCATTTTCGGGAAAGTCGGTCCACCGTTGCTTTCTTTCCGGTGGTCAGGAAGCGTTTTTCGAGGGCCATGCGCACGCGTTCGCGGTGCGGACCGCCGGGGTCAGGCCGCAGGTCGCAGCGGGCCGATATAGGTGCCCGGATGGGTGGCGCCGTCCTGGCGCTGCACGCTCACGCCGGTCGGCCACGGTGCCTCGAGTTGGGCACCGGTGCGGCCGCGCTGGTCGCCGACCACGGACCCCAGCAGTGGTTCGGGGCCCGGAGGTGCGGGAGAGTCATCGCCTGAGCGAGTCCGGGCGAACCGTGGGAAGCTCGTACCGACGCCGTGGCGGGACCGTCAGGCGCTGTGATCCTCGCCGTGGATCCGGAACTCGGGGGATGTTCCGCTGATGGGGACCGGGTCGCTGCTGGGTTTCACGGCGTCACCGAAATACCGGATCCGGTAGCTGCCGGGTTCCGCATCGGCGGGGCTGTGCCAGCCGATGGTGATCCGGGAACTCTGCGCCGGACCGGGCGTCCATTCGAAGGTGGTCTCCCAGTCGCCGTCGTCGGCGATCGTGCGCCAGCGTGCACCGTCGTACCGCTGCACCATGACATAGGTGCTGCCGCGATGGAGATCGTGATTGGGGTGCGCACCGGCGAACTCGACACTCACCCGTTCGCCGGCACGATACTCCGGCTCCGGCTCGGTGAGTACGTCGCCGAAATTCTGTCCCACCGGCGGGAAGTCCGGCGGCGGATCGGTTTTTGCGGATAGCCACAGCTGCGACAGATCGGGCGCCGCGGCCCCCGCGGGCAGGGGGCTCTCGTCGCGCAGCGCGGTCGCGAGCTGCGCCGCGATCTGTTGCAGGGCCGGCAACTGCCATCGGCCGAACAGGGTGCTCGCGCCCTCGTAACGCTGTGCGGTGTACTCCTCGGGCGTCGTGACGTAGTGGAAATAGGCGTTGCTGTACCCGGCGATCAGGACATTGGCCGGCTCGACCCCCAGGATTGCCGCTACCGTGCGCCGCAATCGCAGACCGGCGGCGATCGTCACTTCACCCGGAATACCGAGCAGATACAGCTCGGCGATCTGGAACAGCTGTACCGGGACGATCTCCTGGACGTACGGCTTGGACCGGTTGAGCAGTCCGCCGGGGGCGACGATCGCCTTGGGGGCCTGCGCATCCCGCAGTGCCGGTGCGAACAGGTACGCCGACCGGGACAGGAGATCCCAGCCCGGGTTACGGCCTTCGTGGAATGTCTTCCAGTTCGTGGGCCCGTCGTACCCCGCACCGGCGAAGGCTGCCGCGCCCCCGGCCGGTCTGCCCGTGCGGTGCTCGCGACCGTCACCGGTGAACTCCTCGGACACGGTCACGGCGGACAGATCGATATGCAGGAAGCGGTAATCGACGATGCCCGCCATTCGCGGCATGTATCCCGCGGCGAGTTTCGCTGCCGCCTCGTACTGGCGCAGGCCGAGGATCCGGGTGTTCTCCCGCTCGTCACCTGTGGGGCCGTGACCGGGCTTGCCGTCGAGATTGGGCGACATATCACCGGCGTTGGTCTGCGCGAAGGCCGCGACGAAATCGGGGTCTCGGTCCACCAGGTAGTTCACGCCCTCGACCACGCGTTCCCAGTGATACGCCGCGTATCCCTTGTTGTCTCCGCTGATCAGCGTGTTCCGGTTGGTCATGGACGTGCCGTGGGTGGCGAACCAGTTGACCGCGCCCACCGGTTCCCCTTCGCGATCGATACGCAGCAGGGTCGTCTGCGGGTCGATCGCGTCCGGGAAGAAATCCCTGTCCTCTTCCGGATTCAGGTCGAATGCCGCGCGCGAGCGGTTGACGCTGGCCTCGTGCAGTTCGCCGTGGATCAGGCGCAGGGTGGCCGGTGCGATATCGACGTGTGCCCGCTCGACCGCTTCGACGATGCCCTCGACGATCGCCGCGAAGGTCTTCGGCCGGAACCCGCCGGAACCGTTGTACAGCCGGTGATGCGAATAGCCGCCGGGCCCGCAGTGGGTATGGGTGGCGGTGATCATCACGTTGGATTCGGTGTAGGTGTCGCCGAAACGCTGCGCCAGGCGGCGCAGCACCTCCTGGGTGACGCTGGAGAAGATCAGCGGTAGTTCGGTGACGACCAGCAGGACCCGGCGGTCCACCAGCGGGTCCACGAACACGAAGGCGCGGGCGCGCAACCGGAGATGGATCCCGGTGGTCTTCTGATCGGCCTTGCCGTAACCGAGCATTCCGGCCTCGGCCGGTTCCCCGGTGATGTCGGCAATGGCACGGCCGACCAGATGGCGGTCGGTCGAGTAGTTCGTTTCCGGCATCGACCTCTTCTGTCCTGTCGGGATCGGTCCGCGGCAGCGGTGCGGGTTCGGTACACAGACAAGTTAGCAAGGACAGATCGGGAACGACTTGCGTCACCGACGGTTTCGTCTCCGGGCAGGTCGGCGGTGGTCGCATCCACTGTCGAGCAGGCCGTACCGCTGCGGTGGCCGACCGGCGGGCCCGTTGCCCGGCGGTTTTCACAGGTGCGCGACCGGGGCGCGCGGCTGCCCGCCAGGACCACGGCGACGATGCGTTCCGCGTCCCCGCGATCATGCTGGTGCGCAGCCGGCCGGACCGTTATCGCAATCCCCCACACAGAGCAGTCCCCGGTAGTCTCCATCGGATTCCTGAACCTCAGTCGTCGCTGACTGTCCGGGGTTCCGACTGGCTTGCCGGGGGCCTGGCCGGATCTCCGAGGGGTGTCACCGCGATTCTCCGAACGTCTTCTTCGAACCCGTCACACTCTTCGTTGTTCCGGTGTATCTCCAGTCTCCTCCGGATCGGCCGCCAGTCAAGACCTGAACCGCAGGTGGTGCCGATGTTTTGTCCCGCCGGGTGTCCCGGCCGCTGTCTCAGTGCAGTGCCGCGACAACCGCGCCGTACATGGTGGTCTTGATGGCGGCGAGTGTTGCGGGGTTCTTGCCCACGAGGGGGGTGATCCGTTCGACGGCGGTGGTGCGAACCGCCGATTCAGCGGCGGTGGCGTCGACGAGTCCGGCGGCCAGTGCCTCCGGCCCGGCGAAACGATGACCGGTGGTCATGGCGGTGACCGCGGCCTGCGGACCGAGTTTGGCCTGGATGAGCGCGGCCATGCCCGGGGTGAAGGGGATATCGATATCGACCTCGGGGAAACAGTAGTAGCCGCGGTCGGCGCGCATGACGCGGTAGTCGTGGGCGATGCCCAGCATGGCGCCGGCGCCGAAGGCGTGGCCGTTGACGGCGGCGACGGTGGGCAGCGGGAAGGTGAGGATCCGGGCGAACAAAGCCTGGACGCGGGCGACGTACCATTCGGCGCGGTCGCCGTTGGCCATCAACCAGTCCAGGTCCAGGCCGTTGGAGTAGAACTTTCCGCTACCGATGGTGATCAGGCCCTGGGCTTCGCGTTCGACGGTGTCGAGGTGGGCGTCGACGGTTTCCAGCCAGTCGGGAGAGAAGCGGTTCTCGTCGTCGCCGAGTGTCAGTACGGCGATCTTGTCCTCGTAGTCCAGGTTCGTGGTCATCGGGTGCCTTTCACTTCGTGGTCCGGGTGCTGGGGTAGGGGCAGCGCCAGTACGGCGCGGACGGCGGCCGCCAGGCGTTGACGCACTGCGGGTTCTGGAGTGCGCCGGCCGCGCAGTAGCAGCGCGGTGGGTAGTTCCACGACACAGTCGCGGACAACTGTGAGCGCTTCGCGGTCGGCCCGGTCGAATACGCCGCGCGCCAATACGGTGAACAGTTCGGTCAGGGCCTGATCGAGCCGGCGCATATCCCCGGCGATATCGTCGGGCATCTCGCCGGAACCGAGTAGTTCCGCTCGGGACACGGTCAGCAGGAACCGACCCGAGGCCGGCTGCCGCAGCAGGAATTCGGCCGGTGCGTCAGCGGCCGCGACGACCGCCTCGACAGCCTGCTCGACGGATGCCGCCGCGGTCAGTTCGCGATCGGCCGCCGCGCGCTGCAGGTCGAGGAACCGCTGTGCCGCCCGCAGCCATACCCGGCCCATCAGTCCGGAACGCGAGCCGAAGGCGTGATAGATCGCCCCGTTGGATACCGCGGTGGCCGCGGAGAGCGCCCGGACGGTGACTGTTGCGGGCCCGGTGTCCACAGCCATCTGCTCGGCGGTATCCAGCAGGTACTCGAGGTCGTGTATTCGAGGGCGGGGCATGATCCCATAGTAACAGAGCAATTGCTCTGTTACTGATCCCGGTGCACCCGAAATCCGCCGGGCAGCCCGTCGGGTACGCTTCGGGCAACGCCTGCGCGCGACGCACAAGCCGGTGGTGTGCCGGTTCTTCGCGACACCAGAGCTTGCGGTCGGATCCCGGCCTCACGCATCCGGCTTGTCTGCCCTCCGCGCGGCCGATGCCTCGACCGGACTGTGCTGGTGCCCGCGTTCGCTCTCTCTTCCGGGAAATGATTCCCACGCCGGATGGCGACCGGCACTCATTCCGAACTTCACCGGGCCCGCGGTCATCTCACCCCACCGACTGATCGATTCCCGAAACCCGCAGTGACAGAGCGTTTGCCGAAACCCGACGACAGAATGGAGACCGCAATGACATGGTCGATACCCCAGGTCACCACCGGTTGCGAGCGTTACCTCCTCGAGCATGTGCTCGATCGCAACAGGGCCGAATTGATCAATGCGGTGCGCGGCCTATCCGAAGCCGAGTCCCGCCGCCGGCTGGTCACCTCGCTGACCACGCCGATCGCCCTGGTGAAACACGCCGCGACCGCCGAGCGGATCTGGTTCCAGCATGTGCTCGCGGGTGTACCCGAAGGCGAATGCGGCGGCGGCACAACAGGTGGCGACCCCAGCTTCGTTGTCGGTGACGACGAAACACTGGCGGACGTGATCGCCGAATTCGAAGGAGCCTGTGCCCGTTCCCGCACTGTCGCCGCGGAATTCGATCTCGACGATATCGTCACCCACCACCATCTCGGTGATGTCAGCCTGCGGTTTATCTACCTGCAGCTGACCGAGGATTTCGCGCGGCACGCCGGCCACGCCGATATTCTGCGCGAGCAGATCCTGGATTCCAGGCCGCCCGATCACACCGGGCAGGCGCACTGAAATGTTGCCGCTCGCACCGGTTGCCGGCGATCCGGCGTTCGCCCGGATCCCGGTGAACCGGCGGCTATTCCGGAATCAGGTCCGCGCGCGGATCGACACCGAAGTGCTCCGCCAGTTCGGTGATCGAGGCATGCGCGCCCTGGATACTCACCGAGAGAACGAAAGGCTCGTCGTCGACGTGGAGCACGTCGCCGGAAAGGCGCTGCCACAGCGGGTTCGCTTCGAACGAAGCCTGCTGATCCCGGCTGGAATCGCCTTCGTCGCCCGGCGGCGTGTAGGCCGAGACCAGGACGACACCCGCGTCCGCCTTCAGGATCTGCTCCATCGACAGCGGTGTGAAGATCTTCTCGGTGGTATCGGGTGCGCCGGCCGGGCGCGGGATGCCCATATCCGCCATGATCTCGCCGATGAACGAATTGCTCGAATACAGCCGCGCGGTGTCCTCACCGGCGAAACGGATCAATGAGTAGGTGATATCGGGCCGTTGGGCCCGGATCTGGTCGCCCACCGCCGCAGCGCGTTCCTCGTAAGAGGTGATCAGCTCTTCGGCTCGGTCCTTGCGACCCAGTGCCTCGCCCAGCAGGACGATATTCTGTTTCCAGGTCGGGCCGGTGGACTCCGAGAACACCGTCGGCGCGATCTTGCTCAGTTGGTCGTAGAGCGATTCGTGGCGCACCTTGGCGGAAATGATGAGATCGGGTTCGAGTTCGAGAATCTTTTCGAGATCGGGTTCGGCCGTTGTGCCGACATTGACCGAATCGGCGACCTTCTCGTCGATATCGCCCAGATACTCCGGGAACGGATTACCCGGATCCGCCCGGTATTGGACGTAACCGGCGAGCGGAACGCCGAGTAGTAGCGCCGCGTCGGCGTAGCTGGGATCCAGCGCGACGACCCGCTCCACCGGGCCGTCGACGGTCGTGACCCCCATGGCGTGTTCGACCGAGATCGAGGAGTCGTTGCCGCCCGCCCCGCCCGGCTCCGTCTCGCCGGAACCGCCACAGCCTGCCGCGAACACCAGGCCGCAAGCCATGAGAGAGATCAATGATCGCCGCGCGATCGGTCGAGGGGATATACCTCTCATGACGTGACCTTTCTTCCGGGCCGGGCGGTACGACGCCTCCGAATAAGGATAGGCTGCCCAACGTAGGACGACCTTAGCAAGGAGTACCGAGATGTCGACACCGCATCCGCGAGCGCACCGGTGCTGAACGACACCCCCTCCGGCCCGCCGGCCTCCACGGGCACTGCTTCGCCGACGCCGGAAAACGCCCTCCGATCCGTCCGTTCACCACTGCTCACGGTCGTCGTTGTGATAGCCGCGGTACTGGCCGCCATCGTCGTGAGCGTGTGCGTCGGCAGTAACCCCTCGAGTGTGGCCGAGGCGTGGCATGCGATCTTCACCCCCACCGGAACCGATATGGACGTGACGATTCGCGAGCTCCGCTGGCCCCGCACGCTCATCGGTATCGCTGCCGGCGCCTGCCTGGGGGTGGCCGGGATACTGACCCAGGGCCATACCCGCAATGCTGTCGCCGAACCGGGACTGCTCGGCATCAACCAGGGCGCGGCCCTCGCGATCGTCGCCGCCACCTTCCTGCTCGGCAGCCTTCCCGTGCACGTCGAAGCCGGTCTGGCCTTCGCCGGTGCTCTGATGGCCAGTGTCCTGGTCTTCGCGGTCGGCACCGCCGCCCGGCACGGGGCAACCCCGGTCACCCTCGTGCTGGCCGGCGCGGCCGTCGCCGCACTATGCGGCGGCCTGGTCACCGGTCTGGCACTGCTGGACAGCGCATCCCTGGACACCCTGCGTTTCTGGCAGGTCGGTTCGCTGGCGGCACGTCCGCACACGATCGAGGCGATGTGGCCGTTCGTCGCCGCGGGATTGCTACTGGCCGTGCTGAACATCGGCGCGCTCAACACGCTGGCGCTGGGCGAGGACACGGCGCGCTCGCTCGGTACCTCGATACCGCTCGCCCGGTGTGCCGGTATCGCCGCGATCACCCTGCTCGCCGGATCCGCCGTCACCATGGCCGGCCCGATCGCCTTCGCCGGCCTGCTCGTGCCGCATATCGCACGTTCGCTCGCCGGCGCAGACTACCGTCGATCGGTGCCCGCGGCGGCCGCGTTCGGAATCGTCGCGGTCCTGCTGGCCGATACCGCCGGCCGGGTGATCGCGCGACCGGGTGAGCTGTCGGTCGGGGTTGTGCTCGCGGTGATCGGGGCGCCGTTCTTCGTGTTCCTGGCCCGCCGCCGCAGGCTGGTGACGGTATGAGCGGCGCCGCCCCGAATCTGCTCGCGCCCACCCGTGTTCTGCGGTGGAGGCGGATTTCCGTGCGCATCGCACCCCGCGCGCTGACGGTGGGTGTCTCGCTGTTCCTGCTCGTCCTGGCAGCCGCAGCCGTACATGTGGCCAACGGGGGTTCCGCGTTACCGCTCGACGAGGTCGTCCGGGCGCTGCTCGGCGATGATTCGAATACCCGGGTTCATCTCGCGGTGACCGAATTCCGGGCGCCCCGCACCGTCGGCGCGATCATCGCGGGTGGCTGCCTGGCCATGGCCGGAGCGTTGACCCAGACCGTCGCCCGCAACCCGCTCGCCAGCCCCGATATCCTCGGCGTCACCGCCGGTGCCTCGCTCGGCGCTGTCTCCGTACTGGTGCTGGCCGGTGGTGGCGCGGCGGGTTTGAGCGGTATCGCCGCGGAAACCGGATTACCGGCTGCCGCGTTCACCGGCGGCGTACTGGCCGGGGTAGTGGTGTACCTGCTCGCGTCGTCGGGGACTCTCGACAGCTATCGCCTCGTACTCGTCGGTCTCGGTATCAACGGCCTGGCTGTGAGCCTGACGACCTGGCTGCTGACACTCGGTGATGTCACCAACGCGGCCCAGGCCCTGACCTGGATGTCCGGGTCCCTCAACGGTAAAGACTGGCTGCTGGTCCGGCCGATGGGCCTGCTGGCACTCGCCCTGCTCGCGGGTGCGCTCCTGCTGGGGCAGCGGCTGGTACTGCTCACCATGGACGACGATGTGGCGATCGGCCTGGGCGTACGCCTCGGTGGCCTCCGGCTGTATGCGCTGCTGCTCGCGACACTGCTGGCCTCCGCCGGTGTCGTCGTCGCCGGCCCGCTCGTCTTCGTGGCACTGGCGAGCCCGCAGATCGCGCGCCTGCTCACCGGCTCGCCCGCCCCGCCGCTGTTCCTGTCCGGCCTGGTGGGCATGGTGTTCGTCCTGGTCGCCGATACGGTCGCCGCGAACGCGCTGACGGTATCCCTGCCGGTGGGGGTGGCCACCGCCGTACTGGGCGGCCCGTACCTCATATTTCTCGTCCTGCGGAACCAGAGGAGACTGACGTGACGGAGTCGGTACTGCGCACGGAGAACCTCACCCTCGGTTACGGCGGTGCCGATATCGTCACCGATATGACCTTCGAGGTCCCGACCGGATCGGTGACCTCGATCATCGGCCCCAACGGCTGCGGCAAATCGACCCTGCTGCGCGGTCTCGGCCGGCTGATCGCACCCCGTTCCGGCCGTGTACTGCTCGACGGCTCACCCATCGGCAGTCAACCCACCCGCCAGGTTGCCCGGCGCATCAGTATCCTGCCCCAATCACCCGCTGCCCCACCCGGTCTCACCGTCGCCGACCTCGTTTCCCGCGGCCGCCATCCCCGGCAACGGTGGTACGAGCAGTTCTCCGTCCTGGACGAGAAAACGCTCCGGCACGCGCTGACCAGCACCGGCATCCTCGACCTCGCCGGTACCCGGCTCGAGGAACTCTCCGGCGGCCAGCGCCAACGCGCCTGGATCTCCATGACGCTCGCCCAGGAAACCGGCATCATGCTGCTGGACGAGCCGACGACCTATCTGGACCTGGCGCATCAAGTGGAGCTGCTCGAACTGATCGTGCGAATGAACCGCGAACACGACCGCACCATCGTCATGGTGCTCCACGACATCTCCCTGGCCGCCCGCTACAGCGACCATCTCGTCGCGATGAAAGACGGCGCCATCGTCACCCAGGGCCGGCCCGAAGAGGTCGTGCGCCCGGAGGTACTGCACGACGTATTCGGCCTCACCGCCCAGGTGATCACCGAACCCACCCATGGTCGCCCACATGTCATTGCACTGGGCTCGATCGCGACGGGGACATGACCTCGAACGGGGCCATCGCCGCCTCGAGCCGGCAACCAGATGGTGCAGTCTTTCGGTCGATCGAGGCAAGCACTAGCTGTACGGGATCAGGGCGGCGGCCGCCATAAATACTGTCAGCGGGCAGGGGCGATGCCGGGGCGGTGTACACGCTGAGTTTCGCCGCCGGCGGCGTCGGTACTCACCGGCGCACTGCGGAGAACCAATCGCTGATCGAGGCTGCCACTGTTGGCCGCCAGGATAGCCAAGGGTGGAACTGCGGTATTGCATGACGGCGCCATGGACCGCTCCGGAGAGTGATGTGTATCCGCGCCCGACGTTCCTACTGTCGTTTCGTGATCACCGATAACACGATAGGTGCAGTGCGCCGACACCGTCCGGAACCGGCGACCGGTCCCCGTTGGTGGCGCCGTCCCTGGATTCTCCCGTTGGCGGCCGTGGCAGTGTTGTTCGTCGCGGTCTCGCTACCCCGGTATCTGACCTTCGATCCGGCTCTGTCGAGAGTTCAGCGCCCCGGCGTCGCGATGCACTACCCGTTACTGGTTGCGCACGTGCTCTTCGGTTCCATTGCCATGATCACCTGCTGTATTCAGGTATGGCCGTGGTTTCGCCGGAAGTATCCGTCCGTACACCGCTACGCCGGGCGCATCTACGTTCTGGCAGGTGTGCTGCCCGCGGGCGCTGCTGCGCTGGTCCTCGGGGCGACAACTCCGTTCGGGCCGGTCGCCATGGCGAGTAATGTGCTGCTGGCCGTCATCTGGCTCGGCTGCACGCTGCAGGGCTTCCGCACAGCCCGGCAGCGTCGTTACGCCGACCATCGCCGGTGGATGATCCGCAGCTTCGCACTCACCCTGTCGATCATTACCAATCGAGTGTGGGGTGTGCTGGTCGTTATGGCGTTGGCGCCGCAGCTCGACACCACGTTCGGCGGCAACGAGGAACTGTTCGGGCATGCGGTCGGCGGGACCGTGGCGTGGCTGGGCTGGACGGTACCGCTGCTCATCGCGCAGTGGTGGCTCGACCGGCCGCGCACCACCGCCTGATCAAGACACGGGCGGCGTCGAGGAACAGTGGTGGATGTGCCGATCAGGAGTCGGCGGGGACGGCGGCGATGAAGGTTCCGCCGCCGAACCGACGGTAGTGGGCACTGCCGCCGGGCAAGGCGTCGAACGGGATGAATGTGGGGTATTGCGGGGCGCGGAGGTCGGCGATGAGGGCTTCGTCGGGAAGAGTCGCCGCGGCGGCCGCCAACTCGGTGTCCGAGCAACGGCGGGCCGACAGCGCGTCGAGGGTGGTCGCTGTCGACTCGTCGCGAGGTAAAAGGATCTCGGCCGTGTTGGTCCACCAGTCCCGGAAGACTGTTTCGAAGTCCAGGTCGTAGCGATCGTCATCGTCCAGGTCCAGAACGAGATCCTCGACCTGTTCGCCGCCGGCAACCCGCAACGACAGGTCCAGCCCCTCGGCGAGCGCGGCGAACCAGTCGCTGACCGACGGCGCGACGAGAGTGCAGGTGTTGTCTTCCCAGTGACAAAAAACCGGTCCCCAGGCACCGGTTTCGGAATCGATATCTGCGAAATAGGTTTCCGCAGCGGCATTGTCGTGTAGCGCCCACCAGGTTGCCGGGGCTCCGGCACGGCAGCACCTGGTCTCTGTGTTCTCCGGATGCCCGAAGGTGACCGGAGCGTGGTCGTCGAACGAGATTGCGCCGATCTCACGTGCCAGCAGGCGGATATCGGACGGGACGGGGACCGGCCAGGTGTCGATCACATCGTCCGGAGTACCTGGCCCCAGCCGAACCTTACCGTCCGAGGCGGCCGCCACGGCCCGCAGTCGCCCAATCGCTTCCTCTGCCCGCGTAACCGGATTGTTCATGAGTTACTTTCTATCGGAGGTCATACCGACGGTCGAAACGCTATCGGGCGAAAGAGGTACTCAGCGAGCCGTCCAAAGACCAAGAAACTCCTGAACTTCGGGAACTCTGGCATGTGCCCGAAGCGAGGTAGCGAGTTCGCCGAGACGCCCCTGTAGCCGCCTGGAGGCAAGATCCAAGATGGTTGGCAACGTTTCGACAAGCTGATTGCATGCGGCGGCAACGTCTCCGCTCTGCAGGAAGTTGTGCGCGAGATGTAACTGCCATGAGGCCCGCTCCCGCGGCCACGCCGCAGATTCGGCTATCGCTTCCATGAGGTGTGCGGTGGCGGCAGCGTGGTCGCCGAGTCGCATATGGGCTTTGCCGGAGACCCCGCTCATTTCTGCCTTCGGCAGATACACCCAGTCCGGATCGAACCCCCGGTTTGATTCGTACGCCCGGAATGCCCGTGATATCGCGTAAGCCATCTCGGATCGGTCGCCCCTGGCGCCGGCGGCTTCGGCCTCCCGAAGCGCCATCAGCGCTCGCAGCTTCGGCCCGCCTCGTCGCAATGCCGCGCGCGAGGCAGCTTGGGCATACTGCACGGCCCGCTGATCGCCGTTGGTGCGGGAGCCGAACCGATTGACCATCAGGTGGCTGGCATTGCCGAGAGCGTGAGCAGCTGCGATGCCATCGTCCGCGGCTGTCGCTGTCTGCGCCGCCTCGGTGTAGTAGCGCGCAGCTTCATCAGGATGCCCGGAGTCGTAGTGCACCCAGCCTGCCGCGGTCATCATTTCAGCGGTTGCACCGGCAAGCTCGCGACCGACCGCATCGCTGTAGGTACCGACATTCAGGAGCTGCTGAGCATAACGAACCTGGCCGGTGGCCAACCCTCGTAGCCGGTCTCCGCCGATCACTAGGTCGAGGTTGTGAAGCTGCTGAATGCTCTCATTGATGGCCGCGAGGTCAGGGGCGCCAACCTTGACGGCTGGGGGTGGCGCCGGATCGGCGGGGATCGACATAGCGCCGACAGTGATGGCCGCCGTGCCCGCTCTGAAGAATTCGCGTCGTTTCACGTCCGCCTCCTCTTCATCCTCCACCACCAGTATGGCAAGTGGAATGTGTAGTGCGCGGGCTACACGGCGCAGCACACGCACATCGTGGACACCGGAACCGTCCCGCTCCAGCTGAGAAATGGCGGGCTGGGTATACCCGAGGACGGCACCCAGCTCCGCCTGGGTCATGCCGATCGACCGTCGGATACGTCGGATGACCTCGCCGGTCGTCATATGCATTCTGTTCTCCCCGCTCCCGGAGCCCGCTTCTGCATGGATTGCCGGATGACCAGCCCCATTGTCCAGCAAAGGCTTACCGACCAGCAACGGACAATATGTGAGTTTCTTATATCCCAAAAAGGGCGCTGCTTTCGGCCCTCCTGTGGCCGAAAGCAGGCCCTACGGTCACTCCGACGCCCGGTGCCAGGTGACGCTGTTTCCAGGACGGCGCACCAGCCCCTGCAGGTGGCGGGAAGCCGGTGGCGAAAGCCCTGGCGCCGGGTGCCACCAACCATCGGACCGAGGATGAGGGAGTGCCATGAACAGGGAACTGCCAACCAGAGACCGAGGCGCGACCGGTATCCCCGCCGGAGCCGGCTGGACCCCTCCGGCGACGCTCGTCCAGCTGGAACACCTGCTACAGGTGATCCGGAGGTGGGCGGACACCGCCGAGGACCGCCGTGCCTGACCGGAAACTCCGGCCTGCAGCGGTCGCGCTGATCCGAATGGACATCTCCACGCGCGGTGTCGACCTGTACGAACTTGCCGAAAGGCACGGGTACCGGCTGGTTCACACGGTCAAGGTCGACACCGTCGCCCGGCTGGCCATCTTTGCGCTGGCCAGGCATGCGGCCGAGGCCGGCGCGGAAGCGGTGGTGGTGCCGAGTTTCGAACATGCCGAGGACCTACGTCACTTCATCACCGAGAACGCTGCCTTGATCACGCCGATGCAGCTCTATCCGCGCGGGTACTGCTGGCCCAGCGGGAGTTTCGAATCGGCACTGATTTGATGTCGGCCGACACCGCACTTCTGATATTGGTGCTTTCGCTGATCGGCCTCACGATCGCGCTGTGCCTGCCGACTGATCGTCCGTAAGTGGAGGTCACGGTATGTGCTGCTCTGCCGGTCGGGTAACCGGCATGGACGAATCATCTGGTCACCGGCAAAAGCGGACAGAGGACACCTGAGATGAACACTGAATTCGAGCGTGCCCAGCAGGACCCGGAATACCTGGCGTGGCTCGAGGTCATGGACAGCGAGCTGAACCGTTTCCTCGCCGAGGACGCGCCCGAGATTGGCAAGCTCGACGATTCTTACACTGCGGAAGGGCAGGCACTGTGTGAGCAGGCGATCCGGGACCGGTTCGGTAGGGGGCAAGCTATTGCGGATCCCGTCAACGCCGAGATGGCCGACCGGTTTACCCGCTACATCGGTGAAGTGCACCGGCGCGCCACCGAAGCTCGTTGGGTGAACGCCGGCCGTATGTCCGAGGGCGCGGCGATTCGCCCGCAGTTGTTGTTCCCGTTCTCCGAGTATTCGTTCGATCCGTGTGAACAGATCGGTAGTGCCTTCGCTGCCGACCCGCAGCTGCCGTCTGAGCTGGTGTGGGTGCTGAACAACATGCTCGAGGAGCACACGCGATGGGTTGGGTTCGGGCGTCCTTCCGTCGATGAGTACTGGCGGCTCTACCTCGAGCGTTGGTGGCCGAGACCGATGGAAATGACTTATAAGGGTGCGGTGAGACCGCTGGGACAAACCTGATGCGCTGACGCCTGCAGAGCGGCAGCAATACGAAGAAAGGTACGTCCCCGGAAAACTCCGCGATGGCGAGATCCCAGGGACCGTCGTTGCCACGATCAGCAGCGGCACCGTAGCGTTCTACCGCGACACCGGATCGAACAGCAGGGGAAGGGCTCACTATGGATAACGTGTGGTTCGACGAGGCCGCCCAACAAGGCTCGGACTGGCAGCTGTTCGCACGCCCGGCCCGAATCGCCGAACAGGTCGATCGCCTGTTCACCGAGACGTTACCCACCGTTCCGACCGGCCCCGGCGGCTGGAAAACCTATGCCGGCGATCCCGTCCCGGCCATGCCGCAGGTCGACGATCGATACAGCGACGACCTGACCCTGCATTGGCTCGCGCAGGTGTTCGATTTCTTCTTTCCCGACGAGGACACGTTGTTCGACAAGGCCGATATCGCCGACCAGTGGGTCTGCTACATCGGGGCTTACTTCGTCGAACGCTGTGGCGGCCGCTGGGCCAACGTTCCCAGCGTCGGCGGGACGCTCTACGAGTACGGGCCATCGGTGGTCTACGACTGGCTTTCGTCCACCGCCGATTTCCCGGTCGACCTGTTGTGCACCGCGGTCGAAGAACAGGATTTCTCGGTCGTCACCGACAAGTGGTACCAGCGCGACGCTGACTATGCCGAGGCGCACGGGTTACCGCACGAGGCCAACGATCTGCGCCGAACACTCGGATGAGTTCGTGAGTGGCCGGGGGTGTGGGGGATGCCCAGCGACGATGAACAGCACCGGCGCCGATCCGCGCGGGGGCGAAAGCACAACGAGCGCGGCCGCCATTTCCACCGCGGAATGGCGCAACTACGTGGCGAGACGGGCAAGAACGGCTGGCGCCACGAGGTAACCGTCGAACTGTGCCGAGGTGTCGAGCGCAGACACGACACCGCCCGCGTCAATGAACGCGGAGGCCGCGATTTCACCGAGTACAAGGGCGGCAATCGGGTCGGCGGCGAGCGCACCGCGGACCAGCTCGCCAAAGATCGCGAAATCCTTACGCGCGACGTGAACGCACGCGGCACATGGGTACTCGTTCAAGGCGCGGTCAGCTCCACCGTCCGCAAAGAACTCGAGGCCCTGGCCCACGACTTTCCCGGGCGGTTCCGTATCGAGGAAGTCACCCCCGCTCGAGCGCGGCAGGCCCGCACCCTCGGCCGCAATCTCGAGCGCGAGCGTAACCAGCTCGAACTGGTCGACGGCGATGCACTGCGGTCGGTGCAACGGGCGCGGGAAAGGGCCCAACGCGCCCGGGACACTGCACGCATACGGGACGCCGCCCAGCGCGCTGTCGAACGTGACGAGCGCGAGCGCCGGCAGGGACGCGAAGAACGGGCACGCGAAGACGAGCGCATCCGAGAAGCGACTTGCCGCGCGCTCGCACAAGTGGAGATCGAACGCAAGGCGAAAGAACAACGCGAGGCCGCCGAACGGCTGGCAGCCGCCGCACGCGAGGCAGCCGCCCGCGGCGAGCGCCGCGCGATGAGTACCCGCGAGGTGGCCGACGTGCTCGCCCTATCGCAACCGACGCCGGGCGTCCAGAGCCCGAACCATCACCCGCACGTCCAACACCGCAGCAACCGGGTGCGAGAACGCAACAGCAGGGAACGGGGCCTCGGGCGCGAACGCTGAGTGCCACCCCCGCATGCCACTACAGCCCACAGCGCCAACGCGGGGGTCTGATTACGGCGTTCGATGCCGGGGCAGAACCGGATCCGCTCGCACGGCCGCAGTCCCCGGCATCGAACGACCTCACAGTGACCCATGCGAATTACCATGGAGGGTAAGGCGATGGCTTTGACGGCGCTCGAGCTCGGCACACCGATTGCGATCGGCTATCTACGCAGCGACATATCCGGCAGTACGCGCGTTTACGACGAGGCCAGCAGTTCGGCGCGCTCGTCGTGTGGTAGCAGTCCCTTCAGGGGGGAGACTTCGCGCATTTCGATCGAGTCGCGGTCCAATCCGGTAAGTACTCGATGAAGTCCGGGTAGGTCGCGTTCTTCGAGGAGCGAAGTCCAGCGATCGAGGTTACGTAGATGGGGTTGGCCGGTCACTCCGTTTCGGAGCTGCTGAATATTGCGGTCGATCCGTGGCCGCCGGGATTCGAGAGCCGGCCGGGTGAGATGGGTCGCGAGTCCACGGTGCAATTGCCAGGATCTACGCTCGGAGCGGGTCAGTTCGGGGAGTAGCGGTCAGCGTACGACCTCGAGGCGAAATCCCATACATGAGAGCAGCCGGCCGAGCTGTTCGTCGCTGAGGTTTGTCTTTACGGACAGGAATTGGCAGCGCACCACGAGGCCGTCCACGATCCCGACGTCGCCGAATGTGCCGCTGAGGGCGTCCGGTTCGGCGTTCAGGAACTCTTCGGAAGTGATCCGAGGGGGCTCAACCCCGGACGGCCATCGGTGCGACGAGACCGCAACTGTGTTCCCAGTGCTGACAAGTCGGAACGGCGGCATTGTCCGGCGGGAGTTCGAGAACGATATGGACTACAGGTCTGTTCCGGTACATCCGTGAATGTCTCGAATACGCAAAACACGAAGCGACGAAAGGGCTTTCAGTAATGAAACCTTCCGGATATGCGATCATCCACACGATCGATCCGCACATCGAACACAGATAGGGAAAAACACAATGAAATTCGCCAAAATCGCTGCAACGGCGTTGCTTTCCACTGCGGCCGTCGGCGTGATGGCCGGTACGGCACACGGTGAGGCGACCATGGCGCATCCGGTGGCCGGGAAAGTGGACGGGAATGTGGGGTATTCGATGGCGTGGTCGCCTGACCGCTCCAGCGCGACCACCACGCTGACATCGGGTAATTTCGAGGTCACCGCGGATTCGGTCGAGGTCGTCGCGGCCGACGGCGAAGTGCTGGAAGAGGTGCCGCTGGTGTACCAGGTCGCGGGCCGGGAAGTCCGTCTCGATGCGCAGGTGAACGCGGCCGGAACCGCCCTGACCATCGACCGTCCCGCGGCTGCCGCAAACGGTGCGCCGGTGCCGGCTGCGCCGCTGAAGGATATCGCCAGTAACGACACGATCATCCTGGGTGCTGCTATCGGCTGCGGGATCGGTGCCCTCGTCGGTCTCATCTTCCTGGTCTTGGGTGCCCTGCCCGGTTGTCTCATCGGTGCCATCGTCAACGGCGGCCTGGTGATGAACGGCCAGGGGATCCTGCCGCCTCGGTAATCGAACCTGCCGGGCGGTACCGCCCGAACCGGGCTGCGGCACCCTATGGTGCGGAGCGCAGGCGTGTGGCGTTCACACCTCCATAACCGACGATGCCCTCGCCGACTCGGGGTCGGCGAGGGCATCGGCAGGACTTCGGGCGGTGCACCCGGCCTACCGGGTGCACCGCGCGATCAGATCACCGGAGCCGGGCTTCGATGGCTTCGATGATGCGGGGGCGGAGTTCGGCGGCGCGGATGATGGCGTCCACCGAGCCGACCTCTACGGCGCGCTGGATGCTGTGCACACCGTCGAATTCCGCGGCGACCTCGCCCAGTTTCTCGGCGCGGACCGAGGAGCGCAGTTCGTCGAGTTCGGCGGTGAGAGCGGCGCGTTCGGTGCCGCCCGCGTTCGCCGCGCGCTGTTCCAGGTCGCGGACCCGGGCGTCGGTGGCGGTGCGTTTGCCGACCTCGCCCGCGAATACGACAGCCGCGGCGGGGGCGCCGCCGAGGACCGAGGCGAAGGAGCCTTCGATGGCCAGGACCGTCATATTCGGGTTCAGGGCCTTCGAGAACACCACGAACGCGCCACCGTGGTAGCGGGAGATCACGCAGAACACGATCGGCCCGTCGAAATTGACGATGGCGCGGCCGATTTCGGCGCCGTACTCGAGTTGCAGTTTGCGCATCGATTCCGGGGAACCGTCGAACCCGGACAGGTTCGCCAGGACCACCAGCGGGCGGTTGCCGCTGGCCGCGTTGATCGCCCGCGCGGCCTTCTTCGACGACTGCGGGAACAGGGTGCCCGCGGTGTAGGTGTCGGGGCCGTCGGTCGCCGGGAAACCGCGCCGCGGGATGCTCTGGGATTCGATACCCAGCAGGCAGACCGGGATACCGCCCAGGTGGACGTCCTGGACGACGGCGGTTTCGGCGTCGGCCATGCCGGCCCAGCGTTCGAGCACATCGTGGTCCTGGTCGGACAGTGCCCGCATAACGGTCCGGATATCGAACGGCTTCTTGCGGTCCGGGTTGGCGGTGGGGGAGAAGATTTCGCCGACGGTGGTGAAACCGCTGTCCGCCAGCACATGCGGGAAGTCGGAGATATCGCGATCCACCGGGTCGGTGGTGGTGGCCCGCCGCGGGGACTGCTCGCCGGGCGCCACGTAGGTGTGATCGTAATGCGACATCAGGACACCGCGGGCGGCGGTGAGGTTCGGCGCCCAGTACTGGGCCTGGCCATTCGGGCCCATCACGCGGTCATAGCCGCCGATACCGAAGTTGTCCTCGGCCGATACGCCGCCGGAGAAGTCCAGCGACTGTTTACCGGTGAGCACCATGGCCGAATCCGGGGTCATCACCAGGATGCCCTTGGTGTGCATGAGCATGGTGGCTTCGGCGTTCCAGTACGGCTGGGCGCCGACATTGATCCCCGCGACCACGATATTGATCTCGCGGCCGGCCTGGGTGAACTCGACGATACGTTTGAGCGCCGCGGCCACCCAGTCCATGTTCTCGGTGCCGGAGGTCATCGAGATCCGGGCACCGGAGGACAGCGCGTACCACTCCAACGGGACCTGCATCCGGTCGGCCAGATCGAGCGCGCCGATGATCCGGCGGCATTCCGGTTCCGACAGCGCGCCCAGCGATTTCGTGGGATCGCCGAGCAGCACCACGCGGGTGATGCCTTCCGGGTACCGGTCGGTCGGGGTGGTCACCACACCGGCGACGATCGCCGCGGTGTTGCGGCCCTTCGGCCGGTCGACCGGCACCAGCGCGTGCTCGGCGTCGAGATCGTATTCGGTGAAATCGCCGAGCTGATCGGTCAATTCGTACGGGTACACGGCATTGCGCCCGGCCGCCCGCAGCACCTTCTGGCGGTATTCGTCCAGCGGCTCCACCGGTTCGTCGGACCGCTCACCGACGACGACCTGGGTGCCGCCGATCGCGTCGAAGGTGATCCGCAACGCCAGTTTGACCAGGGCCCCGGTTCTCGGATCGGGCTGGCGGGCGATGAGCAGGATCTCCTCCAGCCCGGCGCCGACCGTGGTCGGGCGCACCCGCTCGACGATTTTCTCCAGCTCGCCGCGGGTGACGTCGATCGTGGGCCAGATGTACATGACGATGCGGTTGGTCTGCAGCCGTTTGGCCGCCGGCCGCCCGGCCTGCGCTCGTCGGATCGAATCGAGGCAGGTGGCGATGGTGCTCTCGGCGGTCGGCAGGGTGACCAGCCGGCCGTCGTGATCGCGCAGCGCGGTCAGGTCGCGGACCTGGGCGAACGCGACGAGACGTTCGTCGGCCGGATTCTCCTTGGCCACACACCGGAACAGGTACACCTCCTCGTTGTCCGAGGACGGCAGCTGGGTGAGATCGAATTTGTGCAGCCGCTTCATCTGCATCCGCTGCGCGATATACGGGTGCAGGCCGCGGATGAGGTGTTCCTCGTCCAGGCCGGTGGCCGACGGGCGGAAGGTGAAGTGATAGTGCATGACCGCGTTATCGCTGCCGGCGACGGTGGCGGTGATCCGATGGACCGAATTGGGCAGCGGCTGCGCATTCAGCACCTCGTGCAGCGCGGCCGCCATAGTCTCGAAATCCTCGGGCTGATTCTCCCAGGACAGGTAGATATCCGCCTCGATGGATGCGGTTCCGGTGCCCAGTTCGGCCAGCCCGCGCACGGTCTCGGCGAGGGAATCGAAGCTCACCGCGGCCGAGACCAGGTTCACGCCCTTGCGTTCGGCGACGACGAAGGTGCAACCGCCGGCCTGCCGGGTGCGGACATCGGTGAGGTCCTTGTTGCCGTAGTAGCGGCGGGTCAGCACCTCCAGCATCGCCGTGTTGTCCGCGGAACCCCGCGAAAGCCGCTGGCCCAGCAACCGCACCAGCGGTTCGGTGGCGCTCACCATCTGCGCGATCCGTTCGCTGCGGTCGGCGGCGTCCGGGTTGGCGTCGAGGTAGCTGAGGTTCTTGCGGGTGTCGGTGTAGACGCGGGCGCGGTTGCGGCGCAGCACCGGCTGGCCGTACCAGGCGAACACCAGACCGCGGGTGAGGTCGGCGATCACCGGGAAACGCACCTGGGTCGCCGCGACGAGGCGTTCCAGGGCGAGGCCGACGGGCTCCCGCAGCGCCCGGTCGGGCATCGGCTCGTTCAGCCATTCACGCAGCAGCGTCGAGATCACCTCGACGGTATCGGCGGGCCGCTGCTGGGCGAGGAAGATCCGGAAGACCGCGGCCTCGAGATCCGGGGTGCGATCCAGTTCGGTGACACCGTAGTGCCCGAGCGCCGCGGCGAGCTTCGCCCGATACGACTCCGGCAGCCCGGCCCGCTCGACATCGAGGCTCTGCAGATAGGTGTGGAAGTATTCGCGGGCACTGTGCACATGGCTGCGGCCGCCGCCGTCGTCGTCGAACGACCGGTTGTGGCTGAGTTCGGCCAGGTCGGCGAACACCTGCATCAGGTCGAGTTCCTCGGCCAGCGGCCGGTGATTGTCCGCGACGGCCGCCCGGCGCGCGGCGAGGTAGTCGTCGAGGACCCGGCGGTCGTCGTGCGGGTCGACATCGAAGCCCAGCAGCAGGCTGCGCAGGTCCTGGCGGCCGCGGGACATCCGCTCGTGTGGCAGGACCTGGCCGGATTCGGCGGGCAGATCCAGCTCGACCGATACGGTGGCCGAGGTTTCCCCGGCCGCGTCGTCGTCGGCGAGCGGTTCCAGGCGCAGCAGCGGCGCACCCGTCTCCACCTGGGTGCCGACGGAGACACCGATCTCCTTCACCCGGCCCCGGAACGGCGCTCGCAGCACCGTCTCCATCTTCATGCTTTCCAGCACCAGCACCGGGGCGCCGGCCTCGACCTCGGCACCGGCCTCCAGCGGGGTCGCGACCACCAGCGCCGGGGCGGGCGAACGGACGACACCGCCTTCGTCGCGGCTGATGCGGTGGGTCACGCCGTCGATATCGACCAGGTGGACCGGACCGTGCGTGCCGGTGATCAGGCGATACCGCACACCGTTGACCACGATCTGCCCGGTGTGCCGGTCGAAACGTTCGAGGTCGACATCGGCGGTGCGGCTGTCGGCGCCCGCCTCGATCCCGACCCGGAACCGGTGCGCACCGATCCGGGCGACCCGCACCCGGTAGCTCGCGCCGCGCAACTTCAGGTCGAGCGGCCGTCCGCTGTCGTGCTGGACCTGGGGGCGGCCACCGGCGGCGGTGGACAGCAGCCGATGCTGTTCGACCTGCTCTTCTTCTTCGTAGGCGTCGATGGCGGCGGCGGCCAGGGCGGCGCTGGAGTGCCGTTGCGAGACCAGCCGGCCTTCGCCGCGTACCCGGTCGATCCAGCCGGTATCGGCGCTGGCGTCGATCACCTCGGGCTGGTCCAGCAGGTCGAGGACGAAGCTCTTGTTGGTGGCGCCGCCCTCGATGATCACCCGGGTCTGCGCGACCGCGCGGCGCAGCCGGCCCAGCGCCTGCTCACGGTTGCTGCCGTAGGCGATGATCTTGGCGATCATCGAATCGAAATCGGCCGGGATGGTATCGCCCTCGCTGACGCCGGTATCGACGCGGATACCGGGGCCGGCGGGCAGGTCCAGGTGCGCGATACGCCCGGGGGCGGGCGCGAAATCACGGTCGGGATCCTCGGCGTTGAGCCGCGCCTCGATGGCGTGGCCGCGTTCGGCCGGCGGCTCACCCTCGAGCTTGCCGCCGGAGGCGACATGCAGCTGCGCCCGGACCAGATCGACACCGGTGGTGTACTCGGTGATGGGGTGCTCGACCTGCAGCCGGGTATTGACCTCCAGGAACGCGAACAGCTGCTCACCGGGGTGGTAGAGGAATTCGACGGTCGCCGCGCCGCGATAGCCGACCGCGATCGCGAGCCGTTCGGCCGAGGCCTTCAGTTCGGCCGCCTGCTCCGGGCTCAGCACCGGCGAAGCCGATTCCTCGATGATCTTCTGGTTGCGCCGCTGTACCGAGCAGTCGCGCACACCGAGTGCCCACGCGGTGCCCTGACCGTCCGCGATCACCTGGACCTCGACGTGGCGGGCGCCGGTGACCAGCCGTTCCAGGAACACCACGCCGCTGCCGAACGCACGCACGGCCTCCTGCCGGGTGCGTTCGTAGGCGTCGGCGAGTTCGGATTCGTTCGTGATCACCCGGATACCGCGGCCGCCGCCGCCGGCTGTCGCCTTCAACATCAGCGGGTAACCGATATCGCTCGCGGCGGCCAGCGCATCGTCGAGCGATTCGACCGCGCCGCGGCTCCACGGCGCCACCGGTACGCCGACCTCCTCGGCGATCAGCTTCGCGCCGATCTTGTCGCCGAGTTTGCGCATGGCCTCCGGGCTGGGGCCGACGAAGGTCACGCCGATCTCTTCGCACAGTTCCGCGAACGCCGGATCCTCGGCGACGAAGCCCCAGCCGACCCAGGCGGCGTCCGCCTTCGTCGCCAGCAGTGCGTTGCGCAGGACCTTCAGGTCCAGGTACGGGCGTGCGGATGCCGGGCCGAGGTCATAGGTCACATCGGCTTCCCGTACGAACGTCGCGTTCCGGTCGACGTCGGTGTACAGGGCGATCGTTTCGATGGGTTGCCCGGTTTCGGCGGACAGATCCCGGGCGGCGTGGATGAGCCGCATGGCGGACTCTCCACGGTTAACGATGGCGATGCGGTTGAACACTCGCCGACTCCTTCCTGCGCAAGCACGAGCCCGGTCGGGCGGGGTTGCGGGTTACGTTTGGGCCAGTCTGCCTCCTCACTGCGCGAAAATGCACAGCGTGTGGGGGCTACTGGCACGTATTTTTGCGGAGTCGGTCCGGCCGCGCCCGTCGGACGCGGCCGATCGGTGGCGTCAGGGGCGGGGATGGGCCTGGAACAGCGTCCACATCCGGTTGAGGATTTCGGTGCGCCGCGGCTCCGGCGGCCAGTTGTGGCCGCCGTCGTTGTAGACCCGCCACAGGACCCGGGTACCGGAGGCGCAGTCCCAGCGCCTGGAGTCCTTGACGTCGGTGCCGCCGTCCGCCTGCTCGTTCTGGCAGGGACGGTTTTCCCAGCTCCAGTACATGACATGGCTGTAGGCGATGGGTTCGGGGACGGTGAGGTCTGCTGCCGAGGCGAAAACGCCCCAGGAGATCGCGCGTGCCGGATTGCAGCCCGTGGGCGGGGGAGCGGGTGCGTACACCGCACCGGAGGCGAAGATGCCCGGATTCGGCGCCGGGTCCTCGCAGGCCACCCGGGACGCCATCTGCCCGCCGTTGGAGTGGCCGGAGAGATGGATGCGATTCGGATTCACGCAGTACTTCGTGCGGACGTCCGCGACGACTTTTTTGATATGGGTGTTGTCATAGGCGCCCGCGCCGGCATCCCAGCCCCAGCCCGAGCCCTCCGGTTTGCTGCCGCGCGGATAGACCACGATTGCCTTCTGTTGCCGGGCGACCGCGTTCCAGCCCGATTGGGCCTCGATCCCCTCGGGACTGCCCAGACCGCCATGGATGGCGACCACCAGTGGCGCCCCGGCGGCGGGTATCCCGGCGGGCACGTAGACGCGGTAGTACCGGCCGTCGAAATTGTCGACCCGCCGGCTGGTGTTTCCGGTCGGCGTTGTCGAGCAGGCGACGGCCGCACCCCCTGGTTCTTCGTCGGCGTGGACGGGAGCCGCTACGGACAGGGCGAGTGAGAGGGCTGTGCAGGAAGCGCCGAACAGTACTGCCAGATTCTTCTTCAGTGAGGACGCCACACCGAACTCCTTGTGTGCGATCAGTCTTGCGCTCCGCACACTACTCAGAAATGCGGGATTTCCGGACCGGAATCGGTCGATTAACTGGATGTAAACTGCTGTCGCACAGCGAATTTCGCGTTCACCGTCATTCGGATCACGGTCGCTCACCGGTAGCTGCAAGCCATCCCGGGCAAATGAGCGCTGCGACCGCCGCCGATAACCGTATGGGCGGAATTCCGGCCGGTTCGGTAGCGTTCTGCTCGAATACGAGACGAGACTGAATACGGGGTACGGAGTGCGAGCAGGGAATCCGGCTGCGCGGGGGCGGTTGCGGAAATTCGGTGTGGTGGTTGCGGCGATACTGCTGGCGACCTGGTTCGGTGGGGCAGTGGTGGCCGCGGCGCCGGTTCGCGCTCCGGTGCTGCGGGCCCCGGCCGGTGGGTATCAGGAGCTCGTGGTGCCCTCGGGGATGGGGCCGATCGAGGTGCAGGTGCAATGGGCGGCGCGGGGCGGTAGTTCGGCGCTGTATGTGCTCGACGGACTGCGGGCGCCGCATGATCACAATCAGTGGGTCAGCGATACCGATGTGTTGAAACGGTTCGCCGGCGACGATGTCACCCTGGTCTTCCCGGTCGGCGGGCATTCCAGCTTCTACGCCGACTGGTATCGGCCCAGCAGTACCAACGGTCAGACCACCACGTACAAATGGGAAACCTTCCTCACCGAAGAGCTGCCCGCCTTTCTGGCGCGGTACGGGGTTTCGCGGACGAACAACGCCGTCGTCGGCGCTTCCATGGGTGGTGGGGCGGCGCTGACACTGGCCGCACACCACCGCGATCAGTTCCGGTTCGCCGGTTCCTTCTCCGGTTTCGTGAATCCGACCTTCCCGATGTGGAACGAGGCGGTGCGCGCCGCGATGTGGGATGAGGGCCGGTTCGATGTGGACGATATGTGGGGCCCGCCGAGTGACCCGGCGTGGCGTCGCCACGACCCGACCGTGCAGGCCGAACTGCTACGCGGCCTGCCCCTGTACATTTCGGCCGGCAACGGCGTGCCCGGACTTCCCGATGTGCCCTACGGGGCGGGGAACACCGTGAACGCGATGGGGCTCGAGGCGATGGCCATGACCGCCGCCCGGATCTTCGCCGACCGCGCCGCATCCCTGGGCATCGCCGCACGCGTCGATATCGGCAACGGCACGCACACCTGGCCCTACTGGGAACAGGCCATCGGCACCGCTCGTCCGATGATCCTGGCAGCGCTGGGCGTTCACTGACTCGCGGTGCCGGCCGTCGATCCCGGCGTGGCCACTTCTCCGGGATCGTCGGCTGGTGGGATCGGGCCGATCGCCCCGTAGTCCAGGATTCGCCGGCGACTCGCCGGAGCGTCCCGAGCCGTTGAACTGCGCAGACGGTATTCTTCCGGTCTGCGCACGCCGGACAGCGATGCCCGGCTGCGCCGCATATCGGGCATGAGCGAGACCGGAGCCGGGCCCGTCTACCGAAGCGCAGGCGCAAGCACCACAGCACTGCCTCCGGACCCGACTCGCTGATGCCGACCCGTTTGCCACGTTCGCTTCGATGCCCACTCGACTGGAGCGCGATGAACCGCAAGCATTCCTGTATCGCGGCAGCGATCACCGTAGCGTCAGTGGCCGCCGCCGCTGCCGCCCTCGGCACACCGGCCCGGGCCGCGCCCGGCGAAATCGGCGTCGGCGGGATGCGCCTGATCGCCTCGGTGGATGCGACGAACTCGGCCCCCGCCGGGGATATCTCGGCCGGTGTTCCGTTCAGTCATGCCACCAAGGTGTCCGGGAACTTCTCGGTCGCCCTCGACGGGGCGCCGCAGTTGCAGGGCGGACGGATCGTGGCGGGTTATCTGGTCGGATGCGCGGTGGATGTGTCCGAGGGAGTTTCGATCGCGATCGTCCCGGAAATCGGTGGCGGGGCCTCGATCGCGCCCTATACGGAACTCGAGGTCGCCACCACCTTCGAAGAGGGCGCGGCGCCGGTCGTCACGATCGCGCCGCTCATCGGCGTAGAGCCGAGCGTCGGTGTCGAATCCGCGCTCGCCGGGGAAGTGGGGGTCAACCTGGCGCCCGGTACGGTGGCGCCGGTGGTGGTCGGCGAGACCGAGCTGACCCCGGAAACGACGTTCCCGTATGCCTTCGCCCACGCCGGCACCCCGCTGAACGTCGACGGATGTCTCTCCCCGGCTTCGGCCATGCCCTTTGTCACCGTCACTGCGCAGACTCCAGGCGGCACCGCCCAGACCACCGGCTACGGCACACCGTTCGAGTTCTGAACCGGGGCCGCCGCAGGTGCGCCGACCGATTCGGCGCCGAGTCGATGGTGGTTTGCCGGTGTGCGGCAACCACCATCGACGGCACGGGCTCAGGGGAGTGGCAGGCAGGTACTTCCGGCGCCGACACCGTATCCGATCACATCGACCTCGAGGTATTTCGCGGAGGTGTACCGGCCCGGAGTGAACTGCTGTGCGGTGATGTTCTGACGGCCCGTGTACTCGGGCGTCCAGGCGAACGTGGCCGTCCCGTTCTCGGGGTGGTACGTGGCTTGTCCGAGGCGGACGCCACCGCCGGGTACCCCGCCGCCGCTGTTGATGATCGTGACCTCGCCCGCCTCGGACGGTGGCGCGTCGACCGTGGCCGTCACTGTATAGCTGCAACCGACCCGCAGTCCTTCCGGTCCGGCAGCAACTCTCACGTCGGTGACCTCCGCGCCGGCGCCCGGCGCCGCGAGTACCGTCGCCAGACCGGCGATACCCGCAATTGCGGTGGAGCTGAACAGCCGGATGGATTTACGCATACAGTGCCTTTCTCGTCATACGTCGGACTACCCGAGTGTGGCACGCAATAACGGAGGGCCGCAGTGTGGGACAACGGCGTATTTCTTGTTGGCGTCTCGTAACTCGTCGGGAGCGAACGGTTTACGCCACAGAGTGTGCGGTGCGGCCGTGCTTCACCAGTGCATAGAGGGTCACCAGCGGCTTCAACGGCATCCATTCCCCGAACCGGTACTCCGCACCCCGGGTCAGGCGGTGCGCCAGATCCGGGCGCTGCCGTGCCAGATACCGGCGTGCCTTCGCTGCGTGGACGGGCAACGAGACGATTTTGATCTGGTCCACATCCACCAGATAGGGGACTGCGAACGCGATGTTCTGCCAGGTGCTGCGGCTCTGTTCTTCGAGTACCAGTTCACCGCGGTACCCGCGCGCGCCGGTGGCGTAGTCGGCCATGAGCGCGGCCTCCGACCGTGGGCCCGCACAGGCTCCGCCCGCCAGGATCAACCTGGTCCCGGCCGCGCCCGGGTCGAGAGATCGCAGGCCGGCCCGTACCCGCCAGCGGTTCATGGCGTTGGCGCGGTCCCCGCCGTTGCGGTATCCGAGAACGAGGACGGCTTCCGACCCGCCGGTCGCGGAGCCGGTCAGGCTGCGCGAGGCGCGCCAGTTCGTCCATTCGCCCCACAGCAGCAACAGCGTTATCGCACCGAGGGCGAGCCGGGTCCGTTTCCGCACCCGGCCAGTCGAGCACGTCGCATTGACCCCGTCAAACCAGTGGTTTGCCCAGAGCCCGGCGTCTTCTCATATCCGCGAGATGGCGGTTCAGCGGATACAGTCGCCACTGTTCGGGGCCGGCTGCCGTGACGAAACCGATGGCGCGCATCACCAGTTCGAAGGCCCGCTGGCGTCCCGGCCCCCACGCCAGGCCCAGTTCGTCGCGGAAACGCTGGGGCAGGAATCCGGTGGTGAAGAACCTGTTGATCCGGCGGAACGCCAGCCGTTCGAACCGGCCGTAGGGGCCCAGATCGACGACTTGGCCGAGCAGATAGGTTTTGACCTCGTCGTCGAGGGAGATCTCGGCGCTTTTGCGGTCCCAGTATTCGGCGAACGCGGCGCGGTCGGCGGGCCACATCTCCGGGCGCATCTGCAGGGTGGTGCCGAAGCGGGCCGATTCGCGGTACAGCTCGTCGGCGTCCGCCTCGCTCAGTGGACCGAAGAGAAAGGTCACCGAATCGACGACACCCTTGTAGATGCAGGCCGCGACCCACCGTTGCAGTTCCGGGTCGAACGCGTTGTACTTCACCGGACTGCCGGGCCGGGCGCGGACGTGGCGGTGGGAAGTGTCGGTCGCGGCGCGATAGGCCGCGCGTTCCTCGTCGGTGCCCAGCATGGCGACGGCGAGGTAGGTCAGGGTGGTGCGTCCGCGTTTGCGGGGATGAAGATCGAAACGGCCGCTGTCGACCGTGCTCTCGACGACTCCCCGGCCGACCGGGGCCAGGCTCAGTTGCATGATGACATTCGCCGGTCCGCCGAGCAGCGCTCCCGGACCGGCCAGGTGTTTACGGCGGGGCTCCGCATCGGGTTTCGGTGCGCGCGGCTCCGTTGACGCTGGGCGGGACATCTCGACCCCCTGAATGAGTGAGAGGATTACTATTGAATTCTCTCACACCTGGTGGGGTGATTCAACGGCCGCTGATGCTTTCCGTGTCCGCCGCCGATAGTCCGGACGGCTTGGGGTGATGGCGCGAAATCCCGGCTTCCGGACCGCAACGCCCGGTTCCCGGCCCGTGCCCACCCAGCACGGTCTTCGTCTGGCCCTCGAACCGGGGCTCGCCGACCTCCACGCTGACATGCCGATATCGACCCGACCCTGCCGCCGCGCCGAATCGGCCGCGCGCTGATCCCTCGGCCATGCGGCCGCCTGTACAACGGGTGCCGACCTCCGACAGGAGGAGCGGCGGACCCAGGCATGGCGGTGCCGGATATTCGGTGCCGGCCGCACGCGGTGTCGTACCTGCGTGGCCGGGCGGGGGCCGCTGGACGTCGGAAGTGCCGAGCTGCGGCTCCGGCGCGGCCGGTGCACGGCCGGCGTCGCGGCGACCGATACAGGGTTATCGGTGCAGGTCGATACGATCGGCCCATGTCTGCGTCTCCCGCCCGCGTCCGGGCGCTCACCGCGCGTTCGGCGATCCTGAGTGTCCTGCTCGGATCGCATCCGGCGCAGGCTCCGGCCGGCTGGATCGTCCGGGTCGGGGCCGGGCTCGGGTTGCAGGAATCCGCGGTGCGCGCCGCGCTGACCCGAATGGTCGCCGCGGGTGATCTCGAACGCGGCGCCGACGCGACCTATCGGCTGTCCGAACGGCTGGCCGAACGTCAACGCCGGCAGGACCGGGCCATCTCACCGGACCTGCGGGCCTGGCACGGTAGCTGGATCCTGGCGGTCGTGACGGTCGGCGCCACCGATTCCACCGACCGTGCCGCCTTCCGGGAAACTCTGCGACTGGCCCGGTTCGGGGAGCTGCGCGAAGGCGTCTGGTGCCGGCCCGACAATATCGCCGCCGACCTCCCCGAAGCCGCCCGGCAGCGGGTGGATCTGTTCACCGGGCAGCCCGAGGAGCCGGCGGCCGTCCTGGCCGGCCGCCTGTTCGCGCCGGACCGGTGGGCGAGCCGGGCCCGGGAATTGCTCACCGCCCTCGACGATGCCGAGACGATCGGGACACGTTTCGAAGTGGCGGCGGCCGTGGTACGCCATATCCTCGACGACCCGGTGCTGCCGCCGGAGCTGCTGCCGAAGGATTGGCCCGGCGGGGTTATCCGGGCACGCTACGAAGTGTTCCGCGCCGAGTTCCAGACCTACGCCGACGAACTCATCGAAACCAACCTGTTACGCCGTAGTGAATCCGATCCACGGTAGGGCGCCGTCGCAGCCCGCGACCTGTTCGCTGCCGCGAGTCAGCCGATCTTCGGAGTCAGCCGGTCGATGATCGCGCCGGTGTCCAGCCCCACCGGCAGGGTGCCGAAGACATCGCCGCGGTCGCGTCCGAGCCGGGTGCGGGTGAAACCTTCGGCGACAGCGGGATGTCCGTAGCGGACCAGTAGCGAACCCTGGAGCACCAGGGCCATATCGCCGACGATCCGGCGGGCGCGGTGCGGCAGGGTGTCGAGTTCGGTGAACTCGGCCTTCAGCCGCTTTATCGCGGTATCGAGCACGGAATCGGCGCCGGCGGCGAGTTCCACCTCGTCGAGGAACGCGGTCAGGGTGGCCGGTTGTTTGGCGAGCGCACGCAGGACGTCCAGGGCGGCGACATTGCCGGAACCTTCCCACACCGACATCAGCGGGGCCTCCCGGTACAGCCGCGGCATCCGGGAATCTTCCACATACCCGTTGCCGCCCAGGCATTCCAGGGCTTCGGCCGCGTGGATGGGTCCGCGTTTGCAGACGTAGTACTTGCTCACCGCCAAGCTGATGCGGCGCAGCAGATCGGCGGCCGCGTCGCCGGTGGTGGCGCGGTCGGTGAGTTCGGCCAGCCACAGGGCGGCCGTGGTTGCGCCCTCGGCCTCGATGGCCAGATCGGCGAGGACATTGCGCATGAGCGGCTGGTCGACGAGGTTCGCGCCGAACGCGCGGCGGTGCTGGGCATGGTGGATCGCCATGATGGTTCCGGTGCGCATCCCGGTGGCGGAGGCGAGGGTGCAGTCGAGGCGGGTCAGGTTGACCATCTCGATGATCGTGGGCACGCCGCGGCCCTCGTCGCCGACCAGCCAGCCGGCCGTATTGTCGTATTCGACCTCGCTGCTGGCGTTGGAGTGGTTACCCAGCTTGTCCTTCAACCGTTGTAGGTGGAAGGGGTTGCGGGTGCCGTCGGGCAGTACGCGGGGAACGAAGAAGCAGGACAGACCGCCGGGTGCCTGCGCCAATGCGAGGAAGAAATCCGACATCGGTGCCGAGGTGAACCATTTGTGCCCGGTGATCCGGTAGGAACCGTCCGGCTGCGGGACCGCGGTGGTGGTGTTGGCCCGGACATCGGATCCGCCCTGTTTCTCGGTCATCGACATCCCGGCGATCAGGCCGGGCTTGTCGGCGAGCGGGCGCAGAGCGGGGTCGTAGTCGCGGCTGGACAGCAGCGGTTCGTACCGGGCGGCCAGATCGGCGTTCGCGCGCAGGGCCGGGACGACGGCATAGGTCATCGAGATCGGGCAGCCGTGCCCGGCATCGACCTGCGACCACACGCTCGTTTTCGCCGCCCGGACCAGATGCGGTGCAGGCCGGGTATCAGCCCAGGGGGCGCCGTGCAGGCCGAAGCGGACGGCATGCCGCATGAGCTCGTGGTAGCTGGGGTCGTAGCGGACCTCGTCGATGCGGTGACCGTAGCGATCGTGCGTCTGCAGCACCGGCTGGTGTTTCTCGGCCAAGTCGCCGAGTTCCTGGGCGTGCGCGCTACCGGCCAGCCGGCCGATCTCGTGCAGTTCGTCGAGGGCATGGGCGGCCCCACCGCGTTCCAGGGCTTCGAGGATCACGGGCACCTCGGCGGCGTCGTAATCGACCAGCGGCGGGACCTGGTTGGTGACGATATGGGTGGACACGACGACTTCTCCTTCGCGGACGGCAATACGGGTGGCTCGGCGCGGGCGAACGGCCGCCTGGTTTCTTATTACAATTCTGAATCGGGCGATGAGAATTTGCAACACCGAATGTGCTGGGTGCGGGTGTCCGGCGTGCCGGCTTCACTGGGCGCTCGGCCGGAGGGACACGAACCTGTCGATCGCCTCCACACCGCGGACGATCCGGTTCCATGCCGGCCCCGGCAGGAGGCCGCGGCTGCTGGTTTGGCTGTGATGGGCCGGGGTAGGCGGCGGACATCACTGCTCGGCCCACCGCGACCAGAGGAGACCCATGTTCGTACACAACAAGGATCTGCAGTTCGAGGTACGGGTGGAACGGCCGGACCCCCGGTTCGCCACCCTGCTCCAGGAGCAGTTCGGCGGTGCCAACGGTGAGCTCAAAGCCGCCATGCAGTACTTCAGCCAGGCGTTCGTGCTCCGCCGCAAGCATCCCAAGATGTACGACCTGTTCATGGATATCGCCACCGAGGAATTCAGTCACCTCGAAATCGTCGGCAATATGATCACCATGCTGCTCGACGGCCTGAACGACGACCTGAAACAGGCCAACGAACACTGCGACTGGATGCCGGTGGTCGCCTCGGCCGACGGCAAGGAACAGGCCATCCACCAGGTGGCGACCGACCCGCTGTTCCTCGCGCTGCGCGGTGGCGGACCCGATGTCGGCAACTCCGCCGGGGTGCCCTGGAGCGGGGCGTATGTCAATTCCAACGGTGAGCCGTCGGTCGACCTGCGCAGTAATCTCGCCGCCGAATCGCGCGCCAAGATCGTGTACGAGTACCTGAAGCAGTTCACCGACGATCCGGGTGTACAGGACACGCTCTCGTTCCTCATGAGCCGTGAGGTCGCACATTTCCAGCAGTTCACCGCGGCGCTCAACGAACTGCCGGTCAACTTCCCTCCCGGTGCGCTGACAGGCGACGACCGTTTCCAGAACATGGCGTTCAACATGTCCAACGGCGATGCCAGTGCGCGCGGTCCGTGGAACGAAGGCCAGGGGCCGTGGCCGGAGGGGGTGGAATGGGAGTACGTCGCCGATCCGGTCCGCGACTGGCTCGGTAGCCGGGCGCGGGAGAACCAGGGCGCGAGCGCCAACCCCGAGGGCAGCCCCGCCGTGATGGGCACCAAGCAGTTCACCCACGAACAACACTCGCCCGCCTGAACTGCCGGGCCGGGCAACGGAGACGATCATGGACGCATTGACTTTCCTACGCGCCGACCACGAAAGCGTGCTCGGAATGGTCGAATCGCTGGAACGCGGCCGCGGTTTCAGCGAGGCCGAACTACAGAACCGCGCACATCTGGCGACCAGCCTCGTGATCGCCGCATCCCAGCACGAGGCGGTGGAAGAACAGTTCTTCTGGCCCGCGGTGCGCCGAGTGCTGCCCGACGGCGACGAACTCGCCGACCGCGCCCTCGACCAGGAGGACGCGGGTAAACAACTGCTCCAGCGGATCGAGGACGCGAAGGCCGGGTCCCGGGATTTCGAAGAGGCCCTCACCGAGTTCATCGGCGCGATCCGCGAACATATCGAATTCGAGCAGAACCAGGTGTGGCCCGCGTTCGGTCGCGCCCAACCGCCGGCGGAGATGGAGGAACTGGGCACCAAGATGGCCGCGGCCAAGAAAACCGCGCCGACCCGCCCACATCCGACCACACCGTCTACGCCCGGTGCGCAGAAGAGCGCGGGACTGGTCGGCGCTGTCGCGGACAAGGTACGCGACGCCTTCAGCGGACGCCGATCGCACCAGCCGCCGGACCCGCCCGCCCCCTGAGCGGCACCGCGGACCCAGGCCGGCGTGTTCAGGGCCTGTGCGGGTCGGCTTGGCTGTTCCGGCGGACAGCAGGCCGACCTGCCGGTAGAGGCGGGTGGCCGTCCCGGTGGCACGGCCCGCATAGTGCTCGGGCCACACGGTGTCGGCTCCCACCTGGCACCGCCGCACAGGGGCTTCACCGCAGCCGTGCACCACTGGCCGCGGCCACACCGAGCCGGCGATCAGCACGCCCGCGGCATCGGGGGCCGGTCAAGTAGCTGTGTCGAGCCATCCGGTGTCGATATCGCCGGGCCGGTCGGCGTAGGCCGCGGCAGCGGTTTGCAGGATCAGCGCCGCCGCGGCTGCGCCCGGATCCAGTACGCCCCGCGCCACCTCGCCCACATAGCTGGCGCGGCCGCGCTTGGCGACCAGTGATGCGGTACCGGCGGCGCCCCGCACCGCGGCATCGGCGGCGGCTTCGAGCGCTTCACCGGGGTCGCTGCCCGCCGCGACCCGGGCGGCGAGGGCTTCGGCCGCCGGCGCCAACGCGTCGACCATCGTCTTGTGCCCGACCTCGGCATTCCCGTACTGCTGCACCGTGGCGACACCGGCGCTCAAGCCGCGGGAGAACTCGGCCGGGCTGGGTTCCGAATCGCTTGTGCAGCGGGCGAGTTCGCGGAAGAACATGCCGAACAGCGGCCCGCTCGTCCCGCCCGTGCCGAGGAAACCCCGCGATACCGCGGTCAACCACGCCGTGTAGGAGGCCGCCGGTTCGGCGTCGATATTCTTGCGCGCCCGGCGCAGGGCGGCGGCGATATTGGCGCCGAAATCCCCGTCGCCGGCGCGGCGATCCAGATCCGCCAGGGCTTCGGTGCGGTCCAGGAAGGCCGCGAACATCGTGTTCACCCAGCGTTCGCCGAATCCGGCGGGCAGTGCTGCGTCGGTCATGGCGGGCTCCTTCACCAGGTCAGGGCGGGGGTGCGCACGGGCGCGTCCCACAGCGGCAGCAGATCGGCATCGGCGGGCAGCAAGGTGACCGAGACGCCGACCATATCGAGCGAGGTCACATAGCTGCCGGCGAGCGAACGGGCGACCGTGATGCCCTGCCCGGTGAGCCGCCGGTGCACCGCCCGGGCCGCGATCGACAGCTCGATCGGGTAGGCGCCGCCGAGGCCGTTCACGATCGCGACCACCGCGGACCCGCGCGTACAGCCGAGTTCGGCGACCAGCGGATCGACCAGCAGCGCGATGAGCGTATCCGCATCGGCGAACGGGACCCGGCCGGTACCGCGTTCGCCGTGGATCCCCACGCCCAGTTCGACTTCGCCGCTGTCGAGAGTGAAGGCGGGACTCGTCTCGCCGGGGTGCGTCCCCGCGCTCAACGCGAAACTCAAAGTGCGCGCATTACGGGCGACGCGACGGCCGAGTTCGGCGACCGTGCCCAGATCCGCCCCCGCTTCCGCGCCGGCCCCGCAGATCTTCTCGGCCGCGAGCACGGCCGCGGTGCCGCGGCGGCCCGGCCCGTCGTCGCTCTGGGTGGCCAGATCGTCGTCCACCAGAACGGTTTCGGTCGCGACCGCGTTGTCGTCGCCGGCGAGCTCACCGGCGATCCGGAAGTTGAGCACGTCGCCGGTGTAGTTCTTCACGATCTGCACCACACCCCGCCCGGAATCGGCGGCCACCGTGCCCTCGTGCACCTGCAGCGCGGTCGGGCTGGCGAAGACGGCGCCCGGTACGGCCACGTCCAGCATGCCGCGGCCCACGAAACCGGCGTGCAGCGGTTCGTGCCCGGACCCGCCGCCGGAAACCAGCCCGACCTTGTCGCGTGCCGGAGTGGCCCGGGTGACGAGGCCGCGTTCGCGGTCGTAGGCGATGAGCGTGGGATGGGTCAGGGCGAGCCCTTCGAGCGCTTCCTCGGGAGCGTTCTCGGGCTGGTTGAGAATCTGTCGGCGCACGGTGCTCCTTCGGATCGACTCCGACCGATGCTAGTCCAGCGACAGCGACCGAACCTGCTGCCTTTCGACTGCCCCGGCCACGGGATTACCGGCTCGTCGGCAGCCGGGTGCTGCATTCGATGCTGTCGGCGCGGGCGCGCTGCCCCGCGACGATGTCGAGTAGGCCGCATTCGATGCAGGGGCGCGGGCCGGCGCTGCGCCGCCCCGGGCGCGGAGAGTCCGGTGCGGCCGGTCGACCCGCTGCTCCGGGGACGTCGGCGGTACGGGCGAAACTGGACTTTTGTTTAGTTGCCGCCGCAGCGGTAATGCCGACGGCACGAGGCCGGTGGTTGCCGCGGGGGCGAGCATCCACCGCTCGTCGAACGCGATGGAACGGAGGACAGCCATGTCCGGATCGGACGCTCACCACAATGCCCTACGACCGGTTCGGCCGCATACTCGCGGGCAGGCAGGTATCCGATGACATCGTGGCGGGCGCGGGCGCTGTTCGCCCGGATGTGGTTGCGGCAGAACAAGCGGTTCTACGCCGATCCCTCGGCCATGCGCGATGGATTACCGCGACATCAGGAGCCGAAGCGTTCTCGGCCGCCGCGGCGTATCACCGCGAAATATCAGGTGACCTGCGAGGAGGTCGACGGCCGCCCGGTCTACACCCTCACACCACCCGGTGGGCCGAGTTCGCCCTGGCATATCTTCCATATGCACGGCGGTGGATTCGTCGAGGCGCCCGAACCGCATCATTGGCGGTTCGCGGGCCGGATCGTCGCACGCACCGGCTGCACCTACACGCTGCCGATGTATCCGCTGGCGCCCGAGAACGACCACCGGGCGATCGTGCCGATGGTCGAGCGCGCCTACGACCGCGTGACCCGTGCGACCGCACCCGGTAACCGGATCGTCTTCGGTGATTCGGCCGGCGGTACGCTCGCCCTCACGCTGGCCCGCCACCTGCATGAACGCGGACAACCGCAACCGCGTGCCCTGGCGTTGTTCTCCCCGTGGATCGATCTCGCGACCGACGATCCACTATCGCTGACCATCGACGACCGCGACCCGGAACTCGGCGTCTCCGGCTTGAAGCAGGCCGGTCGATGGTATGCGGGCGGCAGGGCCCTCGACGATCCGCATATCAGTCCGGCGTTCGCCGACCTCACCGGGCTCGCACCGGCCGTCGTCTTCATCGGCCACCGCGACATCCTGCTGCCCGATGCCCGCCGGGTGGCCGAACTCGGCGATGCGGCCGGAGTACCGGTCGAGCTGCACGAATATCCGGGGATGATGCACAACTGGATCATGAAACGAATCCCCGAGGCCGGGCAGGCGACCGATGAACTACTGCATTTCCTGCGAACCGTGCCCACGGCACTCCCTGCGAACAGTGAAGGAGGAACCGGCCATGATCGTGCGGACAACTCGTGACATCACCGGAACCGATCGGCAGGTCGATACCGACCACTGGACCTCGAAACGGATCGTCCTGTCCGACGACGAGGTCGGTTTCTCCTACCACGAGACCACCGTGGCCGCCGGTACCGAGACCCCGCTGCACTATCCCGACTACATCGAGGCCGTCTGGCTCATCGAAGGCCACGGCCACCTGATCGACCGGGACAACGGGGTGACCCATACGCTCGCGCCGGGCACCATGTACCTGCTCGACGGGCACGAACGCCACACCATCATTGCCGACACCCAGTTGCGGATGTACTGCGTATTCGCCCCCGCCGTCCCGCCCGGCAGCGACTGACCGGGCCTACGGCCCGGCAATCGTCGAACTCGCCCGCTCCGGCCGGTCGTCCCGGTACCGGCGACCCGATCACTTCCCGGCGGCCGCCGGCACGGCGGGCGGCCGGGCCGACCACGAGAGCAGCCGTCAGACGGGGAAGGGTGGTGACGGCGGGAACTTCACCGGCAGTGCGGTGAGTGATCGGTGGAACGGGCCGGGACGCCATTGCGGTCCGTCGGGCATATCCACTTCCATTTCCGGCAGGGCATCGAGTAGTTGATCGATCGCTTCCTGAGCCACCAGGTACGCCGGGGTCTGAGCGGGGCAGCTGCGCTGACCCAGGCCCCAGGACAGGTGCGAACGGTTCCCGCGCTGATCGGCGGATCTGATCGCCGGATCGTGGTTGCAGGCGGCGATACTGATGACCACCGGTTGGTGGGCGGGTAGCCAGACGTCTTCGATCAGGATCGGCTGCCGCGGATAGGTGATGAGGAAGTTCGCCATGGGTGGGTTGTCGAACAGCACCTCGTCGAGGGCGTCCCGGGTGGACAGGCTGCCGCCCAGCACACTGCCGCCGAAACGGTCCTCGGTGAGGATCAGCAGAAGGGTGTTGGCGATCAGGTTCTGCTGGAGTTCGATCACCGCGCCGTACTGGCCGGCCAGCTGGTGAACCATCTCCTCTTCGTTGAGGTTCGCTTCGTGCTGGAGCAATCGCGTGGTGACATCGTTGCCGGGGTTCGCGCGCTTGTGCTCGACCAGTTCGGCCAGCGCCGCGTTGATCATCCGGTTGCCCTCGTCGGCGTCGACGCCTTCGAACATGGCAGCCATCCCGGCCGCCACCCGCTGCCCGATCTCCGGCGGGCAGCCGAGCAGCGTATTGCAGACACCGAACGTCAACGGGAACGCGTACTGGAGCAGCAGGTCGGCGCTGCCGGTTTCGCAGAAGGAGTTGATCAGCGGGGTCGCGAGGTCGGTCACGGCCGCGCGTAGCGCGTGCAGGTCCACATCCGTGAGCGCCGCCAGACTGGCCGACCGGTAGCGCCGGAACGCCTCTCCGGTGCTGCGGTTGGGAATGGGCCGCCACTCCATGATCGGCAGCACCGGGCAGTCGGCGGCCACATCTTTCTGCCAGGTGCGCGGATCGGCCGGAAAATGCTCGTGATCGTTGAGGATGCGCACCGCCACCGCGTGCTCGATCACCAGGGTCGCGGGGATACCGGGAGCCAGATCGACCGGCACCATCGACCGATGTTCACGGCGCATCTGCCCGTACACCCGGTGCGGGTTGTCGGCGAATTCGGGCGCGTACAGCGGGAACCGGGGGCCGCCGTCGGCAACCGGGGAACCGTGTACGGGGCGGGCGGCGGGGACGTCGAACTGTCGGGTTGTCAAAAGGGCTCCATACTGTTTCGCACTGTGGGCCGAGCGGTCTCCCGTGTCTCGGCGCCGACTGCAAACAGTACGCGAACGATGCACAAATTGCGTTGCGGCTCAGCCGGTTTACCGAAAATGGCGCATCCACGACACCGCCGTTCGCGATCCCGGCGCGAGGTTGTTTCCGGCGCGCGGTCCGGGTGTGTAACCGGTCGCCGCCATTGCGGCCAGGTCGCCGCGAGACCGACAATGGGACGGTCCGGTAGCGAGCTGACCGGGTGTTTCGACAATTCGAACAGGCGGCCGCGAAAGCAGTACTCCGGAGGGCGCGATATGCCGTGAAATCCGCAGTTGCGAGGTGAGGAGCAGACGATGTCGCAGTCCGTTACCGGGGACCTGAAAACCAAGCACAGAGCCATCTGGGCGGCCGGCGATTATGCGCGGGTGGCCGCCGACGTGATACCCGGGCTGGGTGCTCGGCTCGTCCGCGCCACCCCGATCGGCCCGGGGAAGAAAGTACTGGATATCGCGGCCGGATCGGGGAATGCGGCCATACCGGCCGCGGCCGCCGGCGCCGAGGTGGTGGCCGGTGACCTCACTCCCGAGTTGTTCGAGGCCGGGCGGCGTAATGCTGCGGCGGCCGGGGTCGAGCTCACCTGGGAGCAGGCCGACGCGGAAGCGTTGCCCTACGCCGACGGTGAGTTCGATGTGGTGATCTCGTGTGTGGGGATCATGTTCGCGCCGTTCCACCGCGCCGCCGCCGACGAACTGATCCGGGTGACCAGAAGCGGTGGGTCGATCGGGTTGGTGAACTGGACGCCCACCGGGTTCATCGGCCGGATGTTCGCCACCATGAAACCATTCGCCCCACCGCCCCCGGCCGGTGCGCAACCGCCGCCGCTGTGGGGATCGGAGGAGCACGTCACCGAACTGCTCGGGGACCGGGTCACCGGGATGACGATGCGACGCGAGCAGGCCGTCGTGGACTGCTTCGCCGACGCCGACGCCTTCCGTACCTTCTTCAAAACGAACTACGGGCCCACCATCGCGGTCTACCGGGCACTGGCCGGTGAGCCGGAACGCGCCGAACAGCTGGACCGCGAACTCACCGATCTCGCGGCCGCGCACGATCTCGGCGGCGGCCGGATGGAATGGGAATACCTGCTGGTCACCGCCCAGCGGGTCTGAACGATACCGCGCAGCGGTTACGTTGCCGGTGGGCGTGGTGGGCAAGCGCACGGCCGGGCCGCGGGACTTTCCGGGATACCGGCGGCGTTGCACCGGGCACGCATAATGTGGGGGACGAAGGAGGAAGCGTGACGGAAACGCGGAAGGCGATCCTGGCCGGTGGATGCTTCTGGGGTATGCAGGAGCTGATCCGCAAGCAGCCCGGGGTCCACAGCACCCGGGTCGGCTACACCGGCGGACAGAACGATCACCCCACCTACCGCAACCATCCCGGCCACGCCGAGGCGGTGGAGATCGTCTACGACCCGGCGCAGACCGACTATCGGGCGTTGCTGGAATTCTTCTTCCAGATCCACGACCCGACCACGAAGAACCGTCAGGGCAACGATATCGGGACCAGCTATCGCTCCGAGATCTTCTATCTCGACGACGAGCAGAAGCGGGTCGCGCTCGAGACGATCGCCGACGTCGAGGATTCCGGGCTGTGGCCGGGCAGGGTCGTCACCGAGGTATCGCCGGCAGTCGAGTTCTGGGAGGCCGAACCCGAGCACCAGGACTACCTGCAGACCTTCCCCAACGGCTATACCTGCCATTTCCCGCGACCCGGCTGGAAACTGCCGAAGCGGCAGACCTCGGCATAGGTGGGGGCCGAGTTTTGGTGCCTGCCCGGCGAATCCGCCGGTACCCCGTGGAGTCGCGGGGGCAGGGCCGCGCTGGGTAGTGTCGGTCGGGTGAGTAGGTGGACGCGCCGTAGGTTCCGCAGGATCGGCCGAATCGATCGCGCGGTGGGCGATACGGTGGCGGGGTTGCCTGCCTCGAAGGCCGATGCCGGTCTGCTGCGCCTCACCGCGGGCGCCGACCACGGTGTGCTGTGGCTGGCCGGTGCGGCGCTGCTGGCCTCCCGCAGCGGGTCGACGCGGCGGGCTGCGGTGCGCGGGGTCGCCTCGGTGGCCGGCGCCAGTTTCGTGACGAACGTGGTACTCAAATCCGTTTTCGCGCGCCGCCGGCCGGCTGCCGAACTGATGCCCGTCCACCGTCGGCTGGTACCGGCGCCGACCTCCTCGTCGTTCCCCTCCGGGCACAGTGCCAGCGCGGCCGCGTTCGCCACGGCGGTAGCGATGGAGAGCCCGCGTACCGCGCTGCTGGTGGCGCCGGTGGCGGCCGCGGTCGCCTACTCGCGGGTGCATACCGGCGTGCACTGGGGGTCGGACGTGCTGGTCGGCGCGGCCGTCGGTTCCGGGATCGCGCTGGCCACCCGGCGCTGGTGGCCGGTGCGTGAATCCGACGAGGCGCAGGCCGGCCTCGTTCCCGAAGTGCCCGTTCTCGCCGACGGTAAGGGGCTGGTGGTGATGGTCAACCCGGTCTCCGGGGACCCGAACTACGATCCCACCGACGATATCGCCGCCGCCCTGCCCGCGGCGACGGTGCTGCGGACCCGCCCGGATATGGATTGTGCCGTTCAGCTGGAACAGGCGGTGGACGCGCAGCAGGAGCCGGTGCTGGCGGTCGGCGTGGCCGGCGGGGACGGCACGGTGGCGGCCGTGGCCGCGTTCGCGCTGCGCAGGGAACTGCCGCTGGTCGTGATCCCCACCGGCACGCTGAACCATTTCGCCCGCGATCTGGGTGTCTACGATCTGCGCGAAGTGATCGACGCGACCGGCGTCGGCGAAGCCGTGGCGGTCGATATCGCCGCGGTCGAATACGGGGACGAAAACCGGACCCGTACAAGGCACCTGATCAATACGTTCAGTCTCGGCTCCTATCCGGACCTGGTCCGGTTGCGGGAGAAATGGCAGAAACGCTGGGGCAAATGGCCGGCCTTCGCCGCCGCGCTGGTGGTCACCCTGCGCCGCGCCGAGCCCATCGAGATCTTCCTGGACGGGCGCTGGCAGCGGGTGTGGTTCCTGTTCGTCGGCAACGGTCCCTACCATCCGCACGGCGCGGTACCGGCGTTCCGGGATCGGCTCGATTCCGGGTTGCTGGATGTGCGCTGGCTGCGCGCCGATCTGCGGTGGTCGCGCACGCGTGCGGTGATCGCGCTGGTATCGGCCGCGATCGGGCACAGCCGGGTCTACGGCGAACGCCAGCTGCCCGAGTTGTATGTGCATCTACCCGAGCCGGAGGCGCTCGCTGCCGACGGCGAGGTGATCGGCAGCGCGACTCATCTGCGGTTCTCCGTGGCCGGGCAGCTCGCCGTCTATCGCCGGGACGAATCCAATCCGCTCTGGGTGAACCGGAGCCGCCCGCACCACCGGCGCGCGCCGTGGCTGCCGGAGGTCTTCCGAATTCCGATGAGCGGCCGGATCGCGGTGGCGATGCGCGGTTCCGGCCGCGGGTAGTGCACCGGTTCGCGGGCCGGGGCGTGTGTGGCGCGCGGCGCCGGTAGCGACCAGCCCACCGGGCGAACGCCCCGATCCGGCAGGCCGCGCTACTGACCGCCGAAATCGAACATCCACGGGATGGAGAACCGGTCGGTCAGCATCCCGAACAGTTCGGTCCACTCCGTTTTGGCCAGATGCATATCGACGGTGCCGCCGACGGCGAGGGCGTCGAACAGCCGCCGCGCCTCCTCCTGATCGCTGAGTTCGAGGCATACCGTGAAGTTCGGGCGGGTGGAAATATCGACGGTCTGCCCGGGCGGGCAGTCCGAGCCCATCAGTATCTGCTCGACACCGTTGAGCGGCAGCGCCACATGCGCCACCAGGTTCTTGGCCTCGGCGGGCAGATTCTCCGCCTCGCCCATATCGCCGAAGCGGATCAGTTGGAGGTCGCCGCCGAATACGGATCGATAGAAGGTGAACGCCTCTTCGGCGTTGCCGTTGAACATGAGGTAAGGGTTGACGGATTTCACGCGGATCTCCTTGTCAGGTGATTGCGGAGCCATGATGTCGGCGAGCAGCGATCGAACAACCCGGGCCCCCTCCGTCGGCCGCGCCGTCGGGCCGGTCGCGGTATTTCGGGTGGCCCACTCAACCCTAACGCGCCCGGTGCCGTCCGGAGCGCTGCGAGCCGGTCGAAGCTCGGCCGGTCCATCTCGGCAGGGCGGTGGCGATGTGGTACGCGCCGTCGGCACGCCGGGCTCACCGGTGATCCGGTCGACACGCCGTCGACCAGTACATACTCGGGACATACCCCGGATGTCACCACATCGGCGAACGTACCCCGGCCGCGTCGCCGAGGCACGCAGAAACTCCGGCCTGCTCCCGCGTCCCGGGTCCGATGTGATGCGGTGGTCGCGACTGTCGAGTGCTGAACACCGAGGCCGCCCCCCGCGTGCCACGCAGGCGCGCCACTGAACACAGAGGTGTTGCATGGCGTTGACCCATCCGGCGCACTCGCCGGGCAACGATCGTGATCGGGTCGCGGTGAACCCCGTGTTCACCCGGGAACCGCTCGAGGTGCCGCGCAACCGGCTGCCCGCCGACGAAATCGACAGCGATACCGCCTACCAGATCGTGCACGACGAACTCCTGCTCGACGGTAACGCCCGGCTCAATCTGGCGACTTTCGTCACCACCTGGATGGAGCCGGCAGCGCAGACGTTGATGAGTGAATGCTTCGACAAGAACATGATCGACAAGGACGAATACCCGCGCACCGCGGAACTCGAGCAACGGTGTGTGCGGATACTCGCCGATCTCTGGCATGCCGAGGATCCCGGCCATGCCGTCGGCTGTTCGACCACCGGATCGAGTGAGGCGTGCATGCTCGCCGGGCTGGCGTTGAAACGGCGGTGGCAGCGGCGGCGGCGCGCGGCCGGGCAAACGACCGACCGGCCCAATCTGGTGATGGGCGCCAATGTCCAGGTGTGCTGGGAGAAGTTCGCCGATTACTGGGATGTCGAGGCACGGCTGGTGCCGATGTCGGGGGAGCGGTTCCATCTGACGGCCGATGAGGCGGCGTCGCATTGCGATGAGAACACCATCGGTGTGGTGGCGGTGCTCGGGTCCACGTTCGACGGCAGCTACGAACCGGTTGCCGAGATCTGCGCCGCACTGGACCGGCTTCGCGACGAACGCGGCTGGGATGTTCCGGTGCATGTGGACGGCGCGTCCGGCGCCATGTTCGCCCCGTTCTGCGATCCGGACCTGGAATGGGATTTCCGGCTGCCGCGGGTGGCCTCGATCAACACCTCGGGACATAAGTACGGGTTGGTCTATCCGGGTGTGGGCTGGGTGCTGTGGCGCGATACCGCCGCGCTACCGGACGATCTGGTGTTCCGGGTCAATTATCTCGGCGGCCAGATGCCGACCTTCGCGCTGAATTTCTCCCGGCCCGGTGCGCAGGTGGTGGCGCAGTACTACACCTTCCTGCGGCTGGGTCGTCGCGGTTACGAACGCGTGCAGGGGTACTCGCGGGAAGTCGCCGCGGCATTGGCCGACCGGATCGCGCGGCTGGGCCCGTTCCGGCTGATCACCGATGGACGCCAGCTCCCGGTTTTCGCCTTCACGCTGGCGCCGGAGGAGACCGGGTACTCGGTATTCGACGTATCCGCGGCCCTGCGCGAACAGGGCTGGCTGGTACCCGCCTACACCTTCCCGGCCGATCGGCAGGACCTGGCGGTGTTGCGCATCGTGGTGCGCAACGGTTTCAGCCATGATCTGGCGGATCTGCTCATCGGTGCGTTCGAACGGGCATTGCCGCGGCTGCGTGCCCAGCGGGCGCCGCAGCGGGGCACGGAATCCGCGGCGTTCTCGCACGGCGCCGATGCCGATATCCGGTCGTCCTCGCCGGCGGGCGAGGACACCTGAGCGCCGGCGGGATGGGCGCGGCGCCGATCGCCGACTGCGCCGCGCCCATCCCGTAGGCACCTGCTGGCAGCGAGCCGCCGGACAGGTCAGAACGCGCTGCCGGTACCCGGCAGGGACCAGGGCAGACCGAAACCGTGGCCGTGCCCGTAACCGTGCCCGTAACCGTGGCCGTGGTTCCATCCGCGGTTCCAGCCGGGGTGGCCGTGGCGATGCCGGTTGCGGTAGCCGCGGTCCCAGCCGGCGCCGTGATCGTGGCGGCCGTTCCAGCTGTGATCGTGGCGGCCGTTCCAGCCGTGACCGTGCCGGCCCGGACGGCTCACCTCGCCGGCCTCGTCGCTCGCGGTGACCGCCACCGGATCGGCCAGTGCGGGAACGGCGGTGACGGCCAGCGGTGCCACCGCGATCACGGCGGTGGCGGCGATGCGGGTGACGAATCGTTGGATGCGTGGGCTACGGCGCATGGTTCGGTCCTCTATCGGTCGTCCCCGCCGCGTGGGCGGGTGGTCTACGGGCAATCGCACTGAGAGAAGCGCGATTTCGATAGCCAGAACCATACCGCTAAACAACGGCACATTCAATAGGTGTCCGTTAATCGGTCTTGCGGACCACCGGACGGGTCGCGATGGACCCACCCGATGCGAGTCGGGCGAACACCCGGTTCGTGCTGCCGCGGCGGACTACCGGCCTTCCGCGGCCCGAGTCGTCGCCGGTCGCGGCGGGTCGAGCCGCAGTACGCACCGCGTGCGACTGTAGATCGTCGGCATACATTCGTTGCAGTGCACGCAGGCCGATTCGGTGGCGGCATCGGATTCGATGCGCCGCAACAGATCCGGCTCTCGCAGCAGCGCCCGGCCCATGGCGACGAACTCGAAGCCCTCCGCCATGGCCAGCTGCATCGACTCCAGATCGGTGATACCACCGAGCAGAACCAGCGGCATGGACAGCTCCCGGCGGAACTGGCGGGCCCGTTCCAGCAGATACGCCTTCTCATAGGGGTATTCGCGCAGGAACGCCTTGCCGACCATCCGGAAACCCCACCGCGTCGGCGCCGGCAGGGTTTTCGCGAATTCCTTGCGGGGCGCCGCGCCGTGGAACAGCAGCATCGGGTTCAGCAGCGAACTGCCCGCGGTGAGTTCCAGCGCGTCGAGCGCGTCGTCGGCCTCCAGCCAGGAAGCCACCTGCAGCGATTCCGGAAGCGTGAAACCACCCCGGATACCGTCTTCCATATTGAGTTTCGCGGTCACCGCGATCCGGTCGCCGACCGCCTCGCGGACCGCGCGGGCTATTTCGCGGGCGAAGCGGGCCCGGTTCTCGAGCGAACCGCCGTAGATATCCTTGCGCCGGTTCAGTATCGGGCTCAGAAACGAACTCGCCAGATAGTTGTGCCCGAAATGGATTTCCACCGCGTCGAATCCGGATTCGACCGCGAGTTTCGCCGCGTCGGCGTGGGCGGCGACGAGCTCACCGATCTCGGCGATGGTGGGCACCTTCATCGGGGCCATACCGAGCGGGCTGAAGAAACGGCTCGGCGCCACCGCCGGGACCCGGTTGGACGCGGCATTGGCGACCGGGCCGGCGTGCCCGATCTGCGCACTGGCCGCCGCGCCCTCGGCATGGACCGCATCGGTGAGCCGGCGCAGGCCGGGGACGGCTTCGGGGCGCATATAGATCTGGTGCCGGTCGGTGCGGCCACCGGGCGCCACCGCGCAGTAGGCCACCGTCGTCATCGCGACCCCACCGGCGGCCACTTCACGGTGGAATTCGATGAGATCGTCGGTGACCAGCGCGTCCGGGGTGCGCCCCTCGAAGGTCGCGGCCTTGATCACCCGGTTGCGCAGGTTGAGTGGGCCCAGGGTGGTGGGTGCGAATACGTCGTTCACCGAATCTCCTTCGTGGCTGATATGTATGGTTCGCGGAGGCCGCGGTGGGAGTCGGGGCTGCGACTCATCGGTGGTCTCCGGTCGGTGCGGTGAGCCCGGCGACGACGAAATCGCGCAGGGTCGCCGCGGTATGCGGGGACAGCGGGCGGTCTTCGGCGGCGGCTGCGCCGAAACGCATGATGATGAGGTCGAAGGCGAGCATCCAGCGGTATCGGCTCTCGCGTTCGTCTACCTGCGGCAGCAGCCCGGACCAGGAATCGATCCGGAACCACTGCTGTTGCCAGTGCAGGACCTGCCGGCCGATCACGCATTGCGCGAGCAGGCGCAGATGCAGCCGGCCCAGCGGATCGGCGGCCAGTTCGGTGAACGGCGCCAGGACCGCGTCCACGATTTCGGCGACCGCGCGCGGCGCGGCGGTGGCTTCGGCCAGCCGGTCCGCCCACAGTGCGCCGAGCCGGTCTTCGAGCAGAGCCGCGAGCAGGGCCTCCTTGGAGCCGAAGTGATAGTGGACGGCCGCGGCGTTGGCGCCCGCCTCGGCGCAGATGCGGCGCACCGAGACCTCGTCGTAGCGTTCGGTCAGCAGCAGCCGTTCGGCCGCCGTGAGCAAACGTTCCCGGGTGGCGGCCGAGACGTTCTGGGGCATACGCGTAGTGAACCACCGCTCCACCCAAATTTCAATCAATGATTGAAATATTGATTGAAACCCCTGGGTATCGCCTGCCGTGCCAGTCGTTATGTGATCGCAAACGGTACGACTGCCCGGACCGCGCACCGCGCCGGCCGATCCTGGTCTACTGGTCTGCACATGCCCGTGATCGTCCCGGAATCCCGCTCGATACGACCGGTAAGGAGAACACGATGGCCATCGAGATTCGCGCGGTCACAGTCCTGGGCACCGGAGTGCTCGGTTCGCAGATCGCCTACCAGACCGCCTACCACGGCTACCCCGTACAGGCCTACGACATCAGCCAGGCCGCCCTGGACGCGGCCTCCGACCGGGTCGCCGGTCTCGCCGCCACCTACCGTGACGAGGTGATGGGTGCGACCGCCGAGCAGACCGAGCAGGCTCGCGCGCGGATCGCTCTCACCACCGATCTCGCGGCCGCTGTCGCAGACGCCGACCTGGTGATCGAGGCCGTCCCGGAGGTCCTGGAGATCAAACGGCAGACCTATCAGAAGCTCGCCGCCGTAGCGCCCGACCACACGATCTTCGCGACGAATTCCTCCACCCTGCTGCCCAGCGATATGCGCGACTTCACCGGCCGCCCCGGCCGGTTCCTGGCCCTGCACTTCGCCAACCAGGTGTGGAAATTCAACACCGCCGAGGTGATGGGCACCGACCGGACCGAGAAACAGGTCTTCCGGGCGGTCGTCGATTTCGCGTCCTCGATCGGCATGGTGCCGATCGAGGTGCACAAAGAGAAGTCCGGCTACGTCCTGAACTCGTTGCTGGTGCCGTTCCTGAATTCCGCGATCGAACTCGCCGCCGGCGACTACGCCGAACCGGAAGCCGTCGACAAGACCTGGCGAATCGCCACGGGCGCGCCGATGGGCCCGTTCCAGATCCTCGACGTGATCGGGTTGAACACCCCGTACAACATCCTCGTCGCGAGCGAGGACACCCGCGAACTCGCCGCCTGGCTGAAGGACAACTACATCGACAAGGGCAAGCTCGGCGTCGCGACGGGGGAGGGGTTCTACAAGTACTCGTGAACCCGCCGCCGGACGGGCCGGTCATCCCGTGCGCACCCGTGGGCCGTGCCGAGGATGATGGCGCCCACACCCGCGCCTGCCGTACCCGTGCGTCGGAACTCGTCGACGGCGGCGTCGAATACTCGCCGGCGTGTTTCAGCCGTTGGGGTTCCCTCCTCGGGGCCGCTTGTCAACACGTCGATTACGGCGCTATCCGTGCCGGGTCGCGAGGAACTCACGTGCTGACTGCTCGTGATCGACGATCCGGGCCGGATAGCCGGCGACTCCGTTCGGGTGCCCGCGCCACGGCCGGTGGATATCGGAGCCACGCAGGTGGGCGAGTTCCGGGACCCAGCGGCGCACGTATGCCCCGTCGGGGTCGTACCGCTCGGCCTGGCGGAGCGGGTTGAGCACACGGTTCGGCCTCGTATCGGCTCCGGTACCGGCCACCCATTGCCAGTTGAGCTGGTTGTTGGCCATATCGCCGTCGGCGAGCAACGCCAGGAAATGCCGCGCGCCGCGGCGCCAATCCAGATACAGGGTTTTGGTCAGGAAGCTTGCGGTGATCATCCGGGCCCGGTTGTGCATCCAGCCCTGGGCGGCGAGCTGCCGCATCCCGGCGTCCACGATCGGATAACCGGTCTGCCCGGCCCGCCATGCCGTCAGCAGCACCGGGTCGTCGTGCCAGCGGTCGTTGCGTGGCCGGTAGTCGCGGTGGGTGAGCTCTGGCCGTGCCCGGAGCATTTGATGGTGGAAGTCGCGCCAAGCCAGTTGTCGTACGAAGGCGGCGGTACCGGGCGCCGACGGATCGCTGCGATACACCAGTTCGGTTGCGGACAGGCAGCCGAAATGCAGATACGGCGAAAGCCGCGAGGTCGCGTCGGCGGCGAGATCGTCGTGGCGATCTGCGTAGGAGCCGATATCGGTGCGCAACCATTTCCGCGCGATACGCCGTCCGGTGGATTCGCCTCCCGGCGCCGCCTCCGGCGAGCGGGTGCCCGGTGTGAGGTCCGTCGCGGCGGGGACCGGCTCGGTTCCGGCGTTGTCCGGTAACCGGATGTGTTGCGGTACGGGCAGCGGAGCGCGCACCGGGAGCTGGGTCCAGCGACGGTGGTAGGGCGTGAAGACCGCGAAATGGTCGCGGCCCCCGCTGGGGGTGAGCCGGCCGGGCGCGGCGACGGTGATGCTGCCGGCGTGCACATGCAACCGGCAATCCGACCCTGCCAGCTCCGTGCGCAACCGGTCTTCGCGGCGGCGACTGTAGGCGCTGACATCCTCGGCGATATGTACTTCGCCGACCGAGTACTGCCGGACCAACCGGCATACTTCCCGCACCGTATCGCCGTGGCGAATCATCAGCTGCCCACCCAACCGACGCAGCTCCTGGTCCAGATCGGCCAGTGCAGCCACCAGGAAAGCCGCCTTGTTCGCACTCATATAGACTGTGCCGCAGATCGTTTCGTCTACAACGAACACCGGCAGCACTTGCGATACTCGTGCGGCGGCCGACAGCACCGGATTGTCGTGGACGCGCAGGTCCCGCGTGAACAATGCCATCGTCACTGTCATGAGCCACCGTCCCTGTCCTCCGCCACGCCGAGGCGGAAGGTCGACCGATGCGCGGCCGCGGCATCGTGGGCGATTGTGCACGACGTGCCGTTACTCAACGGGTATCCCCGGTAGTTTCCGCGGGTGCCCGGCGCTCGGCGGTGCCGATGATATTGCGGACCATCCCGCCGAAGACGATGTCGTGAAAGGGCGTGATTGCCTTCCAGTAGAGGTGCCCGGCCAGCCCACGCGGCTGGAAGACCGCCCGCTGGTGGTATCGAGAGCCGCCGCCGGGCTCCAGTTCGACGCCCAGTTCCAGCCAGGCAAGTCCGGGAACCTGCATTTCCGCACGCAGACGTAGCAGGCGTGGACGGTCGATCAGTTCGACACGCCACCAGTCGAGGGCTTCGCCGGTGTGCAGGCGATGGGGATTCTTCCGGCCACGGCGCAGGCCCACGCCACCGCTGAGCCGATCGATCCAGCCCCGCAGCGACCAGGCCAGCGGGAACGAATACCAGCCGTTCTCCCCGCCGATCGATTCGATAACCGCCCACAGCGTGTCCGGGTCTGTGTCGGTGCGCTGTTCCCGGACATCCTCGTAGAGCGAGCCGCCGGACCACTCCGGATCGCTGGGCAGTGGGTCCGACGGGGCGCCCGCGATATCGGCATCCGACCATCGGGTCGGCACCTGTGCGTTGCGGATCCGCGCCAGCGCCAGCTCGACGGCTTGCTCGTAATCGGTCGGACCGCCTTCGGGCTCGGGAAGGTAGTCGGCGATAGCGCTGTCATGGCATACCGTTTCGTGCACGAGGGATTCGATCAGCGGAATCGCCAGGGCACGCGGTACCGGCGTGACCACGTTGACCCACTGGGCCGACAGCCATGGCGTGAGCATCGGAACCGGCAGGACGAGTCGGTGCGGCAATCCGGCCAATGTTGCGTATTTCCGCATCATCGACAGATAAGTGAGCACATCCGGCCCGCCGATATCGAAGGCACGATTGACGCCCGGGGGTAGTTCGGCAGATCGCACGAGGTAGTAGAGAACATCGCGGACGGCGATGGGCTGGGTTCGATTGTGCACCCAGCGCGGGGCGACCATCGCCGGCAGCCGTTCGGAGAGGTAGCGCAGCATCTCGAAACTGGCCGAACCGGAACCGATGATGACCGCCGCGCGCAGTTCCGCGGTGGGAACCCCCGACTCTCGGAAAATGCTCCCCACCTCGGCGCGTGAGGCGAGATGCCGCGACAGCGGGACCCGGTCCGGGACGATGCCGCCGAGATACACGATTCGCTGGACCTCGGCCGCGCGCGCCGCAGCCGCGACAATCCGCGCGGCGCGCTGGTCGATACCGGTGAAATCGCGTTGCGTCAGCGAGTGCACGAGGTAGTAGACGACCTGCTGACCGTCGACCGCCGCCGATACATCCTCGGCGGCGGTGACATCGCCGCGGACGACCTCGACCCGGTCCCGCCACGGCACCTCCGCCAGCTTCGCCGGTGTGCGCGCCACGACCCGGACCCGATGCCCGGCCCGCACAAGTTCGGGCACCAGTCGCCCGCCGATATAGCCGGTGGCTCCGAAGACCACACACCGCATATCCGACCACCCCATTCTCCTGTTGCGACGCGATTTCCGGAGGCGCAGACGTACGTGCCGCCACGTCGTTTACGCGACCGGGTACCCAGCGGACGCCGCTCGATACCTGAGCAGCCGCGGAATTCGTGAGCGCGGCCGGTCCGGCAGTGAGCCCGGTGACCGGTGTGGCCCATGCTGTTTTCGGGCGATGCGGTTGAAGAGCGGCAGGATGGGCACCCGGGCACCGTGACTACTCCGGCCACCGATATCAGCAGGCAGATTTTCGTGGCAGCGAGCGCCGTGGCGGCTGTGGTTGCCGCGGTCTTCGGCTCCGGGGCGCTGGGCGGTACGCCTATCTCGGAGGCCGCGGGTGGAGCGTTGGCCGCCGACGCCACTTTCGTCGCTCCCGGAGGGGCGGCGTTCTCGATCTGGTCGTTGCTGTACGCCGGCTTTCTCGCGCTTGCTGTCTGGCAGCTACTGCCGAAGCAACGTGATAGCCCGCGGCTGCGGGAGGTCGGCCGGCTGGTCGGTGCGTCGCTGCTGCTGAACGCAGCATGGATCGTGGCGATACAGCTCGGATGGCTCAATATCAGCGTCGCAGTGATCGCCGCGTTGCTGGCGACCCTGGCGGTCATCTTCTGGCGCTGTCTGCGGACGCGGCCCGCGAACCTGGTCGAAGCCATCCTGCTGGACGGTGTGCTCGGCCTGTATCTGGGCTGGATCGTGGTCGCCACGGTCGCCAACGTCGCCGCGGCTCTGCAGGCGGCCGCCGTCGGCGAACTCGGCCTCGGCGCCGAGCCGTGGGCTCTGGTGGTCCTGGTCGTTGCCGCTGTCATCGGTGTAGCGCTGGCGAGCCCGGGGCGGGCCGGTATCGCGGTGGCCGCCGGCATCGTCTGGGGCCTCGCCTGGATCGCGGTGGCCCGGGTCGAGGGGGGCCCGGAATCGTCCACGGTGGCGGTCACCGCCGGGGTAGCCGCACTAGTGGTGGCGCTGGCCGCCATCGGCGGGAAACCAACAGCGCCCACGTTTCGGCGATCAATTCGTCCACCTTCAACGGCTCGAATCGCTGCGCGAGCTGATAGGTGGAAAGCCTGCGGGCGGCGGATTCCGGGTCGCGCGCGTTGATGACCCCGAGTCTCAGTTCACCGAGGGTGATCACCGATACGCCCCACTCGTATTCATCGAATCGGGAGCGATCGAATCGCTGCTCTTCCATACCGATGAAGACGGATGTGTCCGCGATCGCTCGCGCAGCATCTACCACGGCAGGTCGTCCGTGGTGTCGGGCAGGGCTGCGCGTAGCTCTTCGGCAAGACCTGTCGTGTCCGGTCCCAGCCGGATCAGCTCCTGGACGACTTCCGTGGCCGGCACCCATTGGCGGCGTCGTGGGAGCGGGATGATCTTTGCTACCGGACGGTTGTCTTTCAGGATTTCGAACTCTTTCCCGGCTTCGACACGGCGCAGGACTTCTGCGGTGTGATTGCGCAGGTTGTCAAGGCATGGTCTGTGCGCGGCGGGCCAGGATGGAGGCGATACCTGCGGCGGCTGCCTGGACCGACGACGCATGAGCTTCGGGGCGGAAGCGGGTGACCGGGCCGGTGACCGAGATCGCGGCCGGGGGCTCGTCGCTGCCGTCGAGGATGGCGGCGGCGACGCAGGCGATGCCGATGGTCGATTCCTCGTGTTCGTAGGTGACTCCGGTTTCCACGGCCTGCGCCAGTTGGGCGCGCAGCAATCCCGGGGCCACGACGGTGCGGGGGGTGCGGCGGATCAGCGGACCGGTGAGGATGCGGTCGATGGTTTCGGAACCGGAATGGGCGAGTAGTGATTTGCCGATTGCGGTGCAGTACAGCGGCATTCGCCCGCCGATACGGGAGGGGGAGCGGGCCTGGCGGTGGCCGCCGATCTTGCTGATGTAGACAACTTCGTCGCCGTCGCGGACCCCGAGGTGCACGGTTTCGCTGGTCCGCGTGAACAGATCCTGCAGGAAAGGGATCGCCACCTCGAGCAGGGTGCGTTCGGTGGCCGCGCGCATACCGAGTTCGAACAGGCCGCGGCCGAGGCGGTAGCCGTCGGGGGAGGAGGTGAGCAGCCGGGCCGCGACCAGATCGCGGCTCATCCGGTGCACGGTGGCCTTCGGCAGGCCGGTGCGGCGGGTGAGTTCGGACAGGCCGACGGCCTGATCCTCGACGCCGAATGCCTCCAGGATCAGCAGTGCCCGGCCCAGCACGGATCGATCGTCGAGTTGTCGTTGCGGCATGGTTGCTCTTCCTCGCACGGGCGGTCCGGTCAGTGGACCATTTTACTGTTCAGCTGCGACGCGGCGGTGTGCACTGGTAGCACCCAACGATGAGGAGAACGGAGGTAGTGGTGGCAACCACTGTCGAGAGCGCCGGCGCCTCGGAAGTCGACGAGTCCATCGTCGCCCGCGCCGCGCAACGTCTGATCACTGCAGCCGAGACACGTGAGACCTGTGCGCCGCTGCGCGAGGGCCTGATCAGTCCCGACGATGTCGCCACGGCCTACCGGATCCAGGAGCGATTCAACGCTGCCCGGGTCACCGCGGGCGTCACGGTGGTCGGCCGCAAGATCGGCGCCACCTCGCAGGCCGTCCAGCAGCAGCTGGGCGTGGACCAGCCCGATTTCGGGGTGCTGTTCTCCGATATGGCCTACACCGACGGTGACGTGATCCCGATCGACCGGCTGCTGCAGCCCAAGGCCGAGGCCGAGGTCGCCTTCGTCCTGGGCGCGGATCTCGCCCAGGGGCCGCTCGATATCGCCCAGTGCCGGGCAGCGGTCGCCGAGGCGATGGCCGCGCTGGAGATCGTGGACAGCCGGATCACCGACTGGAACATCTCCTTCGCCGACACCGTCGCCGACAACGCCTCGAGCGGGCTGTACGTGCTCGGCACCGAGCGCCGCACCCTCGACGACTTCGATCCCATCGACGTCACCATGAGCATGAGCATCGACGGCGAAGAAGTGTCCACCGGCAACGGCGCCGCCTGCCTCGGGGACCCGCTCAACGCCCTGTCCTGGCTCGCGCAGCAGGCTCGCACCTTCGGTGAACCGCTGCGCGCCGGCCAGGTCATCCTCTCCGGCGCGCTCGGCCCGATGCGGCCGCTGCACCCCGGCGCCACCGTCACCGCCGCCATTTCCGGCCTCGGGACGGTTTCGGCTTCCTTCACCACCGCTTCGGAGGTCTCCCAGTGAGTGACAACAACAAACGCACGAAGGTCGCGATCATCGGGTCGGGCAATATCGGCACCGATCTGATGATCAAGGTCATGCGGCATTCCCGGTTCCTGGAAATGGGCGCGATGGTCGGTATCGATCCCGCATCCGACGGTCTGGCCCGCGCCGCCCGGATGAAGGTCCCGACCACCCACGAGGGTGTCGAAGGTCTGATCGCGCTGCCGAATTTCGACGAGATCGAGATCGTCTTCGACGCCACCTCGGCGAAGGCGCACGAGCAGAACCACGCCCGGCTCGCGCCGCTGGGTAAACGCCTGATCGACCTGACGCCCGCCGCGATCGGCCCGTTCGTGGTGCCGCCGGTGAACCTCGAGGAGCATCTCGGGGCGCAGAACGTGAACATGGTGACCTGCGGTGGCCAGGCGACCATCCCGATCGTGGCCGCGGTCTCGCGGGTCGTGCCGGTGCCCTACGCCGAGATCGTGGCGTCCATCGCGTCGAAGTCCGCCGGGCCGGGCACCCGCGCCAATATCGACGAATTCACCGAGACCACCTCGCACGCCATCGAAACCGTGGGCGGCGCGGAACGCGGTAAAGCGGTGATCATCCTGAATCCGGCCGAACCGCCGCTGATCATGCGCGATACGGTCTTCTGCCTGGTCAACGCCCCGGACGAGGAGTCCCACGAGCAGATCAAGGCGTCGGTGGTGAAGATGGTCGACGATGTGGCGGCCTACGTGCCGGGCTACCGGCTCAAGCAGGAAGTGCAGATCGACCCGATCCCGCAGGATCAGCCGGTGCACACCCTGCTCGCCAAGGACAACGCCCTGTTCCCGACCCACCGGGTGTCGGTGTTCCTCGAGGTCGAGGGCGCGGCCCACTACCTGCCCGCCTACGCCGGCAACCTCGACATCATGACCTCGGCCGGTCTGCAGGTCGCCGAGCGGATCGCGCAGAACAGCCAGCAGCAGAAAGAGAGTGCACGATGAGCTCGACGGACACGCCCACGGTTTTCGTTCAGGATGTGACCCTGCGCGACGGTATGCACGCCATCCGGCACCGCATCACCCCGGAGAACGTGGGCAAGATCGTGGCTGCGCTCGACGCCGCGGGTGTCGACGCGATCGAGGTCGCGCACGGTGACGGGCTCGCCGGCGGTTCGGTGAACTACGGGCCTGGTTCGCACAGCGACTGGACCTGGCTCGAGGCCGCCGCCGCGAATATCAAGAACGCCCGCCTGACCAGCCTGCTGCTGCCCGGTGTCGGCACCGCCGAGGATCTGCGGCGCGCCTGGGGCCTGGGGGTGCGGTCGGTGCGGGTCGCGACTCACTGCACCGAGGCCGACGTCGCCGCCCAGCACATCGCGACCGCTCGAGAAATCGGCATGGATGTCTCGGGCTTCCTCATGATGAGCCATATGGCCGAACCCGCCGAACTCGCCCAGCAGGCGAAACTCATGGAGAGCTACGGCGCGCACTGCGTCTACGTCACCGATTCCGGTGGCCGGCTCACCATGAACGGTGTGCGGGACCGGCTGCACGCCTACCGCGATGTGCTCGACCCGAAAACCGAGCTCGGTATCCACGCGCACGAGAATCTTTCGCTGTCGGTGGCGAATTCGGTGGTGGCGGTCGAGAACGGCGTCACCCGGGTCGACGCCTCGCTGGCCGGTCACGGCGCGGGCGCGGGTAACACCCCGATCGAGGCATTCGTGGCGGTCGCCGATGTACTCGGCTGGAAGCACGGCTGCGATGTCTTCGCCCTCCAGGACGCCGCCGACGATCTGGTCCGTCCGCTGCAGGACCGGCCGGTGCGGGTGGACCGCGAAACCCTCACCCTCGGCTATGCCGGTGTCTACTCCAGCTTCCTGCGGCATGCGGAAGCGGCGAGCGAGCGCTACGGAATCGATGTGCGCACCCTGCTCATGGAAGCCGGTCGCCGGCGGCTCGTCGGCGGTCAGGAGGACATGATCGTCGATATCGCGTTGACGATGGTGGCCGATCGCGACGGCGAGAAGCAGGCGGTCTGAGACGCCGGGCCGCCGGGGTATGCGGTGCGTGCCCCGGCGGCCGTTACCGGCGTTCCCAGGCATCGGCCGCGCGCGGAGGGAGGCCGGGTTCGACAGCTCCACGATGCAGCCGGTGCCCGGGAGCGACCGTCGGTGCCGCCCGCGGTGCTCGGGCCTGTGACAGACGCGTAGTCGATACCGGAGCCCGACCGCGGGACTCTCGGACCCCGGAAACACTTCGTCGAGGTAGTCGGCAACGGCCGTCAAGGCTGCGTCAGGAACCGGAAGCGCCGGCTCGAAAGCGAAAAAGCTTGCCGATGGGTTTTTTCCGACTTCGAGTTCTCCGGAGCAGACGCGGGAAGCCTTATCGGCGGCGCGCTGGCCGGCGGGTTTCTCGGACCGCCGGGCGCGTTCGTCGGGGCAATGGCCGGTTCCTTCATCGGCGGAGTCCTGGTCGACGACAAAGGGGTGGGTGAATACGCGTCGTCCTGCGGGGTGGGGTCAGCGGGGTCCGAGGAAGAGGGTTTGGGTGCTGCGGCCCAGCGGGCCCTTCTCGTCGAAGAGCGCCGATTCGGCCAGGCCGATTCCGTGTGGCTGCGGATGGGTGACCGCGTCGAGACACACCCATTCGCCGGCCGGTTGGCGGTGCAGGGTGACCGTCAGGTCGGTGTTGATGAACAGGTAGCTGTTCCAATCCAGTACGGAACTGACCCCGTTGCCGGAGTCGGCGGCGGCGAGCGTGCGTTCCAGCGGGCTGGGCGTGGTGCCGGCGACGATCGGATACTTCAGCCGGATCCAGCACACGGCCGGTCCGGGTTCGGCGAACGAGCCGGCGGCGAAACGGTATTCGATACCGGTGTGGAAACCCACCGGCTGAGTGGACGGGAACCGCTCCGGTTCCGGTGTCTGTTCGGGGCCGGGCCGCGAGCCGCTGGGCAGGTACCGGGCGGGCAGGTCCAGGTCCGGGGCGGCGAGTTTGAACCGCCAGGCGTTGGCCCGCATCACCGGCCCGCGATCGGTGGACAGGGTGGCCTCGATCAGTTCGACACTGCGCCCCGGCCGCACTACCCGGGCCTCCGCGGTGAGCGGGGACAGCGGGACCGGACCGAGGATTTCCACCGCGACCCGGCCCACCTGGAAACCGGCCCGCGGCTCGCAGCGTTCGATCACATGTCCGAGCAGGGCGGACGGCGGGCCGGCGTGCTGGGCATCGGGAGACCACGGGCCGCGGGTGAGCTCGGTGGAGACGAACCGCCGCGGGTCCGCCGAGTCGGGCAGGTAGAAGGCCTCGTGCATGTGGTCGTCCGTTCTTGCCGCTGGGTGGTACGGCCACGACATTACCGAGAGCCCGCACTGCCTGCCCCCACGTGCCGGTCGTCGAGAACTCGACCGGCCACGTGGGCTGGAACGGCCGAGGTGAATTGGGGTACATGCTTGCATGCAAGCTTGTATCTATCCGCTATGGTTGCAGGGTGCCGACGAATTCCGACCCAGCCCAGCCCGCGGCGAGCGCCGCCGATCGGGCCTACCGGCTCACCAAAGAACTGGTGCTCTCCGGCGAACTCCCGGGCGGGCATCTGTTCAGCGAAACCGAGATCGCCGGCCGGCTCGGCCTGAGCCGGACCCCGGTGCGTGAGGCATTCGTCCGGTTGCAGGCCGAGGAACTGCTGACCCTGGTACCGAAGCGCGGCGCCATCGTGGCGCCCGTCCCACCCGGCGAGGCCGAAGATGTGCTGGACGCCCGGGAAGCGGTGGAGAGCGCCGCGGTGCGCCGGTTGCTGCGCACACCGGAGCGGATACCGGTGGCCGTGGAACAGTTGCGAACCGCGCTCGAGGTACAGCGCGAACGGGCGCAGCACGCGGATCTGCATACCTTCGCGGAGGCCGACGAACGTTTTCACCGCACTTTGGTCGAAGCAGGCGGAAACGCGCTGCTGATCCGCTTCTATACCGGGCTGGCCGACCGGCAGCGGCGAATGAACGTAGCCGCACTGGGGCCGATGCCCGATCACATCCAGGTCGTCCTGCGCCAGCACGCCGAACTGATCGACATCATCGAATCCGGCGATGCCGCCGGATTCACCACCGCTCTGCGGGCTCACTTGGACGGGACCCACCGGCGATGACGCCCAGGTCCATACCAGCGGCGCTGGCCGCGATTTTCGTCTGTGCGTGGGGCGGTAACCAGTTCACTCCACTGCTGGTGATGTACCGGGACGCCGGGTACTCGGCGCTCACCGTCAACCTTCTGCTCGGCGCCTATGTCGTCGGCCTGGTTCCCGGCCTGCTGCTGACGGGCACGTTATCGGGACGTTTCGGCCGCCGCCCGGTGGCGCTCGCCGGGGTGCTGGCGTCCCTGGTCGCGAGTCTGCTGCTGGCGGCCGGGACGTTCGGGGTCGGCTGGATAGCCGCCGGCCGGTTGGTCTCCGGATTCGGGGTTGCGGTGGCGATGGCGGTCGGGACGACCTGGGTCACCGAGCTGTGCTTCCGCGCCGGCGCCGCCGCGGGTACCGGCGCCCGGTGGGCCGCGCTCTGTCTCACCGCGGGTTTCGCGCTGGGCGCCGCGGTCGCCGGCGCGCTCGCGCAGTGGGGCCCGCTACCCATGGTCACCCCCTATCTCGTGCATGCATTGCTCGCACTCCTGATACTGCCGTTCGTGTTCCGGGTGCCGGAGACGGGCACCGCGGGCGGTTATGCTGCCGGGCAGTTCGGTGGCCTGCGCCATCCGCGTTTCCGCCGGGTGATCATGCCGATGGCGCCGTGGATCTTCGGGTCGGCGGCGGTGGCGTACGCGATCATGCCGCAGCTCGTCGCCGATCGGGTCGGTCAGTGGAGCCTGCTGTATTCGACCGCCCTGACCGTCGGCGCGCTGGTCGCCGGAACCCTGGTGCAACCGCTGGCGAAACGGCTCGACGACGCCGGCAGCGCCCGCGCGGTGATCGCCTCGATGACGCTGATGCCGCTGGGTCTGCTGGTCAGCATGTTCGCCGCGATCGCCGGTTCACCGGCGCTGGCGTTCGCCGCCGCGATCGCGCTGGGGTGTGCGTACGGGGTCGCTCTGGTGTCGGGACTGCTGGAATTGCAGCGGCTGGCGGCTCCGCACGAACTCGCGGCTCTCACCGGGGTCTACTACGCCCTGGCCTACCTCGGCTTCCTGCTGCCGTCGCTGCTGAGCCTGCTGAACTCCGCCGCCGGCTATCCCGTGCTGCTCGGCGCCCTGGTTGTCGTGGCGTTGTCGGGTACCGCGATGGTCCTGCGCTGTTCCCGGGCGCATCTGCCTGCACATACGACGGCTGATGAGAACGAGAAGGAACTGGCCGCCGCCGGATGATCGCCGCGACCACGCCTGCCGCGGAGAACGTCACCGCCCGTCTGCCGTCGGCCGACATCCGGGTAGCCGTCCGTGGTGCTGTTCCCGGCCAGGATTCCGGCAGCCGAGTATGCCGCCGCGGATCGGGTGCCAGAAAGCGGAGTTCTGTGTCCCGGCCGGGCGGCGGGTTTGCGCTGTTGTGTCGGCGCCAGCAGTTCGATCGCCGTTTCGGCACCGGAGAGAAACACCGGTGCCGGCGGATCGAGGGGCCCGCCGCAGCAGGGGACGATCCCCGGCATCGGCACGTGCACATCGGACAGCGCGAAATCGGAACGGGTACGCGCCCGAGGCACCTCGCTCAGCTCGTGCGGGGTTCGGTGATCTGCCGGACCGAGAACCGGTAGTCGGCCTGTCGTAGGAGCTCGTCCGGATCGTCGGTCGGCGGGTAGATCCACAGTTCGTTCACCTTGCGCTTGCGGTCCTTGGCGACCGAACCGGTCGCCACGACGCGCCGATCCCATCCGTTGGTGAACACCGCGCCGTGCGAGCCCAGGTCGAGGCAGGTGACGTACGGGGTCGCGGTGAACGGCACCGGGGGTAGTCCCAGCAGGTCGGCGGCGGCATTGTGGCCCGCGAATTTACCGAGTTGCAGGGCATGCTGGCAGCACTGCATGACCTGGTGTCCCGGTTCGGCCGCCGCGGCCGCGGTATCGCCGGCCGCGTACACCGCCGGCACACCGGTAACCGCCAGGTCCGCGTCCACGGCCAGACGGCCGAGCCGATCCCGGGTGCCGGGGATTGCGGCGGTGAGTCCGCCGGCGCGCACACCCGCTGTCCAGATCGCAGTGCGGGTTCGCAGCCGGGTCCCGTCGGACAAGACGACCAGGTCTGGTTGCACGGCTGTGACGCTCGTGCCGAGCCGGTGTTCCACCCCGAGGGCGGTCAGGGCGTCGGCGATCTCTTGCTGCGGGCCGGGGCCGAGTTCCGGTCCGATGCTGTCTGCCCGCTCCACCAGAACCACCCGGGCCTCCTCGCCGTGAGCGGCGGCGATCGTGCCGAGCCGGTCCGCCAGTTCGGTGGCGATCTCCAGGCCGGTGAAACCCGCGCCGACGACGACGGCGGTGAACCGGCCCTCGGGCGGTAGATCCGGTAACCGGTTCAGATGCGTGTCCAGTTCGGTGGCCGCGGGCAACGTGTCCACATCGAACAGCAATTCGGCGCCGGGGAGTTCCGGCCGGACGAGTTCGCTTCCGGTGGCGAGGATCAAGCGGTCGTAGCGGATTTCGGCACTGTTGCCCTGCCTGTCGGCTGCGGTCACTGTCTGTCCGGTGGTGTCGATCCCGGTCACCGTGGCCGCGACCCGGCGCACTCCGACGGGGCCGAGGATACGGTCCAGTGAGACCCGCATCCGTTCGGGCTCGGACTGATACAGGCGGGGGCGGATCACCAGATCGTCACCGGGGGAGATCAGGGTGACGGTCAGTTCGCGGCCGGTCTCGCGGGCCAGACGCACCGCGCCCGCCGCGCTCCATACACCGGCGAAACCGCCACCCACCACAACAACTCCGGACACGGTCGACTCCTCTTCGGCTGGTTCGAAAGTGAAAAATCTGCGGGCCGGCCGCGGTATGCGCGGGCCCGGGTGCTCAGGTTGCCGCCGCAGCGATCTCGCGCCGCGTGCGTTCGGCGGAACCCACCGGTGCCGCGGCGGCGAGATCGGCAATGGTCTGCGCCGCCAGTTCCCGCCGCCAGGCCAGCTCCGCGCGGCGCATCGCGACGGCGATACCGCACCGATGGGTGAAATCGGTGGTGGCTGTGCGACCGCTGTGGCCGCGTTGCCGGATCTCGGTGCAGCGGAACGGGTCGGTTCCGCCTTCGATCGCGGTCACCACATCGAGCAGTGTGATCTGTTCCGGTGGCCGGGCCAGGCCGAACCCGCCCCGGATACCGGGGGTCGAGGTGAGGATTCCGGCGCGGACGAGGGCTTGCAGGCGTTTCTTCAGGTATTCGACGGGCAGGTCGAACCACGCGGCCAGCCGCGCGATCGGGATCGGCCAGTGCTCCTCGGCCCAGGCCAGGGTTACACAGCAGTGCAGGCTCCACTCGACGCCTTCGCCCATTTTCATAACCGGGATGTTAGATATCCCTATTAGGCTTGGCAAGCGCGCAAGCGCTCCGTCCCAGGCGGTGGCGGAGTGTGTGGACTCGTGAATTCCTCGATACGAGGAAGTAGAACGTGTTATAGTTTTCCCCGGTTTGCGAGCCTCGGTGCACGGTTCTGGGTCGCGGCGCCCCGCGAGGAGCCGGCGGTCCGGGATCGTGCCGGAGCGCCGGTCAACTTCGCGGGGCCGCTCGTGCGAGCAGGCCCGAAAGGCAGACGAATGAACACTGAACCGCACGTCGACGACACCGACCTGCTGCACCGCGAGCCGCTCGCGGTGGACCTGCTGGGCAAGGCTCTCGAACGCTATGCCGACCGCACCGCGGTCCATATCGACGACGCCACGCTCACCTACCGCGACGTGCGGGATCAGATCAGCCGGTTCGCGCAGGCGCTGGCCTCCGCCGGGCTCGGTGTGGGTTCACCGGTGGCGGTCCTCTCGGCCAACCGGCCGGAGGTGCTGTTCGCCCAGGGCGCGAACAACGTGAACGGGTCGCGGGCCATGGCCCTGCACCCGATGGGGTCGCTCGACGACCACGCCTACGTGCTCGAGGATGCGGGCGTGGAGACCCTCATCTTCGACCCCAGTGGTTTCGACGAACGTGCCGCACAGTTGCACGAGAAGGTTCCCGGTCTGCGGAACTTGTTCTCGTTCGGCCCCTCGGAGGCCGGTACCGACCTCATCGAACTGGCCGCGGGTTTCACTCCCGACCGGCTGAATCCGCCGAAGGTCGATCCCAACGCGACCATGAGCCTGGCCTACACCGGCGGCACCACGGGTAAGCCCAAGGGTGTCGAGATGAGTTTCCGTGGCAGCGCCACCATGCTGCGCATCCAGATGACCGAATGGGAATGGCCGGACGAGGTCCGCTTCCTGGTGTGCACCCCGCTCAGCCATGCCGGTGCCGCCTTCTGGAATCCCACGGCACAGCAGGGCGGCTCCATCGTGGTGCTGCCCTATTTCCATCCCACCAAGGTCCTCGAGGCGATCGAGAAGTACAAGATCACCGCGACCATGCTGGTGCCGACCATGCTCTATGCCCTGCTCGACAGCCCCGACCTGGACAAATACGATCTGTCCAGCCTCCAGACCGTGTTCTACGGCGCCTCTGCGATCTCGCCGACCCGGCTGGCCGAGGCCGTCGAGAAGTTCGGCCCCATCTTCTTCCAGTTCTACGGCCAGGCCGAGAGCCCGATGACCATTTCGGTGCTGCGCCGTGCCGACCACGACCTGACCAAACCGGAACGCCTCGCCAGCTGCGGCCGGCCGGTCCCGTGGCTCAATGTCGCGTTGCTCGACGAGAAGGGCAACGAGGTACCCCAGGGCGAACCCGGTGAGGTGTGCGTCCGCGGCCCGCTGGTGATGAACGGCTACCTCAACAAGCCTGAACAGACCGCCGAGGCAATCGAATTCGGCTGGCTGCACACCGGCGATATCGCCCGTCAGGACGAGGAGGGTTTCCTCTACATCGTCGACCGCAAGAAGGACATGATCGTCTCCGGCGGTTTCAATGTCTATCCCCGCGAGGTGGAGGATGTCCTGTCGGCGCATCCCGCGGTGAGCGCGGCCGCGGTGATCGGTGTGCCCGACGAGAAATGGGGCGAAGCGGTCAAGGCGGTGGTGGTGCTCCGCGACGGGCAGTCGGTCGAAGTGGAGGAACTGCAGGCGTTGGTGAAGGACCGCAAGGGTGCGGTTTATACGCCCAAGACGGTCGATTTCGCCGACAGTATCCCGCTCAGTCCGCTCGGCAAACCGGACAAGAAGGCGCTGCGCGCCCAATACTGGGGCGAAGGCCGGCAGGTCAACTGAAACCCGCGGCAACGACCACTCGTGACCACGGGGGCCTGGCCCGAGGGCCCGCGTGGGTGAGCGGTTGTTGCCGCCGGCTTCGGCCGGGAAGGTGGCGACGTCCCCGTATGGCGCGCCGACATCCGTTACAGCCCAACGAAAACGGGCGCCGAGTAGTTTCGACAAAGAGGAGCACCATGGGCAAGCTCACCGGCCGGGTCGCGTTCATCACCGGCGCGGCGCGGGGACAGGGCCGCGCGCATGCCGTGAAGTTGGCGTCCGAGGGCGCCGATATCATCGCCGTCGACCGCTGCGCGCCGGTCGCGACCGCGGCGTACGAGATGGCAACCGAGGCCGATCTCGCGGAGACCGCGAAACTGGTCGAAGCCGAGGGCCGCAGCATCGTCACGGCGGTCGCCGACACCCGCGACCTCGAGCCGCTGCAGCAGGCCGTGGACGCCGGTGTCGAGCGTTTCGGCCGGCTGGATATCGTCGTCGCCAACGCGGGTATCGCCGCATCGCCGAAAGCGTCCTGGGAGCTCACTGCGGACGAGTTCCGCGAGATGATGGACATCAATGCCACCGGAGTCTGGCAGACCACCAAAGTTGCCGTACCGCATATCATTTCCGGTGACCGCGGTGGATCGATCGTGTTGATCAGTTCGATGGCGGGACTGCGCGGGGTTCCGGGGATCGCGCACTACGTCGCCGCCAAACATGCCGTGCGCGGATTGGCCAAATCACTGGCCAATGAACTGGCGTGGGCGAATATTCGCGTGAACTCGGTGCATCCCGGCAACATCCGGACCACCATGATCGACAACGAGCCGATGGTGCGCGGTTTCCGCCCGGACCTCGAGAATCCGGTGCTCGAGGACACCGCGGAGATCATGCAGAAACTGAATCTGCTGCCACAGCCCTGGCTCGAGGCCGAGGCGATCGCCGACGCCGTCCTGTACCTGGTCGGCGATACCGGCCGGGGCATCACCGGAGCCGCCCTGCCGGTCGATCTCGGCACCGCCGAGAAATTCCCCGGTATGTAAGCCACGGGCGGCCCGGGGGCAGCGGCGAATTCCCCGGAACGTCCCGGCTGAACGCACCCCCACCCGATCGCGGTGGGGGTGCGTTCCGGCTTCGGCCGAAGGTATTCGAGGCGGTGAATCCGCCCGGTCACCAGTCGGGCGGCCCCGATCGCAGATCCGGGTCGTTATCACACCGATGCAGTCCAACCCTTGGACCCGGCCGGTGTATCGGGGGATAAACTGGGTACCGCCGTTGAGCGCCGTCGACAACGACCATCGCAAGCACTGCAACGCTGGACACAGTTCCACGAAAACAGCTCGCGAGCGGGCCATCCGGGCCCGCACGATGGAACCAGTTGGGATGTGATCAACGATGACTACGACCCACTCCGACAGCAGCTCCCGTACCAGCCATCGAACCGGCCGGTCCACGGCCGCCGTCACCGGACTCGGCGCCGTCGCCACTGCGCTCGTCCTTGCGGCCCCCGGAGCCGGTGCGGTACCGCAGAACGTCGGCGCCGACCCGGGCCGGAGCATGGGCATCACCACGCCCTTCGGCACCACCTGCACCTATCAGGTGCGGGCCGCGGTCAACAACACCACGCAGCCGGTGACCTTCCGCGACAACAACGTCATGGTCGGATTCAACCCGCCGGTCGTCACACCGAACGGCATCGTCGCGACCACGACATGGACCCCTCCCAACCCGGGCACGCATTTCATCAGCGCCGAGCAAGGCGGCGTCGTCGTGACCAGCGCGCCCATCGAGGTCCGCACCGGGATCAACGCGGGCACCGGCTGCGCAGTGCCCTGACCGAAGCACCTGCGAGAAATTCCGGAACTCGGCGGCTTTTCAGACGGCGGGGCGGGTGAAACGGCTCGTCCCGCCGCTTCTGCACGCGGTCCTTCGAATACCACTCGCTACAAGCGAATTCCGCCGCGGGTTTACCGATCGTAGATATCTCGGCGATGCCCGGCGGAGACAACCAGGATGATCACTTTGCCATCGTCGACTTCGTATACGAGCCGGTAGTTGCCCACGCGTAACCGACACGCGGGTGTGTACCACGCCTCGGTGGCCAGTTCAGCGGTCGGGTGGGCCGGTGAGGATGGCGGTGACCGTATCGACGAGTTCGGCGAGCAGTTCGCCGGGGGAGAGGCGGGTGCCGCTGAGGGCGAGCATGCCCTGCAGGCCCTCCGGATCGCCGAGCGTCTGGAAGGTCAGGTTCATGGCCTGGGTGAGGCGGAACCGGATCGTGCGCGGGGCGGTGTCCGGGTCGATCTGCTGGAGCAGGGCGTTGAAGCGGCGGGCCTGGGGGGCGAAACCTTCGGTCAGCCTGGTCAGCGCGGGGTGGTTACCGCTCATGATCCCGGCGACCAGGCGGATCCACGGTGTGCCGCCGGCGGCCGCCAGTTCGCCGACCGGGCGGACGAAGGCGTCGGCGAGGGCGCGGGCGTCCGGTGCCCCGGATTTCTCGACCGTATCGAGCAATTCGGCACGGCGGGCGTGCAATTGCTCGCTGCGCCGGCTGATCAGCGCCTCCACCAGGGCGTCCTTGGAACCGAAATGGTAGTGGACCGAGGCGACGTTCGCGCCGGCCTCCGCCATCACCGAACGGAGCGAGACCGCGTCGATCCCGCGTTCGGCGAACAGGCGTTCCGCGGCGAGGATGAGGCGTTGATCGGTCGGAAGGTCCGGATCCGGGGCGGTGCGCTCCGCCCCGCCGGGATCCGGGTGCGCACGCGAGGGTGCCACGGCCGGGTGTGCCTCCCGGCCGGTCCGCACCCGGCTTCGCGTCATGATCGAAACTCTAGGAGACCGCGCCGGGCGCGCCGTAGAGGGTCACCACGCAGGCGCCGCCGAGCCCGAGGTTGTGCGCCAAACCCAGCCGCGCGCCGTCCACCTGGCGCTCGCCCGCGCCGCCCCGCACCTGCGTGACCAGTTCGGTGCACTGCGCCAACCCGGTGGCGCCGAGCGGATGCCCCTTGGAGATGAGCCCGCCCGACGGGTTGACCACCCAGCGCCCGCCGTAGGTGGTGGCGCCCGATGCGACCAGCTCACCCGATTCGCCTTCGCCGCACAGACCGAGCGCCTCGTAGGTGAGCAGTTCGTTGATCGAGAAGCAGTCGTGCAACTCCAGAACATCGATATCGTCGATCCCCACCCCGGCGGTCTCGAGCACCCGCTGCCCGGCGATCCGGGCCATGGGCGAACCCACCACGTCGATCATCGAATTCGAGTCGAAGCAGGCGCCGGTATCGGTCACCAGTTCCTGGGCGAGAATCGGTACCGCCCGGTCGAGGCCGTGTTCGCGGACGTAGCGTTCGCTGACCAGCACTGCCGCGCCCGCGCCGTCGGACATGGGGGAGCACTGCGAGCGCGTGAGCGGATCGGAGACCATTTTGTCGCCGAGCACCTGATCGAGGGTGTAGGCGTCCTGGAATTGGGCTTTCGGGTTGCGGGTGGAGTGTTCGTGGTTTTTCACCGCGACCTGCGCGAGCTGCTCGCGCGTCGTCCCGTACCGCAACATATGCTCGCCTGCGGCGGCGCTGAAGAATTGGGCGGTCATCGGCGCGGCGCTGAAACCCGCGGCTGCTTTCAGCGCGCCCATATGCCGGTCGACGGTGGTGACCTCGGGCATCGAACCGTCCCCGGCCATCGCCTGTTTGGTCATCTGCTCGAACCCGACCGCGAGGACAATATCGGCCAGTCCGGCCTGCACCCATTCCCGGGCGAGAACCAGCGCCGTGGACCCGGTGGCGCAGTTGTTGTTGACGTTCACCATCGGGATACCGGTGAGCCCGATATCGTAGAGCGCCCGCTGACCCGCCGTGGACGGCTGGAAGACGTAGCCGACGGCGGCGCGCTGCACCTGGTCGTAGGTCACCCCCGCATCGGTGAGCGCCTGGCCCACGGCCTCGGCGACCATTTCCGGGTAGGTCCAGTCGCGGGTCTGGATCTTCTCGAATTTCGTCATCCCGACCCCGGCGACATATACCCGCTCGGTCATGCTCTCTCTCCTTGTTCGTGCGGTGCCGCGCACCGCGGAAGCGTTGCTGTCCCGTTCCGGAACGTTTCGTCTGCTGTGCCGGTCCTCACTGGTCAGGCGGCCGGTCCAGTGTTGCTATCGGCCCCATGCGTGCGTGTGACCGGACGGGAACGTTCGAGCTCGCCGGGGTCCCGCGGGCGCGGGACCCCGGCCGGTGGCGTTCGGCCGGGGCTTGCGGAGCTGTCCGGTCGGGGGCGTAAGTGGCGACACCCATATGCCCAGGTGGTCAGGATTGCGGTGGTTCGGACCCGACCACCCACAGTGCATGGAACTGCGCCGCCCCACCCATCGCATGCCCGACGGCGCGCCGCGCGTCCGGTACCTGGTGTTCACCCGCGGTCCCGCGCACCTGCATGGCCGCCTCGGCGAACCGCAGCAGACCTGTTGCGCCGGTGGGGTTTCCGGAGAGCACCCCGCCGGACGGGTTGATCGGCAGCGATCCGTCGAACGCGGTGTGCCCGGCGTCGACCATCTTCCAGCCCTCGCCGACCTCGGCGAGGCCCACGTTCTCCAGCCAGATCGGTTCGAACCAGCTGTAGGGGATATAGAGCTCGGCGGTATCGATATCGTGTGCCGGGTCGGTGATGCCGGCCTGCCGGTAGGCGTCGGCGGCGCACTGCCGTCCGGCTTCGGGATTCACTTCGTCGCGTCCGGCGAAATGCCCGGTTTCGGTGCGCCACGACATTCCGTGGATCCAGGCCGGCGGGCGGCCTGTGTGGTGGGCGTCGTCCTCGCCGGTGATCACCACCGCGCACGACCCGTCCGAGGACGGGCACGATTCGAGGAACCGGATCGGATCCCACAGCATCCGTGATTCCCGCACCTGGTCGACGGTGATATCCGGTAACTGGATGTGGGCGTAGGGATTGCGGGTCGCGTTCAACCGATGGTTCACCGCGATCTGCCAGCCGATATGCTCGGGCGCTTCCGAGCGGCGTATGTACTCCCGGATCACGGGCGCGAAATGCGCGCCCGCCCCCGCACCCAGTTGCGCGCTGAACGGCAGTCCACGCGAGAGCGCCCAGGTGAAATCACCCTCGGACTCTTTCGAATACGCGACCACCAGCACCCGCCGCGCCAGCCCCGCCTGCACCAGGTGCGCGCCGTAGATGGCGGCGTGCCCGCCGACGCTGCCGCCGGTGAACACCCGGGTCACCGGCAGGCCGCGCGCACCCATGGCATCGGCCAGATACAGTTCCGGGTTCATCACCCCGTCGAACAGGTCGGGTGTTTTCGACAGCACGACGGCATCGATATCGCCGAATTCCAGTTCGGCGTCGGCCATTGCCTCGTCGACGGCTTCGCGCACCATCGCGCCGATGGTGACCTTGCGTTTCTTGGCCTGTTTGCTCTGTCCGATTCCGACGACCGCGAGTTTCACCGGTCTCCCTCCAATAGGCAGATCATGTTCTGCTGGAGCGCGGGCCCGTTGGTGGCGTGCGCCAGGGTGCGGTCCGCGCCGCCGGTCAGGATGTGCCGGGCGGCGTCGCCGATCCGGATCAGTCCGGTCGCCGTGGCCGGGCGGGCGACCAGCGGTCCGCCGCGGGGATTGACGACGCCGGACAGTTCGAGAGCTCCGGCGAGCAGTGGTTCCTGATAGCTGTATTCGGTGTGCAGTTCGGCGATATCGACATCGCGGGCGGCGAAGCCGGCCTGCCGTGCCGCCTTGTCCGCGGCGATCCGGACGGTATCGGTGCGGGTGAGATCGCGGGTGCCCGGATAGTGCGAATCCATCCGATGGTCGGCGCCGCGCACCCAGGCCGGGCGCTGCGCCAGCCGGCGTGCGGTGTCACCGGCGGCCAGCACCAGCACGGCCGCGGCATCCCCGATGGGACCGCGATCGTGTTCCCGCAGCGGCGACGCGAGGTACGGGGCAGCCAGCAGTTCGTCCACCGTGACCTCGCCCGACACCTGCGCGGCCGGATTACCCACCGCGCCCACGCGGGCCCGGGCGACCACTTCGGCCATCTGCTTCTCGTCCAGCGCGCCGGCCGCGATCAGCGCCTGCGCCTGGATGGCGGCGAGCGCGTCCTGATGCGGCCGCAGCGGGGCCAGGAAGTAGGGGTCGAGCTGGGTGCTGGTGACCCGGTCCAGGTCCTGCGCCAGCGAACCGCGCCCGACCCCGTAGACCACGGCGATCTCACCCTCGCCTAGTTGCAGCCACGACCACGCCTCGTACGCCGCCCAGGCCGCGTCCATCTCGACATGCGATTCCGAGATCGGCGGCCAAGCGCCCACCGCGTCGAGGGATTCGATATAGGCGAAGGTCCGGCCCTCGTGGAAATCGTGGCTGCCCGAAGCCCAGAAATCGACCTCGGTGCGGTCGATCCCCGCCGACGCGAGAGCCTCCCGCATCACCGGCAGCAGGATCTCGGCCATATCGTCCTGGCGATCGGCTGCCATACCCGGTGACTGGGCGAATGCCACCACCGCGACATCACGCATCGGAACCTCCCGTGATCGGCCGGTAGTAGCGAATGCTGTTCATGGATGTGTCCAGGTCCTCCTCGGCGCACCACACCGGCTCCACCCGCATACCGATATGGACCTCGCTCAGTTCGACCTCACGGATCAGGTGCATGAGGGTGGTGTCCGCACCGTCCACCTGGATGTAGGCGACCAGATACGGCGGGTCGATCGTCTGGCCGGGGAACGGGAAGTTCACCACGCAGAAAGTTTTGACGACACCGCTGCCGCCCAGTTCGAACGGTTCGGACAGTTCGACGAGGCAGCGGGAGCAGAATTCCGGCGCGGGCAGGTACACGCGCTCGCAGGTGCCGCAGCGGCGGGCCAGCAGGGTGCGGTGCTTCAGGCCGCGCAGGAAGGTCGAGCGGCCGGTGCCGGCGACGAAGGTGTAGTCCACCTTGTGCGGGCTGGTGAACGATTCCACCGGGTTGGGCAGAGTACTCATCACGCCTCCACCGGCTCGAAGCAGACGATATCGCGGATACTGCCCACTCGTTCCGCGCGCCAGCGGGGTTTCACTCGCAGGCCGGCGGTGAGGCGGGCGGGGTCGCCGCCGGTGTCCACGGCGTGGAAGAGGGCACCCTCGGTGCCGTCGATGGCGATCAGGGCCCAGGCGAAATGGCCGGCCGCGATCTCGTCGCCGGGCCGGGTGGGCACCCAGGTCCAGTGCCGCACCGTGCCGACGGGATCGAGCCGCACCAGTTCACCGGTGGGCGCGGCGGTGGCCGGATCGAATTCGAGGGCCGGGCAGATGACTGCCCCGGATTCGGTGCGTACCCCGTACAGTTCACCGTCGCGGAGACCGCCGAGGAACGTGCCGATCTTCTCGCCGACCGTGCGGTTGTACGGGAATTCGATCGTGTAGGGCGCGGTGAGACTCGCGCCCGCGGGTTCGGCTGTCATCGTTCTCCTGCCGCTCGGGTGCGCGGCCGGGCACAGTGCGACCGCGCCTCGATCGTGACCCGGCCGACGACCATTGTCAATCACTTGATTCAATCGCTTGATAGGTCGCCCTGCCCGGGTGGCCCTAACGTGTGCAGCAACCTTGCTGCGCGGCTCGCGGCCATGCCGTAAGCTCCGAATCAAAGTAGAACCTGTTCCAATTCCTCGGGTGAGGAGAGATCACCATGGCCATCGTTGAACAGCTGGAGCCGACCGCCGACGGACGCCGTCGGCTCGAGCTGCGCAGCCCCGCTACCCGCGAACGCGTCGGCGAGATCGAGGTGAGCACGGCCGACGATGTAGCCGCGGCGCTGGCCACGGCCCGCGCCGCCCAACCCGGCTGGGCCGCCCGGCCGATCAAGGAACGCGCCGCGATCATCCGCAACGCGGTTTCGGTACTGCTGAAGCGCCGCGACGAGATCGTCGAAACGGTGATGCAGGAAACCGGTAAACCGCGGGTCGAGGCGCTGGCCGTGGAAATGGTGCCGGCCTGTGATTTCCTGAACTACTGGAGCGGGCGCGCCGTCAAGGACCTGTCCGACGAGAACCGCCGCCTGCACGGCTACATGCTGCCGCTGAAGAAGCTGGTCATCAATTACCAGCCGCTCGGCGTCGTCGGCGTGATCACTCCGTGGAACGGCCCCTTCATCCTGTCGCTGAACCCGATCGCCCAGGCGCTGATCGCCGGGAACTCGGTAATCCTGAAACCGTCCGAGGTCACCCCGCACTCCGGGGAATGGGCGGTCAAGGTCCTGCACGAAGCCGGCGTCCCCAAGGATGTCCTGCAGGTCGTGCACGGCGACGGCGAAACCGGCGCCGCCCTGGTCAACGGCGATATCGACAAGATCTCCTTCACCGGCAGCGTCGGCACCGGTAAGAAGATCGCCGCGGCCTGCGCGCAGCGGCTCATCCCGTGCACCCTCGAACTGGGCGGAAAGGACGCGATGATCGTCTGCGCCGACGCCGACCTGGATCGCGCGTCGCTGGGCGCGGTGTACCTGTCGATGTTCAACACCGGGCAGGTATGCGTCGGTGTCGAACGCATCTACGTGGTGGAAAGCATCGCCGACGAGTTCATCGAACAGGTCCGCAAACGCGCCGCCGAGGTCACCTACGGCCCCTCCGGCAAGGACGTCGGCCCGCTGTTCTGGGACCGCCAGCTCGAGATCGTCGAGAAGCATGTCGAGGACGCCAAGTCCAAGGGCGCCACCGTCCTGCTCGGCGGCGAATCCGATACCGCCGAGGGGGTGTTCTTCAAGCCCACCGTGGTCGTGGACGTCACCCACGATATGGACCTCATGCAGCAGGAAACCTTCGGCCCCATCGTCGCCATCATGCGCGTCCGGGACGAAGAAGAGGCCGTGCGGATGGCCAACGACTGCCAGTACGGGCTCAGCGGCAGCGTGTTCACCAAGGACAAGAACAAGGTCGTCCGGCTGGCCAAACAGCTCAAGACCGGGTCGGTGGTGCAGAACGACGCCTCGGTGATCTACGGCGTCGCCGAAGCACCGTTCGGTGGCCGCAAGGACAGCGGGATGGGCCAGGTGAACGGGCGTGACGCGCTGCGCAGTTTCGTCCACCCGCAGCCCGTTCTGCTGGACCGCTGGGGCCTGAAGAAGGAGAACATCTGGTACCCCTACAGCGAGGCCACCGCCGCCACGCTGGAGAAGACCATCGGCACCCTGTTCGGCAACAAGTTCATCCGCCGCCTGGTGCGCTGATCATCCGGTCCGGCCGCGGAGATTCCGGCAGCCGGGTCCTTGCCGGATGCTGTCACAAATGACACGGCCGACCGGCTGACCGGTCGGCCGTGGTCTTTGTGGCCGAGCCGTGGACCGCTGCCGAGAACGAAGCCGGACGCTTACCCGAATAAGGTTTGATCGCGGCCAACGGCCGGCGGGAGGGCGGCGGAACGGCGCGGGATTCCGGATCGGATGTACGCGGCCGCAGCCGGCGACGTGGGAGAAGGTGCGGGCCGGGCGTCGCGGGGGAGGGGCTGTTGCCGGGTGGTACGGGGGAGGGGGTTGCCGGGGGCGCGGGAGGGTGTGTAGCCGGGTCGGGCGGGAGAAGGTGCACAGTCGGGTGGCGGGTATGTGCCCGGAGCGTCGAGGTCTCCTGCCAGGGGGTAGGGACGGGAACCAGGGATGCAGTGGTTGTGTGCCGGGACTGCGGTGGTTGTGTGCCGCATACGACAACGGGCCGCCTGCGAGGCGCTGTGCACAACCTCGGAGACGGCCCGGATGACGTACGGCACACCCCGGCCGCAGTTCGCCCGGCCGGGAACCCGGTGTCAGACGGCGGGGTGGTCGACCGGTTCGTCGTTGTTCTTCGGCGCTTTACCGTTCGCTCGCCCCGACCGGTACCGCTTGAACACCTCCCACACGATGGGCAGCACCGAAACGGCCACGATCAGCAGGAAGATGAGGTCGATATTGTCGCGTACGAACTCGATCTGCCCCAGCAGGTAACCCAGCATCGTCACCCCGGCGCCCCACAGCACACCGCCGAGCACGTTGTAGGTGAGGAATATCGAGTACTTCATCTTCGCCGCGCCCGCGACCAGCGGCGCGTAGGTGCGCACGATGGGCACGAAGCGGGCCAGCACGATGGTGATCGGCCCGTGTTTCTCGAAGAACGCGTGCGATTCGTCGATATAGGACTTCTTGAAAATTTTCGCGTCATTGCTCTTGAACAACGCCGTACCGCCCCGGGAGCCGATCAGATACCCGACCTGATCGCCGGCGATCGCCGCGATCGGGATCAATATGAGCAGCACTCCGATCGGGGCGAAGGGTTCGATTTCGGTCGATTTGGACGCGGCGATGAGCCCCGCGGTGAACAGCAGCGAATCACCGGGCAGCAGCGGGAACAGCAAACCCGATTCGACGAACACCACGACGAGTAGGCCCAGCAACACCCAGGTGCCGAACGAATTGAGCAGATTCACCGGGTCGAGGAAACCCGGCATCAGGGCAAGTTCGGTGGTGACCGCTGCGGCGGCTGAGTAACTCACCCCGCCGAAGATACCGCAGAAGAATACGCCGCCCCTTTCCGGATTGCCCGTTTCGGGCGGTTATCGCGGAAGGGTAGCCGGATTCGGTCCTCACCTGCGCGCTCACGCAATGCCGCGGTTACCGCGGCGACTCGCTGTTCGGGGATTCCCCAGGGATCCGCCAGCCCCAGCCGGGAGTCCAGATCCCACAGTACGCACTCCTCGCCGGGCCGGGCGACCAGCGCCCATGCCACCACCGTCCGGCCCAACCGACCGGCCGTATCGACCGCCGCAGATTCTGCCGGTTCCGCGCCCGCCGGGTGGTGGTGCAGGAACTGCCCATAGGCGCGTTCACAGAATTCGGCATACCGCCGCGTACACAGAATCAAACCGTGCCAGGCTTCGTCGACCGCGCGCGACGGCATTCCGATGGTCTGGTCGTCGGCCAGCGCCGGGCCGCAGCAACGCAGCCATTGCCGTAGCCCGGTGGCGACGAGTTCTCGCGGTTCCCACGGACAGGTTTTGTAGACGGCCTCCGGAAGTTCGAGTTCGCGGACCGCGCGCTCCACGGCGGCCGGCTCGATACCGTGGCGGTGCTGCCGAGGGCGGGCGAAAGTGAACACACCGCCATTATCCGCGTTGCCCCGGGCGGTGGGATCCTTCGCGTCCGTTCGCGGCTGTCGGCTTCGTGGCGGCGTCGCCTGCCGGCCCGGCGGCCGGATTCGCCGATGCGGCAGTGGTATTCGTCGGTACCGTGGACTGATGGACCTGGTGCTGGGATTCTTCTTCCTGCTGATGGTGGGCTTGCTCTGCGTGGGGGCAGTCGTGGGTATCGTCCTCGCGATCGGCAAGGCCGGTTCCGGCCGGCGTGGGAGTCGAGCGCGGCGGGGCGGGTATTACGCGGGCGGAAGCTACTTCGCGGGCGACAGCGGTTCGGGCGGTTGGAGTTCGGGCGACGGCGGGTCGAGCGATGGGGGCGGCGGCGGCTGTGGGGGTGGCGGAGGTGGTTGCGGGGGCGGTGGCGGCGGGGGCTGATCGAACGGTTCCGCGGGCATCCAATGGATGTAACCAAAAGTTGCGTGTAATATTCGAAGGTGGCTTTGTGGCATGTGATCGGGCGTTCTGTAACGCCTGCGTGAATCCCGTTGTGGGCCTTGGGGGTTCGATTCGGATGCGGCGCGCCACGCCAGGAATTATATCAATTTGATATAGGATGGAAACCTGCATTTTCACAGATTGTCCGCCTTGTGCCGGTTGTGTCTCAAATTATCCGGTAATCATCGGATGTTTCTGAAGAATTTTGGGTTACTTTCGAAACCGCTTCCGAATCAAAAGGATTCACGAACGGGCATAGACCGCTCTCGGGTGCAGCGTTCACCGGCCACCGTTACTGTGCGTGCCGTGGTTACCGCATTGGTAGTACTCGCAATCCTGATTCTCGTTGCCTCCGTAGTTCATCTCGCCAGCCGGCCACCGGAGGAACTCGTTTCGCGCAGAACGCGGGTGCGGGCCGGATCGGACACCTACTCCGACTGATTCGCCACCGCGGGCGAAAGCACCACCACCGCAATCGGACGCCGGGTCTTCTGCTGATATTCGCTGTACCGGCCCTTGTTCACCGCGTCCACCAGCCCCCAGCGGCGCGCGTACCCCGGATCGCCGGGCAGAGTAGCCCGAGCCACCACCGGAAACGCGCGCCGCCCCACTCGCACCTCACATTCCGGCCGCGCCTTCACATTCGCCAGCCACCCCGGCGGCCGCGGCGATCCGCCGTTCGACGCGGTCACCAGAAAATCCTCCCCATCCTTTGCGTAGGTCAGCGCCGACGTCCGCGGTAAGCCGGTCTTACGCCCCACGGTCCGCAGCAGCAGCGTCGGATTCCCGAACAGCAATCGATGCCCCACCAGCCCGCCGCTCTTCTCGTAGATCCACTGGTGCGCCCGCAACACCCGTACGAACAACCCGGCCACACGCCCTCCTCCGCTCGGCAACACCCCACCCTAACCACCCCGCGCAGCTCCCCACCGAGACCACGCCCCGCTCGATTGGCCCCCGTCCGCCCAACCGGGTACCATCCCACACCTGCGGCCACTGGCCGCGACGAGGGGCGGTAGCTCAGTCGGTTAGAGCCGTGGACTCATAATCCATTGGTCGCGGGTTCGAGCCCCGCCCGCCCCACAAGTGGTTCTCTCCGAGGCAAACGTGATTTCGGCAGCCGAGTCGATCCAGAAAGCGGAATACTCCGCCACGGAACTCCGTCGCAATAGCCGGAGCAGCAAAACGACCGATGGCTACCTCTCCCATCGTCGGTGAACGTGTGGAGGGTCGCGGTCATCTCGCCGAATACAGACGGTCGAACCCTACGTCCGTTCGGATACGTTCGATCCATCCGAACAGGCACAGTCGCGTCGATTCTGCCCAGGACTGTTCTGGCGTGGTGAAATGGCAGTTCATCAGCGGCGGGAGGCAGGTATGAGTTCGGCAAAGGGAGCCATATCCGTACGCCCGATGATTCGAGCGGATCTGGACGGCGCCGACGAAATCTGCCGGCTCGCCTTCGGCACCGCCCTCGGTGTACCCGATCCGAGCACGACTTTCGGATCGGCCGAACTCGTCCGCACCCGCTGGGCGGCAAACCCGGATCCGGATGAGGAAGAAGTCAACGTAGAAACCCTTGAACAGGGCTCCGGGAAGGTGCCGGCCACCGCACACGGAGATGCGCCGAAGTGCGGAACTGCCGGATCGGTCCAGGAGCCGGGATTGAAGTGATCCTTGCGAGCAGGCCGAGCGGTTTCGGAAACCAGGGCAGGACTGCGGACGGCTTCAGCCTTGTCGACGCTGTATGCCGTTACAGGCAGACGGATGCCACGGGAACCGCAGACGTCGGTACGTGTCGTCTCGTAGAAGCCGTGAGGTCACGGCGAGGGGGACGACTACGCGATGCAGTCGGGCGCGCTCGGCGCGGGCCGGGTCACAAAACACCTCTTCCCAAGGGATAGACAGTCCGATCTGGACATTGCCCACCCGGAAATAAAACACAAGTGCGGAGCCGAGTCCAATTGTTTATCGCAGTCGGCCTCCGCGCCGGACGGCGGGACCTCCCGGCGTCGGGACACGCGTGCGGCGCAAGTACAACGCAATGGCGGTGCAAGAGGCCGGTATGAACATCGATGGCATGAGTTGGCAGAGCCCGGGCAGGGCCGCGGGGAAGACCTTTCTGATCACCGGTGCCAGTGCGGGCATCGGGTATTTCGCTGCCGAGCAGCTCGCGGCCAGTGGCGCCACCATCGTGATGGGCTGCCGCGACAGCGCAAAGGCCGGCGTCGCGATGCAGGCGATCCGGTCGCGTGTCCCGAACGCCCGGCTACGATCGGTGCCGCTGAATCTGGCCGATCTGTCGTCGCTGCCCGCCTCCGTAGGTGCACTCGATGCCGACAGATTGGATGCGGTGGTCCTCAATGCCGGAATCCTGCTGCCCGGCCCCGATCGGCGCGTGAGCCCGCAGGGGTACGAGCTGATGCTCGCCACGAATTATCTCGGGCATTTCGCGCTGATCGCTCATCTGGCGCCGGTGCTGGCGGCCACCGCCGACAGCCGGGTGATCACGGTGGGCAGCTACGCGGCACGGACGGAGCGGCTGGATCTCACCGATCTGCAATCCGAACGCGACTATCGGTCCAAGCGCACTTACGGCCGTTCGAAGCTGGCTCAGATGTCGTTCGGATTCGAACTCGATCGCCGCCTGCGTGCCCGCGGCGTCGATACCGCCAGCGTGGTAGTTCATCCCGGCGGTGCCCTGGACTCGCTGACTCCAGCACGCCCGCCCTTGTTCGTACGCACCACCGCCCAACGGCTGCGCGGCATGCCGGCGGGTGTGGCACTGCACGGCAAAGACTCGGGCGCGAAGCCGATAACCCGAGCCGTCCTGGACACTGCGATCACCGGCGGGCAACTGTGGGGACCGAGGGTGTTCGGTCTACGTGGAAAACCGCATCGGGAGACACCACATCCGCACATGACCGACTTCGCCGTCGCGACCGCTCTGTGGGCCGCGACTACGGCTCTCACCGGCCTCGACCCGTTCGGCAGCTGATGGGTGCGGTCGCCGGCGAAGATTGTCCGGCCGAGGTATCAGTACGCGCAGGGGATCGGTGCGGACAGTCGATGAACTCGCCGGTGGCTACCGCTGCTGCCGAATGGAGTGGGTGAGGAGCGCGACGGCGCTGAAGGGCCAGTGGCCGGGTGCCCGGGGATCTGGTTGCGGCCCCGTGGCCGCGGCCGACATTTCCGGTGCGGACAGCCGATCGAGCCGCGCGGCCGCGGTCAGCAGCGACTCCACGTATTCGGTGATCCAGCCGAGGTTTTCGAAGAAGGCGAGACCGGTTTCGGGTAGGAAGGTCCACGGTGCGTGGCGCAGCAGTCCCCGGTTGCGGTCGGCCATCAACGCCGCGACGCCCGCGGTGCTGAAATCCAGGCACCAATGTGTGACGGCGGGATGTTGCAGGGCGCGAGTCAGCTCGACGGCATCGGTTTCCGTCAGGTACATGACCAGACCTTCGGTCACCACCAGGGCTCGGGAGGCGTTGTCGAGTGCCGCGTCGAGGAAGGTGGTGAGGGCGTCGGTGTCGGTGACATCCAAGCCGATGCGCTGCAACCGGCACCTGGGCTCGGCGTCGGCGAGCAGTGCGTTCTTCTCGGCAATCATGCCCGGCAGGTCGGCTTCGATCCATCGCAGATCAGCCGGTAGCGACATTCGGTAGGGGCGGGTGTCGAGTCCGGCACCGAGGTTGAGCACCACATCGGATCCTGTGGCGACGGCCGCGGTCACCTGATCGTCGACGAGTTTGGTGCGGGTGACCAGAAACCAGTCATCGGCTATGGATTCCGCGGCATGGGCCGCGATCTCTCGTCCTCGCGGGCCGGCCAGGCGCGCCGCGTACGGGTCGGCGAACAGGGCGTCCGGGCGCTCGGTTTCGGTGGCGCGGTGGACGGCGACCCATCGTGCGGTGTCGGAGACGTGGTCCACCAGATGCTGTTCGGTCATTTTCGCTCTGCCTTCCTTCCGTATCCCCATCCGGGGAAGCGTCCTCTATATTGTTAGAGGAATGCGGCGGTGAGGTGATACAGAAGTGGCCGAGCCCACTATCCGAGCGTCGCGTCGGTGACGACCTATCGAGGAGGACAGCGGTGAGCGAACTCGGCGACGCCGGGCCGCCCGCAGCTCCGGTCCGGCGCGGGGTGGCCAGGCGGACCGCGATCTGCGAGACGGTCCTGGACCTCGCAGCGGCCGGCGGAAGCCGGGCGGTGAGCCACCCCGCGATCGACCGCCACCTCGGGCTCGCCCGAGGGTCGACGTCGTATTACTACCGCACCCGCCGCGAACTCCTCGACGCCGCGATCACCCACCTGACCAGCGTTTCGCGCGACACCTTCCAGACAGCAATGGAGCCGGAGCAATCGTTCACCACCGAAGCCGCTGCCGATTTCATCGCCACCCAACTCGACCTGCTGCTGGGACTCCGTCGCCGCGACGTGCTCGCCCGCTACGCCCTCACCGTCGACAGTGCCCTCAGCGACGAACTCCGGGCCGCGCTGGCCGGATGCCTGTTCTCCGTCCCCGCGGCGGAATCACTGATGACCGCGCTCGGTGCCCCACACCCGCAGCGGGCGGCATACGACCTGATCAGCCTGCTCGAAGGATTGCTCTTCGACCGCCTCCACGGTGCCCGGTCCCGGAGAGGGCTCGAACCGGGCACCCCAGCCGGCCGGGAGGACCTACGAACCACCATCCGGCAATGGCTGACGGCACTCGCCGAAAACATCTGAAAGGTGATGTTCCGCCGACTCTTTCGTCGACGCCACCGGCCAGGAGCGGCGCATGACGGGTTGTGTCTGCGTGACGAGCGCGACCAGCTCGTTTCCGTTGCCACGCACTTCGTTTGCACAGCGATGTCCGGCCGCAACGTCGGCTTCGACGCCGAAACGCCCCGTATGCGAGGATGTTCGCGACAGAACTGGACGGCACCCGATAGCGGCGCAGTTCGCCAGGGGGCAAGGGGAGAACGAGTGTGAACAGCAGCGACCGCGCAGCGGAGATCGCCCGGATCAACGCGGAGCTGGCCGAGATCCGCGGCGCCATTCGATCCAGGGACGGCAGCGTCCGTATCGAAACCGATGTGACGGGCCGGATCACCAATATCTGGCTGGCCGACTACGCCATGGACGACGGGCCGGACCACTTGGCAACGGTCATAGCGGATACCCATCGGCTGGCCTTGGCGGAAGCCACGGCAGCCGCCGAGCGGGCGTTCGGCGACGCCGACCGGCACGCCGCCGACAGAAGCCGGCTGCGCTGATGACGAATATCGATCCCGCCAAGATGCGTGCACTGGCTGTCGAACTACGCGCCCATGCCGCAACCCTCAACGGTGTCGCGCCGATCGCGAAGCCGAGCCGCGATGCCGCGCGAAGCCAGATGACGAACTCCGACCTCGCAGTCAAGATCGAGGAATCGCTCAAGGCCATGGACAGGGTGGTGCAGTACCACGCGAGCCGGCAGACATGGTTCGCCGACGAACTCGATCGGCAGGCGGTCGCCTTCGAAGGCGCCGACCAAGGTTTCGCCGCGGACGTAGGCGACGCCGGCAAGGATATAGAGCAGACGGGACCCCGATGACCAGGGAACCATTGACCATCGATCAAGTCCTCGGATGGCAGGTCCATCACATCGCCGACACCGCCTTCAAGCTGGGTGGAAGTTCGCAAACGGTGGATCGCGAGGCCGATTCGGCGGCGAAGAAGATCGACACGTCACAAGAATTCTTCGACAGTGAGGCCGGAACGGCGGCTCGCGACCGGGCGCTCATCGACCGCAACGAGGCATTCGATACCGCCGACGTACTCGACGCGATGGGTAAGCTCGCCCGCAGTCTGGCCGATACGATCGCCACCGAGATCCAGACCATCCGGGATACCAAGGAGGAGGTCGAATCCTCCCGCTGGGATTTGTTCGTCAACGGCGACGGTACGGTCGACTCGTACCGGTCGAACTGGGAGATCGCGACAGAGTTCTTTCCCTTCGGACCCGCCGCCGTGACCGCCAAGGAATCGGCCGAACTATCCTTCCAGATAACGTTGCAAAGCGCGCTCACCAATATCCTCGAAGCAGATCTGGAAGGCGGCGCAAAGTTCGCAACTCTCCTCGAGAACCTGACCGACTCCGTGAAAACTGCGCTAGCCGCGAAACCGAGTGACCCTGAACTCGCGAAGATACTCGAGGACTATCAGACCGACTCGTCGGTCGGTGATCTGCAACTATGGCCGACCGGGTGGCAGCTGGAGGCGCTCCAGCGAGTAAAGCCCGGACTGCAGCCCCAGATGCTCAGTACCGAGGAGATCGCCGTGATGTCGATGCTGCTCGCAGAGAAGGACTACGCGGGCATCGTCGACCAGTTCGAGATGACGGAGCAAGCCAAGGCGGCTGCCTTGGCTGCCTATCCGGACTCTGCCGACGACGGACAGGGCGATGCATTTCGGCACGCATACTGGAACGCGCTCATGGCGCAACGGTTCGGTCCCGAGTGGACCGAAATGTATGGTACCGCCCATGAAAAACTTGGTGGCAACCCGCCGAATAGGGAAGCTATGGACCTGTTCAACAACCAGCTCGGACGTGAGATAGGCGCTGCCTACCCCGATGCGTCGCCCGAGGAATTGCAGCAGCTCATCAAGAATGAAATAGACAGTGGAAATGCCCTCGTCCTCGCGATACCTCCTGAAAACCCGGCTGGAGCGCCTGTTATAGCCTGGAGTAACCAGTTCACCGAGGAGGACATAGACCAGGCGCCGGGTATCGATATCCCGCTACCCACAAGCAATTAGGGCGAATATATGAAAGCAAAATGCTCACTCATCGTGGTGTTGGCTGGTATTTTGTTGTTGATCACCGGGTGTTCGCTGATTCGTAGCGGCTCCGGGCCGAGTCAGACGGAAGAACCGAAATGTGTCGGACCCACCTTCGACCTGTGGGGTACTCGGAATGTTCTCGGCCCTGCGGAGCCTTTCAATGCCGAGGCGCGTCGAGCGGCCTTGGGGACGGAATCCACAACACTCGACGCCATAGCACAAGTAGCGGGTTGGCAGGGAGGCTGGGACCGGATAATCGACGTTCCTGACAATACCACTGCCGAAGAACTCAATAGGTGGGCGGGGGCGGCCGGAGTCTGCTGGGAGGGTCTCATCGTTCGCGATGTATGGGCAGATGAATCGTCGGAGGGAGTGCTTCTCTTCATGGAGGGCAGAAAACCTGTGCAGGTTCTGTGGTATGCGGGTTCCGAAAAAGACTTCCGCATCAAGAGGAGCTCGCCAGTTGTGAACCGATATGACATTCTAATTCCTGATCGCGGAAAACTCGAACCGGCGGAATAGGTGCAATCGAGCTCGGGTGGTATTACTTCCTTCGGAAGAAACAGGACCGGGGTATGAAGGAAAAGTGCGCGTTGGTTGCGTGCATAATCTACCTTTCGATTTTGTCGAGTGGTTGTTCGATGGTCCGCGAGGGGCCGGGAATAAATCCGAAGGGCGAACCACCGTGCGTCGGGGCTACCTTCGACCTCTGGAGAACTCGTGAAGTGGTGGGCCCCGCGGAACCCTTCGATAGAGAGGCGCGGCGGGCAGCGCTGGGGGCGGAGCCCACGACATTGGATGCGATCGCAGCAGTTGCGGGCTGGCGAGGGAACTGGGACCGGATGATCGATGTCCCCGAGAACACCACCGCAGAAGAACTCAACTCCTGGGCCGGAACCACTGCTATTTGCTGGGAAGGTTTCATCACTCGCGACATATGGGCAGATGGGACATCGGAAGGAGTTTATCTTTTCATGGATGGCGGAATCCCTGTGCAAGTTCTGTGGTACACCGGTCCGGAAAAAGACTTCTTCATCACTGAGGAAAACCCAGTTGTGCACCGACACACGGTGCTTATCCCAGAATACAACGAACTGACACCGGTGCCGACGGAGTAGGTCGTCTGCTGTGCTCGTGAGAACAGGTGCGATAACGAGATGAATTTCAAGGCGGGAATCGTTCTGGTTTGCTGCATTTCCATGTTCACGAGCGGTTGCTCCTTGGTGCGCGAAGCGCTTGGAACGGAGCCGAAAAAGGAACCGCTGTGCGTCGGTCGTACCTTCGATTTGTGGGGGACCAGGGAGGTGCTCGGACCTGCGGAACCGTTCAATACGGAGGTGTACCGAGCTGCTATGGGGGCCGAGCCCGTCACACTGGATGCGATGGCAGTTGTGGCGGGATGGCAGGGGGCCTGGGACCGTATAATCGATGTTCCCGACAACACCGACTCCGAGTACCTCAATAAGTGGGCGGGGACGACTTCCGTGTGCTGGGAGGGGTTCATGAGTCGGGATGTGTGGACGGACGAATCCTCCGAAGGGGTTTTTCTGTTCATGGACGGGAAAGATCCCGTGCAGGTTCTCTGGTACAAAGGCTCCGAGAAATATATCAACACCAATGTCACGGCACCTATCGTGTACCGCCATGATGTTCTCGTTCCGAGGCAGGGGCGACTGGAGCGGGCGAAATAGGTGCCTGGTGCGGCGGCCTATCCGGCCGCCGCACAGGACTGCTGGGCAGTGCCTCCCGACTACCCTGCTGGTCGACGGGTCAACGCTGGAATCGGTTGGCGGCAAGAGCGACGACGAATCCGTCCCACTGGGCAGGTCCGAAGGTGAGTGCCGGGCCGGTCGGATTCTTCGAGTCGCGCACTCCGACTGTTCCGCTGCCGAGGAATGCGACCTCCACGCAGTCCTGCTGTCCGGAACTGCGGCGGCTCTTGAACCAGCGAGCGGCGGCTAGGTCAGTCATCGTTCCCACTCCTTCAACGCGGCGAGCACCAATTGCCGGGACTCGGCCTCCGAGTGTGCCAGTCGCCGCGGTCTTTCCATGGCTCGTAAATACACTGCCACCTCGGATCCTCGTTCGAGATACACCCTCCCGAATACCGGGTCGGTCGACGGGTTACCGCTGGAATCGGTTGGCGGCAAGGGCGACTACGAATCCGTCCCACTCGGCAGGTCCGAAGGTGAGCGCTGGGCCGGTCGGATTCTTCGAATCGCGGACGCCTACTCGGCCGCCGCCGAGAAACGCCACCTCCACGCAGTTGTGCTGTCCAGAACTGCGGCTGCTTTTGAACCAGCAAGCGGTGGATAGGTCGGTCATCGGTCCAACTCCTTCAGTGCACCGAGTACCAGATCTCTGGACTCGTCCTCCGAATGCGCCACTCGCCGCAGTCGTTCCACGACCGCGGAATGCGCGGCGATCTCGGCCTCGCGCTCGAGATAGACCTTGCCGAAGTAGCCCTCTGCATAGACTACCGGCGATTGGCGCATCCGAGAGGTCGGCAAGTGTGGCAGGTCGAATTTGACGAATGATCCGGCGATCAGGCCGAGTGGGTCCCGCGCCTGCCTGCCCACGACTCGTAATGTGACGTTTGCCTGTCTCGAGACTGTCAGGAGGTGCGATAATTGGTCGGCAACGGTGGCCGGGCCGCCCACCACTGTGTGCAGCACGCATTCGGCGATCATCGCCTCGAAGTGAAAGTTGTTCTTGGTCAAAGCCTTCTGGCGTTGCTGTACGACATCGAGAGTCAGCTCGACCTCGCGTGTCGGCATTGTCGGAAATTCTGCCCACAGAAGTGCACGGCGATACTCCCGGGTTTGTAGCAGACCGGGTACGAGCGCTATCTCCCATGAGAAAATCCGCGTAGCGGTTTCTTCCAAGTCTATAAAATAGTCAAAAGTGCTCGGCACTGCTTCCTGGTGGGTCTGCCACCATCCGCCGTCCGAGCCCATCGTTTGCCGGATCTCCCGTGCCAGATCGAGAATCATCGTTCGTTCCTCGTCCGTGCCGGAGAACGCGTTGCAGAGCGCATTCATGGCCATATCGGTGACCTTGGTTTTCAGGCCGTCCTCCAAGCGGCCGTACGTCTGCGGCGATGACTCCGCGGCCCGCGCCGCGGCTGCCTGCGTCATTCCCTGGCGCAATCGCATTTTGCGGAGCTGGCGCCCCAGCGCCCGGCGGGGAAGCATGGACCCACTACCCACGATAGTTACCCTCGCTAACTGGATTGTTTCGATATGGAAGGCGCCGTGGTGGAAAGTCCGCTGTGCCACGGCGTTTCCCCGGTGACGGAGCGGCGAGATCCGGCGCCGGTCCGGTCTACTGGAGAGGCGCCCGCGCAGGCGGTTCCTCGGCTCACCTTCGAGGAATATCGCCGCCGCAGCATCGAAAACTGTTGCGGCAGAGACCGGCACCGTCCATATGCCCCCGCCGGTCCCTGCGCTGGGCGTAGCACAAGACTAACCCGAGGAGCGGAAGATGGTGCACGATTACGGTTCTGCGGCCCAGGGCTCGTATGGGAACGGTCACCGAGACGTGTGCCGTCCCCGGGGCCCGCTCCACAGCAGACCGGTACGATGCCGGTGCCGCTCAGGCAGGCGCGGTCAACCGCGCGAGCAGCCCTTTGATCTCGGTGTTCGACATCGGGTCGATCCGGAAATCGCGGTACTCCTGCCGGTACACGTAACGGCCGTCGTCGCGTACATCGAACCAGCTGAGGTAGCCGGGCGGGAACGGGCGACGGGCGCGTACCCCGCGGCGGACCTCGATATGGCCGGACCCCGCGCGTGGTGCGCGCAACAGCCGGCGCATGCGGTCGGCGGTTTGCGGCGCAGAGCCGGTCCACTTGCCGTCGGTTTCCCGCATCCGGTCGATATCGTCGATCAACGACGGGCGGGAACCTTTCGGGACCTCGCCGAGTACGGCATCCACCATCATCGGGACGACCTTGGGCGTCCCGGCTCGCAGCACGATCGTGCCGCCGGTTTCCGCATCCGGGCCGGGGCGCTGCAGCATAGCGACACCGACCGTGCCGTCGATGGCCGCGTAGGCGCGGGTGGGGTCGATGGACGAACCATACAGCGCCACAGTCGTTTCCGGATCTGCAGCAACGCGCAGGGCGGCGTCCAGGTCGGGGTCGGAATCAGCCGGGAAGCGCCGGTTCAGTTCGACGGCGAGCCGGTCGTAGTCGGATTCCCGGCGGACAGCCGACACCATACTCAGCGGGAACGGGTATCGGTCCCGGCCGGTGACCTTCCAGATATGCATGAATTCATCGGGGGTGAATTCCCATCTCACCAGCGACCGCCCTCGTCCGCCGGTTGAGCCGCTTGCGCGTCGTCGCCGATCGCGGGCGGCACTGTCGGTTGCTCCGCGCCGAGCAATTCCTCGCGGCGGTCGATGATCAGGTAGTCCGGCGTCCGGCGCTCCTGCTCGTCCTCGCCCTTGCGCGCGCCACCGGGCGACATCATGCCCGGCATACCCATGGGCCGGCCGGCACGGTTCGCGGCGGCTGCCGTCGTAGCCGCGCCCGGGGCCGCCGGGGATCCGGGCGTGCCGGGGACGTTGCGCCCCGGGAGCGGGGATTGCGGTGTGCCCGGCCGCCCCGGGGTGCCCGGTGCGCTGGGCCGGCCGGGTGTTCCCGGATACGAGGGAGCTCCGGGGGCGGTGGTGCCGACAGGGGTGCCGCGCTGCGGGTCGCCCGGGGTGCCCGGAGTTGTTCCCGCCGGGGTGGTGGGCTGCTGCTGGGTGCTCGCCGCGGTAGTGGACTGCGGATCTTCGGTGGCGGGAGCAGCCGGTTGTTCGCCGGAGGGGTTCTCGCCCCCTGGGTTCTCACCGGGCTGTCCCGCGGTGGTGGAGCCCGGAGCGGGAGCGCCGGGGCCGGAAGTGGTTCCGCCGACAGGGCCTGGGCCGGTGGGCTCGTCGCCCGGGGCGGAGACCGGGACGAAGGTCGGCACGCCGTCACCCGCAGGCTGATAGGTCGGTTTGTAGACCGTATTCATCACCCCGATGGCGACTTGGCGCTGCTCTTCTTGCTGCCGCGCGAAATCGGCATCCGCCGCCGGGGCGGCCGCTCCGAGGATCGAGGTCAGCACTTGCTGAGTCTCGTCCGTCGTTCCGTCCGTGGAAACGGCACGCACCGGCGGCGGTGGCACCGAAAGGCGGACCGCTTCGGCGCCGCCGGCCACCGAGCCGATCCGATACCCGACCGCGGAAACCGCGCGTTGCAGGTTGTCGGCACCGTCGAAGAATGTATCCGCGGCGGTCGCTGCGGCGGTGGCGAATTCACCCTCGAGTCCCTCCGACAGCGCTCGGTTCAAAGCGAGGCGAGAACCCACCACCTTGGCCGACAAACCGTTGGAGATATCGCGCCAGGCTTTGCCGAGTGCGGTGATGGCCCCGATATTCATGGCCTGAACATCTTCGTAGATCTCCGTGTGCGAGAGCCCCTCGAAATGTTCCATCGCGGTGATATAGGGGGGATCCTGCGAGGCGTAGGTGATGAGGCGCTGGCTACTGGCAGCGCTGTCCCGGCCCTGTTGGGCCAAGATCTTCGCCTCTTGCGTATCGATCTGCGTCTGCACGCCATCGGGCTGGACGCCGAGACCGGGCGCGAGTATGGGCAATCCGCCCGGGGAAGTATCGCTCACTACTCAGTTCCCCTCCCCGATTTCCTTTTCTATCAGGGCAGCGGTTCTCTCGATGTCGACACATGGATCGATGCCTTGGATTCGCCCCTGGAGGTTCAGCAACTGGTCGACGAACACCACGCCGACGGCTGTGCGGATGTTCACCTCGCAGGAATCAGGGAGTTGGGGATCAGTCCCCATCGTGGCATCGCGGCCGTTCACCTTGATCTGTCGCTGCCACGGGCCGCTTTTCAGACTCTTCTGGATCTCCTCTTCCAGCGTCACATTTCCGGACATCACCGAGAGCGAGATGACCTCCGATTCGAATTCACAGACGAGGAAAGTCCATTCCGCGAGGAAGTCCTGCCCGCGCTCGCGGGTTGCGGGATCGAATCCGGCCTCTCGAATGGTTTCATCACTGACCCAGGTACATGGATCGAACACCACATCCGGCCGGTTTTTGTTGACGTGCTGACCCTCCTGGGCAGGCGGCTGCAATTTCGGCGCGGTCAGGGTCGGCCGTGGGGGCGCCGTCTCCGCTATCGAGGAGGAAGCACCTGGCGACGCAGTCCCAGCGATATCGGAACTGGTCGAGCAGGCGGACACCGCTACTGCGGTCAGCATTGCGACAAGTCCTCCGGCATACCGATTCATTCCGGAACCCCTTCCCCGGCCACGACCAACGCCTGGCGATTCATATCATCGGCTTCCTCGAACAGTTGACCGGCACGGAGATAAGCGGCTGCCATCCGCAGCGCCGCTTCCTGGAGTCCGACCAGAGCTTCCTTCAGCTTCGAGCCCTTATCTGTGAAGCCGGTCTGCAACTGGGTTGCTGACTCGAACCCGCCGAACCCCTCGGCCTGGAAACTTTGTTGAGCCGTCTTCAGTTCGTCCTGGAGACTTTCCGCGAACTGCACGAACACATCCGCGCACCGCTTCGCCGCGCCCGAATCCATCCGGAATGTCCCGGCCCCCGCCTGTTCCCACAGTGCGGCAGCCTGCCCCTGCCCGATATCCACCCGTATGCCCGCCCTTCCGTACGCCGCCTTACTGTATCGGACGCACCGGTAGCGCTTCCGGTTCCAACGTGTCGCCCCGGGACGGAGCGACACGGCGTCGCAGGGAGTCGAGGCGCAGCTGTGCGGTACTGCCTGCACTCGGCGGCATCCTCATCGGCGACGCCGGCCGCCCAGCCGGAATGGCGGCCACTCACCCGGGTGCAGGCGGCCGTGGAGCCGTGGCGGCGGGCCGGTCGATCGGCGGGCGGTGACGGCATCGTCCCGGATTGCGCGGACGGCGTCGGGTCCGGGATCCGCAGACGACGTGCCGGTGGGGCAGAGGTCCGGGCGAGCAATGATCTTTTTTATTTGTCTCGCCGCAGGGTAAGCGCACCCTCTGGACAGCGAAGACAGTAGTCGGGGCCGTGGTCGGCGACACTGCGTACAGAGCCGTTCGGTCCGGACGACCGAAGCCATCCCGTTCGTCCGCGTTTCCGGATGGGCGGGCGGCTTCCGAGTTCCTGCCCTTCATCGAAAGGGGATCGCAGTGCACGGAGATAGGGCAGTCGCGGCCGGGTACCGGCCGGATACGGGCGGCGGGATCGTCACTATCGGTGTCGTCATAGCGCGCTCGGGCCGGCTGGCGAGTTTGGGTGATCCGCTGGATTTCGTCCTGTCGGATCTCGCCCCGCGGCTCGAGCGCATGGCCCCGGGCGGGAACCGGGTGCGGCTGGTGAGCCGCGACAGCAGGTCCACCGCCGAAGGGGCACGGCAGGCGGTTGCTGAGCTCGTCCGGGACGAGCGCGCCGTCATCGTCCTCACCCTGGCCGGGACTCAGGTGCTGCCGGTGGTCGCCGATACCTGTGAAGAGCTGGGCGCCGTCTGTGTTTCCAGTACCTTCCCCTGGCAGGTGTACTACTACGGCCGCGGCGCGGACGACGAACGTCCGTTCGGCCGGACCTTCCACTTCTGCTGGGGGTTGGACGATATCGCCGGTGTATTCGCCGAGCTGTGGGAATGCGCCGGCGGCAGCCGTGCGGTGGGTTGCCTGTGGAACGACGGTCCGCAGGGCAACTGGTCGCGCCACGATCGCCACGGTTTCGCCCCGGCCGCCCGCGCCCGCGGTCACCGGCTCGTCGACCCGCCGGGCTATCGCGAGCCCGCCGCCGACCTCGACGCACATCTGCGTGCTTTCCGCGACGCCGACGTCGATCTGGTGACCAGCGCCGCCACCGCCCGCGACCTCGCACTCTTCCGGGCCACGGCCGCACGCTCCGGCTGGCGCCCCCGGCTGATCACCTGTTCGCGCTGGCTCGCCTACCCACCCGGTCGCGGCGGCCCAGCCGGCCCGCCGGCTCAGGCGAACGTGGGCACACTCGTCTACTGGTCGCCCGCCCACCCTTACCGGTCTTCACTCGATGACCGCACCGCAGCCGATCTCGCCGGATCCTACGAGCAGCGCACCGGCCGGCAATGGCTACAACCACTCGGACTCGCGTATGCCCTGTTCGAGGTCGCCGCGCACGCCGTGAGCACCGCGGACGACGCCACGGATCCCGCTTCGGTTGCCTCGGCCCTGCGCTGTGCCGAGCTGGAAACCATTGCCGGGCGGCTGGATTGGGCGTCGGGTCCGGTACCGAATGTCGCCGTTGTGCCGCTGGCCGGTGGGCAGTGGCAGCCGTCCGCCCGACACGGATACGAACTCGCTGTGATCACCCCCGGCCGGGTCGGCGGACTGCGCCCCACCGGCGACTTGGTCGTCACCTGACCACTGGGCTCGGTCGATGGCGCGCCCGAGCACGTGCGGCGGGCAGTAGCGGTTACCGGCGGAATCAGATTTCGATGACGGTGGTGTGGCTGTCACAGAGTGTGTCAGGTCGCCGGGGCGGAAGTGAGTACGGTGACCGGGCCGGTGGCGGTGACCGCGGTAGCGGCGGGCGAGGGACGGGCGAGACTTCACGAGTGCAGGCTCGTTACGGTTCTGCGGCCGGTGACGAGGAGCAGGAGGTCGGCGATCGGGGCCCGGATCGGTGTGCCCGAACCTGCCGACCAGTCCGTATCGGTGGCGGTCAACCGGTGGCCGGCGAGAGTGCGACTGGCGTGGAAAGGCCAGCCCATCCGCCAGACCCGGTCAGCGGACCAGCGTGCGGCATCGACGGGCATTTCGCGGGAGATGGCCAGGGGGGGCCGCGATATCGTGGCCGTGGACCAGCAGATCCATCAAGCGGTCGACAGCGTCGGTGGTGACCGGTTGGTGGCGCAGGCCGGTGATAGCGCGGAGTTCGGCGAGCAGTTCTTGCGGGGGCGTGCGGTCGGCGTAGCGGATGGCGGTACGGAAGTTCATCCGGGCGATGCTCCCGCGGGCGAGCGCCGTCTGCCACAGCAGCCAGGGGAGCTTCGCCTGCGAGGTGAGCAGGATATGGGCGACCACATCACGGACCCGCCAGCCTTCGCACAAGGACGGGTGGTCCCACTGTGCCGCGCTGAGTTCTTGCAGTAGATCTGCGAGGCCGGCGCGTTCGGCGGCCACGGCTGTCCAGGCGAGTTCTTCGGTGGTGTCGGTGCGGTTCATCGGCAGAGCTCCTGTGCTGGATGGCTTCCGGGGTAGCGTAGGAATTCCAGTCGGGTGGAGGTTCCAGTGGTTGTGGCCTACATCACTTCCAATATGGTGACTATCGGGCGGTCGATGGGCTTGGGGTTGGCCGCGATCGCCGACGTGCTCGGGGGAACGCGTACCGTGCCGGAGGCGGTCGCTTCGGAGCGCGTCGCGGTGGAGGCCGAGCTCGCTGCGCTGTCCTGGCGGCATGCGGTGCTCACCGCGGTCGCGCAGGCCGATGCCCCGAGGACGCTCCCGGAACTTGCGGCGGTCGCGGAGCGCGGCGCGGCCCGCAGCAGCCTCATCGATTTCTGGCGCCGGATCCTGGCCGCCATGCCGGCATCGGCGTTCGACGGCTTCGTCGATATGGACATTCCGCAGCTGCCCGCGGCGCCGTCGCCGCATCACATACTGCTGTTCGCCGAACTGGGGCGGCTGACGCGATCGCCCGAGCTGGCGCGGGAGGTCTCCCGGCAGATGATCGCCGCCGACCCACCGGGCGCGGGGCCGGAACTGGACTTGTACGTCGCCGCGCATGCGGCGGCTCGCGGGCGCCGTGACACCGAAGGATTCCGGCGCGAGCTGGCCGGAGGCGTCACGTTCGCCGATCGGACGGCGGCACGCTACTGGGCGCTCACCGCCGAAGCGCTCAGCACTACCCGGACCACGGGCGATGTCCAGCGGTGGCTGGACACCGCACTCCTGCGTGCGCTCGAGCCGAGCGGCGGCTGACCGAGATGGACGGAACGAGACAGACCGTGGCCACTGTCGGCGATCTGGCCCGGCGGGCGCGAACGGCTGCCGATAACCTGGACCGACGGTATTTCGTGGGGTTGACCGGGCCGCCGGGCGCGGGAAAATCCACACTCGCGGTCGCGCTCTGCGCGGTATTGAATTCGCCGGGCGATGAGTTCGCCGGCATTGCACCGATGGACGGCTTTCATCGGACCAGCCGGGAGCTCGCGGACGCGGGCGAGCTCGAAAGCAAAGGCCGGCCGGGCTCTTTCGATATCGATGGTTTCACGGCGAAGCTGGGTGAGCTGCGTTCGTCAGCGGTGGGCGCCGAGATCCGCTGGCCGGTCTACGATCGCGAGATCCACGACCCGGTACCGGACGGTGTGGTTTTCCGGCGGCAGCGGATCGTCGTGGTCGAGGGCAACTATCTGCTCCTGGACGAACCGGGCTGGCGGGATGTGCGGGCGTTCCTCGACGAGTGCTGGTATCTGGATGCCGGGACGGAATCGATCGAGCAGCGGCTCTACGCGCGGCACGTCGCCGGCGGGAAGGCGCCGGAGGTCGCGCGCGCCCGGATCACGCACAACGATCTGCCCAATGCCGCGCTCGTGGCCGCGACGCGCAGGCGGGCCGATCTCGTGCTCACGCCTCGGGGCCAGGAGTACCTCCTGCGGGCAACTCGCTGAGGCGAGCGCACCATTCCCGGGTGCCGAAGAACCGGCAGGAGAAACTCGCCACCTTCGACGCCAGTGTCAGTGCGCGGACGAAATCGTGGCCCGCGGCGGTGTAGTAGCAGAAGGCGCCGTGCAGGATATCGCCCGCGCCGAGGGTGTCCACGGCTTGAGTTTCCGGGATATCGATACGGAATTCGCGATCGCCGGTGAGTCCGATGATCGGTGTGCCGCCGTTGGTGATCGCGATGTTCTCGACGCCGGCGGTGCGCAGGTAGGCGAGTACGGCGGCGGTATCTCCCGGCCGGATACCGGGTGGCGCGAATGCCGCCGAACAGATCGCCGACCGGATATGCGGCAGCAGGGCGGTGTGCGGATCTTTGAACCTGCCCGCGTCCAGAACCGTCGGTATACCGAGCGAACGGGCTCGTTCGCAGAGACCGGCGGCCAGAGCCGGATAGTGCCCGTCGACCAGTACGACGTTCACATCGGCGAGCAGGCCGGCGAGCCGGTGGTCGTACTCGACGGCGATACGGGCACCGTCGAGAGAGACGATCGTGCGGGTGGCGGCCGATTCCGCGACCACGATGGACGATACCGGCGGCTGGTGGTCGCTATCGGCGCGGACATCGACGACCCGCACGCCGTGTGCGGACAGGTCGTTGCGGATCAGGCCGCCGAGCCGGTGCGCGCCCACCGCGGTGACGAGTACGGGCGCGCCGCCGAGCGCGGCGTAGGCGACCGCGGCGTTGGTGGCGGGCCCGCCCGCGCCGATGAACTGGTCTCGAGCCTGGGTTTTCGTGTCCTCCGCCGGGTAGCCGTCGACGAGGTAGGCGATATCCACCGTCGAAATGCCGGCGAACAGGCCGGTTTTCGGGCTCTCGCGGGTGCCGTCCTGGTTCATGCCACCGTCCTGTCGCTCGTACCACCGATAGCGGGCCGAGTCGCATGTTTCCACGTCGGTCTGTGGGCGGCTGCGCGTCGACCGCCCGGCGCCGAGCAGCGAATCGTAGGCTGCGGTGGCCGAACCGGTGCCCGCGGCGAGCTGGTGCAACTGGATGCGTTCCACGAATTCCGGGCGCGGGTTCACCACGGTGATATCGATACCGGCGCGGCGTCGTAGCCGGTTGGCTGCCGCGATACCGGCGTATCCGCCGCCGATGACGACCACATGCGCACGTCGACCGGACATTGTGGCTCCTTCTGTCAGGGGTTCCTATTCGGCAGACGAACCAGGGCGGCGCGGCGTGACGGTATGTGACGGCAGTCATGGTGGTCGCGGTGGCCTGCCGGAGCCCGGCGGCGCAGCGGGGATATCGCCGTCGGTCAGCGTGGGGCGTAGACGGCCCGGGCGAGTACCGATTTCGCCCGGCGGGCTGCCGCGATCACGGAATCGTCGAAGCCGGTTCCGGCCGGTCGCCGCGGTACTCGATCGAGGTCGTCGAGCATCGTCCAGCCCGACCCGAGCTCGACCAGCGATCGATGTTTGGTGGCGTAGAAGTCCTTGCTGACCGGGATCGCCACTCCGGTCGCGCCGGCGCTCGCCGCGACAAGGTGCATATGGAACCGGGTGGTCAGCCAGATCTGCCCGGCCGCGACGGGCAACCCGTGCTCCCAGATATCGACGAACGGATAGAACCGGGCGCCGGGCAACTGGTGGTCGATGAGATCGAAGACTTTCCGGTCCTCGCCCGGGATGGCTTCCACCACGCCGACCCGTTCGGGCGCGATCTGCCAAGCCCGCAGCATGCGCAGCACGGCCGATGCCAGCGCGTCGGCACCGATATCGAGCTGATCGCTTTGCAGGCACAGCATCACGTCGGGCATGGCGTCCTGGCTCGTCCGGAGCTTCGGGTGTCCCAGGAAGGCGTCGTCGATACCGGGGGTGGTTCCGAGCAGGTCGGCGGAGGCCCGGTCGCGTACGTCGGCGATATCGAATTCGGCGGCGGTGGCCCGCACCAGCTCGGCGGCTCCTTCCGGTTCCGGGAACAACCCGACGCCGGTGGCCGCGCACCGGGCACCGGAGGCGCGGGCGGCCGCGGCGGCTCCGGCGAGCAACCCGATATGCCGCGGCCAGATCCGATTCATATAACCGCCGCCGAGCAGATGGATCACCTCGGCGCGCCGCAGTAGTGCGATACCGCGATCCCACCGCGGGGCGAGGCCGGGGTCGGTTACGGCCCGGCGCACCCAGGCCGCCACCTGCCACGGGTCGTCCGACGGCGCCGCCCAGCACAGCCGCCACAGCGTATCGGTGAATCGCACCCGCGGATGCAGATCGCCGAGCAGTACCTGCGCCGGGCCGGGGGAATGCGTATCGACCCAAACGGTGGCCTCCGGCGCGGTTTCGGCGAGATATTTCAGCCAACCGGCGGTGATGAGTTCGTCCCCGTAGTTCGGGTGGCCCGCCGGACCGGCCAGATAGTAGAGCGGTGGTGCGTCCATGCGGCTCCGATCGAGCGAGAAGCGTCCGGTCATGGTATCGCTCGGGCGGGTTACTCCTGCTCCGGCGCCTGCAGGGCCGGGTACCAGATACCGGTGAGTACCTCGGCGGCCTGCTCCGCGGAGACCTCGATGGTGCCCTGCATGGCCCAGCGTGTGAAGAAACGTTCCAGCTGGGCCACCAGGAGTTCGACCCGAAGCCGTGCCTCGTCCCGGCGTCCGGCGGGCCAGCGGGCGAGGAAATCCGGCATGCTGTCGGCGAGGGTCATGATGCCTTCGCGGGCGGTGCGGCGGAATTCCGGTTCGAGTGCGGTGGCCTCGTCCCAGGCGGGCAGCATGTCCTTGTTCTCGAAGAACCAATCGATGGCCCGGGTCATCCAGGCCGCGAATTCCGCCCGCGATCCGGTGGTGAGCACCCGATCCAGATCGGCGTAGACGAACCGCACACCGGTCGGCGTACCGCTGTTGGCGATCGCTCGCAGTACTTCCGGCTTACCGGTGAAATGCAGGTAGAAGGTCGCCCTGCTGCATCCGGCGGCGGCGGCGATGTCGTCGACGCGGACAGCGGAGTAGCCCTGGGTTTCGAAGAGGTCGCGGGCTGCGTCGAGGATTCGCGCCGTGGTCGAGCGCTTCTGCTCCTCGCGCAGCGTGCCGCGGCGGACTGTGGGCGGTTCGGTCGGCATGAACGCCATGTTAGACCGTGTGGACACTCACTGGACGCTGTGTCCAGTGAGTGTTAGGTTGTGGTGCGGGTCACTGTGGCGGGGTGTTCGCCGCGGCCGGACAGGAGTTGTGCATGGATTCACCGGAACTGCCCAGGGTGTGCGTGATCGGCGCCGGACCCTCGGGCATCACCACCGCCAAACGTCTCGCCGAATACGCGATACCGTTCGATTGCTACGAAGCATCCGACGAGGTCGGCGGTAACTGGTATTTCAAGAACCCCAATGGGATGTCGGCCTGTTACCAGAGCCTGCATATCGATACGTCGAAGTACCGGCTGCAATTCGAGGATTTCCCGGCGCCCGCGGATTGGCCGGACTTTCCGCACCATTCCCAGCTGCTCCAGTACTTCAAGGATTACGTCGACCACTTCGGCATCCGGGACCGTATTCGTTTCAACACACTGGTCACGGGCGCCGCGCGCACTGCCGACGGCCTGTGGACAGTGTCGACGAGCGCCGGTGACACCGAGATATACGACGCGCTGATCGTCTGCAACGGCCACCATTGGGATCCCCGATTCCCTGACTACCCGGGCGAATTCGGCGGGGTGCTGATGCACAGTCACGCCTACAACGACCCTTTCGACCCGATCGATATGCGCGGTAAGCGGATCGTCGTGGTCGGTATGGGTAACTCCGGCCTGGATATCGCCTCGGAACTCTCGCAGCGATTCCTCGCCGAGAAACTGTTCGTCTCGGCGCGTCGCGGTGTCTGGGTGCTGCCGAAGTACGTGAACGGCCAGGCGAGCGACCGTCGTTCGATGCCGCCCTGGATGCCGGCGAAGATCGGATTGAAACTGCGGCAGCGGTTCGTGCGCAAGTATCGCGGGGAGATGCAGAACTACGGGCTGCCGGCACCGGACCACGAACCGCTGGAGGCGCACCCATCGGCGAGTGAGGAGTTTCTGCACCGCGCCGGCTGTGGCGACGTGGAATTCAAACCGGCGATCACCGAATTGGACGGTGACCGTGTCCATTTCGCCGACGGCAGTAGCGAGCGGATCGACGTGGTGCTGTGCGCCACCGGCTACAACATCAGTTTCCCGTTCTTCACCGATCCCGAGCTGCGCCCCGACGCGGACAACCGGTTCCCGTTGTTCGAGCTGATGATGAAACCGGGAATCGGCAACCTCTTCTTCCTCGGCCTGGCGCAGCCGCTGCCGACCCTGGTGAACTTCGCCGAGCAGCAGAGCAAATTCGTCGCCGCCTACCTGACCGGCCGCTACCATCTGCCGCCGCGCGCGGAGATGGATCGGCAGCTACGCGAGCAGGAGACCCGGCGCCGCGGGCGGTACTACGATTCGCCGCGGCACACCATTCAGGTGGAATTCCAGCCGTACGTCGGCCGGTTGACGAAGGAGCTCGAGGCCGGTGCCGCCCGGGCGGCCGCCGCGGGCAACACGCTACCGGTACCCGCCGCGGCCGTGCAGGAGGCGCGGTGACGATCGGATCCGCTGGGTTCTGCCGCGACGAATTCGCGCAGGTGCGGGCGGTGTTCGACGAGCAGTTGGCGTCGCAAGCCGAGCTCGGAGCGGCATTGTGTGTGACCGTCGACGGAGAACCGGTGCTCGACCTCTGGGGCGGTTACGCCGATCCGGCGCGGACCAGGCCGTGGGAAGCCGACACCGTGGTGAACGTTTTCTCGGTCACCAAGACCATGACGGCCTTGTGCGCGCTGCTGCTGGCCGACCGCGGTGAACTCGACGTCGACGAACGCGTCGCCCACTATTGGCCGGAGTTCGCCGCCCACGGCAAAGCCGATATCGAGGTCAGGCACCTGCTGTCGCATACCTCCGGCGTATCGGGCTGGGAGCGCCCGATCGAGCTGGCCGATATCTACGACGCCGAGGCCGCGGCCGCCCGGCTGGCGGCGCAGGCGCCGTGGTGGGAACCGGGCACGGCGTCGGGTTATCACGCGCTGAACTACGGTCACCTGATCGGCGAACTGGTTCGCCGCATCACCGGAAGATCGCTCGGCGAGTTCTTCGCGGCGGAACTGGCCGGCCCGTTGCACGCCGATTTCTCCATCGGTACCGGGCCCGAGAAAGCCGGCCGGATCGCGACTCTCGTTCCGCCGGCCGCAACCCGATTCGACATGGCGGCACTCGACCCCGACAGCGTGCTCGTCAAAACGCTCACCAGCCCGCCGCTCGATATCGCCGCAACCGCGACCCCGGCCTGGCGTGCGGCCGAGATCGGCGGGGTCAACGGCCACGGTAACGCGCGGTCGGTGGCCCGGGTGCAATCGCTGATCTCGTGCGGGGGAGAGCTGGACGGCCGGCGCTACCTGTCGCCGGACACCATCGAGCTGATCTTCCGGGAGCAGGCCGACGGCGTCGATATGGCCCTGCTGACCCCGCTGCGATTCGGTATCGGCTACGGCCTGCCGCAGCCGCAGACCGCGCCGTACGTGCCGGCCGGGCGGGTGTGCTGGTGGTCCGGTTACGGCGGTTCGATGGTGGTCAACGACCTCGATCGGCGCATCACCTTCGCTTACACGATGAATCGCATGGCGACCGGGTTGATCGGATCCGATCGGTGCGACCTCTACCTGAAGGCCGTCTTCGACGCGGTAGGCGGCCGGCGCTGACCGAGGCCGGTCCGCGGGGGTTCACGGTGCCGTCCGGTGTTCAAAAATAGCGGAGCACGATATAAGCCCAGGCGAGCACGCTGCTCAGGGCTGTCACCACGATCCCGTACCGGGTGAACTGCCAGAACGTGATCGCGTGGCCGGCCCGCTGGGCGATCCCCAGGGCGACCACGTTCGCGCTCGCGGCGACTGCGGTGCCGTTCCCGCTGAAATCCGCGCCGAAGGCGAACGACCACCACAGCGCCTGCCCTTGTTTCGGGTCGGGTGTTTGTTCGACCAGTCCTTCGACCACCGGAGCCATGGTGGTGGTGTACGGGATGTTGTCGATGAACGCGGCCACCACGGCAGACCCGAAAACGAGGACGCCCGAGGCCAGCAGCGGATTGTCGCCGAAGGCCGCCACGGCGGTATCGCCGAGCAGGCCGATGACCCCGGTGTGCACGAGTCCGGCGACCATGACGAACAGCCCCATGAAGAAAACCAGCGTCGCCCATTCGACTTCGCGCAGGATATCGCGGATATCGAGGCCGGAGATCAGCACCATGGCGCCGGCGCCGAGCAGGGCGATGATCGACGGCGCCACGTGTAGCAGCGAATGCAGGCCGAACCCGATCACCACCCCGGCGAGGACCAGCATCGAACGGGTGAGCAGCCGCGGGTCGGTGATGGCGCGACGCTCCTGCAGCGCCATCACCGTGGCGATGTGCTCGGAAGGCTGCCGTAGATGTGCTCGGAACAGCCAGCGGGTGAAGAGCACGAACAGTATGAAGATGACCGTCACCGCCGGCGCCATATGGATCAGGAAATCGTTGAAGCTCAGACCCGCCCGGCTGCCGATGATGATGTTGGGCGGGTCGCCGACCAGCGTGGCGGCGCCGCCGATATTCGCGGCCAGGACCTCGGCGATGAGGAACGGCTGCGCGGCGAAACCCAGCCGCCCGCACACGACGATGGTCACCGGCGCGACCAGCATGATGATGGTGACATTGTCGAGCAGCGGGGAGGCGACCGCGGTGATGAGCATCAGCATCACCATCAGGCGGAACGGGCTGCCGCGGGAGCGTTTCGCGGCCCAGATGGCCAGGAAATCGAACAGGCCGGTGTGTTTGATCACGCCGACGATCACCATCATGCCCAGCAGCAGGAAGATGACATTCCAGTCGATCCCGGCGTGCGCGTTGTAGAAGACCTCCTCGCCGGGCACCAGGCCGAGCACTGTCATGGCCGCCGCGGCGACCAACACGACCTTGACCTTGTCCGCGCGTTCGGTGGCGATGAACCAGAACGCCCCGACGAAAATCGCCACCGCCAGGATCTGGTTCATGGGCTACCTCGCCTCGGCCCGGCGGGATTCAGTCCTCGGGCCCGGCGACGGCCAGGCTGATCAGCAGTCGTTCCAGGGTGATGCCGCCGATGAGGGCGTGCCCGCGGTCCACCACCGCCACCAGGGGGCTGTGCCGCTGCGCCATCAGCGCCGCGATCTCCAGCAGGGTCGCGTCCCGCCGGACCACGGCCGGGCGCGGCGCGTGCTGCGGAAGACAGTCACCGACCGTGAGATGTCCCGGTTCGCGCCAGAACAGTTCGGCGTTCAGCTCATCGATGGTGCGCACGAGTGCCGGATCGTTCTGATAGGAACTGGGAATCGCCAGGCGCAGCACCTGGGTGCCCGGTAATACGGCCACCGGCCGGTCCGCCTCGTCCACCACGATCAGGCCGGGCAGCCGGTTCACCACCATCAGGCGCATGGCCTTCGCGACCGGGTCGCCGGGCCGGACGGTCGGCAGGTGGACGGCGATATCGTGAGCTTGCATCGGAGGGTCCCGTCGCGCGTGCGGGGAGAGCGTGGTCATGGCCGCGACCCGTCGCCGGCGAGCCGGTCCACCAACCGTTCCAGCCGCGCGACCCGGTCGGGTAGCGGTGCGCTGTGCAGCAGATCGGCGAGTTGGTCGGCTTCGTCGGCGCCCAGGGCGACCGACTGGACGGGTTCGTCGGCGGCGCCGTGGTAGACGAGGATGTGTTTCCCGCCGTCGGCGCGGGTGACCAGTGCGAACCGGTCGCCGCCGCGAGTTCGCAAATGGTGGACGGTGCCCTGGCCCGGTACGGTGCTGCGATCGATATGCACCCGAACGCTCCTCCCGCCACCGATTCGTCTTCGCTCCCAGTTTTCGCGAGCGAGGGTGGCGTCGGCCATCGGTGCCGGCACCCATCTGTGGTGGCCGACGCTGTGTAGTGCGCCGCCCGAAATGGGTGCCCGGCCTCATGGACACCTCGGCGGTCAGCGGCCAGACTGAGGTCATGGACCGTCCGGGAAGTGGTATCGGCCTGTTCCGGCGGCACACCCGGACCCCGGCGGATGCGCTGTTCCGGCGGATCTTCCTCATCAACGGACTGGTGTTCACGCTGGGCACACTCGTGCTGGCGTTATCGCCGGCGACGGTGTCGTCGCGGGTGCGGTTGACCGAGATACCGGTGCTGGCGGTGGGCCTGGGTGTCATCCTGGCCGCCAACGCCTTCCTGCTGCGGACCAGCCTCGCGCCGCTGGACGAACTCATCGCGTCCATGCGGCGGGTGGACCCGTTACGGCGCAGCGGCCGGGTCGACGACCGGGGCAACGGCGATCTGGCCCATCTGATCGACTCGTTCAATGCCATGGTGGACCGGCTCGAGGCCGAGCGGGCCGCGGCCAGTGCCTCCGCGCTGGCGGCTCAGGAAGGTGAACGGCAGCGGATCGCCCGCGAACTGCACGACGAGATCGGGCAGAGCCTCACGGTCGCGTTGCTGTCGATGAAACGGGCCGCCGACCGCGCGCCCACCGATGTGGTCGATGTCCTGCACGGCGCGCAGGAGACGGTGCGCGGATGCCTGGACGAGGTCCGCGGGATCGCCCGGCGGCTGCGCCCCGACGTGCTCGACGATCTCGGCCTGTCCAGTGCGCTCACCGCGCTGTGCAGTGAGTTCTCCTCCACCACGGGGGTCGGGGTACGGCGTGAGGTGGACCGGAACCTGCCGCGCCTGTCCCCGGATATCGAACTGGTCTGTTACCGGGTGGCACAGGAGAGCCTGACGAATATCGCCCGCCACGCCGACGCCGGGCGGGTGGGGTTGAGCCTGCGCGTGCGCGGTGCCGCGCTGGTCCTGCGGGTCGGCGACGACGGACGGGGCGGGGTGGCCGAGGACGGCGCCGGAATCCGCGGGATGCGTGAACGCGCGCTGCTCGTGAACGCCACCCTGACCATCGATTCACCGCCGGGGCGCGGCACCGTGGTCTGCCTGACCATCCCGCGCCGCGGGGAAGGGAGTGCGCCATGACAGCACCGGCTCGCATCCTGCTCGCCGACGATCACGCACTGGTCCGGTCTGGACTGCGGATGATCCTCGACGCCGAACCGGATCTCACCGTGGTCGCCGAGGCCGCCAACGGGCACGAGGCCGTACAGCAAGCCGGCGCCGTACCCATCGACCTCGCGATCCTCGATATCGCCATGCCCCGGCTGACCGGTATCCAGGCCGCCCGCGAGATCCATCGCAAAACACCGGGCGTGCGGATCCTGATGCTGTCGATGTACGACAACGAACAGTATTTCTTCGAATCACTGCGGGCCGGCGCCTCCGGTTATGTCCTGAAATCGGTCGCCGACCGGGACCTGATCGAGGCGTGCCGCGCGACCTTGCGCGGGGAGTCCTATCTGTATCCCGGTGCGGTGAATTCCCTGATCCGCGAATGGCTGCAACGCGCGGATCGCGACGAACCCGTTCCGCAGACACTGCTCACCCCGCGCGAGGAGGAGATCGTCAAACTCGTCGCCGAGGGGTACTCGTCGCGCGAGATCGCCGGGGACCTGGTGATCAGTGTGAAAACCGTGGACCGTCACCGCGCCAACATCCTGCAGAAACTGGGACTGCGCGACCGGCTCGCCCTGACTCGCTATGCCATCCGTGCGGGTCTGATCGAACCTTGATCGCCGCTGCGTACCGGTCCCGCATGCGGCCGCGGACCCGGCGGTTTCCGGGGCATTGTGGAAAGCGCGCCGGCGCTACGGGCCGGTTCCGGGAGCCGGTGCGAAATCATCGAGGCCGTTGGTCCGCGTATTGTGCGCGGCCCGGATCATCCATCTGTCCTGGTGTTTCACCATGACCAAGGTGATCAGACCGGTACGGTCCTCGGCCGCGTCCGCGCCGGGTAACCGATGCTCCGGCCAGCTCCAGCGGGTGTGCACCAAGGCCACCTCGGGAGTGAGCGCGGCAATGCTCAGTACCTGCTGGGTGTAGTTCTTTTTCTGCCGGAGTACCGGCTCGGGGACGTCCTTGTGGCCGTCGATATTGTCTTGGCGCGTGCGCCACCAGATTCCGCGATGGGTGATGAAATCCGAGTCTTCGGTGAAATAGGTTCCCCATTCGTCCATATCGTGGCCGACCCACAATGCGGTGTGGGCCGCCAGTGTGGTCCTGATGTCGTGCTCGTCCTCCGGGCTCATACGACCACTCTGAAACCTGAAGTGGACTTGATGTCAATCGGCCGGTGGGGTGGGCGGGTGCTCGGGAATCACGCCCACGTGGACCGGTGACGATCGCGGTGATTCAGCCGAGGCCGTGTTCGCCGATCTCGGTGGTGAGGTCGGTGCCGTTCAGTTCGAGGTAGAGCCGGCGTTCCAGCACCGAGACAGTGGCCGTGTTACGGCGTACCAAGGCGGCGGCCGCAGCGTCGACGAAGGGGCGGTCGAGGCTGTAGAGCGGTATGGTCTCGACCCGGTGGATGCGTTTCCCGGTCAGCGCCGCGCGGACTTTCGCGGGGTCGCGGTGGGTGTAGACGGCCACCCGGCCCGCGAGTTTGCTGGCCCGATGGACCCGGTCGGCATCGGGGGCGCCGACCTCGATCCAGGCGGTGATCTGCCCGGTGAGATCGCGGACCAGCACGGCCGGTTCGTCGGTCGCCGACACCCCGCCGTCGCTGAACGCGATCCCGTCCTCGTATTCGAGGCAGTAGGCCACCAGCCGGGTCACCAGGAACTCCGCGGTTTCCGACGGATGCCGCGCCAGGCGCAACTCCAGCTCCTGGTAGACGCCGCGATCGACGTCGGAGAGGTGGACTGCGAAGGTGTGCAGGGTCGCGCCGATAGCCATAGTCGGGTCAGCCTAGTACCCCGGCCGAACCCCGTTACCGCGTGTACTAGCCGGACGCCCGCCGCGCCGGGGAAATTCTCGCTACGATCGCGTCGTGGGAGAGTTCTCCGCATTGAGCGGGCGTGAAATCGAACAGATCTGGGTGTGGAAATCCTTTATCCGCTTGGTTTTCGAACTCGGAACCGCCGGCGCGCCCGGCGTCCATATCGACCTGACGGATTGCCGGCTCCACGACGCGGCGGGCGGAACACAGGATATCCGGGTCGAGGACGACCCACTCACGGCAGGCCCGGTTCTGGGCCTGCTGAACCACCGCGTGACCGCCGCGCGGGTGCGGGACTGGGAACTCGTCCTCGGCTTCGACACCGGCGCGTCGATCGTCTGCCCGCCCCAGGGCCCCTACGAGGCGTGGACGGCCTGTCTGCACGACAACCTCTGGATCTGCCCGCCCGGCGGGCCCGAGTCCGGCTGGCCCCATCCGTGAACCCGGCCCGGCCCGACCGGGTGTTCTGCCGCCACCACCGCAGTCGCCGTATCCGGTGCGAGCCGGCCACAGCAGTCGGCGGGTACCGGCCCTGAGCCGGCACCTCACCGCATCGATACAGGAATGCGCCCGCGCGCGCTGTGCCGGGGAGCGCCGCCACGATTCCGCTCATCCCGCGATATTCGCCGGCGACCGGTGTACCCGGTACAGCGGGTGACAACTCGACGGAGGCGGTCGATCGCGAACCGCCGTACCGGGGCCGTTGCGGCGGATCAGGAGGCGGCGGGACCGGCTACGTTGCGGTGCAGGACCACCTGAACCACCGAATCGTCCGCGGCGGTGAGCCGGTGCATCAGCCCGGCGTCGATATGGAGCACCGACCCCGCCGCGAGCCGGTGGGTTTCCCGGCCGGCCGGGGTGTCGACGTCCAATTCGATATCGCCGCTGAGGCATTGGACGAGGATCGGGCCGGGCGCGCGGTGTTCGTCGAGGATCTGACCGCGGCGGAAACTGATCCGGACCATGGTCAGGCCGCTACCGCTCAGCAGGCGCTGGGCGTGGGGGGCGGCGCCGTCGCGGGGTGTCCACTCGGTGGTGCCGGTGGCTACGGGGCTGCTGGTCGTCTCGCTCATGCTGCCGGCTTCCTTGCGATGATTTCGATGGCGGTGAGATGGTGGCGATGGCGCTCGAAGGTGGCGCGCATATCGAGTACCCGGGTGCGAGCGGATTTGTCGCGCAGGACGTTGCGGACGATCCGCGCGGTGCCGAGCAGGCCCTCGTCGGCCAGTACCCGGCGCGGGCGCAGCAGCGCCATCGCGGCGAAACCGACGGTTTCGATCTCGAACCCGCCCGCCACCAGGAGCGCGACCCATTCCTCCCGGGTCAGCGGCCGGGCGTTGACCTTGATGGAGCGGGCGAGTGCTTTGCGGATATCGGTTTTGACGCTGTCGGGCAGGTCGTCCGGCGCCAAGGCCATTTCGTGGATGGCGTAGCGGCCGCCGGGGCGCAGCACCCGGAACGCCTCGGCGATGATCGCGGATTTGTGCGGATCGGTCTGCATGGTGAGCATGGCTTCGCCGACCACCGCGTCCGCGGATTCGGCGTCCAGGCCGGTATCGGCGGCATCGCCCCGGCACACCGTGCCGGCATCGCCGATCGCGGCGGAGGTGAGCACGGCCGCCGCGTCATCGGCCTCCACGCCCCGGTAGCTCGCCGGTCGCCGGCGCAGGATCTCGGTGGCGGTCTTACCGAGCCCGGGGGCGAGTTCGACGACGTCGGCGCCGCTGAGCCGGGCGTCGTCGAGCATCCGCTCGGTGAGTTCGCGCCCGCCGGGTCGCAGAATGCGTTTACCGAGCCGGGCCAGTAACCAGTGGCCCGGTAGATGCGCGGAATCGCGCTGTTCGAAGGGGAGTGGTGCGTTCATGCGGGCTCCTGCCGGTGGGGTTCACGGTTCTACAATCCAATTGCGGGGGAGTGGCCGGGTGGTGTGAGAGGAGTGCGATGGCCGGGACGCGTAAGCAGCGCGACAGGGTTCTGGCGCTCGTACGGGATTCGCTGGAACCACTGGACGCGCCGGTGATCGCGCGCACGCTGGGGATCCACATCACCACCGCGCGTTTCCATTTGAACGCCCTGATCGACGAGGGCGTGGTCGAGGGCACCTGGCTGCCGTCGGTGACGGTGGGCCGGCCCCGTAAGGGCTATATCGCCGTGGGCGCGGACCCGATGGCGACGGTGCTGGACGCGTTGCTGGCCCAGCTCGGCGACACTCCGGAGTTGCGGCGGGCCGCCGGGGTCGCGGCCGGCCGGGCCTGGGCCGACGGTTTGACGGGGATCGCGGCCCCGCAGGACGGAGTGCCGGATCCGGTCACCGTGGTGGCGACGACGCTGAACCGGCTGGGGTTCCGGATCGCGTCCACGGTGTCGAGTTTCGGAGTGCACGAGATCCGGATGTGCAACTGCCCGCTGCGCCGTATCGCCCGGGGCGCGCCGGAGATCGTGATCGGTATCCAGCAGGGCTTGATCGAACGGGTGCTGGAACGGCATTCGGCGGCGCTGGCAGCCCAGTACGACGTCGCCACCACCCCGGATGCCGCCGGCGATTGTGGTATCACACTGCGGTTGAGCAGTCGCGTACCGAGCGCGAACTGAGCCGGACATTGTCTCGCCTCCTTTCCGGCAGTTGCAGCAGTTCCTCGTATCGATCATTTAAATGAGTATTGACCCGATGGATTAGGCTACGCTAACTTTCTGATGTCAACAGGTACTTTAGCCGACTTCGCCGCTTGCCGGTAAATCATCTCGAGAGGTAAATAAATGAAGAACTACCACCTCGTTGCCCGCGCCACGGCCGCCGTGGCAGCGGTGGTGGCGATCCTGGCCGGTACGGCGCTGCTGTCCGCTCCCGCCGCTTCCGCCCAGTCCGGCGAATTCCGGATCACCAGCGAGGTGCCGTCTCTCGCGGAATTGAACGCGCAGGTCCGTTTCCTGGTCGCCACCGCCGCGTCCGACGAGGCCAAAGCGGCCAATCTGGAGGGCGGGATGGACGCGGTGGTCGTTCCGCGCACCGTGTACCGGCTGGGACTGTTCCGTGCCCCGCTCGGCTCGGGCGAGGTGACCGGGCCCGAAACCCATACCGCCACCGAACACACCGCCATGCTGCGCACCAGCTCGTCGGGTCGGCCGGCGCTGGCGATGGAGGTCACCTGGAAGCGCATCGACGGTACGTGGAAACTGGCCAACAGCTCGCTGTGCGCGGGCGTGCAGGCGGTGGGTCTGTCGATCCCGTGCACGTTCTGACCGGGCGATGATCGAACTGCGTGAGCTCGCCGTGGGTTTCCCGGGCAGGACCGTCCTGGAGGTCGAGGCGATGACCGTCCCCGACGGCGCGCTCACCTGCCTGCTCGGACTCAACGGCACCGGGAAAACGACTTTGTTGCGCGGTATCTGCGGGATCATCGCACCGGCCGCGGGATCGGTACGCGTCGACGGACAGCCGGTGCGTGCGCATCGTGAGACCCCGGCGACCCTAGGTATGCATCTCGACTACCGGGCTTTCGATCCACGCCATACCGTCCGGCGGCATCTGCGCTGGATCGCCCGGGCCCGCGGGATCCCCACCGCCCGAGTAGGTGAGGTACTGGATATCGTGCGGCTCACCGACGTGGCCGACCGGCGGCTCGGCCACTATTCGCTCGGCATGCTGCAACGGGCCGGAATCGCCGCGGCGCTGCTGTCCGCGCCGCGGACATTACTGCTCGACGAACCGTTCAACGGACTGGATATCGCGGGCATCCGCTGGCTGCGCACACTGCTGCGCGATCTCGCCGAAGCCGGGACCTGTGTTCTGGTCACCACGCATACCCTCGACGAGGTCGAGCGCACCGCCGACCGGGTGGTGGTCCTCGGCGGCGGCCGGGTACTGGCCGACGACACACTCACCGGGCTGCTGGAATCGCGCCGCCCTGCGGAGAAGACTCTCGAGGACGTCTATCTCCGGATCGCCGGTATGCCGGGCGATCCCACACCGGCAGGCGGGCGGTCGTGAGCCCGGCGGCGGTTCGGATCTGCCGCGGTATCGCCGCGGAATGGACGCGGACGGCCGGACGCGGTTTCCTCTGGACGGTCGCGGTACCGCTGGCAATACTGCTGCCGCTGCTGGTCACGTTCGGGATCGCGGCGGTCGCCGAACGGTTCGCGACGATCCCCGGGCAGTTGGAGGTGATGTCGGTGGCCACCGCGAACTCGGTGTACTGGGTGATCACTTCGGCCGTTTCGGTACTGACCGTGACCGCGGCCTACGCCCATGCCGCCGCACAGCGGGGCCGGACGAGTGACCTCGCGGCCTTCCTGTTCCCCCGCGCGTGGACGATGGCGCTGGCCCGCTGGATCTTCTACGGCGTCGTCGCTGCACTGGTCACCCTGGTGCTGCTCGTGCTGATCATGACGGTGCTGCCGTTGCGCTTCCCGCATGTCTACGGCGCGGTGGATATCGGCAGCCCGGCCGGCATCCGGTTCCTGTGGACGGTGCCGCTCTACGCGTTCATCGCCTGTGGGATCGGTATCGCCGTCGGCTCGGTGGTGCGCGCCCCCGCGGCAGCTGTGGCGGTGGTGCTGTTCTGGGTGCATCTCGTGGAGAATTCGATCAGCCTGCTGCCCAACGGGTATGCCCTGCAGGCGTATGCGCCGTTCCTCAACGGGGTGGCGGCGACCGGGCAGGAAATGGCGTTCCTCCCGCGGTTCGGGCCGACGGGCTCGCTGATCTACTTCCTGGCCGTCGCGGTGACGCTCTTCCTGTTCTCCGTGGCCGTACGAGCGGCCGCGCCGCTGCGGCGCCGGCGGATCCGGTGAAGCGTCCGGCGGTCGGCACGTAACCGCAGCCCCGGGAAACGACGGTAGCCCCGGCCGAAAAGACCGGGGCTACCGTCGTTTCCGTAGAACGTGCCGATCAGCCGAGGCTGAAGGGCTGGCCCCATACGCGGAATTCGGAGATGCCCTGGTCGGTGCTCACCTCGACCCGCACGAACGAGCGGGCCTGGGCGTAGCCGCCGCAACCGTTGAGGGCGATGGTGCTGTCGCTCCAAGTCACCGAGCCGTTGGCGCCCTTGAACTTGATCGCGAAGGTGTGACCCTCGTTACCGTAGACATCCGGCTTCTCGAGGTCGAGGAGCAGGAACGAGGTGGCCTGGCCGGGGCCGAGGGTCAGGTTGCCACCGCTGCTGAGCTTGCCGGTGACGTTGTCGCCGTTACCGGTCACGTCGGCGCCGCCGTTGGCGCCGCCACCGCTGATATCGACCTGGCAGCCCACGACATAACCCGGGGTGATCTTGGTGCCGTTGTGCTCACCGTGCACCTCGACCTGCGCGCTGCCCGAGACCCACGCGTTGCGGTGCAGCGGAGTCGAACCCATGGAGGGGTTGATCAGCGCGGATTCGTTGGCGATCCGGGCGGTGACCCCGAGCCCGTTGGGCAGGGTGTGATGCAGTTCGCCGCCGGGCAGCGGGACGAACGTATCGGCGTTGGCGGCGCCGGTCGAGAGCAGACCGACGGCGGCGGCTGCCGCGGCGGCGACGCTCGCGATGCGCACGGCGCTCTTCTTCACTACAGACATGAGATTTTCCCTCTCGGAAGAGATATTCCGTTCAGCGACGGATTGATCGACCAGTGGTGACGTGCGTCAGCCGATGCTGAACGGAGCTCCGTACAGGGTGGTCTTGGAATAGTGGTCGCCGATGATCTCGAGGACCGAGTACGAGCGGGCCTGGGCGTAACCGCCGCAGCCCTCGATGTTCATTTCGACATCCTTGTAATCGACCCAGTACTGGCCGGGCTTCTTGATATCGACGCCTTCGATGTGGACGAACTTCACTTCGCCGGGGCCGAGTTTCACGCTCAGGGATCCGCTGCCACCCAGGGTCGAGGTGCTCAGGCTGCCGGCGATACCGGCCTGGAAGGCGTTCTCGGCGATGCTGACCTGGCAGCCGACGATATAGCCGGTGCTCAGGCGGGAGGAGCCGTGGGTGGAGGAGTTGTTGGTACCCGGCGCGTTGGTCGGGCCCTTCCACGGCCCCGGGTCGCCCTCGGGGGTCTGGGTGACGTCCGCGTGCACCTGTGCGGTCAGCCAGGCGACGCGGCCCGCGCCGTTGGCCGACAGCGACGGCGAGATCAGCGCGCTCTCGTTGACGCGAACGATCTTCCCGTTCGGGCCGGCCTTCTCGCCTGCCGGTAGCGGCACGAACGTATCCGCGGTCGCCGTTCCACCGGCAACGCCGAGTACAGCCGCCGCCGTCATCGCCGCGGTGGCAGCAATCCCTTTGAAATTCATCGTGTGTCCCTCATGGTCTAGCGAATGCCGCCGGATGCGGCCGTGGCCGCGGCAGCCGGCGACAGCGGCAGCACGAGATCCCGGATCGTGACGCGCGAAACGCGGGTCCTATCCGGTTGCTGCGCATTCGCAGGTGAAATCCGGTGGATGCAGAAGGCCCACCGGTGGTGTCGAATCGTCGCTACCTGGGCGATCAGGTGACGAAATGCTGCGCCATCAAATCCCTCATCCCTGTGTATCTCTTACAGCCCGGCCGGGTGTGGCCGGTGGCTCCGCGCCGTGCCGGAGCGGATGGGGAGGCGGTACAGCCGGCAGCGGAGTGCATCCCGTCATCCTTTCGCTCCTGCGCCCGTGGTCTCGCGACAGCCGGACCCGAAACAGTCGGCGGCTGCTGCGAAACCGCCGGTGCGGTTTCGGCACAGTCTGTTGCTAGCCTGGTCAGGTTAGGTTAGCCTGCGCTCACTATAAAGGTTACTTAACAAAAATTGTGAGCTATGACCGTGACGTATCTCATATACGCCGGGAAGGGACGGGTTCGATGCACAGTTCATGTAGCACCGCGTCATGACGGCCGGTTCGTCCTATGAATACCACACCCGAACCTCTGCCCGCAGGTGGATGGGGTGGTTACTTGCCGCCGGCTTCCTGATTCTCGCCTGCGTACTCAGCCTTGTAGTCGGTGTCAAGCAGATTCCGATCACGGAGATCTTTACTGCGTTGTGGCAGCACAGCGGATCACCGGATGATCTGATCATCAGCGAATACCGGCTGCCGCGCACCCTGCTCGGGCTACTCGCTGGCAGTGCGCTCGGGATCGCCGGATGTCTCATGCAGGGCCTCACCCGCAACCCGCTGGCCGATCCCGGATTGCTCGGAATCAACGCGGGCGCGGCCTTCGCCATCGCGGTCGCGGTCGCCTATCTGGGCGCCAGTGGGATCGCCTCCTATGTCTGGTTCGGTTTCGCCGGGGCGGCGGTAGTGTCGGTGGTGGTGTATCGGCTGGGGACCGTCGGTCGCGGTGGCACCGACCCGATCCGCCTGACCCTGGCCGGCGTCGCGGTGACCGCCGTGCTCACCGGTGTCACCAAGGGGCTGATCCTGCTGAACTCGAGCGCCTTCGAGGAAATGCGGCAGTGGGACGCGGGCGCGTTGACCGGCCGCGGCTACGACGTACTCGCCGGCGCGACCCCTTTCATCCTGATCGGAATCGTTTTCGCCGCCGTCGCCGCCCGCTCGCTCAACGCCGTGGCGCTGGGCGACGATATGGCCCGCGCGCTCGGCGTACAGGTGACCCGCACCCGCGCGTTCACCGCCCTGGCCCTGATCCTGCTGTGCGGTACGGCGACCGCGGCGGTCGGGCCGATAACCTTCGTCGGCCTCGCGGTACCGCATATCGCCCGCTGGATCGTGGGACCGGACTATCGCTGGATCGTGGCCTATTCGCTGGTGCTGGCCCCGACCCTGGTACTGCTGGCCGATGTGCTCGGCCGGATCGCCATCCCGCCGGACGAAATCGCGGCGGGTGTGGTCACGGCGTTCCTGGGCGCTCCGGTGCTCATCTGGCTCGCCCGCCGGGCGGAGATGAGGCAATCATGACCACCCTGGGTAAACCATCGCGGATCGGCGCCGTGGCGACGATCGATTTCGGCCGCACGGTCCGGGTGCTGCGGTTGCGCCGGCTCACCGCCCGGTTCGGAGTGCGCAGCGTCGTGGTCTGCGCCGTGCTGCTCTTCGCCGCCTGCGTCGTATCGCTGCTGGCCCTGGGTACCGGGGATTTCGCGATACCGCCGGACCGGGTGCTGCGGGCGCTGGTCGGCAGCGGCGCGGGCAGCGATGAACTCGTCATTCTGGAATGGCGTTTCCCGCGGGTGCTGATGGCGCTGGTGCTCGGCGCGGCACTCGGAATCAGCGGCGCGATCCTGCAGTCGGTGACTCGGAACCCGCTGGGCAGCCCGGATATCGTCGGCTTCAACTCCGGTGCCTATACCGGCGCATTGCTGGTGATCCTGGCCGGTGGCGGGTATTACGCCACCGCGGCGGGCGCGGTCGGTGGCGGGCTGGTCACCGCGCTGGCGATCTTCCTGCTCGCATTCCGGCAGAACATCAAGGGATTCCGGCTGGTGATCGTCGGTATCGGTATCGGCTCGATGCTGGCCGCGGCCAACACCTGGCTGATCCTGCGCGCCGATCTCGATACCGCCATGTCGGCCGCGGCCTGGGGGGTGGGCACGCTCGACGGGCTGACCTGGGCCGAGATCACGCCGGCGCTGGTGGTGCTGGCCGTGCTCGCGATCGCGGTGGTACCCGCGGCGCATCAGTTGCAGATTCTGGAACTGGGCGACGATACCGCGCAGGCGCTGGGGGTCCGGGTCGGCCGGGCGCGGGTGATCCTCACGATCCTGAGTGTCGCGTTCACCGCTGTCGGCACGGCCGTCGCGGGACCGATCGCCTTCGTCGCGCTGGCGGCCCCGCAACTGGGCCGCCGACTGGCCCGGACGCCGACCACCGCGTTGCTTCCGGCGGCGGCGATGGGAGCGCTGCTGCTGGCGGTGTGTGATTGGATCTCGCGCCGCGCCTTCGCGCCGACCACCGTGCCGGTCGGCGTGGTGACGGCGTCGGTCGGCGGCGCTTATCTGGCCTATCTGCTGGTGGCCGAGGCTCGACGGAACTGAGGAATCATCGTGGACGAAAAACCGGAGCGCGGCGAATCCGCGCAGCACGCCGTCGCGCCACAGGCCGCCGCGGATGCCCGGTTACGGGCCGACCGCCTGCGGTTGGGCTACCGCAACCGGGTGATCAGCGACGAACTGACCGTCGATATCCCCGACGGCACCTTCACCGCCATCATCGGCCCGAATGCCTGCGGTAAATCGACGCTGCTGCGGGCGTTGTCGCGACTGCTGGCGCCCGAATCCGGCGCGGTACTGCTGGACGGCAAGGCGATCGGTTCCTATCCGGCGAAGGAGGTGGCCCGCCGGATCGGGCTGCTCCCGCAGAGCTCGACTGCACCGGAGGGGATCCGGGTCGCCGATCTGGTGGCGCGCGGCCGGTATCCGCACCAGTCGCTGGTCCGGCAGTGGTCGCGCGGCGACGAGGAGGCGGTGGCCGCGGCGATGGCCGCCACCGGGGTGGCGGAGCTGTCCGGGCGGCTGGTCGACGAGTTGTCCGGCGGGCAGCGGCAACGGGTGTGGATCGCGATGGTGCTGGCCCAGCAGACGCCGATCGTGCTGCTCGACGAGCCCACCACCTTCCTCGATATCGCGCACCAGATCCAGTTGCTGGACCTGTGCCGCGAACTCAACCGGGATACCGGCCGGACGGTGGTGGCGGTGCTGCACGATCTCAATCACGCATTCCGCTATGCCGATCACCTGATCGCCATGCGCGACGGTGCGGTGGTGGCCGCCGGGCCGCCGCGGGAGATCGTCACCGCGGAACTGGTGCACAAGGTCTTCGACCTGGGTTGTCGCGTGATCGACGATCCCGAAACGGGCACACCGCTGGTGGTTCCGCTGGGTGAGAAGGCCGTCCGGGTGGGCTGATCGGCGGGAGGTGAGCGCAGAGTTCGACCGCAGTCAAGTTGTTTTACTTTAGTAAAGGTTAGGCTAACCTCAACTGTGGTCGTGTGTTGTGCCAGGGGTTCCCACCGGTGGCGCGACAGGCGAAAGTGGTTCACAGCGAAGGGAGTTGCCGTGCCGGCGGCAGTGCAGAACGCGTCGACGATCAGCGGGGCAGGACTACCGCTCACCGGCCCGCAGCTGGGAATCTGGAATGCGCAGCAGTTCGACCCCGAATCCGGCCGCTACCTGGTCGGTGAGGTCCTCGAAATATCGGGCGCCGAACCGATCGACGTCGCTGCGCTCGCCGAGGCCATCACGCGGACCGTCGCCGAGGCCGAGAACATGCGGTTGCGGTTCCGCGAGACCGCTTCCGGCCCCCGGCAATTCGTCGCCGACGAACCCGCCGTTCTGCGCCCGACCATCGACCTGCGGGGCGCCGCCGACCCGGTGTCGCTGGCCCACGAGGCCGTCGCCCTCGAACGGCACGAGGCTGCCGGGCGGTGCCGCGGGATGGTCGACCGGCGGCTGTACAGCTACACGCTGATCCGGCTCACCGAATCCGAAGTCTGGTGCGTGCAGCTGTACCACCACCTCATCGTCGACGGCTACAGCGCGGCACTGCTGTCGCGCCGGGTGGCCGCGCACTACACCGCGCTGCGCCGGGGCGCCGAACCCCCGAAGGCGACCTTCGGCACCATCGCCGACCTGGTAGCCGACGAGCAGGCATACCGGGAGAGCGAGCAGTTCACCGCCGACCAGGAGTACTGGCGCGAACAGCTCAGCCCCGCCCCCGCGCTGGACGGCCGCGGTACCGCGCTCGGCGGCGCGGTGGAACGCACGATCCGCGCCGAGGCGATACTGCCGGTCGCCACCCTCGACCGGCTGCGCAACTGCACCGAGCGCTACCGGATCACCTGGGCCGACGGGCTGATCGCCTGCTACGCCGCGTATATCCAACGGCAGCTCGGAACCTCCGATGTCGTCCTCTCGATGCTGATGATGGGACGCGTCGGGCGGATCGCGCTCAGCACACCGGCGATGGCGGTGAACGTGCTACCGCTGCGGCTGGCCGTACCCGCCCACGAAACGGTGGGCGAACTCGGCGTGCGGGTCGCGGAAACACTGCGCGAAATGCGCAGACACCAGCGCTACAGCGGTGCCGACCTGGCGCGGGACCTGAGCGGTTTCGGTGCGGGCGAGCTGTTGCACGGGGTCGGGATCAATCTGAAGGTCTTCGATTTCGCGCTCGACTTCGACGGCGCCAAGGGCGTACTGCGCAATGTGGCGGGCGGACCACCGGAGGATCTCGGCCTGGTCGTGACCCCGCTGCCCGACAAATCCATCCTGCTGAACTTCGAATGCGATGCCCGCACGAACGATCCGGATACCGCCTACCGCCGGATGGCGGGACTGGTGCGGGTCGTCGAGGCATTCACCGAACTGGACAAGGTGCAGGTCGGTGCGCTGGAACTGATCGACCGCGACGATCGGGCCCGGCTCCAGGCGCAGCGGTGCGGGCCGGCGGCCGCGGCCGGGACCGAACTGGTGGCGGCGGCGCTGGACCGGATGGTCGCCGAATATGCCGGCGATACCGTGCTGGTCGCCGGTGCGCGGCGATACACCGGTGCCGAACTGGGCGCACAGGTCTATCGGCTGGTCCGGTACCTGCGCGAGCAGGGCGTACGCCCGGGCGACCGGGTGGGTGTCGCGCTACCGCGCACCGCCGATCTGGTGGTGGCGCTGCTGGCGGTCTGGCGGGCAGGCGCGACCTACCTCCCGCTCGACCCGGAACATCCGGCGGCGCGGTTGCAGACGATGATCGCCGACGCCGCCCCGGTACTCGTGCTCACCGGCGACCCGCTGGTGAACGAACTCGATTGCCGTACGGTCGCATTGGACGACGACGAGGTTCGCGCCGCGATACAGGAGTATCCGGACGGGCCGCCCGCCGCGGCTGCCGTCCGTGGCGATCACGCCGCCTATGTGCTCTACACCTCCGGTTCCACCGGCACTCCCAAGGGCGTGGTGATCGACCACACCGCCCTCGCGCAGTTGCTCGCCGGGCATCGGTCCGGGATCTACGCCGAAACCGTCGAACGGGCCGGCGGCCGCCGGCTCGCCATCGCGCACACCACCTCATTCGCCTTCGACGCCGCACTCGACCCGCTGCTGTGGCTGCTCGACGGCCATCGAATCCACCTGTACGACAGCGCGGTCCGCCGCGACCCCGCCGCGCTGGTGGCCGCCTTCGGCGCCGACGGAATCGAGGTCGTCGACGGTACTCCCACCCTGGCCGCCGCGCTGTTCGCGCACGGTTTGACCGCGGCGCCGCCGCGCCTGCTGGTTCTCGGCGGCGAGGCCTGCCCGCCGGACCTGTGGCAGCAGGTGCAGCGCGCCGGGATCGCGGCGGTCAACCTCTACGGGCCCACCGAGGCCACCGTCGACGCCATCGGCGCACCCGTACGCGGCACCGATCCGCATATCGGTGTGCCGCTGCCCGGTGTGCGGGCCTATCTGCTGGACAACGGTTTACAGGTGGTCGCGGACGGGCAGCCCGGTGAGCTGTACCTGGCGGGCGCCGGGATCGCGCAGGGCTACCTGGGCCGGCCCGGGGCCAGCGCCGAACATTTCGTGGCCGACCCGTTCGGCCCGCCGGGCGCACGGATGTACCGCACCGGCGATCTGGCGCGCTGGGTGCCGGGGCAAGGCTACTTCTATGCGGGCCGGGCGGACGCGCAGATCAAGATCCGCGGGCACCGCATCGAAATCGGCGAAGTGGAGGCCGCGTTGAGCGGGCTGCCCGAGGTCGTCGCCGCGGCCGCCGATATCCGCGAGCTCGGCGGGCGCCCGAGCCTGATCGGTTATGTGGTCGCCACCGCCGAAGCCGCGGCGCAGGTGCGGGCCGGCGCCGCCGATCTGGGTGCCCGGCTGCGCAACCGGCTGGCCGATACGCTGCCCGACCCGATGGTTCCCACCCGTATCGTGGTGCTCGACGAACTCCCGTGGACGGTCAACGGCAAGGTGGATCGGCCCGCCCTGCCCGACCCGGTGGAGTCCACCGGTGGGCGGACGCCGGTGACACCGGCCGAACAGGCGATCGCCGAGACGGTCGCCGAACTGCTCGGCCGCGATACCGAGACCGTCGATATCGACGACGATTTCTTCGGCGCCGGCGGCGACAGCATCACCGCGATCGGTGTCTGCGCGAAACTACGCGAGCGCGGTTTCGTCCTGGCACCGCAGGACCTGCTGACCCGCCGTGGCCTCGCCGATCTGGCGGGTGCGGCAGAGCCCGTCGCGGTTTCGGGGGCGACCGGCCCGGAGCCGGTGCCGCGCCCGGAATCGGTGACGATTGCGCTACCGCCGCGAGGTATCGCGGAACTGGCCGCCGTCCACGGGCCGATCGCCGATGTGCTGCCGCTGTCACCGCTGCAGGAAGGGCTGCTGTTCCACGCATTGCGCGACGGTGCCGCCGATGTCTACACCCTCACGGCCCGTTTCGAACTGTCCGGCCCGGTGGACCCGCCCCGGCTGGCAGCGGCGTTCACCGAGGTACTGCGCCGGCATCCGAACCTGGGTGCCGCCTTCCACTACGACCGGGTCGATCAGCCGATCCAGGTGATCCCCCGCGACCCCCGGATCGCGTGGCGGTTCGAAGATCTGAGCGACCGGCCGGACGCTGTGCAGCGCGCATCGGCGCTGGAGCAGACCGCCGGCGCGGAACTGTTCGATATCGGTGCGCCGCCGCTGCTGCGCGCGCTGCTGATCCGGCTCACCGATACCGTGCACCGGCTGGTGCTCACCGCCCACCACCTACTCGCCGACGGCTGGTCGATCCCGATCGTGCTGCGCGAGATGCTCGCCCGCTACCACGGCGAGGAACTGCCCGAACCCGGCTACTACGGCACCTATCTGGCCTGGCTCGCCGCCCGCGATACGGTCGCGGAAACCCGGCGCTGGGGCGAATACCTGGCGGGTCTGGAGGCGCCGAGCCTGATCGGCGCGCCCGGATCGCGGTCGGCCGCGATCGGGTTGCCGGTGCCGCTGACCGAGGACACCGCGATCGCGCTCGAAACATTCGGCCGGGCACACGGACTCACGATGAACACACTGTTGCAGGGTGCGTGGTCGATGGTGCTGGCCGAACAGTTGGGCCGTACCGATGTGGTGTTCGGTGCGGTGGTATCGGGCCGGCCCGCGGATCTGCCCGGTGTGAGCGGCATGGTCGGGTTGTTCAGCAATACCGTTCCGGTGCGAATGGTCCTCGATCCCGGGCAGCCGGTGGCCGAGCAGTTCGCCGCCTTCCAGCGGACCACACTGGAAATGCAGAACCAGGGCTATCTGGGCCTGGCCACCGTGGAACGCGCCGCGGGGGTCGGGCGGCTGTTCGATACGCTCGTCGTCTACGAGAACTTCCCCAAAACGGGTGTGGCACCGAAGGAAACGCACGATATCGGCGTTGCCGACGTCGCCGTGCACAGCCTCACCCACTACCCGGTGACCGTGACCGCACTACCCGGCGACCGGTTCCGGCTCATGCTGCACTACGCGCCGGGCGCGATCGAGGAAGCGGTCGGGCAGCGGCTGGCGGCCCGGCTGGGCGCCGTGCTCAGCGCGCTGACCGACGACCCGGCGGCCACCGTGGGAGCGCTACTCGACGGCACCCGGCATCCGGACAGTCACGGTGCGACACTGGCCGATTGGCGATCGGCGGCGGAGATCGATCCCGCGTCCCCGGCGCTCACCGCGGACGGGATCACGATTTCCTATCGCGAATTCGGCGAACGCGCCGATCGGCTGGCCCGCTGGCTGGTTTCCCGGCAGGTCGGGCCGGAGACGGTGGTGGTGGTCGCGATGCGGCGCTGCGGGGAAGCCGTAATCGCCGCGCACGCGATCAGTCGCGCCGGCGGGGTCTATCTTCCGGTGGACCCGGGGCAACCCGCCGAACGGCTGGACACGATTCTCGCGACCGCGGCCCCGGCACTGGCCCTCACCACGAGCGCCGACGGTTTCACGACCGGACGGGCACCCGTCGTCGCCACCGACACCCTGGACCTCACCGGTTTCGCGGCCGGTGCGCTCACCGACGCGGACCGGCGCGCGCCGCTGCGCCCGGACAATGCCGCCTACCTGCTGTTCACCTCCGGGTCCACCGGGGTGCCGAAGGGGGTCGCGGTGAGCCATGCGGCCATCATCAACACTTTCGCCTGGTTACAGGAACAGCATCGGTTCGGGGCAGGCGACACCATGTTGTACCGCACCCCGGCCACCTTCGACGCCTCGCTGCTGGAGATCTACCTGCCGCTGCTGGTGGGCGCCCGGATCGTACTGGCCCGCCCCAACGGTCACCGCGACCCCTACTATCAGGCGGAACTCATGGCCGGCGAGGGAGTCACCGCCGTGCAGATGACGTCCTCCATGCTCACCACGATGGCCGAGGAAAGCGACCTCACCGGGTGCACCGCGCTGCGCTGTGTGTTCACCGGCGGCGAACCGCTCCCACCGGCCACCGCGCAGCGGTTCCGGGAAGTCACCGGAACCGAGGTGAACAACCTCTACGGACCCACCGAGGCCGCGGTCTGCATCACCTACCACGTCACCGACGACACGGATCTGGATACGGTGCCCATCGGCCGCCCGCCGGGCGGTGCGGGCGTACGCGTACTGGACGAGCGGCTGCGGCCGGTGCCGTTCGGCACGGTCGGCGAGCTCTACCTCACCGGTGTGCAGTTGGCCCGCGGCTACCTGCATCAGCCGGCGCGCACGGCGCATACGTTCGTCGCCGACCCCGCCGGCCACGGTGAACTCATGTATCGCACAGGTGATCTGGTGCGGTGGGGCGCCGGTGGCGAACTCGACTACATCGGCCGCACCGACAGTCAGGTGAAGTTGCGCGGCCAGCGGATCGAACTCGGCGATATCGAATCGGCGGTCCTGCGCCGGCCCGAGATCGCCCAGGCCGCCGTGATCCTGCGCGAAGATATTCCGGGCGACCAGCGCCTGGTCGCCTACCTGCGCGCCCGCTCCGGCGCCACCCTGGACACCGAGGTGTTACGGGCTGCCCTTCGTGACGTCCTGCCCGCCTACATGATCCCCGCGGCATTCGTGGAACTCGACGAGATCCCGATGACCGTCAGCGACAAACTCGACCGCAAAGCGCTGCCCGTCCCGGAATACCCGGTGGACGTGGCCACCGCACCGGCCCCCACCCAGGCCACCGGTCCGGGCATACCGGTTGCTGGTTCGGGTGTAGTGAGCGCGCCCCAGACCGCCGATTCGGGTGTGCCAGGGGTGTCCCAGGTTGCCGATTCGGGTGTGCCGGTCGTACCGCAGACTGCCGGTTCGGCTACGCCGGCGGCGGCTCCTGGAGTACCGGTCGTGGCGCCGGGTGCGCCGGCAGCGGTTCCCGGTGGGCCGGCCGGCGAAGCGGGAACGGCGGGTGCGGTCACCGCTGCCATGGCGGCCGTACTGGGAATCGCGGCGATCGGGCCGGACGACGATTTCTTCGCCGCCGGCGGTCATTCGCTGACCGCCGTACGGCTGGTCGGGCGATTGCGCCGCGCCGGATACGCGGTTGTGGTCGACGACGTTTTCGACGCGCCGACCGTCCGCGCCCTCACGGCGCGCATCGAAGGCGTGTTACCGGCCGGCGGAAACGGCTCCACCGCTGCGGGGTCCGGTATCTCGGCTGCCGGCGGGTCGAACGCAGTCGTGTCGGGTGCTGTTGCGCCGGGTGCGGTCGTGTCGGGTGCTGTTGCGCCGGGTGCGGTCGTGTCGGGTGCTGTTGCGCCGGGTGCGGTCGTGTCGGGTGCCGCAGTGCCGGATGCTGCTGGGACGACTGTTGTCGCGCCGGGGATCTCGGTATCGGAGGCGGCAACGCGGGAGATCGGGTTCCCGGGGCCGGTGTCCGAGGAGATCGCCATGCTGGGCCGGCGTCTCGATCATGTGCTGCGGCTACGCGACCGCGGCGCGGGCGAACCGCTGTTCTGCGTGCACCCCGTCGGCGGCACCGCCTGGCAGTTCGCTCCGCTGGCCCGGCGGCTGCGCGCCGACCGGCCACTGATCGGCCTTCAATTGCCTGCCCTGCGCGGTGCGGATTCCGGGGCTGGGACCCTCGACGAATTGGCCGCTCGCTATCTGGAAACCGTGCGTGAGATCCAGCCGGTGGGCCCCTATCATCTGCTGGGCTATTCGCTCGGCGGCAATATCGTGCACGCCATGGCGGCGGCGCTCACCGCGGGCGGCGCGGAGGTCGCGTTCGTGGGCCTGGTCGATTCGCATCCGCTGGCCGGCCTCGCCGAACAGGCCGGCGCGGCGCTGGCGGATCCGGCGCGACTGGACCGCTTGCTGCCGGAACTCCCCGAGGACGCCCCCGATCTGGCCGCGCTCATCCGCGGTGCGGCGGGCGAGCTGCTGCGGATGGTCACGAAATCGGTGGCGCCGCAGTATTCCGGACCGATGGCGCTCTACGCCGCCGACCCGGGCGAGGAACAGGACGCACCGCGCGTCGCCGCGCAACTGGCCGGCTGGCGGGCGGCCGGCGCGCGCATCGTTGCGCGCCGCCTGCCCTACACCCATTTCGGGATCGTGGCCGACGCCGGCTGGGCCGAGGTCGCCGCGCTGCTCGATACCGACCCGGCATTGCGGACCTGACCGTGTGGGCCGGCCCCGGAGACTCTGCCGCGGCACCGTCCGGTGCCCCGGTAGTTCGAGAAAGAAAGTGAAACATCTATGTCGCTGTTATCCCACAGCCGCTTCGCGGCCTGGCTACGTGCCGTAGTCGGTCTGTTCGTCGCGGTGGTCGCGGTCGCGGGCTGTAGCTCCGATCCCGAGCCTGCCGCCGAATCCGGCACCCGGCCGATCCAGACCGCGAAAGGCACCGTCGAGGTGCCGGCCGACCCGCAACGGGTCGTGGTGCTCAACGGCGCTCTCGCCGGCTACCTCTACGACCTGGATGTGCCGGTGGCCGCGGCCGACACCCGGGTTCTGGGCGTTACCGACCGCAGCGGGAAATTTCCGCCGACGTGGGCGGAGGACGCGACGGAACAGGGCACCCAGGTCGTGCCGATCGGGCAGAGCGTGAACGTGGAGTTCGTCGCCTCGGTGCAGCCCGATCTGATCATCGGCGGCGGCCAGGGTTTCCCGGCCAAACAGTCGGTGGACGCCTACGATCAGCTCAGCGCCATCGCGCCGACCGTGCTGGTGCCCGGTGATGTCACCGGCTGGCAGGATCAGCTGAAACTGCTCGCCGATGTGGTGAACCAGGGCGAGAAGGTGAACGAGCTGATCACCGCCTATGACGACAAACTCGCGCAGGTCGCCGAGACGGTCGAAGCGCCCGAGCAGCAGATCGGCTACTTCCAGTCCGCCGCCGACGGCAAGCCGAAGATGATCCTGCCGAATGCCGCGCTGCCGACGCTGCTGGCCGAGCTGGGCTTCAAGGCCGACGAGCAGGTCGTCGCCAAGGCCGGTAACCCGGAGATCAACCCCTCCGCCGACTGGTTCAACTTCAGCCCCGAACTGCTGACCAAGGTCGTCGATCAGCCCGTGGTCATCGTGGTCCCGCTCAGCGGCGCCAAGAGCGCGGCCGATCTCGCGAAGGATCCGATGTTCGCGCAGTTGCCGGCGTTCAAGGACAAAAAGGTGTACGAACTGCCGGCCACCAGCTACCGGCCGGACTACCGCGGCGTGATGAACACCCTCGACCTGATCCAGGAGCAGTTCAAGTGACAGCCACCGCCGGCCTCCTCATCGATATCTCCCCGTTGCGGGAGAGCCGGCGGTTCCGGTGTGCCTTCGGCGCGCGGCTGATCTCCGTTCTCGGGATCGGGCTGCTCATGGTGGCCCTGCCGGTGCAGGTCTACGACCTCACCGGGTCGAGCCTGCACGTGGCCGGGGTGTCGACGAGCATGGCGGTCGCCCTGTTCGCCGGAAGCCTGGCCGGCGGGGTGATCGCCGACCGGTTCGACCGGCGCACGGTGATGCAATGGTCGCGGACCGCCGCGGGCCTCGCGTTCTTGGCTTTGGGCCTCAATGCCATCCTGTCCAGTCCTACTCTGGCGGTGATCTACGCTGCGGCCGTCGTAGACGGATTGGCGGGCGGGGTCAGCGGTTCGGCGATGATGGCGCTGGTGCCGATGCTGGTCGAGCGGGTGAAGATGCCGGCGGCGGGTGCGCTGATCACCCTGACCTCGGATCTGGGCACCATGATCACCCCGGCCGTCGCCGGTGTGCTGATCGCCCAGATCGGGGTCCCTTTCGCGTTTTTCGCCGCCGCTGCGGCCACGGCGGCCACGGTGGGCCTGATCCGGGCCATCGGCGCCGCCCCGCCCCCTGCCCGTGAGCTACGTAATCCGCTGGTGGAAATGGGGCAGGGTATCGGTTTCGCGGTACGCCACCGCGTGATCCGCGCGGTGTTGGTGAGCGGGCTGCTCGCCATGCTGGTGAGCGGACCGCTGGTGCTGTTGCCGGCATTCGCCGATCGAGCACTGGAGGCCGGTCCGGCCACTCTGGGCCTGCTCTATGCCGCCCCCGGCGCGGGCGCCGTTCTCGGCTCCCTGACCAGCGGCTGGATCGGCCGCTCCCGGCGTAACGGCCTGGCGTTGCTGGCGTCGCTGGCGCTCATGCCGGTGGGCCTGATCATGGCCGGTGTGTGGCCGCAGGTGGCGTGGAGCTTCCTGGGCCTGGCCGCTTTCGGTATCGCCCGGGCGGTGAACAACATCTTGCGCTATGCGGTACTGCAGCAGCATTCGCCGGAGGATATGCGCGGCCGGTTGTCGAGCCTGCAACTGGTGCAGTCGGTGACCGGAACGGCGCTCGGGTCGATGGCGGCCGGTGTGATCGGCGGTCTGGTGGAACCGGGGGCCGCCCTGGTGGTCTACGGCGGCGCGGTGCTCGTGCTGTTCGTTCCCGCCATGGTTTTCCTGGCACCGCTCGCCCGGCTCACCGCGCCCGGCAAACCCGCCGGGCCGGCGGTGAAACCGCCGGTGGAGCCTACTGGAGTCGCGGACAAAGGAAAGGACGGTGTGTGATGGATCGCGGTGCCTATCGTGAGCGGATCGCGGAGGTCATGGCCGGATCCCATGGGGCCAAGGTCGGCTATCCGATCGAATTGCGGGAACTGGAGGTGCTCGGCACCGAACAGGTGGGTTCGGGCCTGCTGCGGGTCACGTTCGGCGGTCCGGGACTGGCCGGGTTCCACAGCTATGTGCCCGATGAACACGTGCGGGTGGTCTTCCCGGATGTCGACGGCACCCTGCGCCTGCCGGTGAAGGACGGTCTCTCGCTGGAATGGCCTGCGCCGCGGCCGATTTCGCGGGAATACACGGTGCGCCGCTACGACGCCGACGCCGGCGAACTCGATATCGAATTCGCGCTGCATCCCGGCGGGCTCGCCTCGGACTGGGCGCTGGCGGCCGAACCGGGAGACCGTATCCATATTGCCGGACCGCCCGGCGGCGTGGTGGTACCGCACAGCTACGACAACTACCTGTTCGCCGGGGATATCACCGCGCTGCCCGCGATCGCCCGCTGGCTGCAGCGGCTGCCGCGCGAAACCCGGGGCTGGGTGTTCGTGGAGGTCACCGACGCGAGCCAGGAGATCGAGATCGACGCACCGGCCGGATTCGACATCCAGTGGCTGCACCGCGGCGACGCCGCGCCGGGGACCGGGGATCTGCTGGAGAAGGCGATCCGCACGGTCACGGTGCCCGAGGGGCAGAACGTGTACGCGTGGGTGGCCGGGGAGGCCGGGCAGTTGCGCCCGATCCGCAAATGGATCCGGAACGAGCTCGGTGTCGGATCCAAGGACTGCTTGATCGCGGGCTATTGGAAGCACGGCGTCGCGAATTTCGACGGCGAGGAATAGGACGGGACCCGACATGATCGGGTCGAGCGAGCAGGAGGCGGCGCAGCGTGATCACGCAGCGCTCCCGATTATGTCGAGAGGATAGAGCATGACGAACGACGCAGCGGCCGTGGCCGATCGCGACCGCTTCATCCGGGATGTCGCCGAAGTGATGGGCGTACCGGTCGAGGAACTGTCCACCGATACCAATCTGCTCGATGCCGGGCTGGATTCGGTGCGCATCATGCAACTGGTGGAGAAATGGCGGTCGGAGGGTCATGAGACCGTCGATCCGATGATGCTGGCCGGGGACCCCGTACTGGAGTCCTGGCTGGAGGTGCTGTGCCCGTGACCGGGCGCCGCGAACCGCGCCGGACGCGTGGTTCGCGGCACCGGTGGTCACTGTGCGCGGTGCCCCTCGGCGAGCAGCCGGCGCAGATCGCGGCGGCTGGTCTTACCGACCCCGGTTTCCGGGAACTCTTCGATGGTCACCACGGCGTCGGGCATCTTCCAGGCGGCGATACCGCGTTCGCGGACGAAGCCGCGGACCGTGGTCAGCGTCGGCGGGGCCGCCGGATCGGCGGGTTGTACGAACGCGCAGATGCGCTGCCCGAGAACCGGGTCCGGTGTTCCGACGATCACCGCGTCGCGGATGTCGGGATGTTCGAGCAGATGGGCCTCGAGTTCCTCGGCCGATACCTTCTCCCCGCCGCGGTTGACCCAGTCGCCCGCCCGGCCCTTCACGACGAGATTGCCGTCCGGGCGCAGCGCGACGATATCGCCGGTGCTGTACCAGCCGTCGGCGTCGAAACTGCGGGCGTTGGCCTCTGGATTGTCGTAGTAACCGCGAATCGTGTACGGCCCTTGGGTTTTCAGGTTGCCGTCGGCGCCCGGCGCCACTTCGGCGCCGTCGTCGTCGACGATTTTCAGCCGGTCCAGTTCCGACATCGGCCGCCCCTGGGTGGAGACCACGACATCGATCGGATCGTCGAGCCGGGTGTAGCACACCAGGCCCTCGGCCATCCCGAACACCTGCTGCAGGGTCACTCCCAGCGCGGGGCCGACGCGGCGGGCCAGCTCGTCGGGGCAGCGGGCGCCGCCCACCTGAACTACCTGCAGGCTGGACAGATCCGGGAGTTCGCCACCTTTTTCGGCGCGCTCGACCCACAGCCGCGCCAGCGGCGGAACCAGCCCGGTGATGGTGACCCCGAAGCGTTCGATCGCCGCGAACGCGGTCGAGGGCGTCGGATCCGGTGTCATGGCGATCGTGCCGCCCGCATACAGGGCGCCCAGGATTCCCGGGGAGCTCATCGGGAAGTTGTGCGCCACCGGCAGTGTCGCGAGATAGACCGAATCCGGGCCGAGTTCGGTGATCTCGGCGCTGCGCCGCACGCTGTAGAGGTAGTCGTCGTGGGTGCGGGGGATGAGTTTGGGGATTCCGGTGCTGCCGCCGGAGAGTTGCAGGAATGCGACATCGCCGGCGTCGAGTTCGGGCATCTCGGCAGGTTCGTCGCGATAATCGGCGAGATCGGTGGCGCCCTCGGCGAATTCGGTCGCTGGATCGTCGGTGACCAGCAGGACGTGACGCAGCGAGTCGACCCCGCGCCGGACGGTATCGGCCAGCGCTGCATGGTCGAAACGTTGGTGAGTGGCGCAGGTGATCATGGCGACCGCCTTGCTCGCGTTGCCGATCGGCACCAGCTCCGATTCGCGGTGTGCGGGCAAGCAGAACACCGGCAGCGCACCGATTTCGAACAGCGCGAAGATGACTTCCACGAATTCGGCCCGGTTGGGCAGTTGAACGAGGATCCGGTCGTGGTGGCCGATACCGAGCCGCATCAGGCCGGTGGCCAGCGATCGGGCGCGGCGGTCCAGTTCGCCGTAGCTCCAGCGGTGGGTCGCGTCGACGACGGCGATCGCCTCGGGGGTCTGCGTGGCGCGGGTGCTCAGCAGTTGCGCGAATGTCTCACCGGTCCAGCACTTTTCGTCGCGATACCGGGTGGCCTGTTCCGCTGGCCACGGCGTGAAACCGGGCAGGACGGGCGATGGCATGGCGCACCTCTTTCCGATCGGCGATCTTGTTCGATGTCACACCGGAATGCTAGCCTTACGGTGTAACTTCAGGTTAGGCTAACCTAATGGTCACGAAGCAATGGGGCGAAGGGGTCATCGTCACCGGAGCCGCCGGGGGGATCGGGGCGGCCGTCGCCACCGCACTCGCCGGCGATGCTCCGCTCATCGAACTGTGGGACACCGATCCCCGGGTGCACGAGGTGGCCGAACGGCTCGGACGGCAGCACGAGGGAATTGCCGCCCGCGGCACCGAAATCGATCTCACCGACCCGGCCGCCGTCTGTGCCGTATTCGACCGGGTGGTCGCCGAATCCGGCGCACCGCGCATCGTCGTGCACACCGCCGGCGCGATGATCGGCGGCTCCGCCCTGGACACCGGCCCCGGCGATTGGCAGCGGTGCCTCGCGGTCAACACCAGCTCCGCCGTCTACGTGGCGCAGCGTGCCGCTCGCGAAATGGTCGCGGCGCAGCGCGGTTGCATCGTGGTCGTCTCCTCCAACTCTGCGACGACACCCCGGGTGGGCCTGGCCGCCTACGGCGCTGCGAAGGCCGCCACCACGGCGTTCACCCGGTCGCTGGCGCTGCAGGTGGCACCGCACGGGGTGCGGGTGAACCTGGTGTCGCCGGGTTCCACCGACACCGCCCTGCTGCGCGGAATGTACGCCGATTCCGGCGAACACGGACTCGGCGACGCCGCGCGCACCAGCCTGCTCGACGGTGACCCGGCGAACTACCGCCTGGGAATCCCGTTGCGGCGGATTGCCGAACCGGCCGATATCGCCGCCGCCGTCCACTTCCTGGTTTCCGACGCCGCGCGCCACATCACCATGCACGACCTGCGGGTCGACGGCGGCGCAACGCTGGATATGTGACACGAGAGGATGATCACCATCAACGCCGAGAATCCCGCGTCTTCCGCGGATCCTGCCTTTGTCCTGTCCCGGCCGCAACGTACCGTCACCGCATCGGCCGGGGATCGTGTCTTCCACAGCGCCGCCGAGGCCGCCGCCGAATTGCGGGCCCGGCGGGTGAGTCATATCGTCGGCGCGCTGCCGTTCGCGCCGGGCGCCCCGGCCGCCCTGTGGGCGCCGGAAACGGTCACGGTGACCGATGGCCCCCGGTCCCCGCGGGCGGTGACTGCGCCCGATATCGCGATCACCGCCAACCTGCCCGAACCCGAGGAACACATCCGCCGGGTGGATGCCGCCCTCCGCCTGCTGGCCGACCCCGCGAACCCGCTGCGGAAAGTGGTGCTGGCCAGGAAACTCCGGGCCCGCGCCGACCGTGCGGTGCGGGCTGTCGATCTGCTCGATCTGCTGGTTGCCACCGACCCGGCCGGTAACGGCTACCTGGTCGACCTGTCCGCCGCCGGTGGCGGCTACACCGGGCGGCACCTGGTGGGTTCGAGTCCGGAGATCCTGGTGCGCCGGATCGGACCGGAGGTCACCAGTCACCCGCTGGCAGGCTCCGCGCGGCGGATCCCCGAGGACCCGGTGGCCGACCGGATCGCCGCCGAGCACCTGCTCGGTTCCGCCAAGGACCGGCACGAACACGGATATGTGGTCGATCATGTCGCCGGCGTCCTGCGGGACCGATGCACCGATGTGTACACCCCGGCTGCCCCGGAGCTCGCCGAGACACCGGCCATGTGGCATCTGGGCACCACGATCGGCGCCACGGTCCCGGCCGCCGGGCCGACCGCGCTGGAACTGGCCGAGGCCCTGCATCCCACCCCCGCCATCTGCGGCACCCCCACCGCCGCGGCGGCCCGGTTGATCGCCGAACTCGAGGGCGAGCGCGGCTTCTACGCCGGTGCGGTGGGCTGGTGCGATGCCGAGGGCAACGGGGAGTGGATGGTGAGTATCCGCTGCGCGGAACTGGCCGCGGACCGCCGGACGCTGCTGGCGTACGCGGGTGGCGGGATCGTCGCCGAATCCGATCCCGAGGACGAACTGGCCGAAACCACCGGAAAACTCCAGCGCGTGCTCGCACCGCTCGGAGTCGGCGGGAAGGCGGCGGCCGTGTCCTGACCCGATACCCCTTCCGCTACTGCGCCCGGCCCCGCGGCCTTCCGGAAAGCCGCGGGCCACAAGAGATGATGAGGAGTTCTGGCCATGCCCATGCAGCCGATCGCACCGTATGCGATGCCGCCGTTGGACGACGAGATCGCCAACCAGGTGTCCTGGCGAATCGACCCCGGCAGATGCGCCCTGCTGATCCACGATATGCAGAACTACTTCCTCACCGCGTATCAGCTCGATCGCGATCCGGCCCGGACGATGATCGGCAATATCTCCCGGTTACGCGATAGATGCCGGGAACTGGGCATCCCGGTCGTCTACAGCATGCAGCCCGGCGACCAGCATCCCGACCGGCGCGGACTGCTCGCGGATTTCTGGGGAACCGGCATGTCGGACGGTCCTGATACCGAGGTCATCGCGGAGCTGAAACCCGACGAGAACGATATCCAGGTCACCAAATGGCGCTATTCGGCGTTCCAGCGTACCGATCTGCGCCAGCTGCTGGGGTACCGCAACCGCGATCAGCTCATCGTCACCGGCGTATATGCGCATATGGGCTGCATGCTCAGCGCGGCGGAGGCGTTCATGAACGATATCCGCGCGTTCATGGTGCACGACGCGGTCGCGGATTTCAGCCAGGACGAGCATACGATCGCACTGCAGTACACGGCCCGGCGCTGCGGCATGGTGCTGAGCACAGACGGTGTGCTGACGCAGCTCGGGGCCCCGGTGCCCGCCGGAGCGTGAACCACCGGCCCCGGTTCGGATGCGGGTCCTGCCGGGGCCGCTTCGAACGAAGCGTCGCCCGGGCCGAGGTGTGCGGAGAGTGTCGATGTATTCGGCTCGAGCGGTTGGCCACGACTTCAGGTGGCATGCCGCGTGCGGCTCGGCGCAGTGGGTGACGCGGGCGACCCGATGCCACCGAATTCGACGCCGGGAACCTCCTCTCGCCACAAAACTAGAACGTGTTGTAATTCTGGTGTGGGTTCCCCACGAGAGGAGTCGATACCGTGTTGGCGTTCTACACCAGAGAGGGTGAGCATTTTCTGCCCACCCGGATGGCCATATCCAGCTGGAGCCCGACCCAGGTCAGCGGCCCGGCCATCTGCGGGCTGCTGGCCCGGGAACTGGAGACGCGCGCGCCGGGCGCGGAGTTCGTCCCGGCCCGGCTCACCGTGGACCTGTTCAGCCCGGTGGGGGACGAGCCCACGACCGTGCGCAGCACGCTGGTCCGGGAGGGTAAGCGAATCTGTGTGGCCGACGCCGAACTGATCCAGCGTGACGAGGTGCGTTCCCGCGCCACCGTGGTGTACCTGCGGACCGGTGAGATTCCGGCCGGAGAACTGTGGCAGCCCGGCCGCGACCTCCCGGTCCCCGATGTCCCGGACGAATCCGAGGCGGGCGCGCATCCACTGTTCAAGAGCGGCGACCGGGAGTGGACACGGGATTTCGGCGCCACCCAGAATGCCGACCGCAAGGCGATCTGGCAGAACATGCTGCCGGTGGTCGCGGGCGAATCGCCGACTCCGTTCCAGCGGGTGGCGATGGCCGGGGACGCGGCGAGTTTCATGAGCAACTGGGGCAGCGCCGGGATCGGCTACATCAATTCCGATGTGACCCTCACGCTGGCCCGGCTGCCCATCGGGCCGGGGATCGGGGTACTGGCGCAGGACCATGTGGCCGCCGCGGGGATATCGGTGGGCACCGTGAGCCTCTACGACCGGAGCGGGCCGCTGGGCACGGCGGTGGTGACCGCGGTATCCAATGTGCGGCGGCAGGTCGATATGCGGCGGTTCTGAGCCGCCGCTACCCGTGCGGCTCGGTATACGACGGACGAGGCCAGGGGCGCGCTTCGTGCGCTTCGAGATCGGCGTTGAATCGCGCGAGGTAGGCGGCGAAGGTCTGCAGGTCTTCCTCGCTCCAGCCGCGTAGCACCCGGTCCAGGCCCCGGACGTTGTACTCGCGGTCGGCCCGTAGCCGGCGTTCGCCCTCGGCGGTGATCCGGAACTTGCGGGCCACGCCGCCGGCCGGGTCGGGAATGCGTTCGGCCAGGCCGGCCTTCATGATGGCCGTCGTCTGGCGGTGCACGGTGGAGGTGTCCAGGCCGAATGCCTCGCTCAGTTCCCCGATGGACATCGGGCCTTCGATCCACAATCGGCTCAATACCAGGTAGGCGCTGCGCTCGAGGTGGTCGGGGCGGCGCAGATGCGCGTTGAGACTGTGCCGCCCGAGCAGCATGGTTTCGAATTCGATCAGGCGGGTCGGCTTGTCCATGGCGGGTGTCCTGCTCGTATGCTCATGCCGTAGTGGCCCGGCGGGCGTCTCGACGATCGTCATACCACGCCGCCGGGACGTTTTGTATCCTACACACTTCTTGCATCATGCAAATGCACTCCTCCATGGTGTCGCGTTCGCCGGCGCCCTCGGCGGTTCGCCCGATAAGTCCGGGCGCATGTATGGAAATACCTTTGGACAACTGTCCGTCGGACTGTCGATAGAGCTGTTCGGACGGGGTCCGGCCACCTCCGGCGGCGGGCGCGAATGGAGCCGGGGACGTGTTCGATGCGTCGCCGGTGCGGCGGGGCGGTACGGTTTTTCCCGGTACATCCGTTCGGCGACGCGGTCGCGTACGCCGGCGGGGACCGAAAAACGGCTGGTCCCCGTCGTGCATGCGGCCGCAACGCGGAGCGCACAGTGCGATCTGAAAGGACTGGTCCATGGTGATCGACACCGGCACGGACCCCGCTACGCCCGAGGGCGGCTTGCCGGGCTCCCCGAAAGGCAGACCCGCGTTGCGGCGGCGGCGCGGAGTGGACTGGCTCGTCTTCGGCATCACGTCCATCGGCGCGATGGCCTTCGTACTGTGGGGGATCGTCGACCAGGACAGCCTCGCGCGGGTGGCCTCCAACGCGCAGTCCTGGGTGATCACCAATACCGGGTGGCTGTTCGTTCTCGTCGCCACCTCCTTCGTCGTCTACGTGATCTGGCTCGCCCTCAGCCGCTACGGCAAGATCCCGCTGGGCGCCGACGACGAAACACCCGAGTTCAAGACGGTGTCCTGGATCGCCATGATGTTCAGCGCCGGGATGGGAATCGGGCTGATGTTCTGGGGCGTCGCCGAGCCGCTGACCCATTTCACCTCCGCGCCGCCGAATACCGCCGAATCGGGCAGCCCGCAAGCGGCCGAGGTGGCGCTGGCGACCACTCTGTTCCATTGGACGCTGCATCCGTGGGCCATCTACGCGGTCGCCGGGCTCGCCATCGCCTACACCACCTTCCGCCGGGGGCGCTCGCAGCTGTTCTCGGCGGTGTTCCGGCCGCTGCTGGGCCGGCACGCGGAAGGTATGGGCGGTAAAGCCATCGATATGATGGCGATCTTCGCGACACTGTTCGGTTCGGCGGCCTCGCTCGGGCTCGGCGCCCTGCAGATCGGCGCCGGACTCGAATTCAACGGCTATGTCGACGCCGTCTCCAAGCTGGGCCTCGTGCTGGTGATCACCGTGCTCACCGTCGCCTTCATCCTGTCCGCGGTGTCCGGGATCGCCCGCGGTATCCAGTGGCTGTCCAATATCAACATGGTGCTGGCGGTGGTACTGGCGGCTTTCGTCTTCATCGCCGGGCCGACTCTGTTCATGCTGAACTTCCTGCCCACGGCCGTCGGCGACTACATAGCCGAACTGCCGACCATGGCCTCGCGGACCGGTATCGCCGGGGGTGAGGAGATGGAGAAATGGCTGTCGAGCTGGACCATTTTCTACTGGGCATGGTGGGTTTCGTGGACCCCCTTCGTCGGCATGTTCATCGCGCGGATCAGCCGCGGCCGTACCATCCGCCAGTTCGTGGCCGGGGTACTGCTGGTGCCCAGCCTGGTGAGCCTGGTGTGGTTCGCCGTCTTCGGCGGCGCCGCGATCCGGCAGCAGACCGATACCGGCGGTCTGACCGAGCCGGACGGCAGTGTGAACCCCGATTTCGCCCTGTTCCATCTGCTCGACGAATATCCGATCACCTCGATCACCACCGTGCTGGTGATGATTCTGGTGGGAATCTTCTTCGTCTCCGGCGCGGACGCGGCGTCGATCGTGATGGGTACGCTCTCCGAACGCGGCAGTATCGAACCCTCGCGGCTGACGGTGATCTTCTGGGGTACCGCCACCGGTGCGGTTGCCGCGATCATGCTGGTGATCGCCGATTCCGACGATTTGGGCGGCGCGTTGACCGGATTGCAGGCACTCACCACGGTGGTCGCCCTGCCGTTCATGATCGTGATGGTGATGATGTGTATCTCGCTGTATCGCGATGTGCGCACCGATCCGATCATCGTGCGGGCGAACCTGGGGGTGGAGCTCGTGGAGGGCGCGGTCGTGCAGGGTGTTGCCAAGCATGAGGGCGAATTCGAACTCGTCACCACGCCGATCGAAACGGCCGACGACGAACAGGCCACCCGCGACTGATATCTATCCGGCTGCTCGCCCCGAGCCCCGGCCCCGCGCCCGCTGCGGGCGGGGGTTCAGTGTCGCGGCCCCCGGAAGTCCAGGCAGGCACGTCCAGCGGGGGCCGGCCGGGGTAGCCGTGGCGAGTTGTTCTGGGTGGCCTCGATATAGATGCTGAGACCGGCGCTGAGCTTGCCGGCGAGGGCCTCGAGCTGGTCGGGCGAAAGGGACTCGCCGAAGGCGGCCGCGGCGAGGAGTCGTTCCCGTACCTGTTCGAGGTTGAGCCGGGCGAACGGGATGGGGGCGAGTTCGGGCATGCGGGCTACCGTACCCGAAATCGAACATACTTTCGATAGCTGATCTGTGATGTTGCGCCGCTTACCGGCGGCAGTTCGACGGTGGCGGGTCGCCGTGCTACGCGGTGGCGCGGCCGAGTGTCGCCGCGGAGCTGATCGGGAGCATCGGCGCTCAGCCGATGACGGCGTTCATGATGGTGCCCGCACTGGTGGCGACCACGCCGCCGATCATGGCGCCGGCCACCATCTTCGGTGATTCCAGGCCGCCTCCGGACCACTTCTCCCAGGCGAATTTGCCGCCGGCGTAGATGATCGCGGTGATACCGGCGAGCAGAACGAACCAGGTCAGGTACTGGACCATGTTCATGATCTTGTCGGCCAGCGGGGGAGCTTCGGGTGTGGGGTTGCCGATTTGCGCCAGCAGCGTATCGGTGACGGCGGCCAGTATCATCTCGCAGCTCACTCTGTGTTCGGGGTGGGCGGGAACGCACACGCATCGTAACCGCTCGCCGGGGGTGATCGCAGTAAACCCGGTTCCCGGCAGGGATTCGGGGGCACCAGCGGTTATAGCGCGAAATACGCTGAGCGGCAAGAAGTTGCGCCGGGGCCCGCATCGTCTGGATGATGGGGGTGGGGCCGCAGTGCCCGAACGTAAGAGGCGAGGGAGCAGACGGTGAGCATCATCGCGGCGTCGGTTGTCGATGCGGTATCGGTATACGCACAGGTCAGCGATCCCACTCCGGAGGCGCCACCGCTGGCCGACAAGATCATGGAGTTCGTCCGGTACGCCACCTGGCTGGCCATTCTGTCCGGCACGGTGAGCATCGTGTACGCCGGCGGGAGGTTCGCCTGGGAGAAATGGTCCGGCAGTGGGATGCAATCGCCGAAGATGGTGGCCGGGGCCATGATCGGCGGTGTGGTCGCCACCAGTGCGGGCACTATCATGAATACCGTGCTCGCCATTTGAGAACCGGCCGCGCCGACCGTGGCGGCAACCGTTCGGCTATTTCTGGGCGTATCCTGCGTAGCAGTCCATCCGACAGCGATGAGCAGGGAGAATGCCCATGGGCGACGCCCCGGCAGCGGTACCCGGTAACTCGCGGCCGCCGGTGCCCGGCAGGTTCCGGTTGTCCCGGCGTTCGCTGCTGGGCCTGATCGCGGTCACCGGACTGGCCGCGTGCGGCGGCGAGGACGACGATACCGCGATCCAGCCGTCGGGTACGCCCGCCGAGCGGCGCGAAGTGGTCACCGACGCGTATGTTTTCGGCTATCCGCTGATGCTGATCGATACGATTCGGCGCCGGGCCCTGGAGTACACCTCGGTCAACCGGTTCCAGCACACGAGCGCACTTCCCGCGGCGAGCCAGCGCACCGTCGTCCGGATCGATCTGGACAACCTGTACTCGGTGGCATGGCTGGACCTGCGCGAGGAACCGGTGCTGTTCGAAGTACCGCAGATAGACGACCGCTACTGGGTGATGCAGATCCTCGACGCCTGGTCCAACACCGCCTTCACCCCGACCAGCCTGCAACCGCATGCCGATCCCGGCGCCACGGCCCCGTTCGTCTACGCCGTCACCGGGCCCGGTTGGCGGGGAACGCTGCCGCAGGGCGCGGTCCAGCTACCGGTGCCCACTGCGGACGCCTGGCTGTACGGGCGGATCGAGGTGCGCGGCCCGGACGATGTTGCGGCGGTGCGCGATATCCAGTCCCGTCTGCGTCTCGCGCCGCTGAGTGCCTGGACCACACCCGCGGCAGCCGAAGCCGATTCGATCCCGGAGAACCAGGACTGGTCGGAATCGGCGGGACTGCAGGCGCTCGACGAGATGCCGGCGCGCGATTTCTTCGAGCGCATGTGCGAACTCATGCAGGACAATCCGCCCGCCGCCGAGGACGAGCCCGCAATACGGCGCTTCGCCACCATCGGGATCCGCCCCGGCGGTGCGCCCGAAGGCGTGAGTACGGGCGAGCTCTCCGCCGGGGTCGAGGCCGCCAAACGCAAGATCGACGCGTATGTGGACCCGGGCAGCATCCTACGCAACGGCTGGGTACTGGATCTGAACGTCGGGCGTTACGGTACGAACTATCTGCTGCGGGCCGCCACTGCGGACCGGGGAGTGGGTGCGAATCTGGCTGCTGTGGTGGTGTATCCGGCATTGTTCGACGAGGCGGACGACGACGGCACCCCGATCGAGTTCACCCTGCGGTTCGAACCGGGGCAGGCGCCGCCGGTGGCCGCGTTCTGGTCGCTCACCGCCTACGGCAGCGACGGCTATCTGGTGCCGAACGAGGCGGATCTGCATACGGTGGGGCATCCGGTACCGCCGGTGTTCGCGCCCGACGGTTCGCTGGAGTTCGCCGTCCAGGCCGCCGACCCCGGCCCGGGAGTGCCGCGCTCGAACTGGCTGCCGATCCCGGAGGACGGCCAGTTCTCGCTGGTCATGCGACTGTACGAACCGGAGCGGCGGGTACTGGACGGTGAATGGCTTCCGCCGCCGCTGGAGCCCTGACTGCGTCCGATCCCGGGTCCGGCCGCGCAGGACCTGGACTCGACCGGGACGGGTACGAGGCCGTTTCGTCACTCATCTGCGGTATTTGCCGCGCCCGATCGGCGGTCGACCGCCCGGCAGGCGTTGGGGGCGATCTCGTGGTCGTTTCAGGGTATTTCCCGATACCGGACAAGGGGGTTCGCGGCGCAGCATCGGAGTATCTGATCCGACGAAGGGGATGTGGACGATGACCGGACAAGATATGCGTATCCGCACCGAGGCCGAACAGCAGATCCGGGAGGTGCTGAACCGGGCCACTGTGGCGTGGGCCGATAACGATGCGGCGGCCTATGCCGCGGAATTCGCGGACGACAGCGACTATGTGGCGTTCGACGGCACCCATCTGCGTGGGCGGGCGGCCAATCGAGCACTACACGCCGGACTGTTCGACGGACCGCTGTACGGAACCCGCATCGAGGGCGAGATCGAATCGATCCGCTTCCTGGGCGAGGACGTGGCCGTGGCGCATATGACCGGGTCGGTGGTATTCGCCTGGCAGGCCGGGATCCCGCGGGGCCGGCTGTCCCGTAACACCTGGGTGCTGCACCGCGCCGGCGGCGAATGGAAAATCGCGGCCTTCCACAACAGTCGGGTCCGGCCGGCACCCGGTAACGACAGCCCGTTGGGCCGGGTGTTCGCCCGCTACGTACGCCGGCGTACCGACCGGGTCCGGGCGTCCACCGGCGGAAACTGAGCAGTCGGCGCGCCGGTACCCGAGACACCGGTCAGATATTCGCCCCCTTCTCGCGATTGCAGCCGCGGCACAGGATCTGGAGATTCGAGGCGCTGGTGGCGCCGCCGCGGCTGAGCGGGATGATGTGGTCGAATTCGAGGTAGTGGCTTTCCCCGCATTCCACACATTTTCCGCCGTCGCGCTGCCACACTTCGGCCTTGACCTCCTGGGGGATACTGCGCGAATCCCGCTGTCCGGGCGCGAGCACGAGCCGTTTGGCGATCCGCAGCGCGCCTTCGAGCGCGGCGGCCAGGTATTCCGGGTCGGCCACGGCGAAACTGGCCCCGCCCCGGGCCGAGGTGGCCGCGACGACGACCGTATCGTATTCGGCCGCCACCGAAACGATTCGAGACCACGGGATCTCCACCCCGGTGCCGGGCCCGACGAACCGTAATTTCTTGGTGCTCACGATCAGCCGGCCGTCGGTATGCTTCGGCCCGCGGGCCAGTTCCCGGATATGAGTCGCGTCGATATCGAGGTAGACCAGTTCCTCGGCGTCCAGATGCAGGTCCGGAGTGCGCACGGTGGACAGATCGCCTTCCCGCAGCCGGGACAGCGCCCGCCCGCGACCCATCCGGGCCCGCAGATCGTCGATGAGCCGGCCGGCCAGGGACAGTTCGGTGATGGCGTGCTCGACATCGTCGTATTCGTCGGCCGTGATCTGGCCGTCGGCGAAGGCGAACGCGACCCGCCGTTCCACATACTGCAGTGCCGCCGGCTCCAGTGCGGCCCGGGCAGCGGATTCGTCGATCCGCTGGTAGCGCAGCGATGCCCACAGCGCATCCCATTCCGACCCCCGCGGTCCCGAGGCGGCGAGCACCCGCGTGGCCCGGGTATGCCAGTGGATCAAAAACTCCTCGGTCTGTGCCGCACAGGTGGCGCACGGGTGGTGCCCGCCGAAAACCCGGCGGCGGCGCCGGGAGCCGCACCGGGCACAGTCGTGCGGATGGGGCCGGGCCGCCGGCCGGGTGTCGGCGGTCCACTGCTCGCCGTCCCACCAGCGCAGCACGGCCGGCTCCGCTGGATCGCGGTACCAGTCGGCGCGACCCGAACCGGGGGGCGGCTCGACGGGTGTCGGTTCCGGCACGGTGAGCCGGCGCAGGGTGACCGTGCCCGATGCGCGGCGGACGGAATGTGCGGTATCGAAGCGGTCCCACGGTGCGGGGGCGGTGCCGGATCCGGTTCGTTCGTCGAGCCGGTAATGCGCGTTGCCCGGATGGGTCGCGGCGACCGGGCGTGCATCGGCCCGGGTATTCGTAGGCCCGGAGTCTTCGTGTTGCTGCGGGGGCGCTCCATCGGCCCGGGACGCGGGGTAGGGCCGACCCTGCCGGACGTGCCCGGTAGCCGGAGTGCCGTGGTGCCGGGATTCGTACCCGGACTCCGTGGGGCGGGGCACCGGATGGGCCGGCAGCGCATCCGGTGCGTCGCTCGCGCCGGGCCGCGGCGGCCGGTCGCCGGGATGGGATGGGGCGTCGTCGCGGGCGGAGCGGGTTCCGGTGGGCATCCGGTCCGGGCCGGGCCGGCTCGTCTGTTCGGCGGCGCCGGGCACAGTTCGCCGGCTGCCCGGCGCTTCGGGCACGGACCCGGCGGTCGTGCCGTGCCGGCCGGACATCACGCGGTCGCCGTGGCGGCGCGGTGTGTCCGCGCGGGAACCGGGCGTCGCGGGCAGTACGGCTGTGGCACCGGCCGGGTCGTTCGCGGGCTCGGTGCCGGACGGGCAGCCGGTGGCCCGGCCCGCCGGGGCGGTCGCCGCCGGTTCCCGGCGCCGGGAAGCGGCCGGCGCACCGCTGGGTTCCGGGCCGGGTGGATCGTCGACCTGGATGCCGAATTCGGTCACCAGACCCGCCATTCCCGTGGCCCAGCCCTGGCCGACCGCGCGGAAGCGCCAGCCGCCGTCGCGGCGGTAGAACTCTCCGAACATCATCGCCGTCACCGCCTCCGAATCGGTGACGGCGAATTCCGCGACCGGACCGTCCACCGCGTACACCGTGACGCGCAGATCCTCGACACGGGTGAATTCGGTGTCCTCCAGCGAGCCCGACACCACGATGCGGTCCACCTCGGATTCGGTCCGCGGCAGCGACACACTGAGCCGGGCGGTTCCGGGGGCCGGGTCCTGATCGAGCGTGACGGCCTGGGAGATGTGCCGGGGCGCGTTGTAGAAGACCAGGTCCTTGTCGTCGCGGACCGTTCCGTCGCTGTCCAGCAGCAGGGCGTGCGCGTCCACCACATGCTCGGACCGCCAGGAAATCACCACGGCCAGAAGAGATGTCGGTATCGGCGTATTGGCGCCCTTGCTCAGTTCCATCGTCGTCGCACTATGCCATGCGGGGCCGACACGCCCGCAGGCGCGCAGGTCATGGCCTCGGCGCAACTGGCCGCGCAGCTACCCGACCTGCTGGACAACCTGTCCGGCACCATCGACCGCCTCGATGCCACGGTCGACCGGCTGGACCGTACGCCGGCCCTCGCCGACCCGGCGTTCGCCGCCTACGATCGGCTGCTGCCCCGGCTGGAAGCGCTGATCGCGGTGGGTGAGGATCTGTTCGGCGCACTGTCACGGTTACCCGGAGTCGGCCGGATGGCCGGCCTCGGCGCGCCGCCGGGACCCGGACCCGAACCGCCGCGAAAGCGACCCCGGCGGAAATCCTGATCGGTGACGGAGGCGTCAGCGGGCGTCGAGGGACCGGCCGTTGTACGGGGTGTCGGTCGTGGTGCGGTCGTGCACCGGCCGGACCAGGACATCGTCGTCCTCGAAGGTGATCTGGGCGTTGCGTTCGGCGCTGAGCAGGGTCAGGACCAGCCGGTCCGCGACTCGCTGCGCGGTCTCCTCGTCCGGGTAGCATCCCAGCACCCGCGCGCTCGGCCCGACCGTGCCGTTGCCGCGGTCGTAATCCCAGTTCCCGCTGCCGGTGGCGACCGCCAGCCGGGCGACGACCTCCGCCGCGCCCGGATCGCCCGGCGGTGTGCGCACCGCTTCGGTACCGATTTCGATGATCTGGTCGGCTCGAAGCCAGTCGCCGCCATGTGTTTTCACCCAGAGCTGTGCCATCGCTCCATTGTTGCGCCGTTCGGGTGATCGAGCCGGGTGTTCGCCCGGTCCGGGACGTACGGGACTTATCGGATGCCCGCCGGGATATCACCGGCCGGCCGGGACCGCCCGGCCTCGACCGCGGCTACGGCCCGGTACACCGCGTGGCCCTTGAGCAGCATTTCGTCGTATTCGTCGGCGGCCACCGAATCCAGCACGATCGCCCCGCCGGCACCGATCTGCCAGCGGCCGCCGTGCCGCACCGCGGTCCGGATCACAATATTCAGGTCGGCGGTACCACTGAGGCCCAGAAACCCGATGGTGCCCGAATAGACCCCGCGCGCGCGGGTTTCCAGATCGTCGATGATCTCCATGGTGCGGATCTTCGGGGCGCCGGTCATCGAACCCCCCGGGAAACACGCGCGCAAACAGGCGATGACGTCGGTATCCGCGCGCAGCGTGCCGCGTACGGTCGAAACGAGCTGGTGCAGGGTCGAATAGGTTTCGGTGGCGAGCAGATCGTGCACCCGGACACTGCCGATTTCACAGACCCGGCCCAGATCGTTGCGCAGCAGGTCGACGATCATCACATTCTCCGCGCGGGTTTTCGGGTCCTCGGTCAGGGCGCGGCGCAGCCGCTCGTCCACGGCCGGGTCGGGGTCGCGGCGGGCGGTGCCTTTGATCGGTTTCGTCTCCACCGTGCGAGTGCGGTCGATCTTCAGGAAACGTTCGGGGGAGGAGCAGGCGATTTCGAGGTCGTCGAAGCGCAGGTAGGCGGAATACGGGGCCGGGTTGGCGCGGCGCAGTACGCGGTAGGCGCCGAGTCCGTCGGCCGTGGCCGGCAGGGTCAGCTGGTCGGTCAGGGTGATCTCGTACGATTCCCCCGCTCGCAGCGCAGCCTGGCACGCCGCGATATCGCGCAGATACTGCCCGCGGCCCCGAACGAGATGGTCCTCGACCGTGAACCGGACGGGATCGTCGAAGTCCGTGGAGTGGGCGGGGCCGGCGCCGGCTGCGCTGTGGTCACGATGAGCGTCGGCTGCGTAGCCGTCACGATGCGCACCGGGTCCGGTGCGCTCACAGTGAGTTCTCGGCGCGGCGGGGTCGTGGCCGGAGCCGTTCGGCTCCGGATTCGTCCAGGTCGGCAGCTGTTCCAGCGTCGCGGCCGTTTCTGCCAGCCAGTGGGCGCCGGCCCGCCGCGCCGCCGTTCCCGGGCCGGTGAGTGCCACCAGATGGGTCCGGCCGGCGAGATGGTCGACGACCACCAGCCGATCGGCGAATATCCACTGGGCATCGGGGGTGGTCGCGCGGTGTGCGGCCGTGCCACCGCAATCGGCCTTGACCTCGTAGCCCAGGTAGCCGACGTAGCCACCGGCGAAATCGAACGGCAGCTGCGCGGGTAGCGGCAGAGACCGGGTGCGCAGGGCGGCGGCCAGGTAGTCGAGAACGGTGCCCGGTTCGCGCCGGGCCCGGCCGTCCGGTCCGGTGACCGTGACGAATCCGCTGCCGACCCGGTACCGCACCACCTCGGCCAGCGGTCCGGTGGCGTCGCCGAGGAACGAGAACCGGTCCAGGCCCGGTTCCACATATTCGCTGTCCAGCCAGAACGCGGTGGCGGAAGTGCGGTAGAGCCGGAGGAACGCCGCCTCGGTGTCGACGGCGTGTTCGAGCACCCGGTGCTGGACGGTGACGGAATCGGACATGGTGGTCCGAATCTACGCCGGGCCGGTGTCTGGAACTGTTGTCGGTTGCCTGCAGTTGTGCGCGCGAAGTGGGGCACAATGTCAGGCATGTCTGTTGCGCAGCCGGTAGGCGTGGATCGTGAGCACGTCGACTTCACCGTGGTCGGGAACTGGATGGATGAGCGCGGGCTCACCGGTGGAGAGTTCCGGGAAGTGCAGGCCCTGGGCGGCGGCACCCAGAACATCATGCTGCGGTTCACCCGTGGTGGTCGCGACTACGTGCTGCGGCGCGGGCCGGCCCATCTGCGCCCCAAGAGCAACGAGGTCATCCGGCGGGAAGCGCGGCTGCTGGGTGCGCTGGCCGGAACCGATGTGCGGGCGCCCCGGGTGATCGCGGCCGAGCTGGACGAAACGGTTCTGGGGGCGGTGTTCTACCTGATGGAACCGATCGAGGGATACAACCCGCAGACCGAACTTCCGGCGGAATTCGCCGGCGACCCCGCCGCCCGGCACGCCATGGGATTGTCCGCGGTGGAGGCGATCGCCCGCCTGGGCGCGCTGGACTACCGGGCCCTCGGGTTGGCCGACTACGGCAAACCGGAGGGTTTCCTGGAACGGCAGGTCGGCCGGTGGATGCACGAGCTCGATTCGTATTCGGCCAACGAGGGCTACCCGGGCCCGGAGATTCCGGGCCTGAACGAGGTGGCCGATTGGCTGGAGCGCAACCGTCCCGCCACCTGGACCCCCGGCATCCTGCACGGCGACTGCCATCTGGCCAACATCATGTTCTCCTACGACCGTCCCGAGGTGGCGGCGCTGGTGGACTGGGAGATGTCGACCATCGGCGATCCGCTGCTGGATCTCGGCTGGCAGATCGCCACCAGGCCGGAACCGGGCACCTCCGGCGCCGCGCTCATCGGCAAACTGGGCCAGGCCGGTGGGCTGCCGTCGAGTGCGGAGATGATCGCGCACTACGCGAAATTCTCCGATCGCGATCTGAGCGCTGTCTCCTGGTACACCGTGCTGGCCTGTTTCAAGCTCGGTATCGTGCTGGAAGGGACCTACGCGCGTGCCTTCGCCGGCAAGGCGCCGAAGAAGGTCGGCGATTTCCTGCACGCGAACACCTTGGAGCTGTTCGCGCAGGCGCGCAGCCTCATGGAGTAGGAACAAGTTTCACTCTTCGGAATGCGATGGCGGCCCTCGGTTGTGCCCGGGGGTGCCATCGTGTTTCTGTTCGCGATGGCGTGCGGGCGTCGGCTGTTGCGGTATCGACAGTGGAAGCGGACGATTCGGCTGTTTTCGCCCGGGTCCGGGGGTGTGGGCCCGCCGGATATGGTCGGCCGACCAGTTGTCCCCGGAAAATCTTTGCCAACCCACTAGAACGTGTTCCAGTTCGTATCGTAGTGTGGAGGCTGTCACATGAAAGCCCGCGCATGCGAGAGGTCGGACACGAATGAAGACGAAGGGCGCGATCCTGTGGGGGATCGACGAGCCGTGGTCCGTCGAGGAAATCGAACTCGGCGACCCCCGCGGCGGTGAGGTGCAGATCCGGATGGAAACCGCCGGTATGTGCCATTCGGACCACCATATGGTCACCGGCGCCACCCCGATGCCGTCCTTCCCGGCGATGGGCGGCCACGAGGGCGCGGGCGTCATCACCAAGCTGGGGCCCAACACGCCACCCGACCTCGCCGTCGGTGATCACGTGGTGCTGTCGTTCATCCCGGCCTGTGGCCGCTGTCCGGCCTGCGTCTCCGGGAACATGGCCCTGTGCGACCTGGGTATGGGACTGCTCTCCGGCCAGTCGGTCAGCGACGGTAGCTACCGCATCCAGGCCCGCGGCAAGGACGTCATCCCGATGTGCCTGCTCGGAACGTTCTCCCCGTACATGACGGTGCATCACACCTCGGTGGTCAAGATCGACCCCGAGATCCCGTTCGAGGTGGCCTGCCTCGTCGGCTGCGGTGTGCCCACCGGTTTCGGGTCCTCCACCCACGTCGCCAATGTCATGCCGGGGGATACCGCGGCCATCGTCGGTGTCGGCGGTGTCGGGATGAGCGCGCTGCAAGGCGCGGTGCTCTCCGGGGCGCGGCAGGTCGTAGCCATCGACCCGAACCCGTGGAAACGGGAGCAGGCGATGAAATTCGGCGCCACCCACGCCTACCCCAGCATGGCCGAGGCCATCGCCCCGCTGATGGAGGTCACCGAGGGCCGGATGGCCGATAAGGTCATTCTCACCATGGGCGAGATGGAGGGCTCCTACATCGAAGAGGGCCTGATCCTCACCGCGAAGGCCGGCACCCTGGTGGTCACCTCGATGGGCCGGATGGACGCCTTCGATGTGAAGATGAACAACTTCCTGCTCTGCATGCTGCAGAAGACGGTCAAGGGCTGCATCTTCGGCGGCGGCAACGCCCGCCAGGATGTTCCGAAGCTGCTCTCGCTGTACAAGTCGGGCCAGCTGAACCTGGACGATATGGTCACCCGCAGTTACGCGCTGGAAGACATCAACCAGGGCTACAAGGACATGCTGGACGGCAAGAACATTCGCGGCATCATCAAGTACACCGACGCCGATCGCTGATCCCGCGGTGCCGGAGTAACCGGCAGGATCCTTCGCGGATATCGCGTTTCCGGGGCTGCCGGACCGGTCGAACACCGGCCCGGCAGCCCCGGTTCCGGTCGGCGGCTCGGGCGAATTCCGCGCGAACGGCACGGTCTCGTAACCTCGATGGTGTGCGCGCACTCGAGCAGATCAAGCAATGGCCGGTCCGGCATGCGGCGGCGGGCGTGGTCACCCGGGACGGACAGTGGTCGGCAGGTGACGCCGACCGGGGCTTCCGCCTCGCCTCGGTGACCAAACCGCTGGTGGCATATGCGGCGCTGATAGCCCTGGAAGAGGGCGCGATCGAGCTCGACCAGCCCGCGGGCCCGCCCGGTTCGACCGTTCGCCACCTGCTGGCGCACACCTCCGGGGTCGCGTTCGACACCACCGATATCCTGGCCCGGCCCGGCGCCAAGCGGATCTACTCGAGCGCCGGATTCGAACTGCTGGCCGATTTCGTCGGCGAGCACACCGGTATCCCGTTCCCGCAGTATCTGAGCGAGGCCGTTTTCGAACCATTGGGGATGGGGGCTTCCGAGCTGACGGGTTCGGCCGGGCACGGCGCGCATTCCACACTCGCCGATCTGCTACGGTTCGCGGCCGAACTCATCGAGCCGCGGCTGATTTCGCCCCAGACCCACGCCGACGCGATCACCGTCCAGTTTCCCGGCAGCAACGGCGTGCTGCCCGGGTTCGGTTCGCAGCGACCCAACGACTGGGGGCTGGGTTTCGAAATCCGCGACGGTAAATCGCCGCATTGGACCGGGAGCGCGAACTCGCCCCGGACATACGGTCATTTCGGGCAGTCGGGCACGTTCATCTGGGTCGATCCGCAACTCGACCTGGCCTGTGTGGCGTTGAGCGACGAGAATTTCGGGGATTGGTCGCGTGAAGTATGGCCCCCGTTCAGCGATTCGGTGATCGCGGAAGCCACACTCGCCGGCAACACAGCTGCGCAGTAACAGGTGTAACACCGGGCACTCGAGTACACTCGGGCAACGCCTTTTCGACGGACCGTTGGGGAAGACGAGCATCGTCGAAACCGGAGGTGTACGTGGTGCGCGGATCGGCTCGATACGCGGAGACGACGGCGGGTGTGGTCTACATCCACTCGTCGCCCACCGCGCTGTGCCCGCATATCGAATGGGCGCTCGCGGCCGCGCTCGGTAGTCCCGCGGGGCTGCGCTGGACCGCGCAACCCGCGGCGCCGGGCCGCCTCCGCGCCACCACCGAGTGGGTGGGGCCGGCCGGGACTGCTTCCCGGATCGCGCAATCCCTGCGTTCGTGGCCGGTGCTGCGTTTCGAGGTCACCGAGGATCCCAGCGAAGGGGTCGACGGCGAACGCTACAGTTTCGTCCCGAATCTCGGCCTGTGGCACGGTGCCACCAGCGCCAACGGGGACGTGATGGTGAGCGAGATGCGGTTGCGGGTCATGCTGCAGGCCGCTCGCGAACTCGGCCGGCACGCGGCCTACGATCTCTCCGCCGAAATAGACCGCGCACTCGGCACCGCCTGGGACGAGGATCTCGAGGTCTATCGCACCGGCAGTGAGGGCGCCGAAATCACCTGGTTGCGCCGCGACGTGGGCTGATCACCGCGCCCGGCCGGCGGCTGCGAGTACGCGCGTCAGTTCGCGCCAACGGCGCTGTCCGTGGCGGAACATCGACAGGCGTCCCGCGCGGGGATGGGCAGTTCGGTCGAAAGCCGGACCATGCTCATCTGCTCATCATCGCGAAGGCCGGCGGTCTGGGCAACGGACGGATTCCCGGTCGCCGCCGGCCAGTTATGGACAGGGCGTTACAAAACCAGTTATAGTGCGGCATGGCCAGACCGCGCAGCTTCGACCGCGAGCAGGTGATCGAGGCTGCCACGCGTCAGTTCCGGCAATCCGGGCTGCATGCCACCAGTGCGGAAGACCTTTGTCGCGCAACGGGTCTGGGGCGCAGTAGTCTCTATAATGCCTTCGGCAGCAAAGATGAACTCTTCGCGCAGTGTCTCGACGCCTATCTGGACCGGACGCTGGCGCGGGCCGAAGAGATCATCGGCGACACCGCGCAGGCAACGGTCGACCGGATCGAGACCCTCCTGCGGGGAGTTGCGGCCGAGGAATCCGAACGTGCCGGTTCGGGTGCGCCGCGGGGTTGCCTGGCGGTGAACACGGTGACCGAGCTCGCCGACGATCCCGCGTACGAGGCATGTGTGGACCGTATCGGCCGCGATACCGTGGCCCGGCTGGAACTTCTGACGGCCGTGCTACGGGCGGGTCAGGCGGCGGGGGAGGTGACGACCGTTATTTCCGCCGAGGGCCTGGCTGCCTTCGTGAACTCGGCGGTCGCCGGGTTGCGGGTGTCCTCGCAAGGCGGGGTTGCGGCTGCGTGGTCCGAAGAGATGATCGCGGCGACACTACGGGCGCTGCGGCCGTCGCGACTGGACGACTGAGTCGATATGGGTGAACGGGTCCGGCGACGTATGTCCATTTTGGACAGTTCGTTACGGAATGGGTGCTCGTGCCGGCGTCATCCCGGTGGTGCTCCCGCGGGGGAGGCGGCGATTACGCCGCGCGCCCCGCCGGCATTGCCCGAGTGTCGTTGTGTATCGGAAGGATTCCCTGCGGTCGAGTCTCGTGACTGTTCCGGCTGACGCTGCGATCCGCGGCTACCGGTTCACGCGCGCTCGGTGATCGGCGGCGTTACCGGGCGAATCGTGGTCTGGGTGACCAGTTCGCCCGCCGTAGACCGCTGTCATTTTAGAACGTTCATTTCAAAACGGGTCAGGAGAGTTCCATTGTCATCGTCTGAGTTCAGCGGCCGCGCACCCGCGGTCCCCACCGCGGTATATGTGCTCGCCGCAGGCGTATTCGCCATGGTCACCAGCGAATTCGCCGTCGCCGGCCTCATGCCGCAGCTGGCCGACAGCCTGGACACCGATATCGCGCAGATCGGCTATCTGGTGACGATTTTCGCCGTCGCCATGGCCTTCGGCGGACCGTTGCTCATCCTGGCCCTTCTGCGCGTACCGCCGAAGGCCGCGATCATGGTGGTCTTCGCGATCTTCTTCGCCGGCAATCTGCTCGCCGCGCTGGCATCCTCCTACGCCGTGATGGTGGTGGCCCGGATCGTGACCGGTATTGCCGCGCAAGCGTTCTTCGGCCTGGCCGTCTCGTTGTGTATGCAACTCGTCGACCCGAGCGTCCGCGGCCGCGCGGTGAGTGTCGCGATGAGCGGCCTGATGCTGGGCACGCTACTGGGACTACCGCTGGCCACCTTCATCGGCGGCCGGCTCGGCTGGCAGGCTGCCTTCTGGTCGGTCGCCGTCCTCACGGCGGTGGCGGCCGCGCTCACCCTGGGTCTTGTCCGCAACCCGCGCCATCCGGACGAGTCCGAACCGGCCGCCGCTCGGGCAGTACCCGCAGCGTCCGATCCCGCCACCGAAACGTTCACGGAGCAACTACGGGCATTTCGCCGCCCCCGGCTACTGCTGGCACTGGTCTCCAGCACCCTGATAATCGGCGCGACCTTCTCCGTTTTCAGTTTCCTCGCCCCCATCCTCACCCGGGTCAGCGGTTTCCCCGAAGGCTCGGTTCCGCTGCTCCTGCTCGCCTACGGTGCCGCAACTCTCGTGGGCAATTTCGTCGTAGGCCGCCTCGCCGACCGGCACACCGTGCCCACGCTCCTGGCGGGTACGGTGCTCAACACCGTCTTCCTGCTCGGTTTCGCGCTCGGCACCGGCTCGCAGCCCCTCGCGATCCTGTTCATGCTCGGAATCGGACTCGTCGGTGTGACCATGAACCCGGCCATGGCCGTCCGTGTCCAACGCGCCGGCGGCACCGGGGTCCTGGTGAACACCGTGCACACCTCGTTCATCACCTTCGGCGTCGTCCTCGGTTCCGCATTCGGGTCCCGCCTCCTCGCGGAATACGGCTTGCGCGCCCCGATCATCCTCGGCGCCGTCCTGGCGGTCCTGGCGGTCGCCGCCGTCCTCCCGGCCGCACGAGACCCGCGGCTACGGCCACCTGTACTCACGACGGTCGTCCCTGCCGAAAAGCAGACCGTCGGTGCCTGAGCAACCCGTCTCCCGGTCGTATCCGCCGGAGCCCCGGTGGATACGACCGGGACCGTACGGCCGGTCGAGACCGGCGGTCGCGGGCCGGGCGGCCGGCGGCTTCGGCCTGTTGTCACGGTGGCGGTATGCCGACTCGGTGGCGCCTGGCCGTGGGGTGCGACACATACTCGCCCGTGGAGTATGTATGCGTTCGGTCTAGACTGCTCCGCATGAGCCGGTGAGATTTCCCGGAACTCTCACATTCGGTACGAGCGGTGGTGGGCGACGCGGCCGAGACCAAAGGTGAGCCGATGAACAACGTCAAGACGTTGCGGGCCTGGTGGAACGACCCGGTCGACTACCGCTGGCTGGTGCGCACCCTGGAGGCCCGCTCGGCGCTGCGGCCGCTGAAGATCTTGATCGGTGTCGCGGGCGCGATGATCGCCGTCATGGGTGCGGTGATCACCGGCACGCCGGTGGGTCCGCCCGGCAGCCCCGGTATCTATTCCACGGTCGGGGTGCTGTCCGGGACCCTGTGGGCGCTGCGCTGGTGGCTGCTGCCCTGGCCGGGCAAGAACGAATCCGTGCTGCTGATGGCCGGTGCGGACGTGTTGTTCACGCTTGAGTTTCTCCAGGTTCCGGATCGGCTGTTCGGGGCGATGGGCACGGTGATGCTCGTGGTCACCGGCAGCTACCTGGGCTGCTTCCACAGCGCGCGCATCCTGGCGGCCCACTCGGTGTGGTCGTTGTTCGCGGTGACGGTGTTCTCGGTGCGGATCGTCACCGGCGGTGGCGATATCCGGTTGGCCGTCGCGATCGCGCTGCTGCTGTTCGTATCGGTGGTCAGCTCGGTGCCCGCGTTACAGATCCTGTACTGGCTGCTGCGCAACGAATCACTGTCGGATCCGCTCACCGGACTGCTGAACCGGCGGGGTCTGGAGATCCGGCTACCTCGGCTGGTGGACCGCGATCCCGCGATCTGTCTCATGACCTTCGACCTCGACCGATTCAAGACCGTCAACGACACGTGGGGTCACCGCGTCGGCGATACCGTGCTGGTGCGCACCGCCCAGCGGCTGCGCGACGCCGCGGGGGAGCAGGCGGTGGTGGCTCGCACAGGCGGGGAGGAATTCGTGGTCGCGACCCCGGTACCCGCCGCGAGCGCCCGCGCCGAGGCCGAACGCCTGCGTGTCGCCGTCGCCGAATCACCGGCGACCGCGGTGGAGATCACCGCGAGCGTGGGCGTCGCGGTCTTCGACGCCACGGTCTGTCCCCAGTGTCCACGCCCGACCCCGGACCGGTTGCTGCACTCCGCCGACTCCGCCATGTACCGGGCCAAACAATCCGGTGGGAACCTGGTGGTGGTCGACGTGCTCACACCGCCGCGCGATCACACCCACCCGGTCCCGGGCTGACGCCGGTCGCGGTGTCACCCGAGGTCGGGCAGGTCCCGTAACTGCCTGCGCGAGGTGATACCGAGTTTGCGGAAGATACTTCGCAGGTGGGCGTCCACCGTACGTTTGCTGAGGTACAGGCGCGTGGCCACCTCCTTCGACGTCGCACCTGCCGCCACCTGGCGCGCGATATGCATCTCCTGCATGGTCAGCTCGTCGTAGGTGTGTTCGGAGCGGCGGCGGACCACCTCGCCGGTCGCGCGCAGCTCGCCCGCCGCTCGCTCGGCGAACGCTTCCAGGCCGATCTCCGAAAGCTCTTTGTACGCGATACGCAGGTGTTCACGCGCGTCGCGCCGCCGGTTGGCCCGGCGCAGCCACTCCCCGTACCGCAGCCGCGCCCGCGCGAGGTGCGCTACCAGTGGGCTACCCGTGAAATGCTCGAGTGCCGCCAGATGATCGTCCTCCGCATCGCTCACCAGTGCCCGGGCCCCTGCCGCGACACCGAGAGCGAAATCGGTCCCCGCGGCCTGCGTGCGTTCGAGCAGGGATTCCAGCGCCGACCGCGCGACGGCATCCGCACCACACCGGACCGCGGCCTCCACCAGTTCCGGCAACGCGATGCCGGTGAGGAACAGGTCGCCACCCGCTACCGCACGCGTGGCCGCATCCAGTGCGTTCGGGTAGTCGGCCGAGCCGTTGTACAGCACGGCCTTGGCGAAGTGGGCGTTCGCGGTCAGCTGGCCGGTGCCACGGCTCATCACCTCGGTGAACAGGTCGTGCACTTCGCGGTGGCGGCCGCGCATCGCCGCCAGGTGCACCCTCGGGTACAGCTGCGGCAGGTCGCCGAGAGCATCGGCGATCGCATCCTCCTCGGCGATCGCGGCCATCGCCTGCCCGAAGTCGCCGGCGAGCACGGCAGACACCGCTGTTTGCGACAGGCCGAGCCGGATCGTCATCGGCGACCCGGTGTCCTGCCCGGACCGGCTCAGCCATTCGGTGACCGTCGCGTGCAACTCGAGATCCCACAGCTCGCCCGCGAGCACCGTGGCCAACGCGGGCACCCGAGTCCAGCCGGCATCGGTGCCGGTGAGCACCTGTCGAAGCGCCGGCACGCCGGCCCGGTGCCCCTCGGTGTCCAACAGCACCAGCGCGTCCAGGAGGTCCGGCGGCCGTGCGGACGGCGGCGCCGAGCGCGCCGCGTCGAGTACTCGGTCCATCACACCCGCGGCCCGCCCCACGACCAGACCCATCTCCAGCGCCGCGACGAAACATTCACGTGACCGTTCCGCATCGATGGCTGCGAGCCGCTGCCCGGCCCGCAGGATGAGTTCCGGGCCCTCGACGACCCCGTCCGCGCCGCGGACGAACGCGATCCGCCCGCGCAGCAGTTCGACGGACGCGTGCTGCGGATCGTCCAGCCGTTCGGTATCGACGCCGGCCAGCAGGTCGGCCGCCGCGTTCGCGGCGCCCGCTTCGAGCATCGCCCGCGCGGCCGCGATAGTGCGTTCGGTCTGCTTGCCGGGATCCAGCGACAGCGCCGCCGCCCGTTCCAGGAACGCGGCGGCAGCCGCCACGCCGCCGCGTGCCTGCGCACGCGATGCCGACGACTCCAGCTCCGCCGCGATTCGCTCGTCCGGCGCGGTGGTGGCCTGGGCACTGTGCCAGGCTCGCCGATCCGGTGCGGTGCCCGGATCGGTGACCTCGGCGAGCGCCCGATGCGCCGCCCGGCGCCGGTCCGGCTCGGCCGCCCGGTATGCGGCCGACCGCGCCAACGGGTGGCAGAAGCGTGTCCGCGTATCGAACACCATCAGCCCCGACGCCTCGACGGCGGCACTCGCGGCGGCCACATCGATGTCCAACCGCCGTGCGGCCGGCCACAGCAGTGCCGGGGTGCCGGTGGGATCGGCACTCGCGAGGGTCAGCAGCAGCCGTGCCTGCCGGGGTAGTTCCGCCATCCTGGCCTGGAAGCTCCGCTCGATCCGGCCCGCGACCGGCGACGGCGCCGGCAGCGCGAAACCCCCTGCTTTCGGCAGCTCGATCAGGGCCAGCGGGTTTCCGCGCGCCTCGGCGAGAAGGCGTTGCCGTACCCGTTCGTCGAGCGTCACGGTTTTCTCCGCGTCCAGTAGCTCCCGCGCCTGCGCGTCGCTCAGACCACCGACCGTGAGCCCCGGTAGCTCGGCCAATCCGCCGGTGACCTCCTCGTCGCGGGCCGCGAACACGATCGCGATCGGCTCCGCCGCGATACGCCGCGCCAGGAACGTGAGAGCATTCGCCGAGGCGGCGTCCATCCAGTGCGCGTCGTCGATAACGCACAGCATCGGACGCTCCGCCGCGGCGGCGGCCAGTAATTCGAGCGTCGCAAGGCCGACGCGGAACGCGTCCGCAGCTCCGTCGGCCAGCCCGAACGCGACCAGCAGCGAGTTCCGGTACGGTGCCGACAATGTGTCGAGATACGCCAGCACCGGAACGCATAGCTGGTGCAGTGCCGCGAAGGGCATTTCGTCCTCGAACTCCGATCCGCATGCGCGAATGATCCGGAACCGGTCCGGCGTCAGGTGTTCGACGTGGTCGAGCAACGCGCTCTTGCCGATTCCCGGCTCGCCGCGCAGGACGAGCACACCGCCCTCGCCCTGTTCCGCGCCGCGGACGAGGGAAAGCAGGATTTCGCTCTGATCGTCCCGGCCGACGAGCGGTCGGGGTGTCGCGGTGTTCCGAACCATGATGCCGATGCTGTCACCTACGGCATATCGTTTGCCCGAAGGGGCAGTTAGGCATTTCTTGCCGACGCGAGCGGAGCAGCGCCGCCACGATCATCGAGGCGTGACGACACGATCGCGGCACGGTTCCGCCCACCAGCACGACCCGAACCCGTCCTCGTCGGACGCGTTACCGGCGCCTTCGGTGAACATCGACCCACCCACACCGCCCCTTTCACGGTTACCGCGCGGGGTGGCGATGGCCGGCCTGGCCACTGCCGCGTTCCTGGTCATTCTCGACGCCGCGATGGTGAACCTCGCCGGGTCCACGATCCGCGCGGGACTCGAACTCACGGCCGCTGAACTCACCGTCGTCGTGGACAGCTATCTGGTGGCCTTCGCCGGGCTGCTGCTGCTCGGTGGGCGCCTGGCCGATGTACTCGGGGCCCGGGCCATGTTCTCGACCGGGATGACCATCTACCTCGTGGCATCGGCATGCTGCGGGCTCGCCGCCAACGGCGCGATGCTGATCGCCGGGCGGATCGGGCAGGGGATCGGGGCCGCGGTCGTGATGCCGGCCGCGCTTTCGCTCGTGCTCGCCCTCTACCCGTCTCCGGCGGAACGCACCCGCGCGATGGGGATCTGGGGTGCGGTCGCGGGAGCCGGCAGTCTCGTCGGTGTCTTTCTCGGTGGCACGCTGACACAGTTGCTGGGCTGGCAGGCGGTGTTCGTGACCCCGGTTCCCTTCGGCATCATCGGGGCGATCGTCGTATGGCGCTCGGTGCCGCGGATCCCGGGCAGCCCCGGGCAGTTCGATCTGCTCGGCGCTGTAACGGTCACCGCCGGGATCTCCGGCCTCGCACTCGGTATGGTCTCCGCTTCCGACGCCGGGTGGACCGCGCCCGCCACGGTTTTCGGCCTCGCAATCGGTCTCGTCTGCCTGGCGGTGTTCGTGCTCGTCGAGCAGCGTTCCGCCCGGCCGCTGATCCCGCTCGGTGTGTTCCGCAGGCGGCCGGTGGTCACGGCGAATTTGGTGATGCTGCTGATCGGCGGCACACTGACGAGCCTGTTCTTCTTCCTGCCCCAGTATCAGCAGGATGTGCTCGGCATGAGCCCGTTCGAAGCCGGGATCGCGCAGATCCCCGTCGCCGTCATGATCATCGCCGGCAGTGTGGCCGCACCGCTGCTGGCCAAGCGCGTAGGGCTGGCCCGGGCGCTGCCGGTCGCCCTTGTCGTGCTGCTGGCCGGCTTGCTCTGGCTGGCGACGGCGCCGACCACCGGCGGCTTCTCGATCGGCCTGCTGGGCGCGTTCCTGCTGATCGGCACCGGTCTCGGGCTCGGCACCGTCAACGCTGTCGCGATGGCGGTACGCAACAGTGCCGACAGCGAAACCGGGCTGCTCAGCGGCCTCGTCAACGCCGCGCAGCAGTTGGGTGGCGCGGTCGGAGTCGCCGCGCTCGCCGGAATCGCCATCGGCGTGGCCGGAACAGCCGGAGATATCTCGTTCACGACCGCGTTCTTCGGCCAGGCCGGTCTCATCCTCATCGCGCTCGCGGTGTCGTTCATCTCCATTGCCAGGGCCCGGCAGGCCGGCCCTGCGGCCGCCGGCACTCACTGATTTCCCGAGAAAGGAATTATCCCGATGAACACCCCCACCGTCCTCGTGACCGGAGCGACCGGAACTATCGGCTCCGCACTGGTCCCTGCCCTGCAAGCCCGCGGCGCCACCGTTCGCGCCATGACCCGCAACCCGGGGATCGCATTCCCCGGCGCCGAGACCGTCGTCGCCGACCTGAGCGACCCGGCGTCGGTCACCACGGCATTGACAGGTGTAGACGCGGTTTTCCTCAACAGCCCTTCGGCCGCCGACGCCGCCGCACTCCAGATCCAGTTCACCGACCTCGCCCGCGACGCGGGAGTGAACCGGCTCGTGCTGCTCTCCCAATACGCGGCACGCACCGACTCCCCGGTGCGATTCCTGCGCTGGCACGCCGAAGTCGAAGCCCATGTGCAGCAGCTCGGGCTCGACCACACCGTGCTCCGCCCCAACCTCTACCTGCAAGCCTTGCTCGCTTTCGCGACCACCATCGCGCAGGGCTGGTTCGCCGCACCTATCGGCGACGCCGCGGTGAGCGCCATCGATATCCGGGATATCGCCGAAAGTGCCGCGGCCGTACTGACAACCACCGGGCATACGGGTCGCACCTATACGCTGACCGGCCCCCGTGCCGTAACTCACGCCGAGATCGCCGTCGCGATCAGCGCAGCCACCGGCCGCAGCGTCGTCTTCCGCGACGCGCCCGCCGACCGATTCTCGGCCGCACTGGCCGGTTTCCCGCCGTGGCAGCGCGACGGCCTCGTCGAGGACTACGCCCACTACGCCCGCGGCGAAGCCGCCGAGGTACACACCGCCGTCGCCGACCTCACCGGACACCCCGCCCGCGATATCACCGACTTCGCCCGCGACTACGCCGCCGCGTTGATCCTGGCAGGAACCGGAAAGGACCCCCGATGATCTACCACTGCATTCGTTTCACCCTGAAACCCGGCGTCTCGGAAGAGGACAAAGCGTCCGGTCTCGCGCGCATGCGCGAACACATCAACGCCATCCCGGTCATCAAGTCCCGTATCGTCGGCCCCGACTTCGGCGGGGAATTCGACTACGGCGCCGTTTCCGTGCTCGAAAACCTCGCCGACTACGCGGAGTACATGAACCATCCGGCGCACCTCGAAATGGATCGCATCGGATTACCGCTGGTCGACAAGTTCGTATCGTTCGATATCACCGACGATCCGGACCCGGCGGTCGGGGACGAGATCGCCGAGATCCACCGCCGCCGGTTCGACGATATGCCCGATATCGCCCAGCTGGTCTCCGGCCTTCGGCACTACACCGGCAGCGGTGCTCCCGGTAAGCACGGAATCCGTTGACGCCGTGTGGCTTCGGTGATGAATCGCGAATGTGCCCAGTTCTCCGACGTCCGACGCGTACGGAAATTCGGCCGACCTCGTAACGACGGCGGTTGCCGGTGCGCCGGTCGGTCGTCCAGTCCGCGCTGATGTCCCTGCCGGCCGGTCGGGGAAGGGGCCTGCTGACAGGTTGCCAACGCTGGGAGCGCCCTGTTGTGACCTCAATTACGCTGCGGTGAGCGAATTTTCGTTGCGTGAAGGGTGATCTGGATGTCGATCGGCGAAAAAAGCAGGGCCGCGGTTCTCACCGCGCGCATCGGAGGCCATTACCTCCGGGAGGTGATACACAGAAAGGCTCCCACTCGCCTCGACGAGGTACCGGCAGCCCCGGAATTCCTCACCGAGCAGTGGCTCACCGCGGCGCTGTGCGGGGAGCATCCGGCGGCCCGGGTGGATTCGTTCACGCTGACCGAGGGCAGCGACGGCACCTCCTCACGGCGTGGGCTGACCGTCCGGTACAACGAGGCCGGGGCGGCCGCTGGGCTCCCCACCCGGTTGTTCACCAAATCCACCCGCGCCCTCAAAATGCGCGTGGTGTGCGGTCTGTGCGCACTGTTGGAAAACGAATCCGGGTTCTATCGCCGCATCAGACCGGAGTTGGATATGGAAGCACCCCGGGCATACCACGCGACCTTCGATCCGCGGTCGTACCGGTCGCTGTTCGTCCTGGAAGACGTGGCGGCCACCAAAGGAGCAACCTTCGGCAATCCGCTCACTCGCGTGCTGGACAAGGCGATGGCCGAAGACATGGTCGGTCAGTTGGCCGTCGTCCACGGTGCGTACTGGGACAGCCCACGGCTGCGCAGTGAGTTCGGGTGGCTCCTGACCGGTGAGCGATGGCACACCACGATGAACAACATGATCAATACCGGGCGTATGTTCCGGACCGGTCTCGCACGCGGTGCCGACCTCATCCCGCCGGAACTGCGTGCTCGACAGGAGGAACTGTGGCCCGGCCTCTTCCGGGCCATGGCGCTACATGCGAAGACTCCGCAAACCCTGTTGCACGCCGACGTCCACGCGGGCAACTGGTACGTCACCGGGGATGGTCGCATGGGGCTCTATGACTGGCAGTGCACGCTCCGCGGTAACTGGGCGGTCGATTTCTCCTACTCGATCATGTCGGCGCTGACGATCGAGCAGCGACGGGCCTGGGAACGCGACCTACTGGAGTTCTACCTCGATCGACTGCAGGCCGCGGGCGGTACGGCGCCCGATTTCGAGGCGGCATGGCTGCAATACCGGCAGCAGACATTCCAGGGTGTATTCGCCTGGGTCGGCACGCTCGGGCAGGGCCGGATGCAGCCCGATATGCAGCCCCGCGATATCAGTCTCGCGAACTTCGAGCGGATCCTGCAGGCCGTGGCGGACCTGGAATCACTGGACAGCCTTCCGGAGTGACGGCCGCGGCCGGGCACCGCCGCGCGGGGCGAGTCATGGGCCGGTGTGGGCCGTAGCCGACCGTCCTCCGACGAGGACCGGTCCGGTGTTCCTACGGCCTATCCGTGGTGGGCGCAGACGGGTTCGAACCGCCGACCGCTGGTGTGTAAAACCGCGAACCTCTGTCTATCGAGTGCTCGGCAATCTTTAGAGTCCAGGTCAGGGCCGTATTCGCGTCCGCCTACTGCTGCCGTTTCCGTGCAGTTATTGCACGTCTTGACACACTCTCGACACCACGGGGGTTCTCGAAAATGCTGGTTTGACCAGGCGTTAGGCGTCACAGGAGAACCGTGCGCGCCCTGCCTCGCGCTGCGCCGGGGTGGTTGGACCATCGGCGCAGTAGGTAGCCGAATTGGCCGGCGGAACTGCATTCGGTCCGGCGGGCCGGGGAGTCGTTACATACTGTCCTCGCGCATTTCCAGCACGGCCCTGATCAGTTCACGGGCGCCGTCACCGTGAACGGCCTGGTCAGATAGGCGGTTGAACACCTTCTCGTAAATGGCTATCTCTCGCGGCTGCGTGATGGCGGACTCTGCGGTGATGGTCTCCACCAGCACTTTCCGCCGGTCATAGAGCACGAAGTCGGTAGTCCGGCGGAAGAACGCCGCTCCGGCCGGGACGATGCCGAAGACCAGCCGGGGCAGGTCCATCAAGGACAGCACATGCCGGAGCTGACCGGCCATCACGGAATCGGTGCCGACCGTGGTTCGTAAAGCCTGCTCACCGACCAGGAGGTAGAAGCGGTGCCGGCCGTGGTGGAGCACCCGTTGCCGTTCCATCCGGGCGTCTACAGCGGCGTCCAGGTCGCGGCTGGTGTTCAGGAATTCCATGCCTGCCGCCATGAGCGCACGCGCGTAGTCCGGGGTCTGGAGTAGGCCGTGGAAGACCTGGGGGTCGTAGCCGCGGAGGAGTTCGGTCCGTTCCTCTACGCCGCTGATTTGGCGTTGATGGTTCGCGTAGCCGTGGCCGACGATGCGCCGCCATTCCATCCATGCGGCGGAGATGTTGCGCAGCGTCGCCAGCAGGTCGGGGTGTTCATCCTCGGCCCCGGTGATTCGGCACCAGGCGGATAGATCGTCCTCGGACAGCGATTGCGTGCCGTGCTCGATGCGGGACACCTTGGCCGGGTGCCAGCCCGCGTGTTCGGCCAGTTCGTATCCGCGCAGGCGCGCCGCCACCCGGAGGCCACGTAATCGGGCTCCCAGGTCGCGGCGCGCTTCCTCGACGTTGGTCACTTGGCGTAGTCGGCGTGCGGAATTGCCTTTGTCCACAGTTCATCGCGGAGCCGTGCATAGTGCGCGGTGATCGCCGGATCGGTGAGCGCCGCCCAGCCCGGTTCGGCGGTGCCGTCGCGGTTGAACACGGTGTACGCGGCCAGCTCGTCGTCGAACAGCCACCAGTCGTCGTCGGGCAGGCTGGCCGGCGCATCCTGCCGCGGCAACCACCGGATATCTTCGCCAACCTCGATGTTGGCGGCAGTGGTCCCGACGGAGAACCGGGCGTAGTCCCCGTGCGGCTCGGTGATCACCCGCACCCGCTGCACCGCACAGCCCGCCCCCGTGACCTCCCGCATGAGCGCGTGCCATCGCGCACTTGCGGCCGGGTCCTGGGGCTCACCGTCAAGGAACCGCTGGACCCGGTCCGCTTCCCCGGCTACGCCGCTGTAGTCGTCCCGAACCTCCAGGTGGAAGGCGCGGTGGTGGGTACGGAAGGCGTGCGCCAGGTCATCGAACGCTAGGTGCAGCATCCCGCCTCCGTTCGGTGCCGATGGGCACCTCGATTGCCGACTCGTGGCCGGGTAGTCGTATCTGTTCCAGTGCTTCGGCATCGGTGACCGGTTCGCCCCTACCAGGGGGCCTCTTCGTCTCGCAGCCGCTCTCGTGGGCGCCCGCTGTCGACCAGGAGGTCATTGACCTGGCGGCTTACTGCGAGGTCACCAGGTTCGGGCCACAATGCGGTGGGTTCGACGGAGAAGCGGCCGTCGGGCTGGATCCATAGGTACACATCCATGTACGGGTCGAGGTCGACCAGCCCTCACAGAGGCATCGGTGGCACCGCGATTACTCGCCCATTGTCCCTTGATCGGTCTGCCGCCACTCGCCTGTCCCATCCGGATTACGGTGGTATTCCCAAGCCGAGTAGTCGCCGTCGTTTTCCACCACGCTCACCTGGTCGGCGTAGCCGTCGAGGTCGGTATCGGTCCAGACGCTCATCGAGTCGGGGCCGTTGGTGACGAAGGTATCGAGTACGCCATCAACGATGAGATCCTGGGTGGGCGGTTCCATCTCCACCGGACCCAGGCCGTCCATAGACGAGGTCGCTCCGAGACTCGGCGTGTCGGAGAACTCTTCTGATGCAGACATGGATTCTCTTGAGCTCCACTGGTCGACCGCGGGGATAATCCGGTCCATCCTTCCATCCCCGGCGGTACAGTGCAGCCCCGGCGCCGGGTAGGAACGGGGCGCGCAGTGGCTATGGACACAAAGAGGTTTCACCGAGGTGACGCACCGTCGGTATCACTCGGCGCCATGCAAGCGGTACTTATGCCTTGGCTCCCGGGTGAATCTTTGTCCGGTCTGGGGTGATGATCGCTACCTTCTCCTTCGGCGCGGCCGGTACGGCGGCGGCTGATTACACCGTGGCCACTACTCCACCCATGGAGCCTGTGTCGCGAACGGCGCGGGTAAATTTGGCAATGACCAGCTGGGCAAGACCTGGTTCTGTCGTCAGTCCGGTGGGGGGTACGACCTGATTCATCGCTGAGGGGCTACAGGAGCCGGGATGGTTTCGCATCCGCGATGAGATCCCAGGGCATCGCGCCGGGCCCGTGGCCACCCTTGGCGCGACCATGATCCCTCAGCGCCGCATCGTCGCGAACACTGTGGCGAATCTGCTTGTCGGCCGCTCTATCGACAGCGACCCCGCCGGTAGCCGGCGGGGTCGCTGTCTGCTTGATATCGGCATGCCCCAGGCCTTCGTGGTTGTCGTCGACGATGAACTCGGTCAGCGAGGCAAACACGCGAAATACCAGAGAAACGCCTAATAGACGCTGTTCGTGGGCTGATCTGAAGGGGTCGGTATCCCCCTTTGTCTACGGTCTCGGCCCGTGTTGAGACCGACCTGCTACACGTCCCGGGAATCGCCTACTCGGGTCAGGCGGGGTCACCGTAGCTTTTGATCTTCTCCAGTGGGTATCCGCCCATGACTGCGACGGCCAAGCCGTAGACCGCCAGCAAAATGAGTGCCGGCGTGGATAATTGCCGGTCGGGGTCGGCCAGGATGTAGGCGAGGTAGCCGATAGGGGGCAGGCAGAGGACGGCCGCTGCGCCGGCCCACAGGAAGACCATCCTGTTGACCTTCTTGCGGCGAGCCGGGTCGGTCAGCATGTGGTCAGGGATGTCTTCTCCGTAACCTTCGATTCTGCTCGTTGCAATTCCGCGGTAGCCTTTGGCCGCCACATAGCAGCACGCCAGGAAAATCACCGAAAAAATCAGCGGGGTTCTGGACGCGAGGTTGACGAATAATTTCGTTGGATCCGCGCGTTTTGTGTTTCGGTTAAAGGGTTTTCACGGCTGGTTTCCGTGGCTCGATGTCGCACTCAGAACCTGCTGGGGGTGGTGGTCGCCTTTCACGGGCCGGGTATCCCGGGTCGTGAGGATCCCGTTCAGGCTTCCGAACGATGTGGTGACCGTTTCGGTGGAGGTGCCCGCCGGCGCGGGATGTGTCGGCGTCGAGACCGGTGTGCCGGTATACGGTGCCGCCGCGGCGGTTTGCGTGTCCTCTGGCTCCTGGCCGCTGCCCTCGGAGCCTGCGGAGCTGCTGGCTTCCGAGTTCAGGTACTCCTCCAGAGTCATGTCGTCGTCTCCCTGATCGGTGCCCGTGCTGTCCCCACGGCCGAATCACCGAGGTCCGACCGCGGCGACACAGCTCGGCTGGTCGCCTGTGAACCGGGCCACCTCGGCGTCGATCTCGGCGACGAAAACCTGATCCAGCCAGGTGCGGCACACGGTTTCAGGGTCTGCACCGTCGCTGTAGTGCTCGGGCAGTTCGGTACGCAGCCGATTCTGCACCGATTGACTCGTGTTGCCTCGTCCGCGCGCGAGGTCGATGAGCCAGTCGATCTGCTGCGGGGTCTTGCCTGCCGCGGCGTCGGCGACGAACTCGTTCTTCGTGGTGTCGGCCTTGTGGCGGACCGCGTCGTCGATCTGCGTGATCGCGGTGGTGGTGACAGTGTGCACCGCCCGCAGCGTGTCCAGGCTTGTGGTGATCCTGGTACCGGCATCGGCGAGAAACTGGCGGGCGTTGTCGGCAGCGGGTGAGCCGTTCCAATGGCTGGGGAGTTCGCCGAAACGGGTGGTCTGGGCGGCAGCCTGGTCACCGAGCCGGCCTTCCAGCTCTTCACCCAGCGCGGTAGAGAAACTACGAAGAGATTCCAGGTCGATGCCGGGCTGCTGGTCGTATTGGGCGGCCAGCGCGAAATAGTCTCCGCCTGCGGGTTCGTGACCGGTCCATTCGCGATACCGCGGCAGGAAGACCTCGAAGTACTGCAGGCCCACAGCTCCGGCATCCAAGAAGGAATCGACGCTCTCGGCATCGGTGGATCTCATTCGAACGCTCCCGCCACCGCACCAAGGTTGACCGCGGTCGACTGATCGACACCAGTACAGCTGTCCGCGCTGACCTACAGGGCCGAACCGCAATCGTGCACGCAGTTCGCCCAGGAGAACAGCGAGCGCCGCAGATCCTCCAGCCCGCCGGTCAGACGTTCACCAGCCGACTGGTAGCCGCGGCCGGCGGCGGCGGTCTCGAACCCAGTGCTCGAAGGTCGAGCGTCGCTCGAACCTTGTTTTGTTACAGGCTTTGACGGCACCCCAGCGTGATCGGCTCCCTTTTCCCGGAATTTTTTCGCACCGGCTGGTAGCACCAGCCGGTTTGCGGTGATACGCCCTGGTCAAGACCGCTGATGTCGGTCGGATGAGGTTCCCCCGCATTGCTGGAGGGCGGAGTAATCAGGTTCCGGACGGAACCGGGTGATGGTAGCTCGCTTCGAACTCGTCCGGTGATCGCCAACCCAGCTTCTTCTGGATGCGCTGGCTGTTGTA
>NZ_JADLQL010000003.1 GCF_015477805.1 Nocardia flavorosea | reverse complement strand
CATCCGCGACGGTGAGTTGATTCACCACAGCGACAGAGGCTCGACCTACACAGCGATCCGGTTCGCTAACCGGTTGGCGGACAATGGGATCGCGCAATCGATGGGATCGGTCGGCGACAGCTACGACAATGCGTTGATGGAGAACTTCTTCTCCACGTTGAAGACCGAACTGGTTTATCGCCGGGCCTGGCGGACCCGCGACGAGGCCGAGAACGCCCTGTTCGCCTATATCGATGGCTGGTACAACAGCCAGCGCATCCAGAAGAAGCTGGGTTGGCGATCACCGGACGAGTTCGAAGCGAGCTACCATCACCCGGTTCCGTCCGGAACCTGATTACTCCGCCCTCCAGCAATGCGGGGGAACCTCAATACATACCTGTTGTATAGACATCCGTGACGGTCATATCCGCGCGTCCGGTCTTTTGTTCCGGCTGATCATGTGAGCGGCTTCCCGCCTCGTGAGGCGCCTGCGTTCTCACGGCCGGTACCGGCAGCGGCGCGTCGCCGACAGTGGCTCGTCTCGGCACGAAGAGATCTCGGTTTGGAGAAATCCTTGCCGGGTGTGTCCCGAAATGGCCTTTTCGGCGGGAGTAGTGGATGAATGCATTCGTCTGCGTGAGGGAGCTGCCCGCCATGACCGGACAACCGACTGAACCCGACTCGCCCTCGCCGGACTCCGGCCGGCCGGTGGTGGTGCCGCTGGATCCCGAACGGATCGGCTACTGGCGTCGGGTCGTCGCCGAACGCGAACCCCTCGACCGGGTCGAACTCGACGCGATCGCTGCCATCCTCGACCGTATCCGGGCACGGAAACGGGCCGCCACCGACACCGACACCGGTAGCGACCCGTATCAGTACCCGAACGCCGCCTGATAGCGCGCGTCAGGCCACAGAAACCCCGTCCCCGGCCCCGGTGCCCGCCTCCCCCGTGACGTCCGGCCCAGGGCCGTCCTGCGCCCCGGGGCGGCGTGTGGTCTTGTCCACCAACCGGATCCGGGACGGATCGAACCTCGGTCCCGCCGTGGTGGCCGGGCCGACCACGAGACGGCTGCCGCGCAGCGCGCGTTTGATCATGGCGCGTTTGTCAGCGATTCCCGCGTCCGCCCATTGGGCCGCCCACGCCTGCGCGGACTCCGCGCGTACTGCCGGGGAGTCATCGACATCGTATTCGGCGTCGAGGGCGTCGAGTTCGGCTTCCAGCTTGGCAATGCGGGCATCGACCCCGGCCATCACGGTGTCGTAGCGGTCCAGGCTGATCTCCCCGTTACCCAGCCGTGCCGACATCACTGTCGCCGTCTCACGTGCCTCGGCCAGCGCGTCGGCGATCGGGCGGCGGCGCTTGGCCAGATCATTCGCCGCGGCGATCAGCGCGTCGGCGTGGCGGGGATCGGACAGGGTCGCCACCACCAGCGCACCCACCTCCTTGTCGAGAGTTCGGGCGTCGATCGAGATGCGGTTGCAGCCGCCCCCGGTCTGCCGCTTCTGGCACCAGTACCGGCGGCGTACTTCGCCATCGGGATACGTGCGCCCGTATTGTGGGCGGCCGGTCAACCCCCGCCCGCACAACCCGCAATGCACCAGCCCCGAGCACAAGTAGACCGCGCTCGCGGGCCGCCCTACCCGGGTCGTGTCCCGCAGCAGGCACAGCCGTTCCCACTGCTCGGGCGTGATCAACGGATTCGCGTTCGCCATCGCCGTGACGATCTCGCCGTGGTGGGTCACGAACCCGGCATACCGTGGGTTGAGCACGACCAGTTTGACCTTTTCCCCGCTCCACGCGCTGCCCGTGCGGGTGGTGATCCCACGCCTATTCAAATCGACAGCGATCGCCTTGTAACCGACCGCGTCCTCTTTTACCCCTGCCGTCGTGTCCCCGCCCGCCGCTGCGGCTTTCGCCTCGATGTCCGCGTGCTTGTCCAGCACCCGGGCCACCATCTCGCGCACGATCGCCGCCTCGGACTCGCGAACGGTGATCCCGTCCTTCTCGTACCCGTACGGGCGGTGGGTGTGATTGGACTCCCCGCGGGCGACTTTCACCCGCTTGCCGCGCTTCACCCGCGAGGACAGGCGGTCCGATTCATAGGCAGCTGCGTTGAGTTGATCACGAAAAGTCTTGCGGCCGTTCGCTGTTTCCAGGTCGTATTCGCCCTCACTGTCCAGCACTACCAGACCCCGCTCGGCGGCCAGGATCAACCGTTCACCCTCGATCGGACGACGCGAGAACCGAGCCATATCGAACACGACCACCCCACCGGTCTCCCCAGACTCCAGCCGCGCCATCAACGCATCCCACTTCGGCCGCCGCACCCTCGGATTCCACGCCGAACGCCCATCATCGACATGTACCTGCCCCACGGTCGCACCCAGATCCTGCACCCGCACCGTGCAGTCATCGACCTGCCCACCGGTAGACCGCTGCCGCTCATCACCCACCCGCGACACCCGCGCATAGATGTCCAACACCAGACCATTACCCGCCGTGAACTGCGGTTTTGCCATGAAAATCACTCCCCATCCGGTAGGGGCTACTAATCACATGCTAGCCCCGGCCAGCAGAGCGAGCTCTTCACGCCGTAACCCCGCCACGCGCCGCCGGCCGGCGTCGGCGATACCGGCCTGGTCCGGGGTGAGGCGGGCGCGCGCGGCGCGAAGGAAATCGGCCAGGCGGGGTTCCAAATGAGCGGACATGTCTCCAGTGTCCCCATTGCGAGCCCTCGGGTCAGGCACCCAAGGGGGCCCGATTTGTCCCAGGAAACTGTGGGCCTTCACCACATTCCCGGGGCCGCTGACGATGGAGGAGTCGTGATTCGCGACAACACGCTCCCAGGAAAGGAATCCACTCCATGTCTGTCTGGATGATCACCGGTGCCGGACGCGGCCTCGGACTCGAAATCGCCCGCGCCGCTCTGGCCGGGGGCGAGCGGGTCGCACTGGGGGTTCGCCGCCCCGAAGTCCTGCCCGCCGATATCCGCGACCACCCGAACACACTGCCGGTGCGGCTCGACGTCACCGACGAAACCCAGATCGCTGCGGCGGTCGCCGAGACAGTCGACCGGTTCGGTGCCATCGATGTCCTGGTCAACAACGCAGGCCGTGGGCTGCTCGGGGCGCTCGAGGAGATCACCGACGCCGAGGCCCGGTCGCTGTTCGACGTGAACGTGTTCGGCCTGATCAACACCACCCGCGCGGTCCTGCCGATCATGCGCCGGGCCGGCGGGGGCAAGCTGGTCCACATCGGCTCGCGTTCCGGGTTCGAGGGCGAACCGGGCGTGAGCATGTACTCTGCGGCGAAGTTCGCCGTCGCCGGGATCAGCGAGGCCCTGGCGGCCGAGCTGGAGCCGTTCGGTATCCAGAGCATGGTCGTCGAGCCCGGTGTGTTCCGCACCGATTTCCTCGACCCGTCTTCGGTGCAACTGCCCGCCGCCCGTATCGCCGAGTACGACGGAACACCGGCCCACACAACCCTGGACTGGGCGGACGAGGCCAACCACACCCAGCTCGGCGATCCCGTCAAGGGCGCCGCCTTCGTCTACCGGATCGCGTCGGGCGAGCGGCTTCCGCTGCACCTGCCGGTCGGGCAGGACTCGCTGGACCGGCGCGTCGCGATCGCCGAACGCATCGAACGCGAGATCGCACCGTTGCGCGAGGCCGCTGCTGCGACCGCGCACGCCGAGAGCGTCTGATCCCCGCCGGACACTTCGGGCCGCGTCCGGTCTCGCGTCGGCCGAGGATCTGTTCCCCCGGCCACGGACGATCGCCGACGACCGGCGTACTGGTCGAACAGCACATCGAACCGGTCCTAGTTGTACTGCCGACGGCTTACGTTGCCTTCCGCGCCGCTTCGAACTGCTTCAGGACCGGGAAGGACAGGAACTCCATGGGGCCGGAATCCTCGAACCGGCTGCCGGCGTTTCCGGTGATACCGCCTTCCAGCGACCGGTTCCCGACCAGATCCAGTTTGAGTTGCGCCGAGCCCGCCTCGAAGTCGAGATCCGCCAGGTCGACCCACACGATATCGGGCCGCGTGGTGGACTCGAACACGTAACGTTTGTTCGTCAAGTCCAGGACCACCTGCCAAATGGTCTGCGACGCATCGGGTTTTCCGGGATCCGGAATACGGAACGGCTGCGCCGCATTGCGGATGACGCTGAACATGCTCGCGATGGATTCCAACCGGCTATTCGGCCGGGGCAGCCGCCCCGCATAATATGCCGCCCGAGCGAAACGATGCTCGGCCAGCGTATCGCCGGGTAACGGATCCGCTCCCCCGAGACCCTGCCAGCGCTCGAGCAATTCGATCTGCCGATCGTATGTGGGCGAGTTCGTCATCACCCGGTAGTCGCGACTGTGGTACACGGTCGGCCGGCCATCGATGTACTCGATTATCGCCGAATCGCCGCTCGCATCATCGAGAGCGAGGTGGATCGCGGGCGGTGTGCCGCCCGTCGGGTCCGGCATCTGCACTACCTGGACGTTCGTTTTCCCGATCCAGTCCACGGCTTCCGCGACGGTGGCGAAATTGTCCAAGAAATATTGCAGCCAAATGGCCTGACTCAACGCCGGGCGAGCCCTGTCGAACTCACCGTAGGTGGATTCGGCGAGCCAGAGCACATGGCCGCCCAATCCGGCCTCGTTGAGACCGTCCACCGAGATGATGTCGAAGGCGGTGGCGATAATACTTCCGAATCGGGAAATCCACGTCAGCGCACCCTCGACTCCGTCGTCGCGGGCGATCCCACGAGGCTGTTTCCACAAGTTCGTCATCAGGTCCTTGTGGAAATCCATGTTCCGTCCCACCAGAACGGATCCGTTTGCGTCGGGCCAGATTACGCGAGTGCACATAAGTATCCTGAACCTTTCACAATCGCAGATGATCGAGCCTACGAACTTCGAGAGATCCGGTCACTCACCCAGGTGTTCCGCAATGATCATTCTAACGGTCGTGAATCGAGGCAGGCGCGCGTCGGTGGCCGGGCCGCTGCAACTCGACGACGGGGATGACCCGGTCGGTTTTGCGCTGGTAGTCGCCGAACTGAGGCTGCACGGCGACCTGCTTGGCATAGATTTCGTCACGCTCGGCCCGGGACAGCACCCGGGCGGTGACCGCGAACGTATCCGTACCGTATTCGACGGTGGTGTCCGGGTTGGCCACCAGGTTGTGATACCAAGCCGGGTGCTTCGGGCTGCCGCCCTGGCTGGCGAAGACGAAGATCCGGTCGCCCTCGACATAGGGAACCAGGGGCGCGATCCGTTCGATGCCGGATTTGGCGCCGATGTGATGGACGAGGATCAGCGGAAAGCCTTCGAAAGTACCGCCGACGCTGCCCCCGTTTTCCCGGAACTCGGTGATGACCTGGCTGTTCATATCGATGATGTCGTTCACGTCTGCCATGGTTCGACCATATGCGGTGTGTATTGAATCAATCGATAGCTGAACAGGCCAAAAACATATCCGTTTGTCGCATTGTCATCATCAGTATGGAGGTCCTGGCCGATGTACTCGCGGTCGGCGGTGTTCGTGGCACCGCGGGTGCACGCATCGAGGCAGGTGGCACGTGGGGGGACCTCCTGGCCGGGCACGCGCGCAGGCGCCGGGGCAGTTCCGTAACGCGGCGCGGGTGCGCGAGCCCGCGGCGCTGGGATAGCTCCCGGTGCGGCTGCACGGGCGAGCGGAACCGAGCGAACACCAACGCGCGCAACGATGTTCCGGCAAACTGTAACCTGTGCCAGTCTGTAATACTGAAGCTCGGCGAGTCTCGTTCGCGCACCGATGAGCTCGTGCCATCAGCCGAGCGACAGCGCTATGAGGGAGGGGCAACGACTTCTGCGATGTCATCGTCGACAACGTCCGACCACATCACCGCCGGCTCTTTCCTCGGCCAGGTGGCCGCCGGCTCGCCACCCAGTCGGACCGAACCGCTGCGGTCCGCCCGCAGCAACTCATGGAAAGGCAGATCTCACGATGACAACGACCGCTGAACAACCCGGATTCTCGACGGGGCAGCAGGCGCGCGAGATCGACGCAGTCGTCGTCGGAGCCGGATTCGCCGGCCTGTACATGCTGTACAGGTTGCGCGGACTCGGACTCTCGGTGCAGGTGTACGAGGCAGGTGACGGCGTCGGCGGCACGTGGTACTGGAACCGTTATCCGGGCGCGCGCGTCGATGTGAAGAGCATGTACTACAACTACTCCTTCGATCCGGAGCTCGAACAGGAGTGGGAGTGGACGGAGAAGCTGCCGCCGCAGCCGGAGTTGCTCCGCTACATCAACCACGTCGCGGACCGTTTCGATCTGCGCAAGGACGTGCAGTTGCGCACCCGGGTCACCGCCGCGATCTACGACGAGTCCGCCGCGCGGTGGCAGATCACCACCGATCGGGGCGAGGTCGTCTCGGCGCGGTTCGCGATCATGGCGACAGGCTGCCTGTCGGCGCCGAAAATGGTGGAAGTGCCGGGTATCGACACGTTCCGGGGTCGCAGTTTCCACACCGGCAACTGGCCCGGCCGGGAGGTGGACTTCAGCGGCCGGCGGGTCGCGGTGATCGGCACCGGTTCCTCGGGGGTGCAAGTCATTCCGCTCGTCGCCGAAGCGGCCGGCGAACTCACCGTGTTCCAGCGGACCGCGAACTATGTTCTGCCCGCCGGTAACCACGCGCTCGACCCCGAATTCCAGCGCGATATCAAGTCGCGTTATCGCGAGGTGCGCAAGGCCAACCGGGAATCGTCGTTCGGTATCGCGCGACCCGAAGCCACCAAAGGTGCGCTCGAGGTGAGCGAAGACCAGCGAAACGCTTTCTACCGCAAGGTGTGGGAGGACAAGGACAGCGAACTGGTCAGCATGCTGACCGGATTCACCGACACCCTCACCGACGAAGCCGCCAACGAAACCGCCGCCCAGTTCATCCGCGACCGCATCGCCGAGATCGTGAAGGATCCGGCCGTCGCCGAGTTGCTACAGCCCACCGGATTGTTCGGCGTCAAACGCCCGGTCCTGGGTACGGACTACTATGAAACGTTCAACCGTCCCAATGTCCGGCTCGTGGACGTTTCCGCTACGCCGCTCACCGCGATCACCGAGTCCGGACTCGAAACGACACAGGAGAGTTTCGAGTTCGACGACATCATCTATGCCACCGGATACGACGCGATGACCGGTGCGCTGGACGCCGTCGATATTCGCGGCCGCGGCGGTGCCTCACTGCGGACGAAATGGGCCGACGGGCCGGTAACCTACCTCGGTCTCGCCGTGGCGGGATTTCCGAATCTCTTCACGATCACGGGCCCGGGCAGCCCGGCCGTCCTGTCGAACATGATGGTGTCGATCGAGCAGCACGTCGACTGGGTAGCGGATGCGATCGAGGTGATGCGGTCCAAGGGCGTCACCACCATGGAGGCCGAGGGCGCCGCGGAGCAGGCATGGACTCGGCACGTCGGTGAAGCCGGTGATATGACGCTGTATCCGAAGGTGGACTCCTGGTACGTCGGATCGAATGTGCCCGGCAAACCGAGGGTGATGTACGCCTACATCGGCGGCGTCGGCGCATTCCGCGAGAAATGCGACCAGGTCGCCGCCGACGACTACGAAGGTTTCACGCTGACCCGGTGACCGGGACATCGCCGGGGCGGAGTGCCGTACAACGCCCCGCCCCGGCCGCCGTCAGACGAGACGCATCGGCGGGCACGCCGGAAACCGCACCGGCAGTGCCGACAGCGCGCGGTGGAACTGGCCCTGCCGCCAAATCAGTTGCTCCGCAGAGACTTCCGGATGGATATCCGGCAACGCATCCAAGAGCAGGTCGATGGCCTGCGAGGCGATCGTCTGGGCGAGGGTCTGGGCCGGGCAGCCGTGCGGTCCGCCACCCCAGGCGAGGTGTGACCGGTTGCCCCTGCGGTCACCGCCCACGACGCTGGGGTCGTTGTTGCACGCGGCCAGGCTGATGACCACGGGTTGATCGGCCGGCAGCCACGTATCGCCGACGAGTTGCGGCTGCCTGGGGTAGCTCACGCACCAGTTCGCCAGCGGCGGATCCTCGAACAGCACCGCATCGATCGCGTCCCGGGTGGACATGGCGCCGCTGATGACCTCGCCCCCGTATTGCTCGTCGGTCATCAGCAGCAGCGACGCATTGAGGATGAGATTGCAGGTCGGCTCCGTACCCATCGAGAACAGGAGCGCCGCCTGGTTCACCATTTCCATCGAATCGAGCCCGTCCGGATGCTTCGACAGCTCCGAGGTCAGATCATCGCCCGGCTCGGCCTGCTTCTGCTCGACAACTCCCATCAGCGCCTCGATGAACTGCTGCTGCCCCGCTTCGGCGCCCACGCCCTCCAGCATCGCGGCCATCCCGTGGTAGGCCGCCGCGGCGGCGTCTTCGGGGAAGCCCATCAGTTCGCTGAGCACCCGGAAGGTCAGCGGAAAGGCGTAGTCCGTTCGCAGGTCGGCGGTACCGCGTTCGCAGAAGCCGTTGATCAGCGCATCGGCGGCCCGGGCCACCGCATCGTGCACCCGGTGCAGGTCGACGGTGTCCAATGCCGCGATGATGGTGCGCCGGTACCGCTCGTGTTCCACCCCCGCCGTCCGCAGCGCATTCTGGCGGTAGCCCAGCATCGGCAGCATCGGGGAGTCCGCGGGCGCGTTCTTCTCCCAGCGGCGTGGGTCGGCGGGGAAGTGGAGCTCGTCGTTCAGGATCTGCATGGCCACCTGGTAACCGATCACGAGCGTCGCCGGTACACCCGGCGAAAGCTCGATCGGCACCAACGGGCCGTGACGTCGCATCTCCGCGTAGGCCCGGTGCGGATCGGCCGCGAACGAGGGGGTGTCCAGGCGAATGCCCGAACCGGCCGATACCGGAGATTCGCGCCCGAACGGGAGCTCCCCCGGCGAACCCGTAGCTGTACTGCTCAAAGCGTGACTCCCCCGCGCGGTAGCTCGATGTGCCCCTGTCGGCCTACTGCGGGACGGCCTGTCATTCGTTGAGTGGACATATCGGCGGATGTTACCGGGAATCGTTAGCAGTCAATACTTTTGGCAAACCCAGCATGATAACTCACGGTGTGCCCACCGGAGGCCGTCACCGGCGGGCACACCGCGGGATCGGTCGGCATCCCCGGATGCCGGAGCTACCGTCGGACGTGCTCAACAAGGCTGCACATGCGGAAAACGCGTTGCCGGTGTTCCCGGCCGGTCGATACGGTGTCGCGGTTTGCCCATCCGATCCGAAGGAGACCGACAGCCGATGGAACCCGTCACCGAACGAGAGATCAGAGCATCGTTCGTCAACTGTTCGAAAGGAGATGCCAAACGTCTTTCGGTACCGTCCGACCTGGCCACCCGCCCCTGGGACGACCTGGACTTCCTGGGCTGGACCGATCCGGGACTACCGGGTCGGGCGTATCTGGTGCTACCCGAGGCGGACGGACTCGCCGGTATCGCGCTGCGTTTCGAGACCGGCGGGCCGCGCCGGAGCCAGATGTGCACCGTCTGCTCGACCACCCACAGCAACGGTGGTGTCGTATTGATGACCGCCCGCAAGGCCGGCGAGGCCGGGCGGCGCGGTAACTCCACGGGCACCTATATGTGCGGTGACCTCTGCTGTTCGCTGTACGCCCGGCGAGTGATGACACCGACGCTGGGGCGGGCGTACCGCGACGACTACGACCCCGCCGACCGAATCCGGCAGATCCGGCAGAACGTGACAGCGTTCCTCGGCCGGGTCCGCGCCTGATCGCCGCCTGACGATGCGCTACGAGAGAAAGAGGTTGTGGCCCATGCGCCGACATTCGAGACCGAACTCGCGGACAACTCCGGTTTCCCCGCCCCGGCACGGGAACCCGGAGACGTCCGCCCTCCTCTTCGGCCGAGACGGACCGGAACCGATCCGGTTCGTGCCGGCCGTAGAGGAGGGCGAGACGGTCCGCTCCGAGCGCCGATGGCCGGGCACGGGCGGGTCAGGCCGGGACGACAGTCACGGTTCCCGCGGAGCCGTCGATGGTGACGGCGGTATCGTCGCGAATCAACTCGGTGGCTCCGCCGACAGCCAGTACCGCGGGGATCCGCATTTCCCGGGCGACGATCGCGGCGTGGGACAGGACGCCCCCGGTCTCCGTGACGACGCCCTTCGCAATGCGTAGCAACGGTGTCCACGCGGGGTCGGTGCAGGGGCAGATCAGGATGTCGCCCGGGCGAACCCGGACGAAGTCACCGGGGCCGCGCACGATCCGGGCGATTCCGGTGACGGTTCCGTAGCTGCCCGGCGTACCCGTCAGGCCCACCGGCGAAGCGATTCGGGCATCGGCGGCGGCCGTATCCGATGGAGCGGACGGAAGCGCGGCAGTGATGGGACGGGCCTGCAAGATCCAGATCCGGTCATCCGCGAGCGCCCATTCGATATCCTGCGCTCCGCCGAGAACGGAAGCGATCCGGTGCCCGAGCCGGCTCAGTCGCACCGCGGTCTCGGCGTCGATGACCGATGTGCCGCGATCGGCGTCTGCCACCCGGCGAGTGACCAGTGCCGCACCGTCGCGATCCGTCCGGAGCTGTTTATCCGCGATGAACTCGCTGACCTCGCCGCTTCCGTCGACTCGGTAGGCGTCGGGTGAGACGGTTCCGCCGACCACCGTAGGACCCAGCCCCCAGGACGCTTCGATCGCGGTACTGGCGTCCGGGCCGTCCGGCGTGAACATCACCCCGGAGACGTCGGCGTCGACAAGGCGCTGCACCAGGACCGCCATCGCCGCGTATTCGGCCCCGCGATCGCCGGTCCCCAGGGCGGCACGGTAGGCCGCTACCCGCCGGGACCGCAGCGAGGCCCAGCATGTTTGCACCGCGTTCAGGACCGCGTCGATGCCCTGGACAGCGAGGACGCTCTCGTACTGTCCGGCCGCGGAGGTCACCGACGTGTCTTCACCGTCCGCCGACGAGCGGACCGCGACAGCCGGAGCACCGAGTTTCGCGAGTTCCGCGGTGACGGCATCGCGCACCGCGCCGGCAGCCGGCGTGCCGCATTTCCCGAAGGCCGCTCGATAGGCGCCGAACGGGATCACAAAACCGTCCGGCACTGGCAGCCCCGCGCGGACGAGCGCGCCGAGTGTGCCCGCTTTTCCTCCGCATGTCTCCGGAACGGCATCCTTCAGCTGATGGATCACTCGACGCCTTTCAACATATTGTTGACAACAATTCGTTGATTGTGCAGCATTGCGGCATGGAACGCCAGTACCCGCGGACGACCCCGGCGAGCCGGGACCACTCGAACGCACAGCGGGAGCACGAAGCGACCGGCCATCTCCTCGCACTCGGCGCGAGTGACCTGGCTGCCCGCCCGTGGCGCCCCGCCCCCGCACCCCCGTCGGCGATCGATCTCCTCCACTACACCCTCTGGCGTTCCGGAGAGCTCGCCCCCGACGCGATCGCCGACGCGCTCACGCTCCTGCCCGCCGCCCGGGCCGAGCTCGACGGCCTGGAAGCGGGAATGCTGTTCACCGCCCGCGGCGCCGGCCTGACCTGGGCACAGATCGCGGACGCCATGGGCTTCAATTCGCCGCAGGCGTGCCAGCAGTACTACAACCGCCTGACCTCTCGTCACGGATCCGCCTCATGACCCGGCACTCCGCGCCGGATCTGCTCGCGCTGCACGCCGTCCGGATCCTGGGGTTCGCCGATACTGCGGCGATCACCCACCGCTTCCGCCTCGACCCCGCCGAAACGGAAGAGTTCCTCCTCGATGCGCAGGCATACGGATGGGTGCAGCACACCGCCTTCGCCGACCTGCACGGCTGGTCACTGACCGAATCGGGACGGGACCGCAACCAACGACAAGTCCAGGAGGAACTCGCCGCCACCGGCGAGGCAGGCCGGATCCGCGACCTCTACCGGAACTTTCTCCCGCTCAACGCGCGTCTCCGGCAAGCCTGCACCGACTGGCAACTCCACCCGGTACCCGGCAATACACTCGCCGTGAACGACCACACCGATCCCGTACGAGACGAGCGGATCCTCGCGGAGCTCACCGCGATCGGCAGCGCACTCGATGCACTCGGGAACGACCTCGGTGCGGTTCTCGCGCGGTTCGGCGGCTACGGAACGCGATTCGATACGGCGCTGCGCCGAGCCGAGGCCGGGGAGCACGGCTGGGTGGATCGCACCGATATCGACTCCTGCCACCGGGTCTGGTTCGAACTCCACGAAGACCTGCTCGCAACACTGGGCCTCGATCGCCGTGACGAGAACTGATCGGTCGTGGGCACACCGGCCGCGCCGCTACGCGAGACTGCCCACCCCGCCGCAGAGATCAGCCGGCGCGGTACCGAGGCCGATCCACCGGCCATGCACGTCTAACCGGCGAGGAAGTACTCGATATCGGCGGCGATGCGGTCCGGCTGTTCACCGTTGATCGCGTGGGATGCGCCGGGGTAGACGTGCACTGTGCCGTGGCGCAGATTCTCCCGGGCGGTCCGGGCGGCGGTGGCGCTGTCGTGCATCGGCGAGTCACCGGCGATGATCGCCAGCACCGGCATCTGCAGAGCGCGCAGCCGTTCCGGTTCGATCCGGCTCGGTTGCGGTTGTTTCATCGTGTACGTGGACATTCCGGCTTCGATCATCCGGGCGACCGGGACGTCCTCGACCGGGGCCCCACCGGCGGTCCAGCTATTGAAACCGTCCCGCCACGATTTCGGGAACCAGCTCACGCTCGCCGGCAGCGACCGGACCATCAGTTCCACGGAGAGGCCGGCGAAGGTCTGCACCGGTTCCACCAGGATCAGGCTCGCGACCTTCTCGGGGTGATGGACGGCGAGGTTGGCCGCGGTCCAGCCGCCGATCGAGAGCCCGAGCAGGTGGAATCCGGGCTCTGATAGCGCGAGCAGGACTTCGTGCAGCCAGCGGGCCTGGTCGGCGTGGGTTTCGATCGGGCGGTCCTGCACACTCATCCCCGGTTCACCCAGCAGGTCCAGCGCGTACACCGGACGCTGAGCGAGCAGGCCCGGCATATTGCCGGCGAATACCGGTGCGCCCGAACGGGTCCCGGGAAGCAGGAGGAACGGCTCCCGGCCCTCGGCCCCCACCGGGCCGGCGTAACGGTACACGCGCACAATCCCGTAGCCGGTCCGCACGTCCAGAACCCGCTCCGGTTCGGGCATCTCCCGCATCGCCTCGTCGTACGCCGCCAGATAGCGGTCCTTGTCACCGCCCGAGTCGAAATGGCCCACCGGCGCGGTATCCCGCAGAATGAGCCAGGCCAGAACCGCCGCGGCGACGACGAGAGCGCCGGCCGTGAGCGCTCTGCGCAACCGCGACCGTGGCCGGGTGCCCTTGTCACCGGCTCGGGCGGCGACTTCGGGACCGCGACCGGGTTCGTCGCCGGTACGCCCGTCGGAGGCATCGGTGGTCAGCGCTGCTGCGCGACGAGTAGGCATCGGTCCAGGAAATCCTTCGTCTTCCGGTGCAGGACCCGGTCTTCGGCCGGCCAGCGGTGATCGGACTGTTCCATGGCGCGGTACAGATCACCGGTTCCGGCGGGCTGATCGCGCAGCGCGTACTCCGTGGTCGCCTGCCATTCCCGGCCGAGGCGGCGACCCGAACGCGAATCGGCCGGCACCCCGTTCTCCACCAGCAGCAGCGCCTGCACGGCATACGCTTTCCATTCGAAGTAGGTGGTGATCACCCGCTCCACATCGATATCGACACCGGCGGGTGTATGCGCGCCCGCATCTTCCACACCGGGATGACGCAGCAGTGTGCGATCGAGGCTCATGGTGGCGGCCACGACCCCTTCCGGAACCCGGGCATCCGGGTGCTCCCGCAACACCTGCGTGACCGCGGCCAGCACGATCCGCTGACACCGCAACCGCAGTTCCGCGATCTCGAGCAGCCGAACCTGTTCGCTGTAGGTTTCGAGCAGCGGCCGGCTTTCCTGCCGGGCGAGCGCCGCACCGACCTCGTCGAGGCGCAACCCCGCACTGGTCAGCAGCTGGATCCGGCGGAGGCGATCCAGCTGCTCCGGTCCGTAACGCCGGCGTCCGCTCTCGTCCCGCGCCGCGACCAGCAGACCGATCCGGTCGTAGTACTGCAGTGTCCGCACCGTGGTATCGCACCGTCGCGCGGCTTCGCCCACGGCGATCCATCCTACTGCGTCCCGACCAGGCATAACAGCGAGCCTGACACATGACGCAACGTCACCTGCAAGCCACGGCCGGTGAGGTCGGCGCTCCGGTCCCGGCTGCTGGTTATCCATCTGTCCCCAGCCGATGAATTTCGGGTGCGCGGCAGGTCTATCCAAGTATGAGAAAACTGGTCTACGGGTTCGGCGTGTCTCTGGACGGCTACATCAACGACCGCGCGGGCGGCATCGACTGGACCGACCCGGACGAGGAATTGCACCGCTTCCACAACGACCGGTTCCGCGAGATCGAGGTCTCGCTGCACGGCCGGCGCCTGTATGAGCTGATGGCCGAGTACTGGCCGCACGTACCCGCGGACGCACCGCCTGTCGAACGTGAGTTCGCCACGCTCTGGACGGAGAAGCCGAAGGTCGTCTTTTCCCGGACACTCACCGAGGTCCACTGGAACAGCACGCTGGTCAGCGAGAACGCGGTCGAGGAGGTCCGCGGGCTCAAGGCCGGCGGCGACGGTGTCATGGAGGTCGGCGGCGCGAGTCTGGCGGCCGCGCTGATTCCGCACGGGCTCATCGACGAGTACCAGATGTTTCTGATGCCCGTGGTGCTGGGCGGCGGCACACCGATGTTCCCCGCCCTGGCCGAGCGTTTCGGGCTCCGACTGGTCGAGACGAAACACTTCGACACTGCGGTGATGCTGCGATATCGCACCGCCTGAGGCCGGTTCGGTCACCCGGGAGCGGGATTCGGTGAAGGGGCCACTGTTCGCCATGGCAGTGGCCCATCCGACCCCGGGCGGTCGGCGTTACCGCTGCATCTCGGCGAACTGCTCGAGTAGCCGGCGGTCATCGTGGAACAGTGCGCTGAAGCTGCCGAACTGTTCGAGTTCCCCGTACTTCGGCGTGAAAAGGTAGGCGGGCCACTCCCCGTTCGGACCGGTCTCCGTCGGGTCGAACAACCAGAAGTCCTCGCCCTCTGCCACCGCCAGAGCCCGGCCGAACAGCAGCGACAGCTTCTCCTCGTCGGGCTCGGCCACTCCTTGCTTCTCCAGCGTTTCCTGCTCCACCTCGGTGTAGACCTCGATGAGGTCCTGCCCGGATTCCGAGTCGCGCAACCAGTAGATCTCCGCACACGGCCAGACCACCGAGACCCACCCGCCGACACCGTCCCACCCGTCACTGGCCAGCAGGAAACTGCGATATGTCGGCGGGAACCGGACTCCGAGCCGCCGCTCCGCCGCCGCTATCGAGTTCTCGGTAGCGGCCGCCCGCCCCATCCACCCGGTCGCGACTTGTTCGGGGTCGAGGTAAGGGCGCTGGTATTCGTTGGCGGTTCGCAGGAACAGCGCACCGTGGTCACGGAGGAAGTCGCGCCACTGCTGCGGTGTGGTCAGCTCTGGCTCTCGGTCGGCGGCGGACCCATTTACCATCGAAATACCCTCGAGTTCGGCCGTTTTCGGATACTGAACGGTGACAGCGGCGACGATACGAGATCCCACCGACACCCCGGTAAGGGCGGCTCGGCGCTTCTCACCGGGTCGACTCGAGAAAGGTCCGGATAGCCGCATCCGCCGCCGCCCGACCCGCCGCGCCGGTGATCGCGAGTTCGAACAGCAGTCCGCGCGCCATAGCCAGCGCCATCTGCGCCTGCAGTGCCGCCTCGTCCTGCTCGTGACCTGCCCGGACGAACAGCGTGGTCAGCACCTCCCGCCATTGCTCGATCCACTGCCGCAGCGGCACCGCCCACGGTTTTCCCTGCATGGCGGCCGCCGCCACCTCGAAGAACAACGGCGCCATGAGGGTCGCCTCGTCGGCGATCCGGTCCCAGAACGCGTACGCCGCCGTGTAAGGGTCGGGGGCCGCTTCGAGCAGTTCCGCCAGCACCAGGTTCTGCCGGCCCCAGGTGGCCGAGACAACGGCTTCCAGCAGCCCGTCGCGAGAGCCGAAGTGGTAGTTCAACATTCGATGACTGGTACCGACTCCCTCGGCTACGGTGCGCATACTCGTATCCCCCACACCGTTGGCCGTGAACCAGGCGATCACCCGTTCCAGCAGAGCATCGCGGGCGGTGGTCATACGGTCTGCCCGGCGCCGGTGCAGGCGGCGGCTCGCCGGCGCGCCGCGGCGCCGTCACTGCCTCGGTACGCCACGTACCCGTCGGGCCGGATCAGCACGTATCCCCCGCGTCGCAGACCGTATACGGCCCGGGCCGCTCCGGTCGGGTCCGTCTCGTCGTCGATCCGCACCTCGACTGTCCCGCCCACCGAACGCGGTGCGCCCGCGACCGCGCTTCCGGCCGGGGCTGCCGCATCGAACGCGAGCAGGGTGAAATGGCCGATACCGAGACGGTCGTACACGGTCCCTTCGGCGAGCGGGGCATCGGGCGCTCGATCACCGCGGCGCGGACCATGTACAAGGGGCCTTCTCGGGCCGCTGCGGTAGCTGATGTCGAGTTGCGAATTCTGCAGGCTCGCTTGTCGAGCGGCCCCCGGGATGCGGGACCCGTACCGGAGCAGGGCATCACGAAGCGCCCTGGCGACCGGATGGCGCAGCGCGTACAGCCGCCGCCGGCTCTCGACATCGCGGATGGTCGCCGCGGCTACCGGACGCCGCTCGGTTTCATAGGCCGCGAGCAGATCCACCGGCGCACCGTGTTCGACCCGCGCCAGCCGCCACGCCAGGCCGACGGCATCCTGGATCCCGAGATTCATTCCTTGCCCTCCGAAGGGTGGGAAGACGTGGGCGGCGTCGCCGGCCAGGAAGACCCTTCCCCGGCGATATCCGGTGGCCAAGCCCACCCGGGTGCGATAAATCGATGTCCATCGCACTTCGGTGATCCGGGTCCGGCTCGGGCCGCGTTCGTCGAGAAGGGTCTGCAACTCGGCGAGGCCCGGACCGGGACGCTCGGCCGAGGACTCGGTATCGGTCATATCGGCGAATATTCGCCAGAGTTCGGCAGTTCCGGGGAGGCGCATGAGCATGAAGGGGCCGGCGGGGCCCAGCCACATCGCGCTGTCCTGGAACGGCGGGCGCTTGTCGAGAACGACATCGGCCAGATAGTAGATTTCGCCGGTTTCCCGGCCGGCCGCCTCGATACCGAGTTCCGCGCGCACCCGGCTGCGGGAACCGTCCGCGCCGATCAGCCACTCGGCCGCCATCGTGCGCCTGTCGGCGAGCGTGACCTGCACAGTGGCTTCCCGCTGGGTCACCGCCTGCACCTGTGCACCGGTCTGGATCTCGACGCCCGCCGCGCGCACGCGATCACGCAGGATGTCCTCCAGCCCGGCTTGGGGAAGCACATAGGTGTAGGGGTACGGACTCCGCGGGGGGACCCAGGTGAACCGCGAGAGTTCGGTATCACCGCGCATCATCGAGGCACCCGAAAGGCGGTAGGCGACGCGTTCGATCTCGCCGGCCACCCCCATTCCCGCCAGCAACTCCATCGAACGCGCCTGCAATCCGAGCGCCCGCGAACTGCCGCTCGGCTGCGCACGCCGCTCCAGCACGCGGCATTCGACGCCGTTCGCGGCGAGGGCGAGCGCGGCCACCATCCCCGTCGGGCCGGCTCCGGCAATGAGAACACCCATACCTGCACTTCCTGTCTCGTAGCTCCCGCGGGGCCACCGATGGCGTAAGCCGCCGCCCCGGCCCGCCTGGTGCCTCGAGCCGGGGCCGGGTGCGCGTCGGGACCGATCCGGCAGCGGGTGCATCGACCCGCGATGTACCAAATGGTACATCGCGGGATGAGGGGTGGGAAGTGGTCGATGCGGCCACACCGGGCCGGTGGAAGGCAGCGGTATCGCGCGGGACGGCGAAGCTCCGCGCGGTCGACGTCGGCATCGCCCTGCGACGGTGACCACCCGGTCGCAGCCGGCGCCGGCATCACCCCGACGACATTGACCATTCCATCGCAGCCGACGCCGGCATCACCCTGACCACGGCGGCCACCCCGGCCACCCTCGAGGAGGATGCGTCACACCACGGAATAGCCGCCCGAGGCGACGGTGTTGATTCCGCCCGTGACCGATACATCGCTGTCCGTGGACGCCCTGTTCGAACCTTTCGATGTGAAATCGCTGCACCTGCGCAATCGGTTCGCGATGGCGCCGATGACCCGGATGTTCTCGCCGGACGGCGTCCCCACCGCGGACGTCGCCGAGTACTACCGGCGGCGCGCCGCGGGTGGTGTCGGGCTGATCATCACCGAGGGCACCTACATTCCCGATCCGGCCGCCGGACCCGATACCGCGGTGCCGCGCCACTACGGCGAACAGAGCCTGGCCGGCTGGAAAGCGGTGGTCGATGCCGTGCACAGCGAAGGCGGGCAGATCATCCCGCAGCTGTGGCATCTCGGTATCGGTCGCGGCGACAAGCCGCAACTCAATCCCGAAGTGGAATCCGTCGGCCCGTCCGGGCTCGGCCTCGACGGCGCCCCGGCCGGCCGAGCGCTGACCGGGTCCGACCTCGAGGCGTTGCGCGACGCCTGGGTCACCGCCGCCCTCAATGCGAAGGCCACCGGATTCGACGGTATCGAACTGCACGGCGCCCACGGCTACCTGCTCGACCAATTCTTCTGGGAGCGTACGAATCTTCGCTCGGACCGGTACGGCGGATCACTCGAGGCCCGGGTTCGTTTTCCCGCCGAGGTCGTCGCGGCGATCCGCGAAGCCGTCGGTCCCGATCTGGCGATCGTGTACCGGTACTCGCAGTGGAAGTCCACCGACTACAACGCGCGGATCGCGGCGACACCCGACGAACTCGCCCGCATCCTCGCCCCGCTCGTCGAAGCAGGTGTCGATGTTCTGCATCCGTCCACGCGCAGGCACTGGGAAGCGGCGTTCCCCGAATTGACCGGCGTCGACGGTGAACTGGGCCTGGCAGGCTGGACCAAGAAGATCACCGGACTGCCCACGATCACCGTCGGTTCCGTCGGCCTGGACAAGGTGTTCACGACCACCTTCACCGGTCAGGGCGATTCGAACGTCACTCGCATCGATCGGCTCCTGGAACAGCACGCCGACGGGGAGTTCGATCTCGTCGCCGTCGGCCGTGCCCTGCTGGCCGACCCCGAATGGGTGCGGAAGCTGCGCGAAGGCCGCAGCGACGAACATATCCCCTACCGGCAGGAACACCAGAAGACGCTGACGTAGTACGCCGGTTCGCGGCCGGGTGCACCGGCCCGGTCAGCCCCAATGGGCGAAGCTGCAGGTCGGATCGGCTTCGCTGCGAAATGCGACCAGTTTGTCGCCATCCATGATGATGGTGCACATCGAGGCGCCCTCGGCGCTGACATAAGACGAAACCCGGTCGTAGACGGGGTAGTCCTTCGTCCACGGCAACGTCTCGACGGTCTCGACCTGCTCGGGCGCGCCGTTGATCGAATAGCGGACCGTCACCGGCCCGGTACCACCTGTCACCTCCATTGTCGCCGTGCCGGCAGGTTTGCCGGTCGGGACGGCCGGTTCCGTGGAGTTCGCGGTTTCGGCGGGGGCGGTCACGGTTGTCGAGGTTTCGGTGGCATCGGGGTTTATGCATCCGGTCGCCACTGCCGCGATCACGGCCGGACTCATACACAGCGCGGTACGTCTGAATACTGAAGAACTGAACATATCTTCACGCTGGCGCACGGCCCCCTCGGACCGCATGCGTAGCAATACTCGGTTCCCTGAGTAATGTGCGCGAATGCAATCCGGCAGCGGCACTTGCGAATCCGGTCGGCGGGTCGTCGGCCGGGTCGTTCACCGCGGGGGTCGCCCGAGCACCGCGAGTGAGCCGGTCACCTCCGGGTCCGAACGGGGTGCACGATTCGGTGCGCCAGGCGGCCTTCGGGCATTGCGGGAACACTACTCACACAGCCGGGTAGTGCTACAGATGTGCCGGTATCGGCCGCACGCCACGCTGGGTCCATGCCTCGGTCTACACCTCGCGACGTCCGCTCGATCACTGTCGCCGGCGCCCTGTCACTGGCCCTGCTGTGGATTACCGCGCCGGCCGTCCTTTTCTATTCGCTGCTGTTGCCGCTGGGAGTTCCCGGATGCAGCCCGGGGCCGGGCTGCGAAACCCCGCCCATTCTGCTCGCCTGGCTCGTGACCTGGGCCGCTGTTCCGGTAGGCATCGGTATGAGTTGTACCGATATCAATCGCCGTGGCCAGGTGCGTGTCCCGGTGCAGCTGCTGAGTACCGGCATCCTTCTGCTCGGTGGTCTACTCGGCACGGCGCTCATGGGCTGAAACGACGGACCAGGTGTGTGCGGTGTGGCCGCGGATGCAGACCACACCGCACACCTACCCGGTCAGCCGGCCGCGGTCAGTATCCGCGCGACCTCGGCACTGCGGTGGATGAACCCGGCGTGGCTGGTATCCAGCGTGTGCACCGCGAACTTGTTGTCCGGTGTCAGGGCGTCCGCGTCGGCGATGATCCGGTCCTGCATCGCGATCGGCAGGGAACGATCGGCGGTGAGCCGGACGAACATCCGCGGGATACGACCCCAGGTGGCCGGGTTCGCGGTGGCGTGCGCGACCATCACCTCGATCGACTCGTCGGGTTGCAGGATGTTCAGGAACGCCATGAATTCGGCATCCGACCGGTCGGCCATGGTGGCTTCCTTCAAGGCCCGCAGCATGTCCGGGTCGGCGGTGCGGTAGTTGGCGCGGCCGGCGCCCAGTTCGCCGGGGTCGCCGACGTTCAACGAGGCCAGTGCGGGCAGCAGGCTGTCCGCGAACTCGGGTTCGGACATGTAGGCGACCGGGCTGGGGCGGGTGGTGCACGCCCACGCCGAAATATAGACGAGGCCGGCGACGAGTTCGGGCAGGCGATCGGCCGCGGCGGTGATCGTGACTCCGCCCAGGCTGGCGCCCACCAGGATCACCGGCCCGTGCTCGTGTAACCGGGTCACCACCTCGGCGACCCGGTCCACGTTGTCGTCGAGGGTCACCCCGGCCAGTGTCGACGGCGTGGCGGCCAGCGCGGCCAGATCCTGCGGCGCCTGATACGACACCGGGTATTGGGCCTCGAGGCCGTGGCCGGGGAGATCCACGGCGTAGGACCGGTGCCCGAGCAACGCCAGTTCGCGTTGCAGCGGAGCCCACATGAACGAACTTGTACCGGAGCCGTGTACGAGCACGAACGTCGGGGCGGCAGCGGTCGATTCAGGGGAAATCGCAGACAAGGTGAAATCCTTCGTGTAGCAGTTCACTACCCGTCGGCAACACGTCTACCCGCAACTCTCGGCGGTTGGGAATAGAGTCCGGCCCCACCGGGCCGGAGGAGTGCGCCGACTATTCGGGGCGCAGGCGCACGAAGAACAAGAGCATGCCCGGCAGTGTACAAGATTCCGCGTCCGGCGGCGGCAGCTGTGGTCGCTTCGGCTGCCCGCCGCGTCACCCACCGGTGACGGTGCCGGGCCCGCGGATTCCCCGCTGCCGCAGGCCCGGGCTCACCGCACCTCCCCGGTCCGGTACCAGTCGACGACCGACCGTGCCGCGGTACCGGCCTCGACTTCGGCGACCAGGACGAGGTACGAGGTGGCGAGGTTGTGCAGTCCGTTGATCGAACATTCGTAGCCGATCCGGTGGGCGACTTCGCGAATCCAGCGGATCGCGCGCGTCCGCTCGGCCTTGGTGGCCTGCTCGGCGTCGCATACGATGAGCAGCCGGCGGGCGTCGATGGCGGTCGCGAGATCGGTGACCCGTTCACACAGCCGGTTGGCGCACTGGCGCGCCCGTGCCGGCCGGATGAGCAACCGCCGGCTCGGCCGGGCGTCGCCGGATTCACCGAACAGGAACTCCACCTGCGACCGATCGATGACGACGATGATCGCCTGGGAGCCGGACCGCCGCCCGACAGTGATCGGCCGCGGCGTCGCCGAGGGGCCGTATTCCCGCCGCGCATCGTGGTCCGGGCTGGTACAGCTCGCCGGGATACCCCAGCGATTGACCTCGGTGAGAATCGCCTCGGCCAGCGGGGTCGGCGGATCCGGGACGACCGGTGAGCGCCGCGCCGGCGCAACCGACGCCGGGGGTGGCGTGCGATGGAAGTCCCGCGGCGCCCTAAGGTTCCGTTTCGTCGCGATCACGACTGCCGTACCTGTCTACCTGGGTGGCGGGGGTCCGGGCATCGAACATCGCCTCGATCCGGGACTTGATCTCTGCCGTGGTGAACCCGGCCTCGCGGTTGTTTCTTCGGTCCACAATTCCTGATGCAGGCATGTGTTATTCACTCCTGAATAAAAAGGCACGGCTTATCGCCGGTAACTGAATGACGTCGTGTAGCAGCGGACACGACCTGCAAAAAGTACGGGAACGAGAGATCGAGCGGGAGAAAACGCGTCGATCCTCTCGTTCTACCGTTGCTCGAATAGGGAACCCAGGGCACTTCTACCTCGAAAACCGTCCTAACCGACAGCATTGCCCACGGTCGCGGTAACCGAACGAGTTCCGTTTCAGCGCTTCCGCTTCCGGACGAGCTCCTGCGAGCTCTCCTGCCGTTCGCGCTTCTCGGCCCGCCGTTCCTTCATGGTGGACGAGGGTTTTTTCAGCGTTTTTCCGCGCGATTTATCAGCCACTGTCGCTCCTGCTTTCGAAGTTCCATCCGACTGCCTTCGACCATACGTCAGAAAAAATAAAAAGCCAGTCCGGCGGTCACCGCCCCGGGCCGGTCGGCGCGTTTCGCCGCCACCTGAATGACCGCACCGGAATTCAGCCGCGCGAGAATCCGTTGTCGGCCACCTCCAGCAGCAACTGCCGGATGGCGCGCAGCGCGGGATTGTCGTCGTCGGCTCGCCAGGCTGCGACGAGTTCGACCGGTGCGCCGTCGATCCCGTGCACCGGACGCAGAACGACACCGTTCAGCCCGAACGCCACGGCCGCGCGCGGGACGAGCGCCAGCCCAAGCCCGGCGCGCACCAAGGCCAGGATGGTGTGCACCTGGCTGAGGTGCTGGACATACCGGGGCGCTATACCGGAGCTGCGGAAAACGCCGACGAGTACCTCGTAGAAGTAGCGGGCCTCCGCCGGCGAGTACATGACGAACGGTTCGCCGTCGAGGTCGTGCACGTGCACGGTCCGGGCGGGATCGGCGAGGGGGTGCTCGGCCGGTATCGCGGCCAGCAGCGGTTCCCGGTACAGCGGTCGATGGATCAGCCCGGTGCCGCGGACCGGCGGCCGCACCAGGACCAGATCGAGTTCGCCCGAGCGCAGCTCCTCGAGCTGGGTTCCGGAGACCCGTTCGCGAAGCACCAGGTCCACACCTGGTAAGCGGGTGCGGGCCGCCGCCACGAAGGCGTCCAGGACCGAATGTGCCGAGGAGGCCGTGAACCCCATCGCCACCGTTCCGGTCTCGCCCGTGGGGACCCGCCGCACCGTGAGCGTCGCCTGTTCCGACAGGCCGAGGATGCGCCGGGCGTCGCCGAGAAACGACTGGCCCGCGGTCGTGAGCCGGACGGCCCGGCCGGTCCGGTCGAACAGTTCGACCCCCAGCTCGCGTTCGAGCAGCTGGATCCGGCGCGAGAGCGGCGGCTGGCTGATCGACAGACGTTCCGCCGCACGTCCGTAGTGCAGGGTTTCGGCCACGGCGACAAAGCTTTCCAGCTGATTCAGCGTAAACACCGATTCATAATAGGTATCGATGCATGCCCAAAGAGTGTTGGACATGCATCACTCGGGTTTCTTACTGTGGTCGCATTCACTGACGAACAGCCGTTATGCGCAGGAGGAACCCCTGATGTCCGCCCTCACACCGACCGAACTGGCCCAACAGCTCGGCTCCGGTCTGTTGTCGTTCCCGGTCACCCATTTCACCGAGGACCTGGCGTTCGACGAGCCCGCCTACCGGGAGAACATCGTCCGCCTCGGCAAGTACGAGGTGGCCGGCCTGTTCGCCGCGGGCGGCACCGGAGAGTTCTTCTCCCTGACGCCGAAGGAGGTCGGGCGGGTGGTGCGAGCGGCCACCGAGAGCGCTCCGGAATCCACTCCGATTCTCGCGCCGGCCGGATACGGCACCGCACAGGCCATCGAAATGGCCCGGGACGCCGAAGCCGCCGGCGCCGACGGCCTGCTGTTGTTCCCGCCCTATCTCACCGAGTCCTCGGCACACGGGCTGCGCAACCATGTGCGCGCGGTCTGCGAAGCCACCTCGCTCAGCGTGGTGGTCTACGGCCGGGCGAACGCGGTCTACACCCCGGAAACACTCGCCGAACTCGCCGACTCCCATCCGAACCTGATCGGATACAAGGACGGTATCGGCGATCTGGAGGCGATCACCCGGATCCACGCCGCCCTCGGCGACCGGCTGGTGTATATCGGCGGGCTGCCCACGGCGGAAACCTTCGCGCTGCCCTATCTGGAGCTGGGCGTGACCACCTACAGTTCGGCCATCTTCAACTTCCTGCCGGAATTCGCGCTGAGCTTCTACGGCGCGGTACGCGCGGGAGACCGGGAGACCGTGCGCCGACTACTCGCCGAGGTCGTGCTCCCCTATACCGCCATCCGGGACCGGAAGGCTGGATACGCGGTCAGCGTTGTCAAAGCCGGAATGAAACTCACCGGGCACGACGCGGGACCGGTGCGGCCGCCGCTGACCGATCTGGACGATGCCGAACTGGCGCTGTTGCACGAGGTCGTGGAGAACTCGCGCGCCGTCACCGGCTGAGCAGCGCCCGATACTCCGCCAGCGATAAATGATGAAGCCGAAGGAGGCACCCGTGCCCGACCGCCCCCAGCCCCAGCCGACCGGCGCCATGGTCATCGGAACCGAACCCGTTCCGGGCACCGGAGCGCAGGTGCAGGTCAGCGATCCGCGCAGCGGCGCGGTCCTCGAACCCGTCTACCGCGCGGCCTCGGACGAACAGATCGATCGGGCCTGCGCTCTCGCGGAGCAGGCGTTCCCGCAGTTCCGGGCGCTACCCGCCGAGCAGCGGGCCCGGTTCCTGGAACGTATCGCCGACGAACTCGACGAGCGCCGGGACGCGCTCGTCGAGCGCGCGCATACCGAGACCGCGCTCCCCCGGCCGCGCCTCACCGGCGAGGTCGGTCGCACCAGCGGGCAGTTGCGGTTGTTCGCGGCCGAACTGCGCACGGGAACCTGGCAGGGCACCCGGATCGATCCGGGGCGAATCGGCGAGAACGCCCGCGCAGATATCCGCCAGCGCCGGATTCCGCTCGGTCCGGTCGCGGTGTTCGGGGCGAGCAACTTTCCCTTGGCGTTCTCCACTGCCGGCGGTGATACGGCTTCCGCGTTGGCCGCGGGCTGTCCCGTGGTGGTCAAAGCGCATCCCGCGCATCTGGGTACGGCGGAACTGGTGGCCCGGGCGATCGCCGGCGCGGCGGCCGCTACGGGCATGCCGGAAGGGACATTCTCTCAGCTCGTCGGCAGCGGGAACGAAACCGGCGCCCGGTTGGTGAGCGATCCGCGGATCCGGGCGGTGGGATTCACCGGGTCGCGCACCGGCGGGCTGGCGATCGCGGCCGCGGCCGCCGCGCGCCCGGTACCGATCCCGGTCTACGCGGAGATGAGCAGTATCAACCCGGTCCTGTTGCTGCCCGCGGCCCTCACCGCGCGCGGCGCCGCCCTGGGCACCGCGTTCGTCGAATCGCTGACACTCGGCGCCGGGCAGTTCTGTACCAATCCCGGACTGATCTTCGCTGTCGACGGCCCGGGCCTCGACGCGTTCACGGCGGCGGCGGCCGAGGCCGTCACCGCGAATCCCGGAGCGGTCATGCTCACCGGCGATATCGCCACCCACTACGCCGCCGCGGGCACGGCGCTCGCGGCGCGCGACGGCGTCGCGGAACTCGCCCGGGGCGGGCAGCCCGACTGTGCCGCGGCCGGAAGCGCGCGGTTGCTGACCGTCGACGGCGCCCGGTTCATCGCGGACCCGCAATTGCAGACAGAGGTGTTCGGCGCGACCTCACTGCTGGTCCGCTGCGCGGATACGACCGAACTGACCGCGGCGGTCCGGGCGCTGGAGGGTCAGCTCACCGCCACCGTGCACGCCGATACCGCCGACTATCCCCTGGCCGCGGCATTGCTGCCGCTCCTGGAGGAACGGGCGGGCCGTATCCTGTTCGACGGCTGGCCCACCGGAGTGCAGGTCGGGCACGCGATGGTGCACGGCGGCCCTTTCCCCGCCACGACCGATGCGCGCAGTACCTCGGTCGGGACGCTGGCGATCGAACGTTTCCTGCGTCCGGTCGCGTATCAAGACATACCGGCGGCACTGTTGCCGGCCGAGGTGTGCGACGACAATCCGCTCGGCGTATGGCGTCGCGTCGACGGCGATGTCGACCGGGGCGCCCTGCCCACCGGCTGACCGATCCCATCGGCCGGAGCCGGTCACCTGTCCGCACCCTTCCAATGTTGTGAGGATCCAATGAAATCTCGATTGTCGTCACCGGCGTCGCGCCGGCGCCGATCACCGGCCGGGTCACCCCGTCCCGCCCTGGTATTCCGGCCGCGTCTGCCCCGTCCGGCACCGGCCGGTACCCGGTCCGCGGCGATCTCCGCACCCTGTACATCTCTCGAGGGGAGTCACCGCGATGACCGTTCCTGAAGTCGGTACGGATACCGCGCGCCCGCAGGCCACCGCGCCGGCGATTCGCACCGGGCCGGTAGCCCGGCCCAAATCGAGAATGTTCGGACGGGATTCGCTGCTGACCGCGGCGAAGGCCGTCGCGGGTATCGCCGGGCTCTTCGTCGTATGGGAGCTCCTGGTGGTCGTTTTCGATCCCCCGGAGTTCCTGCTGGTCGGCCCGGTCTCGGCCTTCGCCGAACTGCTGGAACGCCCCGAGTACTTCGCGACGAATACGTTCGTCACCTTGCAGGAGGCGCTGGCCGGTTTCGCACTCGGTACGGCCCTGGGTGTGCTGTGCGGCGCGGCCCTGCACTATTCCCCGGCGATTCGCAGTTTCCTCTATCCCGCCCTCGTCGCGATCGACACGATTCCCAAGGTGGCACTCGCGCCGCTGTTCATCGTGTGGTTCGGATTCGGTTTCGAATCGAAGGCCTTCGTCGCGATGGCGATCGCATTCTTTCCCCTGGTGATCAATACCTACGACGGCCTCGGTTCGGTGCCCAACGAGCTGCAGGAACTGGCGCGGATCAACAAGGCGTCGTCGTGGAAGAAGATGACGAAGATCGAAATGATCTACGCGCTGCCCTCGATCTTCTCCGGCGCGAAGATCTCCATCTCACTCGCCGTGGGTGGCGCGGTGGTCGGTGAATTCATCGCCGGATCGAAGGGGCTGGGCTATGTGATCCTGCTGGCAAACAGCCAGGTCGATCTGCCCTCGATGTTCGCGGCGTTCATCGTTCTGGCGGCCATCGCACTGGCACTGTTCTTCATCGTCGATTTCGCGGGACGAAAGCTCGTCCCGTGGAAGAACCACGCCAAGTGACCAGGGAATCGGAGATTCGGATGCGGAATTCGAGGCGAATACTTGCCGCGATCGCCGGAGCGATCATGGTCGCTGCCCTGCCGGCGTGTACGAGCGGCGGCGGGGAGAACTCGATGACCCTCATGATGGACGTGGGCTACCTGCCGAAGCACGCGCCGTTCTTCGCGGCGGTCGAGCGCGGTTTCTTCGCCGCGGAAGGGCTCGATATCACCATCATGCCGGGGTCGGGTTCGACCAATACGGTCACCTCCGTCGAGACCGGCAAGGTGGACGCGGGGTTCGCCGATTTCGGCAGCACCATCATCAGCCAGGGCCGGGGCACATCGGTGAAACACGTCAACCTGCTCCAGGCCAGGTCGGCCTACGCGGTCGTCGCCCTCGGCGATACCGGAATCGACGGGTGGGACGATCTGCGCGGCAAAACACTGGCCACCGAGGGCGCGGGCGCGATGACCGCGATGTGGCCGTATGCGATGAGCAAGCTGGGGTTCGCCGAAGGCGATGTGCACGTCGTGCACGCCTCGAGCGGATCGAAGATTCCCGGCCTGCTGGCCGGGCAGTGGGATGCCAACCTCGCCCTGTACGTCTCCGACGAACCGGCCATCGATGCGCTGGGCCGCGAGGCCGTCGTCCTGAAATGGGCCGATATCGGCATCGACCTCTACGGCAACGGGATTGTCGTATCCGACGAGAAAATCGCCCGCGAACCGGAACAGGTGCGCAAGTTCAACCGCGCCATGCAGAAGGGCTTCCTGTGGGCCTGTGCGAACCCGGACGAGGCCGCACAAGATTTCCGCAACGAGGTCAGCGGTTTCGAAACCGAAACGGTCACCCTCGCCATCCGCGAACAATGCTCGCTGAACTGGGGTAGCGGCGAGGCCGCGAACAACTTCGGGGTCATGGACGACGCGGGTGTCGAGAAGATGATCGATATCTCCCGGGAATTCCTCGGCCTGCCGGCCGACAGCGACCTCACCCCAGCCGATATCTACACCAACGACTTTCTCGCGCCGTTACACCGCGACGAGACCGTCCAAGCGCCGTAACAGCCGGACAGAGGGCCTTATGAACAACGAATACGCCATCTCGGTCAACAACATCGGGATGACCTACCGGTCCCGCGACGGACACGACAACACCGTCCTCGACGGTTTGGACTTCCACGTCGAACCGGGACAATTCGTCTCGATCGTCGGACAGTCCGGCAGCGGGAAAACCACTCTGCTGAAAACGATCTCCGGGCTACAGCAGCCCACCGCGGGTGAGATCCTGGTCAAGGGACGGCCGATCAGCGACGGTCTCGAGGATATCGCGATGGTGTTCCAGAGCCCGGTGCTGCTGCCGTGGCGCAACAATATCGACAATGTACTGCTGCCCTTGGAATTCCGCGGTACTCGCACTGAGGAATCGCGGCGCTACGCGCAGGAGTTGCTCGAAATGGTCGGGCTGGGCGACCGCGCCACCCGGTACTCCTACGAACTCAGCGGCGGAATGCAGCAACGGGTCGCCATCTGCCGCGCGCTGGTCTCCCGCCCCGAACTGCTGCTGATGGACGAGCCGTTCGGCGCGCTCGACGCCATGACGCGGGATTCGATGAACTTCGAGATCCAGCGTATCTGGCAGGCCGCCGGATGCAGCGTCCTGTTCGTGACGCACAGCATTTCCGAGGCGGTCTGGCTCGGTGACCGGGTGGTCATCGTCGGTGGCCGGCCGGGCCGGATCGTGGCCGACATCACGATCGACCTGCCGCGGCCGCGCGGTAAAGAACACCGGTTCTCCACGGTTTTCTCCGATTACGTCACCGAAATCGAATCCCATATCGGGGTCACCACCGGAATCAGCTGACACGCCCCGGCACCGAAACCTGTTCTGAACACCCGCCCGAGAGAATGAGGGAAGAAATGCTGAGTATCACCGCGGACGCCGGACAGGTCGCGCAAACCTACGGGCTCGATGCGCGTAAGAGCCTGCTCTTCTCCGCCATCCGCCTCGACTCCTATCCACTCGTGGCCCCGCTGATCGCGCGCACGGATACCGAGGAGTTCCTGCTCGTGCGCCAGCAGGAACAGGGCAACGCGCTGTCGGCCGGGGTGCCGAAGGACCGGATCAAGTTCTACGCCCCCTGGGTGACCATCGACCCCCGGGTCGTCGCCGACTCCCCCGCCGCCACCTCGCTCACCGAACTGGTCCGGGAACTTGCCGGCGGCGCGGGCGTGCACCTCGCCGCGGATGTCGTCTACAGCCATTACCTCGCGCTGACGGGGTCGGTGGAGCTCTCCGTCGCCGACCAGGACGCCACACCGGTCACCGCCTACGAAATCGACACCGGCGAAGTACTCGGCAGGTTCGCGGCATGGCGCGCGACCGGAATCGAGACAGCACGGCGGCTCATCGACGGTGTCGAGCATCTCGCGGGCCTGGAAAAAGAGTTCACCACCACCGAGGACAGCAGGTACACGGCGCTGCGCGCCCTGGCCGACGACCGATCGCTGGACGCGCTCCTGCTCGCCGCGCCCCCGAATTTCACCGAAGCGACCGGTTTCGCCCAATCCGACGGCGCGGTCGCCGTATGGCTGGCCGGCTCCGAGAAACTCCTCGTGCTGGTCCCCGAAGGGGGTACCGCCGGGCCCGGTGCACCGATCGGGCGATTCCCTTCCGTCGGTGCGGCGGTGCGGGAACTCGCTCGCGGCCCGCGCACCGGTGTGGAAGACGAGTGGATCGGTATCGGCCTGGCCCGCGAACTGGAGCGTGCGGGTGCGCAGCTGGTACCGGTCTCGCGTGACCTGGGGCATTGGCGCGATATCCGCGATCACGAAGATCTCGCGTTCCAGGTGATCGCCGCGCGGGCGAGCGTCTTCGCGATCGAGGAGGCACTGGCCTGGGCGGAATCGGGACTGGATGCCGGGCGTTCGTTCTCCGAACTCGATATCTATGCCGTGTATCTGGACAAGATCGCCGAATTCCGCACGGCGAACGAGATCCCGGTCGGTGTGGAACCGTATTTCACCAATTTGCACTCGTCGAACCGGATGCTCTTCCCCGGGCCGCCCGTCGACTACCCGATCAATGCGGAAACGACCTGTATCCAGCTCGATGCCGGGGTGCGTATCGTCTGTGACGGAGTCACGGTGGCCACTTCCGATATGGCCCGTTCGCTACCGCGCACTCCGGCAGCAAAGGAGGCCTATGCCTTCTTCTTCGATGTGGTCCGGGAAGGCATCATCGGGCAACTCGCTCCGGGCGTGATCTGCGAGGACGTCCACGAGGGGACGCTGCGTTACCTGGCTCCGCATCTGGACCGCATGGTCGAGATCGGCATGCTGGGAACGGATATCGACTTCGATACCGAATACCGCAAACGCAACGTCGGGCACCTCATGGGCAAGCAGGAGTCGTTCGCGAACGAACTGCGGCCCGGCTACAAACACGTCCTGGACATCGGCTCGTACGGCGCCGCCGAGATCCCCTGGCGCTACGACAACGCGGCCATCGGCACCGAGGATCTGTGGTACATCGGGCGCGACCGCACCTACATCGTGAGCAAACGATGACGACCGCGCGGGAACACCGACCACGCAACAGGTTCTATACCACCACGATGGCGCGCCACGAAACGCGCCCACCCGTCGAATCGGAAATGCCATGACTGATGTGAAAGAACGACTCGCGGAGCTTTCCCTCGAATTGCCGGTACTCGGTGCGCCCCGTTACGCGTACGAGGCGACCACACGCTGGGGCGATATCCTCTGGATATCCGGACAGATCTCCCGCACCGCGGCCGGGGATATCCTGCGCGGCCACCTCGGCGACACCGCCACCCTCGAGGAGGGTATCGCTGCCGCCGAAACCGCTGCCCTCAACCTGCTGGCCCGGATGAACGACGCCGTGGGGCTCGCGAACATTCAGCAGATCCTGAAACTCGATATCCATATCGCCTCCACGCGGGAGTTCGTGGACCAGCCGACGGTGGCCGACGGGGCATCGCGCCTCCTGCGCCAGGTTCTGGGCGACGCCGGCCGGCACGCGCGTACCGCGTTACCGGCCCACGTCCTACCCCAGGGCGCCCTCGTCGAACTCGACGCGACAGTGGCCGTCCGGGCGGGCTGACGGCAGCACCGGCGCGATCGTCGCGACGTCGCGGACTGTAGTGGTTCCTGGACGGCCCCGGCCCGGATGAGGGAGGCCGGGGCCGTCCGCTGTCGCCGTGCGGCGCGGCGACCGGCGACCGTGCGCGCGAGACCACGACCGCGTCCCACCGTCGGTGAAGGCTCACAACCCCGGATGACCGCGGGTCCGGGTACGGTGATTACCGCCCCCGATCACGGTGTGGTGTTCCTGCGGAAAAAAATCTGGATGTCATCGATGAGTTCAACCGCCGAAAAACTTGCCGACCTGCGTAAGAAGCTGGAGATCGCGCAGGAGCCGGCCGGCGAGGCGGGGGCCGCCAAACGCGCGCGTAAGGGCATACCGTCCGCCCGCGACCGCATAGAGATGCTGCTGGACCCGGGTACCTTCGTCGAAATCGGTGCCCTGGTACGCAATCCCACCGATCCCGACGCTCTCTACGGAGACGGTGTGGTCACCGGGCGTGGCCTGGTGGACGGACGGCCGGTCGCCGTGTTCTCCCATGATCAGACCGTGTACGGCGGCACCATCGGTGAGATGTTCGGCCGTAAGGTCGCCGCGATCATGGACCTGGCGGGGAAGATGGGCTGCCCGCTGATCGGTATCAACGATTCCGGTGGCGCGCGCGTACAGGAGGCCGTGACCTCGCTGCGCTGGTACGGCGAATTGGCAACCATGATGGAACCGCTGTCGGGCGCGGTGCCGATGGTGTCGCTCATCCTGGGCAACTGCGCGGCCGGCGCGGTGTACCAGCCGATCTGTACCGATGTCGTGGTCGCCACGAAGAGCGCGCATATGTTCGTCACCGGCCCCAAGATCCTCGAGGACGCCATCGGGGAAAAGGTGGATATGGAAGAACTGGGCGGCGCCTACAATCAGGCCGCCTACGGCAATATCCACCATATCGCCGAGGACGAGGCGTCGGCGTTCGCCTGGGTCCGCAACTATCTGAGCTATCTGCCGTCGAGTTTCTCCGAGCTCCCGCCGGTCGTGAACCCCGGCCTGGAGCCGACGGTCACCGAATCGGACCTGACGCTGAACACGCTGGTCCCCGACTCGGACAACGCTGTCTACGATATGCACGACGTGCTGTTGCGCATCTTCGACGACGGCGAATTCCACGAGATCGGCGCGGCCGCCACCACGAATCTGATCACCGGGTTCGCCCGCGTCGACGGCCGGCCGGTGGGCGTGGTCGCCAATCAGCCGACCGTGCTGGCCGGCGCGCTCGATGCCAAGGCCGGCGACAAGGCCGCGCATTTCATCCACATCTGCAACGCCTTCGAGATCCCGCTGGTGCTGGTGGTCGACACTCCGGGGTTCCTGCCCGGGGTGGAACAGGAGAAACAGGGCGTCATCAAACGCGGCGGGCGATTCCTGTTCGCCTACGTGGAGGCGACGGTGCCCAAGGTGACCGTGGTGGTACGGAAGGCCTACGGCGGCGGATGGGCCGTGATGGGGGCCAAGGCGCTCGGCTGCGATGTGTACCTGGCGTGGCCTACCGCAAGGATCGCCGTCATGGGCGCGGAAAGCGCCGTGGGCCTGACCCAGCGCAAGGTTCTCGACGCCACCCCGGAGGATCAGCGTGCCGCGCTCCGGCAGCAGATGATCGACTTCTACAACGCCACCGTCGCGACTCCGTGGATCGCGGCCGAACGCGGCTATATCGATGCCGTGATCGAGCCGTCGGCCACCCGGCTGGAGCTCCGGCGGGCGCTGCATCTGCTCCGCGACAAGAAGGTCATCCGCTATCCGCGTAAGCACCATCTGCTGCCTTTGTGAGCCGGCTTCCGCGCTGGTCGCCGGAGTACGACGGCCTCTTCGCCCCCCGGCGGTCGGGTGATCCTCGCGCCCGGCTTGCGGCGGCCGCGCTCGACAGCACCGGCCGCCTCGGCGGTACCGTCGTGGTACGCCCCGGCCCGGCCCGGCACTCGCTCGGAGCATTGTCAGCCCGCGGCCCGGTGCCGGTGCGTGCGGCTTTGCCTGCGGCGCCGACTATTCGGTGCCGCAACTCCGGCTCCGGGCCGTCGAGTGCGTTCTACTGCTGCTCGGCCGGTGCCGAACGATCGGCGGCGCGCAGCGGCGCGCCGACCTGGTGCAAATGCCCGAGTGCCTCGCGGTACGAGGAGATCAGTCCGGTCTCGTGGTACGGCACACCGATTTCGGCGCAATAATCGCGGACGATCACCTGTGCGTGCCGCAGATTCGGCGTCGGCATGCTCGGGAACAGGTGGTGTTCGATCTGATAGTTGAGCCCGCCCAAGGCGATATCGGTCAGCGCTCCACCCCGGACATTGCGGGAGGTCAGCACCTGGCGGCGCAGGTAATCCGGGCGGTCGTCGCCGGTCAGGGTCGGCATCCCTTTGTGGTTCGGCGCGAATATACAACCCATGTACACCCCGAACAGCGCCTGGTGGACAACGAAGAACGCGAAGGCTTTGTCGGCGGGCAGCACGGCGAACAGCGCACCCAGATAGACCGCGAAATGGGCGAACAGCAGCGTGCCCTCGAGCACCCGGTTCTTGATCGACCGATTCCGCAGCGCCCGCACGCCCGCCACATGCAGGTTCAGGCCCTCCAGCAGAAGCAGCGGAAAGAACAGGTATGCCTGCGCCCGCCCGATGAGCCGGGCCGGCCCGCGGCTGTTGCGGGCCTGCTGCTGCGACCACACGAGAATATCCGGCGCGACATCGGGATCGAGTTCCTCGTGATTCGGATTCGCGTGATGCCGGGTGTGCTTGTCCTGCCACCAGCCGTAGCCCAGGCCGATACCGGCATTGCCGACGACGCGGCCCACAATCTCCGCCGGCCGCCGCAACCGGAAGACCTGGCGGTGCGCGACATCGTGCATGACCAGCGCGACCTGGGCGAAGGTCACGGCCATCGAGGCCGCGACCAGCAGTGTCCACCACGAATCGCCGACGAGGACGAAGGCCGCCCAGCCGGCCGCGAACGCGAGCGCGACCAGGGTGAGCCGGACGGCATAGTAGCGGGGACGCCGGTCCATCAATCCGGCTGCGGAGATGCGGCGCAGCAATCGGGCGTAGTCACCGTCGGCGCCGCGCCGCGCGGCTCGTGGAGACGGCTCGTGAACCAAGGCAGGTGTCGTCATAGGTCTTCCTGAGAGTCGGGACGGGAACCCACCTCCGCCCGTTCGCTGTGACGAGCGGCCGCCGGCGATCGGAGTTCGGATCCAGTGGTACTGCTCGTTGTGTCGGGGCGGGTGACGAATTCGATACCCCGAACCTATCGGCAGGCTTCTCGTCGCGGGTAGTCCTGCGGTATCGCACTGGGGTAGCACTGCGGTGTGAGATGCCTGCCCGCCGCGGGTCCCGAACGGCCGCCGGGTCAGGCCGCCCCGATCTCCACCACCCGCGCCCAGGCCGGCGGCCGGTCCGGGACATAGTCCGGGTCGTGTTCCCGCACTCTTCGTTCCCGGCGGAACAGCCCGACCACGGTCCGGCACGCCGGTCGGCTGCTCGGCCAAGGAGTCTGGCCGTCGGTCAGCACCACCAGCACATCGGGGCGCGGCCGGGCCCGCAGCGCCCTGGCGAAGCCTGCGCGCAGATCCGTACCGCCACCGCCCACCAGCGGTATTCCCTCCGCGCGGCACAGCGGATGCGCCACCCGTGCCGCCGCATCGCAGGACAGCACGGTGACCAGATCACGCCGCCCGCCCACCGCGCGGGCGATGGCGGCCACCTCGAGCAGCGCGCTACCCAGTTCGGCGTCGCTGACCGACCCCGACGTATCGATGATCACGCTCACCCGCGGCGGTGTGCGCCGCAGACTCGGCAGCACCACTCCGGGCACACCGGCCGAGCGCCGGGCGGGTCTGCCGTAGGTGTAGTCCTCGCCGGTACCGGCGGCCGAAGCCGCCGAACGGATGGCCGCTCCCAGCAGATCCCGCCACGGTTGCGGCGGATGCAGCGCCTCGTCCGCCCAGCGGCGCCAGCCCTGGGAAGCATTGCCCGGCCGGCCGACGATGCCCTGCGCCACCCGGAACCGGACCGCTTCGCGTTCCTGTTCGCTGAGACCGTCGGCGCCGTCGGGGCCCAGCTCCCATTCGCGGTCCGATCCGTCGGCGCCGCTGCCGCAGTCGAGCCAGGCCCACTCCTGGGTGAGCGGCCCGAGACGGAATCGGCGCAGATAGTCCTCCATGAGTTCGCCGCGTGGCAGCCCCAGCGTCTCCGGCAGGACCACGCCCTCGGGCTGAATCAGCCCGGTACCGAACGCATCATCGTTGATCTCGGCATCGGCGGCGATATTCATCCGCAGACGCTCCGCCGGCCCGGTGAGTTCGTGCTCCCGGGCGAACCGGTCGCTGCGACGGTGGTGGTCGCGCAGCAGATGCGAGACCTCGTGCACCAGTACCGAAGCCAACTCCTCCACGGGCGTGCAGTCCACGAAAGCGGGCGAAACGTAGCACCGCCAGTACCGGTCCACCCCCATCGTCGGGGCTTTGCGCGACTCCACGATATGCAGCGCATATAGGGCGGTCGCCAGATAGGGCCGCGCCCGCGCGGCCTGCAGGCGGGCGGTGAAGAGCTTGCCGGAATCGAGGGCCGAGAAGCCGGTCATCGGCCCGCCTTCGTGCCGACCCGGTCCGCCGCGCGCTCGGCGCCCTGAGCCACCGACACCATTGCGGCCAGTTCTTCGATCGCCGCCGGTACGACCCAGTCGTTCCGGCGCAATGTGGCCAAGGTGGTCGCGGGAACGACCACCAGGTCCGGCGCACCCGTTTGCACCGCCCGCACCAGCAGTGTCCAGGCCGCATCCCAGCGGGCCTCCGACGGCAACCGGCGGACCGCCGCCACCACCGCATCGAGCACGGCCTGACGCAGATCGCCGCGCTCGGGTAGCTCGGCGGCGGCCGGATCGGCGAGCAACTTTTCGGGATCCGGAAGATCCATCCGGTCCATACTCGCCAGCAGTTCGAAACCGGGGCCGTCCCCCACGGTCCCCCGGACCAATTGCGACAGAACGTCTTTCGACGACCCGGACGCGGTGGCGAAGGCGATCAGGCGCAGTGTCATATCCCAGCTGCGCGGTGAGGGCCAGGCGCCGCCACGGCGGGTTTCGCTGCCCGGCAGCTGATGGACGAGAGCCGGCCGGGCCGCGAGCAGCCCGCATACCGCGCGGCGCGCGAAAGTTACTGCGTCGCCGAACTTCTCCGGGTCCAGCCGGGGCAGTGTCGCACGCGGCCAGGTGCCGCCGAGGCCGCGCACCACCACATCGTGGTCGTGCGTCCACTGCAGGTGCACGAAACGGTTGGCCAGCGGTGGACTCAACTCCCAGCCGTCGGCCGCCGAGGAACGCGGATTGGCAGCGGCCACGATACGGACACCGGGCGGCAGTTGCAGCGCACCGATCCGGCGTTCCAGGACCAGGCGCAGCAAGGCGGCCTGCACGGCCGGTGGCGCCGTCGACAGTTCGTCCAGGAACAGCAGTCCGCGACCGGATCGCACGAGCCGGACCGCCCAGTCGGGCGGGGCCATCGGCACACCGTGTTCGGCCGGGTCGTCGCCGATGATCGGCAGGCCCGAGAAATCCGAGGGTTCGTGCACACTGGCGATCACCGTGGTGAGCGGCAGATCCAGCGATTCGGCGAGCTGGGTGAGCGCCGCGGTTTTGCCGATTCCCGGCTCACCCCACAGCAGTACCGGCAGGTCGGCGGCCACGGCCAGGGTCAGGGCTTCCAGCTGGTTGTCGGGGCGCGGTTCGGTCGTGACATCGCCGAGCATGGCCAGCAGTTCATCGGCGACAGCGAGTTCGGTGGAGCGGGCGCGGTCCGTGATCGGCGCGCGCAGAAATGCAGTCATCTGGTAATCACCTTGTGGTCTGTTCGGTCCCGGGGGTCCGGGAGTGTGTCGGAGTGGATGTGCCGGGTCGGCGCATCAGGGGTCGGGTGAGGAACGGAAGTCGCGGCCCCGGTGGCGCGACGGCCTCGACGCCTGCGGGCCGGATGCAAGGGCCGAAACGAGGTTGTGCCGAGTGGTTACGTGCCGGTTCACCGCGGTGCGGTGATACGCGGCTCCACGTGCCGGCGTCCACGGCGACGACGGCCGGGACCGTTTCGCGCGGGCCCGTATCCGGTCAAGCCGGCACGGAACATTCCGTATGTGATCCGCCGTTGCGCGGACGCCGCCAACGCATCGCGTAACGGCCCGTCACGCAATACGGCGCCGGGGCCCAGCAGGCCCTCGACCACGGCCAGCGCGCCGGTGATGTCGCCGTGATCGAGGCGCTCGCGGACACCGGTGAGACAGTCCGGATCGCGATGGGCTCGGTCGATGACCCGCAGGCACGGCAGCGGGGTGCCGGTCAGGGCGACCAGCAGTTCCTCCCGCCGGATCTCCGCCGGATCGTGATCGAGCGCGACCAGCACACCGTCGGCCAACCCGATCCGGTGCTGCTCGCCCCGGCACTCCACCAGGAACGGCCGGTCGGCCGGGCCTCCGGGCCGGGATGCTCCGGGCGGAGTCCACTCCGGCACCAGCGCGGCGGCAACCAGCGGATGTAATCTGTCCGCCGTTATCGCGCCGGCCCGGATCAGTTCCAGATCGGGCAGCGTCCACGTGGCCGCATCGGGCAGCACCGGCAGTCCGGAGACCGCGCCGCGCGGGTAGGACTCGGACAATTGCAAAGTGGGCGGGCCGGAATCGTTTCCTGACAGCTCGACGACCCACCGGTACCGCGCCCCGGCCCGTACCCGCAGTGGCCCGTTCGACAGGCCCTCGGCCTGCAACAGGATCGCCGCCTCGGCTGCCCACGTGTCCACGGCGCAACCTTCGGGCGCGGCTCCCGCCAGTCCGGGGTCGACGCGACCCGTTACTTCCGGAATCGCTGCACCGGAACGGGTTCGGAGTTCTCCGGAGCTGCGGGCATCCCACAGGTGACGGTGGAGGTCGAGCCGGAAACGCCGGTCGGGCCGGGGATACGGCTGCGGTCCGGCACGGGCCCCGTCCCACAGCCCGAGACCGACCCGCTGACCGGCATCCGCCCACGCCGGGGCGGTTCTGGCCACGAGGTACACCGAACTGCTTCCGGCACAGGCACTTCGAGGATCCGGCGGATCGTATCGGGCCAGCGCGACGGTTGTGCCGGGCCGCAGCAAACCATCCGGCGCGACCCTGGGCAGATGCCAGCGCAACAGATCGGGAGCCAGATGGCGCAGATCCGCACGGATACGCTCGGAGACCGCACGGCCGTGCCTGCGGGCCAGCGCTCGCAAATCGATATCGACATCGAAACCCGCTGCGGCACATGCCCCCGCCCAGTCGCCGACGCTTCGGCGGGCAGTCGCGGTCTCGATCATGGTGGGCGGCACGGCGTACTCACGCACGCGCAACCAGAAGGAAAGGCGGGAATCGTTCCCGATCGTGTCCGGAGTGCGCATCAGCACTCACCTGGCACGAAAGGGACCCCCAATCTTTGCTCGGAACGAGTCATCACGATCCCGATCATAACGTCACAAGGACTGCCCGGCCAGCCGTACGCTGCGCGATCGGTGACGTATGTGGACGCGGGGCGCCCGAACGCGTGAGTTCGCGCGCCGGTGTTGCCGCCGACTGGTCAGGAAACTCCACCGACCCGCGCACAGCCACCCGAACCAACACTTGCGTATACCCCCCCGGGGTATTATCGTTCTCGACGTCGATACGAGAGCACCCCAGGAGGCCCACCATGAACGCCACCGCCCGCGAACACCACACCCACGGCGAACACGTCCACCACGCCCCGGATCACCACGCCCCGGCGGCCCACGCACACCACACCGGCCACACACACCACACCGCCGGCGCCCACGGTGCACACGGCCACACCCCGGACGCCCACGCGCACCACACCCCGGACGCCCACGCCGCGCACACCGGCACGACGCCGGGCGGTTTGCAGATCACCGAAGCGGGCTACACCCTCGCGCTCGAGACCCCGATCGTCGCGGCCGGCGTGGTCGAATTCCGCTTCCGGATTCTCGGCCCGGACGGCGCGGTCGTCACCGATTTCGCCCCCATCCACGAGCGCGAACTGCACCTGATCGTGGCGCGCCGCGAACTGACCGGCTTCCAGCACGTACACCCGGTACGCGACGAGCACGGCATCTGGTCGATTCGCCTCGACCTCGCCGAACCGGGCGCCTACCGCGTATTCACCGATATCGCACCCAGCGCCCTCGGGCATACGCTCACCCTCGGCGCCGACCTCGCCGTAGCAGGGAATTACGCCCCCCGCCCCGCCCCCGTCACGGAGCGCACGATCACGGTCGACGACTACCACGTCACCGTCGAGGGCGACCTGGTTCCCGGCGCAGGCCGCACCCTGACCTTCACCCTCCACAAGGACGGTGCACCCGTCACCGACCTCGACCCTTATCTCGGCGCATACGGGCACCTCGTCGTGCTGCGAGCCGGCGATCTCGCCTACATCCATGTCCACCCCAGCGGCGAACCAGGAGACGGAATCACCCCGGCCGGCCCGGGAATCGAGTTCCACACCGTGGCGCCCGGACCGGGCACGTACCGGCTGTTTCTCGATTTCCGCCACCGCGGGACCGTGCGGACCGCGGCGTTCACCCTGAACGCGCCAGCCGCCGCCTGACCGACCCTCCGCTGATCGCCCGAGGAAATCGGCCGACCGCTCTCTCTCAATACCCTACTGGGGTAGAGTAATTAGGAACTGACAATGACAACGCAGACGCGGCCCACGACACGGAAGTGGTGGGCGCTGGCGGTGATCGCCGCCGCCCAGTTCATGGTCATCATGGACACCTCGATCATCGGCATCGCGCTCCCGCGGATGCAAGCCGACCTCGGATTCTCTCCGGAAAACCTGACCTGGGTGTTCAACGCCTACGTCATCGCCTTCGGCGGGCTGCTACTGCTCGGCGGGCGGCTCTCCGACCTCCTGGGCGCCCGCCGGATATTCGCCGCCGGCTGGGTGGTCCTGCTCGCCGGATCGATCGTCGCCGGCGCGGCCGGCACCGTAGGCGTCGAGTTGGCGGGCCGCGCGGTTCAAGGCGCCGGTGCGGCACTGATCGCACCGGCGGCACTCACCCTGCTGATGACGCTGTTCGGCTCCTCCCCACAGGAGTTGACGAAAGCGCTGGCCGTGTACGGTGCCGCGGCACCCGCCGGGGGTACCGCCGGGGTGTTCCTCGGCGGTGTGCTCACCGAGTACCTCAGCTGGCCGTGGGTCTTCTACATCAATGTCCCGATCGCAATCCTGGCCTTGATCGCAGTTCCGGCTCTGATGCCCATCGCACCCGCCCGGGCGGGATCGGTGGACCTGCTCGGGGCGGCCACCGCCACCGCAGGTCTCGCCACCGCCGTGTACGGCATCGTCCGGGCGCCCGAGGCCGGCTGGGCCTCGGCACAGACCTGGGCCGTGCTCGGCGCCGCCGCCGCGCTGCTCGCCGGGTTCGTACTGTTGCAGGCGCGCCGCCGCGAACCGCTGATGCCCCTGGGTATCTTCCGCGCCCCCGATCTGGCCGCGGCCAACCTCGCACAGCTGCTGCTGGGCGCGGCCTGGGTGCCCATGTGGTTCTTCCTGAACCTGTACCTGCAGCAGGTTCTCGGTTACAGCGCCTTCCCGTCCGGCGCGGCACTGATTCCGATGACCACCCTGATCATGCTCGGCATGATCGTGTTCGCACCCCGGGCAATGCAACGGTTCGGCGCCAAACCGATGATCGTGACCGGTCTGGCCGTCCTCGGGCTCGGCTTGGGCCTGATGTCGCTGGTCCGGCCGACCGGCAGCTTCTGGATCGACGTCCTGCCCGCCTCACTGGTCGCCGCCGGCGGGATGTCGCTGGCCTTCATCCCCTCACTGGGAACCGCCATCGGCGCGGCGCGGCCGGAAGAGGGCGGACTCGCCTCCGGCATCGTCAATGTCAGTTACCAGATCGGGTCGGCGATCGGCCTGGCCGCGATGACCGCCCTGGCCACCGCATTCGGCGCCGACCGGCTCACCGATCTACCGCAACTCACCGACGGCTACTCGGCCGCGTTCCTCGGAGCCGGCGCCATCGCCCTCCTGGGCGCCGGGCTCACCGCCGTCACCATGTCGTCACCGAAGGCCACCGCCGCCCGCTGACGGCGCCGGCACCACCGAAGAATCACTGGAGTAGGAGAGATCATGACCACCACCGTCGTCACCGCTTCCGGAATGACCTGCGGATGCTGCGTCACCTCGGTGCGCACAGAGGTCGAGCGAATCCCCGGTGTCACCACCGTCGCCGTCGACCTCGGCACCGGAGCAGTCAGCATCGACAGCACCACCGCTATCCGCCCCGATCTGATCGCCGCAGCGATCGGCCGGGCCGGATACACCGTCACCGAATAACACCCGCCGCGACAGCACCACGCGGGCGGACCCTCCACGGAGGGCCCGCCCGCACCGCCGGTCTCACACACCGAGGCCCCGTGGTGAGCGGCACGAGGCCCCCGGAGGACCCGATGATCACCTCACTGTTCGCTCACCGTGACTACCTACGACTCTTCATCGCTCAGAGTTCGGCGCTGTTCGGCACCGGACTGACCACTGTGGCACTGGGACTGCTCGCCTACGAGCTCGCCGGCGCCGATGCGGCGGCCATACTGGGGATCGCGCTCACCGTCAAGATGGTCGTCTACGTCACGGTGGCACCCGTCGTGGGCGCCTACGCGGATCGCGTTCCGCGCCGGATCTTCCTGGTGAGCCTCAACGTGATCCGGGCGGGCGTGGTTTCGGCGCTGCCGTTCGTCGACCAGATCTGGCATATCTACGTATTGATCGCGGTACTGCAAACCGCCTCGGCCGCCTTCACACCCACCTATCAGGCCGTCATCCCCGATATCCTTCCCGACGAACGCGACTACACGCGCGCGCTGTCGGCCGCGCAACTGGCCGCGACCATGGAGACCCTGCTCAGTCCGATGCTGGCCGCGGCCGCGCTGGCCCTCATCAGTTTCCACTGGTTGTTCGTGGGCACCGCGATCGGTTTCGTCGTATCGGCCGCTCTCGTGATGAGTACCCGCATCCCGAATGCCGGCGCCGCGGCGGATGGATCCCTCGGTGAACGCATCGCGGTAGGACTGCGGATCTTCCTGGCCACGCCCCGGCTGCGCGGATTGCTCGCCCTCAACCTCGTCATCGCGGCTGCGGGGTCGATCGTCATGGTCAATACCGTGAACTTCGCCCGCGACACCCTGGGGGGCGATCAGGCCGATGTGGCGAAACTGCTGGCGGCCAACGGTTTCGGGACCATGGTGGTTGCCCTGGTCCTACCCCGCATCCTCGACCGAATCGATGCCCGTCCGGTCATGCTCACCGGCGCGACCACCCTGCTCACGGGCCTGGCGGCCGCCGTCGCCCTATCCATGACCGACGCCGGGGACTGGCACCGGATCGCCGCGACTGCCGTCTGGGCGATCATCGGTGCGGGCACCGCGGCCGTACTGACCCCGACCGGCCAGGTTCTGCGCCGCTCATCACATCCGGCGGACCGTCCGGCCCTCTTCGCCGCTCAGTTCTCGCTGTCCCATCTCGCCTGGCTGGTCACCTACCCGCTCACCGGTTGGCTCACCACCAGCGCGGGGCTCACCGCGACCTGGGCCACCCTCGCCGTCCTCGCCACCGGCGCGGCCGCCGGCGCAATTCGCCTGTGGCCCCGCCACGATCCCGCCGAACTGACCCATCTCCACGAAATCGGCACCGTCGACCCCGCCCGCCTCACCGACGCCGTCCGCCTGAACGATGGCCTCTACCAGCACACCCACGTGTACGTCATCGACGCCGAACACCCCCGCTGGCCGGCCCGGAGCCATCTCCCGGCCGCATGATGCCGCCGGCCTTCACCAGCGGTTCCGCGTCTCCTCCGCCCAGCCGACCGCACCGTCGAGGTCCAGCCAGCGACCGTCGTCGGTGCGGGCGCGGCCGTGGAAATTCCCGAAACACTGGTGAACATCGTTGGCCAATACCAGCAGATCGGTTTTGGCCGTGCGCGTATGGAACGGCCGGAATTCGGCTTCGACCCGCTCACCGGTGATATGCCAGGGCCGCAGCCAGTTCTCGCGGTCGTAGTCCCACCGCAATTCGTCGCTGATCTTGTGCACCCGGCCGTCCACGACGAGGGCGTTCTCGGTGCTGCCGGTGCCCTCGGTCCATTTACCACCGAACTGGACCCCGAGCCCGGGCCGGTAACCGGCGGCCCAGTTCCAGCTGATGGCGTACGGCCATTTCCCGCGACCGTGATCCAGCACCGCGAAGGCGTGGTCGAATACGTACTCCCGTGAGCCCAGCATCAGCGTCCCGGAGGCCGGCCGGCCCACATCCTTGACCGTGTACTGGAAACGCCGCGCACTCCACGGCACAACCACCCCCAGCGACTCGTGGCCGGGCGGCAGCTCCGCCCGGACCGATAACCGCACATCTGCCGCACGGGCTTCGATCACGGTTGCGGTCGCGTCGTTCGACAACTCGATATCGACACCGCCACCGCGTACCGAATTCACCCCCTCCCCACTGCGCTCCCCCAGCACCGCTCCCCGCCCGAACGGCACCATCGCGTCCCGCACGGTCTCCTGCCCTGTCTCCCGGTCCAGCACGTAGATCCCGTGCACCCCGGCGTAATCGAGCGTGGACGCGACGATCCCCACGATATGTTCCGGGGTGACGACGCCCCAGTACTCCCAGCGTTTCCGGCGGCCCCACCCGCGCAGGTTCGCCCGGTGCAGGGGCCGGCGCGTCCACCCGACGGCGGCGGGGTCCAGCCGGCCGTCCGGGCGGCACAGGTCTACGGGTTCGGTGATCTCGCGTTCCGTTGCCATACCCGTCCGCAGCTCCTCGTCACTCGGCATCACATCGCAGCAGAGGACACTACTCGGCCGGGTGCGCCGAACCCGCGGACAGCAACTCCGCCAGGGCCGACGCCGTGTCCGGATGGTCCGCGAGCAACGCGCTCGCTGCCGGATACGGTGCGTCCCCGAGCTCTTGCCATTCGCCGTCGTGGCCCAGCAGCGCGGCGTAGGCGTCGCAGGCCGCGGGATGCGCGCGCAACAGGCCGGCCGCCGGGCCACCCGCCGCCGCGGCCGGTGCGGTACCGGCGGACCGGCGCGGTGGCCGGGCCCACGGCGGGACGAAGGATTCGATACCTGCCCCGTCGCCGGGGAAGGTCCGGCCGGCCTCCCTGGTCAAGGCCGGAATCAGCTCGCCCGCCTGGCCGCGCAGGGTGGTGATCAGGCTCGGCAGCCAAGGCAACAGGATCGCGTCGGGCAGCCGGCCGAAGGCCTTGGACAACAGCTCGACCACGAACGATTTGATCGACGGAACCGGGTCCATCGCCTGGATGAACCCCGACAGGTACTGCGGGAACGCCGGGACCACCAGCGGGTTCGCGAGCATCTCGTCACAACGTTGCCGCAGCTCGGGCAGGGTCAGCATGCCGAGCTGCAGCCGGGTGGCCCAGAGCAGCGCGACCTTGGCCGGGGCCTGCGGATGCGACTGCTGCACGGCCAGCTCGAGCTGACTGTGATCACAGCCCAGCGACAACGCCAGATTCTCCATGCCGAACAGGAAACCCAGCATGGCCGCGACGGGCCGGACACCGGTGCCGTCGTCGGTGAACGCGGTGGGCAGCAGGGTGCAGTAATGGGCGTAACCGGCGGTGACGAAACGACCGCACCAGGCAGGCAGACCGCTTTCGGTCGCGCGGTAGTAGTCGATCAGCGCCCTGATCCGGCGCAGCACCTCCGGCGCGCCGTCGACGGTCCGTTCGGCGGTGAGCAACTCCACCGCGCGGCCGCCGAGCTCGTCGGCCAGGCGTACCGATTTCAGGTACACCAGCGCGTCCTCGACCGCGGCCAGCGCACCTGCCGCCGAGGCTTGCGGGCCGTTGACCACCGTTCGCAGGCGCTGCTCGAGCACCTGCTCGAGAGTGACGCCCTCGTAGCCCAGCTCCACCAGGTCGCGTTGGTATTTACCGATCGCGACGTCCCAGCTTTCCTGGATGGACCGCTCACCGAGCCCGCGCGAGCCCATGATCGGGCGCACCGCCCCGCCGGGCAACAGTGTGCGCAGCATCCACAGCAGGTCCGAACCCGGGCGTAACTGCGGGTCGGCGTCCAGATCGAGCAGGGTGCGCTGGACCCGGGTATCGGTCGGGTCGATACCGAGTGCGGTCAGCCGGTCGTAGACATTCCGGGCGAGCGGCGGCAGGGCGTCGTAGCCGACCCGGCCGATCCGGTCACCGCCGAGCAGGATCTCGCACAGCCGGCGCACGTCGCGGCGGCCCGGCACCCGGTCCTTCTCGATACAGGTGATGGCCGCGTCCTGGAAGTCGTACGGCGTGGGCCGGGCCCGGCCGCGCATACCCGCCAGCAGGATTGCGGTCTCGTAGATCGCGATGGCGTCGGCGGTGCTGGCGAGATAGCCGTTACGGCGGGCCGAACGCACGATATCGACCGACCACTCCAGCAGTTCCGCCTCGTCGACCGTATCCAGACGTGGCGGGGTGGACAGGAAACCGGACAACTGATCCACGACAGCGGCCGATTCACCACCCGGCGGGGGCGACGCGAGCTTCGCAACACTCTTGTTCGCAGCCCCCTTCTTCGCAGCCCCCTTCTTCGCCGCGCCCGGGCCGGTAGCGAGGGCGAACGGGCGAAGACGCCCGCGTTTCACTCCCTTCGACCAGGTCGCGGCCGCGATCGAGACCGAACCTGCGGCCAGCCCGAACTGTGCCTCGATGGCCGAATGACTCGACGGGATCAGGCCGTACTGCCACGTGGTCCCGGTCCGGGGCTCGATCTCGAATGGGGCCCGGGACTCCAGGCCGAACTGCTCGACCCGGCTCGCGGCGTGGAATGCCCCGCACACATACAGGCAGGTGCCCGGGTCCGCACCGGTCTCGCTCAGGTGTTCACGCATCCGCGTCCACATATAGCGTTCGCGGTCCTCGTCGCGGTCGGTTCCGCTGGTCCGCAACCGCCGGAACAGGCTGCCGATGAGCACCATGACCTGCCGGTAGGTGTCGTAGTCGGCGGTCGACAGCGGCTGCTCCACGTACTGGTCCCACCACTCCGACCAGTGCCGCACCTTCCCGTGATGCAGCAGATGCGCCTCGAGATCGGCGAACTGCGGTCGGAGATCGCCGATCTCGATACCCACGGCCTCACCGTGCAGCTTCGTTTCCGCGGCCGTGGCCGCGGGCTCGGCGGCTTCCCGACCGGCAGCCGGCGATTCCGGCTCGGCCGCTACCGGCTCATCGTCTCGGGGCGACCATTGAAAGACGTGATCGGTGGAGCGGTCCACGCAGACCAGCTCCACCCCCGGTGTGGTCAGCGCATACGAGATGGCCTGGTACTCGGCCGAAGCCTCGGTGATCGGCGCGACCACCGACAGCGGTGCCCAGGTGACCGGAAAACCGTCGAGCTCGCCGGCCCACGCCTGCACCGCCACGGGGAGGGTGCAGTTACGCAGCTCGTCGAGCATCGGGCGCATATCCTCGCAGAGTTCGAGGTAGATCACCTTCGGCTGCTTCTCCCGCAGGCGGCGCACCATCGCCAGTCCGGAGGCGGGCGAATGGTGGCAGACCGGAAAGATCTCCAGCTTCTCCCGCAAGGCCCGGTCGACATCGTCGACCATGCCGGTGAGGATCTCCGCGATCGCTGCCGGCCCACCGGCGAACTCTTCCGCCGCGGTTCTCAGCTGCTCCCGCAGCGGCGCGAACGGAGTCACGAAAGCCTCGCGATGGCTTCGCGGCCGCCCTCCAGGAAGGGTTGCCAATCGCCGCCGAGGTCCTTACTGCGCGGCTCGACCACGCCGTGCCAGAACTTGTTGAGGATGGCCAGATCCTCCGGCGCACGGCGGACCAGCGAACCCACCAGCGACCCGGCCAGGATCTCCGGCCGCAGCGCGGCGTCGCCGAAGAACTGGCTGTGCAGGATGGCGTCCTCGAGTACGCCGATCTGCTCGGCGGTCGACAGCGCCGATTCCAGCTTCTCGTCGTCGCTACCGGCCGCGGCGGCCGCGGCACGCAGATCGGCGAAACTGTCGAGCAGGATATCGAGCAGGGTGGGCGGCAATTCCAGCTCGATCCGATGACGGCGCAACAGTTCCGCCGTACGGAAGCGCACGATCTCCGCTTCGCTGCGTTTGCTCGTGACCACCGGTATCCGCACGAAGTTGAAGCGCCGCTTCAACGCCGAGGACAGATCGTTCACGCCGCGGTCGCGGCTGTTGGCGGTGGCGATGATGGAGAAGCCCGGTTTGGCGAAGACGATATTGTCGGAATCGAGTTCGGGGATGGACACGTACTTCTCGGACAGGATCGAGATCAGTGCATCCTGCACATCGCTGGTGGAGCGGGTGAGCTCCTCGAAACGCCCGATCACGCCCTGCTCCATCGCGGTCATGATGGGCGAGGGGATCATCGATTCGCGCGACTGGCCCTTGGCGATCACCATCGAGATGTTCCACGAGTACTTGATGTGGTCCTCGGTGGTGCCCGCGGTGCCCTGTACGACCAGGGTGGAGTTGCGGCTGATGGCCGCCGAGAGCAGTTCGGCCAGCCAGCTCTTCCCGGTACCCGGATCGCCGATCAGCAGCAGTCCGCGGTCGGAGGCCAGGGTGACGATACTGCGTTCGACGAAACTGCGGTCCCCGAACCATTTCTGGTCGATCGTGCGGTCGAGGCCGTCGGCGCGTTCGGAACCGAGAATGAACAGCCGGACCATCTTCGGGCTCAGCCGCCACGCGAACGGTTTGGGCCCGGTATCGATGGATTCCAGCCAGTCCAGCTCCTCGGCGTATTTGATTTCGGCGGGAGCGCGCAGGGTGGTGTCTGTCATGGTGCGGAGGTCTCCTAGTCGAGAAAGTTCTTGAGTTCGTTGACGAGCTTCTGGATGCGGCCGGAGATCACCGGAGTGCCCATCGCCTTGAACCGTTCGCGGAACCAGGGGTTGACGCTCTGGTGCCCGGAGCTGTTGACGGAACCGACGGGGATGAATTTCACCCCGCTGCGGTGCACCGCCTGGATGCCCTCGAACAATGGCTGGGAACGGTCGAACTCGTAGAAGTCCGAGATCCACACCATCACGGTGTTGGCGGGATCGGCGATCTTGGGTTGTGCCATCGCCATCGCGACCGGCCCGTCGTTACCGCCGCCGAGTTTGGTGCGCAGCAGCACCTCGAACGGGTCGTGGATCCACGGCGTGAGGTCCAAGGCGCGGGTATCGAAGGCGATCAGGTGCACGTCGACCTTCGGCAGTCCGGCGAAGATGGAGGCGAGGATGGTGCAGTTGACCATCGAATCGACCATCGATCCCGACTGGTCGACCACCACGATCATCCGCGCGGGCACCGTCCGCTTGGCGGTCTGCCGGTAGAACAACCGGTCGACGTAGAGGCGTTCGTCCTCGGGGTTCCAGTTGGTGAGATTTTTCCAGATCGTGCGGTCCACATCGAGATTGCGCAGGATCCGCTTCGGCGGCACCGACCGGTCGACGGTGCCGGCCGAACTCTGCTGCACCTGGGTGCGGAGCACCTCGGCCACCTCGTCGACGTAGCGGCGGATCAGCCGCTTGGCATTGGCGAGCGCCACACCGGAAAGATTCGCCTTGTCGCGCAGCAACTGTTCGATCAGCGACATGCTCGGGGTGAGCTGCGCCGAGAGCACCGGGTCGGCGAGGACCTCGCGCAGATGCATCCGGGCCACGAGTTCGCCCTCGACCTTGCCGAGCGCGGCCTGGATATCACTGCCACCGTTACCGGAGCCGGCCAGCAGGGCACGCAGATGGCAGGCGTCGGCCTGCCAGTTCGCGAGCTGGGTGGCATCGACCGTGCCCGAACCGGTGGCGAACACGTTGAGCAGGAGTTTCGATATCAAGGCGGCATTGCGTACCTCGAGCTCGCGATTCCCGGTGGGTTCCGGCGCGTGGTCGTCGGGGCCGGAGACGGATACGTCCGCTTCGGGTCGGCGGGTCGTATCACCGGCTCCGCGGTCCGGGCCACCGGAGGCCGGATCCGGCGCAGCAGATCCGACTCCGGCCGCAGGAGGATCCGGGAGGGCGGCGGCCGAGTCCGCGACAGTTGCTCGCAGCCTGTCGAATTCACTCCTGAGCTCGGGGAACCGCTGGATCACCGTATCGACGGAGATGCCCGGATCCAGCAACGCGGCAGGTAATCCGAGGTCGTCGACGATCGAGATGCCGGCCGAGTCCAGGGTCGGCGGCGGTTCGGAGTCGAAGATTCCGGCGAGCAGACGCCAGTACAGGATCTGCCGCTGGGTTTCGCGGATATCGGGTTGCGCAGGGCCGGCCTGCTCGTGGGCTGTGGTCATTTGCGCAGCAACCGTCCCGCGCGTTCGCGCAGTACCTCCACCGCGTCACCGGATTTGGCCAGCGCTTTGGCGACCTTCGGATCGGTCGGGCCCTGCGCCCAGTCACCGGTGTGTGCGGAGGTCGTCGCTTTCTTGAACACGTACTCGACCGCGAGTGGGCGCAGCCGCCACTGTCCACCATCCCAGCGCACGAGCCCCAGGCAGGCTGTGGACTTGGTGACGAGGGCGGCAGTGAGCGGGCCGCTGCGAGGCAAACGGTCGAGTTCGACGCTCAGGCGATGACCGTCGATGAGGAAGGCGCCGTCTTCGAAGCGGTAGTTCTCCAGCAGCACCGGTTCCCCCAGGTGGACCGGGTGGCGGTCCAGTGGCGCGGCCGCGGCCGCGACGGCCTTCGGAAGCTGGATGCGGGCGGTGGTGAACGGATCGGCCGGTTCGCCGAGTTCGGCGTGCGCGTCCACCCACAGGAGATCGCCGGTTGTGTTGAGCGCCATGTCCGCGACCGTGATCGTCCGGCGTTCGGCCAGCGCCTGCAGCAGGTGCGGGTGCGCACCGAGAACTTGCCAGACGGCCGGGCCGACAATGGTATCGACCTTGGCCGCACCGATGCTCACGCGCACCAGCCGGGCCGGTCCGGCTCCGGTTTCGAGGACGGCGTGCACCTGTGCCTGCACCGCCGTACCGTGCTCGTGCACGTCGACGCCGATCGGCAGCAGCCGTCCCGATACGGTCTCGGCGGCTATTTCCTGCTCGCCCCGCCAGGTCAGCAGCAGGGCCTGCGACCACAGGTCGGCCCAGCGCCGCACCGGAATCCGGTCCAGTGTCGCGATCGGCGCGCCGGCGCGCAGTTCGGCGGCGAATCCGTCGAGCAGAACGGCCGGCCGACGCAGTTCGGGCGCGGCCCACAGTGCTTCGATCGTCCGATCGGCGGCGGAAACCAGTTCGTGGTCGACCCCGCGCCAGCCGTTGATCGCCAATTCCTGCAGCCAGGCCCGGCACCCCTGGACCGCACCGCCCGGTGCGGCGGCGGGCGGCGTAGTCGCCGCCGCGGTTTCGCGTTCCCGCCCGATCGCCGAATCGAAGCGGCGCAGCAGCGCATCGTGCACGGCGCCCAGCAGGGCTGCGCGGCCGGCGGCCAGCGCGCCGAGCTTCGCGGGTTCGATCGAACCCGTATCGAGCGCGGCGACGGCCTCGGCGACCGCCGCTGCCAGCGGCGATCCGGCCACGGCGGCGCTCAGGCCCGCAAGCGCGTCCCCGGCCTCCGCGCCGATTCGGCCGAAGCCGTCGAGAAGAGCGGTATCGAAACCGTCGATCACATCCAGTGCTTCGGTGACTCCGGGATCCGGTGCGGCGGTCAGCGCCGCCAACTGCATTCCGAGCATCAGGCCGGTGCCCCCGCCGCCGGGAACCAGTGCAATTCGGGTACCGGGGTCGTGGATCCGGGCTGTTCCAGATAGCTGAGGTGCCGCAGGAATCTGCTGAACACGACAGCCGCCGGGGTGGACGCACCGGACGTATCCAGACGGCCGAGAATATCGCCGTCCGCGGGCACGTCCACACCGAGGAACCGAGCAACCCGATCGATCCCGTATTGCAGCACCGCTTCGGCCAGCAGCGACCGAATATGCTTGCACGCATACCCGCCGGAGTGCCCGCCGCACGGCCTGTTGTTGTTGGTGCTGCAACTGAGCCCGTGCTCGCGCGCGGAAATCGACGATACGTAGACGCGCGCGATATCCGATCCGCTCGACACCACCCCCTGCAGTCGCCCGTCGGCCATCTCCACGAACGGCACCTTCGCAAGCTTGCGCGGCGCGACCACCGGCAGCATCTGCACCACCGAATAATGTTCCCGCGCTTGGTCATCGGAGCCCATGGGATCCCCTCCCGTCTGTCATCACACCGATCAACCTAAGCCACCCCACCGACAGAGATATCGGTCCCCGGTTCCCGAGGCCGCCACCGAGCTGGGCAACCACCACCCGGCCGGCGCGGTCAAGGCTTGGCGGCCTCCACCAGGGTCCGGGCGGAGTACGCGACAAAGGGCCCTTGCCGCTGTATCCGGTCGTGTAACCGGCGCAGGGTGTCGCGGTAGGTGTCGACGGTGAAACCGGGAACCAGCCAGATCACCTTTCGCAGGAAGTACACCACCGCGCCGATGTCGTGGAACTCCATCCGCAAGCGTTCGGTGCGCAGATCGGTGATCTCCAGACCGGCCGCCCGGGCGGCGGCGGACTCGTCGCGCGGATCCCGGGCCCGCCGGGCTTGCGGCTGTGGGCCGAGAAAGTATTCGACCAGTTCGAATACGCTCGCCGGCCCGACATGCTGGGCGAGGTAGGTTCCGCCCGATTGCAGCACCCGGGCGATCTCCTCCCACCGGACGGTCGCCGGATGCCGACATACGACCAGGTCGAACGCCGAATCGGCGAACGGCAGCGGAGCCTCGTCGGGTGTCGCGACGACGACAGCGCCCCGCGGGTGCAGCAGGGCGGTGGCCTTCGCTACGTTCGGTGGCCAGGATTCGGTGGCAACCATGGTCGGCGGGAAGATCGCGGCGCCGGCGAGGACCTCACCGCCACCGGTCTGGATATCCAGTGCCGCGGTGGCGGTTTCCAGCCGGGCACTCATGAGCCGCTGGTAACCCCACGACGGCCGCGCTTCGGTGGCCCGGCCGTCGAGCCACGAGAAATCCCAGCCCTCCACCGATACCGCCGCAGCCTCCCGCACCAGGTCCGCAAATGCCCGTTCCATAGGAGACCACCCTGGCATCCGCACCGGCCGGGGTCGACCGATTTCCCGGAGTCCCCCCATCCGATCGGGCTGCCGCCTCCTGCTCGGGGCTCGAAAGCCCCGGTACTCGGTCGGCGGCCCCTTTGCGCTTTATCCGGAAGTGCGGGAATTCCGGCTTCTCCCGCGCAGTACTGCTGGAATGCGAAATGGAAGTCAAGACTACCGTTTACGAATTATCTCAATACACTGGAATCCGCCGGGCGGCGATGGTTTCCGGCGTATCTCTGCGCACTATGTGTTCAGTTGCCGAGCAGCGTGAAAGGGCCGAGATGGACAGTGAACTCGACGAGAAAGCAACCCGGTTCCTCCGGAATCTGGAAATTCTCGATTTCGATTCCATGCGGGCGATGTGTACCGATACCGCCGTCGTATGGCACAACGACGGCACCGGAGATCAGCCGATCGCCGAGAAATTGAGCCGGCTCGAATCGCTTTCCGGGCAGGTGCTGTCACTGGAATACGAGATAGTCAGGCAGTTTTGCCGTCCACCGGAAGTACTGCAACAGAATATACTCCGGCTACGCCTCGAAGGCGGCACCGCCAGCGAAATTCATTCGGCGACGTATTTCCGATTCGACGGCTCGCTCATCGACCGGATGGAAGAATATACGTATACCGTTCCATCCACCGGCCGTAGGAGCGGCGCGGACAGTGGGCCAGGTGAGAGCCGGCCATGAGGGAGGGAAGAACAGCCGTCCCCGGCGGCACTGTCTGGTACCGGCGAGCAGGCCACGGCGGCGTACCGCTGCTCCTTGTCCACGGCGGCCCGGGCTACCCCAGCGATTTGTTGTTCGAAGCCTTCGAACCGCTGACCGCCGAACGGGAAGTCATCTGGTACGACCAGCTCGGAGTAGGGCGTTCGGATCCGATCGACGACACCGGACTGCTCACGGTGCCGCGTTTCCTGGACGAACTCGCGGCGGTGATCGACGGTCTCGGACTGCGGTTCCCGCATGTCTACGGCCACTCGTGGGGTGCGATGCTCGGGCTCCAGTTCGCCGCCCAGCGGGCACCCGAGTGGACGAGCCTGATCTGCGCCAACGGTTTGGCGAGCGTGCCCCGGTTCGAGAAGGAGGTCCGCGGCCTGCTGGCAGAGTTACCGGGCCGTGTTCTGGAGCGAACCTACGGACGTGAGCTCGATGCCACCGTGGACGATCCCGATTACCGGATAGCCCAGGAGGAATATCTGCGGGCACATATCGTCCGCACGGCGACGGTACGACTGGATCCGGAAAAAATGTGCCCGCTGACATTCCGGACAATGATCGGCGATGCGGACTACCACGTGACCGGAACCCTGGCCGATTGGGACATATTCGACATACTCGATCGAATCCGGGTCCCCACTCTGGTACTCGGCGGCGAATACGACGAGTGCGTCCCCACCCATCTGGCCGATATCGCCAGCCGCATACCCGATTCCGAGCACATCACCCAGCCCGGCGCGGCGCATATGGGCTTCCTCGAAGAGGAGCCCCTGCGCAGTGAGTACATTTCGATTATCCGTGACTACCTGCTGCGAGTAGAAATGCGCTCGTCACCGCGGTCCGGATCCTGATCGGCTCCGCGCGCCGCCCCACAGCCGTCCGGGCCGATGCTGCCGCAGGACACGGGCCGATCCGTTCGGAGCCGCCGATTCCGGCGTCGGCGGCCCGGACGGGCGGCGAGTAGGCTGGTCGGCACTGTGCTCCGTCGACCGAAGGAGTGCGAACGATGGAGTGGTTCCTGATCGCCGCGGCGATCGTCCTGGCGGCGCTTTTCCTCGTGTGGCGGTCCCGCCGGCGCGAACAACGCGCACTCGAGTTGACCGACGCACTGGCCGACGCCCGCCGCACCAACGAACGACTGGGCGGGCAGATCTACAATCTGACCGGCACAAACACCGCCGCGAAGCAGGCATTGGCCGACGCCGCCGAACGCCATACCGCCGCCGGCGGCCAGCTCGACCAGGCCGCCAGTACTGTCCAGGCTCACCTGGCGAAACAAACCGCGGTCGAGGGCCTGTATTACATCCGCGCCGCCCGAATCGCCATGGACATGGATCCCGGCCCCGCGGTGCCCGAACTCGCGGGCCGGGCGAGCGCGGGCGAAGTCAGCGAAGACCGGGAAATCGACTTCGAGAACCGGCGGATCGCCGCTTCACCGCACCCCTCGTCCGAAACACCGAACTACTACCCCGGCGGACGGGTGGCGGGGCGGCCGGTACCGGCCGGCTGGTACTCCGAACCGTGGTGGCGGCCCGCCTTGGTCGCCGGCGCCTGGGGAATCGGCTCGACGCTGCTGTTCACGTCGCTGTTCACCGGTATGGCGGGCGTCGGCTACGGCGCCCAGGGTTTCGAGAGTGGCTACGGCGAGGGTTTCCAGGACGGGCTATCGGCCGGTGAACAGGGCATGGGCGCCGGCGCGGAGGACGGCTGGGGCGACGGCGGCGACGACCGGGGCGGATTCGACTTCGGCGGATTCGACTTCTGAACTGCCGCCCGGAGTACCTGCCGTCCCGTCCGGCGGCCGGAGTCCGCCCATGGTGGCGGCCCGGTCACCGCCGTAGAATTGTGGCACAGAACAGCGCATCGGACCGGCCACCCGGAAGGCAGGTACACCAATGACGCATCACCATGACCCCCTCGCCGCCGGCACCCATACGGCCCATATCTGGCTCCGTGCCGTCGCCGACGATCTGGGCACCGAAGATCTCACGTTCGCCCTGCGCGCACTACGCGCCTGGATGCACACCGTCCGCGATCGGATAAGCGTGGCCAATTCCGCCCATCTCACCGCTCAGCTACCGGATTTCCTGCGCGGCATCTGGTACGAGGGCTGGGTACCGAGCCGGGTACCGGGCTCCCACGGTATCGCGGATTTCGTCGAAGAGTTCGCCGAGCGCAGCGGTATCCCGGTGGGCGATGTCCCGTTCACGGCGGGCTGTGTGACCTCCGCGCTCGACCGGATGATGTCGCCCGGCCAGATGAACCACGTATTCGCCGTGTTCCCGGATCGCTTGACCAGCGTGCTGCGCGGTGAGGAATTGCTGGCCGGAGCCTGAAACACGCCGGCGGCGATCGATACGCGCAGGTCGCCACCTGGTGCACGGCCGAACCGAGCGGTATGCACCACACAACGCCTGATACGCACTGACAGGCGGCGGACGCGTCGGCGACTTCCCGATTCACCCGGCACAGGCGTGCCCTGCCCTGGAGCCGTGTGATCGCGCTGGGGCACTTCTGGCTGCACCGCCGGGTTCCGCATCGCCCGGAATGGGAGAACGCCGAGGACGGTAACCATATGAAAGCTGACTGCCGGCCGAAGAAGATATAATCTCTGGTCGGGGCTTCTATTCAGCGGATTGCAGGCTTACTCTCTCTCAGGACGAATCCGCCGATATGCGACAGAGGACCCTCCGGCGACCCGGAACAGTTTTCCGTAATTAACTATCCACAGCGGATATTCAATAACGGATAACGATATTCCAGAAGCACGGATATCGATGTTTTCGACCACGGAATGATGAGAACCGGCTATATTTTAAAAATCCATTTCGGAGGGTTCGACATCCAGTCGTACCGTTGCTCGACATTTCTTGGAGATAGCCATGAGACCCACCTCATCCATGCTTCGTGCCGGCATTCTTCTTCCGGCGGCCGTCGCCACCGCATTTTGTTTGGCCGCACCGGCGAACGCCGCCGCAGTCGACGTGAACTGGGACTGCCGGGGCACGATCTTCGGCATAGGCCAAACCTCGACCATGGCCACCTCGGTCACCGGCACCGCGCCGAGCTCGGCGGCGGCGGGGTCCGCGGTGGCCATCACCATCACACCGGGCAGCTCGTCGGTTCCCAGTTCGGCCTCCGGCTTCACCGTGAACAACATCAGCGATCTGGAGATGACCATTCCGACTCCGGCGAATTCGACATTGGTCTCGGCTACCGCCTCCGGAGGCACCGTGCCCGGCACCGTCTCCACGTCGGGTGGAAATATCGTTCTGACCGTACCGGGCCCGATCGCCGGCGGCACCAGCTTCACTCCGCCGGCGGTGACGATCAACGTCACCGCCGGCGCCGCCGGAACACCGATAACCAGCAAGTACGCGGGTACCAGCTACACCAGTCCCGGCATGACCATGACGACCAACGTCGCATTGGTCGGCAATGTCGCGACTTCGTGCTACCCGGATCCGTCCCCGACCCTCACCACCACGACTGTCAGCTGAGCCTGCGGACAGTCGCCACGGCGTATCGACCGGCGCCCGGCGGTGAACACACCCGGACCGAGCTGCCCCAGCAGCCCGGTCCGGGTCCCGTCACCTCCGGGCAGCGACGCGCACTCGACAGTGATTGCCCCACTTGGCGTTTGATGCAGCGGCAAGCACTTCGACCGAATAATGAGATGCACCGTATCGCATCGGCCGCTGTGTCGTACAGTGCATATCCGACACAGCGACGGTTGCTTCGGTGGCCGGCGCGGTGCCCGCTTTCGTGATGATCGCCAGCCGCGGTTCGGGCCGGCGGTCAATCGATCGACAGGAGCCCCCATGCCCGCTTCACACGCCCGGCGGCGCTTCCTATCGCACGCAGGGAAGACAACGGCGCACACCCGTCGTTCCCCGGCTCCCCTCGATCCGCGCCGCGTCACCGCGGCCTCCGGTATTCACCGATCCCATCGATCTCCCTGACTCCGAACGGAATCGCACTCTCGACAAGGGATCGCCCCCTGTGTGGCGACCTCTGCCGAATGATTTTCATGTTTCGATTGATCGAGGGAAATGTCTATGTGCCCGAAAACAACCGAACCCGCCCGGATCTCGGTCGAGCTCAAAACGGCCTTGGAGTTCTATCACGGAACCGTCGAGGACCTGATCCGCGAATTGATCAGAGTGCTGGGTGTGAACGAAACCGACCGGCGGGCATTGGAAATCCTGCTGCTCGAGGACGAGAAGACTACGACGCCGGGAATGCTGGCCGAACGGCTCGGGCTCACCCCTGCCGGTGTGACGATCATGCTCAACCGGCTGGAGAAGCAGGGGTACATCACCCGGTCACTGCACCCGACCGATCGCCGGCGCGTGATCGTGATGGCCACCGAACTAGCCGGCCGCCGCGTCCAAGAACTCGTCGTACCCATGATCGTCGAGAATTACAAGATGCTGCTGAGTTCGTACAACTCCGCCGAACTCGACATAATCGCCGACTTTCTCGCCCGCGCGGGCGAACTACACCAACTCCACTGGAAACGGCTACGTGATCTGGCCCCGTATCTTCCCGCAGGGACTACGGCGCGAGGACCTTCAGCGCCGCGGGCCGCACAGTCACGGTAGTGGGCAGCAATCCGAGGTCCTCGCCGTCGGCGCCGACCGGGATGGGACGGTCGGTGGCGACGGATGCCGAGACACCGCGTACGCGGGTGACATCGGAGCGCTGCAGATGGGAACCGTGTCCGAGTTGGCTCTGGAAACGCAGGAAGTGACGCTTCTTCGTCGCGCGCACGATCAGTACGTCGAGCAGCCCGTCGTCGACAACGGCGCCGGGCACGATATCGAGGCCATGGCCGTAGGTGCCCGAGTTGGCTACTACGACCATATGAGCGAGGGTTGTGATCGTTTCGCCGTCGACGGTGACCGTGAACGTCGGTGGTTTCCAGCCGAGGAAAGTCTCGACCGGCGTGAGTCGGTAGTTCAGTTTGCCCGGGAGCCGACGGCGCGCGTTGATTCGCAGGGTTGCCACCGAATCCAACCCGGCGTAGACGTTTCCGGGTACGATGGTGCCGCCGGCGTCGAGCACATCGATCGCGCGCGGTTCACCGGTGATCAGCAGGTTCGCCAATGCCCGGGGATCGGAAGGTATTCCGAGCTTGCGGGCCAGGTCGTTGCCGCGTCCCGCCGGGGCGATACCCAGCACACCTGCCCCGGCCGCGACCACACCCGCGCACGCGGCCAGCACCAGACCGTCACCGCCCACGGCGACCACGACGTCCCCGTTGGCTGCTGCCGCCGCGGCGATCTCGGTGGCATGCTCACTGCTGCGCGTCAACTCCACCGAGACCTGCGCGCCCGCGGCCGTGGCGATTTCGGCCAGCTCCCGCCACCGATCGGCGGCGACACCGGCACCGGAGATCGGATTGACCAGCGCGGTGAAATGCCGGCTCATTGCGGCCGCCCCGGCGCGACCGGCTCGGCGCGCTCACCGCCGATCCCGGCGGCTTTGCACAACAGCGCTTCGGCGCCCGCGGCAAGTGATCCGTCATGGCCGTCTGTGCCCTGCCCCCACCAACGCGTGCAGCTCATCCAGCGTCTCCTTCGCAGCCCGGCCTATCTGATCCGTAGTCGTATCAGTTTGTATTCGATACTGCCCGGTGTCAACATCGAGTTGTGCCACCTTCCACTCGCTCTTACCGAGGAGCCTCAGCCGACCAGCGCAGAGCCGAGCGACGCGAACGGTTGATCCAGGCGGCCATAGAAGTCTTCGGCACTGCCGGTTACCGCGGCGCCACCATAGAATCGGTGAGTTCGGAAGCCGGCCTGATCAAGCGCTACTTCTACGAGTCCTTCGACGACCTCGAATCGCTGCTCTGCGCCGTCTACGAGCCGATCGTGCAGGAACTACGCGACGAAGTCATCGGCCGCGCCGCGCAAGCCGCCACCGTATCCGGCCTCGTCACCGCCGCCCTGACGGGATTCCTCGACTTCACCGCTCGCGACACCCGCAAATCGCGCATCCATCTCGTCGAAGTCCTCGGGGTCAGCCCACGCGTCGACGCCATCTATCGCGAAGCGGGCCGCGATTTCGCGACTGCCCTGGCCGGCCTCATCGTGGCCCGCCTGCCCGGCCCTCTGCCGCAGTCCCAGCAGATGATCCTGGGTTCGACGGTCGTCGGCGCCGGACTCCACCTCGCCACCCAATGGTTCCTCGACGATTTCCACCCACCCGGGGAATCCCTGATCGCCGACGCATCCAGCGTGTTCACCGTGCTCCTCGCCGGTCTCGACGAACCGGACACCACCGATATCGACCGCAGATCCGAGCGTCGGTGATCAGCAGTGCCTCACCGATCGCGCCGCACGATCGACGGTGCTGAACCAGCATCACGACACGCGACGCCCGCCGGCCATCGACCGGGAGGCGTCGCGGCGGCCTGACGATGCGGCCGGGTGACGTCCGGCGGAAGTGGCTCCCGCCGCGGGTACACGCTCGTATGTCGGTGCCCGTTGCTAACTTTCGCTCGAAACGCAACAACGAAGAGCGGGAACAGTATGACTGCGGCAACGACGACCTATCTGGAGCTGTCGGAAGAGGCAGGGTCGGCGCACAAGTTCTACGAGGTCGTCGTGGACGACACTCGGGTCACCATCCGGTACGGGCGCATCGGCGAACAAGGCCAGAGCAAGGTCAGTTCCTTCGCCGATGCACAGAAGGCGCATGCGGCGGCGCAGAAGAAGATCAACGAGAAGAAGCGGAAAGGCTACGCACCGGCCGTACCGGGTGCGCGCTCGGCCCGCCCGGTCACGCGACGCGCCATAGCCAGCCGTCGCTCCACCGCTCGTACCGCGCCGGTGCTGTGGAGCTTCGATTCCGGTGCCGCGACCTTCGGGATTTTCATCGACAGCGAACGCTGCTGGGTGGGCAACGAGAACGGGGATGTGTTCACGCTGACACCCGGTGGCGATGTGGTCGGCCGATTCCGGTTGCCGAACTCCGTGAAATGCATAGTCGCCGACGACTTCTGGATCTATGCCGGCTGCGACGACGGTCGCGTCTACGACCTGTCGGGCAAGGTCCCCCGGGCAGCCTACGATATCGCCGCGAATGTCGATATCTACTGGCTCGATATCCACGACGGCATCCTCGGTGTCTCCGACGTGGAGGGCGGACTCACCGTTATCGATCATGAGGAGGAGTCGCTGTGGAACCGCCGCAGCCACGGCGATTCCGGCTGGATGGTGCGAATCGACGACGACGGCGTCTACCACGGCCACTCGGCCGGGGTCACGAAATACGACCTGGTCGACGGAAGCCACCGATGGAACCGGGACACCGGCGGCCCCGTACTGTTCGGCTGGCAGGAGGCCGAAGCCGTATACGCGGGCACCGCACGTAACCAGGTCAGGATGGTGGACAAGGCCGGCCGGTCGGACCGGTCGTTCCAATGCGATGCAGCGGTGTACTCGTGCGCGGCCTCGCCGGACGGGCGGTACGTCTTCGCCGGCGACAACTTCTCGTCGGTCTACTGCTTCGATGCCGACGGGCGGCGCCTCTGGAAACTCGGCACCGGCTGCGGTTCGGCCTATTCGATGCAATACCACGACGCACGGCTGTACCTCGTCACCACCAGCGGCACCCTGGCCTGCCTCGATGTGAGCGAGACCGCCGTCCACGACGCCGAACAGGGCCTCCTGCCACAGACCGTTTCCGTGAAGGCGCCCCCGATGGCCGCGGTGGTACCCAGCAGCACCCTGGAGGTTGCCACCGACAGTTCCGGCGGAATAGTCGTCGAATGCGTCGACGTGGACGGACGGCTGCGTGTGCACGTCGTCTCCCCCGGCTTCCAACGAGAATGGAACGTACAGTTCCCTCGTGATATCAGGCAGGCCGGTACCCGCTATGTAGTGGACGGGGTGACCGAATCCGCTCGCGGTGGGTTCTACCGGGTGCGGGGCGATATCCGCCGATTGAGCTGATTCGAGTGAGGTCGTAGCCACAGGTCCGACAAACCGACGACGGGCGGTCAGCGTCCAGCCGGACCACGGGCTGCTCGGCCCAGCTACCTCGACCGAGTCGGAGTGGAACGCCCGCGCCACTGCCGGTCTCCCGCTCGCCGAGACCGGCGCGGACACCGATGCGACGCGGCCCGGCCTCGAGCCACATCATGTCCGCCTTCCAGTTGCGAGCCGAACACTTCCACCTCGTCAGCAGCGTTGTCCCGCAGGCGTCCACGGCCATTCGCCGCTCGGAGCGCGAAGCTGGCCCGCGTTCCAGAGTTCGGTCGTGGTGAAAAGCCTCGCGGGCCGGGCCGGAGGCTGCGACGCCCTTGCCGACCCGGCCGGTCAGCAGTCTGAGAAGCCCGGTCAGGGCAGGATGGAGTCGATGTAGCCGCCGTCCACGCGTACGGCGCCGCCAGTGGTAGCGGAGGCGTACGGCGAGGCGAGATAGACGACCAGGTTGGCGATCTCTTCGGGTTCGATGAGGCGTTGCAGCAGCGATTGCGGGCGGTAGCGGACCATGAATTCGTGCTGCGCCTGTTCCCAGGGCAGGTCATCGCCGACGAGCTCACGGACGAAGTCCTCGACGCCGCCGGTATGGGTGGGGCCCGCAAGTACGGAGTTGACGGTGACGCCGGTGCCGGCGGCGTCCTTGGCGAAGCCGCGAGCGACGGCGAGCAACGACGTCTTCGTCATCCCGTAGTGGATCATCTCGGCGGGGACCACGACGGCGGAATCGCTGGCGAGGTTCAGCACGCGACCCCAGTCCTGCTTTTTCATCCCGGGCAGGTATGCGCGAATCAGGCGTACGGCCGACAGGACGTTGACCTCGAAGTAGCGGCGCCATTCGGCGTCGTCGATCTCCAGGGGCGCGGCGGCGCCGAAGATACCGAGGTTGTTGACGAGAATATCGACCGTCGGCACGGCCGCCACCACGGCCGCCGCGCCCTCTTCCGTGGCGAGATCCCCCGCTGCGCCGGTGACCATCTCGCTGCCGGACTCGACGCGCACCGTACCGACGGCGGCTGCGACACGGTCGGCGCCGCGGCCGTTTACGACGACGTGCGCGCCGGCCTGGGCGAGTCCGATGGCGATGGCCTGGCCGATGCCCTGCGTGGAGCCGGTGACCAGCGCGGTGCGGCCGGACAGATCGATCTGCATAGCGTTCCCTTCGTCGGTGCGAGCTCAGTTGAAGATGTCCGGATCGGGCCGGTACGCAGATCCGGGTCGAGGCCCGCGAGTGCGGTCATTCTGGCGAATACGTCGGCGCGTGACGGATTTCGGAATCGCGATGGTGCGGTTCTGTAAGTGTCAGCGCAGCACGGCCTGCGCCGAGGTTACGCCATGGACCTCGGCGATCCGCACTATCACGTCGCTACTGAGAACTGCGGCGGTGATCTGGCCGAGTCCCCCCGGTCTCACGACATCGATACCGACGTTCGCGACCCATCCGATCTACAGCTTCCTGAGAAACCCGGGCCAGCGGCCCACGTCTCGAAACCTTGGCAAACGCCAATCCGGCTATGCCGTGCTCCGAGTACGGTGGAGACGCTGTGCGGGAGGACCCGGACCGCGCCCCGGAATCCTGAAGCCAGCCCGCGCTGCAAGGTAGCGATCCGCGCCCCTTCAGGCCCTGGTCTACAACAGGCCACAGTGACCGTCGAGCACCACGGTGCACAGCGGCACCCCGAGGTCTCCCCTCCAGGCCGGTCGACACGTCCCAGGTCCGTACATTTCAGGCGGGAACGACGAGGGACATCCGGGCTCAGGACTGTGACAACGTCGTCACACCCCCCGCCGCCGCGGTTCTCGGCCGCGCTCTTGCAGATGGGTAAGGAGTCGAGGGGCCACCAGACCTGGTTAATGAGTCTTTCGTCCACGCCGCCCTGTCCGCCTTGTAGGCGGGTAATGTTCTCGAGGGCGTGGTTTCGATGCGGCGGTAGCCGAAGTTGCGGTACACCTGCGTGATCGTCGACAGCACATGGTCGCGGGTGGCGACTTCCTCGGGGAGTAGGTCACGCATGCCGCGGGCGGGGATGTTGTCAACCTTCACGAAGTATGTCCTTCACATCTCGAGGGCAGCTGGGCGAATACGCGGGCGAATTCGCTCAAGGCCCCGGCGAATTCCCGCAGGCCGAACGCCTGCACCACCACGCCCACCACCTGGAAGGATGAACCCAATGGCGACCAACCTCGAAGACCTCATCACCGAAGCCGAGCGCGACGGCGTCCAGCAACTCGTCGTCGGCGCGGTCGTCGAATACGACGGGCGCGTCCTGCTGCTGCGCCGACACGGCGACGACTTCATGGGCGGCATCTGGGAACTGCCCAGCGGCAAAGTCGAACCCGGCGAAAACCTCGACCACGCACTCGCCCGTGAAGTCGAAGAGGAAACCGGCCTCCAGGTTACCGGCATCGGTCGCTACATCGACAGCTTCGACTACTGCTCCGGTAGCGGAAAACACAGCCGCCAATTCAACTTCACCGTCCACTGCGCCGTCCCCGAACCCGTCCGGCTCACCGAACACGACGCCTACACCTGGACCCCACTCACCGGAGAACCGCCCGTCACCGACGCCGTCAAACAGACTCTCACCACCTACCGAAACGCCGCCTGAACGGCGAGATCATCGTGGACGCGGGCGGCGCCGGGTGAGCGGCGACGAGCGTCCGTCCGGACGCCCGCGGCGCCTCGGTCACGATTCTGCCGGTCGGCAGCCTCGAACAGCACGGCTACCACCGACACCTCATCACCAAGGTCCCGGCGTCTTCGTGGCAGCCGAACGGACCGCGGTGCAACCCGCCTTACGACGTCGGCGTTCCTTAGGTCATATGCCGTAGGAGAATGTATCCGTCGAGAGGAGCAGCTGAGGCCCCGGTCCGGTGACCACCACACCGACAGAAAACTACCCTCACACCGGCTTTGTTGGTGTGAGGGTCACTGTCGTAGAACCCGGCAAATCGGGCATACCAAAAGAATATAATTCCTGGTGGACTTTGGGGGATCTTACTACAACCCTGAAACCGCAGGTAGAAGTAATGAAACGCAGGCTGAAACCCTGGAAAACCTGATCCAGAAGCTACCCGACACCACAGCACCGGCCCCGCCACCGGTGGAACGACCCGAACCACAGCGGGCCCGGCAACTCGACGCCGAGGAAGTCGCGGAGCTGATCACCGGCTACCAGGCCGGAGCGACCGTGTACGAACTGGCCGACCGATTCGGTATCGAACGACGCACAGTCAGCAACATCCTCCACCGACACCAGGTACCGATGCGCGCCCGCGGCCTGTCCCCCAACCAGATCGACACCGCCATCCACCTCTAGAAACTCGGCTGGTCACTGGCTCGCGTCGGCAACCATCTCAACGTCGACCACACCACTGTCCTCGCTGCACTGCGTCGGTACGGAATACCCAGACGGGATTCTCACGGGCGAGCACGAGTGTGATCAACGGCTACCCTGTCGCCTCGTGACGAGAGGGCACCGTCCTGACCAAACTCCGCGAACGTCGAGTACAGACGCGAGACACCCACCCACGGACGACGTCGCCCGTAATCAATGGGACGAGCCAACCCGACCGGTCCACAGCAACCGCCCTCCGTTGCCACCAGAGCTACCCGATTTGCCGAGTCGGCCACTCGAGCGGAAGCCTGCGCGTTTCCGATCATCTCGGCGGCGCTACTACAGCGGTGAAAACGACATCGGCAGCGACGATCTCATCTGGAGCGGCGCACCTGGCCGCAGCCGCAGACTCGACACCAGTTTGCCGTCGACTGTATTACCGGAACAGGAGCGCCCAGGGTTCAATTGCCGATGAGGTCACGAATGGCAGCGGTGACTTCGGCAGGACATTCCTCGGGGAGGAAATGCCCGCAGGGCAGGACATGGGTGCGCAGGTCAAGCGCCCAGTCGGACCATATCCGCTGAGGATCGAAGGGCAGTACGGTGTCGCCCGGATCCTGCCACATCGCCAAGGCAGGCATCGTCAACCGGCGGTCGGCGTCGCGGTCCCTGCGGTCGTGTTCTGCGTCGACGAACGCGCTGGCGCGGTAGTCCTGACAGATGGCATGGATCGCTTGCGGAGCGCGCACCGCGGCCAGGTAGACGTCCCGGATTCCGGTGGGGATCGCCTCCGCCGAGGCTGTCCAGGTATCCAGGAAATGCCCGAAGAACGTGTCCGGATCGGCGGCGATCATCCGTTCGGGCAGGTCGGATGGTTGGGCGAGGAGGTACAGATGGAACGCGAACACCCCACCGACACCGTTGAGCGCAGCCCAGTTGTCAACGGTGGGAATCACGTCGAGTACACCGACATGCTCGATGACATCTGGATGGTCGAGCGCCGCCCGGAGCGCCACCAGAGCGCCGCGGTCGTGCCCAATAACGCTGAACTGCTCGTGGCCGAGTTCGCGCATCACAGCGACCATCGTCGCCGCGGTGACCCGCTTGGCGTAATGCGCAGGGCTGTCATCCCCGGCGGGTGGGTCGCTGGCGCCGTAGCCCGGGAGGTCCGCGCACACCACTCGGTAGTCCTCGGCCAGCGACACCGCCACATGCCGCCACACGAGATGAGTTTGCGGAAAACCGTGTAGCAGCAGTACCGGATGGCCGGTACCCCCCTGAACCACATGCACGCCGGCGCCGTTCACCGACACCGTCTGCTCGACGAACCCTGGAATGCCGTTCATGCTGTAATACTCAAACTGTACAACGTCCAATTCATATTGGGCACTGTACAGTAATCGGGTGGAACGCAGTCGCGCTCCCGGCCACAGAGCCGGCCTCACCCATGCGGCCGTACTCGGCGCGGCCCGGGAAGTCTTGGCGGAGAAGGGGTTGTCGGCCTTGACGATGCGCTCCTTGGCCAAGCGACTCGACGTCGCCCCGAATGCCCTCTACAGCCACGTCGCGAACAAGACGGCACTGATCGACGATCTACTCGACGACGTGCTTGCGGCAGTCGATTCGCCGGCGCCCGACATAGAAAACCCCGTTGCCGCCCTGCACCAACTCATGGCTTCGACCTACAACGCGCTCTTGGCCCACTCCGACCTGGTGCCGTTCTACTTGGGCCGTCAGGGCGCGCGCGGCCCCAACGCACAGCGCCTCGGCGCCATCGCGATCGATGTCCTGCGCCGAGCAGATGTTCCCGAACCCGCCGCGGCCGATGCTCTGCGCGTCCTGATCGTTTACACAATCGGCTTCGCCGCGTTCACCAGCGGCCTGCCCTCGGAAAACTACACCGAACACCAGCCGACCCCCAAGGCGCTGCGGGACAACTTCGACCAAGGATTGGGCTGGCTTCTCGCCGGGATCCAGCAGAGCCAGCCACCCGACCCGCGGGCAGTGCCGCCGACTGTCCCGCGATCGACTTGACGCCGAATCTACGCCTCGGTCTTCTACGCCACGGCATCCAGTGACGTCCTCACGCCTGCCACCGACCATCGGGTCAGCGGATCAGGCCGGAAACACCTGGGCCCCCACGCATCCGCGACTTCAGGTGAGCGAGGTGTCACCGAGGAAGCGCAGCAGCGTGCGGAGCGCGTCTGCCAGCTGCTCGGTGTGCGCCCGGTCGAGAGGCTGCAGGAGGCGAGCATTGTTGGCGATGTGGTCGGCAAACAAATCGTCGATGACCTCCTTGCCGCGGGGCGAGAGCCGGATCAGAACGGTTCGCCGGTCGGTGCTAGGCGGCACTCGCGTGAGAAGCCCCTTGGCCGTCATCCGGTCGATACGTTTGGTGATGGCTCCGGAGGTGACCATCGAAGCGCGAACCAGCGCCCCGGCAGTCAGTTCGTAAGGCGCGCCGGCACGTCGGAGGGTGGTCAGGACATCAGCCTCCCCCAGGTCGAGATCGTGTTCGGCGAAGAACTCCGCGATCTCGCTGTTCCATATCCGCGCCAGGCGCGTCACGCGACTCGCGCCGGGAAGCCGAAGCCAAAGACGCGGCAGCCACGCTCGTGGCGAAAGGGTACGAAGCCTACGGGATCGAGCTCGACGTCACCGACACCCACAGCGTCGAGCACGCGGCCGAATGGGTGCGCCAGAATTTCGGCACCCTCGACCTGATCAACAATGCCGGCATCCTGCCGGAAGCCACCGACGGCGAACCACACGAATTCGCCTCGGCCCGATTGTTCCAGGAAACGTTCGCCACCAACGTCTCCGGCGCGGTCGCCATGATCGAAGCGCTCCTTCCGATGCTGCGCACGAGCTCCGCGGGACGCATCGTGAACATTTCCACCACAATGGGATCACTGAACGAGCAGCTGAATCCGGAATCCCCGTACTACGGCATGGTCGTGCCCGCCTACCAGAGCTCCAAAGCAGCACTCAACGCCGTCACGATCGCCCTGTCCAAGAAGCTACGCGACACCGACATCACAGCGACATCGGTATGCCCGGGCTTCGTACAAACCGACCTCACCCCCGTCAACCGCGAACAGGCGCCACTCACCGCCGGACACGCTCACCGACCACCGTGAACCGTCGAACCATTCTGGAGTCGATGGTGGCGGGAATCGCGGTCAGCATGTTCACAATGACCTCCGGCCGCGCTTACTTGTCAGCTCGAACGGGAAGTCCGCACCCGCGACACGGACGCACCCAGCCCTGACTCACAACAGCGAGCAGCCAGCCGACCGAACTCCTGTCCTGATCAACACCAGGAACAAACGCAAGACACCTTAAGGGAACTAGAACCCCTCACAACCAGAATTTCCCCCGCTCAGCGCCCCGTCCAGACCGAGCGTTCACTGAACAACAGTGAACTCCCATGCCTCTAACCTGGGAGTTCACCTATTGTGGAGCTAAGGGGACTCGAACCCCTGACCCCCACACTGCCAGTGTGGTGCGCTACCAGCTGCGCCATAGCCCCGGATGGTTGCTACCGGTTCCCCGGCTGCCTGAACGAAGTTACACCACCTCCACGTCAGGCACCAAATCGGCTGGATTTCGCGGGAACGGTGAGGTCAGGGGGCCACCTGCTGGACCCATTCCTGGTTCTGGGTGTCGAGCTCGGTTGCGACATCGAACACACTCGGGGTCGCGGCGTCGCCGTCGAGTGCGGCCTGGAGGTCTTCGACGGCTGCGGTGGCCTGGGTGCGCGCGTCGTCGAGGCGGGCGCCGGTGGTGATGCAGTCGCGAGCGGACTGCGGGGCGCCGGATTCGGCGGCTGTGGTGGCGAGCTCCTCGTCGGTGAGGCCGGAGCCTTCCTCCGGCTGCCGGTCAGTCAGGAGGGTGTCGTGGAACTTCGAGTAGGTGACACCGGAGCCGGTGGCCGCGACGCATTGCAGGGCGGCGGTGGCGCGGGTGGAGTAGTCGCCGCTGTCGGATTCGCTGTCGAGGAAATTCACGAAGCGGTAGCGGACGGCGAGTTTGCCCTCGTCGATTTTCTGGGCGATCTCCTGGCCGTAGAGGTGCTCGAGGCTGCCGCAGCCGGGGCATATGGGGTCTTCGTAGATTTCGAGCGTTTTCGGGGCGTCGGGCAGGCCGAGGCGGACGCCGCCGTCGCTCTGTACCGCGGCCGTCACCGCGGTGTTGCGAACCGAGCCGTAGCCGTCGTTGCGGACCTCGGCGCCACCGGTTCCCCAGCGGAAGGCGAAGAAGACGATCAGCGCGATCAGTGCCAGCGCCACCCCGCCCAGGGCGTAGGTAGTCCCGCTGGACATGGGCCGGGGGGTGTAATCGGACGGCGGTTTGCTCACGCGACCACTCTGCCGTATCCGGGCGAATCGGTCACGCGCACCCGGTGTCGCCGGAGTTCAGTGTTTCGAGTTCGCGCGATCCTCGGCTGCGGGCTCTGCGGCGCGGGCGGAGGCTGGGTGGTGGGTGTCCTCGGCGGCCTCGGCCACGGCCGGTGCCGGATGTTCGACCGTCCCCGGCGACTCCGGTTCGGGTGCGAGGCTCGCCCGCTTCATCGGTTCCGGAACGACGAACCAGGCGATAGCGGCCACGGCCAGCAGGGAGCCGGTGGCGGCGAGCCCGGCACCGTAACCCAGCTGCTGGGCGATCGCGCCGACCACGATGGGCCCGAGAACGGTGCCCAGGTCCTGAGACATCTGGAATCCGGCGAGCATGGTGCCGCCGCGCGCGCGGGAGCCGATGATATCGCCGACGGCGGCCTGCTGAGCGGGGGTGAACAGGCCCGATCCGACACCGGCCACGAACGAGGTGACCAGTAGCCACGCCAGGTTCGGGGACAGGCCGAGACCGGTGGTGCCGACCGCGCACACCAGGGCTCCGGCGATCAGCAGGGGGCGGCGGCCGTAGGTGTCGGAGAGCCGCCCGGAGAAGAACAGGACGGTCGCGTTACCGGCGGCGAAAACGGTGAGCGCCACCCCGGCCATACCGGACGGCTGCCCGAGAACCTCCACCACCAGCAGCGGAACGAGGGCCATCCGGACGCCGAACACGGCGGCCCCGTTGGCGAAGTTGGACCACAGCGCTGCACGGTATTCGGGCCGGGCCAGACCCTGCACGAAACTCACGGTGGCGGCATCGCCGGCGGATTCGGCCTCGGTGATTCGCGAATCCCGCAGATTGAAGTACACCACCGCGACGGCGAGGAGCAGTGCGATCGCGTAGATCAGGAAGGGGGCACGCAGACCGAATCCGGCCAGCGCCCCGCCGACCAGCGGCCCGGACAGTCCGCCGATCAGGAAACAGGTCGACCACAGGCCGGTGACGCGGCCGCGTTCGGTGGGCGGGGACAGCCGGATCACCAGGGCCATCGAGGACACGGTGAACATGGTCGAACCGATTCCGCCCAGCGAACGCAGCACCATCAGCTGCCAGTAGGTCTGGGCGAATGCGCTCGCGCCCGTGGAGATCGCGACGATCAACAGGCCGACCAGATAGATCCGCCGCTCCCCCAGCATCTGCACCAGCCGCCCGCTCACGGGCGCGAACAGCAGCCGCATGGCGGCGAACGCGCTGACGATCGCGGACGCCGCGGCCACCCCGACCCCGAAGCTCAGCGCGAACTGCGGCAATACCGGCGCGACCAGGCCGAACCCGATCGCGACACAGAACGCTGCGGCGATCAGCACCCAGATTTCGCTCGGCAGCGGCGGCTTGGCGGTTTTCCCGGTCGGGTGTTCGCGCCGGCGGAATCGACGCAGCACGGAGGGCCGGGCCACCGCCTCGGACCCGGCTGATCCGTTCGTACTCCCGGATCCGGGTCGATCGTTTGCTACGGCCTCACCACTCACCCAGGCATGCAACACCGCGGCGACCGTCACCATTCCCGGCCGGGCGCGTCGGCACGGCTTCCGTTCTGCGATCCGGATTCTTCGTCTGTCGGCGGCGGGCCGGCCTGCTCCGGCGTGTATCGCTCAGCCGGCGGCCAGCACTCTCCCGACCAGCTCGCGCGCCGCTTCCTGGACCTGTTCCAAATGGTCGGGTCCGTGGAAGGACTCCGCGTAGATCTTGTATTTGTTCTCGGTGCCCGACGGGCGCGCCGCGAACCAGGCGTTTTCCGTGCTCACCTTCAAGCCACCCAGCGCGGCGCCGTTGCCGCGCGCCCGGGTGGCGACCTCGGTGATCGGTTCGCCCGCGATATCGGTGGCGGTGACCTGGCCGGGGTCGAGCGCGGACAGGAGTTTCTTCTGCCCCGCGTCGGCGGGCGCGTCGATCCGGGCGTAGGCGGGGCTGCCGTGGTTGCGTTCCAGTTCGAGGTAGCGGGCCGAGGGGCTCTGGCCGGTGACGGCGGCGATCTCGGCGGCCAGCAGAGCGAGCAGGATGCCGTCCTTCTCGGTGGTCCACACGGAACCGTCCATCCGCAGGAAGGAGGCACCGGCGCTCTCCTCACCACCGAAGGCGAGGCTGCCGCTGAACAGGCCGGGTACGAACCATTTGAATCCGACCGGAACCTCGTAGACGTCACGCCCCAGCACCCGGACGACCCGGTCGATCATCGCGGAGGTCACGGCCGTCTTGCCGATCTTGGTCAGCGCGTCCCAGCGGTGCCGGTTCGCCACCAGGTAGTCGATCGCGACGGCGAGGAAATGATTCGGGTTCATCAGGCCACCGTCGGGTGTGACGATCCCGTGCCGGTCGGCGTCGGCGTCGTTACCGGTGGAGATGTCGTAGTCGTCGCGGATCGAGACCAGCGATGCCATCGCATGCGGGGACGAGGGATCCATCCGGATCTGGCCGTCGCCGTCGAGTGTCATGAAACGCCAGGTCGGGTCGACGCCGGGATTCACGACCTCGAGTTCGAGGTCGTAGCGCTGCCCGATTTCCTCCCAGTAGTCGACGCTGGCGCCGCCCATCGGGTCGGCGCCGAGGCGGATCCCCGCGCCGCGGATGGCGTCGAGGTTGAGCACCGCGGGCAGATCGGCGACGTAGTGGTCGAGGAAGTCGTAGCGGCCGACGGCGGCCATCGCCTGCGCCAGCGGGGCCCGTTTCACTCCGGCCAGGCCGCCGCGCAGCAGTTCGTTGGCGCGTTCGGCGATGGCGTCGGTGGCACCGGTATCGGCCGGGCCGCCGTGCGGCGGGTTGTATTTGATGCCGCCGTCGCGCGGTGGGTTATGCGACGGGGTGACCACGATGCCGTCGGCCTGCGGCCGGGAACTGTCGCGGTTGTGGCGGACCACGGCGTGGCTGAGTGCGGGCGTCGGGGTGTAGCGACCGCGGGAATCCACCACGGCAGCGATATCGTTGCCGGCCAGAACTTCGAGCACGGTCGTCCATGCCGGTTCGGACAGCGCATGGGTATCGCGAGCGAGGTACACCGGCCCCGCGATTCCGCGGGTGGCACGGTATTCGACGACGGCCTGCGTGATCGCCAGGATATGCGCCTCGTTGAACGTCGCATCCAGGCTCGAACCGCGGTGCCCGGAGGTTCCGAACACCACTTGCTGATCCGGTTCGCCCGGGTCGGGAACGCGACTGTAATAGGCGGTCACCAGCCCCGGTACGTCCACCAGATCGCCGGGGCGGGCGGGTCGCCCGGCTCGGTCGTGCGCCATGTTCGGAACTCCCTTCGTGGTCGGCCGTACCCGGCTGGTCATCGTGATCATCCGAATAGGCCGGCGGTAGCGGCGCCGAGATAGACCGCCGCGAGGCAGATCCCGGTGTTGAGCACGATATTGCCGAGCGCGTACCCGGCGGCGCCGCCGGAGGCCAGCCCGACCGTTTCGTAGCCGAACGTACTGAAGGTGGTGAACGCGCCGCAGAATCCGATTCCCGCGGCCGCCGCCACCGCACCGCCCACACCCGACCCGATCAGCGCACCCAGCAGCGCCGAGCCCGCAATATTAACCGCCAGCGTGCCGAGCGGAAGCCGGGAACCGGTATGGGCTGTGACGACGCGATCGAGTAGATAACGCGCCGGCGCGCCCAGCATTGCGCCCAGTACCACCCAGACCGCGGTCACCGGCCACTCCACCCGGTATCCGGCCGCCGCCGTGTGCCCGAACCCACCGAAACCGCCATCGCCCGACCCCTCTCGTTCGTCCCGTCTTACGTTCAGCTCGTGCCGTACTGCGTTGTCCCGCCGCGTCTTCCCGCGATCCACCGGGCGCCCGTCGTTCCCGCGAGGACCGCCGCCAGGCAGGCCACCACGGTTCCCCCGAGGTACCCGAGCGCCACACCGGTGGCGCCCGATTCGAGCAGTGTACGAACCTCGGCGCTGTAACTGGAAAAGGTGGTGAATCCACCGAGTACCCCGACTCCGAGGAATGGACGCACGAGCCGATGCGGCGTGCACATTTCGGTGATGATCACCATCAGGATCCCGATGGCGAGGCAGCCGAGAGTGTTGGCGAGGAAGGTGGCCCAGGGAACAGTCCCGGGCCGGACGGGAATTCGGAGCGTGAGCCAATAGCGCAGGCCCGCACCGAGCCCACCGCCGCAGGCGACGGCGGCCAGGACGAGGGCGTCGATCGGTGCGGTTTTCACGGGTTCGCTCATACTCCGGCACCTCCGGGCCGGCCGTCTCGCGGCAGCACACAGTGCGCGCGGATCGTGCCCCGCAACGATATCCGCAGGCGGGGCAGGGTTTGTGTGCGGCCGGATCGAAAGGGTTTGCGTTAATTCGTAGCTTGCTACCATTCCGGATGTGAACCTCGCCACCACTGCGCCCCGGACGCGCCGTCTCCGGGTGGATGCGGCGCGCAATCAACAGCGGATCATCGATGCGGCCCGGGAGTTGTTCGCCGACCGTGGGCTGGAGATCACGCTGGACGATGTGGCCGACCGCGCGGGGGTCGGGGTGGGCACCGTATATCGCCGGTTCGCAAACAAACGGGAACTGATTTCCGAGGTTTTCGCCGTGCACGTCCGGGAGTTCGCGGAAGCCGCGCAGGACGCGCTCGCCGCGGCGGACCCATGGGAGGGCGTGGTCCGGCTTTTCGAATACGCGTGCCGGCATATGGCGACGAATCGCGGGTTCAGTGAGGTCATGCTCGACATGCATGACGACCCCGGCCGGCTCGGCCATCCACGTGAACAGCTCGGGCCGGCGGTGGCGGCCGTGATGGAACGGGCCCGGAACGCGGGTGCGCTGCAGCCGGGGATCGAGGCCACCGATCTGTTCGCGTTGATCTATATGGTCGATTCGCTCGCCGAGTTCGCGCGTCCTGTCGATCCCGATATCTGGCGCCGCTATATGGCGATCACGCTCAACGGTATTCGGGCTCAGAACACACCCCCGCAGCCGTTGACGGTGGATGCGCTCAGTCTCGCGGACGTGGAGCGGGCGAAGGCGGCCAAACCCTGCGTCGCGCGACGCCGCTGAGCGGATCGGATTTCTCCGGATCAGGAGATTTGCCCGGCGGGCGGCGATACCATCCCCTAGAGTTGGACACGTGACCAAGTTATGGGTGAACTGGGCCGGCGATCAGCAATGCGCACCGGCCCGGCTGGCCGCGCCGCGCGATCGCGCCGAACTGGCCGATGAGCTGGGCCGGGCCGCGGCGAATGGGCACCGGGTTCGCGTCGCGGGATCGGGACATTCCTTCACCGGCGCGTGCCTGACCGACGGACTGCTGCTGGACCTGTCGCGGATGAATCGCGTACTCGAGGTGGACCGCGAGACCGGCCGGGCCAGAGTCCAGGCCGGAATGACGCTCGCCGCACTCAGCGACCGGCTCGACCAGCACGGCCTCGCCTTCCCGAACCTCGGGGACATCGACGCCCAGACCCTCGCCGGCGCCACCGCCACCGGCACCCACGGCACAGGCGCCCGACTTCCCAACCTCTCCGCGCAACTGCACGGGGTGGAGTTGATGACCGCCGACGGCAGAACAGTGGAGCTGACCGAACAGTCCGGCGCCGAGGCCTGGCGGGCGGCACGGGTCAGCGTCGGCGCGCTCGGCGTGATCACCGCCTTCACCCTCCAACTCGTCCCCTCCTTCGTGCTCGAGGGCGTGGAGCGGCCGGTACCGGTAGCGGAGATCCTGGACGATCTGGACTCCTATGTCGACGGCAACGAACATTTCGAGTTCTACATGTTCGCGCACAGCCCGATCGCGATGACCAAACGCAACAATCGCGTCGATCTGCCGCCCGCACCGCGACACAAGGCCGTCGACTGGTTCACCGATATCGCCGTATCCAATTACGCCAGCGACGCACTGTGCCGGCTGGCCCGCCGGCGACCGGCCCTGATTCCGCCGCTCCAGCGGGCTGCCGCCTACGCGTTCAGCTACCGGCGCCAAGTGGACCGCTCCTACCGAGTGTTCACCAGCCCACGGCTGTTCCGGTTCACCGAAATGGAGTACGCGATACCGCGCGAACATTCGGTCGAGGCGATCCGCGAGATCAAGGAAACCGCTCGCCGATTCGACTCACCGATGCCCATCGAAGTGCGCTGGGTCGCCGGCGACGACGCCTTCCTCTCCCCCGCGGGCGGCCGCGCGACCTGCTATATCGCGGTGCATCAGTACGAAGGAATGGATCACGAACCGTTCTTCCGCGCCTGCGAAACGGTTTTCGACCGGTACGAGGGCCGCCCACACTGGGGTAAACGCCACTACCAGACCGCAGAGACGCTCCGGGCGCGCTATCCGGACTGGGACCGTTTCGCCGCAGTGCGCCGGCACTACGATCCGGAAGGTCGTTTCGCCAACGACTACCTGGACCGGGTACTGGACCCGGTGTAGACCGGCGGGGTGCGACCGCCCCGCGCCACCTGCGACCGGCCCCGCGCCACCTGCGGCCGGCCATGATTCGAACTACGCGACAGCACCGGGATCCGGCCGGGCTCCCGGTGCCGCAAAGCACAAGACCCAGGTAGCCGAGCGCCTGTGGGCGACGGTCTCGATACGGTCTCGGTCGCCCGATGCCCCTCCAGCACTCGCCGAATCCGCAACGCCCGGGCCTTATTGTTCCAGGATCACATCGACCAGCCGGGGTAGCGCCTCGCCGATGGGTTCGCGAACGACCTGGGTGGCCATCGAATCGTACGGCGTGGGTTCGGCGTTCACGATGATCAGCGAAGCGCCCGCGGCCACCGCCCGGCCGCACAGCGAGGCGGCGGGTTCCACCTGTAGCGATGTGCCGACAGCGAGAAAGATATCCGCCGTCTCGGCTGCCAGCGATGCCTTGAGCAGGGTGCGCTGGTCCAGCGCCTGGCCGAACATGATGACGGCGGCTTTCAGGATGCCCCCGCATTCCGGGCAGGACGGGTCGGGTTCACCGGCCGCGACCCGGTCGAGGGTCTCGGCCATGGTCGCGGTGTAGGCGCAATCCACACAGACCACATCGAACATATTGCCGTGGATTTCGATCACGCGCTGCGGGTTCGAGCCGGCCCGCTGATGTAGGCGGTCGACGTTCTGGGTGACGATCGTGAGCGCACGCCCGGCCCGCTCCAGCTCCACCAGCGCCCGATGCCCCGGGTTCGGTTCGGCGCCCCAGGCCGGATTGTCCCGGCGGGCCAGCCAGGACCGTTCCCGCAGGGCGGGGTCGGAAACATAGTTGTCATAGGTCGACAGCAGTTCCGCTACCGGATCCTCGGTCCACACCCCGCGCGAGCCGCGGAAATCGGGGATCCCGCTGTCGGTGGAAATTCCCGCGCCGGTGAGCACGGCGATCCGACCCGGACGTTCGTGCCACCGGGTCACCGCAGCACCTCCGGTACCGGCCGGATTCCGCGGGGGCGGGCACTCGGCCCGGGTTCGTACCGGTATTGAATCCGCATATCGCAAGCTTAGGCAGGCCGCGCCTCGGTAATCGCCCAGCGGCCCCCCGACGCCAGACAGCTAACTTTCAGCAACCGAAAACAGGGTTCACACCGGCGCGACACCAGCGAAACAATCCTCCGGTACGGTTCTGGCGCATCGCCGAGACCTAACCCTTCTGAACTGGCATTTTTCCTGAAAGATCACGGCAACAACACGGCGCACACACCCGCCGATCCCACACACTGTGATGGTTGTCTCGAGATTTGCCATCCGGTATCCAAGCGGAAATTTGTCCGTTACGGTGAACACAGTTGCCGCACCCACACCGAGACGGAGGTTCCGCCATGGCTCGCCACCGCGCACCCCGTACGGCAGATCTGCGGGTCGAACACCTACCGGCCCAGAACTACAGCAATAACGGTTTGATAACCCAGGCAGCGGGGTACCCGAAAAACATGACAGCACTGCGTAACCGACCAACCCGGATCGCCGGTATGGAATGGGGCACCGCATTGCTGGCGCTCGCCACCTGCCTCATTTTCAGTACCGGAATCGCCGCAATCACCCAATCGTTTTCCACCGCACTGATCGCCACCGCCAGCATTCTCGTCGGCCTGGGCATCACCCTGCGGATCCTGAGAACCCCTCGCTGACCACGCGCCCCGTTCCCGAATACCTGTCCGCAGGACTAGCCTGCGAGCATGGCATCCGGGGACGGGTCCGAGGAAAGCATCGAGGGCGGGGGCCCGGGAGCACCCGCCGAACCGGTCGACGCGCCGGACCGGAGCCTCCGCACGGACCCCGCAGTGGAACACAACTGGCTGCAACGCCGCGCCCGCCGCACACACCGGCCGCGTCTTTCCACCGTGCTACTCGTCACCGCTTTTTCCGCGGTTCTGATCCTCTACCTGCTACTACAACCAGGCTGAGCGGCGGCCGGGAACAATCCGGTTGCCGCGGCGCTTTAAGGTTGTCGTCATGAAGGAGAAGGGGCGCAAGGTCATCGCGACCAACCGCCGGGCACGGCACAACTACACGATCCTCGACACCTACGAGGCCGGGATCGCGTTGGTCGGTACCGAGGTCAAGAGTCTGCGTGAGGGCAAAGCCTCTCTGGTGGACGCCTTCGCGACCGTGGACAACGGGGAAGTCTGGCTGCGTGGCCTGCACATCCCGGAATTCAGTCACGGCACCTGGACCAACCACTCGCCACGCCGGGTCCGCAAGCTACTGCTGCACAAGCGGGAGATCGAACGGCTCGTCGGCAAATCGCGAGAGGGGAACCAGACCCTGGTCCCGCTGTCGATGTACTTCTCCGACGGCAAGGTGAAGGTCGAACTGGCCCTCGCCAAAGGTAAACAGGACTACGACAAACGCCAGGACCTGGCCCGGCGCACCGCCGAACGCGAGGTCACCCGCGAACTCGGCCGGCGTATCAAAGGGATGCGCTGACCGGCGCGAACGGCACCGGCAAAACGGGAATGAACGACGGTGCCCGAAGTGTTAATATGACTGGCCCGGCAAGGTGCCGGGACGTACGGGGCTGAACGGTTTCGACTGCGTACGTAGATTCAGGGGAAGCGTGTCGGTGCAGGCAAGAGACCACCGTAAGCGTCGTTGCAACCAATTAAGCGCCGATTCTCATCAGCGCGAGTACGCTCTCGCTGCCTAAGCGATAGCGTCTCTGTCGGCCCGAGGTTCGCCCTCGGCTTCGGTGCCGGCATCAGCTAGAGGGCTCACCGCGCGACTCGGTCGCGGAGTAACGCGGGACATCCAACAGCGACTGGGATCGTCATCCCGGCTTGTTCGCGAGACCGGGAGATCCGAGTAGAGGCCCAGCGAACTGCACACGGAGAAGCCCTGAAGAAGCGGCGGAGGACCCGGGTTCGATTCCCGGCAGCTCCACAGCGGGCCCCTCACTTGCAATGCAGGTGAGGGGCCTTTTTCAATCCTCCCACCAACCCAGCTGGTGGGAGCCTGCCTGCCGCTGGCGTCGTGCGCTCGCGTGGCAGGCGATAGGTTCGAGGTCATGAGCGAGTTCGCGGGGTTTCCGATCGCCGGGCCGGACTTCTACGAGGATCTCGAGGCCGATAACTCGAGGACGTTCTGGGCCGCCAACAAGCACCTATACGACGAGGCCGTCAAACGGCCGATGACCGCGTTGGTTGCCGATCTCGAGCCCGGCTTCGGCCCCGCCAAGATTTTCCGCCCCTACCGTGACGTTCGTTTTTCCAAGGACAAGTCGCCGTACAAGACCCATCAGGGCGCGGTGGTGCATACCGCGCCGGGCGTCGGCTGGTACGTCCAGATCGGCGCACCCGGGCTGTTCGTCGCCGGTGGCCTCTACGCGGCCACGCCCGAACAGCTGACGCGGCTGCGCACTACCCTCGACGACGACGTGCGTGGCACCGAGCTGGAGAAAATCCTGGACGAACTCGTACGGGCCGACTACACCCTCGGCGGCGACAAGCTGAAGACGCGCCCGAAGGGCTACCCCATCGACCACCCCCGCATCGACCTGCTGCGGCACAGAACGCTGGTGTCGAGCCGGGAGTTCGGCACGCCCGGCTGGCTCGCCACGCCCCGGACGGCCACGGAGGTCCGCCGGTCGTGGGAAACTCTGCGCCCCCTCGTGGAGTGGCTCGGGGCCGTCGTCGGCACATGAGTCCGGGGCCGGACCGGATCCTCGCCGTATTTCACCGGGGACTTCGCGCGCCGGAAAGCACGAGAGAAGCACCCGCCACCGAGGCGGCGGCGACCACCAGAGCGAACAGCGTCACCCCGAGCGCGAACCCGACGGCATCGCTCAGCGCACCGAGACCCAAGATCGCGACCCCGGCGACGGTATAGGCGCCGATATTGAGTGCGGCATTGGCCTCGGCCAGCCGGTCGGCCGGGATATCACCGTTGAGCAGGGAGAGACCGCCGAGCATACCGGGACCATAGGCGAGGCCGGCCAGCGCGGCTGCCAGCGCGAGGCCGGGCACCGAGGAGTGGCTGACCGCGAATACCAGGGTCGCGACGCAGGCGACGGTGCTCGCCGTGGCGAGCAGCAGCAGGCGCCGCACGGGCAGACCGCGCAGCGCGAACTGGACGCCGGTGGCGACCGTGAACGTCAGGCATGCCACGGCGCCGGCGACGATCCGGTTGGTGGTGCCGAGCAGTTCGGACAGCAGCGACGGCGCCAGTGACAGCGTGAACGCGGTGGTACTCAACGCCGGACCGGCGACCATCACGCCGATGAGCAGGTGGCGGCGTTTCGGGCGGGGCACCCGCGGCAGGCGGACCCAGCCGCGCGCCTGGGTCTCGGGTGGGCGCGGCATCGGCAGTACGGCGACCAACAGCAGCGCGATCAGCAGGAACAGGGTCTCGACCAGGAAAACGGTGACCGTCGGGCCCGGCGCGACTTCCGAGAGGATCCCGCCCAGCAGTGGTCCGAGCCCGGTTCCGGCCGCGATTCCGACGGCGCCGGCCAGCGCGCCGGAACGAAGGCGCGCCGGACCCGCGAGGTCGGTAACCGCGGCGACCCCGGCGGACACCATCGCACCGCTGGCGACACCGGTGAGTGTGCGGGCGGCGAACAGCGCGAGAGTACTCGGCGCGGCGGCGAAGATCAGCGCGGCTGTGATCGCGAGTACGAGGGCGGGCACCAGGACGGTCTTGCGCCCGAGGCGGTCGGAGACAACTCCGGACACCAGCAGAGCAACCGCCATTCCGGCCATGTAGCAGCAGAAGACGGCGGTCAGCGTGCTTTTACTGAAACCGAATTCGGCCTGCCAGAGGACGTAGAGCGGGGTGGCCGCGTTCGCCAGGACGAAAACGGCGGCAATGGGCCAGGCGGCGGACCAGATTCGAAGGTTCACCGTCCGGGCGCCCGGGGCGTCCGCGTCGAGAACAGCGGATACGGCCATATCGAACTCCTGCCTCAAGTACGAGTTTTTTCGAACCGATACGAACAGAGTCGAACTTTAGCAGCCTGTACGATAATTCTCGTACTGACAGAAGGAGAGCTGTGCCGGACGACAACTCGATCCCCGACCCGAACAAGGCCATCGCAGGCGAACCGCTCCCCGAGCCCACCCGTGAAGAACTACGCCTGGAAACCGTGCTCGCCGCCCTGAGCGACCCCCTGCGACTCGGGATCGTGCGCGCCTACTACTTGGAATCGGGCGGTATCCCGAAGCCGTGCGGCTGGTTTCCGATCGACCGCCCGAAATCGACCCGTACACATCATTGGCGGGTTCTGCGCGAGGCCGGACTGATCCGGCAGTGGCAGCACGGGCTGGAGCGACGCAATGTGGTACGCGTGGCCGATCTCGACGCCCGCTTTCCCGGCTTGCTGAAACTGGTGGCCGCATGGGAGCCGCCGGACTGACACCTCGCGGAACCTCACCAGCATTGTCTGTTACTCATCGTCCCACTAATGTGTATGGTCACAAGGCCCGGCGTCCACGCATCCGCACGACCGCGTGGCCGGTACCGGTGACGATCGAGGAGGATCGATGAGGCTGTTCCGCAACCACGCCTCCGAACGCGTGGCCGACCCGGGGCAGGTCGCGCTCAACGCCCGTGACGTCCATTTCGAGTGGGCCGGCATTCCACTGCACTGGATGAAATCCGATCCGATCGCCGCACATGTTCTCAATGCCCTGAACCTGCTGCTGCCCGAAGGCGAGCGCAGCTTCCTGACGACCTTCGGCGAGGCGCTGCCCTTCGTCCACGACGCCAAGCTGCGCGAGGACATGCTCGGTTTCATCGGACAGGAATCGATGCATGCGGAAACCCACGCCGGTTCGCACGAACGGCTGTTCACCGCGAACGGCATCGACCCGCAGCCATACCTGAAACAGGCCGAGTACGTTTTTCGCAAGACCATCGGTCCCCGGCGGTCCACCGCCACGCGGGCCGGCCGGCAGCAGCTGGTGGACCGGCTAGCGGTGATCGCCGCACTGGAACATTTCTTCGCTTTCCTGGGCGATTGGGTGCTCAACAGCGAACTGGAGAAGTTCGACGCGGATCCGCGCATGCTCGATCTGTATCGCTGGCACGGCGCCGAAGAGGTCGAGCACCGCAATGTCGCCCACGACGTCGCCGAGTACTTCGGGGTCGGATACCTGCGCCGGGGCGCGGTGATGCTGCTGGTCTTCCCGTCGTTCCTGGTACTGCTGATCCGCGGGACCAAGTACCTGGTGCACCGCGACCCGGCCCTGCCCGACCTCGGATATCCACGGCTGCTGCAACAAATTCTGCGGTCGATGTGGCGCGGCGCGCTCCCCGGGATCCGGGCCCTACTGGTGAGCGCGCTGTCGACCCTCGAACCCGGATACAGTCCGGAGACGGTCGGATCGACCGCACAGGCCGTCGCGTATCTGGCGCAATCACCCGCGGCCCGGGCGGCTTCATGATCCGGGACGCGCTACCGCTGCCCGCGGACCTGTACGGGCGGCGCCGGCGGGACCGCACTCTGCGCGTACTCGACGCCGTCGTCGGCGCCCGGCTGAACTGGACGGCCCTGACCAACCGGCGCGACCTGACACCGCGTATCGACGACCGGCGAATCCCCGTTGTGGTGACCGGACGCCGGGTGGAAGCCCACGACGAAGACGTGGTGAGCCTGCGCTTGGCCGCACCCGACCGGCGTGCCCTGCCGCGGTGGCGGCCCGGAGCGCATCTCGATATCGAACTGCCGTCGGGACGCCTGCGCCAGTATTCATTGAGCGGCGACCCCGCCGACAACTGTGAATACCGGATCGCGGTGCGCCGTATCCCCGGCGGGGAGGGTTCGAGCGAAGTGCACGATGCACTGTCCGTCGGGACGGCGCTGATGGTGCGAGGGCCGCGCAACGCCTTTCCCTTCGCCGCCCCCGGTTACGGATCCCCCGCCCGGCGAGTACGGTTCGTGGCCGGCGGTATCGGCATCACCCCGATCCTGCCGATGATGCGGCTGGCCGAAACCCTCGGCGTCGCCTGGTCGATGGTGTACACCGGGCGCACCCTGGACACCCTGCCGTTCCTGGACGAGGTGCGCGAGTTCGGCGACCGCGTAACCGTGCGCACCGACGACCGGCACGGACTGCCCACCGGCGCAGAACTGCTCGGCGGAGCCGGCGCCGGAACCGCGGTGTACTGCTGCGGACCGACGCCCATGATCGCGTCCCTCGCCGAGATCGTGCGCAGAATGCCCGGTACAGAACTGCATTCGGAGCGTTTCTCGGCGCCGCCCATCGTGAACGGTCAACCGTTCCAGATCCAGTTGGGTGCCGGCGGCGAGGTGATCGACGTGCCGGCCGACCGTTGCGCACTCGACGTTCTCCTCGAACACCGGCCCGACCAGCCGTATTCGTGCCGCCAGGGCTTCTGCCGGACCTGCCGGGTCCGGGTCGCGGCCGGCGTTCCCGACCACCGCGACCACGTCCTCACCCCCGCCGAACGCGACCAGGGCGACCTGCTGGTGTGTGTATCACGCTGCGCCGGTGGACGTCTCGTCCTCGACCTCTAGTCCCCCGCCGACAGCACCAGGAGAGCAACGTGACGGTATCGATATCCGACTACCCGGCGACCGAACGAACCGTGCACCACCGTGGTTTCGACCTCGCCGTCTACGAATACGGCGATCCGGACGCCGAAACCGTCGTCCTGGTGCACGGCTGGCCCGATACCCACCACCTGTGGAACGGCGTGATCCCGCTGCTGGCCCGGCGTTTCCACGTGGTCGCCTACGATACGCGCGGGCACGGCGCCTCCACCCGGACCGCACGGGTCGCCGATTTCCGGCTCGCCGAACTGGCCGCCGATTTCTTCGCGGTCGCCGATGCGGTGAGCCCGCAGCGGCCGGTGCACGTGCTCGCCCACGACTGGGGTTCGGTACAGGTCTGGGAAGCGGTCTGCGAACCGGGGGCGAGCGCCCGGATCGCCTCGTTCACCTCGGTATCCGGCCCGAACCTCGACCATCTGGCCGCCTGGGTGCGGGCCCGGCTGAGCCGGCCCGGCCCGCGCAATATCTGGCAGCCGTTCACACAACTACTGTCCTCGGCTTATACCGGGTTCTTCATGACTCCGGGTCTGCCGCGGCTGGCGTTCGGTGTGCTCGCCACCGAACAGCGCTGGCGGCGGTTCATCCAGCTCATGAACAACACCGCGCCGTCGACGATTTTCTTCGGCCCCACCCTGAAACAGGACATGGTGAACGGCCTGCTCATCTACCGGGCCAATATCATCACGCATCTGATGCGGCCGCGAGAGCGGACCACCGATGTCCCCGTCCAATTGATCGTCGCCGGGCGCGATATCGCGGTCCGGCCGGCCGGATACGACGATTCGGCGCGGTGGGTTTCGCGACTGTGGCGCCGCGATGTCCCGGCCGGGCACTGGATGCCGTTCTCGCATCCCGGCCTGCTCGCGACCGCGACCACCGAACTGGTCGACGCGGTGACGCAGGGCGAATTCACCACCGCAGGTACCGGAATCACCGGCGAAACACTCGGGTAGGTCCGGCGACTGCCGGTCACGGACGGGCCCGGTCCGTCCGCGCTGTCAGGAGAGCGGGGCTTCCGCCGCTCAGGAAACCACCGGCGGGCGCTCACCCGGGCCGGCGTTCGCACGGCTGAACCGCTCACCCCACTCGCGGATCTGGGTAATCAGCTCCGGCGGCTCGATTACCTCGAACTCGGCCTCGAGCGACCCCAGCGCCATGGTGGGCCAGTCCAGCGAATCGGTGGTCATCGAAACCCGGCAGCGCCCGGCATCGACGGCCTGAACCGAACCCCAGCGCCCGATCCGTTCCCGGACCGCTTCGGCCGGTGCCTCGACCAGGACTTCGATGCGGTACGGACGGGAAATCCGGTCCACCCCTTCCCGGACGAACTCCGCGGCATCGGCGGTAGGCAGCTCACGCGGCCGGAAACGGGAGCCGTCGCCCACCGGTGCGGTGAGCCGGTCGATCCGGAAGCTGCGCCAATCGTGCCGGGTGAGATCGAAGGCCACCAGGTACCAGCGACGCCCCAGGGAGACCAGGCGGTGCGGTTCGATATGGCGCTCGCTACACCGGCCGCCGGCCGCGGTGTAGGTGAAGCGCAGGCGTTCGCTGTCCCGGCAGGCCAGCGCGACGGTGGTGAGCACGGCCGGATCGGGCCCCGGGTCGTTGCGGCCACCCCAATCGGCCGGAACGGTCATCGCCCGGATCGCCTCCACCCGGCGGCGCAGCCGCGGTGGCATCACCTGCACCACCTTGGCCAGCGCCCGCACCGAGGATTCGGCGACTCCTTCGACCATGCCCTGCATCGCGACCTGCAGTCCGATGACCAGCGCGACCGCCTCGTCGTCGTCGACCATCAGCGGCGGCAGCGCCGCGCCGGCCGCCAACTGGTAGCCGCCGTCGACCCCGCGTTGCGCTTCGACCGGGTAGCCGAGGTCGCGCAGGCGGTCGATATCACGCCGCAGGGTCCGCGGGGAGATCCCGAGACGTTCGGCGAGCTCGGTACCCGGCCAGTACTTGTGGGTCTGCAGCAACGACAGCAAGCGCAGGGTCCGCGTGCTCGTATTCGCCATGACTTCGATTGTGCTCGAATTGCGGCCGGTTTCTGACCGCTGGAGGTGACTAGTTGGTACTGCCGTGCATAGAGATACCCGCGATGGTGCGGGCGGTGAGCGACCCGTCCGCGTGTTTGCGACCCCATATCCACACAGGCGCGCCGATATCGATACCGGCGGGATCGCTCGCGATCAGCACGTAGAGCTTGGTCGAACTATCGGAGTACACGATCACCTCCGCACGGGTGATCTCGCTGCGCACGGTGAGAACCCCGCCATCGTTGGCCCGGACCTTGCCGAAGACGAATCCGGACCCGACCTCCGGCGATGCGGGCCGGGCCGGCTCGGGTGGGGCGGACGCGGCGGGCTCCGGCCCGGTGGCTTCGGCCTGCGGAGTCGCCGCGACGAAGGTGGTGACCGCCGGCCTCCCGGCCGTATTCGGGTCGGTGACGCGACCGAGGCAGAAACCACCGGCAGCCAGCAGTACCGCGATCCCGAGCACCAGCCCCAGCAGGGCATGACCACCCCAATACGCCGGCCTCGCGCCGCCGTCCCGGTACGGATGGCCGGCAGTCTCCGGATCCCCGGTCCGCGACGATGCCACGCTCCCGTCGCCGCGAGGCCGTTTGCCGACGGGGATTCCGGCGCCGGAGCGATCCGGACCGGGCGGGCCGGGTTCGGTGGTTTCGAGTCCCCACTCCTGACCGCCGTCCGAGTCCCGGCCCGCCACGTCGGTGATTCGCGAGTTCAGGAGGCCGAACCGGGCTACGGGCAAGTCGACACCGTGGCGTGAGCCCGACCACGGTGTGCGCTTGCTGGACATAGTGCCAGGCTAGGCGGTTTGTTCAGACCCCTATCGTCACTGGCGGGGAGAAGCGCGCGGATGAAACCTCATCGCCGAGAGCATCTTTCGCGGCACTCGCAACATTTTCACGGCACGATCATTCCGCGGCGACCACCTCCAGCACCTGCTCGCCGTAGCGGGCGAGCTTGCTCTCGCCGACACCACTCACTTCCCCGAGCGCCGGGAGATCGCCCGGTTTGCGGGCTGCGATCTCGCGCAGGGTCGCATCGTGGAACACCACATAGGCCGGGACCCCCTGCTCCTTGGCGGTATCGGCGCGCCACTGGCGCAGCCGCTCGAACAGGGAGGTATCGGCATCGGTGAGTTCGACCGGAGCCGATTTCGCGGATTTGGCACTGCGTGCCGCGCGCGCGGGTGTCGGGCGTTCGGGTTCCCGGCGCAAGCGCACCGTCCGACCGTCGAAGAGGACACTTTCACTGGCCTCGGTCAAGGTGAGGACACCGTAGTCACCGTGCACCGCGAGCAATCCCTGCGCGAGGAGCTGCCGGACGACTCCACGCCATTCGGTATCACGCAGATCGGTGCCGACACCGAACACGCTCAGCTCGTGGTGGTCGTACTGCTGGATCTTCTGGTTCTTCTTGCCGAGCAGGATATCGATGAGGTGACCCGCGCCGAAGCTCTGTCCGCGTTCGCGTTTCAGGCGCAGCACGGCCGACAGCAGCTTCTGCGCGGCGACGGTACCGTCCCACGATTCGGGCGGGCGCAGGCAGGTATCGCAATTGCCGCACGACTGCGCGCGCTGCCCGAAATAGGCGAGCAACCGCGTGCGGCGGCAGTCGACCGTCTCGCAGAGTGCCAGCATCGCGTCGAGATGTAACTGCAACTGTCTGCGGTGCGCCGCGTCCCCGTCCGAGGAATCGATCAACCGCCGCTGCTGCACCACATCCTGTAGCCCGTACACCATCCAGGCCGTCGATGGCAGGCCGTCACGGCCGGCGCGGCCGGTCTCCTGGTAGTAGCCCTCCACGGATTTGGGCAGATCCAGATGGGCGACGAAACGGACATCCGGCTTATCGATCCCCATACCGAAGGCAATGGTCGCGACGATGACGAGCCCGTCCTCGCGCAGGAAGCGGGCCTGGTTCTCGGCGCGGGTCCGATGATCGAGGCCCGCATGGTAGGGCAGCGCGCGGATCCCGTTCTCGGTGAGGAAGGCCGCGGTCTTCTCCACCGAGTTCCGCGACAGGCAGTAGACGATTCCGGCGTCACCGGGGTGCTCGGTGCGCAGGAAATCGAGCAGCTGCCGGTCGGGCCGGTTCTTCGGCTCGATCCGGTATTGGATATTGGGCCGGTCGAAACTGGCGACGAACCGGCGCGAGCCGCCGAGGTCGAGCCGGGTGATGATCTCGTCCCGCGTCTTCTCGGTGGCGGTGGCCGTCAACGCGATCCGCGGGACATCCGGCCAGTGCTCGTGCAATACCGACAGTGCCAGGTAGTCGGGCCGGAAATCGTGACCCCACTGCGAAACACAGTGCGCCTCGTCGATCGCGAACAGCGCGATCCGGCCGCGGCGCAGCAGTGCGACCGTGGATTCCATCCGCAGCCGTTCCGGCGCGAGATACAGCAGATCGAGTTCCCCGGCCGCGAACTGCGCCTCGACGGCCCGGCGTTCGTCCGGGAACTGCGTGGAGTTGAGGAACCCGGCGCGCACGCCGAGCGCGCTCAGCGCATCCACCTGGTCCTGCATGAGTGCGATGAGTGGCGAGATCACCACCCCGACGCCGTCTCGGACCAGCGCGGGAATCTGGTAACACAGCGATTTGCCACCGCCGGTGGGCATGAGCACCAGGGCGTCGCCCCCGCCGATCACCTGCTCGACGATGGCGTGCTGTTCACCACGGAAGCTGTCGTACCCGAAGACCCGGCGTAATACCTCGTGGGCGGCGTCGTCGGGGTGAGCGAGAGGTGCCACAGCGGTGTCTTCGGCGGTATCCACGCGGCCATCCTACGAGCGACGGCGAGCTCCGCACCGCGCGAAGAACGGCCGGACGGGCCGGATCGCCGGGTTCATCCCCATGTGGACAACCCGGCGGCACCCGGAAACTACGTGGCCCGCCATCCGGCCGCAGCGGGATAAACCGTGGACGACACCCTGCGGCGACTGCGGCCACCTCCTGAGGTCGATCCGGCTCCCGTCGAGGCCACCCGCTGGTAACCGGAAAATCCGGAAAATATCGGTGCCGCCGTAATTGAGGTCAAAAAATGGCCGCTATACGCCATAACGTGGTTCTCGAACACGGAATCAACCACTGCGCCCACACCGACGGAAGGCGAAGATCATGGCCGCGACCTCCACCATCGACAAGACCAACGAGACCCTCTCCCCCGAGCGCGCCGACATCCTGGCCGAACTGCACAGCGCCCGCCACTTCCTGCGCTTCACCACCCGCGATCTCACCGACGAGCAGGTCGCATCGCAGCCCGCCCCGAGCGAACTGTGCCTCGCCGGCCTGATCAAGCACGTCACCGCGGTCGAACGCGGGTGGGTGGAGTTCATCGTCGACGGCACCTCGGCCATGAAGAACTTCGACGAGCTGACCGCGGAGGATTACGCCGAACGCGACGACGAATTCCGGCTGCTGCCCGGGGAAACCCTGGCCGGGATACTCGAGGCGTATGCCGCGGTCGCGGCCCGTACCGACGAAATGATCGCGACGCTGCCCGATCTGAACGCTGCCTGGCCGCTGCCCAAGGCGCCGTGGTTCCAGGAAGGCGAATGGTCGGCACGCCGGGTGCTGATGCACATCATCGGCGAGACCGCCCAGCACGCCGGTCACGCCGATATCATTCGCGAAGCCATCGACGGGGCGAAATCAATGGGCTGATATTCCGGTCCGGCCCGTCCCGGCAGGGGCGGGCCGCATCTCACCCGGTACGACCGCCCGGAAGGCGATGCACCGGCTCGGCTCCCCGGGCGCTACCGGGCGAACCGGTCCAGAACCGGCTGATGCAGGCGCCCGTTGGTCGCCACCGCGTCGCCACCGTGGGGGCCGGGCCGGCCGTCCAGCGAAGTGAAGGTGCCACCGGCCTCACGGACCAGGATGTCCAGCGCGGCCAGATCCCACAGCGAAACCTCCGGCTCGGTGGCGATATCCACGGCCCCCTCCGCGACCAGGCAATAGTTGAGGAAATCACCGTAGCCGCGCACCCGCCAGACCTCGTCGGTGAGGTCGATGAACTGCTCGCGCACACCGCGTTCCCGCCAACCGGACAGGCTGGAGAACGCGAGACTGGCCGAATCCAGTTCGCCGACGGCGGAGACGGTGATCGGCCGAGGCGCGCCGGGATGGAATACCGACCACGCGCCCTGCCCCGCGGCGGCCCACCAGCGCCGCGCGAGCGCGGGCGCACTCACCACACCCACCACCGGCACCCCGTCCTCGAGCAGGGCGATCAGCGTGGCCCACACCGGAACTCCCCGGACGAAGTTCTTGGTGCCGTCGATCGGATCGACCACCCATTGCCGGCCGGTGAACTCGGGGCTACCGCCGAACTCCTCCCCCAGCACCGAATCCTCGGGGCGGCCGTGCCGCAGCATTCGGCGGATCGCCTCCTCCACGGCCAGATCGGCGTCGGAGACGGGGGTGAGATCGGGTTTCGCGTCGACCTTCAGGTCCAGCGCGCCGAACCGTTCACGGGTGATGGTGTCCGCCTCGTCGGCCAGGCGTAACGCGAGTTCGAGGTCAGAGGAGTGAGCAGCCACAACGGAAACCCTAGCGAGTCGGCGCCGCACGGCCACGGCGCCGTACCGAGCTTGCCCCGGGTCCGCCTATCGCCGATGACACGCCCGCACCGACCGCGGCCTACCACCTGGTAGCGCTTACTGCGCGGCAAACCGCGCGGGTTTCCGACCCGATATCACACCGTGACCGCCCGCGCCGTGACCAACGCCTCCGCCCACCAGTGCACCCGGTCCAGCATGAGCTGGGCCGCCGCTTCCGGTTCGGCGGGCGCGAGCAACTGCCCGTCCTCGCCGAACAGCAGGTAGTAGCGCGGGAACGATACGTATTCGCGGACGGTGTGCGCATCCAGTTCACTGAACACCTGCCGCAGGTGTTCGATCGCGGTGAGCCCACCGGTGGCGCCGCTGTATCCGACGAAGGCGACCGGTTTGCGCTGCCACTGGGTGAAATGCCAGTCGATCGCGGCTTTGAGCGACGCCGGGTAGCTGTGGTTGTAATCGGGGGTCACGATGACGAACGCGTCGGCGGCCGACAGCCGTTCGGTGAGGTCGTGCATTCCGGCGGGACGTTCGGGATTCGGTTCCAGTGCGGGCGATACCGCGGGCAGCACCAGCGGGATATCGGCCTCGGCCAGATCGATCACATCGATCTCGAACCGCCCGTGCGCGGCGGCCTGCGCGGCGAACCACGCGGCCACGACGGTGCCGAACCGGCCATCCCGGACACTTCCGATGATCACCGCGAGACGCAACGGGGAAACGGACATGGTGTGCTCCATCCTGTCGGGCGACCCGGCGGCCGCCGTCTGATCTCGAATCTGCCGCGCCACCGGAGCCGCAGGGAGACCGCGCGAAGAGTGGTAGTGACAGGGACACCCTCGGCGGCCCCCACGCGGATACCGTGATCAGGTGAGCGAGAACGAGATGGGGCTGTTTCTGCGCAGCCGGCGCGAGGCCGTCCGGCCCGCACAGGTCGGGCTGCCCACCGGACCGCGGCGCCGGACCCCCGGATTGCGCCGGGCGGAGCTGGCGACGCTGGCCGGGGTGAGCGTGGAGTACATCACCCGGCTGGAACAGGGACGCGATCGCAATCCGTCACCGCAGGTGCTGTCCGCGCTGGCGGACGCCCTCGGCCTGTCCACCAACGAACGGGTCCACCTGTACCGGTTGACCAAGGCCGATACCGGGTTCAGCTGCACCGGCCCGGGCGCCCCGGTCCGGGATATCCGCCCTACCGTGCGGGCGTTGCTCGACCAGCTCGAACCTGCCGCCGCGGCGGTGGTCGACAGCCGGACCGAGGTACTGGCCTGCACGGCCGGCTATCGGCGACTGATGGCACCGACCGGCGCGCTCGATACCGACCACGGCAGCAATCTCGCCCGTTTCGTCTTCACCGATCCCCGGGCCCGCACGGTATACCCGGATTGGGATCATCAGGCCGACCATATCGTCGCCATCCTCAAACAGGGCCCTTTCCGCGCCGACCCACATATCGCGGCACTGGCCGACCAGCTGACGGTCGCCGCGGGGGCGGTCTTCACCGAACGACTGGCCACGGTTCCCAACCTGCCCGCTCCCGCCGGTATCGCGCGGCTGGAGCATCCGGAGGCCGGCCCGCTCCGCCTCGCCTACGAAACACTGGCCCTGTCCGCCGACGACGATCAGCAGATCATCGTGCAACTGCCGGCGGACCAGGCAACCGCCGACGCCCTGGACGATCTCGCCGGCCGGCATCACGGCGGCCTCCGAGCAGTATCGGGTTGACGCCCGCGCAGGCCACGGGCCCGCATCGAAGCCGTACCGAGGTCGCATTCTCGTCGGCACCGATCTCGCGGTGACCTCCCGCCGGTTCCACCGCGCCGTTCCGCGATATGCCCGGCGTAGCCGTGCTCCGGACGCGCTCCCCGCACCCGGCAACCGCCCCGTGCTCTTCCGCCCGGCCTCCCCGCTCTGCGCTCTGCGCTTCCTGCTCCGGACTCCCTCCGGGCCCTGCGCCCTGGGCTGATCGTTCGGCACCCGGCGCTGCTAGTAGCCTTGAACACCGTGCATCCTGACGTTACCGCCGACCTCGCCGAACTCGACGCGACCCTGAAGACCGTGGAGTCGGTCCTCGATATCGAGGAGCTGCGCCGTCGTATCGACGAGCTGGAGCATCAGGCCGCCGATCCCGAGTTGTGGAACGACCAGGATCACGCGCAGCGGGTGACCAGTGAACTGTCGCACGCGCAGGGTGAACTGCGCCGGGTCGAGGAGTTGCGGCAGCGTCTGGAAGATCTGCCCGTGCTCTACGAGCTGGCGGAGGAGGAAGAGGGCGAGGCGCGCACGAGTGCCTTGGCCGATGCCGATGGCGAACGCGCCGCGTTGCACACCGATGTCGAAGCCCTCGAGGTACGGACACTGCTGTCCGGCGAGTACGACAAACGGGACGCGCTGGTCAATATCCGCTCGGGTGCCGGCGGCGTGGACGCGGCCGACTGGGCCGAGATGCTGATGCGCATGTATATCCGCTGGGCCGACCGGCACAAGTACTCCGTGGAGGTGTACGACACCTCCTACGCCGAAGAAGCCGGGATCAAGAGCGCCACCTTCGTGGTGAAGACCCCGTACGCCTACGGCACCCTCTCGGTGGAGATGGGCACCCACCGGCTGGTGCGGATCAGCCCCTTCGACAACCAGGGCCGCCGCCAGACCTCCTTCGCCGAGGTCGAGGTGCTGCCGGTGGTCGAGACCACCGACCATATCGACGTCCCGGAAACCGATATCCGGGTGGATGTGTACCGGTCGTCCGGCCCGGGCGGGCAGAGCGTCAACACCACCGACTCGGCTGTCCGGATCACCCATATCCCCACCGGGATCGTGGTGACCTGCCAGAACGAGAAATCGCAGCTGCAGAACAAGGTTTCGGCCATGCGAGTGCTACAGGCCAAACTGCTGGAGCGTAAACGGCAGGAGGAGCGCGCCGAGATGGATGCGCTCAAGACCAACGAGGGCGCATCCTGGGGCAATCAGATGCGGTCCTATGTGCTGCATCCGTATCAGATGGTCAAGGATCTGCGCACCAACTACGAAGTGAACAACCCGTCCGCGGTGCTCGACGGCGATATCGACGGTTTCATCGAATCCGGGATCCGCTGGCGGATGAGTACAGTTCTCCAGGAGAGCTAGCGCGCCCCGATTCCGGGGCGGCGCAAGGGATCCGGAGTGGATGCGGGAGCGGGTGGTCTGATGCGTGCGGAAGGGACCGATACCCTGGCCCTGTCCCTGGCATTGTCGTCCGATGTGACGGGCTGGCTGCGTTCGTCGGGGCTCGAAATCGTCCTGCTGATCCTCGGGGCCATGTTGTTCGCCCGCTTCGCCACCTATGTGCGCGACCGGGTGACCCAGCGCATCGATTCGGGTTTCCGTGGCGGGGATGCGCTCGTACGGTCCGAGGAGGCCAAACACCGGCATGCGCTGGCCCAGGTGCTGACCTGGGTGGTGCTGACCGTCGCCTACGTGCTGGTTGCCATGGAAGTGCTGCAGCGGCTCGGGTTCTCCATGTCGGGGCTGGTCGCACCCGCCGCGGTACTGGGTGCGGCACTCGGTTTCGGTGCGCAGCGCATCGTGCAGGACATTCTGGCCGGGTTCTTCCTCATCACCGAACGCCAATACGGTTTCGGTGATGTGGTGCGGATCGCGGTGACCGGTGTCGCGGATCCGGCCGAGGGCACGGTGGAGGATGTGACGCTGCGGGTCACCAAATTGCGCAACCCGGACGGCGAGGTGATCACCGTCCCTAACGGGCAGATCGTGAAAGTGACGAATCTGTCCAAGGATTGGGCGCGGGCGGCGATCGATGTTCCGGTCGCGGCGAGCGCCGATATCCTGCGGATCAACGAAGTGCTGCACGAGGTGGGCGGGCAGGCCTACCGCGATCCCCGTCTCGAACCGCTGCTGCTGGACGAGCCGACGGTGATGGGTGTGGAGGATCTGACCGTGGACCAGATGAACATCCGGATGGTGGCCCGGACACTGCCGGGCAAACAGTTCGAAGTCAGCCGCGAGTTGCGGGTGCGGGTGGCCGCGGCGATGCGCCGGGAGGGTCTGAATGCGCGCGCGTAGATCGACGCTGGTTCTGGCGGGGAGCTGGATCACGACCTTCGTGCTGTACTTGTTCGTCAAGCCGGACGATATCGCCCAGCACAAACCCGCCCCTGCCCCCGCTGCCCCGGTGGCCCAGGTTCCGGCGCTGGTGGTTCCCGGCCGGTAGCGGCCCGGGCACCGCCCGCCGACGGGTTCGTTATCGAATGGTTACACTGACTCCTCGTGATCACCCTGCGCGACGTCAGCAAGTCGTATCCGACCGCGACGCGAGCCGCATTGGAGAACGTCACCGTCCATATCGACAAGGGTGAGTTCGTCTTCCTCATCGGCCCCTCCGGTTCCGGTAAATCGACCTTCATGCGGATGCTCATCAAGGAGGAGATCCCGACCGGAGGCGAGATCCACGTCGCGGATTTCCGGGTGGACCGGCTGCCCGGACGGCGAGTCCCGCGGTTACGGCAACGGGTGGGCTGCGTGTTCCAGGACTTCCGGCTGCTGCAACAGCGGACTGTCACCCAGAATGTGGCGTTCGCGCTGGAGGTGATCGGTAAACGCCGCCAGTTCATCGACCGGACCGTGCCCGAGGTGTTGGAGTTGGTGGGGCTGAGCGGTAAAGCCGACCGGCTGCCCAGCGAACTGTCCGGCGGCGAGCAGCAGCGGGTCGCGATCGCGCGTGCCTTCGTGAACCGCCCGCTGGTGATGCTGGCCGACGAGCCCACCGGCAACCTCGATCCCGAGACGAGTTACGAGATCATGCTGCTGCTCGAGCACATCAACCGGATGGGTACCACCGTGCTCATGGCCACCCACGATCCCCTGATCGTGGACGGTATGCGCCGGCGGGTGGTGGAACTCTACGAGGGCCGGTTGGTCCGCGATCAGGCGACCGGCGGTTACGAGGTGGGCCGGTAATGCGCGCGGATTTCCTGTTCGGCGAGGTCTCCGAGGGCCTGCGCCGCAACGTCACCATGACGCTGGCGATGATCCTGACGACCGCGGTATCGCTGACCATGCTGGGCGGCGGCATCCTGGCGATCCGGATCGCCGACAAGACCGAGCAGTACTTCCTGGACCGCCTCGAAGTGCGGCTGTATCTGACCGAGGACATCTCCGCGAACGATCCGGACTGCGTGAACGATCCGTGCCGGACGCTGATGGCCGATCTGAAATCCGTCGACGGCGTGGAAACTGTGCAATACCTCAATCGCGATGCCGCGGTACGCGAGGCCAAGGAGAAAACCTTCAAAGATCAGCCGGAACTGGCGGAGTACGTGAGCGAAACCCCATTACCGGCATCGCTGCGGGTCAAGATGACCGATGCCGCGCTGTACCCGACGATCTACGAGCAGTTCTCCGAGAGCCCCGGAGTGGGCATGGTGCGCAACGACAAGGACATCGTGGACCGGCTGGTGAGCCTGTTCGACGGGTTGCGCAACGCGGCGTTCGGCATGGCCTTGTTACAAGCGGTGGCGGCACTGCTGCTGATCGCGAACATGGTGCAGATCGCGGCGTTCACCCGGCGTACCGAGGTGCACATCATGCGTTTGGTCGGCGCTACCCGCTGGTACACCCAGTTGCCGTTCCTGCTGGAGGCGGTGGTGGCCGCGCTGGCGGGTGGTGTGCTCGCCACGGCCGGTCTGTTCGCGGCCCGCCCGCTGGTGATCGACCGGGCGCTGGGCGATCTGTTCGCGAGCAACGTCTTCCCGGCGATCACCTTCGACGATATTTTCACCACCGCCCTCATGGTGGTGCCGGTCGGCGTCGTGTTCGCCGGGCTCACCGCGTACGCCACCCTGCGCTGGTACGTACGCGAATAGCGGCACCGGCCGGTCCCCCCCTTTCCCGACGACCACGGCGCCTTTCGCGGCCCATCCGCGGACGCTTTGCGGCACCGCCCGCCCCTACCGGACGGGCGGTGCCGCTTTTAGGTCGGCGGGCGCTCCGAGTACGTCCGCTCACCAGGACAGGACTCGCACTCGACGCCGTTCTTACTCTTCAGTAAGATAGCCTTACTCCGCAGTAAGATAGCTGGGGCCAGACCCTCACCCCGCGCGAGAAAACAGGTGATGATGAGCATTCGAGACAGCGCTACCAAGCGGCGTCCGGACAACGGCGTCCGCCAGGAGAACGGGGTGGGCCTGCACCAACCCAAACGGGATTGGATGGGCGCCGCCATGCGGGTCATGTCGACGATCACCGGCTCGGAGCTCGCCGAGAAATACAACCTGCGCAAACCGATCGACCGGGTGACCTACGAGAGCACAAAAACCGGTTTCCGGACACTCGGCGCCGCGACCCGCGCCTTCAACAAGGTCGCCGGTGGCGGCGCGCCCAAGCGGCTACCGGACAACGAGGCGAAGACCAAGGACTACTTCGATCTCACGCCCACCGACGAACAGCAGATGATCGTCGAAACGGTGCGTGAGTTCGCGGCCGAGATCCTGCGCCCGGCCGCGCACGACGCCGACGAGGCCGCCGCCGCACCCGAAGACCTATTGGGTCGCGCGGCGGAACTGGGTATCACCCTGATCAATGTCCCCGAGGAACTCGAGGGCGCGGCCACCGAACGCGGCGCCGTCACCAACACGATGGTGGCCGAGGCGCTCGCGCACGGGGATATGGGACTGGCCCTGCCGCTGCTCGCGCCCAGCGGGGTCGCCGTCGCGCTGTCCCAGTGGGGCACCGACGCCCAGCAGCAGACCTACCTGCCCGCCTTCACCGGGGAGAACGTGCCGCAGGCATCGGTGGTCATCAGCGAACCGCGCGCCCTGTTCGATCCGTTCACCCTCCGGACCAAGGCCGTACGCTCCCCCGGCGGTTACCGGCTCAACGGCGTGAAGAGCCTGGTCCCGGCCGCCGCCGACGCCGAGGTGTTCGTGGTCGGCGCGGAGCTCGACGGCCGTCCGGCGCTGTTCATCGTGGAATCCGACGCCCAGGGACTGTCGGTGGAAGCCGACCCCAGTATGGGTCTGCGGGCGGCCGGTCTCGGCCGGCTGATCCTGGACAATGTGGCCGTCGGCGCCGACGCCGTTCTCGGCGAGGGCGATGCCAAACAGCACGCCGCCGACTACCGGGATGCGGTGCAGCTGGCCCGCCTGGGCTGGGCGTCGCTGGCCGCCGGCACCGGCCAGGCAGTACTCGACTACGTGATCCCCTACGTCAACGAGCGGGAGGCGTTCGGCGAACCGATCAGCCACCGGCAGGCGGTGGCCTTCATGGTCGCCGATATCGCGATCGAACTCGACGGCCTGCGTCTGGTGACCCTGCGCGGCGCCGCCCGCGCCGAACAGGGCCTGACCTTCGCCCGCGAGGCAGCACTGGCCAAGAAGCTGGCGACCGACAAGGGTATGCGGTTCGGTCTCGACGGTGTGCAACTGCTCGGTGGGCACGGTTTCACCAAGGAGCACCCGGTCGAACGCTGGTATCGCGACCTGCGCGGTATCGGCGTCGCCGAGGGAATCGTGTTGGTGTAGTTCCCGGCCGCTGCGGATTCATATCTTCTCAGGAGACTTTCCATGATCAATCTCGAACTGCCGAAGAAGCTGCGGGCCAGCGCGAACCAGGCGCATCAGGTGGCCGCGCAGATCTTCCGGCCGATCTCGCGCAAATACGACCTCGCCGAACACGAGTACCCGGTGGAGCTCGACACGATGGCCGCTATGGTCGACGGGCTCAGCGATTCCGGCACCCAGAAGATCAGCGGCGCGGCCGGCGGCCGGTCCGACGAGTCCGCCGCGGGCACAGCCCCCGCGACCATGCCCGTCAACGCCAACGGCGGCAATATGTCGGCCCTGCTCAACGCTCTGGAAACGTCCTGGGGTGATGTGGGGCTGATGCTGTCGATCCCGTATCAGGGATTGGGCAATGCCGCGATCGCCGCGGTCGCCACCGATGAGCAGCTGGAACGGTTCGGCAAGGTATGGGCTTCCATGGCCATCACCGAACCGAGCTTCGGCTCCGATTCGGCCGCCGTCACCACCACCGCCGTCCTCGACGGCGACGAATGGGTGCTCAACGGCGAGAAGATCTTCGTAACCGCCGGTGAGCGCTCCACCCATATCGTGGTGTGGGCCTCGGTGGACCGCAGCCTCGGCCGCGCCGCCATCAAATCGTTCGTGGTCCCGCGCGATGCCCCCGGACTGTCGGTGGCCCGGCTGGAGCACAAGCTCGGTATCAAGGCTTCCGATACCGCGGTACTGCTGCTGCAGGACTGCCGGATCCCGAAGGACAATATCCTCGGCAGCCCGGAAGTGAACGTGGAGAAGGGTTTCGCGGGGGTCATGCAGACCTTCGACAACACCCGCCCCATGGTCGCGGCGATGGCGATCGGCGTCACCCGGGCCGCGCTCGAGGAACTGCGCACCATCCTCACCGAGGCGGGTATCGAGATCTCCTACGACACCCCGCCGAACAACCAGCACGCCGCGGCGGCCGAATTCCTGCGCATGGAGGCCGACTACGAATCCGCCTATCTGCTGGCCATGCGGGCGGCCTGGATGGCCGACAACAAGCAGCCCAACTCGCTACAGGCGTCGATGTCGAAAGCGAAAGCGGGCCGTACCGGTACCGATGTCACGCTGAAATCGGTCGAACTGGCCGGTGCCGTGGGTTATTCGCAGCGCCTGCTGCTGGAGAAATGGGGCCGCGATTCGAAGATTCTGGACATCTTCGAGGGCACCCAGCAGATCCAGCAGCTCATCGTCGCCCGCCGGGTCCTGAACAAGACCAGCGCCGAACTGAAGTAAGCAGGTCGGACACGTAAACCGGTCCGAGCCCCCGTTGGGGCCCGGATCGGTTTCTCGTGTGCCGGTGAGAGCGCTCGAACACGTATCAGCTCGCAGGCCGCTTGCCGGCCGTCACCGGCGCGACGCTCCGCTCTGTGGGCGACCTCGTCGACCGCCTGGCGTGCCGGATGCGTTCGATCTCACCTCAGGTGCCGGGCGAAGAACCGGTTCGCCTCTTCCCCCGCGTACGGCGGAACGCCGGTGTGTCCGCCCATGTTGGCGTGCAGTGTCTTCTCCGCGGAGCCGAAGGCGTCGAACAAGTCCAGGGCCATCTGCCGGTCGTTTCCTTCGTCGTCCCATTGCAGCAGGACGTGTAGCGGAACGGTCACCTGCCGGGCCTCGGCGAGTATGGCGCTGGGCACGAAACTACCGGCGTACATGACGGCGGCCGCGATGCGCGGCTCGACTGCCGCCAGCCGGGTGCCGATGGAGATCACCCCGCCCGAATAGCCGACCGGGCCGCCGATCTCGGGCAGCGCGAGGAGGGCGTCCAGGGCGGCCCGCCATTCCGGGACCGCCTGGTCGACCAGCGGGAGAATGAGCCGGTCGACGATATCGCCGGTGACCGGCCCGCCGGTCTGCAACGCCCGGTGCAGGTCGGCGCGGGCCTGATCGGTGACAGCGGAGCCGGGCCGGTCACCGCCGCCGGGGAGCTCGATGGTGGCCGCGGCGTAGCCCTCCGCCGCGGCCTGCCGCGCCCTGGCCAGCAGCCGCGGATACATCTTCTGCAGGCCGAGCGGAGGATGGCCGAGCAGGATCAGGGGCGTCGGTGTGGACACCGCTGTCGGCGTCCACAGGATGCCGGGAATCTCGCCGAGGGTGAATACGCGTTCGCGGATATCGTCGGCGAGGCGCTGTTCGGTAATGAATTGCACGGTCGTACCTTCCGGGAGTGCTGTGGCGCTCCCGGACGATCTATCGCCCGACCGTGACCCCGAAGCGGAGCACCCATGTCGATACTGCGTTCACGGATACCACCTCCTCGTTCTCTGGCACGGCCCTGGAAAGGTAGCAGTGGCCGCGCTCGTTCGCCATCGGATTACCTGGCCGGCCGCCGATCGGGAATCACAACCGGCCGTTCGCGCTCCCCCTCGCCCGGGAACAGATGCCGGCGAACCGAGATTGCGCCCGCGACGCCCGCGCGGCGGTCTGGACAGTGCGCCGACCGGGTGACATGTTGGTGACGACGCTTTTCGCGATTTGCTCGACCCGGCGGGTTCGCATCCGCTCGACGCCCGGATCCGCCGGTACGTGTTGCCCTCTCCACCCTGCTGAACCCACCACCGGGTGCAGTTCCCCGGACAACGTATCTGCAAGGAGACTGGTTATGCGCACACAGGGCTTCGCCCGTCGGCTCGTCACCTCGCTCGCCGCTACGGCCGCGGCCACCATGCTCTTCACCGGACACGCCACCGCCGAACCGGCCCAGGTCGACTGGGTTTCGGCCACCCAGCAGCTGCGGGCGGCCGCCGCGGGCAATCCCGGCGCCGAACGTGCCGTCGATACGCTCATCGGCGATCCCCGGGTCGCCGATGCCGCGCGGGAGGCCGCACTGCCGGCCCAGCCGTTCCAGATACCGGCCGAATCGAATATCGGCCGCGGAGGCGGGCCGGGTATGTACGGGTCGGGTGTGGCGCTGAATATCGACGGGTTCCGGTTCGCCTTCTTCGGCGGCCCGGGCACCATCGCCCCGAATCAGGACGGGGCGCGGCTGGAGGTGGTCTGGCTCAACCTGTCGAACGGCCGCAGCGGGATGGAGCCGCTGACCGAGCACATCGACATCATCGCCGACACCACCATCCGCACCCGGGTGATCGATCCGGGGCCCGGCATGATCGTGGCCGCCGTCTACGGCAGCCTGTGGCATCGGTGGCCGGTCCCGGTGAGCCCGGAGCACCCGGACGGATTCCAGTACGTGCGCGGGGAGATCACCTTCCCGTCGCTGGGCTCCGTATACAACTGAGCCTTCGCCGGATAAGCACAGCTCGGGCACGCGCCGGATACCCGGCGCGTGCCCTTTTCATGGGATGTTCCGATATGGCGGCGGTGTCGCTTTTGTCCGGTGCGTATGTTGTGAGCGGACACACTTTCACTGCTACCGTGAGCCCCGATATGCCGTTCGGAATCGCTAGGTCGAGTGCCGACGCGAGGATCTGTGGAGGTGTTCGAGGGTGAACCTGGCGCATACGCTGGAGACAGTCAAGGCTTATGGGCTACTGCAGTCCAGTGGATTCATCGATCTGAAGAATCCGGGGGAAACCCTGCGGACGCTCAAGGATTCCAAGACCTATATCCCGCAGGCCACGCTGATCATGCATTCGGCCCGGATCGCCCCAGATGCCCCGGGCCTGGTCGACGAACGTGGCGAACTGAGCTATCGCGAACTCGACGAGCAGTCCACGAAGATCGCGAACGGCCTGCGCAAGGCCGGCCTCACCGAGGGCACCGTGATCGGCATCCTGGCCCGCGACCACCGGGGCCTGATCCTGTCCATGGCCGCCGCCGGCAAACTGGGTGTGAAGATCGCCCTGATGAATACCGGCTTCGCCAAACCGCAGTTCGCCGAGGTATGCGAGCGCGAGAAGGTCAAAGCGGTCCTGCACGACAGCGAATTCGTCGGTCTGCTCGACGCCCTGCCGGCCGATATGCCGCGTTTCCTCACCTGGGTGGACGAGGGCACGGAACTGCCCGAGGGCGCGAAGAGCCTCGACGACCTGATTGCCGAGAACGGCCTGGATGCCCTGCCCGTACCGAGTAAGCCGGGCGGTTTCATCATTCTGACCAGCGGTACCACCGGTCTGCCCAAGGGCGCACCGCGCGAGAAGGCGTCCCCGGTGGCCACCGCGCAATTCCTGGACCGGATGCCGTTCCGCAAACGCGGCACGATGGTGATCGTGTCACCGATCTTCCACAGCACGGGCCTGGGCACCTGGCTGGTGGCCACCGGTCTGACCAACAAGATCGTCATGCGCCGCCGTTTCGACGCCGAGGCGACGTTGAAGATGGTGTCCGATCACAAGGCCGAGATGCTCGTCGCGGTACCGACCATGCTGCACCGGATGGTGGAACTGCCCGAGGAGATCCGGGCGAAATACGATACGTCGTCGCTGAAGGGCATCGTGCTGGCCGGTTCGGCGCTCTCCCCGGAACTGAGCACCCGCGCGGCCGAGGTGTTCGGGCCCGTCGTGCACAACCTGTACGGGTCCACCGAGGTCGCCATCGCGACCGTGGCCCAGCCACATGAGCTCGCCAAGGCCCCCGGCACCGTGGGCCGTCCCCCGCTGACCTGCGATGTGCGGTTGTACGACGACAACGACAAGCGAGTCGACGCCAAGAACGTCACCGCCCGGATCTTCGTCCGCAGCGGCGCCCCCTTCGAGGGGTACACCGACGGCCGGCACAAGCAGATCATCGACGGCTACATGTCCAGCGGCGACGTCGGCCATTTCACCGAGGACGGCCTGCTGATGGTCGACGGCCGCGACGACGACATGATCGTCTCCGGTGGCGAGAACGTCTTCCCGCAGGAGGTGGAGAACCTGTTGCTCGAACGCGAGGACATCTTCGATGCCGCCGTGGTCGGCGTCGACGATGTGGAATTCGGTAAGCGGCTGCGCGCATTCGTGGTGCCCGAACCCGGCCACACTCCGACCGAGGACGAGATCAAGGCCCATGTGAAGGAGAACCTCGCCCGGTACAAGGTTCCGCGCGAGGTGATCTTCCTCGATGATCTGCCGCGCAATCCCACCGGGAAACTGCTGCGGCGGGTCCTGGTGGAATACGAGGTCTGACACCACCTCTCGACCGGGGAAACCGGGACATCCCACAACGATATCCCGGTTTCTTTACTGTCCGAGACAATCTCGGCGCACCCGCGGTCCGGGTTGCTAGGGTTGGCGCAGCACTGGAGTTCGAACAGGTAGGCCGCCGATCCGGCGGTTGCGCCGCGGAAGGTTGTCGCCGATGACATTGTCGCTGCCCGGCCCCGTTCGCAAGGCCGGCGATATCGCGCTGGCCGTGAACGTCATGCGTAAACGCGGCCTGTTCGATCCGCTGCGGCTCGACCACGCCGTCAAATCGATGGTCAATGCGGGCAGATACGGCCCGTTCGCGGCCGTCGTGATGCATGCCGTGCAGGACCGGCCCGATTCCCCCGCGATCGCCGACGAAAAAGGCGAACTCACCTTCCGCGACCTCGATCAGCAGTCGAACGCGTTCGCGCGCGGACTGGTAGAACGCGGCCTGCGCGCCGGTGATGTGGTGGCCATCCTGGCCCGCGACCACCGCGGGATGGTGCTGAGCATGCTCACCGCCGGCAAACTGGGCCTGCGTGCGGTGCTGATGAACACCGGTTTCGCCACACCGCAGTTCGCCGACGTGGCCGAACGCGAGCAGGTCAAGGCCGTGCTGCACGACAGTGAGTTCTTCGAACTGATGAGCGCGATCCCGGCGTCGATTCCGCGCATCCTGACCTGGGTCGACGAATCCGACCACGCGGACGCCGCGATCCCCACGGTCGAATCGGTCTCCGCCGGCCAGTCCACCGCGCCGCTCACCGCGCCCCGTAAACCCGGCGGTACGGTCATCCTGACCAGCGGAACCACCGGCACCCCGAAGGGCGCCCCGCGGGACAAGGTGAGCCCGTTCATCTCCGCCCAGTTCATCGACCGGGTACCGCTGCCCAGCAACGGCACGATGGTGATGGCGGCCCCGATCTTCCACGGCACCGGACTGTCTCAGTTCAGCCTCGGCCTCGGCCTCGGCAACCGGGTGATCTTTCAGCAGCGGCGGTTCGACCCCGAACTCACCCTGGCCAATATCGAACGCTACCGGGCGGATTCGCTCGTCGTGGTGCCGACCATGCTGCAGCGCATCCTCGACCAGCCGCGCGAAGTCCTGGACCGCTACGATGTGTCCTCGCTACGGGTCATCTTCGCGGCCGGTTCGGCCATCCCACCGGATGTGGTGGTGCGCACCGGCGAATACTTCGGCGATGTGCTGTACAACCTGTACGGCTCCACCGAATGCGCGGTGATCACCGTGGCGACCCCGGAGGAACTGCGCGCCGAGCCGGGCACGGCGGGCCGGCCACCGGTCGGGGTGCGGATCGCACTGTACGACGAGAACCGTCAGCGGATCACCGAACCAGAGGTGACCGGCACGATCTTCATCGACAACCCGCACGCGTTCAATGCCTATACCGACGGCCGCACCAAGGAACAGGTGGACGGCATGATGTCCTCCGGCGATGTCGGGCACCTGGACCGCAACGGCCTGCTGTTCATCGACGGCCGCGACGACGACATGATCGTCTCCGGCGGCGAGAACGTCTTCCCACAGGAAGTCGAGCATCTCATCGCCAACCGCCCCGATGTCCTGGAGGCCGCGGTGGTCGGCGTGGACGACCGCGAGTTCGGCAAACGACTGCGAGCAGTGGTGGTCCCCGGGCGCGGTTCGTCCCGGGACCCGCAGGAGATCAAGGACTACGTCAAGGCGAACCTCGCCCGCTACAAAGTCCCCCGCGAGGTGATCTTCCTCGACGAACTCCCCCGCAACGCCACGGGAAAACTGCTCCGCAAACCCCTGACGGAGCTGGAACCCGACCGGTGACCCGGACCGCACGGCCGCCGGCCATACCGCGCGCTTCGTCACGGGTCGTCCCAGCAGGTTGACACCGGGCTCAGCACATCGGGACGAGCCCGGACCTGCGCGAGGCCACCGACGACTGGACTGTTCGCGGACCTCGGCGATCGCCACGGCGGTTCGAGGCCCGGAAAGTTTCGGCCCGTCCCGGGGGCCGAAACCCGCGACGCCGAAGGCGGCGCACACCAACACAGCTATCATTGCCCGGTGCAGATCAGGTTCGGCGCCACCCATCCGGTGGACCGTCGCGGTGCCGCGCGCGTCCGCGGCGCGGTGGCCGGACTGATCTCGGGTGGCGTTGCGGTCGCCGCGCACGGTTGGGCCGCGCCCACCACTACCCCGGACAGTACGGCGATCATGCTGCTGGGTGCGACCGCCGCGGTCCTCGGTGCGCTGGTCGCCGGTTTTCGTACCGGACAGGCCGGGCTCACCGCCGCCTTGGCGGCCGGCCAGCTGGTGGGTCATTTCTGTCTCGGTTGGGGTAGCGGGCATCTGCATCACGGTGATCTGCAGCTGACGCCGGCGATGATCGCGGCACATGTCCTGGCCGCGTGGGCCGCCGCACTGCTCGTCCGTGGTACCGAGGCCGCCTACCGGGCGGGTGCCGCCGCGCTGTCCCGGATCATCCCCCTGGTCCCGCGACCCCCGGCGATCGCCGGCCCTGCGCCGTTGCGTACGACGCATCGCGACCGCCTGGTTCCACGCATCCTCGTCACCGGTACCGGCGGTACCCGCGCGCCGCCCACCGCCGTCCTGGTCTGATCTCTCGTCCGGCCCGCCGGCCGCACCGTGTCTCCGCACGGTCGCTCGCCCGGCCACGCCGGATTTCCCCATCCCGGTAGAGCCGTAGCGGGCCGCCGGGATCTGTGCGCACGCCCCGGCACCGTCCGGTGGGTGCGCCCGAGCCAGCACAGGCAGGTAGCAACCTTGAGTACCACCGAGGTCGCCGAGGCGCGCGACAACGCCGCGCCCGCGACGAACACGAACAAACCGGGCCGGGGCGCATTCCGTGCGCTCGCGCTCCGGCTGCACTTCTACGCCGGCCTCTTCGTGGGGCCGTTCCTCTTGACAGCGGCGCTGACCGGGGCCCTTTACGCAATCTCCCCCACCCTCGAATCCTTTGTGCACCGGGATGTGCTGTACGCGGATACCGAAGGTCCGCAGCGGCCGCTGTCCGAGCAGGTCGCCGCGGGCGTCGCGGCTCGCCCGGAGCTCACCCTCGTCGCGGTCGCCCCGGCGCCGGTACCGGGCGAAACGACCCGCGTGCTGTTCAGCGATCCCGGTCTCGGGGAATCCGAGCGGCGCGCGGTCTTCGTCGATCCGGTCACCGCTCGGCCGGTGGGAGAATCGGTGGTCTACGGCAGTTCCGGCGCGCTGCCGGTCCGGGCCTGGATATCTCAGGCACACCGCCACCTCCACCTGGGTGAACCGGGGCGGCTGTATTCCGAGCTGGCGGCCTCATGGCTGTGGCTGATCGCATCGGCCGGACTGGTGTTGTGGGTACGGCGGGTACGGGCACGCCGCCGGCGTAATTCCGCAATCTGGCTGTTCGCCCCCGACCTGGCACCGAACACGCGCGGACGCCGTCTCAACTGGCACGGCGCGGTCGGTGTGTGGATCCTGCCGGTCTTGCTCCTGCTCTCGGCGACGGGGCTCACCTGGTCGACCTATGCGGGCGCCAATATCGAACAGTTGCGGGAGGACCTGAGCTGGACCACCCCGGCGGTCGATACCGCGCTCCCGAATTCGGCGTCCTCGAACCACTCCGATCACGCCGGCCACCACGGTACTCCCGCGATGACGCATACCGTTGCGGCCGAGCGGATCGAACAACTGGACACCGTACTGGCTGCCGCCCGTGCGGCCGGAGTCACGAAACCGGCCGAGATCAGTGTTCCCGGCGCGGATGCCGGAGCCTTCGCGGTCAAAGAGCTACGCCGGTCGGGCACGTTGACAGTGGATGCGGTCGCGGTGGACGGCGCCACCGGCGCGATCACCGATCAGCTGCCCTATTCCGAGTGGAATCTTATGGCCAAGCTGGCCAACTGGGGTATCCAGCTCCATATGGGCCTGATGTTCGGCCTGCCCAACCAGTTACTTCTCCTGGTAGCGATGGTGGGACTGGTCACCGTGATCGTTCGCGGTTACCTCATGTGGTGGCAGCGCCGTCCCGCAACCGCGGGTACCTGGCGCGCCGCGGGTAGACCCCCGCGGCGCGGTGTGCTACGCCGCTGCCTGCCGCTCGCGATCCCGGCCCTGGTGGCGGCAGCGCTGATCGGCTGGTTCGCGCCGGTTTTCGGCCTGAGCCTGCTGGTCTTTCTGCTGGTCGACATCGTCGTCGGGCGAGTGCGGAAACCACAGAAGGGATAGACCGCGCCATTCCGTCCGGCCGCAGACCACGGCGGGGCCAGCGGCCGGAAGTACCGCGGCGATCGGAGCACGGCAATGTCCGAAGTCGCGTCCCAGGGTCGGGCGGCCGCCGCGCCCGGCCCGGTTTCCGGGGAGCTCACCCGAGCGGCCCGGCTCCCGGCCCGGCGACAGCTTCGAAAGTTCTGGACCGGTCGTATCCGATCCCCGCCAGCCGCTGCCGTACCGCCGCCGCGACTCGCTCGGCAGCGGCGGTATCGACCAGGGCGATGATGCTGCCCCCGAATCCACCGCCCACCATGCGCGCCCCGTGCGCCCCGGCCTCCAGTGCCGTATCGACAGCCGTATCCAGCACCTCGGTCGACACGGCGAAATCGTCGCGCAGCGAGGCATGTCCTTCGTTCAGCAGGGGGCCGATCGCCCGGGGGTCCACGCCTTCGCGAAGCAGTGTGGCCACCCGGCGGACCCGCTCGTTCTCGCTCACCACATGGTGCGCGCGCCGGTACAGCACGGGGTCGGCGAGGCCGGTCAGACGGTCGATATCGCCGATATCGCGCAGCGACCCCACGCCGAGCGCCGCCGCCGCTGCGGCGCATTCGGCCCGGCGGGTGGCGTATCCGCCCCCGGCGTGCTCGTGCGCCTGACCGGTATCGATGACCAGCAGACGCAGGCCGGTTGCCGCCAGGTCGAACGGAAGCTGCTCGAAGCCACCGGTTTCCGCGCTCTGGAAGGCCCGGACATCCAGGAAGAGCGCATGGCCGGCGGTGCACAGGATCGAGGCGGCGTGATCGAGGATCCCGGTGGGCGCGCCCACATAGTCGTTCTCGGCGGCGCGGGCGATATCGATCAGTTCTCGGTCGCCGGTCCCCGGCGCACAGAGATCACGCACGGCCACCGCGGTGGCACAGCACAGTGCGGCGGAAGACGACAATCCCGCACCGGCCGGTACTTCGCCGTCGAATTCGAGATCCAATCCCGCGACCCGATGTCCGCGCCGCCCGAACTCGGCGAGCACCCCGAGCGGATACCGCGCCCAGCGGGGTACCCGGTCGCGTTCGGCGGCCAGATCCGCGGCTGGTAGGCGCACTGGCTCGCCCGCGCGCTGCCGGGACCGCACCCGTACCAGCTCGTCGGTGTGCCGGACGCCGCGGCAGGTGACCGCCAGCGGTATCGCGATCGGCAGGACGAACCCGTCGTTGTAATCGGTGTGCTCACCGATCAGGTTGACCCGGCCGGGCGCCGACCAGGAGCGGCGCGTATCGGTTTTCTCCTCGCTTCCAGTCACCGGACCACCGTACGAGCTGCACCGGGCGGCCGGTCGGTACGCCACCGGCGATCGAGACACCCGTTACGACGTTGTTGCGCCAAGACAGCGACAAATTCGGCACTGCATGTCATCATCGGACCAATAGTCCAGTTTTGGTGTCGGACGTGCAGCGCCCGGCTCGGACATCCCCTCGTACAGGAAGACTCGGTTTCGTCAGCCGCCGCTCGCTGGGCAGGTAGAGCACGACAGACAAGGATTTCCGACCTGAGACGCGGCTCGATTTCACCGGGAATGGAGCGACAACAAGGGGGGCTGATGATCATCAGCGAACCACAGCGTGCAGGACGGTACGGCTTTCACGGGATAGGTTGCTGGGCGGTGGTTTCGGCGATCGTGGGTGCCGCGGTCGCGGTTCACCTGGTTGTCGATTCCCGCGTGCTGTCGTTACTGGTGGCGGTATCGGTCGCACTGGGTACCGTGGCGGCGATCGTTTTCGGCGTGCGCCGGCACCGGCCGGTGCCGGCGCTGCCCTGGTACCTGCTGGCGGGCGCGGCCGTCCCCTTCGCCGTCGGCACCGTCGTCCGTGAATTCACCCCGGCCGCGTCCACCCCTCTCGACGAGATATGCACCCTCACCGGATACACCGGAATCGTGTTGGCCGCGCTGCTGTGGCTGCGCCCACGCCAGGCGCGCGCGCATCCCGATGTGCTGCTGGATTCGGGACTGATCGGACTCGGCGCGCTGCTGGCATCCTGGATCTTCCTCATCGCCCCCGTGCTGCACTCCGGCGAAGCGGTCGTGAATACGCTGACCGCGGTGGTCTTTCCGGTTTTCGACGCGTTGCTGCTCACCCTGCTCGCGCATTCCCTGGCCACCTCGTGCCGGTCGGAAACATCGCTGCGGCTACTGCATCTCGGCGTAGCGGGGGCCTTGCTCACCGATATCGGCTACCGCCTGGCGGCGGCGGACACGCTGACGGTGGATCCGGATGTGCTGCTGCTCCCGCTCCTGGGCACCTATGTGTCGGTGGGCGGGGCGGCGCTGCACCCGACGATGACGGCATTGAGTGCGCCGCGGCAGATCCGGCTGCACCATTCCCGGCAGCGCGCCAGCGTGATCGCGGTGGCCCTGGTGGTTTCCTCGCTCGTGCCGGTGGCACGGGCCCCCCTCAGCCCGCTCGATCAGGTCATCGTGTCGGTTGTGCTGGCATTGCTGCTGATCGGATTGCTGATCCGCAGCGAACGCGCCATCGGGCGTAGCGCACGCAGTGAACGGCAGGCGAAGTACCAGGCCGATCACGATCCGCTCACCGGTCTGCTGAACCGTTCGGCGCTGCTGCGGGTGCTGCACCGCGAACATCGCGACTGGGCCGAGCGGCCGCTGTGTCTGCTGTTCGTCGATCTGGACGAGTTCAAGGCGATCAACGACAGTTACGGGCATACGGTCGGCGACGAGTTGATCGCCGAGGCCGCGCACCGGATCCGGACCGCCGTGCGCCGCGACGATGTGGTGGCCCGGTACGGCGGCGACGAATTCGTCGTGCTGGCGCCGCTGGATCGCGACGAGGCGACCACGATGGCCGAACGCCTGCTGGGCACCTTCATGAAACCGTTCCGGCTCAGTATCGGCGAGGTGCCGCTCACCGCCAGTATCGGCCTGGCCTGCGGCGGCCCGCGCAATATCGACGCCACCGTCGACGATCTCATCCGCGATGCCGACGCGGCCATGTACCTGGCGAAACGCCGGGGTTTCGGCTACATGTTCCACGATGCCATGCGGCACACCCCCGCCGAGCCGATCCAGCACAGCTGGCCGCGGGAGACAGCGGTCTGATCAGTCGTATTCGCCCGCGCGCCCCGGGGAACCCGGCCGTGCGCGGCCCGAAACCGGTTCCTGGTTCAGTCCGACAGTTCCTCGAGCAGTTTGCGGGCCTGCTCCAATTCGGCTTGCAGTTGCTGGACTTTGGCTTCCTGCGCGCCACGCACGGCGTCGAGCAGGCTGTCGACCACCTCGGCGACTTCGGGGTGCAGCAGTTTCGCCGCCTGGGCCACCGCCGGGCCGGCCACCGGTAGAGCGCGGGCGGTGCGTTTCTTGCCGCTGGTCACATCGACGGTCCATTCACCGTCGGCGGTGCCGTTGATAGTGACCACGACCTCCGCGGTCTTCGCCTTACGCGCGGCGGGCGCCTTGGCCGCCTTGGCCGGAGCCGGCGTCCGCGGTGCCGCAGCCGGTTTCGCTTCGGCCGTGGACTTGTTCGCGGTGGTGGGGGCGGATCCGGGGGCCCGTTTCTCGGCGGTGGTCTGGGACGCAGCGGTGGGCACGGGCGCTTCCTTCGGTTCGGGGGCGGGTCGGGTCTCGGGAGCGGCTTTCGACGCCGCCGCGGGCGCCGGCCGATCACGCTGTGGTTTGGTGAGGGTCACCTCGGTGGGCCCGAAGGAGAGTACATCCTTGGACCCGGTGGGGCGGACCTGCAGAAAATCGCCGTCGGCCGGGTCGCCGAGCGAGACGACCTTGCCCGAGCGCCCTTCGGTGACTCCCACCGCCGCGGCGGTGAACCACACCATCGGCGGGCGGCCCGCTTCGATCTCCGCGGAGATCTGTTCGAGGTCGTTGTCGGACAGGGGTTTCGGCTTCGCGCTCGATGGTGTTCGCGACGGCATGGGGCACTCCGGGGGCAATCTCACTGTTTCGTCGAATAGCTGCGTGCACAGATGATGCCGCACCGCACCGACATCTTCACACGCAGGCATAGCAATACCTTCCGACCTCGATAGAACGTGTTCTACTATGACCGCGATCCGGAGACCGTAAGGAGGCATCGTGCCGCTGGACCCGACCGCCACCGAACTGCGAGACGCCGTCCTGGCCTCGCCACGCGCGGTGGCCGTCCACGATCGAGCCGCCTGGGTGGGCCTGTTCACCCGCGACGCGGTGGTCAACGATCCCGTCGGTTCCGCTCCGCATCGGGGGTACGACGCGATCGCCCGCTTCTACGACACCTTCATCGCCCCCAACGACATCGTTTTCGACGTCGCCTACGATTTCGCCGGCCCCGCGACCGTCGTCCGCGATCTCACCATCACCATCACCATGTCGACCGGCGCCCGAGTGCGGGTGCCGATGCATCTGCGCTACGAGATCACCGAGGAAGACGGCGATCTGCGTATCTCACACCTCGCGGCCTACTGGGAACTGCTACCGATGATCGGGCAGCTCATGAGCACCGGTATCGCGGGCCTGCGCGCGGGCACCCGGCTCGGCGGGCTGTTGCTGCGCAATCAGGGTGCATCCGGCCTGCTGGGGATGGCCCGGGCCGTGACCGGCATCGGGCGGACCGGTAAGGAGATCACCCACCGGCTGTGCGCGGCCGCGGCAACGGGAGATACGGCCACCGTCACCGAACTGGCGGGCGGCCGCGAAACCGTGCGGTTGTGGTCCGGGGAGTCGATTCCACCCGCGGAACTGGTGGCGCGGGCCCGCGGCCTGCGCTGCGGGAAAACTCTCGCGGCGGGCCGATCGGTGACCGTCAGCGGTGAAACCCCGGACGGGCCGGTGCTGTTGATCCTCGATTTCCACCCGGCCGCGCCCCGCCTGGAAACTCTGCGCATCTACACGGATACGGTCGCCTGACGCAGCACATCCCGGGCGTGCTCGGCCGCCCGGATGTACGTCGGGTGGACTCCACGGTTTCCTGCGCGACCTCCTGCCTCCCCCTCCGAAGGCCCGGGCGACCACCCGACGGCGTCACCGAGGAGCATTCTGTCTCCGAGCGACCGCGCACTCCCGCCGCGCACTCCCGCCGCGAGCCGGTCGGCTCGCGGCGACGACCCGGTACCGCCCTGCTCGAGGCACGATTCCGTTGCAACAGCCCGCCGGCTATTTACTGAGACTCTAAGTCCCGGTAAATTTCGGGGTGGAGATGTACCCCATAACGCACGAGGAGGCACCGATGACGCCGTCGACTCTGCCCCGGGCCCCGAAACTGGGAGCCCGGTACCGCGAAATGCTGGAAACGCTGTCGGAAGGCTCGGTGCGCCGCCGCTTCGACCCTTATCTCGATATCGATTGGGACGCACCCGAACTGGCACTCGACCGCAACGATCCGCGCTGGATCCTCTCCCCCGATTACGATCCACTCGGCGCCACCGACTGGTATCGCCAGTTGCCGGTCGACAAGCAGATCGAGATCGGGCGCTGGCGGATCGCCAATGCCATCAAGGTCGGCGCGGCCTTCGAAACCGTGCTGATCCGCGGCATGATGCAGTACATCGCAAAGCTGCCCAACGGTTCGCCGGAGTTCCGGTACTGCCTGCACGAGATGACCGAAGAGTGCAATCACATCCAGATGTTCCAGGAACTGGTGAACCGGATCGGCGACGATGTCCCCGGTATGCGGCCGATCTTCCGGGCCCTGTCCCCGTTCATCGGGGTGGCCGGCGGTTACGCCCACGTCATTCTTTTCCTCGGGATCCTGGGTGGTGAGGAACCGATCGACCACTACCAGAAGGCGATGATCCGCAACGGCGCGAATCTGCCGCCCCTGGTGGTGCGGACGATGGAGATCCATATCGCCGAGGAAGCCCGGCATATCTCGTTCGCGGGAGAATTCCTGCGCGCGCATATCGAGAAACTCGGCCCGATCTCCACCGCACTGTGCGGAATCTCCTTCCCGCTGGCGCTACGCTGGCTGGCCGGCGAGATCATGGCGCCTCCGCCCGAGTTCGCCCGCCGATTCGAGGTACCGCGCTCGGTGATCGAAGAGGCCTTCTGGCGCAGTCCGCATTCTCGCGGGATCCTGTCCGGCTATTTCGGCGATATGCGCGCCCTCGCCGACGAACTCGGCCTGATGAACCCGGTCACCACCCGGCTGTGGCGGGCACTGGGAATCGACGGCGACCGTTCGCGCTACCGCAGCGAACCGGAACGCCGGATCCGGCCTGCGGTCGCCTGACCCGGCACCCCGGACCGGCACGGTTCCGGCCCGGGCCAGGACGCTCACGGGGTGACGCTGAGCCCCGCGACCACTTCGGCCAGTTCCCGGTCCGGATCCACCACCACACCGACCGCGCGGGCCGCGCCGTCGAGGACGTACCACGCGTAGCCGGCCAGATCGGCGACCACCTCGGCGCGCGTCCGCCTGGACCGTGGATCGGCAACCCAGGCGGCGAGCACTCCTTCCACCATCGTCACCACGGCGAACGGCACAGGTTCGAGGGCCGCCGAATCGACACCCACGATCTCACCGATTCCCTCGATCAGCTCCTGTGAACGTGCCGAGATGCGAGTTTTCAGGCTGCTGATCGCGTCGACATTGTCCGGACCGCCCGCCGGTGGCCCGGAACGCGCGAACGCGGTGAGGTGGGGATGATCCGCCATCCAGTCGGCCACCGCACGGACGGTGCGGGTGATGATCTCGCGCACCGAGCCGGTGGACACGTCCAGTTGTGCGTCGAGCACCGCCCCGAGATCGTCGATCAGGTACGACCGGATCCGCCGGTCCAGATCTTCGCGACCGCTGAACTGCCGGTACACCACCGATTTGGCCACCCCGGCCCGTTCGGCGATCTGGATCACCGGGATCTCCGCGCCGGCCGGCTTCTCCTCGAGCAGTTCCACCGCGGCCTGCAAGATCTTGCGCTGCCGTTCGGTGTTGTGCTGCTGCCAGCGCGCCGCGTACCCATTGACCGCCCCCGGGATCCGCGACCGCGGTGAAGCCACCGACATGCCTGGCAGTCTACCCAGCGTAACCGCGGACGGTCGCACTCGCGCCGACCGTTTCCGGCCCGGCGATTTCATCCTCGTTCACATCCGTGCACCGGCAAATGAAAGAACATTTACGCATACATCAATGCGATATTTCCCACCCCGCGCCCGCTCGATAATCCCGTCGAATTCTACGAACCGGTCGTTTTGTCGATCATGATCTTGCCTGCCACCTGCGGAGATCACCGAAACCCCGCTCGCACAGACTTATCCACATTACCTGCCGCTATCGAACTATGGCTATGCTCCGAAGCCCGGAGAATCGGTGCGCCACAAACCGGAGCACGGCCTGAACGAAAAAGGCTAGAATTGCGACACATTGGTACCGGGCGGGTCCGGCGATCTGCTGTCACAATGTTGCTCGGTCGCGGGAGTTTCCGGCGAACCGGTTTCAGGGGGCGGCGAAATCGAAGCAGCGTACCCATACGTGGCGACCCGCCGGCGCACCACGCGTACAGGAGGCAAGGATGCCCGACAACACCGGCCCCGAGGAGAACGACGTGGAAACGACCGCCGACCACACCCCCGTGATCTGGCCCGAGCCCAGCCGGCTCGAAGCCTGGTGGCGCGACATCATGGCCGGCCCGGGCTCACCGGGCCCGGGCCGGCGGACAGGAACCGTCCCCACCGTCCCGCACGCGTAATCCCGGCAGGATTCGGCCGAGATCGACGGGCGGGGCGCCGCCCGCGGAAGCGAGGGCGCAATCACGCCCGGCAGCGCATCGGCCGATTCCCGACTACACGTTCCGGAGCGCGAACGCGTCCTTCGGGCGATTCCTGGCAACGCACGTTCCGGACCGCGAACGCGGCCTATCGGCCCACACCCGGCAACGCAGGCTCCAGACCGTGAACACGGCACTCGTCCAGGTTCCGTCCCTCGCACGCCGCGGCGCGCCCCACGCCACCGTGTGGGGTGTCCGGAGCCGAGGGGCGGGCACCGCAACGACGACAACGCCCGGGGCCGTTACTCCCCAGGGAGTGCGGGCTGCCCGGCCGAGCGGGGAGTGAGTCGTACCAACGGGATTTCACGTGTAGTCCGTTTCTGATAGTCACCGTAGACCGGATAGTCGGCGACGATCCGGGGCCACAGCGACGCCCGTTCCTGCGGGAGCAGAACGCGAGCGGTCATCGGTTTACGCGGCCCGTTGCGAAACGCGACCTCGACTGCCGAATTGTCCCGGAGATTGTGATACCACGCCGGATTCGCCGGGTCGCCCACGCGCGAGGCGACGACGATGTAGTCATCACCGTCCACAATCGGCGCGGTGAGCATGACCGAGCGAGGGCGACCGGTTTTCCGGCCGCTGGTGATCAGTTCGAGAGCCGGCATCCCGAAGTACTCGGTCCCCAGCCGGCCGCGGCTGAGGCGCAGCAGTGCCCGGTGCGCCGTATTGACGGCCCTGAGCGTGAAATTCGACGGCATAACAGGTGATCCTCCGGTTCGCGACAGCGCAACCCAGCAAACCAGTTCAGGTCTCGGTCGGGCAACGCCCGCGACGGATGTGACGGACGCGCGACACGGGGCCCGGCCGGTACGGTCGCACGGCCCGCCTGGCCTGGTTCCTGGAAACCGTTGCCTTCACGCAACGTTGGCGGCGCAGGTACCCCAACTTCCGTTGCTACTACGTGACCTACCGGGGGACCGTCGTGAATTACACCGATGCAATTCATACCGAGCAATTTCTCGAAGAGCCGAAATTGCCTGATCTCATGGAGTTCTCGGTCCGATATCACGAATCGGATGAACTCCCGACCATCCGGAGATACCACACTCATCGCGAATTAGCTGATTGTTTGCCTGATCACGTCGCTATCGTGCCGCGCCCTCGAACGAAGGTATTCGGTATCGACAAAGAACGTCCACAACGGCCGCCGACCCGGAGCAGGGCCGGCCGTGCGTGCAAACACCCCGCAGCCGGCCAGCCGATCCGGGCGCGACGAAGCGCACACCGACCACCCGAACGACTACGGAAGAGACGACACCGACTCACACAAGGGCCGCCGTAGTGGCGCCGACCGGCCCGGACCACCGGAGCATCGCACCTTCGAAACAAGGAAAGGCCCCGGAGAGGATGTCCTCTCCGGGGCCTTTCCGGTAGTAGCGGGGACAGGATTTGAACCTGCGACCTCTGGGTTATGAGCCCAGCGAGCTACCGAGCTGCTCCACCCCGCGTTGGGTGAACACAACATTACACACGTCTCGGCGGGGTTGCCAAATTGCCAGGTCAACCGCATTTTCTTCCGGCCATGAGCGGCGCCACCCGCATTCCGGACGGACCCGGGCGCCGAAAGCAGCGATCGACCGGACTCACTCTCGGCCATATCGGGTCACCGACTGTTAGCGAATCGATTGCCCCAGATCTCGAACGCGATACGCGTGACACGAATTACGATTATTCAGTGATCCCCGTCACATTTCCGTGTGATCACACGTTCGAGCGGGTAGCGGAAATTCGGATTATGACCAGCAGTTTTCCATATATTCCCGACTCTCGCCAATACACATATTGATAGTTATCGATACGTGATCTGCGGAGAATTCTTGGTTACGGTCGTTCGCAGGCCCCGACCAGACCGGGACGGGCCGACCGAATCGGAGAACACCGGCAACCCTGTCCCACGGTTCGGCTCAAACCCCGACACAACACCTGGGGACAGGGGCACGCAGCTTCCAACGCGCTGCCGGTGGGCACAGGGAGGGATTCGCATATGACCAAGACCCGAAAGTTCAGCACCCGCGCCCTCGGCATGACCGCTATCGCCGGGGCTCTCGTTGCCGTACCGTTCGGTCTTTCCACCGCCACCGCCTCGGCTTACTCGGGCAACTGGGATGCTGTCGCCCAGTGCGAGAGCGGCGGCGACTGGTCCATCAACACCGGCAACGGCTACTACGGCGGCCTGCAGTTCTCCCAGAGCACCTGGGAAGCCAACGGTGGTAGCGGCTCGGCGCACAACGCCAGCCGCGAGGAGCAGATCCGCGTCGCCGAGAACGTGCTCGCCACTCAGGGCCCCGGCGCCTGGCCGGTGTGCGGTTCGTACCTGTGACACCGCACGGCGCCTGATCGAGCGCCGGTCACCGCGTGAAACAAGAGGCGCTGCCGTCCCGAAGGACGGCAGCGCCTCTTGTTGCGTTATCCGTGGGCCGCAGACCGGCCTGGTCTGTTATCTACCGGCGTCCTGGTAGGCCTCGACCGCGGCTTCCAGTTCGTCCAGTGCCCGGCCGAAGTCCTCGAAGTTCCCGGTACGCATCGCGCTGCGCACCGCTTCGATTCTGCGATCGAGCTCGGCCGCGGCGGCATTCTGGGCCGCCGAACCCGTGGCCGGCGGTGGGGCGGCACCCTCGCTGGTACCGGTGCCCTCATCCTCGGGTTGCCGGTCGTCCGTGTCGGCAGGTGGCGGCGTGGCGCCCGGGTTGGGTCGCGTGGCCGGATCGCCGCCCGACGGCGTCGCCAATGCACCGGCGCCCGGTAGCACCTGGTTCAACGCGTCGGCCAGGGTCGAGCCGTATCCGACCTTCACACTTCCGGCCTGATCGCGATAACTCACCAGCACGCGCAGGAGCTGCGGGAAGGTCGCCGTGTTCTGGCCGGTGTTGCGTTCGTTGTAGAACGGCTCGACGTACAGGATCCCGCCGTCGGCGATCGGCAAGGTGAGCAGATTGCCGTATCTGATCTTGTTCGAGTTGGACAGCAGCGTCTTCTCCTGCGACACCTGGGGCGCTGTCGTCATCGTGTTCTGCGTCTGCTGCGGACCCTGCGTCTGGGTATCGGTCGGCAGTTGCAGAATCCTGAACTTGCCGTAGCCCTCCGGATCGGAGCGCACCGAGATATAGGACGACAGGAACTGCCGGTTGTAGCCCACCATCGCACTGGTCAGGTTGAACGTCGGCTTACCGGTTTCCGGATCGCCCAACAACACGTAGTAGGGCGGCTGGCTGGCCGATACGCCCTCCACCGTCGGATCGGCGGGCACCGACCAGAACGCGTTGTTCCTGAAGAACTCGCGCGGATCGTCCACGTGGTATTTGGTGAGCATCTCGCGCTGCACCTTGAACAGATCCTCCGGATACCGGAAATGCGCCCGCAGTTCGGGGCTGATCTCGCTCTCCGGGTTCACCGCGTCGGGGAACACCCCGCGCCACGCCTTCAGGACCGGATCGGTGGGGTCGGTCTCGTAGAGCTCGACGGTGCCGTCGTAGGCGTCGACGGTCGCCTTCACCGAGTTACGGATGTAGCTGACTTCCTTACGCGGCAGCAACCGGCCGGTGCGCTGATCGATACTGTCCTCGATCGCGCCCTCCAACGAGGTGGTCTGCGCGTAGGGGTAGCTGTCGAGCGTGGTGTAGGCGTCCACGATCCACTTGATCCGGCCGTCCACCACCGCGGGATAGGCGTTGCCGTCGGTCGTGAGCCACGGCGCGACCTTCTGTACCCGCTCCCGGGGCGAGCGGTTGTAGAGGATCTTCGAATCGTTGCTGATCGCCGAGGAGAACAAGATATTGCGTTCGGCGTACTTGGCGGCGAACGCCAGCCGGTTGAACCAGTTGCCGATCGGCACACCGCCGGCGCCGTCGTAGGTGAACCGCGACTGATCGGTGTCGTACTCGCGGGGCTCCTGCCCCTCTTCCGCACCGACGATCGCGTAATCGGGATCCGATTGCGAGATCAGCTCACCGTAGTAGATCCGTGGCTGATCGACCTTGATCCGCTGCTGGTCCTTCGGCGTGAACAGGTCACTGACCAGGAAGATCGGGTACCCGGAGTCGCTGCTGCCGCCCGAATTGGGATCTTCGGACTGCGGCCGGTTGACCCGGTTCGCCGGGGCGGCGACGAAACCGTTGCCGTGGGTGTAGACGGTGTGCTTGTTGATCCAGTCGGTCTGGTTACCGCTCAGGGTGGCCGGCGACAGTTCGCGGGCGGCGACGATGTAGTCCTGGATCTGCCCGTTGAGCTCGTACCTGTCGATATCGAGCTCCTCGGGGAACCCGTAGAAGTTCTTCAGCTGGCGCAGCTGGGTGAACGTCGGCGAGAGGATGTTCGGATCGAGCAGCCGGGCATTGGCGATGGTGGCGTGGTCCACCGGCACGTTCACCGGGTTCTTGCTGCTCTCGCCCTTGTAGGGAACGTATTCGATCTTGTCGTCGGTGATTCCGTAGGCGTACCGGGTGGCATCGATATTGCGTTCGATGTACTCGCGTTCCTTCTCCGCCGCGTTCGGGCGCACCGAGAACTGCTCGACCATCAGCGGCCACACCGCGCCCACCAGCACCGACGAGAGCACCAGCAGCGCCGCCGCCATCGCGGGCACCCGCAGATCGCGTAGCACGATCCCGGCGAAGAACGCGATCGCACAGATGATCGCGATGGACAACAGAATCAGCTTGGCCGGCAGCACCGCGTTGATATCGGTGAACGAACCACCGTTGAAGGTCGGCTCCTTGCGGCTACTCATCAGCAGTTGGTAGCGGTCGAACCAGTAGGCGACCGCCTTGAGCAGGACGAAGGTTCCGGCCAGCGCCGCCAGTTGGATCCGTGCCGGTGTGGTGAGCACGCCCTCGCGGCCGGTCAGCCGCAAACCGCCGAATATGTAGTGGGTCACCAGATTCGCGAAGAATGCGATCACCACGGCCACGAACAGCCAGTTCAGCACCATCCGGTAGAACGGCAGATCGAAGGCGTAGAAACCGACGTCCAAACCGAACTGGGGATCGGTACGGCCGAAGGAGCCGCCGTGCAGGAACAGCTGGACGGTGACCCAGTTCGACTGCGCCACCAGCCCGGAGAGGACACCCAGCAGCGCCGGGATACCGAAACCGAACAGCTTCAGCTTGCTCAGCACGGTGGTGCGGTAACGAGCGATCGGATCACCGGCCCCGGAAGCCGGCACGAACACCGGCCGGGATCGGTAGGCCAGCAGTAACGCCAGCCAGACGATCGCGCCGACGACCACCGCGACCGCCAGGAAGATCGCGACCCTGGTCAGCAGGACGGTCAGGTAGACACCACGGAAATCGACCTCCCCGAACCACAACCAGTTCGTGTACGTGTCGACGAGCCGCGGCCCTACCAACAGCAGTGCGGCCACCACCACCGCCGCCACCAGCAGCACACGGCTGCGCCGGGACAGCGAGGGTAAACCGGCTTGGGGGCGCATGCCCACGATGCCACTCTCCAGGGTCCGGCGGCGGGCGAACCGGTAGCGCCACCGGCCGCTGCGCCGCAGTCCGAATTGTTGCGGTCGGGTCCGTGCGGACCCTCAGCGCCCACTTTACGGAAAACGGACATCTTCGCGACCGCAGGGTTGGGCGGTGTCGCCGCGCCGGATGCGAGGATGGTCCGGTGAGCGACGACCTGCATGCCGAAATAGTCCTTGCCCGTTCCGTCCACGAGGTCGCCGAGTTCGTGGACGCCGAGGGCTGGGGCGCCGCACCGCAGATGTTCGCCCTGGTGCGGACCGCGGACCTGGTGGTCGCCGAGCCCACCCTGATCGATCAGGTCGACACCGGCAACGAACTGACCCCGGTGGCGCAGGACCCGCTACCCGACGAGGTCGCCGCCGGAACTATGCCGCTGGACGAATTCCTGGCCACCACGAGCTGGCCGCCCGCCGTCGCCGGATGCGTCCTGGTACAGGAGATCGTCGTCCTGCCACCGGACGCCGAAAAAGATCTCGATCAAGCCCTGACTCCGCTACTGGCCGATGCCGATGCCGCCGACGCGGCGGGCCGGGCGGCCGCCCACGCCCATCCGGGGCGGCGCGACGCCCGCCTGTTCGCCGCCGCGTTGCGCACCGGAAACAGCCTGTGCCTGCTGCAGTTACGGCCCGAAGACGAATCCGAGGACGACGGGGCGCTGGATCTGCGGACCTACCCGGACCTCGCCCCGAACCTGGTCGAGGCGCTGCGGCATACGCTGGAGGACTCCGGCGACTGACCGCCGGCCCGCGGCCCCGGGATCAGCCGCAGCTCGGGGCCTGCTCGCCCGCGGCGAGATCTTCCAGTGCCTGGACCGCACCGGCAAGCGTCTCCACCCGCACCAGCCGCAGCCCGTCCGGCACCCGCTGGATCGCCTCGCTGCAGTTGTCCGCGGGCACCAGGAACGTTTCGGCGCCCGCCTCGTGAGCGGCCATCATCTTGTATTGGATTCCGCCGATAGGACCGACGTTGCCGTCCTCGTCGATGGTGCCGGTGCCGGCGATGAACGCACCGCCGTCCAGATCACCCGGGCTCAGCTTCTCGACCAGTGCCAGGCTGAACATCAGTCCGGCGGACGGCCCGCCGATATCGGGCAGATAGAACTCGACCTGCATCGGCGGCGCCGCCGCCTCGGTGGGGGTGAGGCCCAGGTAGCCCTTGGTCTCGTCGTCGGGGCGCGCACCGAGCGTGACATTCACCGTCTGCTCGGCGCCGTCGCGGCGGATCACCAGCGTCAGCACCGTACCGGGCGCGCTGTTCGACACCGCTGTGACGACATCCTGCGGAGTCGCTACCGGGTTGCCGTTCACACTGACGATCTCGTCACCCGGACGCAGCACATCCCGGGACGGGCCCTCCTCGGACACCTCGTGCACCAGCACCGCGGTGGGCAGGTTCAACTGGCGCATCGCCGCGACCTCGGCATTGCTCTCCGAGTTCGTGAACTCCAACTCGTTGGACTTGTCCACTTCCTCGCGGGACAGCCCCGGCGGGTACACCTCGGCCCGTGGCACGATGCCGTGCCGGCCGCTGACCCAGAACCCGAGCGCCTCGAACAGGGTCAGGCCGTCACGCATGGCGATCGTGGTCATATTCAGGTGGCCGGAGGTCCGGTCCACCTCGGCGCCGGTCACCCCCACGACCTCGCGGCCGTCGAATTCTCCCAGCGTGTTATGGGTGGGCCCGGGCCCGAGCGCGACGAACGGCACGGTGTAGACGCTGCCGATCACGCCGAGCAACAGAACGGGGACCAGGGCGACGAGGAGCGTGATGATCCGACGATTCACCCGGTCAACACTAGCGATGCGACCCCGTCCGGCGCCCGCAGGCACGCGCGGGCCGGCGGCGCTCGCCTTACCTGCCCGCGACGAACGGCGCCCGGCTGGTCACGCTTGACGGGCCAGTGCCTTCTGCACGTCCGCCAGCGACGGATTCGTGGCGGTGGAGCCGTCGGCGAACTTCACGGTCGGAACCACATGGTTGCCGTTGTTCACACTCCCCACGAATTCGGCCGAGGCCGGATCCTGCTCGATATCGATCTCCACATAGGTGATCCCGGCCTCTTTCAGCTGGGTCTTCAGCCGGCGGCAGTAACCGCACCAGGTGGTGGAGTACATGGTCAGATCGGGTGTCGAATCACTCACGCACTGAGCAACGCCGCCACCTGTTCCGGTGTTCCACACCGGTCCGTCCGATTTCGCGGCCCCTGCGCCATCGAGGTCTTCCGGCTTCGTATCGCGACGGCCTCGGCACCCGAGGGCGATCACGACGGTCTGCCGGAGGCCGGGCGACCGCGAGCTGGTGCTCCGCTGTGACGGCGTGGCGGAGTCCGATCCGCACCGTGCCGGGTAGGCCCACGGCGGGGGCAGCCACTGGAGACCGCCTTTGTCGTGACGGCCGGTGTTCTCGGAAGCGATGACGGACGGCCGGCAACCCGGGGGGGATTTTCCGCGGCCCGGCGGGACCGAGAGGCTCGATGAGCGTGGGTACGTCCGCGTCCGCGGTAACGGGCGACCTCCGGATTCCGTGCGCCCGGACCGGTCGACCGCCCTCGATGTCGCCGGCCGCCCGGCGGATGCGGTCCGCGTACGTGAACGCTCCCAGACCCCGGCAACGGCCGACAGGCAGTGCGCCGAGGCGGCCACCCGGCGTTCCGGGCACGGATATGTCGAGCATCGCGTGCCTCCGGTCCGGCGTCGGGGCCGACTCGTATGGCCGTACCGACCCGGCCGGAGCGTGCGGCTCGGAGCCCGCCGGACCGCGTGTGCACAATGGACCCGTGGCCGCAGTCGATCTCTCCGCATTGGATCCGGAGCAGGCCGCCGCTGTCCGCGCACCGCGTGGACCGGTCTGTGTACTCGCCGGGGCCGGGACAGGGAAGACGCGCACCATCACCTATCGCATCGCGCACCTCGTGGCGGCCGGGCAGGTCCGCGCCGACCAGGTGCTGGCAGTCACCTTCACCGCCCGCGCCGCGGGCGAACTCCGTGGCCGATTGCGCGGCCTGGGCCTGGGTGCGGCGGCGAATACAGTCCAGGCCCGTACTTTTCATGCCGCGGCGCTACGCCAGTTGCGCTATTTCTGGCCGCAGGTGGTGGGCGAGGTTCCGTGGCGGCTGCTCGACCGCAAGTTCCCGGTGGTCGCCCAGGCCGCCAACCGGGTCGGGATCGCGTCCGGCACCGATAGTGTGAAGGATCTGCTGAGCGAGATCGAATGGGCGAAATCCGCGCTGGTGGCGCCCGAGGACTACGCCGCCGCGGCCGCATCCCGGCAACGCGATATTCCCTTCCCGGCGGCACGGATCGGCGAGGTGTACGCCGCCTACGAAACATTGAAGACCACGCCGGAGGGCCTGCTGCTCGATTTCGACGATCTGCTGCTGCACACCGCCGCCGCACTCGAGGACTATCCGGCGGTCGCCGATGTGTTCCGGGAACGCTACCGTTGCTTCGTCGTCGACGAGTACCAGGACGTCACCCCCCTGCAACAGCGCGTACTGGACGCCTGGCTGGGCGACCGGGACGATCTCACCGTGGTCGGCGATGCCAACCAGACGATCTATTCGTTCACCGGCGCCAGCCCCGCGTATCTGCTGGACTTCTCCCGCCGCTATCCGGACGCGACCGTGGTCCGGCTGGAACGCGACTACCGTTCCACACCGCAGGTGGTCGATCTGGCCAACCGGGTGATCGGGATGGCGAAGGGGCGAATAGCCGGAACCCGCCTGCAGTTGATCGGCCAGCGCGACGAGGGCCCGGAGCCCGAATTCGCCGAGTACGCCGACCTGCGCGAGGAAGCCGTCGCGGTGGCACACCGGATCGGCGACCTGCTGGCCGGCGGTACGCCGGCCGCGGAGATCGCCGTGTTGTACCGAATCAACGCCCAGTCGGAGGTCTACGAACAGGCGCTGACCGAACAGGGCATCGCCTACCAGGTGCGCGGCGGCGAGGGTTTCTTCCAGCGGCCGGAAGTACGCCAAGCGGTCGAGGAACTGCGCAAAACCGCGGCCCGCGATGATCTGCCCGCCGCGTCGCGGACCGGCGAGAAACTGGTCACCCTGGTCCGGGCCGCGCTGGCCCCGGCCGGGCTCACCGCCACCGCTCCGGCCGGAGCGCAGGCCCGGCAGCGCTGGGAGTCGCTGGTCGCGCTGGTGCGGCTCACCGAGGAGCTCACCGGACAACAGCCCGAACTGGATCCCGCCGGTCTGTTACGCGAACTCGCCGCGCGCGCCGAAGCACGCCACCCACCGACCGTGCAGGGCGTCACCCTGGCGTCCCTGCACGCGGCCAAGGGCCTGGAATGGGACGCGGTGTTCCTGGTCGGCCTGACCGACGGCACACTGCCGATAACTTATGTACTCAACGGCGACGGCTCGGTGGCCGATCCCGCCGCGCTCGAGGAGGAACGCCGGCTGCTCTACGTCGGGGTGACCCGGGCGCGCAGCCATCTGCGCTTGTCCTGGGCATTGTCGCGGGGCGAGGGGGATCGCCGTACTCGCCGGCGCTCCCGGTTCCTCACCGGCCTGATCCCCGAGGAATCCCCGGCGTCCCGTATTGCCGCGCCCGCGCGGCCGGGCACGGAAACCGCTCGCCCGGCCTGCCGGGTATGCGGGCGGGCGTTGCTCGATTCGGAGACCGTGCTGCTGCGCCGATGCAAAGGCTGTGCGGGCGAACCGGATCTGGAACTCCTGGGCGCACTGCAGGATTGGCGACGGGAGAAGGCGGCGGAACTCGCGGTGGACCCGCGCGGGATCCTTGGAGTGAACACGCTCACCGCGATTGCCGAGCAGCTGCCCGAGGACGAGGCGGGGCTGGCCGCGCTCGGCGTCGGTGCGGCGAAGGTGCGCCGGTACGGCGCGGAAGTTCTGGCGATCATCAGGTCCCGGCGGCGTTCGCTGTCCCGGCCGTAGCACAACCGAGCGCAAAACCGCAGGTAGAAAATAGGTTGTCGAGCCCGGCGGGATTGCCTTAAGGTGGGAATCGCGCTCGGGAGGGTACATCCACGCGCACCATGGAAATTTTCGGATCACGAGTACAGGAGGGAGGCAGACAGATGAACGGCATGACGAATTACGGAATCGTCACCGTAATCCCGAATACGCGGTTGTCGGCTGCTTCCCGGGGGTTCCTCGCTCTGCAGGGGACCGGCCCGTCCTGCATCGATCGTTTCGGTGCGCAGCCGCGCATGCGCGATTCGCATCAGCCGAATTTCATCGATCAGCAGGATCAGTCCGACGCAACCTGGCTTCCGGCCGCTGCATTCGCAGCCGCCGGCTCACTCGCTATCGATCTGGCCGCAGCACCCGCGGTGGCCGATAAGCAAGAGGAAAGCCTCCGCAAAGGACATCACGCGACCGTGAACAGGCGGCCCGACCGCCGACCAGGTTAGGGGTACCACCCCCGAACCTCCTGGCCACGGGTCGCAGATGCGAAACCGTGGCCATTTTTCTTGGCCTTCAGCTCACAAGGCAGCGGTTTCGCAGCAGAACACCGAACCGCTGCACAACAAGCTGAAGGAGAACGACGTGGTCACCACCACCCAGAGTTGGCCGCAGGCCGCTACTGAAGTGGCGTGTCGCACCGTGACAACCGATCCCGAAACTCAGCCGCTGACCACCCTGCCCTGCCGGGCGGGTGATCCGGACCTGTGGTTCGCCGAGAGCCCGGTCCAGTTGGAGCAGGCCAAGGCGCTGTGCGCCTCCTGCCCTATCCGTAAGGGCTGCCTGAATGCCGCGATCGATCGGCGGGAGCCGTGGGGTGTCTGGGGCGGGGAGATCTTCGATCAGGGGGTCGTCATCGCCCGCAAACGCCCGCGGGGCCGGCCGCGCAAGGTTGCCAGCTGTGTCTGACCGCGCCGGCGGCCACCCGCCCGCGGATTCGCACCGACACCGGATACGAGCCGCTCATCGCTCCGCCGATGAGCGGCTCGTTCGCATTCCGGGTCAAGTCGCTGCATGGGATACCCGACGGCACCGATAGCGGCCGTCGGGCCGATGTTTCCGGCCTTGAACCACAAGGATTTTCAGGCGCTGTCGCGTTCCTCGCGGAACCCGGGGAGCCAGCGCGCGGCCAGCTGGATGAAGGGCACCTCGGCATCGAGCTGGGCGCAGATGCCGATCGAACCGCCCAGTACCCGGAAGATCATCACGTATTCACCGGGCAGCATCATGGCCCGCGCGGTCTTCATCTCCGGCGAGGAATAGTCGGTGGCCTTACCCGCGACACGCTGCATCCAGCGGCGGGTGAAATGGAACGATTCGGAGCGGATCGGATCGGTGAACGGACGCAGATAGTCCTCGATCTCCTGCTCGGTGAGGGTTTTACCGGGCAGGACCCAGCCGTTGGCGTGCAGTAGCTCGGTGAGTTCGCCGTACTCCTCGGCCACCGCCAACGCGAGTATCTGCCCCAGGAGCTCGGGGAAACCACCCGGCAGCGGGGCGCAGGCGCCGTAATCGATCACCGCGAGCTTGCCCTCACCGGTGATCATGAAATTGCCGGGATGCGGGTCTGCGTGCAGCAGTCCGACGGTTTCGGGCGCGGAGAAGTGGAAACGTCCCATCAGCCCGGCCACCCGGTTGCGCAGGACGCGAGTTCCCTCGGGATCGGCTACGCCGGCGGCGATGATGGCCGAAACCGGTGTGCCGTCGAGCCATTCACTGACGATGACCTTCGGCGCGCTCGCGACCACTTTCGGCACCACGAATTCCGGGTGCCCCTCATAGGCCTTGCTGAAAGCCCGCTGGTTCGCGGCCTCGTTGCGATAGTCCAGCTCTTCCTCGGTCCGTTCGTTGATCTCGGCGAGCAGCGGTTTCACATCCGCACCGGGGATGACCTTCGCGAATAGGCCCGTCATCCGGTTCAGTGTCCGCAGATCGGCGCGTAGCGCCTCGTCCGCGCCGGGGTACTGGACCTTCACCGCGACCGCACGGCCGTCCGACCACACCGCCTTGTGCACCTGGCCGATACTGGCCGAGGCGGCCGGGGTGTCGTCGAACGATTCGAACCGCTTCCGCCAGTCGGTGCCGAGCTGCTGATCGAGAACGCGGTGGACGGTGGCCGCGGGCATCGGCGGGGCGGCCGCCTGCAGTTTGGTCAGGGCCTCGCGATAGTGCTCACCGAATTCCTCGGGAACCGCGGCCTCCATCACACTCAGGGCCTGACCGAACTTCATCGCGCCGCCCTTGAGCTCACCGAGCACGGAGAACAGCTGCTCGGCCGCCTTCTGGTTCATTTCGGTGTTGATCTCTTTGCGATCGCCACCCGCGAGCTTGCGGCCGAAACCGACCGCGGCGCGACCCGCCACACCGAGCGGAATCTTGGCTAACTTCGCATTGCGGGACATAGGCCGGCGCACGATCTCAGACACTCCCCCATCATGGCCGACGGACCGGCGGATCTGCCATGGAAAACCGAAGAGAATTACCACAGCGAACACAACTGTGATTGTCATCACCGCACCGCGCTGTTCTGAAGTGTCAGGCAACCGCACCGCTCGTGCGGAGCCCACAGGCGGCGGCTCAGCTGCCGGGTACCGAGGTCGAGTTCCAGCGTGCGGTTGAGTGCCTCCGGTGGCGACGCCGGGTCACACGCCAGAATCGTCTCGAGTTCGCCGAGCGCCAGGGCGGCCACGGCAGCGATTCCGGCCGGACTCGCATGTCCCATCCGGCCGAGCAGCTGAGCGGCCAGGCGCGGCCATTCGGCATCGAGATCGGCCCGGGTGAGATCGGCGCAGCGTAGACAGCTGGTCAGTCCGGGCAGGACCAGTGGACCGACGAGTCCTTTACCGTCGCGCAAGCGGACCACCAGATGCGCGATCCGGGCCCGGGACAACTCCCGTACCAGGCACGGGTCGGGAATCAGCGCATCGGCCAGCACCACCAGATCCGCCACCACCGGGCCGGGTAGCCGGCCGCTGCGGTCCCGGGAGCGGGACGGCCGGATACCGAGCGCCCCCAGGCCGGCGCTGATCGCCTCGGCGAGCGGGCCCGTGCCGTGGACGCGGATGGATCGGATGCAACCTTGCGGGCAGGGCGGATGCACTACCAGGCCGGCCGAATCGATCACCTCGAACAACGCTGTCGCGTGCCGGGGGTCCAGACCGAGCGAACGCGCTTGCCACACGATCGCCGGACGGCTGTTCAGGCCGTCGAGTAGGCGGAGGAAGCCCAGGACCTGCTGGGTGTCCAGATCCGGAGCCTCGCACAGTACGGCTGTCTCGGGATCCCAGCCCAGCTGGACCTGACCGGTCGAGCGCACCAGGATCGGTACCCGGGGATGCAGGAGCGGGCCGCGCGGCCGAAGCGTCGTCATGCCCGAAGTATGCGACGGCCGCTGCGCCGCAACAGGTTCCCGGAAGGGAGTTGTCCACAGGATCGGAACCTGTGGACAACTCGGTTTTCGCAGTTCACGGGCGGTTCACTGCACCGCTGGAGGGCGCGTCCGGAATTCGTTCGACATCGGGCATCCCGAGTAGCGGGCCCGGGCTCGCCGCGCGGTGTTCCGAGTCCGCACAGCGCCTCGAGGCTACGAAGCTCGAGGGGCCGAGCCCCGAACTCCGCGACGACGGCAACCGCAACCCGAGTCGGCGGTAACCGGACCTACTGCGCCAGTCGGTGGGCCGACTGCGAATACCTGCGAGCCGCGGAGACCGGGTCAGTCCTTGCCGTTACCCGGGCCGGGATGCTCGGGGCCGGATTCGTCTCCGCCCTGCTCCGCGGCCGGATCCTGCGCCTGGTCCTTATCGCCCTTACCGGCCTGTTCGCGCTCGGCGGCCTCGGTGGCGGCCAGCTGGGCCAACGGATCGTCGAACGCGCCGGCGCCGCCGCCGATCACCGAATCGATGAACCCGGCCGGCGCGTCCAGATCAGCCGCATCGGGCAGCAGATCGGGATGGGCCCAGACACCGTCGCGGGCCGCGATACCGGCGTCGTCGGTCAACCGCTGCCACAGGGTAGCGGCTTCGCGTAGTTTGCGGGGACGCAGCTCGAGGCCGACGAGCGTGGCGAAGGTTTGTTCGGCGGGGCCACCGGTGGCCCGGCGGCGCCGCAGTGTCTCGGCCAGTGCGCCCGCACCGGGCAGCCGCTCGCCGACCGCCGCTCCGACCACAACCTGTACCCAACCCTCGATCAGGGCAAGCAAGGTCTCCAGCCGGTCCAGGGCCTGCTTCTGCTCGGGGGTCGTCTGAGGTTCGAAACTGCCCTGCGACAGGATCTCCTCGAGCTTGCTCGGATCGGTCAGCGCCGATGGGTCGAGATCGCGGGCGGCTTCCTCGAGCGCGGAGAAATCCATGGTGATCCCGCGCGCATAGTCCTCGACGGCGCCGAGCAGCTGCTGACGCAGCCACGGCACGTGCACGAACAAGCGCTGATGGGCGACCTCGCGGGCGGCGAGGAACACCATGATCTCGCTCTCCGGCTGTTCCAGCCCCTCACTGAACTGCGAGATGGCGGTGGGCAGCAACGCGGCCGTACCGGCCGGGCCCAGCGGAAGGCCGATATCGGTACCGGTCAGCACTTCCTTGGCGAGCTGGCCGAGTGCCTGCCCGAGCTGCGAGCCGAAGGCGAGCCCGCCCATCTGGCCGAGCATGCCCATCATGGGGCCGGCCATCTCGCGGGCTTCCTCCGGGAGCCCGGCGGCCCACATACCGGCGATCTGCTGCGCTACCGGATCGCAGAGCCGCTGCCAGGTGGGCAGCGTTTTCTCGATCCAGTCGTTGGCGGTCCAGGCCACCGTGTTCGTCGCGCCGGCCGGGAAGGTCGTCGCATCGTCGAGCCACAGCTCGGCCAGATGCGCCGCATCGGCGACGGCGGTGACCGTACCGCTGGATATCGGCGGAACGGTCTGACCGAGCTGCTGGCGGGCCAGCCGTTTGGCCACGTCGTAATTCACCGGGCCGGAGCCGCCACCACCGGCCACGCCCTGCCCCATACCGCTGAGCATCTGCCCGAGCGAAGTGAGCATCTGGCCCAGCGCCGCCGGATCGAAGCCTGCGGCGCCGCCACCGAAACCGAACGGATCGTTACCGCCCCCGGGTTTATCGCCGCGGCCGCGGTCGTCGTCATCGCCGCCCTGGGAGAATCCGAATCCGAAATCGCTCATTACGCCTCACCCGCCGGTACGACGTCCGGGTGGTGTCCGGGGAGCGCGCGCGCACCGAGCGAACCGGCCGGCGCTTCGTGAAGCTGCATGTTCTCCATAGTAGGCGTGCCGAACCCACCGGTCCGCCACGGCGGGGCGGCTTCGCGCTCGGTGAACATCCGGCGGCCCGGCGACGGCTGTCCTCAGCCGGGCGCGGTCCCCGACGGGCCGGGCCGGTGGTGAAGGAACCGGGCGAATGCCGGATCGGCGGCACAGCCGGTTGTCACTTCGACAGGTCGAGCATGCGCTTCCCCGTCGTGCGTGACTGCGGGCGGCCGCCCACCTGCGGGCGGCTCGCTGACCGGCCTGAAGCCGGACCTCCGGAGCTTCCTGTCCGGCTCAACCATATTGTCCGGCGGTCGCCCAACCGGGCAGTCACCGCACGACCAGGTGGGCACCCGTCCGCCGGACACGATCACTACGGCCGGACGACATCTCCCCGGCCGGCGTGGTGGCCGCTCACTTCACGGGCGAATCGGTACCGCCGGCGGCGACCCACGATTCCACGATGGTGCGGGCGATGGATACCGCGCCCGGCAGCAAAAGCTGCGCGTTCGCGGCCGGGTCGGGGTCGATTCCCGCGCCGGGCCGGGCCGGCCAGCTCCCGGCCGACAATGCCGCGCGCACCTCGTCGCGGGTGAACCAGCGAGCCTCGGCGATCTCACCGTCGGTGAACGCCAGTGGCTGCTCCGGATCGGCGAGCGCGCTGAAACCGAGCATCAACGACCGCGGGAAGGGCCACGGCTGGCTGCCGAGATAGCGGATATCGCGGACCTCGAGCCCGACTTCCTCGGCCATCTCCCGTTCGACGCAGCGTTCGAGAGATTCCCCGGCCTCGACGAACCCGGCCAGCAGGGAGAACATCGTCGCCGGCCAGCTGTGCTGGCGGGCCAGCAGGACCCGGTCACCTCCGTCGTGGATCAGGCAGATCACCGCCGGGTCGGTGCGCGGGAAATCTTCGCGGCCGTCCTCGGTAACCCGGGACCACCCGGCCTTGGCCGGCATGGTCGGGCTGCCGTCGGCGCCGTGGAACGCCGCACCGGCATGCCAGTTGATCAGGGCGAGCGCGGCGGACAGCACCCCGGCGGTGAAATCGTCGATCGGGCTGTCGGCGAGCTGACGCAGATCACGCAGTTCACCGCTGAGTTCGCGGTCACGAACGGCCCACAGGTGCACACCCTCGCGGACACCGAGGAACACCGCGTCCGGGCTCGGCTCGGCGGACAGATCGATGGCGGCTTCCCAGACCAGGGCCCCGGATTCGTAGCGGACCGCACCGCGGCGCCCGACCCGTAACAGCCGGGCGGTGGCCCAGCCTTCCTTCAGCGCATGTGCGTCGGCGCGTAGGTAATCGGCGCGGTCGAGCGCCGAACGGGACAACAGAGGGATTTGGTTCAGCTCGAATACCGCCACGTCCCGAGACTATCGCGACGCGAACCGCGAGGTATCCGGGTCAGCGCGCGCGACGGATGTAGAGCAGCTTGTCCCCGGTTTCCAGGGCATCGACTTGCGGTTCGCCCACCCGGATCAGCTCGCCGTCGCGCACCACACCGAGCACGATATCGCTGAGGTGGCGCGGCGATCCGCCGACCTCCCCCGGCTCCACTTCACGTTCGGCGACCGCGAAACCGTGTTCGGGGGTGAGCAGATCCTCCATCATCTCCACGACGCTGGGTGTGGTGGTCGCGATACCGAGCAGCCGGCCGGTGGTCTCCGAGGAGACCACGACCGAATCGGCGCCCGATTGGCGCAGCAGATGGGTGTTCTCCGATTCGCGGATCGAGGCGACGATCTTCGCTTTCTTGGTGATTTCCCGGGCGCTCAGCGTGACCAGAACCGCGGTATCGTCCCGGTTGGCCGCCACGATGACCGATGCCGCGTTCTGCACCCCGGCCAACCGCAGCACATCCGATTGCGTGGCCGTCCCGTGTACGGTGACCAGTCCCGCGGTGGCGGCGGCCTCGAGGGCGACCGCGTCGGTATCGACGACGACGATTTCGGCGGGCTGCACGCCGTCGCCGAGCATGGCGTCGATAGCGGTGCGGCCCTTGGTGCCGTACCCGACGACGACGGTGTGATTACGCACGGTGCGCCTCCAACGCTGGATCTTCAAGGCCTGGCGGGAACGCTCGGTGAGCACCGCCAGGGTGGTGCCGACCAGGACGATGAGGAACAGCACCCGCAGCGGCGTGATGAGGAAGATGTTCACCAGCCGCGCCGAATCGGTGACCGGCGAGATATCGCCGTAACCGGTGGTCGACAGCGATACGGTCGCGTAGTAGAACGCGTCGAGTAGATCCACCGAACCGTCGGCATTGTCGTTGTAACCGTCTCGGCCGAGATAGACGATGATCGCGGCGGTGCACAGCAGGCCGATCGCGAACAGCACCCGGCGGGTCAGCGAAATCCACGGACTGTTCTGCACCTCCGGAATACGCAGCACTCCGACCAGCGCGAAATCCGGACGCTCGCTGCCGAGCCGCCCGCGGCCACCCAGCTGGGCGAACCGGGCACTGACCGGGGCTACCATCGGCCACCCCGGAAATTCGACACCCTCAGTCCCTCCGACACAGCTCGGGAGCCTACCCGTTTGCCGGGCGCCGGGCCCGCTGCGCGCCCGAACGGTCCAGCGGGCCGCTGCACCCGGATGCGCGGATTACGGTGGGCCTCATGGCAGACGACACGCCCTCGGGCGCCCCGGATCCCGGCCGTACGCCCGCACTGCGACTGGCCGCGATCCTCCTGGGTGCCGGGGTCATGCATTTCGTGGCTCCCGCGCCGTTCGATTCCATCGTGCCGAAACGGTTGCCCGGAAAAGCGCGTTCCTATACGTATTGGTCCGGTGTGGCCGAGATCGGTGTCGGGACAGCGTTACTGGTTCCGCGGACCCGGCGGCTCGGTGGGCGGCTGGCGGCCCTGCTGTTCATCGCGGTGTTCCCGGCCAATATCCAGTTCGCGGCGGATTCGGTGCGCAATCCGAAGACGCCGGTGGCGCTCGCGGCGATCTCGCTGCTGCGTCTACCTCTACAGCTACCGTTGATCACCCAGGCCCTGGCGGTGGGTCGCCGGACACCACGGTCCTGAACGACCGCGCGCCCGGATGCTGCGGGCAGTACCACTGCCCCGGCCCGGAGCTGGGTGGCCGGCCGGTATCGACACCGCATGCCCGGTGGTCACCGCCGTGATTTCTCCGGCGGATAACCGGTATCTGCTACACCGGTTGTGTTCGTGAGCAGTTCGGTGAGTTCCGCGGGCCCAGGCAACCGGTCAGGGGAGACGGTGCGGCCGGTGTGCACATAGTGGAAGGCGGCGCCGACCCGCTTCAGCACCTGTTCCTCGTCCTCCCCGGTCCGCGCGGCGAGCAGACGTGCCCAGGCCAGTCGGTAGACGGCCAGCTGCATAGCGACCGCGGGTTCGTCGGCGGGGCCGGGTTCGGCGCCGGTTTTCCAATCGACGACGGTCCAGCCGCCCCCCGGTTCGGCGAATACGGCATCCATCCGGCCCCGGATCACGATGCCGGCGATGGTGGTTTCGAAAGGCACCTCGATCTCCACCGGCCGGCGTGCCGACCAGCGCGAGGACAGGAAGGCGTCCTGCATCCGGGCCAATTCCGCGTCGGCCGCGGCGCCGGCGTCCGCCGCGCCGGGTAGATCGTCGAGGCCCGGCAGCTGGTCGGTGGCGAACCAGCGCTGCACCCAGGCGTGGAAGGCAGTGCCGCGGCGGGCCAGCGGATTCGGCGGGTACGGCAGCGGGCGGCGCAGCCGCGCGGCGAGTTTGCCCGGGTCCGCGCGCATTTCCACCAGTGCCGTAGCGGGGAGCTGGCTGGGCAGTTCCACCTCGGTGACAGTGGCCGCCGTCGACCGGAATTCGGCGAGCAGGGCATCGACATCGGCGGCCCAGCCGTCCGGATCGTCGTCCGGTTCCGGTTCGGCTGCTCCGGCAGCGAGTTCGGCCAGCGCGGTATGGACGAGAGCGGCGCCGTCCTCGATATCGGCGCGACGGGCGCCCAGCGGATCATCGGGCCAGGGCGCGGTGTCCGGAGTGGCGGCCAATGGGTTCGGCTCGCCGTCTTCGGGTTCGGGCGCCCAACAGCCGATCTCCATACCGCTGCCCGGTAGTTCGGCGGCGGCTTTCACCTCGAGCAGGAACTCCGAGGGACCCTTGGGTTTGTCGCCGGATTCGGGCCAGTGGTGGGCGGAGACCAGCAGTACACGTTCCGTTCTGGTCAGCGCGACGTAGAAGAGCCGGCGGTCCTCGTCCAGCCGGCGGCGCTGCAGGGCCTTCTTATGTGCTGCCAGGCTTCGCTGCAGGTCGGCGCGGTCGGCGCAATCGGCGAGGTCCAGCACCGGCACCCCGTCCGGCGAATCCACGGTGGCGCGGTCGCCACGCAACGCGGTGGGCAGTTCGGCCAGCGCACCCAGCCACGTGTTCACCCCGCGAGTGGACGGGAACACCTCCCTGCACACATGAGGTACCGCGACCACCTCCCATTCCAGGCCCTTGGCCGCATGCACGGTGAGAACCTGAACGCGGTCCGGGGCGACCTCCACCTCCCCGGGTTCCAGTCCGTTCTCCACCGACTCCGCGGCCGCGAGAAACGCGAGCAGCCCGCCGAGGCTCGCCCCGGTATCCGCGGCGTAGCCGGCCACGACTTCGGCGAACGCGTCCAAATGTTCACGTCCGGCACCGGAGCCGGTGAGGGCGCGGCGGGCCTGGGCCTCCACCCCGACACCGATCGTGCGCTCCACATCGGCGACGAGTTCGGTGAGCGGCTGCCCCGCCCGGTCCCGTAGTGCCGCCAGTTCCCGGCCCAGCGTGGTGATCCGGCGATATCCGGCAGTCGAATAACGTTGCGGCGGGCCGGGATCGGCGATCGCATCGGCCAGGCCCGCGCGTTCGGCGGGTTCCGGCGCCACCTCGCGCAGTGCCGCGGCCAGCGTGGTCGCATCGGTGATCTCGCCGCCGGGGTCGTGACCGATCGACAGTTCCCGGGCCCGGCGGGCCAGGGCCGCCAGATCGGCCACACCGAGCCGCCAGCGGGCGCCGGTGAGAATCCGCACTGCGGCGCTGCCGGCCGCCGGGTCGGCGATGAGGCGCAGGGTCGCGACGATATCGGCGACCTCCGGTGTCGCCAGCAGCCCGCCGAGCCCGACGATCTCCACCGGCAACCCCTGCGCACGTAACTGTTCGGCGAGTTCGGCGGCGTCGGCGTTACGGCGGATCAGCACCGCGGAGGTCGGTGGTGGCCGCTGCGCTTCGCGGGCACGGGCCCATTCGGCAGCGATCCGCTCGGCGATCCAGCGACGTTCGTCACTCACGGTGGCGCACAGCGCGAGCGCGAGATCGCCCGGTACGGCGTCGGGTTTGGCGCGCAACGGATCCACCGTGACCCCGCCGCTCGCGCGAGCGGCGGCGCGCAGCGGTTCGACGACCATATTGGCCAGGTTCAGCGCCTCCGGCGGGTTGCGCCAGCTGGTGAGCAGCGGCAGGACCGGTGCCGGATCGCCGGGACCGCGCGGGAAATCGGTGGTGAACCGGGGCAGATTGGCCGCCGACGCACCACGCCACCCGTAGATGGACTGCATGGGATCGCCGACTGCGGTGACCGACGGCGCCTGCGGTTCGCTGCGCCGGGGGCCACTGCGTTCGACCGCGTACCCGGCGCCGAACAGGGCCGAGAGCAGGATGCGCTGTGCGTGACCGGTGTCCTGGTACTCGTCGAGCAGGACCAGCCGGAACCGCGCCCGCTCGGCGTCGGCGACCTCGCGGTGTTCGGCGGCGAGCCGGGCCGCCAGCGACATCTGGGCGCCGAAGTCGAGCGCGCCGCGCTGATGGAGGGTTTCGCGCAGTTGCCGGACCAGCGGCAGCAGCGCGACCCGTTCCCGCTGCGCGCGCAGAATCGACAGCAGTTCTTTGTTCGGCCCGCCCCGCTGACGCGGACCGGGAGGCAACGTGTGGACCAGTTTCTCCAGCTCGGTATGTGCTTCGGCCAGCTGCTCGGGTTCCACCAGATGCTCGGCGAGCTGGCCGGACAGCGCGAGAACGGCCTCGGTGACGGTCAGCGGGGAACGGTCGGTCTCCAGGTCGCCGTCCCAGCCGCGCACCACCTGATGCGCCACCTGCCACAGCTGGGTTTCGGTGAGCAGCGCGGCCGACGGCTCCACCGGCAGCAGCAGCCCGTGTTCGCGCAGCAGCCGCCCGGCGTAGGAGTGATAGGTGCTGATCTCGGGTTCCGCGGCGGTCAGAGTCGTGCGCAGCTCGCCGGTGGGGTCGAGATCGCGGAGCAGCCGGGACCCGGCCAGCCGGGCCAGCCGGGTCCGGATCCGGGCGGTGAGCTGCTGAGCGGCCTTCCTCGTGAAAGTCAGGCCCAGTACTTCCTCCGGGGTGACGAGGCGGTTGGCCACCATCCAGACGACCCGCGCCGCCATGGTTTCGGTTTTCCCCGCGCCGGCCCCCGCCACCACCAGTGCCGGACCCGGCGGCGCGGCGATCACCGCGGCCTGTTCCGCGGTCGGCGCGGGCAGGCCGAGCGCCTCGGCCAGCTGCCCCGGTGTGACCCGGGCGCTCACTCGTCGATCACCTGACGGCCGGAGTCCTGAATCGGGCAGCTGTTCTGCACGGCGCAGTGGCGGCAGCCGTCGTTGCGGATCGCGAGGAAACCCGGTCCCGCGGTGGTCGCGGCGGCCGTGTGGATGGTGTCCCGCCAGGCTTCGAGCGCTTCGGTATCGAACGCCGGCTGGACGCGTTCCTTAGCCACCCCGCTGGACGCCGGCAGGCCGACGTACACCAGCCGCGCGCCGCCCGGTTCCGGGTCGCCGGCGGTCTCGTCGAGCGCACCCGCGGCGGCCGCGACCTGGTAGGTCGCCAGCTGGGCGTGCTGGGCGGCATCGGCCTCGCTGACCGGGTTCTTCCCCGTTTTCACATCGACGATCACGAACCGGCCCCGGTCGTCGCGTTCGAGACGGTCGATCCGGCCGCGGATACGGACGGCGGGCGCGTCCGCGCCGCGGCCGGGCAGTACGCAGTCGACAGGCACCTCGACACCGGCCTGGGTCAATTCGGCGCGGGTACTGCGCACCCAGGCGACGAACGCATCCAGCATCGCCTCGGTGCGGCGCAGTTCCTGACGGGAATGCCAACTGTTTCCGGGATCGATGGCTGTCCAGCTACGGGCGAGTTCGGCCCGCACCCGGTCGAGCGGGACCCGGCCCGCCAGCGCCTGCACCAGGGTGTGTACCAGCGTTCCCTTGACGGCGTGCGGATTCTCCCCGTCCGACCCGCCGTGCCGTTCCAACGCCCACCGCAGCGGGCAGGTGCGCAGTAGTTCCACCGTCGACGGCGACAACGCGATCGGCCCGTCGTCGTCCCACAGAGTCTCGGTGGAGCTGAGACCGGGAACGCCGTACCAGTCGCCGGGCGCGGTACCCGGTATCCCGGCCAAGGCGAGCCGAGCCAGCTGCGCAGCGGCGCGGCGGCGCCGCTGCGCACCGGCGTCCGGATCGCAGACAACCGCGCGTAGTTCGGCCACCAGTGCGTGCAACGCCAGCACCCGGCCCGGTTCCGCGATCGGAAGCGCGCCGGGCTCACCGTCGGATTCACCGCCGACGAGTTCGGCCAGGAACCGCGACGGCACCAGATCGCGCTCGCCGGTCACCGATTCCACCGCCGTCACCAGCAGCGAGCGCCGGGCCCGGCTGCACGCGAGGAACAGCAGCCGGCGTTCTTCGGCCAGAATCGGGGCGGACCGGCTCACCCGTTCGGTGATACCGGCGACCTGATCCACCAGTTCTTCGGTGTGCAACAAGGTGCCCCGGGGGCGCGGATCCGGCCAGATCCCCTCCTGGACCCCGGCGACCGCGACGACCTCCCATTCCCGTCCGGCCGCGGCATGGGCACTCAGCAGATCGACGGCATCGTCGTGCCGCGACCGGGCCGCCCGGTCCTGCGCGATCTGCTGCTGGGTGAGGTATTCCACGAACCCCTCGATGGTCGCACCCGGTAACCGGTCGGTGTAGGCGGATGCCGCATCGAACAAGGCGACGGCCGCGTCGAGGTCGCGATCGGCCTGCATCCCGGCCGCACCACCGCGCTCCGACTGCGCCAGCCAGCGCTTCTCCAACCGCGATCCGGTCCACAGCGCCCACAGCACATCCTCGAGGCCGCCGCCGTCGCGCCGGACCCGGCGGGCCCGGTCGAGCGCCCGTAACGCGCGGTTCAGCGGTGCGGTCTCCACTTCGGTGAGACCCGCGAGGATCCGTTCGTCACCGGCCCCGAGGAGCAGGTCACGCAGAACATCCGCCGAGGGTCGGTCGGAGATCGGCCGTTGACCGCCAGGGGTTGCCGGGGCGGCGACCGAAGACGAACCTGTCCGGACCTCGCCGTCTCCCCTGTCGCGGCGGGCCGCTGGGTGGGCGTTCCGAGGCGAACCGGTGGAAGTACCGGCGTCGCCGTGGTCTTCTGCGGCCGGACGAGCCGCCCGGCCGGTGCTGCCCTCGGCCCGGTATTCGGCCGCCCCTTCGGCCTCGGCGCCTCGGTGGCCGACCGTGCCGTTGTCTCCCTCCCCTGGCCGGATGTCCTGCGCGGGCACCGCGCGGGTGTACTGGTTCGGCACGGCCCGGGCCCGGCCCGGGTACCTGTCCGCCGCGGACCGCTCCACCTCGTGCTCAGGTGGCCGGGAGCCGGCGGTGTCGTCGTCCTCCAGCTCCGGTAGCGATACGAACCCGGCGGCTGCTCCCGGGGCATCCGATGGAGTTCCGAGCCCGTCGGCGAGCTCAGGCGGTGGGCCGGGCTCGCCGCGTCGGTCGGTGGGATCGGGTGCGAACCGGTCGTCGTGCGGGCGTTCGTCGGTGTCCGGCCGGACAGGCAGAACTTGCCTGTCCTCCACCGGGGGCCGAAGCGTCTCCGCGGTATCCGGTAGGTATCCGGCCTCATCGCCGTCGAGAAGTTCCGGTGCGAAGTCGTCGTCTTCGTGCGGGCGGTCCGGTGGGAGCCCGTCCCAGGGGTCACCGTAGGCATAGTCCTCACCGAGACCGAACCAGTCCGCGTCGGCGGCGTAGCGGACGGTGTCCTCGATGTGGCGGTCGGCATCGCGGAAGAGTCCGGGGCCGGGAAGGTCGTCCGGGCGCTGGTCCTGCGCCGATTCGGGGTCGGGGATCGGCGGTTCGTACACCGGTTCGGGGGGAACTTCTCCCGCTTCGGGCCACTTGTCTCCCGGCTCGGGCCGCACCACCCCCGGCTCGGGCCGCTCGGCCCCCGGTTCGGGCCGCTCGGCCCCCGGTTCGGGCCGCTCGACCCGCGGTTCGGCCGATGCGGGTGCGGGTTCGGGCACCCCGTCCCCAACCGGCTCTGACGCAACGTGAGGGTTTGCGGGCGTGGATCGCGTGAGCTCGAGGGTGGTGCGCCGGATGCCGCGGCGCAGCCGGCGCATACCGATCTGGTCGGCACCGCCGAGCGGGCCGCTCAGCAGGTCGAGTGCGTCGTCGGGGCCGAACAGCGATTCGGTGGATCCCGCTCCCCGGCGGGCGTCTTCGCCGGCGAGCACGGCGCGCAGCGCGAGCAGCATCCAGGCAGCGCCGCGGCGGCGGGCCAGCGGGGTATCGGTCACCGGCTGCCGGACCGGTACCCCCGCGGCCAGCAGCGCCCGGCGCAACGGGGGTAGCAGCAGCGGAACCGACCGCACGATCACCGCCATCTGCGACCACGGCACCCCGTCGGTGAGATGGGCGCGGCGCAACTGGTCGGCGATGAGCGACGCTTCCTTGGCCGGGCTGCCGAGCACCCGCACCCGGACCTGCGCTGTTTCTCCGGCGTTCGCTTCGCCGCGTTCCGCGGGACCCAGATCGGCGAAGGTGGTGCGATGCGCGGCGCTGCCCGGCAAGCGCGACGCGATACGGGCGGTCGCGGTGTGGATTGCCGGGCCCGCGCGGTGGTTGGTGTGCAGGACGATCCGCCGCGATGCCGGAACCTCGAGGTCGGTCAGGGAGCGGGGATCGGCGCCGCGGAAGGTGTAGACGGCCTGGTCCGGGTCGCCGGCGATCACGGTGGTTGCGGCGCCCTCGGCGAGGATCCGCACCAGCAGCGCGGCCTGCGGGTCCAGGTGCTGGGCGTCGTCGACCAGCAGGCAGCGCAATCGGGCGCGTTCGGCGGTGAGCAGATCGGCGTCACCGGCCAGCGCGTCGAGCGCGGCCCCCACCAGCTCCGCCGCGTTCAACGCCGGCGCCGACGCCTCCGGTGCCGCCACCCCGACCGACCAGCGCAGCAGCATGGCCTGTTCGTAGCGCAGCGCGAAGCGGCCCGCCGCGACCCAATCTGGCCGGTCCTGCCGCCGGCCCAGATCGATCAGATCTTCCGGGCCGAGCCCGCGTTCGGTGGCGCGCAGCATGAGATCACGGAGTTCGTCGGCGAATCCGTCCAGGCTCAGGGCGGGTTGTAATCGCTGTGGCCACAGGTCGCGGGCGCCGGCGGCGATATCGGCGAGGTCGCCACGCAGCATTTCGCGCAGGACTGCGTCCTGTTCGGCGCCGGTCAGCAGCCGTGGCGGCGGGTTGCCGTGCCGGGCGGCCTGGCGGCGCAGTATCCCGAACGCATACGAGTGGATCGTGCGGGCCAGCGGTTCGCGCGTCGCGCCGGAGATCGGCAGACCGGGGGCGCTACCGGGCAGGGACAGGACAGGGCCGCTTCCGCCGCCCAGGTGGCCGGGCCCGGCAGCGGACTCTCCGGTAGCGGCCGGGTGATCGGTTCCGGCGGAGGTACGCGGGTGGCCGGCCCCGGCAGGTGTGGATGCGCGACCGGTCCGGGCCGCAGCCGACGAGCCGCCGAGCCCCACGGAGGTCTGATCGGTCCCGCCGGCAGTCGCAGCGCCGTCAACGGTGAAAAGCCCGGCCTCGGGTTCCGGGTCGGCCGGCGGGAACAGCGCGAGGTCGGCGCCGCCGGGATCGCTGTCGAACACCGGGGCGCAGGTATCCCAATGCGACAACCGCTCCGTGAGAGCATCCCGGGCGGCGGCCGCGGCCTGCTTCGAGTGGGTGAGCAGCAGCACCGATTCCGGATCGGCGCCGCCGGCGATCCGCGCGGCCGCCACATCCACCAGCAGCGCCGATTTCCCGGTTCCGGGCCCGCCGAGCACCCGCCACAACCGACCGGAACCGGATTGCGCGGGAGTTGCCGGGGGCGGGGCGAACAGCGCGCGAATACCGACGCCCCAGGTCCGAGCCCGGGGAGCCGATGTTCTCCGGCGCACCAGCCGCACCGGCCTATCCGAACGCACCACATCCGCTATTGCAACAGACGGGGCCGACACCGCCGATACCCCGTCGACCCGCGGGCGCTGCGGGTCGGCGGTACGGCGATAAGAATGTCGGTGTGTCGACACTGCATGTTCACCGATTCGGCCCGGTCACCGGCCCGCCGCTGCTGGCCCTGCACGGTCTCACCGGCCACGGCAGGCGCTGGGCCGACCTGGCCACCCGGTTGCTGCCCGATATCCGGGTCCTCGCGCCCGACCTGCGTGGACACGGGCACTCCACCGCGTTGCCACCGTGGGATCTCGAGACGATCGTGGCGGACCTGGTGGCGTTGCTCACCGCAGAAACCGACGAGCCGGTGCTGGTGGTCGCGCATTCCTTCGGTGGTGCGTGTGCGTTGCGTCTCGCCGAACACCGGCCCGACCTGGTCCGTGGCCTGGTGCTGCTCGATCCGGCCGTCGCGCTCGACCCCGTGTGGCTGCACGAGATCGCCCTGGCCACCCTCGACTCCCCGGATTACACCGATGCCGAGGAAGCCCGACTGGACAAACTGGCCACCGGGTGGGGGGCTGCCGACCCGATCCTGCTGCAGGCCGAACTCGACGACCATCTGGTCCCGGCCCGCGACGGACGGGTCGGGTGGCGGGTGAGCCTGCCGGCGCTGATCTCGTACTGGAGTCAGCTGGCCCGCGAGCCCGCGCTGCCACCGACCGGTATGCCGACGGTTCTGGTGCGCGCCACGAAAGTCGAGCCGCCCTTTCTTCCCACACCGGTGGAGGCGGTGCTGGCCGAGCGGCTGGGCGCGAATCTCACCGTCGAGGAGTGGGACTGCGAACATATGGTCGCGCAGATTCTGCCGGAGCGGACCGCGGCGTTGATCCGCGCGGCACTCTAGGGCACCGATGGTCACCAGTGACGCGCAGATCGAACACGTCCGGGAACTGGTCGCCTCGATACCGCCGGGCCGGGTCGCCACCTACGGCGATATCGCCGCCGCGGTGGGTTTGTCGACGCCGCGCACGGTCGGCTGGATCATGCGCACCGACTCCGGCGACCTGCCCTGGCACCGAGTGCTCGGCGCTTCCGGGAAACCCGCCGCCCATCTGGCCGAACGGCAGCTGCGACGGCTCGCGGCCGAGGGCGTCCCGATCTCCGACGGCCGGGTGGACCTCCGGGTCGCGCGGCACCGGTTCTGATCCGGTGAAGTGGTCACCGAACCGGGATATCGTCCCAGACGGCGCCTAGCATGAGCGTTATGCCGAATTCCGCGCCCGCCCCGGACGTGATCGTGCTCGCCGGGGGCCGGGCCAGTCGTATGGGTGGCGTCGACAAACCAGGGCTCGTGGTGGGCGGGCGGTCCATGCTGGAAACCGCACTGGCCGCCGCGGGAGCGGGCCGTACGGTGGTGGTCGGCCCGCCGCGACCGGAACTCGCCGAATCCATTCTGCAGACCCGCGAACCCGAACCCGGATCCGGCCCGGTGGCGGCCGTCGCGGCCGGTTTGGCCGCGCTCGGTGCCGAGGTCACCGATCATGTGGTCGTTCTCGCCGCCGATATGCCGTTCCTGACTTCCGCCGTGATCGGCGAACTACTGGGGCAGTTGCCGGGTTTCGACGCCGTGTTCGCGGCCGACCGCAACGGCCGTCCGCAATACCTGATCGGTGTGTGGCGGTACGAAGCCCTCGCTGCCCGGCTACGGGAGCTCGGCTCGGTCGTCAATCAGCCGATGAAGGCATTGGTGCCGCACCGCACGAAAATGGTGGTGCTGGCCGGGGTCGACGATTGCGACACACCGGGAGATATCGACGCCGCCCGCGCAGCAGCGGCAACGAATCGGGATCCGTCGCGCCGCGTCGGCCACGGCGGGCCGCCCGGCGCCGCCGACGGTGCGGCACCCGGGTTCGGCCATGAGGCGGTCGGCACAGAAGTCCCCGAGGCATCCGGCACCGGCCCCGGCACGGCCGGGCACGACGGTAACGCCGCGGTCCACGACCGTCCGGCAGCATTCGGCGCCCGCGGCGAGGGGCCGGCCACCTCCGGCGATCCGGTGACCGGGGATATCGGATCGCCGGCTCCGGCGACCACCGCACAACCGGTCACCGGTACCCCGCAAGCCGTCGGCATAGCGGATTCCTCCGGCTCGCCGCTACCCCTGGGCCAGGCGCGCAAGGCGCTGCGTGCGGGCCTGTCCCGGCTGCCCGAACACCACCTCGAACTGAGCGCCGCCCGCGGCGCGGCGCTCGCCGCACCGATCACCGCGCTCGGCGCCCTGCCGCGATTCGATGTCTCGGCAATGGACGGTTACGCGGTCCGCGGAGACGGCCCCTGGGAGCTTCGCGCCGATATCGGTTTCGCCGGCGGACAGCGGCCGGACGGTCTGTACCCCGGCGAAGCGGTCCGGATCGCCACCGGCGCCCAGGTTCCCGAGGGCACCACGCGGGTCCTGCGCGACGAGTTCGCCCGCTACGACGGCCGGCTGCACCGGCTTCCCGATACTCCGGCGCGTTCCGATATCCGCCGCCGCGGCGAGGACCGCACGCCTGGTGATGTCATCGCGCCGGCCGGTTCCGCCGTCACCGCCGCGCTTGTTTCCGCGGCCGCCGCGGTCGAGGTCACCGCCGCGGCCGTCCGCGGCCCCGTGTGCGCCCGCATCGTCATGACCGGCGACGAGATCCGCAGTACCGGCCCGCTGCAGGCCGGCCAGATCCGGGATTCCATCGGCCCGATCCTGCCGGTTCTACTCGCCGCACAGGGCATCCACACACTCGGCCAGGTACATCTGCGCGATACCTCCCACGGTTTCGACCAGGTATTGGCCACCGCAACCGATTGTGATCTCCTCGTCGTGGTCGGCGCGACCGGCGGCGGCGCGGCCGACCAACTCCGCGGCGCCCTCGACCGCGCCGAAGCCCGAATCCTGATCCCCCGGCTCGCGATACGCCCCGGCGGTTCCACCGTGGCAGCCGAACTACCTTCGACCACAACAGTTCTGGGACTTCCGGGCAACCCGTTCGCCGCGGTCGCCACGCTGCTCGCCCTGACCCCCGCCATCGTTGCGGGCCGTACCGGCGCCCACCCACCTCGACCGCTGATCGGACCGCTGCACAATGCCGCCGGTATCGCCGGTCCGGTAACCCGCATCGTCCCCGCCCGCAGCGCCACCGACTCGGCCGGCGGCTGGATCGGCGACACCTCCGTCAGAACAGCCCATCTCGGTGGACTCGTCGACCGCGACGGTGTGGTCATCGTCCCCGCCGGCGCCCCCGACGGCATGCCGGTCGAATTCATCCCGGTCCCCCGCTGACGCTTGCCCGAATACGGAGACCATGCGCGCTGTTACGAAGCGTTCGGATATTCCACGGCGGGGCGGCGTATTTCTATTGACTATGCCGTTACGGCAGGGTTCACCCTGGAGTAGAAGGCGGCGAGTGCACGCCGGCAGATCCTGACCGAGGAGCCGACCATGTCCTGGAGTACTCGTGAACTCGCCGAACTCGCGGGCACCAGTGTGCGGACGGTGCGGCACTATCACGATGTCGGTCTCCTCGAACAACCCGAACGTGGCAGCAACGGTTACAAACGCTACGGCGTCGCGCATCTGCTGCGTGTGCTGCGCATCAAACGCCTGTCCGACCTCGGCATCCCCCTGTCGAGGATCGCCGCGATGGGCGAGAGCGAATATCCACACGAATCGCTGCTCACCCTGGACGCCGAACTGGCCGCGACCATCGAGCGCCTGCAGCGCGTCCGCATGGAACTCGCACTCATCCTCCGCCAGGGCACCCCCACCGACCTTCCGCCCGACCTGGCACCGATCGCCGCCGAGTTCACCGAGGCCGACCGCGCCTACACCGTGATCATGAACCGGGTCCTCGGCCCGACCGCCCTGAATTCGCTGCGCGAGATGCTGACCACCGGCAACGCTACCGATCCCGCCATGGACGAGTTCGACAACCTACCCGCCGACGCCGATGAACAGACCCGGGCGAAAGTGGCCGAACAGGTCGCGCCGTACGCCCGGAAACTCCAGACCACCTACCCGGACCTCACCGCGGTCCACGATTCACCGGTCGGCCCCCAACGCGCCGTCCAAGCCCTCGCGTTGGCCTTGAAAGACCTGTACAACGAGGCCCAGTTCGACGTCTTGCTCCGCGTGAACCGCATACTCACGGCCACCGATTGAACACAGCGCACACCGCCAGCCCTCACCGCAGACGGCTTCCTGCGCGGCGGCACCGGCGACCGACCGGCGACGAGATGCCTGTGCCGGGGCCTGCTTTGCAGACCCACCGAGTTCGAGAAGCGTGCGGGTTACGCTCGAAGCCGGCAGCGGCGGCGTGCGAAGACCGAACAGGTGATCGTGACGGAAGGAACGAAACATGTTGGTGTGGGTACGCAGAATCCTGGTGACCGCGGTGACGGGGACCGCGCTGGCAATCCCCGGCGGCCTCGGCTCGGCAGTCGCGCAACCGGTAGCTCCCAGCGGTATCGCCCTGAACTTCCCCGCGATCGGCGGCGTCGAAATCGGCCCGGGTGGTGTTCCCGGCGGCTCGCTTCAGCCGGTGACGGTCATCGCGGCACCGGCGGCGCACATTGCGCAGCACCCACCGGCGCCGCCGGCCGTGCAGTTCACGGTCCCCGACCCGGCCCCCTATCACTATCAGTACCCCTACCGCTATTTGTCGGTGTCGTGGCGCAACCTCGAAACCGGGAAGGTCGGCGAGGTACAGCTGCGGCACTGGCGCCTGCCCGACTACCCGATCGACGGCTACCCGTCGACGCTGCCGACCACGGCCATCGCACACACCGGCGCGGGTCCGATCGTTGCCACTGTCACCGTGCTCCGCACGCAATGGGAAGCAGCGCCACTACCCATCAGCGTGATACCCGGCCTGAACATCGTCGCGGTGTGAACCGGTCGGTCAGCGCCAGCGTTCCGGGGTGACCGGCGCTTCCCAGGCGCGGGCGTAGCGGCGTTTGTCGGAACCCGCGATCTCCTTGCTGCGGTAGACCACGTAGGGGCGGACCAGGTAGCCGACGGGGGCCGAGAACATGTGGACGAGACGAGTGTAAGGCCAGGCCGCGATCAGAACCAGGACGAACAGGCCGTGGGCTTGGAACGTCCACGGGGTGCCGACCATCAAATCCGGTTGGGGGCTCAGGGTGAACAGGCTGCGGAACCACGGGGAGACCGTTTCGCGGTAGTTGTAGGTGCCCCACAGCAGGTTGCTGCCCATGGTGTTCAGCATGCCGGTGATCAGGGCGCCGGCGAGCAGGAAGTACATGAACTTGTCGTTGGCGGTGGTCGCTTTACGGACAGCGGGGACGGTGCAGCGGCGGTAGAGCAGGATGCCGATACCGGCGATCACCATCAGGCCCGCCACCGAGCCGGCGCTCACCGACACCAGGTGGTAGACGTGTTCGCTGATGCCCATGGCGGCGGTCCAGGATCCGGGGATAAGGACACCGAGCACATGACCGAAGAACACCCCGAGCATGCCGAAATGGAACAGGGGGCTACCCATGCGCAGCAGGCGGGACTCGTAGATCTGCGAGGAGCGGGTGGTCCAGCCGAACTGGTCGTTGCGGTAGCGCCAGATATGGCCGAGCACGAACGACGTGACAGCCACGTAGGGCAGGGTCATCCACAAGAATGTGGTCACCAGGTCCTCCTCGGAACAGGGATATGTGGTCCGCCGAGGCCAGAGCGAGTGCGGAGGAGGGAACACATCACCGGAGCCCCCTCGGAGCAGGTGGCTGCGGTCCGCGGAGACCCGGGCAGCGGGACCGCATCATCGGCGGCCTTCCGATCGGTCCGGCATCGTCGGGTCGATGGCGAAGGGGTCCAGTCCGACCTCTTCCTCGGGCGGACCCTGCGCGGCGAGTTCGGCGATCTTGCGCCGGTCCGCGGTGGTCGGTGGGGCGAGAGTCGCCAGTACGGCGGCCAGCACCCCGGCATACGGCGAGCCGGCATCGGACAGCGACAGTCGCAGCAGCTCTATCACCGGAACATGTTCGCCGAGCAGGCGTTCCCCGCCGATCGGGTCGACCGTAGCGGCGAATTCCAGCAGTACCGGCAGGTGATCCGGGAGTTCGGTGTCGTCGAGTTCGACCCCGGCGTGCCGGTAGGCGTGTTTGAACCGCAGCAGCGCCATACCGCGTTTGCGGGTGTCACCGTAGGCGTAGAAGGTGAGGTGCAGGCTGGCGCGGCGGCGCATATCGAAGGTTTCGACGTAGTGCGCGGCCAGGTCGAGTTGCGGTGTGGTGCGCAGGTGGTCGCAGAACTCGGCGAGATGGGTGCGCACCGGTTCCGGTAGCTCGCCGACGGCCGCGATCACCTGGTCGAGCATGGTGATGGTGGCGGGATAGTCGAGCAGCAGAGCGGCGGTGCGCCAGACGACCCGGCGGTCCCGTTCGCTCATCGCGACCGCGGGTTCGGGCCGGCGGCGTAGTTTCAGCAGTGACATCGTCTACTCCGCTCTGCGTGCACCGGGCGAATCACCGGCCGACCTGCGAAGGTTCGGGTCGCGTAGTGCCTTCACCGTTCGCGGACGCGGCGAGCTGCCGATTCGGTTTTTCCGCGGCCACCCCGTTCGTGCTGACCGGAATCAGCCCGTCGGTGCTCTTCCCGTCCCAGTTGAGCAGGTTGATCCGGCCCGACTTCTCCTCCGGTGCCGCTTCATTCGAGTCGGTGAGCTGGAATTTCTCCACCATCTGGTCGAAGGCGGTCATCCCCGGACCGCCGTCGTTGTCCAGGCTGCAGCCGGTGGCGAGCGAGTCCAGTTCGTGCGCCTGCGCTCCGGCGCCGGTCGGGATCACATAGCGGTGCTCGTATTTCGCGATGGCGAGCAGCCGGTACATGGCCTCGATCTCCTCCGGTTCCAGCCGGACCGAGGGCGCGATGGCCGGGTCGGGTTCCTGTCCGAGGTTGACCGACCGCATGAACGCGCGCATCCCGGCGAGCCGCTGTAGCGCCGCGCGTACCGGGCCGACATCACCGGCGGTGAACAGTTCGGCCAAGTACTCGACGGGGATGCGGAGCGCGTCGATGGCGCCGAACAGGTTGGCGTGATCCTCACCGTCGTGCCCGGTATCGGTCAGCACATCCACGACCGGCGAGAGCGGCGGCACGTACCAGACCATCGGCATGGTGCGGTACTCCGGATGCAGCGGTAGCGCGATCTGGTAGTCGACGATGAGTTTGTAGACCGGGGAATCCTGCGCGGCCTGAATCCATTCCGGGGATATCCCGGCACGTTCGGCCTCGGCGACGACCCGCGGATCATGCGGGTTCAGGAACACCCCGAGCTGGCTCGGATACAGATCTTTGTCCTCGGTGACCGAGGCCGCCTCGAGCACCGCGTCGGCGTCGTAGAGCATGACGCCGATATAGCGCAGCCGGCCGACGCAGGTTTCCGAGCATACGGTCGGAATACCGACCTCCACCCGGGGATAGCAGAACGTGCATTTCTCGGCTTTGCCGGTTTTGTGGTTGAAGTAGATCTTCTTGTACGGGCAGCCGGTCATGCACTGCCGCCAGCCGCGGCATTTGTCCTGGTCCACCAGGACGATACCGTCCTCGGAGCGTTTGTAGATCGCACCGGACGGGCACGAGGCCGCGCACGACGGGTTCAGGCAGTGTTCGCAGATTCGCGGCAGGTAGAACATGAAGGTCTCTTCGAATTCGAGCTTCACCTGCTCGGAGACCCGTGCCAGCAGCGGATCCTTACCGACCTGTTCCGGCCCGGACCCCAGATCGTCGTCCCAGTTCGCACCCCAGGTGACCTTCGTATCCGCGCCGGTGATCAGCGATTTCGGCCGGGCAACCGGTGTGGTGTCGATGGCCGGGGAGGACAGCAGATTGTCGTATTCGTAGCTCCAGGGCTCGTAATAGTCCTCGATGGTCGGCAGGTCGGGGTTGGCGAAGATATTCAGCAGCCGTTTGAATCGCGACCCCGATTTCAGGGTGAGCTTGCCCCGCTTGTCGAGCGTCCAGCCGCCCTTCCACTTCTCCTGGTCTTGATATTGCCGCGGATACCCCTGGCCGGGCCGGGTTTCCACATTGTTGAACCAGACGTATTCCGTGCCACCGCGGTTGGTCCAGGCCTGTTTGCAGGTGACCGAACAGGTGTGGCAGCCGATGCATTTGTCCAGATTCATGACCATGGCCATTTGCGCCATCACACGCATAGCTGGTCCCCCTCTCCGGGAATGTGTGGATGAACCGGCTGCGCCATATCAGTACCTGACTTCCTGGCTGCGGCGGCGGATGGTGGTGACCTCGTCTCGCTGGTTACCGGTCGGGCCGTGGTAGTTCAGCGCGAAGGATTGCTGGGCGTAGCCACCGACGAGATGTGTAGGTTTGATCATGATCCGGGTGAGCGCGTTGTGGATACCACCGCGTTTACCCTTGCCTTTGAAGGTTTCACCAGGTTCCGCGATTCCCTCGATCCGCGGGACATCCACCGCACGGTCCTGCGCGTGGTACATGAACACGGTGCCCTCGGGCATCCGGTGCGAGACGATGGCGCGGGCCACCACTACACCGTTGCGGTTGATCGCTTCGATCCAGTCGTTGTCGGCAACACCGATTTTCGCCGCGTCCTTATCCGACATCCAGATGGTCTGCCCGCCACGCGACAGCGTGAGCATATGCAGGTTGTCCTGGTAGGCGGAGTGGATGGACCATTTGGAGTGCGGGGTCAGATAGCGCACGGTGATCCCGCGTTCGCTCACCTCGCCGACTCCGGGTTCGGCGAACAGCGCGGTCATATCCAGCGGCGGCCGGAAGGTCGGCAGCTGTTCGCCGAGTTCGATCATCCAGTCGTGGTCGAGGTAGAAATGCTGGCGCCCGGTGAGGGTGTGCCACGGTTTGAGCCGTTCGGTGTTGATGGTGAACGGCGAATACCGGCGACCCCCGGTTTCCGATCCCGACCATTCCGGTGAGGTGATCACCGGTACCGGACGCGCCTGGGTATCGGCGAAGGTGATCCGTTTACCCTCGTGTTCGGCGGCCAGATCGGCCAGTTCGGTGCCGGTGCGCCGTTCGAGGGCTTGGAAACCCGCCACCGCGAGCCGGCCGTTGGTGGTGCCGGACAGCGCCAGGATCGCCTCCGCGGCATGGCTGTCCTTGGCCAGCGAGGGCCGGCCCTGCGCCACCCCCGACACCACCGTCCCGTTCGCGCCTGCGAGGTATTCGACCTCGGCATCCGGATGCGTCGTGATCCCCTTGGTGGTGACGCCGAGGGTATCGACCAGCGGCCCGAGCGCGGCCATCTTCTCCGCGATCTTCGAATAATCCCGTTCGACCACCACCAGTTTCGGCATGGTCTTGCCCGGGACCGGTTCGCATTCCCCGGCCTTCCAGTCCAGCACCCGGCCGCCGGCCTGGGCCATGGCATCCGGCGAATCGTGCTGTAGCGGCACCGCGACGATATCCTTGCGCACCCCGAGATGTTTCTCGGCCAGCCAGGAGAAACCGCGAGCGATCCGGTGGAACGCCTCGAAATCGGTTTTCGCTTCCCACGGCGGCGAAATGGCCGGAGTGAAGGCGTGCACGAACGGATGCATATCCGTCGAGGACAGATCGTGTTTCTCGTACCAGGTGGCGGCCGGGAGCACGATATCGGAGAACAGCGTGGTGCTGGTCATCCGGAAATCCAGGGAGAGCAACAGATCGAGTTTTCCGGTGGCGGCTTCGTCGCGCCACACCAGCTCCTCGGGACGGACCCCGGCGGTGTCGGTGGTCTGCAGATTGGAATCGGCCCCGAGCAGGTGCCGGTGGAAGTATTCGTTGCCTTTGCCGGACGACCCCAGCAGATTGGCCCGCCAGACCGTGAGCACGCGCGGAAAGTTCTCCGGAGCGTCCGGGTCTTCGCAGGCGAAGCGCAACGCACCGGATTTCAGGCCGTCGACCACATGATCGGCCGCGGTGCGCCCGGCGGCCGCGGCTTCGTCGGCGAGGTCGAGGGGGTTGCGGTCGAAGGTCGGATAGGAGGGCATCCAGCCCAGGCGGGTGGCCAGGGCGATATTGTCCGCGGCCGTGCGTCCGGCGAACGTCCCTTTGCCGAGGGGTGAGGCGAAAGTTTCGGCGGTGAACGGGTCGTAGCGCCACTGATCGTTGGCCAGGTACCAGAACACCGTGCCCTGCATCTGCCGCGGCGGGCGCTGCCAGTCCAGGCCGAAGGCCAGCGTGGACCAACCGGTCACCGGGCGGCATTTCTCCTGACCCACATAGTGCGCCCACCCGCCGCCGTTGACGCCCTGGCATCCGGTGAGCAGGGTCAGCGTGAAGAAGGACCGGTAGATCTGGTCGGAATGGAACCAGTGGTTGGTGCCGGCGCCCATCAGGATCATCGACCGGCCACCGGAGCGGTCGGCGTTATCGGCGAATTCGCGGGCGATCCGGCGGGCCTGTACGGCCGGCACGCCGGTGATGGCCTCCTGCCAGGCCGGGGTGTAGGGCTCGGTGGCGTCGTCGTAGCCGGTGGGCCAGGTGCCGGGAAGACCCGGCCGGCCGACGCCGTACTGGGCGAGCAGCAGATCGAAGACCGTCGTCACCCGTTTACCCGCGACCATCGCCGTGGGGATGCCGCGGGTCAGAACGCCGGGCACGTCGCTGTCGAACCGGGGGAACTGTACGGCCGCAGCATCGTCGGTGCGGCCGTACAGCGTCAGGAGCGGTTCGACACCTGCCAGGTCGAGATTCCACCGGCCGGTGCCGTTCTCCCCGAACCGGTCCCCCAGCGACCCGTTCGGCACCACCGGCGCCCCATCCGAGTCCAGCAGCACGGTCCGGAACTCGGCACCTTCGTCGGTATTGCCGAGATCGGCGGCGGTCAGGAATTTGCCCGGTACCGCGACCCCGTCCGCGCCCTCGTCCACGGTGATCAAGAACGGCAGATCGGTGTACTTGCCGACGTAGTCCAGGAAGCGGGGCGTTATGCGGTCGACGAAGAATTCGCGCAGCACCACATGCCCCATTGCCATCGCCAGCGCGGCGTCGGTCCCGGGCCGGGCGGCGACCCATTCGTCGGCGAATTTGGTGTTGTCGGCGTAATCCGGCGACACCACCACGACCTTCTGACCGCGGTAGCGGGCCTCGGTCATGTAGTGGGCGTCCGGTGTGCGGGTCACCGGGACGTTCGAGCCCCACATGATGAGGTATCCGGCGTCGAACCAGTCCGCGGATTCCGGCACATCGGTCTGATCGCCGAAAACCTGTGGAGAGGCCACGGGCAGATCGGCGTACCAGTCGTAGAACGACAGCATCGACCCGCCCAGCAGGGAGATGAACCGGGCGCCGACCGCATGGCTGACCATGGACATCGCCGGAATCGGCGAAAACCCCGCGACCCGGTCCGGGCCGAACTCCTTGATGGTGTGCACATGCGCGGCGGCCGCTATCTCGGCGGCCTCCCACCATTCGGCACGGACGAATCCGCCTTTACCCCGCGCGGCCTTGTATTCACGCGACCGCTCGGGGTCGGCGACGATATCGCCCCACGCGAGCACCGGGTCTTTCAACCGCTGCTTGGCTTCCCGGTACATCTCGAGCAACGCCGACCGCACATACGGGTACCGGACCCGCGCCGGGGAATAGGTGTACCAGGAGAAGGACGCGCCGCGCGGACAGCCGCGCGGTTCGTATTCGGGTTTGTCCGACCCCACCGACGGATAGTCGGTCTGCTGCGATTCCCAGGTGATCACACCGTCTTTCACGTAGATCTTCCACGAGCAGGAACCGGTGCAGTTCACTCCATGGGTGGAGCGCACCACTTTGTCGTGCGACCAGCGGTCGCGATAGAACTCGTCGGCACCGCGCCCACCGACCCTGTGCACGGTGCGATGATCGGCCGAGACCTCGCCGCGCTGGAAGTACTTGCCCAGTCGCAGGAGCGCATCGCCCGCGGCGGCGGTTTCCGGCGCGACAGCTGAACCCGGAGTGCGTGAAGCAACCACGACGCCCCCTTTTCTGCAAGCGGTGAAATCGGGCTGACGCCTCGACTGTAAGGACGCCGCCGGACCCGGCCAAACGGCTTTCTCACAACGAAAATCGCAGGTCGGTGAGCTGTGAGGGCGTCGCAATGTGGTGGTCACTGCACGGACGCGGGCGATCCGGCGGCCGGAACAGGCCACCTGGGGAAACCGGCCGTGAGACGGCAGATCGGACGTTTCGGCGGCACCCGCCGGCCGTACCGGTGAAACTCCGGAAATGACCGCTTCTCCAGTGGTTTACATTTGTTTACATATCGCGGCGGTCACATCGAACCCGGACTGCGCCCCCGGCCGGTGCACTTCTACACAGCGGGAAGCCGCCGAGTTCGTACTCGGCTCCGCTTCGCCTACGATTGCTGCCCGATCCGACTGCCGCCGGGCAGTCGCCCGATCAGCTTCGAGGTGCACCATGGTCAGGTCCGTGCCGGTGTCGCGGGGTCGCAGAACGACAGCTCGCGTCCTGGCCGCTGTCGCGGCGATAATGCTGGCTGTCGGCACGGTGACGGCTGTGGGTACAGTATCCGGCCTCGGCCGGGCTACCGCCGCCCCGGCCGCCGCCGCCCCCGCGGTGACCGTGTATCCCGGTATGGAGGTCCGACGGACCGAGATTGCGGGCGGCAAGGTCGAGGTCAGCCGCTGCACAGTCGGGCTCACAGGCATGATCGGCACGGCACGGTACGCCGTCACCGCCGGGCACTGCTACCGCGACGGCGTCGTCACCGATAAGGACGGCAACCCGGTCGGCTGGTACGAATTCAACCGCCCCGACGAGGGACTCACCTTCGGATTCGCGCTGATCCGGCTCTACGACGGTGTCGGGGTCGCGGCCAGTATGGGCAGCTTCGGCCTGTCCTCGGTGGATATGCATCCGGAGATGAACCAGCAGGTCTGCAAACTCGGTGCGACCACCGGCTGGAGCTGCGGGACGATCACCGAAATCGCCGAGCGTTACCTCTATACGACCAACACCCTGGGCGCGGAGGGCGGCGATTCCGGCGCGGTCGTCTACCGGCAGACTTCCGACGGGCACGCCGCCTTCGTCGGCCTCCTCGTGGCTTTCGACCAGGATGCCGACCACAGCGCGGTGGTGGAGCCCGCCTCCTGGCTCTTCGATCAGATCGACCGGTACGGCCCCACCCGCGACAATCCTTTCGTCTGGTACCGGGTCTGATGCCGGTCGGCGATCAACCTCACCACACCGGGATGCACACCGATCGGATCGGCGACTCCGGTCGCCCCGGCCTGGTGCAGGCGTTCGTGAAACAGTCCGTGTGCCAGCAGGTAGGAGGCGACGAACACCCGCCCCCGGCCCTGTGCGCGCAGTTGCGCGACCACGTCCGGGACCCGCGGTGCGCCGGTGGCGACATACGCCGTGCGCACCGGTGTCGCGAGTTGCGCGGTCAGCATCGCGGCCGCGCGGCGCACATCCGCCCGGGCCCGCGGATCCGACGAGCCCGCGGCCGCGAACACCACGGCATCGCCCGGACACCAGCCGGCCGCGCCTAACCGCATGGCCATGATCCGGGCCAGGGCGGGATCCGGCCCCAACGCGGGCGTCACCGTCACCGCGCGATGGCCGCTGTCGCCGACTTCGCGCGGCACATCCTGATAGACGTGGTAGCCGGAAGCGAGGAACGCCGGAACCACCACAGCCGCAGCGGGTTCGGCGCTGTTCGGCGACTGCGCGGCGAGATCGCGCAGCACTTCCGACGGTGACGGGCCGAGAACATCGACGAACGCCGTGCGGACCGTGACGTTCGTCGCGGCCCCGCCGATGATCACGCCGAGGTCGCCGGCGCAACCGCACCCGGCGACTGCATGCGAGGCGGGAGTGATCGCGGCCCGGCGACCCCGTGCGTTCTGTCCGGTCATGTCCTGTCCGCCGGCCGCGCTGTGCGTACAGCGCGTTGCGGCGAGGGCCTGCCGGTGCCCCAGTTCCCGGCCGACCGCCTCGGCGAGCGCGGCGATCATCTCCACACCTTTACCGCTGCGGGTTCCGTGCGCTACCAGAACCAGCGCGGGAACCGGCGCCGACGATTCGGGTGCCGTCACCCGGAGACCACCGAACGCACATACCGGGTGTTGCGTACGGGTGCCGCGGGCAGCGCGGCGCTCGCGTGGTTGTCGGTGCATTCGGCCGGGTCCATGGCCAGCCGGTAACCACGCTTGACCACGGTCTGGATCGCCTTCGGCGTGCCCAGCCCCGCCCGCAGCCGCGCGATCGCGGTCTCCACCGCGTGGGTATCGTCGCCGCCCCCGGGCAAGGCAGCCAGCAGATCCTCGCGGGACACCACCCGGCCGGGATACCGCGCCAGCGAACGCATCAGTGCCATCGGAGCGGGAGCCAGTTGTTTCACCGTGCCGTCCACCACCACGCACGCACCGCGCACGCTGATGGTGTGCCCGGCGGCGTTGATCCGGCCGGCGCGGCGCGGTAGTTCCTCGGCCACATGACGAGCCAGCGCGCCCAGCCGCGCCCGGCCGGGCATCGTGACCGGAACTCCCAGTTCCTCCAGCGGGGCCGCGGTGATGGGTCCGACGCAGGCCGCCGGCACTCGGGTGCGCAGCGCGTGCAGAACACCCTCGAGCACACCGGTTTCCTTGGCCCGCATCAGCATCGAGGCCACCGCGGGCGCACTGGTGAAGGTTACGCAGTCGATGCCGGAAGTGACGATGGCTTCGATGAGACCGTCCATCGGACCGCGATCGGCGGGCGGTTCCCACCGGTACACCGGCACCGGCACCACATCGGCGCCGGCGCAGCGCAGCACCTCACAGAAATCCGGGATCGGCTCCCATTCGGTGGTTGCGCCGTGCAACTGCACCGCGATCCGTACCCCCGCCACTCCCTCGGCGAGCAGATGGTCGAGCACCTCCGCCGACGATTCGGAAGCAGGCGACCATTCCTCCCGGAGCCCGGCCGCCCGGATCGCGCCCTTCGCCTTGGGACCCCGGGCCAGCATCCGGGTGATGCCGAATGTGGCACACAGCTGTTCGGCCAGCCCCCAGCCCTCCGCCGCCTCCATCCAGCCGCGGAAACCGATCCCGGTGGTGGCGACGGTGATCTGCGGCGGGTCGGCGACCAGTTCGCGCGTCACCCGCTCGAGTTCGGTGTCGTCGGCCAGCGGAATGATCCGGATGGCCGGCGCGGATACGACCGTCGCACCCCGCCGGGTGAGCAGAGTGGCGAATTCCTCCGCGCGCCGGGCCGCCGTGAGACCGATGGTGAACCCGGCCAGCGCGGCGTTCGTATCCGGCACCGTCATGCGGGGCAACCGTTCGCGACCAGGACCAGAGGTTCGTCGGAGATCGAAACCATGCCCCCGTCCACGCGGACGGCGTACACCGGCAGCGATTCGGCCGCATCATCGAGGCACCGCCCGTCGAGCAGCGAGAATGCCTGCTTCAGCAGCGGCGACGCGACCACGGGCTCACCGCCGCGGTCACCGACGATCCCACGCGACATCACCGCCGCCCGGCCGAAGGGGTCGATATTGCCGACCGCGTACAAGGTGCCCTCGGGCAGCAGGAACAGTGCGGCCTGGCCTCCGCCGGGCAGCAGCACCGCTACGCCGCGGCCGGGGATCAAATAGTCGAGCCGGCAAGCCGAAGTCCACCCGGTGGTGGCCGGGGCAACGCCAGGGGTATCGATCACGGTCATGGTGTTCTCCTCCACACGCCTCACCTATTGGTACCGGCGCACTGTTTCCACGCGGTTAAGCCGCCATTTCCCACGCGTAGCGGCTGTTCGCGGCTACATTCCACTACCGCCTCCGGGCATCGCGGGCAGGCTGTCTCCATCCGGCCTACCCACGACACCCTCCGCGGTTACATTCCACTGCCGCCTCCCGGCATCGCGGGCAGGCTGTCTCCATCCGGCCTACCCCCGACACCCTCCGTGGTTACATTCCACTGCCGCCTCCGGGCATCGCGGGCAGGCCGAGCAGCACCGGGATTTTGCGTTCACCGCTGTCGTCGAAGGAGATCGTCGGATCCGCTTCGGCGGGTGCGTTGACGAACGATACGAACCGCGAGAGTTTCTGCTCGTCCGCGAGCACCGCAGCCCATTCGTCCCGATAGCCGGCCACATGCGATTGCATCGCCGCTTCCAGATCGGCCGCGATACCGAGACTGTCCGCGCAAACCACCTCGCGGACATATTCGATGCCCAAATCCTCCTGCCACGGCGCGGTGCGCTGCAACCGGTCCGCGGTGCGGATGTAGAACATCAGGTAGCGGTCGATATAGGCGATCAAGGTCTCGTCATCGAGATCACCGGCCAGCAGCACCGCGTGTTTCGGGGTCAGTCCGCCGTTACCGCCGACGTAGAGGTTCCAGCCGTTCTCGGTGGCGATCACGCCGACATCCTTGCCGCGGGCCTCGGCGCATTCCCGGGCACAGCCGGAGACGGCCAGTTTCAGTTTGTGCGGTGACCGCAGGCCGCGGTAGCGCTTCTCCAGCAGGACCGCCATCCCGACCGAATCCTGCTGACCGTACCGGCACCAGGTGGACCCGACGCAGCTCTTGACCGTGCGCAGCGATTTACCGTACGCATGACCGGATTCCATCCCGGCGTCCACGAGCCGCTGCCAGATGAGCGGCAACTGTTCGACGCGGGCGCCGAACAGGTCGATCCGCTGGCCACCGGTGATCTTGGTGTAGAGGCCGAACTCCTTGGCGACCTCACCGATCACGATCAACTGCTCGGGCGTGACCTCCCCGCCCGGCATCCGCGGCACCACCGAATAGGTGCCGTTCTTCTGGAGGTTGGCCAGGAAGTGGTCGTTGGTGTCCTGCAGCGCGGCCTGTTCGCCCTCCAGAATGTGCTCACTCGACGTGGAAGCCAATATCGAGGCGACCGTCGGTTTGCAGATATCGCAACCGATACCTTTGCCGTGCCGGGCGATCAGCTCGGAGAAGGTGCGGATACCGGTGGCCTGCACGATCTGGAACAGTTCGGCCCGCGACTGTTCGAAATGCTCGCACACCGCCTTGGACATCTCGACGCCGGACTGTTCGAGCACCTTCTTGATCATCGGCACACAGCCGCCGCAGGAGGTGCCGGCCTTGGTGCAGGATTTGATCGCGGGGATATCGCAGGCACCATCGGCGATGGCATCGCAGATGGTGCCCTTGCTCACATCGTTGCAGGAGCAGATCTGGGCTTCGTCGGGCAGTGCGTCGGCACCGAGTTCGGCCCCGGCCGGGGAGATCAGCGCGGCCGGTTCGGCCGGCAACGGGCGTCCGACCAGCGGGCGCAACGCCGCATACTGGGTGGCATCGCCCACCAGGATGCCGCCGAGCAGGGTCTGCGCATCATCGGAGATCACCAGCTTCGAGTAGGTGCCCCGCGCCGCATCGTGCAGCACCACCGACAGCGCGCCCTCGGTACGGCCGTGCGCGTCACCGAAGCTGGCCACGTCCACGCCCAGCAGTTTCAGCTTGGTGGACATATCGGCACCGGGGAACTCACCGGCGCCGCCGAGCAACCGGTCGGCCACGATCTCGGCGGTGGTGTAACCGGGCGCGACCAGGCCGTAACAGACACCCTCGACCGCGGCGCATTCACCGATGGCGTAGATATGCGGATCGGAGGTGGCCAGGCTCAGATCGGTGACGATACCGCCGCGCGAGCCCACCTCGAGGCCGGCGTCGCGGGCGATCTGATCGCGGGGCCGGATACCCGCGGAGAACACCAGCAGGGCGGCGTCGATCACCGTGTCGTCGGAGAGAGCGATCTTCAGCCGCCCGTCCGGGGCCGCGTCCTGGTCGCGTTCGATGCCCTGAGTGCCGACACCGGTGTGCACCTGCAACCCCAGCTCGGTGACCAATGTCTCCAGGATCGCGCCGCCGCCCTCGTCGACCTGCGCCGGCATCAGCCGGTCGTTGTACTCGATCACATGCGCAACCAGCCCGAGCATCCGTAGCGCGTTGGCTGCCTCCAGGCCGAGCAGACCACCGCCGACGACCACGCCGTGCGCCCCCGGACCCGCCGCTTCCGCCGCGGCCTTGATGCCGTCGAGGTCGTCGATGGTGCGGTAGACAAAGCATTCCGGATGCTCGTGTCCCGGCACGGGCGGCACGAACGGGTAGGAACCGGTGGCCAGCACCAGCGCGTCGTAGCCGAGCACGGCACCGGCGGCGGTGGTCACCGTCCGGGCGTCCCTGTCGATGGCCTCCGCGCGCTGCCCGAGGCGCAGATCCACCAGGTTGTCGCCGGCGTACTCGTTACCCGGTAGCGCGAGGGCGGCCGGATCCCAGTTGCCGACGTAGGAGGACAGCCCCACCCGGTCGTAGGCGGGCAACTGCTCCTCGCCGAGTACGACGACCTGCCACTGGCCGGCGGAATCCCGGGAGCGGAGCGCCTCGACGAAACGGTGCCCGACCATACCGTGCCCGGCGACGACGACTGTTCTGCGCTGTGCGTTCATGGTGTCCTCCGTGGAGATCCGGTATCAGGCCGACGACCGGGCGGACCGGGTCGCGGTGGGCGGGGTGGACGGCGAGCCGGATTCGGCCCGGCGGACCAGGGCTTCGGCGCCGGCGACGATTTCCCGGCCGGGGGCGGGAGCGGCGGGCAGGCGCAGGAACACCGCCCAGGTGACGGCGGCGCAGGCGATATAGAACGCCATGAACACCCAGAAGGCGGTGGTCGCCGACTGCGTCGAGGAGTACGACGAGCGCAGGACGAGGTTGATCCCTACCCCGCCGAGCGCGCCGATGGCGCCGACGAAACCGATGAGCGCACCGGAGGTGTTCTGTGCCCAGGCGGCGCGTTCGGCGGGCGTTGCGTCGAGACTGCGCGATTTGGCGTCGAAAACCGACGGAATGATCTTGGTGACTGCGCCGTTGCCCAGCCCGGACAGTACGAACAACGCCACGAAACCGGCGACCAGCACCGCAAGCACCGGGCCGGAGAAACCGTTCGCCGAACCGTCGGCCACCGTCGATGCCCCGGCCACCACCACGGCCGCGGCCGTCATCGCCACGAACGTGACCAGGGTGACCTTGCTCCCGCCGATCCGGTCGGCCAGCTTGCCACCGTACGGCCGGGCCAGCGAACCGAGCAGCGGCCCGAGGAAAGCGATCTGCGCGGCATGCAGAGTGGCTTGTGCCGCGGTTTCCCCGCCGGCCACGAAACTGATCTGCAGGATCTGCCCGAAGGCGAAACTGTACCCGATGAACGAACCGAAGGTACCGATGTAGAGAAACGAAACCGCCCACGACTGCGGCACTTTCAGCGCGGTGAGCATGAAGGACAGATCGGCCTTCTGATTCGGCAGATTGTCCATGAACAAGGCCGCGCCGAGCCCGGCGAGTACGACCAGCACCAGGTACACCGCGCAGATCACCGAGGCGTATTCGTTGCCGAGGGTCGCGATGATCAGCAGCCCGAACAGCTGGATCACCGGAACACCGATATTGCCGCCGCCTGCGTTCATGCCCAGGGCCCAGCCCTTGAGACGCTGCGGGTAGAAGGCATTGATATTCGTCATCGACGAGGCGAAGTTGCCGCCGCCCAGGCCGGCGAACGCCGCGACGATCAGGAAGGTCGTATACGACGTTCCCGGCTGGTTCACGAAATACAGCGTGAGCAGGGTAGGGATCAGCAATGCCACGGCGCTGAAAACCGTCCAGTTGCGACCGCCGAAACGGGCCGTCGCCACCGTGTACGGGATCCGCAGGATCGCGCCGACCAAGGTCGGTACCGCGACCAGGAAGAACTTGCCGGCCGGGTCGATACCGTAGGTTTCGGCCGGCATGAACAGCACCATGACCGACCAGATCGACCAGATCGAGAATCCGATGTGCTCGGCGGCGACCGACCAGATCAGGTTGCGCGTGGCGATCTGCTTACCGCCGGCCGCCCAGGCCGCGGTGTCCTCTGCATCCCAGCGCTCCAGCTTCGGCCGCCGGAACAACGCCTGCACGGCGCCGCGGCGGCTCTCTGTCTGCGTGTTCAAGGGGCCTCCCAACGTGGTTCGACCCCACGTTAGGAAACGGGTATTGCCGTAATGCTGCCCAAAATGACCGCCGAATCAACGGTTTCTCACGCGGTTCGCGCGGCCGGGGTGAGAAGCGATCAACCGCCCGCCGGGCCGTCCTCGAGCAGTCGCGGTTTACATGCCTGCCAGGCGCCGATCAGCAGCACCACCACCGAGGCCGCGAGCAACGCGAACGGCGCCGCCCAGCCGCCGGTCACAGTGTGCAGCATCCCGAACACCAGAGGCCCGATACAGGCCAGTGCGTAACCGACGCCCTGGGTGAATCCCGACAGCGCGGCCGACCCCGCCGGGGTACGAGTCCGCAGATTGATCAGGGTGAGGGCCATCGGGAAGGTGCTTGGACCGAGACCGAGGATGACCACCCACAGCACCGGCGCGCTCATCGGGGCGATCAGCAGGCCCGCGAACGCCACCAGGAAACAGACCGCGCAGCCCACCGCGACCGGGAACGGGTTGGTCATCCGGGCCGCCACCGTCGGCGCCGTCAAGGCCGCGATCAGGCCCATGAGCGCGAACAGGGCGACCATCGACCCGCCGAACGCGGCATCCGCGCCGGCGTCGGACAGGATCGTGGGCAGCCAGGTGAAGACCGAATAGGTGGTCAGCGACGTCATCCCGAACATGGCGGACATCCCCCAGGCCAGCGGCGAGCGCCACACCTTCGGGGCGGGCCCGGTGCTCGCGCCGGGTAGTCCGGTGGTATCTGCCACTGCCGCGCCGCGCCGATTCCACAGGACGCCCATCCAGGGCACGGCCGCGGCGAACCCGAGTAGCGCCCACACCCCCAGTGAGACCCGCCAGCCGTACGATTCGGCCAGCGGCACCGCCACCAGGGCGGGAATCACGGTTCCGATCTGCACCATGGTGATGTAGAGCGCGCTCACCGTGGCGAGCCGATCGGGGAAATAGCGTTTCACCAGTGGCGGGACGACGATATTGCCGATCCCCATACCGCCGAGGGCCAGCGCGGAGAACAGCAGCAATCCCACGGTTTCGGAGACGAGTACGCGGGCGAGCATGCCGATACCGGCGGCGGCCATCGCCGCCAGCACGGTCCATTCCAGCCCGATCCGCCGCACCAGCAGCGGGGTCAGCAACCCGGTCACCGAGAACATCAGGGTGGGGATCATCCCGAAGACGCCGACGACGGCCGTGGAGTAGCCGATATGTTCGCCGATCTCCTCGGCGAGCGGGGTGAATGCGGTGACCGCGACCCGCAGGGTGAGCGCCGACATGACGATGGCCGCCAGTACCAGCAGGCGGCCTTCGATGAGTGAGCGTCGCCGGTCCGCGGTGGGCGGGCCGGCCGGACGGGAGGTCTCGGGCAACGCTACAGTCACCGAGAAATCATAGGATGACCGTATGACCAGGACAAGGCGGTTGTGACGGGCGGTACTCTGTCAGCGTGCAAAGCGTTCGCCGCACCAGTCTCATCGCCCAAGTCACCGAGCAACTCAAAGAGGATATCCGCTCGGGACGCTGGCCGATCGGGACGCGGATACCCACCGAACCCGAACTCGCCGAGCTGACCGGAACCGGCCGCAATACGCTACGCGAGGCGGTCCAGGCACTGGTCCACGCCGGCATGCTGGAAAGACGGCAGGGGTCAGGCACCTATGTCATCGCGACCTCCGAGGTCGGCAGCACCCTCGAGAAGTACTTCGCCGAGGCCGCCGAACGCGATGTCCTGGAACTACGCCACGGCCTGGAAGCCACCGCGGCCGCCCTGGCCGCCCACCGCCGCGACGAATCCGATATCGCGAAACTGGAGCGTCTCCTGGAGGAACGCAACCGGCTGTGGCCGACCGATCGATCCGCCGCCATCGCCGCCGACGTCCAACTGCACCGGGCGATCGTGGCAGCCAGCCACAACGCGGTATACCTGGAGTTCTACGATTCCCTGCTCGGCCGGATCGAAGCCTCCACCCGCTCCCGCACCGACCGGATCGACGGCTGGTACAACGACGAGCACAGCGAACTGGTGCAGGCCATCGCCGACGGCGATGCCGAACGCGCGGCCAAGACCACCCGCTGTTTCCTCGACACCCTACTGGCCGACTACCCCCAGCGCTGACACCCGGCCGGCCGGAATCCGCCCGGCCGGTTACAGCATGAACCGGACCATATCGGCGGTGCGCACCAATCCCGGCAGCGCCTCCGGCGTCGACCGCGGATGCAGCACATGCACCGCCAGCCGGAACATCACCGCGCGTAACAGCATCTGCGGCCATTCGGGTAGGTCGGCCCACCGTTCGAGCAATCCCTCGTCGGCGCCGCCCCACGACAACGCGTCCACCACGATCACCCCCGCCGCCCACGCGGCCGGCCGCCAGTACGGGGTGATATCGGTGAGCGCGGGAGTCTGCGCACCGGCGAACAGCACGGTGCCGAACAGGTCGCCGTGCACCAACTGCGCCGGCGTATGAACCGGTTTACGCAGCGTGGCCAGCTGACCGATCAAGTCCAGACTGTGCCGACCGTCCGGTGAGTTCTCCACCACCGCACCTGCCGCGCGCAACGTACGCAACGGCACCGTCTCCCACGCGGCCCGGTCCGCGGCCACGAAAACATCCACGTCCAGCCACGGTGTCACCGGCGGCTGGGACAGGAACCGGGGCCGGTCCAGGGTGGCGGTCGCCTTGTGCAAGCGCAGCGATACCGAGACCACCTCGTCGTGCCGCGGCTCCGGGGAACCCGGCATATAGGTATCGCAACGCCAGCCCGACACCACATACCGCCCGTCGGTCGCCCGCACCGGGCGGGCCAGCCGTAATCCGTCCACCCGCAAGCTTTCCCGGATCTTGGCCGACCACGCGGCCCGGGCATGATCGGCGACCGGGCTGAGCACCACATCACCGAGGCGCCAACCGCCCTCCCAATCGCCGAGAGCGACCGGGGCCAGTTCGCGCAGACCGAATGTGGCCCGCACATGTTCGGGGGGTTCGACTGTGGTGGTCACGCGCCGTACCGTACTCCCGGCGCCCGATACGTCCAGTGCGCCACACCGGGCCGTAGCCGGGCCGCGACACGCCGGTCACAACCTCGGAATCCCCGGTTCGGACACAGGCCCGTCCACCACTGCCGGCCGGGCAACGCACCGCGCCCAGCAACGAGATGGCTACCGGCACCCACCGCCGATTCGCCGAGTTCGGACGCGCGCAGGACGTCGATATCCCTGTCACGGCGGTCACGGCTGTCAGAGCCGGTGGGCGGCGGGCCGGCCAACCCAGCCGAGCAGGCGGAAGGTCCCGGACCCGCCGCCTACTGCCTCGGCGTCGAGCTGTCAGTACACCGGCAGCGAGGGATCCACCTGGTGGGCCCAGGCGATCACGCCGCCCTGGAGATGGGTCGCGTCGGCGAACCCGGCGCGTTTGAGCGCCGCCAGCGCCTCGGCCGAACGCACACCGGTCTTGCAGTGCAGCACGATCTTCCGGTTCTGCGGTAGTTCCGAGAGCGCCTCACCGGAGAGAATTCGATCCTTCGGGATCAGCGTCGCGCCGTCGATATGCACGATGTCCCACTCCACCGGTTCGCGGACATCAATCAGTTCCACATCACCGGCGTCGAGCATGTCCTTGAGCTCGCGGGCGGTCACGGTGGAACCGGCCGCCGCGGCCTGGCCCTCCTCGGACACCACACCGCAGAACGCGTCGTAGTCGATCAGTTCGGTGATCGGCTGACGCGCGGGGTCACGGCGCAGCTTGATCGTCCGGTAGCTCATATCGAGGGCGTCGTACACCATCAGCCGCCCCAGCAGCGGGTCGCCGATACCGGTGATCAGTTTGATCGCCTCGGTCACCATGATCGAGCCGATGGACGCGCACAGCACCCCGAGCACGCCGCCCTCCGCGCAGGACGGCACCATCCCGGGCGGCGGCGCCTCCGGGTAGAGATCGCGATAGTTGATCCCGCGGCCGTCGGGAGCGTCCTCCCAGAACACCGATACCTGGCCTTCGAACCGGTAGATCGAACCCCAGACATAGGGTTTACCGGCCAGCACGGCGGCGTCGTTGACGAGATAGCGGGTGGCGAAGTTATCGGTGCCGTCGAGGATCAGGTCGTACTGGGAGAACAGTTCCACCGCGTTCTCCGGCTCCAGCCGGATCTTGTGCAGCCGGACGTCGATACCGGAATTGATCTCCAGGATCGAATCACGGGCGCTGTCGGCCTTGGGCCGGCCGATATCGGATTCCCCGTGGATGACCTGCCGCTGCAGGTTCGAGGCATCCACCTCGTCGAACTCGACGATGCCCATCGTGCCCACCCCGGCGGCGGCCAGATACAGCAGGGCCGGCGAGCCCAGACCGCCCGCGCCGATCACGAGCACCTTCGCGTTTTTCAGCCGTTTCTGCCCGTCCATCCCCAGATCGGGAATGATCAGATGGCGGCTGTACCGGGCGACCTCGTCCCTGGACAGCTCCGCGGCAGGCTCCACAAGTGGGGGCAGGGACCTCGGTGATGACACGTCTGCGAACTCCTCGTATCGAATAGCCGGGTCGCGGTGTGCGCGGGTACGGCTCTACGGACGGTGACCGTGGCCGGCGCGGCGACCGGTCGCACCGGCGTCGGTTCCGGGTACAACGCGGGCGCGCCGAGCATTCTTCCCGCGGCCCATCGACACCTCGCACCCAGGGCTCGACGGGCGGTATTCGGCCGCGCCGCCTCGGCTACCGGGAGGTTCTGCGTCGCCCGCGTTCGTGTTGCCGGGCAACAGCCGGCCGCACTCGCGGCGAACTCGCGCCCGGTGGCCGCGGGGCTGCCGGGGTCAACCGCGTGGATACGGCCACGGGTTGAAGCGGCAGGTCTTCCCGTCCATCGGCACCACACCGGATGGGTCGAGCGCCGCGATCTCATTGTTGGCCGTACCGAAGGTCTGCTGCATCATCACCGGCGCCAACCCGCCCTCGCTGGCACACGGTTGATGTTCGTGGTAGCCGATGGCATGCCCCACCTCGTGGTTGACCAGGTACTGCCGGTAGGAACCGATATCCCCGTCGAACGCGGGTGCACCGCGGACCCAGCGCGCCTCCGACAGCACCACCCGCCCCTGGTCGGAGTTGTAGCAGGACGAGTCGATCGGGATCTCGAACCCGCACGCCGCCCGAGTGGTGTTGCGGGCGGTGAGCGAAATCCGGAAATCCGGTTCGCCGCGGTCGATACGCCGGAAGGCGAACTTCCGGTCGTGCACCCAGCTCTTCGGGTTACCGAGGGTGGATTCGATCAGCCGGGCCACCGAATCGTCCCCGCCGAACGCCCGGGTATCGATCCCGTTCTCGATTTCGACGGTGTAGCTGAAGGTGTCCTGCTCCCCCGCCCCCACCTGCTCGGACATGCCCGGTAACACCCGCCAGGTGCCCTTACCGTTCTCGGTGAACGGGCCGCCGGCCGGCAGGGCGCCGACCGGCAGATCCGCGGGGAAATGCCCGTCGCCCGGTGGCGCCCCGATGATTCCCGCACTGGCCGGCGGCGTCCCGAGCACCCCCGGCGCCGGATCGGCCGGTCCCGCCGTGGTCCCCGGACCGGACCGGATGGCATCGATCGCCACGAAAGCAGTGAGTGCCAGCAGCGCCGGGAGCGCGTAGGCACGCCAGCCGTAACGCGCGGCAAAACGGCGCAACCAGGCCCGTTTCCCACCGGCGGGCCCGGAATCGGCAGGCGGCGGGGTCGCGGGGGGATCCCAGCGGGCGGCCAGCGGCTGCCGGGATCCGTCCACCCGCTCGACCGCGGACCCGTCCCCGATCGTCGTCGCATCGTCGGCGGCGAAGTCTGGATCGTGGGGGCGGTGCGCGCTGCGCCCGCCGCCGGAAGAGCTGCCCGGTCGGTCGGTCACAGCGTCCACACTCTCACAGGCGGCCCGGACCGGTGGCAACGGCGGTGGCCGAGGCATCCGCCGGCCGTTCGGTCCGGACCGATTCGGCGAGTGTTCCCAGTACAGGGATATATATCGCCGTAGAAGCCGGGTTCGACCACCCGGGTCGGCAACAGCCCGGTAAGCGAGTATGGTGCTCGAAAGACCCGGTACACACCCCTTTGCCGGGGAATCGACTGGGAGATCCGAATATGACCGACCTCGTGGACCGGATGACCTCGCGCTCCTCTTCCGGCACCGCCCCCAAACGTGGCACCCGGCTTCCACGTGACGAACGACGCCAGCAGCTCCTGGCCGCAGCCAGCGAGGTTTTCGTACTCCGCGGCTACCACGCCGCCGGTATGGACGAGATCTCCCAGTGCGCGGGAGTCAGCAAACCGGTGCTCTACCAGCATTTCACCAGCAAACTGGAGCTGTATCTGGCGGTCCTGCAGAACTACGTCGACATGCTGGTATCGAGTGTGCGCCAGGCGCTGCGCTCCACCACCGACAACAAGCAGCGGGTCCGCGCGGCGGTCGCCGCCTACTTCGATTTCGTCGACAACGAGATGCAGGGTTTCCGCCTCGTCTTCGAATCCGACCTCACCAACGAACCGCAGGTGCAGCGGCGGGTGGAGCAGGCCACCGAAGCATGCGTGGACGCGGTGTACGACCTGGTGGCCCACGATTCGGGCCTGGACCCGTACCGCGCGCGCATTCTCGCCGTAGGACTTGTGGGCGCCAGCCAGTTCACCGCCCGGTACTGGCTCGAAGCCGACCGGCCGATCCCCAAGGACGAAGCCGTCGACACCACGGTCGCGCTGGCGTGGGGCGGTCTCAAACACGTCCCGCTGCATCCGCTGGTCTGAGACATACGAAGCCCCCGCCCGAATCGGGCGGGGGCTTCGTATGTACTACCGGCGGAACTCAGACCGCGGCGAAACCCACCCGGCCACCGGTGGCGGCACCGATCTCCACATAGGCCACCTTGCCGGCCTGGATCAGGTACTTCCGGCCCTTTTCGTCGGCCAGCGTGAGGACCCCACCCGAGCCGCCCAGCGCTTCGGAAACCAGTGCCTCGACCTCGTCCGGGGTCTGCGCGCTGGCGATGACGAGTTCGCGCGGGCTATCCGAAATACCGATCTTGACCTCCACGGCCAACCTCCGAACTAGAGTCTGTGTGCTGTCCTGGCAAGGTTAGTTGAGGCCCGAACCGCGCGGTACACGCCCGGGTCCGCCCGTAGCGAACAAACGATGCCGCGGTTGCGCCCGGAACCCCGGCCGAATCACAGCCCGAGGACCGCCATGCGCTCGGAATGGGCGGCCTGCATGCGGTCGAAGAGGGCGGCGATACCGTTCAGATCGCCGGTGGCCGCGAGGACCAGTTCGGTCAGCTCGTCACGCTGAGCCATCACGTACTGCGCCTGGGTGATCGCTTCGCCGAGGAGTCGGCGGCCCCACAGGGTGAGGCGGTCGCGTTCGGAGCGGCTGGCCGCCACCGCGCGGCGGACCTCGTCGATCACGAACTCCGAATGCCCGGTATCGGCCAGCACATCGCGCACCACGGCCGCCACATCAGAGCTCAGCGCACCGGCGATCTCCCGGTAGAAGTCCGCGGCGATACCGTCGCCGACGTGGAACTTCACCATCGATTCCAGCCAGGTCGACGGGTCGGTGGAGCGATGGTAGTCGTCCAGTGCCCGGGTGAACGGCGCCATGGCCGCATACACCTCGGCACCACGTTCGGTGAGCGCGGCCTCGAGACGTTCGAAATGCGCGAGTTCGGCCGCCGCCATCCGGGCCACCGCGACCTTCCCGGGCAGGCTCGGCGATAACGCGGCTTCCTCGGTGAGCCGGTAGAAGGCGGATATCTCACCGTAGGCCAGCACCGCGAACAGATCGGTGACACCGGGATGCTCGGCGGGAATGGCTGGTTCGACCGGTTCACTCGGCGTAACACCCAGCGCGGCGGGTGACTGTGCTCCCATGGAACTCCAGCGTAGTACCTGCCCGCGCCGGGCGATCGCGGTCACACCGGTGTGGTGAGGAACTTGTCGAGGTAGGTCCAGGTGGTGTCGCGAGCGGTGGCTCCGGTCAGGATGGCCAGATGCCCGCCGGGTGCCGTCTCGTAGCGCACGGACTCGGCGGCGGTGAGGGTCCGCAGCCCGCGTTCCACCGCACGCGCCGGGGTGATCACATCCGAGGGCCCGCCCACCAGCAACACCGGCGCGGTGACATCGGCCAGCCGGATCGGCCCGGTGCCGAAATCCACCACCCCGCGCCCGATTTCGTTACGCAGGATCAGCCGGTTCCACAGCTGCTGATACATCCGGCCCGGGTACCCCGGCATATCGGCCATGAACCGGTCGACAGCCTCCATCCGGGCCAGCGATTCGGTGCGGGCCAGATTCCCGGCCACGAACCAGGGCCGCTTGATCTCCCGGTCCCATGCGGTGATGCGGTAGGCGAGCCGGGTCAACGGCGCCGGAACACCACCCGTCGCGCCGAGCACCGCCCCCACCGCGGCCCCGGTGCCGGTACGCCGGGCCAGCGCCGCCAATTGCGGTGTAATGGGCATCGCGTTGTAGTCCAGCGGCGAACCTACCGCGGTGATCGACCGGATCGGCAGCCCGGGATCGGCGGCGGCCGCCAGCAAGGCCATCGTGCCGCCCAGTGACCAGCCGACGAGATCCACCCGCGGATCCGCACCCGCCCCGGCCCGGTCGGCAACCGTTCGCCGGATCGCGGCCGGGATGATGTCGTGCACCCAGTCCTCGAACCCCATCCGGCGGTCGGCGTAGGTGATCTCGCCGTAGTCGATCACATAGGGCGCCCGGCCGGTATCGAGCAAGAACTCGGCCACACTCTGTCCCGGCCGCAGATCGAAACAACTGGCGGGCGCAGCCAACGGCGGCACCAGCAGCACCGCCGGCCGCGAACGACCCCGCCCGGCCACCGGAGCGGGTTCGAAACGCCGCAACTGTCGATGCGGTTCGTCCCACAGCACCGTCACCGGCGTGGGACGCCGCCCCTCCACCCCGTCGCCGAATGTCAGCGCCCACGCATTACGCGCGGCCCGCTCCACGGCCCGCGTCACCTCGCCCTCCGGATCGACCGCGCGCACGGCACGATCCGCCAGAGCAATACCTCGACCAGCGATACTCACCGTGTCATTCTGGCGCGCCCCGGGCGCGCCGGGGTTCGGCCCCCTCGGCGTCGTGCTTGCCTCACGATGGATCCGGATGGTCGTCGCACGGTGACCAGTCGCCGGACAGTCCACCCGGCACCAGAGCCGGACCGGCCACCATGTGTCACAAATCACCGAGAACCCGGCAACAACACACCCGACGTCCCGAGAACGCGACCAACGTCGCTGCCTAGTTCAGCGAGGCCCTCAAAAGTTTTGGGCCGCGTGGTGCTTCAGCCCGCGAGGCAATGCGGCGCAGCCGCGAGTGCGGCGGGCCGAAGCACCACGCCTGGGGGCCGAAACCCGCGCCGCCGCAGGCGGCGCAAAATAACACAGCTACAATCGCCAATGGACATCCGAAGAATTTCGGTCGATCCGTTGGAATCGGCAGCGCCGAAAGTCGCGCACCGCGGGTGGGCGCAGCGGTAGCGAGGAATTCTGCGGGGTCCACGGAAAATGTGCGCGCACCAGATCCGCATCACCGATGCGCTGCGCCGATGTCCGAGCTTCGCTGTCCGTCATCCGGGCGCCTGCCGACATCCGGCGGCGGCCCGGGTGAATATCGCAGGGCGGATCCGTGGTTGTCGTGGGCCGACCGGTCCGCCCCACGCCTCGTGCGCGTGTAGCGCGATAACGAGGGAAGGCACGAACCTGAGCAAGATCACTGTAGAACCGGAACCGGGTCTGGCGGAAACGCTGCTGACGGCCGAGCTGGACGCCGGACATACCGCACCGTCTTTTGCCGAATTGGGTGTGCGTGACGAAATCGTGCGCGCGCTCGGCGAGATCGGTATCGAACGTACATTCGCAATCCAGGAACTGACGCTGCCGCTGGCGCTGGGCGGTGAGGATCTCATCGGCCAGGCCCGGACGGGGATGGGCAAAACCTTCGGGTTCGGCGTCCCGTTGCTGCATCGGATCAGCACCGTGGAATCCGGGACCACCCCGCTGGACGGCACCCCGCGCGCTCTGGTCATCGTGCCGACGCGCGAACTGTGCCTACAGGTCACCAAGGATCTGGAGAACGCGGCGAAATACGTCACGAGCGAACGCGGGCCGCTGCGGGTGACCTCCATTTACGGCGGCCGCCCCTACGATTCCCAGATCGCGGCCCTGCGTGCGGGCGTGGACGTCGTCGTCGGAACTCCCGGCCGATTGCTGGACCTCGCCGACCAGCAACACTTGATTCTCGGAAAAGTGGGCGTCCTGGTTCTGGACGAAGCCGACGAAATGCTCGATCTGGGCTTCCTGCCCGATATCGAACGCATTCTCGGCATGGTGCCCGATAAACGGCAGACCATGCTGTTCTCGGCGACCATGCCGGGCCCGATCATCACGCTGGCCCGCACTTTCCTCACCCGGCCGACGCATATCCGGGCCGAGGAACCGCACGATTCGGCGGTCCACGATCGCACGGCGCAATTCGTGTACCGGGCCCACGCACTGGACAAAGGCGAATTGATCGCCCGTATTCTGCAGGCCGAGAGCCGCGGCGCGACGATGATCTTCACCCGCACCAAGCGGACTGCCCAGAAAGTCGCCGACGAACTGGGCGAACGCGGTTTCGCGGTCGGTGCGGTGCACGGCGATCTGGGGCAGATCGCCCGGGAGAAAGCGCTGGCGAAATTCCGTAAGGGCACGATCGACGTCCTGGTTGCCACCGATGTGGCCGCGCGCGGTATCGATATCGACGATGTCACCCACGTCATCAACTATCAGTGCCCCGAGGACGAGAAAACCTATGTGCACCGCATCGGCCGAACCGGCCGGGCCGGCCGGACCGGTGTGGCGGTCACGCTGATCGACTGGGACGAACTCACCCGCTGGGCGGCGATCGATGCCGCGCTCGGTCTGGGAATTCCGGATCCGGTGGAAACATATTCGCGGTCGCCGCATCTGTTCGCCGATCTGGGGATCCCGGAGGGGGTCACCGGCACGGTCGGGGCGCGGAAACCACAGCGCGACCCGGACGCCGTGGTGGTGGAGCGTCCGGAGCGGGCACCGCGGAAACGCAACCGGCGGCGTACCCGCGGCGGTAAAGCCATCGAGAACGGCTCGAGCACGGGCGATTCGACCGATACGGAGACCGTCGCCGAAGTGGGTGACGCCCCGGCCGGCGCGGAAGCGGACACGGACCAGGAACCCGCTCCGGCGCGCCGCAGGCGGCGCCGGCGGCGTTCCGCGACCGGCGAGGGCGCCACGGACGACGCAAGCGTGGGCACCGACGCGACGGACGCGAACGACAGCGAGACCACCGAGCAGCCCGGCGCCGCGGAAACCGGCGACACCGCCGACTCCGATAAGCCGGCGCGCCGCCGGCGGCGGCGGAAACCGGCCGATAGGAACACCGGCGACGATACCGGGGCGCCGGAAGGCCCGGCGTCCGCGGATACGACGACCGGTGCGAGCACCACGTCGGACGGCGTATCGACGGCGGAGTGATACCCGGCAGGACCCGAGCCCGGGCCGGCGGTTACCGAACCGCCGGCCCGGGCCGTTTCGTGCGCGGCGCCGGTCCCGCGGGGGCGCGAGCACCGTCCGGACGTCCGGGCCGTATCCGATAGGCTCGCGTACGTGCTCGCACCCGAGCGGCGAACGCGCGCCGATGTCATCACCGCTGCCGCGATCGCCGTCGTCGTCGCGATCGGGGTGGTCGTGGCGTGGGCGAGCAGCGATGTCGCCGGAACCGAATCGGTGGTCGCCGGCCAGCCCGTCCGTACGCCCGCGGCGGCCCGGGAACTTCCGGATGAACTACGTGAACTGTGGCGTGCACCCGATACCGCCACCACCCGCGCGCTCACCTCCGAGGGGGTGGCCGTCACCGCGGACGGCGGTACCGTCACCGGCCACAACCGGCGGACCGGTGAACAGGTGTGGCGGTACAGCCGCGATCTTCCGCTGTGCGGCGTCGAAGCGCAGTTCGGCATGGTGATCGCGGTCTACCGCAGTGAACGCGGCTGCAGTGAGACGAGCATGCTCGCCGGCGCCGACGGCCGGCGCCGCACCTCCCGCAGCAGCTATATGGACGACCGGCTCCGGCTTTCGGTCGACGGCACGTACGTGGTGGCGCAGGGTCCGCGGCGGCTCGAGGTGTGGCGTTCCGACCTCGTCCGCACCCTCGAATACGGCTATGTGGACGCCAAGGAGAACTGGAAGACCCAGCCGCGGCACGACTGTGAGCTGCAATCGGCGGCCTCGAGTTCATCGCGGCTGGTGGTGCTGGAACGCTGCCCGGGTGATCCGGCCGCCCGGCTCACCGTGCTGGCTCCCGCGCCCAAGGACGACAACGTGCCGGAGGAATACGGTTCCCGCATCCTGGAAGGTCCCGGCGCGGATGCGCCCGAGGCGCGCGTTATCGCAGTCTCGGACAACCGGATCGCGGTCTATCAGCCCGGTACCAGCGGTCCCGAGGCGGCGGCACCCCGATTGACGATCTTCGACGCCAAAGGCAATCCGCTGGTGGTGCAGGAGCTCTCGGCACCGCTCGACGAAACCGCGACCACGACGCGGACCGGCTCCGCATTCCTCGTATTCACCGGTAACAGCGTGATCGCTTTGCAGGCCGGTACTTTCGAGCCGATGTGGACCGCGGCCGACGCGCTGGGCGCTCCCGTCCTCATGGCCGACCGGCTGCTGATTCCGGTACCCGGCGCGATCGCGGCGCTCGATCCCGCCGACGGCACCGAGGTCGCCCGGATCCCGGTGGACCGGGCGGATTATCACGGCGGCCCGATATCGCTCGGCGTACTCGGCAATACGGTTCTGGAACATCGTGACGGTCTCCTCGTGGCACTGGCCGATCCCGATTCCCCCGATCCCGATGCCCCCGAATCCGGTGACGCCGAGGCGGACCGACCGGCAAAACCACTGCGGTGAAACGTATTTGTCGGTACCGGCGGGCACACTGGCAGGTATGACAGAAGCAACCCGGCCCACCGATTCGGCCGCCGCGGCCGAGACCGCCCGCTATCACGATCCCGACGCGCCGTGGAACCAGTACACCGAGGACGATCCGGCGATCTGGAACACCGACGTGATCCGCGAATTCCGGGCGAACGGGGGGCGCGTCGGCGGCGCCTATGCCGATGCGACGCTGCTGCTGCTCACCACAACGGGAGCGAAAACCGGTAAACGGCATGTGGTTCCGCTCGCCGCGCAGTATCGCGGCGAAACCCTCTACATCAGTTCACTCGTCGACGACGGATATCCGTCCTGGTATCACAATGTGCGGGCGGATCCGGCGGTGATCGTGGAACTGGGCGATCATGTGCACCACGCCACGGCACGGGTCCTCACCGGCGCCGCCTACGACGAGTTCGCCGCCTGGGTCCTGGCGAACAATCCGGTGCTCGCCGATTTCCAGGCCACCACCGAGCGCCCTATCCCCTTGGTGATCCTGACCTTGGCCGGCTCGCGCTGACCGGAATCGTTGTGCAGGCGTCGTCGTCGACCGGGACAGGGCGGCACATTCGCAGGGTCGCTGGCCATACCGCTGACTCGTAACCAATGTTCACCGGGCCGGCATGGTACGACGGCATCCCGACGGTTCGCCGCACCGCGCACGCCGCACCCGGCCGTCCGGCTCGGCGGACCTGGTCGAGCCGGACCAGACCGAACCGAGCCAGTCGGACCAGAGCGAGCCGGACCAGGCTGGGTCGAGCCATGCCTGAGCGAGCCGAGCCACACCAGCTCGGGCCAGCCGGAGCCAGACCAGACCGGGCCAGAGCGAGCCGAGCCAGGCCAGACCGAGGCGGACCTGGCCGAGCCAGACTGAGCCAGGTCGGACCAGGCCGAGCCACACCAGGCCAGACCGGGCCAGAGCGAGCCGAGCCAGACCGGGCCGAGCCAGACCAGACCGAGGCGGACCAGGCCGAGCCAGACCAGACCGGCCAGAGCGAGCCGAGCCGGACCAGGCCAGACTGGGCCGGGCCGAACTGGGCGGCGGACTGCGCCGACTGCCGATTCCGGTCGGCAGCGCCTCGTCTGCCCCAGCGTGATGATGCAGACCCGGCCGCCCACCTTTGTGCCCCGCACCGCGCCGCGGGCTGCGGTCCCTGCACCCGCGATTGGTGGGCCGGGCCCGATGCGCCGAATACCGCGCCGGGCATCATGGTGGCTATGCCCGGCTCCGAGAATGCCCGTGTGGTCCTGCTCCGCCACGGCGAGACCCGCTGGTCGGTACAGCACCGCCACACCGGCCGCACCGATCTGCCGCTCACCGCGGACGGTGAACGCCAGGCCGCGGCGGCCGGGCCGGTGGTGGCCGGCCTCGGTCTGCGGAACCCGGTGATTGCGGTCAGTCCGCGTGCCCGCGCCCGGCGGACCGCCGAACTGGCAGGGCTGACCGGCGCCCGGATCGAACCGGACCTCGCCGAATGGGATTACGGCGACTACGAGGGCCGCACCACCCCGCAGATCCGCGCCGACGATCCCGGCTGGACGATCTGGACCGGTGCGGTACCGGGCGGAGAATCCGCGGACGAGGTGAGTGCGCGAGCCGATCGTGTACTCGCTGCCGCGACCGTCCCACTCGGCGAGCGCGATGTGATCCTGGTGGGACACGGGCATTTCTCCCGTGCGCTGATCGCTCGCTGGCTCGGTTTTCCGGTCCGGGAAGGCCGCCGGTTCGCGCTGGCGACAGCAGCGGTCAGTGTGCTGGGCTTCGAGCACGAGGACCCGACGCTGTGGGCACATAATCTGCGTCCGGACATCGCGTGAATCCCGGCCGGATGCCGAAGTTCACAATGCTTCGCAACGCCGCCCACGCCGGCCCCGACACCCCCGTCCCGTCGCGATTCGCCCCGCAGCTGCCCGTGACGCAACCGAAGGAGATCCCGTGCCCCACACCGCCGGCCCCGTGATCCGCCGCGCCGAACCCGGTGACGTCCCCGCACTGGTCGAGCTCGTCTACGGCCTGGCCGAGTACGAGAAAGCGCGGCACGAGTGCACTGTCACCGCCGAGCAGTTGCATGCCGCGCTGTTCGGCCCAGCCCCCGCGGTCTTCGCCCATGTGGCACTCGTGGACGGCACCGTCGCGGGCTGCGCCATCTGGTTCCTGAACTTCTCGACCTGGGACGGTGTCCACGGGATCTACCTCGAAGACCTCTACGTAACGCCGGAGGCGCGCGGTACCGGGCTCGGCCGGGCCCTGCTGGCCGCTCTCGCGCACGAGGCGCAGATCCACGGCTACACCCGGGTCAGCTGGTCGGTACTGACCTGGAATACACCATCGATCGGCTTCTACGAATCCCTGGGCGCGCAGGTCCAGGACGACTGGGTGGGCTACCGGCTCACCGGCCCCGCCCTGGCCGCGCTGGCCGCGACCGCCGGTTCGCACCGGTAGCGGCGGCACCCGGCGATATCCGGGCCGCCACGCTCATTCCTCGCCCGTGCTCCCGTACTCCTGGGCGGCCCAGCGCGAGGTGGGCGGAGCGAAGAGCAGGCCCAGCGCGCCCAGCGCCACCACCCCGAGCACGGTCCCGTACAGCGGTTGTCCCGATCCGAACAGCAACGACCACACCACCGGTAGCAGCAACAGCTGGGTTATCACCGCGATCGCCCGCCCCCAGCGCTGCCCGAGCAGCAGGCCGATACCCGATGCGAGCACCGCGCCGCCGAGGATCCCGAACCACATGGCCGTGCCGTAACCGCTGATCGCGTCCTCTTCGTGCCCCAGCAGCGCCCGCACCACGAGCACCACCGCCACGGTCACCGCCACGGCGCCTTCCAGCGCCACCAGCCCACCGGCGCCACGCACGGTCCCGGGCACACCAACGTCTTTTCGCTCGACCACCCAGCCAGCTTAAGTTGTGTTTTCCCGATGCCCGCGGGCGCATGTTCGGCCGCTCCCCCGCCCCTGCGTACTCCCCATCTGCCGCGGGCGGGACAGAATTACCCCCATGCGGACGTTGTTGATCGTCAACCCCAATGCGACCTCTACCACGGCGGCGACCCGTGACCTGCTCGCGCACGCCCTGGAGAGCCGAACGCAGTTGACGGTCGCGCATACCCAGCATCGCGGTCACGCCGCCGAACTGGCGCAGTGGGCGGCGACCAACGAGATGGATCTCATCGTGGTGCACGGCGGCGACGGCACGGTCAACGAGACGATCAACGGTTTCGTACCGCTGCCGCAGGTCGACGACGGGCAGGCGTGGCGGCCCCGGCTCGGCATCATCCCCGGTGGTTCGGCCAATGTGTTCGCCCGCGCACTCGGTATCAAGCCCGATCCGGTGGCGGCGACCAATCAATTGATCGACCTTCTCAAGGCCGGTGACGGGGATCGCCGAATCGGTCTCGGTATCACCGATGACCGGTGGTTCTGTTTCAGCGCCGGGGTCGGTCTCGACGCGGAGGTGTGCGCCGCCATCGATTCGGCACGGGCCAAAGGACGCGCGGCCACACCGGCCCGCTACGTGCGCACTACTGTGGCGCAGTTCTTCCGCGCAAAACAGGCGCAACCGGAAGTCACCGTGCATGTTCCGGGCCACGAGCCCGTTTCGGGGGTGCATTACGCATTCGTCACCAACACCAGTCCGTGGACCTATCTGAATGCGACACCGGTATGTACCAATCCCGGTACCCGGTTCGAATCGGGTCTCGGTGTGTTCGCCGTGCGAACCATGGCATTACTGCCTACACTGCGGCTGGCGACGCAACTGTTGTCGCCACACTCCGAGCCGAAGTCGCGGAAGCTTTTTCGTGACGACGACGTCCCGTCGGTGCGCATATCGAGTGCCGAGCCGATCGGCCTGCAAATCGACGGCGACTTCATCGGCAGGCGCGACGTGGTGGATTTCACCGCTGCGCCGGACGTCCTCGACGTGGTCGCTCCGCGACCGGTATGAAGTGTCACATCCGGGAAATAGATCCCGTTTGTGCTGCGGAAACCGGCGTAGGCGAGTAAAAAGGACTGCGGCAGGTCTCCTAGTGGGGCCTTCAGTGCGTGAGCTTCCCCACGGTGCGTCGGATACCTATTGACATCTACGGTGTTCGTGAAAGCATTCACAAGCAACCGTGCGGAAACATTCAGTTCGCACAAGTGAACGATCCAGCAACCGATCGGCGCCCTGTGGCGCCCTACAAAGGAGCAGAAGGAATGGACTGGCGCCATAAGGCCATCTGTCGCGATGAGGACCCCGAACTGTTTTTCCCGGTGGGCAACAGTGGTCCTGCGCTCGCGCAGATTGCCGATGCCAAGCTGGTCTGCGCCCGCTGCCCCGTTACCGCCGAATGCCTGTCCTGGGCCCTGGGTTCCGGACAGGACGCCGGTGTATGGGGCGGTATGAGCGAAGACGAGCGGCGCGCGCTCAAGCGTCGCAATGCGCGTACCCGCACTCGTACGGCTGTCTGAGTTAACGCGGGGAAGCGACTACCGGACCTTTTCCAGCCCGGGTCCGGGGAGTCGTGGATTGCCCGGCACCAGTGAATCTGGTGCCGGGCCGAAGTTTTTCCGGGGCGACCGAACGAGACTTATCCGCAATTTGCCGGACAATCGCCCGCGAAAAACAATCGGTGTTTCCGACCACAGCTCTTCCACGGTATGCATAATTGAAACCGGCGAGTTTCCGTCGGGTTTCAGCGTGCCGCCCGCCGCCCCAGCGGCACCCGCAGTACCGCATCCGTCCCGATATCGGCACCGGGATGTAATCCGATCGATCCGCCCAGTTCCGCGGTCACCAGCGTGCGCACGATCTGCAGTCCCAGACTGTCCGACTGCTCCAAGCTGAACCCGGCCGGCAATCCGCGTCCGTCATCGCCGATGATCACGTCCAGCCAGCGGGCCGAACGCTCCGCGCGAATGGTCACCGTTCCGTTCTGGCCGCCGTCGAAGGCGTGCTCGATGGCGTTCTGGACCAGTTCGGTCAGCACCATCACCAGTGGTGTGGCGCGTTCGGCCGAGAAAACTCCCAGCGAACCGGCCCGGCGTACGGTGATGCGCGCGGTGTGCACGGTCGCGACATCGGCCATGATCGGCAGCAACCGATCCACGACCTCGTCCAGATCGACCTCCTCGTCCACCGACATCGAAAGCATCTCGTGCACCGAGGCGATCGAGGTGACCCGCCGCACCGATTCCGTGAGCGCCCCCCGCGCTTCCTCGTTCTCGGTGCGGCGCGCCTGCAACCGCAGCAGCGCCGCCACGGTCTGCAGGTTGTTCTTCACCCGGTGATGGATTTCCCGGATGGTGGCGTCCTTGCTCAGCAGTGCGCGGTCCCGGCGCTTGACCTCGGTGACATCACGAACCAGCACCGCGGCCCCGGCCAGTTCACCGTGCGGGCGCAGCACCAGCGTCCGCAACAGCACGGTCGCCCCGCGCGCCTCCACTTCCATCCGCCGCCCGGTGCGCCCGGCGAGCGCGGCCTGGATATCGCCGACCACCTCTTGCGCGTCGAACGGGTCGGTGATCAGCGATCGCGTGGTAGCGGCCAGATCCTGCCCCGCCAGATCGGCCTGCAAACCCATCCGGTGATATGCCGACAGGGCGTTCGGGCTGGCGTAGGTGACGATGCCCTCGGTATCGAGCCGGATGAACCCGTCCCCGGCCCGCGGACTGGAATGGGTGGCGGCCCGGTCCTCGGTGGTCGGGAAGGTGCCGTCGGCCATCATCTGGCACAGATCATCGGCGCACGCGACATAGGCGATCTCCAGGCTGCTGCGCACCCGGGAACGCTGCCGGTCGGTATCGCGGCTCAGCACCGCGATCACATCGTCACCGCAACGCACCGGTATCGCCTCCCGGATCGCCTGCACCGGGTACGGGTGATACACCCCCGTTGCCTCCCCCTCGGCGTCCGTGCGCACGATCTCCCCGCTGATCAGTGCGTCGAAAACCTGCGAATGGTCCGCCGGCCGGGCAGTCGATCCCACCAGGTCCGCCAGGTGGACGGTGGGCGCGGTGGTGGGCCGGCACTGCGCGACGCACACGATATCGGCGCCCTCCTGGACCGGCCCGGCCCCGACCCACAGCAGCAGATCGGCGAAGGACAGATCGGCCAGCAACTGCCAATCGCCGACCACCCGCTGCAGATGATCCACCGCCACCCCGGGGAGATCGGTGTGTTCGGCCAGCAGATCACTCAGTGTGGACATGAGCCAATTCTGGCGTGCCCGCCGCGGGCGAAGTTCCGGCCCCCGCCGATGCACTCCCTCGATGCCTCCCGCACCGCACGTGGCACCGCTCGGCCGCATCCAGGGCGGGTTCCAAGGGGGCCAGTGCAGCGCGGAGGATCTCGGCGAGCGGCCCGGACGGGATGACCAATCCGGTCCCGGCCGACGGACCGGCGGCGGGTTGCAACCACCGATCGAGACCGACTCGGACAGCAGCGGTCACGCTTGCCGCCAGCACCTGGGCCGTCGATCCGCCCGTTTCGCCGAGACGAGCGGCTATCGCCTCGGCGAGCGGTTGTTCGATTGCGGTGGTGGTGCCGAGAAATGCCGCGCGCAGCGCCGGGCGGGCCGTGATCAGCAGCAGGCCGGCTCGCCCGCGTTCGCCCGGTTCGGTGTACTGGCCGATGATCGCCTCCACCACGGCGTCGGCAACACCGACCTCCGCCGGTTGCGCCCGCACGGCCGCAGCGACCCGGTTTTCCCGTTCGGCAGTGACTGCGGCGACAATCGCCTCTTCCCGGCTGGAGAAGTAGTTGTTGTAGGTGCGTGGCGAAACGCCTGCCGCATCGGCGATATCCTCGACGCGTACCTTTTCGGGGCCGTGCTCGAGCGCCAGCCGGAGAGCCGCCTCGCGCAGGGCCACCCGGGTCGCCTGTTTCTTCCGTTCCCGCAACCCCGCCGGTTCTGTTGCCACGCGAACAGACTGGCACAAACACTGCGTGCCCGTAAACTTTCGTGTACGCATTTATGCGCTGGGTCGCGGTCGCCGAGCGCTACCGAGGCACACAGTCCCGCATAGCCGCGGCACCGGGCGCCCGGCGGCAGTATCCGGTGCCGCGATTCCTCACCCGGTGGCGAACCCGGCGATGAAACCACCCGGGGCCGATATGCCGCGACGACGGCGGAAATCAGTCGATCACAGCGATCAGGTCGCCGGCTTGGAGCACCTGGCCGGGTTCGACGGCGATGGAGGCGATCGAACCGCCGGCCTCGGCGAGCACCGGGATCTCCATCTTCATCGATTCCAGCAACACCAGGGTCTGGTCCGTGGCGACCTGGTCGCCCACCGCCACCTCGACGGTGAGCACCGTGGAGACCATTTCCGCCCGCACTTCTTCGGCCATGACACCTCGTTCGTCAGCTTCGTTCCGGCACCGGGTTCCGCCGCCCGATGTACCGCCGTCGGTACAGCCAATCACACGTGAAACAATGGCCGGGATCAATATCTACTCCCCGCAGTCGCGGGAAACGTCCCCAGGAGGGAGCTACCCATGGGTAAGCGTGGCCGCAAGAAGCGCAGCCGTAAGGGCAACGCCGCCAACCACGGCAAACGTCCCAACGCCTGAGCCGCCGGCACAGGCCCGGAAACAGACAACCCGCACTCCCGGAGGAGTGCGGGTTGTTCTCGTCGGCGGTGTTCCGGTACCGGCGATATGCGACGGATCGTGAGGCAACCGCGTCCCGGCCGACGGACGCCGGCACGGATTGTCCGGCACCGGGCCGACCGGTCGGCTCTATTCGGCGGGGGTTTCCTCGGTAGTGATCGTCACCGAGCGACTGCGGATCTCCACCAGCAGGCGTTCCCGGAGCGAATCCGGGGCCTTGTCGCCACCGCATTTGCGGCTGAGCAGGCTTTTGATCTTCTCCTCGATACCGTAGGCCTCGATGCAGGGGGCGCAGTTGTCCATATGGTGCTGCAGCCGTTCGCGGGTGCGGTCGTCGCACTCACCGTCGAGCATCAACCAGACATCGGCCAGTACCGCCGTGCAGTCGAGCTCCATATCGGAATCGTGCTCGGTGCTCACTGCTTGACCTCCTGGCGCACCTCGGTGGCGGACTCTGCCGTGCGGTTGAACCCGCGTTCGCGCGCCACATCGCCGAGCAGACCCTTCAGCTGTTTCCGGCCGCGGTGCAGCCGGGACATCACCGTACCGATAGGTGTGCCCATGATGTCGGCGATTTCCTTGTACGGAAATCCTTCGACATCGGCGTAGTACACCGCCATCCGGAATTCCTCCGGCAATTGGACGAGCGCCGCCTTGATGTCGTCGTCCGGGAGGGCGTCGAGAGCTTCGACCTCCGCCGAGCGCAGACCGGTCGAACTGTGTTCCGCGGTGGCCGCCAACTGCCAATCGGTGATCTCGTCCGTTGGATACTGCGCGGGCTGCCGCTGTTTCTTCCGATAGGAGTTGATGTAGGTATTGGTGAGGATCCGATACAGCCAGGCCCGCAGGTTGGTGCCCTCTTTGAAGGATTTGAAGCCGGCATAGGCCTTGACATAGGTCTCCTGGACCAGGTCTTCGGCGTCGGCGGGGTTACGCGTCATCCGCAGCGCGGCACCGTAGAGCTGATCCAGCATGGGTAGCGCGTCCCGCTCGAACCGCCGGTCCAGTTCGGCGCCGGTTTCCGGCTGTTCGGCAGGCCGCTCGTCGGCGCCGGTTGTGGTCGCCACGTCGTCCTCGCTCGTCACACGTGTCCCTTCGATCGGTTCACCAGCCAAATCTACCGGGAGTGTGAAGTCGGAGAACAACCGCGTGCGCGCCGGGGCCGGAACCGCGGTGATCGGGCGTTGTTCGACAAGAACGGGCACCGTCGCTCCTTCGCTCTTACGGGGTTGGGCACCGGTGGCCGGACGGCCCGCCCGGTGCCGGTATCTGCCGCGTACAACCGGTACCGGCCGCGATGTGTTCCCGGATAAGGTGGCTGTCCATGGCAGCAGGCGCCACACCGGCGATCCGCGTACTGCTCGCGGACGGGGCCGGTCATACCGTGCACAGTTACGATCACAACCCACGCAGCGACTCCTACGGCACCGAAGCGGTCGAGATTCTGGCCGCGCGGCTCGGGGTCCGGCCACGGCAGATCTTCAAGACGTTGGTGCTGGAACTGTCCACCGGGGCGTTGGCGGTTGCGGTGTTGCCGGTTCCCGACAGCTTGTCCTTGAAGGCGGCGGCCGCCGCCTTGAACGTCGCCAAGGCGACCATGGCCGACCGCGCCGCAGCCGAGCGGGCCACCGGCTATGTACTCGGGGGGATCTCACCGTTGGGGCAGCGCCGCCGTCACCCGACCGTGGTCGACATCTCGGCACTGGACTGGGAGACCGTTTTCTGCAGCGCAGGTAAGCGCGGCCTCGAGATCGAGGTCGCTCCCGCCGATCTGATCCGCCTGGCCGGCGCGGTCACCGCACCGGTCACCGCCTGAACGTTCGCGGCCGGGCGGCATCGCCGATACCCGAGCGAATACGCCGCAGGCGCGGCCCGGCACCACCGGCCGAGCACAGGGGAGGATGATCCGTTCTCCCTCGCGACGCAGCAGGCCGACGGAGCCGGGCCGCGAGGCGGGTCGATCACCCGCAGCAGCGCCCGGCCGATCGGCGTTGTGATCCGCGACATGCCCCTGACACCGTTTGCGGGCCCGTAGCAGGGCGACCGCTGCGGGGCTGCCGGTCCGCTCGTTTCCCCCGATTCGCGCGCTGTGCCGATCGGCTGAGAGTATCGGCACCGCAGTGCGGTCGAGGCGGGTGCATTCAACCAGGTGAGTCGCCGCCCTGCGGTTCGAACGAAGACATGTGGTTGAAAGGAACACCGGTATTGACGACGGACGCGCGAGCTGAGCTGGGAAACTTCCTCCTGGGAGACCGGTTCGCCTGTCTGGCGGGCCGCTCCGCCTGGCGCCGCGGCGGTATCACCCACCGCCACTACGACGTGATGGGCGGCGAGGATTCGGCCCGGTTGATGGCACTCGATCTTGCCGAGTACGTCGGCGCCGCGGACTGGAATCCGCGCAAGTTCACCAGTTTCATCGCAACCTTCGAACAACCGCGCGGGGTGGACGAGTTGCGGTTCGAAGAGTTGCTGTGGCAACACCTGCAACTGCTGCACGAGGCGGAAGCGGACACGTACGGGTGGGCGCCCGGGTACTCGTCGGATCCCCAGTCCGGCGAGTTCGGGTTCAGCGTGGCGGGCCACCCGTTCTTCGTCATCGGACTACACGAGACCCATCGGCGGTTCGGCCGCCGACCCCCGTTTCCGATGCTGGCGTTCAACTCCCATGAACAGTTCGGGTTGATCAAGGCGGCCGGTATGTGGGAGCGGCTGGCCGAGAAGATCCGCAAACAGGACATCACGCTGCAGGGCGATATCAACCCCAACCTGCTGGAGTACGAACAGCTCTCCGAAGCGCGCCGCTACTCCGGCCGCCCCAAACCCGCTGACTGGCATTGTCCGTTCACCGCCCGCCCCGGGACGCAGGAACGCCAACTGGCCGGTCTTCCGGGGAACTGATCCGCAGGGCCGGGTCCATCCGGCTCCGGGGAAGCGCGGCGCGCAACCGGCGGCCCGGCAATCGTGGCCGCCCGGCGCACCCGCAAACCCCGACGCGGCCGCTCACTCCGGAACAGCGCAACTCGCCAGTTGCACCGGGCGTGAATGCGCTGGTAGCACCGCATCGTATGCGTTACTTGTGGGCGAGGAGTTGGACCGACCCGAGGATGTGATGCGATATGTCCCCGCGCAAACCCCTGCGCACCGTGTTCGTCGCCGTATCCGCGGCTGCGGCGCTGACCGTCGCCCCCGCTCTGCTGACGACCTCGCTCGCGGCACCGGCCGCGTATGCGGCGCCGGGCGAGTATCCACTCGGCGGCGAGGAGGGCGCCACCGGCGACGGCGAAGTGGAGAACGGACCGGCCGAACGTGCGGAAAAGGCGGGTGGCGGAATTCTTACCGAAACCATCGATCTCAGCGCCGATCTGCTCAAATGCGGATTGAGTATCGCGACCCCGGCGGTGAAGTGCCCGCTGGGCAGCTGACCACCGTGATGCTTCCGGGGCGGTCCGTCCGCCCCGGAAGCATCCGGATTTCACAACAAGGTCGGTTGTTCGGCCGGACCGTCGGCCGGGGCCAGTAGTTCCGGGCCGTTGTTCTTCACACTGTTCACCAAGGGGGTCACCGGTCGCGCCGTGATCTGCGCGACCAGTTCTCGGCTGGGAGGTTCGAGCAGTTCGGCGGGCGCCGGGTGGTCGGGGTCGAGCCAGGCTTCCCAGTGCTCCTGCGGCATGGGCAGGGGCATGCGGTCGTGGATACGGGTGAGGTCCCCGATCGCGTCGGTGGTGAGGATGGTGCACGACAGCAACGGCCGGGGGTCGTCGAGGGAGCGATCGCGCCACACCGACCACAGACCGGCCATATAGAGCCGGGAATCGTCGGCCCGCGACATGAAGTACGGATGTTTGATCATCTTCGGTTTCTTCCCGCGCCCCGGGCCGGCCGGATCGGGTTCGACCAGCCATTCGTACCAGCCGTCCATCGGGACCAGACAGCGCCGGTATTTCACCGCGTCCCGGAACGACGGCAGGTTTGCCGCCTTGTCGGCGCGGGCGTTGAACAGTGGTTTCCCCTTCACGGGTACGCCCGGTTCGGCGGCTTTGGTCCAGTGCGGGATCAGGCCCCAGCGCATGCGGCGGATCCGGCGGTGTACCTCGTCGCCGCGGTCGTCGTGATCGTGCCGGTCGACCACGGTGAGGATTTGCGTGGTGGGGGCGACGTTGTAGTTCGCCCACTGCCTGCGGTCGGGATCGGCACCGGATCCGGCCGCGTCCGCTTCACCGGGGCCACCCGCTCGGATATCCGGCGAAGGCCCCGTTTCGTCGATGGCGTCCAACTCCGCGGCGAGGCGCCCGGGATTCGTCGTCGTCGCATAACGTCCGCACATATTCCGATGGTCGCACCGAATACCGACAGATCGAGACAATTGTGACCCGGAGGACGACAATGGGGGCTAGTACTGGGTGACGTGTTGAGAGTTATGTCTTAGCATTCTCTCAACGGGGACGTGGCGGTCACAGGCTGCACCGTCCGCGCGCGCAGCTACCGCCCTACTTCCCGCAGAGGAGAACCTGTGACAACCACAGAAAAAGCCGCCGAGAAAGAATCGGTGCTGACCTCGGTCGATCCGGCCACCGGCGCGACGCTGGCCACCTATCCGATCGCGGACGAGGCGGCGGTAGCCGACGCCGTCGCCAAGGCCCGCGCCGCCACCGGCGTCTGGAACGACCTCGGATTCGACGGCCGCAAAAAGGCGCTGCTGCGCTGGTCGAGCCGGCTGGTCGCCAAATCCGACGAGTTCTGCGCCCTCATCCACGCCGAGAACGGGAAACCGGCCGACGACGCCTTCCTGGAACTCATGCTGGCGCTCGAGCACATCTCCTGGGCAGCCAAGAACGCCAAGAAGAAGTTGTCCCCGCAGAAAGTCCCTTCGGGCGCGATGATGGCGAACTTCGCCGCCCGGATCGAATACCGGCCGTTGGGCGTCATCGGTGTGATCGGCCCGTGGAACTACCCGGTGTACACCCCGAACGGTTCCATCGCCTACGCCCTCGCGGCCGGCAACACTGTGGTGTTCAAGCCGTCCGAATTCTCCACGGGTATCGGCAACTTCCTGGCCGAAGCCTTCTCCGAGGCCAACCCGGAACTGCCCGAGGGTGTGTTCATCGCGATCAACGGTTTCGGAGCCACCGGCGCCGCGCTGGTGAAATCGGGCGTGGACAAGGTCGCGTTCACCGGTTCGGCCGCCACCGGCCGCAAGATCATGGCCTCGGCCGCTGAGAACCTCACCCCGGTGCTGCTGGAATGCGGCGGTAAAGATCCGGTGATCGTCGCCGCGGACGCCGATGTGTCGGCCGCCGCCGACGCCGTGGCCTGGGGCGCCACCTCCAACAGCGGCCAGACCTGCGCGGGCGTGGAACGCGTCTATGTGGATAAATCGGTGAAGGACCAGTTCCTCGCCGAACTCACCCGCATCCTGAAAGACGTCAAGCCCGGTTCCGAAGCCGGCGCCGCCTATGGCCCGATGACGATGCCGAGCCAGATCGATATCGTCAAGCGGCATATCGAGGCGGCGCTGGCCAGCGGCGGCAAGGCGCTGCTGGGCGGCCCGGAATCGGTGAAGGGCCCGTTCATCGAACCGGTCGTACTGGTCGACGTGGACGAGAACTCCGCCGCGGTCAAGGAGGAAACCTTCGGACCGACCGTCACGGTCACCACGTTCGACAACATCGACCAGGCGATCGAACTGGCCAACAACACCACCTTCGGCCTGGCCTCGGCCGTGTATTCGAAGAGTAACGGCCTCGCGATCGCCCGCCGCCTGAAAGTGGGTGCGACCTCGGTGAACTCGGTCCTCGGTTTCGCCGCCATCCCCGGCCTGCCCTTCGGCGGCAGCGCCGATTCCGGTATCGGCCGCATTCACGGCGAACCCGGTCTGCGCGAGTTCGTCCGGCCGCATTCGATCGCGGTCCAGCGCTTCGCGATCCCGGGTATGGCGCTGATGAGCTACCGCCGCACCCAAGCGAATATGAAGATGCTGCGCCGGATGGTGCCGCTGCTGCACGGCCGCAACAAGTGATAATCCGGCACAGCTGAACAGGCGGCCGGTGGTGCTCGGCGACACACTCGGGAGCACCACCGGCACGCATGTCGATCCCATGCGCCAAGATAGTGCAGTGAGTTTCTGGCCAGCGCCCCATGTCGCCGCCCCCGTGCGAGCGACCGTAACCCTGCCCGGATCCAAATCGATCACGAACAGAGCGCTGGTCCTGGCCGCGCTCGCGGACGGTCCGTCCACCATCACCGGAGCGCTACGCAGTCGCGATACCGGGCTGATGATCGACGCCCTCCGTGCGCTCGGCACCCAGATCATCGGCGATGCCGATACCCTTGCCGTCACTCCCGGCCCGCTCCGCGGCGGCCGGGTCGATTGCGGGCTGGCGGGCACGGTGATGCGATTCGTGCCGCCGGTGGCCACGCTGGCGACCGGGGACAGTTCCTTCGACGGCGATATCGCCGCCCGCGTCCGGCCGCTGCGCACCATCCTCGACGCCCTGCGCGGGCTCGGTGCGGCCATCGAAGGTGACGCCCTGCCGTTCACCGTGCGCGGTAACGGTGCGCTGCGCGGGGGCACCGTCACGATCGATGCCTCCGGTTCCTCGCAGTTCGTTTCCGGCCTGCTGCTCTCGGCCGCCCGTTTCGACGAAGGCGTGACCGTCCGGCATTCCGGCGGCGCCCTGCCCTCCATGCCGCATATCGAGATGACGGTGGAGATGCTGCGCCGCGCCGATGTGACGGTCGAGGCGCCTGCCGACAGCCGCGCCGAACAGGTCTGGACGGTGACGCCCGGCGAGATCCGCGCGGTCGATTGGAAAGTGGAACCCGATCTGTCCAACGCCACCCCGTTCCTGGCGGCCGCGGCGATCACCGGCGGGCAGGTGAGCATTCCGCACTGGCCGCGCCTGACCACCCAGGCCGGCGATGTGATCCGGGAGATCCTGGTGCGTATGGGCGCCGAAGCCGGTTTCTCCGACGGCGCCCTCACCGTGACCGGCCCCGACCGGCTCGCCGGTATCGATATCGACCTGCACGATGTGGGCGAGTTGACCCCCACCGTCGCCGCGCTGGCCGCGCTGGCCGATTCCGAATCGCGCCTGCGCGGTGTCGCGCATCTGCGCGGGCACGAGACCGATCGGCTCGCTGCCCTGTCCACCGAGATCAACCGGCTCGGCGGCCGGGTCACCGAGACCGAGGACGGTCTGGCGATCACCCCGGCCCCGCTGCACGGCGGTCGCTGGCATTCCTATGCCGATCACCGGATGGCCACGGCGGGCGCGATTCTCGGCCTCGCCGTACCCGGCGTGGAAATCGAGGATATCGGCACCACCGCCAAGACCCTGCCCGATTTCGTCAGCCTGTGGGAGTCCATGCTCGACCCGGAATCGGCCGCACCGGGAGCGGCCCGCTGAGCCGCCGCGGCCGCAGCAGCGCCTCCTACGACGAATCCGATGTGCGGGTGCGTCCGGGGCGCAGTTCGCGGCCGCGTACCAAGACCCGCCCGCAGCATCGCGACGCGCAACCGGCGATGGTGGTGTCGGTGGACCGGGGGCGCTGGGGTTGTGTCCTGGACGGCGATCCGGCGCGGCCGCTGGTGGCGATGCGCGCCCGCGAACTGGGCCGCACACCGATCGTGGTGGGCGACGAGGTGGATGTGGTCGGCGATCTCTCCGGCCGGCCGGACACCCTCGCGCGTATCGTGCGGGTCGCCGAGCGGCGCACCGTATTACGGCGGACGGCCGACGATACCGACCCGTTCGAGCGGGTGGTGGTGGGTAATGCCGAACAGTTGTTCATCGTGGTCGCGCTTGCCGATCCGCCCCCGCGGACCGGTTTCGTGGAACGCGCGATGGTCGCGGCCTACGCCGGTGGCCTCACCCCGGTGCTGTGCCTGACCAAACACGATCTGGCCGCGGATTCACGGTTCGCCGGTGATTTCGACGATCTCGACCTGACCATCGTCTACGCCGGAGTCGACGATCCGCTGGAGTCCACCCTGGAATTGCTCACCGGCCGCCTCACCTGTTTCCTGGGACATTCGGGAGTCGGGAAATCCACGCTGGTGAACCGGCTGGTCCCGGATGCCGCCCGGGCGGTGGGCGAGGTTTCCGGGGTCGGGAAAGGCAAGCACACATCCACGCAGTCGGTTGCGCTGGCGCTACCGGACGGCGGCTGGGTGATCGATACCCCGGGTGTGCGCTCGTTCGGTCTCGCCCATATCACTCCCGACGATGTGCTGGCCGCCTTCGCCGATCTGGCCGCGGCGATCGAGGACTGCCCGCGCGGATGTACCCATCTCGGGCCGCCGGCCGATCCGGAATGCGCCCTCGACGAACTTCCGGACAAGGCGCGCAGGGTGGCCGCGATCCGCCGATTGCTGGTGGCGTTGAATTCGAACGACTCCTGGTGAACGCCGCCCGCGGGCAACGCTTCTCGTAGGAAAGGTCGGCGTTTCGGCCGCGGCGCCCACCACGTTCCGAATCCGCTCCGCCAGTTCTTCGTCGTATGCCATGGGCTCGTGTGCGCCGTCCCCACCGACAGGTCCGCTCCGAATCGCGACACCCTGATCCCTTTGTTATGATTCAACCATAACAAAGGAGTTGCCGTGACTAACCCCAGCTCACTTCGGCTCGGCATACTGGCCGGGCTTGCGCCCATCCTCTTCGCAGTGCCCAACCTCGTCCTGCTGGCCACCGCGGCCGATAACCTTCCCGACCCGCTGGCCACCCACTTCTCCGCCAGCGGCGCGGACGGTTTCACCGGACGGGTCGCCACCATGGGTATCGCCGCCGCGCTGGCCGTCGGCCTCGGTGCGCTGTTCGCCGTGTTGGTGGTGGCCGCCAACCGGAAGGGTGCACCGGCGCGCCGGCCGGATACGACCCTCGACCCGAACCGTTTGTTCGTCGCCAGTGCCTGGGGCGTCGGCGCGTTGCTCGGGGTCATTCTGTTCGCGAGTACCCGCGCCAACCTCGGCCTGGCGGACCCCGCACAGGCCACCCTGCCCGGCTGGATGTTCCCGGTGGCTGCGGTGATCGCGTTGCTGTCCGCGGCGGTGGGCTGGCTGATCGCGCCGCCGAGCCCGGTGGCCGAGGGCGGACCCGCACCCGCCGAACCCCTTCCCATCGGACGGACGGAACGAGTGAGCTGGTCGCGGCGGGCGACCTCGCCGTGGATGCTGCTGGCCGGCGGGGCGTCGGTAGCGCTCGGCGTGGCGGTCGGATTCGTCGTACACCCCGGTGTGGGCGTGCTCGCGGTCCTCGCCGGAGTGCTGGTGGGGCAACTTGCGCTGGTGCGGGTGGTTGTCGATCAGCGCGGGCTCACCGTGGGAACCGGTCTGCTGGGCTGGCCGCGGTGGCGATTGGCGCCCGCCGAGATCACCGAGGTCGCCGCCGCCGATATTTCGCCCGCCCACTACGGCGGATACGGGATCCGGCTGACGCCGGGCGCCACCGCCGTAGTGCTGCGCGGCGGTCCGGGCATCGTGGTGACCCGTCGGTCGGGCCGGCAGTTCGCCGTCACGGTGGACGACGCCCAAACCGGTGCCGGGGTGCTGGCGGGTGTTGTGCAGAAGGCCGCGTGACAGTGCTGATCCGTGTCGATCCGGCGCGCCCGGAACCCCTGGCCGACCAGATCGCGGCCTGCGTGCGGCGAGCCATCGCCGACGGCGAAGCCGGCGCGGGCGACCGGCTGCCCGGCGCCCGCGATCTGGCCGCGTCACTGGACGTGAGCATCCACACGGTGCTCGCCGGATATCAGCGGCTCCGGGACGAAGGGCTGATCGAACTACGCCGGGGCCGGGGCGCGACGATCCGCACCGGCACCCCGGCGGGCCGGGCCGCCGTCGTCGACCTCGCCGGACAGCTCGTCGCCGCCGCCCGCAAGATCGGCCTGGACGAGAACGAACTCATCGAACTGGTCCGCACCGCAGCCACCCGCTGATGCCTTCTCTAAAGAGCCACGCGCCAGCGCGACAGACGGCGTTCGATGAATACGAGAACCGCGTTGAAGGCCAGCCCGACCAGGGCGATGGCGATGATTCCGGCATACATATCGGGGATCTGGAAGTTGAGCTGGGCCGCGGTGATCAAATATCCCAGCCCGGCCTTCGCACCAACCATTTCCGCCGCGATCAACACCAGGATCGAGGAAGCCGCGGCCATCCGCAGCCCGGTGAAGACGGTCGGGACCGCGGCGGGCAGCACCACCTTGTACACGATCGCAAACTGGGAGAACCCGAGTGAGCGAGCCGATTTGACGAGCAGCGCATCCACTGTGCGCACCCCGGAAATGGTATTCAGCAGCACCGGGAAGGCGCAGGCGTAGATCACCAGCGCGACCTTGGATGTCTCACCGATCCCGAGGACGAGGACGAATACCGGCAGCAACGCCAGCGCCGCGGTATTGCGGAACAACTCCAGGATCGGGTTGAGGAAATCGGCCACCGGCCGGAACCAGGCGATCGCGACCCCCAGCGGTACCGCGATCGCGACCGCGATCACGAACCCGGTGAGCGCCCGGGTCAGGCTCGTCGAAATATGCTCCCACAGCTGACCGTTCCCGATCAGCTCGAAGAAGGTCTGCGCGACCTCGGTGAACGGCGGCAGGAACACCTTGTCCACCAGTCCCGCGCGGGGCGCGATCTCCCACACCGCGAGGAACGCCAGGATCGCCACCGCGGGTTTCACCACCCGCCACGCGACGGCGGCCGTGCGCTGCCCCCATTGCGGTGTGGCGGCCGCGACCGTGCCGGGCCGGGAATCGACGCGTTCGGATTCGGTGGACGCTGGGCTGTCGAGAGTGCCGGGGGCCAGTGCGCTAGACATGCGCAACCTCTTCCGTGGTAGAGATATCGGCGAGTTCGAGGGAGCGAGCGCGTTCGACCTCGTCGTGGAGCAGGGACCAGATCCGATGGCGCAGCTCCCGGAACTGCGCGCCGGAGCGGATATCGTCGGCCGTGCGGTCGATCTCGATATCGACCACCGTTTTCACCCGCCCGGGCCGGGAGGTGAGCACGGCGACTCGCTGCCCCAGATAGATGGCCTCGTCGATACCGTGGGTGATGAACAGGATCGTCTTACCGGTGCGTTCCCAGATGCGCAGCAGCTCGTCCTGCAGCGATTCCCGGGTCTGCGCGTCGAGCGCGGCGAACGGTTCGTCCATCAACAGGACTTCGGGGTCGTAGGCGAGGCTGCGGGCGATCGCGACCCGCTGCTTCATTCCCCCGGACAGTTCGTGCGGATACCGGTCGGCGAACCCGGCGAGCCCGACCAGCTCGAGATAGTGTTCGGCACGCTCCCGGCGTTCGGTACGCGGTACCCCTTTGGCTTCCAGCCCGAACTCGATATTGCGGCGCGCCGTTCGCCACGGCAGTAATACGTACTGCTGGAAGACGATTCCGCGATCGAGACCGGGTCCGGTGATCGGCTTTCCGTCGAGCAGGATCTGCCCCGAGGTGGGCGCACTCAGCCCACCGAGCAGATCGAGCAGGGTGGATTTACCGCAGCCACTCGGGCCGACGAGGACCAGGAACTCACCGGCGGCCAGGTCGAGGGTGATGTCTCGCACCGCGGTCAGCTCGGCCTTACGGCCCCGGACCGGGAATGCCTTGCTCACCCCAGTCAGGCGGAGTTTGGGTGTACTGCTCATTTCGCACCGGCCAATGCTTGTCCGTCGGGGCCGCCATCGGCGGGGTAGGTGCCGTTGGCGTAGGGGTTGTACTCGTTGGTGTAGAGGTCCGCTGCGGCAGGCGCGCCGTCGTCGAGTTCACCGTTGCGCACCAGCCAGTCGATCCAGACCTGCAATTCGCGTTCCGCTATGACCCCGCCCGCCGCCGGAATACCGGAGCTGCGCCAGAAGTGCACGGACTCCGCGCTTTCCGCACGTCCTCGGCGGTGGATGATATCGGCGAAGCGGGCGATCACTTCCTCCTGCGGCCGCGTCTGCGTCCAGCGGATTGCGCGGGCCGTACCCTGCACGAAATCGCGCACGGCCGCCGGGTTCGCGGCGATGAAATCGTCGCGCATGGCGTAGGTCCCGTAGCTGAAGGCACCGAACAGGTCACGGTCGGTGAACAACGCGCGCAGACCGCCGCGTTCGAGCGCGGTTTCCCGGTAGACGCTGTTGAGAGTCGCCACATCGATCTGGCCTTCACGTAATGCCTGTTCGGTGTTCACCGGCGGCACTACGGTCAGCTGGACGGTGTCGATCTCCGCGGGCGTGAGCCCCTGCTGTGCGAGCCATTCCCGGGTGAGGAATTCGTGATGGGCGCCGAGCGTGTTCATCCCGACCTTCTTGCCGATGAGGTCGCGCGCCGACCGGATCGGACTGTCCTGAAGTACGTAATAACCGGTGTACTCGGCGGCGTCCGCACCGTAGGAGCTGAGGATCGAGGTGATCGGCGCACCGGCGGTATGGAGTTTCACGACCGCGCCGTTGAACGCGGAACCGAACTCGATCTGCCCCGTGGCGACGGACTGGATGTCCTGCGGACCGCTGGTGGTGTCCCCCACCCATTCCAGCTGCACGCTCTCGTAATAGCCGAGATCCGCGGCGAGTTCGTGGAATCCCACTTTCCCCGACCAGCCCTGATACCGCAGGATGGTCTTACCGTCGGCGGTCCTGGCCGCCTCACCACCGGCACCGCAGGCGCACAGCATCAGCAGCACGACGGCAACCAGCGCGGATACCGCCGATACGGGTAGCCGTCGGTGCACTCGTGGTTTCAGGCGTCCTGACATGGCTTCATTCCTTAAGAAGTGATTCGGCTGCCTGTCATGGTGCGGTGCTGGATACGAACTCTGAACCGTTTACGTCAGCACGAGTCCAACCCGGTGACCGCGGGTGACAGCCATCCGGGGCCCGGCCGTCACTGTCACGGCGGCGGCGCACGGAAATACGGCGATAACGCCGAATTTCCCTGTGCGCCATGGCCGGTTCAATCTCATGGGCTGTAGTCGGAAGGAGTGTCCGGCGCGCTCGTCGCGAGATACCCGCGATCACGCCGTACCGGTCCGGGTTGCGAAGGGAAGGTCTTTTCCGATGGTTCAACAGCCGGGCACCTGGGCCGGATTGAAACACGACGCCTCCCAAGACCTCCTGTATTTCGATCCCGCCGCCGCGGTGACCGGCGCGGAGGCCGCCCGCCGGATGGTCGATCAGATGCTGGCGATGCGAGCGGCTATCGACGATTTCTACATGGACGAACTGAGCAACGTCACCGGGGGCGTCCTGACCTCGGGGCAAAAGCTCGCCGAGATCTACAACAAGCGTGCCGACCGGCTGTCCACCGTGCTGCAGGACCACGCCAATATCGGAACCGAGATGGCGAACGCGTTCGTGCAGGCCGGGCTCTACTACCGCCGGACCGAAGAGCAGAACTCGGCCGAACTCGACAAACTCGCCGAGTTCTCGGTACCCGTCGAACCGTCGGCGGAGATTCCGTCCCTGTTCACGGGCGAAACCCGCTACGACGACCTCGACTACCCCGACGGCGAGTGGCGAGATGCGGGCCGGCCGGGAACCCAGGACGACTATCGGTACACCCCGGCGGCCGGTGTGCCCGGTGAACTGCAGAACTATATCGGCCGACAGGAGTCGATATCCCCGGATGCGGTCCAGCTCGAGAACAGTTCCGCCCTCGGCTTCCGGCATTTCCGCGACCTCGCGGACAAGATGCCCTGGGGCATATTCGTGCTGGCGGCCATCTCACGCCGCTGGTGGCAGCTGGCATCGCATACCAAGGCCGAACTGGAAAGGTTCGAATCCGCCATCGAAGGAATCCAGGACAAATGGCTCGGCCACGCCGCGGACCGAGCGCGTACGGCGACCCGGAACTACGTGGATTCGATCGCCCCGCTGTGGAATTCCATGTACTCGATGAGCGAGAACATGCACTACAGCGCCGAATGGCTGAACCGCACCTGGATGTCGATGCCGGGGGAAGACTTCACCTTCGACAGTGCTTCGGTCGAGCAGGCGGTGCTGCAGCGGTACCGCGAGGAGTGGGAGAAACACTACGCCGAGGGGATGCGCAACTCCCTGCGGGAGATGCCGGTGATCGAGGGACCGATCGCCGAGCCCGGGCCGCCGCCCGCGAACGATGACAACAACCAGAACCACAACAACCAGAACAACAACAGCGGCGGCGGCAACAACGGCGGCGGCCCCGGCAATCAGAGCCCCGAGGACAAGGCGTACGAGAAAGGCTACGACGAGGGCTACGACCAGGGCTTCGAGGACGGCCGGAGCGAGGGCGGCCAGAACGGACAGGGCGGTGGTCCGGGCGAGGGGCACAACGGCGGCTCGGGCAGCGGCCAGGGCGACAGCTCGGGCAGCGGCCAGGGACAAGGCCACGGCCAGGGACAAGGCCAGGGACACGGCGAAGGTCAGGGCCAGGGACAAGGCGAAGGTCAGGGACACGGCGAAGGCGGCCAGTCCGGGGGCAGCGGCCGGGCCCCCGAAGTACCGAGCTATGACCGAGCCGAATACGGCTCCGGCCAAACGGCCCCCGGTCCCGGATCCACCGGTGGCTCCGACGGAACCGGCGGTACCACCACACCGGTCGTCCCCTCGGTCCCGGCCGCGGACGCGCCCGGGCAGAACGCGCCCGGCGAAAGCATCCCGGTGCCCGGCTCCACCATGCCGAAGAACCCCACGGCGGCCGATATCCTGGCCAAGCTCACCGGGATCCCCCGGTCATTGCTGCCCGACGCACTGAAGAATATTCCGATTACCGGTAAGGACGGCAAACCCCCCACTCTCGCCGATGCGTTATCGAAGATCACCGGTATCCCCGTCGATCAGATGCCATCGGAACTGCACGACACTCCGCTCGAATCGCTGTACGAGCAGGATTCACCGTACGGCGCTGTCGAGAGCCTGTTCGGCGCCTTCGGTGCGGACATCACACCGGCAGGCGATCCCGAAGGGAAGGCCGATCCGGAATCGGCGATAGCCACGTTGCTCGGCGGGACGCCGGAAACGACGGGCAGCGGTTCGGTGCCGGGGCAGCAGCACAACATCCTGGACCGGCTCACGAATATGCTCACCCAGGGAATTCAGGCATTCACCCAGGCCGGCGGCTCGCTCCCCGGGCTGGACCAGCTGCAGCACCTGCTCGATCCGAGCGCCCTGCAGCAGCATGTGGCACAACTGCTGGATCCCGCGAGATCTCTCGAACCGGCGGCCGGCCTCGGCGGCGGGATCGGTGGCGGGCTCAGTGGCGGCCCGGGTGCGCCGGTGCCCGAAACCGAGCCGCTGGCTCCTTACCCGGGTACGAAACCGAGCCCGTTCCCCCGCGCATCGCTTGCCGCACCGGGGCTGGAGCTCGCCGGGTACTCGGGTATCTCGGCCGCGCCCGGGCCGACGGGTGGTACGCCGGGTATGCCGATGATGGGTGCTCCGGCCGCAGGCGCGGGGTCCTCCGGCGCCCCCGGGCAGAGCAACGGTCACGCACCGGCCGAATTCCTCGTATCGCGGGAGAACTTGGACGAGGTCTTCGACGAATCCCCGGCGAAGGTACGGCCGGTGATCGAGCAGTGAATCCGTCCTGGGCACTCACCGACCTCGAATTCGTGCTGCTGTGCGAGGAACACGGCTGCACCGAACTGCCGGTGCCGTTCACTTTCACCAGCCGCACCTGGCTGGCCGCGGATTACCGGGCGGAGCGGGCGAGAACACTGCGCGAATTGCACGCCCGCGACGACGCGGAGTTGGCCGTGCTGGCCGATGCCCTCACTCGACCGGACGTCACCGTCGTCGCGCAGGCATGGGAGGAACAGGAGCCGGAGAAACCGCAAGGTTGGACCCGGGTCCACGCCGTACGGCAGCGGGCCCGAGGTTTCGTCGTCACCCAGCGACCCGGCGAAACAGTCTGGCACAGCGGCGGTTTCGATGTGTTCACCTGTGACCCACATGCCCTCGCCGAAACCGTTCTCGAGCTGCTCCCCGCCGCCGATGCGGGCCGTATGCGCCAGATCGCTCTGATCGATCCCGAGACGCAACCGGACGCGCGGCCGTTCGTTCCACTGATCAGCGACGACGACGAACCCGAGGACGACGAGGCGTACCGCAGCGAGACCTACTTGAATACGCCCGCCACCGCGACCGGGTTGGTGCGGGTTTTCCAGGGCCGGTCGATGTTCGGCCCGCGCGGACGGGTCGACATGGGTCTGCGCTGGCGCGACCTTCCCGGTGACGGACGTTATGTCACTTCGCTTTCCGCCGAGGCGCCCGTGGCAACCGGGATGGGGACCAAGGGGATGGTCGAATGGGCCCAGGAGCAGATCTCGGAAGTACTGCTGCGGCTGGACCGCAACCTCGAACACGAGGAGTGAACTCGCCACGGGCCGGACGGGCCGGACGGGCGGGCGAACCCGCTCCGCACTGGAAAACATAGAGGTCACGATGTTTCGGTGGCCCCGGCGGTTCTTCTTGCGAAGAGCGAACAGCGGGCATCGATTCCGGATACGATGCGCGCGCATCGATGCAGCGCCACCAGGACGCACGACGAGGCATCGGGCGATCGTCCGGAGGCAGGCGATCCGGATATCTGTGTACGACAGCTGTTCCCGTCCCGCATGTCATCGAGCACAGAAGGAACGATGTTCAGGATATTGATCATCAGCGCGGCAGCGTCCGCACTCCTGTTCGGCGGCTCCCCGGCCGTCTGGGCGCATCCCCACTCCGGCGCCACGGGTACCACCGGTCTGCACAACCCGGCCGGTAAAGACGACTCCGTCGCCCAGCTACCCTTCACCGATCGAGAATTCCTCCGGGCCAGCGCTTTCGACGACGAGCCGCGCCCGGTACAGGACGGGGCCATCGCCCTGGCCCGTGCCCAATGCGAATATCTCGACAAATCCGGTAACACCCCGGCGAATCGGACCTATCTCGCCGAGGAATCCCGCCCCTTCGTGGAATATCCCTATCTCTTCCTACAGGCCGCCGTCCGTTCCTACTGCCCACGGCATTCCGCGGGTAACTGACGCAATCCGGTGCGGCCCAACCGTATCCGGGCGGCACCGCAAAACGGCGGCGCCCCACCACTGTGGTGGGGCGCCGCCGATCCGGAACTCAGTGCTTACGGCGCGACTTCGGTCCCTTGCCCTGTTTGGTCTGCGCGCGAGCGGCCTCGCGACGCTGGCGGCGCGTACCCTGCGTCCGGTCTTCCGGCTCGGACCCGTATTCCTCGGCGTCGCTGTGCACCGCCGTGGCGCCACCTTCGGCCGGACCCGAATAGCTCAGCCCGCGCGGGCCCGACTGGTCGATACCGCGGGCCCGCAGCGCGGGCGGGGCACCGTTGATGATCGGCAGCTTCTCCGTCGGGTACTGGCTTTCCGGCGGCGCCTGCGCACCGGACAGCCCGCCCACCGGCGACCGCAGACCGCCGTCGATCTGTACGCCCTCGGGCTGCGGCTGCTGGACCTCGACCTGGACGTTGAACAGGATGCCGACGGCGTCCTCCTTCAATCCTTCCAGCATGTTCGCGAACATATCGAAGCCCTCGCGCTGGTATTCCACCAGCGGATCGCGCTGCGCCATGGCGCGCAGGCCGATACCTTCCTTCAGGTAGTCCATCTCGTAGAGGTGTTCCCGCCATTTACGGTCGAGCACCGACAGCAATACCTGCCGCTCGAGGGTACGCATACTGCCCTCGCCGGCCAGGCCGTCGATCTCGGCCTCCCGCTGCGCGTAGGCCGCGTGGGCGTCGTCGAGCAGGATTTCGAGCAGCTCCTCGCGGGTGAGTTCCCCGGCCTCGCCGACCTCGGTTTCGCCGGTGAGATCCTGATGTTTCATGCTCACCGGGTACAGGGTGCGCAGCGCGCCCCACAGCTTGTCCAGATCCCAGTCCTCAACATAGCCTTCGGCGGTGGCGCCGTTGACATACGCGGTGATCACATCGGTGATCATGCTCTGGACCTGGCCCTCCATATCCTCGCCGCGCAGGATACGGTTGCGCTCGCTGTAGATGACGGTGCGCTGCTGGTTCATCACCTCGTCGTACTTGAGCACATTCTTGCGGATCTCGAAGTTCTGCTGCTCGACCTGGGTCTGCGCGCTCTTGATGGCCTTGGAGACCATCTTCGCCTCGATCGGCACATCGTCGGGCAGGTTGAGCCGTGTCATGATCGATTCCAGTGCCGCGCCGTTGAACCGCCGCATCAGCTCGTCGCCCAGTGAGAGGTAGAAGCGGGATTCGCCCGGGTCGCCCTGACGGCCCGCCCGGCCACGCAACTGGTTGTCGATACGCCGGGAATCGTGACGCTCGGTGCCGAGCACGTAGAGACCACCGGCCTCCCGCACCGCTTCGGCATCCTCGGCAACCTGCTTCTTGACCTTCTCCAGGGCGTGGGACCAGTTCGCCTGGTATTCCTCCGGAGTGTTCACCGGGTCCAGCCCCTGCTGGCGCAGCAGGGTGTCGGTGATGATGTCGGGGTTACCGCCGAGCACGATATCGGTACCGCGCCCGGCCATATTGGTCGCGACGGTGACCGTTGCGGGCCGACCGGCCTCGGCGATGATCTGCGCTTCCTTCTCGTGGAACTTCGCGTTGAGCACGTTGTGCGGGACACCGCGCTTGGTGAGCTGTTTGGACAGGTATTCGGAACGGTCCACGCTGGTGGTACCGATCAGCACCGGCTGTCCGCCCTCGTACCGTTCGACCACATCGTCGACCACGGCGTTGAACTTCGCCTCTTCGGTCTTGTAGATGAGGTCCGCCTGGTCGGCGCGCACCATCGGCCGGTTGGTCGGGATCGGAATGACCCCGAGGTCGTAGATCTGGTGCAGCTCGGCCGCCTCGGTTTCGGCGGTACCGGTCATCCCGGACAGCTTGTCGTAGAGACGGAAGTAGTTCTGCAGGGTGATCGTGGCCAGGGTCTGGTTCTCCGGCTGGATCTCGACCTCTTCCTTGGCCTCGATCGCCTGGTGCATACCCTCGTTGTAGCGACGGCCGACGAGGATGCGCCCGGTGAACTCGTCGACGATGATCACCTCGCCGTCGCGGACGATGTAATCCTTGTCCCGGGTGTAGAGCTCCTTGGCCTTGATCGCGTTGTTCAGGTAGCTCACCAGCGGTGAGTTCGCCGCCTCGTACAGATTGTCGATACCGAGCTGGTCCTCGACGAACTCCACCCCGGCCTCGTGCACGCCGATGGTGCGTTTCTTGATATCGACCTCGTAGTGCAGATCCTTTTTCAGCAACGGCGCAATTCGGGCGAATTCCGCATACCACTTACTGGAGGCGTCGGCCGGGCCGGAGATGATGAGCGGGGTCCGGGCCTCGTCGATCAGAATGGAGTCGACCTCGTCGACCACGGCGAAATTGTGACCGCGCTGCACGAGATCGTCCAGCGAATGGGTCATATTGTCGCGCAGATAGTCGAAGCCGAATTCGTTGTTGGTGCCGTAGGTGATATCGGCGTTGTAGGCGTCGCGCCGCTGCGCCGGTGTCATCCCGGCCAGGATCGCACCCACTTCGAGGCCGAGGAATCGGTGCACCCGGCCCATCCATTCGGAGTCGCGTTTGGCCAGGTAATCGTTGGTGGTGACGATATGCACGCCGTCACCGCTGATCGCGTTCAGGTATGCGGGCAGCACCGAGGTGAGGGTTTTACCCTCACCCGTCTTCATTTCCGCGATATTGCCCAGATGCAGGGCAGCGCCGCCCATCATCTGCACCTTGTAATGCTTCTGCTGCAGTACCCGCCACGAGGCTTCGCGAGCCACCGCGAATGCCTCCAGTAGCAGGTCGTCGAGGGTTTCGCCGTCGGCGTAGCGCTCCCGGAACTCGTCGGTTTTGGCCTGTAGCTCGGCGTCGGTGAGCGAGGAGTAATCGTCCTCGAGCCGGATCACCTCGTCGGCGAGATGGGAGAGACGCTTGACCATGCGACCCTCACCAAAACGTAGCAACCTCGTCAGTGTCAGCGCAGGCACGAGTCTCGTCAGTCCTCTGGGTCGGTTTCGGCTCCGATGTTCACGGCTGCACTCCGTCCGGCGGTCGTCACCGTTCCCGCCGGCGTGCGTAGCCGCAGCTTGCTTCATGGTAATGCGGCTCCCATGGTAGGCGTCGCCGCGGACCCGGCCACCGAGCCTTCGTCACATTTACGCCGACGGCGACCGCAACACTTATACCACCGGGAACCACGCGGCAACGCGCCGAAACAGGTATCGAGAAAATCCACACAATGATGCGGGAACGACTGCGGACTGGTCACAATGGAGTCCGGATTCCGGACTCCGAAGGGCAGACACCAGCGTGATAGCCAGGCTGACACCGCAGGACGCCGACTTCTTCCGGCTGGAATCGACCACGCACCCGGTACACATCGGATCGCTGATCGTGCTGGACAACACCGCCGGCGACGATCGGCCGCTCGACTACCCGGGATTGGTCGATCTGGTCGAAGCACGCCTGCCCCTGGCTCCCCGGTACCGGCGCAAGGTCCGGCAGGTGCCACTGTCGATGGGCCGGCCGGTCTGGGTCGAGGACAGCCGATTCGATATCACCTATCACATCCGCCGCTCGGCGCTCCCCGCCCCGGGCAGCGACGACCAGCTGCACGAACTGGTCGCCCGGCTGGCCTCCCGGCCACTGGACCCGGCCCGGCCGCTGTGGGAGATGTACCTGATCGAGGGCCTGTCCGGCGGGCGCTGCGCCCTCTATACGAAATCCCATGCCGCCCTGGTGGACGGCGCCGCCGCTCTGGAGATCGGGCACGTCGTCGCCGACGCCGCCGAATCGCCGCGAGAGACGGCCGGCGATCGATGGCAACCCGGCCGCGAGCCCAGCGATACCGATCTGCTGCTGGGCGCACTGGGCAACCTCGTAGCGCAGCCGGCCTCGGCGGTGGAGGTGGTGCGGGCCGTGGGGGCGAACGCGGCGGGCCGGATCGGTACGGCGGGCCGCACGCTGGACACGGTGGTGTCGGCGATCCGGTCGGCGGCCAGCGGTACCCCCGACAGTCCGTTGAACATCCGCACCTGCCGACAGCGCCGGTTCGCCACCGCGGTGACCGACCTGGCCGATTACCGGCGGATACATCAGCGGGCGGGCTGCACCATCAACGATGTGGTGCTGGCCGTGGTGACCGGAGCACTGCGCAACTGGCTGCTGTCCCGGAACAAGGGCATGACCGAATCGACGGTGCTGCGCGCGGTGGTGCCGATATCGGGATACGGCGGCGAACCCAGCACCGGGCGCAACCTGCCCAGCGAGATCACTCCGCTGCTGATCTCGCTACCGGTGGGCGAACCGAGTCCGGTGATGCGGCTGTCGCATATCGCCCACGCGACTTCGGAGGACGGCCGGCAGCGGCATGCGGTGCGCGCCCGCACCCTGGTACACCTGCCCGGTTTCGCTCCCGCCAGCCTGCACGCGATGAGTGTGCGAGCGGCGAGTACGTTCGCAGACCATACGTTCAATGTGGTGATCACCAACGCGCCGGGCCCGCAGACGCCCATGTTCGTCGGCGGTGCGCGGATGCTGGAGATGTACCCGGTTTCGCCGTTGCTGCGCAACCAGGCGACGAGTATCGGGATCACGTCCTACGACGGACGGGTCTGCTACGGACTCAACGCCGACCGCGAAGCGATGGCCGATATCGGTGTGCTGGCCGCGTCGGTGCCCGAATCGATGGAGGAGTTACTCGGTGCCTGCCTCTGACCGCAAGACCATGCGCGTGTACGTACCGGCCACGGTGTCGATGCTGCGGGATCTCGTGGACAAACGCGAGTTGCACGCGGTGGGCGGGACCGCGTTCGCCCTCACCCCCGCCCTGCGCGAGGCCTATGCGTCGGGCGACGACGAGGAGCTCTCGGAGGTCGCCATGGCAGAGGCGGCGCGGGCGTCGCTGCGGCTGCTGGCCGACGAGGTGCACAGTTCGTCGGCGCCGATGTACCGGCGCGCGGTGATCGCGGTCGACGTCACGGACGCGACCCTGCGGCCCGACCTCGACGATGCTGTCGTGAAGCTGGACGGTCCGATCGAGTACAAACGGGTCGGCTCGGTGCATATGGATCTGGCCGAGGCCGAATCCGCCGTGGCCGAGGCCGTGGACATCATCGACGCCGCGGATCTGGGCGACGAGGACGCGGAATTCGTCCTCGGCGACGCCGAGGACCACCAGCTGGCCTGGTACGCCACCCAGGAACTGCCCTTCCTGCTCGATTTGCTGTGACGGCGGACCGTCCGCAGGCTTTCGGGGCGAACGACGAACCGAGCGGGCCGACCGCGACGGGTATGCGCACCCGATAGTTGTGACGGCGCACGAACCCGATACAACCTACGATGCCGTAACCTGTGGGCAGGCGGTCGCCGCGGGTGGCCACGACGACAGAAGGACGAAACGGCACCGATGTTTCTCGACAATGTCCGGGAATGGCTGGAAGCTCCGGCGGCCGAGGTCGCCGAACGCGGCGGACGGCTCAACGTCCTGCGCGGGGCGGTGGCCCGGGCGACCACCCCGCTGCTGCCCGACGACTACCTACATCTGGCCAATCCGCTGTGGTCGGCCCGGGAACTACGCGGGCGCGTGGTGGACGTCCGCAAGGAAACCGCCGATTCGGCGACGCTGGTGATCAAACCCGGCTGGGGTTTCGATTTCCGGTACGAGCCCGGTCAGTACATCGGTATCGGCATCCTGGTCGACGGCCGCTGGCATTGGCGGTCCTATTCGCTCACCAGCCCGCCGGAGTGGAACGATCCGCGCTACGGCAAGAAGGCCATCGCCATCGCGGTGAAGGCGATGCCGGAGGGTTTCCTGTCCAGCCATCTGGTCAACGGTGTCACCCCCGGTACCGTTGTCCGGCTGGCGGCCCCGCAGGGCGCGTTCGTGCTGCCGTCACCGCCACCGCCGAAGGTGCTGTTCCTCACCGCGGGCTCCGGCATCACCCCGGTGATGTCCATGCTGCGCGCGCTGGATCGCCGCAACGCGGTGACCGACGTGGTGCACATCCACTCGGCCCGGTCCGCCGAGGAGGTCATGTTCGCGGGCGAACTGACCGAACTGCATCGGCGGCATCCGGGATTCGTCTCGCATATCCACCTCACCGCGGACAAGGGCAAATTCACCCCGGCCGCGCTGGATGAGCTGTACCCGGACTGGCGGGAACGGCAGACTTGGGCATGCGGCCCCCTGGGCATGCTCGACGATATCGAGAAGCATTGGCGCGCGGCCGGCCTCGACGGATCGCTGCATGTGGAACGGTTCGAGGTGGAGCGGTCGGCGACCACCGAGGGCGGCACCGTCACCTTCGGGAAAACGGGTCGCACGGCCACAGTCGACGGCGCCACCACACTGCTGGAGGCCGGTGAATCCGCGGGTGTTCAGTTGCCGTTCGGCTGCCGGATGGGTATCTGCCAGACCTGTGTGGTCACCTTGACCTCGGGACATGCCCGGGACCTCCGCAACGGCACCGAACGTTTCGAAGGCGAGAAGGTGCAAACGTGTATTTCGGCCGCGGCCGGGGACTGCACCCTCGACGTGTGACCGAACCGGGCACACCCGGCGAACACCGCGCGCAGGTACGCTCGGGGTGTACCGCAGGGGCCGCTTCCCGACCCGGGAAGATCACGCGATCACCCAATCGTCCGACCCATACCGCGCTCGCCGACGCATATCGCGCTGACAGAAGGGACGCCGGTGGCCATCACCGACATCAGAGCCTTTGCCCACCTGACGGCCGCGGATGTCGAGATGCTGGGCCGGGAACTCGACAATATCCGGCAGTCGGTCGAGCAGTCCCTGGGTGAGCGCGATGCCCGCTACATCCGGCGCACCATCGCCGCCCAGCGCGGCCTGGAGTTCACCGCGCGGGCCGTGCTGTTCGGCAGCCGTAACCGCTGGGCCTGGCTGGCCGGGACGGCGATGCTGTCGGTCGCGAAGATCATCGAGAATATGGAGCTCGCGCACAACATCAGCCACGGCCAGTGGGATTGGATGAACGATCCCGAGATCCACTCCACGAATTGGGAGTGGGATATGACCGGCCCTTCGGCCCAGTGGCGGCGTGCGCACAACTATTCGCATCACACCTACACCAATGTGCTCGGCCGCGACGAAGATCTCGGTTTCGGCATCCTCCGGATGACTCGCGACGAGCAGTGGCGGCCCATCCACCTGGTACAGCCGATCGCCAATATCGTCCTGGCCGCGGCCTTCGAATGGGGCATCGCGCTGCACGACTGGAAGATCGAGAAGCAACTGTCCGGGGTGCCGCGCTTCCAACTCGATTCCGAACCGAACAAACTGTTCGGCCGCAAGATCGTGCGGCAGGTCGCCAAGGATTTCCTCATCTACCCGGCGCTCACCGGCCCCGCCTTCACCGCCACGCTGAAAGCCAACGCCACCGCGAACCTGATCCGCAATCTGTGGGCCTACGCGGTCATCTTCTGCGGTCATTTCCCCGACGGTGCGGAGAAGTTCACCGAGGAGCAGCTCGCGGACGAGACGCGCGGCGAATGGTATCTACGGCAGATGCTGGGCAGCGCCAATTTCTCGGCCGGTCCGGTGATGGGGTTCATGAGCGGCAACCTCAGTTACCAGATCGAACACCACCTCTTCCCGGACCTGCCGAGTAATCGCTACCCGCAGGTCGCGCTGGCGGTACGCGAGCTGTGCGAGAAATACGATCTGCCGTATACGACCGGATCGCTGGGCAAGCAGTATCTACTGGCGTTCCGCACCATCCACAAACTGGCCCTGCCCGACCGATTTCTGCGGCGGACGGCCGACGATGCGCCCGAAACTTCTTCGGAACGCAAGTTCGCCGGTCTCACCGCGCACTCCGGCGCCGATAACCGGCCGTGGAGTATCGACCCGGCCACCGGAAAACGGCGCGGTTTGAAATCGGCGCTGGCGGAGGCGAAGGTCGCTTTGCGGGCCAAGGCCGAGCAGGAGAAGGAAGTACTGCGCACCGCGCAGCGTTCTGTGCGGGCCAAGGCCCGGCAGGAACGGGATCTGCTGCGGCGGGCCCGGCATGCGCTGCGAAAAGCGAATACCGCCCAGCCGGCCGGATAGCCGCCGCGGGGCCGGATATTTCGCCGCGCGGCCGCGCGGATTCGGGTGTAACGTGCGCCCCGGATCCACCGATGATGCGATCGAGTCACCGCAGTGACCCAGGCCATCGGCGTGTCCCGTTGATATAGCACCCGGTTTTGGGATCTGCAATAGGGCGCACGCCACATTTTCTACCGATATCCCCAAACCTACGGTGTCGTAACTTACGGTAGTGTAGCCCGCATGGCTATATCGGATGTCAAGGAATACGCGCACCTCACCGAGGCGGATGTGGAAGCGCTCGGAGCAGAGTTCGACGCGATTCGCCGAGACATCGAATCCACCCGCGGTGAGCGCGACGCCCGCTATATCCGCAATGTCATCCGTTTGCAGCGTGCACTCGAAATCAGCGGTCGCACCGTGCTTTTCGCCAGTTTCCTGCCCCCGGCCTGGCTGGCCGGCGTTGCTCTGCTGGGCACCGCCAAAATCATCGAGAACATGGAGATCGGCCATAATGTGATGCACGGGCAGTGGGACTGGATGAACGATCCGGAGATCCACTCCACGCACTGGGAATGGGATAACGCGGGCCCCTCCAAGCACTGGAAGCACACCCACAACTATCTGCACCACAAGTACACCAACGTCCTGGGCATGGACGACGATATCGGCTACGGCCTGCTGCGGGTCACCCGTGATCAGCGCTGGAAACCGTTCAATATCGGCAATCCGGTGTACAACCTGGTCCTGCAATCGCTGTTCGAATACGGGGTCGCGATCCAGCATCTGGAACTCGGCAAGATCGCGGCCGGGAAGGTGCAGCCCGGTACGCCCGAACGGGCCGAATTCGACCGTAAGGTCGGCGAGGTACTGGCCAAGATCAAAAAACAGGCGTTGAAGGATTATGTCGTCTTCCCCCTGCTGACCGGCCCCTCCTTCTTCCATACCCTCACCGCCAACCTGGCGGCGAACGTCATCCGTAATATCTGGTCCAACGCGGTGATCTTCTGCGGCCACTTCCCCGACGGTGCCGAGAAGTTCACCAAGGCCGATATCGACAACGAGACCCAAGCGCAGTGGTACCTGCGCCAGATGCTGGGCAGCGCCAATATTTCCGGCGGCAAGCTCTTGCATTTCATGACGGGTAATCTGAGCCACCAGATCGAACACCACCTGTTCCCGGATCTGCCCAGCAACCGGTACGCAGAGGTCGCGGTCCGGGTCCGGGAACTGTGCGATAAGTACGATCTGCCGTATACGACCGGTTCGCTGCCCGTCCAGTATTTCAAGGCGTGGCGAACCATCGCGAAGCTGTCGCTGCCGAACAAATATTTGCGACACACCGCCGACGATGCGCCGGAAACGGCGTCGGAACGGCGGTTCAACGGCCGGGCCGTCGCCACGATCGACCCGGTCACCGGGAAACGCCGCGGCCTGCGTACCGCGATCGCCGAGGGCCGCCGCCGACTCTCCCGGCGCACCTCCGCCCCCGTTCCCGCCGCCTCCTAGGCATCCGGGCACCGAAAGGTACGCTCACCGCCCGCACCGGCACATGGCCCGCACATGACGTGCGGGCCATTGTCGTCTTCACGTCGGAGCGCAGGTGTGGACGGGCGCGCCTGCGCCACCGGCACAGCCGGCCGAGCATCGCCGCCCTGTGCGCCTCCCGGTCGTCGCCGGCGGTGGTCCAGCGGACCGGTCGGCCGGACGAACACGGCGACCATCGACGCACCTCGGCCGAGGTTGTGTCCGTAGCCCGGTCGGGGCGCGTGCGGCACGGGGTTTGCGGCCCCTTCGCCCCCGGGGCCGGACTCGAGGAGCGCGAACGTGCCCGGCGACCCGGGCGAACCAGAGATACTGACATGGTGGGTGCCGTGGAGATGAGTTTGTACGAGGCGATCCGGACGCGGCGGGATGTCCGGGCCGAATTCACCGGGGAACCGGTCGACGATGCCGTACTGTGGCGGATCCTCGAGGCGGCGCATTGCGCGCCGAGCGTCGGAAACTCCCAGCCGTGGGATTTCGTGCTCGTTCGCAATCGCGCGACCCTGCGCAAGTTCGCCGCCCATGTCGCGGAGAAGCGGCTCCAATTCGCTCGATCGCTGCCACCGGAGCGGGCCGCGACCTTCGACCCGATCAAAATCGAGGGGATCGAGGAGAGCGGCACCGGCGTGGTCGTGGTCCACGACGACGCCCGTGGTGGGCCGCATATCCTGGGCCGCGCGTCCGTTCCCGAAACCGGCGTGTATTCGACGGTTCTCGCAATCCAGAATCTTTGGCTGGCCGCGACCGCGGAACAGATCGGCGTCGGCTGGGTCTCCTTCTACGATGCGCCGTTCCTCGCCGAACTCATCGGTCTGCCCGCCGGTATCCGGCCGGTGGCGTGGCTCTGTATCGGTCCGGTGACCGAATTCCAGCGCACTCCCGACCTCGAACGTTTCGGCTGGCGGGGCAGGCGGGCCTTGGCCGACGCCGTGCACTACGAGGGCTACGACGCCGGGCGCGAACAATGAACCAGCCGGCCGGGCCCGTACAGGACCGGCCGGCTGTGCTCTCGTCTACGCGAGCCTGATCAGGCCGTAGTCGAACGCGTGCCGGCGATACACCACCGACGGCCGATCGGTTTCCTTGTCCTGGAAGAGGAAGAAATCGTGACCTACCAACTCCATCTGGTAGAGCGCGTCGTCGACCGTCATCGGCACGGCCGGGTGCACCTTCGTGCGCACGATATGGCCTGGACCCTCGTATTCGGGGTAATCGGCGGCGAAATCCGCTCGTTTGGTGGTGTGGGGTGAATGATCGTGGGTGGCACCGGACAGCTCGCCGGGCAGATTCCCCTCGGCCAGCTCCGCGGTGGCATCGTGCACCGAAACAGGGGTTTTGTCACCGTAGTGCACCCGCCGCCGATCCTTCGTGCGACGCAGCCGGCTCTCGAGTTTGGCCGTTACCGCCTCGAACGCGGCGTAGAAACTGTCCGCGCATGCCTCGGCTCGCACCACCGGGCCCTTACCGCGCGCGGTGATCTCCACCCGCTGGCAGCTCTTGCGTTGACGACGGTTGCGTTCGTGGAACAGTTCCACGTCGAACAGGAAGATCGATGGATCGAAGCGTTCCAGCCGGGACAGCTTGTCCGACACATAGATTCGATAATGGTCGGGGACCTCGACGTTACGACCCTTGACCACGATATCCGCGCGGGCCTCTCGTGGACGGTCGAGCCGGTCTTGCAGCTGCGGCTGGGCTGTGTCCTGAACTGAAGGTCGTGAAGATGTCGTCACGCGTACCTCCCGGATCTGGCCGCACACTTCGGATGCGCGCGGCGGGATGAACGGCTGCCGGCCGCGTCCCATCAGTCGGCCGGCACTCGAATCGCAGGCCCACCTCCAAACTCCCGGAACTCCGGTGTGTGAACGCGACCGTAGTACGCCGATCGGAGGTTCGCCACTGTTCACGCAAATTTCGGGGGATTCACGCGGCGCAGGTCACCAAGATGTCATCCAGATATGTTCCGACGGACGCCAGAGCCACGGCGCAGGCCTGCGCCGTGGCTCCTGTTGTCAGCACATCGTCGACCAGGACGACCTGCGCCTTCGCCGCCTCGGCGGGCAGCGGTACCGCACGGATCCGGCCGCGTAGATTGCGATCGCGCTCGCGCGCCGACAGCCCGGCCGAATCGCGGACTCCCCACCAGACTCGCAGACTCGGCACCACGCGGCAACCGTCCAGCGACCGCGCCGCCGCCCGGGCGCATCCCAGCACCGGATCGCCGCCGCGACGCCGGGCAGACGCCCGCCGGCTCGGCGAGGGTACAAGTATCAGCGGGCGGCCGGCGGTCCGCAACCCGGCCAGCCCGGCGGCCAGCGCCAGCCCGAGCGGCTCGGTCAGATCGCGCCGGCCGCGTTCCTTCGCCGCAAGCACCGCCTGCCGCGCGGGTCCGCGATACGGGCTCAGTGCCCAGCACGGCACCCCCGGATCACGGCGGGGGTGGATACGGACCGGCGGGCCCGCCACGCTGCGCGCGCACGCCCCGCACCACAGTGTCGCGGGGCGGCGGCAACCACCGCATTCGGCCGGCAGGACCAGATCCAGGAGTGTCCGCATACCGGCGAGTGTGCCGCCGGGCACCGACAGACCGGCTACAGCCCAGGCCGGCGCGGTATCAGCCGGGGAGGATGGGCACCGCGTCCGCGCCCAGCCCGGGCACCTCGCGCCAGTACGGATCCCCGCCCTCCGGGGTACGCGTCAGCTCCAGCACCGCCCGCGAATCCGCCACGTACTGACGTTCGCTGGAAGCGGTGACCTGACGGACCGGCGGAGTCAAGTTCCGGCCCCCGAGCGAGGACATACCCGAACCGTCGATCTTGACCGTACGTACGGGATCCACCGTGCCGCTGCTCGCGATGATGATCGTATCGTCGCTGTACCAATCCAGGGCGGTGGCCGAGGTGGGCAGCTCGATGGCGATCCGCCGGGGAGAGGTGAGCGCATACGTACCGTCCGGGCGGACGACGACCATGGCGATGTACACATTGCCGTCGGCGATCAAGGCAGCGCTCACCCCGTTACGCGATATGCGCAGTTCGGTGATCGGCGCCTGTAGCGGGGTGCCGGAAGTACCGGCGAACAATTCGGTGGTGTCGACACCTTGCGGCAGCACCGTACCGGTTTCTCCGTTGGTGACCGCCCGGATCACCCGATTACCGTCGACGACCGCCCAGGCCGCGCTGCCGTCCGCTGTCCAGGACGGGCGCGTGATCGTACCGCCCTCCTCCACCGGGAAGGCATCGCCGCCGTAACTGCCCATCATCAATGTGCGTTGCGGTTCCGGCGGTTCCCGGCCCGCATCGGCTACCGCCGCAACCCGTTTACCATCCGGCGACAGGCCCACCGACTGCAGATTCTGCACGGTGCCGAAGTAGCCGGGAGCGGGCCGCGGTCCGCCATCCGGTTCGATCTCCACCAGTGTTCCGTCGCGAAGCGCGTGCAGGCCCACCCGCGACTCGGGTCGCACGGAATCGGCGACCGGGCCCAGATCGGTGACCGACCACCCCCCTTCGGCGAACCGTTCATCCAACGGGCGGCCGTCCGCGAGCAGAATGTAGGGACCGAGCACATCCGCAGCGGACAGGGTCAGCACCACCTGCGCGGCGAAGAGCTCACGGTCACGCGGGGACAATTCGTCGATTCCGGAGAAATCGATCCGCACGCCGCCCAAGCCGACTCCCACCCCGACCGGATCGCCGTTGGCTTTGGTGATCGTGCCGCGCACGGCCGCGGGCGGGCTCAGATAGTTGCGCACCACGGGCGCGATATAGGGCTGCGGACCCGCAATCAGCATATCGATCAGGCGCCGGGTCAGATCGTCCGGCCGCACCGAGACCCAGCGCAGGTCCGGCGCCACGTGCCGGCCGTCGGCGGTGACGAAATACAGGACATGCCGTCGGTATGACTGGGTGAAGGCGGTGTACTCCATGACCACACCGTCGGGCAGTTCGTCGATCCGCCATTCGCCGTCGACGCGGGTCATCTCGATCTTGTGCTCGATGATCCCGTCGGCCACATGGTAGGAGCCGTCATCGGCGAGCTCACCGACCTTCCGGGCACGCAACACATACGTCGCCTCGTTCTCGGAACGAGATTCGCGCAGCGTATCCGCGCGCTCGACGATGACATGCGATTCTTCGTCGTTCCACTGGGTCGACGCGGCGGGCGTCATGTACTGACGGGCCGCGAGATGCCCATCGGTGGGGTCGGCGGTGGCCTGCAGGAAATCGCGCAGCAGCAGATCCGGGTCGCGACCGTGCATCGGCGGCGGCGGCCCCTCCGCCGTCGGCTCCTGATTGATGGTGCCCAGCGCCTGCGGCTGCGAGGAGTCCGGCAGGTTCGCGCAACCGGCGACGACCACCAGCCCCGCCACCGCGACGACTGCGGTGACCAGCCGGAACCAGCGTGGGCATCGGGGGCGCACGGTCATGATTTCTGGTCTCCGCTGTCGGTGAACACGGTCGGTGGCGCAGGCTCGGCGGAATCGCTTGCGGATGAGCCGTTCTCGCGTGCGGGAGGGTCGGTTCCCGCCGCTGCGGGGTTGTCCGCGCCGGCAGTGTCCCCACCGGCTCCGGCCGCACCGGGCGCCTCGGCACCCGGGCCACTGTCCGCGACGGCTTCGGCCGCCCCAGCGTCGCCTCCCACGCCGGTGCCGTCCGCGGCGGTCCCGGATGTACCGGCGGACTCGCTACTCGGGTCCGGCGCGGGCCGGTCCTCACCGCGGCCGGCACCCGCGCCGGCCCCACCGGCGGCAGCCGCACCGGCGGCCGGGCTACCCGGCCTGTGCGCAGCGGGCCGGGTTCCGCCGGATCCGGCGGAACCCGGGCTCTCGCCGGTGACTCCCGCCGCACCGGGCGCCTCGACGCCGGAGTCGTTCTCGGCAGCGTCTCCACCGGGCCCGGCGGCATCTGCGCTGCCCCCGGCGGCTTGCGCCGGATCGGAAGTCTGCGCTCCCGGGCCCGCCGGAGCGCAACCGCCGCCGCGGGACTCGGCGGCGGCCGTGGTAGCAGCGCCCTCAGCGGCTGCCCGGCCGGCTTCCGTAGCACCCGCGGGCCGGGGCGCCCACGGCTCCGACTCGGTCACCGGCGGACCCAGCTCCACTCGCTCGGCCCCGTTCTGATCGCCTTCGGCCTGCGGGCGCCGCGGCGCCTTGCGCATACCGGGCTCCAGCGGCAGTGGGCTCTTGCCCATCTTCTGACCGCGCACCAGCGGCAGCGTCAGCCGGAAACTGGCGCCGATATTGGGACGACCCCAGGCCTCCAGTTTGCCATCGTGCAGATTCGCGTCCTCCACGCTGATCGACAGTCCGAGACCGGTGCCGCCGGAGCGGCGCATCCGCGACGGGTCGGAGCGCCAGAACCTGCTGAAGACCAGTTTCTCCTCCCCCGGCCGCAACCCGACACCCTGATCCCGGACCACCACCGCCAGCGCATTGGCCTCGGCATCCCCGCGCATCCGGATCAATACCGGTTTACCTTCGCTGTGGTCGATGGCGTTGGCCAGCAGATTACGCAGCACCCGCTCGACCCGGCGCGGATCGACCTCGGCGACCACCGGTTCCTCCGGTAGATCGATCACCACCTCGACCCCGGCGTCGCGGGCGAGATGGCGCACCGTGGAAATCGCGGCCCGCGCGCACATCCGCACATCCAGCGATTCCACCTGGAGTTCGGCGACACCGGCGTCGTGGCGCGAGATCTCGAGCAGATCGTTGAGCAGTCCTTCGAACCGGTCCAGTTCGGTCACCAGCAGTTCGGCGCTGCGCGCCAGTGCCGGATCCAGATCGTCGCTGCTGCCGTGGATGAGATCGGCGGCCATCCGCACCGTGGTCAGCGGTGTGCGCAGTTCGTGGCTCACATCGGAGGTGAAGCGGCGTTGCAGATTGCCGAATTCCTCGAGCTGGTTGATCTGGTTGGACAGACTTTCGGCCATTTCGTTGAACGCCTTGGCCAGGCGGGCGATATCGTCGTCGCCGCGGACCAGCATGCGTTCTTTGAGCCGGCCGTCGGCGAACCGCCCGGCAATCCGCGCGGCGGACCGAATCGGCAGGACGACCTGGCGGGTCACCAGCGCGGTGATCGCGGCCAGCAGGATCAACAGCACCGCGCCGCCGACCATCATGGTTCCGCGCATCAGCGACAGGCTGCGTTCCTCGTTGGCCAGCGGGAAGATCAGGTAGATCTCCAGCGTGGGCACTTCGGCGCTGGGACTGCCGAGGATCAATGCCCGGCCGCGGTAACCATCCGGGTCGGAGACATTGGCGAACTGGTAGCTGACCTGATTGCGCTGCACGAATCGACGTAGTGAATCGGGCACCTGTTTGATGGGCCCGACCGCGATCACCTGCTGCGGCGTACCGCCGATCACGCTCAGTGCCGAATCGAAACTGCCCGCGGCGCCGCCGGAGCGGCTCGATTCGCGGCGATTGGACAGCGACTCCCGGGCATCGGTCAGCCGCTGCTCCTGGGTGGTGACATCGTGCACGCCGGCGAGCTGGCCCTCCACCGTATTGCGGACCCGGTCCATCTCCTCGACGCCGGCATTGATCTTGGCATCCAGCAGCCGGTCGGTGATCTGGCTGGTCAGCACTACACCGAGAACGGTGATAACGATCAGCGACAGCGTCAGCGTGGAAACTATGACCCGCAATTGCAGCGAGCGCCGCCAGAGCAGCCCGAGTGATCTACCGACGTGCTGAGACCATTCGTTGACGGGAGCCAGCGCCTGCCGCAGCCGGTCCCGGCCCCCGCTCCCGCCCGGATCGCGATCTGTGCGGGACCCTTCGTGGTCGCGCAAGCTACCGCCTCCGGGCCCGGAGCCGACGGTAACCGATCACGGCGGACCGGCCTTGTATCCCACACCACGAACGGTCAGCACGATCTCCGGATTCTCCGGATCCTTCTCGACCTTGGCGCGTAGGCGCTGGACATGGACGTTCACCAGCCGGGTATCGGCGGCGTGCCGGTAGCCCCACACCTGTTCCAGCAGCACCTCGCGGGTGAAGACCTGCCGCGGTTTACGCGCGAGCGCCACCAGCAGATCGAATTCCAGCGGGGTCAGCGAGATCTGCGCGCCTTCACGGGTGACCTTGTGCGCCGGCACATCGATCACGATATCGGCGATATTCAGCAGCTCGGCCGGCTCTTCCTCGGTGCGCCGCAACCGGGCGCGCACCCGCGCCACGAGCTCCTTCGGTTTGAAGGGTTTGACGATGTAGTCATCGGCGCCGGACTCGAGGCCGAGCACCACATCGACGGTATCGGTCTTGGCGGTGAGCATCACGATCGGCACACCCGAATCGGCACGCAGCACCCGGCATACGTCGATACCGTTCATCCCCGGCAGCATCAGGTCCAGCAGGACCAGGTCGGGCCGGATCTCCCGGACCGCCGACAGTGCCTGGGTGCCGTCGCCGACCACGTGCGGGTCGAAACCCTCGCCCCGCAGGACGATGGTGAGCATCTCCGCAAGGGCCATATCGTCGTCGACGACCAGAATCTTCGGCTTCATAGTTACTATGTTGTCATCTCCCGGGCTCGTAACGGGTCGCCACGCCATACATGGCGCGTTCCCGCCGGATATCCAACACTAATTCGCTACCAATGCGGCGAGCCGCGCGGCCAATACATTCATTTCGCCGGAGCGTGGACCGGGACCTTGTTCACCGGGCCGGAAAACCCACCAGGTTCCGTACCAATCGCGCCGAGCGAGATCACGGTACACCGCGGCCGTGCGTTCCTGTAATCCACCGTCGCGTTCGTAGGCGTCCAACTCCCGCGTCGCGTCGAGTTCACCGCGCCGGCGGGCGCGTTCGGCCGCGACCTCCACCGCAACATCCAGCAGCAACTGCACCCGCGGCACCGGCAGGGCGAACCGGCCGAATTCCAATTCCCCCACCCACCGCACGATTTCTCCGTCGGCGGATTGGCCGAGCCGGGCGGCGTTGTAGGCGGCATTCGAGGCCACGTAGCGGTCCAGCACGACCAAATCGTTGTCGGCCAGCAGTTTCGCCAGATCGTCGGCGGCGCCGGCGCGGTCCAGCGCGAAGAGGGTGGCCATGGCGTTCACCGAGCCGGCCAGGTCGCCGTGCGCGCCGCGCAGTGCTTCGGCGGCCAGATCCGCGTGCACGGAGCGCCCGTAACGCGGGAAGGCCAGGGTCTGCACGCGCAGTCCGCACTGCTCGAGCGCGGCCACCAGATCGGTGATCAGCGTCCGTTTACCCGCACCGTCGAGGCCCTCCACCGAGACCAGCACACCCATGGGGAGCAGCCTACTCGGACGTCCGCGCCCCGCTGACGAGACAGCCGGGGCGCGGACGGAAACCGGGAAACGATGCCGGATCAGTAGCGGTAGTGCTCCGGTTTGTACGGGCCTTCGACATCGACGTTGATGTATTCGGCCTGGTCCTTGGTGAGCTTGGTCAGGGTGCCGCCGAGGGCTTCCACGTGGATACGGGCCACCTTCTCGTCGAGTACCTTCGGCAGGCGGTAGACCTCGTTGTCGTACTCCTCCGGTTTGGTCCACAGTTCGATCTGGGCGATCACCTGGTTGGAGAAGCTGTTGCTCATCACGAACGACGGGTGGCCGGTGGCGTTACCCAGATTGAGCAGCCGCCCTTCGGACAGCACGATGATGGACTTACCGGAATCGCCGAACGTCCACAGGTCGACCTGCGGTTTGATATTCAACTTGGTCGCGCCGGACCGTTCCAGGCCCGCCATATCGATTTCGTTGTCGAAATGACCGATATTGCCGAGAATGGCCTGGTCCTTCATCGCCCGCATATGGTCGAGGGTGATGATGTCCTTGTTACCGGTCGAGGTGATGACGATATCGGCGTCACCGATCGCCTGTTCCACGGTCACCACGTCGTAGCCGTCCATCAGGGCCTGCAGGGCGTTGATGGGGTCGATCTCGGTGACCTGTACGCGGGCGCCCTGCCCGGCCAGCGATTCCGCGCAACCCTTGCCGACATCGCCGTAGCCACAGATCAGCACCTTCTTACCGCCGATGAGCACATCGGTGCCGCGGTTGATGCCGTCGATCAGCGAATGCCGGGTGCCGTATTTGTTGTCGAACTTCGACTTGGTGACCGAGTCGTTGACGTTGATCGCCGGGAAGGACAGTTCGCCGGCAGCGGCGAACTGGTACAGGCGCAGCACACCGGTAGTGGTCTCTTCGGTGACGCCCTTGACGCTCTCGGCGATGGCGGACCATTTGCCCTTGTCGGTCTCGAACCGTTCCCGCAGCAGGTTCAGGAAGACCGTGTATTCCGCGGAGTGCTCTTCATCGGCCGGCGGCACCACCCCCGCCTTCTCGAACTGCGCCCCGCGCAGCACCAGCATGGTGGCGTCGCCACCGTCGTCGAGGATCATATTGGCCGGTTCGTCCGGCCAGGTGAGCATCTGCTCGGCCGCCCACCAGTACTCCTCCAGGGTTTCGCCCTTCCAAGCGAACACCGGGGTGCCCTGGGGCTCCTCGACGGTGCCGTGCGGGCCGACCACGATGGCCGCGGCGGCATGGTCCTGGGTGGAGAAGATATTGCAGGAGGCCCACCGCACCTGCGCGCCGAGCGCGGTGAGGGTTTCGATCAGCACGGCGGTCTGCACGGTCATATGCAGCGAGCCGGAGATCCGGGCGCCTTTCAGCGGCGCGACATCGGCGTATTCGCGGCGCAGAGCCATCAGCCCGGGCATCTCGTGTTCGGCCAGCCGGATCTCCTTGCGGCCGAAATCGGCCAGCGACAGATCCGCGACCTTGTATTCGATGCCGTTGCGGCTATCGGTGCGTGGCGATGTGCGAGGCAATTCGGAGGTCGTCATCAGCCTTCTCTCGGTAACGGCATGAACGAGGCGAGCCCGGAGGCGGTGGTGCGATACCAGTGCCTGCCCTTCGACCTCCGCGTCAACATGTTGACCATCCGTCGATCTCGCTCATGCCCGATAAACACGGTCTCGAACGCAAGGCTAGCGGGTTGCGCGCGGTCGCGGTCCGGCTGCATCGATTGGTGGCCGCTACCGGCGGCGTACCTGCGAGACCTCAGCCGGTGACCATGCCGGGGCCGGGCGAAACAGCGGTCGCGGCCTGCCGTTTACGGGGTGCGAGATTGATCCGGGTGAGGTCGCCGTCGTAGTGGGCGAGCACCCGTTTGTCCATGACCCGGCGCCACAGCGGCGGGATCATCGCGAGGACCACCATGGACGCGTACCCGGCCGGTAGCTGCGGAGCCTCATCGGAACTGCGCAGCGTCTGGTAACGCCGGCCGGGGTTGGCGTGGTGGTCGCTGTGCCGCTGGAGATGGAACAGGAAAATATTGGTGACGAGCCGATCGCTGTTCCAGCTGTCGCGCGCCGTGCAGCGCCGGTACCGCCCGTTCGGCCGGCGCTCCCGGAGCAGCCCGTAGTGCTCGATGTAGTTGACCGTTTCCAGCAGTCCGGCGCCCAGCACCGCCTGCAGCAGCAGATAGGGCAGGATCTGCCACCCGAAGACCAGCATCAGCCCACCGAAGAGCACCACCGTCATCGTCCACGCCTGCAGGATGTGGTTGTGCGGGCTCCACCAGCCGGCCTCGGTGCGGCGCAACCGGTCCCGTTCCAGCCGTAGCGCGGAGCGGAATCCCCCGGCCACACTGCGCGGCAGGAACTCCCACAGACTCTCACCGAATCGAGCGCTGGCGGGATCCTCCGGGGTCGCGACCCGGACGTGATGCCCGCGGTTGTGTTCGACGAAAAAATGGCCGTACCCGGATTGCGCCAAGGCGATCTTGGCCAGCCACCGTTCCAGGCGTTCGACCCGGTGCCCGAGTTCGTGGGCGGCATTGATGCCGATCCCGGAGACCAGTCCGAGGGTGACGGCGAGACCGATCTTGTCGACGATATCGAGTTCATCGCCCGACCACAGGTATCCGGCCAGGGCGAGCCCGAGCAGTTGGATGGGCAGGAACAGATACGTGCACCAGCGGTAGTAACGGTCGTTGGAGAGGGTTTCGTAGTCCTCGTCACGTGGGTTGGAACCATCGTCGCCGATCAGCAGGTCGAGCAGCGGGATGATCACCAGAACCAGGAGCGGCCCGGTCCACCAGAACACCTCGAGGCCGGTGTGCAGCACCAGTTGGGACGGCAGCAGCGCAGTGGCCGGAGCGATCAGTCCGAGGACCCATAGATGGCGTTTGGGATCGGCAGACCCGGCCGACTTGCCAACCAATTGCACGTTTGCCCCTGAAAACCGAACTTGCAGCGGACTACATATTCGCAGAACCGGTGTCTCCATTGCGTCGTTGTTCGACCCAAACGTGGTGACCGTTACACGCCGGAACCGTACACTGCCGTCGTTCCCTGCGCGCGAGCGGCCGCGCCCCCGCCTCGTTTCCGGCGAATGCGCAGGTGGGAGCACATCGACTTCGATACCCACACGCGGCGGCCCGCTCACCGCGCGGGACATTCCGAAACCGCCCGTCCGGAGAGCACCGCGGTCACATACGGGCCGAAGACCCGGCCGAGTTCGGCCGGTACGTCGTGCCCCGGTCCGGGTGGCGTGGGGATATAGCTGATCGCCAGCCGTACCAGGGCGTGGGCGAAAGTTTCGGCCTGGCCGCGGGTGAAGGCCACCCAGCTGCGTTGCATGACGCCGATGAGCTGTTCGGTGGCGTGCTCGATCAGCGGCCCGGCGTCGAGGGTGATGAGACGCAGCAGGTCGAGTTTGACCTCGCCGAGCACCAGTGAACGCACCAACGGATCCTGGGCGGCGTCGCGGAAATAGCCGGCGAGGCCGTCGCGGATCGAGGCGTCGGCGTCGCCGATATTGGCGGCGAGCGCCATCTCCACATGGTCGACGAGATCGTCGGCCAAGCGGATGGCGTAGGCCTCGGCCAGACCCTGGCGCGAACCGAATTCGTTGTAGAGGGTCTGCCGGCTGACCCCGGCGCCGGCCGCCACATCGGTGAGCGTGATCTTGGACCAGTCCCGTTGCCCCAAGAGCTCACGCATCGCGTCCAGGATGGCTGTGCGCAGCGACTCACGCGCAGACCCCTGGACGAAATTCCGGGATCCGGTGCTCGGCATGGCAGCGACACTGGCACGAACGACCTGCTCTAGTCAAAGTTTCAAGGTCGTTCGAACCGGCTGCCGCCATACCGGGCCGGCCGGCGTATCGCGATCACGGCAAGAGCACGACATCGGCATCCGGTGGCAGCGCATCCACCGGCCACCACCGCAGATCGGTGGACTCGGCGCTGCGTACCGGCACCGCACCGGGCGGGGCGGTGATCCGGAACAGCAGATCCAGATGCCGTGTCGGCACACCGAGCGAACAGGTGATGGGATGCGCCTGGGCCGCATAGAGTCCCGGATCGAGACGTAACCCGTCGATACCGGACTCCTCGGTTGCCTCGCGCAGCGCGGCCGCGGCCACGGTCTCGTCGCTCTCCTCGCAGTGACCGCCGAGCTGGATCCAGCGCCCGACCCGCGGGTGCAGGGTCAGCAGGACCTCCCGGCCGTCATCGGAGAAAACCACGGCCGACGCGGTGATATGACCGGGCGCGTGTTCACGCAGGCAACCGCGCGGTGCGGACCCGAGAAATGCCAGCATCGCCTCGCGAAGGGACGCGTCCGGACCGCCGCGCGGATTCCATGCGGTCAGCAGTTCGGTGGCCGAGGCGTGCAGCGATCCGGCACTCACCGTTCCACCAGCCCCGTGGCCGGATCTCGCGGGGAACGCGGCCGGAGTTCGTCCGTGGGATACCCGACAGCTATGGCGCCCAGCGGGTTCCAGTCGTCCGCCAAGTCCAGAGCCGCCCGGGTGACCTCCGGCGCGAAGATAGTCGAGCCGATCCAGCAACTGCCCAGTCCCTCGGCGGCCAGCGCGACCAGCAGACCCTGTACCGCGGCGCCGACCGCGACGGTGAACATGGTGTGCTCCGCCGCGCGCCGGCGATCGTCGGGATAGTCGTGTGCGCCGTCGGGCACACAGAACGGAATGATCACCTCGGGGGCATCGAAGAGTATGCGCCCGCGGTTCACGCGCCGTTCCACCCGTTCGGCGTCCAGTCCATCGGCCAGGAGATCGGCCCGCCACTGCTCCGCCATGGCGGTGAGCAGCCGCTCACGCCGGGCCCGGTCGCGCAACCAGACGAATCGCACCGGACGGGTGTGATGCGGCGCGGGGGCCGTCAACGCGACCGCGGTCGCCGCCCGGATCCGTTCCGGATCCACCGGCTCGGCGGTGAAACTGCGCACCGAGCGCCGCAGCAGCACCGCCTCTTCCCGCCCTCGCTGCAGGGCTTCGGCCGTACCGAGCCAGAACAGGTCGTCGGTTCCACCGCGGACGAGGTCGGTCGCGGTGGAACCGTCGTCGGTGAACGTCAGGCCGCGTACCACCGCCACCGGCACCGCGCCCAGTTTGCCTTTCACCAGATCGGCGGCCGCGGCGAGTTCATCGGCGATCGCGACCTGGGTGACCTGCAGTTCGTTGCCCTGCCCGTCCACTGCGCCCGAATAATCGTGCAGCACCCGCAATCCCGCCGATCCGATCGCGATATCGGTCTGGCCGTTGCGCCAGGCGCGACCCATCGTGTCGGTGATCACTACCGCCACGTTCACGCCGAGCCTGGTCGCCAGTGCCGACCGCAGTCCTTTCGCGCTGCCGTCGGGATCGGCGGGCAGCAGGACCAGTTCGCCGCGTTCGACATTGGACCCGTCCACGCCCGAGGCGGCCTGCACGATACCGAGCCGGTTCTCGGTGATCAGTGTGCGACCGCGGCGGGCCACGATCCGCACCGATTCCTGCTCCACCAGCCGCCGCCGCGCCGCATCGCGCTCCTCGGGATCGGTTGGTGCGGCGACGATCCGGCCCTCCGCCTTGGCAACGATCTTGCTGGTGACCACCAGGACATCGCCGTCGGCCAGCCATGGGGCGCAGGTGGCGATATGTTCGGCGAGGTCGTCACCGGGCCGGAATTCCGGTAATCCGGTGATCGGGAGAATACGTAATTCCGCGGCCGCGTGATCGGCAATTACCTCGGCGAACGACTCGGCACCGGTCACGGTTTCACTCCTGCCAGATCGAGGGCCGCGCGCACCATTTCGGCAGTGGTCGGGGGATCGGTCATCAACAGCGGCACACTGCGAACCTGCACACCGGGCACCTCGGCGGTATCGGTGCTGTGAATCAGCCAGCCGTCGAGAATACCGGTGGCCGAACGAGATCCGTAGTGCCGGCCGACCGCCTCGGCGGAGGTCTCCACACCGATCACCGACAGGCACTCGTCGGCCATGCCGCGCAGCGGCTTGCCATCGATCACCGGCGATACGCCGATCACCGGAGCCGCGGTGGTGCGCAATGCGCCCCGAATTCCGGGCACCGCGAGGATGGAGCCTACGCTCACAACGGGGTTCGAAGGGGCGAGTAATACGATATCCGCATCGGCTATGAGTTCGATCACATTCGGCGCCGGCTTGGCTTCATCGGCTCCGATTGTGGCGAATCCGTGAGTTGGAACGTCGGCCCGGTACCGAACCCACCACTCCTGGAAATGGATCGCGCGGCGTTCGCTGGGACTCTCCGGGTCGCTGATAACTACATGCGTTTCACAGCGATCGTCGGTTGCCGGGATGAGTTCGACGCCCGGTTGCCACCGATTGCACAGCGCCTCGGTAACTGCCGAGAGCGGATACCCGGCGCGCAACATTTCGGTGCGAACCAGGTGCGTGGCGATATCCCGATCCCCCAACCCGAACCAGTCCGGCTGGGCATGGTATTTCGCCAACTCTTCCTTCGCATGCCAGGTTTCCCCGGGCCGGCCCCAGCCACGCTCGGTATCTATTCCGCCGCCGAGGGTATACATGCAGGTATCGAGGTCGGGACAGATTCTCAGCCCATGCATCCATACGTCGTCGCCCACATTGACGATGGCCGAAACCTTCGCTTCGGGCAGCAGCTCCCGTACGCCCAGCAGGAACCGCGCGCCGCCGACTCCGCCGACCAGGACGACGATACGGGGACCATTGGCGGGCCCGATGTCCGCTTGTTGTGAAGTCACATCTGTACACCCTATGCGGCGCGGAAAATAGTGCGCCTGTCGCTATATTTGCCGCTCATTTGCTATTCGGGTCACAAGATCGACTCGGAATGCCGCGCGGGATAGTAACGGAATAGTGACGGTGGCTTGACCATCACACCCGGCGGCGTGTCTAATCACAGACATGTCATTCCGGACGGCGCTGGAAGTGCAAGGCGCGAACGGAAACTCGAACAGATGTTCGAAATGGAATGACGGGCTCGGGGAAGTCCGCGAGACAACGTCGCGGAGTTTGGCCGTCGATATGCGTGTGGATCGACGGAAAGAAATCATTCTGCGCTAACACACAGTGAGGAGGCGGAGCGATGGCCGAAGAACTGGCCCCGGCCGGCATTCCGGTGGGTGTATCGCGAACCGATTCCACAGCAGGCGCAGCACGAGGCGTCGCTGCTGACAACGGCTGGACCGATCGCGATCGGAATGAACGAGAATCGACGCCCCGGCTCAGCCTTATCGTGACCGGTTTCGACGAGATGTTCGACTCCATCGAAGAACAGTGGCAGGAACGCGCACTCTGCGCGGAAACCGACCCTGAAGCGTTCTTCCCGGAGAAGGGCGGATCCACCCGCGAGGCCAAACGCATCTGCATGGGATGCGAGGTTCGCGACGAATGTCTGGAATACGCGCTCGCACACGATGAACGGTTCGGAATCTGGGGCGGCCTGTCGGAGCGGGAGCGCCGGCGCCTCAAGCGCGGTATCGGCTGACGACACCGCTCGCGTCGGTGCGCCCCGGAGCAGGTAGCCGGGGCGGGCCGTCGCGGTCGGCGATCGGTGACTAACGTTCGAGTCATGGCACGATCCCGCAATCGCAGACCCCCGACCGCCCGGTCGGTCAGCCGCCGTGGGCGCGGCGTGCGCGGACCCATGCTTCCCCCCACCGTCCCCGCCTGGCGCACCCGCGGCCAAAAATTCGATCGGCTCGTGCTCGAAGCGTTCGCACCGCTGGACACCCGCTGGCACGACCGTCTCACCAAACTGGATATCGCCGTCGACGATGTTCCCAAAATCCGTCCGCTGCACCCGGATTCGGTCACCTGGCCGGACGAGGTGGTCGCCGACGGCCCGGTCCCACTGTCCCGGCTCATCCCCGCCGGCGTCGACCGGCACGGCACCCCCATCCGCGCGCGCGTCGTCCTGTTCCGCAAACCCCTCGAACTGCGCGCCGGCGACCCCGACGATCTGGTGGACCTGCTACGCGAAGTACTCGTCCAGCAGATCGCCACCTACCTGGGCGTCGACCCGGACGTAATCGACCCCGAACCCGAATAGCCGCTCCGAACCCGTCCACCCGCGAGCCACGGAACGACAGCAAGTTCACCCCGGCAGGCCGTTTCCCACATCGGTACGCCGCCTAGATCACAGCGTGTCTGCCCCACCTGCACCCGTCTCGCGGGTTACTCTCATCGACGTGATCTCCATGCGTCGTTGCTGCCGACCCGGCTGCAAGAATCCGGCCGTCGCGACGCTCACCTATGTTTACTCGGACTCCACCGCGGTGGTGGGCCCGCTGGCGACGGTGGCCGAACCGCATTCCTGGGACCTCTGCGGAACACATGCCTCCCGGATCACCGCCCCCAAGGGCTGGGATATGGTCCGGCACGAAGGCGGTTTCGCCACCAGTCCCGATGATGACGACCTCACCGCGCTGGCCGAGGCCGTCCGTGAAGCCGGTCTACGCCGCCGCCCGCCGGAACCGGAGCAGCGCGGCTACCGCGAGCACACTCCGCCCCCTCGGCCCACCCGTACCGGACGCCGCGGACATCTGCGGGTTCTTCCCGATCCGCCGAGCTGATATCCCGCGCCCCGGACCCCTGGCCCACCGCGATCACCGGCCCGGCCGCGCACCCGATCACCCGCGGGTCCCCCCTTCGACGCCCCCGCGACCGCGCCGATTTTCCGGCGATCCATTCGACGGACCGATGAATCCCGACGGTACGGGCAGACCGGTGCCGTGGCCGGCAGGACTGCCGAATTCGCCCGTCACCCGGACTCGACGCAACCGGAACGGCGCTGATCGACAGCCGCTCCCGGCAGACGGTTCGATGCGACCGGCAGTGTCGCCGAGTCCGGCGAAGTTCGAACACACGGCGCTCCGGAGAGCGGACCCGCCTTTCCCTCTGTGGGAGTGCTCAGCTCGGGCCGGCTCGATGACCGGCGTCGCCGGAACCAGAGCCGGGGCCGGAGGCACTGCCATGAATACGGCGCTGAAGAGGCACCTACTAGGGTGGTCCCCATGACAGTCGCCCGCCCTGCCGAGTCCGTGAACGCGGTGATCAAGGCCTACGACATCCGCGGCGTCGTCGGGGAACAACTCGATGCCGATTTCGTCCGGGAAACCGGCTCCGCGTTCGCCCGGCTCATGCGGGCCGAAAACGCCCGGCGCATCGTGATCGGTCACGATATGCGCGCCTCGTCGCCGGAGCTGGTGGATGCGTTCGCCGCGGGCGTTCTGGCCCAGGGTCTGGACGTGGTGCGGATCGGCCTGGCGTCCACCGATCAGCTGTATTTCGCCTCGGGCAAACTCGACTGCCCGGGCGCCATGTTCACCGCCAGTCACAACCCGGCCCGCTACAACGGCATCAAACTGTGCCGGGCGCGGGCGCTGCCGGTCGGTCAGGACACCGGCCTGGCGACCATCGCCGAGGAATTGGTGACCGGCGTACCGGGCTACGACGGCGCATCGGGCACCACCACCGAAACCGACCTGCTCGGCGATTACGCGGTGTTCCTGCGCGACCTGGTGGACCTGGACGGTATCCGGCCGTTGACCGTCGCGGTGGACGCCGGTAACGGAATGGGCGGGCATACCGTTCCCGCCGTGCTCGGCGCCCTCCCGCAGATCACGATCGTGCCGCTGTATTTCGAGCTGGACGGATCGTTCCCCAACCACGAGGCCAATCCGCTGGATCCGGCGAACCTGGTGGACCTGCAAAAACTGGTCCGGGAGTCCGGGGCCGATATCGGGCTGGCATTCGACGGTGACGCCGACCGTTGTTTCGTCGTCGACGAACAGGGCGATCCGGTATCGCCGTCGGCGATCACCGCGCTGGTGGCCGAACGGGAACTCGCCGAGGAACCCGGCGCCACGATCATCCACAACCTGATCACATCACGGTCGGTACCCGATGTGGTGACCGAACTGGGCGGCACCCCGGTGCGGTCGCGGGTCGGGCATTCGTTCATCAAACAGCTCATGGCGAGTACGGGCGCGGTTTTCGGCGGGGAACATTCCGCGCACTACTACTTCCGCGATTTCTGGGGCGCGGATTCGGGCATGCTGGCCGCATTGCACGTGCTGGCCGCGCTCGGTGAGGACAAACGGCCGGTTTCGGAGCTGATGGCCTCCTACACGGGGTACGCCGCCTCGGGTGAGATCAACTCGACTGTTTCCGACGCTGCCGAACGCACCGGCGCGGTACTCGATGCTTTCGCCGGGCGAGCGGTGGCCGTCGACCGCCTCGATGGAGTGACGGTGCAGCTTCCCGACGATGCGTGGTTCAACCTGCGCGCCTCCAATACCGAACCGCTACTGCGACTCAACGTCGAAGCGCGCTCGCCGGAGGAAGTAGACGCACTCGTGACCGAGATTCTGCGCATCGTCCGCGCCTGACTGGAATAGTGGAAATACACACCGTGGATTCGCCCGTTCCAGGCCCGGTGTCCACGACCCGGGCGGTGGCGGCGGCCGAGACCGAAAACAGCGCGATGAGGGGAGGTGCCACGCCCGATGATCGCTGATACCCCGGTACTCGATCTGGACGATGCCGCAATGCTCGAGGCCGCCGATACCGGTGGCGCCCTCCGTTCGGCCGCATCCGGTGGCGCCCAGGTACGGGCCACGGCCGCGGCCGTGGCCGAGAACGCGCTCGCGGGGCTGGCCGGCCTGCAGCCACGCAGTCTGCTGCTGGTTTCCGGCGCCGGCCGGGCCGGCCGTGCGGCCGCGTTGCTGGTAGCGGCGCTGGGTGACCGCGCCGGACTGCCGCTGGTTCCGGTCAGCACGGTGCCGGCCTGGGCCGGCCCCCTGGATGTAGTGCTCGTCAGCGGTGACGATGCCGGGGATCCCCGGCTGGTCGATGCGGTGGACCGGGCGGTGCGCCGCGGCGCCGAGGTGGTCGTGGCAGCACCGAACGAAGGCCCACTGCGGGCCGCGGCGGCCGGACGTGCCGCTGTGCTGGCACCACGGGTTCCGGTGCTCGACGCCAACCGGCTGCTGCGCTACCTCGCCACCGGTATCGCGGTGCTGCGGACGATCACGCCTGCCCGATCTGCCACCGAACTGCCCGATCTCGCCGATCTCGCCGATGTACTCGATACCGAAGCGCTGCGCGACGGCCCCCAGCACGAGGTGTTCCACAATCCCGCCAAGAACCTGGCCGCCCGCACTCAGCAGCGGGGGCTGATTCTGGCCGGCGACAACCCGGCGACAACCGAACTCGCGGTCCATGCCGCGGAGGTCCTGCTGCAATCCGCGGGCCGGACCGCGACCGCCGTCGACCTGTCCGTTGCCGTGGCCGCGCTCCCCCAGCTGGTGGATGCGGCCACCGCCGCCGCACCGGATTACGATCCGCTGTTCCACGACGAGCAGCTCGACGGCCCGCCGCCGGTGGAGAAGAAGCGGATCTTCCTGTGCAGCACCGATACCGATACTCCGGCCGCGCGACGCAAACTTGCGCTGTTCGGGGGCGCCGGCGGCGGAACGGTCGACGCCGATCTGGTCACGGCCGATATCGAAACGGTCCCGGCGGACCCGTCCCGCGCCGAATCGGGCGAACCGGCCCCGGAACCGCCCACCCATACCGGTACGGAACTGGAGCGCCTCGCGGTACTGGCCCTGCGCTGGGAGATGACGGCTGCCTACCTGCGGCTCATCGGCGGCCGGACGGTGGGGGCCGGCGATTCGGACGGGTACGACGGGGGACGTTACTAGTGCACGAACTCGTAGGTGCGTTGCGCTCGTATGCCTGGGGTTCACGCACCGCGCTCGCCGAACTCTGTGGCCGCCCCGTCCCTTCCGCGCACCCGGAAGCCGAACTGTGGTTCGGTGCCCATCCCGCCGACCCGGCCTATATCCGAACCGAACGGGGTAAACGTTCGCTGCTCGAGGTGGTCTCGGCCGAACCCGGCCGCGAACTCGGCGCCGCCGCGACCCGTTTCGACGGCCGGTTGCCGTTCCTGCTGAAGATCCTGGCCGCGGAGGAACCGCTGTCGCTGCAGGCGCATCCGAGCGCGCAGCAGGCCGCGGCCGGTTTCGCCCGGGAGAATCGCACCGGGGTGCCGCTGGATTCACCCATGCGCAACTACCGCGACGACAGCCACAAACCCGAACTCGTCGTCGCCTTGGAACGTTTCGAGGCGCTGGCCGGTTTCCGGGACCCACAACGAACGGTGGAACTGTTCCGCGCCCTCGACGTGCCCGAGCTGGGGCAGTACGCCGATCTGCTGGCCGCACAACCCGATTCCGACGGTCTGCGCACGCTGTTCACCAGCTGGATCACCCTGCCGCCCACGGTGCTGGACACACTGCTGCCGGCCGTCCTGGACGGCTGTGTGCGCTATCTGTCCGGTGCCGAGCGAGAATTCGCGCCGGTTGCCCAGACCACCCTCGAACTCGCCGAAAGCTATCCGGGCGATGCCGGTGTCCTGGCCTCGCTGCTGTTGAACCGGATCACGCTGCAACCCGGGCAGGCTTTGTTCCTCGCCGCCGGTAACCTGCACGCCTACCTGCGCGGGGTCGCGGTAGAGATCATGGCGAACTCGGACAATGTGCTGCGCGGTGGACTCACCCCGAAACACGTCGATGTGCCGGAGTTGCTGAAGGTCCTCGACTTCGAACCCATCGATCTTCCCCTGGTGCTACCGGAACCGGCCGGCGACGGGTCGGTGCGCTACCGCACCCCCGCCCCGGAATTCGCCATGCGCCGCTTCGATATCACCGAGGGTTCGGCGCTGGTGCCGCTCACCGACGCCGGTCCGGGCATCGTTCTGTGTACCGCCGGTTCGGCGCACCTGCTCGACGGTGTGTCCGAGGTCCGGCTCGATCGCGGCACCGCGGCGTGGATATCGGCCGCCGACACCGATATCCGCGCCCGCGCGGTGGACGGCCCGGCCACCCTTTTCTGCGCCTGCGTGGGATGAGGCGGGAAGCTCCCTCCCCCGTGCCGCTGTGGGAAATCCAGGCGTCCCGGTGCCGAGTTCAGCGGGGCCCTTATAGGGTTGAGGCCGCAGGCGCCGCAAATAAACGCAGAGGGTGGGCAGATGTCGGCTGGTGGAAGTAAGAAGGCAATCCTTGCCGCGTTGACGGCGAATGCCGGGATCGCGGCGGCGAAGTTCGTGGGCGCCGCGATCACCGGGTCCGCTTCGATGCTGGCCGAGGGGGTGCACTCCGTCGCCGACACCGCCAATCAAGGGCTGCTGCTGTTCGGACAGAACCGGGCACGGCAGGAGGCCGACGAACTGCACCCGTTCGGATACGGGCGCAGCCGGTACTTCTATTCGTTCGTGGTGGCCCTGGTGCTGTTCACCCTGGGTTCGGTGTACGCACTGTACGAGGGCATTCACAAGATCCAGCATCCCGAGGAACTCAGCTCGCCCCTCGTGGCCGTCGTCATCCTGGTGCTCGCGATCGCGCTCGAAACCTACAGTTTCGCGACCGCGTTCCGGGAATCCAAACCACTCAAGGGCCGGGCGAGCTGGTGGCAGTTCATCCGTAACTCGCGCAGCCCCGAACTGCCGGTGGTGCTGCTGGAGGACACCGGCGCCCTGATCGGCCTGGTCCTGGCATTGGGCGGCGTCGGGCTCACCATGGTGACCGGCAATCCGGTCTGGGACGGTATCGGCACCCTGGCGATCGGCGCATTGCTCGGGATCATCGCGATCATCCTGATCGTCGAAATGCACAGCCTGCTGATCGGTGAGGGCGCGACGGCGGCCGAGGACCGCGCGATCCGCGACTGTATCGCCGACGGAACGACGATCGATCGGCTCATTCATATGAAGACCCAGTACATCGGCCCGGACGAGCTGCTGGTGGCGGCCAAGGTGGCGGTGACGCCCGGTCTGGATATCGCGCAGATCGCGGCGGGCATCGACGAAGCCGAGAGCCGGATCCGGGCGGCGGTACCGGCCGCGCGGATCATCTACCTGGAGCCCGATCTGTACCGGGAGCCCGCGGCCGGGGCTTAACCGTCCGGTGCGGTCGCCGCGTTCGCGGCGGCCAGTTCGAGCGGATCGGTGCGGATACCGAATACGGTGCGCAGGGCATGCGCGGCGGCATGCGTACCGGCCATACCGTGCACCCCGCCGCCGGGCGGGGTCGCCGACGAGCACAGGTAGACGCCGGGCAGCCCGGTGGTGTGCGGGTTCCAGCGAGGTACCGGACGGAACACGGTCTGCATGAGGGTCATCGCCCCGGCGCCGATATCACCGCCCACATAGTTGGCGTTGTATACAGGCAGATCGGCGGCCGTATACACATGTTGCGCCGAGATCAGATCCCGGAAACCGGGAGCGAATCGCTCGATCTGGCCGATGATCTGCTCACTGATATCGCGATCGGATCCGTTCGGGACGTGGGCGTAGGCATACAGCGTGTGCTGACCCGCCGGGGCCCGGCCGGGGTCCACGACACCGGGCTGGATGACCAGCGTGTACGGACGGTCGGTGTGGATGCCCACGGCAACCGCATGCTCGGCGGCCATGGCCTCGGCCCGGCTGCCCACCAGATGCAGGGTGCCCGCTTCGGCGCAGCCCGGTGCCAGCCACGGCACCGGACCGGAGAGGGCGAAATCGACTTTGCAGGAGCCGGGACCGTAACGCACCTTGCCGAGCAGGCGGCGGTACCCGGCGGGCAACCGGTCACCACCGATACGCACGAGTTCGGCCGGCGAGATATCGCACAGGATTGCCCGGGCGGAACCGAATGCGGCCAGCGAATCCACCCGGTGCCCGGTGATCACCCGGCCACCGCGGCGGCGCAGTTCCGCGGCGAGCGCATCCACGATCGTCTGGCTTCCGCCGCGCGGTACAGGCCAGCCGCCGACATGCGCCAGGGTCGCCAGCAGCAATCCGGCACCGACGGCCGGCAGTGCTCGCGGCGGCCGGACCGCATGTGTGGCGACCCCGCTCAACAGCGCCGGGGCGACCACGCCGGTGAACCGGGCGTTCCACAACGGCGACCCCTGCTCGAACATCCGCAGCCCGAATCGGACCGCCGCCGGGGACAGCGGCACCCGGCGCATATTCGACATCGCGGTATCCACCACGGCGGGCCAGTCGCGGACCAGCGGCCCGAACAGGCCCCGCCACGCTTTCCCGTCGCGCCCGAGCTCGTCCACGGTGCGGTCCAGATCCCGCCAGGCCACGCCCGCGACGCCGGAATCCAGTGGATGGGCATACGAGGCGGCCGGGGTGAGCAGTTCCACCCCGTGCGCGGGCAGGTCGAAGGCACGGAAGAACGGCGACGCATAAGCCATGGGGTGCGCGCCGGCGCAGATATCGTGCCGGAAACCGGGCAGGGTGACCTCGGCGGTCCGGCATCCGCCGCCGAGCGTCTCCCCTGCCTCGTACACCTCGACCTCGAGCCCGGCACCTGCCAGGATCACCGCCGCCGCAAGCCCATTGGGTCCGGACCCCACCACGACGACATCAGCCATACCCCGAGTCTAGGCGCTGTGCCGGTTCGCGCCGCCGATCCGGCGGGGCGCAGCCTGCCACGCCGGCACTGTTTCGTCGCCGCGACGCGCGTCGTAGCCGGCTGCCGGGCCGACGGCTGCGAATAGCCGGTTGCGCCTCGACAGGTGAGATATCCGGCCGCGCGCTGCCCGGACGGTGCCACTGCCCCGGCCCGGCGAACGGGATCAGACCCGGGTGCGGGCCCGCGCGCCGGTGTGGGCGGGCAGGTGGGAGTAGCCGTGCAGCGTGTACAGGGGGCGGCGGGTGGGCGGGGCGGTGAGTCGCAGCCCGGGGAAGGTTTCGGTGAGGGCACGCAAGGCGTGGGTGGCTTCCATCCGGGCCAGGCCCGCACCGAGGCAGACGTGGATCCCGCTGCTGAAGCCGAGGTGGTTCTTGGCGTTTTCCCGGGTGATATCGAAACGGGCCGGCTCGGGGAAAACAGCGGGGTCGCGGTTGGCGCCCGCCAGGGAGAGCACCACCGTCGCCCCCGGTCGCAGCCGGTGGCCGGCGATTTCGAGGTCGGTACGGGCGACCCGGGCGGTGGTCTGCACGGGTGCGTCGATACGCAGCACCTCTTCGACCGCGTTGGGCCAGAGTTCCGGTTCGGCGCGAAGCCGGTCCAGCTGGTCCGGATGCTCGAGCAGCCAGACGATACCTTTGCCGATGAGGTTGACCGTGGTTTCGAAACCCGCGCCCATGAGCAGGGTGGCCGAGGTGCACAGTTCGTGGTCGGACAGGTCTGCGGCGGTGACCAGGCTGCTGAGGATATCGTCGCCCGGTTCGGCGCGGAGCCGCTCGATATGGTCGAGCAGATAGGCGTGCACCCGTTCGGAGGCCTTCATGGCCGAGCTGTGCGCCCGCCAGGAGATGCCCAGGTCGAGCAGCGGGCTTATATCGTCACCCCATTGCAGGAACATTTCGCGATCCGAGTCGGGGAAACCGAGCATTTCGGAGATGATGGCGATCGGCACCTGGGAGGCGAACCCGGTCACCAGGTCGGCAGGGCCGTCGTCGGGCAGGGCGGTGAGCAGTTCTTCGGTCACGGTGGCGACCCGGTCGCGCAGCCGGGCGACCGCGCGCGGGGTGAAGGCGGCGGCGACGGGTTTGCGCATCCGGGTGTGCTCGGGCTGATCGATCATCAGCATGGACGGCGGGTCCACCGGGTTGGGCGGAATCGGCCGACGCCGCAACAGCGCCGACACCCGGTCCGGCAGGGGCGACAGCTCGGGCATACCGGTGCCGAAACGATTGTCGCGCAGGATTTCCCGGCACAGGTCGTAGTCGAAGGTGATCCACGCCGAGGTGACCCGATGCAATCCGCCCGCGCCGCGCATCTCCTCGATCAACGCGTACGGGTTCTCGATACCTTCCGGGCCGCCGTTGAGCCGGGCGAACCGATCACCCTGACGGAGTTTGACCGTCTTGGCCGCCCGAATCAGTCCGTGCTGGTTGACCCACCGGTACAGGTACTGCGGTTTCATCCGACCCTCCGTCGCCGCTCCGTCGCGTCTGCTTCCGACGGTACGCAGAACACGGGCCCGGCGGTACCTGCCGGAGTCGGACTCCGGCACCTACCGTGGTAGGACTCCGGACGTTCAGAGAACCCGGGTGACCCGTTCGGTCTCGATACGCCGATCCCGTTGCGCCGGATCGGGTTCGGCCACCTGCACCAGCGACGCGCCCGCGACGAGCACCGCGAGGTACCGGTCGATCAGCTCCTCGGCGGTATCCCAGCTGCCGGTCGACAGCACCCGGTCGGTTTCCGAGAGCCCCTGCCGGGCCGCGGACTTCCGCGCCAGGGCGAGCACCTCCGGTACCGGCATACCGTCCAGCGCGACGCCTGTCCCGCCGGGGCGGAACTGGTCGCCGTGGACGCGGACCGCGGTCGCATAGTCGGTGACGCCGAGCGGCAGATCCCGCACCGGCGCGCCCATCGGATCCAGGGACAGCGCCGCGACCTCGGGGGCGTCCTCGGTTTCGCCGAGCCGGCCGGCGGCGGCGAAAACCAGTTCCGCGTCCGGGTCCGCATGCAGCACCACCTCGGTTCCGGCCCACCAGCAGCCGAGCAGGACGGCCGCGGTCTGCCAGTGCGCGGGTAGCAGAACCGCCACCCGCGCGCCGGGTGTGAGACCGAATTCGTCACGGATCAGGTTGGCGGTTTTGGCCGCCCAGTTGGCCAGGGTGAGGGCGGACAGTTCGATACGGGCGCCGGTCGCGTCGTCGTACCAGGTGATCCGGGGCGCGGCGGGTTCGCGTTCCAGAATCGGCTCGAGTACCACTTCGGGGAGGGTCGTGGCCTGCTCTACGTCACGCATCGTCTGCTTTCTGCGTTCAATTCTTCGGCGTCCGATTCACACCGGCGTTCAATTCACACAGGTGGGTCCGTCCTCGGCCGCCGCGATGGGCGGTGCGGGGGGCACCGGCGTCGCCGATGTCGACGTATCGCCGAAATCGATCACGCCCGCGCTGCCGGATCCTGGACCAGCGTAGTCGCTTGCCAGCACCACGCTCACCGTCCCCGGCGCCAGCGCGGCGTCCGCGACGACCGGGATACCGCCGAGCGCCGCGGCCACCGTCCGCGCCCCTCGATCGGATTCGGAGGCGGCGAGCACCTGGCTCTGCGACACCGGCCCGTCCGCATAGTTACCCACCTCGCCGGTGAGATAACCGAGTGCCGCGAGTTCCTGCGACACCGAACCGGCCAGGCCGGAGATCGACGTGGAGTTGTAGACGTCCACCTGCACTGTTCCCGGATCGGCTGGCGGGGCCGCGGATGTGGTACCCGTGTCGGCACTGTCGGATTCCGCGCCGACCAGGCCGGCGACATAGTCCTGCACCTCATCGGGTTCGACCCGCACCACCGATTCGCCGTCCGAGGTGGTGCCGTTGAGATCGGCGACGGGAATGGTCTCGAATGTCACCTTGCCGGCGGACAGATCCTGGAGCTGGTTCAGGAAGGCCGGCAGATCCCAGCCTTCGTCGAGCACGATGGTGCGGCCCACAGCGTCGCTGAGTTCACGTAACCGGGTGGGATTGCTCAGGGTGTCGGCACTGATCACCTGGTGGACGAGCTGCGCCATGAACACCTGCTGGCGGACGATCCGGTCCAGATCGCCGCGTTCGAGGTTGTGCCGCTGCCGGACGAAACTCAATGCCTGCGGGCCGTCCAGCTTCTGGCGGCCGGCCGGGAAATATGCGCCGGACAGCGGTTCGTCCACCGGATTGCGCAGGCAGACGTCCACACCGCCGACCGCATCGGTGAGCAGCACGAACCCGAGCAGGCTGACTTCGGCGTAGTGGTCGACGGTGATACCGGTGAGCCCGGCCACCGAGCCGATCAGCGCCTGCCGGCCGCGTTGCGTGGATTTGTCCTCGGCGGCTTCCGGCGAGACGCCCTCGGCGAGCAGATCGCCCTGCACGGACTGTTTGGTGACCCCGTACGCGGAGTTGATCTTGCCCTTGCCCAGCCCCGGGATATCGACGTAGGCATCGCGGGGAATGGAGATCGCGGTGGCCGAACTGCCGTCGTTGGGTACCCGCACCAGCACGATGGTGTCGGTATTCGTGCCGATCTCGTCGCCCGCATGCAGCATCGCGCGCTCGGCGTCGGTGAGCGGATTACCTTTGGCGTCGGTACGCGAATCCACACCCACCAGCAAGATGTCCACCGCGCCGTCGCGCTGCCCGCCGAGCCCGAGATCACTGATGCGTTCGATATTCGACACCAGCGAATCCACGCCCCGCCAAGCGAACCCGGTACTCACCAGCACAATCAGAGCAACCGACGCGACGAACACCCGCGCCGGACTCCACAACGTCGGCTCCCCACGCTGCGCCACCTTGAACTTCCTCTCCCCAAATCGGACCGGTCGAGGACCCCGATCCACTTCGCGTACGCCGTCGAAACACCTTCCGCTCCACGCAGGCTAACCAACGGCAGCCCGGGTGACATCGATTCGGCCCATCGACGGCGTGCCAGACTGGGCCGGTGAACGATGTCGTGCCGCCCGGAACCGAACTCAGCGCCCGGCTCGTGGTCACCGGGGCCGGCGGCCAGGTCGGCCGGGAACTGCTCGGGCTGGCACCCACCTGCCGCGCGTATACCCGCTCCGCGCTCGATATCACCGATCCGGCGGCCGTGGAATCGGCACTGCATCCGGGCGATATCGTCGTCAACTGTGCCGCGTACACCGCGGTGGACCGGGCCGAATCGGATCCCGAGGCCGCCTTCGCCGGCAACGCGACCGGTCCCGCGGTCCTCGCGGCCGCCTGCACCCGGGTGGGTGCGCGGCTGCTCCATCTCTCCACCGACTATGTGTTCCCCGGCACCGCGAGCACGCCGTACGAGCCCGGGGATCCCACCGGACCCGCCACCGTATACGGACGCTCCAAACTCGCCGGGGAACGCGCGGTGCGCGAGAACTGCCCGGCTGCCCATATCGTCCGCACGGCCTGGGTGTACCGCGGCACCGACAGCGATTTCGTCGCCACCATGCGGCGGCTGGAACGGGAGCGCGACACCGTGAATGTGGTGACCGACCAGATCGGCTCCCCCACCTACGCCGCCGATCTCGCCGCCGGCCTGCTCGAACTCGCCGGCCGCCCCGAGGCGCCTGCTGTGCTGCATGCCACGAATTCCGGCCGGGCGAGCTGGTTCGAGGTGGCACGTGCCGTTTTCGCCGGTATCGGCGCCGACCCGGACCGCGTGCGGCCCTGCACATCCGCGGATTTTCCCCGGCCCGCGCCCCGGCCCGCCTACTCCGTACTGTCCGGCGCCGCCTGGCACGACGCGGGCCTGACACCATTGCGCCCGTGGGAATCCGCGCTCACCGAGGCATTGGCCGAGACCGCCCGTTAGGGTGGGGCGCTGTGAGCGCTTCCGACACCCCGGGTCGACCCCATGACCGGCCACGACTGGCCGTGGTCACGGTCACGTATTCGCCGGGCGAACATCTCGAGCATTTCATCAGCACCCTGAACACGGCGACCGCGGACAAACCACAGGTCATCCTGGCCGACAACGGTTCCACCGACGGTGTCCCGGAACTGGTCGCCGAGGCCAACGCGCATGTCCGTTTCCTATCGACCGGCGGGAACATCGGTTACGGCGGCGCCATCAACCGGGCCGTCGCCGAACTGGATCCCGACCTCGAATACGTGCTGATCGCCAACCCCGATATCCGCTGGGGCAACGACTCCATCGACATCATGCTCGAGGCCGCCCGGCGCTGGCCCCGCGCGGGCGCCATCGGCCCGCTGGTCCGGGAACCGGACGGCAGCGTCTACCCCTCCGCCCGGTCGGTCCCCGGCCTGCTCGACGGCGCCGGTCACGCCATCCTCGGCGCGATCTGGAAAACCAACCCGTGGACCCGCCGCTACCGGCAGGAAAACGAGGAGATCTCCGAACGCACGGTCGGCTGGCTGTCCGGATCGTGCCTGCTGGTACGCCGGGAAGCATTCGACTCCATCGACGGTTTCGACTCCCGCTACTTCATGTACATGGAGGACGTCGACTTCGGCGACCGGATGGGCCGCGCCGGCTGGCACAACGTCTTCGTGCCCGACGCCGAGGTCACCCACGCCAAGGGACACGCCGCCGGGCGCAACCCGGAAAAGATGCTGCCCGCCCACCACGCCAGCGCCTACCGCTTCCAGGCCGACCGGCATCCGCACTGGTGGCAGGCCCCGCTGCGCTGGGCGTTACGGGCCGGACTTGCGATTCGCTGCCGCATTGCGGTTCGATCCGCACTGCGTGCCCGGCAGCAGGAACTCGCCGGCTGACCGGACCGGCCACCGGCCCGGGTCGCGAGGAACGGATGGAACAAGGGAGCTCCATGGCATCACAAGCAGACGCGGTCATCCTGGTCGGCGGGAAGGGCACCCGGTTGCGGCCGCTGACCCTGTCGGCGCCGAAACCGATGCTGCCGACCGCCGGGGTGCCGTTCCTCACCCATCTGCTGTCCCGTATCGCCGCGGCGGGACTCACCCACGTGGTGCTGGGCACTTCTTACAAGGCCGAAGTCTTCGAGGAGCATTTCGGTGACGGAGCCGATCTCGGCCTGCAGATCGAATACGTCACCGAAACCGAACCGCTGGGCACCGGCGGCGGTATCCGCAATGTGCTGCCCCGGCTCACCGCCGACAACATCATGGTGTTCAACGGCGACGTCCTGGGCGGTACCGATCTGCGGGGCATCCTGGAAACCCACGAGACCACCCAGGCCGACGTCACCCTGCACCTGGTACGGGTGAGCGACCCCCGCGCGTTCGGCTGCGTACCGACCGATGCGGACGGCCGGGTCACCGCGTTCCTGGAGAAAACCCAAGATCCGCCGACCGACCAGATCAACGCCGGTTGCTACGTGTTCCGGCGCGAATACATCGAAAAAATACCGGCCGGCCGGCCGGTATCGGTCGAGCGGGAGGTTTTCCCGGCGCTGCTCACCGAAGGCGCCCGAGTGCAGGGCCACGTCGACGCCTCGTACTGGCGCGATATGGGCACACCGGAGGATTTCGTCCGCGGCTCGGCCGACCTGGTGCGCGGTATCGCCCCGTCCCCGATCCTGCCCGGACAGCGTGGGGAATCGCTCGTCCACGAGGGCGCCGGGGTCGCGCCCGGGGCATTGCTGATCGGCGGTACGGTCGTCGGCCGCGGCGCGGAGGTCGGCGCCGGCGCCCGCCTCGACGGGGCGATCCTCTTCGACGGCGCCAAAGTGGAAGCGGGCGCCACGGTGGAACGCTCGATCATCGGATTCGGCGCCCGCATCGGGCCGCGCGCGCTGATCCGCGACGGGGTCATCGGGGACGGGGCCAGTATCGGGGCGCGCTGTGAACTGCTGCGCGGCGCTCGGGTGTGGCCGGGGGTGGAGATTCCCGACGGCGGGATTCGCTACTCGACCGACGTGTAGTAGCACCCAGCGGCGCCGCCGCGCCTGAGCTGCCTTCGAACGTTTCGCCCGCCGAAAACACCAAGGCAGCCGGCGGCGGAGCCGAGTCGACCGAGACCCCTGAAAGGTTTCGCCCCAAACACCGACGCAACCGACAGCGGAGCCGAGTTCAGCGAGGCCCTGAAAGTCCGGCCCACCAAAGCACGAACGCAACCAACGGCGGAGCCGAGTTCAGCGAGGCCCTGAAAGGTTTCGGCCCGTCCATGCTGTCCGTGCTCGATGCGATGCGGCGCAGCCGCGAGCATCGAGTGCGGACAGCATGGACCAAGGGGGCCGAAACCCGCGGCGCCGCAGGCGCCGCAAAAAGACAGAGCTCAGGCGAAGCCTACGGCTCGTTCTCCCCAGGCGGTGAGTAGCTCACCTTCCGGGTCGCCGACCACGCGGTCGACGGTGTCGATGAGCAGGGTTTCCCGCGATTCGGGGTGGTAGGGCGGCCAGTGTTTGGAACCGTCGAGCGCGGCGGGTACGCCGTGAGCGGCGAAGGCCAGCCAGCGGCGCATCATCCGGCCCGAGACCTCGGTGGCCTGGCGGCGGCCGCCCAGCCAGAACGTGGGGTCGTGGTCGAAGGTGCCGAAGTTGCCGAAAATGTAGGGCAGTTCGGTGGCGTGCCCGGCGCCGACGCGGGCGGCGCGCAGCATGGGGGTCGCGTGATCGAAGCGGTACATCCAGGTGCGGGAATGCTGGGCATGGCCGTCGGCCACCCACAGGGCGGGCATCCGGAACGCGGCGTCGGTGGACATGGCCAGGGCGCCGCGCGGCTTGGCGAGGTCGGGGTATACGCGGGTGATCTCGGCGATCCGTTCCGCGGACAGGTCGGGATGGCCGGCTTGAACCTGTTCGAGCATGGCGTTCACCGCTTCGGGGGTGACCGGCATGATCGGCGAACGGAACAGCCGGAAAAGCGACGCCTCGTCCTTGTTGGTGCCGATGATGAGCGGCACCCGATGCGAGCGGCCGTCGCGGAACCGGTCGGTGGGGTAGCCCGGCAGCAGATCCTCGTCCACCACCGGCGCCGCGGCGAGGGTGCCGGGGGCCTCGAGCGGGACCTCGTCGATCAGCACCGCGGCCGCGCGCACGATCCGCTCGATGGGGCAGGTGAGTAGTTCGGCCGCGCGCGACCTGGGCAGTTCCATCAGTTCCAGGAATCGGTTCGCCACCCCGGCCGCGCGTTCCCGGCCGTAGACGGTGGTGGCCGGCGGGCTCTGTGCGATGGCGCGCTGGAACAGGCCCGCGGCGCGGGGTGCGGTGAGCAACGCGGTGACACAGCCGGCGCCGGAGGATTCGCCGAACAGGGTCACATTGCCGGGGTCACCGCCGAAACCGGCGATATTGTCGCGGACCCATTCCAGGGCGGCGAGCTGGTCGAGCAATCCCAGATTGGGCACGAACTCGTCGTGCAGCGAGGACAGGTCGAGGAAGCCGAAAGCCCCGACGCGGTAGTTCACGGTGACGACCACGACATCGCCGGACGCGGCGAGGTGAGCACCGTCGTAGACGGCCTGCGCGGCCGAACCCAGGCAGTAGGCCCCGCCGTGCAACCACACCATCACCGGCCGCGGTTCGTCGGCGGTCGCGGCCGGCGCCCAGACGTTCAACCACAGACAGTCCTCGCCCATCGACAGCGAACGGTCCATCGGGACGGTGTTGTCCATATCCTGCGGAGCGATCGAGCCGAAGGCGACACAATCGCGAATCCCGTCCCAGCGTTCCGGTGCCCGTGGGGGCTGGAACCGGCGCGGACCGGCCGGTGCGGCGGCGTACGGGATCCCTCGCCAGACCGATACCGCGCCCGCCCGGGTCCCGCGGACCGCGCCGAACTCGGTCCGGGCCACCGGTGCGGACCCGTCCACTCCAGGCGTTACCTCGAAGCACTGGACGTTCATCACAGACCTCCTCTACCTGTGCATTCGAGGGTACGACCGAACTGGTTACAACTCGGTTCCGGAATTATCGCGTTGCACCGGAAAAACCCGGGTTGCGACAGCTCTAGAATTCGGGCATGCCGAGTTATGAATTCCGGTGCCGCAGCTGCGGCGATACCTTCGAGGTCAACCGTCCGATGGCGCAGGCGTCCGATCCGGCCGTATGCCCGGATGGCCACGACGACACCGTGAAACTGCTCACCACGTTCGCGACGACCGGGCGAGCCGCGACACCGGCGATATCGGCACCCGCTCCGACGGCCGGCGGGGGCTGCTGCGGTGGGGGCTGCTGCGCCTGAACTCGGCTCCTCACGAGCACCGATAAAGCATCTTCCCCGACGGGGCAGGAGGCCGGTCCGGTGGCGGTCTGCCGGGTTGTCCAGCTCAGCTGTCCGATGTCTCGGTTTTCGAGGTGTGTCCGCGGTCGCTGTGGCCCAGATCGCGCGCGGGCGCAATGCGATCGCGGACGCGCTGTTTCAGTACCACGATTTCGGGGAAGCCCCCGTCGGTTTTACGCTCCCACACCTGGTCACCGTCGACGGTGATCCGGAAGACCCCGCCCTCGCCGGGGATCAAAGCGACCTCGCCGATATCGGTGCCGAAAGTGGTCAGCAGTTCCTGCGCCATCCAGCTCGCCCGGAGCAGCCAACGGCACTGGGTGCAGTATTCGATGGCGATACGCGGCATGGCGTGCACACTACCGGCGGCTCGGCGCGGGGCCGGTCGAGTTGCGCGGTCGCGACTCATTCCACGATATCGCCGTCGACATAGCACCAGGCGCCGTCGACGCGAGTGAATCGGCTGATCTCGTGTAACCAGCCGCGACCGCCGGGGTCGCGGTAGTGGGCGGTGAATTCCACGGTTCCGGTTCGTTCGAACGGGCCACCACCGGTAACCGCGTGGATCTCCAGGAACAGCCAGCGCCGGTCGGGGTCTGGGTCCAGCCGTTCGGGCCGGGTACCGGCATACCAGGATCGATGCAGGTAGCCGGTGTCGCCGAGCGCGAAGGCGGTGAACCGGGAACGCATCAGCGCTTCGGCGCTCGGGGCCGGTCGTCCGGCCAGCAACGGACCGCAGCATTCGGCGAACACCTCGCCGCGGCGGCAGGGGCACTGTTTCGAATCGTCCACGGCTGACGATTCTGCGCGGTCTGTGCAGAACGCGGCCGCCGGGCCGGGTCAGCGGCGGATCGTGGCCAGTTCCCCGGCGATACGCGCGGTGTCCTCCCGCCACCGGCGCAGCTCGGAAACACTCGGCGCCAGCTCGGTGTCGTGGTGATGGGCGGCATGGGACAGGGCGGTCCACAGTGCAGCCGTCCGCGCCGCAACGGACGGGCCGGCGACAACCCGCAGGGCCAGCAGCTGCGCGCGCATCGGGCAGCGTGCCAAGCCGGGTTCGGTTCGGGTCCACAACTCGTCCACCGATTGTTCGAGCGCGATACGCAGAATCCATGCAGTCGCCCGGGACCACACCGCCCCGGCGGCGGGCACCGAACCGTCGAGCAACCGATCGACCACGGCCAGGCGCTCGGCCACGGTGAGCCGCGGAAGCCGGGGTTCGACGGGTCGCGGGCTCGTCGACCGGCCCGAACGCCGGGACTTCTCTGTCGTCCCCCCGCGGGGCTCTCGCTTGCGGACCCGTCGCCGCGATACACGCCGCGCTGATCCCGATCCGCTCGGCGGCGTCACCGAGCCGTCATCGGGACCGAACTCCCCGGACGCGGCGGGCGATGCGTGACCCGCACCGGATATCGCCCGGCCTGCCGAGCCCGCCAGGGGCGATCCGCCGCCTACCGGAGGCAACACCCGGCCCGGCAGGGGCGGCGATCCGCCGGGTGTCCGGTCGGTCCCGTGCTCGTCGGCGTCGCCCGGGATCATCCGGCCAGCCAGTTCACGAAGCGTTCGGTCTCGGCGATCAGGTCGGACAGATCGCGCGCGATCGGGATATGCGCGCCGGCCGTGGCGTCACGGAGCACCTCGACTGCCCATCGGCCTTCCCTGGCCAGCCGTTTGTTCAGGTCCTCGATCCGCCGGCCCGGCCCGAGTACCGCGAGCGTGACCATGGCCCGGGTGGATTGCGCGCTGTCGATCCGGCGCTGCACTTCCGAATGATCCATCCCCTCAGCGAGCAGCACCCGTTTCGCGCGCGCCAGACTGGCCGCCTCCAGGGCCGAACGGCAGCAACTGGCCACCAGTTCATCGGATATGGCGGACGGCAGCTGGGGGGTCCGCAGCAGGGCGCGCGCGTCGTCGAGGTAGCGGTGCACCGGATCGCTGGACAGCCTGATCTCCACCACGGAACGTTCCCGGCGCTGCACCTCGAGGATCCGGGCGTCGATCTGCATCCGGCGGACCGCCTCGGCGAGCCGGTCGTCGTGGGTGAACACCACCACCTGCCGGTCCCACGCCACGGTCGCGAGGACGCGCGCCAGCCCGTCCACCTTCGCCGGATCCATCGCCTGTACGGGGTCGTCGATCACCACGAATCGAAAGGGACTGGCGCCCACGGTGGCCCGGGGCAGGAACAGGGCCAGGCCGAGCGCGTGCAGTTCCCCCTGACTCATCACCCCGAGGGCAGCCCCGTCCACGTCATCGACGGTGACGTCGAGCTGGACCCGGCGGGCACTGTTCGCGTTGCCCTGTAGCCGGATCCCGCCGAGCTCGACATTGCTCTGCTGGCGCAGGCTCTGCCAGACCCAGCGGGCGGTACCGGCCAGCGGGGCGAGCCGTTCGTCGCGGACATGGGCGGTGGCCGCTTTCAACCAGACCTCGGCGGCCCGGGCGGTCTGCAGTTGCGTCGCCTGCGCGTGCACGGTCCGGGCGAGTTCGAGCCAGGTACGCAGACGCGGAACCAGCGGCGTCCAGGCCTGCTCGAGGCGGTCCAGTTCCTTCGCGGCACGCTGCTGCAGGAAACCGAGTTCGCCGTACAGCCGTTGGTGGACGACCCCGAGGGAATCCGGATCCGGGTCGGGGGATGCGGTGAGCCGGCGCCACTGTGCCCATGTTTCACGCAGGGCGGCGGTATCGAGGCAGGCCGCTTCCGCGGTCGTCAGTTCCGTGGGTACCGCCCCGATCGCGGCGCGCAGTTCGGCCAGTACATCGCTCAGTTCGGCTTGTGCGCGCACCAGGCCGGCGGTTCGTTCCGCGAGCTCGTCGACGGCGGCGGCGGTTTCGGACAGCCACCGCCGGTCCAGGCTTCCCCGGCCGCACACCGGGCAGGGGCATGCGTTGCCGGGTGCGGTCACGGAGTCCGGTATTCCGGCGGCGAGGCGATGGCCCGGGGCCGCGGTCAGGTGCTGCTCGGTTACGTGGGAGTACGCGGTTCGCAGTAGATCGAGAACACGCAGATCGGCTGCCGATTCGGGTGAGGTGGCCACGGTCACCGCGGTCCGGGCGGCGCGGAGCCGGATAAGCAGCTTCTCGATCCGAGGCGCGGGGGGCAGTTCGATGGCCGCCAATGCCCGCAGCGCGGCCGGTTCTGCGCCGCCGGTGGTATCGGACAGCAGGCGTTCCAGCTCCGCGAGATCGGGTTCGGGCCGGCGCAGGATCCGTTCGGCGCGCACGGCCCGCCGGTCCGTGATACCGGGCAGCTCGGCCAGCAGCAGTTGGCGATCGCGGCGGGCCGTGCGGGCCGCGCTCTCCATTTCCAGCCGCACCGAACGGATGTGCTCGTGCGCGTCGATGAGATCGTCCAGGCCCAGCAACTGGTGCAGGGCGTCGAACAACTCGCTGGGCTTTCCGTCGACCAAGGCGCCGAGTTCACTGTAGGACAGGAACGGCCGATACAACTCCATCGGCGGCGCCCACCGGTCGGCGGGAAACGCGGTTTCGGCTGCGCCGGCCCGGCGCTGGACCCACCGGCCGCCGGCGAGCGGTTCGCCGTCGGCCCACGAACGGGCAATGGTCAGCGCCGGTGCGGGGCCGTCGGCCCGCAACTCCAATTCGATGCGAACCGGGCCGCGGCGATGCAGGTTGCGCCAGCCTTCCCGCCAGGCGGCGGAACGACCGTCCCACCGCCGATTCGCCCCGGTGAGTGCCAGTTCGGCAGCCTCGGCGAAACTGGATTTACCGCTACCGTTACGGCCGGTGACCAGGGTGAGCCCGGGCCCGGACGGTATTTCCAGCACGGCTTCGGGACCGATCCCGCGGAAGCCCTCGACACGGATGGCGCGCAGGAACAGACCGCTGAAATCGAAGGCACTGTCGTCCGCGGGAGGCCGGTCGCCGGCCGGTGCCGAGGCGGCGAGCGCGGCCCGGACGATCTCGGCGACCTCGGCCGGCAGCTCCGGTTCCGCGTCGAGTTGCCGAATGATCCGCTCGCCCGGCCGGTTCGGGTTTCGCTGGGGTTGCGCACACACAGATTCCACGACTTCTCCGCCCCCTCGGGACCACACGCGCTCCCCGGTCCCGGGTGTGATCGAACGATCGAAAGCTTTGCCGAACGCTACCGGATGACGGCTTGTTCGTGCAGGGGGAGGGATCCCAGGCGTCCCGGACGGTATGGCGGAGACGGTTCCGGGACCGGCTGTGCGAGGCAGGAGGCGAACCTGCCCGCGGGGATGGGATCTGGTCATCGGCCGCTGCGACTCCGGCCGATGGCCACCCCTCGCCAACCCCGTCGGGCAGCTCGTTGGTGTCACCCTCCAGGGGTGGCTCGGTCGGGCCGAACAGGACAGAATGCCAGAGAAAGCCGCATTGCGCAAGATCAGCTGTATTGCGAATACCTCTCGGCGACAAGCTCTTCCAATCCGCCCCGGCGGTGAACCGTTCGTGTCGGTGCGGTGCGATACAACTCTGCGGACCGCAGGAAACGGGGGCACGATGATCGAACGATACGGACGCACCGGATGACGGCGCGGTGGCCGGAGAACCAGGTGACAGCGCTCGCGCCGGATACGAGTTCGCTCACCGCCGCGCGCCGGCTCGCCGCGAAGTGGTCGGGCACCGGCTGGTGCGGGAACGCACTGTGGGGATGGTGCGAGGGCAGCGGCCGGTCGCCTTATCAGACGATCGTCGATCTGTCCGGTCCGGCGTTCCGGTGTAGTTGTCCGAGCCGGAAATTCCCCTGCAAACATGCGGTGTCGTTACTGCTGCTGTGGTCGGCGGGAACGGTGGGCGAAACCGGCGAAACGGCCGATTTCGCCGCCGAGTGGATCGAACGCCGGACGGCGGCGGCCGCCACCCCGAAGAAGAACCGCGTGCCGAGCACCGCCGCAGCGCGGCAGCGATACGAACGGGTCGCCGCCGGCACGTCCGAACTGAAAACCTGGCTGACGGACCAGATCCGCACCGGGCTGGCCCAGACGGACCGCTCCCCGGCCGCGTTCGAAGCCGTGTCCGCGCGCATGATCGACGCGCAGGCACCCGGTATCGCCGCGGCGCTGCGCCGATTGCCGGCGGCGGTGGTAGGGCGGTCGAACTGGCCCGAAGTGGTGCTGGGACGATTCGCCTGGCTGCGCTTACTACTGGCAGCCCACCGGCAACTGGACACCCTGCCGGCACCGTCGGCCGCCACCGTCCGCACCCATATCGGTTATCCGACGGCAGCCGATGCCGTACTCGCCGAACCGGAGGTGCGCGACCGGTGGGTCACGCTGGGAATCCGTACGAGCGAAGAAGAAAGGCTGCACACCCGGCGCAGCTGGTTGTACGGGGAACACACCGGCCGCTGGGCGGTACTGATCGACCATTCCCACGGCTCGCCGGCGTTCACCGGCGAGATCCCGCCGCTCGGCCTGGCAGCGAAATCGAGTCTGCACTTCTATCCGGCGGCCGCACCGCTGCGGGCCCTGACCGGCCGGGCCGATACCGCCGCGCCCACGCCCGATACCGCCGCGAACGCAGTGATATCCGCGGCCGGCACCATCTCCGATGCGTTACGCGCCTTCGCCACGGCGGCCGCGGCCGATCCCTGGCTGGAATCCTGGCCGGTGCTACTGCGCACGGTCGTCCCGATCGGCCGGGCCGGCGACTGGATGCTGGCCGAACCCGGCGGTACCGCGCTGCCCCTGGTGGAACCCGCCGAACCGGAGCGGCTGCTGGCCCTGTCCGGAGGCAGGCCGATCACCGTTTTCGGCCTGTGGACGGGCCGGGCATTGGAGGCCGTATCGGTGCTCGCCGGTGCTGAGTTCCACGATGCCGGTCCCGTTGCCGATACCGCCCATACCGCCTTCACCGCCACTCCGGAGGCGGCCTCGATCGCCTTGCTCGGCACCGCCCGGGGCGCCGCCGCGCTGCCATCGCTGCCCGGCCCGGTCGCCGCGGCGGCCGCGGCACTACCCGGCCCGGACGCAGCCGGCCGGCTACTGGACGCCACCGCCCTGGAAATATCGTGGTCGCGTGGGGGATACGTAGCCAAGCACGCCGGCCCGGTCCCGGAGCCCGCCACCGAGGATCCGCGGTCGGTGCTGCCCGCCGCCGCAGCCGATCGGCTGGCGCTACTGATCGAATCCCGGCCGGAATACCTTCCGGAATGGTTCGCCGCCGCCGCACCACACGGTTTCCGCGCACCCGACCGACTGGCGGGACAACTGCTCGACTTCGCCGCCCGCGACAGCGTCCTGCGGGAAGCGGCACTGCAACTCGCCGGTGCCCGGGGCCGCTGGCTGGCGGGCCGTATTCCACGCTGGCACGGTCTGGTCCGGCGCGATATCGCACAGCCGGAGCCGGGTACCGAAACCTGGCGACTCGGGTTGCCGCCGGACCGGATCCGGTGGCTGACCGCACTCCGCCACCGCGACCCGGCCGCCGCGCGCGGCACCTTGGCGGCGGCCTGGCCACGGGAATCCGGCGCACCGAAAGCCGAACTGCTGGCTGTCCTGGCCGACGGCCTGGGCCCTGCGGACGAGGCCCTACTGGAACGCGCCTTGCGCGATCGCCGCGGCGATGTGCGCCGGACGGCCGCCGGACTGCTGGCCCGGTTGCCCGATTCGGCCTTCGCCGCCCGGATGGGCACGCGCGCCGCGGCCTGGCTGAAGTACCGAGCGGCCGAAGAGCCGGAGCAGACCGCCGAGCTGATCGTGGACATCCCGGAAACCCTGGATGAGGACGCCGTCCGCGACGGTTTCACCGATAACATTGCGGAATTCGGTTACCGCTGGAACGGGCAGCCCGATTCGAGTGCGGCCCGCCTGCGCAGGCTCGTGGCCGATCTCCCGCTCGGCACGTGGACCGCCACGCTGGGTCCCCCGGGCCGGGCGGTGGCGGCCCGCATCGACGACCGGTTCCGCCAGCCGCTGTTCGACGGCTGGATGGACGCGGCGCTCACCCAGCGTGATCCCGCATGGGCCGCCGCCCTGTTCGCCGCGGGTACTCCGTCGAACGCGGCGATTCTGCGCCGGCGGGAATTGTTCGCGCTGATTCCGGCCGCCGATCAGGTACGCCACCTGGTGCGCTTGGATGCCTCGTGGCTGTCGGAAATCGAATCGCTGTTGCCGGCCGTGGTCCGGCCGTGGCCGGACGAAATCGCCCGGCACCTGCTGCATCTGTTCGCCGAACGGGCCCGGGCAGCCGAACGCCGCCCGGGCGCACCGGGCACCGGACCGTCCGCACATCGATCCCTGTTGCACACCGCCGCCCGCCATATGCCGCCCGACTGCCAACCCGCGGCAGTGGCGCTCGCGACCCGCTGCACCGACAGCGATTGGGCGACGGCACTCGACCTGCTCGCCCATGAACTCCACCAACGATCCGTAATGCTCGAGGAGCTGAATTGACCACCACCGCGACCGCCCCGTCCGAGCCGTTGCTGCGTCCGCACGCCGAACAGGCATTCGCCGGCGAATTGCGTGCGCTCGCCGCCGCCGACGACCGGCCTCGACCGCCGTCGTGGAAGCTGTCGCCGTGGGCTGTGGTGACCTATCTGCTCGGCGGCACCCTCGACGATGCAACGGTGATCACCCCCAAATACGTCGGCCCGCGCCGGCTCATGGAGGTCGCGGTCGCCACCCTCGCCACAGATCGCGCGCTACTGCTGCTGGGTGTTCCCGGGACCGCGAAAACTTGGGTTTCCGAACATCTTTCGGCTGCCGTGAGCGGCTCGTCCACGCTGTTGGTCCAGGGCACCTCGGGCACCGCCGAGGAAGCCGTCCGGTACGGCTGGAACTACGCCCGGTTACTCGCCGAGGGCCCCAGCGACGCTGCCCTGGTGGCCTCGCCGGTCCTCACCGCCATGCGCACCGGAGCCATCGCACGACTCGAAGAACTCACCCGTATCCCCTCCGATGTGCAGGACGCGCTGATCACCGTGCTGTCCGAGAAAACCCTGCCGATCCCCGAGCTCGGAACAGAAGTCCAAGCCACCAAGGGGTTCAACATCATCGCCACCGCCAACGATCGCGATCGCGGTGTGAACGAACTGTCCTCGGCACTGCGCCGGCGGTTCAACACCGTGGTGCTGCCGCTGCCCGGCAGCGAGGGCGAGGAGATCGATATCGTCACCCGCCGAGTCGCGCAACTGGGGTCGGCGCTGGAGTTGCCCGAGGTACCGGCGGCGGCCGAGGAGGTGCGCCGGGTGGTACGAATTTTCCGGGAGCTGCGCGCGGGTGTCACGGCCGACGGCCGGACCAAACTCAAATCACCGTCCGGAACACTGTCGACCGCCGAAGCCATCTCGGTGATCACCAACGGAATGGCGCTGTCGGCCCATTTCGGTGACGGCGTCCTGCGGGCCGCGGATATCGCGGGCGCGGTGATCGGTTCGGTGATCAAAGACCCGGTGGCCGATTCGGTGGTGTGGACGGAGTACTTGGAGGCCGTGGTCCGCGAACGCGACGAATGGTCCGATTTCTACCGCGCCTGCCGGGAAGTCACCGGATGAGCGAGTCAGGCCCGGAGGCGGTAGCGCAGCGTAACCACGCAGGGCCCTCGCACATCCGAGATCTACACAGCATGAGCGAGTCAGGCCCGGAAGCGGCAGCGCAGCGTAACCACGCAGGGCCCTCGCACATCCGAGATCTACACAGCATGAGCGAGTCAGGCCCGGAAGCGGCAGCGCAGCGTAACCACGCAGGGCCCTCGCACATCCGCAATCAACACAGCATGAGCGAGTCGGGCGAGACCCGGGTCTACGGAATGCGGCACCACGGGCCCGGTTCGGCCCGTTCGCTGCGATCGGCGCTCGAAGAGTTCCGGCCGGATATCGTCCTGATCGAGGGGCCGGCAGATGCAGACCCGCTGGCCCGCCACATAGCCGCCGATATGATGGAACCGCCGGTGGCGCTGCTCGGTTACGTTGCCGACGAACCGGCGCGCGCGGCGTTCTGGCCGTACGCGGTGTTCTCTCCGGAGTGGCAGGCACTGCGTTACGCCGTCGGGAACGGTATACCGGTACGGTTCTGCGACCTACCCGCCTCGGTGGCGCTCGCGGTCGACGACAGGCCGGGCGGCCGCGATGCCCTCGCCGAACTGGCCGCCGCGGGCGGCTACGACGACGCGGAGCGCTGGTGGGATGCCGTGGTCGAATCGAGCACCGACGCCGCAACATTCCCCGCCATCACCGAGGCCATGGCAGCCCTGCGCGAAACCGCCGGTTCCGCATCGTGGCGACCCGAGGATCCAGAATCCTGCCTTTCGTACCGGCCGGGGAAGGCAGCGCACGAATCCACCGGCCCACTACCGACGGGATCGCAGGTCGACGACCATGTCGCAGCAGGTGGCGGCGAGTCGACCCCCGGCGACGGCGGCCCCGGACCGCTGGTTCTCGATCGGTACACACTTGTCCGCGAGGCGCATATGCGGCAGGTGCTGCGGCAGGCCCGCAAGGACGGCGCCGGGCGGATCGCCGTCGTCTGTGGCGCGTGGCATGCTCCCGCACTGTGCGATCCGCTCGGCCCGGCGAACGCCGATCAGCGCCTGTTGAAGGGCCTGCCGAAGGTCAAGGCGAAGCTGACCTGGGTGCCCTGGACGCATTCTCGGCTTGCCGCGGCCTCCGGTTACGGTGCGGGCGTCACCTCTCCCGGTTGGTACCACCATCTGTTCACCGCCACCGAGCATCCGATCGCTTCCTGGCTCACCAAGGTCGCGCGGCTGCTGCGCGCTCATGATCTGCCGGTGTCCAGTGCCCATGTCATCGAAGCCGTCCGGCTGGCGGAAACTCTTGCCGCCCTGCGGTCGCGGCCGCTGGCGGGGCTCTCGGAGGTCACCGAGGCAACCCGTGCGGTGCTGTGCGAAGGCGACGACACGGTGTTGCAGCTCGTCGGTGCGGAACTCGTCGTGGGTGAGGCGCTCGGCGCGGTCCCGGCCGACTCTCCGACTGTGCCGTTGGCGGCCGATCTACATACTCAGGCGCGCTCGCTGCGCCTGAAACAGGAGGCGCTGACGCGAACCGTGGACCTGGATCTGCGCAAAGACCGCGATATGGCCAAATCACGGCTGTTGCATCGGCTCCGGCTGCTCGGTGTGGACTGGGGTGTTCCCGCGACCGGCACAGCCGGCACCACCGGAACCTTCCGGGAGACCTGGGAGCTGCGCTGGGAACCGGAATTCGCGGTACGGGTGATCGAAGCGGCCCGCTGGGGCACCACTGTGCAGGCGGCCGCCGAGGCGAAGATCCTCGATGCCGCGGGCCGGGACGGCAGCGGGGTGGCCGACCTGACCGACGCCCTGGAATTCGCGCTGCTGGCCGAACTGCCGGGCGCCCTAGACGGTTTGATCCGGCGGCTCGGATCAGCGGCCGCGATCGACCACGACATCACCCATCTGCTCGCCGCACTGCCGGGTGTGCTGCGCACCCTGCGTTACGGCGATGTGCGCGGGACCGATACCTCGGCACTGGCCCAGGTGGCCGACAGCATGCTGGTACGGATCTGCGCCGGTCTCCCCGCGGCGGTCACCGGGCTCGGCGACGAAACCGCCGCCGCCCTGCGCGCCCAGCTCGATACGGTGAACACCGCGATACACACGCGCGACGACACCGAAGCCACCGCACGATGGCTGGCGGCACTCACCCGGCTGGCCGACCGGCCGGATACCCACGGGATGCTGACCGGCCGGGTGGTCCGGCTGCTCTGCGACGCCGGCCGGTTCGAACCGGACGAGGCCGCCCGCAGGCTGGCCGCGGCACTGTCCATCGGGCATACGGCGGCCGCGAAGGCGGCGTGGGTCGATGGTTTCGTCGGCGGCCGGGGGCTGGTGCTGGTTCACGACCGCGCCCTGCTGGGTCTCATCGACAGCTGGCTCGCCGGACTCACCGGCGATCAGTTCATGGAGGTGGTGCCGCTGTTACGCCGTACCTTCGGTGCCTTCGAGTCCGGCGAGCGCCGGGCAATCGGGTCGGCCGTCCGCAATACCGGCGCGGGCGCCCCGGCGGCCCGCACCGACATCGATTCCGAACGCGGCACGCTCGTATTGCGCGCTGTCGCGGAAATCCTGGGGGTACCGGTATGACCAGCACCGCACCACAATCGGCCACGGAGGCGGAGCGGCTGCGCCGGTGGCGCCTCGTCCTCGGCGCCGCGGCCGATCCCGCGCTCGGCGAGCTCACCGGTGCGGACGATACGGCCGTGGACAAGGCGCTGGGGGCCGTATACGACGGGAATCGCGGGGGCGGCCGGACGGGCGGGGACCGGTCCGGTGGCCTCGGCGGATCGGCGCCACGGGTGGCTCGCTGGCTCGGCGATATCCGCACGTATTTTCCGTCGACCGTCGTCGAGGTGATGCAGCGGGACGCCGTGGAACGGCTCGGTCTCACCCAGTTGCTGCTCGAACCCGAGCTCATGGAGGCGGTCGAACCGGACGTTCATCTGGTCGGCACGCTGATCGGCCTCAACCGGGTGATCCCGGAGACCACCAAATCGACCGCCCGGATGGTGGTCGGCAAGGTCGTGCAGGAGATCGAGGAACGGATCGCCGCACGGACCGTCGCTGCGGTGAGCGCAGCGCTGAACCGGGCCACCCGCACGAGCCGGCCCAAACCACGCGATATCGACTTCGATCGAACCATCCGTAAGAACCTCGCCCACTATCTGCCCGAGCAGCGCACCATCATCGCCGAACATCTGGTCGGATACGGCCGGCGGTCACAGGCAGTGCACCGGGACGTGATCCTGGCCATCGATCAATCCGGGTCCATGGCCTCCAGCGTCGTCTATTCCTCGGTGTTCGGCGCGGTCCTGGCTTCCATGCGGGCGCTACGCACCTCGCTGGTGGTCTTCGATACCGAGGTCGTCGATCTCACCGATAAGCTCAGCGATCCGGTCGACGTGCTGTTCGGCACCCAACTCGGCGGCGGCACCTACATCAATCGCGCCATCGCCTACTGCCAATCGCTGATCACGCGTCCCGCCGACAGCCTGTTCTTCCTGATATCCGATCTCTACGAGGGCGGCGTCCGGGAAGAGATGCTGCGCCGGATCAACGCGATGAAGGAATCCGGCGTACAGGTGGTGGTACTGCTGGCACTCTCCGACGACGGCGCGCCCTCCTACGATCGCGAGAACGCCGCCGCGCTCGCCGCGCTCGGCGTTCCCGCGTTCGCCTGCACGCCGGACCGTTTCCCGGACCTGCTGGCCGACGCCCTCAACCGCGGCGACCTCCGCAGCTGGGGCACCGACCGGAGATAGCTCGTCAAATATCGGCGATGGCGGCCAGCGGTGGGGTGCGGGCGGCACGCACGGCGGGCCAGAGCGCGGCCAGCACACCCACCACCGCGGAGCCGATCAGCATGTACACCAGCTGATCCCATGGAACCGCGATCTGATCCAGGCCGAGATCGCGCAGAGTGCGCAGGAATCCCACACCGAGCCCGAGACCCAGCACCGCGCCGACCAGCGCACCGAAGACCGCGATGAGCATGGATTCCAGATAGATGGTGCGCCGGACCTGCGACCGCTGGGTGCCGACCGCGCGCAACATACCGATTTCGCGGCGTCGCTCCACCACCGACAGCGCGAGCGTGTTCACAATACCGAGCACCGCGATCACCACCGCCAGGGCCAGCAGGCCGTACAGGATCGCCAGCATATTGTTGATCTGTTTCGCGTTCTCGCCCTTGAATTCCTCCCGGTCCTGTACCTGGACGATCACGAATTCCTCGGTCGCTCGTTCCAGATCGGTCCGCATCGCGGCGAGATCGGTCCCCGGTGCCGCCTCGATGAGCACCGCGGCCTCGGTCCGCAGGGAAACCGGCATGGCCTTCTCGTAGACCGCGGACGGCACGATCAGCGGCCCCAGCACCTGCGAATCCACGTACACACCGGCCACGGTGAGCGGAATTTCGGCGCCGCCCAGGGTGGTGATCACCAACTGTTCACCGGCGCCGACCCCGTGTTCGGTGGCCTCGTCCTCGCCGAGCAGAATTTCCGAATCTCCCAGCGATGCTGTACCGCTGAGCATTTCGATATTCACGACTTGTTCGAGCGGGCCGTCGGGCGAGGTGCCGAACTCGTCGTCGTCGCCGATCTTCAGCGCTACCCCGCGCAATCCGACGACGGCGGCGGCCGCGGGCACCTTCTCCTGGACCGCATCGCTCGCGCCGGCCGGTACGCCCATCATCGGCGGTCCGGCGAGGACATAGTCGGCCTCCACCCCCTGATCGACGAGCCGGGAAATGCTGACCTTCGCCGATTCGCCGAGCATCCCGATCGCGGTGACCAGCATCAGTCCGAGGGTCAGCGCGAACGCGGTGGCCGCGGTGCGCCGCGGATTGCGGATCGCGTTGTTGCGCGCCATCTGTCCGATCGGGCCGAACGGCCGGATGAGCCAGCCGAGGCCGGCCAGGACGGGCCGCGACAATGCCGGAGCGGCGAACAATACCGCGAGGATCAATCCCAGCGCCCCGACCCCGACGACCGCCGCCGCTCCGCCGCCGGTGTTCCGGGAACCGAGCACCACCAGCACCACGCCCACGACCGCCAGGACCGCCCCGGCGATCGTGCGGCCCCGCAGCGAATCGCCGGCGGAGGCGAACTCTTCCCGCATCGCCTGTACCGGCGGAATCCGGGAGGCACGCCGGGCCGGTGCGTATGCGCTGACCACGGTCACCAGCAACCCGACCACGAACGCCACCAGCACCGTGCGCGGCAGGACGGCCATCGTTCCGGTCGGCAGTCCGAGATCGAAGGCGTTCAGTACCGCGGCCAGTCCGTAGGCGAGCGCGATACCCGCGAGCAACCCGAGCAGGCTGCCGATGACCCCGACGATCAATGCCTCGGCGACCACCGACCGGCCGACCTGCCCGCGGCCGGCGCCCACGGCACGTAGCAGCGCCAGTTCCCGCAGTCGCTGCGCCACCAGCATGGAGAAGGTGTTGTAGATGATGAAGGTGCCGACGATCAGCGCGATGGCGCCGAACGCGAGCAGGAAGTAGTTCAGGAAGTTCAGGGCCTCGGAGATCTCGGCCTTCATCTCCGCGCGGACCTGGTCGCCGTTCTGCGCCTTGTAGTCCGGGTACAGCATGGACAGCCGGTCACGCAAGGTATCGCCGGGGATACCCTCGGCCGCGATATCGAGATAGGCGACGTGGGTGCCGTCGGTGAACAGTTCCCTGGCCTGTGCCTCGGTGAACTGCACACCGATGAAACCGCCGGTATCGGTGGCGGGCGCGTAGAGGCCGGTGACGGTCACGTCGATCGGGCCGCCGTGCGAGGGAACCAGCACTTTGGTGCGATCACCCACCGCGAGGCCCGCGCGTTCGGCGGCGCCGGTGTTGAGCGCGATCTGTCCCGGTTCGGCCGGCGGTACGCCCGCGACGAACGGGGACGGTTCGGCGACCGATCGCTCGGGTGGCAGATAGGCCAGCCCGTAACTCGGTGCCCCGCCGGTTTGCACGGCTTTCTTCCCGGCCGGGTCGAGCAGCACCACCGAACCCTCGATACCGGGCGCCACCGTACGGACCCCGTCCATGGCGGCCACATCGTCGGCCACGTCCTGGGGGATCCCGGGCGACTGTCGTTCCTCGGGACTCAACCGGACGTCCACCCCGGCGGCCTCGTCGGCGAAGATTCCGTCGAAGGTGCGCTGCAGGGTATCGGTGAAGACGAACGAGCCCGCGATGAACGCGGTGCCGAGCACCACGGACAGCAGGGTGAGTGCCAACCGGACCTTGTGCGCGGCGAGATTGCGCAGGGCGACGGTGCGCATGGGATGTGCGGCCACTACCGGCTCTCCTGCGTGTTGTGGGGGCGCCTCGCACCCCGGTCGGACCGGCCGGCTCCACGATGGTGCGTCACCGGGCCTCCAGTGCCTTCATCCGGTCCAGTACCGTCTCGGCCGTCGGATCGCGCATCTCGTCGACGATCCGGCCGTCGGCCAGGAAGATCACCCGGTCCGCGTACGCGGCGGCGGCGGGTTCGTGGGTGACGATGACCACGGTCTGGCCGAATTCGTCCACCGCGGCCCGCAGAATCGACAGCACCTCGCCGGAGGACCGGGAGTCCAGGTTGCCGGTCGGCTCGTCCCCGAAGATGATCTCCGGTTTCCCCGCCAGCGCCCGGGCACAGGCGACCCGCTGCTGCTGCCCGCCGGACAGTTCGCTGGGCCGGTGGCCGAGCCGGTCCTCCAGCCCCAGCCGCTTCAGCACGGTCGCCAGCCACTCCGCTTCGGGCCGGCGGCCGGCGATATCCAGTGGCAGGGTGATGTTCTCCAGCGCGGTCAACGTCGGGACCAGGTTGAACGCTTGGAAGACGAACCCGATCCGGTCCCGCCGCAGGGCCGTCATCTCTTTGTCGGAGAGGTCGGTGAGCTCGGTATCGCCGATCCGCACCTGCCCCGAACTCGCCGCGTCCAACCCGGCCAGGCAGTGCATGAGGGTGGATTTACCCGAGCCCGACGGCCCCATGATGGCGGTGAATTCCCCGCGGGCGAAATCGACCGATACCGCATCCAAGGCCGTGACCCGGGTATCTCCGGACCCGTAGACCTTCGTGAGTTCGATGGCACCGGCGGCGACGGCGGACCCGGGCCCGGGCCCGGGCGAGTCCGTATCGACAGCATGAGCAGTCATGGGTCCAGTCTGTCGGGCGGCGCCCGCTCGCGCCATCCGGGATACCCCTGACCCCGCACCCGGCGCTGTCGTCCTCTGGTAGCGGGGCGTACGACTTCGCTGCGTTCGATATTCGTCCCGCGGGGTACCAGTGCCCCGGTCAGCGAGACCCACTACCGACCCCGCCACCGCGGCAGCACCGCGCCCAGCGCCTCCGAAACTCACACGGCAACGCCGGCCGAGCCCCATGAGATCGCAGCTACCGAACCCAACGCAACCAGCGGTGTCGGCGGAGCCGAGTTCAGCGAGGCCCGGAAGGTTTCGGCCCGCTGACGGCGACGCCAAGGGGCCGAAACCCGCGCCGCCGCAGGCGGCGCAAAAAGACACAGCTCAGTTCAGTGGTGCCGACTTCCACCAGGTCACCATCTCCGGGATGGTGCCGACGATGCCGTCGGTGTACATCAGGTACTGCGCCCGTTCCGGATGGTTGGTGAACACCGTGACCATTTTCGGGCCGTCGCTGTCCCATTTGTAGTTGGTGTAGGTGCGGCTGCCGTTGGTGTCGCTGGATTTCTCGGCCGTGGCGGGCAGGCCCTTCACCACCGAGTCCACGTCGGCGGCGGAGTCGTAGACGTAGATCCGGTAGAACGGGTCTTCGTTGTTGCCGCCGCCGTAGCAGCGCCACTGCCAGGCCCACTTGCCGAAGTCGGGTTCGCCGTCGTCCGGGGTGGGGGTGTAGCCGTCATCGGTTTCCCAGCATTTCGCGCCGTCGTAACCGATCTCCTCGTCCTTGCTCGCGGGGACCAGTTCCGGGAATTCCTTGCTGATCGAATCCGCGTTCGCCGGGACCGCCGCGACGGTGGTCTGGGTGCTGGTGCCACCCGCCTGGTTGCCACTGCCACCGTCGTCACCACTGCTGGAGGCGACTGCCACGACACCGATCACCACACCGATCAGCACCACGAGCCCGACACAGATGGCGACGATGAGTCCGGTATTCGACTTGGCCGGCGGCGGCCCGCCCGGCGGCATCTGCCCCATCGGCTGCGGATAGCTGGTGGGCTGGGTGTAGGCACCGGACCCGCCGCCGTACGGGCCGGCCGGGTTCGGATATCCAGGCCCGCTGCCGTAGGGGTGCTGGCGCATATCCCCGACCGGCGGCTGCTGGAAACCACTGGCATACGGCTGCTGCTGGCCCTGCTGGGCGCCACTGGTGTACGGCGGCGGCTGCTGGACTCCGCCGGCATACGGCTGGGCCTGGGTACCGCTGGCGTACGGTTGCGGCGCCGCGGTGCTCGGATACGGATTCGCGCCGCTGCTGTAGGGCACGTTCGGCGGCTGGTATGTCGCCGCTACCGCGGTGGGCGGCGGTGCCAATGGGTTGGCGGGGGAGCTCGGGGAGGTCAGCGCCTGTTTCGCGGCTTCGGCGAACTCGCTGCACGAAGTGAAGCGGTCGTCGGGGCGTTTGGCCATCGCTTTGGCCAGCACCACGTCCAGCGCCGGCGGCAGTTCGGGCCGGGCCGCGCTCAGCGACGGCGGCGGTGACTGCAGATGCCCCTGGATCACCCCGGCCGGATTGGTGGAAGTGAACGGGCCGTTGCCGGTGAGCAGCCAGTACAGCGAGCATGCCAGCGAGTACTGGTCCGAACGGTGGTCCAGGTCGGCGCCGGTGAGCTGTTCGGGCGACGCATAGGCCAGCGTGGCCGTGAAGGTGCCGGTCTGGGTGAGATGGCCGGTATCGTCGCGCAACCGCGCGATTCCGAAATCGGTGAGGTAAACGCGTTCACCGCGACCACCGGTAGAGCGCGCCAGCAGGATGTTGGCCGGTTTGACGTCGCGGTGCATCACGCCCATACCGTGCGCGTAATCCAGTGCGGAGGCGGTTTCGGCGATGATCTGCACGGCCCGTTCGGGCGGCAGTTTCTGCGGATCGACCGACGCGGCGTCGATCCCGTCGATGTACTGCATGGAGATCCACAGCTGCTCGTCCTCGAGCCCGCGGTCGTACACCGTCACGATATTGGGATGGTCCAGGCGGGCGACCAGATCGGCCTCCCGTTCGAATCTGGCGCGCACCTCCTTATCGAAGAACATCTCCCGATTCAGCAGTTTCAGCGCCGTCATCCGCGGCAGTCGCGGATGTTTCGCCAGGTAGACCGAGCCCATCCCACCCCGGCCGAGTTGCCGGTCGATGACATAGCCGGCGAAAACATCGCCGTTGGCCAGCATGTCCGCTCCAATTCCCGCCACGCCACCGGGACCCACCGGCAGCACCTGCGTAGACGAAAAGCGTGACCGGACCGCAGCGGTTCGGTCACGCGAAATCATCGAAACCATAGCAGGAGTCGATGCTCGGCCGACGGCTCTCGCCTCCGGGCAAACCAGCACCCGAGACGCCCGCCGCGCCCAGCGGGGGATCCGCGTCGCCCGGTCGGCCCCGGCTCGTGCACACCGCCGCATCGGCAGTTGCCGGGATCGGCTCCGCCGGCCACCCCGGCCGGGTGACCGGCTTCTCGCTGCGGCAGGCGCGGCCGGATGGTGGACTGTGCTGGTTACCCGGTCAAGGTGTAGCGCCGGGGCGTGGCGGCGGGGCGCCCATATCGGGCGGGTCCGAACCCGGGCGGCGGCGCAGGCCCGGCAGATCGATGACGGCCGGGTCGGCGGGTTCCGCGCGGGGCGGCCGGCCGGCCGGCCGTGGGAGATCGCCGGGACCGCGGGTTCCGGAGCCGGGTGGCCGGAATTCGTTCGGGGCGGGCGGAGGCTCTCCCGCGTTCGGCGGCGGGCGATGACCGGCACCGCCGGGTCGCGGACCGCCACCATGGGGGTGGCGGAATTCGCTGGATCCGTACGGCGGCACCGCCGGGCCCGGATGCCGGTATTCGCTGGAGGCGTACCCCGGCGGAACCACACCGGCCCGGCGGTATTCGGTGGAACGGTACGGCGGCACACCCCGCCCGCCCGGTTGCCCGAACTCCCCCGAACCGTAGCCGGGACCGCCGGGGCCGTACCGCGGTCCAGGGCGTAAGCGCACCCCGGGCCCCGGTGGGCGTCCACCGCGCGGACCCGGCGGCCGCAGCGCCGACCGGGCCGCGGCCGCGAACTCGGCACAGCTCAGGAATCGCTCGGCCGGATTCTTGGCGAGGGCGCGCGCCAAGACCTCGTCCAGCGCCGGCGGCAGCCCGGGCCGGATCCGGCTCAGCCGCGGGACCGGCGCGGTGAGATGTGCCTGGATGAGTTCGGCCGGATTGGTGCCCGGGTACGGGCCGGATCCGGTGAGCAACCAGAACAGTGTGCAGGCCAGCGAATACTGGTCACCGCGATGATCCAGTTTCGCACCCGTGAGCTGCTCGGGCGCCGCATAGGCGAGGGTCGCGGTGATGGTATCGGCCGCGGCGAGGGTGGTTTCGGCGTCCCGGACACCGGCGATACCGAAATCGGTGAGCAGCACCCGTTCCGGCTGCCCGATGGGTGGTTTGGCGAGCAGGATATTGCCCGGTTTGACATCCCGGTGCAGCACCCCGTTGGCGTGCGCGAAGTCCAGTGCGACGCCGGTATCGCCGATGATCTGCACCGCCCGGCGTGGATCCAGGACCTGCAGGTCCACCAGCGAGGCATCGGAACCGGGCACGTACTGCATCGAGATCCACAGCTGTTTGCCCTCGGCGCCGCGGTCGTAGACGGTGACGATATTGGGGTGTTCGAGCCGGCCGGCGAGTTCGGATTCGCGTTCGAAGCGCAACCGGATCTCCGTGTCGGAGTACAGGTCCGGGTTGAGCAGTTTGAGGGCCACCAGCCGGGGCAGCCGTGGATGTCTGGCGAGGAAGACCATGCCCATTCCGCCGACCCCCAGGCGCCGTCGGATGAGATAGCCCGCGAAGTCCTCACCAGGCTGGAGCATCGCCTAATTCCCCCTAATCGGGTCGTGCACGATTCTACCGGTGTATCTTCCCGCACCGCCCCGGTGCAAGGCGAGGGCCCGGTGTCGGTGGCGGCCGATAGTCTGACGGTATGCGCATTGGAGCACACGTCCGGATGGACAGCGACCCGATCGGGTACGGCGAGCAACTCGGCGCCGATGTCGTACAACTGTTCGTGGTGGACCCGCAGAGCTGGGACAAACCCGTACCCCATCCCGCCACCGAACAGATCCTCGCCAGCCCGATCGATGTGGTGGTGCACTCCTCGTATCAGATCAATGTGGCCAGTACCAACAACCGGTTGCGGATGCCTTCGCGTAACGCGGTGGCCCTGCAGGCGCAGGCCGCCGCGGATATCGGCGCGTTCGGCCTGGTCGTGCACGGCGGTCATGTGCGTTCGGAGGAGGAGATGGCGGCCGGGTTCGTCAACTGGCGCAAACTCTTCGAACGCCAGCAGGACAAAGGCGGTTTCGCGGTACCGATCCTGATCGAGAACACCGCGGGTGGAAACCATGCCATGGCCAGGCATTTCGATACGATCGCCCGCCTGTGGGACGCCGTCGGCGATTACGGCGCCGGATTCTGCCTGGACACCTGTCATGCCTGGGCAGGCGGTGAAGACCTGGTGGGTGTGGTGGAACGGATCCGCGCGATCACCGGCCGGATCGACCTGGTGCATCTGAACTCCTCGCGCGACGCCTTCGATTCCGGGGCCGACCGGCACGCCAATTTCGCCTCCGGCACCATCGACCCCGAACTCCTGGCGGAGGTGTGCCGCACCGCCGATGCACCGGTGGTGCTGGAAACTCCCGCCGAAGGTATGGCCGAGGATCTCGCCTACCTCCGCGAACATATCGCGTAGCGGCCCATACGGTCGCCCGGAGCGTCGCCGCGCACTGCAGTCACAGCGAGCAGCCCGATACCAGGACGCGTGAGCATCGGGCGGAGTTCGGATCGAACCGCTTCATTCCTCCGCCGTTCTGGCTCCGTCCAGCAACGAGGCCGGCACCTGCCAGGGCGACCCGGCCGCGGAACCGAGTCGTCCGGTGGTCCGTGTCCACCCCGGGGAAGCGGTGAGCGTGCTCTGCTGCCGACGTCTATGGCGCGCTCGACAGCCTCGTCGCCGCCGGCGGCGGGCCCGGCCGGATCCGGCCGGGCGTGATCTGCGACCTTCCGGGCAAGCCCGGTCGCACCGGCGGGGCGGACGATGAGCGACACTGTGTCCTATGCATTACCGGCCACCGACCGCCAGGCCCGTCGAGACACCGTTCGATCCGGTGGCCGGCTCCGGCTCATCCTCCGCCCCGGCTACCCGCCATCGGGCGGCAACTGCGCCCACCCGGCTCGCCCACCGCGCCGGAGCCGCCGAGTGAGGCGGCATCGCACCGCCCGCGGTCCGCGGGGACGCCGGCGCGATGAGTTGCGCGCCCCGGCGCACCGCCGGCCGACCGTGCACCCCAACCCCGCGTCGCTCACCGATAAGCCGTGTGGCGGCGTGATGTGTGTCCGGCCGTGCCCGGGCACGGCGGACGAGCAGACCTGAACTGCGGATACTGCCCCGCGGCGGCGTGACCGGATCGGTGGACCGCCCGGTCACCGCACGCCCGGCATTCCCCCGAAGAGCACCTGGAACACCGTCGGATGGTTCTGGTAGATCCGGGTCGACGGGATGAACGGATGCACCTCCGCGGTATCGGTGACCACGTAGTCGGCGTGGCTGCCCGGGACCCGGTCCAGTACTCCGTCGCAGCGGGGCCCGCCGGTCGCGTTCACCTTGGGGAGGTCTTCGGGGTACTTGTAGGCTTCGGCGCCATACATGAACCCGGCGTTGAAGGACGCACCGGGCACCCGGCCGCCGACCAGGTCCTCGGCCAGGGGCATCGCCGTCGCCAGACCGCGGATCGTGCAGTTCAGGGCAGGCCGGTACTCGTTCAGGAGCTGGGTGGTGGGCCGGAGCAGGCCCAGCGCGGTACCCAGATTCTGTTCGTTCTCGGCGAGCACCGCCCCGGTGGTGTCGGCCAGGCCGATCGTTTCCAGCAGCAGGGTGTCGAAGTTCTGTTCGTTGTCGGTGAGGGTGTCGCTGAGGACCGTGGCATTGTCGACGGTGCGGAGCAGGTCGGGTGCGGTGTCCGCGTAGAGGTTGGTCACGTGGGCGCCGGCCTGGAAGTCGTGGCGCAGCGCGGGCAGGCTCGGGTTGAGTTCGCGGAGCAGCCGGTCGGCGTTCACCAGCAGGTCACCGAGCCGCTCCCCCCGGCCTTGCAGGGCGGTGCCGAGAGCGGTGAGGGTGGCGTTGAGTTTCGCCGGTTCGACCATATCCAGCACTTCGGTGAGCCGTTCGAACAACGTGTTGAATTCGACGGTCACCGATTCACCGCGCAGTACCTGCCCCGGCCGGAGGCGGCCGGCGGGTTCGGCGGGTTCGACGAAGTTCACGTATTTGGCGCCGAAGATCGTGGTGGAACGGATATCGACGAGTGCGTTGCCCGGGACGAGCCCCATCAGATCGGGATTCATATCGAGTTCGAGGCGGACCTCCCCGTTCTCGTTGTCGATGGTGCCGACCCGCCCCACTTCCGCGCCGCGGAATTTCACCTTGGCATCGGGATCCATGACGAGACCGCTGCGCGGGACCACCACGGCGACGTGTTTTTCCGGGGTGAATCCCCCGAGGAACATCGTCAGCGAGACCGCCACGACGAGGACCAGCGCCACCACCATGGCCAGTGCGGCGAGTTTGTACTGCACGGCCTGCCAGATCTTGTGCCGTGTCGTCGTGTGTCGATCGGACTGGGTGTGTACGGGTACCACCACTCACCTGCCTTGCGATGTCCGGCACCCCGTTGTGCCGAACTGAACCGGAATTATGTCCAGACAGTTGTCCATGTTATGGGTGATTCGACCCGGTCGGTACGGTTTTCGCCGATTGCGTCCGGAATTCGCCGCGACACGGCATCTGCGCAGGTAGAAAGCGAAAAAGGCCCGCTCACCACCGGGGTGAACGGGCCTCGATCATAAGCCGTTACGGCATCTGTTACAGCGTTTTCTCGATCGCCGCGACCAGCGTGTCCGCATCCGGTGCGGTGGTCGGCCGGAACCGGCCCGCCACGGTCCCGTCCCGGCTGATCAGGAACTTTTCGAAGTTCCACTGCACATCGCCGGCGGCACCCTCGGCGTCAGGGGTCTCGACGATCTCCCGGTACAGCGGATGCCGGTTGTCGCCGTTCACATCGGCCTTCTCGAGCAGCGGGAAATCGACCCCGTAGGTGGTCGAGCAGAACTGTTCGATCTCCTCGGCTGTCCCCGGTTCCTGACCCATGAACTGATTACACGGGAAGCCGACGACGCTGAAACCGCGGTCGCCGTAGGTTTTCTGCAATTCGACCAGACCGCTGTACTGCGGGGTCAGACCGCATTTCGACGCGACATTGACCAGCAGCACCGCCCGGTCACCCACCAGCTCGCCGAGCGTGGTCGCCGAACCCGACAGCGTATTCACCGCAATATCTCGGACGTTCATTCGTAGCGCACCTGCCAACTCTTGATCCCGTTGATCCACCCCGAACGCAACCGTACCGGATCGGATACCGATTTCAGCTCGGGCATGGCGTCGGCGATCGCGTTGAACATGAGGTCGATTTCCAGGCGGGCGAGGTTGGCGCCGACGCAGTAGTGGGTGCCGGTACCACCGAAGCCGACGTGCGGGTTGGGATCGCGCAGGATATCGAAGGAGAACGGGTTCTCGAAACCGGCCTCGTCGAAATTGGCCGAGCTGTAGAACAATCCGAGGCGCTGCCCCTTCTTGATCTCCTGCCCGCCCAGGACATGGTCGGCGGTGGCGGTGCGCTGGAACGCGGTCACCGGGGTGGCCCAGCGCACGATCTCGTCCGGCGCGGTGCGCGGGCGCTGCTCGCGGTAAAGCCGCCACTGTTGCGGATTGTCCACGAACGCCTTCATGCCGTGCGTGATGGCATTGCGCGTGGTTTCGTTACCGGCAACGGCGAGCAGGATGACGAAGAAACCGAATTCGTCGGAGGCCAGGCCCTCACCGTCCACATCGGCGTTGACCAGTTGGGTGACGATATCGTCGGCCGGACAACCCCGGCGTTGCTCGGCCATATTCCAGGCGTAGCCCAGGATCTCCGCGGAGGCGACGGTGGGGTCGCCGTATTCGGGATCATCGTAGTTGAGCATCTGGTTCGACCAGTCGAAAACCTTGCGCCGGTCCTCCTGCGGCACCCCGAGCAGTTCGGCGATCGCCTGCAGCGGCAGTTCGCAGGCGACCTGGGTGACGAAATCGCCGCCGCCGGTCTTCTTCGCCTCGTGCACGATCTTGTGCGCCCGCTCGGTGAGGGCATTACGCAGCCCCTCCACCGCGCGGGGGGTGAACCCCTTGGAGATGATCCGGCGCACTTTGGAATGCTTGGGCGGGTCCATGTTCACCAGCAGCGCACCGGTCAACTCCATCTGATCCGGGGTGATGTCGCCGGGCAGGCGGACGATGGACCCCTTCTGCTGGGAGGAGTACAGCTCCGGATTACGGGACAACTCCTTGACGTCTTCGAGGGTGCTGACCACCCAGTACCCACCGTCGTTGAAACCGCCCGAGGCTTCGTCGGTCTGGGCGTTCCACCACACCGGGGCGGTGCGCCGCAGCAGCGCGAATTCCTCGACGGGGCTGCGCTGTTCCCACAGGCCGGGGTCGGTGAAATCGAAACCCGGAGGCAGTGCGGTTGTCATCAGGATTCCTTTCCGTCTTCCGGCAGCGGCCGCAGCGGCGCTTCCGGTTGCACCTCGACGAGCACCAGATGGGCGCCGCGCGGGGTGCCGACGACTGCCGAGACCGCGCGCGCCAGATCGCTCGCGCGCAGCATGTAGGGATGGCGGGCGAGCCCCCACGACTGCCACGACTCCAGCAGCGGGCCCACGACCTCCGGTTTCGCGTTCATACCCATACCGGTCACCGTCGGTCCCGGCCGCACCAGCGAGGCCCGGATACCGGTGCCCTCGAGTTCCATCCGCAACTGCTGCACCATGGCCTCCACCCCGGCCTTGGCCGCGCTGTAGGCGCCGTTCCACGGTCGCGGATGCGGTGCGCAGTCGGAGCTGATCAGCACCACATCGCCGCGACGCCGCTTCGACATGCCGGGCAGCACCGCGTGCGCCATCCGGTGTGCGCCGATCAGATGGATCTGTACCTGATGCGCGAAATCCGCGGGGTCCATGTCCTGGATGAGGCCGAACTCGATATCACCGGCCCCGGAAACCAGGATCTCGGTGGGCCCGATCGCTTCTTCGGCCGCGGCCACGAATTCATCCACCGAGGACTGGTCGGTGACATCGAGCCGGTGCGCGAACGCGATCCCGCCGTCGGCGCGGATCTTGCCGGCCAACTCCTCGAGGATTTCCACCCGGCGCGCGCCCAGCGCCACCGGATGTCCCTGCGCGGCCAGTTCCACCGCGGTAGCCGCCCCGATACCGGACGACGCACCGGCCACGATGGCGGGCCGCTTCTCGGGATGGGGTTCGAACCGGGGCATTACCGCACCTCCACGGTGATCGGGAGCTTGGCGAAGCCCCGCACATTGCTCGAGTGCACACGTTCGATACCGTCCTCGCGCACCCGGTAGGACTTGACGCGCGAAGCGAATTCACGCAGGGCGACGGTGGCCTCCAGCCGGGCCAGATGGGCACCCAGGCAGAAGTGCACACCGGCGCCGAAGCTGGCGAGGTTACCCTTTTCGGCGCGGTCGAGGTCGAAGCTGTCGCCGTCGTCGAATACATCCGCGTCCCGGTTGGCCGAACCGATCAACAACAGCACCTTGGCGCCGGCGGGGATCACCTTGCCGTGGTATTCCAGATCCTCGGTGGCGGTCCGCGCGACCATCTGGCTGGACGTGTCGTAGCGCAGGGTCTCCTCGACCCAGTCCGAGACGCGTTCCGGATCGCCGGCGACCTTGTCGTACTGCTCCGGGTTGCGGGCGGCCCAGTACAGGGCATTGCCGAGCAGTTTGGTGGTGGTCTCGTTACCGGCGACGACCATCAGGAACATGAAGCCGATGATTTCGTCGTCGGTGAGCGAATCGCCGTCGATTTCGGCGTCCAGCAGCGCGGAGGTGAGATCGTCGGTGCGTTTCTCGCGCCGTTCGGCGACCATGTTCGAGTAGTAGACGACCAGGTTCAGCGAGGCCTCGATCGCCGAATCCGGGACATCGGTGACGCCGTCCTCGCGATGCATGACCATATCGGCCATGCGGCGGATCTCGGCACGGTCGGCGGCCGGGACGCCCATCATCTCGGAGATGACGTCCATCGGCAGTTTGCCGGCGAATTCCTCGATCCAGTCGAATTCACCGCGTTCCAGCGCCGGTACCAGATATTCGAGGGCCAACTCGTGGATACGTTCTTCCATATCCGCGACCCGTTTCGGGGTGAACCCCTTGAACACCAGGCGCCGCATCCGCATATGCCGGGGGTCGTCCATAGCGAGGAACGACATGGTGCGGTGGGCGTCGGGGCCCCAGGCTGCGGGGTCGAGGGAGACGCCGTTGGCATTGGACAGCTGCTTGGCGAGGCGGAAACCGTTCGTCACATCGGCATGCCGGGACAGCGCGTAGAAATCGAGTTCGGCGTTGTAGTAGAGCGGTGCCTCCGCGCGCAGCCGGGCGTACGTCGGGTACGGATCCTCGTGGAAGGCGTAGTCGTACGGATCGAACGTCACCGGCTCCAACGATGCTGCCGTCATCGGACCCACCTCTGTTTCGATAACGAGTTCTCGCCGGACCGGGCGGCACACACGCCAAGGGGAGACACATAGCTGGACATGTGTCTGGACGGTACCAGTGGTGCGCCGCCGCGACAATGATCGCAGAAGAATCAACCGGTCGGCACTGTCGATACGCGACGACCGGCACCACATTCCATTCCCGCCCGCAACACCGGGCACGAAGCGAGCGCGACCGGCCGTAAAGCACCGCGAATAGAACTGGTTTCTTGCACTACCAGAAGAGACCGGACTATATTCCGTACACCTGTCCAGACAGCATTGGGGTCTTTTATGAACAGTCTTCTGCCCGGCGACAGCTCCCGACTGCTGATCGGCGGTGGCCTCGTCGCCGGCGGCAACGGCGTGTTCGACAATGTGAACCCGGCGACCGAAGAGGTCATCGGCACCGCCGCCGACGCGGACGCGGCCGATATGAACGCCGCCATCGCCGCCGCCCGCACCGCCTTCGACGAGACCGGCTGGTCCCGCGACCACGCCTTCCGGGTGCGCTGCCTGGAACAGCTGCAAGCGGCACTGAAGGCACATGCGGAAGAACTGCGCGAGATCACCGTCGCCGAGGTGGGCGCGCCGATCATGTTCACCAGCGGCCCCCAACTGGACGGTCCGATCGAGGATCTGAACTTCGCCACCCGGCTGGCCGCGAACTACGAATGGGAAACCGAACTCGGCATCGCGGCGCCGATGGGGATCAGCACCCACCGCGCGATCCGGCGCGAAGCGGTCGGAGTGGTCGGGGCGATCACGCCGTGGAACTTCCCGCACCAGATCAACTTCGCGAAACTGGGCCCGGCCCTGGCAGCGGGCAACACCATCGTCCTCAAACCGGCCCCCGACACCCCGTGGTGCGCGGCGGCGCTCGGTTCGATCATCACCGAGGAAACCGATATCCCGCCGGGTGTGGTCAATATCGTCACCTCCGCCGACCACGGCATCGGCGCCCAGCTGTCGGGCGACCCCCGGGTCGACCTGATCAGCTTCACCGGCTCCACCGGCACCGGGCGCGCCGTCATGGCCTCGGCCGCGGCGAACCTGAAGAAAACCTTCCTCGAACTGGGCGGCAAATCGGCCTTCATCGTGCTCGACGACGCCGACCTCGCCACCGCCGTGAGCTACGCCGGTTTCTCGCTGTGCGTCCACGCCGGCCAGGGCTGTGCCCTCACCACCCGCCTGCTGGTGCCGCGCGGCAAGTACGACGAAGCGGTGGAGGCCGTGGCGGCCACCATGAGCGGGATCCGTCCCGGCGACCCCACCTCCCCCGGCACGGTGTGCGGTCCGGTGATCTCCGACCGGCAGCGCTCGCGGGTACTCGGCTATATCGACAGTGCCCGCGCCGACGGCGGCCGCATCGTCACCGGTGGCGGCCGCCCCGCCGAACACGAGCGCGGCTTCTTCGTCGAACCCACCGTGATCGCCGACCTCGACAACAGCGCGAAGGCCGCCCAGGAGGAGATCTTCGGCCCGGTCATGGTGGTGCTCCCCTACGACGGCGACGACGATGCCGTCCGGATCGCCAACGATTCCCCCTACGGCCTGTCGGGCGCGGTCTGGGGCAAGGACCCGGAGCGAATCCGGCGGGTCACCGACGGGGTGCGCACCGGAACCCTCGGCGTCAACGGCGGGATGTGGTACAGCGCCGATGCTCCGTTCGGCGGCTACAAACAGTCCGGTATCGGCCGCGAAATGGGGGTCGCCGGGTTCGAGGAGTACCTCGAGACCAAGCTCGTCGCGACCGCCCAGTAGCTCCGGTACACCGACGATCCCGCAGCGGCACCCCGGCCGCGCCCGCAGTAGTCCGAACTTTTCCCACCAGGCTTTCCACAGCAGCGAGGAGCTCGATCCCATGGCTCGTTTCACCGGCCGCACCGCTATCGTCACCGGTGCCGCACGCGGTATCGGCGAGGTCTACGCGCAGGCGCTGGCCGCCGAGGGCGCATCCGTTGTCGTCGCCGACCTGAACGCCGAGGGCGGTACCGCCGTCGCCGAGAAGATCGTGGCCGACGGCGGCACCGCCTCGTTCCATCCGGTCGACGTCGCCGATCCGGAATCGGCCAAGGCATTGGCCGATTTCACCGTCGAGAAGTACGGCAAGATCGACCATCTGGTCAACAACGCCGCCATCTACGGCGGGATGAAGCTAGACCTGCTGCTCACCGTGCCGTGGGACTACTACCAGAAGTTCATGTCGGTGAACCTGGACGGCGCGCTGGTGATGACCCGCGCGGTCTGGGAGAACATGGCAGCGAACGGCGGCGGCTCGATTGTGAACCAATCATCGACGGCCGCCTACGTATACAGCGGGTTCTACGGCCTGGCCAAGGTCGGTATCAACGGTCTCACCCAGCAGCTGGCCACCGAACTGGGCGGGTCGAATATCCGGATCAACGCGATCGCTCCCGGTCCCACCGATACCGAAGCCACCAAGACCACCACGCCCGAGAGCATCGTCAAGGATATGGTCAGCCGCCTGCCGCTCAAGCGGATGGGGACGCCGGAGGATATGGCCGGCGCACTGCTGTATCTGCTGTCCGATGACGCCAAATGGGTCACCGGGCAGATCTTCTGTGTCGACGGCGGTCAGGTGATCCGTTGATGAGCGGCGACGGGGGCGCCGGCACCCGGGTCGGCTTCATCGGCCTGGGCGATATGGGCGCGCCGATGGCGAAGCAGCTGCTGGGCTGGTCCGGCGGGCTCACCGTCTGCGATACCCGGGCCGAAGCCGTGCAGCCCTTCACCGACGCGGGCGCCGATGCGGCCGCAAGCCCGGCCGAACTCGCCGCGAAATGCGGTGTCGTCTGTATCGCGGTGGTGAACGACCGGCAGGTCCGCACCGTGCTGACCGGCGAGAACGGAGTGCTGAGCACCGCCGCACCGGGGACCGTGGTGGCCGTGCACTCCACCATCGGCGACGAATCGGCCGGCGAATTCGCCCGGTTGTGCGCCGAACGCGACGTGGAGCTGGTCGACGCCCCGATCAGCGGTGGCGCCGCGGGCGCGAACAGCGGGCGACTCGCGGTCATGGTCGGCGGTAGTGAAAGCGCCGTGGCCGCGGTGCGGGAACCCTTCGGCTGCTTCGCCGATCTGGTGCTGCACGCCGGCGAGGTCGGGGCGGGCACCCGCATGAAACTGGCCCGTAACCTGCTGCATTTCATCTCGTTCACCGCCGCCACCGAGGCGCAGCGGCTGGCCGAGGCCGCCGGACTGGATATCGCGGCGCTGGGCAAGGTCGTCCGCCATTCGGACGCGGTGACCGGCGGGGCCGGTTCGATCATGCTGCGCGAAACCACCGCACCGATCGAGGACGGCGATTTCTGGTTGCCGATCCTCACCCATGTCCGCGAACTCGGCGAAAAAGACCTGTCCCTGGCGCTGGAACTCGGCAGCCGGATGGGCACCGAGCTACCGCTGGCGACCCTGGCGCTATCGCGCCTCGGTGCCGGGCTCGGTGTCGGGCAGGGTGCGATCTCGGCCGGGTGGCAGCCACCCGTCGCCTCCGCTCAGCGAGACCGGCCCGGTGCCGCGGGGGCCTCCCGTGGCAGCATCGGCGAACAGGGTGTCACCGCTGCCGGGCAGCAGAACGACACCGCCACGGCGCAGAACGACAGTAAGGAAACCGAATAATGGCCGAGGCCACCACCATCCGACCGCTGTCCGCCGCCGAAGTCGCCGAATGGGACCGCACCACCGATGTGGTCGTCGCCGGCTACGGAATCGCCGGCGTCTGCGCTTCGATCGAGGCCGCGCGGGCCGGGGCACAGGTGCTAATCCTGGAACGCACCAGCGGCTGGGGCGGGGCGGCCGCGCTGGCAGGCGGGTTCATCTATCTCGGTGGCGGCACACCGCTGCAGCGTGCGCTGGGCTTCGAGGACAGTGCCGAGAACATGGAGAAATTCATGGTCGCCGCCCTCGGACCGGGCGTGGACCGGGAGAAGATCGCCGACTACTGCCGGGGCAGCGTCGAACACTACGAATGGCTGGTTGCCAACGGCGTTCCGTTCAAAGCGGAGTTCTGGGGCGAACCCGGCTGGGAACCGCCGCACGACGAGGGCCTCATGTATTCCGGTGGCGAGAACGCCGCGCCGTTCAACACCATCGCCGACCCGGCGCCGCGCGGTCACGTTCCGCAGATGACGAACAAGCGGACGGGCTCCAAAGGCGGCGGCTACATGCTGATGAAGCCGCTCGCCGAAACCGCCGAAAAGCTCGGGGTGACCGCCGAATACGACACCCGGATCCAGCGGTTGATCGTGGACGGCGACCGGGTCGTCGGCGTGGTCGCCAAACAGTACGGCAAGGAGCTGACCATCCGGGCCGAACGCGGGGTCGTGCTGGCCACGGGCAGTTTCGCCTATCACGACCAGATGATCGAAGGGTTCGCCCCGCGGCTCATCGGCCGCCCGGGCGCCGCCATCGAGGAACACGACGGTATCGCCATCCGGCTGGCCCAGGCCCTGGGCGCCGATCTGGCGCATATGGACGCCACCGAGGTCGCGTTCTTCGGTGACCCGCAGATGATGGCGCGCGGCATCCTGGTCAACGGCCGCGGGCAGCGGTACGTCCCCGAGGACACCTATCCGGGCCGGATCGGGCAGATGACGCTGTTCCATCAGGAAAACCAGGCGTATCTGATCATCGGCGAGGCCGCCTACGAGGAATCGCTCACCACCGAGACCTCCACGCCGTTCTTCCGGCAGCCGCCCACCTGGGCCGCGGAAACGGTCGCCGAACTGGAATCCGATATCGGCCTGCCCGAACTCGCGTTGCAGACCACCGTCGAGCTCTACAACAAGCACGCGGCGAACGGCCAGGACCCGCTGCTCGGCAAGAAACCGGAGTGGACCGCACCGCTGCAAGGACCGTTCGCGGCCTTCGATATGCGCAGTTTCACCGCGGGATTCACCCTCGGAGGTCTGCGCACCGACCTGGATTCGCGGGTCCTGCATGTCGACGGCCGGCCGATCGCCGGTCTGTTCGCGGCGGGGCGCTGCACTTCCGGTGTCTGCGCGGGCGGTTACGCCAGCGGAACGTCCCTGGGCGACGGCAGCTTCTACGGCCGCCGGGCCGGGATTGCGGCCGCGAAAGCGTGAAACGGTACGGTCGGACACATGTCCGAAGGTGAACCTCTCGTCATCGAAGCCACCCGTCGCCGCCTGTCCGCGAAACAGGCAGATACGGTCGACAAACTGACGAAGGCAGCGGTGGAGGTGCTCACACGCGAAGGATTCGCGGGGATGACCATTCGCATGGTCGCCGCCGCGGCAGGTGTGGGTACCGCCACCGCGTACACCTATTTCTCGTCGAAGGAACATCTGGTCGCCGAGATCTTCTGGCGCCGGCTCGTGGCAACGGAATCCCCGGTCAGCGAGGATCCCGATCCCACGATGCGGGTGGTGGCCGAATTGCGCTCCATCGCGCTGCTCGTCGCCGACGATCAGGAAGTCGCCGGGGCCGTCACCAGCGCACTGCTCGGCCGCGACCCCGATGTGGCGCATCTACGGGCCCGGATCGGCCTGGAGATCCGCACCCGGATCGAACGTGCCCTCGGCCCCGGCGCCGATCCGGAAATCGTGGTCTCCCTCGAACTCGTCTATGCCGGCGCACTGGTGCGGGCCGGTATGGGCTACGCGTCCTATGCCGATATCGCCGAACTCATCGAGAAATCGGCCCTGTTGATCCTGCGCTGAGCAGCGGAAGAAAGCTTCGAAAATCTCATGGACCGACCCAAGCAGCTCGATTCGTCGCTGGTTCCCACCATCATCAAATACATGTCCAAGGTCAACACCTGGACCTACAAACGCACCGGCGGCCGGATCGGCGGTAACTGGCGCGTCGGCGCGGGATTCCGCAAACCGGTGCCGACGCTGCTGCTCGACCACACCGGCCGCAAATCCGGCAAACAGTTCACGATCCCGCTGCTCTACCTGCGCGACGGCGCGAATATCGTCATCGTCGCCTCTCAGGGCGGGCTACCGAAGAACCCGCAGTGGTACTACAACCTGGTCGCCCAGCCGGATACCACGATCCAGGTCGGCAAGGACCGCCTCCCGGTCCGCGCCCGCCTCGCCGACGACACCGAACGCGACGGGCTGTGGCCTCGGCTGCTCGAACTGTACGAGGATTTCGCGAACTACCAGTCCTGGACGGAACGCAAGATTCCCATCTTCATCCTGGAACCCCGCACCTGAAACCATCCACAGCCCCAATCCCCCACCACGGACGGGACGGCTGTGGTGCGGGATCCGCCGGGTGTTCGCCGAACCCTGACGATCGCCGCCCGGCCGGACACTCCGCCCGCCGCCGACAGTGGAGCGCCGCCAGTGCCATCGCTGGCCGCTCACGGCCGCAGTGCGATCGTCTTCCCTCGGTTGCCCGTGGGGGCGCCGCCGACTGCCGGTGCCGTGCACCGCGCGGCCGGACCTCCGGAGCGCGCACCGGGGGCACTTCGCATGAGACGCACCGGGGCACTTCGCGTGAGATATGAGATGGTTCCAGCCCACCGCGACCGGGCGCGGTGGGCTGCGCGGCGCTTGCTAGGAAGCCGCCGGGACGTTGGCGCGTTCGGCCCCGAGGGTGGTATCCGACCCGTGGCCGGTGTGCACGACCGTTTCGTCCGGTAACGCGAAAAGGACATCGTTGATGGACCCCAGAATGGTCGGGTAGTCCGAATACGAGCGTCCGGTCGCGCCCGGACCACCCTCGAACAGCGTGTCGCCGCTGAAGACCACACCCGCTTCCGGCAGGTGCAGGCAGCACGAGCCCGGGGAATGGCCCGGTGTATGCAGGACCCGCAGTTGCGTGCCGGCGATCTCGAAAACCGCGCCGTCGGACAACTCGCGGTATTCGACCCCGGGATGGGTCTGCTGCCACAGCACATCGTCGGCGGGATGCAGATGGATCGGGGCGCCGGTGGCCGCCGACAGGGTGGGCGCCACCGTCACGTGATCGTTGTGGGCATGGGTGCAGATGACGGCGGTCACCCGGCGGCCCGCGACCGCGTCGAGGATCGGCTGGGCATCGTGCGCGGCGTCGATGATCACGACCTCGTTGTCGTCGCCGACCAGCCAGATATTGTTCGCCACATCCCAGCAACCGCCGTCCAGGCAGAACTGGCCTTCGGTGACGATCCGCTCCACGCGCGCCGTCACAGGACCACCACCGAACGCAGCACGGCCCCGCCGTGCATGGTGGTGAACGCCTCGTCGACGGCGTCCAGGCCGATCCGCTCGGTGACGAACTTCTCCAGCGGGAGTCGGCCCTGCCGGTACAGGTCGATCAGCATCGGGAAATCGCGTTCGGGCAGGCAGTCGCCGTACCATGAGGATTTCAGCGATCCGCCGCGGCTGAAGAAATCGATCAGCGGCATCTCGAGTTTCATATCGGGCGTCGGGACACCGACCAGCACCACGGTACCCGCCAGATCGCGCGCATAGAACGCCTGCTTCCAGGTTTCCGGCCGGCCGACGGCGTCGATCACCACATCCGCGCCGAAACCGCCGGTGAGGTCCTGGATCGCCGCGACCGGATCGGTAGCGGACGCATCGACGGTATGCGTGGCGCCGAGTTCGCGGGCCCAGTCGAACTTCCGGGCGTCGGTGTCCACGGCGATGATGGTGCCCGCACCCGCGAGCCGGGCCCCGGCGATCGCGGCATCACCCACACCACCGCAGCCGAGCACCGCGACCGAATCACCCCGGCCGACATTGCCGGTGTTCACTGCGGCGCCCAGGCCGGCCATCACACCGCAGCCCAACAGTCCGGCGACCGCCGGATCGGTCTCCGGATCCACTTTGGTGCACTGGCCCTCGTGGACCAGCGTCTTATCGGCGAACGCGCCGATACCGAGCGCGGGGGTGAGTTCGGTACCGTCCTCGAGCGTCATCGGCACACTCGCGTTGAAGGTGTCGAAGCAGTACCAGGGACGTCCGCGTTTACAGGCCCGGCACTGTCCGCAGACCGCACGCCAGTTCAGGATCACGAAATCGCCCGGTTCCACATGGGTTACCGCCGAACCCACGGTTTCCACGATACCGGCGGCCTCGTGGCCGAGCAGGAACGGGAATTCGTCGTTGATCCCGCCTTCGCGGTAGGTCAGATCGGTATGGCATACGCCGCAGGCCTGGACTTTCACCACCACATCGCGCGGCCCGGGGTCGGGCAGGACGATCGGGACGAGTTCGACCGGGGCGCCGGGACTGCGGGCGATAACACCTCGAACCTGCTGGGGCACTGCGTCTCCTCTCGGGCGGTCATGCGGTGATGCACGATGCCGCATACGTTATCCGTCCCAGGGCCAGGCCGCGCGGGTCCGGGGTATCCGAACGAGCACCCACCGGAGGTCGTGGTCGCCCCCGGACGTAGTGCGGCGGGGCGCCCACCGGACGCCCCGCCGCACTATCGGCAAACCCTCAGAGAACTCCCCAGGCCTGCAGAATATAGGTCACATTGGCGGCAATGTTCGTGACGAGATTCGCCAGATTCAGGACCGCGGACCCGGCTTCGATCATCTTCTACTTTCCTCCTGATCCGTCCCGACCGCAGCCCAAAATACTCACGGTGCCCGAGTCCGGCAAACCTCCGATTACCCGTCCCGAGGGACTCGACAGGCTGGGTGACGACCGAGCCAAGGGTCGGCCAACTGCCCATAACATTGATTGGACACGTGTCCCACTCAGTGCGCACAGGCGGGCAGCGCAACGGTCATCGAAGCCGAAACCACTGCCGCCGAGGCACTTGCCGGCCGCGTCGAGCCGCTCAGCCGGCGATCCGCACCTCGGGTTCGGGGCCGGGCCCGTCCGCTCGCAGCTTGAGCAGGGTCAAGCCCGCGGTGCAGGCCAGGATGAGACCGATAACACTGATCACGACATGCAGTGTGGCGATTCCGAAGACCGCCGCCCCCAGGCCCCCGGCGAAAACCAGCCAGCCGAGAACTCTACCCACCATCGCCCGGGAACCGGACGAACCGGTTACCACCGGCTCCGCGTCCGCCTTCCGCGTATCGGGCACCTCTGCCGCGCCGGGCAGATCGGTGGTGGTCTGGTCTCCCATCATCACTCCTCGATGGCGCCGATCCGGAAATCGTGTAGCGCCTACCAACTGGGTGCATCGGCACCGGGGACTCCGGTGTCCCATGCGTCACTTCCGCAACATACGCTAAGGCCATACCTCGACGATTGTTACGCAACACAAGCACGCGACACGCGGCCGATATCAATTCGATACCTGATATACCCGCCGCCAGCGGACCTTACACACGGTAACCAGCGGAATCGGCAGGGCGGGGGGTAGTTCCACCGGACGCCCTCGATTAAGGTGAGGCCACTGACTTATCACAGGAGCGTCACCGATGGACAGCAAAACGAAGGTCGCCGGCCCGCTGGCCGCCGCCGGTGCGGTATCCCTCGGGCTGGTGTTCATCGGCGCCTGCGGGATCGGCCAGGAAGACATCTACGTACCACCACCACCGATCCACTCCGGGCCCCAGGCGGTCGAAAAGGCGCGCTACGCGGATCCGACGGCCACCACCGTGGCCCAGGTCCTGATTCCGCCGTCGCCCACGTGGCGGATGGCTCCCGAACCACCACCGCGACGCACCCTGCCGCCGGAGTACCGGATCTCGGTCACCTCATCGGCATCCGCATCGACCGACCCCGGCGACGCCCCCGGCAACGACGAAACCACCCGGCGCGCCACGCTTTCGGCCACATCGGAGCCGCCGACCACACCGGGGCAGGACTCGGCCGCAGCCCCCACGCCCGGCACGGAAATCGAACCGGCACACAGCGAATCCCCGATTCCCCCAACCGCTCCCACCGGCACCACCCCGCCCGACCCGATCGTCGCGGAACCCACCACGACGATCGAGGCCCCCGGCGCCGCCGAACCCTCGTCCACCACCGAGATCCCGGGCGGCGATCCCACACCGGACACCGAACCGGCAGGCACCCCCCAGGCTCCGCCGGCACCGGACGCCGGGGAACCCACCCCCTTCTGGCTCGCACCCGAAACCACCGAGACCAGCACACCGGAATCCGGAGCTCCGGTCCCCACCATCACGATCGCGCCGGCCGTCCGCCCGAATTCCGGCGGCTGAGTCCTGCTCCGCGCGAAGCGATGCCGTCAGAGCTCGGCGTAGGCAATCGCCCGCTGGGCACCGGTCACCATGGGCCGTAGCGAATTCGTGAACCGCTCGGCGTCGACGGCCGCGATATCGACCATCGTGCCGGTATGGATCGCGTAGCGGCCGTCCCCGGCGATATCGATCCAGCACAGCACACCGAACGGGTCGGTCCGGGCGGGCCGGTGCACGGAGACCACGAGCTGGCCGATACCGTCGCGCGGCCGGTTGAGCCGCCGGCGAATCCGGGTCGCCACCGCGGGACCCGCGACCGGCACGGTGACCCGGTCCCGGCCGTCGCGCGCGACCTCCGCCCGCGGCGCGCGCAACCGCGCCCCGGTACCGGCCGAAGCGGCCGGTAACGCGGCGACAACGCGCACGGGCAGAGAGCCGGCGGCCCCGGCCAGAATCCGGATATCGGCGCCGCGATCCGGCTCGCCCCCCGGACGCTGAGTGGCCACGACGCCGATCTGTCCCGCCGACGCGCCGAGCACCCGGGTGGTCGGCGCGCCCGCACCGTCCTGTCCGAACGCCGAAACACTGACCTCCGGCGCAGCCAGAACGCGTAGGGCCGCTTCGAGATCGGCGTCGAGCGTGGTGTCGCACCAGTCGCGCAGTGCGGGCAGCTGCGCCGTCCGCTCGGCGGAATCCCGGGCCGACAACCGCACCGCCAGCGGGTAAGGAATGCGATCGCCCACTGTCTGTTCCCAAGCCAGCGCCAACTGGTCCGGGGTGAGGATCCAGTTCACTCCGAGTCGGTCCACTCGCCCAGAACCGGCGGGGTGGTGGGATCGAGGGTCCCGATCAACTGTCCACCCGGCTCTCCTTCCTCCAGGAAGGTGAGCTCGTCGTCGCCGAAATGCAGGTCGTCCTCGTCGGCGGGCTGTTCGGTACGCACCGGCGCCGCCGGCGAATTCGCGCGCACCGTATCGGCCGCCATCGCACCGCCCATCATGCCGCCGATCGCACCCGCGCCCATCCCGGTGATCGCGTCCCCGCCCGGATCACGCTGCTGTTCCTCGCGATCGCGGTCCCGTGCACTGTCCGAACCCGGCCCCGCCCCGGCGGGACGGACCGGGACGGCGAATACGGGCGCTGCCGGTGCGCCCGCCGCTGCCACGGGCGTACTGCCGCCGGATACCACCGGCGTAGCGGTGGCCGCGGAACCCGGTAGCTGCGTTCCGGCAGCGGTGGTGGCCGGCGGCTGTTCCGCCGGGGCCGGGACCGTCGGTGCGCCCGCCGGGACGCCAGGTGCACCGGTAAGTGCGGACGTTGCGGCAGCGTCCGGATCAGCTGCGGTGGCTCCGGTGGCGACCGGCGCGCTCGATGTTTCTCCCGTGGACACCGAGGCGTACGAAACGACCTTTGCCACCGGCGAACTCATTCCGGTCGCGGACGCGGCGGGGCCGTCGGGCTCGCCGGCCGGTGTCGGCGCATCGGGATCTCCCGGTCCGGAGACGGGCAGGTCGGGAAAGGCGGGGACCTGCGCTCCGGTCGGGATGAAGGCGCCAAGGTAGACACTTTCCATCACCCGTACCGCGTCCGCGCGCTCGGTCTCGGCTGCCTGCTGGGCGGCGATATTGCCGGTTGCGGCATGGGGGTCCAGGAGTGCTGCCGGCAGATCCGGCCGGACTCCGGAGGGTTCCCCGATCCCGGTGCGCAGTGTTTCCGCGGCGTCACCCGCCTGGCCCAGCCGCTGCCCCACGGTGGCCAGCACATCGGCCAGTTGCCGGCCCGCGGCCTCGAAATCGCGCACCGCCGCGCCGGCGAGCCCCGCCGCGGCACCCCGCCAGCCATCGGAGATGGCACCGCTGATCTCGGTATGCGCTTGGTTCACAGCGTCGTTCAGCCCGGTTGCGGCACCCTGCCACAGTTGGCCGCCGGTCTGCAGGGCCGACGGATCCAACAGCGATACCCCGGCGTGAATCTGCTCGTGAGTCAGATTGTCGAAAACCTCCACCGTCGGCGCGTAATCGGGATCCACTCGATTGTGGGCGCCCCGGAGGCCCGTTCGTGGTAGTTCACGCACCGGACACCCCCGACACCTGGGCCGGCGTGGCGCCGAGCGCCGCAGCGACCTCGGAATCGGCGTGCTGATAGGCCGCGGCCGCGCTCCGGAAAGTATGGGCGAGCTGCCGCGCCGCGCTCGCGTAGTCACGCAGCGCCACTATCGCGGCACCGGCTTTTCGCTCGAAACCGCCGCGCAGGGCCGCACCGGAATCGAAACCGCCGAAACCGGGCAGCGACAGCGCTCCGCCGAGGGTTTCGATCTGCGCGTCCACCTGGTCGGCCAGCTGCTCGTAGCGCAGCGCGCACCGTTCCGGCGCGCCCTCGGCGACCAGGACTCCATCGATCCACAGCTCTCCGTCGTCGACGGCCGAGCCGAGCGCGGTAATCGTATTCGGCTGCATCGCCGGACCCCCTTCCTGTTCCGCTGTCGCCCAGCGGCTCTCGTCATCGCCGCACCGGCCCCGCGACGATCTCCTGCGTCCACTGCACGATATCCGCCGTGACCCGGCCGCGCACGCGCTCGTGCAGCAGATCGTGCCCCGCATCCGGATACTCGCGCAGCTCCACCGAATCATGGCGCCGCGCCCAGTCGCGCACCGCCTCGACCGGCGCCCGCCGGTCGTCGACCCCGTGCACCGCGAGCACTCGCGGCAGTGGCGCGGCCGGCGGGAACGTATCGCCGAACGCTCGCTGCGGGGTGCCACACAGCACCACTCCGGCCAGGTCACCGATACCCGATACCGGTTCGCCGGGTCGGGATAGGCGATATCCGGGCTCGGCAGTGGCCGACGGCCGAGCGGACCCGAGCGCGGCGAGCGCCGTGATCGACCCCAGCGAATGTCCCATGAGGGTCAGTGGCAGATCCGGGACTCGGTCGCGGACCACTGCGACGAAACGTACGGCGTCGTCCACCAGTTCGGGTAACCGGACGGGCCGGTCGGGATCCCCCTCACTGAGCCCCTGCCCGGCTGTGTCCAGGGTGAACACCGAAATCTCCGCCGCGTTCAGCAGGCGCGCGAACTCGTGATAGTGCCCGCTGTGCTGCCCTGATCCGGGCAGCAACGCCAGTGCGGCGAAGGCCCCGCCGGCCTCCCGGCCCCGATAGTGCAACCGGCCGCGTGAGCCTTCGAAAAACCCCATGATCGAATTCTGGCAAAAAACCCGGCTGCCCGGGCGGCTCCCCTGCCCCGCCGCAGCACGGACGGCATCGTGACTTCCATTCCGACCGTATTCCCGGCGCATTTCGACGTGGTTCACGTCGCCCCGGCAGAGTGAGCTCCGGTCGGGCCACCGTTTCGGGCATCCGCCGCCCGGCCACGGCCGAAGCGTCCGACATCGTCGACCGGCTCGAAGTCGCACATGCCGATTCAACAGTGCTACTCGCCCGAACGACACCCGCGCGGGGCACCGACCTCTACCAGCGCGGTACGGAAACGCATCTACGCCCCGGCCCGTGGACGGGATGCGAACCGGCGAGGCGAGGAGTTACGACGAGGCCGGGGCCGGAGCGGGAGCGGGAGCGGGAGCAGCCGGCTGCGCGGGGGCCGCCGGAGCCGACTGCGGAGCTGGGGCCTGCGGGACGGGTGGGACAGCCGCGTCCGGTGCGGGGGCGGGCGGCAGATCCGGTACGGAGAACAGGCCGACGGTAGGCGTCATCACGCAGAGCGCACCCGGGTAGCTCACGGTTCCCCACATGGAGGCGAGGACCGTGCCCGGCCCGCTGTCGACGGTCCGCGACAGCGATGCGGTGCCGAACTGGGTCACATCGCTGAGCGTATCCAGCCCGCTGCGGCCGTTGTTGATATTGATCCAGGCGACGACCAGGCCCGACTCCTGCGGGATCCCGGAATGGCGTGGGGTGGCGTGGAAGGTGAGCGTGCCGGGCTTGCCGCTCAGATTGACGCTGGGGCCGTTGGCGGTGGCGGCCGCGAACGTTGTGGTGATCACGCCGTTGCTACCGCAGCCGAAGGTCGGGGCCGCGTAGGCGAAGGGGGTGTAGACGCGGATATCGGCGATATCACGGGCGGCCACGAAATCGTGATAGCTGCGCAGTGCGTCCACGCCCGGGCGAGCGGCCGGATCGTCGGCGGTCTGTTCGGTGAGGGCGGTCAGCGCGGTTTCACCGGGGGTGGGTTCGGGTGCGGCGGCGGCCGGGGTGGTGAAGGTGAGCACGGCACCGATACCGAGGGCGGCCGCTGCGGCCGCGGTTCGCGCGGCGATTCTGTTGTGCACTGCTGAACTCCCTATATCCGCTCACGGCGATGGCCGGCCGGCTCCACCGGCAATCCCCCGTCCACCGCTGCAAGTTACCAGCACCGGCGGGACACCGCCGGGTCACACTCCGCTCTCGGCCCGCGTTATCGGCGGCGTACGCCGGCTGCATGTGATGCACTCGACGCGGCAGGATAGGTCAGGGGTGTAAATTCGATGCGGGACAATCGAGACATATTTGGAGATGTGTATGAAATTAACTCTGTCTCCCGACGAGGTCGCCTTCCGCGACGAACTGCGGAAGATCTACACCACCGCGATCCCCGCCGAGATCCGGGAACGTGTGAAGTACGGTCACGAACTGTCCCGTGAGGACATAGTGACGGCCCACCGGATCCTCAACCAGCACGGCCTGGCCGTGCCGAACTGGCCGGTGGAATGGGGCGGCAAGGACTGGACCCCCATGCAACGGCATCTGTGGCAGGACGAGCTGCAGCTGGCCAGCGTGCCCGACCCGCTGACCTTCAATGCCACCATGATCGGCCCGGTCATCGCCCAGTTCGGCTCCGAAGAACTGAAAAAGCGCTTCCTGCCGGCCACCGCCAACCTCGATATCTGGTGGTGCCAGGGCTTCTCCGAACCCGACGCCGGCTCCGACCTGGCCTCGTTGCGCACCACCGCCGTCCGCGACGGCGACTCCTACATCGTCAACGGCCAGAAGATCTGGACCACGGCCGCCCAGTGGGCCGACTGGATCTTCTGCCTGGTCCGCACCGACCCCAACGCCCCGAAGAAGCAGGCCGGTATCTCCATGCTGCTCTTCGACGTGAAAACCCCCGGCGTCACCATCCGCCCCATCAAGCTCATCGACGGCGGCTACGAGGTGAACGAGGTCTTCTTCGAGAACGTGCGGGTCCCCGCCGATCAGCTGGTCGGTGCGGAGAACATGGGCTGGACCTACGCCAAATTCCTGCTCGGCAACGAGCGCACCGGTATCACCGCCGTCGGCCGGACCAAGGTGAAGATCGGGGTGGCCAAGGAATACGCCGCGGCCACGAAGTCCGGTTCTGCAACCTTGCTCGAGGATCCCCTGTTCGCGGCCCGCATCGCCGAACTGGAGAACGAACTGCTCGCCCTGGAGCTGACTCAGCTGCGCGTGGTCTCGAACTCGTCCGAGGGCAAGCCGAATCCGGCCTCCTCGGTGCTGAAGATGCGCGGTTCGGAACTGCAGCAGGCAGCCACCGAACTCCTGCTCGATATCGCCGGCCCGGATGCCCTGCCGGTCGGCGCCGGGAATATCGCCTCACCCGAATGGGCACAGCGCACCGGCCCCAGCTACCTCAACTACCGCAAGACAACCATCTACGGAGGTTCCAGCGAGGTGCAGCGCACCATCATCGCCTCCTCGATCCTCGGATTGTGAGGTCAGGTTATGGATTTCGATCTCACCGACGAACAGGTCATGCTCCGCGACACCGTGCGTGACCTGCTCAATCGCCATTACAACCCGGAATCGCGGCTGGCGGTCACCGAAACCGATCTCGGCTGGAGTCGCGAGGTCTGGGGTCAGCTCGCCGAACTGGGCGTGCTCGGGCTGAGCTTCGCCGAAAAAGACGGCGGAATGGATGCCGGCCCGGTGGAAACCATGCTGGTACTCGAGGAGTTCGGGCGCCGGCTCGCACCGGAACCGCTGCTGGACGCGGTGCTGGTGCCGGGCGGATTGATCAGCGCGGCCGGTAACGCCGATCAGCGGCAGCGGATCTTGCCCGAGGTCGCGTCCGGGTCGAAACTGCTCGCCTTCGCGCATGGCGAACCGGGCACCCGCTGGCCCGATCACGCCGTCGCGACGACCGCCACCGCCAACGGCGACGCCTACACGCTGACCGGTGTGAAAAACCCGGTACCGCACGGCGACTGCGCCGACGAACTGGTCGTCACCGCGACGCTGCCCGGCGGCGGTCTCGGACTGTTCCTGGTCGTGGCGGACGCCGACGGCGTCACCCGGACGCCGTACCGGACGGTCGACAATCTGCGGGGCGCGCAGGTGGAGTTCGCCGGCGCGCCGGCCGAACTGCTGGATTCCGGCGACACCTCCGCCACCGTGGAATCGGTGCTGGTCGCGGCCCAGGCCGGGTTGTGCGCCGAGTCGATCGGGGCGATGGAGGAATCGCTGCGGCTGACCACCGACTATCTGAAGACCCGCAAACAGTTCGGGGTGACGCTGTCGAAGTTCCAGACCCTCACCCAGCGTGCCGCGAATATGTACGTCTCGCTGGAGCTGGCTCGCAGCATGAGCTACTACCTCACCGCGGCCCTGGTCGATTCCCCCGACCCGGTGATCGCGTCCCGGGCCCGGCTGCAGGTGAGCCGCTCGGCGCGGCATGTCGGACAGGAGGCGATCCAGATGCACGGCGGTATCGGAGTCACCTCCGAATACCCGGTGAGCCACTATGTGGCCCGGCTGACCGCCATCGAGCGCACGCTCGGCAGCAGCCTGGAACATCTGCGCATCCTCAGCGACCGCGTGGGTGAGTACGCACAGCCGGAGCTGTGATCCCGCGCTCCGGCCGGACCACGCCGACCCACTCGGCGGACGTCCGGCCGGAGCAACCCCGGCCTCCGGGCGGCCCGGCGACCGCGCCCGGCAACCCGGTGGTTCCGTGCGGAAATCGATAGCCTCACCCGAGCAGTTCACTGACCTCGGAATCGGCGAGCTGATGGAAATCCCGGTAGGCCCCGCCCACCCCGGCCAGCGCCGCCGGTGCGTGCGGACACACCACCTCGTCCGCTTCCGCGCGGATCCGCGGTAACGCCTCCGGCGCCGCAACCGGCACCGCCACCACGAGGCGTCGCGGTTCCTGCGCACGCGCCACCCGGCAGGCCACGACGACGGACGCTCCTGTGGCGATACCGTCGTCGACTATCACCACGGTGCGGTCACGCAGCGGGATCGATGGTCTGTCGCCCCGCCACAGCGCGCTGCGCCGCTCCAGTTCGTCGCGTTCCTCCGCTTCGATCGCATCGAGCCGCGTGGTATCGAGTCCGGTCTGCCGGATCACATCGGAGTTGACCACCCGCACCCCCTGCTCCCCGATGGCCCCCGCCGCCAGTTCGGGCTGCCAGGGCACCCCGAGTTTGCGGACCAGCAGGATATCGAGGTCCCCGCCGATCACCTCACGGACTGCCGCCGCCACCGGCACACCCCCGCGCGGCAAGCCCAGTACCAGCGGACCCGGCGCCCGCGCATCCCCCGCACGCAGGTGGCTCAGTTCGCTTCCCAGCGCACGTCCGGCAGCTACCCGATCGGCGTAGAGCATCACCTTCGACGCTACTCGCTTCCGGCGCCACCGTGGCCGATCTCCACTGTCACCGTTCGTGGACGGCCCCGGCAGCGCTATCGGGGCAGCGGCCCGCCACGGACCGCCGAGCCCTGTCGGCCCGATCGACACCGGCGCATTTCGCTGATCGTCGACTCCCCGGCGTCGGCCGGGAATGTCGCGGCGCGGCACTTCGGGTCCGAAGGTGATCGCCGGCTCCGGCGACAGCAGCGCCGATCACCTCGACCAGCTTTGTCGCGCCCTCGAAGTCGGCCGACAGGGCGCCCGGCGGTGCGGCCGCGACCGCCGGGTCCTCGAACAGTGGGGATCACACCCGTCGGCTGTGTCTCGAACCACGCTGCGCAAAGGGTCGGCACCACAGTGCGCGGTTCGCGGTCTCGCGACTCACTACGGCGTCGCGACGGTGAATCTGCGTAGCGACAGGCTCGGGTTGGTCCGGCGCACCTTGTCCAGTAGTTCGGGCTCCAGGGGCGCCAGCGCGATCCCGGGTTCGTCGGCCAGTTCGCGCACGACCTGTCCTGCCGGGTCGACGATCATCGAATGGCCGGCGCCGCGTGGGCCGCAATGGTCGGCGGCGGCCAGGTAGACGGTGTTCTCGATGGCGCGTGCCCGGAGCAAGGTGGTCCACTGGTCGACCTTCCCGGGGCCCGGTATCCACTGGGCGGGGAGCAGTTGGACCTGCACGCCGGCGGCGGCCAGGCGCCGGAAGCCCTCGGGGAAGCGGAGGTCGAAACAGGTCTGCAGACCGAAGGTCAGGCCGGCGGCGGTGAACAAGGGTGGCTCGGTGAGCGGGCCGGGGCGGACGATCTCCGATTCCCGTTGACCGAAAGCGTCGTAGAGGTGCACTTTGCGGTACTGCGTGATCAGCGTGCCGTCGGGTCCCAGCACCACCAGGGTGTTGTGGATCCGATCGTCGCCGGGCGCGGTGGTCTCGACCATCCCGGCCACGAGGTGCACTCCGGTGTCGGCGGCGAGACGCGCGAGAGCGGTGACGAACGGGCCGTCGAGCGGCTGGGCCGCGGCGTGGACCCGCTGGTCGAGGCGACCGAGGGCGAACATGGAGTATTCGGGGGCGACCACGATGCGCGCGCCCTGATCGACGGCGGCGCGGACCAGTTCGGTGAGTGCCGCGAGGTTGGTGTCGATATCGGTATGCGGTGCGAACTGCACCACGGCCAGCGCCGGCGCGTCCGCGCGCGGCTGATCGGCGGGGTCGGCATCCATGCTGACACCGTATGGCCCGGTGGGCCGGACGACCAGGCCGTACCAGTAAACTCCTGGTCAATGAGCACCAATCAGGGCGACGGCAGCCTCGGCGGAGACCCTGGCGACGCGCAAGCCGAAAACGCCGAATCCGCCGGACCGTCTTTCGCCGATCTCGGAATCGATGACCGAATCCTCTCGGCCATCGCCGATGTCGGCTACGAATCCCCCTCCCCCATCCAGGCCGCGACCATCCCCCCGTTGCTCGAGGGAGCGGATGTGGTGGGTCTCGCGCAGACCGGTACCGGTAAGACGGCCGCGTTCGCCATCCCGATTCTGATGGGATTGCTGCAGGAACGGCCCACCGGCAAACAGCCGGCCGCGCTGGTCCTCGCCCCGACCCGGGAACTCGCGATCCAGGTCGCCGAGGCGTTCGGCCGCTACGCCACGCATATGCCGAATACGCATGTGCTGCCGATCTACGGCGGGCAGAGCTACGGCGTGCAGCTGTCCGGTCTGCGCCGCGGCGCACAGGTGGTCGTGGGTACCCCCGGCCGGGTGATCGACCACTTGGAGAAGGGCACGCTGGACCTGTCGCAGCTGCGCTACCTGGTGCTCGACGAGGCCGACGAGATGCTGAAGATGGGTTTCCAGGAGGATGTCGAACGCATCCTCGCCGATACCCCTGCGCAGAAGCAGGTGGCGTTGTTCTCCGCCACCATGCCCGCCGCGATCCGCAAGATCTCCAAGCAGTACCTGCGCGAACCGGTCGAGATCACGGTCAAGTCCAAGACCAGCACCGCCACCAATATCACCCAGCGCTGGGTGCTGGTGTCGCACCAGCGCAAACTCGACGCCCTCACTCGGATCCTCGAGGTCGAGGCCTTTGAGGCCATGATCATCTTCGTGCGCACCAAACAGGCCACCGAGGAGCTGGCCGAGAAGCTGCGCGCCCGCGGGTTCTCGGCCGCGGCGATCAACGGCGATATCGCCCAGGCGCAGCGTGAGCGCACCATCGGGCAATTGAAGGCGGGCGCCCTCGATATCCTGGTCGCCACCGATGTCGCGGCCCGCGGCCTCGACGTGGACCGTATCTCGCATGTGGTGAACTACGACATCCCACACGACACCGAGTCCTACGTGCACCGGATCGGCCGCACCGGGCGCGCCGGCCGCAGTGGCGAGGCCCTGCTGTTCGTGGCGCCCCGGGAACGTCATCTGCTGAAATCCATCGAACGCGCGACCCGGCACCCGCTCACCGAGATGCAGCTGCCCAGTGTCGACGATGTGAACGCGCAGCGGGTCGCGAAGTTCGGCGATGCCATCACCGAGAACCTCAGCTCGGACAATCTGGCGTTGTTCCGCAAGCTCATCGAGGACTACGAGCGGGAGCACAACACTCCGCTGGCCGATATCGCCGCGGCTCTGGCGGTCGCCGCGCACGACGGCGAGAGTTTCTTCCTCGAACCCGAGCCGGAGCCGGTGGAACGGCCGCGCCGGGAACGCGGGCCGCGTAACTTCGACGACAGCGGTTTCGACGACCGGCGCGGCCCGAGCCGGCATCGCGCCACCGGCGCCGAACTGGCGACGTATCGCATCAGCGTCGGTAAACGGCACCGAGTGGTACCGGGCGCGATCGTGGGTGCGATCGCCAACGAGGGTGGTCTGCGGCGCAGCGATTTCGGGCATATCAGCATCCGCCCCGATCACAGCCTCGTGGAGTTGCCGGCCCAGTTGCCGCCGGAAACGCTGGAAGCATTGCGGAGCACCCGGATCAGCGGCGTCCTGATCCAATTGCAGCTCGACCAGGGGCCGCCCGGACATCGTTCGATCGGCCGCGGGCCGCGGCGCGACGGTCCCAAACGGTACGAGCGGCGCAAACCGCGTTCGTAGAATCCACGGTCCGTCCCACCAGGTCCGGGCCGGTGATTACAGTGGGCCGCGTCCGGTGTGCGTGTCCCCGCTCGCCGGCAGTATCGCTGGGTCGCAGGAGGACCGAGGGTGTTCGTTGTCGGTGATCGGGTGGTGTGCGGCGCCACAGATCTGGAGCGCGGCGCGCGCTGTGAGTTCGCGCTGCTGCGCGCGCTCGACGCCGAACTCGGTACGGTCCCCGGTGGCGGCGGCGGAGCAGCGGCAAATACTGGTTTCGGCGAGTACGGTGTGCCGCCGGCGACTGCCCCGGGTGAGTCGCGGTTCGCGGCGCTGCGCGAAACGGTGTTGCGCCGCCACGGCGCCGGTGTGGTGGAACTTGCTCCGCCCGCCGACCCGGCCGACCCGCTGGGTGCGCTCGCCACCGCGCACAGCGCGTCGGTCGCCGCGGTACGGGGCGGCGCTCCGGCGGTACTGGGCGCGGTGTTCTTCGACGGCGGTTTCTTCACCCACGTGGACCTGGCGACGCGAACCCCGGACGGTTTGCGGCTGCACGGCGCCACGCGAGCCCGGCCGGTACCCACCGCACTGCGGCTGGGTGCTGCCGCGGAATTCCTCGAATCGCTGCCGGTGCCTGTCGATCCGCGCCTGCACATCCACGCCGGCGATACGACACACCTCGCCGAGGTAGCCGATGCGCAGGCGGTGTATCGGGCGCGTCGCCGGCGAATACAGCAGATCCTGGACGAACATTCGACCGAGCTCCTGCCGGTGCAATGGGGCGATCCGCGCTTCCGGGCGTGCGGCCGCTGCGTTGTCTGCGCTGCCGCCCGGGCCGAGGCTCGCGATCTCTTGCTGGTCGCCGGGATGGATCCGGCCACCCGGGCGGCGTTGCGCGCGGCCGGCATCACCACCATCGACCGGCTCACCACCCGGATCGCGACACCGCCGGAGGTGCCGGCGCACACCCTCGCCCGGCTGCGCACCCAGGCGGTTGTCCAGCTGCGCCAGGAACATTCCGGTCGCGGTGAACTGCTCCCGGCCGATTCGGCGGCCCTGGGTATGCTCCCGCCCGCCACACCGGGGGATCTGGCACTGCACATCCACCCGGTGGCACCGGACCGCGTGCGGGTGGTGGTGGCCGCCCGCGAATCCGTCCGGCTGTCCTGCGAACTACCGATCGAATCGCCGGTGGACGGCCTGTCCCCGCAGCACCGCAAGGCGCGCCGCGACAGCGCCCGGCGAGCCTTCTCCGATCTGCTGGCCGCGCTCACCGAGCCGCTACTGGCCGATCCCGGCCTGCACATCTTCCATTACACGACCGCCGGCAGGACCTTGTTGTTGCACACCGCCGGCCACCTGGGCGCCGGCGAGGAAACCGTTGACACGTTGCTACGGACCGGCGTTCTGGTGGATCTGTATCCGATCGTGCGCGGCGCGTTCGTCCTCGGAGCCCGCTCCTACGCGCTGGACCAGGTCACGGCAACACTCGGTCGCGCCGGCGAAACCGACGGCCGGGCCGCGCTGTGGCTCGCCGACCGGTTACGCAAGGAAGCCGGCACCGCTGCACCCCGGCCGCCCGATACCCGCAGCGGCACCCTGGACCGGCTGCTGCGGGAAACACCCGCTGTGTGTTCCTCGTCCACCGAGGCGGCGCTCACCGAGTACGCGGGCCGCACCCGAACCGCCCCCGAACGGCCCCCGGGAACCGATCCGCACCGGGTCGCGGCGCTCACGGCCGCCCTGCTCGGCTATCACCGTCGCGAACAACAGACTTCCTGGTGGGCCCATATCGACCGGCTCACCCATCCCCTGTCCGAGTGGGCGCCGGACCCCGGGGTGATGGTGGCCGATTCGTGCGCGGTGGATACGAATTGGCATATCGGCCCGGGAGATACGGTGCGCCGCTTCCTGCGCCTGCGCGGCCGGCTCACCGGTCCCGGGCTCGCACCCGGCACTCGCGTCTACGTCGTCTACGAAGCCGACCGGCACGCGTCCCTCGCGATCAGAACCGTCGACCCGGCCACCGTCCTGGGCTGTGCGGTGGAACCGGACCTCACCGATACGGTACGGCTCGAGGAAACCCTCGCACCGGGCGCCGCGGCACACGACGAGCTGCCGATCGCCCTCGCGCCGGCGCTGCCCGGTCCACCGGCTGCCGATGCACAAGCGCTGGAGGAAATCGGCGAACAGTTGCTCGTCACCCTGCCCGGGCTCCCGGGCACTCCGATATTCGACGTCCTCGCCCGCCGCCCGCCCCGGATGCGCACACCCCGTACCGGCGCGCGTGCAGACGCACCGGCACCCGCGCCGCAGACGACCACCGGCATCCCGCCTGGGCCACCCACGGGGTCCGGGACGCCCGACCCGAACACCGGGGCATCCGATTCCAGGCCACTCAGCACATCGGCGACCGCGCGCCCGGCGCACACACCCGGTACCGATTCACACACCGCACCCGCGACTGCCGCCGGTTCACCTCCCGCCACAACCGGCATCGGAACCCGTACGCCCGCCACGACAGACGCCGCTTCCCTGCACGATTGCGAACCTGCCGCCGAATCCCCCTCGTCGACGCCCTCACCGGACGAATCCGGGCGGGCCACCACGCGACCGACCGGATACCATCCGCCCACACGACATCCGGCGGACTCCGATTCACCCGTCACCGGAACACCCGCAGCCGATACCGGCGCGCCGACGGCGCACACATCCGGCTCCACCCCACCCCACGTACCCGATCCGCAGGCCCAGCCCGGCACAACCGCCCGCAGCGCGGACCGTACAACCGGTCCCCGAGCCCATCTCAGCGCACCCGAGTTCCCGGCCCGTCGGCCGAACTCGCTCGTTTCGGCCGGCCCGGAGCTACCTGCCCAGGATGAACCCGTCGCGACCACGCCCGTAGCAGGGCGGCAGGACTCCGCACGCCCCGGCGGGGGTATCCCCGGACCAGGTGCCCATGAGGTCGTGGACCCGCGAGACGCGATATCCGCGGGTCCGTCCGCTGCCCCCGATTCCGCGGCCGCGATCACCACGGCATTGCGCGCATTGGACCGCTCTTACCTGGCCGTACAGGCACCCACGGGCACCGGGCGGACCGCCGTGCTGGCCGCGGCGATCGCCGCACTGGTCACCGGGGACAACTGGCGTATCGGTATCGTCGCGCCCACCGCCGTCCCGGTGGAGAATCTGCTCGATGCGATCGTGCGCGCCGGTGTGCTCCCCGAGCTGGTCGCGAAGAGCGATGCCGTGGCGGTTGCCCCCGAATGGCTGGTACTCGACTCCGCCCGCTACTCCCGGTTCCTGTCGAACGCCATACGCGGATGCGTTCTGGGCGGTACTCCAGGCGATTTCATCGATCCCGCCCGTGTCCCCCGGGATGCCTTGGATCTGCTGGTCATCGCCGATGCGAACGCTTTCCCTCTGGCCACGGCGGCGGCGGTATCGGTGAGTGCCCGAAACCTGCTGCTGGCCGGTGATCCCACCGAACGGCACCGGCCGGGTCCCGGCCCGCATCCGGAGCCGGTGGATATCCCTGTTCTCACGTGGCTGGCCGCAGGCCGGCGGACGCTGCCCGCCACACACGGCTACTTCCTGGGCCGGACCCATCGTATGCACCCGCGGGTGAGTGATCCGGTATCGCGCCTGTTCTTCGACAACCGGTTACGTGCCGTGCCGGTGCCGCCGGATCCGGAGACGACGCTCGAACCCGGGATCGCCACGGTGCTCGTGGCGCACCACGGCAACTCGACCTCGTCGGATGCCGAGGCCCGGGAGGTCCTGCAGCAGATCCGTGAGCTGCTGGGCCGTACCTGGAACGACGGCACCGGCAGCCGGCAGCTGCAACCGCACGATATCGTCGTGGTTTCGCCGCACCGGGCACAGGTGAGCCTGATCCGGACACTGCTGTCGCGCGCACGGATCGAAGAGGTACTGGTGGGAACTCCGGAGTTGTTCCGCGGCCGGGAGGCGGCCGTGGTGCTGGTGTCACCGGCCACTTCCACTCCCGAGGATGCGCCCGGCCCGGTCGGCGCGCTGCTGTCGGCCGCTCTGGTACACGACACATTGTGCCGCGCCCGGTGCCGCGCGATTATCGTCCGTTCCCCGTTACTGACGGAATTCCTCCCGGAAACGCTCGGCGAATTATCGGCTCTCGCCGATTTCATCCGGTTGTGAGCGCCGGAAAATAGATCCGGCCGGGCCGCTGAATTCGCGGCCGGAAATCCGGATCAACCGATTTTTCCGGGCCACCGGATTCCGCGGAATCACCCGAAGCATTTTCCTTCACCGCGATAGGTCGGCACCTCGGTGCGGGTTCCGTCGCCGTCCACCAGGTACAGCCGATCGAACCGTTCGCACAGTTCACCGGCTTTGGCATGGCGGAACCACACCCGGTCCCCGATTTCCGGTGCGGCCGGTCCCGACAGCGGCGTCTGCACTTCTCCGGCCCCTTCGGTGCCCAGCAATCGCAATCCCTTGGGCCACACCGGTTCCGGTACCCGGCTCGGCCCGGCCGGGCCGGAAGCGATATAGCCACCGGCGAAAACCGTAGCGATATCAGGGGCGGGCCGGCGCAGGACCGGTAGCGCGAAATACAGTGCGGGCCGCGGCCGGAACGAACGATAATCGTCGAACAGAGTCGGTACGTAAAGACCTGAGCCGGCGGTGATCTCGGTGACCCCGGTCGCGTGCGCACTCAGCTCGACGGAACCCGTGCCGCCGCTGTTGACGATTTCCAGCTCGCCGGTCACCGCCACCACCGCCGCCAGCACGGCGGCCCGGCGGCGTTCGATCTCCCGGGCGGATACCTTCTTCATCAGCCGCACCGCGAGTGAGGAGTCCGGCAGTCCGGCGATCTGCGCCTCGTAGGTCATCAGCCCGACCACTCGGAATCCGCCGTCGCAGGCTCGCGCGGCGAGGGCAGCGGCCTGCTCGGGTGTGCGCACCGGTGAACGGCGCACCCCCAGGTGCAGCGGGCCGATCCGCAGCGAAGCGTCGACATCCAGGCAGATGCGCGGTGCCACGCGGTTGCTTCCCATCGCGGCGCGGATCAGGTCGAGCTGGGCGGTGTCGTCGACCATCAGGGTGATTGCCGCCAGCGCGCGTTCGTCACCGGCGAGTTCGGCGAGCGCGGCGCGATCGGCAGTGGGGTAGCCGAGCAGAACATCGCGGGCACCGCAGCGGACCAGCCACAGCGCTTCGGCCAGCGAGTACGACATGATCCCGGCGAAACCGCCGGCCGCGGTCAGTTCCGGGCCCAGTACCTCCGCGAGAACAGCTCGGCAGCGCACCGATTTGCCGGCCACCCGCAGCGGGCGGCCGCCGGCCCGGCGGACCAGGTCGGCGGCGTTTGCGCGCAATACGGTCAGGTCCACGGCGGCCAGCGGCGGATCGAGGTCCGCGGTGGCCGCGTGCAGGTGGGCAATCGGCGAGGTCGTGCTCACCCCGCCTACTCAACCACCGGACTGGTCATACGTCCAGCTTTTCGAGATCAGGCATCGACAGCGCGGGTGACCAGATTCGACACCAGGTCGTCGAACGCCACCAGAATCGCCTCGTCATCGCAATCGGCCAGCCAGCGCAGTACCGAGCCTTGAACCACGGTGATCACGTACCCGGCCACCGAATCCACCGGTTCGATCCACCGGGCGCCGGAGCGCTGCGCACACAGTTCGAGCCATTCCACGACGTGCTGCTGCTGCACCCGCTGCCGCTCCGATATCACCGGGTCGGGGACGTAGTCGGCGCGCGAATCCCAGTGCCGGCACAGCGTCTGCACCGTCTTCTCGTACGCGTGGAGCTGCTGAACCGGCCGGGACTTCACCAGCGGCCAGTACGCGCTGAAACCGGCATGCAGTAACACCCGTAACGCCCGTAACCCGGTGATATCCAGCACCGCGTCGGCGTTTTCGACCGCTTCACGCACGGCCGATCGCATCCGACCCTCCGCTATTTCTCCACGTACGCCCAACGCAAGCTCCCTCGCAAACACATCGCACACTTCGGCACCGAAACCCGGCGCCGAAGAGGCCGGTCGGATCGGCGGGCACAAGGTCGGGAAGTTATCGCCCAACCAATCCGTCAACTCGATATTAGAAACGTTTTCGGGGTTTGAGAACAGCTACACGGGGAAACCCATACCCGAAGCCTGTTTTGTGACCCCACCGCAACCGCGGCTTTTCACAACCGGTACCCGGGGCGCCCGGGCACCGCCATCGGCCCGCCGCCCTCCGGGCACAGGCCACCGGCCAGTCTACGACGAAGCATCGGAGTTCCCCGATCGCTGTGCTTGATCACACACTGCTCCCCTCTCCGTGCGGCCGGTTAGCCTGATTCGGTGACCAGCTCTCCTCTCGCCGACCATCTACGGATCAGCGGCACCTTCAATTTCCGGGACCTCGGCGGCTTGCCCGTCGACGGCGGCGGGACCATCCGGCCGGGCGTCCTGCTCCGGTCGGCCCAGCTCAGCCGCCTCGACGACACCGGCCATACAACCCTGCGGGAACTCGGCGTCGGCGCAGTCCACGATCTGCGCGGATACCGGGAGATCGAGCGCGTCGGCGCCGATCACCTCCCGCCGGAGATCCAGCTACGGATCACCCCGTTCCATGCGGAAACGGCCACCGCCCCGCCACACGAGGCGGCAGCCGGCCGCGAGGACGCACCCGGCGCGGCATTGGCCTACATGATGGACGTGTACCGGGGGTTTCCGGCCGGCCCGGAGGCGCATGCCGCCATCATGGCCCTCGCCGAAGCGATCGTCGCCGATCGCGGTGCCGTACTCGTGCACTGCGCGGCCGGTAAGGATCGCACCGGATGGTCCGTGGCCACTCTGCTGCGGGCGGTGGGCGTTGCGGACAGCGATATCCTCACCGATTACCTGCTCAGCAACCACGCCGTCGCGGAACTGCGGTCCTCGCTGAAGGACGAGTTCGGCGCCGACCTGCCCCAGGCGGTGCTCGAGGTACGCGAGGAATACCTGCGCGCCGGCCTGGAGGCCAGTACGGAATTGCACGGAGATTTCGACTCCTACCTGCGGGCGGTGGGATTCACCACGGACCTGCGCGATCGGCTACGCGACCGGCTGGTCGCCTGAGCCTGGTCGGGCCGGATATCCGGATTCAGGCACTGCGACGGACCAGTCCGTCACGGCCGATGCTCACCTGATCGCCCGTATGGAACCAGGTGCCGGTGAACCGGTCGGCGGTGCGCTGCGGGTCTTTCCAATACCGCCGGGACACGTTGGGTCCGCGACACAGCAGCTCACCGTGGCCGGAGGCGGCCCGCGGACCGCACAGCGCCAGCTCGGTGCCGCCGAACGGAAACCCCAGCAAGGTCCCGTCGACACCGCCGACGGGACCGGCGGTGGGACCGAGCGCGAGGCCGATACCGCTGGTTTCGGTGGCACCCCAGACCGACCACTGCCGGGCGGACGGGAAAACTCGGCACAGCTGGGCCGCGAAGTCCGGTCCGGCGCCGGCGGCTTCGGCGGCGTCGCCGTCGGCGGTACCGGCCCGCTGATCCGACCTGCTGATCCGGATCACCCGCTCGGTCGGTAGCCCACCGGCCCGGCCCGCCGCGAGTTCCGGGAGCAGACCGGCCAGGATACGGGTGTTCGCGGCCACCGTGTCGACGCCTTCGCCGGCGATTGCCCGGGCGACTCCCCCGGCCCCCTGTGCCAGCACCACCGTCCCACCGACCGCGAAAGTCGGCAGCAGCTGGTCTACACAGCCGCCCGCGTGCGCCAGCGGCTGGAGTACCAAGTTGCGCATGCCGTCGGTGGGCAGATCGAGTGCCGCCACCATCGACCTGATCGCCGACAGCAGATTCTCGTTGGTGAGTTCGACCCCGGTCGGCAGCTCGTTCGCGCCGGCCCCGTCGGTATAGCAGAGCAGCGCCAGATCGTTGAGTGCCGCACCGTCGTCTATGAATGCCGCACCGTCGGGCAGTTCGGGCGACCACGGCCCGTCACCGCGGGTCGCCCCGCAGCCGCGCTGCCTCGAGCCCAGTACGAAATCGGCATCGCTGTCGGCGATGACCTGTTCGGCCGCCCTGCTCGGCAAACCGTGATGCACCAGGACCGGCACCGCACCGCTGAGCAGGGCGCCCAGGAACGCCTGCACCCAGCGCACCCCCGGCGGCATATGCACCGCGACCCGATCGCCGTAGCCGATTCCGTGTTCCTGCAAACCGCCGGCCACCCGGGAGGCGGAATGCCAGAGTTCCCGGTAGGTGAGGCGGCCGCCGCCGACCTCCACCACCGCCTCCCGGTTCGCGAACGCGTGGACCTGCAGATCGAGCAGTTCGGTCAGGGCCGGACTGAGATTGCCGTACCGCAGGATGCCGTCCGCGCCGCGGGACAGCGGCGCCGCCGAACTCGTATCGGCCTGCGGGAACTCCACCAGCGAAATCGCGGGGGCATCGGCTCGTCGGCACGGACCTTCGAGGCTCCGGGGTCGCGACTGCGCCGTCCGGTCGCCGCCCTCCGCACCGGTGCCCGCGGCCGGACCTCCGGTGGTGCGGAGTAACGGACCGGCAGGGGGCCCGATGGTCGTGGTGGTACCGGCTTGCATCGAACCTCCGCACAGTCGAACAGTCAGGCACCTGTGACTATATGACCCAGATCACAAAAATGGGTGCGGAGTCGATGAATCCGGTCGAATCGAGATCTCGGAGCCGCCTTATGGCAACTTTCTCGCAAACTCAGCGACCGCGATAGGTGGCCTTACCCGGGCCGACCTCGAGAAAGCTGCGTACCGCGCCCGGCAGATCCTCGGTGCCGAACAACTCGCCGGAAACCTCGGGCGTCACCGAATCGGCGTGCCCGACGCCGCCCGAACGCCATGCCGCCACGATCTGCTTGGTGGCCGCGTGCGCACGCGTCGGCCCCTCGGCCAGCCGGTGGGTGAGCGCCGACGCGGCAGCCTCCACATCATCGTGGATCTGGTTGACCACACCCCACTCCAGCATGGTGGCCGCGTCGTACAGATCGCCCGTCATCACCAGTTCGCGCGCCCGCCCCGACCCGGCCCGTTCGGCCAGTCGCTGCGGGCCGCCCATCGACGGGGTCAGCCCGACCACGATTTCCACCAGACCGAACTTCGCCTTCGGCGCGGCCAGAATCAGGTCACAGGCCAGGGCTATCTCGAAGGCGGCGGTGAGCGTGAGCGCATGCGCCGCGAACACCACCGGGCAGGGCAGCGCCTCGATCGGGTGGCTGATCCGATCGAACAGGTCCTGCCACAGCTGCGCGCCCTGCTCGGTGGTCAGTCCGTCGAAGGTGTGCACGTCCACACCGCCCGAGACCACCTTTCCCTCGGCGCGGATCAGCAGAGCTCGCGGCGGCCGCGCGGTGAGTTCGGCCAGATCGTCGACGAGCGCGTCGAACATGGCCTTGTCGAACAGGTTGAGCGGCGGTGCCGCCAACGTCAGCGTCGCGACCTCGGCTCCGCCCGTGGTGGCCGAACGTTGCAGACGCGTGGGTTTGGTAGCGCTCATACTGTGATTATCAGGTATCAGCGAGGGCCCTACGCGGTTACGCTCCGCTACCGCCCCCGGACCCGGCTCGCGCATACCGCCAACTCATGGCCCGCCCCTGCCAGACTGAGAATATGACCGAAACGGAACAGGGCAGTTATGTCGAACCGGGCGAGTTCAAGCGCGACACCAACTACATCACCACCCGGATCACCGCCGACGGTCGCGACGGCTATCCCGTGGAGCCGGGCCGCTACCGGCTGGTGGCCGCCCGGGCCTGCCCGTGGGCCAACCGGACCCTGATCGTCCGCCGCCTACTCGGCCTGGAATCGGCACTCTCGCTGGGCCTGTGCGGCCCCACCCACGACAAACTGAGCTGGACCTTCGACCTGGACCCCGGCGGTCTCGATCCGGTCCTGCGGATACCCCGGCTGCGCGACGCCTACCTGGCCCGCTTCCCCGGCTACCCGCGCGGAATCACCGTGCCGGCGATCGTGGACGTGCCCACCGGGCAGGTCGTCACCAACGACTACGCGCAGATAACCCTCGATTTCTCGCTGGAATGGACCGCCTTTCACCGCACCGGAGCACCGCAGCTCTACCCAGAACCGTTGCGTGCCGAGATCGACGAAGTGAACGCCCGGGTCTTCCGCGAAGTGAACAACGGGGTGTACCGCTGCGGTTTCGCCGGCGCCCAGGACGCCTACGATGCCGCCTACAACCGCCTGTTCACGGCGCTGGACTGGCTGAGCGACCGCCTGGCAGGGCAGCGCTACCTGGTGGGCGACACGATCACCGAGGCCGATATCCGGCTGTTCACCACGCTCGTCCGCTTCGACCCCGTCTACCACGGCCACTTCAAATGCAACCGGAGCAAGCTCACCGAGATGCCGGTCCTGTGGGCATATGCCCGCGACCTGTTCCAGACCCCAGGTTTCGGCGATACGATCGACTTCGCGCAGATCAAGGACCACTATTACAAGGTCCATACGGATATCAACCCCACACAGATCGTCCCTCGGGGACCGGACCTGTCCAACTGGCTCTCGCCGCACGGCCGCGAAGCCCTGGGCGGCCGCCCCTTCGGCGACGGCACGCCGCCACCCCCGCCACTCCCGGCGGAAGAGGTCCCCGCAGAACACGGCGCGCAGTAGCCCTTCGGGCCGGAGCACAGCGCGCAGTAGCCCGGCACAATATTGCCCACCGTAGGGCCTGGCCGGAACGCGGCGGGCAGTAGCCCCAGGCCGAAAACGGGCCCGGACTGCGGTCGTCGGCGGAACCGTTGCAAGTGAGACCGTATCCTGGTCACTCGGTCGGATGCTCGGTCCGCCGGGCCGGCACCGGCAAGCTCGGCGCCGGCGCTTCGGCCGGAACACAACGGGCAACAGCTACCGCGGGACGTGCGCGTATTGCGCCGCAACCGGCACATCGGTGTGTGGGCGGTGTCCCCCGCTGCCCTCGGCGGCAGCCCGGTCCAGCACGGCATCCATCGCCGTGGCCGTGAAGCAGCGTGCCTACCAGTGGGCAGCAGCCCTACGCCGCTGTCGACGGACAGTAATCAGCCGGGCGGCCGAAGCGGCTGTAGGCCCGGCGGCGGCACGGTGGCGCGCCACCGGACCGGCGGGGCATGTCGACAGCCGAGGAGCCGAATACCGGCACCCGTTTCCCGCGGGCCGCGAGGCGCTGCCTCGGGGTCGACGGGAGCCTCGGTGACGGTGCGCATCGGAACCACGGAGGCGGGTAATCCGTTGTCGGAACGGACGAACGTCGGCCCGGTGCCATACAGTGCATAGGGCTCGCAAAGGAGGATGACGCCGTGCGTAACGGGGCAGTGGAAAAAGCCGTGATCGAGGCGCTCGACCACGGTTCCCGGCTACAAGCACCCGCCGTCGCCAAGTACGTTGCGCGACTGCGGCGGGCTCATCCGGAGGAAACACCGGAGCAGATCATCGACCGGCTGGAACGCCAGTATCTGCTGGCGGTCACCGGCAGCGGTAGCGCCGTCGGCGCCTCGGCAGCGGTCCCCGGGGTCGGGACGATCGCCGCGCTCGCGGCGGTGAGCGCCGAGACCACTTTCTTCATGGAAGCCTCCGCGCTGTTCACCCTCGCGGTGGCCGCCGTGCACGGCGTCCGGCCCGAGGACGCCCCACAGCGCCGGGCCATGGTGCTGGCCGTGGTGCTGGGCGACAGCGGTATGGAAATCGTGCAGAAAAGCGTCGGTTCCTCGGCCAAGAACTGGGGCACCGTTTTCGCGAACAAGATTCCGGGCCTGTCCGGGATGAACGATTCGCTGCTCAAACGGTTCATCGTGCGATTCCTCACCAAACGTGCCGCGCTGATGGCCGGGAAGGTGGTGCCCGCCGGGATCGGCGCCGTCATCGGCGGAGTCGGTAACCGGGCACTCGGCAAGGCGACGATCAACAACGCCCGCAAGGCGTTCGGGCCGGCACCGCGGTACTTCGCCGACGAAATGGTGCTGGACGCCGAACTCCCGTCCGCCGGACAACCGGACAAGCCGGCGGTACAGCAGGATCCGCAGATGCCGCCGGCGCCGGAATCGCCCGTGCCGCCGGAGGATGCACGACGCCGGCCCCCGGAAGCGCCCGCCGCGCTGCCGACCGAGCCCCGGCAACCCCCGGTCGATCCCCGATGAGGCCCGCGATCACGGTCCGGGGCCTGACCAAACGTTTCCCCGACTTCACGATCGGCGCACAGGATGTGTCCTTCGATATCGCCTCGGGTACCTGCGCGGCATTGGTGGGTCCCCCGGGCTCCGGGAAGTCTACGATCGTCGCCGCCCTGCTGGGTCTCCTCCCGCCCACCACCGGGTCGGTGACCTTGACCGGTGGGCGCGGTAGTTCTGCGGTGGGCGCCGTCCTCGCGCCCCGCGGACTCCACCCCCGGCGCACCGTTCGCGACCACCTGCGGGTGTATGCCGCCGCCGGTGGGCATCCCGATCGCCGGGTGCGGACCGTACTGGAGATCACCGGTCTCACCGAGCGCGCCCGCACGGTGCCCGACGAGCTGACACCCGGTGAAGAAGCCCGCGCCGCCCTGGCGACCGCACTGCTCGGCGATCCGCCCGTGCTGATCCTCGACGACCCGGCCGCCGGTATGCAGCTCACCGAGATCTCCTGGCTGCAGGGTTTCCTGCGACAGCACACCCGCCGCGGCGGAACCGTGTTGTTCACCGCGCAGAGCCTGGTCACCGCCCTGCCGATCGCCGACCATCTGGTGGTGCTCGGCGCCACCGCAACGGTGGCCTATCAGGGCAGCCCGCAACGGTTGCGCCGGCGCAATCCCGATCGGCTGGTGGTCGCGTCCTCGTCGTCGATCGCGATCGCCACCGCGCTGGCCGCCCGCGGCTTCACCGACGCGGTGATCCGGCCCGACGATCAACTCGCCGTGGCCGACGCGACCGAGGAGGATATCGTCGAGGCCGCCCGGGCCGCCGAGGTCCGGCTGCACCGGATCGTGGCCGACCGGATCCACCCCGACCGTGTTCTCGCGTCGCTGACCCATGCCGCCGCATCCCGGCCGGCGGGTCCCGGAATGCCGTCCACCTCTCTGCCGTACGGGGTTTCCCGATGATCGACGTCGTACCCGCGGAACTGATTCCGCCCGTGCTGTCCGAATACCGCAAAGCAGTCACGCTCCGCTACACCCACGTCCTCGCCGGGCTGGCGGTCGCGGTGGCCATCGTGGCTCCCACGGTCAGCGCACTTCGCGCCGGACCACAGGATCCGGCGGGCGAGCCGGTGACGGGAGCCGCGACCATCGGACTGTATGTGGCGCTGTTCGCCGTCGTCCTCGGGGCCGCGGCGTTCGGCGCCGCGGGCGCGGCCGGGGAACATCAGCACGACACCCTGGTGATCACCGCCCTGTTCACGGTGGACCGCGATAAGCTGGCCGGCGCGAAATTCCTCGTCACCGGGCTTGCCGCGCTCGTCACCGCACTGGCGGCCGAGATCGTGGCCGTACTCTGCCTGCTGTTGTTCGGGCGGGGTAAATTCGAGTTCACCGGTTCGCTGTTCGCGGTTCTCGGTGGCGGCCTGATCGCGGCCGTCTGCTGGGCGTTGATCGGCACCGGGATCGGGTTGCTGATACGGACGCCGCTACTTGCGGTCGGGGCCGTTCTGGTGTGGTTGCTGATCGTCGAGCCTCTGCTGTGGGTGGTGACCGCGGGTATCGGTATCCCCGGTGTCGTGACACTGCTGCCCGGCTCCGCCACGCTGAGCACCCTCTTCTCCGGATCCTTCGCCGACACCGACCTCCTGGCCCCCGCGCCCGCGGCGATCGTCGTGCTACTGCTGTGGGCCGTGGGAGTCGGGGGCTGGAGCTGGTGGTCGCTGCGGCGCGCCGAGTTCTGACACCTGTTTCGACTGCGGCGACCGGTGTACCGGCCGATACACCGGTCGACCCATGCGGTGGGGTCTCGCCCGCCGGGCCGCGACCTCGGGAACAAGTCCCTGTCGGTAGGCGTCGTTATGGTCGATGGCAGGTGAAAACGGGGGTATACGGGAGGGGCGGATGAGTGGACCGAGCCCGGCGGCGACAGCGCGACGGACAACCACGGCGAGTCGGCATGCGCGCCCGATGGACGTGGCATGAGGAACTCGGATACGGATACGGATACGGATACGGATACGGCGGCGAAGGGCGACCGCGGGCAGACCGCACACGCATCCGATAGCGCGCGCGAGCCGGAGCGGGCGGCGGAGCGTACCGGTAGCGGCGGCGCGCGGCCGGGGTGGATCCGCAGGCTGTGGTCGGAGTGCCGGCGCTACCGCGGCACATTGGCCGGTATCGGGCTGGCGCTGGTGGCCGGTGCCGCGGCCGAGATCGTGGCTCCGCTGCTCACGAAGTGGGCCGTGGATTCGGCGACCACCGGCGCCACCCGCGTCATCGGTATCGTCGCGGGCCTGCTGGCGCTGCTCGCGGCCGGGCGGTTCGCCGCTTCGTTCGGGCGGCGCATGCTCGCCGGGAAACTCTCCCTCGACGTCCAGCACGGTCTGCGGCTGAAACTGCTCGACTCGCTGCAACGGCTCGACGGCGCGGGCCAGGACGCACTGCGCACCGGCCAGGTGGTATCCCGCTCCATCACCGACCTGCAACTGGTGCAGTCGCTGCTGGCGATGGCGCCGCTGTCGGGGATGTCGCTGCTGCAGTTCGTGCTCGCGGCCGGGGTGATGCTGTGGCTGTCCCCGCCGCTGGCCGCGGCCGCGTTGCTGATGGTGCCGGTGGTGATCGGCGTGGTCTACCGGATGCGGCCTCGGCTGCACGCCGCCACCTGGTCGGCCCAGCAGCGGGCGGCGGAACTGGCCCAGCACGTCGAGGAGACGGTCACCGGAGTACGGGTGGTCAAGGGGTTCGGCCAGGAAGCGCGCATGGTCGACGTCCTGGAGGGCCACGGTCGCCGGTTGTTCGCGGAACGGATGCGCGCCGCCGCGATCAACGCCCGCTTCTCCCCCACGCTGGCCGCGATACCGCAGGCGGGCCTGGTGATCGTGATCGCGCTCGGTGGCTGGCTGGCCCTGCGGGGCGCCATCGGCCTCGGTACCTTCCTCGCCTTCAGCGCCTACGTCACAACGATGACCACCACCGCCCGCACCATGGCGTCGGTGATCATCCTGGCCCAGCTCACCCGCGCCGCGGCCGAACGCGTCTACCAGGTGATCGACGCCGGTCCGGCGGTGGCCGACCCGCCCCGGCCGGTACCGGTTCCCGACGGCTCGCTGGGGATAGAACTCGAATCGGTGACCTTCGGTTTCGATCCCGGGGAACCGGTGCTGCGTGACCTCGACCTGCGGGTACGGCCCGGCGAAACCGTGGCGGTCATCGGCCCGGCCGGGTCCGGGAAAACCACCCTGTCACTGCTGCTGCCCAGGTTCTATGCCCCCGATTCCGGCCGGATCCGGCTCCTCGGCGCGGACGGCACCGAGCCCGTCGATATCGCCGATGTCGCCGCGGCGCAGTTACGCGCGGCCGTCGGCGTGGTTTTCGACGATCCGTTCCTGTTCAGCTCCAGCGTCGCCGCCAATATCGCGCTGGGCCGGCCGGACGCCACGGACGCCGAAATCCGGGAGGCCGCCCGTCAGGCCGCCGCCGACGATTTCATCGAGGCCCTGCCCGACGGCTACGACACGGTGGTCGGGGAACGCGGGCTCACCCTCTCCGGTGGTCAGCGGCAACGGATCGCGCTGGCCCGGGCACTGCTGGCCCGGCCGCGAATTCTCGTCCTCGACGACGCCACCTCGGCGGTGGACGCGGTGACCGAGGCGGCCATTTTCGGCGCCCTGCCGGACCAGGGATCGCGGACCACGATCATCCTCGCGCATCGCGAATCCACCCTGGCCCACGCCGACCGGGTGATCCGCCTGCCGGAGCCGGCGACGGCCGTGGTGAGCGGTCCCGCCGTCGTCACCGAACGCCTACCGGTAGCACAATCCAGGGACCGGATGGCCGCCGCGGCGAATCTCAGCGAAACACCCGAATTACGCCGGGCCATCGCCCGCCTGCCCGCGGCCGATGAACGCCCCCGGCTGGACCCGGCCCGGCTGCGCGAACCCGATCCGGGCTTCCGGCTGGCCCGCCTGCTGCGCCCGGTACGCCTTCTGGTCCTGGCCTCGGTGCTACTGCTCGCCCTGGATGCCCTCATCGGGATCGGTTTCCCACCGCTGGTGCGGCACGCCATCGATACCGGTGTCGCCGGGTCCGATCCGGGCGCCCTGGCCGTCACCGCACTGCTGGGCGCGGGACTGGTCCTGGCCGGCTGGGTCGTGGCCGCCGCGACCACTCTGCTCACCTCACGCACCGGCGAACGCGTGCTCTACGGGCTGCGGATCCGCAGTTACGCGCATCTGCAGCGGCTCGGCCTGGACTACTACGAACGGGAATTGTCCGGCCGGATCATGACCCGGATGACCACCGATGTCGATGCGCTGTCCACGTTCCTGCAGACCGGTGTGTCGACCGCCCTGGTGAGTGCGTTGTCGCTGGCCGGGATCGCGATCGCCCTGCTGGTGATCGATGCGCAACTGGCCCTGGTGGTTCTGCTCGGCGTGCTCCCGCCGCTGGTCATCGCCACGGTGATCTTCCGCCGGGTCTCCTCGGTGGCCTACAGCATCTCCCGGGAACGGGTGTCGACGGTGAACGCCGATTTTCAGGAGAACGTCGCCGGGCTCCGCGCCGTCCAGGCCAACCGGCACGAACGGCGTTCGGCGCACCGGTTCGCCGAATACTCCGCCGGCTACCGCCGCAGCCGGATGCGCGCCCAGCGGGCCATCGCGCTGTACTTCGGTTTCATGGCGTCGTGGACCGATCTGGCGCTGGCCCTGGTGGTGCTCACCGGAGCGCATGCGGTGGCCGCCGGTGAGACCAGCGCCGGGACCCTCATCGCGTTCGTGCTCTATCTCGAGCTGCTGTTCGGCCCGGTACAGCAGTTGTCGCAGGTGTTCGACGGATATCAGCAGGCACGGGTGGGCCTGCGGCGGATCGGTGAACTCCTGCGCACACCGTCGTCCATCCGGGCCGATCCGCCCGGCGCCGATCCGCTGACCGCCGGCCTGCGCGGGGATCTGGAATTGGCTGCCGTGCGCTTCCGCTATCCGAGCACCGAGCGCCCCGCGCTCGACGAGGTATCGCTGGCCGTGGCTCCGGGCCGGTCGCTGGCCCTGGTCGGCGCCACCGGCGCCGGGAAGTCCACCATCGTCAAACTGCTGGCCCGGCTCTACGACCTCGCCGAGACCGATAGCGGTGTGATCCGGGCCGACGGCATGGACATCCGCGATTACCGGCTCGACGGGTACCGCTCCCGTCTCGGCATGGTCCCGCAGGAAGCTCACCTGTTCACCGGCGATATCGCGAGCAACATCGCATTCGGGAAACCTTCCGCGACCGAAACCGAGATAGCCGCGGCCGCCCGGGCAGTGGGTGCGGCGGACATGATCGCCGGTCTGCCCGGCGGAATGCGGCGGGCGGTCGGGGAACGCGGGCGCGGACTGTCGGCCGGACAGCGCCAGCTCATCGCCCTGGCGCGCGCCCAGCTCGTCGATCCCGATGTGCTGCTGCTCGACGAGGCCACCGCTACCCTCGACCCGGACACGGAGGAGAAAGTGCTGGCAGCGACCGGTTCGCTGGCTCGCAACCGGACGACGGTCGTCGTCGCGCACCGCCTGGCGACCGCCGCCCGCGCCGATCGCATCGCCGTGGTCGCGCACGGCCGGATCGTGGAACTCGGCACCCACGGCGAACTGCTGGCAACCGGCGGAGAGTATGCCCGCCTGTGGACAGCCGCGGGTAACGCCGAAGGAATATCCTCGATAGGACACGAGTCGTCAACTATGAGGTCGGGGCAGACCGGTGGTCGGTGACGTTGCCGATGGGCACAGGGGCCTATCCTCGTCAGAGGGCGTATCGGTACCCATCCACCGATCCCCGGTGCCGGGCACGTCACAAACGTCGCAGCGCGAAGAACGAAATGAGGCGAACACCTGCTGTGAGCAGCTCAAAATCCCAGTTCGGTCAGAACCAGTGGCTGGTCGACGAGATGTATCAGAAGTTCAAACAGGATCCATCCTCGGTCGACGCAAGCTGGCACGAGTTCCTCGCCGACTACACCCCCGAGACCTCCGGTGATTCCGGCAACACCACCCAGGCCGCCCAGGCACCGGCGGCCCGTACGGTGAATTCCGCCCCCGTACCGGCCGAGGCGGCCTCCGTACAGACCCGCGCCGCCGCCCCCGGCACCCCGGCCGGCGCGGCCACTCCGGCTGCGGCACCCAAGCCTGCGGCACCCGCCACCGCCGCGGCGAAAACCTCCGCGGCGGCGCAGCAACAGCGCGCGCCGAAAACCACCCCGGCGCCGACCTCCAACGCCGCCCCGACCTCCGGCGCACCGAAACCGAAACCCTCGGCCACCGAAGAGAAGAAGGTACTGCGCGGTGCCGCCGCGGCGGTCGCCAAGAACATGTCGGCGTCGCTGACCATCCCGACCGCCACCAGCGTGCGGGCCGTACCGGCCAAGCTGATGATCGACAACCGGATCGTCATCAACAACCACCTCGCCCGTACCCGCGGCGGGAAGATTTCGTTCACCCATCTGCTCGGTTACGCGATCGTGCAGGCAGTGAAGGCGTTCCCGAACATGAACCGGCATTTCGCCGAGGTCGACGGTAAACCGAACGCGGTGACCCCCGCCCACACCAACCTCGGGCTGGCCATCGATCTGCCCGGTAAGGACGGCAGCCGCTCCCTTGTGGTCGCGGCCATCAAGGGCTGCGAAGAGATGACCTTCGCCCAGTTCCACACCGCCTACGAGGACATCGTCCGCCGCGCCCGCGACGGCAAACTGACCGCCGAGGATTTCAGCGGAGTCACCATCTCGCTGACCAACCCCGGCACCATCGGCACCGTGCACTCCGTACCGCGGCTGATGCAGGGACAGGGCGCGATCATCGGCGCGGGCGCCATGGAGTACCCGGCCGAGTTCCAGGGAATGAGCGACGAACGGATCGCCGAAGTCGGCATCGGCAAGCTCATGACGCTGACCTCGACCTACGATCACCGCATCATCCAGGGCGCGGAATCCGGTGATTTCCTGCGCACCATCCACAAGCTGCTCATCGCCGACGAGTTCTACGACGAGATCTTCCACGGCCTGGGTGTGCCGTACGAGCCGATCCGCTGGCGCAAGGATATTCAGGAGCGCGGGGTCGACAAGAGCACCCGCGTACTGGAATTGATCGCGGCCTACCGCAACCGCGGCCACCTCATGGCCGATACCGATCCGCTACGCCTGGTCAAGGAAAAGTTCCAGAGCCACCCGGACCTGGACGTCATCCAGCACGGCCTGACCCTGTGGGACCTCGACCGCGAGTTCAACGTGGGTGGTTTCCACGGCCAGGAACGGATGAAGCTGCGCGATGTGCTTTCGGTGCTGCGCGAGGCCTACTGCCGGCATGTGGGTGTGGAGTACACCCACATCCTGGAACCCGAACAGCTGAAGTGGATCCAGGACCGGGTCGAGCAGAAGCATGTGAAACCGACGGTCGCCCAGCAGAAGTACATCCTCAACCGGCTCAATGCGGCCGAGGCGTTCGAAACCTTCCTGCAGACCAAGTACGTCGGGCAGAAGCGGTTCTCGCTGGAGGGCGCCGAATCGGTCATCCCGATGATGGACGCGGTGATCGACCAGTGCGCCGAGCATTCGCTCGACGAGGTCGTGATCGGTATGCCGCACCGCGGCCGGCTCAATGTGCTGGCCAATATCGTCGGCAAACCGTACTCGAAGATCTTCACCGAGTTCGAGGGCAATATGAACCCGGCCGCCACGCACGGCTCGGGCGATGTGAAGTACCACCTCGGCGCGCGCGGCACCTACCTGCAGATGTTCGGCGACAACGAGATCGAGGTCTCGCTGACCGCCAACCCGTCGCATCTGGAAGCGGTGGACCCGGTACTCGAGGGTCTGGTCCGCGCGAAGCAGGATCTGCTGGACAAGGGTGACGACGAAGAGGGCTTCTCGGTCGTACCGCTGATGCTGCACGGCGACGCCGCGTTCGCCGGCCAGGGCGTGGTCGCCGAGACCCTGAACCTGTCGGGTCTGCGCGGGTACCGCGTCGGTGGCACCATCCACATCGTGGTGAACAACCAGATCGGTTTCACCACCGCGCCGGAGAACAGCCGTTCCACCGAATACTCCACCGATATCGCGAAGTTCATCGGTGCCCCGATCTTCCACGTCAACGGTGACGATCCCGAAGCGTGCGACTGGGTCGCCCGGCTGGCGGTCGATTTCCGGCAGAAGTTCCGCAAGGACGTGGTCATCGATTTGATCTGCTACCGCCGCCGCGGCCACAACGAGGGCGACGACCCGTCGATGACCCAGCCGTACATGTACGACGTCATCGATACCAAGCGCAGCGTGCGCAAGAGTTACACCGAAAGCCTGATCGGCCGCGGTGATATCTCGTTGAAGGAGGCAGAAGACGCGCTGCGCGATTACCAGGGGCAACTGGAGCGGGTCTTCAACGAGGTCCGGGAGCTGGAGAAGTATCCGCCGGAGCCGAGCGAATCGGTCGAGGATACCCAGAAGGTACCCTCCACCGTGCTGACCGCCGTCGACAAGTCGGTGTTGCAGCGGATCGGTGATGCATTCATCGACGTGCCCGACGGTTTCAGCGTGCATCCCCGTGTGCAGCCGGTGCTGGACAAACGTCGCGACATGGCCTACGAGGGCAAGGTCGACTGGGCGTTCGCCGAGTTGCTGGCGTTCGGCACACTGATCGACGAGGGCCGCGCGGTGCGGTTGACGGGTCAGGATTCGCGGCGCGGCACCTTCACTCAGCGGCATGCGGTGATCATCGACCGTAAGACCGCCGCCGAGTACACCCCGCTGCACAACATCAACAGCGCCGATCCGGGCTGGTTCGCGGTGCACGATTCGGCGCTGAGCGAATTCGCCGCCGTCGGCTTCGAGTACGGCTATTCGCTGGGCAACCCGGACGCACTGGTGCTGTGGGAAGCGCAGTTCGGCGATTTCGTCAATGGCGCGCAGTCGATCATCGACGAGTTCATCTCGTCCGGTGAGGCGAAATGGGGTCAGCTGTCCTCGGTCGTGCTGTTGCTGCCGCACGGGCACGAGGGCCAGGGTCCCGACCACACCTCCGGTCGGATCGAGCGTTTCCTGCAGTTGTGTGCAGAGGGTTCGATGACCGTGGCGGTACCGTCCACCCCGGCGAACTACTTCCACCTGCTGCGTAGGCATTTGCTGGACGGTATTCGCCGTCCGCTGATCGTCTTCACACCGAAGTCGATGCTGCGCAACAAGGCAGTGGTCAGCGATCTGAAGGAGTTCACGGAGAGCAAGTTCCGTTCGGTGCTCGACGAGCCCACATACGAACAGGGCATCGGCGATCGCAACGCGGTCAAGCGCATCCTGTTGACCAGCGGCAAGCTCTACTACGAGTTGGCCGCCGCGAAGACCAAGCGCAAGCGTGACGATATCGCCATCGTCCGGGTCGAGCAGCTGTATCCGATGCCGAAGTTCCGGTTGAACGAAGCACTGGAGCGCTACACCAACGCCACCGAGATCGCGTGGGTGCAGGAGGAACCGGAGAACCAGGGTGCGTGGCCGTTCTACGGCCTGAACCTGCCGGAGCTGCTGCCCGAGCGGCTGGGCCGCCTGCGCCGTATCTCGCGCCGTGCCATGTCGGCCCCGTCCTCGGGTTCGAGCAAGGTGCACGCGGTGGAGCAGGCCGAGATCATCGACGAGGCGTTCGAGCCCACCAGCTGATAAGAACCCGTGCGGCGCCGGGCGCGATCCCTTCTCCGGAAGGCGGTCCGCGCCCGGCGTCGCGCGTTTCCCGGGGGAGGTCCATGAGGCATGCGGGCGAAGGCGCGCTTGTACACTGAGGCCAGCGGGAACCGCCCCGCCCCGTGCTGTACGGGAGGAGCTGTGTCATGTCTGTCGAGTCGATAACGCCGGCCTGGATGCACCAACAGATCACGGCAGCGGAGTACGACTCCTGGTCCGAGGAGCAGTGTGCGGGCATCGAGGTCGTGGACGGGATGGTGGTCGTGCGCCCCAGCGCGTCAAAACGCCACAACCGGTTGGCACGTCTCCTCGCGAACGCGCTGGATACCGCCGGTGGATCGGATTGGAACGCCGATACCGACTTCGATGTGCGGCTGCACGATGTCCCGCTCACCAATCGCCGACCCGACGTGGTGGTGTACCGCGCGGACACGATCGATATCGCGCCCACCCGCCCCGAACATGTGCTCTTGGTCGTGGAGGTGGTCTCCCCCGGCTCGGAGACCACCGACCGGATCGTGAAGGTCGACCAGTACGCGAAAGCGGGTATCGCCTTCTACTGGCGGGTCGAGCAGGCTGCGACCGGAGTACCGCTGGTCTACACCTACGTACTCGACCCGGCGACCAGAACGTACCGGACCGGTGACATGTACACAGGTGTCGTCAAAGTATCGGCACCTTTCGCCGCCGAGATAGACCTCGAGGCCTGAGCACGTGGCGGTACCGGAACCGGTACAGGTGTATCGCCAGTGGAAAGCATTGACCGAGCTCGCCGGGATGGACCACAACCCATTCCTGACCGAGGAAGAACTCGTCCGGGAACAGCGCAGCAGGGATCCCAGCGGCGTACGTCGGACCGGGGAGCCGCCCTGGTAGTCCGTTCGACCGTTCGGCCACGACGTGTCCCCGGATGCACTTGGATGGGTTGATGCTGCTCGATCTCCAGTTGGATGCCCGCCCGGATCGTTGCGAGGAGCGCGCCCGCGCCCTTGTGGAGGCCGGTGCCGCCGGCTTGTTCACCTTCGAAGGCCCGCACGATGTGCTGCTGCCGCTGGCGGCGGTGGCGGGTCGGGTGGACACCGATCTGATGACCAATGTCGCGATCGCCCTGCCGCGCAGCCCGATGCATCTCGCGCACGCGGCCTGGGATCTGCAACTGATGTCACGCGGGCGGTTCCGGCTCGGGCTCGGCTCCCAGATCCGGCCGCATATCGAGAAACGCTACGGCGCGACCTGGTCGGCCCCGGCGGCCCGGATGCGGGAGATCGTGCTGGCGGTGCGGGCAATTCTCACCTCCTGGCAGGACGGCACCCCGTTGGATTTCCGGGGCGAGTACACCCGGCACACGCTGATGCCCCCGACATTCGTGCCCGGTCCCAACCCGTACGGTCCTCCGCCGGTGCTGCTCGGCGCGCTGGGTCCGGTGATGACTCGCACCGCGGCGGAGGTCGCGGACGGGCTGCTGGTGATGCCGTTCCACAGTCACCGCCATTTCCGGGAGCGCACGCTGCCCGCGGTGACCGAGGGGATGAAACGCGCGGGGCGTACGGAATTTCCCCTGTACCCACAGGTCATCGTCGCAATGGGCCGCTCCGCCGACGAACTCGCGGCGGCGTCGACCGGAGTGCGCGGGCTGCTCGCCTTCTACGGCTCGACTCCGGCGTACCGGCCCGTCCTCGACATCGAGGGCTGGGGGGACCTGCAGCCGGAACTCAACGCCCTCTCCAAATCCGGCGACATCATGACCATGTTCGATCGGATCTCGGAGCCCGTGCTCGAAACACTCGCGGTACGGGGCACCCCGGAAGAGTGCGCCGCCGAGATCACCCGCCGCTTCGCCGATGTCGCCGACCGGGTGTGCTGCTATTTCCCTGGCTACGATCCACCGGTGGACCAGATCGCCGACCTCGCCACCGCGCTGGGCTGACCCGGCCACAACCGTGCCCGCCGGATCAGCAGCGGGCTCGCCACTCCGCGACCGCCCAACCGATCTCGGTGGTGGGGGCCTCGTCCGCCAGCCACTCCCGGGCGATCCGGTGCCAATTGTTCGTGCTGACCAGCTGGCCGAGCACCGCGAACGTGAACAGGTCCGCGCGGCGGGAGAAAACGTGCTCGGGCGGCAGGGACTGCTGATGCATACCGCGGAACTCGGTCGCCCGCGGATCCATGGCGAGCACCACCGCTCCGGTGGCCAGTTCGGGCGTGATGGTGACCTCGTCGTCGAGCAGATGCCAGCCCGCGGCCGCCCAGACATAGTTCAGGCATTCGTCCACGGTGACACCGGCCCGCGGGTCGATGATCCCGCGGCCGACCCACGCGTCGTAGAGGTCGTGGCCGCGTAGCTGCCCGGCGGCGCGCAGGCAGTCGCGTTCGAAATCGGCGTGCACCGGGTCCATCCGGTGGTACAGGCCGAAATCCACGAAGACCAGCCGTCCGTCCGCGGCGAGCATCATATTTCCAGGGTGCGGGTCGCCGCAGAATTCGTAGTCGGTGAACAGGGAGTTGATGTAGAAGCGGTAGATGAGTTCGCCGAGGCGGGCACGGTCGTCGTCGGGCAGGGTCCGCAGCGCTTCGAACGGCCGGCCTTCCACGAACTCGGTGACGAGAACGTTGCGGCCGCAGTACTCGCCGACGCAGTCGGGAACGGTGACGAAGGGGTGCCCGCGATATCGCTGTGCGACGCGGCGCTGGTTGCGCGCTTCGCGCGGATAGTCGAGTTCACTGCCGATATTGCGGGCGACCTCGTCGAGTACACCCGCGTCGGCGGCGCTGGGCAGCGCGGCCTTCCAGAGTTTGCCGAAGAGTTTCAGATTACGCATATCGGCGTGCACGGCTTCGTCGACGCCGGGGTATTTGACCTTGACCGCCACGGTGCGCCCGTCGCGCAGCCGGGCGCGGTAGACCTGCCCGATCGATGCGGCGGCGATCGGTGTCTCGTCGATATCGGCGAAGACTCCCGCGAGGCGTCCGAGATCGTCCTCGATAACGGTGCGCATCGCCGAGAAAGGGAACTCCGGGGCACGGTCGCGGAGTTCGGCGAGTTTGCGCCGGAAGAGTTCGCGGTGTGATTCCGGCACCAGGTCGATATCGAGGACCGACAGCATCTGCCCGAGTTTCATGGCCGCGCCCTTCATACCGCCCAGCACCGTGACCATCTGCTGTGCTGCCTGCAGGGTGGATCGTTCGGCGAGTGCGCGCCGGGCCTGTTCGGGTTTGCCCAGCATGGCGACCTTTGTTCCGGCTTCCCGGATGGCCTGGCCCGCGGCGAGCCGGCCCAGCGCGCTACCCCGGGCGAGACGCCCGCGGGGAACTCGATCCGTTGCCATCCGCACCTCCCACAACTCCCCGCGTAACGGCGGTCACACTACCGGCGCCGTGGCCGGGCCGCGAGCGGCTGCCGGGTGCGGGCGGCGTTCGCACCGGTCTACCGGCAATCTCGGCAGCCCGCACAGGCGATTCACGATCCGAGGACCCCTGCCCGCACTAGGCTGAGCACGCTCGTCTTTTGCGCACGAACAGGAGGACACGGTGCCCGCCAGAGCAGGTCAGCGTAGGCGCCCGACTCAGGAGCGAGCGCGGGCGACTCGCGAGCATATTCTCGACACCGCTGCCCGGCTCTTCGGTGAACGCGGGATCGCCGATACGTCGACGAATCGGATCGCGGCGGAGGCCGGCGTCAGTATCGGCACCGTCTATCGTTACTTCACCGATCGGGCCGTTATCGTCGACGAGTTGCTGGAGCGATTGCTCGAGACCATCGAGCAGCGGATCACCCAGCGCCTGGTCGGTATATCGGCGGAATCGCCGGAGAAACTGGTGGCCGGGCTACTGGAAGTCATCACCGATGAGTTGGTGGCCAACGCGCCACTGGTCCGCGCGCTGGTGGCCGGAGTTCAGTTCTACAGCAGCGGCTTACCGGAATTCGAGCCGCGGCTGCGCATCCTGGTCAAGGTGATGCTGATCCAGTTGCTCGGCCCGGGCGACGATCACGAATACGACACCATGACCTTCGTCCTGATCAATACGATGTTCGCGGCCGTTCTGCGAGCGTCCGCCCTCGAGGTCGACGCCGGCCAGCGTCTCGAGGCCGTCAATATGACCGCGCGGATGATAGGGCGCTGGATCGAGTCCGAGATCGAGCGGCGACCGGCCGCCTGAGCCGCATTCCGAAAAGTGAGCGGTTCGGTGGATTCCCCCTAGATCACCCGCGACAACAGCACCGGGGCGCACATCTCCGCTGGTAAAGGCAACTATTCACCGGTAATCGCCCGTCACCGAAAGCGGAGTAGAACATGAGCGGCCGCTCAGATTACCGTGTCGAGTGAACCGGTGCCCCGCCCCACCGCTACCGGCCGCGGCCCCCGGTTCGTTCCCCGGCCCTCGCGCCGTGGGCATATCGATCCTGCGGTGACGAGGAGGTCCCCCGGTGATTGTCGAGAGCACCGTTCACCACGAACCCGATGCGGGCAGGCATCTCCCCGCGCCACCGGGACCCGACGTACACCGCCTGGCCCGCGAGGTGGTGGCCGCCCTCACCCGGTGCGGAACGCTGGGCACGACCACACCGAATACCGCATTGCGCGGTGAACTCACCGCCGTGGTGCGGGTGTGTCTGCGCTGGATGATCCAGCGACTGCGGGGCGAATGCCCGCCACCGCGCCTGGACCGGCTCCGATCCGCCGCCGCCGGCTGGGCACGCGACGGCGTCGCGATCGGCACCATCCTGCATGCCGCCCACCAAGGCTTGAAAGCCGGCCTGGAACTACTGATTCCGCGGGCGGGCCAGGTCCCCGGCACCGATATCGCCACCGCCATCACCGCGTCGGTCGAATTACTGGCCCTGATCACGTCGACGGTGAGCAAAACCTATGTCCGCGAGCTCAAGAGCGCGACCGCCGAGCACCACACCGATGTGCACACGGTGACCTCGGCGCTGCTCGGCGGCCACACCGCCGCCGCGATGGCGCGCGAGGCGAGTGTGCCCATCGCGGACCGGTATTTCGTCCTCGCCCTGGCTGTACCGGCGCACCCCGACGAAAACGACCCGCGCCTGGACCGGCAGGTGGTGGCCCGCCGCAAACTACGCAGGCTGCAATCCGCACTGGCCACCCGGCTGGATCGGCAGGCGCTACCGCTGCTCTCGGTCGACGGCGGAACCATTCTCGTTCCGGCCGATTCCTGCACCGACACCGAAATCGACGATCTCGTCCGCGACCTTTCCGCCGCAACCTATGTGGCTATCACCGCGACAGTCGTCACCGCCGACGCCGCCGACATACCCGGCGCCACCCGGCAGGCACACGAACTGCTCGATATCGTCGAACAGTTCGGACTCGAGGCGCGGGTCCACCGCTTCACCGAACTGGCGCTGGAATACCAGCTGACCCGCCCCGGAGCAGGCCGCGCGCGCCTCGACCGGCTGCTCGATCCACTCGACGACCACCGCGAACTGTTGCATACGCTGCAGACCTACGTCGACACCAACCGCAACCGCACCCGCACCGCCCGGCAGCTGAACGTGCACCCCAACACCGTCGACTACCGCATGCAGCGGATCGGCGAACTCACCGGCCTCGATCCCACGAATACCCGGAGCTGGTGGTATCTGTACAGCGCGCTCGTCGCCCGCCGCTCGCGGGCCTCCGCCATCGCCTGAGCGGGCGGATCGGTGCTCGGCACCACCGCCGGACCCTATGACCGACGGCGATTCCCCGGCGCCCGGTCTGCGGTGTCCACGCGACCGAGTTTGGTCCACCCGGTCCAGCCGCGGGTACGGAGCAGTTCGATAAGCCGGCGCGCGGCAGGCACGGTATCGAAAGCAAGGGTGTCGAGCAGTTCCGCGAACGGCGGTTCGATATCGGTGTCGTCGAGGTGGTCCTCTCCGAGCTCGTCGGCCAGCTCGCTGATGTAGGCGGCCATGGAGTCGGCGAGCCCGGTGAGGGCGGGATCGTCGCCGGGCAGGTCCAGGGCGCTGCTCAGGGTGCGGTAGAAATCGACGAGTCGCGGATCGTCGAGCTGCTGGTGTTTACGGGCGATCCATTCCGGGATCCGCTCGGGTGAATGCGCGGTCAACGGGATCCAGCCGTCGCGTTCGAAGCGTACGATCCGTTCGTCGACCCCGAGTGTCCGGAGCCGATCGAGGAATCCGACCACCTCCGGCGGCAACACCAGCCCGTCGCCGGCGGTCAGTCGGGCGATCTGCTCCCGGCGCCGCTGCCGTTCCCGGATCTCCGCGCGCAATCGCCGGTCGATCTCGGATACCGCCGCCGCGAACTCCGCTTCACCGGCACGCAGGAGTTCTTGTACCCGCGCCAACGGTACTCCGGCCTCGGTGAGCGTCCGTATCTTGATCAACTCGATCACCGCGCCGGCGTCGTATCGCCGGTAGCCGGAATGGTCGCGTTCCGGTTCCGGCAGCAGTCCTTTGGCGTGGTAGTGCCGCACCGCCCGCACCGTCACCCCGGCATACGACGCGAGTTCGCCGATGGTCAGCATCGGTTCAGTTTCCCCGGTCCGGCCGCCGGCCGGCGCGGTCCGCGACGATCCGGGCGATTTCGGCCGCATGGGTGAACACCAGCCGGTGATCGGCGTCCAGCCAGGTAGTGGTGATATCCGGTCGCGCGCGGGCGAGCCGTTCGATCCCGGCCCGCCAGTTGCGGTTACGCCACCGGGTCCGCTCGTCGGCGCCGGCACCGGCCATCGAGGTCGACATGATCATGCTGATCGGCGCAGCGATCCGGCGGTACCGGCCGAGCAGGGGCCCGGTGCGGATCACATCGAGTTCCAGATTCAGATCGAGGACCTGCTGTGCGGTGAGCGTCGCCCGGTCGGCACCGTGGGGTGCCTGGTCCGCGGCCGGTGTCGCGGAGTCTTCCCACATTGCCCGGAACTCGGCCGTATCGGCCGCGGAGAGGAACGGTTCGGGTATCGGGTTCGCTCCGTCGACGAGCACGAGTCCGGCCACGGCGCCGGGGTGCTCGGCGGCATAGTGCACGGCCAGGTCCGCACCCAGTGAGTACCCCACGAGCACCGGCGCCGGATCCGAAATCCGCACGGTTTGCATGACCGCGTTCAGATCCCCGAGGAACCCGGCGAACGAATACTGCGGACCGGGTGAGCTGAGACCGTGGCCGCGGAGGTCGAACGCCACCACCTCGTGGTCGCGCCGCAGCAGTTCCAGCAAACCGGCCAGCCCGGCCTGGGTGGAATACAGACCGGGGCACACAACGACGGGTCGCCCACCGCCGCCGCGGGACACCGCAACGGTGACACCGTCGTGGTCGATCGAGGAGTGTTGCGGGTCCGGCTTTCGCCCGCCGCTTGCCCGGATATCGTCGATCCTGGTGATCATGACGTCCATGGTGCGAGGTTGACCCGGCGTCAAGGTCAACCCTCGGCCGATTCATGCGTACGGCGGCCCGGGATGCGCCTGGGCCGAGGCAGGCGCTTCTCCTGCCTGTCGAGGACTCGGAGCCCGGTGGGAACCGGACGCCGCCTACGCCGGTGCGCGTAGGCGGGGGACGATCGGATACGTCTCCGGCCGTAACCGATGACGCCTTCGGCGGGAGCACGAACCGCCCAGGGTCACGTACTGTCACGGTATGGATCTGCGGGCGGTGCCAGGAGAGCTGTCTGCCCGGTTCGCGCGGCGGCCCGCGTGGTTCCCGGACCTCGCCCTGGGACTGTTCGTCACGGTGATCCAGGTGCTCGGCGCGATGGTCCCGGTGCCGGTCGAGCCGGTGTCGACCCCGGTATCGGGTATCGGTTACCTGTTGCTGATCGTCAGTGGCGTGTCCGTGATCGCGCGCCGGAAACGGCCGGTCGCGGTTTTCGCGATCACCGGTGTGGCCAGCCTGATCTATTTCGCCTTCGACTTTCCCGACCGCGCCTCCTACCTCGGGCTTTTCATCGCGCTGTATACGGTTGCCGCATACGGCGACGGGCACCGGTCATTGCGGATAGCGGGCACCGGGATCGCGGTGCTGTCGGCCGGCTGGCTGATCGCCGGCGCCGATGTGGAACCCGTATCCGCCATCGGCTGGGTGTTCTTCCGGATCGGTGGCGCGGTGATCGCCACCATGCTGGGCGAATCCGCGCGTTCGCGCCAGGTCATGGCCGCCGCCGCGCAGCAACGCGCGGAACTGGCGGAACGCTCGCGGGACGAGGAGGCCCGCGCGCGGGTCGACGCCGAACGGCTGCGGATCGCCCGCGAGGTGCACGATACCGTCGCCCACGCCATTGCCATCATCAACGTGCAGGCCGGGGTCACCGCGCATGTGCTCGACAGGCGGCCGGAACAGGCCCGGGAGGCGCTGTACACCATCGAGCAGACCAGTTCCAGGGCGCTGCAGGAGATGCGGGCCATTCTCGGTGTGCTCCGCAACGGCGACGCACGCGAACCGTTTCCCGGGCTGGGCCAGGTCCGCGAACTCGCCGGTAAAGCCCGCGAGGCCGGACTCGATATCGACCTCGCGCAGCCCGAACCACTGCCGGCGCTGCCGAGTGCGGTGGGCAGCGCGGCCTACCGCATCGTGCAGGAATCCATCACCAACGTGATCCGCCATGCCGGGCCGACCCGGGTCACTGTGACACTGGAACCCGTGATCGATGCCCTGTACATCCGAGTGACCGACGAGGGACGCCGCACACCCGAGCCGCGGCACCCGCACCCCACGTCGGGTCGTGGAATCGCCGGTATGCGCGAACGCTGCCGGCTGCTCGGCGGCGAACTCGATGCGAAACCGCGCCCCGGCGGCGGATTCGAGGTCATTGCCACCCTTCCGCTGGTTCCGGTGGGGTCGGACCGGTGAACAGCACACCGCCGATCAAGGTCTTGCTCGCCGACGACGAACGGCTGGTCCGTTCGGGTTTCAAGGTGCTGCTGGACCTGGAGGATGACATCACGGTGGTCGGGGAAGCCACCGATGGCGCGGAAGCCGTCGAACTGGCCCGCAGCACCCGGCCCGATGTCGTGCTCATGGATATCCGGATGCCGGCGCTGGACGGGATCCGCGCGACCGGCCGGATTGCCGAAACCGCGGGACTGGAGCAGGTCCGCGTTCTGATCCTCACCACCTACGACACCGACGACAACGTCTTCGAGGCACTCCAGGCCGGTGCCAGCGGGTTCCTGCTCAAGGATGCGGGCCCCGCCGAACTCCTGCACGCCATCCGCGTCGTCGCCGCCGGTGACGCCCTGCTCGCGCCGCGGATCACCCGCCGGCTCATCGGCCAGTTCACCGCCCGGCGCCGAGCCGCGCGATCCGCGGAGGACCGGCTGAGTGTGCTCACCGACCGGGAGCGCGAAGTGCTCGCGCTGGTGGGGCAGGGTATGAGCAACGACGAGATCGGCGCCGCCCTGTTCCTGAGCCCCGCCACCGCCCGTACCCATGTCAGCCGTGCCATGGTGAAACTGGGTGCCCGCGACCGTGCACAGCTGGTGGTGATCGCGTACCAGACCGGGTTGTGTGACAGCACTGCATAACCGCCTGGAACAAGCGATCCTGTCCGGTTTCGGCCGCGGTTGCGATACACCGGCGATCGCAGCGGGGTACGACAGCGGACGTAGCCGAATATTGTTGCGTTGCCCGAATTCACGTAGTCGTCGCCGATAATCGCCGGACGCGCCGTCGGCCCCCCGGGCGCGAATATCGACGGTATGAGCACCGATGCCGACGCCGTGACTTCCGCACCCCCGCCCCGCGAAACCGCTGCCGCCGACCGGATATCCCCCGAAGCCGGCCGGACGCCGGCGCCGGGGACCGGCCCGCTGAAGGCCGCCCGAATCCAACCGGCGGCACTGCAGTCCGCCCTGGACTCCGTGCAGCGGGCCGGGATACCGGGCATTCACGCCGAAGTACGCTGGGGCGCTCAACTGTGGCGCGGTGCCGCCGGGGTCGCCGACCTCGCCTCCGGCAGCCCTGTGCGCCCGGAGATGCGGCAGCGAATCGGCAGCATCACCAAAACCTTCACCGCCGCGGCCGTTGTGCAGCAAGCCGAGCAAGGCCGGATCCGGCTCGACGCGCCGATCGGCGACTACCTGCCCCACCTGGCGCCCCTCGACACCGCCGGAATTGCGCAACCTCACCCGATCGATGCGGCGCTGGAGGCCCTGCGCCGGCAAGCGGCGTGCGGAGCCTGAAGCCGCAACCCACCCACCCGGCACGACCATCGAAGTAATCCGCGCGCGGCCCCTCGGGGACCGGCCGTGGACCGGTACGAAAGGCATAACCATGCGAGGCAGAGTTCCGCTGCGAATGCGTATCCTGGCCAGGCTGCGGCCTGCACCGGACTGGGATTCGGTCACCCCGGAGCAGTTCATCGAATTCCGCGCCGCGCAGAACCGCTTACGCGGTTCGGTGCTGCTGCGGCCGGTTACTGGCCGGCCCGATCGCGCGGCCCGGATCATCGGCGACACACTCGATCTCCCCGGGCGGCGGCTGAACGTCCGGGTGTACCGCCCCGAACGGGACAGCGACCCGCTACCGCTTGTTGTCGCCTTCCACGGTGGCGGTCTCATCGGCGGTTTCCCGGATCAGGACGATTGGCTGCTCGCCCATCTGGCCGCCCGCTGTCCGGCCGTGGTGATCTCGCTCGACTACCGGCTGGCGCCCGAGCATCCGGTGCCCGCGCCGGTACAGGACGCCTACGACGCCGTCCCGCAGCTGGCCAGGCTGGCCGGCCGCTGGGGGGCGGACCCGGACCGGGTCGCCCTGCTCGGTTCCAGTGCCGGGGCCACGCTCGCGGCTCTCACCGCGATCCGGGCCGCCGGAACAGGCCCGGCGCTGCGAGCCCAAATCCTGATCAACCCGCAGCTCGATTGGACCGATCGCGCATTCGAGTATCCCTCGTTCACCGAGAACGCGAACAGTCCCACCGCATCCCCGGCCGAATGCCGCGCGGTCCCACGGCTGGCGGTGCCCGAATCCTTCGATCGCCGCATGATTTCACCGATGTACAGCGAGGAGTTGAAAGGAGTGGCGGCGGCGCACATCGTCTCCGCGGGTCTGGACCCGCTCGAGGATCAGTCCGCGGCCTACGCCGAACGCCTGCGCTGCGCCGGGGTGGAGGTGACATTGTCCCGGTATGCCGCAGCGACGCATGCCTTTCTGAGCATGCCGGGTGCTGTTCCGGCCGCCCGGCCGGCGCGCGCCGAAATACTCGATCACCTCCGCCGCCGGTTGAACGACCCGGCCGGCGGAGGGCAGCCCGCGACCGCGCGGGACAAGCAGGTACGGAGATGACCACCACGGAAATCGACGAGCGAGCACCGCGGTCCGTGCCCGCTGTGGATAGGGCGACCCTGAACGGTGTCGGCGGTGTTCTGCGCGCGCACCGGTGGAGTTTCGCTGCGGTGGTCGTGCTGCAGATCGTCGGCGCAGTGGCGGGTCTCGCACCGCTGCTGGCGGTCGTCGAACTGGGGCGGGCGCTGTTGTCGCCCGGCCCGCTCGACGCGAGTCATATTCGGTTCGTGGTGCTCGCGGGTGCACTGGGTCTTTTCGCGCAACTGCTGTTCACCGGCGCATCGACGGGGATCGGGCATCTGGTCGATACCCGGGTGCAACTGGCGTTGCGCCGCCTGCTCGCCGAACGGCTGGGCCGGGTGCCGCTCGGCTGGTTCTCCCGCCGCCGAACCGGTGAGCTGGCCAAAGTGGTCGGCGAGGATGTGAGCGCCGTACACCCGTTCATCGCGCATACCCCGGGCGAACTCGTATCGGCGTTCGTGGTGCCGCTGGTATCGCTGATCTACCTGTTCACCGTCGACTGGCGGCTCACTCTGATCACCTTGATCCCGGTGGCGCTCGCGCTGCTCTCGGTACCGCTCATGATGACCCCGGCCCGGCTGCGCGAACAGCGCGCATTCGATGCGGCGATGGGCCGGATCGCGGATTCGGTGGTGGAGTTCGTGCAGGGCATCGCTGTCGTGAAGGCTTTCGGCGAATCCGGGCGCGCGCATCACCGTTTCCGCACGGCCACCGACGAGTTCGCCGATATCTTCCTGCGAATGGTGCGCGGGCTCGCGCCGCTCGGCGCCGCGATGCAGGTGGCGGTATCGCCGCCGTTCGTATTGCTGGTGGTGTTGACCGGTGGGACGGCACTGATCGCGAACGGCGGTATGGCTACCGCCGATCTGCTGCCGTTCCTGCTGCTCGGGCTGGGGTTGACGGCACCGGTGGCAGCGCTGGGCCACGGTTTCGACGATATGCAGACCGCACGCCGCGCAGTGGGCCGTATCCGGGATGTGCTCGCCGAACCGGCGCTCCCGCAACCGGCTCGCCCGGTGGCACCGCAGGGGCACCGGGTGGAGCTGCGGGCCGTCCGATTCGGTTACGACGCCGGCCACGAGGTACTGCACGGTATCGATCTGACCCTCGAACCGGGCACCGTCACCGCGCTCGTGGGACCGTCCGGCAGCGGCAAATCCACAGTGGCGCAGTTGCTGCCCCGGTTCTTCGACCCGAGCGCCGGATCGGTCCGGATGGGTGGTGTGGATCTGCGCGAGATCACCGATCGTGACCTCTACCGCACGGTGTCCTTCGTATTCCAGGATGTGCGGCTGCTGCGCGCCTCGGTCGCCGAGAATATCGCGCTGGCCGTACCTCATGCCGACCGCGCCGCGGTGGTCCGGGCGGCCCGGCTGGCACAAATCCACGACCGGATCCTGGAACTGCCCCGCGGCTACGACTCGGTGATCGGCGTGGACGCCGGATTGTCCGGTGGTGAGGCACAGCGGATATCGATCGCCCGCGCGCTGCTGGCCGATACCCCGGTGCTCGTTCTCGACGAGGCGAGTTCCTTCGCCGATCCGCAGACCGAACAGGCCGTCCGCACGGCGCTGGCCGCCACCGGCGGTGACCGGACAACCCTCGTTATCGCCCACCGCTGGGAGACGGTCGCCGACGCCGACGCTGTGGTGCTGCTGCGCGACGGACGGGTCGCGGCGCATGGCTCGCCCATCGAACTGCTGGCCGCGGGCGGCGAGTTCGCCGATTTCTGGCGGACCCGCCCGGGCAGCGGCACACCACCGGAGGCAGACATTCGAGAGGAGGACGGCGCGGTAGCGGCGAGCTGGGGCTCGAAGCGTCCCGCCCGGCCCTGAGGGGCGGGTTCCGCGCCACGAAATCAGATGATCCGCATACTGTTACGGGTGCTGGGGCATTCCTACGCCCGGCCGGTGCGCCGCACCATTGCCCTGATGACGATCACCGCAATCGCGGAAGGACTGTCCTACGCGCTGCTGGTTCCGGTATTGCGCACGGTGTTCGGCGACGAGCCCGCCGCCGCGCGAACGCCGCTGATCGGCTTCGCGGTGGCCGTCGCGGCGTACGCGCTGCTGCGCTATGTCAGCGATCTGTCCGGTTTCCGTGCCGGAACCACGCTGTTACGCGGCGTGTACCACCGGCTCGGTGACCAGCTCGCCCGGTTGCCCATCGGCTGGTACACCGCCGACCGGATCGGCGAGGTCTCGGTATTGGCCGGCCGTGGGGTGCTGCAGGCGATGAGCGTGATCGCCCATCAGCTCGCCCCGCTCACCTCGGCCGCCGTCACACCGCTGACGATCGTCGGTGTCATGCTCGTCTTCGACTGGCGCCTGGGCCTGGCCGCACTGGCCGCCGTGCCGGTCGTGGTACTGGTCCAGATCCGGTCCGGCCGGGCCATGGCCGCCGGTGATGCCGAACGGCACGCCCGCGATCAGGAAGCCGCCGGGCGCGTCGTCGAATATCTCCAGGCGCAGCCCGTGCTGCGGGCCGGGGGCCGGACCACCGAACGGTTCCGGATACTCGACGACGCATTACACGGGGTGGAGCGCGCGGCCCGGCGCAGTACCCTGTCCGCACTGACCGGGGTGGTGGGCCTGACGCTCGTCGTGCAGACAACCTTCACCGCACTACTTGCCCTGGGCGCGTATCTCGCGCTGGGCGGCGATATCGGCGCGGCGGAACTGCTCGCGGTGCTGATACTGGCGGCGCGATGCGCCGAACCACTGCTGTCTCTCGCCGAACTCGGCGGCCAGTTGCGGGCAGCACGGGCCGAGCTGACCCGGCTCGACGCGCTGCTGCGCACGCCACCGCTGCCGGAGCCGGCCGCCCCGGTCCGGCCGGTGCGCCACGATCTCGTATTCGAATCGGTGTCCTTCGCCCATGACGATCGCCAGGTAGTCGACGACCTCTCACTGTCGGTGCCACAGGGACAGCGGCTCGCGGTCGTCGGTCCCTCCGGTGCGGGCAAGAGCACCCTGCTGCAATTGATCGCACGGTTCTATGACGTGGACGCAGGGACGGTACGGATGGGCGGCGTGGATATCCGCGCGATCGATACCGAGTATCTGATGTCGCAGATTTCCATCGTGTTCCAGCATGTGTACCTCTTCGACGGCACGATCGCGGACAATGTCCGGCTCGGCCGACCGGATGCCACGGACGCACAGGTCCGGGCGGCGGCGGCCGCGGCCCGGCTCGACGAGGTGATCGACCGGCTCCCCGGCGGCTGGAACACGAACGTAGGCGAGGGCGGCGCCCTGTTGTCCGGCGGTGAACGCCAGCGGGTTTCGATCGCCCGGGCGCTGCTCGAGGACGCGCCGATCGTGCTGCTCGACGAGGTGAGTTCGGCGTTGGATCCGGTGAACGAGGCCGCGGTCCACGCGGGCATCGAACGACTCACGGCGGGCCGGACCGTGGTTGTGGTCGCGCATCGGTTGCATACAGTGCAGCGCGCGGACCGCGTCGTGTTCCTCGATCGCGGCCGCATCGTCGAGGAGGGCAGCCATGACGAACTGCTGCGCCGGGGTGGCCGGTACGCGGATTTCTGGGCCATAGCGATGGCACCGGCCCGCAGGTGACGGGACGGGGGAGGTCACCGGTCGGCCGGTGACCTCCCCCGCGCGCGCCGTCCGATGCGGCGCGAGCGTGGCAAACGTTCGCCATTCACATACCCGCCGGGCACCACGGTCGGCTGTTCAGGACCGGAGGGCGGCGGCGAGGGCCGGGTTCACCGCGGTCGACAGCGCGAGCAGCGATTCCACCAGCAGGTCGATCAGCGCGTCTCGCGTAATGGTTTCCTCGCTCAGCCAGGACAGTGTGGTTTCCTCCGTGAACGCGACCCAGCCCCGGACCGACAGCAGCAGGCGGGGGTCCTCGCGCTCCTGCTCGGACAGCGGTACCTCGGCGAGAATGATGTCGACGATCGCGCGCCGGGTTTGCGCGACCATATCCGCCAGGGCGGGATCGGAGCTGGTGGGGCCGCGCAGCAGCGCCAGGTACGAGGTGCGGTTCTCGCTCACATAGTCGATATAGCGGCCCACCGAATCGCGCAGCATCTCGAACAACCCGAGTCCGGGGTCGGGCGCGACCCGAACCAGGAGTTCCGCGTTCGCGTGCCGGACGACCTCGAGCTGGAAATCCTGTTTGGTGGGGAAATAGTGGAACAGCAGCCCGCGGGATATTCCGGCCTGAGCTGCTATTTCACTGACCGAGATATCTTCGATGGCCCGTTCGCCGAGCATTTTCACCCCGAGCGTGATCAGCTGTGTCCGCCGCTCGTCCGGGCTCAGGCGGACGCGTTTGGCGGTTTCTCCCTGGCTGATACTCACTCCGTCCATCCTACTGAACGCTGCTCAATACTGTTGACTCCGGCTCAATAGAGCTTTAGTCTGATTGAATGAGTCGCAAGGTTACAGACAAAGCTGTCGCCAACCGGACGGTCCGCCACCTGCGGACGATCATCATCGGCAGCGGTTTCGCCGGCCTCGGCCTCGCCATCCGGCTGACCCAGCAGGGCCGGGACGATTTCCTGGTGTTGGAACGCGGCAGCGATGTCGGCGGCACCTGGCGGGACAACACCTATCCGGGCGCAGCCTGCGATGTGCCGTCGCACCTGTACTCCTATTCCTTCGCGCTGAACCCCGACTGGTCGCGCTCGTTCTCCCGGCAGGGCGAGATCCAGTCCTACATCCAGGGCGTCGCCGAAAAGTACAACGTGCGCGATAAGCACGTCTTCGACTGCGATGTCACCAGCGCCCGCTGGAACAGCGACACCGCCCGCTGGGAGATCACCTCCAGCAAGGGCGATTTCACCGCCGACACACTGGTCTCCGCGGTCGGCGCGCTCTGTGAACCCAACCTGCCCGATATCAAGGGCATCAACGACTTCTCCGGCGAGATCTTCCACTCGGCCCGGTGGAACCACGATTCCGACCTCGCCGGCAAACGGGTCGCGGTGATCGGCACCGGCGCCTCGGCCATCCAGATCGTCCCCGCCATCGCCGGGAAAGTCTCCCACCTCGACGTCTACCAGCGCACCGCCCCGTGGCTGCTGCCGCGCCTCGACCGGCCCTACACGCTGCCCGAGCGGCTCGCCTTCAAACACATTCCCGGTGTGCAACGACTATCCCGCGCGGGTATCTACGCGGCCCGCGAAACCCAGGTGGTGGGCCTGGCGAAGTTCCCGGCGCTGATGCGCGGTTTCGAAGCGCTGGCCAAGGCCAAGCTGCAGTTCGAGATCCGCGACCCGGAGCTGCGCAAGAAGGTCACCCCGAACTTCCGGATCGGCTGCAAACGCATGCTGATCTCCAACGAGTACTACCCGGCGCTGGATCGCGACAATGTCGACGTGGTCACCGATGGAATCGCCGAGATTCGCGCGAACTCGATCGTCACTCAGGACGGTACCGAGCGCGAGGTCGACGCGATCGTGGTCGCCACCGGCTTCCATGTCACCGATTCGCCCACGTACCAGACCATTTTCGGCCGCGACGGCCGCAGCCTCTCGGAAGTCTTCGACGAAATCGGCCAGCAGGGCTACAAGGGGTCGGCGATCGCCAACTACCCGAATATGTTCTTCCTGCTCGGCCCGAATGTCGGGCTCGGCCACACTTCGATGGTGTACATGATCGAATCGCAGATCAACTACATCGCCGACGCCCTGGCGACCTTCGAGAACCGGAACCTGCGCACCGTCGAGGTCCGCCGCGGCGCCCAGGACGCGTTCAACGCCGACCTGCAACGCAAACTCGCCAAAAGCGTCTGGAATACCGGCGGCTGCGCCAGCTGGTACCTGGACAAACACGGCAACAACACCACGTTGTGGCCGGACTTCACCTTCGAATTCCGGCGTATCACAAGGAAATTCGATATCGCGGCCTACGATACGACCACGGCTGCCGACGCCCCCGCCCGTCCCGATCTGAAAGTAGTGACTGCACAGTGACCAACGAGGCTTATTTCCGCAACAAGGTCTGCGTCATCACCGGTGCCGGGTCCGGTATCGGCCGGGCCCTGGCCGTGAACCTGGCGCGCCGCGGTGCGAAGCTGGCGCTGTCCGATATCGATACCGAGGGCCTGGCCGAAACCGTGCGCCGCTGTGAACAGCTGGGCGCCGAGGTGAAATCGGATCGCCTGAACGTCGCCGAGCGCGAGGCCGTACTGCTGTACGCCGATGCGGTGAAACAGCATTTCGGTGTAGTGCACCAGATCTACAACAACGCCGGTATCGCCCACCACGGCGATATCGTGAAAACCGATTTCAAAGACATCGAACGCATCATGGACGTCGATTTCTGGGGTGTGGTGAACGGGACCAAGGCGTTCCTGCCCTACCTCCTGGAATCCGGTGACGGGCATGTGGTGAACATTTCCAGCCTGTTCGGCCTGATCGCCGTGCCCGGCCAGGCGGCCTACAACTCGGCCAAATTCGCGGTCCGCGGCTTCACCGAGGCACTGCGCCAGGAAATGCTGGTGGAGAAGGCGCCGGTCCAGGTCACCTGCGTGCATCCCGGGGGGATCAAGACCGCGGTCGCCCGCAATGCCACCTACAGCGAGGATATCGACGGCGCGGACACCAGCGCGAAATTCGACAAGTACCTCGCCATCCACAGCCCGGAAATGGCGGCGGAAACCATCGTCGACGGTGTGCGCAAGGGCCGCGGCCGGGTGCTGATCGGCTGGGAGGCCAAACTGCTGGATCTGTTCGTCCGCACGGCCGCCTCCGGCTACCAGCGCATCGCGGTGGCCGTCGAACGCCGATTCCTACCCTGACCGGGAGAAAGACCGCTATGCGAGATATCGCGCTCCCGCTGCCGTTGGTCCGAGCGTTCATGGGCCCGCTGTACCGGCTGTCGTTCGACCACCGGCTGCCGTTCCGGATACAGCGGGCACTGATCGACGCCGCCTCGATCCTGCAGCCGGTACCTGCCGGTGTGCGAGTGGAGAAGTTGCGGCTGGGCAAGCGCCCGGCCGAACGGCTCGCCCCGCACACTCCCGCGGCCACCGATCCCGCCGCCGTGCTCTACCTGCACGGCGGCGGTTATACCGTCGGCTCCCTGGCCACCCACCGCTCGCTCAACGGCCGGCTCGCCGCCGCGACCGGGCTGCCCGTCTACGCGATCGACTACCGGCTGGCACCCGAGCACCCCTATCCCGCGGCGCTCGACGATGCCGAGGCCGCCTATCTCGAACTCGTCGCCGAATACGGCTACCGGCCCGACCGGATCGCGATCGCCGGCGATTCGGCGGGCGGGGGCCTCTCCCTGGCGCTGGCCCAGCGGCTCATCGCCCGGCACGGGCATGTCCCCGCCGCGCTCGGCCTGATCGCCCCCTGGGTGGATCCCAATCAGCTCTCCGAACGCCCCCGCGACCTCGTGGTCAACGGCCCCTGGTCGCGGGCGTGCGCCGCGGCCTATCTGGGTGGCGGCGATTGCGACGATCCGGGCTACGCTCCGATGCACGGTGTCCTGGCCGGGCTCCCCCCGGTGTATGTCCAGGTCGATATCGACGAACTGCTGCACCCGCAGTGTGTCGACCTCGCTGCCGCCCTGCGAGCGGCCGGGGTCAGCGTCGAGTTCACCGAGAGCCGCGGGCTCTGGCATGTGGCCCAGTTACAGGCCGCCCTGGTCGGCCCCGCGGCCACCGTACTGGGCGAAATGGCCGCCTTTCTGCGGCACGCCGTGGATCAGCAACCGGTGAGCGACATAGGATGAAGTGATCAGGACTCGTGAGCCCCGGCCATGACGTGAACTCTGCGCATTCACGGGTGGCTCGCCACCGGACGGTGCCGGTGGCGTAAATTACCGACCAGTAGGCACTTAGGAAAGGCAATGATGCGCGAGTTCGAAGCCCCGGCTTCCTACACCATCCCGGAGGACGCGAACAACTCCGATGCCGTGTTCCGGCACGCGGAGGAATCCCCCGCCGCGGTCATGTTCAACGTCCCCGACGGCCGGGGCGGCTGGCGTGATGTGCGGGCGGCGGAGTTCGCGAAAGCGGTCACCGATGTCGCCAAGGGGCTGATCGCCTCCGGTGTCGAACTGGGCGATCGGGTCGCCATCATGGCCGCCACCCGCTACGAATGGACCCTGCTCGACTACGCCGTCTGGGCGGCCGGTGGCTGCACCGTCGCCATCTACGACAGTTCCTCGGCCGAGCAGGCCCGCTGGATCCTGCAGGATTCGGCCACCTCGCTGCTGATCGTGGAGAACGACCGGCACCACGGCGTGATCGCCGAGATCGACCCGGCCGAACTGCCGCAGTTGCGCGAAACCCTGCTGATCGACTCGGGCGCGGTGGACACCCTCATCGAACGCGGCGCCGAACTCGACGACCGAGCCGTGCACGACCGCCGCGCCCAGGTGAACGCCGCCTCCCCGGCGACGCTGATCTACACTTCGGGCACCACCGGCCGGCCCAAGGGCGTCATGCTGACCCACGCCAACCTGTGGGCCGAATCCCGGTCCGACCGGATCGCGCTGGCCTCCTTCCTCTCGCCCGGTAAGAAGACGCTGATGTTCCTGCCGCTGGCGCATGTTTTCGCCCGCGCCGTCGGAATCGCCGCCTTCGACGCCCAGGTCACCGTCGCGCACACCTCCGACTGGAGCACACTGGTCGCGCAGTTCGCCGAACACCGGCCCGACTTCGTCCTGTCGGTACCGCGAGTCTTCGAGAAGGTCTACAACGCGGCCAAGCAGAAGGCGCACGACGAGGGCAAAGGCAAGATCTTCGACGCCGCCGCGGCCACCGCGATCGCCTACAGCGAGGCGCTCGAGAAGGGCACACCGAACCTGCCGCTGCGGGCCGCGCGCGCCCTGTTCGACAAGCTCGTCTACGGCAAGCTGCGGGCCGCGCTGGGCGGTAACTGTCAGGCGGCGGTATCCGGCGGCGGGCCGCTGGGCGCCCGGCTGGGCCATTTCTTCCGCGGTATCGGCGTCACCATCTACGAGGGTTACGGCCTCACCGAGACCACGGCCGCCATCACGGTGAACACCCCGGAGCATATTCGCGTGGGCACGGTCGGCCGGCCGATCGAGGGCCATGCCGCAAAGATCGCCGAGGACGGTGAACTGCTGCTGCGCGGCTCCGTGGTGTTCGACGGCTACTGGGGCAACGACGAGGCCACCGCCGACGCGTTCGAAGACGGCTGGTTCAAGACCGGCGACCTCGGCGCCATCGACGCGGATGGTTTCGTCACCATCACCGGCCGCAAGAAGGAAATCATCGTCACCGCCGGCGGGAAGAACGTCTCCCCCGCCGTCCTCGAGGATTCGCTGCGCGCCCATCCGCTGATCAGCCAGGTGATGGTGGTCGGCGACGGTAAACCGTTCGTCGGCGCACTGATCACCCTGGACCCGGAGGCACTGCCGGGCTGGAAGGACCGCAACAACGTCGCCGCCGATGTCGATATCGCGCAGCTGGTCAACAACCCGATGCTGATCACCGAGGTGGAGACCGCGGTCGCCGAGACCAACAAGAAGGTCTCCAAGGCCGAGCAGATCAAGAAGATCAATATCCTCACGGTGGACTGGACCCAGGAAACCGGTGAGCTCACCCCGAAGATGTCGCTGAAGCGCTCGGTGGTGATGAAGCAGTACGCCGACGAAGTCGAGAAGATCTACAGCTAGCCGATCGGCACAGTGCGGCCCCGGTAGGCGAAAGCCCACCGGGGCCGTGCTCGCGTGTACGGACGGCCCGTGCCCTTTCCTCAGCGAGTCAGGGAATCCGCCTTCGGGCTCTCCGCGGGCCCGGCGGGACGGGCGACCGGGTTGCGGATGAACAGTGCGGATGCCACCACCCCGATCAGGAGCAATACCGCGGGCAGGAACGCCGCCTCGCTCAACGCGGTACTGAACGGCTGCTGGACGGCCTCGGGAACCTGGCCCGTGCCCATCCCTTCACCGGCCGGAGCCCCACCCAGCCCCTGGGCGCTCATCCGCGACGCCACCAGGGCGCTGATCGCGGCACTGCCGAGTACCGCCCCCACCTGGCGGGTGGTGTTGTAGACCCCGGCACCGGCCCCGGCCTGATGGATCGGCAGGTTGTGGGTGGCGGTGGTGGCCAGCGGCGCCCAGATGAACGAATTGGACAGACCCGCGACCGCACCCGCGAGCACCATCCAGGTGATATTCGCGTCCGGATTCCGCATCACCAGTGCCAGCCAGGCGATGGCGATCGAGAACAACAGGAAACCCGCGGTCGGGATGAGGCGGGGATGCCAGCGGCCGGACAATTTGCCCACCACCGGCGCCGCAATACCGGAGATGATCGCCATGGGGGCGAGAACCAGCGCGGAACCGGTCGGTGTCATACCGTGCACGGCCTGCAGATAGAAGTAGATCGGCACCATGACGGCCGTGGTCGCGGCACCCATACTGGCGATACCCAGATTCGACAGCGAGAAATTGCGATCCCGGAACAGGCTCAGCGGCAGCAGCGGTTCCCCGGCCCCGCGGGCCTGGGTCGCCACGAAAACGGCCAGCACCACCAAGCCCGCGACGATCATCACCCAAATGGCCGCCGACCAGTCGTTGGTGTTTCCCTCCTGGATGCCGAACACCAGCAGGAACATGCCGGCCGCGCTCAGCACGACCCCCAGCAGGTCGAACTTGTGCTCATGGGTCGGCAGGGACGGCACCAGCCAGACGGCGAGCGCGAAAGCGACGATCCCGACCGGAACGTTGACGATGAAAATCCATTCCCAGCCGAGCCCGTCGACCAGCACTCCGCCCAGAATCGGGCCGATCAGGGTCGCCAGACCGGCGACGGCCCCCCACAGACCCATCGCGGCGCCGCGGCCGTCCGGCGGGAACGTCCGGGTGATCACCGCCATCGTCTGCGGTGTCATCAGCGCGGCGCCCAGACCCTGTACCGCGCGGGCCGCGATCAGGGTTTCGATATCGCCGGACAGCCCGCACCACAGCGAAGCGAGGGTGAACACCGTCAGGCCGATCAGATAGATGTTCTTCGGACCGAATCTGTCCCCGAGCCGGCCCGTGATGAGCAGCGGCACCGCATAGGTGAGCAGATAGGCGCTCGTCACCCAGATGACCTTGGAGATATCGGCGTGCAGATCGGTCATGATCGCCGGGTTCGCGACCGCCACGATGGTCACATCGAGCAGGATCATGAAGAATCCGACAACCAGGGCCCCCAAGGCCAGCCATGGATTACGTTGAGAGGGCATAGATTCCATTCCTGTCCCGGCGGCGCGGGATGCGCCGGCCCATGGATCCGCTGCGGTGCCCCGCACCACCGGCCCGCTACCGGCCGACCCCGGGCAGGGGCGAGCAGCAACGGCCTACGATCCGTGGTCACTGCGGACTACAGGTACGACATCGCGGGCCGCGCCAACATTCCGGGCATTTCGGACCGATCGTAACCCGGGCTACAGACCGTGCGCGTCCAGCCAGGATCGTGCCAGGTCCGCCGGGTCGGCGCCCTCGTCCCGGACGCGCAGCACCAGCGCGGCGAGTTCGCCGGTGGTCAGTTCACCCGCCACATAGTTCAATTTCTCGGCCTGCCGCTCGTCCAGCACACCTCTACGGAGGACGGCGACCGGGTTCTGCGCGCGGATCGCGTCCCCGGAATCGGCCAACACGGTCAGGCCGTCCGTACCACCGGGCAGGAATTCGACCGGACCCCCCAGCACGGCCACCTGGATCCGGCCGTCGACCAGGGCGTGCCGGAGTTCGGCGGGATCGGCGAACTGCTGGATCGCGGTGAATTCGCACCCCGAGATCCGCGCCGCGACCGCGGGAAGGTCCAGCAGGCCCGGCACCGCAGCCGTCCCCGCGGTCAGCCCGGAACACTGCTTCACGAGATCGCCGACCGAGCCGAAACCGCGCTGTTCGGCGGTGGCGGTAGTGACCAGCACCCGGGGCTCGAAATCGGTGCCGTCGGCGGGATCGGAGGTGACGGTGTCCTGCGGCAGTGAACCGTTCAGTTCCTCGGTCACCACCTCCACCGTCTCGGCATCCGCCCCGGCATTCAGGTCGGCGAGCAACGCGCCGTTGTGGTCGGGCGCCACCGTGACGGTCCCCGCCGCCAATGCGTCCAGCACCTCGCGCCGATCCCCCAGCCCCGGCTCCACCCGGACCGCCGTCCCCGTCCGCGCCAGCGCCTGCGCGTAGATCTCGGCCAGCACCCGCGACTGCGCCGGCTGCTGCGCCCCCACCACCAGCGGATCGACCGCCTCCCCGGATCCGCAGGAAACAGCCAGCACGGCAAGCGCCGGCACCAGCATCCGCCCCACGACACGCACCGACGCGGCCAGCACCATCGCGCGCGACACCCACTTCCCGTAACCAGCCCGCCGCACCCGATCCGGGCGCCCCGACAGCCCCCGAATCTACCGCCGCCCACACCCCACGCGACTCTCACCCCACAGCGTCCCCGGCCCACGACACCACAGGAGGCACAAAGTCCGGCCGGGACCCTTCGCGGAATAATCGAGTGAGCACCTTCGCCTACCTGGTCGTGGCCGCCACCGAGGGTTTCGCAGCGGGTCCATCACCTCGAGTCCGCCGACACCGGATATCAGCCGAGCCCAAAAAGGCCCTGTAAGACTTCAGCACGAAGCCCCAGCGCAGCCAACGGCGGCGCCGAGTCTTACGAGGCCCTGAAAGGTTTCGGCCCGTCCCTGCTGTCAGGAGGGACCTAGGGGGCCGAAAACCGCGCCGCCGCAGGCGGCGCCGAACACTGCAGCACCCGGTCATTGGTGACGACCGGGTGCTGCAGCTGGGTTACCGCCCGGGTAAGGCGGAACGATCTATCAGGCGACGCCTTCCGCGCGGGCGGCGGCGGCGACCGCGTCGGCGACTGCCGGGGCGACCCGGGGGTCGAGGGGGCTGGGCACGATCTTGTCGACCGCGAGTTCGTCGGCGACCACGCCGAGGATCGCGTTCGCGGCGGCGATCTTCATGCCTTCGGTGATCCGCCGGGCGCCGGCGTCGAGAGCACCCTTGAACACACCGGGGAAGGCCAGCACATTGTTGATCTGGTTCGGGAAATCGCTGCGGCCGGTGGCAACGATTCCCGCGTATTTGCGGGCCACGTCCGGGTGGATTTCCGGATCCGGGTTGGACATGGCGAAAACGATCGATTCCGGTGCCATCGAGGCGATGAGCTCTTCGGCGACGGTGCCCGCGGACAGGCCCAGGAACACATCGGCGCCGGCGAGCGCGTCCGCCGCGGAGCCGGTGAGGCCGCGCGGGTTGGTGCGCTGGGCCAGATCGGTCTTCACCGCGTTGAGATCGGCGCGGTCGCGGCCGACGATGCCCTTGGAGTCCAGCACCGTCACATCCGGGATACCTGCGGCGAGCAGGATATTCGTGCACGCGACCCCCGCGGCGCCGGCGCCGGAGACGACGACCTTCAGGTCCGCGGTCGGCCGGCCCTGCACCCTGGCCGCACCGTTCAGCGCCGCCAGCACCACGATGGCGGTGCCGTGCTGGTCGTCGTGCATCACGGGGCAGTCCAGCGCTTCGACGACCCGCTTCTCGATTTCGAAGCAGCGCGGCGCGGAGATGTCTTCCAGGTTCACGGCGCCGAAGCTGGGCCGCAGGCGCACCAGGGTTTCGACGATTTCGTCGACATCCTTGGTATCGAGCACGATCGGGATGGAATCGAGCCCGGCGAACTTCTTGAACAGCGCCGATTTCCCTTCCATCACCGGCAGGGAGGCGCGCGGGCCGATATCGCCGAGGCCGAGCACCGCGGAGCCGTCGCTGACGACGACCACGAGGCGGTCTGTCCAGGTGTAGCGCTTCACCAGTTTTTCGTCCTCGGCGATCGCGCGGCTCACCTGCGCCACCCCCGGGGTATAGGCGATCGAGAGGTCGCGCTGGGTCTCCAGGGGAGAGCTGAGCTCAACCGAGAGCTTGCCCCCGAGGTGACCGGCGAAGATCTCCTCGTGAGTGATCGCCGCGAGGTCTGCGGCCTCGTTTTTGCTGGCGGTGGCGTTCGGTGCGTCAGTCACAGAGGACACGTTTTCACTCCTGCTGGTTGCGGTCGTAACCGGTGGACGGTTACCGCCGGGTATTCGGTGTTATCTGCGTCATATCAGTCTCATCCCCGCGTGCACGGGGAGCATAAATTTCTGACCAGGCGGTTTACCGTTGAAGCCATGCCCGGAAGGCCCGTGTGGCTCGGCACCGGCAACGGCGGCGGTGCCGAGAACAGGCAACAGTGGATCCGGGGAATTTCGGACAGGGTGGTCCGGCAGAACTCGACTGGCGTCCGGCCCGGCTGCGATGGTGCGTCGCGTTGACGGTGGGCGCCCGATATCCCCGACCCGGCGGTGGCAACGATCGGGAATCCGCAACATTGTGCCAGGTCCGGCACGGAACACCAAACCGGCGCCGGGGATCGGGTATCGGACACCACGGGCTCAGCCTAGGTGGCGGGCATTACCTTCCCGTAAGGGGAAACTCCCGGCTCCGGGAAGCCCCGAGTGAGAACGTTGCGCGGCGCAGCGGTGTGCGCCGTGATACCCGGCCGGTCTGCTAGTTCCACCATTGCGTCCACAGCAGCAGTGCTGCCGCGCCCAGCACGAACGCGGCGACGACGAACGTCGCAGTGCCGCGTTTGCGGTCCGAATAGATCTGCGCCGCAACGGCGGTCGCCGCCACCGCGATATGCCAGCCCACCGATTCCGCGCCCGGTCCCGGGAAACCACGACGAGCGCCGATCATCGCCGCGCCCACCACCACGCAGGCCAGTACGACCAGGCCCGCCGCAAGGGACCCGCTGATTGCGCGCACGAGTTTCATGACACGAGCACCGGCACACCGGTGGCTCTACCGGCCAGCTTCTCGAATTGGGCCGGGTCGGTGGTGCAGGCGCCCAGCTCGATGGTCTTGTTCGCGCCGTGATAGTCCGAGGAGCCGGTCGTCAGCAGGCCGCACTCGCCGGCCAGTTCACGCAACGCGGTCCGGTCGCGGTCGTTGTGGTCGGGGTGATCGATTTCCAAACCCCCCAGTCCCAGCGCGGCGAGATCCGGGATCTCCGCGAGATCCAGCAGCCGGCCGCGGGAGCGGGCCCGGCCGTGCGCGAGCACGCTGACCCCACCGGCGTCGGCGATCATCTCCACCGCCCGGTGCAGCGGGGTATCGGCCTTCTCCACGTAGTAAGGGCCGTTCGCGGCCAGCAACTGTGTGAAAGCGGCTTCCACACTGGGGACGACACCGGCGGCCACCAGGGCGCGGGCCAGATGCGGGCGGCCCGCCGCCGGACCGGCCGAGGCGAGCACCGCATCCGGGTCCACGGGTAACCCGTCGACGGCCATCTGCTCGGCCATGGCGCGTAGTCGCCGGCCGCGTTCGCCGCGTAAACGCTCACGCTCGGCCGCGAAGCCGGCGTCGGCGGGGTCGAACAGGTAGGCCAGTAGATGGACAGATACCGGCCGGCTGTCGTCGCCGCGGCCGACGCACGACATTTCCATCCCCCGGACCAGCGACAGCCCGGCCGGACGCGCCGCCTCGGCCTCGGCCCAGCCGGCGGTGGTGTCGTGATCGGTGATCGCGACCACATCGAGACCGGCGGCGGCCGCTTTCCGCACCAGCTCGGCCGGAGTATCGGTGCCGTCGGAAGCGGTGGTGTGGGTATGCAGGTCGATGCGCACGCCTTCCAGTCTGTCAGTGCGGGCTTCCGGCCCCGTTCGCGCGGGCGGACTAGCATCGGCCGGGTGCCCTCGCTGCCGCTGCCGTTCCACAGTCCCGGACGGTCGCGGCATTCCCGCTCGGCTCCGCTGATCCGCGTCCCCACAGCCCGCGCGGTCGTCGACTGCGCGGTCTACGTCGACGGCAAGCGGCTCCCTGGACGGCACACGCATCAGAGCGCGTTGACCGCGGCCCGCGCACACGGCGGATTCGTCTGGCTCGGACTGCACGACCCGGACGCCACCCAGATGGCGGAGGTCGCCGACACGTTCGGGCTGCACGCGCTGGCCGTCGAGGATGCGGTGCAGGCACACCAGCGGCCGAAGCTGGAACGCTACGACAAAACATTGGTGATGGTCATGCGCACCGTCGCCTACCGGGAACACGAACTGCACAGTGTCAGCGAAATCGTGGAAACCGGCGAGCTGCTGATATTCATGGCCCCCGATTTCGTGATCGCCGTCCGGCACGGCGAACATTCCCCGCTGGCGGTCGTGCGGCGCGGCCTGGAGGCGGATCCGCAGCGATTACGCCTGGGCCCCGGCTCCGTCCTGCACGCGATAGCCGACCATGTAGTCGACTCCTATATCGATGTCGTGCAATCGGTGGAATTCGATATCGACGCCATGGAGGAGGAAATTTTCACCCCGCGCTCCCCCGTCACCGTGGAATCGATCTATCAACTCAAACGGGAAGTGGTGGAACTGCGCCGCGCGGTGAATCCGCTCGCGCTGCCACTACATACCCTCGTCCACAACACCGACCTGCCCTTGGACGCGGAGATCCGGCGCTATCTGCGTGACGTCGCCGACCATCACACCACCGTCGCGGAACGAATCACCGATTTCGACGATGCGCTCAGTTCACTCATCAACGCGGCCCTGGCCAAGATCACCGTTCAGCAGAATACGGATATGCGCAAGATATCGGCGTGGGTGGCGGTGGCCGCCGTACCCACCATGATCGCCGGAATCTACGGTATGAATTTCGAACATATGCCGGAACTGAAAACCACCTGGGGCTATCCGGTGGTACTGCTGTTCATCTTCGCCGTCTGCGGCATCCTCCTGGCCCTGTTCCGCCGCAACAACTGGCTGTGATTCGCCGACAGTCCGGCCCCGAACTCCCACCCCCGGGATCGCACCGAATCCCCCGAGCAACCCAGCCGCAGGCGCCGCCGAAAGCTACAGCGCCGCCGCGCCGCGGCTCGGGTCCAGTACGTCGATTCCGGCTTCGGTCCAGGCATCGCGCAATGCCTGGGCGCCGCGGACGCGTACCCAGGCGGCTTCGGTGGCTGTCACCGGTGTCACCACGAAGTACCGGACGGGGTCGGCGGGGTCGGGTAGTTCCACGTCGGGTATTTCCCCGGTTCCCAGCAGGACGGCGGTGAACGGGGCGGCGTGCCAGAGCGGCTCGCCCAAGTCCAGCAAGGCGTCGGCCTGCAGGACAACGCCTTCCACCGCGGGGGACGCGGCGAGTACGCCCAGCGACCGGGCCACCCCGGCTCCGCTGTCCGAGCCGGACCGCAAGGTGAGCAGCAGTTCGGCTCGCGGACCGCGGACCGGGTCGGCGAGCAGCGCGGCCGGGTCGCCCATCGGGTGCCGGGAGCCGCCGACGGTCGCGTAGTGCACCACACCGTCGCCGGGGATCCGCAGGATCTCGATGGGTTCGAGGCCGAGAAACGTCACCGACGCAGTGTCCACGGCGGTCGTGTCCACCTCGAAATGGCGCGTTACCGCGGCGCGCACCCGTTCCATGACATCCATCTGTCAGATGGCCAGCCGCGCGAGCATATCCCGGGCTTGTTCGGCGGTTTTCGGATCGCACAGCACGTCGTAGCGGCCCGCGACCAGTTGCATGGTCGACGCGAAATCACGCTGACCGCGGGTTGCGGCGTACGGGATCGTGGTGGAGATGACCCCGAAGATGATGCCGCCGATCAGGCCCACCAGCAATGGACCCGCCATCCCGTTGGTGGTGAACAGGCTCAGCAGCAAACCGAGGAACAGGCCGAGCCAGGCCCCCGACACCACACCCCCGCCGATCACCTTGCCCCAGTTCAGCCGGTACAGCACCCGCTCGACCTGCATGAGGTCGACACCGACGATGGTCACGTTCTGCACCGGGAACTGGTTGTCCGCCAGATAATCCACGGCACGCTGCGCCTCGGCGTAGGTCGGATACGAACCGACCGGCCATCCCGAAGGCGGCGTGGGCAGACCCTGTCTGCCCCGATTCGAGCTCCCCAGGGGATTCGTCATATTTATATTGTGCCGCCTCCGGCGGCACGGGGGTTTGGCGGTGTCTATTTGCGGCGCGGCGGGTTTTGGCCCCCCTTGGTCCCTGCTGTCGAGCCCGATACCTCACAGGGCCTCGCCGAACTCGGCACCACCGGTGGTTGCGTCAGGCTCACAACAGGGGGCGAACGCGTGGTCGGGGTCACCGGAATCCCGTGGTGGTGTCGCCGATGAACGATCACTCGGGCGCAGTGAAGGTCGTCGTTCTCTTCATTCCGGCGGCGCGGCCTTTTTCCGCGATGACGACCGCCATTTTCGCGCTGGCCTCGTCGATCATTTCGTCGCCCAGCATCACGGCTCCGCGCGCGCCGCCCTCGGCGGAGGTGTGATAGGCGTAGGTGTCCAGGATCATTTCGGCGTGGTCGTAATCGGCCTGGCGGGGGCTGAAGATTTCGTTCGCGGCGTCGATCTGGCTCGGGTGCAGCACCCATTTCCCGTCGAAGCCCAGGGCCGCGGTGCGGCCGGCGGCGCGCCGGAAACCGTCGATATCGCGGATCTGCAGATAAGGGCCGTCGATGGCCTGCAGGCCGTGTGCGCGGGCGGTGAGCAGGATCGTCATCAGGATGTGGTGGTAGGCGTCGCCGGTGTCGTAGCCCTCGGGCTGTTCGCCGACCACCAGGGTGCGCATATTGATACTCGCCATGAAATCCGCGGGACCGAACACCAGGGTCTGCACCCGCTGGCTGGCGGTGGCGATCTCGTCGATATTGCGCAATCCCAGCGCGTTCTCTATCTGCGGTTCGATCCCGATCCGGCCGGGTTCGATCCCGTTGGCCCGCTCCAATTGGCTCAGCAGCAGATCGAGGGCGCGTACCTGCCCGGCATCGGTGACCTTGGGGAGCAGGATCGCGTCGAGCGCGGTCCCGGCGCCGTCGACCACGGAGATCACGTCCGCGTAGGTCCACTGGGTGGTCCAGTCGTTCACCCGGACCACCCGCAACTGCTCACCCCACCCGGAATCGTTGAGGGCGGCCACGATATTGGCCCGGGCGGCGGCTTTCGCCCCGGGGGCGACGGCGTCCTCGAGATCCAGGAACACCTCGTCGACCGGCAGCCCCTTGGCCTTGGCGATCATTTTCGGGTTGCTGCCCGGCACGGCAAGCACGGAACGGCGCGGCTTCATCAACACTCCTGTGGTCGGCCCGGTCCGGCCCCCGAACATCTAGCCTGGCACTCATGGCAGCTACCAGGGTGTATATCGCCAGGCTGACCGGCCTGGCGGTGCTGGGGCCGGACGGCGAGTCTATCGGCCGCGTACGCGACGTGGTGGTGGCCGTCCGGTACGACCGGCAGGAACCGCGTGTGCACGGCCTGGTGGTGGAGTTGCCGACGCGGCGGCGGATCTTCGTCCCGATGCTGCGGGTGACCAGTATCGAACCCGGCTCGGTCACGCTGAACACCGGTAACGTCAGTTTGCGGCGTTTCGCGCAGCGCCCGGGGGAACTGCTGGCGATGGCGCAGATCGTCGATTCCACGGTGCAGGTCGACGACCCCGATCTCCCGGATCTGGCGGGGGTGGATGTCCACGTGGTGGATCTCGGGATCGCGCTGACCCGCACGCGGGACTGGCGGGTCACCCGGGTCGCGGTGCGCGGGCATCGCCGGCTGGGGCGGCGGCGCACGGTGCACGTGGTGGATTGGGCCCGGGTCGAGGGGCTGACGCCGTACGAGATCGACCGTCCCGGGCAGGACGTCAGCGCCCTGCTCGAACAGTTCGAGGGCCAGCGCGCGGCCGATGTCGCGCATATGCTGCGGGAACTGCCCGCCAAACGGCGGCTGGAGGTGGCGCTGGCCCTGGACGACGAGCGGCTCGCCGATGTCGTGCAGGAACTCTCCGGTGACGATCAACTGGAGCTGCTCGGCCAGCTGGAGATGACCCGCGCGGCCGAGGTGCTCGAGGCGATGGACCCCGACGACGCCGCCGATCTGCTGGGCGGTCTGCCCGAGAACGAGGCCGAATCCCTGCTCACGTTGATGGATCCGCAGGAATCCGAACCGGTGCGGCGGCTGCTCGAACATTCCCCGGATACTGCGGGCGGGCTCATGACGCCGGAACCGGTGATCCTGACACCGGCCACCACGGTCGCCGAGGCGCTTGCCCGGGTCCGCGATCCCGATCTGACCCCGGCCCTGGCGTCCATGGTCTTCGTCGTCCGTCCGCCGACGGCCACCCCCACCGGCCGCTACCTCGGGTGTGTCCATCTGCAGCAGTTGTTGCGGGAACCGCCGGCGCATCTGGTCGGCGGGATCCTGGACGCCGATCTGGCGGCGTTGCGGCCGGAACTGCCGCTCGCGGCGGTGACCCGCTATTTCGCCACCTACAACCTGGTGTGCGGGCCGGTGGTCGACGAGCAGAACCATTTGCTGGGTGCGGTGAGCGTGGACGATGTGCTCGACCATCTGCTGCCGCCCGATTGGCGCGAGGACGAACAACTGTACGAAGGTGTGCGGCCGTGACCGACAAGAGCACAGCCGGCCGGACGGTCTCCACCGCGCGGCAGCGCCTGGAGACACCCGTCGGAACCCGGTTCCGTTTCGATTGGGATGCCGAGGCGCTGGCACGCGGCAGCGAACGGATCGCCCGGTTCCTGGGCACCGGACGCTATCTCGCCTTGCAGACGGTGGTGGTGATCGTCTGGATCGTGCTGAACGTCTTCGTGATCACGTTGCGCTGGGATCCCTACCCCTTCATCCTGCTGAATCTGGCGTTCTCCACTCAGGCTGCCTACGCCGCGCCACTGATCCTGCTGGCGCAGAACCGGCAGGACAACCGTGACCGGGTATCCCTCGAAGAGGACCGGCTGCGGTCCGCGCAGACCAAGGCCGATACCGAATTCCTCGCCCGGGAGCTGGCGGCGTTGCGGCTGGCAGTGGGCGAGGTCGCGACCCGTGACTATCTGCGCCGCGAACTCGACGAGATCCGGGATGCGCTGGAGCGGATCGAGGATACGGCGGGAGTCGGCCCGACGCGCGGCCCGGACAAGGCTACGAAGCCGAAACGCAAGAAAACCTCCGGTCACAAGCCGGTTACGGGCGCGGTTTCACCGTCTGTCGCCGATGAATGACCGGAAATCCGCAATATGCTCCTGACCGGTAGGTAACCTGGATCACGTTGTCCCGAGCGCGCCGTACCGGAATGTCCGAGACGGTCGCTCACCTGTGACATAGAGGAACGGTGGAGCCGAATGCGGATACCTACCCCTGTGGCAATGTCGGCTCTGGTCATGGCGGGCCTGGTAGCCAGCGGTTCGGCCGCCCACACCACCTCGTCGTCGACACCGCCGGAAGCACCCGGATCCCGGCTCGCGGCAAACGCCAGACAGGTCGGAGACATCTCCGAGGACACTGAAGCACCATTGACCCAGACACTCGGAATGCTGCCGGTCGAGCCCACCACACCCCGGAAACTACGGGCGCTGAGCCCCCTGCCGGCCGACGGAATCCCACCCTTCGCCGGTACCGTTCCGTTACAGAGCATCGTCCTGCCCAGCGGTGGCGGCGTACTCGGCATCCCGGAGATCGTGCTGGCCGCCTACCGCAACGCCGAACTGGCGCTGCAGTCCTCGACACCCGGTTGCGGACTCACCTGGAACCTGCTCGCCGGTATCGGCCGCATCGAATCGGGTCACGCGAGCAACGGGCGCACCGACGCCGCCGGAACCACCGACCCGCCCATCTTCGGCCCGGCACTGGACGGCACGCTGCCCGGTAACGAGGTCATCCGCGCCGCCGACGGCGGATACGTCCGCGCACTGGGGCCCATGCAGTTCCTGCCCGGTACGTGGTCGCGCTACGCCGCCGACGGTAACGCCGACGGCCACGCCGACCCCCACAACGTTTTCGACGCCGCCCTCGGGGCCGGAAAGTACCTGTGTTCGGGCGGGCTGAATCTGCGCGACCCGCAGCAGGAATTGCGTGCCGTGCTGCGCTACAACAACTCGATGTCCTACGCGGCCAATGTGCTGAGCTGGTCGGCGGCCTACCGCACCGGCGGCCGTTCCGCACCGGTGATCCCCTCCCCGGACCTCGTACCGCCGGGCAGCGCCCCCACCCAGCTCCCGCCGGGATCGCCGGATCTGCTCGCCGCGCAAACCGATACGCCGGTACCCCCGCCTCCGCCCGAACTGGCGGTGCAGACCCCGCGACCCGAACCGATGATCCGGATCCCCGGATTGCCGCCTATCCCTTGCGGGTTGCTGTGCCCGCCCGCGCCCGGATCGCCGAAGGTCGGCCAGGCACTGCCCGCGCCCGGGCCCGGCGCCCCGGCCGCGCCCGGCGCACCCGCCGGCCCGAACCCCGAGACCGCCCCTGGAGCCCCGGCGCCCGCGACACCGGATGCTCCCGCGCCGGCGGAAAACCCGGATGTTCAGGCGGCACCTGCACCTGCACCTGCACCGCCGTCCATCACGCTGCCGGGCGGCCTGGTCATCCCGCTGCCGATCGGGCTGGTACCCGGACCGGCGGCGCCCACACCCGCCGACGCGGTGCCCCCACCGCCCGGCGACTCCGTCCCCACTCCGGCCGAACCCGCCCCACCTGCCTGATCCCATCCCCGGCTCCGACGCTGTCGGCGCCGGGTCCATATGGGGCGCCGCCGCTTTCCTGCCCAGTCGACGTCGCATTCACGCCGAAACATTGGTCACGAGGTAGTAACGAACTGGTCTCGGATGCGGTAGTCTCGACGGCGAAGGTCACGGCCGGGCAACGAGTCCGGGCGCGGCCGCAGGCTTGTGGTTGAGACGAAGGGCTTTGAGCACGTGGGGCGTCACCGTAAACAACAACCTGCCACTGTCACCCGAACTTCGGTTATCGCGCTCACCGGTTTGGTACCGGCGGGCGTCGTGGCAACCAACGCCGCCGCGGCGATGGCCACCGATCCCACCGCGGCCTCGGTCGAACTGCATATGTCCGCCGTAGGTGCCGCCCCGGCCGGCACCATGGCGCCCGCCACGTTCGACGACACCGTGATGCACGCCATGGCCAAACAGTCGCCGGAGGCGCCGGTCGAGGTGAAAACGGTTGCGCTGGATCCGAACCGACCCCGTAACGACCTCCCGGTCGCCGCCTCGGGTATTCCCGGGATCGCCGAGGACGCCTATCTCAATGCCGAGCAGATCCTGGCCGACGAGAACCCCGGCTGCAATATGCCCTGGACGATGCTGGCCGGGATCGGCCGCGTCGAATCGACCCATATGTACAACGGCAAGGCAGATGCCGACGGCAACGCACTGTCCCCGGTGTTCGGCCCGGCACTCGACGGCAGCCTGGCCGGTAACAACGTCATCCACGATTCCGACGGCGGTGCGCTCGACGGCTACGGCGGCTACGACCGCGCGGTGGGTCCCATGCAGTTCCTGCCGGAAACCTGGACCCATTACGCGGCGGACGGCAACCGTGACGGGATCTCCGATCCGCAGAACTACTACGACGCCACCCTGACCGCCGGCAAATACCTCTGCTCGGGCGACCTGGACATGAACGATCCCGCCCAGCAGACCAGGGCCATCCTGCGCTACAACAACTCGATGGCCTACGTCGCCAACGTCATGGCGTGGGCCCAGTCGTACCGGACGGGGATCGCACCACGGCCCGCGGAACTGCCGAAGATCTGACCGCACTACCATCGGCAGCATGCCAGTGGTAACGGAAGCGGAGGTGCGGGGCGCCCTCGCGAAGGTCGAAGACCCGGAGATCCGCAAACCGATCACCGAACTGGGCATGGTGAAAAGCATCGGGATCGATCCGGACAGCAATGTGCATATCGAGGTCTACCTGACGACCGCCGGCTGCCCGTTGCGTACCGAGATCACCCAGCGGGTCAGCACCGCGGTGGCCGATGTGCCCGGGGTCGGTGCGGTATCGGTCGAGCTCGATGTGATGAGCGACGAACAGCGCACCGAACTGCGCAAACAGTTGCGCGGTGATTCCGCCGAACCGGTGATCCCGTTCGCCCAGCCCGGTTCGCTCACCCGCGTGTACGCGGTCGCCTCCGGAAAGGGCGGGGTCGGCAAATCGAGTGTCACAGTGAACCTCGCCGCCGCGCTCGCCGACCGCGGCCTCTCGGTCGGGGTGCTGGACGCCGATATCTACGGTCATTCCATTCCCCGGATGCTCGGCACCGATGCCCGGCCCACCCAGGTCGAGCGGATGATCATGCCGCCGATCGCGCACGACGTGAAGATGATCTCGATCGCGCAGTTCACCCAGGGCAACACCCCCGTGGTATGGCGCGGCCCGATGCTGCACCGCGCGCTGCAGCAGTTCCTGGCGGACGTGTTCTGGGGTGATCTGGACGTGCTGCTGCTGGATCTGCCGCCCGGCACCGGCGATGTGGCGATCTCCATCGCCCAGCTGATCCCGAATGCGGAGATCCTGGTGGTCACCACCCCGCAGATCGCCGCCGCCGAGGTCGCCGAACGCGCCGGCGCCATCGCCCTGCAGACCCGGCAGCGGATCGCCGGGGTGGTGGAGAACATGTCCTGGCTGGACCTGCCCGACGGCAGCCGGATGGAGCTGTACGGATCCGGCGGCGGGCAGGCGGTCGCCGACCGGCTCACCCGCGCGGTCGGCGCCGAGGTGCCGCTGCTCGGGCAGATCCCGATCGAACAGGCGCTGCGTGAGGCCGGCGACGAGGGCACCCCCATCGTGCTGCGCGACCCGGACAATCCATCCGCCGTCGCCCTGCGCGCGGTAGCCGACAAGCTCGCGGTCCGTCGCCGGGGGCTGGCCGGTATGTCGCTGGGTATCGATACGACTCGTCATCTCTGAAGCCCTTCGTCTCCGCGCCCGGCCGGTAGCCACCGTCCGGCCGGCAACCCCACCGGGCGGTAGCGCCACCGATGCCCTTTCTCGCTCGCCGAGGACCCGGCATTCACGGCCGGGCTGGGAGCAAGTCGACCGCGGCCCCGCCCCGGTACTGCGGCCCGAGCCCCGCGGGTCGGGTCACGAACCCGGCCGGTACCGGCGGCCCGCGGCGACTCGCCACCACAGAGGGGCCGGCCGGCGATGCCGGCGCCGGTCCGACCCGGCTCCGGTCCGGCTGCGGCTCCCGTCCAACCACGGTGGCTCCGACCCGGCTCGGTCCTCGTTCAGCCAGGTACGGCTCCCGTCCCGCCGCAGTACGGCACCCGTCCGGCCGCAGTACCTGCCTCCCGTCCGACCGCGGCTCGGCCGAGCCGCGGCCTGCTGCCGTTCGGGCACCGCCTCCTTCGCGGGGGCACGGGGTGCGCGGATGGGCAGGACTGTGCGCCGGTGGCCGGAACGACCTCCGAGCGTCTTGTCGGCGGGCGCACCTAAACTCGGTCCATGCTCACCCTGCTGCTGTACGTCCTGATCGTGGGTTTGGTGGCCACGGTGCTGTTTCTGCTGGCCGGTGCGCTCTTCGGCCGGTCGGAGGAGCTGGGTCCGCTGCCGGAAGGCACCACCGCGACCATCCTGCCGGTGGAGGGTATTTCCGGTGCCGATGTGCGGGCCCTGCGGTTCCAGCAGGTGGTGCGCGGGTACAAGGCCGGCGAAGTCGATTGGGCATTGGCCCGGCTGGCCGCGCGGATCGATGAACTACAGACTCAGCTCGCCGAGGCGCAGTCCGCGAACGCCGGCGTGGCGCCGGGCCCGGAGCGCCCGTGACCACCGCCGATAAACTGGTCCGCTGCCCGTGGTCGGTCGATTCCCAGCTCTACCGCGACTACCACGACCAGGAGTGGGGCCGCCCGCTGCACGGCGACGACGCCCTGTTCGAGCGGCTGTGCCTGGAGGCGTTTCAGTCCGGATTGTCCTGGATCACCATTCTGCGCAAACGTCCCGCGTTCCGGCTGGCGTTCGCCGGATTCGTGATCGAGCGGGTCGCCGAATTCGATGCTGCCGATCGCGAGCGGCTGCTCGCCGATCCGGGCATTGTGCGCAATCGCGCCAAAATCGATGCCTGTATCGCGAATGCGAAAGTCGCCCGCGAACTCGATACCGGCCTGGACGAACTGCTCTGGTCGTTCGCTCCACCGCGGCGGCCGCGCCCGCGCGCAATCGGCGATATTCCCGCGGTGACACCCGAATCCACCGCACTGGCAAAAGAATTGAAGCGACGCGGTTTCCGCTTCGTAGGGCCGACCACCGCGTACGCGCTGATGCAGGCCACCGGAATGGTGGACGATCATCTGTCCGAATGCTGGGTCGACACGCGGCACACCGGTCTCGGCTGACCGGTCACATTTGGACGTCGAGTATCCGCCATCTCCTGCGATAGGGAACAATGGATCGGGTGCGGTCCGTCGCCTCAACCGACGGACCGCCCGGTTGGTGACAACCGGAGATCCGAGCAAGTGCGCAGCATACCGCGCAGATCTGGAGGGAGCAGAGGATGGCGGCCATGAAGCCCCGTACCGGGGACGGTCCCCTCGAGGCAACCAAGGAAGGTCGTGGGATCGTTATGCGGGTCCCGCTCGAGGGTGGCGGGCGTCTGGTCGTAGAACTCACGCCCGACGAAGCCGCGGCGCTGGGTGACGAATTGAAGAGTGTCACCAGCTAGCGATACCGCCGAGGAATCGGCGCTGGCCGCGGTCGCCGAGGTACTGAGCTGCCCTGTATGCGCCCGCGGCCTGGTTTGCGCGGGCCGGGTGCTGCGCTGCGATCTCGGCCACAGTTTCGATATCGCCCGGCAGGGTTATGTCAGCCTGCTCACCGGCGCGCCCACCAAACTCACCGGCGATACCGCGGGGATGCTCGACGCACGGGCTGTTTTCCAGGGTGTCGGATTCTTCGAGCCGATCGCCGCGGCGGTAGCCGACGCCGCGAGGGTCGCCCGAAACGACACCGCACCGCCATCCGGCGCCGAGGTGATCGCGGATATCGGAGCCGGTACCGGCTACTACCTGGCGCATGTCCTGGATGCGGTGCCCACCGCTCGCGGTATCGCGCTGGATATCGCCAAACCGGCCGGTCGCCGCTGCGCTCGCGCACATCCCCGCGCCGCGGCCGTGGTGGCCGACGCCTGGCGCGGGCTGCCGCTGCGGGACCGGACCCTGACGGCGGCGCTGTCGGTTTTCGCGCCGCGGAACCCGGCGGCCGTGGCACGGTGTCTCGCGCCCGGTGGACGGTATTTCGTGGTGACGCCCACCGCCCGGCATCTGGCGGAGCTCATCGGCCCGATCGGTATGGTCACCGTCGACCCCGATAAGGAGCGGCGCCTCGCCGACGGAATGGCCGGTCTGTTCACCCGGGTGGACAGTACCGCGGTGGAGTACCCGATGGCCCTGACCCGCGCCGATATCGCCCACCTCGTGGCGATGGGCCCATCCGCCCACCACACAGCGGCAACCGCCGAGCAGCTACCCGAACCCTTCGAGGTGACAACGTCGGTGACGGTGAGCACCTATCGCGCGCTGCCGGCGGCAACCGGTACCGGTCCTCACCGCGACCGGTGAGAACCGGTGAAAAATCAGGCAATCACGCTGCCACACCGGGAAATTCACTTGCGACGCGGGTCTGACCGGGGGTAACACCGGCCTGATGCGCGTATCGCATGCGGATTCCACCTTCGGCCACCCGCCACCCGCTTCGACCGGATCGGCGGATACGAGGCATCGGAAGCCTTCGTCGCCGATTTCTGTACCCGGGTCCTCGCCGATACCGAGCTCACGGAGTTCTTCACCGGAACGAGTATGTCCCGGCTGCGCGGTAGGCAGGCCGAGTTCTTCGCCGCTGCGCTCGGCGGTCCGGAACCCTACACCGGTGCACCGATGAAATAGGTGCATCAGGGGGCATCACCATGCATCATTTCGACCTGATGGCCGGGCGTCCGACCGCATCGTTCACCGCCGCCGGTGCGGACGAGGAGACGGTCGCCGAGATCATCGGGGCGGTGGAGTCTCAGTGTTTCGCCACCGTGCGATATACGTCCACGGTCTGTTCGGCGATCCGGAACCAGTCGAATTCCGCCCGGGCGCGGTCGCGGCCCGCGGCTCCGAATTCGGCCGCGCGGGCCGGATCACCGGCGAGTTCGTTGATCGCGGTGGCGAGGGCATGCTCGTAGGCCGCGGTCGCGCCCGCGTCGAAGTGCACCAGCCGCCCGGTGCCGCCGTCGGCGACCACCTCGGGGATTCCGCCGACATCGGAGGCCACCACGGCCGTGGCACAGGCCATCGCCTCGAGATTGACGATCCCGAGAGGTTCGTAGACCGACGGGCAGACGAAGACCGTGGCCGTGGCCAGCAGCTGGCGGATCTGTTCGGTCGGCAGCATCTCCCGCACCCAGAAGATATTGCCGCGCTGCCGGTGCAGCCCGGCCACGGCAGCGGCGACCTCGGCCTCCAGTTGCGGGGTGTCGGGTGCGCCGGCACACAGGACCAGCTGGATCTCCGGATCGATCTCACGTGCCGCGGCCAGCAGATGCCCGACACCTTTCTGACGGGTGATCCGGCCGACGAACACCGCCAGCGGCCGGTCCGGCCGTACTCCCAGTTCATCAAGGATCCGGCGGCTGCCGGGTGCCGGGGGCCCCGGATGCCAGACCTCGGCGTCGATACCGTTGCGCACTACGTGCACCCGGCCGGGATCCAGGGCGGGGTAGGCGTCGAGGACATCGCGGCGCATCCAGTCGCTCACCGCGATCACCGCATCGGCGTGTTCCAGTGCGTTGCGCTCCGACCACGACGACAACCGGTACCCGCCACCGAGTTGTTCGGCCTTCCACGGCCGGCGCGGTTCCAATGAATGCGTGGTGACCACATGCGGGATCCCGTACAGCGTCGCCGCCAGATGCCCAGCCAGACCCGCGTACCAGGTATGCGAATGAACTATGTCCACGGCGCCCACGGCGTCGGCCATCCGCAGTTGCGCCGACATCATCTGCAGTGCCGGATTGGCGCCCGCCAGCGCAGGATCCGTATCGTGCACCCGGGCCGCCGCCCGCGGTACCCCCATACAGTGCACGGCCACCGTGCTCATCCGGCGCAGCCGGGCCACCAGTTCGGTGACATGCACGCCGGCCCCGCCGTAGACCTCGGGCGGATATTCTCGGGTCAGCACGGCCACCCGTAGCGGATCACCCGCCGCTGATCCGGGCGCCGTGTCCACACCACTGGAACCGAAACTCACGGATTCACGGTAGCCGCCGAGCGGCGGTTTCACGGCAGCCACCGAGCGGCCGACGCCCGCCGACCACCTGGTTCGGTAGGTTTGGCTCTGTGAGGAGCCAGCCGCACGTACTCGGAATCGTGCTCGCCGGTGGCGAGGGCAAGCGACTCTTTCCCTTGACCGCCGACCGCGCCAAGCCGGCAGTTCCGTTCGGTGGCGCCTACCGCCTCATCGACTTCGTACTGAGCAATCTGGTCAATGCCGGTTTTCTCCGGCTGTGCGTGCTCACCCAATACAAATCGCATTCCCTGGACCGCCACATATCGCAGACCTGGCGGCTGTCCGGTTTCGCCGGTGAATACATCACCCCGGTACCCGCGCAGCAGCGGCTCGGCCCGCGCTGGTACACCGGGAGCGCCGACGCGATCATGCAGTCGCTGAATCTCATCTACGACGAGGACCCCGATTACATCGTGGTGTTCGGCGCCGATCACGTCTACCGGATGGATCCGGAGCAGATGGTCGCCGCCCATATCGATTCGGGCGCCGGGGTCACGGTCGCCGGGATACGGGTGCCGCGCAGCGAGGCGAGCGCTTTCGGCTGTATAGATTCCGACGAATCCGGGCGTATCGTCGGCTTCCTGGAAAAACCGGCCCATCCACCGGGAATTCCCGACGATCCGAATGCGACCTTCGCCTCGATGGGCAACTACGTGTTCACCACCAAGGCGCTGGTGGATTCGATCAAGGCGGATGCGGAGAATTCGGATTCCGATCACGATATGGGCGGCGACATCATTCCCGGTCTGGTCGCCGCGGGGCAGGCCGCCGTCTACGATTTCGCTGACAACGACGTTCCCGGCGCCACCGACCGCGACCGCGGTTACTGGCGCGATGTCGGCACCATCGACGCCTTCTACGAAGCCCATATGGATCTGGTGTCGGTGAATCCCGTTTTCAACCTCTACAACCGGCACTGGCCCATCCGCGGTGCCGCCGAGAATCTGCCGCCCGCGAAATTCGCCCGCGGCGGGCTGGCCCAGGAATCCATAGTCGGAGCCGGCAGTATCCTGTCGGCGGCAACGGTCCGCAATTCGGTACTGAGCGCGAACGTGCAGGTGGACGAGGGTGCCACGGTCGAGGGCAGTGTGCTGATGCCCGGCGTGCGGATCGGGCGCGGCGCGGTGGTCCGGCGCGCGATCCTGGACAAGAACGTGATGGTGTCCGAGGGCGAGATCATCGGAGTCGATCTGGATCGCGACCGCAGCCGGTTTGCCATCAGCAACGGCGGCGTGGTCACCGTCGGCAAGGGCACCTGGGTCTGATCCGGCTCCGTTCGGCCGGCAGACGGCCCATCGATGCCAGAGCAGCAGTGCTTCCCGTGAGGTTGGGAGAGCCGGGTACCGGCCGCACCGAAGCGGCCGTGCTTCCGAGCGGTAGGTCTCGGAATACACGGCCGCATCCCTCGCAACAGGGTCAGCGCACGTCACGGCCGCGCATTCCGGCCAGTCCTACCGCCAGCAGCACCACGGCGACGGCCGTGACGAGGAGCGTGGGAGTCACGCTGTATTCCACGCCCGGCACCTTCGGTGCGTGACTGAACGGCTCCAGATTCCGCAGCCATTGCGGGGCACCGGAGATGGAGCCCAGCAGGAAGACCGCGATCGCGGCGGTCAGCAACCCCCACGCCACCGGCGTCCAGCGCGGCACCAGACCGAACAGCGCAACCGTGGCCGCCGCGAAGAACCAGATCGCGGGCAGCTGGACCAGCGCGGCCGCCAGCATTCCGGGCAGTGTGCCGCCGATATCACCGGCGGCGATTCCGTAGGCCAGCCCGCCGAGCAGACCGGCGGTCAGCATGATCACCACCGGGCCGCCGAGGGCGAACACCAGATGAGAGGCCACCCAGCGGATCCGGCCGACTGCGCCGCTGAGTACCGATTCGGCATGGTGACCGTTCTCCTCGCCGAACATCCGCAGCGCCGCCGAAACCGCGTACGCCGCGCCCGCGATCCCCAGCATGGTGAACGCGTAGCTGACGAACGAATCCTCCAGCGAATCCGTGCCGCCCATCCGAGTGATCAGCTCACGCAGGGTGTCGTTGCTGCCGAAACTGTCGCCGATACCGTTGACGATGCTCCCGATCACCAGGCCGTACAGTCCGACTCCGATACCCCACCCGAGTAGAGCGCCGCGCTGCAGCCGGACCGCCAGACCGAACGGGCCGGTCAGCGCGGGGCCGGCCGCCGCGGGCCCGAGTCGTTCGGCGAGCAGGCCGGCGCCGACATCGCGCCGGCGCAACAGGGTGAAGGCCACCGCGACCATGATCGTGAGCAGCGCCAGATGCAACAGCAGCACCCACCAGTGGTCGCCCGCATAGGGCCGGACCTGCAGCGACCAGCCCTGCGGCGACAACCAGGTCAGTGGGTTGACCGGCCCCGCACCCGCTTGCGCGTCGCCCACGGCACGCAGGGTGAAGGTCACCGCGAGCGTCGCGAACGCCAGCCCGCGAGCGAGCCGGGCCCCCGAGCAGACCTGTGCGGTTACGGCGGCAACCGCCGCGAATACCATCCCCGACCCGGCGAGCGCGAGCCCGAAAGCCAGTGATCCGGCGGCCGGAACACCGGCCGCGGTCAGGCTCGCCGCCCCGATGAGACCGGTCAGCAGTGCACCGCCGAGGGCCAGCAGTAGCGCCGCCGCCAGGCTCGAGTACCGGCCGATGGAGGTGGCGGCCAGCACTTCGGTGCGGCCGGACTCCTCTTCCGCCCGGGTGTGCCGGATCACCGTGAGGATGGTGGCCACGGCGATCAAGGTGTGGAACATCCCCGCTTTCCAGATTCCCACGGCACCGAGGGAGGTGTCGTAGACCGGCCCGTACATCGCCAGCTGCGCCGGACTGGCCAGAATGGTGGCCGCGAACGAGGCGCGGTCGGCCGCGGTCGGGTACACCGATTCGATACTGGCCACATACACCGACCCCAAAGGCACGGACAGCAGCAGGATCCACAGCGGCGCCACGATCCGGTCCCGCCGCAGATAGAGGCGTAGCAGCCGGAGGGTGCCGGTGAATTCGGTACCCGCGGACATCGTGTCGAACATGCTCGGCCGGGCGCCGGCCACGGCCGTGGTCATTTCCGTACCTCCTGCAATTCGCCGGCCTCCCGGCCGTTCACCGAGTAGTGCCGCATGAACAGCTCCTCCAGCGTCGGCGGCCGGCTGATCAGGCTGCGCACGCCGGTGTCGCCGAGTACCCGGACCAGTTCGGCGAGATGTTCGCCGTCCACCTGGCAGTGCAGCGTGTGATCGTCCAGGCTCACATCCGCCACCCCCGGTAGCGCCGCGATATCGCCGGGGTCACCGGTCAGTTCCGCGGTGATGGAGGTGCGGCTCAGATGCCGCATGGAGGCCAGCGTGCCGCTTTCCACCGTGCGCCCGGACCGGATGATGGTGACCCGCTCGCACAGGGCTTCCACCTCGGAGAGGATATGGCTGGACAGCAGTACGGTGGCCCCGCGTCCGGCCGCCTCGGCGACGCATTCGCGGAACACCTGTTCCATCAGCGGGTCCAGGCCGGAGGTCGGCTCGTCGAGCAGCAGTAACCGGGCATGCGAGGAGAACGCGGAGATGAGCGCTACCTTCTGCCGGTTACCTTTGGAATACGTGCGCGCCTTCTTGCGGGGATCGAGCTCGAACCGTTCGATCAGCTCGGCGCGCCGCGCGGTATCGAGACCGCCGCGCATCGCCGCGAGCAGGTCGATGGTCTCGCCGCCGCTCAGCGACGGCCACAGGGTTACGTCACCCGGAACGTAGGCGATTTCGCGATGTAGCGATACCGCCTCGGCCCAGGGGTCGCGGCCGAGCATCCGCACCTCACCGCTGGTACGTGCCAGCAGTCCCAGCAGGATCCGGATGGTGGTGGATTTCCCGGCTCCGTTGGGCCCGAGGAATCCGTGGACTTCACCGTCGGACACCTGCAGATTCAGTCCGTCGAGTGCGCGGACCCGGCCGAAGTGCTTGTGCAGATCCCGGATCTCAATTGCCGAAATCATCGAATCTCCTTGTTGGAAACAGAAATAGAAATCTGGAACGAATAGGTGCGCATGCACCGGACAGCCGGCTGCGATTTGCCGATTTCCCGGAGCCGGGGCCGATCGACTCCGGCACAGCGGGCCCGGTCGCCCACGGCATGCACAGCGGAGCCCGGCCATTGCTTCTCATGCGCCGGCCCGGCCGTATCTTCCACAGCGGCTTCGCCGGATCATTCGTGGCGGCGCCGCCCGCAGGTGCACGGACCGTATCCCGCGGCCGGGGCGGCCTGATTCTCCGCGGCGATCGGTGCCCGGTTCTGCTGCGGGCTCCGAAGCGGAACCGTGTTCAGGGCCCGGCCGCTGTCTCGCCGGCATTTCCTGCGCCCGGATCCGCGGTTCGGGCGCCGCTCCGGTCATCGGTGGCCGCCGCCTCCTGGTCGGCCGGGCCCGTGCCGGTATCCGGGTTCGCACCGGACCCCGGCCCGGCCGCGCGCAACGCGTCCACCATCGACGAGTCGGCGAGCAGGCCCTCGGTGTAGATCTCGAGCGCGGGCAGCATCATCTGATCGGCGTACTCGCGCAGGGCCTGCCGGTAGTCGACCACTCCGTCCGCTGGGGTGTGCGTCTGCAGGAACATCAGCATGCCGCCACCGTTGGTCGTGGCCAGGTACCGCGCCATGGCCTGCATATCCCGGGGCTTACGCAGCGCCCCCGACGCCACACCGGCCGCCAGGTACTCCTCGACGTCGGCGACCATATGCTCGAACAACGTTGCGGCCAGATCGCCGCCGGCCTGGAAGCTGCGCATCAGGTAGGCGATGATCGGAGCGAACTCTTCGATCTCCGCCAGCTGCTGCAGCATATTCCCGGCCGAGGGCCGGTTCATGAAGCTCATCTTCGCGTCACGGATCACTCCCCGTATGTAGTCGTCGCATTCGCGACGCAACCCGTCCTTGGACCCGAAATGGTGGTTGACCAGCCCGGGCGATACTCCTGCGGCCTTTGCGATGGCCCGCACTCCGACACCGAAGCCCTGTTCGCCGAACAGCGCGACGGCCGCATCACGGATACGTGCCCGGGTGGTCAAATCATCGCTTGAACGCATGTTCAATACGCTAAACAGTTGTTCAGTCAAGGCGCAAGAGGTACGACCGTAGAAATTCCGTCAAGAAGAATCCACACGTGAACGAGAGCGCCGCGAGGCCCCACCACCGCAACCTCGAAATGTCCGTCCACCTGCGTGAAACGGCGCACACGCCCGGCCGTGAAAGAACTGGCAGGCGGCCGCCGCAGACGCCGCCCTGTCAATCGCCCGAAACCTCGCGCCGAGGGGCGAGTTCGAGAACAGCTACGCCCCGGCACCAGGGAACGCCCCACCGCCGGCCGGGGTGATTCGCGCGGCCCGGTCGACCGGCGATACCCGGGTACCGGCCACGGCCACTGACCGATGACTTGCCGTCTACCGATCTCGCCGATGTCCTGCGCGCTACGACACCCGACCAGTGGCGGCAATCGGTATCGCCGCGCACCGGTGGCCGACATCGCTCCGAGTGGTGTTCATCGGCTCAACTCATCCCAGAAGTCCGTGTCCTCTGCCGCGGCTGTTTTCCGCCGCCGGAAGCGTGCGATACCGGCCCGCGAGTGACCGACCGGCGCGGTGGGGCCGGGGGGGAGCCGACGGACCAGCCATGAGGGAATCCCGCGGCACGGCCGGTCCGGCGGCCAGGACGCCTTCCTGGAGCGCGGCGGGCGCGCCGTGATCGTTCCAGGGCGGCGCAGCTACCCTTTCGATGCGCAGAGCAATCCGTCGCCGAGGGGAATGAGCACACTGGTCAATCCCGGATCCTCGGCGATGAACCGGGTCGCCGAACGTACCGCCTGCGTGGCGGCATCCCGGTGGGCCGGGTCCGGGACCCGCCCGCCGAGCAGCGCATTGTGCAGCAGTACCGCGCCCCCGGGCCGCAACAGCCGCACCGCCTCCGCGATGTACTGCGGATGCTCGATGGGTGCGCCGTCCACGAAGACCAGGTCGTAGGCGCCGTCGGCGAGCCGGGGCAGCACATCCAGTGCGCGGCCGTTGATCAGGCGGGTCCGCGCCAGGGGAATCTCAGCCGCCCGGAACGATTCTTTCGCGGCTCGCTGATGTTCGGGCTCGGGGTCGATGGTGGTCAGGGTGCCGTCCTCGCGCATACCGTCGAGCAGCCATAGCCCGCTGACCCCGGCACCGGTTCCCACCTCGACCACCGCCCGCGCGTCCAGCAACTGCGCGTACATGCTGAGCAGTGCGCCGACCGACGGCGGCACCGGGGCCGCACCGAGTTCGGTGGCCCGCTCGCGGGCGTTGATCAGTACCTCGTCCTCCACGACGGATTCTTCGACGTAGGCGAGATTTCGCTCCAGGTTCGATGCCACGCACTCGAGGCTATGCCAAACGCGGCGAAGCTGGTCGCAACATTCTCAGGTGTCCCTCAGGCTACCCACACCCAGCCCACACGGGGACAGTGAAGAGTAGGGCCCACGCAAGACCAGCCGATCGAACGCCTCGGCCGGGAACAACGGAGCACAACCCGGCCGTTGTAACCGGTAAAGGTGGCCCGTGAACCGGGCCACTGCTTCGAGCCTACGCCTCGGTCCCGATGAAGGAGGTTGTCACCATCCACATGGTCGATGCGGCACGCGAGTCCGCCACCTTGCCCGAGCTGTCCCCGGCCGGACTTCCGGCAGTCGAAGCCGGATACACCCTGCCCGGCCGGGAAGAATTCGGCCCGACCCCGTTTCCCGGGCCCGGTCGCGAGGTAGCCGCACACCGAGACCTGGTGACAAACCATCCCGCTTCGCCGGACGCCCTGATGGAGGTGCCCGATATGTCCACTATCGACGACAGAGCCGAGGACTACGACGCCGCATCCGCGGAGGCCGGGGAACTCGACGAACTTCCCCTCACCGGCACCGCCGCCTTCGACGCCACCGGCGACCGCGCGGTCATGCCCACCTGGGACGAACTGGTCCGGGAACACGCCGATCGGGTGTACCGGCTGGCCTACCGCCTCTCCGGCGACGCGCAGGACGCCGAGGATCTCACCCAGGAGACGTTCATCCGGGTCTTCCGTTCACTGTCCAGTTATCAGCCCGGCACGTTCGAAGGCTGGCTGCACCGCATCACCACCAACCTCTTCCTGGACATGGTCCGCCGCCGCAGCCGGATCCGGATGGAGGCGCTACCCGAGGACTACGACCGGGTGCCCGCCGAGGGCCCTGGCCCCGAGCAGGTATTCCACGACGCCCGGCTCGATCCCGATCTGCAGTCGGCGCTGGATTCGCTGGCCCCGGAATTCCGGGCCGCGGTCGTGCTCTGCGATATCGAAGGTCTCTCCTACGAGGAGATCGGCGCGACGCTCGGAGTGAAGCTGGGTACTGTTCGCAGCCGTATCCATCGCGGCCGGCAGGCACTGCGCGAGTATCTTGCGCATAATGGAGTGCAGGAACGTTTCGCCGCCGAGGCGAGCCTCGCTTAAGGCACCGAGGCGAGCCTCGCTTAAGACACCGAGGCGAGCCTCGCTTAAGACACCGAGGCGAGCCTCGTGTAAGGAAGCGGGGCGAGTCTCGGATGGGATACCGAGGCGAGCTTCGGGTCCGGCGACCGTGACGCCGGGTCCCGGCGGTCAGCGATGTCGGTTGGGAAGGATGGACAGCGAATGAGTGGCGACTCCAGTACGCCCGGTCGTCGTCCCCCGCAGTTCCACTCCACCGAGCATCTGGCGAGCGAGGCGGTCGCCGCCTATGTCGATGGTGAACTGCGAATGAACCCGTATCTGCGAGCGGCCCAGCATCTTTCGGTCTGCCCGGAATGCGCTGCCGAGGTGGAAGCCCAGCAGCAGGCCAGGATCGCGCTGCGCCGGGCCACTCAGGTATCAGTGCCCACCGGCCTGCACGACAGCCTGTCGCGTATTCCGCTCGCCGAACCACCGGCCGAGCCGAATTCTCCCGCAAATCCACGTAACGAGGCGGTATTCGGATTATCTGGTCAGTCGTTTTCCGCGACCTTCGACAGCTTCCGGTGGTCGGCATGGTGGCGCAAGTAGAGTTTGCCGCGTGAGTTCCGAATCGACGCACAATTCCCCTGCCGATACACCTGATTCGGCGGACGAAAACGGCACGGCGGCCGAGAACGGCACGCTGCGCCCGCCCGGGGCGCCGGTGCTGGCACCGCGCCCGGTCTACCGGCCCCATGTGGACTCACATACCGCGCATGCCTTCCGCCGGCCGGCCGGGCAGTCCGGATCGTTCGCCGCGCGCAACGGCCGTAACGACAACGAGCCGGCGCCGGTCGCGCCCAAGGGGCCTCCGGCCGCGGTTCTGGCCGAAGCGTTCGGCCGCCCGCCGGGTTCCACCGAACTGCTCCAGCGCGACCCGGCGGCCGGTTCGCAGACACCCCCGGTCGCGGGACCGGCGGACCCCTGGCGCGATCCCGATGCGCAGGCCCGGCTGGGTGCGCCCGCGTTCCCGGCGCCGGCCGCCGGCACACTGCCGCAGGCGGAGAAGCTGTCGGCCCGGCAGGTCCTTTTCGGCTCCCGGGTCGCGCCGCGCGCGCTGCTGATCCTGGCCGCGATCGCGCTGGCGATAGGCCTGGTCGGAGGTCTCGTGGGCCGGCTGACAGCGGAGACCGCCTCCACGCTGACCTCGCGCAAGGTCAGCCTGGAGCAGAGTGACAGTGAGCAGCCGCACGGACCGATCGCTCAGGTCGCCGATGCGGTACTGCCCTCGGTGGTTTCCATCCGCACCACTGTCGGCGAGAACGGCGCAACCGGATCCGGGGTGGTGATCGACGGCAACGGCTATATCGTCACCAACAACCATGTGATCTCGATGGCGGCACAGGATACGTCCGGCCGGGCGCGTATTCAGATCACCTTCTCCGACGGCACCCGCACACCGGCCAATATCGTGGGCCGGGACCCGAAAAGCGATCTCGCGGTCCTCAAGGTGGATGTGAAAAATCTCACTGTTGCCGAGTTGGGTAAATCCGGCGACGTCCAAGTCGGTGACGCCGTTCTGGCCATCGGCTCACCGCTGGGCCTGAGCAAAACGGTGACCTCCGGCATCGTCAGCGCCCTGCACCGCCCGGTGAAATTGGAAGGTGAGGGCAGCGATACCAAGGCCGTGATCGATGCGGTGCAAACCGATGCCTCGATCAACCCCGGCAACTCCGGTGGCGCGCTGGTGGACGCGGACGGCCGGGTGATCGGCATCAACACCGCGATCCGCAGCGAGAGCGGCGGATCCGTCGGACTCGGCTTCGCGATCCCTGTCGACCAGATGACCGAGGTCGCGCAGACTCTCATCCGCGACGGCTCGATCCATCACCCGGTGATCGGCGTGAGCGCCCGCCAGAAAACCGTCGCCAACGAGGTTATGAGCGGCGCGGAAGTCGCCGATGTGCAGCCGGGGAGTCCGGCAGCGAATGCCGGGATCGTCGAGGGCGATGTGATCGTGCGGGTGGGCGACCGGGAGGTCACCAACCCCGACGAACTGGTCGTGGCGGTACAGAGCAACGATATCGGCCAGACGGTGAACGTCCAGCTCATCCGGGAAGGCCGGCAGGTGGACATTCCCGTGACGCTCGCCTCCGACTGATCCACCACCCGCGGCGCCGGGTAATCTGGTGAGGTGTTCAGCAGTATCGGGTGGGGCGAGATGCTCGTCCTGCTCGTCGCCGCCCTCGTAATCCTCGGCCCGGAACGGTTACCCGGCGCCGCGCGGTGGACTGCGCGCACTCTGCGCCAGGTCCGCGATTACGCGACCGGCGCGACGTCGCAATTGCGCTCCGAACTCGGGCCGGAATTCGACGAGCTGCGAAAACCGATCGCCGATCTCCAGGAATTACGTGGGATGTCTCCGCGGTCGGTGGTGACCAAACATCTTCTGAACGGCGACGATTCCCTCTTCAAGAACCTCGACGGTTCCTTGCCGGACAGCAGGGATATCCTCGGCGGCGCCAGCGGGATGCCAGATTACCCGCGAGCGCAACAGAATAAACCACTCGAACATAATGAGCGGCCGCCGATCGACACCGACGCCACCTGATCGTCAACTGCTCTAGACGCCGTTCAGGGGCCTGATGTCTACACTTCGCACATGTCGGCCGATGACGTGGCGCGAATATTCGCGATCGAGGACAAAGTCGAGCGACTCAAGGCCGCAACGGAGGGTGTCGCAGCGGCTCAGCAAACCATCAACGAGCTCACTCGAATTCGACGTGCGGTAATCCGGGAGTTGCACGCCGAAGGGTGGACTTTCGCCAGAATAGGGGCCGCGGCGGGACTTTCCCGCGCCCGGATCCATCAGGTGAGTACCCAGGGCCCGGCGCCGGAAGGATTGTTCTTCGGCCACGGCCCGCTCACCCTGCTGGTCCCCGATACGCGTGCCGGCCGGTTGATCGGCGCACCGGACCCGGCAGCCGCTGCGCGGCTCGCCGAACAGCTCGAGGAGCTGGGTTTCGGGGTGACAATCGAACCGTTCGCACCCGGACGGCCGGTGGACCTCCTGCGGGACGGTCTCATCGTGCTCGGCGGCCCGGAACTCTCGCCGAGCCTGCGCCAGCTCATCGCCGGCGATCCGCGGCTGCGGCGAGCGGTCGCCCGGCCCGGCGACGGACGGCGCGGTATCGAAGATCGAGCCGCCCGCCGTATCTACCGGCCCGCCAGTCCGGACCCGCACGATATCGCCTATCTGGCCCGGCTACCGCGGCCGGACGGCCGGGGCACGGTGCTGGTGATCGACGGTCTGCACCCGCCCGGTTCGCTCGGCGCGGTCCGGCTGCTGGCCACCCGGCTGGCCACCCTGCACGAACGGGCGGCCAATCGCCGGTTCTCGGTGCTGATCGGGGTCCGGTACGAACGCGGGACCGGAGAGCCGGTGGACGCGGACCTGCTGACACCGGTCTACCTGCACGACCCGGTCGATTCACGGCTGCGGCCGGTGCGCCAGCGCCGCTGACCACCGGCCACCGCGGCCACCCCTGACCCCGGCACCACCACCCGCCGAACCCGGCACCCAGGGACCCGGCAGCGGCGGCACCCCCAGACCCGATAGCGGCGGCGCTACGGGCTGATGGCGACGGCACTACGGGCCCGGTATTCCTCGACGCAGGCACCCGCCCGCGTCTTTCGGAGGCAGTGAATTCGTATCCGCACGACAATTCCCGACACGCCCGGAATCGTCGATAGCGACAACGAATATTGGCTTGTCAACGATATTGCTACGCTGGCGCTGACGCTGGGGTCATACGGTCTGCCGCCTGCATTTCGCCGAATTCGGGGAAAAGCCCGGTAACCGTGAAACAGCACCGATAGGTGCGCATAGTGCCTCCGGCGTGTCCGGCTCCGACAAGGTAATTCGTGGAGGCGCAGGTGGACGCGTTGGTCATCGTGGCGGTGATTCTGGTCGTGGCCGGACTGCTGGTCACTGTGATCCTGTGGTTGCGCAATCCCGGCTCGGCGGACACCGAATACGTCACTGTCGCCGAACTCCAGGCCCGCCTCGAACACGAACGCGACGAGCCGGAAGAATCCGCAGACTCCGCGGAATCCGGCGACCATACGGCCACTGCCCCCGGATCGGAGCCGGCCACCACCGAACGACCCCGCACCCCAGCGGAGTCCGGCACCGCGCCCGAGACCACGCCCCCGCCCGCAGCCGATCCCACGACCGGAAGCACGCCCACAACCGGCTCCGGGTCCAGTCCCGAATCCGCGTCGACCGCCGCGAGCTCCGGCGCCGGAACCCCGGAAGCCGCAACCGGCGGCGAGTCCACGATCCACAGCGAGACGGAGGCCGAGAGCACCACCGCGACCACCGGGGAAACCGCCGTCGGCAGCCCGTTGGAGTCCACCGGCGAGCAGGCCGAGCAATCGACTACCGCAGCGCCGGACGAACACGAACCGGACCAGGACCCGACGCAGCCTGAACCGGACAACCCGGCGCGGAAGTCAGAGAAGCCCACCGACGATCGACGATCGTAGGCAGCACCTATAGTGTGCCGGCGGCCCGGCGACGACCCGCGGCCGCGGCGGCAATTCGGTCAACCCGGGGGCCGTTTACCGGTCGTTCCCTTCGCCGTCCCGACCAGACCAACCGTTCGCCGGCCCCAGGGCCGGAAGATCCCAGTCCACCGACGACGCAACCCGGTCCGGATCGCCGCAACCGCCACGTCCAGAAACCGAGCCCAGGCAACCGCCGCGTCCAGAGATCGGGCTCAGGCAGCCGCCACGTCTGGGCGGATCGTGTTCATGGGCGGCCGGTCGACCAGATCCACGGCGGTGCTGTGCGGGGTGAACTCGTTGCCGACCAGCGGGAACTGAGTGAGCGCCGCACCCGAATCCGGCACCCCGCTGCGGGCCAGTACGGTGCCCAGAATCTGCCGGCTCATCACCCCGAGATCGGCCAGCGGGCGGTTGCGGTGCGTTCGGACCCCCAGATTGACCTGACCGATGGCCGCCAACCCCAACCGGTCGAAGGTGTCGAGCAGCAGCCCGATCTCGACTCCGTACCCGGGCGCGAACGGGACCGCGGTGAGCAGCTCCCGGGTCCCCGCGTATTCCCCGCCCAGCGGTTGCAGTACCGGTGTCAGGCCGGGCCGCAACGCGGCGAGCAGCGGCCGGGCCACGAGTTCGGTGACCCGCCCGCCGCCGTGCGCGTCGACCTCACCGCCGTGCCGCAGCGGGCGCCGGTAGTAGGCCTTCACCAGATGCAGGTCCGGGGTGGTCAGCAGGGGTCCGAGCAGTTTCGGCACGAAGGCCGGATCCGGGTCGATCAGATCGGAGTCGACGAAGGCCACCAGATCACCGCTGGTCACCGCCAGCGAACGCCACAGCACCTCCCCTTTCCCCGGTACGGGTTCGAGCTCGGGCACCGCCTGCTCCCGGGTGACTACCTCGGCGCCGGCCGCGCGGGCACGTTCGGCGGTCGCATCCGTCGAACCCGAGTCGAGGACCACCAGCTCGTCCACCAGACTGCCCAGCAGCGGCCGGATACTGGCCACCACATCGGCGACCGTGTCCTGCTCGTTCAACGCCGGCAGCACCACCGAGACGGTGCGTCCGGCCTTCGCGGCGACCAGATCGGCCACCGCCCATTCGGGTGTATCCCAGGTATTCGTCGTGGCCCAGCCGGGCTCGTGGTGTGAGAGTTTCATACGAGACCTCGCAGAGTTCGTACCGGGGGCCGGATACCCTGGATCGCGGCAATCATGTCGACCACATGCCGGGTCGCTGCGACCTCGTGCACCCGGAAAACGCGAGCACCGGCCGCGGCTGCCCAAGCAGTTGCCGCCAATGTGCCCTCCAGCCGTTCGGAAAGTCCGACACCTAATGTCTCTCCGATGAAATCCTTGTTGCTCAGCGCCATCAAGACGGGCCACCCGGTTTTTACAAGAACGTCCGCTGCGCGCAACAGTTCGAGCCCGTGATAGGTGTTCTTGCCGAAATCGTGGGTGGGGTCGATGAGCACAGAGTCCCTGCGTACACCCGCCGCCACCGCCGCCTCCGCGGCTCGCACAACGGCATCGGTCACTTCCGCCACCACATCGGGGTAACGAACCCGATGCGGGCGAGTCCGCGGTACCGCACCACCGGTATGGCTGCATACGATCCCGGCTCCGGTCGCCGCGGCCACGGGCACCAGTTCCGGATCGGCACCGGCCCAGGTGTCGTTGATCAGATCGGCGCCCTCGGCCACCGCGGCCCGCGCGACCTCCGCACGCCAGGTGTCGACACTGATCAGCAGGTCGGGATATTTCGCGCGGATCGCCGCGACGAACGGCACCACGCGCCGCGCTTCCTCCGTGGCGTCCACCGTCTCCCCGGGGCCTGCCTTCACCCCGCCGATATCGACGAGATCGGCCCCTTCGCCGACGGCCCGGTCCACCGCTGCCAGCGCAGCACTGTCACCGAAGGTGGCGCCCCGGTCGTAGAACGAATCCGGGGTCCGATTCACAATGGCCATGACCAGCGCACGGTCCGCCGCCACCGTCCGGCCGCACAATGTCGGCGCCGGACGGACAGGTTCGAACATGAGCTGAGCTTATTGGCGCGCCGGTGGCGGGCAGGTTCCGGCCCCCTAGGCGTTGTCGATCCACCCGCGACCCCCGCGGCTACGTACCGTCAGACCGCCCGGAGCACCGCGTCCTGGGGTGGCTGCGGGTTCAGCGCGGCGAACGCTTCGGACAGGTCCGCGGTGACGGTGATGAGGTCGAGGGCCTGTTGCGGTACGAAGCCGCGGTCGTGGAGTTCGGCGAGCCAGGAGAACAGACCGGAGTAGTGTCCGCCCGGGTCGAGGATCGCCATGGGTTTGGTGTGCTGGCCGAGGTAGCCACCGGTCCACGCCTCGAAGAACTCTTCGAGCGTGCCGATACCGCCGGGAAGGGTGAGAAAGGCGTCGGCGCGGTCTTCCATGACCTGTTTGCGCTGGCGCATGGTGTCGGTGACGATCAACTCGTCGGCGTCCACATCGGCGACCTCACGATGCACCAGATGTTTCGGGATGACGCCGATGGTGTCGGCGCCGCCGGCGCGGGCCGCGGAGGCCACCGCGCCCATCATCGACACATGCCCGCCACCGGACACCAACTGCCAGCCGCGCCGGGCTATCTCGGTACCCACCCGCGCCGCGAGCGCCAGATGGCCGGGGTCGGTGGTACTCGCGGAGCAGTACACGCAGACGGCGAACGGTCGTGGGTTCACTGGTTCCCCTCCAGGTAGGCGCGCAGCATCTCGGTGACGGCGGTGATCTGATCCAGCGGGACGTGTTCGTCGCGTTTATGCGCGAGATTGGGGTCGCCGGGGCCGAAGTTCACCGCCGGAATACCGCGGGCGGCGAACCGGGAGACATCGGTCCAGCCGTATTTCGCGCGGATTCCGGCCGAACCGTGCGCCCGGACCACGTCGACGAGCCCCTGCGCCGCGGGGGCGGTGAGCCCGGGCAGCGCGCCGGGTGCCGCGTCGGTCACCGTGAAGTCCAGTTCCAGGCCGGCGAAAACCTCCCGGACGTGTTCGGTCGCCTGCGCGACGGTGCGGTCGGGTGCGAACCGGAAGTTCACCTCCACCGCGGCGGAATCCGGAACGACGTTCCCGGCAACCCCGCCCTCGACGCGCACCGCAGACAGCCCTTCCCGGTAGCGGCAGCCGTCGATATCGACCTCCCGCGCCCGATACTCCGACAACCGGGTCAGGACGGGCGCGAGCCGGTGGAGCGCATTGTCACCGAGCCAGGAACGCGCCGAATGCGCCCGCACCCCGGCCGTGCTCAACCGGACCCGCAGCGTGCCCTGGCAACCGGCCTCGATCCAGCCGCCGGAGGGTTCGCCCAGGATCGCCAGATCGGCGTCCAGCCATTCCGGCAGCTCGCGTTCGATGGTGTTCAGGCCGTTGAACTCGGCGGCGATCTCCTCGCAGTCGTAGAAGATCAGGGTCAGATCGTGGGCGGGTTCGGCAATGGTGGCGGCCAGATGCAGGAATACCGCGTCCCCCGATTTCATATCGACCGAGCCGCAGCCGTACAGCACCTCCGCCCCGTTCTCGACGGTGAACCGGCCCGGCACGTTGTCCGCGATCGGCACCGTGTCGAGATGCCCCGCGAGGACCACCCGCGTGGGTAGGCCCCGGTCGGTCCGGGCCAGCACCACGTTGCCGCGGCGCACCACCTCGAAGCCGCTGGTCTGGGTGCGTAGCGCCGTTTCGACGGCGGTGGTGATCGCGGCCTCCTCCCGGGACACGCTGGGAATATCGACGAGGGCCGCGGTCAGCGCGATGGGATCGGCGTGCAGGTCGAGGGTCACGGGATACGAGCGTAGAGGTGCCGCACCACTGCGGAAACGCTGGTGGGTAGGCTGCGGTGTCGTGAGCACTCAGGGAGCAACCGCTATCGGCATCGCCAACGTGACCACCGACGGAACCGTTCTTGATACCTGGTTCCCCGCCCCGCAGCTGGGTGAGTTCACCGAGAACGGCACCGAGCGGCTCACCGAGGCGCCCGCCGAACTGGCCGAACTGGTGGGTCCCGATTCTGCCCGCGGGGTCGAGGTGATCGCCGTCCGCACCACCATCGCCGACCTGTCCGCGGCCCCGGTCGACGCACACGATGTGTATCTGCGCCTGCACCTGCTGTCCCACCGCCTGGTACGCCCGCATTCGGTGAGCCTGGAAGGACAGTTCGCCCTGCTCGCCAATGTCGTCTGGACCAACCACGGGCCCGCCGCGGTGGAAGGGTTCGAAACCACCCGGGCGAAACTGCGCGCCCGTGGACCGGTCACCGTGTACAGCGTCGACAAGTTCCCGCGCATGGTCGACTACGTAGTCCCCGCCGGGGTCCGCATCGGCGACGCGGACCGGGTCCGGCTGGGCGCGCATCTGGCGGCCGGAACCACCGTCATGCACGAGGGCTTCGTGAACTTCAACGCCGGCACCCTCGGCACCTCCATGGTGGAGGGCCGTATCTCGGCGGGCGTCGTGGTGGGCGACGGCTCCGATATCGGCGGCGGGGCGTCCACCATGGGCACCCTGTCCGGCGGCGGAACCACCATCATCTCGATCGGCGAACGCTCGCTGCTGGGCGCGAATTCGGGCCTGGGCATCCCGCTCGGCGACGATTGCGTACTGGAGGCGGGCCTCTACCTCACCGCCGGTACCAAGGTCAGCACGCCGGACGGCAAGGTGATCAAGGCCGCGGAACTCAGCGGTACGAACAACCTGCTGTTCCGCCGTAATTCGCAAACCGGTGCGGTGGAGGTCGTTCCCCGCTCGGGAACGGGCATCGAACTGAACGAAGCCCTGCACGCGCACAACTGACCGGCTCACGCCGTAATCCCGGCACCGGTTCACGAACTCGGACGCGGGCAGCCCCATATGCGAAGCGCATCAGGTGAAACGACACGGTTGCCGAATACCTCGAACGGACAGACCTGTTCCGATATCCGAGTTCCCTACCTCGGCGGAGCCGACATCATCGGCAGCGAATCGGGCCCGGCCGGCGGTTGTGGGGTTTCCTGGCTACGGCGCCCTCAGATCCCGAAGGCGATCACGCGTTCCGGGTGGATGCGGATCAACTCCCCGGGTTCGGTACCGATGTATGTGGCGGTACCGGTGAGTGCTTCGGCGGTACCGCGGATCTCCAGGCAGCGCACCCGCCACGGCTGGACCGAGGCGATATCGTCGACCACGAACGCGACCCGGTCGTTCTTCGCGAGGTTGCGGAACTTGCGTGAGCGGCCCATATTCCAGCCCGCGATATCGATGGTGCCGAGGTCGGGGTTGTAACGGAAGCCGACAGGGTTGTTCTGGGGCGCGCCGTCCGGGCCTACGGTGGCCAAACGGCCGAGCCGTTGCCCGGCCAGGTAGTCGAGGTGTTCGGGAGCGAGGGTCGCGTTCATGGGGCCGACGGTAAGACCTCGAGTACGGTTGGGGTCAATACCGTAGGGTCCATGGCAGCGCGGTCACCCCTCCGGTGCCTCGGCGCGGCTCAATTGTTTCTTCTGCACCTTGCCCATCGCATTTCTCGGCAAGGAGGCGACAAAGCGGATCTCCCGCGGCCGCTTGTGGGCCGAGAGCTCTCCGGCGACCTGGTCGATCAGTTCCTGTTCGGCGGGCGCGCAACCGCGCGGGACGACGAACGCGACGATCCGCTGGCCCAGATCGGCATCCGGTAGCCCGACGACCGCCACCTCGGCGACACCGGGATGGCCCAGCAGGGTGGTTTCGACCTCGCCCGCGCCGATCCGGTACCCACCGGATTTGATCAGGTCCACCGACTCCCGGCCGACGATCCGGTGGAATCCGTCCGCGTCGATCGCCGCGACATCGCCGGTGCGGAACCAGCCGTCCTCGGTCCAGCATTCGGCGGTGGCCTCCGGGCGGCCGAAGTATCCGTCGAACAGCATGGGACCGCGCACCTGCAAACCGCCGATACTCGAACCGTCGTGCGGCACCGGTTGTCCCGCTTCGTCCCGCAGTCTGGTCTGCACGCCCCGCACGGGCACCCCGACCCAGCCCGGCCGGCGTTCGCCGTCGGCGCGCGCGGAGAGCGTGATCATCGTTTCGCTCATCCCATAGCGTTCGATCGGCGCCTGGCCGGTGAGTTCGGCCAACCGCTCGAACACCGGTGCGGGCAGCGGCGCGCTACCGGAGATCAGCAGGCGCGCGGCGCTCAGCTGTTTCGCGGCGTCGGGATCCTCGCTGATCCGGGTCCAGACGGTGGGCACGCCGAAATACATGGTGCCCGCGGTCGCGGCGTAGTTCGCAGGCGTCGGTTTCCCGGTGTGCACGAGCGGGCTGCCGACCCGCAGCGGTCCGAGCACACCCAGTATCAGGCCGTGGACGTGGAACAGCGGCAGGCCGTGCACCAGCACATCGGCCGGGGTCCACGACCAGGCTTCGGCGAGCGCGTCCAGTCCGGCGGCGATCGCACGCCGGCTCAGCACCACACCTTTCGGCAGGCCGGTGGTGCCGGAGGTGTAGAGCACGAACGCCGGCGCGGCGGGGTCGGGCTCGGGGTAGGTATGCCACGACCGCGCGTGCCGGCGCACCGGGACCACCGGTAGCGCGGTACCTTCCGGCGCCTCCCCCAGCCACGCCTGTGCCCCGGAATCGGCGAGCATATGGTCGAGTTCGGCGGTACCGGAATCGGGTGGTACCGGCACCACGGTCACTCCGGCGATCAGGCAGCCGACGACGGCCAGCACGGTGGATGCCGTGGGGCGGGCCAGTACCGCGACCCGTTCCGCGCGGGCGATCCGTTCCGCCACCGAAGTGGCCGCACCGAGCAGATCACTGCGCGAAAAGGTGGTTCCGTCGATCGTGACGGCGTCGGGTATATCGGCTCCCGCGGCGACGGCCAGTGGGTCCAGCGATCGGAGCAGACGCGGCGCGAGGGACATGCGCCCAACCTACTGCCCGGTGCCGCCGCGGTTTCGCAGACCTACCCGGTCGTGGGGTGCCCGGCGGCCGGGCGGTTCGGCCCGGATTCAGGTATCCGCGATCGGTACCCGGAACGAGACCGCGACATGATCGCGGGCGTACTGCCGGACGGCGATATCGTCGTCCAGCGGAATCACCGTCTGCGGAGTCAGTGCCAGTGATAATGCGGTCCGCGCGACCGTTTCGGCCACCGGCAGCGGATCGTAGGCCGGCAGTTTTCCTTCGGTCTGCAACCGGGTGACGAACTCGGCGAGGTAGTCGCGGCCGAGTTCGATGACGGGGGCGCCCTTGGTGGTCAGGTAGGGCAGCACGATCTCGGGTTCGGTATCGAGCAGCCGGTCCAGCAGCCGGTTACCGCGCAGACCGTCGAGGAAGGCCACGAACAATTCGACGATCTGGTCTTCGGCACCGGCGTCGCGGTCGATCTGCCGTTGCACCGCGGCATCGACACCGTCGATGAACTCACGGGTCTGTTGCAGCCCTACGGCCTGGATCAGATCGGATTTGCTGGAGAACCGGCGGTACAGCGTGGCCAGCGAGAGCCCGCCGCGCCGGGCGACCTCCACCATGCTGGTGCGTTTGATCCCGAAATCGAGGAACGCCTGTAGCGCGGCGGCAAGCACCGATTGGTCGTGATCGCGGCGCGGCGATCGCACCAGTGGCAGCAGTTGAGCCAGCGCACCCATCTCGGCACCTCTCGCGTTCGGTGACGCAATGACACAGTAAGCATCGCACAACTACGATGACGGTTGACGCCCGATAGAGTGAATGAGATGGTTATCATATAATCCTCTCACAGGAAAGAGGTCACCGATGACCGTTCCCCAGCCCATGTCACCGAGCGAACCCGAACCCCGCCCGCTCCCCGCCCCCGATTTCGACGTCGAAGACCATATCGTCGGAATCACCGCCTTCCTCGGCGGCATGGCGAACGTGATCATGCAGCTGGGTTTGCGGCCGGTCGCCTACGGCGTCATGGAAAGCGATGTCAGAAGCGGCAACGTGATGGAGCACCCGTTCAAGCGGCTGCGCACCACCCTCACCTATCTGGCGGTCGCCATGCTGGGCACCGAGAAGGAACGCGACGCCTACCGGCTCGCGGTCAACACAGTCCACCGCCGCATCCGCACCAAACCCACCAGCCCGGTCAAATACAACGCCTTCGACCCCCAGCTCCAACTCTGGGTCGCGGCCTGCCTGTACTTCGGATTCGTCGACCTCCTGGAAAAAGTCCAGGGCCCCATGGACGAAGCCACCGCCGACACTTTCTACGCGCACAGCATCCGGCTCGGCACCACCCTGCAGGTGCGCCCCGAAATGTGGCCGCCGAACCGGGCCGCGTTCTGGCAGTTCTGGGAGAACAACCTGGACAACCTCGACATCGACGACACCACCCGCGCCTATTTCAACGACCTCATCGACCTGAAGATGCTGCCGCTACCGGTGCGGTGGGTATCGGCCGGGTTCCACCGGTTCGTCGTCACCGGCTGCCTGCCCCCGCAGATCCGCCGGAAGATGAGCCTGAGCTGGACCACGAGCAATCAGCGCTGGTTCGACCGCACGATGAAGGTCATAGGCTCGAGTCTGAAACTCCAGCCCCGGGCCTTGCGCCAGTTCCCGATGAACTACTACCTGTGGGATATGCGCCGCCGCATGCGCAAGGGCAAACCACTGGTCTGAGGCCCCCGGCGCGGCATCAGGTCCGCGCGGGCGTCGCCAGGGCGCGCAGGAAGAAACCGAGGTTGGCGGGGCGTTCGGCGAGGCGGCGCATCAGGTAGCCGTACCACTGATTCCCGTACGGCACGTAGACCCGGACGAACTCGCCGCGACCGGCGAGCCGCTCTTGTTCGCCGGTACGGATGCCGTACAGCATCTGGTACTCCCACTCGCCGGGACCGCGCCCGGTCCGGGCGGCGAGATCGGTCGCGGCAGCGATCAGCGCGGGATCGTGCGAAGCCACCAGTGGCCGGGCCGAGCCCTGCATCAACACCCGCAGACAGCGCAGATACGCGCTGTCCACGTCGGCGCGGCGCTGGTGGGCCACTGTCGCCGGCTCCCGGTAGGCGCCCTTGCACAGACGCACCCGTGCGCCCGCGTCCGCGAGGTCCCGGCAGTCGTCCACGCTGCGGTACAGGTATGCCTGGATCACCGTGCCCAACCAGGAAAAATCCGACCGTACCCGCCGAACGGCGGCGAGGGTGGCCGCCGTGGTCGTATGGTCCTCGGCGTCCACGGTGACCCATACCCCCGACTCCGCGGCCTTGGTGCAGAGCACGCGCAGGTTCTCGGTGGCGATCGCCGGCCCATCCGGGCCCAGCCACTGGCCGAGCGCCGAGAGTTTGACCGAAACCTCGAGCGGTGCCGCGCCGGCCGGGACAGCAGCGGTGTCCAATGCCGCGAGGTCGTTGATCAGCGCCAGATATTCGGCGACCGCGGCGTCGGCCTGCGCACGGTCGGTGGTGTACTCGCCGAGGAAGTCCACGCTCACCGCCCGCCCGCTCGCCAGCAGTTCCCGAACCCCGGCAACCAACTCCGACCGCGTCTCCCCAGGCACGAAGCGGCGGACGAGGGCGGCGCTCACCCGGCTGGTAATCAGCGTCCGTTTCACCCGATCGGACCCGGCGGCCGCGAGGATCGCCGGGCGCAGCGGATTCACCCGGCCTCCCGGAACACCACGCGAACTCGCCAGTTCATCCCCGCTCCATATGCGGATACCGGTGATCGGTGTGCGGGACGAAGGTCTCCTTGATGGCCCGTGGCGCCACCCAGCGCAGCAGGTTCAGCGGAGATCCGGCCTTGTCGTCGGTACCCGAGGCCCGGGCGCCACCGAAAGGCTGCTGCCCCACCACCGCGCCGGTGGGTTTGTCGTTCACATAGAAATTGCCGGCCGCGAACCGCAACCGTGCGGAAGCCTCCTCGACCGCCTGCCGGTCCTGCGCGAAAACGGCGCCGGTCAGCGCGTACGGGGCCGCCGATTCCACTTCGGCCAGAATGCTCTCCCACGTGCCGGGCACGCTGTCGTCGTACACGTATACCGAGAGAATCGGGCCGAAATATTCGGTGGCGAACGATTCGTCGCGGGGATCCTCCGCCAGCAGCACGGTCGGACGGACGAACCAGCCCTCGCTGTCGTCATAGGTGCCGCCCACCGGGATCGGCACATTCGCCGAACGGGCGCGCTCGATCGCCCGCACGCTTTTGTCGTAGGCGCGCCGGTCGATCAAGGCCCCGCCGAATTTCGACAGATCCGCGACATCTCCATAACTCAATGAATCGGCGATCCCGAAGAAATCGTCGCTCATCACCCGCCACAGCGAACGCGGCAGATACGCGCGCGACGCAGCCGAGCATTTCTGCCCCTGGTACTCGTACGCGCCGCGGATCAGCGCGGTACGCAGCGCGGCCGGTTCCGCGGACGGATGCGCGACGACGAAATCTTTCCCGCCGGTCTCCCCGACCAGCCGCGGATACCCGCGATAACGGCCGAGGTTGGCACCGACCTGACTCCACAGATACTGGAACGTGGGCGCCGACCCGGTGAAATGGATACCGCCCAGCCGCGGATCGGTGAGCGCCACTTCCGAAAGCTCTCTCCCGTCCCCGGTGACCATATTGATAACCCCCGGCGGCAGCCCCGCGGCCTCCAGCAGTTTCATCGTGTAATACGCGGCCAGCGTCTGCGTGGGCGACGGTTTCCACACCACGGTATTGCCCATCAAAGCCGGGGCAGTTGGCAGATTCCCCGCGATAGCCGAGAAGTTGAACGGCGTGATCGCGTAGACGAAACCCTCCAGTGGCCGATAATCGAGCCGGTTCCAGACGCCCGGACTCGACTGCGGCTGTTGCGCCAGAATGCCGCGCGCGAACGACACGTTGAACCGCCAGAAATCGACCAATTCGCACGGTGCGTCGATTTCGGCCTGCGCCGCCGATTTCGACTGCCCCAGCATCGTCGCCGCGGCCAAGGTCTCCCGCCACGGACCGGACAGCAGATCGGCAGCCCGTAGCAGCACCGCGGCGCGTTCGTCGAACGGAAGCGCGCGCCAAGCGGGCGCGGCAGCAGTCGCCGCTTCGATCGCGGCGGCGGCTTCATCGTGCGTGGTATTCGTGTAGATCCCGAGCACCTGCCGGTGCCGATGCGGTGCGACGATCTCGCGGCGCTCGCCGATCCCGGGACGGTGTTTACCATCGATGACCAGGGGAATGTCGAGTGTGGTGCCCGAGATATCGGCCAGCTTGCCGAGCAGGAGCTCCCGCTCGGAGCTGCCCGGCGCGTAAGTATGCACCGGTTCGTTCACGGGGGTCGGGACAACTGTGACAGCGTCCATACGCCCAGGCTAACTCTATTTTCCGGCCCCGCCCCCGACGACGCGGATTGCTGGGTCTTTTTTGCGCCGGACTCGCCAGCGCGGGTGGTCACGTTCGTTTTCTCGTGGCCGGAACCCTTCCAGAACCTCACTGAAACTCGGCCGCGCGGGTGGTGCCTGGGGATGGTACGAGCCGGGAGCCCACCCGGACGCTGAGGGCCCTGCTCACAAACGAGCGGCGGCGGCGGCTATTCGTTCGTCGGTGGCGGTGAGGGCTATGCGGACGTGCCGGGAGCCGGCGGGGCCGTAGAAATCGCCGGGGGCGGCGAGGATACCGCGGTCGGCCAGCCAGTCCAGGGTGTCACGACAGGGCTCGTCGCGGGTGGACCACAGGTACAGGCCGGCTTCGGAGTGGTCGATCCGGAAACCCGCGCCCAGCAGGGCGGAGCGCAGGATTTCCCGGCGCGCGCGATAGCGCTCCCGTTGAACGGATTCGTGCTCGTCGTCGGCCAGCGCCGCCGACATCGCCGCCTGGATCGGGAATGGCACCATCATGCCGGAGTGCTTGCGCACCTCCAGCAGTTCGGCCACCAGATCCTGGTCGCCGGTGACGAAACCCGCCCGGTAACTGGCCAGATTCGAAGTCTTCGACAGCGAATGCACCGCCAGCAAGCCGGTGTGGTCGCCCTCGCACACCCGCGGATCCAGGATCGATACGGCCGGTTCGTCCCAAGCCAAACCCAGATAGCACTCGTCCGAGGCCACGATCACGCCACGCTCCCGGGCGAAGGACACCACCTTGCGCAGGTGCTCCACACCCAGCACCTTGCCGGTCGGGTTCGAGGGAGAGTTGAGGTAGATCAGAGCGGGTTTCTCCGGCCCCAGCCGGGTGAGACCGTCGGCACGCAAAATCCGGGTGCCGGCGAGCAGGCCACCGACCTCATACGTCGGATACGCGACCTCCGGAATCACCACGAGATCGGTGGCGCCCAGCCCCAGCAGCCGCGGCAGCCCCGCGATCAGTTCCTTGGTTCCGATAACGGGCAGCACAGCCGCCTCGCCCACCCCGGTGATCCCGAACCGCCGCGCCAACGCGGCCACGGCCTGCGCGCGCAATTCGGGCGTGCCATGGGTGGTGGGATAACCGGGCACCTCGGCGACCGAACTCAACGCCGCCCGGATCAGCGGATCCACCGGATCCACCGGGGTACCGACCGACAGATCGACCAGCCCACCGGAATGCGCCGCCGCCTTCGCCTTCACACCGGCGAGCGTGTCCCACGGGAAATCGGGCAGCGCCGCGCTCACCCGGCGACGATGCGTTACCTCAGTGCTCATCTACCGAACGCTCTTAATCCTCGGCCATCGGCGGCAGTTCCTTGATGAACGGCGGATCGTAATCGACCTTGCCGAGTTTGGTCGCGCCGCCGGGCGAACCCAGTTCGTCGAAGAAATCGACATTCGCGTTGACGTAGCCGGTCCACTGATCGGGGGTGTCGTCCTCGTAGAAGATCGCCTCCACCGGGCAGACCGGTTCACACGCACCACAGTCAACGCATTCGTCGGGATGGATGTAGAGCATGCGACCGCCCTCGTAGATGCAATCCACGGGGCATTCTTCGATGCACGCCTTGTCCTTCACGTCAACGCACGGTTCGGCGATGATGTAGGTCACTCCCGCTCTCCTAGTCTTCCTTCTTCTCCGGGTAACTGCGCCCGTGCACAAGTATTCCTCGCGCCCCAAACGCTACCCCCGGTGAGCCTGTCCTAATATTCTGCGCCACCTACACCGGCACGGCCGGGGCCGGTTGATCCCTTCTCGAGGCCGGCCATTCGTGAAGGGGCGGGCTGTAATTTTGGAGACGCTCCGCGTCTCGAGGGTGGGGCCCTTGGAGGCCCGGTTCTTCACTCCTCCGCTTCGCTCCCCCGCTCCGTCGCTCCGGAACCGGGCGGGCCCCACCCGGAGTGGTGAACGGTCCGGGGGAGTTGGAAGGAGGCCGGAGGACCAGCGCAGTCGGCCGGGTTCGCGCTGGTTACCTCCCTCAGACCAGTTCCAGGCCGGGGACCGGGCCGCGGCTCGGGGGGATTCCGTAGGTGGTGGTGCGTTCACGGACGGGGCGACCGATTCCTTCGGCTATTTCTGTGAGTTCGGCCACCGTTTTCGCCGAGCCGTGCTGGGATCCGGCCATCCGGGAGATCGTTTCCTCCATCAGGGTGCCGCCGAGGTCGTTGGCACCGCTGCACAGCATCACCCGGGTTCCGGTGGTGCCGAGTTTCACCCAACTGGTCTGGATGTTGTCGATCCGGCCGTGCAGCATGATCCGGGCCAGGGCGTGCGCGGCGCGGTTGTCGCGGTTGGTGGGGCCGGGCCGGGAGGCGCCCGCGAGGTAGAGCGGGGCGCTCTGGTGCACGAACGGCAGCAGTACGAATTCGGTGAAACCGCCGGTCTCGTCCTGGATGCCGCGCAGTACGCGCAGATGACCGACCCAATGGCTCGGGTTGTCGACGTGCCCGTACATCATGGTAGAACTCGACCGTATGCCCACCTGATGCGCGGTGGTGACGACGTCGATCCAGGCCGACGCCGGCAGTTTGCCCTTGGTGAGCACCCAGCGGACCTCGTCGTCGAGGATTTCGGCGGCCGTGCCGGGGATGGTGCCGAGTCCGGCTTCGCGCAACGCGGTCAGCCAGTCGCGGACACTTTCGCCGCCGCGGGATGCGCCGTTGACGATTTCCATCGGGCTGAACGCGTGCACATGCATGGACGGGACACGGGCCTTCACCGCCCGCACGAGATCCGCGTATCCGGTGACCGGCAGATCGGGGTCGATACCGCCCTGCATACAGACCTCGGTGGCGCCGTCCACGTACGCCTCCCACGCACGGTCGGCCACCTCCTCGGTGCTGAGGGTGAACGCGTCGGCGTCGCCTTTACGCTGTGCGAACGCGCAGAATCGGCAGCCGGTGTAGCAGATATTGGTGAAGTTGATGTTCCGGTTCACCACATAGGTGACGTCGTCGCCGCAGACATCGCGACGCAGCTGATCCGCGAGTCCGGCGACGGCGTCCAGGTCGGGGCCGTCCGCGGTCGCCAGCGCCAAGTATTGGGCGTCGGTGAGTCCGGCCGGGTCCTTCTCGGCGGCCCGCAGCGCGGCCAGCACATCGGCGTCCAACCGCTGCGGCGCGGCGGCGAGATCGCGGACCTGTTCGCGAATGGTGTCCCAGTCGCCGAACGCGTTGTCGATATCGCTGCGGGTATCGGTATTACGCCCGTCGGTATCGATGGCGGTGTTCAGATCGGTCCGGCCCGCGGATTCCCAGGATTCGTCCGGTTCCTGCCAGGGCAGGCCGACGGGAAGCGCGCCTGTTTTCGCCAAGCCCGTCTCAGGATCGGTGAGCGCGGCGACGTGGGCACCGATCCGCGGGTCGATCCACGGGTTCGCGGCCCGGACATATTTCGGATGCGCGGAAGTGCGTTCCACCAGTTCGAACCCGGCGCTCGCGGTGAGTTCGGCGAGCGTATCGAGATTGGGCCACGGCCGTTCCGGGTTGACGTGATCGGGGGTCACCGGTGAAACACCGCCCCAGTCGTCGATACCGGCTTCGAGCAGCGCCCGGCATTCCGCACCGGACACCAGGTTCGGTGGCGCCTGCACCGCGACATCCGGGCCGAGCAGCAACCGTGTCACCGCGATGGTAGCCAGGAATTCGGACATATCGGCGTCGGGGGCGTGCCGCATGGCGGTATCGTCCTTGGCGCGGAAGTTCTGCACGATGACTTCCTGGATATGGCCGAACGCCTTGTGCGACTTCCGGATCGCCAGGATCGTATCCGCCCGCTCGGCGATGGTCTCGCCGATACCCACCAGGATTCCGGTGGTGTAGGGAACCGAGAGCCGGCCGGCGTCGGTGATCGCACGCAACCGCACCGCGGGATCCTTGTCGGGGCTGCCGTAATGGCAGTTGCCCTTCTCGGTGAACAGCCGGGTCGCGGTGGTCTCCAGCATCATCCCCATCGACTGGGCGACCGGTTTCAGCCGGGAGATCTCCTCCCAGGACATCACGCCGGGATTCAGATGCGGCAGCAGACCGGTTTCCTCGAGCACCAGGATGGAGACCGCGCGCAGATAGTCCAGCGTGGAATCGTAACCGCGTTCGTCGAGCCACTGCGCTGCCTCGGGCCAGCGCGCCTCGGGCCGGTCACCCAGGGTGAAGAGCGCTTCCTTGCACCCCAGTTCGGCGCCGCGGCGGGCGATTTCGAGTACCTCGTCGGGTTCGAGGAACATTCCGCGGCCCTGTGCGCGCAATTTGCCGGGCACAGTGACGAAGGTGCAGTAATGACAGGTGTCCCGGCACAGGTGGGTCAGCGGGATGAAGACATTGCGCGAGTAGGTGATGGTGGCCGGGCGTCCGGCCGACGCCAGGCCGGCGTCGCGCACCCGGGCGGCGCTGCGGCACAGATCCGCCAGATCATCGTCGCGAGCATGCAGCAGCACGGTGGCTTCGTCGGCGTTCAGCGTGACCCCGTCGCGCGCCCGGCGCAACGCCCGTCGCATGGCGGACGGCGTGGGCACGGGGGTCGGGACGGTCGGTTCGGGTAGTTCGGTCACGCCCTCGATCATGCGGTACACATCCGGAACTGTCTCCTCCCAGGTCGTCGAGCGTTCACAACCCCGCTGTATCGCGGGCTATTCCGTGCAGGTCGAGGCTGTGCGCGGGAACCGCCGGGCCGCTGTTCGATCTTGTCCGGGCCGAAACGCCGAACAAACGTGCGACCATGAATACATGCCGGACAGCCCGCCTCGGTCCACCGATCCGCTGCTCGACCCCGCTCGGCGGCCCAGTCCCCGCGCGAAGACACTGTGGACGGTGGAGATCGCCCTGACCTGGTTGGTCCTCATCATCGCGCTGGTGGCCTGGGCGGTTGCCGATCCCGACCGCCGCCCCTGGCAGGTGGCCGCGGCGGTGGTCGTCGTTCCCGTTGCCGTGCTGGCGACGATCGTAGTGCCCCGCTGGCGTTATCGGGTACACCGCTGGGAGGTGACCGACGAGGCGGTGTACACCCGGGTGGGCTGGTTATCGCTGGAGAGCCGGGTCGCACCGATTTCCCGGGTGCAGACCGTGGATACCGAACGCGGCCCGCTGGAGCGGCTGCTCGGCCTGTCGACGATCACCGTCACCACGGCTTCCTCGGCGGGCGCCGTGCGGATCGGGTTGCTCGACAAGTCGCTCGCCGACGAGACGGTGGCGCAATTGACCGAGATCGCGGCCCGGCACCGTGGGGATGCGACATGAGCGGCGCGGCCGGCGAGCGGCCGTGGCAGCGTCTCGACCGCCGCATGCTGCTGGTGCATCCGGTGCAGGCGATCATGAAGTTCCTGCCGGCGGTGATCGGTGGCGCGGTGCTCGGTGTCAGCTCCGGGAATCCGCTGTGGGTCCTGCTGGGACCGGTCATCGTCGTGCCCTACGGACTCGCACTCTGGTTCACCACCACCTACCGGATGAGTCCCACCCACGTCGAACTCCGTACCGGCGTGATCCAGCGGAAACGATTGTCGGTGCCGCGGGCCCGGATCCGTTCGGTGGATATCGAGGCCGACCCGCTGCACCGGATCCTGGGGCTGGCCGCGGTGGTGATCGGTACCGGACAGGAAGCCGGAGCCGACGATCGGTTCACCCTCGACGCGCTGGCCGCCGATCAGGTCCGTCCACTGCGTACCGAACTGCTCGCACACACCCGGCGGCCCCATATCTCCGCCGGTGTCCCCGGGACCTCCGAGCTCGCCCCGGACGTCCCCACCGCACCCGCCGGCGCGGATGATATCCACACCGGCGCGGTGCCGGGCGGCGATACCGATTCCGCGGCGCAGCACGGAATCGAGACGGCAGCGGGCCGCGAAATCGGGCATTGGCGGGCGGAGTGGGTGCGCTACGCGCCGCTGTCGCTGACCGGGTTCGCCCTCGCCGCCTCCGCCCTCGGTATCGCCGCCCAGTTCGGCTTGGGCTCCACCGCAATCCGGGTCGACCGGGAGACCGTGGACACAGTACGCGGTGCCGGCGTGGCGGCGCTGATCATCCTCGGCGTGCTGTTCCTGGCCGCTCTCGTCGTAGTGGTCAGCGTGGCGGCCTGCGCACACTATCTGATCACGTATTTCGGGCTGCGGGTCACCGATTACGGCAGCACCCTGCAGGTCCGGCGGGGCCTGTTCACCCTGCGGCAGATCACCCTCGATACGGCCCGGTTACGCGGTGCCACGATCATCGAGCCCCTGCTGCTGCGCCTGGCCGGCGCCGCCCAACTCGAAGCGATCATGACCGGCGAGAACCCACGGCAGAAAATCCTGCCGCAGTCGCCCCGGACAGCCGTCGAACGCACCCTCGCCGATCTGCTCCGGCCCCGCCGTGATCGGCCGGCCCCGGAACCCGCCGCCATATCGCAGCTTCCGGCACCGGCCCGGGTCACGCTCACGCCACACGGACCGGCAGCCCGGCGGCGACGCTACATCCGGGGCATGTGGCCGGCGCCGCTCGTCTTCCTCGCCCTGGCGATTCTCACGGCCGTCGGCCTGCAGATCGCGGTCTGGTGGTGGCTGATACCGATCGCGCTGATCCCGGTCTGCGCACTGCTCGCCGCCGACCGCTACCGCGGCCTCGGCCACGCGGTCCTGCCCGCGGAAGCGGGCGCGCCGACCTGGCTGGTACTCCGATCCGGTTCCCTCGACCGGGAACGATCCTGTCTCGAAGCGCCCGGCATCATCGGCTGGACGGTCCGGCAGTCCCTCTGGCAGCGCCGTTCCGGCCTGGCCACCCTCTCCGCCACCACCGCCGCCGGAAAGAAGGTGTATTCGATCCCGGACATCCCTCTCGGCCAGGTTCGCCCCGTGATCGACAAGGTCACCCCGGGCCTATAGGACCATCCACCACGGCGCATCCATGCCGTCGGCGCCATCACGACGCTCGCCGGATGGCCCACCCTTGTGCGGCCACGCCACCGCCGGGCAACCGAGTCCAGCAAATCCCTCAGGTCTGGCAGTGGCGGGTGGGTGCGTCTCGCAGATCGGGTTCGTCGGCGACCACCCGCAGCCCGGGCCGTTCGTCCGGACTCGAATGGTTGCCCATCCAGGACAGCAGCGACCAGCGCGACAGCCCGGACAGCGCCGAACCGAGGCTCAGGAACGACCCGCTGGAGATGAGTGATCCGAAGGATCCGATCGAACCGATCGACAGCACCGATCCGGTACTGCCGATGGAGAGGATGGAATACGCCGATCCGATCGACAGGATCGACCCAACGGATCTGATGGACAGAATCGACCGCGACGAGCGCCGACTCCGGATTGATCTGTGCGAATGCTCGACAGTCGCCATATCCCCGGTCTACCACAACCAGCTCTGTTTTCCGGCGCACCGATGCGCCGGAAATCCAGCGGATTCGGGACTAGCCGACGGTGAAGAAGCCCAGGGTCGGAGCGAAGGAGCAGCTACGCGCCTCGGTTTCGGTGGCCTGGGTGGTGAGCCCGCCGCCGATGACCGCGACGATGCGCCCGGTGCCCGTGTTCGCAATCGCCGAGAGCGTCGCGGGACCGTCGGGATTGATCTTGGCTTCGTCGGTGAGCACCTCGGTGCCGGCAGCGCCGGTATCGATATTGCGCCACTGCACCGTCATCGGCTGCGGCTGTTCGGCGGTGGGCCGTTCGGTGCCGAGGGCGGTGAACACGAAACCGGTCTGGCCGGCGGCCGGGCCGGGCGGCGGCAGCTGCGCCGGGCCGGGAACCGCGAGGGCGGTGCCGACGGAGTCGCCGGACGGGGCGATGCAGCCCTTGCCGATCGTCGGGTAGAGGAACTGGGCGATCGCGGGCCCGGATTCCGGGATCTCGGGACCGCCGCCACCGCTGCCGTCCAAGAAGGTGATGACCCGTTCCAGGGTGGCTTCGATCTGCGGGGGCAGATTCACGGTGTCCAGCAGCGCGCGGGCCTGGGCCAGGATCGCGGCCTGGGGGCTGCCCGGCGCGGCGATGTCCTGGGCGACGGGCGCCGCCGGCGGGTTGACGATAACCGGGGCCAGGGCGGCGAGCACGTCGACCGGGACCCCTTCGGGGACCATCGGGACGCTGTTCACCGATGTCTCGGTGGCCGGGGCCGCGACGGCTGTCGCGGGCGCCACGAGGGAGGCGCCCGCCGCTATGGCGAGCGCGGACATTGCGATCCGCGATCCTCGGGTGCGAAGCACTGGTCTAGCCGTCCTTACCTCGGGTACATCTGGGCGACGCTGAAAAGCCGTCGTTTCGGGGTCACTCTAAGGACACTGGCGCGCGTTGTACAGCACCGGGGTAGCGAATGCGACCCCTATTTCGCTGTGATACCCGACAGTAGCGGGTAGCCATTGTGACATGTGTGAAATTTGAGTCGAGCGCATATGTGTGTCGCCCAGACGCCCCGGCGGTCCGGAGATCATCCGTTCCACTCGCCGGCCCCCGCGAACGATCGAGCCAACCGGTCGCGCCGTGCCCCGGCACGGTCGGGTTAATGTATTCCGCGCCGGAAACTCCTGCCGCCGCGCCGGGTCCGGCCGCCGACCCGGACCGACTCGAAAGCCCATGTCTTGAATCAGCCCAGCGCCCGGACCGCTCTCCGGGGGTTCACACCGTTTCGCCTGGCCCTGGCGGCACTGGGAATCAGTGTGGCGGTACGGCTGCTGTGGATGCTGCTGACACCCAACGGGATGAACCTGGTGGATCTGCACGTCTACGTGGACGGTTCGGCCGCGCTGCTCACCGACGATCTCTACGATTTCACCTACGCCGAGAAGACCCCGGATTTCCCGCTGCCCTTCACTTATCCGCCGTTCGCGGCGGTCGTGTTCTTCCCGCTGCATTTCCTGCCGTTCACCGTGGTGGCGGTGCTGTGGCTGTTCGCGATCGTCGCCGCCCTGTACTGGGTGGTGCGGATCGCATTCGAATTGATGCTGGGCCCCGAAGCGCTCACCGAGCCGCGGTGGCGGACCGCCACGGTGGCGTGGACGGCGGTGGGCCTGTGGTTCGAACCGGTGCGCACCACGATCGACTACGGGCAGGTCAATGTCTTCCTGATGCTCGGGGTGATGCTGGCCGTCCGCAGTACGCGGTGGTGGATCTCGGGAACGCTGGTCGGGGTGGTCGCGGGAATCAAACTCACGCCGGCGATCAGCGGGCTGTATTTCCTGGCGCGGCGCCGCTGGCTCGCGGCGGTCTGGTCGGGGGTGGTCTTCGGCCTGACCGTCGGGGGCAGTTTCCTGCTCAATCCCGAAGAGACCCGGCGCTACTTCGGCACCCTGCTCGGCGATGCCGACCGGATCGGCCCGGTGGGATCGGTGTGGAATCAGTCACTGCGCGGGGCATTGAGCCGGCTTCTGGGCAGCGATGTCGGCACCGGGCCGTGGTGGATCGCCGGTGTACTGGTAATGGCGGTGCTGGGCTGGTTCGCGTGGCGCGCGTTGCGCCGCGACGATCTGCTGGGTACCGCGCTGATCGTGCAGCTGTTCGGGTTGCTGATCTCGCCGATCTCCTGGTCGCATCACTGGGGCTGGCTGCTGCCGACCGTCCTCTGGCTGCTCTACGGACCGTTCCGGGAGGTGGCCGGGGCGAAGATCTTGGCCGGGTACTGGTTGATCACCACCTTGGTGGGCGCACCGTGGGTGCTGTCGTTCCTGCAGGATTCGATCTGGACGATCTCGCGCTGGGGGGTGTGGTCCTGGCTGGGCGCCGTCGATGTGGTCGGCGCGCTCGCGCTCTACGCGTGGACCATCTGGGCGGGTCGCGCGGTTTCCCGGATCACCGGCCCGCCAGCCGATCGATCTCCCGAGCCAGCGCGACGTCCTGTGCCGTGAGCCCGCCCGCGGAATGCGTGGACAGCGTGAAGGTCACCTTTCTCCAGCGGATATCGATATCGGGATGATGGTTCGCCGCCTCAGCGGCCTCCGCCACGCGCCGCACGAGCTCGATTCCGTCGAGGAATGACGACGCTTGCACGGTGCGGGTTATCGCATCGCCCGCGCGCGACCATTCGGGCAGGGTATCGAGGGAGTCGGTGATCTCGGTTTCGGTGAGCAGTGGTGTGGTCATATCGCCGTGGTACCCCGCGAGTTCGCATTCTCACATCGGTGGCCGCCGTGAATTCACCCGCCGGCCCGGATCGGCTCAGGCGGCGCGTGCCTTTTTCAGGCCTTTCTTCAATTCCTTACCGGTGGCGCCCGCGGCCTCCAGGCGCTTCATCCGCATGATCACCACAGGGCATTTCACACAGCGCGTCTTCTTCCGACAGCACTTCTTCTTCGGCTGGAGGCTCGACACCTCTTTCGCCTTGACCTTGCCCATGCGGGTTAGCATACCCTTACCTTGGGCGGCGCGAGCAGGCCACCAACGGCACCGGTAGGGTATACCCGGCCCAGATGCCCGGTGAGTCCTTATCTCCCTATTCCAGGGTCCGACGGAGAAGAAACAGCCAACAGCAGGAGGAACCGGCGTGTCGTCTGCACGCGATTTTCGCAACGTCGCCATCGTGGCACACGTCGACCACGGCAAGACGACACTCGTCGACGCCATGCTGCGACAGTCCGGCGCTTTCGCCGAACGGGCCGAACTCGTCGACCGGGTGATGGATTCCGGCGATCTGGAACGCGAGAAGGGCATCACCATTCTCGCCAAGAACACCGCCGTTCACCGGCACCATCCGGACGGCAGTGTCACCGTCATCAATGTCATCGACACCCCGGGCCACGCCGATTTCGGCGGTGAGGTCGAACGCGGCCTGTCCATGGTCGACGGTGTGGTGCTGCTCGTGGACGCCTCCGAGGGGCCGCTGCCGCAGACCCGGTTCGTCCTGCGCAAGGCCCTCGCGGCCTGCCTGCCGGTGATCCTGGTGGTCAACAAGACCGACCGCCCCGACGCGCGGATCGCCGAGGTCGTCGAGGAAAGCCACGATCTGCTGCTGGACCTCGCCTCCGATCTCGACGACGACGCCGCCGAAGCCGCCGAACTCGCCCTGGATCTGCCCGTGCTCTACGCCTCCGGCCGCGCGGGCAAGGCATCCAAGGAGCAGCCGCAGAACGGCGAGGTGCCGAACGCGGACAACCTCGACGCACTGTTCGATGTGCTGCTCCAGAACATTCCCGCCCCCAAGGGCGACCCGACCGCACCGCTGCAGGCCCATGTCACCAACCTCGACGCCTCGGCCTTCCTGGGCCGGCTCGCGCTGGTGCGCATCCACAACGGTGAACTCCGCAAGGGGCAGAACGTCGCGTGGATGCACGCGGACGGGGTGAAAACCGTCAAGATCACCGAACTGCTGCAGACCGTCGGTGTCGAACGGCAGCCGGGTGAGGTCGCGGTGGCCGGCGATATCGTCGCCGTCGCCGGTATCCCCGACATCATGATCGGCGATACCCTCGCCGACGCCGACGAACCCGTCGCGCTGCCCCGGATCACGGTGGACGAGCCCGCGATCTCGGTGGTCATCGGTACCAACACCTCGCCGCTGGTCGGCCGGGTGCAGGGACACAAACTCACCGCCCGCATGGTGAAGTCGCGACTCGACCAGGAACTGGTCGGCAATGTTTCGCTGCGGGTCCTCGATATCGGCCGCCCGGATGCCTGGGAGGTACAGGGCCGTGGTGAACTCGCCCTCGCCATCCTCGTCGAGCAGATGCGGCGCGAGGGTTTCGAACTGACCGTCGGCAAACCGCAGGTGGTGACCCGGCAGGTCGACGGCAAGGTGCACGAGCCCTACGAAGAGCTCACCATCGACTGCCCGGACGAATACCTGGGTGCCATCACCCAGCTGCTGGCCGCCCGTAAGGGCAAGATGGTGCAGATGAACAACCATGCCGCGGGCTGGGTGCGGATGGAGTTCATCGTGCCGTCCCGCGGGTTGATCGGATTCCGCACCGATTTCCTCACCGAAACCCGCGGCACCGGTATCGCCAACGCCGTCTCGCACGGTTACGCCCCGTGGGCGGGCGAGATCCGGGCCCGGCACACCGGATCGCTGGTTTCCGACCGGTCCGGCAGCGTGACCCCGTTCGCCATGATCCAGCTCGCCGACCGCGGGCAGTTCTTCGTCGAACCCGGCGCGGAGACCTATGAGGGCATGGTCGTCGGAATCAACCCGCGCGCCGAGGACCTCGATATCAACGTGACCAAGGAGAAGAAGCTCACCAATATGCGCTCCTCCACCGCCGATGTGATGGAGACGCTGGCCAAACCGCTGCAGCTGGACCTGGAAGCGGCCATGGAATTCTGTGCCGCCGACGAATGCGTCGAAGTGACCCCGGAGGTCGTCCGGGTACGCAAGGTGACGCTGGCCGCCAATGAGCGGGCCCGGGAGTTGTCCCGACGCAAAGCCCGCGACCGGGCCGCGCTGTAACCGGTTTCGCCACCGGACACCGACAGCCGGGCGTTGGGTAGAGTGCCGAGGATGATTTCGGGGAGGCGCGCGGTGTGGCGCGGGCTGCTGGTGCTGTTGGCGGTGCTCGTTCCGGTACTGGCCGGATGCACCGCCGACCCGCCACCACCCATAGCCAGTACCGACAGCCCGAAAACCGAACCGGCGCTGCCCACCAAGAACACGGTCGTGGTGGCCGTCGACGATATCGGGATCGGGTTCAACCCGCATCTTCGATCGAACCAGTCCCCGGCGACGTCCGCGGTCGCGGCCATGGTGCTGCCGAGCCCGTTCCGGCCCACTCCCGACCCGGCCGCGCCCGGGGCGACGCTGTGGGTTCCCGACACCGCCCTGCTCGAATCGGCGACGGTCACCGCACAGGCGCCGTTCACCATCACCTACCAGTTGAAGGACCAGGCCAACTGGTCCGACGGCGCGCCGATCGCAGCCGAGGATTTCTGGTACCTGTGGCAGCAGATGATCACCCAGCCCGGCGTGATCGATCCCGCGGGTTACCGGCTGATCTCCGATGTCCGGTCATCGGGTGGCGGGAAAACCGTCACCGTGGTCATGAACGCGCCGTATCCGGCGTGGCCGCAGCTGTTCGCGAATCTGCTGCCCTCGCATCTGATGAAGGATTCGCCGGGCGGTTTCCAGCGCACATTGGTCGAGCAGATACCGGTGTCGGGCAATCACTTCACCATCGAATCCGCCGACCCCGGCCGCGACGAGATCCTGCTGGAACGCAACGACCGGTTCTGGGGCACCCCCGCCCGGCCGGACCAGATCCTGCTGCGCCGCGGGGGCACCACCGCCCAGCTCGCCGATTCGCTGCGCAACGGCGATACCCAGATGGCACTCGTGCACGGCGGTGTCGCCACCGAAGCCCAGCTCGCCGCGATCCCCTCGGTGCGGACCGCGATCATGCCGCAGTCGCGGCAGCTGCGGCTGACCCTCAACGGCCGCGACGGCGTACTCGCCGATCATCGGGTGCGCACAGCGGTACTCGCCCTGCTCGATCCGGCGCTGCTGGCCACCGTCGGCGCACAAACCGGGAATTGGGTCGAACCGGTCCGCGCCCAGGTGCTCTCCCCCTCCGATCCTGGTTACACCCCCACCCAGCCGCCTCCGCTCGCTCCCGACCAGGCGTTCGCGCTGCTGGCCGAGGCCGGTTTCGGCCGGTCGCCGGAACCACCCCCGGTTTCGGCGACCTCGCCCGCGCCGCGACCGCGTTCGCTGGCCCGCAACGGCGAACCGCTGGTGCTCCGGATCGGCGCGGTGACCGGCGACGACACGGCCATCGCGGTCGCCAACACCGCCGCCGACCAGTTGCGCAGCGCCGGTATCGACGCCTCGGTGCGCAATCTGCCGGCCGACGAGTTGTACGGGAAAGAACTCGTCGAGAGCACCGTCGACGCGGTGGTGGGCTGGGAGGCGACCGGCGGCGATCCCGCGACGGCACTGGCTTCCCGGTACGGTTGCCCGCCCGCGCCGCCCGTCGGCCCGCCCGGGGAAGGCGCCGAGCGCACCGGAACCGAAGTGCCCGCGGCCGTGGAAGCGGCGCGGCAGGCGCCCAGCAACCTGTCCGGTGTGTGCGATCCGGAATTCCAGCCGGCCATCGACGGCGCCCTGCGCGGGATCGAGGTGCCCCGGACACTGGCCGACGCCGAACCACGCCTGTGGGGCGAATCCATCGTCTTGCCGATCGTGCAGGACAATGTGGTCGCCGCGGCCGGGCCCTCGGTGGACGGCGCCTCGCTCAGCGGCGCCATCCAGGCCGGCATCTTCGGTGACGCGGCGATGTGGCGGCGGATCCCGTGACCCCCGCCGAACCACGCGGCGACGGCGGGCTGCTGCTGGTCCACGCCCACCCGGACGACGAAAGCATCACCACCGGCGGCACCATCGCGCACTACCGCCGGCTCGGGGTCCCGGTCACCGTGGTGACCTGCACGCTCGGCGAAGAAGGCGAGATCATCGGCGACGAATGGGCCGGACTGGCCGCCGAGCACGCCGACCAGCTCGGCGGCTACCGCATCGGCGAACTCACCCGCGCCCTCACCGAACTCGGCGCCGGGCCACCCTGTTTCCTGGGCGGTGCGGGCCGCTGGCGCGACTCGGGTATGGCCGGCACCCCCGCCGCCGACCATCCGCGCGCCTTTGTCCGATCGGGTGACGCCGCAGTCGAAGCGCTGGTCGCCGTGATCTTGCGGTTGCGGCCGCGCGTGGTCGTGACCTACGACCCCAACGGGGGTTACGGGCATCCCGACCATATCCAGGCGCATCAGGTCACCACCGCCGCGGTGACGGCCGCCGCGGCACAGGGCTGGGACACTCCCAAGCTCTACTGGACCGTGACCGACGCCGATATCCTGCGCGACCATCTGCGGGCGCTGGCCCGGCGCACCGTCGACGGCCTGCCCGGCGCCCTGCCATCCGGCTGGCGGCTCGCGGCGGAGAACGAACTGGCTTGCGTGCCGAGCACTTCGGTGACGACAACGATCGATGTCGCCGAAGTCCTGACCGGTAAACGGGCCGCGCTGCGGGCGCATGCCACCCAGCTCACGGTCGCGCCGTCGGGCCGCGAGTTCGCGCTGACCAATATGGTCGCCCAGCCTGTTCTCCCCGAGGAGCACTACATACTGGCCCGCGGCCGGATCGGGCCGCGCGGCGCGGACGGCCGCGAAGACGATCTGTTCGCCGGACTGGCATAACCACCGGGCGCCGCGCCGCCGAATACACTCGTCCGCATGCAGCACTGGGAAATCGAGGGCGGTCCGGCCCGCGCGGCGCGGGTGACAGCAGGTTCACTGCCGGCGAATCGGCCACACCGGTGACGGCCACCGTGGCGGATTCGGCGGCCCCGGCCCGGAGTCTGCGGTCGCGAGCGGGCGGCTGGGCCACCGCCGCCGTGAACGGGATCCCCGGCCCGCTGATCGTCGCCGTGCTCGTCCTGGACGCGGTGATCGCACTGATCCTCGAAGTGCTCTATCTTCCCCTCTACATCGGGACCGTGCCGCTACCGATCACCGCGATCCTGGCCGGGCCGGTGAATCTGGCGCTGGTGTGGGCGGTCGCGACGGTGAGCACCCGGCTTTCGGTACTGTTCCTCCCGGTGGGTGCCTGGCTGGCCGCATTCCTGATCGCCGCCAGTCGCGGGCCGGGCGGCGACTACCCGCTGCGCAGCGATCTGCCGACACTGCTGCTGTTCCTGTCCGGGGCCGTGGTTCCGCTGATCTACATGTACACGGCGGCGAACCGGCCGAAACCGGCGAAGAAGTAAGTGGGGTTCACCAGGCCCCGTATTCCGCGGTGAGGATATTGTTCACATCCACCCCCACCCCGTCCACCGTGCGGTCGTCGATCTCGAACTGGTGCAGGTTCGCCGCGGGATGGACGAAACCGGCCGGGGTACCCCAATCGTGCTGCCAGAACCACGCCCCCACCCCGGCGATCCGGGCCAGTTCGATGGTGGGCGCATTGGCATAGACACCGGTGTTCTCCCGGCCCACCACCGACTGCCAGCCGTGCAGGTACGGCAGGATCATGGCCGCGAAATCGACCGGCGTGGGGTTGTCGTCGATGGACGCGTAGATCGGCCGATTCTCCGGACCGCCCGCGGCGCGGTGCAATTCCAGCCCTCGTGCGGCATGCCGCTTACCGGCCTCCAGCCCGCCTCGCCAGTCCGCGGTGGGGCCCTTGCCGAACTGGTAGCAGGACACGATCGCCAGCCCCGCCTCCCGCAACGCCGAAACCTCCCCGGCCAGCAGCGGTTTCCCGGCCATCCACTCCGCGCCCGGCCGGCGATCCGATACATACCGGATGACACCCGCATGCCCGGCGGCCTTGATCGCCGCCGCCGACGGCACCCCCGCCGCATAGTCGAGCAGTGTGCCCCGCGGTGCGGCCGCGGCGGGCCGGGCCGCGGATACCGAACCCATCGCTGCGGCCGCGACTCCGGCGCCGGTGTACCCGAGCAGCGCACGTCGTGACAACGAAACCATCGAAGACTCCTTCGCACCCCGTGGAAACAGTGAAAGTGTTCGGACACCGTCCCTGCCGCCTTCCACACCGACAGATTCGAACGCGCAACCATTGCATCACGCACGCTGTTCGCCACTGATCCGACGCGCGGAACCGGGCGATGCCGTGGGACCCGTTGTGTGGGCCGGTGCCGAATCGGCCGCACGGCCGGCAAAGAACGGCGGACGCAGGCGAACCGGCCCGGCGGGAACACGGACAGAATGCGTGCCGTCTTGCCGACCTCCTGACCCGCTGGCCGGTCACCGTAGAAGGCGGCCACACTGCGGGTCGACGGCCGGCACACGATGCCGTACCGTGGCCGACACTCCGAGGTTGCACCCTGGCACGCGTCCCATTCCGCGCAATCCGTACGTGGGTGTGCTGGAGCAGCCTGTCCAGCACGGTGTCGAAATCCGGCCGGGTCCGGGCGGATGCCCGCCATCAGGCCGAGCCCGCTCGGCCGGTCTGCCTTGCGGTAGACGGCGTGGACGACGTTTCGATGCCCCGGCACCGCCTCCCGGAGGCGTCCCGATTCGGCGGTGTCTTCGGGCCGACGCTGCCGGGGCGTTGCACTGTCGCCCGGCGGTTCGGCGGCCCCTACAGCAACCGATCGATCCGTGCGGCGACATCCAGGGTCCGCGTGGCCGGGTCGGCCAGTTCGGCGCGCACCACCCGGACCACCTGGGTAACGATCTGTTTCTTGATCCCGCCCAAGACACCCAGGGCTGCGGCACGCATGCCCTCGGCCGCGTATTCGAGGCGGACTTCTTCGGCGACCGGTGGATCCACTTCGATCACGATCAGCAGGGGGTCGGCGGCGTGGGCGGTGAGAACCAGCGGGATCTCGACATCGGCCCGGTAGCGGTTGTCCTTGCGGACGTTGACGGTGATGTTCAGCGATACCGGGACCATGAGACCGAAGCGCACCGGGGCGATTTCGCCGTCCACCGCCGGGGTGGCGGGTAGGTCGGTGAGCAGCGGCTGCCCGACTTCGCCGCGCACCGTGACCTCGGCGGCCGCGCGGGGCCCGGTACGGAACGGGCCGATCGCGATCGGCCGGTCGGTTACCTGGGCGACGAAACCGGCGAGGCGTTCACGGGTGACCAGCCGCGGAAAGAAACGGCGGCCGAACTCGGCGTGGTCGATCCACTCGAATTCGGTGCGCCGGCGGTACGGGGAGCGCCGCCCGTCGACGATGGCCTCGACATCGTAGATCCGGCTGCGCATGACACCGGGATCACCCAGCATCGCGTTCACCCGGTTCGCGACCTCGTCCTGCAGCAGCCCGGAGATCGGGTCCAGCATCCATTCGGCCACCGAATCCGCGGCGGCCAGCCGCAACAGCACCCGCACATCCGACCGGCGCACCTCGGGGATATCGATCACGACGAGCAGCGGATCGGCGGTGCGGGCGTGGAAGGTGAGGTCGATCGAGACCACCGTTTCCAGTCCGAGACGCCGGCCGCCGAGCAGGATCTTCGCGGCCAGCGAGACCGGTATCCGGACATCGAAGCTGACCCGCGAACCGCGGCGTACCACCTCCGGACGGCCGATCCGGCCTTCGGCCAGGAAACCGGCGAGCCCGGCCGGGCCGAGATTGAACGGGCCGATACTCAGCCCGCGTCCGGTGATCCCCGCGACCGCCGCCTCGATCCTGGATTCGGTCACCGCGTGGGTGACGAATCGTTCGCCGAATTCGGCGTAGTCGATCCATTCCATTTCGACCGCTTCGACCGGTTCCATGAGCAGTTCCGACACCTTCACCTCCACCGCTGAAGCTCACGCTACGCGATCGAGGTGCCGGCTCCGCGCGCCGTCATGCCGGATCCGTCACCTGCGCCTGTTTCGGGATGAGCGCGGTGAGCGCGATGGCCACGCAGGCGGCGGCGACCGAGATCAGGAAACTGGTGTGGAACGCGTCCCGGGACGGCAGCGCCTGGCTGCCGAGAGTGATGGTCATATTGGCCAGCACCGCACTCATCACCGCGGCCGAGGTCGAGGTTCCGACCGAACGCATCAGCGCGTTCAACCCGTTGGCGGCCGCGGTTTCGGTAATCGGCACGGCACCCATGATCAGCGCGGGCATCGCCGCATAGGCCAGCCCGACCCCGCCCGCGACCAGCACCGACGCCAGCATGATCTGCCAGACACTGTTCATCATCGCCGAAGCGCACAGGTAGCCGAGACCGACCACCGCCGAACCGGTTCCGAGCGTCAGTTTGGGACCGAACCGGGCCGAGATCCGGGCCGACACCGGGGAGAGCAGCATCATCACGCAGCCGCTGGGGGCCAGCGCCAAACCGGCCGCGACCATCGACAACCCGAATCCGTAGCCGGTTTCGACCGGGGCCATCAGCAGCTGCGGGAAGGTCAGCGACATGCCGTAGAGGGAGAATCCGACGGCGATCGAGGCGATATTGGTGAACAGCACGCGGGGCCGCGCGGAAACCCGCAGGTCCACGAGTGGATGCCGGCGGCCGATCTCGTATCGCCCCCAACCGAGGAATACCAGGATCGATATCGCGAAGAGGGTGAGAATGGAGGAACTGGTCCAACCCCATTGCGCGCCCTGCGTGATCGCGATGAGCAGGGCCAGCAGGGCGGTCGCCAATCCCGCGGCACCGCCGAAATCGAACGGCGCCGGGGTGCGTACCGGTGACTCGGGGACGAACCGGAAGATCAGTCCGGCGCCTATCGTGCCCATGGCGGCCGCAGCCCAGAACAGCACATGCCAATCGGCGTGTTCGGCGATGACGGCGGCCAGCGGCAACCCGATCGCCCCGCCCACGCCGAGCGTGGAACTCATCACAGCCATGGCCGAACCGACGCGCTCGGGTGGTAATTCGTCACGCAGGATGCTGATACCCAGTGGGATGGCGCCGATCGCCACACCTTGCAGCGCGCGTCCGGCGACCGAGGGAATCAGCGACGACGACATCGCGCACAGCACCGAACCGATGACCATCGCGAGCAGATCCAGCAGCAGGATGCGGCGTTTGCCGAACATATCGCCGAGCCGGCCACTGATCGGCGTGCACACCGCAGAGGCCAGCAGGGTCACCGTGATCACCCACGATGCGTTGGTTGCGCTGGTGTTCAACAGGGTCGGCAGGCTCGGGATGAGCGGGACGACCAGTGTCTGCATGAGCGAGACGACGATGCCGATGGTGCTGAGGGTGGCGATCAGAAGTGCCGGTGATACGCCCGGACGACCCCGTTCGTCGGATCTGGAGGGGTCATCGGCTACGGCGGTCACGCTATGCACGTTACATAGGCTGTGTATGGTGCACAATTTTGCAATCGGACGAATCAGACGCCATAGTGGCCGAATGTCCGATTCGGCTCTGCCCACCGGTGCGGCGGATCACCGGGATCCCACCGTGCTGGCGCGGCTCGTCCTGGAGTTGACCCTGCTCTCGCGGCATCATCCGGCCGCCCGTCGCAGGAGCGGGTTCCACCTGGACAGATCCGCGTATCTGATCCTGACCCGGCTACAACTCGGGGCACCGCTGTCGCTGCGCGAACTGGCCGAGGCGTTCGCGCTGGATGTCTCCACGGTCAACCGGCAGGTCGCCGCGATGCTGGAACAGGATCTGGTGGAACGCGTTCCCGACCCCGACGGCGGAGTGGCGCGCAAGGTGCGCCCGAGCGAGAAGGGTATCCGGCTCATCGAAGCCGATCTCGAACTGCAGCGCAGCGGAGTCGCGAATATGCTCGCCGACTGGCCCGACGACGAAATCGATCAACTGGTCCGGTTGATGGAGAGATTCAACGAAAGCGTCGAGGGAGCCGTCCGTCACCCGTGGCCGCGCCCGTACCGCCCGGCGGAGTCCGCACGGCAATGAGCCGGCAATCGGCGGTCGGAGACGGGGCCGAGAATACCGGTACCGTTGAGCCATGATCACGCTCAAAAAGGAAGACGGCGCTGCGGATCTTGCGGGGATCACCAAGCTGAGTGTCGCGGTGAGCTGGGATCCCTCCGCGGGCGCCAGCGGTGGCGCGCTCGGCTGGGCGCGCCGCAAGAAGGGGGTGGACCTGGATCTCATCGCCATCCTCATGCAGGGCAGCGAACCGGTACGCTTCGCCGGCCTGGACTCGCTCGATCCGCTCGGCAACAACTCGGTACTGCATTCCGGCGACGAACAGACCGGCGCGGCGGCCGGAGACGACGAAACCGTGCATGTCACCTTCGCCGATGTCCCCGACGGTATCGACGCGATCATCTTCGTCGCGGCCGCGTTCAAGAAGGGCAGTTCCTTCGAGAAGGCGAACAACATCTCGTTCAAGGTCTACGACGCGTCCGGCGGCAGCAGCCAGCAGGTGGCCGATATCTGGCCGTCGCTGCTGGGCGCCGACAACGCCAACGCCGTGGCCCGCGCGTTCCGGAACGGAAACGCCTGGCAGTTGGAGGTACTCAATCGCAAGGGCAAGATCAAGCAGGGCGATAAGCAGGCGCTGCTGCGCTTCGCCATGGGCGGGCAGTGATCCTCGCCCGGCCCTGACGGCCCGGTTCGACACGGATGGGCGGTGCATGCCGCCCGTTTCCGCTGATGATCGGGCTACGATTCCCGGGGGCGGCCGCTTCGGTCCGTTCCATCCGTACGGCAACCGACCCGAGGATTGCCCCCGGCCGGACTTACCCGCAGTGGCCAAGGTCTCGCGCTGCCCACGGCTTACGATGGGTGCCTCTACAGGGCACGGCGTTACCGAAAGGAAACGTGAGCATGGGCGAGGCATGTGAGCGCAAGCTGTCCACGACATACGGCGAACTACCCGGTGTCGCTTCGTACAAGCCCCCTGTCGTGTTCTATCCCTTCGGAGCACAAACGGAAGCTACTTCCAGCGACAGCGATGCCTCGGCCGGCCCCCGCCGTGTCACGGTCGAAGACCCGAGAGTCATCCACACCCGTCCGGCTCCGCCGGCTCAGGTGGACGCCGCTGCCGGCGAGCAGGACGAACAGGATGCTCACGCAACGGATACCGGATCGGTGTCCGTGCCAGGAAGGGACGAGCACTCCGAGCCCCACCGCACCGCACCCACTTCCACGGCCGCGGACAATCCCGGGTGCACTGTCGAACCCCTACCGCAGGCATACGCCCTCATACAGGTGCGTAGGCACATCATGACCTGTGATTCCAGTATGTCCAGTGCCTCGCCGGGAAGGTTGGTGGCCGAGCGCTTCAGTGTCGGCTGGATGGTGTACACACCCGCAGTCGGCGGCCAGAACACCGACACGGTCTACTACGTTACCGACGACGGTGAACTCGAGAAGAGCTCGCCCGCAGCCGGGCGATCCGCCTACCTCGAATCCGTCGAAAAGCGGTTCTGGTTACGCCGGGCCATGTTCAAGTAAGGCCGGCCCAGAACCCGCAGGGATGGTTGTTCAGGCAGACCAGCCGGTCCAGCGCGTCACGTCCAGTGCCAGAACCGGCCCCGGTGGTGGCTGGTCCCGATACACCGGGTACCGATCGGTCAACTGCTCGATACCGGTATGCGCTTGCGCACCCCCAATGATCCGTGCGATAGCGTCGGCGCGCACCCACCACAAACGGGCCCAGTCCTCGTCGTAGTAGTCCGCGAGTACCGAGACCCGCGGGTTCGCGGTGATATTCGCGAGGCGGCGCAGGGCCGTGGTGGATTTCGGTTTGGCGTCCACGGCCGTATAGATGGTTTCACCGGCGACCGCGAAGACGATGGGCACGAGATGCGGGCTGCCTTCGAGGTTCACCGTGGCCAGCCGGGCGACTCGGGCCGCGGCGAACCGCTCCCGAGCCTGCCCTTCGGTCAACCGCATCCGAACTCCTCGCGTACGCGCCGGCGGATCAGCGCCGCCGGCCCCGCAGATAGTCGCTGACCACGGCCGCGCCGAGACCGTCCAGATCCGGTGCCACCACCCGGCCGCCGCTGCGCCGGGCCACCATATCCACGAACGCCGCCAGCCGCGGCTGTTCACCGAGCATGAACACCGAAATGGACGCGCCCAGTTTCGCCAGGGAATCGACCTGGCTCATTGTGGTGGTGAGAGTGCGCCGGTCCGGCGGCCAGTTGAACAACGATGTCCCGTCGGATTCCAGGTGGGCGGTCGGTTCACCGTCGGTCACCACCAGCACCACGGGTACCGCGTCGGGGTGGCGGCGCAGATGCCGCCCGGCCAGCAGCAGCGCATGGTGCAGATTGGTGCCCTGCTCCCAGACCGGTTCCAGCGCGGTCAGTTCCCCGATCTCCACCGTGGTGGCATGGCGCCCGAAGGTGATCAGTTCGAGTGCGTCGGTGCGGAATCTGGTGCTGATCAAATGCTGTAGTGCCAGCGCGGTGCGTTTCATCGGCACCCAGCGCCCGTCCTGCACCATCGACCACGAGGTATCCACGCACAGGGCGACCGCCGCCCGGGATCGCTGTTCGGTTTCGGCGATCTCCACATCCGCGACATCCAGGGTCACCGTAGCGCTCCCGGTGGACGCCGTCCGCAGTACCGCGTTGCGCACCGTCCGCGAGACGTCCCACGGTTCGGTATCGCCGAACTGCCACGGCCGGCTCGCGCCGGTCGGCTCCCCGGACGCTCCCGCGCGCGCGGTTTCCCGCTCGCCCTTGCGGGTCCGCAACTGCCCGACAACATCTCGCAGCGCCACCTCACCGAGTCGCCGTAATGCCTTGGGGGTCAATCGCAACGATCCATCGGGTGCGCGTTCGAACAACCCCTGGCGGCGCAGTTCCCGCTCCAGTTCCGCCAGCCGGGCGGCGTCGACCCGGGCGTCGGCGCCGAGCTGACGTTCCAGCATTTCCAGGTCGATATCCTCGAGCCGCGCGCCCGGATACGACTGTGCGAGCTGCGCGGCCAGTTCGTCGAGTTCGCCGAGGTCCTGCATCGCCTCGACCGCCGCACCCATACCCAGCGGATCCTCCCCACGGAACCGCCGGCCCGACTCCCAGTCCTCACCTGGACGCAGCTCGCGCAGGTTGGCGTCCAAGGCGGCGATCTGCTGCGCCAGCGCGGGATCGCCGAACGCCTGCCCGAGCAGTTCGTTGAGCTCCGAACGCTGCTGCTCCGACATCGAGTTCAGCATTCGCTGCGCGGCGGCGGCACGAGCGGCCAGGGCGTCGATCAGTTCCTCGGTGTTGTGCGGGTTCTCCGGGAAGAACTCGCCGTGCGCGGCCATGAACTCGGCGAACTGTCCGGTGGTGTCCTCGCCGCGGCCGTGCGCGGCCAGCAGATCGTTGAGATCCGACATCATCTGCCGGACCTGCTCCACGTCCTGTGGGGTGGTGTTCTGCAACGCCTGCTTCATGCCCTGGAACCGGGATTCCAGTAGTTCCCGGCCGAGTAGATCGCGGATCCGGCGGTAGTTCTCGCGTCCGAGATCCGAACGCCACTGGTATTCGCCGAGTTCGCGGACCGCACCCGCGGTACTCGACGGCAGGGCGTCCAACTGCATTTCGGCGAACCGGGCGTCGTCGGCGGGGTCGGGAAACAGTGCGCGGCGTTCGGCTTCCAGCGCCTTGTCCAGCAGCTCCCGGACCTGTTGTAACGTCCCGTCGAGCCGGTGATTGCGGGAGATCTCGGCCCGCCGTTCCCACAGCCGCCGGGTCAGCTCCTCGAGACCCGGCAGCCCGCTCGTCCCGCGTCGCAACAGTTCCTCGAGCGCCGACCGCGGGGACGAACCTTCCATTACCTCGCGGCCGATATCGGCCAATGCCGCACGCAGGTCGAGCGGAGGCGCGAGCGGATCCGGTCCTTCGTGATACGGCCCGTAGGAATAGCTGTCCGCCGCTGTCATGCCGCCTCTTCTCCGGCCGGTACAACGTTCACGCGCCGTACACCGCTGTGCCCTCGTCATCGGAATCCTTGGCCACCTGGCGCGCCAGATACAACGATTCCAAAGCGAATTCGACCGCGGCCGCGATTCGCTGGGGCGCCTGTCCGGCGTCCACGCCGAGCCGGGCGGCCACCTCGTGCAGCACCGGCAGCTCCGGAAGATCCGCCAGCACCTGCGCGCCGGGCACCCGTTCCCCGGTGGTCACCAGATGCCCTTGCTCGACGGCTTCCGCCAGCGGGCGCAGATTCAGCCCGCCGAGCCGCTCCCGCGCCGTATCGGCGAACGCGCGCCGCAGCATATGGGTGAGATGCTCCTGCTCGCGGCCCTCCTCACCCGATTCGAATTCCAGTTTGCCGCGCAGGACGGCCGGAACCGATTCCAGATCGACCGGCCGGGCGACGGCGGGATTCTCTGCGGTGAGCGCGGCCCGGCGCAGCGCCGCCGCGGCCACCGTTTCGGCGGCCGCCACCGCGAAACGCGCCGACACACCCGAGCGTTGATCGATGGCCGGCGATTCCCGCAAGCGCCGCACGAACCGCGCCAGCACCTCGATCAGCGGATCGCCCACCTCGGCCACCAGTTCGGCTTCCTGCCGCACCAGCGCCATCTCGGCCGAAACGGTCAGCGGGTAGTGGGTCCGGATCTCCGCGCCGAAACGGTCTTTCAGCGGCGTGATGATCCGGCCGCGGTTGGTGTAATCCTCCGGGTTGGCCGTGGCGACCAGCAGCACATCCAGCGGCAACCGCAAGGTGTAACCGCGGACCTGGATATCGCGCTCCTCCATTACATTCAGCAGGGCGACCTGGATCCGTTCGGCCAGATCGGGCAGTTCGTTCACCGCGACGATCCCGCGATGCGCCCGCGGCACCAGCCCGAAATGGATGGTCTCCGGGTCCCCGAGGCTACGGCCCTCGGCGACCTTCACCGGATCCACATCACCGATCAGATCGCCCACGGACGTATCCGGGGTGGCGAGTTTCTCCGCGTACCGCTGCGACCGATGCCGCCAGGTGACCGGCAGCTCGTCGCCGAGTTCGGCCGCCAGCCGCAGCCCCTGCGGGCTGATCGGTTCGAGGGGGTGTTCGCCCAGTTCGAGCCCCGCGATCACGGGGGTCCATTCGTCGAGCAGCCCGAGCAGCGTCCGCAGCAGCCGTGTCTTGCCCTGGCCGCGCTCCCCCAGCAGCACCACATCGTGACCGGCCAGTAGTGCCCGCTCCAACTGCGGCAGCACGGTCCGCTCGAATCCCACGATCCCCGGCCACGGGTCCTGCCCCGAACCCAGCCGGGCCAGCAGATTCGCCCGGATCTCGGCCTTCACACTCCGCGGCGCATACCCGGCCGCCCGTAAGGCGCCCGCGGTGGCGGGCAAGTCTGTTGGCGTGGTCACCTCAACGACGCTACGACGATTTCCGTCATCGGTCGACAGCTCGGTTATCACAGCCGCCGCCGAGATCGCGTGGCACAGTGCCGGCTGTCCATGCATCCGATAGGTGGCCGCCACCCATTTCCGCAGCGTATCGGCGATCCGGTGCAGGCGGCCGGACGAGCGGTCGGGTATCGCCGCCGGGCGATTCGGCCACGCCACGCCCCGCCCGCCGAGGCGACCAACAGCAAGGCGAGCGATGATCCGCGGACTCCGGCCGGCTACGACCGACAGCGCGCGTGCAATGACCGCAGGCGGGCCTGGATCAGCTGTTCATCGGTCGGCGCGGTTTCCGCTGTCCGGACCGCCGGCCGCGCCGCGCGCAACGGCCTCCTTCCAGAGCCCGCGCAGGATGGTCGCGGCCGGGTCCGCGGAAGTCGAACGGTATGCGGTGCCGGCCCACAGCGCCATATCCTCCGGCGCGTTCCGCTCGGCCGCGGCCGCACGAAGCGGGCTGGTGAGGTGATGGACCTGGGGGTACGCCGACGGAGCGGCCGTGTCATAGGTGGCGATGAACTCGTTGGCGAGCCCGCGGGCCGGGCGGCCGGAGAACGCGCGCGTCACGACCGTGCGGGTGAACCGCGGATCGTTCAGTGCCTCCTTGTGCGCCGTTTTCGCCCCCGACTCCGGGCTCCGGAGGAAGGCGGTACCGAGCTGGACGGCCACCGCCCCGCGGGCGAGCAGTTCCGCGATCCGGGCGCCGTCACCGATCCCACCGGCCGCCACCACCGGCAGCGGGCACCGTGCCGTGATCTCGCCGACCAGGGCCGGCAGGGGCGTCGTTTCCGGTTCATCCTCGACCCGGAACGTCCCCCGATGCCCGCCGCCCTCCGGGCCCTGCACGCACAGCGCCCCGACACCCAGATCCGTCGCGGAGCGTGCCTCGGCAACAGTGGTCACCGTCGCGATCACCATGACTCCGGCGTCGCGGAGCCGCCCGACGATATCCGCCGACGGCAGGCCGAAGGTCAGCGAAACCACCGGCACCCGCTGCTCGACCAGCAGGTCCACCTTCGCCGCGAACCAGTCGTCATCCCGTTCCCGGATGGGCGGCAGTTCGATCCCGTACCGTTGCGCGGCCGCACATAACCGGTCCCGGTACTCGTGGACAGCGGCCGGATCGTAGGCGGGCTGCTGCGGAACGAACAGGTTCACCCCGAACGCCACATCCGTGTGTGCCCGCACCTCGCGGATCTGGTCCGCCAGCGCCTCCGGGGTCTTGTATCCACCGGCAAGGAACCCCAGGCCGCCGGCTTCGCCGACACTCACCACCAGGTCGGGTGTGGACGGGCCACCCGCCATCGGCGCCGCGATAATCGGAACGGCCAGGTCCGCGAGATCGAACACGCTCCACCTCCCTAAGCTGTGTCGGCACCGACGTTACTCATCGGGGTCCACTCGGCGCGCAGGGCGGCCTCGTCACCGTGCGCGCTCAGCCGCGAGGCGGCCCGAGGAAGCCGTGCAGGTCGGTGAGCAGCTCGAGAAGATCCGCGTCCTCGGTACGGTCGAACGCCGCAACCACGCCCCGCAAGACAGGGCCTGCGTTCAGCCAGTCGACGATTTCCCCGTAAGTCGGCAGAGTCTCGTCCCAGTACGCATTGACCGGTACCAGCAACCCGCTGCGGGTCCGGCAATCCCGCGTGACGAACTCGTGTAACTGCCGGACCGCGGCGCTCCGGCCGAGCTCGGCCCACTGCGCCAACCGTGGGGTAATCGTTTCCTCGGCCGAACCCAGCGCACACCAGGCCTGCCGCATCTTCGTGCGGGTTGTCCGTGGTGAGTACATCGGACCACAGGGCATCGAAGAGGGTTTCCAGAACTTCCGCTTGCCGCCAGGACCGCCAGTTCGCCCGGCGGAGTTTGCCGTAGAAGACTTCGATATCGGGCATCGCCGGGTCCCGGGTGTGCAGTAGTTGGAGGATACGTCCGGTCAGATACTGCAGGTCGGCTTCGGACCCCATCGTGTTCAACGCGGAAAACGCATAGCGCCCCAACTCTTTTCCGGTGAGCCGGTTACGCGGGCCGACACCGCCCCAGATCTCGAACGGCTCGCCACGCCACCGGCACGGCGCTCCCTTCGCCTCCACTCGTGCAGTATGCCGCCGATACCCATGTTCGACATCGGCGCACCGACGCGGAGGTCCGGTCTCGTGGGCAACGGCCGCGTACGCCGGCACCGCGACAAGAGCTACAACAGCTTGCGGTTCGCGCCCGGAGCCGGCGGCCCGAATGGCCAGTCGTCGGGGTAGCGATAGGGAACTACGATGACCTGCACCGCGTCCTCGTGGATGATTCGCCCGGGGTAGGCCGTACGCAACTCGACCCACCCGACTCCGGAACGGTCGAGCAAGCCCAGGTAGCCCCGGGTTGCCTCGAGCAGGTCCGACGCATCACCCTTGAACCATGCTCGGGCACCTGGATTTGCGTGGGGGTCATAGCAATCGGGCGTGATGGTGGTCGGATCCGGATACGCGATCTCCATATACGCGTTCGCCGCCCGCAGCCATTCACCGTCGGCAGGGCCGAGCAGACCGTGGCGGGCAAGACCGTTCGCCATGGCGAAAACACCCGGGTATCGCCCGTGCCGGTTGGGAACCGCACTCTGGAAGCGGATGTACTCGGACATCACGAGAACCCTAGCGGCGGGACCGCAGCGTCGGAAGGCACGCCCGGGTCCGCTATTACGACGACGGTGCGATGAGTTCGTCGGCGACCCACTGCGCGACACCGGCCGGATACGGCGATTCGAGACCGAGGACGAAATGCCGGATACCGGCCTCGAAGGCTTCGGCGATCGCCGCACGGGTGGCGCCGGGCCGGTGGTAGGAGACCGGAAGGAAAGTCGACCGCACGATCGAGTCCGGGTCGCGGCCGGTATCGGCGCAGTAGCGGTCCAGCCGGGCGCCACGTTCGACGATCTCGGCGGTATCGCCGCCGGGAATGTTCCACAGGTCGGCATGTTCGGCGATCACCCGCAACAGAGCGTCCGAGCGACCGCCGATCATGATCGGCGGATACGGCCGCTGAACCGGTTTGGGATTACCGAACGCACCGGAAAGCCGGAGGTGTTTGCCCTGGAAATCGAAGGGTTCTTGTTCGGTCCACAGCCGCCGGATCACTGTGCAGGCTTCGTCGAGGTTTTCCACCGAGCTGCCGAAGCCGTGATAGGGCAGCCCGTGCGCATCGTATTCGCGGCGGGCCATCGACAGGCCGGGCCGTGAGCCCGCGCCGATCCCGAAATCGAGGCGGCCACCGGAGACGATATCGACGGTGGTGGCGATCTTGGCCAGCATCGCCGGTGGCCGGAAGCGGTTACTGGTGACGAGCAGCCCGAGGCGCAGGCGGCGGGTCTGCGCAGCGAGGGCGGAAAGCAGGGTCCAGCCTTCGAAGATCGATCCGGTTGTATCGCCCGCGATCGGGAAGAGATGGTCGAACAGCCAGGCGTGCCGGATTTCCGGGATATTGTCGGCCTCCTGCCAGACACGCACAATGTCCTGGTAGTCGACCTGCATGGGTGCGGTCATGATGCCGAAGCTCGGGGCAGTTTGCGCCATGGGGTGATCGGTCCTTTCGGCAGAACGGGAACTCCCGCGGCTCTTCCGCGAGGCAGCGCCGGACGGTAGCGGGTGGCGTGCCGCGTTTCTCCCGGGGTCGAGGTCGGCGGCGGGGGCGACGATGGCATCCTGAAAGCGGAACAACGTTCCGATAACCAACATACGGAACAACGTTCCGTTTGCCAACTCGAAGGACGGAGGTCGCTGCGCAGTGGCCGAAACAGGTAGGCCCGGCTCACCGGGTCCGCGGAAACGGGCCGACGCCCGCCGCAACGAGAAAACCCTGCTCGACGCGGCCGCCGCCGCATTCGTCGAATCCGGGGTCGGCGTGCCGGTGCGCGATATCGCCGCCCGCGCCGGTGTCGGCGTCGGCACTATCTACCGCCACTTCCCCACCCGCGCCGACCTGATCGTCGCCGTCTACCGCCACCAGGTGCAAGCCTGCGCCGAGGCGGGCCCCGAACTACTGGCCGAAGGTCCCACCCCGTACGCCGCCCTGACCCGCTGGATCGACCTCTTCGTCGACTTCCTGGTCACCAAACACGGTCTCGCCGAAGCACTCCAGTCCGACGACGCCGCCTTCGAATCCCTGCACACCTACTTCATCGACAGGCTGCTACCGGTCTGCACCGAACTACTCGACGCGGCCGTAGCCGCCGGTGAGATCGTGTCCGATATCGAGCCCTACGAGCTGATGCGCGGCGTGGGCAATCTCTGCGTCGGCGCCGGCGGCGATCCCCGCTACCACGCGCGGCGCATGGTCGGGCTGTTGATCACGGGCCTGCGCGCCCGCTGACGACTGCCCGCGAGAGTGATCAGGAATCGAGAAGCGCTGGTCACCGCACCGTCATTAGCGTCGTCCTCATCGAGATCGCGGGGCACTGTGCCGGACGCGACGCGGCCGAGGAGGACGAGATGGACTGGAACAGACGGGTCCGGCGGACACACCGGGTGGTGGCGGTTGCCTTCGTGGCAACTGTCGTCATCACAGTCGCCGCCATGGCGTTACGAGGACCGCTCTGGTCCACCTATCTCCCGCTCCCACCACTGGCCCTGCTGCTGTTCTCCGGCCTGTACCTGTACGTGCGCCCCTACGTCGGCGCCCGGCGCGGCGGAGGTACGGATACGCCGCCCGGACGGCCACGAGTTCGTTCGACCGGCGCCCGAGCGGTGCACCGTACAGCAGCCGCCGCGTTCGCGGTGAGCATCCTCGTCACGTCGGTCACCTTGGCACTGCAAGGCCCGGTATGGGTGTCCTACCTGCCGTTGCTGCCCCTCGCCGCGCTGTTGCTGTCCGGCCTGTTCATGTTCGTGCGATTCCGCACCGGCCGATCCCCGATCGGCGGCCACGACGCCGGCCGGGAGAAGTACCTGCCCGGCCACATAGGTGAGCATCACCCAGAAGGAGTGCCCCGGTAACTCCATATCGGTGAAGGCGCGCACCGCGATCAGGGAATCGGACAGCAGGAAGATCACGCCGCCCACCCCGGCCGTCCGGCCGAGCCCGGTCGCCGGCACGGCCATGGTCACCGACGCCGGGCCGTACCCGATTACCGGCACCAAAAGCGCGCCGGCTTGTTCTCGACAGAGCGCCACCAGAACCACGAGTGCGACCGCGGCGGGCCGGCCGAGCAGCGACGCGCGGCACCGGGGCCAGAAATCGACGGTGCGGCCGGCCGACCGCTCAGGTGTCTCGAGCGCCGGGCGCAGCCTTCCCATACATGGGACGGACTCGCGGCCCCCGATACGCCACAATCGAGGTCGGCCAGGGTCATGCTGTCCATAGGGCCCGGACAATGCGGCAGAACCGGAGGGGTCTGAGTGAGCAACTCACTGTCGGTCGATCCAGCCGAGTTGCGTGCCTCAGCGGCGAAACTGCTGCGACAGGCCGAAGAAGCCGAGCAGATGCTCGAGTCGATCAAGGCGATCATTGCCGAACAGGGCAAATGCTGGGGCGATGACGAACTCGGTGAGACATTCGGAAAAAACTACGAACCGGACTCCGAACGCGGTGTGGAAGGTTTTGCCGATATCGTCGCGGATCTGCGCTCGATGAGCGCCAACCTGCAGAACTCGGCCGCCGAGTTCGAGCAGCAGGACCGCCGTGGCGCACAGCAGATCACGGACCCGACCGTCCCGGGCACCACGCAGGCGCTGCTCCCGCACCGCCCGATCGTCGCGGGAATATCGCCCGACACGAGCGGAAACCCGGTTCCCACCGGCGATTCAGGCGTACAGCAGACCACCGGCGTCCGGCCGGTCGCCGGCCGGACTGTCGCCGAGGCGAGCCCGGTCCCGGAGCCGGCCGTCTCACCCGGGGCCGATCCCGGTACCGGCCCCGGCCCCGGCGATACATCGCAGGAATCTCCGGAATCCCGCCGGTCACCGGACTCGCCGGGGTCCGAACCGCCCGGCGCCGAACCGCCCGGCACACCCGAAGACTCCCCCGCGAACACTGTGCCGAACACGCCGGCAGCGGTCCGGGATACGGCGCGACCGCACGGCACTTCTCCGGCCCCGGCGCCCGGCAGGCAGCCGGAGACTCCGGCACCCCGCAGCAGCGGCACCCCGGCCGGCAAGCCCGCGACGGAGTCTCCCTGGTCGCAGAGCAAGCCGAACAGGCCAGGCGCCCGACCGTCCGTGTTCCCGGCGGCGCCGTCTGGTGAAACGCCGCCGAGAGTATCGCCGCCGCAGACCCCGGCGCGGCCACCGCACAATCCGGGTGCGAAGCCCGCAGAGCAGGCGAAACGTCCCGAAAAGAAACCGAAGCCGCAGGTGGCGCAGCCCGCGAACACACCGACCGATCCGGAAGCGATGCGGATCCTGCGGGAGATGGCCGCTCGGCACGGCCTGAGTCTCGAGGGATTCGAATCGACGGGTCTCGACGTGCGGGCGGCGCAGGACATCGCCGATGCCGTCGATCTCGTGCTGGTCCGGTACCCCACGGTCCTGTGCGGAATAGCGATCAGCGAGGCGGCGGATTCGCCGGCTTCCGTCGAGAACCGGGCGAAGGCCGCGGCACGGGGTGCCGTGGCGCCGTGGATTGTGCTCACGCGTCACGCCGCTGCGAATCCCCGGTCGGCCGCGGACCGCACACCCGGCTCGAACACGATCCCGGACCGGCCGATGTACACGACGATTCTGGGCCAGCTGGGCGCTGCATTCGATCTCATGGGCGGATTCCGCGCACGGAACGAGGCGCAGCGTACATTGATCGCCGAATACCTGCGGTTGCACGGCGCCCAAGGCGAGACGCTGGGGCAGGTGGTGGCCGGTTACAAGCGGTGGCGAGCCCGGCTCGGTAAGGACTGCTTCGACCATGGCGTCTTGGTACCCGCACGGGCGCTGGCCGCAGGGTTCGTCGAGGTGGAGACGAAGTACGACACGGCAAGCAGTCCGGCGAAGGTATTGCACCGTGCGCTGGTGGCGATGGCGCAGTAGATGCAGATATTCCGCGGGTGTTCCGGTTCGCCGGTGAGATCGGGCTGAAGGTAGATATGGATCGATGGGAACGTGAGGGCCTGCTCGCGGCCAACAACGGTATGCGTAACCAGCTGGACCACATCCTGGACGCATTCGAACGTGAGCGGGGCCGGTTGCAGGATATCTATCGGCAATCGGAAGAAACTCGTGTGCAGGCGATTTCGCCGGATCGTTCGGTAGAGGCCACGGTCGACGCCGGCGGCGTTCTCACCGATCTGCACTTGACCCCCGAAGCCATGCGTCGCACTCCGGAACAGTTGAGCCGGTCGATCGTCGACGCGGTGCAGGCCGCGGCGGGCCGCGCGCAACAACAGACCGAAGCCCTCGCCGCCCCCGTAGACACCGTCCTCGACGATCTGCCGGATTTTCCCGATCTCACCCCGGAAGCGGCCTCCCTCAGCGATATTCGTGCCTTTTTCCGCGGCGACGATGAAGCCACTCCGAGCTGATGCCGAAGGAATGGGGAGCCCGTTCCCGCCGGTGACCGGGCACTGACTGGTTGACGCGCCGATGAGTTTGACGTTGCCCACGTGGCTGCCTCCGACCGTGGTGGAGTGCTCGGCCGGCCGCTTCCCGCACGGCGGCGAAGACGAGCTGCGCCGGCTCGGCCAGGGATGGTCGGACCAGGCCAACGAATGCCGAAAGAAGGCCGACGAGCTCGACGAAGCCGCTCGTTCACTCGGCGACGCCCACGGCCGGTATGCCGCGTCGATCAAGAAAAAGTACGAGGACCTGGCGAAACGGCTCCGTGAACAGGCCGACTACTGCGACAGTCTGGCGCGGGCGCTGTTCGAGTTCGCCAACACTGTCGAACTGATGAAGTTCACCGTGATCGGCATTCTGGTGATCCTGACGGTGGCGCTGGCCCGCTGTGCGCTGATGTTCGCGGTCGGTGGCGCCCTCGAGGCCGCTATCCAGCGGATGGTCGCACGAAACGCGATCGAGTCGGCGTGGAAGAAGGCGCTGCAACTCGTTACCGGGCGGATCGCCCAGCTCGCCGCCGAACGCGGCGGGATGGTGCTGGCCGGCCATGCCATGGCGATAGGCGCCTTGCAGGGCGGTGGCCTCAATGTTGTCGCCCAAGGCGTCCAGGTGCTGGAGGGCAATCGGGCCGAGATCGACCGGAAAGCGGCCGGTGTAGCCACGGCGGCCGGCATCGTCGGTGGTATCGCCGGCCTGCTGTTCGCCCGCTGGCTCGGTCCCAAGGTCGGGATGATGACCGCCAATGTCGAGGGCAAGGGCAAGCGAATCAGCCTGCAGCTCCTCGGCACCGCGGCGATCGGCGGACTCGGCGGGCTCGGCGGCGCGGTCGGGGGCACCGCGGTTTCCCTCGGGTTGACCGGCGAAGCGTTCACGACCAAGGCATTCACCGAAGCTCTCCTCCCCGGCCTGGTCGGTGGTGCCGTAATCGCCGGCGGCTACGCCGCCCGCGATATCCGTGCGGCGTCAGCGGTTTCCGCGCCGGACGGGGGAGCTTCGCCGACCGGTGACGCACCCGATATTTCGGTGGTTGCCCCCGGGGATCCGCGACCTGGCGGCGTCGCCAGGAGGACCGATTCGGACAGTCCCGCCGGCCCTCAGCCACAGCTCGACGGCTTCCTTTCGGCGCTGCAGCACGGAAACGTCGTCAAGAGCGAACCGGCCCAGGCCGCACCGGTGAACAACAGCGGCGCCTTCCTGCCCAGGGCTCCCATCACCCTCGATCACCCGTCCGGCGTCCCCGTCACCGTGGATCCGTCCGTTCCGGGCCAGCAGGCAAGCACACCGAAACCGGTGAAGTTCCCGGCCGACGCCGGGGAGGCTCCGGTTCCTGCCCGCAGTGCCGCTGCGGACAGCGCACCGCCGGCTACCGGGAAGGGCACCGATGGTGGGCCGCCACCTGTCGCCGGGGAGCGGAGCGCTCCGCTCAGTGATGCACAGACGACTGGCCCGGCAGTCGCTGCCGACTCGGCCGCAGTCCCGGCGCATCTCGGTAGTTCCGGCGAAACCCCGCAGTCCGCCGGCCCCCGGACCTCCGCGATCGGTGCAGACAAACCGCCTACAGCGGACAGCGATACGGCCGGCGGCCGGTCGACAACGACGAGGCCGGCCGCGGACGGCGACGACCGGGCGACCGCGCCGGCGAGAGCATCCGCAGAGCCGCCATCGCGGCAGGACGGGGCCGAGAGCGGTCCGGTCCGAGCGCATCCCGCCGCCGACGAGCAGACCGTGGCATCGCCCGGTGCAGGCGAGCAGGCGGCAAGCCCGCTATCGGAGGCTCGCACCGGCGTTGCGAGAAATCCGGCGGACGGCCCGGCACCTGTGGTCGATAACGGGCCGGCGCAGCACGTTCCGCCGGTATCGGGGACCGAGAACAACCCCGCGCAGCGCAACCCCGCGGTATCCGAACCCGCCCCGCAGCTCGTTGCCGATTCGCACTCGACCGGGGCACGCGACAGCTCGCCCGCCGCACCGGCGGATGCAGTCGCCGACCCGGCGGTACCGGTCGTCGCCGGCCCCGAGGCACCCGCGCGCAGCGCACCGGGCCGGCCCGTCGGTGACGACCTCGGGGCCGGGCAACGGGCGGCACCCCGGCCGGTGACCGCGGAAACGCCGGCCGGTTCCCCCGGGCGCGGCGAAGCGGCTCCGGCCGGCGGAGCCAAACAGCCGCCCGCCGTATCAGCTCCGAAATACGCTGCCTCGGAGAAACCTCCCGCCGTTGCCACGGTGCGGCCGGACCGCGGACAGCCAGAAGATCTCGCCGCCCAGCCGAAGACCACTGCCGGCAACGACGACGGTGGCGAAACATCCACATCGTCTGTCCCGGAGGCCGAACCCCGAAATACGCAGCAGAAGCCGCCGGCCTCCGGGGAAGATGACGGAAAGACGCAGGCGCACAACGAAGAACCGCAACCGAAGTCCGCGCAGGCCGGCGAGGACACTACGAACCGGCAACACGCGAAAGCCGAGCCGGATACACCGCCCGCCGAGCGCTACGAAGACCCCGCCGCAGCCGCACGCGCGAAAGCCAGAGCCGAGGTAGAGCAGCGGATCGCGGGAGAGCGGCAGCAGAACGAGCTGGTCCGGGAACACCACCGCCAGCGGGTCGAAGCGGCGGCCGAGCGCGAACGGACTGCCCAGGCCGAGCTGAAGTCACAGGAGAAGGCCGTCCGTGTGGCAGAAGCACACGAGCGAGCCACCCGGCTCGGGCCCGAAGAACAGCTGCGCGAGTTGTCCGGGCAGGGCACAGCACAGGATCGAGTGGCAGTCGAAGCCTCGCGGGCGGCCCAGGAACAGCTCCGGCAGGCCCAGGCGAAGGCAGCCGAGTACCGGGAGGTGTACGAGGCGGCGGTGGCCGCGCACGACACCGCGGCACGAGCCAGAGCACATGATCTGGTGGAGCTTTCGGACCGTGCCGGGGTGTCGTTGATGAACGACCTCGAGGCAGGGGTATTCACCGACCGGAACGTGGTTTTCGAGGTGGTCGCCCAGGAGCGGGTCCATGCCGCGCTGGAGGCGGGCCGTGCTATCGGGGCATTACGCGATCCGGGCAGCTCGGCCGACGGGACGAGCCCGTGGACGACTGCGTCGCCGGAGTCGCTGGTCGAAGTGATGGTGACCGGTTCCAAAGAGGAACGCATCGCGGCGATGACGGAGTGGATTCGCCGGGGCGACGACCGGCATCGCCTGGTACGCGAAACGCAGGCCGCGGCGTTCCTGCTGCTGGAACACGGTCCGGTCGATATGAAAACCGGCGAGGGCAAAACCATCGTCATGGTGATGAAGATGGTGTCCGATGCCGTGGATCACGGGACGGCCCACGGTTTCACCAGCAGTGATCTGCTCGCCGGAGAGCTGGCCGGCGAATTACAGGCGTTCGTGCTGCGGCCCGAGGCGGATACACGGATCGACGTCGTGCGGATGGACCAGGACGGCCCGCTGCCGGATCCCGAGCCCGGCCGCCGGCGGATCATCGTAGGCACCAAAGAGGACTATCTGTTCCGCTCGCTGAAGGTCGCGGACTCGATGATCAACGAGCTCGCCGCCACCGGTATGCCGCGCCAGGAGGTGACGGCACTGCGGGATTTCCTCAACACGAAACCGTCGATCGACCTGATCAAAGAACGGCTGGACACCGCAGCATCCGAGCACGGTCTGGCAACCCGTTTCGATCCTTTCGTACGGGGCAAGCTCACCGTCGACGAATTCGACACGATCTTCGATGGCAACTCCGAATGCGTACTGTCACCCGGGGCAGCGACGGAAGCCCCGCCGGAGGTGGTGGCCGACCTGCAGCGGATCTGGGATCGGATGTCCATCGCCGAACGTGAACACGGTTTGACGGCAGCGGATTTCAAACGCCCCGAGAACACGCGAGGGATGTGGGCCGCGGAAACGACCCCGGCGGCAGTGACCAAACTCGAAAAGGTGGCGGGCGAACCGGTTACCGCGTCGGAGCGCGAGCTCTACGCCCATGCCGCCAACGCCCGCTGGGGCCTGGAGAAGGGGACTCATTACATCACCAGGGCGGACGAGGGCGAAGGGGCGAAGATCGGCGTCCTCGCGCACGATACCAACGACAAGGCGATGTGGGACCGGACGAAGTCGACCGAGGTGCGGTGGCAGGATGTCGGCCAGTTCGTCGACCTCAAAGAAGGTCTGCCGGTCCGGGCGAATCAGCAGCATTCGTTGCGGATGTCGGACCAGCAATTGATCGGCAGCGAACTGCTGTTCGACCCGTCCGGCCTGTCGGGGACGATGAAGGGCGTGGAGGGCATCACCTACGACCTGTACGGTGTCGGCCCGGTCCCGGAACTCCCGACTTTCTATGAATCGAACCGCGTCGTCGAAAAACCGATATTCGCCGAGAACACACAGGAAAAACTGAAGCGCCTGGCGGGTGACATTCTCTCGGACGCCCGAATTGTCGACGGTGAACAGACCGGACAACCGCAGTGGGTCACCCTGATGGACAACGGCGAGGGTCGCGGTGATCCGCAGACCGGCCGGATGGGCCTGGTCGACCACCTCCAGGGCATGGCTCGCGAACGGTACGGCGACAATTTCGAGTTGCGATTCGTCCTGGTCGATGCGGAATTCTACGCGGAGCACGGTGGCAGCAACGTCCATTCCGAGGCGCTCGTCCGGCAGCGGATCGAAGAATTCGGCAAACCGGGCGATATCTTCATCATCAACAAAGAGGGCGGCCGCGGCGCCGACCCGACTCCGACGAAGGAATCGATCGCGCTCGGCGGTGTGCTCGGTAAAACCAGTGGTGGACCGGCTTTCTCGGACCGGGTCAACGATCAGGTCGACGGCCGGGTCGCCCGCGGTGGATCCGGCGACGACCGGGAACACGGTGGTACGCCGGGTACGACCGTGCACTACATCTCCCCGGAGGACTTCCGGGGCCGGGTCGCCGATCACGGCGTCACGCAGCAGATCATCCAGTACACGAAGGCCGTGGAGACGCACCGGCTCGCCCTGGCCGAGCACGAGACCCACAACACCGCGGCAACGCTCGACACGTTGAACAGGGCCGAGGCCATGCTGCGGCATGCCGAGTCGGACCTGTGGCAGAAAGCCGTCCCGGCAATGAAGGACGTTGTCGAGAAGGATCAGCTCGCCGTCAAGTACGCGAGCGCCGCACAGGCCAACGCACCACCCGCCGAGGCGCACGGCACCGCAACCCCGCAACCCGGGCACCCCCCGCCGGAGACCGCGACCCCGCAGGCGACCAGCGCTCACACGACCCCGCACATTCCTTCGACCACCCCCGACGGAATACCCGGACCGACGGCCGCCGGTCTCGCTGCCGCGACGGTCTCGATCGCGGATTACGGTAACCCGCCCGCCGTGCCCGGCCTGCGCGACGAACATGGCAACAGCACGCTCCGCCACCTGCTGCGGTCGCTGGACGCACCGGGCGGGCAGGCGGCTGCTCCACTCTTCCCGCTGGTGCAGGCGGTGCGCGAGGCAGCATTCGAACGGGTCGAGGCGCATGGGGTTCCCATCGGAACCAACGTCGCCGACCACGTGCACCGGACCGCACAGAATCTGCTGGACGCCGGTTTGAACCGGCTCGATCCGGCACAGCGCCGGCTCGTCGCCGAAACCGGCACGGCACTGCAGCAAGGATATGCGCTCGCCCCGGCGCAGGCCGCGGCCGTCACCGAGTTGATCGAACAGGTCCAGCGCGCCCCGGTCGTCCTCCCGCAGGCCCCGGATACCGTCGTCCCATTCGACCGGCTGTCCGCTCGCGAGCGCACCGAGACCGTGCAACTTGCACAACAGGGCGACCGGTCCGCCGGCCTGGCGCTGGACCGCCACTTCGGCCCCGCCACCGCCCTGGGTATGGGAGCGGTACTCGGTTGGGATGCCGAGCGCGGCACACCGCCCGCACATATTCAAGCCCTGGTGCACGCGGTCGCCCGGGCGGCGCTCGACGCCGCCGAGGCCGGTGGCTGGCAGGCTCCGCCGGGTGTGGATATCGGCCGCTGGCTGGTCGGCGAAGCGACTGATATCTGGCTCGACAGTCACAACCTGTTGACCCCTGCCGCACGCCGGCTCGTCACCGATGCGCTCAACGTTCGGTCCCGCGACGATCTCACCGACGCTCAGGCCGCACTGTTCGGCTGGGTAACGCGGGAGATCACCAGTCGAGCAACCGGTTCGGCCTCTCGGCGGACCTCGGCCGGAGCCGCAGAACTCACCCGCCCATCGAAGCCGGCCGCGGCAACAGAATCCGAACGCGGAACCAAGCAGGCCATCGCGCATCAGCTGTACACGAGATACGGCGTCGAGGTACTCGGGCTGGACAAACCGGAAATATCCGTCGATACCGCCCTGTCGATCAGGAATGCGATCGCCGACGGCTACGCCGCCGCAAAGAACACCGGCGATATCCAGCTCGATGTCGTGCTGATCGCCCCCATGGCCGGAAAAATCGGTGGCTGTATCTGGAGCCCCGATGTCGGCGCGGAAACCGGCCCGACCCTCATGGTCCTCAACGAGAACCTCTTCGGCAACCCGGAAAAGTTCCGCGAAGCGATGCGCGGTGCAGTACAGGCAGGCCATTTGATGGCCCCGACCGGCGACCCGGCGTACGACGCAGTCAGCCATGAGATGAGCCATCTGCAGGACTGGAATGCCCGCCGGGGCAGCTACGACAGACACCCGATGGATCATGCGCGAATCGGGCCTGTCCGGGAAGACAGCAGCCGGGACTCGAAGGAGGCACGCGCGTTCGGCTTCCTTTTCTCGCACTTCACCGAACTGAAGAAATTCGCAGCGCTGCCACCCGGAACGAAATTCGACGAGTGGCTGGGACAGCTCGACGGCTACAGCAGCAGTAGGAAAAGGTCGAAAGACCCGCAGCGAGACCGGCTGTTCGCAGCCTTCGAATCCTGGTTGAGCGGGTTCGACAGCCGTGCGGATTTCGACGAATGGTTACGTGCATCCGGCCTGGCCCGCGGCGAAGTCGATATCCGGCGTCGTTCCGATCCCCGGCTCGCCGAAGGCGATGACGCAGCGGGCTGGATAGATCTGGAAACCGTTCACAAGACATGGCTGGACAGTCTCGACGAGAACACCCGCCGGCGAATACTGGACGGTGAGGATCATGTCCGGCCCTCCGCCTCCCGGGATCCGGACGCAGAACGGCTCGGATTGGACGCAACCGCGCTCCGGCTGGGCGCGCTCAAAGTCTTCAACCCGGCCGAAGCACTGGCCGAGGCGAACAATGCTTTCGGTCGGACCGCCCCCGCCGATCCCACCCATCCGGTCTATGCCCTGCAAGCGCTGCTGCGGGATATTCCGTACGCCCAGGTGCTGAAAGAGGCCGAACAGCGCAATGCCCTGGCACTGGCGAACTATCGTGGACCGGCCCCGACGGCCGCCGAATCCGGCACGAGCATCGCTGCGGACGGACCGGCTGCCTCCGTAGCCGTGGCCTGGCGGGCGAAATCCCCGGCCGAGCGAACAGCCTTCATGAAACAGCAGGCCGCGTACTTGAATCCCGGCGAGGGCAGCAGGCCCGGTTTCGTACTGGATGAACTGGTCCGGCTGGAAGAGCGGCAACGCGCCGACGTGGACGACACAGAATCGCCGGCATTCCGGCAAGAGCGCCACGTCTCCCCCGCACAGGAGCCGATCCCGGTCCCCCTCGACCTCAGCGACGACGATGGCCACCGGGCGCTGCCCAGCGTTCGGGACCTGGTCACAGATCCCACCGCACTACGGCGTTTCCGGCAACAGTGTGAGGACCTCCGGCAGCAACTGTCCGAACTCAGCAATGGGCGTGCCGATCTGTCGACGCCGGCGGCGGTATCGGCCCTGCTGGGAGCATTGCTGAACCTGAAGCAGCAGGGCAAGCTGAGTACGACCCAGGCGCGCGCACTTCCACTGCTCGAGGAATACAGCAGAAAATCGCTTCTCCTCGCGGACGTCGAGGAAGTGCGCAGCGGATACCGCGAGTACAAAGCGAATTCCGCGCGCCGTTCGGACCCGGGAACTCCCATCGGTACCGACGGTGAAACTGGCATGCCGCCCGGATCGAACGGTCCCGATCCGGTCGCGATCGATCTCGAATCCGACGACACCGACCCGCCGGGCCCGGGCGCACGGGACGCCGATACCGGCCGGGCTCCCGCAAACGACGGACAGCGCGAGGCCGGGCTCGGTTATCCGCACGGCGGCCGGCCGGAGTCCACAGCAGGCAGTACCGTCGCGCGGCCCGGCGCCGGGCCGGGCCGGACCGAGGGCGAGCGCTTCGACCGCTTCCGGGCCGGGGTCATCGCGGCTTATCGCAGTGCGACGGGCGTCGGTCCCACCGACCCTTTCATCGAAGCATTGGCGGCGGCGAATCGGAACACCGTCCAGGACTCGCTGATGCGGCTGAGCACTACCCAGCGCAGACTGGTCAACCAGGCGGTGCAAGCGGCCGCGCGCGGCGACGAAATCGATCTGCTGCAGCACGGCGCTGTCCGGCGCCTGATGCGGCAGATCGCCGAACGCGCCGGTAGTCGACCTGCCGGTGCGCCGGCGGCATGGCAGGAACAGCCCCGGCAACCGCGGACCGCACGCCGACAGGCAGAAGACCGTCCGGAAACCGCACCGGCGCAAACAGAGAGCCCGGCACCGAATGACCGGCCCGACGTCACCGAGGTAGAAATCCGGATACTCGAGCTGCTCGCATCCGGTGCACCGACCAGAGCGATCGAAATGGCGATCGATGAATCGACCGATGACGTTTACCGGATGTTGAACGAGCTCGCCGCGAAACTCGGGGTTCGCGACCGCGCCGGAATGGTCGCGAAAGCCAGTGATCTGGGGATCCTGACCGGCAGCGCGCTGGCGGCGGCGGAGCGGGCCTCGCTGGCGGCGGGCGAACGCCCGCTATCCGATACGGAATCGGCGATCTTACGGTCCGTCGCCCAGGGCATGTCCACCAACGCCATCGCGGAGGCACACGGGCTGTCGCCCGCCACAGTGCGAAACCATACCGACCGGATCATCCGCAAACTCCAGACCGCGAACCGCCCGGCCGCGGTCGCGGCTGCCTTCCGGCGAGGCATCCTGACGGCGCAGGACCTACCGGAGATCAGCGGCAACGGTCAGGCATTGACCGCCACCGAAACCGCATTGCTGGCGGCGATCGCCGCGGGTCGTACCTACGACGAGATCCAGGAAGAACTGGATCTGTCCGATTGGACATTTCGGTCCAGCCGCGCTGCCCTGGGAAAGAAACTGGGCATTCGGGATCGGGCGGGAATGGTCGCTGCCGGGTTACGCGCCGGAATACTCGACCCCGCCGATCCCGATGCTTCGGCGCCGCATACGCGTCAACTCACCAAGCAGGAACGGGCGGTGTTGCGCGAGGCCGAGCAAGGGCGTTCGGAACAGGGGATCGCCGAAGCTCTCGGCCTGTCGGTCAGGACCGTCCGCAACTATCTCGACCACATCACCGACAAGCTGGGATCGAGCCACCGCCCCGCGCTCATCGCCATCGCCCGCAGCCGCGGTATCGATCTGTCCGCCGACGCGGACCCTACCGACCGGTCCGCCGAGTCGTACCGGGCCGGGCCCGCCGGACCGGAACACGTCGATGTCTCCGTGCCTGCCGGGTCGGGCCGCCAGGCCGACGGCGCACGCGCGGCCGAAGCAGCCGATCCATTCGATCGGGCGGAGCGGCGCGACTCCGCATCCCACAACAGACCTGACACCGTCGCCATCGACCTCGAGGCCGACCAGTCGGCCACGGAAGCGCCGGGCCCAGCGGGCAAGGGCCACACCGCCGACCCCGGATACTGGGAACGGTATTGGGCCGAAACCGATGCCGCCATCGCCGAGCTGTACGCGATCGATCCCAAGGCGTTCTGGTACCTGAAGTATCTACCCAGACCCGACCCCGGAGAGCCGTTCGGAGCCGACTGGGTCAGCAAAAGGGGCATCTGGTTCGACACCCTGATGTCGGAGGTCGTCGGCAAGCTGCACGAGCTGGAGCTGACGAACGACGATTTCCAGGACATGAGCGCGACCCGGCTGGGCTCGATCATCTCCTCGCTGGTCTCGTGGGGGGTCGACAAGGTACGCGAGACCGACCTCGCGCAAGAGTTCACGGACAAGGATTTCCTCGAACTGAATCGGGTCCTCGGGCGTGCGCCTATATATGCGGCGCTCGGCTTGATGGCCGTAACCGGTTTGTCGATCGACCAGATCGTCCACAACGGCACGATCAGCCGGGAATCGCTGTTCATCCAGCAACAGAAGACCACGGGCGACGGCCGGACCATCACTGTCTGGAAGCTACGTACGCTGCCGCAGAACGAGCAGCAGAAAGCCAGCACCCGCGATGTCAGGGATCGGACCACGCCGTGGGCGAGATTCCTGCGGGCGACCTCGCTCGACGAGTTACCGCAGCTGGTGTCGATCCTTTTCGGCAAAATGGAGTACTACGCAGGTAGACCGCTGCTGGACAACGACCTCGAGCTGATGGGCGCAGAGCTCACAGAGACGGAACACTGGTTCTGGCACCGATTCCTCAAGGACGATCTGTGGTCGGCGCTGCACTTCCCGGGCTGCCGTTGGCTCGAGGCACAGAGCCCGGAGTATCTGCGGGCACGGTATCTGGCCGCCTTCATCTGGTCGAGGATGGGGAGCCGGACGGCCGAGGAATTCATGATGAAGGTCGTCGACCGTTATCTGGCGAGTACGGTGCTCCGGGAATTCCCGAACCTGGCCCTGGACACAGGAAAGGAAATCGTCGACGGCGGTATCGGACTTCTTCCGGCGAAGGTCCAGAAGCGACTACGCGCGGCCGCCGGCCCGGTTTCCGCGGCTTCCGGCTGGATGGCCGAGCTGCTCCGACGTCTGGTGGACGGTGCGGCAGATCGCATCTATCCCGGCAACACACTCCAGACCGGCCGCGAGTGGCCGGGCACGAACGAACAGCGCCCGCCGGCCGCTGCGCAACGACATCCCGCCGAGGACAACAATGCCGGACGAGACCGCTTCGCTTCATCGCTGCTCGAACGAGAATGGCTGACAGCCAACGGGTTCCGGTTGTCCGGCATTGCCCACGGCGATGCCGAGACCGCCGACCGTATTGCCCACAACATCGAAGCCATGCTGACCACCCAGCCGGATTCCGGCTATGTGCGCGATATCGCCGATGCCGTCTCCGCTGCGGTCCGGTGGGGAATCGGCACACTGACGGTGACAGCCGGACTGGATGCGGAAGGAACACTTCATGTCCAGGTCGTCGACGCATCCAGCGAGAGCAGCCAGGTCGAGGTCAACTGGTATTTCGGCACGACGCCGCGGCCGGTGGAACGGGTCGCCCGGCCATCCCGGGATGCTCCGCTCCGAAGGAATTCGGAGTCACGACAAGACGGTGACGATCGCGCGGCGCGGTTGCTCGCGGATTCCTCGGACAGCCGCCCCGCCTATCAAGCCGAGATCGGACCGACACGCAGGGCGATCGCCACCCGCGTGCGAAACGAGAACTCCTGGGTGACCGACGACCAGGACCATGCGATCAAAACCATCACCTCCGAACTCGTCACCAACTCCCTGGGATACCTGCACAACTTCGCGGCCGAACACGGGCTTGATCCGGAGCCCGAGATCGATATCAGGAGTACTGATACGGAGGATCGGCACAGCGTCCGGATTGCTTTCCACAACGAGATCGCCCCGGGCGACGCGGTGAACCTGCCGGAATGGTCTGCCCGCCAACAGGACGTGAACCGCCAGGGCGGGCGCGGAACGCGGCTCACCCACGCGATGAGTGACAGCTGCGGGCGGATCATCACCTTCGGCCTGCACCGCAACACCATCGAGCAGTGGTTCGAGATCCGGCGCAACGACGATCCTGCCGCCGCCGAAGAGGAAACCCTGGCGGGATTCGAAGATTTCGACCTCACTGCGTTCGGCCTCGACGAGAACGATTTCCAGGTTTCGGTCCCGCTTTCGGGCGAAACCGATACGCCGGACTCCACACCGGGCACGCCGGAGACGACCGCCCGGCCGGAGCGCGGACAAACGACTCCCGGCCCGGCGGAGATCAACCCAACCGACGCATCGCAGTCTCCCGGAGACACCGAGCCGCCTATCGCCGGCGGGCCGGACACTGTCGCCATCGACCTCGATCCCGAAGAGGCCGACCCGACGAGCCAAAACACCGGCCGGGCCCCGGAGACCTCGCCCCAGCGGCGGCTACGCGACACCGAACTCGCCGGCACCGCGCATCACGCGGCACCGGCCGAACCCATCGATGCAGAGCCCCTGCCGGAAGCAGTGGCGGTCGCCGAGTTGCTGGGGTCGGCTCCGGAAACAATCACTGCGGCGACAGTCCTGAACGCGATCAACCCGATCCAGCAGGCACTGCGAACGCTCGACGGGGCAGCGCAACAGCGCGTGGCAGACGCGATCGGCTCTCCGGTACTGCGGGATTGGCTTCGGGAACGAATCACGCTCGCCCGGGAAGTACACCAAGCGCGGGAAAACCGCGCACCGGTGCTGCGGATAGCGGAACTGAACGGCCGGATCATGCAGCTCGACAGTGCTCTGCCCGAGCTCCTGGGCCTGCGTCCGGCTCCCTCGGACGGGCAGAGCACTGCCGCGGACGAGGACCGGACGTCTGCCCCGGCTCCGGCGATACGTGCGGCGAGCGAAACGGTGCAGCCACCGATGCGCGAGGTCGCCCGGGGCACCGAACCGACCGAAGATCTCCTCTACGAGTTACGCGGGCTGGCCGCGGCAACGGGCCATCGGCAAGTCTCCGGATTCGTCACCGCGGTAGCCGACTTCCTCGATGCTGCCTTCACCCTCAGCCATACCGCCAGGCCGGCTGTGCCGCGGGCGTTCACGGGGCCGACCGAGGTCGAACAGCGCACAGCGCACACGGCGTACCGCGCCGCGGGAGCGCGAGCGAGCGCCGAGTCGATCTTCGGACCGGCCCCCGTTCCCGGTCGCGAGATGGCCAAACGGCGTGCGATCGACGGCTGGTGGCAACGGCTGTCACCGGAGCAGCGCCGCGCGGTCGTCCACGACGCTCCGGAAGCGGTACAGCGCAACGGCAGAGTGCCTGTCGTTTCCCGCGAGTACTCCAACGCTGCGAGCGAGTTGATCCTGCGCCGGGTCGTGGCAGATCTTTCCGCACGCCCCTCCGCCGAACTGGACAGCAATGAACGGCAGCTACTGGATTATGCGCGGCGCCTCTGGGACGATCTCGTCCGCGCCGAACAGCGCGCCGCTCCCGGTTTTGCGGTGACGCTGCTGCAATTCGATCCGGCGAGTCTCATCAGCCTGGTCGGTTACGCGCTGGCCGATACCGAGATCGTGCACAGTCCGTTCTGGACCGTACGCGTCGGGCCCGACGACTTCACCTGGGTGGACCGTCTTTTCGCACCGGGTCCCGGCGAAGGTGTCACAGCAGCACATCCGGGCCGCCGGCCCGGCGGGCAACCCGGCCACGATTTCGACATCTCGCTGGGCCCGCGCGGGGTCGGCGGGATGCGGCAGAGCGAGACCGAACAGATCGCCACAGCGACGCTGGCGCGGGAACAGTTCAGCCAGTGGCTGACCACCCGGTACGAATGGCGCAGTGCCGAAGGAGCCGCAACAGCGGCGGCCGCAGTCGAAACACAGGTGCGCAGCGCACTGGCCACCAGTACCGGCGAAGTCCGCGTGGTTGCCCGGGTGGGCGGCGGTTCGTACGGTGAACGCAGGCTGGTCGTCGAGATCATCGACAACAACCCGCATACCGCGCCGCACCCGACCACGGCGGCCCCCGGCATGGATTTCGAGTCGGGAGTGCTTCCACTCGAGACCGCGAAATCCACCTGGTTCCTGTTCGGCGAATCGATGGCGGCCCCGCTCCTGCCACCGGGCGTAGCTGTTTACGAGGCGTTGGGTGCGCGGATCGTGCACGGGTTCGCCCCCGATCCCGAATTCTTGTGCGCGCGCATGGCTCTGCACCGTCTCGGTTTCGGGCCGGAGGAAACTCCGGGTTTCGAGCAGCCCCACCGTCCGGCTTACCCACAGCCGCTCCCCTGGCCACCGGATACGGTGGGCGCCGTCACCCTCGATCCTGCCCTGGGGTCCGAAGCCGCCACATACGCCGCGGCGGTCGCCGCCCCCGCCGAGCAGTTCCGCGCTGTCGGACTCGGTCTCGCGGAGAACGTCGCCCTGGTCACCGAACAGCGGCCGGGGTTCGTCACCTCCGAAGAATTCGACTGGGCCCGGCAGACCGGCGGCAGCGAGATGGCGTGGTCGGGTACCCACTTGCTGCAGCTGCTACGCGCGATCAAGGATGCGGTATCCACTGCCCACGAGACCTTGCTTTCCCGGGCCGAAGTTTCGCCGGGTACGCGCGGCCCTGCCGACTCCCGACTGCACGTGACCGTCGACCTCGACAGCCATACCTTCCGCGCCCGGCTCGACCCCGAGACGGCCCAGGAGTCCGGCCTCCCAGCGGAACCGATCGAAGGCCGCTGGCGAGTTCGCGACGGTCTGATCCTCGCTGCCACGGCGATACCGCAGCCCAGTCGGCTCGCTTCGGCGCACGAACGCCGAAACGACACCCACCTCGCCGCACTCGACGAGGCCGAGGCCCGGTCCGGTGATCCCGATAATCCTGCTGCTGCGAAACCAGCTCGAGCCGACCACCGAATCACCTACGGTCCCGGCGCGGCCGTCCCCAACGCGAACGACGCACTGGACAGCCCATTCCGGCTACGCTCCGGGCGCCGCAACCCCGCCCCATGGGACCCCCTCCACATGGACGGCGGCGGCGCCCATCGTGACCGACCCGACGACTCCGAGCCACACGCGAACGGTGAACCGGATAGCGAGCCCGAGGGCCTGGTCACCGGTCGCGGAAGTCTCCGAAAGTTGATCACCCCCTCGGTGCCCGAGGGCTTTCGGCGCGTCGGTCACTTCTTTCTGCCGAACCGTTCCACCGACGACGGTCCGGCAGATACCGGCACTCCTCGCGCCGAGACTGAAACCAACGGATCGCTGATGCGGCTGTACCGCACGGACCGAGAATTCCGCAATCTGGCGACCGGTGGGCTGGTGTCGAGTATCGGGTCTGCGGGCGCAGAGACCGCACTGATGTTGATGCTGATGGATATCGACCCCGGCACCGCGGCGCTGGTCTCCACCCTTTCCGCCGTACCGAAAATTGTGCTGGCTCCCTTCGCCGGCTACCTGGCCGATACCCGTCGACCCACTCGGATCATGCGACAGGCCACTGTCGCGACGGCGCTCAGCTCGGTCGGTGCGGCTGTCGCGACCGGATTCGGTGTGCCCCAGATAATTCCGATTCTCATCGGTACAACGATGGTGGGGGCCGCCGCCAGCACCCTTTACGATCCGGCCCAATTCCGGGTAACACCGGAGGTCGTCGGCACCGATGAGCGCATACAACGGGGATACTCACAGTACAAAACATTCGAGAACAATCTCAGTCGAACGATCGGGCAGAGCCTCGCGGCAGTGATGCCACCGTGGCTTTCCCTCGGGCTGAATGCGGCGGCCTCGAGCGCCAACCTGGCCGGGCTGCGGCACGTTCGCGAATTGCCTCCAGAGAAACCAACCGAGTCGCGATCCGTTCGAGACCGCCTGCGGGCTGTGTTCGTCGACGGTTTCACCGCGTTGAATGAGGATGCGATTCTACGCAACTACACGTGGAACCTCGTGACCACCAACGGGTATCTGGGCACGCAATACTTCTATTACCTCCATTTGATCACCCAGGCCGATCTCTCCCCGGCACTGACCGCCACGGCCGTGCTCATGCCTTCGGCCGGTGGGATGATCGGAAACTTCTTACCCAAGAACTGGTTGAGCAAAGTCGACATCCACAAGCTCCTCGCGGCCAGATACGTCGGTCTGACAGGTATGGCGGCCAGCGCACTGACGGCCGCCGCTACCGACCAGACGTTCGTCGCCGGCGCCGGCTATCTTGCGGGTTGGGCGATTCTAGGAGCCGCAGGCGTTCAGACCAACGCCTACTTCACCATCAACATCCCGATAGACCGGCGCGGGCGGGCATCCTCGTTCATCAATGTCGCCGCGCTCAGTGCCTACTCGGCATTCGGTTTGGTCGGCGGGGTACTCATCGCCAACCAGGGGTCCGTGAACACTGCCGCCGCAATGACCGCGGGGATGGGAGTGATCACAGCCGCGTCGATCGAGCGGCGCTTCGAAATCCGACGTCTAATGGCCAGTTGGCTCTCATCGCTACAGGACATCGACAGCAAGCCTGCCCCGATCCACCGAGAAGCCCCGTCGCACCCGAGCAGCGAGCACATCGCGCCGCCGCCGGCGATAGCACAGGTTCGTTCGCTCGATGGTGAGCCGGTGGTCGAACTGGCCGGTCGACCGCGCCTTCCCGACGGCGTCTACACGCTCGAGTTCGCCTCCGAAGACCCTGTCGTGCCGGCCCCGCCGTCGCATCCTGCCGGGAAGCCCGTGGCCCACGGCCCCACCGGCACCCCCGACGCACCGCCGAACGAGGAAACCCGACCGGGGCGCGCTTCTCACGCGAACATTCGCGGGCGCGGCTCCGGCGCCGATGTCCCCAACACAGAAGACACACTGGACAGCCCATTCCGGCTACGCTCCGGACGCCGCAACCCCGCCCCATGGGAACCCCTCCACATGGACGGCGGCGGCGCCGCCCGCGGCCGGCCCGACGATTCCGAACCGGGCGACCCCACCGGCCGGCACCCCCGCAACCCACATCGGCCGCCATCCCCCGAAACATCGCGTGCCAGCGACGCAGGCGATTCGGCCCCCGCACCCCGGCGACTGGCACAACATCTCACAGACTCCCGAGAGAGCGCCGCCGTTCCCGGGCAGCCGGCCGCCCCGGACTCGGTCACGCTCGACTTGGAGATCTCCGACGTGGCCACGCTGCAGCAAGCGATGGCGGACGGGCGGACGAACTCGGTCACGCTGGTCCAGGAATACCTACATCGGATCGAAGTCCTGGACAGGTCCGGGCCTCGTCTCAACGCGGTCCGGTCGTTGAACCCGAACGCGTTGCGGGACGCCGCCCGGTTGGACGCGGAGCGGGCCGCGGGCCGCGTGCGTGGGCCGCTGCACGGTATACCGGTACTGATCAAAGACAACATCGACGTGGTGGGTATACCGACGACGGTCGGCGCACTGGCACTGCGCAATTCCTATCCCGCTCAGGATGCCTTCCTGGTGGCCCGGCTGCGCGAAGCGGGAGCAGTGATCCTCGGAAAGACGAATCTGACGGAATTCGCGAACTTCGTGACCGAAGGAATGCCGAACGGCTACAGCGCACTCGGTGGGCAGGTCGTCAACCCCTATAACCCCGAGGTGGATCCGTTCGGCTCCAGCAGCGGCTCGGCTGTCGCGGCCGCGGCGGGACTCGCCGCGATCACCGTGGGCACCGAAACGTTCGGTTCGATCATCAGTCCGGCGGTGTTCAATTCGCTGGTCGGTGTCAAACCTACGGTCGGTTTGATAAGCCGAACCGGTATCCTTCCGATTTCGGTCACGCAGGACAGTGCGGGACCGATCGCGCGGACGATTTCCGACGCGGCGGCCTTGTTGAACGCACTGACCGGCGTTGACACCGATGACCCCGCAACCGAGGCCGCTGCCGCCGTGGCGGGCACGGACTATGTGGCAGCCCTGACGACGGAAGCGCTACGCGGTAAACGCCTGGGAGTGGTGGTCACGACCGCCGAAGATCTCGACACGACGGCATCCCCCTCGGATGCGCTCGCGCTGTTCGGCGAAGCCCAGACGGTCCTGCGGGCGCAAGGCGCAACTCTCGTACCGGTCACTGTGACCCCGCCCGGAGGGGAGGGAATTCTGCTGTTCGAGTTCAAGCCGGCTCTGGAAAGCTATTTCGCCCGGCTTCGGGCCGATGCACCGATTCGAACGCTCGATGAACTGATCCAGTTCAATACCGAACACGCAGACGAGGCGATCCGGTACGGACAGTCACTGTTCACACAAGCGGCAACGGTCGACCTGAACGATCCCGTGGTACACGCCGAATATGTGGCCCGGCGTGATCGTTTAAGGGCCGAATACCGGGCCGTGATCGATTCCATACTCACGGCGGAGGGGCTGGACGGCCTGCTTTTCCCCCACCTCAATTCGTGGTGGGTGGCGCCCCGGGCCGGATATCCGGCGGTCTCGGTCCCGATCGGATACGACCCCGCGGTACATCAGCCTTACGGTATGACCCTGGTCGGCACCGCGTTTTCGGAATCTGCGCTGCTGGCGATGGCCTACGCCTATGAACAGGCGGCGCAGGTGCGTCGCCCACCCTCGGACTTCAACCCGATGCTCGCTGCCGCGCATCCCGCCGGGAAACCCGTGGCCCACCGCCCCACCGGCGTCCCCGACGCCCCGCTGAACGAGGAAACCCGACCGGGACACGCTTCTCACGCGAACATTCGCGGGCACAGCTCCGGCGGCGACGTCCCCAACACAGAAGACGCACTGGACAGCCCATTCCGGCTACGCTCCGGACGCCGCAACCCCGCCCCATGGGACCCCCTCCACATGGACGGCGGCGGCGCCGCCCGTGGCCGACCCGACGACTCCGAACCGAACGACCCCACCGCCCGGCACCCCCGCAACCCACATCGGCCGCCACCCCCCGAGTCATCGCGCGGCGGCGACGCACACGATTCGGACGCCGTATCGATTCAGGATGATATCGACGAACTCGACCCGGCTGCCGCGCTCCGCGCCAAACAATGGATCGCCGGCCAGATATACGATGCCTTCGGGATCGAGGTGCTCGGGTTCGAGAAGTTGAAACTCGCCACCGTTGTGGGGATCAAAAATGGGATCGTAGATAAATTCGACGAACTCTTGGAGCTGCACAGATTCGGCATCACGCCGGATTCTTCTCTGGCGGAGAGAAGAGAATTGATTGCGACACTGCCGAACCGACCGGACTTCGCGCCGGATATTATCGCAGCTGTACCACTCGATGCGAAGATCACGGGATTCGCAATCAATGAAATACTGGATGACCGAACACGTTTGATCCTGATCAACACGAAGACAATCGACAAGGCCGCGATCTCCGGGACGTTGGACCCGACCGGAAACACCGGATATGCCACGATTCAGCACGAAATAGATCACCTCGGCGATCCTCTGGCGTTCAGCACCGACCTGCCGACCGTGCAGCAATCGACCGAGGCCCGGGCATTCGGATATGCACTGACCTATTTCGAACTCCTCAAATCACCGTGGTCACCGGAGCACGACGAGTTCTTCGGCACCTGGAGCGAACGTGACAATAACAATTTCGGCGAGCTTCCACGGTTGGCAGCTGACGCGAATTTCGAGGATTGGCTGGACCAACTCCCCGCGTACGGGTTCGAGATCAAGGAGAGGACGGCATCCGATACCGAATTCGAACTGTTCGAACATTGGCTCGGGAATCAAGATAAGCCGGAGTTTCATGTAGACCTGTCCGATCTGAAATCTCGATACCCCGATGGAAAATACCCGCTGAAAGAGTTCATCGACGAATGGCGCAACAATGTCGGCCGAGAGCAGCGAGAGGATATTTCGCGTGACCTGGAAGTCTACCGGCGAAACAACTCCGGCCCGGATGGTGGGGCTCGTCTCGCGCTGGGTGCCCGGGACGTGTTTTCCCCGTCCGAATCGCTGGCCGAAGCAGGACTCGCCTTCGGGTTCAGCGCACCGGCCGATTTCGCACATCCCGCCTACGCGCTGCAGGCACTGCGACGCGGGCTGAAACCAGTCGAAGTCTGGCGCGACGCCACACGCCGTAACGAGGTGGCACGACGGCGTGCGGCCGACCGCGAACCGGTCACGGTGCCGTCCGGCCCTACTGCCGGCATCGGCGCCGACGGTCCAGCGGTGCGATTCCAACGCTCCTGGCGCAATCTGTCATTCGCCGAACAGGAGCAGATGCGAGCCGACAGGACGCACTGGGCGGCCGACGAGGGTTCAGCATTTCCGCTGGACGAAATGGCACGTTCGGTCGATCAGCAACGCCGCCTGCTTCTCGGTCTGGACCCGGATGCAGCCGCCGCCACGGACGAGCGCCCCGAGGCGACTTTCGCCGAATCCGCGCTTGTTCCGACAAATGAACTGGCAGAACAGATCCAAACGATCATCGAGGTGTTCAGTGATCTGGTGCCCAGATTGCAATCGGGCCACGATGCCTCGCTCATCGCCGCTCAGGCGGTGGTACTGGAACAGGCTCGCACCAGGGCAGAAGAACTCGCGGTCCGCGAACTCACCCTGGCCGGGCTCGCTGCCGTCGACAACGGCGGAATGTTGGAAATCTTCGTACCCGAACATCACGATGGCGACGCTGCCGCTACCCTCGACCGCGCGGGGAGCACGGCCGTCGTCCGTCGCGTGCGTATCGACCTGACCGGACGGATTCTGGTCGAACAGCCACAGAATTCCACCGCGGCACCGGCCATACAACCGGTACGGGATACGAGCGAACAAGCTACCCGCGATGCCACCGAACAGAACGGAAAGCGTCGTGGAGCACCCGGATCGCCGCCACCGGACAACCCGGCCGGTGGACGCGATACCGCATCGCGGTCGCAGCGATGGGCACGCGATCAGATCGCAGCGGTACAGAAGTTCGCTGCCGATGTCGCGCCCGGGGACAGTGTCCAGGAGTCGCCGCGCGAGGTGCCGTCAACCGACGGCCGGCGGGAACTCCACATACCGCTGGATCCGGGGCGCACGGCACAAGTAGTGCTGGAGGCCGACGAGACCATCGACATCTCGTATGTGCATCGGGAAAGCGATACCGAACATCGCTCCGCGATGCGCGCCATGCTGAGTTCGCTGACTCGCGGCGCGACGGAAGAGCTTCCGGTGGCCGATATCATCGACCACCTGCTGTCGGCGATGCAGCAGCATTATCGAGAGGCCGCGGGCGGGGGGCTCACCGACGTCCCGGTGACGCTACGCGTCGAACCCGGTGAGTTCGGACCGCATGTGCACGTGACCATGCAGGCCGCACAGCTACACGCCGGGCTCGAACTCGAGTACGGCGGCGACCGCCGGCCGCGGGTGCGCACGGCGATACCGGCGCCGATCGGTTCGGACCTGGACGATGTCGCCGGCGTGATCGTCTCTGCAAGCCGACGAGCGGCCGGAAGCATCGAGGAGTGGGACGGTGCGTCGTTTCCGGGCCGAGCCGCGACCGACTGGCTGAAAGCAGTTTCCGGGGCGCACCATTCCGCCGACGGCGTCCGGTTGTCGACGTCTTCGCAAATTGTCGTCACCGTTTCCGGCGAGCCGGGGGTCGGCACTGTCCATTACGAGGCAACCGATCTGGTTTCCGGCCGGACCGATGAGATCGTTTTCCAGGAAAAGTTCGCACTCTCGGCCGCGGTCGCCGCCGAATCGGCGCAGCGATCCGATACCGGCCCGATCGTTCCCGGCAGCATGCGGGCGGGTGTACCGGTCGACCACCCCGGCTACCGGAGCTGGGAGGCGGAGCTGCAGGCGTCGGCGCCCGGCTCATGGATGCGGGTGACCGAGCGACGCCCCGACGGTCCAGTCGACTACGAGGTGCATCTGCGCGATGGTGTGACGCTGATCCTCGATCCCCGGACGGGGACCACCCAGCCCGCTTCGGAGATGGATTTCGCCGAGTCCTCCACCTGGACGGCGGTAGCATTCGATCCTGCGGGCGAACCGCTGCACCCGGCGCCGGAGTACATCAGGCAGTTGGCGCGCGAGCGCGCGGCGCTGTGGGAACAACTGGATCTCGACCCGCCGAACGACTTCTCCCGAGCGGCAGCACAGCGAGTAATCGAGATGCACCGCGAACTCACCAGCACCGACCTTGCCGGAATCGATGAATCGCTGGCCGGTTTGTACTCGGACGAGCCGGCCATCCGCTATGTGCTCGCCGAACCGCTGCTGGCCCGCCGGGCAGGAGTCCTCCGGCGGCTCGCCGCGCTGGCGGAACTCGACACGGTGGTGTTGCGGGGTGAGCGAGCACTGAGCCGGTGGCACCCGTTCACCACGGATATCGACCTCGCCGGGGCCACACCGCTCACACCGCGAGTCGCACGTATCGCGTCGCGAGAACTCCTGATTGTGGCACCGGACGGCGGGCATCCACAGGCGCTCGAAGCCGCTGTCACCGCCGACCCCGCACTGGCTGTCGCCCTGTGGCGCGGCTGGCATATTCGATATGTCGGAATGACCATGGGGACCGAAGGGATCGAATATGTCCCGCTGGATGCCGAGGAGGTGGAGCGAAACTATCGTGCGGCGGTGCGCCGAGCGTTGGAAACGCACCTGCTGAGCGCCTATCTCGCGGCCCGGCGCAAGGCTGCGGCGCCGGTGGATATCGAGACTTGGTTGCAGCCGCTCGACCCGTCGTTGTCGAACATTCCCGAGGATGGCGGCACAGCAGCGGCGCCGGAGCCGGTCCGCGTCGCGCTGGAACTGTTGCAGACGGGGATCCTGAATCGTGAGACGGCCGCTCGCGTAGCCCAGCCGGCCAGCTGGTCGATTCCGGTGCACGCGGGTTGGCTGACCGGCGTGACCGTTCCGGTGGAGTACCGACGGCAGGACGAGCGCGCCCCCGGCGGATGGGTCGTATCCACCACCAGAAGCGCCGACGGCACCGCCGAGGTGATCGCACACCACTTCGCGCAGCTCGAACGCTCCCGGCGCGGCCGGGCAGCAACCGGGTTCCGCACCCCTGAGCAGTTGGGGCAGGCCGTTCAGAAGCTGCTGAACAGCACCGATGCGCTGCCGCCGCTCTCCGCCGCGCAAACAGCAACAGGAAAGGCGGAATCGACTGGGGTACATCACAGTTCGCAAGTCGAGCCGACGGATAAGACAACTACGGATCCGCAACGTGGCGAGTCCGCGAAGCCCAGCGGCGCCAGGGAGTTGCCGCCGGCAACCGAGGTCGCCCGGATCGACAACCTTCCAACCCTGGTGGAGTTCCGCCGGTACGCGGAAACCAAGGTTTCCGAGGTCCTGGGCACCGTCCTCGACCGGTGGGCCATGATGAAATTACTTCGCCTGGCCACCGACCCGACCGCACCGTCGGGTCTCAAACGAGAGCCCCTGCCGGTACTGCGACGATGGCGCCGCAAGCTGATCGAGGTGGAGCCTCGGTTGCGTGCTCTGGGACTCGACGAGCAATACGAACGGATGGCCGCGGGCATCGACCGCGCAATCCACAACCCACCTCCGAGCCGGGATACCCGCTCATCGCCGGGCAAGGCCCGAAAGATACCGGATAATGCAGCCGGTAACGCGGAACACGCCGACAAGCCCGACCCCAACCCCGCCGAGAACAGTTCACCCGCGGCTGTCGAACTGGGGACCATCGATCCGCAACAGCCCGTGGAAGCCCAACTGGCCACGATGCAGGCATCAGTGGCCGAATGGCTCGCGAATTGGGCGGTGCCGGAACATATTCCCGCAGCCCGAAGAGTGATCACCACACTGACGAAAAGCCTGCAAAGGCAGGGCCCCATACATGTGCGCCTCGGCGCGGACGGCGACAACCGCTGGATATCGCTGTCCGTCGACATGGAAAACACCACATCGCCGTCACTGGACGCCACCGATCTACACCACGACGGCGATCGGGTCTGGCGTGCCGAGCTATCAGCGGACGGCACGATGGTGGTCACAACGACCTATCGGGAGGGGGACAACGACGATAACCTCGCCCGAGTGGCCGAGGCGCTCATCGGGGACGCGAAACTCCTGGTGGCAGACATAGCACCCCCTGTACGCGACATGGTGCGCCACCAGAGCGCGGAAGTGCCCGACCGCGCCGCGGAAGTACCGGTCGAGGTCCGCATGTCACCCGGCACGTTCGGCCCCCGTATCCGGGTGGTCGCCAGATCATCGATGCTGCACAGCGAATACGAGCTCGGTTATGACCAACCCGCCCCGACAGTACGCCGTTCGATCCCGGTGCCGACGGGTTCGTCTTCGCAAACGATCGCGTCTGCCATCGAGTTGTCCAGCCCCCAGTTCTGGGCGGGCCCGGGAGAACCGGCAACACAGGCATTCGACTGGTTCCTCCAGGTCGCAGGTGAATATCCCGCTCACACCAGTGGAACTGTTACGACCTCGATGCAGTTGACGATCACTCGCTCGGGTGAACTCGGAGCACAGACGGTCAACTACCGGGCAGTCGATATGGCATCCGGCCATTCGTACGAACTCACACTGCACGAGACTCTCGCATTGGCCGCTCAGGCGGCGGAATCCGCGCGGCATACCGAGACCGGCCCACTCGGCGCCGGCGATACCCGCGCGGCGACTCCGGTCTCGTACCGGAATTTCGATGAATTGCGGACGGCACTCGACCGACTTCCGCCCGGTGGGTGGATCCGATTGACCGAATACAACGGTGACCGGCGGATCGATTACGAGGTGCATCTGCACGACGGGTCCCTGATCATGGTTGATCCGCGAAACGGCAGCACCCGGGACTATACGTACTACCGGCCGCCACGTCGCGCGAGCTGGCAAGCAGTCCTTTTCGACGCCGCCGGCGAGCCATTGCATCCAACCCTGGAATATGTGCAGCAACTGACTCGGCAACGTTCTGACGAGTGGGAACGGCTCGATCTCGATCTGCCCAACGAGGATTCCGCCTCCGAACGACAGCGGTCGATCCACGTGCACCTTCGTCTCGGCCGGATGGAAATCGACGGAATCGACACGTCACTGGCCCGCCTGCACGACGCGGATACACCCGCCGACCGTTACATACTGGCCGAACCACTGCTCATGGAGCGAGCCGAGATCAACGCCCGGGTAATCGCCCTGGGCGAGCTCGAGTCCCTGGTCATGCGATATGACCGGGCATTGACGCGATTCGTCGCGCCGGCAACCGAGCTGATGTTCGCCGAGGAACTCGCGCGCAGGCAGGGCCGAGTGGTCGGCCAAGTTGCGCGTTTCGCCCCGCCCCCTGGTTATCCAGGCGAGATCTGGATCGCCGCCCGTCCCGGCGGACATATGCGGGCACTCGAGAATGCGATCGAAGCCGCACCGGATCTGGCTCCCGCGTTGTGGACCGGCTGGCTCATCCGATACATCGCGATCGACGTGAGCCCTTACGGGGTGGATTTCAGGACACTCACTCCTGAACAAGCACAGGATATCGAGCAGCCATATAGATCATCATTTCGTCGAGTACTCGAACAACGCCTGTTGGAAGCTTACTTCGAGGAGCGGCGCGAATACCGGATGTCGAAACGCCTGCGGGAATGGCTGGCACCTCTCGAGCCGTCGTTGGCCAATGCGTTCCAGGACGACGGACCGGACCACCGGGCCGCACCACGCCGGATAGCTCGGGATTTGATGCGCACGGGGATCTCGAACGAGAGAGCAATGTGGCAGGTGGCGCCGGCTACGGATCGGCGGTTGGTTCCGGTCAGTGCGGGTTGGCTGGAAACTGTGGTCGTTCCGGTCGAATTCCGGGAGCGGCACGTCCAGGGAGCCGCAGAGGGATGGGTGGTGTCCACTCCGGGTAACACCGGCGATATCGCGGACCTGATGGGGCGGCAACTCGCTCAGCTGACCCCGTCGGGGTTCAGGTCGCGCCGGACTTTCGCAAGCGAAGAAAAACTGCGCCGAGCTGTGGAGAAGATACTCGACGGCGACCGGCCACTACCGGCGGAGATCCGGCCGAATCGGCCGGTGAAGACCGCGAGCGCCGAGACGACCGAACTACCGCGCGCGGCGGCGAGTGCCCGGATCGGTGATCTGCCGCGCGTCGACCAATTCATGCAACACGAGTTGCGCGCGATCTACACAGTCCTGAAGGACGTCTTCGACCTCGACGCCGCCGCCGCGTTGTACGGCTTGATTGCCGACCACATCACCACATCGATGTACCGGCCGATATCGGATCCCGATGCCGGCGGCGTCGCCGAACTGAGCCGTCTGCCCGTATCCGACCTCCGAGAGTGGCACCGGACACTTCCCGATGTACGAGCGCGACTGTACGCACTCGGACTCGGTTACCGGTATCAGCAATTGCTACTGGGCCTCGAGCAGGCGATTCGTGCCGCGGCGAGCCGGGGAATCCGCACCGCCCCCGACGCGACAGCTGCCCCGCGGCCGCAGCCCGCGATCCGCGGCCCGTGGGGCGTTGCCGAGGACCCACTCGACACCGGCGGCAATCCCTTCGGTCGCCGCCTCGGGAAAGCCGCGCGAGATGCAGCGCTGAAACGACTCGCGGAACCCCATGCGACCGACGGTGGCATGCCTCGGAACAACGGCCGCGAAGGAAGCCGGACACCTTGGAATGCCCAGCGAGCGCCCTCCACGGAATCGGCCGGTACGCACCACCGCGCGGACCGGTCCCGGTTGAGCCGCGACCAGGAACGTGTCCTGCGGTGGATTGCCGAAGGGTGGTCGAATGCACAGATCACCGAGGCCCTGGGCGGGCAGCAGGCATCGAAGTATGTCCGGGAGGTGGCATCGGCACTCGGAGTTGCCAACAAGCGCTATCTGATCGCCGCCGAAGCCACGCGGCGCGGTGTGGTGCTGCCCGCCGCACCACTGACTGAACTTCGCAAACGTCTGACACCGCGCCAAATAGTCGTCCTGGCATATCTGTCACGCGGACACAGCAGAGCCGATATCGCGACGAAGCTCCAGGTCTCGCCGCGCACAGTCGACGAGCACGTCAACAGGGCACTACGCGATATCGGCTCCGCCAACCTGGTTGTCGCCATGCCGAGAATCGTCGGCGCTCTCGATACATTCGATGAGCAAACGCTCACTGAGCTCACCACAGCGTCATCCGCAAGGACGGCCCCACCGGCCGACGTCGGCACCCCCGTCGACCGGATGTCGTCCGAGCAGGTCTCCCGCCTGGCGCGGCAAGGACGGACTCATTCCGACATCGCCGCCGAGATGGGCATGAGCGATCGCGAGGTCCGACGGGTTCTGGCCGATACCCGCCGCGATACCGGAGATTCCGACGCGCACCGCGCCGCAGCACGGGACGAGGCTCCCCCAGCGCGAGATCCCGCGATATCAGAAGCACCCTCTGTGGATATCGAGAACCTGGACCCCGCAACGGCCCGACGTATAAGCCGCGAGGTCGGCCGGGAGATCTTCGACACCTACGGCTTCGAGGTACTCGGGTTCGAAAAGCTGGCGGTCCCGGTGGCGCTGGCCATCCGAAACGCCATCATCGATCATTTCGACGAAGTACTGCAGCTGTACACCTTGGGGATCGGCGTGGACTCCTCGCTCGCCGAGCGAAAGGCCGTACTCAACCGTATTCCGGGGTGGCGCGACCGGGCGCCGGAGGTCATCTGTGTGGTTCCGTCTCGCCAATCGAGAGGCGCGGCGGCCGGGCGGTCGAACGTCGGAAACGGATCGAGAATTCTTTACCTCAACGAGAAGAATTTCCGCGCGGACGAAGCGTCCAGGAAGCAGAAGATGCAGGGGGTATGGACCGATTTCGCCTGGAACCCGACCGGAAGCGTGGCCTACGCCGTTGTTCGCCATGAACTGCAGCACTTCTTCGACAAAAGGGCACTGGACCCCGGTGCGGAGGCGAAGCTGGAGTCGATCGAAGCCAGGGTGATGGGCGAACTGTTCACCCATTACGACAACCTGAGGCACCCCGAGCGCGCCCTGGCGACGAACGCGTTCGGCGCGATCACCGAACAGGATTTGGTGAACCTGGGCGGGGTACCGTCGATTTCCCGCGATATCTCGTTCCCGGAGTGGATTTCGACACTGCCCGAGATCACACGTTCTCGGAAGCCGGAACATCCTGAAGATGCCGAGTACCAGAACTTCCAGCACTGGCTCACGCGGCTGATGGACAAGCCCGGATTCACTATCGACGAGACCGCGCTGCAAAACAGCGACGGCGCCGGAAGTTATTCGCTGCAAGTTTTGTTCGCTGCATGGCGTGAGCAGATGGATGCCGATCAGCTGGCGAAGATCGAACGCTCCCGGGAATTGTCGCGCCTGCAGCCGTCGGAGCGGACCGGCAGTCTGGTCGCCGTACCGAAACTCGGCGACCGAGAAGTGATGGACGTCGGCGAGATGCTGGCAGAGGCGCCACTCGCCTTCGGCCAGAGCGCCCCCCGCGCACTGTCCGACCCGGCCTATCTGTTGCAGGCGCTGGGACGCGATATCACCGTCGTCGAGGTCTGGCGTGATATCGACCGGCGCAACGCCGTCGCGCAACGACGCGCCGCGGATCCGGGCCCGGTTCCCCAACCGGCACCCCTGCGCGCAACCATCGCCGCCAACGGTCGCGCCGCCGCCATCGCAGCCTCCTGGCGAGGCAAGAAATGGAAGGCCTCGGACGACTTCCGGCAGCGTTTCGACGAAATCGCCCGGATGGTCGATCGGCAGCAGGGCATCGTTCTAGGAGTCGATCCAGAGTCGATACCACCCGAGTACGCATCGTTCACCGAGTTCGATCATGTACCGACCGGGGCGCTGGCTCGCCATATTCAACACCTGGGAGAGATGGCCCGCCGACGATCGGTTCGACTGGAGCAACTGCGTCTATTCCTGCTGTCCTCCGCATCCGCGGTGGAACGACTCGGCCTCGCCGACTGGGTTCGGGCCGGTGCACCCACCTCCGAGCTGAATCCTCGAACGCTGCGAGAACGGGTCGACCGCGAAGCTGTGCTCATGGGTGACGGATCGTCGGCAGACATCGCCGACCGGCTGGACGCGATCCTGCGTCTCGACACCGATCTGTCGTCCGCACGAGAGCAAGCTGAAACGACGGCGCATGCCGATCTCGCCGCACTGGGCCTCGACATGTCCGGCATCCAGGTGGGAGTCGCCCTGGACGGCCGGATCCTGGTCGACCGTACTCCTGAGAAGAAGGCCAAACGCGACGTCCACTCAATCATCGAGAAGTCCCTGGAAAGAGGCGATACCGACAGTGCCGTACGGGCATTCGACGCCGGTTACGGAAAGTTCCTGCGCGCGTGGCTGAGCAAGCAGCGGTATGCGAAGGAACCACGCTTCGTCGACGACCTCGCTGCCAGAATCTTCACCCACGCGGTTTCGGACTGGAACAACAACGCAGGATCCAATCTCGGCGACCGACTTCGCCGCAGCATGGACAAAATACTGGCCGAAGTGTTCGACACTCGTGGGCTCATCCAGTTCATCCGCGGCCGAGCGACCGAATCGTGCGTCGATATCACCGCGCGCCAGCAGGTCACCCAAATACTTACCGATATCACGGCGTCCGAATTCGACCGGGCTCTCGATGCCTTGCCCGAGGAACAGCGCGCACTGCTCAACAGCTTCCGTCCGGATAGCGCACGACCGGCCGACAGACCGAGCAGGCGGATTGTGCTGGACGCCGTCGACGAGCTTCTCCGCAGCGCCGCGGCCATTCGGGAGATTCCGTATTCCATCCGTCGCGACGACGGTGACCGACTCATCTCGGCCCGGCCTACACCGTGGAGCGAAGCTGCACAGAACGTATCCGGTGATCGAGACCCGCATGCCGGGCCGACGAGATCTTCCGGCCCGCGAGATTCCGACGGCACAATGGATTCCCAGCCGCATCGGCTTCCGGCCTCCGCCCCGGACAATCCACCCGATACAAAAGGCGCCATCGAATTCGATTCGCCCGCATCGGTTCGGGCTTACGCGAAGGAACACTGGGGCGACGGTGCCGAACACAAGAAACTTGCGGATACCTACATTACCGAGGGGACAGCGATAAACAGCTATATCCGTGGTGATCCCCGATGGCGCAATCTCACGATGAAGCCATGGGAGGCCGCGGATGTCGACGCTATCGTTGACCAGCTGCGCTCTGTGATGAAACCGATTCCGGACGCGGTCGTGGTCCGGCGCTACGTCGAGAGCCGGTTCATATCGGGTCTCCGTCGAGGAGATGTGGTGCCCGAGTCCGGATTCATTTCCACCATCGCCGACCCGGAGCCGCCCAACTTCCTCGAGCACAGGTCCGGCATACTGTCTTTGACGGTTCCGCCAGGAGTTCCGGTCGCTTTTCTGCACAATGGGTTCAACGAGCTGCTGCTGCCACCCGGGTTGAGCTGGCGCGTGACCGAATCGGTGGAGAGTGACGACGGCAAGGTGCGGGTGGCCGGCGTCGTCGAATGGGACGGGTCGCCGCCCCAGGAGCAGGAGGGGCCCGAGGACTCACCCGAGCGCGATGAGAAACCTTCCCGGGATCCCGGCACCGAGGTGGCGGAGCCCCGTTCCACCGGACCGAGTGCTGAGCACGCGGCGACGGAACCGGCACCGCCAGATACCGTCCGCGCGACCGAGCGGCAAAAGTCTCCGCTCACCTATGCCTTGGTGGCCGACTCCGCGAAGGGGCCCACAGAACGCGACGTCGGACGCAAGCCGGGCCCGGACTCTACGGAGAGTATTGCCGAACCCGGTGCCGGCCCGTTTCCCGAGCCGGCCCAGCGTCGCACGGACACGGTACCCGAACACGTACGCAAGTGTGTGGTGCAAACCGTCCGCGTCACCGGGGCGGTCGGCTACGACGATGCGACAATCCCGGATGAGCAGGCCGTCACATGGAATGAATTGGCGGATAGCCTCCATACCGAATTCACCAGGATTCCCGCCTCGTGGCTCGGCGCCGAGACCGTCCACGACTCCCCTGTTGCGCGAGTCCTCGACCTACTCGAAAACCCGGACAGCGAGCTCGATACCGTAGTTTTCGTCGTGAACAACGGTCATCGGGCCCACAGCTTGATGGCAACATCGACACCTGTCGAGGGGTCCGTCGAGAATTACGTCGTCATCTCCGACACCGATCTCCCCGATCCGGGTGTCGCATCCGAGGATCGTCCTGACAGCCATGATGCGGAGCAGCCGAGGCAGCGCACACCCAGAGTGCGCACCCGCGAGATCTGGGAGCGGGAGATGTCGCAATCCTATCGCGATATCTCCGAAGTCGTCGTGGTCGGCTTCACCCGGGATGCCGAGAGCGGCCGACTCGAACTTCTCCCGCCACAAGACGCCGACCCACCCGGTCAGGACCTGTACCGGCTGGAGATCCATGGCCTTCTCGGCCGTCGCCCGAAACATCTATGGCCCGGTTCGGCCGAGGATTTGCCGGACCTCGAGTTACTGGCCGGGGAAGTCGTACGCAACAGGTGGCTGGTCGAGCAGCTCAACACTGCCTTGGGGGTGAATTTCCGGTGGGCAAGCGATTTCCGAGCACATATCGCCTCGCTGCCGGTGACAGCGCGCGGCCGGATCACAGCAGACACCGAGTGGTGGTTGGCGAATCTGCCAACCACCGAGGACCGCATCCGTCGCCTGGTGGGCGGCGCCGGACGACGGATCGTCGACGGTGAAATAGTCGGGTGGGACCACGGTCTCCAGCTGAGCGCCGTGTCGGGCAAAGAGGCCGCGCGGCGCATCCGCTCGCTCCGGGAAGGACGAGATCTTCGACTGGCAACGAAATTCACCCCACGGTCGGTGGCCTGGCTCGAGGACTACCTGACCCTCGAACAACATCCGAACCCGTCGTTGAGCTATGCGATCGAATGGATGTGCGAGGCGAATCTCGACGGCATCCCCGCCCCTTTCGGCACCATCTCCGGGGCCCGTGCCTCCTGGACCGAGCTGGCACCGGTCGCCAAGCTCTGGCTGGACCACGACGAGGATGTGGAACCGGCCCCACATCGTGCCCTGCATCCCGTGAAAGACACCGTATTCGACTGGTCGTGGCGCTACAACCGGGTCTTCTGGACGTCGGGACCCACAGTTCAGCTACGAACGGCAGACCTACCCGCCGGTGAGATCGTTCGCGGTCGCTGGATCCACAAGGAACAGTATGTTCTGGTCGTCGACGCGTCGGCCGGCCGGGAAGAGATCCGGACCGAACTCGACAAGCATATGCGCCGGCTGATCGGTGAAGGCTATACGCCCCGGCAGGCTCCACCCCGAAATAGTGTGCTCGGCAAATCTCTCACCGCCGGCATAGAAAACGCCGGATACGTTGCGGGTGCCGGATTGGCGGCCGGGCTCGATATCGGATTCATGCCCTGGCCGCTGATCGGTATGATGGTGGGCAGTGCAGTGCGGCACGGCGGTGGGGCGATCACCGAGTATGTGTCGGCCAACAAAAAAATACGGCAGGAAAAATTGGCCGAACTCTACGACGCCTCGACAGCTGGGGGAATACCGCCGCCCGAGCGAAATATCAGCGACGACCAACACCGGACTGCCGAGATGTTCGGGAAAGTCGGGCAACTCCTCGGTCGCGAGTCGTTGCAGTTCCCACCGCCCGCGGAAGCGATGCAACTGTCGGAGCAGCAGCAAGCCGAACTCATCCATCGAGCCGAGCGTCTGATGCGTATGCTCAGGCAGGGGGTGGAAGACGGCACGTGGCGACTGCTGGTGCCCAAGTACATGGCGGCGGAAAACGGCTGGCCGAACAAACATTTGGGCCCGTTGGACGGGACCTCACTACCAGAAGAAGCAGGCATCTATTCCTTCCCGCTTGTGGGCAACCAATTCATAAAAGAGTCGACGGTGCACTACAGTTTCGCGGTCGGCGACAGCACACCGAGGACTTACATCGAATTCCGGAACACCGGCCGACTCAACGATTTCCGCCTGACAATGGTACTGTGGCCCAACCTGTATTACGCCACCGATGAACAGTTGGCAGAGGAATTCTTCGACCATTTCTCCCGTTCACTGTCCACCGTCGGCAGCGCTTATTACGATATGCCCGGAGTGGGAACACGACTGAAGCAGCCGGCGATTGTCAACGGCGTCCTCTATGCACCGGCAACCATAGCTTTGGCAAGCCTGCTGGGTGTCACACCGCTGGCTCTCGCCATGGTACTGGGAAGGGCCGGCGGCGAGCTCGGAAAAATTTTCGCCGACGCGTGGGGCCAATTGGCAGATTTGTACAACAGTAAGAACGCCTTCTACGCTATGCAGAAGCGGCTGGAATTCGGCGCATCGGTCGGTCTGGATGTGCGACTCGCCCGAAACTCACTCGAGCTGAGCAGGTACCAACGCGCAACGCATCGAGACATTCTGGAACGTTTCGGTCTATCTTTGGCCCCGGAGTCGGCGAGCAACCTTGTTTCCGACGAGGACCTTCTCACTGTCATAGGTCGTGTCGTCCACGACTGGGCCGAACAACACGACGCGATCGACGATGTGCGAGTCGAGCTCCTCAGCGAAGCCGCAATGTCCGAGGTCACCGGCATCGAAGTGAAGGACATAGCGGGCGGCGCCAACGACGTGCGACTGGCCACCCTCCACACTTCCCTGCATGACGGACGCCGGCTGATTCTCTACGCCGCGTTTTCCATCAACTCCGACCGGAGTTACGATATGCCGCTGGTGTCCTTCACCAGCGCCGACTACCACCATCGCGGCACGGCATCGAACGTGGGTAGCCGGTGGGAACAGTACCGGGAGCGCCTCATCGAGATACGGCTTCCGGCGCAGTGGCGACACCACTTGCCGGAGGACGATGCGGCGAAACTGCGCCGCACACTGGACGATCTACTCGCTCGCGAGCGAGTGATGCACGGTATGCCGGTAGGCGAGCTGATCAAACGGGGTCTGATCCGGGCCCTCGGGGGCGATGTGGCTCCGGGGCTGCTCGCCTTGCTCGCCAACGATCCCGCCGTACTCGTTCGCGAACTCACGAACGCGGGAATCACCGTGACCGATGAGGGCCTCGGCGCGATTCTCAACGCCGTGGAGGAGCATCGCATCCTGAACAATCGAGCGTCGGCCATATCCTCGGAGGATCCTACCGCCCGGACTCTCACCGAGGATTGGGAACTTTCGGTCCAGCAGAATACCGACAGCATCCGCGCGGCCGCAGCATGGCTGAAACAAAAAGCCGAGGCCCGCCCGGACCACCCGCAACTCCGAGAACTGGCCACCAAATGGGCAGACCGGGCCGCAACAGTGAACCGGCAACCGTGGGAACTGGCGAACGACGTTCTGGTGGAGGTCGAACAAGCGGTGGCCGAGGATGATTATGCCGAGGGAGTGGACCGTCTCGGCGCCGCCAATGTTTTCGAGGTGACCATCGCTCGTACCGGAGAACTACCGCCCCGTCGCGAAATCGTGGAGATACTGCCGAATATCCCCGGCGCCGGCACCTATCTGCGGCCGAACCCCGACCAGTACGCCGACGTCGACAGCTACCTCGTATACGACCCGGCCGATCCCGAGTCACTACGTCCGCTACTCACCGCCTGGTTCGCTCAATGGCACGGCTCTCCATTCGGTGGAATGCTTGCTCGCTCGAGCGGAATGGATGTGACGGTATCCGAGGGCAGCGCGGCAACGAACCGGATGGCCTCCGGCCGCAGCGAGGGCGGATCCGAGATCGGAGATATACCGTACGTGGCTGCCAGTGCAGTCAACGGTCTGGGCCAGGCATGGGTGGATCGCGGGTTCGCCGATAAGGAAGCGCAGGCCGATCGGCGCTACCAGGCGCTGATGCACCGTGACATCGTGAAGGCCGGCAAACCGCTCGAGTCGCTCAGGCACCGGCTCCGGTTGGAAACAGAGAAGGTTTTCCGGGAAATCGTCGCCGACCTCGGCACCGCGGCCGAGTTGACCGGCGACACAGTCCCGGACGATATGGTTTCCGTACTCGCCGGTCTCCGGCGTCCGCTGGACGACGACACCGACGATCACCCCGCGCGACAGGCGCCACGCATGCCACGCGGAATCGTACGAGAGGGCACCGCGGACTCCTCCTTGCAACCGCGACCGGACTACTTTCCGGGTCGCGCGACCTGGCAGCGAGAAGTACTCGACTTCGCTGGTCACAGCGTGGAAAAGCTGGCCGAGGAGCTCGGCGTACCGACCGAGCAAGCACGCACAATCCTCGACGAGGCGATGACGCGTACCCACCTGCTGACCGAGCGAGAACTCGAGGAGGCCGAAAAGTCGTTGCCGAAGGATCAGCAGGATCGGAGACGGCCGTATCTAGGAGGCTCCCTCGTCGACTGGCCGACCTCGACGATCTGGCTGGCGCCGCAGCGCACCGACTTGATGGCGACAGCGTGGCTGCGGCAGGTGCTGCGGCTCCGGCACGGTTCGCCGGTGGACGAACTGGCGCAGACCGATGCCACATCCGCGGAAGTCATAATCCGGCGTGAACTGGCGATCACCGAGCAGCTACGGCCGATTCTGGCCCACATCATCGAGCTCTTCGGTGACGAAGCAGCGCATGCTCTGCACACCGAATTGGAGGCGTCGTCCGGATCGGCGGCGGAGCAACGCCTGCGAAATCGTCTGAATGAACTGGCGGATTACGCGGCCCGGTTCGAGGAGGATCCGAGAGGGGGCATGCCGCCGGTGGAGCTGGATCTGTGGACCAGTGAACGTCTGCCAGGATGACCGTATGCGAACCATGGCCCGGCCCGGAACGATCTCCGCCGGGACATTGCTTCTGCTGACCGCTCTCTACTTCGCGCAGGGCCTGCCGTACGGGTTCTTCACCCAGGCGCTGCCCGTGGTGCTCCGCGAATCCGGTTTCTCGCTGATCGAGATCAGTGCCACCGGTGTCCTCTTCGCCCCGTGGGCGTTGAAATTCCTGTGGGCTCCCTACGTCGACCACTACGGCACCCGGCGGCAATGGCTGCTGTCACTGCAACTCACCAGCTCGGCAATTGCGGTCGGGCTAGCCTGTCTGGACCTTTCCTCGTCGTTGCGCTGGCTGCTCGTCGGGATCGCCGTGGTGAACGCCGTATCAGCGACCCAGGATATCGCCACCGACGGACTCGCCGTCCAACTGCTGGGTCCACGAGAACGCGGTCTGGGGAACGGGATCCAGGTCGGCGCCTACCGGATCGGCATGATCGCCGGCGGCGGTGCACTGCTGTGGCTGTTCGCGCTCGCGGGCTGGCGCAGTCTTTTCGCCGCGATGGCGGTTCTGCTCTTGTTGACCACGATCCCGGTGTGGTGGTTACCGCGGGCCGCCACCCGCACCGAGCCGAAGGTGCCGCCACCCCGCGCCGCCGCATTGACGACCGGGTGGTGGAAGCGGTTACGCCGGCCGGGCATGCTCGTATTCATCCTGCTCATCGGCGGTTTCAAATTCGGTGATTCGATGGGTTCGGCGATGGTGGGCCCGTTCATGTCCGACGCCGGGCTGACCCTCGGCCAGATAGCTCTGGTGAATGGCGCGCTGTCGTCGGCGGGTGCGCTGGCGGGCGCGGCGCTGGGCGGCTGGTTGTGTTTCCGGTACGGCCGCCGCCGCGCCCTGCTGATCGGCGGTGTCGCCCAGACCGCGAGCCTGGCCCTCTACCTGATCGCCGCACTGGGAACCGGCGGTTTCGCACTGATCGTCACCGCGAGCCTGGCCGAGCACATCCTCGGCGGCGCCGCGACCGTGGCGGTGTTCACCCTGATGATGGACGCCTCCGATCGCGACCACGCCGGCAGCGACTACACGCTGCTGGCCTGCGCGGTCGTGACGGTGCAGGGGATCGCGGGCTTCGCTGCGGGTACGGTCGGCGAACTCCTGGGCTATCCGGCCCTGTTCGGGTCGAGCCTGGTCCTTTCCGGTCTCGGGTGCGCGGTATTGATCATCGCAACGGACCGCGGTAAGGGACCGAGTGGTGTGCACGCGGTCTGGTGCCGTCCGTCGTCCAGTGTCGGCTGAGCGCGGCTCAGCGTGCCGCCGCTGCCTCGCGCGCGACGACGTGCGCACCGCGCAGCCAGTGCATCATCCGGTACAGCAATTGCGTGGCGCCCGGCATGAAACCCGAGCCGTGGTGATAGGACGCGTCCATGGTGCTGACGACCAGTTCGGCGGGGAAGCTGCCGGCGTCGTAGTACATCAGTGTGTTGCTGTGCCCCGGAAGGGCCCGGTACGAGGTGCCCTGGGGATCTTCGGTCTCGCCGTCCGCACCCGGCCGTTCGGGCAGTTCCTCGAGCCGGACGAGCGGTACCGCCGTCGCGGGGTGGGTGAGCACGCCGTGATAGTGCCAGTGCACGGCATCGTCGGCGAGGCCGTCCCAGAACGGATGGTCCTGGTTGACCGATCGGCGTCCGACGTCTTCACCGATCCGCCAGGCCCAGAAGTTCGTGCCACGGGGCGTTTCCGTGGTGCCGGGTAGCCAGTCGCCGACGGAGTTCTCGCCGTCGATGTACATTCGCGCGCCGGGGGTGTCGAGGAAGCCGACGAGGATGGGGGCGATCCGGGCGAGCACACCCGGATGCAATCGCGCCGCGACGTAGACGGCGTCGAATCCGTCGAGTCCGCCCGGCTCCAGGTCGGGTGCGTAGACATCGGTCGGGTCCATGGCGCGTACGGCAGGGTCGCGCAGGTCCGCGAGATGGAAGAAGCTGCCGGTGTGGACGAATGCGATGCGGGTCATCGTGCCATCTCCTGTAGCGCCGCGGCGCCCTCGAGGTAGGTGAGCGCGCGCTCGCCGAGGCCGGCGGCGGAGGTGCCGGGGCGGGAGAACGCGGTGATGTCGTTGCCGAGATGCAGGACCACCTCGCCGGCCCCGAGCGGGTAGGCCACATCCACAGGCAGGCGCCCCTGGCCGATCCCGGTGATCGCGACAGCCCCCTCGGGCAGGTCGACGAAGTAGGCGTGCGCATAGAACCCGGCGACACCGATGCGCTCGAGATCTTCGAAAGTATGCGTTCCGGGCACACCGGTGTTGAAGAGGATGTCGCGGCGGTCGATTCCGTCCCAGATCGGGTGCGAGCCCGTTTCGGTGAGCCACAGATCGCGGGTCGTGTGGAAGTCGAGTTTGCGGTACTTCGGCATACTGTCGACGAACCGCTCCAGCGGATGCCCGTTGACGACCATGCGTCCGCCGGCGCGTACCCAGGCCGACAACCGGTCGGTTCGCGCGGCTAGAAAACGCTGGTCACAAGCACCACTGACCATGATTCCGGCGAAGTCGGCGAGGTCTGTCGCGTCCAGGTCGTACACATCACGGACAGCGATGCGGTCGGTGTCCTCGGCCGGCGAGGCACGGCGTTGAACGAGTTGCAGAACCGGGGGCATCGAAACTCCTTGACCCGTGACGGACACGTAAAACAGGTTAGGCTAACCTAGCACTCGAGTACGGGCGTACACACTCCGATGAAGACAATTCTGAAGCGCTGAGACTTCACAATCATATTAAGGTTAGGCTAACCTCGATTCGGCCTGGGGGTGGCGGCGGTTTTCTACCGCCACGTCCGGGCCCTGCACGACCCCCTGAATCGAGGATCCATTGATCAACCGTCCGAGCCGCGCCCTGCCGGGCGCCGGCGCCGCGATAGTGCTGGCCGTCGCCCTGAGCGGCTGCACGGGCAGCACGGACTCCGGCTCCGGCGCAACAGGGTTCGCCGACCTGACCGGGCCCGCCACCGCCGAGCAGCTCACCATCGCGCTCGACAAGGACGCCGGCCCCATCAACCTGTTCGCCGGAGCGCCCGACCAGCTCGTCGAACTCGTCTACGACAAACTCCTGGCGCCGTCACCGTACGTCGACGACCCGCAGCCGTGGCTGGCCACCGAAGTGCGCCAACTGGACCCGGCCACCTGGGAAGCCGACCTGCGAACCGATGTCACCTGGCAGGACGGCGAGCGGTTCACCCCGGAAGACGTCGTTTTCTCCTTCCAGTACATGCACGACGCACCCACCGGCCGGTATACGCACCACGTCAACGACACCCCGTACGTCGAACGCGCAGTGCGGGTCGACGACGACACCGTACGTTTCGAATGCCGTGACGCCTGCCCCTCACTCGCCCGCGTCACCCTCGCCGACCTCCCCATCGTGGCCGAGCACATCTGGGCCGATATCGACCCGGCCGAGGCGAAAACGGTGCAGGACCTGCCGATCGGCACCGGCCCGTACCAGTTGACGGCCTACAGCCCCACCGAGGGCTACACCTTGACCGCGAACGAGAACTACTTCGCCGGAAAACCCACGGTCGGCACCATCAAGATGCCGGTGATCACCGATCAGTCGGCGACGTTCACCGCGCTGCAGTCCGGGGAGATCGACGCGACCACCCGCACCCTCAGCCCCGAACTCGTCGCGCAGTTCGAGCAGTCGGGCAACCTCGACTCGCTCACGACGCAGGCGCTGAGCTTCCCCGAGATCAAAATGAACTTCCTGCGCGAACCGCTGGACACGCCGAAGTTCCGGCGCGCGCTGTCGGATGCGGTCGACAAGGAACAGATGCTCGATGTGGTCGCGCTCGGCCAGGGCCGGCCCGCAACCCAGGGCTACCCCCACCCCGACGCGCCCTTCGCGAACGCCGGCAACTCGACGCCGACCGATCAGGAAGCCGCCCGCACCGCACTCGACGAGCTGGGCTACACCGATACCGATCGTGACGGTGTCCGCGAGATCGACGGCAAACCGCTCGTCCTCCGGATGTACGTGGATTCGGGTCTCCCCCAGGATGTCCGGGCCGCCGAACTGGTCGCCGAAGATCTCGGCGAGGTCGGCATCGGGGTCGAGATCGAAGGGATGGACGCCGCGGCACTCTCGCAGCGATCGGCCCAGAAGACCTACGACCTCCTGGTCGGTTCCATCGGCGCACACGGTGTCGCCGATCCCGATCAGTTCATCATGTCGCATCGCTCGGGGTACCTGTGGGCGACGAAGGTCGCCTGGGACGAATGGGACAAGAAATACGCCGAATGGCTGGCCCAGACCACCCACGAGGACCGCATCCGCGTAATGCAGGACCTGCAGACGATCCACAACGCCGCGCCGACGACCGTTGCGCTGTTCTATCCCGAAGAGCACTGGGCCGTTTCGCACACCTACGGCGGCTGGGCCGAGAGCCCCGGCTACGGCATCGTCCACAAATGGTCGTTCCTGCCGGCCGACGTTGTCGAAGCCGCCCATGCGAGCACGGTCGACGCGATCGCCGAGCTCACCGGTACCGCGCCGGCCACGGGGGTCACCGAGCCCCCGGCCTCGGAAGAGCACGGGCACTGACAATCAGCTGACCGGCCGCGATGAGGGCGGCCGGTCACCTGCGTTCATCGAGAGGACCACAGATGAAGAGGCCGGACAGTTCCTGGCTTTCGCGGCTGGGGCAGTACGCCGTAGTGCTGTGGGTGGCCGTAACCCTCAACTTCGCGCTGCCGCGGCTGGCTCCGGGCGACCCCGCCCTGGTCATGTTCACCGGCGAGGGTGATCCCAGCCCGGAAGAGCTCGCCGAACTCGGTGCGCTCTACGGACTCGACGATCCGGTTCTCGTACAGTACTGGCGTTTCTGGACAGATCTGCTGCACGGCGATCTCGGTCTGTCCACCGTCCACAACCGGCCCGTGGCCGACGTCCTCATGGAACGACTGCCCTGGTCGCTGACACTGGTCGGGCTCGGGCTCATCGGGGCCGTCATCGTGGGATCCTTGCTCGGAGCGTGGTCGGCGTGGCGACGCGGCACCGGCCGCCCCGGTCAGGACAAGGCCACGCTCGTCGGCGTCCTGGCCGTCGACTCGATGCCCGGCTTCTGGATCGCGATGCTGCTGATCACGGTCTTCTCCGCCCAGCTCGGCTGGCTGCCCTCGTACGCGTCGGCGGAACTGCCCGACGAAACCTTCGCCTGGTTGGCCGAATCCGGCCGCCGGCTGATCATGCCGCTGCTGACGATGATCATCACCTCGATCGGCACCTACTATCTGCTCGCGCGGGCCTCCATGACCACCGTGCTGGGCGAGCCGTACATCCGCCTCGCCCGCGCCAAAGGGCTGCCCGAACGCCGTGTCGCCACCGCGCATGCGCTGCGCACCGCGCTGCTGCCCATCGCGACCAATGCCACGATGGCGGCCGGGGCCCTCGTCTCCGGCGCCGTCGTGGTCGAAACCGTGTTCTCCTATCCGGGTCTGGGCAAGGTCATCGCCGACGCGGTGGCCGCGCGCGACTATCCACTGCTGCAGGGCGCGTTCCTGCTCGCCACGCTCGGCGTGATCCTGGCGAATATCCTCGCCGATCTGCTCTATCCGCTGCTCGACCCACGCGTCCGGCATACCCGACAGGTGGTCCCCGCATGACGCGTCTGCGCACCGGCTGGCGGTCGCTGTCTGTTACGAGCCGCATCGGTATCGGTATCGTTCTCACGCTGTGCGCCGTCGCGGTTTTCGCGCCCTGGCTGGCCCCATACGATCCGGGCGAACGCGTGACGCGACCGTTCGCCGCGCCCTCGGCGGCGCATCTGCTCGGCGCCGACGATGTCGGGCACGATCTGCTCAGTATTCTCATCTTCGGTGCGCGACCTTCGCTGCTCGTGGGATTCATCGCCGCGATCGCGGCGACCGTGGTCGGGATGGCCGTCGGCATCACGGCCGGCTACCTGCGCGGCGTCACCGATACCGTGCTCATGCGCATCGTGGACGTCGTCCTGTCGCTGCCCGTCGTACCGCTCACCCTGGTGATCGGCGTCCTGGCCGGACCCGGGATCGTCACGCAGATCTTCGTCATCTCCATCGCGCTCTGGGCGCCGGTGGCCCGCGAGCTGCGCGCCCAGGTGCTGAGCGTGCGCGAGCGCGACCATATCCACGCGCTGCGCGCGATGGGCGCCCGCCACAGTTATGTGCTGACCCGGCATATCGTTCCGGCCGTCGGCGTACTGGTGGTGCCGCAGCTCGTGCTCGCGGTCAAGAACGCGGTCCTGCTGGAGGCGTCGCTCGCGTTCCTCGGTCTCGGCGATATCACCTCCATGAGCTGGGGCATGATGCTGAGCGTGGCCAACGGCCGCAGCGCCTTCCTCACCGACGCCTGGCTCTGGTGGGTCGTACCGCCGGGCGCGCTCATCGGACTGACCGTGCTGGGTTTCGCGCTCGCCGGTGGCGCGGTGGAGCGCACAGCAGACGGGGCAATCCGCCGGATCGTCCGACGCGGTAAGCCACGCCGTTCCACGGCGGCCGTCCGTACCACCCGAGAAGGCGGCGCGCCCGCACCTGACCGCGCACACCTGCGCGGACCTCTGCACGACAATGCCGCCACCCGCGATTCGCTGCTCCGCATCGAGGACCTCACCGTGCGTTACGGCGAAGGCGAGCATACGGGGGGCGGCTGCACCGGCGTCGATCTGGCGATTGCGCGCGGGCAGGTCCTCGGCCTGGTCGGGGAATCGGGATCGGGCAAGTCGACGGTCGCGGCCGCGATCGTGGGCCTCATGCCCGGGGCGGCCCGGATCATGTCGGGGCGCATCCTGCTCGGCGACAGCGATCTGCTCGACCTCGGCGCCCGTGAACGTCGCGCCCTGCTCGGCTCACGTATCGGTCTCGTACCGCAGGAAGCGCAATCGGCACTCAACCCCGTGCACCGCATCGGCGACCAGATCCGCGAGGCCGTCCTCGTCCACACCGACGTGCCCCGCGATCGCGCCCAAGAGCGTTCCCGCGAACTGCTGCGGATGGTGGGACTCCCGGCCGACCGGCACCGGGCGTTCCCGCACGAACTCTCGGGCGGGCAACGGCAGCGCGTCGTCATCGCGATCGCGCTGGCGAACGAACCGGAACTACTGGTCGCCGACGAACCCACCAGCGGCCTCGACGTGCTCGTCCAGCAGGAGATCCTGGACCTGCTGGACGAGTTGCGGGTCCGGCTGCACCTGACCGTACTGATCGTCACGCACGACCTGCCGGTCGTGGCGCGGACCGCCGACCGCGTCGCCGTGATGCGCGCGGGCAGTGTGGTCGAGCAGGGCGAGGCCGGGACCGTACTGGCCGATCCGCAGCATCCCTACACCCGCGACTTGATGGGCGCAATGCCCGATATGAGCGAATTCGAGAAGGTCCTGTGACGATGACGACCGAAATGATCCGGACGGCCGAGGTGGCCCGCGACGATCACCTCCCGGCCCGCCGGCGAGAACCGGTTCTGCGAGTAACCGGGCTGACGGTCCGGTACGGCGATACCGTCACTGTGCGCGATGTACACCTCGAACTCCGGGCCGGCGAGACCGTAGCCCTCGTCGGCGGCTCCGGAGCCGGTAAATCGACCATCGCGAAAGCGATTGCCGGGCTGGTCGCCCCGTCGGCCGGGTCCGCCCTGCTCGATATCCCGGCGCATAGCGGCGACCGACACGATCGCGTCGATCTGCTCGCCGCCGCCGCGTCTGTCCGCCGTACGGCCCGCCGCGCCGTGCATCTCGTGATGCAGGATCCGTACGCGTCCTTGCCGCCGCATCGCCGCGTCCTCGATATCGTCGCCGAACCTCTCGTCATCCACCGTATCGGCGATACCCCGGCCCGGACGGAAGCCGCCCGCTCGGCCTTGCTCGCAGTCGGTCTCGACCCCGCGCACTACGCCCGCCGGTTCCCGCACGAACTGTCGGGCGGCGAACGCCAGCGGGTCGCCTTCGCCCGGGCGATCGTGACCCGGCCCGCGGTGATCCTCGCCGACGAGCCGACCGGCATGCTCGACGCCACCCTGCGCGCCGAAGTATCGCAGCTCATGGGCGATCTCGCCCGCGACCACGGCACCGCGATCCTGCACATCACCCACGATCTCGCGCTCGCCGCGCACACCTGCGATCGCGTCCTCGTGATGGCCGACGGCGCAATCGTCGAACAGGGTCCGACCGCGCAGGTCCTGCGCAATCCACACCACCCCACAACGAAGCAACTCCTACTCGCAGCCTTGCGTGGATCCCGCCGCCGGACCGGCACCGACGAAGCGCTACCCGGGGCGTGATACATCGCCGGCGTATCCGGGGCCCAGCGGAACGGACGCACTGAAGCGCCGAGCCCGCGTCGTGCTTGCGCACCGGACGTGCTTTGCGCTCCCGCACCGGACATGCAGCAACGGCCCACTGTGCATGTCACGTCCGGTTTCGGTAACAGGGGCGACTTCTCAGCGATGTGTTCCATACAACATCGATTCAGGAGGCTCGTTATGTTGTCTGCGAAACGGCTTGCCGCCGGCGCCATCGTTGCCACCGCAACCGCGGGGACTGTGCTCGCCGGTGGCGGTGTGGCTCAGGCCGATGTCCCGGTGTGGCAAGCCAACTGCCATGTCTACAACATCTTCAACACCGGCGGCATGGCCAATTGCGAGCTGCCCACCTGGCACCAGGTGAAACTCACCTGCGTCGCATGGCCCGTCCCGTTCACCTACTGGAAGTACGGGCCGGTGCAGTACGGGCAGAACCAGTCCTGGGCCAGTTGCGACTCACCGGGTGCACTGGTGCGGGTCGAGGTCATTCAAGCGTAGGTCGCCGGTCGTCCGATCCATCGAGGAGTTCGCGCCGGCACCGCCCGAGGGGTCATCTCTGCTGTGGACCGGCCTTCCCGCTTCAGCGTTGATTTGTCAGCGATACACCCGCAACCGGTCGCCGAACGCCGCCTCGACGCCCTCCAAGTCGAGGAAATCCTTCGGTACGAGGATTCCTGGCTGCGTCTCGAGGCCGGCGAGTAATCGCTCGACCACGACGGCCGCCATGGCGGCCGTCGTGCCGTAGTCGCTCGATGCTTCGGCGCCGATTCGCCGGCTGGCCGGACGCCCAGCAACTGTGCCGACCGCTTCGGCAGCCAACCATGTGGTCTCGGGCCTCCGGGGATCGTGTCGTGGCGTAATGCCCCGACCGGCGCGCAGGATCGGTCGAATCAATGCCAACTTCGCGAGCATCGCGATGGCGCGTGTCAAACCCGCACTGTCCCAGGCGGTCCAGTACGTGACATGGTCCACGCCGAGGGAAGCACTGAGGATGGCTGCCTCCTCGTACTGCATCGCCCTTCCGACGAAGATGCGCCGGCCGACGACGAATTCCCTGGTTGCTCCGAAGCCGCGCACGAATCGGCCGCCCACGTCCACCGGGCGAGCGATCGCTCGGAGCATATCGGTGACGCCTGCCGAACCGACCCGGGCGTTGCAGCTCTGCAAGAGTCCGATATCGATGCGGTGGACCTCGTCGAGGCCGAGCGCGGCATGGGCGGCGAGGACACCGCTCAAACCTGGGAAAAACCCACACATCATCACCAGGGGGACTGTGGTGCCCGCGCAATCACGCACAGCGAGGTCGTACAGCACGCCGCTCGGAGAGACGTCGACACAGGGAACCCGAGCCTCGACGCATGCCATCTGAACTGCTGGCTCGGACTGTGGTGCGGCCACCACGACCGCATCCATGCCCACGACCGCGGCCAGTAGGGCCTCTCGCGAACCCGTATCTATCTCGACGAAACCCTCCGATCCACCGGATCGGGAGCCCCGGTGAACCCGAATGCCATCACGGCGGGACAATGTGTCGCCGATCCCTGCCCCGAGTACGCCACGGGCACCGATCACCAGGACATCGCGCATGAGCGCATCGTCTCATCACCACACATGGGCACCCACGTATGGCCGGATAACTCCATACCGGCACACCCACGATGCGCGAGACCGCCCCGACCGGAAGGGGCTCGGCGGTGAGCGCGGCGCGGTGCCGATGGAGGGCTGCCAGGTCGTGCCGGTCGAAGGGCGAATGCTCCAGCCACTTGATCGAACCCACGAACAGCAACTCCTCGGCGACGGGTGAACGATCAGCCCGGCGATATCGATTTCGACGTCGTTGGTGCGGGTCCAGTAGCCGCCGACTGCGGGAGCGGCGGGCAGGCGGTCGTCGCCCCGCCCCCGCTCGATCTCCTCCATGAAATGACCGAGGAGGTGCAGCCAGAACCGCAAATACGGGTCTGCCACCCGGTAGCGGCGATCCTTCGATGCGCGGGCTCGATCTCGACCTCGACCGCGCGCTCAGCGTACTCCGTATGCCGCCATGAACATGTCGAGAAGTCCATCGATTGCCTTCTCGTCGACGGGGCGGGAGGTGAGCAGCCATCGGTAGTAGAGAGTTCCGCACAGAACCTCGGCGGCGTATTCCAGATTCACATCGGCGACCAGCTGACCGTCGCGCTGCGCGCGGGTGATCCGGTCGAAGGTGCGCTGTTCGACCGTGGCGAGGAATCGTTCGTGCAACGTCGCCCGGAGCGCGGGGTCGGCCTGGGCTTCGGCGATGACAGCTCGGTAAACGGGACCGATGGGCGGGGTGGAGAGAGCTTTACTGGAGCGAATGAACTGCTCGCGGAGATCGGTCCGGACCGGACCGGACGTGCGGTAGTCCAGGTCACTGATCCACACGACGCTCAGCGCGTCGAGCAACAATTCCGCGATGGATGGCCAACGCCGGTAGATGGTGTGTTTCCCGACGCCGGCCCGCGCGGCGATGGCTTCGACACTCAACCCCCGATAGCCGACCTCTGTCGCCAGCTCGAGGGTGACGGCAAGCAGCGCTCTGGTCCGTTCGGCGCCGCGGCGTCGCGGTGCGGTGGACGGGTCGGCCATGGGCCGAGCATACCGGCACGGTGCGTGCCGTTGACAAACCGACCGAGTCGGCACAAGATGAGTTATCGACACGTATCGTGCCGATAATTGGCAGCCGGGACCGCACTCAGCGCCCGATAAGAAATAGATCTCGACCGGCCGGGTGCGGCCGATACCACCGAGCTTGCCGAACAACGACAAATGAGAACAATGACGAGGAGAACGCTGTGAAGACCATGACCTGCCGCCAACTGGGTGGCCCGTGCGACATGGAGCTGAGTGCAGAGACCGCCGACGAGATCATCAAGGCACAGGATCGGCACCTACGGGAGGCCGCCCGCAGTGGCGACGAGGATCATGTCCCGGCCCACGAAGAGATGAAAGGACGCTGGAAGCATCCAGTGAAAGCGATGGGGTGGTATCGCGACACCAAGAAGGCTTTCGCGGCGCTTCCATGAAGTCATCGAGCGGACAGGAGCCCCAGTGCCCGCCTCTGCAGCGATTCACGCGCCTGGGGCTGTCTGACTTCCTCGGCCGGGGTCAGACGTTGAAGCGGAACTCGACTACATCGCCGTCGGCCATGACGTAGTCCTTGCCCTCCATCCGAACCTTGCCCGCCGCCTTTGCCGCGGCCATCGATCCGGCCTCGACCAGGTCGTCGAAGGCCACGACTTCGGCCTTGATGAAGCCGCGTTCGAAGTCGGTGTGGATGACACCGGCGGCCTTCGGGGCGGTATCGCCCTGGTGGATGGTCCACGCGCGGGCCTCTTTCGGGCCCGCGGTGAGGTAGGTCTGCAGACCGAGGGTGTGGAAACCGGCGCGAGCCAAGGCGTGCAGGCCGGGTTCGGATTGGCCGATGGATTCCAGGAGTTCGGCGGCGGATTCGTCGTCGAGTTCGAGGAGTTCGGATTCGACCTTCGCATCCAGGAAAACCGAATCCGCAGGAGCTACAGACTCTTTCAGCTCCGCAACCTTGGCCTCGTCACTGAGCACCGACTCGTCGGCGTTGAAGACGTAGAGGAAGGGCTTGGTGGTGAGCAGCGACAGTTCCTTCAGAAGTTCGCCGTCGATCTCCTTCGCGGCGTGGAACAGGGTCCGCCCGCTGTTGAGAATCTCCTGCGCCTGCTTCGCGGCATCCGCGTAGGGTTTGCGGTCCTTCTTGACCTTGGCTTCCTTCTCGAGACGGACGACCGCCTTTTCGAGGGTCTGCAGGTCGGCGAGGATGAGCTCGGTTTCGATGACCTCGATATCGGAGGCCGGGTTCACCTGGCCGTCCACATGCACCACATCGTCGTCGGCGAAGACGCGGACCACCTGGCAGATGGCGTCTGCTTCGCGGATGTTGGCGAGAAACTTGTTGCCCAGGCCGGCACCTTCGGAGGCACCCTTCACGATGCCGGCGATATCGACGAAGGACACCGTGGCGGGCACGATACGGGCCGAACCGAAAATTTTCGCGAGTTCGTCCAGGCGGGGGTCGGGCAGCGGAACCACGCCGACGTTGGGCTCGATGGTCGCGAAGGGATAGTTCGCGGCGAGCACGTCGTTGCGGGTCAGCGCGTTGAACAGCGTCGATTTTCCGACGTTGGGCAGGCCGACGATTCCGAGGGTGAGACTCACGAGGACTGGAGTCTACGCGGGCGGGCGGCCGGGGCGGCGGTCGGCCGTCCGTGGGCGCAGGCGCCGGCGCGCAGGCTCGCGGAGAAGGCGCGGCTGAGCCGTCACCTCTTCGTCGTCCACACCCCCGCCGGTCTCGGCGCGATAGTAGGAACCGGCGGCGCTACGCGCACAACCCGCGTAGCGTGACACTTATGGAGCCGACCTCCGAGGTGGTGACGGCCCACCCGGCCCCGGCATTGGCCGCTTTCATCGACGGATATATCGGCTACCGGATGACCGGGTTCGAAGCGGGCCTGCATCGCGGGCTGCCGTCCCGGCATATGACCTTCATCGTGGCCATCGGGCCGGTCATCGACGTGGTCAGCCAGACCGACGCCCGCCAATCCCCGGACAACTACCGCTGCATACTCGGCGGCCTCCAGGACACCCCGGCGGTGATCGCGCACGACGGCACCCAGGAGGGTGTCGCCGTAAAGCTCACCCCGATGGGCTGCCGGGCGCTGTTCGGGCTGCCCGCGGCGGAACTGTGGAGTACTTCGATCGAATTCGGCGACCTGATCGGCGCGCCCGGGCGGCAACTGTGGGAGGAACTCCAGCAGCATTCCGGCTGGCCACAGCGGTTCGCGGCCTGCGATCGGGTGCTCACCCGGCTGCTGGTCCCGGGACGGACCGTCGGCCTGGAGCTGTCCTGGGCGTGGCGGGCGGTGGCGCGGTCGCATGGGACGATGGGTGTCGAACCGCTCGCCGAACGCATCGGGTGGAGCAGGCAGTACCTCACCAAACGATTCAGCAGCGAGTTCGGATTGAGCCCGAAGGTGGCGGCACGGATCGCCCGGTTCGAGCGGGCCAAGCAGATGCTGCTGAACACGCCGTCGTTCGTTTCGATCGCACAGGTGGCCGCCGCCTGCGGGTACTACGACCAGCCGCACCTCAATCGCGAGTTCGCGAGACTGGCCGGTTGCAGCCCGACCCAGTGGCTGGCCGAGGAGATTCCATCCGTCCAAGACCCGGAGCTCGCCGGCGAGCCAGGCTGAAACCATGACAGCACCGGAGAAAACCACCACGACAACCACACCCGCACCGGCCGTCTGGCCGTGCCTGGCCTTCCGGGATGCCCGCGGCACCGCGGACTTCCTGGTCCGGGCCTTCGGATTCGAACTGACCGCGATGTATCCGCGCGACGACGATCCGTCGGTCATCGAACACGCCGAACTGCGCTGGCCCGAGGGCGGCGGAATCATGTTCGGCACCGCGGACAAAGACGGCGGCCTGCCGGAGCGGCGCACGCCGGGCACCGAATCCGTGTACGTCGTGTGCAGCGACCCGGACGGCCTCTACGAACGCGCCACCGCCGCGGGTGCGGAGACGATCAGAGGAATGAAGGACGAAGATTACGGGTCGCGCGGATTCACCGTCGCCGACCCGGAGGGCAACTACTGGAGCTTCGGAACCTACCGCGGCCAGTGACAGGGCCGGTCCTCGCCGTATACCGGCCACCCGGCGCGGGCCTGTCCCTGATGCGGCAACTGGACGCATCGAGGTGATCGCACCCGCGTCTTGACCTTCAACCTGCTCGAAGCCCGATGATGGGCGCGTGCCCGAATCCGACCTGATCACCATCGGTGCGTTCGCCCGCTCCTGCGGTATCACCGCCAGCGCGCTGCGCTTCTACGACGACTCCGGCCTGCTCGCGCCGGCCGGGGTCGACGAGAGCACCGGCTACCGCTACTACGCCCCCGAGCAGGTGGCCCGGGCGGTGACCATCCGCAGGCTGCGGGATATCGATATGTCGCTGGACGGTATCGCCCGGGTGCTCACCGCCGACGCCCACGATGCGGCCCGGCTGATCGACGACCACATGACGCGACTGGCCGAACGCACCCAGCAGGCGCGCCGGACCGCCGAGATCGTGAAAGCCGCGCTGGGCGAACCGTCCGGATGGCCGGTGGCCGCGGTGCGTGGACCGGTGCTCGCGGCGGCGGTCGAGCAGATCCTCGCCGCCACCGGCACCGACCCGGACCTGCCCGTATTGGCCGGCGTCCGGCTCGAAGCGACCGCCGAATCGCTGACGCTCACCGCCACCGATCGGTACCGGTTGTCCACCCGCACGGTCGTCCCCGAACAGGCCGGCTCGGCCGAATGGGCGGCAACCGTGGACGGTGCCGATCTGAGCGCGGTGTTGCAGCAGATCCGCCGCGCCCACCTGGTGGAACTGGAGGCCGGCGAGCACAGCGTCCGGTTCCGTTCGGCCGGGGAAGTCGTCCGCACTTGCCGGACGCTGACCGAACCCTTCCCCGACCACCGCGCGCTGCTGGCCTCGCTCCCCGCGACACGAACCCATGTGGTGGTGTCGAAACACGGATTGCTGCACGCGCTGGAACGGCAGCGGGCGCGCTGTCTACGGCTCACGGTTTCGCCGGGCGCACTGGAAATATCCGGGACCGCAGCAGCGCCAGAGGAACTGTCCGCGCTGGTCACCGGCGCGTCCGCCGAGCTCGTCTTCGATTTCACCATCCTGCACCCGGCCGTCGCGACCGCCATCGGACCCGATGTACGGCTCGATATCGGCGGCCCGCACGACCCGATGGTCGTCCGGTCCGCGGACAACGGCGACCTCACCACCCTGGCCATGCCGGCCGACTCCACAGTTGTCGACACCGAGAAACGGATCCCCCGATGACCACTGATCAGCTGTCCCCCGACACCACCATGAACGCCATCACCGAAGCCGTCATGCTCGGCCGGGCCGGCGATATCGAAACCGCTCGCACCCGGCTGCTCGAACTCTGGTCCGAGATCGGCACCGCCGGCGACGCTCTGCACCGCTGCAGCCTCGCCCACTATCTGGCCGACCTCTACGACGATCCCGCCCGCGCCCTGGCCTGGGATATCCGGGCCCTCGACGCCGCCGACACCCTCGGCGACGATCGCGCCCAGCAGTACCACGCAAGCCTGCAGGTGGCCGGATTCTATCCGTCCCTGCACCTCAACCTCGCCGACAACTACCGGCGGCTGGGATCGTGGGGCGCGGCCGCCGAACAGCTCGCCTCTGCCCGGAAACATCTGAGCGCTCTCCCGGACGACGCCTACGGTGCGATGATCCGCACGGCACTGGACGAAGTCTCGACGGCGATCGCCCAGCGATCCACCGACCGCCGCCCGAGCGCTCCGGGACCACAGTCCTGAACGGATCGGCTCCGGTATACCGGAACCGTGTCCCACCGGCGGTGACGCAACATATACGCACGCATCGAATCGCGGGCGATCCCGTGTTCGGCACGGCCTTCGGCCTCGGCTACCGGATCGCCGGGGCCTGCGGTGCCGGAATCCGGCGACTTCGCCGACGGTAGCGGCGACGGCGGCTGTCTAGGGTCGGTGGATGAGTTCCTACCGGATCCTCGTCCGGGCACTGTACATCGCCGGCGCGGCCCTGCTCACGCTGTTGCTCCTCGTTACACAGCTACGGCTGTACCGGGCCGATCAGCCGCGCATCGATATCGCGGCCCAACTGCACTTTCTCCGGTCCGAACTGGAAACCGGCCTCGGCGATGAGATGCAGGGCATGTTTCCCGAGGGCTATTTCTTCTCCTATGTCCTCTACGGATTGACATGGACCGATATCGCGCGCGCTGACCCGTCGTACCGGGATGAGGCGGTGCGGGAGGCTCGCTGGGTGCTGGACCGACTCGGCACCGCATCCGGGCGAGCGGCATTCGATGCGAACCTGCGCCCCGAATACGGTGTCTTCTATGTCGGTTGGTCCAGCCGGTTACGCGGGGCGGTAATCGAACTCGCCGGTCCGAGTGCGCCGGAGACAGCGCGGTTCACCGCCGATTGCGCGGCGCTCGCGGCGGCATTCGAGGAGAAGGGACCGTTCCTCGAAGCGTATCCGGGGCAGGTCTGGCCGGTCGACAGCGTGATCGCCGTCGCGGCGCTGCGATTACACGACCGGGTGGTCGAGCCGCGTTTCGACGGGGTGATATCGAAGTGGCTGCGCTCGGCCCGCGATCGGCTGGACCCGGCCACTGGGTTGCTTCCGCACTCGGCAGAGCCCGTGATCGAAGGCGCGCGCGGTTCGTCTCAGGCGCTGATCCAGCGATTCCTGCTGGAAATCGACAGCGCATGGGCCGACGAGCAGTACGGCATATTCCGCCGGGTGTTCGTCGACACACCGTTCGGCCTGACGGGGGTGCGCGAGTATCCGCGCGGGCGCGACGGTCAGGGGGACGTGGACTCCGGGCCATTGATTCTCGGTGTCAGCGCCTCGGCCACGGTCGTCGCCCTCGGCGCGGCGCGGCTGCACGGCGATCATTCTCTGGCGGGGTCACTGACTGCTCTCGGTGAAGGACTCGGTGTACCGGTCACTCTCGGCGGGTCCAAACGCTATGCCTTCGGGGTCCTCCCCATCGGCGACGCGTTCCTGGCCTGGTCCTTCGCCGCACCGGTCGCCGGCGCACAGTCCTTCCCACCGATTACCCCGTGGTGGTGGCGGCTGCCTTGGCATGCACTCGGGCTGGTCGTTCTGGCGCTGCTGTGGTTACCGATGGCCGGCATTCTGATCCGGCGAATGCGGCCGGACACACTCCGGGCCACCAGCCCCCTGCCGGACGAAAACAACGATGCTGTGACCGATGGTCAGCGCGCCTGATCGAAGTCGTCGGGCAGGAGCCGGAAAGCTCCGTATCCGGCAAGTGGGCGCAGTGCGCGAAAGTCACGCCGGTCGAGGGTGAGTACCGCATCGGTATCGAATGTATCCGCCAAGCAGACACATATGGCGTCGACCAGATCGAGGTTCATCGCGGCGTAGCGGGCCCGGACCTCGACTGCTGCGCGAATGGTCCGCGCATCGACCTCGGGCAGGACGATCCGGCTCGACGCCACACGCTCGGCTATCGATCGCAGGATGCTGTCCGCGGCTCGGCGATCGGCTCGGATACTCGCCACATGGTGTACCTCGGTCAGCGCGAGCGGACTGACCACTATCGCACTCGCTGCATCGGCGGCTCGGCGCGCGGCGAAATGGTCGGGATCGGAGCGGTTGAACAGAGCCAGCAGACCGGAGGTGTCGGCGACGGCGATCACGCCGGCTTGTTCATGGCGTCATGGATATCCGCTTTGCTGATCGGACCGCCCAGATCGAAGGTTTCGTCATCGGTCAGCAGAGCCGTGTCCCACCGGCGGTGACGCAACAAATAGGCACGCACCGCATCGCGGGTGATCTCGTGTTTGGCACGACCTTCGGCCTCGGCCTGCGCATTGAGCGCACGCTCTTCGTCCTCCGGTAGTCGCATCGTCCAGGCCATACTTCGATGATACCAACCTAGGTATCATCGCGGTTTCGGTCAGGATGCGCTGAGCTTCGCGAAGTCGGGGGCGTAAACGGTCATCCAGTGCGGGCGCAGGCGGTAGAAGACGACCTCGGTGTCCCAGTCGAAGCCGTCGTCGCCGTAGAGATCTTTGCAGTACGCAAGCAGTTCGGGCCACTCGGCGTCCGGTTCACCACGGGCCGGATTCAGGACCTCCGCGGTGCCGTGGGTGAACACACCCAGATCCTCACCATCCATATGCGCGACGCTGGCTGCGGGCCTTGCGGCGAGGTGGCGGGCCTTGGCCGCGTTACGCGCGGTGCCGAAGTACCACCGGCCGTGCAGGAAGTGCCCGTCGACGCCGCTGATCCGCGGCTCCCCCTTGGCAGTGACGGTGGACAGGGCCAGTGTGCGCATACCCGTGAGGACCGTGGTGAGCTGTTCCGCGGTCAGGGTGCGGTCGGCGTCGATGATCGAGCGCAGATGAGTGGTGGAGCCCGCGAGGGATGCATCGAGCAGGGCCTGCAATGCGGTGAGTTCTTCCGGCGTTTCGCGCATTCTCCCACCGTATGCGCGGCCGGCTCCGCCACGGTTGACCGAAATTGCTCTGTTCGGTGCGGGCGCGCAACCCTGCTGTCGTCCGCTCAGCGCGCCACAGCGACCGTTCGGCGCAATCGTCCGACCACTCGGTACCCATCGGTTAACTTCATGTGACAGGCATGTCCGCTCGCTGTACAGGAGTTGCCCGATGAGGACAATCGAATACCTCGAGACCGACCCCGACCGGCCACCGGTCGGCGTGGTCGACCGATCCCCGATCACCCCCGCGAAGAAGGCGATCTTCGCGGCCATCGCGGCGCTCGGGGCGGTGGCCTGGACGATCCTTGCGATCGCGCGTGGTGAGTCGGTCAACGCCGTCTGGATCGTGATCGCCGCGGTGTGCACCTACATCATCGCCTACCGCTTCTACGCCCGGCTGATCGAATACAAGGTGGTCAAACCCCGCGACGACGTCGCGACGCCCGCCGAGATCCTGGACAACGGCAAAGACTTCATGCCGATGGACCGCCGGGTGCTGTTCGGGCACCATTTCGCGGCCATCGCAGGCGCGGGTCCGCTGGTCGGTCCGGTGCTCGCGGCGCAGATGGGTTACCTGCCGGGGACCATCTGGATCATTGTCGGTGTCGTCTTCGCCGGCGCCGTCCAGGACTACCTGGTGCTGTGGGTGTCGATGAAACGGCGCGGCCGCAGCCTCGGCCAGATGGCGCGCGACGAACTCGGCGCGATCGGCGGCTGGGCAGCGATCATCGGCGTCCTGGTGATCATGATGATTCTGCTCGCGGTGCTCGCGCTGGTCGTGGTGAACGCGCTCGCGGAAAGCCCGTGGGGTGTTTTCTCCATCGCGATGACCATCCCCATCGCCCTGTTCATGGGTGTCTATCTGCGCTATCTGCGGCCGGGCCGGGTCGGGGAGATCTCGGCCATCGGTTTCGTGCTGCTGATCCTGGCGATCATCGCGGGCGGCTGGGTCAACGAGAACGAGACCTGGGCGGGTTGGTTCACCTTCTCGCCGGTCACCATCTCCTGGATGCTCATCGCCTACGGTTTCGTGGCCTCGGTGCTGCCGGTCTGGCTGCTGCTGGCGCCGCGCGACTATCTGTCGACCTTCATGAAGATCGGCACCATCGGGCTGCTGGCCGTCGGCATCCTGATCACCCTGCCCGTGCTGAAAGCACCCGCGATCTCGGAGTTCGCCACCTCGGGCACCGGCCCGGCGTTCGCGGGCAGCCTGTTCCCGTTCTTGTTCATCACCATCGCCTGCGGTGCCCTGTCCGGATTCCACGCACTGGTGTCGTCGGGGACGACGCCGAAGCTGCTGGAGAAGGAATCGCACGCCAAGATGATCGGCTACGGCGGCATGCTGATGGAGTCGTTCGTGGCGGTGATGGCCATCATCACGGCCTCGATCATCGACCAGCATCTGTACTTCGCAATGAACGCCCCGGCCGGCGCGACCGGCGGTACCGCGGAAACCGCCGCCGCCTACACGAACGGTCTGGGTCTGTCCGGCCCGCCGACCAGCGGCGCCGTACTCGACCAGGCCGCGGCGGATGTCGGCGAGGAATCGGTGATCTCCCGTACCGGTGGCGCGCCGACGCTGGCGATCGGTATCTCGGAGGTGTTCTCGGGATTCCTCGGCGGTGCCGGGATGAAATCCTTCTGGTACCACTTCGCGATCATGTTCGAGGCGCTGTTCATCCTCACCACGATCGATGCTGGCACCCGCGTCGCGCGGTTCATGCTCTCGGATTCGCTCGGTAACCTGCGCGGCCCGGCCCGCAAGTTCTCCGACCCGTCCTGGCGGGTCGGGGCCTGGCTGTGCTCGGCGATCGTGGTGGCCGCCTGGGGTTCGATCCTGCTCATGGGCGTCACCGATCCGCTGGGCGGTATCAACGCGCTGTTCCCGCTGTTCGGTATCGCCAACCAACTGCTGGCGGCGATCGCGCTGGTGGTGGTACTGACCATCCTGGTGAAGAAGGGCCTGACGAAGTGGGCCTGGATCCCCGGTATCGCACTGGCCTGGGACCTGATCGTCACCATGACCGCCTCCTGGCAGAAGATCTTCTCCGCCGACCCGAAGGTGGGCTACTGGAAGCAGAACAGCATCTGCCGCGCCGCCCGCGACGCCGGCGAACTCTGCCTGACCGCGAAAACCCCCGGCGACGTGGACGCGGTGATCCGCAATACGTTCATCCAGGGCGCGCTGTCGATCATCTTCGCGGTGCTGGTGCTGATCGTGGCGCTGGCCGGTGCATGGGTGTGCTACCGGGCCTGGAAGTCCGGCGGTACCTCCACCACGGAATCACCGGAGGAGCCGTCGAAGATTTTCGCGCCCAGCGGTTTCCTTCCGACCAAAGCGGAGAAGGAAGTGCAGCGGGAATGGGACGAGCTGATCGCCAAGGGTGAGGCCGAGGTGCCCGGAGCCGCCCACGCGGAGGTTCGCAGTTGATTCGCCGCGCCGCACCGGCCCACCACCGGGATACCCCGCCGCGCCCCGCAGTGTGGCGTAGGGGCGCAACGGCGGTGGTCCGGGCGGCGCGCACGGTCGCCTGGTATATGGACTCCGTCGTCGGCGGCCAGGATTATCAGCGCTACGTCGCCCATATGCGCCGGGTGCACCCCGGCAAGCCGATCCCCGACGAACGCGCGTACTGGCGTGAGCGGCACGCGGACGCAGAACGCAACCCGGGCGCCCGCTGCTGCTGACCGGACGGGCACTGCGCCGCCCCGAATTCCACGCCAGACCCCGGGGCCACGAAGCCACGCGGTGCAGTTACCCCCGAGGTCCGTCGCGCCTGCGCGGCGGACAGCATCCGCAACGCTGCGATCCCGTGCCGGATCGGCAACCCGTTGCACTCGGTCCGAACCGCACGGCACGGCAGTCGCGGCCGACCGCCCCGGGGGCAGATCGTCTTCGATATCGGAGCCGGCTGCCGCCGGGCCGGTCCGCTTGTGCGCTCGAGGCCGTCGCATCCAGTGATGATGCGTAGAACCTGCACCATGATCGTCCGTGACCTGCACAGACAGCGGGCACGGCGCCCCAAGGACTCACCCACCATGATGTCTGTTTTCCGCTAGCCACGCCCCGCTCGACCTGACATCGTGAACCGGGTGAGCATCACGGTCCTGGATTTCGAACGCTGCTACCGCGCCGTCACCGCGCGCGATTCCCGGTTCGACGGGCAGTTCTACACCGCCGTCCGCACCACCGGGATCTACTGCCGCCCGTCCTGCCCGGCGATAACCCCGAAACCGGCGAACGTGACCTTCCTCCCGACGGCCGCCGCCGCGCAGCAGGCCGGTTACCGGGCCTGCCGGCGTTGTCTGCCCGATGCCGCGCCGGGGTCACCGCTGTGGAACACCCGGGCGGATCTCGCGGCGCGGGCCATGCGGCTCATCGGCGACGGCTTGGTGGAACGCGGCGGAGTGTCGGCGCTGGCGGCGACGCTGGGCTATTCGCAACGCCAGCTCACCCGGGTGCTCACCAGCGAACTCGGCGCCGGCCCGCTCGCGCTGGCACGGGCCCATCGGGCGCATACGGCGCGGCTGCTCATCCAGACCACGGAGATGCCGATGTCCGATATCGCCTTCGCCGCCGGTTTCGCGAGTATCCGCCAGTTCAACGACACCGTGCGCGAGGTGTTCGCGGTGAGCCCGAGCACCATGCGCACGGAGGCGCAGCGGCGGGATCGCGCCGATTCGTCGCGGAACCGGTCCGGATCGGCAGGGCCGACCGGACCGGGGGTGAACGACCCGGCAGCAGCCACCACCTGCGGCACCCTCACCCTGCGGCTGCCCTACCGCGAACCACTCGACCGGGACTGGCTGGAATGGTTCCTGGCGGCCCATACGACGCCCGGCCTCGAACTGTGGCGCACCGAGCCGACCGGCGAAGGCGCCTACCTGCGCAATCTTCGTACCCCGCACGGTTACGCGGGGATACGGCTCAGTGTGCTGCCGGGCCATGTCCGCGCGGACCTCGCCCTGCGAGATATGCGCGATCTCGCGCCCACCGTCGCGCGGATCCGGCATCTCCTGGACCTGGACGCCGATCCGGTCGCCGTCGACGAAGCACTCCTGCACTCGGGGCCGGCCGGCGACGGTGCACCGTTCACCCCGGGCATCCGGGTACCCGGCTGCGCGGACGCCTCGGAACTGTTGCTACGCACCATGATCGGTCAGCAGATTTCGGTGGCGGCCGCGAACACCCACACCGCCCGCCTGGTCGCCGCGCTAGGTGAACCCACCGACGGGCCGATCCCGCGCCTGTTCCCCACTCCCGCCGCGATCGCCGAGCACGGCGCGGACGTACTGGCCGGTCCCGCTGCGCGCATCCGTTCGATCACCGCCGTCGCAGCCGCACTCGCGAGCGGCGAGCTGGTGCTGCACCAGGGCCGGACAGCCGCTGACCTGCGCCGCGACCTGCTGGCACTCCCGGGCGTCGGACCCTGGACCGCCGACTACGTGACCATGCGGCTGCTCGCCGACCCCGACATCCTGCTCACCACCGATCTCGTGGTCCGCCGCGGCGCCGCCCGGCACGGGATCGACCTGTCCGACACCACGCGCTGGTCACCCTGGCGCTCCTACCTGTCCATGCAACTGTGGCGCTCCGAACTGCGCGCCCGCGCCACCGGGAAATCCGCTGAACCCGAAGCGAAAGTGAGTATCTCGTGACGACCGCCCCCACCCTCTCCCCGACCCACACCGGCACAGCCGATTTCGCGACCGTCGACACCCCGCTCGGCCCCTTCACCACCATCGTCGCAACGGACGGTGCGGTACTGGCGGCCGGCTGGACCGCGGCGCCGCAAGACCTGCGTGTCCTCGTCCACCCCGCGCTACGACCGGACAATGTGCGCGCCCGCACCGAACTCGGTTCCGTGACCGCGGCTGTCACCGCTTACCACCAGGGCGATCTCACCGCGATCGACGCTGTTCCGGTACGGCAGCAGTCGGGGGAGTTCCTCGCGCATGCCTGGGACGTGCTGCGCACGGTTCCGCCCGGTAATCCCATTTCGTACACAGCTTTCGCCGCCCGCGCCGGTCGACCGGCCGCCACCCGCGCCGCCGCCGGCGCATGCGCCCGCAATGCCGCCGCACTCTTCGTACCGTGCCACCGGATCCTGCGCACCGACGGCACCCTGGGCGGTTTCCGCTGGGGACTGCCCGCCAAACGCTGGCTGCTCGACCACGAATCGCCCCGCTGACGGCTCTCGACCGCGAGGAAACTGGTTCGTCCGGGCGTCCGCTCAGCAAACTGGGTTACGTCGATCGCCTCGGTGAGACCGACGAGCGACGCGGTGCTGCCGAAGACCTCGGTATCCGGGTCCGCCGCATCGCAGAACAAACCACCACCTCGTGAGCTGCATCGAATTCGATCCGGGTGGGCACCTTGCGGCAATGGAGGCGCCCACATCATCGACGACTTGCCCGCCGTACTCCGCGGATTCCGGCGGTAGGCCCGAATCCTCGCGATGCTCGGCCGCGTTACCCGGAAGGACCGGCGGCCGCGGATCAGACGACGGTGGCCTGCACTCGGGAACCGTGGGCTCCACGGATGACATGCAGACGGCTGGGGATGCGCTGGCGCATCTCGTCGACATGGCTCACCAGGCCCACCACACGCCCGCCCGCGCGGAGTTCGTCGAGCACCCCCATTACGGCGTCCAGGGTATCGGCGTCCAGGCTGCCGAAACCTTCGTCGATGAACAGCGTGTCCAGGATGATCCCGCCCGCCTCCGCGGCGACGGTATCGGCCAGACCCAGTGCCAGCGACAGCGAAGCCATGAACGTCTCCCCGCCGGAGAGGGTGCGCGCGGGACGGACAGCACCGGTGTAGTCGTCGTGGATATCCAGCCCCAGGCCACCGCGCCGGCCGTGCGTACCGGCGCGGTCGGTGTGTACGAATTCGTAGCGCCCGCCCGACATCCGGCGCAACCGCGCCGACCCCGCGACCGCAACCTCCTCCAGCCGGGCCGCCAGCACATAGGACCGCAGCGACATCCGGCGGTTGTTCTCGCCACGGCCGGCGACAACCTCGGCCAGCTCCGCCAGCTCCCGGTGCGCCCGCTGCGCCGGGGTGATGAGGTCCACCGCCGCCCACAACTGTCCGCACAGGGTTTCCAGCCGGGTGACCCGCTGCACGGCGGCCCCGTGCACAGCCACTGCCTCGTCCAGCGCCTGCCGGGCCTTGTGCACCGCCTCGGCGAGTCCGTCCTGGTCACGGGGTTCGGTCGCGGCGGCCGCCTGGATCTCGGGTTCGTCCACCACGGCCTGGGCGGCCGCCCGCGACTCCTCGGCGGCGGCGAGGGCGGCACGGATGGTCTCCTGCCGTTCCCGGGTCCGGGTAGCCGCCGCGATCAACGGCGCATACGAGCGCAGAACAGCCGATAGCGCCGCGGGGTCAACGGCCGACCCCACCATCTCGGCCGCCCCTGGACCACCGGCAGCCCCTGCAACGCCGATCTCCTGAGGCTCCCCGGACAGCCCCGCGACGCCGGCACCCTCAGATCCACCGGCCACCTCGGCGACGCCGGTCTCCTCGTGTCCGCCGACCGCCTCCGCGGAATCGCTTCCACCTGTTGCCGACTCGCCCGGCCCGGCGATACCCGACCCGTTCGGTACGCCGGCGAACTCCGGGACGCCCGTGTCACGCGATGGGCGGGCCCGCACCGCTCCAGCGGCTGCACGCAGCCGGGCCGCGTGATCCTCCGCGGCCGAGCCGGAACGGTCCGATTTCTCGATCGCCTCCGCGCGCGCACCGAAACCAGCTGCAATCGCGAGCTTTTCGACGCGCGCCACGCATCCGGCCGCTTTCTCCCACGCGGCCCGCGCGGCTCCCAGGGTTTCGCGCCGGTCCCCGGCGGCGGCGATCAGCGCGTACAGGCGTTCGCGGCGACGGCCGATCGTCCCGTCGTGACCTGCCGCGGTGCGCAGTTTGCGGTCGATTTCGGTGAGCCGTTCGTGACCGGCTCGCCACTGTGCGGCCACCGCGCCGGCCTGGGTCTCGGTCTCGCGGAGGGCATCGTGTAGCCGATTCTCGTCCGCGCGCAGGCGGGTGATCTCGGCGGCGCATTCACCGGCCGTGGCGGCCAACTCTTCCGCATCACCCCAGCGGTCGGTGGCCCGGTCCAGAGCCGCGGCGAGTTCCACCGGGTCGGTATCGCCGCCGCGGGCGACCAGAGCTTCGATATCACGCTCCACCTGTGCCATTGCACTCTGGGCACGCTCCGAGGTGACGTGGGCGGCCTGTTCGGCTCCGACGGCCGCCGCTTCGTCGTCTTCGGAGACCGACGCCGTCCCGGCACGCGCGGGCTGTGGATGGTCGGCCGATCCGCAGACTGCGCAGGCCTGCCCGTCTACGAGATGCCCGGCCAGTTCCGCCGCCATCCCGGCCAGACGTTGGGCACGCAGATCCAGCACCCGTTCGCGGGCCTCCAGATGCGCCGCCCGCGCTGCGTCGGAATCGACACGCGCTCGATCGAGCCGGGTTCGCGCCCCGGCCAGTTCGACCGCGGCGGTGGCCGCCTGCTGCAACCGCTGGTGTTCGGACCGCAGGCCGGGCAGCGCCGCCTTGGCGTCGTCTGCCTCGCGCGCTCGGGCCTCGGCAGCCGCCAGGGCCTCCGGCAAGCGGGCCCGGCGCGCGGTGAGTTCCGCGGCCCGGTCTCGCAGCCGCGCACCGATTTCGTCGAGTTCGCCGAGCTCGGCCCGTAGCTTCTCGGCGTTCGCGGCGGCGGACCGGATCTCCTCGAGCTGACCGAGGTGCGCGCTCCAGCCTCGGATCGCGGTGTCCAGGGTGAGATCCTCGTCCGGGCCGCTGTCCGGTGCGTGCGGCGTCGATACACCCGCCGCACGCTCGGGCTCCAGCGCGAACAGAGCGAAATCGCCGCCGTCGTCTCCACGGTCCGATTCCGTCCCGGCAGGGACAACGTCGACCGGGGTGCTCCCCCGGGCGGATTCACCCGGCCGGTTCCCGGCGGCTCGCTCGATAGGCGCGTCGGGCCGTACCAGGCGAATCCCGGGAACATCCAGGCTTTCGGGCTCCGCGGCCAGGCGAGTCAATCGCCGGGCCGCGGCATCGGCCGCTGCATCGCACCCCTGCGCGGCTTCCACCGCCTCCTCGGCCTCCGCCAGCGCGGCGGCGGCCGGCTCGGCGCGCCGGGCCCGTTCCAGTTCGGCCCGGTCGTTCTCGCGCTGCCGGTCATCGGCCGCGTAGTCGTCGAGCTGCTGCCGCGCGAGGGTGAGACGGTGGCGTCGTTCGGCCGCACGGCGTTCGCTTTCCGCCTGTTCGTCGGCGTCCGCCGATTCCTCTCGACGCAGCGCCAACTCACGTTGCGCCATCTCCAGGTCGCCGCGGGCGGTGTTCAGCAGATCCTGTGACCATTCGACCGCATCGAGGATATCGATCCGCTCGGTGCGGTCGATACCCGCGGTCACCGCGACCCGGGTGATCAGATCCTCGACATTGCGCTGCTGCGCCCCGATCTGTTCACCGGAGTTCTTGCGCTGCGCGGCGAGCCACTGTTCGGCTGTGCCGAAACGGCCGGTATCGAACAACTTCTCCAGTAGTCGTTCCCGGTCCTCGTTCTCGGCGCGCAGGAAACGAGCGAAATCTCCCTGGGGGAGCAGAACGACCTGGAAGAACTGGTCGGCGCTCATCCCGAGCAGGCGGATGACCTCATCACCGATCTCGTTGATCCGCGACAGATTCGTACCGCGTCCGTCCAGCCAGGCCAGGGTGGCCTTGGCGGGCTCCACCCGGTTTCCGCTGCCGCGCAGTTTGGGCCGTTCGAATTCCGGGCTGCGGATGATCCGGACCCGACGCCCGCCCAGGGTCGCCTCGAGAATCACCTCGGGCCGGGTATGCGCGGGCGCGTGATCGGAATGCAGGCGTTTGTCCCCGCGGGCGCCGGGGACCCGGCCGTAGAGCGCGTAGGCGATGGCGTCGAGGATCGTGGTCTTACCCGCGCCGGTACGGCCGTGCAGCAGGAACAGCCCGTCCGCGCCGAGTTCCTCGAAATCGATCGCCGTGGTTTCGGCGAACGGGCCGAACGCCGTCATCTCCAGCCGGTGCAATCTCATGCCGTGAGTTCCGTTCCGGCGTCCACCGGTTCCGCGAAGGCGGTTGCGGACTCGGGCTCGCGTACCGCGGCGGACAGTGCCCGGGCCAGCCATTGCATCTCGGTTTCGCTGGGTTCGCCCCGGACATCGCCGAGAAAGGTGCGGGCGATATCGGTATCGTCGCGGCCGCGCACCCGCTCCCGGTATTTCAGTGCCGTGTCCGCCTGTGGACGCTCCCATTCCACATGCACCGCATGCGGAAACCGCTCCCGTAGTTTCCGCATGGCGTCCACCGGCCGGGCGTAATCGGTGAGGGTGACCGAAACGTAGTGCTGTTCGGCCGGTTCCCACGCGGAATCGCCGAGTAGTTCCTCCAGTGTTCCGGTGAGTTTGCTCAGACCGCGGACCTGCGGTAGTTCTCGTTCCTGCACTTGGGCGGGACCCGCGGCGTCGAGATCCACCAGCCACACCTTCTTCCGGTGTGAACTCTCACCGAACGAGTACGGCAGTGGCGATCCCGAATAACGCACCGATCCGGCCAGAGTCTGCGGGGAATGCAGGTGCCCGAGGGCGACATAGTCGGCCGCGAGTTCGGTGAACAACTGCAGCGGAACGGTCTCCACCCCGCCCACCGAAATGGAACGTTCCGAACCACCGGCCACTCCACCGACCACGAAGGCGTGCGCCAGCAGTACCGCCCGGCCCCCCGGGCGTTGCGCCATATCGGCACGGATACGGTTCAGCACCGCGGCCAGCACTTCGGCGTGGGAGCGGGCCTGCGGGACGCCGAGTTCGGCGCGGCATATCTCCGGTTCCAGGTAGGGGATCCCGTAGAACGCGACCTCGCCGTGGGAATCGGACAGCAGAATCGGCCGGTGTGAATCGGCCACGGTGGTGCGCAGATACAGCCCACCGGCGGCGGCGAAACTGGCCCCGGCGCCGAGCCGGGTGGGGGAATCGTGGTTGCCCGAGGTTGCCACGATTCGCGCCCCGGCCGCGCGGATGGCCTCGAAACCCCTGTTGCACACCGCGATAGCGTCGGCACTGGGGATGGACCGGTCGTAGACGTCGCCGGGGAGCACCACGGTATCCACCCCTTCCGCGGCGACGAGTCCGGCTATCGCCTCGAGGACCCGCTGCTGGTCGGCCAGCAGGTCGACGCCGTGGAAGGTGCGTCCGATATGCCAGTCCGACGTATGCAGGATTCGCATGACCGCGAATTTAGGGCAACCCACCGACAGCTTTCAATGCGACTCCGATTCCCGGCGACGCCACACCGGCAACACGCCGACACCGTTCTCCGCCCGCCGATCCGGCCACCGCCCCGCACCACCGACCGTGTCCCATTACCGCCCGCGTCTCGAATGAGCCATTCGTGGCGGGCGCCACCAACAGGTCGGGACAGTAATGAATATGCGCGCCGAGCACCGTTTCCGCACAATCCTCACGCCGGACCCGCCGTGCCGTAACGCGGCCGACCCTTCCGGGCGATAGTGTTCATTACGTGGCTGCTTCCCAACGAGTGAATTCCCGGGTGCCCGCGCCGCAACGTTCGTTACTGCCGACGGTGCCGGGCGTACCGGCGTATGCCGCGGTGCTCATCGCGGCGGCGTGCACATTCGTGGGCTTCCTCATCGACGCCCTCGGCGATGTCACGGACCTCACCGGCACCTTCAGCGCGTTCTATGTCTTCGGCTGTCTGGCGGCCGTTGCGACCGTGCGGTTCCGCGGCTTGTTCCCGACGATGGTGCTACCGCCGCTACTCCTGTTCATCGCGGTCCCGCTCGCCTACCGCCAGCTCACCGGGAGCAGTACCTCCTCGGTCAAGGACATCCTGCTGAATCTGGCCATCCCGCTGGTCCACCGCTTCCCGCCGATGATGCTGGCCACCGTGCTGGTGTTGCTGGTGGCGGCGATCCGGATCGCGCAGTACCGGTCGGAGAAAACGGCGCGGGAAACCGCCGAGGCGCGGCGCGGCACGAGCTGGGGCCGGCGCGAACGGCGCACGAGCCGCGCGCAGCCGCGCAACCGCTCCGAAGACCGGCCGCACCGCGAGACCACGAAACGCTCCGGTCGTGGACAGTCCAAACGGTCGGCGGCCGGCGAGGGAAAACCGGCCCGCGGGAGTAAACCGACGCGCGCGGAAACACTGGCCGCCCGTTCGAAGACGAGTACGCGGGCCAAGGCCAAATCCCGGCCGAAGCGCCCGGAGAATCCCGAACCGGATTACACCCGTGAATCCGCCCCCGAGCCGCCACGCCGCGGCAGCCGGGGCCGCGCGGCGGCGGACCAACCGGCGCGCGCGGCTACACCCCGTTCCCGGGAAGCCCAGCCGCGGGCCCGGGACGTCCATCAACACCGTCCGCCGCGTTCCGGTGCCCCGATGCCGGAGGAACCGGCCCGAGCCCGCACCCGGCGCGGAGGCGGCGAACCACCGCGCCAGCCGCAGGTCGCGCGGTTTCGCGATCGGGAGCCCATCCCGGAACGCCGGCGCCCCGAACGGATGTGAACGGCCGGGACGAATCCCGGGCACGGCACATCGCCGTTCGGCGCCCACCCGCATACCGTCCGATACTTCCCGCCGCCCCCACAGCGCACCACGGCACGGCCGCATATCCGGCGCAGACGTGCACCAGTGGACCGCCTCGGCACCCGCAACCGCGGTAGCAGCAGCGATCGAATCCGCCCGCTCGCGGCCAGCCGGTCGGTTGGGTGGAATATCACCCTCGCACGTTCTGCGAGTAGGTCCTGATCCCGCGCCGCCCCGTGCACAGGAGCCGGACCGATGCCCGAGGGGCAGACCGTTCCGGTCCAGGGGTCAGCGCCGGGCGGCGCGCAGCTCTCGCGGCAAGGCGAAGACGAGGGTCTCGTTCGCGGTGGTGACCGGCTGCACCTCACCGAAGCCGTGCTCGGCCAGCATGTCCAGTACACCGCGTACGAGAATCTCCGGTACCGAGGCCCCGGAGGTGATTCCGACCGTCTGCACGCCGTCCAGCCAGGCCGGATCGACCTCACGCGCGTAGTCGACCAGGTACGCCGCCCTGGCGCCGGCGCCCAGCGCCACCTCGACCAGCCGTACCGAGTTCGACGAGTTCCGCGATCCGACGACGATCACCAGATCGCATTCCGGCGCCATCGCCTTCACCGCGACCTGCCGGTTCTGCGTGGCGTAGCAGATATCGTCGCTGGGTGGATCCTGCAGCGCCGGGAACTTCTCGCGCAGCCGGGAGACGGTCTCCATGGTTTCGTCCACGCTGAGCGTGGTCTGCGACAGCCAGATCACCTTGGATTCGTCGCGCACCCGCACCCCGGCGACCGCGTCCGGTCCGTCGACCAGTTGCACATGCTCGGGCGCCTCCCCGGCGGTTCCTTCGACTTCCTCGTGGCCTTCGTGGCCGATGAGCAGGATGTCGTAGTCGTCGCGGGCGAATCGTTTGGCTTCCTGGTGCACCTTGGTCACCAGGGGGCAGGTCGCGTCGATGGTGCGCAGGTTGCGTTCGGCGGCGGTGGCGTGGACGGCCGGGGAGACGCCGTGGGCGGAGAACACCACGAGTTCGCCCTCGGGCACCTCGTCGGTGGTGTCGACGAAGATCACGCCCCGTTCGCGCAGGGTTTCCACCACATGGCGGTTGTGCACGATCTCCTTGCGGACGTAGATGGGCGCGCCGTGTTTCTCCAGCGCCTTCTCCACGGTCTCCACCGCGCGGTCCACGCCCGCGCAGTAGCCGCGGGGTTCGGCGAGCAGCACTCGTTTCCCCTCGGCGGTGGCGGCGCCTGCCGAGCGAGTGATTCCGACATTCAACGGTATGGCCGAGGACATGCCGACAGGATACGTGCGTACCCCGGGCCCCTGCTGCGACCGTGCGCCCCGGCACACCCGGCCCGGTGGCGCCCGGCCGCTGCACCCCTTCCGCACCGCGCTGACCTGCGGCGGGAGGTTCGTCACAGTGGCCGGTGCGGTCTGCGAGCCGGCCGCGACCCGAACAGGCCGGGCGCCGGCGGCGTCCCACGCCGGGCCGAGTGGGGCCCGACCTCTTTTGCGGACCAGGCAATATCGGGCAGGCTAGTACCATGTTTCGACCACCGTTCCTGGCCCGTGTCGCCGCCGGAGCCGCCGTCTACGTCCTGGAGGAGACGCGACGGCTGCCTTCCGCGGCGGTCAAGTTTCCCGTCACCGCGGTGAGCCAGCTGCTGCAGGTGGGTATGCACGCCCAGCAGTTCGTCACCAGTCTCGCGATCAAGGGTGATTCGGTTTTCGACCGGATCGTCAACCGTCCGGAACAGCAGCCGGAATGGGCCACGTTCGACGAGGACGAGGAGCTGCCGGTACGCAGGCCCGGCGGCGCGCCCGCGCGTAACAGCGGATTCGACCGGTTCGATTCCGATCCGGTGGAGGTGGAGCTGGCACTGCAGGAAACCCTGGCCGGCCTGCGCGCGATGCAGAACGGAAGCGCGGCGCCCGAGGCCACCGCCTTCGAGACCGAAGAGTGGGACGAGCGGGTCGCGCCGGAGTCTGCCCCGCAAGCCGATCGGCACATACCGGCCCCGGGTCCCGAGACTGCGCCTGTTTCGAAGCCGGAAGCGGCAGATGCTGCGGAGGAGACGGCCGAGAACGCCGGATCCCCGGCGACGAACGCCCCGGAGCCGGCAGCCGCCCGCGAACCCGAACTCCCCGAGGTCGGCGCCCGCTACGACTACCCGAACATGACTCTGGCCCAGTTGCGCGGCCGGTTGCGCACCCTGACCGTCGCCGATCTGGTGGCCCTGCTGGACTACGAGCAGCGCACCCGGGACCGTGCGGCATTCGTCACCATGCTGACCAACCGGATCGCCACCGTGCGCGCCCAGTGACGGGAGCCGACCCGGCGCCCGCGGCCGGCCGGACCGCTTCCGGCCGTCCGGGACAGCCGCCCGCCCCCGCCAATTCCGCCGAACAGCCGTGGCCGGTGCGTTCGGTGTCGATGAAGGTCGCCCAGTGGATCGACCGGCTCGGCAGTATCTGGGTCGAGGGACAGCTGACCCAGATCAATCTACGGCCCGGTACCCGTACCGCGTTCCTCGTCCTGCGCGACCCCGCCGCCGATATGTCGCTGTCGGTCACCTGCGATCCGGCGCTGTTACGCGATGCTCCGGTCCCGCTGCAGGAGGGCAGCCGGGTGGTGGTGTACGGCAAACTCTCGTTCTTCACCGGTCGCGGGACCCTGTCGCTGCGGGTCACCGAGATCCGTCCGGTCGGTGTCGGTGAACTGCTGGCCCGGATCGAACGGCTCAAGGCACTGCTGGCGGCGGAGGGGTTGTTCGACGAACGCATCAAACGGCCGCTGCCGTTCCTGCCCGCGACCGTCGGCCTGATCACCGGCCGCGGTAGCGCCGCCGAACACGATGTGCTGACCGTGGCCCGGGGCCGCTGGCCCGCGGTGCGGTTCGAAGTACGCAATACCGCCGTTCAAGGCCCATCCGCGGTACCGCAGATTCTGGACGCGCTGGCCGCACTCGACCGCGACCCCGCGGTCGAGGTGATCGTGCTGGCCCGCGGCGGCGGCAGTGTCGAGGATCTGCTGCCGTTCTCCGATGAAACCCTGTGCCGCGCGATCGTCGCCGCGACCACGCCGATCGTCAGCGCGATCGGTCACGAGCCCGATTCCCCGCTGTCGGATCTGGTCGCCGATCGGCGCGCCGCCACCCCGACCGACGCCGCCAAACGCGTCGTTCCCGATGCCGCCGCCGAAACCGCGCTGGTCCGCGAACTGCGTTCCCGGTCCGCCGCCGCTCTGCGCGGCTGGGTCCAGCGGGAGACCGCCGCGCTGGCACAGTTGCGTTCGCGTCCGGTGCTGGCCGACCCTCTGCGTGAACTCGGCCACCGCCACGACGAGGTCGAACGGTTGCGCGCTGCGGCCCGTCGCACCGTCACCGATCTGCTCCGCGCCGAATCCACCACCACCGGCCATCTGCGACGGCAGCTGACCGCCGTGGGTCCCGCCGCGACGCTGGCCCGTGGCTACGCTGTCGTGCAACGAGTCGCGGGCCCCGAACGCCATGTGGTGCGCAGTATCGACGACGCCCCCGCGGGTAGCCAGCTACGGATCCGCGTCGGTGACGGCGCGATTTCCGCCGCCGGCCTGGGCACCACCCCGCTCGGCGAGGGCAGCTCCCCGGCCCGGCGCGCCGCGCACCCGCACCCCCACGACCCCGAGAGGACCTGATCGTGCCCGATACCAGCGCCGCCGACGAGCTGGCCGAGATCACCGGTTTCGGCTACGAACGTGCCCGTGACGAACTGGTCAATGTGGTGAAGATGCTGGAACAGGGCGGTATGGATCTCGACGACGCCCTGGCGCTGTGGGAACGCGGCGAAGCGTTGGCCAACCGGTGTGAGGAACATCTGGCCGGCGCCCGGCAGCGGATCGAGAAGGCGCTCGCCGAATCCGATCGGGATTAGCCGGTCACCGGGACGGTAGCGGCTGGGCAGCTGTGACCGCCGCGGCGAGCGTTTCGAAGGCCGCGGTATCGCCCGCGCCCCGGATCAGCGCCCGGCTGTCCCCGAAATCGGCGACCCATGCGGGTTCGGCACCCGGTTCGTCGTACACGACCCATTTCTGCCCGCCCGTTTCGTGGGTGCCGGTGGCGTATCGGCGGCCCACGGCATGGTCGAGCAGCACCTCTTCGGTGGCGTCGCTCTGGTTCAGTTCCATGTAGGTGCCGGCACCGGTGATGTAACCGATGGTGCTCACCGTGCCGCCACCGGCGGCGGGGATGGTGTCGCGGCTGCCCGAATTCGGTTTCCAGTTATCCGGCAGCGCCGGTTCCCGCACCGGGAACCGGAGGTTCTGGGCGTCCGAGCGCAGGGCCGCGGCGGCATCGAAACTCGGGATTGTGCCCTGTGTCGGACCGTTCGCCGCGAAACTGCATTGGCTGGTGAGCCCGGCGAACACCACAGCGATCAGCACCAACGGGATCAGCGACCAGAACAGATCCCGGTAGTCGTTCATGATGCGTGGCTTCTTGTTCGGCACGCCCCCAGTATCCATCGTGGTACAGGGCACACCCCGCCCCGCCCCCGGTACTGCCGTACCAGGTGATCATTTCCACGGAACCGGTCAATGCGACAATTACCCCGAAGTTCCGACGCCAAGGAGGCACCCGCTATGACGGCATCCGCGACCCCTTCGAGCCGCCGCGAGGCGCCCGACCGCAACCTCGCGCTCGAACTCGTCCGTGTCACCGAGGCCGGTGCGATGGCGGCGGGCCGCTGGGTGGGCCGCGGCGACAAGGAAGGCGGCGACGGAGCGGCCGTCGATGCGATGCGGCAACTGGTGAGCTCGGTATCGATGAGCGGTGTCGTGGTGATCGGCGAGGGCGAGAAGGACGAGGCGCCCATGCTCTACAACGGGGAGAACGTCGGTGACGGCACCGGCCCCGAAGTGGACTTCGCGGTCGACCCGATCGACGGCACCACGCTGATGTCGAAGGGTTCGCCGGGCGCGATCTCGGTGCTCGCCGTCGCCGAACGCGGAGCCATGTTCGATCCCTCGGCCGTGTTCTACATGCACAAGATCGCCGTGGGCCCCGACGCCGCCGACGTGATCGATATCTCGGCGCCGATGGCGGAGAACATCCGCAAGGTCGCCAAAGCCAAGAGCGCGTCGGTATCCGATATCACCGTCTGCATCCTGGACCGGCCCCGTCATACCGACCTGATCCAGGAGGTCCGCGACGCCGGCGCCCGCATCCGGTTGATCTCCGACGGTGACGTCGCCGGCGCGATCGCCGCCGCCCGCCCCGATTCCGGCACCGATATCCTCGTCGGCATCGGCGGCACTCCCGAAGGCATCATCGCCGCCGCCGCCATGCGTTGTATGGGGGGCGTATTGCAGGGCAAACTCGCCCCCAAGGACGACGACGAACGCCAGAAGGCCATCGACGCCGGACACGATCTGGACCGTGTCCTGGTCACCGAGGACCTGGTTTCCGGCGACAACGTCTTCTTCTGCGCCACCGGCGTCACCGACGGCGACCTCCTGCGCGGCGTCCGCTACTACGGCGGCGGTGCGTCCACTCAGTCGATCGTCATGCGGTCGAAATCGGGCACCGTCCGGATGATCGACGCCTACCACCGGCTGACCAAGCTCCGCGAGTACTCATCGGTCGATTTCCACGGCGACGAACACGCCAACCCTCCCTTGCCCTGATATCGGCGCGTCTCCGGCGCGCGGGGGTTCCGGCCCGCCTCTGCTTTCCCGCACTCGACACTCGTGGCCGCGCCGCCTCGCATCGCATAGCACCGAGCACGGAGAGCAGCGGCGGGCCGGAACCTTTCAGGGCCTCATCGAACTCGACGAGGCTGCTGGCTCGCGGGCCGAAACTTTCGAGCCCACTGCACTCGGCGGCGCTGCCCGTTGCCTTCGGTGTCATGGGCGGACCCGTTCAGGACCGCGCCGATCTCGGCACCGGCGGTTGGGCACGTCAGGCGGTGTCGTGCACTGAAATACCCCCCTTCGGCGACACCGCAGCGATCAGTCGGGCCGCCGACCGAATATTCAGCTAATTCCTGGCGAAGTATCCTCAGCCGGATCAATCCGGGTACGATCCCCGTGACCACCGAAGGTGGTGACGTCACGGATCCCACGCTGGGTAGCCGTTGCGTTGCCACCTCAATGAGCCGGAGTGATGAGCCACGCGGCAGCGGCCGCGGATCACGCCGGCCTGTCGCGAGAGGATGGACATGCACCATTTCGCTCGACGTTCAGCAGGATTCACCATTGCGCTCGCGGCCGCGGGCCTGCTGGTTGCGGGCTGCGGCGACGACGACACCTCGGTATCGGATACCGTCGGCTCACTGACCTCGCAGGTGATGCCCGGCGAGAACACCGGCGAGGGGAACACCCCCACCGGGGCACCGGCCGAGGGGTCACCGGGAGCGGAGGCGTCCCCCACCGAGACCACCGGCGCCGAAGGATCGCCGACCCCCGATCAGGATCCCAACGCCGATGCCGGCGAAACCACGGTGCAGACACCGGACGGCACCGAGGTCACGGTGTCGGGCAGCATTTATCAGAAGTACACCGAGGCGGGCGGCCCGGCCGGCACGCTCGGTATGCCGGAAGGCGAGGAGCAGGTCGCCGGTGACGGTGGCCGGTACCAGAACTTCGTCGGCGGCACCATCTTCTTCAGCGAGGAAACCGGGGCCCACATCGTGTGGGGCGATATCCGGGAGGCGTGGGAAGCCAACGGCGGCGCCGAGGGCGAACTCGGGTTCCCGATCTCGGACGAGCAGGACACTCCGGAGGGCAAGATGAGCGAGTTCGAAGGCGGCACCATCACCTGGAACTCGTCCGACCGTTCCACCACCGTCACCCAGAATTGATTTCCGGCGGAGGGGCGCTTGCCACGGGCGGGCGCCCCTTTTGCCGTACATGTGAACCCTGCCAGATCCCTTGCCGGGACATACCCGAGCAGAATTCGCGGTCACTTTTCGGCCTTTTCGGAAACTGTGCGCGTTCACCATCCGAACTGGACCTGTGACCGATAATTCCCGACCCGACCCGGCACTCACCCGATCTCCCGCCCGACCCGCTACCGTGTGTGCGTGCAGAATCTGTTGACCGACCGCGACCTGCTGGAATCCCTCGCGGTCGAGGTGGAACTGACCATGCGGCGCCATACGGAAACCGCCGATGAATGGCAGCCGCACGACTACGTGCCCTGGGACGACGGACGCAACTTCGCCTTCCTCGGTGGCGAGGACTGGGACCCCGCCCAGTCCGTATTGAGCGATACGGCGCGCACGGCGCTCACCGTGAGCGTGCTCATCGCCGACAATCTGCCTTCCTATCACCGGGAGGTCGGCAAATATCTGCGAACCGGCGCCTGGTGGCGCTGGGTGGGCCGCTGGACCGCCGAGGAGGCCCGGCATTCCATCCTGATCCGCGACTATCTGATGACCACCCGCGCCTGTGATCCGGTGCAACTCGAACGGTTGCGCATGGACCATATGACCACGGGCTTCCGCCGCCCGCCGATGCATCTGCTCGATGTGCTGGCCGCCTGCGCATTCGAGGAGAAGGCATCCGCCATCCGGCACCGCAACACCGCGGCGCTCGGGGAGAACGAACTGGTCACCGCCATCAGCGAGCGGATCGCCGTCGACGACGAGATGCAGGCGGAGGTCTTCGCCGATCTGCTGGCGGCCGGCTTCGAGCAGGCGCCGGATCAGGCCATGCGCGCCGTCGCCGATCAGATCGCCGCGTTCCGGGTGCCCTCGCTCACCCTGCCCGACGGCCGCAGCAGCGACGAGGCGCTGGCCGCAGCCGGGATCTACGATCCGGCGAAACAGGACGAACTGGTCTTCGCTCCACTGTTGCAGCGCTGGAATGTTTTCGACCGCACCGATCTCGGTGAAGCCGGCGAAACGGCACGCGCCGAACTCGACCGCTTCCGCCCCTGATCCTTTGCCGGGGCCGGCTCCCCACCGGCCCCGGCACACATCCGTGCCAGTCGAGTACACCGAGTTGCAGTTGTACCCGGCCGGACGCGGCACATCGGCGATGCCCCGTTCGCCGATATCGTCCACAAGGCGGCGCCGGCCCGGATCCGGCTACCGCCGCCACCGTATGGTCAGGCGGCGACCACACCGTGCAAGCCGGGGACGGGCGGCCGGTTCACCCCTCGTCGATTTTCGTCATCGACAGCACATCCAGGCGCCGGTCCAACTCTTCCTCGCTGAGCTTTTCGCCGACCAGCCCCCGGTCGATCACTGTCTGCCGGATGGTTTTCCCTTCCCGCAGAGCCTGTTTGGCCACGGCAGCCGCCTCCTCGTAACCGATCGCCGAATTCAGCGGTGTCACGATCGACGGCGAGGATTCGGCCAGGGTCCGCAGCCGTTCGGCATTCGCGGTGAGCCCGTGGATACACCGATCGGCGAACAACCGGGATACCGCCGCCAGCAGGCGAATCGATTCGAGCACATTGCGCGCCATCACCGGAATGTAGACGTTCAGTTCGAAATGCCCGCCCGCACCGGCGAACGCCACCGCGGCATCGTTACCGACAACCTGCGCCGCCACCTGCGTGACCGCCTCGGGCAGCACAGGATTGACCTTGCCCGGCATGATGGAACTACCCGGCTGCAGATCCGGCAACTGCAACTCCCCCAGCCCGGTGAGCGGTCCGGAACCCATCCAGCGGATATCGTTGGCGATCTTCGTCAGGCTCACCGCCACGGTGCGCAGTGCCCCGGAAACCTCCACCAGTCCGTCCCGCGCCGCCTGGGCCTCGAAATGATCCTCGGCTTCGGTGAGCGCATCGATCCCGGTGCTTCGCACCAGTTCCGCCACCACCTTCGCCCCGAAATCGGCGGGCGCGTTCAGGCCCGTACCGACCGCGGTCCCGCCGATCGGCAACTCGCCGAGCCGCGGCAGCGTCGCCAGCAGACGTTCCATCCCCGCCGCAACCTGCCGGGTGTACCCACCGAACTCCTGCCCCAGCGTCACCGGAACGGCATCCATCAGATGTGTACGACCCGATTTCACCACCGTGCGCCACTCATCGGATTTGTCCAGCAGCGCGAGCCGCAGATGCTCCAGCGCGGGCAGCAGGTCTTTGATCACGGCCTCGGTGGCCGCCAGATGGGTGGCGGTCGGGAAGGTGTCGTTGGACGACTGCGACATGTTCACGTGATCGTTCGGATGCACCGTGATCCCGTTGTTCGCCGCGATCGAGGCGATCACCTCGTTGGCGTTCATATTCGAACTGGTCCCCGACCCGGTCTGGAACACATCGATCGGAAATTGGTCGTCGTGGCGCCCCGCCGCGATCTCCGCCGCAGCCGCGATCACGGCATCGGCCTTCTCGGCGTCGAGCAGGCCGAGATCCCGGTTGACGACCGCGCATGCCCCCTTCAACAGCCCGAGCGCCCGGATCTGCGCCCGCTCCAGCCCACGCCCGCTGATCGGGAAATTCTCCACCGCCCGCTGCGTCTGCGCCCGCCACAGCGCATCCACCGGAACCCGGACCTCACCCATGGTGTCGTGCTCGATGCGATACTGCGTCTGCTCGCTCATAACCCGACCCTATGCCGGACCCGCGCGAAGTCGGCGTGCCACGCGTGCGGTCTGCGTCACCGGTGAGCCCGCGCCCGTCAGGCGAGCAGTTCCTCCGCCTCGACGACTTCGAGAGCCCGGCGCAGCCACTTCTGCAACTGGTCCAGGTCATCGCAAGAGGTGATGGCATCGCGGACGTGGTCGGACACAGCTATTCCACGTGCATCGAGAACGGTCAGGATCGATTTCGCCTCACCCTTCGCCTCCCCTTCGGCGATGTACTTGCGGGCGAAATCGCTGGTGAAGTTGTAATCACGCAGACCGGTGGACATAAAAGCCTCCCAAGCAGGACGAACAGCACGCGGCAGCATCGTCAGGATGAAGTCATGGTATCGCAGGGCCGGGTCCGCTCCCAGAGTGCGAAAACTCGCGGCCAGGGCCATCCAGATCCGGGTGTGGTCGGGGTGGTGCGGGTGGGCGACGGCAGACAACACGGCCAGCTCCGGCAGTTCGGTCGCTACCTGCGGATCGGTGACCACCGGTACCGTCGACGGATCCAAGACCAGGGGTGTCACAGTAGTGGGTGGATTACCGAAGCCGATTTCGAGGGGTTTGGCAGCCCACTGCGCGGTCCGCCGATCCGGACAGACGACCAGAAGCAGAACCGGGCATTTCATCCGGGCCCGCAGCGATGTGGTGTACACCGGCCACGACCAAGGTTTGTCATGATCCGGGCGGAGCTGGACTTCGACGACAACCGCCAGGACCGTACTGCCGCCGCGCCGGAATGCCAGTACCGCATCGGCGTAGTACTCGGTGGGTGCGACGACAGCGGCGCGCTCGGAGCGCGGTTCCACCGTCTCGTAGTCGGGTAGCTCGTAGCCGAGCGCGGCCAACAGCGAAGCGACCAGTTGCGGCCGCTCCGTGAACATATCGATCACCACTTCATGCGGGGTCGAAGGCATGCCACGCACCGTAGTACGTGGCACCGACAACCCGTGAACCACAAGTGTTTCCGCACTACTGCGGTGGCTGCAAGCTGCCTCCCCTGCCGACCTCGTCCTCGAAGAGAATCCGGCTGCCCACCGTGGTCCGGCTGCCCCGCCGGACCACCGCTACCCATGATCCCGAAGGCCGCGGGTGAAGAATTTCAGGGCCGCGTACCGCCGGCGTCACCGAAACCGGTACCGGACAGGCCGGTGAGGAAACCGGACCATTCTGCCGCGCCGAAGACCAAGGCCGGGCCGGTGGGATCCTTGGAATCGCGCACGCCAACCATCGAATCGTCCAGGAACGCAACCTCCACGCAGTTGCCGTCCCCTTGACTTCTACTGCTTTTGAACCACTGGGCAGTTGATAGATCCCTCATCGTTCCACTCCTTCAATGCTGCCAGAACCAGCTCGCCAGATTCTTTCTCCGAGTAGGCAGTTCGCCGGAGTCTTTCCCTTACGCGCGCGTACTCGGCGACCTCCGACACGTCGTCGAGGTAGATCCTGCCGAAATGGCCTTCCATGTACACTACCGGCGCCTGCCGTAGCCGAGAGGTCGGCATCGGAGGCAGATCGAACAGTACGAACGGTCCGGTGACCATGCCGACCTGGTCATTGGCGCGGCTGCCGACAACACGCATGGTCACACCCGGCCAACGAGAGACTTCAAGCAGGTGCGACAGTTGGTCCGCGAGGACGGCCGGGCCGCCTATCACGGTGGTCAGTACAGACTCGGCAATCAAACCCTCGAAGTGAAAATCCGCCTTGCTCAGCAACTCTTGTCGTCGAGCAACTGCATCCAGAATCGACTCCACCTGGCCTGATGGCATCTCAGGGAACTCGGCCCACAGCAATGCGCGGCGATACTCTCTGGTCTGCAGCAGGCCGGGGACTAGACACGTCTCCCACGAAAACACCCGTGTTGCCGATTCTTCCAAGGTAACGAAGTCGCTGAAGTTCTTTGTAACCGTAGCCCTGTGTGATAGCCACCAACCACCCTCGAACCCGGCCGGATTCCTGGTGGCCTGTGCGAGGTCGAGAACGATCAACCGCTCCTCATCCGTGCTGGAAAATGCGTTACACAAGGCGTTCATCGCCAGATCCGTCACCTTGGTAGGGCGGCCGTCCTCCAGCCGTCCGTAGGACTGCGGCGAAATCTCCGCAACCCGCGCGGCACCTGATTGTGTCATCCCCTCTCGCAGTCGCATCTTGCGCAGCTGACGCCCCAAGGCCCGACGGGGGAGCATGGACCCACTACCCACGATAGTTACCCTCGCTAACTGGATCGTCTCGATATGGAAGGCGCCGTGGTGGAAATTCGGCTCTACCACGACATTTCCCCAGTGCATGAGCAGCGCGACCGCGTGCCCGTCCGATCTACTGGAGATACGCCCGCGCGGGACGTTCCGTGACTCACCTTCGCGAAACGTCTTCACCGCAACTCGGAAGGTTGCGAATGGATCCGGCACCGTCCATGTGCCCCCGCCGGATCCTGCGCCGGGCGTACGCCAAGACTAACCCGAGGAGTGAAAGATGGTGGGCGATTGCACTTCTGCGCCATCGACCGGACCGAAAAGGCCGGTACTCACCCGTCCCCGCTGCCGTGGGAACAGCGGGGGCCGGTGCGGATCAGAACGGAGCAATCAGTTGGGTGAGCGCACGTTTCAGTTCGTCGTGCGACACCGGATCGATATGGAAGTCCCGGTAGCGGTGCCGGTAGACGTACCGGCCGTCGTCGGCGATATCGAACCAGCTGAGATAGCGCGGCTCCGGCGGCTGGGGGTCACGCAGCCGATGGCGCGCCTGCAGGAAGCCCGACCCTGCCCGGGGGGCTTTCAGCAACCGGCGCATATGATCCGCGGGTTGCGGTTTGCCGCCGTTCCAGATCTCGTACGTGTCACGCAGCCGATCGATACTCTCCACCAACGGCGGACGGGTCCCCTTGGGCAGTTCGCCGAGGATCTGCAGAAAAATTCGCGGGACGAGCGCCGGTGTTCCGACCTGCACCACGAACTTACCGTCGAAATCGGTGTCGGTACCCGGAAACTGCACGACCGTCACCCCGGCGGTGCCGGCGAATGCCCCGTAGGCGCGGATCCGGCGGCGGCGACTGCCCGACAGGGTGAGCGTGGCTTCGGGATCCGCCGCAGCCAGCAACGCGGACGTGAGATCGGGGTCGGCGCCACGCGGATAGGCGGTTTCGATCCGGGCCGCCAGCCGCTGGTATTCGTCCTCCCACCGCACCGACGAACGCAATTCCAGCGGATACGGAAACCGGTCCTTACCGGTCTCCTTCCAGACATGCATGAACTCGTCCGGCGTGAACTCCCATTTCACCGGCGTTCTCCACGGTCGTCGGCCGGTTGCGCGGCAGGGGCGTCGCCACCCAGCACACCGTCCAGCAGTCGGGGCCGGGCGCCGAACAACTCGTCCTCACGCTCATGTACGAGGTAGTCGGGTACCTTGTGTTCATCGTCGCCCTCACCGCGCCGTGCTCCCGCACCGGGCGACATCATGCCGGGCATACCCGACATCGCCCGCCCCGTGCCCGCCGCGGCAGCGGTCCCCGGTCCGCCGGCCGGGCTGTTCGGTGTACCGCCGGGAGCTCCCGGAACGGTTTTCCCTGGGGCCTGGTTCTGCGGTGGCGCACCGCCGGGCATCCCGGGCGAACCGGGAGTTCCGGCGGGTACGCCCGGCGAACCGGAGGTGGTGGTCGAGGGCGTGGTCCGCTGCGGATCACCGGCCGGGCTGCCCGGGGTGGTGCCCGGCTGTTGTGCGGTGGTCGGATTCTCGGTGGTTCCGGCCGTGGTCGTCCGGGGTTCGTCTGCCGAACCGGGGGTTTCCGCCGGCTGCTCGCCGGTTTCGTGCTGTCCCGGATTCTCGCCGTTGGGCGCCTGCGTACCCGGCCCTGGGGTGGTACCTGCGGGGCCGCTGGTGGTCGACCCGTTCGATACGGTCGGGCCGGGCAGATCCCCTGGCATCTGAACCGGAACGAATGTCGGCACGCCCTCACCTGCGGGTTGGTAGGTGGGCTTGTAGGCCGTATTCATTACTTCGACGGCGGCCAGCCGCTGATCTTCCTTATATGCGTCGAAAGCCGCCTGGGCCGCCGGATCGGCCGCGCCGACGACGGTCTGCGCAATCTGAGCAGGGTCGTTCACGGACGTGGTCACGGCGGTTCCGCCGGGGGCCGCTCCCTGGGTAGGCGGTGGCGGTACGGACTTCTTCACCACCTCCGCACCGTAGGCAGCCGCGTGGATTCGCATACCGACGGCATTGAGGACCTCTTGCACATCGGTCGCCTGATCGAAGAATGTCCGCGAGGCTCGGTTGGCCGCATCCGCGAACTCACCTGCCATCCCCTCGGATAGCTCTCGCTGAATGGAGATAAGTGAACCGAAGAGCGCACCTCCCAGCGAGTTGGCGATACTCTGATAGATATCCGCCACAGAATGCATAACACCCGGGAACATATCCTGGACTTTCGAATGAATTTCCTCATGTGAAAGACCTTCGAAAAGTTCCATCCGAGTGATGTAGGCCGGGTCCTGTCCACCATGCGATACCTGGGAACCGACGTGTTGTGCACCGGCCAGGCTCTGCTGTCCCGAAATTCGGTCCTCCATGGATTCCGGCGCCACCCCCATCGACGGGCCGAATTGCCCGAACACGCCGGGATTCTCGTCACTCATCGTTTCAGTTCTCCGGCCCGATTTCGGGTTCCAGCGCTGTCACGATCTCCAGAACGCCGTCGCAACGCTGAAGTCCTGCCTCGTTGCCTTCGAAAGTGCGGGTTGAGCTGAACATGACAAACCCGACCTCGGTCCGCACATGAATGCCGCAAACCCGCTCCTGATCTGGGTCTTGCACCAGCAGAGCTTCCCGGCCGTTTACCGTCAACGGCTCACTGACTCCGCTGTACCTCTGCAAGTCCTCTTCCCAAGCGACATTGCCGGATTCGATCGAGAGGTTGCGAAGTTCTCCATCGAAGTTACATGTCAAGAATGTATATTCCGCTACTACGTCCTGGCCTCGGCGCCGTGTGGCCGGATCAAGACCCGCCTCGCTCACCGCCTCGTCATTGATCCATGTACACGGATCGAACACCACCTCGGGCCGCCCCTGGTTCGTATAGTCGTTCTCCAAAGGCGGCGGTTGCAAACGCGACTCGGTCAATGTCGGCCGCGCCGAGCCTGTTCGTGAGACCTCAGACGATTCAGATGTAGCCACGGCCGTCTCACGCGGCTCAGCGGGAGTGGAACAAGCCACCAACCCCATAAAAGCTCCCGCGGCAGCAGCAACGGCCAGCAAGTTTCGAGAAATCATTCCACAGCCTCTCCAATGACACTCAGCGCACGACTATTCATCGCGTCTGCTTCCTCGATTGCGCCACCAGCGTGAAGATAAGCTGCGGCCATACGCAATGCAGCTTCCTTCAAACCCAGAAGCGCATCCGTTGCCGCAGTCCCTTTGGCCAGAAACCCTTCCTGCAGTTGCTGCGCTGACACGAATCCGCCGAATCCGCCTAATCGGTGCAGGCTTTCGGAGTCTATTATCTGCTGGTCCAGGCAGGTGTCCACTAATCGTGTGTACACCGCTGCGCAGCGCTCCGCAGCTCCTCGCTCCATCCGGAAAGTCCCCGCCACAGCTTGCTGATACAGCCCGTTCGCAGTCCCCTGCCCCACATCCATAGCGCCGGCCCACCCTTTCGTAAACTTCACTCACCCTAATGGACGCACTCCATCGCACCCCGGTTCCCGCGTTTGCCCCGCTGGACTCGTCTACTGCGGCAAACCGGCGCCACCCGACCGGGCCCGGAGCTCATCGCCGAACCGGAGCCACGCTGTACACCGCAGCAGACAGCACCTGCCACGCCCCCGCCCCGCAGCGGTGTCGGCGAGCGCCCGCGCCACAGCAACCGGAACTGCCCGGCCCCGAGCCACTCGGTCTTCGGTCATCCATCGACCGGGTCACCGTCATGCTGTGCCGGGCATGGTCGAGATCGAAACCTCGCGGCTCGGCGGAATCGGCGATATCGATCGCGCGGAACAGCCGACTTCGGACCGTGACTGCTCACTCCTGCGAATCCCCGGCCGGTCATTCCGCGGGAACTCCGTGCACCCCCGACGCAGGAGCGGCATAGTGAGGTGTATCACTACAGCACCCCGCGCGTATCACTGTGTCCGAGTCGAACGAGGAGCTCGTCATGATGCGAACCTCCGCCTTCGTTTCGGTCCGCGCGCACCGCACGAATCCATTGCGAGGAGTACCTCATGACCTACGCCAAGCCCGGCACCGACGGCAGCATCGTCAGCTATGCGAATCGCTACGACAATTTCATCGGTGGTGACTGGGTTGCGCCTGTCGAAGGGAAATACTTCGACAATCCGTCACCGGTCGACGGCGAAACCTTTTGTGAGGTAGCGCGTTCCACCGCGCCCGATGTCGAGTTGGCGTTGGATGCCGCGCACGCCGCCGCCGACGGCTGGGGTGCCACTTCCACGACCGAGCGCGCGAATATCCTCAACAAGATCGCCGACCGGATCGAGGAGAATCTCGAGGCCCTGGCCGTCGCGGAGACCTGGGAGAACGGGAAACCGGTCCGCGAGACCAAGGCGGCCGATCTGCCGTTGGCGGTCGATCATTTCCGCTATTTCGCCGGCGCGATCCGGGCGCAGGAGGGCGGGATCAGCGAGATCGACGCCGATACGGTCGCGTATCACTTCCATGAGCCGCTCGGGGTGGTCGGGCAGATCATTCCGTGGAATTTCCCGATCCTGATGGCTACGTGGAAGCTGGCGCCCGCGCTGGCCGCGGGGAATGCGGTGGTGCTGAAACCGGCGGAGCAGACGCCGGCATCGATCCTGAAGGTCGTCGAATTGATCGCCGATCTGCTGCCGCCCGGTGTGCTGAATGTGGTGAACGGGTTCGGGGTGGAGACCGGTAAACCGCTGGCGTCGAGTCCGCGGGTGGCGAAGGTGGCGTTCACCGGGGAAACCACCACCGGGCGGTTGATCATGCAGTACGCCAGCGAGAACATCATTCCGGTGACGCTGGAACTCGGCGGTAAGAGCCCGAATATCTTCCTGCCGGATGTGATGGCCGCCGATGACGATTTCCTGGACAAGGCAGTCGAGGGTTTCGTGATGTTCGCGCTCAACCAGGGCGAGGTCTGCACTTGCCCGTCGCGGGCGCTGATCCATTCCTCGATCTACGACGAATTCATGGCCCGGTGTGTGGAACGGACGAAAGCGATCGTCAGCGGCGACCCGCTCGACGACGCCACCATGATCGGCGCGCAGGCCAGCAACGATCAGTTCGAGAAGATCATGTCCTATATCGATATCGGCCGGCAGGAAGGCGCCGAGGTGTTGATCGGCGGTAACGCACGCACGGTCGACGGCTACCCGAACGGGTTCTACGTGGAGCCGACCATTTTCAAGGGCAGCAACGATATGCGGATCTTCCAGGAGGAGATCTTCGGTCCCGTCGTCTCGGTCACCACCTTCGATTCCACCGAGGAAGCCCTGAAACTGGCCAACGACACCCTGTACGGGCTGGGTGCCGGGGTCTGGACCCGCGACGCCAACACCGCCTACCGCCTCGGGCGCGGTATCAAGGCGGGCCGGGTGTGGACGAACTGCTACCACGCCTACCCGGCGCACGCGGCGTTCGGCGGTTACAAGAAGTCCGGGATCGGCCGGGAGAACCACGCCCAGATGCTGGACCACTACCAGCAGACCAAGAACCTGCTGGTCAGCTACTCGGCCCAGAAACTCGGATTCTTCTGATGCCGGAGCCGAACCGGGTGGAACTCACCGCGGCCGCGGCCCGCCTGCTGCACGAGTTGATCGAGCGGCACGGCCCGGTGATGTTCCACCAGTCCGGCGGCTGCTGCGACGGCAGTGCGCCCATGTGTTACCCGCGGGGTGAGTTCCGGGTCGGCGGGCAGGATGTGCTGCTCGGCGAGGTCGATGCGGATACACCGTTCTGGATGAGCGCCGACCAGTACGAATACTGGAAACATACCCATCTGACGGTGGACGTGGTGCCCGGCCGCGGCAGCGGTTTCTCGCTGGAGGCTCCGGAGGGCGTGCGGTTCCTGATCCGTTCCCGCCTGCTCACCGACGACGAATTCCTCCAGCTGGAATCCGCGCCACCACCGAGGACGGGCGCCGAGTAGAACGACAGGGTATATGCGCATGCCATGCGCATATACCCTGTGGGTATGAGCGTTGCCATCCGGATCAAAGACGTTCCGGAAGAAGCATGACCTCCAGGTGACGGTCCTGCATTAGGACGGCACAGGACCACCTACCGGCGAGTTCAGGAGTGCTCGCGCAGGTAGTCCAGGTAGAACCCGCGCAACGCCTCGGCGAGGTCGCCGTCGCCGGCATGGACGTAATCGTCGAGCATGGGGACCACCCATTTGATATCGGCCTCGCTCTCCCCGACCCGCCCCGCTGTGGCCTCCGCGGCGGGTATACGAGTGAGCAACTGCCAGAGGAAACGGATATCGCCGTGCCGCACCGCGAGCTTGACCGCCCGGTCGTGCAGTTCTTTCGACGACAGGCCTTCCAACTCCTCGTTCGTGCCCATACGCCGACTCTAATCCCGCCGGTGGTGTCCGGTCGCGTTTCCGGCCGGGCGCTTCGCCCCGCGTGGCGCTCCCGGACCGGCCGGCCCGCATGATGCGATGGCGTCATGACCGACGAAACCTACCCCGTCCCTCGCGGCTTCCAGGTCAAACGGGCCTACGAGGCACCGGAACCGGATGACGGTTACCGGGTGCTGGTCGATCGGCTGTGGCCGCGCGGGGTGACCAAATCCGCGGCCCGGATCGACGAATGGGCCAAGGACCTCACGCCCTCGACCGAGCTGCGCCGCTGGTTCCACGAAGATCCGGAGAGCCGCCGCGACGATTTCGCGGACCGATATCGCGAAGAACTCGCGGGCCGGACGGCCCGGGAGGTACTCGTCCGGTTGCGCGGCCTGGCACGGACCAACCCGCCGGTCACGCTCGTCACCGCGGTCAAAGATCCAGACAACAGCCACATTCCCGTACTGATGCAGTCCCTGGGCGAATAGCCGGCGACAGCGCCGGACGTACCGGCCGGGGCGAATACGGGGCGAACCCGAGCCTCGGACGGCCGACCGCGGCCATCCCCCGACGACATCCGAACGATACCGCGAATAGCCTGTCTGACCTGCTTGAATAGCCTGATTCGGGACCCCGTTCACACCGAATTCATCAAACCCTCCCGCATTTCTTCGAGCGCGAAGGGGCAGGTACGGGGTAGCTTCGTCAGTGGCGGGTCACGCGTTGTGGCTCGCTCGGGAGGTCCTGACCGTGACTGAGCAACTCAGTACGAGGGGGCCGGCACCCGGTCCTCGTGGCTGCTGACGCACCCCGTCAGCAGCCATCCGGACCGACCGGCCCAGCGAGACTGTCTGTGTGGGTGCCGCGCAGACCTAGGAGCCTACCGTGACTGATAATCGCTCCGTATCCGCCCCCTCGGCGAATTCTCGCTTCATTGAGAAAGGTTTGAAGACCTTCGTCATCGACACCTCCGTACTGCTGTCCGACCCCTGGGCGGTAACCCGGTTCGGTGAACATCAGGTGGTGTTACCGCTGGTCGTGATCAGCGAACTCGAAGGCAAACGGCACCACCACGAACTCGGCTGGTTCGCCCGGGAAGCCCTGCGCATGCTCGACGATCTGCGGGTGACCCACGACCGGCTGGACGAGCCGTTGCCGATCGGCACCGAAGGCGGCACATTGCAGGTAGAACTGAACCACACCGATCCCACGGTGCTACCGGTCGGCTTCCGTACCGAGAGCAATGATTCCCGCATCCTGGCCTGCGCGTTGAACCTCGCCGCGGACGGCCGGCAGGTGGTGCTGGTATCCAAGGACATCCCGATGCGGGTGAAGGCCAGCGCGGTAGGTCTGCGCGCGGAGGGATATCACGCCCAGGACGTGGTGACCTCCGGTTGGTCGGGCATGGTCGAAATCGACACCGCCTCCGAAATCGTCGACCAGCTCTACAGCGAATCGGTGGTCGACCTGGACGAGGCGCGCGAGTTGCCCTGCCACACCGGAATCCGGCTGCTGGGCAACGGTTCCAGTGCGCTCGGCCGCGTCACCGCGGACAAACGGGTGCAACTGGTGCGGGAACGGGAGGCGTTCGGGCTGCACGGCCGTTCCGCGGAGCAGCGGGTCGCGCTGGATCTGCTGCTGGACGAAAGCGTCGGGATCGTCTCGCTCGGTGGCCGTGCGGGCACCGGTAAATCGGCGCTGGCACTGACCGCGGGTCTGGAAGCGGTGCTGGAGAAGCGCTCCCACCGCAAGGTCGTCGTGTTCCGGCCCCTGTACGCGGTAGGGGGGCAGGAACTCGGCTATCTCCCCGGAACCGAGAACGAGAAGATGGGCCCGTGGGCGCAGGCCGTCTTCGACACTCTCGACGGGCTGGCCAGTCGCGAGGTGATGGAGGAGGTACTGAGCCGGGATATGCTCGAAGTCCTTCCGCTGACCCATATTCGCGGCCGGTCACTGCACGATTCGTTCGTGATCGTGGACGAAGCCCAATCGCTGGAACGCAATGTGCTGCTCACCGTGTTGAGCCGCCTGGGCAGTGGTTCCCGGGTGGTGCTCACCCACGATGTGGCGCAGCGCGACAACCTGCGGGTGGGCCGGCACGACGGGGTCGCGGCGGTGATCGAGAAACTCAAGGGCCACCCCTTGTTCGCACATATCACCCTGACCCGCAGCGAGCGTTCGCCCATCGCGGCGCTGGTCACCGAGATGCTGGAGGAGTACGCGCCGAGCGCTTGATGCCGGCATAGCCGGTCGGTGCCGTACCCGGACTGCACAGGTTCGTGAAGTACGGCGCCGACCGTCCGTCGAACCACCTGGCGAGGCCGTTCGAGGGCCGCTACGGCGCCCTCGAACGGCCGTTGAAACCGCGAGGCCCGGCCACCATGGCGGTCAGCGGCCGAGAACGGCCCCGACGAGGCCCATCACGGTGCCGCGCAGGAAATTCTCCCAGCTGAAATGGTCGTGCCACAGAATGATCCGGCCGTCCACCAGTTCGAAGGTGCCCATCACCCAGAACTCGATACGCACCGGCCCGAAGCGCAGGATATCGGTGCGATCGGTGAGCACGACGGCACCGTCGGCAGCAATATGGTGCATCCGCGCGGAGAACCCGAACTGCTCCCGGTCCAGCCCGCGCAGCAGTTTGCCGACCCGCCGCGCGCCCCGTACGTCCGGTAGCGAGGTGTTCTTCCAGACGATATCGGGATGCACGAGTTCCAGCGCTTCGCCGATCGCGCCGATCTCCATCGCGGTGAAGAATTCGCGGACGGTGGTGACCGCGTTCTGGTTCAGCTCGGTTTCCATCTCCCGAGCCTAGACCGGGCACCGGTACTCGGCGCAGAATACGCTCCCGGACCACACGGCTAGAACAGCTCGACCTCGTCGAACCGGACGGTCATGCTGTGCCGCCGGCCCCGCAGTACCCCACCGTCGCGGTGAACCAGCCCCTCATCGAATTCGATGCGTAGCTCGCCGCGCCCGGTGTCGACCTCCCGGACGACTCCACAGACATCCCAGAACGGTCCTGCGGGAAAGTGGACAACGTCGCCCGGTGCGTATTCGGTGATCCCCACACGAGCACAGTAGTCGTCGAACTCGCCGGGTGAGCGGGTTTCCCGTAGGCCCTGTCCCCGACCGGCGGCAGCGGCCGGCATCATGCTCCAGCGCGGCGCCACCCGGTGGAGACCGCCGCGATGATCACACTCGGCGGCGGCCCGGACCTGTTGTGCCCGAGCCGGTTCCGCCGCGTGGATATCAGCCCAGGAGGTTCCAGTCCTCGAGGTCCTGGTACAGCGGGAAGTCCTGGGCGAGTTTCGTCACCCGGGCGCGCAACGCGTCCAGATCGGCGCCCCCGGCCAGAGCGGTGCCGATGATATCGGCGACCTCGGTGAACTCGGTATCACCGAAACCGCGGGTGGCCAGGGCGGCGGTGCCGATACGCAGGCCGGAGGTCACCATCGGGGGGCGCGGGTCGAACGGGACCGCGTTCCGGTTCACCGTGATACCGATTTCGTGTAGCAGATCCTCACCCTGCTGGCCGTCGATATCGGAATTGCGCAGGTCCACCAGGACCAGGTGCACATCCGTACCGCCGGTGAGCACACTGACGCCGTTGTTCGCGACATCGGCCGCGGTGAGACGTTCGGCCAGGATCTTCGCACCGGAAATCGTGCGCTGCTGCCGCTCGGCGAACTCCGGCGTGCCCGCGATCTTGAAAGCCACCGCCTTGGCCGCGATGACATGCATGAGCGGGCCGCCCTGCTGACCCGGGAACACCGAACTGTTCAGCTTCTTGGCGTAATCCTGCTTGGCCAGGATCAGACCGGACCGCGGGCCGCCGAGCGTTTTGTGCACAGTGGAGGAGACGACGTCCGCGTACGGCACCGGCGACGGATGCAGCCCGGCCGCGACCAGCCCGGCGAAATGCGCCATATCCACCCACAGATAGGCACCGACCTCGTCGGCGATCTCCCGGAACGCCGCGAAATCCTGATGCCGCGGATACGCCGACCAACCGGCCACGATCACCTTCGGCCGCGATTCCCGCGCGATCGCCCGGACATTGTCCATATCCACCCGGTGGTCCTCTTTGGACACACCATAGGAATGGACCTCGTACAGCTTGCCGGAGAAGTTCAGCCGCATACCGTGTGTGAGATGGCCGCCATGCGCCAGATCCAGCCCGAGCAGCCGATCACCGGGGTCCATCAGCGACATCAGCACCGCGGCATTGGCCTGCGCGCCCGAATGCGGCTGCACATTCGCGAACTCCGCCCCGAACAGCGCCTTCGCGCGTTCCCGGGCCAGGTTCTCCACGACATCGACATGTTCGCAACCGCCGTAGTAGCGGCGGCCGGGGTAACCCTCGGCGTACTTGTTGGTGAGCACACTGCCCTGCGCCTGCAGCACCGCGCGCGGCACGAAGTTCTCCGACGCGATCATCTCCAGGGTGTCGCGCTCACGGGCGAGCTCGCCCGCCATCGCGGCGGCGAGCTCCGGATCGAGCTCACCGAGAGACTGGGTATTGACAGAGGCGGTCGTCTGCGTCACGACGCCAGTCTATGTTTACGGTGCCGCATCAGACGTCGGGGGGTGGGGCCTGTTGCCCCCTGGCGTCCGAGTCGGCGCTGCTCTCGTGGTTGATCCCACCTGCTCGGGGTCGGCCCTGCTGCCTCTCCGTTCTCGAGGTAGGCGCTGCTGTCGGCGTAGACCCTGGTCTCGCGCTGGACGCGAGTCTCGTAGTAGACCCGCTGCTCGCAGTAGACGCCGGTCCCGCAATAGACCCCGAAACGGGTTGGCCGGACGGATCAGCGCAGCGAGGACGGGATGAGGGGTTCATCGAGCAGGCGGCGGAACCGGTCGGCGCGGTCGTCGAGGTCCGTGGCTCGGTCGAGCCAGCTGCCGAGCAGTTTGTAGCCCTCCACGTAGGTGCTGATGTAGGCGCGCCACAGCGGGGACGACAGGAAGCGCAGCGATTGGCGGGCGCGGTCGGGTGTGGTCAACGACCAGCGTTCCAGGAAGCCGGCCACTTCGTCGGCGTCCTTGCCCTGATCGTGCAGCATGAGTGCCGCATCCTGGCGGACACCGAGCAGTTGCGCCGAGGCATCCGACAGCTGTTCGGCGCGGTCACCGTCGAACCGCAGGCCCAGGTCGGCGTAGATCTCCTGCGCCCATTTCCCCCAGCCGGGGCCGATGATCGAGCGCAGTGCCAGATCGGCGAGACCTTCGGCCATCAGGCACTGTGGCGTGTTCACCAGGAAGATCGTCTGCTCACCCTGGCCCGCGGCCACCAGTCCGGCTTCCTTGCGGCAGTGCTCGGTGTGGTGACCCGGGTAGGCCTCGTGCGCGATGAGTTTCGGGAGTGCCGCCATATGCTGGCGCAGATCGGAATTGATCGCGACTTTCGAACGATAATTGCCCAGGTAGTAGTTGAACCCCGACCACGGCTTGTCGCCGACCACTTCGTAGGTGACGTGTTCGTTGTCGGGCAGCGGGTACCGTTGCCGCACCAGTTCGCGTAGCGCGCCGGAGAATGCGTGCACGCAGGCTTCCAGGCGCTCCGGCGGGATCTCGTCGGCTTTGCGGTGGGCCGCCATCCGCTCGGCGAGCGGGCCCTCGCCGCCCAGTACCTCGTCGATCTTGCGGTGTGCCTCGTGGTAATCGGCCGGATCGCCGGGCGCGATATCCACGTCGAAGTACGCGCTGACCTCGTCGACGAAGCCGATCTCGTCGCCCGCGAACTTGCGGGCGGAGCATTCCAGCGCCCGCAGGTGGACATCGATGAACTCGGTGCGCTGCGGGCCCAGGTCCGCGGCGGGGAGTTCGGACCGCAACCGGGCGGCGGTGCGGGCCAGTTCCCGGGGCTCGGGCCGGGGTGCGTTCTCGACGGCCTGCCGTAACCGCGGGTCGCCGGTGTAGGCGTCGACGAAACCCGCTTCGAGCCGGTCGAATGCCAATCCGAGCCGCAGGTATTCCGTTACCAGAGGATGGGCGTGCATCCCTCCGACGATAGCCGTGAACGGGGTGGGCCGCGGGCCGGTGCGGGGTGCGAACGGCTACCTGCCCGGAAGCTCCCGGAGGCCGTACTCATACCGACTTGTAATGGACCCCCTCGTCGGTCCGCTCGTACCCGAGGGGCAGAATTCACCCATGAGGGCACAGCCAGAGCGCCGGACCGACCGCACTCCGGGCCACCGAGAGCACGGCATCTCACAGGTACGGCACCGTGAAAACGAGTGTCCGGCAGAGTGGAGCGCTGAATAGATGGCCAAGGCGAGCGAGCCCAGTCCCTATGTGGAATTCGACCGGAAACAGTGGCGTGCACTGCGCAAATCGACTCCGCTGGTGCTCACCGAAGAGGAATTGATCGGGCTGCGTGGTCTGGGCGAGCAAATCGATCTGGAAGAGGTCGCGGAGGTCTATCTGCCGCTCGCGCGGCTCATCCACCTGCAGGTCGCGGCGAGACAACGGCTGTTCGCCGCCACCGCCACCTTCCTCGGCGAAGCGCATCCCGATAAACAGGTGCCGTTCGTGATCGGGGTCGCCGGCAGTGTCGCCGTCGGCAAATCCACCACCGCTCGCGTGCTGCAGGCGCTGCTGGCCCGCTGGGATCACCATCCGCGGGTCGATCTGGTGACGACCGACGGATTCCTCTATCCCACCGCCGAACTCACCCGCCGCGGCATCATGCACCGCAAGGGTTTCCCGGAAAGCTATGACCGGCGGAAATTGCTGCGTTTCGTCACCGAAGTGAAATCGGGCGCCGAAGAGGTGTGCGCGCCGGTGTATTCACATATTTCCTACGATATCGTCCCCGGCGAGTTCCATTGCGTACACCAACCCGACATCCTGATCGTGGAGGGCCTGAATGTCCTGCAAACGGGCCCCCGCCTGATGGTTTCGGATCTGTTCGATTTCTCGATCTACGTGGACGCCCGGATCGAAGATATCGAGAACTGGTATGTACGCCGATTCCTGAGTTTGCGCGCCACCGGCTTCGCCGACCCCAAGGCCCATTTCCACCACTACGCGAAATTCACCGATTCCGAGGCGACCGCAGCCGCCAAGGACATCTGGAATTCCACCAACCGGCCCAATCTGGTGGACAACATCCTGCCCACCCGCCCGCGCGCGACGCTGGTCCTGCGCAAGGATTCCGACCACAGCATCAACCGCCTCCGCCTCCGGAAGCTCTAGCTCTCTTCAGGTCCCGTAGCGGCGGTGGCGGGCGGCGTAATCGCGGAGGGCGCGCAGGAAATCCACGCGGCGGAATTCGGGCCAGTAGACCTCGGTGAACCAGATTTCGGAGTAGGCGCTCTGCCAGAGCAGGAACCCGGAGAGGCGTTGTTCGCCGGAGGTGCGGATCACCAGGTCCGGGTCGGGTTGGCCGGAGGTGTAGAGGTGCTGGCCGATGGCGTTGACCGTGATCGACTGGACCAGGTCTTCACCGGTTTCCCCGGCGGCGATCTCCTGGCGGACCAGCTGGCGGACCGCGTCGGCGATTTCCTGGCGGCCGCCGTAGCCGATGGCGACGTTGACGTGGGTGCCGGTACGTTCGCGGGTGCGTTCGGTGGCGGTGCGCATCCGTTTGGCGACCAGCTCGGGTAGGCCGTCGAGGGAGCCGACGATCCGAACCCGCCAGTTCTGTTCGGGCGCTGCCAGTTCCTCGACGACGTCGGTGATGACCTCGAACAGCGTTTCCAGTTCTTCCTGGCCGCGGCGCATGTTTTCGGTGGAGAGCAGATAGACGGTGACCAGCTCGATTCCCGCGGCTTCGCACCAACTGACCAGTTCGGCGACCTTGAGGGCCCCGACCCGGTGCCCGTGGGTGATATCGGTGAACCCGTTCTCCCGGGCCCAGCGGCGATTGCCGTCACACACCACGGCGACGTGGCGCGGATGCTGTTTATCCACAAGCTTCTTGGCCAGACGGGCCTCGTAGATGCGATAGGGAAAGCCCCGCAGCCGACTCGGAAATTCCACGACGACCTACAGTACGCCTTTCCCGGGTTTCATCCGCACTCGCCGCCGAACGTGGGCTCGGCCACAGTCTCCCGGGTTCGCGCCGGAACCGGTACAGTTGCAACCGAAGTAACCTACGCTGGCGTAGGTTACTTGCGAGTCAACGAATGCTGCGCGATCCGGAGTGGCGACCACCAGGTCCGGCCGGGCCGGCAGTACCGCTCGGTGCCGTGGCGGCGTCGCCGCGCCCGGCCGATCCAGGAGGTTCCGTGTTCGACTCGGCCGATCCGAAATCAGGTGATAACGAACTGTCGAGACCCGGTGGTGTCCCGCTGTGGCCCGGCGACCCGGCCGAAGCGGGTACCGACGTCCCGCGCGACTCCGTCACCGACAGCACCGCACCGGCCGCCACCGGTGACGACGACCCGGTCCCCAACCCGGCCGATTCCCTCGTCGCCCTGGTCAAGCCCCGGATGCGGGGCTGGATCCACACCTGGGCCACCGCAATCGCGGCGCTCGCCGTGATCGCGCTGATCGCCGCGGCCACGACCGTTTCGGCCACGGCGGTGGTCGCGACCGCGATCTACGGGCTCACCATCTGCGCGCTGTTCGGGATAAGCGCTACCTACCACCGGATCACCTGGACCACCGTGCGGGCCCGGGTCCGGATGAAACGCGCCGATCATTCGATGATCTTTCTCTTCATCGCCGGCACCTACACACCCTTCGCCCTGCTCGGTCTGCCCGCCCCGACCGGCCCGATCCTGCTGGCCGTGGTGTGGTCCGGGGCGCTCGCCGGGGTCGCGTTGAAGCTGCTGTGGCCGCATGCCCCGCGCTGGGTGGGGGTGCCGCTGTACCTGCTGCTCGGCTGGGCGGTCGTACCGGTGGGCGGGGAACTCTACCGGTCGGTGGGCCTGTCGGCGGTGCTGCTGCTGGTGGCCGGCGGACTCGCCTACAGCATCGGCGCGGTCCTGTACGCGACCAAATGGCCGAACCCGTGGCCCGCCACCTTCGGTCACCACGAGTTCTTCCATGCCGCCACGGTGCTCGCCGCGCTGTGCCACTACGTGGCGATATGGCTGGTATTGCTGGGATGAGCGGCCGTGCCCCCGCGCGATCTCGGCCCGATAATGGGCGTATGCCCAGCTGTGTCGATTAGGCTGCTGACTCGTGTCCTTCGATACCGGACGCCGGAACGGCAGTACGGTCCGGCGCCGGGCCGGAACGATCTCCCGGCTGATGCTCTGGAGCGTCAATGCCCGCTCGGGCCTGTCGGTGATGGTTATCGCGGCCCATTTCGCCGGCCTGGCCGTTATCGTCGGCCAACTGTGGCTCATCGGTTTCCCGAGCCGGGTCGACACCGATCAACTCGACGAACTCGCCGCCGTAGCCCTCTATCCGGCGCTGGCGATCCTGGCGGGGATCGGTTTGGCCATCCGCGACCGGATGGCCTATTTCGGCTGGCTCGACCAATCACGCAAGCCGACCCCGAACGAGGCACGCCGCCTGCTCCGGCTGCCGATTGCGGTATCACTGCGGGCGATCGCCATGTGGACACCGGGTGTAGTCGTCTCCGCGGCGCTGCTGGCCCGGCTCACCGAGGAGAACGATTTCGTCGTCCTGCTCGCCATGTTCACCATCGGCGGCCTCGAATCGGCCGGCCTGACCTATCTCGTCGTCGACCGGGTGCTCCGGCCCGTGGTGCCGATTGTCGCCGGTGTGCTCGGTGCGACGATGCACTGGAGTTCCTCGGTATTCGTCCGGGTCGCACTGGCCTGGCTGGTATCCGGCGCCATGCCGCTGAGCGCGTTGATCGTGGTGCTGGCCGATCCCGCTTCCACCCAGGAACACCGGATCCGCACCGGTATCTTCCTCGCGGCGATCAGCCTGGCGGTCGGGGTCGGCGCCACCTGGGCACTCGCCCGCGCCGTGGCCACCCCGTTACGCGTGTTGCGCAGAGCAGTGGACCGGATCACTCAGGGCGACCTGGACGTGCGGGTGCCGGTGGGCAGTGCCAGCGAGATCGGGCGGCTGGAACATTCGGTCAACGAGATGTCGGCGAATCTGCGGGAGCGGCTGCGGCTACGGGATGTGTTCGGCCGGCATGTCGGCGAAGAGGTCGCCGAACGCGCGCTGGCGGGCGGGGTCGACCTCACCGGTGATGTTCGGGAGGTGACGGCCCTGTTCGTGGACGTCACCGGCTCGGTGGCGATTTCCACCGGGCTGCCGCCGCAGGAATTCGTCGCGAAACTCAACCGGCTGATGGCAACGGTGGTCGCGGCCACCGAGGACAACGACGGCCTGGTCAACAAGTTCGAAGGCGATGCGGCGCTGTGTATTTTCGGCGCGCCGATAGCCCTGGGGGACAACGCGACCCCCGCACTGCGCGCGGCCCGCCGGATCCGGGACGAGATCGCGGCGGCCGGAGAACTGGATATCGGTATCGGAGTGGCCCGCGGCCGGGTGTTCGCGGGCGATCTCGGCACCGACACCCGGCGCGAGTTCACCGTGATCGGTGACGCGGTGAACGCCGCGGCCAGGCTCACAACCCGGGCCAAGGAGGTACCGCGACGCATCCTGGTATCGCAGAGCGTCGTCGACGCGGCCGCGGCGGACGAGCGAGAGAACTGGGTGAAGTACGGGGCCGTGGCGTTGCGGGGTATCGCCGAACCCACGTCCTCGTGGACCGACCGCGAAACGGAGACGCCTCCGTAACGAAACCGCGCGGCAGGCTCGCCGGTTCGCAGGGCTCCCCTGCCGGGCCGGCAACACGGTGCCGGAGCCCGCCGCCCGAAGCCCGCTTGTTCCGAGGGCCGCCGCCGGGGGATCACGTCGCTCTTCCGAGCCGACCACCTGTCCCAGGGCCCCCGGGCCCCTCGCCGTAGCGGACCGTGCCGATACCGAGGTGAGCACCCGGCTCTCCGGCTGCCGCCGGATCGTCGGCCCCACCCGGCAAGCTCACCCGCGCCGAGGCCGATACCGCCCGGCTGTCCCCTCCAGGCGTCGACCGGCCGTCTTCGCTTGCGCCATCCTCCGCCCCGGTACACGAGCGCGGGAGCGCCGGCGGCCGCCGCGGGCCCTGACCACGAAGCGCTGCCGCGCAGAGTGTCTCGCGCACTACGCTGCGCGGGCGGGCAGGTGACACCGCCGCGCCCCCGAGTGCGGCGCTTCGGGGGTCGGTGACCGCCGCGCTGCCCGTGACTCTTTGGCGACCGTTCTCCGGCAGCGCTCCGGAGCGCTCGGGGCCGAGTCGTTACTGCGGCGCGGGTGCGGTGGAACCCCCGGTCAGCGCGGCACGCAGATCCTCCGGTGTGGTGACCGGGAGGTCGCAGACCGTACCGCGGCACACATAGGCCGCGGCAGTGCCCTCGATCGCGGGCCGATCGGCGAGCAGCGGAACAGTATCCGCGGCCGCCCGCACGACGATCGCGCCACCGGGCGCGTGGGCCCGCGCGATTTCCAGCAACTCCACATCCCCCACCGGTAGGTCGCCAGTCGTGGATATCGCGATCTGCAATGGTCCCTGTAGCGCGGCTTCGGCGACCGTCAGCCACTGTCCGGCCGAACGCGGGGCCTTGGCGAGGACAACCGCCCCCCGCGCCAGCGTCCGATCGGCCAGCTCCCGGTAGCGGCCGGCGCGCTCGGGTTCCACCACGGCAGAGGCCGTCAGCAGCGCCTCGGCGAGCACGGACGCACCCGCCGGGGTCGCGCCGTCGATGGGGTCGCGGGGGCGGGCGATCAGCGTTTCCGCGTCGTCGGCGGTATCGAACCAGCTGCCTGGTTCGTCCGGATCGGCGAAATGGGTGATCGCCGAATCCAGGATCCGGTGGATATCGGGCAGCCACCCGGCCGACCCGGAGTACTGGTGCAACGCCAGCAGCGCGGTCGCCAGCCAGGCATAGTCCTCGAGCACGCCGGCCGAAGCCCCGGCGGCCCCGCCCAGCGAGGCGCGCAGTACCCGGTCACCGGCGACGTGCACGTCGAGGATCACCCGGGACAGCTCGTGGGCGGCGTCGAACCAGTCGCGCCGGTCCAGTGCGCGAGCCGCCTCGCACAGTGCGGTGATCGCCATACAGTTCCAGGCGGTGACCACCTTGTCGTCCCGCTCGGGTTGCGGGCGGCGGTCCCGGGCGGCACGCAAAGCGGTGCGGACCCGTTCGAACCGCTCGATCTCGTCGGGGTCGCGCAGACGCGTGAGCACCGAACTGCCCTGCTCGAAGTTACCGGCCGTGGTGACCCCGAAGAACTCGCCCGCCCAGGCACCGTCGATCGGGCCGAGTTCGCCGACGAGTTCGGCGGGGTTCCACACGTAGGTGGCGCCCTCCATACCCGGCGCACCCGGCTCCACCTGGGTGTCGGCGTCGAGCGCGGAGGCGAAACCGTTCGCGGTGGCCAGATCGTCGAACAGGAATGCGACCAGTTCCTCGGTGATCCGCCGGGGCAGCGGATCGTCCGGGGTGCGCCGGGCGAGATGCGCGTAGAACCGCAGCAGTTGGGCGTTGTCGTAGAGCATCTTCTCGAAATGCGGAACCACCCACGCGGCGTCCACCGAATAGCGGGCGAACCCACCACGTAGCTGGTCGTAGATTCCGCCGCGGGCCATCGCCTCGGCGGTACGGTCCACCACCGCGCGCACCTGCGGATCGCCGGTGCGCTCCCAGCTGCGCAGCAAACCCTCCAGCAGCGCGGCCGGCGGGAACTTCGGCGCGCCGCCGAAACCGCCGTGTACCTCGTCGAAATCGCGGATCGTGGCAGCGACGGCATGGTCCAGCAGTTGCTGGGTTATCCGGAGTTCGCTTTCGGGCAGTCCGCTCGCCTGGGCCCGCAGCGCATCGGCGACCTGGTCGGCGGCGGTGTCGACATCGGCGCGCCGGTTACGCCAGGTATCGGTGATCGCGGTGAGCAGCTGCGTGAACGACGGCATCCCGCCGCGCGGGACCTTCGGGTAGTAGGTCCCGCAATAGAACGGTTCACCCGAGGGGGTCAGGAAGCAGGTCATCGGCCACCCGCCCTGGCCGGTCATGGCGACGGTCGCGTTCATGTACACGGCGTCGATATCGGGGCGTTCCTCTCGATCGACCTTGATGCAGACGAATTCGTCGTTCATCTGCGCCGCCGTCGGCTCGTCCTCGAACGATTCGTGCGCCATCACATGGCACCAGTGACAACTGGCGTACCCCACCGACAACAGAATCGGCACATCCCGCGCCGCCGCCTCGGCCAGCGCATCGGCATCCCATTCTCGCCAATGGACCGGGTTGTTCGCGTGCTGACGCAGGTACGGAGAGGTGGCACCGGACAGACGGTTCATCCCTCCAGCCTTCCACAGACGCCGGCAAGCGATACCCGGCAAGAACGGAACAGCCGTCCCGATTGCGCCGGCCGACGACAGACGGACGGCGACCCTGTCACGGTTCGAGGTCGATCACGCCTTTGCCGCTCGATATATCGAGTGGCACCGAGACCTGGTCGTGCGCGATGAACCAGGTGCCGTCGATCTTCCGCATTCCGTAGGTGACCCGTACCCAGATCCCGTTCGATACAGTTCCGTCGGTCGATATGCCGTGCAGACGCGCGAAGGCGTGCCCGAACGCCACATCGTCGCCGATGGCGAATGTCAGGTCGCGAACCTCGTATGTCACGGTCTCGAAGACCCGGAAAACTTTCGCCCAGTTCTCGAGTTTCGCGGCTGTTCCGACATGCTGAAGTGGCGGTTCGATATCGAAGGACACGACATCGGTGGTGTACAGCCGCTCCAGTGCTCCGAGATCTTTGGCTCGCAGCGCTTCGACGGCGTCGTCGATCCGGCGGCGGAGCTCGGCTTCATCGGCCTGGATCCGGTCGGCGCGGGACCGCGATCTACCGGATTCGGTCATATCGGGAACCTCCTGCTGGTCGACTGAACGTGCTACCTCCTGTGACGACACAGCCGTCCGGATTGTGACGCCGCCCGACGATCGCGTGGCATTCGGCCTGCGCCTCGTGGGCGAAGTGTGCCGGGGCCAGGATATCGGCCCGGGCCGCCTCATCCGCCATCCAGCGATCCCGGTTTCAGTGCGAACTCACAGTTCGCGGCCCGTGCGGCGACCGTCCGGATCACCATCGAATTCCAGCAGGGCGAGTTCCGGCGTCGCCGCGGGCTCGGGCATACGCTCCGCCCCCTGATGCGTTGTGCACCGGCCACCACCGGTCGCGATACCGCAGGGCCTGCCTTTCGTCGTCGCTGCTCCGCACTGCAGAGCAGGGTCATGGATATGGCAGAGTCCGGAGGGTCCGGCACCCGTGGGGCAGGGACGGCCCGCCTTGGTGGTGGCCCGGCAGCGCGCGCCGGTCACCTCGGCCGGCTTGCGGGCAGCGTGCTCACGACGGACCGTCTTTCCGGGCTGTTTCTCGACACCACCGGCCTCGCACGCGCCGCGAACGGCCAAGCGGTCGGCCCGTTCGTTCTCAGGGTGCCCGGCATGCCCTTTCACCCATTCCCATTCGACCTGATGCGGCGCACACGCTTGCATCAGCCGTTTCCACAGGTCGGCATTCTTGACCGGCTCCTTCTTCGTGGTCACCCAGCCATTGGCCTGCCATTTCCGCACCCATGTGGTGATGCCATCGCGCACATAGGTGCTGTCGGTGTAGACCCGAACCTCCGAGGCCCGCGTGAGCCGCTCCAGCGCTTCGATCGGTGCTGTCAACTCCATCCGGTTGTTGGTCGTGGGCCCGGGATCGCCACCGAAGATCTCCTTCTCGTGCCGACCGAACCGAAGCACCGCGCCCCACCCGCCGGGCCCCGGATTCGGACTACACGCACCATCGGTATAGATTTCGACCTCCACGCCCGTCAGGCTAGCGTCGAATCGCCCGAAGTTGCTGGGATCGAGCAACTTTCGACTCGACCGCAGCCGCCGCGCCGCTTCCCGGAAATCAGCCGGCGGCTGCGCTACGCCCCGTATCCGCCGTCGATCCGATGCACTGCGCCGGTGACGTAGGAGGCGGCCGCCTACTGGCCGACAGCACCTGCGAACTCGGTAACGCCGATCCGGAAGTCCCCGCCCACGCCCATCACACCGATGAGACGTCCACCGCTCTGATCGCCGACTGCGTCGCCCGCGCCCGCCGCGCGGGTGACGCGTCGACGCGGCGGTTTTCCGGTCATTCCATCCGGGTCAGTGACATTCGTCGGGGGCGGGTTCACCGCGCAGCCGGGCGTCGAGCCAGGCGAAGGAGCCGGGGAAGCCGGTGCCGAGTCCGGTCACGTGTTCACCGGGCTCGCTGCGGAACACCGCGCTGACACCGCGGGCGCACTGCTGCCGGTAGAGCTCGCGGGACCCTTCGATAGGGATCCACAGATCATGCGCCGCGTGGTAGATGTACAGCGGCGCTCCGGCGGTGCGGTCGCTCAGATCCGTGCGCTCGAAGATCCGCTCGGCGATATCGCTGTCGAGCGGATCGGCGATATCGGCGGTGACTTCGATCGGTATGCCGACCACGCCCATCGGTCCGGCGAGTTCGCCGCAGGCGTCCTTGAGGGGAGAGGTAGCGGCCCACTGGGCCAGGTTGTTGAGGTGCCCGAGGATTTCGGGGTGCTCACGTGCCATCGCGAGCACGACGACCAGCAGGACCCCGGAGGCGAAACTGCCGTTGAATCGGTCGGCGATCTCGCGGTTGTCGGCAACGAGCCCGCCGATGCTCACGCCGACAACGGCATCGGTCAGGTCCGGCGCGTATTCGTCGAGCAGCATGGCCGTCGCGTAGGAGGCGATTCCGCCGCCGGAGTATCCGCCGACAGCGAAACGGCTGTCGCCGAATTCGCCGCCGGGCAAGGAACGTACGGCACGAATCCCGTCGAGGATGACCTGTCCGGCGACATTGGGTTCCGCATAGGCCATCCAGGGACCTTCATGATCGGGGATCAGGACGGCGTAGCCCCGATTCAGGGCCGAGGCGGCGGTCGGCGGGAACGCGTCGGTGGCGCTGCTGCCGGTGACGTTGCCGCCGCCGAGCAACCCATGGGCCAGCGTGTATCCGGGGGTGCACCGCTTGCCCAGCGAATTGATCGGCCGGGCGTCGACCAGGACGGGCCGGGTGCCCGGCCCGGGCCACGGGGTGGGTGGGGTGACCACTGTCGCGGTGCCGTAAGAAGGCTCGCCGGTGGCGGAGGTCGAACGGAATTTCAGCAACCGCGCGCGGCCGACGGGCGCGGTGATCACTTGGGCTGCCGTGGCGGTCACATCGCGCTGCTCGAGGATATCGCCGGGTTTCGAATCGCCCAACTGCTCCGGCCACGTATCGAAGATCGGGTCACCGGTCGGCGAGGATTGCACCGCACGCCACAATGCGGCGATTTCCGGTGACATATCGGCGTGCGGCGGCGCGACTGCCGGCGGCAGGGGCGGTGCGGGAATCGTGTCATCGATCTGCTTTTGCAGTTCCGACGGTGGGCCCGGCTGCGCATACCCTTCGGCCGCGGCGAAATGCTGTCCGGCCAGCAGCAGACAACTGATCGTGCTCGTGATCGCCAGCATGCGTAGCGACCGGCCGTGGGGCGACCGGGTATTTCGATCCTTCAATTCCGCTTCCTTCAGCGATCGATGCACACGTATCCGCCGACAGGCATCTCGAACAGCCGTGCCGACCGTTGCCGTCTCGTCGCCGAACGCTGTGACGCACTGCGCGTTTCGAGCAGCGCCGCTATTCTACTGATCTTGATCGGAGGTTGGACCGTGGCGAATCGCACAAACGCACCCGCGGTTCGCTGTGATCTTGCATCGATCTCATGTCTCGATTTGCGGAGCGCGGACAGCGGCAGCCGATACTCGGGAAAACGTGGTGGACAGAGGGCGAGGGTACGGGTGAAGCCGCTTCGGACGATCATGGTTGCTCTACTTGCCGGTTTCGCGGTGCTCGGCGGGCAATTGCCCAGTGCGCACGCGGAGCCGCCGGCAGAACCGGACAGATCGAACCCGTCACCTCTACAGGAGTGGATCGACAAAGCGATCCCGGTGCCACCACAATTCGCGGGCAGCGCTCCCGACGAGGCACTATGGCGCGGGGTACTGCCGTCGGCGGTCGACGACCCCATCTTCGACACCTGGCCCGCCGACCTCGCTGAGCTGACCCCCGGCCAGATCATCGAAACGCGTGACATCACGGCGACCGCCGCCCTGCGCATGGCGACCCCCATCGCGCGGGCCACATTGCTGAAGTTCCGGTCCACCTCCGCCACGGGTGGTCCCTCCTTCGGAACCGCGACGTTGATCGTGCCGGCAGCCGAATGGGCCGGCCCCGGGCCGCGCCCGGTGGAGGTGAACGCGATGCCGATCAATTCGCTCGGTACGCACTGCACCCCCGGCTTCCAGTTGTCGCACGATCTCCTGGACCGGCCCAACGGCGATTTCCCGGTCTTCCTGCCGTCGGTGTGGTGGGCGCTGAACAAGGGATACGCGGTCCTCATGCCGGACCACGAGGGCCCGTTGATGGCCTACGCCGAACCCAATACCGCCGGACACGTGATGCTCGATTCGATTCGTGCCGTCCGCGCCCACGAACCGGCGGAATTCGGCGACAGCCGCTACGTGGCCGTGGGCTACTCCGGTGGCGCGATCGCCGCCTACGCGACGGCGATGCTGCTCGACGAGTACGCACCGGAACTGGCGGATTCGCTGGTGGGCGCGGCGGCGGGCGGCCTGGTGACCGACAATGCGAACGTCGCCCACCAGTTCAACGGCAATATTTCCTCCGGAATCCTGTTGACGGTGGCGCTGGCGGTCTCGCGGGAACGTCCCGAAATCCTGCAGCACATGAACCATCTCGGGCAATGGGTCGCGTCCTCACCGCTGCGTGATATCTGCGGCGACACCTCCGGACCGCTCGGTGTGGTCGGCATTCCGATCGATATCGCGGCGAATACCGCGAATGCACTCGACACCCCGTTCGCCGCGGAGGTATTCGAGCAACTGGACCTGACAGACCGGACATCACCCGTACCGCTGTTCATCTACCACGGGTTGCACGATCCGTGGATCCCGCTCGCCGACGCCGAACGCATGTATCGCCAGCAGTGCGACCGCGGTGTCCCCGGCGTCTTCCGGGTCGTCGGCGGCGAACACCTGCTCGGCTATGTCAGCGGTTATCCCGAACTCAGCGACTGGATCGACGCCCGCCTCCGTGGCGACCCCGCACCGAACGAATGCTGAACGGCGGGCGCCCGCCGCGTGCTCCTATCGTGGACTCGTGATCAGAACCGCTGCCCTGGCCCATATTCGCGACCGCCGGCTGATCCAGACCCGGTCGACCGGTAAGACCGTGTTCTACATGGCCGGCGGAAAGATCGACGCCGGGGAGACGGCCTTGCAGGCACTGCATCGGGAGGTCCGGGAGGAGCTCGGGGTGGGAGTCACCGGAATCAGCCCGCTGGGTGTCTTCGAAGCCGAGGCATACGGGCACTCGGCCGGCACCCAGCTGCATATGACCTGTTTCCTGGGCGAGGTCACCGCCGCCCCGGCGCCCACCGGCGAAATCGCCGAGTTCCGCTACTTCACCGGCGCCGAGTACGCCGCCATGCCGGAAGTCGCTCCGGGCTCCCTGCTGGTTTTCGAACACCTGCACCGGCTCGGGTTGATCGACTGGTGACCAGGCGACCCGCCTCGCCGAAGCGGCTCCACTTCGGCCGGCGATTACGCCCGGCATACGGCGGGTAAGGGCCGGCCGGCGCAGCGACCGGCCCCCCGGCTACGCAGGCGGCTCGGAATCGTCGGCGGTTCGGCTCGGGGATTTTTCCGATACCCGGCGGACCGTCCCGGGATCGGTGCCCTCGTCGGCTTCCTGGTCCGGTTCCGGATGTTCGGGTTCGAAGGTTTCCGGCAGATTCTTCAGATGTTTGTTCATCGAGCGAACCAGCAGGAACGTCCCGGCGAGCAGGATCAGCACCACCGCCAGGCCGAGCGGGGAAGCTTTACCGAACTCCGGGCCGGTCGGGGTGCCCGGGGTCTGCGCCAGCAGCCCGGAAGCGAATACCGAGAGCTCCATCACGGTCATGAGCGGTACTCATCGGTGATGCCGGCGAACAAGTCGGTTTCCGGGATCTCGGTGCGCACCCGGGTGCGGGCCAGTTCGAACTCCTCGGTCGGCCACAGCCGCTGCTGCATTTCCAGCGGAATGGCGAAGAACACACCGTTGGGGTCGACCTGGGTGGCATGCGCACGCAGCGCGTCGTCGCGGCGGGGGAAGTACTTACCGCATTCGACCTGGGTGGTCACCCGGGCCATGGTGTCACCCCGTTCGACCGCGTGCTTACGGGAGCGGTCCAGCCATTCCTGCATCGGGAACGGCTCACCGATCCGGGCGAACTCCTCGGCGAAAACCTCCATCCGCCGGATGGTGAACCCGTGGTCGTAGTACAGCTTCAGCGGGGTCCACGGCTCGCCGGCGTCCGGGAACTTCTCCGGGTCTCCCGCGGCCTCGTACGCCGCTACGGACACCTCATGGCACCGGATGTGATCAGGATGCGGGTAGCCGCCCATCTCGTCGTAGGTGGTGATCACATGGGGTTTGAACTCGCGGACCACCCGCACCAGCGCCTCGGTGGCCACGTCGAGCGGTACCAGGGCGAACGAGTCCTCGGGCAGCGGCGGTAAGGGGTCTCCCTCGGGGAGCCCGGAATCGACGAAACCCAGCCACGTCTGCCGCACACCCAGCGCCGCGGCCGCGGCCGCCATCTCCTCGCGCCGGATCTCCTGCATACGTTCCAGTACCCCGGGGGTATCCATGGCCGGGTTGAGGATGCTGCCGCGTTCACCGCCGGTCAGCGTGACGACGAGGACGTCATTGCCCTCGTCGGCGTATCGGGCGGTGGTGGCGCCGCCCTTGCTGGATTCGTCGTCGGGGTGGGCGTGCACCGCCATGAGGCGAAGGCCACTCACTTCTCGTTCACCGTCGCTCTCGGTCGCGGGTGTTCGGACTTCATTACCTATAGTTCCATCCGGACCCATTCTGTTCCGACCTACCCCCCGGGAGCACCTGATAATGACCGAGCCCACGTCCGACCCCGGGCGCACCGACGCGGCGGATCCCGCCGGCGCCTCCCGCGGGGAGACCGGCGCGGGCGGCGGAGACCGCTACACCGACCGCTACGGCCGCGCTCCCCGCCCGAAACGGTGGCGGCGGCTGGGCGCGCTGCTCACCGGCGTAGTCGTGCTGGCCGGTATCGGGATCGCGTATGTGGGCTGGACGAAGTTCGGCCCGAAAGACATCGAATCCGAACAGCTCGGCTACACCGTGCTCGACGATTCCTCGGTCGAGCTGCGGATCCGGCTGACGCGATCCGACCCCTCGGTCCCGGTGGTCTGTGTGGTCCGGGCCATGTCCCGCGACCTCACCGAGGTCGGCCGCCGCGAGGTCGTGATCTCCCCGTCGGGCGCAGAGCAGACAGTTCAGGTGAGCACCGTCATCGAGACGAGCGAGACGCCCGCCTCGGCCGCGATCTACACCTGCACCGACGAAGTACCCGGCTACCTCCGAACCGAGTGAATAGGGCGCCCGTACTGCGGACCCGCCAGTAAAAACTCTCCGACCTGCACCTTTGTGATTCATGCTAAAATGGCTTCACACACGGTTCCGGGGCACGGAGCCGTGTTTGCTGCATTGGCGGCCGACGCGGTCGATGCCGGGTAGGCGAAAGGTTCCGGCATCAGGCTGTCGGGGTATTCGAACTTCCCGCAGATCGCGATAGCCGTCGGCTGAAGCATGCCTGCCTGCGGGTGGGTCGTGCGGCAGTGATCAGGAATCCCGGCCTGCCGGGGACAACTACTAGGGAGTGATCGAGATGACTGAGACCCAAGTGACCTGGCTTACCCCGGAGTCGCACGACAGGCTCAAGAGCGAACTCGACGCGCTCATCGCCAACCGTCCGGTCATCGCCGCCGAGATCAACGAGCGCCGCGAAGAAGGCGATCTCAAGGAGAACGGCGGCTACCACGCGGCGCGCGAAGAACAGGGCCAGCAGGAGGCCCGGATCCGGCAGCTGCAGGAACTGCTGAACAATGCCAAGGTCGGCGTGGCGCCCACCAAGTCCGGTGTCGCGCTGCCGGGATCGGTCGTGAAGGTCTACTACGACGGTGACGAAGACGACACCGAGACCTTCCTCATCGCGACCCGCGAAGAAGGCCTGGGCAGTTCCGACCTGGAGACCTACTCCCCGAGTTCCCCGCTGGGCGGCGCGCTGATCGACGCGAAGGTCGGCGAAACCCGTGAATACACCCTGCCCAACGGCAACACCATGAAGGTGACGCTGGTCAGCGCCGAGCCCTACCACAGCTGATGCGCCGGCCGCGGCGCAGCGCGCCGCGGAGCCGGACAATGACACGAGCGGCCGTATCCGACTTCCCGGATACGGCCGCTCGTTCATTCTCGGTCTCCCTGCCGGCCTATCAGCTCAGCGCCTGCTCGAGATCGGACAGCAGATCGCTGATGTCCTCGATACCCACCGACAGGCGGACCAGATCGGCCGGCACCTCCAGATCCGACCCTTCCGTGGAGGCGTGGGTCATGGCGGCGGGATGTTCGATCAGCGATTCCACCCCGCCGAGCGATTCGGCGAGAGTGAACACCTCGGTGCGGGAGCACAGCTTGCGGGCGGCCTCGACGCCGCCGGCCAGCCGCACCGAAATCATCCCGCCGAACCGCCGCATCTGCTTATCGGCGACGGCATGGCCGGGATGTTCCGGCATTCCGGGGTAGATCACCTTGCTGATGGCCGGATTCCGGGACAGGAACTCGGCGAGGGTTTCGGCGTTGTCGCAGTGCCGGTCCATCCGCAGCGCCAGTGTTTTGGTGCCGCGCATGGTGAGGAACGCGTCGAACGGGCCGGGTACCGCGCCGGCGCCGTTCTGCAGGAACGCGAAGGCGGCATCGAGTTCGGCATCGTCGGTGAGCAGCGCGCCGCCGATCACATCGGAATGGCCACCGAGGTACTTGGTGGTCGAATGCACCACCACATCGGCGCCCAGAAGCAGCGGCTGCTGCAGATACGGGGTGGCGAAGGTGTTGTCGACCACCAGTTTGGCGCCCGACGTGTGCGCGATATCGGCCAGCGCCGCGATATCGCCGATATTGAGCAGCGGGTTGGTGGGGGTTTCCACCCAGATCAGCTTGGTTTCGGGCCGGATTGCCGCGCGCATGGCGTCGATATCGGCGACCGCGGCCGGTGTGTAGCTGATACCCCAGCCGGTGAAGACCTTGTCGATCAGCCGGAAGGTCCCGCCGTAGGCGTCGTCGGGGATGACGATATGGTCGCCGGGCCGCAGCATCGCCCGGAGTGCACAGTCGGTGGCGGCCATACCGGAGGCGTACGCCCGGCCGTACCGGCCCGATTCGAGGGCGGCCAGGTTCGCCTCCAGCACCGTGCGGGTGGGGTTGCCGGTGCGGGCGTACTCGTAACCGTCCCGCAGCCCGCCCACTCCGTCCTGGGCGAAGGTGGAACTGGCGTAGATGGGGACATTCACCGCGCCGGTCCGCGGATCGGGATCGTAACCGGCGTGGACAGCCCTGGTGGTGAAGCCCAGTTCGCTCATACCCCCCACCCTAAACGCCGGGTTCCGCGTCGTTGCACGCCGGTCGGGTCTTGTTGCCCGCCCGTACAGACGAATGCTCCCACCACTGATGCACCGCCTCCGGCACGGGCGACATTGCACCCACTCGGATGCGCAATCAGCCGGTCGGCGGCGGGCGCATATGCGCGATTCGGCTGCCGACCGTTGCGGGCATATCTCCCACGTACGGATCGGCCGGCCCGCACGTTGCCGAATGGGCCGATCCGCTCGCCGAAGCCGCGGCGATGCGGAGACAGCCTGCTCTTTCAACGGCTCGACCTGCGCAAATGCGCCGGATATCACAATGTTGTAAATGGCGGCGCGTTGTTACGATCGAGTGATGTTCGCGCTGGGCCCTCGTTTGTTCGAAATCTCCGCCCGACGTTTTCTGGAGGGAATCCAGCAAACGCACGGGGCGCCGGCACGCGCCGCCGCGACGGCGTTGCCCGGCCTGTCCGCCGAGATCGATCAGCACGCGGCCGCCGTACGCGACATCCTCGACCTGGGCGTCGCTTCCGCCGACCAGGTTCCCGCACCGGTCCTGCTGGCCGGATACATCCGCGGGTTGCTGGCCGAACTGACGGCCCCCATCACCGAACCCGCCGACTGGGCCACCGCCGAATGGCTGCACCTGCGCTTGGCCGGGGCCTGCCTGCACAGTACCTATGGTGTCGCCGCGGAGCCGAAGATCTGCTGACGCGGCCGGACGGTCCAGGCCGATGCGTACCGAATCCGCAGAATGTACCCGGCTGAAATCGTAGGAGACGTGGCCTCCGGTCCCGGAACGCACTTCCGCCGTGTGCCGGAACCGGCACACGGCGGAAGAATCACTGTGCTGACGCGCTACCGCAGGTGGCGCGGTTCCCCACCGCCCCCGTAGGGCGGCTGACCGCCGTACGGGTTGCCGTACTGCTGCTGCCGGTAATCGCTGCCCGGCATCTGCTGCCCGAACTCACCCGGCTCACCGCGGTAGCCGCCCTGCGCGGGCTGCGGCTGGTCCCACTGCTCCGGGTTGCGGCCGGGAGCCTGACCGTGAACCGGCTGCTGAGCAGCGGTCCGCTGCCGGGACGCGTCCTCGCGGCCGCGCTGGTATGCCTCGGCGTGACCGCGCATCGCGGGCACCTCCTGTTCCAGCCCGCCCAGCCAGGAATCCCAGCGCTGCTGCATCGGCCGCACCAGACCGCCACCGACACCGACCACCAGAATTCCGCCGATCGTGGCCAGCACCGCGATCAGGATGGGCGTGGTGACCGTGGTGGCCACGCCGATCTGATTCAGCGCGGCGATGATGCCGATCGCCCAGATGAACACCGAGGCGATGCGCCCGATCATCGGCCCGTAACTCAGCCCGCCCAGCGCATTGCCGACCAGATCACTCACCGCGTGCGCGATGGCACCCGCGATGCAGATGATCAGGACGGCGACGAACAGCCTGGGCAGCCAGCTCACGATTCCGTCGATCACATCGCTCACCGGATTCGGCCCGAAAACGCCGAAACCGAGTTGCAGGGTGATCAGCAGGATCGCGTAATACACCAATTTCGCCAGCAGGTCCGAGGCATCGTATTTGCTGCGCGACAGCATCCGCTCGATTCCACCGCGCTCGACGAGACGGTCGAAGCCCACCCGCTCCAGCACCTTGTCGACGACCGTCGCGACAACTTTGGCGATGATCCAGCCGATCAGCAGGATGACCAGGAAGCCGGCGAGCTTGGGCACGAAGGTTGCGACCGAACTCCACGCGTCAGAGAAACCCTGTTGGAAATCGATTGCCAAACTCGAGGTTCGCACAAGCCCTTCCCTTCGCTCTCCGAACGAACGTGGCGTTTGCCACGAACGGTATCGGAGTGGTTATACCCCGGGGGAGCTGCCCGAACCATCGATTGCGGAATAATTGCTAATGCACGGTACGCCCGGTGCTCACGAAACCCAGCAGATCGTGACGGGTGATCACACCGACCGGTTTACCGTCCTCGACGACCATGAGTGCATCGGTATCCGACAGCGCCTTGGTGGCCGCGGAAATCGGCTCCCCGGACCCGATCAGCGGGAACGACGGGCTCATATGCTGGGCCACCGAATCGGTGAGCTGCGCGCGACCGGAGAACACCGCCGAGAGCAGATCCCGCTCGGATACGCTGCCGGCCACCTCGCCGGCCATCACCGGCGGTTCGGCGCCGACGACCGGCATCTGCGACACCCCGTACTCGCGCAGGATCTCGATGGCGTCGCGCAGCGTCTCCGACGGATGGGTGTGCACCAGATCGGGCAGTTCCCCGGACTTACCGCGCAGCACATCGCCGACCAGGGTTTCGGCGGTGGACCCGTCGAGCGGCGTGCGCAGGAACCCGTAGGAGCTCATCCAGCGATCGTTGAAGATCTTCGACATATAACCGCGCCCGCCGTCGGGCAGCAGGACCACCACCACGGCCTCCGGATCGCGCCGCGCGACCTCGAGCGCCGCCACCACGGCCATTCCGCACGAACCACCGACCAGCAGCCCCTCCTCGCGGGCCAGGCGGCGAGTCATATCGAACGAGTCCGCGTCGGAGACCGCGATAATCTCGTCCGGGATCGCCGGATCGTAGGCCGTCGGCCAGAAATCCTCGCCGACACCTTCCACCAGATACGGGCGCCCGGTGCCGCCGGAGTACACCGAGCCCTCCGGATCGGCCCCGATGACCTTGACCTTCCCGCCCGACACTTCCTTGAGATAGCGCCCGGCGCCGGTGATGGTGCCGCCGGTGCCGACACCGGCGACGAAATGGGTCACGGTGCCCTCGGTATCGCGCCAGATCTCCGGGCCGGTGGTCTCGTAGTGGCTGTCCGGGCCGTTCTGGTTGGAGTACTGATCCGGTTTCCAGGCGCCCTCGATTTCGCGGGTCAGCCGGTCGGAGACGCTGTAGTAGCTGTCCGGGTGCTCCGGCGGCACCGCCGTCGGACACACCACCACTTCGGCGCCGTAGGCGCGCAGCACATTGCGCTTGTCCTCGCTGACCTTGTCCGGGCAGACGAATACACAGTGGTAACCGCGCTGCTGCGCCACCAGCGCCAACCCGACACCGGTGTTACCCGAGGTGGGTTCGACAATGGTCCCACCGGGCCGCAGATCGCCCGACTTCTCGGCCGCCTCGATCATCTTCACCGCGATACGGTCCTTGGAGCTGCCGCCCGGGTTCAGGTACTCGATCTTGGCCGCCACCAGCCCGGCCCCCGCCGGAGCCACCGAGTTCAACCGAACCAGCGGGGTGTTGCCGATGAGGTCCACGACATGATCCGCGATGCGCATACCCCCCATCGTTGCAGAGGCGTTGCCGGGGGCCGCGGCGTGGTCCGCCACGGCACCGCGGCCACCTCACGCAAATCCGGCGACCCCACGCCCGAGCATTTAGTATCTGTGACCTATGAGGCTGCCGAAGTTCGCGGGCGCCACCGTGTTTCTGGCCGGATCGGCGATGGCACTGATCGCCGCGGCTACAGCACCGGCCGGCGCCGCGACCCACTCCTTCCCCGACGTCCCCACCCTCGCATACGGGGGGCTGTGCGGAACCAGCATCCGCACCTGGGCCGACACCAGCCCGCAGTGGCCGGGCCGGGCGGTGATCAATGTCCGCGCCCACCCGGTCATCGGCGTGGGCTCCGGTAGTCACCCCTTCGCCCCGTTGTGCGAGGTACTGACCACGGTCGCCTGGCGCAATCTCGATACCGGCGCCACCGGCAACTATGTCAACAATGTGGTGACCGGTATCTACGGCAGCATCCAGTACTCCCTGTTCCAGGACACCGGACCGGGCCGGGTCGAGGTCACGGTGACCACGAACCACGCGAGCATCCCGGCCCACGGCAGCTTCGTAGTCCCCGCCTAGCACCGGCCCTCGTTCGCTAGGAAGTCTCGGGCGCCCGAACTCATCACGTTCTCGGTTTCTTTATCACCATCTTTCTCAGGCGAGAAAGATGGTGTGAGGAAGAACGGTAAAGAACGGCACGTGAGTCGCTGACGACCTCGGCAGCGGCCGGATCGATGACATCTCCCGGCTGCCCGCCGGCCGTTTCGACGGTACTGCGGAGGACCGGGACGACCGCCAGTGCCGGCCGGACCTCGGTCCACGCTCGGATGCGGGTGGGCGGATATCGCAGCAGTTCACTCACCCGCACTCGGGCCGGTGCGCGAATATAATCGCGGCAATGGGCGAGACTCGGATCGGATGGCGGACGGCCGCGGTGGCCGGGGCCGCTACGGTGGCGTTCGGTTCGGGAGCCGGCACCGCGTCGTGGGCGGCCTATCGACTGCTCACCACGCAGGCGGGTACCGCCCGCGGCATGATCGGTCGCGATACCTCCAAGCCGCCCGAAGCCGACGGGATCTACTCATCGGACGGGCACGAGCCCTGGCGCACCGGAAAGTACGCCGACCTGCATCTGATGATCTTCGGCGACTCGACCGCGGCCGGTCTGGGCTGCCGGACCGCCGCCGAAGTACCCGGAGTCCGGCTGGCACACGGTCTGGCCGATGCCACCGGGCAGCGCGTCCGGTTGAGCACCAAGGCGATATCCGGCGCCACCTCCAAAGGTTTGGCCGGGCAGGTGGACGCCATGTTCGTGGCCGGACCGCCGCCGGACGCCGCGGTGATCCTGGTCGGCGCCAACGATGTCACCAAGAAACATTCCATCGGCCGCTCCGCGCAGCGGCTCGGGGCGGCGGTGAGCCGGTTGCACGGCGCGGGCAGCATCGTGGTGGTCGGCACCTGCCCGGACCTGGGCAGTGTCACCGCCATCCCGGAACCGCTGCGCACCGTGGTGCACCGCTGGAGTCTGCAACTGGCCCGGGCCCAGGCCGCGGCCACCCGGGCGGCCGGCGGACGCATCGTGGCGATGGGCGATCTGCTGAGCAAGGATTTCCGGGCCGCGCCCGAACAGTTGTTCTCGGCCGACGGGTTCCATCCCTCGGCCGCGGGCTACGCGCTGGCCGCTACACATCTGCTGCCGGAACTGCTGGCCGCGCTCGGTCAGCGGGATATGGCCGCGGCGGATATTTCCCCGCGGGCCGCCGCGACGTAGATTCGAAGGGATCGTACCCCGCGAGTGTGCGTGATCGGGGCAGTTTCGGATCGCGCACACTCCTCGACTAAGGAGTCCTCATGCCAGAGGCCGTCATCGTTTCCGTTGCTCGCTCGCCTATCGGACGCGCCAACAAGGGGTCGCTGGTGAGCATGCGGCCCGACGACCTCGCCGCCCAGATGGTGCGCGCCGCGCTGGACAAGGTTCCCGCCCTCTCCCCCGCCGATATCGACGACCTGATGCTCGGCTGCGGCCAGCCCGCCGGTGAAGCGGGTTTCAATATCGCCAAAACCGTCGCCACCCAGCTGGGTTACGACTACATGCCCGGCACCACCGTGAACCGGTACTGTTCCTCGTCGCTACAGACCACCCGGATGGCGTTCCACGCGATCAAGGCCGGTGAGGGTCACGCGTTCATCTCCGCCGGTGTGGAAACCGTGTCCCGCTTCCCGAAGGGCACCGCCGACGGCTGGCCCGATACCCACAACCCGCTGTACGCCGCCGCCGAGGAGCGCACCGCCACCCGCGCCCAGGGCGGCGCCGGCTGGCAGGACCCGCGGGAAAAGGGCGACCTGCCCGATATCTACATCGCCATGGGCCAGACCGCGGAGAACGTCGCCTCGTTCACCGGTATCTCCCGGGAAGACCAGGACCACTGGGGTGTGCGGTCGCAGAACCGTGCCGAAGAAGCCATCAAATCCGGCTTCTTCGAACGCGAGATCACCCCGGTGACCCTGCCCGACGGCACCGTCGTCTCCACTGACGACGGCCCCCGCCCCGGCACCTCCTACGAGAAGATCTCGCAGCTCAAGCCGGTGTTCCGGCCGGACGGCACGGTAACCGCCGGTAACGCCTGCCCGCTCAACGACGGCGCCGCCGCGCTGGTGGTCATGAGCGATACCAAGGCCAAGGAGCTGGGCCTGACCCCGCTGGCCCGTATCGTCTCCACCGGCGTCTCGGGCCTGTCGCCGGAGATCATGGGCCTGGGCCCGATCGAAGCGGTGCGCAAGGCGCTGAAGCTGGCCGGTAAGACCATCGGCGATATCGACCTCTACGAAATCAACGAGGCGTTCGCCGTGCAGGTCCTGGGTTCGGCCCGGGAACTGGGCATGGACGAGGACAAACTGAACGTCTCCGGCGGCGCCATCGCCCTCGGCCACCCGTTCGGTATGACCGGTGCCCGCATCACCGCCACGCTCATCAACAACCTGCAGACCCACGATAAGCAGTTCGGTCTGGAGACCATGTGCGTCGGTGGCGGTCAGGGTATGGCGATGATCATCGAACGCCTGAGCTGATTGCACCGCTTCCGGCGGAGCGGGAAGTCCCAGGTGTCGCGCTCCTGTCGGTTGCGCCGAGAAATGTATTCATGAGTAAGGCCCGGTAGGGAACCCAATTCCGTACCGGGCCTTACTTGTGCACACGCCAACAGGACCGGCGCCGGCAGCGGAGAGTTGTCACCGTCGATCGGCGGTGCGGGGCCCGGTAACCGATTGTCAGCGGAGACCGGCTCGATAGAGATCCCGTAGCAGCGCAATCTCCGCACCGTGGTGCAGCAGATCGCGCCGCATGTGCAGCACGATCCCCGCAGTGGACCAGTCGGCGAGCATGCTGCCCGGCGGTCCCGCCGGTTCCGCCAGCCCGGCGACACCGAGGCCGGCGATACCGCCGACCCACGCCTGGTAGGCAGCGTCGAGCTGTTCCAACGCCGCCGCCGCTGTCCCGGCGTAGCGGAACGAGGCAAAATCGACGGGCGGATGGCCGAACCGTTCCAGCCCCGCCTCCAGCACAACGATCACATGCCCGAGCCGCCACCCGATGGTTGTCACGGGAGCCGGCTCGGGCGGCGGTATCGCGAAATCGCAGACGAACCCGCCGGCTGCCGGGCGAACCGACCACATACCCGGCACCGGCTCCCAGAAATATTCCTCGTCGGTGAGCCCGTCGAGCCTGGTGCGCAGTTGCCTGGCCCAATGCGTTTCCAGCTGCGCTCGTATCTCCGCGTTCCAGTCCAAGTCCATGGCCTACACCCTGTGTATTTCGTCCGGCGTGAACAACCGGTTTTCTAGCGGGCACCGGTCGAAGTCACCAGGTCCGCGATCCAGGTGATCGCCTGCCACACCGGTGCTTCCCGGACCTCCCGTCCGGTCAGATACGGAATCAGCACCACCTCGGCGGCATGGTCGAGTGCGTGCTGGACGGCAATCCGCGCCGCGAGCTCGGGGCCGGTATCCGTGTAGACCGTATGCACCACACGGAGGCCATGGACCTGCGCAAGTCTTGCAATCTCGCCACTGTCGCAACCGATCCGGCAGACCACGACCGCCCGCCGCAGCGCGGTCACCGGCGCGCCGCCGCAGCATATGCCGCCGCCACCGCATAACGCGGGCAGCGATGCGCGGCATGAACATCCATCACCTGATGGGCGTGCGCATACCCGCGAATCGGCTCCCGCGACAAGCAGTGCGGAGTGGGCTGTTCGGCAGGTAGCGCCCGTAATCCGTCCACGAGCCGGCGCAGCACCGCCGGATCGTCGGCAACCCATTTCCTACCCGTCTGCCAAAGCCGCACTGCCGCAGCCATGGCGAGGTTGTTCGGGGCCCGGACGGGCAGGGCCGGTATCTCCTGACGCATAGGGGACCTCATGTCGTAGTCGATGTGTGTTCACCGCGCCTGCTCTCGATGAAGCCGGTTCTGTGGAGAGGCTGCACAACGGTAGGAATCCCGAAATCGCTGACGGGGTACGGTTTGTACCTCGCACCGCTTACGCTGGGAGACAGGATCACCAGCGAAAGGGGCTGCGGTGGCGATCAATTCCGGTGATGAAGCACCTATCGGTGCTCGAATCAAGAAGCTGCGTGAGCGGGCGGGTATGTCCCGTCCTGTGCTGGCCGGTTTGGTGGGCCGATCTGCCGAATGGCTCAAGGCTGTTGAGAACGGCCGTCTACAGCCGCCACGGCTTCCGATGTTGCTGCGTATCGCGCGTGCGCTCGAGCTGAAGGATCTCGCCGAACTCACCGGAAACGGCCATGCGATTCCGGTATCCGTGTTCGCCGGTGAACAGCACGCTGCGTTGACCGATGTGCAAACGGCCTTGACCGATTATCACCTTGCACTGCCGTCGTCCGCGGTGAATATCCGGCATCTCGAAGAGAGGCTGCGGCAAGCATGGGCGGTGCGTCACGCCAGCCCGGATCACCGCACTCAACTCGGCGCGCTGCTTCCGGGCCTGATCAAGGATGCGCAGGGGGCAGTACGGTCGGGCGGAGACAACCTCCGGCAGGCAAGGCGTGTACTGGCCGGGGTCTATCAGCTGGCGGACTTCTACGTTGCGTACCAACCGGCCCCGGAATTGGTCTGGCTGGTGGCCGACCGCGCCCTCTCCGAAGGCTGCGCGGCCGATGACCCATATGTGATCGCATGCGGGGCGTGGGCGATGACCCAGGCATTGCGGGATTCCGGGCGATGGGAGGAGGCGATCGCGCTGGCGCGGTCTGCGGCCGAGCGGCTGACCCCTTACCTCGACCGCGACCGGACACCGGATGACTGGCGCGGAATCCACGGTGCGCTGCACGCGGAGGTCGCCTACGTCCATGCTCGCCGCGGGCGGCACGGCGATGCCTGGGCATACTGGGAAAAAGCGGACGCAATCGCGCAGGCGCTCGGCCCGGAGTATCGGCATGTGCAGACGTCGTTCTCCATCCCGGTGATGACGGCGCAGGCAACGACGCTGGGAGTCGAGCTGCGGCGCTCGGGCGAAGCGATCCAGTCGGCGCGCTCGTTCGATGCCGACGCGATAACCTCGATCCCTCGCCGGAGCAGGCATTTCATCGAGGTCGCCCGCGCCTATTTCCAGCGCGGCGAACGCGTTGCCACCCTGGCACTCCTGGACAAGTCGGCGCGAACCGCTTCGGAAACGATCCGCTACAACGGGTATGCCCGGCAGATGCTGCACTCGCTGCGGGAGAAACCACCGTCGGGAATGCGCACCGAGGTCGCCGAACTGTGCGATCGGGCCGGGCTCATGCCCGCAGCCTGACAGGCCGGATATCGGGATCATCCGCGACAAACAGTACGTTCCACCGGAAGCTCTCGACCCGTTCAGCCCGCCGCCCCGCAGGGGCAGGGTCCATTCCGTCGGCCGGCCGGTGAGATCGCCGATGAGGTCGAAATCGCGGTCGTAGTGCAAGACGGTGAGTCCTGTGAGCTCGGCGGTGGCGGCGATGATGAGGTCCGGTAGCGGGCGGCAGTGTTGCCCGCGTCGAGCGAGTTGCCGTTGGACGTCGGGAGCTATTTTCATCGCCCGCGCCGTCGGTAGCTGGCCCAGGGCAAGGCTTCCAGGGCGGTACCGGGGCGCAGGTAGTCGCTGCTGTTACGGGCCGAGTAGAGCAGTTCGAGGGCGATCATTTCGCAGACGGCGAGCCGCAGTTCAGCAGGCGCAGGATCTCGACGTGTAACCGAACTACAACAGAGCCTCAGCGCAGCAGGACAGCGAGCACTTCGGGGGCGGTGAAACGTCGGCCGTAGGTCGTTTCTCCGTGCTGGAGAAGAATGCCCATGTCGGTGAGCTGCCCGACAAGTCTGTTGGCCCTGTTGTAGGTCACGCCGAGATGCCGTTGCACGTTGCGGACGGTAAAGATCGGCTGCTCGAGTGCGTAATCGATCAACCGCATGGCGTTCTCCGCCCGGAAACCGGCTGCGCGCAGTCGGCATTTCAAGTCGTGTTGGATCCGGATCAGATCTATGAGTTGAGCAGCGGTGGCGTTCGCCGCCGACGCGACTCCCTCGGCGAAGAACCGGATCCAGCCGTCCCAATCGCCTTGCGCGCTGACTGCCAGGAGCTTGTCGTAGTACTCGGCCCGCCTGGCCTCGAACCACGGCGACACGGTGAGGGTCGGTTCCGATAGAACTCCGGACCGGTGCAGCTGGAGAACGATGAGCAGGCGTCCGATCCGGCCGTTACCGTCATTGAACGGGTGCAAGGTCTCGAACTGATAGTGCGCCATACCTGCCATGACCAACGGGTCGATGTCGTCGTTGGGGCGCATCACCCAATCGACCAAGTCGCGAACCTGGGCTTCCAGATCGATTCCGGGCGGCGGAGGGATGAAGCGGGCGTCGTGCACGCGTGCGCCACGGTGGCTCCCGATGACCACCTGGGAGGTGCGGATCCGGCCGGCTTGGCCGGTGTCGGCAGGTGTTCCCTCCACCAAGGTGCCTTGGAGTGACTCGAGCATCCCCACGGTGAGCGCCCGGCCTTCACCGATCCACTGAAAAGCCTGATCAGCAGCGATGACGTAGTTGAACACCTCGCGCATAGCCGCGTCTGCGGGTTGCTCATCGGTATCCACTCCGAGAACTTCCTCCAGCGGCGCATAGGTTCCTTCCAGCGCGGAGGTGCTCTGTGCCTCTTGCCGGAGCGTCGGCTGCCGCAGCAGAGCCGGGTTTGGGAGCTGACGCGCCGAAGCATCGAGTGCGGCCAGCGCCGCCCGGGCGTTGGCGACAGCATTGAAAGTCCGAACGCCGAGCACGGGCGTCCGGTCCGGAAGCGGGTTCGGCACATAGGCAACATGCGACCACTCACCCCACCGCGGATCAGTTCCGCTGATCGGGACAAGCACACCCATAGGGCTGTCTGTGAATATTTCGAGCCGCACAATCTCACTCTACTGGCGGTTCAGTTACATTTCGAGCGGTTTCAGAGGCCGAAATACAACTGATCTTTCCGGAAAACGCGAAGATGGCCGCACTGAAGCAGAGGCCGTCTTCAGACGAGGTTGCCCCATTTGGACTGGATCACATCTCCGCGCGGCGCCGCACCCGCGCCTTGCCAGCGGTGGTAATTGCTGTGTTGACGGATACTCTTCGGCTGATTCGCAACTCGTTCGAAAGGCGAACAATGATCTCGAAGAAAGTCGTCAGGGCCGTCGTCGTCTCGGCGCTGCCGCTGATCGCCACCACCGTCGTCGCCGGAGGTGCGTCCGCCGGCACCGGGTCGATGACCGAAACGCGGGCTACCCCGGTCGCCGGTCTTCCGCTGGAGGACCCGCAGGACGTCACAACGAACCCGAACGCCCAGTACCCCGACCCAGTGCTGAACGGTGCTGCGTTGGGAGCCGGGATCGGCTCGGCGGTCGGATCGGCCACCGGTTCCGGTGGGCCGATTCTCGGTGGACTGATCGGCGCGCTGGTCGGTGCGATGAATCCCGACGTCGTTCCCCAGGTTCTTCCCTGAACCGACTCGGGTAGCCGATTCCGTCCAGGTCCCTGCCCGAGACGAGCGGCTACCCACCGGCACACAAAAGAAGGCGGCCCCGGGAGGGACCGCCTTCTGTGATGCACTGACCGCCCTGAAGCGGGCGGGTTTACTAGTCGCTCTGGAAGTAGCTCAGCAGGCGCAGGATCTCGACGTAGAGCCAGACCAGGGTGACCGTCAGGCCGAGCGCTACACCCCAGGCGGCCTTGGGCGGGGCCTGGGCGCGAATCAACTGGTCGGCGGCGTCGAAGTCGAGCAGGAAGCTGAACGCGGCGATGGCGATGACCACCAGGCTGAAGATGATCGCGACCGGGCCGCCGTCACGCAGGCCGAAACCGCCGTCGGTGAAGAAGCTCGCGATCAGGTTGCCGACCACCAGCACCAGGATGCCGATCATGGCGCCGATGAGCATCCGCGTGAACCGCGGCGTGACCCGGATAGCGCCGGTCTTGTAGACGACGAGCATGCCCGCGAACACACCGAAGGTGCCCAGGACGGCCTGGCCGATCATGCCCGCGCCGCCCGCGCCACCGAAGGTGATATCGGTGAACATGAACGACAGGGCGCCGACGAACACGCCCTCGGCGACCGCGTAGGAGAGCACGATCGCGGGATTGTCCATCTTGCGGCCGAAGGTCGCGACCAGGACGAGTACCAGGCCGATGATGCCGCCGCCGATGACGAACATCGGCGCGAGCGCGGTGTTGGCGCTGGTCAGAATGTAGGTGACCAGCGCGGACAGCGCGAGCACACCCAGCGTGATCCCGGTTTTGGTGACCACATCGTCGATGGTCAGCGACCGGGTCGGCGCCTGCGGCGGGTAGGGCTGCTGCTGATACTGCGGGGGATACTGCTGGTTGCCGTACTGGTAACCCAGCTGTCCCGCGCCGGCAGCAGCCGAGCCGAAGCTCGCGTAGCCGGTTTCCTGCTTCGGCAGATTCTTGAATACCGGATTGCTTGTGGCGCGCACCGCAAATCCCTTTCTCGGAGTTCGTTGGCCATACCGGAGCACGACCGTCGGCTCGAGCTGTTACTCGATATCCAACTGTCCGTCCAACGAGCACCACCCCTGGCGGAGTTCCCGGGACGTACCGAAAAGACAGACAAACCGGACCTTACCGCCGACCGGGCCGCCGTGGGTCACGGACCGGTCCACGAAATGGATCCGGTTGTCCGCGCCCGACCTGGGGCGGACCCGGGATATCGACTGCGCGCACAGTGGCGAATCCGATAACGCGAGGCCATTACCTATCACCGGGACAACGACTGCTCCGTCACATCACCATCATGAGGATCACGATGATGATCACCAACCCGATCAGCAGGCCGATGGTGACGGCCACGGTCGGGCTGGGCGACTGCCCGCCGCCACTGCGGCCGATCTGCTGCGCGGGCGCCGGCGCGGGGTGCGCGGGTTGCGACTGAGCGCGGCGGGGCAGCGGGCCGGAACGGGGGCTGCGCAGCCCGGCGGCGGAGTTACGGGCCGCCCAGGCGGGGATGGTGCCGTCTTCGGTGCGCACCGGGGCGCCGAGGATGTTGTCGGCGGCGCCGGGGCCGAACGCCGCGGCCAGGATCTCCTCCCGTGCCTGCGCCATACTGGGGCGGCGCTGCGGCGCCGGTTCCATCATGTGCAGCAGCACACGGGTGAGTACGCCGCTGCGCGTCGGCGGGTTGATCTGCGCCATGGCGGCACGTTCCACGATCGCGTCGCTGTCGTCGTCCATACCGAACGGCGGCTGACCTTCGATGGCGGTGTAAAGGGTGGCGCCGAGGGAGAACACATCGCTGGCGGCGGTGGGCTGGGCGCCGCGGGCCACCTCCGGTGGCAGGTAGGCCGGAGTCCCGGTGATCATGCCGTCGGGTTCGTCGGAGGCCTCGGTGACGTTGCGGGAGATACCGAAATCGCTGAGCTTCGCCATCCCGACCCCCGGCCCCCGGTCGGCGACGAGGATATTGCCGGGTTTGATATCGCGGTGCACGATCCCGACCGTGTGCGCGGCGGCGAGCGCGTCGGCGACCTGCGCACCGATCTGCGCGACCTCGATCACCGGCAGCGCGTTCACCAGGCCGAGCGCCCGGGCGACACTGCGGGAGGGCAGATGCTCCATCACCAGCCAGGGTTCACCGGCTTCGAGCACCACGTCGTAGACGGCGATGGCGTGTTCGTGGGAGAGCTTGGCCGCGACCCGGCCCTCGTGCACGATACGATCGCGGACCTTGCGGGCCTCCGCTTCGTCCAGGCCCGCCGTGGACAGCACCTGCTTGATGGCGACGTCGCGGTCCAGCAGCCGATCGTGTGCCAGCCATACCGCACCCATACCGCCACCGCCGAGTTTCGACTGCAGGCGGTACCGGCCGGCCACCAGATAATCGGGACCGACGATGGGACGGGGGCGATCGATCATGCTGTGGAGACTAGTCGAATTCGATGGTAGCTGGCCGGTTTCGGGGACGGCGGCCGGTGACACGTGACGGCATTCACTACAGCAGGTCGTAGTTGTTCCGAGCGAGCTTCCCGGGACGAACTTCCAGCGATAAGCTATCGAATGTATGTTCGATACAGAGAGGGTCGGCTTCGCCGGTTCGGCGCCGTGCCGGTCCCGGACTCCGCGGAGCGGGATCGAGACGAGCGAAGGGAAACCGAGTCCGAAAAGGGCCCACCCGCGAGCTGAACACGCGCCATGGACAGGAGCGCAGGAGTGACGAACCGAGATCACCGGGGCCCCGAAACCGAGGCGGCACGAGTAGGCACCGCACCGCAGTCGAAGGCCAGCGGCGCGCGACTTCGTGAACTGGCGGAACTGCGCCGGGCGCGGGCGAGCAGCGGATGTGCTCGCGGGTCCGGCCCGGCACCCCGCAGCGCGACCGGCACCCGGGCGCCGGTTACTCCGGCCTCGACAGTCCGGCGCGAGACTCTTCCCGTACCGGCCGCTCTCGCTCCGCTGCTGCCCGACCGCGGCCTGGTCAAGGGATCGGTGGTGTCCTACAAGGGTGCCGGAACACTGCTGGCCGGTTTGCTGGCCGCCGTCACCGGGCCGGGCGGGCACGCGGCCGCGGTCGGCCTGCCCCGGCTCGGTTTGCTCGCCGCCGCGGAAATGGGCGCCCGGCTGGACCGGCTAGCGGTGATCCCCGACGCCGGCCAGGACCCGATGGAGGTGGCGGCGGTGTTGCTGGACGGGCTGGACCTGGTGGTACTCGGTCTCGGCGAGGCTGAAGTCCCACCTGCCCGCGCCCGGGTGCTCGCCGCAAAAGCCCGCGGAAAAGGGGCCACGCTGCTCGTCACCGGAGGTAACTGGCCCACACCGGATCTGAGCCTGGAAAGCCGCGTGGCCGGCTACACCGGCCTCGGTACGGGAAGTGGGCGGATCCGTTCCATAAGCCTCGATATCGAAGTCCGCACCAGAGCCGGGAGCCCGCGCCGGGGCCGGCTTGCCGCGCGCCCGCTCGGCGGTCGCGTGGAATGGATCGCCCCCGACGAGAAAGTCACCGCACACACCCCGGAACAGCCGGAAACACCAGGTCAGGAGGATTCTGTTGCTTCCTGACCCAAGCGTGCCCCGAGCCCACAGTCCGTGCCGGGACTTTCCTCCGTCCGCCGGCAGGCCCGCTCGGCCGGTCCCACCTGCGCTCAGCACAGTCACTCGTTCGTCCGGGCCGGGTAACCACTCGCCTCGGACAACCGGACCGCACACCGGTGAACCTGCCCGAGCGTCCCGGCCGCCCAGCGGCGCACCAGCCCGGATACCCGGCCCCCGATGCGGCGGTGAACTCCCCCGAACCACCCGGCGATCCACCGCGTTCGATCAGGCACTTCCGCCGCGCCATGACGAGTTCGCCCGCACGCACCGGTCGCCCCGCGTCGTATCCACGCGACGCTCCCGCATCGGATCCACGCGACGCTCCCGCATCGGACCCACGCGACGCTCCCGCATCGGATCCACGCGACGCTTCCACCTGATCGGCGACGCCGTATGCCGGTGCGCTTGCGGATCTTCCGGGAACACTCGCACAACCATGAGGAGCGAGTCGGCGACCGTTCCGGGGCGGGAAAATCCGGCGCAGTGGACCACGGTGTCGATTGCGCCGAGATCGGCGACGGTGTCGAAGAAGGCGGCGCCCCGCCGAGGCGGACGGGAGGCCCGGTGAACCCGCGCCCGGCCGCACGGGTGCTGGCGGTGTGGTGCCCCGACTGGCCCGCGGTTGCGGCGGCGGCCGGGGCCGGACTGTCCGCGGAACAGCCAGTGGCGGTTTTGCATGCGAACCGGGTCGTCACCTGTTCGGCCACCGCCCGCGAGTCGGGGGTGCGCCGCGGTATGCGCAAACGCGAGGCACAGAGCCGCTGCCCGGAACTCCATATCGCCCAACCCGATCCCGACCGTGACGCGCGGCTGTTCGAACCCGTCGCCGCGGCCGTCGACAGCTTCGCTTCCGGGGTCGAGGTACTGCGCCCCGGATTGCTCGTCCTGCCCGCGCGAGGTGTGATCCGGTATTTCGGATCGGCCGAGGCGGCCGTGCGGCAATTACTCGCCGCGGTGGCGACCGCCGGAGTGGAGGCCCGGATCGGGATCGCCGACGAACTCCCGACCGCGATCGTCGCCGCCCGGCATAGCACCCTCGTACCGCCCGGCCGGGACGCCCGGTTCCTGGCGCCCCTGCCGATCACCGAACTGGCGGCCGAACCCGGCCCCGCGGAACGCGAACGCGCCGCACTGCTGGACCTGCTGCACCGGCTGGGACTGCGCCGCATCGGGGATTTCGCCGCCCTGAGCACCGCCCAGGTCACCTCACGGTTCGGTGCCGACGCGATCGTGGCGCACCGGCTCGCCCGCGCCCTGCCGGATCGTCCGCCGGCGCCCCGGAGCCTGCCCCCGGATGTGGCGGTCCGGCTGCCGTGCGAGCCACCGATCGACCGGGTCGACACCGCGGCCTTCACCGGCCGGCTACTCGCGACCCGGCTCACCGCGAACCTGTCGGCGGCGTCCCTGGCCTGCACCCGACTGGAGGTCCGCGCGGAAACCGAGGCCGGAGAGGAGCTTTCGCGGGTCTGGCGCTGCGCCGAACCGCTGACCGCCGATGGGGTGGCCGATCGCGTGCGCTGGCAGCTCGACGGCTGGCTCACCCGGCCGCCCGGCGCTCGGCCCACTGCCGCGATCAGCGTGCTGCACCTGATTCCGGTGGAGGTGGCGCCGGCCGCCGCCCTGCAGCTCGGACTGTGGGGCGATACCGGGTCCGGCGACGAACGTGCCCTGCGTGCGCTGGTCCGCGTCCAGGGCCTGCTCGGCGGGGACGCGGTGCGGGTGGGTGTACTCAGCGGCGGCCGCGGCCCCGCGGAACGGGTCACCATGGTCACGTTCGGCGACGAACCGGCCCCGGATACCGATCCGGCACCCCCCTGGCCCGGCCGGATACCGGAACCGGCTCCCGCCGTCATCATGCTCGACCGGCCGCGCGTCGCACTCGAGGCAGCCGACGGAACACCCGTGCGGATCACCGAACGCGGCCTGTTCAGCGGCCCGCCCGCACGGTTGCGCTGGGGCCGGTCCAGCTGGCGGCTCACGGCATGGGCCGGGCCCTGGCTGCTCGACGAGCTCTGGTGGGCGCCCGGCGCGGCACCGGCCGCCCGCGCCCAGGTGGAACTACCGGGACCGCACAGCCTGCTACTGCTCGCCCGGGACGATCAATGGTGCGTCGAAGGTCTCTACGACTGACCCGATCAGTACGCTTCGCACGCGTCGAACGCCGCGTCCTTGTCCCCGTTGAACGAATCGATCTCACCGTTGATCTCGTCCACCGAAGCATTGCGTTCCAGGAGATCGGCGAGGGTTTTCAGGTTGTCCCGGTAGGTGCGCATCGGCGCCGAGACATCGTTGGGAACATCGGGGCTGAGTTCCTCGTCGATCTTGCCGGCGGTATCGCGCAACGCGGTGATCGCGGCGCCCTTCTTGGCCTCCACATCCGGCGCGTTGTTATCGCTGGCGTCGATATAGGCGTTGAACGCGTCGACCGCCGGATTGTTGTGGTCACGCAGTGCCTCACAGACATCGGTCGCGGCGGCCGCGGCCGCGGCCGCCCGCGACGACGACGCCGCGGCCGACGAAGATTTGATTTCCGATGTGTACAGCTGCAACTCGGTCTGGTTCACCTCGGCGGTACCGGACACCGTGTTGGAGCAGGCGGCGAGGAACCCGCCGGCGATCAGCGCGGTCAGTGCGGCGGCGAGACCGGCTCGTTCGAATCGTCGCATCGATCTGAAACTCCCCTCGGATGCCCACGACCCCGTATTCTCGCCCCGGCGCGCCGGACATCTGAGCCACCGGTGCTGACAACCGTACTGTGTCGAGACGATTCTCGGCGGCCCAGGCCCGCATTGTCGATCAACCGATACCCGCGCCCGGAGCCACTAACCGGTGGCGATGTCGACGACCAGGCGGTTCGGCATGGTGGCCGCCGAAACGGTGAAGCCCGGTTCGTCACCGGCGACTCCGATGAACGACTGGGTGATGCCCTCGAACACCGTCGTCCGGTACACCCCGGCGATACCGGGGACCGCCGGATCGGTGGCCGGGTCCGGGCCGGCATAGGGCGCGACCCCGCTGTCGAACGGGTAGGCCGAGCCGGTGATCCGGACTTCGAGCACCGAATCGCCCGCCACCTCGAGCTCCCGGCCGCTACCGTCCTGCACGGCGCGACCGGTGTACCACACGCTCCACCCCGGCGTTCCCGGCCCGCCCAGGTAGTACTCGACCCGGTCGAAACCGGCGTGGTGGCTCAACCGGATATCGGTCACGGTGAGCATGGCGTCCGGGGATGCCTCCGCCTGCTTGGGCACCGTATCGTCGGGCGCGGGCACCGGCTCCCCGGGCAGCGGTACCGGCGGTACAGGCAGCCCCGGGACGGCCACTTCCGAACTGGGTACCGCCGGACTCACCGGCGAAGAGCTAACCGGCGGTGTCGACCCCGAATCGGCGCACCCGGCGAGAGCCACCGATATCACCGCCACCACCAGAAATCGCCCGGTACGCATATCGCCGATGCTAACCGCAGCGGCCGCTGTCCTGCGATAACGCCAGCTCTCACGGTGTGGCCCGGAGCATCGGCCGCCGGTCGCGCCCGGCACATACAACGATGCCGGGGCGAGCGTATCGGCCGGGGTGCGCGGGGGCGCCCGGCAACGATCTAGCACACTTGTCATGTGCGAGACGTGGAGGACCTACTAGGACGATTGCGCCGTTTCCCGGATGTGGAAGCCGCCAACCTGTATGCCGTCGATGCCGCGGACCGTCTCATTCTCGACGTGGCCGCCGATACGCTCGCCACCACCGAGCCCGGAAAAGTGGTGGTGATCGGCGACAACTACGGCGCGCTCACCCTCGGCGCCGCAGCCACCCACGATCTGCACCGCCTCCGCGTCCACCAGGACCTGCTGACCGGTGAACTCGCGCTCGCCGCCAACGCCCGCGCCCACGGACTGGGCGACCGCTACACCGCGCACGCCCTCGACGAAAATCTGCTGCGCGACGCCACCGTGGTCCTGCTGCGCCTGCCGCGGGTCCTCGCGGGGCTCGCCGAAATCGCCGATGCCATCGCCCGGCACGCCCACCCCGAGGTCCAGGTGTTCGCGGGCGGCCGGGACAAGTACCTCACCAAGGCGATGAACGATGTACTGGGCGAATCCTTCACCGAAGTGCGGGCCAGCCGCGGTCGTCAGAAATCGCGCACCCTGCTGGTCAGCGGCCCCAAACCGGTGGGCGATCCCCGGTTCCCGCTACGAGAGCACATCGGCGAAATAGGCATCGATGTGGTCGCCCACGGCGCCGCGTTCTCCGGGCCGCGGCTCGACATCGGCACCCGGTTCCTGCTGGAACACCTGCGAGCCATGAAACCCGATGCCCGCGACGCCATCGACCTCGGTTGCGGAACCGGGATACTGGCGGTCGCGCTCGCCCGGTCCCGGCCGGGAATCGCGGTCGTGGGCACCGACCAGTCCGCCGCGGCGGTGGCCTCGGCGACCGCGACCGCCGCGGCCAACGCCGTCACCGGCCAGGTCACCGTGGTGCGCGACGACGCCATGTCGGCCGCCGCCGACAACAGCGCCGACCTCGTGGTGTGCAATCCGCCGTTCCATGTGGGCGCCGCCGTGCACACCGGGTCGGCGATCAAGATGTTCGCCCGGACCGGCAAGGTGCTGCGGCCGGGCGGCGAACTGTGGACTGTCTACAACAACCACCTCAACCACCGCACAGTGGTCGAACGCATGGTGGGCCGCACCGAAGTGGTGGGGCGGAACCGGAAGTTCACGGTCACGCGGTCGGTGCGAGGGTTGCACGGATTCGAGGGGGTCACAACCGGTGTCGGTGTTTGATTGCGCCACATCCAGTTCCGCTTCGCCTGCTCCGTCGATCTGAGATCAAGGGCCCAGCCATGTAGCTGAACAGCGCGGCGATTACCTGGCGCAGCGCTGTTGTCCGCGCCGTCGGGGGTAGACCATCCGTAGAAGGGCGGGGCTGTGATTTCGGAGCCGCTGCGCGGCTCGAGGGTGGGGCCCTTTCAGGCCCGGTTCTTCACGCCTCCGCTACGCTCCCCCGCTCCGTCGCTCCAGAACCGGACGTGTCCCACCCAGGGGAGGTGAATGGTCCTGGGGCGAGAGGGCAGGGGCGAGCCATCAGTCGATGCGGCGGCGGTGGGCCCAGCGGGTCAGGGCATTGCGGTTGGACTGCTGGGTTTTCCGGAGCACGTTCGAGGCGTGGGTTTCCACGGTTTTCACCGAGATGAACAGTTTTTCGGCGATCTCCCGGTAGGTGTATCCGCGGGCCAGCAGTCGCAGCACTTCGAGTTCACGCGGGGTCAGCGAATCGAGTTCGGGGTCCAGGGGTGGTTCGGGGACCGGTGATTTCCCGGTGAACGAATCCAGTACGAAACCGGCCAGGCGCGGACTGAAAACCGCATCGCCACCGGCCACCCGGCGGATCCCGTCGGCCAGTTCGGCGCCGGAAATCGTCTTCGTCACATAACCGCGGGCGCCGGCCCGGATCACGGCGATCACGTCCTCGGCGGCGTCGGAAACACTCAACGCCAGACATACCGGCCCACTGTCGATCCCGTTCAGCACCGCCACACCGCCCCCGGCCGGCATATGCACATCGAGCAGCACCACATCGGGTGCGGCGGCATTGATCCCCGCCACCGCCTCGGCCACACTCCCGGCCTCCCCGACCACCTCCATATCGGCTTCCCGGCCCAGTTCGGCCCGTACCCCGGACCGGAACACCGCATGATCATCGACGAGAAAAACCCGCACGCCCGCCCTTTCTGTGTATCGATGGCGCCGCCCTCGGGCCCCACCGGAGACTACCCACGGACGGCGAACCCGGTTCGCTGCCGGCCGGGCACGGACGGTAACGAACCGGGCCGGCCTCACGACCGGCCGGCAAGCGGCCGCCACCGTGACTGGTGATAAGCGATATCGGCGGTCAACGAACCTCCTCGCGGCGGGTCTCCGCGCCGTGGAGCACTTCGGGCCGCGCACCGGTGGTGTGGGCGAAATCCGAATCGTGCGCGACCCCGGCAGGTTCGGGTGACGGTTGTCGGGCGGCACCGTCGTCACGGGGGCTCTCCGGGGACCGGTCACGTCCTGGCTCTTCCTCATCGGCGCCGGAATCGGTCCGGGGCAGCAGGATCCGCACCTCGGTCCCACGTCCGGGTTCCGAGACGATCTCCACCGTCCCCCCGCGCCGCTCCACCCGGGCGCGAATGGAGCGGGCCAGACCGTGGCGGTCGGCGGGGACCGTATCGGGGTCGAAACCGGTACCGCGGTCGCGGACGAACACACTGACCTGGTGTGGTTCCGTCTCGGCGAACAGGTCGATCTCGGCGACGCCGGCATGTTTGGCGGCGTTCACCAGCGCTTCCCGGGTGGCGCCCAGGACGGCGGTGAAATGTTCTTTCGGCAGGCCGGACCCGTTGTCGGCGCCGTCCATCGCCACATCGCCCACGGTCACCGGGGTGACCTTCACACCGTGCTGGTCTTCCACCTCACCGGCGATTGTGCGCAGCGCCACCGCCAGACTGGACTCGGCCGGGCCGGCGTCGGCGAACAGCCAGCGCCGCAGCTCACGTTCCTGGCTGCGCGCCAGCCGCAGCACCTCCTGCTGATCGCCGGCCTGCCGCTGGATCAGCGCCAGCGTCTGCAGTACCGAATCGTGCAAGTGGGAAGCGATCTCCTCGCGTTCCTCGTTGCGGATACGGGCCGCGCGTTCGGCATTGAGCGAATGCATCATCCGCAGGCCGAGCGGGACCATCAGCAGGCCCACCCCGATCAGGGTCGCTGCCACCGCCAGTAAAGCCGAACCGAGCGAACCCCAATCGACCTGCGACAGCACCACCACAGCCAGACCGGCCACCACCAGAGTGACCCCGGCGATGATCCGCGACCAGGTGACCACCGACGGCTTCGCCGGTATGCCGATCAGCGACCGCGGGCCGTCGGCATCGTATTCGCGCCACACCAGCGCCGCGCCCACCGCGATCACCAGCAGCGGCGCGATCACCCGGGCCGCCGTTCCACTGAACGCCCACGACACCGCCACCGACAACCCCAGGCCGAGCAACGCCAGCCCGATCGCCTGACGACGTTCCGTACCGGAGGGGCGGGCGTCGTCGCCACCGCCGGGCGTGAAGATCCACAGCAGTCCGTAGGCGACTATCCCGGCTCCGGCCAGAGCGGACAGCAGCACGAACGCCATCCGCACCTTGAGAACGTCGATCCCGAGATGGTCGGCCACACCACCGGCGACCCCGCCCACGATCCGGCCGCCGGATCGGCGCACCAACCGCCCGCCCGCGATATCCGGGTCGGCTACGGGCCGGTCGGCGCCCGGGGCGTAGAAGGCAGGTCCGAACGGGCACATGTCTTCGATACTGGCACGTCCGCAACCCGCCCGGCCATGGGGAAACACCCTGATCTGTATCCCTGGCGCCGCCGAGGAGGCCGCTCGGTTCGTTCGCGCCCGCTGCGTGTCCGGGCCCGTCCGGCTCGAACGCCGGAAAACGATCATCTCGTGCGGGAACCGCACGTCGGCAGCCGGCGAATCCACAGCCGGCTGCCGCGGAGGAACCCCACACAGCGGGCATGACCGCAGAGTCGGCTGTCTCGCTGCAATGTCCGGGCCGGTCAGGCGGCGGTCGGGAGTTTTTCGGGATCAACTTCAGGGTTCCCCCCGATGTCAGAGCGCCCGCAGGAAGCGGAGCATGGGTTTCATGACGAGAACCAGCTTCGGTGATCAGCTCCACCAGATGTGGCAGACCCGGCCGGCCCGCCTACCCCGGCACGGGCCGATCGCCGGGGTAGCGGCCGGGGTCGGGCACCGCTACGGCATCGACCCGGTGCTGGTGCGGGTGGCTTTCGTCGTGTCGACCCTCTTCGGCGGGGCGGGCATCGTGCTCTATCTGTTCGGCTGGCTGATGTTCCCCGAAGCCGGCGAAGGTGCGTCGATGGCGGAATCGCTGACCCGTAGACGCCAGGATTCGCAGAGCCAGACCAAGACGATCGTGCTGATCGTGGCGCTGGCGATCGCGGTGAGCACCATGGGACCGGTGGGTGTGGGTCTCGGCGGGTCGGGAGTGATCGCGTTGGCGCTCATGCTGGCCGGCTGGTGGATGCTGTATCTGCGGGCCCCGCAGCCGCCGCCACTGCCCGCCGGGACGACGGCTCCGGATGCGGTGGGCCCGGGTACGACCGGATACCCCGGGGCAACGTTCCCGCAGGGCGGCGCGGATCCGTACACCTCCCAGCACACCGGAATATACACCCCCTACACGAAGTTGCCGGACCAGTACGTCCCGGACAACCCCGCTGCGAATCCCGTGCAGGGCGACGGAGAAGATTCCGGTACCACTGCCGCCGAAACGGCCGGTGCCCCCGGCCCCAGCCGCACCAAGGCCCCCGCCTCCGAAACGGCGGGCATCACCGGCCCGAGCCTCACCAAGGGCCCCGCCTCCGAACCTTCGGCCCCACCGGCAGCCGCAGCCGCGCAAACCGGCGATCCGGGCCCGGACACCGAATCCGCCGCTACCGAGGACACGGCAGCAGGCATCCCTGCCGAGCCGGACTCGCCACGGGACACCGGCTCAGATCGGCCCGTACCTCCCCGTCCCACCATCGGAATGAGCAAATCCACCGGCTCGGCCCTGGCCGACCGCACACCACCCGCCTGGGACCCCTTGGGCGTCGCGCCGCTGGCCTGGGATCTGCCCGACCCCACCCCGGCGCAGCCGGTCGCAACGGTCGTCGAGAAGCGTCCCCGTTCGCGTTTCACCGCGGTCGTGCTCGGCCTGGCCATCCTCGCCGCGGCGGGTGCCGGTGCGGCCGCGGTGGCCGGAGCCGAATGGATGACGCCCGGACGCATCGCCGCGATCGCACTCGCGGTAATCGGACTGGGACTGATACTCGGCGCCTTCCGTCGCCGTGGTCACGGGCTGTTGCTGGTCACCGCGCCACTGGCGGCGTTCGTCATCCTGGCCGCCGCGGTCGGACCGGTCGATTTCCAGAGCACCGCCATGGGTGAGCGCACCTGGGCTCCCGCCGCGGCCACCGATATCCGGCCGGAATACGCGGTGACCATGGGTTCCGGCACACTGGACCTGCGCGGAATCGAGTTGACCGCGGATCGCACGGTCGACCTTTCCGTGCAGATGGGTCAGGCGGTGGTCCTGGTACCCGACAACATGAACGTGCGCACCGAATGCACCGTCCGGATGGGTGAGGCGAACTGCCCGGACGGGCTCACCGGCCCCGGTGGGGATGCGCCGGTACTGAATTTGAACGTGCAGGTCCGGATGGGTGAAGCGGAGGTGCGCCGTGGCTGATCGAGGAACGGCATCGCGTACGGAAACAGCAGGCGACTGCGGGCCGGCCGGGCGGGCGCACCGCGGGGGCTTCTCCGCCGGCTTGTTCGTCACCGGTCTGCTGGCGCTGCTGGTGAGTATCTGGGCGCTGGCCGGACCGGATCAGTGGGATATCACGTCCATGATCCCGGTCGGCTGGATCATCGTCGCCGTCGCGATCGTGACGGGCGTGGCGCTGGTGATCTCACCGCGAAAGCGCCGGTAGCCCCGCCGGCGACGCCGGTTCTCGTCGGACGCCGCCATACCGAGCGCAACGCCCGGACCCCGATCGAAGGGTCCGGGCGTTGCGCTGTCGGCTCACTCCCACTCGATGGTGCCCGGCGGTTTGCTCGTCACATCCAGTACCACGCGGTTGACCTCGCTCACCTCATTGGTGATCCGGGTCGAGATCCGCTCCAGCACCTCGTAGGGCAACCGGGTCCAATCCGCGGTCATCGCATCCTCACTGGACACGGGGCGCAGCACGATCGGATGCCCGTAGGTGCGGCCGTCCCCCTGGACGCCGACACTGCGCACATCCGCGAGCAATACCACCGGACACTGCCAGATCTGCCCGTCCAGCCCGGCGGCGGTGAGCTCCTCCCGGGCGATGGCGTCGGCCTGCCGTAGCGTCCGCAACCGGTCCTCGGTGACCTCGCCGATGATCCGGATCGCCAGGCCGGGGCCGGGGAACGGCTGCCGGGCCACGATCTCCTCGGGCAGGCCGAGTTCCCGGCCGACCGCCCGGACCTCGTCCTTGAACAGCAGCCGCAGCGGTTCGACCAGTTGGAACTCGAGATCGTCGGGCAGCCCGCCCACGTTGTGATGGGACTTGATGTTCGCGGTACCGCTGCCGCCGCCGGATTCCACCACATCCGGGTACAGCGTGCCCTGCACCAGGTATTCGACCGCCGGCACATCCTGCCCGGCCGACTGCTCACCGACGACCTCGCCCACCGCGTCCTCGAAGGACCGGATGAACTCACGGCCGATGATCTTGCGTTTTTCTTCGGGGTCGGTGACGCCCTTCAGTTCGCCCAGGAACTTCTCGACCGCATCCACGGTGACCAGCCGGGCCCCGGTAGCGGCCACGAAATCGCGCTGCACCTGTTCCCGCTCACCGGCCCGCAGCAATCCGTGATCGACGAAAACACAGGTCAGCCTGTCGCCGATGGCACGCTGCACCAGAGCACCCGCCACCGCGCTGTCCACGCCGCCGGACAGGGCGCAGATCGCGTGCCCGTCCCCGATCTGCTCGCGCACCCGCTCGATCATCGCATCGGCGATATTGGCCGGCGTCCAGTCCGGTTTGATACCCGCCATCTCGTGCAGGAACCGGCTCAGCACCTGCTGGCCGTGCGGCGAATGCAGCACCTCGGGGTGGTACTGCACACCGGCCAGCCGGCGGGCCCGGTTCTCGAACGCCGCGACCGGCGCACCTACCGTCGTACCGGTGACCTCGAAACCCTCCGGGGCATCGGTGACCGCGTCCCCGTGGCTCATCCACACCGGCTGCAACCCGGGCAGCCCCTCGTGCAGTAGGCCGCCGTCGATATCGAGTTCGGTGCGGCCGTATTCGCGCGTGCCCGTATTGGTCACGGTGCCGCCCAATGCCTGCGCCATCGCCTGGAAGCCGTAGCAGATACCGAAAACCGGGATATCCAGGTCGAACAGCCGCGGATCGAGGGCCGGCGCCCCCTCCGCGTACACGCTGGCCGGACCACCGGACAGGATCACCGCCAGGGGTTGCTTCTCAGCGATCTCCGCGACGGTGGCGGTATGCGAAACCACCTCGGAGTAGACACTCGCCTCCCGGACCCGGCGGGCAATCAACTGCGCGTACTGCGCACCGAAGTCGACAACAAGAACGGGCCTCTGGGAATGTGTCACCCGGACAGTCTAATGAGCCCCGAACAGCGCCTTCACCCGACCGTACCCGCGGGCTCAGGCGCGGACGCTGAGACCGACCTTCTGGAATTCCTTGAGATCGGAGTATCCGGCCTTGGCCATCGATCGGCGCAGCCCGCCGACGAGGTTCAGTGATCCGAACGGGTCGTCGGACGGTCCGGTCAACAGCTGTTCCAGGCTGGGCCGTACCGGGGCCGGCGGGGCCTGACCGAGCAGTTCGCCGGCGAGATCCCACGGCTCGTCCAGTGACAGCAGCGAACCTCGCGGCACCGACGGGTGGGCGGCGGCCGAAGGCCAGTACCAGCCCCGCCCGGGCGCTTCGGCCGCAATCGCGAACGGCGCTCCCAGCATGGCCGCGTCCGCACCACAGGCGATCGCCTTGGCCAGCTGACCCGAGGTGTTGATATCGCCGTCGGCGATCACATGCACGTAGCGACCGCCCGTCTCGTCGAGGTAGTCGCGGCGGGCCGCGGCGGCGTCGGCGATGGCGGTCGCCATCGGTACGCCGATCCCGAGAACTTCGCCGGTGGTGGTGGCGCCCGGCTGCGAACCGTAACCCACGATCACCCCGGCGGCGCCGGTGCGCATCAGGTGCAGCGCGGTGCGATGGTCACTGACCCCGCCGGCGACGACCGGCACGTCCAGTTCCGCGATGAAGGTTTTGAGGTTCAGCGGTTCGCCGTCGCCCACATGCTCGGCCGAGATGATGGTGCCCTGCACGACCAGCAGATCGATCCCGGCCTGTAGCAGACCGGGAGTGAGAGCACGCGCGTTCTGCGGGCTCACCCGCACCGCGACGGTGACACCGCCGGCCCGGACCTGAGCGACCGCCGCGGCCAGCAGATCGGGCTGCATGGGCGCGGCGTGCAGTTCTTGCAGAAACGCGATCGCGCGCTGATAGCTACCCTTGTCGGCGAGTTCGAGCAGCTGGTCGATCTTGGCCGGAACATCCGCGTGGCGCGCCCACAGCCCCTCGCCGTTGAGCACGCCCAGGCCACCGCGGCGCCCGAGCTCGATGGCGAACTCCGGGGAGACCAGCGCATCGGTCGGATGGGTGAGGAAGGGAATATCGAACCGGTAGGCGTCCAGTTGCCATGCCAGCGATACCTGGCCGGCGGAACGGGTCCGGCGCGAGGGAACGATATCTACATCGTCCAGCTCGTAGGTCCGGCGAGCAGTCCTACCCATCCCGATCTCGACCATATCCCGCACAAATAGCTCCTGTGTTTTCTGGCACCGACTTCGCCGGCGCGGGGTTTCGGCCCCCTGGGTTCCTGTTGTCAGCGCTCGACATTCGCGGCTGCGCCGCTTCGAGCGCTGACAACAGGGACGGGCCGAAACCTCTCAGGGCCTCGTAAGACTCGGCACCGGTGTCTGCGTTTCACCTGGTGAACTCGCATATTGCGACTAAACCTTACACACCCCGGTCAGCCGCGGCTCAGACGGCTGGGCCGGAGGGCCGACCGGCCGGGGCCGGATACACCGGCGGGCGGCGCCGCGCGCCACCGGAGTTACCGCCCGGTGTAGTTGGGGGCCTCCACGGTCATCGTGATGTCGTGTGGATGGCTCTCCTTCAGACCGGCCGCGGTGATCTGTACGAACTGTGCCTCCTGCAGACCGGAGATGTTCTGCGCGCCGGTGTACCCCATGGCCGCGCGGAGACCGCCGACCAGCTGGTGTATCACCTGGTTCACCGGGCCCCGGAACGGCACCCGGCCCTCGATACCTTCCGGGACGAGCTTGTCCTCGGCCAGCACATCGTCCTGGAAGTACCGGTCCTTGGAGAAGGATTTCGCCTGGCCTCGCCCCTGCATGGCGCCCAGCGAGCCCATGCCGCGGTAGCTCTTGAACTGTTTCCCGCCGACGAGGATCAGTTCGCCGGGCGATTCGGCGGTTCCGGCCAGCAGCGAGCCGAGCATGACAGTGGAGGCACCGGCGGCGATGGCCTTGGCGATATCGCCGGAGAACTGGATGCCGCCGTCGGCGATCACCGGCACCCCCGCGGGCGCGCAGACCGCGACCGCTTCCAGAATCGCGGTGATCTGCGGCGCACCGACCCCGGCGACCACGCGGGTGGTGCAGATGGAGCCGGGCCCGACCCCTACCTTCACCGCATCGGCGCCGGCCTCGACCAGCGCTGCGGCCCCGGCCCGGGTGGCGATATTGCCGCCGATGACCTGGATACGGTCACCGACCTCGGCCTTGACCTTGCTGACCATGCTCAGCACCTGCCGCTGATGCCCGTGCGCGGTGTCGACGACGAGCACGTCGGCGCCGGCGTCGGCCAGGGTCATGGCCCGCGACCAGGCATCGTCGCCGACGCCCACGGCGGCCCCGACCAGCAGCCGGCCGTCCCGGTCCTTGGTGGCGTCGGGGTACTGGTCGGTTTTCACGAAGTCCTTGACCGTGATCAGCCCGCGCAGCCGGCCCTCACCGTCGACGATGGGGAGTTTTTCCACCTTGTGGCGGCGCAGTAGCCCGAGGGCGGCTTCCGCGGTGACGCCCTCCTGGGCGGTGATCAGCGGTGCCGGTGTCATCACATCGGCCACCCGGCGGTTCTGATCGACCTCGAAACGCATATCGCGGTTGGTGATGATGCCGACCAGCGCACCCGTTTCGTCGACCACCGGCAGGCCGGAGATCCGGAACCGGGCGCACATGGCGTCGACCTCGGCCAGCGTATCGGTGGGGCGGCAGGTCACCGGGTCGGTGACCATCCCGGCCTCGGATCGTTTGACCGTTTCCACCTGGCTCGCCTGATCGGCCACCGAGAGATTGCGGTGCAATACACCCATACCGCCGGCCCGGGCCATGGCGATCGCCATTCGGGCTTCGGTGACGGTATCCATCGCGGAACTGACCAGCGGCGTCCGCAGCCGGACCTCGCGGGTGAGCTGACTGGACGTTTCGACCGAGCTGGGGATGAGGTCCGACGCGGCAGGCAGCAGCAGCACATCGTCGAAGGTGAGGCCGAGCATGGCGATCTTGTGCGGGTCGTCACCACCCGTATGGGGGCGGACAATCGCGCGCTCGCCCGGTACGGGATTACTCATTCGGATCGACCCCTCCTGGACGTCGGCAGGGCTATCGAGATGTGGCGGCCCGATAGCGAACTGTAACTGGGAACAAACGTGCGGCGCCGGATCGTTTATTCCGGCGGCAGTGCCGGGTGAACTGGTGCTCGTCAGCGCTTCACACCATGGTATCGGCCCGCTCGGACCGCGGAACAACCGAGGGCCGTGCCGATCACTCGGGCGACAGCGGCGAAACTGTCGGCGCGGACGGCTGGCGCAGACCACCTTGTTCTGCGTACCGTGGGGATGTGCGTGACCATCTACCACCTGGCTTGCCGCCGGATCCGTTCGCCGGAGACCCCGCCGACCCGTCCGCCGCGCTCGATGCCATCGAGCCGGGGGAACCGCTGGATCCTCATGAGCGCCTTGCGGTCGAAGAGGATCTCGCCGATCTCGCAGTCTACGAGGCGCTACTGGCCCACCGCGGTATCCGCGGGTTGGTGGTGAGCTGTGAGGACTGTCGGCAGGATCACTATCACGACTGGGATATGCTGCGCGCGAATTTGTTACAGCTCCTCGTCGACGGCACCGTCCGGCCACACGAGCCCGCTTACGATCCGACGCCGGAAGCGTACGTCACCTGGGATTACTGCCGCGGATACGCCGATGCTTCGATGAACGAGGCGTTCCACGGCGACGGGTTCGACGCCTTCGACAGCTGATTCCTTCGACAGCCGAGTCGGAGCCGCCGGTTGTATCCGGCACGATCGACCGCCATACGACGGCCGATCGTTTTCGCGTATCCGCACCGAGGTCGTAACGCACAACCGCGGCAGCACCCTTACAGCCCTGTGGCCGTCCACCTCGGGTGGACGGCCACAGGGCTACTGGTATTCGATTCGCGACTCGCCGATCGGTCGCGGCACGCGAGCGGGTTCCGGTCAGCTGGTGGGCCCGCCGGGAACGATCGTCGTCGGAACTGACGGCAGTCCGGTCTCCGGGACCGTCGGAACCTCCGGTACGGACGGTTCGGCCGGGCCGGGAGAGCTGATCGTGGATGGCGGGATCTGGGTGGTCGGCTCCACCGAATCGACCCCTGGTCCGTCCGGAGTGGTCGGAACAGGGGTGTTCGGGGCGGTGGTGTCATCCGGTGCAATATCCGGTGCCTGGGTATCCGGCACCGATGTGTCCGGGTCGCCGGCATCCGGTGCGGGCCGTTCCGGCGACGGCAGGATCGGCGCGGTGACATCCGGCGCGGTCGGCCGGTCGCCCCCCGGGCCGGGCGCCTGCATCGGGAGCTGCTGCCCCGGTGCGGGCACGGTGGTCACCGTGGCACCGGGACGCTCGGAGGTGCCACCGGGCGGGACCGGCTTCACCGGCGCTTCCGGATCCGGTGCGGGAGCCTTCTCCTCGAGCTCCGCGGCGATCCCCGGAGCGACCTTGCCGACCTTGTCGACCAGCTCGCGCCAGCGGGCCACGAGTTCGTTGCGTTTGACCGGATCGTCGATCTGGGAGGCATTGGCCGAAGCCTGCTCCAGCCGGGCCTTGGCCTGATCCGGTTTGTCTTCGTCGAGCAGCTCCTGCGCGGCGGCCAGATTGTCGTCGGCGTATTGCACGACGGTGCTCTGTGCCTGTTCGCTGAACACCACCTCTTTGACGCGCCACAGCGCATCGCCGGGTTCGGCCTGGTACGAGAACACCGAAAGCCCACCGAACACCAGGGCCAGCGCGGCCGCTGTGGTGGCTATCGGGCGAAGCAGCCGTAGCCGCCCGCCGGATTGCGCACCGACCCGCGCCTGCCGGGCACCGATCTCCTGGTTGACCGCCGCGACGACGGTATCGAGATCGGGTGCGTCCGGTAGCGGCGGCGCCACGATTTCGGCCCGCCAATCCGCCAGCAATGTCGCCAGCTGGAGTTCCTCGGTGCTCTCGGTGGGTACGGGCCCGCCCCGGGCGATAGCGTCGATCAGTTCGTCATCACGACGGACCGCGCCGATATCGACCGGTTCGGACCCGGCACCGGAGCCCTCGGCGTAGGGATCGGTGTTCCGCGATACGCGCCGCGCCCACTTGTCGCCCCGACCGCGCCCGCCATCCCTAGCCATACATTTCACCTGCCCTCGCCACTTGTGCCTTCAGTTTTGCGAGCGCCCTGTGCTGGGCGACCCGTATCGCTCCCGCCGTACTGCCCACGGCGGTTGCGGTTTCCTCCGCTGACAAACCCATGACCAGTCGCAGGACCAAGATCTCCCGATGTTTCTCCGGCAACGTGGCCAGCAGCTTGTTCATCTGCCGGCTGGTTTCCGATTCGAGAGCTCGCTGCTCCGGTCCGTGGTCGGTGGATATGACATCTGGTACTTCGGCCATCGCCTCCGCCTTGTTACGGGAGGCGTTGCGATGGGCGTCGGCGACCTTGTGCGAAGCGATTCCGTATACGAAGGCCATGAACGGCCGCCCCTGGTCCTGATACCTGGGTAGGGCGGTCATGACCGCTAGACAGACCTCCTGCGCGACGTCGTCCGCGGAGAGTTGTCCACGCTCCGCGGCACCGATCCGTGCGCGGCAATATCGCATCACCAGCGGACGGACCATCTCCAGTACCTGAGCTAGAGCGGACCTGTCGCCCTGCGCGGCAGCGGCGACGGCGCGATCCAACTCTTCGCCCGTGTGCGTCATCGTCAGCGGATTTCCTGGCGTTACAAAGTGGCACGGCCGGTGACGACCTGTGCTTCCGCCGGTCCAGCGGAACGGGATCAACAATAGGACACGGCTGCCCGTCCGGGTCGAGACGGTAGAACCCGGGTTACCGTCCGCTGCCGCGAAATAGCCCGCCACGCCTGGCAATGAGCGCTCGACACGCCTCTGCGTCGGCCGTCGCGGAGGCGTGTCCGGCGGCCGAGTCCGGGCCGGGCGAAGGGAGACCGGTTCGCAACATGGCGCCGGCCCAGCGCAGCGGCACCAGGCCCGATTCCCGGCACTGTTCCTCGACCACGGTGGCGAGTTCGGCGGCCCGCCCGGTATCGCCGGTCACTGCGGCTGCCGCGGCGACCAGCAGCCGCGATTTCACCCGGTGGCGAATCGAGGGACCACGCTCGGCCCGGGACAGCGCGAACTCCGCCGCGGCCAGGGCCTCATCGGCCCGGCCGCCGGCCAGCGCGGTTTCGGCACGGACCCAGTGCAACCGGACCAACGCACGGGAGCGATCGACCACCGCCCGTCCGGCCGGCCCCTGTGTGGCGCCGTCGCCACCAGAGCCGGCCGGACGCTCGGCGTCCAGCAGCGCGCCGCAGCGGTCCAGCAACCTGGTGGCGAGCGCGAGCCGGCCGGTACCCAGCGCATCGGCGGCGAGGCCGGTCAGAGCGTCGGCAGCGGCATCGACCAGGTCGGGAAAGCGGTAGTAACCCGCCACCGCATCGACACCTGCCGCGTCCGCGCCGCCGGCGACGCCCGCGGCATCCGTCCCGCCCGTACCGCTCGGCGAATCCGCGCCGACCACAACGGCCGCGTTGTCGAACCGGCCCGACAGCGGATGCCCCCCAGCGTTCGGATCGATGCGTTCCGGATGCCGATATCCGGAAGCATCGACCCCGGCCAGTCGCGGCAACACCAATGCGGCGGCGTAACCGTCGTCGTGCGCGGCCCGCGCATGCCAGCCGAGTTGACGCCGTAACGATCCCTCGGTGGATGCGGCGAGCGAAAGCAACACCGGCTCGCTGGTACCCGCCCGCAGCCGCCGCAATGCGATACGGGCGGCCGCATAGTGGCCCGCACCACCCAACGCCACGGCTCGCCACCACATTTCGACGCCGCTACCCGCCTCTGGCAACTCGGCAGCGGACCGATACCGCCGGGAACCGAATGCGAAGCCGGCGAGCCCGGGTGCACAGGTTTCGAAGGGGAGAAGCGGGGCGGACACCGGTGCACTGTACCGAGACCCGGCCGGTTCGGCAGCCGGTGAATCGGCCGGGCGGAACCGGGGCGACCGTTTCAGCAATCTTTCAGCATTAATCGAATGGCCCGCGTTTCGATCAGGTTAAACTCCGCCCATCAATCCATGAGCAGATACGCATCGAATTCCGCAACGTTTCGCTTAATTAACCTGGACGCCGCCCGGTCGCCATCTGTAATCGTACCGAGATCAGCGATTCCGGCCCGGATCCGCGCCCGGATGGTGTAGGCATTCCGGTCCGGACCGTTCGTGCCGCCGCAACCCCGGATCGTCACCTGCGAAAACGCAGACCAGCAGGGACAGAACCGGTCACGGAAGCCGGGGTAACCACACAGTATCGCCGGAAGATTAGCGGAAGTAAACAGCCGGGTGGGTTAAATTCAAGCCGCAAAATATTCGACAAATCAGCGCGCCGAACTGTTGACGGAATTTCCCCGTTACCCCTAACGTAGCTCATCGCCACGCACGGCGCCGGGCGAAAAATCGCCCGGGCTGCCTACGGTCCGCGCGTTCACACGGGACGCCGGGCACCACCTGAGAAGTTGACCCATCACTCGCTCGACAATGCCGACGAGCTCGCGTCTACGAGGAGTTCAACCCATGCCCATGCCCACCCACCTTCCCGGACCGAACGCCGATGTCTGGGACTGGCAGATGCGCGGATCCTGCCGGGGTGTGGACTCGGCGGTCTTCTTCCACCCCGACGGAGAGCGCGGCCGGGCACGGGCAGCCCGCGAGCTGCGCGCCAAGGAAATCTGCCGCACCTGCCCGGTTCTCATGCAGTGCCGCTCGCACGCGCTGAAGGTCAGTGAGCCCTACGGAATCTGGGGCGGGATGTCGGAAACCGAACGCGAAATGCACGCGCGCCGCAACCGGCGCCGGATGGCGGTTTAGCCGCTTCTCCGGCATCTGCCGTGGCAGGGCCCGTTTCGGCACGATCCGGCGGACCACGGCGGCTTTCCCCGCGGGCGCGACACCGTCGCTTATGCGGGGCCACATACGGTCTCGGTCATAGCGTGGGGTTATTGTTATGACCGATGACACAGGAGAGTATCGAGCTCTCAGCGCTGCTGCAGCGCTGTGGCCATTCGGATGCCGAGGCTTTCGCCGAACTCTACGATCGGACCCGCACGCGGGTCTTCGGTCTGGTGTTGCGTGTCCTACAGGATTCGGGGTTCGCCGAGGAGACCACGCAGGAGGTCTATCTGCAGACCTGGCGTACCGCGGCGAGTTTCGATCCGGCCCGTGGTTCGGCGGTGACCTGGCTGATGACGCTGGCCCATCGCCGCGCGGTCGACCGGGTGCGGGCCGAACAGGCGCATACCCAGCGGGAAATCGCCTACGGCGCCCGGGTGCTCGGGCACGATTACGACCAGGTCATCGAGGAGGTCGAACGTAAACTCGACCATCAAGCCGTGGTGGTCGGCCTGCGTAGCCTCACCGACAACCAGCGCGAGGCGATATCCCTGGCCTACTACGACGGCCGCACCTACGCGGAGGTCGCCCGGCAGCTCGAGATCGGCCTGCCGACCGTCAAATCCCGGATCAGAGACGGGTTGCTCAGATTGAAGAAGAGTATGGCGGCCGCCCCGCCCCTCGGCGACCGGCGGCCGATACGAGAACGGGCCGTTCACATTCCGCGCAGAGTGTGAACGGCCCGTTCTCTGTGGACCTACCGATCCCGGCCGGCGGCCGGCCGGGACACCGGATCAGTGGGCGTGACCGTGCCCGTGATCGTCTTCCTCTTCGGCGGGCTTGTCCACCACGGCACTTTCGGTGGTGAGCACCATCCGCGCCACCGAGGCGGCGTTGATCACGGCCGAGCGGGTCACCTTGACGGGGTCTACGACACCGTCGGTCAGCAGGTCACCGTAGGCGAGGGTGGCGGCGTTGAAACCTTCCTTGCCCGCCCCGACCTTGCTGACCACGACCGCGCCGTCGACGCCGGCATTGGCGGCGATCCAGTACAGCGGCGCCTTCAGCGCGCCGCGCAGCACCTCGGCGCCGATGGCTTCGTCACCGGACAGACCGGCGATCAGGCTGTCGAGCTTGGCGCCGGCCTGGACGAGCGCGGTACCACCGCCGGGCACGATGCCCTCTTCGACAGCCGCCTTGGCCGCGCTGACCGCATCCTCGACCCGGTACTTGCGCTCCTTGAGCGCGGTCTCGGTGGCCGCGCCGACCCGGATCACCGCGACACCGCCGGCCAGTTTGGCCAGCCGCTCCTCGAGCTTCTCCCGGTCCCAATCGGAATCGGTGGCCTCGATCTCACGGCGCAGCTGCGCACTGCGGGCGGCGATATCGTCCTGGGTGCCGGCACCGTCGACGATCGTGGTGGTGTCCTTGGTGACCACCACCCGGCGCGCCGAACCCAGCACCTCGAGACCCGCCTCACGCAGGTTGATTCCCAGGTCGGGGTTGACCACGGTACCCGCGGTGACGACGGCCAGATCGTCGAGGAACGCCTTGCGGCGGTCACCGAAGAACGGCGCCTTGACCGCTACGGCTTTGAGGGTCTTGCGGATGGAGTTCACCACCAGGGTGGACAGCGCCTCGCCCTCGACGTCCTCGGCGATGATCAGGACCGGCTTACCGGATTCGGCGATCTTCTCCAGCAGCGGCAGCAGATCGGGCAGGGAGCTGATCTTCTCGCGGTGCAGCAGGATCTGCGCATCCTCGAGCACGGCTTCCTGGCTGTCGCCGTCGGTGATGAAGTAGGGCGACAGGTAGCCCTTGTCGAACTGGACGCCCTCGGTGACCACCAGTTCGGTCTGCAGCGTGGAGGACTCCTCGACGGTGACAACACCGTCCTTGCCTACCGTGGTCAGCGCCTTACCGACCATCTCGCCGATTTCTTCGTCCCGGGAGGAGACGGTGGCGACCTGGGCGATGGCCTTTTCGCCGTCGACCGGGGTGGCCGCGGCCAGCAGGGCCTCGGAAACCGCATCGGCGGCCTGGGCCAGGCCGGAGCCGATGGCGATCGGGTTGGCACCCGCCGCGATGTTCTTCAGGCCGCCGCGCACCATCGCCTGAGCGAGCACGGTGGCGGTGGTGGTGCCGTCGCCGGCCACATCGTTGGTCTTGGTGGCGACGCTCTTGACCAGCTGAGCGCCGAGGTTCTCGAACGGGTCCTCGAGATCGATATCACGCGCGATGGTGACACCGTCGTTGGTGACGGTGGGGCCGCCGAACGATTTGGCCAGCACCACATGCCGGCCCCGCGGGCCGAGAGTGACCTTGACCGCATCGGCGAGCTTGTCGACACCGCGCTCCAGTGCCCGGCGAGCCTGCTCGTCGAACTGGATCTGCTTTGCCATATGTCTTCGCTCCTGTATCTGGTGCGCTTCGAGTTGTGTGGCACAACGCACTCCGCCCCGGGTCAGCGTTCGACACCGGGGCGGAATGCATGCGCGGCAGTCGGATTACTTGCCGACGACAGCCAGCACGTCGCGCGCGGACAGGATCAGGTATTCCTCACCCTGGTACTTGATCTCGGTACCGCCGTACTTGCTGTAGATGACGGTGTCGCCCTCTGCGACATCCAGCGGGATGCGCTTTTCGCCTTCGTCGTCCCACCGGCCGGGGCCGACGGCGACAACGGTGCCTTCCTGCGGCTTCTCCTTGGCCGTATCGGGAATGACCAGGCCGGAGGCGGTCGTCGTCTCGGCCTCGTTGGCCTGGACGAGGATCTTGTCCTCGAGCGGCTTGATGTTCACGCTCGCCACGTTGAGCCCTCCACTTTCAGGGGATAACGGTCGTCCGGAACTGTTGTCCCGGACCATCGATTCGGTCACGATGCTGACCCTGCGCATAGCCCCGTCGTCGCGGGTGCCGGGACCGCCTGCTCAGTAGTCAAGCCTGGCACCGGGCAACAATCGGTGCCAACTAGCACTCTATACATGAGAGTGCCAGCGCTCAAGAGCGGGCGGTGCCAACTCGCCGTCCGGCCCGATTCCGGGCGAAACGATCGCGTTGTCACCAAGACGCCAGAGCACGCGGGCGCTGGTCGCGGGTTGGGGCGGACCATCACGGGTAGCCCTGGAGAAACAGGGCTTCCCAATGATTCTCCGACTCTGTAACGTTCGGATAACAGATCGTGGCACCATAGGTAGTGGTTGTTCGCGAGCCCACCGCTCCCCGCAGACGGCGGTGGTCTCGCGAACAGCCTCGCCCATGTCCGGACCGGCCGGCGCGAACGACGAGGTTCCGCTCGAAGGGAGGTGAAGACAATATGCGTACGTCGCTCGGCATCTCCGCCGGGAACGAGGTGGTGTGCTCCGCACTGGTCACCACCGCGGCCAACGGTGCGCGGAAGTTCGACTACCGGGTCGTCTCGGCGGAAGAACATTCCGACCTGGGCGATCTCGTCGCGTCCTCGATCGAGCTGATGACCACCCAGCTACCCGCGAGCCACCAGCACGAAGCCGTTTTCGGACCGCATGTTCCCGCCGCCCGGACCTCCGGTCTCGATGTCGTCGCCGAACGCCCGCCCACCGGCGTCGCCGTCGCCTACCGCGGTAAGGAACAGGCCCAGGCGATCCGGATGGCCACCGGCAAACACCGGGAACCACAACTGGTCCCGGAAACCACCGCGGCCCTCACCTTCCTGCGCGATACCGGTTTACTCGACCGGTACGGCACGGTCGCGGTGATCGACCTCGGTGCCTCCGGCTGCACCGTTTCGGTGGCCGATCCGGCCGACGGTACGGTCCTGCACACCGCCCGCAGTACGACGGTCAGCGGGCGCGCGATCGACGATCTGCTGTACCGGCATCTGGTCGATCAGCACTATGCCCGGCGCGGCACCCGGCCCAATCGGAGTGTGCTGATCAACCGGGCACGGACCGCCAAGGAACATCTGTCGGTCACCCAGGCCGTCACCATCGACCATATCGCCGGTCGGCCGCTCAAACTCACCCGTACCGATTTCGAACGGCTCGCCGCCCGCCTGCTGCGAGAACTGGCCCGGTTCACCTCGATGACCTTCGGCCTGGCCGATCGGGCACCGGAAGCGGTCGTCGTGATCGGCGGCGGGGCGAATATCCCGGCGGTTCTGGAAACGCTGCGCGGCGAACTGGATCTGCCCGTTCTGACCGTGCCGGATCCCGACGCCGTGATCGCCAAGGGCGCCGCGTTACTGGCCGATACCGCCGGCTCCACCACCCCGATCGGCGCGCTCACCCCCGACAAGTCCGGGAACACCCTGCTCAAGGCGTTCGGTACAGTCGCCGGCGCGATCGTGGTGGTCGGGCTCATCGTCGGATACGGCGTGAACACCGGCACGCCCAATTCCGACGACGAAGTCTCCCCCGCCGGAACGACCAGCAGCGCGCAGGTTCCGCCCACCACCACGGCCGCCCCCACCACCACCGTGGCGCCGACCACCACCGAAGCCGTGCCGCAGCCGATCGAGGAAACGTCCGGCGACGAACCCTACGTTCCACCCTACGAGCCGACGTACGAACCACCGGTGATCACCGAGCCCGGCACCGATGCGGCACCGTCCACCACCGGCGAACCGACCACCCCCACCACGCCGCCGACCACCACCGGTACCACCACGCCGACCTCACCGCCGACACTGCGTCCGGATCCCAACCTGCCGCCCATCCCTTTCCCGGAAGGTCTGGGACCGGGTGTCCTTGCGCCGGCCCCGCCTGCCGAGGAGCAGCCGGCTCCCGACTCACCGTCCACCTCCGACACTCCGTCCGAAAACAGCACCCCGTCCGAAAACGGCACCCAGAGCACCGAAACCACATTCCAGGTCACGCCACCACCGCCACCCCGGCCCCCGCTCCCCGGAACCGGGTCGGCGCGATAGCGCATATTCCGCCCACAGACCGCATATTCCGCCCACAGACAGGGCGGCCGCTTCGCATACGGGCCACCGTCTCCTCCCGGGCCGGGCATACCGAATTCGCCGGTTCGTACGCTCTTCCGGACTCGGGCCGCCCGACAAGTTCCACCGGAAGTGCGAACTCGCATCCACCGGATTCCGCGTAATCACCTGGCCGGCGATCCCAATGTTGCTGCCGAACATCGACCGATTCACCGATCGGCCCGACCCCGCAACCGTCGTAACCGCAAGGACTTGCGATCACCGGGCCCGAATTCGACCCGTGGCTCGGTGTTCACGCCCCGTCCCGAGGCTCGCGACCGGCCGGCGGTAACCGCTGCTGCCGCTCGGCGAACACCTGCTCAGCGGTCCGGCACGGCGATCGGGAAGAGTCCGGCAGCCGCCCCGGTTGCCCGGCTCAGCTCACCTGACTGACCGATACCGGTAGACCCGGATCGCTCGCCACCGACAACGGCGAGGGTTCGGCACCGCCGCCGATCACGTGCGCCCCCAGCGCGGCGATCATCACCCCGTTATCGGTGCACAGCCGCGGCTTCGGGATCCGCAGCGTCAATCCCGCTGCGGCGCAACGTTCTTCGGCCATGGAACGGATACGGGTGTTCGCGGTCGCGCCGCCGCCGAGCACCAGGGTGTCCACCCCCACGTCCTGCGCCGCGCGCACCGCTTTCATGGTCAGCACATCGGCGACGGCCTCCTGGAACGAAGCCGCGATATCGGGTATCGGCAGCTCGTCGACGCCCTGGCGCTGCTGCGCCTCCACATACCGGGCGACCGCGGTCTTCAGGCCGGAGAACGAGAAATCGTGGCGGGCATCGCGCGGACCTGTCATTCCGCGGGGGAAGGCGATCGCCGTCGGGTCGCCGGTGACCGCTGCCGCGTCGAGCGCAGGCCCACCCGGGTAGCCGAGGCCGAGCAGGCGGGCCACCTTGTCGAAAGCCTCACCGGCGGCGTCGTCCACGGTGCTGCCCAGTTCGATCAGCGGCCGCGACAGATCCTCGACATGCAGCAGATGCGTATGCCCGCCGGAAACCAGCAGCGCCACACACGGCGGCATCGGACCGTGCTCGAGCGTGTCCACGGCGACGTGGCCGCCGAGGTGGTTCAACGCGTAGAACGGGATATCCCAGGCCGCCGCATAGGCTTTCGCGGCCGCCACACCCACCAGCAGCGCGCCCGCGAGGCCGGGGCCGATGGTCACCGCGAGCGCATCCGGGGCGACTATTCCGGCAGTGGACAGGGCCCGGCGCATGGCCGGCACGATCGCCTCGAGGTGGGCGCGGGACGCGATCTCGGGCACCACACCGCCGAAGCGGGCATGCTCGGCAACGCTCGAGGCGACCTCGTCGGCGAGAAGTTCACAGCTGCCGTCCGGGTGGCGGCGGACGATCCCGACTCCGGTCTCGTCGCAGGAGCTCTCGATCCCCATGACGATCACGACAGCACCCCGTTCGGGACGACACCCGCCGGAACATCTTCCAGCGCGGGACGGCGCATCGTGTACGCGTCGGCCCCACTGGGGTGGTAGTAGTTCTTGCGCAAGCCGATGATGTGGAAGCCGTGTTTGGCGTACAACGCGATCGCCGGGGCGTTGTCGGTGCGCACCTCCAAGAACACCGGCCCGCCGCGGCGTCCGGCCTCGGCGAGCAGCGCCTCCAGCAGCAGGGTGCCGATACCGGCGCGGTGGCAGGTCGGATCGACCCCGATGGTGTGTACTTCGGCTTCCGGGTGTTCGGCATCACCGAGCAGGGCGATTCCCGCGTAACCGACCATCTTCCCGGACTCGTCCCGCGCGGTGATATAGCGGTTGTAGCGCGCCGCCAGTTCCGAACGGAACGCCACGGCCTGCCACGGGTCGTCCTCGGGGAACAGCAACTGTTCCAACTCCACGCAGCCGGCGATATCGGCCGGCGCCATGGGCTCTATCCGGATCCCCATCCTCACGCTCCCATCCGGTCGAGGGTGCGGTAGCTTTTCTCGACCGCGTCGGGTCGCCGCAGATACAGCGGAACCAGCGGTTCCGGGGCCGCGCCGGACAGCAAGGCCGGCGCCGCCACTCGTACCAGACCGGCCGGCGACGGGGCCTGCGCGGGCAGCGCGGGCAGGTCGAACAGGGCGGTATGGGCCGCGGAACCGGCAACCTTGGTGGCGCCGGCGATCGCCAGGTCGGCGGGTTTGCCGACCGCGGGCCCGGCGACGCGGCGGGTGCCGCGGTCGCGGTAGCGCGCCGAGTACACCTCCCGGCGGCGGGCGTCGGTGACGACCAGCAGTTCGTCGTCCGGACCGAGTTCCCCCGCGCAATCGGCGGCGAGGGCGTCCAGACTGCACACACCGTGTACCGGAATACCCAGCGCATCACCGAACGCGGCCGCGGTGGCCATTCCGACTCGCAGCCCGGTGAACGGCCCCGGGCCGATACCGGCCACCACGGCCGCTATATCCGTGCGGGCGATTCCCGCTTCGGAAATACATTGCAGAATCTGCGGGGTGAGCGCTTCGGCGTGCGCGCGGGCATCGACGAGCGTCCGGACGGCGAGGGTCCGCGGGCGGGCGGTGTCCGGGCTGTTCGCACCGGCCGCCGCCTGCTCCAGCTCGACCAGTCCCGCCGTGACGGCAGGCGTCGCGGTGTCGACAGCAAGTGCAAGCATGATTTGGTCCACGATACCGGGTGACCGACCGCACACGATGGTGGCGCACGGCTACTCGCCGGGGCCGGTGGCCACCCACTCCCAACTAGCCGTGCGCACTTCGGATTCCGGTTCGCGGGCCATCCGCACCAGTAGATGGCGGCCGGTCAGGCGTTCCACCACACCGCTGCCCCACTCCACGACGACGACCGCGTCGTCGAGTTCGGTATCGAGGTCGAGGGCGTCGAGTTCGTCGAGGCTACCGCCGAGCCGATAGGCGTCGACATGGACCAGCGGTACCGGCGGACCGTCCGTGCGCGGGCCCGCGGGATGACGGCGGGCGATCACGAAGGTCGGCGAACTGACTCGGCCTCCCACCCCCAAACCGGCGGCGATACCGCGGGTGAGCGCGGTCTTACCGGCCCCGAGCGGGCCGTCGAGTACCACCAGATCGCCCGCGCGCAGGCTCGCCGCGAGTTCCCGGCCGAGTGTCTCGGTATCGGCGACGGTCGGCAGTTCACGTTCACCGCGCTGTTCGTATGCGGCGGGCTGCCCGTCGATATGCTCAGCCACCGCTGGCCTCGCACAGCTCGCCCTCGCCGACCACTCCGGCACGTAACAGCAGCCGGTCCAGCGCGGCATTCGTCTGATCCGGATACTGCAACTGCGGCATATGCGCGCATTCCGGCAGCCGGACGAGTTCGCAATCCGCCAATTCCCGTGCCAGTGCCCGCGAATTGCGGAACGGGATCACCAGGTCTCGGGCACCGCCGAGCACGAGCACCGGAAGATCGCGCAGCACCGGCAGCGCCGCGGCCTCGTCGTGTAACTCGATCGCCTTCAGGAACTTCACCACGGTTTCCACCGGTGTCCGGTCGATCATCATGGTGGTGAACCGCGACAGTGTCGGGCTCACCGGGCCGTGGAACGAACTCACATGCAGGATCGGGGTGATGACGTGCCGGGCGGTGACCCGGCCGGCCTGCACCAGCGCCGGCGCGGTGTGCACGGCCAGCCGGAATCCATCGATCGCCGGGTTGCGCAGCAGCTGGCCGATCCCGGCGGAGGTCACCTCCGCGGCGGCCGTGGACAGCAGTGCCACGGCCCGTACCCGTTGCGCGAACAGATCACCCGCATGCCCGGCGGCGGCCAGTATCGCCATCCCGCCGAGGGAATGCCCGACCAGGATCAGCGGACCGCGCGGCGCCTTGGCGTCGATCACCGTCAGCAGATCGCGGCCCAGCTGGGTCACCGTGCAGGCGGCGGTTTCCGGGGTGCCCGACCGGCCGTGCCCGCGCAGATCGAACAGCACCAGCCGCAGCCGCGACCCCCAGCGTTGCGCCAGATGCCGGCGCTGGAAATGGAAGGACTCCATGCTGTTACAGAATCCGTGGACGAAAACCACGGTGGCCTCGGCATCGCCGGTCCCCCATTCCCGGGTGGCCAGGCACACACCGTCGTCGGCGATCACCTCACCGGCGCGGTCGTGGTCGATGAGCGCGAAGTTCTCGTCGCGGTATTCGTCGCGCACCGGCGGCCACAGCACTTTCGCGCCGGCCCGCCGTAGTGCGTGCACGCCGGCCATGGCGCCCACCACACCCGCCGTGGCCAGCCCGCCGCGTAACAGCGTCATCCGTGGTTTCACCGCGTTCCTCCCCGATACCGACGGTGTACCCGGCCGCGCGGCGCGCACACCACTTCGTAGTGGATGGTGCCGAGCAGGTCCGCCCAGTCCTGGGCGCGCGGTTCGCCGCGGGCGCCGGAACCGAACAGGACGGCGGTATCGCCCTGCGCGACCCCGTCGCTGTTGTCACCGAGTTCGACCACGAGCTGGTCCATGCAGACCCGGCCCCGGTTCGGCCGCCGCCGGCCACCGACCCATACCTGCATCCGGTTGCCCAGCGTGCGGAACACCCCGTCGGCGTAGCCGGCCGGGATCAGCGCGACCGTGGTGTCGGCGGGCGCGATCCACTCGTGCCCGTAGGAAACGCCTTCCCCGGCGGCCACCTTTTTCACCAGCGCCACCTCGGCCTGGAAGGTCATCGCGGGCCGCAGATCGAATTCGCCGATCTCCGGGACGGGGGTCAGGCCGTAGACGGCGATACCCGGGCGGACCATGTCGAAGGCGAGATCGGGCCTGGTCAGCGTGGCGGCGGAATTGGCCAGATGCACCAGTTCCGGTTCCAGTCCGTACTCCTTGGCGGTAGCGATGGCCTCCAGGAACCGGTCGCGCTGCCGATCGATCACCGGGTTGTACGGCTCGTCGGCATGGGCGAGATGGGAGAAGATCGCGCGAAACGCGACGATGTCCTCGTCGACGAGTTTCCGCAGCGCGGCGAGCACGGTCGGATAGGCGAGCGGGTCGATACCGTTGCGGTTCAGCCCGGTGTCGACCTTCAGCGTGACGATCGCGCGACGGCCCAGTCGGCGGGCGGCCGCGGCCACCGCTTCCAGCTGTTCCGGGGAGGAGACACCGATCTCGATATCGGCAGCGACGGCGGCGGCGTAATCGGCGTCACAGACATTGAGCCAGCACAGGATGGGCGCCTCGATGCCCGCATCCCGCAGCGCCACTGCCTCGTCGATCGTGGTGACCCCGAGTTCGCGCGCGCCCGCGGCCAGCGCCGCCCGCGCGACCTCGACGGCCCCGTGGTTGTAGCCGTCGGCCTTGACCACCACCATCACCGCGGCGTCGCCGGCGTGTGCCCGCAGGACGCCTACATTGTGCGCGATGGCATCCAGATCGACGATCGTCTCCACTTGCCCATTCACATCTGCCGATACTGCCATCTCCTCACCGAGTCCGGTGCCGTGCCCACCTGCATCCACCTCACCGACCTGCACCGGCGGAGTCCGGAGGCACGGGGTCATGGGATCCGGCGCGCCGACTCGCTCGGGGAAAGGTCGACGGTGCCGGTCGTACGTTCACGCCTCACCGGCCGGGCGATAGCGCCCGCAAATGCGCGATGGCCGGGTGCAGATTGCGCAGCAAAGGCCCGGCCGAGATCGGGGCGGGGGCGCCGGACGCCGCGGCGTGCGCGGCGAGATCAGCGGCCGTAGCATGTGCCCGCGCCGCCGCTGCCGCTGCCCATCCGGGATCCCGGCCCGCGGCGAGCAGGGCCCCGATCACCCCCGAGAGCACATCCCCGGCCCCGGCCGTTGCCGCCCAGGATCCGCCGGCATCGTTGACCAGCACCGGTCTGCCGGGTTCGGCGATCAGGGTCGCCCGCCCTTTCAGCAGTACGGTGACCTGCCATGTCCCGGCGAGTTCACGGACCGCGGCGACCCGGTCCGGGCCCGGTTCGCGGCCGGTGAGCCTGGTGAATTCACCGGCATGCGGGGTGAGCAGCGTGGCAGCCCGGCGACCACGGACCAGTTCGGGTTCCTGCGCCAGCAGGGTGAGACCGTCGGCATCGATAACCACCGGCAGGTCGGTGGCCAAAATTTCGGCGAGGCTGTCGCGGGCGCCGCGGCCGGTTCCGGCGCCGGGGCCGAATACCCAGGACTGCACCCGTCCGGTAGCGGCGAGGTCGGGGGTCGCGATCACTTCCGGATATTCCGCGAGCACGGCCGGTCCCGCAGTACCGGCATAGCGGACCATTCCCGACGTCGCCGCCACTGCCGCGCCGGTGCAGAGCACCGCCGCGCCCGGATAGGTTTCACTGCCGGCGTGCACCCCGACAACCCCCTGCGTGTACTTGTCGTCGTGCGGTCCCGGCACCGGCCAGCCCGCCCCCACCGCTGCCGGGTCCAGTGCGGCGAGACGCGGTTCCGGAAGCCGCAATCCGATGGGCACCAGCTGGATTCGTCCACAACGCGCCGCCGCCAGCGCGTGCACCGGTTTGCGGGCGCCGAACGCGACGGTGACCGCCGCCTGCACCGCGGGCCCGTCGACCGCGCCGGTATCCGGATCGACTCCGCTGGGCAGATCGGCGGCGATGATCGGGACAGCCAGCCCCGCAACGATTCGCGCCGCATCGGGACGCAACGGCCCGCGTCCGGAGATCCCGACGATCCCGTCGATCACCAGGTCCGCGCCGGCCAGTTCCGCAAGTGCCGCGGCCGGTTCGGCACATATCCGCCCGCCGGCCCGGCGCAGCGCGGCGAGCCCCGCGGTATGCGCTCGTTGCGGTTTCAACAGCACCGCCGTCACCGCCACCCCGCGCCGGCGCAGCATCGATCCCGCCCATAATGCGTCCCCGCCGTTGTCACCCGACCCCACCAGCAGGCCCACTTTCCGGCCGGCGACGCCACCGCTGCGAGAACGCAGTTCGGCCGCCACCACCGTGGCCAGCCCATAGGCGGCACGCCGCATCGGCTGCCCCGCGGGAACCCGGGTGAACAATTCGGCTTCCGCCGCACGCACCTCCTCGGCGGTGTAATAGCCGGACAGCTCGCTCACCGAACACACCTCCGCAGTCGACAGCCAACGACGCCAGCAGACTACGCTTGGCCGTCATGCCCAGAGCTCACCGTGCCGCATCGGCCGCCGCCGCCGGACTCACGCTCGTGGCGGCCCTGCTGGCCGGTTGCGGGTCCGATGAATCCACTCCCGCCCCGACCCGCACCGATACGTCGGTCACCGGCGCGCCGCAGCAGAACACGGAGGCGACGGTCACTGTCTTCGTCGAAGAGGACGCATTCTCGCCGGCCGAAATCACCATCACCGCCGGCGATACCGTGTCCTGGCATTTCGACGGCGATATCCCGCACGGCGTGCAGGGCATCGGCGACAAAGCCATGGGTCTGAACAGCCCGCTGTTCGAGGTCGGCGATTGGAGCTACACCTTCACCGCACCGGGTGAATACCGCTACCTGTGCCCGATCCACCCGGATATGCGCGGGAAGATCACCGTCGAGGAGACCTGACCGGGTCCCCCAGGTGACATTGTCGTCGAGATCCCGAAGCACTGCCGCCGGAGCCTGATTCCGGCGGACAACAGCCGCGGGCATCGCGACGTTTCCCGATCCGGCCGCTGTCCTCCGATATATCCCGCACGGCCACCACCGCACGGCTACCGCCGGGTTGCGGTCGGCGTCCGGCTGGGCAGCGGCATGTCTCCGGCCCCCGGCTGTCCGAGGCCACCGGCGCGGGCGGGTCGACGCTCGCTCGGCACGAGGCCGTTCCCGCGCCGTTGGTGACGGCCCTACTCCACCGTGACCGATTTGGCGAGGTTACGCGGTTTGTCCACGTCGTAGCCACGGGCCTGCGCCACCTCGGCGGCGAAGATCTGCAGCGGAACCGTCGACAGCAGCGGCTGGTACAGGGTCGGCGCGGACGGGATCTCGATCAGATCGTCGGCGAACGGCCGGACCAGATCGTCCCCCTCCTCCGCGATCACGATAGTGCGTGCACCCCGCGCTTGGATCTCGCGGATATTGCTCAGCAGCTTGGCGTGCAGCACCCCGCGCCCCTTCGGCGAAGGCATGACCACGATCACCGGCAGGCCGTCCTCGATCAACGCGATCGGACCGTGCTTGAGCTCCCCCGCCGCGAAACCCTCCGCATGCATATACGCGAGTTCCTTCAGCTTGAGCGCACCCTCGAGAGCCACCGGATAACCGACGTGCCGACCGAGGAACAGGATGGTCCGCTCCCGCGCCAATTCCCGGGCGACAGCCCGCACCTGCGGGGCCGTCTCCAGCACCCGGTCCACCAGCTTCGGCATGGCCTCCAGCTCGGCGAACTCACGCGCCACCTCGTCGGGGTACTTGGTGCCGCGCGCCTGCGCCAACGCCAACCCGACCAGCAGATTCGCCGTCACCTGGGCGAGGAACGCCTTGGTGGAGGCGACCCCGATCTCCGGCCCGGCCCGGGTGTAGAGCACCGCATCGGATTCGCGGGGAATCTGCGCGCCGTTGGTATTGCAGACCGCCAGAACCCGCGCCTTCTGGCTCTTGGCATGCCGGACGGCTTCCAGCGTGTCCGCGGTTTCACCCGACTGCGATACCGCAACCACCAGGGTGGAGCGGTCCAGCACCGGGTCGCGGTAACGGAATTCGCTGGCCAGCTCCACTTCCACGGGAAGCCGGGTCCAATGCTCGATGGCGTACTTGGCGACCAGGCCGGAGTGATAGGCGCTGCCGCAGGCCACCACGAAAACCTTCTCCACATCGCGGAGTTCCTGATCGGAGAGGCGCTGCTCATCCAGCACGATCCGGCCGTCCAGGCCGGGGGTCTGGTCGAAATGACCGATGAGCGTATCGGCGACCGCGCCGGGCTGCTCCTCGATCTCCTTGAGCATGAAATAGTCGTGGCCGCCCTTCTCGGCGGCGGCCAGATCCCAGTCGATGGTGAACGGCCGGGAATGCACACCGTCGGTGGAGCCGTGGAAATCGGTGACGCGGTAGCCGTCGGCGGTGATCACCACCGCCTGACCCTCACCGAGCTCGACGGCCTCGCGGGTGTGCTCGATGAAGGCGGTGACATCAGAGGCGATGAACATCTCGTTCTCGCCGACCCCCACCACGAGCGGGGTCGAATGCCGGGCCGCCACGATGGTGCCCGGATGGTCGGCGTGGGTGAACACCACCGTGAAGGCGCCCTCGAGCCGCCGCAGCACCGCCAGCACACTGGCCTCGAAATCACCCGCGGTCGGCCCCTCGGCGTAGGCCCGCGACACCATGTGCACGGCGACCTCGGTATCGGTCTCGCTGCGCAGTTCGATCCCGGCGTCCTCGAGCTCGCGGCGCAACTCGACGAAGTTCTCGATGATGCCGTTGTGCACGACCGCGATCCTGCCGCTCGCGTCCTGATGCGGGTGGGCGTTGCGGTCGGTCGGCGCGCCGTGCGTGGCCCAGCGGGTATGCCCCATACCCGTGGACCCGGCGAACACGCCCGGGCCCGCGGCGTCCAGCGCCTCTTCCAGATTGCTCAGCCGACCGGCGCGCCGCTCGATCGCGGCCTGCCCGGTGCCGTCGAGGATCGCCACGCCCGCGGAGTCGTAACCTCTGTACTCCATGCGGCGCAAGGCAGCGACGACGACGCCCAACGCGTCCCGGTACCCGACGTACCCCACGATTCCGCACATGGCTCCCCAGCGTACTTATCGGCTAGCCTTCTCGTCGTGTCGGCGTCTGTGAAATCACTTCTGAGCACTCTGACCAGCCGCGGCCCGCACCGGGTGCTCCGCGGGAACCTGGCCATCGCGGGCCAGCCCGGGGTGGTGTACACGCCCGAGAGCGGCCGCGACCTACCGGCTGTCGCCTTCGGCCACGGCTGGCTCAACGGTGCCGGTAACTACGGCACGCTGCTGGAACATCTCGCGTCCTGGGGCATCGTCGCCGCCGCGCCGGATACCGAACGCGGCCCGCTGGCCTCCCACCTGAACCTGGCCACCGATCTGCTCACCACCCTCGATATCTGCACCGGCGTCCGCCTCGGCGACGGCACCGTCACCGTCCATCCCCAGCGCCTGGCCCTCGCCGGCCACGGTATGGGCGCGGGCGCCGCCGTCCTCGCCGCCGCCCAGCGCCGCGTCGCCGCGGTCACGCCACTGTTCCCGGCCCCCACCGCACCGCCCGCCGAATCGGTGGCCCGCGATATCGATACGCCCGCCCTGATCCTGGCCGGGGTCGCCGATATCGACTCCCTCACCTCCAACGCGGTCCCGTTGGCCGCGGCCTGGTCGGGGCCGGTGGTCCTGCGCACCCTCGAAGGCGCCGGCCCCAACGGCCTCGCCGAGGGCCGCCGCCTGCTCGCCGCGCTCGGCGGCGGCAAACACGAACCGAAAACCGCCCGCGCCGTCCGTGCCCTGCTCACGGGCTACCTGCTGCACACCCTCCTCGGCGACAAGACCTACGCCGCCTTCGCCGATCCGGAGACCTCGATCCGCCACACCCACGTCATCGACCCCTCGGCCGCCCTCCACGACCAGGAGGAAACCCGGCAAGCCGCCGCCACGCCCGACCCGGCAACGGTGGGCAAACTGGTCCGCACACTCCGCAAATAACGCCCGCCCGGCGAGCACCCGCTCATCGAACCCGATTACCCCAGCCGAGACGGCATGCTCGATTAGCATGGGCAGCATATCCACGCCGGGGGTCGAACGGCCCGACCTGCCCGAATACCTCACCTGGGAGGAACTCGGACAACTGTGCGGCACGACCGCCGGCGCGCCGCCCTTGCAGTTGCTGACATCATCGCTTCCGACGGCCCGGTCGAGCACTCGCCGTCGGCGCCCGGCCGACGAACGACCTCCGGCCTCGGTCAGCAGCCGACGTAGCGTCCGAACAGATGCGGACCGCGGGGTCCGACCACCGTGAATTCGCGGGTTCGGAGGCGCGGACAAGGGTGACAGAACGGATCCGGATCATCGCATGTGGCTCAGACCAACCAGCTCCTTCGCCGGTAGTACTCGGCCTCGTCGTCACCGTCATCGTCGATCGGAGTAACAACGGTTCCCGCACGACGAGCCGCCACCGAACGAGCGATCGCTTCCCGTTGTTCGTACAGGTTACCGGCAACCGCTCGATTTGTTTCGGCCGGCGCAGAACGCTCAGCCGCGGGTGCCGCCGTCTGCTCCTCGGGGCTGCGTGCCGCCTTTTGCGCTTCTTTCTCGGCCTGCTCGACAGCCTGGCGTATGTTTGCGGCCGTTTGCTCGCTCAGCGCCCGGATTTCCGCAGCCATCCGCTGGTTTGCCGCGCGTAATTCACTGAGCCGGGCCTGACTCCGTCGATACACATCTTCGGCGATCTCATCGACGTCCCGAAAAACCATGTTTCGATCCTCCTCGAACGGTATGACGCCACGATGGCGGCTGCGACCGCCGGATCACAGCGGACCGGCCTCGGCCAATTGAGCACCGGTGTCCACCGGAGGAGGTGGTGGCGGAGGTGGTGCCACGGCGCTCTCCTCGTCGCTTTCGGTCACCGGTTCGTCAGCGGGCGGAGGAGCTTCCTCCTCGACAGGAGCGGGATAGTCTTGCGGCTGGTGTTCACCGTCTTCCTCCTTCGTCCCCTTGGGGACGCCGGGGGTACCGGGCGGTGTGCCTGTGCCGACCGGATTCTCGGTATCGGGCTCGCCGGATTCGGAGTCGGATTCACCGGGTGATTCTTCGGGGACCAGGGTCGGCTTGCCGTCCGCGCCGATCTCTATCTTGTAGTTCTGCGGTTCGCCGTCCTCACCGCTCACCACAAGCCTCAGCCGGCCGTCGGGCGCCACTTCGAGTTTGTATTCCTTGCCATTCAACTCGATGCCTTTATCCTGGTCGTCTTCATCGGGTTCGCTCGGGTCGTCCGGTTTTCCGTCGCCGTTCGCGTCCTCGTCCGGCTCCCCATCGCCATCGAGATCAACCGCTTGCTCCGCTTGCTCGCGTAGCTGTTCCAGCGTGCTCGTTATCTGTTCATTCGCCGATGTCGCCAATTGACTCAGCCCCGATGCCAACTGGCTGCCGACACCCGACGCGGCGAGCTGGGTGCCCAACTCAGTCAGGGCCGTCAAAGGATTTTCGGTGCTGGGTGTGGTTCCGGGAACTCCTGGCGTGCTGGGATCGGTGCCCGTCGGCGCGCCGGAAGGCACACCTGAGGGGGTTCCCGAAGGCGTACCCGAGGGAGTACCTGCCGGCGCCTGAGGTGTCCCCGGAGTCTCCTGCGTTCCCCGAGGACAGGGATACGCATCCTCTGACAGGTCACCCATCAGATCGATAATCAACTGATATTGACCCCGCACCCCCTCATTCACCGTGGTACAGGTATCGACGAAGTGCTTCAACTTTTCTTCATAGTTCAATCTGAACTTTTCGAGCCAGTCCCGACAGTGGTCTTCGATGTCGCCGCCCAAACCGGGAACAAGAAAAAGCGTCCCATTGTCGAGTTCCGGGAAGATTCTCTGAACCTTACTCAGCAGAGAATTCTCCGTACTGTTCGTCCACCCGATTCCTTGCGCTGCCGAAATTATTGAGTCGACATCCTCCGGTAATTTATAGTCATGCGTAACATACTCCGGGGTATCCAGTATCTCGGGCAGCATCTCCACTTTTGGAAGGACCGTCCGACGCAGCGCGTCAGTGGTCCTCTCCAGCTGCTCATTAATCTTTTGGACGACCCCGATATCACGACTCGAAAAGTTCAACTGGTCTGCGATCATGTTCGACGCGTTCGCCGCACTCTCACCGGACCAAATCGATGGCAAGTTCTGAGCTAGACGATTCAATTCGTCATGTTGCGCTCTCGCGTTCCCGAGGACATCGGCCAGAACACCCGACAAAGTTCGGAATTTTTCATCGTCCAACCCATTCTGGGCGTAAAATAGCTCATGTAGCTGTGGATAGCTTTTTATGAACAGGGGCGGGTTTCCGACCCAACGGTCGTAACGAGGACCGAAGTACTCGAAATACAGTAGAGCCTTCGAACCCTCCACGAGTATATCGGCGACCGACCAAGTCGGTTCAGGGGTTGGGAAAGCTACACACGTATCACTATCAATAGGCATAGGAGTCAGCTCGCCGCCTTATCGGTCTCGCCGGCGTTCTCATCATCGACAGTGGAGAACTCGACAATATTATCGCCTATGGCCTCACCGGTGAGCTGTGTTGCCTCCGCCCAGTCATTGAGCCACTTTTCGATCTCTCGGAAGCCTGACTCCAGGTCGCCGCCCTCTTTTGCATACGCGGCACCTACATGGGCCTTTTCGATGATATCGCCGGCTATCTTTGTCGCTTGACCCTTGATTACTCCAGCACTGGTACGAAAGCTGTTTCCCATCACCCCCAGCGCATCGGCATCCATCCCGACCGGTTGATCACCCGTACTCATGGGTCTCCCCTCCGTCCTGCCCGCCCCTCCCGGGAACTCCCCGATCGGCCCTGCGGCGCTCTGCTGTTACTTGATTCGACGCGCCCGCCCGGAGTTCGGTTCCCGTCCGCCCCCGGCGTTCGAAACGTGCTTACTCCCCCACTGTCCCCTGGTCCGTCTGCCGCCATTCGCCCGTCCCGTCCGGGTTGCGGTGGTATTCCCAGGCCGCGTAGTCGCCGTCGTTTTCCACCACGCTGAGCTGGTCGGCGTAGCCGTCGAGGTCGGAGTCGGTCCAGACGCTCATCGAGTCCGAGTTGGTGGTGGTGAAGGTGTCGAGGATGCCGTCGCCGTCGAGGTCTTGGGTGGGGCTTTCCATCTCGACCGGGCCCAGGCTGTCCAGCGATGAGGTGGTGTCGAAGCTCGGCATTCCGAGACCTGGGAACTCTCCGGATACGGGCATGGGTCCTCCTGAGTTCCATATATCGGCGGCGCTACGAGTTTCGGCCTATCTTTCCATCTCGGGCACCGGAACGCAGCCCCCGGATCCCGCCGTAGTCGCGGCACGGTCCCGAATCCGCGCGGAATACAGCACAGCCCCGCTCCCATACGGGAACGGGGCTTGGCGGCGGCTAACGGACAGCCGAGGGGTTCCGACGTGCGATCAGCGTTTGGGCATCAGCAACCACAGCACCAGGTAGATCACGAACTGCGGGCCCGGGAGGACACAGGATACGACGAAGAGCAGGCGAACGATCCCGGAGCTCCAGCCGAAGTATTCGGCGATACCGCCGCAGACACCGCCGACCCACTTGTCGGTGGTGGAGCGTGTGAAGCGGCGCGTGGGGGCGGTCATGGCGGTCCTTTCGATAACGGGGACTACACACTCCACTGTCCACGCAGTGGCGCAGGCGCGCATCGGTAGCGATACCGATACTCACCCTGAGATCCGGGGACCCAGGGCTCAGGGTCGACCCCGAACCGCCGGTCCCGCTGAGGGCTTCGCGTGCCATACAGCGCGCTCATCGCTCCGATACCGAACCGGGCCGGCACACACCATGAGCACGGGCGCGCGTACCCCTTCCGAATCTCGGGACCGACCGACTCCCCCTCCGGTTCAAGCGAAGTTGCTGCGCCCCGGTGTCTTGATGCCGTCGGGACAGCGGCCACTCGCCATGCGTGTAGCGGCCGGGCGTCGGAACGGAGTACCGCGCCGCTCACTGGTGCGACGGGTGCGCCGAGGTAGCCGGAAGGTGCGCAGGCAAGATGAGGGGCACAGGATCGGTTCATGGGCAGGTCAGGAGTGGTATGCAGAACACCGTCGAACTATTCGCCGCACCGGGCACGCTCTCGGCGCAGCTCGGCGCGGATACTCTATTCGCCCTGGTCGCGACGGGCCTTATTTTCCTGTCGGCCCTGGTATTGGGTACGTGGAAGTATCACGGCATCCGAACCTCACCGGAGGGCGCGGCGCACGTATACGTCGATATCGCGCACCGCGCCGCCCTGATGTACTCGTTCGCAGGGCTGCTGCTGGCCGTGTTCACCGAGCTCAGCGGGTGGCCGACCGTGGTGAACCTGGTCGCCGCCGCAATCGTCCTCGCGTTCTTCGCAGGCGCCATCGCCACCTATGCGTGGCACGGATACCGCCGCGACACCACCAACCAGTTCCATGGCGATATCGGTGTGCAGCTCAGGGTCACCATGACCGCGCTCGTTGTGGGCGAGATCGGTGGATTCCTGGTGCTCTTCAGCGGTTTCCTCTGGACCCTACGCTGAGGGCCGAAGCTACACCGCCGCTACGCGTTTGGCGATATCGTCGGCGATTTCCTCGGCCTGCGCGGGGTCGGTGGCCTCGACCATTACCCGCACCAGTTCCTCGGTGCCGCTCGGACGTAACAGGATCCGCCCGGAGTCGCCGAGTACGCGTTCGGCCTCCTGCACCGCGGCGCGTACGTCTGCGGCCCCGGTAGCGGCCGCTTTGTCGGTAACGGGTACGTTCACCAGCACCTGCGGCACCTTCTGCACCACATTGGCCAACTCCGCCAGCGGTTTTCCGGTCGCGGCCATCCGCGCCATCAATTGCAGGCCGGTGAGGACACCGTCGCCGGTGGTGCCGAATCGCGGGAAGACCACGTGGCCGGATTGTTCGCCGCCGAGCGTGAACCCGCCGCTGCGGAGTTCCTCGAGCACGTAGCGGTCGCCGACACCGGTGGTGCGCACGGTGATTCCGGCGTTGCGCATGGCGATATGCAGGCCCAGATTGCTCATCACGGTGGCGACCAGGGTGTTCTCGGCCAGCGTTCCGGCCTCCTGCATACCGAGGGCGAGGATCGCCATGATGGCGTCACCGTCGACGACCGCACCGGCGGCGTCCACGGCCAGGCAGCGGTCGGCGTCGCCGTCGTGGGCCAGGCCCAGATCGGCACCGTGTTCGCGGACCGCGCGCTGCACCTGCTCGATATGGGTCGAACCCACACCGTCGTTGATATTGAGGCCGTCGGGTTCGGCGTTGATGGCGATGACCTGCGCGCCGGCTTCCCGGTAGGCGGCCGGACCGACTTCCGACGCGGCGCCGTGAGCGCAGTCCACGACGACGGTCAGCCCGTTCAGGTCCCGGCCGGTGACCTCGACGAGATGCTCGATATAGCGCTCATGGGTGCCTTCGAGACTGAATTCGGGCATATCGAATCCGGGATGCCGCGACCCCGGCGCGGCGAGCACCCGGCCGATGGCCGCGCCGGTCGGCCGGGCGAAATCACCGGAGGCGGCCACGGCCTCGATACGGTCCTCGACGGCATCGTCGAGCTTGTGCCCGCCCGCGGCGAAAATCTTGATCCCGTTGTCGGGCATGGGATTGTGCGAGGCCGAGATCATCACGCCCAGGCTCGCGTCGTACAGAGCGGTCAGGTAGGCGACCGCGGGGGTCGGCAGCACGCCGGCGGGTAACACATCCATTCCGGCGGCGGTCAGCCCCGCGGTGACGGCGGCCTCCAGCATCTCCCCGCTCGCGCGCGGATCCCGCCCCACCACCGCGACCTTGCGGTGACCGGACCGGACCTCGGTACCCAGAACCTGCGCCGCCGCACCCGCCAGGCGCAGCGCGAGCTCCGGGCTCAACGAATCATTGGCCCGCCCGCGTACGCCGTCGGTGCCGAACAAACGTCCCATACCTTGCCCCTCGTCAGTGAGTCCACAGCGCGCGACGACCGCTGCCGGAACACCGTCGAGACGGCCGGCCGACGAGCACCGCGGTAGATATAGCACGAGAGCAGGCGACCAGACTCCGGCTGGTTGCCTGCTCTCGGAACCGACACCGGCCTGCCCACCCACATACCGTGAGCGGACAGGCCGGCACCGGTGATATCAGCGCTTCGAGTACTGCGGCGCTTTACGGGCCTTCTTGAGGCCGTACTTCTTGCGCTCGGTGGCACGCGGGTCACGAGTGAGGAACCCGGCACGCTTGAGCGCGGGACGATCGTCGGCGTTGGCCACGGTCAGCGCCCGGGCGATGGCCAGGCGCAGCGCACCCGCCTGCCCGGAGGGGCCGCCGCCGTGCAGCCGCGCGTACACATCGAACGATTCCAGGCGCTCGACGGTGACCAGCGGGGACTTCACCAGCTGCTGGTGCACCTTGTTCGGGAAGTAGTCCTCGATCGAACGGCCGTTCAGCACGAAGTTGCCGGTCCCCGGCACCAGACGCACCCGGACCACGGCTTCCTTACGGCGGCCGACGGTCTGCACGGGGCGATCCAGCGGGGCCGCATACTCGACGTATTCGGCATCGTCGTAGACGACGCCCTCGTCCAGCACCTCGGCGGCGGCGTCTTCGACGACCGCTTCGTCGTATTCGGTGTATTCCTCGGGAGCGGTCACTGGGCCACCTGCTTGATCTCGAACGGAACGGGCTGCTGGGCGGCGTGCGGATGGTTCGGGCCCGCGTACACCTTCAGCTTGCCGGCGATGGCGTTGCCGAGCTTGTTCTTGGGGATCATGCCCTTGACGGCCTTCTCCACCAGGCGGTCGGGACGGGTGTCCAGCACCTCACCGACAGTGCGGGACTTGAGGCCGCCGGGATGCCCGGAGTGGTGGTAGATGCGCTTGCCGTCGCGCTTGTTGCCGCTGATGGCAACCTTGTCGGCGTTGATGATGACGACGAAATCGCCACCATCCATATGCGGAGCGTAGGTCGGCTTGTGCTTGCCACGCAGCAGATTCGCTGCCTGAACGGCAAGACGGCCGAGCACTACGTCAGTGGCGTCGATGACGTACCACTGCCGGGTCACGTCACCCGCCTTCGGGCTGTACGTAGGCACAGTGCTTCCCTGTCTGTCGTCGGTGCTGCCGGCCAGGTGCGCGGACGAGGGATTCCCGGCGGCCGGTTGAGACCCGGGCCTCGGTGTTCCGCACACCAGCGCACCACGATACCAGCCGGCCGGTGACCCCCGAAATCGACCGCTACCGGCTCAGATGTCGAACGGTGGGCCGGGGTCGGTGACGCCCGGGCGGCCGGGGACCAGGTAGCGCAGGGTGTCGATACCGGACCGGTCGCATTCGACGCCGTCATCCTCGGAGGCCCCCCGGCCCGCCGCGGATTCGCCCGCTTCCGGGGCCGGTACCCGGGCATAGTGCGGACGCTCCGGCGGCGCGGCACCGGCCTCGCCGGGTGGTTCCACCAGCACGCGCGGCATGGGCACACACCCCGCGGCGCGATGCTCGGTATCGACGCTGTACCCGGTACCGACGATGCCGGGCGGCGCGACCTGCGCATGCGCGGTGCCCGTCCCGCCGGCAGCCCCGGCCGAGGCGGCGGCAAGAGCCGCCACACCGAGCACGGCGTTCGCGCCGAACAGATTGCCCTTCATCTTGTTCCAGAGTTTGCCCTTGCCCTGCTCGTCCTCCGCCTCGGTATCACCGGCGCAGGACCGACCCGGCTGCCCGGGGCCGGAGGGGTGCGGCACCGCGGACTGGCTGCCGGTTTCGGGGTCGGGCGCGCGGGTGAACCGCCCCGCCGGCCCGGTGATCGGGGGCGGCAGCTCACCGCGGTCGACCTGGACGGTGGCGTCGCCGCCGGACGGCCCTCCGGGGGCGTCGTACTGCTGCGGCGATCCCGCATAAGGGCTGATCGCCGGACCGCCGGCCGACGCTGCACCGCCGCCTCGGAGATCAGGCCCCGGGGTGGGCGTGCCGGAACCGGGCTCACCGGGCCACGACGAACCGGCGGCCGCGGGGCCTGTTCCGGGGGGAGCCGGATGCGCTCCCGGACCGCTCGACGGGGTCCTAGCGGGTGGCGAGGGATACGGCCCGGAGCCGCGGGCAGCCGGATGCGGGGGCACCGGCTGATGCGGCCCGGCGGCCGGATTCCGCGCCGGCGACCCGGCTGTCTCCTCGGCTCGCCCCGAAGCTCCGTGTTGCGGCCCCGGCGCGGCGGCCCCGGCCGGCCCGGCGGGCGGCGCGGGGTTCGGGTAGCCCGCCGGGTCTTCCTCCTCGTCGTCGTCCTCGTTCTCGCTCACCAGCAGATGGGTGGCACCGAGAACCAGGGCGTGCATAGGGTGTTCGGCTTTCTTCAGCCGCTGCCCGAGATGATTACGGAAGGCGAACCGCAGAGTTTCGTTGAAGACGACCTGGCCCGCCAGCAGCACCGTCGAATTGTCCGCGCCGATCGCCCGGGCGGCGGCCATCACCTCGATCACGGTGTCGTCGGCGACTCGCGGGTCACGGGTGGATTCCGGGTCGATCGGGACGTACACCGATTCGGTGGGCCGTTCCTCGTCACCGTGGACTGCGACCACGAGCACATTGGCGCGGCCGTCGACCACCTGGCCGTCGAAATGGACCGCGGTCGCGCCGAGACCGTCGGGCAGCCGGTGGTCGGGTGCCCGGACCAGCCCGAGCGCGCGCACATACCCGGAGAGTGCGATGGACTCCGGAATCGGCTCCACCTCGACATCGAGTTGCTCGACCAATCGCACGTAGGCGTCGATCTTCGGATCCGGCCAATCGTCCGGATACGGCAGGGCGATCACATCGGGTTTACCGCGCAGATACGTTCCGACCGAGGCCAGCGGGTTGTAGAGGCGGGCCCGGAAAACCAGTTCGGCGGGCCAGGTGGCGCCCGCGATCACGATCTGCGGATGCCCGAGTATTTCCCGTACGTCCGGAATCGCCATACCCAGATCCGGCCGTTGCCGGCCCGCTCCCGAGGTATAGAGCTTGCCGGCGGCATCGGCCAGCAAATAAGCGGGTGGGTTGTAGCTTCCTTCGACCTGGACGGGGCGGATGGGGACGCCGGATCCGCCCGCGGCCACGGACACCACATCCCAACCGAGGTGTACCGCACCAACTCGCACCATCACAGGCATCAGTGTGCCTGGTGTGCGGTCGTCGCGCTCGCCGCCCCCACCCACCAGCGGCGCGAACACTGGAACCAGCCGGTCGACGGTCTCATCGTGCGGACTTCTTGAGCCGCAACCGGCTCCACGTGAACAAGGCGAGCACCACCGTGAGGACCGCCACCATGCCGATATCCAGGAACCATGTGCCGCGGGTGTGTTCCCAGAGCCCGTCCGGTTGCGCACCGAGGAACAACTCCCGAATATTCACCGTCGAAGCCGCCGCGGCATAACCCCACCGCGACGGGAACAACCAGGTGACCTGTTCCAGCACCACCCGATCGGTGACCGGGATCATCCCGCCGGCCATCACCAACAGTCCCATGATCGCCACCGCCAGCAGCGGCATCACCTGTTCGCTGGATCGGGCCAGGCTCGACAGCAGCAACCCCAGCACCACGCACGATATCGCGGTGACCGCAATATCGATGTACAACTCTGCGCTACCCAGCGCGAGCACCGACCCTTCGTCCGGGCGCTTCTTGCCGAGCAGAACGAAACCCACCAGCACCGCCGACTGAACCAATGCGGCAAGCCCGAAAACCATGACCTTAGCCGATAGATAGGCGCCGGGCCGGAGCCCGACAGCGCGCTCCCGGACAAAGATCGTCCGCTCGCCCACCAAATCGCGCACGCTCAAGGTGGCGCCCATGAAACAGGCGCCCAGAATCAATACCACCAACAGCATCTGTGGTTCGGAGTTACCCGCAGGGATATCCCATGACCCGTCCTCCTGCTGGATGACGGGCGGCCGCTGGAATCCATTACTACCCGGTACCAGCAGTGACAGCCCGCCGAGCACGAACGGCAGCAACACCAGGAACGCCATATAGCCGCGGTCGGCCAGGATCAGCCGCAGCTGCCGCCGGGCCAGGGTGGAGAATTGTTTCCAGGCACCCGACTGCGGTGGCGAACCGCCGCCACTCTGGCGCGATGCGGGCGGCGGCGGGGGCGGTAGTGCCGCCTGGCGGGATCGGTAGTGCGCGAAGGCCGCATCGGGGTTGGCGGCGACATCGGCGAAGATCTTGGCCCAGTCACTGGTGCCCAGCGCGGATTCGACGCCCGCCGGGTTACCCGCATACGCGGTTTTCCCGCCGGGCGCCAGCAGCACCACTTGATCGCACATATCCAGGCAGGCCACCGAATGGGTGACCACGATGACCACGCGCCCGGCATCGGCCAGTTCGCGCAACATCATCATGACCTGCCGGTCCAGCGCCGGATCGAGGCCCGAGGTGGGCTCGTCCAGGATCAGCAGCGAGGGGCCGGTGAGCAGTTCCAGCGCCACCGAGGCGCGTTTGCGCTGCCCGCCGGAAAGCCGGTCCACCCGGGTATCGGCGTGCTCGGTGAGCGATAGTTCGCGCAGCACACCGTCGATCACCTGCTGCCGGTCGGCCTTGGAGGAGTCCGGCGGGAGCCGCAGTTCGGCCGCGAAACCCAGCGCTTGGCGCACCGTGAGCTGACGGTGCAGCACATCGTCCTGGGGGACCATGCCGATACGTGAACGCAGCGCCTCGTATTCGGCGTGCAGATCGCGGCCCTCGAAGACCACCTGCCCGCCGGAGGGCTGGGTACTGCCCGCTATCAACCGGGACAGGGTGGACTTGCCGGCACCGGAGGGTCCGATCAGGGCGGTGAGCGTGCCGCGGCCGGCCTGCATGTTCACATCCACCAGCAACTGCTTGTTGCCTTCGACCGTGAACCCGACCCCGTGCACGGTCAAACCCTGTTCGGCGACCGGCCGCTGCCGGTGCGCCAGCGTGCCCTGGGAGACCTCGAAGTCGATATTGCCGATGGTGATGATGTCGCGTTCGCGCAGCACCGTGCGCTGCTGACGGACACCGTTGACGAAAGTACCGTTGGCCGAACCGAGATCCTCGATGACCAGGCCCTCGGAGCCCGCGACGAGCCGCGCATGCTTACGCGACGCCAGGGGATCGTTGACCACGATCTGGTTGTCCGCGGTACGCCCGATGGCCAGTCCGCCCGGGGGTAACCGGTCGGCGCGCGCTATCGGCCCCTCGCTGGCTCGGTGCCGGACCGGGGGGACGGCCGCGACACTCGCCTTGGCGGTCATGTTCACATTGGCCGGCTGGTGCTGCGGGACAGGTGCGGAATGCGGGGTGGCACCGGAATGCGCAGCCGCGCCCGAATGCGGGGTTGCGGCGGAATGCGAGAACGGGCCGGAGTGCGGGGGCTGCGCCGCCTGTCCGGAACTCGGCGCCCACGGTTGCGGTTGCTGATGCGGCGGACGTTGCGCGGGCGGCGGGTTGACCGGGGCGGCTGCGCGCTGCGGGATCTGCGGCTGCGGGCCGGACTGGGGCCGATGCGGCGGCTGCGGCGGCCGGCGCTGCTGCCCACCCGGAACGTGCTGCTGACCCGAGGGGTACGGCTGCTGACCGGACGGGAACGGCTGCTGTGCGGGCGGCCGCTGTGCCTGCTGCTGCGGAACCCCTGACGGAACCAGCCACAGCAGCGGTCCGGTGATCGCGTCGCCGAGGCGCACCTGCGTCGGCCGGTCGATCGGGACGGGACCGCCGAGCCGGCGCGCGTCGACGAATACCCCGTTGGTACTGCCGTTGTCGGTGAGCACCCAGGCTCCCGACTGCCAGGCCAGAATCGCGTGGACCCGCGATACCAGCGGACTGTCGACGAACAGCGTCACCTCGGGCGCACGGCCCAGGGTGATCTGCTGATTCGAATCGAAGACACGTTCGGTTCCATCATGGCGCACCGTGATGGTGCGCACCCCCGGTGCAGACATGCAGCGGATACTATTCCATTACCCGGGCATCGGAGATGCCCCCGCTTGGGGGGTGATCACCCCGCTCAGCGGGAGATGCCAGCACCCGAACCGGCCGAAAATGGGGGAGGATCCATGCCGAAACTCCGGGTCGCCGCGCTCGCTGTGGCCGCGCTGTGCGCACTGCTGCTGGTCACCGGGTGCACCCGCGCGGTGGACGGTCGCGCGGTCTCCATCTACGACAACCCGTTCCAAGTGGCCGGACTGCCGACGACCAGCGGCCCCAGCGGGCCCCGCGACAACGTCCCGCCCACCGACCTGAGTGCCGAGAACGGTGACGGTGGCGAGATCGATGCGCTGGCGCTGAACGCGGTCACCGATGTCCAGGCGTACTGGGAGAAACACTACGACGCCGAGTTCGAGGGCGAATTCGAGCCGGTGCAGAAGCTGATCTCCTGGAGTGCCCGCGATTCCCGCCGCGAATCGGTGGAGTTCTGCACCGAATCGACCTATCGGATGGTGAATGCCGCCTACTGCCGGCTGGACAACTCCATCGGCTGGGACCGGGCGCTGCTGCTGCCCACCATGTCGGAGACATTCGGGCCGATGGCGGTTGTCATGGTGATCGCCCACGAGTACGGTCACGCGATCCAGAACAACGCCGATATCGTCGAGCGCGACGATCCGGTGATCGTCAAGGAACAGCAGGCCGACTGTTTCGCCGGCGCCTACATGCGCTGGGTCGCGGAGGGTGAATCGGACTACTTCACCATCAACACCTCCGATGGATTGAATTCGGTACTCGCCGCGACGGTCGCGATCCGCGATTCCGATCCCGACGATCCGGAAAGCGTGCACGGCTCGGCGTTCGAGCGGGTGACCGCCGTGCAGATCGGTTTCACCGACGGCGCCAAGGGTTGTAAGGGGATCGATATGGACGAGATCGAACAGCGCCGCGGCGATCTGCCACAAACCTTCGACGGCGCCTCGGGCGAATTCGAGATCACCGAGCAGAGCCTGATCGAACTGAGCAAGGCCCTGTCGGTGATCCTGCCGCTGTCCGACGAACCGACCTACAGCTACGACGGCGCCGAAATCGACTGCAGCGACGGCGTCTCCACCGAGCCGGTGACCTACTGCCCGGCGAACAATACGATCGCGACGAATGTCGACGGGCTCTCCGCCCGCGGGACCGCAACCGACGATTCCGATGTTCCGCTACCGGTGAAGGTGACCGGCGATTACAACGGCTACGTCGTGTTCATCTCCCGCTACACCCTCTCCGTGCAGCACAGCCGCGATCAGGAACTGGTCGGCGCGAAGACCGGGCTGCGGGCCGCATGCCTGTCCGGTGTGGCCACCGGGAAACTGGCCGAAACCGGCCGCGCCGAAGGCGATATCACACTGGCCGCGGGCGATCTGGACGAGGCGGTATCCGGCCTGCTCACCGACGGTTTGGCCGCGAGCGATGTGGAGGGTAAGACCGTGCCGAGCGGGTTCTCCCGCGTCGATGCCTTCCGCGCCGGAGTTCTGGGCGGGGAGCAAACCTGCGCCGCCAGGTACGAGTAGTCGCCGGCCTGCCCGACGGCCCAGTGGCGCGTTCGCTCAGCCACCCACGTCGGCCGTCCGGGCCCGGGCCTCCGTAACGACGGCGCCTGGTCATAGCCCAGAGGGCCCCGCGCCTCTCGATGGACGGGGTATATGCACAGCCGGTCCGAGCTGCTGTCGCGGATCAGGACCCGAATGGCGGTGGTGCGGCGGATTCGAGGCGCAGCATGCGATTACCGATCAGAATCTCGGTACCCGGCACCAGGATCACCGGCTGGTGCGGTGGGACTCGCACCCATTCCCGGAACCCAGGCGCGCGGGTCCGGGTTCCGTTCGTGGAACCGCGGTCGATCAGCGTCACATCCCATTCGACCAGCCGCAGTTCCGCATGCGCCCGCGACATACCGCCCGAATTATCGGTGACCTGCAATGGAGTCAGACCGCGCCGGACCGGCTCGGCTTTCTCCGGATCACGGCCCAGGACGGAATCGGTCTCCAGCAGGTAGGTCGAACCGTCGTCGAGGACGAGAATGCCCAGCGGCGGCCGCATCACCTCGATGAGGGGCTGGGTTTGATCCACCGGCATCCCGCACACACTGCAGAACGCCGAGCGCGGGTCGGTGGGGTGGGCGCGCGCACATTTGAAGCCGCGCACCTTCACGGTCAGGGCGGTACCTTTCGCGGTGGCCTCGGTACGGCGGCGTAGTTCGGCGGCCAGCGGCGGGGTGCCGTGTTCCGGCGGGCCGTGCCCCGGACGGTCGGTGGGAGTGGGCTGCGGCAGCGGCATATCCATACGCGGCGTGCGATGCGCCGGGCGCCGCGACGGATCGGTCCGGCCCGGCCGTGAGTCGGCGGTCTCGTCGGCGACCTCGCCGGACCGGGTCGGCCGCTGCGGTTGCCGGCCGCTGATCTGTGTCTGCGCGTGATGTCGGTCGGCACCGGGAGGGTGCACACCGTCCGCAGGGCCGCGGTCGCCGGTCTCCCCCTCGGCTTCCCCGGCGAATTCCGCGTTCTCCTCGGCAGGCGCTGCGCCCGCGGGGCCCGTCTGCGGCGGATTTCCGTCGCCGAATCCGGCCGCCGTAGCCTTGGACACTGTCCCGGGATCCGCTGCGGGAGACGCCGAACCCGCAGCGAGCGTGCGCGCTTGCGCGGCCTTCGGATCCGCTGCCGCAACCGCGGAATTCTGCGCCACGGGTTCGGAGGCATTTCCTGCTCCGGGATGTCCCGCGTCGATCCCGGCATTCTCCGGCCGGTCCTCATCGTCGGGACGGCGCTCCACAATCCTGGAACTGTCCACCCCATCCGGTGGGGCCGGCACCGCCCCCGGCTCGCCGGGAAAAGCGTCGGCAACCGGGTTACCCGCACTCCCCGAGTACTGCGCCGCGCCCTCCGGGCCCCGATCGGCCGGCGATATGGCAGCAGGATTCGCCGCGAACTCCGAAGCGCCCCCGGAGGCCGGGCCGTCGGCTGTACCGATACGTGTCGCCGCCGGCCCCACAACGCCGCCGGCCTCCGGATCTCCCGGGATACTTCCGATGCTTGCCGCGGTACCCGCAGGCTCGCTCGCCGTCCCCGGCCCGCCCGATGAGAGCGGCGAGACCTCCGGCGCGACCAGAGATTCGGCCGGCTCCTCCCGCGTTCCGCGCACAGCTCGTTTACCCAGCACCACCCCGCTCGACCGGCCCGGTCCCGTCGAGGCGGCAGCTTGCCGGACCGCCGGCGCCCAGGCGATCGCTGCGCCGGCTTCGGCAATCCCCTCGACCAAACGGCCGATACCGCGAGCGGCGGGCAATTCGGGCCGGGCAGCATCATCGTCCGGGTCCGCGAGCGGGTCGTCGACGAACAGCGCGACCGCGCGCGACGGGACGGGTGCGGTCCTGTCGACGGTGAACGCCGCGTCGCGACCGTGGAAGTATTCGGTGCTCTCACCGGCCACGACAGCGGTGACGGCACCGTGCAGGAAGATCGCCACCCGGTCCGGACCGGCTGCCGAGAGGATCCCGAAATCGACAGAGCCGCCGGGGTCGCTCCGTGCCGCGTATGCCATGAGCCATCGGGTCGCTTCCCGGGCGATTGCGGCGCCCGGCCCCTCGGGTTGCCGGGCGGCGGCCTCGTAGACGAGTTCGGCCAGCGCCACCAGCGCCCGGACGGCCGGGGAGTTCGAAGTGGGGCGCCCGTCGCCGCGATGGGCCACCAGCACCACCGCGCCCGCGACCCGGGCCACGGCGTGCGGCCCGGAAACCACCTCGACCTGCTGGTCCTGCATGCGGATCAATCTCCGCCCGGGTACTGCCGCGGGTTGTCTGCCACTACACCAGGGTATGGCACGACCGAGACGGGGCCTCCCCGAGATCACCGGACGTCGGGTAACTTCGATAATGCAGTTTCGATCGGAACGAGGGGGCGGCCCATGGTTCGGATAACACGTTGCGGCGCCGTCACCGCGCTGGTCGCGCTACTGGTGGCCGGGCTGTCCGGATGCGGCTCGGTGGCCGGTACGCCGGTGCCGGCCGAGATCGATGTCCGCACTCTCGATGTCGGCGATTTCCCGGTCGACCGGTTCGGTTATCCGCAGGAGGCCGGCGGTCACGGCGTGCTGCTCGAGGGCATCCGGATGTCGGAGGCTGTGACGACGAGCAGCCAGGTCGATCCGTCGCTGAAGTACGGCCGTGGATCGAAGGTGCTGCCGGACCCGGCCACCGCCGTCGATTTCCTGGCCAATGTGTCCGAGCCGATCCTCGAGAATCGCCGGATGGTGGTCGGTTACGCCGCCAGCGGTGCCGACCGGGACGATCCGGCGGGCCAGTCCAGGCCCACTCCCGATGCCACGGCGATCACGGTGGTGGCGATGCGTTTCCCGGATACCCGCGCCGCCGCGAAGGCAGCCGAAGAACTGGAGGCAGCCGATATCGGCGTCTCCCCGGACAATCGGAAGCTGGAATCGGCGCAACATCCGGAGGCGTTGCTGCACTGGCGGCCCGGTATCGCGAATATCGGTGCGTTCCTGGCCCATGAACAGTTCGTGATCTCACTTTTCATCCAGCGCCCGGAGCCCGACAGCACCGACCTGGTGTCCTGGGTGGACAAGACTCTCACCGCTCAACTGGACCAGCTCGCACGGTTCGAACCGACTCCGACGGCCGATATCGCCGATCTGGCGGTCGACCCGGAGAACCTGCTGGCCCGGGTCGTGGTCGCCGATCGGGAAGGGCACGAGCCGGATCCGGACCAGTTCGCCGTCTACGGCCGCAACTATCTGATCAATTCGGCCGATGATCAGCCCGCACGGGCTCGGTTGCTCGACGAATCCGGGTTCGAACGCACCGCCTACGCCGCGGGCAGTTCCGTAGCGAGGGTACGCGATCCGGCCGGCGCACCGATTCTGGTGAACGGGTTCATCGAATCGGCGGGCCCCGCCTACGATCCGATGCCGGCGCCGGCGGCGGTTCCCGGCGCGAAATGCCTGGAGCTCAACGATACCGGCGATCCCGAGCGTCAGTACCGGTACCGCTGTTTCGTCCCGTACAAACGGTACGTCGGCGTGGTGTCCAGCGATGACGAAACCGAGATCGGGCAGAAGACCGCTGCCCAGTACGCGTTGCTGGCGAACAGTTACTGACGCAACCCCGCAGCCGCCGGTGGCCCGAAGACGTTGCGGCACGGACCTTCTCACCAGCGGCGAGTCGTCCGGATTTTGCGCCAAGGACAGGCTAGCCTTACCGTGTTCTGCGTCTCACCGAAGCCACAACGCCCGATGACCATACACCCACCCACCTGCACGTCGCGCGCGCTATGCATATTCGCTATCACACGCCGTAGTTAGGTAACCCTTGTCACAGCTGCGGCCACGCACTAACTTCGCACATCGACTCGTCCGCACCGGTACCGCGATCCACGATTCCGAGAAGGGAAACTTTGGTGAAAAGCGTTCTCTCCGAACGTAATGCGCTTCACCCACCCAATATCGACGATATCGAGCACCGTGAGTTATCCGGCACCGCCGGACAGGCGGTACGCGAACTGGCCGCTGAGATAGCCCACACAATGGATAGCCACTCGGGCGACGCGGCCGCAGCCCTGAACGATCCTGTCCTGCTGGAGCAGATCAGCACCCGCGCCGGCGACCTGCCGACCGAGGTATGCACTGCCGTCCGCCCGCCGGCCACCGTGCACGGCGCCTGCGTCGTGCACGCATTGCCGCTGTCCGACAGTGAGTTCGGGCCCACCCCGCCGGATTGGCAAACCGCGGCCCAGTGGAGCACCGACCCAGGCCAGGCGACCGGCTCACTCGAACTGGATATCGCCATGCTGCTGCTGGCCGCCGCGGCCGGTGAACCGTTCGGCTGGGCCGGACAGCAGGACGGCCGGCTGGTCAACAACATCGTCCCCGCCGCCGGGCACGAATTCGAACAGTCCGGCGCCAGCAGCACCGTGCTGCTCAGCCCGCATACCGAAGACGCGTTCCACCCGCTGCGCGCCAATCTGCTCATGCTGGCCTGTCTGCGCAACCCCGAATCGGTGGGCACCACTGTCTCGTCGGTACGCCGGGTCCGGCTGACCCGCCCACAACGGGACATCCTGTGCACGCCTACCGTGCCGATCCTGCCGGATGTCTCCTACGGTTCGGCATTCGAGCGAGCCGACGCCGTCGCGGTGCCGACCCTGTGGAGCGAACCGGGACACGAAACCGAAACCAGCGCTCTGACCATGCGTTTCGACCCGGCCTACACCCCGCTCGACGACGCCGGTCCCGAGTTCCGGGAGGCCTACGCACAACTCGAACGCGAACTCGAACGGGTCTGCGTGGTGGCCGCACTGCGACCCGGTGAACTGCTGTTGGTCGACAACGATGTCGCCGTTCACGGCCGGGTGCCGTTCACTCCCCGCTACGACGGCACCGACCGCTGGCTCAAACGAGTGAACATCCGGCTACCCGAACGCCCGCGCCGGGCGGCCGAATCCAGGGAGAATGGATACGGTCAGCAGATCGTCGCACCCTTCCCGCCGGCGCCACCGCGACAGACGGCACCGGTGCGGGAGGTGCGGGAAGAGCGGAACGGTGCGGTAGATGATCGAGGATCCATTGGGCACACGTGATCGAGCAACTCCACTGCGCGTCCTGAGCCGCAGCGACCTGGCCGATGTGCCGGTGGCTCCGGCCGAGGTGGTCCGCGCCGTGGAAGAGGCCTATATCGCCCTGGCCGCAGGCGATTCGGACAACCCACGCAAACTCAGCGTCGCCAACCCGGACGGCTGGTCGGTGGCCTACGCCATGCTGGGCCGCGACGGCAGGCGCCGGGTGGTCGCGATGAAATCGTCGTACAAGTTCGATCCCGGTCACGACCGCACCACCAAGCGCTACTACACGACCATCACGCTCTACGACGACACCACGGGCGCCCCCATCGCCATGATGGACTGCGCCCGGGTGGGCGCCCTGCGCACCCCGGCGGTATCCGCGCTGCTGGTTCGCGAAACGCTGAGCCGGGACGCGGATTCGGTGCTGTTGATCGGGACCGGCACCCAGGGCCGCAACGCGCTGCCGCATCTGCTGGCCGCCAATCCCCAACTGCGGAAACTGATGCTGTTCGGCACCCACCCCGAAGGTATCGAAGCGGTCCACCGGCAGCTCACCGAATACGCTCCGCATGCGCTGCTGGAAACCGTGGACGACCCCTACGCGGCGGCGCGGACCGCGGATGTGGTCCTGGCGACGGCCGGACCTGGTACCGAGGTCGCGATCGAATCCGAGCATCTGAAGCCGGGGTCGGTGGTGGTGCTGGTGGGCTACGGTCTCGCCCCCTCCACGCTCGGCGATGCCGACCGGGTGATCGCCACCAGCGCCGAGCAGATGGCCTTGACCGGCACCGATATGGCCGACGAGAACGGTGTGCTGCGCCCCGTGGACGCCGAGTTGCCGCAGATCCTGAGCCGGCGCGCGGTCGCCCGCCGCCGCGCCGACGAGCGGATCTTCGTCTACAACAGCGGACTGGTACTCACCGATATCGCGGTGGCCCACGCGCTGGCCGAACGCGCCATCGCCGAGGGCCGGGGCACGGAGGTCGCGCTATGGGATTGACCGGAGCCGATGCCCCCGCGGGAGCCGGCCCCGGTTCCCGCGGCGAACACGCGGGGACGGTGGCCGCGCCGCTGCCCGCCCACCGTGCCGCCTGGGAGGAGCAGGTGCTCGCGGATCCACACCTGCTGGCGGATATCGGGTTCGCGGTCGGCGGGCCGTTCCATCTGATGTATCCGGCGCGGGTGGTCGAGAATATTCGCGGGTTCCAGCGGGTCTTCGCCACCTCAGGCGTCTCCGGGGCGCTCTACTACGGGAAAAAAGCGAACAAGGCGGCGTGTGTCGCCCGAGCCTGCGCGACTGCGGGGGCGGGAATCGATGTATCCAGTACCGGCGAACTCGTCGCCGCGCTGGCGCAGGGGGTCCGCGGGGCGGACCTGCTGGTGACCGGGCCCGAGAAGTCCGGTGAATTACATTGGCTCGCCGCCCGGCACGGATGCCTGATCGCCGTGGACAGCTTGGGTGAGCTGAACCGTCTTTCTGCGCTGGATATTCCGGTGCGGGTGCTGCTGCGGGTATTGCCCGCGGCTTCGGCCAGCCGGTTCGGAATGTCGGTGGACGAGCTCGATCGAGCCGTTGCCGTGGCGGCCGATTATTCGTCGGTAACGCTGGAGGGCTTCAGTTTTCACCTGTCCGGATACGATCCCGTCCCGCGTGCCGAATTGGCCGTTCAGTTGCTCGAGCGTATTCGCACGGCCCGGGCGCAGGGCCATCCGGCCACCACCATTTCCGTCGGCGGCGGTTTCGGGGTGGACTATGTACCCGCCGCACACTGGTCCGCATTCCGGGACGAGTCCAACCGCCGCTGGTTCCATTCCGGCAAAGCCTTCGAATCGTATTACCCGTATTCCTTTCCCGAGGCCGGCCCGGCCATGCTGGCCGCGATTCTGGAACGGGACGATCTGACCCGCCGGCTCCGGGAGACCGGCACCACCCTGGCCGTCGAACCGGGCCGCGCGCTGCTCGACCGGGCGGGCAGCACCGTGTTCCGCGTCCAGGGCCACAAGACACGGCACGAGCACGGGCAGCCGTACCGGGTGCTGACGGTGGACGGTTCCAGCCTGAGCCTGTCGGAACAGTGGTTCGACAGCGAATACCTGCCCGACCCGGTGCTGTGGCCCACTGCCGCCGGAACGCCGACACCCACGGTCGTCGGCGCCGCCACCTGCCTCGAATCGGACATGCTCAGCTGGCGGCGGATCCCGCTGCCCCGCGCCGCGGAAATCGGCGATCTGCTGATCTACCCCAATACCGCCGGGTATCAGATGGATTCCAACGAATCGACCTTCCACGAATTACCCATTCCACCGAAGGTGGTGCTTTCGCAGGCTCCGGGCGGCCGGTTTCGCTGGGCTCTCGATCGATCCTGACAGCCCTTTTCCCGACCCCGACGGTACGGCTACCGGCCCCGGCCGTTTCGCACCGACCGCTATCGACGCCCAGGAGTTTGCCATGCCCCTCGTCACCCGAGTGACGGACCTGATCGGCCGCACCCCGCTCTTCGAATTGGCGACCACCCCCTCCGGCACCCGCCTGCTGCTCAAACTCGAACAATTCAATCCGACGGGCGCCGCCAAGATCCGGATGGCACGGGAAATGGTTCTCGACGCGGAACGGCGCGGTTTTCTGGGTGCCGGCGGGCATATCATCGAATCCACGTCCGGAAATACCGGGCTCGGCCTGGCGGTGGTGGCCGCCGAACGCGGCTACCGTTTCACCGCGGTGGTCGACCATCACGCGAGCAAGGACAAATTACGGGCTATGCGGGCAATGGGTGCCGATCTGGTTTTCGTCGCCGACGACGGTGACGACACCTTGGCCACCTCCGCCCGCGAAGACCACGCCGAGGCCATGGCGGCCGGACTGCCCGACGCGTATTTCACCGAACAGCACAACAACGACGCCAACGCGGTGGGCTACTACGCGGTGGCCGAAGAGTTACTGGCCGAGGTGGACCGGGTGGATATCCTGCTCTCCGCGGTCGGCACCGGCGGGTCCCTGTTCGGGACGGCGACCCGATTACGGCAGCTGGGCTGTGTACCGCGCGTTATCGGGGTGGAACCGGTCGGTTCCATCGCCTTCGGCGGTCCGGGCGGGCCTTACTGGCAGTCGGGCACCGGCACTCCGCCCGGCGCCACCATCGGCACCGCCGTCGACTACGACCTGCTCGACGAAGGGATCAAGGTCTCCGATCGCGACGCCTTCGCCACCTGCCGCGCGGTATCCCGGCAGCTCGGACTGATGCTGGGCGGGTCGGCGGGCGGGTCCGTATATGCCGGGCTGATCAGGCTCGACGAATTCCCCGCCGGTTCCACCGTGGTCACTATTGTGTGCGACGGCGGCGAAAAATACCTCGACACGGTATTCGACGACGACTGGATGGCCGAACGCGATCTGCTCGACACCGCCGCCGAACGCGAGGTGCACGCCCTGCTGACCCGTTATGCTCCCGCGGGCCGTGGTACACAACCGGCGGGCGCGACCGTACTCGGCGATGCCGGCACCGGCGGTTGCGCCACCGCACGGCCGGACGAACACACCCACGACGAGCACGACGATACGGAGGATTCCGACACCATGGTGCGGGCCCGGTGACCAACACACCACTCTCGCGTAATCGCCCCGCCGGCCGCCGACCGGCCGGTTCCGAAGTCCGGCGGCCCGGCACCCCGGATTCCCGGCGGCTCGCCGCTCCCGATTTCCGGCGGCTCGCCGCTCCCGATTTCCGGCGGCTCGCCGCCCTGGCCACTCCGATCGCGCTCACCCAACTCGCCCAGGTCGCGGTTTCCACCACCAATATCGCCCTGATGGGCAGTCTCGGGGTACAGGCCGTGGCGGCCGGCGGGCTGGCCCTGGTGCTGTTCAACCAGATCCGCACCATGTGCGTCGGGTTGATCACCGGCAGCGGTAACCAGATCGCCGCGGCCGTGGGCGCCGCCGGGAAACGAGGCACCGATCCCGACCCGGAGATCCGCGATGTGGTGCGGTCGAGTTTCCTGATCGCGACGGCCGCCGGGTTACTCGGCGGTGCGATCCTCATCGGCCTCGGCTGGTCACTGCAATGGCTGGGCCAGGACGCCGGTGTTCTGGCCCAGGCCCGGCCGCTGATGGTCGCCTTGGCGCCCGGCCTGCTGCCGTGCCTGTGGTTCCAGGTGCTGCGCCAGTACACCGTCGGCATGCAACGTCCGCAGGCCCTGTTGCTGGTGACTCTCGGATCCATCGCGGTCAACCTGGTACTGGCGCTGAGTTTGATCCACGGCTGGGCCGGGCTGCCCGCCCTGGGCCTGACCGGGGTGGGTGTGGCCAGTTCGCTGGTCTTCCTGCTCATGTTCGTGGCGTTCTGGACCATGGTGCGCCGCGACCCCCGGTTGGGCCGGACCCTGCCCATCCGTCCGTGGCCGGTGCGCCCCGCGACCGTCCGCGCCGAACTGCGGCTCGGTACACCCATCGCGCTGACCTACGGCTCCGAGGCGGGAATGTTCTCGGTGCTCGCCCTCGTCATGGGTGCCCTGGGCCCGGCCGCGCTGGCCGCGCACAATGTCGTCTACCAGGTCATCTACATCGTCTTCCAGGTAGCCATCGGTATTTCGCACGGTGCCTCGATCCTGGTCAGCCACAGTGTGGGGCGCGACGAAACCGCGCACGCCCGCGGCCTGGCCCGGCTGGCGTTGCGGTGCGCCGGAGTGGTTGCGCTGGTCACCGGCCTGGCCTATGTCTTCGTTCCGCAACTGGTGTTGCGTCCGTTCCTCGACCTGAACGATTCGGCGACCGTCGAGGTGGCCCGGTCATTGCTGTTGATCGGTATCGTGTTGCAGTTCTTCGACGCGGCGCAGAACATCGGGACCGGACTCTTACGCGGGTTGCAGGCGACGAACGCGGGGTTCCGGTTGTCGGTGGTCGGCTACTGGTTCGTCGGCCTGCCCACGGCCGTTGTACTGGCCTTCCCGGCCGGGCTGGGTGCCGCGGGAGTGTGGTGGGGGCTGACCGCGGGCCTCGCCGCCACCGCCGCCCTGATGCTGCGCAAGTACTTCGCCCTGCTGGACGAGCACGACGTCCGGATGGCCCCGCGCCACCGGGAAACCGTGAGTTAGGTACCGCCGCGGGCGCCCCTGTTGCCGAAGGGCCTTGCTGACCACGTTTTCTGAGGCTGCCCTTTGCCCGGCACACGGGTAATCCGGGCGGCTACACAGGGTTCCGGCGCAGGTCGGGGCAGGTACTTCTCCGGCGCGTGTCGGCGCCGCGTTCTAGACTGGTGAGCGGTGCGGCGCATCCTCCGCCGCAGCACGTCGATCCAGGAGGGGACGATATGGCCGCCGGAGTCAGTTCCACCGAAAACCCAGCAACCGACCATCCCGAGCTGGAAACGCTGCCGCATTGGCCGCGGGAAACGATCGCCGTCCTGGTCACCACCGATCCGGCGCCGCATGCGATCCCGGTCTCCTGGCCGGTGCGCGCCGGTGACCGGCGAATTCTGCTGAGCCTCAAGTTCGATCGCGGGTCCCTGGCCCGGCTGCGGGAGCGGCCGCAGGTGGCGCTGCTGATCCTCGGTGGAAACAATGTGGCGCTGTGTGCCCGCGGTTCGGCCAAGGTCATCGCCGAGGAGATGCCCGGCGCGGACGACTATGTGGCGGTCCGCCTCGATGTGGACGTTATCGACGATCACCGGCAGTCGGCGTTCGAGGTGGCCCAGGGCATTCAGCGCAACGTCCTCGACGACAGCGAACTGCGCGCCCTCGAACACCGGGTGGCGACACTGCAATCCTGGGCGGAGAACGAAGCGGTTTGAGATCGGCCGCGGGGGCCGCCGATCCGGCGCTCCCGGGCAGTCAGTATCCGGCGCCCGGGGCGCCGCGGGGAAGGAGATCATGAGCGTCAATCTGGCCAAGGGCGGCAATGTCTCGCTGTCCAAACAAGCCCCCAACCTGACCAAGATCGCCGTCGGACTCGGCTGGGATGTGCGCACCACCATGGGCGCCGACTACGACCTCGACGCCAGTGCCCTGGCCACCGGCCCGAATATGAAAGTCCTCTCGGATCACCATTTCGTTTTCTACAACAACCTCCGCTCCCCGGAAGGGACCATCGAACACACCGGCGACAATCTCACCGGCGAGGGCGACGGCGACGACGAGGTGATCAATGTCGACCTGGCCAATACGCCGGAGACGATCACCAATATCTTCTTCCCGGTCTCCATCCACGAGGCCGATCAGCGCGGGCAGTCGTTCGGCCAGATCCGCAACGCCTATATCCGCGTCGTCGATCTGAACACCGGTTCGGAACTGGCCCGCTACGACCTCTCCGAGGACGCGTCCTCCGAAACCGCCATGGTGTTCGGGGAGTTGTATCGCCGCGCGGGCGAATGGAAGTTCCGGGCGATCGGCCAAGGATACGCCTCGGGTCTCGCGGGGATAGCCCGCGACTACGGTGTGAACGTGTGACGCAACGTTCTGCCCGGGTGTGATTCCTGGCCTGATATGGCCGGTCCGGCGACGACCCCGGAAGCGTTGTGAGACATCAGCGCCCCGAGGTCGCCCGACCGCAGGGCAGCGGGACCGCGCCGGTAACGGAATACGTCCGGTCACCGGCGCGGCACTACCGAACAGACCGCGGAGCCTCATCGGCTGCCCAGATGGCGATCATCAGGGAACGACAACAGTGACCGTCTCGCTGAACGGCATCTGGCCCACGGCACCGGCTGCGTCGATGCAGCCGCCCCGGGCGGTGATGGTCGTGCCCGATTCGAGTCCTTCCAGAGTCGTGGTCACGGTCTGGCCCGGGTTGGCCAGTGACTCCGGCTGACTGTTCCCGAAGAATCGGTGGTTGTTCTCCGGCCCGATACCGGCTTCCGCCCAGCATTGTCCGCCGGTGTTGGGATTGTGCAGCGTCGCGGTGACCGTTCCCGGCGCGGTACCGGCGAAGGTGACTTCGGGCGCTTTCAGCGGTTCCTGCGCGTTCGCCGGCGCTGCACCGAGCGCGACGAACGCGGCGGCCGCGACCAGCACAACAGGACCACCGATCCGCCATTTCGACCCGGACGGACGTTTCATCGATCTCATATCTCGATTCCCTCTCGAATATCGGCTTACTTCTCGCCAGAGCCATCGGCGCGGTGTGGACGCAAGGCGCGAAACACCGCTCTCTGCAGATGCGGAAGGCATGAAAAACGCTGACAACCAAAAGTATTCAGTCACAATCGGACAAATGGGATTCGCCTTCCGTAACAAGAAGTACCCTTCCGCCGCGGCGAGGTCAAGCGCGGTCCGCAGATCGAACCCGACACGCTCGGTAGGCAAGGAGTCTCGGTGCACCGGTGTTGCCGAACTCGGAGACCTCGGAGTCAACCCTGAAGGCTTCCCCGGATGGCCGGAATGCCACGCGGGCGTGGCGGACCGAATTCGGTTCGACGGCGAGCCGTGTTCGCCGAAGGATGACGCAGCAAGCGGAGTAGCGCGCGAACAACCCGGCGAATCTAATGGCGGCGGTCGCCGACAGGCCAATACCTGTGCCAATCGTCGGCGTCCAAAGGTAAGCGAGCACCGCGGGCCGCTTCGGCGAAGTCCTCGGCCCCGCGGATGGTCGCAGCGAATTCCAAGGTGGCTATGCGCAACTGTTCTTCCGCACTGCCGGGACCGCCGAGGCGAACGATGCGCAGGTCGTCCGGGATCAGATCGTCCGGTAGCCCGGCCTGGGCACTGCGGGAACGGACCTTCTCCGCCAGCGCCAGGGCGGGTTGTGCCATCGCGATACCGTCCAGACACGAACGGCGCGCCTTTTCCGCGGTTTTGCGTTCCTCCCAAGCTTTTTCCTGGGCGGCTACCTTTTCGGTCACCGAGGCGTGGGGGTCGAAACCGGCCGCTGCCGGGTCGGCGAGGTGGGGGCTGCGGTTCACCAGTTTGGCGACCAGTGCGGCGGCGACATCGTCGATGCTGAATTCGCCGGCCGCTTCGGCGATCCGGGAGTGGAACAGCACCTGCAGCAGCAGATCGCCGAGTTCTTCGCGGATGGCGCCGGGGTCGTCTTCCTGGATCGCGTCGAGAAGTTCGTAGGTCTCCTCGAGCAGATACGGGCGCAGCGAATCGTGGGTCTGGGTGACCTCCCACCCACCGAACCGCCACAGCCGATCCATCACCTCGACCGCTTCGGACAACCCCGCCGCCACACTCGCCGTCTCCGCTTCGAGAACGCCCGGCGCGGGACGGTCCGAGAACGATCCGGATTCTGTGGCTTCGGCGGCCGACGCACCGGATCGCGCCGAGGTGCCGGTCGGCAGCACCGGTTCGTCGGTCGACAGCACCGGTTCGTCGGTCGCAGCAGCGCCCGGCTCGGGTCGCCGCGCAGCGGCGGACGACTGCCCCGAATCTCGCCCCGCGACGGACCGCGGCGGATCGGCTGGTTGCCCCGGGACGGACTGGGGCTGCGAACCAGCGGACTGCGCCGGCTGCGGATCCTGCGGCGCGGCGCCGAACCCCCGCCGAGATCGGGATGCTGCGGGTTCGAGGCCAGGGCCGCACGGATCTGGACCAGGTGTCATCGCGCCGGACTCACCTCGGTCGCGACCGTGAGATCCACGGCGCCCGCGGCTTTACCGTCCAGAGCGAGCAGCAGGTCCGCGAGGTACTGCAGCAGGGCGACGTCGCGGAGCCGGTCGGCGCCCACGCTGTCCTGGACGCGTGGCAGCGGCAGTTGCACCACCCCGCTGGCGGCGCGGTAGGAGGCGCTGGGGTAGATCCGTTTGAGCCGCATCTGTTTCGAATCGGGCAGCGAGAGCGGCGAGATCTTGACCGTGGTGCCGGTGACCGCGATTTCGGCGACCCCGTATTCGCGGGCGAGCAGTCGCAGTTTGGCCACCGAAACCAGCCGGCCCACCTCCACCGGCAGCGGGCCGTAGCGGTCGAGGAGTTCCTCCACCACCGCGGCCAGCGCCGGATCGTCGTGCGCGGCAGCCAGTTTGCGGTACGCCTCGAGGCGCAGCCGATCGCTGGCGATGTAGTCGGGCGGGATGTGCGCGTCCACCGGCAGGTCGATCCGGACCTCTTTGGTTTCCTCGGTGGTGATCGGTTTGCCGTCGGCGGCCGCCCGGTATGCCTCCACGGCCTCCCCCACCAGCCGCACGTACAGGTCGAAACCGACACCGGCCACATGCCCGGACTGCTCGGCGCCGAGCACGTTACCGGCGCCGCGGATCTCGAGGTCCTTCATGGCGACCGCCATACCGGCGCCGAGGTCGGAGTTCTGCGCAATGGTGGCGAGCCGGTCGTAGGCGGTTTCGGTGAGCGGTTTCTCCGCCGGATACAGGAAGTAGGCGTATCCGCGTTCCCGGCTGCGCCCCACCCGGCCGCGCAACTGGTGCAATTGGGAGAGGCCGAGGGTATCGGCGCGTTCCACGATCAGCGTATTGGCGTTGGAGATGTCCAGACCGGTCTCGATGATCGTGGTGCACACCAGCACATCGAATTCACGCTGCCAGAAACCCTGGACCGTATGTTCCAGGGTGTCCTCGTTCATCTGCCCGTGCGCCACCACCACGCGCGCCTCCGGGACCAGCTCCCGGATCCGCCGGGCGGCCTTGTCGATCGACGACACCCGGTTGTGCACATAGAACACCTGGCCGTCGCGCAGCAGTTCACGCCGGATGGCGGCGGTGACCTGCTTGTCGTTGTAGCCGCCGACATAGGTGAGCACCGGATGGCGTTCCTCGGGCGGCGTGAGGATGGTCGACATCTCCCGGATCCCGGCCAGGCTCATCTCCAGCGTGCGCGGGATCGGGGTGGCCGACATGGTGAGTACGTCCACATGGGTGCGCAGGGCCTTGATGTGCTCTTTGTGTTCCACGCCGAAGCGCTGTTCCTCGTCCACGATCACCAGGCCGAGGTTCTTCCAGCGCACCCCGGTCTGCAGCAGCCGGTGGGTGCCGACGACGATATCGACCTCGCCCTCGGCCATCCCGGTGAGCACTTCGCGGGATTCCGCGGGGTCGGTGAAGCGGGACAGACCTTTCACGGTGACCGGGAATCCGGCGAGCCGCTCGGTGAAGGTCTGCAGATGCTGCTGGGCGAGCAGCGTGGTCGGCACCAGGACGACCACCTGTTTACCGTCCTGCACCGCCTTGAACGCGGCCCGCACCGCGATCTCGGTCTTGCCGTACCCGACATCACCGCACACAACCCGGTCCATCGGCACCGGTTTCTCCATATCCGCTTTCACATCGGAGATGGCGGTGAGCTGATCGACGGTTTCGGTGAACGCGAACGCGTCCTCCATCTCCCGCTGCCACGGCGTATCCGGACCGAAGGCGTGGCCGGGCGCCGCCTGCCGGGCGGCATACAGCTGCACCAGTTCGCCCGCGATCTCGCGGACCGCCTTGCGTGCCTTGCGCTTGGTGTTCGCCCAGTCGGCCCCGCCCAGTTTCGACAGACTCGGCATCTCCCCGCCGACATACCGGGAGAGTTGGTCCAGCGATTCCATCGGCACGTACAGCCGGTCGCCCGGCTGGCCACGTTTTCCGGGCGCGTACTCGATCACCAGGTATTCGCGCCGGGCCCCACCGACCGTACGTTCGATCATCTCCACGAACCGGCCGATACCGTGCTGATCGTGCACCACCATGTCACCGGCGTTCAACGCCAGCGGGTCCACCTGGTTGCGGCGTTTGGCGGGTAGCCGCTTACCGTCGCCCGGCGCGGTCACCCGATTACCGGTCAGATCGGACTCCGCGACCACCACCAGGCCGGCGTCGCCGAAGATCACGCCGTCGTGCAGGGAACCGCACAGCACACCCACCACACCGGGCACCGGTTCCGCACCGGCCTCCAGTTGCGCGGCGGGCACCTCCGCTTCACCGAGGCGTTCCAGCGTGCGCTGGGCCGTGCCGTGACCGGCCAGCACCACCACCGCCCGCCCACCGGTCGTGACATGGGCGCGCAGCGACGCGAATATCGTCGCCACCAGTTCTTCGGAGCCACGGGCGGTGGGCCCGCTCTGCACCGGCAGTTCGATCTCGGCCGGATCACCGGTCGCCAGGGGACTCAACGTCCACCAGGGCAGTTCCCGGCTTTCGGCGCTGTCGCGGATCCGGGTCAGCGGGCGATACGCCGACGCCGCCAGATCGAGGCCGTGCGCACCCATCGGGGCATCCGCCCCGAACGAGGCCGCCGTCCAGGACGCCTCCAGGAATTCCTCACCGGTCCGCATCAGGTCGGCGGCGCGGGTGCGCACCTTCTCCGGATCGCAGACCAGCAGATGGGTACCGCTGGGCAACTGTTCGGTGAGCAGCCGCAGCTCACCCGGCTGCAATACCGGCAGCAGCGCCTCCATCCCCTCGACGGGGATACCCTCGGCCAGGTTGTCCAGCATCTCCACGAGCGCGGCGTCCGCCGTATTGGCCGCCGCCACCGCCGCCGCCCGTTCCCGCACCTCGGCCGTGAGCAGCAACTCCCGGCACGGCGACGCCACCACGGCGGACAGCGAATCCTCCCCCAGCGACCGCTGGTCAGCCACCGAGAACGAGCGCAACTCGGTGATCTCGTCGCCCCAGAATTCCACGCGCACCGGATGGTCCGCGGTGGGCGGGAAAAGATCCAGGATGCCGCCGCGCACCGCGAACTCGCCGCGTTTGCCGACCATATCCACCCGGGTGTAGGCGAATTCGACCAGCCGCGCGATCAATTCGTCGAAATCGGCCTCATCGCCGATCCGCAGCACGATCGGCTCGATATCCCCCAGCCCGGACGCCATCGGCTGCATCAGCGAACGCACCGTGGTCACCACGACGCGCAGCGGCTCCGGATACACCGGATCTTCGGGATGGGCCAGCCGGCGCAGCACCTCGAGCCGGCGACCGACGGTATCGGCGCCCGGCGACAGCCGCTCGTGCGGCAGCGTCTCCCAGGAGGGAAACTGCGCGACCGCGGGCCCCAGCATCTCGGTGAGCTCGAGGGTCAGATCATCGGCTTCGCGACCGGTCGCAGTGACCACGACAACCGGCCGTTCCGCGGCCACGGTGGCCGCGACGAACGATCTCGCCGCGCTCGGCGCCACCAATTCGACCGACGACCGGCCGAGCATGCCGGAAACGGTCCGCAACGCGGTATCGGCACCGGCTGCCGAGGCCAGTCCCGCCAGTGGTGGACGAGGGGCAGACATTCTTCTCTCCTGACCGCGAACGAAGGCGATTCCACCGGGCCAGCCGAGTCTATAGGGGTTGTGACACGGCGCTGCGTCCGGCGTCGCGGGGGCGGGGGGCGGTAAGCCCAGGTCTTCGCTCGTCCACTTCGCCGGCTCGGTGTGATCGGCACCGCCTCAGGAAAGTCCTTCGCGACCAGCGGTGGCGCCGAGTTCAGCGAGACACCCAGAGGTTTTGGCCGTCCATCCGGCCGAGATCCCGCGCGCCAGAACTACGGCACGTAGCGGCGGAGGCGGCGGGCGGCGAACTCGCGGAAGTAGGAGACCTTGTCCTCCGGGACGATGGACGGGATCAGGAAGTACCAGGCCCGTTCCATACGCGACGCCAGCTGATCCATCGACTCGGTGCCGACCGCGACGATATGCATCCCGGTGGTGAGCCCGTACAGCAGCAGACCGATGGTTTCCGGATCCAGATCGGGCAGCAGATCGCCCTGGGCGATCGCGCGTTCGGCCAGCAGCCGGTAGGTCTCGCCCCAGTTCTTCGCGACATTGTCGCCGTTGGCGCCGCGGTAGTCGCCGATCTGGTGGGTCAGTTTGAGCATCGCGCCGACCATCGGATCGTTCATCGACAGATCCGCCACCACGTAGGTGATGCCGATGGCCGCTTCCAGGGCCGGCACCCGGGAGTCGAAGAATCCCTTACAGGAGGCGGTCAGCCGTTCCTGGCCCTGGTCCACCACCGCGCGGGCCAGTTCTTCCTTGGACCCGAAGTGGAAGTACAAGGCGCCCTTGGTCACGTTGGACTGCGCGATGATCTCGCTGAGGCTCGCGTTGGCGTAGCCCAACCGCAGAAAGACATCGGCAGCGCCGGCCAGGACGGAATCGCGGGTTATCTCCGCGCGCGCTTGCCTAGCCATCAGCTCCGCCTGTCATCCCAATAACCAGCCATCCTGAAGTAGACCGACATTGTCGAAGTAGACCGACTTACCGCCCGAACAGCACCCAAAGGATGGGTGAACCGTACCATCCGCGCGGGGTAGGGTTCTCGATTCGTGGGCCCGCAAGAGTTCACGGGCAGTTCACGCACGGTTCTCCGAACTACCCTGCCCGCCGGGCGAGTTCGCCGGCAGCGGCCCCGGGACGGCGGGCCATTCGGAGCTGAGCTGCGGGTCGGCTTCGAGGTGACTGAGGCCGTTCCAGCACAGATTGACCAGATGCGCGGCCACCACTTCCTTGGACGGACTGCGCACGTCCAGCCACCACGTGGCGGTGGTGGCCACCATCCCGACCAGCGCCTGTGCGTACAGACCTGCCAGGCTGATATCGAAACCGCGCCGATCGAAATCGCCGGCCAGCAGATGCGCGACCTGGCTGACCGCCTCGTTGAGCAGGCTCGAGTACCGGCCGTCGGTCGAGGAGACAGGCTGGTCGCGCACCAGGATGCGGAAGCCGTCGGTGCGCTGCTCTATATAGGTGAGCAGCGCGAGCGCCACCTGTTCGAGCCGGACCCGGGATCTGTTGTTGGTGAGCGAGGAGGTGATCATATCGAGCAGCATCGACATCTCCCGGTCGACCACCACCGCGTACAGACCTTCTTTACCGCCGAAATGCTCGTAGACGACGGGTTTGGAAACCTGCGCACGCAGGGCGATCTCCTCGATGGAGGTGGCGTCGTACCCGCGTTCGGCGAACAGTGCCCGCCCGATCTCGATCAGCTGGCGGCGTCGCTGGGTACCGGTCATCCGCTGCCTGGTGGGCGGAACCTGCCCGGCGATCTCCTTGGCATCCCCACCGGCCTGTGACTCCCCGGCCGTTCGCGGCTCTCCCGACGACACGTTACCGCCTCCCTGGTTACCGGGGTCGCCGATTCGCACCGGATGTCCGACCAGCGACCAAAACCATCGAGATCAACTGTCTCAGACCTTCCGGGGCCGCGGTCACGCGGGCATGCTGTGCGCCCGCTCGGCATGTCGAGACCCGGCCGCGGGCCCCACCCGGCGGGCCACGGCACCCCACGGTTCGACGAAACCCTGGGTGGCATGCGAGTATCGTTGCCGTGCTGGTACACAGCGGTGGGTTCTCGACAACGCACCGGTGTGACAGTCCGCCGTAGTGTAATGGCAGCACCTCTGATTTTGGTTCAGATAGTTCAGGTTCGAGTCCTGGCGGCGGAGCAAGAAAACCCCTGATCCGGTTTCTGCACGGTTCGAAAACCTCTTCTGCCGAGGAATGCCATGACCAGGACTCTGAAGGCGCTCCCCGCGATGGCGGCCGGCGCCCTCGTCACCACCGTCCTCGCCGCCGGGCCGGTGTCGGCACAGTCGGCTCTGGGGCCCGGCTCGTCATCGGCGGACTTCGCCGTGGGACCGGGCTCGACGCTCGGACTGTGTTCGGTCACGGCCACGGGTTACGCGGATGGACAGCCGGTCGCGCTCACCGCCGGGCATTGCACGCTCGGACTGTTCGGGGAGATCCGGCTACCCGGCGAGGACTGGGCGATGATCCCCCTGCTTCCCGGCACCCCGACCCACAACACCCTCCCGAGCGGTGAGCGGTTGACCGGCCTGGATATGCCCGCCGGAGACCTGTGCAGGTGGGGGCAACTCAGCGGGACGCGCTGCGACGGATACACCGGCATCCGGTTCGGCGACTCCGGCGGGCCCGTGTATCGGCCGAACGGCGACGGCACCGCGACCCTGGTGGGCATAACGAGTTCGAATATCCGATACTCCGGTCTGCCGCCGGAGTTTTCTCTGTAGCGACGGGCGAGTGAGCCGCCTTTCGACGCCGAGATCACCGGGCCGGGCCCTCGGTGAGGCTGATACGCTCATGCCCCGTGCAGCGCGACAAGAGGCCGTCCTCGAGTGGGATGACCCGTGCCCACAACGGACTCTTCGTATACCCGGGAATGCGCGTCGGAATCCCATCGCTTCGCCCCGACCCGGCTCGGGCAGCTTCGAGTCCTGGCGGCACAGCGACTCGCGTGCACGATGACCATCGCCGGCCCGAGGGAGATTCATGCAGGAGCAGACCGCCGTTATCGTGCTAGCCGCAGGTGCCGGTACGAGAATGCGGTCGAAGAAGCCCAAGGTGCTGCATCCGCTGGCCGGGCGCAGCATGCTGGCGCACGCGCTGTACGCCGCGCACGCTATCGATCCGCACCATCTGGTGACCGTCGTCGGGCACGACCGGGAGCAGGTCGGCGCCGAGGCCGCGGGCGTGGCACGTGAGCTGGGCCGCACCGTCGTCCCGGTCGTCCAGGAACAGCAGCTCGGCACCGGGCACGCGGTGCAGGTGGGTCTCTCGGGGCTGCCCGCGGGGTTCACCGGCGATGTGATCGTGACCTCCGGCGATGTTCCACTGCTGGACGGCCACACACTGTCCGCGCTGCTCGACGAGCACCGCAGCTACCCGGACCGGCCGGCCGTCACCGTCCTCACCTTCGTTCCCGAGGACCCGAATGGTTACGGCCGAATCGTCCGCGATGGCGACGGCGAGGTCGCCGAGATCGTCGAGCACGCCGACGCGACGCCGGAGCAGGCCGCCATCACCGAGGTGAATTCCGGTGTGTACGCCTTCGATGTCGCCGTACTGCGCACCATGCTCGGCCGGTTGTCGACGGCCAACGCGCAGCACGAGCTGTATCTGACCGATGTCCTGAAACTCGCCCGCCAGGCCGGCCACCCCGTGCAGGGGGCCCGGTTGGTGGATTCGGCCAAGGTCACCGGTGTCAACGACCGGGTACAACTGGCCGCCGCGGCGCGCACGCTCAACCGCTACATCGTGGAACGCCATATGCGTGCCGGGGTGACGATCGTCGATCCGGGGTCGACCTGGATCGATACCGATGTCCGGATCGGCCGCGATACCGTGATCCGCCCCGGGGTCCAATTACTGGGCACCACGGCGGTCGGCGAGGACGCGGAAATCGGTCCGGATACCACGCTCACCAATTCGATCATCGGCGACGGGGCCCGGGTGATCCGCACGCACGGTGAAGGCGCGAAAGTCGAGGCATATGCGACAGTCGGGCCGTTCAGTTATCTGCGGCCGGGCACCGTTCTGGGCGAATCGGGCAAAATCGGCGCATTCGTCGAGACCAAGAATGTCGATATCGGCAGGCATACCAAGGTTCCGCATCTCACCTATATCGGCGATGCCACTATCGGCGAGCACAGCAACATCGGAGCATCCAGCGTTTTCGTGAACTACGACGGAGTGGACAAGCACCGCACCGTCGTGGGGTCCCATGTGCGGACCGGCAGCGATACGATGTTCGTCGCACCGGTGACCGTGGGTGACGGCGCCTATACCGGTGCGGGTACTGTGCTGCGGGAAGACGTCCCGCCGGGCGCGCTCGCCGTGTCCGGGGGTACGCAGCGCAATATCGAAAACTGGGTGCAGCGGAAACGTCCAGGTACCGCTGCAGCAAATGCGGCGGCGAAGGCACTCGCGGCCGATGAATTACCGGATCGGGCAACAGAGCTTAAGGATGGCAACCAGTAGTGACCGCGTCATGGATCGACAACCAGAAGAACCTGATGCTCTTCGCCGGACGGTCGCACCCAGAACTGGCCGAGCAGGTGGCCAAGGAATTGGACGTCGAGGTCACCCCGCAGACCGCGCGTGATTTCGCGAATGGGGAGATCTTCGTCCGTTTCGAGGAGTCGGTACGCGGTTCCGACGCCTTCGTGTTGCAGAGTTTTCCGGCGCCGCTGAACCAGTGGCTGATGGAACAGCTCATCATGATCGACGCGCTCAAGCGCGGTTCGGCCAAGCGGATCACCGCCATCCTGCCGTTCTATCCCTACGCCCGCCAGGACAAGAAGCACCGCGGCCGCGAACCGATCTCCGCCCGGCTCGTGGCAGACCTGCTCAAAACCGCCGGCGCCGACCGGATCGTGACGGTCGACCTGCACACCGATCAGATCCAGGGCTTCTTCGACGGCCCGGTCGACCATATGCACGCGCAGCTGCAGCTCGCGGAGCATATCCGCAACAACTACAGCCTGGACAACATCACCGTCGTCTCCCCCGATTCCGGTCGCGTACGGGTGGCGGAGAAATGGGCGGATTCGCTGGACGGGGCACCGCTGGCGTTCATCCACAAAACCCGCGATCCGCTGGTCCCGAACCAGGTGAAGTCCAATCGCGTGGTCGGTGAGGTCGAGGGCCGCACCTGCATCCTGATCGACGATATGATCGACACCGGTGGCACCATCGCCGGCGCGGTCAAAGTACTCAAAGAGGCCGGCGCGGGCGATGTGGTGATCGCCGCGACACACGGCGTGCTGAGCTCCCCCGCCGCGGAGCGGCTGGCTGGCTGCGGCGCCAAGGAGGTCGTGGTGACCAATACGCTGCCGATCACCGAGGACAAGAAGTTCCCGCAGCTCACGGTGCTGTCCATCGCCCCGCTGCTGGCCCGCACGATCCGCGAGGTGTTCGAGAACGGTTCGGTCACCGGACTGTTCAACGGCAACGCCTGAAGACCTACCGGCGGTAACGCCTGATATTTGCCACAACAGCCCCGGACCGCTCGGTCCGGGGCTGTTGCATTCTCCGGGCCCGCCCCGCGGCCGTACTCGGGAGCAGCCGGCCCCGTTCGTCCTTTGAGCCGCCCGGCCCCACGGAGTAGCACGCCCATCGGCTCGCCATCGCTGGTCGCGGTCTGTCGAGGTAGCCCGGTGGCGGCGCATACTGGGTGGTATGGATCGCGAACCACGAGAGCCCGATATGGGCGACGACGAACAATTGGACGAGGTCCGCGCCTACGAACGCAATATCGAGGACCCGCCGAACGACCTGCGAATCGGCTACCGGGAGGCCGATGACGGCCGGCTGGGGATAGCGGAAGAACTGGCCGAGGAAACGGGCCCCCGCGACCGGTCCGCCGAGGACAACCGCCCCGCCGAGGCGGCCGCCATCCATATCGAGGACGAACCCGAAGACTGACGTTCCCCACCGCGGTACCGACTACGAGCCCTCGACGATCCGACCGAGGAGACGTGATGAGCACACCGCAGGACCCGCGCAACCCCGGCGAAACGCCGCGAGACGCCGGTGCGACGCCGCACCATCACAACGAGCGACCGCAATCCCCCGGCGGACCGGCATCCCAGCGCGATGAACCGCCGGTGGACAGGGACCCCGACACCCGCGATCAGGCGTCGGGCGGTCCGGCTCCCGAAGCTCCGGACGAACCATTCGGCACGCCCGCCGCTCCGCAACCGCCGGACCAAACGCAGTCGCGCGGGTACAGCCCCTATCCGCCGGACGAAACGGGCGCAGCGGCCAACGCCCCGCAACCGCCTGCGCAGTCCGGCGAGCCGCAATCAGCCGAGGAACCGGGCGCTGGAGCGGGCCAGGCGGGCAGCGAGACACCGAGATCGTCGGAGGACCCACCCACCGAATATCTCCCGAAGATCCTGCACCGCGAATCGTCCGGCGCTGCTTCGGGCCGGGCCGGCACCGAATCCCAGCCGGAGGGCCGCGAGCCCGGTGTGAGCAGCCCTGCCGACGACCACCCCACTCAGATGTTGCCCAAGCAGTCCGGGGAGCCGGGCGAACCCGGCGCCGAGGCACCGCGAATGGATAAGGGCACCGCGGCCTACACCCACGGTTGGCAGCCGGGTTCGTCCGACCAGCCGGGTCACCAGCCGATGGGCGAGGTCCCGCCGCAAGCATGGTCCGCCCGGCCCGAAGAGCAGACGCCGGGTCAGGCCTGGCAGCCGCAGTCGCCCGGGCAGACCGGCTACTCCCCGGCCGGGGGGACGCCCTATCCGCCGCCGGGCGCGTACGGCGGTCGTCACGATCGTCCGGAAGATCGATCCGGCTGGGGTGCCCCGCCCGGCGAGCAGCGCGGCTGGAGTGCCGACCAGCCCGGGCAGCAAGGCTGGAGCGGCGAACAACCCGGGCAGCAAGGCTGGAGCGGCGAACAACCCGGGCAGCAAGGCTGGAGCGGCGAACAACCCGGGCAACATGGCTGGAGCAGCGAACAGCAGGGCTGGAGCGGTGACCACCCCGGACAGCCAGGCGGGAGCGGTGACCAGCCCGGCTGGGGTAGTGGGCAATCCGGACAGCGGGCTTGGGGGCACGAACAATCCGGCGGCTGGGGCGGGGAGTCCGGGCAGCAGGGGTGGGGCGGTGCTCAATACGATCAACCGGGTTGGGGCGGGGGTCAACAGCCCGGCGGCTATCCCGCCTACCCGCAACAGCAGTACCAGCCCTACGGCGCCACCCAGCAACCGGAACGCTCCGGACCGCAGGTCCTGTCGATCATCGGTTTCGTCTGCGCCGCGGTCTCACTGCTGTTCTGCCCGCTTCTGTTCGGTATAGCCGGTATCGCGCTCGGTGTGATCGGGCATATCCGCGGCGAATCACTCGGAAAATGGGCGGCGATCGCGGCCGGCGTATGCCTGATCATCGGAATGATCCTGGCTTTGGCGCTCTCCGGAATGGAAATGGTCCCGATCGAGTCCGCGGGTTAGCGCCCCGGGTCGGGCAGGGTCGGCCGGCTTCGATGGGCGGGCCATCGGGCGTCCGCGATTGTCCACCGACATCGAGACACCGTGGCGAATGAGCTCGGTCCTGCTGACCCCCGGACCCGCGGGCGCCCGATCCAACCGGTCGGCAAACTCCGCCGGGCAGACACATGCCGGTCTCATCGCTGCCGCAAACGGTATCGGCGACAATCGCTGTAGGCCGGATATGGTCGCCCCATGCTGCTGAGCGAGAAGTGCCACGGGCCGGCGACCGGAAAGCGGAGCGCGTAGATGTCGCAGCGGGAACTGGTGGTGCTGGGTACCGCGAGCCAAGTACCGACCGCGCACCGCAACCACAACGGGTATGTGCTGCGGTGGGGCGGGGAGGCGATCCTGTTCGACCCGGGCGAGGGCACACAGCGGCAGATGATCCACGCCGGGATCTCGGCGACCGACCTGACCCGCATTGCGATCACTCATTTCCACGGCGACCACAGTCTCGGGTTGGCCGGGGTGATGCAGCGCATCAACCTGGACCGGGTCCCGCACCCGGTCGATGCCTACTATCCGGCGTCGGGTCAGCGGTATTTCGAGAACTTGTGCGATGCCACTGCATACCATCGCACCGTCGACCTACGCGCGCACCCGATCACCGCACCGGGCGCACTGCCGGCCGCGGGCGCGCCCTTCGAACTCACCGCCGCCCGGCTAGACCATCCGGTGGAGGCGTTCGGCTACCGCGTCACCGAACCCGATTACCGCACGATCCTCCCCGATCGCCTCGCCGACCTCGGCCTTTCCGGCCCTGTCGTCGGACAGTTGCAGCGGGAAGGAGAAATCACCTGGCAGGGCCGCACGGTCCGGCTGGCGGAAGTCAGCGCGATCCGGCGCGGTCAGAGCTTCGCGTTCATTATGGACACACGGCGCTGCCCGGCGGTCGGTGAACTCGCTGCCGATGTCGACATGCTGGTCATCGAGGCGACCTTCCGCGACGCCGACGCCCACCTGGCCGACGAACACGGCCATCTCACCGCCGGTCAGGCGGCCCGCATCGCGGCAGAAGCCGGGGCGCGCACCCTGGTACTGACCCATTTCTCCCAGCGATACCGCACTCTGGAGGACCACCTCGTCGAAGCGCGGCGGGAATTCTCCGGGGAAATCGTGATAGCCACCGACCTCGCGCGCATTCCCCTGCCACCCCGCCGCTGACCGTTCCGAGCCGTCGGCCCCAGCGAATCCGCCGACGCAAACACCCGTGCCGGATTCGGCCCGGGCTTGTGCTGCTCGATGACGCCTCTGTCGCAGCGCGAGGCGAACGTAGTGATTCCTGCCCGACGCGGAAAATAGCGGTCGGGAATCGACCGGATGCGGTGCGATGCTCTCGCCATGACCACAACACCTCTGATCACGTCCGGTTCGGAACTCGGCAACGGGTATGGCAGCGTCAACGCCTTCGCGGCCGTCAAAGGGCCCGGTGGGGCACGGGGATTCATCGAATTCTTGACCGATGTCTTCGACGGGCGGGAGACGCCGGAGGCGCATGCCGACGATACCGACGGGCTGCTCATCCACGCCGAGGTGCGGATCGGGGATTCGTGCCTGATGATCGCCGATTCCAAACCCGACTGGGTGTTCACGCCGGCACTGCTGCAGGTGAATGTCACCGATTGCGACGAGGTACTGCGGCGGGCCCAAGCTCGAGGCGCACGGGTGATCACCGAGACGACACCGTTCTACGGTGCGTCGTCGCTGGCCCGGTTCATCGATCCGTGGAGCAATGTGTGGTGGTTGTTCGGCCCGGCGATCGAAGGGGCCGCCGAACCCACCTGGGACCCCGATGCGGAGACCGAGGAATCGGCGATTCACGCGACCATCTGCCAGGCTCTGCGGGAACTGCGCCCGCCCCGGTGAACGCAATCGGTTCCGACCGACTTCGCCGAGAAATGCCGAATGCCTTGCTCGGCATGCGGTGGTGTCAGGGCGCATCAGCGCGCTGAGCGAGGCCGGCACAGGCCGACGATGTGCCGTATCCGGACCCGGCTCATCGGTAAACCCGCGGGGGCACGGGCCCACCAGCCACGTCGGTGGCCCGCGAACTCGGCACGCCACACCGGGGCCCGCGGTGGGCGCGGCCCGAGCCCGACAAGCCATGTCGGTGGGCCCGCGAACTCGGTACGCCACACCGGGGCCCGCGGTGGGCGCGGCCCGAGCCCGACAAGCCATGTCGGTGGGCCCGCGAACTCGGTACGCCACACCGGGGCCCGCGGTGGGCGCGGCCCGGGCCGGACCGGCTATGTCGGTGCGCCCGCGAACTCGGCGGGTTCGCCGTCGAACCGGGCCCGGTGGTCCTGTACCTCGTCCATATGCGCTTCGGCCCACACCTTGATACCGCGGATGACCTGGTGCAGTGAGAGGCCCAGATCGGTCAGCTCATAGGTGACGGTGACCGGCACGGTCGGGGTCACCGTGCGGGTCACCAGGCCGTCGCGTTCCAGGGAGCGCAGGGTCTGGGTGAGCATCTTCTGACTGACACCGGCCAGCCGCCGGGACAGTTCGGAGTAGCGCATGGCCCGGGGTTCGCCGGCACACCGGCCTGCCGGGTGGGGACCGTCGCTACCGAGTGCCGCGAGCACCAGCGCCACCCATTTGCCGGAGATCCGCTCGAGTAGCTGCCGGCTCGGGCAGTCCGCGAAGAACGCGTCGTACTCAGCCTTTTGCTGGGCTCGCCGCTGCGCCGCCGTCATCGTCGCCATGACCGCACCTTCCTACCTTCCGGTGGGTTACGCACTTCAGAGTGCCTACTTCCCGTTGGAGAGTTACCTATCCATTCTGGAGTAACAACACCGATTACTCCAGGAGGCACAATGTCCGTCACATTCCGCACCGCAGTCGTCCGCACTCCGGACGGCCCCGATTCGATCGAATTCATCGACGTGCCCGTCGCCGAACCCGGACCCGGCCAGGTGCGGGTCGCGATCGCCGGGACGTCGGTCAACCCCGTGGATCTCGCGACAACCAGCGGTGTCTTCCATCAGCTGGGGTTCATCACCCAGCCCGGCCACACCGGCCTGGGAACCGATTTCGCGGGGATCGTCGAGGCCGTCGGCCCGGATGTGGACATTGCGATCGGCAGCCGGGTCGCGGGCATCGTCGACGGATTCGATCGCGATTTCGGTACCTACGCCGAAAAACTGGTCGTTGCGGCGGCCGCTGTCGCGGTGGTGCCCGACGAGCTCGAGCTGACCACGGCGGCCACGGTTCCGCTCAACGGCCTGACAGCGGCGCAACTGGTGGATCTGCTCGGCGAAGGCAGCGGCCGCAGCCTGCTGGTGATCGGAGCGGCGGGCGCGGTGGGCGGGTATGTGGTCACGCTGGCCCGCGACCGCGGCTGGAAGGTCACCGGGCTGGCCCGGCCACAGGACGAGGGGTTCGTCCGCGGGCTCGGCGCGGATTTCACGACTACGGCGACGACGGGCTGGGACGCGGTGGCCGATACCGCCGTCTTCCAGGAGAAAGCCCTGCCTTTGGTTCGCGACGACGGTCTGCTGGTCGGAGTCCGTCCGGGGGCCGAACCGGCCGCCGAGCGCGGTATCACCGTGCGCGCGGTTTCGGTACTCGCCGACGGCGACCGGCTGGCCGGATTGCTGAAGGACACGGTGACCGGCCGGCTCCCGGCGCGGGTCCATACTGTCCTGCCGCTGGACCGGGTCGCCGATGCCCACCGGGCGGTTGCGCAGGGCGGTATCCGCGGCCGATACGTCCTACAGCCCTGAGCTCGGTCGGCAACCGCCTCCGGCGATCGTGGCCGACGGTCTCGGGCGAAGACCCGATCAGCTCGCTCTTAACGCCTGCGAACCACGGTGCGGTCGCCGGACGGTGACGATGCGGTCGTATGACGCGACAACGCGGCCCCGACGGCCGACGACGGTTACCTCTCGGCGGCCACGGCAGCGTCCGCCGGCCGGGTCAGGTGGTGAAGGTCGCGAAGGAAGCCCACAGCAGGGGCGAATATTCGATGGCACCGGTCGAGCGCCAGCGCTGTAACCGCTCGCGCTGCCAGGCGGTGAGTTCGGGCACCGGGTCCGCGGTGTCGTGGGCGGAATCCACGGCGCAGATCGTGTCCTGCAGCGGGGCGGCTTCGGCAGCGGCGCCGAAGCGCTGGACGGCGAGGTCGGTCGGGAGGGGCCAGCGGGTGGCGGTGACCAGTTCCGCGCCGCCGGTCACCATGGCGGCGATCAAACCGAGCGCTTCGGTGAAACGCAGATCGCCGCCGCTTTCGCAGGCGATCAGTGCGACCCGGGCGGGTATCGGCCAGAGTTCTTGGCCGGCAACAGGTTCCGGTTCGAGGGTATAGGTGCCGAGCAGGAGGTCTTTCGCCGAAAGTGGGCGGTGGTCGCGGTGCGGTTGCGCGAAACCCACGGTCTCGGCGGTGCAGGCCAGGTGCAGTTCGGTGTTCTCGCTCTGCCCGGATTCCGGGGACGCAGCCGTGACGTGGCCGACGTAGATCAGCCGGGACGCGCCGGCGCGCAGGGTTTCGGAAAGCCAGGTGCGGTCGAGGTCGGTGCGGCGGAAAACGGCCGACGGTTCGGGAGCGGCGGGCCGTAGCCGGCCGGCGGTGAGATGGTCGGCGATCCGTGCGGTGAGCGGTGTCGGCCGGTCCATCCGGCCCAGCACCGAACCGAGGGCGGAATCGGCGCGGAAACCCGGCACCCGGGGGTCGAGGACCGCGACCACCGGCAGGCCACGCGAGGCGGGCCACGACCGCGGGACACGCACGGGTGCGTGCACGATTCCGGCCGGAACCAGCAGGCTGATATCGGCGATATCGATCAGCCGGACGTCCGGGGCGGGGGCGATGGTCTCCCACGGCACCTGCGCGACCCGCGGCGAGGGCTGCAACCGGATATGCGGGCGCACACCCCGCTGGTACAGGTCGTACAACTGGCCCGCCAGGTCGTAGGGCAGCAACGCGCGGGACAGGTCGCGGGCGAGTTCGTACTCGCTGCCGGGCGCGGCGAATGCCCCGGTGGTGAGCGCTTTCTCGAGGCCGCCGGCCACCTCGGGGACGGGCAGCGCCGCGGACAGGACGCGGACGGCGGCGTCGATATCGTCGCCGGGCAGCACCGTCACCCCGGGTGACGCGGACCCGTCGGTCCACCGCCACGACATGTAGACATCGCCCGCATCGGCCATCCGGATCACCACGGTCGGACGGTCACTCATCGAATCCTCCGCCGGTCGAGCGGCCGTATCGGCCGCCATTGCGGTGTAGTGCACCGCCGCGATCGCTGCGGTGTGCCCGGTACTCGTCGCGGCTGTCGCGGGCCCGACGATGCCGGTTGTCCCGTCGTCTCATACCGGGATCACCCGTTGCTCCCGGAATCGGCCGCCGTAGCGGTGTTCGGCCGCTTCGATGTAGTCGGCGAGCGCGATCCGGGCGCCGGGTTCGACCGCCAGCCGCGGCGGCGGCGCGACGGGCAGCCCCGCGGAGGCGGCCACCTGCGCCAGTGCGGCGCCCAACTGCAGGGGTCCGGATAATTCCGTGACGGCGGGCGGGCCCGGGGTATCCAGCGGGAATTGCGGCCGTTCGCCGGGCTGCGCGCGACCGATATCCAGCGTTGTTCCGGCACACCGTGTTTCGATCAAGTCGGCGAGCAGCAGTCCGTCCTGGCAGAGATGGGCGAACCGGAACGCCAGACGCATCGCGGGTTCGGCGACCTCCCGATGCCATTGTTCGCGCCGGCTCCCGCTCGGCAGGGTGTAGCGGACGGCGTCGATGGCGATCGCGGCCTGGACCGACAGTGCCCGCCCCAGCACCGCCAGTTCCGGGGCCGGCTCCGCCAGATCATCGATCACCATCTCCAGCAGCACCGCATGCCAGTAGTCGAGTTTGGCGCATTCGGAGCCGAGTCCGCGCTCCGCGTAGATGAGGAACGCGGCGTCCAGCAGTTGCTGACCCGCCCCGACCCTGCCGTACGCGAACTCGATGGTCGCCAGCCGGCAGCGCAGCGCGGCTTCGTCGAGGACCGCACCGGACGCCTGGAAATGGTCGAGGCTGCGCCGATACCATTCCTGCGCACGGTCGAGGTCGCCGCGCCGTTCGGCGAGAAAACCGCGGATTTTCCAGCCGATCCCCGCCCGGTGCGCGAGCCCGGTCCGCTCGTAATACAGCTGGCTGGCCTCGACCAGTTCCTCGGCCTCGTCGAGCCGGTCCAAGCGCATGAAGATCTGGGCCAGGTTCTGCTGGGTGTCGGCGAGGGCGTTGTGGTTACCGGCCTCGGTGAACGCCGTCAGCGCCTGCCGCGCGAAATCCACGCCGAGATCGCGGCGGCCGGTTTCGAAGTAGGTACCGGCCAGGTTCATCAAGGGATAGCCGGCGAGCTCCGGCGCGAACCGCAACGCAGCGTTCAAGGATTCGGTGGCGATATCGATCGCGCGGCTCCACTCGGCGCGGTGGGTCGCGACGGCGGTCAATGAGAGCAGGCACGACACCCGCAGGACACCGAGTTCGTCGGCGTCGGCGAGCAGCGTGCGCGCCTGTTCCAGCGCGTCGTGCGCATCGTCGAGCGCGCCGAGGTGCTGCAGGGCCTGCGAATAGTTGATCAGTGCGGAAGCGCGCTTCTCGACGGCATCGCCGGGGATATCGCCCAGCGCGGCCCGGTACCTGGTTGCGGCCCCCTCGTGATCGCCGAGTTCGTCGTACATGTTGGCGGCGTTGATGAGAGCGCTGGTCCGGACACCGCCGGTGGTGCTGTTCACGGCGTGCTCGAAAATGCGCAGCGCTTCGTTGATATCGCCGCGCTCGTACGCGGCGGCGCCCTCGTGCAGCAATTCCAGGCCGGGCGGTTGATTGTCGGCTCCACTCATCTCAGAAATCCGCGTCCTGTTCTGCCGCGGCTGTTTCCGACCGGAGGGGTGCGATATCGGCCGGCCAGAGACCGACCGGCGCGGCGGGATCTCCGGATTTACCGATTGTGGAATCTCCGGCGACACCGGGCATCACCGCATGGGGCCCGGCCGCGGCCAGCCGGAGCCTGTTGCGCGCGAGCTCGCGTACCGCCCGCCGCCGTTCCGCATCGGCTGAGTCTGCCTGAAGGCGCTGTAGGGCAGAAGTATCCGCCGCCTCGATGGGCTCCGAGGTCCGCGACCGATCGCCAACCGGGGGCGGCGGCTCGACCGGATCGCTGGGCCCCACTCCGGGCGTATAGATCTCGATACCCCGCACCGAATCCGCCGGTTGGTCCGCCTCGCCTGACCAGGCGTCACCGCTCAATTCCAAGGCGACGTCGGCGAATCCGCCGGGAGTACGGATGCGGGCGCGGGGTCGCAGGTGGCCGGGCAGGTCCGCGGAAAGCCCGGGCGCGGCGACCGCGTGTACCCGGACAACCGTGCTGCCCGCCGCCCGGGACAACTCCCACGACACGGCACGTTCGGAGGCATCGACCACACCGGGCGGGCAATACCGCCAATCCCAGCCGGTAGTACCGCGATCGAGTACGAGGGCTGCGCCCGACCCGGTGGAGTTCGAGCCCGCGGCGAGGGCGTACTCGTCGGCGTGCGGTGTGGTCCACTCGCGCACTCGACCGTCCCGGCCGATGTCGCCGACGACCGATTCTGCTTCCACTTCGGTGACGGTTGTGGCGTCCGCGCCGTCGACCACGCTGTCGCAGAACTCCGTCAACTCGGCGATCTCGCGATCCAGCAGCGCCGGATCCAGGGCAGCGATATCGTCGACGGTCGAGGCCGGCCACCAGCGCGCCGCCCAGTGGGCGTAGGCGAGTCGGCGCACCGCCGCCGCGAGATCGGAGTTTCCGGGCCGAGCGCGAAGTTCCACCGGCTCGGTGTACGCGTCGGCGGCGAGTGCGACCTCGGCGCCGTAGAGCGCCCACAGCCATTCCTGCGCGGTGTCGAGATCGTGCAGGGTCGCCACCGGAACGCGCTGCCCGGAGGTCAGACACCAGGTGAGATGGCCGCCCGCGACTTCGAGAACCGCCGTATCCACGCCCGGATCGGCGTCGGCCACGCTCGGCGCGCCGGGTGGGCCGATAAACCACAGATCCGGTGGCAGTCGCCGGATACGCACCAGATCGGCCATCAGACAGCCCTCGATTCGGCTATTGCCGTTCCGGCCCCGGACGCCTGCGTGCTCAGCACTTTGCGGACCCGTGCGCGGTGATCGAGAACCACCGACCGGGCGATTCCGTCCAGCAGGTCCCAGAGTTCGTCCGGCTCGGCCACCGGCAGTTCCCGAACATCGCGCCCGTGCAGCCGCACCCACAGCCTCCGCAGGTAGGACCGCCACGGGGTGCGCAGTTCGGCCGCGATCGCGGCGAGCGGATCACCGTCACCGGAGACGGGATGAACCGCCAGCCGCCGCGCCTGTAGTACGTAGGCTTCCCGCTGCCACCGGCTGTTGATCAGGCGGTGAGCGGCCGTTTCCGGTATACCGTCCGGGCCCGCCGATATCGTGATCGGCGCCAGCCCGAGCGCCAATTCCACGCCCGCCGCGGCCGTCACGCGCAACGATTCGTCGAGTAGGGCCCAGGGGGCGCAGCTCCGGGTGATCTCGGTGGTCACCAGTTCGGGAATCGGCGGTAGATCGGCGCGTTCGGTCGACACCTGGAGGACGGTGAAAACCCGCTCGTAAACGGTGCGGTCGAACGGCAGCCCCAGCGCGGCGGTCGATGCCGACGAACCCAGCGCGGGCCGACACGGAACAGGGTGTTCGGTGAGCCCGAGCCGATTCGCGTCGTAGCGCGAGGAAGACGCGGGCGCAGTCCGACGCCCGCGCGCCGATCGACCCGCCTCACGCACGCCCGCCTCACGCACGCCCGCCTCACGCACGCCCGCCTCACGCACGCCCGCCTCACGCACGCCCGCCTCACGCACGCCGACACGCTGCACGTGTGCGGCGGTCGGCTCGGCAGTGGGGCCGTTCCGGGCGTTTTCGCAGGCTACGGCCATCACGCCGGCCCCTGGGCGATCGCTGCTGTCCAGCCATAACGCGATACCCGTGTGGGTCCCGGTGTGCGTCTCGATCAACCGGCGTAGCAACTGTCGCCCGGACGCGGGATCCGCTTCCCACCGCGACCCCACCGCGAGCTCGAGCAGTTGTCGTAGTTCACCGGCGTATTCGGGGCCGACCGGCCGCGGTGCGGGCCGGCATGCCCAGGCCGTTTCCAGCAACCGGTCCAGTTCGGCGGCCCGTGCGGGGTCGGTGAGATGGTCTTTCAAAGCCTGGGTGGTGCGGCCGGCGGCGAAGCCGTGGACCTCACGCAGCACGGCCTCCGCGCGCAGCCGGTCGGGTTGCGGGTCGGGGTGGCCGCGGGTGGCGGCGAGTTCGAAACAGCGCTGGAAGTACAGGTCCTGGGCGTTGCCCTCGGTGATCCGCAGTTCCCGCCGGACCTGTTTGAGGAGCGTGAACCAGGCGGCGGTCGCCCGCAGCGTATCGGCCTGATCGTGGATCCGGGCCGCCAGCAGGGCCGCACCGTCGGCGGACAGGATCGCACCCGCACAACTCGGATACCGGACCGGCCGGATCACGAGCGGATCGAGGATCAGCTTCACGGTCCGGCGCAACGGCCCGCCCTGGGGCCCGCTCAACGCTTGCACACCCTCGAGACCGCGCCACACCTCATCGAGCACCATGGCCCGCGGTCGTCGCATGAGCCCAGGTTATCGGAGTTCAGAAGGGTTCGCGGCGGCGAAAGTTGGGATCGGTAGGCGGGCGCGGGTTCCTAACTTTTCTCTCGACGGCCGATCGAGCCGCGACACCGAGAGAACAGGACCCACCATGAACACCACGCTCTTCCGTATCGGCGCCGCCGTCCTCGCCGCCTCCACCATCGCCCTGACCTCCGCCTGCGGTGACGACGCCGCCGGCGGCCCGGCTCCGGCCGCCGACGCTGCGGCGACGGAAGCCGCTGCCCCGGCAGGCGAAGCCGGCGGGGATTCGAAGGCTGTGGTCGACGGCAAGGCGCTCACCGCCGATTTCGACACCACCTGCGCGAAGCAGGGCAATACGCTGGCGCTGGCGCTCACCGATACCGCCAACGAGCAGTACGGCCAGTTGAGCGTCAGCGCGAGCATCCTCGACGATACGACGGTGCAGGCGGTGGCGATCGCGGGTAGCCAGGGCGGGTCGAACGGGATGCCGTACGCCGTCGGCTACGGCAACGGTCAGCCCGGCGGTTCGGCGCAGGTCGCCAAGGACGGCGACACCTACACCGTCACCGGCGAGGGGATCGGCGCCCCCGATATGAGCAACCCGATGGCCGGCCCCGCCACGGCGAAATTCGAAATCACCTTCGCCTGCTCCGATATCGTCGGCTGACGTGGTCCGGCCCCCGGCAACCCCGCCGCCCCGCCCCAGGGGGCGACGGGGTTGTCGGCATCCGGACCGGATCCGCACAGGAGGCCGGCCTCCGGGACCCCGTGAAACCGCGCACGGTTCCGGATAGGTTCACCGATGGCCTCGGCGGCCTCGGATATCGGCCGTCCTGTGCTGTCCGGCGCCCCGCTCGGATATTCCGGCACATCACTGATACGTGCGGGTCCGGGCTCGGTAGGCGGTGTCCAGCCGGCTGCGTAGTTGGTTCAGGATTTCGTCCGGTGGGCCCGGGGTGACGGTGAAAGCGTCGGCGCTGTGGTTGTGCAGCAGGTAGCGGCCGTCGTCCGGGTAGTCGAGCCAGAGGAAAGCGTAACCGTCGTCGGTCGGGCGGGTGTCGACGGTGTATCCGGGGTAGACAGTGATCTCGCCGGTGCCGGTGCGGGGGCGACGGAAGAAACGCTGCATGTCCTCCACGGGTGAGAGCTGTGTCGGGTGGCGGGAATACACGGGTGCGTTCAGGTCGGCGCGGCGGGCGCGGAGGGGCTGGTGGCTTCCGGTCGTGGCCCGCGGCAGGCCCGCCACGATACGGGGAGCCAGCTCGTTGCTGCGGAGTTGGACGACGACGATGTCACCGCCGGATTTGGGTTCGGGCCCGGGTAACTGGGTGGCCAGGACGGCGGTACGGCCGACCACACCGGCGTGCATCCGCACTGTGGTGTTGTTCTGCCGTGGGCCGTGCACGCCGTAGACCTCCACCCGGATCTCGGGTTCGATGAGCACGGTGAGCGCCCGGTAGAGCCGCTCGTCGAACATCGGCTGCAACCGGCGTGCGCACTGCTGCCGGTACCGCTGGAAATCGTCGTCGTGCTCCATCCGGGGCGGCAGGTATTCCAGCGGATACGGCAGCCGGTCGCGCCCCATCGCCTCGAGGGCCAGCGTGAACTCGTAACCGCCGAGCTGCCAGCGCGATTCGCTCATGGCGCACCCACCGCATACGAGGGCCTACATCGCGTTCCCGCCCTCGTCCCCGAATCGCTCATGCGCCGATGACCCCACCCGGTGGCAGCACCCGAGGCTGATCGCCGAGCAGTTCGGTGGAGCGGTCCTGGACGAGATAGTCCGGGGTTTTGTGTTCGTCTTCGTCCTCCCCGCGCCCCCGTTGCCCACCGGCGCCCATCATGCCCGGCATCCCGGACATGCCGCGGGTCGCGGCCGGGCTGCCGGCCCGCGCGGCAGGCCCGCCCGCCTGATTCGGGTTGCCGGGCGATCCGCTGACCGTGCGCCCCGGAACACCCGGAGATTGCGGCCCGCCCGGACCGGCGACCACCGGGGCACCGGAAGTGGTGCTCGGTGCCCCCGGTGTGGTGGTGCTCGGCCGCCCCGCCGGTTCTCCGGGCGGCACGGTATTCGCCGGGGTTGTGGCAGTCGACGGGGTGGTTGCCGCCGGAGTTTCGGTACCGGCCGGGTCGGTCGCCGGGGCCTGCGGTGTCTCCTGGCCGGGAGCGGCCGTGTCCTGCGGGTTCGTACCACTCGGATTCGTTCCGGCCGGGTCGGTGCCGGGCGGGTTCGTACCGGCGGGGTTCTGCGTGCCCCCGGGCCCCACCGGCGGCTGCGTTCCGGGATCCCCGCCCACCGGACTCTTCGTCACGGGCAGCACGGGGGTTTTCGAATCGACGGCCGTGACCCCGGGCTGATAGAACTCGATCATCAAATCCTGCGCCTGCGCCTGCGCTTCGTTGGCGCGATGCTTGGCGGCCTTCACGATGCCGTTACCCGGAATATGGCCGACGAACTCGTCGAACCCCGACACCTCGACCGGCGGAATGATCGACATCTTCGTCTGCGCGAGATAGCCCTGCATGAGGTCGATACCGTTGGCGACCATTTCGAAGGTTCTGACCAATTTCTGAGCTTCCGCGGTGAACGCCCGGGTGCCGTCGATCGCGGCGGTCGCGGACTGGCCACCCCATTTCGCGGTGACGGCGGCGTCGACGTTCTTGCCGAAGGTCTCCAGTGAGGTGAACAGATCCTCGGTGAGCCGCCGCCAGCCGTCGGCACCGGCATTGACCCCGGCGGAATCGACGGCCGGATGCTCGGCGGTGCCGTTCAGCGCCTCCCAGATCTGCTGGTGGGTCCAGGTCTTGAAGGCTTCTCTGGTTGCGGTCGCCGGAGCGTACTCGCCGTCGAAATCTCGACTGACTCGCGCCAGTTCGTTGTTGATATGAGTGCGATCACCGCTCCACTCCTGTTCCGCGGTGCCGGCGGCATCGGAGGCGCGATTCCGGTTATCGTCGGATTCGTCGTAGTTGCCGGTGACTTCATCAACTGCGGAGTCGGCGGTAGCGACAGCGGCCACGAGAACGGCGGCGACGAGCAACGGTGCCGGCATCAGCGGAGTCCTTCCCCGGCGGCGGCGGTCTGGGAGGAGTTCTGCTGATCGGTTTCGTTGAGTTCGCCGATCATGGCGGCGTAGGTATCGCTCATCGTTTCGACGATCGCGATCAGACCCTCCAGCCGGGCAACTGCCGAATCGCCGTTCTCTCCACCGGCTGCCTTGAGCTCGAACTTCTTTCGCATATCCAGCGCGGAGGGCAACCCCCCGTAGCCTGATAGACGCCCCAGGCTCGTCGCATCATCAAGATACCGCCGTAAGTCGGTCAGGAGGGTCTCACATTCGCGGCGCAGGTCCGAACCGAGGTCGTATTCGATACTCACCGTGCCTTCGATTGCCTGCTGTTTCAGGTTCTGCCACTGGGCCAGTTGGTCACTCATGTGTCGGGTCTTCCTGGGCTGCTGGGTGGCTATTTCGGGAGATGCGGTTCGAAGGCCGCTGCGTACTCGCCGGAGACCTCGCAGATATCCCGGGTCCAGTCGTCCGCGTCGAACCAGGACGCTTTGATCTCGAACATTCCCTGTTCAGCTTCGAAGGAGGTGTAACAAGCTTTGCCGGGGGTCTCGGCCCGGTCCTTGGACTGCAGTGCGGCCCGGGCGCCGACCGTGGTTTCGACCTTTTCGATCAGGTTGTCGTTGGCTCGCGCATCGTCGAGAGTGTGCGACGTCGACATGACGGTGACCCGAACCAGTGCATCAGGTTGCTCCCAGGCGCAAACACGCCAACTGGTGGCACCTTCAGGTGCATCGGTCACCACCCGTTCGGTGGACGCATCCAACCCGATTTCGGCCAAAAGCTGGTCCGACAACTCAGTGCAGGGATTGAAGACCTCGACGACCTCGGTGGTCGTCGGCACGGCGGTCTCGGTGGCGGTTCCCGCTGTGCTCGAAGTGCACCCGGTTGCCGATGCCGCCGCGGCCACTGCGACAAGCGTGGCCCGGATGAGGACTGCGGTTCGCATGGATCTCCCCTGTGTCGGTGCGGCGGATTACCCCGTCATCACTATAGGACGCACCTCATCGCCCCGCGGTTCCACCGGATTCGGACACAACGTCCAATGAGATGAGCAACTGACAACGCCCCCTGAACCAGGCCGTTGGATGACCTACGTACACCGACCTTCGGGATCGAGCCTCCCCCTGGTGGCCCCCTCAGAAGAGCTGGGTATCGGGGCCCGCTCCCCCGACCGTGGTCCCGACCACCATCGGCAGCCGGGACCCCAGACCCACTAACGATCGAACGCGCCCTTCCGGGCGGCGTTCAAGAACACCTGCCACTCGGATCGGGGAAATACGAGCACAGGCCCAGTCGGGCTCTTGCTGTCCCGGACTCCGACCGACTCAGAACCGAGTCCCGCGACTTCGACACAGTCCCGAGAGGGACCGCTGTGACGGCTCTTGAACCAACGCGCATTGCTCGGGTCGGTTTTCACGTCTCGAACTCCTTCGCAACCTTCGCGATCAACGCTCTGGTTTCCTGCTCGCTCAACGCTACACGCTCGATCTCTTCGGCGGCGGCCCTGTACTGCATGACCTCCTCGCGTCGTTCGAGGTAGAGACTGCCGGTGAAACCTTCCACATAGACCACAGGCGGCTCCGTCAACCGAACGTTCGGCATAACTTCGAACTCGAGGAACACGAAGGACCGCACCAGAAGACCCACCAGGCTCCGTGCCCGGAAAGGTACGACCCGGATACTCACGTTCGCCGTTTCGCCCAGCGCCAGGAGGTGTCTCAGTTGGCGCGGCATAACTGCCGAGCCGCCGACTCCATGCCGCAATACCGACTCGGACAGGAGTGCATTCAACTGGAACTTGCTGTTGTGCAGGTTCTTCAGTCGCTGCTCGGACACAGCTATGCGACGCTCGACGTCATCGGGAGCAAGTTGCGGGCTTTCGGTCCAGATCATCTCGCGCCGGTACTCCGGGATCTGCATGAGTCCCGGGAGCAGGGTCTCCTGCCATGTGGTCACCCGCGTGGCGGCTTCTTCCAGGCTCAGATAATGGTTGAAATCAGCAGGGATCTGGTCGGCGTAAGCCCGCCACCAACCACCTCCGCTCTGCTTCGCTGTCCGTGAATCCTGTAGCAGGTCCAGGAGGAACCGACGTTCCTCGTTCGAGGCCCCGTACCGGTCGCACAGTCCGTTGATCTGCAGTGTTGTGGGCCGGGAGGCGTGGCCGTCTTCCAGGCGTCCGATCGTCTGCGGACTCACCTCTATCGCGCGGGCCGCGGCGGCCTGGTTGGTGCCGCTGCGTTCGCGCAGCCGGCGCAGTTCGCGGCCGAGTGCTCGTTTCGGGAGTGTGGATCCACCCGCCATCTTATTGCCTTTCCTAATTATCGAATTCCGTTGTGGAACACTCCGGCCCGGAACACAATGCCGGAAGCGGCCCGGCACGGTTGCCGGGCTGATGGGGGCAGGAATCTCCACCGAGGCGGTTCCACATATCGCACTGTTCCGGTCTACTGATTTCGCGCCCGGCGCCGGAAATCTCCCGAAAGCCATTGGGTGACACCGGTTCCACTACCAGGAGCGTTGTGGAACCGGTGGTCCGACAGCGGCCGCTACTCCCCGTCGGACCCTGCGCCGGGCTGCATCCCATCGCCTCTTCAAGAAAGGCAGAGTCATGCCCACTGCAATCGTATACCTGAACAAAAGCCTTTGTGGCGCAATACAACAGCATCTCGAAGCCGAATGCCGCGATTTCGCCCGCGCGCACGGATTCACCATCGCGCGGGTCGTACTGGAATCGGGTGTGGATGTACTGCCGTGGACATTACGAAAATCGGAATTGCTCGGCGGCGACGCAATTGTGACACCGACCGTGGAACATATCGGCTTCCGCGCACCGGTGGTGCTCGAACGGTGCGGGCTGATGATCGTCCACCCGTACGGGTGGTATCGCCGCGGCGAGGTCGACCGGTGGATACCGGCGACACCGGAGGTCTACTGTTGACCGGCCACGAACCCTACGTCTGCCCGTCCGTACTCGGCGCACAGCCGACAGCCATCGGCTACCTGCGCACAGACCTGTGCGGGCACCGCGGGTTCGTCACTGCGCGCCTACGGTTGACCGCTATCGCCCACGGCTACCGACTACGGTGGCTGGTCGAACTCCCGGCGAACCCCAGACCGGACCATCTCACGACACTGCGCACCACGCTCGACCGGACCGGCGCCGAAGCGGTGATCATCGCGACGCCGGGCCACCTACCCGGCACACAACTGCGCGCCTTGTGCACGATGACACCGGTGATCGTGGACGACACCACGTTTCCCCGAACCCGAGGACCTTTCGCACGCCTGCGGGCGCTACTCGGCTCGAGGTGGTCGTACTGTCGCATCAATGGGTGGACGGGTCCCAGGGATTGACGATACGGACCCCGGTTCCCGCGAAGTCGGCGACATTACGGGTCGCCAGCGCCATACCGTGGACTGCAGCGGTGGCCGCAATCAGCGCATCGGCCTTGGGTTTGGGGTCGGGCACCTGTAGTTCGGCCTCACGTTGAGCAACCCGCTGATCCACGGGCAGGATGCGGCCGTTCCAGGCGGGCAGAAGGTCGTCGCGCAACCAGCTCCGCAGAACCGCGCCGGCAGCCGGATCCTTGCGTTCCTTGGACAGCACCCCGGCAGTCACCTCGCCCACGGTGATAACCGACAGGTAGGTGTCCACGGCATCGACCGAGCGCATCCATTCGTCGAACAACCGATCGCGACGATGGGGCCTCTTGCGGGCCTCGGAGACGACGTTGGTATCCAGCAGATACAGCACGCCTGATCAGTCCTCCAGATCCGGTACCGAGCCGGGGGAACGGTCGCGCGAGACGTCGAGTTCTACATCGTCGGCCTCGGCGGCCAGCAGGTCGTAGAGGGTGGTGGCCGGCACCGGATGACGCAGTCGCTCGTACTCCGCGGCGGACAGCACCACCGTGGTGGTGCGGCCGCGCTCGGTGACGAACACCGGCTCCCGCTCGCTCATCGACTTGATCTCGCTGGGGCGCTGGTTGAACTCAGTAGAAGACACAACCGACATGGCACTCACCACTTCTAACTAGATAGATAGTTACCACTATAGCGCTCACCGGCGCCGCATGTCATACCGGATCCAGGCAGGCCATACCCACACCTTCGGGTGCGGTGGTGCCGTTACAGCGCCGAGAGGACGGCGACGAATCGGTCGAGTTCGTCTCGGCTGACGAAGCAGTGCGGGGAGGCGCGGACCACCGAATCGAGCCCGCGGGCCGACATATCGAGCAGGGTCGAACTCGCATGACTGACCGTCACCGTGATGTCGGAGTCCCCGAGCCGGTCCCGCACATCGACCGATGCGACGCCGTCGACCGTGAACGACACGATGCCGCTGTGCTCGACACCCAGATCCCGCACCCGCACCCCCGGCAACTCGCCGAGCGCGCCCCGCAGATAGTCGGCGCGCTCGGCGATCGCGGTATAGACCTGATCGGGTCCGAGATCGAGAAGATAGCGTACGGCCGCGCCGAGCCCGAGGCGGGCCGCCACATCGTGCTCCCAGAATTCGAAACGGGAGGCGTCGGACGCCATCCGGTATTCGTCCGGGGCGGTCCACGCGGCGCTGTGCAGGTCGAGCCGGCCGGGTTCCAGCGAAGCCGCCAATTCCGGCCGCAGATAGAGGAATCCGGTGCCGCGGGGACCGCGCAGCCATTTCCGGCCGGTGGCCGAGAGCGCGTCCACGCCCAGGTCGACGACGTCGAGCGGGAGCTGTCCGGCGGATTGACAGGCGTCGAGCACGACGAATGCGCCACCGGCGCGCGCGATCCGCGCGGCGGCGGACACCGGATTCACCAGACCGCCGTTGGTAGGGACGTGCAGCAGCGAAACCAGCCGCACCCGTTCGTCCATCATCGCGTCGAGCGCTTCGATATCGATGCGGCCCTCCGCGTCGTCCGGGATCCGTTCCACTCGGGCGCCGGTGGCGTGTGCCCGCTGCAACGCGGCGATGGCGTTGCTGGCGTAGTCGGCGCCGGAGATGAGGATACGGTCGCCGGGTCGCAAGGGGACGGCGTAGAAGAAATCGGTCCAGGCGCGGGTAGCGCTGTCGCTGAGGGCGATGGTGCCGGGAGTCGCGTTGATCAGTTCCGCGATCGCCGTCTTCACCCCCGCCAGATCGTCGAGCCGTTCGTTGGCGGCCCGGTAGCCGCCGATCTCCGCTTCCCGGCGCAGATGATCGATCACGGTTTCGGTGACCACCCGCGGCGGGAGCGAGGATCCCGCACTGTCCAGGAAAACGGCGCCGTTTCCGACGCCGGGCGTATCGGCACGTACTCGCTGCTCATCGACCATACGCCCGACACTAGTGCCGATCCCGTGACGAGTTCGCGCTCAAAATGTGTCTGTGCCCGTCGCTACGCTGGATTCCACGCACCAACCGGCCGGCCGCGTAGCCCGGCCGGCTTCCGACGACCGAATACGAAACACGGATAGCACCGGCGACCGATACGCGCGAGACGCAGCACGGCAAACCGCAGGGAGGTTGGTATGGCGGTCACCCTCGAACATCCGGAATCGGCCAGCGACTCATCCCCACACCCGGCCCTCAGCAGCCGCGCGGCGGCCGAAGCGTTCCTCGGCGGTGTCTGTTTCAAACTCGGTCCGCCGATGCTCATCGGCGCAGAACTCGAATGGTTCACCGTCCACCGCCCCGGTACCGCCGCCGGTCGCGGTTCGTTCGCCGGGCGCCGCCCCACCGCCGCTCTTCTCGCGCAGGCCCTCGGCCCGCACGCACCCCACTCCATCGCTCCCGATTCCCCGGCCGAGCCGCTGTCCGGCGGCAGCCGGGTCACCGTCGAACCCGGCGGGCAGATCGAACTCTCCAGCGTCCCCGTTCCCGACCCGGCCGAGCTGTGCGCCCGCCTCGGCACCGATTACCGGCGCCTGCGCGAACTCCTCGATTCCCGGTCGATCCGGATGGTCTCCGCCGCGGCCGATCCGGCCCGCGCACCCCGCTGCCAGTTACGGCTACCGCGCTATCAGGCCATGGAGGACTATTTCGGCCGGATCGGCCCGTTCGGCCGGCTGATGATGAGCAATACGGCGGCCGCGCAGATCAGCGTGGATATCGGCGCCGACCGGACCGAACTCACCGCCCGCTGGACTGCGCTGCACGCCCTGGGCCCCGCGCTGATAGCCGCCTTCGCCTGCTCACCCGTTCTGCGCGGCGCCCCTTCCGGAGAATGGGCTTCGCAACGCATGCGCACCTGGTTGCATCTGGATCCGGCCCGTGCCTGCCCCCCGGTCGCCGACTGGTCCGACCCGATCACCGGCTACGCCCGCTGGGCACTCGACGCGCCGCTGCTGTGCGTGCGCCGCTGTGATGCGGGTCCTGCCCGGCCGGGGGTCGCCTGGCGGGCACCCGAGGGCGCCACGTTCGCCGATTGGCTCTCGGGCGGCCTGGACGACGAGCTCGGCCGCCGACCGAACCTCGACGATCTCCGCTACCACCTCACCACCCTGTTCCCCCCGGTCCGCCCGGCCGGATACTTCGAAATCCGCTACCTCGACGCCCAGCCCGGTGAAGACTGGAAAGTACCGATTGCGGTACTGCACGCCCTGCTGTCCACCCCGGCCGCCGTCGCCGACGCCACCGCCGCCGCGGCGGGCACCACGGACCGCTGGCTGGACGCCGCCCGCCACGGCCTCGCCGATCCGCAACTACGCGCCGCCGCGGTCGCGCTGCTGGAAGTCGCGATCGCGCACAGCGGGGCACCCGCGCCGGAACTGCACGCGGCCCTGCACCGTTGCGCGGCCGGCGCACAGCCGGCGGGGATCTCATGAACCGCCGCCGGCGGTTCCGTGCAGGCTCACCGCCACGGCATCCGAAAGCGTACAGCTGCTCGCCACACCGGCTCCGCACTGCCGCCGTCACCCAGCCGAGCACCGAAGCAGCGAACAATGTGGGCCGTATGCTGCGCGCGGCCCACAGCGATTCAGCAGTTCTGCAACCGGGAGCCGGTGTGGCGGGGCACCCGGCGGCCACGGTGATCAGGGTTGCTCGGCGCATCGATTCGGTCGGCTGCCGCCGGCCGGCCGGGCCCGCCCGATCCGGCGACGGCCCGGCTGACCACACCCACATCGACAGTGTGGGGGTCAGGGGTTCGATTCCCCTTACCCCGACCCTCGACCCCCGGCGGGGTTCCGCCCGACTGTTGTGGCCGCTACTGCCCAGGTGCGGCGCATTCGTACACCCGGGGACACCTGTTCCCTGCTGTGGAGCGGAGTGATCACGTGACCATCCAGCACTACGCCGAACGATCCGATACCGAGCGGCTGCGCGAACATATCGCGTCGGCCCTGCTGCGGGCCCGGCAACGGACCGCCGCGCTCACCGATTGTGTGGACGAGGCCGAACTCACTGCCCAGCATTCCCGGTTGATGAGCCCACTGGTGTGGGATCTGGCCCATATCGGCAATCAGGAGGAGCTGTGGCTGGTCCGCGATGTCGGCGGCCGCGACCCGGTACGCGCCGATATCGACGAACTGTACGACGCGTTCAAACACGCCCGGCGGAACCGTCCGCAACTACCGCTGCTGAATCCCGGCGAGGCCCGCGGGTATGTGGGCACCGTGCGGGAAAAGGTGTGGGATGTGCTCGAACGCAGCCCACTACAGGGCGGCGAACTGGTCGACGGCGGTTTCGCCTTCGGCATGATCGCCCAGCACGAACAGCAGCACGACGAAACCATGCTGGCCACCCATCAGCTACGCGCCGGACCCCCGGTGCTGTCCGCCCCCGCACCACCGGCCGCCGGCAGTGCGGTACGCGGAGAGGTCGTTGTACCGGCGGGCGAGTTCGTCATGGGCACCTCCACCGCCCCGTGGGCCCTGGACAACGAACGCCCGGCTCATCCCGTGCACATCCCGGCATTCGCGATCGATGCCGCGCCGATCAGCAACGGGCAGTACCTGGAATTCGTCGCCGACGGCGGATACGACCGGCGTGAACTGTGGTCCGAACGCGGCTGGGCGCATCGGCAGGAGGCCGGGCTCACCGCACCCCAGTTCTGGGAGCGGGACACCGCGGGCCAGTGGTGGCGGCGCGTATTCGGAGTGCGCCGCCCGCTACGGCCGCAACAGCCCGTGGTGCACGTGTGCTGGTTCGAAGCGCAGGCGTACGCCACCTGGGCGGGTAAACGCCTGCCCACCGAAGCGGAATGGGAGAAAGCGGCCCGCTACGACCCGGCCACCGGCCGCACCCGCGCCTACCCGTGGGGTGACACCGACCCCGGCCCCGCCACCGCCAACCTGGGCCAGCGGCATCTGGAACCGGCCGATATCGGCGCCTATCCGGCGGGCGCTTCGCCGGCGGGTGTGCATCAGCTCATCGGCGATGTCTGGGAATGGACCTCCTCCGGATTCCACCCGTATCCCGGATTCCGGGCCTTCCCCTACCGCGAATACTCGGAGGTGTTCTTCGGCGGTGACTACCGGGTGCTGCGGGGTGGGTCGTTCGGCACCGACCCCGTCGCCTGCCGCGGCACCTTCCGCAATTGGGATCATCCGATCCGCCGGCAGATCTTCTCCGGGTTCCGGCTGGCCCGCACCCTCGACCCGCGGGAGGCATGATGTGCCGTCATCTGGGCTATGTGGGTCCACCGGCGTCGGTGGGGGAACTGTTGTTGCGCGGGCCGCATTCGTTGCGCACCCAGTCGTGGGCGCCGCGGGAAATGCGCGGCGGCGGCACCATCAACGCCGACGGGTTCGGCGTCGCCTGGTGGGGCCCGGACCCGGCGTCGGTGACCCGCTACCGCAATCCCGACCCGATCTGGACCGACCCCGCGGTGGAAGAAGTACTGCCGCAGCTCACCTCCCACGCGGTCCTCGGCAGTGTCCGCTCGGCCACCGTCGGTATGCCGGTGCAGCGTTCGGCGTGCGCGCCGTTCCTGTGGAATCGATGGGCGTTCAGCCACAACGGAGTTGTTCCGCAGTGGCGGACGGTACTCACCGCCGTCCTGTCCGATCTCGATGTGACCGCCACCCGCGCGGGCATGACCCGCCGCTACGAAACGAGCCATCTCCTCGAAGCCGAAGCGCTCACCGATTCCGCCGCGTTGTGGATGCTGCTGCGCGGCCTGCTGGACCCCGATATCCCGGCGGGTCTCGCCGAGGATCCGGGCACCGCGCTGCGCCTGCTGGTGACGACGGTGCTGCACCACGCACCCGAGGCCCGGGTGAACCTGCTGATCTGCGACGGCCGCGGGCTCTGGGCGAGCACCTGCTACCACTCGTTGTCCGCGCTGGTCACCGAGGATTTCGCGATTTTGTCCTCGGAGCCGTACGACGACGATCCACGGTGGCAGTCGCTACCGGACCGGGTGGTCGTCCATGCCGGACCCGGCCGGCTGGATATCGAATCGCTGGAACCTGCCGAATCCACCACAGGAGGTCGAGATGTGTAACAACACTGCGCCCGCGGCGTACCCGGTTTCGGTACCCCCCGAACGGCGGGGCGTCGCGGCAGGAGACGGCCGGTGAACGAGCCCACGGTAGAGGTACACCTCACCGACGCCGACCTCACCGCGTCGCTACACGCCGATGCCCGCCGCGGCCTCACCGACAGCCCGAAATGGCTGCCGCCCAAATGGTTCTACGATGCCCGCGGCAGTGAACTGTTCGAGCAGATCACCGCACTGCCCGAGTACTACCCCACCCGCACCGAACGGGCCCTGCTGGAGAACGTCGCGGGCGCGATCGCCCGGACGGCGCAGGCGGAGGTGCTGGTGGAGCTGGGGTCGGGATCGGCCAGTAAGACACGGCTGCTGCTCACCGCCCTGACCGCCGAAGGCCCATTGAAAACCTATGTGCCCCAGGATGTGTCGGAGTCCGCCCTGCGGGCTTCCGCCGCCGAGGTCGCCGTGGAGTTCCCCGGTCTGGCCGTGCACGGGGTGGTCAGCGATTTCACCGACACCCTGGCGACCCTGCCACGCGGCGGCCGACGAATGATCGCTTTCCTCGGCGGCACACTCGGCAATATGGTGCCGGCGGAACGCGCCGAATTCCTGGGCGGTATCCACGATGTCCTCGAACCCGGCGAACAATTGCTGATCGGTGCGGGTTTGGTGGTGGATCCGTCGATCGTGATCCCCGCCTATGACGACGCCGCCGGTATCACCGCGGAATTCAACCGGAATGTGCTGCGCGTCCTCAACACCCGGCTGGGAGCGGATTTCGATCCCGAGGCGTTCGACCATATCGCGCATTGGGATACGGACAACGAATGGATAGAAATGCGCTTGGCGGCCACCGCGGATATGGATGTCACCGTCGCCGATCTGGGCCTGACCGTGCACTTCGCCCGCGGTGAACAGCTACGCACCGAGATCTCCGCGAAATTCCGCCTCACCGGCCTGGATACCGAACTCCGCGCCGCGGGTTTCGTATCCGAACACACCTGGACCGACCCCGGCGAACGTTTCGCCTTGGTCCTTGCCGCCCGCATCTGACCGCGCGTATCAGAAAAGAACGAGCTTCAGCAGCAAAGCACGGTCCAATTCGGCACGTTCCTTACCGTCGAGGCTGCCCTTCAAATCGCCCACATGTGGTACTCGGTCCCCGGCCTCAGTGCAGCCGGTTCTGCGCGGCTTCCAAACCCACGCGCAGCAGCAGTTCCACTGCGTCGGCCGCCTGCTCGACCACTACCGGCACCTCTTTACGTTCGGCTGCCGCAAACGGTTTGAGGACGAAATCCGCCGGATCCTGGCGGCCGGGTGGGCGGCCGATCCCGATCCGGGTACGGAGATAGTCTTTGGTGGTCAGCGCGCCGGATATCGACCGCAGCCCATTGTGGCCGCCTTCACCGCCGCCACGCTTCAACCGGACCGCGCCGAACGGCAGATCCAGTTCGTCGTGCACGACGATCACCTCGGTGGGCGGCACGGAGAAGAATCGGGCCAGCGCCGATACCGGCCGCCCGGACAGGTTCATATACGACCGCGGTTTCGCGATCAACACCTGCCGCCCGTCCAGCCGGGCCTGCAACAGATCGGTGCCCGACTTCTTGTGGACGGTGAACCGGCCGCCGACCCGCTCCGCGAGCGAATCGGCGACCAGGAAACCCACGTTGTGCCGGGTACGTTCGTACTCGGGACCCGGATTGCCCAGGCCGACGACGAGCGCCGGCACGGTATCGGCCATCGCGGAAGTCGACCCCGTCCTATTCGGCGGCTTCGCCCTCGGCGGCCTCGGGCTCGGGCTCCGCGGTGGCGCGGGCCTCGACAATGTTGACCAGCAGCAGCTCGGGATCGCCGACCAGGGTCACGCCCTTGGGCAGCGCGACCGCACCCTGCGTGATCTGGGTGCCCGGCTCGGCGCCGGCGATCGAGACCTCGAGGGATTCGGGGATGTTCAGTGCCTCGGCGGACACGGAGACGGTGGTGACTTCCTGGGTGACCAGGGTGCCGGGGCCGGCCTCGCCGACCAGGGTGATCGGCACCTCGGCGGTGACCGCTTCACCGCGCTGCACGATCAGCAGATCGGCGTGCTCGATGTAGCGGTGGATCGGGTGCACCACGACCGATTTGGTCAGCGCCAGCTGCTTCTTGCCCTCGATGTTCAGGTTCAGTACGGCGTTGGTGCCGTGCTGGCGCAGGATGGCGGCGAACGACAGCGCATCCAGCGACAGGTGCTGCGGATCGGACTGATGCCCGTACAGGACCGCCGGAACGTTGCCCGCGCGGCGGGTGCGGCGCGCGGCACCCTTGCCGAACTCGGTGCGGATCTTCGCTTCGAGAAGGTTGACGTCGGACATGACTGGATAACTCCTACGGCTCTACCGGGCTTATGGGCGGTTGCCAGGGAAATCGCGCCCCTGGTCAGGTGGTCTGCTCGTCAGGCGAAGACCTAAACGCAAGCGGCCGGAAGCCGCGCCGCGTCGATCACGGTGCCGCAAAGTCTGCGAACCCTCGCCGAGACAACCCGAATACTGTAACCCAGCGGCCGGAAAACCCCGGAATCGGGTGGTAGACGCCACGTAGACGCCTGGTCAGAACTGTCACGTACGCTGGACAGGTTGCCACCCCGCCCGTTTTCGCCGAAAGGTTTCATCCGTTGACCGCCTCCACCGAGGGCGCCGCGCCCGCCACGCGCGGATTGGCCGGCGAGGTGTCGCGGCGCCGCACCTTCGCCGTCATCTCCCATCCCGACGCGGGTAAATCGACGCTCACCGAAGCGCTCGCACTGCATGCCCGCAAGATCTCCGAGGCCGGTGCCGTCCACGGCAAGGCGGGACGTAAATCCACCGTCTCGGACTGGATGGAGATGGAGAAGGCGCGCGGTATCTCGGTGAGCTCCACCGCCCTGCAGTTCGACTACCGGCCGGCGGGCTCCGAGATCGACCATGTGATCAACCTCGTCGACACTCCCGGCCACTCCGATTTCTCCGAGGACACCTACCGGGTACTGACCGCGGTGGATGCCGCGGTGATGCTGATCGACGCCGCGAAGGGTCTCGAACCGCAGACCTTGAAACTGTTCCAGGTATGCCGCCACCGGGGTATCCCGGTGATCACCGTCATCAACAAATGGGACCGGCCCGGCCAGGCCCCGCTGGAACTGCTCGACGAGATCGAGGAACGGATCGGCCTCACCCCGACGCCGCTGTTCCTGCCGGTCGGCATCGCGGGCGATTTCCGCGGTCTGCTGCGCCGCGGCCCCGAGGGCGCGGCCACCGAATACATCCATTTCACCCGGACCGCGGGCGGCGCCACCATCGCGCCCGAGGAATCGCTGACCCCCGAAGCCGCCGAGACGCGGGAGGGCGCGGCGTGGACCACCGCGGCGGAGGAAAGCGAACTGCTGTCGGCCACCGGCCAGGACCACGACCAGGAACTTTTCCTGGCCGGGCAGACCTCACCGGTGATCTACGCCTCGGCCGTGCTGAACTTCGGTGTCCGCCAACTGCTGGAAACGCTGGTCGCGCTGGCGCCCGCGCCGGGTGCGCGCGCCGATATCGCCGGTACGCCGCGCAACCCGCAGGACCCGTTCAGCGCGGTGGTGTTCAAGGTGCAGGCCGGGATGGACACCGCCCACCGCGACCGGCTCGCGTTCATGCGCATCGTCTCGGGTGAGTTCGAACGCGGCATGGTGGTGACCCACGCACAGACCGGCCGGCCGTTCGCGACCAAATACGCGTTGACGGTCTTCGGCCGCGAACGCGCCACTGTCGATACCGCCTATCCGGGTGATGTGGTGGGCCTGGTCAACGCGACCGCGCTGGCGCCCGGGCACACCCTGTTCGTCGACAAAAAGGTCGAATTCCCGCCGATCCCGTCGTTCGCCCCGGAACATTTCGCCGCGCTGCGGGCACAGAGCGCCGGTAAGTACAAGCAGTTCCGAAAGGCGATCGATCAGCTCGATTCCGAGGGCGTGGTGCAGGTTCTGCGCAACGATTCCCGCGGCGAAGCCTCTCCGGTGCTCGCCGCGGTGGGGCCGATGCAGTTCGAAGTGGTGACCGCCCGGATGCTGGGCGAATTCGGGGTGGAGACCCAGCTCGACCACCTCGCCTACACCATCGCCCGGCGCACCGACGCCGCCTCGGCACCCGAACTGGACCGCCAGCGCGGAGTGGAAGTGTTCACCCGCAGCGACGGCGCGATCCTCGCGGTGTTCAGCGATAAATGGCGGTTGCAGTACATCCAGAAGGAAATGCCGGACCTCACGCTGGAACCGCTGGTCGCCGCCGCCGACTGAGCCGACGCGGTCCCGGCGCAACCATCCGCCTCGCGTACTGCCCGACCGCGACCATCCGACCGGCGCACGCCCTGTGCGATGCACTGCGCCTGCGGCGAGTCCGGGCCGCTGGAGCTGCGGCCACCGGCCCCGGACCGGCTCAGCACGCGACCACGACAGGTCAGCCAGCGGCGCGGTGTTCGGGACCCGGATATTCCTGACCGCTGCCGCCGATGGATTCCTCGGGTGTCTCGTCGTGCGGCGCGGTTTCCCGCGGGTCGCGTTCGACGGCCTCGACCCCGTCCGACTGCTGGATCAGCCCCCACCGGTTGGCGGTCAACCGCAGGCTGGGCAGATCGCTGAGCGAGAGCACCACCTCGTAGGTGCGTTCGTAGCCGGTATGCGCGATCCGCCAGCGGCCGTCGTCACAGCGCACGTACTCGTCGGAGTAGAAGGCGGCGCCACGCAGCAGCATATTGTTCTCCGGAATCAGCACCGTATCGGAGAGGTACCAGGTTCCCTCGGCTCGATCACCGTCCACATCGATCTCGGGGTGATCGCAACGGTGCTCGGTGATGACGTGCGGACCCAGGGTGTTGCGCAGGAAGGTCAGGAAGGCTTCCCGGGATTCGAACTGCAGGTATTCGCTGTAGGTGGCCGTGGCCTCCGGGATCATGGTCTCGGCGAAATCGTCCCAGAGTTTGCTGTCCAGTGCCCGGACATAGCGGAACTTGAGGCGGTGGATCTCCTGTAGATCCGCCGACGCCGCCGGAGCCGTCGGACGGGAGGTGTTAGGTCGTGCAGGTCCCATGGTCAACGGCACATCCGTTTCGGGCTCGAGCCGCGGCGGGAGTGGTACATCCAGTCCGGCGCCGAGCGCCGCCGCGAGCGCGGCACCGGAGAAGGCCATGGTTTCGCTGCTCTGGCCCGGCCGCCGGGGAAAACCACCCGGGTACGGCCCCGGATCGTTGTGTTCCTCGCCCTGGTCCATAACTCCACCATCCCACCTGAAATGGACAAATTGGGAGGTTATTCAGATCTGTATCGGATTGCTATCCAGCGTCGGCGTTATTACGGGGACCGGATCCGGGCCGGTCGAGAGCGGTATCCGGCCGGAGCAGGGCGGTGCGCCGGGATCCCGGCGCAGCGGTTGTCAGGGGCGCTGACCGTTACCGATGGTGAAGCAGGTACGGCAGAAATCCTCGCCGAACTCCGTCAGCCGCAGACTTTTGCGCACGATTTTCGGTGCTCGCCCCGCTTTTTTCAGAGCGTCTTCCACGATCGGCTGAACTTCGAGCACCATATACCGGCTCAGTACCACGGGATCGTCGGAATTATGGGTCAGGCCCAGCCGGCTGAGATTGATCAGATACGAGCGGGCCCGGTCGATATAGCGCACACCGGCCTGTTCCGGCACCGAGGTCAGCCCGCCGGCGATCAACTCGGAGCCGATCCCGAGCGGGCGGTTGGTGCGGACATCGACGGTCGGCTGTGGACCGTTGAGGGCCATATAGCGCAGGATGCGGGCCTCGTCGGGAGCGAGTTCGTCGAGGATCCGGTCGTAGGCGGGATGCACCTCTTCGGTGAAGTAGACATCGGCCGAACGGGCCAGCAGCGCGTCTCCGCGTTTACGGAGTTCGGCGACGGTGGCCGAGCGCATATAGGAGCCCACCGCCACCGTCTGCTGGCCGGAGGTCTGCCCGGTCGGCACATAGCTGACGATTTCGCGCACCGACCCCTCGGTGACCCCGAGCGCACTGCGCGCGATGGACCGCAGGGCGTTACCGGTGCGCTCGGCGATCTCCGCCGAGGACTCTCCGTCCAGGGCCGCCTGGGTGATCTCCCGGGTCACCTCGTAGGAGGTGTTCACCGCCCACTGCCCGCCGCGCACCACACTGCCGGCGGCGAGCCCGGCGGCTCGGAACACTCCGCGGATGAGCCGGGCCTCGTTGCTGATCTGCCGCTGTTCGACATCGGCGCTGCGCTCGACACTCGACGGCGGCCTGCGGATGACATCCGCCGGGGCGGGATTCTTCCGCGGCGCCGGTTTCGGTGCGGTGCCGGCCGGCGGGCTCCATTGCATGGGCCGGGAACCGGTCCGGGTGAACTCCTGTCCGGTCCTGTCGTCTGCCACGTCTACTCCGATATCGCCAGATGAACGAATCCCGCTCACCGATTATTGCCCATCGACGGTGATAGCCCCGCGCCGGTCCATGGATCCGGCTCACGTCTGAGACACTAATGTGTCGCGCCCGGTCGCGCTGCCGGTGGGATGGCCGCCGCAGCGCGGTGGCGTTCGGCTGTGGTGCTAATTTGAGGTCCCGGTGAGGCGGCGATCACCAGGGAGCAGGAGGGTGTGTCGTGTTGGAGAGTGTGTTCGGGATACACCCGACGATCCTCCTGGAACTACTGACCATTCCGCTGTTCACCGGCGTCATCGGTTACATCACCAACTGGACCGGTGTGCTGATGCTGTTCCGGCCGATCGCTTTTCACGGCCTCCGCATTCCGGGCCTGCGGTACCTGTACCCGTATCTGCCCAAACGGATCCAGATCCTGCCGCTGCTGAGCCACGACGGCCGCATCGGCTGGCAGGGCATCGTGCCGTCGCGGGCCGACAAAATGGCCAGTATCGCGGTGGACAAGGGACTTTCGAAGCTGGGCAGCGTCACCGATTTCTATCGCGAACTGGAGCCGGACGCGCTCGCCGAACATCTCGCGCTCACCGCCGAGACCCAGATCCGCGATATCGTCGAGAACATCCTGCGCCGCGACCATCCGCAGCTCTGGTACAACCTGCCGTCCCAGCTGCGGGAGATGGTGCACGAACGGGTCCGGCAGCAACTACCGGATATTCTGCGCGAACTCACCGATGAACTGGGCGCGAATATCGATCAACTGCTCGACGTCAAACAAATGGTGATCCGCTATTTCCAGGCGCGACCGCAACTGCTCAATCAGTTGTTCCAGGTGCTCGGCGCCAAGGAATTGCGGTTCATGCAGAATTTCGGTCTCTATTTCGGTGCCCCGATGGGTGTGGTGCTGGTCGCGATCCTGCACGTCACGGGGTGGCCGACCTTGGCGGTCCTGCCGATCGGCGGGGTGATCATCGGCTGGGTGGTCAACTGGGTGGGCCTGAACATGATCTTCGCGCCCGCCGAGCCGAAATGGTGGTGCCCGTGGCGGCAGGGCCTGCTGATCAAACGGCAGAACGAAATCACCGACGGTTACGCCGAACTCGTTTCCACCCAGGTGATGACGGTGGCCAATATCGGTGACGAACTGCTCAACGGACCCAAATCCGATCGCACCCTGCAAATGTTGGAGGACACCTTGCGCCCGGCCGCCGACCGCGCCCTCGGCCCGGCACGTGGTGCGGTGAAACTGGTCCTCGGCAGTCGCGACTACGAATCACTGACCCAGACCCTGACCTCGGAAGCGATGGCCATCGCGCCGCTGGCGTTCGCCGACGCCGACTTCAACGAACGCCAGGGCAAACAGATCGGCGCCTATATCGCGAAACAGATGTCGGAGCTGTCACCGAACGATTTCGTCGATATGTTGCGCTCGGCGATCAAACAGGACGAATGGCTGCTGTTCGTGCACGGCGGCGTACTCGGGCTGTTCGCGGGATACGCGCATATCCTGGTGTTCGGAACGGGGGTGGCGACCACATGGCTGTGAACGAGCAACCGCACGATACCGGCGAGCCGGACCGATCCCGAGGTCTCGGCGAACACCGTGCTCCGGTGGGTCCGATCGGGCCCGTCGCGGCGGTGCGCGCCGTGAGCGGGGTCGCGCGGGTCGCGGCGTCGGTGGTGTCCGGTACCGCACGGTGGGGTGTGCATACCGCACTGGACGTCACCGAGACGGTGGTGCGCGGCAGTATGGCCGGGCAGCCGCCCGCCGAGATCCGTACCGACGCGACCCGCCGGATCCGGGAGGCGCTGCGTCTGGCGCTCGGGGTCACCGCCACGGAACCGTCCGCCACCGCCTCCCCCACCGAACGGTCGCTGCGGGAACAGGGCGCGGCGCTGCTGCGCCTGGCCGCCAGTACCCGGGCGCCCGACGAGGGACATCCGGCGTTCGCCCGCATCCTGGCCGAACTGACCTCCGACGAAGCCCGCATCCTGCGGTTGCTCCGCCTCGACGGGCCGCAGCCGACCGTGACCGTCCGCGGCGGCCGATCGTCGCGGCGCCTGCGCCGATCCGGGGAAGCACGATCCGGAGCCGACGATCTCGGCGTGAGCATGATCGGCGAACACGCCGGACTCCGGTATCCGGAACGGACCCAGCGCTATCTGAACAACTTGCGGCGAGTGGGCCTGATCGAAACCCTGAGCGAACCGGTGGGCACCCCCGAGCGCTATCAGCTCCTGGAAGCCCAGCCAGCGGCGGCGGAACTGCTGAAACAGGCCGGGGGCCGCGGCAAACTCCAGCACCGCGGAATCGCACTCACCAGCTTCGGCGAGGAATTCGTGCAGACCAGCCTGCCCCTCGCCGGCGAGGAAGGTCCCACCGCCGGCGTTCCCTGACACGGCATCGGAAGGCACGTTCGACTCTCGATTCCGAATGCACGGTGCAGCCTCGTGGAACCTCCCGGCGGCCGGTGCCCGGTCACACCAGGTGCGGCGCGTCACCGATGAGCACCGCAGGGTGCCGGCAAGCTGCGGATACCACGCCGTGGGTCAGCGCAACCGTTCACCGCCGGCTCACGGAGCGATCCGCCGCGCCGGTCGCGGCGCACCCGGCACGACCGACCGGTGGGCCGGAACATGCGACTTCGCCGGTGGGGCGGTGTCGGCCGGGGCGATGAACATCCTGCCGAGGCAGCTCAGACCTGGTCGGCGAGTTCCATCCAGCGTTCCTCGGCGGTCTCCTTCTCCCCCTGCACTTCTTTCAGCTCGGCGCCGAGAGTGACCAGCTTGTCGGGTTCGGTGGCGGCTGCGGCAAGTGCCGTGTGCAACTTCGCTTCGCGTTCGGCGAGTTTGTCGATGGCGCGTTCCAGGCGGGCGAGTTCCTTACGGGCCGCTCGATAGGCCGCCGAATCGGTTTGCGGCGCTTCGGCCCGGTTCGCGGAGGCCGCCTGCCGGCCGGCGCCACCGGCCGCGAGTTCGGCTCTGCGGGCCAGGTACTGGGTGATCCCGCCGGGCAGGTTGGTGAGCTTGCCGTCCCCGAACAAGGCCCAGGTGCTGTCGCAGATCCGTTCGATCAGGTAGCGGTCGTGGCTGATCACCACCAGCGTCCCGGCCCAGTTGTCGAGCAGATCCTCCAACTGTTGCAGGGTGTCGATATCGAGATCGTTGGTGGGTTCGTCGAGCAGCAGCACATTCGGCTCGGACATGAGAATGCGGGTGAGCTGCAGCCGGCGGCGTTCACCACCGGAGAGATCCCGCACCGGGGTGCGCTGCCGGGCCGGGGTGAACCCGAGCCGTTCCGCCAGCTGACCGGCGGACAACTCCAGCGCCTTGCTGCCCTCCCCCAGGGTGATGCGCATGGCGATCTCCTGGACCGCCTCGAGCACCCGCATATCGGTGGGGAGATCGTCGAGTTCCTGCCGCAGCCAGCCGATCCGCACCGTCTGCCCTTGCACGCGTTTCCCGGCGACCGGATCGACATCACCGGCCAGCGCCCGCAGCAGAGTCGTCTTACCCGACCCGTTCACGCCCACCAGACCGACCCGCTCGCCCGGTGCCAGCCGCCAGGTCAGATCCTGGACCAGTTCGCGGCCGTCCGGCGTGGTGAGCGTGGTGTCCTCGAGTTCCACCACCACCCGGCCCAGCCGCTTCTTGGCGAACGACGCCAGCGACACACTGTCCCGCGGCGGCGGGACATCGGCGATCAGCGCCTCCGCGGCCTCCACCCGGTAGCGCGGTTTCGAGGTGCGGGCCTGTGGGCCGCGCCGCAACCAGGCCAGTTCCTTACGCGCCAGATTCCGGCGCCGGGCCTCGGTGGCATCGGCCTGCCGGGCACGTTCGGCGCGCGCGAAGATCCAGTCGCCGTATCCGCCCTCGTAGGTTTCCACCCGGCCGCCGACCACTTCCCAGGTGCGGGTCGCGACGGTGTCGAGGAACCAGCGGTCGTGGGTGACCACGACCAGCGCGCTACGCCGGGCCAGCAGATGTTCGGCCAGCCACTGCACGCCCTCGACATCGAGATGGTTGGTCGGCTCGTCGAGTACCAGCAGATCCAGCTCGCGCACCAGAGCCGCGGCCAGCGCGACCCGGCGGCGTTCCCCACCGGAAAGGTTGGTGACGGCGGTATCCAGGCCCAGGCCGGCGATCCCGATCCCGTCGAGAACCGAGCGGATGCGGGGGTCGGCGGCCCATTCGTGTTCGGCGATATCCCCGGTCGGCGCGTCGTCGGCCAGCCCGGCCAGCACCACCTCGCCGACGGTCGCGCCTTCGGGCAGCACCCCGCGCTGAGTGACCACGGCCATCCGCAGTCCGCCGAGCCGGCTGACCCGGCCCTCGTCGGGCTCCTCGATCCCGGTCAGTACCTCGAGCAGCGTGGTCTTACCGCCACCGTTGAGACCGACCACCCCGATCCGCTCACCCGCATGCACCCCCAGCGAGACCCCGTCGAGCAGTGGTTTGATCCCGAAACTCTTGCTGACCTGTTCGAGATTGATCAGGTTGGACATGAATCCTTCCGCCTCCGCTGCCGGCCACGCCGATACGCGACCCCGCCCAGCCTATCGAGCCCCCCGCTCCGGGCGACCGCCGCCGGGGTCGAGCACCGGCCCGCCCGCCGGAACGGGTCGGTCCGGCACCGGGCCACCGCTCGGTCGCGATACCTCGTACACGACGTAGCCCGGCCCGATATCGGCCTGCCGAACGCACCATTTCTCCGGCCGGAGCCACCCGGTTGTCCTACGCCGGGCCGTTCCCGCCGCGGCGGCTCGGTAGCCGATCTTCCACCCGCCGGCGTACCCGGGCCAGAACCAGCACCTGGGCCGCGTCCCCGCCGGAGTTCGACGCCTCCCCGAAGGGGAAGGAACCGCGGCAACAGCAGTGGATGAGCCGCAACGGTTCGGTTCGAGGTGGCCTGCTACGCGTCGCTCCGGCCGCCGGGCACGCGAGCGCCGTCACTCAGGGACAAGATTTCGAGTCGCGGATGCTGCCGGTTTCCGCGGTGCCTGCTCGGCTGCACGCCGAGGACGCGGTGGCGCCCGTGCGGCGTCGAGTTCCGGGGATCGCTGCCACCGATCACTGCCGTCGACGGATCGTTGCGCCAGACGTTGTACCTGTCGACGATCGGTCATCACATGTCCGGCGATCACGCCACACGGCACCCCCGTGAGGAGACCCGGCAGCCGATTCGACGCCGAAGGGCCCCGCGGGGATTACGCCCGGCGCGGACCGGGGGCCGGCGGTTCCGGGGATGGGTGCGGTGGTTCGTCCAGGTTCGTCACCCGGGCCCCCGGCACCGGACCCGTCGCCGTCCGCACGCTGCGGGCAACCCCGGCGCCGGACAGTTCGGCCGCGACGGCGACCGCCGATTCGGTGGTTTCGCACAGGAAAGCGCAGGTCGGGCCGGAACCGGAGACGAGGCCGGCCAGCGCTCCGGCCTCCACGCCCGCGCGCAGGGTGCGGCGCAGATCGGGGCGCAGTGAGACGGCCGCAGCCTGTAGATCGTTGCCGAGCAGCGGGGCGAGCTGATGCGCGTCTCCGGAGGCCAGGGCCTGCATGAGAGCCTGGGGCGTGCCGAGGCGCGGAGGGTCGCCGTGGACGCGGAGCCGATCGAGTTCGGTGAAAACTTCGGGGGTGGAGAGCCCTCCTTTCGCCAGGGCCAGCACCCAGTGGAACGAATTGCGCGAGAGCACGGGTAGTAGCCGTTCTCCGCGCCCCGTACCGAGCGCGGTCCCGCCGTGCAGGGCGAATGGCACATCGCTGCCCAGTTCGGCGGCCACCGCGGCGAGTTCGTCCCGGTGCAGGCCCAGTTCCCAGAGTTCGTTCAGGCCGACCAGGGTGGCGGCCGCGTCGGCGCTGCCCCCGGCCATCCCGCCGGCTACCGGGATACCTTTGTCGATGGTGATCTCCACCAGTGGTGCGCGGCCGGCCAGCTGGGCAAGCCGGACCGCCGCCTTCCAGACGAGATTGGTGCGGTCGGTGGGTACTTCCGCGGCGCCTTCCCCGGTGACCCGCAGCGTGAGCGAGTTGGCGGGTGCGATCTCCAGATCGTCGGCGAGCGACAGGGCCTGGAAAACAGTGGTGAGCTCGTGGTAGCCGTCGGCGCGTAGATCACCCACTCCCAGATGGAGGTTGACCTTCGAGGGTGCCCGCACGGTGACGGGACTGGGCACAACGGACAGCACGGTGCACAAGCCTAATAGGTGCTGTTGGGCCCCGACCATCCGAAGACCACGCAGCGGACCGGACCGCATCACCCTTGCATCCGTTACCCCCGGGGGGTATATTTCCTGGCGTCCCGGTAGAGGACCGAGCGCGAAGGAGACACCATGTCCACCACCAGCACTTACACCGTCAGCGGTATGACCTGCGGCCACTGCGTCCAGGCGGTGAAAACCGAAATCGGCAAAATCGACGGCGTCACCAGCGTGGACGTCGACCTCGACTCGGGCCGGGTCGTGGTCGACGCCGCCGCGGAGATCGCCGATTCCGATATCGCGGCCGCGGTGGACGAAGCAGGCTACGAACTGGCGAACTGATCGCCGGCCTGCGCGGCGAGACGGACGAAGGCCGCGGTGTCGAGGGTTTCCCCGCGCGCAGTCGGCGCGATACCCGCGGCGAGCAGTCTTCGCTCCGCCTCCGCCGGGCTTCCCGCCCAGCCCGCGAGCGCGGCCCGCAATGTTTTCCGGCGCTGCGCGAACGCGAGATCGATCACCTCGAACACCCGCAGGCGATGCGATTCGTCCACCGGCCAAGGTGGTTCGGCGAACCGATCCACCCGCACCAAGCCCGATTCCACCTGCGGCACCGGCCAGAAAACCTGCCGGCCGACCGCGCCCGCCTTCGACACCTCACCGTAGAAACCGGCCTTCACACTCGGCACGCCGTACACCCGGCTGCCCGGCCGCGCGGCCAGCCGATCCGCGACCTCGGCCTGCACCATCACCAAAGCCGTACCGATACTCGGGAATTCGGCCAGCAGGTGCAGTAGCACCGGAACGGCCACATTGTAAGGAAGATTCGCCACCAGGGCGGTCGGGGCGGCGGGCAACATATCCGCACGAACCCGCAGTGCGTCACCGGGCACCACGGTCAGCCGATCGGCCAGGCCGCCGGCCCGCTCCCGCACCGTATCGGGCAACTGTGCCGCCAGCACCGGGTCGATCTCGACGGCGAGCACCGAATCCACCACATCCAGCAGCGCCAAGGTCAGCGAACCCAGACCGGGCCCCACCTCCAGCACGGTATCGGAACGGCCGACACCGGCGGCGGTCACGATCCGCCGGACCGTATTGGCGTCGTGCACAAAATTCTGCCCGAGCTGTTTGGTCGGGCGGACACCGAGCCGCTCGGCCAGCTCCCGCACCTGCGCAGGCCCCAGCAGAGCTGCCTCACCACGCGCCATCATCTCGGCATCCGACACCGGGCGAACTTACCAACTGCGTGTTCGGCGCTGCGGGCCGGAGGCTGGTCGGACCGGTTCAGGGTTGGACCGTTCGTTCAGGCGATGTACGTGGTCGGGTGCACAAGATTACGGCCAACTGAAATGGCCCCACCGTTGCAGTTGGGGGGAACAGCGGTGGGCGGTATCGCCGTTGTGTCGGCTAGACGAGTGCAGGGGGCTGCACCGGCAGTTGGTAGGACTGGCCGGCCGGGGCCGAGTGCGCCCGGTCGCCGGTGGAATTGTGGGTGGCGATGGCCGCACCGGCGACGACGATCAGGGCCAGCAGTACGGCGGCGATCGCGGCGTAGAGCAGAGGTGAGCGTGAGGAGTTGATCCTCGCAAAGGGTGACACGGTCACGGGACGATAACGAAGGTCGGCGGTCACGACAAGCGCAACAGGCCGACCGGCGGGGCCGGGCACGTGTTTGCGCGCGTCGCGCCCCTGCTAGACGAAACGACACAGACGAAACTGTGATGTGAATCACAGGCTGCGGTGGGGGCTTCAGGCGGGGAACCCGTACACACGGCGCGCGTTCGCCGTGCTGATCTCCGCCAGTTCGACCGGGTCCTGCGCCCGCAATTCCGCGACCGCCCGCACGGTGTACGGCAGGCAATACGGCTCGTTGGGGGCACCCCGGTACGGATGCGGAGTCAGATACGGCGCATCGGTTTCGACCAGTAGCTGATCGTCCGGTACCACCTTCACCGCTTCGCGCAGTTCGTGCGCGTTCTTGAAGCTCGCGGTGCCCGAGAAACTCAAGACGTACCCCTCGGCCACACACGAGAGCGCCATGTTCGCGTCCGAGGAGAAACAGTGGAAGATCACCGTATCGGGGGCGCCCTCGTCCAGCAGAACGGTCAGCAGATCATGATCGGCTTCCCGGTTGTGGATCATCAGCGGTTTCCCGATCCGCTTGGCCAGATCGATATGCCAGCGGAAACCCTCGATCTGCGTTTCGATATCGGCGCAGCCGTCGAGTTTGCCCGGCCAGTAGTAATCGAGCCCGGTCTCCCCGACCGCCACCACCCGCGGATCGGCCGCCAGCTTCTCCAGTTCGGCCCGCGCGGGCTCGTCTAGCGCGTTCGCCCGGGTCGGATGCAGCGCGACCGCCGCGTACACCCGGTCGTCCCAGTGCGCGGCCGACACGGCCCAGCGGGCGGCGGCCAGATCGTCGGCGACGGTCACCACCCGGCCCACTCCCACCCCGGCCGCCCGATTCACCATCTCGGCGACCGAGGCCGCATCGGTGGCGCCGCAGGCGTCGAGATGGGTGTGGGCGTCCACCAGCGGCGCGAGCGGTTCGGGCAGCGGCGGTGCGGGACGCCGGGCGCTCATCGGGCAGCCACCGATCGCCGCAATGCCCGGTCACCGGCGGAACGGGGCTTTCGCACGAAATAACGAGGAGGCACGACCTTCACAGTAGAGTCCGCCGCCACGCCGGCAGAGGTCACCTCGCGCACCGACCACGCGCTGCCACCCGAGCGGCAGCGCGGCGCACCGATGTCGCGGCACAGGACGCGGAATTCGATTCCGGCCCGCGAGCCGCGCCCAGTAACCTCTGAACCCATGAACACGCAGTCGAGTCGGGTTCACAACCGTCCGCATGATGGAATCAAGGCACCATGAGCGCAGTCGACCGCCCCGCCTTCTATATCACCACGGCCATCGCGTACCCGAACGGTGCGCCGCATATCGGGCATGCCTACGAGTACATCTCCACCGATGCGCTCGCCCGGTTCAAGCGGCTCGACGGGTACGAGGTGTTCTTCCTGACCGGGACCGACGAGCACGGCCAGAAGATGCAGCAGACCGCCGCCGCGGAGAACGTGCCGGTGCAGGAGCTGGCGGCGCGCAACTCCGATGTGTTCGAGCGGATGGACAAATCCCTCGACATCTCCTTCGACCGGTTCATCCGCACCACCGACGCCGACCATCAGCGCGCCAGTATCGCGATCTGGCAGCGGATGCTCGACAACGGCGATATCTATCTGGACAACTACTCCGGCTGGTACTCGGTGCGCGACGAGGCGTTCTACACCGAGGAGGAGACCACACTGCTCGACGACGGCAGCCGTATCTCCACCGAGACGAAAACTCCGGTGACCTGGACCGAGGAATCCAATTTCTTCTTCCGGCTCTCCGCCTACCAGGACAAACTGCTCGCGCTCTACGACGAACATCCGGAATTCATCGCCCCGGCCACCCGGCGCAACGAGATCGTCAGCTACGTCAAGGCCGGCCTGAAGGATCTGTCCATTTCCCGGACCACCTTCGACTGGGGCGTCCCGGTTCCCGATCATCCCGACCATGTGATGTACGTCTGGGTGGACGCGCTGACCAACTACCTCACCGGCGTCGGCTTCCCGGAGACCGATTCCGCGGCCTTCGGCAAGTTCTGGCCGGCCGATGTGCACATCATCGGCAAGGACATCACCCGCTTCCACACGGTGTACTGGCCGGCCTTCCTGATGTCGGCCGGGATCGAGCTGCCGAAGCGCGTATTCGTGCACGGGTTCCTGTACAACAAGGGCGAGAAGATGTCGAAATCGGTCGGCAATGTGGTCGACCCGCTGGAACTCGTCGACACCTACGGCCTGGATGCCGTGCGCTTCTTCCTGCTGCGCGAAATCTCCTACGGCCAGGACGGCAGCTACAGCCACGAGGCGATCGTCTCCCGGATCAACGCCGATCTGGCCAACGAGTTCGGCAATCTGGTGCAGCGCAGCCTGACCATGGTTGCCAAGAACTGCGGCGCGGCCGTACCCACCCCGGGCGAGTTCACCGCCGACGACCGCGCCCTGCTCGACCGCGCGAACGGCCTCCTCGACCGCTGCCGGGCCGAATTCGACGTCCAGCAGATGCACCTGGCACTGGAACAGATCTGGCTCACCCTCGGCGAGACCAACCGCTACTTCACCGCCCAGGCGCCCTGGACACTGCGTAAATCCGGTACCGCGGAAGACCTCGCCCGGATGGCGACCGTTCTCTACGTCACCCTCGAGGTGGTCCGCATCGTCGCCATCCTCGCCCAGCCGGCGATTCCGGGCTCGGCGGCCAAGATCCTGGACCTGCTCGCCCAGCCGGGCCGCGATTTCGCCGATATCGCCACCCCGCTCGTCCCGGGCGTCCCGCTACCCGCCCCGGAACCGGTGTTCCCGCGCTATGTGGAGCCGAAAACCGACGAATGACCCTGGGAAGGCGCCGGGCAGCGCCCCGCCCGTACCCGCGCCGTTCCAGGGTGCACCCGATCACCGCTCGCGCCGCGGCGCGAGCGGACTGTCGGCGACCGTCGTATCGCCCTGATGGCCGCGGCGCTCTGCACCACGGCGGCCCGAAGAAGTGGCTCGTTCCCGCTACGCGTCACTCACCGGCGCGGCGGGCGGCCAGTACGGCGTCGTAGAGTTCACGCCGGGAGACCCCGGCGATTTCGGCGATCTCCGCGCTCGCGTCCTTGAGCCGTAGTCCGGCGGCGGCACGTTCCTCGACCTGCGCCACCAGATCCGCCGGTTCGGCAACGGTCGCGCTCGCCCCCTCGACAACCACCGTGATCTCTCCGCGTACACCACCGGCCGCCCACTGCGCGAGCTCGGCCAGCGTGCCACGCACGACCTCCTCGTAGGTCTTGGTGAGTTCCCGGCACACGGCAGCCCGGCGGTCGCTGCCCAGAATCTCGACCGCGTCGGCCAGGCATTCGGCCAAACGGTGCGGGGCCTCGAAGAACACGCAGGCCCGCCGCTCGGAGACCAGGGTGCCCAGCCATTCCTTGCGCTGCCCCGGCTTACGCGGCGCGAACCCGTCGAAACAGAACCGGTCGACCGGCAACGCGGACAGAGCGAGCGCTGTCGTCACCGCCGACGGCCCCGGGAGGCAGGTCACCGGCAGGTCCCGTTCGGCGCAGGCCGCCACCAGCCGATACCCCGGATCGCTCACCGACGGCATCCCGGCATCGGTCACCAGCAGTACGGTCCGGCCGGCGGCGATCTCCGCCAGCAGCGCGGGAATCTTCGCCAACTCCACGTGATCGTAGAAACTGACGACCCGGCCGCGAATCTCCACATCCAGCGCTTTCGCCAGCGACCGAGTTCGCCGGGTGTCTTCCGCCGCGACGATATCGGCGGACCCCAGTGCTTCCCGCAATCGCGCGGACGCATCCCCGATCTGCCCCAGCGGCGTCGCCGCCAGAACCAATCCGCCCTCTACCACCACACTCCTACCCGGCCCCGAGAATCCCGGCCTGCTGCATCTTTTGGCGGCGCCTGCGGCGCCGCGGGTTTCGGCCCCCTCGGGCGGGCCGAAACCTTTCAGGGCCTCGTAAGACTCGGACCGCCGCTGGTTGCGTTTCGGTTTCCGTGGAGCCCAAACCTTCGAGGCTTCGGTGAACTCGCCGGCGCCGTTGGTTACGCCGGTTTCGCTGTGGGGCGAGGCCGGCCGGCGACCGCAAATTCGTGTGCACCATCTTCCGGGCACCCTATTCCGTCTTTGTGCGGCAACCTTGTGTCTCTCCGGGCCACCGCGGGCCCCTCTGGTTTCGGCGGTTCGCAAAGTACCTGGAACGTATCAGGTGAGTGGTGCGAGGCCCGCTGCCGCCGTCCGGTCCATCCGGATCGGCGTGCGCGGAACCGGCCCGAATACCGCTGCGCCTTTGCGGGTCGTGCGAGCGCATCCGGATCGCGCACCGGCCTCGGCGGCGTGATTGCGTCCCGGAGACGGTTGCCGGACCGCGCGGTTGGCCGAAGCCGGGGGCACAGGGCGCTGGGGGTCGCTTCGGCCGGCCGATCCATCCACCGGCCGGGGTGCTCGGCGCGACCGCTTCGGGCGTGTGGCGTCGCGCCGTCGCCGCCCCCATAGACTCGGGGCCGTGAATCAGCTGACCGACTCGCGACCGAGCGCGTCCTGGCGGCCGCCACTCACCTGGTCGAGCCCGGCGCCGCTGCGGCCCGCACCGGATTTCGGTCCCACCGACACCGTGCGCGGCTGGGTGGTCAGCCTGTTCCTGACGGTGATCGCGGCCGTTACGCGGTTCACCATGCTCAACTACCCCACCGATGCCGGCACCCCGGTTTTCGACGAGAAGCACTACGCACCGCAGGGCTGGCAGATCCTGACCGGCGGTATCGAGGACAACCCCGGTTACGGCCTGGTGGTGCATCCGCCGGTGGGCAAGCAGATGATCGCCCTCGGTGAAGCGTTGTTCGGTTACAACGGCTGGGGGTGGCGGTTCACCGCGGCGCTGGCCGGCACCGTGCTGGTGTTGCTGGTGATCCGGATCGTCCGTCGGATGACCCGCTCCACGCTGCTGGGCGCGTTCGCCGGAATCCTGCTGATCGCCGACGGGGCCAGTTTCGTCTCGTCGCGCATCGGCATGCTGGACATCTTCATCACCTTCTTCGTCACCGCCGCCTTCGGCTGCCTGATCGTCGACCGCGATCAGGTCCGGGCGCGGCTGGCCCGGGCCGATGCCGAGGGCCGGATCGCGCAGACCCCGTGGGGCCCGCGACTGGGGGTGCGCTGGTGGCGGTTCGGCGCCGGGGTCCTGCTCGGGCTCGCGTGCGGAACCAAATGGTCGGGCCTGTACTTCATCGCCGCTTTCGGCCTGATGAGCGTGCTGTTCGATCTTTCCGCGCGCCGCGCCTACGGGGTGCGCAAACCGCTGTTCGGGACCGCGATCCGCGATATCGGCCCGGCCCTGTACGCGCTGGTCGTGATACCGCTGGGCGTCTATCTGGCCAGTTACGCCGCCTGGTTCCGCGAGGAAACGGCGGTGTACCGCTATATGGCCGGTAATCCGTCGGCGCCCGAGGACGGTATCGGCACAGGCGGTTTCTGGTCGCATCTGTTCCCCGACGCCTTGCGGTCCCTGTGGTATTTCCACTCCCGCACCCTCACCTTCCACTCCGAGCTCACCAACTCGGCGGGCAACCATCACCCGTGGGAGTCCAAACCGTGGACGTGGCCGATGGGTCTGCGCCCGATGCTCTACTACTACGCCGACGACGGAGTCACCGGCTGCGGGCAGAGCGAATGCGTGAAGGCTGTCATGCTGATCGGCACGCCGGCGCTGTGGTGGGTCGCGCTGCCCGTTCTGGCCTGGGGGTTGTGGCGCTGGGTGGTGCGCCGCGATTGGCGCTACGCGGCCGTGCTCACCGGATACGGCGCGGCGCTGCTGCCCTGGTTCCTGACGCTGGACCGGCAGATGTACTACTTCTACGCGGTCACGCTGGCGCCGTTCCTGGTGATGGCGCTGGCTTTGGTCTTCGGCGATGTACTCGGCACGGCGCGCCGTCCGGCCGCCCGGGCGCCGGGCGGGCCCGGGCCTTTCCTTCCGGCCGAACCCAGCGAGCGGCACAGCCTGGGCCTGCTCGCGGTATGCCTGTATCTGGCCCTGGTGATCGCGAACTTCATCTGGCTGTGGCCGATCCTCACGGCCCTGCCCATCACTACCGGCAACTGGCAGGACCATCTCTGGCTACCCAGTTGGCGTTGAGGCCGGTACGGGGTCAAACGATCAGAGCGGTTTTCACATAGTGGACAGCGGCTGTGTCGTCGAGGCCGAGCCGGCGGATCGCCGCGACGTATTCGGCGGCGGCACGACCGGCGGCATCGGCGGTGGGATCACCGGAGGAGGCGATGAAGGTACCCAGCCGGCCGCGGGTTTCCAGGACCCCGTCCTGCTCCAGTTCACGGTAGGCCCGAGCCACGGTATTGGGTGCCAGGCTCAATTGCGCCGCGAGTGCGCGCACTGTAGGAATCTTGGTGCCCGCGCTGAGCTCGCCCGCCCGGACCCGCGCGATAACGGCCAGTCGTAGCTGTTCGTAGGGTGGGACGCCCGAATCGTGCGACACCGTGATCTCGAACATGGGTCCGTTCTTACCGCATCCGGCCGCTTCTCATGCGCTGTCCCGCGCAAGTGGGCAGGAAAGGCAGCGTGGGCCGCCGCGTCCGGACCCCAGCTCCGAACCGGGTATGCGCAGCACTTCGATGCCGGCGTCTTCGAGCCGGGTATTGGTCATCTCGTTGCGTTCGTAGGCGACCACCACCCCGGGGCCCAGGGCGAGCGTGTTGTTCCCGTCGTCCCACTGTTCGCGTTCGGCGGTGACCCCGTCGGTCCCGGTATCGATCACCCGCAGTTTGCCGATTCCCATCGCGGCCGCGGCGGCGGGCAGGAACGGTTCGGGTCCGGTGACCACACAGCTGTCGGTATCGCCGGTGCGGCGGATCGTGTACGCGGTAAGGGTTTCGCGCACCCCCGGATACATCACCACCGCATCCGTATCGACCATGGTGCACACGGTGTCGAGGTGCATGGTGGCGCGGTTCTGCACGATCGGCACCACCAGCACGGTGTGCGCGAGCCCGTCGTCGAACAGGCTGCGGGCCAGGGCTTCGGCACCGGCGGGTGTGGTGCGTTCGCCGACGCCCACCGCCACGACTCCGGGGGCCAGCAGGAGCACGTCACCGCCTTCGATGGGCGCAGTATGCGATTCGTAGGCCCGCCGGACGCCGAGGAATCTCGGATGGAATGCGTAGATCAGGTCGGTCAGCGAGGTTTCGCGCGCGCGGGCGGGCAGTGCCAGTGCGGTGATCGCGACCTTGGGGCCCACCCAGAACGAAGAGTCGCGGGTGAACAGGAGATTCGGCAGCGGGTCGATGACGAAATCGCCGCCGTGGTGCATGCGGCGGACCAGGGAGGTGTCGTCGGCGGCGAAGGGCAGCTCGTCGAAGGTCATACCCGCCATCAAGATCCGGGCGAGTTCGGGTGCGGGCACACCACGCAATCGGGCGGCCAGTTCGGCGGCGAGCGAATGGCCGAGGCGGCGTGCGTGCACGGCCGCGGAGATGCCCTGGATGCGCGCGGCGCCGCTGACCTCGAGTGTTTCGGCGAGCAGGTCGGCGAGCAGTAGCACCTCCACGCCGCGGCCACGCAGGACCGCGGCGAAGGTGTCGTGTTCCTGCTGGGCGCGTTCCACCCAGGGGATGGCGTCGAAGAGCAGTTGATCGTTGTTACGCGGGGTGAGCCGGCGCAGTTCGTCGCCGGGCCGGTGCAGCAGTACCGCGCGCAGGTTGCCGACTTCGCTGGTGACCCCGTAGGCGGGGGCCGGGTGGCCGGTGTCCCGTTGCCGGGTATCGGATGCGGCATCTGATCCCATGTCCCGACACTAATGCGCGCGGCGGTCGACGGCATATGCACGACTGCCGGGTTCGCGGAATATTTGCCCCGGATTCGGCCCACAACGCCCGCAACCCTGAAGTATGGTTGAGGATGACGGAGGAGGACGGATGCCGACAGCGGATTGGAAAACCAAGGAGCTGACCCCGGGTCAACTCTCCGAGCGTAGCGGAGTCGCGGTGTCCGCGTTGCACTTCTACGAACGCGAAGGTCTGATCTCCAGCCGCCGGACCAGCGGCAATCAACGCCGCTACACCCGCGAGACGCTGCGCCGGGTGGCCTTCATCCGCATCTCCCAGCGGGTGGGTATCCCACTGAGCGAAATCCGCGCTGCCCTGGACCGGTTGCCGGAGGGTCGCACACCCACCCGGCGCGACTGGGAAACCGTGTCCACCACCTGGCGAGCCGATCTGGACGAGCGGATAACTCAGCTGGTCCGGCTACGGGACAATCTCACCGGCTGTATCGGCTGCGGCTGCCTGTCGCTGGGTAGCTGCAAACTGGTCAACGAATACGACCGGCTCGGCGCCGAAGGTCCCGGCGCCCGCGTCCTCGACGTGCATCTGAACTGCCCGGAGCCGGGTACGTGCGAGCCCGGCGAGCAGCTCAATGCTCTACCGGAGAATCCGGGTTCGCTGTGCTCCCCGCCGGCCGATCCCGATTCACCGACTGTTTCAGCATGCTGAACTGCCGGTTGGCCTGGCGCATAACCAGTTCGTAGGGGAAGGCGAATTTCCGCTTCCACCAGTAACCGAAGCGGATATCGAAGGAGCTGTACACCAGGAACCGGTTGCGCTCGATTCCCTTCAGAATCGCCGCGGCGACTTTCTCCGGCGGGACGGCGTGCCGGGTGAACAGCGAGGTAACCCGCTGCACCCGCGGATTCTCCTTGTCCACACCGACCAGGTCGAAGGTCCGCACCAGCGGTGTCGCGACCGCGCCCGGTGTCACCAGGTGCACCGTGATCCCGTGTTCGGCCAGCTCGAAACGCAGCACCTCCGACAATCCGCGCAGGCCGTACTTACTGGCGCTGTAGGCGGCATGCCACGGCAGGGCCAGCAACCCCGCCGCCGAAGAGACGTTCACCAGTGCCCCGGGTTGCCCCGATCGCACCATCGGCGGAACGAAACGCTCGATGATATTGATCGGTCCGAGCAGATTGATATCGATCATCCGGCGCCAGTGCCGGATCTCCAGGCTGTCCACGGTCCCCCAGACCGACGTCCCGGCCACGTTCATCACCACGTCCATGCTGCCGAAGCCCTCGTGCACGGCGGCGGAGAACTCCGCGACGGCGTCGTAGTCGGAGATATCGAGCGCCCGCGCGATGAGTACGGTCCCCCCGGCCCGTTCGATCTCCTCGACCGTGGCCGCGAGCCCGTCGGCATCGATATCGGTGAGCACCAGCCGCGCCCCACGGGCGGCCGCGGCCCGGGCGGTCGCTCTACCGATACCACTGGCAGCACCGGTGACCAGTGTTTTCGCGCCCTGCACCGATTTTCTGCGGTTGACCCGCCCCATGCCGACTCCCGATCTCGCGACTCCGCTGTCGGCAGCAGCGTACCGAGACCGGACGCGGGCGGCACGGCGGAACGCCCACCAGCCGCCCGCCGCCGTCAGTGGTCCCATGGGTCCGGCCCGAACTCGGGCAGCAAATGGTCCAGATTGGCCAGGCGCCGGAGCGAGACGGCAAGCCGGGCACGGTGCGTCCCGGTGGGTGCGGCGGAATACGCGCGGGCCACCGCGAGATGTTCGGTCGCCAACTGGTGGGCGATGGCGGTCCGAGTGTGACGGTCGGTCCCGCGCCAATCCTCGGGACCGATATTCGCGCGCAGGTCCCGGTCGGAATCCCAGTGCTGCCGGACACGAGCGAGGAAGGCGTCGTCGAGTCGCGCCGTCGGATCGGGTGCGCGGGTATGCCGGGCCAGACTGTCGGCGTCGCTGACGGCCTGTGCCGCGAAGGCCGATTCCGCGTCCGTCCCGACATGGTTCAGCACCGCATGCCCCGAGGCCAGGGCCTTCTGCACCGGCGGGAACCCGTACGGGTTACGGGACCGGGTGCCCTCACGTACCGCTCGCGCCCGCAGATGGTTGTGCACCCGCTCGTGACTCGCTCCGGCATCCAGCAGTACCGCGGCCAGCGAATCGGCGGGAACCCGGTTGTTGGTGAGGTATTTCAGCGCCCGGGACAAACCGAGCTCGGTATGGATACCACCCCATTGGCCGGCTTCCCGGCGCGCCAGATGTTGCCAGTTCCGCCGAGACGACTGTTGCCACAGATGCCCCTCCAGCCGGCTCGCCGCAGAAGCGATATTCGCTCGGTCGTTGCGCATTTTGCCCGCGGCCAAGGGGCTCAGCGGGTTCACCGTACGACCCGCCAGCCACGCCGTCACCGGAGAGGCGTTGACCGTGTTGAGTGCCGCCAGGCCGGCGAGTAGGCCCATACCGGAACCAGCGCCGGAATCGTTTGTTGCGCCGGCCGTTCCGAGCGCGGAACCGCCGGCCCCCGCGGGCGCGCCCTGGACGGCGAGCGCGAACCGGTTGGCGGCCCAGTTCGAACCACGCGTGAGACTCCGGGCCAACCGGCCCAGCTGGAAGATCGCGACGATCTCCACCACCGCGGCGATCACGATCACCGCGACGACCTGACCGCGGGCCTGATGGAACAGATTGCCCAGGAACAACAGATAGACACCGACGAAAACGGTGTAGGCGCACATCCGCGCCGCCGCGATGCCCGAGTTCACCAGATTTCGCAGCAGGAAAGTCTGCGTCGGGCCGAAGACGAATCCGCCGGCGGCGAATCCGAATATCGCCATGAATGCCTGGTAGACGGCATCAAGCGCGGCCTTCATCAACCGCACGGACAGCACCACGGCGAACAGCAGCAGCACCGCCGCCGACACCAGCAGTACCAACCCGGTGCCGAGCTGGCCGATACGTGGGCGGGCCGCCGCGACTGCCTCGGTATCACCGCAGGTGCCGAGCGCATGCTGGGTTCGCTCGATATCACCGGAGTTCATCCCGGCCGACCACGCCGCCGCGCAGGTGGAACGGTCGTCGACGATATGCCCGAAATTCCACACCTGCACCGGACGACGTGCGAAGTTGTCGGCCAGCTCCCCCTGCAACGTATGTACCAGCAGGTCCGGGTTGCGGTCCGGCGCCCCGCCCAGCCCGGCGGCTACCGCCATACCCACATCCCGTCCGCGGGCCAGCAGACCATCGGAATCCAACGCGCCGGCCAGCGGCGCGGCCAGGAACAACGGGCCCAGCACAGCCACCGCGAGCATGGTCAGCGTCTGGACGGCGGCCCGGCTGTGGAAACCGCGCGCCACGAACCACGCCACGAAAAAGGCGCCGACGGTGGCGGCGGTGATCAACACGGCAGGAGTCGCGACCCGGTCGGCGAAGATATCCGCCGCGCCGCGCAGGGCGTCGGCGAACAGATCGAGCCAGGCGAAGCTCAGCGTGTAGCCGATGAACCAGATCGCCGTGGTCACGATGATCATATAGCCGACGAACTCGAGCCCCACCAGCGTCCAGAGCACGGTCGCGCTCGGATCGAGGTATCCGCCGTGGTCGCCTACGAAGGTGTAGTCGGCCAGTTGCACACCATCGGAATCGCGGATGTTCATCCACGCGACCCCGTCCATCCGGCTCGTTCCGGTCACTCCCGAACCGTCCTGTGCCATCGCGACCGCTCCCAGGCCCCCCGGAAGAGCGGTGAACAACAGCACCAGCGCCAACACCGAGAGGAGACGGCGACGCGGGCCGGCTACTCCGGGCGTCCGGTACCGGTATTCGCGGAGAATTCGCACGGCGGCGGCCGTCTACCGGGTTGCCGCGGTTGCCGCGCACCCGGGTTGCGTGCGTATCCCGCGGTCTGCTCTGCCGATCATGTCGCCATTGGTAACGACGCGGAATGAAGCTCAGCTGAACCGATAGTGGCGTATTGTGCCGTCCACGGTTAATTACGAAACAATATCGCGTGACGTACCCACGGTTGAGAATGCGACTAGAATCTCGCGAAAATCGCTGACCAGAACGGCTTTACGGAGCCGTTCGGCCATTTTCCCGCCAATTGCCGTCAACCGGACGGTTCTAATTCTTCGGTGCACAATGGTGGGTTTACAACGCATAGCCTCGGCGGTCCGCCGAAATCCGGCAGCCGGGCCGGCCACCGGCGCCGCCACCGGTTGATAGCATGGCGGATCCGGCCGACCATCCGGTCGGCTTGCCCATCAGGAGACATCTCGAAAGAGTCCTTCCATGCAGTTTGAAATCGTCGAGCGGGACGAGACGTGGGTGGCCGGGCTTCCGGTACGCAGCCCCAAACGCGCGCTCGGTGAACTACGCGACCGCGACCTCGAGGGCGCCTGGTCGTCGGTGCTGCATCACGAACTCGGCGGGCCGCTGGCGACCGCGTACACGGACTACTCCCCCGAACTGGGTACCTACAACACCCAGATCGTCGGCTACGAGTGCCGCTCCTTCGACGAGGTCACCCGCGGCCACCTGGTGGCCCGGCTACCGCGCGGCACCTACGCGAAGTTCTCCTCGGTAGGCAACTTCCCGCAGATCATGACCGGCCTGTGGGCCCAGATCGCCTACGCCGAGGAGAACAACCGGATAAACCGGACCTTCACCGGTGATTTCGAGTTCTACCCGCATGCGTACAAGATCGATCTGTACCTGGCGGTCGAGCCCCGATGAGCTACACGATCGTGGTGCGCGGCGAGTCGGTGTACGCCGGCCTGGTGGTGCCTAAGGTGCGCCCGAGCTTCAAGGTGAGCAACAGCGAACTCATCGAGTTCCTCAAGGACCGGCTCCGCGAACGGGCGGCCGGATTCGCCGGCTCGACCGAGGCCGATCGCCCGATGTACACCGTGTACGTGCGTACACCCACCGGAACCTACAACGCACTGGTGTGTTTCGAGTACCACGAGCCGGGTATGGCACCCATCGGTGACGTACTGGTCCGGGTCCCCCGGGGCGTCTACGCGCGGTTCGTGCCCAACGGCGACTACCACGATCCGGTCGAGGACGTCTGGGCCCAGGTCGACGATGCCACGGCCTCGGCCGAGATAACGCGCGCCTACCGCGAGGAGATCGAGATCTGGCAGGGTTCGGAATCGGTGGAGCTGTTCATTTCGATCGCCACGTGACAGTGGTCCGATCGTTTTCGTTGCCGGAGGGTAACTAACTCAGAACCAACCGGTCTGCTGGTAACTGCCCATTTTCGAATGACCAGGCTTGACCTGCGATAACAGTCGCATCTCGGTTCAGTTTTCGGAAGATTAACCAGAGTTCTGGTCAATTGTGTTTCGATGACGGATACTGCACTGGGCACGTCGGCGAGCCGGGGCGTCGGACGAGCTGTTGGACAACAAATCCCGTGAACCCACCGGGTCCACGGCGAAAGAGTAGGAACTCCCATGACTGTCGAAACGATCGCAGTCGGCCACGAAGACCCTCACCCGCGCCACGGCCGCGCTGCGGGATTTCGCGACCACGTCTCCGGCTACGAATTCTGCGCCACCACCCCGGAACACTCCCCCGATCTCTGGCACCGGTACCTGACCGGCGCCCGGGAAGCCTATCGGCACTTCGGCAACGAAGAAGTACTGGAATACGACACCATCGCCGACGGTTCGTCGACGGCCCTGTTCTTCGCCGCCACCGATACCGCGGGCGCCGTGGTCGGCGGGCTGCGGGTCCAGGGTCCGTACACCGGGGTCACGGAGATCGATTCGCTGCGGCCGTGGGCCGGCCGGCCGGGCGCGGCGGACCTGAACCTCATGATGGCCCGGCGATTGCCCCGGGGCGTGGTCGAATCCCGGGCGGCCTGGGTCGACCGCCGGGCCGCCCGCCGCAACGAGCTGGCCGCCGCGATCTCCCGCTGTATAGCGCACGCTCCCCATCTACTGGGTGCCCGCTACGGTTTCGCGACCGTCGCCTCCTTCACCACCGAACGGCATCGCGCCAGCGGCGGTGTCGTCGCCCAGGCGATCCCGTCCGTGCCGTACCCGGACGAACGCTACCGAACAGTGCCGATCTGGTGGGACACCAGTACATATCCAGTATTTGCTGACAGGTTGCAGTATTTGATGATGCGTGGTGAACTTCGCGCTATGGGATTAGCTGAACCGAGGTTCTCGCGGCCCGCCCGGCCGCTGTGCCACGGTGGGGAGGAAAGCCGGTCACATGGTCGGTGAAGCAGACCTCGGGGTGGAATACCGGCCGCTGATCCTCGACCCGCGCGATTCCGACGACGAGCGGGCCCTGGCCGGATTGCGGGCCACACCGCATATCGAATTCAATGATCTACGCGGTCTGCTGGCCGCCGAGTTCGGCAGGCTCAACGATCCGCCGGACACCGGCGAGGGCCCGGCGGACGACCGCTGGGTGTACTACCCGTGGCGGCGCAGCGTCCTGGTCCTGCCGGGCCCCCGGACCTTCCGCGCGATCCGGCTCGACCGCAATCGCAACAAGCTCACCCGCGCCGAACAGGAGCGATTGCGCACCCTCACGGTCGGCGTGGTCGGCCAGAGCGTGGGACACGCCATCGCCTACACGCTGGCCCAGGAGGGGGCGTGCGGTGCGCTGCGGCTCGCCGACTTCGACGAACTCGAACTGTCCAACCTCAATCGGGTCCCCGCCGGACTGTTCGATATCGGCGTGAACAAAGCGATCGTCACGGCCCGCCGGATCGCCGAACTGGATCCTTATCTGCCGGTCGAAGTGCGCGGCAGCGGACTGGACCCGTACGCCGTCGACGATTTCGTCGAAGGACTGGGAATCGTTGTCGAGGAATGCGATTCCCTGGATATCAAACTGCTTTTGCGGGAATCGGCCCGGCGCCGCCGACTGCCGCTGATCATGGAGACCAGCGACCGCGGCCTGCTCGATGTGGAACGTTTCGATCTCGAACCGGACCGGCAGCCCTTCCACGGCCTGCTCGGTGATATCGCGGCCACCCGGCTGCGCGGCCTGTCCACCCGGGACAAGGCGCCCTATGTCGTGGGCTTGCTCGGCGCCCGCGACCTGTCCGCCCGGATGGCGGGCAGTCTGGTCGAGGTGGGCGAAACCCTGAACAGCTGGCCGCAACTAGGGGGCGACGTCGCACTCGGTGCGGCCAGTGTGGCTACGGCGGTGCGCCGGATCGGGCTGGGCAGGCCGCTGCGGTCGGGTCGCGTCCGGCTCGATATCGAACACGGCCTCGACACCCTCGCCGACCCGGACCTCGATATCGACGAACCGGGCGCGGACACCGAAGCCGATCCGGCGCCCACGGCGCCGCTCGACCGGATCCTGCACTGCGCGCAACGGGCGCCCTCGGGCGGAAACGTCCAGCCGTGGTCGCTGCACGTCGCGGCCCGGGAAATCCGGATCGTCCTCGACCCGCAGTACACCACCGCCATGGATATCGGGTATCGCGGCAGCGCCGTCGCGGTGGGCGCCGCACTGTACAACGCGCGCGTCGCGGCGGCGGCCTGCGACCGGCTCGGTCCCCATGAATTCACCGAAACCCCGGACGCCCCGCTCACCGCAGTGTTCCGTCCCGGCACCGGGACCGACCCGGCGCTGGCCGCGGACTACCCGTACGCGCTCGCCCGGGAGACCAACCGCCGGATCGGCCACGGCGGCCGTATCCCGCCCCCCGTCCTGACCGGCCTCGCGGCCGCGGCCGCCGCCGAGGACGCCCGGCTGCGAACCATCACCGATTCCGCGGCGCTGAGCGCGATGGCCGAGGTACTGGCCGAATCCGACCGGGTTCGCTACCTCACTCCGCAGCTGCACCGGGAAATGTTCGCGGAGATGCGCCGGCCCGGCGACGACCTCACCGACGGTATCGACGCCCGTTCGCTGGAGCTGGCCCCCGACGAACGAGCCGCCATGCAGATCGGGCGACGCGCCGATGTGATGGCCCAATTGCACAGCTGGTCGGCCGGCGCCGCACTCGGCGATTACGCCCGCGACCGGGTGCGGTCCAGTTCGGCCGTGGTCGCCGTCACCTTCTCCCGGGAACCCGGCCCCCGGGGCGGCGGATTGACCGGTTACGCCCGGGCCGGGGCGGCGGTCGGCCGGGTCTGGATCGAGGCGCAGCGGTCGGGTCTGGCGGTGCAGCCGATGTCACCGGTGTTCCTGTTTTCGCAAACCCGTACCGAACTGGATGCACTTTCTCCGGCGTACGCGGATAGACTGTCCACACTTCAGGATCGTTTCCTGGAACTACTGGAAGTGCCGGAACAAGAAAGCGTGGCGCTGGTACTACGCCTGAGTTACGCGGCAGCTGCCAGCGTGCGGAGCATGCGTCGCCCGGTACCGGGCGGAGAGCTCCGCGGTTAGTGTGATCGGAGATCAGGTGCCTCGGCGGACACTCGACTCGCTGGTGACTGAGGTCGCCGCGGAGCTGATGGGCGTCGATTCGGCGACCATGGTGTCGGCGACCGAGCAGGTGCTGGCCATGCTGATCGATTACTTCGATGTGGACTTCAGCTACCTGCGGCACAACGACCCCAAGAACCGGTCGACGGTGCTGGTGGCCGAATGGCCGCCGCGTCAGGACGTGCCGGAGCCCGATCCGCTCAAAGTCGTGTATTTCGACCAGGCCGATTCGGTGTTCCGGTCACTCGAGCACGCCACCGAACCGTTCCTGGTCCCGGCCAGCGCCGCCGACTATCAGCAGACCATCCACTCCGCCTCCGGGCTCGGCGATATCAGCTCCGCGGCCGTCCCACTGGTCTCCCGGGGAAAATCCACCGGACTACTCGGGTTCGTCAAGGTCGGGGACCGCGACTGGAGCAATCGCGAACTCAATGTACTCAAGGCGATAGCCACCCTGTTCGCCCAATTGCAGGCCCGCGTGGAAGCCGAGGAACAGCTGCGGTTCATCGCCCTGCACGACGATCTGACCGGACTGTCGAACCGGCGGGCGCTCCTCGAACATATGGAACAGCGGTTACGGGCCGGTAGCCCCGGCCCCGTCGCCGCCTTTTTCCTCGACCTGGACCGGCTCAAAGCCCTCAACGATTTCCTCGGCCACACCGCGGGTGACAAGTTCATCCGCACCCTGTCCGAACGGCTCCAGGACAATCTCGACCCCAACGATATGATCGCCCGCCTCGGCGGTGACGAGTTCGTGATCGTCCCCGCCAAACCCATGGACACCGTCGCCGCCGAACACGAGGCGACCCGGATCCGGGAACTCATCAGCCGCCGGGTGATGGTCGGCGGTGAATCGGTGAGCCGCGGCGCCAGCGTCGGCGTGGCGGTGGGGATACCCGGCGAGACCACCGTCGCCGATGTGCTGCGACGCGCCGACCACGCCCTGCTGTCGGCCAAGTCCGGCGGCGGCAACGGGGTCGCCCTGTTCACCGACGCGATGCGCGCCCAATTCGAACTCCAGGACGATGTGGAGCTCAACCTGCGCAGCGCGGTCTCCGACGGATCGCTGATCCTGCACTACCAGCCCGAGGTCGATCTGCGCACCGGCCGTATCGTCGCGATGGAGGCCCTGGTCCGCTGGCTGCATCCCACCCGCGGCCTGCTGCCACCCGGAGCGTTCGTCACCGTCGCCGAGGCCACCAATCTGGCCGGTGAACTGGGCCGCTGGGTTATCCGCACGGCCTGCGCGCAGTTCGCGCGCTGGCGCCGCCAGGGCTTGGCCACAAATATGGTCATGCGGATCAACGTCTCCCCGGTGCAGCTGGTGAGCTTGGATTTCGTCGAGCGGATCGAGGACATCCTGCGCCATTTCGGAATAGACGGCAGCTCCATCTGCCTGGAGATCACCGAACATGTGGTGGTGCAGGATCTGGCTCGCACCCAGGTAACACTGCGCGGGCTCAAACGGATGGGCGTCCAGATCGCCATCGACGATTTCGGCACCGGGTACTCCTCGCTGTCGCATCTGAAAGCGCTACCGGTGGACGCGGTGAAAATCGACCGCGGATTCGTCCAGCGGCTCGGGGCCAGCACCGACGATCTCGCCATCGTGAAATCGATCATCGGACTGGCCGGATCGTTCGGGCTCGGCGTGGTGGGCGAGGGCGTGGAAACGCCGGTCGCCGCCCGCACCCTGGTCGGGCTGGGCTGCTACCGGGCCCAGGGCTTCCTCATCGCCCGGCCGCTGCCCGCCGACGAGGTCGGTGAACATCTGAGCGTGGGCCGGATCCCGCTTAATCTCGACCTGCCGCGCTCCGGCCGCGGCCGGCCCGACCGATAGTCCGCCCCATCGGGCGCGACCCGTCCAGTTCGAGCGTCACCCGGCACCAGCACAATCTGGTCCACACACGGTCGGCTCTCGATCGGCCGACACAACACGAAGCGACCCTCGCCCCATACCGGCCAAGGGCCGCCCGTACGCTTTACCGGCTCCAGGCCGACCCAGCTATCGGCAACCCCGGCGGTTCACGATGTGGATTCTTCCGGGTCCTCCGGCGGAAACGGTTCCCGCAGGCTCGGCGCCCCGGGAATCAGATCCGGAAGATCCGGCATCGCACCGACGATCTCGGTGATCGGCGCGAGCGCCTCGATCCGGTATTTCTCCGCGTACCGGGCGGCCTCGCGCGCCACCTCGGTGATCTTGCGCGCGAGCGCATTCGGTTTCTCCCGCAGGGCGGCTTGCTGCAGTTCGATCTCCACCACAATCCCCGCGGAGTCGACGCTCACCTCGACCTGCCCATCGACGGAACGGGCTTGGATACGCACCGTATCCAAATGCCCGCGGATCTCGGCCAATCGCGCGATTTGATCCTCGTAGGCGTCCATCGCCCGATGGACTTCCGCACGCAATTGCCGATTGACCTCATCCATGTCCCGGCCCGGCGACGGATCCGTCACCGTGGAGCCTCGCCGAGCACCGCGAACGCTTCGGACCGATGCCTGACCATCATGGCCGCAAGATCCGCCCGCCGCTCATAGGGCCATGTCGTATCTGCGATATGGCCCAGCAGCCATTCGGTATCCACCTCGTCCACGCTGGCCACCGCAAACAGCACGATGTCCTCCATGAAGAGAATGTAATCATCGACCGGGTTGATATCGCCCCGCAGCAGCCGCAGCACGATTTCACGGGACTCGGGCAACTCCGAATCGCTCATATCTCTACTCCCGCTCGGTTCGTAACCTTGATGCGCGGGCACCGACGCACTCGCACACCGAGGGAGCGACCCCGCACAGCCGGAGCGTCGATACCGTAGTCGCGCGATGTTGGTGCGGAGCCCGCGTGCCGGGCCCGACAGCGACCGAACTACCGACCGCCGGCTTCAGTTGCCCGAATTTTAACGCACATCCAGGATTCACCCCCGATCAACGAACTCGCTTCCACGCCACCGGCGATGTCTCCTCCGCGCGGCCCCACCGAATCTTCCCGGTAGCGGGAAACCGGGCCCCGGCACGGAACAATCATGGACGGTAGATGAGGAGATCGCTGTGGGGCATTCGCTGCGGATCGATGAGGATCGACTTCATTCGCTCACACGCGAGTACGAATCCTTGGGCGACCTGGCACGCCGGGCGCAAGAAGACCTGAAAACCGTTGTCGCCGAAGAGGGGGAGTTCTGGGGCAACGACGAGCCCGGCCGCCACTTCGAAAAGACCTATCGGCCCGACTCCCAGCGAGTACTCGACAGTCTGGCGAAAACAGTCCAAAGCCTCGTCGAAGAGGGGAATCTCGTCAACGGCATCGCCCGCAACCTCGGCGACGCGGACCGGGACGGTTTCGCAACGATCCGGGAGGCGGTGGCCCTGCACGACCGCACCCCCGCGACCTCCGTACCCGCCACGATCGACGCAACACCACCAGCACCCACCGGGGTCACCGCGCAACCCATCGCGGACCAGATCACGCCGGCGTCGACAACCGTCACTCCCGACCATTCACTCGCGACACCACCGGCACCCACGGCTGCCGCCGATCCCACGGCCACCCCGCCAGACATTTCGAACACCGCGGCCGATGACTTCCCGAGCGCCGAGAAACCCGCAAATCGGCCGGGTTCGCCGGACGATCCACACGCCACCGAACCGACGGCCGCCGAAAACGGCGCCCCGACCGCCGAAGACCGACCACTGGGCGGGGCCGCACCGGCCACAACCGCCGGGCAGAACATTGCGGGCACGCCGCCGGCCGCAACCCGAACTCCCGATCGCGCAGCGGTCACCTCGCCGACACGCGCCCAAACCGCGAAACCCGACAACCCAGGTGCCACCGAACGACAACGGCCCAGCACACCTTGGTCACGCAGCGCAGCGCCCGCCGGACCACCGAGCAAGGTCTCCGCGCCGGCCACCGATCCAGGCGGAGCACGTCCGCCGTCCCCGCCTCCGCCCCAGGCGAAACGTAAGGACAAGCGCGACAACCGCGAGGCCGTCCCGGCGAACGCCGCACACGATGCCACCGGGCAAACCGAATCCGAACACGCTGCCGAGCGAGCGAGTCAGTTCCTCGTACAGGCACTGGCCGCTCGGCACGAGTTACGAGTCGTCGGCCTCGACGCTCCGGGAATCACACCGGACGTCCGCCACGAAATCGCGGTGGCACTCGATGACGTACTCACCGAACACCCCTACCTGGCACTCGGCGAATTCGTGATCGGCGACTGCGGAGAAGATGTCACCCGGCTCGAATGGGGCGAGGTGCCCGGCGAGCACGGGCCGCAGACTCAGATCAGGCAGTTGACACTGCACCACGCGGTCGCATGCAGGCCCGGGCTCTACGCCGAAAAAGTCCGCGCCGCGGCAGCAGCCGGAGCGTCGGTCCGTGGAATCGAAGAACGGCCCGTGTACTGCGCGATCGTGCGAGAACTCGGCCACGCGCTCGATATCCTCGGCGGTCTGCGCGCACGCCGGGTCGCACAGCGCAAACTCATCGCCGGGTACCTCGCGCTGCGCGGCGCCGACCTCTACACGGAGACACTGGGCAGCGTGGTGCACGGATACCGCCAGTGGCGCGGCAGTGGGAGTGGCGGCGATTCGCCGAACAGTGGATTCGATCCGGGGCCGGCGCTGGCGGACGCTTTCGTACAAGTACAGCTACACCGGAAAGAAGCCGCAACACCCGCCCACATCCTGCGACGTTTGCTCGTGGAAACGGCGAAGCCTTAAGGGTTCTCGATTGCATACCGAGACTCCGGCGACTCTTGCCGGCACCGATGACGAGACGCCGGACGGCGCGCGGTGACCATCCAGTTACCGCCCGAGTTTCCGGATTGGCTGGTGACGGCCTGCGCCGGTCACTTCCCGGAAGGCGACGAAGAGGCCATGCGGCGGGTCGCGGTCGCATACACCAACACCGCCGACACCTGTGATGCGATCGCCGTTCAGCACGCGAAGACCGCCGGCCAGGAACAATCGGCCGTCTCCGGCCAGGCCACCGAATCGAAGGCAGCGCGTAACAAACAGCTCGCCGAAGACCTCTATAACACGGCGCGATGCTGCCGGGTCATGGCCGACCAGCTGAACACGACAGCTCGCGATATCGAGTACACGAAACTGCTGGTCATTTTCACCGGAATCGCGCTCCTGGCACAGTTGGCCATCGATATCGCCCTGGTAGGGGTGGGCAGTGCGAAGGCCGCGGCCGACCGAGCGGCAGCCGAAACCGCGTGGCGGGCCGCGAGCCGGGCCGCCGCGGGACGAGTCAAAACCGCGGGGGCGACGGCCGCGGCGCAACGCGCCGGCATTCCGCTGGCGAAAGTCACCGCGATCGGCGTCGGATTGGGCGCGGGAACCGGAGCCCTCGTCGATTTCGGCGCTCAGGCATGGCAGAAGGAAGTTTACGGCACCCGAGACGAAATCGACTGGGGAAATGTCGGGCGCTCCACCTTCATAGGCGCGGTCGGCGGCGGCGCCGGCGTACTGACCGCATTGCGCTTCGCACCCAGCATCAACAAGGCCATGCAGCGTCTCGCAGGTGCGTCGTCGTCCAATGCCGTGCGCTACGGCGCCCGGATCTCGGGCGCCCTGCTGATCGGCGGAGTCGGCGGCATCGGTGGCGGCGCGGCCAGCGTGGGCGCGCAAGTGGCCGCCACTCGCCGGATGCCGACAGCCACCGAAATCAAAACCGCCCTGATCACCGGTTTCGCCGGCGGCTTCGTCGGCGCGGCATCGGTATTCGCCCAACCACTCACCCCACCGGGAACTGTCACGGCGAGCGGACCCCCGCCCCCCGACGGAGGCCCCAGCACACAGCCACCGGCTCCCACCCCTTCGCCCGGCAACCGCTCACCGGGCCGCACCGACGAACCCAGCGCACCGGTCATACCTCCACCACCGGCCGCACCGCCCTCGCATGCCGCACCACCACCGGCCGCACCGCCCCCGCATGCCCCACCACCACCGGCCGCACCACCCCCGCATGCCCCACCACCACCGGCCGCACCACCCCCGCATGCCCCACCACCACCGGCGGCACCACCCCCGCATGCCCCACCACCACCGGCGGCACCACCCCCGCATGCCGCACCACCACCGCATGCCGCACCGCAGAGCCCTGGCCCACACCGTGCGGTGCCGCCCGAAAGCTCGGTACCCAACGAGTCCGCCCCAGGTGCCCGCGCGGTTCCGCCGCCTCCTCCAGCCGCGCCACCACACCCGGCCCAGCAGGGCTCCGCACCCCACGGCTCCGTACCACCGAAGCCCTCGAGCTTGGTCTCCGGCACTGCTACTCCGGATCCGGCCGGCCCGCCCGCGGCAGCCCACCCGCCCAAGGCTCCCGAGACGGCCACACCACCTCAGAGCGGCCGAGACAATACACCGCCTCCTGTGCCACCACCGGCAACCGGGTCGCGCCCGCCCGCAGTGACCGCCGGTCTCGACAGCTCCCCGCCACCGGTGCCGGACACCCCGGCGAACCAGTCGAACCACCAGACCCCGCCCCCGGTCGCGGCCGCCCCCGGCGATTCTGCAACGCCAGGGACCCCCCACCTACCACCGAACCCCGAAACCGCACCCACCCAACCCGAAACACCCCCGGCTACACCCGAACCCGACGCACCACAGAACACACCGGACGACCCCACAGCAGCAATACTCGAAAACCACCCCGACCTGTTCAGCGAACCCCGATCAATCCGCGAACTACGAGAAATACTGGACCCCCCCAGACCATTCGACGAACTCTTCGAGCTACGCGAACAATCCTATCGCCACAACAACCAGGAGCCACCACCACTGTCCCGCGAAAGCCTCGACGATTTCCTCCATGACGTGTGGAACGCCGAAGGCGCTGTATCGAATTGGCGCGATGTCTACGACCTGTATACCGCTCTACAGGAGAATGATTCTATTCCCGATGCGGCCGCATACATGGCCGGGATCGACTCGATGCTGACGACAGGACGGGGGGAATATGGGAATGTCGTCGAGGTCCAGGGCAAAGGACCATTGATACACTTTCCGGGTGACGGCATCAACCCGAATGACGTGTACTTTCTGCACTTCAGCAGACTCACAGAGGCTATTCCCCGTGGGGAGATCGGGTATCGCGTCTACATCAACACGAAAGCAGATGCAGCACCGCGATTGATGCGGGACCTCGTCCATGAGGTGCTCGACCGGCCGAAAGATTACCCTGGATTATACAGCGCCAAGATCGCCGGCCCCAGCATGATGCGCTCTGAGAACATTGTGGTCTACGTCAAGGATATCGAGCATGCCGATCGTGTCACCGAATGGCTTCAGGGATACGCCAAGAAAAATACTGGAATATTCTTACCTTCCACGCCTCCGATAACCCATCAAGTAATGGACGGCGTAGGCATCGGCGCCCACCCGAAAGCCGACGGCGTGAGTTTCGGATCGCAGCGCGCGATCGCTATTTCCGAGGCATTGAACGAGACCAGGCAGACCGGCGGAGACTTCAATGATTTCGTCCGCAATACAGAAGACCGGCTCCGTGATCAGCGAGTCGACCCGGATGAACCCTACCTGCGCCTGACCGGTGACGAGCCGAGAACCGTCCCACCTGCCCTGAGGACCACCGAACCCCCCACCCCGGCCGTCCCACCGGCCCACGGAACCACCGAACCCACCGCCCCTGCAGTCCCACCCAGAACCACCGAACCCGAGACACCCCCGTCCGCACCCGAACCCGAGACACCCCCGTCCGCACCCGAACCCGAGACACCCCCGTCCGCACCCGAACCCGAGACACCACAGAACACACCCGAACCCGAGACACCACCGAACACACCCGAACCCGAGACACCACAGAACACACCCGAACCCGAGACACCACAGAACACACCCGAACCCGAGACACCACCGAACACACCCGAACCCGAGACACCACCGAACACACCCGAACCCGAGACACCACCGAACACACCCGAACCCGAGACACCACAGAACACACCCGAACCCGAGACACCACCGAACACACCCGAACCCGAGACACCACAGAACACACCCGAACCCGAGACACCACCGTCCGCACCCGAACCCGAGACACCACAGAACACACCCGAACCCGAGACACCACCGAACACCCCGGAAGGCAGGCCGGACGACCTCACAGCAGCAGTACTCGAAGACCACCCGGACCTGTTCGACCAGCCCCGATCAATCCGCGAACTATGGGAAACACTGGACCCACCCAGACCATTCGAAGACCTGCTCGAGCTACGCGAACAGTCCTACCGCCGCAACGGTCAGGAGCCACCACCGCTCTCCCGGGAAAGCCTCGACAATTTCCTTAAAGACGTATGGAGAGACAGTTCGCTGAGGCGCGTGCTGGACGGGAGGTATACAGAAAATGATGTGCGTGATGTCTATAGCAGAAGCTATATAGAAAACGATAGTTACGACCCCTATAGCGAAGCCTATAGCGAAGCCTATTTTCCTCGGCGTGCATCAGAGTCCGCTTACGACCCGCACACCTTGATTGACGAAGTCCAACAGATATCCTCAGAGCGCGCCGATGGCGTTTTCAGTGTGTATCCGCGCGGCGGAAGCCAGTGGGCCGATTACCGACCGGGCGAAGCGTTCCATGAAACACCGGAGGCGATCGGGTTCATCAGAGACGAAAGCACGGAACCTCCGTTCGACGTGAGCTATTTTGTCACCATAAACGCAGCCCCGGAGTCGGCACCGGGATTGCTGCGTGACTTTACGCATAATGTACTCGACAATCCTACGGAATTCCCGGGCGTAGCCGGAGCGATCACAGGCACCCCGTTCTTCGGTAGGGAAATAGTAATCGGCGTAGGAGACTCAGAGCACGTGAACCTGGTGACCGAATGGCTCCGGGGGTATGCCGATAACAATCCGAATGCGTTCCTGCATCCTGTACGGCCGGGTACACACCAAGTCCTCGACGGTGTCGGCATCGTATCCGAGACCACGAACGAAAACCGGACCTTCGATCAACAACTGATATCGGCGGTATCAGACGCATTAGAAACCACCAATGAAAACGGTGGCGATTTCTATGATTTCGTCCGAAATGCCGAAGAGCAGCTACGTAACCGGAATATCAATCCAGACCAGCCCCATTTGAACCTGACCGGTGACGAGCCGAGCACCGACCCGGCACGCCCACGCGACCCAGCCGATCCAGCCGACCCGGCACGCCCACGCGACCCAGCCGACCCGGCACGCCCACGCGACCCAGCCGATCCAGCCGACCCGGCACGCCCACGCGACCCAGCCGACCCGGCACGCCCACGCGACCCAGCCGATCCAGCCGACCCGGCACGCCCACGCGACCCAGCCGACCCGGCACGCCCACGCGACCCAGCCGACCCAGCCGATCCAGCCGACCCAGCGGACCCGGCCGACCCAGCCGATCCAGCCGATCCAGCCGATCCAGCCGACCCTGCCGATCCAGCCGACCCTGCCGACCCGGCCGACCCGGCACGCCCACGCGACCCAGCCGATCCAGCCGACCCTGCCGATCCAGCCGACCCAGCCGACCCGGCACGCCCACGCGACCCAGCCGACCCAGCCGACCCAGCCGATCCAGCCGACCCAGCCGACCCAGCCGACCCAGCCGATCCAGCCGATCCAGCCGATCCAGCCGACCCAGCCGACCCAGCGGACCCGGCCGACCCAGCCGATCCAACCGATCCAGCGGACCCGGCCGATCCAGCGGACCCGGCCGACCCAGCGGACCCGGCCGACCCAGCCGACCCGGCCGACCCGGCCGACCCAGCCGACCCAGCCGACCCAGCCGACCCAGCCGACCCGGCCGACCCAGCAAGCCCATCCAATCCGGCAAACCCTGACTCCAGCAACAGCAGTAGCCGCAATCGGACGGGAATGATTGTCGGTGTCGGGGCTGTGGGTGCTGCGGTCCTCGGACTCGCTCTCGCCGGCGATTCCCTTTTCGGGCAGGATTCCGATTCCGACCCCAGCGACGAGTCCGATTCCGGCAGCGGCAGCGGCACAGATCCCGATTCGGGTTCGGGAGCAGAAAATCCCGAGCCGGGCCCGGTCACGCCGAGTCCGACGCCCACGCCGCGCCCGGTACCGACGACTCCGAGCCCGCCACCTACGCCGAGTCCGGTGCCCGCACCGAACCCTGTGCTCCCACCGACCCCGGGTCCGGTACCCACTCCCGGCCCGGTGCCAACACCTCCCCCCGCCCCGGCGCCGACCCCCGACCCAGTACCGACCCCCGACCCAGTGCCAACTCCCGACCCAGTGCCAACTCCCGACCCAGTGCCAACACCCGACCCAGTGCCAACACCCGAGCCGACACCGGGGCCGGGACCCGGTGGAAGTACCGGCAGCGGCTCTGGCGCAGGTGCCAATCCCGCGGGCGGGACGGGGCTGTTCCTCGGGGCGGCAGCTGCCGCTATGGCAATGGCCAGTATGGGGGCAGCGCTCGGCGACCATGCCGACGATCGCGATAGCGAATCGGAGTCCGAGGTCGACGAAGGCAGGCCGGCCTCTGGTCCCCATCCCGCCCCGGCACCAACTGCTCCGCCTTCAGCCGCCCCCGCACCAGACACCGGTGAAAGCGCGGATGCCAATACCGGCACAGGTTCCGACACGGGCACCGACTCCAGCTCCGACACGGGCACGGGCACCGACTCCGACACAGGCACAGGCACCGGCACCGACTCCGGCACAGGCACAGGCACCGGCACCGACTCCGACACAGGCACAGGCACCGGCACCGACTCCGACACAGGCACAGGCACCGGCACCGGCACCGACTCCGACACAGGCACAGGCACCGGCACCGACTCCGACACAGGCACAGGCACCGGCACCGACTCCGACACCGGCACAGGCACAGGCACCGACTCCGACACCGGCACAGGCACCGGCACCGACTCCGACACAGGCACAGGCACCGGCACCGACTCCGACACCGGCACAGGCACCGGCACCGACTCCGACACCGGCACAGGCACCGGTTCCGGCTCCGGTTCCGGCTCCGGTTCCGGCACGGGCACGGGCACGGGCACGGGAACCGGCTAGCGCTCGCGCCCCGGACATACGCCGACCAACTCGGCGACATACTGTGATTCGTGCGGGCCGGTTCACGGGTGGCCGACCGCAAGCGCCGTCCGGCAACAGTGACCGTCCACCGCGTGGACAGTGGCACCGGCGGCACCCCTCGGGCACGCATCTCGCCACGCACACCACGGCCGGGTTCGCCAACGGAAAGAAGTGCGGCGAAGCCATCCAGGAAGCAAAACCCTCCGCCCTTCGCCTGGTCAGAAGGGTCTATCTCGCCATCGTGAAGTCGAGCATCGGAGCGGCCGTTCATTCGCGCGGCGTGGTGGGCGAGAGCGTGGAACCCATAGCCGTCGCACTCGAATACCACCAGGTGTTAACCGCCGATTCAACGGCCCGGTTCCGGCGGGCACCCGGACCCCGCGACGATCGGCGGCGTGCGCATCGTGCAATTGGCCAATTTCTACGGGCCGCGCTCCGGCGGTTTGCGTACCGCGCTGCACCACCTGGGCGCGGGATATGTGGCCGCCGGCCACGAAGTCGTGCTGATCGTCCCCGGTCCGCGCCGGCTCGAGGAAACCTTGCCGAACGGGGTCGTGCGGATCACCCTGCCCGCTCTGCCGATTCCGTGGACCGGCGGCTACCGTGCCGCCGACCCACGGCGGGTGGCCGACACCCTGGCCGGGCTGCGGCCCGACGCGCTGGAGGTCTCCGACCGGTTGACGTTGCGGGGCTTCGGGCGCTGGGCCCGCCGCCGGGGCGTCGCCGGCGTGATGATCTCGCATGAACGGCTCGACCGCCTGCTGGGACAGCTCATGCCCCGCCGATACGCCGGTCGCCTCGCCGATATCGCCAACCGGCACACGGCCGATCAGTACGACATGGTTGTCTGCACCACGGAATTCGCCCGCGCCGAATTCCGGCGTATCGGCGCGTCCAATGTCGAGATGGTTCCGCTGGGCGTCGATCTGGACCTGTTCAGTCCGCAACGGCACGATCACGGCCTGCGGGCGGACCTCGGTGTGCCCGGCCATCCGCTGCTGGTGCACTGCGGGCGGCTGTCGGTGGAGAAACGGGTCGACCGCAGTATCGAGGCCATCGCCGAGCTGCGCCGCGGTGGGGTGGAAGCGCGCCTGGTGGTCGCCGGTGACGGGCCGCGGCGAGAAGCACTGGAGCGGCGGGCCCGATCGGTGCCGGTGCTCGCGGACGGTGTGCCCGCGGTCCATTTCACCGGATTCATCACCGATCGCGCCGAGGTGGCCAGATTGCTGGCCACTGCCGATATTTCGCTCGCACCCGGTCCGCACGAAACGTTCGGCCTTGCCGCACTGGAGGCCCTCGCCGCGGGTACGCCGGTGGTGGCCAGCCGGTCCTCGGCCCTGGCCGATATCGTGACCGCCGAGTGCGGCGCGGTGGCCGCCGACGACCCGGCGGCGTTCGCCGATGCCGTCACCGATGTTCTCGCCCGGCCGGCCGCCCGACGCCGGGACGCGGCCCGGCAGCGGGCCGAACAGTTCACCTGGCCGGCCGCCGTATCGGGAATGCTGTCGGTTCTGGACCGCTGATCAACCGGCTGCGGCGCTCGATCGGCGGCGATCGAGCGCCGGTGTGGCAGTCTCACATCCGGCCGGGAAACCGCCTGCGGCCGCCGACTATATCGCCGGCCAGTTCGGTGTACCCGTCGATCAGCTCGGCCAGGCGGTGCCAGCGTTTACGTGCGTACTGATCGCGCGCGCCGTCGGTTTCGACCATCTGGTTGGCATCCACCCAGCGCCAGGCCAGCCGATCGATCACAGCACCCAGCGTTTCGGTATGGATCAGCCCGTCGAGCAGGCGCGGTCCGCGTTCGTGAAACCACTCGTCGATATCCTCGATCAATTCGCGGCGGCGCTGGTCCATTTCGGCGACCAGGCGACTGTCCTGCATGGTGATCCGGCGCGCATGCAGCGCCGCCAGTGCGTGCGCCGAGCGCAGCAGTTCGTGATCTGCGAACTTCGTCCCCTGGAAACTGCACAGCAACTGCGTGGCTGTCGGCAGCCCGCCCCACGGAGGCGCAACCTGCCGCCCCGTTCGAACGTCCCCCGGCACCATCACACTCTGTCCAAACATGATCGGCTCTCGATTCGGTCGTACCGCTATCGGATAGGTTTTGTTCAGTCGCTGACAATAGTTGATGTACATCACCGATCACCGATGAAACGCACTCTTGCATTCGCTTTTTGGAGCAACATCGACCACGCGAAGGCATTCATCGAACGTCCCGGCCGGCTTCGGCCTCCCCCGGTTGCGGTGACGGCCGCGGGCCCGCCGGCCGCCGCCTGATGCACCGTCGCCCTGGACAAGCAACCGAACGCGTACTGCGGATCAACGCAATCCGTTGCGGTGCAGCGCGAAAGGCCGCAGCAGGGCGTTCTGCTCGCTGCCCGGGCCGACGGCTCCACAACAGGCTGCAGGGGCGCCGCGCTGCCGGGTGTGGGCTCGGTCCACCGTCACAGCGACGGAAGACCTGCCAGAACAGCAGTGACTCCGGTCGCAAACCCCCTGCGATCGGCGACCATCAGCGTGTGCACGACCTACTGCGAATAGCGGGAGCGCGGCTGGTCACTGCCTGATGTCACCGGACACCGTGGAGGTCGCGGTGTTCAGTACGGCGTCGAAGGCGTCGAGGACGGGGATATGGAGGTAGGCGCTCTGCAGTCGTGTGCGGTCCGGCACGGGACCGCCGGTGACTTCGTGGCGGGCGCGGCGAAGATCGACGATGCCGGGTCCGAGACCGGCATCGGTGAACGAGCTTTCGATACTTCCTCGTTCGGGCGGATGTAGTGGCGTGGGTTCGACAGTGAAGCCGAAGGGCGCGCTTTCATCGGGGCGCATATCCGCGGTATGTCCTTCGGTGCTGGTCAGGCCGAGGGCGAAGTAGCCGTCACCCAGGACGCGGTGCAGGTAGTGCCCCATGGGGAAACCGGTCAGGTGACCGTCGAAAGAGACCGGCTCTTTCTGGATGTGGGCGTTGTGGGCGACCAGGACGATCCGCGCCGCAGGGGCGCAACGTTGCAGATGCCAAAGTACCGATTCGGCCATGAAGCAGTCACGGGCCGAAGTATCGCCGGCGAGCCCGGTTCCGGCGAAAAGGCCGGCCATCGCACGGAAGCCGTAGTCGGCGGTAACGGCAGCTTCGAGTTGACGCCGGGCGATGTCATAACCGCGCTGATCGCCGCGCGAGAGGTACAGCGATTCGACGGCTCGGAAGCGAATGAGCAGGCGTGCCAGAACCGCGGTGAGCGCGTCCTGGTCGGCGGCCGGAAGCCGAGTCCAGGCCGGCGCGGCCGAAGCCGCGGAGGCACCGGCGAAGGAAGCGGCGATCCGTAGCGCCGTCTCGGCCTCCGGCAGCATCCCCGGATCGACCTCGCGCAGATAGTCGGCGACCGGACCCAGCGCAGGGAGCAGGGAACCACCCGCCGCCGGAATATCGATACCGGCGAAACGCACCGGCGTGGCTGCCGTGGCGTTGTACCGGCGGATCCAGCGCAACGGCTCGCCGACTCCCACCGGGATCGTCCCGGCCAAGTGGGTCGCCAGCTCGTCGTCGGCGCCCGCCCCTTGTGCCCAGGCGTCGAGGGGGAAGCCCTCGCTGAACCCGTACTCGAAAGCCAGAACGGTGAAGCCGCACCGTTCGACCAGGAAGCGCAGGATGCGCTGTCGCATCCGCGCGAACTCGGTGATGAAGTGCGAGTTCTCGCCGATCGCGACGACACGGGCGGCGCCGATGACCTCGCGCAGCGGTTCCAGGTCATCGAGTGGGTCGTCGGAGTCGAGGTGCTTCAGCGGTATCGCATGGTCGCGAATCCAGTCGGCAAGCATGGTGGGGCCGGGTGATTCAGGCATATATTCGTTCGATTCCGAGGGTCGTACAGGTCGGCGAAAGGGCGCGGGAGCGCGGCGACATGGTGGCTACAACCCCTGTGCGCGTGCCGCTTTCTCCAGGTCGTCGACGGTGCCGGACATGATCGCGCGGACGTTCTCGTCGATATGTTCGATCGGCCAGTCCCACCAGGCGAGGGCCAGCAGGCGATCGATATCGTCCGCGCTGAAACGGAAGCGGATGAGTCCGGCCGGACTGCCGCCGACGATGCCGTAGTCCGGGACGTCGGCAGTCACCACGGAGCCCGCACCGACGATCGCGCCGTGGCCGATCCTGACTCCGGGCATCACCGTGACGCCGTATCCGATCCAGACGTCGTTGCCGACCACGGTGTCGCCGCGATTCGGCAGATCCATGAGCAGATCGACATGGCGCGACCACGCGCCGCCCATGGTCGGGAACGGGAAGGTCGACGGTCCGTCCATCCGGTGGTTGGCGCCGTTCATGATGAACCGCACGCCCGTGGCCAGGGCGCAGAACTTGCCGATGATCAGTTTCTCCGGACCGTAGTGGTAGCGGACATTGCGGGTTTCGAAGGCGCAGGGGTCATCCGGGTCGTCGTAGTAGGAGTACTCACCGACCTCGATCAGCGGCGAGGTGACCAGCGGTTTCAGCAGTACCACGCGGGACTGTCCGGGCATCGGATGCAGCACGGTGGGTGCGGTGACCGGGGGCTGTTCGGGCATGCGGAATCCGTTCTGTGTGCAGTGAGTTGTGGTCGATGATCGACATCAGGCCGCGGCCGGTGCGCGCATATCGAGTAGGGCGCCACGCCAGCGGTCGCGGAGTCGGCGGTCGTGGCTGACCACTACCAGCGCACCTCGATAGTCGGCCAGGGCGGCTTCCAGCTCCTCGACGAGTCCCGGCGAGAGGTGGTTGGTGGGCTCGTCCAGGAGCAGCAGCTCCGATGGTTCACTGACCAGCCGTGCCAGTTCGAGCCGCTGCCGCTGCCCGGTGGACAGATTCTCCACCCGGTTCGTGAGCTGGGCGCGGGTGAACAGGCCCAGTGCCAGCAGACGTTCGGCGTGGTCACCGGGCTGCCCCGAACGGCCCTGCGCGAAAGCGGACAGCAAGGTTCGGCCGGGTACCGGCGGACGCGGTTCCTGAGCGAGATATCCGACCCGGCCGCGCCGGATCACCGTGCCGCGATCGGGGGTGAGCTCGCCCGCCAATACCCGTAACAGCGTGGACTTACCCACACCGTTCGGGCCGGTGATCAGCAGCCGTTCGCCCGCGGACACCCGCACACTCGTTGGTGAAAGCCTGCCCTCCAGCGCGATATCGGTGGCATCCAGGACGATCCCCTGCGCGCGTCCGGCCGGGGGAACCGCCCTGAACTTCAATGGTTCCGGGGGCGGCGGCACCGGATCGGCCAGTAGCCGACGCAGGCGCTCCTCGGCATTACGGACCCGGCTTGCCAGCGACTGCTGCACGCGGCCACCTGCCCGGTCGTAGGCCATCTTGTTGTTGTCCTTCATCCGACGCCCCGGCGCCACCCGTCGTGCCGTGGTGTCGACGGTTTCGCGCAACTGCTCGGCCTCGTCCTGCCAGCGCAGGTGGGCCTGGACCCAGCGTTGCCGCGCCGCCTCGCGTTCGGCGAGGTAGCCGCTGTAGCCGTTACCGTGGCGCACAACGCATCGACGATCGGAATCCACTTCGAGAAGCGTGGTCGTCACTCGCTCGAGAAAGGTGCGGTCGTGGGAGACGGTGACCGTGGTGCCGCGCCGAGTCCGCAGATGGTCCTCCAGCCAGGTCAGCGCGTCGTCGTCGAGATGGTTGGTCGGCTCATCCAGTAGCAGCACCTCGGGCGCCGCGGCGAGCAGTGCTGCCATGCGCAGGCGGACCTGTTCCCCGCCGGAGAGGCCACCGACAGCCCGATCGCGTGAAACCACGCCCAGCCCGAGACCGTGCAGGGCTCGCTCTACCCGGGCATCGGCATCGTAACCGCCACGCAGTTCGAAAACCGTCGCCAGTTCGGCGTATTCGTCGAGATGGGACTCGTCGCCGGAGGACATCTCCGTTTCGAGACGACGCATCCGATCTTCGATGCAGCGCAGCTCGTGCAACGACCGGTCGATGATCTGCTGGACGCTCAGGTGCGCGGGGAGTTGCTCGTCCTGAGCCAGATAACCGACACCGCCTTCGGCGTGCACGATGATCTCACCCTGATCGGGCTGCTCGCTGCCGGCGAACAGGCGCAGCAGGGTGCTCTTACCGGACCCGTTCTCCCCGATTATCCCGGTGCGTTCACTCGCGCCGAGCGAACAGGTGACCTCATCGAGAACCGTGCGGCCGTCGAAGGATTTGCTGACCGCGAGCGCGGTGATCTGAGTGGGCACGAACTACCTCCGAAGTATTCGAGGACGACACGATCAAAGACGACCGCTGAGCCTGGTGAACACTTCGAATGAGCATTGGCGACCTCACTAGTGCGACGAATGTTGCGTTAGGATCATGGCACATCATGTCCCGCCGAGCAACCGGATACCCACTATGACCCCCGTCACTGAAACCGCCGCCCCGCCGCGGGCACGCCCGGGCGGCCGCACAGCCCGCATCCGCGCCCAGGTCCTCGCAGCCGTCGAGGCGGAGCTCACCGAAAACGGCTACGACGCACTGACCGTCGATACGGTCGCCACCCGCGCCGGCGTGCACCGCACCACCGTGTACCGCCGCTGGCACGATGTCGGTGGCCTGATCGCCGACGTGTTCGCCGCCGCAAGCGATCTGGATTGGCACCCACCCCACAGCGGCTCGCTGCGCGGTGATCTCACGGCGTTGAACCGCGAGATCCAGGACTCGTTCACCGAAAAATCGTCGATCGCAATGGCGCTGGTCGCGGTATCTTTCCGCTCGGAGGACGCCGCGCGGGCACTGCAGCAACTATGGGAGGACCGCTACACACAGTGCGAGATCACCGTGGAACGAGCGATCCGGCGCGGTGAGATCCCGCCCGAAACCGATGCGCGCGCGCTGCTCATCGCAGCTACTGCGCCGGTATATCACCAGATAGTGCTGTTGCGCACCCCGGCCGACGCCCGGTTACCGGAGCGCGCGGCCATTGCGGCGACACTCGCTGCGCGAGCCGGTGCTTTCGCGCCCGCACACGCGACACCCACGAACGAATCCATCCCGGAAAACCGGCAGTGAAAAACCCCCTCCGACCTTTTACCTGGCCAGAGGGGGTTTCTATCTGTGGAGCTAAGGGGAATCGAACCCCTGACCTTCTCGATGCGAACGAGACGCGCTACCAACTGCGCTATAGCCCCGTGCGGTTCGGTGAACCGCGCTGTGTCACTCTAGCAAACCGGGCCAGCTTACACCGAATCGAGGTGTTGACCTGCGAAAACGCCAATGCCGGGCGCGACCGGCCGGCACGGGCCGGCCCGGTTCACGCTCCGGCCGCGCGACGGATATCGCCGCCGCTGGCCCGGTGGCGTACCGTCCGGGCGACGGTGGCGTCATAGACGTCCAGATGCTCGAAGGCGGGATCTTCGTCGTCCGATTCGAGCAGATGCGAGCGGCGGCGCAGGGCGCGGGCGGTATCGCGGTCCATCCCGGGCCGGACTGCGGCCGGGGTGACGGGTTCCTCGTCCTCGACCGGTTCGCCGCCGAGGTCGCGGTCCCGGTCGGCCAGGCGGGCACTGCGCCGACGGCGGATCTCCTGCTCGATCCGCACCTGCTTACGCAGGTAACCGAGATAGGTGACCAGCGACAGCAGGGCGCCACCACATCCCCACCAGAAGAGGGGTCCGATGGCTACGGCGAGGCCACCGCAGAGCACGGTTGCGAGGATGAGAGCGACGACGGCTCGCTGCCGGAAGGTATAGCGGGCGGCGCGCGCGACGGCATCCGCTTCGGGATCGTAGCCACCGCGTCCGCGCCGGTTGGGCACGAAATCTTGCTCGCCACCAGACGCTTCGGGTGTGGTGGCCTGCCGGGCACTCACACGAACCGGCGGTATCCGGGCGGGCGCGGTATCCGCCACGGCCCCGCCGAGCGGTTCGGTTTCCGCCGCGGTATCGCCGGCCGGTTGGGACGCCGGATCGTCTTCGGTGTCCACGGTCCCGGATTCGTCCCGGATCTCGATCTCGTCGAAGGTGTCGTCCGAGTCTTCGCCGGCGGTGGTAAAGGGTAATTTCTCGTCAGCCTCGGCAATGGCCTCCTCGGCTGTTGTGGTCATGCGATCCTCCGCATCGTTGCCGTGGTGGCGCTTTCGATAGGGTCGGCCGGACCGCTTCTTGCGGACATACCCTTTTCCCTTGCGCCGTTTGGAATCTCCACGATGCAGTACCCGCGTAGCCAGGGCGGTATCCGTTGTCCGGCGGATTCTCGGGTGCCGGTCGGCGAGGATAGGGAACAGGACGAAGACCCACAGCACGACCAGGCCGATCCACAGGATCGAGTTCGGCATCGTCGTCAGCACCTCCGTCCCGCATGGTCGTCGTCCAAGCCCACGCCATGACCGGTGCGTCCCGACGCCGGAGTTCTTCCCCGCGGGCACGTCTCGCAGATCGTGGTACGAGCTTCCCGCCGATGGCGCGAGGCGCACCACCGACGTCCGTAGGTTAATTCCGAGTAGGGGTACGACACGGCAGGCGCGCCGTGCACATACGCCACATGAGTCACATTTCCACCAGCGCGGGGCCGAACAGGCCGGTCCCCGGCGCGGGTTCAGCGCAGCGTCAACCGCCCTTCCCGGGCCAGCCGGTCGACCACCCTGCCGGACAGTTCTTCCACCGTCATGGCGACCAGCAGATGGTCGCGCCAGGCCCCGTCCACATCGAGATATCTGTGCAGCAAACCTTCTTCACGGAACCCGACATTGCGCAACACCGCCTGACTGGCGAGATTCTCCGGACGAACCGTGGCCTCGACCCGATGCAATCCGACCGGGCCGAAACAGTGGTCGAGCCCCAGCGCCAAGGCCGCGGTCGCGACTCCCTGTCCGCCCAGGTCCCGGGTGACCCAGTAACCGATCCACGCCGAACGCAATGCGCCGCGCACGATATTGCCGACGGTGAGCTGGCCACCGAATGCGCCGTCCACCTCGATCACCAGTGGAATCATGGCCCCCCGCCGGGCCTCTGCCTTCAGGCTCGACCACAGCGGTGGCCAGTTCGACGCGTGATTGCGCGCATCCCAGGCACCGCGCCCCGTCGGTTCCCACGGCTCCAGATGATCGTGGTCCCGTAACCGGATCCTGCTCCATGCCGCGGCATCCCGTAACCGCACCGGCCGCAACGTGACCTCACCGGCCGCCACGCGCACCGGCCCCAGATGCGCGGGCCATCCGGGGTGCTGTGTCGCCCGGAATAAGTTCATGGACTCCACTTCTAGCCGCGCTGCGCCAGGAACGCGACTCGAACCTTGTCACCGGTGCGGATTTCGGTGTCGTCGGGCTCGACCACGATCAAACTGTTGGCCTCCGACATGGCGGCCAGCAGATGCGAGGACGCCCCGGCGCTGTTGCCGAGCGGCTGAACCAGGTACTCACCGGTGGCCTCGTCGCGCATCAGCTGGGCCCGCAGATAACCTTTGCGGCCGGCCATCGACTGTATGGGGGTGATCGTGCGGGCGCGCACGATCCGGCGCATCGGCTGCCGCCGGCCCAGCGCGATCCGGATGAGCGGCCGCACCATGACCTCGAAAACCACCAGGGCGCCCACCGGGTTCGACGGCAGCAGGAAGGTCGGTACCTCGTCCCGGCCGAGCCGGCCGAAACCCTGTACCGATCCCGGGTGCATCGCGACCCGCGCGATCTCCAGTTCACCGAGACCTTCCAGCGCCTCACACACCTGATCGGAGGCCCAGCCGCCGACCGCGCCCGCGATCACCACGACCTCGGCGCGTACCAGCTGCCCCTCGACCACATCGCGTAATCGGCGCGGGTCGGCATCGACGATGCCGACCCGGTTCACATCCGCGCCCGCGTCGCGCGCGGCCGCGGCCAGCGCATAGGAGTTCACGTCGTAGACCTGCCCGGGCCCGGGCATCCGGTCGATATCGACCAGTTCTTCCCCGATGGAGATCACCGAGAGCCGCGGCCGCGGATGCACCAGCACCTTGTCCTGCCCCACCGCGGCCAGCAGACCGACCTGGGCCGGTCCGATGATCGTGCCGGCCCGGACGGCCACATCGCCGGGTTGCACATCATCACCGGCGCGGCGCACGTAGTCTCCGGACCGCACCGGTTCGTACACCTTGAGCCGGCCCCGGCCACCATCGGTGAAATCCAGCGGCAGTACCGCGTCCGCGAGAGTCGGCAGCGGCGCCCCGGTCGCCACCCGGACGGTCTGGCGCGGCTGCAACCGGATGGGCTGGCGCGAGCCGGCGAGTACCTCACCCACCACCGGCAGGGTGAGGTCGACCAGTTCGCCGTCCTCGTCGCGGATATCGGCGCCCGCGGATGCCACATCCACGCTGCGCACGGCGTATCCGTCGATCGCGGCCTGGTCGAAACCCGGCAGCGGCCGCTCGGTCACCACATCTTCGGCACACAGCAGCCCCTGGGCCTCGGCTATCGCGACCCGCGCCGGTCGCGGCGCGACGGCCGCGGCCGTCACCTTGATCTGCTGATCCTCGACAGAGCGCATCCAGCCCTTCCCGATGTCCTCGCCGGCGCAGGCGTTCTCATTCGTCCACGGTGAGTTGCGGGTCCCAGTCCGGACTCAGCCGGTGCTGGAGCCATTCGCGTAGCGCCGGACCGTATTCGTCACGCTCCAATGCGAAATCCACCGCAGCACGAAGATAGCCGCCCGGGTTGCCGAGGTCGTGGCGCGACCCACGGTGGACAACCACGTGCACCGGGTGTCCTTCGTCGATGAGCAGCGAAATCGCGTCGGTGAGTTGCAGTTCCCCACCAGCGCCGGGGCCGATCCGGCGCAGCGCGTCGAAGATCGCGCGGTCGAGCAGATAGCGGCCCGCGGCGGTGTAGGTCGACGGCGCCTCGTCCAGGCTCGGCTTCTCGACCATGCCCTTGACGCGCATCACGTTCGGGTTGACGGCGTCGGGTACCGGGGCCACATCGAACACCCCGTACGCGCTCACCTGGTCCTTCGGCACGTCGATGGCGCACAGTACGGACCCGCCGCGTTTTCGCCGGACCCGGTTCATCACATCGAGCACCCCGCACGGCAGGACCAGATCGTCGGGCAGAAGTACCGCGATGGTCTCCTCGTCGGGGTCGAGTACCGCTTCGGCCTGGGCCACCGCATGCCCGAGCCCGAGCGGTTCCTCCTGTACGACGGAGGTGACATCGAGCAGCCCCGGCGCCTTGCGCACCTTCTCCAGCAACTGGAACTTCCCGCGCTCGGCGAGGGTGCTCTCCAGCACGAGATCCTGCACGAAATGCGCGGTCACCCCGTCCTTACCGGGCGAAGTGACGATGACCAGCCGCTGGGCACCGGAACCGGCCGCCTCGCTGGCCACCAGTTCGATACCCGGGGTATCGACCACCGGCAGCAATTCCTTGGGTACGGTTTTGGTGGCAGGCAGGAACCGGGTGCCCAGCCCCGCCGCAGGTACGACGGCCGTCCGGAATTCCGGTTTCGACGGGTGCGCGTCCCCGTTTCCCTGCACTGCGGCCTCTGCTGTCATGTACACACCCTATCCACGGTTCTCCCGGTTCGAACGGCTGTCCATATCGGCGCGCCTCCCGCACCCGGGTTCCGGGACCGCGGCTCAGACACCCGAATACTCTCCCTATCTGCGCGGCACCCACGTTGCCTTGCGGGCCGGCGCCTGGGCGTACCGAACACGCGAAGCCCACCAGCCGAGGCGCCGACAGCCTGTCGCGCATGTTCCATTGGCCGCCCGGGGCATGGGTTTTCCGGCTGTCCCGCCAGAACTCGACGCCATTGCTACGCATGCCGGCTCCGTACATGTGGCTGGAACGTCCGGCCGCACAGCGCGGCAGCGTCACCCGGGCTGCGCCCGGTATGCGCCCGGCGGACCGGGTAATCGGAACCGGAACTGTTCGATGCGCCCGAGCCGATTCCACGCGATTCGAGGCGTCCGGCCGCCCACCTGAACCGGCGGTGTCGTCCGGGCGCATTCGGCCGGCGTGGGGACCAGGGCCGAACGGGCGCATAGGGTTGTCGCCGTGCGGATGCCCGAGGAGATCGACAAGCAGGCTTGGCGGGCGACCATCCGCGCTCGGCGTCTGCAGGTTCCGGACTCCGTACGCGCCGCGGAGGCGAACGCGCTCGCGGCGGCAGCCGGGCGGTTGGGAACCGGCGAGTGGGTGTGCGCCTATGTACCGGTCCGCGGGGAGCCCGGATCGGTGGCGATTGCCGACGCGCTACGGGCGGCGGGCAGCCGGGTACTGCTGCCGGTTACCCGCGAAACCGGTCCGCTGTACTGGGGCGAATACACCGGCGCGCAGGCACTGCGCCCGGCCCGCTACGGCTTACTCGAGCCGGAAGGCCCCATACTTTCCCCGGAAACGGTCGCCGCTGCCGAGCTGATCCTGGTGCCCGCCCTGGCGGTGGACCGCCGCGGGGTACGCCTGGGACAGGGCGCCGGATACTACGACCGAACGCTCGGCCTGGCCGACCCCGCCGCACGGTTCATGGTGGTGGTCCGCGACGAGGAGGTCGTCGACCACCTACCGGAGGAACCACACGACATCCGCATGCCCTGGGCCCTCACCCCCACCACCGGACCAACTCCTCTGAACCCCACCCACCCTTGACCCCCGGAGGGCCCGCCGCCTACGAACCGGCTGATTTCTCGCCGCGGCCGACGTTGCCGAGCATCGCCTCCTGTCGGTCCGTCCCACTCCACACCCCACCCGATGAGTTCACCTCCCCTGGGGTGGGCCCCGCCCGGTTCTGGAGCGACGGAGCGGGGGAGCGAAGCGGAGGAGCGCAGGAGTGAAGAACCGGACCCCGAAGGGCCCCACCCTCGAGCCGCGGAGCGGCTCCAAAATTACAGCCCGCCCCTTCACGGATGGTCCACCTCCTGACCAGCGGCCGACAGGCTCCGGCCCACCGCCTACCAACCAGCCGGCACTCCTCGCGGTGACTGCGCTGAGCCGGTCCGTCCTGTCAGTCCGTACCACTGCACCTCACCCTGTAACGACCTCATTCGATGGTCTGCTCTTTCAGGTGGGCCCGCCCGGTTCCTGGAACCGCATCGCGCACCGCACCGCGAACCACATCACACCCTCCGACCTGCGGGAATCAATCGGCGATTGGCACTGTTGGCACTGTGGCCTGTAGAGTGCTAATTCTCGAATACCGCGGAGGACCCAGTGCCAACCTATTCATACGCGTGCACCCAGTGCGACAACCGCTTCGATATCGTTCAGTCGTTCACCGATGACGCACTCACGGTGTGCTCGGAATGCTCGGGAGCGCTGCGCAAGCTGTTCAACTCGGTGGGCATCGTCTTCAAGGGCAGCGGCTTCTACCGGACCGACAGCCGCAGCGGGGCATCGTCGGCCAGTGAACCGGCGAAATCGGACAGTTCGAGCTCGTCCGGTTCCGCGGATTCCAGTTCTTCGGGCTCGTCCGGCACTTCCTCGGCGCCGGCGGCTGCCGCCAGCTGAGCGAAATACCCGGCGCCGAGTTCGGTGTCCGCCCGCTGATCCATCCACATCCCGCGAGTTGTCCACAATCGATTCCGGGCCGAGCCGGGACGGAGTTTGCGGCCATACGCTCGGTCCATGAGTCGTCTACGTCCGCCCGCCGAAACCCGTATGCGTGGCCCGCTGGGGTCCGGGGACACCTGGCGGGAAGCGTTCGACAACCGGCCCCCGTGGGCCGATGGGGTACTGCTGCGGCGGGTACTGGCGGTTCTGTGCGCCGTGGCGGCCACGATACTTTTCCTCCGCGAGGATCCTGAACGCGCCCGTGTCGCCGTCGTGGTGGCCGCCCGTGATCTCGCCCCCGGCCACCTGCTGACATCCGCGGATCTACGGCCGGCACGGCTGCCTCCCGGTGCCGCGCCCGAGGGGGCCGAAACCGATCCGGCCGCGTTGACCGGCGCGGTTCTCACCGCGGCCCTCCGTACCGGTGAGGTACTGACCGATGTCCGGGTGGTCGGCCCGCGGCTGGCCGAAGTGGCGACCGGCAGCCGGGATGCCCGTATCGTGCCCATCCGGCTCGCCGATTCCGCCATCACCGAGATCTTGCGCGCCGGTGACCGGGTGGATGTCGTCGCCGCCGACACCACGGATCCGGCGCGGGCCGCGACCCTGGCCGAGGATGCCGCAGTGGTGCTGGTTCCGGAAGCCGCGGCCGAATCCGGCGCGAGCCGGGCGGAGCCGGTGGTGCTGGTCGCCCTCGATTCGCGGCGTGCGGCAGCCGTCGCCGCGGCCTCGCTGAACAGCGCGCTGACGGTGGTCTTCCATTGACACCCGAAAGGGGCCCGCCGCGCAGTTCGCGGGCGGACCCCTCCAGGTATCCGATTCGGCCGGTGCAGGCGAGCTGCCCGGGCCGGCGGGCGAGAGCGATCAGCCGAGGCTGAACGGCTGGCCCCACAGCGTCACGACGGACATGACGTTATCGGTTTCGACCTTGACCTTGACGAAGGACCGCGCCTGCGCGTAGCCGCCGCAGCCGCTCAGGCCGATGGTGGTGTCGGACCAGGTGACCGAACCGGTGTTGCCCTTGAACTTGTTGTTGGTCGAGTGGTCCTCGTTGCCGTAGTCGTCCGGCTTCTCGATATCGAGGACGTAGAAGGAGTCGGCCTGTCCCGGGCCGAGTGTCAGGTCGCCGCCGACCTCGCCCGAGGGGCTGACGTTGCCCTCGGAATCGATCTCGGCGTCCGCGCCGCCCTCGGCACCGCCGCCGTCGATATTGACCTGGCAGCCCACGACGTAGCCGGGGTAGATCTTGCCGCCCACGTCCTCGCCGCCGCCGGAGATCTCGACCTGTGCGCTACCGGAAACCCACGCGTTACGGTGTACGGGAGTGGAGCCCATGGACGGGCTGATGTTCGCGGACTCGCCGACCATGCGCACCGTCACCACGGTGCCATCGGAGAGGGTTTTGACGATTTCGCCGCCGGGCAGCGGAATGAAGGTGTCGGCATTGGCGGCGCCGGTGGAGAACAGGCCCAGCGCGACCGTGGCGGCCGCACCGGCACCGGCGAGGCGCGCCAGATTCTTACGGTTGAACATGTGTGGATGCCCCTCTGGGGTTGAATTCGCTACAGCGGAAGTTGTGGTGGATGAACCGGTGTCAGCACGTCAGCCGATGCTGAACGGCTGCCCGTAGAGGGTGGTCTTCGAGTAGTGGTCACCGATGATCTCGACCACGGTGTAGGCGCGGGCCTGCGCGTAACCGGCGCAACCCTGGATCTCCATCTCGACGTCCTGGTATTCGACGGAGTAGACGCCGGGCTTCTCGATGTCCTTGTAATCGATCTGCACGAACTTGACCTCGCCCGGCCCCAGTTCCAGGCCGACCGAGCCGCCGACGCTACCGCCGTCGAGGCTGAGACCGAGGGATCCGCCCAGGCCGATCGCGTCGTCACCGATGCTCACCTGGCAGCCGACGATATAGCCGGTGTTGAGCTGCGAGGCACCGTGGGTGGACGAGTTGTTGGTGCCGTCCTCACCGGTCGGGCCGTTGTTCGGGCCGGCTTCGCCCTCGGGCGTGACCGAAACGTCGGCGGTGGCGTTGCCCGACACCCACACGGTGCGGCCCGCACCATTGGCGGCCATCGACGGCGAGATGAGCGCACTCTCGTGGGTGCGGGTGATCTTGACACCGGGTCCCAGTTTCTCACCGTCCGGCAGCGGGACGAAGGTGTCCGCGTTGGCTGCACCGGTGGAGAACAGACCCATGGCCACAGCGGCGACGGCGCCCACGCCCAGGGCGCGCGCGCCGGGGCGCAGACCGGTGGTGCGGTTCTTGCTCATATTTCCCCTCATCAAGGTTTTACAGCGACGCCCGGTATCGCAGCGATCGACGCCGGGGCGGCCCGAGACAGGCTCCATAGAGCTTGGGTTACGGCTGTAGCCACTAGATGAACCCGAAACCACACAGCCGGTGAACACTTGGCTACCGCGCCACCCATTCGGTGTGGCGTCCGGATGATTCACGGGTAACCGGAAGGTGACGGGTGCTGGGAAAACATGATGCGGGCACCGCATGCCCGGCAATGCCGGGCGCACGGATACGGGCCCGCCGCTGCTGCGACGGGCCCGTATCCGTGCCAATATGACAGTTCGACCGGCTGTCAGCCGAGGCTGAACGGTTGCCCCCACAGGGTCACGTAGCTGATCACATTCTCGGTTTCCACCTCGACGCTGATGAACGATCGCGCCTGAGCGTAGCCGCCGCAGCCGTTGAGGCCGATGGTCTGGTCGGACCAGGTCACCGAGCCACTGTTGCCGTCGAAGCTGTTGTTGGTGGCGTGGTCCTCGTTGCCGTAGTCGTCGGGCTTCTCGATATCGAGGACGTAGAACGATTCCGCCTGGCCGGGGCCGACGGTCAGGTTGGCGCCGGTTTCGGCGCTGGGGCTGACATTGCCCTCGGAATCGATTTCGGCGTCGGCGCCGCCCTCGGCACCGCCACCGGCGATGTTGACCTGGCAGCCCACGACGTAGCCGGGGTAGATCTTGCCGCCCACGTCTTCGCCGCCGGCGATTTCGACCTGCGCGCTCCCGGAGACCCAGGCGTTGCGATGCACCGGGGTCGCACCCATCGACGGACTGATGGTGGCCGATTCGCCGACCATGCGCACGGTCACCACCGTGCCGTCGGACAGCGTTTTGACGAGTTCACCGCCGGGCAGCGGCACGAAAGTGTCGGCATTGGCCGCTCCGGTGGAGAACAGGCCCAGGGCGAGGGTGGCGGCGGCACCGGCACCGGCGAGGCGCGCCAGATTCTTTCGGTTGATCATGGTTGGACCCTTCGAGGGGAAACTCGCGGATTACGCGAGATGAGGTTCGGTTCGATACGACGGGACGGGCCGGGCGGTTCAGCCGATGCTGAACGGCTGGCCGTACAGGGTCGTCTTCGAGTAGTGGTCGCCGATGATCTCGACCACCGTGTACGACCGCGCCTGCGCGTAACCCGCGCAACCCTGGATCTCGATCTCGGCATCCTGGTACTCGACCGAGTACCGGCCGGGCTTCGGGATGTCCTTGTAATCGATCTGGACGAACTTCACTTCGCCCGGGCCCAGTTCCAATCCGACCGAGCCCCCGACGTTTCCGCCGTCGAGGCTCAACCCCAGCGATCCACCCAGACCGATCGCCTCGTCGCCGATGCTGACCTGGCAGCCGACGATATAACCGGTGTTGAGCTGTGAAGCCCCATGGGTGGATGAATTGTTGGTGCCGTCTTCACCGGTGGGACCGTTGTTCGGGCCTGCCTCCCCCTCGGGGGTCACCGTGACATCGGCGATGGCGTTACCGGAGACCCACACGACCCGGCCCGCGCCGTTGGCGGCCATGGAAGGCGAGATCACGGCATGTTCACCGGTGCGGGAGATCGTCACTCCGGGGCCGGCTTTCTGGCCGTCCGGTAGCGGCACGAAGGTATCGGCGTTGGCAGCGCCCACCGACAGCAGGCCGACGGCGACAGCGGTCGCGGCACCGATACCCACGATCCTGGCGCCACTACGTACACCGCCGGTGCGGTTCTCGCTCATATTTCCCCTCATCATTCGGACAAACAGCAGGCCGTCGAGCTCGGACACACTGCTCTCCGGCTCCGACCAGTGTTTCGCTCGTTTGTTACCTACAGGTGACCCGTTGTTATTTCGGTGCAACGCCCGAAACAGGCAATGCACACGAAAGCGACCGGCTGACCCCGTTGATGCAAGCCCGCCGGACCGCCTTTGCGGCGGTCGACGCACCGAGATTAAGCGGTCGATAACAGATTGGACAAAGCTTCTTTTCGCTATACGTTGATGTGATCTATTTCACATCAACGTATAGCGGAGTGTGCACATGCAGGTCACTTACATAGCAGAACCACCGAGTGGCCACGCCGGAACGATAAAAATCCGTAAAGGAATCGGCCCGCAAACGTATGGATGAAAGAAAAGACGCGCGTCGCCCACCGCCGCCGTCAAAATCCCCCTGCGCCCAATTCTGGACAATTGATACGGAAACCCTCCCGGCTACCTCCGAGAGATAGCAATTTCATATCGCACTCACATTGAAAACGCTGGGCGCCAAGGTCTTTGCGATTCAACCCGCGTCCCCGTGATGCGGTGGAACCTGGGCGCGCAGCCAATCGTCGGCGGTGCGGTCCGGCGACGAACCGTCGTCCCATTCGTCACGAGTCGTACTCGGCAGTACCGCACCGAAAATCCGGTCCACACGTGCGAGGTCCCCCGCCCGGCGCCGCGCCCGGCGGGGGACCTCAGGGTTCTCGCCCTCACTCATACCGCATACTCCGGCTCACTCCAACAGCCCGGACAGCTCACCGATGACCCGGCTCGCCAACGGCCCCAAGGTCGCCATACCGTCGCGGACAGCGGCCCGGGTGCCCGGCAAGTTCACCACCAGGGTGCTCCCGGAGATACCGGCCAACCCCCGGGACAGACCGGCGTCCAGCGAACCCGCCACCCGGCCGGACGCCCGCAGCGCCTCACTGATGCCGGGCAGATCCCGATCGAGGACCTCGGCAGTCGCCTCGGGCGTGACATCACGCGGCGACATACCGGTACCACCGACCGAGATCACGATATCCACACCGCCGATCACCGCGGTGTTCAAGGCGTTCCGGATCGCCACCTCATCCGCCTCCACCGAAACGGACGCGTCGACCAGGAACCCGGCCTCGGTGAGCAGTTCGGTGACCAGCGGCCCCAGCGAATCCTCGCCGCCGTGCGCCGTTCGATCGTCGACCACCACCACCAGTGCGCGCCCCGCCACAGGAGCATCGATTTCCATACCGCTCACCGTAGCGCCGATATCGGTCGCGGCGTGGCCGCCCCCGGTCACCAACTGCATCACCGTGCTCCTTCCACCGCGGCGGCGGCGAGGGTCACCTCGACCGTCTCCGAACCGCCGCCCTGCCGATCCGTGTACGTCACTTGCACTTTGTCCCCGGGCTGTTTCGACCGCACCGCGGCCACCAGGGCATCCCCGGAATCGATCGTGCGGTCGTCGAACCTGGTCACGATCGAACCCGCCGGAATCCGGGCCTGCGCCGCCGGGCCGTTCGGGGTGACCTCGAGTACGCGCGCCCCGTGTATGGATTCGTCGCGTTGCACGGTCATCCCGATCTGAGCGTACGTGGCGTGGCCCGTCTTGATCAGCTCATCGGCGACCCGCCGCGCCTGATCCACCGGAATCGCGAACCCCAGCCCGATCGAACCGCTCTGCTGCCCGGCCGCGCCCGAGGAACCCAGGCTCGCGATCGCGGTGTTGATACCGATCAGCCGGCCTTGGTTGTCGACCAGCGCGCCGCCGGAGTTACCCGGGTTGATCGCGGCATCGGTCTGGATCGCATCGATCACCGGATTCGGCACGGTGGGGTCGCCACCGCCCTCACCGGTGGTGGAGACCGGACGGTTGAGCGCCGAAACGATCCCGGTGGTGACGGTGCCCGCCAAGCCGAGCGGCGACCCGATGGCCACCACCGGCTGACCGACCTGCAGACCGGCCGAACTGCCCAATTCGATCGGTTTCAAATCTGTTTTCCCGCGCGCCCGGATCACCGCCAGATCCGATACCGGATCGGCGCCGACCAGGGTGGCCGGGGCCGTACTGCCGTCGGCGAAGGTCACCCGCATATCGCCACCGGCGCCACCGCCCGCCGCGACATGGTTGTTGGTCAGGATCAGCCCGTCCGAGGACAGCACCACGCCGGAGCCCTCGCCCTGCCCACGGTTGCTCGCCACTTCGATCATCACGACCGACGGAGTGACCTCCTGCGCGACCGCCTGTACCGAACCCGCCGGGGCGTTCGCGGCGTCCTTGATCTCGGGCACCGGCGCATCGAGCGCATTGGTCACCGCAGGTCCGTTACCGGAATCGGTGACCAGGGCGCCGACCACACCCCCGACGCCGCCGGAGACCAGTGCGAGCGCGATCCCCCCGGCCACCAGCCCGGTACGCAGCGAACTCTTCCGCGGCGCGGGCGGCGGGCCCGCGGCGACGAACTGCCCGGTATCACCCGGCGGCGGACCGCCGGCGGGCGGACCGCCGTACACGTGGCCCATCGTCGGGTACGCGGCTGTATCGCCGGGCCGTCCACCCGGAAACGACTGCCCGCCCGGATACTGAACACCGGCATACCCCGGCGGCGCGGCGCCGGGGTCATGAGCCACACCCGGCTGGGTAGGCGGATGCGAGGGCGGCACCGGTCCTTCTTCCGGCCGGTCCGGCCGATTGGTGGAATCCTCGGTCATAGTCTCTCTATTCTGCTCATATTCCCTTTCCAGGGTGCCGAACACGACTGAGAACGATCTGAGATTGCCGTGTGTTTTTTTGCGCGCCGCGGGGTTGCGGCCGAACACGATCGCTCGAAGAACGAATGGATTACTGGCTCTCGCCGGGCAGAACGATCCGGATCAGGGCGCCGCCGTCCGCAGCGGTGTCGATGGCGATCGTGCCGCCGTGTTTGGTGACGACCTGCTTCACAATGGCCAGCCCCAGACCCGAACCGGGCATGGAACGAGACGCCGTGGTCCGGTAGAAGCGTTCGAAGACCAGTTCGCGTTCGGCGGGGGGGATACCCGGCCCGGCGTCGGCGACCGATAGTTCCAGCAGCCCGCGCCCCGTTTCGGCCATCCGCACCCGGACCGGTTCCCCGGGCGGGCTCCATTTCGCCGCATTGTCGAGCACATTGAGGATCGCCCGTTCCAGGGCGGCGTCGTGGCCGTAGACGAACCAGGGCCGCAGTTCGGCGTCGAAGACCACGGCGCCGCGGCGGCGGACCCGTTCCAGGGCGCGCTCGGTGACCTCACCGAGATCGACCCGCTCGTACACCGTTTCCGGCGCATCCTCGCGGGCCAGATCCACCAGATCGCCCACCAGGTTCGACAACTCTTCGATCTGCGCCATCACATCGGAACGCAGTTCGGCCATATCCTCCTCGGGTATCGCCGGGGCATCGGGGCGGCTCGAGGCGATCAGCAGTTCCATATTGGTACGTAACGAGGTCAGCGGGGTCCGCAGCTCGTGACCGGCATCGGCGACCAGCCTGCGCTGCCGGTCGCGGGATTCGGCAAGCGCCCGCAGCATGGTGTTGAAACTCTCGGTCAACCGCGCGAGTTCGTCGTCGCCGGTGACCGGGATGGGTGTCAGGTCGTCGGTACGGGCGATCCGCTCGGTCGCCGCGGTGAGGCGGGCGATCGGACGCAACCCGGTGCGGCCGACGGTGGTACCCGCCCCGGCCGCGAGCACGACCCCGCAGGCGCCGACGGCGAACAGCAGCCAGGCCAGTCGGTCGAGCACCTCCCGGGTGGGTTCCAGGCGTTGCGAGATGACCAGGGTGACCCCGGAGTCCATGCGTTCGGCGAGCACTCGCTGACTGTTGTAGGTGCGCAGCGAAGACTCCCGTTTGCCCTGCGCCACCGCGACCTCTTCGGTGCCGATGGGCGGTGTGGTCGGCTGCGGTGGCAGATAGACGGGGATGCTCGCCGGTTTGTCGGCCTCCGACGGCGGCACCGGGTAGATCAGCGCGACACCGATATCGTTCGAGAACAGGGTGGCGAGGCCGAGCGACTGGAACGCCATATTGTCGATATCGCCGCTGATCATGGTGGCCGCGCGGGCATGCAACTGGGCGTCGGCCTGACCGTAGAGCGCCCGGGCGACCATGGCGTACGCCGCGATCGAGGTGATCGCCACGAAGATCGCCACCAGCGAAGCGGCCAGCAGCGTTACCCGCCACCGTAGGGAGACGGTGCGGGTCAACGGGGTCGGCGGGCGCATGGGCGGCGGTTCGTCGGGCCAGGGCCGGCCGAGTGTCGCCACGGTATGTTTCTTCGCCGCCGAGCGGGGAGTACGTGCCATATCCGCGCTTACGGAGGTGTTTCGCGCAGCACGTAGCCGACGCCGCGCACCGTGTGGATGAGCCGGGGTTCGCCGTCGGCCTCGGTTTTCCGGCGCAAGTAGCCGATATAGACCTCCAGCGCGTTACCGGAGGTCGGGAAGTCGTAACCCCAGACTTCCTCGAGGATCCGGCCGCGGGTCAGCACCCGGCGCGGATTGGCCATCAGCATTTCCAGCAGGGAGAACTCGGTGCGAGTCAGCGATATGGACCGGTCCGCGCGCGCGACCTCCCGGGTGACCGGGTCCAGGGAGAGATCGGCGAACCGCATGGTTTCCGACGTTTCCCCGGGGTCCGGCGCGCGGCGGCGGAGCAGCGCCCGCAGCCGGGCGAGCAGTTCCTCGAGCGCGAACGGTTTGGGCAGGTAGTCATCGGCGCCGGCATCCAGGCCGGCGACCCGTTCGGAAACCGAATCGCGGGCGGTGAGCACGAGGATCGGCAGGTCGTCACCGGTGCTGCGGAGTCGCCGGCATACTTCCAGGCCGTCCAGCCTGGGCATCATGACATCGAGGACCAGAGCATCGGGCCGTTCGGCGGTCGCCTTCTCCAAAGCGTCGATACCGTCCACCGCCAGATCGACCGTGTAGCCGTTGAAGGTCAGTGATCGGCGCAGCGATTCCCGCACCGCACGATCGTCGTCGACCACCAGAATGCGCATTGCACCAGTTTGACCGCAGCGACTGAGAGGCTACTGAGAGGCCCCGGCCCGCCCGCGAGCCGCAGGGCCGACCAGGCAGTTCGTAGGATTATCGGATGGAAAATTACCGATCTGTGATATGCCACGAAACCCGTTCACCATCTACTTTTTTCGCGGTATAACCGGTAGAACGTCCCGATTGCCCACCGCTACCATGCACGGTATGTTCCGAGCGGGAAAACTAGACCTCTGGTCGGTTCGGGTGTGACATTCAACCATAACTGAAACGGCCACGCACCAAAATGAGGTCGATCGTGATGCGGAGGCGACAGAGGCGGATGGAAACCCCGCGACCGTGGCAACTCAGCCTGTCCAACTGGTCGGTCACCCGCAAGGTCGGTATCGTCCTGGTGCTGCCGGTTGTCCTGGCGACGCTGTTCGCAGTGCTACGGATCAACAACGAACTCCGCACCCTCGAACAGCTCGAAGCCGCGACCGAACAGTCCCGCGTCATCCAGCCGATCGTCGACTACAACGCCGCCGCCGAAAGCCTGGCGGTGACCGCCACGGCGCGCGGGTCGGACGCCGAATCCCGGACCACGGCGGCGCTCGCCCGGTTCGATTCGGCCCATCAGGTCCTCGAACGCGCGATGGACAGCAGTCGTATCTCCCCGGCGGTCTCGCGTGAACTCTCCTCGGCGCTCACCCTCGGCAGCACGATGCGCAGCGGTATCGGCAGCGGCTCACCCGCCATGGTCGGCGATCAGGCCGACGAGATCGCGGTTCGCGTGGGCAATGCGCTGGCCCAGTCGCCCACCGTCGACAACCTGTCCGTCCAGCGCTACTTCCTGCAGGTGAGCGCCATCCAGGCGGCGCGGCGCTCACTCACCGCCCAGCGCCTGGTGATCAGTTCGCCCAGCGCCGTCGACAATCCGGCCCTGCGCGCGCGCGTCCTCACCTCCGGCGGTGCGGAGCTGACCATGATCCAGCAGTACGGCCAGTTCCTGCCGGATGCGGCCGACGGCATCCGGCCGCTGCTGGACGCCGTCCAGACCCGGCTGGCCATCTTCAGCCAGGGCACCCAGGGGGCCCTGAACGACCCGGCCGCACGCGACTCGCTGAACGCCAGCCTGCAGGGCTACGACGCCACCACCGAACAGTTGACCGCGACCATCACCGGCGCGCTGCACCACGCCACCATTTCCGCCCAGAACATCGCACTGCGCGAAACGGCGTTGCTGATCGGGGCGCTGCTGGGTGGTCTCACCCTGGCGCTGGCCGTGGCGCGAACCCTGGTCATACCGGTGCGCCGGCTGCGCCGTGACGCACTGGAGGTGGCCCATGTCCGCCTGCCGGAGGAACTCCAGCAGGTGCGCGGCGGCGCCGAGACCCCGGAAATCGAACCGGTCGGCGTCCAGGGCACCGAGGAGATAGGCCAGCTGGCCCGCGCCGTCGACGAAATGCATCAGCAGGCGCTCAATCTCGCCGCCGACCAGGCCCGGCTGCGGGTGCAGATCGGCAACATGTTCGAAACCCTGTCCCGGCGCAGCCAATCGCTGGTCGAACAGCAGCTCGGAATCATCGAGGAGCTCGAACACGACGAAGAAGATCCCCGGCGGCTGCAGAGTTTGTTCCGGCTCGACCATCTCGCCACCCGGATGCGCCGCAACGGCGACAACCTGCTGGTGCTGGCCGGCACGGCGCTGCGCCGCGGCCAGCTCGAGCCCGTCCCGCTCTCGGATATGCTGTGGAGTGCGGTATCTCAGGTCGAGGACTATCAGCGGGTCGAGATCGGTCATGTTCCCGACGGGGTCGTGGCCGGTGAGCCGGCCGTCGATATCGAACATCTGCTCGCGGAGGTCATCGATAACGCGTTGCGCTACTCTCCGCCCAATACCCCGGTGGCCGTGACCGTTTCGCGAGCCGTGGACGGCGGCTACCTGATCGAGATCACCGACCGCGGGCTGGGAATGGCCACCGAGGACCTGCAGGCGGCGAACGCCCGGCTGGCCTCCGGTGGTGAGATCAATGTCGAAACCGCGCGCCGGATGGGTTTGTTCGTCGTCGGCCGGCTGGCCAAACGGCATCAGATCACGGTCGGCCTGCGTCGTACCTCGACAATGGCCCAGCAGCCCGGGATCACCGCCAGCCTGCACCTACCGGGCCTGCTGGTCTCACCCGACACCAGCCCGGACAACTCCACCACGCGCACCACGGATTTCTCCCTCGGCGCAACACCGCAGCTCCCACCGCAGCTGCACTCCTCCCCCGCGCTGCCGGAGCCGCCGCAGCCACGGCAGCTGATGCCGGTACCCAGCCTGGCGCCGGACGAATCCTGGCCGGCGCGGCCGTTGACCCCGGCGCCCTCCGCCACGAGCATCGGAACGACGGCCTCGGGGTTGCCGCAGCGACGCCCGGCGGCGGAGCTTCCGGCGATGACAGGCCCGGGCAACGGCCGGCCCGGAGCGGACGGGACGCGGGATTCGTTTTCCGCATTCGATCCCGTCGAAGAGCCCGAACCCGCCGAGACCCCGACCGGACTGTGGTCGGAAACCCATAAGACCCAGTCGTTCCCGGCCCCCGTCGATTCCGCGTACACCGGACCGGCGCCGGCGGACGACACTCCGGTATCCATCACCTCCCGCTCGGGGCTGCCGATCCGCCGCCCGGGCATGGCACGCGAGAACCCCTTCGGCCGTGCCGGACAACGCCCCGACGATCCACCGGCGAGCACGACCACCTCCACCCGGCTACAGCCCGTCGGCGCCGCGACACCCACCCCGATCTACCAGCGCATGGTGTCGGAGTGGCTGGTGGAACCGGCGGCCACGCAGGACGAGCCGCGCCAGGACTGGACCTCACCCGCCGATGCCGGCTGGCTGGCCGCCGAGGATGCGGCCCGGCCGAGTTCGGACTCCAAAACCGCCAACGGGCTCCCGATCCGCCGGCCGGGCGCGCAGCTCGTGCCCGGTGGGCTCACCCCCGTCGAAGACGAGGCCCCGCGTAATCCGGAGGAGATCCGGAGCAATTTGACCAGACATCTGAGCGGAGTCCGCAGTGGGCGGGCCGATGCACAGCACAATGACGGAGGGTTTACATGACCGCCCCGAATGACAGCACGGACGAGAACCTGAACTGGCTCGTCTCCAGATTCACCCGGGACGTTCCGGGTGTCTCCCATGCCGTCCTGGTCTCCGCGGACGGCCTGCTGCAGGCGGTCAGCCCGCATCTGCCCGCCGACCGGGCCGAACAGCTGGCCGCGGTCACCGCCGGCCTGGCCAGCCTGTCCACCGGCGCGGCCCAGCTGTTCGACGGCGGCAAGGTGATGCAGTCGATCGTGGAGATGCAGCGTGGGTACCTGCTGGTGATGAGCGTCGGCAACGGGTCCCATATCGCCGTGCTGGCCAACAAACAGCACGATATCGGCCGGATCGGGTACGAAATGGCACTACTCGTCGACCGCGTCGGCTCGGTGGTCAGCGCCACCGCCCGATCCACCGTCTGAGCCCATGTCCCAATTCGGCCAAGCGATGCCCAACTTCAATACCGGCGAGCCCGACTACGGGCCCGGTGCGCATAATTCCGGGCCGGGAGCCCAGCAGAGCGATCCCGCATCCGCGCAGTTCAACACCGGTGCGTACCGGTTCGGTCCCCAGCCGGGGCCGGACACCCCGCGCAAGCCCGGACGGGTCCGGCCGTACGCCCTGACCTCGGGCCGTACCCAGCCGGCGGTCGATCTGCCGATGGAGGCAGTTATCGAAACCATCTCCTATCATGCACAATTCGATTGGCCGTCCGGTGACATCCGGGCCGAAATCCTTCGGCTCGGTACCCACCAGCTGTCGGTCGCCGAAATCGCCGCCCATCTCGATCGTCCGCTCGGTTTGGTCCGCGTCGTCGTCGGCGATCTCGTCGTGGACGGCAACCTGCGAGTGCATTCGACTTTGACCGAGCAGGCGAGCTATGACGAGCGCCGGTCGCTGATGGAGAGGACATTGCGTGGACTCCGAGCCCTATAGCAAGACCGAGGGTGGTGCCGCGGCGGGATCCGATACCCGCGTCGCATCGACCAAGATCGTGGTCGCGGGCGGCTTCGGCGCGGGGAAGACGACATTCGTCGGTGCGGTATCGGAGATCGTGCCGCTGCGCACCGAAGCGATGGTCACCAGCTTCTCCGACGGGGTCGACAACCTGGACGCTACGCCGGATAAACAGACCACCACCGTCGCCATGGATTTCGGGCGGATCATCCTGCCCGGGAATCTGACGCTGTACCTGTTCGGCACGCCGGGCCAGCGCCGGTTCTGGTTCATGTGGGACGACCTGATCCGCGGCGCGATCGGCGCCGTGGTCCTGATCGATACGCGCCGGCTGGAGGACAGTTTCGCCGCCGTCGATTTCTTCGAGGCGCGCAATCTGCCGTTCCTCATCGCGGTGAACCGTTTCCCGAACGCGCCGCGGTTCGCCATGGCGGAGCTGCGGGAGGCGCTGTCGGTACGCGAAGGGGTCCCGATCGTCGATATCGATGCCCGCGACGCCAAAGAGGTCCGCCAAGCCCTCGCGGCCGTCACCGAGTACGCGATCAACCGGTTGAAGGCACAGGAGTACGAGGGAGTCGCCCGGCATGGTTGACCTGCTGGCCGCGGAGACGGTCGCGACCGTCGAGCTGTTCACCATGGGCTACTGGCTCACGCTGCTGACCGCACTGGTCTCCGCCGTCGGCATGTTCGTCGGATTGGCGTGCGCGATCAACGGCCGCCGTTCGGTGCGGTTCCGGCCGGTCTGGATCGCCGCCGCCGCCGTCTCGATCGGCGGCGTGGGTGTTTGGCTGGCCAGCACGGTATCGCTGCTGGGTGTTTCCATTCCCGGTACGGTCCTGCGTTACGACATCTCCGATCTCACCCTTTCGCTGGTTTTCGCCGTCGCCGCCGTTTTCGCCGGATTACTGCTCGCCGGCCGCGAGTTCGATGTGAAGCGGATGGGCAGCGCGGCCGGGGCGATCGGCACCGGCTTCGGGATCATGCTCTGGTTGCAGTTGTCCTCGGCCGATATCCAGGGTTCGGTGTCGATAACCGTCTGGCTGTACCTGATCGCGGTCGTGATCGCGGTACTCGCCTCGTCGCTGTGCGTATGGCTGTTCCAGCGTTTCCGTTTCCCGGCCGCCCGGGTGGGATCGATCGCCATGTTCGCGGCGGGTGTGGCCGTGTTCTACTTCACCGGTATATCCGGTCTGGAGTTCCGTCCGGACCCCGAGGCGCAACCGGCCGAGGGAATGGAGCTGTTCGGCTACGCCTTCCCGATGCTGGTCATCGGTCTGCTGTCGTTGGCCGTGCCGATCACCGCGGTCCTGGTGGCACCGGAACGCCGCGACGAACAGCTCGCACCGGCCCGGGACGAACCCGGGAACTCGGCCACCACACCGGACGACGGACCGGCGGGCGGTAATTCGGACCGTGGCGCCGGAGCCGGCGCATCCGGAAACGAACTCCGGCCGTCCGTGGCCGCGGCCCTCGCGCAACGCGCACGGCCGCTGCCCGAGCCTGCTCGCTGATCGCGGTGGAGACGGAGTTCGTGGCCGGGACGCAGGACGCACTGCTGCGGGAGCTGTGGGCGCAGGTGCGCGCGCTCCGGGCGGAAGTGTCGGATCTGCGGGTCGAGATCAGCGAAATGGAGGCCACCGTCGCCGATCTCGTGGAGCGTGCCGACGAGCCGGATCGGGCCCAGTTGCCGTGGCCGGTTTCGCTGCTCCTGCTACCGGCCGCGCTGACCCTGGCGCTGATCCGGCAGGTGGACGAGCTGGCCCGTGCTCTGACAACGGAATGCGATCCGGGCCGAAAGGAACTACCGGAAGCTGTGCGCGAAACCCCCTGAAGTGGCGATGAGCGGGTCTCCCATTTCTGGGAGACCCGCCCTCACGCACGAGGATAGCGGGAACAGTCCCCGGAATCAGCATCGCCGGCAAGTTTTTCCGTCGTCGGCCGCGTCCGGGTCTGTAATGGCTGTATCCAGCAGTCCATCGGTCGGCTATCTCTCAGCAAGCGGATAATGCAGGTAGATCACAAACCAGCGCTAGCCGGGCGATTGCCCGAACCCGGATTTTCCCCATACCAACGGGCCGGATAGCCCTGTTACGGAAGCCGATTCATATCTAGGGGGCATGACAGATCAGCGGCGTTTCCATTCGCCCGGATCGAGCAACCCGCGCCGCACCGCCGCAACCAACCGCCGCGGCACCCGGTGGACGACGCCACCCACCGTCACCGGAACCAGATCCGGTGCGGTCGCCTTCCAATTCGCCCGCCGGCTGCGGGTATTCGACCGCGACATCCGCCGCTTGGGGACCGCCATCTCAGCTCTCCTTCCGGGTCCGTGCGCCGCGCCTGCCGTACTTTCGCTCGAATTTCTCCACCCGGCCCTGGGTATCCAGCAGGCGATTGGCCCCGGTCCAGAATGGATGCGAATCCGCGGTGACGTCCACGATGAGCAACGGATAGGTGTTGCCGTCCGACCAGGTGACCGTCCGGTCCGCGGTGGCCGTGGACCGGGTGAGGAACTGTTTGCCGGTACTCGCGTCCTCGAACACGACCGGCCGGTAGTCGGGGTGGATTCCCGGTTTCATCATTTCTCCTTCCGGGCGCGCTCGCCCGTCTCGGTCCCCCGCCCCTCACCGGCGACAGTGGGGCTCGGTTCATCCGGTGCGCAGGGGTCGGTATGCCATTCGCCGAACGGATCCGGCCACCGCGCCACCGACTGCGGGGACCTCTCCACCTGCAACAGTTCGGCATCGTCCACCAGCGCCCAGTGCAGCGCCTCCCGGATCTCGTCCGGATCGGCGTCGTACACCAGGATCACCAGCGAGATATCGCGGTCGCCGAATCGCTCGTCCCAGCGCAGGCCCGCCATGGCCAGGCGTTCGGGATCCGCGGTGGCACGTTCCTCCGCCGGCATGGCCGCCAGCCACCGGCCCGCGCCACCGATCCGCAGGCCGCCACCGGCCGATTCCAGCCACACCACCTCATCCGGTTGAGTCGCCAGCCAGATCCGGCCCCGCGCGGTCACCACACCGTCGAAAAGCATGTCCAGGGCTCCGTGCAACCGTTCCGGGTGGAAGGGCCGCCGCGCGGTGAACTCCACCAGTTCCACCCCGTGTTCGGGCCCGAGTGGCGGCCGCCCCCGCAGTAGCGGTGCATGCGCATCGAAGGTGCGGCCGCGGCGTGATTCCGGCGGAACAAGGCTCAGCAGCGCGTCCATCGCGGCGGGCGTGATCGCGGCGGCGGATTCGGGCCACAGCACCGGCGCCGAGGGGACCAGCCGGGAAAGGACGGCACTCAACCGGGCCTGTTCCACCGGGTCCACGTCCGCGCCACCCGCCACCACGATTGCGTCGGCGAAATCGACCTGCCCCACGGCGAGCTGGGCCACCGTGCGGTCGTCGTCGGCCCAGGCCCAGCCGAGCTCTTCAAGCGTCGCGTCACCCGTCGCGGTGGCCGGCCAGGTGCGGACGTCGATCGCGGTCACCACCGCGGCCACCCGCACATCCCGGGCCGCCGGTCCGTCGACCCGGCCGACGATTCCGGTGACCGGAATCCCGGCGATCCCTTCACAGACCGCCTCGGCCTCGAAGGCGGGATCCAGGGCGAGCACGATCCGGTGCACCGAGGAGCGCGCGGCCAGTGTGCACAGCAGCGGCAGCAGATCCGCCCTCAGCGTGCACGACACACAGCCGTGGGCGAGTTCGTGCACGGATTCGGAGGTTTTCCCGTCCGCGTGCACGGTACGGCGGACTATCCCCTGCCGGAGTTCGGTGAGATCGTGACGAACGACTACGGTGCCGGCGGCCGCGCCGAGGGCACCGGCGACGAGACCGGCGGTGCCGGCCGGATCGCCGTGCAGACCGGCGACCACCACGACCGGAGTGCGGCGATCGCGGTGGCCTGCGGATGCTTGTGCGGAGTTGGACACCACGACCCTTTCGGCAATGATTTTCATTTAGGACCGGACACACGCTACAGTGTCGACTCGCCGTTGTCGAAAACGATTGTCATCATCGTCCGGGCGGCGGTTGCCATCGTTCTCCGTCGAAGGGAGCCGTTATGTCGGCCCACTGCCAGGTCACCGGCCGAAAACCAGGATTCGGCAAAGCCGTCTCGCATTCCCACAAGCGCACCAACCGCCGCTGGAACCCCAATATCCAGCGCAAGACGTATTACCTGCCCAGCGAGGACCGCCGGATAACCCTGACCCTCTCGGCGAAGGGCATCAAGACAATCGACCGCGACGGTATCGAGGCCGTGGTGGCGCGACTGCGCGCCCGCGGCGAACGGATCTGAGGAGACCACGATGGCATCGAAATCGACCGAACTCCGGCCGCTGGTCAAACTGCGCTCCACCGCCGGCACCGGGTACACATACATCACCCGCAAGAACCGCCGCAACGACCCAGACCGGATGGTCCTGAAGAAATACGACCCGGTGATCCGCAAACACGTCGACTTCCGCGAGGAGCGCTGATGGCCAAGAAATCGAAGATCGCCCGCAACGACCAGCGCCGCGAAATCGTGGCGCGCTACGCCGAGCGCCGGGCCGAACTCAAAGAGATCATCCGCAAACCCACCACCCCCGACGACGAACGCCTGGCCGCACAGGCCGCCCTGCGCCGCCTGCCGCGCGATGCCAGTCCGGTACGATTGCGCAATCGGGACACCGCCGACGGGCGACCGCGCGGTTACCTCCGGAAGTTCGGCCTCTCGCGGGTGCGTGTACGCGAGATGGCCCATCGGGGCGAACTACCCGGTGTGCACAAATCGAGCTGGTAAACCCACTGTTCTCGTGAGTTAGGAGCCGGTCAAATGGCAGTCAAACGAGGCCCGTCGAAGAAGGCACGCGCCGAACAGGCCCGCCGGCCGAAGAAGAATCCACTCATCGCCGCGGGTATCGAAACCGTCGACTACAAGGATGTGAACCTGCTGCGCACGTTCATCTCCGATCGCGGCAAGATCCGCAGCCGCCGGGTCACCGGACTGACCCCGCAGCAGCAGCGACAGGTCGCGGTGGCGGTGAAGAACGCCCGCGAAATGGCCCTGCTGCCCTTCACCAGCCGCTAGTCCGGTCACATCTACCCGAATGCCCGGTACCGCTGGGCGGTACCGGGCATTCGACTGTGCGGGCCCGCCGCGCCTGCGGCCACTAGAGTCGTCCCCATGGTCTCAACGCGCGGCTTCCTGGCGACTCTGGCGATCTGCACCGCGCTGTCGGTTACAGCCTGCGGTGACACCGGAGATACCGGCGCGGAGCCGGGTCCGCCGCCGACCCCCTCGGCTGCCCCGGCCACCGGCAAACCACCCAGCACGCCGCCCGAGGATCCCGCCGCCGACCCAGGCCGGATATTCACCGCCGACCCCACCATCGTCGGCGCCCACCCCATCCCCATCACCTCCTGGACACGGGTCGGCGACGACCGGATCGCCGTGCATTTCGAAACCGGTGTCCCCGAGTGCTACGGCGTGGACGCTTCGGTCACCGAAACCGAAACCACGGTCACCGTGGAACTCCGCGGCGGCACCCGCGCCGACGCCACCGGCAAGATGTGCGTGATGATGGCCGTCTTCGGCACACTGGAGGTCCAACTGGACACCCCGCTCGCCGATCGCCAGGTGCTCAGCGCGGCCTGACCGGGCGAACCGCTGTCCGGGCCTTCCCGGCCGGCCCCGTCTATGACCAGAATTTCAGGGGCACAGCAATTCTCGTCTTCTTCGCCGACAGCGGGTTTTCTACCGTCCTATGAGTAGGAAACCCAGACCCGCCGCGGCGGTCGAACGACAAGGGAAAACAGAATGAAACGTGTACTGGTCTCCGGCACTTTCGCGGCCGCACTGACGCTCGGCCCGATCGCCGGTGTGGCGACAGCAGCTCCCGGTCTCCCCCTCGAACCGGCAGCCCCCGCCGCTCCCGCGTTCCAGCCGGTGAACGGCACCCCCAGCGGCTCAGGGGTCTTGCACGAACCCAGTGGCTTCGGATCCGCCGGCCCGATCTCCTCCGGATCCGCCGTGCTCCTCGTCCAACTGTTCAACACCTTGTCCGGCAAACCGAGCTGTCCGAGCGTCTGTCTCTGACGTCCGCCCTGCCTCGAGCGCGAGGATTCCTACCAACGCTCTCGCACGTCCCTGTTTCACCGGGACGTGCCTTCCACAGCCCACGTTCTGGACGCGATAGCAGCCGCCGAACCCACCCCGATCCCCCAGCACAACCAGCGACCCCGCTGAGTCTCACAAGCTTCCAACGAATTGCGGCCCACGAAAACACCAACGCGAGCAAAAGCGCCACCCAACCCAGCAAGGCCCTGAAGGTTGCAGCCCACGCAGACCGAAACGCGACCAACAACGGCACCGAGTCCCTCGATGGGGCCCTCGAACTACAAGCGCAACCCACGGCAGTCCCGAACCCAGCGAGGCCCCGAACTACAAACGCAACCAGCGGCGGGGCAGAGCCTTACGAGGCCCTGAAAGGTTTCGGCCCGTCCCTGCTGTCAGTGCTCGAGACGATGCGGCGCAGCCGCGAGTGCTGACAGCAGGGACCAAAGGGACCGAAACCCGCGGCGCCGCAGGCGCCGCAAGATAAACACAAGCTCAGTGGGCGAAGTGGCGGGCGCCGGTGAAATACATTGTGACCCCGGCTGCCCGCGCGACATCCACGGTCTCCTGATCCCGGACCGAACCGCCGGGCTGCACGATCGCCCGCACACCCGCGTGGATCAGCGTCTCGGGACCGTCCGGGAACGGGAAGTACGCGTCCGAGGCGGCAACGGAGCCCTTGGCCCGGTCACCGGCCCGCTGGACCGCGAGGCCGACCGCATCGACCCGGTTGACCTGTCCCATTCCCACGCCGACCGAGGCGCCGTCGTGGGCGAGCAGAATCGCGTTGGATTTCACCGCCCGGCAGGCGCGCCAGGCGAACGCCAGATCGGCGAGGGTTTCCGGGTCCGCCGGTTCGCCGGCCGCGAGGGTCCAGCCGGTGGGGTCGTCGCCGGCCGCGTCGAGCACATCGCGCTGCTGCAGCAGGGCGCCCCCGCTGATCGGGCGCAGTTCCGCGCCCGCCCGCCGTGGCGGTTCGGAGACCAGGATGCGCACGTTCTTCTTGCGCTGCAAAACGTCCACCGCACCGTCGGCGTAGGACGGCGCCACGATCACTTCGGTGAAGATATCGGCGACCTGCTGCGCCATCTCGACGGTCACTTCCCGGTTCGCCGCGATCACGCCACCGTAGGCGCTCACCGGATCGCAGGCATGGGCTTTGCGATGCGCCTCGGCGATATCGGCGCCCACCGCGATACCGCAGGGGTTGGCGTGTTTGATGATCGCGACCGCCGGCTCGGCGTGGTCGTAGGCGGCGCGCCAGGCGGCGTCGGCGTCGACGTAGTTGTTGTACGACATCTCCTTGCCGTGCAACTGCTGCGCCTGCGCCAGGCCCCGATCCCCGGATCCGCCGGTGTACAGAGCGGCCGATTGATGTGGGTTCTCGCCGTACCGCAGCACCGCCGAACGCTGCCAGCTCCCGCCGATCCAGGACGGGAACTCCGCATCGCCGTCGGCGCCCAGGTTCTGCGCCATCCAGGTCGCCACGGCCACGTCGTAGCTTGCGGTGTGCTGAAATGCCTTGGCCGCCAGCGCGGTACGTTCGGCCAGGGTGAACCCGCCCTCGGCCACGGCCTTGCGCACCTGGTCGTAGTCACCGCTGTCGACGACCACGGCGACCGACGGATGATTCTTGGCCGCGGCGCGCACCATCGACGGACCGCCGATATCGATCTGCTCGACGCATTCGTCCGGGGTGGCGCCACTGGCCACCGTCTCGCTGAACGGGTAGAGGTTCACCACCACCAGCTCGAACGCTTCGACACCGAGTTCGGCGAGCTGCGCGAGATGCTCGGGTTTACGGGTGTCGGCGAGAATGCCGGCATGCACTCGCGGGTGCAGGGTCTTCACCCGGCCGTCCAGGGTTTCCGGGAACCCGGTCAACTCCTCGACCTTCGTCACCGGCACACCGGCGTCGGCGATCCGGGCTGCCGTCGAACCGGTGGACACCAGTTCCACTCCCGCAGCGTGCAGCGCGGTCGCCAGCTCCACGAGCCCGGTCTTGTCGTAGACGCTCACCAGCGCCCGGCGGATGGTCCTGCGTTCACTCACCGGAGAACTCGCTCATCTGGGATCACTGCCTTTCGTCCATCGGAGACAATTCCGCGGGTGGCGACGGCGGCGACAACGTCCACCAGTAACCGTCGCTCCACGATTTTGATGCGTTCGTGCAGGGTGGGCTCGTCGTCATCGGGACGTACCGGCACCGCTTCCTGCGCCAGGATCGGCCCGGTGTCCACTCCGGCGTCCACCAGATGCACCGTGCTGCCGGTGACCCGGACCCCGTAGGCGAGCGCATCGCGCACCCCGTGCGCGCCCGGGAACGCGGGCAGGAGCGCCGGGTGGGTGTTGATGATCCGGCCACCGAACCGGTCCAGGAACGCCGGGCCGAGCAGTTTCATGAACCCCGCGCAGACCACCAGGTCGGGCACATATCCGGCAACCGACTCGGTGAGTGCGCGATCCCAGGCCCCGCGATCGGGGTAATCGCCCACCGGGACGCGGACCACGGGGATACCGGCCGCTGCGGCATGCTCCACGGCGACACATTCCCGGTCCACCCCCACGGCTCGGATCCGCGCCGGATAGGCGGTATCGGTGACCGCCTCGATCAACGCGCGCAGTAGCGAGCCGGTTCCCGAGGCGAGTACGACCAGGCCGGCCGGGATGGAATCGGTGGGTTCCGGGGCGGTCAGGGCTCTACTCCTGGAGTTCGAAGGGCGGTGGGCGGGCGCCACCCGGCGGCGGGGCCGGACCCGCGGGCACGGATAGAGCCTAGTAGACGTGGTTCGCGGCCCATCCGGCGGCAGTCGGCTGACGTCGACGCGCCGGGTAACCGGGCTACCGCCGATCGCGGGTCGCGTCGTCGGCCGCATCGGGTTCGACCACCTCGGCGTCCACGATCTCGGCCTCGGTATCCGCGGAGTCCGACAGCGGCCGCGAGCCCGGTTCGGCCGGCTCCCCGTCCACCACCTCGACGTCCAGCGGTGGTTGCGGGCCCACCGGCTCGACGCGGGGTGGTTCCAGCAGGTCCGTATAGCGGTCGGCGGAGGTGGCGGTATCCGCGGGCAGATCGGGTAGCTTGCCGGCCGGCAACGCGGCGACGGGCCCGGGGTAGCCGGGGAGATCGTCGTCGTCGTGGTCGTCGTAGCCGGCGTCCGCCGGGTCGAACAACGCATCGGGATGATGCAGCAGGGGGGTCGGGAACGAGACCAGGAAAGTGCGCGCGTAGAGGAGACCTGCGTACCCGGGGACGGCCAGCCAGGCGAACACCGCGAGCGCGAAAATCGGCAACTCGACGCCCAGCCGGCCGAAATTCCCCAATTCACCTCCAGCGAGGGCGGCGAGGGCGGTGAGGGCGGCACTTCCCATTCCGGCGGCGGCCAGCAGCGCCCACGGCGCCCCCGGCCGGTCGTAGCTCACCCGGGCCGATTCGACCCCGGCGTAGACGCCTATCGCCGCCGGAACGAGCAGCAGCACGGCCCACCACAGCGGGGCCGGGCCGGTAGGTACGGCCGCGAGCACGGGAACCGCCGGAACCGGACCGCCGACCACCGTGAACACCCCGACGGAAGCGTCCCCGAACTGCACGCCCGGACCGACGAGTACGCCCACCCCGGCGATCACCGCGTTGGGCGAGTACACCAGCGAGAGCAAGGTCAGGCCGAGCACGTCGACGAAGCTTGCGGCGCCGCTGTAGGTATCGCCGACCTGTGACCAGTGCACCACGAGCCCGGCCACGATCAGGACTGCCGAGGCGGCCGACAACCGCAGAACCGCCCGTCCGGCCACGTAGGCGGCGGCGAGCGCGTCATAGGGCAGGTGGTCGAAAATCCGCTCCCGGCACCGGAAGACCGTCCCGGCCGCCCCGGCGGCCAGATACAGCACCAGCACCCAGGCGAAGGCGGCCAGCGGATTGGGGCGTTGCAGCGCAATGGAACCCGACGCGTCTTCGGTCACGGCCAGGCAGACGGCGGTGACGAGCAGCGGCCCACCGGCCGCGGCCCCGAACAACCAGCCGATATCGGCGCGGGTGGGCTGGGAGCCGGTGGCCGCGACCACTTCCCGGGCCGCGGCCCACATCACCAGCGCGGTGGCCAGGACGGGCAGCAGACCCACTGTGGTGGTGCCGATCGTCAACGGCACCTGATGTACCGCGAGCCAGCCCGCTGCGACGGCACCGCTGAGACCGGTGAGGTCGCTTCCCGCGGTGAGCAGTGTCGCGAGCATGGCGACCACGATGACTGCCAGGGCGTACGCTGCGGGCCGGAATGCGACGTAGAGCAGCACGCGGGCGCGGTCGGGCGGTAAGGCGAGCGAACTCGGTTCCCCGGCCGGACGCGCCCGGCGCCCGCCCCGGAATGGGCGGTTCGACGAGGTACGCGGGGCACTCATGGTTTTCAGAGTGGCAGCTGCCCCGGCGCGGGCGTTTCAGGCGCGCCGCGCCGGGGAGCGCCGAGGATCACTTCGGGTCGTCGGACTGACGGAAGGCGCGGGTGGCGTCACCCGCCGGGTCGGAGCCCTGTTCGCCGCCGAACGGCTGGGCCTGCTGCCCCGGCTGCTGCTGCGGCTGACCGTAACCGGCCGGCGGCTGCTGCGGCTGGCCATAGGGCGACTGCTGCTGCTGCTGCGCACCGGCGTAGGGCGACTGCTGCTGACCGTACTGCTGCTGAGCCTGCTGCGGCTGCTGCTGCCCGTAGGCCGGCTGCTGCCCGTAACCCTGCGGCTGGCCCTGCTGGGCGTACCCCGGCTGCTGCTGCTGACCGCTGCTGTACTGCTGCCCGTAACCCTGCTGCTGGCCGTAGCCCTGCTGCCCCTGGTACTGCTGCTGGCCGTAACCCTGCTGCTGCTGACCGGCCGGAAAACCGGCCGGCGCGGACGGGCGGGCGGCCGGCGGCGACAGGATGCCCGCATCGAAGAGCACCACGGCGATCGCCAGACCGGCCTGCACCAGCGCGAGAACCAGGATCAGGTACAGCCCGATCTCGGCCTTGGCGCCCTCGGGCAGGGTGAACAGCTGGAACAGGATGGTGAGGAAGGTACCGGTCGCGACGGCCGCGGATACCCCGACCCAATTCTGCTTCGGCAGCAGCGACAGACCGGCGAGCAGACCCGCGATCAGCAGCAGGCCGCCGATCGAGGCTTCCTGGTACTCCCAAAGATTCAGGCTGGTATCGGCCGACGAGGGCAGATCCATATCGGTGTCCGCGCCCACATAGGCCAAAAAGCCCAGCAGGAACGCGAGTACGCCCACGGCAGCCGCACCGATGGTCAGGAAGAACGGCAGGCCTTTCCCGCCGGCCTCAGCGGCATTCGCACCACCGGCCGCCTGCGGCTGGCCGGGATTGGGCGGAACGGCGGGCGGAACGGGTGCGTTGTACCCGGAGCCCCCGGTCGGGTATGACATGTCGTCGTCTCCTAGGTCGAGTCATACGTATTTGACGGCTGAATTCCCTTTGACGCTACTGCACACACGCGGAGAGGTCATCACCGAAACAATCCAGCTGTGGATAGCCCGGACGCGTACGGGCGGCGTTGCCGCAGGACAGCCCGGAAAGCAGAAGGCCGTCCGCATATGCGGACGGCCTTTGCGGGTTGTACCGGATCACCGGATCAGGCGCTGACCGCAGCCTTCTCCAGGATCTCGCGCGCCAGCGCGGCGGTTTCGGACGGCGTCTTGCCGACCTTCACCCCCGCGGCTTCCAGCGCATCCTTCTTCGCCTGGGCGGTACCCGACGAACCGGACACGATGGCACCCGCGTGCCCCATGGTCTTGCCCTCCGGTGCGGTGAACCCGGCGACGTAACCGACGACCGGCTTGGTGACATTGGCCTGGATGTAGGCCGCGGCCCGCTCTTCGGCGTCACCGCCGATCTCACCGATCATCACGATCAGCTCGGTTTCCGGGTCCTTCTCGAACGCCTCGATGGCGTCGATATGGGTGGTGCCGATAACCGGGTCGCCACCGATGCCGATGGAGGTGGAGAAGCCGAAATCGCGGAGCTCGTACATCATCTGGTAGGTCAGGGTGCCGGACTTGGAAACCAGTCCGATCGGGCCCTTGCCGGTGATGTTGGCCGGGGTGATGCCGACCAGCGCTTCGCCGGGGGTGATGATGCCGGGGCAGTTCGGGCCGATGATCCGGGTCTTGGCACCCTTCTCGACGTTGTAGGCCCACGCGTAGGCGGTGTCCTGCACCGGGATGCCCTCGGTGATGACCACGAGCAGCGGGATCTCCGCGTCGATGGCCTCGATGATGGCGTCCTTGGAGAACTTCGGCGGCACGAAGGCGATGGACACATCGGCGCCGGTCTTCTCCATGGCCTCGGCCACGGTGGCGAACACGGGCAGCTCGACCGCGTTGCCGTCCTTATCGGTGTGCGCGACGGTGGTGCCCGCTTTACGCGCGTTCACACCGCCGACGACCTGGGTTCCGGCCTTCAGCATCAGTGCGGTGTGCTTGGTGCCCTCGCCGCCGGTGATGCCCTGGACGATGACCTTCGAGTCCTTGTTGAGGAAGATAGACATAGTTGTTTGTCCTTTGACTGGGCGGTCGACTCAGCGGGCCGCGAGTTCGGCGGCCTTGTCGGCGCCTTCGTCCATGGTCTGCGCCAGCGTCACCAGCGGGTGCGCGGCTTCTGCGAGGATCTTGCGACCCTCCTCCACCCGGTTACCGTCCAGGCGGACCACCAGCGGTTTGTTCGCCTCGTCGCCCAGGATCTCCAGCGCCTTCACGATGCCGTTCGCGACTGCGTCACACGCCGTGATACCACCGAAGACGTTCACGAAAACGCTCTTCACCTGGGAATCGTTCAGGATCACGTCCAGGCCGTTGGCCATCACCTCGGCGGAGGCGCCGCCACCGATATCGAGGAAGTTGGCCGGTTTCACGCCACTGTGTTTCTCACCGGCGTAAGCGACGACGTCCAGGGTCGACATGACCAGACCGGCGCCGTTGCCGATGATGCCGACCTCACCGTCGAGTTTGACGTAGTTGAGGTCGTTCTCCTTGGCCTTGAGCTCCAGCGGATCGGTCGCGTCCTTGTCCGCGAACTCCGCGTGGTCGGCGTGCCGGAAGTCGGCGTTCTCGTCCAGGGTGACTTTGCCGTCGAGCGCCAGGATTTCGTCCTGCGGGGTGCGCACCAGCGGGTTGACCTCGACCAGGGTGGCGTCTTCGGCGACGAAGACCTCCCACAGCTTCTGGATGGTCACCGCGGCGGCGTCCAGCACCTCGGCGGGCAGGTGGCCCTGCTCGGCGATCGAACGGGCGAACGCGAGGTCGACGCCCTTGACCGCGTCGACCGGCACCTTGGCCAGCCGGTCGGGCTTGGTGGCGGCGACCTCTTCGATCTCCATACCGCCCTCGACCGAGCACATCGCCAGGTAGGTGCGGTTCGCGCGATCCAGCAGGAAGGAGATGTAGTACTCCTCGGCGATATCCTTCGCCTCGGCCACCAGGATCTTCTTGGTGATGTGGCCCTTGATGTCGAGCCCGAGGATGTTGTTCGCGTGGGTCAGCGCGTCCTCGGGGGTGGCCGCGTACTTCACGCCACCGGCCTTACCGCGGCCACCGACCTTCACCTGGGATTTGATCATCACCGGCTTGCCGATTTCCGCGGCGATCGCGCGGGCGTCCTCGGCAGTGTCGGTCACGCGGCCTTCCGACGAAGGCACCCCGTGCTTTACGAAGAGCTCCTTCGCCTGATATTCGAAGAGATCCATGTATTCACCGTCTCGTCTGCGTTGCTATGACAACGTCTTTGTTGGCGGCCCGACGTCGGTAGCGGGTCGTTCGGACTCTAACCACTCATAAGGACGGCCGATCGGGCACGTTCATCCTAAGTGGCCCATGTCACGGGCCCGCCCGCGGGGAGGCCAAACCCGCAGGCCATGCCTACCGGCGAGTAGCTTTTTCCCGAATTCCGGCCGGCACAGGGGTGCAATGGGCAGCACCCTGGAGAAAGGGCTCCTCCATCACCGCGCGACAGCTCCGGTGGTGAGCTATCACAACGATAAAACGTGATCAATGTCACAGTAACGTTTCGAATCGTCCTACCGCTTGCCGCGTCGCAATCGTTTCGTTACCGTCGAACCGATCGATGTCACAGCCCGATCACGAGCGGTGCCCAAGCGTGGTTGCTTGCGCATCCGGTTGTCGCGCGAGTAGAGATCTCCGTGATGTTGCTCCCGTGAGCAGGTTAAGAGAGGACGGCAGCTTGACGCAGCACACCGCTCCGCAGTCGCAGAGCCGTTCGGTAACAGCCTTCCCGCCGCGTCCCGCTCCCGCCGGACGTAACTCCTGTACAACCCTTCGGATGGCCGATCGGATGCGGACCCGCTGATGAACCACCACGGCACCCTGGACGCCCAGTACAACAGCCACCGTCGCCGGCCCCGCGGCAACAACGCGCCGGCCACTGAGGCCCCCCAGCCGTTCAATGCCTTCGGCGCCCCCGGCGACAGCCGGTCCCGCAGGCGGCCGCTGAACACCGCCGCGGCATCCGCCGCCGCCGATTCCCAGCGCAGCGACTCCCAGCGCAGCGCCGCCGACGATTTCTGGTCGACCAACCAGAGCTGGGCGGAATCCGGCACCGCCCATACCGGCCGGGATGCCTACGAGCCGCAGACCACCGCATGGCCCGAACCGGGGAACGCCACCTGGTCCGAGCCGGAACACGACCGGCCGGAGCACCGCGCCACCTGGCCGGCCCCCCAGGCCGAACCGTGGCCCGAACCGCAGGCCACCGGATGGCCCGGTCGCGACTGGCAGGGTGAGGACAGCTGGAGCCGCAGCAATAAACCCGCCTGGCACAGCGACCCCGACTGGAACACCCACCAGAGCTGGACCGAGGCGCAGACCTGGGCCGACGAGCCCGCGCCCGCCGGCGATACCGGCCCCGCGCCGTACGACCGGCCCAGCACGGTCGCCGAGGCGCTGGCCAACGGGCCGGCGAAACCCGAGAACCACGAGGACTCACGGCCGGCCCGCTCCCGCGGCGCCCACCGGGTGGCGGCCCCACCATCCGCGCTCAAGGGCCGGGCCGCTGTGGTCGCGGTCGCGGCCGGCGCCGTTGTCGCCGCCGGACAGTGCGCCACCGCCGCGCCCGGTGAACAGCGCAACGCGGAGCAGGCCACCGATTACGAGGCCGCGGGCGCGGTGCACGAGATCGCCGCCCAGTCGATGGCCACCGAAGGACCCGCGACTACCGACCCGCATTCACCACAGATGCTCGCCGCCGAAGCACCGCTCGACACCAGCCGCTTCGGCGAGATACTGGCCAACGGTGCCGAGTTCGCGAAGGATCTGGCGGCGGCCGAAGAGGCCAAATACCGGCCCCTGTTCGCACATTTCACCGCCGCTGGGTCGTTCACCTCCGGCTTCGGCGCCCGCTGGGGTGTTCAGCATCTGGGCGTCGATATCGCCGCACCGATCGGAACTCCCATCTATGCGGTCGCCGACGGCGAGGTCATCGACGCCGGCCCGGCAGCGGGCTTCGGGATGTGGGTGCGATTGCTGCACGCCGACGGAACCATCACCGTCTACGGCCATGTCGACACCACCACGGTGTCGGTGGGCGAGTACGTTCTCGCGGGCGATCAGATCGCCACAATGGGCAATCGTGGTTTCTCCACCGGCCCGCATGTCCATTTCGAGGTATGGCTCAACGGGAGCGATAAGGTAGACCCGATCCCGTGGCTCGCCACCCGCGGTATCAGCCTCACCGAGAACAGAGACTGAGCGAGCCGACCCGGCGTCGTTCCACCCGGGGACGGGCAGGAGGGCGCCGGGAATCCGGGTGTCGCGCTCAGGGGGCCGCGCTGATCGCCAGCCCTGTCAGAACGATTACTTTGGCCAGTTCCAGGCCGATATACCAGTAGTGCGCTGTCGAACGTGGTAGCTCCTCCCCGGCGAGCACCCGGTCGGACCGCCGCGACAGTGGTGGCCGCACCACCGCCACCTGGACCAGCAGGATCACCACAGCGATCCCCAGCCACACCCAGACCCCTCCCGGTGGGCCGAGCACCACCGCCGCCACCAGCAGCAGCACCGCCAGCACCGATTCCGCCGTGTTCAATGCCCGGAAGACGATCCGGCCGATACCGAGGCCGAGCGCCGTCGTCACCCCGGGTGCACGGAATTTCAGCGGCGTCTCCAGGAATGAGATCGCCAGCACCATGCCGAGCCAGAGCATCGGCAAAAACCACATCAGATGCTGCGCAAGGGACTTCATATCCGAAACCTACCGCGCCGCACCGGGGGTTACGCTAGAGCTTCGTCAGGGTTTGACTGAACTTCGGGATCAGCCGGATTTTGCCGTTGCTGCCGAAATCGATCGTCACACTGGCCATATCCCCGGACCCGTCGGCCGCGATCACCCGGCCCAAACCGTATTTGTCGTCGCTGACCCGATCACCGACCGCCAGCACGAGCCCGACATTGTTGCGGGCGACCCGACCCGGCCGGCCCTCACGCGGACCGGGCCGCGATTCCCGGCCCCGGGGCCAGCCACCGGTCCAATCGTCCTCGGCGGATTCCGTGCCCCGGCGGCGACCGTACTGTGTGGGCGCCGAGGAACGTTTCGGCTCGAGCCGCTGCCAATCGATGAGATGGTCCGGAACCTCCTGGAGGAACCGGGATTCCGGATTGAACACCGGCTGCCCCCAAGCGGAGCGCACCACGGCGCGGGTCAGGTACAGGCGGCGGCGGGCGCGGGTGATTCCCACGTAGGCCAACCGTCGCTCCTCGGCCAGTTCGGCCGGGTCGCCGAGCGCCCGCAGATGCGGAAACTGCCCGTCCTCCCACCCGGTGACGAAGACGACAGGGAATTCCAGTCCCTTCGCCGTGTGCAGGGTCATCATCGTCACCATGCCGGATCCTTCGTCCGGAATCTGGTCGGCATCGGCAACCAGCGAGACCCGTTCCAGGAACGCGGCCAGCGAACCCGGTTCGGGTTCGCCCTCGCCCGCTTCCGGCACGAATCCCTCGGCGCGGGCGGCCTCCACCGCGTTCCGGGCCTCCGAGCTGAATTCACGGGCCACGCTGACCAGTTCGTTGAGGTTGTCGAGCCGGGCACCGTCCTGCGGATCGTCCGAGGATTCCAGCTCCGCCCGATAACCGGTGCGGTCCAGAACGGCCTCGACCACCGCTCCGACATCCGGGAAATCCAATTCGTCCATTTCCCCCGCCGCCCGGATCTGCTCGAGCAGCATGAGGAAACCGGCGATCGCATTGCGGGCCCGCGTGTTCAGCAACGCCACCTCACCGGCGGCGGCTTCGCGCAGGGCCGCCGCGAAACCGATACCGCGCTGTTCGGCGTGTACGGCCACACATGCCTCGGCGCGGTCACCGATACCGCGGCGCGGAGTGTTGAGAATCCGGCGCAGGCTCACCGCATCATCGGGATTCTCGAGTACCCGCAGGTAGGCAACGATATCGCGCACTTCCTTGCGCTCGTAGAACCGGACCCCGCCGACCACCTTGTACGGCAGCCCCATCCGGATGAAGATCTCCTCCAGCGCACGGGAGTTGTTGTTGGTCCGGTAGAACACGGCGATATCGGAGTAACCGGCCGCCCCCGCGTCCACCAGCCGGTCGATCTCCCGGGCGACGAACGCGGCCTCGTCGTGCTCGTTGTCGGCGACGTACCCGGTGATCAACTCTCCTTCACCGGCGTCGGTCCACAAACGCTTGTCGCGCCGGTTCGTGTTGCGGGCGATCACGGCGTTGGCGGCGGTCAGGATGTTCTGGGTGGATCGGTAGTTCTGTTCCAGCAGAATGGTCTCGGCGTCGGGGAAATCGCGTTCGAATTCCTCGATATTGCGGATGGTGGCGCCGCGGAACGCGTAGATGGACTGGTCGGCGTCACCGACCACGCAGAGTTCGCTGGGCGGTACCGACGGCCCCGCCGGCGATCCGGTCCCGGATCCGGCGGCTGCGGCCCCGGCCTCGGTATCGGCGGCTTCGGTGGCCGTGGCCGGATCCGCCGCGCCGTGCCCGACCAGTTCCCGTACCAGCACATACTGTGCGTGGTTGGTGTCCTGGTATTCGTCGACCAGCACATGCCGGAAACGGCGCCGGTAGTACTCGGCGACCTCCGGGTGTTTCTGCAGCAGGCCGACGGTCTCGCCGATGAGATCGTCGAAATCCAGGGCGTTCGCGGCCCGCAGCCGCCGCTGATATTCGGTGTAGACGCGGGCCACGATCCGCGGCAGTTCCACATCCTCGAATTCGGCGTCCGAACTCGCCTGTTCCGGGCCGATCAGCTCGTTCTTCAGGTTCGAGATGGCGGTGGCCAGCATTCGCGCCGTGAACTTCTTGGGGTCCAGTTCCAGATCCCGGCCGATCATCGTGAGCAACCGGCGCGAATCATCGGCGTCGTAGATGGAGAAATTCGAATTCATCCCGGGCAGCAGCGCCGACTGGGTGCGCAGAATACGCACACAACTGGAGTGGAAGGTCGACACCCACATGCTCGCGGCCCGCGGACCGACCAGCTCGATGACCCGCTCCCGCATCTCCGCCGCGGCCTTGTTGGTGAAAGTGATGGCCAGGATCTGGCCGGGCGTGACCCCACGCTCGGCCAGCAGGTAGGCGATCCGGCGGGTGAGCACGGCGGTCTTACCCGATCCCGCCCCGGCCACGATCAACAGTGGCCGCCCGGTGTGCAGGACGGCGGCGCGCTGCTGCGGATTGAGCCCTTCCAGCAGCTCGGCGGCGGCCGCGGAGCGCCGCTGCGCCGACTCCGTACGCTGCTGGACCTGCTCGGCCTGCACCCGGCGCTGCAGCGCCGCGAGCCCGCCCTGCGCGCCGCTGCTCGCCGAGGCGCCGGACGGGCGCGGCGCGGCGCCCGCCGTTTCCAGACCGGGGAGCATCGGCGCGTCGGAACCGTGCTCGTCCGCGCCGGAACCCGAGCGACCGGCAGCGGAGCGCTGGGGGCGGGAATGCGAATCCGAACGAGTTGCAGCGGTGGTGTCCATCGTGTGTTCACGCTACCGCTACGCCCCGACTCGATCGAACACTCGGACGAAAACGGTCATGCCGATCCGGCCCCGAGAACGCAATGTTGACTTTGCAGACCCTCCGGGGCGTGGCAAACTGGCAGCATGGTTTGCCCTTTTGTGAAACAACCGCTCCGGCTGTGTGTACAGCGGGAGCACAGCCCGGGCACCTGAGACCGGGAGGGGCAGGTAGGGGGTAACGGGACTACCAGACCCATCGGGTCTGTTTCACAGTGAAGGAACTCTGGACCGGTAACGCGAAGCGGTGCGACGGCGATCCAGGTTCTGACACGAGGAGATGAATGATGAGCACACCCGCCACGGCGACCGGGTCGGAATCGACGACCGGCACGGAATCGGAGCTCCCTCGGACCGAAGCCGAGATCGAGAAGCTTCGTAAGGAAATCGACCAGCTCGACGCGGAGATTCTGGCGGCGATCAAACGCCGCACGGAGATCTCGCGAATCATCGGCCGCACCCGGATGGCTTCCGGCGGCACCCGGCTGGTGCACAGCCGCGAGATGAAGGTGCTGGAACGCTTCAGCGAGCTGGGCCAGGAAGGTCATACGCTGGCGATGCTGCTGCTGCGGCTCGGTCGTGGCCGGCTCGGCCGCTAGGCCACCAGGAACCACACGCGGCGGCCCGCAGACCGCCGCACTCCCGCGAACCGCCCCGGGTGAACACGCCCCGGGGCGGTCGTATATCCCAGCTCAGTTCATCGCGATGTACTTCGTGGACAGATACTCCTCGATCCCCTCGGTGCCGCCTTCCCGGCCGAATCCGGAGGCTTTCACGCCCCCGAACGGCGCGGCGGGGTCCGAGATGACGCCGCGGTTCACGCCCACCATGCCGCTCTCCAGACCCTCCGCTACCCGCAGTGCCCGGTCGAGATCCCGCGTGTAGATATAGCTGACCAGTCCGAATTCGGTGTCGTTGGCGGCAGCCAGCCCCTCGTCCTCGGTATCGAAGGCCACGATCGGGGCGACCGGGCCGAACACCTCCTCACGCAGGATCCGGGCGCCGGCGGGGATATCGGTCAGGATCGTCGCCGGATAGAACCAGCCCGGGCCGCCGGGAGCCTTACCGCCCAGGCGCACGGTCGCTCCAGCGGATACCGCGTCGTCGACCAGCTCCGACACCGTGCTGAGCTGTTCGGAGTTGATCAGCGGGCCCAGCGTGGTCTCCGGATCGGTCCCCGGCCCCATCCGAACCTGCTCTTTCATGGCCGCGGCGAATTTATCGGTGAACTCGGCCAGTACCCCGCGCTGCACGTGGAAGCGGTTCGCCGCGGTGCACGCTTCACCGCCGTTGCGCAGTTTCGCCAGCATCGCCCCCTGGACCGCGGCGTCGATATCAGCGTCGTCGAACACCACGAACGGCGCGTTCCCGCCGAGCTCCATCGAGGTGCGCAGCAGGCCGTGCGCGGATTTCTCGACCAGCGACCGGCCGACCTCCGTGGAACCGGTGAAGGTGAGCTTGCGCAGCCGGGGATCGTCGAGCAGCGGCTGGGTCACCGCACCGGAACGCCGAGAAGTGATCACCGACAGCACCCCCTCGGGCAGTCCCGCCTCGGCGCAGAGTTTCGCCAGCAACAGCATGGTGAGCGGGGTGGCCGACGCCGGTTTCACGATCATGGTGCAACCGGCGGCAAGGGCCGGGCCGATCTTGCGGGTCCCCATGGCGAGCGGAAAATTCCACGGCGTGATGGCCAGACACGGCCCGACCGGCTGTTTGTGCACGAGAATCCGCCCGGTACCCGACGGCGCATGCAGATAGCGGCCGTTGATCCGCGCCGCCTCCTCACTGAACCAGCGAAAGAACTCGGCACCGTAGCGGACCTCGTTACGGCTCTCCGGAAGAGCCTTACCCATCTCCAGAGTCATCAGCAGCGCGAAGTCCTCCGCCCGCGCGGTGACCCGGTCGAACACTGCCCGCAGGATCTCCCCTCGCTCCCGCGCCGGCGTCGCCGCCCAATCCGCCTGAACGGCCGCAGCGGCGTCCAGCGCACGGACCGAATCTTGCGGGGTGGCGTCCGCGACCTCGGCGATCACCTCCCCGTTCGCGGGGTTGTGCACCGCGAACGTGCCGCCGCCGGTCGCATCGACGGGACCGCCGATCCACAACTGCTTCGGTACAGAATCGAGTACATCGGTTTCTGAGGCCATACGCTCCAGCCTAGGACGCGAACCGCACGATATCGCCGGCCCGCGAAGACAGTGTTCATATCCGCCGCTTCCGGTGGCGCGTGTTCGGCCCTGGGCACGGGGGGTCGAATCCCGCGTGCCGGAGGCGCGCCATAGGCAGAGCTTGTACGCTCGGCTGGTGTGAGCGTCGACATCACCGCATCGGCGGCCTGGCGGAAATTGCAGGATCATCATGAGGCGATCGCCGCTGTTCAGCTCAGAGATCTATTCGCCGAGGATCCGGCGCGCGGCCGTGACCTGAGAGTGACAGCCGGCGAACTGCTGATCGATTACAGCAAGCATCGGGTCACCCGGGAAACGTTGCGGCTGCTGGTCGAATTGGCGGACGAGGCCGGGGTGGCGGCACAGCGGGATCGGATGCTGCAAGGCCGCCATATCAACACCTCCGAAGACCGGGCCGTGGGGCATACCGCGTTGCGGCTGCCGCCGGGCAGCTCGGTCACCATCGACGGCGCGGATGCCGGGGCGGCGGTGCACGAGGTCCTCGACCGGATGCGCGCTTTCGCCGACGCGGTCCGCTCCGGGCAGTGGCGCGGTGCCACGGGGGAACGGATCCGCACCGTCGTCAATATCGGTATCGGCGGTTCGGATCTCGGGCCGGTGATGGTGCATCAGGCGCTGCGGCACTATGTGGACGCCGGGATCGACGCCCGTTTCGTTTCCAATGTCGACCCGGCCGATCTGGTGGCGAAACTCGCCGGTCTGGATCCGGCGACCACCCTGTTCATCGTGGCCTCGAAGACCTTCACCACCCTGGAGACCCTGACCAACGCGACTGCTGCCCGCCGGTGGCTGGTCGGTGCGCTGGGCGCCGACGCGGTGGCGAAACATTTCGTCGCGGTGTCCACGAATGCCGAGCGGGTGGCCGAATTCGGGATCGATACGGCCAATATGTTCGGCTTCTGGGATTGGGTGGGCGGCCGGTACTCGGTGGATTCGGCCATCGGGCTGTCGGTGATGGTGACGGTGGGCCCGGAGCGGTTCGCCCAGTTCCTGGCCGGTATGCACACCATGGACCGGCATTTCGCGACCGCGCCGCCGGAATCGAATGCGCCGATGCTGCTGGCGCTGCTGGGCGTGTGGTATTCGAATTTCTTCGGGGCCCAATCCCGGGCGGTACTCCCGTATTCGAACGATCTGGCCCGTTTCCCGGCCTATCTGCAGCAGCTCACCATGGAGTCGAACGGTAAATCGGTACGCGCCGACGGCACCCCGGTTACCACCTCCACCGGTGAAATCTTCTGGGGCGAACCGGGCACGAACGGCCAGCACGCGTTCTATCAGCTGCTGCACCAGGGGACCCGGCTGATTCCCGCCGATTTCATCGGATTCGCCCGGCCGACCGACGATCTGCCCACTCGCGACGGTACGGGCAGTATGCACGACATCCTGATGAGCAACCTGTTCGCGCAGACCAAAGTGCTCGCATTCGGCAAAACCGCGGAGGAGATCGCCGCGGAGGGCACACCCCCGGAACTGGTGCCGCACAAAGTCATGCCCGGAAACCGTCCGAGTACGACTGTTCTGGCCCCGCAATTGACCCCCGCGGTGCTCGGGCAACTGATCGCGCTCTACGAACATCAGGTGTTCGTCGCCGGGGTGATCTGGGGGATCGACAGTTTCGACCAGTGGGGCGTGGAACTCGGTAAACAGCAGGCACTCGCGCTGGCGCCGCTGCTCACCGCGGCAGAAGAACCCGCGTCGCAGGGTGATTCCTCGACGGACAATCTGATCCGCTGGTACCGCGACAACCGCTGACCTGGGTGCGGCGGCCAGCCGCTACCGAATGTGTGCTGGTGTGCGTCCTTTCAGAGCGGTGATGAAAGCACACGCGAGAGGGCGGTCCCGCCGCGGCAATTCGGCAGGCGATCCGGAGCGCGGAATCCGGTGTCCGAACCGGGGACGTCGGTGCCGGTCGGCTTCAGCGCCCGGGGCCGGCTGGGTGACGAGCCGTGATCGACGAATCACCAGGGCAGCAGCGGCAGGCCGATTCGCTGCGCGGTGACCGCGGCGAATCGGTGGAGTTCGGCGACGCCGGGCAGCCGCGCGGGATCGAGGCTCGCGAGCGTCAGCAGATAGTCACCGCGGAAGCAGCACAGGTAACCGGACAGCCGGGTCCGCGGGCGGCGCGCGTAGGTGAGCCCGGGATGGATGGCGCGAGTGGCGACACCGGTGCAATCGTGCGGGCCCAGAGCGTGCAGCCGCGACGGTATCGTGCCGATATTCGAGCACAGGATGTCGCGCTCCCCCGCACCCCGGGACAGGAGATAGGCGATCCGGTCCGGGACGAGATGCAGGAATTCCTCCGGCAGCCCGCCGGGGCTGGAGATCCGGCGTTCGTAGGCGGCGCGGCTCTGCGCGCGGATTTCGCCGGGGCCGTCACCGGGCGAGACGACGATCTCGGTCATCGCCAGATCGTTGTCGATCCGGGGTTCGTCGCGGGTGTCCACCGGCAGGCTCGCCACGATGCCGTGCTCCGGGAATCCCGCCGCCCACAGGGTGTTCGCGACGAACCAGATGAACAAGCTGTTGGCCGTACCGCCGCTTGCCGCAGCTGTCCGGTCCCATTCCCGGCCCGGGCACCGCAGCACGATTGCCGGCACCGGCAGGCCGTCGTGTGGACCGGCCTGGTCACCGGAACCCGATCCGGCCGCGCGACCGTCGCCTCGGGTACCGCGGACCTCGTCCTCGTCCGGGGGTCCGTGGCCTTCGTCCGGGGGTCCGTGGCCGGTGGCGCTGTCGGGGCCTCCGCGCACTTCTCCCGAGGAGGTTTCCTGGGCCGGCCGGCTTTCTCCGGGCCGCGTTCGGGGCAGTTCACGCGGTCGCCGGAGCCGGGTTCGCGCGGCACGGGCGGTACCGGCGAGAACCGTCGTCCAGATTTCGGCGGCATCGGCCCAGTCCGACGTTCGATCGCCGCCCTGCCGCGGGCTCCGGGAGCGGTTACCGCTGTCCGGCCGGTGGTCGGAGTTCGTATCCTTTTCCTCCAGCGCCCCGAGCGCGTCCTCGACAGCGATCATCAGCCCCCGCGCGTCGGCGAGGACATGGGAACAGGTGAGGGCGACGACGGTACCGCCGTCGGTGAGCGGCGCCGCCGAGAGGCGCCAGCCGGGGCCGTGCCGTGGATCCAGATCCGCGCCCCGTTCGTCGGCCCAGGGCAGGATCCGGTCCGCGGGAAGGGGCGCCGGCACCATATCGAGTGGGTGGGACCGGACGCTGGGTTGCCAGCGGTCGCGGGCGCCGGGAACGCCGGACCGGATGACCCGGCGGCCGAGTGGGCCCACACGCAGGACGTTGTGCAACCGGTCGAGCCGGGCAGGGTCCACCGGGTCCGCCGTACGCCACAGCCCCTGGAGCGCGATGGGTGTGCCCATACCCTGATGGGTCCGCAGGAAAATACCGTCGATAACGCTCAGCCGGCGCATCAGCTCAGGCTAGCCGCCTTCCGGTCCCCGGCAGTCAGTCCGTTCCACGCTCGCATCCCCTGCCACCACGCCGCCGGCGAAAGTGACCCCACCGCGTGATCGGTGGGCACCGTCTCGGCGTCGCCTCATGCGCCGTCCTGCTGGTGCACTCGTGACCGGTCTCGAGCCGATGCAGTCGGGCGGACCACCGCGTAGCCGCCGTCGCCGAACCGGCGCACCATCGGGCCCGAGCGCCGAGTAGAGGTTCGCTGACACCTCGGGGCCCCGAGCCGGTACGCGAAAAATCGCCGAGCGGATCACCGACCGAGTCGACTGGCTACGTTCACCGCGGTACCGGTGCCGCATTCGGCAGCCGACGCTCGGGCCCGCGAGGCCGATCCGGTGCAGGCTGCGGTGACGCATCCGCGCCGGGCGGCGGTGGTGTCCCGGGGTCAGCGGGTCGGCGGTGCGATCTGCCAGTGTTTCTCCAGCGCGCCGGCGATATCGGGTAGTACGGTCACCGGAATTTTCTTATGTCGCAGCATGTTCCGGATCTCGGTGATCTGCTCCCGCTTCCGTAGGTCGTAGGCGCCGGATATCGGCCCGGATACCGGCGGTATGGACAGCAGAACCAGTTCGCTGTGCAATTCCGCCCCGGCGGTGAGATCAAGTGCGAGCGACCAGCGCGACCGTTCGTCGAGACCGAACCGCCCGGCGACCACCCGGTCCCATTCGATACTGGTCACCGACCACGGGGTACGCCGCTGAATAGCGTGGTCGGTGAGCACGACGGCATCCCGCTTGAACAGCGCGAGCAGGACCGCCACGGCGAGCAGTGCCCCGACTACCAGCCCGGTGAACACGCGCCCCGGCCCGAACAGCAGCACCATCGGCACAGTCACGGCCACGACGATCGCCGTACCGGCCAGGCCGTAGCCCAGCGCCCGCTCGGTGGGCACCACACCTGCATGCACCCTGCGCATACCGACTCCGCTCATCCCGAGAACTCGTGTTGCCGGCCACACGGTACCGGAGCGGGCGCCGCGGCACCCGCTCCCCGCATCGACTCGGCACAGCGTGGCGAGCCAGTGCGGGGCGGCGACTCAGTGCAGGGCGACGGCGGCCTCGGCGGAATAGACCTGGAAGGTCATGCTCTGCTGGAAATACAGCTGGACGGTTTCGGCGTCATGGCCGAGATAACCGATGGACAGGTCCTGGCCGAGCGTGAGGTCGAAATCCCCGCCGCGAGTCGTGAGCACGAACGCTCCATCGATGGCCGGCGCCCAGATGATCTCTCCTTCGGGCACGAGACGTTCCAGATGGGTGCGCAGCGGATGGCCGTGGTTGGACGTCTCGCTGACCTTCGTGTACAGGTCGGCGCTGAGCAGCACCGAATACGGCCCGTCGACACCGGCCAGCCGCAACTGGCTCACCGCCCGGGCGATCACCTCGGGCACCCCGAACACATCGTCGGGTAGCTCGATCGCCCGGTTCGACGAGGCCGCCCGGATCCCGGTGATCCCGGCGGCGGCATAGCCTTCGAAAACCGCCCGGTCCTCGGCGAATGCGATCTTGCGGGCGGCGTCCTTCACCGGGTCCAGATCGGTGTCCTGAGCGCCGCGCTCGACATTGTCGAGTTCCTCTCGCGACAGCGTGAACGGCACCCGCAGTTCCACCAGCGGCGCGACCACCCGCTGCCGGGCCACCACCCCGTCGTTCGGGGCGGCGATCGGCGCGGTGTGGCCGAGACCGCGCGCGGAGTAGTCGCTGCCGTGCGGGCCGGACAGGTCCACTACCCGGCGGCCGGCGTTGTGCCGTTTGAAGGTCCGCGCGGACTCCTCCTCGATAACGGCCCAGGCCGCGTCCGTTATCGGCGCGAGCTCACGGTGCAGGTTGTTCATACGGTGCTGCTCCTTTTCAATGTGCCGATGCCGAGAGAACCGTCCGCGCTCGGCGCCGGGCCCGGCTGCGCTGCTGCTTTCCCGACCGGCTCCGCCGCGGTATCCGCCACCGGCGGCGCGGGTAGATCGTCGAAGAAATCCTGCGGCGGAACGAAGAACAGGGTGCCGGTGACGGCGGTGGAGAAATCCAGGATCCGGTCGTGGGTGGCCTCGCCGGTGCCGAGGAACATCCGCTCCAGCATGATCTCGGTGGTCCGGGGTGTCGCCGAATAGCCGACGAAGTAAGTGCCGAATTCGCCGTCCCGGATACTGCCGAAGGGCATATTCGCGCGCAGGATCTCCCGCTCGGTTCCGTCGGGTTCGATCACCTGGTTGACCGCGATATGCGAATCCGCGGGTTTATCCGCCTCGGCGAATTCGAAATCCTCGAGTTTGGTCCGGCCGATGACCCGTTCCTGTTCCTGTACCGGCAGGGCTCGCCAAGCCGGCAGATCGTGCAGATACTTCTGCACGATCACATAGCTACCGCCGGTGAAATCCGGGTCGCCGGCGCCGACCAGGGCCGCCGCACCGGCCGGTGAATCCGGTAGCGCGCCCTCGGGGTTCTCCGTGCCGTCGACGAAACCCAGCAGATCGCGCTGCTCGAAATACCGGAAGCCGACGGTTTCGTCGACGATCGTGGCTGCTCCGGCCAACCGGTCGCCGATGGCCATCGCCAATTCGAAACAAGCATCGTGCGCCTGGGCGCGAATATGGAACAGCAGATCACCCGGGGTCGCGGGAGCCTGGTGCAGCGGGCCGTCGTAGCCCGGAAAATCGTGCAGTTCGGCCGGGCGCGGACCACCGAACAGCCGATCCCACGCCGCCGACCCGATACCCGTGATACATCCGAGCCCGGCACCCGGCAACCGGAAACCGATGGCCCGCCGCAGGCCCGCAAGCTCGGCCAGCAGGTCCCGCACCGCCGCCTCGCCGCCGGGTTCGATGGTCGCGACGAGGAAATGCGCGGCCGGAGTGAGTGGTTCCAGTATCGGCTGCGGCTGCCCCATAGGCGATCACATTACCGGCGAGTCACCCGGCCCGATCCCGGTGGCCTACATAGCCACAGTCAGCAGGAAGGCCACATCGTCGATCGCCTGCACACTGTGGCGGGCCTTGGGCAGCACCAGCAGATCGCCGGCCGATCCCTTCCACTCGTTGTCGCCGCTGTGCAAGGTCAGGGTGCCGGACAGCACCAGCAGCGTGGCCTCTCCGTGGTTGTCGTGCTCGGCCAGCGATTGCCCGGCGCACAATCCGACGACCGTCTGCCGCAGCGAATTGGCGTGCCCCCCGAAGATGGTCTGGGAACTACGGCCACTGGTGGTTGTCGCGGCCATCTTGAGCTGCTGCCGGGCCACCGCTGTCAGCGATTTCTTGTCCATGGACCGCCTTTCGCCTCCGCGTACCCGCGACCGGGCTGGTGATCGCGGGGTCGTATCGCCGAGTATGCCCGACCCGGGCGCGGCATTCCGGTGTTTCTCGCCGACTGTGCTGCTTTTGCCACCGGGCGGCCTGCTTCTCGGTCGGCGCCCGGGACAAGACCTTTCTCGACCGCGACCCGAACGCTCGTGCACCACGCGACCGGCCTGCTGCCGCGGAGCAATTACAGCCGGTCAGCGGGTGAATCGGCGGGTGCGGTAGCGCAGACCGCCGGATGATTGCAGCCAATCCTGCGGATCGCCCGACTGCCATTCGGGGCCGAGGTCGGGGGCGAAGGCATCCCCGGACACATCGGTGTCCACCTCGGTGATGAGGAGTTCCGTCGCATACGGCAACGCCGCCCGGTAGATCTCGCCGCCGCCCATCACCCAGGTGGTCGCGGGGGCAGCCAGTTCCAGCGCAGCCCGGACGGAACCGGCGGTTTCGGCCCCCGCGGCCGACCAATCCTGCTGCCGGGTCACGACGATATTGCGGCGGCCGGGCAGCGGGCGGAAACGCGGCGGCAACGATTCCCAGGTCCGCCGGCCCATCACCACGGGATGACCGGTGGTCGTCTGCCGGAAGAGCGCCATATCCTCGGGCACCCGCCACGGGATGGTGTTGTCCACTCCGATCACCCCGTCGGGTGTCTGCGCCCAGATCAGGCCGATGGTGCGGGCGGCCGCGGTCATACCGCCACCGGAGCCTTGATCGCCGGATGGTGACGGTAGTCCAGTATCCGCACGTCCTCGTACCGGTAGTCGAACAGTGACGCGGCCGGGGCGAGGTCGAGGTCCGGGAACGGGTATGGGGTCCGGGTGAGCTGTTCGGTGACCTGTGCGCGGTGATTGTCGTAGATATGGCAGTCACCGCCGGTCCAGATGAAATCGCCGGGTTCGAGCCCCGTCTGCTGGGCCACCATCACCGTGAGCAGGGCGTAGCTCGCGATATTGAACGGCACACCGAGAAAGAGATCGGCGCTGCGCTGGTACAGCTGGCAGGACAGCCGGCCGTCGGCGACGTAGAACTGGAACAGGGCGTGGCAGGGCGCCAGTGCCATCCGGTCGAGTTCGGCCACATTCCAGGCCGAGACGAGCATGCGCCGCGAATCCGGGTCGGTCCGCAGCGTGTGCAGCACCTGCGCGATCTGATCGATGTGGCGGCCGTCGGGCGCCGGCCAGGACCGCCACTGCACTCCGTAGACCGGCCCCAGCTCGCCGTCCGCACCGGCCCACTCGTCCCAGATGGTGACCCCGTGCTCCTGTAACCACCGCACGTTGGAATCCCCGCGCAGGAACCACAGCAGCTCGTACACGATCGACTTGAGGTGCACTTTCTTGGTAGTGATCAGCGGGAAACCGGCGGCGAGGTCGTAGCGGAGCTGATGCCCGAACACGCTGCGGGTCCCGGTCCCGGTCCGGTCCGCCTTTGCGGTACCGGTATCCAGCACCCGCCGCAGCAGGTCCTCGTACTGGGTGTCCGGCGCGCGATATGCGCCACGGGCGCCCGCACCGGGGTCGCTCGCCGCACTGGATGTACTGCTCACTGCACTCGCGCCGGTGCTGTTCGCTGCGCTCACCACGGGTTCGTTCGCTGCGCTCGCCACGGGCCGAGCTTAGCTTCCCACCGAGGACCCACCGGCGAGCACCTGCGCCGGCACCCGCGGTGCCCGACCCCGACGGACTCTGGTCGCCAGGACCGGGTAGCACCGATCAGCCCCGGTCTGCACGGTCGGGACCATCAAGCCCGGAGAAGCACAGCCGGCTCGGGACGGTCGGCTTCGGCAAGCCTCGGTCAGCACCAGCCGACCCCCGTCACAGCCGACCCCCGTCACAGCCGACCCCCGTCACAGCCGACCCCCGTCACAGCCGACCCCCGTCACAGCCGACCCCCGTCACAGCCGACCCCCGTCAGCACCAGCCGGCGCGCCGACCGGTGCTGACGCCGCAGCACATCTGGCTCGCACCGGGTGGTGGGTTTCGCGGACGGCCGGGCCGGCTGCGCCGAATTCCCGGCGCGGGCCGGGGCCATTCCTGGCCGCCCTTACCGGTAAGGCGTCCCCGCCCCGGCGACCACTGCCACCTCCGGCCTGCCAAGCTGACCCCATGCGGAAGCTGTATGTGATCGGTATCGGCGCCGGTGATCCGGACCAGGTGACGATGCAGGCCGTCAAGGCCCTCCGGGAGGTCGATGCCTTCTTCGTCATGGGAAAGGGCGCCGAGAAGCAGCAGCTCGTGGATGTGCGCACCGCAATCCTCGAGGAGCACGCCGATCGCCCCTACCGGATCGTCGAGATACCCGACCCGCCGCGCGACCGCTCACCGGCCGACTACAACGCGACCGTGCTCGACTGGCACGAACGCCGATCGCTGCTGCTGGAGGAGGCGTTCGCCGAAACCGAGGGGGTCGGCGCGATCCTGGTGTGGGGTGATCCTGCGCTCTACGACAGCACCCTGCGCATGGTGGAACAGGTGCTGGCGCGGGGCGCACTGACCTTCGACCACACCGTGATCCCCGGGGTGACCAGCGTGCACGCCCTCGCGGCCCGGCATCGGATCGTCCTGCACCGGATCGGGGAGCCGGTGCACATCACCACCGGGCGGCGGCTGCGCGAGGAGGGACTGGGCACCGGATCGACGGTGGTCATGCTCGACGCCGACTGCGCGTTCACCACTGTCCCCGGCGACACCTACATCTGGTGGGGCGCCTACCTCGGCATGCCGGATGAAACACTGTTCCACGGCCGAGTGGGCGAGATAGGCGCGGAGATCGTGCGCCGCCGCGCGGAACTGCGGGCGCAGAAGGGCTGGATCATGGACATCTATCTGCTGCGCCCCGCTGAATGAGCTGGTAATCGGCCCGCGGGCCGTAGCATGGTCTCCCATGACCGAACAGGACATACTCGGGCGGATCAAGGAACTGGTCGACCACGAGCACGACCTGCGGTCGCGGGCCTCGCGCGGGGAGCTCGATCCCGATGTGGAGCGGCGCCGGCTGGCCGAAGTGGAGGTCATGCTGGATCAGTGCTGGGATCTGCTCCGGCAGCGACGAGCCCGGATCGATCGCGACCAATCCCCCGATGAGGCACAACCACGACCACCAGGACAGGTCGAGGGATACCTCCAGTAGGCCCGCGATGACCGGAATCGAGTCTGCGGCAAAAGAATACGATGTCATCGTGCTGGGCGGCGGCCCGGCCGGTGAGAATGCCGCCGCCTATGCGATCGCGGGCAGCGAGCGCACCGCGGCCATCGTGGAACGCGAACGGGTCGGCGGCGAATGCTCGTATTGGGCCTGTATCCCCAGTAAGGCGCTGCTGCGGCCGGGGCACGTGCTGAGATCCGCGCGCGGCCTGCCCGGGATCGAGGTCGGCGGCCTCGATATGGGCGCGGTATTGCGCCGCCGCGACGAATTCGTCCACGCCCGCGACGGCGACCACGACGATTCGGGACAGCTCGATTGGGCCGCCCAGCAGGGTATCGAGGTGATCCGCGGCGCCGGGCGGCTCGCCGGCGACCGGACGATCCGGATCGGCGAACACGAACTGCGCGCCCGGCACGCCGTGGTACTCGCGACCGGCAGCCGGGCCGCGGTACCCGATATTCCCGGGTTGCGCGACGCCCTGCCGTGGACGTCACGCGATGTGACCAGCCTGCGGGAGATCCCGAAACGGGTCGTGGTGATCGGCGGCGGCGTGGTGGCCTGTGAGGCCGCTACCTGGTTATCGGATCTCGGCGCCGAGGTCACCGTCCTGGTTCGCGGTAACCGGCTGCTCACCGGTACCGAACCGTTCGCCGGGGAACGGGTGGCCGAGGCACTGACCGCCCGCGGCGTGGATATCCGGTTCGGCACCAGCCCGCAGCGGGTCCGGCGCCCGGCAGCCGCGTACCACGGCGAAGGCCGGACACGCGGCGGTCCGGTCACGGTGCACGCCGAGGGGCCGGACGGTGCGACAACCGTGCTCGCCGACGAGATCGTGGTGGCCACCGGCCGCACTCCGAACAGTGACGATCTCGGGTTGGACACGGTCGGGCTGGCACCGGGTTATGTCGAGGTGGACGATCAGCTGACCGTCACCGGGGTGCCGGGTGACTGGCTGTACGCCGTCGGCGATATCAATCACCGGGCCGCGCTCACCCATATGGGCAAATACCAGGCGCGGGTATGCGGGGATGTGATCGCGGCCCGGGCCGAGGGCCGGTCGCTGACGGATCCGCGATACCGCGCCAGCGCAGACCATCATGCTGTTCCGCAGGTCGTGTTCACCGATCCCGAAGTCGCCGCGGTGGGTCTCACCGCCGATGCCGCCCGCCGCGCCGGGCACGATATCCGCACGGTGGGACTGGATATCGAGGTCGCCGGTTCGGCATTGACCCGCGACGACTATCGCGGTCACGCCGCGCTGGTCGTGGACAACGCCACCGATACGCTGCTCGGCGCTACTTTCGTGGGCCCCGATATCGGGGAACAGTTGCATGCCGCGACGATCGCGGTCGCCGGTCGGGTCCCGCTGGAGGCGCTGTGGCACGCGGTGCCGGCGTTCCCCGCGGTGAGCGAATTCTGGTTACGCCTGTTGGAGACCGACCGGTCGTCGTTACCATCGGCCCCATGAGCGAGTCAGTCCGGGAGCCGGCAGCGGAGCGTATCGGCGGAGGACGCTCGCCGGTATCCGAGGGGCACGTCACCGAACAGGTCACCACCGCCGACGGCATCGTCCGTGGTGGGCGGGGCCGCCGCGTCCGGTACTGGCGATCGCTGCCCTACGCCGCACCACCCGTCGGCGACCTGCGGTTCCGCGCCCCGCAGCCGGTGCGGCCGTGGACCGATATCCGCGACGCCACCTATTTTCGGGCGGCGGGAATCCAGCCCGGCTTCGGCGTCCGCATCGGGCCGCGGAAATCACAGGAGATGAGCGAGGATTCACTGACACTCAATGTCGTGGCTCCCGTCCAGCCCGCCGTACGACCGCGGCCGGTGATGGTGTTCATCCACGGCGGCGGCAACCTGTTCGGCACCTCGGCGTTGCGTCTGTACGCCGGGGTGCAGTTGGCGGCCGACGGCGATGTGGTCGCGGTGTCGATCAATTACCGGCTCGGCGCGTTCGGGTACGCCGATTTCTCCGAATTCTCCACCCCGGACCGCCCGTACGAGTCGAATCTGGGGCTACGGGATCAGATCGCCGCGCTGCGCTGGGTGCAGACCAATATCGCCGAGTTCGGCGGTGATCCCGGCAATGTCACGATCTTCGGTGAATCGGCGGGCGCACATGCCGTACTGAGTCTCATGGCCACCCCGTCGGCCGCCGGTCTGTTCCACCGCGGTATCGCGCAGAGCGCGCCCGCGGATTGGGGTTTGACCACCGCCGAGGCGAGTGAATTCGCCCACCGTGTCCTGGCCGAACTCCGGATCGCGCCGCAGGACGCGAACCGTCTGCTCCGCGAAGCGGACCCGCACGATATCCGGCGCGCCTTCAACCGGGCGTCCAATGCGTCCATGGCCGAATGCCCGGGGTTCTTCCCGGCAGCGCCGGTGGCCGACGGGGAGTTGCTGCCGCGCACCCCGATCGATGCGTTCGCCGAGGGGCACTCCCATCGGGTTCCGCTCATCATCGGAACCTGCCGCAACGAGGGCGCGCTGTTCCACCGGTTCACCGCGTCGCTGCCCACCCGGCCGGAGCGGCTCAAGCGGGCGCTCTCCGTCGCGGAGCCCGACCGCTACCCCCGGGTGTTCTATACCTATCCCGGTTTCCCCGGTGAAGCGGCGGCCATCCGCGCGGGGGGCGACTATTTCTTCTGGCGGCCCTCGCTGGAGGTGATGGAGAGCCACAGCAGGCACAGTCCCACCTACGCCTACCGCTACGATTTCGCGCCGCGGCTGTTGCAGCTGTACAAGCTGGGCGCAACCCACGCGACCGATCTGCTGCCCACCTTCGGTGCCGTCTACGAACCGTGGAGCCGGGCGCTGACGATCGGCGGCAGCCGCCGCGGTCTGCTCGCGGTGACCCGCCGAGTTCAGGACAACTGGTTGAATTTCGCTCGCACGGGAGAGCCGCTGCCGGTGTGGCCGCGCTACACCGAACAAGACCGCAGCACGCTGATAATCGACGATCCCGGCCGGGTGGAAAACGATCCGGACAGTGCCAAGCGCGAACTCTGGGCCGGGGTGCGTGCGCCCCGGCTGGTACCGGCGGGCGGTGGTACCCCGGCAGTTCCGGCCGCTGCCGCTGCGGCGGCTGCGAGCGATACCACCGCGACGACTGTCGCCGGTCCCGGCGCGAGTGCGGCGGTGAACGAGGCCGGTGACGATGGCACGCTGCTGGGGAAGATCACCCCGGAGAACGCGGTCCGAACTCCGGCCGAAGCGGTGATCGCGGTCGCGGAGAAGCTGACCGAGAACATCGCCATTCCCAGCACCGAAGCCGATTCCGGCACGGCCGGAGCCGGCGGGGGCGAGCAACCCGGTACCGAAGCGGACCCGCAAGCCGGGCGGGCCGCGGATCCCGCCACGGAGTCCGGGCGGGCAGCGGCGCCGGATGCTTCCGGCCGGAACTCCGGCACCTGACCGGTCGAAGCTGCAGCGATCGTGCCGGCGGCAACTCGGATACCGCCGAACCGGTGAGCCCCGGAAAGATGTCGGGCTCGGCCACTGACAGAAACAGAACACCGAAGACGGCGATGGCCGGCGGATCTGCCGATATCGAGCGGATCGCAAGCTCGTTCTACGGAGCGGACCATTCACCGAGCAGCCGCAGCGGCTGTGCTGGTGTGGGGTGTCCGGCGCGGATCTACTTCAGCAGCCGCGACATCCGGCGATCCGCGAGGACTTTCCCACCGGTCTGACACGTCGGGCAGTACTGGAACGATCGGTCGGTGAACGCGACCTCGCGGACCGTATCCCCGCATACCGGGCAGGGCATACCGGTGCGGCCGTGCACCCGCATACCCGAACGCTTCTCCCCCTTGAGCCGTGCCGCGTCCTGCCCCACCGACCGGGCGACCGCATCCGTGAGCACCGTGCGCAGGGCATCGTAGAGGGCGGAAACCTTCGCGGCCGGCATGGTCTTCGCGGTGGCGAACGGGGAGATCCGGGCCGTATGCAGGATTTCGTCGGAATAGGCGTTGCCGATCCCGGCGAGGACCGTCTGATCGACCAGCACATTCTTGATGCGGCCGGTGGCGGCCCCGAGGATCTCGGCGAACTCGGGCTCGGTGACGGCCAGGGCATCCGGCCCCAGCCGGGCGATTCCGGGTACCTCCGCCGGATCGCGCACGATATAGACCGCCAGCCGCTTCCTGGTACCGGCCTCGGTGAGGTCGAAGGCGGGCGCCGCCCCCTCCGGGGTGAAGAAATGTACCCGCACCGCCAACGGCCCGCGCCCGGGTTTCGGCGGGCGCACGCTCGGGTTGTCGATCCAGCGCAACCATCCCGCCCGGGACAGATGGGTGATCAACCACAACCCCCCGCAATCCATCCCGAGGAACTTCCCCCACCGCCCCGCTCCCGTGACGTCCCGGCCGGACAGCGCCGTCACCGGCGGGTCGAAGGTTTTGACGGCGCTCGAGGCCACCACATCGATCCGCCCCACCACCGCACCGACCGCATGCTCCCGCAGGAACTGCGCCAGTGCCTCCACTTCCGGTAGTTCGGGCACGCGATCAGGTTACCGGGACCCGGTGACATTCGCGGCGTCCAAACGCCGGGTGATCCCGGTGCTCGTCACCGTGATCAGTGTGCCGACCACCACCAGATCGAACGCCATCTGCACCGTGGTCGCTATACGCGCCGCCTGACCGGCGGCGTGGATATCGCCGAAACCGACGGTTCCCAAGGTCGCGACAGTGTAGTACAGCGCATCGCTGCGGGTTCGCAGATCGGTGAACTGACCGGGGTCACGCATTTCGAGCACGTAGTAGAAGAGCGCGAAGAACAACACCACCAGACAGACCAGATACAGCAGTCCGTCGACCCGATGCGCGGTGACGCGGCTCGCGGCCAAGAACTGCCCGATCCGGTGATAGGCGAGCCACGCCAGCCCCGCCACCCCCACGACGAACGCGACCAGGGTAACCACCTGTGTTGGCCAGTAACCGGGGAAATCGAATCCCACCGGGACGAAGTAGTAGAACAGCAGACCACACATCACGGTGCCCGCGTTACGCCACAGATGCGCCCGGCCGCTGATCCGTCGAGATGCCATGCGGTCATGATCGGCCGCGATCGCGGTTTCACCGGACGGCACGCCGAAACAACGGCCGGGCCGTCGTCCAGGCCTGCGAACTCGACCCCGTGATCGGTGCAGCCGGATTCACGACGAGCTGGCCATTCAACGCCTCGTATCGCAATCCGTTTTCCGGCATGTGATCGAGATCGGCCGCATTCCACCGGTCCAGTCCCGGGGCGGGGGTAGCCATCGGACCACCTCCAGCTCGATTCGCCCCCGCGTATCCGCGGACGCTGCCAGAATTCTAGCCGCCGGCCACGGAACCGTCCGACGAGCTCGAAGCCCATCGAACGACCGGGACCGCGTCCGTCGAGCGGATGGTCGAATGGATTTCCGTCCACTCCCAGTAGGCGGCACCGGTTGCCGCCTACTGGGTTACCCGTCCCGGACTCGGCCGGGGCGATAGGCCCGTGGGTCCGGACTCAGTCCTGCTACTCGGCCGGATTGCCGAGTCGGGCCAGCAGGTGCGGGGCGATGACGGTCAGAGCTTCGCCAGTCGTCATCTCCTCGTGTGTGGCCGGAACCGCATACTCGACGACCTCACCGGAAACATACGGCCGCCAGTCATCGCCCCGAGGCCCCTCCTGCTGTGCACCCGGAACAGGCACATCGGCACGGAAGAAATCGACGACACCCTCATAAACCCCAGGATCGTGTCCCGCGATCAACTCCGCGGACCGAGCCGCCGTCCGATACACCGCACGAAGCCGATCCACCGGCACCCGCAACAGCTCCGGCGGAATCAACTCGTGCAGGCGAACCAGTTCCGCATCACCGAGTTCGCCCACGTTCCCGCCGGTGTCCTCGGTCACGATCCCCTGCTCCAGCAACGCAGCACGCAGGACCGTCTCGAACACACCCGGATCGACACCGGGATGGCTGTCCAGCAACGCCAGCATTTCGATATGCTCACCCGTTGCCTGCAACGCGGTCGCAATGGCGTGGGCCAGAACACCGCCGAGCGACCAGCCAAGCAGGCGGTACGGGCCGGCGGGCTGGATACGCCGGATCTCCGACAGGTACCTGTCCGCGATCTCCGACAGTGACGCCGGGTCGTAATCGGCGTCGGAGTACGCCGGCGACTGCAAACCATAGACCGGCTGATCCGCCGGCAGCAGCCGGGCGAGCCCGGTGAAACTCCATGCCAAGCCGTCGCGGGCATGGATAGCGAATATCGGGGTCGAGGTACCGGTCTCCCGGATCGGCAAGACCACCTGCAGGGCGGCTTCGGCCAGCGCCTCGGCCTCTGCGGGTTCAGCAAGCCGGGCCGCCAGACCACCGACAGTCGCATCGGTGAACAACCACTGCACACTCATATCGACACCGGTCTCGGCGCCCAACCGAGCCGCGACCGTCGTCGCGAGCAGGGAGTTGCCGCCCAACGCGAAGAACGAATCATCCACACCGACCCGCTCCACACCCAGCACCTCGGCGAACACCGCGGCGACCGAATGCTCCAGCGGGCTGCGCGGCGCGCGGAAACCTGCCTCCCCGGCAAACACCGGCTCGGGCAGCGCCCGGCGATCCAGCTTCCCGGCCGGAGTCAGCGGAATCGCGTCGAGCACCATGACCGACGCGGGCACCATATGCGACGGCAACCGCTGCCCGGCATATTCACGCAACTCGGCCACGTCGATCGACCGACCAGGTACGGCAACCACGTACGACACCAGCGAGACGGCTCCCGCGGTGTTCTTGTGCCCGGTGGTGACGGCGAAGTCCACGGTGTCGTGTGCGGTCAGTGCGGCGTCGATCTCGCCGAGTTCGATACGGAAACCGCGGACCTTCACCTGGAAGTCGTTGCGGCCCACATACTCCACCGCCGGATCACCGGCAGCATCACGACGCCAGCGCACCACGTCACCCGTACGATACAGCCGCGAACCCGGCTCACCGAACGGATCGGCGACGAAACGCTCCGCGGTCAGCCCCGCCCGCGCATGATAGCCACGCGCCAGCTGGACACCACCGACATACAGCTCACCGGCCACCCCCTCGGGTACCGGGTTCAAACGATCATCGAGCACCAGCGCACGCACACCCCGCACCGGACCACCGACCGTTACCCGGTCACCGGCACGCAGCACGCCGCTGATGTTCGTGGCAATCGTCGCTTCGGTCGGACCGTAGGCATTGTGGAACCGCCGCTCGGCCCCACCCTCCGGCGTGGTCGACCAGCGCGCCATCAGATCCGCCGAAATGGCTTCACCACCGGCGATGATGACTTCCATACCCGCCAGATCCGCCGGATCCAACGAAGCCAGCACCGACGGCGTGATCAAACCGACCGTCACACCCTCACCAGCGATCAGCTCACCGAGTTCCGAACCGCCGTAGGTACCGGTCGGCA
>NZ_JADLQL010000002.1 GCF_015477805.1 Nocardia flavorosea | reverse complement strand
GCACAGCACGCGGCACAGCACGCGGCACAGCACGCGGCACAGCACGCGGCACAGCACGCGGCACAGCACGCGGCACAGCACGCGGCACAGCACGCGGCACAGCACGCGGCACAGCACGCGGCACAGCACGCGGCACAGCCGTCCCGGGCGAGCGCGCTCGCCCGGGACGGCTTCCGCTGGATACCCGGTCGATCCACCGACCTCGCGGTGATCGGCCGGGCCGCGCTCTTACGGGGCGGGAGTGCCGCCCGAGACCGCGGCGGGTTCGCGCAACCGCCGGCCCACGATGAGTCCGTCCCCGTCCGGGCTCACGCCGACCTCGACGGTGTCACCGTCGGTGACCTCCCCGGCCAGCAACTCTTTGGCGAGAGTGTCACCGATCGCCTGCTGGATCAGCCGGCGCAACGGGCGCGCACCGTAGACCGGGTCGTAGCCGCGGACCGCCAGCCAGAACCGCGCCGAATCGCTGACCTCCAGGGTGAGCCGCCGCTGGGCGAGCCGCCGCTGCAGCTGGTCGAGCTGGATATCTACGACGTGGGCGAGCTGTTCCTCGTCCAGCGAGCTGAACATCACCACATCGTCGAGGCGGTTGAGGAATTCCGGTTTGAACGCCGAACGCACCGCGTTCATCACGAAATCCTTATCGCCGCCGGCCCCGAGGTTCGAGGTGAGGATGAGGATGGTGTTGCGGAAGTCCACCGTGCGGCCCTGGCCGTCGGTGAGCCGGCCCTCGTCGAGCACTGCGAGCAGGATGTCGAAAACGTCCGGGTGCGCCTTCTCGATTTCGTCGAACAGCACCACCGTGTAGGGCCGCCGCCGCACTGCCTCGGTGAGCTGGCCGCCCTGGTCGTAGCCGACGTATCCGGGCGGTGCGCCGACCAGCCGGGCGACCGCGTGCTTCTCGCTGTACTCGCTCATATCGATGCGGACCATGGCGCGTTCGTCGTCGAACAGGAAGTCGGCGAGTGCCTTGGCCAGCTCCGTTTTACCGACACCGGTAGGTCCGACGAACATGAACGATCCGGTGGGCCGGTTCGGATCCGCGACCCCCGCGCGGGCACGCCGCACCGCATCGGAAACCGCCTGCACGGCCTCGGTCTGGCCGACCACGCGCCGGCCGAGTTCGGTTTCCATCCGCAGTAGTTTCTCGGTTTCGCCTTCGAGCAGCCGGCCGACCGGGATACCGGTCCAGGCGGAGATCACCTCGGCGATATCGTCGGGTCCGACCTCCTCCTTGAGCATCACCTCACCGTCGGCCGCCGCCCCGGAGGCCCGCTCGGCTTCGGCGAGTTCCTTTTCCAGCGTGGGGATCCGGCCGTACCGCAATTCGGCGGCTTTGCCCAGGTCGCCGTCGCGTTCGGCGCGTTCCGATTCGCCGCGCAGGCCCTCGAGCTGCTCCTTGAGCACGCGCACCTGGTCGATCGCGGTTTTCTCGTTTTGCCAGCGGGTGGTGAGCTGGTTGAGCTTCTCGCGGCCGTCGGCGAGTTCGCCGCGCAGTTTCTCCAGCCGTTGTTTGGACGCCTCGTCGGTTTCCTTGGCCAGCGCGACCTCTTCGATCTCGAGGCGGCGCACGGCGCGTTCCACTTCGTCGATCTCGACCGGTCGCGAATCGATCTCCATTCGCAACCGGGACGCGGATTCGTCGACGAGGTCGATCGCCTTGTCCGGCAGGAACCGGGAGGTGATGTAGCGATCGGAGAGGGTGGCGGCCGCTACCAGGGCGGAATCGGTGATCCGCACGCCGTGGTGCACTTCGTAGCGTTCCTTGATCCCGCGCAGGATGCCCACGGTGTCCTCGACCGAGGGTTCACCGACGAGCACCTGCTGGAAGCGGCGTTCCAGGGCCGCGTCCTTCTCGATGTGCTGGCGGTATTCCTCGAGCGTGGTCGCGCCGACGAGCCGCAGTTCGCCACGCGCCAGCATCGGCTTGATCATATTTCCGGCGTCCATGGCGGATTCGCCGGTGGCGCCGGCGCCGACGATGGTGTGCAGTTCGTCGATGAAGGTGATGATCTGGCCGGCGCTGGACTTGATCTCCTCCAGTACCGCCTTGAGGCGTTCCTCGAATTCGCCGCGGTATTTCGCGCCGGCGACCATCGCGCCGAGGTCGAGTGAGACCACGCTCTTGCCGCGCAACGATTCGGGTACGTCGCCTGCGACGATGCGCTGGGCCAGGCCCTCCACGATGGCGGTTTTACCGACACCGGGTTCACCGATGAGCACGGGGTTGTTCTTGGTCCGCCGCGACAGCACCTGCACGACGCGGCGGATCTCGGTATCGCGGCCGATCACCGGATCGAGCTTGCCCGACCGCGCGGCATCGGTGAGATCGGTGGAGTACTTCTCCAGCGCCTGGTAGCTGCCCTCCGGATCCGGGCTGCTGACCCGGGCGTTGCCCCGGACGGCGGTGAAAGCCTCGCGCAACGCGCCCGCGGTGGCGCCGTACTTCTCGAGCAGCATCGTGATATCGGTATCGCCGGTGGCGAGTCCGACCATCACATGCTCGGTGGAGACGTATTCGTCGCCGAGTTCGGTGGCCAGATGCTGGGCCGCGGTGATCGCGGCCAGCGCTTCCCGGCCGAGCTGCGGGGTGGTGGTGGCGCCGCTGGCGCGAGGCAGCCGGTCGACGATGTCCTGGGCCTCGCGCCGCACCGTCGCGGGATCGGTGCCGACCGCTTTCAGCAGTGGCCCGGCGATCCCGTCGGTCTGGTCCAGCAGGGCCACCAGTAGATGGGCCGGACGGATCTCCGGGTTACCGGCCGCGGACGCCGCCTGGAGGGCGGCGGTCAGGGCGGCCTGAGTCTTGGTGGTGGGGTTGAACGAGTCCACGAAGCACCTTCCTGCTAGTCGATATCTCCTCCGGCAACCGCGCCCGATCCCGGGGACTCGTGCCGTTCTGCCCGGTTCAACGTTCGAAAGGTTGAGTCTGTTCCGCTCAAGTTTGCCAATTTTCCGCCGATGACCTCGGCGCAGGGTTGCCCGGAAGATGCCGGCGGCCGGCTCACACCGCCGCGGCGATACCCGAGAACAAGATCCGTCAAACCCGGTTTTCGTATTTCACATCCACCATCATCACAATTTTCGGGGATACTGGTCGGATGGAGGACCGCCGGTAACGGCAACGTCCTTATCGGGCAGATATCAGGGAAAGGAAGCTCCACGCCGTGGATGCGCGTTCGGCAGCGCTGGTCCGCGCCAATTTCCAGTCGGTGCTCGACGCACCGCATGGACCCGAGCGGTTGGTCAGCGCTTTTTACGGTCACCTGTTCGCCGAGAATCCGCGGCTGCGGGAGTTGTTCCCGCCGACCATGGATATGCAGGCGAAACGGCTGACCACCGCGATCCAGTACATGCTGGATCACCTGGAGGATTGGGACCGTGCCCAGAAGTTCCTGGAACAACTGGCGCGCGATCACCGCAAATACGGGGTCGAGGCCGCGCACTACGATCAGGCCGGTCCCGCGCTCTATGCCGCCTTCGGAACCTACAACGGCCCGAACTGGACCCGAGAACTCGCCGAAGGATGGCGCGATGTCTGCCTGCTCATATCGGCCGCCATGGCGATAGGCGCCAATTCCGATGATTCCCCGCCCTATTGGGAAGCCACCGTTGTCGGGCACCGCCATGTCCTCGACGACCTCGCCATCGTGCGGTTGCAGTCCGATGACCCGATCCCCTATCTGGCCGGCCAGTACGTCCCCGTCTCGGTCCCGCAGCGGCCTCGGATGTGGCGCTACCTCTCGCCCGCCATCCCGTCGAATCCTTACGGCGAGATCGAATTCCACGTCCGCAAGGTCCGCAGCGGCTGGGTGAGTCCCTCGATCGTCAACGAAACCAAGGTCGGCGACCGCTGGCTCATCGGCGGCCCGCTCGGCGGGCTACAGGTTGACCAGGATTGCGGCCGCGATGTGCTGATGATCGGCTCCGGCACCGGTATCGCCCCGCTGCGCGCACAGTTGATCGAAATGGGTCGCCGCGGAATCAATCCGCGGGTGCACTTCTTCATCGGCGGGACCTACCCGTGCGACCTGTACGACGTGGAGAACATGTGGCAGCTCTCGCAGAGCAACCCGTGGCTCACCATCGTCCCGGTCTGCGAGCACAAGACGAACCCGTGGTGGTACCCGCATCCCACCGAGGACGCGCCCTACGGGATGCATCGGCGGCTGGTCGGTAACCTCGGCGCCGTGGTGGCCAGTTTCGGTGCGTGGGAGGATCGGCAGATCCAGATCGCCGGTTCGGCGAAGATGATCGCGGACACCCGGCGCGCCCTGCTCGCGGTGGGTACCCCGGAGGAGATCATCAGCACCGATCCCGTCTGAACAGGATTCGCAATCCCCGGCGCCCCTGGACCCGACGCTCCCGCCCGGCCGGAACATCCGGAAAAGATCTCGGCGCGGATCATGTCGAACGTGAACGCGGAGCCCCGGCCCGGGCCCCCGCGGAACAGGACCGGCGCCACGTGATCCGATGGGGCAATATCCCCGCCACCTCCGCAAACCGTACGAACCTACTTCGAAGGAATGCCGTGACCAATGACCCCCGCGTTCACTCCGACCGCTCCGCCCAACCGGCACAGTGGGTCGCGGACGTGGTCGAACATCACCGGCTACGCCACGATCTGGCGGTGGTCCGGTTGATCGGTGAATACGTGCCGTTCACCGCGGGACAATCCGTGGAAGTCGAAGTACCGCAGTTCCCCGGGATGCGCCGCCGTTTCTCCCCGGCGCTACCGCCCTCACTGGACGGCAAACTCGAATTCCACATCCGCACCGTGGCAGGCGGCTGGTGCAGCAGCGGGATCATCGCCGATACCCGGCCCGGCGACCGCTGGAAACTGGCCGCGCCCGAAGGCATGTTCAGCGTGGACCCCGACGGCGACGAGGTGGTGATGATCGCCGGCGGCACCGGACTGGCACCTCTGCGGTCACAGCTGCTGGAACTGGCCCGGCACGAACACCCCCCGACCACCTACCTCTTCTTCGGTGGATTTTCCCCCCGCGACCTGTACGCCGCCGACATGCTGGTGCTCCTGGCGGCGGATCTGCCGTGGCTCACCGTGGTGCCGGTCGTGGAACGCCTCGAGGACCCGTCCTGGCCCGACGAATGGTACGACCGCCACCGAGTCGATATCGGCTTCGACGAGGACGACCTCATCCAGGGCACCCTCGCCGAAGTAGTCGGCTCCTACGGCAGTTTCGACCGCCACCAGGTGCTGGTGTGCGGTTCCCCGGCGATGACACGATCCACCGTGGAGAAGCTGCTCGACGCCGGAACCCCACCGGAGCGCATCCAATTCGAAGGCGCCTGAGACCGGCTCAGCGCCGGCGGTTGCGGGGCTGCCAGACGACCAGAGCGGTATTGCGCTGCGGGGGGATCAGTTCCGGCCGATAGTCGGGCCGGGCCCGCTCCCGTTCCAGTGCCGCGGTCAGTTCGACCACCCGCTCCTGCAACTCGGACACCTGGTTGGTGAGTTCGATGATCCGCTTGATCCCGGCCAGGTTGACGCCCTCGTCCTGGGACAGCCGCTGCACTTCCCGCAGCAGCTCCACGTCCCGTTCCGAATAGCGCCTACCGCCACCCGAAGTGCGCTGCGGCGTCACCAATCCCAGCCGGTCGTAGGTGCGCAGTGTCTGCGCATGCATACCAGCCAACTGGGCGGCCACCGAGATCACGAAGTACTCGGCGCGCGGCTGCGCCCGCGCCGAACTACTCTCGGATGCCCGTCTCGAATCGTGGGACATCACGCACCTGCCCATCCAGCTCTCGGATCGAAGCCGCTGGCCTTCTCCGCCTCCTGCAGCGCGCGCAGCGCGGCCACGGCATCGTCGTCCAGCTTCGGCGGCACGGCGACCTTCACGGTGACCAGCAGATCACCGGCTCCGCCACCACGTTTGGGGACGCCCCGGCCACGCACCCGCAGGGTGCGCCCGTCGGCAGTACCCGGTGGCACCTTCACGCCGACCCGGCCCTCCAGGGTGGGCACCGATACGGTCGTGCCGAGCACCAATTCACTGTAGCTGACCGGCAGTGCCAGGGTGAGGTCGTCACCGGTCCGGCCGAAGACCCTGTCCTGGCTCACCCGCACCGTGACGAACAGGTCGCCCGACGGCGCGCCGCGCAGTCCGGCCTCGCCCTGCCCGGCCAGCCGGATACGCTGGCCGTCGGCGATACCCGGCGGGATCCGGACGTTGATGGTACGGGTGCGGTTCTGGATTCCGTTGCCGTGACAGTCCACGCACGGATCGTCGATTATCGACCCGGTACCGCGGCATTCGTCGCACGGTTCGCTGAATCCGAAGGCGCCTTGGTTCCGGCTCACCACACCGCTGCCGTTGCAGATGGGACACACCCGCGGGCTGGTACCCGGTTTCGCGCCGCTGCCGTGGCAGGTGGTGCACGGTGACGGGCTGGTCAGGTGCAGTGGAACCGTCACACCGCGGGCGGCTTCGCGGAAGCCGAGGGTTGTCTCGGCCTCCACATCCGCGCCCCGGCGCGGCCGGCTGGTGCGGGTGCCGCTGCGGTTGAACAGCCCGCCGAACAGGTCGCCCAGACCGCCGTCGGCGCCGCCGCCGGCCTGCCCGAAGATATCGCCCAGGTCGAAGCCCTGGGTGAAGCCGCCACCGCCGCCCGGGGCGAAACCACCGCCCCGGGCGTACCCGCCGCCCGCGAACAGGCGGCGGGTTTCGTCGTATTCGGCGCGTTTGGCCGGATCCGACAGCACGGTGTGGGCCTCGCTGACGGCCTTGAACCGTTCCTCGGCCTTGGCATCCCCCGGATTGGCATCCGGGTGCAGATCACGGGCGAGTTTGCGGTAAGCCTTCTTGATCTCTTCGGTGGAGGCGTCGGAGGAGACGCCCAGTTCCTTGTAGAAGTCCTTTTCGATCCACTCCCGCTGGCTCACCGGGCATCTCCTCCTTTCCTCATCGCTGCGCGACCCCGCGCCGCGGGACCACTAATTCGACGAACCGGCATCCGCATCCGATGCCTCCGCTGCCGCGGCTTCGGCCGCGGGAGCGGCATCGGCGGTGGTGTCGGCCGCGGTATCCCCCACGCCGTCGGTCACTCCGACCATCGCGTGCCGCAGCACCCGCTCGCCGAAGCGGTAACCCTTACGCATCACCACGCCGAGCACCGGATCGTGCCCGGTGCCTTCGTGCTGTACGGCCTCGTGCAGGTTCGGGTCGAAGGCATCGCCCTCGGCCCCGAATTCTTCGAGCCCCTGTTTACGCAGTGCCTCGGTCAGCTTGTCGGCCACCGAACGCAACGGTCCGGCTTCCAGGTCGCCGTGCGCCTTGGCGCGGTCCAGGTCGTCGAGCACACCCAGGAGCTCGGTGACCACGGCGGCCTTGGCGGTATCGATCGCGGTCTTGCGGTCGCGTTCGACCCGGCGGCGATAGTTGGTGTACTCCGCTGTGAGCCGCTGCAGATCCGCGGTGCGCTCGGCGAGTTCGGACGCCGGATCGGATGCCGTCGCGGCCGCCGCGGCGCCGTCACCGTCCAGACCCGACTGCGGCGCCTGCGGTGCGACCCCCTCGTCGGCACCGGTGGCGGTCCCGTCCCCGGCCGGGGTGGCCTCGTCGGCCGCCCCGGCCGGATCCCGGACCTCGCCGGTTTCCGGATCGATCTTGCGCTTGTCGACGAAGCTGATCGGTTCCTCGGAATTGTTATCGGCGTTCGTCACTTCTTCTCCGTGTCGACCGGTTCGTCCACGACCTCGGCGTCGACCACTTGGTCGTCACCGGCGGCACCACTGGCGGCACCGTCACCGGCGGCCGCACCCTCGGCCGCCGAGGCCTCGTAGATGGCCTGACCCAGCGCCTGCGATTCGGTGGCCAACTTCTCCACCGCGGCCTTCACCGCGGCGGTATCGGTGCCCTTCAGCGCCTCCTTGGCCTCGCCGATCGCGGCCTCGACCTTGGACTTCACATCCGCCGGCACCTTGTCCTCGTTGTCGGCGATGAACTTCTCGGTCTGGTGGACCAGCGATTCGGCCTGGTTGCGGGTCTCCGCCTCCTCGCGCCGCGCCTTGTCCTCGGCGGCATGCGCCTCGGCGTCCTTGACCATCCGGTCGATCTCTTCCTTGGACAGGCCGGAGCCGTCCTGGATCTTGATCGTGTTCTCCTTACCGGTGCCCTTGTCCTTCGCGGTCACATGCACGATGCCGTTGGCGTCGATATCGAAGGTGACCTCGATCTGCGGCACGCCGCGCGGGGCCGGCGGGATACCGGTGAGCTCGAAGGAGCCGAGCAGTTTGTTGTGCGCGGCGATTTCACGCTCACCCTGGAACACCTGGATCTGCACCGACGGCTGGTTGTCGTTGGCCGTGGTGAAGGTTTCCGAACGCTTGGTGGGGATGGTGGTGTTGCGCTCGATGAGGTTGGTCATCACGCCGCCCTTGGTCTCGATACCCAGCGACAACGGGGTCACATCGAGCAGCAGCACGTCCTTGACCTCGCCCTTGAGCACACCGGCCTGCAGGGCGGCGCCGACGGCGACGACCTCGTCCGGGTTCACACCCTTGTTGGGTTCCTTGCCACCGGTGAGCTCGCGGACCAGATCGGTCACGGCGGGCATCCGGGTGGAGCCACCGACGAGCACGACATGGTCGATATCGGAGACCTTGATCCCGGCGTCCTTGACCACGGACTGGAACGGCGCACGGGTGCGGTCCAGCAGGTCGGAGGTGATCTTCTGGAACTCGGCGCGGGTGAGCTGCTCGTCGAGGAACAGCGGGTTCTTCTCCGCGTCGACGGTGATGTAGGGCAGGTTGATCGAGGTGCTCTGCGAGGAGCTCAGCTCGATCTTGGCCTTCTCGGCGGCCTCACGCAGCCGCTGCATGGCCATCTTGTCCTTGGTCAGGTCGATACCCGAGCTCGACTTGAACTTGTCGACCAGCCATTTCACGACCCGCTCGTCCCAGTCGTCACCACCGAGGTGGTTGTCACCGGAGGTGGCGCGGACCTCGACGACGCCCTCGCCGATTTCCAGCAGCGAGACGTCGAAGGTGCCGCCACCGAGGTCGAAGACCAGGATGGTCTGTTCCTTGTCGCCCTTGTCCAGGCCGTAGGCCAGGGCCGCGGCGGTGGGCTCGTTGACGATGCGCAAGACGTTCAGGCCGGCGATCTGGCCGGCTTCCTTGGTGGCCTGGCGCTGGGCGTCCTCGAAGTAGGCGGGGACGGTGATGACCGCGTCGGTGATCTCCTCACCGAGGTAGGCCTCGGCGTCGCGCTTCAGCTTCATCAGCGTGCGCGCGCTGATCTCCTGCGAGGTGTATTTCTTGTCGTCGATCTCGACGGTCCAGTCGGTGCCGATATGGCGTTTGACCGAGCGGATCGTACGATCGACGTTGGTGACCGCCTGGTTCTTGGCGGGCTGACCGACGAGAACTTCGCCGTTCTTCGCGAACGCGACGACAGAGGGCGTGGTGCGCGAACCCTCGGAGTTGGCGACGACGACCGGCTCACCACCTTCGAGAACGGCGACGACCGAGTTCGTGGTCCCGAGGTCGATTCCGACCGCACGAGCCATTTGTTGTTCCTCCTCATTTTCGACTGCTTGTGTCTGTACGGGCTGTCCGCCCCAATACGCCGCACCCCGAAGGGCCTGCGACGCTCGGACCAGCCCCAGGCACGGCATAGAGCACGGTCCCAGCAATACTGAGTGTGGTCGACTCAATCCTGCCCGCCTCCGCGCGGGCCGTCAAGTCAAACTTGAGTCGATCTCACTCAACATTGTCGATCAGCTCAACCTCGCACACCGGCGGTCTATTCCCGCTTCCTGCCCACCCCGGTTCTTCCCACCATCACCTCGCGAAACCGCGCCGGTACAACATCGTGACCCGGCCGCGCCACCCCCGGGCGCCGCCACGCCGCGCGACGCACCCCGCCACACCCGCGGCCCGGCCCGCGGATCAGCGGGGTCCGGCCGTCCCACCCGGAAGCGCTCCCCGGACAACGCCCGAGTACCGCATCGCTACGCCCCTCACCCCACTGAGCCGCACTCGACTCCCACCCGGGGCCGCCGCGTACACCACGCCCGGATCCCCGTAGGACCACGATCGGCGATATTGTCGATGCTCCGCGCACGGTCGCCGCGCACCGCGCCGGACGAGGAGTACGTGGACCCGTAGCGTCGTTGCTGGATGAGGAAATCGAAGCGAGGATCCGAAAATGGCCACTGGGGTGGGCCTGCACATCGCCGAGCATGCGTGCACCGCGGCGGTCGTCAACGATGACGGGAATCCGCACTTCATCGTCCGCGAACCGATCCTGCACATGTCCGACGACGGCGATGCCGAACTCGGCGGCGCCACCGCCCCACCCGGCTACACCCAGACGATCACCGGTTTCATCTCGGCCGTAGGCGACCCGGCCGGGGTCGCTGTGGACGACGGCGAGGCCTACCGCGGTGAAGACCTGCTCGCCACCGCGATGTTCTGTCTGATCAACCTCACCGCCGACCATCTCGACGGCCCCGCCGAGTTCTATGCGACCCACCCCGCCGGCTGGCCCGCCGCGCAGGTCTTCGCACTGCGGGGCGCACTCGACTACCTCGGCCTCGGGTCCGTTGCCCTCATCGGCGAGGACGAACTGCCGCCGCGCCCGGGCGGCCACAGCGCCGACGAGATCGGCCGGTACTTCGCCGAGAGCGCCGGCCGGGCCGCGCTCGCCGTGGTGCTCGCCACCCCTGCCGGAGCCACCCCGCCCGACCCCACCACCGCCGAGAACTCGTTCCTCGACACCGTGGTCATGCCGAAGCTCGGCTCCGGCGACACCCCGGCGAAGGCGTACTCCGCGGTGAGCCCGGACCCGGCCTACCCCACTGCGGCCGCCGCCGATGGCTACGCGGAGCCCGACCCCGCGGCAGACCCCGAGGCCACCTACGGCGGGCCCAGCTTGGGCGTACTCGCGGCCGGGTTGGGCGTCACCTCGGCGGCCGCGGGCGCCCTGCCGGCGTCGGATCCGGGCGCCCCGGACCCGAACTCGCGCACTCCGAAATCTGCGGCGACACCCCCGAAGGGCGCCGCCCGCACCCCGGCAGCGGCCGAGCGGCAGGGTTCCCAGCGTACGGCCGTCCTCATTGCCGTCGCCGCGTTCGCGGGTCTGCTGATCGGCGCACTCGGCGTCACCGCGTTCCTGCGGCCCGGGGCGGCCGAACCCGGTCCCGCGCCGGCGCCGACGACCACCACCGTCGAAACCCCTGCCCCGCCACCGCCCGCGCCGCCGCAACCCGTCGAGCCGACCTATCTTCCCGAACCCGACACCTACGCGCCGGAACCTGTCGAAACCACCGAGCCGGCTGTCACCACACCGCCACCCGTGACCACGACACCGCCACCCGTGACCACGACACCGCCACCGGTGACCACCACGACACCATCCGCGCCGACCACGACCTCGGTGCCCGGCAGCAGCACCGAACCGAGCGGCCCGACACTCACCGACCCCACCACCAGCACCACCGAAACCACCACAACCCGGACACCGCCGGGTTACGAATTCTTCCCTTTCCCCATACCGTTCCGCGGCGAAGATCCGGACCTTCCCGACACCGGCTCCAAGGAAGGCCACCAACAGGAAGCCAGATAGCGTTCTGTGCCTTAGAGTGTTCGCCTGACCGGTGTTTTCCCGGCCACCCCGGAAACCTCGGTCAGCTCGACCACACCTGTGCGCCAACGGATTGAATCCCGTGGCCATGGATTATTTGGCACACAGTGCCGACGAAGGGACTCCATGCGCAAGTCGGTGGCGCGTCGCGCCGCGGTCAAAGCTGCCATCCTCAGCTCTGCCGTTCTCCTGACTCCCCTGTTCGGTGCGGTTCCGGCGACCGCGGAACCCGCCCCGGAGCAGTTGAGAGCCGAGGACCTGCCGCCCGAACTCGTCCAAGCGCTGTCCCGCGATCTGAAGATGACCCCGACCGAATACCTGGACCGGTCGGCCCGCGCCCAGCAACTCCAGGACTACGCGGCCGAATTCCGCGCCGAACGCCCCGACGTGTTCGCCGGTGCGTGGATGACCCCGGACGGTAAACCGATCGTCGCCGTGACCTCGCCGGACGCCGCCAAGGTGGCCAGCGCCGACGGCTATCACACCCGGCTGGCGCCGGTTTCGGCCGCCGCGCTGGAAACCTCGCTCTCGCAACTGAATCAATGGGTCGCCGGCCAGCCGCGCGATATTTCGCAGGTGATCAATTCGATCGCCATCGACTTCCTCAACAGCCAACTGGTTGTGAATGTCGCCAACACGCCCCTGGCGCATATGCTCAATCTGCCGACGCTCATCGCCAATATCAAAGTGGTCCTGGGCCCTGACGGCGGCGGCCCGGTCGAACGCCGGCCGATGGGCGGCGATACCTATATCAGCGCGCCCGGGCCGCTCGACGATGCCGAACTGCGCAGTGTCGATGTCTGCTCCTTCGGCTTCAACAGTGTCGATTCGGCCGGCAACGCCCTGAATATCAGTGCCGGGCACTGCAATCCGAATCTGGACAACGGTGATGAGCGGGCCGCCGTGTACAGCCCGAATGTCCGCAATATTCCGGCCAGCCCGCAACTGGGCACCTTCGTGAAATCCGAACTGGGCGGCCCTTCTGCCCTCGACTATTCGGTGATCCAACTGAACGAACGCGCCGTGGGCGCCGGAATGGACCAGCCCTCGGTACGCGGCGCCAACGGCACCACCCTGACCATCACCGGCACCGCCGACCCGGTGGTCGGCGCGCCGGTCTGCAAGTCCGGTCAGTCGTCCACCTTCACCTGCGGCTTCGTCGTCGCCGACCGGGTGGAGACGCAGCTGTTCACCACCGAGGGCGACGCCAAAACCATCCGCGGTTTCGCCAGTACCGCCTGCACCCTCGGCGGCGACAGCGGCGGCGCCATCGTCACCGGCACCCTGGCGCTCGGGATCACCAGCGGCTCGAACGCCGCCGACGCCCCCGACTGCGGGGAGGCCAATATCGCCCTCGCCCAGTACGGCGGCACCGCCACGCTGGGCATTCCGATCCGCGCAGTACTCGCCGATATCGACGCCACCGCCGGCGGCGGCCTCGGCGGCGGTATCAGCGTACGAACCAGGCCGAATGCCGGGTGATCCCGATATAGTCTCTGCATGCTCATGCCACGCATAGGTAAACGGCGAACGGCGCCGTTCAGAACCCGCACCTTCCGGGCCGCGGCGGCCGCCTCGGCGGCCGTGCTGCTGTTCGGTCCCACCGCGGTGTCCTCCGCTGCCCCCGACCCCGGTCCCGGCCTGCCCGCCGATCTCATCGCGGCCATCAGCCGCGATCTGCACATCTCCCCCGAGGAGTACCTGCAGCGCGCCGATACGGCACAGCAGGTGGCCGCGTTCGCCACCACCGCGCAACGGCAGTTCCCGCAGGTGTTCGCGGGCGCCTGGCTCGACGAACACGGCAAGGGCGTGGTCGCCCTCGCTCCCGGCCCCGGCGCCGAGGAAGCCCGCGGGGCCGCGGAATCCACCGGTTTCGTCGTCCGCAATGTCGCCAAGAGCGAACAAACCCTGCGCGGCGAGAAGAGCGCCTTCGAACGCTGGCTCGACGGCCAGCCGCCCGCGGTTTCCGCGCTCGTGCGCGGCGTGGTCATCGATACGGTCAACAACAGCATCGCGGTCCGCGTCGACCAGGCCGGCCTGCCGATGCCGAACTTCATCGACCCGGCCCGCGTCATCGTGATGGCCCCGCCGGTCGCGGCGGAAACGCTGCCCGCCGCCGAAATCGCCGAAGGCAGCGCCGCGGCGCCCCTCGGCGGCGGCGACGGCTACGCCTCGGTGGCCGGCGACGGCTCGCTGCGCTGTTCCTTCGGGTTCAACGGGATCGGCCCGGCCGGTAACACCGTGAACATCACCGCCGGGCACTGCAACCCGGACCTGGACAACGTCGGCGCCGCCAGCGTGCACGAATCCCTCGGCGGTAACCGCGTCGGCCCGAAGATCGCTACGTTCCAGAAATCGGTCCTCGGCAACCAGGACTACTCGATTCTCGCGATCGAGGACGGCGCCGCCGGGCGCTTCGAGAACAACCAGGTCAAGGTGCCGGGTGCCGCACCGGTGCCGGTCGAAGGCGTGGCCACCCCGGTGGTCGGCGCCCCGGTCTGCAAGTCCGGTTCGCGCACCGGCTTCAGCTGCGGTGTCGTGAACGCCGTCGATCAGACGGTGCAGGTCGGCGACCGTCAGCTCACCCAGAGCTTCTCCGCCAATATCTGCGCCCTCCCGGGCGACAGCGGCGGCGCGATCGTCACCGGCCGGCTCGCCCTGGGCATCTCCAGCGCTTCGTCGGTCGCCGACTACCCGATCTGCGAGATCCCCAACATCCTGGGCGTGCTCACCGGTAACGCCCCGCAGTTGTTCGCTCAGCCGGTGAGCGTGGTGCTCTCCGACAACCCGGGCCTGCGTATCCGCACGAGCTAGACGGCACGCTCACCCTTCGCCCGCATCCGGGTGGAGGGTGAGGGGCAGCGGGTGTGATTCGCCCGGGGCATAGAGCTGAGGAAGGGCCGGCAGCACAACGCTGCCGGCCCTTTCGCTGCGCTTGGACCGGCGGAGGGGCCGGCAACGGATTCGCTGCCGGCCCTTCATAGAATTCCGAACCAGTTCGGGAGACGGCGCCGGCCGGGGCCGCCCGCCGTCGGACCTCGGACCCCATTTGCCGGTGGCCAGTTCGCCCGGGAGCGACTTGCAGAGGTTGCACCAAGCCCTATTGAACCGTCACCCATGACAGAGGCAGTCTGGGAAGCCGGCGATCCCGAGACCGCCTATGGACTCACCAGCACACTGCGCAGCTCTCCTCCCCGGTTATACGACGCAGTGCAGCAAAAGGGCCGACAGCTCAAATGCTGCCGGCCCTTCGCTTGTTCGGGGAACCCGACTACTATTTGCCCCCGTTGGGCTGGCCATTGTTGGCCCACTTGGTGGTGCCCGCCGGCGCCTGCAGGGTGTTGATCAGCTCGACACCCGCAGCAACCAGCGTCGGGCCACCGACGGCGATGGTGCCGAGAATGCCGCCCACACCGGCGCCGGTGATCAATCCGGGAACGCAACCGGCCACGATCGTCACCACGCACCCGATCACAGCGCCGATAGCGGTTCCGACAAAGCCACCGATCGCGGTAGCAATACCGAAGTTGCTGGCGAATTCGCTCTGCGCCCGCTGATTTTCCATCGGCGAAGCAATCGGCTGCACGACCACCGGCTGGGTCGTGTCCAGAGCAGCCGGCTTCTCCGGCGTGATCTCGAGTACCGCTCCGTCCTTCTTGACCTCGGACGCGACCGGAATCTCGATCCCGTTCACGCTGAACTCGAGCGGCATCGAGGCAACGAGGCCACCGGTCTCGTCCTTGATCTCGAGGACCTTGGTCTTGGCATCCTCTGCTGCGATCGGCTCCCCCGCCGGCGTGCCCGGCGCCGCAGCGGTTTCTTCCTTGTCTTTCTCGACGATCGAGAAGGTTCCGCCGCCCAGAGTCGCCACGACGGTCTTCTCGACGAGCTGGACTGCGTAGTTGATCGGCGCTTCCGGCGCCGGCGCCGCGGGCTCAGCGTGCGAGGTGCCGAAGCCGAGGGTGAGCGAACCAATGACCATTGCCGCGATGGCAGTGGGTCTCGCGAGTTTCATCCATTTCCAATCGGGGTATCCAACGCAACATCCGCACGCGAGGGGGCCGCAGGGGGCCGCGACCCGAATTTCCTCCCCGAGCGTTGTGAATTGTCACGCTGTCCTGACAGATCTCGCTGAGCGTAGTCGAATACGTTGGCGAATGGGGATTTTCGTGTCCCAACCGTGAGAAACACGCGGGTAAGCCTGGCCTTATCACAGCCGTCCACAGCGGGCCCTTTACGGTGTTAATCAGCGAGAACAGTTATGGAACGCCAACTGAATAAGGTGACATTGATCACGGCGCCCCGGAGACGGGAAAGCCCAGGCAGATGACGTGGCAGCGCAGCGGCGATCGTACACTGGACCCCGTTAGTTACCGGTGAGTAACTTACTGGCGGTTACGATACGAGCCGGACGAGGTTACTCATCGTTCCTCGCACCTCGTGTTGCCTCGAAAGAAAGGTCGCGACATGAATGCCCTGACAGTGACGCTGGGCACCTTGGGAGCGGCGCTCAGCCTGCTGTGTTGGGCGTCGTTCTTCGGCGGCGTCCGGGATATCGTCCGCGCCATCATGCTGGGCCAGCCCGCCCCCGATCGCTGGCGTCCGTTCTTCCCGCGCTTCAAGCAGATGCTCGTGGAGTTCCTGGCGCATACCCGGATGAACAAGTTCCGGACGGTCGGCTGGGCCCACTGGCTCGTGATGATCGGCTTCATCGGCGGCGCCATCCTCTGGTTCGAGGCATACGGGCAAACCTTCGATCCGTCCTTCCACTGGCCGATCATCGGCGACACCGCCATCTACCACCTGTGGGACGAGATCCTCGGTATCGGCACGGTCGTCGGCATCGTGACGCTGATCGTCATCCGGCAGTTGAACCATCCGCGGGTCCCGGAGCGGCTCTCCCGGTTCAGCGGTTCGGCCTTCGGTGCGGCCTATGTGATCGAGGCGATCGTGCTCCTCGAGGGCCTGGGCATGGTCTTCGTGAAGGCCGGCAAGATCGCGACCTATGGCCACGCCAACCCGGCCACCGACTTCTTCACCATGCGGGTGGCCGAACTGCTGCCCGCCAGCCCGACCATGGTGTCGATCTTCGCCTTCATCAAGCTGATGTCCGGTATGGCCTTCCTGTACCTGGTCGGCCGCAACATCACCTGGGGTGTGGCCTGGCACCGTTTCTCGGCCTTCCCGAACATCTACTTCAAGCGTGAGGACGACGGCGGCGTCGCGCTCGGCGCGGCCAAGCCGATGATGTCCAAGGGCCGCGCCCTGGATATGGAGAATGTCGACCCCGATACCGACACCCTGGGTGCCGGCCGGGTCGAAGACTTCTCCTGGAAGGGCTGGCTGGATTTCACCACCTGCACCGAATGCGGCCGTTGCCAGTCGCAGTGCCCGGCGTGGAACACCGGTAAGCCGCTCTCACCCAAGCTGCTGATCATGTCGCTGCGCGACCACGGCCGCGCCAAGGCGCCGTATCTGCTGGCCGGCGGCAGCAAGGACCCGGCCGGCGACGAGATCGGCCTGGTCGACGCCGATGGCAAGCCCGACGAGGCGAAGCTGGCCGAGATCTCCGAGGCCGCCCGCGCCGAGGCCGAGCGGCCGCTGGTCGGCGAGGCCGAGGTCAACGGCATCATCGACCCCGAGGTGCTGTGGAGCTGCACCACCTGCGGCGCCTGCGTCGAGCAGTGCCCGGTCGATATCGAACACGTCGACCACATCATCGATATGCGCCGTTACCAGGTGCTGATCGAATCGGAGTTCCCGTCCGAGCTCGCGGGCCTGTTCAAAAACCTCGAGAACAAGGGCAACCCGTGGGGCCAGAACGCCAAGGACCGGCTCAACTGGATCAACGAACTCGATTTCGAGATCCCGGTCTTCGGTCAGGACGCCGATAGCTTCGACGGCTACGAATACCTGTTCTGGGTCGGCTGCGCCGGCGCCTACGAGGATCGCGCGAAGAAGACCACCAAAGCCGTTGCCGAACTGCTCGCGACCGCCGGCGTGAAATTCATGGTGCTGGGTCAGGAAGAAACCTGCACCGGTGATTCGGCGCGGCGTGCGGGTAACGAATTCCTGTTCCAGCAGCTGGCCATGCAGAACATCGAACTGCTGGATTCGGTGTTCGAGGGTGTGGAGCAGAAACGCAAGAAGATCGTCGTCACCTGCGCGCACTGCTTCAACGCGCTCAACAACGAGTACCCGCAGGTCGGCGGCACCTACGAGGTGGTGCACCACACCCAGCTGCTGAACCGGCTGGTGCGCGGTAAACAGCTCGTCCCGGTCGCTCCGGTCTCGCAGAACGTCACCTATCACGATCCCTGCTACCTGGGCCGCCACAACAAGGTCTACAACGCGCCGCGTGAACTGATGGCGGCGTCCGGCTCGAACCTGGTGGAAATGCCCCGCCACGGCGAACGATCCATGTGCTGCGGTGCCGGTGGCGCGCGGATGTGGATGGAAGAGCAGCTGGGCAAACGCATCAATATCGACCGCGTGGACGAGGCGCTCACCACCTCCCCCGCCAAGATCGCCACCGGCTGCCCGTTCTGCCGGGTCATGCTCACCGACGGTGTCACCGCACGCCAGGAGTCCGGTCAGGGCGAGGGCGTGGAGGTCGTCGATGTCGCGCAGCTGATGCTCGAATCCATCGAGCGGCAACAGCCGGAACAGCTGACCGCCAACCTCACGGTCATCCAGGAGCCCAAGGCCGAACCGGAGCCCGAGCCGGAACCCGAACCCGAACCGGTCGCCGAAGCTGCGGCCCCGGCCGCGGAAAAGGCGGCTCCGAAGGGCGGCGGCCTGGCCATGAAGGGCCCGGCGAAGGCACCCGGTAAGGGTCTCGGCATGAAGGGCGCCGCGAAGGCGCCCGGGGCCACGGCTCCCGCCGCGGAAGCCGGCAAGGCGGCTCCGGCCGCGCCTGCCACCAAGGGTCTCGGGATGAAGGGCGCGGCCAAGGCACCGGGCGGCAAGGGTCTGGCCATGAAGGGGGCTGCCAAGGCACCGGGCGCCAAGGCCGAAACCGCGCCGGCCGAAGCCGGTGAAGCCAAGGCGGCTCCGCCGGTGAAGGGTCTGGGAATGAAGGGGGCCGCCAAGGCACCCGGCGGCAAGGGTCTCGCCATGAAGGGGGCTGCCAAAGCACCCGGCGCCAAAGCACCCGCCGCGGAACCGGCTCCAGCGGCCGAATCCACCACTGAGGCGGATTCCGCCACGAGCGCTGCCCCCACCGAGACCAAACCCACGGTCGCGGCCAAGGGTCTCGCGATGAAGTCCGGGTTCAAACGCCCCGGCCCGAAGGCCCCCGGCGCCAAGACCGCCGCTCCGGCAGCGGAATCGGCAGCCGAGACCGCTCCGGCGGAATCCGCGGCACCGGCCGAGGCCGAATCCACGGCCACCGCACAGCCCACCGCGGCGGCACCGGCCGAGAGCAAACCCTCGAAGCCCGCCAAGGGTCTGGCGATGAAGTCCGGGTTCAAACGCCCGGGTCCGAAAGCGCCCGGAGCAAAGGCACCCGCCGCCGAACCGGCACCGGCAGCCGAGACCGAGGCACCGGCCTCCGATACTCCCGACGAACCGGTCACCGAGAATCCCGGCTCGTCCGGGAACGGCACCACGGGTAACGGGTCCGGCGCAACTCCGCCCGCGGCCAAACCCGGTGCCCTCGGATTCAAATCCGGTGCCAAGGCCCCGGGCCGCAAGAGCTGACGGATAACACAACCGAATAGTTGACGGGCCCGGCGCAGTCAGCGCCGGGCCCGTTGGCTGTTCCGCACCACCTTGCCTGACAGGCTCCGGCTGAATCCGCAGCCCGCACGCGTGAACCGCCTGCTCACCGAGCTCGCGGAAGCCCTGGACCGCCACCCTGAACATCACCCTCGACGCGGACGACACCCGGGCGAAACCTCATCGGTCACCACACCCACGCCACCCGAACCGATCCACGGGCCGCCTGTTCAGCGCAGCGCCGCACCGTAGACACGTTGCACGGACAACGTCATCAGGACCCGGCGGTCGGAGACCATTACCGATCGGTATTCGTCCCAGTCGGGATGTTCACCGGCGGCCGCACGGTAGTAGTCGACCAGCGCTTCGACCTCGGGGCCGTGCGGATCGGTCCCCGGGCCGGTGAGTGTGACGGTGCCCTCCGCGGTCGCCCAGGCCCAGCCGTCGGCGCGGGTCACTTCCAGGGCCGCGCGGGGGTCGCGGCGCAGGTTCACGGTTTTGGCGCGGCCTTCGGTCATCGAGACGTAGATGACATCGGCGGCGCGGTCGTAGTAGGGGGTCACCGGGGAGAGCTGCGGCAGACCGTCCGATTTGATCGTGGCCAGAATGCCCAGCCGGCCTTCGGCGAGCAGGGTGCGCGGATCGAACTGTTGGTTCGTCATATCCGGGTCCAAGTCATCGGGCGGCGGCCGCTATTCCGGGGTCGCGATCGGCCGCGGCGACCCCACCGGTTTCCGGCTCGGCAAGTCGCCCGGGCCGCCCGGAAAATCACTGGCGTATCCACTGCGGTAGCGGTTCGAATAGAACCATGCTCGACGACGACCAAGTGGCATCGTTCATCGACAACGGTTTCGTGCACCTGACCGACGCGTTTCCCCGTTCGCTGGCCGAGGAGTGCCGCACGATCATCTGGCGCGATCTGAATGCCTCGCCGGATGAGCCCGGTACCTGGCCTACTCCGGTGGCCACCCGCCCCGATTATTCGTCCGCACCGTTCGTGGCCGCCGCCAACACCCCGCGTCTGCACGCGGCCTTCGACCAGTTGGTCGGCCCGAAGCGCTGGGCGCCCAGGACCGGCCTGGGCGGTTTCGTGATCCGGTTCCCCGGCCACCGAACCGCCGCACTCGACGGCTGGCATGTGGACGCGAGCTTTCCCGGCCCGGAATCGAGCAGCACCGACTATCTCAGCTGGCGGGTCAATATCCATTCGAAGAACCGCGCCCTGTTGATGCTGTTCCTCTTCTCCGACACCGGCGAGTCCGACGCTCCCACCCGCATCCGGGCCGGGTCCCATCTGGACGTGGCCCGGATCCTCGCACCGGAGGGCGACGCCGGCCTCGATGCCCGCGAACTGGCCCGCCGCGCCGAACCGGCCACCGCGCACCGCCCGCTTTCCTACGCCACCGGTCGAGCGGGCGATGTGTACCTGTGCCACCCGTTCCTCGTGCACGCGAGCCAACCCCATCGCGGCACCGAGCCCCGTTTCCTCGCCCAGCCGAACCTGAGCCCCGCTGATGGCACGCCGACAGCCGAGCCGGGCCCAGTCTCTCCGGTCGAGACGGCAGTCCTGCGTGCCACCCGGCAGTAGCCGGCACGCACGAGGACGGTATCCGCATCGATTTCCCGTTTCCGATCACCATCGCGTGGACCGAACTCGAGTACTGATGTACCGGTCCGCGCGGTGATCCCCCTCTGCTGAGCCACCGCACGGCCCGGCACGGGTTTCCGCACGCCACTCGGGCACAGGTGAGTGGGGTGCGGGCCGATCAGCTCGTCAACGCGATATAGCGGGCGAGATGGTCGGAGCTGTTACCGAATTCGTATTCGATGGCGGTGAGCCGCTTGAAATAGTGGCCGATGGCCAATTCTTCGGTCATACCCATCGCACCGTGCAGTTGCACCGAATTCTGGCCGATGAAGCGGGTCGCGCGGCCGATCGTCACCTTGGCCGCGGAAATTGCGCGGGCGCGTTCGGCGGGTTCGGCGTCGAGCGCGTAGGCGGCCAGGTAGGCAGCGGCGATACTCTGCTCGAGTTCGATCAGCATATCGACCATGCGGTGTTGCAACGCTTGGAAGCTGCTGATCGGGACACCGAACTGCTGACGCTGCTTGGTGTATTCAACGGTGTCGTCGAGCACCTTGCGCATCAGCCCGACCGCTTCGGAGGCGACCGCGGCGATGGCGTCGTCCACGGTGGCGTCGATAACCGGCCACGCCTGTCCTTGTGCACCGAGAAGTGCGTCGGCGGGCAGGCGGAAATCGGTGAAGGTGAGGTCGGCGGCGACCCGGTCGTCGATGGTGCGGTAGCGGTGCACCTCGACGCCCGCCGGTGGCGCGGACCCATCGAATTCCACCAGGAACAGCGAGATTCCGTCCTGGTCGCGGCGTTCACCGGCGGTGCGAGCAGAGATGATCAGGTGGGTGGCGATGGGCGCACCGGTGACCACGATCTTGGCACCGTCGAGCACCCAGCCCTCGCCGTCGCGGCGGGCAGTGACCGAAACATCGTGGCGCACTTCGCCGGAACCCGGTTCCAGCGCGGCGAAGGCCACTCGCGCAGCCCCCTGGGCGATCTGTCGCAGCAGCTCCTGGGCGGGTTCACCGCCGGAGCGGCGCAGCAATCCGCCGCCGACCACGACGGTGTCGACGTAGGGCTCCACGACCAGCGCGCGACCCAATTCCTCGGCGATGATCATGGATTCGACCGGACCGCCGCCGGATCCACCGGTTTCCTCGGGCAGCGTCAGGCCCAGAACATCCAGTTCGGCCAGGCCGCGCCAGATCTCGGGCTGCCAGCCGGCCCCGGTTTTGACGGCGCTGCGGCTCTTCTCCAGGTCGTAGCGGGCGGCGAGAAACCCGGCGACGGCGTCGCGCAGCATCTGCTGTTCATCGGTGAAGGTGAAGTCCATCAGAGCCCCAATGCTGCTTTGGCCAGAATATTTCGCTGGATTTCGTTACTGCCCGCGTAGATCGAGCCCGCGCGGTCGTTGAAGTAGCGCAAGGGCGCGACGGCCTGCCAGTCCTCGCCGCTGAAGTAACCGTCGGCGGGCGGGGTGTATTCGGCGATCGGGCCACCGGGCGCGGTGGCGTGCGGCTGGTAGACCCGACCGCGCGGCCCGGCCGCGGTGAGTGCGAGCTCGGTCAGCTGCTGGCTGAGTTCGGTGGACAGGATCTTGAGCATCGACGAGGAGGAGCCGAGGTCCTTACCGGATGCCATGGCTGCCAGTGTCCGGAATTCCAGCACCTCGAGCACCTCGGTACGAATACGGGCGTCGGCGAGCTGGGCGGCGAAATGCGGGTCGGCGCTGAGCGGTTTTCCGTCGCGTCCGGGCTGCTCGGCCGCGGCGGTGGCGATGTTCTCGGCCATGGCCTGCAGCGCGGGCGCCATCGCGCCGCCGCCGCGTTCGTGGACCAGCAGATACTTGGCGACGGTCCAGCCGTCGTCGATCTGCCCGAGCACATTGCTCTTGGGAACCCGGACGTTGTCGAAGAAGATCTGGTTCTGCACCTGTTCGCCGGAGCTCATGACCAGCGGCCGGATCTCGATCCCGGGGGCGGTCATATCCATCAGGATGAACGTGATGCCCTGCTGTTTCCTACCCTCGCGCGAGGTGCGGACCAGCGCGAAGATCCAGTTCGCCTCGGTGGCGTGGGTGGTCCAGATCTTGCTTCCGGAGATGAGAAAATCGTCGCCGTCGCTGATCGCGGCCATGCTGAGCGCAGCCAGGTCGGAGCCGGCTTCGGGTTCGGAGTAGCCCTGGCAGAAGAAGACCTCGCCGGTGAGGATGCGGGGAAGGAAATAGTTCTTCTGCTGCTCGGTGCCGAAGGCGATGAGCGCCGGGGCGACCATCCGGATACCCATGGGCGAGAGCGCGGGCGCGCCGGCCAGGGTGAGTTCCCGGCTGAAAATGTAGTGCTGGGTGAGCGACCAGTCGCAACCGCCGTACGCGACCGGCCACTGCGGCGCGGCCCAGCCCCGCTCGTGCAGGATGCGCTGCCATTCCAGACTGGCTTCGTGGTCGGAGTAGACACTTGTCATCAACCGGCCCGCGGTGCTGATCTCGGGTGTCAGCTTGTCCGCCAGGAACGCCCGTACCTCGTCTCGGAAGGCCTTGTCGGCCTCCGACCAGTCGTAATCCATACACGCTCCCGAAGGCTTCATGCGTCGTCGCAGCAGTTCCGGCGACTACCGGCGCTAGAGAGAATCTAGCGAGTTCTCTCTCACCGCGTCAAACTGAAGGCGCATGCCATCAAAAGTTGGGAAAAGTTCCGGCTCATTACCCGCAGTCCTCGAAAACCGCCTTCACATAGCTCGCCGATTGGTACAGGTAGTCGTAGGCCCAGCGCGGTAACGAGAGGTCCGTGCGGGTGTCGACGAACAACAGCTGCCCGTCCCAGCACTTGCCGAGCACATACCGGGCCCGCGAGATATGCGGCGTGAAGGTCACCACGATGACCCGGTCCCAGTCGTGCGCACGCGCCTGCTCCGCCAGATACCGGCCCTCACCCCGGGTGGTCCGCGGCGACGGATCGAAACACACCACCTCGAAGCTGTAACCGCCGTGACAGATCCGGTTGATCAGCGGGCTGTCCTCGTACGGATTGGAAATAAGTACCCGCGGTGCGAAACCCGCCCGCGCCAGCCGCAGCCCCAGCGCTTCCCGGCCGTCGTGCGCACCCCCGAGCACGAGGATCGCATCGGCGGGCGCGGGTTCTTCGCGTTGCGGACGCACATAGACCGGCCACAACGCAACCACGAACCCCACAACGGCGACCATCCCGGCGGCGAGAAGGGTCGTTCGACGGCGCATCGCCGCGATCCTACGGACCGCCGGCCGGTGCGGGTGCAGCGCCACCGAGGCGGCGCGAACACACCGGTAGCGCCCGGTTTCCGCAGGCCGACCGGCCCCGTCGTCCGGTGTACACCTACTGTTGCCCGGCCTCTCGCCTCGGTTTTCTGGTGTGGCCACCAGCGCGGATTACCAATCGATTATGCGATGCACAGTCTTCGGAACCGGGTACCTGGGGGCCACGCACGCAGCGTGTATGGCCGAACTCGGCCACGACGTACTCGGGGTCGATATCGACCCGGGCAAGGTCGCGAAACTGTCCGACGGTGTCACGCCCTTCTACGAACCGGGGCTGGAAGCGGTGCTGCGCCGCAACCTGGACGCCGGCCGGCTCCGCTTCACCACCGCCTACTCCGAGGCCGCCGACCACGCCGATGTGCACTTCCTCGGCGTGGGCACACCGCAGAAGAAGGGTGAATACGCCGCGGACCTCAAATACGTACACGCCGTGGTGGATACGCTGGCGCCGCTGGTCACCCGGCCCTGCGTGATCGTCGGCAAATCGACCGTACCGGTGGGCACCGCCGCCGCACTGGGCGAACGCGCGCGGGCATTGAGCGCGGTGGATATCGAGGTCGCCTGGAATCCGGAATTCCTGCGGGAGGGTTACGCGGTCCGCGACACCCTGCGCCCGGACCGGCTCGTCCTCGGCGTCGACGGTTCCCGCGAGCGGGCACCGTGGGTACGCGAACTGGTCGAAGAACTCTACGCGGATCTGCTCGCCGCCGAAGTCCCGTTCCTGCTCACCGATCTCGCCACCGCCGAACTGGTCAAAGTATCGGCCAATGCCTTCCTCGCCACGAAGATCTCGTTCATCAACGCGGTCTCCGAGGTCTGCGAGGCCACCGGCGCCGATGTCACCGTCCTGGCGGACGCCCTCGGGTACGACGAACGGATCGGGCGCCGGTTCCTGAACGCCGGCGTCGGATTCGGCGGGGGCTGCCTGCCCAAGGACATCCGGGCGTTCATGGCGCGCGCCGGCGAACTGGGCGCCGACCATGCTCTCGCCTTCCTCCGGGAGGTCGACAACATCAATATGCGCCGGCGCACCAAGATCGTGGATATGGCGGCCCGCGCCTGCGGCGGCTCCCTGCTGGGCGCCAACGTCGCCGTACTCGGCGCGGCTTTCAAACCCGAATCCGACGATGTGCGGGACTCTCCGGCGCTCAACGTCGCCGGAATGATCCAGTTGCACGGCGCCGTCGTCACAGTCTACGACCCGAAAGCCCTGGAGAATTCCCGTCGTGTCTTTCCCACCCTGAGCTACGCGACCTCGGTACGAGAAGCCTGTGAACGTGCCGATGTGGTCCTCGTTCTCACCGAATGGAACGAATTCGTCGAACTCCGGCCACAGGACTTGGACTCGGTGGTCCGCGCTCGATCTGTCATCGACGGCCGCAACTGTCTCGATCGAGCCGCTTGGCGGTCGGCCGGCTGGGTGTACGCGGGGCTGGGCACACCGTAGAGTCTGGTGAGCGAGCCGGACGTACGGTTCCGGCCTCCCGATCCGACGGGACCGGGCGGTACTGTCGGAGGAGCCGCCCGGTTCGGGGGATGAGCCGTCATCGTCGACTGGCCGGTGCTCGCATATCGTGAAGCGGGAAGTACGGATGGGCTGCCGATGAGTTCAGTACTGGGAGTGTCGGTGGGGGCCGGCGCGATCCGCCTGGCGCGCCCACCTGCGGGGACTGCGCCCGGCTCGGTAGCCGATGGCGCCGTACCCGAATCCTTCGAACTGCGCACCTTCGTGGTCCCGCCGGAGACCCCCAGCGCCGAACGTGCCGCACTCTCGGTCGCGGCGGCCCTGAACTCGAACCCCGCCATCTGCGCCACCGTCCTCGCCTGCCGCGACGAGCAACAAGCCCGGGCATTGCATACGGCGATGAACGAGCACGCCCTGACCGGCTACGAGATCGTCCCCGATATCGACGCCGTCGTGGAATTCGCCGCGGCCGCCGGCGTACTGCAGGACGTGACCTCGCTCGCTGTCTTCGATCTCGGCGCCTCCGGCCTCTCGGTAACGGTGGTGGACGTTTCCACCCGGCAGGTCCGGCATACCGAACGCACCGGCGATATCAGCGGCGAATACTTCGATTCGCTGATCCGGGAACAGCAGATCAACTCGGGCCGGATCGCCCACCCGCCCGGCCCGGCCGGACTGGCCGAACTCGACGCGCTGTGCCGGTCGGCGAAGGAACGGCTCTCGGCCGGTAACGCGGTCGCCCTGCCCAGCAGTTACGGGCCGGTGCTGCTCACCCAGGAGAATTTCACCGCGCTCATCGCCCGCGCCGTGGAAACCGCCGCCCGCGCCACCCGCGAAATCATCGAACGATCGGGTCGGCCGGTGCAGGCAGTGTTGGCAGTCGGCGGCGGTGTCCGTATTCCGCTGGTGAGCCGGGCGCTGCGCGACGCCGTGGATATGCCGGTCCTGGTACCACCGGAACCGGAAACGGCAACCGCCCGCGGCGCGGCGCTGCTGGCGGGCCGGGTGCGCGCACCGCGAGCCGGCGAACCGGCGCGCACGAGCGATACCGCCCTGGACGACCGGCGCTTCGCAGCCGTCGCCGAAGACACTGCGCACGCCCCCGCCGCTCTCGGGCATCCGGGCGACAGCGGCGCAAACCCACTACAGTCCGACGCCGGTCGAGCGCTCTGCGTCCCCACCCCGGACCCCGGCATGGACACCGCGCACGCAGGTAACACGACACCCACCAGCGCACCCCTCGCCCACAGCGGCGACACGATATCGGCGCTTCCCGCTGCCGCCGCGGCACCGACCGGCGCAGCACCCGCGTATTCGGGCTCCCTCCCCGCGCCGCCCGCCACCACGGCGCACCCGCAGACTTCGCCGGCACCGGCCGGCACGGAACCCGGCGCAACCGTGGCGCAGCTCCGCCTTGCCGTGCATACGAACCCGGCATCCGCGCCCGCCGACGCGACCACCCGGCTCACCACACCCGCCGACGCGACCACCCGGCTCACCACACCCGCCGACGGGGCCGGGCGGCTCACCCTGATCAACGGCCCGGAAACCACCACAACAACCCACTCGGAATCTCCCGCGGACCCGCTGTCGGCGGTCGGCTCGGATCGTTCCCGCCCTGCTCTGCCGGTACCGCATGAGGGCATCTTCGGCCCACCGACCGGCGACCCGAGCGTACTTTCCAGCGCGGGATACCTGAGTCTCCGTTCAGGCGAGGAGCCGGATACCGAGGAGCCCGCGCCCGACTCCAGCGCGCCCCGCCCGCTCGATACCCCGGTACCGCGGCTGTCCCCGGACGAGGATCCCCCGACAGTGGCGTTGCGACTCCCGGCGAAACTGTTGCCGCGCCGTTCGTTCGGTGCGCCACCGCAACGTCCCCGCCGGGAGATCAGCGCCGCGATGGTGGCGGTGAGTGCGCTGGTGGTGGTGGCCTCTATCGGCGTCGGTCTCGGGTACGGACAGCACATGTTCAGCCAGGATTCGGCAACGGTCCAAGACACTTCGCAACCCCCGACCACCTCGGCGGGCACACCGACGGCGACCACTGTGCCGAACGCGACCACCACCACACGAGCCGAGCACGCACCGCTGGCCGAACCGCCGCCGGTCTACCGGCCGGAGCCCGAGGCTCCAACGACCACCACGACCGGTCCGAACACATTCCAGGTGCCGGGGTTGCCACCGATCGTCGTACCGACCATCCCGCCGGAAGCCTTCCCCTTCCCGCGGCCGACCCCGGCCGACCGCTGACCCGTCAGCCTCGCCCGTAGCCCGGGTCCGGACGCCGGCCCGGAGGCGGGCCACCGAACCGCTGCTGTGGATTCCACGGCTGCTGCGGGCCCGGCGGTTGCCGGCCGGAAGTCTGCGGGCCGGTGCGCGGCGACCTCTGTGGGCCTGGTTGTTGCCGCGGGTCGATGGCGGAGCGTGGCCCCGAACGGGGATCGGGGGTGCCGGGGCGCCGGACCCGGGGTTGGTCGCCAGTGGTCGGCCACGGTTCGTAGTCGCGATCGGCCCGGCGCCGCGGCCCCGTTTCAGGCCCCCCGTCCGGCCGCGGCGCCGCGCGGTGGCTGCCGGTATCGGTGTGCCGGCGGGACTTGGGCTTACCCACGGGCGCGGGCGGTTTCGGCGTACCGAACGGCCGGGCGAGCAGCACCGCGATCCCGGTGGTCAGCGGTACCGAGAGCGCCAGGCAGATACCACCGACCGCGGACCTCGCGATCTCGATCGCGACGGCGTCACCCACCAGCACATCCCGGATGGGCCGGCCGGCCACGCTGAACAGCAGTAGCAGCGGTAGTGCGCCACCCGCGTAGGCGAGTACCAGGGTGTACACGGTGCTGGCGATATGGTCGCGGCCGACTCGCATCGCTGCCGCGAAAATCTCTCCCCGCGAGGCTTTCTTGTCCAGTTCGGCGAGTTCGAAGGCTGCCGATGCTTGGGTGATCGTGACATCGTTGAGTACACCGAGCGAGCCGATGATGAATCCGGCCAGCAGCAGCCCGGTGATGCTCACATGCTCGATATAGGTGGCGACGTTCGTGTTCTGTTCCTCGGACAGACCGGTCAGCGTGGTCGCTTCGATAACGATCCAGGACAGCACCGCGGCGATCACCATCGACGTCAAGGTCCCCAGCAGTGCCGAACTGGTGCGTAGATTCACGCCGTGGGCCAGGTACAACACCGCATACAAGATCAGCGAACCGGCCACCAGCGCAACCGGTATCGCGGGTTTGCCGTCCAGCAGTGCCGGCAGCAGGAACATCACCAGGACGGCGAAGGCGAAGCCCAGGCCGAGGATCGCGCGGACACCGCGCCAGCGGGCGATCACCACGATCACCACGACGAATACGAGGAAGATAACGCTGAGCGGGAACCCGCGGGCGTAATCGTCGAACGAATACAGCGGCGTTCCGTCCGGCGCCTGCTGCCGCACGATCCGCAGTTCGTCGCCGGCGGCCAGATCGGGCTGGCCCGGTCCGGGGGCGATTTCGAGCAGCGTGTGCCGGCCGGCGTGCGGCCCGGATTCGATGGCGATCAAGCTGCGCTGGCAGTCGTAGACCTGCATCGGCGGCGGTGTCGGTTCCCCCTCGAAGACCCGGCCGATGGAGGGACTGCCGCAGGCGCCGAGGTCTTGGCGGATAACGGTTCCGGCTTCGGTGACCACCGCCGTGCCGTCGGCGTTCTGCATGGGCAGCGGGATATCGACCTGTTGCCGGTCGGGCCAGAGCGCGATGGTGGCGACGACCACGACGACGCCGATCGCGATCAGCAGTCCGACCACCACGCGGGCGGCGGTGGCGCCGATGGCGATCGGCCGGGAGTGATCGTGATGGTGATGGTGGTCGCTCACGCGGCTCAGCCTAGAGGATTCACCGGATGCCGCGACGGCCTGCGGATGGCCTCTACGCTGGGAATTCGGCAAGGCGCCGGAGACTCTCGGGAAGGGGCGGCGGAGAGCAGGGGGATGTCTCCGCCGCCCGGGGGCAGGCGCCCAGGGGGGGTAGGCGGCCTAACCCGAGGACCAGGTTGCCCAGGGGGGGTAGACAACCTGGCCGGGCACTCGAAGTGCCGAAGCCCACTGTACACATAAGATCCGCTTTTGTGCCAGTGGGTTCAGAAAATTGGCAATAATCCGGACGAAAGGTCTGTTTTTACCCAGCGTTCTCCGCCTCGCTACTGGCGGTAGCTCGCCAGGAAATTGCCGAAACGCTCGATGGCAACCGCCAGATCACGCGCCCAGGGCAGGGTCACGATGCGCAGATGATCGTGGTCCGGCCAGTTGAAACCGGTGCCCTGCACCATCAGGATCTTCTCCTGGAGCAGCAGGTCTTGAACCAGTTTCTCGTCGTCGTGAATCTCGTGGACTTCGGGATCCAGCCTAGGGAATGCATACAGCGCACCCCGCGGTTTGACGCACGACACGCCGGGAATGGCATTCAATCGTTCCCAAGCCATATCCCGCTGCTCGAGCAGGCGCCCGCCCGGCAGGATCAGGTCATCGATGCTCTGATAGCCGCCCAGCGCCACCTGGATGGCGTGCTGCGCCGGCACATTCGGGCACAGCCGCGAGGACGCGAGCAGATCGATCCCCTCCAGAAAACCGGACGCATGATCCTTCGGGCCGGTGATCGCCAGCCACCCCGAGCGGTAACCCGCCACCCGATAGGCCTTGGACAGGCCGTTGAAAGTGAGACACAGCAGATCCGGCGCCAGCGTCGCCAGCGAAATATGTTTGGCGTCGTCGTAGAGGATCTTGTCGTAGATCTCGTCGGCCAGCAGCAGCAGCCGGTGCTTACGGGCCAGGTCCACGAGTTGCTGCAGCACCTCCGCCGAGTACACCGCCCCGGTCGGGTTGTTCGGGTTGATCACCAACAGGGCCTTGGTCCGGTCGGTGATCTTGGCTTCGAGATCGGCGATATCGGGCTGCCAACCGTTGCTCTCATCGCACAGATAGTGCACCGGCGTACCGCCGGCCAGGCTGGTCATGGCCGTCCAGAGCGGGTAGTCGGGGGCGGGGATCAGCACCTCGTCACCGTTGTCCAGCAGTGCCTGCATCGTGATGGTGATCAGCTCGGAGACGCCGTTGCCCAGGTAGACGCTGTCGACGTCCAGCTCCGGAAAGCCCGGGACCAGCTCGTAACGGGTGACGATCGCCCGCCGCGCGGACAGTATCCCCTTGGATTCCGAGTACCCCTGCGCGTTCGGCAGGGCGGCGATCATATCCCGCATGATCACATCGGGCGCCTCGAACCCGAACGGCGCCGGATTGCCGATATTGAGCTTCAGGATCCGATGGCCCTCCGCCTCCAGCCGTGCCGCATGTGCGTGTACCGGTCCACGGATCTCGTAGACGACGTTCTGCAGCTTCTTCGACTGCTCCAGAATCCGGGGGGCGGGATGCGAATGGCCAGTACTCACCCGATCCATGGTGCCACCAGCGGCAAGGGGATATCCGGCCCGGCCCCGGTACCTGCGCGTACGGCTACCGGGCGAGCGGGTTCGACGTCGCGGTCACCCCGCCCCCGGGGGCAGGCTGCGGGTGGGTGTGGAACCGCAGAATTCCTCGATCTGCTCGTCCAGGGACCGGGCCTGCGCAACGCCGCGATAGCTGGGGGCGCAGATCCGCCGGCGTACCCCGGTGAGCCGTTCCTCCAGCTGCGCGATGCGCTTGTCCTCGGCCAGTTCGAGCACCGGTGACAGCGCCTCCGCCGCGCCGTCGAGACTGCCATTGATCAGATGAGCGGCCGCCGAATCCACCCGGGCCAGCGCTTCGGCGCCGTAGGAACGCTGACGCGCCGGCCCGCTGAGATACAGCTCGATCGTGCGTTCCGTGGCGGCCAGCGCCGGTTCGGCGAGACCGAGATGGATATAGGTGGCGCCCGCATAGTAGCTGGCCTTGGCCTCGGAGAAGCCGAACACCCCGCCCACTTCGTCGTGCAATCCATCGGTGGTCGCGCTCTCGCTCGCCGCAGCGGCAGCCCGGATACAACGCTCGGTATCGGCCGCACTACCGATCTTCGACCAGATCCGCGCCTCGATATTGTGCAGGCGCACCGCGGCGGTGGCCGAATCCGCGTACTGCTGCCCGCTCTGCGCCAGGGCGAGTGCCCGATGCGGCCGTTCGGACCAGTACTCGATGAGTGCGTGCATCCCCCGCGCCCACGCGCGCAACCCATTGTGACCGCAGATCTCGCCGTAGGCCCAGGCCGCCCGGATCTGCTCACCGGCAGCATCCAGGTACCCCAGGTCGGTACTCGCGTTGGCGAGCAAACCCGACAACGACCCGGCCAGCAGGTATAGGTGACTGGTGTCGGACGGGCGCTGATGCCCCTCCAGCAGCCGGTACACCCGGCGGCGCACCCGCAGCATCTCCACCATCATCGGCATCGGCGGAGTGTGGACGTAATCGTTCGCGATCCGGGTGACATCCGCGTCGAGCTGATCCAAGGTGCTGGGCCCGATATTCGTCGCCTCGGCCCGGCCGGCGTGATCGCTCGCCTCGTGTGCTGCCGCCATGATCAGATCCCTCTCCGAAATCGCCGCCGCCCCGTCCCCACGCACCGCACCGCTGTCGACGAGGGCGAGGAGTTCGGCGTCATTGGAATAACTTCCGCGCACCGCGGTGGGGCCGCCGACGGGGCCGGAAACCGGGTCGGCGGTCAATGCGGCGAACCGGCTCCGCTCGACATCATCGGATCTGGCCAGGCAGGTGTCGAGGGCAGCTTGGTTGACGGGACGCGGATGCACCCGGTTGCCGCCGGCCTCCCATTTGGACACCAGGCGTTCGTGCACACCCAAATGTGCCGCGAACTCCCGGATGCTCATCCTTTTGGCCTCGCGAAGCGCCCGGGCCTCCCTTCCAGACCATTGGCCGACCACGTTGTCACCCTTTCCGAACGATTTCTTCCCCAGGGTACGAGCCGAATGTGACTGCAACCACAAGGAATTTCGTTACCGCTGCGAATGGCAGCGCAAGGGCAGTGGAACGCAAGCACGAAGGCGGTTCCGGCACGCCCGTCCAGGCGGGATCCTGGAAAGACAGAAGCGAGACCGCCACCGGCCGTGGCCCGGCACGCCAGGGAGGCCCGGCACGCCAGGGAGGCAAGGGGATTCACCGTGAATGTGGAAAAGCTCAGAACGGTCGACGACTGGGCCGCCTACTATCGTCACGAATTCGGTTTACCGGCCACCGAACGCGGCGGTTTCGTGATGCTGCCGATCACCAGCCGGGCCTGCGTCATCCACCTGCCCACCGAACGCGCGCGCGCCGTCCGCGAACTGCTGGACTCACGGGATATCCGGGTTCCCGTGCTGGCCCGTCAGATTCGCTGGAGTTTTGTGGCCTATCCGGATCGCCGGCCCGATCCCGAAGTGGTGGAAATGCTGCACCGCATCGAAATCGACATTCCCGGCGTGGGCAGTGCGGTCATGCTGCCCACCGGGATGGGCCGCTGGAACCGGGAAGGCTGCAACTGGGTGGTGCCGCCCGAACGCGACGGCCTGCTACCCCCACTGTCCTCGGTTATCAACGCCGCACTCCTGGCGGGCGGCAACCGGGAATGACCGGGGATGGGGTTACGCCGGGCGGCTCACGAGGCGGGCCGGCGTAACCCGCCCGCGGCGCCGACGGGTGACCGTGGGGACAGGCTGTCCCAGGACAGCCGCCGTGGTACCGGGCCGGCCATCTGCCCCGACCGGTCCGGTATCACGGATGTGGCCGCAGAATTCGCTGTGCGGCGGGTAGCAGTTCGGGCGCGAACCGGCGATGCCCCCGGGAAGCGAATGTCCAGATGCGCTCGCCGATCGGCCGCTCGTACCGCACGAAGGTGGCCAGGGAAACACTGTTTTCCTCGACCTCGATCACGAGACTGCCGGTGAGCAACCAGGACCGGGCTGCGAGAGTGATCCAGGTTTCACCGAGTTCGACGATCTCCCATCCGGCCACATGCTCGGGGGACGACCGCCGGGCGAGCCGGAGTCCCAGCAGACCGCGCCAGATCAGCCGGCCTTTGATTCCGGCGACGGTGTCGAGCGCCGCCCGCGCCCACGCTTGCGGTGTCCCGGCCGCCGCCGCGGCGGTGACCAGCGTGAACTGATCGATGTAGTCGTATCCGGTCGACGCGCTGCGCGCTCGGGTCGAGTCGGTGATGTTGTACTGCTGAAATGCGATCGGATCGGGGTGGCCTTCGACCACACGGTCCGGGGAAGGGTCAGTCATCGCCGCATCTCCCTCTGCCTGTTATACGGTGGCGTATATCAACGCTACCGCAGATATACGGCGGCGTATAGATGTCCGACGGTGAGGGGAGACACAACAATGGGAACGGCGCGCACACCGAGTGCCGACTGGATAGACGAAGGTCTGCGTACCCTCGCTCACGGAGGTCCCGACGCAGTCCGCGTCGAAGCACTCGCGAAAAAACTGGGCGTCACCAAGGGCGGCTTCTACGGCTACTTCGCCGACCGCAACGCCCTGCTCGAAGCCATGCTGGACACCTGGGAGCGGCGCAGTGTCGACGAGGTCCTCGACAGCGTCGACCGCGAAGGCGGCGCCCCACGGGCCAAAATCCAGCGCGCCGGCGCACTCACCCTCTCCCCGGAACTGCTACCGATCGACCTCGCGATCCGCGACTGGGCCCGCCGCGACGAAGCCGTGGCCGCCCGCCTGCGCCGGGTGGACAACCAGCGCATGCGGTTGCTGCGCGAGATGATCGGCGCCTACTTCACCGACCCGGTCGAGATCGAAGCCCGCAGCCTGCTCGCCTTCAGTACGCGAATCGGCATGCATTTCCTGGTCGCCGACCCACCCGGCGGTGTGGACCGCGCCGCCATCATGGCCCGGGCCACCGATATCGTGCTCGGCCCACCCGAGAAACACTGAACGCATCGCCCAGCCGGCAAAAGCAGCACGTCCCCCAGGGCCGGGTCAACGGTTGCCCACCGGCCGCCTCAGTCCCGGGGCGGGAAGTTCAGATACGCCCGCGACGGCGTCGGCCCGCGCTGCCCCTGATACTTCGAGCCGGTGCCCGCACTGCCGTACGGGTTCTCCGCCGGACTGGTCAACCGGAACAGGCACAACTGCCCGATTTTCATCCCCGGCCACAACGTGATGGGCAGATTCGCCACATTCGACAGTTCGAGGGTGATGTGCCCGCTGAACCCGGGGTCGATGAACCCGGCCGTCGAATGAGTGAGCAACCCCAGCCGGCCCAGACTCGACTTACCCTCCAACCGGCCCGCCAGATCGTCGGGCAGGCTGCACACCTCCAGCGTGGACCCGAGCACGAATTCTCCCGGATGCAGCACGAACGGTTCACCCGCAGCGGGCTCCACCAGACTCGTCAGCTCGTCCTGGCGCTGCGCCGGGTCGATATGGGTGTAGCGGGTGTTGTTGAACACCCGGAACATCCGGTCCAGCCGCACGTCGATACTGGACGGCTGGACCAGGTTGTCCTCGAACGGTTCGAGCCCGAGCCGCCCGGCGGCGAACTCCGCCCGGATATCACGATCGGAAAGCAGCACGCCACGAGCGTAGCGACCGCGATCCGGGCAGGTGGCCCCGGTCCGGCGGCACCGTTTCCTGTCATACCTCGCGGGCACACTGCACCTGACCGACGCAGCTCCGACGACCCGCCGACATTCGCCGGCCCAACGAGGAGGAATGCCCATGTCCGACACCAGCTCGCACACCCACCACGGCATCGACTACATCGAACTCACCGCCACCGACCTGGAAGCCGCGAAAACCTTCTACCGCTCCGCCTTCGGCTGGGAATTCAACGACTACGGCCCGCAGTACGCCGGTATCCGCCGCTTCGACGGCAGCGAAGGCGAAGCGGGCGGCCTGGCCGCCGGTTCCGAGGTCCGCACCGGCGGCCCCCTGGTCCTGCTCTACTCGAACGACCTCGACACCAGCTTGCGTTCCGTCGGCGCCGCCGGCGGCACGGTCACCGAAGGCCCCTTCGATTTCCCCGGCGGCCGCCGCTTCCACTTCACCGACCCCAGCGGCAACCAACTCGGCGTCTGGTCCGAAGCCTGACCGAGGCCGTGCACCGGGGCCGGAATCGGCGAAAGATTTCGGCCCCCGGTCGGCCCTCTGCTAAGCTCGCCTTCGCGCCGACAGGCGTGCGCCGGTGTAGTTCAATGGCAGAACTTCTGCTTCCCAAGCAGACAGCGCGGGTTCGATTCCCGTCACCGGCTCCACCAGAAAATGTACGCTGACCAGGCGAAATAAGAGAAGCCAACCTCCAGGGCATTTGGGTACTGTACCCAAAACTGTACCCTATGCGCCGATTCTGGATTGGAACCCGAATCGGGCGAATCGCCCCAGCTCAATGCATGCCCGCTGGTTGCTACAGGCCTCAGTCCGATGGTCCCGGGAACTCGCCACGGACATCGGGATCCGTTGCGCGAGTGGGGCACAGCCGCACAATCCCGCATGCTGGAAGCTCTGACCGGATAGAGTCGGCCGGTGCTTCTGGCCTACATCGACGAAACTTACAAGCGCGGAGAGGAGCATTGGGTTTCCGCGCTGGCCTGCCCGGCCGACTCCATTCCCGAAATAACAGCCGCTCTGGACGAAGTAGTGGAGCGTGCCGTCGATAGGTTTCCCGAACTTGACGAGGATGCTGAACTCCATGGATACGAGGTCGACGCCGGGAGCGGTCACTGGGAGCCCCTGAAGGGGAAGGCCCGGGCCCGGGTATCCGTCTACCGAGACGCCGTGGAAACTATCGCGTCGTTCGAGGATCTGGCATGGTTTCGTGGCGGACTCATCGAGCGCAAGGTCGATTGGCATGCCAGCAACGACCCGCACGAATGGTCGCTGAAGTTCACCCTGGAAAAGCTCAACGTCCACGCGAAGAACCAAGATCAGCACATCCTGTGCATCTGCGACGAGGTTCAGAACCGGGATGTCTACCGAGAGAAACTGCAGGACTACCGGAGAAACGGAACGGGCGGGTACACGCCTTCACGGCTGCCGCGGATCGCCGATACCTTGCACTTCGCTCCGTCCTGTCACAGCAGGATGGTGCAGGCGGTGGATATGGTCACCTACGTCCTCAACAGGCACCGGCATCCGGCGGAGCACGAGAAGACCAGGGCGTTCTATGCCGAACTCTGGGACATGCTGGAAGATTTGCGGGCCCGCGGCTCTGTGCGTTACTGGCCATTGTGATATTCGTCTCCAGACGCACGACGACCCCGCACGCTGGCGGGGTCGAAGGCGGGTGGGAATCCCTCAAGGGGATGTCCTGTAATCCAGGATAATCGGTTGCAGTCGAATCTGCGGGAGATCGCGGTAACGATCACAGAACGCGGTGCGCCGAGGGTTAGGTGCGCTTCTCCAGTGCGACTGTGATCAGCTCCCGGGCGCGGTCGCCGTACGCCGCCTGTTTGCTCAGCGCCTTCCATGCCTTCTCATACAGCGCCAGCTCCGACGCCGTCACCACCGTCAGCTCTGCGCTGATGGTCTCGATCATCGCGACCCGGTTGTCCAGGATGTCGAAGGACGTCGTGATGTAGGTGAACTCGGCAGTCAGCGGCACCACACCGAAGATGAGCCGAGGATTGTCGAACGCGGTGTCAAGCAGGTGCCGGAGCTGGCCGGCCATCACGGCATCGTCGCCGACCGTCTTGTACAGGGCGGCCTCGTCGGCCAAGAGCACGAACCGGTGCCGGATCTGATCCAGGACCAACTGCCGCTGCATCCTCGCCGCAACCGCCGCCTCGAGATCATCGGGGGTGTCCAGGAACCGGATGCACTGGGCGAGTACCGCACGGGCGTAGTCCTCGGTCTGCAACAGCCCCGGCAACACCACCGGCGCATAGACGCGCTGCAGCCGGGCCTGCCCCTCGATCTCGACAGCCCGTTTCTGCCGGCGGGCGTGCCCGGATGCCGCGACCCGCTTCCATTCCGTCCACTGAGCTTCCAGATTGCGCAGCGCGGCCACCAGATCCGGTTTCGCCAGCCGCGCATCGCACACCTCGCACCAGACACCGATATCGGTCTCCGACGGTGTGCGCTTACCAGTTTCGATCCGTGACGTCTTCGACCAGTGCCAGCCGGCCGCGAGACTGAACTGGCGGCCGTCCAGGCCCGCGTCCCTACGAAGCTCGCGGAGACGCGCGCCCAGAGCTTGCCTGAGCCGCAGAACATCGGTCACGGGGAGTGCCGGCTCCGGTAGATGTCCGACGGGACCGCCGCGGCCAGCACCCGGTCGCGTATGGCCATCGCGTTGCTGACGAGAACCGGGTCCTCGGTCACTGCCCCGCCGATCCAGAATCCGCGGTCGTCGAACAGGCTGAACGACACGAGACGGTTGTCGAGCAGCCAGAAATCGTCACTCGCGGCGTCCGCCGGGTGCGCGTCTTGGCGGGCGAGGTACCGGACCTGTTCACCGGCCGCCTCGTTGTGCCGGGCAAGCGCCAGCAGATACCGGGTGTAGACGGTGTGTGGCTCGCTGACGATCCGGACACGCCGCATTGTGACACCGCGCTCGGTCATCCGCCGGACCTGATCGGTCCACGAATCGAACCACTCCCCGCCGGGATCGCTGGACTCGTCTTCCCGCCACTGGCGAAGCGACTCCGACTCCGTCTCCGCCAGGTAGTCGTCACTGGTTTCGAGGTGGAACGCAGACGTTTTCGCCTCGTCGAGAAGCCGGTCGAACGGATCACCGCCGAGGACTTGGCGCATCCGGCGTCACCTCCTGCCCGATGGGGACCTCGACGGCGGCTTCGTGGCCGGGAATCTTCATGATCGCCAACGCTTCCGAATCGGTGATCGGGGTACCGGTCAGCAGGAACGTCCCGTGTCCGGTGTCCTGCAGTCCGGCAATGCATGTCCCGGGTTCGGTGTGGAAGAGCAGGCGATGGGGGATCTCGATGCGGTCGTCGTGGTCGGTTTTCCAGCCCTGGACAGCGAATGTGCCGCGGTCGGTTTCGTAAAGACGGGGAGAGCCTTGCCCGCCGCTGGGGCCGCCGAGGAATCTGACGTGCATGATGGTCACCTTTGCAAAGGAGTGCGTGGGATGAGTTCCATAGTCCCAGGTAAATCATCGCTGGTGCAATGGTTCTGGCACTTTCTGGCACTTTTGTAGCCCGCGGGGCGGTCTGGTTCATACCGTCGTCTTAGCCCCGGCGTCGGCTCTCTTATCCCCGATGCCGTGTCGCATACCGTCGGCCGACGATCCAGCGCCGGGGCGCTCACCACTACCGCCTCGCCCTGGGGAGACGACACCATGAGCAAGCCGACCCTGCTCCCGGTCCGGACACCGGCCCGGGCCGCCACACTCCAACGCTGGCACAACACCAACCGCGGGTTGATCCAGCGCACCCTCGACGGGCTCCGCGCACTCGATCACCCCGCCGGCTGCCGCGCCGGCGTCGGCCCGATCAACTCCTACGCGCACGCGCACCAGATCCTCGCCGTGCACGCCAAACACCACGACTGCCCGCGGTACAGCGCGGCGATGGACTACACGCAGGCGATCCGACCGTGAGGCGCGCGATCGTGCTGCGCCGCGACGAGACCGACCCCGGTGATATCGACAAGTGCACCGAGCAGCACGAACTGGAAGTGGTCTTCACCGTCACAACCGAGACCGAACATCCTCGGCTGGCCGTGATGATCGCCGTCGAGCACATCCTCGACCACCGCGCCGAGGTAGTCGTCATCCCATACCTGACCCCGGACGCAGTATGGGCCGCCCGGGAATGGCTCGCGCTCGCCGAACTGGTCGACGTGGTGATCGCAGGCGGTGAGCTACTCGACGGCGACGACCGATTCGCCCGGCCCTGAAACGCCGAATGCGCCCCCGCCGATCATCGATCAGCGGGGGCGCATTCTCGTGCCCCCACAACGAACCAGGGGACAGCATGACCACACCGGACGACCAGACGGACAGACGCCGGCGCACGAACAAGATGATTCTCATCGCAACCGGATCCGCGCTCGCAGTGATCGCACTGATCGTGATCGTCGGCGCGATCGCGGGCGGCGACCAGACCGATACCGCGGACGCGCCGGCCACGACCACCGCGGTCGTCGCACCGTCGACCGCAACGGTCCCCGTGGTGCCTGATCCACGATGCGCACCGGCGGCTGAGGACATCGTCGCCATGGTCGCGGCCGGCCTCACCGTCGACGGCCAGACTCTCACGAACGCAACCGTGATCAACGACGCCGGTACGACGTATTTCGGTGCGACGATCGTCGACACTGCGGGCGAGATGGAAAGCCGGTCGGACGTATGGATACTGCGTGGCGGCGGGGTGTTTGCTGCGACCGGTGGGGCGCGGAATAGCTCGAGCTATCCCAAAGCCTCGGATATCGGTGTCTCGTCGGCGGATCCCGCGATCGCTGCCGTTGACGCCTGCGTCGTCGAGCTGACCCGCTGACCGGCCGCAGATAGGGCGAAACCGCCCCGACCGTTCTCGGTCAGGGCGGTTTGCTGCGGGGGATTTCAGGATGCGGGGATCATGCGGATGGTCCCGCCAGTGACAACAGACATGTCGTTGTTGTCGCTGGAATCCGCCTGCAGCGTGACGATGTCACCGACGCTGTACGCGGTAGCCCCGTGTGACAGCGGGTACGCCTTCGGCGACCCAGAGCTACCGAACGTCAAGGTAGTACCGGTGATCAGGGTGGTCGTTGTACCCGAGACGGTGCGTGCCAGCCGCAGTGTTACATCCCGATTCAGGAAGCTACTGTTTGCCACGGTCAGATTCGTTTGGATGGTGTAGGTGCCGGCCGTCGTGACTAGGATCCCGTCACCCGACAAAGTGGTTCCCGCATCCGGTGTCCAGCCGGTCACGGTCCCGTACGAACTCTGTATCAGGAACGCGCCATTCTTGGTCATTCCGAGCTGTGAGATCGACTGCCAGATCAGCCCCAGCCCGAGGCCGCTCACCTTCCTGATATTCCCAAGGCCCAGCCCGCTTACCTTCTTGATCTCGCCCAGCCCGAGCCCGGATATCTTCGGCATCACGCGCCCCGCAGGTAGATCCAGTCGGCCTGTTCCACGCCGCCCGGCTGAGTGGCGATGAGCGCGGTGTATTGCGCCTCGGTGCCCGCCCAGACTGTGACGCTGGTCGGGGTGCCGTTCTTCTGAAACGCCATGATTCCCGCCGCCATTTTCGCGAGTGCGATCGCGGCGCCGGTGGCGATGTCGCCGTTGACGATGGTGCCGTCGGCGATCTTGGCCGAGGTGACCTGCCCGTCCCCGATCGCCGCGGTATCGACTGCGCCGTCCGCCAGCTCGGCCGCGCCGATGGCGTTGTCGGCGATTTGCGCGCCGGTGATCGCGTTTGCTGCGATCTTGCCGGCGGTCACCGCGAGATCCGCAATTGCCGCGGTATCGACTGCGCCGTCCGCCAGCTCGGCCGCGCCGACAGCGTCCGCCGCGATCTGAGCCGAAGTCACCGCATCATCGGCGATCATCGCCTCGGTCACCGAACCGGCCGCGAGAGTCTGACTGGTCGCGGTCGACCCGGCCAGCACCCCACCGAACTGCAGGATGCCCTTCGTGCTGCCGGTGGCGTCCGGCGCGGATGGGCCTACTTCGCCCGTATCGCCCTTCGGCAGGGTCACGTCCATAGTCCACCCGGGAGGACCGCCATATACGGCCACGGCAGCCGGGTCGCCCGGTGCGCCGGTAGTCACGGTGCCGACGGTCAGGTCGAACGAGTTGACCGCCGCTGCAGCGTCCGTCGCCGCGGTCTCGGCTGCGGTCTCGCTGGCCGCTGCCGCGGCGGCAGCGTTGGTCGCGGCCTCGATCTGTGGGATCGTCACTGGGTCGAGGTCTTCCCCGTTGTCCAGCTCGAACACCAGCGCATCACCGACCAGGCTCACGCCCACAACGGACAAGCCGCGCACTACGGCCTCGCCATTGCTCGCCGGCACCGGAGATACCAGCGTCAAGTCCACCAGGCCGGACGAACCTGCATCTGGATTCTCGGGGTCTGGCCCTGGCTCATACTCCGGGACAAGGAAGCTGAACGGGGCGATGTTGACCGGCGAGCCCTCATAGTTGAGGTCGAAGGTCACCCGCCACGTCCAGCCGCTGGGATTGGTGGTGTCCGCCGTGGGCGCCACCAGCTTCACCCCACGGTCACCGCGCCACGTCAGGTAACCGAACTCATCCAAGCTCACCTTGTAGTGCTGCGGCAGCTGCACATACGTGGCCGGGTCCGGCTCGGCCGTAGCCACCAGCACCTTGGGCGCGCCCGCGGTGAACGTCAACGTCCCCGACAGCGGTGGAAACTCGGGCAGATCCTCGATGTCCGGGCCGTCCACGATGTTCGCCAGGAAACGGCCGACGACCTTGCCGTACTTCAATGGGGTCAGGGATGCCACTCGGAGCCCTCCACGTTCTTGTCACGCTGCATCCACACCAGCCGCAGCAGGAGATTCAGGATCGTCACCGCTACCCCGAGGAGCAGTAGGGGGCGGATATATTCGCGGCCCCAGTACCCGGCGTCGGTCAGCGCGTTCGCTGTGCCGTGTGCCGCGATCGCTGCGATGCACAGCATGAGGCGCATGATGTTGCGGCCGGCCGCAGTGGACCGCCAATTCGACCGCCACGCATAGACCGCGACGAACGCGCTCGACAGCACACCGATCGACGCGAGCATTCCAGCGCTGACCGCGTTGTGATCCGGCACGAGGATCACAGCGAGAACCCCGGCAACTGTGGTCAGCGCGACGACGATATGGCTCAGGTGAGGACTCACGACGACGCCTTCCTCCTCAGCGCAAGTTCGATCGATTCCCCGAAATGGTTGCGGTCGATCGCCAGCCGCAGCTCCTCGGCGATCGCATCCACCTGCCCTCGGCGCGCAGTGATCCGGCGATGCTGGGCGCGGGCGCGCTCCACTTCCGCCCGCGCCTCCCGCACCCCCGCAGACTCCTCGGGCTTACTCTTGCGTCGGCGCCACATAGTCGCTCCCCGACCTGGCGTTGCTGTTGACGGATATGGATTCCAGGAGGCGCACCGACAACTCGCCTTGCGCCGTGAGCTTCGCGTTCTGCGTCACCAGCTCACCGATGGTCAGGTCCTTGGTCTGGCTGGCCTGCTCCAGGAATTGATTCCGTGACCGCAGATCGGTCAACAGCATGTCGACCTGTTCGCGTGGAACGAACTTCCCCGACATCACCATGCGCAGCTGCGTCAGCGTGAGTACCGCGCAGACACCGACCAGGCCGATATCTCCCCAGGGCAGCGACCCGAGCGCCGCTCCCTCCAGCACTACTCGCCCGGCCGATCAGCGGATAGTGGCCTCACCTTCGCCCGCGCATACTCGGCGGCCGGGATACCCAGCACCGCGGCAATCAGGGCTATCACGGTGTCGGCCGTGAATTCCGTGATCGCGCCTTGCGCTACCAGCATGGCGACGACAATGCCCAGCACCGGCCAGAGCACGGTCCGGATCGGCTCGGTGCGGATTGTTCTCAGTATCGAATCGAGTGCTTTCACTTCGCCCCCTCGATCTGGTCGAGCACAGCCTGCGCGCCGGCGTCGCCCTTGGCCGCCTCACGCTTCACCAGGCCCACCGCCCACTCGACGCGCTTGAGCGCTTCACGCTCGACGTGGTCCTCGTGGACGCGGCCGTCCACATTCAGCACGATCCCGGCCAGGGTGTCCACAGGCTTGTCGTCCTTGCGGTACTTCGACCGGGACGGATACTTCTGGGTCAGCTCCTTGTGTACGGCCTTCAGCATCGTGCGTTCGTCGGGTGTCATGTCATCTCCCGTCGGGTTGTCGATCAATGCCTGTACATCCCGGCGGAAGGCGTTCATGTCGATGCCTGCCGGGTCGATCTTCCCCTCGCTCGAGTACTCGTGATGCGCCACGCAATCGCGCGAATCGCGGCCGATGCGGCGCAGGATTGCCGCCGAGCCGATCTTGTAGGCCGAGAGCTGCGCGGGCGTCCAGTCCCACGGCGGGGTGCCGCGCGAGACGGCCTCGATCCCGATCGTGTGGTAGTTCGCGTTATCGGTAGGCCAGCCGGGATGTGAGCCGCGGCCCGCGTGCCAGCACACCCCGGCCGCGATCACGCGGAAGGTGCCGTCCTTTTCGAGTACGAGCTGAGCCAGCGGACCCGCGAGATCGCGGCGCCCGTACTGCACGACGCGCCAATCGTTCGGCCCGCCGCCCGCGGTGTGATGGCACAGCACCCCGCGGATATCGCGGAAATCGCCGTGCCCGCGGTTGCGCCAGCCGTCGTGCTCGATCACCTTGAGGCCGGCGTCGCGGAGTACGTCCGCGAGCCAGCCCGGATCACCCGTCCAGGACATTCTTGGCCTCCTCGATCTTGGCGCGCAGGCGCGCGACGATGCCCTCGTACGCCTCGGATTTCGTGTCGGCCTCGAACTGCAATCCGCGCGGGTGCGTGGCAGCCCAGCGCCCGTCCTCCAGCGGCCCCACCTTGATGTCGTCGAAGTCGTAGAAATCCTCCGGATCCGGATCCGGCCAGTTGCCGTCCTCGTCCGGCCGGATATGCAGTCCCTGGTCGTAGGCGCCAGGCGGGCCGCCGGGCGTCGCCCTCCACCGGACCGTCTCGCACCCGGGCACGAACCGGTAACCGCGGTCGTGGAAGTACTGCGCGATCCGAATCGCATTCTGTGTGTGCACCGTCGCTGGCTCGGCCATTACGCGTCCGGCCGGATTGCGCCATTCCGGCAGGTGGATGACCACCAGATCCTCCGCCAACGCTCGAACGTTCGGATCCAACTCCGGAACTTTCCCCGGGTCAGGCAGCTTCCCGTCGACGGCCATCTGAATGAACTGCTTCCACTTCTCGGTGACCTGCACCCCCTCCACCGGGCTCGCTTGATAACCCGGGGCCTGCCCTGCTTTGAAGTGGACTTCTTCGCTCACGATTGATCCTTCAGCGGTTGGGCCATGATCATCAACTGGGCGCCCTGGTTGACGACGGTGTACGTCTTCGTCCCGGATACGCGCGTAATGACGACGTAGATGGTGGAGGTTTGGTTTGCCGCGACCGTGGCATGCGTCGACTCCGGGGTGAGTGCCTGCTCCCACCGCGGAGCCAGTAAGACATTCGTGTTGTTCGGTGCACCGATCGGCATACCGAAACCGATGACCGGTCCACTCGCCGACCCGAGCCGCACCTCGACGATCAGGCGTGGGTCGTCGAGCGCCTTCGTTGCCGCCTTGATATTGATCTGCCCGGCGATCACGATCGGCCGATACGCGAACGACTGAGCAGGGATCGTCATCGTGGCCACCGTCCGCTCCGTCGCGGACACATTCGACGCCGCAGCGAACTGCGATCCCGCAATCGACCATGGCCCCGCCAGTTTCGGGGCCGGCACCGGATACCACAGATCGTCAGCAGAGTTCCACGACAGGATCGACCCGTCGCTTGCATCGGAAATGTCAGCGACATCCTCTGCGTCGGCTATCGCGCCCGCTACCCCAGGATCCCCGGCAGGCCCAGTGACGCCGCGAGGGAAGGTGATTTCGAGTACCTGACCGGGCGCGGTGCCGGTGAACTGGGCAGACGCGGACGACCCGACCGCCCCGGCCACCGCGGCACCGGTCAACTCATTGGCTGGCCCCTGCCTTCCGGGCGCGAGGAAGGCATCGAGGAATCTCACCCAATCCAGCCCGGTCCACACATAGATCGCGTTCTCGGCCACCACCCGCCAAGCCTTGCGCGCATCGGCGGTGGTCAGGGGTAAACCTTCAAGGGTAGCGAAGTCGGCGATGTCGCCTTCCCACGTCCAGGGCCACGCGGGGCCCCCCTGCGGACCCATTTCTCCGGTGGGGCCTTCGCGGACTTCGATGAGCGCGTCCCGGTCAGCGAGCTCCAAGGGATTGACGGTGTAGGGCAGGCCGATCGGGTCACTCACTCCACGCATCGTCACAGTGACATCACCGTTGTATACCTCGGTCACGGTGCCCCCGTCACAGGAACGGCCCACACCGCGGCATGCGCATAGGTGCGGGAATACGAATAGGTGCCGGAGCCCTGCGTCCGCCGCAGGACCAGGTATATCGAGGCCGGCGCACCCGCACTGATGACCCCCGTGGAAAGGTCCGGCGTGACCAGAGCCTGATACTCGGGACCGATCTGGTTGTACCACCAGACCTGCGCCACCGTGCCCGTGCCCAGGGCGACAATCTGTCCCGCGGCCGAACCGATCAGCACCTCCAGATCGATCTTCGTCGCCGGACTGCCGCCATTACCCCGAGTCTGGACACCACCGAACACCATCGGCCGCCAATCCACATCCTGCGCCGGCACATTCACGACGGCGACTGTGTTGGGACTGGTGGAAATATTGGTCGCCGAGGCAGCGAACCCCGCGCCGCCATCCCATGCAGTCTGCTCGGAAATCGACCACGGGCCACGCCAGCCCGGATCGGGTACCGGCCCCCATTTCTCGGCCACCGAATCCCACATCGGCACCGCGCCGTCCACCGGCTCGGCGGACTCGACATAGTCGGATGCGCCCCGAATCGGGCCGGGGCCACCGATCGGGCCCTGCGCGCCTTCGATACCGCGGGGGACTATGAGGTCCAGAGTCTGACTGGGCGGCGTCCCGGTGACCGTGGCGACGAGATCACTACCCGCGGCGCCGGTGGTGACAGTGCCGATCGACAGAGTGTTCACGTCCCCGGTGGGGCCGGCTGCGCCGAATGCGTCCGGGAAACTGTCGAACGACGTCCCATTCCAATACATCAACGTGTTCGTGGATTCGACCCGCCACGCCTTACCCGCGTGCACGGGCCCGAGATCGGCAGCCAGCGCAGACAGTGCGCCCGGATCGGAGATATCCCCCTCCCACCGGAACGGCGCAGCATCCGGGCCCGCAGAACCGGCCGCGCCCGGCGCACCCACCGGCAGCTCCAAGCTGCCATCGACAGGGGTGGCGTTGAAACTCTGCACTATCCCGGACTGGCCGATACCCTCGTTGATCCCTCGGATCGCAACGAAGGCCAGGTATTCCGCGACTGTGGTCATCGCCCTCCTATCCGATCGGCTGTGCCCACACGGTCATATACGACGCTGCCTGGACGAACCCGATATCCACCGCGGACTGTCCGACCCGCTCCACAGCCACAATCAGGCTGGTCGCGGTATAGGCAGGGACAGAGGCGAGCGTCGAGGTCGGCGAGATCGGTTTGGTCGTCGAGTCACCCACCGCGGGCGCGAACGGTGTCGTATAGGTGCCGCCCACAGTGGTGCGAATACCGGCGCCGGCCGCGACCATCGGACCGGTCTCCGAACCGATACGCACCCGGATCTCTGCGAACGTACTGCTGTTCGCTTCGGTCATGATGGGCATCCGACCCCACACCATCGGCCGATACGCGAAAGGCATCTCCGGAAGCGCGAAAGTACCGGCGATGATCCGGTCGACATCTGCAGTGGTATCCGCGTTAAAGGACGAGCTCGGCCACGACCACACCCCGAACCCGTTCGGAGCCGGCTGCACCTTCCAGCGGCGAGGCCCTTGCGCCCAGGTGAATACACCTCGGGGGCCTGGTCCGATGGTCTGGTCGAAGTCTGTGGCGGTGGAGATGCTGCCACTGTCCCCCGGGGGGCCTGCCGGTCCCGCCAGTCCGGCAGGCGCAGTGACCGCCAAATCCAGTGCAGGGCCGGTTCCGGTGAACCGCACCGCGGGCACCGTCAATGCCGGATTATGGGTGGTGGTCGGGGTGATCGTGGTCGCTGGTGCGACCGGGCCCTGCACACCGACTGCCCCGGGTGAGTGGACCCACGTGGTGCCGGTCCAGAAGTCCATGCCGTCGGTGTCGAGGCGATGCCACCACTTGCCGCGGTCGTCTTCGGTGAGGTCGACCGGGCGGGCGGCAGCATCGGCGATCTCGCCCATTTTGAGGAACGTTGTGCGCGGGGAGCCGGTGGGTCCGGCGGGACCGGTCGGGCCCGCCGGGAGTGGGAGTTCCGCGGACTCGTCGTCCGGGGTGACGGTCGCCGAGAGGATCGGCAACCCGTCGACATCGGTCTCCTCATCGACGGTGATGTGCGCGGAGAATGAGACGTCAGCCAATGCCCCTCCTCAGAAGATCAGCAGGTCGAGGTCAGCCCCGACATCGGTGGCCAGGGTTTTCAGCATCTGCGCCATCTGCGACATCCGATCCCAGGCTTTGACGAGCGAATCCTCTTCGTCCGAGCCGTCACCCACGGTCAACTCCCATCTCGCGGCGGTCTTGCGGTCGTCCCGGAAGGTCATCTCCGACACGTAGTCAGCGAAGGCCTGGTCCCCGATCACGAACCCGATCTGGTCGCCGAGGTCGAAGTCTTGGCCCACGAGGTACGGGGCGCCGTCGCCGACCGACACCTTCTGAGAGACGTAGCCGCGAGTGGTGTGCAGACCCCGGCGCCCGGTCATGACACCGTCCAAAGTGAATGCTTTGGAGGAGTTTGTGACGACGTGCTCTTTGAAGCCGAACGGCCCGCTGCGCTCGGTGCGGCCCTGGTCCTCGTATACGGCCCACGCCAGGAACACATCATCGAGCTGGCCCTGATACAGGGAATCGAGGCCGGGCAGCCCGATCAACAAACCCAACCACGCCAGCAGGTTCTTCATGGCGATCTCGATCGCGGCATTGACCCAGCCCGGGCTCTTGCCGCCCACGATCACGTTCTGCGCCAGCGGCTTATGGAGCGCGATCTCCGACGATCCGATACCGGAGTACTCGCCCTCCAGGTACCAGACGTGCGGGTACTGCCTCACGGTCCCGAGGGGCCCGGTCGAGGAGTAGACCGCCTCGTACTCGGTCTGGCTATTGAAGGACGGATACCGGACGGGGCTACCGTCGTCCACCCACTCCTCCAGCATCCGCACGAACCCATCGAGCAGGGTGCCGGAGGGCCCGGTGACGCCGGACTTGTCGACCGCCTTGATCACCACGGTCGGCCGGTCGAGGTAGTACCACTCAGGTGCCGGCTGCTCGTCTTCCTCCGGCAGATAGAACTGCGCGTCGAGCATGACGCCGGTGTCTTCCAGCATCGGCAGGATCAGCTGGTCCGCCATATCGAACCGCGCGGACCCTGCGCGCCACGGGGAGGTGTCGCGGAACGTGTCCACAGGAACCACGCAGATCGGCCACAGAGCATTGCCGACCTGCGCCCAGTCCGGGGCATCCAGCCACCGATCCGGGATCGTCCAGAACGACGCCTGGAGACGGATCAGGTTCGTGACCAGGTACAACACGGCGATCGTGCGGGCCGGGCCGAACAGGATCATGTGCCGCGGGAACTGCGCCAGGATCGGCGCGAACGGTGAGGCCCAGCAAGCGGTGGTGGCGATGTGATTCCAGCAGTGGATGGCCTCGATATCGACCACCTCGACGCCGTTCTCATCCCGGACGATCGAGGCTTTCGTGATGTAGCCGTCCCACCGATACGCCTTCGTGTTCACCGTGATCGGGATCGTGGCATCAGCGCCGTCGGGGTTGGCGAAGATGTGGTCGTAATAGACCATGTCCACCTTCGGAATCGACATCTTCAACCCGCCAGCACCGTTCTTGATGCGCGAGATCTCCAGCGAGGTGTAGTTGTGCTCCTCGCCGACCTCCTGCAAGTACTTGTCCCAATACCTGACCAGGACGGTCTGGTCGGCCATGTACTGCTGATCGGAACGCTCCGCGAGATCCAGCGTCCGGGACGCCTTCGCGTGGTCCCACGCCATCAGAACGGCCTCGAACTACGCGGCGCGACATCCACCCGGACACCGGATTCCAGGTCCCCGTCGGTGACACGGACGATGATCTCGGTGGACGACCACGGCGGCAGCGACGCAAACCAGCGGCGGCCACCCATCTGCCCCCACACGTTTCGCCCCTCGGGCAGCGCCTCGGAATACACCCGTGCGGTCCGGTGCCGCGGATGGGTGTCGATCCGCAATTCCTCGCCGTCCACCAGCAGCGGGGTTTCGACGATCCGCAGATCATCACCGAGCGGATCCTGGATTGCGTACCGGCCGGGGCCCGGCATCGTGTACCGCGGCCACGCCGGCTGATCCGCTGCATTGCGCGCCACCACGATGCCTTCGTTCGCGCCGTCGGAGTTGATCCACACGTCGTGCTCGCCGAGGTGCCGCTCCAGCGGATCCATGGCGGTGACCGACATCTGGTATTCGACTGCCGCATTGCGGGTGGGGTCGATCGAACCCTGCAGTTCCGGGGCGGAATCGAGCTGCACCATCTGGTACCGCCACCCCTGATGCCTAGTGAAATACCCCATCTTGCAGGGGATATCGGTCGACCAACCCCGATGCCACGCGTCGTGGATCGCGTGGAAGGAGCGGACGTCTCCGCGGCCGTCGATGAAGACGAAGAAGTCGATCTCCTTCTTGTTCCGCACCGACCGCAGAAACGTCGCACCGTCCTGCCGAGCGCCCTCGGACACCAGCAGGTTCACTGGCGCGAACATGTACCCGGACTGTGTATCGAGGCGCACCCCTTCCCGGCCGGCTCCACACCCGTGGAGATGCCAGACCCGGCCGTGGATATCCCAGACCACGATCTTCGTGGACCGGTTGCGCAGGAGAAGATTCACCGGCCGAAACCTCCCGTGCGTTGAGTGGCCATAGTGCGGCGGCGGTGCACGCGCTCCACGGCGGCCGCCGCGCCCATCGGGTCGGTGCCCGAGATGTTGAAGGTGGTGCCGCCCCCACCCATGGCGCCCATTCCGAGCACGCCCGCACCGGTTTGGATCATTTCTTTCCAGTTGTCCTGGAAGAACGACTGCACATCCCCGATGCCGCGCTGTGCGAGGGCCCCGGCCTGGGTGCTGAGATTGGCCACGGCCTGCTCTGGAGTGGCAGCCATGTACCACGGGGCGGGGCCGTTGAAGAGGTCGCCGGACAGCGGTAGCCCGGTCAGTGGATGCTGCTGCTCCTCGGCCGGCGCCGCGGTACTGGCCGTGCTCGAACTCTGGGCAGATGTCGTGCTGGCTGTGGTCGATGTCGACGTGCTGGCGCCCGGTTGCGCGGCCGCGGCGATCCCCGACGACGGCCAGTTCGTGACGAACACGTCGACCGCGCTGCCCGAGCCGCCGCCCGACGAACCGCCGGCACCGCTACCACCAGCACCGCCGCCCGACGCCCCGCCTCCACCACCCAAGCCGCCACCGGAGTTTCCGCCCGAGGACAGGGCACCCGAACCGGGCTCAACCGCGCCGATATCGGGCGCGGTGTTCATCGCCCAGTGCACATGGTCGTTGTGGCCGGCCATGGTGTCAGCACCGAAGTAGGACATGCCGTCGCCGACGTTCTGACCGTCGTCGATGTTGTTGCCGAACCCGTTGCCGTAAATCAATTCCAGGGAGCCGGGGAAATTGGTGGCGATCCACTCCGCCATCTCGCCCATGTTCGGGCCGGCGATATCGATCGCCTTGCCCTGCATGTGGAAGTCGTAGCCGGACCCCACATCGGCGGTGCGGGTCGCCGAGGTGAGTGACGCGTCGGGGAACGCGTTACGCAGCGCCTCCCACATGCCCTGCTGGATACTCGACAGCGACCCCGCCCCGCCCACGATGCCGCCGGACGCGAACCCCGGGATCATGCCGTGCAGGAAGTCCGCCGACGGCACCCACCCGGAGTTGATCGCCTCCAGCAGCGGGAGGTTCGCCGCGGTCGAGCGCGAGTTCACCACGAACTCCCCGTCGGACAGGCCGGCGAGGATGCTGTCGCTGGTGCCTGTTCCGGGCCCGGACACGCGACCGCCGCGGGCGAGAAGCGGCAGATCCGGGGTATCGACAGTGAGGGAGATGTCTTTGTCGATGATCGGGATCGTGAAGTCGAAGTGGAGCCGGAAATTGTTCCACGCGTTGATCAGCCAGTTGATCGCGTCCCGGAATGCGTTCTTGATCCCGTCCCACAGCCCCGACACTGCCGAGGTGACTTTGCCCGGCAACTCTTTGAACCAGTCGATCATGGCGTTCCAGGCGTCGACGATCCAATCCTTCGCCGCGACGAACGCATCACCGACCGCACCGATCGCAGTCTTGAGACCATCGAAGATGCCCAGCGCGATATCGACGGCGCCCGAAATCAAATCGACGGCGACCTGCACGACATTCGCCGCAATCTCGAAGGTGGACTTGAACACGCCCGCCACCACCCGCAGCACCGGCATGAGGACGTGCTCGATGACTTCGGTCGCCAGTTTGATCACGATCGACGCGACCTTGGTCAACAGCGGCGCGACCGCGGTGATGATCGACACCAGCGGCGGCAGCAATGACGTGATCAGCTGCATGACCTGCGGCAGCAGCGGAGCGATCGCCGAAACCAGCTGCGCGAACACCTCGATGATCGGCGGCAGGATCGGCGCGAGCTGAGTGATCGCATCCGCCAGCGCCTGGCCGAGCTGCATCGCGACCTGCTGCAGGATCGGCTGCAGCTGCCGGAAGATCGGCATCATCAGATCCGCGACCTGCTGAATCACCGGACCGATCGCATCGAACAGCACCGTCAGCGCCGGGGCGAGCGCCTGCAACAGCCCGGACGCGACCTCGGCGACCACAGGCAGGATCGGCGCGATCGCCGACAGCATCGACGACAGCGCCTGAACCACCGGCCCCAACGCCGGCGCCAACGCCTGAATAGCCTGGGTCAGTGCACCACCGAGCACGGCGCCCATCTCCCCGATCATCGGCAGCACAGGGCCGATGGCCTGCCCGATCGACGCGAACAGCGGCCCGAGTACGGGCGCGATATGCCCGGCTGCGCCGATAAGCCCCTCTATCAGAGGCTGTAGGCCTTGACCGAGTCCGGCGAGAGTTTGACCGAACCCGTCGATCAACGTTGTCAGCGCACCGGACTCGAAGGTATTGGTGAACGCCTGCCCGATGCTGCCCAGCAAACCGCCGAGACCGGCACCGACCGACTCCATCGCGGGAGCCGCGGCCTGAGCCATCGACAGGAAACCTTGCGTGGCTTGACCCAAACCTGGGCCGATCGCGGAGATCAGCGTCGATGCGCCGGAGAACGCGGCCTGGATCCCGGCCTGGGCTTCAGCGGTGGCGAAGAACTCCATCGCCCCCGCGGCGGCCTGATTCAGCGACCCGGCGACACCGGTCATTCCCTCCCGCAGGGTCGGCATGGTCGCGTTCGCCAGGTTGGTGAACGACTGGTCGAGCCCGGCGAACATCTCCTGCTGCACCGCGCCCTGCAGTTCATCCCACGCAGCCTTCTGCCCGCTGATGGCGGTGACCATCGCCTGCGCAGAGGGGGCCAGCTTTCCCATCGCCTCGTTGAGGGCCTCCATATCGCCCTCGGCGACCGCGGAGATCGCGTCCCCCATGCCCTGGAACCCGACCGCCACGGTTGCGCCGACAGCGATCGCGGCCGGACCGAGTGACGCCATACCGATACCGAGGGTGCCGACAGCTCCTGTCGCCAGGCCTGCAGCGCCACCGACCGCGCCGAGAACGCCCGCCAGCTTGGCGAGGCTCCCGGCCGACGAACCCATACCGCCGAGCTCCGTGCGGGCAGACTGCGCCGCCCCGGACAGGTTCCGTAGCTGCGAGTCGTCGACGTCGACCTCGACGCGCACCCGCTCACCATCGGCATCGGCGATCGCTTCACGGATACGCGGAGCAATACGCGAGGTCTCCGGAAGAATCGACACATAGGCGGTTGCCAGCTCCACGTTCGCCACGGGCTACACCTCCCATCCGATGAGTGCGTTGAGTTCCTCGATCGGCATCGCGTCACCGATCCGCTCCGGCTTCGCAATGCCAGGACGAGGAATCGGTTTCGGACGGTTGCGGCCCTTCTGGGCGTCCTTCGTTTTCGCCCAGACGAGCAAGGTCAGGGCATCGACAGCCGAGGCCAGCAGTTGCTCGGGGAGGCCCCACTGCCACTCATCCGGCCGCATCGCCCGGGTCACCGCCATATCCGGGTGCGGATCCGCGAAGATCGCGCGGAAGTCACACCACGTCAGCGCCTCGGTACCGAGCTGACGCAGCCGCAGCCCGCGGTCGATCAAGTCACGCTCGACCGCCCGCGGATACTGCTCGATGAGGGCGGCGAGGCTTAGGATTCCCCCAGGTCGATACCCGAGTGTTCGCGCCATTCGTTGACGAGCTGGGTGATCTCGGTGTTGCGGAGCTTGTCGATCGCGGCGAGCTGCTTATCGGTGAGCACGTCCTCGATGACCACGAACATCAGCTCGAGCTTCGACAGGTTCCGAGACTTGCGGAGCAGACCGAACGGCAGATTCGACAGCGACGGCAACCGGATCTCGACACCACCGGCCTTGGTGACGAAGTCGTCCTCGACGACCGTCGTCTCCTTCGGAGCGGCCGCGGCCGGCCTTCTACGAGCAGTCATGTGCGCAGACCTTTCTCATTGATGCGCAGGCAAACGGGGCTGTGAGGCCCCAGCGGTGGCGGGCGGCCTGCGCATAGGGGAACCCGCCACCACTGGGGGTCTTAGGGACGGTCAGACCGAGAACACGCCGTCGTCGAGGTACCGGTAGACCTTCACGCCGTTGTCGTCCTTGAACGCTTCGACGACGACCTGGAAACCGGCCAGCGCGTTGGACACGAACGCCGACTCGGTCACCTCAGTGATCTTGGCGTTCGGCAGCACCAGCCGAAGCTTCTTGCCGCCGTATGCCATATCGAACGACCACGAGCGGTACGGCAGGATCGAACCCGTCTCCTCGACCGTGATCAAGGTTCCGGTGGTCGGGGTAGCCGCGGTGACGGTGACGTTGTCCTCGCCGAACACCTCTTTCAGGACATCCGGATCCCATACCGCGTACAGGGTCAGCCCAAACCGGGCCGAATGCTCGGTCTGCAGCTGGGCGATGATGTCGGCGTTCCAGTCCTTTATGGCCTCAACTGTCCGTTCGCCCTGAGACTCGAGGCCGTCCTCCGACACGTAGCCGAGTGCCTTGAACGCGGCGTCGTAGGCGGCCTCCGCAGTGGTCGGCAGAGTGCTGCCAAGTGGGGCGACGAGCACGCCGCCGGTAACCATGTTCGGGGTACCCGCACCGATGGTCTTGGTGGTCGCCATAGCCATGGCGGTTCTCCTTCGGGTTGTTGCGCAGGCCCTTTGGAGAGAGATGAATCAGTAGAGCGGTCTACATTTCTGAGCCACGCATATGCAGCTCGACGGTCAGCAAATACCGGGGCGTTCCGGTATCCGGATCCGGCGACGACGCCGGGCCCCCGACTTCAGCAGCGAAATCCACCCACGCCCCGCCCATGTAGCCGGGTGCGTGGGTGACGATCGCCCGCACCAGCCGAGCCAACTCGATAGCGCCCGGCTCGCCGGCCGAATCACGGCACTCGAACGTCAGCCGGGCCCGGTCGGTGACAAGGTCGCGACGAAGTCCACCAGTGCGAACAACCCGTACATGCCGGGCCGGCACCGGGTTGGGTACCCGCCCGGAGACCGGTGTTGGAACGCCAAGGGCGGCGAGCTGGCCACGTAGGTGCGTGATGATCGCAGCCTCGGCGTCGGGGAACGCGACCAGTGCGGTCATCAGGTGCCGCCCGGCATCGTGCGGATCAGGGTGTGGTGGTGCGCCTCGTTGTTCATTGCGGCAGCGTTGACCGTGACTACTGCTGCCCGGTCACGGCTCTCGCCGACGCCGCGCCGCGCCTGATATCCGAACCGGCCGGAGTCGTCCCGCGCCGCCTGGGCCCAGGACTCGGCATGCTTGGCGAGTTCATCCTGCACCGCGTCCCCGCGGCGAAGCTCTTCGAACGCTTCATTGTGAAAACGGATACGTACCGCCATCAGCCATCCACCTTCCGCAGATTCAGCACCGCGCCCGGCGCCCACCCGAACGGGCCGTGCGTGTAGTCCTCCGGATAGCCCACGACCTCGAACTGTCCGGCCGGCCCATCCGGCAGGTCGACGACATCCCGCGGCCCGGCCGGGAATCCAGGCGGGACGAGGAGCTGCACATCGACGATCACCCGGTCGTGCCCGGCCAAAGGCAGTTCGGTGGTCGACGGCACGAACCACCCGTACACCGCGACCGCAGTGCCCGGTTGCGACAGCGGTGGGGTGAACGTGATGGTCGGGTTGCCGTGCGCGTCTTCACCGCTGCCGGAGAAGACATGCACCCCCACCGACCACGGCGTCGGGAACATCATCCGCCCACGCCCCACAGCGGGGCGCCGGCGAGATCGGCACCGCAAGAGCAGTACAACGCGCCGAACACCAGGGAACACGTCGCCGCGTGCGCTGTACCGCACCCGGGCGCGGTGTCCACAGCGAAGGCCTTACCGTCACCGTCGGACGCGCACAGGCCTTGCAACTGCTCGATCTCGCTGGGCCAGAACAGCTGTCGACGCGGCTGCCGGGTGTCGTACGTCTGCGCGTACGGGCCCGCCGATTGCGTGGCTACTGCTCCGGATCCGGCGTCGTTCCACCGCAGGATCGCCCCGCGGAGGATCGCCTTCACCGCGCCCTGCTTCGCGAACTCGGCATCGGTGATGCACGGGGCGTACTCCTTGGCCATGGCCTCGGCGTCCTCGATCATCGCCGCGGCCTTGGCCGGATCGATGGTCGCGAACGGCGCGAGATCCGCTGGTTGGATGAAGTCGCCCATGTGCACCTACTCCTTTTCGGTCGCCGGGGCCGTGGCTCGCCGGGGCGCGCGCCTGCGAGGGCGCGGAGGTGCGGCCTCGACGGGCTGCCATTCGCGGCCGAGCCGGGTGGCCGTGTCGTCGGAGACGGACACGACCACACCGGTCACGGAGTTACGCAGGCGAGGCATCAGGCTGCGGCGTCGATGATCTTGGCGAACGCGTTCAGATCCGCGATGCCCCAGCCGTAAACGACCTCGGAGCGGAACGCGACCTGGTTGTTGCGCTTGAGGTCACCGCCACCGTCCGGGTCGCCGTACTGGATGACCTCCAGGCCGAGCTGGCGCTGGATGCCCCACCGGATGGCGGAGAAGTCACCCACGAACGCCTTAACGTCCGTGTCGACAGCGGCCACGCCGACAGCGCCGACGGTGTCGGACACCGACGAGTTGTGGTTCTCCAGGCGGCCGGCCGGAGCTGTCGTGTAGGACAGATCGGGGTAGAGCTTCTGCTCGGAGGTCGCGTTACGCAGACCGCCGAACACCGCGGCGAAGGACGGATCCAACGCGATATCGCGCGGGTTGAAGCTGTCGGCCAGGATCAGCGCGTCGGCCGCGTCGAGGTTGGCGTACGGCTTATCGCTCGCACCGATCTCGATCGAGTTGGTGGTGTCGGACAGCTTCTCGGTCATCGCTGCGACCGCGGCGCCGCCGGTGGGGTTGATGCCGTGGAACACACCGAAGTCCAGAGCGCGCGACAGCGCGGGCTGGATCTGGTCGAGGATCTGCTCGACCACCTCGAGCTGGTGGTCCTCGTTGGCCCACATGACCTCTTCGGTCCAGCGGACCGTCTTGTGGAACTTGAACGGCTTCACCGTCTTGGTGGTGGGCGTGAGGGTCGATCCGCCCTTGTTCGCGCCCTCACCGACGTACTCGGCTTCGCCGATGGTGAAGGTCATCGACTGGCCGGTGCCGAACTTCATCGGGGTGGCGCCGGACAGAGTGGCCACGGCCGAGCCGTACTTCACCTTGCCGAGCCACGGATCGAGGATCTGGTTCGGGATGCTCAGGCTCCCGGTGGTCAAAGTAGCCATGGTGGCCCTTTCTTATTCTCCGCCGTGGAACAGCTGCCGCGCGAACGCGTGCATGGAGTTCTCGCCGGGTTCGGGGTTGTTTCCCTCGCGGGGAACGTGGTTGCGTTTCTTGCTCTTGTCCGCCTGAGCGACGAGCCGGTCGATCTGCTTGAGCAGCAGATCGGGATCCGTTGCCGTAAGGAACAGTTCGGCGTCGGCGCTGTCGATCTTGTGCAGCGCGACCAGGTGACCGCGGAGCGCGTCGGCGACCTTCGCCGGGATCGTTGCGATCTCGGCCTCGGCTGCGGCGACCTTGTCAGCGGCCCGCTGGGTCTCCGACTTCTGCGCGTCTTCGATCTCGGCCAGCCGCTTCGCGGCGGCGGCGTTGTCCTTGGCGCGCTTCTCCTGCTCCCGGGCCTTCTGCTTCCAGAACTCGACCGTTTCGGTCGGCTTCGGATCGGCCGGCGGTGTATCGCCCGAGCCTTCCCCAGTGCTCTCTTCGGCGCCGGGATGGCCGGCGTCTTCTGCGCCACCGAGAACCGGCCAGACAGGGCCGCGGCGGGTGAATCCGATCGCCCGCACTCCGGTCACCGGATGGATGGGCATCGTGATGGCGGACATGTGCATCTCCCGTTCCGGGGTTGTCCCCTCCCGTTGCGGTCGGGGTGGTCTAGTGAGAGCCGAGTGACTCGCGCATATGGGCTAGCACTGCGGTTCGGTCGATCGCGCCGTACCGTCCGACGCCCGGCGTTTCGCGGGTCGCGGTGATGTAGGCGTCGTCCCACCGCTCGACGTAGTCAGGTGGGGTGTAGCTGTCGCCGGGACGGACCTCGATCGCGAGGCAATGGCAGTGGTCGTGGTATTTCTCGCCGAGCGGACGTTCCCCGCGGGCGCGTACGCCCCCCGCCGTGAACCGCCCACCGGTGCGCCGGGTTCCGCCGGCCGCGCGGATCCGGCGATCCATCAACGACATCTCCGTCCCCCGGCCGACGACACCCTCAGCCGCCTCGGCGGAGGTGTAGACGGCGCCGCGGGTGGCCAGCATCGCGCAGAACGCGCACGCGTTCGCCGACGCATACCGCGCCCACCGAGCGCCCGGCTCGAACTCGGCGTTCTCGACAATCGTGCTGCGCGCCGAGTCGTACACCGCTCGCTGCGTGGTGCCCTGCAACCGGTCGAGCCCGACCGTTCCCTGCCCGCCCAGCGCCCACTCGGCCGACCGGGTCAATTGCTCCACGCTCGGCAGTGACCCCAGCTCCGGCACGAAGTCGGTGGGCACCAACTCCGATGCGGCGTACCACAGCAGCGCGGTTTCGGCAGCCAGCGTGGTGTACGGCGCGACCAACTCCGGGAAGGCCTCGATCACGAACGCGGCGAAATCGCCGGTCGACAGCGCGGCCGCCTGCTGCCACAGCACCTGCAGGGCATCGGAGGCGACCTTCCCGATCTGGGCGAGAACGTACTGCCGCTCAGCTGGCGATACTGCCATCGGTGGTCATCTCGTCTACCGGCTGAGCTGGCGTCTGCTCCCCGGTCTCGGTGACCGCGGGAAGCCGGTCCAGGATTTGGCGCACATTCGCACGCCGCCGATCCGCCAGCGCGCGTTCGATCTGCTGCTCGGTCAGGCCCAGCAGCTCGAGCCCGACCTCTGTCTCGGCGAGCCACGGCACCGCGGTCAGCTGCTTCATGCCCGCGTCGGCCTGCGCCGCCCGGGACAGGTAGATCGGTGACCGCCACTTCGTGTCGATGCTGCGCCACTCCGGCGGGATCTCGTCGAGATCGTTCTGGATAGCCAGCGCTCGCATCATCGACCGCCGGAACGCCGGCGCCCAATCGTCGGTCGCGCCCTCCGCCTCCGCGATCAAATCCTCGCGCGATGCGATGTAGCTGTCCGCGGAGGTCGGATTACTCATGTCCGACACACCCAGCGAGGTCAGCGGGATCGACGTCTCACCGCTGAACAGTTGCGCCTGCTGCCGCAGCATCTCGATATGCGGGGCCGGCGAGCTGGCGGCGAACTGCTTAACGTCCGCGCGCGGGTTCACCGCGTTGTCGTCGTCCGGGATGCCCTTTATCCGGCCGAGCATCACTTCCCACACTGCGCGCGTCGTCCCGTCGGCGTTCTTGAACACCGACTCATCCGCGCCGAGCAGCAGCAGCTCAGGGAAGCTGAACACGTCGGCGTGACCTTCCATACGGATCACCGTCCGAATGGCCTGATCGTGCAGCGACATCACCGCCCGCGAGATCCGCGACGAACCGAACGGCCGCCCCGGGCGATACCGGTACACCAACGGCTCAGCCGGCACACCCCACGGATGCGGCGACCGATCCACAATCACCCATCTGCCCGAACGGCGCTCAGCCACGATGGTCAGGTTCTCCAGGTACAGCGCCAGCGCGGTCGGCCGCCCCTCCTCGTCCCGGGAGGTGATCGACAGCAGGTTGTCCAGCCGACGGGTGCGCTGGTTCCATTCCCCGGTCGCGTTGAGCGCGTCCTTGGTGTGGATCAGCGACTTCGGGCCATCACCGTCACCCTCGGTATTCACCAGGAACGACACACTGTGGATCAGCGAGGAGGTCACCGCGGCGGACGACTCGGCACCGAGAAAATTGTCTTCGACCACTTCGCCGATACCGAGACCGGCGAGATCGCCATCCGGCCACACGAACCCGTCGAGGTTGCAACGGCGGGCAAGGATATCGACCGCCTTGGCCGACCAGCCGAGAACGATGGCCAGCTGGTAGTACTGCGGCGGTACAACCGGCCCGAGCCGCTCCACCGCGTGCTTGCCGTCGTAATACGCCTTGCGCAGGCGATTACGCCGCGCCTTCCGATCCAGCTCGACGACCAGACCATCGAGCGTGTCCTGCTCGTCGTCCTCCAGGCCGGGAATGGTGATCTTCTCGGCTGCGATCCTGTCGGTGATCACCGCGATACCGCCGTCCTTCCGCCTGTCGTCGACCTCATGCCACGCGAGACACCGCGGCCGCCGCCCGAGACGGGCCGCGTTCCCGACCCCCCGAACAGCGCCAACGTCATCGCCACGATCGGCGCGATATTCACCGTCTCGTCCGTCCTGTCCCAACCCCACCCGCCAGCAGTGCCGATCGGCCGTTTCCGGCCGCCCTCCACCGCGTCATCCACCGCCTTCTGCCCGCCGTGAGTGAACCGAGCACCCTTCACCTTCGCCACGAACAGCCCGCACGCCTTGGCCATATCGCCCGCCGAGGTCTGAACAACCGCCATCCGCCGCGCCTTCAACACCGGCACCATCGACGCCGCGGGCGACGCCGAATCGATCGCGATCGGGGCACGCCGGCGCGCCCGGGCGAGCAGCCACTCGACCGCAGCGTCCTCGTCGACACCGGCCCACACTTCCTCGCAATGCGCTGATTCGCCTTCGATCCAGCACGCCGATATCGAGATCTCCCGGCCGTGCGACATATCCACGCCGAACGCTGTCGGTGCGGTGCCGTCGACCGGTCCGACATCGGACAGTTGGCGCCACAGCGACGCCCTGACAACCGGCATGTGCTTGCTGATCTCATCCCAGACGCCGAGACCCTCACGCATGAACGAGTCAGGCCCGAGGTTCTTCTTCATGCGCAGGATCGCGCGTTCGGAAGTCCGGTGCGGATAGGACGGATTCGCCTTGCCCCACTGCTCGCGGTCGTTCGGATCGCAATCACGGTCGGCCGAGATCTCGATGAACACCGTCTCGTCGGACTCGCCGTCGAGCGCTTCCTGCCGCAGCGTCGTGAAGATCTCGCCGGGGTCCTTCGGCCGCGGCGGCGTGCCGGTCAACAGGATCAGCGGGTTCGGCGCCGCGTTCGTGGCCGGCACCATATCTTCCATCGCGGCCTCGGTGAGGATCTGTCCCTCATCGAGCACCAGGACGTCGACCTTCGCAAACCCTCGACCGAACCCGCGCTCCCGGGCGCCGAACATGATTCGGGATCCGTTGACGAAGTAGACGCCTTCCTCCCCGCGGCCGCGGGACACATTGCTGATGTGCGGCCGGACGCGGGAGGAGTCGGCCATCGAGCTCATCGCCGAGAACGTCTCACGCGCAGTCTTGAACCGATGCGCCGTCCAGATCACCGTCAGACCTGGGAAGATCAGGCACAGCGCGAACACGATCGCGCCGATCAGGAAGGTCTTGCCCACCTGCCGCGGGATCGAGATCACCACCGTGTCCGCCGCGTACAGCCCATCGGCTCGTAAAGCCAAGATCAGGCGCCCGGTGCCGTCCTGCCAGCCGTCGAACTCCCAACCTAAGTTGCGGCAGGTATCCCGTACCCGCGGCCAGCGAGTCGAGACGATCCCATCCGGCTCGACGACATGCCGGGCGACCTCAGATAGCCGAGCTGTCCCAGGCTTCGTCATCGGTCCGCGCGACCACGGAGTTTTCGCCGCGCTCCACCGCCCGCCGGCCTTCCTCCTCGGTGATCAGCTTCGTCAGCTTCGTCAATTCGTTGGAGTACTGCGGCTTCGTATTCTCCGACGCCGTTGCCAGGGACTCGGCGATGATCCGCCGCTGCGCCTTCAGGATCGCCAGGACGTCACCGTCCTCGACCGCCTCCAGCAACGTCAGCGGCTGCGCGCGGCGCTCCTCCTCGGAGACGACCCGCAGCTTCTTCTCAGCCATGGTCGGTCGCCTCCTTCCGGGGGGCGGGGGCTTCGTGGATAGACAGCCGCCTATGCCCAGGGCGGCGGGGCCTGCGGTGGGAGCGGGACCCCGCCCAGGGGTGGGTGGATTACCAGGTTCGATCGGTGACGAAGGTCCGGTAGGCCGGTCTGGGGGCCGTGTCGGGATCCTTGTCGGCCTTCTGCCGGTTGCAGTGCCGGTGAGCCGGCTGGAGGTTGTCCAGGGTGTCGGCGCCGCCTCGGGCCAAGGGCACGATGTGGTCGATCACGTATTCGCCCGGGTCGAGGTGGGGGAGGCTGTAGTCGATGTCTCCGCCGCATATGCCGCATGGTGGCCGGCCGCGGGCGATCAGTGTTCGGTGTCGGTCTCTCGTGCTGGTGCTGCGTTGCACTTATGCCGAGCCTGTGCGGATGGCCTGCCATGCCAGCTTGGGTAGCTGGAAGTCGTTGTAGCTGATGAGGTCCCACAGGGCGTTGAGGATGAGGGCGGTCACTGGTTCTCCTGCTCGGTTGGGCCTGGGGTGGTCACCATGTCCACACGGTGGGCGCTACCTCGAACACGGTCATGGGCTGCTCCAGGGTTTGGAGCGGCGCCGGGTGGCACAGGGAGTGGATGAACGCGGCCAGGATGGCCATCAAGGCTCCTCGGGTGTGTGTGCTCTGTGTCGAGCAGTTCGGCGGTGGCCTCGGCGGTCCAGGCGCGTTTCTCGCGTGAGCGTTGCTGGTGGGTGCTGCGTGGGCCGTTGCCGTCGCAGCTGTGGCAGCCCTGGCACTTCCAGGCGGCCGCGCCCATCATCCCCGTCATCGCGCGTAGGAGACGTGCGCCTTGGGCGGCCAGTCCGCTGGCGGCCACTTCGCGGAGCAGCAGAGAGACGGGGCGCACGGGCAATCGAGGTTGTCGTTCCAGCACAGGTCGCTTTCGAGCTGGTCGTCTGACTCGTAGTCGTCGCGCCAGCGTCCGATTTCACGCTTCTCGCGTTGCCGTGCCGTACCGCGATCGGGGGCCGGGCAGCAGCCGCAGGACCCGCTGCGGTGGACCATCATCCGGGCCATGAGAACTCCCTCGGATGCAGCTAAGCCCACCTCGGAAGGGGGGCCGGGGTGGGCTTAGGATCTGCGGCGGACCGCCGCGACGTGGAGACTACCGCGGCTGAACGTTGTCGCGGCTGTGGGCCCGAACGTGCAGACGTACGGGGCGGCCGTCGAGTGTGGTTTCCACGATGTCGTCGATGACGTGCCCGAGGAGGTCCTGGCTGGTTGGTGAACTCAGCGGGTACCAAGCCTGCTCGTCGTCAGCTTCATCGTCGGGAACGATGCGGTAGTCGAATTGGTCGACGGCTTTGCCGTCATCATCGAGCTCGTCCAGCCTGAGGCTCGAATACTCGGCGATGGGGTTCCCTGGCATACCTTCCAAGACAACCATAATTTCCTGCGCTTTCCAGATCGGATGCCCGACCGGATAGCCAGGCATTCAACATATCTCGGAAGGTGCGCGGACGTTTCATGCCGCTGAAGGCTGATCTCGATATGGACACAGTTGTCCTGGTCCACCTACATCCTGCCTGGCACAGTGAACAATGTCCAGCCGCCGCGCCCGAAGGGGTCGGCAATTCGCCGACCCCTGTGATCAGCTCAGTTATGCCAGGAAGCGGGCAAAGATCGGGTGATTCGGAATGCGCGGCACGAGAATGAGCCCTGGGGCGTCGGATCCACCTCAATATCCACCGGCATGCCGATATCGGCCGTGCTGTCGTCGAGCGCTGAGATGTGGAACCAGACGAGTGTTCCGGCGTCGGTACGGACTACGCCGGTACCCTTACCTGGATTCCAGCGCCAGACGATCCCGCGGTTCATTCCATGATCACCGATGCGTGCGAGGTCGGCTCGGTAGGCGATCTCGTACCGGATCCACGCTTCGGCAGGGACGCCCATGACGCGCTCCAAGCGGATCGCGGTGTCGTCGGTGACCGGTGCGCGTCCACTGAGTATGTCGGTGACTTGCTCGCGGCTGCATCCCATGAGATCGGCGACGTGCCGCTGGGACAGGCTGTGTTCGTCGATCCATTCCTGCAGGTACTCACCCGGAGCAACGGCGTAGTTTCTCACGGCCTCTCCGCTCTGCTCATGCCAGCCACCGACACGATCCCCATGTCGTGCGGCCCGCGTACGAACAAGGTGGCGCGGCCGCCGACCGCTCCCAGTCGGTCGAGGACGACAGACAGCGATTCGTCTTCCAGCGCCACCACGACAGGGTGACCACCATCATCACTCGTTGCAGGCAACTCCAGGTCGCCGAAAGCGCCGACGGCCAGCGCGAGATTGACCTCCCGGCGAAATTCGTCCAGCTGCGATTGGCTCAATACCCTCACCCTTCCGTGTCTCGCGCGACGTCCAACCGAGGACGCCCATCGATCACCCGGTGCCGCGACTGGACGGCCAGAACCTCCCGAGGAACGTATCGGGCATGCCCACCAGTCCCGTGCCGGCGCAGCAGCGGCTTCGACCGGTCCCGGGGGTCGCGTCGATCCTTGCGAGCCCAGGAACGGATCGTGGCCGCTTTCACGCCCCACAACCGCTCAATCTCCGCCGGCGGCAGCGGTACATCGAAGTACCGTTCCATCTCCGCCGGATCGACCAGGGTCGGCGCCGCCCAGCTCTGCCCGTTCTCCCGGGCCTTCTCGTCGAGGCGGGCACAGCGCTCCGGATCCACTGCCAGGAGAGCACCGCGGTAGGCCCGCGCGATATCGCGGGCCCAATCCAGGGTCGAGCGTCTGATCCCGGTCACCCGAAGTCCTTCCACACCGTGACCATCTTCGACGCCTCCCAGTGGAACGCCTCGACGCAGTTCTGGGCGGCGATGCAGTAGTGATCGCTCGCGTCCTTGTCGAGTTCCGGCCACTCCGGCAGATCCCGGTCGCCGAGGCGGAGCCGCTCGTACATGACCTTTGCGGCTTCGACGATGGTCGGGTTCCAGTCGGTGGTGCGGAACCCACTGGGTGTGCTGCTCATGCTCTGGTCTCCTTCGGTCGTCGGATCCCGATCTGCTCGCCGTGGACGGTGACGAGGTGATAGCAGTCAGGGCGGTCTGGGGCGTTGGGGTGACAGAACCGGTACTCGGTGCCGTCGTCGAGGCTGGCGGCCGCGGAGCCGCCGGCGTAGTCGCCTGCGGTGCGGCCGCAGTGGTCGCAGGTGAACGTGCTCATGCGGCCATCAGCGGGTTGTTCAACCGGGTGAATTCGTCCTGGTGCCAGACGTTCTTGCACATCCGGCACGTGATCAGGTTGGTCTGCAGGCTCACCGTGAGCGTGCACATGCCGCAGACGTGGCAGGCCTCGGTGAGCCGGCTGTCCTTGACCGCGTCGTGGCCGAGGAGCTTCTCCGCGCGCCGGTGCAGCGCCGCGAGGCGGAGCACTGCGTCCACGCCGTCGAGGACGATGTCGCCGATGTCGTCGCCGCCGTCCGGGTGCGGGATCCACACCGTCACCGTCTGCGCGGGTAGGTCAGTCAGCGTGCCGAGGTGCGAGGAGATCACCGCAAGGTCCGATCCATCGCCAGGGAGGCGCCGGGCCCACCGGGCGGCCTCCTCGTCGATCTCGGTCATCAGGGTGTCGACGATGAGCGCGATCGGGACCGGTAGCTCCGCGGAGCGGGACACCTTCGGCCCGCCACCGATCCGGGTCGGCTCGGTGCGCGCCTGGGCGAGATCCGCGTAGTCGTCGGCCAGCTGCCGTATGTCTGCGAAGGCGTGCTCCTCGCACGACCGGCAGAGGGTTCCGGCGCGTTCGACGCCGGCGCCGTGCCACTGGCCCTCGGCGGTGCGGGTCCGGTTCTTGCAGTGGCGGCCCTGGCGGCACTCGTGTGCGACGGTTTCAGGCATTGGTGGGCTCCTGGCTGCACTCGCAGGTGTCGTGCATGGCGTACTTGCACGGCATGCACCAGTCGCCGCCGGTGAGCGCGTGCCAGTCGGCGAGTTCCCCGCAGTGGCAAAGGGACCAGGGCAGGGGAGTCCAGGGGGTCATGCGCCATGGCAGCAGGGAGGTCATGCGGCCGACGATCCGGAGCGCGGTAACCATGCTGCGCTGGGCTTTCCCGATCATGGGAATGGTGCTCCCGGTGTTGGTGACAGTTTCAGGGTCTCGCATTGGTCCTCCTCGGTTCTCGTTGGTGGCGGGGGAGCGGCTCAAGCCGCGCCCTCGCTTCCTGCTGGGTAGAACACGCGGTACGCCTCCAACAGCGTGGAAGCGGTCTGGAACTCCTTGTCGTTGCCGGCGAGCATCGGAAGCACGTCGTCGGCGTGGAACAGCGGTGGTTTCAGGTGGGGGAACTGGCGTTCGTAGGCGCCGACGATGGCGACGATGTGGTCCGCGGCCATCCGGGGCGGGGGCGCCTGCTCCGGGGTGCTCATGAGCCGAACCCCCGCGCGCCACCTCGGCGGACGAGCAAGGTGTTGAGGACGATCTGCAGTACCTCCCCGACCCGCTGGGCCCAACGTTCGGTGCGGTCGTGGTAGGCCGCATGAATTTCCGCGTCCGCTACGTACGCGGTGCAGACCGGGCAGACGCTCGTACCCGGCGGGGGCACAAACGGGGCCAGCGAGCCCGTGTGCGGCCCGGCGGGGGCTCCCTGGTGCGTCCGGATGATCCGGACCGGTTTCGAGTTCATTGAGGCTCCCCCGCTCGGCCGTTCGCGGCTGCGTAGTAGTCGGGGTCCGCGGGCATCCACGGCAGCGCGGTGGCGTGATGGAGCTTCGACGGCCATGAACGCTCCTCGCGGGTTCCGCGCCACGAGACGACGTCCACAACAGAAGCGCGGCCGTGGCCGGGATCCTCCCGCGCCCGGCGCAGACCGAAACCGAACTCCGGCCAGCGGAGCCACACACTCGACCCGATCGGCGCCATATTCCGCTGACCATCGCCCGCGGGACTCTTCCCGGCGTGGGCTTCGGTCAGCAGCGCGAACCCGTACCGCTCCCGCAAGCCGTCGAGCACCCACGCGATCTCCCGGGCGGGCTTCTCCTCATTCGGGTTCTCGTGGTGCAGCTTGTACAGCGGACCCAGCACCAGCAGGTCCGGCGCGGTGTCGGTGATGGCGCGCTCGAGCCACGCCGTGTCCCGACCGGTGAGCAGGTCGATACCGGCCGGCCGGACCTCGATCGCCATGGTGTCGTTCCAGTCCATCGGCGACAGACCGTGATTGCGGCGCCGCTTGTCGACCATTCCGGTCACCCAGCTGTATCGGCGGATGCACTGCGACGGGGAGTTCTCGCAGTCCACGATCAGCACCCGGGCGCGGGTCCGGTCCGCGCCGAGCACGTTTCCGGTGAACGGGTGCAGGCCGGCGGCGAGGGTGCACGCGATCTGCGAGCAGGCCACCGACTTGCCGCCGCCCTCGGCGCCGGTGAGGACGATGCGGTCCATCCGCTCCAGCAGGTCCGGGACCAGCCAGTCGTGGTGGACAGTGGTGGACAGGAAATCCCCCATGGCCATCGGCTTGCTCGCGGTCGCGTCGGCCGCGATCCGCTCGGCCTCGTCGCATTCACGGCGGATCGCCGACAGCGCGGCATCGATATCGGCCTGCTCCACACCTGTCTGCCATGCCGATTCGAACCGCTGCTGCAAACGGATCGCAGCTTCCGACAGCTTCCGAGCGGCGGACAGGTCCCGGATGCGCTGAGCCAGATCTGGCGCGGCAGCAGGCTGATACGCCCACTTCATGCACTCGTGGACTTGATGCGGATCGACCTTGCCGGGGACTAGGCCCCGCTTCTGCGCCTCCACGACGATCGAGTTCGGATCCACCGGCTTCCCGGCGAGCAGCATCCCGTGCATCACGGTCGCGATGTGGCGGGCACCCGGAATGTGGAAGTCCTCCGGTCGCACCGACAGGAACACCTGTCGGCACGCATCGGGCGCCATCATCGCCACGCCGAGCAGTCCTCGTTCCGCAGTGGCGTCGTACGGCTTCTCGCCCTGGTCGGTCAGTCCTGCCAATTTGCACCCCTGACACGGCGGATCAGCTGAGTTACGTGGCCGGGCATGATCCACCCGGTCTCGTCGGCGAAGTGCTCGTGCACTGCGTCGATCGCCTCGGGGAACGTCCAACTGCGCCGGCGAGCAGCTTCGGACCAGGCCGCGACGGCAGCCTCGTCGACCTCCTTGCCGGTGTAGACACCGATCGCCTGCAACAACGTGATGATCTCGTCGGTGGTCACGCGAAACCTCCGGATATGGCCCGCATGGGGCTGGATTGATTGCTGAACTGCTGGAGCTGCCCGGCCGCGAGTCGGGCCCTCAGCTCCTCGCCTTGCTGGACGGCGCGCATCGCCTTGGACATCGGGGCCGCCTGGACAGGATCGGGTTCGTCGGCCCATCGTTCGGCGTTGAGCCACGACGCGGCGTGAGCGGTGAACTCCGAGTCTTTGCCCCGGCGGGTTTCCGCGTATCGGCGGGCGCCCTCACGGATCGCCGCCGGGTCGGCCTTCTTGATCGCCTTCGCGTACGCCTTGACGGCCGCGCCGCGGGCGACCCGCCTCGGGTAGACCTCCCAGAACTCCACGAAGCCGTCGGGGTCTCCCGGCTTCGACGCGAGCCTGTTCTTCGGCTCGGGCGCCGGGGTCTCGATCAGGTTCAGCTGCGGAGCGGTTGAACCAGATGGTTCTGGGGTGGTTCCTTGGGTGGTTCCAAGGGATGGTTTGTCTGAAGTTTTCTTCGTACCGTCGGGGAAGTTTTCTTCATACCGCGGAGAAGAATCCTTCATACCGTGGCGGAAGTTTTCTTCATACCGTTCAGGCTCACGGTAGGAAGAGTTCTGCATACCGGTGAGGAAGTTTTCTTCATACCGTTCGCTGGGTTCGGCCGAGCCGGTTTTCGGCTTGCGGTACCGCCGCCGACGCTCCTTTTCCTCCTCCCGGAAGTCATCGAGTGTGTCTTCCCTGACCCAGTGGATCGGCAGGTCGTAAACCACCGGGCGAGTGTCGGCGGGAAGGTGGGCCACAGCTGACTGGTCAGCGGATTTCACCAGGAGGCCGGCGCTTCTCAGCGACTCCACGTGATCGGAGACATTCCGCACCGTGCAGCCCAACCGCCAGGCAACGGTGAGGTGCGACTGATACGACTGGCGTCCGTGTTCGTCGGCGGCCTCCGCGTAGACGTCGAGGACCGCGCGCGCGGCCAGCTTCACGAGTCCGGGAGGGACCTGCGTGGTCGACCACTTCACCGCCTGCCAGCTCACAGTCAGAAATCCCTTCTCCGCGACAACGCGGGCGCGGCAGAACCGCGCCCGCGTCAACATCACTGACCTCCAGCCGCGAGCTCGCGGCAAACCTCGTTCACGGAAAGCCCCAGGCACTCGCCGATCTCGGCGGCCGACAGCGAGCATCTGCGGCCCAGGTCCACATAGAAGCTCTGGTGAAGGCGGGCCTCCTTCGGGTTCCGCCCATATGCCGTCAGGATCTCCAGGGCGAACTCACGCTCCTGCTTCCGCCTCGGGGGCCAGTGGCGAACCTTCACGCAGGCGACCCACCCGATCCGCTCGTCGAACCGCCATATCGGCGGCTCCCCGCGGCCGTGGAGCGCTACCTCCACAGCCTTCGAGAGAAGCTTCACGCGGTTGTCCTCATCCACGCCGCAGCGGGGGACGACACGGATCCCACCTTCGGACGGGAGGACCAGCGAGCCGATTTCGACCCACCGCCCCCGCATGTCCATGTGGCCCAGTGGGCTATCGAATTCGATGCCGAGGACGGCCGCCGTCTCGTAGATGGTGGTCACTCGTTCACCGCCTCGGCACGGAACCAATCGGCCGCGTTGTGTCCGAAAGCCAAACCCAGGCGCAGGAGTTCGGAGACCGTAGCCGTGACACGGCCGTCGATCAGCGCGGAGACACGCTCCTGGGAGATCCCGGTCAGTTTCTCGACCTCGGGCACGGTCCGGCCGGACTGAGCGAACGCGTCGCGCAGCTGCTGATGCACGCCTGCCACGAGTCGAGCGGTGTCGGCAGTCATCGTGTCGGCGACCTCAGCGCAGTCGAGGCACTGCACGAACATCGGCTTGTACTGCCAGCCCGGGAGGTGCTTGCCGCAATCGCCGCAGCGCACATCCACAGTGCGGGGGGTGTGGTTTTGATCAGTCACTGATAAGCTCCGATCTGGAGTGAATCTCCGCCGGGGTAGTGGCCGGCTGGAGTGGTAGGGAGGGAAGGCCGCCGCCGATTCGTCGGGGCGGCCTTCGTCGTTGGAGGGTGTTACTCCGCGGGGACCGCGCGCAGCGCAGGCTTCGGCGGCAGCAGGACGACGTGGAGAGTCGACGGCGGGCTGATGTGGATCTCCCAGGAGCCGCGGTCCTCACCCGGATCGGCGAGCCGCCTACCGTTCAGGACCTCGGCCTTGTTCTGCGCCGGATCGGGATGCCACAAGTGCTCATAGCGGTGCCCGAACTCGATATCGACCCGGGTGGTCACCGGTCGTCCGTCGCTGTACCGGTCCCAGTCCAAGGCAACCGAACCCAGCAACGAGTCCATGTCCGTGACCAGCTGACCCAGTGCGTCGAGCTCGATATCCAGGCTCAGACCGGACTCCGCCGAGAGGCTGGCCCACATGCTGTCCGTCGTCCAGTCGACCGTCGAGCGCATCCGGCGCGCCAAGTACTTGAGCGCATCCAAACTGTTGTAGGCGGTCACCGGGACCCCCACGCGGGCAGCGAGTTAATGTACCGGTCCAACGACTCCCGGAGGAACAGATTCTTGACGCCTTCTTTCCGCGCCACGATCTTTTCCTCGGCGAGCAGTCTGTTCAGCGACGTCTTGGACAGCCCCGAATAGTCCATGGCGGCCTTGAGGTCGAGCGCGATGGGCCGGCGGTCCACCACGAGTTCCGCGAGCTTCTTATCCACCGCATCGGCGACAAGCGAGCTGATATCGATAGTGGTCACGCCGCACCGTCCACGGGGGTGGCCAGGGCGTCCCGGACACCGTTCAGCGCCGCGATCAGCCCGTCGAGCTGTTCCAAGGGCAGGGTGACGTCGGCAGACCAGCCGTGCGCCAAGACCACCAGCGCTGCGATATCGGAACCGTTCTGGACGCTCGCACCTCCGACGAGTACGGTCTGGCTGCCGACCTTGATTTCGCCAGGTTCGGCCCACCAAGCCCAGGGGGTCGGCCGCTCGATGGTGGGGCTCATGCCTGCACCCCCGCGTAGTACGTGTTCCAGACCTCGTCCATCAGCGGACGATCCGCCTCGGTGTAGGCGTTGGCATCGACGATCCGGCCGTTCTCGGCCTCCAGCGGGTACTTCTTCGGATCGACCCCGTACTTCAGGACGTAGGCCGCCTTCACGCGCTTGCCGAATACGCCGCTGATGGACTTCACCTCGGACCGGCTGAGCCCTTTCTCGCCCAAGTACGACTGCGCGTACAGCGGGCGGGTTGTGGGATCGAGTTCCGGCGTCTCACCCAGGCTGCGGGCGAGGACGATCCGGGCTTTGGCTTCCAGGTGCTTCGAGTCGATGATGCCCTGGGCGAGTTTGATGACCTCCATTTGCGTCCGGGATCGTGCGGCCAGACGTTCGAGCTCGTCGACGGTCGCGCTTGGGTTGATCGCTCCGCCGTCGTGGAAATAGGCGTCGAGCGCGTCGGCGGCCTCGGCCTGGTATGCGCGAAGATTCGCACGGTGCTCCTCGCGGACGCGGCTTTCGTCGAGGGTGGCCAGCCACATCGTCACGGTTCGACGATCGATACCGACCATGTCGCGTGCCTTGCCGTCCGCGCCAACTGTGGAGAAATTCTCCACAGTTGCCCACGACTTCCCCTTGAGCTTCTGGAGCTGGCCGGAGTAATCGAGGCCGAGAGACTCGACCATGGGCCGCAGTGCGGCGAGCCGCTTGCCATCGGTCTGGATCGGCGTGGAGGCGCCCGGAATTGTGACCGGGACTAATTCACCGATCAGATCGGTGTTTGATTGAGCTGAGCTGCTATGTTGGGGCACGCTCCGTCTCCTTCTGGGAATGGAGTTATAGGTGGGCAGCGGCACCCGGGACTCTTGGCGGAATTGCGGGTGCTGCTGCTGTCTTTGGCGGCCTGGGGGCGTAAGCTCGATGCCACCTCGGCTGTCCGGTGGAACACTTGCAACGAAGTTCACGATGACGACTCAGAACTTCGAGGTGAGTTGCTGGTTTTATGCTGAGGCGGGCTACTCTGGTAGGAGCTCGTACGGTGACCGTTCAACTCACATGGATACCGTAGCAGTCGACACTGACACTTGGCGCTCGAGCGGAAGTTGCCGTATTTGCATAACGCCAGCTCAGCGGCCATATTCCCGTAAATCCTTCCGTTTGGGCGTGAGCAACGTCACATTGGGCGCGGTCCGGCTATGAAAGGGTTGGTCGTGTGACTATGGGCGGATTTTGGCTCGAATTCCCAGGTCGGCAGCCTGCAGGAATAGGTACCCGAGCTCGATGCACCCCCTTCCTACCCCAAGGAACGCTGTGGCACGCACCCCGTTAGGACTGTAGGTAACACTCAGCTTGAAGTTCCCCTAACTTCCCCTCATGATGGAGACATGCAACGCGAGGATGCCCTCCGACGTGTGGGTTTTGAGGTTCAGCGCAGACGGAACTCTGCTGGCATGGAACAAGCTCTGCTAGCTGAGAGGGCGGGCGTCGATCCGAAAACTGTGCGATCGCTGGAAAAGGGGGAACGGTGGCCGCGAGACCAATCGCGCGCAAAGATCGAGTCCGCACTTCAGTGGCCAGCCGGCGCGCTTGACCGCTTGCTTAATGAAGCAATCGCCAGCATCGAATTCAATGCCCCCCTGCCGTCGGCTGCAGAGGTGACACCCACCGGAGAAACCGCGTCTATCCCGGACTTGATGGTGAGACCTATCAGGGTTACTACGGTCCCCGATGGCAGACCAGTCGCCTATCGGCATATCTCAGAACTCGTCGACCGCGCACGCAGTGTGTACGTCGCATTGGAAGACGTTGCAGCTGGCGACAACCCTGAGGTGTTGGTGAGTCACGCTGCTCGTCTCCATGCAGCTGCGATGCGGGTGGCATTCGAATGGGCGGGGGGTGCGGACGGGTTCGGGAATCTGTCGGCTGTCATGCCCGAATTGTCGAAAGAGATAGGAAAGAGCCCCGATCGAGCACTAGATGTGTTGCAGAAGATCAGGGAGAGGAACGCCGACGACTCCTGAGGCGCGACTTACCGGCGCAACTCTTTCGGGACGATCACCTCGGGCAGCAGCAGCCGCGAGAACTCACCCATTCCCGCTCGCGCACGATCCAGATTTACTTTCCTGTAAATCCGGTTCGCCGTCACCGTCGACTGCCCCAGGATCTTCATACGGTCATCCTCCGGTATCTCCAGCAGGTTGTTCGCCGTATGCCGGCCGCCGTGCCCCGGGATGATCGGCACCTCCGCCGCAGCTTGCGCGTCTTCCCACAGCTCCGCGTCACTCGCGAACTGGATCGGCTTCCCCTTGCCCGACGCCCACACCAAGCCATACTCGTTCGGCTCCCGGGTCTCCAGATACACCTGCAGGATCGCCGCCAGCTCCGGTGGCATCGGGATCAAATACGACTTTCGGGACTTGGGGCGCACCAGAGCGGCGCCGTAGTACAGCGGCCGGACTTCGTAATCCCTCGGTGCGTCGTACCGATCCGGATCGTCGGAGTACTTCATCCCCTCCTTCAGCGGAAGCCATTGCAGCTGCCACGACTTGTCGATCGTGAGGTTGTCGAAGTCGATCCGGTCCTCCTCCAGGCCGAGAAGTTCACCGCGACGCATCGCTGTGAGGTACCGGGCTGCGATCAAGGAGACGTACGGGTTCCGCCTGTGCAGCGCAGTGGAGATGACGGCCCGGGCCTGTTCCGCCGTGTGGTGAGGGATCTCCTCCGATACGGCCTTCGGCCGCGGAACCAGCTCAGCGACATTCTCCCGCACCAGCGGCGGCCGCTCCTTGCGCGCGTCGTCCAGGGCTTGCTTGATCCGGTCGTAAGCGACCTGGATGGTGCGGGACTTCCATTTCGGCACCGCCTGCTTCTCGCCATCGACAACGATTTCCTTGGTCGCCGTGGTGCAATACTCGACCAGGTACCGGATATGAGCCGGTTTGAGGTGCGGCAGCCGTACATTTCCGATGGCCGGGATGATCTGCTGGCGGGCTGTCGCCAGATATGACTTGTACACTTTCGGCGCGAGATGGGGTTTCTTGTGCTCGACCCATTGCAGCATCCAGGTTTCGACCGTGACGCCCATCTTGATCTGCTCGACCCCCTGGGCGATGTCGAGCTTCAACTGCTCCAGCTTCTCCAGCGCGATAGCTTTGTCCGCTGCGGACACCTGGGAGCGGTACCGCTTCGGGTCCAGTTCATCGGGGACCTCCACTCTCCCGATCCACATCCCGTCCTTGCGCTGGAACAGCGCGCCGGCACCTTTGGTCCGCCGCCGGCGCTTCCCGGGTGTCCGGTACTTTTCTCGTTCGGTCATCGCGATCACCCCGCGGTCAATGGAGGGCCGAGGTGTGCGAGTCGTTTGCCGCTTAAAACTGGCACGATCGTGCCGTTACCTCGGAAGCTGTACCCTATTACTGTACCCTATGGCCGGGTACCGTGCGGTATCGCATGACGCACAAATTTGGTGTCTACCAGGGAAATCGAGAGATAGGCGCAGGTGGAAATCGCTGTCGTATCTGCTTCCCAAGCAGACAGCGCGGGTTCGATTCCCGTCACCGGCTCCACCCTCGCATTCGCGATAGTTCGCACATCACTTCGAGTCCTGCCGGCCCCTTCATGTCGGGACCAGCGACGAGGCGTCCCCGAGCCTCATGGCAGGCTTCGCCCACCTGCATACACAATCCCAGGCCACCGCAACCGGGTCCTGAACGACTCTATGCGGCGGATCTCAGATGAATAATTGTATGTAGAATAGTGATCACAATCCCGCGTACAGTGAGAGTCCGAACGATGGCGGGAGAGGGCGGACAGATGGTGAGCATCCCAACCAGCAATTTCGTCGGCATCACCGAGGTGAGCCGGGACACTTCTCGATACGTTTCGGCTGCAGCCGACGGCGAGAGCTTCTTGGTCATGAAAAACAACCGCCCTGTGGCCGCGATCGTCAGCCCAGAACTGATCGACCGAATCCAGGATCTCGACGAGAGGGAGCAGGATATGCGGCTGCTGATCATCGCGCTGTCGCGCATCATGACCGATAACGGAAATCGCCACGATCTAGACGACGTCGCCACGGAATTGGGGATCTCGCTGACCGACGACTGACATGGCGAAAGTAGTCCTCACAGATGAGGCAAAGGAAGACATCAGGGATCTCGATCGCTCTGCGCAGATACGAGTGTTGCGGAAACTGCGAGAGCTGGAGACGGAACCGGAGCAGCGCGGGCAACCGCTCGGCAGCAAGGCCGGCGGAAACCTCACCGGTCTACGCAAGCTCGTCGTCGGCGACCGCCAGTACCGGATCGTTTATCAGGTCGAGCGAGACGGCACCGTAGTAGTCGTCTGGGTGATCGGCGAACGTGCGGATGACCGTTGCTACGAACTGACCTTGGCCCGGTTGAAAATGTACGCGAACGACGCTGAACTGACGCAGAACCTACAACGATTGCTCGTATCAGCATGGAATCAACAGGAACGATGATCCAGACGTGCTCTGCTTGCCGAGCCAGGCGGCGTGTACTGCGTCGGCCTCTGGATAGGGAAAGGATCGTGCCCACCCGACAGCACCAAAACAACCGGTCCGTCTCCTGCCACGCCGACGTACAGGAGTACCCCATCATCAACAGCTGTCATTACCGACCGCAAGCCGTCCTCCGATTCGCGACGCAGGTTCGACCCGCTCTGACGCCGAGACCGCCCGTGGCCGAGAGACCATACACCGGTCTACAGCTCGATTCCGGCCGTATTGGCGAGCGTGCGTAGTTTGTCGCTCGCCCGGCGCTGCTGTCGTGCCGTGGTACGGATGGCGTTCTTCACGGCCGAACTCGCCCGGAAGTGCTCCGGAGCCGCAACTCGCGACTCGAACAGCGCTCCGATTGCCGCGTCCGGGTCACCGGCGAGCAGGTGCGCGCGTGCGGCATCCACCCAGAAATACCCGCGGCGCTCGGCGGCCATATCCGGAGGAAGCCGGGTAGCTTTCGCGATCGAGACGGCCCGGCCCGGCTCGCCGAGATCGACCTCGGCACATAGTTGATACAGCCGGACGTTCGTCGGACCGACCGGGCTGCCGTAGACGACTCGGTCACCAAAGCTCGCAGCGAGCCGCTCGGCGGCGTCGAGATGTCCGCGCGAGGTATCCGCGTCTCCGGTTGCTGCCGCGATGGTGCCTGCGCGCATATGCAAGATGCTGTGCACCGCGGCGGCCGTCGCATCTTCCTCGACGAGTGGCTCTATATCGGCGATCGACCGATCCAGGAGACGCAGCGCGTGCGCCGAGGCGCCGACGCGCGCGAGGGTCGCCGCCTTGACGTAGTGGGTGGTGGCCAGTAGTAACGGGTCGCCCGACCTGGTCGCGGCCCATTCCATACGTTCTGTCGCTGTCAGGGAAAGGTCGGCGTATCCGAGTTTGTGGGCGACCGTGTTCGCGGCACGATACGCATCGGTCAGCAGCGCGTAGGCCGGACGGCCGGATTCCTCGCCCGCGACGAGCAACGCGTCGACGAGATCCGGCAGCACTTCGGTGATCTTGCGGTATCGGGCGTCGATACGCCAGCGCCCGACTCGCTGCGACAACCGCCGGAGTTCGTCCATGGGGACGGGTTCGAGGCTCGGGTCGAGAAGATCGGTCGCCGCGAGCGTCCGCCGGAGCGTCGGCAACACCTCGGAAAGCGCCTCGGGCTCATCGTCCCCGTGCAGGCGCGATGCATCGATCTGTAGCGCGTTCGCAACCGCGCCGACCCATACTGTCGAAGCGGACGATGCTCCCGTCTCCACCTGCGCAAGCATGGAGCGAGATACGTTGGCCCTGACAGCCAGCTGGTGTTGAGTGAGCCCCCTGGTCTTGCGCCACTGAGCAATTCGTTCGCCGACGGTCGCGCCCTTCGTCATGCCCAACGGTAACACGCATTCTTCGAACAATTGTCGAACATTCGGCATATAACCGCTGCTTAACGTCGTATCGCCCCGGCGTCGGGTGCGCCGGAGTCGATAGCCCGGCACGCCCCGGCCGATGGAGGACGTGTGGCGGTACCGCCCCGGCGCCGGGTGTCGGTATACCGACACTTTGCTAGGGAGAGGGACATATGCACGAGCGGCGACCCAAGTCCGTCCGGCCGCCTGGAAATAGGCGATTGGGCCGGGCCGTACAACTCCCGGACGCCGAACCATGTTCGGATATGGCGCTTCTCGAGCGAGTCGCTAAGGGAATTCGCGCGCTGGAGACGGACGTTGTTCCCGGCCGGCCGACACCGGGCGACCAGGAACTGGTCCGCGATGAGTGGCACCGCGCTATCGATCGACTGCGTTGCGCCGATGTGGAAGTGGCGCGGGATGCCGGGTAGGCGGGCGGTCGTGCTCCGCCGGTCCGACGACGACGGTGTCGAACTCGAACGGCTGATTCACCTGCACAAACTTCGGGTCGTGTTCACAGCGGTCACCGATTCCGCCGTACCGCGCCTGGTCGTGATGATCGCGGCCGGACACGCGTTCGAACATCGTGCCGAAGTCGTCGTCGTACCGCATCTCACTGCGGAGGACGTGTGGGCGGCACGGGAGTGGCACGCACTCGCCGAGATCGCCGACGTGCTGGGCGCCGATGTGATCCTCGAAAGCGGTGCCGTTCTCCCTCGGCAGGCCCTGAATTGAACGACTGTATCGAGGCTTCGATGCCGGAATTCTGCTGGTCGGTGCCGAGCAGGCTCAGGCCGAGGCTGCCCGCAGGCACGGGCAACCGTCGGTACATTCGTCGGGCACCTCCACCACGGCGGTCGGGTCGCGATCATCGCGGTGGACTGTCCGCATCGATACCGCCGAACAGTTAACAGCCTCGTGGTTCCGCGGTGGCAGGCGTGGCACCGGTCGAGCGGCAGCGCGATGGCCCGGCTCACGGCCGTAGACCGGGGAGGTCTACTACCGCGCGGCCGACGATGCCCGATCGGCGTTTCCCGAGCCGGCTGCTACGAGTTCCCGAGGCACTGGTCGACGATCTTGGAGATCGCCGCTTTGGCCTTGGCGTTGTCCTCGGGGTTCAGGCCGAGCGTCTCCGGATCGGCTATCTGGGCTTCGGACTCGTTGCGGGCCATGGTTTGCAGGCCCTCTTGGGAGATACCTTCATCGACGTACACCTTGGCGGCGCAGTCGGCGAAGGCCGGGTCCTTGATGCCTTTCTCCTGCATGGCCTTCGACAGGTCCGCCGCGGTGAGCGCGGGCGCGGATTCGGTATCGCTACCGCAGGCCGCCAGCAGCGGCAGAACGACTAGGGTCGCGGCAAAAAGGGTCTTCCGCACCGGGTTCCTCTCTCAGATGTATCACCTGGACGCCGCGGTGCTCGGGGGATCGTCCCACGGTCGTCCGCGTGACGCCCACGCATGTGTGTAGTCGCAGTCACACGCGTGCCGCAACTCGTAGGGTGATATTTCGAGAAGACTCACACCGGTCGTCGGTGCAGGCCCACCGGGATGCCGGGTCCTGTTCGAACGCCGTGGGCCGCGACCGGGTATCCATAAGCGCCGTGGAGCTGCCTACGTCTTACTGGGATCACCCCGAGCACAGTTCTGTCGTGCCCGCTTCCGGACCGCAGCCGGGGCGATCGCTGCGGCGGCTTCCGAACCGAACTGAGGGCCCCCGCCTGCTGTTAGTGTGATTCCGCAGTTCGGGTGCCGATCGGAGAGCCGGGTATGACAAACCTCAACCACCATCGCGAAGGCCGCGGTGAACCCCTCGTCCTGGTGCACGGTGTAGGCAGCCGATGGCAGGTCTGGGAACCGGTCATCGCGACTCTCGCCGAGCATTTCGACGTGATCGCGGTCGATCTGCCCGGGTTCGGCGGCTCGGCGCCGCTACCCCGGACCACCGTGGACACGTTGACCGACGCCCTGGCCGATTTCCTGGCCGACCAGGGGCTCGACCGGCCGCATCTCGCGGGTAACTCGATGGGTGGCGGCATTTCGCTGAACCTGGGAGCCCGCGGCCTGGCCCGTTCGGTGACAGCCTTCTCCCCGATCTTCTTCTGGGACACCCCGGGGCGGGTCTGGTGCCAGCAATCGCTGGGGCAGTCCAAGAAACTCGGCCGCCTCCTCGGCCCGGCGATGCCGAAGGTGCTCGGCACACCGGCCGGACGCACCCTGTTCTTGAGCCTGGTCTTCGGTAAACCCTGGGCGGTCGACGCGCAGACCGCCCTGGACACCGCCGAAGGCGCGGTGAAATCGCTCGGGTTCTCCCCGGCGCTGGCCTCGTTCACCGAAGCCGAACTCGCCGACCCCGCCGCCTTGGCGGATCTCCCGGTAACCATCGCCTGGGGTAACCGGGACATCCTGCTCACCTACAAGACCCAGAGCCGGCGCGCCCGCGAAGTACTTCCGCACGCCCGCCACGTCACGCTGGAAGGCAGCGGGCATACGCCGTTCTACGACGATCCCGCCGCCTGCGCCGGCGTGATCCTCGATCGATCGCCCGGGTAAACCTCAGCGGCCCTGCCACACCGGGTCGCGCTTCTCCGCAAATGCGAGCGCACCCTCGGCCGCATCCTTCGATGTGATCGCGGGAATCGCGAGCTCGCCCTGTTTCGCGAAGCCCTCGGCGACACTCCAATCCGGGGTCTCGTCGATGATCCGCTTACTGGCCGCCACCGCCAGCGGCGCGGCGGCCGCGATCTCACCCGCCAACTCCAGCGCCACCTCGAGCGCTTCACCGGGATCGGTCACCCGGTTGATCAGCCCCAGTTGGTGCAGCCGTTCGGCGCTGATCCGGCCCCCGGTCAACGCCAGTTCGGCCGCGATACTGCGCGGCAGGCGCTGGGTCAGGCGCATGACACCGCCGGCCGCCGCGACGAGTCCGCGTTTCACCTCGGGGATACCGAATCTCGCGTCGCGGGCAGCGACGATGAGGTCGCCGGCGAGCGCCAGTTCGAAACCACCGGCCAGCGCAAACCCCTCGACCGCCGAGATCATCGGTTTGGCCGGCGGTTTCGCGGCGATACCGAGCGGTCCGCGATGTTCGGTCACCGGGAACTCGCCGCGGGTCATCCCGATCAGATCCATTCCGGCGCTGAAGTTCCCGTCGGCCCCGGTGAGCACGAGGACCCGCGCGGTATCGTCGGCCTCGAATTCGTCGATCGCGGCCTCGATGGCCTTCGCCGTCGCCAGGTCGATGGCGTTACGCGCCGCGGGCCGGTTGACGGTGAGCACGGTTATCGCATCGCACCGGTCCAGGAGCACGGTATCGGTCATCAGGCTGTCCTCTCGCTGCGCAGAATGAAACGGTCGGCGGCTGTGATGTCGATAGCAGCCCCCAACCGGTCGCCCGTGGTGCAGGCGGCGACGGTTTCGCTGTCCGTCGCCCGGACCAGTATGCGTGCCCCGGCCGGGTTCAGCGCACTGACCACCACGGCTTCGGGTTCGTCGCCCGCCTCGCCCCGGCGGTGCGGGACCGTGTAGGCCTCGATGACCGCGGGGCCCGTATATCCGGGGGCGGTCTCCCGCCGGGCCACCGGCACCTCGGCCTCGACCGGGCGGAACGGTTGGGCCGGCGGTTTCGCCGAATACACACCCACGCCGTGCTTGGTGATGTACCAGCCGAGCGCGGTGGTGAGCCCGTAGTCGCCGGGGTTGTCGCGCAGGATCCCGGCCATGGTGGCGATGCCGTGGGTGCTGTAGTTGTTGCCCGGACCGCCGCCGAAGGTGAGGCCGCCGGTGACGGTGAGCGGGCGCGCGAGATCGTCGATCGGCAGCCCCAGCGCAGCGGCGCCGACCTGTACGGCCACCGGGAAGCACGAGTAGAGATCGATGTGGGCGATATCGTCGATACCGACCCCCGCGCCTGTCAGCGCGGCCCGGCCGGCGGCGGCGATCGCCGGGGAGGCGGCCATATCGGTGCGTTCGGAGACGAACCAGGTTTCGGTGGCGGTGGCGCCACCGTGCGGGAAGACCCACCGCTCCCGGGGCACCCCGGCGGCATCGGCCGCGGCGGCGCTGCACAGGATGAGACCTGCGCCCTGGTCGACCGTCAGGTTCGCCATCAGCAGTTTCGGGTACGGGCTGGAGACCATCCGGTTGTCGGGTCCGGTGGTGACGAGTTCGGCGACGGTCCGTTTCGTCGGCATCCAGGCGTAGGGGTTGCGGGCGGCGACCTCGGAGAACCGCGACCACAGGCCGCCGATACGCGCCAGCTGGGTTTGCTGGTCGAGACCCAGCCGGTTGCGCATCGCCGATTCGATCAGCGCGTACATATAGATGGGCCCCCACAGCCCGGCCGCGGTTTCCATGGCGGAACTGGGTGCGTCGGTGACGCCGATGATCTCGTCGGGGACCGAGTTCTCGTGCTGTTCGGGCCAGCCCGGGTCGACACCGGTCTTCCTGGCCTTGTTGAGTGAAGCGACCGATTCCGCGCCGCAGATCAGGGCGATATCGGATTTGCCTTCGGCGATCTGCCGGCTGAGCAGGTTGAGCAGCCGCTGGGGAGCGTCGCCACCGGCGGGCGCGGATTGCAGGGTCCTTTTCGGGGAGGCGCCGAGTTGCGCGGCCACCGTCGCGGCGAGGTTCGGGTAGGAACCGCTGACCGTGGCGACCGCGGCCACGACATCGGCCGATCGCAGCAGCGCATCGCCGGTGCCGCTGTCCGCACCGGCCCGGCGCAGCGATTCGGCCGCGAGTTCGACCGCCCCGGGCAGACCTTGTTCACCGGACCGATGCACGATCTGCCCGACTCCGACGAGCACCGGTGTGCGCGGGTCGATTCCGGCTGGCAGCATACGTCCTCCGCTTCCTCGCTGAAGTAAACCGCTGAAATGCACGGTTAACTTCTCGATTAGACCATGGAGGCGTCTACGGCGTCCGTGGGCGGCGGTCAGCCGGACTCACCGCTGGTGACGATTCGGCAACAACGCCGTCTACCCGCCGGACACCTGCACAGAACCGTTGCGCAATGCCTCTGATTCACCCATATCCACTGCTAACATGACCGCGATCTGCCAGCCAGTCGAAATACGCCGTGCCACAGATCCCGAGGTTCCCACGTTTTTACGCGGCGATTCTCGACGCAACCCGGAGGTCCGACGGACTTGAAAAGAACCGGATCCATACTCATATCTCTGCTGGCGGGCGCATCGGCCGCAATTCTCGCGGCTACCGCACCGGCCACGGCGAATCCCAACGCCATCAACCCCATTCCGGTGCTGAACGGCACCCATGGGCTTCCCCAATTGCACGGGGCCACCCGGGCCGTTTTCCAGGTCACCGGTATGGCCAGCCCGAACAACACCCACAACTACAACATGCTCGGTACCGACCTGGGCATCATGTGGGACAACGGGCACGGTGAAATGCTCACCGCGTTCGGCGATACCGCCGGCGTGGGATTCCCCAATCTGCTCTCCGGCAGTATGTGGGCGTGGCGCAGCAACGTACTGCTCCGCAGCCATACCCGCGACCCCCGCAACGGTATCTACTTCGACAGTGTGGTGCGTGATGTCTTCGGCCAGGCCCGTGACCTGATCCCCAGTCCGAAGATCCCGTTCCTGGAGATCAGCCGTATTCCTACCGCCGGTATCTCGGTGAACGGCGTGCAATACATGAGCCTCATGTCGGTGAAGACCTGGGACACCCCCGGCGAATGGACGACCAACTACTCCGGGCTGGCCGCATCTGCCGACAACGGTGAAACCTGGGCCGATCTGACTTTCACCCGCCGGCCGAACGAAGGCGCCAACCGTAATTTCCAGATGAATGCGTTCGTGAAAGACGGCGGCTATGTTTACGTTTACGGCACGGCATCAGGTCGCGACAATGCCGCCTACATATCCCGGGTCCGCGAGGCGGATATACAGAATCTGGGCGCCTACGAATACTGGGACGGCGGGCACTGGAAACACGGTGACGTGAATGCCGCGCAACCGATCATGCACGGGGTCGGCGAATTGTCGGTGATGTGGAACGACTATCTGGGGCAGTATGTTTCGCTCACCACGGACCCGTTCAATTCGGTGGTGATGCGTACCGCGCCCGCCCCGCAGGGCCCGTGGAGCCCGCCCCGGGTGCTGATCGACGCGCGGGAACTGCCGACCGCGTACGCGCCGTCGATCTTCCCGTATCAGACCGGAAGCGACCTGTACTTCCTCACCACCGTCCACAATCAGTACAACGTCGTCCTGATGCGCACTCGACTCTGACCGAACCCCTTGACCTGAACAACAGTTGAGGTAAGAGGCTGGGTCGCGACCACTCCGACCGACCACCAGGAGCCCGGCGTGACCCCCTCTCCCTCCACCCATACCGCCGACGCGGTCCACCGGTGGCTGCGCGACAATGCACAGCCCGTCTCCTCCACCGATGCCGCCGATACCGGCCCGGACCTGCGAACGCTGACCGACCACCTGGCCACGGCCACCGTGGTCGGCCTCGGCGAATCCACCCGATTCTCGCGGCAGAGCTACGGGATACGCGACCGGATCCTGCGCACCCTGGTCACCGAGCACGGTTTCCGCGCACTCGCCATCCAGGACAGTGCCCGTTCCGCCGCCCGGCTCGACGCCTACGTACGCGGCGGCAGCGGTGATCCGCACACCGCGCTCGCCGCGGCCTGGCGGCCCCTGCGCACGGCCGAAACCGTCGGGACGCTCGAATGGCTGCGCGCCTACAACAGCGACCACCCCGGCGACCAGGTAGCTGTGCTCGGTATCCGGCCGGCCGCCGCCGAACCCGCCGACTACGACGAGGTGCTCGCCTACGCCCACCGCTGGGCACCGGACCGCGCCGGCGAACTCGCCGCGCATCTGTCCCCGATCCGCAGTGCGCACCGGGTCGACGAGCACGTCCAGCGGCACCAGGGCATCCATCCCGGACGCCCGTTCGCCGAGCACGCCCGCGCGGCGCTCACGCTCCTGCACACACTTGCGCAACCGACCGGCGCCGAGGCCGCCGCCGCGTATTCGACCGCACTCGGGCGCGCCCGGCAGATCGTGGCCTTCCACGAGAACAGCGTGGCCGGCCGCGGCAGCTTCGGCAGCGACGACCCACAACCCGCCCGGACGATCATCGATCACCATCGCAGCACCGGTGCGCGAATCGTCTACTGGGACGGGATCGCCCACACTGCCGGCATCGACAGCGGGTTCGGCCCGGCCGAAACCCGGTTCCACAGCGAAGGCAGCGGGCTGCGCGCATACTTCGGCACCGGCTACCTCTCGGTGGCGATCGGTTTCCGGCACGGCGATCTGGGCACGGCAATCGCCCCCGAGCCGCACCCGGACCTCGTCGACGCCGATCTGGCCGGCGTGGACCTGCCCGCCTATTTCGTGGATCTCCGCGACGACGCGCCGCCGGAGGTGCGGGCATGGCAGGCGGCACCGGCACGGATGCGGGTGATCAGCGGCGTGTACGACCCCTCCGCGGACGAGGCGGCACGGTTGGAGGTGAGTTCCCTGGCAGCAGCCTTCGACGTACTCGTCCACATCCGCGAGACCTCGCCGGTGCATTGGCTGCCCGAACCCGCGGACCGATGACCTCCGGCGCCGAAGGCGGTACGAACCGGAGACCGCGTCCATACACTGGCCGGTATGGACGCGGCCGAATGGGATGCGCGGTATGTGCAGAGCGAACTGGTGTGGGGCGCACCGCCGAACAACACGGTGGTGGAGTTCGTACACGGACTCGACCGGCGGATACCGCTGCTTCCGGGGCCGGACGGCACGGTCCCGGAATTACCGCGCGCACTCGACCTGGCCTGTGGAGAGGGCCGCAACTCGCTGTGGCTGGCCACGCACGGCTGGCAGGTGCACGCGGTGGATTTCTCCCAGGTCGGGATCGATAAGGGCCGGACGGTGGCGACGCGGCTGGCCCGGTCGATCCGGGAGCGGATCACCTGGCAGTGCGCCGATCTCACCGAACCGGGTGTGGATATCGGCGGCCCGTACGAACTGGTCCTGATGGTCTTCCTGCATCTCCCGGCCGGGCAGCGTCGCGAGATGGTCCGGCGAGCGGCGCGGCTGCTCGCCCCCGGCGGGATGCTGCTGGTACTCGGGCACGACAGCGCGAACCCGGAGCGGGGGCACGGGGGGCCGCAGGATCCGGAAATCCTGTTCACTCCCGAGGATGTGGTCGCCGACCTGGGCGACGACAGCGGTCTCCGGATCGACACCGCCCAGCAGATCCTGCGGCCGACCGAGGCAGGGGAAGCGATCGACGCCCTCGTGGTCGCCACCAAACCGGCTCGGTAGCTCCCGGATCCCGCCGCCGGGTGGCCTCACCTACTCCAGCGCCGGAACCAGGGCGCGAGTGTTTCGGCGATCGTGTCGAATCCCTTCTTGAAGGAATGCGGCTGGCCGGCGATGACCCGGACCTCGGCCGCGTCGGCCGGGTCCGGGATGCCGAACGGGTCGCTACCTCCGTTGATCACCACCACCTCGGCGGGTGTGGCGGCCAGTAATTCGGCACGCCGGGATTTCTCCGGTTTCCCGGGCGGATGCAGCGGGAAGGACACCGCCACGATGCCGCGGGCGCCGAGTTCACCGGCGGTCCGGCAGGCGACCCGCGCCCCGTTGCTGCGACCACCCTGGATCAGCGGCAGGTCGGGGCCGAGCTCGGATCGCAGGGCGGCGACAAGCTCGCCCCAGGCCCTGTCCTGCGGCTCCGGCTTACCGGGCGCACGGCGGCCGGCCACCCGGTAGGGCTGCAGCACGCGGGCCACGACACCGCCCGCGGCCAGCGCCGTATCGCGCACCGTCAGAATGTCGCGGCTGTCCACCCCGCCGCCCGCGCCATGGGTGAATACCAGCAGGAACTCAGGCTCGTCCGGATGGTCGATCTGTGCCTCCGCCGGGCCGACGCTCGTCTCGATCCGCACACCTCACCCTATCCAGTCAGGTACGGGTTCACCGAGAGCTCCCACCGCCGGCGCCGGGCGGCGCGCGCCAGTGGTTTAGGCCCGGACTCACCTCGGTGAGCCGGCGGGTCGCGGATTGCGATCTCACCTTCGTCGACGACCGTGCCGAATGGACCGATACGAGGGTCGCCTTCGACATCACCGCGACGCCGGAAGGCACGACGCTGCAGTTCACGCACCAGGGGCTGACCGCCGGCGGGTCGGAATGCTTCGCGGCCTGCTCGCGCGGCTGGACCCTCTACATCACGAAAAGCCTGCCGCGGCTGTTGAGCACCGGCACCGGTGCTCCCATTCCGAAGTACCACGCGTGAAAGCGGCCCGACAAGCCCTCTCGGGTCTCGTTTACACAGGTCACCGGGTTGCTACCTGTTCCGCTCATCACAATGCCGCGGGACCCTTTGCCGCCGGCCTTACCCGTCGGTAATATAGGTAGTAAGTTACCCGCGAGTAGCCTGCCGCGTTCCGGTAGCTACCCGGTGGCAACAACGGGCGGGAACGGCTAACCACACCGACCGCACCCGACTCAACGGAGAGTGAGTATCACAATGGGTCATTACAAGAGCAATGTCCGCGACCTGGAGTTCAACCTCTTCGAGGTCCTCGGCCTGGACAAGATCCTGGAGTCCGGCGCCTACGGTGACCTGGACGCCGACACTGTCAAGGAGATGCTCAACGAGGTGCGTCGCCTGGCCGAAGGCCCGCTGGGTGAATCCTTCGCCGACGCCGACCGCAATCCGCCGGTCTTCGACCCCGAAACCCATACGGTGAGCCTGCCCGAGTCGTTCAAGAAGAGCTACCGGACCCTGCAGGAAGGCGGCTGGGACACCTTCTCCGTCGACCCCGAGCTGGGCGGTATCGACGTTCCGCGCGCCGCCTACTGGGCCATCGCCGAACTGATCCTCGGTGCCCAGCCCGCGGCCTTCATGTATGCCGCCGGCCCCGGTTTCGCGAATATCTTCTACAACAACGCCACCGAAGAGCAGAAGAAGTGGGCCAAGATCGCCGTCGAGCAGGGCTGGGGCGCCACCATGGTGCTCACCGAGCCCGACGCCGGCTCCGATGTGGGCGCGGGCCGCACCAAGGCGGTCCAGCAGGAGGACGGCTCCTGGCATATCGAGGGTGTGAAGCGCTTCATCACCTCGGCCGATTCCGACGATCTCTTCCCGAACATCATGCATCTGGTGCTCGCCCGCCCGGAGGGCGCCGGCCCGGGCACCAAGGGCCTGTCGCTGTTCTTCGTACCGAAGTTCCACTTCGACCACGAAACCGGCGAACTGGGCGAGCGCAACGGCGTATTCGTCACCAATGTCGAGCACAAGATGGGCCTGAAGGTTTCGGCCACCTGTGAGGTCACCTTCGGTGGCCACGGCGTCCCGGCCAAGGGCTGGCTCGTGGGCGAGGTACACAAGGGCATCGCGCAGATGTTCGAGGTCATCGAGCATGCGCGGATGATGGTGGGCACCAAGGCCATCGCCACCCTGTCTACGGGTTACCTGAACGCGCTGGACTACGCCAAGCAGCGCGTGCAGGGCGCCGACCTGACCCAGATGTCGGACAAGTCCGCGCCGCGGGTCACCATCACCCACCACCCGGATGTGCGGCGCAGTCTCGCCACCCAGAAGGCATACGCCGAGGGCCTGCGCGCGGTGTACCTCTACACCGCCGCTCACCAGGATGCCGATGTCGCCGCGGCCGTTTCCGGTGCCGACGCCGATCTCGCGGCCCGCGTCAACGATCTGCTGCTGCCGATCGTGAAGGGTGTGGGTTCGGAGCGGGCCTACCAGTACCTCACCGAATCGCTGCAGACCCTGGGCGGTTCCGGCTTCCTGCAGGACTACCCGATCGAGCAGTACATCCGCGACGCCAAGATCGACTCGCTGTACGAGGGCACCACCGCCATCCAGGCGCAGGACTTCTTCTTCCGCAAGATCGCCCGCGACCGCGGTGTGGCGCTGGGGCATGTGGCCGGACAGGTCCAGAAGTTCATCGACTCCGAGGCGGGCAACGGCCGGCTGAAGGCGGAGCGCAAGCTGCTGGCGACCGCGCTCGAGGATGTGCAGGCCATGGCCGCCACGCTCACCGGACATCTGATGGGTGCGCAGGAGCAGACCGACGAGCTGTACAAGGTGGGCCTGGGATCGGTGCGCTTCCTGCTCTCGGTCGGCGATCTGCTGATCGGCTGGCAGCTGCTGCGGCAGGCCGAGGTCGCCGGCGCCGCGCTGGATGCCGGTGCGGAAGGTGCGGACAAGACCTTTTACCAGGGCAAGGTCGGCGTGGCACAGTTCTTCGCCCGCAATATCCTGCCGGAGCTGACCGCTACCCGCACCATCCTGTCGAACCTCGACAACGACATCATGGAACTGGACGAGGCGGCGTTCTGATCCGCTGAGAAATCGCTCTCCGACTGGCGGCTCGGGTATTCCGGGCCGCCAGTTCCTGTGTTCCTCCCCTCTTCAACATATATCGCACAGGGGGTCTTGCGGCAAGACCCCGGTGGTGCCGCAGAATATCCGGCCGAACCCCCGCTATCTGCGGAAACAGGTTCGAAACGGCACGCGGCACGAGCCGCGGAACTCGAGGGGACGGGCGATACATGTTCGATGTGATCATTACCGGCGGCGGGCCCACGGGCATGATGCTGGCCTGCGAATTGCGCTTGCACGGTGTGCACGTAGTCGTGCTGGAAAAGGACGCCGAGCCGTCCGATTTCCTCCGCGGGACCGGACTACACGTGCGCAGTATCGAGATACTGGACCAGCGCGGGATTCTGGAACGTTTCCTCGCCCACGGGCAGAAATACCCGCTACGCAGCCATTTCGCCGGTATCGACAAAGCCGTACCGGCCGGGCTCGACACCGCCCATCCCTACATTCTGGGTATCCCGCAGCCGATCACCGACCGGTTGCTGGCCGAACGTGCGCAGGAACTGGGTGCCGATATCCGGCGCGACTGCGAACTGGCCGGGCTGGAGCAGGACGACCGGGAAGTCACCGCCGAGCTCGCCGACGGCACCCGGCTACGGGCGCGCTACCTCGTCGGCTGCGACGGCGGGCGCAGCACGATACGCGAACTGCTCGGAGTGGAATTTGCCGGCGAACCGTCCACGACGGATGCGCTGCTGGGCGAAATGGCGGTCACCGCCGCCCCGGACACCATCACCACCGTGATGACCGAAGTACGGAAAACAGAACACCGTTTCGGTCTCATGCCGCTCGGCGACGGTCTCTACCGAGTCCTGGTGCCCGCGGCCGAGGTGGCTGCCGACCGATCGGTGCCGCCGACCCTCGACGATTTCGCCCGGCAGCTGCGCGCCGTCGCCGGTACCGATTTCGGGGTGCATTCACCGCGCCGGCTGTCCCGATTCGGTGACGCCACCCGGCTGGCCGAACGCTATCGGTCCGGGCGGGTACTGCTGGCCGGGGATGCGGCGCATATCCATCCGCCGCTCGGCGGGCAGGGGCTCAACCTCGGGATCCAGGACGCATTCAATCTGGGCTGGAAACTCGCGGCCACCCTCGCGGGCCGGGCGGCGGCCGACCTGCTCGACAGCTATCAGACCGAACGGCGCCCGGTGGCCGCGGGCGTACTGGCGAATACCCGGGCGCAATCGGAGCTGCTGTCCGACGAGCCGGGTCCGCGGGCGGTGCGCGGGCTGCTTTCGGAACTGATGGACTTCCCCGAGGTGACCCGGTACCTGCTGGCCAAGATCACCGCGCTCGATATCCGCTACGACTTCGGCGAAGGTCATGAACTACTCGGGCAGCGGCTACGCGATATCGAACTGACCGAGGGACGCCTGTACCGGCTGACGCACCGCGGCCGCGGCCTGCTGCTGGACCGGACCGGCAACCTGTCCGTTACGGGCTGGGCCGACCGTATCGACCACGTCGTCGATCCCGGCGCGGACCTGGACGTGCCCGCCGTCCTGCTGCGCCCCGACGGGCATGTGGCCTGGGCCGGAGACGAGCAGCAGGAACTGCTCGACCGGATCCCACGGTGGTTCGGCGCCGCGGCCCGGCACGCCGGCGCCACTGCCGTGGCAAGATAGCGCGCAGAACCGCGCAGTTCCGCAGGAGGACACCGAGAATGACTCGCCGCCCGCTGTCCGTACTCGTGCGCGCCGGGATAGTGGGTGCCACCGCGGCACTCGTCCTGGCCGGTCCGGCCGCAGCGGACCCCAACAATGTGAACCCCATCCCCGGGATCAACGGCCAGCCGCGCGGCCTGCCGCAGCTACCCGGCGAAACCCAGGCCGTCTTCCAGGTGACCGGGATGGACAGCCCCAACCACACCGAGCGGGTGAACGTGCTCGGCACCGATCTCGGGGTGATGTGGGACGACGGCGCGGGCACCATGATCACCGCATTCGGTGATTCCGCGGGACTCGGTGTCCCCAACCTGCTGGCCGGCAGCGCATGGGCCTGGAGCAGCAATGTGCTGTTCCACAGCCGCACCAAGGACCCGTCGCAGGGCATCGTCTTCGACGGCGCGGTCCCGAACCCGCTGCCCAGCCCGAAGATCCCGGGTATCGAGATCAGCCTGATACCCACCGCCGGAATCGCGGTGGGCGGGGTGCAGTACATGAGCATGATGTCGGTGAAGGAATGGGGCGACCACGGTAAGTGGACCACCAACTTCTCCACTCTCGCCTCATCCGGTGACGGCGGCCGGACCTGGGCACAGCTGCCCACCACCCGCCGGGCCAATGTCGGCGGCCACGAACGGTTTCAACAGAACGCGTTCGTGAAGGCCGATGGGTACGTGTACCGGTACGGCACCGCGGCCGGGCGGGCCAACGCCGGCTACATATCCCGGGTGCGGGAAGCCGATATCGCGAATATCGACGCCTACGAGTACTGGGACGGCCGCGGCTGGAAGGTGAACGATCCACTGGCGGCGACCCCGATCGTCGAGGGTGTTGCCGAACTGTCGGTGCAGTGGAACGATCACCTGCGCAAATACGTGATGCTGACGACCGACCCGCACAACTCGGTGGTGTTGCGTACGGCGGACACCCCGCAGGGCCCCTGGAGCACACCGCGGGTCCTGGTGGAGGCGGCTGCGCTGCCCACGGCCTACGCGCCCATGATCTTCCCGTACCAGACCGGCAGCGATCTGTACTTCCTGCTCACGGTGCACCGGCAGTACAACGTCCTGCTGATGCGCACACCGCTGTGAGCCGTCCGGCGTCGAGTTCCGCGAGGGGCTGTCGAGCCCGCGACCATATCGCCGGAACCGGGTAGCTCTCGCCCGGCCCGACCAGCCGCTCGGTCACGGGACGGTCTTCCCCCGCCGAGGCCGGCCCTCCTCACCCTGGTACCACTCTGCACCGGACCCGTACCTGGCGGCGTCAGGGGTGATCGGCGCGAGGCGATCCGCGCGCAGTCGTGCTCACATATCGCCGGACATCGCGACGCCCGCTCGGCCGAACCGGTTCTACAGCCGCTCGACGAAACGGGCTGAATCAGCGCCTGGCCGGTAGTACGCCGCGCGGAGACCGCCGCCGCCCCGAGCTGCCGAAGCGGGTCGGCCGACGGCGTTCGACGCGGCTGCTACCGGCCGGCCTCCAGCCGGGGCGTCAGCGGTCACCCGCTTGTTCGGTGGGCCGGCTGCCCTCGTTGCCACTGCTGGGCACGGCCGTCGGGTCGGAGGTGTCCTCGGACTGGTCCTCATCGGATTTCTCGTCGTCCGGCGAAACGCATTTCACTTCGGGAACCGGGTCGTACTTGACGGTGCGCGTATGCCGGGAGATCTCCTGGCCGGTGTTGATATCGGTGATCACCCGGGTGTTGGAGATCGTGAAACCGGGCGCTCCCGTCGAGGCGATGCAATCGTCGCCTGCGGGCAGGGTGATGGTTTCCGGCTCGGTCGGCTTGGATTTCTCGCCGGTGATGGATTCGACGTTCACGGTTTTGGTGCCCCAGATCCGCACCGTCACCTCGGAGCTGTCCGCGAAAGCCTGGATGTACACGCCGTGCGGGGTGTTGTTGCGGAACTGCAGGTCGATGGCGCCGTCGAAAACGGTGGCCTCACGGGCGGCCGGGTAGCGGGAGATGTAGTAGCTGTGCTCGGTATGGCCGGCGTCCTCGAGGCCGGCGAAGTACGCGGCGTTGTACAGCGTGGTGGCGAACTGGCTGATCCCGCCACCGACCGCCGTACTGGGACGGCCGTGGTCGATGATGCCGGATTCCACGTAGCCCTCAGCAGCACCGCGGGTGCCGGTATGCCCGTTCAACGAGAACGTGTCACCGGGTTTCACGACCGCACCGTTCACCTCTTGCGCGACGGTGCGGATGTTCACGCCGGACGGACCGGAGAAACCGCTCGTGGTGAACTCACCCATCACCTCGGTGATCCCCAGCGACTCCGCCGCCTGGGTGGTGAGCTTGGGTTCGATCCGCTCGTAGATCGCCGCGGTGGTGCGCTGCGGGCCGGTGGCGGCCAGCAGGGCCGGCAACTGCTCCAGCGATTTCGGCCAGTTGATCTTGTCACCGACAACGGCGGGGACCACGGTGGGCGCACCGGCGAAGGTGAAGGTGGCGTCCTTCGGTTCGACCTCGGTCGCGGCGAGCTGCGGCGCGAGCAGATCCGTCGCGACCTTGTGATCGAACTCGACACGCAGACCACCGTGGCCGTCGGGAACGAAACTCACGATAGCGGCGATCTGCTCCGGGGTCAGGGTCGCGGTTGCGTCGCCCTTACCCGAATACACCACCGGCGCGCTCACCGCGGGCTCGGCGATTTCGTGCAGCGCCTTTTCGATGGCGTCGCGCCGGACCGCAGGCGGCGCGGGGATGACCGGCAGGTCCAGAGTGCTCGCGGTGGTCCACTGATCGGTGAGCACCGTCCGCGCCGCGGCCGTGTCCAGTATCCGGCCCGGTACCGGGTTCACCGCGACCGGCCGGGTGCCCTCGAAGGCGATACCGCCCTCCACCGGTGGCTGATCGTGGACGCGCAGTTCATCGAGGGTCCGTCCGAACGCCGCCTCGTCGACCGTGCTGGCCACCGTCACCTTGCGGGTGGCGACGAAGGACAGCAACCGGGCGGCGGGGTTGAGCGGTTGTCCGCCCACCCGGTCCCAGGTGGCATCCCAGTCCACGCCCAAGCCGGCGGCGCTCGGTACCAGCTGGGTCTGCACATCGGCGATCTTCACCGGCACCACTTCGCCCGCGCGGGCATCGAGCGTGGGCTGCAGCTTCGCGCGCGCCTCGTCCTTGTCCATTCCGCCGATCGCGACACCCGCGACCTCCACACCACGCGGGACGGTGCCGGAGGTCATCACCAAGTCGGCGATATAACCCACCAGGGCGATACCGAATACCACGGCGGCGGCCAGCAGCACGCGCCGAGCGGTCGCGGAATCGCGTAACCGGGCGCGGGCACCGGACAACGAGCGACCGTTCCCGTCGTCGTCTCCGCCGTCGCCGCCGGAACCGCCCTGCGGGGGCTCGGGGGGCGCCGGCGGAACGGAACCGCTCTGGGCGAGGGCATCGGTCGCGGCGGTGTCATCGGAATAGGCCGACCAGGCGGCCTCCTCACCGGCCAGGCGCTGGGTGAGCGCCGCGGAATCGAAAACCTCCGTGGGGGCGTCGGAATCGGGGCCGGCGGCGGCATAGGCGGCCGGCGGCGGTTCGGCAGCGTTGCGCGGCAACTGCTGGGTGGCGAAATCCGGTCCGGTCGGATCGGCGCCGCTGCCCGCCTGCCGCGGCCCGTGCCCCGCCGCGAGCGGTGCGGCAGCCGGGAGGGAGACAGTGGGGGCGGGGCCGGAGGTTTGGGCCGGCGAACCCGCGGATACAGAATCTGGGGAGGCAGCGGGACCATCCGCGCCGGGCGCAGCCGCCGCGGGGTTCAACCACGAACTGCCGCCGCGCCAGCCGGGCGCGACGGCTTCCGCCGGATTCGGTTGTGCGGGCGGCTTCACCTGCTGGTCACGACCGGTATGCGACGGCTGGGACGGGCCGCCGCCGGTCGGCTGTGGTCGGCCGGGGTCGTGTCTGTCGCCGCGGTCGGTATGCGATTCGCCGCTCACGAACCGTCCTCCCCAATCGATATGTCCGGGGACTCGCGGGTGCGAGCCTTCGCCAACGATAGTTGTCCGAACTGTAATCTTCAGTGCCTGATCGATCACAGCTGCGCCATCGGGCGGCCCGGGCAGCGGCTCAATTGAGACACCGCACAGTAGCCGAACGACACCGCACAGCAGCCTGGCGGCACTGCGCGGTTCTGGTCCGGACAGCAAAGTGGCCCCGTGCAGTCGCCGGGTCGGGGGTCAGGCGAATACACGGAGCCAACCGGTATATCGGTCCCGCCGACAGGTCGTTACACCCGAGCACACAGAAGTTCGCGACGGCAGCGGGCAGAATCGGATACGACGTGCGATCCGGACCTCCAACCCAGGGAAAGAGGACGTGAGATGCAGTTGGGCATGATCGGGCTCGGCCGGATGGGCGCAAATATCGTGCGCCGGATCGTCGCGGCAGGTCACACCGCGGTGGGCTGCGAACGCCATGCCGAGGTGATCGCCGGTCTCGGCGCCGAACTCGGCGACGGTTTCCGCGGCAGTACCGATCTGCGGGAATTCCTCGCGATGCTGGACACCCCACGCGTGGTCTGGGTGATGATCCCGGCCGGCGCGACCGGCGCGGTGATCGATCAGCTGGCCGGACTGCTCGATCCCGGCGATATCGTGATCGACGGCGGCAACAGCCGCTACCACGACGATATCGCCCGCGCCGCGAAGCTGGATCCGCTCGGCATCCACTATCTCGATATCGGCACCTCCGGAGGGGTCTTCGGCCGCGAACGCGGTTTCTGCCTGATGATCGGCGGCGAACCGGAACCGTTCCGGCACGTGGAACCGCTACTGCGGGCCATCGCGCCCGGTGTGACGGCCGCGCCCCGCACACCCGGCCGGGACGGCGAACCGACCCCGGCCGAGCACGGATACCTGCACTGCGGTCCGGCCGGGGCGGGGCACTTCGTGAAAATGGTGCACAACGGTATCGAGTACGGCGTGATGGCCGCCTACGCCGAGGGCTTGAACATTCTGCACAAGGCCGACTACGGCAAACGCGCGGCCGGCGAGTTCTCCGCCGAGGAAACACCCCTGGAGAACCCCGAGTACTACCGCTACGACATCGATATCGCCCAGGTCACCGAGGTGTGGCGGCGCGGCTCGGTGGTGGCGTCGTGGTTACTGGATCTGACCGCCGCGCAACTGCACGCCGACCCGAACCTGGACTCCTTCGGCGGTCGAGTATCGGATTCCGGCGAGGGCCGCTGGACCCTGGACGCCGCCGTCGATATCGGCGTACCCGCCCCGGTGCTGTCCGCGGCACTGTTCCAGCGCTTCGCCTCCCGCGGCGAATCCGGCTACGCCGACAAAACCCTCTCGGCAATGCGCGAAGCCTTCGGCGGGCACCACGAGCTGCCGGACACCGAATAGGCGCCGCTTACGCCGGCGAGCTCCCTGCTCCCGCCGGCACCGACGCCCACCCGTTCCCGCCGGCAGCCCACCGCTTGTCCAGGTCGGTGAACGTTGTTCGGGTAGACCGTCCATGACAGGGCCGAGACTGTGATTTTGGGGCTCCGCACCTCGGGGGTCCTATCAACCCGGTTGTTCGCTCCGCCGGTCGCTCCAGAACCGGGCGGGTGCCGCCAGGTCGACCGCATCCGACCCCCGCGGCCGGATGCGGTCATATCCCGCTCACCGCTCCAGGATCGCGACCACACCCTGCCCGCCGGCGGCGCAGATGGAGATCAGCGCACGCCCCGACCCCTTCTCCGCCAGCATCTTGGCCGTTTGGGCGACAATCCGCCCGCCGGTGGCCGCGAAGGGGTGCCCGGCCGCCAGCGAAGAGCCGTTGACGTTCAGCTTGGTCCGGTCGATCGGGCCCAGAGCGCCGTCCAGACCCAGCCGCTCCTTGCAGTACTGGTCCGATTCCCACGCCTGCAGGGTGGCCAGCACCACCGAGGCGAAAGCCTCGTGGATCTCGTAGAAGTCGAAATCCTGCAGGGTGAGGCCGTTGCGGGCGAGCATGCGGGGCACTGCGTAGGTGGGGGCCATCAGCAGGCCGTCGGGGCCGTGGATGTAGTCGACGGCGGCGACTTCGCTGTCCACCAGATGCGCCAGGACCGGCAGGCTGCGTTCGGCGGCCCATTCGTCGCTGGACAGCAGAACTGCCGAGGCGCCGTCGGTGAGCGGTGTGGAGTTGCCGGCCGTCATGGTGGCGTCGCCGAGTTTCACCCCGAACACGGGCTTCAGGGTGGCGAGTTTCTCGACCGAGGAGTTGGGGCGCAGATTGTCGTCGCGGGTGAGCCCCAGGAAGGGGGTCACCAGATCGTCGAAGAAACCGCGGTCGTAGGCGGCGGCCATGTTCTTGTGCGACAGGTAGGCGAGTTCGTCCTGCGCTTCCCGGGCGATACCGAATTCCTTGGCGGTGACGGCCGCGTGCTCGCCCATGGACATCCCCGTGCGCGGTTCTGCGTTGCGCGGGATTTCGATACCGACCATGCCCGGCCGCAGCTGCCCGACCAGTTTGAGGCGTTCGGCGTTGGTGCGGGCGCGGTTGATACCGAGCATCCATTCGCGCATCCGCTCGCTGACGCCGATCGGGGCGTCGGAGGTGGTGTCGGTACCGCCGCCGATCCCGGCGTCGATCCGGCCGGCCGCGATGGCGTCACCGACGGTGACCACGGCTTGCAGGCCGGTACCGCAGGCCAGTTGCAGATCGTGGGCGGGGGTGTACGGGCTGAGGGTGCTGCCGAGCACGCTTTCGCGGATCATGCCGTGTTCGCCGACCCGCTTGAGGACGGCGCCGCCGGCGACCATGCCCAGGCGTTCGCCCTGCAGGCCGAAACGGCTCACCAGGCCGTCGAGGGTGGCGGTGAACATGTCCTGGTTGGAGGCGTGCGCGTAGGCCTTGTCGGAGCGGGCGAACGGGATGCGATTGCCGCCGACGATGGCGACCGGACGGGTCGAACGAGGTGTGGTGGTCACTCGGGTCTCCCAGGTTGTCGAGTTGGCGAGATGGTCGGGTGTTTCCGGCCCCGGATCCGCGGTACCCGGCCGCGGCGGCCGACGCCCGCCCGCGATCGGTTTACGATAAACTTACTCTGGAGTAAGTTCAATGTCGACACCGCCTCCGGCGACTGTGCGCCAGCTAACCTGCCGACCCCTGCTCCACGCGGGTGAGCGCAGTCCGGGCGGCAGCGGGCGCCGGTGCGGCGGTATCGGTGAACGGCCGGTACCGACACCACTCGAGCAACAGAAAAGGTGGGAAACAGTGGCAGCCAAGAGCAAGGGCGCACCCAACCTCTACGGATCGTTCGTCAACTCCGCGCCGGGCGGGTTCCTCGCGAACAAGCTGGGCCTGCCGAAGCCGGAGAAGCTACGGCGCTATGTCGCCGGCGAGCCGGCCCTGCCGGGGCCGGTGCTGCTGGGCGGCAAGGGCCGCGTGGCCGAACCGCTGCGTGCGCTGCTGGCCGGCGACTACACCTTCGCCGATTCGCTGACCAGCGGTACCAAGTACGGCGCACTGGTCTTCGACGCCACCGGTATCGGCAGCATCGAGGATCTCTCCCAGCTCTACCAGTTCTTCCAGCCGGCCATGCGCAGCATCGCGCCGTCGGGCCGGGTACTGGTCATCGGCACCACCCCGGAACTCGCCGGTTCCGTCGAGGGTCAGATCGCCCAGCGGGCCCTGGAGGGTTTCACCCGTTCGGTCGGCAAGGAACTGCTGCGCGGCGCCACCTCGCAACTGGTGTATCTGCACCCCGAAGCCTCCCCGGCGGCCACCGGACTGGCCTCGACGCTGCGGTTCGTGCTCTCGGCCAAATCCGCGTTCGTGGATGCGCAGGTGATCCGGGTCGGTAAGGACGACGCGACCGCACCTGCCGATTGGAACCGCCCATTGGACGGGAAGGTCGCCGTGGTCACCGGCGCGGCGCGCGGTATCGGCGCCACCATCGCCGAGGTTTTCGCCCGGGACGGCGCGACCGTGATCGTCGCCGATATCCCCGCAGCGGGCGAGGCGCTGACGGAGACGGCGAACAAGGTCGGCGGTACCGCACTGGCGCTCGATGTCACCGCCCCCGACGCCGCCGAGCGGCTCGCGCAATTCGCCACCGAACGTTTCGGCGGTATCGACATCATCGTCCACAACGCCGGTATCACCCGGGACAAACTGCTCGCGAACATGGACGAGGGCCGCTGGAACGCGGTGCTGAACGTGAACCTCGCCGCCCCGCACCGGATCACCGAGGGCCTGGTTTCCGCGGGCGCGTTGAAGGCGGGCGGCCGGGTGATCGACGTATCCTCCATCGCGGGTATCGCCGGTAACCGCGGGCAGACCAACTACGGCGCCTCCAAGGCCGGGGTGATCGGCATGGTGAACGCCGAGGCACCCGCCCTGGCCGAGAAGAACATCACCATCAACGCCGTGGCACCCGGATTCATCGAAACCGCCATGACCGCCGCCATCCCGCTGGCGACCCGTGAGGGCGGCCGGCTGATGGCCTCCCTCAACCAGGGCGGACAGACCGTGGATGTCGCCGAAACCGTCGCCTTCTTCGCCAGCCCGGCCTCGAACGCGGTGAACGGCAATATCGTCCGGGTCTGCGGCCAGAGCATGATCGGCGCGTGATGACCGAAACCATCACCCTCGACGCGCCCCCGAAGAACGGCAGCCTCTACGTGAAGGCGGCCTTGGGCGCGGTACCGCTGCCGTTCGTGCCCGGCCGCAAACCGGCGATCCCGGACCGCGAGGTCCGGCTCGAGGGACTGCGCGTGGATCCGGCGCATCTGGCCGCCTACTGCCGGGCCACCGGACTACGGTTCGGCGACACCCTGCCGCTGACCTACCCGTTCGTCATCACCTTCCCGATGGTGATGAAACTCGTGGTACAGCGAGATTTCCCGTTCGTCGCGGTGGGTGCCGTACATGCGGAGAACCTGATCGAACGCACCCGCGATATCTCGGTCGGCGAACCGCTGGACATCACCGCGCATATCGAGAACCTGCGCGAACATCCGAAGGGTCTGCTGGTGGACGCGATCAGTGAGATCCGGGTCGGACGGGAACTGGTGTGGCGGCAGGTGACCACCTTCCTGCATCAGCAGAAGACCTCGCTGTCGGGCGGCCCGAAACCCGAGCCGAAACCGGAAGAGGTACCGCCGCCCCCGCTGCGCACCCTGAAGGTCGACCAGCCGACGATCACCCGCTATGCGAACGCCTCCGGCGATCAGAACCCGATCCACACCTCGGCATTGGGTGCCAAAGCGTTCGGTTTTCCGCGGGCCATCGCCCACGGTATGTGGTCGGCGGCGGCGATCCTGTCGACGCTCGAGGGACGGATTCCGGGCCGGACCACCTACGCGGTGAAGTTCGGTAAACCGGTGCTACTGCCTTCGACGGTGAACATCTACGCCGATCAGACCGCCGCGGGCTGGGATCTGGCCATGCGGCACCCGAAGAAGGGATATCCACACCTCACCGCCACCCTGCGCTGAGCCGGCGAACAGATCCCGTTCGACTCCAGGGCGGGCATACGGATACGAAAAGGCTCCCCGGACCCAAGTCCGGGGAGCCTTTTCGTTCAGTTCGGTATGTGACCCGAGCCTCAGAGATCCTTCGGCATCTTGATGGTCTCCGTCGGCGCGTCCGCACCGCTGGTGCGCGGCAGGGTGGTGGTCGGCGCGTCCGCGCCGGCCGGGGCCGGGCCGCCGGGACGACTACCGGAGGGTCCACCGGCACGGGCCGGCCGGCCGGAGCCGCCGCCCAGGACGCCGAGCACGATGCCCGCGATCAACGCGATGATGCCGACGATACCGAGGACGATCGGCAGGATCCGGCCGAACAGCGAGAGCTTGTCGATATTGTCCTTGGCGATCGCGAGCTGGGCTTCGACGGTGTCGGTATCGAAGACCAGATGCGATTTGAGCGCGGTCACCTCGGGCTTGTCGGCGGAGCGCCCGTAGAAGATGTTCAGCTGCTCGCCGCCCTTGATGATGGTGCCGGTCTGCGGCTCGACCCACACATCGCGGACGTTGCTGTAGAACCGCGACATGGTGATCGGTTCTTCGCCGCCCTCGACGCCCCACTTCGCGGCCGGCAGGCTCAGCTTGTTGGTGGGAAGGTTGGAGACCTTGGACAGGTCGGTCACCGGGACGTTCTGCCGGAAGTGGTAGACCGTGGTGCCGTTGATCTCGGTCTCCTCCACGAACTCCATATCGGTGCTGGTCTCGGCGTAGACGTCGAAGTACGGGTAGGTCTTCTTCTCGGTGCCGATCGGGAACCGGTACTGCAGGCCGGTGCGGTGGACCGGTTCGGCGATGCTTTCGCCCTTGCTGTTGGTTGTCATCGCGATCGACCCGTTGGGGTCGGTGGATACCGGTTCGCCGGTCTCGCGGTCGATGGTGACGCGGTCGACGTAGGCCGACAGCACACCGGTATCGCCGCGCTTGTCGATCCGGCGCAGGGTGTTACCGGCCTGGATCGTCATCTGATCGGCATCGGAGGGTTCCTCGATGGTGAGGAAACGCTGGGAGACGAGCGGAACGTTCTCGTTGACCTCGGCGCTGCGCCCCTCTTCGGTGAGCGAGGTCGAGTCCAGTACCAGACTCTCCTCGTCCGTCTGGCTCACGGCGACGGTGGTGATCTCGAGATCGAGGGGAGTCTTGGCCATTTTGCCGACGGTGTAGGTAGGGATCATCAGCGCGGCAACGATCAGCAACGCGCCGAGACCCACGAGCACGCAGGCAACCGTCCTTCTGGTTCCGGCACTCAGTGCCATGCAATGTCTCCTCGTCGTAGAACACAGGTCGTTCCGCGGGTACAGCGGGGCGCCGCGGCACTCGTGAGCCCTGACACTAACAGCCACGGCGTTTCGTGGGCATTGGCGAGGCCGGAATCGGACCCAAATCGGCAGGAGTCTAGCGCGCATTGTGAAATGCCGTCTTCCCCGCGACGCAGGCGTACGGGCAGACTGGGAGCCGATGACCACCACCTCGACCACCGAACCCGGAGCTCAGCCCGATATCGGCCCCGCCGGACCGGCCGTCGGTGCCGGCCACCCCGCCGCTGTCATGGGGGCTTCCGGGACGGGTACGAGCACGGAGCCACCGGCGGCCGCCCGGCAACGCTCCTTCCTCCCCGCACTGGAAGGTATGCGCGGACTGGCGGCGCTCGGGGTTCTCCTCACACATGTGGCGTTCCAGACCGGTGCCACCGCGATCCCCGTTCTCGGCCGGCTGCTGGAACGTTTCGATATGGCGGTCGCGGTGTTCTTCGCACTGTCGGGCTTCCTGCTGTGGCGCCCGCACGCACTGGCGGCCCGCGGCCTGGGCGACGCTCCCACCCTCGGCTACTACCTGCGGCACCGGATCGCCCGCATCATGCCCGCCTACTGGGTTGTGGTGTGCGCGGTGCTGATCCTGGTTCCTGCGGCCGCCGGGACCGCCGGTCTGCAGGTGTGGTTCTCCAACCTGCTGCTCCTGCAGGTCTTCATCCCGCTCACGCTGACCGATGGACTCACCCAGATGTGGAGCCTGTCGGTGGAGGTGGCCTTCTATCTGGTGTTACCGCTGCTGGCCTGGCTGTTGCACGGCCTGCGCGGACGGGCGGCGGCCGCGCGGGTACCGGCCGTGCTGGCACTGGGCCTGGTGTTCCTGAGCTGGAATTTCATCCCCGTGCCGACGCCGGACGCGATCCACGCCGACAACTGGCTTCCCGCCTATATCCCGTGGTTCGCGGGCGGCATGCTGCTGGCCGAACTCGTCTGCGACCAGCGACGGGCCCGGTGGCGGCGGATCCTCGGCAATCAGCGGCTGATGTGGACGATCGCCTGCGTGACCTTCGCGGTTTCGGCGACCGATCTCGGCGGGGTCGCCGGATTGACCCGGGCGCAGCCGTGGCAGTACGCGGCCAAGATGGGGCTGGGCGCGGTGATCGGTTTCGCGCTGCTCGCGCCGCTGGTGCTCGGCCGGGCGGATAAACCCCACCGGTGGCTCACCTCCGCCCCCGCGGCGATGGTCGGGCGCTGGTCCTACGGCATCTTCATCTGGCACCTGGCCGTACTGTCGGTGATCTTCCCGGTTTTCGGGATCCTGCCGTTCCACGGCGACTTCACCAAGGTTCTGGTGCTCACGGTGGCGTTCACGCTACCGATCGCCGCGGCGAGTCACGCCCTCGTGGAAGAACCGTGCCGGCAGTGGGCCCGCCGCTTCGACCGGCCGCGCCCGCCACGGGACTGACCCGCTACCACCGGACAATCATTCGCCCGATTCGGCGGCGGAATCGGGTTTACGGCCGGACAGGCCGCGCCATGCCAGCGCGTCCAGCAGGTCCACCGCCTCGGCCACATCGATTCGCCCGCCGGCGACCGTATCGGCGATCGCCTCCCCCGCGCCGATCACGGCAACCGCGACGATATCGAAATTCGTGCCGGGTTCGGCGTGCTTGGCGCTGGACTCCAGCAGTTTGGCGGTGAGTTCGATAACCCGCTGGCGGGCGTTCTCGATTTCCGAGGCGAAGGCCTGCTGGCCGAGCGCCTGCCGGTAGAGGACCTGCCAGGAGTTGCGGTGGGTATCGACGAACCCGAGAAAGCCCTCGAGCGCGGTACGCAATTGCTCGTGCGGGCTGAGCAGCGGGTTACCGGCCGGAGCGACCGACTCCAGGAATCGCATACCCTCGCGCTGGATACAGGCCCGGAACAATTCGTCCTTGGACCCGTAGTAGAGATAGAGCATCGGCTTGGAGATCGCGGCCTCGGCGGCGATGGCGTCCATAGAGGTTTCGTGGAAGCCTTTGCGCGAGAAGACTTCGACCGCGGCGTCGAGCATCTGCTGCTCGCGCACCGCTCTCGGAAGCCTTTTCGTACCGCCCGCCATCACGTCTCCTACCGCATCGAGCCCTTTATATTACTCCAAAGTAAGTTGACCGGACCCGGAAACCACCCCCGTGGCATACGTGCGCCGCCACACGGAACGGGACGATCCGGAAAACTCCGGGCGAGGTCAGAGCACTGTACTCGGGCACCGGCCGCGCCGACGCGTACGGCCACCGACCGCGACGCAGGACTGCTACCGCCGCGCGCCGGCGCCACGAATCAGCAATCCCGCGGCACCTGCTTGTAATCGGCCATCCGCAGCACCGAGGCGTCGACCCGGTCCATGGGCAGGCGCCCGGCGGCGACCGCCTCCTCCAGGCGGTCCAGCACCTGCCCCACCGCATCGGTGCTGATCCACAAGGCGTTGTCGGCACCGGCCACCAAAGCGGCCTCGACCGCCTCCGCGATCGACATACGGTCGGTGATGGCTGCCATACCGCTGAGGTCGTCGGTGAAGATCACGCCGTCGAACGGAGCAGCGCCGTACCCGGACCCCTCCCGCAGCAGGCTCATGACCTCCGGGCTGATACTGGCGGGCACACCGGGGGCGGTCAGCCCGGGAACTTCCAGATGCCCGACCATCACCGCCGAACCGGTATCGATCAACTCCCGGAACGGCACCAGATCACGGGTGGCCAACTGCTCCAGCGGCGCCACCTGGACCGCACCGAGATGCGAATCGCCGGTACCGGCGCCGTGGCCCGGGAAATGTTTGAGCACCGTCCCCAGACCCATTTCGTGCATGGCCCGGATATAGGCATCGGCGTACTCGGTGACCACCGCGGGATCGTCGGAGAAGGAGCGGTCGCCGATCACCGAATCGTCGGGCTGCGAACTCACATCGATATCGGGGGCGAAATCGACGGTGATGCCCAGGTCGCGCATGGCGCGGGCGCGGTCGAGAGTGGCGTTGTAGAACTGTTCGGCGGTCATCGTCTGCGCGGTCTCGCGAGCCGACGGCGCGGTGCCGATGAGGCTGCCCAGCCGCGACACCCGGCCGCCCTCCTCGTCGGTGGTGACCATCAGCGGGACCTTCGCCGCGGCCCGGACCTGCTCGAGCTCACCGCTGGTCAGGACCGACAGATCGGTCCAGCTACCGATGAAGATGCCGCCGACCTGATGGTCGCGCACCACCGACAGCGCGTCCTCGGCCCCGGTGACCCCGACTGTGAGCAGCTGCGCCAGCTTCTCCCGGGTGGTGAACTGCCCGAGGTACTCGGCGGCGCAATCGTCCGGGGCCGTAGTGGCCCCGGGCGCGGGTGCGGCACTCGTCCCGGCCTCCGGGGAGCGCGCCCCGGGCGTGGATGTTGCGGTGCTGCCGCCGTCTCCGCCGGAACAGGCGGTAACGATCATCGCGAGCACCGCGAGCACGACGAACGGCAATTTCCGCATCGTTGCACGGTATCCCGCGCACCGCGCGCGTGGAAGCTCGGCCCGGTTTCGGGACAGAGGTAATCTGGAATCATCTGCTCGCCGGCTCCGCCTCGGAGGTCGCCATGCCCTGCGATCTGATGCTCATCGCCTACGACGGGTCCGAACACGCCAAACGCGCGATCGAATACGCCGGGCGTTTCCTCACCGCGAACCGGGCGGTGGTGCTCACCGCCTGGGAGCCGATGGTGCGGCAAGCGGCCCGGATCTCGGGAATCTCCGGCATGGTGCAACCGGAATGGGTTCCCGACGAAGATATGGAAGATATCGCCTATACGACGGCCCGTGAGATCAACGCCGAGGGCCTGCATCTCGCGGGGTTGGCGGGATTGAACGCCGAAACCCGCACACAGGAATCCACCGGCAGTATCTGGCACGCGATCGTCGAGGTCGCCGACGAACTCGATGTCGACATCATCGTCGCCGGCACCCGCGGCGCCACCGGGCTACGCGCCCTGGTACACAGCAGCGTGGCCGATGCGGTGCTCAAACACTGTCACCGCCCGGTCTTCCTGGTACCACCGGTGCCGCAGGACCGCACACTGGGCAACGGACACAGCCCGCGCAGCGGAACCTGACGGTTCACGGCGACTGCCGGTCCGCCCGCCACCTGCGCACGAGAGCAACCGGGTCCGGTGTGGTCACGGGCTCGGCCTGCTCGATGAGGCTACGGTCGGACGATGACCGGGTTCCTGCTGGCACGACCCGACAGCGTGATCCGCGCACACGGCGTACGCACCGCGTTCCGCGATCCATGGCAGGCCGTCGACGCGCTGCACGCCGGTACCGCGGCGATCACCGGAGCGCTCCCGTTCGATCCGCGCCGCCCGGCCGCACTGGTCGAGCCCGCGGACTTCTCCCATACCGCCGGCCCATGGCGACCGGCCGGGCTTCCCGGACTACCCCGCATACGGGTGTCGCGCGGACAACCCTCCCCGGACGAGCACCGCGAGCGGGTCGCGCGGCTGATCGGAGTACTCGGCGACCCCGGGCAGCCCCTGCGGAAGGTAGTCGCCGCGCGGTCGGTGCCCGCGACGGCAGACGCCGCCCTCGATCCATCGACCGTCGCCGCCCACCTGCTCACCAGGCATCCACGCGCGAATGTTTTCACCGTCGACCTCACTACGGCCGGAGACGCCGGCGCGACCCTGCTGGGTGCGAGCCCGGAAACGCTGGTCCAGCGCACCGGAACAACGGTGGTGGCGTACCCGCTGGCCGGAACACTGCCGCGGCTGCCCGATCCCGAAGCGGACAACGCCGCGGCCCAGCGGCTGGCGGCGAGTACGAAGAACTGGGCCGAGCACGCGTTCGTCGTCGACTGGATCACCGAACGGTTGAACCCGGTCTGTGCCCGGCTCACCGTGCCCCCGCGCGCACAACTGGTCAGCACCCGCGACGTCTGGCATCTGGGTACCCCGATCCACGGTGTGTTGCGCGACCCTGCGCCCAATGCTCTGGAGCTCGCGCTGCTCCTGCATCCGACGCCGGCGGTCTGCGGCACTCCCACCGCCCAGGCACTCGAATACATCACCACGCACGAGGAGGATCGCGGCTTCTACGGCGGTGCGGTGGGCTGGTGCGATTCGCGCGGCGACGGGACGTGGGTGGTCGCCATCCGCAGCGCCCATCTCGCGGCCGGCGGGCTCTCCTTGCGGGCCTGGGCGGGCGGCGGGATCGTCGCGGCTTCGGATCCGCAGGCCGAACTCGACGAGACGACGAGCAAGCTGCGGACATTGCTCGGCGCGCTGGAAGCGCAATAGCAGTTCACGAACACGCAACCGGATTTGCGGCGAAATCCACGACCGGGCCCGATGGTCCGGTTGGCCGGAAGGAACGGACTCGTACCCGGTGAACAGGGGGGCGGTCGTCGCCGCCGGGCCGGTGCACCCAGTAGGGTGAAACGCCGGACTGTACGTTTCCGGACCGGCACGATCCTGCTAGGTTGGCCGGATACTGCCTGCGTCTAGTTTGGAGTGCTGCGATGAAGTTTGCTGTCCCCGGTATTGCGAGTGCGGTGGGCGGTGCCCTGCTGGGCGCGATCGCGGTCTTCGCCATCACCGCCGCGCTGCAGCAGAACACCCGCCCCGAAGTGGACCGCAGCGGTAACGCGGACAGTTCGCTGCTCAACAGCGTCGAATACGGCAAACGCTGAGACCCCTCCCGACCTCGCCACGTCCCCGCCCGCTCAGTGCGGCGGGGACGCCGAACGCCTGACCCACGGTGCCCGAGCAGTCCGAACCCGCCGCCTCGACGTGCGCGGAAACCGATACCTCCCCGGCACCCGACCGGTTCGGGCCGCGCTGGTTCGCCGGATCGGCTGTTATCGCCTTCCTGCTCACCTTTCTGCAAGCCCCCGGGCTCACCGTCGCCGACACCAAATACGACCTCGCCGAAAACCCGCTCGGCTTCCTGGGCCGGGCCGCGCATCTGTGGAGCAGCCAGGCCCCGATGGGGCAGGTCCAGAACCAGGCCTACGGCTATTTCTTCCCGCACGGCGCGTTCTTCGCGCTGGGTGATCTCCTCTCGATTCCCGCGTGGGTGACCCAGCGGATCTGGTGGGCGCTGCTGTTGCTCGCCGGGTTCTGGGGCGTTGTCAAACTCTGTGAAACGCTGGGTATCGGCACGCGCGGAGCGCAGATCATCGCCGCCCTCGCGTACGCGCTGTCCCCGCGCGTGCTCACCACCCTCGGATCCATCTCCTCCGAAACCCTGCCCATGATGCTGGCGCCGTGGGTGCTTCTCGCGCCCGCGGCCCTCGGTACGGCCTACCGGCGGCGCCGGCGGGGCGGGTCCCGGTCCCCGGCCGGGAGTGCACTGGCTTTGGCGTTGATGGGGGCGGTGAACGCCGTCGCGACGGTGGCGGCCTTCCTGCCCGCCCTGCTGTGGTGGGCCAGTTACCGGCCCAACCGTGCGTGGTGGCGATTCACGCTGGCCTGGGTGCCGTTGCTGGTGCTGGCGGTCGCCTGGTGGGCGGTGCCGCTGCTGCTGCTCGGCCGGGTGAGCCCGCCGTTCCTCGACTACATCGAATCGTCGGGGGTGACAACCCAGTGGGCGTCGCTGGGCGAAGTGTTGCGCGGAACCGACAGCTGGACCCCGTTCGTCTCGCCGGAACGGATCGCGGGCGCGGTACTGGTCACCCAGCCCGCCGCGGTGCTGGCCACCGGTCTGCTCGCCGCCGCCGGAATGGCGGGGCTGGCGCTGCGCTCGATGCCCGGGCGCGGCCGGCTGGTGTTCATCCTGTGTGTGGGACTCACCGGTATCTGTGCGGGCTATGTGGGCCAGCTGGGCGGGCCGTTCGCCGAATCCGTGCGGATCTTCCTGGATTCCGGCGGCGCGCCGCTGCGCAATGTACACAAACTGGAACCGCTGATCCGGCTGCCGCTGGTCCTGGGCCTCGCGCAGCTGCTGGCCCGGGTACCGCTGCCCGGCTCGGTGCGCACCGGGCAGTGGCGGACGGCCTTCGCCAACCCGCACCGGGACCGCCGGGTCGCGGTGGCAATGCTGATCCTGGCCGCGCTCGCCCTGTCCACCTCGTTGGCCTGGACCGGCAAACTCGCACCGCGCGGCGCCTACGACGCGGTACCCGCCTACTGGCAGCAGACCGCCGACTGGTTACGCGACAATGCCGCCGACACCCGGGCGCTGGTGGTGCCGGGTGCGCCCTTCGGCAGCCAGGTCTGGGGTCTGACCAGGGACGAACCCTTGCAGGCGCTGGCCGAGACACCGTGGGCGGTGCGGGACGCGGTCCCGTTGAATCCGCCGGGCACCATCCGCGCCATGGATTCGGTGCAGCGGCTCATCGCCGACGGCCGGCCGTCCGCCGGACTGGCGCCGGCGCTGCGCGGACAAGGCATCGGGGTACTGGTACTGCGCAACGATCTCGATCCGGACACCTCCCGCTCGACCCGGCCGCTGCTGGCGCACAGCGCGGTGGAGGGGTCGCCTGGGCTGCGCAAGGTCGCGGAGTTCGGAAAGCCGGTCGAGCACGAGTCCGGTAACGATGAGTTCGTGGTCGACGCCGATCTGCGGCCGGCGTATCCGGCGGTCGAGATCTACCGCGTCGAAACCCCGGCGCCCGGAACGCCCGCCGAGGTGCGCAGCGGCACCGGCGCGCCCGCCGGATTCCCGGGGGCCTACACCGTGCCGCTCGCCTCGGTGCCGGTGGTGCAGGGCGGGCCGGAAGTGCTCGAACGCCTCCACCGCGATCCCGCGACCTCCCACGAACCGACCCTGCTCGCCGCCGACGCCGCCGCCGCGGGCCTGCCGGTGGGTTCGATCACGGTGACCGATACTCCGATGGCTCGGGAAACCGACTTCGGCAAGGTCGACAATCACAGCTCCGCACTGCGCGCATCCGACGACGCCCGCCGTACGCACAACCTCGTACCGGACTACGCGGTCCCGGGGGCCGAACCGGTCCACGGCGAGTGGACCGGCGCCACCGTCACCGCATCCAGTTCGGCGGCCGATGCCACCCAGATCGGTGGTGCCGCGCCGGGGAATTCGACCGCGGCGATCGTGGACGGCGACCCCACGACCGCCTGGATCAGCAACGCGGCGGAATACGCTCTCGGCCAATGGTTGCGACTCGATATGGACCGGCCGTTCGAGTCCGGGTTACTGCGTTTCACCACCACCCCCGCCGCCATCGGCGACCCGGTGAAATGGGTGGAGGTGCGCACCAACAACGGCAGTGTCTCCGCCCGGATCGGCAAACCGGGCGAACCGGTTTCGGTGGCGCTGCCGGTGGGAGCGACCGACTGGGTGAAGATCACGGCGCGACAGACCGAACGCGGTAGCACCGGTGGCCAGTTCGGGATCAGCGAACTCGCCGTCGAGGACTACTCCGTACCGGAATTCCCCGTCTCGGTCGAAATCCGCCACCGCACAGTTCTTCCGGACCCGCCGGCGGGCGCCACGGTGACCGGCTGGGATCTCGGGCAGGAATTCCCCGGCCGCAGCGCCTGTTTCGATGCCCCGGACCGCGTCCGCTGCGGGAAGGGCCTGGCGCTGGCCCCGGAAGAGATGGGCGCGTTCAGCCGGACGCTCTCGGTACCCGCCCCGGTGACGGTCGATCCCCAGCTCACGGTCCGGCCGAGGCAGGGTCCCGCACTCGAAGCGCTGCTGACGGATCCGGCGCGACCGGTGGCGCGCGGCGCCTCCGATGTCGGCGATCTACGCGGTTCGGCCTTCGCCGCCACCGACGGCGATCCGCGCACCAGCTGGACGGCTCCCGAGGAAACCGCCCGCGATACCCGGGGCCCCAAACCGACGTTGACCATCGAACTCCCCGAACCCGCACTGGTGACCGGGCTGGAACTCACTCCGTCGCTCGGCGGTCTGCCCGCCGCCCCGACCTCCGTGGCGGTGAACCTCGGCAACGGGCCGCAGATCCGCGAACTCGAAGACCCGGACGAGATTTCCCGGATCGACTTGCACCCCACGGTGACCGATCGGATCGAACTGAGCATCCGCAGCTGGGAATCGGTTCTGGACCGGACTGCCCTGGGCTACCACCAGGCCCAGCCGGCCGGCCTGGCCGAGGTGAACGTACTGGGCCCGCAGTATCCGCCACCCGCACCGGACGACCGGATCGTCACCGTCGGCTGCGATTTGGGTCCGACCATTGCGGCCGGTGGCCGCCTGGTGCACACCAGCATTACCGCCACCGCCGGTGAACTCCGTTCCGGTGCACCGGTGCCCGCACAGGTCTGTGCCGATCCGGTTCCGGGGGCCGAACCCGGCGCGCCCCAGCCGGTTTCCCTTCCGGCGGGCGAAGTGGATGTGCTGGTGGCACCGACCGAACTGTTCTTCGTCGACCGGCTACGACTGGCCGGCACCCAGCCCGCAGCGCCGGTCGCCGATGGCGGAACGCAGCTGCTCACCCTGCCGCTCAGCACGAATATCGGCTGGCGCGCCCATACCGCAGACGGCCGGGAACTCGAACCCATCGTGGTGGACGGCTGGCAACAGGGCTGGCTACTACCCGCCGGCGCCACCGGGCCGGTGACGGTGTCGTTCCCGATCGATACGTGGTATCGGGTGGCGATCTTCGGTGGACTGCTCCTGCTGATTCCGCTGCTGGGCCTTGCCGTTGCGCGCGGGCCCCGTGGCGATCCGGCGGTACCGGTGCCGGTATGGCGCACACCGTGGACAGTGGGCGGTCTGGCCCTGACGGCCGCGACCACGGTGATCGCCGGACCCACCGCCACCGTGCTCACGGTGGCGGGGCTGGCAGTGCTGCGGTTCGCGCCGCGGCTACCGCGGCGGGCCTTGGCGGCGGTAGCCGGAATCGGCACCGCGGTATCGGCCGCCGCGCTGTCGACCGGGCCCTGGCGGATGCCCGGCGGCTACATGGGTGATTCGCTGTGGGTCCAGGTGCCCGCACTGGTCGCGGTGATCGCGGTGGGCCTGGCGGCGCTGCCGCCCATCATGCGGCGGCCACGGCCGGACGCCGCACCGCCGCCCGAATGACCAGCGACGCCACCAGCGCGGTGGTCGCGCCGGCGACGAGCGCGGCGGTGACGATGAGACCGGTGACGGAATTCGCCACCACCAGCATCAACACGACCTCGAGCGTCAGCCCCACCCAGGCCAGCGCGGCCAACGCGGTCCGGTTCACCGCGATCGCGGACAGCAGCGCACCCTGCAGAACAGCCAGGATCGCGCCGTGCAGCGCGAACAGCCAGAGCAATCCCTGGATCGGGGCGTAGTCGCGTCCGGCCAGCAACGGCGCCAGCGGAGCGGCCACCGCCGCGCCGAACACCGCGACCACCCCGATACCGGCGAGCACGGCGAGCGCGGAACGTATCGCCGAACTGGAGGATGCGGGCTGGGCCATCCGCGGATACAACACCACGCCGACTGCCTGCGGTAACCAGAACGCGATCTTGGTGGCAATGGTGCCCAGTGCGTATCGGCCGGCATCGGGCTCCTCCAGCACCATCCGGACCACGATCAGATCCGCCGACGACAGCGCCATCAACGCCGCCTGCACCTGCGCCGCCCGCAGTACCGCGGCCACATCCGCCATTCCGGCTTTCGCACCGACGCGGCCCCGGACCGCTTCGGGTGCCGCGCCGCCGGCCGGTACCTCGCCACCGGCGCCGTTCACCCCGGAACCACCCGGCTCCCCCGATGACGCCGGGCCCCCCGGCATCACGGGACCGCCGGGCAGTTCCACCCCGGATGCTTCGCCATGACTTCCGGCCGTACTCGCACGCTCCGACCCCGCGACGACCCGCCCGTACACCGCCGCCGCGGCCACACCGCCGGCCGCCGCCCACAATGCCGCCGACGCGCCGCCCCCCAGGGCCAGCACCACCAGCGCCGGCACGACCTTCGCAATACCGGTCACCCCCAGCACCATCGCGAGCCCCCGGAACCGTTTCTGCCCCTGCAACACACCCTGCTCGCCCGCCAGGACGACCAGGGCGGGCGCCGACCCGAGCGCGGCCGCCGCCGCCACGACGCCGACGTCCAGCAGCGCACTCACCACCGGTACCAGCACCACCACCGCAGCCGCCACCAGAACCGCACACCGCCGGCGAAGTGCTCGCAACGCGGCGATACCGGATCCGTGCACGAGTTCGCGGGCCACTACGTTCTGCAAGGCCAGCGCCGGTACCGCGCACAGCAACTGGACGGCCAGCAGGCTCGCGAATTCGCTGTACCCGGCCACACCCAGCCAGCGCCCGGCCAGCAACTGGAGCAGATAACTCGCGATATTCGCAGTCATCGCCCCCGCGGTGACCAGGGTCATGTCCGCCACGGCGGGAAGACGGCGAACGAACTGCACGCGGGCAAGTCTCCCACTCGGGGCGGCGCGTGGACCGGTCCGCCCCGCCCGCACCCGCGAACGTAGGGTGACTGGCCGTGGGTGCACAACGAGCGGGCCGATGGACACCGTGGCTCCCGGCCGGATACAGCCTGCTGCTCGCCCTCCTGATCACCGCGCCGCTGCTGCGATCCGGCTTTCTCCTGCTCCGCGATGCCGTGAGCACCCCGCGCTCCTACCTCACCGATACCGCGCTCGGCCTGGGCGATGCCGCTCCCCGGGCAGTACCCCAGGACGCCCTGCTCGCCACGCTCTCGGTAATCGTCGACGGCGGCGTGGTGGTCAAGGCAATCCTGGTGACCGCGCTCTGGGCCGCGGGCTACGGTGCCGCCGTCCTGGCCCGCGACCTGCTTCGCGCGCCGCTCGCCGCGCAACTGGTCGCCACCACACTCACGGTCTGGAATCCCTACATCGCCGAACGTCTGCTGCAGGGACACTGGAGTCTGCTCACCGGCTATGCGGCCCTGCCCTGGATCGCCGTGGCTGCCCGCCGGACCCGAGGCGGGGCCGCGCATTCGCCGGCCGGGAGCCGAACCGGAACATCGGCCCGCTGGGACCGTTTCCGGAACTGGGCATTGCTGGGCGGGCTCCTCGCGGCCGCGGGACTCACCCCGACCGGTGCGCTCTTGGGCGCAATCATTGCTGTGACGATCGCCGGATGGCGACGATCGGCCGGCGTACTCCTGCTCGTGGCGGCGGCCTCGGTGCCATGGTTGCTGGCAACGACCGTTTCGGGGGTCGCGGCCGAACCCTCCGACCCGGCGGGTGTACCCGCCTTCGCAGCCCGGGCCGAGCCGTGGCTGGGCACTGTGGGCAGTCTCGCCGGACTGGGTGGGATCTGGAACGCGGATGCCGTCCCCGGTTCGCGCACCACGCCACTGGCCGCGGTCGCGACCGTCCTTTTGCTGGCCGTGGTCGCATTTGGGGTGCGCAGAGTGGCGGCCGCGGACGGCGACCCCGAACGCGTCCGCGCCCGCCGCTTGCTGCTCGTCCTCGCCGCGGTGGCGGTCGTACTGCCGGCGCTCGCCGCGACTCCGGCTGGACTGGCTGTCATGGAATGGCTTGTCGGACAGGTACCCGGCGCGGGACTGTTCCGCGATACACAGAAGTTCGTGGCTCTCGCCGTCCCCGGATACGGCCTGTGTGCCGCAGCAGCCTGCGCGATCGCGACCGGTCGGCGATCTCCCGTATCCGCCTGTGACACGCCCGTACGTCCCGGCGATTCCCCCCTGGCGCCCGGTTCGGACGGCCAGGACACTGCTCCACCCGCCCCGCCCAGCACACCGGCGTCCACCTCCACCGAAGCGCTCGCGGCGGCCCCCCGCCCCGACTCCGGCGAAGCACCTGCCTCCGACTCCGGCGGCACCACCGACCCCACCGCCGGCCGCCCAGCCGATTCCTGTCCTGACGATACGGCCACTTCCCGCCCCGGCGATACGAAAGGTTCGGCCCCAGTCGGCGTCATCGGCCCCCCGGCCGAGACCGCGCAGGTTCCTCCGGGCGGCCCTGCTGCCGAATCCGGCGTACCGGCCGCTGGAACGGACCGGAACACACCGGCTACGGGTTCCCGGATCTCCGCTCCTCGCGGACCGATGCGCGCATCGGTCGCGCTGGCCGTGCTCTTCGCGGGGATGCTTATCCTGCCGCTGCCCGACCTGGCCTGGGGCGTGGGCGGGCAGGTGCAGGCCGTTCAGTACCCGGACGCCTGGGGTGAGGTGGCCGACCGTATCGACGGCCCCGGTGATATCGCGGTCCTACCGGGTGGAATGTTCCGGCGCTTCCCGTACTCCGGTCCGGCACCGGCGCTCGATCCGGCGCCGCGAATGCTGCCGCGCGACGTCCTGCAAACCGGTGCGCTGCCTGTTCACGGCGAAACCGTGACCGGGGAGGGTGTACGCGCCCGGACCGTGGAGGACCTATTGCTCGCCGGGGGCGATGCGACCGAACTCGCACGGCTGGGGGTCGGCTGGGTTCTCGTCGAACGCGATACCCCGGGCCCGCTGGGCCGGTCCGCCACCACCCTCGCCCAGCTGGAGCCGGTGTTCGACAGCGAAGAACTACGCCTCTACCGGGTGCCGGACGTCATGCCGCGCCCCGCCCCGGAACACCGGGGGCCGGTGATCGGCGCACATATCCTGTGGGCGCTGCTCCTGGCGACACCGCTACTCACGATCCCGCTCCGGTTCCTCTCCGGCCGAGGCGCGACCCGGCGTCCGGCCGAAACCCCCAACCGGTCTCGGAGCGCGTGATTCCAGCTGCCGTATCGGCAACCGAACCTGGCGGTACACAGCGTGCGGGCGACTCGGATGGTCTTCCGGTCGACCAGCTACTGGACGATCTCGGCGGCGCCGACCTTGCCGGTGATCTTCTCGTCCGCGAGCGCCCACCGGCCGTACCCGTCGGGGCGCCCACGGCCGTTGCCCCGGTAACCGGGCACGATGCGTTCCAGCGCTGAATGTGGAAGCCGACGGCTGCTCGCGCGACCGTCCCGCGCACCCGGCCGTAGCGCGCGGGGTTCACCGGGTCCGGTCGACACCTCTCGGCCGCCGCCATGGGCGCAATGTGCCGACCGCGACGGCGATTCAGGCAGCTGAGGCGCGGTTCTGCGCCGGCGACGATCTCAGGCTCCTACCTCGGTGATCCCGATCCGCGCCGCATGCTCGTCGCCGGGCGAAATCAGCCCGCTCACCCGGCGGCCGGCGGCGGCGGCCGCCAATACCTCGTGCACGCCCGTGGCCGTATGTTCCCAGGAGAATTCCCGGGCCCGCGCCCGGGCTTTCTCACCCATGATGGTGCGGGCGGCGGCATCGTCGAGCAGTTCGCCGACAATGGTCGCCAGCTGGTCGGCATCGTCGGCCAGCAACCCGGTCACACCGTCGATCACCGAATCGGTGAGCCCCCGCGACGAGCGGTAACCGACGGTGGGTACCCCGTGCTGGGCGGCTTCGATCACCGCCAGTCCCCAGCCTTCCTTACGGGACGGCAGTACATGCACCCAGGCCCGGGACAGCAGTTCGTGTTTACGGCGTTCGCCGACATGTCCGTGGAAGGTCACCGCGTCGGCGATACCGAGTGCGGCGGCCTGATCCTTCAGCTTGTCCGCCCACCAACCGCCACCGATCACATCGAGGTGTACGGCAGGGATCCGGCCGCGCAGCCGGGCGACCGCGGTGAGCGCGTCCTCGATCTGTTTGTGCGGTACCAGTCGCGAAAGCACCACCACCCGCGGTTCGGGCGTGCGCACCGCCGCGTTTCCGGTAGGGGCTCCGGCGGGGACGGCTTCGGCACCGTTGCGAACGACCGCGATCCGGGAAGGGTCCACACCCAGTGTCGCCAATTCCTCGGCGGAGGGCAGCGAAACCGTCAGGTACTGGTCGTGGCGGTGGATGCGCGGCGACAGCGACGATTCGATCCACCAGCCGATACGCCCCACCAGTTTGCCGGCCACCGGCCACTGCTCCCGGTGCCCGTGATGTACCAGCACCACCGACGGCGCACCCGAAACCAGGCGGGCGAAGAACGGGATGCCGTTCTGTGTATCGACCACCGCATCCGGCCGCACACCTTTCAGCGGGCCCAGCCCGAGCCGGCCGAAGAGGATAGCGGCCAGCGCCCGGGGGTATACGGTGAACCGGCCACCGCCGCGGCTGATATCGATACCGTCGCGCCGCTCACGTTCGGCCGCGCCGGGATAGCGGGCCGTTCGCAGTGTCACCCGGATGCCGCGGGCAGCCAGTTGCGTCCCGACCTGCTCCAAGTACCGTTCGCTGCCGCCGCCCTGGGGGTGCCCGGTATCACGCCAGCAGAGTAGGAGTACTTCGCGCACGTCGGGGCTTCTCCGGTCGGCTCGGGTCCCGCGGACGGGACGGTCGCAGTGGTCCCGCGGGGGGACCGGGCATCGCGCTACACCCTAACGCGCAGCGCTCTTCGGCACCTCGCCCCACCTGCATGTCTCATGCTTTTGCCAAGATCGGGACACCGTTGCGGACTCGGCGGAAAGGAACCGCAACCGGGGCCCGGTTGTGCGCCGCCGGGGATTCTGTGGCCGGTCACAATATGGGAAACTCGGCATCGTGCTCGACGCCGAGGAATCGTCCATGGTCCGGATACCGCCCGCGGTGGCGGACCCCACTCCCGCCGGTACCGGTGCTCCCGGCTCCCGGGCGGCGGAGCCGGCCGCCCCCCGGCGGCCACGGAAACGGTTCCGGTTCGCCCGGCGGGCCACGCTGCGTCGCTCGGTACGACTGCTGCGCAGTTTCCGATTCGAGCAGACCGAACCCGCTCGCTTCTACGGCGGTATCGCCACCGACAGCGTGCACCTGCTCGGTGATTTCCACGCCGATCTCACCGGTCGCGAGCTGGCCGGAACCACTGTCCTGGATGTCGGCGGCGGTCCCGGGTATTTTGCCGACGAATTCGCCCGGGCCGGCGCCCGGTACATCCCGGTCGAGCCCGACCCTTCCGAAATGCATGCCGCGGGCATCACGGTTCCGGCGGCGGTCCGCGGCTCCGGGATGGCGCTACCGTTCCGCGACGATGCCGTCGATATCTGTTTCTCCTCGAATGTGGCCGAACATGTCCCGGACCCGTGGCGGATGGCCGACGAAATGGTGCGGGTGACCAAGCCCGGCGGGCTCATCGTGCTGTCCTACACCGTATGGCTGGGACCGTTCGGCGGTCACGAAACCGGGCCTTGGCATTATCTCGGCGGCGAGTACGCCGCGCGCCGATATCACCGGAAGAACGGACGGGAACCGAAGAACCGTTTCGGGGTGTCGTTGTTCGCGGTGCCCGCGCGCGACGGCGTGCGCTGGGCCGAACGCACGGCCGCGACCGTACACGCGGTGTTCCCGCGCTACCACCCGCGCTGGGCCTGGTGGCTGGTGCGGATACCCGGACTCCGGGAGCTACTCGTGAGCAACCTTGTGGTGGTGGCCGAGAAACCCGGCCGGCCACCGCGGCGTGACTAGAGCGCGAGCTGCGGGCGCCCCCGGCCGATCCGTTCGCGCCAACCGCTGCGTACCACGGGCTCGGCCCGGGTCCACGGTGATTCCTGAATGGCCAGCCCGACGGTTTCGAGGGTTGTGAGCCCGACCAGATCGGCCAACCCCCCGACCACCGCCACCGCTTCCGCCGCCTGCATGGCGGCCATGGCCTGTTCGGTGGTCAGGGTTCGTCCCGGTAGGAAGGAGACGACCCAGCCGCCGCTGCCAACGCTTTTCGCTTGATGGTCGGTCTGGTCGCTGGTCATCAACGCCCGGCCGATCACTTGCACCGCCATGAACGCACTCCCGATTGTGGGTCTTCGGTTCGATGAATGGAGCGAGCTGATACCTGGCTAACATCATGCGCGATCCAGCAACAAATCGCAATAGTGCGTTCGATGAAAGACGAACCGGGAGGAACGAATTCGCCGGACGACAATCGCAGGCCGGCTAACGGCGCTCGCGAACAGGGATTCGATCTGCGCCGGAAACCGGATGAGTCCGCCTGCCGCACACCACGAACCCGCCACAGTCGCACCAGCGGCAATCCCCCGATACGTGAAATACCCCCATGACAAGCCGTCCCGAACTATCCGGGAAACCCCCTGGCGAGCAAACTAATCGGTAACCAGCAACGCGCGCAGAATCTGCCCACCGTCCGGCGCCCCGTCGCCCTCGTCGACCACCTCCACCTGCCACCCCTCCGGCAGCGCCGACTGCAACCGGCCCGCGGCCCGCTGCAATGGGGTACTCATCGGAACATCTTCACTGGACTGCGGGGACAGATGCCCTTCGGCCATTTTCCAACCACCTCTCGCGGAGTGATCGGCTCGGCCGCGGATCGTGCGACAGGCGGGCCGATCAGGAGCAGGACAGTCCGGCAATCAGCATTGCGTGAGCACGGGTTTCGTTACGTCCACAGAATAAGGCAAAAACACCCAAACCACCTACCGCCGCACCGGACGAGCCACCCGCCGGAAAGCCATGAGATCCCCGCCCCGGTTACCGCTCCTCCGAATGGTTCACCTCCGAAATACAGCCCGCCCCTTCGCGGACGGCCCACCTCGGAACAGAATCCACAGTCATCCGACCAGGCTGCGCATAGGCACAACTCAGCGACCCGAAACGCCCGCCGGTGTCCGTCACCGATCATCCACCCCGACAACAAGGTCCACAGCCCCCGGACCACGCCGCACGATAGATAAAGCCCGGCGATCCATGCACGTCACCCGCCGACGCCCGAGAGCGGTGCGGGTAACTCCTACCCGCACCGCTCCCAGGCAACGCCATAACAGAGCACAGCAGCGAAGACCGGAGGCCCACCCAGCCCCTACCCCGAGCCGCCGCGGACCGCCTCCGGAATTACTTGATCCGCTGTTTGAGCGCCTCGAATTCGTCGCGCACGCCGGAAGGCAGTTTGTCACCGACGAATTCGAACCACTCTTCGATGAGCGGAATCTCGGCCCGCCATTCGTCGGCGTCCACCGCCAGTGCCGCATCGACATCGGCCGGGTCCACATCCAGTCCGGCCAGATCCATCTGAGCGGCCGTCGGCACATTGCCGATCGGGGTGCTCTCGGCCGCAGCCGTACCCTCGATCCGGCCGACGACCCATTCGAGGACACGGGAGTTCTCGCCGAAGCCGGGCCACAGGAACCGGCCGTCGTCACCGCGGCGGAACCAGTTCACGTAGAAGATCTTCGGCAGTTTCGCGGCGTCGGCGTTCTTGCCGACGTTGATCCAGTGCGCCATGTAGTCGCCCACGTGGTAGCCCATGAACGGCAGCATGGCCATCGGGTCGCGGCGCACGGTGCCGACCTTGCCCTCGGCGGCCGCGGTCTGCTCGGAGGACAGGGTGGCGCCCATGAACACGCCGTGCTGCCAGTCGAAGGATTCGGTGACCAGCGGGACGGTGGTCTTGCGGCGTCCGCCGAACAGGATCGCCGAAATCGGCACGCCCTGCGGGTCGTCCCATTCGGCGGCCAGGGTCGGGCACTGCGACATCGGGGTGCAGTACCGCGAGTTCGGGTGCGCGGCCAGCGTTTCGGTTTCCCGCCGGACCCAGTCGTTGCCCTTCCAGTCGATCAGGTGATCGGGCTCGCCTTCCAGGCCCTCCCACCACACATCGTTGTCGTCGGTGAGCGCGACATTGGTGTAGACGGTGTTACCGGCCTCCAGCGTCTCCATCGCGTTCGGGTTGGAGGAACGGTTGGTGCCCGGGGCGACGCCGAAGAAGCCGAACTCCGGGTTCACCGCGTACAGCCGGCCGTCCTTACCGAACCGCATCCAGGCGATATCGTCGCCCAGGGTTTCCGCGCGCCAGCCCGGAACGGTCGGCTGGATCATCGCGAGGTTGGTCTTACCGCAGGCGCTGGGGAAGGCGGCGGCTACGTAGTACGCCTTGTCCTCCGGCGAGATCAGCTTGAGGATGAGCATGTGCTCTGCCAGCCAGCCCTCGTCGTGGGCCATGGCCGAAGCGATCCGCAGCGAGTAGCACTTCTTGCCGAGCAGCGCGTTGCCGCCGTAGCCGGAGCCGTAGCTCCAGATCTCGCGGTCCTCGGGGAAGTGGGTGATGTATTTGGTGTCGTTGCACGGCCACGGCACATCGGCCTGTCCTTCGGCCAGCGGCGCGCCCACCGAATGCAGTGCCTTCACGAACGGCCGGTCCGTGCCCAGCAGATCGAGCGCCGCCCGGCCCATGCGGGTCATGACCCGCATGGAGACCACCACATATTCCGAATCGGTGAGTTCGACGCCCAGCTTGGGGTCCTCGGCACCGAGCGGGCCCATGCAGAACGGCACCACGTACATGGTGCGTCCCTTCATCGAGCCGCGGTACAGCTCGGTCATGGTGGCGCGCATCTCGGCGGGGTCGACCCAGTTGTTGGTCGGACCGGCGTCGGATTCGGATCGGGAACAGATGAAGGTGCGCGATTCGACCCGGGCCACGTCGGACGGGTCGGACAACGCGAGGAACGAGTTCGGCTTCTTCTTCTCGTCCAGTTTCCGGAACGTGCCCGCCTCGACGAGCTGGGTGGTGAGCCGGTCCCATTCGGCGTCGGAACCGTCCGCCCATACGACTCGCTCCGGCTGAGTCAGTTCGGCGACCTCCTGAACCCAGGCGAGCAGTTCGCTGTGTTCGGTCGGCGCGGTGCCGTCGGATCCACGAAGACCGGGAATGGTCGCTGAGGTCATGAAAACTCTCCTGAAATGGGCGGCGACAACTGCTTCCGCCCTGGCCCTCGGGCCCGTGACCAGCGCGAAAACACCTAGCGCCACCATTGGCGGGTGAGGCGCCCACTTCGGCCCGCCGTACCCGCCACCGGGTCTGCGGGGGCGTGTACCAGGACCAAGCGGACGCCCAGGTTCCTGTCTAGAGGTTAACGCGGTATTGCGGCCCCTATGGAAGCGGGTTGCCTATCAATAGGGGTGGACAAACTAATTTCCGGAATCCGGGCTCCACTGCTCGAGTATCTGCCGGTCACGCGCGCAGGCGGCAAGCCGGCCGGGCTGCCCGGCGGTGGCGCGCCGTAGCGCGGTTTCGAGCTCGGCGACGCGCCGGTCCACCGCCAGCATCCGGTCCGCCGCGGATCGGACCATTTCGTCGGAGAGTTCCGTTTCGGCCTCCACCAGGGCGGTCACCGCACGTTGCTCGAGCTGGGCTTTCACGTTCGCGATGGCATCCACGACCCATTGCCGCAGGTGGTCGCGGTCGGCGAGCTGCCGACGGGCGCGCACCACCCAGGCCGCCGCGCCGGCCCCGAGCAACAGCGCCACCGGGATCGTGGCCACATCCAGGGCCGGTACCAGCGCCAGCGGCGACACGAGCAGGCGTCCCAGACCGACCCCGGCCGATGCGCCGACAACGATCATGAGGTGATCTTCGACACCCCGGCCGCGGGGTTGCGGATCCGGCCCGAGTGTGGGTGCCGGATCGTGCCGGTATCCCGGTGCCCGGTCCGGCGTTCCTGTCGCCGGGGTGGCGACGGCCGCGCGCGCCCGCAACTCGGTGAGCCGGGCGGCGATATCGCGATCGACCGTATCGGTCAGCGCCGCCACCGCGGAACGCAGCCGTTCCGGGAAACCGGCCCGCCCCGCGCGGTCCAGTTTGTCGAGTTCGGTACGGGCCTCGGCGTGCAGGGCACGGACCCGATGCCCCACCTGGGTCAGCAGGTCCATTCGCGCCAGGTTGAGCTGGGCGCGCAGCGCGGATACCGCGACTGCCCGGCCACCGTCACGTTCGGCGAGCAGCCGCGCGCGTTCGGCCCGCAGCATTTCGGTTTCCCGGCCCGCAGCGAGCGCAGTGTGCTCCTGCGTGATCCGGTCGAGGGTCTGCGCCACCACCTGGGCGGCCGCGGCGGCCCGCCGGGCGTCCACGGTGGTGGTATCGGTGGTGAGCGCGACCAGCCGGGCGTGCAGCACGGCGAGGCCGGACCGGTCCAGCAGCGCAGAATCCGCGGCGGTCCGGGCGGCGAGCGCCAGGCGGGCGGATACCGGCACGATCTCGCAGTCCAGCCCGGCGGCGGCGAGGAGTTCGGCGCTCCGGTCGCGGACCAGCTGCCAGTCCAGGTGGGCGTGGGTGCCGTTCAGTACCAGCAGTACCCGGCTGCCGGCCCCGGTCGACCGGCGGACCAGATCGAGTTCGGCGGCACCGATCACCACACCGGCGTCCAGCACCAGCACGGTGACCGAGCCCGGGGCCGCGACGGCGGGGTCGGCCGGCGGCATGCTCAGGTCTATCCGGGGCTCGAAACGAGCGAGTTCGGTGCGCAGCAGGGTGGTGTTCGCGTCGTCGGGGCCCAGCAGCCGGACCTGCGCGTTGCTCCCCGCGACGGTCATGGTGTCGAGCAACGCCATCCCCTGGGGGTTCCAGCGGCGCACGACGGCGGCGACCGGTTCGGGAAACGGCGCACCGGGTGAAATGGGAGGCGCGGTGGCTCCCGGACCGAGGCCGGAATCCGGCCCTGGGTCAGAGTCCGACACTGCTCATCCGTTCCCATACCCGGACGTAGCCGTTGTGTACGCGGACCGCCGCCCGCCGGGCCGAAGGTGACAGGTCACTGGCGACCACCGCCCGCCACCGGATAGCGCGAGCCAGCGCGTCGTCGGCGTCTGCGGGTTCGAACCGGGGATATCCGGCCGCCAGATGCGATACCGCGGGATCGACCAGTCCACCGCACAGACCCAGCCATTTCGCCTCGTCGGTGTCCAGGTACTCGGTGATCAGGGCACGCGCCCGGCTGGTGCCCTGGGGAACGGCCCGCGCCGCCAGCCGGGTCAGTTCGTCGACCAGCGCGCCGGCCCGCCGGGATATCGCCTGCTGATAGCGCAACCCCACCAGTCGCGCCACGGGCTCGATCCCGCTCACCGTGTTCAGGATCTGCAGTACCGTCTGCGGTGCGAGGCCGGGTTCGCGTTCGAGCGCCGCCAGCACGCAGGCGATCCCGTAGAGATCCCAGCGTTGGAGCAGATCCGCCCGCTCATCGGTATCCGGGCCCGCGGACGGGGAGACGAACGCCTCGCCCGATACCGCCGACAGGGAGCGGTTTCCGGCATGCCGGCGTAGCAGCGCCAGATCGGTTTCGCGCAGCGCACCGGCGACCGTGCGCGCGGCCAGGCTTGCGACGATCGGGAAAGTGGGAAACCCGAATGCCCGGTGAAACTGTTCCGCGGCCGCTACCGCGTCCGCCCAACCGGTGCCGATCGCGTCGGATTTGTTCACGACCACGAGCGTGCGCTCCGGCGGTAGCGATCCCAGAATCCGCCGGTCACCGGGTGATGGGGTGCTGGCCAGGACATAGATGATGATGTCGGCGTCGAGCACGGGGTCCGGGAAACCGGGTTCGTCGACCGGCGCGGTCTCGGCCCCACGCTGCAGACCCAGCGCCTCGGCCACCGTGGTGCGCCCCGACCCGGCGCGACCCGCCACCTGCGCCCGCGGTAGCGACCGCCAGCGCCCGACCGCCGCCTCGATTCCGTTCGCGACACCGGCGTCCACCCCGTCGCCCATTCGCAATGTCGAAATCATCCGCTCGAGCGGATCCGCTGCCCCCGCCTCCCGCATGTATCTGTCCGATCTTCCGACTGTCACCGTTCGCACCCCCTGTTCCGGTGCGCATTCTGTCAGAAGAGCGCCCACCGCGCGCCCGCCCCGGCCCCTCCACTCGGGACGAGCCGGACCCGCCGGCCAGTTCGGCATCCAGCCTCTTGGCTCGGCCACATCGATCGACTCCGTCCCACCCAACAGCAAATTCGGTTAGCGGCGTATTTCGCCATGCCCGATCTCACCGGCGACCGACTGACTTCAGCAGTATCGAAACTCGTTTCCCGCCGACCGCTACACCGTATTCCAGCCTCCCTGACCGCTGGTACGCGTGGATAACCGATGATCGAAAAACACTTGCCCGTCCGCTACATCACACCTTAGACTGACACGGTCGAAGCAATCGACATAGATTGATCGGGGAGTTCAATGGGAGGGTTCAAAATGATGGCACGTTTTGCCGTTGTTTTCGGCATGGCGGCGGCGGCCGTCGCGGGCGGCCTCGGCGTGGGAACCGCGTCGGCGACAATAGAAGATCCGTCCGGAAACACTCATGCCACCTGCTTGAGCATGAGAGATTGGTATATAAAGTCCGGCGTTCAGGTCGGCCCGTGTTATTACGATCCACAGAAAGACAGTTTCGTATTCGACGAGCTGTAGCAGGGGCCGATCTCTTGTAAACACGCTCGAGAACGGTGCCGGACATTCTTTACAGCACCGCGGAATGGCGGCACATAAGGCGTCCGGCACCGTTTTCCGACAATGTAATTATGTGAGCGATTCAATATATTTTCCGTTCCGTTTCGTTAATTATGCGCTATTAGAATCGATCGTACATTCGCACACGTCTTCCCGGGGCCATGTAAGTAACACCGAACGCCCGCGCCGGGTCAACGGCGCAACCGAATTCTGCGCGGGACTTCGCGATAACCACCGGCCAGGGATCGAGCCAGGAACACCGGCGATGCATGACCATGCGTGAACGACCGGATGATCGCCGAGGCCGCGTCACAGCAACCCGCGCGAGCAAGGCCATCGACCGGACATCGACAGGGGTAACCGGGCCGACGAGCGATGCGTGGACTACCCACGAGTAGCGCTGGGCTCGGTCCGGTTCGGACCATCCCGAACCATGTTGGAGAATAGGGGCGTGAACGATGCCGTCCGCCCTGCTGACTCGACTTCGTCCGTATCGTCCAGCACCACGGATCGCCCCGAGCCGGGACCGCACAGCCGGTCCAGGCTCTACCCGCGGGTCACCAGTTTCCGGTCCAGGCGCGGCGCACTCACCCCCAACCAGCAGCAATCCTGGGATCGCACCTGGCCGCTGATCGGCCGTGAGGTCGCCGACGAACCGCTCGACGCCGACGCCTGGTTCGGGCGCCCGGCGCCGCTGGTCGTCGAGATCGGCTGCGGAACCGGCACCGCGACCGCCGAGATGGCGCAGGCCGAACCGCACCTGAACCTGATCGGTATCGAGGTGTATCAGCCGGGCCTGGCACAGCTTGTCCAGCGGATCGAACGCGACGAAATCGGTAATATCCGGCTGCTGCGCGGCGATGCGGTCGATGTGCTGGAAAACATGGTTGCTCCCGGGTCGCTGACGGGCGTGCGCGTGTTCTTCCCGGACCCGTGGCCGAAGGCGCGCCACCACAAGCGGCGGCTGCTGCAGCCGGCCACCGTCGCCCTCATCGCCGACCGGTTGCGGCCGGGCGGCGTGTTGCATGTGGCGACCGATCACGCCGAATACGCCGAGCACATTGCGGCGGTCGGCGCGGCGGAACCGCTGCTCGTCGGCTTGAACGAAACGACCGCTGGGGTGAGCGCACAGCATCGCGAATCGGCGCCGATCGGGTTCGAGCGCCCGGTCACCAAGTTCGAGAGCAAGGCACATCGGGCCGGAAGTGCGATCAACGAGTTCATATGGGGCAAGATCGAATGATGAGCGTCAGTGAGATGGCCCCGTCCGGCGGCGAGGTTGCCGAAAGTCTGCACGAACCCGGTGCCGAGGCCACCGGGCCCGATCCGGACAGACTCCGGCGCGTTCTGCTGGTCTGGGACGCACCCAACCTGGACATGGGTCTGGGCGCAATTCTCGGTGGCCGCCCCACTGCTGCCTACCGCCCTCGGTTCGACGCGCTGGGCCGCTGGCTGCTCGCCCGCACCGCCGAGCTGTCCGCTGGTGAGAAGCAACGGGTGGAGCCGGAAGCAACGGTGTTCACCAATATCGCCCCCGGCACCGCGGATGTGGTGCGGCCTTGGGTGGAAGCGCTACGCAATGTGGGTTACGCAGTCTTCGCCAAACCCAAGATCGACGAAGACTCCGATGTCGACTCCGATATGCTCGGCCATATCGCCTCCCGCACCCGGGGCGCGGGGCTGGCCGGAATCATCGTGGCCTCGGCGGACGGCCAGGCGTTCCGCGAACCACTCGAACAACTCGCCGCCGACGGGATACCGGTTCAGGTACTCGGCTTCCGCGAGCACGCGAGTTGGGCCGTAACATCCGATACTCTCGAATTCGTCGACCTCGAGGACATCCCGGGAGTATTCCGTGAACCGCTCCCGCGGGTGAGCCTCGACTCGTTGCCCGACGAGGGTGCCTGGCTGCAGCCGTTCCGGCCGCTGTCGGCGCTGCTCACCTCTCGCCCCGCACAAGGAGTCGCTTAAAGTGTTCACCCGCTGGGGCGATCTGGTCTACCGGCTGCGTTTCGCTGTCATCGGAGTCGTTGTCGCAGGGATGCTGGGACTGGGCGCCTACGGTCTCGGGCTGGCCGATCACCTCAGTTCGAGCGGTTTGTTCGACCCGAACTCGGAGTCGGTGCAGGCCGCAGAGATCTCGGACGCGGCATTCGGCCGTAACCACGACGCCGATGTATTGGTGCTCTACACAGCACCCGAAGGCGAGACGATCGACTCCGATCCCGCGTTCCGGGACAAGATCGTCGATAGTTTGAATCGACTGCCGAGAGAACACCCTGAGCAGATCGCCTACGTAAAAGGCGCCTACTGGAAGACCGAGACGGGCGAGGCCGCACCAGCGGTCTTCGGTTCCAAGGACAAGACGAAAACCTTCGCCTCCGTCGCGATCGTCGGCAACAACGACGACGAGATGGTCCGGAATTACCGCGCGGTGAAGGATGCCTTCTTCATCGACGGGGTCGACGTTCAGGTCGCCGGGCTGCAGCCGGTCGCGGGCACGCTCAACGACACCATGGCGCATGATACGAAGCGGATGGAACTACTCGCCATCCCCGCGGTCGGCGTCCTGCTGTTCTTCATCTTCGGCGGTGTGGTTGCCGCCGGCCTCCCGTTGATCATCGGCGGTCTGACCATCCTCGCCGCGAACGGCATCCTCATGATGGTGACGAAGTTCACCGAGGTGAACACCTTCGTGGGTGCTGTCGTCTCGATGATCGGCCTGGGTCTGGCCATCGACTACGGGTTGTTCATCGTCAGTAGATTCCGGGAGGAACTGGCCGAAGGGTACGACACCGCAGCCGCTGTCCGGCGTTCGGTGATGACCGCGGGGCGGACCGTCGTGTTCTCCGCGACCATGATCATCGCCAGCCTCGGCGGTCTGCTGCTGTTCCCGCAGGGATTCCTGAAATCGATGGCCTACGGCACCATCGCCACGGTCGCCTTGGCCGCCCTCGGCTCCATCACCTTGCTCCCCGCCATGCTCGGCGTGCTGGGGCGGCGGGTGGACATGCTGAGCTTCAAGAGGATGCGCAAAACCAAATCCGCGGAGGAGGTCGAGGCGAGCTTCTGGGGCCGGGCCACCACCTGGGTCATGCAGCATCCCCTCAAGATCGCCATCCCGCTCAGCATCGGGTTGCTGCTGTTGATCCTGCCGGTGAAGAACCTGGCCTTCGGCGGTATGAGTGAGAAGTATCTGCCGCCGGACAACGATGTACGGCTCGCGCAGGAGGAGTTCGACCAGACCTTCCCACTGCGCCAATCCGACCCGATCCAGCTGATCTTCATCAGCGACAACACCTCCGCCATCGGAAAACTGGTGCGAGAGGCCGATAAGGCCCCCGGCCTGGCCGATGCCGCCGGTTTCGCCGTACCGTCGCAGTCCAACGACCGACCGGATGTGTTCCGCACGGAAGCGACGCTGCTCGACTCCGACAACTACCGGCCGACCGTGGAGTATCTGCGGGCGATCGACGTCCCGGACGATGTGACAATGCTGGTCGGCGGCCAGCCGACCCTCCAGGGCGACAGTATCGACGCATTGGTGGACCGAATACCACTGATGATCGCGGTGGTGCTGCTGGTCACGACGGTCCTGATGTTCTTGACCTTCGGCTCGCTGGTGTTGCCGATCAAGGCGGCATTGATGAGCGTGCTGGGTCTCGGCTCGACCTTGGGCATCCTGACCTGGATATTCATCGACGGGCACGGTGCGGACCTGCTGAACTTCACGCCGCAGCCGATCATGTCGCCGGTGCTGGTGTTGATCATCGCGATCATCTACGGCCTGTCCACCGACTACGAGGTGTTCCTGCTGTCCCGGATGGTCGAGGCCCGCGCCCAAGGCGCCTCGACCACCGAAGCCGTGCGGATCGGCACCGCGCACACCGGGCGGATCATCACCGCCGCCGCTCTCATTCTGCTGGTGGTGACCGGCGCGTTCGCGTTCTCCGATCTGGTGATGATGCAGTACATCGCCTACGGCATGATCGCCGCGCTCATCATCGACGCCACCGTGCTGCGCATGCTGCTGGTCCCCGCGACCATGAAACTGCTCGGCGACGACTGCTGGTGGGCACCGGCCTGGATGAAACGCATCCAGCAGAAGGTCGGTCTCGGCGAGCCGATTCTGGACGACGAGCGCCCCGGTTCGGGTGATCTGGTGGACCTGGTCAAAACGACCCCGGTCACCGATCCGGTCACCATGCAGATGCCTGCGCTCGCAGCGGAGAAACAGCGCAAAACGCCGGTGCTCAAACGCAGTCGCGAGGAGATCGAGGCCGCCGCACCCACCGCACATTTGAACGCGGTTCCCAAAAACCCACGCAAGGGCGACGACAAGCCGGCCGGTTCCACACCGACCGCGCCCAAACAATCGATGCCCACCCCGCCCGACCCCACCCGGCCGCGCGCCACACCGCCGGCCGCGGACGAACCCGGTCGCGGCGGGTCCGCCGACAGTCCCGCAGCGGCAGGCCGGCACACCCGCCCGGCCGCCGAGGAGAACCAGGCTCCCGCCCAGAGCCCCCAACCGCCCGCACCGCACGGCCCCCGGCCGCCCGATGACGGCGCCGCGCCGCCGGCCGGTGGACCGCGCACCGCCGATGCCGACCGCGGCGGCGTCGACCCTGCCGCGCCCCGGCAGGGTGGCCCCGGGTCCGCTCCCGGTCGAGCGCCGGAACCCGGCCGCGCGCCCGGTGCGTCGGCTCCCCACCGCGGTAACGAACCACGTCGGATCCCGCCGGGCCCCGGCCGCGATCCGGGCCCGGGCCGCCCGGCCGGCCCCGGTGGAAACCAGTCCGGTCCGGCACAACCCGGTAACCAAGCCGGCGCGGCGCGACCCGGCAATCAGCCCGGCCCCGCGGGCCCCGGTAGCCGAGCCGGCTCCGCGCGACCCGGTAACCAGTCCGGCGGCGACCGCCCGGGAAACCAGGCCGGTCAGCAGGCTCCGCCCGGAAGTGGCGCACCCGGCCGGCCGGACGCCGGGCCGCAGCAGGGTCGTTCCGGTTTCGCCACACCGACCCTGCGCGGGCTGTTCGCGTCCGAACCGGTCGAGGACACCGAAAGTCGTGAGGTATCCGGCCGCACGGTCTACCCGACCGCCGCGGACGCTCCCCCGTTGCCGCCTGCGCCGCAGCAGGCGCGGATAAACAGCGATCCGGCAGGACCCCGCCAGGACAGCTCGCTGCGGTTACCGGGCCGGCCCGCGGGCCCCGCCCGGCCGCCGGTACCGCCACGTTCCGCCGGTGCACCGCCGGCCGGTGGCCGGCCCACCGCCGAGTCCGGTCCCGGCCGCCCACCGGCTCCACCGCGGCCGGTACCGAACCAGCGGCCGGCCGGCCGGCCCGGCGCGGGTCCCGCACCGGATCAGGGTTCCCAACCGCGCCCGATGCCCCGCCGCACCGACCCCGGCAACGGCGCTGCGGCAGCGCCGCAGTCCGGCTTGCCGGAGCTGCCCCGCCGTGTCCCCCGTGGTCTGCCGCCGGAAATGCCGGCGCAGTACCGTAATCCGGAACCGCCGGCGCGTCCCGCGCCGCCGGCCCGGCCGCGACCCGACAGCCTGGCCGAGCAGTCCGCCGGATCCGCGGGGCCGCAACAGGACCCGGATCCCCGGGAACGCAACAGCATCGAGTCCTGGATGGCGGGTCTGCGATCGGCGCGTCGGCAGCAGGCCGGTACCCCACCCGCCGCCGAGGACACCGGCCGGCATCAGCACGGTGAAGGACGTTCGGTGAGCGTGAACGAATTGCTGCGCCGCCGCGAAGATCCGGAGTAGGAACCGCCGGTCAGGGCGGCCCCGGCCATCGGTTCACTGGCCGAGCAGACGCCGCCAGTGCGCCATGAACGGCTGTTTGGCGGTAACCGATCCGAAACGGACCCGGCCGTGCACCAGGAGATGCAGCGGACCGATCGGCGGGCCGCTGCGTACCTTGTTGTTCACGCTGGACCCGATCAGTTCCAGCCGGTCCAGGTCGACCGTCGCTTCCTGCGGGACGACCAGGGTGAGGGAACTCGCGTAGTCGTCCACCTGGATCTCCACCACCTGGGTGGTCATCACCGCCTGGGTGAAATCCAGGGTCACGCCGGAGAGCCAGCTGTTGACCCGGAGCACCGGCGCGACCTGCCAGTTGCCGCGACGGTTGACGCCCGACATCCGCGGGCGGATGATGCCGCCCTGCACCACACCCGACAGCGGTGCCCGCGCGTTGTCCCCCGGACGTGGCAGCGGTGCGGGTCTGCCGTGCCCCGGCTGCTGTGCGACGGGCTCGCCGATCAACCGCACACCGGGCAGATCTACGAGCACGGAATTCAGCTCGCCCCGGGTTTTCGCGGCCAGCGCGGTATCCATCCGCTCGGTGAACTCCCCCAGCGACAGCATTCCCAGTCCGACGGCGCGTTGCAGCAACTGCCCGACGTGTTCCCGTTCGGCATCGGAAACACGCAGGTCCCGGTTGCCTACCTGGCTACCGGGACCCGCACCGTCGAATACCGGATCGGGGCCGTTCATAGCCCCGAGATTACCCAGCAACCGCCCGATCCCGCATCAGGGCATTCCCCGATACGGTGGGTCTACCCGACCCGGGATCAGACCTGGTGACCTCCCGGTTCGCCGGTTTCCGCCGCACCGCCCGGCGGGGTCTTCTCCGGGTGTTCGTCGGATCGGCCGGAGTCACCGGTGTCGGTGGGCTCCGAAGCCGCGGCCCGGACCGGCGCAGCCGCCGATTCCGGTGCGGGCGGGTCCAGGAATACCGTGTCGGCTGTCCGCGGCAGGGCCAGTCGGCGCTGTGCTTCGGCGAGCAGCGCGGCGATAGCGAAACGGCCCGTGCCCTCCGAACCACCGACCGTGGCCTGTTCGGGCGAATCCGGTTCGGCCGCATAGATACCCTTGCGGTCCGCGGCCAGTTCCGCGATGAGTTCTTCGGGATCCTCGGCGAGCAGTGAGCGGATCGCGGTGTTCAGCACCGCCACGAGCGGTACCGCGAGCAGGCCCCCGGCGATCCCGCCCAGTACCAGACCCGCGGCGATCGCCAGCACCACCGCGAGCGGATGGATACGCACCGCCCGGCCGAGCAGCAGCGGTTGCAGGACATGGCCTTCCACCTGCATCACCGCGACGATGATGCCCAGCACGATCAACGCGGTGACGAACCCCTTGGTCACCAAGGCGATGAACACCGCCACGAAACCGGCCAGGAACGCCCCGATGATCGGGATGAACGCGCTGATGAACACCAGCGAGGCCAGCGGTAGCGCCAGCGGGACTCCCAGCAGGGCCAATCCCGCGCCGATGCCGATCGCGTCCACGGCCGCGACGGCGACGGTGGCCCGCACGAAGCCCACCAGGGACCCGAAGCCGAGTTCGCCCGCGGTGCGCACCCGTTCGCGATGCGCGCGCGGCACGATCCGGGTCACGAATTCCCAGATCTGGTAACCGCTGTAGAGGAAGAAGATGAGGATGAACAGGGTGAGGAAGGTGCCGGTGAGGATATGGCCGATCATCGTCGCGGTGGTCAGCGCACCGCTGGTCAGCGTGTCCTGATTGGACTGGATCGTGCGGATCGCCGCATCGCCGGCCGTGCGGATCTGGTCGTCGCTCAGATGCATGGGTCCGGTGATGAGCCAGTCCTGCACCTTGTGGATGCTGCCGGTGAACTCGTCGGACAGTTGCGGCACACCCACGACGAACTGTTCCACCACGAAGGTGACGACCCCCGTCACCAGCCCGAGCGAGCCGACCAGCGCGACGAAAACCCCGATCCCCCGGGGTACGCCGCGGCGCTGCATCCAATCCACCAGCGGAGCCAGCATCGCGGCCGCCAGCATCGCGATGGCCAGCGGGATCACCACGGTATCGAGCTTGCGTACGGCCGCCGCGAGCACCGCTACCAGCGCGAAGATCACCAGTAGTCGCCAGGCCCATTCGGCGGTCTGGCGCACGATCGGGTGAACGGCGTCTGCGGCAGTCGGTTTCGGCTCGGTCACCCGGCCGAGCCTAACGAGCGCGGCGGGAACAGGCCCGGCACCGGGCCGTGCCCGGCGCGCGGCGACCGTGTGCGAAGCGGGCAGCGCCCAACCCGGGAGCGCCGGGGCACCGGAGCCGGACGCTAGATTAGTACTCGTGTCAGCGCCATTGGAAGCGGTCAAACAGACCATGCATACGCGCTGGCCGCTGTACCTCACCTCGATGTTGCTCGCGAACGCCTTCGGTGCGGTACTGGTGTGGGCTTTCATCCAGTACGGGCTGCCGGTGCCGGAAGGCGAGCAGCCCGGGAGCCGTCAGATCGGGCTACTCGTACCCGCGGTGGTGTTCGTCACCGGCGGAGTGCTCAGCGTGGTCGCCTCGGCATTGATGCTGCGGCCGGTGATGCGCTGGCAGGTACGCGGTGGACCGCCCAGCCGGCAGGAACAGATGGCTGCCCTGCACGCGCCGCTGCGGCAGGCGATCCTGCATCTGGCGCTGTGGATTCTCGGTGGCGCCGTCCTGGGCACCGCCATCATCTCCGAGACCCCGGCGCTGGCCGGCACCGTGATCATCACCGAATGTATGGCCGCGACCATCGTGTTCGGTTTCACCTACATGCTGGGTGAGCGGATTCTGCGCCCGGTCGCCGCCGAGGCCCTCAGCGCGGGCCGTTTCGACCACACTCTCACCCCCGGCGTCGGCACCCGGATGGCGATGACCTGGGGGATGGGTACGTTCGCCCCCACCATCGCGATCGTGCTGCTGTGCGTGACCCAGATCTCGTCGGACGTCAAATTCTCGGCGCAATCGCTGGCCGTATCGATCCTGCTGCTGTGCGGGGTGGTGATCATGCAGGCGCTGGCGCTGTCCATGCTGACGGCGTCGAGTATCTCCGATCCGGTCCGTCAGCTCAGCCAGGCCATCGACCAGGTGCAGAACGGTGCCCGCGACGTGCAGGTCGAGGTTTTCGACGGCAGCGAGATCGGACTGCTGCAGGTCGGTTTCAACCGGATGATGGAGGAGGCCGCGAGCCGGCAACGCCTGCAGGAGCTCTTCGGCCAGCATGTCGGCGCAGAGGTTGCCCAGCGGGCCCTCGATTACGGTACCGAACTCGGCGGAGAAACCCGGTTCGTGGCGGTGTTGTTCGTCGATATGGTCGGATCCACCGCCACCGCGGCCGAGCATCCGCCGACCGAGGTCGTGGATCTGCTGAACGAATTCTTCCGCGTGGTGGTCGATGTGATCGACCGTCATCACGGATTCGTGAACAAATTCCTCGGCGATGCCGCCCTGGCGATATTCGGCGCCCCGCTGGACCGCCCGGACGCGCCGACGGCGGCACTGGCCGCGGCCCGGGACCTCCGCGCGGCACTGCGGTCGATTTCCGGGCTCGATATCGGTATCGGAGTTTCGGCCGGTTTGGCGGTGGCGGGCAATATCGGTGCGGCCAATCGGTTCGAATACACGGTGATCGGCGACCCGGTGAACGAGGCGTCGCGGCTCACCGAGCTCGCGAAAGATCATCCGGGCCGGACGCTGGCCTCGGGTTCGGCCCTGTATTTCGCCGAGGAGAGCGAACAGCGGAATTGGACCGCCGGTGAGGAAGTGCAGTTACGCGGACGGGGCCGCAAGACGCGATTGTCCTGGCCCAGCGATTCCGTGGACGGGACGAATACTGCGCCCACCACGCCCGCCGCCGAATCGGATGCCTCCGCCGACGAGACGGAACGCACATAGCACGCCTATCCTTGCGTCCCGGCCGCGGGGCCGAGCCGCAGGCCACCGACGTCCATTAGGCTGGGCTCGTGACTGCCGACGGTGATACAGCGAATACGTCCGCTGTGTCCCGGGTAGGTGAACCGCCGGAGAATGAGAAACGCTCCCGGAGATTCCGGTGGCTCAAATGGCTGGCCGTTTCCGTACTGCTGCTGTTGTTGATCGGAGAAGGGGTTTACCTCTATCCCCGGCTACACGAGTCGTGGCAGAAACTGACCGAAATCCATTGGGGCTGGGTCGCTGCGTGTATCGCACTGCAAATGCTGTCCATGTCCGGTTTCGGCCGGGTGCAGAAACAGCTGTTACGGGCGGGCGGCGTCGAGGTGCGACAGCATAAATCGGTGGCCGTGGTGTACGGCGCGACGGCGATGTCGGTGACGCTGCCGGCCGGGCAGGTGTTCTCCACCGCGTTCACCTACCGCCAGACCAGGCGATGGGGCGCCAGTCCGGTGGTCGCCTCCTGGCAGCTCGTCTTCTCCGGGGTGGTCTCGGCCGCCGGTCTCGCGCTGCTCGGTGTGCTGGGGACGGTGCTGGCCGGCGGGCGGGTCGGCCCGGTCAACCTCGTAGTGTCGGTGGCCGCCGTGGCGGCGCTGGTCTGGGCGGGTAACTACGCGTCGCGCCATCCGGGCACCCTCGAAGGACTGTTCCGGCGCGGTCTGGCACTGGTGAACCGGCTGCGCAAACGCGCTCCGGACGCGGGGCGCGAAAAGATCCGGGACATGCTGGCCCAGGTCGAATCGGTGGATATGGGCACCCGCGACGGCGCCTGGGTCACCGGGTGGGCGGTGGTGCATCGGCTCGCCGATGTCGCCTGCCTGGGTGCCGCCTGTTACGCCATCGGCGGCGACCCGCGATGGGCGGGTCTGCTGATCGCGTTCGCGGCCGGTAAGGCGGTGGGGTCCATCCCGTTCGCGCCCGGCGGGATCGTGTATGTGGACGCCACCCTGATCTACGGACTCACCGCGGCCGCGGGCCTGCCGGCGGCCCAGGCCGTCGCCGCCGCGTTCGTCTACCGGCTGGTGAGCTTCGTTTTGATCGCGATCATCGGCTGGATCGTGTTCGCGTTCCTGTTCCGCAACCGCAACGCCGAGGACGACGAATACGAGCAGGAGTTCACGCGGCGCAACGCCTGAGCCGCCGTGCGCACGGTCCGGCGACCGGTCCGTGGCCGGCGTTCGCCGGATTGCGACCTACTATGCTGCGCAGTGTGAGATGGCTGGGACCGATCGTTGTCGATGCGCTGCTCGTGGTGCTGTTCTGCGTTATCGGGCGCCGCAGCCACGACGAGGCGATACTCGCCGGGCTCGTGCGTACGGCCTGGCCGTTCGTGACAGGGCTCGCCGTCGGCTGGCTCGCCGCCTACCTGCTGTACCGGCAGCGCCACGAAACCGAACCGTTCAACGGATTGCGGCTGCGGCCGACCGGCCTGGTGATCTGGTCGAGCACCTTGATCGTCGGGATGGCGTTGCGGGTGGTCAGCGGCCAGGGCACGGCGGTCAGTTTCATCATCGTGGCGGCGTCGGTGCTGGCCCTGTTCCTGCTGGGCTGGCGGGCGGCGATCCGCGCGATCAACTAGACAGCGCCGGACCGCCGCCGCACCTCACTCCTCGGGTTCGGCGAACGATGCGAGCATCCGCTCGCCCATCCGCACGACCATATCGCCGCTGTCGACATCGACGATATGGATGGCGAAGGCCAGATCGCCCATGGTGGCGATGAGCCAGCCGTCGTCGCCGGCCTTCGCGGAATACCCGGTGACATCGCGGAACCCACGCAACCGCGCCATCTGTGGTGCGTTCATCCCGTCGCGCAGCACCCGGCGTGCGGCATCGGCGACCGGCCCGGGCAGCGGCCCCGTCGGGGCATCGGTCTCTCCCGGACGACCGCGTTCGATCATCGGCGGCCGCAGTGTGCCGTTGCCGATGGCCGCCGCCGCGATCGCCATACCGAACGGACTGGCCAGCAGGGCATCCGAACCGCCACCCTGGCGGACCGGTTCGGCGTCGCCCGCGGCCGCGGGACGTCCCGTCACCTCGTCCAGCCCCGGTACCCGGAAATCCACGCCCACACCGAGCGCGGCCGCGGCTTCCACCGCCTCGGCGTCGGATACGTCCTTCGCAGCTTTCCCCTCGGATGCCCCGGCGACTGCCCGGAACAGCTCCATCATGCCGCCCACGGGGTACAGCCCGGTGAACGCGACCGGACCCAGCGCGCTGGAATAGTTGTTCTGGGCCGCGGCGACCACGGCACCGGTGGAGGGCTGGGTGACCACGATCGAGGCCGGTGAACCCACGCTGACCACCGCGTCCTCGGCGGCGCGTTGCAGCCGCTGGTCCATGGTACCGGCGATATCCGGGCCGGCCGGTCCTTGGTAACCGGCCAATTGTTTGACGAATTGCCCGTTTTCGAACAGTTGGACCGCCCAGCCGGAATGTTTCTCCTGGTTGTCCTCCCAGACATTGGTCATGGCGTCGAGCAGCGGAGAGAAAACCCGGCGATCGGAGACGATCAGCCGCGGCTCCTTCTTCATCACGACGCCGGGAATCGGGGCCATCTCCGGTTCCAGGATCGCGAAATCGCCTTCGCGCAGACTCACGGCCGTGATGGGCTTACCGCCGGACGCGGCCAGTTTCTCCCGCAGCGACGCACCGGTGATCAACGGGGCGACCGGTTCGATGGCCCGCGACAGCGCATCGGTGGAGGCCACCGGGTCGGGCATTCGCGCGGGGTCGAGCTGGATGACATTGATCGTCTGCTCGGTCATCAGCGGTTTGCCGATATTGTCGACCACGCGCGGCGCCGGATCGGGCGTCGTCCGCACCAATTGAACGGTGCGGTCGTGCTCGAGCTGGGGCATGACCACGGCCGGATCCCAGGAGATCTTCCAGCCGTCGGAGAGTTTGCGGACGGTGCCTTCGAGACCGTAGGACCAGTCCTTGCGCTCGCCGAAGTTCCAGTTCACGTCCAACCGGAAGATGCCGGTTTCGGCGTCCAGTCCGATGAATTGGGCTTTCTCGTAGTCGACGGTGCCGGATTCGAGCCCGTCGAACATTTGCTCCAGAGTTGCCGAAGCGGCGGACGGGTAGGAGGTCAGCTCCGCTGCCGCGGCATGATCACCCTCGTCGAGCAGTTCGGTGAATTGGTCGACGACCGCTTCGGGACCGGCCTGCTCGGTGCCGGACCCGCACGATCCCATCGCAATTGCCAGAGCCGCCACCCCCGTCAGGGCCACTGCGCCCCGGAAGCGAAAGCGGCGGGATCCCCACACATCCATGTCGCCCACTCTTCACTCTTGCCACACCGGTAACAAGACCACCGTACCTGAAAAATGCCTGCTTGCGCGTGCCCGCAAACCCGAAACCATAACCCGTTCCACTGTGTGTAGTTGTGGCCGTACCCAACTCACCGCCGAACCGACCATGATCGTCGACCGGACCGTCGCAGGACGCCCGGCCTCGCTACGCTACCGATCGATCCACGGCGGTGTGGCGTTACCCCACAAGTCCGCTTCCACTGCAGAGATACCCCGTAACGGTAACCCAGAACCCTCGGCCGACGTTCGGGGTGTCGGTAGGGTTGCTGTCATGTCCGACGCCTCCTTTGCGCAAACCTCGAGCAGTCCGATCCTCGTTCTCAACGGGCCCAATCTGAATATGCTGGGTACTCGCCAGCCCGAGGTGTACGGCACGGAAACCCTGGAAGATGTAATCGAATCGTGCCGTCGGGCCGCCGCGGCGCGGGGCCGGGAAATCGCGCATTTCCAGTCGAATTCCGAAGGCGAACTGATCGACCGCATCCACGGCGCGCGCGGCACGGTGTCCGGAATCGTCATCAACCCGGGCGGGCTGACCCATACTTCGGTGGTACTGCGGGACGCACTGGTCATACCGGAGGTGCCGATCGTCGAGGTGCACATCAGCAATGTGCACGCCCGGGAGGAGTTCCGCCGGCACTCCTACATTTCACCGATCGCCGACGCGGTGGTCGCCGGTATGGGAGGCTACGGCTATGTCGCCGCGATCGATTTCCTGCTGACCCGTACGGTGACCACGGCCTGATCAGCGCACGGGACCCAGCCGGAAAACCGGGAATCCCGGAGCGATTTCGGCGAGCCGCGCGTCTGAGGCGTTCTTGGTGACGCCGTCGAAGAACCGGTCGACCTCCCAGCCCCACCGCTCGAGGTACTGCCGCAGCAGGGGGATCTTGTCGGCATCGGCGACCTCGGCCGCGGCGAACGTTTCGGTCTTGCGGCCGAGCCGTAACTCACCTGTGCCGGCGACCCGGAGATTGCGCACCCACTGAGTATGGCCGCGCGGCGCCACGAGATAGCGCTCACCGTCTGCCGCGGTCATCACGTTGACCATGGTGGTGCGCCATTCGCCGGATTTACGGCCGCGTACCGCCAGCAACCGGGATCCGGCGATGCTGATCCCCAGTTTGGGCAGCAGGTTGACGATGCGGTTGAAGATCGGGTCGAAACCGGTGGGGGCGAGGTAACGGGTGGTGGTGGTCATCGAAACTCCTCTTTGTGAGCAGTGCTCTCTATTGTGAACAACGATCGCACCTTTGCGCCGGTAAGTCAAGAGCGGTGCTCTCTGTAATTTCAGAGCAGCTCCGCGACCTGAGGGCGGGTGGATCAGCGCGGCATATCAGGGGCGAGTTGTCGGTGCGGGATCGTCGGGGGAATTCGTCGAAGTCGGCCCGGTGGCGGGGTGGTTCTGAGACGGTGATCGGGGTGATCCCGGCGCGAGTGCGGGGCAACGAGTGAGTGGTGGAGGAGGGTGCTGTGCGGGCCGCAGTTTTCTACGGAGGCGAACCCCGGCTGGTCGTCGAGGATATTCCGGTACCGCGACCCCGGCGGGGCGAGGTGCTGCTCCGGGTGACCGCTTGCGGGGTGTGCCATACCGATCTGCACGTTCTCCGGTCCGAGGTGAAGTTTCCGGCGCCCGCGGTGCTGGGGCACGAGGTTTCGGGAGTCGTCGAAGAACTCGGCGAGGGCGTGGCGGATATCGCGGTGGGCGATAACGTGGTGTGCAGTTTCATCATGCCGTGCGGTGACTGCCGGCACTGTGTCCGCGGGGCCGAGGACCTGTGCGAGAAGTTCTTCGCGCACAACCGGCTCAACGGCACTCTCTACGACGGTACGAGCAGGCTCGCCCGCGCCGACGGAACACCGCTGGCCATGTACTCGATGGGCGGGCTGGCCGAATACTGCGTCGTGCCCGCCTCCGATGTCTTCGCCGTGCCCGCGGAGATCGGCCTGGATGCGGTCTCGATCCTCGGTTGCAGTTCGTTCACTGCGCTCGGCGCGGTCCATACCGCCGAACTCGGTCTCGGTGACCGGATCGCGGTGGTCGCGGCGGGCGGTGTCGGCTCGTCGATCGTGCAATTCGCGGCGGCCGCGGGGGTCGCCCAGATCATCGCCGTCGATATCAGCGACGAGAAGCTTTCCGCGGTGGCGAAACTCGGCGCAACCCACACGGTCAATTCGCGCACCGAGGACGCCGCGGCCCGCGTCCGGGAACTCACCGGCGGCTACGGCGTGGACGTGGCCTTCGAGGCGCTGGGCAGTCCGGCCACCTTCGCGACGGCTCTGGATATTCTCGACGACGGCGGGCGTGCCGTGGTCGTGGGTATCGCCCCCGCGGGTGCCACCGGCAGTCTCGACCTGGCCCGGCTGGTCCGGCGCAAACTCCAGGTGCTCGGTTCCTACGGCGCGAAAGCCCGGACCGATATGCCGGCCCTGTTGCGGATGGTCGCCGCGGAGACAGTCCGGCCGCAAGAGGTCATCACCCGCCGCTACCCGCTCGCGCAGGCCGACGAGGCGTACCGGGCGCTGGCCCGCGGGGAGATCGTCGGACGGGCGATCGTCCAAATGTCCTGACGCCGGAGGCGAATCGCCGCGCCGACTACCCGACCGATGCGATTTTTCGCCATCGAACGAGTAGCGTCGAGCCATGCCGACGGACGTCCGCAACAACACCGCACTGGAACGCTTCGAGATCACTGTCGACGGCGAGATCGCGGGCTATATCGAATATCAGGACACCGCCGGTGAACGGGCGTTCGTCCATACCGAGATCGACCCACGTTTCGACGGGCAGGGCTACGCCCGGGACCTGGTGGAAGCGGCCTTGCACGCCACCGGCACCGAAGGACTCGGCGTGCTGCCGATGTGCCGGGTGGTCGGCCATTTCATCGAAACCCGGCCGCAGTACCTGTCGATGGTCCCGCACTGGGCCCGCGACCGGCTCGGGCTACCGCAATGAGCCGCACTCCGGACAGCGGGTAACGGCGCCGCCACGACAACCACTCGAACCGCATCCAGCGCAGCCGGTCCGAACGCCCTCGGCGGCCGACCGGTGCCGTACACGCCTCGGTTACCGTGCGACGCCACCCGTTCAGTAGGCAGCGACCGCCCCATCCAGCGCCTGCTGCAGGTCGGTGCGGACCAACCGGGTGATCTCGGCCGGCCGGGCCGGTAGCTCGGTGCGCGGGACGGTGAAATGGAAGCTCGCCGATTTCGCTTCGTCCTTGGTCGGCTCGACGGCGGGGTCGGCGCGGGGACCGTAACTCAGCCCGAGACACAGCAGTGCGGGATGAACGCCGAGCTTGGCGGTCCGGAACGCGATATGCCCGATCCCGGTACCGACGGGCTGGACCTGCGCCGGATCCACATCGTTGCAGGTGCCCTCGGGGAAAACGGCGAGGCTGTCCCCCTCGGCCAGACGTTCGGCGCAGATATCCATCATGCGCTGCCCGGCGGCGTTCACCGCCCGCAGGCCGTGATCGGTACCGCGGAAAACCGGAATTCCACCCATCATGTCGATCCGGCGCCGCAGTTTCTCCTCGACGAACAGTTCGTCCTTGGCCAGCACCCGGGTCCGGCCGATGACAGGCCGTAGCTCGCTACGCCACGCGGCCGCGGCCAGCGTGTACGGATCCAGCCGGGAGAGGTGGTTCACCGCGATCAACAGCGGGGTCCGGGCACGGACCAGCTCGCGGATGGCGGTCCGGGCACCGCCGGCATAGCTGACCCGCGGCCGGTAACGCCGCCCGAGCAGGGCATAGGCCCCCATCGCCTGGAGCCGGTTCTGCCGGTGCGCACGGTAGAAGTCGTACACGTCGTCGCTGTTGCCGAGAAGCACCTCAGGGGGTCGCATACGGCTGACTCTACGAGCAGGGGCCGGCGACGGCAGCGCAGCATATCGGCGTCCGCGCGGACATCATGCGAAGCGAACGGGTGATCAGAGGGGCGCGATCGCGCAATAACTGCGATGATGGCCTGGTGGCGCAGGCAGATGACCCCGATGATCGCAAGACCCGGGGCGGCCGCGGTGGCGGGCACCGACCCGACCCTGGTCGTCGCGGTAACCGGCAGGACGAGCAGATGGTGCGGGCCGGCTCCCTACTCGTTTCCTCGACCGACCTGGCCGAGCCCACGTTCCGCCGGACGGTCGTCTACATCATCGAGCACAACGACGCCGGCACTCTCGGTGTGGTGCTGAACCGGCCCAGCGAAACCGCGGTGCACGATGTGCTACCGCAGTGGAGCGAGGTCTGCGCGCAGCCGCGCACACTGTTCGTCGGCGGCCCGGTCAAACGCGATGCCGCGCTGTGCCTGGGCACTGTGCGGGTGGGCGCCTCCATCGACGGCGTGCCCGGTGTACGGCGGGTCGACGGCCGGGTGGTGCTGGTGGATCTGGACGCCGTCCCGGAGCGGATCGGGGCGCTGGTCGAAGGTGTCCGGATCTTCGCCGGTTACGCCGGCTGGACCTTCGGTCAACTGGACAGCGAACTGGACAACGACGATTGGATCGTGGTGTCGGCGCTGCCGAGCGATCCGATCACCAGCCGTCGCACCGATATGTGGGCCGAGGTGCTGCGCCGGCAACCGTTGCCGCTGTCGCTGCTGGCGACCCACCCGATCGAGGTCGAACGCAACTAGACGCCTTCGAGCCCCGCCGGCGGACGCCGGGGCTCGGGGCAGGCGCGATCTCGGTGGCCCTGCCGCCGGAACACGGTGGTCGACCACAGGAAGCCGCCGAGGCCGAACACCACCTCGGCCCAGCGAGAACAGCCCGTCGGCACCGGTCTCCGATTCTGTCTGCCGCCCGCGCACGGGGAACGGTGCGAACGGTCGGCGAACGCATCGCCGGGCTTCGTAGGTGTTCTGCCGGTCGGCGACGCGCGCAGAACCCGGGAAGATCAGATATCGAGTTCTTCCACCCGGGGCCGATCGGCGATATCGGCGACCCGCCGGTACAGTTCGTCCGGAATCTTTTCCTTCAGTTCCTCCAGCGTGTCGGTGACGGTGAGCTGGTAATCACCCCAGTCCTGTTCGATACCGAGCATGCGCCGCCAGTTCTTCAGATCGCGCAGCCAGTTCTGCGATTCGGGGTAGTCCGACCAATTCGAATATTGCGCGTGCAGTGCGAATTTGCCCTTCCGTCCACGGAAGACCCGTAGATGTTCCATCCGCTCGTCGCCGACGTCGCGGTGTTCACCGAGCAGCGAACCCTGGAATCGCACCTGCCGGACCCCGTTGTGCCCGACCCGCAGAATCACTTCGTCGTAACCCTCGAGCCGGCCCTCTTCCAGTTCGATGAACCGCCGCAGGGCGGTGACCACCGCGCCGGACAGATTGCCGCCGACGAGTTCCTGCGCTCGCTGGAACAGGGGCAGATCGTCGTCGGCGACATAGATGGTCTTGTTCGGCATAAGACCTATCATACGTAGAAGTATACGTATAAGCAATGGGTTGCTTCGATTCACGGAAAATGTGCCGCTATCAGGTTCGATACCCAGGCTATCGGTGAAGGTCGGAGCTGCTCGATTCGGGTATCCGGCCAACCTCACCCGAGCCGGGTGATCCCCTACCGGGGTCTGCTCCTGGTTTCCTGGACTCGCGGCGCGGTGAGCGCCTACCCGGCCACCGCGGCACGGCGGGACCGACCCGCCGAGTGCAACACCGGACACCACAACAACCGACTTCCGTGAAATCCCCGGCGCGGCCGGGGCCATGCCGTGAAAGGCGGGAGAATGAAGCACGTAGTCGTAGGCGGTACCGGACGAATCGGCGCACAGGTTGTACAGCAGCTCGCGGCGGCAGGCCACGAGGCCGTCCCCGCGGCGCCGTCGACCGGCGTCGACATCATCACCGGCGAAGGTCTGGACGAGGTGCTGGCGGGCGCCGAGGTGGTGACCAATGTGGCGAACTCACCCACCTTCGGCGAAGCATCCCTGGATTTCTTCCGCACCTCGATGGACAATCTGCTCGCCGCGGGTGAGCGCGCCGGGGTCAAACACCAGGTGGTGCTTTCGATCGTCGGCGTGGACAGGGTGCCGCAACTGGACTACTACCGCGCCAAAGCACGGCAGGAGCAGATGGTGAAGTGGGGGCCCACTCCGTACTCCATCGTCCGGGCCACACAGTTCTTCGAGTTCATGGATTCGGTGCTGTCCTGGACCGCCGACGGCGACACCGTCCGCCTGCCCAGTACCCGCCTGCAGCCGATGGCGGCCGCCGATGTCGTCGACGCGGTGGTCGCAGTCGCCACTCGCGCCCCGCTGCAAGGGATCCGCGATGTCGCCGGGCCGGAGGTCTTCGCCTTGGACGAACTCGGCCGGATCACCCTGGCCGCGCAGCACGACGATCGTCTCGTCGTCACCGACGAATCGGCCGGTATGTTCGCGGCCGTTCCCGGCGAAGCACTCCTCGCGGGCCCGCAAGCCCGGCTCGCCGGTACGCATTACCGGGATTGGCTCCGCGATCACGCCACGGCCGCCTCGTAGACCAGGACCCGAGCGCCCACGGCATCGAACCCGCGGGGCCGGTGCGGGTGCGGCAGTCCGCAGACACCTTCCCGAGCGCCGCCCGCAGGCACGATGATCCGGCCTGGGGCGGCGCATCGGCTGCGCCCCGTTCAGGGGCAGCTTTTCACCGGCGCTATACCGCAGTGGTGTCCTTGCGGAGGTCCGGTATTCGTGTCGTACGGTTCACGCGGACAGCGGTCGAGATCCCGAGTGCAGCGATGGCGGTGAATCCCAACAGCAGGTAACGCGACGAGTTCACCAGCGAGGTTCCACCGAGATTGACCAGCAGACCGGCGACGGCGGCGCCGAAGGCCGTTGACATGGTCAGGATCGTCGCAATGGCCGCCGCGGCCTTCTGGCCTTCTTCCGGATCCGGAGAGCTGGTCATCGCGGCCACCGACAGATGTGGCCAGGCGATGCCGATACCGGCCCCGGCGAGGAACAGTAGCGGCAGCCAGGCCAGAACCATCGGCAAGGAGACATGGCTGCGTTGCAGCAACGCCAGGCCCAGGAATCCGATCGCCAGCAGCAGCGGACCGGCAACTCGAAGTCGCCGGATCGTGGCTTCGCGCTGCACCGAGGCGACGAGCATCTGACTCACCGGCCAGCCCAGGGACAAGGCGGCACCGAAGAATCCGGCCACGACCGGAGGCAAGCCCGCCAGGCGCTGGCCGAACAAGGGAAGAAACAACTCCACGCCCACACCAGCCGACAGCACCACGATCGTCAGATACACCCACCGCAACGGACTGCCGGACCGATACGTCGCGAGCGGGAGAATCCGTTGCCCCGCATGCCTTTCCCAGGCCAGGAAAACGAGCACGGAAGCGACGGCCACCGCGAGCGCGAGCGTCATCGCCGCGACACCCGCGACAACCCCGGCCACACTCACAGCCGTGGCGGCACCGACCACCAGCGTCAGCGATACGACCGGAACCGGTGCGGGGGTCTGGCGGCTGTCACTCTTCGGCAGGACCCGCGGCGCGAAACCTGCTGCCGCCACACCCACAACAGCGAGGACAACGAACGCGACTCGCCACATATCGAACTGGGCGAACAATCCCCCCATAGCCGGGCCTGCGAGAGTGCCGACCCCGAACATAGCCGAGATCAACGCGGTCCCGCGTACCCACAGCGACCGTGGCAACGCCACGTACACTGCCGCGAAACCCAATCCGGTGAGCAGTCCCGCGCCCAGCCCCTGGACCCCGCGGCCGATCAGGAACGCCGCCATGACCGGACTCACCGCACACACCACCGAGCCGGCCGCAAACATCCCGAATCCGATCAGATACGAGCCGACCGTGCTGCGCAGAGACAGCATCCGGCTCACGGCCAGCGTGCCGGCCACCTGCGCGACCGAAAAGATCGTTGCACTCCACGCATACAGCCTCTCGCCGCCGATGTCGGCGACCGCGCTCGGCAACAGACTCCCTACCAGATAGATGTTGATCGCACTGACGAGCACTCCGCCCGCCAGCATGATCGCAACGCCGAGGTGATCGCGGAATTCCCTCCAGGAGTGCGTGTTTCGTTCCGTCGCCATATGTCCTCCGTTTCGTGGATCGAATACGTGAGGGCATCATCACTGACCGGGAAGCACCGGTAATCGGACAAATCGGACGTGAAATATGTCACATTTATGATGGGGAACGCCCGTTTGCGGGCGGTGCGAGGACAAGCACGTCCAGGGATACATCAACGCGCGAGCAGCCCGGGTGACGGCGCTGCTCAACCGATCGGCGAGCCGAGCCGGCGTCTCCTGGGCGGGGCGAGCTGGTGTTCGATGGGGATATGCGACCTTTCCGGCCGAACCCCGCGCCCGCCCACGGGACAGCGAGCCGCGAACTGTTCCGTATGCCGTTGCGGCGCCGGGAGATCATCGTGCGGCAGACACGGATCGCGCCCGGCGGCAGCAGCGGCCCGCACTACCACGACGGAACGCTGTTCGTCCTGGTCACCCGGGGTGTCCTGGACCATCCCGGGCTGGACGGTCCCGCCGCCTACCGGCGTGGCCGGGTGTTCCGGGAACCGAGCGGACCGGAACACGCTCATATCGCCCGCAACAACGGCGGCGAGACGACAGCGATCCTCGTTTGCTACCTACAACCGGTCGGCAGCCCGCTGTCGCGGAGTACCGGGCCGCTTCCGGGGGTGTGAGAAACCGATGCGTCCGCGCGACGATATCGGTGCCGATTCACGGCGCGGTCTTACCAGGTAGCCGGCCTGCCGGTGCATAGGGTCGGTGAGCATGAAACCTGTCCGTTGGAGACCGACTGCACCGTTGCGCCGCCTCCTGCGGCGCGGGCCCGGCACCCTGAACAACACCTCCCACCACCGGGCCGTTCGGCCTTCGGTCCGCGGCCGGGCCCGCGCCGGCGCGGGCCGACGCCTGATACGGAACTCCGCGGTGGGCGCAGTGCTGGTGTGCGCGGCGGGATTCGGCGTCTCTCCGACCGCAATCGCCCAGCCGACCGGTCCCGACGTCTCGTCCTGGCAGCACGACAGCGGGCGGCCCATCGACTGGTTCGCGGTACGCGCCGCGGGCCACGGTTTCGCCATGGTCAAGGCCACCGAGGGACTGCATTACGTCAACCCGTACTTCGTCCAGGACAGCCTGCACATGCGGGTCGCCGGGATGGCCCGCGGCACCTATCACTATGCCCATCCGGACCTCCCACCGGAACCGCAGGCCGCGCTCTACGCGGCGGTCGTACTGGGCCAGAACGGACCGCTCGATCTACCGCCGGTGCTGGATATCGAGCATTCCGGCGGACTGTCCCCCGCTGCCCTGATCGACTGGACACACCGTTATCTCAATACGGTTCAGGCACTGACCGGCCGCGTACCGATCATCTACACGTATCCGACCTTCTGGAAAACCGCGATGGCCGACAGCGATCAGTTCCACCGCTACCCGCTGTGGATCGCCGACTATCGCGACCGCCCGCAACCGGAGGTCCCTGGACGCTGGCCGGCGTGGACGTTCTGGCAGCAGACCGATTCCGGTTCCATCCCCGGTATCCACGGCCCCACCGATGTGAACGTGTACAGCGGTGCCCAAGGGGATTTCCACCGGTTCGCCCGAATGGGTGGTCTCACCGGCAGCGGTTAGCGGGCGCCCTGGGCGTTCCCCTCACTCGATGGGCGAAGGACCACGCGGACGACTTCCGCTGAACCACTGCACCGGGCGGACAGGCCGGCCCGGGCGGTTCCAGCCGGGCCGGGTAGCCCGGCCGGAACCGTTGCGGCCAACGCTTAATCGATGCCGATCCGGCCGCCACCGGCCTTCCAGACCGCCACCACGGACGGGCGCGGCTGCGCGGTGCCGCCATCCGGCCAGTGCGACGCCGGCGCCTCCACCGAGGCGTCATCGGTTTCACCCGGATGCTGGACGCAGACGATGACCCGTTCTTCGGTGATCACCGGACCACAGGTCTCGCCGCCGACGGGGACCGACAGGAACTGTTTGGTCTCGCCGCGGCGGTCGCCGTCGAGAACCACCGCGAACAGTCCGTCGTTGGCGTCCAGGGCGTTGCCGTCGGTGCTGATCCACAGATTGCCGTACGGATCGAAGGCGAGGTTGTCCGGGCAGGAGATCGGGCTGACCTTCGTCTTGTCGTAACCGGCGAAGTAGGTGTCGGCGGCCGCCGGGTCACCGCAGACCAGTAACAGCGACCAGGTGAATTCGGTGCCCGCGTGATCGTCGATGAGCTCGAGGACCTGGCCGTTCTTGTTCTCGTTGCGCGGGTTGGCCTCGTCCGCGGCGGCCTCGCCGGCCGTGCCGCGTTTGCTGTTGTTGGTCAGCGCGACATAGACCTTCCCGGTTTTCGGATCGGCCTCGAAATCCTCGGGCCGGTCCATCTTGGTGGCGCCCACCTTATCGCCGGCGAGGCGGGTGAAGACCGCGACCTCTTCGGCGGTCATCCCGTCCACCAGCGATTCACCGCGCCCGTCCTCGCCGGTGCGCAGGATCGGGATCCACTGCCCCTTACCGGTGAAGCCATCGTCGGAGGGAACGGTCCCGGACCCGTCGATCCGGTCGGGGTGATCGCCGGTGAGTTTCGCGACGTAGAGAGTGCCGGCGTCCAGGATGGTGCGGTTGTGGCGGCGACTGGCGGCGCCGGTGCCGGATTCGATCTTGCGGGTGGAGACGAACTTGTACATGTAGTCGAAGCGTTCGTCGTCACCGCTGTAGGCGACCACGGTGCCGTCAGCGGTGACATGGATATTCGCGGCCTCGTGCTTGAACCGGCCCAGCGCGGTGTGCTTGACCGGCGTGGACTGCGGATCCCACGGATCCACCTCGACCACCCAGCCGAAACGGTTGGCCTCGTTGGGTTCGGCCGCGATATCGAAACGCTTGTCGAACTTCTCCCAGAAATGGGGCGAATCGGATTCGCCGATACCGTAGCGGTCCAGCCGCTCGGCGGATACCGGATCAGCGGATTTGCCGATGAAGTAGGCGTTGAAGTTCTCTTCCCCGGAAAGCACAGTGCCCCAGGGGGTTACCCCGCCGGAACAGTTGCTGATGGTGCCGAGCACTTTGGTGCCGGTGGGGTCGGCGGCGGTTTTCAGCAGCGGGCTGCCGGCGGCGGGGCCGGTCAGCTCGAATTCCGTTGTCGCGGTGATGCGCCGGTTGTACTTGCCGAATACGGGTTTCAGCTGCCCCGTCCCGGGCTCGCCGTGCACCTCGACCACCGACAGACCGTGCGCGGCCATGGCGATATCGACCTGTTCGCGGGTGATCGCCTCGGGCTCGTACCCGGGGAACATGAACACCTCGGTGGTGTATTCATGGTTCACCACCAGCAGGTATTTGCCCGGCTGCCCCTCGATCGGCAGCAGTCCGGCGAAATCGTTGTTGTAACCGAACTGCCTGGCCTGAGCCGCCGCCGTCTGACCATAGAAGTCGAATTCGGGCGCGTCCTCGAACAGTGGATCGCCCCAGCGGATCACCACGCCCTGTTCGTAGCCCTCCGCAACGACGACCGCGTCCTGGGTGTTGGGCGCGACCGGCGCGAACCCGGTCCCCATCCCCGGCCCGCCTTCGGCGCTGCCGGCGCCGGCGTCGTCACCGCAGGCCGCGAGCGTCCCGACGGCACCGATCGCGACCACCGCGGCCGCGCTACCCTGCAGCATCCGGCGCCGGGAGATCCCGGCCACGATATCCCCGAAGTAGGTGTTCGACGAGGTGTTGGGCACCTCGTGGAAGCAGGCGTTACCGCATTTGTACTGGCAGGTCACGCGCGACCGGGAACCGGCCGGTTGGTGTGCGACGAAGAGCGCAAGAGGTTTCACAGTGGACTCCTGTTCCGGGCCGAACGCACGCACGCTAGCCCACGCAGGCAAGTCCGAGGAGTCTCGCAGATTAACTACCGGCCAACACGGTAGCCCGGGTGTTGCCGGACCACCGCGTCGGCCGGCCGCCGGTAGGGCAGGTAAGCGAAAGCTCGCCGAGACAACGCTCGGGCCGGCCCGCTCAGGCGACGATATTGACCAGCCGGCCCGGCACCACGATCAGTTTGCGTGGAGCCTTCCCGTCCAACAGTGCGACGATCTTCTCGTCGGCCAGCGCGGCCGCCTCGATCGCGGCCTTATCGGCCTCCGGATCCACCTGGATACGGCTGCGGACCTTCCCGTTCACCTGGATCGGATACTCCACCGTCTCCGCCGTCAGCAACGCCGGATCGGCCACGGGGAACGGGCCGTGCGCCAGTGAACCGGTGTGGCCGAGCCGCTCCCACAGCTCCTCGGTCATATGCGGGGCCAGCGGCGCCAGCATCAGCACCACCGGTTCCACGGCCGAGCGGGGGGCGCCCTTCGGGTACGCCTTGGTCAGGTGATTGGTCAGCTCGATCAGCTTGGCGCCGGCGGTGTTGTCGCGCATGGCCGCCAGATCCTCGTCGACCCCGGCGATGGTCCGATGCAGCAGCCGCAACGTCTCCCCGGACGGACTGTCCTCGGTAACCCGGGTAGCGCCGGTCTCCTCGTCCACCACCAGTCGCCACACCCGCTGCAGGAAACGGTGCGCGCCGATGACGTCCTTGGTTGCCCACGGCCGCGACGTATCCAGCGGACCCATCGACATTTCGTAGAAGCGGAACGTATCGGCCCCGTACAGATCGCAGATCTCGTCGGGGGCGATGGCGTTCTTCAACGATTTGCCGATCTTGCCGTATTCCTGGTTCACCTCGATCTCGGTGCCGGTGGCGTCGGTCCAGTAGAACTTGCCGTCCCGTTCGACGACCTCGGCCGCCGGAACATAGACGCCGCGGGCGTCGGTGTAGGCGAACCCCTGGACATAACCCTGGTTGAACAGGCGCCGGTACGGTTCGCTACCACTCACCTCGCCCAGGTCGAACAGCACCTTCTGCCAGAACCGGGAATACAGCAGATGCAGTACGGCATGCTCCACGCCGCCCACGTACAGGTCCACGCCACCCGGATCGTCCGCGCCGTGCTCGGCCGGCCGCGGGCCCAGCCAGTAGTTCTCGTTCTCCTTGGCGCAGAACACCTCGGAATTGCCGGGATCAGCGTAACGCAGCTGGTACCACGAACTTCCCGCCCACTGGGGCATGACATTCGTATCGCGACGGTAGGTGCGCGGGCCGTCGCCCAGATCCAGCTCCACCTCCACCCAGTCGGTAGCCTTCGCCAGCGGCGGAGACGGTTCGGAATCGGCGTCGTCCGGGTCGAAGGTGACCGGGGCGAAATCGTCCACTTCGGGCAACCGCACCGGCAGCATCGATTCCGGCAGCGCATGCGGGGCACCTGACTCGTCGTAGACGATCGGGAACGGCTCGCCCCAGTACCGCTGCCGCGCGAACAACCAGTCCCGCAGCTTGTACTGCACGGTGCCGGCGCCGCGGCCGTCGGCTTCCAGCCGCGCGATCACGGCGGCCTTGGCCTCGGCGATGGACAGGCCGTTCAGGTAGTCGGAATTGATCGCGGGGCCGTCACCGGTATATGCCTCGCCGTCGAAGCCCTCCGGCGGCTCGACGGTCCGGATGATGGGCAGCCCGAACGCGGTCGCGAAATCCCAGTCGCGCTGATCCTGTCCCGGCACGGCCATGATCGCGCCCGTCCCGTACCCGCTCAGCACGTAGTCGGCGATGAAGATCGGGACCTGCGCGCCGTTCACCGGGTTGGTGGCGAAAGCCCCCAGGAAGACGCCGGTCTTGTCCTTGTTCTCCTGCCGCTCCAGATCCGATTTCGCCGCAATCGCCTTACGGTAGGCGGCGACCGCTTCGGCCGGGGTCGCGCTACCGCCGGTCCAGCGGGTATCGGTATCGGCCGGCCAGTCGGCGGCTGTCAACGCATCGACCATCTCGTGTTCCGGAGCCAGCACCATGTAGGTCGCACCGAACAGGGTGTCGGGTCGGGTGGTGAACACCTCCACATCGCCCGCCGCCGTGGCGAACTCGAGCCGGGCACCACGTGAACGCCCGATCCAGTTGCGCTGCATGGCCTTCACGTTCTCCGGCCAATCCACATGATCCAGATCGTCGATCAAGCGGTCGGAGTAGGCCGTGATCCGCATCATCCACTGCCACAGGCGCTTCCGGAACACCGGAAAGTTGCCGCGTTCGCTGCGGCCGTCCGCGGTGACCTCCTCGTTGGACAGCACCGTCCCCAGACCCGGGCACCAGTTCACCATCGAATCGGTCTGATACACCAGCCGGTACGAATCGATCAGCGCCCGCCGCTCGGCGGTGGACATGCTCGCCCAGTCCTTACCGTCGGGGGCCGGACGGGCACCCGAAGCGAACTGCCGCTCCAGTTCCTCGATCGGCCGGGCCCGGCCGGCTTCCCGGTCGTACCAGGCGTTGTAGATGCGCAGGAAGATCCACTGCGTCCATTTGTAGTACTCGGGATCGGTGGTCGCGAACGAACGCCGCCGATCGTGGCCCAGGCCCAGCCGGTCCAGCTGCCGCTGCATGGTCGCGATATTGGCCTCGGTGGTGTCGCGCGGATGCGCGCCGGTCTGCACGGCGTACTGCTCGGCAGGCAGCCCGAACGCGTCGTAGCCCAGCGCGTGCAGCACATTGCGTCCGTGCATCCGGTGGTACCGCGCGAACACATCCGTGGCGATATAACCCAGCGGATGCCCCACATGCAGCCCGGCCCCCGACGGGTACGGGAACATGTCCTGCACGAACAGCTTGTCCGCCGGTACATCCCCCGCCAGTGGGCCGACCGGGTTCGGGGCGTGGAAGGTCCCGCGCTCGATCCAGCGCTGCTGCCACCGGCGTTCGATCTCCCCCGCGAGCGCAGCAGTGTACCGATGGGCGGGCGTATCGTCGCCCCGGCCCGGGGCGCCGGTGTCTACCGAGCTCTGCCCGGCGGTCTCGGTTGCGCGGGAGTCCTGCACGGTCCTGCCTTCTCTAGCTGCTGGTGGGGAGAAATCCGTCGTCGACAGCCTAAGACTTGCCCCCTGACAAGCCCAAAAAGGTGAGCGAATCCGTCGCGCCACCCGATCCCGACGCACCCAGCCACGCAGCCGACCCCAACGCACCCAACCGCGCGGCCGAGTCCAGCGAGGCCCTCGAAGGTTTGGCCCGCCGAAACTCCGCGCGCGCCAGCGCGCCGACAACACAGCACAGGTGTGACCTGGGTCTACTCGGTCCCGGATGCCCGGCCGAACCGCGGACCGGCAAACCCTCTGCGGTATTCTCGGCTCGTGCTTGTCGTCGCGATTCTGCTGTTCGTCCTGGCCTTGATTGCCCTGGCGACGGGCGTGCTCGGCTTCATCGGGCGCCTGCCGGGCAACCGGTACATCGGCGTGCACACCGAGGCCGCGCTGCGCGACGAGAACGCGTTCCGCGCCGCGAACCGGGTCGCCGCCCCCACCTCGGTGGTTTCCGGTGCGCTGCTCGCCGCGGGCGGGCTGGTGGTGCTCGCCGCCGGCATGCTCACCGGCATCCTCGTTACCGTCGGCGTGCTGGTCATCGCCCTGTTCACTCTCGGCGCGGGCGCCAATGCGGGCGCGCGGGCCGCCGAAGCCATCGCGCCGCCGCCGGCGACCGGCGGTTGCGGCGGGTCCTGCGGAGGTTGTTCGCTGAAGAACACCTGCGAACCGGCCGCCAGCTCACAGCCCGCCTGATCCGTCAGCCCAGCCAGTCCAGCACACTGGCCGCCGTCCAGGACTGCTGCATACTGCCCAGCGGCTCCCCCGTGAACGGCTCGTAGTACTCCGCGAAGCTACCGTCGCTCACCTGACGCAACGCTTCCGCGCGCAGGACGAATGAACGTTCCGCCCAACCGCGGTGGGCGAAAACCCAGGAGAACAGCCAGCTCATCACCGGCCACACCGGGCCACGCCAGTATTCACGGGGCCGGAAATCCTTCGATACCGGCGAGGTCGACGGTGGTAGCGCATACCGCAGATCGGGGTGGCCGCAGAACCGCGGGCCCTCGAAGAGCCGCAGCAGATTGCGCTCTGCGGCCCGCGGCAACCCGCCACTGATGAGCGGCGCGAACATCGCCAAGGTCTCGGTGGTGATCCAGCGACCCAGCCGGGTGTCGTAATCGCGGGCGGCGCCGGTGCGGGCATCGGTGGTGGCGATCACGCCGGCGCGGAACCGGTCCGCCCACGCGAACAACTCCCGGGTATCGGCCTTCGGCTGATGATATTCCTCACCGATCTGCCCCAATACTTCGCAGGCCAGAGCGAAAATGGCGGTGACGAACACGTCCTCCACGGCGAAATTCATCACGGTGCTCAGTTCGGCGTCGTCATAGCGCGCGCGCCGCATCTGCTCCACCAGCCACAGGTACCGGTCGTATTCGCGGTCACTGGGGCGCTGCGTGGGGTCGTCGATGACGAGCACATCCTCACGCCGGTAGGGCGGCAGATCCGCGCCGGGCGACACATTGTCGTAGGCCCGGTCCCAGCGCGGCGAATTGTCCATCCCCGATTCCCAGCCGTGGTAGAGGGTGATCCGGCCGTTGCCGAGCGGGTCGCGGGCATGTGCCAGCCAGCGATGCCAGCGCACCAGATCGGGCCAGCGGCGGTTCAGGAACTCCTCGGCCACGGCGCGGGTACTACGCCCGTGCCGACGCGAATGATCCAGAATCCGCTGCACCGCGATGGCATGTACCGGCGGCTGTGTGATTCCGGACGTGTCCGGGCCGTCGGGCGCCTGCACCGCCAGCAGTCGGCACTCCCAGCGGGCCGGCCCCGGAAAATAACCGTCCACGCCGTTGGCGAACACGATGTGCGGGATCATCCCGTTCTTCCACTGCGCCGAAAGCAAGGTGTCGAGCTCGATCACCGCGCGTTCCACGCTCAATGGTGCGAGCCCTACCGTCACGAAGGCCGCGTCCCAGCTCCACATATGCGGATACAGTCGCGGGGCGGCGCTGGTCATGGTTCCCAAATCGTTGCCACGCAGCAGATACGCCGCCCGGGCAGCGAGCTGGGTGGGGGTGAAACCGGGGTGTGCCATTTCTATATCTTGCTCGTCTTCACGGTGTCGGCAGTGGCGGCGCGGGGTGGGGTGTCGAAGGTGTTTCGGGGGCTGGTGGGCGGAGTGTCGGGGTAGACCCTTGTTCGGAGTGGATGCTCACAATAAGTAGCCAGCTCTGGTTTCGCTGTGATGTGCGGTGGGTTGCGATCGTGTTCGAAGTGGTGGACACGCTGCTGGGGGTAGCGCGGAATACAGTCGGGGTATCGATCCGCGTGTGTGCGCGACGACCGAACGAGGAGAGGGTGCTGTGCAGGTAGCGGATTTTCCCGACGGTGAGCGGCCGGTGGCATTGATCACGGGGGGTGGGCGCGGGCTCGGTGCGGCGATCGCGCGGGAACTGGCACCCGACCACTCGCTGCTGCTGGGTGGGCGTACGGCGGCCGGGTTGCAGAACATCCTGGCCGAACTTCCCGGCGCGACCGGCTGGCCGGTGGAACTCACCGACTACGGTGCGGTGGCCGCGGCGGTGCGTACGATCGACCGGCTGGACGTTCTAGTCCACAACGCCGGTATCGCCGATCTCGGCACAATTGCGGAATCCTCGGTGGAGCAGTGGCGCAGCACCCTCGAAGCCAATCTGATCGCCGTGGTGGAGCTCACCCGGCTGCTGCTGCCCGCCTTGCGTGCCGCGCACGGTCACGTGGTGCTGATCAACTCCGGCGCGGGTCTGCGGGCGAACGCCGGCTGGGCCTCGTACGCCGCGAGTAAGTTCGGGTTGCGCGCGTTCGGGGATGTGCTCCGGCTGGAGGAGCCGTCCATCCGGGTGACCTCCGTGCATCCCGGACGGATCGATACCGATATGCAGCGTGAGATCACCGCCGGGGAGGGCCGCGACTACGATCCGGCCCGATTCCTCCGGCCGGAGACAGTCGCTCGTGCGGTCCGGACCGCTGTCGACACACCCCGTGACGGCCACCCCACCGAGATCGTTTTACGCCCACGCTGATCCGCGCCGGATTCTATTTCCCGGCCGCGCAGCCGGCGCGCTCACGACCCGGTGATCGCGGGCGGTGCCGAGCTCATCGGCCGTAATCGCGACGGATGCCGGAGTTCACCGCGACACTACCCCCACCGGCCCGTGGCGCACCCGGCATGCGAATTCCCTTGCAATACCGCGGTAATGGTGCGAATTGGCGAGTCGCGTCTCCCATTCTCCGGTGGTCGATTACCGGCGGTGATACGGCGGCGGTAGTCTTTCGGACAATCCGAAGTTCTCGATCGCCGAATGCGGAGCCGGGGTTTTCCACGAAATCCCACCCTCCGCAGACCTTTCGGAGCGTAGTGTCTGGACTGTTCGAAAACGCCGGTGATCAGGTGATTCCCCCGGCGGATACGAACAGCGTGCTCGTCCCAGCTGTAAACCATCCTTTGCGAACAAAGTGATCAGATCGGACGTGTGAACTCATGAAGATCCGCAAGTTTGTCGCGGCCGTGGTGCCGCTGATAGCCGCCGCGACCTTCGGTTCGGCCGCCGCTCAAGCGGCCCCCACCACCACCCCGGATATCGGTTACCGCACCGAACTGGCCGGCGATACCGTTGTCACCACACTCACCCACGGCACTTTCGAATCGGCCGGTGAAAACGTCGATATCGTCGACGAATCCGGCGCCACCGTGGTCACCCTGCCGCTGTCGGTACGCGAGGGCACCGTCGAATACCCACTGCCCCATGAAATCCGGGAGGACGGCCGGGTTCTCGAACTCACCGCGGTGAAGGATCCCGCGACCGCGCGGCCCGCCGCCGAGTTCGTGGCCTCACCGCAGGAGAACCTGGCGGCCCAGAACAATTTCGCTTCGCAGTTCGGGCTTGCCACCGCGATCGGCGGGTTCATCGGTACCGCGATCGGTGCGCTGGTGGGGCTGACCGGAATCGTGACCGGACCGGGCGTCGTCGCCAGTATCATCGCGGGCGCCACCATCGGGGGAATCATCGGCACGATAGCCGTCGGCGGCCCCACGCTGGTCATCGCGGCGGTGGATCTGGTCAATACTCTCAACGCGGCACCGGGCACCACCAAGTGGGCGCCGAAGCAACAGGTGGCTCCGCAGAACTGACAACCTCGGGGCCTGAGCGTCCGGCACTGCCGGGACTCGATGTCCGGCCCGATACGAATTCATCGGGACCCGTTGTACAGCGGGTCCCGATGAGTTCGACAGTCTCGGGATTCGTGGTGGCCGATGTCAGCCGGGGGCTCAGTGTTCGTCGTAGTGGCCGTCGTGGGGGGCGTGGCGGTGGCCGTCGTGGATGTAGTCGACATGGTCACCGTGCGGGACGGCCACATGGCCGCAGCCTTCACCGTGCACATGGTCGTGGCTGTTGTGTTCGGTATGCCCGGCGGGTTCGCATTCGTCGTAGTGGCCGGCATGCTCGCGGTGGAGGTGGCCGTCGTGGACGTAATCCACATGGTCGCCGTGCGGTACCGCGACATGCCCGCAGTCCGGTCCGTGTCGGTGATCGTGTTCGGTGTGCTGAGCATGTGCCGTTGTCATGGGTGTTCCTTCTTTTCTCGGGACGGTCAGCTGGAACTACGCACGCAATTACATTATCAAGTGCGCATCACTGCAGATAGCCACAAATTGGCTGACGTCGCGACCGAGGGGGTGGTCAACACGCACACGAGGGCAGGGGCGGAGTCACTGCCGCCGGGCGACTGATCGATACAACCCCGCAGACAATGCCCGATAGCCGATTCATCCCATCTTTAAAGTTTCACGGAAAAAATTCCACTAAATTCTGTCGCACTTGCGCCTCGACAGCGTAGTGTCTCAAATGCTCGAAACCGCCCGGACACAGCCGTTTCGGTCCGGCGGAACTCGGTCGGCTCGGTCGTCCCGGCGGTTACCACCCTTGGCGACACCGTGATCAGATCGGACATGTGAACCAATGAGGATCCGCAAGATTGCCGCGGCCGCCGTGCCGCTCATTGCCACCGCGACCTTCGGCGCGTCGACTGCCTACGCGGCCCCGGCCGCCACCCCGGATATCGGTTACCGCACCGAACTGGTCGGCAACACCGTTGTCACCACCCTCACCCACGGCACCTTCGAGGTAGCCGGGGGAACCGTCGGTATCGTCGACGAGTCGGGTGCCACCGTGGTCACCCTGCCGCTGGCGGTACGCGAAGGCGGCACCGAGTACCCGCTGCCGCACGCGGTCCGGGACGAAGGCCGAGTACTGGAGCTCACCGCCGTCAAGGATCCGGCGGCAGCACGCCCGGCCGCCGAACCGGTGGCGTCCCCGCAGGAGAACATGGCGGCTCAGGACAATCTCACCTCGCAGATCGGCCTCGCCAGCGCAATCGGCGGACTCATCGGAACAGTTCTCGGAGCCGGTATCGGGCTGCTCGTCACCGTGGGAACCGGCGTCGGCATACCCGCCGGGATCGTCAGCGGCGCGGCCATCGGCGGTGTGATCGGCACGATCGTCGTCGGCGGCCCCACTCTGATCGTCGCCGGCGTGGACATGATCAACACCTTCCTCGCCCCGCCGGGAACCACCCGGTGGGCCGAGGACAAGTAGGCGGCAGCCACTTCGAAGTACCGCACGGCCATGCCCCGAGCAGTTCAGGGGGCATGGCCGTTGCGCGTCGCGACGACTCAGGCGATACCGCTGACCGGCTCCGGGTTGGCCTGGTCCCGCCAGGCGATCGCCTCTTTGACCTGCGTCAGGTCGTAATCGGGACCGTTGACCCCCACGGTGAACAGGGTCGCCCCCGCGGCGTGGTAGGCGGGGGCCGCTTCACCGCCCGGCCAGGCCACCGACCGTTCGATCTTCGCCGGTTCCCGGCCGACCCGGGTGCAGTGCTCCTCGAGCACCTGGCTCTTGTGGGTGAACACGTCCAGTTCACCGAAGCTGTGCCAGATCTGGGCGTACTCGGCCACCAGCCGCAGCGTTTTCTTCTCGCCACCACCGCCGATGAGGACCGGGATCTCCCGGACCGGCTGCGGGTTCAGCTTTCCCAGCCGATTCGTAATCCGGGGCAGGTACTCCTTCAGCAGGTCCAACCGGGTGCCCGCGGTGCCGAAATCGTAGCCGTATTCGTCGTAATCCCGTTCGAACCAGCCCGACCCGATCCCCAGGATGAGCCGGCCGCCGCTGATCTGGTCGACGGTGCGAGCCATATCGGCGAGCAGATCGGGATTGCGGTAACCGCCACCGGTGACCAGCGCACCGATCTCGACCCGCTCGGTCTGCTCGGCGAATGCGCCGAGCATGGTCCAGCATTCGAAGTGGGCGCCGTCGGGGTCGCCGTAGAGGGGATAGAAGTGGTCCCAGTTGAACACGATATCCACGCCGGCGTCCTCGGCCCGCAACACCGCATCGCGTATGAGTCCGTAATCGGGGGCGTGCTGGGGCTGGAGTTGCATTCCGATCCGAACCGGTCGGCTCATCTACTCGACTCCTCGTAGTCAGGTTGTTTCCCGATCCCGAGGCTACCGCCGCCACGGCGATTCGGCCCGGTATGCCATCGGATACGGCCACCGTCTGCGGCTTCGGCACTTGCCGCGGCCGCCCCACTCCCGTCGCCCCGGATTTGATCGCCCAACACGGGGCTTGCATGTACGTATATGTCTACTTATAGTTAGCTCACGCGATGTACGTGTACATCTACTTATATTCACCTCGGTTGCGAGGCGCACGGAACGGAAGGCAGACAGCCATGGACATCTCGAATCTCACTGCGAAAGTGGCCGGCGATCTCGGCGACAAACGGCGGTGGCGGCAGTACAAGGCCCGGGCGCGCCGGCTACCCCCGAATCAGCGCACAGCGATCGAAGGTTTCGAGCGGTACCTGCTGCACACCGGCCGGGTAGGCGGCGTCTCGATCTTCGAGGACCTGACCGACCTGTTCGAGCGGAGTGCGACCGAGAGCACCCCGATTCGCGAAATCGTCGGCGCGGACCCCGTGGAGTTCATCGAGTCGTTCGCGCGGAACTACCCCGAGGACTCGTGGATCGGCCGGGAACGGGCCCGGCTGATCCACACCATCGACCTCGCGGCCGACGCGGGAAATTAGAGGCATTCCGATGACTACACAACAAGCTCCGGCGATCCGTGTGCAGGGTCTGGAAAAGTCCTACAACAAGCTGGAGGTGCTGCGCGGCGTCGACCTGGTGGTCGAACGGGGCAGCATATTCGCCCTCCTCGGCTCGAACGGGGCCGGCAAGACCACTCTGGTGAAAATCCTGTCCACACTTTTGAAAGCCGACTCCGGGGCAGCCTGGGTCAACGGCTTCGATATTGCCGCGCAGCCGGGTGAGGTGCGCGAATCCATCAGCCTCACCGGGCAGTTCGCCGCCGTCGACGAAATCCTCAGCGGCCGGGAAAACCTCGTGCTCATCGCCAAGCTCCGGCATCTGAAGAACGCCGAGCAGATCGCCGACAGCCTGCTCGAGCGGTTCTCACTCACCGACGCGGCCGGCCGGAAGGTTTCCACCTACTCCGGTGGTATGCGCCGGCGCCTCGATATCGCCATGAGCCTCATCGGGAATCCACCGGTGGTCTTCCTGGACGAACCGACCACCGGGCTGGACCCCCAGGCTCGCGTCGAGGTATGGCAGGCAGTGGCCGAACTCGCCGAACAGGGCACAACGGTGCTGCTCACCACCCAATACCTGGAGGAAGCCGAACAACTCGCCGACCGGATCGCGATCCTGCACCGGGGCCGGATCATCGTCGACGGCACCCTCGCCGAACTGAAGCAACTACTCCCGCCCGCCGAGGTGGAATACGTCGAGAAGCAGCCCAGCCTCGAAGACATCTTCTTCGCTCTCGTCGGCGACAACGACCCCACCGGAACCGGCCGCAGCGCGGCACGGACGAACTAGGACCACGATGACCACGCACTTCTTCCCCGATACCACCCTGCTGCTGGGTCGGTCCCTGCGCCATATCACCCGCAGCATGGACACCATCATCACGACCACGATCATGCCGATCGCGTTCATGCTGTTGTTCGTCTATGTTTTCGGCGGCGCGATCGATTCGGGATCGGATTCCTATGTGCAGTATCTGCTACCCGGAATCCTGCTCATCACCATCGCCTCCGGTATCTCCTACACCGCATTCCGGCTGTTCCTCGATATGCAAAGCGGAATTTTCGAACGCTTCCAGTCGATGCCGATCGCACGCTCCTCGGTGCTGTGGGCGCATGTGCTGACCTCGCTGGTCGCGAACCTGATCTCGGTCGTGGTCGTCGTACTCGTCGCCCTGCTCATGGGGTTCCGGTCGAGCGCCGGGCTGCCGGCCTGGCTGGCGGTCGCGGGCATCCTGATCATGTTCACCCTCGCGCTGACCTGGATCGCGGTCATCCCCGGCCTCACCGCGAAATCACCCGACGGAGCCAGCGCCTTCTCCTACCCCCTGATCTTCCTGCCCTTCATCAGCTCGGCGTTCGTACCCACCGACACCATGCCCGGCCCGTTGCGGGCTTTCGCCGAGAACCAGCCGGTGACCTCCATCATCGACGCCATCCGCGATCTGCTCACCCGGCAACCGGTCGGCACCGATATCTGGATCGCGCTCGCCTGGTGCGTCGGCATCCTCGTGGTCGCCTACCTGTTCGCCATGAGCGTCTACCGCCGCAAGATCTCCTGACCGACCGGCTGCGATCGCTTGTTCCGGCCCACCCACAGTGGGCCGGAACGACATGGTTCGCGGGCGACCGAGGGCGCGCCCCGACGGTGACCGATGTCCGCCGGTCCGCTCACCGTGCGCAGTGTCGTCATACGAATCGCGTTCATGCAGGAAGCGACCACCCGTATTTCCGGGATGAGAAGTACACCCGGGCGGTGGAATACATTCGGCGCTGCGGCCTCATCCCCGAGCAGGTGAACGATGTGCTCGGGAACAACGCCGCGGCACTGTACGACGGAACGCGGTGAGCCGCGGTGGAGCGCATCCCCGTGGTGCGGGGTGACGCGCTCCACCGCGAAGGCCGGGCGGGATCAGCCGCGCACGGCAGCCATGAGGGTTACCAGTGAATCGGCCCCGGGCAGGGCGAGTGCGTATCCGGCCACCGCGCGGGCGGATTCCGGCGTCAGCCGGCCCTCGACATTGAGATCGAACTTCTCGGTGAGTTCGTCGTCGGAGAGCGGGTTCGCCGGCCCGCCGCGGTTGTGGTCCACGCGGGCCTGGTGCCAGGCGCCGTCGCGGGTGCGCACGCGCAGCACGGCCGGGAACTGGTGCGGGTAGATCTCGTCGCACCGGTCGTCGCCGTGGCAGGTGACCAGCCGCGCGAGTTCCAGAGTGCGCGGATCCTTCGCCGCCGCGTCGGTGAAATCGGCATGCCCGACCCCGAGGCCCGAGCCGCCGAGCAGCGCGCGGGCCACCGTGAACGGGCCGGAGAACGCCGCGTGGTACCCGGATTCGGGGGCGGCCTTCGCGGCGGGCGGTTCGGCAATGGTGCGCAGCACCGGTTTCGGTACGCCGAGCTCGATTTCCACGATCTCGGCGGGGTCTACGTCGCGGCGCAGGATACGAGCCGCGTCGATACCGGCGTGGGTGAAATGATTGCACGGGTAGGGCTTGAAGAAGATGCCGGGCAGTTCCCAGTGCTCACCGAGCCGGTCGACGACCTTGGCGGTATCGGCCCGGTCGCCGCAGAAAGCGTGCAGGAAACCGAACCGGCCTTCGATCACCGTGGGCGGGCCGGTGAGTCCGTGCCGCGCGAATTCCGCTGCTGTGACACCGGAATGCGCCGCCCACCCGCAATGTGCGCGTTTGACGGTGCCGCCGGTGCGGTTGGCCTCCAGCAGACCGGCGCCGAAACTCGCGGCGATACCCATGGCGTCGGCGACACCCTCGGCATCCAGGCCGTACAGCATGGCCGCGGCGGCGGCCGAACCGACGGCGCCGCAGATGGAGGTGGCGTGCTGGCCACGTTCGAAGAATTCCGAATTACCGAGTTCCTCGTCGTAGCCGCCCATTCCGAGCCGTACCGCGATTTCGATACCCACGCCCGCGGCGTCGAGGACCGCGGCCCCGGTGGCCGCGGTCGCCTCACCGACCGCGAGCGCGGCGGGGACGACCGACGCCGACGGGTGCAGTACCGACGGCAGGTGGGTGTCGTCGGAATCCATCGAATGGGCGAGGGTGCCGTTGATCAACGCCGCGGTGGCGGCGGGGAATTGTTCGCCGGTGCCGATACCGGTGGCGCGGGCGGCGCCGGCCCAATCGCGGGCCACGGCGGTGACCGCGCGGGCCGAGGGCTGATCGTGCGCGGCGAGCGAGTTCCCGAGGACGTCGAGAACGCGGCGGGCCACGTCTTTGCGGAGCTCACCCGGAAGTCCTTCGGCGCGGGTCCGATCGGCCAGGGCCGCGAGACGGCCGACGACAGTGTTCGCCAGGTCGTGGCGAGTACTGGCACCGTGCTGATCAGGCATTACAGGATCCCTCCGTGGTGACGTCCCGTTTCCGGACCGGTCCGTTCATTTGCCGACCACCGCCACCGGGCGTACGGGCGATCCGGTGCCGCCGGTGATCCGCAACGGCGCCATGACGAAGGTGAACTCGGTGAGCCCGCGCTCGCCGGCCGCCTCGAGGTTCAGGTGTTCGATGATGTGGATGCCGTTCTCCACCAGCAGCACCCGGTGCACGGGCAGCACACTGTGTCCCTTACCTGCCGGAATGTGCTCGAATGCGGTGGTATCCGCGCCGGCCGCCACGATTCCCGCGGCCGCCAGCCACTGCGCGGCGGCCACATCGGGGCCGGGTACGCCGTCCTGCTGGCCGAGATAGCGTGCAGCGTCTTCGAAATGGCGGGCCCAGCCGGTGCGGATGAGCACCACATCGCCGCGTCGGGGGGTCACCCCGGCGGCGTCGGCGGCATCGCGCAGGTCCTGTTCCGTGACGGCCTGGCCGGCTTCGAGGGCCTCGACACCGCGCACCCGCGGGATATCCAGCAGCACACCGCGGCGCAGCATGAACGGGATGTTCTCCGCACCGTGCTTCGAATGGCGGCCGCCGCGCTGAGCTTCCTCGGCGTCGATATCGCCGTGCAGTTTGCCGCAGTGGCTGACGTGCGAAAGCGCATCCACGTGGGTGCCCACGTGACCGCCGGTCACGATGATCTCATTGGAGGCCGAGCCGCCGTCGGGGCGGACCATATCGCCGTGCCGGCGGATGAGAGTCATCCGGAAACCGGGGTGGTTGGGCGAACACGGCATGCCGGTCGTGTACGGATGCCCGAGCTCGACCACATCGAGTTCGCTGCCCACCACGGCGTTCAACAGTGCGTCCGGGCCCGCGGTGACGGTTTGTTCGGTCATGCTTTCACTCCTCGTGCTGCTGTGGCCTGGGCGCGATCGAGGACCACGCGGGCGCCTGCGACCACGGCGGGGTCGATGAATCTGCCGTTCTCGTCGAGGACAGCGGATTCGCCGGCCGCTATGGAGGCGGCCGCCCGGTCGACGATTCGGCGCGCCCGGTCCTGTTCCTCCGCTGTCGGCGTGTAGGCCGTGTTGACGATGTCGATCTGATCGGGGTGGATGACGGAGCGGCCGAAGAATCCCTGGGCGCGTCCGGTCCGCGACGTTTCGGCCAGGCCCACCGGATCGTCCACAGCCGTCCACACGCTCTGCACCGGCGAGGACAGCCCGGCCGCTCGGGCCGCGGTGACGATCCAGCCGCGCGCCCAGGCCAGCCCCTCGGGTTCGGTGCGCATATCGGCGGCGAGATCCGCCTCGCCCAGCGCGATACCGGTGACCCGCGGGTGACAGCGGGCGATCTGCGGGGCTGCGAGCAGGCCCGCGGCGGATTCGATGGTGGCGTGCACGGGGCAGCGGAGACGTTCCGCGATCGCGGCCACCGAGCCGGGATCGTCGGATTTCGGCAATCGAACCCCGGCCGGTTCGGGGCCGGCTGCCAGGGCAGTGAGTTCGCGATCGAGCCATTGCGTCCCGAGCGCGTTGAGCCGCAGCCAGACCTGCCGTTGCGGCGGCACCGCCCCCAGAGCCTCGAGCGCGTTGGCCAGCGCCTGGTCTTTCGCGCCCACCGGGACGGCGTCCTCGAGGTCGATCACCACGGCGTCGGCGGCACTATCGATAGCCTTGCCGATGCGGTCGGCGCGGTGTCCGGGAACGTAGAGCCAACTGCGCGGAGTCATATCGCCTCCACCGTCGACCGGTGGCCGAGCGCACGCGAAACCCGCTGCGCCGCTTCGCGCAACGCGTTCTCGTGCCGGTCGCAGGCTTCTTCGGTCATCCGGTAGCTCGGCCCGCATACCGAAACCGAGCCGATCACCGCACCGTCGGCGCCGAACACCGGTGCCGCGATCGACCCGGCGCCCTCCTGTCGTTCACCGGTCGACCGGCACACTCCGCGCTCCCGGGCCGCGCGCAGCGCCGCACGCAGAGCTTCGGGGTCGACGATGGTGGTGGCGGTGAGCCGCGGCAGCGGACGGGACAGCAGATCCTCCTGCTCCTCGTCGGACAGATAGGCCAGGATGATCCGCCCCGACGAGCCGCTGTGCAGTTCGAAGCGCCGGCCGAGTTCCACGGTCATCTTGATTTCCTGCGTGCTCTCGACCTGGTCCAGGTACACCCGCCCGCCCGGCAGGCGTCCGGTCACCGTTGCGGTCTCACCGGTGGCGCGCTGGAGTTCCACCAGCGCGTCCCGGGCCATCCGGCGCAGCGGGGAGACGTCCAACGCCCGGGCGCCCAGGGTCGCGGCGGCCGGGCCCAGCAGGTAGCGGCGGGTTTCGGGCTCGTAGAGCAGCAGCCCGCATTCCACGAAGGTGGTGAGGATACGGTGCGCGACGGCCTTGGAGATACCGGTCGAGCGGGCGATCTCCGAAACGCCGAGGGCGCTGGACCGGCGACCGAACTCGAGCAGCACCTCAGCTGCCCGCGCGGCCGATGTGGTGCCGCCACTCGAGGGCTCCATCGTGGCTCCGTTCTCCGGGGTGGATTCGTTGTCCGCCGGCCCCGCCGCATGGGACGGGACCGACCAAGCGCTGAACAAGTTGTACCGCTTAGCGAAACGATTGTCTAGCCACCTTCTGTCGGCCGTCGCCCGGTTTCCACTGAGTAAATCCGTTCAACAGGCACTTGTGCACAGATTGCCGAACGTGCATAGTGCAGGGGACCACATTCTTGCGTTCCGCTAGCCGGAACACGATAGGAGGAAGCGTGGACGGTCCGGATTTCGATCTCGTCGTCGCCGGCGCCGGCGGCGGACTCGTCGCTGCGCTGCGCGCCGCCGAACTCGGCGCGAACGTCCTGGTGATCGACGCCGACGAGTACTTCCAGCGCGGTAACAACACCTCGATGTGCACCGCGATGATTCCGGCTGCCGGAACCCGCTGGCAGGAAGCGGCCGGAGTCCACGACAGCCCGGACCGCTTCCTCGACGACATCGCCCGCAAAACCGGTGGCACCGCCGACCGGCGCGTGGCCGGCGCACTCGCCGAAGCCAGCGCCCGGCTGGTGACCTGGCTCGCTGACAGTCAGCAACTCGAGCTCGAACTGGTCACCGATTTCCGCTACCCCGGCCATACCGCCGACCGCTGCCACAGCATCCCCGGACGGCACGGCTCCCGGCTGCTCCGGCATCTGGTGCAGCGCGCGCAAGCGCATCCCCGGATCGAACTCATCGCACCGATGAGCCTGCGTGCTGTGCACACCAGCGGCGGGCGGGTCACCGGGGTGGAGATCGCCACCCCCGACGGCAACAGCGAACACCTGACCACCGGGGCTGTCCTGCTGGCGACGAACGGTTTCGGCGCCGATCGCGAGCTGGTCCGCCGCCATCTGCCGGAAATAGCCGATGCCCACTACCACGGCGGCCAGTTCAGCCGCGGCGACGCGCTCCGGATCGGTGGCGAACTCGGCGCCGACAGCGCGTTCCTGGACGCCTATCAGGGTCATGCCGCGCTGTCGTCGCGCAGCCAGACGCTCATCGGCTGGGCGACCGTCGTACACGGCGGTGTCATCGTCGACAGCACCGGCCGGCGTTTCGCCCCGGAAACCACCGGATACTCCGAGTTCGCCGCTATTCTTGCCGGCCGGCCCGGCGGTACCGGCTGGATCGTCATCGACGAGCACATCGAGGAACTGTGCTCGGTATTCGACGATTTCCGGACCGTCGCCGAGAGCGGTTCGCTGATCCGGGCCGCCACCGCAACCGGACTGGCCGAAAGCATCGGGGTGCCCGCCGCGGCCCTCGACGACGAACTCGCCGCGGCCCATCGCGCCGCCACCGGAGCCGAACCAGACCGGCAGGGCCGCACCGACGCCCGCCATCCGCTGACCGCGCCCTACATCGCGATCGCGATCACCCCCGCCCTGTTCCACACCCAGGGCGGTCTCGTCGTGGACCAACATGCACGAGTACTCGCCGGTGGCACCCCGATCCCCGGCCTGTACGCCGCCGGCGGCGCAGCCATCGGAATCTCCGGCCACGGCGCCGGCGGTTACCTAGCGGGCAACGGGCTCATCACCGCACTCGGTCTGGCCTTCCTCGCCGCCGAGCATGCGCACAGCGCCGTCGCTGTCTGACGGCGCCGGCACGCCGCCCACACAACAGAACAACTGTCCAGATATTCGCCAGGAGAAGAAATGACCACCTACCTGATCAAGAACGGCACCGTCGTACGCACCGAGGACACGGCTCCCGCCGAAGGCGAGATCGCCGATATCCTCGTCGTCGACGGCAAGATCGCGGCCATCGGGCCCGATCTGAACGCCGAAGGCGCGGAAATCGTCGACGCGACAGGAAAACTGGTCTTTCCCGGCGTTGTCGACGCACACCAGCACTGGGGTATCTACAACCCGCTGTCCGAGGACACGCAGACCGAGTCCCGCGCCAGCGCGCAGGGCGGCGTCACCACCGCGCTCACCTATATGCGCACCGGCCAGTACTACCTGAACAAGGGCGGCGCCTACGCCGACTTCTTCCCCGAGGTGCTGGACGCCTCCGCGGGCCGCAGCTATATCGACTACGCCTTCCACCTGGCGCCGATGTCGAAGCAGCACATCGGCGAGATCGGTGACCTTGCGTCGGACCAGGGCGTGACCTCGTTCAAGATCTTCATGTTCTACGGCAGCCACGGCCTGCACGGCCGCTCCGCCTCGCAGAGCGATTTTCTGATGATCCCCGAGGACGAACGCTACGACATCGCGCATTTCGAGTTCGTCATGCGCGGCGTGCAGAAAGCCCGCGAACAGTTCCCCGAACTCGCCCCGCATATCTCGCTGTCGCTGCACTGCGAGACCGCCGAAATCATGAGCGCCTACACCAAGCTCGTCGAAGAAGAAGGCAAGCTCACCGGTCTCGCCGCCTACAGCGCTTCCCGGCCGCAGCATTCCGAGGGCCTCGCGGTGACCATCGCCTCCTTCCTCGCCGACGAGACCGGCCTGCCGAATATCAACCTGCTGCACCTCAGCTCGGCCAAGGCGCTGAAGGCCGCCATGAAGATGGCCGAGGCGTTCCCGCACGTGAACTTCCGCCGCGAGGTCACCATCGGTCATCTGCTCACCGATATCGACAACGCGAACGGTCTGGGCGCCAAGGTGAATCCGCCGATCCGCCCGCGCGAGGACGTCGAAGCGCTGTGGGAGCATCTGCTCGCTGGGAACATCGACTGGGTCGTCTCCGACCACGCCTGCTGCAAGGACGAGGTGAAATTCGGTGCGGACCGCGACGATGTGTTCGCCGCCAAGTCCGGTTTCGGCGGTACCGAGTACCTGCTTCCCGGCCTGATCACCGAGGGCCGCAAGCGCGGCCTGTCGCTGCGCCGTATCGCCCAGCTCACTGCCTCGAACCCGGCCGACCGTTACGGCCTGCCCGGTAAGGGCCGCCTCGCCGAGGGCGTCGACGCCGATATCGCCATCGTCGACCCCAACCGCACCTGGACCGTGCGCGCCGCCGATTCCGAATCCACCCAGGAATACACCCCGTTCGAAGGTTTCGAGCTCGGCGCCGCCGTCACCGACACCTTCGTCCGCGGTAACCGGGTGCTGGCCGACGGCGCGGTCACCGGCGAACCCGCCGGCCGCTACATCTCCCGGCCGTACTGAGAGGTGTGCAGTTGACCGACGAGAAACAGCCGACCGGCCCGCTGCGCGGTATCAAGGTCCTGGATGCCTCCACCATCCTGGCCGGACCGCTCGCCGCGCAGATCCTGGGCGATTTCGGCGCCGACGTCATCAAGATCGAACATCCGCAGAAACCGGACGGAATGCGCGGCCACGGTCTCGACAAGGGCGGTGTGCCGCTGTGGTGGAAGATGGTCAGCCGTAACAAGCAGACCGTCACGCTGAACCTCAGCACCCTCGACGGGCAGGCGATCTTCCGGGATCTCGCCGCCGAAGCCGATGTGGTGGTCGAGAACTTCCGGCCCGGCACGTTCGAACGCTGGGGTCTTTCCTACGCGGAACTTTCCGAGCGCAATCCGGGACTGATCATGTTGCGAGTCACCGGGTTCGGGCAGCAGGGACCGTACGCCAAACGTCCCGCGTTCGGCACGTTGGTGGAATCGATGAGCGGTTTCGCCCATCTCACCGGCCAACCCGACGGACCGCCCACCCTGCCGGCCTTCGGGCTCGCCGATTCCATTGCCGGCATCGCCGGTTCGTCGGCGGTCTCGATGGCGCTGTTCGAACGCGAACGCAACGGCGGCACCGGCCAGGAGGTCGATCTCGACCTGCTCAGTCCGATCATGACCGCCGTCGGCCCCGGGGTCATCTACGCCGACCAACTCGGCATCGACCAGCAGCGCACCGGTAACCGGTCGCAGAACAACGCCCCGCGCAACCTGTACCGCACCGCCGACGACCACTGGCTGGCGATCTCCACCAGCGCACAGGCCATCGCCGAACGGGTGCTGCGGCTCGTCGGGCATCCCGAAGTGATCGACGAGGAATGGTTCGCCACCGGGCGCACCCGCGCCGAACACGCCGACCTCCTCGACGAATACGTGGGCGGCTGGATCGCCGAACGCACCCGCGACGAGGTCACCAGCATTTTCGAAGAAGCCGGCGCCGCCGTGGCACCGGTGTACCGGCCGAGCGATCTGCTCAAAGATCCCCAAGTCGTCGCCACCGACATGGTCACCAGCGTCGACGACGACGAACTCGGCCCCATGCGCATGCAGAACGTCATGTGGCGCATGACCCGATCCCCCGGTGCGATCCGTCACACCGGTAGACCCGCCGGTGCCGATACCGACAAGGTCCTCACCCACCTCGGGCGTACGCGCGAGGACATCGACGACCTGCGGGCGCGCGGGGTCATCTGACCCCGCGACTGCTTCATCCGAGGAGTACGTTATGAAATCGCGTTGGTGGACAATCGCCATCATTCTGGGCCTGGTGGTGGTGAATTACGTCGATCGCAGCGCCATCTCGTTCGCTGCCACCGATCTGCGTGCCGAATTCGGGATCACGTCCGGCCAGTACGGCGTCATCAGTTCCGCATTCTCGATCGGCTACATGCTGTTCGCCCTGCTGTCCGGGCCGCTGGTCGACCGGTACGGGTCCCGGAAAGTGCTCATGGTGGGCATGTTCATCTGGGCCGCCGCCACCGCCCTGACCCCGTTCGCCGGTGGATTCATCGGCCTCATCCTGCTGCGCATCGTCCTCGGAGCCGGTGAAGCACCCTGCTTCCCGGCGGCCACCCGGCTCGCCAGCCGCTGGCTGCCCGCCCACGAACGCGGTAAAGCACTCGCCCTCATCGGCGGGGTCGCCGTTTCCGGCAGCCTGCTCGTCGGCGGCCCGATCCTCACCCAGCTGATCGCGCTCACCGGCTGGAAGGGCATGTTCTGGGTGCTGGCCGCGGCCGGCGTGGTCTGGGTGATCGTGGCCTACCCGTTCCTGAAGAACTCGCCCAGCGAAGCCTCTTTCGTCTCGAAGGAAGAACTGGACTACATCCGGGCCGGGCAGATCGACGGCGAAGACACCGGTCACGAGTCGAGCACCGACTGGGGCGAGATCCTGCGCAACCGCAACCTGTGGCTGGTCGGCCTCGGTTACTTCGCGTGGGGATTCATGTTCTGGGCGTTCATGTATTGGCTCCCGCAGTACCTGGAACACGAGTTCGGGCTCTCCATCAAGGAAGTCGGCGCGTTCTCGGTGGCACCGTGGGCAGCCGGTGTGGTGGGTGCGCTGCTCGGCGGCATCCTGGTCGACCGGGTGTACAAACGCACCGCGAGCATCCGCTCCCGGTTCGTGATCATCGGGGTCGCGTTGCTGCTCGCGGGTATCTCGATCTTGCCGATCCTGTTCTTCGGCAGCAACCTCACCATCGCCCTGATCTGCATCTCGGCGGGTGTCGGCTTCGGTTTCATCACCGGCGGTATCTGGTGGGTCGCCTCGATCGACGCGGCGCCGAGCCAGCCCGGCACCGCCGCCGGTTTCGCCGATGCCTGCTTCGCCCTCTCCGGCATCATCGCCCCGTCGGTGATGGGCTTCATCGTGGGTCGCACCGGCACCTACAACGGCGGATTCATCGTCATGACGGTTCTGTGCCTGATCGGCGCCGCGGCCATGCTCTTGTTCACCAAAGAGCCGGAGCGTGCCCAGAGCGGACCCGATCAGGAGTTCGCCCCCGCAAAATGATCCACACCCGGCGTGTGCACTGCATACCGGGTGAGACGGCGCCGCGTGATCGATGAGGGTTCACGCGGCGCCGTCGCACCGAACTCCGGCGCCGCTCTCGCCTCCCTCCAGAGAGCGGCGCCGGACCCGTGCCGGGTTCGGTAACGGAAACCCCTCCGCAATAAGGCTCTTCATTCCGATGCCACAGCTCGTCCGGTGTGGTTCGATTGCGGTGTGGACGGCAAGGGGGAACGCCCGGTGTGGCGGAATATTCTGATCACCGTACTGATCCGCGGAGTCATGGGGTGTGTGGGGCTTGCGCTGACACTCGGCGCATTGTTCTTCCTCACCCACCCGATCAACGTCATCGCCTATTACCTGGGCTACGGCGAGGAGATGCGGGTCGAAGTCATCGAAGCCGGCCGCGGCGACTCCTCCTTCGGCCGCGGCGCCGAACCGGGGCAGGCCCGTGTACTCGGCGAAGACCGAACAGTCGGCGTATTCGAGACTTCCGTCGGTGATGTGGTGATTGCCCGGCCGAGGCTTCTCGACCTCGGCGCCGCGGAAATGCGCTACGCCTACACCGGGCATGCTTCGGTACTGCCCGGGCTGACCTCGATATTCGGCGTTCTCGTACTGGGATTTCCCGGACTACTGCTCCTGATCGGCGGCTTCGGCCCGAAGTTCGTGCTCGTTCGATTCACTCCGCTGCTGAACAGATTCAACGCCTGGGCGGTGAAGAAATCGGGGCAGCCACAACGCGAGCGCTGACACTTTCATCCACGACAGTGGGTCCCTCGCGGCGAGCAGGCGGCGCCGGAACCTTGGCCCAGGACGGCTACGAGCTTCGGTACGGTTGGCCGTTGTGCCGACCTCGCAGCCGAAATTGCCGTTCCCCGAATGCGTTCCCTACGCGTGCGGGCTGCTCGATATCGGCGACGACAACCAGATGTATTGGGAAACGAGCGGAAACCCGCACGGGCGACCCGCTCTCGTCGTGCACGGCGGCCCCGGCGCCGGTGGTAGTCGAGGAGCGCGCCGGACGTTCGATCCGGACGTGTTCCGGATCGTGCTGTTCGACCAACGCGGCTGTGGCGAGAGCCGGCCGCACGCGTCGCTGCCCACCACCGAGATGGCGCACAACACCACCGGCCATCTGATCGCCGATATGGAGCGGCTGCGGGAACACCTCGGTATCCGACGCTGGCTGCTCTACGGCGGTTCGTGGGGTTCCACCCTGATCCTCGCCTACGCCGAGCGGTACCCGGAGCGGGTCAGCGGGATCGTGCTGGTCGGCGTGACGATGACCCGCCCGCAAGAAGTCGACTGGCTCTACCACGGCCTCCGTCTGCTGCTGCCGATCGAATGGGAGCGGTTTCGCGCCGGTGTCCCCGCCGAGGACCGGGACGGAAACCTGGTCGAAGCATACCGGCGGCTGATGGAACATCCCGATCCGGCGGTCCGCGAAACGGCCGCCCGCAACTGGTGTGCTTGGGAGGACGCAGTCATCGCCCACGAAACATCGGGTGCTCCCGGCCAGTACACCGCGCAACCGGATGCCGCGCTGATGGCGTTCGTCCGTATCTGCACCCATTACTTCGCACACACCGCCTGGCTCGACCACGACCAGCTACTACGCGACGCACACCGGCTCGCCGGAATACCCGGTGTCCTCATCCACGGCCGCCTCGACCTGTCCGCACCACTGCACACAGCCTGGGAACTCGCCCGCGCCTGGCCGGACGCCGAACTCCGGGTCATCGACGACTCCGGCCATACCGGCAGTCCGGCCATGCGCACCGCCATCTTCGAATCGATCGACCGATTCACCGGTTGACCTGACCTTCTCCAGGTTTGCGACTCGGGCCGCCCAGACGTCACCCGGCGTAGAGCTCGCGCTCGACTTCCTACCGGCCGTTACACGCGGACCCGGTCTGCTACGCAGCTGAGTTTTGCGATACTGGTGCCGGGTCAGGCAGGACCGAAGATCTCCTCCAGAGTGGCCGCGGTGAGCACCCGCGGCGTCCACGCCTCCAGCTCGTCGATGTCGGCGGAGCGCACCCGATGGACCGTCTCGGCGGGCGGCGTCCCGAATTTGGCGGCCAACAGTTTGAGCAGCATCCGAGCCGCCTCTTCAGCGCGACCTTCGGCGTGACCTTCGGCGCGGAGTCGTTCTGCGGTGGTCACAGCTACCTCCTTGGCTCGCTGACCGAGCTGATTCAACAGGGCCTGCAGGTCTTCGAGACCGGTATCGCCCTCCAGGAAAATGTACTCGAATATCCGCGACAGGTCATCCGTGGTCAGGTCGCTCAGATCGGCGAGAAAGGGTTGCAGATCGTGGCCGAGGTTCGTGTTCTTGGCGGTGATCTTGTGCAGGATCAGCACCAGCCGCGCCGGCGGGGTCAGATCACGGGCCTGGATCGCGGCGATATCGACCTGGGACAGGTCATCGAGCAGAATCTTCAAGCTCGGCAGATACCCGGCCAGTTCGGCACGAGCCGCGTCGTCGATATCGATCAACTCGCCCAGTTCGGTCGGATAGTTCCACTGCTCACCCCTGGGCCCGGAATGCACGACCAGCGGAACGACGGCCGGAAGGGCCTTGCTGTTCGGGTGCGCATCGAGGTGCTGAGTCCAGGTCATGAGTATGTAGCGCAGCATCCGCATCGGCATGAACCGGTCCGGGCACGACTGGTGCTCGACGAGGACATACACGTAGGCGTCGTAGCCGGACAGGCGGGTACGGAACAGCAGATCACTGTAGAACGCGCGCAGCCGACACGCCGACCAGGCCCCGTATACGGTTGGACCGATCGACCGCCAGGTTTCGCGGTTATCCCCTCGGCCGCCGCGCCCCGGCCGGTACCTGTGGGAGCGCGCCGAACGGGTGGACAGTGGGTCGGTTCGCTGGCACGATTTGCTCCGGAAACCTACAGACCATGCGGAGCTCGAGAACACCGGCGGTAGCCTCTGACGCCATGACCACGCATATGTTGCGAATTCGCTCCACTTCGCGTGTTCCAATCGGTGAAGGGAAGTGAACAGCCGTGGCCACGGTGACCTTTGATCGCGCCACCCGGCAGTACCCGGGTGCCAAGACGCCCGCCGTCGATCAGCTCCAGCTCGAAATCGCCGACGGCGAGTTCCTGGTGCTGGTGGGCCCGTCGGGCTGCGGGAAGTCGACTTCGCTGCGGATGCTGGCCGGGCTCGAGGAGGTCACCGGCGGGCGCATCCTCATCGGCGATCGCGATGTCACCGATACCGATCCGAAGGATCGCGATATCGCGATGGTCTTCCAGAACTATGCGCTGTACCCGCATATGACCGTCGCCGAGAACATGGGGTTCGCGCTCAAACTGGCGAAGGTGAACAAGGACGAGAAGAAGCGCCGGGTGCTGGAGGCGGCCCGCCTGCTCGACCTGGAACCGTTCCTGGACCGGCTGCCGAAGGCGCTGTCCGGCGGCCAGCGGCAGCGGGTCGCGATGGGCCGGGCCATCGTGCGGGATCCGCAGGTGTTCCTGATGGACGAACCGCTGTCCAACCTGGACGCGAAGCTACGCGTGCAGACGCGCACCCAGATCGCGCAGCTGCAGCGCCGGCTGTCGACAACCACCGTCTACGTCACCCACGACCAGGTGGAAGCCATGACCATGGGTGACCGGGTCGCGGTCATGCGCGACGGCCTGCTGCAACAGTGCGCCTCCCCGCGCGACCTCTACCGCGATCCCGCGAACGTCTTCGTCGCCGGTTTCATGGGTTCACCGGCCATGAACCTGTTCACGCTCCCGGTGACCGACGCAGCCGTCCGGGTCGGCGGATACACCCTGCAACTGCCGCGTTCGGTGGCCGACGAGGCGGGCGCCTCGGTGACGATCGGGATCCGCCCCGAACATCTCGACACCGGCGAATCCGGTATCGAAATCGAGGTCGACGTGGTCGAGGAACTCGGCTCCGACGCGTTCATCTACGGCCGCCCCGCCGACCACACCGAAGGTGTCGAGACGATCGTGGCACGCACCGACTGGCGCACCCCGCCGGCCAAGGGCAGCCGCGTACATCTCACCCCTGGACCTGACCACATCTACTTCTTCGCCGCCGACGACGGCCGCCGCCTGCACTGACAGGGCACGCACGCGGAGCAGCCGGCCTGCTCCGTCACGATGAGCGCCCGCGCCGCCGGGTAGCGCGCCATTGCTCGTTGAGGCGAACCCCCAGCTCGTCGACCCCGATCTCGCGGCCGGACGCGCTACGGACCTGCACCCGGATCGGGTCGCCGGTGGCGGCCTCGACCAGATCCAGCGGCGGGGGGCCGGGCTGGAGGTAGGCATTGCCCCACTGCATGAGGGCGAGTACCACCGGGAGCAGATCGCGGCCTTTGCGGGTGAGGATGTACTCGTGGCGGGTGCGTTTGCCCTCCTCCTGATAGGGCTGTTTGGTGAACAGGCCCGCCTCGGTGAGTTTGCGCAGCTGACCGGAGACGGCTGCGTCGGTGATGCCGACCCGGGCGGCGAATCCGTCGAAGCGGGTGGTGCCGTAGTAGGCCTCGCGCAGGATGAGGATCGCCGAGCGGGTTCCGACCACGTCCATGGCCAGCGCGATCGAGCAGTGGTCCGGTTTCCACGAGTTCAGATCGGCCAGGGGGCCTTCCATCACGGCTGCCATGGCCTCATTCTATCCACCCTGGCTTGCCCCAGGTGGTGCCAGCGCCTACTCTGGCTTTATATAACTTTAGCCAGAGGCGGCTCTGGCGGCGGAAGGAATCACCATGCGAGACGCGGTCATCGTCGATGCCGTCCGGACCCCGATCGGGCGCGGCAGAGCCGGCGGCGCCCTCCACTCCGTACATCCGGTCGATCTCATGGCGCACAGCCTGGGAGCCCTGGTCGAACGCACCGGGATCGACCCCGCGCTGGTCGACGATGTGATCGGTGGAGTCGTCGGCCAGGTCGGCGAACAGGGCGTGAACATGACCCGCCGCGCCGCACTGGCCGCCGGATTCCCGGAATCGGTCCCCGCCACCACCGTGGACCGGCAGTGCGGCAGCAGCCAGCAGGCCGTACATTTCGCCGCCCAGGGGGTGATCGCCGGCGCCTACGACATGGTGATCGCCACCGGCGTCGAATCCATGAGCCGGGTCCCGATGGGTGCGAGCGCAGCGGGCGCCGACGACCTCTCCGGTGCCGGCTTCGCGCAGCGCTACCCGGAAGGACTGGTCCCCCAAGGGATCAGCGCCGAACTCATCGCCGCGAAATGGGCAATCTCGCGAACCGAACTCGACGAGTTCGCGCTCGGCAGCCACGAAAAGGCGGTCCGTGCCACGAAGAACGGCCGGTTCACCGCCGAACTCGCACCGCTGGCCGGGCTGGACACCGACGAAGGTATCCGCACCGGCTCCACCCTCGACACTCTCGCGGCCCTGCGCCCCGCCTACTACGACGAGGCGATGGCCCGGCGCTTCCCGGAGATCGGCTGGAACATCACCGCCGCCACCGCCAGCCAGATCAGCGATGGCAGCGCCGCGGTTCTCATCACCACCAGCGAGCGAGCCCGCGAACTCGGCCTGCGCCCGCTGGCACGCCTGCACAGTTTCGCGGTGGCGGGCGACGACCCGCTACTCATGCTCACCGCGGTGATCCCCGCGACCCGCAAAGTGCTGAACCGGGCGGGACTCACCCTCGACGATATCGACCTGATCGAGATCAACGAGGCGTTCGCGTCGGTGGTCTCGGCGTGGACGCATGATACCGGCGCCGACCCGGCACGGGTGAACGTCAACGGCGGCGCGATCGCCCTCGGCCACCCCCTGGGCGCCTCCGGAGCCCGGTTGATGACAACACTCGTCCACGCGATGCACGACCGCGGCGCCCGCTACGGCCTGCAAACCATGTGCGAAGCCGGTGGCCTTGCCAACGCCACTATCCTCGAACGCCTCTGAACCGGGCGGCGCGAAGCACCGGGCCCTGCGGGTTCCATGGGGTCGCTCCGGCCCCGAAAGCCGTTTCGAGACAGGAACCACAACCCGGTGAGTCGATGGGAACTGTTGTCCGCGAATCATTCCGGCATTACTGTGAAGCACAGCCATGGTGTAGCTCAGTTGGTAGAGTACTCATTCGACGTGTGAGAGGTCGCGGGTTCGATTCCCGCCTCCATGGCCCTTCATCATCCCGCTGACTACTGTGGGCGCAGTGACCGAACTGCCCGAGATCGACCGGCTCGTTGTCTATGCGATTCCGATGCGGTCCAGATTTCGCGGGATCACCGTACGCGAGGGCGTGCTGGTCCACGGCCCACGGGGATGGGGGGAGTTCTGCCCGTTTCCCGAATACGACGACCGCGAATCCGCCAACTGGCTGGCCACCGCGATCGAGCAGGTGAGTGCGGGCTGGCCGGAGCCGGTACGCGCGCGCATTCCGGTGAACTGCACGGTTCCCGCCGTGTCCCCGGAACGGGCGCACGAACTCGTGGCCGGTTCCGGCTGCTCGACAGCGAAAGTGAAGGTCGCCGACCATCCCGATTCACTGTCCGAGGATCTCGCCCGGGTGGAGGCCGTGCGGTCGGCGCTGGGGCCCAGCGGTGCGGTCCGGGTGGACGCGAACGCCGCCTGGGATGTCGATACGGCGGTGCGCAGCATCCGGCAACTGGACCGCGCCGCGAGCGGGCTGGAGTACGCCGAACAACCGTGCCGGACAATCGCCGAACTCGCCGGTGTGCGTCGCAAGGTGGCCGTTCCGATCGCCGCGGACGAATCCATTCGCCGCGCGGAAGACCCGTTGCGCGTGGCGGTCGCGGGGGCCGCTGATATCGCGGTGATCAAATGCACCCCGCTCGGCGGTGTCCGCCGGGCACTCGAGGTCGCGCAGGCCGCGGGACTGCCCTGTGTGGTCTCCTCCGCCTTGGAAACCAGTGTCGGTTTGTCCGCGCAACTCGCCCTGGCCGGCGCTCTCCCGGAACTCGGCCACGCCTGCGGGCTCGGGACGATCACACTGTTCGAAGGCGATATCACCGACGCGTCGCTGCGACCGGTCGACGGATACCTGCCGGTCCCCCGGGCAGCCCCGGCCCCCGATCCCGACCGGCTGGAGCACTACCGCCACCCCGACCCGGCACGCACCGCCTGGTGGACCGAACGATTCCACCGAGTACTCGCGCAGTTGCGCTCGCGGGCATCCTGACTGCCGTCCCGGGGACAGCAGCGCGCCACCAGCCCCCGTCGCGCTCGGGTGCGGGCGATCCGCCACTACCCACACCATGCGTAGCCCGGCGAAGTCGCGTCGGCGACGCGGCCGTAGGTACACCGCAGGATATCGCCCGGTGGCGATCCACCGGGCGCGCCGGGACGAGACATCTCCGGTGCCGGCACCCGCGAGCGGTACGCCGGGTATCGACCGGTCGGCCGGGACCGATCACCAATGACTCAACCCACGCGGACTCCACAGTCGTGCAGCGTGATTCGCAACAGCAAGCTCGCTTCCGGCCCGATGACCCCCTCGACCAGATCGATGTATCGACCGCAGAATCGCGGTCCGTGGGCCGCTTCGGTGACCGGGTCCGGATCGAGGTGGTGGGCGATTTCGTGCAGCACCACCAGTTCGCGCAGCGCCCAGCCGGTGCCGGTACTGCGTGCGGGTTTCGGTGTGGAGACCGGGACGGCCAGCACCGCCCCTGCTTGTTCGTAATGCGCGGCAGCGGTTCCGGCGCGCGCACGTACCCGGATCGGGGTCGAGGATCGCTCCCATTGCGCCGCAACCCACTTCAGGCGTAGCACCCGATCGCAATACTCCTGCACCGATTCCACGGAGGCGAATTTCCGTTCTACCGGCAGAGTGAGGCGCGACCCGTGGATTTCGACCGTACGGTGCTCGAATTCGCCGGCCCGGTCGAATACAGCTCGCACCAACTGTTCGGCCTCGTACACCTTGGCGCGCTGGGAATCCCGCGGCACCACTATCTGCCCGATCCTTCGATCCGGCCGCGCGCGGCATCCAGTTCCGGTGCAAAACCCAGCCGCGCCGCGCGTCCCGCCCGGTCGCCGGCCTGCCGGGCATCCGGCGCGTAGCCGGTGGAGGTCTGCGGACCACGCCAGGTGCCGCGGGCCTCGGAGTTGCGACTGTAGAAATCGGCCAGCTCGAGTTCCTTGCCGCGCAACGCGAGCGCTGTCCCGGCGGCTTGTTCCGCGGAGACCGGTTCGGCGGCGTGCGCATCCCGGGTTGTGGCCGCCCGCTCCACCTCCTGCTTGGCCGCGGCCAACCGCACCCCGATCCGCGCCGCGAACGCCATCTGGAAGTTCAGCCGGGCGGTGACACCCGCAACCGGCACCTGGACCACCCGGCGCACCCGCCGCCCGCGACGCCGCTCGACGACCACCTTCTCCATCGTCGCCGACCGGTGGACCCCGGATTTGATGTACCGATCCGACGCCTGCACCATCTGCACCAGCAGACTGGAGTACAGCGCCTCACAGACATCGATATCGGCCGCGTACCCGTAGGCGTACACCTGGGTGGAGGTGCGGGCGACATCGCAGCGCACGTCGTTGGCATCGGCGATGGCCACGAACAACTGGACGTAGGTGCGCAGCCCCTTGCGACCGGGTTCGCCGATCGGGATCATCCGCTGGATGAGCGTCGCCCCGCGCTCCCGCTCCCGGGTGTGCGTCCGGGCCACCGCGAGATCTATCGACGAACGGGTGGCGAGCCGTTGGGCGGCGGCCATGAAGGCTTCGGCCTCGTGTTCGTTATCGGTGCCCTCGGCCTGGCGCAGCAGTCCACCGATCCTGGTGAGCAGGCGTTCGGATACTGCGTTCGCGGTCGACATCGCGACCCAGCCTAATCCCGCCGGCGGCCCCGACCGCCGCCGGGCGCGAACGGCGGGGTACGCACCGCTCCGATCCGGCGCGGCCCGCCTACCTGCGCTCGGAGTGAATTCCGGGACTGTCGGCCGATGGCCGGGTAGTGAGCGGGATCCCGTTCGCCACAGGACTACCCCCCACGCGACGTTCACACCATGTATGTTGCCTTGTGCTGCCGCTCACGTGTCGACCTTGGAGTTCCGCGATGGCTTTCAAGAAGGTGCCGTCTCTACGTGCCGCGCTCGTGCTATGGCCGATCGCGCTGCTGACTGTGACCTTTGCCACCGCGTGCAACACCAGCGATACCGATGAGCAGCTCAGCCGCAACCAGGACGGCCGCGGCCCGATCACCTACGTCGAAGGTAAGGACACCACCGAAACCGGTGCGGTGAAACAGCTGATCGACCGCTGGAACGCCACCCACCCCGACGAACAGGTCACCTACAAGGAACAGTCGAACGACGCCTCCGCCCAGTACGACGATCTGGTCGAACATATGCGGGCGAAATCACCGGACTACGACGTGGTGGCGCTGGACGTCCCGTGGACCGCGGAGTTCGCCGCCAAGGGCTGGATCCAGCCGCTGGAGGGCCAGTTCACGATCGACACCGCCCCGCTGCTGTCTCCGCCGGTCGCCAGCGCCACCTACAACGGCACGCTCTACGCCGCCCCCCGCAACACCAACGGTGGCCTGCTGTTCTACCGCAAGGATCTGGTCCCCAACCCGCCCCGCACCTGGTCGGAGATGCTGGCCAGCTGCCCGATCGCGCGGGAGCAGCAGATCGGCTGCTATGCGGGCCAATTCGCGCCGTACGAGGGTTTGACGGTGAACACCGCCGAGGTGATCAACGCGTTCGGCGGCACGTTCGTCGGCACCGACGGCCGCACCCCGACGGTGAACAGTGCCGAATCACGAGCCGGGCTCCAGCAGTTGGTGGATGCCTACAAAGCCGGCGATATCCCCCGCGAAGCGATCACTTTCCAGGAGCCGGAGAGCGGCGCCGCCTTCACCCAGGGCAAACTCATGTTCCTGCGGAGCTGGCCGTCCACCTACGGTGACGCCTCCTCCGAAGCGTCGGCGGTGAAGGACAAATTCGGTGTGGCGCCGCTGCCCGGCGATACCGGTATCGGCGCCTCCACCCTCGGCGGCTACAACGCCGCGATCAGCGCGTACTCCGAGAACAAGGCCACCGCACTGGACTTCCTGAAATACCTGATCAGTGAAGAGGCGCAGCACATCATCGCCTCCGGCGCACTGCCCCCGGTGCGGGCTTCCACCTACGACGATCCGGCGCTCATCGCCAAGATGCCGTACCTGCCTGCCCTCGAGGATTCCATCGCCAGCGCGGTGCCCCGACCGGTCACCCCGTTCTATCCGGCGGTGTCCAAAGCCATTCAGGACAACGCATATGCTGCCCTGACCGGAACCAAGTCCGTGAACGACGCGATCATCGGCATGCAGAAGGGTATCGAGACGGCCGGATCGTAGTTACTGTTCAACCGGACCCGGCGAGCCAGGAGAGAGAACGGTGTCGGATCCTTCCGGAACGGACGCACAGGCGTCGGTCCGTACAGAAAAACCCGCGAACGCAGCGCGTACCGGCGGGAAGGTCAGCAGGCTGCGCGACGAAGCGCGGATGACTGGCCGGGCGTGGTTGTTCGTTGCGCCGGTACTGATAGCCCTCGCCGTGGTCATCGGGTATCCGGTGCTGCGGGCGCTGTGGATGTCGTTCCATTACGACGATCAACTCGACGCCGTGACCGGCCGCTTCGTCGACAACGGGGAAAGCACCTTCTACAACTACCTGCACTGGCTGGTCGGCCAATGCCAGGTGATCACCGGCGGCGTCACCGAATGCCCCACCGGCAACCTGGGTGCCGAGTTCTGGGGCGCCGTCGGGGTGACCCTGTTCTTCGCCGTGGTGACGGTGACGCTCGAGGTCGCGATCGGGCTCGCAATGGCGATCGTCATGGGCAAGACTTTCCGCGGCCGGGCGCTGCTGCGGGCGGCGGTGCTGATCCCGTGGGCCATCCCGACCGCGGTGACGGCCCGGCTGTGGGAATTCATGTTCCAGTACGACGGCCTGGTCAACACCATTTTCGGCACCGAGATCCTGTGGACCTCCGATACCTGGCCCGCCCGTTTCGCGGTAATCGCCGCCGACGTGTGGAAAACCGCGCCGTTCGTGGCGCTGCTGCTGCTGGCCGGGCTGCAGATCATCCCGAACGATGTGTACGAGGCGGCCCGGGTCGACGGCGCCTCGGCCTGGCAGCGGTTCACGCAGGTGACCATGCCGCTGCTGAAACCGGCGCTGCTGGTCGCGGTGCTGTTCCGCACCATGGACGCGCTGCGCATGTACGACCTGCCCGCCATCATGACCGATAACCTGCCCGCCACCCGGACCTTGTCGATTCTGGTGGTCGAGCAGACCAGGCAGGGTCCCAACAGCGCGGCGGCACTCTCGACGATCACCTTCCTATTGATCTTCGCGGCAGCCTTCGTCCTGGTGAAGGTACTGGGCGCGAACGCAGTGCGGACGCAGGAAGAGCAGCGGAAGGCATGACCGCGGTGACTACACAGCAAACCGGCACCCCCGCCCGGCCCCGCCGGTCCTGGCGACGCCGGCTCGGTTCGGCCCGTATCTACGTGGGCGCGTTGATCGTGCTGCTCTGGGGTCTGGGACCGTTCTATTGGATGGCGGTAACCGCGTTCCGCGACCCCGCCTACACCTTCGACCCCACCCCGTGGCCCACCCACATCACCCTGGAGAATTTCCGCGACGTCTTCGACACCAGCCGGGGTAACGATTTCGGCAAGGCACTGCTGAACAGTGTCATCATCGGCGCGGCCAGTACCGCGATCGCGCTGGTCATCGGAGTTATGGCGGCCTACGCGCTGGCGCGGCTCAACTTCAAGGGCCGCTACCTGGTGTCGGGGGTGATCCTGAGCGCGTCGATGTTCCCGGTGGTCGTCCTGGTGACCCCGCTGTTCCAGCTGTTCACCGATATCGGCTGGATCGGCAAGTACCAGGCGTTGATCCTGCCCAATATCTCCTTCGTACTGCCGCTGACGGTCTACATTCTGGCGTCGTTCTTCGCCGATCTGCCGTGGGAGCTCGAAGAGGCCGCCCGGATCGACGGCGCCACCAAATTGCAGGCCTTCCGGCTGGTGATGCTGCCGCTGGCCGCGCCCGCCGTGTTCACCACCGCGATCTTGGCGTTCATCGCCGCCGTCAACGAGTATCTGCTCGCCCGGGTGCTCTCCGGTAGCGACACGGAACCGGTGACAGTGGCCATCGCCCGTTTCTCCGGGAACAATCCCCAGGTAGAACCCTATGCGTCGATTATGGCGGCGGGCACACTGGTGACCGTACCGCTGGTGATTCTGGTACTGGTGTTCCAGCGACGCATCATTTCCGGGCTCACTGCCGGCGGAGTCAAAAGCTGATCACTGGGTATCCTGTGGTCGGGCGGTGGTGCGCCTGAGTTTTTCCGACGCTCCGGGAGGAGATGATCGTGAGCTCGTTCCGACCCCCGCGTGGCCACAACACTCCCAAATCGCCGCAGTATCCGTCGCTCGCCGGTTGGAACCAGCTCGATACCGGTGTGCGACCCCGGCCGCCCCGGCCCCCGCAGTACCGCCGCCCGCCCCGCAGCCGGGGCCAGCGCATCCGCCACCTGCTGCTGTGGTTGTTCATCATCCTGATCGCCGTCCCCGCTCTACTGGTGGCGCTGGTGTACTGGAGTGCGGAGATCCCGGCGGCCGGGACCGTGCCGGTGAACCAGACCGCCACCATCACCGCCTCCGACGGCACCACGGAACTGGCCACGGTGGTGCCGCCCGAGGGCAATCGCACCCCGGTACTGCTGGACCAGGTGCCCGTGCACGTACGCGACGCCGTACTTTCCGCGGAGGACCGAAACTTCTACGACAACCCCGGATTCTCCCCCACGGGTATGCTGCGCGCTCTGCGTGACAACGCCCTGGGCCGAGCCGACGCCGGCGGCGGTTCCACCATCACCCAGCAGTACGTCAAGAACGCCTTTCTGGGGCCCGAACGTACCGTGAGCCGTAAGGCGCACGAGCTGATCATCTCCGCGAAGATGGCCCGGGAATGGAGTAAAGACGAGATCCTGCACGCCTACCTGAACACCATCTACTTCGGGCGCGGCGCCTACGGGATCGAGGAGGGCGCACAGGCCTACTTCGGCAAATCGGTCGCCGACCTGTCCATCGCCGAAGGGGCAGTTCTGGCCGCGCTCATCCGCTCCCCGTCCGGGCTGGATCCGCAGACCAAACTCCCGCAGCTGCTGCATCGCTGGAACTATGTTCTCAACGGCATGGTCGCCATGGGGTCGCTGGCGCCCGGTGAACGCGGCACAGTGGTTTTCCCGCCCACGATCCCGCCGCCGGTCTTCGACGAGAACATCGTCGAGCGCGGCCCGGAGGGGCATATCAAGGGCCAGGTGATGCGCGAGCTGGCGGCCGCCGGGATATCGCAGGAAGAGGTGAACACCGGCGCCTTGCGGATCGTCACCACGATCGATGCGAAAGCACAACAGGCCGCGCAGGCGGCCGCCACCGAGAATTTGAACGGGCAGCCGCCCGAACTGCGGAGCGCGGTGGTATCCATCGATCCGCGGTCGGGTGCGGTGCGCGCCTACTACGGCGGTGCCGACGGTGTCGGCTTCGATTTCGCCCAGGCGCCGGTGCAGACCGGTTCGGCGTTCAAGACCTTCGCGGTGGTGGCCGCGCTACAGCAGGGCATTCCGTTGTCCCGCGCGTTCGACAGCGCGCCGGTGACCGTCAACGGCGTCGACGTACACAATGTCGAGGACGAATCCTGCGGTACCTGCCCGCTCTCGGAAGCGTTCAAACGATCGCTCAACACGAGCTTCTACCGGCTCACCCTCGCTATGCACAACGGTCCACAGGCCATCGCAGATGCCGCGCACCAGGCCGGAATACCGCATGATATTCCCGGCGTGCCGGGGAAGTCGCTGACCGAGATGGGCGGCGCCACCATGCCGTCGATCGTGCTGGGCACCTATCTGGTCCGCCCGCTGGATATGGCATCGGCCTATGCGACCATCGCCGGCGGGGGCCGCTATCACGAGCCGTACTTCGTCCAGCGGGTCGTTCGCGGCGACGGCCGGGTGCTGCTGGACCGCAGCAGCGATCCGGAGCAGCAGACCGGAGAACAACCGGCACCCTCCGAACAGCGCATCTCCCCGGATATCGCGGCCCGGACCGCCACGGCCATGCTGCCGATCGCCGACTATTCCAATCGGCACGGTTTGAACGGGCGCCCGTCGGCCGCCAAAACCGGCACCACCCAGCTGGGCGACACCGGCGAGAACAAGGACGCCTGGATGGTCGGTTTCACCCCCTCGCTGTCGACCGCGGTATGGGTCGGCACCGAAAGCAATCTGCCGATCAGGACGGCCGGCGGCGGCCGGGTCTACGGTTCCGGGCTCCCCTCCGATATCTGGAAGCAGACCATGGACGGTGCACTCGACGGAACGCCCGTGGAGCAGCTCGGCAACCCGCCCCCCGCACCGCCGGCACCGGCCACGAACCCGCGGCCGCAGCCGCAGCCGCAGCCGCAGGGTAACCCGTACGACATCCTCAATCCGCCGCAGCAGCCGGAGCCGGAGCCGCAGCAACAGCAGCAGCCGTTCATCGTGATCCCACCGGCCTCCGAACCGTATGTACCCGAACCGGAGTACCAACCCGAACCGGTACCCCCACCCCAGCCCGAACCGCCCGCCCCCGCCCCGCCGATCATCGCGCCGCCACCGCCGCCCCCTCCGCCGCCACCCCGGGTGGTCGAAATACTGCCCGGCGTTACCGTTCCGGTGCCGTGATCCACGGATTTCCGCTCGGGATACCGACGAAGGAACGGTCGGCATGGCAGCATCGTTGGCCAGAGTGAGATGTCGCCCATCCGCCCGACCGGCACCGGGCCCACGCCCGTGCCGGGACGGGCGTGCGGGAGGATATGCGCTGGAGCGACGACGGATGACGAGACATAGGGGCTACGCCGGTGGAATTCAATGTCGTTGACCGCCCGGAAACGCTGGTGGCGGGAATGGTGCTTCGCAGCCCAGCACTCGCTGTGGAAGGGCCGCGCCGCACCAAAGTGGAACAGGCCTGGAAACGTAACCTGGCCCGGGCGTTACCCGGGCCGCCCGCCAGCGCGTTCGTCGATCACGCCCCGGAGATCAATTCGTACCTGACCCATATCATCGGCTATCGCTGCCGCAGTCTCGACGATCTACTACCGGGGGATGTGCTCGCCCGGATCCCGGCCGGACGGTACGCGCGGTTCTCCCTCAGCGGTGCGGACCTGGGCGAAACCATCGTGACCCTGTGGCGCGCCATCTGGGACGCCGAAGCCGCCGGCCGTCTCGTGCGCTCCTACACCGGGGATCACGAACGGTACCCGGACGAGAACACGGTGGAGGTTTTCGTGGCAATGGCAGAAGACGATTCGGCGGGCAGGTAGGAAGCTGTGGATTTCGAGATTGTCACCCTCGGCGAGAGCATGGTCGCCGGGCTCACCGTTCCGCTGGCCGGCCGCGAGGTAACGGCGCGCGATCTGGACCTGGTCAACTTCACCTGGGATCGCTACCTGAGCCGGGAGAAGGAAGTGCCCCGGGTCGCCGCCTACATCGGCCAGGACGATCACGCGGTGGCGGTGCTCGGCTACGAGGTCACCGGCTTGGCCGATCTCGACGCCGGTGATGTGCTCACCCGGGTCCCGGCCGGTCGCTACGCGAAATTCGTGGTCACCGAAAAACCCTACGACCTGCTGCGCACGGCCTGGGCCCGCGTCCGGGAAGCGGAGAAGGCGGGCACGATAACCCGTTCCCACACCGCCGAACTCGAACGCTACACAGGTCCCACCTCGGTGGAGGTCTACGTATCCCTGGACTGAGTACCAGCGGCGCGCGGGGCCGGCACCCCGCGCGCCCGGAAATCAGCCGATGATGAAGGTTTCCAGTTCGGCGCGGGCCACATCGTCGGCCATCTGCTGCGGCGGGGACTTCATCAGGTACGCCGACGCCGGCAGCACGGGACCGCCGATACCGCGGTCCTTGGCGATCTTGGCGGCGCGGACCGCATCGATGATGATGCCCGCGGAGTTCGGGGAGTCCCACACCTCGAGCTTGTACTCCAGGTTCAGCGGCACATCGCCGAACGCGCGGCCCTCCAACCGGACATAGGCCCACTTACGGTCGTCGAGCCAGCCGACGTGATCGGACGGGCCGATATGCACATCATTGGCGCCCATCTCCTTCTGCAGGTTGCTGGTGACGGCCTGCGTCTTGGAGATCTTCTTGGACTCCAGGCGCTCACGCTCGAGCATGTTCTTGAAGTCCATATTGCCGCCGACGTTCAGCTGCATGGTGCGGTCGAGCTGCACACCGCGATCCTCGAACAGTTTCGCCATGACCCGGTGGGTGATGGTGGCACCGACCTGGCTCTTGATGTCGTCGCCGACGATCGGCACACCCGCGGCGCGGAACTTCTCGGCCCATTCCGGATCCGAGGCGATGAACACGGGCAGTGCGTTGACGAAGGCCACACCGGCGTCGATCGCGCACTGGGCGTAGAACTTGTCCGCTTCCTCGGAACCGACGGGCAGGTACGAGACCAGCACGTCGACCTCGGCGTCCTTCAGCGTCTGGACTACGTCGACCGGATCGGTTTCGGCCAGTTCGATGGTTTCGGCGTAGTACTTGCCGATGCCGTCGAGGGTCGGGCCGCGCTGCACGGTGACACCGAGCGGCGGGACATCGGAGATCTTGATGGTGTTGTTCTCGCTGGCGAAGATCGCCTCGGACAGGTCGAAGCCGACTTTTTTGGCGTCCACGTCGAAGGCGGCCACGAACTGCACGTCCCGGACGTGGTACTGGCCGAACCGCACGTGCATCAGGCCGGGCACCGTCGCGGAATCGTCGGCATCCCGGTAGTACTGCACGCCCTGCACGAGCGAGGAGGCGCAGTTGCCCACACCTACGATGGCGACGCGAACACTGGACTTATTGGTGTCTCCACTACTCATGGCCGGTATTTCCCTCTTTCTGTGGTGCCGCCTTCGTCGATTGCTCCGCCGCAATCAACTCGTTGAGCCAGCGCACTTCGCGCTCGCTTGATTCGAGTCCGAGTTGATGGAGCTGGCGGGTGTAGCGATCCAGCGATCCGCTCGCCTTCTTGATCGCCTCCCGCAGCCCCTCTCGGCGCTCCTCGACCTGGCGTCGCCTGCCCTCCAGAATCCGCATCCGCGCTTCCGCGGGAGTGCGGCTGAAGAAGGCCAAGTGCACGCCGAAGCCGTCATCGGTGTAGTTCTGCGGACCGGTATCGGCCAGGAGCTCGCCGAACCGCTCCCGGCCCGCCGGTGTCAGCTGGTACACCCGCCGGGCCCGACGGGTCGTCACCATGCCGTCGGGCACCTCCTCCGCGATCAGCCCGTCCGCCTGCATACGTTTCAAGGTCGGATACAGCGATCCGTAGGAGAAGGCCCGAAACGCCCCGAGCAGGCCGGTGAGCCGTTTCTTCAGCTCGTAGCCGTGCATGGGCGCTTCCAGGAGCAGCCCGAGGATTGCCAGTTCGAGCACCGGGCTTCACCCCCTGACTTCCGTACAGACCTAACCAATGGATGCGATTACCAACTATATCGGAGCGATATAACCATGCATAGTTCGGTCCGCTACATCACAGGTAGCGAGCGGTCTGCATCACCGGCCGTCGCCAGGCGGCGCAGCGGGGCAGACCCAGCCATCCGGCCGGGGCGACCGATTGGGCGAAACGGATAGCCGGCCGGTCCGGCCGGTTATGCCGCGAACAGCCGAGTAGGCGAATCGGCGAGCATCCACAGCGGACGCCCACCCGATCCGGGGGCCCACGCACCGAACCGTTTCGCGGCCCGGCCCCGACAGCCGGAACCGAACGCCGACGGTATGCCACCGGGGTTGCGGGCCCGCCGCCGCAGCAGCGTCCCGGCCCTCCCCCAGAGCACCGCCGCAGGGTCACCCGCAGCCGCCCGGTCAGCGGAGAGCGCGCGGTCGTTACGCGCAATCGATACCCCGGGTATCCGCGTGGATCTCCGTGTGCGCTCCGCTCGAGCGCGGTACCCCGGGCTCAGCGCGCGGGAAACACTTCCAGCGGCGCACCGGCGAACGAGACCGACAGATGGCCGCTCTCTCCGGCGGGACCGTCGACGAAGATCTGGATCACCGGCCCGGCGTCGGCCGGCGCGATCGGTTCGAAGCCGATTCCGAGATGTTCGACCGACCCCCGCTCCAGCCGGACCGAGGCCGGGGCGCCCGCCAGGACGGCGGCCAATGTCGTCAGGTCGATATCGGCCAGTTCGATGGGCCGGCCGGCGGCGTTGCTGGGTACCGCGATACCCACTTCGTCGAAGCCTCCCTCGGCGAAGCGGAAATTGCGGGTACTGCCTCCTTCCAGCCGCTGGACCAGGAGGAAATCCGGGTAGACGGTCGCCGTGTCGATCACCGTATCCCCGAACTCCCGCCGATAGGCGTCGATGAAGAACCGCAGCCCGTCGGCGGTGAGCAGATTCGGCAGCGGCGCGGATTCGGGTTCGGCCTCCGCCACCGCGGCGACGCCGGACACCGGCTCGTCCCGCGCTACGAATCCGGCCCCGGCACCGAGCACGGCCGCGACGGCCAGCACCGCGATCGGCATCCACCGGCGCCGCGCCGGACCGTCACCACTCAGGATCGCGGCGCCGGCCAGTTCGCCGGGCACCTGCAGGTCGTGGACGAGCCCGTCCAGGCCGGCCGTGAATTTCGCCCGCATCGCCGAACGGGTGCGGGTGGCATGTTCGTCGGCACTCAACTGCCCGTCGGCCAACGCCGCGTCGAGTATCGCGCAAATCTCCACCCGATCGCGGTCACGCGCCCTGACCTCTTCTTTTTTCGCCATTACCCGTTACTCATCCCTCGAACGGCCGGACCCGCAGGACATCGCCGGCCGGATCCACCAGCAGCCATCCGCTCTCGTCGAACGAATTGGAGACGTAGATGCTGACCGCCGGCATCCCGTCGTACGGCGGGAACCTGTGAATCGCCAAGCTCATATGAGTGACCACACCGTCGGGAACCCGGGCCAGCGCGGGGGCATCGATCAGCACACGGCCGATCGCATCGGTATCGAGTGCGCCGAGGTCCACGGTCGGGGTATCGACCGGGCGGGTGGTCAGATCGTCGGATTGGTTGAATCCGCCCCGGTAGTCGTAGCTCACCAGGCGGTTCGGCTGCCCGGGCACTGCGCGTTCGACATCTCCGTGGTCCGGGTGCAGCCAGATCTCGTCGGCCACGGTATCGCCGAAGCGCTCACGATACTCGGCGACGAACTGCGCGATCCCAGCACCGGTCACCAGGTTCGGCGGGGCGAAAATCAGCGGCTCGGGCTCCGCTGTCGCGGGTGCCGGTTCCTCGGGCATCGGCGCCACGGCCGCCGGCGGCGATGTACTCGCCGCGGAATCCGTGTCGCGGCTGGTGAACGCGAAAGCACCGAATGCCACGGCCGAGGCCGCGGCGGTGAGAACGGCGAAATAACGACCCGAGCGTCCGGAATCGGGCGAGCGGGGCGCGACCGGGGTGTGCCGCGGGCCCTGGAGGTCGGCGGTGATATCGGCGAGATCGCCCAGTGTGGTCGCCTCGGCGAGCAGTTCCGTGGCCGCACGGTACTCGTCCTCGGTCAGCTGACCCTCGCCGTAGGCACGGTCCAGCAGGTCGCGGGCGGCCCGGCGGTCGGCGGTCCGCGCTCGCGTGCCCGGCGGATACCCGGAGTCCGGTGGCGCCGGGACCACGATGGACGGCCCGTCGGTGGCCTGCTGCAGATCGGCTACCAGTTCGGACAGCTCACCGAGTGTTCGCGCGCGGCGGATCCGGTCGATGCGATCGTGGTATTCGGCAGCGCCCAGCTGGCCTTCGGCATAGGCCGCGTCCAACTTTCCGGCGGTATGGGCGCGATCGATATCGCGTGCTCGCATCCGGCCGGGAACTGCTGTCGACACCAGCGAATCCTACGTTGCGCAGCGCTTCTCGGGGCCGCCTCGATTCCCGGTTGTGGCGACGGCCACCATTGGGCCGGCGCGGGAAGCCCCAGCCGTATCGGCCACCGATGGAACCCGGATCCAATCCGGGCGCGGGCGGCAGCAATACAACACGGCTACTCTGGGGGCGTGCGAATTCAGCGGCAAGTCGTGGACTACGCGCTCCGGCGCAAGTCGCTGCTGGCTGACGTCTATGCGGGCCGTGTCGATGTCGCCGAAGTATGTGACGCCAATCCCTACCTGCTGCGTGCGGCCAAATTCCACGGCCGGGGGAGCGAGGTCACATGCCCTATCTGCCGGAAGGAACAACTCACTCTCGTATCCTGGGTCTACGGCGACGGCCTGGGGCCGATCGCGGGTTCCGCGCGCAGTCCGGAAGAGCTGGCGCGCCTGGCCGAGTCCAGAGAAGAGTTCTCGGTTCATGTCGTCGAGGTGTGCCGGACCTGCAGCTGGAATCATCTGGTGCAGTCCTATGTACTCGGGAAGACGCCGCAGCGGCGGTCGCGTTCCCGGGTGAACCGGCGCACCGCCGCGGAATGAGCCCGCCCGGCCCGATGATGGTGCCCGCGCCGAGTGCCATCGGGCACCGGGGCACGGGCCCAGCAGACCGATACGAGCTTTGGAGACCTTGTCAGTGACTTCGCCCTACGAGACCCCATCCGGCGATGACCCGCGCGGTGGCCGCGGCCCCCGTGGGCCGCTGCCGGGCCGGGAACCGCAGCAGCGGCCGGGGTCACCGAACCGCAATCCGGCGCCGAACGCGAACGGTCCCCGCCCCGGGCCCGGCGGGCGGCCGCCCGGTCCGGGTGGCCCGCGCCCCGGTCCACGTCCCGGCCCCGCGACCGGTCCTCGCCCCGCCGTCAACGGTCCCCGCCCGGGCCAGGCCGGTCCCCGGCCACCCGCCGGCAGCGGCCCCCGTCCGGCTGTCCCCGGTCCGCGCCCCGGCCCCGACGGCCGCCGTCCGGGGCCGAACCCAGGCGGGATGCCCCCGGGTGCCCGGGGCCCCCAGCCGCCGCAGCGGCCGGGGCCCCCGCCCGGACGTCCGCCCCAGGGTCGCCCGCAACCGCCCAATCAGCCGACGCAGCGGATGGGCCGGCCGGGCGAGCCGGGGGCGCAGCGCGGTGAACAGGGCACCGTGAAGATGCAGAATCCCGCCGGGTCCGCGGAAGCCACCCGGCGCGAACGAACCGCGACCGGACCGGCCGCTGCCACACGTCCCGGCCCGAACACCGGAGAGCGGCGGGCCGCCGGCGGCGACAGCCGCGCCGGCAACCGCTCGGGCCCCGGTGGCGGCCCGCCACGGCGGCCGGGCGGCAACCGCTCCGGTGGGCCCGGCGGCCCGGAGGGCCGGGGCCCCGGCCAGAAACGCAAGAACCGCTGGAAGATCGCCCGCCGGATCGCCTATGTCCTGGTGGCACTGGCCATCGTGGTGCCGAGCACGGCATTCCTGATCGCCTATTCCACGGTGTCGGTCCCCGAACCCGGCGACCTCAAGACCAACCAGGTCGCGACGATCCTGGCGAACGACGGGGAAACCGAGATCACCCGCGTCGTTCCCCCGCAGGGCAACCGCACCGATGTGACGATCGATCAGATCCCGCCGCATGTGCGCAACGCCGTGATCGCCGCCGAGGACCGCGACTTCTACAGCAACCCGGGATTCTCGATCTCCGGTTTCGCCCGCGCCGCGCGCGATAACCTGCTCGGCCGCGAAAGCGCCGGCGGTGGTTCGACGATCACCCAGCAGTATGTGAAGAACGCGCTGGTCGGTGACGAACGCAGTTACACCCGTAAACTCCACGAGTTGGTCATCTCGGCGAAGATGGCCCGGCAGTGGAGCAAGGACGAAATTCTCACCGCCTACCTGAACACCATCTACTTCGGGCGCGGCGCCTACGGTATCGACGCGGCCGCCAAGGCATATTTCGGTAAGCCGGTGCAGGAGTTGGACGTCGCCCAGGGCGCTGTTCTGGCGGCCACCATCCAGTTGCCGTCGCTGCTGGATCCGGAATCGAATCCGGATGGGGCCAAGGCCCGCTGGAATTATGTGCTCGACGGTATGGTCGCCGGCGGCAACCTGGACCCGAACGAACGTGCGGGTATGGCCTATCCCGAGGTGGTGTCGTCGTCGGTGGCGGCCGGCCAGAGAACCGATTCCTCGGGACCGGAGGGCCATATCAAAACGCAGGTGCTGCGCGAACTCTCCGAGGCGGGTATCAGCGAACAGCAACTGAACACCGCGGGCCTGCAGATCACCACCACGATCGACGCCCAGGCACAGCAAGCCGCCCTGGACGCCGTGCACACGAATATGGAAGGCGAACCCGACAAACTGCGGACCGCCGTAGCCTCGATCGACCCGCGATCCGGTGCGGTACGCGCCTACTACGGCGGTGAGGACGGCTACGGCTACGACTTCGCCAATGCCCCACTGCAAACCGGTTCCTCGTTCAAAGTGGTCGGCCTGGCCCAGAACCTCGAACTGGGCATCCCGCTGTCGCAGATGTACGACAGCGGTCCCCTCACTGTGAACGGTATCGAGATCACCAACGTCGAGGGCGAACAGTGCGGTATGTGCACCATCGCCGAAGCACTGAAGCGTTCGCTGAACACCAGCTTCTACCGGATGCAGCTGGAAATGCAGAACGGCCCCCAGAAGATCGCCGATATGGGCCACAAGCTGGGCATTCCGGAAGAGCTTCCGGGCGTGGGCGAGACGCTGACCGAACCCGGCGGCGCCGGCCCGAACAACGGTATCGTGCTCGGTCAGTACCAGGCCCGGCCGCTGGATATGGCCTCCGTCTACGCGACCCTGGCCGCGTCCGGCATGTATCACAAACCGCATTTCGTGACCAAGGTCGTCACCGCCGACGGGCAGGTGCTGCTGGACCGCGGCGATGTGGCCGGAGAACGCCGGGTTTCGGAAGCGGTCGCCGACAACGTGACCGCGGCCATGGAACCGATCGCCGCGTACTCGCGCAACCACGGGCTCGCCGGTGGCCGGCCCTCGGCGGCCAAGACCGGTACCGCTCAGCTGGGCGATACCGGGGAGAACAAGGACGCGTGGATGGTGGGCTACACACCGTCGCTGTCCACGGCGGTCTGGGTAGGCACCACCGACAACTCACCGCTGCGCAACTACGGCGGCGCGATGATCTATGGTTCGAGCCTGCCCTCGGATATCTGGAAGGACACGATGGACGGCGCCCTCGAGGGCACGCCCAACGAGAAGTTCCCGAAACCCGCGCCGATCAAGGGGCAGGCGGGCGTCCCGAAGTGGACGGCCCCGTACACCGCGCCGTCCACGACGATGCCGAGTTTCGAACCCCCGGTGGTGATCCAGCCGAGCCAGGTCGAGATCCTGCCCGGTATCACCATCCCGGTGCCCGGTCTGCAGCCCAATCCGCGTAGCCAGACGCAACCGCAAGGACAGCCGCAGGGCGACAACGGCGCCGGTCCGATGCCCGGACAGCCGACCGCCGGCCCCGAAGGGTCCGCGCCGACCGGCACCCAGGCGCCGAGCGCGGGGACCGACGGCGATACCGGCGGCGATACCGATTCCGGTGGCGATACCGGCGGTGATTCCGGCACCGATCCGGGTGGCGCCGACAGCGGCGATACCGGCGGCTGACGGCCGGTTCGCCACGCTCCGGGGTCCGGCTCGGTCCGGACCGGACCCCGGTAACAGGTAACCTCGGGTGCCGTGAGCGAGCAGCGACTGGTGGGTGGGCCGGACGACGGGCCGAAGCCCGGGAACGGACACGTCCGCCGCGATACCGGCGCTCGGTACGATTCGCCCGCGCCGCTCGCCCCCGATCTGCGGTCGGCCGATGCGCGCGATAAACCGAGCCGCAACGATTCGATGACCGCCCAGCTGTGCACCGTGGTCGGCGGCCCCGTCGGCGACCACGCGCTCATCGGCCGTGCCCGGTTCTGGACTCCGATGCGGGTGCTGCTGGCGTTCACGGTGATCTTCCTGGCCTTCGGCTGGTTCGCCAAAGCGGGCTGTATCCAGCAGAGCGCAACCCCCGGCGGCGGACTGTCCCTCGATTGGAACGACGGTCGCCAGTACACCGCCATGTGCTACTCCGACACCGTCCCGCTCTACGGCGCCGAACGCCTCAACGAGGGCGCCTTCCCGTACAAGAAGTACTGGGTGGAGGAGGCCCCGGGCGGTGGCACCGAGATCCGGCATATGGAGTATCCGGTGCTTTCCGGGCTGTACCAGTATGTTTCGATGCTGGTGGCCAAAACCTGGGACGCGAGCCCGCTGCCCGGCGCATTGCAGGTGGTGCTGTACTTCAACGTGGTGGCGCTGGGTTTGTCGATGGCGTGGCTGGCGACCATCTGGGCGACCGCGCTACTCGCCGGACGCCGGATCTGGGATGTCGCGCTGATGGCGTGTTCGCCCTTGGTGATCGTGCACGCGTTCACCAATTTCGACTTCCTCGCGACGGCGTTCGCCGCCGGCGGTCTGCTGGCGTGGGCGCGGCGGCGGCCCCTGCTGGCGGGTGTCCTACTGGGTTTGGGCGGCGCCGCGAAACTGTATCCGCTGCTGCTGTTGGGGCCGATCCTGGTGCTGTGCCTGCGCGCCGACCCGATGCAGCGCATCCCACGTGGTCAGCTGTCGATGCGGTTGCGCGATGTGCGCGATATGGAATCTCTGCGGACCTGGCTGGCCGAACTACCGGCCCGGACTCGATTGCTGGGTACCCGGCCGCTGGGTGCGGCCGGTTTGACCGCCGGCGGCGCGCTGGCGACCTGGGGTCTGGTGAACCTGCCGATCGCGTGGCTGTACCCGGACGGCTGGCGGGAATTCTTCCGGCTCAACACCACCCGGCACGCCGACCCGGATTCACTCTACAACGTGGTGATGTCGTTCACCGACTGGAACGGTTTCGACGGTGCGCTGCGCCACGGTGAAGCACCGACCATCCTGAACATGGTGTCGTTACTGCTCTTCGCGACCGCCTGTCTGGGTATCGCCTATATCGGCCTCACCGCACCTCGCCGTCCCCGCCTGGCTCAGCTGTGTTTTCTGGTGATCGCGGCGTTCCTGCTGACCAACAAGGTGTGGAGCCCGCAGTACTCGTTGTGGCTGGTGCCGATCGCCGTGCTGGCCCTCCCTCATCGGCGCCTGCTGCTGACCTGGATGACGATCGACGCCCTGGTCTGGGTGCCGCGCATGTTCTACTACCTCGGTATCGACCGGAAGGGCCTGCCCGAACAGTGGTTCACCGGCACCGTCCTGCTGCGTGATCTCGCGGTGCTCGGATTGTGCGTGCTGATCATCCGCCAGATCTACCGCCCGGACGAGGATCTGGTACGTCGCGACTATCTGGACGATCCTGCCGGCGGCGTGGTGGACCGAACCTCCGACCCCCTGCTGCCCTGGCTCCCGGAGTTCCTGCGCCCCCGTATCTCCGTGGACACCCACTGGACCGGCGCAGTCGCCGCGGCTCAGCGAACCACCCGGGAGAAACCGGCCGTTCAACCTCGGCCGGTGCCCCCCGCCCGTCCCCTCGAGACCCGCCCGCCCGCGCGCCTCGGTTGACCGGACTGTCCCGGCCCTGCACTCCGCAGGCTCAGGCGCGCAGGATCCGTGCCTGCTGTTCCGGTTCGTGCGGCAGCAGATCCAGGTCCAGTTCCCAGGCGTTGTTCGTCCACGGGTCGAACAGCGGGGTTCCGGTGGCGGTCGGCAGATGCCGGCAGGCCCGGGACAACGTGGCCACCAGGTTGTCGTGGGAGTCGGTTTCGTTGCCGCCGACGATCACGGTGGACAGTCCGATCAGATCGCCGCGCGCCAGCAGGGCGGCGAGGCGCTGGGCGTCCGCCGACTGGTAGCCGTGCGGGAAATCCGCCGCCAGCAGGATGCGATGTTCGGCCGGCGGTACCGCCTGCCCCGAGTTGTACGCCATTTCCGCGAGTTCGGCGGCGTCCACGAGCTGTTGCAGCCGTGGCGAGATATCGGCGTGATCGGTGATCGGTGGCCCGGACAGCACCGGCGCCAGCATTCCGGTGAAACCGGAGAACGCTCCGGTGAGGTCGATGATGTCGACGATCGTGCGGCGTCCCGGTGCGGCACGCAACAAGCGGGCCAGTAGGGCGCCGATCACCGGGGCCACCGCGGCCGACGATTCGGTATCCACCCACAACGGCCGGTTCAGCGGGACCGGCACGCAGTACGGTATCCGCAGGGCACCGCGGTCCAGTGCGTAGAGTTCGCCGAGGCGGATCCCGTCTGCGGGGGCCGCTGGGCGATCCCAAGCCGGGGAATTCCACGAGGCCAGCGCTGCGGGGAGCACCGCGTCCGCCTCGGCGAGTTCGCGTTGCAGTTGTGCACTGTCGCGCTGGTGGCTGCTCTCGGCGGTAGCGGTGAGTTCGTCGTAGCGGTGCTGGGCGGCCGTGCGGGCGGCGTCGGCGGCGGGAGTGTTGCGGGTCGCCGGGTCCGAAACCGCCGCGGACAGTTCCTGATCGAGTCGTTGCGCGGCGTAGTCGCGGGCCGATTCGAGGGCGGCGGCCGACCGGGCGGCGTCCTCGAAGATCATCCACAACCGTTCCAGTCCGTGCCCGACCTCCAACGGGGCCGTTTCGGCGGGCGCGGCCGGCGAGGGTGTGGAACCGGCGGCGACCGCGCCGTCGACAACCGTGACGGCGGCAGCCGCCGGTGATACCGGTGTCATGTAGTCGCCGGCGCCGTGGGCACGCAGAAGTTCGGCGAGACCGCCCGCGTAACCCTGCCCCAGCGCGCGCAGTTTCCAGCCCGGACCGCGCCGATACAGTTCGAAGCAGATCAGCGCGGTTTCCCCGGCCTGCGGGGTGATCACGAATTCGGCGACCGGCGCGTCGTTTGCGGACAGGCTCGCCGTCACCGTGCCCGGCGCACCGGGCGCCGAAGCGATCAACAGCACCGCCTGCGCGTCGGCGCGCACCGCCGCGGGATCGACCACTACCGCGGCGGTGGCCTCCTCGACCCGTACACCCGGGCCGTCGGGGCGTTCGGAAACCAACACATCCGCGGCCGTTTCCACCCGCAGGTCCGTCGCGACCACCAGCGCCGAAACGGTCAGCGGCACCGCCGCCCGCACCTGGAAGCGGGACATACCGCCGTCGAGGGCGATGTTCTGTCCCGCCTGCAAAACCTTCATATCCTGTCCCCCGATATCACTCATACCTGCAGGAACCGGCCCAGCTGCGGAATCGCCTCGCCCGGATGTTTGGCGTTGAATCCCTCGCCGATGGCCTGCATCTTCCAGTCCCCGCCCATCCGGAACAGTTTGGCCATGGCCATCGCCGTGGTCGGAGTGCCTCCGGTGAGCGAATACCGCGCCAGTTCGGCATTGTTCGCGCCGTCGATCAACCGGCAGAACGCATTCTGCACCTGGCCGAAAGTGTGGCCCTTGTAGGAGGTCACGATGAAAACCAGGCTGTTGACGTGCGCCGGTATGCGCATGAGATCGACGAGGATCACTTCGTCGTCGCCGGCGCCCTCGCCGGTGAGGTTGTCACCCTGATGACGGATCGAACCGTCCTTCGAGGTGAGCTGACCGTAGTAGGCGACATCGACGGGGTTCATATCGGCGAACATCACCACCGAGGCATCCAGGTCGATATCCACAGTGCGGCTGCCGAACAAACCGCGCTGCTGCACCGGATCCCAGCCCAGGCCCATCTTCACGAAGGTGAGGGCGGCGCCGTCCTCCTTGCGGAGGCTGACCCGCTGTCCCTTCTGCAGGCTCACCGGACCGGTTTTGCTCAGGCTGATCTCACCGGCCGGTTGCTGCGGCGGCGCCGGCGGCTGCTGCTGGTACGCCGGGCCGGGCGGCGGCGGATACCCCCCACCCTGCGGCGGATACGGCGCGGTGGGCGGCGGCTGCTGGGCCGGGTAGGAAGGCGGAGCCTGCGGCGGTGGCGCGGCGGCCTGCGGCGCAGGCATCGGTGCCTGCGGGGGCGCCGGCGCCGCCTGCGGGGGCGGAGCGGGCGCGGCCTGCGGAGGCGCGGCCTGGGTCTGCGCGGACGAATCGTCCACCGTGACACCGTGGTCGGTGACCAGCGCGGCGAAACCGCCGGCATAGCCTTGACCGACCGCACGCACCTTCCAGGCGCCCTGCCGGCGATACAGTTCGAGCGCGATCACGATCGACTCGCTGGCCAGGCCGTCGATCCGGTACTCGAAAAGCTGGGCGCCGGCCTGATCGGAGACATAGGCGACCGGCGGCGCGAACTGACCGAAATTCGTATTCGGATCGTCGAGCGTGATCACCGCGCGCACTTGCGCGATATCGGCGGGTACCGCGGCGAGGTTCACCGCCAGCGCGGCCGGCTGACCGGCCGGGCCCGGACGCAGGTCCACACCGGGGCCGCTGGGCTGGTTGTAGAACACGAAATCGGCGTCGGACCGGACTTTGCCCTGCTCGGTGACCAATAGTGCGGACAGATCGGCCGGGGCGGCCAATTGAATCGAAATCACCACGTCATTAGTGGCCAGCGGACCGTTCTGGCCTTTGGCGAGTGTTGCGGACAAGTCAGACCCTTCGCTTGTCGGTGCGTATACGTGCCACTCTACGAGATACGTGCCGTGCGCCGATGTCGTTAACAGTGGCTCGCACTGTCGGGCGACCATCGGTGACCGATCGAGCTTGCCCGGACGCCACGGATGGACGCGATCGAACCGGGGCCGTTAGGGTAGCGGCGACGGGTGGGTGTCCTACGGGATCGGCGCTCGGGCCACGCTACGTGCAAGACAGGCCCGGAGGCGGTAGCGAAGCGTGATACGCCGGGCCTCGCTCATGGTGAACAGGCGCGACGACGACAGGCGATTCTTCTATGGCACAACTCTTCGAACAGTCGAAGAAGGTGGTGGAGGCTCACCTCACGAACACCGGCATCCGCGCGATCTCCGGTTCGATGGTCGCCTACGAGGGTGCCGTGCAGTTCAAATCCGCCGGGTTCGGCGGCGGTGAGGGCGTTCTCGCCGGAATGAAGCGGCGGGCGACAGGCGAGAAGCTGTCGCTGATGGAATGCACCGGCAACGGGCGGGTTTTCCTGGCGGTCAACGGCCAATACGTGTCGGTGGTGAACCTGAACAACGAAACCCTGCAGGTCGAATCGCAGCAACTGCTGGCCTTCGCCGGAAATCTGCGCACCGATGTACGTTTCGCGGGTGTCCGCGGAGCGTCCAGTGGCCAGGGGCTGTTCACCACCACGGTGAGCGGGCAGGGGCAGGTCGCCCTGCTCTCGGCGGGTGGACCACTCATCCACCTCGAGGTTTCCCCACAGTTCCCGCTCGTGGTGGACCCGGATGCGTTCGTCGCCGCCCGCGGAAACCTCAACCAGTCGTTCGTCACCGATGTGTCGTGGCGTTCGATGGTGGGCCAGGACGGCGGCGAGGCGTTCTCACTGCGGTGGGACGGGCAGGGCGTGGTCTCGATCCAACCGGCGGAACGGTAGGTCATGTTCGAGCAGATCAATTCGAAGGTCGTCAAGGTCGATATCGGCGCGGTGGGCGGTGTGGTCGCCCGGGCCGGCGCGATGTTGTTCTACACCGGCGATGTGTCCTTCGCGCCGCACGAGATTCCGGGCGGCGCCGGGATGGGCGGCGGTGGTGGCCTGGTGCGGATGGCCGGCCGGATGATGGCGGGGGAACATCAACGCACCATGCTCGCCCAGGGCACCGGTCAGGTGCATTACGGCTTCGCCGGGCTCGAAGTCCAGGTCGTGCCGCTACAGCCGGGTGCGATGCTGCAGGTGGAAGCGTCCCGGCTGCTGGCCTATACGGCGGGTTTGCAGACCTCGGTGGTGTCGGTCGCGAGTTCCGGTGGTGGCGGAGGTGGCGGCATCATGGGCGCATTGCGCGGCGCGGCCTCCGGTGCCCTCACGGGCCAGGGCATGTTCACCACCCAGCTCTCCGGGCACGGTAGCGCGGTACTGCTGGCCCACGGCGGCTATCTCGAATTGCCGATCGGCGGCCCCAACCCGGTGGTGATAGACCCGCAGGCGTTCATCGCCTCCTACGGGAATGTGCACACCGAGTTGAAAGCCGCGGTGAGCTGGCGGGATGCCGTGGGACGCGGGTCCGGTGAAGCGATGCAGCTGCAGTGCGCCGGACAGGGCGTCGTCTACGTCCAGGCGTCGGAGGAGAAACTGTGAACGAGCTTGCGAGCGAACAATCAGCACAGCGCGCCTCGCGCACGACGGAGCCGAGCGCCGGCGAGGTGCAGCCGTGAGCGAGATCCTCAGCCCGATGACACTCGGGGAAAGCGACAACATCCCCGGGAACAGCTACGCCTACTGCATCGACCTGAACAAGCCGTGGTTCATGCGCAAGGGCGCGATGATCGCCTACTACGGCCAGATGCGGTTCCAGGCACTCACCCACGGGTTGCAGGGCCAGCTGCTGCACATGGTCGCGCATCAGTTCTCGGCCCCGCTGTTCACCGGGGATTATGTGGTCGCCGAGGGGCAGGGCAAACTGCTGATCGGCGACCGCGGCTACGACATCAACTCCTACGATCTCGACGACGGCAACCTCACCATCCGGGCCGCGAACCTGCTCGCCTTCGAACCCGGGTTATCGCTGAACCAGTCGATCGTCCCCGGTTTTCTCACCCTAATCGGCACCGGTAAGTTCCTCGCCTCCTCGAACGGCCCGGTGATCTTCGCCGAACCGCCGCTGCGGGTGGATCCGGAATCCCTGGTGGGCTGGGCCGATTGCCCGTCGCCGAGCCACCACTACGACCAGCGGTGGGTATCGGGGTTCCTGGCGGCGGGCGCGGCCGCTTTCGGCGTGAACTCCGGAGAGGAACGTCAGTTCGATTTCACCGGCGCCGGAACCGTGCTGATCCAGTCGAGCGAGAAGGTACTCAGCGACGCCGCCTTGATCCGCACCATCGAAGGCCAGTTGCAGAGCGGGATCACGGTGCCCGGCCTGCAACGGTTGCAAGGTGTCATCGCCCAGCAACTGGCGGGTCAGCAGGGGTACTGACCTGCGGGGGCGCCCGGCAACACGCCCGCGTGTCCGTTTCGTCCGCGTAGGCAGAGCCGGCCCCGGCCGGGCAGACTTGGCGCATGCTGCATCTGCGGGTGATGTCACCGGCCGACCTGACCGAGGACGTGCTGGGCGTCCTCGAATCCGACGATGCCGTCAGCGGTTTGGCGGTACTGCGCGGTAGCGCAGTGCGCCCGGCCGGCGATGTGATCCTGGCAGATCTGGCCCGGGAGGCCGCCAACGATATCGTCGAACGGCTGCGCGCCACCGGCCTGCACCATCACGGCAGTATCGAATTGGAGCCGGTGCAGACCTGGATGTCACTGTCGGGATATCTGGCCGAGATCCGGACCCCCGGTTACAGCGCGGACTCGGTGGTCTGGGCGGATGTGACGCAGCGGTCCTACGAAGAGACCGAGCTCAACTGGACCTATCTGAGTTTCATGACCTTGGCGACCATTCTGGCCGGAATCGCCATCGTGACCGATTCCCAGATCCTGGTGATCGGAGCCATGGTGCTCGGCCCGGAATTCGGCGCGATCGCCGCGCTCGGTGTGGCGCTGGTGCGGCGGCGTCCGGCTCTGCTGGGCCGCGCGGTCGGCACACTGGTGGCCGGGTTCGTCGCGGCCATCTTCCTCGCCTTCGTGGCCGCGCTCGGCGCGCGGTTGCTCGGCTGGATCAGCCTCGATGTGGTCACCGGCGAGCGGCCGGAGACCGCGTTCATCTACACACCGGACAAATGGTCGTTCGTGGTGGCACTTATCGCGGCGGCCGCCGGGGTGCTTGCCCTCACCTCGGCGAAATCCGGCGCTATGGTGGGCGTCTTCATTTCGGTGACGACGGTTCCCGCGGCCGGGAACATCGCGCTGGGGCTCGCTTTCGGGGCGTGGTCGTCCGTCTGGGGCAGCACGCTGCAGCTGGTGGTGAACCTCGCCGGGATGGCCCTCGCGGGATGGGCGACGCTGGCGCTGCAGGATGTGGTCTGGTCACGAGTATCGCTGCGGCGGACGCGCACCGAGGAGCGAGCCCGCCGGCGCATGCTGTGAACATACTTCGCCGGCCACACAGCCCGTGACCCCGGTCGCCGCAGTACCGAGGGGCGGTCACGCAACGGGACGGCCCAGTGGGAGCGAGCGGGTATTCATCGGACGCCGCCCGGCCGCCCCCGGTCTGGCCTCGATCTAGCCGGCGGTTTCGGCGACCCGGCCCGGCACGGCCGCGGTGAACCAGCCGACGATCTCCTCGCCGGCCAGGATTCCCGTGGCGGAGGTGACGCCGATACCGGGATGAATCCAGCCGAGTTCTTCGAGTTCACCGTGCCGCGGACGGATGCCCCGATCGGCCGCCATCAGCATCTCCGCATCCAGCGCGCCGTCACCGGCGGCCAGCGTCGGCGCGCTCGGATCGAGGCGGCCGGTCGCGACGAGCCGGTCGCGGACCTCGGCCACGGCCCGGCTCTTACACACCGCCATCGGCATGGTGTAGATCTTGCGCCCCTGCCGCGACGCCGACCAGCCGCGCGGACGACACCAGCTGTCCCATTCGGACACGAAATCAGCCGGGGTGGCGGCGAGATCGACCACCAGGTAGCAGAACAGGTCATCGGCCTCGCGGTATTTGAGCACCCACGAATCGTCGATCCGATCACGCAGCGCAGTGCCGACCTCGGAAAGAGTGGCACCGCCCGCCCGGACCGCGGTATCGACCGACCGGCGCCACCGGACATCGGGGGCCCCGTCCACCAGTATGTTTCCGCCATTGCTGGTGACCGCGAACGGCCACGGAGCACCCGGGAACCGGATCCGGTCGAATTGCGCGATGGTGCGAGTGGTCGTGGGTAGCACGGCCGCCGCGGCCGCCAGCTCCGTCATCGCGGCGGCGGCGGCAACGGTCATATACGACAGCGGGTCGCCGTCGAGATATTCCACGCAGACCGTTTCGGGTTCGCTCGCCCCGAAAGCATTACGCGAGTAGATCATCGTACGATCCAGATCGGTCGCCACCAGCACCGGTTTCGGAGACATCATCTAGCGCCGCACATCCTTGATCAGCCCCATACACGAATAAGCCAGCTCCGGTACAACCTCCACCGGTACCTCACGCGCCTGCGCGAGCAACCGGATATGCGCGTGTTCGGCGGCTTCGGGCTCGCGCACCAGCACCCGCCACGGCACCCGCCGCAGCAGCACCCGAGTCGTCTCCCCGACGCCCGGTTTCACGAAGTTCACGCTGCCGATGCCGTATTCGGCGCGGACCCGCTCCACCGAGGCCCAGCCGGCCCACGTCGGTGTCCGGTCGGCGGCCCGCAACCGTGTGACCTGCTCGGTCACCCGGTCGCGAACCGAATCGAAAGCCCGGGTGACCGTGGTGATCAGGCGATCGGAGACATCGTCGGCGGCCAGATCGGCATAGAACTTCGCCCCGTGGAAATCGTCCGGGCCGATGAGGTCCCGGTTGAGCACCGTGCGTGAGACCAAGCCCGAGACCGTGGAGTTGAGGCAGGCCGAGGCGATGAGGAAATCGTCGCGGGTGCCGAAAGTGCGCACACAATGGCCGGGATCGGCGAGTACCGCGAGGTCGGCGTCGAATCGCGCGCCGCCGGCCGCATGGTAGGCATCCAGTGCCTCGGTGAGTTCCTTGGCGATCGCGCCCTTTCCTGTCCAGCCGTCGACGAACACCACATCGGCAGCGTTGTGCCGTCCGGCCAGGTAATCCAACGCGACAGTGTCGATTCCGCGGTCGCGCACGATCGAGACGGCGTAATGCGGGATATCCAGACCGGGCCGGTTCCCGTGCCCGGCAGCGAGCCAGCGGCGGATCAGGATCCCCACCGGGGTTCCCGCGCGAGCGAGCGAGGCCAGCACGATATCGGGACCGCGTTCGGCGACGACGAGTTCGGCGACCGTGCCCACCGCCAGCGCCAGCCGCTGCGCGCTGTCGTCCAGGACCCGGTCGAACAACTCACGGTAGGCGGCGTCGGGCTGATACTCGATGGGCAGTGATTCGGCATAGTGTGCGACGCCGGCCTGAATCCGCTTTTCGCGATAGGCGAGATCGGCCTCCAATTCGGCGTCGGACAGGTCCTTCAGCAGCCACGCCACGTCGTCACGGGCATATGAGCCGAATCCGGGACCGTAGAGCGGCCGAGGTCCGCCGGCCGGCTCCGACCGTGCGGCCATCTCGGCTGCCGGTCCCGAACAGACCCCCGCTGCCTGTGGCGGGGATGCCACCGACTCCGGTCGTGCGAGCACCCCCGCTTCCGGTTGCGAAAACATCGGCGCTTCCGGCTGCACGGGCTCATCCGATTCCGGCCGAACAGCCGCCCGCGCGGGCGCATCCGGAGCCGGCTGCGCAGACGTCGCCTGCTCCGCGCAGGAACGCGCCGAAAGCTGCGGGCGTGCCGATGCATCCGAACCCTGCACCCCGAAATCCCTGGTCCGAGCCGATTCGAGGGCTACCGGATCGGCTCCCGGCACCACCGTAACCAGCACATCCGAACCCGCCGCGGTGAGTACGTCCACAAGGCCGCCGGGCGCGTAGAGTTGCGCACTGTCACCCGGAGTGTCGACCACGAACACCAGCACCGGGTCGGCGCCGGCCGCCGGGGTGTCCGGCCAGCAGGCGTTGTACAGAAAACGCGGCTGCTCCTCTCCGGGTTCCGGCGCCTGGAACCGGAACCCGCGGCGCAGCGGGTACCCTGGCTCGTCCAGAACGTAGGCGGGTGAACGCGTGGTCGTCTGGTACCGCACCGGAATCCCGGAGTCCGCCAACGTCACCGCCAGGCACAACGGCAAGTACATCAGCTCTTCGTGCGCCAGCACGACCACCGGCCGGTCCGGGTATTCGGTGATCAGCTGATCCCGCAGCATTTTCGCCGCAGTGGCCGCGGCCTGCTCGAACGCCGGACGATCGGCACGCAGGAACCCGTGCCGGCCACCGTCGGGCACATCCTGCGGCCAGGGCAGATCCAACCGGGTGGAATCGCCCCGCGCCGCGGCGACCGGGTTGAGTTCGGCTTCCGGCAGATCCAATACCGCGCCGACCAGCCCGTCCGGCAGCACCGCACTACCGGTGGCGAGGCAAACCGTATCGATACGGGCCCCCAGTTCGGCCGCGACCCGGGCGAACCGGGACCGGTCGGCCTCGGTACGCATATCGACCAGCGCGGCCAGCACATAGTGGGTCCGTGGCGCGAATTCGTGCAGTGCCGCTATCGCGTCCAGTGCGGTGTTGCCGGTGGAGATCTCGTCGTCCACCAGTACCAGCGGCAGACCGGCGGTGAAAACATCACCGGGCATCGGTTGCAGCAGATGCGAGGTGGCGTGCGAATGCCCCTCCTCGAAACCGGTCAGTGTCCGCGCGCCCGGCACCGCCCGGCGGGTCGAATGCAGATAGCAGGCGGCGTCGATCCGGGTCGCCACACAGTGCCCCAGCCCCGTCGCGGTCTCGGCGAAACCCAATGCCACCGCATCCTGTTCGCCGAGCACGCCGCGCACCAGATCACCGAGCCGGTCGCCCGCGTCCCGCACCACCAGCGGATCGGTCGGCAAGTGTTTACCCAACACCGTGGACACCAGCAGATGCGCCCGCCGCGGATTTTTGCGCAACCCCGGTTGCAGCAGTTCGGTGATCACCGGCCGCGCCGGGAGAGCGTCCGGCCGGTCGCTGTGACGAAAACATTCGCGATGCAGCAGTTCGATCCCGAGTGTGCGGGTGGCCCAGTAACTTCCCGCCGGGCCTGACTCGCTCATGCTGTCTCTATCGAGCATGAGCGAGCGCCCTACGTGGTTACGCTTCGCTACCGCCTCCGGGCCTGACTCGCTCATGCTGTTTCTATCGAGCATGAGCGAGGGCCCTACGTGGTTACGCTTCGCTACCGCCTCCGGGCCTGACTCGCTCATGCTGTGACCAGCGCGGATAGCAGGTCCACGAAGGACACCCCTTTCTTCGCGACCCCGAATACGCGGGCCCGGGCGAGGGTGTGCCGGGCCCAGCTGCGGTGTGGCCGCATCTCGTTCATCTTGTTCCGGTATCCGGACGCGGCGACTCCGCCGACCTCCACCTGGAGGATGTCGAGGGCGTCGGTGTATTCCTCGTGCGTCACCACCGACAGAGCGTGCACCGCCGCCACATGCGAGGGGTGGATAACGGTTTTGCCCTGGATTCCGTTGGCGCGGTCCAGGGTTATCTCGCGCAGCAGGCCGTCGAGGTCGCGGCTCACCAGGTAGCTGCGGAACGGTACCGCGTCGGATTCCTCGAACGGCGCGGTACGCAGCAGCGGCCGGAACATCCGCTCGTGGTCGGCGAAGTATTCCCACACCGGTCCGGTGATCACGAAACCGGTACCGTCCGTTCGCCCCAGGTAGTTGACGATATCGGCGATGACATCGGCGATCACCCGCACGTCGTAGATGGTGAGGTCGCGGTCGCGGCGGATACCGAAGGTCGCACACATATCGGTGGCTCCGATCCGGACCGCGAGGATCCGTTCCCGGTGCTCGGCCAGCAGCGCGGCGATCTGGGTCAGTTCGCAATCGCGGGTCTGCCGGTGCACCAGCGCCGCGGACTCCAGTACGGGCATACCGTAGAGCGGCCGATCGGGGCGGACGGCGGCGGCGGTGGACAGCGCGGCCAGGTATTTCGGCGCCGAAGCGCTGTCGAATTTGGGGAAGACGAATCCGGTGAGCACCTCGGCGCCCGGCCCGAGCTGTTCGAGGATTTCGGGGACCGTATCGGCATCGCGTACCCGGATGAACAGCAGTGGGCTCGGATCCGGGCGGCCGGCGAGTTCGTCGAGCGTCCGCACAGCCTGCTGTTTGGCGGCGGCGAGCTCATGATCGGCGACCGCGTCCTCGAGATCGATCACCATCGAGCACACCCCCCGTTCGGCCCGCCGCACGATCGTGGCCGTCAGGTCGGCGCGGGTCGCCGGAACGTACAGGGTGGCGCCCAGTGCCAACGCCAGCGTCTCCCGGTCGGCATGGTCGTCGAACGGTTCGGGCTGACGGTGGAACAGGGTCCGCGCATCGGGCCCCTGCAATTGCCGGAAATGCCGGCGCGGCACCCGTTTGTGCAGGGACACTTCCTGCCGAACGGCCATGGCTGCGGTCATCTAGCCCCCGTCTCATCCGTTTTGTCCAGTTTGTTTGCGCATTCGGTCCACCACACCCGCAATGAATTCGGTGATGGTGTCGAGTTCGTTCACATACGCCCAATAATCGGGGTGCGGCCCGGTCAGCGATCCGGTGACCCGGTCGAGCCGCTCGACCTGGGCGTCCAGAACCGAACCCCATTCAGCGACCAGTCCCCGTGAAACTGCCAGCATCTGCGCGTCCCGGAGCCGGAACCGCACAGCCTCCGCGCGTCGGCGCGGATCGTCTCGGACCGTACGCAACTCGGCCAGCCGTTTGGTTACGGCATCGACGAGTTGTTCGGCGTCGGCGAGATGACCGCGCGCAGTTGTGGTCAGGTCAAGGGCCAGCTCCGGGTTGTGCTCGGCCGCGGCGGCGCGGGCGCCGGCGAGGGCATCGTCAGCCGCGGTGATATGACGCTCACTTGCGCGCTCATTGTCGGCCAGATCAGCCGAACTCGCAGCATTGAACTCGCGCAACAGCGCAGAATACGCGGGCCCGAGCCGTTCGGCGCGGGTGCGCACCGCCGCGATCCGGGTGGTGACCGAGGCGATCGCGTTACGCGCCGCGCCGACCCGAGATGGCGCTTGGGCCAAAGCTTCCGACAACTCCGCCGTTACGGCGTCCAACTGGTTCGCCGCGGCCCGCACCCGGCCCCGCGCTTCCGCCGGAACGGCCTCGAGTGTGACCATCGCCTCATCGATCCGAGCGGCCGCGGCCCGCACCGACGGATAGCCGGCGTACTCCGATTCGGCCGCCTGCCCGCGTACCCGGGCCGCCTCGGTGGTGACGTGCGCGACCAGGTCCGGCACCGCACCGCGCACCGCGACGGCCTCGTCGAGCCGGGTGCGTTCACCGTGATAGAACCGGTCCACTTCCCGTGCCGCCGCGTGCAGCTGCCGCACCACGGTGTCCAGCCGCTCCTGCCGCCCCGGAATCCCGGCGCCGGACTGCTCGGACCGGCCGATCTCGTCGGTCAGCGCGAGATATGCCTCACCGGCGGCGTAGCACTGCTGCCGCACCGGCGCCCAGCGCCGGCCGAGTTCTCGTTCCGGAAAGATCTCCTCGGAGGCGATGGTGGCCGCATCCGCGGCCGATTGCCGGCGGTCCAGATCCAGGAATGCCGCCGTCAGCGCGGACCGTGCCTGTTCGAACCACGGATCCTCCCCCGACCGAAACCATCCACGCCTACGGCCTGCCACAGACCCGATGGTATGAGATCGGGGCCGGGGGCGTGCCGACGGCCGATACCGCAGGTGCAAGAGGGCTTCCGGGTCCGGATGGGCGCATGACGCTACGCAACTCCGCCGAAACCCACTACTGTCGTTTCCGTACCCGGCGATTTCGGACATGCTGGGAATCGCAGACAACTACGAAAGGGAATCCCGCATGGGTGTCAGTTTGTCCAAGGGCGGCAACGTCTCGCTGAGCAAAGCGGCTCCGGGGCTCACCGCGGTCGCCGTCGGCCTGGGCTGGGATGTGCGCACCACCACGGGCACGGACTTCGACCTCGACGCCAGCGCGATCGCCACCGGAGCCGACAAGAAGGTCGTGTCCGATAAGCACTTCGTGTTCTTCAACAACCTGAAGTCCCCCGAGGGCAGCATCGAGCACATCGGCGACAACACCACCGGTGAGGGCGAGGGCGACGACGAGGTCATCAACGTCGACCTGGCGAACACCCCGCCCACCATCGAAAGCATCTTCTTCCCGGTCTCGATCTACGAAGCCGACAGCCGGTCGCAGTCCTTCGGCCAGGTCCGCAACGCCTACATCCGCGTCGTGAACCAGGCCAACAACGAAGAGCTGGCCCGCTACGACCTGTCCGAGGACGCCTCCACCGAAACCGCCATGGTGTTCGGTGAGCTGTACCGCAACGGCGCCGAATGGAAGTTCCGCGCCATCGGCCAGGGCTACGCCTCCGGCCTGGCCGGTATCGCCCGCGACTACGGCGTCAACGTCTGACGACCCGCGCCTCCGGGTAGCGTGAGGGGGTCCGGTTACGGGCCCCCTCGTTTTCGGCCTTCCCAGCGAAGCGGAGGGGACAAATTGGACAAATAGGCGGTCGGCGGCAACGCTGGTGACCAATGGTGGTCCGTACCGCCGATCAGGTTTCTCGTTTTGGGCCGGGAACCGACCGCAGTCCGGCCACCGCACACGAAAGGTCTTGCGTGGTGCTGCGCATATTCGGTTTTTCCATAGTCGTCACACTCTTATCACTGGTAGTGGCGTTCCTGTACGGCGGCCCGACCGCTTTGGCGCTCTGCATCATCCTCGGCATCATGGAAGTGTCGCTATCGTTCGACAACGCCGTGATCAACGCCACCATCTTGGAGAAGATGAGTGAGTTCTGGCAGAAGATCTTCCTCACCATCGGCATCCTGATCGCCGTTTTCGGTATGCGGCTGGTCTTCCCGCTGGCCATCGTGTGGATCACCGCCGGACTCAACCCGGTCCAGGCCTTCGATCTCGCGTTGAACCCGCCCGCGGACGACGCCCCGTACTTCCCCGACGGCAGCCCCAGCTACGAAACCCTGCTCACCGACGCCCACCCGCAGATCGCCTCGTTCGGCGGCATGTTCCTGGCGATGCTGTTCCTGAACTTCATCTTCGCCGATCGCGAACTGACCTGGCTGTCCTGGCTGGAGCGCCCGCTGGCCAAGGTCGGCAAACTGGATATGGCGGCCGTGGTCGTCGCCGGCACCGGCCTGGTCCTGGCCGCGGAATTCCTCGCCGCCGACGACGATCGCTCCACCGTGCTGCTGGGCGGCCTGCTCGGCATGATCATCTACATCGCCGTCGACGGACTCGGGTCCATGTTCCACGCCGAGGAGCATGCCGAGGAAGCCGCCGGCGGCCCGTCCGGGCTGGCCAAGGCCACCGGTAAGGCCGGGTTCTTCCTGTTCCTCTACCTCGAGGTCCTCGACGCGTCGTTCTCCTTCGACGGTGTGATCGGCGCGTTCGCCATCACCTCCGACCCGATCATCATCGCGCTGGGTCTGGGCCTGATCGGCGCCATGTTCGTCCGGTCGATCACCGTCTACCTCGTGCGCAAGGGCACCCTCAGCGAGTTCGTGTTCCTCGAGCACGGCGCGCACTGGGCCATCGGCGCCCTGGCACTGATCCTGATCGTCTCGATCGGTGTGCACGTCAACGAGCTCATCACCGGCCTGGTCGGTATCGCCTTCATCGGCGCCGCGGTGATCTCCAGCATCCGCCGCAACCGCAAGGAAGGCGAATCGGAGAAACCCCTCACCTCGGAGCCCACTCCGGTCGCCTGACCGGAAACCGAACGACAGACGCGGGAGCGGACCATACGGTCCGCTCCCGCTCTCTTTTCACCGAGCCTCCACCCCGGCCGGTGCGTTCCGATTGCGCGGGCCGGCCAGGCGAGCAGGGTCGAGATCGAGTCGACGCAGCAGTTGGGCGTTCAACGCGACGACAATGGTGGAAATCGACATGAGCACGGCGGCGACCGCGGGCGAGATCGCGATACCGGCGAACGCCAGCACACCCGCGGCCAGCGGGACGGCGATAACGTTGTATCCGGTGGCCCAAAGCAGGTTCTGCCACATCTTCCGGTAACTCGCGTGGGACAGTTCGATAATCGACAGCACCGCGCGCGGGTCGTTCGCAGCGAGTACGACCCCGGCGGATTCGATGGCGACATCGGTACCGGCACCGATCGCCACGCCGACATCGGCGCGGGCCAGAGCGGGAGCGTCGTTGACCCCGTCCCCCACCATCGCCACCTTGTGCCCGCGATCGTGCAGTTCGGCGACCTTCGCGTCCTTGTGTTCGGGCAGCACTTCGGCGAACACCTCGTCGATACCCAGATCGGCGGCGACGGCATCGGCGACCTGACGGGCGTCGCCGGTGATCATCGCGACGGTCACGCCGCGGTCGTGCAAGGCGTCGACGGCCCGGCGGGATTCCTCGCGGACGGCGTCTTCCAGTGCGACAGCGCCGAGTACGCGCTCACCGCGGACGATATGCAGCACCGAGGCGCCGCGTCGCACCCAGCCGCGGGTGACGGCGGCGACGTCCTCGGGTACCGGCAAACCGGAATCGGCGAGCATGGCCGGGCCACCGACGGTGACCTCGGTACCGTCGACGCGGGCGCGGACCCCGCGGCCGGGTAGCGAGCGGAAGTCGGTGGCCGTGCGCCGTTCCGACTCGGGAACACGCGTTTCGGCGGCGGCGACGATGGCTCGTGCGAGCGGGTGTTCGCTATCGGCTTCGACAGCCGCGGCGAGCGCGAGCAGATGTTCTTCGCTGATGCCGGCGGTGGCGGTGACCCCGGTGAGCTGGTGCCGTCCCTGGGTCAAGGTGCCGGTTTTGTCGAACAGCACCACGTCGACGGTGCGCATGTGTTCGAGCGCGAGCCGGTCTTTGACCAGCACCCCGGCCTGCGCCGCGCGTTCGGTGGAGATCGCGATGACCAGCGGTATCGCCAACCCCAGGGCGTGCGGACAGGCGATGACCAGGACAGTCACCGTACGCACCACCGCCTCGTCGAGATTGCCGAGCAGCGCCCAGATCGCGAAGGTCAGCACGCCGGTACCGGCGGCGAAATAGAACAGGAACGCGGCGGCTTTATCCGCCAGCGCCTGGGCACGGGAAGAGGAAGCCTGGGCGTCGGCGACCATGCGCTGGATCCCGGCCAGCGCGGTGTCCTCGCCGACCGCGGTGATCCGCACGCGCAGGGCGCTGTCGGTGGCGACCGTACCGGCGACCACGGTCTCGCCGATATCGCGGGTGACGGTCTTCGACTCACCGGTGATCATGGATTCGTCGACTTCGGCGCGGCCGTCGGTAACCGTGCCGTCGGCGGGTACCCGCGCCCCCGCACGCACCAGCACCAGGTCATCGCGAGACAGCTCGCTCAACGGGACCGCCACGAGCCCGTCGCCGGTGATTTTCTCCGCGGTATCGGGCAGCATCGCGGCCAAGGCGTCGAGTGCGCCGGAGGCCGAACCCAGCGCCCGCATCTCCAGCCAGTGCCCCAGCAGCATGATGACGATCAGCAGGGCCAGTTCCCACCAGAAATCCAACTCGAACCCGCCGAGCCCCAGCGTGGTGATCCAGGAGGCGACGAACGCGACCGTGATCGCCATCCCGATCAACAACATCATCCCGGGCCGGCGGGAACGCAGTTCGGTCCAGCCGCCGGTGAGGAAGGGCATCCCACCGTAGACGAAGATCACCGTCCCCAGGAGCGGCGGAATCCACGAGACCCCCGGAAAATCCGGCAGGTGGTATCCCAGCAAATCGGCGACCATATGGCTGAATCCGACGACCGGCACCGACAGGATCAGGCTGACCCAGAACCGGCGCCGGAACATCTCCCCGTGCGCCCCGTGCCCCGCGTGCTGATCATGCCCACCGCTCTCGGGGTGACCACCGTGCCCTGGGCGGCCGCTGTGCCCGGAAAGGACGTCAGATCCAGAAGCGGAGTCGTAATCCGGCGCAACGTCGTGTCCGGCAGAACCATCATGCCCGGGCCGGGCGGTGCGGCGGCCCGAAATATCCGGGGCCGGATTCGGTGCGGATACACCGCGATCGTGTCCGGCGGAGTCGATACGCCTGCGCTCGGGATGCGACATCGAGAAGCCTCCTGACTGTTCGACCGGAGCCTGCCTGTCCTCTCCATTCATCCTCCTCTCGACTCCGGCCGGCAGATCACCGCTGCCCGGAAGGCGCGCCGACCGCGCTGCCACGGCCCGGCAACGCAAGCGGCCTATCCGGCCGGTTCGCCGTGGTCACCGATGGTTCCGGGCGCCCGGCCTGCCCACTCGGTCCCGGTCCGCACCGGCCGAAATCGATACCGGAGCCCGCCGACACCGCGGCAAAACCCGAGCCCGCCGACACCGCGGCAAAACCCGAGCCCGCCGACACCGCGGCAAAACCCGAGCCCGCCGACACCGCGGCAAAACCCGAGCCCGCCGACACCGCGGCCCGCCCGGCCGGGCGGGCCGCGACCAACTCGGCCGCCGGGTTCAGCGGCGTATCGGACCTGCCGGTTCGCTGCCCTGCCGGTCGATACCAACGGGCACGCCGTCGCGGGCAATCTGTGCAGGCTGCGGCCGGTCGAGCCGATACAACGCCCAGGCCGCCAGCGCCCCGATGAGGCCGAGCCCGGCCCATACCGCCCAATCCGCACCGGCGGCACGTGCGGCCCCGACGATCGCCCCGGTTGCGAGGTTGCCGGCCAGAATGCCGATTCCCACGATCGTGTTGTAGAAGCCGTAATGGGTGGCCACCAGTTTTCCGTCCGCGAGCGACACGACGGTATCCATTTCGAAGGGGAACACCGCGGCGGTTCCGACCGCGAGCAGCGCCGTGGAAATCAGTAATGCGACGACCGCGGCGGGGACGCCGAATCTTCCTGGCCCTGGCACCAGCAGCAACGGCAGGAACGCCGCGGCCGATATCCCCATACCGACCGCGAGGCTGCGCCCGGTTCCCCAGCGCGCCCGGAACCATCCGGTGATCCGCAACTGGCCGGCCACAGCGACCACACCGGAGACCACGAACAGCGCCGATACGAGCACCTGCGATTGTGCACCGGTCAGATATTCGGCCTGCAGCGGTAAGGCCAGATACACCTGGAACGACAGCACATACGAGCCGATCATCGTCAGCGAGAAGAGCAGGAAGCGGCGGTTGGCCGCCACCGTGCGCCAGTCCTGCAGGACCGAGGTCTGTTCGGTGATCTTCTGTTCGCGGCGCGCCGGCAGCGCGGACAGTTGGGCGACGGTCAAGACGGCGAACACGGCCGCCGCGGCCGCCGCGGTCACCCGGAAATCCAGGAACATCAATGCCAGGCCCACCAGCGGACCGGCCAGGATACCGGCTTGGTAGAAGATATTGAACACTGCGAACGCTTCTACCCGCCGCTCCCCGGTATCGGCCGCCAGATAGGCGCGGACTGCCGGGTTGAACAGTGCCCCGGCGAAACCTGTTGCGGCGGAGGCAATGAGCACCCCGGGCAGCGAGGTGGCGAACACCAGAAGGGCGAACCCTCCGGTACGTAACAGACATCCCGCGACGATCAAGGGTTTGTATCCGAGCCGGTCGGCGAGAGTGCCACCGATGAGGAACATGCCCTGCTGGGAGAAGTTCCGTACACCGAGTACCAGGCCGACCGCCCAGGCCGCCAAACCCAGCGGTCCCGCGAGATAGCCGGCCAGATACGGCATCAACATGTAGAAGCCGAGGTTGATACCGAACTGGTTGATCATCAGCAGCCGCGCGGCCAGGTCGAAGCTGCGGAAGCTCCTCAGTACGGTCACGATACGGCTCCTCCTGCCCGGTCGGTGGCGTACGGGTCGACGACGGTCGTGCAGCGGGTCCACGAGTGCACCACACGCTGTCCCGGTTGCGCGATAACGTCGGGTTCGATCGGCGGATCGGTATCGAGTAGGCCGTGCTCGCGGCAGTAGTCGTCGTTGTAGACGGTGTCGAAGTAGCGCTGCGGCCCGTCCGGGAACACCGCCGCTATCCGGGTGCCGGCCGGCCGGGTACGTGCGACCCATCCCGCGACCAACGCCACGGCCCCCACACTCCAGCCACCGCTCGCATAATGCGTACCGGCCAGCGCCCGGCACGCCCAGACGGCTTCGGCCGGTGCCACCCAGTGCACTTCACGAAAGGCCGAGTAATCGACGTTACGCGGGAAGATGCTGGACCCGAGCCCGCGCATGATCCGCGGTCCGGCGGGCTGGCCGAAGATCGTGGAGGCGACCGTGTCCACGCCGATCAGCTGCAGGTCCGGGTTCGCTCGGCGCAGCACCCGCGCGACACCCGCGGAGTGACCGCCGGTGCCGACGGCGCACACCAGCACATCGACCACGCCCAGCTGCTGTATCAGCTCCCGCCCGAGTGATTCGTATCCGTCGATATTGTCCGGATTGCTGTACTGGTCGGGGCACCAGGCCCCGGGCTCGGCCGCCATGAGTTCGGCGACCCGCTCACGGCGTGCCTGTTGCCAGCCGCCGCTGGGATGCGGTTCGGCCACCAGTTCGACCCGCGCACCGTAGGAGGCGAGCAGGCGGTCCACGATCGGTTCGAGCCCCGGATCGGTGACCACGGTGACGGGGTGGTGGTACACGGCCCCCGCCAGCGCCAACCCCAACCCGAGAGTGCCACTCGTGGATTCGATGATGCGGGAACCCGGTGCCAGATCTCCGCGTTCTTTCGCCCGGCGGACCATGTGCAGGGCGGGCCGGTCCTTCATCCCGCCGGGGTTGAAACCTTCGAGTTTCGCCCAGAAGCCGCGGCCGGCGGGTGCCAACGGCTCCCCCACCCACAGAACAGGGGTATTGCCGACAAGCGAACTCGACTCCCGCGCCGGAGCAGGCGGGGTGAGCACAATCGAAGCAGGTTCGGCCGACTTGCCGAACACGGTGTCGTTCACGATTTATCGCTTTCTGTATCCGCACCGCCACACAAGGCGGTCGAGACGATGAGCGGGCAGCGGACACCGGCCGACGACAGGATGTCTCGGCCTGGCGCTGGCCGATCAGCGTCGGGAGATACAGAAATTCGTGAGAATCGCTTGCCCGTTCAACACGGGTAAGCCGCCCGGCGGACCGCGGATCCCGCGCGTACCGATGGCGGCCGGGGAGACCGCGGCGACGGTGGCTATCCCGATCAGCGCCATCAACAGCAACTGCTGGACGGTCGCGCCACCGGAGGGCAGCACCGATTTCTCGACGCAGTGGATCATGTGCTGATCACAGTGATCGAAGTGACCGCTCATACCGTGCAGGTGCCCTGTGTAGGCGCTCCCGACGGCCGGCGCAGCCGCCGCGGCAACCGGACCGCTGTGCTCGTCTGCCAGGTGAAAGGTGCAGTCGAAGATCGGGGCGATGAGCAGTACCGCCATCGTCAGTGCCACCGATACACGGCGCAGCCGAGCGTGAATATTCACCGCGGAGCACTCGGATCCGGGCAGCGAGGGCCCCGAGTCGGTGCATCACCGTCCAGAAACAGTGCGCTGCGATACCGGACGTGATCGTCACGTTCACGCTGTCCATCGACGTGTACGAATATCCCGGTTGCCACCGCACCACCTCCTTCTCTTCGCCCGAATGTTTCTCGCGGCGAGGCCGTATCGGCGTAGTAAACCGCAACGGCCGCAAAACAACCTACTCGCCACCCCCATCCTGACCCGCCAACCTGTGACCAGGCCAACCGGACGCACCGGCCATGGGAAGTGCACCTCCGGTACGCGGCGACCGCTCGGCGCCACATACCGGAGGCGTTCCGGCCCCGACGTCTCGGTCGAGGCGTGGAGGAGCTCAGCTGAGGGCTTGCTCAGGCGACGACTCGGTAACCGGCAGCTTCCACAGCGTTCCTGATGGCATCGCTGCCGACCGCGCCCTCTGCCTCGACGGTGACCCGGCCGGTCGCCGGATCGGCGTCGACTCCGGTCACACCGGCGAGGGCGCCGACCTCCTTCTTTACTTTGGAAGCGCAACCGCCACAGGTCATTCCGGTGACGGTGATGATCGAGGTACTCATATCGTTTCCTGTCGATCTGTTGAATCCCGCGGAGCCGTCCGAACTCGTGACGACCGCCCGCGGGAGGGACTCTTCCATAGATACAATACCCCCGTTAGGTATGCAAACGGCGGACAAGCGGCCCGGGCCCCCGAGGCGACACAGCCGGCGCAAGCACCGACCTGCTACAGGTTGTAGTAAAAAGGAGAGGTGGCGAAACGTCCCTCAGCAGCAGCGGTGGCGCTGTGGGGCGCCCTGACCTCGGCAGCGATCGGGTGCGTTGCGATAGGCGGGTGGCAGTGGTCCCGACTCGAGAGCTCCGTCGGTATCGACCACAACGCCGGCTACGTGCTGCTGTGGCCGGTATTCGGCGCATTCCTGTTCGTCGCCGGCCTGACCTGGCGACGACTTACACGAGCAGCTACCGGATCCGCACACACCACGGCTGCTCGTCTCGAAACCCTGGCGAACCGGGAACTGCCGCCCGGGCTGCTCCCCGCTCGCATCAGCACGATCCCGGAAACCGACCACGCAACCACCCGCTACAACGCCTATCTCGCCACCTTGAACGATCGCGAACTGCAACAACAGCTACGCGCGGCCGGCCTCGACAGTGCCTGCCGAGGCCATGGCGATTGACCCACGCGAGCCCGTCAGCCCCGTGCCATATCGACGAACCTGGACAGGTGGAGCTGGTGTGCGACGGTGATGGTCGCAGTCGGCCCGTTACGGTGTTTGCCGAGGATGAGGTCGGCTTCGCCGCCGCGCGGGTCGTCGCGTTCGAAAGCGTCCGGCCGGTGCAACAGGATAACCATGTCCGCATCCTGCTCGAGCGAACCACTTTCGCGCAGGTCAGACACCTGTGGACGCTTATCCGTGCGCTGTTCGGGCCCGCGGTTCAACTGGCTGATCGCGACTACCGGAACTTCGAGTTCTTTGGCCAGAAGTTTGAGATGTCGCGAGAACTCGGAAACTTCTTGTTGCCGCGATTCGACCTTCTTACCGGACGTCATCAACTGGAGGTAATCCACCACAACGAGCTTCAGATCGTGCCGCTGTTTGAGCCGCCGCGCCTTCGCCCGGATCTCCATCATCGTCAGGTTCGGTGAATCATCCACGAACAGCGGCGCCTCACTGATCTCACTCATCCGCCGCGCCAGCTTCGTCCAGTCGTCGTCGCTCATCCGCCCGGACCGCATATCCCCGAGCTTGATCTTCGCCTCCGCCGAGAGCAGACGCATAACGATCTCGGTCCGGCTCATCTCCAGCGAGAAGATCACACTCGCCAGCCCGTGCCGAATCGAGCAACTGCGCATGAAGTCCATTCCCAGCGTCGAATTGTGGGTCGGGATCATGGATCGTCCGGCCAGGTACATGTGTGCACCGTTGTCCACCTCGACACATCGGACCGGAACCGAATCGACCCGGCGGACATCGACGATGAACCTCGAGTCAGCTCGCGACTCGCGGCCCGCACACCGTTCCTTGTGCAGTGCTGCCTTCCGATAAAGCCCGAATACGACATCGTCGGTGGAAAAAGTGAGTGTGTACGCAATAGACCGCTGCGGATTTCGGCCGGCGACAGATTTTGTCGAAACGCCACAACTGTAGCCGAGGCCGACCACGAGCTCGCGAACGTCGAAGAACAACCGCTCGTCGGTGACGGAAAACTGAACGCAACCACTCTGGGTCACCGTCCCGTCCGTATCGAGCAGCCCGGCCAGCAGAGCGCGGCGCTGGGCTTCCGATGACCGCTGATACTCCATGGGGATGTGTTTGGAGCCGAGTACGCCGATCGTACGAAGACGCGCTTGAAGGCTGCCCACTCGGTTGCGGCACTCCTGGCACATCCGCAGACCTATCGACGGGCCGCCACAGCGAGGGCAGGTCGGCGCAGCCACCGGCGCGGAAACGAACCGTACTCGGCCACCGCACGAACGGCCGCAGGTCCAGACCTCGCTGGTGAACGGTACGAAGGACGTGCCGCATACGATGCAGACTCGCTCAGATATCGGCTCGTCGTCCGGCAGACGCAATTGATAGCGGATTTTCGCCGTGGGGGACGGCACCGCAACGATTCCTTCCCCCTCTATACGGGCAATGATCTCAGGATCGGCAGAGGTGATCTGCGCGGCAGCTGTCGTACCGTCCCCCAGCCAGGCACCGAGTGTGTACGGCGGGACGAGGAAATCCCGCTCGGGTAGCTGCAATGGCTCGGAGTTGGTCACCGAGTGGTTCAGTCTGCGGTCGGCCGTTGCGCATCGGAGTGTGGCCGCGATCTCGCCGGTGGTCCGGACCTCTGCGAAAGTGCGCTGGTTACGTTGTCGGTTGCGACCGTCGGCCGCCTGTTGTGCGCAACGTCGCGACGCTCGCGTTTCGGTCAGCCACAGATGCTGTTCGTCGGCAACGATCACGGTGCCATCGGAGAACTCGACCTCGTAGCAGGGCCGATCGACCATCACTTCGGTCGCCGCGACAACCCGGGTGGGCCGGCCTTCAGCGTCGATGAGTTCGTCCCCCGCCTGAATCTCGCCCATGGTGGTCCAGCCCGTCGGGGTCGGCAGGGGCGTGTCCAGCGCCAGCGCCTTACCCACACCCGGCCTGGCCGCGACGATGATCATCTGCCCGGGATGCAGGCCGTTGGTGAGCTCGTCGAGTTCGGAGAAGCCGGTGGGGACGCCGAGGGAGATACCGCCGCGGGAGGCGATGGAGTCGATTTCGTCCATGGTGGGCTGGAGGAGGTCTTCCAGCGGGAGGAAATCTTCGGAGGTCCGACGTTCGGTGACCTCGTAGACCTCGGCCTGGGCGCGGTCGACGACTTCGGCGACATCCTGACCGTCGGCGCCGGCATAGCCGTATTGGACGATGCGGGTCCCGGCTTCGACCAGGCGGCGCAGGATGGCTTTCTCGGCGACGATCTCGGCGTAGTAGCCGGCGTTCGCGGCGGTGGGAACGGTCTGGGTGAGCGTGACCAGATAGGGTGCGCCGCCGATACGCTTCAGCTCGCCACTGCGATCCAGCCCGGCGGCGACGGTGACCGGGTCGGCCGGTTCGCCCCGACCGTAGAGATCGAGGATCGCATCGTAGATCGCCTGATGAGCCGGCCGGTAGAAATCGCCGGAGCGCAATACCTCGACGACATCGGCGATGGCGTCCTTGCTGAGCAGCATGCCGCCCAGGACCGACTGTTCGGCGGCCATATCGTGCGGTGGCTGGCGCCCGAAATCCTCGCCGGGCGGCTCGGGTGGGAAATCCGTGTGCCCGCGGTCATCGACGACTGCCATCAGACTCGACCGTCCTCTCCTCCAGACCGGACGCACCCTCGTGCCCGAATGGTTCTACCGCACGGGTCCGACAGTTCCGCCGGGGCGGGAAGCGTCTATGACCAGTGCCCAGACATCCCAGCTATCGCCCGGATAGATCCGTTCCGCAGGCTTCCGGCGGAAGCGTCGACGGGGTGCTGCGATGAACCTAGGCGAGGTTCTATCCACATGCCAAACAGCCCTGTGGATAGAACTGTGGATAACCTGGGGATAGTTCACCCATTGTTGTGTACTACCTGTGGACAACCTGGGGAAAACGCAGGTCAGAACGGGAAAATACCCAGCTAGACCAGGGTTTCCGCCATCAACACTGTGTGGATAAACAAAGCCTCGGCGTGTCGGGGTTGTTGAACATCCGGGCGTGTTGAGTTGACAGACAGACGAACAGTTATGAGCTGGGTCACAATACGTCCGGTTGGTTTTGTCATTGATCCACAGGATCCACACCCTGTGGATAACGCGGACACACCGAAGAGGGACCGCGACGACGCGGCCGTCGGCGGCTATCCGCCAACAGATTCAGCAAACAGCTGGCTATCTCCCCCGAAAAGAGACACCGACCGGAGACCACGCGACTGCGTGGTCCCCGGTCAGAGCGTGTCGATAACCGCGGTCAGCCCGCGGCCACGACCTCCAAGACGAACTTCGCGGCGACATCAGGGTGCAGGTGCACCGTGACCTGATGCTTACCGGTGGCCTTGATATGCGACTTCGGCAGTTCGATGCTGCGCTTGTCCAGCACCGGCCCGCCGGCCGATTTGATCGCCGCGGCGACATCGGACTGAGTGACCGAACCGAACAGTTTGCCGGTGCCGGCGGTCTTGACCGACAGGGAAACCGACTCGAGGTTCTCGATCGCCTGCTTCAGTTCGCCGGCATGGCCGAGGTCACGCACCCGGCGGGCCTCCTGGGCCCGGCGGATTCCGTCGACCTGCTTCTGGGCACCACGGGTGGCGACGATCGCCAGCCCACGGGGCAGCAGGTAGTTACGGCCGTAGCCGTCCTTGACCTCGACAGTGTCGCCGGGAACGCCGAGATTGTCGACGTCGGCAGTCAGGATGAGCTTCATATGCTTGACCGACCTTTCTCAGCGAGCCGTCGAAACGTAGGGCAGCAGCGCCATCTCACGCGAGTTCTTCACCGCGATGGCGATATCGCGCTGATGCTGCACGCAGTTGCCGGTAACCCGGCGGGCACGGATCTTGCCGCGCTCACTGACGTACTTGCGCAGCAGCGGCGCATCCTTGTAGTCGATATTGACGGTACCGGTCTTGCTTTCTTTGCAGAAAGTGCAAGCCTTCTTCTTGAGCACCTTTTCGCGCGCCGGTGCCTTGGCCATTTTCGTTCACTCCGTTTTCTTGGTGACCCGCCGACGCGGGTCGATGCGGGCCGTCTCAGAACGGCGGTTCATCGTCCATCCGGCCGCCGCCCCCGAAGGAGCCGGCCGCGGGCGCGCTACCCCACGGGTCTTCCGCTGCGCCCTGATCGGACCGTCCACCGCCGCTGTTGCCGGCGTTGTAGTTTCCACCACCACCGCTGTTGGAACCGAATCCACCACCGCCACCGCCGCGGCTGGTCTTGTTGACCTTGGCCGTGGCGTATTTCAGCGAGGGGCCGACCTCGTCGACCTCGAGCTCGACGACCGTACGCTTCTCACCCTCGCGGGTTTCGTAGGAGCGCTGCTTGAGCCGTCCGCTGACGATCACCCGGGAGCCTCTGGTCAGACTTTCGGCGACATTCTCCGCCGCGTCGCGCCAGATATTGCACCGCAGGAACAGTGCCTCGCCGTCTTTCCACTCGTTGGTGTTCCGGTCGAAGATGCGGGGCGTGGAGGCGACGGTGAAATTCGCCACTGCCGCGCCCGCGGGCGTGAATCGAAGCTCGGGATCGGCCGTCAGATTTCCGATGACCGTGATGACGGTATCGCCTGCTGCCATGGTGGGTTCCTCCTGCTCGGTGTGCAGTCCGAGTGCACTCGCTGTTTGCGCTAGAGCCTAGAGACAGACTCCGACGAAACCGCGGTACCGCCGGAACTACTTTTCGTTGCGCAGAACCTTGGTGCGCAGCACCTGCTCGTTGAGGCCCAGCTGGCGGTCGAGTTCGCTCACCGTGGCGGGCTCGGCGGTCAGATCGATGACCGCGTAGATGCCTTCGGCCTGTTTGCGGATCTCGTAGGCGAGACGCTTACGGCCCCAGATATCGACCTTGTCGATTTTCCCGCCCTCGGTGCGGACAACGTTGAGCATATTTTCCAGGGACGGCCCGACGGTGCGCTCGTCCATGCTCGGATCGAGGATGACCATCACTTCGTAATGACGCACGAACCAATCACCTCCTGTGGTCTGGATTCGGCCACGGACGGTCCGTGGCAGGAGGTCGTCGCGTCAGCAACCGGGCAAGAGTACCTGAGGGGACCGGTCACCACGAAATCGATCCGGCGGACTGTGCAGCGGTACTCCGGACGCCGTGGAAGGCGATTTCCCGGTACCGGGAAAGAAGTGGAATTCCCCGGCCGGTAGGGCCGGGCTCGACCAGGTTCACTGCCCGTGCCGCGGGTCCCGGGGCCGGTTCTCGGCCGCTCTTTCCCGCACCGGCGACCACTAAGGTGATCGGTATGTCGATCGGAGCGGCCGCGCGCACGTTCGTGGCCGATCGCGTTTCCCGGCACACGGCGGCGATTGCGGCGGTCGGGCTGTGCGCGATGACACTGACGGTGGCGTTTCTCAACAAGGCACGTTGTGCCGGAGCGCCTTTCCGTTCCGACGGCCGCAGTATCGCGTTCGACTACGTGAAGGATTCCCGCGTCTGCTACTCCGATATCCAGTTCCTCTGGCTGGGGCGCGATATCGATCAGCATATTTTTCCGTATGTCCACGGCGGTATCACTGCCGACGGTTCGCTGATCGGCGGGGCCGTGGAATACCCGGTGCTCAGCGGACTGCTGATGTGGCTCGGTGCGCTGGGCGCCCACAACGATGCCGTGTTCCTACTGCATTCGGCATTGCTGCTGGCTCCGTTCGCCCTGGTGACGGCGTGGCTGCTGGGCCGGATCGCCGGGCGGGCCGCGCTGCTGTGGGCGGTGGGGCCGCCGCTGGTGCTCTACGCATTCCACAATTGGGAACTGCCGGTGGTGTGCACGACCGTGGCGGCGATGGCGGTGATGGCGCCGAACCGGTGGCCGGTGCGGTCGCGGGCGATATTCGCGGCGATACTGCTCGGGCTCGGCTTCTGTTTCAAGATCTATCCGGCCATATTCGTACTTCCGCTCATGCTGTATGTCCTGACCGGCGGCGACCGGGGGCCCGCGGAAAACGGCCGAACCCGCCTCGATATCCGGGGCGCGCTGTGGACCGGTGCTGCCGCGGCGGCCACCGTACTGGTGGTCAATCTGCCCTTTGCGATCGCCGGATACGACGGTTGGCGAGCGTCGATCGAATTCCAGCAGCAGCGCCAGGCCGATATCACCACGAACTCGATCTGGTTCTGGGGGCTGCGGCCGTTGTTCGGCACCGATCGGGTCGGTATGGCGGCATTCGCCGATACCGTGGCGATCGCGTCGCCGATGTTGATCGTCGCCTCGTTCGTGGCGGCGTTGTGGATCGGGCGCCGCCGATATCTCGAAACGGGCGTGTATCCGTGGATCGGTGTCAGCGCGGCGATGCTGTGTGGATTCCTGCTGTTCCACAAGGTGCATTCCCCGCAGTACACGCTGTGGTTGATTCCGTTCCTGGTCGTGCTGGCCGTGCCGTGGCCAGTGGTGTGGAGTTATCTCGTCGCCGATATCGCGATCGGGGTGGGCGTTTTCCGCTATTTCTACGCGATGGGCACGGGGCGTTCGGTCGAGGTGATGGAAGCGGTGGTGCGCTTCGGGGTATGGGGCCGGGCCACGCTGCTGGTGTTCCTGTTCGTCTTGTTCCTGAAGGTTCCGCCGCGCAAACACCGCGAGCGGGCGGTACCGGCCGAGGCGCCGGTGGCCGGGGGCGAACCCGGGCCGGCGATCGCACCGGCGAATCGGTTCCAATAAAACTAGAACGTGTTACATTCTAGGCATGGCACCTGTCGGATCCGTGCGCACGCACCGCCCGTACCCCTGGCACGCGGCGCATTCGGGTGTGCGAGGTGACAGCGGCCGGATCAGCCGCCGCGCGGCAACAACCATTGAGCATGAGCGAGGGCCCTGCGTGGTTACGCTTCGCTACCGCCTCCGGGCCTGACTCGCTCATGCCGTTATGTAACTTGTTCCAGGCATAGGGAGACCAGCAGCGCCATGCGTACCGATATCTGCGACCGGCTGGGGATCGAGTTCCCCATATTCGCCTTCACCCACTGCCGCGATGTGGCGGCCGCGGTCAGCAACGCCGGTGGTCTCGGCGTACTCGGGGCGGTCGGATTCACGGCCGAACAGCTCGAGGTCGAACTGGCCTGGCTCGACGAACACGTCGGCGACAACCCCTACGGTGTCGACCTGGTGATCCCGTCCAAGTACGAGGGCAAGGGCATCGACGGGCTTTCCCCCGAGGAGCTCGAGGCCGAACTTGCCAAGCACGTCCCGCAGGGCCATCGCGATTTCGCCGAGAAGATCCTGTCCGATCACGGTGTGCCGAAACTTCCCGAAGAGGAAGTGCACCCGCAGCTGCTCGGCTGGACGGCCACCACCGCGGCGCCGCAGGTCGAGGTGATCCTGAGGCATCCGAAGGCGAAACTGGTCGCCAATGCCCTGGGCACACCACCCCCGGAGTTCGTCTCCCAGATCCAGGAGTCCGGCCGCCTCATCGGCGCGCTGTGCGGTTCGGTGAAGCATGCGCTGAACCACAAGGACGCGGGCCTGGACTTCGTGGTCTGCCAGGGCACCGAAGGCGGCGGGCACTGCGGTGAAGTGTCCTCACTGGTGCTGTGGCCGCAGGTCATCGACGCCGTTGGCGATCTGCCGGTGCTGGCGGCGGGCGGTATCGGCGACGGCCGCCAGGTCGCGGCCGCCATGGCGATGGGCGCTGCCGGCGCCTGGACCGGTTCCATCTGGCTCACCGTGGAAGAGGCCAATGTGCCGCCCGCCCAGATGCAGACCCTGATCGACGCCTCCAGCCACGACACCATCCGCTCCCGCTCCTGGACCGGTAAACCGGCCCGGATGCTGCGCAACGACTGGACCGATGCCTGGGAGTCGGCCGACAACCCGGATCCGCTGCCCATGCCGCTGCAGATGATGGTCGCGCTGGACGGTGTGAAACGCGGCCACCGTTACCCGGAGGCCGCCAAGGACGTGAACTTCAACCCGGTGGGCCAGATCGTCGGCATGATGAACAAGACCGAACGTTCGGCCGACGTGATGAACCGCCTCATCGAGGATTACGTCAACGCCTGCGAGCGCCTGAACAAACTCAACGACGCCGGGTAATTTCGGCGCCTTCGGCACCGGGGGTCGAGGCCCCCAGGCGTCGTGCGACCCTTCGAGGGCCGCGCTGAACTCGGCGCCGAGAATCGCGCACGGCCACGGCCCGCAACCGCGGGCCGGAAGGTCGTATTGTGCAGATTCGTTCTTTGATCCACGCCGATAGCGACAACCCATCCACCGCACGAACCGGTACGCGGCAACTGCTACCGAGTCCGGTGAGCGTCTCCGGGCAAGAGCCGCAGGAAACTCGTCGGCGGATGCCGAGTCCCAGCGATTTCCTGAAAGATTCGGCCCACGGCGTACTTCCATCCGGGATGCAGCGGACGTATGTGCCGGATTGCGGCACAGACGTGCCGTACCTGCGCCGGATGAGCGCTGGAGCGCAGCTCAGGCTGTGACAGCGTGGATCTCCGGCTGCCCTTGCGTGCCGAGGAGTTCCTCGAAGCGGTTGATCACCTTGTGGTGGTAGATCCCGAACAGGTCTTCGAACAGGGCCAGTTGCGCGGGGGACGGGCCGGATTCCGATTCCCATACCGCGATCAGCGCGCGCCAGACCAGGACGTGCAGATCGGCCGCGCCGGCGAAATATGCCTCGACGGCCTCCGGTACCTCGAGGACCATCTCGCCGATCGAGTTCAGGATTGCGCGCTGCAGGCTCGATTCGAGGGCGACGAGCAACCGTCGCACGATACCGATCTCGATGGCCAGGATGCGGCGGTGATCGGGTACGTCGGTGCGGGCCAGGGCTTCCAGCGCATCGACTTCGGCCTTGAGCTCGGCCAGATCGAAACCGGCGGCGACAGGGCCACCCGGCGCGGCGCCGGTGTAGGCGAGCAGCGCTTCCATGACGATCCCGCGCTCGACCTCGACGATATCCCGGAACATCTCGATCGCGACATCGGGCATCGGGATGGAGAAACGGAAGAGGTGCCGGTAGACGTCCAGCCCGCCGGCCGAACGCACCTCGCGGATGGTGAAGCCCTTACCGCGCCGGGCTTCCACGAAACCGTAGGATTCCAGCCGGCCGAGCGTGAGCTGCGCGGTGGCCCGGTTCATTTCGAACTCGTCGGCGACCTGGCGGACCGAGGGCATCAGCTCACCCGGCTGGTATTCCCCTGCGGCGACCCGCCGGGCCAGTTCGTCGGCGACGTCGGCGACCACCGTGCGGGACCCCATGGATACACCTCTCTCGGCAGTTGTTACGTCCCAGACAGTCTATGCACAAATATGCCAGACTGCACAGGAGAACAAGCGATTCGGTTCGGGATTGGGGATATGAGCAGTCGACGCGATTCGGGCGCGCCACCGGTACGCCCGGCGCTGCGCAGCGCCAAGCTCATGGCACTGCCGGTCGCCTATGCGGGCCGGCAGGCGGCGGGGGCGGGCCGCCGGGCGCTCGGGCGGCCCGCGCAGGAGGTGAACCGGGATATCCAGAGCCGCACCGCCGAGCATATGTTCGCGGTGCTGGGCGAATTGAAGGGCTGCGCCGCCAAGCTCGGGCAGTTGCTCGCGATCTATCAGCTCGCGCTGCCGCGCGATATCGCGGCGCCGTACCAGGCGGCGCTGGCCCGGCTGCAGGATTCGGCGCCGGTGATGCTGCCGGCGACCGTGCACGGGGTGATGGCCGCTACGTTCGGCCCACAATGGCGCGAGCTGTTCCGCGAATTCGACGATCGCCGGGCCGCGGCGGCCTCGATCGGCCAGGTGCACCGGGGGGTGTGGCACGACGGGCGCGAGGTCGCGGTGAAGGTGATGTACCCGGGCGCACGGACCGCGGTGGAATCGGATCTGCTGCAGTTGCGGCGGATTTCGATCCTGGCCTCGGTGCTGTTGCCGGGCGCGGATGTGAAATCGGTGACCGAGGCATTGTGCGAGAGCGTGCGGGCGGAACTGGACTACGCGGGCGAGGCCGAGAATCAGCGCACGTTCGCGGCCAGTTACCGCGACAGTGCCGAGTTCTATGTTCCGGAAGTGCTGGAACAGCGTGGCGATGTCCTCATTTCGGAGTGGGTGCGGGGCACGCCGGCGACACGGATCATCGGTTCGGGCACCCGGGAGCAGCGTGACCGGGTCGGTGAGTTGATGATGCGGTTCGTCCTCACCGGTTGGGATCGGCACGGGTTGTTGTACTGCGATCCGCATCCGGGCAATCTGTGGCTGCTGCCCGACGGCCGGCTGGGCGTGGCGGATTTCGGCGCCTGTGCGCCCTGGCCGCATCCCGGGTTCATCGATTTGGCCGTGCAGATGTGCGATGCGATTTTCAACGGCGGGCCGGCAGCGCTGGAAACGGCGGTGCGTACCCACGGCTTCGCGCTACCGGGCCGGGAGTTCGACGCGGTCGCGCTGGAATCGGCGCTTTCGGCATGTGGTGAGCCGGTCCGGCACGAACGCTTCCGGCTGACCACGCCCTGGTTGCGTAAGCAGGTGCTGCGCACCACGAGTCTGCGGCTGACCAATGTGATGCGGGAACTGACCCTGCCGCCCGACTGCACACCGTTCGCCCGTGCCTCGCTCACCATGGTCGGGACATTGAGCCAGCTGGAATGCGAATGTGATTACGGTGCCGAGCTGGTGCGGGCGGTACCCGAACTCGGTGCGGTCTTCGCCGGGGTGCGGGGCGGTTCCGTCTCGGGTGTCCCCGCGGGTTGAGTCACGGGGACATGGTGGCGGTGACCAAACCGCGCCGTCTGGGACGTTCGCCGACGCGGAACCGGCCTCCCGGAAACGCTGCCCTGGGCATCGGCCGCCGGGGTCAGTACCCAAGCCATTCCCGCCATACCGGCAGCACCAGTTCCGCGAACACGGCATATCCGGCCGCTCCGGGATGTGCTCCGTCCCCTGCCCGCACCTGCGCCGTCCACACCGGATCGGCCGCCAGTCGGTGACAACTGCTGACATAGGGAACGTCGTGTTCGGCACAGACCCGGCCGAATCGTTCGTCGAGTCCGGCGGTGCGGCGGTTGTGCTGCACATCGTCCACCGGCGGTGGGCCCACCACGAGGACAGGCCAGGATTCCGCGTGCGCGCCCGCGAGCATCTCGCGCAGATTCGCCACCGACGTGCCGGCGTCCACTCTGGTGCGGCCCTCGATCAGCATCGTGTCGTTGACCCCGAACGAGAACACCACCCGGCCCGCAACCTCGCGGGGCAGGCGCTGCCGGCATTCCGCCTGCCAGCGGCAGGCGATATCGGTCGAGGTCTGCCGCCGGACACCCAGGTTGTAGGCGGTCGGCGCCAAGCCGGCGGTGTACGCGTCGACCGTCAGTCTCCCGCTCCAGCCCAGCGCCTCGGTATCCCCTACCCCGGCGACGAGGGAATCTCCGACGAAACAGATGCGTAGGTCATTGTTCACCCGCAGATTCTGGCAGCGTGTTGGTGTGTATCGTCCGGCTCGGCCCCCTGCATACTCACGATCTGGTGTGTACGGGCGGCCGACCGGCTTCACCTCGATCCGAAAGTACCGATACGACATGCGAGTCGATGGGCGGGAGATCCCGGTAACGGGCAGCCTGCTACAACCGCTCACCAGGCGGACCAGCGATATTCTGCGTGTCGTCTTCGCGATCGCCGGCGTGGCCGTGGTCGTCGCCGGGTCGCTGATCACCCGGCCGGAATGGCTGGCGCTCGAACGTTCGGTGTCCAATATCGTCGGATTCCTCAATCCGGACCAATCGAACCTCGTCTACCTGCTGTACGGGATCGCCATCCTGATCCTGCCCTTCGCGATCCTGGTGGAACTGGTGTGGGGCGGGCAGTGGAAACTGCTCACCGGATACGCCACCGCGGGCCTGGTGGCGGGCCTGCTGTTGTCCATCACGCCGAACGGTCTGTCGGCTCCGCAGTGGCATCTGCAGGTGCCGGAGAATCTGGCCGACAAAACCTTCCTCCAGCAATTCCTGGACGATCCCCGCTGGATAGCCATGCTCGCCGCGGTGCTCACGGTTTCCAGCCCGTGGCTGCCGGTACGGCCGCGGCGCTGGCTGTGGGCACTGATCCTGGCTTTCGCGCCGATGCATCTGGTGGTCAGCACCGTCGTCCCGGCACGGGCCATGTTCGGTCTGGCCGTCGGCTGGCTGGTGGGTGCGGTGATCGTGCTCCTGGTGGGAACGCCGGCGCTGGAGGTTCCGCTGGACGCGGCTGTCCGCCAACTGGCCCGCCGTGGCTACACCGTCAACCGGCTCACTGTTGTCCGTCCGGCCGGTCCCGGCGCGCTGATGCTGTCGGCGACGATCGAGGAGCGCGAGCGGGCGCTGGTGGTCGAGCTGTACGGAAAGAATCAGCGCACACTCAGCGCGGTGCGCCAACTGTGGCGCCGGCTCACCTTCCGTTCTACCGAGACCGCACCCCTGCACGGCTCCATGCACCGCGCCGTGGAGCACCGGGCGCTGATGGCGATCGCGCTGGACGAACTGGGGGTGGCCGCGCACCGGCCGGTGGCGGTGGCGGGGTTGCCCCGTGGCTGGATGCTCTACGCCCACACCCTGCCCGCCGGGCGCTCGATCGAACAGGACCCCTCCGATACCGCCGCGTTGCGTGCGGTCTGGCAGGCGCTCACGGTTCTGCGGGAACGCGGAATCGCGCACGGCGAACTACGGCCCGCCGAGATCCGGGTGAGCGAGCGGGGCGCGGTATTCGGCGGTTTCACGGCGGCCGAATTGTGCGCCTCGGATGCGCAGCTGCAATCCGATATCGCCCAGCTGCTGGTCTCGATGACCGCGGTGTTCGGCCCGGCGGAAGCGGTCCGGTCGGCGATCGAGGTCCTCGGCGAGGAGACCGTGCTCACCGCTTCGCGTCGGCTCACCAAATTCGCCATGCCGCGCGGCATCCGCGTCTCGATCCCCGAATGGAAATCGGCGGTTACGGCGGCCCGCGACGAAGTGCGGACCCAAACGGGCCAGGACCGGATCGAGGCCGAACAGATCACCCGGTTCAACCGCAAGAGCCTGCTCCAGCTGGTACTGCTGATCGGCCTGGTCTACGTCGCCTACCCGTTCATCAGCGCAGTACCGACCTTCTTCACGCAGCTCCGGGAGGCCAACTGGTGGTGGGCGCTGGGCGGTTTGGCACTGTCCTCGCTGACCTACCTCGGCACCGCGGCCGCGCTGTGGGCCTGCGCCTCCGGCGTGGTGAAGTATTGGCCGCTGGTACTCATGCAGATCGCGAACACCTTCGCAGCCACCACCACACCGGCGCGGGTCGGCGGTTTGGCGTTGAGTGTGCGATTCCTTCAGAAGGGCGGCGTCGGCGCGGTCCGCGCCACCGCGGCGGTGGCATTACAGCAGGCCGTTCAGGTGTCGACCCATATCGGGCTGCTGGTGCTGTTCAGTGTGGCAGCCGGAACCTCGGCGAACCTCTCGCATTTCGTGCCCTCACCCACCGTGCTCTACCTGATCGGCGGCGTGGGGGTCGGCATCATCGGCACGTTCATGTTCGTGCCGAAACTACGCCGCTGGTTGAACACCTCGGTGTTACCCCAGTTGCAGGAGGTCATCGGGGAGCTGGCCCGGCTGGCCCGCGACCCGAAACGCTGCGCGGTCATCGTGCTCGGCTGCGCGGCGCTGACGCTGGGCCAAGCGTTGGCGCTGTGGGCGAGTGTGCAGGCGTTCGGTGGTGGCACGACATTCGTCACCGTCACCATCGTGACGATGATCGGCGGCACCCTGGCCTCGGCCGCGCCCACACCCGGTGGTGTCGGCGCGGTCGAGGCGGCGCTGATCGGCGGCTTGGCCGCGTTCGGCCTACCCGCCGAGGTCGCGGTGCCGTCGGTTCTGCTCTACCGGGTACTCACCTGCTGGATCCCGGTGTTCTGCGGCTGGCAGGTAATGCGCTGGATGACCGACAAGAACATGATCTGAGCTGTGTATATTGCGCCGCCTCCGGCGGCGCGGGTTCGGGCCCCCTTGGATTGGGAGGGGCGCCATCGGGTGGGGCGCAGGGAGTTACTGGGGCGGGACAGGGGGTCAGTTGTTTCCGAAGGCGTCTGCTGTGGTGCGCAGGCCCGCGCTGACCAGTGCGATATTGGCCAGCGAGGCGGTGTGTACCTGGTGGTCGGCTGCGGCTACACAATCTGCGACCGTGTAGACGGTGAAACCGAGGTCGGTGCCGTGGCGCGCGGTCTGCTCGACCGTGAGGTTGGTCGCGACACCGGTGAGGAACAGGGTGTCGATATCGTTTTCCACCAGCCAGCGGGGTAGATCGTTACCGGCCAGACCGGAAAGCTTCTGGTTGTCGACGATATGGTCGGCCTGATCGGCCATCTCCTCGATCAGGCGGCTGCCGGGGGCATCCGGCCGGAAATCGTGCTGTGCCGCGCCGACCGATTCCATGAACCCGGTATTGCGTACCAGCCGGCCCTCGCCCTCGGGGACGGTGAACCGGGTGAAGACGATCGGTAACCCCAGTTCCGCGGCCTGTTTGTGGAAGTCGGCGGCGCGTTGCACGACTCCGCTGGCGGCCACCGGTTCGGCGAGCATCGGGCCGAAGAAACCTTCCGGCCGAATGACATTCACCTGCCAGTGCAGGGCGAGGACAGCAGCGTTTTGATCCGGCATGCCGTAGATCCTCGACTATGGACGATCGCGCCGTACAGCGGGTCGGAAAAATATCTCCGGGCGCCCGTAAGCGATGCCGGATCGGCCGGTTCGGAACCGGCCGATCCGGTGTGTGCTCGAGTGCGGTGCCGACTACGCGTTGTCCTTGCGCAGCTCCACCTTCACGACCTTGCCGCTGGCGTTGCGCGGCAGCTCCGCGACGACCACCAGTTCCTTCGGATGCTTGTAGCGGGCCAGGTTCTCGTTGAGGAACGGTTCCAGTTCCTCGAGAGTGAGGGTGCCGTCGGTATCTTCGAGTGCGACCACGGCCACCGGGACCTCACCCCATTTCTCGTGCGCCCGGCCGATTACCGCGGCCTCCCGGATCTTCGGGTGGGCGAACAGGACGTTCTCGACCTCCGCGCAGTAGATGTTCTCCCCGCCGGAGATGATCATGTCCTTCTTGCGGTCCACGACGTAGACGAAGCCTTCTTCGTCCTGGCGCACCAGGTCGCCGGAGTGGAACCAGCCGCCGGCGAAGGCGTCCGCGGTGGCCTCGGGCTTGTTCCAGTAGCCCGACATCATGGTGGGGCCGCGGTAGACGATCTCGCCGACCTCGCCGGGCGCCACATCGTTCATCTCGTCGTCGACGATCCGGGCCTGGATGGTGGGGATGACCTTGCCGACCGAACCGAGCTTGCGGATGGCGTCCTTACCTTCGAGGACGCAGGTGATCGGCGACATCTCGGTCTGTCCGAACACCGCCACGTTGAACGCGTCGGGGAACGCATCGGCCATGGCCTTCAGCACGGTGTCGGACGCGGGAGCGGCACCCCAGCTCAGCGCCTTCAACGCCAGTTTGCGCTGTTTCACCGTCGGGTCGTCGCAGATCAGCTGCCATTGGGCCGGTACGCAGAACGCCGTGGTGGCCTGCTCGGCCTCGACGGCGTCGAGGAATTCGGTGGCGCTGAAGGCGCCCAGCGGATGCAGCACCGTTTTGGAACCCAGCATGAACGCCGGCGCGAGGCTGCCGAGGCCGGCGATATGGAACAGCGGGGACGTGCAGAAACCCACCGACTCCGGCTCGATCGCCAGCGCCCGGATACAGGTGAGCGCCTGCGCGTTCATATTGCCGTAGGACAGGACCGCGCCCTTGGGGCTACCGGTGGTCCCGGAGGTGTACATGATGAGGCACGGGGTGTCTTCGGGAATATCGAGCGGAGTGTGCGCGGCGCCCTCTTCGGCGATGGCGTCGTCGTAGCCGATAACACCCTCACCGCTGCTTCCGCCGATCACGAAGCAGTGGTCGAGCCCGGTGGCCTGTGCCTGCACCGCGGTCGCCAGCGGCTGCAGCACCGTATCGGTGACCACGGCCTTGGCACCGCTGTCGCCGACGATATAGGCGACCTCGGGCGGGGTGAGCCGGAAGTTCACCGGCACCGCGATCGCGCCGAGCGCGTTGATCCCGAACACGGCTTCCAGGTATTCGGGGTAGTTGAGGGCCAGGAGGAGTACCCGGTCGCCGAAGCCGACGCCGCGGCGGGCGAGCGCGTCGGCGAATTTCTGCGACCGTTCGTGCAGCTGTCGCCAGGTGGTGTCGGCACCGCGAAAACGGATCGCGACCTCGTCGGGCCGCATCACCGCATGCGCGGCGATCTGGTTGTTCCAGTGGTTGCGACGCGAACGGATCGGCTCGTCGAGGGCCTGCGCACCGGTGGTCATCCCACGTACTCCTCTCGGTACCGCGTGACCCACCGGAGTGTCCGGCGCCACACGCGGTGTGAACGTGACGGCAGAATAACAATTCACATCGGCACCGGCAAGGAATTCGGAGCCGAATAGCCGTTAATTCCGAGGAACCGGACCGTGGAACAGGTTCACGCGCGTTGACGCGTGTATTTGCGACGATACCGGCGCATCGGCACCCCTGCCAGCTACCGTCAAATCCGGTCACATATGCGAATCACGACTCACTTCCGGGGTTGATCGGGTCATGATCCGCATGGCACCATGCAGCATGCGCGGATTATCCGCGGAAAGTGAGGAGAGCAGGCGATGCTGCGGACCAGGTTCACCGAGACTTTCGGTATCGAACATCCGATCGTGCAGGGCGGGATGATGTGGGTCGGCCGGGCCGAACTCGTCGCCGCCGTGGCCAATGCCGGCGGGCTCGGTTTCATCACCGCGCTCACCCAGCCGACTCCCGACGATCTCCGGCGCGAGATCGAGCGGACGCGCGAACTCACCGATAAGCCGTTCGGGGTGAACCTGACCATCCTGCCGTCGATCAACCCGCCGCCGTACGAGGAGTATGTACGCGCGATCGTCGACAGCGGTATCAAGATCGTGGAAACCGCGGGCAGCAACCCGGAACCGTTCCTGCCGGCCTACCGCGAAGCCGGGATCAAGGTGGTGCACAAGTGCACCAGCGTCCGGCACGCGCTCAAGGCCCAGAAGATCGGCGTGGACGCCGTCAGCATCGACGGTTTCGAATGCGCGGGGCATCCGGGTGAGGACGATGTACCCGGCCTGGTGCTGATTCCGGCCGCCGCCCGCGCGCTGACCATCCCGATCATCGCCTCCGGCGGTATCGCCGACGCTCGCGGCCTGGTCGCGGCGCTGGCGCTGGGCGCCGACGGCGTGAATATGGGCACCCGGTTCCTGTGCACCCAGGAATCCTCCATCGACCAGCAGGTCAAGGAGCAGATCGTCGCCAACTCCGAGCGCGATACCCAGCTGATCTTCCGCACCATGCACAACACGGCACGTGTCGCCGATAACGAGATCAGCCGCAGGGTCGTCGAGATCGAGAGGGCCGGCGGCAAGTTCGAAGATGTCCGCGAACTCGTCTCCGGCGCTCGCGGCCGGCGCGTGTTCGAGGAAGGCGATCTGGATGCCGGGATCTGGTCGGTCGGTCTGTGCCAGGGCCTGATCGAGGACATCCCGACCTGCGCCGAACTGATCGGCCGCATGGTCTCGGAAGCCGAAGAGCTGATCAATGCCCGGCTGGCCCGGTTCGTTTCGGCCTGAGCGTGATCCCCTGAGCCGCGCCGGAAGTTATGGCGATCGATCCGGCGCCGAGTGCGGGAAGCCTCTCGTAGTAGTCGGCTTCCCGCACTTTGCCACCGCGCCACCACACCTGGGACCTCGTACGGCCGCGCGCCCGCGAATGTCCCCGAGTACCGGCCGGCGACACGTTCCCACTGCCGCGGCGGTGTCCGTGCGCACCGTGGTGCGTAGCGATCAGCGCCCCGCCAGCGCGGCGACGGCCTCGTAATCGTGCGCTGCTACCACCTCGATATCGGCCGGTAGCGCGTGTAAGCGGTGAATGGTCTCGAATGCCTTGTCCCGATCGGCGTCGAACAATTGCCCCGGCATCGGCGCTTTCTCCCGGATGAGGCCGATCTGCAGCCGATTCCATACCGCATCCCCGGCCAGGAGTACCCGGCTACCGTCGGCGGTGGCCAGTAGCACGCCGATACTGCCCGGAGTGTGCCCGGCCAGGTCCACCAGCAGCACCGATCCGTCGCCGAACAGATCCAGACTGCGCTCGAAGGTGAGCACCGGCGGCCCGTCCAGCTCGAGCGGATCCAGCGGCCGGCCCCGCAGCGGCGCCCGCACCACGCCGGCCGGCGCGTGTGGGCCGTCCAGCGCCCAGCTCAACTCGGTCGCGGGCAGTCGTACCGTCACCGATTCGGGCAGTTCGAGCAGGCCGGAGATATGGTCCCAGTGCAGGTGGGTCGGCAATACGAAATCGATGCCGGCGGGGTCGATATCGCGGGCGGCGAGCGCATCGGCCAGTCCGAGCACCGGTTTGTCCGGCGCGACCAGCAAGGGCACCGGAAACGGCAGGTCCGGAAGCACCCGCCGATGAACATGGGCGCAGAGTGCGGGATCGATGAGGAATCGCGCCTTCGGATGTTCGACCAGATACGCCCCCATCGCCATCGGAAGATGCCCGAGGCTGCGTACCCCCTCGGCCACGATGGTGGTCGGCGCCTTCATCCGGCCCTGCAACAGCACGGTCAACTCCACACTCGCCCGGGCCGGCGCCGGGGGCACCGATTCCAGCCGGGACAACAGTAGAGCGTCGGGCTCACGGGGCCGCAGCAGCCGCCCCGGCGTGGCAGCCAGGGCGGCGCAACAACGCAACAGCGTGGGGATGGTCGGAGTTCGCCCATCGACGGATGCAGCCACGCCACAACGGTACCGGCCGCTCGGCGACGTGGGGGGCGGACCGCCGCCGGATCCAGCGCGTCGGCCGGGCGGAATTCTCGGCCAGCGAAGGCGAGTTCCACACCGTCGGTCCCGGACCGTCCGGCGGCCGCTCACACGTCGTCACACATATCGACACCTCGGAACCACCCGCTTTCGCGCGGGGCAGCCGGGAACGAATTCGCCATGTCCGCGGCCGGCGGCAGGCCGTAACTCCTGTGGCGTCGCACAGCCGGAGCAGAGGAATCGACGCGCGACGATCCGGCAGCTGCCGACGGGGTCCGCGAGCGCGCGACGGCCCACCCGACTCGGACCGGGACCGGCGCCTGTGTTTGCCGGATGGTTGCGCCGAATCTCTCCGGACAACAGCGGGTTTCGCCGCAACCGGCCTGGTCCGGCATCTCGGATTCTTCCGGCATAATCGTGGCGTGAGGCGGGACACGCAGCTGCTGTGCTGGATTCACGGCTCGCCGAGTAGCCGGTGGCGTTTGCGCACCGCTCGCCACGGCCGTAGCCGCATCCCGTCGTACCCGTCACCGTGCCGATGACCGTTTCCGCGGGCGGCGTGGTTTTCCTGTTCTCGCCGGAAGGTGGCGAACATGCGCGGATGGGGCGCACCCTGGCGGGCCGGTACCCCGCCTTCGCCGCGGCGGTGCTGGACACCAGCGATGCCGTGGTGGCGGCGGGTGGTCCGCGGGTATGGACGCCGCGCCACGGTTTCCGCCACCCGGGCACCGCGCAGTGGCCGGACCGGCGGCAACGCGATCCGGTGTTCACCCAGGCCGCCCTGTTCACCTACCAGGTGGCCACGGCGGCACTGCTGATCTCGTGGGGTGTGCGTCCCGACGCGGTGATCGGGCACGGTATCGGCGAAGTAGCGGCCGCGGTGACCGCCGGAGCCCTCTCCCTGACCGATGCCGCCCGCGTCGCGCTCGCCCGTGGGCATGCCACGAGCCGGATCGCGCATACCGATGTCGTGGCCGAACTGCGAGCCTCGGTGCCGGAGGTCCGGCGCCTGCTGGATCCGGTACGCGAGCAGGTCAGGCTCGCCGCCGTGCACGGACCGCGCTCGGTACTGGTCTCCGGGCCGGCGCGCTATATCGACGCCGTGGTACGCCGGGCCGGACGCCGCGATATCGCGGCGCGACGTTGCGATGTGTTCGCTGCAGCATTCGGCCGCTCGGCCACCGTGGTGGCGGCCGAAGCCGTCACCACCCTCGGCCCGCTGCACCCCGCGACCCCGGATATCCCGATGTACTCCACCGCCCGCCGCGGTGCGGTTATCGACGCACCGATCGCTACCGGCCCATATTGGATCGAGAACTTCACCGAACCGGTACAGCTCGAGACCGCACTCGAGCTGGCTGCGGCCCCGGAAACGACCATCGTGCTGGAGGTCGCCCCGCACCCGCTGCTCTGCGATGTGGTGCGCGACCTCCCGCGATTCACCCATACGACCTACCCCACCGCCCGCCGCGACGACGAGGGAACCACCTTCCTCACCTGCCTGGCCCAAGTGCAGGCGACCCGGGCCACCGCATCACACCGGGCCGGTAAATCCCGGGGAGATGCCGGCGTTGCCGGTCGCGGCGAACTCTCGGCCACCGCCAACGGCCGGTCGCCGATCGGCGGACAGCACGGAAGCGATTCCGCCACAGACACTCCGCCGGCAATCGGGGCAGCGAATACACGGGAGCGCAGCCGGACGAGGAGCAGGGATCAGCAGTATCCGGAAAACACGGGAATCGGCCCGGCCGGCGGAGATATGCGGGCGGAGGTCACGGGCGCCGGAACGCTGGCTTCGATACGGCTCACCGATAACCTCCCACCCACAGATATCATCGCATGGACTCGAATAGTCGACGCCAACAGGGCTATCCGCTTCCTGACAGCCCAGGTCGCACTGGATCCGCCGATGCGGATCGACACCGCCGGCACCTATGTGGTCAGTGGCGGACTCGGCGCGCTCGGCTCGGTCGTGGTCCGCCGCCTACTGGTGTCCGGTGCCCGCGATGTTCTGGTGCCCACCCGTTCACCGCGTCCGGTGCCCCCGCTGCTCGACGGGTTCGAGGACCGGGTCGTGGTGGTGCGCTGCGATACCGCGGACCGCCATGATCTCGACAATGCGCTGCGCGATATCCGCGAATCGGGTTGCACTATTCGTGGCGTGGTCCACGCGGCCCAAGTTTTCGAGGACACCGTGGTCGCCGCACTCTCCGCGAATACCGCAACCGGTTCCGCCGGGCAGGTCTGCCCCGAATCGCCGGAGTCGGCGCTGGACGCCGGGCGGCTCGCGCGGCGGTTCGCGCGTATCTCGCCGGCCGCGGCCAATCTCATCGAACTCACCGCCGCAGACCCGGTGGCCTTCTTCGCCGTGTTCTCGACACCGTTCGCCGGTAACGCGGATCTCCGGGAGGCCCTGCTGAACCCACTCACCACAGTCGATATGCCGGGACCTGATTCATCGTCTTGAACGACCGGGACGCCGGCCTACCCCACGTTCGCGATGCCGGGGCTGCGGTGCGCTGCCGCCCCTCGATTCGAGGGCCGGATGTGGTCGGCAGCGTACGCGCGGCCGTTCGGTTCGGGTCCGCCGGAGTCGGCGGCGGGCAGTCGGCGGCGTCCCAACGGCGCGAACTCAGCCTGCGCTCGCTCGGCAGGTCCCGGCCCGAGCACATGGGTCAGGGAACAAGCGCCGCAGCGGTTGCGCAAGAGTGTTCGCCGGTCCGCAGATATTCGAATATCCAGCGGATCAGCGGTCGGTTCGGCCCAGAAGGCGGTCGGTTTCGCGGCGATCCCGTTTGGTGGGGCGGCCGGACCCGCGGTCACGTTGCGGGAGGGAGGCGAGGACTTCCCGCGGCGGCGGAGGTGGACTGCGGTCGATCAGGCATTGGGCGGCGATCGGAGCACCGACCCTTTTGGTGATCACCCGTTCCACGATGACGATCCGCTCGATACCCGAACTACGGATACGGACCTCATCACCCGGCCGCACCGGCTGAGCCGGTTTGGCGGTCGCACCGTTGACACGGACATGACCGCCGCGACATGCGGCCGCGGCAGCCGATCGTGTCTTGAACAACCGCACGGCCCATATCCAGGAGTCGACCCGGGCCTGGGCCGGACCGTTGTCCGGAGCAGAGGGAGCTGGACTCACCCCTTAGACGATACGACGCGCGGTAACCACTTCGTCGGGCGAAAGGTTGGTGTAGGACACCGGCTCACCGGATTGCACCGCGTTCAGGAGCTTGCCGTCGCCGGCGTACAGGCCGACGTGTCCGCCACCGTTGGTGATGACGATATCGCCGGGCTTCAGATTCTGGAATGCCACCGGCGCGCCCACATGCGACTGTTCGAAGCTGGTGCGCGGCAGTTCGACGCCGGCCTGCTTGAACGCCCACTGCACCAGGCCGGAGCAGTCGAAGTTGTAGGGGCCCGCGGCGCCCCACGAGTACATGGCGCCGACCTTCGTCTTGGCGGCGTCGAGGGCGACATCACCGACCGTCTGCTGCTGCATCGGTGCGGGCGGGGCGAAATTCGGCAGCGCGGGTGCTGCCGGCATCGCCTGCTGAGCACCCGAGAGCGCCTGGTTCAGCTGCTGGTTGAGCTGGTCTGCCTGGGCTGCGAACTGATCCGGGACCTCGACATCGAATTTGCCGACGCCGGGAACGTCGATCGTGGTGGTCGCGGCCGAGGCGATGGCGGGCATCGTGCCCGTGGTCGCGGCGAGAGTGCCCATGACGAGCGCGCCCTTGACAGAATTTGGCAGCTTGGATTCTCGCTGCAAGCTGTGCTTACCCACCGAGCTCCGTCTCCGATCTTCGTGCTCTCCCACCATCATCGGACGCGCGTCCTACGCATATCGCGGCGGCCTACGATGGCGGCGACCCGTGGCGCCGCCTCACTGACGAAACGACTCGACTCCACTAAGTCACAAAGAGGTTACGATGCCTGCCCAGTGTTGTCCAGCCGAACGGGTGCGGTTTTCGCGCGAGCTGGGAGTACAGGTGTAAAGCCCTGTGCGCGAAGGGATTCTCGGCCCGTCGATAGGTCACGGCAAGGTATCGGCGGGCGTGTCGATCCGCTGCGGACCTTCCCACTGTTGTGAATCGATGTCGCGACTATCCTCCGATAGCCACGTCTAGGACACGGCATAGATTCGCCCATATATAGGAATGCGCCCGCTACGGTAGGAGAGTTATGGACCCCGTGCGGAACCCGTATGCACCCGGCGCCGGCCAGCGTCCACCCGAACTCGCCGGGCGCGGAAAGCAACTCGACGCCTTCGACATAGTCTGCGAACGTATTGCGCGGGGCCGGCCCGAACGCAGCGTGATGCTCACCGGGCTGCGCGGCGTCGGCAAGACCGTCCTGCTCAACCAGCTGCGTTCGGCCGCCGGCGCCCGCGGCTGGGGCACCGGGAAGATCGAGGCGCGACCGGATCAGGAACTGCGGCGGCCGCTGTCCTCGGCGTTGCACATGGCAGCGCGGGCCATCGCCAAAACCCACAGCAACAGTGAACGTGTCGACGATTTCCTCGGCATACTCAAGGCATTCGCGCTGCGCGCCACCGCGGACAAAGGTATGCGGGAACGCTGGCAACCGGGTATCGACGTTCCGGCCGTCACCGGCCGGGCCGACTCCGGCGATATCGAAATCGATCTGGTGGAACTGCTGACCGAAGCCGCCGGCCTGGCCGCGGATATCGGAGTGGGTATCGCCGTCTTCATCGACGAGATGCAGGACCTCGCGCCGGCGGACATCTCGGCCATCTGCGGCGCCTGCCACGAGCTGAGCCAGGACGCCGCGCCGCTGATCGTGGTGGGCGCCGGCCTGCCGCATCTACCGGCCGTGCTGTCGGCCTCGAAGAGCTACTCCGAACGGCTGTTCAGTTACCACCGGATCGACCGGCTGGACCGGGAGTCCGCCGACCGGGCACTCATCGCCCCGGCCGAACGCGAGGACGTGAAGTTCTCCGACGAGGCGCTGGCGGCGCTGTACCGCAAGGCCGACGGGTACCCCTACTTCGTCCAGGCCTACGGTAAGGCGACCTGGGACCAGGCACCCGGCAGCCCGATCACCGCGGAGGACGTGGAGGTCGCCGCTCCGACGGCCGAGGAAGAACTGGCCGTCGGGTTCTTCGGTTCCCGCTACGAACGCGCGACCCCCGCCGAGCGGGAGTACATGCGCGCGATGGCGGATCTCTCCGGCGACGACGGCCCGGTTGCGACGGCGGCGGTGGCGGCGGAACTGGGCCGCAAACCCGCATCTCTGTCCCCGGCGCGAGACGGGCTGATCAAAAAGGGACTCATCTACTCCGCCGAGCGGGGAACGATCGGTTTCACGGTGCCTCATTTCGGGCGTTATCTGCGCAGTGTGACCACCTGACTCGTCACCTCGGGTCCGGCCGGCCGGCACCAGTTCCGGGACAGCCGTCGAGCGGCGATTCCACCGCCCCCGCAACGACCGTCCGTAGCCTCTACAACGGCTACAGCCTGCAACCGACCGTGCTGCGGATACGCGACGGTGTCACGCGTTGCTCACGTGTTCGTGCCACGTCACAGTTCTATTCCGACAACTACCGCAAATGGTAGATATTGCTAGAAATTGCGATCGAGCACCGGTGGCCCCCAGGGCGCCGCGTCGGCGCAGTTCCGAGACGCGCCGGTCGATTCACACCCACTGCGATCGGCCACATCGACGCAGATGGTGCGCTCCACGGACCGACTACCTCTGGGCGACCACTCCACAGGACGGCGATCGGGATTTCTAACGATATCTAGCGATCGTCACAGAGAGCGCGATACTGTGCTGATCACTCGAACCCCATCGGCCTTTCTTCCCCGCTCTAGCGGGAACCGTAGTTTCCACCAGAAACGTTTCGACCGCTCCACCCCACCGCTCGCCGGCATCCCGCCGCACCGAACTTCCCCCTCGACAGTTGTACACATCGGCTCCCAACCGAAATCTGATCTTGACCATCCGACGAGCCGGAATCGAGTTTTTGCCGTACTGTGTTGTAGATCACCTTGTGTGGTCGGTCACAAGCTACGCCGGATGGCCAGTGCAGCCCACGCGGCGTCACCCACCCGCGACCGGTGAGCAAATCAGGAGGTATCCATGACACGTAGCGACTTCGCGGAACTCCGGTACGCCGTAAACCAACTCCGGCAGTCCATCGGAGTGTTGCGCGCCCACTACGGGGACGCGGGCACGATCCGCCGCCTGGAGAACGACCTGGAGCGACTCTGCATCGATGCCGACGAGTTCGAGAAGAGCCCGCCGCCACCGGTGGCCCGGCGCGCCCAGGACACCATCTACGTACCCGACAGCAAATCCGACGAGTCGGCGTGGATGGGTGCCCAGGACGAGGGACTCGGCTTCCATTCGCGGCCACGCACCCAATAACGCCACCGGGTTCACCACCGGATAACTGAACCTCACGTCCCGCGCCGCAGGCCGGGATGTCGAGAGCGGCCGGTCGCCGGAGAGGCGGCCGGTCGCTCGTGTTTGCGGTGTATTCACCGGACAAGATCGACAGTAAATGTGTCGCAAATCACTATGCTCGAGAGCCCTCGAGATTGCGCGGACCCTGCTCGACCGATAGCAACCCTGTCGTATGGTGCTCAGCATCACATTCGATCGCGGAGGTCTTCCGGCCTTCCGCACCGCCGATCAGTGAGGCATCGACCAGTGAGTGCCGCAACAACCACGACCGCTCCCGAAACGGGAACCGGTGTTTTCAGCCGGACCCGGGCCCGGATCAACGCCCGCACCCTACGCACGGATCGATGGTGGCTACCACCCCTGATCACCGTGATCGGGCTCGCCGCATTCGTCATCTACGCGACCATCAGGTCATTCGTGCGGACCGCCTACTGGGTGCCCGACTACCACTATCTGACGCCGTTCTACTCGCCCTGCCTGAGCACTTCTTGTGTCGAGGGTGCGAGCCATTTCGGCACGCCGTTCGGCGATCTGCCGATGTTCATTCCGCTCGGGTTCCTGGTGCTGCCGTTCCTGCTCGGGTTCCGGCTCACCTGCTACTACTACCGCAAGGCCTACTACCGGTCGGTGTGGTTCTCACCCCCGGCCTGCGCGGTTGCCGAACCGCACGCGAAATACACCGGTGAGACCCGGCTGCCACTGATCATCCAGAACGCCCACCGCTATTTCTTCTATGCCGCGGTGCTCATCTCGGTGATCAACACCTACGACGCGATAGGCGCCTTCCACGGCGAATCCGGTGGTTTCGGTATGGGGCTGGGCAGCCTGATCCTCACCGGGAACGTGATCCTGCTGTGGGCCTACACCCTGTCCTGCCATTCCTGCCGGCATATCGCGGGCGGCCGGTTGAAACATTTCTCCGCCCACCCCGTGCGCTACTGGTTCTGGACCCAGGTCTCCAAGCTCAACACCAGGCATATGGCGCTGGCCTGGACGACGCTCGGCACCCTCGTGCTCACCGACTTCTACGTGATGCTGGTGGCGAGCGGCACGATTTCTGATCTTCGCATCATCGACTGAGGAGTTTGGACGGCTATGCCCGAAGTGGAACGGCACACCTACGACGTGGTCGTGATCGGTGCCGGAGGTGCCGGACTACGCGCTGTGATCGAGGCCCGCGAACACGGCCTCTCGGTGGCGGTCGTATGCAAATCGCTGTTCGGCAAAGCACATACCGTAATGGCCGAGGGCGGCTGCGCCGCAGCCATGGGGAACGCCAATGAAAAGGACAGCTGGCAAACCCATTTCCGCGACACCATGCGCGGTGGGAAATTCCTGAACAACTGGCGGATGGCCGAACTACACGCGTTGGAAGCGCCGGACCGCGTCTGGGAGCTGGAAACCTACGGCGCCCTGTTCGACCGGACACCCGACGGCCGGATCAGTCAGCGCAATTTCGGTGGCCACACCTATCCGCGGCTGGCCCACGTCGGCGACCGGACAGGTCTCGAACTGATCCGCACCATGCAGCAGAAAATCGTTTCGCTGCAACAGGAGGATTACGCCGAAACCGGTGACTACGAGGCGCGGATCAAAGTATTCGCCGAATGCACCGTCACCGATCTGCTGAAGGACGGCGACCGGATCAGCGGCGCTTTCGGCTACTGGCGCGAATCCGGGCGGTTCATCCTGTTCGAAACACCGGCCGTGGTCCTGGCAACGGGCGGTATCGGCAAGTCCTACAAGGTCACCTCGAACTCCTGGGAGTACACCGGTGACGGACATGCACTGGCCCTGCGCGCCGGGGCACGGCTGATCAACATGGAGTTCCTGCAGTTCCATCCCACCGGGATGGTCTGGCCGCCCAGCGTGAAGGGCATTCTGGTCACCGAGGGGGTGCGCGGTGACGGCGGGGTGCTGAAGAACACCGAGGGCAAACGCTTCATGTTCGACTACATTCCCGCGGTTTTCAAAGGCCAGTACGCCGAGACCGAGGAAGAGGCCGATCAGTGGCTGCGCGACAACGATTCCGCTCGTCGCACCCCCGACCTGCTTCCCCGTGACGAAGTGGCGCGGGCGATCAACGAAGAGGTGAAGGCCGGCCGGGGCACCCCGCACGGCGGCGTCTACCTCGATATCGCCTCCCGGCTGACCCCCGAGGAAATCACCCGCCGACTGCCGTCCATGCATCACCAGTTCAAGGAACTGGCGGACGTGGACATCACGAAGGAACCCATGGAGGTCGGCCCCACCTGCCACTACGTCATGGGCGGTATCGAGGTCGACCCGGATACCGGTGCCGCGCACGTCCCCGGACTGTTCGCCGCCGGGGAATGCTCCGGAGGGATGCACGGCTCCAACCGGCTCGGCGGGAACTCGCTATCGGATCTGCTGGTCTTCGGTCGCCGGGCGGGGCTCGGTGCGGCCGAGTACGTCCGGCAATTGGATGGCCGGCCCGCGGTCGCGGACACCGACATCGCGGCGGCGGCGGATATCGCACTCGCCCCGTTCGATCCGCCGGAAGGCGGCTCGGGTGAGAACCCCTACACCCTGCACACCGATCTGCAGCAGACCATGAACGATCTGGTCGGCATCATCCGCAAGGAACAGGAGGTCCGCGAGGCGATCACCCGGCTCGACGGACTGCGTGAACGGTTCGCGCACGTCACCATCGAAGGACACCGCCAGTTCAATCCGGGCTGGCATCTCGCCCTCGATATGCGCAATATGCTGCTGGTCAGCCAGTGTGTAGCGCAGGCCGCGCTACTGCGCACCGAGAGCCGCGGCGGCCATACCCGCGACGACCATCCCGGGATGGACCCGCAGTGGCGCAACAAACTGCTGGTCTGCGCGATCGACGGGGAATCGGCCGAATCCGGCGTCCCCGATGTCTCGGTGACCGTACGGGAACAAACGCCGATGCGATCCGAACTTCTGGCCCTGTTCGAACTAGGGGAGCTGGAGAAGTATTACACCCCCGCCGAACTCGCCGGACATCCGGCGGCCCAGGGCGGTTCGGCCGCACCGGGTCGCGAAGCGAAGACCGAGGAGGCGTGAGGCGATGAGTTACGACGCCCACTTCCGCGTATGGCGCGGCGATTCCGAGACCGGGGAACTCCGGGATTTCACGGTGCCGGTGAACGAGGGTGAGGTGGTCCTCGACATCATCCATCGGCTGCAGGCGACCCAGGCACCCGATCTGGCTGTCCGGTGGAACTGTAAGGCCGGGAAATGCGGGTCGTGTTCGGCTGAAGTGAACGGCCGGCCGCGCCTGCTGTGCATGACCCGGATGTCCACCTTCACCCCCGAAGACGTCGTCACTGTGACACCGTTGCGAACCTTCCCGGTGATCCGCGATCTGGTGACCGATGTGTCCTACAACTATGAAAAGGCGCGGCAGATCCCGTCTTTCACGCCGCCGGCGGATCTGAAGCCGGGCGAGTACCGGATGCAGCAGGTGGATGTCGAGCGCTCACAGGAATTCCGCAAATGCATCGAATGCTTCCTCTGCCAGAACACCTGCCATGTGGTTCGTGACCACGACGAGAACAAGGAAGCGTTCGCCGGTCCGCGGTATCTGATGCGTATCGCGGAACTGGAGATGCATCCACTCGATGTGGCCGACCGCCGCGACCAGGCTCAGGACGAGCACGGCCTCGGCTACTGCAATATCACCAAATGCTGTACCGAGGTGTGCCCGGAACACATCAAGATCACCGACAATGCGTTGATCCCGATGAAAGAGCGGGTGGCCGACCGTAAGTACGATCCGATCGTCTGGCTCGGCAACAAATTGTTCCGCCGCTGAGCCCGGCGGCCGCGGTCAGGGCCGCGCGGGTGTGGTCACAGCATCGTGACCACACCCGTGGCGACCAACGCCACGAGTACACCGACGAACAGTGCCGAAAGCACCGATCCGGTGAGTACGAACACCCCCACCGCAGCCGCCGCGAAGAGCAGCCCGACGATCAGCCACGCCACACCGTCGCTGGGCCCCAACTTGCGCAGCCGAGGATGGGAATTCTTGATCCCTCGGTCCACATATTGTTGTCTACCCGTTATACGACCTGGTAAACCCGCGGCGACCGGCCCGGATCGGCTGATCACAGGCGCCGGGCGAGGTCACGGACGATCGAATTCGCCGTCCCGGACGCCGGCCGTGAAAGCCGCCCATTCCCCCGGGGTGAAGATCAGCACCGGGCCGTCGGGATCCTTTCCGTCCCGCATACCCACATGACCGCCGGCGAGCATGGCGATCTCGACACTGTGCGAACCGGGCGCACCGTCCGGCGGGCTGCTCAGCCATTCGGCGCCGGAAAGATCGACATTCGTACCGTTGTCGACGCTCATTCGGGTTCTCCTCCATCAGCCGCAATATGTTCCGTCGAGAGGCGGCGCCGCCCCGCACCGGCCCCTCCCGGGGTTCGGACCACAGCGCAAGGCACGCCACGCGCCATCGGCGCCGAGCGCGATGCTACGCGCACGGACGGTAACCGCGGGCCGGATATCGGTGGCGTACCGGTGCAATGCGAATTCGATGCGGGCAAAACCACCGAATGTCACCCGTTCCGGGTGGTTCTCGGCCTATGGTGAGCTGTTGGTCGTATGTGCACACCCGGAAACCCACCGCGGACAACAGGATCGCCGCGGGTTCACAAGGAGGTTGTGTGTGATGCGGATGAATCTGAGTACCCAGATCCCCACCCTGCTCGACTGTGGGGACGACCCGGGGTACATGACCGCCGAACAAGCGCATTCGGCGATGCAACTGCACCTGGACTGCACCGTGGATATGTGCCGGGTACGCCGCCGGGCCCGGTCGACACTGGTGGAGTCGGGCCGCTGCGTACTGGATAATCGCGCACTCCAATAGATCGCCGTGCCCCTGAAAGAGGGCCCCGAACCCGCACCGCCGCAGGCGGCGCAATGAATACAGCTCAGCGTCGGCTGTGATCGGTGATGGGTGCACGCGGACCGAACCGCGGTTTACGGGCCTGACCGCTGACCTCCAGCAACCGGATCGTCCGATAGCGGTGCGGACGCGCCGGTTCGAGGAACTCGACCATCTCGGCATCGTCGATATCCCGGCCCAGCAGGGTCCAGCCCACCACCGAGGCCAGGTGGTAATCGCCGACCGACAGGGCGTCGGCATCACCGAACGCGCGTTGCGCGGTTTCCGCGGCCGTCCACTCCCCTATACCCGGGATGGTCCGCAATCTCCGGGCCGCTTCCGCCGGTGGGAGTGCCGCCGTGCGCTCCAGCGAATCGGCCACCCGCGCGGCCCGCACGATGGTCTGCCAGCGCTGCGGACCCACGTTGGCGCGGTGATAGCTCCACGAGGGGATGCGCGCCCAGGTCGCGGCGTCCGGTGGAACCCGCATACCGTCCGGAGCCGGGCCCGGCGCCGGCTCGCCGAAACGATGCACCAGGTTCCGCCACGCGGCATGCGCCGACACGATGGTGACCTTCTGCTCCAGAATCGCCGGGACGAGCGCTTCCAACACTCGTCCGGTGCGCAGCATTCGCAGGCCCGGATTCCGCTGGTGTGCGGCGGCGATCGTGGGATGGATGGGCACGAAATCATCCACATTCTCGTCCAGGCACAACATGGAGCCGAGCTGGTCGAGAAATTCCATGGCGCCCGGGCCCCAGGCGACCGCGGTGACGGTATCGGCTGCGGTCTGCAGCAGCCGGTAGGTCACGGGTCCGGCCGGCATTCGCGAAACGCCCCAGTGCGCACCATCACGGTCGATCCGGTGACAGGGGTCGCCGGGCCCGCGGCGTAGTGGCGCCAGGGTGTGCGCGAGCTGGACGGGACCACCGGCTGTCAGCACACGGGTGTACTCGGCCGGAGAACCTGTGGAGCGAAGGGGCACCCCGCCATTGTGCCCGCAAAGACCCGACGCGGTCGTTTCCTTACCCGGTAACGACGACGGTTTGCGGGACGATATCGACCGAGTTCAGCAAATATGTGGTTGTTGCCATGATTGGAGGGTTTCATGATCACCGAGGCGCTCAATTGGCTGCTCGATCTGTGGGGCAGCGTTTTCGCCGGTAGTTCCGGTTACGAAATCCAGCCGGGCACTTTGCCGTCCGGGAGCTGATTCCCGGCAGCGGGTGATCGGGCGGGGCCGCTCACCCGCTCGGCAGCCTTTCGCCGTACACTGAAATCACCAGTTGTCCAAGATGATCTGCGCCAGATGCCGGCCACGTCCGGCAGCCAGCTGCGCGGCCTGGGTGCGGCACGAGAAACCGTCGGCCACGAAAACTGCATCGGGGGCAGCGCCGGCCAGAGCCGGCAACAGTCCGTTTCCGGCCACCGACACCGATATTTCGTAGTGCCCCCGCTGCATTCCGAAGTTACCGGCAAGACCACAGCATCCTGCGATTTCTGTCACATTCATACCCATTCGGGCAAATATCCGGCGATCGGACTCGAAACCCAGAACGGAATGGTGATGACAGTGCGGTTGCACCACAATCGAGCGGTCGGGGCGGCTGGGCGGACTCCAATCGGGTTGCGCAAGCAGGAACTCGGCCAGCGTCCGCACCGCCGCGGCGACCGGGCGGGCACGGGCGTCGTCGGGGAGCAACTCCGGAAGGTCGGCGCGCAGCGCGGCCGTACACGACGGTTCGAGGCCGATGACGAGCCCACCGGCGCGGACATGGGCGTCGAGCTGGTCGAGGGTTCGCCGGAGCCGGGCCCGCGCCCCGTCCAGCTGCCCGGTGCTGATCCAGGTGAGCCCGCAGCACACCTGCCGCTCGGGCAGTACGATCCGGTACCCCAGCGAGTTCAGCAACGTCACCGCCGCCTGCGCGATCTCCGGGTCGAACGCATTGGTGAAGGTATCGACCCAGAGCATCACGGTTCCCGCCTCCGGGGTCCGCACCTGCTGTTTCGCCGATTCCGTTCGCCAGATCCGCCGGAACGGGCGAATCGCCAGTTCCGGAACCGCCCGCCGCGGATCGGCGCCCGCCGCGCGCATACCCCACCGGCGCAACGGCGCCACCCGCGCCGCGGCGTTCACCACGCGGGGCAGGCGGGTCGCGCCGGCCAGCCAGCGCGGAAGCATGCCCAGGGCGTAGTGGTCGCGCGGCCGGATACGCCGCCGATAGCGGCGGTACAGGGTCTCGGATTTGTAGGTCGCCATATCGACCCCGGCCGGGCAGTCGGTACCGCAGGCCCGGCAGGACAGGCACAGATCCAGGGATTCGGCCACCGCGGGGTCGGACCAGTCGAGTTCTCCCCGGACCACCTCCTGTAGTACTCGCGCCCGGCCCCGGGTGGTGTCCTTCTCATCGGCCGTCGCGAGATAAGACGGGCACATGAAACCACCGGCCGCGCGCGTATCGGCCCGGCATTTACCCACCCCCACGCAGCGATGCACCGCGGTGGACAAGTCCCCGCCGTCGCGGTCGAGCGCGAAACCACCGGCCGGCGCCAGCGGGCCCAGCCCGCGCAACCGGAGATCGGCATCCAGGGGCCGGGGCTGCACCGATACGCCCGGGTTGAGTACACCCGCCGGATCGAACAGCGCCTTGTAGCCGGCGAAAACGGCGCGGACCTCGGGCGTGTACATGATCTCCAGTAGTTCCGAACGGGCCCGCCCATCGCCGTGCTCACCGCTGAGCGAACCACCGTGCCGCACCACCAGATGGGCCGCATCGGTCAAGAAAGCGCGGAAACGGCCGGGCGCGCCGGCGATCGGCAGGTCCAGCCGCACATGCATACAGCCGTCGCCGATATGTCCGTAGAGCAACCCGTCGACCTTGTGTTCCCGGGTCAGCTCTTCGAAATCCCGCAGGTAGGCACCGAGGCGAGCAGGCGGGACGGCGGCATCCTCCCAGCCCGGCCAGGCAGGCTCCCCGTCCCGGGTACGCCCGGCCAGCCCGGCGCCGTCGGCGCGGATCCGCCACAGTGCCGCCGCCGCGCCGGGGTCGTCGATCACTCGGGCGTCGAGGGCACCGGCCGTCCGGCACAAGCGGTCGGCCGCCGCCCGGGCGGCCGCCGGGCTCTCACCCGCCAGTTCGACGAACAACCAGCCGTGGCCGCGTGGCAGATCCGGTACCCGCCGGCCGTGGGCGCGCACCATTTCGACCAGGCGCGCATCGATACCCTCCACCGCGACCGGCGCCACCGAGACCACCGCGGCGATATCGTCGGCCGCGGCCGCCAGATCGGCGTAACCGAGTACGACGAGCAAGGTCGCCGCGGGGATCGGCACCAGCTCCACTTCGGCTTCCAGCAGCACACCGCAGGTGCCCTCGGTGCCGGTGAACGCGCCGGCGACCGAACTTCCCCGCTCCGGCAGCAGGTACTCCAGGCCGTAGCCGGAGGCCTGGCGATCGAACCGGCCCAAATCGGTACGCAGGACCGCGAGTGAGGCGCCGGTGAATTCGGGTAGTCCGGGCACCGCGGCCAGATCGTCGGCAAGCCGGCGTTCGGTACCGGTGCCGTCGAGAATCCGCAATTCCCGGACCCGGTCGGAGGTGCGGCCCCAGGCGATGGCGTGCGGTCCGCAGGCGTTGTTGCCTATCATCCCGCCGAGGGTGCAGCGATCCTGCGTGGACGGGTCCGGGCCGAACCGCAGCCCGTGCGCACGAGCCCGGCGCTGCAGCTCGGCCAGCACGACACCGGGCTGCACCCGCGCGGTGCGGCGTTGCGGATCGATATCGGCAATACCGTTCATATGCCTGCTGAAATCGCAGACGATACCGGGGCCCACCGCATTACCGGCTACGGAAGTGCCACCGCCACGCGGCGTCAGGGGTACACCTTCGGAACGGGCGAGTTCCAGCACGGCCGCCACATCGCTGTCCCTCCGGGGAAACACGACTATCTCCGGCAGCACCCGGTAGTTCGACGCATCGGAGGAATACTCGATCCGGCGGCGCCGGGAGATATCCACCGCGTCCGCACCGATCCGGGCACGCAACTCCCGCGCGAGCGCATCCCGCCGCCTGTCGTGGTCGGTCACGCCGACCAGCCTAGGCGCATCTCCGGCTCTGCTCCGGATGTGCGCGTCGATACGCGGGCGCCTCGTACCCGCCCATCCGAGATGCGGCCGGTTCGGGGAATCCGCTCGTCGCCACCGGAATGCGACGGGACAGGCCGCACGCAGCCGACGCCGGTATACGCCGTGCTCGCGACCACGCGCGCCGCCGAGATGACGGATGCGCATCACCGCGTCCCAGCGCACACGCCGTCACCAGCCGAACCAGCGTGCGTGCGCGCGCCGCGCGGGCGCGGCAGCCCATCGCGGGGTTGCGACCGGAACGAAACCTGTAGCAGGTGCCTACACCGGGCACTTCCCAGTTCCCGCCGGAATGTCGGGAGCCGTCGATCGGCACGTCGGCGCAGCACACGTGGCGCCGGCCGATCCATCAGCTCGTGAGCCGCCGCGACGCGGTTCTACGTGCGAGCCCATCGGAGCCTCGCCGGGATTCTGCGTAGGCGATCTGGGCTTTGTCGGATCGCCGGCAGCGGCTGCCGTTCGGAGTAACGCCCGGGAACGGGGGTAGTTCGGTCGGCCGGGTCCCGACAGCGGACGCGGCGCGAATCAGGAGTCGCCGAGGTTTCGTTCGACCGAGCGGACAGTTCCCTGGGCGAGTGCGCACTGCACGGGGTCGGAGCCGTCGGATTCGGCGGTGATCACACAATTGACCACGGCCTGGCGCCGGGTCGCCCCGGTGACCGTGGCGACGGCACACAGGCGTTCGCCGCGGGCAGGACGAAGGTAGGTGACCGAGAAACCACCGGTCAGCACATTCGCGCCGAGTACGGTGCCGGCGGCGAAAGTGATCGCATTATCGGCCAGGTAGGACAGCACCCCGCCGTGGACATAGCCGAACTGCTGGGCTAGTTCCGGACGGATGGGCACGACCAGAGTGGCGGAACCGGTTTCGAAGGCGACGAGCTCGGTGCCGACCAGATTCGCGAACGGCTGGGCGGCCAGCACTTTTGCGGCCAGGTCGGAATCGAGCGGGGCTGAATCGGACATCTTCGCCTTTCGGTCGGTGAGCGAGCGCACCGCGGAGGTCTGCGAACGCGCCACCCGGTAGGTTCGCGCCCGAGCCGGGCGGTGCGACTCCAGTCTGCCGTCCGGCGGACCTGCCCATGACCCCGCTCGGCACGATCCACCTCACCACGCTGTGCGGGTTGCCCGCCCGCCACTCGTGGACAACGTTGTCCCCTGCCGGGCTGCACATCACTCGGGAATCTGCGGCCCGTTATACAGAGCCTGCCGGCACCACCCCGGAGGACCGCGGAATGGCATCGCCCACTCCGGCCGATATCAACCTGATTGTCACCCCGGAGGAGTAAGACTGCAGATGTGGCCAGATGGCTGTTGCATGTCGACCTCGACCAATTCCAGGCCGCGGTGGAATTCCGGCGGCACCCCGAACTGCGCGGGCAGCCGGTGATCGTGGGCGGGAACGGGGACCCAGAGGAACCCCGCAAGGTCGTGACCTGTGCTTCCTACCCGGCTCGGGCCTACGGTGTCCGAGCCGGGATGCCGCTGCGCACGGCGGCGCGCAAATGTCGCGAGGCGGTTTTCCTGCCGCTGGACCCACTCAGCTACGACGAGGCTTCCGAGCAGGTCATGGCGCTGCTACGGACCTTCACCGACCAGGTGGAAGTGTGGGGCTGGGACGAGGCGTTCGTGGCGGCCGAAACCGAGGATCCGGAAAGCCTGGCGGCCGCCATCCGCTCGGGCGTCGCCGAACTCGGTTTGACCTGCGCGGTCGGCATCGGGGACAACAAACTCACCGCCAAACTGGCCACCGGCTTCGCCAAATCGGTCGGCAAGTCCGCCGATACGCCGGCCGAGCAGCCGGGCGCCCATACCGGCATGTTCCGGCTGACGGCGGCGAATTGGTCGCAGGTGATGGCACATCGGCCGACGAACGCGCTGTGGGGAATCGGTAACCGGATCGCCGCCCGCCTGGCCGAGCTGGATATCCACACGATCGGCGATCTGATGGCGGCGGACCGGGCCGTGCTGGCTGCCGAGTTCGGGCCCACCAACGGCCCGTATCTGTGGGTGATGGCTCGCGGGGCCGGCGATACCGAGGTGGTGACCCGACCACCGCCGCCGGTGGGGCGCAGCAAATCGGAGACCTTCCCGCGCGATCTCACCGAACGCGACGATATCCGCGAGCAGGTCGCCCGGCTGGCAACCGAGGTCACCGCGGAGATCGCCGCGGCGGGCCGGATCGCCGTCCGGGTGGCGGTGACGGTGCGGACCAGCACCTTCTATACGCGCAGTAAACAGTCGAAACTGGCCGAACCGACAACGGACGTTCCCACCATCGTCGATACCGCATTACGCATTCTGGACCGGTTTCCACTGGACCGCCCGACCCGGCTGCTCGGTGTACGGCTCGAGCTGGCACCTGTCCCGAAAGCTTGACCTGAACGATGGTTGAGCTTTTAGTGTCGGTGCACTGGAGTTGAATCGGGCTCCGGAGCGGAAGGACATGTCGGATGAGCATGGAATCGGTTGCCTGGGACCAGATGTATCGGCGAATGCACGCCCCCGAGGAACAGCGGGCGTTCAGCCTCGCCACGGCCCGGCGCATCCTGGGGTTCGCGCGGTCGCACCGGCGCCGGATGGGCGCGTTCCTGGCGCTCAGCGTCGTCGCGGCGGTGCTCGCGGTGGCTACACCGCTGCTGGCCGGCCGGGTGGTCGACGAGATCATCGACGGATCCGCTGCCCGGACGGTGATCATGCTGGCACTCGCCATTGCGGGTCTCGCTGTTCTCGACGCCGGGCTGGGGTTGGCGATCCGCTGGCTGTCGGCCCGGATCGGCGAGGGATTGATCCTGGATCTGCGCACCGCCGTGTTCGATCACGTCCAGCGGATGCCGATCGCGTTCTTCACCCGAACCCGGACCGGCGCCCTGGTCAGCCGCCTGAACAATGATGTGATCGGGGCGCAGCGAGCCTTCAGCGACACCCTGTCCGGCGTGGTCGCCAATCTCGTGACCGTCGTGCTCACCCTGGTGGTGATGCTCCAGCTGTCCTGGCAGATCACTCTGCTCGCTCTGCTGTTGCTGCCGGTCTTCGTGATCCCGGCCCGCCGGATGGGCGATCGGCTGGCCGATATCCAGCGCGAAGCCGCCGGGCTGAACGCGGCGATGAGCACCCAGATGACGGAGCGTTTCTCGGCCCCGGGCGCGACCCTGGTGAAACTGTTCGGCCGGCCCGACCAGGAGTCCGGCGAATTCGCGCTGCGCGCCCGCCGGGTCCGCGATATCGGGGTCCGCACCGCCATGCTGCAAACCGTGTTCGTCACAGCGTTGACGCTGGTCTCGGCACTGGCCGTGGCGCTGGTGTACGGCCTGGGCGGCTGGTACGCGCTGCGCGGCCAACTCGACGCCGGGGCCGTCGTGGCGCTGTCGTTGCTGCTGACCAGGCTGTACTCGCCGCTCACCGCGCTCGCGAGCGCCCGGATGGAAGTGATGTCGGCACTGGTCAGTTTCGAGCGCGTCTTCGAGGTTCTCGACCTGAAACCGCTGATCGAGGATGCACCGGACGCGCGGCCGGTCCCGGCGGGTGGTGTCGCGGTGGAATTCGACGAGGTGCGCTTCGGCTATCCCGCGGCGGACAAGGTTTCGCTGGCATCGCTGGAGGAAGTGGCGACCCTGGACACGCGGGGCGGCGAGGAGGTGCTGCACGGAATCAGCCTGCGCGCCGAACCCGGCGAACTCATCGCCCTGGTGGGTTCCTCCGGCGCCGGTAAATCCACCGTCGCCCAGCTGGTTTCCCGGCTCTACGATGTCGATTCGGGTTCGGTCCGGCTCGGCGGCACCGATGTTCGCGAGTTGAGCACCGCCTCGATCCGGGAAACGGTGGGCCTGGTAACCCAGGACGGGCACCTCTTCCACGACACCATCCGCGCCAACCTGCTGCTGGCCGCGCCCGAAGCGGACGAGGCGCAACTGTGGGATGCGCTGAGCCGAGCCCGGTTACGCGACCTGATCGCCTCCCTGCCCGACGGCCTGGACACCGTGGTCGGCGAACGCGGCTACCGGCTCTCCGGCGGCGAACGCCAGCGTCTCACCATCGCCCGGCTGCTGCTCAAACAGCCGCGCGTGGTAATCCTCGACGAGGCCACCGCCTCATTGGATTCCACCTCCGAAGCGGCCGTGCAAGCGGCTCTGAACGAGGCACTGCAGGATCGCACCGCGCTGGTGATCGCGCATCGTCTCTCCACCGTACGCGCCGCGGACCAGATCCTGGTGGTGGAAGCCGGACATATCGTCGAGCGCGGAACCCATCCGGAACTACTCGCGGCGAACGGCCGCTACGCCGAGCTCTACCGCACCCAATTCGCCGGCGAACCCGAACCGGCCGCCGCCTGAAGTCGCACCACGCTCAGCCGCCGAGGGCCCGGCGCCACGCCGGGCCCTCGGCGGCTGGTGACCGATCCACCCGGCCCCATATCCGGTACAACTACGGTAGGGCCACAGCAGCGTCAGCCATACGATATCGACCGGTCAGGGGCCCGGAATGCAAGCGTTTATTGTTGCTCTGATTTTTTCGGTCGTATCGCTATTTTGCATGTACTCCGCTGCCAAGGGTTATCGAGGAGTCGCAACCAGCCACAGCGAAGGGTGGGGCGATGAGATACCGGACACAACTCTGACGGATCCCGGGCGTCGGAAGAAGGCGAACAATATGGTCGCATATTGGGAAACCGCGGCAGCGATCCTCTGCCTCCCACCTATCGCCTACGGGATCTACATCGCCCTCGCCCCCGAACGTCGTATACCGCTGCCGGTCTTGATCGGCATCGCCGTCTACTCGATCATCGTCTTCTCCATCGCCGGGTATCCGATCGAGAAGATCAAAGAGTAGAACCGCGCCGCCCGACCTCGCAGCGACAGCACCTGCTGCCAGTTCGATAGCCCCCCGAAACCGGCGGGGCCTATCGCATTTCGGCGATGAAATGGTCGCCGCGACCGATCTCTGGAGACTCGGGCGTCTGCACCACAACCCGGCAACACCGCTGTGCTGGATCGTGAGTCGGATCGGCCAGGGCACGATGCTCACTCGACGCGGAAGGTCCGGGTGTGCCAACCGGTGGCGCCGTCGGGTACCGGATCGGCTCGCTGTTCGGTTTGTACCCGGCCTTCGCCGTCGGTGGCGCGGACTCGCAGGGTGTGGTCGCCGGGGACCGCGTCCCAACGCCAGGTCCATTGCCGCCAGGTGTCCGAGGAGTATTCCGGCGCGAGCTCGGCCGGCTGCCATGGGCCGTCGTCGACCTGGACTTCGACGGCGGTGATACCGCGCCGCTGTGCCCAGGCCACGCCCGCGACGACGGTCGGGCCGGGCGGGATCTTTGCGAACGGGGCGGGGACGTCGATACGGGAAGCGGTCTTGATCGGGCCGCGCGCGGACCAGCCGCGGCGGGTCCAGTACGCCTGGGCCCTGTCGAATCTGGTGAGCTCCAGGTCGACGACCCATTTGGTCGCGCTCACGTAGCCGTAGAGACCGGGGACCACCAGCCGGGCCGGATAACCGTGCTCGACCGGTAGCGGGTCGCCGTTCATCCCGACGGCAAGCAGCGCGTCGCGCCCATCGGTGAGGGCTGCCACCGGTGTTCCCGCGGTGAATCCGTCGGCGCTGGTGGACAGGACCATATCCGCGCCGGGTCGTACGCCGGCCTCGGCGAGCAGGTCTGCCAGCGGGTATCCGATCCAGCGGGCGTTGCCGGCCAGGTCACCGCCGACCTCGTTGGATACGCAGGTCAGGGTGATCATTTTCTCCACCGCGGGCCGGCGGCGCAGATCGTCCATGGTCAGTTCGATTTCGCGATCCACCATTCCGTGGATGCGTAGCCGCCAGTCCTCGCTGGTCACCGCCGGGATTCGCAGGGCGGTGTCGATCCGGTAGAACGCATCGTTGGGGGTGACGAATTCGGTGATCCCGGGGACCGGCGGATCGGTGCCGGGTGGCGGCGCAGCGGCCCCGGTCACGGGGCGCGGCAGCACGAAACGCTCCAGATCGGCGGTTACGGCCCGCATTCGCGCACCGACCCAGCGTCCGGCGGCCGCGCTTCCGGCCGCCACCGCGGCGGCACCGGCCACCAGCATCAGGAACCGGCGGCGGGACGGATCGGTCTCCCCTACCTCGTCCGCGGCTTTCGGCCCCGGAGCGCGCGCTATCAGGAAGCGGAGCGTCACAACGCCCGCCGCGATACCGAGCAGGATCGGAATCGCGAACACGGGAGTCGCGGTGGGCCGGCCCAGAACGGCCACGCAAACGACCAGCCCGAGGGCGATCAGCAGCGCACTGCCGTAAGGCCGCCGCCGCTCGAGCAGACCCACCACGACGGCGAGCACCGTCATCACCGCGCCCATGGAGACGAACAGCACGGCCTTGTCGGCAGTGCCGAACTGGTCGATGGCGAACTCGCGTAACGCTTTCGGCGTGTGGTCGACCACTGTGGCACCGGTCGATACGAAGGGTGAGGCGTCCGGATCGATCAGCCCGGCGAACAGTTCGGCGATACCGAGCACCAGTGCGGCGGCGACGAGTCCGCACAGACCCGCCGCGGCGGCATTGGGTTCGCCCGCCGGTTCCGGGGTTCGTCGCGCTATTCCGGGCGAGTCCGGTATGTCCTGCATCAGCACCCTCGTTCCGCCATCGGGCCGGGGCCCGCCTGCCCCGGTGTTCGTCCTACTCCCCAGCTGCGGATGGTGTCATTACGAGCACGCTTCGGGAAGGTGTCCGGGCACAGCGTCACCGAAATGTCAGAACTTCCCGAGCGACGATGACCATGCCGTAACCGGCCGGACACCGGAAGGAGCCGAGCGGCGGACCGGGAAAACGCCTCCCACTGCTCCCCGGGCTGAGTGCCGACCCGGCCGATACACCCCCCGCGAATCCGGTGGTTCGTACGCGGACGCGATTGCTCACCGCGAGAGCCGGGTCCATCACGAACAGCTCGGCCGGCTGCCCTGACTCGCCCGGAGCAGGCCGGTATGACTCACCCCAGCGCGACCGCACCGAGCGGCGTGCTGGTCGGCGCGGGCGATCCGCCGTCGGGTTCGAGCGTTACCGCGAGTTGTCCGGAACCGGTGAACTCGGTGATGTAGGGCGTGTTCGCCGCCGGCAGTTCGGCCAGCACCCCGGCCGATTGTGGAACACCGGACGCATCGATCAACCACAGCTGGTAGTCGCTACCGGCCGGCGGGGCGGGTACGGCGTCGAAAGCGACGGTGGCCGCGCCGAGTTCGGCGGAAACGTGCACCGTGAGGGTTCCGTCCGCACCGATCGGGGTGGTGGCCGTACGGGCATCGGGGTGCTCGAGAATCTGCTGTGCGGTAACGGCTGCGCCCGGTTCGTGACCGGTCTGCCGGGCGAGGACTCCGTAACCGATCCCGATGGCCACCACCACCGCGGCCGCGGCAGCGAGTCCTGACAGCCGACGCCGGCGCCGACGGGCTCGGGCGAGTTCATCGGCCGGTGTGCCGGCTACCGGCGTATCCGCCTGTGGATCCGGTGGTCCGGCCACAGATGGCGACTGCGCACCGGGATCGGATCTCCCGGCACCGGTGTGCACATCCGAACGTGCGCCGGGCCGGGAGCCGAGGGCGGCGAGTATGCGCGCCTCCACCCGGGCGGGCGGCTCCTGGGCGTCGAGGACGGACAAGGCCCCCATCGCCTCCCGCACGTCGCGTACCACACTGTCGAAGGCCCGGGCAGTTTCTCGATCGGCGGCACGTAATCGTTGTTCGATATCGGCGCTCTCGGCGGCCGAGACCGCGTCGAGGGCGTAGGGAAACGCCAGGTCCACTAGGTCACCGTGGTTGGCCGGCGAGTCGGGCGGTGAGATATCAGGCATCGGAGACAACCCCTGACAGGCAGTTCTGGAGCCGTTTCAGACCGTCACGGATGCGGCTCTTGATGGTGGGCAGTGGGGATTCGAGCTGGTCGGCGACCTCGCGGTAGGTGCGCCCGCTGTAATAGGCGAGTGCGACCGCTTCTCGTTGCGTGGCGGTGAGCACGTCGAGGCAGTCACGCACAGCCTGCTCGTCGAACTGCTGGTGCACCGTTTCGGAGACGATGTCGTGGTCGCGTCCCAGATGGGTGTGGCCGTAGACGATATCGCGGGCCGCGGCCGATTCCTCGGCGCGCACCCGGTCGACAGCTCGCCGGTGGGCGATCATCATCAACCAGCCGACCGCGCTTGCCCGCGCCGGGTCGTAGCGGGCGGCGGCCGACCAGACCTGCAGGTACACCTCCTGGGTGGCTTCCTCGGCCGCGGCCGGGCTGCGCAGGATCCGCCGCGTCAGCCCGAACACCCGGGAACTGGTCTCCCGGTAGAAAAGGGTGAACGATTCCCGATCACCGTTCCCGGCCGCCTGTAGCAGATCGGCGAGCCGGCGCTGGGTTGCGCTGTCGTCCTGGCCGGCGCGGCGGGCCGGGCACGCCGCCCCGGCCTCGGTACCGCTGTCCTGCGCACCGACGACCCGGAGCCGGACCGCGCCCGAACCGGAATCCGGCCGCTTCGTCATGATCGTGCCCTCGACTGCATGGGAAGGTGTTCGCCACCCGCGACACCGAGGATGGACATCGTACTGATGCTGTAACGCAGTTCACGCTCAGCGCCGTGAAGCATCATGGCCCCAGTCTCTGCCACTCGGCCCCGCAGCGCGGGAAAACCGGTCACGCGGGCGGCATGAGGACCTCGTCGATCATGTAGACGGTCGCGTTCGCGGTCTGCACACCGCCGCAGATCACCGACGCTGTCCCGGCCTCGATCGTCTCGCCGTCACGGGTCACCGAGACGGTGTCGCCCTGGACGGTCGCATGATCCCCGGCGATATCTTCGGGCACGATCTGTCCGGGTATCACGTGGTAGGTGAGAATATCGGTCAACGTGGCGGAATCCGTCTTCAGGGTTTCCAGCGTTGCCGGATCGATCTTCGCGAAGGCCGAATCGACCGGAGCGAACACGGTGAATTCGCCGCCGTTGAGCGTATCGACGAGGTTCACCTCGGGATTCAAGCCACCCGATACGGCCTGCGTGAGGGTCTTCAGCATCGGGTTGTTCGAGGCCGCGACCGCGACCGGGTCCTGCGCCATCCCGTCGACCGATCCCGCGCCGTCGGGCACCTGCGCCGCGTAGTCGGCGCAGCCGGGGCCGACGAGCGCGGCCGCGGGATCACCGGTGGCCGCGGTCGCCGTGGACGACGCGGGAGCGCTGCTCGCCGCAGCCGCGGTTTCCCCGGACTCCGCATCCCCGGAACATGCTGTCGCTCCCAAGAGTGCGGTGGCCGAAACCACCGCGGCCAGAAGCACAACGCGCTGCCTGCTTTTCATGAATTTCCATCGCTTTCGGCCAGGACGACCGCGTTGCCGGTCGTACCGCGAACATTGCTGAACGGGGTTCGGGTGGACCGGCCGGGCGGATGGGAACCACTTCGGGAAACGACAGCGAGCCGTGGTAGCCGGTGATGGCTACCACGGCCCGCAGGGTCGGGTACAGGTCAGGCGGAGGCCGCCAGCGGCCGATCCTCGTAGGCCGGTTCCTGGATCGGCTCGATGGCGTGGGCCAGGATCTCGGCCACATCGGCCACCGGACGGACATCCAGTTCGGCCAGCACATCGGCGGGGACGTCGTCCAGATCCGGCTCGTTACGCGCCGGGATGAACACCGTCTTCAGCCCCGCACGCTGCGCGGCGAGCAGTTTCTGCTTCACCCCGCCGATCGGCAGCACCCGGCCGTTCAGCGTGACCTCACCGGTCATACCCACATCCGAACGCACCGGCCGCCCGAGCGCCAGCGATACCAGCGCGGTCACCATGGTGACCCCGGCGGACGGGCCGTCCTTGGGCACGGCTCCGGCGGGGACGTGCAGGTGCAGGCTGCGTTCGAGGACACCGGGCTCGATACCGATTTCGCCGAGGTGCGAGCGCACGTAGGTCAGCGCGATCTGCGCCGATTCCTTCATCACATCGCCCAACTGCCCGGTCAAGGTCAACGACCGTTCGCCTTCGGCGGTATTCGCCTCGATATAGAGGACGTCCCCGCCCAGTCCGGTGACCGCGAGCCCGGTCGCCACGCCCGGCACGGCCGTACGTTCCGCCGAATCCGGGGTGAACCGGGGACGGCCCAGATAGTCCTTCAGATCGGCGACGTCGATGCGCAGGATTTCGCCGGACCCGCCGGCGCCGGACGCGACGTCGCCGCGGAGCTCACCGGCGGGGTCGTAGCCCAGTTCGGGGTCGTAGCCCAGTTCCCGCGTTACCCGCTCACCGCTGCCGACGTCGGCTTGCCCGTTGCTCGCCGCGTCGGCGCGGTTGCCATCGTCGACACCTGCGTGGTCGACACCCGATGCATCGGCGTCGAAGCCGGGTCCGGCCGTTTCGGACAACCGGGTAGCGGCCTTGCGCAGCACCTTGGCGATGAGCCGTTCCATCTGCCGGACCCCGGCCTCCCGGGTGTAGTCGGCCGCGATCTCCCGCAGTGCCGCATCGGTGACCTGGACTTCCTCGGCGGTCAGCGCATTGCGTTCCAGCTGGCGGGGCAGCAGGAAATCGCGGGCGATGGCCACCTTGTCGTCCTCGGTGTAGCCGTCAACGGTGATCACTTCCATCCGGTCCAGCAGCGGGCCGGGGATGGTTTCCATCACGTTCGCGGTCGCCAGGAACAGCACATCGGAGAGGTCGAGGTCCATATCCAGGTAGTGGTCCCGGAAGGTGTGGTTCTGGGCGGGGTCGAGCACCTCGAGCAGGGCCGAGGCGGGGTCGCCGCGGAAATCGGCGCCCAGCTTGTCCACCTCGTCGAGCAGGACGACCGGGTTCATCGAACCGGCTTCCTTGATCGCCCGCACGATCCGGCCGGGCATCGCACCGACGTAGGTGCGCCGGTGGCCACGGATCTCGGCCTCGTCGCGCACACCGCCGAGCGCGACCCGAACGAACTTGCGGCCCAGTGCCCGGGCCACCGATTCGCCGAGCGAGGTCTTACCCACTCCGGGCGGACCGGCGAGTACCAGCACCGCACCGGACCCGCGACCGCCGACGACCTCGAGCCCACGCTGGGCCCGCCGGGCCCGGACCGCGAGGTACTCGACCATCCGGTCCTTCACCTCGTCGAGGCCGTGATGGTCGGCGTCGAGCACGGCCCGCGCGGCGGCCACATCGGTGGAGTCGGTGGTCTTCACCTGCCACGGCAGTTCCAGCACGGTGTCGAGCCAGGTGCGGATCCAGCCGGTTTCCGGGCTCTGGTCGCTGGACCGTTCCAGCCGGGACACCTCGCGCAAGGCGGCTTCCCGCACGGATTCGGGCAGATCGGCCTGCTCGACCCTGGTGCGGTAGTCGTCGGCGCCGTCCGGTTCGTCCTCGCCGAGTTCCTTGCGGATGGCGTTGAGTTGCTGGCGCAACAGGAATTCGCGCTGGCTCTTCTCCATGTTCTCGCGGACCTCGTCACCGATCTTCTCGGTGACCTCGGCCTCGGCGATATGCGCCCGGGTCCATTCGATGAGCCGGTTCAGCCGGGCCGCGACATCCGGGGTTTCGAGCAGTTCCCGTTTCTGTTCGGCGGTGAGATAGGCGGCATAGCCGGCGGTATCGGCGATGGCCGAGGGGTCGGTGAGCTGGTTGACGGCGTCGATCACCTGCCACGCCTCTCGGCGCTGCAGTACCGAGACCACCAGCTTCTTGTACTCGTCGGCCAGTTCCCGCGTGCGGCCGTCGGCGGCGGGAGTCTCGACCGGTTCGGCCTCCACCCACAGCGCGGCCCCCGGCCCGGTGACCCCGTGGCCGATCTTCGCGCGGCGTTCGGCCTTGAGCACCGCGGCGGGGGTTCCGCCGCGCATGCGCCCGATCTGCTCGATGGTGGCGAGCACACCGTAGGCGGCGTAGCCCTCGGTCAAGCGGGGGGCGAGCAGTACGGTCCCGGTCTTCGCGGCCTGCGCGGCATCGATCGCGGCCTGCGCGGATTCGTCCAGCTCGATCGGGACGACCATGCCCGGCAGCACGATGGGATCGGTCAGGAACAGCACCGGAAGATTCAGTGGTGTAGTCACGAACACAACCTCCAATAGTTGAGCTATCCCGACTCAACTTCACCGGAGTCCCGGTTGTTCCAACCAACGCCCGTGTTCGCCCAGAGCGAAGAAGAAGAAGAAGAAGCACCAAGCAGGTTGGTGCGGCGAGCGCAACGTCAGTCGAAACGGGTGACGAATCGTTTCTGCCATGACATCTCGACGGCCCGGCGCGAATAGTGGCGGCGATCAGCGTGGCGATGCCGACCCTGGCCACAGCCCGCGATCCGAGGGCGAAGGAAGACGACTGATCGAACTATCGCAACCGGGTCCGCTCCCGGTCGCTCGCGTGGCGGCGAGAAGCCTGGTTCCCCAGTCCTTCACGAGGTCGGTCGCTTCGGGTGGCCCGTGCACGATGAACGGTGCTCCGATCGAGACGAGGCAGAAGGCGGCCCAGCCCAGGGACTCGGCGGCGATCTGGACCTCGCACGAGCCGGAGTCGACGGCGGTGACGGTGCCGTAGTGGACGATCTCGGCTCTGACCCGTTCGGCGGAAGCCTGGATGGTGGCGTGTACCCGGTACCTGGAGGGCATCGACCCGATCCGGTCGTGGACGTACTCCACCGGATCGCCACCGGGCAGGCGGCGTGGTGCGAATCGCGCGCCGGTACGGCGGGGTTGCGCGACCCGGTCGATTCGGAAGGTGCGCCAGTCGGTGCGATCGAGATCCCAGGCCACCAGGTAGAGGCGGCTTTCGACATTGACGATCTGATGCGGTTGGGCGGTGCGATGCGACGTGGCCGCGTCGCTGCCGCGGTAGGAGAACGAGACGGTATCGGCGTCCCGGCAGGCAAGAGCGAGAGTGGTCAATGCGGTGACATCGTCGATCCCGGCCCGGTTGTATCCATCACCGGAGGGGGTCGCGACGGTCCGGAGACTGTCGATCCGGCGGCGGATCCGGACGGGAAGGACCTGGACGATCTGGGCCATGGCGCTCATGGCGGCTTCCGCTCGACGCTCACGATCGCCGACCGCAAACCGGACTGGCCGTATATGCCGTCCTTCGTCCGCGTCTACGTCGACGATCCGGCCGCCACGCTGAAACGAGCCGCCGCGCGTGGTGCGCGGATCGTCACCGAGCCGACGGATTTCTGGGGCGATGTGCTCTCCCGGTTCGCCGACCCGTTCGGCCACCTGTGGTGGGTGTACAAGCACAATCCGGGTAGCGCGTCCTGGGATGAAGGATCGGCGGACGGAACCGGCGAAGGCGACTGGGGGCAGGCCGATCCCACCGAGAACGGCGCGGACGAGCAGTCCTGGGAGTCGTTCGCCACCCCGGAATTGACCGCCATTCATTCCTCGCTCATGGAAGCGATGGCGTCGCTGCAGGATCCGCGTACGCGCTGACCTGTCGGCTATGCCCTGCGGCCTCATATGCGCCGCAGGGCATCGGCCTCCGGGGTTCCGGGCAAGGAGTTCCGACCCGCCCATCCAATTTGTGGCGGTTTATCGTCCGGAACCAGAGTCCGGATCGTCCTGTACCCCCATCGAGAGGCAGGATGTGATCCACACTCGGGATTCGTCCAGGACCCCTTACCGGCGGTCGCACCGATGACGCAGGTTGTCGACTGACCGATGCGGTGTGCCCCTACACTTTTCGGTCGAGCGGCTACCGTCCGAGCCGAAACTCGCCCTGCCTACAGTCGAGGAATCAGCAGAGTTGAATATCGACAGTGAGACCCCGCCGCATACGACACCGATGGATTTCGATGGCCCCCGCTTTCCCCTGTACTCGAAAGAGTTTGCAGTCGATCCGCATCGGATGTACCGGGAGATGCGGCAACTGTACGGGTCCCTGGCTCCGGTCGAGCTGGCGCCGGGCGTGCCCGCCACCCTGGTGATCGGTTACCACACCGCGTTGCGGGTCCTGAACGACCATGAACATTTCCCGGCGGACCCCCGAGTGTGGCAACGCGATATCTCCGCGGACTGCCCGGTCCTGCCGATGATGGAGTGGCGACCCAACTCGCTGCGCAGTTCGGGTAGCGAGCATATCCACTACCGGACCGCTACGGCGGCGGCGCTCGGCCGAGTGGATATGCACCTCCTGCACGCTACTGTCGAGCAGGCCGCGATTCCGCTCATCAACTCCTTCTGCGAAGACGGGGCCTGTGATGTCGCCGGCCAGTATGCCTATCCGCTGATTCTCTCAACCCTGAACACGTTGTTCGGCTGCTCGCCCGAAATCAGTCGGCGCGCGGCGACCAGCATGGCCGCCATATTCGACACCGTGGACGCCGCTGCCGGAAACCGGGCGCTGACCGAGACCCTGCTCGAACTGGCGCGGACCAAGCGGGCCGATCCCGGTCCGGATATCACGAGCCGGCTGGTGCAGCACCCGGTGAACCTGGACGACGAGGGCGTGATGCATCAACTGGCAACTCTTTACGCCGCAGGTATCGAAACGCAGCAGAACCTGATAATCAATACTCTGCGGTTGATGCTCACCGACGACCGGTTCGCGGGCGATATGCTCGGCGGAAGCCTCTCCACCCGCGACGCGCTGGACGAGGTCCTGTTCAACGATCCGCCGTTGGCCAATTACTGCATCAGCTACCCACGTCAGCCGATCCTGATCGAAGGGGCCTGGTTGCCCGCGCATCAGCCGGTGCTCATCAGCATGGCCGCATGCAACAACGACCCTGCCGTCCGCACTGGCGATGCCCTGCACAACAACCGGTCACATCTGGCTTTCAGCACGGGCTCACACAGTTGCCCCGCCCGGACGGTGGCCTTGCTGATAGTGCAGGACGCCATCGACCAGCTACTGGATGCGCTGCCCGAGATGGAGCTGGCGGTGCCGGCCGACCGGCTCGAATGGCGGCCGGGCCCGTTCCACCGGGCGCTGGTATCGCTTCCCGTCGTCTTTCCGAAAAGCCCACCGCTCAATTTTCGGTAGATCCACTCGTCCGGCTGAGCGGATGGAGGTGAATTCCACGGAGTTCTCGCGGGGTGATCCCGAACCGTTGCCGGAACGCCGTACTGAAGGTCGTCGCCGAGGTGAAACCACATTGGTGGGCAACATCGGTGATGGAAGTGCCACGGAAGGCGGGCCCGGTCAGGCGCTCGTGGGCAAGCGAGAGCCGCTCCTCGCGGATCAGATCTCGTGCGGTGGTACCCGCTCGCTGCATCGACAGCTGGATCTGCCGCACTGACCATCCGAGCGCACCGGCGATCACCGCCGCATTCAGGTCGGGCTCGTGGGCGTGGTCACGCACGTACCGCCGAATCGCTGCTTCGATCTCGCCGAAGTGATCACCGGCTTGGACGATGTTCTCGCCGATCAGCACGCACAGCAGCTCGATCAGTCGACTGACCGCAGCGTCGAACTGGTCAGCAGACAGCTGATCGAGGGAACGCAGAATGCTCTGTATGAGGTCCTGCACCACGAGACCGAGGCCGGTGGCCAGATCAAGGGGTGCCGCGAGATCGAAGCGCCGATTCATCCGATGCTCGATCGACTGCCGATCGATGGTGAGCACTCGCAGCTCCGCCCCCGGTGAATGGGTGACCTCGAAGGGCTCGGTCGCGCTCAGCATAGCGGCGCGGCCCGGAGACACCTCGAATTCGACGGCACCGCGGTCGACATTCGCTGTGCCCGTGCCGGGCAGCAGCAACATATAGGAGTCGATACCGTCGCGCCGTATATGCTTTGGTGTCCGCCGGTAGCGGACCGAGGAGGACTGCCAGGTCAGGAGCTGATGCATCCGGGTCCGTGTGGTTGTCAGCGCACCCACCAGTTGCTGGTCCGCGGAAAAATCGCACTGCATATCGCATTGGTACCTGGTGGTCATGCGGCGCCACTCTTCCTGTGACTCCTGCGCCGACAGCCCGTGAGTCGATGCCTTCTCGGTGACGAACACGGTTTCGAACACGGGTCGATCCCTCTGTATCGCATGACTGCAGGTGATTGAAGCCTAACCCAGCAGTTCGCTGGTGGTGCCATATTCGCCCAGCTGCGTCGCTGTGCCGAGCTGCCACCGCTCGGTGTGGGGTGGGTCCATTGTTCGGTGCCGGAAGCGTTCCTAACGTGAAGTCCGAGCCCGAGCAACGGCCCGAACACATCGGTCTACCGGGCATTTCACGGAAGGACCGCTATGGAAATAGCGAACTTGATCCGACATGGAGCCGAGCGCTATGCCGAGCGCCCCGCGCTGATCTGTGCGGATACGGTCTACAGCTACGCGGAGGTCTACAAGCGCTCCTGCCGGTTGGGCAACGCGCTGGCTGGGCTCGGAATCGAACCCGGCGATCGGGTAGCGACCCTCACCGACAACAGCCCGGAAGCGCTGGAGTTGATACTGGGCATTGCGCTGGCCGGTTGTGTGCGCGCCTCGCTGTACACCCACAACAGCGCGGAAACCAACCGCTACCTGCTCGATACCATCGGCGCGACGGTCCTGATCGTTCAGCATCGGCACTACGACATCATCGCGCCTCAGCTGAAAGCGGCGGGAACCGTGCGGCATGTGCTGGTGCTCGAAGGACCTGCGCCGGCCGATGCCCTCGATTACGAGGAGTTACTGGCCGGTGCCTCGGCCGACGACCCAGGGGTCGAGGTGGCGGAAGAGACACCCCAAACGATCCGGTTTTCGGCAGGCACCACCGGCAAACCGAAATGCATCACTCACTCGGTGCGTGCCTGGACCGGGATGGGCAGCGAAATGGCGACAGTTCTGCCCGAGCTGACCTGTCAGGATTCCTACCTCGCAGCCGGCCCACTCTCACACGCGACGATCATGCCGGTATTCGCCGTGCTGGCCGCCGGTGGCGCGGTGGTGGTGCTGCGCGCTTTCGACCCCGGCCAATTCCTTGCGGCGGTGCAACGTCATCGCTGTACGGTGGCCTTCGGTGTGCCGACGATGGTCGAACTGGTGGCCAGGCACCCGGCCGCGCTGACCACCGATCTCAGCAGCTTGCGGGTCTTTGTCTACGGCGGCGCACCGATGACCGAGACCGCGCTCGCCGAGGCGCGTGAAGTGTTCGGCGACATCATGCTGCAGATGTACGGGCAGAGTGAGGTGGCTCCGGTGAGCGTCCTGCTGCCCGAGGAGCACACCGCCCAGGACGGCCGGTGGGCGCGGTCTGCGGGGCGGGCGACCTCGAATACCCGGATAACGATCGTCGATGAATCGGGCGCCGAACTGCCGCAGGGGCAGATCGGGGAGGTCGCCGCCGCCACGCCAGGTGCCTTCACCGAAGTCTGGGGTGATCCCGAGGCCACCTGTGCGCGCAAGTTGCCGGACGGCTCGATACTCACTCGGGATATGGGTTACCTCGACGAGGAAGGTTATCTCTTCCTCACTGACCGCAAGGAAGACCTGATCATCTCCGGAGGCTTCAATATCTGGCCGGCCGAACTGGAGAACGCCCTGGTAGCCCATCCCGCGGTGCAGGAAGCCTCGGTTGTCGGCATCCCGGACCCCAAGTGGGGCGAGACCCCGATGGCGTTGGTTGTGCTCGCCCCCGGGGCGAGTGCGTCCGAGGACGAGCTCATTTCGTGGACCAGGGACCGTCTGGGGCCGGTCAAACGCGTCACGCACGTCCGGTTCGACGCGGAACTACCCAGAACACCGGTGGGCAAGGTGCTGCGCCGGGTGGTGCGGGACCAGTACGGCCCCGGCACTACACAGTAAGGAGCGAATCATCGCCATGAAACGTGTATTCACTGTCGGCGTCGGTATGACCAAGTTCGTCAAGCCCGGCATGCCGACCCCGAACTATCCCGAAATGGCCCTGGAGGCCGCGACAGCCGCGCTGGCCGATGCGGGCATCGGCTTCACCGAGATCGAGCATGCCTGCGTCGGGTTCGTGCACGCCGATTCCACCGCGGGGCAGCGGGCCGTCTACGAGCTGGGTATGACCGGTATTCCGGTGATGAACCTGAACAACAACTGCGCGAGTGGGTCTTCGGCTCTCTACTATGCACGCCAGCTCGTGGCCGGCGGTCTCGCCGACTGCGTGCTGGCGCTCGGTTTCGAAAAGATGCAGCGCGGATCGCTCGGAACGCCCACCTATCCGCAATCGACCAACCCGGTGGAGAAGTTCATCGAGGCATCCGCCCGGTTACGCGAGCCCACCGGCGCTCCGGTCGTGCTCGAGATGTTCCGCGCCGCGGGGCTCGAGCATATGAGGCGTTACGGAACTACGGCCGAGCACTTCGCCAGAGTCGCCGTGAAGAACCACCGGCATTCGGCGGCCAACCCAAACGCCCAGTTCCGAGATGTGTACTCGCTCGACGAGATCTTGTCCTCGACCCTGGTCTGTGATCCGCTGACCAAACTGCAGTGCTCGCCCACCTCCGACGGCTCAGCGGCGGCGATCGTCGTATCCGAGGAATTCGTGGCCCGGCACGGTCTCGCGGACCAAGCGATCGAGATCATCGGCCAGGCCATGACCAGCGATACCGCCGACGCCTACGACACCGCATTCGACATCGTCGGACAAGGCACCGGTGCACGCGCCGCGCGGGCCACCTACGAGCAGGCCCAACTCGGCCCCGAGGATGTCGACGTGATCGAGTTGCACGACTGCTTCTCGATCAACGAAATCCTCACCTACGAAGCGCTGGGGCTCTGCGGAGAGGGCGAGGGCGCGACACTGATCGATGCCGGGGACACCACCTACGGGGGCAAATGGGTGGTCAATCCGTCCGGTGGGCTGATTTCCAAGGGGCATCCGCTCGGCGCGACCGGGCTGGCGCAGTGCGCCGAACTGAATTGGCAGTTGCGTGGTCTCGCCGGCGGACGGCAGGTCGACGGAGCACGCGTGGCCCTGGCACACAATGTCGGACTCGGCACTGCCGCAGTGGTGACCATGTACCGGAAGGCGGCGGCATGACCGAATCGACGGCCGGGCCGGTGTTGTTCGAGCGCGCTGGCAACACAGCGATCATCACGATCAACAGGCCGAAACGCAAGAACGCGTTCGATCGGGCCACCGCCTACGCGATGGAGGCGGCCATCGACCGGTTCGATGCCGACGACGACCTCCGCGTGGCGGTGCTGACCGGAACCGGCGATGTATTCTGCGCCGGGCAGGACATCATCGCGGCGGGCCTCGGAGAAATCGGTACCACCGAGCGGCGCGGCGGCGGTGGGATCATGAAGCAGCCGCCGGAGAAGCCGATCATCGCCGCCGTGGAAGGTTTCGCGGTGGGCGGGGGCCTGGAAGTGTGCTTGGCCTGCGATCTCATCGTGGCCTCCCGGACGGCACAGCTCGGCCTGCCGGAAGCCAAACGCGGCTTGCCCGCGATGGGCGGCGGGTTGTTCCGGCTGCCGAAGCGGGTGCCGTACGCCATCGCGATGGAAATTGCGATCACCGGGACGACGTGGCCGGCCTCTCGCTTCTACGAGCTGGGACTGGTCAACCGCATCACCGAACCCGGGGCGGCCCTGGCCGAGGCCCGCGAACTCGCGGCAACGATCGCGGCGGCCGGCCCGGTGGCGGTACGCGCGAGCAAAGCCGTCGTGCGCGACAGCGGTGCGTGGACGGACGCGGAGAGCTGGGTCAACCAGCAACCGTTCGTCGACCAGGTATTGAACTCTGACGATTACCTCGAAGGGCTGAACGCATTCGCCGAGAAGCGCCGGCCCGTATGGAAAGGACGCTGACGTGCCGGAGACGAAAAGCCTTCTCGACATGGAAAATCGCGTGGCCCTGGTCACCGGGGCGGGCCGTGGAGTCGGTCGCCGGATCGCCCTCGACCTCGCCCTGCACGGGGCCGCGGCAGTGGTGGTCAACGACTTCGACGCCGAGCGTGCCGGCACCGTAGCGGACGAGATCAGGCGCCGGGGGGTACCGGCGATAGGAGTCCAATGTGATGTCGTGGACTTCGACGGAGTGGAAGCGATGTTCGCGAAGGCGCGGGAGGCATTCGGTCCGGTCGGTGTGCTGGTGAACAATGCCGGCAACCAAGGTGGCAGTGGTGCGGCACCACCGTCGGCCCCGTTCTGGGAGCAGGGGCCAGCCCAGTGGGTGCCCTCCCTCGAAGTGAATCTGAACGGAGTCTTCAACTGTTCACGCCATGCCCTGGCGCAGATGGTCGCCGATGGATCGGGCGGGCGTATCGTCACCGTGATATCCGATGCTGGCCGAGTGGGTGAAATCGGCGGCCTGGAAGCATATTCGGCTGCCAAAGCCGGAGCATCCGGCTTGACGCGATCCTTGGCCCGGCTCGGCGGCAAGCACCAGGTGACGGCCAACAGCGTCGCACTCGGCGCCACCCGCACCCCTGCCACCGAGGACATTTTGGCCGACCCCGAACAACGCAAACGGATCCTGTCGCAGTACATGGTGCGGCGTATCGGTGATCCCGCCGATGCCTCCGGCATGGTGACATTCCTGGCGTCCGCCGCGGGGGCATGGATCACCGGGCAGACCATCCCGGTCAACGGTGGCTACTCGGTGACGATGTGACCGCCGTTGCCGGGGGGGCGTCCACCGCTTCGGGCAGCGAGTTCACCGCCGACATGTTCGGGGTGGCGGGTAAGACGGCGGTGGTCACGGGGGGAACCAGCGGTATCGGTTCGATGATCGCCGCGGGACTCGTTCGGGCGGGCGCGCATGTCATGGTGGTTTCGCGCAAGCCGGATACCTGCGCGGCCGCCGCCGCCGACCTGGCCCGGTTCGGCCGTTGCCACGCCACGCCCGCGGACGTCTCCACCCCGGCCGGGGTCGGCGCGGTGAAACAGGCGGTTACCGAGGTGTTCGATGGGCGACTCGACATCCTGGTCAACAATGCCGGCGCCACCTGGGGCGCCCCGCTCGAGGAATTCCCGGACGCGGCGTGGGGCAAGTTGGTGAACCTCAACCTGACCGGGGTGTTCCGGCTCACCGTTGCGTTGCTGGACGCGCTGCGGGCCGCGGCCGCTCCCGGTGATCCCGCGCGCGTGATCACCATCGGCTCCATCGCCGGCATCCGGGTGACAGAACTCGAGAACTATCCGTACAGTGCGACGAAAGCCGCCGTGCATATGCTCACCCGGCATCTCGCCCGGCGTCTTGCCGGCGAGCAGGTGAATGTCAATGCGATCGCCCCCGGCTATTTCGCGAGCCGCATGAGTGCTTTCGTCTTCGACGATCCGGAGGCCAAACGCGCAATCGACGAGTCGATTCCCCTCGGCCGCACCGGAGAAGCCGCGGATATCGCCGGAGCTGTGCAGTTCTTGTCCTCGCGTGCGGGTGCTTATCTGACCGGGGCGGTTATTCCGCTGGACGGCGGGATCGTGGACTGCACCTGAGCGGTCCCCGCTCAGCCGGCCCGGGTGGAGTCGGTGACGAGGGGCGCCAACTCCACCGCTACCCGAAGCGGGAGACTGGCGGGATCGACACGCCGTCCGAGTAGCGTCTCGATGCGTTCGAGTCGTTTCACCACGGTGTTGGGATGCACATGCAGGCGACGCGCGGTTCTGGTCGGGCTCGCCAATTCGTCGAGATAGATCCGCAGCGTCTGCAGTAACCGGACCGTCGCCTCGCTGCCGTCGGCGAGTCGGCCCAGTTGCCTGCGCACGAACATGCTTGCCGCGGCGACATCGCGGGAGGCCAGCGCCGCCACCGCGACGTCGTCGTAGAGTACGGGCGTGCCTTCACCGGCACTGCCCGTTGCTTCCCCCACTCGACGCGCCTCCAACGCGTCGAGATGGGTGGCGCGGAACCCGCCCATTCCGGCGTGCAGAGATCCCCACGCACAGCGGGTTCCCGGAGGCAATGCAGTCTCCCGCACGAGTCGGCACCAGTTGTCGTCCCGACTACTGATCCAGCCGAACACGCTGTTCTCCCCGGTCGGCACCCAGAGATGCCGGCGGGGGCGCAACCGTTCGGTGAGCGTGGTCAGCACACCCTCGAGCCGGTCCAGTTCGGAAAGCTGTTCCACCCAGGCCACATAGCCGATATGCGTGCTGTTCATTTCGTAGCCCAATTCGCGTTCGGCGTCGGCCTGGCTCACCGTGCCGGCCAGCAGTCCGGTGACCACCTCTGTACGGTGCGTGGACGAACGCCGGGCCAGCAATGCCCGCTCGGTGGTGTACGCCGTGGCTGTCACGGAGCTCGCTATCCGGAAATAGGAGAACAGGTGGGCCGATACGTGTTCGAGCACATCGGCCCGCTGCACAGGCGGGAGCTCATAGCGCCCGTCACGCATGGCCGCGACGAGCCGCCGCCACAATGTCGCGTGGATCTCCTCGAAGGCCCGCAACAGCACGGGCAGCCGCAGCATCTCGTGGCGGGCGATCGCTCTGGTGTACCGGTCGACGAATGTCGGTACGGCCATCCGGCCGTCCTGCCGGGACTCTCCGGCGCATTCGGTCAATGCCTGCAGATGGACCTGGATCGCACTCCTGACCTGTGTGAGCGGTTCATCGCGCGCAACAGCGAGCTCCGGGACGGCACTGATCGCGCTTTCCACCAGGGCGTCGAGTAGCTCGTCGTGCTCGTTGCCGAGCCAGTGGACGAGCCAGTGCAAGGGAGTCGTCGGCACGATGCCCACGCCGGAATCCTCGATCGTCGTTGCTGTTGCGCTGCCCATGCCCCGGACCGTAGCCGCGTTCCGGTGGCAGCACCTGCTCGTTCCCGCAGCGAATCTCTTCGGTCGCGCACGCTTCGCATCGTTGTCCGCGGACGCCACCGGAAGGTGTCCGCAGAGCCCATTGAGTGCCGTATTTGGGCCCGCCAGGGTAGTTGTGACGTCCACCACGGACCTGCGCGGTGCGTTCGGAGAGGAGAGACATGGCGGTCATCACGATCGATATCGATACCGGGGGTACTTTCACCGACAGCTTCGTCGTGCGCGATGGGGTCGCGCGCACGGTCAAAACACTGACCACACCCCATGACCTCGCTGTGTGCTTCCGCAATGTCATCGAGGGCGCGGCCGACGAACTGGGCACCACGGTGGCGGACATGCTGCGGGACACCGTATCGGTGCGCTACGCCACCACCGTAGGCACCAATACTGTGCTGCAGCGCCGCGGGCCGCGCCTCGGTCTGCTCACCGACCGTGAAACGGTATCAGCGAGCGTACGCAGCGGTATCGGGCTGTTCGTAGCCCCGGAGATGGTGGCGACCGTCCCCGCGGGCGGCGACGCGCAGGCCCGGACGGAATCGCTGTCCGCGGTCCGGACGCTGCTGCGCGACGGCGCGCGAGGGTTGGTGGTGGCGTGTTCCGAGGCCGCCGGGACGAATGACCCCAGTGGTGAAGATTCTCTCGCCGATACGTTCGCCGAGCACTATCCCAAGCATTGCCTGGATTCCGTGCCACTGTTGCGTACCGGTGAGATCTGCGCCGATCCGGATCAGCACCGGCGGATCGCGACCGCCTTGTTCAACGCCTACGTCCATCCGGAGGTCGCCGACTTCCTGTACCGGGCCGAGGACTATCTGCGTGCGCAGGGCTACCACCGGCCGTTACGGATCGTGCACAACGACGGCGGCGCGGCACGAGTCGCCCGAACCGTCGCGGCAAAGACCTACAACTCGGGTCCGATGGCGGGGCTGCTCGGCGCCCGGGCCGTAGCGGCGCACTACGGGCTGGGTGATCTGGTGACTCTCGATATGGGCGGGACCAGCCTGGACGTGGGCATCGTACGCAACGGCGAGGTGCCGATGCGCCGGCACGGGCAGATCGAGGACATCGAGATCGCCTTCTCTCTCCCCGACCTGGTCCCGCTGGGCGTCGGCGGCGGATCGATCGCGTGGCTCGACGGTGCCGACCTGCGAGTCGGGCCGCGCAGTGCGGGCGCCACCCCGGGACCGGCCTGCTTCGGTTTCGGGGGTGACGCGCCCACCGTCACCGATGCCGATGTGGTGGTCGGGGTCCTGCGGCCCGACGCGTTTCTCGGCGGGAATATGGAGATCAGCGTATCCGCCGCCGCACAGGCATTCGAGCCGCTGGCCGAGGCGTTGGGCGTCGGAGTGGTCGAGGCCGCCGAGCAGGTACTCGCCAGGGTCCACCGGGACTCCGGGGAGCGGCTCGCGGCGGAGCTGCGCGCTCGCGGAATCGACCCGAAGACGGTCACAGCCCTAGGATTCGGTGGTAACGGGGCGACCCACGGCGCCGCGATCGCGGCGGCCGCGGGTATCGATAATCTGCTGATCTTACCGTTTGCACCGGTGTTCTCCGCTTTCGGTGCGTCCACGGTGGACATTCGCTACCGGCACGAGGCCCGAGCGCAGTCGGCTACCGAGGACGACCTCTCGACCAGAGCATTGCGGGATATGCGCGGGGAAGGCGTCGATGCCGGGGACGTCGAACTCACCGTCGACCGGTTCGAGCGCGACGGTGTCGGCTGGATAGCCGTGGAAGCAAATCACACACTGCCGCATCTGGATCTTGCCCGGATCGAACCCCCGGCCGCCGCCGCGATATCGGCACAGGTATCCGAGCCGGTCCGCTGGCCGGGCCACGGCGAGCTGGACACCGTGGTCGTAGAGCGCGCGCGATTGCGGGTGGAGGAAACACTGGCCGGCCCGGCGCTCGTCGACGCGCCGGAGACCACCTGTGCCGTGCCGCCGGGATGGTCGGTCGTCATGGATGCACTCGGCACCCTCCGGCTCAGCGCATCGACAAGGAGTGACAACGATGAGTACTGACACTGTTCGGATCACCGAATACCTCGAACTGGACCTGACGAACGTGACCTGGAACTGCGTACGCTGCAGCCACGTCATCGGTTCGGCGCACGAGAACTACAAACACGGGCTGAAACTGTACGACCGCGATCCGCGGACCATCTATCCGGCACGTTTCGAAGGCGCGCACAGCTTCGCTCCCGACCCCACGTGGTGCCGCATCGTGGAGTACTACTGCCCGGGCTGTGGTGTCCAGATGGAGACCGAATACCTTCCGCCGGGCCACCCCCTCGCCCACGACATCCAGATCGATATCGACGCCCTGCTGAGCGGCACCGGAAACCGCACGGAAAGGCCGGCCAACTGATGGAAATCAACGTCGATATCGGCGGAACCTTCACAGACTGTCTCGCCACGGCCGCGGACGGCCGGGTCACGACAGCGAAGGCGCTGACAACCCACCACGATCTATCCCTGGGATTCCTGCGCGCGGTAGCCGATATCGCCGCCGAATCCGGTTCGGACACCGACACGCTGCTGCGCGAGACCACGACCATCCGCTACGCGACCACATTGGGTACCAACGCCCTGATCGAACGCAACGGGCCGCGGCTGGGACTGCTCACCACACGGGGCCACGAGGACACCGTTCCGATCGGCCGCTGCCGGCAGTGGGCGGACGGATTGCCCGCCACCGCTACCCGGGACCTCTCCCGCGCGCAGCGTCCCATACCGCTGATCGAATCCGAACAGATCGCCGCACTCACCGAACGCGTGGATTCCTCCGGCCGGGTGGTGCTCCCGCTGGACCCGGACGAGGTACGTGATCGCGTCCTCGACCTCGTCGACCGAGGAGTTCGCGGGTTCGTCGTCTGCTTGCTCAACAGTCACCTCAACCCGGCGCACGAGCGGATGGTGCGCACGATCGTCGAGCAGGAGTACCCGAACTACTATCTCGGCCGGTTCCCAACCATTCTGTCCCACGAAGTGTCCGGCCGAGCAGGTGAGTACGCGCGGACGATGACAGCCACGATCGACGCTTACCTGCACCGGTTCACCGCGGACCGGCTGTCCGCGCTGCGCGACGAACTACGCACCCGCGGCTACCGCGGCGAACTGCTGCTGGTGCACAACAGTGGCGGTATGGGCAGCCTCGCGGGCACCACGCCGATCCAAACCGTGCACGCCGGTCCGGTATCCGGCCTCTACGGGTCTCGGCATCTGGCGCTCGCGCGAGGTTACGACAAAGTCGTCACCACCGATATGGGCGGGACCTCTTTCGATGTCGGCATCGTGGTCCGTGGATCGGTCCGGTTCTACGAGTTCAACCCGGTTATCGATCGGTGGCGGGTGCAGATCCCGATGATGGACATCTCAGCGATCGGAGCGGGTGGCGGCTCGATCGCACGGGTCGATCCCATCTCCGGCATCGCGGTGGGGCCGGCGTCGGCGGGCTCCGACCCCGGCCCCGCCTGTTACGGCCAGGGCGGTACCGAGCCCACTGTCACCGATGCCAATCTCGTGCTCGGGTATCTCGATCCCGACAACTACCACGGTGGCAAACTCCGGCTGGAGGTTCGGCGCGCCGAGCGGGCGATCGCCCGCCGGGTGGCCGAACCGCTGGGTATCTCGATTCCGGAGGCGGCGCGGCAGATCCGCAGGGTGGTGGACGAGACCATGGGCGCGGAAATCTTCAAAAGCATCACCGTCAAGGGATACGACCCCCGCGAGTTCACCGTGTTCTCCTTCGGTGGCGGCGGCCCGATGCACGCCTGTGGCTACGCACGGGCGCTCGATGTGAACGAAGTGGTGGTGCCTCCGCACAGCTCGGTGTTCTCCGCGTCCGGCGCGGCCGGGCTCGAACGGTTGCATATCTATGAGCGGTCGGTCTGGATGGTGTTGTTCAACCCGCTGACCAAGCAGCTTTTCGACGATTTCGCCGGATTCAATGCCATTGTGGACGAGTTCCATGCCCGGGCGGTCGCGGATTTCGACGGGCAAGGCTTCGGGATCGACGAGATCGAGACCGTCGTAGAACTCGACATGCGCTCCACCGGACAGCTCTACGTCATCACGATCGCCAGTCCGGTGCGCCGGTTGGAGACCCGCAGCGATCTCGCCGACGTCATCAAGGCGTACTTCGACGAGTACAGCGATCGCTTCGGCGATCTGGCACTGACCAAGGAAATCGGTATCTCCATCGACGCGATCCGGGTACGCGCCTGGATCCCGAGACCGGCACCCCGGCAGGTGGAGCGCCCCGCGACGGGTGATCCGGTCAGCACCGCCTACAAAGGAACCCGCGCCTGCTGGTGGGGCACCGCGGACCGGCCGGTGGAGACCGAAGTCTACAACTACGCGGCGCTGAGCGCCGGACACCGGCTGGCCGGCCCCGCGATCGTCGAGGCCGACGACACCATCATCCTGATCGAACCGGGTTGGCGGGGCGAGATGGACGGCTATGGATTCTTCACCATGCGGCAGGAGGCCCGCTCATGAGCACGACCGACGCAAGCGCGGAAGAGTTCCTCGCGAACCTGCTGAACAATCAGCCCGTGATGTACGGGCCGGACCCGGAGATAACCGGCGAGTACCGCCTGCGTCCGCGCACCAGGCGCGAAGACGAGGCCCTGGGTACGATCACCGATCCCACCGATCTGGCGGTCGGGCTCAGCCGGGTGGAAGCCGTACTGGAATCCTCGATGGAGATGCTCCAGCAGATCAGTGCGTCGGCCGCGGCCAAATGGGGCGACTTGATCGTCGGAATATACACCCGGGAGGGTGATTTCGCGATCGCCACTTCCAGCGGGGTGAACATCTTCTCGGCAACAACTTCCTCGGTGCCGAAGTTCATCGCACGCTACTGGGCCGATGAGCCGACGGTGGGCGTCGCCGAAGGTGACGTCTTCTATCACAACGACGCCAACTACGGCGGCACCCACAATCCGGATCACACCCTGTTGATTCCGCTGTTCTGGGAAGGCGAGCATGTCGCCTGGATCGGCGCGATCATCCACGAGGGTGAGAACGGCGCCGCGATCGATCAAGGCGGCTTCTGTGTCCGCGCGACCACTAAATACGGCGAAGGCATCCGTATTCCGCCGATGAAGATCGGTGAGGACTACATCGTTCGGCGCGATGTGGTGAACCTGTTCCAGAACCAGGTCCGCGACCCGATGCTGTGGCTCACCGATATCCGCGCCAAACTCGCTGCAGCCCGCACGGTGGAACGCCGGATGCACGAATTCATGGGCGAACGTTCCCCGGAACTACTCATCGCCACCATGCGCTCCGTGCTCGAGACCACCGAGGCCGAGGTACGCCGGCGTATCGCGTCCTGGCCCGACGGCATCTACCGCGGCGTGCACTTCGCCGACAGCACACTCATCGAAGAGCGACTGTTCAAGCTGTGCGTAGAGCTGGAGAAGCGCGGCGACCAGCTCACCGTGCGCACCAGCGGCAGCGCGCCTTCCATCGACCGCGCGCTGAACACCCAGGCGCATTTCACCCGGGCCATGGTGGGCAACCTGTTCATGAATTTCCTGTACGGCGATCTACCACGCACCGCGGGGTTCATCTCCGCGCTCGATTTCGAGCTGGAACCGGGATCCATCGTCACCGCCGGCCCGGAACAGCCGAGTTCGCTGTCGCTGCTGACCATGTTCAGCTTCAACGCCGCGCTGCATCAGGCGGTGACGAAAGCAATGTTTGCGGCGCCGGGGGTGGCCAAGCCGATGGCACCCTGGTACGCCATGGTCCCCACTCTGCAATACGGCGGCCTGAACCAGCATATGCAGGTGACCGCGAACGTCTCGACGGAAATGAACGCCGCCGGCGGTGGGGCGCTGTGCGATCGCGACGGCGAGCACGCCGCCGGCCCCGTATTCGCGCCCGTCTCCGACTGGGGCGAAATGGAACTGCGTGAGGCAGAACTACCGGTGCTCGGCCTGTGGCGGCACATCCCGCCCGACAATCACGGTTTCGGCAGGTTCCGCGGCGGGTCTTCTGTCGAATGGTCGTACATGCTGTACGGAAGTCAGATGTTCGCCTTCGGCATCACCAGTATGGGTGGCCGATTCCCCGTAACCGGCGGCATGTTCGGCGGTTACGGCGGGCCGTGCACACCATTGGCCCGGATCCGTCCCGAGGGCGGCGTGGAGGCTGTGCGCCGCTGGCTGGCCGAGGGCGGGAAAGGCCTCACCTACGACGGTGCGAGCACCGTCGCCGCCCGGTCGATCCCCGGCGAGTACACGGTCACCAACCCGATGCTTGCCGCGGACCCCATCGTGGAAGGTGATATCTGGATACAGCGAGTCGGTGGCGGCGGTGGTTACGGTGATCCGCTCGAACGCGCCCCGGAAGCGGTAATGGTGGACCTGCGCCGTAACCTCATCAGCCCCGAGGTGGCCAGTGCGCTCTACAAGGTGGTGTGGGACAGCGAACGAATGGTTGCCGACCACGACGCGACACGCGAAGCCAGAGAACGTGAACGTGCGGACCGGCTGCGCAGGGGTCGTTCCTACGACGAGTTCGTCGCGTCGTGGCGCGCGGATTCGCCCCCCGAGCACCTGCGCTTTCTCGGTACGTGGGACTGGGACGACAAGATCATGGAGGAGCAGCAGCGATGATCTTCGCGCCGGTTTTGCAGGATGTGGCCGCTCGGATGGCCGGTGTACCGCCCGGCCAGTGCGCCGACCCGGTCCGGCAGGCATACCGGCTGCGTGACGCCGTAGCACTCGTGCGGCCGGACTGGGTGGTGACCCATCACCACCCAGGTGCCGAAGCCGACCGGGTACGGGCGGCCGGTAACGAGACCGACCTGATCGATATCGTGCTGGCTGCCGGCCCGCCCGTCGGTGACTACGTGGAGCTGACCCGGGTGCTCACGGCCTTGTACCCCGGCCGCGCGGTCGCGGCATCGCTCACCGGCCCGGTGGGCATGGCCGAGGCTCTGACACGCGGGCCCGGTGAAGTCGTGGCCGATGTCCTGGACTGCGGAGATCTGCTCGCCGAACTGATCACGCAGTACGTTGCGGCAGGTGCCACCCGGGTTGTGGTGTGGGAACCCGAGACACTCGGCCTGCCGGCCGAGGCGGTCACCGAGGCGCACACTCCACTGGTCCGGAAACTGCGCACGCTGGGCGTACCCGGAGTGCTGTGCGGTGGGGCCGATATTTCCGGTACCGGATATACCGCACACGCCTTGCCGGGCCGGGGGGTGGGTGCGGCACTCCTCGCCCCGGACAGCTTCACGGAGGAAGGTGCCTCCGCGAATTTCGAGGCATGGCTGCGCGAGTGGTTCGGGCGGTCCGAGATCGGCAGCCCGACGGCGCAGGAAACGGTTCTGCTGAGTGATGGGCCGCTGGCCGCGGAGAGCTCGATGAGAATGTTGCGCGCCGCGGGGCAGCGCGTGAAATGAGTATCCGACACTCTGTCGCGGACGGACATGGTGATCCAGCATGACACGGGTGCGGTGGTCGGCCAGGGGCAGTGGTCGCTCGTCCGCGGGGACCCGGCGATGAGGTGCTGTCGGTCGCTGCGACTGACAGCACCCTTGTCCGCGGGACGGCAGCCATGGGTGTGCGAGCCGGCCGGCCGCCTGCGTCCCGGTCTCTGAGCCCACCGGCGATCAGTGTCCGGCGAAGGACCCATTTCCGTTTCACGGCGGTGGGGCCGCGGATGCCCACCCCGGGTCCGTACGCCCAGCGCCGGCGGAGCCGGGGGCGCTGATTGACACCCGGGACGGCCCGGTGACAATGTGAGCATCGAATCCACAATCCGGCCCAAGGGGAGCGCGCGATGATCACACTCTCGTCCGGAGTGTTGATCGATTGGGAGGAACTCACCGGGCAGACCAAATTCGTGGTCGACCTGATCAGTTTTCCGATATTCAGCGCGGCGGCCGGCTGGTTCACCAACTGGACCGGTGTGGTGATGCTGTTCTGGCCGCTGATGTTCCGCGGGGTCCGGATTCCGGGACTCGCCGTGCTCTATCCGTATCTCCCGCGCCGGGTGCAGGTGCTGCCCACCTTTTCCGAAGACGGTTCCCGGCTCGGCTTCCAGGGCTTCATTCCGGCGCGAGCCGAGAAAATGGCCAGTATCTGCGTCGACAAAGCATTGATGCGAATCGGCAGTCCGCGGGATTTCATTCACGAACTCGACCTCGACGGTATCGCCGACTATGTCGCCGCTCTCGCCGGTAAACAGGTGAAGCCCATCGTCGACGAGGTGATGAACCGGGAGAACCCGGACCTGTGGCAGAACCTGCCGCGGCCGATGCGCCAGCTCATCTACCAGCGGGTCCAGCGGCAGATGCCGGAGTTGTGCGCGAAGGCGTTCACCTCGCTCGGCGACAATGTCGATCAGCTGATCGATATCAAGGGTTTCGTCATTCGCTATCTGCAGGACAACCCGCATATCCTCAAGGACCTCACCACCACCATCGCGGCTCCCGAACTGAAATTCATGACCCGGATCGGTTTGCTCGGCGCACCGTTCGGATTGCTGCTCGCGTTGTACCTGCATATTCACCAGGACATCCCCGTATGGGGCTGGGTGCCGGCGTGGGTGATCGTCGCGCTGGTGACTGCGCTCATCGGTGTGGTGGTGAATATCATCGCCGTCCGGGTGGTGTTCACTCCGGGCGATCCGCAACCGCGCTACAAGTATTTGTGGAAACAGGCCCTGCTGGCCAAACGGCAACCGCAGGCCGCCGTGGATCTGGCGCATATTCTCGCCTATCAGGTATTGACCCTGCCGAACCTGTCCAACGAACTGCTGAACGGACCCAACGGCGACAAGACTCGGCTCCTGCTCGAACAACTCATTTCCGATGAGATCCACCGGCAACTCGGGCGCACGACCTCGGTGGTGCGGGCCGCGTTCGGCCGCCGGCAGTTCGACAATTTGAAGGTGGGTGCGGCCGGGGCGGCCGTGGGGCTGGCGCCGGCGCTGGTCGAGGATGCCGATTTCATCCGGGAGCAGGCCGAGAAGATCGATGAGTTCGCCGCCCGCAAACTCCAACTGCTGACTCCCGGCGAGTTCATGGAGATGTTCTATGCCTCCGTAGAGCAGGACGCCTGGTTGCTGTATCTGCACGGTGCGGTACTCGGGTTGTTCGTGGGCGCCACCCATCTGCTGATCTTCGGCTGGTAGCGCCGACAGAAAACAAGCACGCTTGCTTGTATCTGGCGCAGTCCACTGGAATGCTGGGGCCGGACAGCAGCGCCCGCACCGAACACACCCCGGCACCGGCGTACCGAGACGGCACCGCCACCGGACCGCACACGGGACCGGCCGGGCAAGCCATACCGACCCGGCTCGACGGACGCACCACCACGCCGGTCGAGCGACGCACCCGCCGGTGCCGTAGGAAAGCGAACCAACCGATGGCCGATCTGAACACCCTGCTCGACGACCTGGCCGCCGAGAGCGCCGAACTGGAAACCCTGGTCGCACCGCTGCCACCTGCGCAGTGGGCACGGCCCACCCCGGCCGCCGGCTGGACCATCGCCCATCAGATCGGCCATCTCGCCTGGACCGACGAGGTCGCCGGCCTGTCTGCCAGGGATGCCCGCACCGGAGACACGCACTTCACCGAACTGCTGACCGAGGCCGCCGCGCGGATTACGACCTTCGTCGACGACGCCGCGGCCGAAGCCGCCGGTATGCCGGTCCCTGACCTGCTGGAACGCTGGCGAAACGGCCGGAAGGCCCTCGCCGCGGCGTTACGCGACGTCCCCGGCGAAGCCAAGGTCGCCTGGTTCGGGCCGCCCATGCGACCGGGGTCGATGGCCACGGCACGACTCATGGAAACGTGGGCGCACGGTCAAGATATCGCCGACGCTCTCGGTGTCCACCGCACACCGACCGATCGACTACACGCAGTGGCACATATCGGTGTGCGCACCCGGGATTTCGCCTACGCCGTACGGGAGCTGCCGGTTCCGGCGGCGGAATTCCGGGTCGAGCTCACCGCACCGTCGGGCGCACTGTGGTCCTGGGGCCCACCGGACGCGCAGCAACGGGTCACCGGACCGGCACTCGATTTCTGCCTGCTGGTTACCCAACGGCGCCATCCGGACGATCTGGCGCTGCAGACCACAGGCAGCGAGGCCGGAAGGTGGCTGCCCATCGCCCAAGCCTTCGCCGGGCCGCCGGGCGAGGGCCGGAAGGCCGGCATGTTCGCTTGACCGGGGCCGGCGAGCGCCGGACCAGGGTCGGGCGCAGCCGGACATCGTTGGCCGGGTGCCTGCGCGCGGCAGTCGAGTACGGCGCTCGCCGGCTGCTGTTATGTACCCCCGACACCGTCCGCGAAAACCTGCGCCGGGGCCGGCCGCCGAACCGGACGACCGGCATGCCACTGTGATGCCGGTCTCCGGCTATCGCTCCCTCGTCACAGCAGCTTCGATGTCCAACTGCTCTGATACGATTTCGGCACTATTCGGCCGTACATCACATATGCGCCGCACGGCTATCGATTCCCGGGACTGCCGGAAATAAAGAGGAAGGCTATAGTATTTTTGTCGGGCAGCCGTGGAGGGAGGGCCCGTGGGCTTCATCAAGTACGCAAGCGATGTGACGGCGCCGATCACCGTGGCGTTCGCTTATGCAGACAATCCGCGGTCCATGACGGAGTGGCTGTCAGGGGCCGAACACGTTTCGCCGCACGGCGAAACCGACCGCGGGCTCGGGGCCCGGTATCGCATCCGGCTCCGATTCGGGCTGTGGCGGCCGGTGCTGAACTGCGAGGTCACCGAGCATCGCCAGGACGCGGTGATCGGCTACACGCTGGCCGGCGGACTGCTGACCGCCTGTCTGACACTGCGTTTCGATCCACTCGGCCGCGGCAGATCCGTACTCACCTCCGAGCTCGACTACACCGGTTCGCGCGGTTTCGTCGCCGCCTTGCGCGACCGGCCACGCAAGGCGCTGTTGCGCAGCGCACTGCGCCGCAGCGAATCGCGATTGCGCGCAGCCATCGAAGAATTGCACGGTACAGATCTTGTCGGCCGACTTGCGTAGGGTACTGCCATGATCATCGTGAGTACCGACGGTTCATGCCTGCGAAACCCCGGCGGGGCCATCGGCTGGGCATGGGTAGATCATGCGGGCGGCGCAGAAAGTGGCGGCGCCGCAACGGGTACCAATCAGATCGCCGAGTTACGCGCCGTCCTCGAAGCCATCCGCTCCCACCCCGGCGCCGACCCGCTGCTGATCGAGAGCGATTCGCTCTACGCGATCAAATGCGCCTCCGAATGGCTGCCCAACTGGCGTAACAACGGCTGGCGCACCTCCACCGGCGGCGCGGTGAAAAATGTCGAACTCATCCGCGATATCGACCACGCCATCGCCGCCCGGCCCGGCCCGGTCCGGTTCCGCTGGGTCCGCGGCCATGTCGGCAACTACTTCAACGAACAGGCCGACGCACTGGCCGGCGCTGCCGCCCGCAAGGCAGCGGCCACCGCCCCACGCGACCACCGCACCGCAACCGGCGCGCGCCCGGCCATCACCGAGAAAACCACCGTGAGCACAACCGCCGGCGACCCGGCCGTTGCGCGCCCGGCACTCGAGACCTCCGCGGCAGCAGGGAAGGCTGCGGAACCGGCGGCCGGCCCGGCCGCCGACTACGCGACAACAGCGCAGGCACTGCGCCTGTTCTGAATCAGGTGCGGCACCCGCGCTGTTGTCGTCGTAGTAGCACGGATATTCGGATACCACCCGAATAGCCTCCGGCGGTGGTGGCTCGACCCACCGCCGGAGGCGCCCGGACCTAGATTTATAGGCATCTACCAGTGGTTATGCTTGAAATTACATCACCATATATCACCCGAAATCAGCCGATCTCACCGCAGGTTGCGCCCAAAATGTGCCCCACGGCAGACGACCAAACCGCGCGCACCCGGCAGTTTCGGCGATCTGCGAGGAAGCCGAGCGGGGTCATTTTGCTGGCGCTGACAAAATGATCGGCGGTCATGAGGACCGCGACTCACTCCCGGAACAGCGCGAACGTGAGACCGGCCAGCCCGAGGGCGAGCGCGACCAGGGCGATATTCGCGATCACAGCCCAACCACCGGCCACAGGTGCCCCTTCGGGTAGAGGCACATTGGCGTAGCGAGCGCGGCACGCTCGGTGATTGAGTGCCGGACCGAATCGGCGTGTTCGAACGACGGAACTACGACGGCCTCCGCATCATGCTCCGCGACCGCACCGGCAACGATCATTGCCGACACCACCGGTCCGGTATCCAGGTAGATCGTGTGCACTATCCGGAATCCGTGATGCTCAGCGACTTGGTGAACATCTACCCCGTCCTCCTGGACGCCCCGGCGGATCAACGCGACCGCTCGCTGCAGCTCGGTCATGACCACTTCACCACCTCGAGGTATTCGGCGGCCAAGGAGTACCGCGGACAATTGTGGCCCGCGTGAGTCGCCATGACGTGATGGGCGTGAGAACAGCCGCGCAGCGGGTCTTTCCACCTGCATGCCGCCGGATAGATCTCCAGACGTCGCAATCCCGCTGCTACGCGACGTAATGTCCGCGAATCTGTCAGCCATTCCCCGACCACTGCACACCCCTTGTGCCCCCGAACTGCCGCAGTGTGGAATGCACTCGCCGCCGGGGCAGTCGGGGAGTCAACCCGGCGGCGAGGCATGCCAGACAGATTCGCGTTCGGCAAGGGCGCGGAGGGTCAGCGAGGGGACAGCAACGCCGGATGAGGGGGACAGCGGCACCGTATCGATCTACCCTCGGGGCATGGGCGAGAACGTGGGCCAACGGGTCGCATCGGAACGCAAACTGGCCGGACTCAGCCAGCGGGCACTCGCCGCGCGGGCGTCCTACAGCCTGTCCATGGTCAAGGCCGTGGAGCAAGGACGAGAGCCGGCCTCCCCCGGCTTCATCTCCGCAGTTGCGCGGGTCCTGCGAATTACTCCGGAGCAGCTGACCGGCGCGCCGTACGACGACGGCCGCCCGCTGTCGGATGCCGTGAACGAACTCTCTGTGCTGTTGACCGAGGGCCGCTACGCCCGCCCCGAGGAGCCGGGGACGCTGGCACAGCTCAAGGCCGACCTTTACGCCGCGCAGCAGCTGTACCGCCGCGATCGGACACGCCAGACCATCGAGGTATTGCCGGGAATCATCCGCCGATTGCACGGCGCCACACGGGAACTGTCCGGGGACAACAAGGCGCACGCCTACACGCTGTTGAGTGCGGCCTACGTGCTTGCGGAATGGTCGGCCCGCCGGACCGGCCATCTACTACTGACGCTGCCCGCGCTGGACCTGGCCGACACCTACGCGCCCATGGCCGATGATACGAACTGGGCCGCGTTCTCCATCCTCGCTCGCGCCCGAGTGCTCACGCACTACGGGGAATCCGAGGTGGCTGGCCAGCTCATCGAGTCAGCGATATCGTTGGCCGATGAATCGCGCCGCGGGTTGATCCTCGGCGGATATTCCCATCTCGCTGGTGCCGTGAATGAGGCCCGGAAACTGAACTACTCCGGAGCTGCCGACCACATCGAGGCCGCTCGGGAGATGGCCGGCAGGACCGGTGAGACAGACGATTACATGACGGCGTTCGGTCCGCTGAACGTCGACATCCATCAGCATGCAATCGAGATGGAAGCCGGCGACCCGAACCGGGCCGCGGTCGACGGCGCGAAACTCACCTACCCGGCGGATGCACCGCCGACCCGGATCGCGCATCACTGGCAGGACAACGCGCGAGCCTGGCTGATGTCCGGAAAGCCGGATAAGGCACTGGTCGCGTTGAACAAGGCGCGGTTGGCGGCACCGCAGCAAACCCGACTGCATCCTTCGGTACGGGAGACGGTTCACGGGATCGCGGCGGCACAGCGGCGGCAGAGCGAAGGTTTGGTCGGATTCGCCTCCTGGCTCGGCACGTCACTATGACGACAGAATGGCATTATTCGGCAGCCATCCAGCGCTGCAATGGCCAATCCGGAGGGTCTGCAACTCCGTGCCAGCGGGTCGGGACCATCATTGATTCCCAGAATGTAGCCGCGGCTGCCGGATCGAATGAGGGGAGCTCCGGCACCGAAATGTGCGCGGCGATGTCGCTGTCCGGGTGCTCATAGACATACTCGTGGCAGCTTGCCATGATTTCCAGATTGACCGCGCGCGTCTCATCCGTGTCGAGCGTGAAAGGCGGGAACAGCCGGTTATCGGGGTACGCCAGCACCAGGAGCCTGTGCGGACTGAAAGGGAACAGCACAAGTGGCGAGTTGAAGAGCCGCGGGCGGTTTTCCCGCGGTTGTCCCGGACCGATGAGAACCACTGGCTCATCACTGGTCATAATCGGCTCCGGAGTGCTAACCAGCCACCACGAACGGCCCTCCAGGTGGGGTGCGATGGTGTTCCGCCATACCCCAATGGCGCTCTCGATCGCCTTCGGCTTGGCACTCGCGCTGATTAGCGGCTGACGAAGAAACCGATTCACGATCTGGTTGTGAAGCAAAGGGTGGTACGGAATGTTTTGCACCCAGCAGAGGATTGGGAGAATACGACGGTCGTCGATGACATTCCTGGCACCGAAACGCGCTATCCCGGCCTCAATGTCGAGCTCGGCAGCACGCGCTCGGGGCGTACGTTGGCTCTGTAGAGCCACAAAAACCGCGAGATTCTCGCACAGATTCGTGTTCTTCAGCCGCCCGTCGGGGGCTCCGTCGAGAGCCCGTAGCCACCGCGCGGCGCCATCCTCAATCCGGCTCATATGGGTTTCGAACCACAGGTCTGGAATCTCATCCGGGTCGATATCCGGCGCTTCGATCTGGTAGAAAAACTCGTCGTTCGCGATCTCTTCCGGGTCCTTGATATCGCTCTCACCGGTCGCGACCTCGACGAACCGGACACCATCATCCCCGGCCCAACGCCGTAGATACATCTGGGGAACGTAGTGGTGGCAGCGTGTGCGCTGGGGATTGTTTCGGGTGAGCGACTTCGACCGGTCGATTTCGTTGTCGGTCAGCCAACGGTTCTTGGGCACAGGGTGACGGTAACCGAATCAGTCCTTGGACCAGGGCATATCGGGTGCTACTACGTCCGCCAGCGGTCCGTCGCCGCGGTCACGGTATCGCTTGGGCGTCACCGTGTACACCGGCGTTCGGCGCTTCCGGTCGGCCGTCACCACCCCGACGAACCCGGCTCCGTGCGCGCTGTGACCATCCAACCACCACGCCGGCACCGTCACCGGCAAACCTTCGCGGAACCGGGCTAACTGCTCCGGCACCAATCGCGGGCCTCGACCACCAGCAAGGCCTAAAAATCGTTCTGACCAGCAGCCCCGGTGGTGGCTCGACCCACTGCCGGGGCGCCCGGATCAGTTACCCGGAGCCGGCTGTCCTTCCGGTGCCGCCGGTGCCGGAGCGCCCGGGTCGGCCGGCTGGGCCGGAGCGCCGCCCGCGCCCGCCAGCATGGCCAGATCCCACTGGTTGACGATCCAGCGGTCGCCGTCCTTCTCCAGGCCCGCGACGACCGCAATATCCTGCCGCTTCGGTTCGGGTGTCACGGCGTTGGTCTTCATCAGGCCGATATTGACCAGGACCTTGGCGTTCTCCTCGTCGCCGGACTGGAAACCGCAGGTCGCCTCGTCCACCCAGGATTTCACCTTGGATTCGGTGAGCAACTGGCGCAGCACATCCCAGTTCTGCTCCAACGAACCCACCACATCGTCGGTGGCGCCGTCCTTCATAGCCTGCAGGAAACCGTCGAGATCGCCCTCGAAATCGTAGGTGTTGGTGGAGCGGGCGAAATCGCATGCTGCGCGCGTGGATTCGTCCTGCGCGGCCAGTTCGCCGTTGTTCTGCTGATAAGCACGGAAATACACCACACCGGCGGCGATCAGCGCCACCAACACCACGCCGGTGACGAATGCGATCACCACCGGGAGCAGCCCGGATTTACCGTCGATATCCTGCGCTGCCGCGGTCTCGTTCTTCGCCATAGCTTCGAGTCCTAACTTCTGGTTCGTCACGCGGCCGGGAGCTACTGCTGCATCATCGGCGTATCGAAATTCGCCACCATCCAGCGACCGTCGACCTTCTCCATATCGACATTGGCCGCTACCTTGACCCGGCCCGGCGCCTGCTGCTGCGGACCGCCGGCCGTGGTGAACTGCTGGTCGATCACCAGCACCACGCGCGCCTTGTCACCATCACCGGACTCGTACCCGCATTGCACCTCGGCGGCGGTGGAGTTGACCTGGGTCTCGGCGAAACGCGCCTTCAGATCGGGGCCGATCTGCGAAACCAGTTTCTTCCATTCGCCGGTCGCGTTCTGATCCAGCCGTGATACGTAGTCATCGGCCTTGTCGCCGGTATAGGTGGCGAAACTGTTCCCGAAATCGCAGGCAGCCTTGGTGGCCGCGGCACGCCGGTCCAGTTCGCCCTGGCGATCGTTGGCGAGATAGAAGAACACACCGACCGCGACCACCGCCGCGATCAGCAATACGGCCGCCGCAGCCAGGACGGGCAGCGGGAACCGCGAACGGCGACCGCAGGATTTCTTCGCCGCGGCACCGGTTCCCGAGGCACCGGATCGCTCCAGTTTTTCCGTGTCGTCGCTCCCCGGCCCGGCCGGCTTTCCGGACCCGGATTTTCCGAGCGCGACCGTTGCTTCCCCGGCGGGCGACTCCTTGCCCAGCACCACCGTCTCGTCGGGGTCGGCCGGTTCTTTCTCTCCGCTGCCCGCCGAGTCGGGACGGTCGTTCTTCGCCGTGGCATCCGCGTCGGCGGTTTTGTCGACCTTCACCGTGGCATCGGGATCGGTCGGTCTCTCGACCTTCACCGTGGCATCCGCGTCGGCGGTTTTGTCGACCTTCACCGTAGCGTCGGGATCGGTCGGTTTCTCGACCTTCACCGTGGCATCGGGGTCGGCGGGTGCTTCGGACTTCGCCGTAGCGTCGAGGTCGCCGGACTTCCCCGCGGCGTCGGACGCGGCGGATAGCCCGGCCTTCGCCGTCGCATCGGAATCGGATTTTTCGACTTTCGCCGTGGTATCCGACTCGGCGGACGCCCCGGACGCCTTGTCCGCGGATTCGCCCGCACCGGTCGGCTCCGCGGTCCCCGCGGCGCTGTCGGCCGACGAACTTCCGGCGGTGGTGTGCTCAGCCGCGTCGTCCGCGGGCACACCGGTGCCTTCCGGCTCCACGGGGTCGGAGCTGGGATTTTTCGAGGACATCAGTACTGTTCACACCTTCCCGGCGCATCGGCGGACGCGCCGTAATCTTCCGGCCGGAAAACGACCGCCGGGTGTGGCGGGCATCTCTGCGAGAGTATGCACCGTCGCACCCGGCACCGGACGACCGGTCTCCTGCTACCGCACCGGCGGCAGCGTACGTTCGTTCGGGTCCACACCCGGTGGGATATGCGCGCCGTTGTTCGGCACGTTCGGGCGTGGAGCGTTGACCGCGCCGCGGATCTGCTGGCCGGGCGGCGGGTTGTCGCAGTAGTTCCACTTCGGCAGGGTGCCGTCCTGGACGATCTGGGTTTTCACCGGAGTGGACTGGTACTGGCAGTAGGGCCGGAACCAGATATCGAGCATGGCGTGGAACTCGTTGTCGTGGGCGGGTACACCCAGCGCCGCGCCGCCGAGTTCGAGCGCGGGGAACAGCGCCGCCAGCGCCGGCTGCCGCAATTGCGCCGCACGGGTGACGGCGACGAAATTGTTCACCAGCGCGGTGATCGGATCGTTGGTGGCGTCCAGCGTGGCGGTAACGCTCGCGAACTGTCCGGGCGCCTGATCCAGCACCTTCACCAGTTCGGCATTCGCCTTGTTGAACTGGTCGAACAGCACCTGCGAATTCGCGGTCAGCGTGCCCAGGTCCGGCTGGGCCTGGGCGGTGGTCGCGGCGATGGTGCGCAGATTCGCGATCAGGTTCGTGGTCTGCGGCAGCAGATTCTCCAGGCCGGCCGAGACCAGGCTGACGCCTTCGATCAGCGAACGCAGCTGATCGGGCCCACCGCTGAGCGCGATATCGAGTTCGTTCAGGATCACCGCGAAATGCTCCGGATTCACCTGCGCGATCAGATCGCTGGAATTCTCCAAAACCGCGGAGATCGGGACCGGGGTGCTGACCCGCTCGGGATCGAAGGTGATCTCCGAACCGTCGGTCAGGAACGGCCCCTGGTTCCCGGCGGGCCGGAAATCGATGTACTGCTCGCCGGCACCGGACAGAGCCTGCACGGCGACCTGGGTATCGACCGGGATATCCCATTTGGATTCGATCTCGGCCTCGGCCTGGACTCCGGCGCCGTTGTCGACGAGTTCGAGGCTGCTCACCTCGCCGATGCGGTAACCCCGCAACGTGACATCGTTACCTTCTTGCAGGCCGCCGGAGCGGTCCAGGTTCACGGTGACGGTGTAGGTGCTGCGCAGCGGGTTCACCCGCATGACGTTGACCATCAGATAGGTTCCGCCGACCAGCAGTGCCAGGACGATACCGAGGTTCGACCACAGAATCTTGTTCTTCAACATCACTGGCCTCCCACGCGCTGCTGGACGACCTGCAGGATCTGGATCAGACTGCCCGCGAAATCCTGTAGGTCGCGCACGTCGTAGAAGTGGCTGGTACCGGGTGCGGTGAGCATCGCGATATCGAGATTGGTCACATTCACCTGGGCGGCGAGGCTGCTGCCGCGGAAGGTGGCATCGACGGGGCCGCGCAGTTCGTGCAGGATGTCCAGCAGCGCACCGAACTTGTCCCCGGTGGCCGCGAGTGCCGCCATCAGGTTGTTCAGATTGTCGAGAGTGCCGGCCAGATCGCCACCGGTGGTATTCGCGTAGTCCCCGAGTGCGGCGCTCGTGGTGGAGATCTTGCTCAGCAGATCACCCAGCGCCCGATTGTTCTCGGCGACCGCGCCGATCATATCCGGCAGCGTATCGGCGACCTGGCCCAGTTCGGTTCGCCGGCTTTCGAGCGTGCCGGCCAGCACACTGAATTCGCCGAGCACACTGTCGATCCGCGCGGAGTTGGCATTGATACTGGAGACCACGCCGGTGATCTCGTTGACCAGATGCACCACCTGATCGCTGCGCCCGCCGACGATGGAATCGAGTTCGGTGCCCAACCGGGTGAGGTGGGCGATTCCGCCGCCGTTGAACATCAGCGATACCGACAGCAGCAGTTCCTCCACCGTGGCGCCGGCGGAGGTCTGCTCGATCGGCAAGGTGGCGCCGTCCTCGAGCAGGGCCGTCCCGGGTTCGGTCTGCGGTTTGGATACGGCGATGAAGACATCGCCGAGTGGGGTCGCCTGGCGCAGTTCGGCGGTGGTCCCGACCGGGAGTTCGATGTCCTTGCGAATCTCCATGTCCACGATGGCCTGGAAATTCTTTGTATCGATGTTGGTGACCACACCGACATCGGACCCGCCGACCTTCACCTTGGCCTGATCGGGCAGGTTCAGCGCATTGTCGAAAATCGCGCGCAGGCTGATGGTTTCACCGCTGGCGCCCGGTTTCGGCAGCGGAATATCCTCCACCGTCAGCCCGCAACCGGAGGCCAGCGCCACCGTACCCGCCGCTACCAGGGCGGTTACGGTGCGGCGGGCACGTCGGATTGTTCGCATCATTTCGTCAGTCCCAGCAGTGCGGCGGTGAGTCCGAAGTCCGGTCCGAAATCTTCGGGCCGGCCGGTCCGGCAGCCGTCGGATCGCATCTGAATCCGTTCGCAGAACAGGCTCACGAGTTCACCGCCGGCGAGGTTGGTGCCGATCAGCGCGTGCAACCGGACGTAGCCCTGCTCGTAGTTCATCGAGCGGTGGATGTTCTGCAGCAGCATCGGGGCGACGTCCACTACCTCGGTGACGCCGTGCGCGTTCTGCCGCAACTGGTCGATCACCGTATTCATCCGGGTCAGCGTGTCCACCAGCTGATCCTGATGCTGTCCGAATACCGAACTGGTGTTGTTCAGGAAGTCGTAGAGCTGCTGCAGCGTGGCCTGCAGGCCGGGCGCCTGCTCGGCCAGCATGGTCGTCATCTGGGTGGCCTGGTTGCTGAAATCGCGGACGGCCTGGTCGTTCTCGGCCAGCATCGTGGTCAGCTCGTTGAGCCTGGTGATGATGTTGGCGATGGCGCCCTTGTTGTCGACGCCGAGCTTCAGGGCGCTGGACAGCGCGTTGAGGGTGTCGCGCATCTTCTCGCCCTGCCCGTTGAGCATCGGGTAGAGCACCCGGCCCGACAGCGGACCGACCCCCTCCTGACCCTCCTGCGGTTTCAGCGCCTCGGCGAACTGGTCGATGGTTTTGAGCATCGTGTCCAGCTCCACCGGCACATCGGTCTTCTCCAGCGGCAGGTGATCACCGTCTTCGAGCGTTTCGCCCTCGGTATAGCGGGGGGTGAACTCGATATGGCGGTTGGTGACGATCGACGGGGAGACCACCACGGCCATGGCGGATTTCGGGATCTCCACATCGCCGTCGATGCTCATATGGACTTCCACCAGATCACCGTGCGGAATGATCTTGTCGACCTTGCCGACCTCGAGCCCGAGCACCGTGATCGGGTTGCCCTCGTACATGCCGGCGATGTTCTCGAAATCGGCGGTGATCTTCATATCTCCGCCGACCACGCTGTTCACCATCGAACAGCTGCCCAGCGCCAACGCGGACGCACCGATGACCAGTGCCTTCGCGGTGTTCTTCACGCGGTCGATGTTCAACGGATTCATCCCTGGCACCCCTCGACGACTTGGGCGAAGCACAACCAGTTGTCCGGGAACAGCCACGGGATACCGACCTCGGCGTAGTTGCCGTTACCCCAGGCGTTGGCCAGGTAGCGAACCGACGGCGGCATGATCGACAGCAACCGATCGAGGTTGTCCTTGTTCTTCTGCAGGCCCGCGGCCATGGTGTTCAGCTGATCGAGTGTGGTGCTGAACTGATTGTTGTTCTGCGCGCCGATCGCCTGTAGCTGCGCGGTCAAGGTCGCGACATTGTCGAGCAGGGTCCGCAGCAGCTGCTGGCGTTCCACCACTCGCGAGGCGATGGCCTCGCCCTGGGTGATGATCAGCAGAGCACTGTTGCGGTTCTCTGCCAGGATGGTGGTCACCCGGTCCAGGTCCTTGAGCAGCTGCTCGACATCGTCCTTGCGGCTGTCGATCACCTTGGCCAGGGCGCCGATGCTGTCGAGCGACTGGGCGACCAGTTCCGGGGAGCCCTGCAACTGCTCGTTGAACAGATTCAGCGATTCGGCGAGTTTGCCGGGGTCGAGTTCCTGGAATTCCGGGGTGCCCTTGTCCACCACGTCGGCGAGATCGTAGGGGACCGCGGTGTTGGTCTTCGGGATACGGTTGTCGGGCAGGCCCGTACCGTCACCGGGGTCGAGATCGACGTAGCGGGCGCCGAGCAGGGTGGCCATCTTGATGGCCGCCCGGGCGTCGGGGCCGAGTTCCACATCGTTGGATACCTGCAGGGTGAGCAGGACGTGGTCGCCTTCGAGTTCGGCGGCCGCCACCCGGCCCATCGGCACGCCGGCCACATTGACCCGGTCGCCGACGGATATACCCGCGGACTGGACGAATTCGGCCTTGATCGACTGTTCGCCGATACCGAGGTTCCGGAAGCCGCTCGACACCAGGACCAGCGCGGCGACGACGATGACGCCGATGATGCCGAGCCCGAAGTAGCGATTGTTGTTGAACCAGGTCTTGAATTTGGTCATCATGGCCGGCACACCGCCGATTGCGAATTGCCGCCGATCTGCGAGAACAGACCGCGGGGGAACAGGACTCCGTACAGCGAGACATCCAACCGGCAGATATACGCGTTCGCGTAGGCGCCTTCGGAGGTGAAACGTCCCGCGTCGGCGAGAATTGCGGGCAGGTCGATAGCGGCCTGATCCAGTTTGGCGCCGTTGGCCAGGAACAAGGTCAAAGCGTCACGTGTCGAATTCTGGACGGCCGCCAGCTTGGGCTGGATATTGCCCACCATCCCCACGAGTGCGGTGGTGGCGCCGGCGATCTGCTCGGTCGAGGTGAGCAGCGACTGGCCCTGCTCGTACAGGCCGCCGATCAGCGCCCGCGTCTGGGTTATCAGCGTCTCCAATTCGCCCCCTCGTTTGGCCAGACCTGCCATCACGCCGCTGAGGTTGGTGATCACATCGCTGAGAATGGCATCGCGCCGCTGGAAATCGGTGGCCATGGTGGCGGCCTGAGTGATGAAAGAACTCAACGAGACCCGGTCGCCTTGCAGGGCGAGGATGAAGGTTTCCGAGAGCCGATTCACCTGCTCGGGTTCGAGCACCTCGAACAGCGGCTGGAAACCGTTGAGCAGTGCCGAGATATCGAAGGACGGCTCGGTGCGCTCGACGGGGATGGTGGCGTCCTCCGGCAACTGGGTCGCATCGCCGCCGGAACCCGGGGCCAGCGCCACATAGCGCTGGCCGATCAGGTTCTGGTACCGCACCAGCGCTTTGGTGTTGCCGAACAAGGTCTGATCGTCCTGAACGATGAAGCTGACCTTCGCATTCGACTCCCCGGTCAGCTCGATCTTCTCGACCTTGCCGACGCGCACACCCGCCATCCGGACATCGTCGCCCTCGCGCAAACCCAGCACATCGGTGAAGACCGCGGAATACGATTTCGTCCCACCGTCCACAGTGCGGGACAAGGTATTCCACACCAGCACAGTGACCAGCACGGATACCAGCGCGAACAGGCCGAAGCCGATCAGCGGTTTCCGGACCCCCTTCACGCGGACGCCTCCTCGGTTACTCGCAAGGTTCCGCCTTCGAGAATCGAACTCAACATCAGGTACTCCATCGAGGTCGGCTTCCGGCCGAGCAGGGCCGCCACCGCCGCATCGCCCTCATAGGCGGCGATCGGCCGGGCGGCCGGGGCGTCGCCGTTGCCGCTGTCCGCCGCCGGTGCGGCCGCACCCGGTTCGGCCGGCGGGGCCGGCGGCTGGTCACCGGGCTGGGCGGCCGGCGCGGGAGCCGGCGCACCGGGCAGCCCGGGAAGCTGCGGCAGCCCCTCCGGGAACAAACCCTCCAGCGGCGTACCGGCGAACGGGTTGTTCACCGGCGGCGCGGCCGGGGCCGGGGCTCCGACCTCGGTGGTGACGCCGGGAATCGGCGGCAGGCCGGGGATCGGCGGCAGTACCGGCAGGCCGTCGGCGGCGGCGAGCCGGCGCGGTTTCATCTGCTCGGGCAGGTAGCCGGGATCGGCCACGGCCGGCGCGGTGAAACAGCTCGGTCCGGCCAGGTCGCCGTACCGGGGGCAGTCCGCAACGGTGTTCGGATTGAACGGAGTGAACGAAACCCCGGCGTTCCAGACCATCTGCTGCTGCGGACCCCAGGTGAACGTCGTGCGCAGGTTACGCGCCGAAGTATTCAGATTGCTGATCGCATTGGTGATCGAGGCCGGGTTGGCGGCCAGCGCACCGAAGGTCTGGTTCAGTCCGACGGTGAGCTCTTTACCGGTATTCGGGTTCCGCGCGAACAGCTCGTTGACCTCGTCGACCGTGCTACCTGCACCACTGATCAGGTCGACCAACTGCTCGCGCCGGTCGGCGATGGTGCTCGCCGTCTGCACCGACGAGGCGAGGACGTCCATCAGTTCCGGCGCCGACTCGTTGAGCGCGTGCGCCGAATCCGCGAAATCCTGGAGGAAGACGCCGAGGTCCGGTATCGATTCGTCCACCGAGGTCAGCCAGTGGTCGATCCGTTCGATGGTCGATCCGGGCGCCCGGCCACTGCCGTCGAGGGCGTAGGAGAGAGTGCCCAGGACCCGGCCGAACTGCATCGGATCGATCCGGTCGAGAATGTTCTGGACCGTGGTCAATGTGTCCTGCAGGGCGATGGTGCCCTGGCTCTTGTCCTCCGGGATCTCCGAGCCCTCCTCGAGGTGGGCTTCGGTGGGACCGTTGTAGAGCAACTCCACGGACGTGACCGCGAACAGGTTGCTGGGCACGACCCGGGCGGTGACGTTGGCCGGGATCTGCTCGACGAATTCGGGCTTCAGCTCGATGTTCACCTGCTGCAGTTCGCCTTGTGCGGCCACCGACACCGTTTCGACCGCCCCCACCAGCACGCCGCGGAACTTCACATCCGCTTTCTGCGGCAGGCCGTCGCCGGTGGTGGTCAGGTTCGCCGTCACCCGCACCTTTTCCACGAAATAGCCCTGGTAGCGGGCCATCAGGAAACCGAGCACCACGACGAAGACGACCAGGCCGCACGCCCCTGCGATGAGCAACTGCTTCATCGTGGGCCCGCGCCCACTGGGATCGATGATCATTGCGCTACCCCGAGATCCTGATGCCGGGGTCGACACCCCAGATGGCCAAGGTCATGAAGAGGTCGACGAAAACGACCACGATGATGCACATCTTGATTGCGCGACCGGCCGCCACGCCTACGCCCTCCGGGCCGCCGGAGGCGAAAAAGCCGTAGTAGCACTGGATGAACGTGGTGATCGCGACGAAGAGTATCGCTTTGAGCAGCGAATACAGGACGTCGGTCGGAATCAGGAACTGATAGAAATAGTGCTGATAGGTTCCGCTGGCGGTATCGCCGATCACCTGCACCGTGAGCCTGCACGAGATGTAGGCCATCGCGAGACCGAGGCAGTACAGCGGGAGAATGGTGATCATCGCGGCGATCATCCGCGTACTCACCAGGTAGGGGAGCGGCCGGATCGCGATCGATTCGAGCGCGTCGATCTCCTCGGAGATACGCATCGCACCGAGTTGCGCGGTGAATCGGCAGCCGGCTTGGGCGGCGAAAGCCAGTGCGGCGAGCAGCGGTCCCAATTCGCGGGTGGTGCCGAATGCGGAGATCGCGCCGGTCAGCGGGCTCAAGCCGAGCAGGTCGAGTGAGGTGTAACCCTGCAGACCGACCGTGATACCGCCGAAGGCACTCAGGATGAGTACCACGCCGATGGTTCCACCACCGACGATGAGGTTCCCGTTACCCCAGGTGACGTCGGACAGCAGCCGCCATACTTCCTTCGGGTACTGCTTGAAAGCCAGCGGCATGGAGCCGACGGACCGCAGGAAGAAGAACACCTGGTGTCCGAGCCGCGCCAGCATATCGACCGGAGCACCGGCCGCTTTACGCAGCTGCTGAAAGGGTTTCAGCAGCGGAGGTACATAGGTTGCCGACACCGGTTCACACCACCTGAGGCGGGAACAAGGTGTTGTACACCTGGGTGAAGATCACATTCACTCCGAACAACATCACCGCGGACATGACAACGGCGGTATTCACCGAGTTGGCGACGCCTCCCGGACCACCGCGGGTATTCAATCCGGTATCACAGGCGATGATTGCCGCGAGTAGACCGAACAACAGCGATTTCAGCAGAGCGACAAGCAGATCGAGCGAAATTGCGAACGATGCGAAGGTCGAGATATACGACCCCGGGGTGCCGCCCTGGACGAAAATATTGAAAATGTAACCGGTCAGGAATCCGACGAAGACGACGAAACCGCAGAGCAGCACGCTGACGACCATTGCCGCGCCGAGACGGGGCGCGACCAGCCGGCGCAGCGGATCGACGCCCATGACTTTCATGGCGTCGATTTCCTCGCGAATGGTCCGGGATCCGAGATCGGCGCAGATCGCGGAACCGACGGCGCCGGCGATCATCAGAACGGTGACCAGTGGCGCGCCCTGCTGAATGATGCCGAGACCGTTGGCCGCGCCGATGAACGAGGTGGCGCCGACCTGCTGCGCAACGGATCCGACCTGGATGGATACGATGACGCCGATCGGAATGGCGACCAGCAGGGTGGGTGCCGCGGCCACGTTGGCCATGAAGGCACACTGCCGGATGAACTCCGCGAGCGGGAATCGGCCGCGGAAGATACTGACCACGAGCTCGGTAACGGCCTCGACGCCCATCGTCATCTGCCGGCCGAGGGTCTCCAATGAACGCCTGGGGTGGTCCCGCCAGTAGTCTCGCGTCCACTCGACCGCTCCGCTCAACCGAGAACCTGTCGGTGGACTCTTGGTCGACTGCACTGACTAACCCCTCTCGACGTCGGTTACCTACCCCGACGGCTGGTTTGCTTGAGGAACCTTACTACGTAGTAGTGCGAAACACACCATAGACGAGTGAGGGCTGTCACAGACGTTCATCACTCCGGGGCGTGACCATCGAGTTATCAGGCGTTTGTTGGTACGTATCCCAACGGGAGTTCCGCATTTCTGGAAGAAGCTACAGCTGACCGGCGGATAAAGCGTGCCAGCGACGTAGATGACCCGAGAATGGCCGTTCACATAAATAACGGATGATTTTCCTGAAAATTACCGATTCGCGGCAACACGGAGATTTGACTGTTACTCGACGCGCGCAGCGGAAACGGGTCCGATTAATAGCATTGCGCTATTCTTCTCGGGGTATCGTGGCCGGAGTTTCGCGCAGTCTCCGCCGAACACGGCACTCACCGGCCGAATGCTCGACCGAAAACACGAATTCCGAAGTGGCACAACACAACCCACCGGTAACGGCGGTTCGGGGCGCGCCTCGCGGCCGTTGCTGCCACGATGAGGTGCCACACATTGATATCGTGCGGGCTTCGAGGTCTGGAGGGATATGTTCAGGAAACTCGCCCAGGCGGCCGGTGCCGTCCTCGCCGTCGCCCTGAGTGCGGCACTACTCGGATCCGGGACGGCGGTCGCCGACCCCGGCCGGCCCGTACTCGGCGGCGGATCAGGGCTGATCGTCTCCTCGGAGTCGGGTCGTATGTCCGATATGGCGATCCAGTGCACGCTCACCACGATCGGGCACGATGGAGCCGGCCGCTTGGTCGGACTCACCGCGGGACACTGCGGGACACCTGGGCACGAGGTCTATTCCGAACAGGATCCAGGGGCGGGCGCACTCGGCCGGTTCGTCTACTCGAACGAAGAACTCGATTACGCGGTACTGCAGTTCGATCCGGGCCGGGTCACCCCCGTCAACCGGGTCGGCAACGTCAGCATCACCGGAGTGGGCGCGCCTGCGCAGTTCCCGAACATCGTCTGCAAAGAAGGACGCACCACGGGCAACACCTGCGGCATCGCCTACGGCGATATCTTCGCCAGCAGTGTCGAGACCTGGTCGCAGATGTGTGTGATGGAAGGCGATTCCGGCGCGCCGGTCGTTATCGGCTCCACGCTGGTCGGCATGGTGAACGCCTATCTCGCCATCGCCTGCTTCGGCCCCGAGGTGGGTACGAATATGTCCACCATCATGGGTGATATCGACGGCCGGGCGGATATCGGTTCGGGCTTCCGGCCGATCTGACGCCGGCGGTGTCCGGTAGCGAGAACGAGCGGGTCCGTGGGCCCGCTCGTTTTTCGTATCCGCCGGTTCTCAGAGTTCCTCGACGCACACCACGAAGCGACGTTCCGGATACACGTACCCGCTGCTACCGGCCCCGCAGGCGTTGACGTCGTCGGCGTTCTCCTCGATCGCGACCACCTTCACTCCGTCCACCGCGGTGGTTTCGGTGCAGTCGATACGCTCCGGCCCGGTGGTACCGCTGCCCACGTCCATACAGCCGCCGATCACCCAGTCGATATCCAGGCACAGAGCACCCGTCTCGATGCCGTTGCGGCTTTCGGCGTAGTAGTTGTCGGCGTCGCCGACACAGTCGCTGCTACGCGCGGCCTTACCGATCACCCGGTAGTTCGATGCGGCGGTACCGCAAGACGCCTCTTCGATACTGGCGTCGGTGGTGGTGCCGCCGAGCTGTACACAATCGCCGATCTCGGCGTCGAAACCGGCTATTCCGTCTTCGTCGGTTTCGGTAGTGGTCGGCGCGGCCGAGGTGGTCGTCGTCCGGTCACCGGCATCAGGAGTGGTTGTCACATCCACGGCGTCCACGGTTCCGGTTTCGGTCGCCGGAAGCGCCCGGCCCTCGATGGTGGAGCTACAACCCGCCACCGCTACCGCGGCCGCCATACCGGCGAGCGCCACCGTCCATCGAGACGAAGTCCATCCTGACACGCACAGTCCTCCCGCTGTGACGCCGAACCCTTCCCCCGCATCGAATCCGAACCTCACTACAGCCTTACTCGGAACAACATCAATACACCATGGCGGCTCGAGCGTCGACTCGGTGAGAACCCGCACCACTGGGGATCGGACCGGTGTCCGTGACCGGAACCCGGGGCCGCCGCTACCGCGTGACATATGTCATCGGCAGGTTTGAACTCCGGCGCGTCATTCTCCGGGCATATCGCGGTCGATGCCGGGAAAAGGCGCGGGTGGCGGGGGTGCCCGGCCCGTGATCGATCCCGACACCCGCCGCCGGTGGCTCACACCACCTGTCATGCATCACGGCTATGTAACGGAGGCAGGGGTTGGTCACGAAGAGATGAAGGCAGTAGGAAGGAGTTCGGAGCGGAGGCGCACCAGCATCGACGGAACGACTTCCGCCATGCTCTACCGCCCGTCGGGACCGCTCCACAACTCCACGACCGGCGGCTGTGCTCGGACGGCCACTCGAACGGCTCACGGGCGCGCCGGACATGGAGGTGCTCCACACCACTCCGCGAACACACGCCGGAGTGCTGCGAAGGACGTACCGGAGCCCACGGGCACCATACGCGCCAGAGTCGAATGGACGGACGAACACTCTTATGCATGTCACCGAGAACACCGGGTCGCTGCCGATCGCTCGCCGGGCTGCGCGCCGGCTCCGGCAGGGTGTCCTGTTGACGGCCGCGCTCGCCACCGCCACCACGGTGGCCACCGCACCCGCCTACGCACTGCCCGACCTCCCCACGGGGTCGGCCGGCGGGATCATCGAGGCCGAGCCCACCCCGCCGAAGGCGAACTTCGCACCCCCGGCGATCAACCCCGCCGAAGGCGAACAGGTCGGTATAGCCCAGCCGATCATCATCAACTTCAAGGAACCGATCTCGGACCGGGCCGCGGCCGAACGGGCCATCAAGATCACCCCGTCGACCGAGGTACCCGGGCATTTCTACTGGTGGAGCGATAAGCAGGTGCGCTGGCGGCCGACCGAGTTCTGGCCCGCCCAGACCGATGTGGTGGTGGAGGCCGGCGGCAGCCGCAGCGCCTTCCACATCGGCGACGCCGTAATAGCCACCGCCGACGACAACACCAAAACCATCACCGTCACCCGCAACGGCGAGGTCGTGCGGACCATGCCCACCTCGATGGGCAAACCCGGCCACGAAACGCCCAACGGCACCTACATCGTGGGTGAGCAGCGGCGCGAGATGGTCATGGACTCATCCACCTACGGGGTCCCGATCGACGATCCCGAGGGTTACAAACTCGATGTCGAATACGCCACCCGCATCTCCAACAGCGGCATCTTCGTGCACGCCGCCCCCTGGTCGGTCGGTTCGCAGGGTTACGCGAACACCAGCCACGGCTGCCTGAACGTGAGCACCGAGGACGGCAAATGGTTCTACGAGAACGTCGGCAAGGGTGACGCGGTGATCGTGCAGAACACCGACGGCGGCACGTTGAACGCCGGTGACGGGCTGGGCGACTGGAACACCGCATAATTCGGCGCGATCAGCTGTTGGGGTAGACCAGCCGCGAGAGCGCCGGGGGGAACATCGAAGGGCGGTGCGTCCATGGGATGCACCGCCCTTCGATGTTCACCGGGCGCGGTCTACCAGATCTTCACCCGCTGCTCGGGGGACAGGTAGAGGGTGTCCTCGGGTTTCACCTCGAAAGCCTCGTGGAAGGCGTCGATATTGCGGACCACGGCGTTGCAGCGGAACTCGGGAGGCGAATGCGGGTCCACAGCCAGGCGGCGGACGGCCTCCTCGGGGCGGACTTTGCTGCGCCAGACCTGTGCCCAGCCGAAGAACACCCGCTGCAGACCGGTCAGGCCGTCGATCACGGGCGGCTCCCGGCCGTCGAGGGAGATCCGGTAGGCCTGTAGCGCGATCGAGAGTCCACCCAGATCACCGATGTTCTCGCCGATGGTGAACTCGCCGTTCACGGTGTGCTCGTCGGGTAGATCGGCGGGGGAGAGGACATCGTACTGGTCGATCAGCGCGCGGGTGCGTTTACCGAATTCGGCGCGGTCGGCATCGCTCCACCAATCGACCATATTGCCGTCGCCGTCGTACTTCGCGCCCTGATCGTCGAACCCGTGCCCGATCTCGTGACCGATCACCGCGCCGATACCGCCGTAGTTGGCGGCGTCGTCGGCGTTCATATCGAAGAACGGGGGCTGCAGGATGGCGGCCGGGAAGACGATCTCGTTCATCCCCGGGTTGTAGTAGGCGTTCACCGTCTGCGGGGTCATGAACCATTCGTCACGGTCCACCGGGCCGCCGAGTTTGTTCAGGTCCCGGTCGTGTTCGGCGGCGTACCCGCGCCGGTAGTTGCCCACCAGGTCGGCCGGGTCCACGGTGATGGCCGAATAGTCACGCCAGCGGTCCGGGTATCCGATCTTGGGGGTGAACTTGTCGAGTTTGGCCAGCGCGGCCTTGCGGGTGGCCGGGGTCATCCAATCCAGATCGGTGATATTGCGCCGGTAGGCCTCGCGCAGGTTCTCCACCAGCCGCACCATCGCGGCCTTGGCCTCGGGCGGGAAGTGCTGCGCGACATACAGTTTGCCGACTGCTTCGCCGAGCAGGTCCTGCACCAGCGAAACCCCGCGCTTCCAGCGTTCCCGGTTCTCCTGGGCGCCGGTCAGGGTGCGGCCGTAGAAATCGAAACTCTCCTCGACGAGGGCCTCGGTGAGATACGGTGCGCGGGCGCGCAGCACCCGCCACTGCGCCCACAGCCGCCACTCGGCCGTCGGCACCGATGCCCAGGTCTGCGCGAACGTGCGCAGGTAGTCGGGTTGCCGGACCACCAGTTCGGACAGCAGCAGGGAGCCTTCGCCCGAAACACCGGACGCCAGCCCATCGGCCCATGCGCCCCAGTCGAATTCCGGGTTCTGCTCGGCGAGCGCGGCGAAAGTCGTCAGGTTGTAGCTCAGTTCGGCGTCACGGCGGCGCACCACATCCCAGTGGCCGGCCGCGAGCTTGCGCTCCAGTTCGAATACCCGGGTCCCCGCCGATTCCACGTCGAGCAGTTCCGCGACAGCCGGGTCCGCGGCGGCCAGGGCGAACATCCGATCGATATGGGCGATATAGCGTTCCCGCACCTCGGCGTACTCGTCGGAGCGGTAGTAGGACTCGTCCGGCAGGCCGATACCGGACTGGGTCGCGTTGACCAGGTAGCGCTGGGAGTTCTTGTCGTCGGTATCGACATAGACCGCGACCGGGCCGGAGACACCGGTTCGCTGCAGGCGGCCGATCAGCGCGGCGAACTCACCGCGGTCGGCGGTGTTCGCCAGTGCGCGCAGTTCCTCGGTGACGGGCGTCAGCCCCGCCGCCTCGACGGTCTCGGTGTCCATGAAGGACGCGTACAGATCGGCGATCTTTCGGGCATCGCTGCCCGGCTCGCCCGCGGCGGTGCGGATGATCTCCTGCACATCCAGCTCCGCACGGTCGTACAGCGTGCGGAACGCACCGTCCACCGCCCGGTCGGCGGGTATCTCGTACCCGGCCAGCCAAGCGCCGTTGACATGCGTGAACAGGTCGTCCTGCACCCGGACGGCCGGGTCGAGATGGGACAGATCGATACCGGAGGGGCTGGTCACGTCGGAAGTCACACAACCCAGTATGCCGGTGCCGGCGGCGGGCCGGGGCGATCTGCGAGCGGCCGGACCGTTCAGTTCGTCGGCACGGGGGGTTGCATCGTCACCCCGAACTGGTCTTCGAGTCGCTGGTTGAACTGATCCTCGCACTGGGCGATCTGCTGCTGGTCACCACCGGCGCGCGATACGCAGTCGGTGAAATCCTTGCCGCCCGAATCCTCCCAGAAGTTCCAGAAGAACACGCCGAACACGATCGCCGCGACAATCGCCACCGCGCCCAGGATCAGGCCGATCACCGCCATTACGCCGCCACCCCCGGTGCCTCGGCGGACCTTCACCGCGGCGATCGCGCCGAGGACGACGGCGAGGAGCCCGAACAGGATGCCGCCGACGATGGTGCAGAAACTGATCGCGGCCAGGATGCCGCAGACCAGGGCGGCAATCGCCAGGCCCTTGCTCTTGGGTGATTCCTGCCAATACTGGGGTTGCTGCCCGGACCCCGGATACGGTTCCGGCGCGGGATATCCCGGGGGCGGTGGATAGGTCATCGTTCCTCCTCGGCTGGCGGTCACGACCACAGCGGTGTCGTTGCAACGGCACCGCGGAGTTCGCCTCACCATTGTCGACGGTATCGGTGGCCGCGGCGAGTTCCGTGCCCCGTTCGGCGCGGCCGTGCGGTCGCAGACCCGATCGAACGGCGGCGGCGTGTACGGCGGTCAGCGCGAACAGTGCGTGGTCATCTCACGCGGGTCGTCGGCGCGGACACCCCGCGTGAGCGCGTTCGGCAGCGACCGGACGACGCCCGGCTCATCCGGCACCGAGGCGGGCGTGCATCTCCCAGATCAGCACTTCCGCCGGCTCGGCGGCAGTGAGCCGCCGGCCTCCGGAATGGGTGAGACGCACGGCGTCACCGGTGTCCAGACGGCCGGCACCCTCCAATTCCACTGCGCCACGCGCCACGAAAACATGCAGGTAGGGCGCTTCCGGCAGGTCGGCACTGCGTTCGGCGGCCGGGGAAAGCTTCGCCACATGCAGCGCGGAATGACGGCTGTTGATGGCGATCGCGGTGCGCTCGCGGTAGCGCGGTAGGCCCGAGGCCACGGTGACCAGGCCGCCCCTGGCCAGTTCGGCGTCGATCTCGAGTTGCTGATATCCCGGTTCGATACCGGGTTCGTCGGGCAGCACCCACATCTGCACGAAATGCACGGGTTGCTCGTGCTCGGCCCGGCCCGGATCGACTCGCCAGGAATCGTTCTTCTCCGAATGCCGGATCCCGGTACCGGCGCTCATCCGCTGGGCGAGACCCGGATAGATGACACCGCTGTGTCCCAGCGAATCCTGATGGACCAGCGAACCCTCCAGCACCCAGGTCACGATCTCCATATCCCGGTGCGGATGTGTGTCGAAGCCCTGACCGGGCAGGACGATATCGTCGTTGTTCACCATCAGCAGGCCGTGATGGGTGTTCTCGGGGTCGTAATGCTCGCCGAAGGAGAACGAGTGTCTGGAATCGAGCCAGGATATCCGCGTCTTCATCCGGTCGCCGCCGCGATGGACGTCGATATGCGAGGTGGGCGGTGTGGACATCACACGCCTCCTTTCCGGCCTCGGGCACAATTACTTCTTCCGCAGGGACACCCCGAACCCCACTTCGTCGATCGTCCGCTCTCGGCATTTTACGCGAACGACCTCGGGGTGAACGGCCGGTGAGCAGCGGCGGACGGTAATGGCGGTGCGGCATGTGGTCGTCGAAAATGGATATACCGGACCGGGAGGTGAACGATGCGACCCGAAGCACTCGCACGGATCGAGCAGCGGCTTCGTGCCGGTGCGCGGCGCGACGGTGTCACCGATCTGGTGGTGGGTGTCGCGGTGTTCCGCAACGGCAAGCTTCTGGTGGTCCGGCGGGTGCCGGGCGCCGATCTCGGCGGAATGTACGAACTGCCGGGCGGAGGAGTGGAGCACGGGGAAACTCTCACCGAGAGCGCGGTGCGCGAACTCTTCGAGGAAACCGGGCTGGTGGCGCATTCCATCACCGAATTTCTCGGCTGGTTCGACTACGCCACCCGGACGAAACCGAAGGTGCGCAAATTCAGTTTCCTGGCCGAAGCCGAGCCCGGTGAGGTAACCCTGGAACCCGACGAACACGATGCCTATGCCTGGATCGATGCCGACGCACTGGGCACGCTTCCCATGGCCCCGGATATGCGCGAAGCCGTGGACCTGCTGATCACCGAGGAGTGCGGCCCGGCCGGAATACGTTCGGGCCCGCCGAACAGGTAGCGTCGCGGCCGTGTCCACCGCCGCGCCCGAACCTGCCGCACCGGACCGGGTGGCCGATACGGGCGAGCGCAAATACGAACTGAAGACGATCCGCGCCGCGGTCCGGGCGAGCCCCGGCGCCCTGCGGCTTACCCTGGTGCGGTTCACCAGCCAGTTCGGCGACGGGATGTTCCAGGCCGCGCTGTCCGGTGCGATCCTTTTCAATCCGGAACGCGAAACCGACCCGCTCGCCGTCGCGGCCGGTTTCGCGGTGCTGCTGCTGCCGTATTCGGTGATCGGGCCCTACGCGGGCGCCCTGCTGGACCGGTGGGATCGGCGAGCGGTGCTGCTGGTGGCCAATATCGTGCGGGGGCTGGTGATCGTCGCGGTAACGCTCGGACTGCTGGCCGGAGTCGGTGCGAGTCCGCTGCTGCTGTTGGCCTTGGCGGTGGTCGGGATCAGCCGGTTCACCGCGGCCGGTGTCTCCGCGGCGCTGCCCCGGGTGCTGGCGCAGCAGTGGCTGGTGCCGGCCAACTCGGTTCTGGCGACCGCGGGTTCGGCCTGCGCGGCGGCGGGGGCGGCCGCGGCGGTGGCCGTTATCGGACTGATCGGGGCCGGCGATACCGGCTCGGCGGTAGCGGTCGCGGTGAGCGCGACCGGTTCGGTGGCCGGTGTGCTGCTCGCCGCCGGGTTCCGGCCGCGTGTCCTCGGGCCGGAGACACGGCCCGGCCGGACGGTGAGTGCGGTGCGGGCCGTGCTCACCGGACTGCTGGTGGGGGCGCGGGCGGTACGCGGTTCGGTGGACGTATCGACCGCGATGATCGGAATCGGCGCCCACCGGATCGTTTTCGGCGCCAATACGCTGATCATGGTGCTGGTGCTGCGGGAATCGCCGGCCGGTACGACCTCGGCCGAGGGCGGGCTCATCGGTTTCGGTGTTGCGATCAGCGCCACCGCCGCCGGAATGCTGCTCGCCGCACTGCTGGCCCCGTTCCTGATTCCCCGGCTGGGCCGGGCGCGCACGGTGCTGCTGGGACTGTCCTGCGCGATCGTCGTGCAACTCGCCCTGGTGTTGCCCACCGCCCTGGCCGATTCCGCGGACGCCACCCGCCGCGCGCACCAACTGCTGCTCGCCGGCGCATTCCTGTTCGGCCTGGCCGGCCAGATCATCAAACTCACCGGTGACGCGGCCATGCAGATGGATATCGCCGACGACCACCGCGGACAGGTGTTCGCCCTGCAGGACACGGTCTTCAATATCGCGTTCGTGCTGGCGGTCGCGCTGACGGCGGTGGCCGTCCCGGCGGACGGCAGATCGCTCGCGGTGATCGTGGCCGGGGCGGGGTGCTATGGGGCGGGCATCGTCGCGCTGTTGTTGAACAACCGGCGCGATAAACGCAGGCGTGCGGACTCCGCGGCAGTCGGCGCTCAGGGCTGACCGGTTGCGAATCTGCCCTGGAACATTTCACGAGCGGCTCATCGGCCGGTGGCACACCTGGAATCCGGACAGTGCGTGGTATTCGGGTCGAGGGTTCGGCTTCACGACATTGCGGCCGTTCTCGCCGATTCACCGGTGCACCGGGAACGGCGCGGTGATCACCGGCGGCCACGCGCGGTTCGAAATACAAGAGTGCTTTTCGCCTCGCCATGCGGATTCGGCCCACGAGCACGACGGTCGCGGGTGTCGCGTGCCCGCCGGGCGGGAACAATGGGGGCAGGCGGAAGGAGGACCGGTGGGACTCGATCTGAACAGCGACCTCGGCGAAGGGTTCGGGGCCTGGAGTATGGGCGACGATGCCGCCATGCTGGACATCGTCACCAGCGCGAATATCGCCTGCGGATTCCATGCCGGCGACCCTTCGATCATGCGCCGCACGTGTTCGCTCGCGGTGGAGAAGGGTGTGCGGATCGGAGCGCATATCGGTTACCGGGATCTGGCGGGGTTCGGCCGGCGGGCCCTGGCCGTCGCCCCGGCGGAGCTGCGGGACGAAACGCTCTACCAGATCGCCGCGCTGGACGGTTTCGCGCGGGCGGCAGGGGACCGGGTACGTCATGTGAAACCGCACGGGGCGCTCTACCATGCCGCGGCGGCGCAGCCGGCCCTCGCTGATGCCGTCGTCGCCGCGCTGCGCGAATACGATTCGGCCCTGGTGCTGCTCGGTCCCGCGGGGACCCACCTGCAGGAATCGGCCGCGCTCGCGGGTATCCGGTTCGTGAGCGAGGGATTCGCCGATCGCGCCTACACCGCGACGGGCGGGCTGGCGCCGCGCGACACCCCCGGTGCGGTACTGGACGCGGAGATGGCACTCGCCCAGGCCGTGACGCTGGCGGAAACCGGGACCGCGCGGGTCGCGGGCGGCGGCACTGTCACGGTCTCGCCCGACAGTATCTGCGTGCACGGCGATAGCCCGGCCGCAGTCGAGATGGCGCGGCGGATCCGGGCCACTCTCGAAGACGCGGGGATCGCGGTAGCGTCGTTCACCTGAACAAGCGGGAGCGAGGTGAGTGAACTGTCACGGCCCCTGCGAAGCCGGGACGAGGCGGGTCCGGTACTGCGTCCCGCCGGCGATCGGGCGTTCCTGTGTACCCCGGTCCCGGATCGGGTCGCCGAGTTGGCCGCGGAACTGCGCCACCGGTCGCTGCCAGGTGTCGTCGATCTACTTCCCGCGGCGGAAACCGTTCTGGTCACCCTGGATTCACCGGCGTCGGCCGCGCGGCTGCGGCCGGAGATCGAACGGCTGATCGCCGCGGTGAACGAGACCGTTCCCGGCAATGTTTCCCGTGGAACATTGCCGCGCGGCGAACCCGTACGGATTCCGGTCCACTATGACGGACCGGACCTGCCCGAGGTGGCCGGTGCGCTCGGCTTACGTTCCGACGAGATCGTCGCGGCGCACACCGGCACGGTGTGGCGGTGTGCCTTCGTCGGCTTCGCGCCGGGCTTCGGGTATCTGGAGTCACCGGACGACCGGCTCGCTGTGGCCCGGCGGTCCACCCCGCGCACCCGGATTCCGGCAGGTTCGGTGGCGCTGGCCGGCGGTTATTCGGCCGTGTACCCCAGGGAAAGTCCCGGGGGCTGGCAGCTCATCGGCCGTACCGACCTGGCCGTATGGGATACCGAACGCGACCCGCCCGCGTTGATCCGGGCCGGCGGGCTCGTCCGGTTCGTCGATGCGGCGGCCTTTCGATGATCGTGATCGAGGAAACCGGGCCGGCCGCCACCGTCCAGGATCTGGGCCGTCCCGGATGGTTCGATTCGGGGGTGGGGCCGGCCGGAGCGGCCGACCGCGGGGCGCTACGGCTGGCCAACCGGCTGGTGGGGAACCCGGAAAACGCGGCAGGCATCGAGGTTCTGCTCGGGGGACTGGTTTTGCGGGCCGAGAAGCCGACGCTGGCCGCGGTCACCGGGGCGCCGGCGCCGGCGACCGTCGACGGAACTCCGGTCGGTCATACGAGCGTGCTGTACCTGGATACGGGGCAGATCCTCAGGCTGGGTTTCGCGCCGGCCGGGCTGCGCAGTTATCTAGGGGTGCGCGGCGGCATCGATATCGCGCCGGTCCTGGGTTCACGCAGTTATGACACACTCTCCGGTATCGGACCGCCGCCCTTGCGCGCCGGGACCCGGCTGCCCACCGGTCCACCGCCGCGGAACTGGCCGAACATCGATCAGGCACCGCAACCCGCGCCACCGGATCTCCTGGAGATCCGGGCCCTGCTCGGCCCACGGGACGACTGGTTCACCGACCCCGGTGCCCTGTTCAGCGGTTATTGGACGGTCGGCCAGGACACCGACCGCGTCGGCGCACGCCTGGACCGGGCCGCCGGTCCACCACTGCGCCGGGCCGTCACGGCGGAACTGCGAACCGAGGGGGTGGCACTCGGTTCGGTGCAGGTCCCACCCGGCGGGCAGCCGGTGATCTTTCTCGCAGATCACCCGATCACGGGGGGTTACCCGGTGATCGCGGTGGTCCTCGACGCCGATATCGATCTCCTTGCGCAGGCCCGGCCGGGTCAGCGGATACGGTTCCGCCGCGCCGGGCCGGCCTGAGCGGTGGATCAGTCCGGCGGAGTCAGGCGGGCGTGCATCAGGTACACGTTGTAGGAATCCCACTCCGAGAGCGTGAAATACAGATCGCGGGCGGTGGACCAGGGATGGATGAAACCGCCGTACGCCTTGGGGTAGTCGGCGGTGGACACCAGTGGCACCGGCTCGGTCCACAACCCCTGCGGCTGGGCGGCGGTGCGCAGGACGATCGCGCCGCGCGCGGAATCCAGATACGACATCTGCCACTGCCCCGATTCGGTATCGAACCGCACCGAGAGCTCGCTGGCGATACCGGGCACCAGCGGAGTGGCCAGATTCTCCGAGGCCGGCGCCCAGGTGCCGTTCACCCAGTACTGGTACGCGGTTTTGTTCAGGACCTGGTCGCTGGGCACCCGGGCCAGTCCGATCACGCCGATCCGGCCGTTGGGTGTACCGAACATGTACACGTAGTCGCCGTGCGGGACCATCGCCGCAACCTGGAACCGGCCCAGACCGAACAGGTTCTCCCATCGGGCGTGCTGATCTTTGACCCAGGTACTGCCGTTGTCGTCGGAGTAGGCGATACCGCCGTAGTTCGTCCACCACAGCCCCGGTATCCGGCTCCAGCGATTCACCGACATATAGCTCAGATACTGGCGGTCACCGAGGGCGAAACCCGAGGTGGGGATGGTGGTGGTCTCCCAGTTCTTGATTTTGCGGCTGCCCAGCAGTTCGGCGGCGTGACAGCGGCTGTCCTGAACCATGGTGTCCAGGCGCAACCCGTCGGCAAGGTCGCGGTCGGTGCTGTAGGCCAGGATATTGCTGCGCCAATCCGCATCCGCACCGCCGGCGCCGCCGGGCACCCAGCCCGCGCCGAAGGTATCACCGAACACCACCGCGACCTCGCCGGGTTTCGTCTCCCACATCAAACCCAGATCGGTGCCGTCGACCTGCCAGCGCATATCGGTCCGGTTCGGCGAACCGTGCCCGGTCACCTGCTCGACCAAGCGCACCGACTCCACCCGGGGCAGCGGCGCCGGACTCGCGACGGGACCGGGTTCGGCCGGATGCACGACCGGCGGCGGCGCGGGTTGCGGTGGATCGCCCGGTCCGCCGGGCACCGGGATCGGGATGGGCTCGATCTCCGGTTTGAACTGAATCCGCGGCAGTTTCACCGGATCACCGGAACCGGAACCACTGCCCGAACTGCTGCCGGTGGCCGAACCGCTACCGGAACCGGTGCCGGGCGGCGCGGGCGGGGTGAGCCCGTCGTTGTCCTTGCCGTCGTCCGATGGTTCCGGCTCCGGGGTGTCGCGGATATCCGGGCACGGGTTACGGCACGGGTCCACGGGTAGCGGCTCCGGGACGATCCGGGTGTTGTCGTGCGGTGGGTCGGGCACGGGCACCGGGGTGAACTGCGGTACCGGGATCGGGATATCGATCTGCGGGGGCACCTGGACCGGCGGGGGCGGCGGCGCGGCGGGGTCGGGCGCGCGGTCGAGCGGATCGAATCCGACCTCACCGCATTCGTTCACCGGCGGCGGGGCCCATGGATGGGGTACCGCCTGCGCGGGCGCCGGTATACCCAGATAACCCGTAAGTACCAATCCGAGGAATACGAGCCGGCAACGACCCGGCCGGAAACCCCACACCACCTCGGTCAACAGCTCACTGTCTCCTGTCGAGTCCCGTTGTCGCAGTGAACCTACCCGAGCCTCGCCGCCATCGCGCCCATTCGAGACCGGACGCACCGGTGTCCGGCGGATATGTTCCGCGTGCTCTGTCATCACTGCATCGGGTGACTGCCGTTGCGCACCGGAGTCGGATGGCACGGATTCCCAGTCCCTCCGGCACACCGGCGCGGCCTGTTACGTATGGTGGCGGGCCGGTCCGGGCCAGTACCCTCGGAAGTGATCATGGCGGCACATCCGGACCCTCCGTCGGCTTCCCCGTTCTCCCCACTGTGGGCGGTCGACCTCGGCAGACGACTGTTCGAGCCGTCCCGGCTGGAGCAGTGGATCAGCTATACCACCGGCTGGGTGGAACCCATGGCCGACCTCGGCGCCGGCACCGTCACCGCCCTGCTGCCCGATACCGTGCTCACCGTGCTCAGCGAGGGGATTCTGAGCCGGTTCGGCGGCCGGGAGATCAGCGCGACCGTGCTCGATCATCACCTCACCGGCACCCTCGACGTGCTGAAAGTGCGCCGCCGCGGCGCACATTTCCAGACCAAGGCAGTACTGCGTGACCTGCTCTGGGACGGCCTGGTGCTCGACGAGGTCACCGTGATCGCGCACGAGGTGCGGCTGGTACCGGGCGTGCCGACGCGAATGCGCTCGGCCCGGGTCGATATCGACGGCACCGTCACCTCGGCGGCATTGCTCGATCGGTTCGCCGGCCACGCCCGCGATTGGGAACTGTCCGTAACCGGGCAGGGAATCGTCCGTGCGGTCCACCGGCGCCGGCGGATCAGCGCCGAACTGGACGCGTCCATCACCGACGACGTCCTCGAACTCGACGTCCACCGCGCGACCTGGTTCGGTATGCCCGTACCCCCGCGCTGGCGGACCACCGAACCGATCCGGATACCGGAACTACCGAGCGGGGCCCGGGTGCGACGCGCGGTCCGCGACGGCGAACTGGTCCGCTTCCGGATCGAAGTGGCACCGGTCAGCGGATCGTTCGACCTGGCCCAGATCCGATCGGCCATCGTGGCCGGCACCACCCTGATCGTGTTCTGACCGGCCGGTTCACTGCTGCGACTGCCACCACTGCCGCAGGGCTTCCTCGGCTTCGTCGCGGGTCAGCGGACCGCGATCGAGCCGCAACTCCTTCAGATGACGCCACGCGCGGCCCACCTCGGGCCCCGGCGGCAGCCCCAGCAACTCCATGATCGCGTTACCGTCCAGATCCGGCCGGACCCGCGCCAGATCTTCTTGTTCCTGTAGACGGGCGATCCGCGCCTCGAGATCGTCATAGGTGGCGCGCAGTGCGGCGGCACGACGCTTGTTACGAGTCGTGCAATCGGCGCGCACCAGCTTGTGCAGCCGCGGCAACAGGTCCCCGGCGTCGGTGACATAGCGGCGAACCGCGGAATCGGTCCACTGGCCTTTTCCGTAGCCGTGGAACCGCAGATGCAGGAACACCAGCCGCGCCACATCCTCGGTGAACTGCTTCGGATACTTCAGTGCCCGCATCCGCTTCCGCACCATTTTGGCGCCCACTACCTCATGGTGGTGGAAGCTGACCCCGCCCCCGGGTTCGTTGCGTTTGGTATCCGGTTTGCCGATATCGTGCAGCAGGGCGGCCCAACGCAATACCAGGTCGGGATCGCCTTCTTCCTGGTCGATCGCCTGTTCCAGCACGGTCAGCGAATGCCAGTAGACATCCTTGTGCTGATGATGTTCATCGATCTCCAGCTTCATCGCCGGCACCTCGGGCAGCACCCGCTGCGCCAGCCCGGTCTCACACATCATGTTGATGCCGTCGATCGGATAGGCGCCGCCGATCAGCTTGTCCAGCTCGGTTCGTACCCGCTCCGCGGTGATCCGTTCGATCTCCGGCGCCATCTCGGTGATCGCATCCCGTACCCGCGGATGCGCGGTGAAACCCAGTTGAGAAACGAAACGGGCCGCACGCAGCATCCGCAGCGGATCATCGTTGAACGAATCAGCGGGCGCGGCCGGAGTATCCAATACCCCCGCCAGCAGCGCCTCCATCCCGTTCAACGGGTCCACGAATTCCAGTGCACCGTCGGCCGCGATCTTCACCGCCATCGCGTTCACGGTGAAATCCCGGCGGACGAGATCGCCTTCCAAATCGTCGCCGAAACTGACCTGTGGATTCCGCGAAACCCGGTCATAGGCGTCACTACGGAACGTGGTGATCTCCAACTGCTGGCCGCTCTTGGCCGCGCTGACGGTCCCGAATGCGAGCCCCCCGGTATCCCACAGCTGATCCGCCCAGCCGTCCAGCAGTTGCTGTACCTGCTCGGGCCGCGCGTCGGTGGTGAAATCCAGATCGGTGCCGAGCCGCCCCAGAACCGCGTCCCGCACACTGCCGCCCACCAAATACAGGTGGAAACCCCGTGCGGCGAACATTTCCCCCAGCGGTGTCAGCACATCGGAAAGCCGGCCCAGCGTGACCGCCGCCGCCGCCAGCAAACGAGTACGGCGATCCAGCACTGCATCCTCGGACTCCGTCGAAACCACAGCAGAACCTTACTGTGTTCATCGGCGCGCCTTCGGCGCGCGGGGTTCGGCCCCTCCCTTGGCGTTGTGCGGGGGCCGGGCCCTCGATCGGGCGGAAAGCATAAGCCGAAGGGGCCGAAACCCCGCGCCGCCGGAGGCGGCGCAAAAAGATACTGCTCTAGTATTGCGTAGTGTCTCCGGCCGATCGCGCGAACAGTCGACGCCGCCAGCCCCGGCGCCGGGGTTCGGCCGGTGGTGCGGCCAAACCGCGTATGCGCACGGTGCGTGAGACCTCGGCGGGGGGATTGGTTGTCGACGGACTCGACGGGCCGCCCGATAAGCGATGCGCCGCCCTGATCGGCCGGACGGACCGCCGGGGACGGCTGCTATGGTCGCTGCCCAAAGGACATATCGAAGAAGGCGAAACCTCGGAACAGACGGCTATTCGCGAGGTCGCCGAAGAAACCGGTATTCAGGGCGTGGTGGTCGCCGAATTGGGCAGTATCGATTACTGGTTCGTCACCGAGGGGCGGCGGGTACACAAGACAGTGCACCATTTTCTGCTGCGTTCGGTCGGTGGCGAACTATCCGACGCGGATGTGGAGGTCACCCAGGTGGACTGGGTGCCGTTGAGCGAATTGAACTCCAGGCTCGCCTACGCCGACGAGCGCAGGCTGGCCGAGGTGGCGAACCGCCTGATCGACCGGATGGAGACCGGTAAGCGATGACGCGTCGACCGAGTCGGATCATCTTCGTGATCCTGACCATCCTCGGCGCGGTGACGGCGCTGTCCGCGCTGCCCGTGACCGCCGCCTACGCGCAGCCGACCGGGTCGGCCGAGGATACCGCTGCGCCGCAGTTCCTGAAACTGTCGCTGGATTCGGTGAGCCCGGGCACGGTGACCACCACGAGCGAACCGCTGCTGACGGTGACCGGAACAGTCACCAATATCGGTGACCGCGGCGTGGACGCCGTGACGGTGCGGGTGCAGCGGTCGCGGGCGATCGCCGATCCCAGCGAACTGCGCACCACTTTGAAACTGGATCAGGCCAGCTACGACTATCCGACCCCGTTCCAGGACATCGCGGTACGGCTGGAGCCGGGCCAGCGCCAGCAGTTCACGTTGTCGGTACCGCTGCGCGACGGCTCCGGGGAGTCGTTGAACATCACCGAACCGGGTGTCTACCCGCTGCTGCTGAATGTCAACGGGACCCCGGACTACGGCGGCCAGGCGCGGTTGGACGATGCCCGTTTCCTGCTGCCGGTGCTCGGCCTGCCCGCGGCCGCGGACGGTAGCGCCCCGCCGCTGCCCGCGCCGGCCAATCCGCCGGTATCGACGACGCTGCTGTGGCCGCTGGCCGACCGGCCGCGCATGGTGGCCGGCCAGCCCGGCGATCCGGACCGGACCGTGGAGCTGACCGACGACGAACTTGCGGCGTCGCTGAGCCGCGGTGGCCGGTTGGACGAACTGGTCGGGGCGCTGGAAACGGTCGTCGGCGACGACCGCTCGGCCGGCGGCCCGGCTTCGGCGATATGCCTGGCCGTCGACCCGGACCTACTGCTCACGGTGCAGGCGATGACCGAGGACTACCGGGTGCTGGCCAGCCCGTCGGATCCCGAAGGAGCGACACGACCGGGGACGGGCACCGAGGCCGCGAAGCAGTGGCTGGACCGGGTACGTGCGCTGGCCTCCTCGATGTGCACGGTGGCGTTGCCGTTCGCGCAGGTCGATATTTCCGCATTGGCGGTGGCGAACGATCCGGCTCTCACCGCCCGGGCGCTGGGGGCTCCCGCGCAGATCGTCGATTCGATCCTGAACACCAGGTCGGTGCGGGGGGTGAGCCTGCCCGATGCCAGCAGTCTCGACCCGCCCGCGGCGCAACTGCTGAAAGCACAGGGTTTCGATACCGCGGTGCTCGCGGGGAACGCGGTCGCGCCGGAGGGCGGGGCCGGTGACCCGTACGCTCCGGTGCCGGATGTGGTGCGGTTGCCAGGTATCGCGGGAGCCGCACCGGCCCCCGCCCCCGGCGAGGCGGCCGAACAACAGGCCGTCCCCGCCGGTGGCCCCGTACCGGCCGAGGGTCGGCCCGCGACGCCCGGTGCCGCGGCACCGCCGAATCATGCGGGTAGTGGGGGCACCTCGACGGCTGATCCCGCACTGCGGGTAGCCACCTTCGATATCTGGCCGGCGGCGGCGCTGGCCGGTATCGGCTCCAATCCGCCGACTCCGGCCTACGTCCCCGAATCGGCCCGCTATCCGGTGACCAACGATTCGCGCAGCGCACGTCTGCAGGACGCGCTGGGTGCGGTGTCCTGGCAGGCGTTGCACGCCGATCCGGGCCGGCCACGCTCCCAGCTGATCATGCCGCCACAGCAGTGGGGCGCCAACCGCGACGAAGCGATCGCGTTGTTGCGCCAGCTCGAACTGCTGGTGGACAGCAGACTGGCGGTTCCGCGGCCGTTCGGCGATCTGGTCGGGCAGGCGCCGGACCCGGCGCCTTATCAACTGGCCCCGCTCCCGGACGCCGCCCTGGAGGCGGTCCCCGGGCATTTCGCAATACCGGCCCGCGATCAGTCGCACCGGTTGTCCCAGCTGCTGCAGGCCATGGTGGAGGTGCCCGAAACCCAGCCGACCCCGCGCGGCTATCTGGACCCGTTACGTGACGATCTGGTGCGCGCGTTGTCATTGTCGGACCGGCGCGGCGGCCCCACCGGGCAAGCCGAGGTCTTCGCGCAGCGGCGGATCGAAAAGACCACCGCGGCGGTGGACGAGATCTACCGGTCGGTGACCGTGCTGCCCCCGGGCGGGGTGTACACGCTGGCCTCCGAGTCGAGTCCGTTGCTGCTGGTGGCACGCAATGATCTGCCCATTTCGATGCGGATCCGCTTCCGGATCGACGCGCCGCCGGAAACCAAGATCACCGATATCGGCGAACAGCTGCTCCCACCCCGCGGGACCCGTTCCTTCCAGATCCCGACCGAGGTCAGCGACAGCCGCAACCTCGTCGTACCGATATCGCTGAGTACGCCCGAGGGAATACCGCTCGGCCATGCCACCTCGATCTCGGTGCGCTCGAACGCCTACGGGCAGATTCTTGCCATCATTACCGCTTGCGCCGCGGCGTTGTTGTTCCTGCTCGCCGGCCGCCGCCTGTGGAAGCGCTTCCACGGCGAACGCGATCCGGCCGACAAGGGCGTGGACCCGGGGGTCCGGCGGCGGGTGATCCGGCTGGGCCGGGCCCGGCGGCGCAAATCCGGCCACGCCGAGTTCCAGGTGAGCGACGAAGCGCGGGAAACCGGTCACCGCTCGGCACACCGCAGGGAGCGGGTGTAATCCCGGCTCTCGATGTCCCGGATCGGACGTGCGCGGGCCGACCTGGGGAGATGACCGGCACGGGCGTCCCATGGAAGATTGGAGGGGTGCGCGCATCGGCGCTCCTGGTCCGTCCGGGACGCCGGTGCGCGGCCGGATACGGCCCGCCGCCCGCACCGTACAGTTCGTTGCGCGCAACAGTGGCGGCGAAGTGTTCGGCACGACACAGGGGACAACCGGCAAGCGGGGGTCCGGGCGATACAGGAGGCATGATGAGCGACGATGAATCCTCCGCTCATCGGCAACAGCCCGGTAGACAGCCCGACGGTCCACGCGGCCGGCGGGCCCCCAGTGCACCGTGGGAGCGGGTGTCTCCGGCTCCCGGATCGGGGCCGGAGATGACCGGCAACCCGCGCGATACCGACCGCGAATCCTTCCGCGAGCCGCCACCGCAGCTGCGCCGGACCGAGCGGCCGGTCGATCCGGCACCGCGGCCAGGACCCTCCGGCCGGCGCCCGGCCGGGCCGGGCCCGCACCCGGGGGAGGATCGGTATGCCGCGAATCGACAGCGCCCTCCCGCGCCCGACAGCCGTACCCCCGCGCCCGACGGCCGCAATCCCGCCCCCGGCCGGCCACAGAATCCGCCGTCCGGCGCGCGACCTGCCGTAGCGCCCCAGAACCCGCCCCCTGGCGTCCGGCGCCCGTTACCACCCGCGAATCCGCGTCCCGGCGGCCGGCCCGGTATGCCGCCCCTGGATCCGCCGTCCGGCGCCCGCCCCGCGGTGGGACCCGACCAGCGCCCGGCCGCCCCGCCTCCGGCCCCACACCCGCCGGCGGCGCCGCCCGCGAATCGACCCGCCGCGTTCCGATCTTCCGTACCGCCGCCGGCCGGGCGTCCGCAGCCCGGTCCCGCCCGGCCGCACGATGCGCAACCCGATGCCGACCACCGGCGGCCCCCACGTCCCCCCGCGCCCCCGGTGCAGCCGCGGCCGGAGCCCGCAAGCCCTCCGAACGAGCCGGCTTCCGAACCTTTCCCAGCCCAGCGGATGCGGCCCATCCAGCAGGATCGAACTCCCGAACGGCCACCGCGTCCGGCCGATCGGCGCAACCCCGCGCACGGGCAGAATCCGGCGGCTCCCGGTCCGCAGCGGCAGCCGAACCGGCCGGCGCCATCGGCACCGCCGCCCGGGAACCTGCGCCCGCAGACCCCACCGCGCCGGCAGGCACCGCCGTCACAACCGCTACCGCAGGTCGCGACTACGGTCGAACCGCAGCGCGCTGCACCCACGCGAGTCCCGCCGGCTGCCGGTGACCGTCCTCGCACCGGCCCGCTGCCCGCGGTCGCCGTGGCCGACCCGCCCGAAGCGGCCGATACCGGGGACAAACCCGACAACAGTCAGTCAAGGCTGCTGAAGGACTCCGGTTCGATCGCGATCGCCACCCTGATCAGCCGCATCACCGGATTCGGTAAACAGCTGCTGCTGCTCGCGGTCCTCGGCCCGGCCATCGCCAGTTCGTTCACCTCGGCCAGCCTGATTCCGAACATGATCGCCGAACTGGTGCTCGGCGCCGTGCTCACCGCCATCGTGGTGCCCACGCTGGTCCGGGCCGAACAGGAGGATCCCGACCGGGGTGCCGCGTTCATCCGGCGGCTCGTCACCGCCGCCGCCGTCATCCTCGGTACCGCGGCGGTCCTGGCGACCGCGGCGGCTCCGGTTCTGGCGACCCATGTTTTCGTCTCCGCGGACGGCAAGGTCAATACATCGCTCACCACGGCACTGACCTTCCTGCTGGTCCCGGCCGTGCTGTTCTACGGGCTGTCGGCCCTGTTCACCGCCATCCTCAACACCCGGGGTGCGTTCAAACCGGGCGCGTGGGCGCCGGTCCTCAACAACGTGCTGGTGCTGGTGGTGCTCGGGCTCTACGCGCTGACACCCGGGGAGATCACCCTCGATCCGGTCCGGATGAGCGATCCGAAACTGCTCGTCCTCGGCTGTGGCGTAACTCTGGGCGTGATCGTGCAGGCGGTCAGCCTGCTGCCGGCCATCCGCCGCCAGGGCATCGATCTGCGGCCGCTGTGGGGATTGGACAACCGCCTCAAACAGTTCGGCACCATGGCCGCGGCGATCATCCTCTACGTGCTGATCAGCCAGATCGGCGGGATTTTCGCGAACAACATCTCCTCACACGCCGATGAGGCCGGCCCCGCGATCTACCAGAACGCGTGGCTGTTGCTGCAGCTGCCGTACGGCGTTATCGGCGTCACCCTGCTCACCGCGATCATGCCCCGGCTCAGCCGCAATGCCGCCAACGACGACACCCCGGCCGTGGTCGACGACCTGTCGGCGGCCACCAGGCTGACCATGATCGCGCTGATCCCGATCGTCACCTTCCTGACCTTGGCGGGCCCCCAGGTCGGCGATGCGCTGTTCGGGTACGCGCGCTTCGCCGAGGACGCCTCCCGGCTCGGTACGGCGGTCAGTTTCTCGGCGTTCACGCTGATTCCGTACTCGCTCGTACTGATTCATCTGCGGGTGTTCTACGCACGCGAACAGGCGTGGACGCCGACCTGGATCATCCTCGGGATCACCGCCGTCAAGATCCTGTTCTCGGCGCTGGCCCCGTTCATCGCCGACAGCAGCGACCAGGTGGTGATCGTGCTCGGTATCGCCACCGGTCTCGGTTTCACCACCGGTGCGGTGATCGGTGGCTGGCTGTTGCACCGCAGCCTGGGCGATCTGCGGATGGCCAATGTGGGACGTACGGTCAGCCGGGTGCTGCTGTCCTCGCTGGCCGGCGGTGCCGTCATGCTCATCGCCGACCGGGTGATGGGTCTGGACCGGCTCACCGAATCGCTCGGCGGTCCGGGTTCGTTCATCCGGGTCGGGATCACCGCGATCGTGATGTTCGCGGTGGCGTTCGGGCTGATGCGCCTGGCCGGGATCCCCGAGGTCGTGGCCATCACGGTCGCGATTTCGCGGCGGCTCGGTATCACCCCGCCGGCGCCGCCGCTGGATCTCGACGAACCCGTCGAGGACGAGCACACCACGCGGATCCTGCGCCGGCCCGACCCGTATCTCGCGTACTCCGGCTTCGATTCGGCCATGGACGCACAGAGCACAATGGTGCTACCGGTGATCCGGCCGGACTCGGTTGATCGCACCGTACCCGGCCAGTTCCCGTACCCTGTTCGGCAGACCGGCACAAGTGATAGACCCGCCGAGTTTGCGGCATACCAGGGCGAAGGAGGTCCGAGGGTGAGCGACGACGCGGTGGGCAAGGTCCCAGCCGCCGATCCTGCGCGGAATCCGGCGAGCGGACGCTTGTCCACCGATGTTCCCCCGGAGCAGTCGGAGCCGGGTGAGGCGCGCACCCAGCGTGCGGATACCGGTTCCACCGAATCCGCCCGCCCGCCCGAGCAGGCACCGGACAGCGGACCCCGATACGACGACGCGGCCACCGGGCAGCCGGACGATGCCGAGCATTTGTCGGAGGAGCACGTCCAGCGCACCGGGGCCACGGTATCGGCCACCGACCCGGTCTACGACACCGGGATGATCGCCGTACCACCGATGACGCAGGCGAGCCGGGTGCAGCGCGGGCCCAAACTCATCGCCGGCGCTTCGGTCGCCGGCGGGCGATATCGGCTGCTCGCCGACCACGGCGGCGCGCGCGGCCTGAAGTTCTGGCAGGCGCTCGATATCAAGCTGGACCGGGAAGTGGCGCTGACTTTCGTCGACGCGGATCAGCGGGCGGCAAGCGATTCGGGCCAGGACGGCCCGCAGGCAATCCTGTCCCGCACGCTGCGCCTGGGCCGTATCAATTCCCCGGGTCTGGCGCGCGTACTCGATGTGGTGCGCGGCAGTTCCGGTGGCATCGTGGTGGCCGAATGGACGCCCGGACGCTCGCTGCGCGAAATGGCCGAGACCGTTCCGTCCCCGATCGGTGCCGCGCGCGCCATCCGGGTGCTGGCCTCGGCCACCGAAATGGCGCACCGCAGTGGCGGCGCGCTGTCGATCGACCATCCGGACCGCATCCGCATCAGCGCGAACGGTGACGCGGTACTCGCCTTCCCCGGCACCCTCGGCGATGCCGACCCGCAGAGCGACGTGCGCGGCCTGGGCGCGATGCTCTACGCACTCATCACTGCACGGTGGCCGCTGCGGACCGGCGGTGTCAGTGGCAGCGCCGCCGCGGTGGGCGGGCTGCGCCTGGCAGATTTCGGTCCGGACGGCACTCCGGTGGAACCACGCCAGATCCGGCCCGAGGTTCCCTTCGAGATCTCCGCGGTGGCGGTTCGCTCACTGGAACCGAACACGGGGGTCCGCACCGCCGCCACCATCCAGCACGTGCTGGAACAGGCCTCGGTGGTCGACCAGAAGACCGATTTCATCCCGGTACTGCGGTTGGGGCAGCGCGCCCCGGCCCCGGCCGACGAATCGCTGGCCGATCCGGAACTGCTGGCCGCCGAACGCGAGAAATCGCAGCGGATGATGTGGATCATGGTGGCCCTGGGGATTCTGACCGCGCTCGTGGTCGGCATCGTCATCTGGTGGCTGGTGAGCGTTTTCGCGCCGGGGGATTCCAGTGAACCGCTCAACGAGCAGCGGGCGATCGGTTTGACGACGAGCCGCGCACCGGAGGAATCGCCGAGCTCGGCGGCCCCGTCGAGCACGCCCGCCGCGGCCGCCGGCGTACCGGTGCCGATTTCGGGGATCACCGTGTTCTCCCCGGAGGGCACCCCCGACGACCCCGACGGCGCCGCCGCCGCGATGGACGGCGATCCGGCCACCACGTGGAGCACCGACCAGTACTTCCAGCAGTTCCCGGCGTTGAAACAGGGGGTCGGACTGTTGGCGACACTGCCGAGCCCGGCGAACCTCACCAAGGTCACCATCACCTCGCCCACCCCCGGGACCTCGGTCGAGATCCGGACCTCGCCCACCGAAACACCCACCCTGGATCAGACACAGCTCGCCGGTACCGCGGTGCTCGGTGACGGGGTCACGGAGGTGCCGGTGCAAACCGATCAGGCCGCTCGCTATGTTCTGATCTGGGTCACCGGGCTCGGTAATTCCGGGGCCCAGTTCCAGAGCTCGATCGCCGAGCTGGGTTTCGAGTCAAAGCCCTGACCTGCTGTTTCGACCAGTCGTGCGGGTATCCGGAGGGTACGGATCCGGTTGCCGCGCAATAGCGGCCGGGATATGATCACGATCCGCGCTCCCAGGAGGGAGCCGGTGGGATCAGGGGTTCGGTCCCGCTCGCTGAGTACACGCAGTAATCACCACCGGCCGGTTGGCGCCGCGCCGAAGCTGTCGTGGGCGGTTGTCCAAGGGGTTGGCTATTGTCGTCCGAATTGAATGCGGGGGTTCGCGGGGGGACGGCGCCGTCTACTGGGGCGGGAACGCGAGAAGCCGGTTTCGACAGCACCTCGGACTCCGAATTACTGCGGGCGCACGCCGCCGGTGCGCCGTATGCCTTCGCCGAACTGATCCGCCGGCACAACGACCATCTGTGGCAGACCGCCGCGCGTGTCTGCTACACCCCCGAGGATGCCGCCGATTCGCTCCAGGAAGCCTTGCTGTCGGCCCATCGCAATGCCGGATCCTTCCGGGGGGAATCAGGGGTTCGTACCTGGCTGCACCGCATCGTCGTCAATGCCTGTCTGGACCGTATCCGGCGCAATCGCGCCCAGCGGGCCGTGGTCCTACCGCCGGATGTCTGGCCCGAAATATCCGACCACGCCGACGAATACAGCCGGATCGATATCTCCATCGTGCTCGAACGCGCACTGTTCGCACTGCCACCGGATCAGCGCGCGGCGGTGGTGGCCGTGGACGTCGAGGGGTACAGCGTCGCCGACGCGGCCGATCTGCTCGGTGTTCCGGTGGGCACGATCAAGAGCCGATGCGCACGCGCCCGGCAACGCCTCAAGGCCGAATTGGATTCGCTGAACGGAGAGGGGAACCGGATGTGAACCCGACACGTCCAATCCAGTGACACGTTTTCCCTCCCGAACAGTATGTACTCACCGGGAGCGCAACCGCAGACCCAGAAATCGATACCCGAGCCAGATGGACGCAGCAGCATTGGAGGTGCGAAGGTCATGAGCCCCGTTCCGCAACCTCCATTCCCCGCGGAGCTGCTCGCGGATCTGCACGCCGGAAATATCGACCCCGAACTCGAGGCCCGGCTGTGGCCCGCGGTCCGGCAGGATCCGGACGCCCGGCGCTATCTCGAATCGCTCGATGCGGTACGTAGGTCTCTCACCGGCCTCGCCGAGTCCGATCGGGTGGTCCGCCCGATGCCGGCCGATATCGCGGCCCGGCTGGCAGGGTTCGCCGAATCCCTCGGGAGCGAAACGGCCCACCAGGACGGTGCCGATTCCGCCGATACGGTGGAGGCGACCGTGCCGCTCGGCGATATCCCGGCACCGGCGTTCACCGTAGGACCCGGCGCTGCGAACGCCCGCCGATCGACTCCGGCGGCAGAGTGCGACGATGAAGGGCCGATATCCCTGGACGCCTATCGGCGGCGCCGGCGGCTCGCCGCCGCGCTGGCCGCCGCCGCGGCCGTGCTGATCTGCGCCGGTGCTGCGCTGTTCATCGGTATCCGTCCAGACGGCGAAACGATGCCGACCGCCGCGCCCACCGAAACCACGGGTACGGAAACTGGCGCCGCCCTGGATATGGCCGCCGCGCTCCGTGTCCTGGGCCGCCATGATGTTCCCGGCCGGCTGGCGGACCCCGCGGCCCTCACCGCATGCGTCCGGGCTGCAGGAGTGGACCGGCCTGTACTCGGGTCCACCGAGATGAGGTTCCGCGAGCGTGACGACGCAGTGCTGATACTGGTCGGCGGGCGAAACGGCGCGCAGGTCACGGCGCTTGTCGTCGGGCCCGGATGCGGGCCGGGCAACCCGGAGCTACTGGCCCCGATCACAGATATCGGCTGAATTACCTCCGGCTGCGCGCTGTGTGTAGTCACCCGCCGGTCCCTGCGCTGCCCGTCACCGGCCCCCGCATAAGCTCGGGGCCGCGGCCCGGCACAGGCCGCCGCCGGGAACAAAGCCCGTCTACCCTGTTGTTGACCGAAACGTCCCAGTCAGCTTTCTCCGGAAGGGTCCCATGAGCACGCCAGTTCGCGACCTGATCATCGTCGGCTCCGGACCGGCCGGATACACCGCCGCCGTGTACGCCGCCCGCGCCGAACTCGAGCCGCTGGTCTTCGAGGGCACCCAATTCGGCGGCGCCCTGATGACCACCACCGAGGTCGAGAACTTCCCCGGTTTCCGCGATGGAATCATGGGTCCCGATCTGATGGAACAGATGCGGGAGCAGGCCAAACGATTCGGTGCGGAGATCCGCACCGAAGACGTGGACGCGATCGACCTGAGCGGGCCGGTGAAGAAGGTCACCGTCGGCGACGATGTCTACGAGGCGCATGCGGTGATCCTGGCCATGGGATCGGCCGCCCGCTATCTGAACGTCCCCGGTGAACAGGAACTGCTCGGCCGCGGTGTCAGCGCCTGCGCCACCTGCGACGGCTTCTTCTTCAAGGGCCAGGACATCGTGGTTGTCGGCGGCGGCGATTCGGCCATGGAGGAGGCGATCTTCCTCACCAAGTTCGCCTCCAGCGTCACCGTCGTCCACCGGCGTGACGAATTCCGCGCTTCGCGCATCATGCTCGAACGTGCCAAGAACAACGAGAAGATCCGGTTCCGCACCAATGCCGAAGTGACCCAGGTGCACGGCGAGACCAGTGTCACTTCGCTGACCCTGCGCGATACCCGCACCGGGGAAACGGCGGAGTTCGCGGCGACCGGCCTCTTCGTCGCCATCGGGCACGACCCGCGCAGCGAACTCGTCAGCGGCCAGGTGGACCGGAACGCGGAAGGCTATGTCCTGGTGCGTGATCCGGGCACCGAGACCTCGGTCCCCGGTGTCTTCGCCGCGGGTGACCTCGTCGACCACACCTATATGCAGGCCATCACCGCGGCCGGCACCGGCTGCCGGGCCGCCATCGACGCCGAACGCTGGCTCGCCGAAAAGGGCGATATCACCAGCAATACGCTGCCGCACGCCGACCAGCCCGTCGCCGTTTCGACAGCCGATTGAGTCCGCAGGGGCTCACCGGGTGACCGATCCGCGCGATCGGTCACCCGCCCCAGCCCCGGGCGCATCGGCGCCCGGAGAACCAAGGAGAACCGCCATGTCCGAGATCACCAACACGGTCCCCGTCACCGATGCCTCGTTCGCCGATACTGTCCTGCAGAGCGAGAAGCCGGTACTGGTCGATTTCTGGGCCACCTGGTGCGGACCGTGCAAGATGGTCGCCCCCGTGCTGGAGGAGATCGCGGGCTCGCACGCCGACAAGCTCACCGTCGCCAAACTCGATATCGACGCCAACCCCGATACCGCCCGCGATTACCAGGTCATGAGCGTGCCGACTATGATCCTGTTTGCCGGTGGCAAGCCGGTGAAACAGATCGTCGGAGCCAAGGGGAAGGCCGCACTCCTGCGGGAAATCGAAGACGTCATCTGACGTCTCGAATAGGCCATCCGGCGGCCGTCACGCGGCAACGCGCCGTAGTATGCCCTGACCATGATTGTCGAATCCCGGTCCGGGTCTGACAGAATCGACCACGCTCCGTCGTGCGAGGGTGTACGCCGTCGCATGAGTGGGTACCCGGGATTGACGGAAGGAAGGGCCCTCACGCATGCACCGACTTCGTCACGGCGACACCGGTCCAGCCGTAGCAGAGGTTCGGAGCACCCTGGCGAGTCTGGGGTTCCTGCACGCGCACAACGGTGCGCAGACCAATGGTTCGGACGAGTACTGGAAAGACACCGAAGCCACCTTCGATTATCAGCTCGACTCCGCGGTGCGTGCCTTCCAGCAGCACCGCGGACTCCTGGTCGACGGTGAGATCGGTCCCGCGACCTACCGGGCCTTGAAAGAAGCGTCTTATCGGCTGGGTGCCCGCACGCTCATCTACCAGTTGTCGGCGCCGCTGTACGGCGACGATGTCGCCACCCTGCAGCGCCGGCTGCAGGACCTCGGTTTCTATGTACACCGGGTGGACGGTTTCTTCGGCCCCCACACGCACGAGGGCCTGACTTCGTTCCAACGTGAAATCGGCCTGGCCGCCGATGGTATCTGCGGCCCGGACACGCTGCGTTCGCTCGAGCTGCTCGGAGCCCGCGTCACCGGCGGTAATCCGCATCGGATCGCCGAGGAAGAAGTGGTGCATCGTGCCGGTCCGCAGCTGACCGGCAAACGGATCGTCATCGATCCGGGTCTGGGCGGACCCGACCGTGGCCGTGCTGTCCCGACCGAGTTCGGCGATGTGTACGAACAGGAGATCCTGTGGGATCTGGCCAGCCGGTTGGAAGGCCGGATGGCCGCGACCGGGATGGAGACGTTCCTGTCCCGCCCATGGGGAAGTAATCCCACCGATGTGGAACGCGCCGAAACCTCCAATGCCTTCGACGCGGATCTGATGATTTCCCTGCGTTGCGCGTCCAACTCCAGCCCGATGGCCAACGGCGTCGCCGGGTTCTACTTCGGGAATTCACACGGTTCGGTATCGATGATCGGCCAGGTGCTGGCCGGGTTCATTCAACGGGAAGTGGTGGCCCGGACCTCGCTGCAGGACTGCCGGACCCACCCGCGTACCTGGGATCTGCTGCGCCTGACCAAGATGCCGACCGTGCAGGTGGATCTGGGTTATGTCACCAACCAGTACGATGCGTCGGTGCTGGCCGATCCGCGGATGCGCGATGTCATCGCGGAAGCGATCCTGATCTCGGTGAAACGGCTCTACCTGCTGGGCCAAGACGATCAGCCGACCGGCACATACACTTTCGCCGAACTACTGGCCGAGGAACTCGCCGCCGCCGACAGCGGTTAGCGGATTCCCCGGCCGTCGGGCTCAGAGGGTGAGAATCCGGGTCGGCACTGTCATCGACGCCGCGGCCAGCAGCTGGTCGAGGGCCCGTTCGACATCTTCTTTCCAGCCGTGATCGGTATCGAGCTCCAGCCGTAGCCGTGGGAACCGGTGATGCGGTGCCACTATCTCGAATCCGACCTCCTGCAGGAAATCGGCGTCGATCATGCAGTTCTCCGGGCTGCACTCCATTACCGATCGCCGGGCACCGCGCCCGGGAACACCGATTCGTTCCATCAGGCGCATGGTTCCGGTCGGCCGGTCGGAGAGCGCGGTGCTTGCGTGCGCGTCCCGGATACCGAACGCTTCCAAAGCGCGTACACCGCGGCGGACCAGATCGGTGACGACCCCCTGCACCATCCGGTAGGCGATATCACCGTCCAGGTCGGGGTATTCGGTGCCGAGCGTGGTCAGCAGGATGGCATCGGGGCTCACCGGCGAGGTGGGGAAGAGGCCGGCCCGCGGCACCACCCGGGGTGGTGCGTAGAGCGCACAGCCGACGGTCTTGTCATCGATCGTCGCGAGCTGCCCGCACGAACCCCATTCGAGCATGACCGTGGAGATCCAGGCTTCCTTCTCGAATACCGGATCGCTGAATTCGCAGGAGTCCGCGGCTACCGCCGGGTCGATCTCCCAGAACACACACCGGCGAGCATGCGCCGGCAGCCGGCTGATGCTTTCCAGGGTTAATCCTGTGACGCTGGTCGACACCGCTCCGCTCAGCCTCCAGCTATCCGATTCGTCGATGCTCACGCCGCATCAATGGTTTCTCGCCAGCAAGAATATGCGATCAAGCGAACTCGCCTCATTCCGCGTCACTAAGTCTTCGGTCAGGGACTGCCTCGCCGGATCGGATCCGCGACCATCCACTGTCACAGTGACGTTTCCTGGCCGAGGCAGAGGTTATGCGGACAACAAGCCGAAATTTCAATTGTTCAGCGACGTTTGCAGCATCATTCCGACGATCCGCTCCAGATCGTCCACCGACCCGAACTCGACAACAATCTTGCCCTTCCGCTTGCCGAGACTCACCGAAACCTGTGTATCGAACGATGACGACAACCGGTCGGCGACATCCTGCAACCCGGGGGAGTGGATAGGGGGCCGGCGCGGCGCCGGCGGCTTGGCCGGTTCCTCTTCCCGGTTCGACAGCTTCACCGCTTCCTCGGTGGACCGCACCGAAAGCCCCTCGGCAACGATCCGGGCGGCCAGCACCTCCTGTGCATCGGCTCCCCCCTCCAGACCGAGCAGTGCCCGCGCATGCCCGGCGGACAGCACCCCGGCCGCGACCCGGCGCTGCACCGGAATCGGTAGTTTCAGCAGGCGGATCATATTGGTCACCACCGGCCGCGACCGCCCGAGCCGCGACGCCAGCTCTTCCTGCGTAACCCCGAACTCCTCCAGCAATTGCTGATAAGCCGCCGCCTCTTCGAGCGGGTTGAGCTGCACGCGATGGATATTCTCCAGCAGTGCATCGCGCAGCATCGCGTCGTCGTTGGTCTCCCGGACGATCGCTGGAATAACTTCCAGCCCCGCCTCCTGGCAGGCCCGCCAGCGTCGCTCACCCATGATGAGCTGATAGCGGTCACCGCCCGGCTCCAGTTCTCGGACCACGATCGGCTGCATCAAACCGAACTCGCGAATCGAGTGGACCAGTTCGGCGAGCGCCTCATCGTCGAAATACTGCCGGGGCTGTTTCGGATTGGGCTCGATGTTCCCGGGCGCGATCTCCCGGTACACCGCATCGCCTGCCGAAGCGAGATCAGCGCTCTCCACAGGTTCGGGAACCTGATGCAAATAGGTGGACGCGGGGCGCGGCCCCGGATCCAGACCGATCACCGCATCAGCGGCCTCGGACCCCAGCCCGGTCGCCACCGGAGCCGGGCCGGTGGGGATCAATGCCGCCAGACCGCGTCCCAGCCCACCTTTTTTCGACTGACTCACCGGCCTACCCTTTCCATTGCCCGCGTCCACAGCCATGCCCGATCCGTTCACTGAGCGCCTTCCGCGAGCGCCGCCTGCCAAGCTGCACCGCGCGCGGCCATTTCCCGGCCGGCGTCCAGATAGCTCAGGGCGCCGCGGGAACCCGGGTCGTAGTCGAGGACCGTCATACCGTATCCGGGCGCCTCGGAGACCTTGACGCTGCGCGGGATCACCGACCGCAGGACGACGTCACCGAAATGACTGCGCACTTCTTCGGCCACCTGATCGGCCAGTTTGGTCCGGCCGTCGTACATTGTGAGAACCACAGTCGAGACATGCAGTTCCGGGTTGAGGTGCGACTGGACCAAGCCGATATTCCGGATCAGCTGGCCTACGCCCTCGAGGGCGTAGTACTCGCATTGAATCGGAATCAGGACTTCCCGGGCCGCGACCATGGCGTTGATCGTGAGCAGACCGAGCGACGGCGGACAGTCGATCATCACGTAATCGATGTCGTAACCCGCGATATTGGCTTCCTGGATAGCGCCTTTGAGCCGCGCCTCCCGAGCCACCATCGACACCAGTTCGATCTCGGCGCCGGCGAGATCGATGGTCGCCGGGATGCAGAGCAGGTTGTCACTGTGCGGGCTCTGCTGAATCGCGTCCTGGACCTTGATTTCGCCGATCAACAGTTCGTAGGTCGACGGAATACCCGAGTGATGCTCGACCCCGAGCGCGGTGCTGGCATTGCCCTGCGGATCGAGATCGATCACGAGCACCTTCATCCCCTGATGCGCCAGGGCTGCGGCCAGGTTGACCGTTGTCGTAGTCTTTCCGACTCCGCCTTTCTGGTTGGCTATGGTGATGATGCGTTGCTCGTGAGGTTTGGGCACTGTCACCTTTCCTGGATGCATTAACTGGCTCGCGCGGTGTGCCTCGGCGGCGATCGGCGTCTCGGTGGGGGAGATATGGCCATACGGTGTGCTTCCGAATGCCTCCGGGCCGATATTGCTGCCATCCAGCATTCCCGGCACGCGCGATGTTTCCCGTGAAACATTCGCTGAACCGTTCGACATAGACCGCTCCTTACGCGAGAACTGCAAGATCACGTGGCCTGACAGACGCCGGCACCGTGTCGTCGAAACAAGCCGTGCTGGACCGTATTGCCGGTCCACAACCGACGCTGCGGCATCCGTGCGGGACGGATGACTTCGCCGCACAGCGTGGACATGCGAAGCCACCTCCTCCGACGCGTACACCGAGCCGCCGGTCGATCGAACGGAGCTGCACCGCTGCAACACCGAGATTCCACCGTGGCACCAGCGCTCACGCCCGACGTCCAATAGCTTGCCAGCAGCGAGCCCGAGAAGAAAGCTGAATCGCTGCGACGCGCCCGCGACACGCGGAAGTCTCCTGAATTCATCCCCTGGAAACACGTTCACCGCCGCGCGGTCTCCCCGGGACGATGTTTCACGGGAAACATCGTCTGTTCCACACGCACCCGCTCACTCCGCAGCTCACTCGTCGCCACGGTTGCGGCTTCCTACCGCGATGTGGCCGGCCACCCATATCCAGCGGCAAGCACCGCCCAGTCCCTCGCCCCTGATCGAGGACGACCTTGCAGGCCCGGCATCTCGGCGCCGAACAGCGGGCGCAGCTTCACCATCCTCGTTCAGCCCGACACCTCCGCGCGTACTGACGCGCGACGCCGTAGGGACGGTGGCGCATGCGGACGCCACGCAATGAAAGCCGAGGACGGCCGGAATGTGCTCGGAGCACTCTTCGACGGTCCCACCTCTGAACACAGCCGGCCATTGTGGTAACCGTGGTCCGGGCACTCGTCGAGACCGATGCGACGGTCCCTTCCTTCGGGGGAGCGGTTCTGGACACCGGTCGGAGAACGCCGGTCGCCGAGATGAGCATCCTCACCGTCCGATTCGCCATGGGGTTGGATTCGCCGGCACCGTTGCCGCCGACGCGGGCCCCGGTCTTCGTCCTGCCCCATTACCCGCACCCGTCGTTCCCCTCGCCGGCACCGCGATGCAACAGCCGGAGGGTGTGCCTGGAAGTAGTCGTCGGTGACAGAGGGGCTCTTCACCCTGAGATCGGTCGGGGATCGAAAGTGAGATGTGCACTGCGGACGTGGAAGAAGTCGAACAGCAACAGTCCGGTATAGACACCGGTCGCCTGGGCCGCCCTGCCTTACCGTCGCGCCCTGTAGCCGCTTATGTTTCCCGTGAAACATAAGCGCCCGCGGCGCTCGAAGGGCACCGCGACTACTTTGCGAAGGTCGCGCGTCGGCAGCCGTGGCAGGAGGACTATGGGCACGTTTCCGTCACAGTGACGAAGATGTCGAGGCCGATGGCCGGATACGTGCGGCAGACCAGACCGCGGCCGCGGGAACGAGTCGCACACGGGCAACTCTCAATGTTTCCCGTGAAACGCGGATGTCCGCCGGATCGCATCCGCGACAGGTCGGCCAAACGCCTTGTCCGGACCGAAACAACCATCCCCGAAAGCTGCGAACCCCCCAGCCGGGCGGCGGGTTAGCGCCGGCCGATTCCGCGAGGACCACGACCCAGCCCATACCTGCACACCTCCGACCGATCCGATCTCTCGGGGGACCGCACTCAGTAGCCAACCGCCCGAAGATTCGGGCACTCCGGGCAGCCCGGCGCACAGGTACCGGCAGTGCTCGCGGACACCAGGCAGCCGGCGCATAACCTCGTCCACACAGCCGATACCGCAGCTACAACGCCCTCGTCTTTCTCGAGGTGATCCAGCAGCGGATTCCAGCAGACCGGCCCCATTCGGCCTATGGCGAGGACCCTGCACTCACCTCTACTCGACCCCCTATCGCCCCGACGTGCCGCCGACTCGGTCCGGGATGCGCGGCCGGGACCCGGGGCCCGAGATTCTGCGTCCCGAGACAGGTGATTCATCCGGCGAGGCGCTAGGAGCACAGCGCGTTCGTCACGGGGAGGATATGCCGGGATCAGCCTGCAGTCGCCGCCCGGGATCGCTCCGTTTCGACAAGGTCGGCCCGGTGGCCGGCCGCGGGGCTCAGCCCACATCGCTCGATCATCAGTCCATCGCAGCACATGAGCACGCGGACGTTTCACGGGAAACATCGATGCCGGAGCGGGGGAGTGGCAGGAAACCGAGCCCGGGATCAGGCTTGCCCTGTTTCCTCCCGCCGCTGCGCGCGGGTGCGCTTCTTCGGTCGTTTGGACGGCCGCTCCGAACGACGCAGACGTTCGGCGGAAAGAACGACAGTGGGGGGATCGACTATCCCGGCTCCGCATTCCAGGACCGCGAAATTTCCGGCTCCGGTCCGTTCGACTGCCACTCTGTCCCGTTCCAGTTCCTCGGCGACACTCGAACCTTTGAGCGCGAGCATATGTCCGTGCTCGTGCAGTAGCGGCACCGACCATTCCGCAAGCTTCGCCAACGGCGCGACGGCCCGCGATGTCACCACATCGGCGCCGCCCGCCTCCTGGATCACCCCGGGTTGTTCCGCACGGCCCCGCACCACGGTGATCTCGAGCCCTGCCGCATCGATGAATTCTTTGAGGAAAACAGTTCGGCGCAGTAACGGCTCGACAAGGGTGATCCGGAGGTCCGGCCGGGCGAGAGCGAGCGGAATTCCGGGCAGGCCCGCACCGCTGCCGATATCGACCACCGAGGCGCCGTCACCGATCAGTTCGCCGACGACCGCACAGTTGAGGATATGGCGCTCCCAGAGGCGGGGCACTTCCCGAGGCCCGATCAGTCCGCGCTCCACCCCGGCGGTGGCCAGAGCCCTCCAGTAATCACACGCCGATCCCAGCCGCTCGCCGAATACGGTCTCCGCTTCCGCCGGCGGCGGCGACTGCGACACCAGGGCCGCCGAATCGCCGAGTTCTGGTTTCACGTGAAACGCCCTTCTGTCCGATGTGATCGACGAGTTCTAGCGGATAGACCTACTACGGTCTCTTACCGTAGCCCCCGACCCCGGATCCTTCCCGAGCAGCCGGACCTGGATACACGAAGGGCCCGAGTCTGCTGCGACTCGGGCCCTCCATATCCGCCGGCCAACCGCCTACTCGGCCGGCCCGGGAAACTCAGTCCGGTATGACGACAACGCGCCGGTTGGGTTCCACGCCCTCGCTCTCGCTGGCGACTCCGTCGATCGCGGCGACCGCATCGTGCACGATCTTGCGTTCGAACGGCGTCATCGGAGCGAGCTGCTCGGGCGAACCCGTCTCCAGAACACGCTGCGCGGCCGCTGCGCCCAGGGCGCTGAGATCCGCGCGGCGCTTGGCCCGCCAACCCGCCACATCGAGCATCAACCGGCTCCGCACACCGGTGGCCTGCTGCACCGCCAGGCGGGTGAGTTCCTGGAGTGCGTCGAGTACCTCACCACTGTGGCCGACCAGTTTCGACAGGTCCTTACCGCCGTCGATACTGACCACCGCGCGATCACCTTCGACATCGAGGTCGATATCCCCGTCGAAGTCGAGCACATCGAGAAGTTGTTCGAGATAGTCGCCCGCGATCTCACCCTCTTCGATGAGGGCTTCCTCGGCGTCGGCCGCCGAATCCGCGGCGGCCGGCTCGACGACGGTGGAGGATGCGCTGGCGGTGGCGTCGCCACCTTCGGTCTCGAGTGTCATATTTTTCCTTTATCTGCTCGCCGGGACACCGACCGCCCGTCGGCCGGTGTCCCGATCACAAGGGGTCTGCGGGGGAGCGTCAGCGGCGCCGCTTCTGGTTGGCGCGACCGCGGTTGCCGGATCGCTTCTGACCACCCGGCCGGCGCTGGCCCTGTTTCGGTTTCGCGTTCGTCTTGGCGGGAGTCGACCCGTTCGCGTTGGGCTTACCGTCGGCAGCGTCTTCCTCGGAACCAGCGGCCGGTGCAGCCGTCTGCTTCTTCCGGGTGTCGACCGGCTTGGCTCCGGGCTTGGGCGCGTTGTTGGCCTGCTTCTCCAATTTGGCCTGCCGCTTGGCTTCCTCTTCTTTGGCCATCCGACCGAAAACGAGATGCTGCTGACCGTAGGTCCAGATGTTGTTGGACACCCAGTACAGCAGGACGGCGATGGGCAGGAACGGGCCACCGATCAGGACGCCGAACGGGAACACCCACAACGCCAGCTTGTTCATGATCGCGGCCTGCGGGTTGGCTGCCGCTTCGGCACTCTGCCGGGCGACCGACGCCCGCGCGTTGAAATGGGTCGCGACCGCGGCGATCACCATGAGCGGGATCGCGACCGCGGCAATGCTGAGCCGACTCGGAGTACCGCCGTAATCGGCGAACGCCTGCAACTCTTCGAACGGTGCGGTGATGAACGCGGAGATCGGCGCGCCGAAGATACGTGCGCTCAGGAACGACTGGACATCCTCGACGTTGAAGACATAGTTCGGCGTATGCGCGTTGGTGTACGGATCCATCCCGAGCTGGCCGAAACCGGTACCGGTGCGGTTGAACGAACGCAGCACGTGGAACAGGCCGAGAAACACGGGAACCTGGGCCAGGATCGGCAGGCAGCCCATGAGCGGGTTGAAGCCGTGATCCTTCTGGAGCTTCTGCATCTCCAGCGCCATCTTCTGGCGGTCGTTCTTGTACTTCTTCTGCAGTTCCTTGATCTGCGGTTGCAGTTCTTGCATCTGCTTGGTGGTACGGACCTGTCTCACGAAGGGCTTGTAGAGCACCAAGCGGAGCGTGAAGACGAGGAAAACCACGGACAGCGCCCAGGACAGGCCGTTATCGGCCCCGAACGCGAAGCCGAAGACCCGATGCCAGAACCAGAGGATCCAGGACACCGGGTAGTAGATGAAATCGAGCACGGCTCTATGCACTCCCGTCGGTAGTGTCACCGATCACCGCGTGCGGTGATCCCTTACAAGCTTTGGGCCGCGGGTCGTCGTGGCCGACACTGCGCTGCCGCTCCGGCACGGGATCCCATCCACCAGGGTGCCAGGGGGCGCATTTGGCCAATCGCACGACCGTCAGTCCGAGGCCGACAATCAGTCCCCGGGTGCGCAGGGCGGTCACCGCGTACTCGCTACAGGTAGGGGTGAACCGGCAGACCGGCATCCGGGTCGGGGAGACATAGGTCCGGTACAGCTCGATCGAGAAGATCAGAATATTTGCCGGCCATCGGACGACGGCGGCCATGGGTGAGGTACGGGCACTCATAGCGGAGTGCCCGGATCGGCTGTCGTCCGGAGATCTAGCCGGCGTAATCCGCTACGCAACTGACGGCGTAGCTCGTCACTGTCGGCGCCGGCGGCGCCGGGGAGAGCGCGAATCACGATATCCACCTCGGCGGAGATATCCGCGGTCAGTTCGGCACAGATATGACGCAGGCGGCGGGCCACGCGGTGCCGGACGACCGCGGGACCCACCGCCTTGCTGACGATCAGTCCGAATCGCGGGCCACCGAACCGGACCCGGACCTGTGGATCACCCGGGTCCGGGAGATCCACCAGAGCATGGACGACGAGATCCCGCTTTCCGGCGCGCCGCCCGCGCCGTACCGTTCGGGAGAAATCGGCACGCTGGTGCAGCCGATACCGCTCAGGAAGCACCCGGGCACCCGGACATCATCGAAGCCGCCGAACCGGCAGGGTTACCGGCGGCGTGGGTCACAGGGTTCGGCGGACCGGGCATCGGGCACCGACTTCGGTCGGTGATCAGGCGGTGAGGCTGGCGCGGCCCTTACGGCGCCGCCCCGAGACGATGGCGCGGCCCGCACGGGTCCGCATCCGGAGACGGAAACCGTGGACCCGCGCCCGACGACGGTTGTTCGGCTGGAACGTCCGCTTGCCCTTGGCCACGGTCAACACTCCTCGAATTGGTGGGCACCCGAGGGCGCCCGAAGCTTTCGGTGATTCTCTAGATGTCGGTTCGGCGTCACCGTCCTGGAAGGTGGTCAGCACAGGACGGTCACCACGCCGAGGGTGACTGTACGAGGGTACTTATACAGTTCTACCGGGTCAAACTCACCCCCCCCGGGTGGCGATCGGGGGTCCCGCTCACCGCCCAGCGTCGCGTCCGGCCCCGGCTCGGCTGCCGCCGGTACCAGTAGAAGAAGACACGGGCCGGATCTGCGCCCCTCGCTGGGAACGCCGGGGTGGAACCCGGCGTGCTGCGGTGTGCGGCCACCGGTGGCGATGGTCACCCTCTCGGATGTTCCCGTTTCGGGGCGCAGGTCGAGCACCCCGGCCGATCCGCCGCAGCACGCGACCACGACGGCGGTCCGCGGAGATTGTCCACATCTGTGGATAATTGTGTGGAAATACCCTGTGAATGGCATATTCGTAGGGCCGACGGTGCCACGCCGCAGCCGGAAATGGGGGTTCCGGGCAGCGCCCCGGGCGCCGTATCCGTCGGATGCGGCAGGTCCGGTGAGCGACCTGTGCGGTGTCACTGGAACGAACCAGTACAGTAGACGCACCGCGAGCCCCGGACGTCTGCGCCGAGCAACCGACTCCCGGGGAGGACACTGGATGGACGACGAGCAGAACGTACTGGCCACCGTGTGGCCGGAGGTGGTCACCGAGCTGACCACCGGTTCGCCCGACGGTGCCATCGGCGCAGTGACCAGAGCCCAGCAGGCCTGGCTCAAGCTGGTCAAACCGCTGATGGTGGTCCAGGGTTTCGCACTGCTCTCGGTTCCGTCCTCGATCGCCCAGGAAGCCATCGAACGCGATCTGCGTGAACCCATCCTGCGTTCGCTGGGTCGCCGCCTCGGTCCGCAGGTGGAGGGTCTCGGTGTCCGGATCGCCGCACCGCTACCCGCCGGGTCCGAATCCGGGTCGCCGCGGCACGCCCGGATGACGAGCCGCCCGGAACCCGTCGATACCCGGCCGGAGTCGTTCGGCGGTAACGGTCCGGGTCGGCCGCCGACCGGTTTCACCCCTACCTCGGCCGAACCACCGTGGCGACCCGAACCGATCCGGGAACCCGATTCCGGTGCCTTTCCCGCCCGCGCCGGCGCGCGCGGGGCGGATTTCCCGGGTGGCCCGCGGCGGCCCGACGAGCCCCGTTTCCCGCCCGCGGAGTTCTCACACGAAGCGGAGTTGCCGTTGACCGGTGAACTGCCTCGTAATCCCGGCCGCCCGCGTGGCCCGGAACCGGCTGATGCCGACCCGGTGCGGCGCGCGACCCTGCCCGAGCTGCCGCACGGCGCGGAATCCGTACCGGGCACCGAGTTCCGCGCGCACGACGGCGACTTCGCGCGCGGCTCCGCGGGCCCCCACGAAACCGATCCGCCGACCGTGGAAACCTATGCCACGCCCAGGGTCTACTCCCGTGACTATCCGCCGGCTGCCGAGTACACCCGGGAACCGGAGTACGAACGGGACCGCGAATACCCACCCGCCGACTATCCCGACAGCTACTCGCCCAACCGCGCCGATCTCGGCGATACGGTGGGCAACGGCCGGGAACCGGGCGTCGTGGCCCGGGAGCCGGTGACCGAGATCGATCCGATCCTGCCGCCGCGCCGAGCCGCCCGACCGGCCCAGGAAACGCTTTTCACGCCCGATATCCCGGCCGCCGATCCCGCGCCGCGGGATCCGTTGCGCGACCCCGACCGGGACAGCCTGCGGGAAAGCGTGCGCGATCCGGGTATCGATCCGGCGCCGGACGGTCACCGCGACGACGAGGCAGTGGTCAATGCCCGCGATTCCTGGCCGACCTTCTTCGCCAAGACGCCCGATGCCGGGGATACGGCCAAATCGTCGGCGAGCCTCAACGCGAAGTACACCTTCGAAACGTTCGTGATCGGCGCGTCCAATCGCTTCGCCCACGCCGCCGCGGTCGCCATCGCCGAGGCGCCCGCCCGCGCCTACAACCCGCTGTTCGTCTGGGGCGCCTCCGGGCTGGGCAAAACCCACCTGCTGCATGCCGCCGGCCACTACGCGCAGCGACTGTTCCCGGGGATGCGAGTCAAGTACGTCTCCACCGAGGAATTCACCAACGACTTCATCAACAGTCTGCGCGACGACCGGAAGGTGGCGTTCAAGCGGCGCTACCGCGAAACCGACATCCTGCTGGTCGACGATATCCAGTTCATCGAGGGCAAGGAAGGTATCCAGGAGGAGTTCTTCCATACCTTCAACACGCTGCACAACGCGAACAAACAGATCGTGGTGTCCTCCGACCGGCCGCCGAAACAACTGGCCACGCTGGAGGAGCGGCTGCGGACCCGGTTCGAATGGGGGCTGATCACCGATGTGCAGCCCCCGGAGCTGGAAACCCGGATCGCCATCCTGCGCAAGAAGGCCCGGATGGACCGCTTGGACGTACCGCACGACGTACTGGAGTTGATCGCCAGCCGGGTGGAGCGCAATATCCGCGAACTCGAGGGTGCGCTGATCCGGGTCACCGCGTTCGCGTCGTTGAACGGCCAGCCACTGGATCAGTCGGTGGCCGAGGTGGTGCTGCGCGATCTGATGCCCGAATCACAGGACGTCGAGATCACCGCATCGACGATCATGGGCGTCACCGCGGAGTACTTCAACACGTCCATGGAGGAGCTGACCGGGCCGGGTAAGGCACGCCCACTGGCCCAGGCCCGGCAGATCGCGATGTATCTGTGCCGGGAGCTCACCGACCTGTCCCTGCCGAAGATCGGGCAGGCATTCGGCCGTGACCATACAACGGTGATGTACGCGGAGAAGAAGGTCCGCAAGGAGATGTCGGAGCGGCGCCGGGTCTACGACCAGGTGCAGGAACTCACGGCCCGCATCAAACAGCGTTCCCGCTGATCGAGCGCCCTTGGCCGGGGCTGCCCCCTTGTCGGGCGCAGCCCCGGGCGACCTACTTGAGTGCGCGCGGCGCCGGCAGCCTGGTGGCTCGCCGGTAGATCGTCGACCGGAGCCCGGGTGCCGTCGTCGGCGGTATTGCGGCTGAGCGGGGACGCCGCGCCGGTAGGCGACGCCGTCCCGACCGCCGCAATACGTCGCGACCACGGTCGAACCGTGGCCCGGAAGGTCAGCCGGATGGCCCGTAGCTGCATCGCCGGCATTTCGCCGTTGCGTCCGGAATGTGCGCGGCGACCGGTGGGCGCCCGAACCGGAGTGCGCCCGTCGGCCGGATATGAGGATTGTGCGGAGCCGAACTCGCATCACTGCCGCGCCGAGCGTTGCCCGGCCGCAGCTATCGGGCTTCCGCAGTGGAAGTTCCACTGCCACAGGTAGCTTCGCGGATCCGTCCCGGGGATGTCTGTTCGTACCGCTGTGGCGGCACGCGCGCATCGCGGGCGTGTCGAAAGTACTCACAGGTGTGTCGCTAACACCCTGTTAACGCTCTTACCAGGGGTTTTGGGATCGTATCGGCTGTGGAATCCACAGGTTATCCACCGGTTTATCCACAGCATCCGGGCCCTCAGGTGCACAAGTTGTCCACAACCTGTTTATCCACAGTTTCCACAGGCGATTTCATCCACACCCCCTGAGCAGGGCTGTTCCGGTCAGAGGCATGGGGACAGCCTGTGGATTCCTCGAGGATTCCTCGAGGAATCCACAGGTTATCCACCGATCCGTACACAGTGTGCACAACTGCCCGGATTCTGGGGATCAACGTGGGGATGAACTGTGGATGCCGTGTGGACAACAAATCCTGTCCACAGGCGGCCCCGATTCATCCTCGAGTTATCCCACGGCAGTCCACAGGCGGACACGCGTGATGACGTGGGAAAACGGCGGAAATCCACAGTTTCCACAGGGCCTATTACTACCCCTGTTCTTCATCTAGAAAATTTCTCTTCAAAACAGGATGTGTGGACAAGTCTCGAGCGGACCGCACGATCGGAAGCCCCTTCCGGAACCCCACAGGGACGAGCAGCGAGCGGACTCCGGGCGCACCGGATGTGTACGCCACGGTCTCGGGTACTCGGTCTCCACCGGCAAATCTGTACGCACGGCTCGGCCGGCTCTCCCTGTGTCGGGTTCGTGCGCCCTCCGTACACTCGGGGCCCGGCACGTTCCTGGGTTCCGAAGCCCGGAGCGCGCCGCTGCGTTGTGCACAGACTTCTTCCAGGACAACTGTGAACGGATACGCGCACCGCCGATCCGCGAACTGTCCACAGCCCTGCACAACACGCCCGCCGGCTACCCGGGCCCGCCACGGGCTGGTCCGGTGTCAGTGCGAGGACGTATCCTCCACACGGAGGGGCGGCCGATCCGGTGCGATGAAACGCGGTACGGTCTTAAGCCGGTCGCTGTGCCAGAATTCTCCGGCAGTCGGCCGACGCCGCGGCCGCCGTAACATCGCCGTGCGGCGGAATCGGCGCGGCGGGATACACGGGGGCAGCACAGCCACCGATCCACACTGAACGGGAGAGGACACCTCGGGCGATGGACCTTGCAGGCATGAAGTTTCGGGTCGCGCGTGAGGATTTCGCGGAATCGGTCGCATGGGTGGCGCGTAGTTTGCCGTCGCGCCCGCCGGTCCCGGTTCTCGGCGGAGTCCTGCTGGTCGCGGACGAGGACGGGCTGACAGTCTCCGGATTCGACTACGAGGTATCGGCTCAGATGCGGGTGGCCGCCGAGGTGGCCGGACCGGGCAAGGTATTGGTGTCCGGCAAACTACTGGCCGATATCACCAAGGCGCTGTCGAACAAGCCGGTGGACGTCTCCGTCGACGGCAGCCGGGTGCTGATCCAGTGCGGTAGCGCCAAGTTCTCCCTGCCCACGATGCCGGTCGAGGACTATCCCCAGTTGCCCGAAGTTCCGCAGTCCAGCGGGCAGTTGACAGTGGATGTGTTCGCCGAGGCCGTCGGCCAGGTCGCCGTCGCGGCCGGGCGCGACGATACGCTGCCCATGCTGACCGGTATCCGGGTCGAGATCGAAGGCCCGCAGGTGGTGCTGGCGGCAACGGACCGGTTCCGGCTCGCCGTACGCCATATCCAGTGGCAGCCGGCGCGTACCGATATCGAAACCGCGGTGCTGATTCCCGCTCGTACCCTCTCCGAATCCGCCAAGACGCTCGGCGCCTCCGATCAGCCGGTTCAGCTCTCGTTGGGCTCCGGCGCGGGCGCGGACGGCCTACTGGGCATCGTCAACGGCGGGCGCCGGACCACCACCCGGCTGCTCGATGCCGAATTCCCGAAGTTCCGTCAGCTGCTGCCCAAGGAACACACATCGCTGGCCACCCTGGAGGTGGCCACGCTCACCGAGGCGATCAAACGCGTAGCCCTGGTAGCCGAGCGGGGCGCCCAGGTGCGGCTGGAGTTCTCCGCCGAGGGGTTGCAGCTGTCGGCCGGCGGTGACGATGCGGGACGGGCAGAGGAATGGCTGACCGCCGACTTTCGCGGCGAGCCGCTCACCATCGCGTTCAATCCCGGATATCTCATCGATGGCCTGTCCGCGTTGCATTCGGACCGGGTCACCTTCGGGTTCACCACGCCGAGCCGTCCCGCCGTCCTGCTCCCGGCCCGCGAGGACGAGCCGGAGCCGCTCGACAGCGGCTCGTATCCGGCCCTGGAAAGCGACTACATCTACCTGTTGATGCCGGTCCGGCTGCCGGGCTGAGCGGGCGTGGATTCGGCAACGCTGCTCCGGCGCCGATCCACACCGGCCGACGGAGCGCCCGGTACCACCGTGACCACCGGATCCGGGCGGTGCGATACCTCCGCAAACCTGCGCCGCGACCTGCATCGACGGAAGTTATCCACAGCTGTGGATAACTTCGCGGGCATCGGCTGGACGGTGTGAACCTGTGCATATTCGTGCTCTGACCTTGCATGATTTCCGTTCCTGGGAACATGCTGAGATCGAGTTATCCACAGGCCCTACGGTTTTCCTGGGCGCAAACGGTAACGGCAAAACCAATCTCCTGGAGGCGCTCGGCTATCTGGCGACGCTCGGATCCCACCGGGTATCGGCCGATGCCCCGCTTATCCGAACCGGTACCGAACGGGCCCGGATCGGCGCCAATGTGATCAACCTCGGTCGTGAGTTACGCGTCGATGTGGAACTCAACCGCGGTGCCGCGAATCGGGCGCAGATCAACCGGTCACCCGTTCGCCGGCCCCGGGAAATCCTCGGCATCCTGCACACGGTGCTGTTCGCGCCGGAAGACCTGGCGCTGGTCCGCGGCGACCCGGGGGAGCGCCGCCGCTTCCTCGACGAACTGTGCACCGCCCGGCGGCCCGGGCTGGCGGGCGTACGCGCCGATTACGACCGGGTACTGCGGCAGCGGTCGGCACTGCTGAAAACCGCGGGCCGCTCCGGCCGCGGCGATCTCGGCACACTCGAGGTATGGGACGGCCACCTCGCCGGACACGCATCGGTCCTGCTCGCCGAGCGGTTGCGTTTGGTGCACGACCTGCACCCGTATGTCACTCGCGCCTATGCGGCGCTGGCCCCGGAATCGCGCCCGGCGACCGTGGCCTATCGCAGCGCGGCGCTTCCGGACGAACTACTCGACCCGGCGCGTGAACCCCGCTCCGACGATCCCGCGGTACTCGAACAGGTGCTGCTCGCCGAGATCGCCCGGGCCCGTTCCCGGGAACTCGAACGAGGCGTCTGCCTGGTCGGGCCGCACCGCGACGATCTGGAACTCCTGCTCGGGGAAACCACGGCCAAGGGATTCGCCAGTCACGGTGAGTCGTGGTCGTTCGCGCTGGCCTTGCGACTGGCGGCGTTCGAACTACTGCGGGCGGGTGGAGCCGAACCCGTTCTGTTGCTCGACGACGTCTTCGCCGAACTCGACCGCCGCCGCCGCGCCGCCCTCGCCGGGGTCGCGGCCGGTGCCGAGCAGGTACTGATAACCGCCGCGGTGCCCGAAGATGTGCCCGGCGAATTGACCGGTACGGCCCTGCGGGTGGCGACCTCCGGTGATCCCGAACACCGGATATCCGTATTCGCCGGGGAGCCCACGGCGGAGTCTGCGCAGCCAGGCGGGGAGAACCCGTCGCGGTCGGTTTCCAGCGAACGGTCAGCACAGTGAACACGCAGTGGCCGGTGCCTTGCACGAGGGCCGGGGCATTCGTAGAGTGAGCCGATACGCCGGGCCGTCATCCCCCGCCCGGCTCCTAGTGCACAGTTATCCACAGCCTGTGGATAACTCGTCGGCCCAGGTCGTCGGCCCGCACCCGGGTATCGACCCGATGCGACCGGCGACTACCGGTACCGGCAATCGAACTACCCACCCTGAACAGGGCTTATGCCCTGATACGCGGTGTACGTCCGATGATGGAGCCCCGATGTCGAGGTTTCGCCTCCGGATGTGCACAACTCGATCAGATGCCGGCCGACCCTGGGGATAACTCGGCAGGTGAGTGGAGCACGACGATGACCGACCGGCCCGGAAACCCTGCCGGCGGCGTACCGCCGGCCGAACCGGAGTTGCGCGGAATCGACCTGGCCCGCCGTGCGCTCGAAGAGGCGCGTGCGGCCGCGCGAGCGAGTGGCAAATCCGTGGGCCAGGGGCGATCGTCGCCCCGCCGGAGTTCGCGGGGTGGAGCTCGCCGGCGTAGTGGTTGGTCCGGGCCGCGACCCGACGATCGCGACCCGCAGCCGTTGTCCAAGCTCGCCACCTCGATCGCGCGCAGCCGTGGCTGGTCCACCAAGGTGGCCGAGGGCACGGTGTTCGGGCACTGGTCCGGTGTGGTCGGCGAGGATATCGCGGCGCACGCCAAACCGGTGAAGCTGGAGAACGGTGTGCTGAGCGTGGCGGCCGAGTCCACTGCCTGGGCCACCCAGCTCCGGTTGTTGCAGGCACAGTTGCTTGCGAAGATCACCGCGGCCGTCGGTCCCGGCGTGGTCCGCTCGTTGCGTATCGCGGGCCCGACCGCGCCGAGCTGGCGAAAGGGCGAACGGCATATCCGCGGGCGGGGCCCGCGCGACACCTACGGATAGCCCGGTTTCACGCGGAATCCGGCGGCCGCCCGGACCGGACGCCTGCAGTGAACTCTCAGGACGAATCTGATGGTCCGAAAACGGTCGTATCGCGAGGGGACCCGTGCCGGTCCGATTTCTCCCATCCTGGGAGCCGTCAGGGGTGTCGCAGATGCACTGTAAGTTGGGCTGCGAAGTAAGATGGAAACGTAAATCAGCGGCGATACCTTCGGCGCGTTGTGTGCAGCCCTCTTATCTGTCCCGGGCCCACGTGCGCTGTCCCACCGCCGTCCCGGGGACCAGCAAGTAAGGAGAGCTACCGACCAGTGGCTGCCAAAGACTCCAAAGCATCAGGTTCGAGCGCATCGAACAAACCAGATTACGGTGCCTCCTCCATCAAGGTCCTGGAAGGCCTCGAGGCGGTGCGGATGCGCCCGGGCATGTACATCGGTTCCACCGGCGAGCGTGGCCTGCACCACCTGATCTGGGAGGTTGTGGACAACTCGGTCGACGAGGCGATGGCCGGCCACGCGACCAAGGTCGAGGTCACCCTCCTCGCCGACGGTGGTGTCCAGGTCGTCGACGACGGCCGCGGAATCCCCGTGGCCATGCACGCCCAGGGCATTCCGACCATCGAGGTCGTCATGACCCAGCTGCATGCCGGCGGTAAGTTCGACTCCGATTCCTACGCCGTTTCCGGTGGTCTGCACGGTGTCGGTATCTCGGTGGTCAACGCGCTGTCGAGCCGGCTCGAAGCCGAGATCGACACCGACGGCTACCACTGGAGCCAGACCTACAAGGACGCCGTGCCCGGCCAGCTGGTCCAGGGTGAACCCACCAGGGCCACGGGTACCACCATCCGGTTCTGGGCCGATCCCGCGGTATTCGAGACCACCACCTACAACTTCGAGACGGTGTCGCGGCGCCTGCAGGAAATGGCCTTCCTGAACAAGGGCCTGACCATCGTGCTCACCGACGAGCGGGTCAGTGAGGTCGAGGTCACCGACGAGGTGGTCAGCGAAACCGCGGACGCACCCAAGCACGGCGAGGACGAAGCGGCGCCCGCCCAGCACAAGGTCAAGACCCGGACCTACCACTATCCCGGCGGCCTCGAGGATTTCGTCCGGCACATCAACCGGACCAAACAGCCGATCCACAATTCGGTCGTCGCATTCACCAGCAAGGGAACCGGGCACGAGCTCGAGGTCGCGATGCAGTGGAACTCCGGCTACTCGGAGTCGGTGCACACCTTCGCCAACACCATCAACACCCATGAGGGCGGTACCCACGAAGAGGGTTTCCGCGCGGCGCTGACGACGGTCGTCAACCGGTACGCCAAGGAAAAGAAGCTGCTCAAGGAGAAAGACGGCAACCTCACCGGTGACGATATCCGCGAGGGGCTGGCAGCCATCGTCAGCGTGAAGGTCAGCGAACCGCAGTTCGAGGGCCAGACCAAGACCAAGCTCGGCAATACCGAGGTGAAATCGTTCGTGCAGCGCACCTGCAACGAGCATCTCGCGCACTGGTTCGAGGCGAACCCGGCGGACGCCAAGACCATCGTCAACAAGGCGGTGTCCTCGGCGCAGGCCCGGGTGGCGGCGCGTAAGGCGCGCGAGCTGGTGCGGCGCAAGAGCGCGACCGATATCGGTGGCCTGCCCGGCAAGCTGGCCGACTGCCGGTCGAAGGATCCGGCCAAGTCCGAGATCTACATCGTCGAGGGCGACTCCGCCGGCGGCTCGGCGAAATCCGGCCGCGATTCGATGTACCAGGCGATCCTGCCGCTGCGCGGCAAGATCATCAATGTCGAGAAGGCGCGGATCGACAAGGTCCTCAAGAACGCCGAGGTCCAGGCGATCATCACCGCCTTCGGTACCGGTATCCACGACGAGTTCGATATCAGCAAGCTGCGGTATCACAAGATCGTGCTGATGGCCGACGCCGATGTCGACGGTCAGCACATCTCCACCCTGCTGCTCACCCTGCTGTTCCGGTTCATGCGTCCGCTGATCGAGCAGGGCCATGTGTTCCTGGCGCAGCCGCCGCTGTACAAGCTGAAATGGCAGCGCAGCGAACCCGAGTTCGCCTACTCGGACCGGGAACGCGACGGGTTGGTCGAGGCGGGCCTGGCGGCCGGTAAGAAGATCAACAAGGACGACGGTATCCAGCGGTACAAGGGTCTGGGCGAGATGAACCCGAAGGAGCTGTGGGAAACCACCATGGACCCCTCGGTCCGGGTGCTTCGTCAAGTGACACTGGACGACGCGGCCGCCGCGGACGAGCTGTTCAGCGTCCTGATGGGCGAGGATGTCGCGGCCCGGCGCAGCTTCATCACCCGTAACGCCAAAGACGTCCGTTTCCTCGACGTGTAGTAGCGGCGGTGGCACCCGCAGCGCAGCGGCGCGCGGTGAACCGTCGTTATCCGTCAGTACCAAGGAGATCGCATGACCGACACAACCCTCCCGCCGGAGAGCGCGGGCGACCGTATCGAACCGGTCGATATCCAGCAGGAGATGCAGAACAGCTACATCGATTACGCGATGAGCGTGATCGTGGGCCGCGCGCTGCCGGAGGTCCGCGACGGCCTCAAACCGGTGCACCGCCGGATCCTGTACGCGATGCACGACAACGGGTACCGGCCCGACCGTAGTTACGTGAAATCCGCGCGTCCGGTCGCCGACACCATGGGTAACTACCACCCGCACGGCGATTCGGCCATCTACGACACCCTGGTGCGGATGGCGCAGCCGTGGGCGATGCGCTATCCGCTGGTCGACGGCCAGGGCAACTTCGGCAGCCGCGGCAACGACGGTGCGGCCGCCATGCGTTACACCGAATGCCGGCTGACCCCGCTGGCCATGGAGTTGCTGCGCGAAATCGACCACGACACCGTCGATTTCATCGCCAACTACGACGGTAAGACCCAGGAACCGGTCGTTCTGCCCAGCCGTGTGCCGAATATGCTGATGAACGGCAGCAACGGTATCGCGGTCGGGATGGCGACCAATATCCCGCCGCACAACCTCAACGAGCTGGCCGAGGCGATCTACTGGGCGCTGGACAACCACGACGCCGATGAGGAAGCCACGCTGGCCGCCTGTATGGAGCGCGTGAAGGGCCCGGACTTCCCGACCTCCGGGCTGATCGTCGGTACCCAAGGCATCCACGACGCCTACACCACCGGACGCGGTTCCATCCGGATGCGCGGTGTGGTGGAGATCGAAGAGGACGCCCGCGGGCGTACCACCATCGTCATCACCGAACTGCCGTACCAGGTCAACACCGACAACTTCATCAACGCGATCGCCGAACAGGTCAAGGACGGCCGCATCGCCGGAGTGTCCGATATCCACGACGAATCGTCGGACCGGGCGGGTCTGCGCATCGTGGTCACGGTCAAACGCGATGCGATCGCGAAGGTCGTGCTGAACAATCTGTACAAGCACACCCAGCTGCAGACCAGTTTCGGCGCGAATATGCTCTCCATCGTCGAGGGCGTGCCGCGGACGCTGCGCCTGGACCAGATGATCCGGCTGTATGTGAACCATCAGCTCGATGTGATCGTCCGGCGCACCCGGTACCTGCTGCGCAAGGCCGAGGAACGGGCACATATCCTGCGCGGCCTGGTCAAGGCGCTGGATATGCTCGACGAGGTCATCGCGCTGATCCGCCGCTCGGCCAATACCGATACCGCGCGGACCGGCCTGATGGAACTGCTCGATATCGACGAAACCCAGGCCACCGCGATCCTGGATATGCAGCTGCGCCGGCTGTCGGCGCTGGAACGGCAGAAGATCATCGACGAGCTGGCCAAGCTCGAAGCCGAAATCGCCGATCTCAAAGACATCCTGGAGAAGCCGGAGCGGCAGCGCGCGATCGTCAAGGACGAGCTCGCCGAGATCGTGGAGCGCTACGGCGACGAGCGGCGCACCCAGATCGTCTCCGCCGACGGTGATGTCGCCGACGAGGATCTGATCGCCCGCGAGGACGTGGTGGTCACGATCACCGAAACCGGTTACGCCAAACGCACCAAGACCGATCTCTACCGCAGCCAGAAACGGGGCGGCAAGGGCGTGCAGGGCGCGGGTCTGAAGCAGGACGATATCGTTCGGCACTTCTTCGTGACTTCGACCCACGACTGGTTGTTGTTCTTCACCAACAAGGGCCGGGTATACCGGGCCAAGGCATATGAGCTGCCGGAGGCGAACCGGACAGCACGCGGGCAGCACGTAGCGAATCTGCTGGCATTCCAGCCGGACGAGAAGATTGCCCAGGTAATCCGGATCAAGTCCTACGAAGACGCCGACTACTTGGTGCTGGCGACGCAGAAGGGCCTGGTCAAGAAGTCGCGGCTGGTGGACTTCGATTCCAATCGCAGCGGTGGCATCGTCGCGGTGAACCTGCGCGACAACGACGAATTGGTCGGCGCCGTACTGTGTTCCGCCGAGGACGATCTACTGCTCGTCTCGGCGCAGGGGCAGTCCATCCGGTTCTCCGCCACCGACGAGGCGCTGCGCCCGATGGGCCGGGCCACCTCGGGTGTGCAGGGCATGCGGTTCAACGCCGATGACGCGCTGCTGTCGCTGAACGTGGTCCGCGACGGGACATATCTGCTGGTGGCGACATCCGGCGGTTATGCGAAGCGCACCGCCATCGAGGAGTACACGGCCCAAGGACGGGGCGGAAAGGGCGTATTGACCATCCAGTTCGACGCTCGGCGTGGCACCCTGGTGGGGGCGCTCATCGTCGACGACGACGACGAGCTGTATGCGATCACGTCCAGCGGTGGGGTTATCCGCACTGCCGCCCGGCAGGTGCGTAAGGCCGGTAGGCAGACCAAGGGCGTGCGATTGATGAACCTCGGCGAGGGCGATACCTTGCTTGCGATCGCACGTAACGCCGACGAGCCCGAGCAGATCGACGGTGGCGGTTCCCCCGAGCAGTAAACCCATACCGGCGGCAAAGAACGGATCCGAGGATTCCCATTGACCACTCCGAAACAGCCGAGCGACGAGCGGCAGCAGACGAACGGTGTGACCGAGAGGGTCACTCCGTCCCCGATTTCGCCGCGCCCGATGCAGCGGCCGGGCGATGCCGCGGACAACGACCAGTCCGGGGGCGGGCAATCGGGCGGTAATGCGTCCGGCGCCGCGCCCGGCGGTGGTTCCGCGCCCGAAAACCAGGAGCAGCAGGGCGAATTCGCGTCCGAATCGCAGAACGCGGGATCGCCGAACCCCGGCCCCCAGGGGGGCGGTGACCAGAAGCAGCAGTCCGGTGGCGGTAACGGTGGCGAGCAGGGCCGGTTCCAGGAGGGCTGGTCGCAGTTGCCGCAGCGCGAGCCGCAGTCCAACCTGCCGCGGCCGGGGCACACCCCGGTGCGCGGGGCACAGTCGCGATCGGTCGGGCTGAGCGGCGGAGTCACCAATGCCCGCACCACGAGCGATCTGGCGGCCAAGGCGGCCCGGAAAGAAGCCGCCATGGCAAAATCCGTCGGCCTGGACGGACCTACCCGCAGTATCGCCCGTCCCGAATTGGCGAAGGATATGCCGGATCTGTCCGAGATCCGGCATCCGTTGCCGCCCGAGCAGCCCGCCCCGCCGCCTGCCTACACCCCGCCGGCGTCATCGGGGCCTACGGGCTCGCCGGCTCCGCGGGGTCTACCGCAGGCGGTGCTCGCCGGTGAGCCGTTGCGGGCCACGGTGCAGGTCCGGCGGATCGACCCGTGGTCGACACTGAAGATCACCCTGGTGATCAGTATCGCCATGTTCTTCGTCTGGATGATCGCTGTCGCGCTGCTGTACATGGTGCTGGCCGGTATGGGTGTCTGGGAGCGGCTCAACAGCACCTTCACCGATATGGTGTCGCCGGACAGCGGCTCGGTCGGGCTGATCGACGCCGGGACGGTCTTCGGGTACGCCGGCGTGATCGGGTTGATCAACGTGGTGCTGTTCACCGCGCTGGCGACCGTCGGGACGTTCATCTACAACCAGTGCTGCGATATGGTCGGCGGTATCCAGGTCACCTTGGCCGACCCCGACTGAACGAACTGCTGCGCGATCGGCCGGTGCTCCCTGGTGGGGCATCGGCCGATTTCTTTGTGTGAGTCGAGGGCGGTCCCGGGATTCTCGGATCGGTCGGGGCAGGGGACCGTAGACGCCGATTTTCACCCATTTTGACCTGCGCTTTTGGTTCATCAGGGCGGGGTCCGGTACAGTCTCTGCTCGGCGGAAGGTTGATATAGAACCACTGCCCCGCGGGTCTATAGCTCAGGCGGTTAGAGCGCTTCGCTGATAACGAAGAGGTCGGAGGTTCAAGTCCTCCTAGACCCACTCCCTGCAATATCTCTACGGCCTCCCCCGGAAACGGTTCGGAGGTCGTTTCCATTTCCCTGGCGAACCGGCTCTTCCCGGTACCGGAATCACCGGTCCTGGATGAGTCGCCGCCCTCCCTCAGAGTTAGGCTGAAGTAATGAAATACGTTCTCACCATCGGAATTATCGCTGCGGTTCTCGTCGGTATCAGCAAACTGCGTAAGCGGGACGATGCCGATATGTGGCACGAGGTCACCACTCGCTGACGTCGTCTCCGGCGGGCCCGTCGCCCGCCGCTGATCACGGCCGGGCCAGCAGTTCGATGACCGAAGACACCTGTGCGGTGGACGGCGTCGGCAGGTTGTCCCGGCCGTGGATCAATCCGAGGCCGATATAGACCATCGCGCCCGCCCGGATCCCGGCCTGGTTCTCGTCGAAACCCAGGTCGAGCATGGTGCGTTTGACGGTTTCGAAAACGCGCTGATCGAGGTTGCGCACCGCGGCCGCCACCTTCGGATTGTTGCGGGACCATTCCCGCACGCTGGTCTCCACGATCCAGTGGCGTTGATCCACCAGCATGGCCGCCATCTTCTCGATCCGCTTCTCCACCGGTATCGCCGCGAAAGCGGCCAGATCATCCACCGTTCGGCTCTGTATCGCACTCCAGCGGTCCGCCATGGCCGTCATGAGTTGTTCGATATCGTCGAAATGCCAGTAGAAGCTGCCCTTCGTGACGCCGAGTTCCTGGCACAGCCGCTGGATCTTGATCGCCCCTACCCCCTCGCGGGAGAGCAGGTTCAGGGCGCCGTCGACCCAATCGTCGTAGGAGAGCCGGGCAGTGCGCCGGCGTTGACGCTGCTGCGCCTGGGCCTTTTTCGATTTCGGCCGGCGCGGTGCTCGGTCGGGCGGTTCCGCGGCGTCGGAGTCCGCCGTTGTCTTCTCCGACCGATCGCCGCTGAGTGCCATACACCGATGGTAGGGGAGGCCATGGACGGGCTCGGAGGATCCGGTGGTTACGGCTGTCAGGGGTGTTAACCGCAGGTGGCCGGGTGAATGTGTTGGGGTTCGTATCGAAAAACCGCCCCTATCGACTTTCCATACTATTGAGTACTGTCTATCCATACAGTTAAGTATGGTCGTGGTGGGGCCGGTTCGCGGCACCGGTCAGGGCGTTGCCCCGGGCCGGCCCGGCAGGGAGGACAGCTGATGTCGATACCAGTGGTGACACCGGATACCGAGGACCCGTCCGGCCGCTGCCCAGCGGGATTCCGCTACTGGCAGGCCCGGGAAAACCCGCGGGTACGGACGGTGGAACGGCTGGTACGTGCGCTGACCGGCAGTGACCTCTTCCCGACCGACGAACAGGCAAAAGCGCTGTGTGCCGATATGTTCGCCGGTGATCCGGTGGCGGAACGGTTCGTCGCCGAGGTGATGCGCGGCGCGGACGGTCGCGTAAACGGGCGGCGGCTGCTGGAGACTGCGCTGCGCGACGGTATCGACAGCATCGCCGATCCGCCGCCGTCGATGCGTGCGCTGTTCGACGAATTCGAAACCGTCCCTGATTGGGTGCGCCCGGAACTGGTCGAACGCGGGGCAGCTGTCTGGCGCCGGTGGGGCACCATGCTGTTCGGTTTCGCGGGCGCGGAAACCCTCGAGATGTATACCGAATCCGCTGTCGCGACCCCGCTGTCCCTGGCCGGCGGCTACGCCGGCGACAGCGCACTGCGCCGTTTCCTGGAAACCTGCCGGTTCTGGATGGATGTGTCCGAGCCCGGCGCGTTGCTGACACCCGGGTCGCCGGGCCGGGCCACCGCATTGAAGGTGCGGATCATGCATGTTTCGGTGCGCGCGGGGGTGGCGCGGCACCCGGAATGGGACACCGAACGGTGGGGTCTGCCGATCAGCCAGACATACCAGTTGCTGACGTTGATCGCCGGCAGCACCATTCCCGGCTTGGGATTGTGGGCGCTCGGCTACCAAACCAGCCCGGCGGAGTTCCGGGCGCTGCTGCATTTCCAGAAGTACATGGGTTACCTGCTCGGCGTCCGGCTCGCCTGGCATCCGGAAACCGTGCCCGACACCCTGCGGGTCATGGCGATGACCCTGGTCTCCCGTGCGCACGACTCCGGCGAGCAGGGCGCCGAACTCATCGAGTCCTATCCGGCGGCCTTCGCGCCCCGGCCGGGCCAGCGCGGCTTCGCCCGCCTGCGGGCGCATTACAACTACCGGATCAACTCTGCCTACCCCGCCCTGTACATGTTGCCCACCACACGCCGGAAGTACCGGATGCCGGCGGCGTTTCCCTGGGTACTGTTGCCGATCGCCCGGATCCCCTTGGTCACCGCGGTGGAACTGGCACGGCGAGTGCCGCCGATCGGTCGTATCCACGAGAAGGTGATGCTGTGGCATCGGGAGAACTGGTACCGCGAACAGATGCAGGGCCGGGAAGCCGAGTTCGAGGCCACCGGAGCCCTGCGCAGATGATCGCCCGGGTCGCGCCGGGGTAGGCTTGTTTGACGGTGTACGTGCCGGAACGCTACTGTTTCGCAGGCGACTCGCCGCGGTCGCACGTCTGTCCGGGGCCTTAGCTCAATTGGCAGAGCACTGCCTTTGCAAGGCAGGGGTTAGGGGTTCGATTCCCCTAGGCTCCACTGGGATCGGGGCAGGTCGACCGGTGTTTGCACACTGGGAGACCTGCCCTTGCCCACGAAAGCGGTCGAGCCGCAGCGGTCCACCGTGGTCTGAGCAGAATTCGTCGCACTACCCACTGAGCATGCGCCATACCCGCAACCAGCTCGAAGAGATGCTGCCACACTCCCCCGGCGTCGTCGGCACGATAGTGTGCGCAGCCCCGCTACGGCGCCACCTGTGGCGGCATGCAGGTGCCCACTTCGCAAACGTTTCCACGACGGGGTCGCCGCGGTCCGCCGGCCGCGCCGTTCGACCACGCCGGGCTCGGGCGCGCCGACTTCGTTCTCGCCGCACATCTCGCCACCGCCCTGCCACAGCCGATCACCATCGGCGATCGGCTGTGCCGTAACGCCGACCGCGCACCGCGATCGAGGAATAGATCCGGCGCTGCCCTCGGGGCTGCCGACCGGGCCGCATTCCTCGATCCTTTGCGGTGTGCGTCAGCAGGCGACATCCAGTAGCCGACCGCGGTGCCGGTCGCCCCATTCCTCCAGGGGACGTAGCGCGCGGGCAAGGTCTTCGCCGAGTGCGGTGAGCGAGTATTCGACCCGGGGCGGGACCTCCGGATACACCTTCCGGTGAACGACTCCCGCCGCCTCCAGTTGACGCAGGTTCTCGGTCAGCACCTTTTCGCTGACTCCTGCCAATGTTCGGTGAATCTGCCCGAAACGCTGCGGGCCCGCGCCCAGCACCCACATGAGATGCAGTTTCCACTTGCCGCCGACCACGTCGATCGCCAGGGACATACCGCATACATCGTGTTCTGTATCACTCACACCGGTCACCGCGACCTCCCGACCTCGTTACGGACCTCGAGGTGAGCAACCCCACCCGAACGTACGTTCTTGTCCACATTACCTGCGGGAACGCAGTATCGGTTCCGGCGCCGAAAACAGTTCGACCACTGATGGAAAAGGAATCCGATGTCTCAGCAGAACACTCGGTCGGTCAGCGTGATCGGCCTGGGCCCGATGGGGCAGGCCATGGTGCGGGCTTTCCTGGCGGCGGGTATCGAGGTCACCGTCTGGAATCGCAGCCCCGACAAGGCCGAGGCCATGGTGGAAGCCGGTGCGCGCCGTGCCGCGACGGTGGCCGACGCGCTGGCCGCGGGGGAGGTGACCGTTCTGAGCCTGACGCACTACGCCGCGATGTACGACGTGCTCGGCCCGGCGAGCGGGGCGTTGCCGGGGAAGGTGATCGTGAATCTGTCGTCGGATTCACCGGAGAACGCCCGCAAGGGCGGGCAGTGGGTCCGATCGCACGGTGCCCAGTTCCTCTCCGGCGGCTTCATGTCGGCAGGCGACAATATCGCCCACCCCGCCTCGTACCTCTTCTACAGCGGGCCGCGGGAGGTGTTCGATGCGTACGCCGAACTGCTGCGGCCGTTGAGCCCGCAGGAGTATCTGGGTGCCGACGACGGTTTGGCGCAGGTGTTCTATCAGGCGCTGTTGATCGTTTTCCATCCGTGGATGCTCGCCTTCGATCAAGCTCTCGCCCTGATCCGCGGCTCCGGCAACGATATCGACCGTTTCCTGCCGTATGCGCTGCGTTCGGCCGAGGCATACCCGTTCTTCATGACCGAGTACGCGGCGGCCGCCCAGAAAGGCGGATGGGGTGATCTCGCGTCGTTCGCGATGATGGACGCCGGCGCGCAGCACATCATCGATGCGAGCGAGGAAGCGGGGGTGGACGCCACCCTGTCCCGAGCTGCACAGCAATTCTGGCGGCGGGCGCGGGCGGCGAGCGCCGAAGCCGGGCGTCCTGTTTCGGTTTTCGAGTTGATGGCCGGTCACACCTCCTGATCCGGCCTCGGTACCGGGTGGTGCGCGGCCCGCCCGGCGCGTGATCGCCGCGCGGCCGGCGTCGGGTTCGAATCAGCGGCTGTCGTCGCCGTCCGGGCGGCGTGCTTTCTGCGCGATCTGCGCGGCGTATTCCTGATGGCCGACTCCGGGAAGCTGTTCGAGGGTGAGACCTTCGATATCCCATCGGGGCCGGGCGTCGGCGATGAAGCGGATGGCATCGCGCACGAACCGGCGCCCGGCCGGTTTGCCGATATGCGCGGAGGGGGTGTGCAGGCGGAACCAGCCGAGCAGATCCCCGGCGGTGCCGTCGATTCCGGTGGCGGTAACGCTGTCGTCCGAATCGGCGGTGTCCGGGAGCAGGAGGCTGGTGGGGGAGACGCCGAGGGCAACCGCGAGTGCCATCAGGTCGTCCACGTCGACCCGGCGCTCACCGCGCTCGATCCGCGACAGTCCCAATACCGGGATGGGGCGGCCGACGGCCTCGAGCCGGCGGGCGAGATCGGCATATCCGAGGTTCATCAGAGTGCGGTAGCGGAGGACATTTTCGCGGACAGTATCACCGGTCGGGCCGAGTGGGTTCTTCTTGGTCGCCACCTGACCAGCGTTATCTATCGAAATGATCGGGTCAAGAATCATTTCGATAGGTGGAACCATCCGGGCGCGCGGGCGTCATCCATCATTTCGATCGCGTCGTAATGATGGGGTTATCTATCATTACGATAGGGGATGGAAAGCCGGTTCAATTCGGGCGCAGCAACAGCAAAGCAGCCTGTGGGGTCGGTTCCCATCCGGCGGGCTCGCGGACGAAACGCATATCGACCGTGAAACCGGCGGCTTCCGCCGATGCGGCCGCTTCCTCAGGGAGGATCCGGTGGAAGTCCAGCGAGACCGCAAACCCGAACCCCTCCTCGTGATGCTTGACCTCGGTGCCTACTTGGAACCCGAGCAGCAGCCGTCCGCCCGGCCGCAATACGCGGTGGAATTCGGCCAGCACGCCGGGGCGCGCGGCGGGCGGAATATGGATCAGGGAGTACCAAGCGACCACAGCTGCCAGCGAACCATCGGAGATATCGAGCGCGGTCATGGAACCAACATCGAATCGGATATCGGGATGGTGGCGCCGAGCAAGCTCGACCATGGCCGGGGACAGGTCGATCCCACGGACTGCCAGACCGTGTTCGGCCAGGAAACCGGTTACCCGGCCCGGGCCGCAACCGATATCGGCGACCGGTTCGCCCGCCCCGACGATTTCGGCGAAGGCGCCGAGTATTGCTCGCTGCCAAGGGCTGGAGTCGAGTTCGCCGGCGAAATGTTCGGCGTAGGCCGCCGCGATGGTGTCGTAGCCGGTGCGGGTTTCGGTGAGGAAGGATGGTTCTGGCACAGCAGCACCGTAACGGCATGCCGCCGGAATCGTTCGTGACGCCGACGCGGACCGGGCGTACGTTTGATGGTGTCGACCGAGACAGCACGAGTGGAGAAGACCTGGTAATGACCCCTTCGGAGTCTGTCGCACCCGGCATCGGCCGATCGGATTGGAGACGGGGCAGAGTTTTCTGGTTCGACTCCGAGAAAGGGTTCGGCTACATCAAGCCCGACGACGGGACCGAACAGGTCTTCGTGGAGTACCGGTGCATCGAAACCGACGGCTACCGCACTTTGCACGCCGGGCAGCCGGTGATGTTCGTCAGTACGGCCCGCCCCCGCGGTCACGAAGCGTTGACGGTTCGCCCGGCAGGCGGTCAGCCCGATTCCGGCGTGGGAGCCGAACCGGCCTGACCTGCCGGGCCGGGCTCAGCGGCGTATCCCCATGGCGCCGCAGACCGGTGCGGGCCAGTCCGCCGCGTCGGGTGCGAGTTCACGATCGATGGCGGCGGCGATATCGGCTGCGAACGAGGTGGCCGACCGAGTGCGCAGATCCACATGGATGGCGGTGATCTCGAGCGTGCAGCTGAGGCGTCGGGCGGTGTCGTTCACCAGCATGGCGACGATATGCACCACCTTGTCGGAACGGTCCACACCCCGTACGTAGACCGAAACCTCTTCGCCGACCCGGGTTTCGGAGTAATAGCGGATGTGGTGTTCGGCGGTGAAGAAGCCGGTACCACGGTTCGCGCGGTATTCGTCGGTGATCCCGATACGTTCGAAGACCTGTCCGCCGGCTTCGACGCAGAGGTCGAAGTAGTGCCGGATGTTCATATGATCGTTCTCGTCCCGGAAGCTCTCCGGCACGGTGACCGGGCCCAGTTCGCGCGGCAGCCGGACCACCTGTTCGTAGTCGGGAAGTGCGGTCGTACTGCTGGTCACGGTCGGTGCTCCTGTCGAACTCGGCTCGGCCCGCAGTGTATCTATGCAGCAGACGGCCCCCGGACCGGATTCGGTCCAGGGGCCGTTCCCCGGCCGATCAGAGCGGCCGGATATCGATGACCTTGCGCAGCCGGGCCTTGTCGCGTTCGAGTTTGCGGGCTTCGTAGGCGATCGGGAAATAGCGCAGCCGTTCCGGCAGCAGCGGGATCAGGCGGGCGATGAACCAGCCCAGAATCCGCAGCTTGCGCTCGTCGGATTCGGTCCAGGTGAGACCGAGTTTGCGCCGTGCCACTTCGGGGGTGGTGCCGACGGTGACGAAGTACTGCATCCGGCCGAACGGGCCGGTCAGCCCGCGCCACAGCGGATGCAGGGCACGGGGTAGCGCAGCGGGCGGGGCGATGGTCCGGATGACCGTCAGGTAGTCCTTGGCGGTCTGGGTGGCCTCGAGATGGTTGTCCACCTGGTCCGCGAAGAACTTCTCGAAGTCCGCGTAGGACGCCGGCAGCTCCTTGGGCGGTACGTAGAAGTTCCGCATGAGCTGCAGTGTCTCGCGGTAGTAATCTTCCTTCTCCGCCCTGGTCAGCGGCTTTTTCGCGAAGTATTTCGCGTTCTCGGCGAAGGCGAAGGTGCCGGTGTGCAGCACCCAGGCCCAGGGGCCGCTGGACAGCGCGGTGTGCCGCTTGCCGTTGGCATCGGTGGTGTTGAGGGTGGCGTGCATTTTGCGCAACCGGTCGGTTTCGCCGAGCGATTCCTCGCCGCCGTAAGTCCACATCATCACCGCGGACAGGCTGCGCAGGGCACGGCCGATGGGATCGGTACGGAAGGTGGAGTGGGCATCGACCACCGCGGAGATCGAGGGTTCCATGGTCTGCAACAGGAAGGCCGAACCCGCGGTCAGCGAAAAGGTGATCAGTCCGACTTCTTCCCAGGTTCGGGTGCCGGGACCGAACGGCCGGCGCTCGGCCGGAGCATCGGTGTCGATGGCTGCGACGTCTACGGACGCGGTCATGCGGATCTCCCTTGATCTACTGCATCGATCTGATGAGACGATGATACTCCAAATCTCTCACCATTGCGGCGTGTGGTCGCCGACGGGTGCGGTACGGGAGTGGGGGGGGGGGCTTCTCGGAAATCTCGGGTACCGCGCGATATGGCGGCTGACCCGGACATGAGAGCGGGCCTCGGCGAAGGGGGGGAGTTAGCCGAGGCCCGCGTAAGGTCGGCCCGGGGGGGAGGGGCCGACGCGTTCGATCCTACGCGATGATCCGCGATTGCGCGTACAAGGGGCCCAGTAGTTTCCGACTTTTTTTGGTGCGATTCACAACCTTCCCACCGGTGAGGGCGCGATGGTCCTGCTGCCGCAGGCGCCGCCCGTCGCAAGTGGTCGGAAATGCTGCTACAGCAGGGTTGGCGGGGATGCGACAGTGCCGAACCGGTCGGCCGACCGGGGTGGTCGCCGCCGCGGGCGCCGAATCTGTCGGAGGTCGATGTCACTATGCGACGGTGCTTCCCGGTCGTGAGTTCCGACACCCCGGCTACGTCGGCACCGCCGCGCGGATCCGAGTACCGCCGCCCGCCGAAACGGGTAGTCCGTTACGCGCGACCGCGCCGGCCGGTGCGACGAGTATCGAAACCGGTCGCACCTCGTACCGGCTACCCCGAGCACAGCCGGGCCGGGGTGCGGCCTTCTTCGTATGTGGGTACCGACGGTTCGGCTATGGACACCGCGGGACTCCGCACGCGACCGGGCAAACGGATAAATCGGATGAAAACCCCGTCGCCCCCGACAATACTGACCCGGTATACGGCCGTTCGCCGCACGCGTCCGGGTCGATGGCCCGTTGCGCCATCGGCGATACACCCGACCCCGCACTGCACAATCACTCGAATCAGGAGAATCATGCCCGACGCAATCGTCGCCGAGGGTCTCGTCAAACATTACGGTCCGCGGGTCCGTGCTCTCGACGGCCTCGATCTGACAGTGCCCGAAGGTACGGTCACCGCTCTCCTGGGGCCCAACGGTGCCGGGAAGACCACGACCGTCCGAGTACTCACCACTTTGCTCGTCCCCGATGCCGGGCGGGCCACGGTGGCCGGGATCGATGTGCTGGCCCAGCCGCGAGCACTGCGTTCCCGAATCGGCGCCTCGGGTCAGTACGCGGCCGTCGACGAATATCTGACCGGTTTCGAGAACCTCGAAATGGTCGGGCGGCTTTACCACATGGGTACGCGGCGCAGTAAGGAACGCGCGCGTGAGCTGCTGGAACGGTTCCGGCTCAGCGATGCCGCCGATCGGCCGGTGCGCGGCTACTCCGGTGGTATGCGCCGCCGACTGGACTTGGCCGGCGCGCTGGTCGCCAACCCGCCGGTGCTGTTCCTCGACGAACCGACCACCGGCCTGGATCCCCGGGCACGGCTGGATCTGTGGGATGTCATCGAGGAATTGGTCGCCGCGGGTACCACCCTGCTGCTGACGACCCAATACATGGAAGAAGCCGACCGCCTGGCCGATGCCATCGCGGTGATCGACCGCGGTCAGGTGATCGCCCGCGGTACGGCGGACGAATTGAAGAGCATGGTCGGCGGCGACCGGATCGAACTGACGGTGGACCATATCGACAATCTCGCGGTTGCCCGGCAGGCGCTGAGCCCGCTGGCCGATGGGGATATCCACCTCGAGCCCGGCCTGCGCCGTGTGGTGGTTCCGGTGAGCGACGGGTCGCAGGCGTTGGTGGCCGCCATCGGCAGGCTCTCCGAACAGGGCGTGAAGATCCAGGACGTCGGATTGCGTCGTCCTTCGCTCGACGACGTCTTTCTCTCGCTCACCGGGCACGAGGCCGGCGAGCCGAGCGAGGGTGATGCGGAATCCGGCCCCGGGGCCGGCCCGGGAGACGTCGGTTTCTCGAGTTCGGAGCCAGGCGCCGCGCGAGAAATCGGCGAACTCGAAGTCACGGAAGGAAAGAGCAGATGACCGCGGTGGCAACGGCCGGCGCTCCGGCGGAATCACTCGGTATGGCCGAGCGATTGTCCATGGTGGTCAGTGACAGCCTGACCGTCACCAAACGCAATGTGATCAAGATAAAGCGCGTACCGGACGTATTGATCTTCAGCACGCTCTCGCCGATCATGTTCGTCCTGTTGTTCGCCTATATCTTCGGGACCGCAATCAAAGTCCCGGGCCTCGAGGGCGGTTACCGGGAATTCCTGATCGCGGGCATCTTCGTGCAAACCGTCGTGTTCGGGTCCACGTTCACCGGTCTCAGCCTTGCCGAGGATATGCAGAAGGGCATCATCGACCGCTTCCGCTCCCTGCCGATGGCGCCGTCCTCGGTACTGATCGGGCGCACCGTCAGCGATGTGGTGATCAATGTGGTGAGCCTGGTGGTCATGTCGCTGACCGGTCTGGTGGTCGGCTGGCGTATCCGTGGATCGCTACTGGACGCGGTGCTGGCGTATCTGCTCCTGCTGCTGTTCGCCTACGCGATCTCGTGGATCATGGCGGTGGTGGGGCTGCTGGTGCACACCCCCGAGGTGTTCAACAACGCGAGCTTCATGGTCATTTTCCCGCTCACCTTCCTGGCCAACACCTTCGTACCGCTGCAGGATCTGCCGACCCCGTTGCGGATCTTCGCCGAGTGGAATCCGGTATCGGCGCTGGCACAGGCGACCCGCGAGCTGTTCGGCAACTCCTCGCCCGTGGTCGACGAGTCGAACGCCTGGTCGCTACAGCATCCGGTGGCGACGACCCTGATCTGGGTCGTGATCATCCTGGCGGTTTTCGTCCCGCTGGCGCTGCGGCAGTACCGCAAGACCGTCAGCCGCTGACGCGGTGCGCTCAGCTCTCGGGTACCGCGGCGGCGCCGTTCGAGGTGGCCGCCGCGGAACCGGTGCGAGTCTGGCCGATACGCGGGGGAGCGGGGGCCGGCTCGGGCGGCTGTGGACGTTTACTGCGCACCAGCCAGGCGGTACCGCCTGCCGCGGCCACCGCGGCGGCGGCGAGCAGCCGATAGCGCGAACGGCCGGACGGACGCAGTGGGTTCGAGCTCATGGTTCAACTCTGGCACAGCCGCGCCTCCGATGCAGATCGGCAGGTCAGTGGACTGCCTCGCGCTACCGGAGTCTCGGCGGCCGACGCCGGGCCGAAGGCACACATGGCACGATGGGTTGGTGAGCGCGACACGCCGTAGCGGGCCGGTAGTACCCGGCCGGACCATTCAGCCGACCAGGACCCGGGATTGCCGGTGAACCCGCAGCAGCCTTCACCGCCGGCGCAGGTGTGCGTACGGCATACCGACCGCCCCACCGGCCTGTCCTGCACCCGCTGCGGCCGGCCGGCGTGCCCGGAGTGCCTGCGTCCGGCATCGGTCGGTCAGCACTGCGTCGATTGCGTCCGGGCCGACCAGAGCAGTGCACGCAAGGTGCGCACCGCGTCGGGGTCGGTGGCCACCCGCACGGCCACACCGTTCGTCACGTATGCCTTGATCGCTCTCAACCTGGTGGTGTACGCGATCACCGCGGCGCAATCGCGCAGTCTGATGGCCAACGAGCAGGGATCGTCCCTGTTCATCGACTGGGTCATGTATCCCCCGGCGGTCGCCGCCGGGGAGTGGTTCCGGGTGCTGGGGTCGGGCTTCCTGCACTACGGCTTGATCCACCTGCTGCTGAACATGTTCGCGCTCTATATCGTCGGACGGGATATCGAACTGGTTCTCGGCCGGGCGCGCTACCTCGCTGTTTACCTGATATCGCTGCTCGGTGGATCGGCCGCGGTGATGTTGCTGGCACAGGACACCCTGACGGCCGGTGCTTCCGGGGCGGTCTACGGCCTGTTCGGTGCCATCACGGTGATACTCGTCCGGCTGCGGCAGAACCCGAACAGCATGCTGATCCTGATCGGGATCAATGTGTTCATCAGCTTCTCGCTGCCGGGTATCTCGCTGTGGGGGCATCTCGGTGGACTGGCAGCGGGCACCCTCGCCACGCTCGGCGTGATGTTCCTGCCCGGATGGCTACGCGCTCGCACCCCCGAACAGGCCCGGACCATCGGGGTGATCGCATTGGCGATGTCGGCGCTGATCGTCCTGGCGGTGATCGGAGTCGCGGTTGCTTCGCTGCGCTGAAGTCTCGGCGGGCAGCCCGGGCCGTGGACCGGAGATCGGTAACGAATCGGAGACGCTCATCCGTGGTGCGTGGGTTCGCAGTGTCGGTCGCGAAGCGGCTGCGCGAATCGATATCGTCGGTTACCGGCTGCGCTGTGGGCGGTGACGGGCTCCGCATGTTTTACGTGAAACATCGATCGGAACGTAGGCAGGGCAGTGCGGGTGGAGTTCAGCGCGCCGATTCGCCGCGCAGGCGCAGTTCCGAACGCAGTGTTTCGTAGACATCTTCCGGGTCCGTTCCCAAGTCCCACCGGCCGAAGATCAGTAGCCGTTCGGTGCCCAGGTGATCGACATCGATCTCCAGCATCGGCGATTTGCGGCCGAGTCGGCGGTATCCCACGATCCGCGCCCGGATGATCCGGTCGCGGGTGTACTCGGTGGGGCCCGTGAGACCGCGCAGGACCAGCCGCGGTTCCGCACCCGGGATCACCGACAACCGTGGCCGTTGCCGAATACCCAACCCGGCCAGGGACAGGAGTACCAGGGCCGCGACCCCGAGCAGGAACTTGCCGGGCACTTCGGCGGTCAGCAGCGCGGCCACCGCAAGAATCACTCCGCCGATCGCGACCGCGATCAGCGCGGGAAGCGGGGTCGACCAGGTGAGGCGTGGCTGTGCGCTCTCGGGCTGCACGCGGTGTTCCCCAATCCGTCTCGAGAGTTATCCACAGGTTTATCCACAGGTGTGCATTAATTACACCCGTGTAATCCGCTGGTCAGCGCCACCGCATGGTCATGATGAGCCCGATCACCATCAGCCCGAAACCGATGAGGAAGTTCCAGGCATTGAGATCGCTCATCCAGCTGATCTGATCGGCCGCCAGGTAGTAGACCAGCAGCCAGATCAGCCCGGCCAGCATGAAGCCGAGCATGATGGTGACGTACCAGACGGGCGACGGGCCCACTGCCTTCACCTTCACCGGCGTACGGCTGGCGGGGTTGATCGTGTAGTCGGTCTTCTTGCGGACCTTCGACTTGGGCATGATGTCCTCGTGTTCAGCGTGCAGGTCGTGTTCTCAGGCTATCCCACCAGGTGATCAGGGGGGATGTCCCCGTATCCGGTGATCGGCCACGTAGTCTTTGTGCATGCGAGTTCTGGTCGTCGACAACTACGACAGCTTCGTGTTCAACCTGGTCCAGTATCTGGGTCAGCTCGGCGTAGAGGCGGTCGTCTGGCGCAATGACGATCCGGAACTCGCCGATACCGACGCGGTCGCCCGGGATTTCGACGGGATCCTCATCAGTCCTGGCCCCGGCACGCCCGAACGCGCAGGAAAGAGCATGGATATCGTGCGTTCCTGTGCCGAGCAGGCCACCCCGCTCCTCGGTGTCTGCCTCGGCCACCAGGCGATCGGCGCGGCCTTCGGCGCGACGGTGACCCGGGCTCCCGAGCTGCTGCACGGTAAAACGAGTTCGGTGTTCCATATCGGCACCGGCGTCCTGGCCGGCCTGCCCGACCCGTTCACTGCCACTCGATACCATTCGCTGACCGTCGTCGAGAACACGTTGCCGGCCGGTTTCGATGTGATCGGGCGTACCGAGAGCGGCATCGTCATGGCGCTGCGGCATCACGAACTACCGATTCACGGGGTGCAGTTCCACCCGGAGTCGGTGCTGACCCAGGGCGGTCACCGGATGCTCGCGAACTGGCTGGAAATCTGCGGTGAGCGGCCTGCCGAGGGACTGGTGGAGATGCTCGAGGCGGAGGTCGCGGGGCTTTCGGTGCACTGACGCCGGGGATCTGCCGGCGAGCACCGCACTGTTCATATCTCGGAGGAGGCGCCGGCCAGTGGAGCCCGTAGAACGTTCGCTACCCAGCTGCGGGTAGCCGGGATTTTTGCCTTTCGCCACGTAGGCCCCGCACCACAGTGGTGCGGGGCCTACGGGAGTTGTTCGGGTCCGAATCCGGCCGGCGGATATCAGGGTGGGCCGAGCGGAAGCACACCCGTGTTGACCGTGACCGTGGTCGACGAGGGCACGGTGGTACCGGCAGACGGCTGCTGGCTGAGCACCTTGCCCGCTTGATCGGAGTTCAGCGTGATCTGGGTGATCTGGCGGACGTGGTTCACACTGCCCTGCCAGCCGCTTTGCCGTAGCGTGTCCACGACCTCGTCCGGGGTGAGACCGACGAGATTCGGCATGGAGATGCGATCGCTCTGTGCGACCTGCACGGTGATGGTCGACCCCTTGTCGGCATTCGAACCGCCGGCCGGGCTGGTGGAGAGCACCTCGCCGCGGGGCCGCGCGGACTGCACCTCGCGGATCTCGATCTTGAACCCGGCGCCCTCCAGATTCGGCTGCGCCCGGTCGATCAACTGACCGACGACATCCGGTACGAACACCTGCTCCGGGCCGGACCCGAGGGTCAGTGTGACCTGGCTGCCCGCGTCCAGTTCGAATCCGGGAGACGGATCCTGGGCGATCACCTTGTCCTTGTCCTCGGGACTGGACGGTCCGCGCTTCACGTCCGGATGGACCTGGAGCCCGGCATTGGTGAGTTCCTGAGCGGCTTCCTGCTGACTCAGCCCGACAACCCGGGGAATCGGCACCTGCTGCGGCCCGGTGGAGACCTGCATGGTGATCGTGCTGCCCTCGTCGGCCCGCGATCCGCCGAGCGGTTGCGTCGCGATGACGTTACCCGCGACGACCCGGCCGTCGGGCTTCTCCTGGATAGCGACATCGAAACCGAGCGCGTCCAGTTTCTGCTCGGCGGCACTGGCCGAGAGGTTCGACAGATCCGGCACCGCGACCTGATCGGGGCGGCTACCCGGACCGATCAGCATCCAGAACAGGCCGAAGGCCACGGCTACCGCGGCCACCACACCGGCGGCGATATAGGCCCGCTGGCGATTACCCCCGGAATCGCCGTAATCGTCGATATGGTCGTCATCCAGGCGGTGATATCCGCGCGCGGGTGGCTCTGCCGGGCCCAGCATGGTGGTGCGGTCCTCGTCGGTCATCACCATCGGCGCGCCGGGTTTCTGCCCGCCCAGCACCCGGATCAGATCGGCGCGCATCTCCGCCGCGCTCTGATAACGGTTCGCCGGGTTCTTGGCCATGGCCTCGAGCACGACCGAATCCAGCTCCCGCGGGACACCGTCGTGTACGAGCGAAGGCAGCCGCGGATCCTCGCGCACATGCTGGTAGGCGACCGCGACCGGGGAATCACCGGTGAACGGCGGCTCTCCGGTGAGGATTTCGAACAGCACACAGCCGACCGAATAGACATCCGATCGCGCGTCCACGGTTTCGCCGCGGGCCTGCTCCGGCGACAGGTACTGGGCGGTGCCGATCACCGCGGCGGTCGCGGTCATCGGGTTGGCGGCGTCAGCGATGGCCCGCGCGATACCGAAATCCATGACCTTCACCGCGCCCGCGCGGTTGATCATGATGTTGGCGGGTTTCATATCGCGGTGCACGATCCCGGCCTGATGGCTGAAATCGAGTGCGGCGCACACGTCGGCGATCACTTCCATCGCCCGCCGCGGCGGCAGCGGGCCCTCGTTGCGCACGATATCGCGCAACGTATCGCCTTCCACGTACTCCATCACGATGAACGGCAGCGGACCACCGTCCACCTCCGCCTCACCGGTGTCGTACACCGCCACGATCGCGGGATGGTTGAGCGCCGCCGCGTTCTGCGCTTCGCGTTTGAAACGCAGGTAGAACGTGGGGTCGCGAGCCAGATCGGCCCGCAGCACCTTGACCGCGACATCGCGGTTGAGCCGGAGATCGCGGGCCCGGTGGACTTCGGACATACCGCCGAATCCGATGATCTCGCCCAACTCGTAGCGAGAGGAGAGATTCTTCGGGGTCGTCATGGCTGTCCTTGATGGTGGCTCGGCACGTCGGGATAGCTGTCGTCGTCACGGGAGCGATCGCCGATCTCCGGCAGATCGATCTCCGGCACCGGCGGGTAACGCCGGGTAGTGGTGGTGGTTTCCTGGCTGCCCGTCGATTCCGTGGTGGTCGGCGGGGCGGTGGTGGTGGTCTCGGTGGTGGTGGTCGGCGGTTGGGTCGTCGTAGTGGTCGGGGCGGGCGGCTCGGTGCTGGTCGTCGCCGCCGGTGGCTGGGTGGTGGTGTACTCCGGCGTGGGGGTCCACACCGGAGGTTCGGTCACCTCGTAGGTAGTGGTGATCGGGGGCGGTGCCGGCCGAGTGGTCGGAGCCGTGGACGAGGTCTCGATGGGCGTACCTTCTGGATTGGTATCGCCGCCGAAGAGCAGCCACAGCACTGCCCCGCCGAGCACCAGCGCACCGATACCCAGCGCGATCATCCACTTCTGGTTCTTCCCGAGCGCGCCACCACCGGTGTCGTCGCGGTAATCGCCGGGGTCCGCTTCGTGTGCGCCGTGATGGTCCATGGCCGTCGCCGGCCCGGCCATGGCGGTGGCCGGGGTGGTGTAGCGAACGGTCGCCGGATCGTCGTACGCCGGCTGCGGCGCCGGGATAACGCTGGTGGGACCGGCCGCGGCCAGATTACGGGGCGGAGGCGGGCGCCGGCCGGACCGTACCGCCGCAACCGCCTCGGCGAATTCGCCGCCGTCCGTATAACGCTGGTGCGGATCCTTGGCCAGGGTCACCTCGACGAGTTCGCGCACATTCGGCGGGAGATCCGCCGGCATCGGCGGCGGTACCTCGCGCACATGTTTCATCGCGACGGTGAGTGCACCGTCGCCGGTGAAAGGACGCTGACCGGCGAGCGCCTCATAGCCGACCACACCCAGCGAATACACGTCGCTGGCCGCCGTGGCGTCCTCGCCGACTGCCTGTTCCGGTGCGATGTACTGGGCGGTGCCCATCACCATCCCGGTTTTGGTGACCGGCGAGGCGTCGACCGCCTTGGCGATACCGAAATCGGTGATCTTCACCTGTCCGGTGGGGGTGACCAGAATATTGCCCGGTTTCACATCGCGGTGCACCACACCGGCCCGATGCGCGACCTGCAGCGCCCGGCCGGTCTGTTCGAGCAGATCCAGACCTTGGACGACCGACAACCGGCCGAGCCGGTTCAGCACCGTGTTCAGCGGTTCGCCCTGCACCAGCTCCATCACCAGGTAGGCGGTTTCCCCGCCCTGCGGGTCGTAGGTCTCGCCGTAGTCGTAGATCCCCGCGATACCGGGATGGTTGAGCTGGGCGGTGGTCTTGGCCTCGGTGCGGAACCGGTGCCGGAACGTGGGATCGGCCGAGAACTCCGATTTGAGCACCTTCACCGCCACCCGGCGATCGAGCCGGGTGTCCAGGGCCTCCCAGACCTGGCCCATCCCACCGGTGGCGATCAGGCGCTGCAGCCGGTAGCGGTCCGCGATCATCGCGCCGTTTGTCAGCATCGGGTTCCCCGCAGATTCACTCGCACATCCATCTCGTTCAGCGACCTCGCAGACCTGCGTCCAGTACCGCCCGGGCAACCGGCGCGGCGACCGACCCACCGGTTGCCGCCAGCGCGCGGTCGCCGCCGTTCTCCACGATGACCGCGATGGCGATCTTCGGGTTCTCGGCCGGCGCGAACGCTATATACCAGGCGTGCGGTGGTGTGTTGCGCGGATCGGCGCCGTGTTCGGCGGTGCCGGTCTTGGACGCGATCCGATAGGCCGACCCGCCGCTACCCGCGGTGTTCTCCTCCGAGGCGACCATCAGATCGGTCAGAGTAGACGCTACATCGGCGCTCACGGCCTGCCCCACGGACACCGGTTCGGTGGTGGACAGCTCACTCAGATCCGGATTCTGCAACTGGTCGACCAGATACGGTTCCATCCGCACGCCGCCGTTGGCCACGGTAGCCGCGATCACGGCATTGTCGAGGGGGGTGAGCGCCACATCACGCTGGCCGATACTGCTCTGCCCGAGCGCCGCGTCGTCGGGGATATTGCCGATGGTGCTCTCGGCGACCGGCATCGGGATACCCCGATGCGGGCCGATACCGAACGCGGCCGCCTCGTCTTCCAGCGCTGCCGCGCCGACATCGATACCGAGTTCGACGAACGCGGTGTTGCAGGACCGGCGGAACGCCTCGTGCAGGGTTGCGGTGGCGCCGGACCCGCAGTTGGTGCCGTTGTAGTTCTCCAGGGTGGTGCTGGTGCCGGGCAGGGTGATGTTCGGCGCCGCGGTGAACTGCGACTGCGGGTCGGCCACCCCGTTCGACAGCGCGGCCGCGGTGACCACGACCTTGAAGGTGGAGCCCGGCGGGTAGGTCTGTGAGATCGCCCGGTTGAGCATCGGCTGGTCCTCGTCGGTGCTCAGATCTTCCCAGGCCTGGGTGCCCTGGGCGCCGTCGTGCCCGGACAGCAGGTTCGGGTCGTAGCTGGGCGTGGAAACCATGGTCAGGATCTTGCCCGTACTGGGTTCGATGGCCACGACGGAGCCGGTGTACCCCTTGCTGGTGAGCTCGTTGTAGGCCACCTGCTGCATCATCGGGTCGATGGTGGTGACGACATTGCCGCCGCGGGGGTCGCGCCCGGATATCAGGTCGATCAGCCGGCTACCGAACAGTTGCGCATCCGAACCGTTGAGCACCGGGTCCTCGGCGCGTTCGAGCCCGGTGCTGCCGTACTGCATCGAATAGAAGCCGGTGACCGGTGCGAATGCCGCCGGGTCGGTGGGGTAGACGCGCAGGTACTTGTACCGGTCGTCGGTTTCGACGGAACTGGCCAGCACGGCGCCGCCCGCGGATATCTGGCCGCGTTGACGGGAGTATTCGTCGAGCAGCACCCGGGAGTTGCGCGGATCGGCGCGGTAGTCGTCGGCCTTGATCACCTGGATATAGGTGGCATTGAGCAGCAAAGCCACGATCATCGCCATGACGGCCATGGCCACGCGGCGTAGTGGTGTGTTCATCGCTGCTGACCCCCTTGCCGTCGTGACACCATCACGGTCTGCGCTTCGGCGAGCGGCGCCGGCGCCGGTTCCCGGCGCCGGGCCGGGGCAGGCGCGCGGGCCGCGTCGGAGATCTTGATGAGCAGGGCCAGCAGAATATAGTTCGCCAACAGGGAAGAGCCGCCGTAGGAGACGAACGGCGTGGTGAGACCGGTCAGCGGGATCAGTTTCGTCACCCCGCCGACGACCACGAAGATCTGGATGGCGAGGGTGAACGCCAGCCCGGCGGCGAGCAGTTTGCCGAAACTGTCGCGGATCGCCAGCGCGGTACGCATTCCCCGCAGGATGAGCATCAGGAAAAGCAGGAGTACGGCGGTCAGGCCGATGAGCCCGAGTTCCTCACCGATGGTGGTGACGACGAAGTCGGTTTTCGCGAACGGCACCTGCGAAGGCCGGCCGCTGCCGAGTCCGGTACCCGCCAGACCGCCCGTGGCCAGTCCGAACAGTGACTGCACGATCTGGTAGCCGGTGTTGTTGTAGTCGTCGAAGGGATGCAGCCAGGTGTCCACGCGGACCCGCACATGCCCGAACATCTGGTAGGCGAAGAAGAATCCGACCATCAGCAGGCCGCCGCCGATCAGCAGCCAGCCCACTCGTTCGGTGGCGATGTAGAGCATCACCAGCACGGTGCCGAAGATCAGCAGCGAAGTACCGAGATCCTTCTCGAAGACCAGTACTCCGATACAGACGATCCAGACGGCGAGGATCGGGCCCAGATCGCGGGCGCGTGGAAACTCCATCCCGAGGAAATGCCGGCCGGCCGCGGTGAAGAGCTCCCGTTTCGAGACGAGGACCGAGGCGAAGAAGATGATCAGCAGGATCTTGGCGAACTCACCGGGCTGCAGGCTCACACCGGGCAGCCGGATCCAGATCTTGGCACCGTTGACCTCGGAGAACGAACTGGGCAGCAGCGCCGGAATCGCCAGTGCGACCAGTCCCACCAGACCGAGCGTGTAGGAGTACTTGGCCAGCGTCCGGTAATCGCGCAACACCACCAGGATCCCTACGAACAGGATGATTCCGAGCGCGGTCCACAAGATCTGCGAATTCGCATCGGGCGAGGGGATATCCCAGGAGTTGTAGGCGGCAGTCTGCTGGTCGGCCAGGTCGAGCCGGTGGATGAGCACCAGGCCGAGTCCGTTGAGCAACGCCACGATCGGCAGCAGCAGCGGGTCGGTGTAGGGCGCGAAACGTCGTACCACCAGGTGCGCAACGCCGAAAAGCCCCAGATAGGCCAGTCCGTATTTCGCGATATCCCAGGTCAGGGATTGCTCCTGGCTGGCTTCCACCAGGAACAACGCCGCCGTGGTGATGAACGCCGCGAAACCGAGCAGCAAGAGCTCGGTATTGCGCCGCGATGTCGGTGGCGGCGTTGCCGCGAAACCGCCCGGTGGACTCGGAAAAGCCCCGGCGGACGGTGCTGCCGGCGCGGACATCAGTCCGTCACCCGGCAGTTCTCCCCCGGCGTCTGGGGCACAGCGGTGGTGGTCGGCGCCGGCGCGGTGGTGGTGGGCGGCGCCGGCGGTGCCGGATTCTCACCGTTGGGGGCGGGTGCTTGGGTGGCGGGCGCCGGCGGCGCTGCTTCGGTGGGCACGGGCGGGGCCGGTGGGGGCGGCGGTGCCGGAGTGGTGGTCACAACGCCCGGCTGGGCGGCGGATCCGTTCTTCTTGCACACCGGCAGCAGTTCGCGGTCGGCCAGGACACGCATCTGCTCCCGTGCCTTCTCCAGGGTTCCCGGCGGCAGGCCGCGCTCGACCTGGTCGCGTCCGGTCTGTTCGAGATCGCTGACCTTCAACGGAAGGCAGCCCTCGGGGAGGGGAGCGCCCTTGTCGGCAAGGGTGAGCTCGCCCTTGGCGGTGACGCAGCCGACCAGGTTCACCTCGTGGATGGAGTAGCCCAGGATCGACCCCGGCAGGCCCTGCATGACCACGACACTGTCGTTGTCCGCGCCCACGTAGTAGTTCGACCGGATCATCTTGTAGCCGACCACCAGCCCGATGACCACCGCGAATATCAATGCCACCGCCAGCAGCAACCAGCGCAGTCGGTGTGATTTCTTCGGCGGCGGTTCGGGTTCGTTCGCGGTACGCCGTGGCGCGGCGGCCGGCGGGCGCATGGCGGCGGCCCGGCCGGCGGCGGTATTCGGCGGCGGGTTGTCCTCGGCCTCACCGGAGGCGGCGCCGGCGACGATCGGATGGCTCTGACCGTAGTCGAGATCGATCACATCGGCGACGACGACGGTGACGTTGTCCGGGCCACCGCTGCGCAGCGCCAGTTCGATGAGCCGATCGGCGCATTCGTCGGTGCTGCCCTCGCGCATGGTGTTGGCGATGGTCTCGTCGCTGACCACGTCGGACAGGCCGTCGGAGCACAGCAGATAGCGGTCCCCGGCGCGAGATTCGCGCATGACCAGCGTGGGCTCGATCTCGTTGCCGGTGAGTGCCCGCATGATCAGCGATCGCTGCGGATGGGTATGCGCCTGTTCCGCAGTGATACGGCCTTCGTCGACCAGTGATTGGACGAAGGTGTCGTCCCGGGTGATCTGGGCCAGTTCGCCGTCGCGCAGCATATAGGCCCGCGAATCGCCGATATGGACCATGCCGAGCTTCTTGCCCGCGAACAGGATCGCGGTGAGCGTGGTGCCCATCCCGTCCAGTTCGGGTTCTTCTTCGACCTGTTCGGCGATCGCGGAATTACCGGCATGGGTGGCCCGGTTCAATTTGCCCAGCAGATCTTCGCCGGGTTCGTCGTCGTCCAGATGCGCCAGTGCGGCGATCATCAGCTGCGACGCGACTTCACCCGCGGCGTGCCCGCCCATACCGTCGGCAAGCGCCAGCAGCCGGGCACCGGCGTAAACGGAATCTTCGTTGTTTGCGCGGACCAGGCCGCGGTCGCTGCGCGCTGCGTAGCGGAGAACAAGTGTCACGATCGGAGCTCGATCACTGTCTTGCCGACCCGGACAGGTGTGCCGAGCGGAACGCGGACTGCGGTGGTGACTTTGGCACGATCGAGGTAGGTACCGTTGGTCGAGCCGAGGTCTTCGACGTACCAGTCGTCACCGCGTAGGGACAGGCGGGCATGTCGGGTCGATGCGTAATCGTCGGTGAGGACCAGCGTCGAATCGTCCGCACGGCCGATCAAAACCGGTTGGGTACCCAGTGTGATACGAGTACCGGCAAGAGAACCTTGAGTCACCACAAGATGTTTGGCGCCCTTCTGGCCTCGGCGCATCGACGGCAGTACCGCGGAACCGCGCGGTCCCCGATTCTGGAGCCGGATGCCGGAGGCCGCGTAGATATCGCTGCGGAGGGTACGCAGGATTGCCCACACGAACAGCCACAACAGCAGGAGGAACCCGGCCCGGGTCAACTGCAGAACCAATCCCTGCACGGCGCTCCACCTCCTGTTCGACCGTGTGCCGGTGCCGTCGGAGTGATAACCCACCCCATGGCAGTGCTCGTCCCGGCGGCCCGCCTTGCGGCGCCGCGCGTGTGTCGGCACATCATAGGACCGTCGGACGAGACCGATCACGATTGGACCGCCCTATTATGCGAGAGCCGTCCCGTGATCCGCACGGCGAGCCTACGGCATCAGACAATACGGATAAGGATCTCGGAATGCCCGGCACGGATCACATCGCCGTCGGCCAACTGCCAGTCCTGTACCGGTGAACCGTTGACGAGGGTTCCGTTGGTCGAGCCGAGGTCGGAGAGCATCGCGGTCTGACCGTCCCAGCGCACCTCGATATGGCGGCGGGAGACACCGGTGTCCGGCAGCCGGAAATGGGCATCCTGGCCACGGCCGATGATATTGCTGCCCTCGCGGAGCTGGTAGGTGCGGCCACTGCCGTCGTCGAGCGCCAGCGTGGCGGAGAATCCGGGGCCGGCCGCCGGCGCGTACCCGCCCTGGGCGCCGTAGGGGGCCTGCTGCGCGCCCTGCGGGTATCCCTGCGCACCCTGCTGAGCGTACCCCTGCTGGTCGTAGCCCTGGTCGTACCCTGGCTGGGCATATCCCTGCTGGTCGTAGCCCTGGTCGTACCCTGGCTGCGCGTACCCCTGCTGGTCGTAGCCGCCCTGGGGCGCATATCCCTGCTGGTCGTAACCCTGGTCGTAGCCCTGCTGACCCTGATAACCCTGGTCGTAGCCGGGCTGCTGGGCATAGCCGCCCTGGTCGTACCCGGGTTGCTGGGCGTATCCGCCCTGGTCGTAGCCGCCCTGGGGCGCGTATCCCTGCTGGTCGTAGCCCTGGTCGTAGCCGGGCTGGGCGTACCCGCCCTGGTCGTAACCCTGCTGACCGCCGTATCCCTGCTGGTCGTAGGCGGCGCCGCCCTGCTGGTAGTCGTAGCCGTTCTGATAATCGGGGGCGCCGTTGTACTGCGCGCCGGGACCGTAGTCCTCGGGGTACGCGCCGTTCTGCGGCCCGCGTCCCGCGGGTCCGGGAGCGTACCCGCGATTGCGTGGATCGGACTCCGCGTGCTCACGGCTCGGGTCGTAGCCAGAGTTCTGCGTCATGGGGCCAGCTCCTGGTTGCGGGTTAGCGGGTCGTTGTAGCGGTTCCGGGCGGTGAGCCGAGGCAGCTCCACGGCCGGCATCGGGGTCGACGCGGCCGCTCGTCCTGAACATTCCGGTGTGCAGCGTAGGGGATGCCTCGAAGACCACGTGTACTTCGCCGTAGGTCTGCCATCCTTGTTCACGGATGTAATCCTGCAGATGTTTGGCGAAAGCGCGGGTAGTGAGGTCGTGATCGGCATCGAATTGCCGGTGGTCCGACGAGTTGATCGTGATCACATAGCTGTTGGGTGCGAGCAGATGCCCACCGCCGAGATCTTGGACACTGTCGGCGGCCTCACGCTGCAGCGCGGCCTCGACCTCCTGCGGAACGACGTTCCCGCCGAAGACCCGGGCGAAGACATCACCGACGGCGCCCTGGAGTCGGCGCTCGAATCTCGAGACGATCCCCATCTGGGCCCTCCCTTCGGTGAGTCTCTCCTCATTCTTTACGACGACACGCGAATACGGCGTGTCGTTCTACGAGCACGTTCTCTGCATGATATCCGCGATCGGCTATACCTGTAACTACCGCAACGGTGGCGGAGTTCCCCGCGCGCGTGAACCGGCCGTGGAATTCAGGTCACAAGCCTGCCGGGCGGGCCTGTGACCTCGTGATTTCACCTCTCGCTCGTCTGCGTGCTACGGTCTTATCCGTCGCTCGGGCGAGTGGCGGAATGGCAGACGCGCTGGCTTCAGGTGCCAGTGTCCTTCGGGACGTGGGGGTTCAAGTCCCCCTTCGCCCACTGAAAAGCCGTGGACCACAGGTTCACGGCTTTTTCGTTTCCGGGACCGGTCCCGTGCCCGGTGGGGCTGCCGGGAACATCCGGGGCGTCGCAGGCCGGCGCAAGCCTGCCGCCGCATTTCTTGTCCTCTCGACAGGCAGTTCTTCAGGGCGTTCCCGCTCCGGGAGTCGTAGGCCGGGCGAGTCCTTTCAGTGCGTCTGTTCGTGAACGTGTGGGGCGGTGCAACCGGCTGTATGCCGAATTGAGACGAAGGTCACACGATTGATTTTCGGTTGCGGTCGCACTGCTGAGGCTTACCTTATTCTGATGTGTGGGTGACCTAGTTCACGTCCCGGAACCGGGCTGGTTAACAATGCGCGGGTCCACCCCTGGGGTGAATACGGGGGCGCGGGAAGGTTTGAGGCGAGTAAACCGACCCAAGGTTTCTTTTGCTTGGATGAACGGGCTCGAGGCCGTGTTAATCCTTCGCGAATGACCTGGTCGCAGATGGAACGGCCGAGTTAACGGCGGTTCGGGCCGCGGTTGCCGGGACCCGATTTCCGGTTGCGTGTAACCCCGGTAACGGATATGCCTGTGACCAGTAAAAACCAAATGTACTTGCAAATGAAAGCACCGCTGTAAGGCCGTGTGGGCCTGCTGGAAGTTAGCTGGAGTGGGGTTCGAGAGGGGTTGTCTGAAGGTTTGCCGACTTCGGACTTATACCTGTGACCTCTTACGCAACCGGTTGCGTAGGCATAACGATTGTGTAGAGTCGACGGTAACGCTGGCCGCAGCTAGAGCGGCGACTCGCTGCGGCCAGCGGAATTCAATCGGGGGAATTCTCACTGATCATCGGTAACGCGTTGCTGTCACCTCACGAAGCGGTGCCCGTCGTCGTGTGCTCGGCGTTGTCTATTCGTAATCCCGTTACCCGCATTCGGTCGACCGGGCGGCGCTGGTCTCGGATTCGGAGTACGCCCTGCGTCCCGCGGTGAAGATGTAGACGAGGAACAGTGTCTCGGCGAGTAGGCCGCAGGCGATCCGAATGGGCGCCGGCAACGCGCTGGGAGTGACGAAACCCTCGAGCAAGCCCGCTACCAGCAGTGTCGGTACCAGGCCCAGGGCGATAGTGGCGGTGAGGCGGCCCTGCCGGGCCATTGCTTCGGTACGGCTCGCGCGCCCCGGATCGACGAGCGTCCAGCCGAGTCGGAGCCCGGCGCCACCGGCGATGAAAATCGCTGTCAACTCCAGCATGCCGTGCGGGAGCAGGAATCCGAACAGCGAATCCAGCCGCCCGGCATCGGCCATGAGACCGGCTGTTACGCCGATATTCAGCGCGTTCATGAACAGCAGGTACAGCACCGGCAGAATCAGGACACCGAGGAACAGTGCCAGCGCGCAGACCCAGGCATTGTTGGTCCAGACCAATGCGGCGAATGCGTCGTTCGGATGTTCGGTGTAATAGGTTTCGAACGCTCCGCCCGGCGCGGTGAGTGCCCCGGTGTCCTCCGGCAACCCGAGGGATCCGCGCGCCGACGGGTCCGCCGAGACCCACGTCGCGAAGCCCACCACCACAGTCAGGAACACGACAGCCACTGCGAGCCACCAACCGAAGGTCCCGTAGACCGCGGCCGGGAACCGATGAGTGAAGAATCGGCGGATCTCGGTCCAGGTATCGGGTGAGCTCCCGACGATCCGGCCGCGCGCCCGCGCCAATACCGCGCTCAAACCGGCGACGAGTTCAGGTTCGGGGCTGTGTGTCTGCAACCGGGCCAGCTGCTGGGATGTGCGCCGGTAGAGATCCACCAGCTCATCGGCCTCGGCGCCGGTCGGCTTCCGGCGGCCGGCCAAGTAATTGAGCCTGGCCCAGGCTTGGCGATGCCTCGTACTGTAGGCGTCCACATCCATCGGCTGACCTCCCGCTTCGCCGTTCTGCCCGTGTGCACCGGCCCGGCGGAAAACGCGTGGACCGGCAGCGTCCCGGTGAACCGGTGATATACCCCCGCGTTCGGCGAAGCCGGTTACGACCCGGGTGGCCGTGAAAGAATGCTATGCGATATGGCTGAATTCACGACGGGGGAAGCGGTGGCACTCGAGTTGCCGGTCGCCCGTATCCCGACACGTGCCGCGGCATTCGTGCTGGATCTGATTCTGCAGACCGTGCTCGGGGTCTTGCTGCTCACGCTGATCATGCTCGTATTGCAAGGGGACGACAGCAGCCCCTGGTTCACCACGCTGTCCCTGGTCTCGCTGGTCACCGTGCTGGTCGGCTATCCCGTGTTCTGGGAAACCGTGCTGCGCGGTGTGTCACCCGGGAAATTCGCACTCGGGCTGCGGGTGGTGCGCGCCGACGGCGGCCCCGTCGATTTCCGGCATGCGCTCACCCGCGGGTTGACCGGCGCGATCGTCGACTTCTGGATGCTCGGTCTCTTCGGCCTGATCGCGGTGGTGACTTCGATGTGCTCACCCCACGCACGCCGGGTGGGCGATGTCCTGGCGGGAACGGTGGTCGTGCATATCCGGCAGCAGCTGTCCCTGCCCGCGCTGGCGATACCCCCGGCTTGGCTCACCGGCTGGTCGGCCGGTCTCGATCTCACCGGGTTGCCCGAGGACCTGGCGCTCGCGGTGCGCCAGTATCTGACCCGCGTCGACTCGCTCACCCCGGGCGCGCGGCACGAAATCGGCCAGGCATTGGTTTCCGCGGTGTGTGCGCGGATCGGGGTCGCGGCGCCGAGCGGATATCCGCCCGTACAGATACTCGGAAGCGTGATCGCCGAACGGCAGCGGCGTTCGCTACCTGCATTTCCGGCACCGCCGATGATGTACTCGCCGGCGCAGCTACCGGTGCGGTCGCACTGAGTCGGGGACGCGCCGAACTGCACGGGCGTACTGTCGCGTTCTCGACCCCCTGCCCCGCCGTGGCCGATACAGCATGCGCGCGGCGCGGGAAAGGCGCGCCTCGCCCATCGAGGTACTGGCGGTCCGGCCTCGCGCCGGGATCACAGCGAGGCGGACTGTTTGAGCTCCAGATACTCGTCTGCCAGCGCACCCGGCAGGTCCGGGGCGGCGGCGGCGATCACGGCGATACCCATCCGGCGTAGCGTTTCCTGGAGCACCGCCTGCTCCGCGAGCCGGGATTCGGCAGCTGCCGCCCGGTAGAGCGCGCGCAGATCGCTGCGGTCGGCAGCCGCAGCGGCGATTTCCGGATCGGTGACCGAGACGATCAGCACCCGGTGCCGTTCGGCCAGCACCGGCAGCACCGGAAGCAGGTTCTCGGTGACCGCGGCGCTGTCCAGGCCGGTGAACCAGACGATGAGGCTGCGGCGGCGGGCCCGGCGGATGGCGGCCCGCACCAGCCCCTCGGCATCGGTATCGACGAGCGCGGGCGTGACCCCGGCCAGCGCGTGCATGAGTTTCGGTTGCACGCCGCGGCCGAGGCCGGCGCGTACTTCGGCGCGTACCTCGCGGTCGTAGGCGAGCAGGCCGACCATATCGCCGCCCGCGGCGGCCAGACTGCCCAGCAGCAGCGCCGCCTCGATCGCGCCGTCGAGCCGGGTGCCGGGCCCCACCCGGGCGGCACTGATCCGGCCGGTGTCCAGCAGCATCAGCAGTTGCCGGTTACGTTCCGGGCGCCAGGTCCGCACCAGCACATCGGTGGCCCGCGCGGTGGCACGCCAGTCGATCGTGCGGACATCGTCGCCCGGCACGTATTCGCGGAAGGAATCGAATTCGGTGCCCTGGCCGCGCAGATGCGCCGGACTCCGGCCTTCCAGATGATGCAGCCGTTTGACCTTGCCCCCGAGTAACCGTTCGCTGCGGAACGGGGGCAGCGCCCGGACCCGCGCGGGTACGCGCCGCTGGAACTGGTGACCGGCCAGTCCCAGCGGGCCGAACAGGCGCACGGTGACCGGGCCGGCGGCGCGATCACCGCGACGGGTGGGTGTGAGGGTGGTCCGTACCCGGACTCGGCGCCCGGGTGCGAGGTGCAGCCGGTGGTCCCGGCCGGCGGCCCCGGCACTGTCGGGCCAGTCGTCCCACAGCCTGCCGCGTACCGTGCGGGAGCCCGTATTGGCCACCGTGAGCTCGATCCCGGTCGCGGCGCCGAGCCGCAGGACCGTCAGTTCCGTTCGTTCGAGCACCACGTCGGCGCTACCGGGGGTGAGAGCGCGATCGGTCACTGCCAGTGCGCAGAGCAGTGCGGTCGCCGACAGGACGCCGAACCACGACGGTGCAACCATCACGACGAAAAACGCTGCCGCTACCGCGACCGCGAACAACCGGCCCGTGACGACCACGGGCTACACCGGAACCGGAACTGATTGCAGCAGACCGGCCAGCACTTGCTCCCCGGTGATCCCGTCGAGTTCGGCCTCGGGCCGCAGTTGCAGCCGGTGCCGCAGTACGGCCACCGCTACGGTTTTCACATCGTCGGGGGTCACGAAGCCCCGGCCGTTCAACCAGGCCAATGCTCGGGCGGCGGCCATGAGCGAGGTCGCGCCGCGCGTGGAGGCGCCGTGGGCGACCGCCGGCGCCGTCCGGGTGGCACGGCAGAGGTCGACTGTGTAAGCGAGCACTTCGGGCCGGATCGCCACCTGCGCGATCGCGGCGCGCCCTGCGGCGATATGCGCCGGACCGGCCACCGGGCGTAATCCGGCGGCGGCCAGATCGCGGGGGTCGAAACCCTCGGCATGCCGTTGCAGGATCCGGAATTCGTCGTCGCGTCCGGGCAGGTGGATATCGACCTTGAACAGGAAACGGTCCAGCTGGGCCTCGGGCAGAGGGTAGGTGCCCTCCTGTTCGATCGGATTCTGCGTGGCGACCACCACGAAGGGGTCGGGCAGGGGGCGAGGGCTCCCGTCGACGGAGACCTGACGTTCCTCCATCGATTCCAGCAGCGCGGACTGGGTTTTCGGCGGGGTGCGGTTGATCTCGTCGGCCAGCAGCAGGTTGGTGAAGACCGGGCCGTCCCGGAAGGTGAACTCGGCCGAATGCGGATCGTAGATCTGCGAGCCGGTGATATCGCCGGGCATCAGGTCGGGCGTGAACTGGACTCGGCTGTGTTCCAGTTCCAAGGCGGTGGCCAGGGCGCGGACCAGCAGCGTTTTCGCCACTCCGGGGACGCCCTCGAGCAGTACGTGGCCGCGGCACAGCAGGGCGAGTACGAGGTACATGACCGCGCTGTCGTTGCCGACCACCGCCTTCCCGATCTCGGTGCGCAGCGCCGCGAAGGCGGCCGCGGACTCGCCGGCGGTGGGTGCCGCCGGGTCGCCGGGGCCGGCCTTGCTGGTGTCGATACTGGTCATCCGACCTCCGCTTCGATCCATTCGAGTTGCGCGGCAACGAGTTCCAAGCTCGGTGCATCAGGGACAGGTCCGTAGAGGGCCGAGCCGACAGTGTCCGGGTCTGCCCTGATCCGGGTGGCCACCGCGGCCACGAGGGCATCCGGGGAGATACCGGCGTCGACACCGAGGGAACGGCGCAGGCGGCGCAGTGTGGCGGCCCGCAGCACGCTCGCGATATGCGCGTGGTCGCCGGAGCGCCGGTACAGGCCGGCCTGCCCGGACAACAGTTCGCCGGCGGCCACCGCCACCGGACGAGGTTCGGTGACCACCGCGCCGCGGCGGCGCGCTCGCCACCATACGAGCACGGCACCGGCGATCAGGAACTGCAGGAGGCCGAATGCCAGCCGGGCCGGCGCGTGCGCGAAAACGGAATCGTCACCGGTCGGGCGGGGGAGCCCGGGATCGTAGTCCGGTGGGGTGAGCGGCGGGGTATCCGGTGGTTGCGGTGCGCTCGGGCCGCTGCACCCCTGCAGTACCGCGTAGAGCACCAGCAGCACGACCGCCGATGCCGCCAGTGCCGCCCAGAAACGGGGCCGGCGCACCATCTCGGGCAGTTCCAGACCGAAGTTGCGCCGGCGACGGAACTTCCGCCCGACGGCCTCGACGTCCACCGGTTCGGCTGCCGGGGGCGGCGCCGCGGCGGAGAACTGATCGGCTCGGGCCAGCCGATGGTATTCGTCTGCCGCCGCGGGACGGCCGCCGTATACGACCTCGTCGAAGGCGTCGGCGGCCGGGTGGATTTCATCGGAGAGCTCGGGCGGTAGCGCCGCCGCTGCTTCCTGGGAGGTCTCGCGGGCGGTGCGGGAACGGCGTACCTCGAGCAACCCGCGCTGTTCCAGTCCGCGCAGGACCGCGCGGAAGCGCTCGCGCAGGGCGGTGTCGTAATCGCCCTGGGCCGCCGCGTGTTCGGCCGCGACGCGGTGGGTGTCGGCGGCATCGAGGCGAGGCCGGTCCGGGACGCGATGGTGCGGATCGGTCACCGATGACCTCTGCTCGCCGCGGGAATCCGAATATCCATCCCCTCACGGCGGCACCGGAGATCGAGATAGCCCACCACACGGGCACTGGACTCCACGATCTCGGTGCCGGCGGCCAGCAGCAGCCCCGTACCGGTCAGCAGCACGAGAAAGGGCCAGCGATGGGTACCGGAGATATCGCCGACGAACAGCGCGAGCCCCAGTAGCGGCACCGTCAGCACCGTGTAGACCAGCTGACGGCAGATCCAGACACCGGTCCGCTGCATCCGCAGCGTGCCGGTGAGCGATCCGGCGCGCGCGAGTGCGGCACGGGCCGTGGCCTGCTCGGCGAAGAGCACGGGCGCCGCCACCAGATGCCGTGCTCGCAACCAGGCCAGACCGAACCAGCAGAAGGGGTAGGCGAGCAGGAACCAGACGATGCCGAGGAAACCGAGCGGGAGGAACAGCAGGCTCGGCGCGAGGACGGCGAGGCCGACCGCGGTGAACGACAACTGGGTCAGCAGTAGCGGGCCCAGGCGTTCACCGGTCTGCCGCAATGCTTCCCACGCCCCGATCGGAAAGCCGCGCGTGCGGGCGAGGCCGGTGGTCACGGTCACCCCGCGCAGGGTTGCCCGAATGAGCCAGGCAACGGCGAGGGTGGCGTACAGCGCCGCGAGGGCGGTACCGGCATCGGAGCCATCGGTCAGATGGGAGACGAGTCCGATGACCGCCGCCACTACCGCCGCCCCGGCCAGCGTCAGCGGCCCGGCGCAGGACGCGGTTACCCGGATATCGGCCTGCAGCAGCGCGAACGGCTCGTCGAGCAGTTCGCGAAAACTCAGTGGGCGGATCGGCACCGGCGCTTTCCGGGCTCGGTGTTCCGGATCTGGTCCCGCCCCGACGGCGCCGGCCGGATGGGCGGCAGGCTGCACGCGGCCGAGTCTAACCGGTAGGCGGGGGACAAGCCGGGGATGATTCGGCCGCGCTCGTGTACCGGACCGGCCACATTCTCGAAACGGTCTCCGGCGTAGTCCCGGCGGCAGACAATGTCCGCCGCGCGCCCCGGCTTCCGGGACAGCTCCTGGACTGCTCGGGGGAATGGCGTAACCGGTCCTTCGATCGGTTACGCCGCACACCTTCTCCCTCGAACGGGCGGAGGCGGTTGCGGTGTTACCGGTGCCGATGCGGTTGCCGCGCCTGCCCAACCGCTGTGCGCCGAAATCGCTGGAGCCGTGCGCCGTTCAGTTGCCGGGAGGCAGTTCGCGGAGGTTGCGTCCTTCTGCCGGTTCCCCCGCGGTCCTGCCCGGCAGTGCGGTACCGGTGGCGGGTTCCAGATGGGTTGTCGCCGAGACGATTGCCTCGGGATCGAGGGTCAGCTCGGCGTCCACCACGGTGTTTCGTGCCGGGCTGCCGGATTCCCGGTCGCGGTCCGGCAGCGCTTGCGTGGCCACGCCGTCGACCGTGACGTTGCGGGACCGGCGCAGGGTGAAGGTGATCTCTTCGGCTTCGGTGAAGACTTGGCGGGCGGTCCGCAGGGGCCGGCTCGCGGAATCGAGGGCGTCCTCGATCGCCGAGCTCACGAAGCCCGGTACCAGCGGGCCGATCAAACGGGCGGCGGTATCGGTGAACGGAACCGTGCCCACCAGCGGAAGTTCGAGGCCGCGCGATGTTTGCCCGGATCGCTTCGCCGGCGGTGCCGGTAGACCGGATCCCGCCCCGGCCGGCAGCGCCGCCTGCTCTGCCGGTAGCGCGCCGGGTTCGGGGGCGCGTTCGGTCACCCCTATCTCCAGGCCGCCGAGCGCGGCGATCACCCGGGTCCGCTCGCGTGCCCGCGTGATGGCGGTATCGGCCTCGGCTTCCAGACGGGCCGCGGCCAGTTGCCGATCGGCCTGCACGGCGGCGGTTTCGGCGCGGACTTCCGCTTCTTTCGCTGCGATCGCCGCGTCGGCCGCACGTTCGGCGCGATCGGCCACTGCCGCGGCCGCGCGCCGCCGCTCCTGCATGGTCTCCCCGCGCCACCGGCGCAGTATCAGCGGGAGGGCCGCCAACAGGATGAAGACCGCCCAGCTGAGCAGTCGCAACAGGAACGCGCCGGCCTGGCCGGTGGTGTACTCGTGCATGGCCGCCCACCGGGCTCCGATACCGCGGTCACCCGTGGCGGCGGCCGTTGTCCGGGCTCCGTCCAGCGCGGTTCGCGCGTCGGCCACGCGCCTGTCGAGCGGGTCGACACGGCTTTGTGCAGCCGACAGGGCCGTCCGCGCATCGTCGAGCATGTCGTTGGCCGTCTGTGCCTCCGGGCCCCGGCCCGGGACACCGGTGATCTTCGTCTGCGGGCAGGCCGGGGTCGGATTGAATTCACACCGGGCGACGACGAGGGCATCGTCGATATCGGCGGTGGCTTCGGCGATATCGCGATCGAGCGCGGTGCGGTCGGCGACGGCGCGATCCAGTTCGTCCTGGGCGCTGCGTACCGCCGGAGCGGTAGCGGCCGCGGCCCCGGCGCGTTCGTCGAGAATCCGATCGACCGATCCGTCGAACAGCACAGTAGTTGCCAGTTCGGCCACTACCAGACCGGTCAGTGCGATCACCGCGACACGGGTCGCGACCGCCGGAACATTCGTTGTACCCGCGGGACGGTCGGGCCGGGCGGCGGGCTGGGCGCCGGCCAGGGCGCGGCCCACCAGGCCCAGAAGCAGCCCGGTGAGCAGTGCTGTAAGCAGGATCGCGCCCGCCGGCCACTCGGCGCGGCCCAGGGCCACTCCGGTGATCCCGGCGGAGACCAGGGCGAACAGTGCCACACCTGTGCCGGTGACGGTATAGCCGGTGCGCTCGTATCCGTCGGTGGTCTCGGTCGGCTGTCCGCCGCCGAGCCAGATGAACATGCCGGTGACGCTCATGGGACCCATTACCTCTGCAGCTGTCATCGATTCGTTGTCTCAGCGTGACAGGCCGCACGTCCGTGCATCGAGCGTGCGCACGCTGGTGTGGTCATCTTCACAGGTGCAGGTGAGCATGTCGTGCCGGAGCCTTCCGCACAGGGGGCGCGGAGACGGACGTCCGGCCGAAACCTGTGCTCCCGCAACGGAAAAAGGGACGAATCGGGGCCAGGGTGTGGCGTGAGACACGGTGCAAAGTGTTTGCTGATCGTGTGCTGGTGGACGGAAAACGCAAAACAGTCCGGACGGTCGGATCATGTTCCGTGCTTGTCACAACGCTGTCACGAACATCTCATCGAAGTGTGGAGTAGTTAGCCGCGCCCGGGTTGGTTTGCCGACGGCTGCCGCCGGGAATTCATCTTCGATGCAGGTGAGCGTGGGTTCGGCGGATGCGACGCGGCATCGGGAAAAATGCCGGACCGGTGGATCGCCGCTGTTCGGAGGGTCGATCCGGAATCGATTTCTGCCGGAATGCTGCTTTACACTGGAAAACGCGCAAACGTGGAGGAACGAATGAAGAACCCCAGCTCGAGGCCCGGCCGCCCCTTCTATTAGGGAATCCTTGGTTGGTTGGGTTCCAAGCCTGGCTTATCGTTTGCTCTTACGCCGCACATACTGATGTCCGGCCGATAGCGAGTTCGGGCAACCTACCGGCAAGGCCGGCCTAGCGGGCAAAACCCGCCCCCGGGTTCCGAGCGTGTGAGCGTTTCGTTACCGGCAGCCCCCGGCGCACAACCGCAGCTGGAAACAATTTCAGACGTGACTGCACGCCGAACACCATCAGCGCGGCTGGTGTCGGCCAACGTACGAACGCAGTCCTATCAGGGAGCGTTCGACAGTACCGGCGTTCGACAGGGCGTTCTCTCCAGGCCGCACCCACGTCGAGGTCGACTTTCTCGAAGGCAGAGGCATGACGCAACTACCTGGCCACAGGTCCCCCGGACCCATCGGGCTCTATGACCCGGCGCACGAGCACGACGCATGTGGTGTCGCGTTCGTCGGTGATATGCACGGCCGCCGCAGCCGTGACATCGTCGACAAGGCCATTACGGCCCTTTTGAACCTCGAGCACCGCGGCGCCGCGGGCGCCGAACCGAATTCCGGCGACGGCGCGGGCATCCTCATCCAGGTGCCCGACCGTTTCTTCCGCGCGGTCCTGGATTTCGACCTGCCCCCGGAAGGCTCCTATGCCACCGGCATCGCCTTCCTGCCGCAGGCCCGGCGCGAGGCGGCGCGAGCGTCCTACGGCGTCGAGAAGATCGTCAAGGAAGAGGGCCTGGCGGTACTCGGCTGGCGCGAGGTGCCGATCGACGAATCGTCGCTGGGCGCCCTGTCCCGGGATGCCATGCCGCTGTTCCGGCAGTTGTTCATCGGCTCGCCCGCGGGCGCCGCGCAGCAGCTCTCCGGGATGGACCTGGAACGGCGCGCCTACGTCATCCGTAAGCGGGTGGAGCACGAACTGGGCAAGGCCGGCGCCGGCGAGGGCGCAGTCGGTAAAGAATCGGTGTACTTCCCGAGCCTCTCCGGGCAGACCTTCGTCTACAAGGGCATGTTCACCACGCCGCAGCTGCGCGCGTTCTACCTGGACCTGCAGGACGACCGGGTGGAAAGCGCCCTGGGCATCGTGCACTCCCGGTTCTCCACCAATACCTTCCCGTCGTGGCCGCTGGCCCACCCGTTCCGTCGGGTCGCGCACAACGGTGAGATCAACACCGTCGCCGGGAACGAGAACTGGATGCGGGCCCGCGAGGCGCTACTGCGGTCCGATGTCTTCGGCAAGGATTCCGCCGGGAAGAACCGGCTGGAGAAGATTTTCCCGGTCTGTACCCCCGGTGCGAGCGACACCGCGCGGTTCGACGAGGTACTCGAACTACTGCACCTGGGCGGCCGCTCCCTGCCGCATGCGGTGCTGATGATGATTCCCGAGGCATGGGAACGCAACGAGAACATGGACCCGCAGCGGCGGGCGTTCTACGAGTACCACTCCATGCTCATGGAGCCGTGGGACGGTCCCGCCTCGGTGTGCTTCACCGACGGCACCGTCATCGGCGCCGTGCTGGACCGCAACGGCCTGCGTCCGAGCCGGATCTGGGTCACCGAGGACGGCCTGGTGGTCATGGCCTCCGAGGTCGGTGTGCTCGATATCGACCAGTCCAAGGTCGTGCGCAAGATCCGCCTGCAGCCGGGGCGGATGTTCCTGGTCGATACCGCCCAGGGCCGGATCGTCGACGACGAGGAGATCAAGGCGCAACTGGCCGCCGAGCATCCCTACCGGGAATGGCTCGACGCCGGGATCAAGCACCTCTCCGATCTGCCCGATCGCCCGCATGTGCATATGTCGCACGACCGGGTGCTCATCCGGCAGCAGATCTTCGGGTACACCACCGAGGAACTGAACCTGCTCATCTCGCCGATGGCCAAAACCGGTGCCGAGGCGCTGGGCTCGATGGGTACCGATACCCCGATCGCCGTGCTGTCGGCGCGGCCGCGGTTGCTGTTCGACTACTTCTCCCAGCAGTTCGCACAGGTCACCAACCCGCCGCTGGACGCCATCCGGGAAGAGGTCGTCACCAGCCTGCGCCGCCATATCGGCCCGGAAGCCGATCTGCTGCATCCCGGCCCCGAGTCCTGCCGGCAGATCGCGGTCCAGCAGCCGATCATCGATAACGACGAGCTGGCGAAGCTGGTCCATATCAACGACGACGGCAGCCATCCCGGCCTCCGGTCGGTGGTGGTGCGCGGCCTGTACGAGGTTGCGGCCGGTGGCGAGGGTCTGCGCCGCGCGCTGGACGCCATCAACACCCAGGTATCGGCCGCGATCGACGGCGGTGCCCGCATCATCGTGCTGTCGGACCGCGAATCCAACGAGAAGCTCGCGCCGATCCCGTCATTGCTGCTCACCGCGTCGGTGCACCACCACCTGGTCCGGGAACGCACTCGGACCATGGTCGGCCTCGTGGTCGAGGCCGGTGACGCCCGCGAGGTGCACCATATGGCCACTCTCGTCGGTTTCGGCGCCGCCGCGATCAACCCGTACATGGCCTTCGAATCGATCGAGGACATGCTCGAGCGTGGCGCACTGAGCGTTCCCGGCAGCACCGGCGACCTGGCGGCCGACTATCGCAAGGCGGTCGCGAACTACAACAAGGCCGCGAGCAAGGGCGTGCTGAAGGTGATGTCCAAGATGGGCATCTCCACGGTCGCCTCCTACAACGGTGCGCAGTTGTTCCAGGTGATCGGCCTGTCGCAGGAGTTGGTGGACGAATACTTCACCGGTCTGCGCTCGCACCTGGGTGGTATCGGCCTGGACGAGATCGCCACCGATGTGGCGACCCGGCATTCGGTCGCGTTCCTGGAGAACCGCAACGAGCGCGCGCATCGCGAGCTCGAGGTGGGCGGCGAATACCAGTGGCGGCGCGAAGGCGAGTACCACCTGTTCAACCCGGACACCGTGTTCAAGCTGCAGCACGCCACCCGCAGCGGGCAGTACTCGATCTTCAAGGAGTACACCAAGCTGGTCGACGACCAGTCCGAGCGCCTGGCCTCGCTGCGCGGCCTGATCAAGTTCAAGAAGGGTGCGCGGTCGCCGATTTCGATCGACGAGGTCGAGCCCGCTGCCGAGATCGTCAAGCGTTTCTCCACCGGTGCCATGAGCTACGGCTCGATTTCGGCCGAGGCGCACGAAACCCTGGCCATCGCGATGAACCGGCTGGGTGGCCGCTCGAACTCCGGCGAGGGCGGCGAATCGCCGGCCCGGTTCGAGCCGGAGGACAACGGCGACTGGCGCCGCAGCGCGATCAAACAGGTCGCCTCGGGCCGGTTCGGTGTCACCGCGCACTACCTGACCAACTGCACCGATATCCAGATCAAGATGGCCCAAGGCGCCAAGCCTGGCGAGGGCGGCCAGCTGCCCGCGCACAAGGTGTACCCGTGGGTCGCCGAGGTCCGGCATTCGACGCCGGGCGTGGGCCTGATCTCGCCGCCGCCGCATCACGATATCTACTCGATCGAGGATCTGGCGCAGCTCATCCACGACCTGAAGAACGCGAACCCGCAGGCGCGGATTCACGTGAAACTTGTTGCCGAGCCCGGTGTCGGCACCGTCGCGGCGGGTGTGTCCAAGGCGCACGCCGATGTGGTGCTGATCTCCGGTCACGACGGTGGCACCGGTGCTTCGCCGCTCACCTCGCTCAAGCACGCGGGTGGGCCGTGGGAGCTCGGTCTGGCCGAAACGCAGCAGACTTTGCTGCTCAACGGACTGCGTGACCGGATCGTGGTGCAGGTCGACGGTCAGATGAAGACCGGCCGCGATGTGGTGATCGCCGCGCTGCTCGGTGCCGAGGAGTACGGTTTCGCGACCGCGCCGCTGGTGGTTTCCGGCTGCATCATGATGCGGGTCTGCCATCTCGACACCTGCCCGGTGGGTGTGGCCACTCAGAATCCCGTGCTGCGCGACCGGTTCACCGGTAAGCCGGAATTCGTCGAGAACTTCTTCATGTTCATCGCCGAAGAAGTCCGGGAGCTGCTGGCCGAACTCGGCTTCCGCAGCCTGGACGAGGCCGTCGGCCGGGTCGATCTGCTCGATACCACCAAGGCCAAGCAGCATTGGAAGGCCAGCAAACTGGATCTGTCGCCGATCCTCGACGATGTCGAGACGGCGTTCATGTTCCAGGACCGCCGACGCACCAAGGAGCAGGACCACGGCCTGGACAAGGCGCTGGACAACGAGCTGATCGCACAGAGCCGCGATGCGCTCGAGTTCGGTAAACCGGTCAAGATCGACACCAAGATCACGAATGTGAACCGGACCGTCGGCACCATGCTCGGCCACGAGGTGACCAAGCTCTACGGCGGCGCCGGCCTGCCCGACGACACCATCGACATCACGCTCACCGGTTCGGCCGGTAACAGCTTCGGTGCCTTCGTCCCGGCAGGTATCACCCTGCGGGTGCAGGGTGACGCGAACGACTATGTCGGTAAGGGTCTTTCGGGCGGTCACCTGGTGGTACGCCCCGCGCCCAATGCTCCGGCGGAATTCGTCGCCGAAGAGAACATCATCGCGGGCAACGTGATCCTGTTCGGCGCGACCAGCGGCCAGGCGTTCATCAACGGTGTGGTGGGCGAACGGTTCGCCGTGCGCAACTCCGGTGCCATCGCGGTGGTCGAGGGCGTGGGCGACCACGCCTGCGAGTACATGACCGGTGGTCGCGTCGTCATCCTCGGTGATACCGGACGTAACTTCGGCGCCGGTATGTCCGGCGGCATCGCGTTCGTCTACGACCCCGACAACACGTTCAGCGGCCGGGTCAACCCGGAACAGGCGGACGCCATCGAGGCGCTGTCCGGTGACGATTTCACCTGGCTGCGCGATATCATCGGCCGGCACCGGGAACAGACCGGTTCCGCTGTGGCCGAACGGATCCTGGGCGACTGGTCGCAGCAGGTGAACCACTTTGTGAAAGTCATGCCGCGCGAGTACAAGAAGGTGCTGCTCGCCATCTCCGAGGCCGAGAAGAGCGGTAAAGACGTCGACGCTGCGATTATGGAGGCCGCTCGTGGCTGACACCCAAGGTTTTCTGAAGCACACCTCCCGGGAGCTGCCCGAACGTCGTCCGGTGCCGTTGCGCCTGATGGACTGGAAAGAGGTCTACCAGGAGGGTTTTCCGCACGAAACCCTGCAGCGGCAGGCCAGCCGCTGTATGGACTGCGGTATTCCGTTCTGTCACAACGGCTGCCCGCTGGGTAACCTGATTCCCGAGTGGAACGACCTGGTCTACCAGGACCGTTGGCGCGAGGGCATCGACCGGCTGCACGCGACCAACAACTTCCCGGAATTCACCGGGCGGCTGTGCCCGGCTCCGTGCGAGGCATCCTGCGTGCTCGGGATCAACCAGGATCCGGTGACCATCAAACAGGTCGAGGTCGAACTCATCGAGAACGCCTTCGACGAGGGCTGGGTCGCGCCGGTGTACCCCACCCGGCTCACCGGTAAGAAGGTCGCCGTGGTCGGTTCCGGGCCCGCGGGTCTGGCCGCCGCGCAGCAACTAACCCGCGCCGGGCACACCGTCACCGTGTTCGAGCGGGCCGACCGCATCGGTGGCCTGCTCCGGTACGGCATCCCGGAATTCAAGATGGAGAAGCGTTTCATCGACCGCCGCCTGGCGCAGATGGAGGCCGAGGGCACCATCTTCAAGACCGGCGTGAACGTCGGTGTCGATATCACCGCCGACGAACTGCGTGAACGGTACGACGCGGTGGTCCTCGCCGGTGGCGCCACCCAGGCCCGCGATCTGCCCATTCCGGGCCGCGAGCTGGACGGTATCCACCAGGCGATGGAGTTCCTGCCCTGGGCCAACCGGGTCCAGCACGGGGACGCGGTGACCGACGAGAACGGTCTGCCGCCGATCCACGCGCACGGCAAAAAGGTCGTCATCATCGGCGGCGGTGACACCGGCGCCGACTGCCTGGGCACCTCGCACCGCCAGGGCGCGGCCAGCGTGCACCAGTTCGAGATCATGCCGCGGCCGCCGGCCGAACGCGCCGGCTCCACCCCGTGGCCGACCTACCCGCTCATGTACCGGGTTTCCTCGGCGCACGAAGAGGGCGGCGAACGCGTGTTCTCGGTGAACACCGAGCGGTTCGTCGGCTCCGACGGCAAGGTGACCGGGCTCGAGGCGCACGAGGTCAAGATGGTCAACGGCCGGTTCGAGAAGGTCGAGGGTACCGATTTCACCCTCGAGGCCGATCTCGTCCTGCTGGCCATGGGTTTCGTCGGGCCGGACAAGCCGGGTCTGCTCACCGATCTCGGCGTCGGCTACGACCAGCGCGGCAACGTCCAGCGGGACAAGAAATGGGCCACCAATATCCCCGGTGTCTTCGTCGCCGGCGATATGGGCCGCGGCCAGTCGCTGATCGTCTGGGCGATCGCCGAGGGCCGGGCCGCGGCCTCCGCGGTGGACGAGTACCTGGAAGGCGAAACCGCTCTGCCGGCCCCGATTCCGCCGACCGCGGTCGCGCAGCGTTGAGTTAGGCACCGAACCGACCGACGGCGCGGTACCTCCGAAATGGAGGTACCGCGCCGTCGTCGTTTTCCGGGGAACGCCGGGTTCGGCTCCGTTTGTGATCTCGGCGCGGTTCGGCTGGCGGTGGATGTGGCGTGGCTCTATTGTTATCTCCGGTGTGGTCCCGGCGCCTGTTCGTGACCTGATCGTGTACTCGTGACGCCTTGTCGTTGTTCACCTGTTACGCATCGGCGGCCGTCGGCCGGTTCGGCACCTCGCGACGGCGGAATCGGGAGCGCCCCACAGGGGCCAGGGTGACTGGAGCAGTATGCAGTTCAAGAGGGTTGCCGCAGCGCTGGGCGCGTGTGCGGCTGTCGCGTCGGGACTGGTGGCCGCAGGAGCGACGGCAACGGCCGCGCCCGGGTGCCCCAGCCTCTATGTGGTGGCGATCCCGGGGACATGGGAAACCGGGCACGAAAAATCCCCGGGGCCGGGCATGCTGGCCGATGTCACCGACGGGCTACCGAGTTCGGCGAAGGTCGATTACGTCAGCTACGCGGCCACCGCCTTCCCCTGGGAGGGGGATGTCTACGGGCGGTCCAAGAACGAGGCCGTCGACAACGCGCGCGGCTTGATCACCGATATGACCGCACGCTGCGGCGATACCGACGTCGCACTGGTGGGCTACAGCCAGGGCGCGCACGCCGCGGGTGATCTCGCGGCCGAGATCGGCACCGGCCGCAGCCGGATCCGCCCGGAGCGGATCTCCGGCGTCGGGCTGATCTCCGATCCGCGCCGCGCTGCCGCCGATATCCAGGTCGGCCCGCATGCGCCCGGCGCCGGTGCCGCCGGGCCGCGGATCGGCGGATTCGGCTGGCTCAGCGATCGCACTCGCACGGTGTGCATCCCCACCGATCTCTATTGCGCGACCGCGCAGGACGATTTCGTCACCCGCTTCGCCGGCTTCCTGGCACAGAGTTCCGACGCCAACCCGGCCAACATCTGGCGCTACCAGCTCGAGGCCGCGGCGATCATCAACGACGTGATGAAATTCGGCGGTGTCCCCACACTGCAGGCGCAGCTTTCCGAAGGCGCCAACGAGCAGCGGTTCAAAGAACTCGAAGCGTTCTACCGTTCCGAATCGCACCACGCCTACGGCAGCTACCGCGTGGGCGGCGGCCAGACGGCGCTGACCTGGATGCACAACTGGATCGCGGGTATGGCTTGATCAGCCGTTCGAGATATTGCGGGGTAGCAAACCCCAGACGTGGCCGTTCTCGTTCACCGTCGCCGCGCTGCGGCGGCCGGTGCGCGAGAACAGGATCCGGGTGATCGAGCAGTAGTCGATCGGGAAGGTCAGCGGCCGGGCCAAACCCAGAATGTCCTGCAGCGTCACATTGATGACGCCGCCGTGGGCGAAGACGACGGCGGTATCGGCCGCAGCCGTCGTGGAGGCGATTTCGGTTATCGCATCACGCACCCGGTGCCGGAAGGCTTCGCCGTCGATCTGCGGCGGCAGATGACCTTCCTTGATCCGGTCGTAAGCGTCCCGGAATTCCACCTTCGCGTCCTCGATCGGGATATAGGCCGGCAGTTCCCGGTCGTATTCGGCCAGACCGTCCATGATCTCCACGTCGAGACCCAGTTTCGCGGCCGTCGGCGCCGCGGTCTCCCGGGCCCGCCGCTGCGGACTGCTGACCACCCGGGCGATTCGGTGGTGGTCCAGCGCCGCGGGTACCCGTTCGGCCTGCTCCACGCCGATCGGAGCCAATCCCGGATCGGCGGCTTCTCCCGCATTGTCGACCCGGAGCGGCTGGGCATGGCGAACAAGTATCAACTGCACGGGGTCCACTCTGCCGTATCGCCGCCGCGGCTGACCAACCGAACCGGGTGGTCGGAGCTACCGGGCGGCCGGTCGGCGACTCGGCCTGCCGGACCGGCAACCGAGAACAGTCGCGCCTGTGCGGGCCGAGCAGGCATGCGGCAAGCGCTGTTTCACCGCTGATCCGCCGTCCTGTGAACAACGAAAAGCGCCCGGTACGCCGCGTTGCGGCATTGCGTACCGGACGTCTGCATCGAACGAGTGCGGTCGAAATTCAGTAGCCGGCCGGTGGATACGGCGGCTGACCGCCGTGCGGGGGATTCGGGCTGTTGGGGTCCGATGGGTAGCCGCCCGGCTGCGGGTAGCCGCCTTGTTGTGGGTATCCGCTCTGCTGGGGGTATCCGCTGCCTTGCGACGGGTAGCCGCCCTGTTGTGGGTATCCGCTCTGCTGGGGGTAGCTGCCGCCTTGCGACGGGTAGCCGCCCTGTTGCGGGAAGCCACCCTGCTGTGGGTAACCGCCGTGGGGAGGCTGACCGGGGAATTGACCGCCTTGCGAATCGCCGGAGTTCTTCTTCCGCATCATCACGACAACCGCGACGACGATGGCCACGATGACCAGCACACAGATCAAGCCGACGATCAAGCCGCCGCCCTTACCCTTGCTCTTGCCCCGCCGGCGGGCCTCCAGGTCGACCGCGGAAGCCAGTACATCGGTATCGGCCCAGGCGGAATAGTCCACGTGGCTCGCATGGGTGAGCAGATCCAGATAACTCAAAGTCAACCCCGTTCACAATGTGTACGGCCCCTCCTCCTGGGGCCGGGTGGCTACACGGTACTTCCCGTTTCCATACCCGGGAAACTTCTTGTTCCCGGCTCTGGCCGGTGGACCGGCGGGCGAAACGTCAGCGCTGCCGGACCAACGGGAAGGTCTGGGTTTCCCGGATCGTGCGCCCGGTCAGCAGCATGAGTACGCGTTCGACGCCCAGACTCAGTCCGCCGGTGGGGGGCATACCGTGCTCCAGGGCGCACAGTAGTTCCTCGTCGAGCCCCGTGATCGCCGGCCCACCGTCGGCATTGGCCCGGGCCTGCGCGGTGAAGCGCCGGCGCAGTTCCACCGGATCGGTCAGTTCGCTGCGGCCGCTACCCAGCTCGATCCCACCGGCCACCAGATCCCACCGTTCGGCCACGCCCGCCCGGCGGCGATGCGAGCGCGCGAGTGGCGAGACCGTACCGGGAAAATCGGTGTAGAAGGTGGGCTCGTAGGTTGTTTCGGCCACCAATCGCCGGTAGAGCGCGTAGACGGCGCGGCCGTGGTCCCAGCTCGGCTGACAACTGATATCGGCCTTTTCGCACAGGTCACGCAACTCCGGCAGCCCGGTATCGGGCGTGACCTCGGTGCCGGTTTCCTGTGCCAGCGCCTCGTAGAACGACCGCACCCGCCATTCACCGGAGAGATCCAGGGCTGCGAGGGAACCGTCGGGTCGCGGCCGCATGGCGACCATCGAATCGTTCGCGGCCAGCGCGGCCTGCTGCACGAGATGCCGGCACAGGGTCATCATCCGCTGCTGGTCGCCGTGGGCCTCATAGGCTTCCAGCTGGGTGAATTCGGGTAGGTGCCGGGCGCTCGTGCGCGCATTGCGGAAACTGGGCCCCAGTTCGAAAACTTTCTCCACGCCGCCCACGCACAGCCGCTTCAACGCCGCTTCCGGGCCGAGACGCAAATGCAGATCGGTGTTGTCGGCGTCGATATGGGTGCGCATACTTCGTGCCGTCCCCGTACCGGGGCCGGCCTGCAGCACCGGCGAACCGACTTCCAGGAATCCGCCGTCGTGCAGGGCGTCGCGCAGTGCGCGCAGGACCGCGCTGCGGCGGGCCAGCAGTTCCCGCGCCTCGCGATCGATCATCAGGTCCAGGTAGCCGCGCCGCATCCGGGCATCGGGGTCGGTGAGGCCGTGCCATTTATCGGGCAGCGGATGCAGGCATTTGGCCAGCATCCGCCAATCGGCCACCAGAAGCGACAATTCACCGCGCCGGCTGTATCCGAGCTGCCCGCTCACCGAGATCAGATCGCCCAGATCGAACAATTCACCGAACTCGGCACAGCGCGCCGCGCCGAGCCGCTCCCGGTCGAGCAGGAGCTGGATATCGCTGGTCCAGTCGCGGATCACCGCGAAAAGCACACCGCCGCAATCGCGGAGCCGTAGCAGCCGGCCGGAGATCCGCACGGTGGTCCCGCGCGGTACTCGGCGGGCCGCGGCCACGGTATGGGTCGGCGGGAAGGGCGGGGGATAGGGGTCGATATTCGCGCCCGCCAGGCGGTCCAGTTTGCCGGTGCGCACCCGGACCTGCTCGGGCCGGAGATCTTGCTCGGGCGCCGCAACCGCCGCCGCTGCCGTGGCGGCCACAGGCGTTGCCGCCGGGGCACCTTCGGGAACGGCGCGATGGCGGCCGGTATGGGTGAACGCCCCGGCGCCGGCACCCGGCCGCGGGAGCAACCCCTCGGCGACGGCGACCGCGACGGCGATGCGCGGAAGGTGTCGTGGATCGGCGGACATGACGTAACGGGTCGACCAGCGCGGTTGACAGCGGGTGGCCGCGCGGTACAGCTGGTCCAGCTGCCACCAGTGGGAGAACGCAAGCGGCAGTCCGCGCACGCCGTCACGCATGGCGACCGCCACCGCCCGGATACCGCGGCCGGGCCCGGGACGGCCCCGGCGACCGGCTGCTTCGAAGACCGAGCGGGATACGGTGAAATTCAGCGAAACCTGTTCGATACCGTGCTGCTCGGCCCGGAGCGCGAATTCCGCGATGAGCAGATCGGTGATCTCCTCGGTGGTACCCGGTTCGCGGCGCAGCAATTCCAGGGTTGCCCCGGTCCGGCCCCACGGCACCAGCGAAAGTATGCCGAGCACGCGATCTTCGGCGTCGACTGCCTCGACGAGCAGGCAATCACCGTCGCGCCGGTCGCCGAACCGGCCCAGCGGCAGCGGGTAGGCGCGTTCGGTCTCGGTGCGCCGCCACTGCTCGGCCGTGACCGCCAGGCGGGCGAACTCCGCGGTGCCGATATCGCGGTGGCGCCGGATCCGCACCGTCACACCCTGTTTGCGCAGCCGGGTGAGGGTGTCGCGGACGGGTCGCAGTTCCGGGGTGGTCAGCGCGAAGGTCCGGGTGTCCAGCAGGGCCTCCGCACCCGCGGCCACGGCATCGAGCCCGGCCCGTCGGTACACCGGCACCGCGGCATCCCCGGCCCCGACCACCGCGACCGGCCAGCCGAACCGGCGCGCGTACCGCTGCCACGCCGCCACCGCCTGCGGCCAGCAGTCACGGGCGCCGAGCGGATCACCCAGGGCCAGGCAGATACCGGATTCCACCCGGTAGCCGATGGCCGCGCGGCCGTTCGGGCTGAAGACGATCCCGCGATCGCGGCGAGTTGCCAAATAATCGATCGAGCCGGTGGAATCGGGGCTGTTCAGCAGTTCGCGCAGCGCTGTCTCGTCGGCTTCGGTGAGTGCGTGTTCCGCGCGCTGCGTGCGCACCAGCACCATGACGGTGGCCGCGAAAACCATTGCGCCGAACAAGCCGAGCAGGAACGCCGTGGAAAACGGTGCGTCCTCGGTGAATTGGGCGGGACGTACGGCGAGCCCGGCGGTGAGCTGAGAGACGACGAACAATGCCCGAGGCGCGCCCGGGGCCGATGAACCGGGAAACATTTGCACTACACAGGCGCCGGCCACGCCGGCCGCCACCGATCCGGCGGCGAACGTCGTCGCCGCGGGGCGCGGTGAACACGGCCGGACCCGGGCGGTGAACTGGGCGCGTGCGGTGATCAGCAGCGCGAACACACCGAGGTGGACGAGCAGCCCCAGCGCCGCGTTCGGGTTCTGCTCGCGCACGATATCGAGCAGGTTCACCGGTAACCAGCTCACCTGGTAGAGCAGCGCGGCCCACCATGCGACCCGTTTGCGCCGGGAGAGCCCGACGGCGAGCAGGCCGGCCGCGGCCGCCCACAGCAGATTCGTCGCGGGAGCGTGCAGATAGTACTGGTCCAGATGATCACGTGGGACCCGCAGGGCGCCGGACAGTCCCGGCAGCACACTCCACACCAGGCAGGCCGCGGCGAAAACACCCGATACGAGAGCCAGGACGCGCGGTATCGCCGCGAGTCGTCCGGGTGCTTCGTCTCGTCCGGGTGCTTCGGGGCCTGGCGGTTCCTGCGTGGATATCACCGTTCCAGTCTGCCGCCCGTCCGCACCGAATCCGGGCTGTGTACCGGCGTGTTAGCGGCGGAACGCCGTGGATCGGCACGTATTGCCCTGTGTGCGGGCGCGGTTGGCCGAAATGGGTAACCGGGCTCCGGGCGTGGCGGCCGATTCCTGGTGAAATGCCGGATATGCCGGATTATTCCGGTTCCCGGCCGGGTTCGGCCGGGCCGGTAGGAAGGTGCGCTGACCGGGGGAGTAAGCATGAGAGCATGCCGGATCCAATCGATGTGCCCGTCGACGATGACACCATACGGCTCGGGCAGTTCCTGAAACTGGCCAATCTGATCGAATCCGGGTCGGAGGCCAAGACAGTGATCGCAGCCGGGCTGGTACGGGTCAACGACGAGGTCGAGCTCCGCCGCGGTCGCCAGCTCCAGGTGGGCGATGTGGTCGCACTCGCCGGCCATCAGGCCAGGGTGAGCGCCGGATAGTCCGGCCGGTCAGTCCGCCGCGCGGACCACGACACCGTCGTGGTCGCTGTAGAGCATCTCGCCGGGACGGAAGGTCACCCCGCCGAACTCCACCGGGATGTCCTTCTCGCCCGAACCCGTCTGCGTACTCTTGCGCGGGTTCGTGCCCAGGGCCTTCAGGCCGATATCGAGGGTGCGCAGAATCGCCGAGTCCCGGACCGCTCCGTTCACCACGACCCCGGCCCAGCCGTTGTCGACCCCGCGGCCGGCGATGATATCGCCCACCAACGCGGTGTGCACGCTCGCGCCGCCGTCGACCACCAGGACCCGGCCGTTTCCGGGCTCGCTCAGCGTCTGCTTGACCAGCAGATTGTCCTGGAAACAGCGAATCGTGCTGATTCGCCCGGCGAACACCGGCCGGCCGCCGAACTGGATGAACTGGGTATCGCAACTGCGGATATCGGGGCCGATCTCGTCGGCGAGATCCGCGGTGGCCACCTGCTTCGCTGATTCGGTCACGGTGCCGATTGTGCCGCCCGGACCCCGCCGGCCCGCATCGGCCCCCACGCCGGCGAGCCGTCGATCACACCCGGGTGTGCCGCTGCTCGCACCCGGCTATCCGGCGACCGCCAGTGCGGCCGCGAGCCCGAACGCCACCGCCATGACCGCCACCTCCAGCGCCGCACGCTGTAACGACGCCTCGGCGCTCATCCGATGTGCCGCCGCCGCGGCGACCCAGTTCCGGCGCCACCACCAGCCGAGCGCCAGCAGCACGATCAGCAGTACGGACTTGGCCAGCATGACCCGGCCATAACCCGTGGTGAAGAACGGAGCGACCCCGCCCATCCGGACCAAACCGTTGATCACTCCGGTGACGGCCACAGCAGCCACCATCGGGACGGCGACCGCGGAGTATCGAGGCAGGGTCTCGGCCCAATCGCGGCGCCCGCGCACCACCAGCGCCAGTGCCAGCAGCAGGCCCAGCCAGGTCGCCGCGGCCAGTGCGTGTACTCCGGCCAGGACCGAACCGAACGCCTGCTGCGACATATGCCCGGTGATGGGCCGCAGGGTGACGGTCACCGCGGCGAACACGAGCACCGGATCGGGTGTGTGCCCGCCCGGCCGCCGGAACGCGAGTGTGCTGTAGCCCGCGACAACCGCCGTACCGGCCAGGATGGCCAACCCGATCTGACCACCGCTGATCCGCACCAGATAGGTACCGAAATCCGCCGGGCTCAGCGCGGTCACGCCGGAGCCGACCACCTCGCCCGCGGCGAAAACCAGCACCGCGAATTCGAGGCAGCACCAGAGACCGGCCAGCACCGCCAGCATCCGCCACGGCACCTCGAGGCGATCGTTCAGCCGCGGCAGGGCGGCCAGGCCGAGCACGGCGGCCCCGGCGAGGTCGGCGCACACCCGCATGGTGGCACCGGCCGGGATATCGCCGAGCGCCCAGGCCACCAGTACCCCGAGCAGGCCCGCTGGAATCGCGAGTCCGAGCGCGACCCGGCGGTCCGGCCCGCCCGGAAGACCCCTTCTCACCGTTCGTTCTTACCCTTGCCCTTGCCCAGGTTCGAACCGAACAGCGCGAACGCCAGACCGGCCCCGAACAGGACGACCGCACCGGCGATATAGACCCATACCGGGACACCGCCGCCGGATCCCTCCCCGGAACTCTGCGCGTTCGCCGCCGGGCCGGGCGTGCCCTGGCCGGCGGTGGTCAGCGTGAAACTCCGTTCGCCGTCGACGACATGGCCGTCCGCCGAGGTGACCCGGAAGGCGATCCGGTACACCCCGGCCGGTCCGAGTTCGCCGACCGCCACACTGAGGTCGCGACCCTCGACAACCGGGTCGCTCTTCGACCACAAGTTCCCGTCCGGGCCCACCACGGTCATGGCCGGGAAATCGGGCTGCAGCGGTTCGTTGAAGGTGATGGTCACCCGTGCCGGTCCGGTGTCGACGGTGGCGCCGTCGGCCGGATCGCTGCCCACCACGGTGGAATGCGCCCCGGCCGTACCGGCGAGGGGGCCGAGCAACAGCCACAGCAGTGCGGTGGCCACGGCGATCAGGGGCGTCCGGCGGTTCATCGCCGCCCCCTGACCACGGCGCCGATACCGGCGCCCAGGGCCAGCGCCGCAAGCGCCAGCCCCAGGCCGCCGAGCCAGCGGGCGGTGGTGTCGGTGTTCGCGTCGGATTCGGCCGCGGCTTGGTCACCGTGTTCGTGACCGGACCCGTCGCCGGTCTCCGCGCCGAGCGTGAGGACGGGTGCCGGATGCTCCGCCGAATCATGGTCGCCGGTGTCGTCCCAGCGCACCACGGTGCCGTCGCTGTAGCTCTGCTCGGCCGGGAAACCGATCGAATCGGTTTCGGGCAGCGGGCCCAGCGACACCACGAAACGCTGGAACTCACCCGGCCGGATACCCGGGCTACCCGGGTTCGCGGTCCAGGTGAGGGCCACTACGCGGTCCTCGTCGTTCCGCTCGATCTTCGCGGTCCAGCCGGGGATCGGTTCGGTACGCGCCGTAGCGATTTCCGGCACGGTGATCCGCAGCGCGGTGGTGGCGGCGGTATCGGATTCGGTGGGCACGCTGAACGTCGCGACGGTGGACCGGCCGGGCGTCGCGTTCGGCGCCGATACGCTGACATGCGCGGCGGCCGTACCGGCACCGGTCAGCATGAAACCCGCGGCGACGGCGGAGGTCAGGCCGCGGCGCAGGGTCGGGGGAAACCCGTGGAACATGGGCGGAAAACTTTCTCTCCGAAGGATGGGGAAACGTCGGTGATCACGCGGGCCGGTGGCGCGCGTGGACCGGACGCTCCGTTCGGAGCGTGCTGCCGCGGAGTCGCGGCGTTCGCCGCGATACGGACCCGAGGCGCCGGTAGAACACCGCGCACCGGGGTGAGCAGTACGCGCAACACCGCCGACGCCGTCCGGTACAGCCGTTCGGCCACCGCGATCGTCAGGGCGCACAGCAGCACCGCAAGCAGATGGGCGACGAACATCGCCGCGGAGAAGGGGCCGCCGGTCGGCGATTCGCCGGCCGCGGCACCCGCTGCGGTGTGGTGACCGGTGAGCCCGGTCAGCGCCCAGTGGCCCGCGAACTGGCCCGACGCCAGCGGCAGGACGATTCGCGGCCCCGGTATGCCGGCCCGATTCGCGAACCGGCCGAGCGTACCGATACCGCCCGACCCGGCTACCCACCCGGTGAGCAGCGTGGTCAGCAGCAGCAGAGCGGTACCGGCCGAAGTGGGGTACCCACCACCCGCCGCACCGTGGGCGGCCACGGCCAGCGCCCCGGTCGCCACGCCCACCAGGCAGCCCCGTAGTTGGGCGGGGCCGGTGTACTGGCTGGTGGACATCGGGCACTCTCGGAGGTTGCGGGCGGTAGGGTTGGTCGGCGTCCATCATGGTCGGCGGCCGGTCCGGCCGCTAGGCCGCCCCTGTTGTCGCTCCCGTTCAGGTCGCGGTACGAGGCGCCACGTGATACCGGCCGCATCTTTCCCGCTGTGCCCCTCGGCCGGGCGGCTGCCTTCGAACAGTTGCGTCCGCAGACACAACTCACCCGTCCCCGGCTTCGGGCACCGGACTCGTAAAACATCGGGGCCGGCGGTGGTCATCGGACCGCGCATGGCCGGGCAGGCCCGGTGACGCGACCGGCCCGAGGTCGGTTCGGTCCCGGCCGGAACCGAACCCACGATGAGAGGCGATGCGACCACCGGTGGGCGCGCGCCGGAGCAGCTGGACGCCGTATACGGCTCGTTTCAGGCGACGCCGAGACGGGCCAGGACGTCTGCCTCGATTTTGGACAGTTCGGTGGCGATCGACGAGTGCACCGAGCGCCGCCGCGTGGCAGGCATCTGATCGGCGGTGCGGACGGCCGAATCGAGCGCAGCGAGCCGGTTGCGAGCGCTGGTCACGAACTGCTGGCTGTCCTTGCCGGCGTTACCGTTCGCGATCTTGTCGAGGGCCGCTTCGGTGTTGGAGATACGGGCCTGGAGCCGGCCCCCGTGGCCGGCGTAGTCGCCGAGCTGATCCACTCCCACCCCGAGCTGTTTCGCCCGCCGGGCGTCGAGCTGCCCGCGCAGATATGTGGCGGCGCGGTAGGCCAGCGGGGCGAGCACCGGAACCAGCACCCGCGCCACCCCGATGTACTTCTTGACCTGTCCCGGGCTGAACGGGTCGCGTTCGGCGCGAGCGGCGGCTTTCAGGGCGGCCTTCTCCTCGGCTTGCAGCGTTGCGATCTGCGCTTTGGCGACCTTGCGCTGGGCACGGGCCTCGGTGCGCTGCCGTTTGCGCTCGTTCTTCGCGCCGAGTTTGGCCTCCATCGCGGCCTTGTGCTTGAGAGCCTTTGCCTCGGCCCGCCGATTCGGACGCCGCTTGCGCTTGGTGAACAACCCCATCGAAGGCCCTCCGTCATGCTGGTTCGCTGCGGCGATACGACACGGAAACCGCATCGTCCACCCGTGTCACACGGTTCGCCGACACCCTATCGGGTTCCCGGCCCAACCCGCGAGATACGCCACCCGGTTCCCGGTGAGTGATGTCGTGGTGTGCGCCGGTGAACCGGCCCGGTGCCCGCCCGGGCGAATACGGAGCGGCGTTGCGTCCGGCGCGATATACCACCGATGCGCAGGGCCGCGGCCGGTCGGGCGGTCCGGTCGCGCGGTGAACCACGGGCCGCGACGCGGCCGGACCGGCCCCGCGGAGGCGGTGTCCAGCAGGCCGTTGGCATCGCCCACCGAGACGGGGCCCCAGAAGTGACGTGACAGGAATACAGACGGGCCGAGGCGCCACGTCGGAACGAAACCGGTTGTGTCCGTGTGCCCGCCCTCGTCGGGTCCGCATACCGGCGCGTATTGCCGCGATGGATGAGGTGGCCCGTACCGAGTGGGGTCGGGATCGGGTACCGGGATGTCGACCGCGCCGCGTAGCCGGCTCGGAGAACATTCGGACGTGACCGTGGTCTGCGACCGGTGTATCCGTGCGCACCGTAGGCCGCGCGTCCAATGCTCTCACCAGGGCGCCAGGATGGCGATGCGCACGATCGAAGCGGTGATGGGGACAGTTCGGGACGGTAGCTGCACACTCGATCCGGGTGCTCGGCTGATCGGGCTGTCGGGGGCAGGGACCATACTGCTTCAGTGCAACCGGGCAGTATCGACCGCGAAGACCCCGCCGGCGCGGGTGCCGAAAACGGCATCCGCGCGGGTGCCGAAAACGACGCCGTCATCGGCGTCGACGATGCCCGCGCGGGTGCCGGGAACGGCTCCGGAGCAGGTGTATTCCCGGGCGGCGATGCCCGTGCGACCGATGGATCGGATACCGCCGCAGACATTGCGAACCCGGTGGCTGGAACAGGCGCCACAGGCGATATCGAGAACACCGGCGTAACCGCTGCTACCGAACGCGACCGCGCGGTTTTCCTCGATGCGCGCGGCCTGATCGGCTGCCGGCACCGGCTCGGGCTCGATGCCGCCTATCCGGAGCTACTGGCCGAGGTGCGGGAGGACCCCGGGGTTCAGCAGCGGCGCGCTGCCGCGCAGACCCATCGCGACCGGGTCCGCGACACTCTCGTCGCCGAGGATCCCGATAGCTGGGTGGTCATCGATCCGGCGCAGTCCGCCCGTGCTCGCGCTGCGGCCACTGTGCGTGCGTGCGCGGCCGGGGCGCCCCGGATCTGGGGTGCGCTGCTCCCACAGGAACCCGATACCGGCCGTCGCGGCGGCGCCGAAATCCTGCTGCGCGATGCCGCGGGCGGCTATATCCCGGTGATCGTGGTCAACCACAAGGTCACCGATCCGCGCCGGCCCGAACCGGCCGAATTCCATCCGCTGACCTCGGACCTGCTGCAGTGGCGCCCCGAACCCGACCGTGCGCGCAAGATCCGCCAGCAACCCCGGGATCAGCAGCGCCTGGCCCACGTCTACCGGATGCTGCAACGCTGCGGTCTGGCGACAGCCGGCCCGGTCGGCGGCGTTATCGGCTTCCACTTCGACCGGATCCTGGTACACGATCTGACCACCGTGCTCACCGATTACGACAACCGTTACGCGGACCGGATCGCGGTGCTGCGCGGTGAGGTCGCAACCGTTCCCTCGAAGGTTCCCGAATGCCGCCAGTGCCCGTGGTGGACGCGCGGCGCCGACGTTGGCTGCCAGGCATGGCTCAACGAGCACCGCGATGTGAGCGTGGTGGCGCCGGGGTCGCGCGCCGATGTGCTGCGCGCACACGGTGTGCGCACCATCGACGAACTGGCCGCCTGGTCGGCGCCGGAGCCGGAGGACTGGCAGCACGGGCCCTTCGAAGAGGCAGTGGTCACCGCGCGGGCCTGGCTGGTGGATGCGCCGCTGGTGCGCCGGTCCGACCGCGTGTGGGTGCGCCGCGCCGACGTCGAGGTGGACGTGGACCTGGAGAGTTACCAGGAGGACGGCGCCTATCTCTGGGGCACGTTGCTGGACGGGAAATACCGGCCGTTCGTCACCTGGGATCCGCTGCCGACCGAGGACGAGGGCCGGTCGTTCGCCGAATTCTGGACCTGGTTGATGGAAATCCGGGATCAGGCCGTGTCCGCCGGAAAAACCTTTGCCGCCTACTGTTATTCGCGTTCCGCCGAGGACAAATGGCTCTACGAGTCCGCGCGCCGGTTCGCCGGGCGTCCCGGGGTGCCCACGGCGGCGCAGGTGACGCAGTTCGTCGATTCGGCGCAGTGGGTGGACATGTTCCAGGCGGTCACCGATCAGTTCATCTGCCCGAGCGGTAAGGGATTGAAGAAGATCGCGCCCGTAGCCGGGTTCGCCTGGCGTGATCCGGAGGCCGGCGGTGAGGCGTCGATGAGCTGGTACCGGCGGGCGGTCGGCTACGACGCCGCCCCGGATCTCACCCAGCGCACTCGCCTGCTGGAATACAACGAGGACGATGTGCGCGCCACCGCTGTCCTGCGGGAATGGATGAATCCGCGCAACCCGACAGAACACTGCGCCGAGCGTGAAGTACCCGCGCTCGCGGATTTCGCGCAGGCACCGCCGACCCCACCCGGCCTGCGACCCAGCCCGGCGCAGGCTTGATTACCATATGACAGCGTGACAGAGCACGTCGAACAACTCGAGTTCCAGGCCGAGACCCATCAGTTGCTCGAACTGATGATCCACTCGGTCTACTCCAACAAAGACACGTTCCTGCGGGAGCTGATCTCGAACGCTTCCGACGCGCTGGACAAGCTGCGGCTGGAGTCCTATCGGGACAAGGATCTGCACGTCGATACCGGCGACCTGCACATCGAGCTGGAGGTCGATTCCGATCAGCGGATCCTCACCGTCCGGGACAACGGCATCGGCATGTCGCGTGCCGAAGTGGTGGACCTGATCGGGACCCTGGCGAAATCCGGTACCGCCGAACTGCGCCGAAAGCTCAACGAGGCCAAATCCGACGCCGCCGCCGAGGAGCTGATCGGCCAGTTCGGTATCGGCTTCTATTCGACGTTCATGGTGGCCGACAAGGTCGAGCTGACCACCCGCCGCGCCGGTGAGACCACCGCGACCCGCTGGCAGTCCGAGGCCGGTTCCGGCTCGTACACCATCGAAACCCTCGACGAGGCGCCGCAGGGCACCGCGGTGAAACTGCACCTGAAGCCGGCCGACGCCGAGGATCATCTCTTCGACTACACGCAGGAGTACAAACTCCGCGAGATCGTCAAGAAGTACTCCGATTTCATCGCCTGGCCGATCCGGATGCAGGTCGAGCGCACCGTCACCGAGGGCGAGGGCGAGGAGAAGCAGGAGAAAACCGTCGTCGAGGAGCAGACGCTCAACTCGATGAAGGCCCTCTGGACCCGCCCCAAAGGCGAAGTCTCCGAAGAGGAGTACCACGAGTTCTACAAGCACGTCAGCCACGCCTGGGACGAGCCGCTGGAGATCATCCCGCTCAAGGCCGAGGGCACGTTCGAATATCAGGCGCTGCTGTTCCTGCCGTCGCAGGCGCCGTTCGACCTGTTCACCCGCGAGCACAAGCGCGGTGTGCAGCTCTATGTGAAGCGCGTGTTCATCATGGACAACTGCGAAGAGCTCATGCCGGAGTACCTGCGTTTCGTCAAGGGTGTGGTGGACGCGCAGGATCTTTCGCTGAATGTGTCCCGCGAAATCCTGCAGCAGGACCGGCAGATCCAGATGATCCGCAAAAGGCTGGTCAAGAAGGTGCTGAGCACCGTCAAGGAGCTGCAGGGCGCCGAGGACCAGACGAAGTACCGGACCTTCTGGCAGGAATTCGGCCGGGTCCTCAAGGAGGGTCTGCTCTCCGATTTCGACAACCAGGCCACCATCCTGGAGGTGTCGTCCTTCGCCTCCACCCATTCCGATTCCGACGCCACGACGCTGGCGCAGTATGTGGAGCGGATGCCCGAGGGGCAGGATGCGATCTACTACATGACCGGGGAGTCCCGGGAGCAGGTGGAGAAATCACCGCATCTGGAGGCGTTCCGGGCCAAGGGGCGCGAGGTGCTGATCCTCACCGACCCGGTGGACGAGATGTGGGTCGGCTCGGTGACGGAGTTCGACGGCAAACGATTCCAGTCGATCGCCAAGGGCGAGGTCGATCTGGAAACGGAGGAGGAGAAGAAGGAATCCGAGGCTCTGCGCGAACAGCAGGACAAGGATTTCGCCGAGGTGCTGACCTGGCTGGGTAAAACCCTCGAGGACAGCGTCAAGGAGGTCCGCCTCAGTTCCCGGCTCACCTCCTCGCCGGTCTGCCTGGTCGGCGATGTCTTCGATATGACCCCGATGCTGGAACGCATGTACCGGGCCTCGGGTCAGGAACTACCGCAGTTCAAGCGGATTCTCGAACTCAACCCCACCCATCCGCTGGTGACCGGGCTGCGCGATGCCTACGACACCCGCAAGGACGACGCCGACGAGGGGAAGGTCCCCGAGCTCATCGAAACCGCCGAACTCCTGTACGGCACGGCCGTGCTGGCCGAAGGCGGGGAATTGAAGGATCCGGCCAAGTTCGCGCAGATCCTCGCCGACCGGCTGACGCGTACGCTCTGACCGGAAGGAGGCTGCGGCGTGCCCGCGGCCTCCTCCCGAATTCTCCCTCGGCATCCATGGGATGAGGTGGCCGAGGAGTACGTGGCCTTCACGATTCCGCTGCTGCGGCCACCGCATCCCCGAGGTCGAGCACCGGAAACGGCTCTGTTCGGCCGGGGCCCAGCATGGGCTGATCGGCACATCCCGACCCTCCTCGGGCGCACAGGCTTTCGTCAGGACTTCGACCTGCGGTTTGTAATTCGTCAAGGGGTACGGGCGATGGATCATCCGAGATACGCGAATCGTGTTCCGGATAGGAGATCCGTTATGTCGACTACCATTGCGGCGCGCCGTGGATTGCGCTACACCTCGCTTCGGATCGCGCTGCTCGGCGCGCTGCTCGCTGCCCCCGTCCTGGCAGTGGCACCCGCGTCGGCGGAACCAGGGATCGGTCCGATCACGACGCACCTCGCCCCCGTCTCCGACGACTACGACTCCTCCGGCTACGACCGGTGGGGTTATGACCGCCACGGCTACGACCGGTGGGGTTATGACCGCGACGGCTATGACCGATTCGGTCGCGATAACCGCGGTTACGACAAGGAAGGTTTCGATTCGTGGGGTTATGACAGCGACGGCTATGACCGCCACGGCTTCGACAGATGGGGTTACGACAAGGACGGGTACGACGAAGACGGTTATGACCGGTGGGACTACACGCGCGACGGATGCCGTCTCGACGGCAACGATCAGAAGTGGGCGATCCGCCGGATCTGCGATGCCTGGCGCGCACGCGTGGCGGCTGCCGGTCCCTTCGCCGATCGAACCGGTCTCCTGTAGTAGCCGACCTGGAAGGTGAAATGCTCGCCGCCCGGCTTTCCGGCCGGAATGCTGCCGGCCCGGGCAAGATCGGCGGCCTACCCGGACGCGGATACCGGACCGTGGATTCGCCGACGAGAAACTGAAGGGTCCGGCCGAGGCGTCCACTACGGGGGAGGCTGGGCCGCAGTCGGTTCCGCTCCGGCTCGGGGTGCAGCCGGCTGGCCCTCGCTGTATGGACCTGCTGTTTGTAGGGGAAACCCGCGGAGCCGCGATAGCCCGGTCGAAGCATGGAAGTGCGCTCGGATTGGAGATCGATGATGTCGACAGCCGCTAGGTATGGCAGGGGCAGACGCCGAACCAGGGGCAGGGCCGCGCTGTTGAGCGCCGTGCTCGTCACCATGATTCTGGCTGTCCCCGCCTATGCGGAGACGGATGCCGCAGTGCTGCCCGCACCGCAGAACACGCCGACCCCGTCGGCGCTTCCCGTCGCAACGCTGGAGCCGCCGAGTACGACGCCGGAGCCGCCGACAACGACGCCGGAGCCGCCGACAACGACGCCCGAACCGCCGACAACGACGCCCGAACCGCCGACAACGACGCCCGAACCGCCGACAACGACGCCCGAACCGCCGACAACGACGCCCGAACCGCCGACAACGACGCCCGAGCCGCCGACAACGACGCCCGAACCGCCGCGGCTACCCGCCGATTGCCCGGACGGTATACCTGAGCATGCCCCGCACTGTGTGGTACCCGGTCCGCCCGATTCGTTCGGTGCCGACGGCTACGACGACTGGGGCTACGACCGCTCCGGCTTCGATCGTTTCGGCTACGACCGGTGGGGTTACGACCGGTGGGGTTTTGACCGTTCCGGTTACGACCGGTGGGGTTATGACCGTTCCGGCCTCGATCGCGAGGGCTACACCAGGGAAGGATGCCGAGCCGACGGCGTGGACCGGGAGTGGGCCGATCGCGCGGCCTGTGACGCCTGGCGGATGAAGATCCCGACCGGGAGCAGCGGATAGCTGCACACCCATCGTTGGACAACGAACGCCCGCCGTCCGTTTCGGGCGGCGGGCGTTGCAGTCGTATATTGCGAGCCGGGGGTCAGCGCGGCGCCATACGCAGCGCGCCGTCCATCCGGATGGTTTCGCCGTTGAGATAGTCGTGCTCGACGATGTACTGCGAGAGCTGCGCGTACTCGTCCGGGCGGCCCAGCCGCGACGGGAACGGCACGCCGGCCTCGAGGCCCTGGCGGTATTCCTCGGTGACACCGGCCAGCATCGGGGTGTCGATGATGCCGGGGGCGATGGTGTTGACGCGGATACCGAACTGGGCGAGGTCACGCGCGGCCGGAACGGTCATACCGTGCACGCCGCCCTTCGACGCCGAGTAGGCGATCTGCCCGATCTGGCCCTCGAACGCCGCCACGGAGGCGGTGTTGATCACGACACCGCGCTGCCCGGATTCGTCCACTGCATCCGTCTTGGCGATGGCGTCGGCGGCCAGCCGCATGACGTTGAAGGTGCCCAGCAGGTTGACGGTGATCACCGTGCGGAAAAGCTCGAGATCGTGCGGGCCGTTCTTGGACAGGATGCGCCCGGCCCAGCCGACACCGGCGCAGTTGACCACGATACGCAGCGGGGTACCCGATTCGACCACCTTGGCGACGGCGGCGGCGACCTCGTCGTGGCTGGTGACGTCGGCGGCGAGCAGGGTGACCCCGTCGGGGACATTGTCGCCGGCGCGCTCGATCGACTGCGGTACGTCGAGCCCGAAGACGGTGGCGCCCAGATCGGCGAAACGCTTGGCGGTGGCGGCGCCCAGACCGGACGCGCCCCCGGTGACGATGGCGGCGGAACCCGAAATCTCCACGATGGTCCTCTCGTTCGTGACAAGCCAGTTGGCCTAACGTCAATTGCACCCTAACCGGTGGATGCACCGGAGTCGTGGACGGTCCCCTTGCATCGAGCCGGCGCGGATGCTAGTGCTGTCCGCCGACTCGCCGTTAGTCGATCTCCGCGGCGTCTGTCGAGGTCATCGCCATTTCCCGGGCCATTCGGCGAGTGTGCAGCCACCACAGCGTCACGGCCGCCGCGGCGGGCGCGGCCAGTGCGAGACCGATCGCCGGTAGCAGGCCGATCTCGGGGACCGCGGTGTTCACGGCAGTCAGTGCGCCGATGAACAGGAACAGCAGCCCCGAACCGAATCCGATGGCCCGTTCGGGGAGGTGCTTGCCCAGCAGAATGCCGGCGCCGATGGCCAGCGCATCGGCCGCGACCATCCCGATGGTCGATCCCAGCCAGACCCCGGCCCAGTTGTTGTCGGTGGCGAGCGCGGCCGTGGCGAACATGGTGCGGTCGCCGAGCTCGGCCAGGAGGAAGGCCGAGAGCACTACGAAGAAGGGCGCGGCGGTGGCGAACCGCGGGGGTGCCGGTTCGCCGTCGTCGTCGCCGGCGAGTTCGCGCAGCGTCCAGACGCCGACTGCGAGGAAGGTCACCGCCGCGATCCAGGCGATGGCCGTCGTGGGCAGGGCGGAACCGAGGAAATGCCCGATGGCGACCGGCAGCACGTGCACGGCGGCAGTGGCTGCGGTGATCCCGCCGAGCACCACCCACCAGCGATAACGCAGGGCAAAGGTCAACGCCATGAGCTGGGACTTATCGCCCAGTTCGGCCAGGAAAACGATACCGATGGCGAGTCCGATGGTGGCGATCATCTCCAGGGCTCCCGATCCTCCGGTTCACCGGCCGGATGCAGGACGCCTCCGGCCGGCACCGCGATAGCTGTCCGGCCGAAGGTCTCGCCCACCGGGTGACCGGTTCACGCGACCGGACCGCCGCCGCAGCGGCGAGGTCAGTATGTCGACCGCGTGATTGGGGGCTACTCCCCTTCGCTGTCGGCAACCCTATCGCATCTACACCGCTGTCGCAATTGCGCAACCGTGAAAGATGGCTTACACCAATAAGTTTGGGTAAGGTAGCGGCATAGTTAGGGGGCCCTGATAACCGTTGTCCGGCCATCCGGAACGGTTCGACGGCATCGTTGCAGCAATCCGGTCGTGAACCCTGAACTGAAGGGGCAGGGCATCGACAATCGGATCGCGGCGTGGCCGAAATGTCCTTGCGAGTTGTGCGAAATGTTTCCGGTCCGAGAGAGGCCGGATCACTGGAACCGTGAGACCGGACATAAGCCTGATGGCCCGGTCGATCGGTACACTACCGATCAACGAGAGGATCCGTCAGATGTCGATCGAGAACCGCTTGGCTGTGCTGGAAGCCCAGGTTGTGCAGTTGATCAACGAGCGGGACCAGGAGCCGGAATCGGTCCGGATCCTGCGAGCGCGGACCAACAGCAACCACAACGCGGTCATGGGGGAGCTCGGTAGTCTGCATGCCGATATCCAGGACCTACAGGCGGGGCAGGGGCGACTCGAAGCAGGACAGGCCCGGCTCGAGGCCGGTCAGACGGAGTTGCGCGCCGACGTGCGGAATCTGCAAGCCGGTCAGACGGGGTTGCGCGCCGACGTTGCCAACCTCCAACAAGGTCAGCAGGCCGTTATGGACAAACTCGCGGAGATCTTGTCGAAGATCCAGTGACCGTATACCCGCCGTAATGTTCTGGACCATGTACACCTGTGCAGGGTTACGGACCGGCGGTGATGAGCCTTCCGAGTGAAGGCGTTGCGGCAAAACCGTCGCTCATGGGACGGCCGAGCGCCCGCGAACTATTCGGTCTGCGATCAGGCGGCCAGCAGCATGGCCAGTACCGCGGTATCCGGATCGCTTATCGGATCCAATCCCACCCGGCTGACCAGGGCGGTAACCGTGCCGTCCGCTTCGGCTTCGGCCCAGGCGGCGCGGTGTTCGAGGCCCAGATGCGGTAGTCCGGGGAGTAGTACGCAGCCGGACGCCGCACCGGTGCACTCCGGTAGCGATGGATTGGTTTCTGCCGGGGGATGCAGCATGAACAGGGCGGGCGGGGTGTGTTCGCCGAAAAGCCCGGGTCGCACGCCCTCCTCGCCCAGTACCGGGCCTTCGGCGATCACCAGCCCGACCGTATCGGGTGCCGGATCGTCGGGTAATTCCTCACGTACTCCGAAGACCGTCGAGGTGGTGAGCAGGCCGGGCATGGAGGCGACGCGGACAGCGAGCACCAGCAGTTGCGACCACTCCTTGGTGGTATCCGGCCAGCGTCCGGAGATCACGAAACCGCGCAGTGTTCCGCCCGCGTGGAACGGCGTCACGCCGATCTGACCATTGCCGCGCATACTGCCTCCCGCACGGTTACCGGGGCGGCCTTGCCCATCTGTTATGCCGTTCGAGCATCTACCAGAAGTTGTCTGGCACACAAGTACCAGAGAGTGCCAGGTCACCCGATAACGCCGAAAGCCCGCGGACCGCACGGTCCGCGGGCTCGGCGCGTTATATGTCAACCGGCATCGGGTCGGGCCGTTCCCGGCGGAATCCGAACCGGTGATACGACGCCGGCGATCAGCCGAAAATGAGGCCCTTCGCCTGGCTGGTGGCCTTGGCGAAACGCTCCTGGACGTCGGCCCAGTTGACCACGTTCCAGAAGGCCTTCACATAGTCGGCCTTGACGTTCTTGTACTGCAGGTAGAAGGCGTGCTCCCACATATCGACCTGCAGCAGCGGGATGATGCCCAGCGGAACGTTGGCCTGCTGGTCGTAGAGCTGGAAGGTCAGCAGCTTCTGGCCGAGGGTGTCGTAGCCGAGCACCGCCCAGCCGGAGCCCTGCAGGCCGTTGGCCGCGGCGGTGAACTGCGCGCGGAACTTGTCGAACGAACCGAACTGGTCGTCGATGGCGGCCGCCAGCTCGCCGGTCGGCTTGTCGCCGCCGTTGGGGGAGAGGTTCTTCCACCAGATGGAGTGGTTGACGTGACCGCCCAGGTGGAATGCGAGGTTCTTCTCGTGCAGGAAGATGGCGCCGTGATCACCGGCTTCGCGCGCGGCTTCGAGCTTCTCCAGCGCGGTGTTCACCCCGGCGACATAGGTCGCGTGATGCTTGGAGTGGTGAATCTCGTTGATCTGCCCGGAGATATGCGGCTCCAGGGCGCCGTAGTCGTAATCCAGATCTGGCAGCGTGTACTCAGCCACGATGTCCCTTCCTTGTCGGGTCGAGCGCGTCCTGTACGGGATGCTCCCGACCATTCGTACACCCGATCGGTCCAACTCGCCCCGACACCCCACCATTCCACATCCGACCGAAACCGACCATTTTTGTTCCGGTCCTGTGATAGGCCCGCTCCGGCCGACGATTCCCGGCGGACCCCGCTCGGCCGCATCGGGAGTCGGGTCACAGGGGTGGCGCGATACCGGGGTGGGAAGCGCGTGGATCGCCCTTGTCGTGGGCGGCCCACCAGCGCTGCGACCCGGAGACCAGGTCGGGCAGCGGGATGGTTTCCCCGTTCGCACGTTGTGCGGAAACGGAATCGAACCAGACCCGGATATCGAGTTCGCGCGGATCGACCCCTTCCTCCTGGGAGAATTCCAGGACGTGCCGGGCGATGCGGGTGTCGATGGTGGTGTCGAAACTGAGCAGCTCGCTCCACAGCGTCCAGCAGCTGTCGTCCAGGTCGATGAATTCCCAGCCGTGGAGCCGGCTGCCGCCGAAACTGGCCACCGCGGCCTCGAGGCCGGTGAGCTCCAGTGGCAGGATTCGCGGTTCCAGGTCATCCCATCGCTGTATCCGCAACGACGCGGCAATTCTCGTGACCCCGTGGAAGGTGAGCCGTACCCGCTCCGCCTCCGTATCCGGCACCGCGTCCACGATGGATATGCCGGCGATTTGCTCCGGCAGGCTCAGTACCTCGAGGTCGAGTTCCAGTCGCTTCGTCGCGGAATCGACTGTCAAGCCCAGACACCCGGCCTCCGAGAGTGCTGTGTCGAGACCGGCCTTGTCCAATTCGTCGAGTAACCCCCTGGTCGATGTCATGGCGTCAGATTACCGAGATCAGCGCTGGGATCAGGGGATTTTCGGTTTTTCCGGTTCCGGTGGAACCGATTCGGCGTCGGCGGCGTCCAACTGGTTATCGGGTCGCGCCGGGGCGCGGCTCGATGCGGTGGCCGGACGGCCGCTCCGGGATTTTTGGAGGGGAGTACCGGATCGGCCGTTCGGGTCCACCGTTACCGCAGGTCGAGCCGTTGATCCGGGGAACCTGGGATAATGGTGCGCTGAATGGTAGCTGATCGTGTCCGAACTCGATGCGAATTATGCAGATTGCCCATCACCGGTAGCTGCGGGTGCAGAACCGGATCGCCGCGATCTCCCGATTCGGCGAATTTTCGGCACCGTCCGGCGTGTCGGTTCGGTCCGGACAGTTTCGGAACACTTGTCGGCGATGCGGGCCTGCTCGCGGGCGGTCGCCCCGGACCCGGCGGCGGTACCGGCGCTTGTGGCAGGATCAGTAACGTGACGAGCTTCGGGGTCCCGTCGGTATCGGTCGAGGCCGTACCGGCCGAATTCGATCATCCGCCCGGGCAGGCGGAGGCGGCTGCCGCTGTCCTGCTCGATGTGCGTGAAGACGATGAATGGCAGCTCGGCCATGCGCCCGGTGCCGTGCACATCCCCCTGTCCGATATCCCGGCGCGCTACGGCGAACTGGACCCGGACGCCGACCTGTATGTCGTCTGCCGGCAGGGCGGCCGCTCGATGGAGGCGGTCAAGTACCTGGTGAACATCGGATACGAAGCGGTCAACGTGGCAGGCGGGATGGTGGCCTGGCAGCAGCTCGGCCGCCCGCTGGCCGGCGAGGGCCCCGGGCCCGCGAAGATCTACTGACGAATTGCGAGGTGCGCGGTGAGTACGGTGGTGCAGCCTTGTGCCCGCTGCGGTACACGCTGGGCGGTGCAGGGCACGCCGATGCACTGGTGCCCACGATGCCGCGGTGTGCTGCTGTCCCCGGGGCCGATCGACGCTCCGCCGCAGCGCCGTAATTATCGCTGGGTCGCCCGCCGCCCCGGTCGCCTCGACCGTTCCGGACCTACCGCCGCAACCGAGCAGGCATCGGCCGAGACTCCCCGGTACACCGAGATTCCGCGCTGGGGGTTGCGGGACCACCCGGTACCCGCCGAGCGCGGGGAGCACCCCCGGCCGTTGAGCACGCTCGCCCGCTGGGTGTACCCCGCATTGCTCGCCACCGCGGTGCTGTTCGGTCTGGCCGCCGTGGCCGAACTGGGCCGATATCTGATCCTGCTGCGCAACCGCACCCGGTTGATCGAACCGCCGCTGCTGTGGTTCTCCGACGCGCTCGTGAATACCGCCGCGCTGTTCGCGCTGATCATGGCCCTGGTCGCCGCGGCGGCCGCACTGGGGTGGCTGATCGAGGTGCGGCGCGCCGCGTTCGCCGCGGCCGGCCGCCGGGACCCGCGTTCACCGCGCACCCTGGCGCTCGGCTGCCTGATCCCGGTGGTGAACCTGATCTGGCCCGGCGTGTTCCTCTCGGAAATACTCGCCGGACGCGATGACCCGCGCCCGCTGCAGGCCGTGCGGATCTGGTGGGCGGTGTGGGTCCTCGGCGGACTGCTCTCGGTGGCGGCGCTGTTCTGGCGGACCGCCGATTCGCTGCAGGCCGAGGCCGACGGCGTGCTCTTCACCGCGCTCACCGATCTCGCCGCCGCCGCCGTGGCCGTGCTGACCCTCTGGGTCGTGCGCACGGTCGAAGGGCGTGACCTGAGCGGCCGCGACCGGCTCGCGCACCGCTGGGTGGTGGCCGTCGACCCGGCCACACCGCTGATCGAACCGGTGCACCCGAGCGGTGCCGCTACGGTGAGCACTGCGCCGGACGCCGCGACAGCAGATTCCCGGGACGGTGCCGGCCGAGCACAGGAGGTTGTGGCCCAGTGAGCGAGCACAGCGACCAGTCGGTCCAGGGCCCGCGCGCACCGTTCGTGGTCGCGCATCGCGGCGCCTCGGCGGCGCGGCCGGAACATACGCTGGCGGCCTACGAACTGGCGCTGGAAGAGGGCGCCGACGGGGTCGAATGCGATGTCCGGCTCACCCGCGACGGTCATCTGGTCTGCGTGCACGACCGCACGGTGGACCGCACCTCCAGTGGTACCGGATTGGTCAGCGAGCTGACGCTGGCCGAGCTGAAGGAACTGGATTTCGGTGACGGGTCCCCGGCCGGTGTGCTCACGCTGAGCGAACTCATCGGCCTGGTGCTGGATTGGCGCAGCCGCCCGACGAAACTGTTCATCGAGACCAAACACCCGGTCCGATACGGATCGCTGGTGGAGAACAAGGTACTGGCCGAACTGCAGCGTTTTGGGATCGCCACCCCCGCGTCGGCTGCCCATTCACGGGCGGTGGTGATGTCGTTCGCGGCGACCGCGGTGTGGCGGATCCGCCGGGCGGCGCCGTTGCTGCCGACCGTGCTGCTCGGTGAATCTTCCCGCTACCTCGGGGGTAGTGCGGCGACGACGGTGGGTGCGACCGCGGTCGGTCCCTCGGTGAAAACGCTGCGCGAGCATCCCGACCTGGTGGACAAGGCCGCCGCGGCCGGCCGGGCCACCTACTGCTGGACAGTCGACGAACCGGACGATATAGCGCTGTGCGCGGATCTCGGGGTGAGCTGGGTGGCGACGAACCATCCGGGCCGGGCAAAGGCCGTACTGGCCAACCGCTGAACGCGCCGGTACCCGCTGGCTGCCGATACCGAGTGGCCTGCGGCCGGTGGGCCGGTATGCCGTGTAATTTGACCAGCCGTGGGTAAGAGCAAACGCAATAGTCCGAAACCCGGCGGCAACCGGGCCCAGCGTCTGGCCGAGCGGCGGGCGGCGTTGCAGGAGGCCGAAACGGCCGTCGCCCGTCCTTTCGAGGGACTGGCCGCCGAATGCGATCTGGTCGCGCTGCGCGAGTTCGTTCCGTCGGCGACCGCCGAGTTGGTGCTTGCTCCCGGTGTCGCCGCCGAGCGCCCGGTAGTCCTGGCGACGGTTCTGCCGGGCGCGGTGGCGGCGCTGGTGCGTGCCGGTGATACGCCGACCGGATACGTCGGTATGCAGGTGCAGGCGCCGACGAGCGATCCGGCCGCGGATATCGCGGCGTCGATTCTGTGGTCGCAGTCCGCCGAACCCGGTGATTCGCTGGCGGTCGCGCATGCCGCGCCGGGCGGGCCCGCGCTGTCCGATGTGGTTGTGGCGGATGCGGCACTGGATCTGGTGGTGCACCAGGATTTCGATTGGTGGGTGCCGGAAGGCGTGCAGCCGGAGCCGCAGATCGCCGCCACTATCGAACAGGCCAAAGAGGCCATCATGCCGTCGGATCGCCTGGATCTGGGGTCCGGGGCGATCGGTGCGCCCTGGTGGGTGGATGCGGGCGAGAAGGCCCATCTGCGCTGGGTGCGGCCGGAGTCGGAAGATGATCTGATGTTGGCGCTGGCGCGGCTGCACGCGGCGGGCGGTCTGCATCTCGGTGCGGGTTCGCGGTTCGCCGGTTCGTTCCGCACCCATGGATTGCTGGTGCCGGTCTTCGATCTCGACCCTGAGCGTCATGTGAGCGAATTGGCCGCCCCGGCAACGGAATTCGGTGAACGTTTGGCGGAAGCGCTGGCGGTCGACGCTCCGCTGACCTCGGAGCAGCGACGGTCGCGAGACGGGCTGCGGTCGCGTCAGGTCACGCTCCGCTGAATAAAACGGAGAATTTTCCGAAAAACCCTTCTTTCCGAAGCTGATCTCCGCTAGGTTTCAGGGGTCGCCGTTTCTGGAACCCCCCGGCGACGAACGTCAGCCGACACACGACCCGGCGCCGGCTGACGTGCTGGAGCATCGGCCGCCCGACCTCGGCGCAGTAGGCCGGGACGGCCGATGCTCCCATTCATCACCCGGGAAACAACCTGCGAGCCACCGTCCGAGCCCTCCGCATCAGCGGCGGTTGCTCGGCTTCGGGCTGGGCTGTCCGCTCTGTCAGATGTGGCCGCCGGCCACCGACGGCGAACCCGGTGCATAGGTCGGGTCGTCGCTCATCTCGCGGGCGATGAACTCCTCGAGATCGAACAGATTCGACCCGGCGCGGTCGGCGACGGTCAGCAGCGTGGTCATCTTCGCGACTTCCTCGACCTGTTCCTTGAGGAACCACTGCATGAACTGCTCGCCCAGATAATCGCCTTCTTCGCGTGCGGTGCTCGCCAGCTGGACAATCTGGTCGGTAACGGTTTTCTCCTGATCGAGTGCCAGTGCGATCGGCTCGCGGGCATTCTCGAAATGAGACTTTGCTGCGTCGACGCCGGAAATGTCGACGCTGATATCCCGATCCAGGAAATACTGGACGATCATCATCGCGTGATTGCGTTCCTCGACCGCCTGTGCGTAGAACCGCTTCGCCAGTTGTGGCAGGTCTGCGTTGTCGTACCAGACGGCGATGGCGATGTACTGATGCTCGGCATTGAACTCGTGCCGAATTTGATCGTGCAGTAATCCGTGAAATTTGCTGCGGGGGCTCTCCGGATGATTGGACATGCCTTGACATTAACGCCGGTAAAGGGCTATGTCATCCAAGTGCAGCCTTATTGAGGCTAGTGTTGCCTTATTCGATTGAGGATAGTGTTGCCTTATCCATTTCGGCCCGCTCCGGCCATTTTCGGCACCGAGCTGTTCGTTTGCGGAGCGACCGCGGATAGTTCGCGGGCCACGAACTCCTCGACATCGAACAAATTCCCGGCTGAGCGATCGATCACAGCCAGCAACGTCGACATGCCCGCCACATCCTGCTGCTGGCATTCGAGCAGCCAGCTCATGAACTGTTCACCCAGGAAATCGGCCCATTCCCGGGCCACCTTGGCGAGCTCGGTGACCTGGTCGGTCAGCGTCTGCTCGCGGGCGAGCAGGAAAGCTACCGCGGCTCGCGGCGATTCGAAAGTCTGGCGCACTTCGCCGAGTCCGCCGATGGTGATCTCGAGGTCCCGGTCGATCAGATACTGGACGATCCGTAACGCGTGCCCACGCTGCTGCTCCGACCGCTCGTAGCAGTGCGCGGCCAGTCGCGGCAACCGCTGGATATCGAAGTACACCGCCGCGGCCAGATACTGCTGGGAAGCGGTGAGCCCGTGCTGGACCTGAGCCCGGAGCAGGGCGATGAACGGTTGAGCCAGGTCGCTGTCGTGCATATACCGATTATCGCGCGCCCGCACAGCGGCCCGCGGCCCGGGCCGATGGTTGTCACCGCCCCGGGCGGCTCATTCGGCGATGAGTTCCGCCGGAATCGGGTCCCCCTCGGCCAGCGCTTCGAAGAAACGACTGGCATCGGGTTTGGCCCACAACAAGACGTTGCCGCTCGCGGTATCGGCGAATCCGCCCACCGGGACGGTCGTCGCCAGGGTGTCGCCCCGCAACGACCAACCCAGCCGGGCCAGATCCCAGATATGGTCGCCGGAATCGACGGTCAGCGAACGCGCGGTATTGCTGGCCATCGGCCACAGCGCGAACGGGTTGGCCAGGGTGGCCGGGCTGGTCGCTTTCTCCAGCAACGCCGAAAGGAACAGCCGCTGATTGTTCATCCGGTCGATATCGGCCAGGGCCGTGGCCCGGCTGCGTACGAAGCCCAGTGCCTGGGGGCCGTTCAATTCCTGACAACCCGCGGGAATATTGATACCGGCCAGCGGATCGTCGATGGCCTGCGGTACACACACATCGATACCGCCCAGACCGTCGACCACGCCCGCGAACCCGGCGAAACCGATCTCGGCGTAATGATCGATGCGCAGGCCGGTCGCGATCTCCACAGTCTGGGTGAGCAGTGGGGCCCCGCCGAAAGCGAACGCGGCGTTGAGCTTGTCCTGGCCGTAGCCCGGGATACCGACGTAGGAATCGCGCGGCAGGCTCACCAAGGTGGTGCGACCCGAGGGCGGGATATGCACCAAGATGATGGTGTCGGTGCGCGCGTCGCCGACCTCTCCGCCCGTGGCCAGGCCCTGGGTCTGTTCGTCGGAGAGGCCCGCCCGGCTGTCCGAACCCACCAGCAGCCAGTTGGTTCCCGCGGTGTTGCCGACCCGGTCCTCGTAGTCGCCGAGCGCATCGATCCGGGTGAGCGAACCGTCGAGTTTCACGATCCCGTAGATCAGCGCGGTGACCACTACCAGCAGGAAGACCAGAACCCATCGGCCGATATGGCGTTTTCGGCGGCGCCGCGGGCGCGGGGCGGCACCGCCGTAGGGCTTATCCCGTCCCGGTGGTGGTGGCCGCCTGCGACCACCACGGTCGGGCACCGGGCGCTGGGTAGGGGCGTATTCGGATTCGCGGTAGGGCACCGGCCGCTGTGTAGGCGCGTGCGTACGGGGAGCGGTTTTGCCGCCACGCCCCGGAGCCGGGGGACGCGCGGGAGCGGTCCGCCCTCCCTCGGGCGGCTGTGAGTAGGCCCGGGGCGGTTCATAGCGTTCGGTCGGTCGCCCGCCACGGACGGGGCCGGGACCGCGGCGGATCACCTGCGGCGGTTCGACCGGTGGTCGTCCACCGCGAGGCGGGGGCGGCACGGGCCGGCGCGCGGGCCCTCGGCCGGGTGCTCCGTTGTGCGGCGGCACCCGGCGGATCCGTGGGTCGTCGCCGTTCATCATCATCAGACTGTACTTATCGTTTTCCCCCGCGTTCGTCAGCGGCCGAACCGGCGGTGCTGCGCCCCAGGTGAGCGCGTCGGATCCTGTCCAGTCGGGTTACGCGCCGATCGCTACGGCAGCCACGAGACGCGCCCGCGTAACACTCCGTAGCCGATATAGGCCACCACATCGATCACCGCGTGTGCGATGACCAGGGGCCACAACCGTCCCGAGCGCTGCCAGTACCGCCCGAAGATCACGCCCATCACCACATTGCCGATCCCCCCGCCGAGTCCCTGATAGAGGTGATAGCTGCCGCGGAGCAACGCCGAAGCGGCAAGTGCCGAATTATCCGACCAGCCCAGCGCGCGCAGCCTGGTCAGTAGATAGGCGACCACCACGATTTCCTCGGCTCCGGAATTCGCGCAGGCGGAAAGCACCAGCGCCGGCATCCGCCACCAATGATCGGCCAGTGCGTCCGGCACGATGGTCACGTTGATCCCCAGAGCCTGGGCGATGAGGTACAGCCCCAATCCGGGAAGCCCGATTACCGCGGCCAGTACCACCCCGTGCAGTACATCGGACCGGAAACGTGTCCGGGTCAGCCCGATCGCCCGCGGGCCCAGTCCACTGCGCCACAGCAGATACAGCGCCAACCCCGCCCAGGCGGCCAACCGCACCACCCCGAGCAATTGGAACAGCAAGTCCAGTGCCGCGTGGGTTGTCCGTGACGAGTTCAACGCGACGGTCTGCGCCCCGACACCGCCCGGCGCCAGCGCGCTCTCCAGCAGCGACAGTGCGGCATTGATCCCGCTCAAACCGAATGTGACACCCAGGACGACGAGGATCTCGAGCCGGATCGCCCGCTGTTCGCGTAGCCGGTCATCGACCGTCCCTCCGGTTTCGCTCATGCAGTGAACCTATTGGCTGTGTTGGCCTGCGGTACCTCCGGCACCGGCGGTTTCGGCCCACTCTGCAGGGAGGTAGTCAGATGGAGCGCAGGCCGTTGAGGAAAGGGCAGCCCGCGAGGGTGCGGACCGCCCGGCCGAGCGCCTCGACGTCCTCGGCGGGGGTGGCGAAGGGGAGCCGGAAATCGTGGTCGCCGTCGATACTCTCGATGCGCAGGGTGAGTCCGTAGCGGTCGATGGCCAGTGGGTGGATCCGACCGTGGCGCAAGCTGGCCGGCAGGTGCCGGGCCAATTGCGCGACCACGTCGGCGTGATCGGCGTCCAGATGCTGCAGCCAGGCGGATTCCATACCGCAGAACGGGTCGGGGGCGGCGAGCCGCAGATCGTCGACACACACCGATTCGGCCCCGGCGGAATCGGCGACCACCGCCGAGTTCAACACCAAACGGAGCAGGGTGGTGGTGTGGCCGATATCGAGCAGGCCGGGGTGTGGATGTTCCTCCGCGACCGCGGTGACCAGGGTGCGCTGGGCACGTGCGGGCACCGCACGGATCCAGCCGCGCAGCCAGACGAGCGCCCGAACCGGTTCCCGTAGCGGCAGCGGGGCGTGATCGGTGAATTCGAGGACGGCGGGCGCGCCGGCGACCTGCTCCTGGGCGGCGTAGACCGCGGCGCTCTCGTTCGGTACCGCGATCACCACATCACCGCACTGGCGCAGATAGTGCACCGGTACGGGTGTCGGGTCGGCGCCCGGCAGCGCGAGAACTGCGTGTTCGGCCTGTGCGCAGGCGCTGCGAACGCGTTCGGCGGTGGTCGGGGCGGGGGCGGTCGGCGCCATCGGTACCTCCAGTGCGGGCGGACCCGGCTTCACGATCAAGAATTAGGTTAACCTAAGCTAAGTTAAACTCGAATGCAGCGCAAGAGGATCGAGGAGCGCGGGCGGCTGCCACCGATGCATTCCGACCCGCCGGGAAACACCGTGCCGGCACGCCGCAGAAGGCATCCGCAGCCCGGCGAGGGGCCGGGCGGCACGTGGCCGAGCCTTCCTGCCTACGATCGAAGGGTGGTCGCGGGCGATTCTGAACCGGTACTGGTGGAACTGACCGTCCCCGAACGCGTGGTCGAACGCGGACTGGTGGACGGCCTGGTGATACCGCCGGGGCAATTCGCCGGTGAACGGCGGCTGGGCCCGGAGCTGCCGGACGAACATACCGCTGACTTCCTGGCCGAAGCAGCCCACCGGCCGGATGGTTTCGTGGCCCGTGCCGAGGACGGTGCCCGCGCGCTGGCAGTCCTTGCCGCAACCGCGGCAGCGCTGTGCGGCGACGATATCCGCAAGGCGCTGAACAGTCCGGACACCGATTTCCTGGCAGGTCTTTCGGTCGGAGCGGTCGACGCCGTCCGGGAAATTCTGCTCGGGATCGAGAGCGAAGCGCCGGCCCAGGTGGAGCGTGCGCTCCGTGCGGCATTGCGCACCGGCGGTGCCCACGGCTGATCCCGGTCGGAGCTCCCGGACCGCGCATTCGAGTGCTCGATACCGGAGGCGAGCACACGGCCCGCACAAGTAGGCTCGTAGCCGTGCCGCGTATCGCCTATTTCGGCCCGTCCGGAACCTTCACCGAGATGGCCCTCGCCGAATTCGAGAGCTCGGGGTCCTTCGACGGGCCGGTCGAGCGGATCGCTGCCCCCAGCCAGGCCGCCGCCCTGGAACTGGTACGTGCCGGCACCGTGGCCGCGGCGGTGGTCCCGATCGAGAGTTCGGTAGAAGGCTCCATCTCGGCGACCCTGGACTCCCTGGCCATCGGACCGCGGTTGCAGATCGTCGCCGAAACCGAACTGGAAGTGACGTTCACCATCCTCGCGCGCCCCGGAACCGATATCGCCGCCGTCCGGTCGCTGGCCGCCTACCCGGTCGCGCTGGCGCAGGTCCGCAACTGGGTGTCCGATACCTGGACCGATATCTCGATCCACACCTCGAACTCCAATGCCGCGGCAGCGGAGGACGTCCGCGACGGGCTGGCGGATGCCGCGGTATCCACCGCGCTGGCGGGCGAGCGACTCGGCTTGGCGGTGCTCGCCGCCGGAGTCGCCGACCACGACCAGGCAGTCACCCGGTTCGTACTGGTCACCGCGCCACGCGTGGCACCGGCCCCCACCGGCAGCGACCGCACCTCCATCGTGATCGAGGAACTGCCGAACCTGCCCGGGTCTCTCATGCGAGCCTTCGCCGAATTCTCCACTCGCGGAATCGACCTCACCCGGATCGAATCCCGGCCCACCCGAACCGGTATGGGCACCTACCGCTTCTACCTCGACTGCGTCGGCCATATCGAAGATGCCGCGGTGGCCGAGGCATTGAAGGCGCTGCACCGCACGGCGCGTATCCGTTTCCTCGGCTCCTGGCCCGCCACCTCCGCGAACGGCACCCCGCCGCCGTCGGATGAGGACGCAGCGCTCTGGTTGACTCAGCTACGCAAAGGGGTGGCCGACCTGTGACCGCCAAACTCATCCTGGTCCGGCACGGTGAAACCGAAGGTAATGTCGCCAAGATCCTGGACACCAAACTGCCCGGCCTGCCGCTCACCGAACGCGGCGCCGCCCAGGCCAAGGCTTTCGGCGAGGCGCTGCCGACCCCGCCGCGCGCGCTCTTCCATTCGCATGCGCTGCGTGCCCACCAGACCGCCGGCTATATCGAAGCGGCCACCGGAGTACACGCAGTAGGGCGTGCGGGTGTGCACGAGGTGCAACTGGGTGATCTGGACGGCCTCGCCACACCGGAAGCGCACGAACAATTCCAGGCGATCTACCACCGCTGGCACGAGGGCGGGCTGAGCGAGCGGATCCCGGGCGGTGAGTCCGGCCGCGATGTCCTCGACCGCTTCCTCCCCGCCATCGCCGACCTGCGCGCGGAATTCCTGGAAGACGGAACCGGCGGCGATGTGCTGGTGGTGACCCACGGTGCCGCCATGCGGCTGGTGGGTCGCGAGCTGGCCGGGGTCGCCCCGCCGTTCACCACCAACAATCACCTGGACAACACCGAGACGATCGAGTTGGTCGCCGTGCCCGGCGGCGGCTGGGAGTGCGGGCGCTGGGGCCGGTTCACCCCGCCGTTCGGCGGTAAAGCCGAATTCGGCGCCGACGACCCGATGGGCTAGGTAAAGGTATTTCACCCTGCCGGCCTGGGCTCAGCTCACCGCTCTCGACACCTCCGGTCGTTCGATGCCGGGCCGGTCGTGATCAGCCGCCCGGTCGCCTCGCAACACACTCTGGCGAGCGTTCGACAGTGTGTTCCGCTCAGGCGAGCGCCGGGTTGCTCGGGAATTCCGACCGTTCGGGCAGCGAATTGATCAAATCTTGCAGGGCGATTCGCAGCCGGGCATCCGTACCGCTACTGAACGACGTCCATTTCGTTCCGTCGTCGGCGACGCTGGCGGTGGCGATGAAACGGCCCGCCCGCGTATTGAATACGGCGATATGGTTGTCCGCGACATCGCGACTCGCATCCCCGTACACGACGCCGACGATTTCGGCGTGCGATTCGCAGTGCGCCATGGCCGAGGCGATGGTCTGCGCGTCCCGAGTGGGATTGCCGACCTTCGCCAACCGAGCCGCGGTGGCCGCCGGATCCCCGGCGTCGTCGAAAATCGGCACGAGCTGTTCGGTGGGCGCGTTCATCCCGGTCAGCTCCAGCGGTTCGGCATGGCCGAGTGCCGCGATCACCGGGCCGGCCAGATCCTCGCCCGCCTCGTCGATCATGTACGAATCCGGGCCGCGAAGGGCGATGGTCACCAGTTCATCGCCCTTCGCCAGGCACATCCGGCTCGCCTGGCCGCCGACGAAGAGCCGGAGCGCCACCACCCAGTGCGGTCGGTACAGACCGCGTAGCCGATCGGCCAGGTCGGGCTGGATACGGTCGCCGTCGAGCAGTTCCCGCTCGATGAGCACCTGCTCGGCGGCGTTCATTGCCCTGTCGTGATCGACCTCGTTGTCGTATCGACCCCGCGCGTCGAGGACGACCGGGACCTCGTCGATCTCCAGTTTCTCCAGGAGATACTGCATTTCGTCGAGCGACAGACCGACCGCAGCGAGCATGGAAGGCCCGCGTCCCCCACCCAGCACCGTCACTTGTCCGACCGTGTGGGTTCGGCGCCGATGACGCCGTCGGCGATGTAGCGGCCGTCGGCGAAGTGATCACCGCGCAGGTAATCGGCCGCGTCGTGGTCTTGATCGTCCTCGTCGTTGGCGCGGGCATTACCCATCAGCGGGCTGCCGGACGTGCCCGTACCGGTGGGACGTACGGGTGCGGCCTCCCCGCGCGTGACGGCGACGGATTCGCCGGCGGGCGCGGCGCTGCCGGCCGGCGGCGCGCCCCAGCCCTCGGGCAGCTTGAAGCCGCTGTTGCTCAGGCCCGGGGCCGAGCCGGGCATACCGCCGGCCCGGGTGGTGGCCGCGGCCGTGGACGCCGCCACCGCACCGGTCACCATGCCCGGAACCGGCGCCATCGAGGACGGCGCCGACGTGGTGGTGGCTGCCGCGATGGCATTCGCGCCCAGATTGCCTACCGTGGTGACACCCGTACCGGCCACCGAACCGGCGACATTCGCCGCCTGGGTGACCGCGCTGGCGACGCCGGGGTTCTGGGCCAGTGCACTGCCTGCCGCGGCCAGCATCTTCACCGGATCACCGTTGGCTTCCTTCATGGCATCCTCGGCGGGGCCGGGATCGGCCTGCCCGGCGCCGTTGGCGATCGGCGGCGGATTCAGGAACTCACCCGGCGTCAGCACCAGCGCGGTGATGGCCGCCTCGTAGGTTTCCATGGTGAGCGCGGCACGCAGGTCCAGTGCGGCCTTCGCGGCTTCCGCGATCTCGGAGCTGCCGTTGAGCACGCCGCCGGTACTGTGCGCCGCGACACGGGCCGCGTTCACCGCCGCGATCTCCGGCAGGCTCGGCATGGCGATCGAGGCCACGGTGTAGGCGGTGGCCTGCGAGGCGGCCTTGGTGCCCAGGGTGGCGGACATAGCGCCCTGCTGCTCGGCCCAGCCGGTGAACCCGACCAGCCGGGCCAATGCGCCGATACCGTTCACGCTCTGCATGCCGACGCCGAGTTCGGCCATCACCCGGACCACCGTGGCAGTGGCGTCCACCCAGGCGCCGGTGAGTGTGCCCCACGCGGTGGCGGCCGCGGACATCGGGATGGCGTGCGCTCCCGCGTTCAGCGCGATCGAATTCCCCTCGGCGAGTCTGGGCAGCCAGAACACCCCGGTGATACCTGCGGTCATGCTTGTTTCTCCCCTTGTGAACTATCGATGCTTCTGCGGTCGCGCCACGCGCGTTCGTGGTCTGTGCCGTGGTGCGGCGGGTCGGCGATCATCGGTGACCTAGGCGCTGATCGCGCCGAACGGTGCGCCGGTGAGTGCCAGGACGCCGGCCGAGGCGGCGTCCTGCGCGAGATATCCGGCGAGCTGGGTACGCAGGATCGCGGCGGTGTGGTGCAGTTCGAGAACTGCCTGCGCAAGAGAGGTCTGGTGGGTGGCGGCGCCCTTGTTCATATGCATCGCACCATGTATCGACGCCTCGTCGGCGCCGGACGGCGCGACATAGGTGGCGGGTACGGTGGCCGCGGCGACCCCGGCCAGCCGGTCGGCGAGCAGGTCCAGTTCTACCGCGGCGGCAAGGATGAGTTCCGGTGTGACACCGACATTGCCAATCATGTCCTCGACTCCTTCTTGTGGCGGCTCTTGGGCGGAACCACGAGAATTCCCCCTACGAGTACATTGGACGCGATACCCCCGCGAGCGGTTCCATCGAATCCACAACTTCTTCCGGTGTGGTCCGCCGCCGCCCCCGTGCATCCCCTGCCGGCGCGTCGCGTGGACCAGACTCAGCTTAACCCCATCCCAACTGATGGAGCCGGTCTTCGTCAATCCCGAAATAGTGTGCGATTTCGTGGATCACGGTAATCCGTACTTCCTCCACCACTTCGTACTCGTCGGCGCAGATCGACAACAGGGCCTCCCGATAGATGGTGATCGTATCGGGAAGTGAACCGCCGTAATGACTGTCGCGTTCGGTGAGCGCGATCCCGTGGTAGAGCCCGAGCAGGTGCGGATCGTCGGGATTGCGCGGTTCGATGAGTACGACCACGTTGTCGATGGCCCGGGCCAACTCCGGCGGGATCAGGTCCAGCGCGTCGCCGACGAGCTCTTCGAAACGATCCTCCGACATGGTTACCGGCACGATGACACTCCGTCTCAGCGCGGCGCGGGCCGCGGTTCCGGCTGCGGCGGCAGCGGCGCCGCGCCCGGCAGCGGCGCCGGGGTGGAGCGCCCGGAGTTCGGCGGCGGCACCGGCTCCTGTCCGTCGATCAGGATGCGGCCGCGCGCCGGGCCCACGATCGGTGCGAAACCTTCCTGGTCCGCGCCTTTTCCGACCATACAGTTCAGCTTCCGGCTACCGGCCAGCCAGCTGCGCGCATCGATGAAATCGAAGAACACCGTCAGCGTCTTGTCCCGCAGCACATGCGGGCCGCCGAGATAGTCGTTGGTGGTCCGGCCGCATTCCTCTTCCAGGAATTTGTCCTGATCCTCCTTGGACGGCGGCCCGCCGGGGAACCGGGCGGACAGATCGACCGTGGCGGCGATTTCGACGGAATGCTCCTGGGTGCAGTCGACGGGATCGGTCGGCAGATTCTGGCTGATCCCGAGGCATACGCCCGGCTCGTAGACCTTGGACTGGTCGCTTTCGGCCACGCGTCCGGTATTGGGCAACGGGTTACCGCTCAGGCCGGGCACCTGCAGACCGCAGCGCAATACGCGGTCGCCGGAGTTGTTCCAGCCGTCATTGCTCGGATACATCAACCCGACCGCGTACCGGCCGCGCGGATCGAGCCGGCCGTTGAGGTACCGCTGGGCGGCGGGCACGCAGTGTTCCTCGCGCAGTTCGGTGAGCCGCAGCGAATCCGGCCAGACCGCGCCGGGCCCGAATTCGGAGCCGGGGTACTGGCTCAGATCGATGGTGTCGGTGACCTCGAACAGATGCTCCTCGGCGCAATCGAGTTCCACCAGGTCCGAATGGTCCGGCTTGGTCCAGGTGAGGCAATCGCCCGGCGACACCGAAGCGAATACTTTGTCCGCCTTGGCCACGGCACCGCCCGGGCTGCGCGCCTGCAGGTTCGAATCGTTGTCGAAACCGGTGAGTGTCAGCGTGAGCAGTGCCGCGACGATCGCGCCGACGGCCACCGCGAGCAGACTCCAGCGCAACCGCGGCGCGGGGATCCGCTTGGGCTTGCCTTCGCCACCGGGACGCGAACTCCTCGCCCGGCCCGGACGTGATCCCGCCGGGCCGGGCCGGTTCTCCCGGCGCGGGGCACGCGCCGTCGCGGGATCGTGGTCCGGGGTGTCGAGGGATGCCGGACCACCGGACCGGGTCCGCGCGGTATCGGTCTTGCGACCGCGGCCCGGGCGGGCGGTACGCGAGCGCAACGATTGGCCGCCACGGAGGCCGGGCCGGTTTGCAGGCTCATTTTCGGAGGACATCGCGGTCCATCATGGCAGCGCCACACCCGAACGTGCCACGAACCCGGCCGATCGGTATGGCGCACTTGCGCGAGGACCGGTGGGACCGGCCGTAGGGCAGTGCGGGAGATACTCGGTTGAGGCCGGAAATCCGCGCCCATTACGCTGGTCAGCCATGATCGACCTCCGACTCCTGCGCGATGATCCCGAGCTGGTCCGCGCCTCGCAGCGAGCCCGGGGCGAGGACCCGGCACTCGTCGACGCGCTGCTCACCGCCGATAGCGCGCGCCGGTCCGCGATCGCGACCGCCGACAAACTGCGGGCCGAGCACAAGGCGATGGGCAAGCAGGTCGGAAAGGCGAGCAAGGAAGAGCGCCCGGCGTTGCTGGAGCAGGCGCAGCAGATGTCGGTCAAGGTGAAAGAGGCCGAGACCGCGCAGCACACCGCCGAGGCGGAACTGCAGGAGGCGCACCGGGCGATCTCGAATATCGTCCAAGACGGCGCGCCGGCGGGCGGTGAGGACGATTTCGTACTGCTCGCGACGGTCGGCGACGTGCCCGAGTTCGATTTCCCGCCGCGGGATCATCTCGAGCTCGGCGAATCGCTGGGCGTGCTCGATATGGAACGCGGGGCCAAGGTATCCGGTTCGCGGTTCTACTTCCTCACCGGCTACGGAGCTCTCCTGCAGTTGGGGCTGCTGCAGTTGGCGGCGCAGCGCGCGGTGGCAAACGGTTTCACGATGATGATCCCGCCGGTGCTCGTCCGGCCGGAGATCATGGCGGGAACCGGGTTCCTCGGCCAGCACTCCGCCGAGGTATACCACCTCGAGGAGGACGATCTGTACCTGGTCGGGACCTCCGAGGTGCCGCTGGCCGGGTATCACGCGGGCGAAATCCTCGATCTCGGCGCCGGGCCCAAACGGTACGCGGGCTGGTCGTCGTGTTTCCGCCGGGAAGCCGGCAGCTACGGCAAGGACACCCGGGGCATCATCCGGGTGCACCAGTTCGACAAGGTCGAGATGTTCGTCTATTGCCGGCCCGAGGACGCCGACGCCGAACACCAGCGGCTACTGGCCTGGGAGCGCGATATGCTCGCCGCCCTCGATGTGCCGTATCGGATCATCGATGTCGCCGCCGGTGATCTGGGCAGTTCGGCCGCCCGCAAATTCGATTGCGAAGCCTGGGTGCCCAGCCAAGGCACCTACCGTGAACTCACCTCGACCTCGAACTGCACCACCTTCCAGGGGCGCCGGCTGTCGGTCCGTTATCGCGACGACAACGGGAAACCGCAGATCGCGGCGACACTGAACGGAACGCTGGCCACCACCCGATGGCTGGTCGCCCTGTTGGAGAACCATCAGCAGGCCGACGGTTCGGTCCGGGTGCCCGCCGCCCTGGTGCCGTTCGTGGGTACCGATCTGCTGACACCGGCGGGCTGAGCGGTTCGGTCCACCGGGTTCGGGGTACTCGATTACCTCGGTTGGGTCGCCACGCAGTGAACTCGTTGTTTAGGCTGTTCACCGTGCGAGGAAGCGGGTCTCGCGGCGATACCCGGACGCGGGTACGAGCCGCGTCGGGTGTGGCGACGGCCATGGTCATGTCCCGGACCACCGGGGCGTTCTACGTCATGGGTGGGGTGCTGGGTCTCCTGGTCACCGCCATCGCGCCCACCCGGCCGCTGTACCCGGGTGACGAGGGCAACCGGGTACTGGTGGGCTCGGCCGCGGCCGTGGCGCTGCTGCTGGGGATCAGCCTGCTCGGCTGGGGTCCGCGGATGCCGCATTGGCTGCACCACGGTTACGTCGTCGTGGCGACCGTGCTGGTCACCGTCGCTGTGCACTCGTTCCCCAATACCGTCGCGGCGATCGCCCTGGCCTCGTTCTACGTCTTCGTCGCCTGTGATGCCGCGCTGTTCTTCGCCTGGACGCAGGCCGCAGCCCATATCGCCCTCTGTATGGCGCTGTGCCTGTGGGTACTGCCGACCCGGACGGGACTGCCGTGGTGGTCGGGCGTGATTCCGGCGGGGATCACCTTCGGGGTCGGTGTCGTGGTCGGCATCCTCACCCGGATGGCGTCGGAAGCCGATATCGATACGCTGACCGGTCTGCTGAACCGGCGCGGTTTCGACCGGGCCCTGAACGCCGCGATCGAACAGGCCGACCGTTCGGGTCAGGCCCTGGCGCTGGTGCTGGTCGACCTGGACCGTTTCCAGAAGGTCAACGATCATCTCGGCCATCGAGCCGGTGACGCGGTGCTGCAGAAGGTCGCCGATACCTGGGCCGGATTGCTGGGACCCGGCCAGCGGCTGGCCCGCTACGGCGGCGATGTCTTCGCAGCGCTGCTGCCCGGCACCACCGAACAGGCGGCCATTCTGCTCACCGAGCAACTGCGGGCCGCGGTGAGCACCGGATGCTCGGCGGGCGTCACCTCCTGGCAGTCCGGGGAATCGGCCTCGCTGCTGGTGAGCCGCGCCGATGTGGGCCTCTACCGGGCCAAACAGTCGGGACGCAACCGGACGGTGCTGGAATCGGGACATCGCACACCCCTGGCGGTGGAACTGCGCGAAGCCATCGACAACGGCAGTCTCGACGTGCACTATCAGCCCATCGTGAGTCTCAGCGACGGCGGCGAGAAGGCCGTCGGGGTGGAGGCGCTGCTGCGCTGGTCGTCGAGTGCGCAACCGGATGTCACCACCGAAGGCCTGATCCGGGTGGCCGAAGAGTACGACCTCATCGCCGATCTCGACGAACTGGTGCTGCGCCGGGCTTGCGCTGACGCCGCCCAGCTCCAGGAGACGTTCGCCGCGCTGGAACTCACGTTGAACGTGAACGTCAGCGGACTGGAACTCGCCGAATCCGGGTACGCGGACAAGGTCGCCGGAATTCTGGAGAGCACCGGCTGGCCCGCGGATCAACTGGTGCTCGAGGTGACCGAAACCGAACTGGCCGCCGAATCCGATACCGCGATCGCGAACCTGCATACCCTGCGCGACCGCGGCGTCCGGATCGCCATCGACGATTTCGGTACCGGCTATTCGTCGCTGAGCCGTTTGGCGACCCTGCCCAGCGATATCATCAAGGTCGACCAGTCGTTCGTGGCGGCCATCCGTTCCGATTCCCCCGCCCCACCGCTGCTCGGCGTGATCGCGGCGCTGAGCAAATCGCTGGACCTGCAGGTGATCGCCGAAGGCGTGGAAACCGAACATCAGGCGGCGGTACTCACCGAACTGGGGTTCGCGCTGGCCCAGGGGTACCACTACAGCGATTCACATCCGGTGGCCGATCTGATCAGCGATATGAACCGGGGGCTGGGTGCCGCGAACACCCGCGCACTGGGTGTCGGCTCGGAAGCAGAGAACGGCTGGGTACCACTCTGAGCATCGCGGGCCGCGGCCGGTGATCCGCCGAACCGCGGAGCGTCCGGCGATGCGGAGCCGCCCGAGCGCTTCGGCGTAAAGGACTTGACCGGAGGATTCCCGGCCGGAAAACTGGCCCTATGCGTCTGGTCATCTACCACTGTTGACACCGTCGGGTGAGTTCCGGGCGCCGGGCCGGACTGCGCGGGCTGATACTGCGCGCGACGCTGTTCGCCGCGACCGGGGACCTGATTCCGTACTACGCGCTGTACGCGCTGCTCTTCGCCGATCACGGCTTCGGGCCGGGCCAGATCTCGCTGCTGCTCGCGCTCTGGTCGGTGACGGCCTTCGTCTGTGAGATCCCGTCCGGAGCGTGGGCCGATACCGTTTCCCGGCGCGGCCTGCTGATCCTCAACGGTTCGCTGATGGCCGCGGGGTTCCTGCTGTGGACTGTTGCGCCCTCCTACCTCGGATTCGCGCTCGGGTTCGTGCTGTGGGGTGTGGCGGGCGCGTTGCGGTCGGGGACCTTCGAGGCCCTGCTCTACGACGAACTCACCGTCCGCGGTGAATCCCGCGCGTATGCCCGCGTTATCGGTTACACCCGGTCGGCGAGCGAATTCAGCGCGGTGCTCGCGATACTCGCCGCAACCCCGCTGTATCTGTGGGGCGGGTACGAGCTGGTCGGCTGGGCCAGTGTCGGCTGCGCCATCGTGCACACCGTCCTGGCCCGGGGTCTGCCGGCGGCGCCGAGGTCGGTTTCGGCGGCCGACGTCGCCGATCTCGAGGAGGCCGATCTCGAGGAGGCCGATCTCGACGAGCCCGAACCCGGCGATTCCGGCTCGGGTACGACGGGCCCGGCCGTGCTGACACCGAGCCCGCGACCCGCCACCGCCGATCCCACCGCCGGCGGATACGGGTCGATCCGGCGGTATCTGCACATGCTGCGGACCGGTGTCACCGAAGCGGTGCGGGTGCGGCGGGTGCGGTTCGGGGTAGGGCTGCTCGCGCTGCTGTACGGAATCACCGCCTTCGATGAATTGTTCGGTCTGCTCGCCGGAGAGGCCGGTGCCGCGACCTCGGTGGTGCCCGTACTGGTGGGCGTGACCGTCGTCGGGTCGCTGCTGGGTTCGCTGCTGGCCGGCCGGACCGAAGCGATGCGCGCCCGCACCATGGCCCGTGCACTGTGCGCGGCGGCTGTCCTCTTCGGTGCGGGCGCACTGCTCGCCGGTGCGGCGGGCCGCTGGCCGGGAGCTGTGTACGTGCTCACCGGGCTTGGATTCGTGGCGCTGGCTGTTTCCTACGGCATCGTCTACAACGCGGGCATCGTCGCCGAAGCACGGTTGCAGGATTCCATCACGGGGCCGGCGCGAGCCACCGTGATGTCGGTTGCCGGGCTGTCGGAGGAACTGGTTTCCCTGGCAGTGTTCGGTTTCGTGGGCCTGATGGCGATATGGTTGCCGATCTCCTCGACCCTCGCGCTGCTGGGTATCGCCCTCGCCGCGATCGCGGTCCTGACACCGGTGTGGTTGCCGACCCGAGTGCACGCAACCGTGCCGGAAGCGGACCGGCGATCCGCGAAAACCGATCGGGCGTGACGTCCGACCCGACCCACGCGCACCGATCGCCGACCCACCCTGTATCGAGGCCGATTCGGCCGGCGAAGCCCAGGAAGAGCAGCGATACGCATCACGGGAGTCCGCCCAGCGGTCTGGCGGCGCGGCTCGCGTGCGCATCGCGACAGCGCTCGATCGGCAGCGCCGGGAAAGAACCGTATTCCCGGGCAAGGTTGTCCGGTTCGCTCCGCACGTGCTCACGCTCGTTACGCGGCGGATTCCTGGACCTGTTCGTATCGGCACGGGGATCGACCGGCCCCTTCTCCTGAGCCGCTCGGCCGAATGTCCGGGTAATTCGCCGAGCGGCACCGATGGATCGTGTTGTCCGGCGAACCGTCGACAGCGTTATCGGGTGGCGGGACAGCCGGTAGTGCTCAGGCGGGAACGGGGGACGCTCACGGCGGCCGTACGTGCCGTCCCTCCGTTGGTGTCCGTGACGCAGGAGATGTCGTCGGTAGGGTTCCGGTCATGGTGTTGCGGCGGTCGGGTCTCGGGCTGGGCTTGCTGATCGGGGCCGGAGTCGCTGTACAGGGGCGGATCAACGGGGAGCTCGGGGCGCGGCTGGCGGACGGGATCGCCGCGGCGGTGGTGAGTTTCGGGACCGGGTTCGTGTTGCTGCTGGTCGCGGTGGTACTGAGCGCTCGGCTGCGGGCGGGCCTGCGTGGGGTGCGGGTGGCGTTGGCCGCGGGGGAGCTGCGGTACTGGCAGTTGCTCGGCGGGTTGTGCGGGGCGCTGTTCGTGGCGAGCCAGTCGTTGACGGTGGCCGCTGTCGGGGTCACGGCATTCACCGTGGGCGCGGTATCCGGGCAGTTGGTGAGCAGTCTGGTCGTGGACCGGCTGGGGATCGGGCCGCAGGGCCGTACCCCGGTGACTGCGGCTCGGCTCGGCGGGGCGGTGCTCGCGGTCGGGGCTGTGCTGCTGGCAGCGTCCGGTGGGCCGGGGACGGCAGGGGCGGCAACGGCATCCTGGCTCGGCGAGACCGCCGGGCCGGTCCTGCTGATTCTGCCGGTGCTGGCGGGTGTTGGGCTGGCGTGGCAACAGGCGTGGAACGGACGGGTCGGCACGTCCGGGAGCCCGTTCGCCGCCACGGTGATCAACTTCGGGATCGGCCTGCTGGGCTTGCTGGCCGTCGAAGCATTGGTACTGGTGCGGGTGGGTCCGCCTGCCGAGTTCCCGCGCGAGCCCTGGCTCTATCTCGGCGGCGCGCTCGGGGTGCTGTTCATCGCGGCCGGAGTTCTCGTCGTGCGCTGGGTGGGCGTACTGCTGATGGGTTTGAGTACCGTGGCCGGCCAGCTCACGACCTCGGTGCTGCTCGACTGGCTCCTGCCCGCGGGCGCTGGGCTGTCACCGGCGAAAGTGGCGGGATGCGGTCTCACCCTGGCCGCGGTGGTCGTCGCGACTCTGCAAACCGGGCGTTGCGGGCTCCACGCGAATGCGGAACCGGCACAGGTAGGTGATCGGACCGGCGGCAGCGAAGGAAAACGGGCCTAGCCCGGACACCCTCCGAACCGGTGTACGGGTGAACGGTTCGACGCATTTCGGCCGGGGCACCCGAGGAGAGTGCCCCGGCCGATGGGGGTGCCGGTCAGTGGGTCGGCCGGAACCGGCGCAGGCGCAGGCTGTTGCTCACCACGAACACCGAGGAGAACGCCATGGCGGCGCCTGCCAGCATCGGATTGAGCAAGCCCGCCATGGCCAGCGGGATCATCGCCACGTTGTAGCCGAACGCCCAGAACAGGTTGCCCTTGATGGTGCCGAGGGTGCGCCGGGCCAGCCGGATGGCGTCAGGGGCGGCGGTGAGATCGCCCCGCACCAGGGTGAGGTCGGCGGCCTCGATGGCGATATCTGTGCCGGTGCCGATGGCCAGGCCGAGGTCGGCACGGGCCAGCGCGGCCGCGTCGTTCACGCCGTCACCGACCATGGCGACGGTGCGGCCTTCGCCCTGCAGCCGTTCTATCACCGCGACCTTGTCCTGCGGCAGCACCTCCGCGATCACTTCGTCGATGCCGACCTGCCGGGCGATGGCCTTCGCCGCGGTGGTGTTGTCGCCGGTGAGCATGATCGGAGTGAGACCGAGGGCGCGGAGTCGGGAAACCGCCTCGGCGGAGGTCGGTTTCACGGTATCGGCGACCACGAGCACGCCGCGGGCCTTCCCGTCCCAGCCGATCGCCACCGCCGTCCGGCCGTCGGCTTCGGCCGAGCGCATGGCCTCGCGCAGATCGTCGTCCAGTTCGAGGGCGTAATCGGCGAGCAGCCCGACGCGGCCCACGATCACCGCGTGGCCGTCGACCACGCCTTCCACGCCGAGCCCGGCGTTGTTGTGGAAACCTTCGACCGGTAGCAGCGCGCCCACGCGCTGGCGGGCGCCGTCCGCGATGGCCTTGGCGATGGGGTGTTCGGACGAATCTTCGAGCGAACCCGCCAGTCGCAGCACCTCGTCGGTGTCTTCACCGGCCGCGGCCACCACCTCGAGCAGCGCCATCTTGCCGGTGGTCACAGTGCCGGTCTTGTCGAGGACCACGGTGTCCACCCGGCGAGTGTTCTCCAGCACCTCGGGGCCCTTGATGAGGATGCCCAGCTGCGCGCCGCGGCCGGTGCCGACCATGAGCGCGGTCGGGGTCGCCAGACCCAGCGCGCACGGGCAGGCGATGATCAGCACCGCCACCGCCGCCGTGAAGGCCGCCGCCACCGAACCGCCGGTGCCGAGCCAGAAGCCGAGAGTGGCCACGGCGAGCGCGATCACGATCGGGACGAAAACTCCGGAGATCCGGTCGGCCAGCCGCTGTGCCTGCGCTTTTCCGGATTGCGCGTCCTCGACCATCCGGGCCATCTGCGCGAGCTGAGTATCGGATCCGACCCGCGTGGCCTGCACGGTGATCCGGCCGCCCACGTTCACGGTCGCACCGGCGACCGAATCCTGCGGCCCGACCTCGACCGGCACGGATTCTCCGGTCAGCATGGAGACATCCACCGCGGACGAACCGTCCACGATCACGCCGTCGGTGGCGATCTTCTCACCCGGCCGGACGACGAAACGGTCGCCGGCGGCGAGTTGTTCCACCGGTATCCGCTCTTCGGTCCAGCTGTCCGGGCCGGCCGGGCGCAGCACCGACACCTCTTTGGCGCCGAGCTCCAGCAGGGCCCGCAGCGCGGCTCCCGCGCGGCGTTTGGACTTCGCCTCGAAGTACCGCCCGGCCAGGATGAAGGTGGTGACACCGGCGGCGGCCTCCAGGTAGATGCTGCCGGTACCGTCCATCCGCGCGATCGTGAACTCGAACGGGTGGGTCATACCCGGTGTACCGGCGGTGCCCCAGAACAGTGCGTACAGCGACCAGCCGAACGCGGCCAGGGTGCCCAGCGAGACCAGGGTGTCCATGGTCGCGGTGGCGTGCCGCAGATTCGTCAACGCCGCCCGGTGGAACGGCAGCGCGCCCCAGACGACGACCGGTGCCGCCAGTGTGAGCGACAGCCATTGCCAGTTGGTGAACTGCAATGCCGGGATCATCGCCATGGCGATCACCGGAACCGTGAGTACCAGGGAGATCAGTAACCTGGTACGCAGCGAATCGGTGGGGTCGGCCGGTTCGGTGCTGGCCTTTTCTTCGGCGGGCGGCTGCGGAAGCGCGGCTGTGTAGCCGGTCTGTTCGACTACCGCGACCAGGTCGTCGGGGGTGAGGTTCTCCGGATACTGGACGCGGGCCTTCTCGGTCGCGTAGTTGACCGTCGCGGTCACACCGTCGAGTTTGTTGAGTTTCTTCTCGATGCGGTTGGCGCAGGAGGCGCAGGTCATCCCGCCGATCACCAGTTCGACTTGTTCGGTCGAGGGTCGGGCGGTGGATGTATCGCGGGGTGTCTGTGTAGTCATGGTTTCGTTCGCTCCCTGGGCCGGATCAGTGGCCGTGGCCGGGTTCGGTGGGTTCGGGGGCCGGCTGTGCGGTGCCGGTGCCGGTGCCGGGTGCGACCGGAACGGTCAGTTCGGCCCGGTGCACGGTCCCCGCGTGCCGGAATTCGAAGAACAGCCGGTAGTCCCCGGTGCCGGGCGCAGTTACCGCGAATTGCACCCCCGGCCCGGCCGGGGTGGTTCCGTCGCCGGGATGGCCGGCCGGGTGGACGTGGAGATAGCCGAGGTCGGCGGCGCGCAGGGCCACGAGATGACCGTACGCCCCCAGGTAGGGCTGTAGATCGGTGACCGGTTGCCCGTCGCGTGAGACCGCCAGGGTGAGCTCGGTGGACCGCCCCGCGGCCAGGGTTCCGTTCAGGTCGACGCGGTAACCGTCGACGGTCGCGATGGTTGCGGGCGCGGCCAACGGCTGTGGTGCGTATCGTCCCGCGACCCGGAGGTCGGTTCCCAGCGTGAACGGCTGCCCGTCGGCGGTGACGAAATCCGCGAAGACCCGGTAGTCGCCGGCCCGGCCGAGATTCACCGGTGTGCTCCAGGTGCCGTCCGCGCCGAGTGTGGGATGCAGATGCTGATATCCGGTCATATCGCGGCGTACCAGGATCAGGTGCAGGTCTTTCTCGTGCTCGGTCGTGTATCGAACCACCGGCCGGCCGGTACTGTCCTCGATCCGGAAGCGCAGCGTGGCATCGCGCCAGGCCTCGGTGATCGGGTCCGCCACCACCAGGGTGTATCCGCCTGCGCTGTCGGTCAGGCCGCCCGGCCCGGCGGGTGTACCGGTATCGGGCGCGGCGGTGTCGTGGGTCTCCGGCTCGCTGCCGGGTGACCCTGCGAGCGATCCGACGCCCAGCGCGATTCCGAACAGCGCGACAAGTCCGAGCGCGAAGCCGGCGAACTTGGTCGACGTACTCATCCGATGCTCCATCCAACGGTCTCCAGGCGGTCCACGCCGCCTCTGCTCGTTACGGTACCCCCCTAGGGTATTTTGTCAACAGGGGAGGTGAGGGGAGCACTGACTCCGAGACACGGTTGGGCCGGACTCGCGGTCAGGTATCGGCGCGGTCCATACGGCCGCTTCCGCCCGTCCGACGGACCGCACCCGGCCAGTGAGAGAAGCACAGCGCCGAGCAGGCGGTAGCGGTCCGCCCGCCAGGACGAAGATCGCTGTGGATGAGTGGGGACAGCTCGACCACCGGGCCGCAGCGAACATCGGCCTGTGCCGAGCTGCCCGGCATCGAGCCGGGGGTCTGTTCGGTCGTGAATTGCCGCACCGGGTCTTGCCGAGCCCACCGACCGTTGCCGAGCCGGGAGCGCTACCCGGTGGCAGATCGCCGAACCGAGCGCGTGAACCATGGCGGCAGACCGAACGCACCCGTGCCCGGGGCCGTCCCCGGGAGGGGGTCGGCGGTGTTCCCGAGTCCGGTTACGGGCGCGGGGTATGGCGGCGGGCGTACTCCTCGGCCTCCAGGACCGCGGCCTGTTCGAGCGTCGGAGCGCTCCCGCCCAATCGGGCGGGCACCCACGGCTCACCGGCGGGCATCGGGTAGCCGTCCTGGGCCGCGGTCAGCAGGTCGTTCATCCGGGTACGCAGGGCGGGGGTTATCTCCTCGGCCGAGCCCGCGGCTTCCAGCGGTTCACCGATCCGGATGTGGATCGGGAAATTGTGGCGGCCGAGCTGCCGGGGGAACCCCTTGGTCCAGATCCGTTGCGCACCCCAGATGACCAGCGGAATGATCGGCGCACCGGATTCCAGGGCCATGCGAGCTGCCCCCGATTTGAATTCCTTCAGTTCGAAACTGCGGCTGATGGTCGCTTCCGGATACACCACGACCAGTTCTCCCGCGCGCAGCGCCTCGACGGCCCGCCCGAAGGACTCCGCGCCCGCGGTGCGGTCCACACCGATCGCCTTGCAGTGCTTCATCAGGAAACCGACGACGCCGTGGTCGAGTTCGGCCTTCATCATGTACCGCACATTGCGGCCCGAGCGGCGTCCCACCACCCCCACCTGCATGAAATCGAGGTAGGAGGTGTGGTTCACGGCGAGCACCGCGCCGCCGGCCCGCGGGATGTGTTGCCCGCCGCGGATATCCACGCGAAGCCCCTGGACGAAGGACACCGTGTGCACCAGCCCGGCGAGAATATCGAAAACCGGCTCTCGCGCCATTGCGACTCCTGCTCGCTACCTGCGGATATACCCGCTCCCGGGTATCGCCCTCGCGGTGGCTACGCCTCCGCCGCGCCCTCGCCGGCCTGTTTGCGGGCGGCGCGCTGCGCGGCCTCCGCGGCGTCCATCGCGTCGGCTTCCTCCAGGGTAGGGGCACTGCCGCCGAGCCGCGCGGGAACCCAGTAGGCGCCGGGCTCGTGGTGGTAGTTCTCCTGCAAGCCGTGCAGTAGCCGCTGCATCGTGGCCCGCAGTTCGGCGGTGAGTTCGGCCGCGGGCTCGTAGGGCCGGATCGGTTCGCCGACGGCGATGGAGATCGGGGTGTTGGTGCGGCCGAGACGTTTCGGAAAACCCTTGGTCCAGACCCGCTGCGCACCCCAGATGACGATCGGGATGATCGGCACCTCGGCCTCGATGGCCATCCGGGCCGCGCCCGATTTCAGCTGTTTGATCTCGAAGCTGCGGCTGATCGTGGCCTCGGGGTACACGCCGACGAGTTCGCCGCGGCGCAGATAGTCCACGGCGGCCTGGTACGAGTCGGCGCCGGCGGCGCGGTCGACCGGAATGTGTTTGAGGGCCCGCATGATCGGGCCGGAGATCTTGTTCTCGAAGACGTCGTGTTTGGCCATGAACCGGATGTAGCGCTTGGGCGTCCGCACCGGCAGGCCCGCATAGGTGAAATCCATGTAGCCGGTGTGATTCACCGCGAGCACCGCACCGCCGGTGGCGGGAATGTTCTGGTCGCCGGTGACGGTGAATTTCAGGCCCTCGAGGAAGAAGACGGTCCGGGCCAGCCCGATGACAGTCCGGTAGACGGGATCCACAAGTCCGCTAGCGTAGTCGCTGCCATGATGACCGGCACCGCCCGACCCGCGAAAGAACGCCCGGCGGGCCCGTTCGAACCGGTATGTACCGCAGGAAAGGTGATCGTCGAAGTGGAACGCGTCCGCCCCGTACTGTCGCGCCGACCCGGCCGCGCAACCACACCGCATCGTGCAGGCGATCTCCGCGCCGATGCCGTGACCGCGCCGCGCGGCCGCCGGGGACGGTCGGCGGTGCTCGGGCTGGCCGCGGCCGGTCTGCTCCTTGCCACCGGATGTGATTCGGTATCCGGTATTCCGGTCGACGATCCGGCGCCCGCGGCAGCCGATACCGGTACGAGCAGCGCGCCGGCGGCCACCGCCACCGCCGTAACGCCGGCGCCTGCGCTGCCGCCGGTTCCCGCGGACGCGCCCCCGGTCGGGGAGGTACCCGGGGTCCCGGAGGCCGGGCCCGCTCTGCAACGATTCGCCGCCGATGTGCGCGCCGGCGATCTCGCGGCCATCCAAGAGGCATGCTGGACCATCCCGCCCCTCACCACGCAGGCCATGTACGCCGACCCCGATGCGGTCCTGAGTGCGCTGGCCGAGCCCGGTACGGCCACCGACGGAATCCTCACCTGGACAGACGGAGTGACGAGCGTCACGGTCGAGCGTGATCGGGTGGCGTCCGGTTATGCCTGCGGCCGGGTGTTCCCCGCCGGCGTGGAGCCGGCGCACGACGCCGCCGACGCCCGTCACACGGTGCGTCGGTACCTGGCCAGGTTGGTCGGGCAGCCGTTGCACCCCGACGACCGGGAAGCCGAATATCCGTTGGTCTGCGCGGCGTCTCCGGCCACCTGGGATCCGCAGGGCACCGGCGCGCCGGAGCCCGCGCCGTTGGCGAACACCCCGGATGTGCTCAGCGGAACCACCGGTTACGCCGACCAGCAGATCAGTTCCCAGCAGTTGACGGCGGGGTATATGTCGGTGACGGCGCCGGTGACAAATGCCTCCGGAGTCACGCAGAATCGGACATTCTTCCTCGCCGATGGTGACGACGGCTACTGCATCGGCGAAATCTCGTCCTGAGCCACTACCCTGGAAGCCTGCAATCGGTCAAGAGGAGCGAGCACGTGCAGATCACCAGCGTCGGACATGCGGGATTCCATATCCGGACCGCGGCCGGGACGATCCTATGCGATCCATGGGTGAACCCCGCGTACTTCGGTTCCTGGTTCCCGTTCCCGGACAACACCCAGCTCGATTGGGAGGAACTCGGTAACTGCGATTTCCTCTACGTGTCCCATTTGCACCGAGACCATTTCGATGCCGCGCATCTGCGGGAGTACGTCAACAAGGACGCCACTGTTCTGCTGCCCGACTACCCGGTCCCGGATCTGCGCCGTGAGCTGGAGAAACTCGGCTTCCACAAATTCTTCGAAACCGAGGATTCGGTCAAGCACACGGTGACCGGCGCCATGGGTGCCGGCGGTGGCGATCCCACCGCCGAACTGGACATCATGATCGTCGCGCTGCGCGCTCCCGCGGACGGCCCGATCGGCGATTCCGGGCTCATCGTCTCCGACCGGGAAACCACCTGTTTCAATATGAACGACGCGCGTCCGGTCGATATGGACGTACTGCACGAAGCATTCGGCAAGATCGATATTCATCTGCTGCAGTACTCCGGCGCCATCTGGTATCCGATGGTGTACGACATCCCGGCCCGGACGAAATCGAATTTCGGGAAACAGAAGCGGCAGCGCGGAATGGACCGGGCCCGCAGCTATATCGAGCAGGTCGGCGCCACCTGGGTGGTCCCCTCGGCCGGTCCGCCCGTTTTCCTGGACGACGAACTGCGCTATCTCAACGACGATCGCGGCGACGAGGGAAATATTTTTCCCGACCAGATGGTCTTCCTGGAGCAGATGCGCGAGCATGGTCACGATCGCGGGCTGTTGATGGTTCCCGGGTCGACCGTCGACGTGCACGGCACCGAACTCGAACTGAACCACCCGTACGATCCGGCCACCATCTGGAGCGATAAAGCCGCCTACATCGAGAAGATGGCGACGCGGCAGGCACCGGTGCTGGTCGCCGAGAAGAAAACCTGGGCTGCAGCCGAAGGCGAACCGCTCCTGGAACCGCTGCGCGAACTGTTCGAGCCGATCATGCGGCAGAGCGATCTGATCTGCGACGGTATCGGCTACCCGGTCGGCCTGGTCATGGGCGACGAAACCGTGGTCCTGGACTTCCCGGCCCGCCAGGTCCGCGCCCCCCGCGAAGGCGAGGGCAAATACCGCTACGGCTTCCGGATCGCCCCCGAACTCGTCCGCACCGTCCTGCGCGATCAGGAACCCGACTGGGTGAACACGATTTTCCTGTCCACCCGTTTCCAGGCGTGGCGGATCGGCGGCTACAACGAGTACCTGTACACGTTCTTCAAATGCCTCACCGACGAACGTATCGCCTACGCCGACGGCTGGTTCTCCGAAGCCCACGATGATTCGGCCTCGGTCGAGGTGGCCGGCTGGGAAATCCAGCGCCGCTGCCCCCACCTCAAAGCCGATCTGTCGAAATTCGGTGTGGTGGAAGGAAACACCCTCACCTGCAACCTGCACGGCTGGCAGTGGGATCTGGAATCGGGCCGCTGCAAGACCTCGAAGGGCCACGAACTCCGCTCCCGCAAACTGACCGAACCGGCCGGCTAGTCATCGCCACCAGCGGCCGCCGGATCTTCGCTGATCCGGCGTCACGCACGTAGCAGTGTGATCCTGCGCCCGGAAGGTGCGGTGATTTCGCTGAGCTGGGTTCGTTCGGTAATCGGGGCGGCATCAGGGCGACAGTCGAAGATCGCCAGGACACCGGTTTCCAACTCCAAACGGTCGAGATACTTGTCGAGCTGGGCCAAGCCCGCGTCCAGCGGGTCACTTTCTTTTTCCGCCCGGCGTTTCAACTCGACGGCTTCGCGTTGCACCGCTTGCCGGCCGTCCGCACCGCTGTAGGGCTGCCGGATCAGCAGGTCGATACGACCGGCACCGACACCGTATTCGCGATCGATATAGCCGCCGCCGTTGACGATACGGTGCAGAAACGCCATCATCACCAACTGCGGGGCCACCTCGTGATAGCTGTGTCGGGAGGTCAGGAACTCGCCGTGCTCCTTCCAGAACGAGACGAACGCGGTGAGTAGTTTCGGGAAATCCAGGCGGCCGTCGTCGAGCCGGAACTGGCTGGGCTTGGACGTGATGTTTTCCTCGACGCTCGCGCCCAGGACGCGGACGATGACTTCCTTGTAGATGGGGTTTGCGATGCGGACCGGCCGATCAGGCGCAATGAGACCCAGGTCGGCGACATAGGAGCGGGCGTTGTGGAAGTCGATATCGCCATCGACGCTCTTTCCGGCGATCAAGGGTTCGATGACCTGCTTCACCCGCGGTTCACCGAGCTTGTCGACCAGCGAATCGAGGTGGGTGGCGCGGGTGACGATCAATCGTTCCTTTGCCCGGTCGATATGGTCCTCGGTAATGGTGGTCTCGACGCCCATATTATCGACGACCTCGGCGGCCAGTGCGTTGACCAGCCAGGGCTGGCCCTGGGTGTAGAAATATGCCAGGTCTATCGCGCGGGGGCTGAACTCCTGCCCGGTTTCGCAGGTGTGCTGGGCGTAGAGCTCGCCGACCTCGGCGTGGGTGAAATCGTCGAGCCGCACCGACTCGACCTTGATATTGAACGGGCTCGCGGTGCCCAACCGGCTCGGATCGCCGCCGGACGCGACCTTGTACTCGCGGACATCACGTAGCCCGCACAGCACGATCGAGTGCACGAATCCACGACGGTTGGTGGTGTAACCGTCCCGGAGCTGGCGCAGCACATTGATCAAGCTGTCGCCGCGTAAGGCATCGATTTCGTCGAAGAACAACACGACGGGCAATGGGCACCGGCCGACCCACTCGGTGAGTGTGTCCCGAAGCAGGGTGCCCGGCTCGGATTGTGGCCACGGGTCGGGCGGCAGCAGTTCCGGTGACAAGCCCGCAATCCGGCCGGCCAGACGGATATTCGTCAGCAGCACCCGTTCCACGCCCGCGAAATCGTCGCCGAACGATTCCCCGATCTCACACGAGAAATGCAGCGCCACATATTCGCCACCGGCCGTGAACTGGCGGGCCAACTCGGCCAGCGTGGTGGTTTTACCGGTCTGCCGGGGGGCGTGCATCACAAAATACTGACCGCGAGCGATATGACGGCAGGCTTCGGGAAGCCTTTCCGCCGCCGGGAGCATGTAATGCAGTTCGGCATCACATGGACCCGTGGTGTTGAAGTACCTCATCGCCCCTCCCGCCTCATCGCCCCTCCCGCCTCATCGTCCGAGCCCGACCGGCTCGTGCGCTCACCATACCGCCGTGCCGGAGGCGATCCGCCGACCTGCGACATCCTGTCCTTTCGGTCCGTGAAGTGGTCGAAACGGCATTCGAACCAACGATGCAGCTCGGCACGCTATCTGTTCGACGCAGCAGTGGAGATGGCCGAGCAGCATGCCTGCTGCGCGGTGCCCGACGTGAAGCTCTGAGGTGCGCGAGCAAGCTCGAAAGTACTTCGGACCGGAAAATGCTCTATCGCAACACCTCTGACTCGGTTCGGGAGTATTGTTCTGTGCGCCCGGTCCCGGCGGAGAGCAAGGGGTGCCGGGGCGGGGAAGCGTGTAGGGGTTTCGGGTTGGCTTCTCCCTGCCGGGCGCACGCCTAGAACAGCATCGGAGAACGGTGCTGGACCAGGCGCGATCGTGAAATCATCCGAATCACCAGGGCAGTTTTCATTCTGGGCGGTGGCGGCACCGGCGAGGATGCGAACGTCTGGTCCCCTTGGAACGGAGCTTTCCGTATGGCCGAGTGTGATCGATCGACCCTTCCCCGGCGCCAGCTCGGTAAACACTTGCGCAACGGTCGGGAGGCGGTAGGGCTGACGCTGGCCGAGGTCGGCGAGCTGATGCAGTGGAGTGTCAGTACGGTTCAGCGGATGGAGGTCGGCGCGACTGCCCGGATACGACTGGTGGACCTGGAATCCTTGTGCCGGATCTACGAGTTCACCGAAGAATTCACCGAAGTGCTGAAAGGGCTGGCGCTTCAGGCAGCAGGCAAGAGTTGGTGGCACGAGTACGGTGATCTCATCCCGGAGCATTTCGATGTATTCGTCGATCTCGAATCGAGCGCGCGGCGACTTCAGACGTATGAGCCCGAGATCATCCCTGGACTGGTGCAGACGCCTGCGTACGCGTATGCCCTGATGCGGGCTGGATATCCGGACGAAAGCCCAGCCGAACTCGAACGCCGAGTCGGGTTGCGACATCGACGTCAACAGCGGATAACCCGAAAGGCGAGTCCGATGGTCGTCGGGATCGTGCTGCGGGAAGCAGCGCTTCGCACGGTGGTGGGCAGCCGGAAGATCATGGCCACGCAGCTTCGTTACCTGGCAGACCTGAGTACTCGGAACAACATCGATATTCGAATCCTGCCGTTCTCGGCGGGCTTCCCGATGGGTGTCGCCATCGGGCCCTTTGTCATCCTCGAGCCAGGGCGTAGCGGTATGCGCGGTTATCGGGAGCCGACGGTTGTCTATGTCGAGAGCTTCACCGGCGATCTCTATCTGGAGAAGGAGTCCGCAGTACGCCGCTATGCTGATGCCAATCGGTTTCTCCTCAACGCGGCGCTGGACGAGGTACACAGCAGGGATATGTTGAGGCGTTTGGCAAAGGAGTACCTGTAGTGATCAACGACCTATCCGGTGCCGAATGGTTCAAGAGCAGTTTCAGCGGTGCGGACAAGAACTGTGTCGAGGTTGCGTTCCTGGCCGACGGTGGGGTCGGTATCCGTGACTCCAAGACCCGCACCGGTCCGGCGCTGGTGGTCGAGTCGGCGACCTGGGACGCCTTCACCGTCGCTGTCGCGACCGGTCGGTTCCGCTAGGCGTCTTGACCTAGTTCCCGAGGGCTGCCTCGATAAATGACTCTGTGGTCGGTAGTCGCGGGACGGCCGGTTGCCGCGGTTTCGGGCGGCGGTAGAGTCACGCTATGGCCTCGCGCATAATCCGGGTCTCGACCCGGGCCAGTCCTATGGCAGTTGCCCAAGCCGAGCGGGTGGCGGCGGCGATCTCCGAGTTCGGAGTCGAAACCGAACTGGTGAAGGTGACCGCCGCCGGTGACCGCTGGATGGGTGATCTGGCAGCACTCGGCGGCAAGGGGGCTTTCGTCAAGGAAATCGACGACGCCCTGCTGCACGACGAGGCCGATCTGGCCGTGCACTGCTTGAAGGATATTCCGGGTGATATCCCGATTCCGGAAGGCATCGCGTTCGCCGGCTTCCCGAAACGCGACGATGTGCGCGACGCGATCATTACCAAGGACGGCCGGCCGCTGTCGGAACAGCCGCCGGGGACCGTTGTCGGCACCAGTTCGGTGCGCCGGGCCGCGCAGCTGCGGTTGCACTATCCGCACCTGGAGATGAAGCCGCTGCGCGGGAATATGAACTCCCGGCTGATGCGGCTCGAGGACGGGTACTGCGATGTGCTGATCGCCGCGGTCGCGGGTATGTACCGGATCGGCCAGGAGGATCGGATCACCGAGATCCTGCCGCTGGAGGTCATGTGCCCGCCGATCGGCGCCGGTGTGCTCACCTTGGCCTGCCGTGCCGACGACCATGAGGTCCGCGAACTCGCGGGGCGGATCGATCACGCCGAGACCCGCCGCGTGGTCGAGGCCGAACGCGCGATGCTGCACGCTCTGCAGGGGCACTGCAACTCGCCGATCGCCGGGGTCTGCGTGATCGAACCCACCGGGCGGCTCGCGTTGCACGGCAAGGTGTTCAACCTCGAGGGAACGCAGTGGCTGGATTCGCAGCACTGGGGTGTTCCGGAGGACCCCCAAGCATTGGGCTTCTTCGTAGGCTCGGACCTGCTGCGGCAGGGAGCGCGCGCAATCATCGACTCCATCCCGCACTGAGCCGGCCGACGAGGTACGACTCGGGGTGGCGGGAACGAATCGGTTGCGGTGATCGCCGCGCCGTTCACCCAGCCGATATCGTCGGATGAGAGCGGATGCCTGCCTTACCGCGCTCGTCCGGGACAGACGGTAGCGGGACGGGGCCCACCGCATGCAGTAGCGCAGCAGGTTGCGGCCATATCGGCGAACTGTTCCGCGAAGCGCGCGGGTGTTCGCAGTACGGATGCCGCAGGTACCCGGAGACCGAGCCGACTCGCCGACGGCGCCGGCCGTTGACGTGGACAGCTGAGCCGGATCCCCATGCTTCGGAGGCGAGTCGGCTCCGCGCGATTCGGCGGCGACTTCTCGCCCCGAATAGGTCTCGAGTCAGCTCGGGTCCGAGCCGCGGATCGCGGCGAGCCAGATGCAGGCTGCGGCGGTGACGCAGCATGCGCCGGTGAAGGCGGGGATACCGCCGTCCATGACGTAGACCCAGAGCAGGCCGGTGAACGGCGCCGCGACCGCGGACTGGGCGTCCAGGAGTAGGCGCCGGGTGAGTTTCGTGTCGGTCTTTGCGCGTTCGGGGGCCGCCGGGTCGGTCCGGGCGGGGTTGTCGATCAGGCGTCCCGGCGGTTCCCGGTCACGGGTTCGGCCCGAGGGAAACACACGGAATCCGCTGCCGGGCAATGCGCCGGGATCGGTGCCGGCCTGCAGGGTTATCCGGCGGTCACGCAGTTCGGCGGTGCCGTCGGTGTACGGGATCAGTTCGGGATCGAAGTACACCGGCAGCCAGCGGATACAGTCCTCGTCACGCAGTTCCAGCCACGACCGGCTGACCAGCTGATACTCCTGCCGGACCCGCCGCACCTCGACTGTGCCGGAGACTCCGGTCCCATACCGGAATGCGCCCAGGGCCAGTGCGAACCGGTATCCGCTGTAACCCACGATCCCGATCGCGACCACCGCCAACGCGCTGAGCTGGTCCGGATCGGCGAACGGCGCCCACGCGGTGAGTACCGCGAGGGCGCCGATCGTTACGCACAGCGGATAGGCCAGTGGGTGACCTATCCGGGATTTCACTTCAGGAAACCGATTTTCGTGTAGTCGAGTGAGGCGAGTCCGGCGGCACCGTAGTTGGCGAGGTTGTCGCGCACGCCCACGTTCCCGGCGGACTGCACCAGCGGGATCGAATGCCCTTCGGCCCAGATCTCTTCATCGACCTGGTTGGCCAGTTCGATGGCCTTCTGCGGGTCCAGTTCCGACAGTGTCCGTTCGATCAGCTCGTTCAGTTCGGGCGAACCGATGCGGCCGTAGTTGCCCTGCAGATTGTCGGGGTAGTAGCCCCAGATCTGCGGGATGCTGCTCAGCGGGAACGCATCGCCCTGCCAGCTCCACTGGCCCACATCGAAGTTGCCGGGCTGGATCACATCGGTGAAGAAGCCGTTCCCCGGTTTGGTCTCGATGATCAGCTCGACCCCGATCTGGGCGAGGTTCTGCTGGATGATCTGGGCGATCTGCACCCAGGTCTGGTCGTTGTACATCACGTCGCGGATCTCGAGCCGGCGTCCGTCCTTTTCGCGGACGTCGCCGTTGAGTTTCCAGCCGAGGGCATCCAGTTCGCGGGCCGCGGCTTCGGGGTCGAACGGCAGGCTGTTGTCCTGATAGCCTTCCTGGCCCTGCAGGAAGATGTGGTTGTTCAGCGGTTTCGGGTCCGGTACCAGCCCGTTCTGCATGGCTTTGGCGATACCGTCGCGGTCGATCGCCTTGATGATCGCGACGCGTACCGCCGGATCCTCCAGGATCGAGCCGGGAGCGCCGTTGAAGGTCAGGTGGTTCCAGAAATTGCTGGGCGCGCGCCGGATCACTACGCCGGGTGTGTTGCGCGCGGTCTCCATATCATCGCGGGTGCCGAGCCCGACCGCGTCGACCTCGTTGTTCGCCAGCGCCGGGACCATGGCCTCGGATGCCAGTTGGCTGAAGGTGATGGTGTCGAGTTTGGGGGTATCGCCCCACCATTTGGGGTTGCGGCCGAGCACCACGCGTCCCTGCGCACGGTCGGTGGACTGCACGATGAAGGGGCCGGCGGTCTTGGTCACGCCGTTGCGCCAGGCTTCGTTGAATGCCTCGGGGGTGGCTGTCACCTCTTTGGGCAACAGCATGCTGTTACCCGCGAACTGCCCGGCCCAGTCCGCGAAATGATTGTCGAAAGTGATGATCGCCTGGCGGTCGTCGACGCCGCGCTCCACCTTCTCTACCCGGTCGAACCCCATGGTGTGGCCGATCAGGAAGCGCTCGTCGCGGCCGCTGAGCGCGTTCGCCTGCGAGGCGATATCTTCCCAGGTGATCGGGCTGCCGTCGGACCACACGGCCTTCGGGTTGATCGTGTAGGTCACCTGCTGGGGGTCGGTGGCGGTGAGCTCGACGCTGGTGAAGTAATTGGTGTCCACGGAGATCTTGCCCGCGGCGTCGGTGACGAACGACCTGGGCAAAGTCGGCCTGACCAGGGAAGCGGTCCCGCCGTCGCTGTCCAATTGCAGCGGATTCCACTGCTCCGGATACGACGACATGACCAGCCGCAGATTGCCCCCGTCCCGCAGTTCGCTCACATCGTGCGGGTTGATGTCGTTGACCGTGCCCAGTTCGGCGACCGCGCCCTCCGGCGCGCCGGCGTCGTTCGCGCCGCATCCGGCCGCGAGCAGGGCTACGGCCAGCAGCGGTACCGCGAGCCTGCTCCCCGCAGATCGAATCCTCATGGCGATACTTCCTTCCTGCCGGTGGGCCCGGCGAGCGCGCCTGTCAACCCTGTACCACGGGCACGGGTACCGCCTCGATCAGCGACCGTGTGTACGCGTGTTCCGGGGCTTGGAAGATCTGCTCGGCCGGACCTGCTTCCACGATCTCGCCGCGATACATCACGGCGATATCGTGCGCCAGATTCCGCACCACCGACAGATCGTGCGAAACGAAAAGGTAGGACAGTCCGCGTTCGGTTTGCAGATCGCGCAGCAGGTTCAGCACCCCGGCCTGGATCGATACGTCCAGCGAGGACACCGGTTCGTCGAGCACGAGCAGTTCCGGGTCCAGTGCGAGGGCCCGGGCGATACAGATGCGCTGTTTCTGGCCGCCCGAGAAATCGCCCGGATATCGGTCGGCATGTTCGGGCCGCAGGCCCACCAGCCGCAACAGCTCCGGTACCCGCTGGGCTATCTCGGATTTGGGCCGCCCGGCGATCCGCATCGGCTGGCCGATGGCATCGGCCACGGGCAGGCGGGGGTCGAGGGACGCGGTGGGGTCCTGGAAGACGATCTGCAGCTTCCGGCGTAGTTCGCGGCGCCCGGAGCGGGTCAGGGTGGCCACATCGTGGCCCATGACCTCGATGGACCCCGATTGGGGCGGCACCAGGTCGAGGATCTGGGTGAGGGTGGTCGACTTCCCCGACCCCGATTCGCCGACCAGGGCGAGTGTGCGGCCGGCGCGGATCTCGAAACTGATCCCGTCCACCGCGCGTACCTCACCCCTACGGCGTCGCAGCAGCACACCGGAGGTTATCGGGAACGTTTTCACCAGGTCGGTGACCTTCAATACGACCTGGGTATCGGCCGCCGGGGTGACGGGTTCCGCGCCCACTTCCTGCCGGTACGCGTCGAACAACGCGCCGGAGCTCAGTTCGGCGGTGCGGATGCACGCGGCGGCCTGGCCCGGATCGGTTTCGGTGAGCGGAGGTTCGGCGGTGCGGCATTCGTCGATCGCCACGGGGCAGCGCGGCGCGAACGAGCATCCCGGTGGCAGCGCGTGCATGGCCGGGGGAGCGCCGACGATCGGGATAAGAGGGGCCCGCGCGGGCCCGTCCATCCGGGGAATGGAGCCGAGCAGACCCACGGTGTAGGGCATCCGCGGATTCCGGAACAGCGCCGCGGTGCTCGCGGTTTCCACGATCCGCCCCGCGTACATCACCGCCACCCGGTCGGCGATCGTGGCCGCGATACCCATATCGTGAGTGATCATGATGACGCCGGCGCCGGTGATATCGCGCGCCTTGCGCAGCAGGTTCAGAATCTGTTTCTGCACCGTCACGTCGAGTGCGGTGGTCGGTTCGTCGCAGATGATCAGCGCGGGATCGTTGGCGATGGCCATTGCGATCACCACCCGCTGGCGCATCCCGCCGGAGAACTCGTGCGGAAAAGCCCTGGCCCGCAGCTCCGGATCCGGAATACCGACCAGGTCCAGCAGTTCCACCGCACGTTTCGCGGCGGCGTCCTTGCTCATCGAACCGTGCGCGAGCAGCGCTTCGGCTATCTGATCGCCCACCCGGTACACCGGAGTCAGCGCAGAGAGCGGGTCCTGGAACACCATGCTCACCGCGCTGCCGCGCAGCCGCGACAATTCCTTGTCGCCCAACCCGATCAACTCCCGGCCGCGCAACCGGATCGAGCCGGCGACCCGCGCTTGCTCCGGCAGCAGGCCCATGACAGCCAGGGAGGACACCGACTTACCGGACCCGGATTCGCCGACGATGGCGAGGACTTCGCCGTCGGCGACCGTGTAGTCCACACCGCGCACCGCCTCGACCCGGCCCTCTTCACTGGGGAAGGAAACCCGCAGGCCGCTGACCTCGAGCAGCGGCGCTGTGGACGCCGTCGCACCGGTTGACCCGGTCGGTTTCGCCGCCGATTCCGTCACGGTGTTGTCTCCGGTCATTTTCCCGCTCCCTGTGCTGTGCGGGCCTCCTGCGCTCGCTGCGCTTTCCGTTTCTTCCGGGACGGACGGGACCGGGCATTCTTCGCTCCGGGGTCGAAGGCATCGCGTAACCCGTCACCGACCAGGTTCGCGCACAGCACCGTGATGATCAGCAGACCGCCCGCGAACAGGAACAACCACGGGTAGGTCATCGCGGAACTGGTGCCGTTGGCGATGAGGGTGCCCAGTGAGACGTCCGGCGGCTGCACACCGAAACCCAGGAAGCTCAGCCCGGTTTCGGCCATGATCGATGCGCCCACGGTGAGCGTCGTATCGATGATCAGGATCGAGGCGATATTGGGCACGATATGGGTCAGGATCACCGTATGCGTCGGCGCGCCCATATAGCGTGCGGCCCGCACGAATTCGCGTTCGCGCAGACTCATGGTCAAACCGCGGACGATCCGCGCACTGATCATCCAGCCGAACACGCTGAGCAGCACGATCAACAGCATGATCGACCCGCTGCCCTTCGTCCGGGGCGCGAACAGGGCCACGATGATGAAACTCGGCACCACCAGCAGCAGATCGACCAGCCACATGAGGGCCCGATCGGTCCAACCGCCCAGCAGGCCGGCGATCGCACCCACCACAGCGGCGAGGGTGGTGGAGGCCACCGCCACACAGAACCCGATGATCAGCGACTTCTGCAGACCGCGCAGTGTCTGGGCGAGCACATCCTGCCCGATTTCGTTGGTGCCGAAGGGGTGCTGCGGGCTCGGGGGCTGCAGCAGTGCCGTGTAGTCGAGCTGTTTGTGGTCGTACGGCAGAAACGACGGGAGCACGAAAGCGGCGAGGAACAGCAGGATCAGGACCGCCGCGCCGAAGAGCGCCGGTTTGTTGCGCAGGAAGCGCCGCAGTACGAGTTTGCGCCGGCCGCTCGCCGCCGGCTCCGGGGCGCCCTGTACCAGAACCTCGGTTTCGTTGATGCTCATGCCACTCGCACCCTCGGGTCCAGAATCGCGTAGACGATATCGGAGAGCAGCCCGGACACCAGCACCACCAGACCGGCGAACGCGGTAACCGTGGCGACCACGTAGATGTCCTGCGCGTTGATCGAATCGACCAGCCATTCGCCGACGCCGTGCCAGCCGAAAATCTTCTCGGTGAAGGTCGCGCCGGTGATCAGCCCGCCGAGGCTGTAGGCGAACAGGGTCGCCATCGGGATCAGCGCGGTGCGCAGACCGTGCTTGTAGAGCGCCTTGTTCCGCGTGAGTCCCTTGGCTCGCGCGGTGCGGATGAAATCGCTCTGCAGCACGTCGAGCATGGCATTGCGCTGGTAGCGGCTGTATCCGGCCATACCGCCGAGGGCGAGCGTCAGGGTGGGGAGTACGAGATGTTGCAGCCGGTCGAGGAGTTGTGCGCCGAACCCTTCGATGTGGCCGGCGGAGGTCTCACCGGTATACAAGAAGATCTGCTGGCCGGTTATCGAGTTGATCTCCAGCGCGCCGAATTTCAACAGTGTGGCCAGCAGAAAGACCGGGGTGGACAGGATCAGCAACGAAACGACGGTGGTGAAGTAGTCACTGAATCTGTACTGGCGGATCGCGCCGGCCGCGCCGATCAGGACGCCGAGCACGGTGCCGATGATCGAACCCAGAATAAGCAGGCGCAGACTCACCGCCACGCGCCGGCCGAGTTCCTCGCTCACCGGCTGCCCGCCGAGAGTTTCGCCGAAATCGCCCTGCACCACGCCTTTCATCCAGATTACGTAGCGCTGCGGGATCGGCTCGTCGAGATGCAGCTCCGCCGCCTTGGCATCGATCACCGACTGCGGGGGCCGTGGATTGCGCTGCTCCAGACTGTCCAGCGGGCGGAAAGTCAGGGAGGCGAGACTGAAAGTGAGGAAGGACGCCAGCAGCAACAGCACGACGTAGTTGAGTGCGCGTCGCAACAGAAAGCCGGCCATCGTTCCCCTCGATATCAGGTGTGGTCCCTGATCATAGGGAGCGTTCCCGCGACCTGCGCGCCGGATGGCCGGGCTGCGTGTTACTCCCGCGACGGGGCCTGGTCGCGGGCGGAATTCGCGACGCCTGTCACGTGCGGCGACCACGGCTCGTATGGGAGTCCTCCGGCGGCCGGTGGGGGACATTGCGGCGGCCGCGCGGCACCGCAGGCCCGTCCGGCCGGGGCGCTGGAGACCGTTCGAGTCGGAACATCGCGGGCCGTTCGGCCGTGAGCATCGCGGGCCGTTCGGCCGTGAGCATCGCGGGCCGTTCGGCCGTGAGCATCGCGGGCCGTTCGGCCGTGAGCATCGCGGGCCGTTCGGCCGTGAGCATCGCGGGCCGTTCGGCCGGGACATCGTGGACCGTTCGGCCGGGGCATCGTGGCGGCCCGCACGGCACCGTGGACACGTCCGGTCGGTGTACTGCGGGCCCGTCCGGTCGGTGACTGTGGACACGTCCGGTCGGGACACTGCGGAGCCCGCCGGCCGGGACACAGCAGAATGGACGAGGTGACCGCATCGCAACTGCCCAAACCCAAGCTTGTGGCCTCCGACGTGGACGGCACTCTGATCGATCCCTACGAACGTGTCACCGCGCGGACCCGGGATGCCGTGGCGGCGCTGGTGGCCGACGGAGTGCAGTTCGTGCTGGCGACGGGGCGGCCGCCGCGGTGGATTGCCCCGGTGGTCGCGGGGCTCGGGTTCGCGCCGCTGTGCGTGTGCGGTAACGGGGCCGTGCTCTACGACCCCGAAACCGACCGGGTGCTGAGCACCACCGTCCTGGACGTGCCGACACTGGCCTGGCTCGCCGACCTGGCGGAGAAGGTACTTCCCGGATGTGGCCTGGCGGCCGAACGAGTGGGCGCCAGCGCCCACGATGCGGCGACACCGCAGTTCGTGAGCTCGCCGGAGTATGTGCATGCCTGGCTGAACCCCGACGATACGGCCGTGGCACGCGAGGAGGTCATCGCCTCCCCGGCGATCAAAATGCTGATCCGGCTACCGGGGGTCGACAGCGGCGAGATGGCGGCGACGCTGGCCGGGCATATCGGTGACCGGGCGGATATCACCTATTCGACCGACCACGGGCTGGTCGAGGTCTCCGCGCCCGGCGTCACCAAGGCGCACGGATTGCGCCTGATCGGTGAGCGGTTCGGGATCGACCCGGCCGAAATGGTCGCGTTCGGCGATATGCCCAACGATGTGCCGATGCTGCGGCTGGCCGGGCTGGGCGTGGCGATGGGACATGCGCACCCGGAGGCAATCGCGGCCGCGGACGAGGTGACCGGCACGAACTCCGAAGACGGGGTCGCGCAGATACTGGAACGCTGGTGGCCGCGGGGCGGTTCGCGCCGCTGAGCGGATTCGCGCCGGCAGCTCGCGTGCGGGTGGGCGACCCGGCAGGCCACTCCATCGGCTCGGGGCTCGGCCCGAACAACATCCGATACAAGCAGACGCTGTCCGTCGGCGGATACCCCGCGCCGCCTCTACGGCAGGCGCGTGCCGAGGGGCCCGATGAAATCGTCACGCAGCTTGCGCGGCGCACAGTCGGTGCGGCCGGTTCCTGTTCTGTTCTCGAGCGGCCGGTGCAGGCGGTGCCGCCGGCTCGCCGACAGGGGCGGGTGTCGGTCGAAGATCTCCAACCGCGGGAGTCCGCCCGCCTTCGTGCGGTCACTGGCAGTGGCCGGTAAGCACGGGCCGGACCTGAAAAAGACCGGCCGGAGGCAGAACGCGTCGACAGTGGCGCACGGCCGGCACGGGGATCCGGACTCGGTTCAGGTGGTCGGTCCGATGGCATCGCTCCGCTGGTGATTGCCGGGCCCGGTGGAGTCGCGTCAGACGGGCAGGGCGGCGATGCCGGCGAAATTACCCGTCGTAGCCGTCGGTTTCGCCGGAACCCGGCAGCGAAGCACCGGCCGGGCGTAGGTGCACACTGGCCGGGCGGACAAATGACCGCGCCGACCGTGGCTCACGGTCGGCGCGGAGGTCCGGACTCGATTCAGGCTGCCGGGGCGGGCGGGGCGACTGGTTCACTGGTGCTTGCCGGGGCCGGTGGGGACCCTTCCGGCCCGGTCGGGGCCGGTGGTGGGGTAGGCGGTTGCTGCTCCTGGGCGTCGGGCGCGCCGGCGTATGCCGGTTGTCCCGTGGGCGTTTCGTGGATCGGCGTACCGGCCGGTGGTGGCGCGACGGAATTGCTCGGCGTGGAACTGTCTCCAGGAGCAGGAGCAGGAGCAGGAGCAGGAGCAGGAGCAGGAGCAGGAGCAGGAGCCTGTGCTGGGGCGGGCGCCTGTGCTGGGGCGGGCGCCTGTGCTGGGGCAAGAGCCTGCGGGGCCTGAGCCAGCGCTTGCGGCTGCGGTGCGGGGGTTGCCGACGCCGGTGCGGGAACCCCCGGTACCCCGCCGTGTACAGGCGGTGGGGCGGCGAGCGCGGGCGCCGGTGTCGGGGTGATCCCCTGCGGCAGACCCGGTGCGGGCAGTGGAGCGGCCGGTGGGTGCGGTGGTTGGCCGGGCGCGCCCTGGACCTGCTGCTGGTTGAGTTCGTTGTAGGTCTTCCACAGCGTGCTGACCACATCGGTCGCCTGGTTCAGGATCAGCGAACCGTTCTGGAAATCGGCGCGCAAACCCTCGGGTACCGGGTACGGGCTGGTCAACGGCAGGCCGAGGGCTCCGGCGTCGGCGCCGAGTTCGAGGAAGCGGTCCAGAATCTTGCCGACTACCTCGTGAGCCTGCCCGTCGGGGGAGGTGTAGACGTAGCCGTTCACGAATTTCGCGTACTGCTGGCCCTGCGTTGCGGGCAGCGGTTCGGATGCGGCCTGGCCGAGCGGGCCGTCGGGGCCGCCCTTGGAGACCCAGTATTTGGCGATCAGGTTGTCGTTGACCATGGTCAGCAGCTTCGCGGTGAGGTCGGCGAGGGCGGCCAGGTCGGAGCGGGAGGCCTGGCTGCGCGGTGACTGCGATTGCGATTGGGTTCCGCTCGCTTCCCCGGCGGCGATGGTGCGGATGCGGTCCATCTGCGCGTAGGCGGCATCGCCCGGGCAGCTGGTGTTGCCGACGTCGCGGTGCGCGAAGACGATCGGCAGTTTCACCTCTTCTCCGCGGGCGTACGGGGTGAACTCCGTGCCCTCCGAATACATTGTCGTATGGCCCTTGGGGTCGAGTCCGGCGATCTTCGCGCGCCAGCCGACGAATTTCCCGGTGGCTTCGATAGCGGCGTCGGTGGGCTGTTCGACCTGGTAGTCGCCCATGATCGCGACCCCGGAGGTGTTCTCGTTGAATCCGCCCGCGTGGGCGCCCTGGACCGGCTCGTTCAGTCCGCCGTAGCGGCCCTCGAAGATCTGCCCGTATTTGTCGACCAGGGCGTTGTAGCCGATATCGCACCAGCCGAGCGTCTGTGAGTGATAGGCGTAGATGGCGCGCACGATTCCGGCCGATTCGCCCTTGCTGTAATCGTTGCGACCGGCGGTGTGGTGCACGGTGATACCGCCGAGGCCGTCGTCGTAGGTGGGTTCCTGGCAGCGGATGGATTCGTCGGCGCCCCATTGGTTGCGGGTGATCACCCGCGGTCCGCCGCCGGGCAAGGCGGCTGCGATGTCCTGCAGCTTATCGTCGACAGCGCCGCGACCGGGGTCGATCAGGACGGCGGTGAGATCGGGGGGCGGCTCTTGTTCACCGGCCGCGGCCGGCGTGGGGGTCAGCGGCCCGCCCGGGTTCTGCTGCGGTTTGCGGGTGACCAGAACCTGCACCGCGGTGGTGTTGCCGACGTAGATCGGATCGGTGCCCGCGGGCGCGCCCTCGGCCACACCGTCGGCGCCGTCGATCGGGCCGGCTTCGTACCACTGGCCCCAGGCGCCGTCGGGCTGTTTCGCGCGGACCATGACGGTCGTGTTCGCCAGGTCGGGCGCGGTGAGGGCGACCATACTGAACGGCTCTTCCCGGGTCAGCTCTTTGACCTGGGCGCCGACTGCGTTCATGAATTCAGGGGGGATGACGCCGGGGGTGAGCGCCGGCGTGTCGGCGGCGGGGGTGCCGCTGCCGGGGGCCCCGGTGACGAATCCGGGAACCTGCTGCCGGCCGGGGATCCGGTCCGGGGTGAGTTCTGGTAGATCGAGCGCCTGTAAGTCCGATAAGTGCAGGTCGGGTAATTGCAGGCCGGTCAATTCGGCCAGTGGCAGGACGATATCGGTGGCGTTTTTCAATGCCAGCTCGGTGAGCAGGGGTGGGACGGCGGTGAGTTCCACCTGGTCGGCCGTTTTGTGTGGGCTGACGACCGTGGGGACCAGGATCGGCCCTGCTACCGCAATCAGCGCGACAACCGGCAGGACGTAGGAACGCTTCGGTTTGCGGTAGGGCACGAGCTTCTCCAATCAGGGTTGCAACCGGTGATCGGTGAGCAAGTCATGCTTGCGTACTCGAGTCTCACAGACCACACTAGCCACATTCGTCACAAATCTAAACCTGAGGTTGAGGCTTACCTGGTCGCTCGAATGTAGCTCCCGGAGCGTGGCCGATCGATCCGACATGCCGACGTCGTGTCGAGGCAAACGTCCGGGCGAACCGAATGGGAGTGCTCGTATGCCATATCGAAACCGCATGAATTCTTCGAAAGTTTCGCTGCGCCTTTCCAATCCGCTGGTAACGCGCCGATTACCCGGTTCCGTGCGAGGGCGCCGGATCAGGCCGGGACCGTTGTTCGCCTGTGGCACCACCGCCCTGGTGATCGGCGGATCGTTACTGATGCCCTCGGCCGGCGAGGTATACCGGATGGTTGCCGAGGCCGGACCCGGGCACGGCCGGGGGCTCAGTCAGCACGGCGCCCTGCAGAATGCGCACAACGGCCAGAGCGTCGAGCAGATCCTCGGGCACTACTACCCGGGCGCCGAGATCGGTACCGTCGGCCCGGCTTCGGTATCGGTCCGGCTGCAGGGCTACGACGGAGCCGAACCGGTTGTCTTCTCGGACGCGGGTGCCAGGGTCGCGGGCCGACTGCTGAAACCGGGAGAAGCTGCCCGTCTGATACCTCTGGCGGATGGTGGCGCGCATATCGTGGTCACCGACGGATGCGAGGGTGCCGTCCTCTGGGAGACCTCCGCCGGCGACCCCTGGGTCTATCCGGTCGATCCGAACCCCAACCGTCCGGCGAACGAGCACCTGACCCTGTGTGGTGGCGGGACCTACCGGGGCTCCTTGGGGGTCGCCAGTGAGAACGGTGAACCCCGCACGGTCAACCGCGTCGACATTCAAGACTATCTGCTCGGCGTGATTCCGGCGGAAATGCCCGCCGGCTGGGACCCTGTGGCGCTCGAGGCCCAGGCCATCGCGGCGCGCTCCTACGCCCTCGCCGAAACCCGCTGGCCGTACGCGCAAACCTGCGATACCACCGACTGCCAGGTCTACACCGGTACCGCCCAGGAGGATCCACGCACCACGGCCGCAGTAGAGGCGACCGCGGGCCGGGTGCTGTTGCGTGACGGGCGGATTCTGCGGTCGGAGTATTCGGCCGCTCCCGACGGCGGGCAACCCGCCGATATCCAGACTTTCGAGGTGGGCCCGACCCCCGCGGAACTCGCGGTCGCGGGCCCCATGCCGGCTGCTCCGGCCGACCCGGAGATCCAGGCGGCGCTGCCCGACCGCGCCACGCCGAGTGTGCCCGGTGACTCCGTACCGTCGGTGTCGCCGGAAGGCGACAAGTCGAGCCCGAACGCAGGCGCGCCGGTGCCGCGGACCCCGGAAGGCAGCCTGCCGGTGTCGCCGGACGGCAAGAATCCGGCGCTGCCCGGCGTGCAACCGGGCGAAACGCCCTCGCCGATCGATACCGCCTACGCGGAAATGGGCGGCGTACACAGTGTGGTCGGCCGGCCCGTCACCCCGGAAATGCCGCTGCCCGACGACGCCGGGAGCTATCGGTTGTTCGAGAACGGCGTCATCGTCTACACCCCGACTCTCGGGGCGCAGGTCGTCGACTTCACCACGCTCATGCAGATGGTGCCGAATCTGGAGGATCCCGCGGCGGGCAGCTCCGGATCGGAAGCGGCCGAGCCGGGTGGCACCGATTCCGGTAGTTCGGGAACAGCCGAGCCCGGGGCTGCCGATTCGGGCAGTTCGGGAACGGGCGAAGGCGCCGCCTCCGGTGCGGCTCCGGCCCGGGTGCCCGCCGGGCGCGCCGGCGCCGCGGATACGCCGCAGGCCGGGGCCGATGGGCCGGTGCTGCCGGGCGACCGCCCGGCCGCGATACCGGGTGCCCAGAAAATCCCCATGGACCTGGAAGTGACCGACCTTTCCGGTGGTTCGTGAATGCCGCCCCGCGATCGCTTGACCTTTACGCAGCGTCAACTTGCACTCTGGGGAAACCGACGCGATACGGAAGAGGTGAGTGGTCGTGGGCGCGGGTTCGAACACCGGCGAATGGTCCATCCAGGAGCTGGCCAGGGCGGCCGGCACCACCAGTCGTACGCTGCGCCACTACGGGCAGCTGGGACTGCTGCCGCCCAGCCGGATCGGCTCCAACGGCTACCGCTACTACGACGAGCGTTCCCTGGTGCGACTGCAGCGCATCCTGCTGCTGCGCGAACTCGGCGTGGGCCTGCCCGTGATCGGGGAGATCCTGGCCGGGGAACGGGACACCGCCACCGCTCTGCGTGCACAACTGGACCTGTTGCACGGTGAACAGGACCGGATCCGCCGCCGGATCGAGTCGGTACGCACCACATTGGGCAAATTGGAGAGAGGTGAACGGCTCGTGGCAGCAGAAGTTTTCGAAGAATTCGACCATACGCAATACAAGGATGAGGTCACCGAGCGCTGGGGCGCGCAGGCGTACGAACGCGGCGACCGGTGGTGGAAGGCGCTCACCCCGGAACAGAAACAGCGGTTCCAGCAGGACCAGCTCGATATCGCCGCGGACTACGGCCGGGCGTGGCAGGCGGGGTTGGCGCCGGACAGCGCCGAGGTTCTGGAGATCACCCGACGGCACTACGAATGGGTGACGGCAGGCTGGCAGAACCGGCGACCGTGTGCGAAGGAATTCGCCGGGCTCGGTGAAATGTATGTCGCCGACGAACGTTTCGGGGTCAACTACGATCGGCACGGGAAGGGCACGGTGGAGTTGGTTCGCGACGCGATGAAGTACTACGCGGACACCTATCTCGAATAGAAAACGGCACAGCGCAAGTGTCCGCACACGAAAGGTGTGCGGACACTTGCGTTTCACACCGGCTGGGGCGAGACGTCGGCGAACTTTACTGCGGCACGGTAGAGTTCCCCGAAACCTTTACGAGGGGGAGGTCCCATGAGTTATCCGTATGGTCAGCCGCCGCATCAGCCGGGGTATCCGGCTCCGGGGTTCGGCTACCCGCCCCCGGCCTATGCGGCCGCGCCCGGCCCGTACGGACATCCGCCCGCGCCGAGCGGGGGAACCGGTATCACCGCCGGTATTCTCGCGTTGCTCGGCGGGCTGGTCAGCGCGATCACGGCCATCTCGATGTATGTCCTCGCCTTCGCCACCTCCGAGAGTTCGCTGACCAACGGAGCCGTACTGGCGACCGGAGCGCGCCGCCGCAGCAGTTCCTCCAGCAGTAGCAGCGGGCCCGATATCGACATCGATTTCGAATTCGCCGGAATCGGAATAGTCTGGGGCCTCATCTACACGGTGATCGCGCTGGCCCTGTTGATCGGCGGGATCATGTTGTTGCGCCGCCGCAACGCCGGGCGGGTCACGGTGATCGTCGGTTGCGTCGCTTTCGTGATTCTCTCGGTTCTCATGCTCGGTATCGTCAACCTCATCTCCGGCCTCTTCGCCCTGTTGACGCTGATCCTGGCGGCTGTCGGCTCCACCAAGCGCTGGATCGACGCCGCCCGGATGCCCGCTGTGCCCGCCATGGCGGGCGGCTACGGAGCCACCCCGTACGGCTACTGATGATCCACGAATCACTCCGGTGCCGATGTCTGCCCTCCGCGGGCATCGGCCCGGGATGTTCGACCATGGCGTACGGTTCCGGCGCGGACCGTTCGGAACCATCTCACCTGCTGTAACCAACTGTCCCCTGATCCCGACTGGCGCCGGGGAATGCTTCCGATACGCTGGGCTCCCGTGACCGCCGCATCGTCTCCGGGTAACTCAGATAACAACGCACAGTTCGACCTGATCGTCGTCGGCTCAGGTTTCTTCGGGCTGACCGTCGCCGAGCGCAGCGCGAACTTACTCGGTAAGAGAGTTCTCGTGCTGGACCGCCGTCCGCATATCGGCGGTAACGCCTATTCGGAGCCCGAACCGGAAACCGGTATCGAAATCCACAAATATGGTGCACATCTGTTCCACACCTCGAACAAGCGCGTTTGGGACTATGTCACGCAGTTCACCGAGTTCACCGGATATCAGCACCGCGTTTTCGCCATGCACAAGGGCCAGGCCTATCAGTTCCCGATGGGGCTGGGCCTGGTCTCGCAGTTCTTCGGCCGGTATTTCACCCCGGAGGAGGCCCGCGCGCTGATCGCCGAGCAGTCCGCCGAGATCGAGACCGCCGATGCGCAGAACCTCGAGGAGAAGGCGATCTCGCTGATCGGCCGCCCGCTCTACGAGGCGTTCGTCCGCGATTACACCGCCAAACAGTGGCAGACCGACCCCAAGGAGCTGCCGGCCGGCAATATCACCCGGCTGCCGGTCCGCTACACGTTCGACAACCGCTACTTCAACGACACCTACGAGGGCCTGCCCAAGGAGGGGTACACGAAGTGGCTGGAGAACATGGCGGCCAGTGAGCTGATCGAGGTCCGGGTGGACACCGACTGGTTCGACGTACGCGATGAGCTGCGCGCACAGAACCCGGACGCCCCGGTGGTCTACACCGGCCCGCTGGACCGGTACTTCGACTACGCCGAGGGCGAGCTGGGCTGGCGCACGATCGACTTCGAAACCGAGGTCCTGCCGACCGGCGACTACCAGGGCACCTCGGTGATGAACTACAACGACGCGGATCCGCCCTACACCCGCATCATCGAACCCCGGCATTTCCACCCGGAACGGGACTATCCGACGGACAAGACGGTCATCATGCGCGAGTACTCGCGTTTCGCCAAGACCGGCGACGAACCGTACTATCCGATCAACACCCCTGAAGACCGAGCCAAACTGACCGCGTATCGCGCGCTGGCCAAGCAGGAGACGGCCTCGGCGAAGGTCCTGTTCGGCGGCCGTCTCGGTACCTACCAGTACCTGGATATGCATATGGCCATCGCGAGCGCACTGAACATGTTCGACAATGTGCTGCGGCCGCATCTGGAGTCGGGTGCACCGCTGGCCGAGGAGAACAACAACGTATGACCTCCGCATCACTGACGCACAGCACGTCCGCCACCCGTGCGAAATCGCTCTTGCAGCGGGTGATCCTGCCCCGCCCGGGCGAGCCGCTGGACGTGCGCACCCTCTACCTGGAGGAGTCGGCGACCAACGCGCGGCGCGCGCACGCCACCACCCGGACCTCGCTCTCGGTGGGCGCGGAGTCGGAGGTGTCGTTCTGCACCTATTTCAACGCGCTGCCGGCCAGTTACTGGCGGCGCTGGAGCATGCTCGATTCGGTGGTGCTGCGGTTGGAGCTGGCCGGGCACGGCCGGGTCGATATGTACCGGTCCAAGGCGGACGGGTCGCGGATCCACGTGCAGGGTCGCGAGTTCGCGGTGGCGCCGGGCGCCGAAACCGTCACGCTCGAACTGGAGACCGATTTCGGACCGTTCGAGGACGGCGGCTGGCTCTGGTTCGATATCACCACCGATACCGCGGTGACGTTGGTGTCCGGCGGCTGGTACGCACCGATCGAAGCGCCCGGGGAGGGCCGGATCGCGGTCGGTATGCCGACGTTCAACCGTCCCACCGACGCGGTGAAAACGCTGGCCGCGCTGGGCGCAGATCCGCTGGTGCTGGCGCAGATCGACGCGGTGATCATTCCGGATCAGGGCACCCGCAAAGTGGTCGACGAACCGGGGTTCGACGAGGCCGCCGCCGTGCTCGGTGACCGGCTCGCCATTCACGATCAGCCGAACCTCGGCGGATCCGGCGGCTACAGCCGGGTGATGTACGAGGCGCTGAAATCGACCAGTGCCGAATACATCGTCTACATGGACGACGATATCGAGATCGAACCCGATTCGATTCTGCGCGCCCTGGCTTTCGCCCGTTTCGCCGAATCCCCGGTGCTGGTGGGCGGCCAGATGCTCAACCTGCAGGAACGTTCGCATCTGCATGTGATGGGCGAAGTGGTCGATCGCAATATCTTCATGTGGTCGGCGGCGCCGAATGTCGAATACGACCACGATTTCGCGAAGTATCCGCTGCGCGACCGGGACAATTCGAAACTGCTGCACCGGCGTATCGACGGCGATTTCAACGGCTGGTGGACCTGCGTCATTCCGCGGCAGGTGGCCGAACAACTCGGGCAGCCACTGCCGCTGTTCCTGAAGTGGGACGATGTCGAATACGGATTGCGGGCCCGCGAGGCCGGTTATCCGACGGTCACCCTGCCGGGTGCCGCGGTCTGGCATATGGCGTGGAGCGATAAGGACGACGCCATCGATTGGCAGGCCTATTTCCATCTGCGCAACCGTCTGGTGGTGGCCTCGCTGTACCAGCCGGGCAACGGGCGGGCCATGATCGCGCACACGGTCAAGGCGACCCTCAAGCATCTGCTCTGCCTGGAGTATTCGACGGTCGCCATCCAGAACCTCGCGATCCGCGATTTCCTGGCCGGCCCGCAGCGTCTTTTCGAACTGCTGCCCAGCGCGCTGGGCGCGGTACACGAACTGCGCAAACAATATCCGGACGCGGTGATCCTGCCGTCCTCGACCGAGCTGCCGCTGGCCAGCGGTATCGGGGTCGGCGCGGTCGGCGAACCGGCGAACCCGATCGCCAAGATCGTGCGACTCGGCAAGGGCGTGCTGAACAATCTGCGGCCGGCGCATCCGGAGCATCACGAGCGCCCGCAGCTCAATGTGCCGACTCTGGACGCGCGCTGGTTCCTGCTCTCCCAGGTCGACGGTGTCACCGTCACCACCGCTGACGGACGCGGTGTGGTGTACCGCAAACGGGATCCGCGGCAGGCGTACGGCCTGTTCCGCGAGGCGCTGCGGTTGCGCAAGGAACTCGCCGACCGGATGCCGGAGATGCGGCAGCGCTACCGGGCCGCGCATGCGGAACTCACCGGTGCCGCCGCGTGGGAGAAGATTTTCGGAATCGACGGCAGTTCGGAGACCCAGCGGTGAACGCGATGAACCCGAGCCTGCAGGATTCGGCCGCCGGGCAGGCCCCGCCGGAAGTGCGGATCATCGAGGCGGTGCAGGGCGCCATCGCGACCCCGCCGGTGATCTCCGCGGCGCGCGGTATGTCGCATTTCGGGGAGCATGCGCTGGGCTGGGTCGCGATCGCCGCGGCCGGAGCGCTGGCCGACAAACCCCGGCGGCGGCAGTGGGCCGGGGTGGCCGTGGGTGCCCTCGGCGCCCACGCGGCGTCCATCGTGATCAAGCGCGTCGTTCGCCGTCCGCGGCCGCACGCGCCATCAGTGCAGGTCAATGTCGGTACGCCCAGCAAGCTGAGCTTCCCGTCCTCGCATGCGACCTCGACTACGGCGGCGGCGGTGCTGCTCGGAAAATTGACCGGGCTACCCTTGCCTGCGGTGCTCGTACCGCCGATGTTGCTGTCCAGGGTCGTTCTCGGGGTGCACTACCCCTCCGATGTGATCGCCGGTTCCGCGCTCGGCGCCGCGTCCGCCGCCGTCCTGCTCGCCGCCGAAAAGAGACTCGACAGTGACCGTAAAAGACGAGAAGGCGCTGCCTGATATGAGTGAAGAGCCCACCGGCGTCGATCTGGCCGAAGCCGAGGTCAAGGGGCCGCCCAAGACCTTGGTGGGCGGTCTGATCAAGGCCGCTCGACCCCGCCAGTGGGTGAAGAACGTCCTGGTTCTGGCGGCGCCGATGGCCGCCGGGTCGGTCACCGATCTGGATGTGCTCGGTAGTGTCGCGATCGCGTTCGTGGTCTTCTGTATGGCGGCCTCGGGTATCTACCTGGTCAACGACGCGATGGACGTCGAGGCCGACCGGGCGCATCCCACCAAACGGTTCCGCCCGATCGCGGCGGGCGTGGTTCCGGTGAACCTGGCCTTCGCGCTGGCGGCGGTGCTGCTGATCGGTTCGGTGGGGCTTTCGTTCGCGGCGAACTGGCAGCTCGCCGCCGCCATCGGGGTGTACGTCGGCGTCCAGCTGGCTTACTGCTTCGGTCTCAAGCACCAGGCCGTCCTGGACATCTGCATCGTGTCCTCGGGCTTCCTGCTGCGCGCGGTGGCCGGTGGTGTGGCCGCCGGAATCCCGCTGTCGCAGTGGTTCCTGCTGATCATGGCCTTCGGGTCGCTGTTCATGGCGGCCGGTAAGCGGTACGCCGAACTACAGCTGGCGATCTCCACCGGGGCCAAGATTCGCAAATCCCTGGAGTACTACACCCCGACCTACCTACGATTCACCTGGAGCCTGGCTGCCACGGCGGTCGTGGTCTTCTACGGACTGTGGGCCTTCGAACAGGGTGCGGCCAAAGATACGGAGTGGTTCGCTCTCTCGATGATCCCGTTCACCATCGCGATTCTGCGTTACGCCGTGGATGTCGACGGTGGCGAGGCCGGGGAGCCGGAAGAGATCGCCTTCGGGGACCGCGTCCTGCAGTTGCTCGCCATTGCCTGGATCGGAGCGGTAGGTGTCGCTGTCTATCTCTTCTGACGAGATTGCGGTAGCCGAAAAAGAGAAGACCGGCGAGCGGGCTGCCACCGAGCAGTCCCGCTCGCCGGCGCGTCCCACCTGGATACCGCGTGCGGTGTTCGCGGGTGGGATCGTGGCGACCGTCGCGTTGCTCGCCTTCGGCGGCTGGCAACGGCGCTGGATCGCCGACGACGGTCTCATCGTCCTGCGCACCGTGCGTAACCTGCTGGCCGGTAACGGCCCGGTGTTCAACGCGGGTGAACGGGTGGAGACCAATACCAGTACGGCCTGGACCTACATCGTGTGGTTCTTCAGCTGGGTGACCCAGGCCCGGCTCGAATACGTCGTTCTGGGGGTCGCGCTCACGCTATCGCTGCTGGCGCTGGTGTTCGCGATGCTGGGCACGGGCAAACTGTGGGGTCCGGCCTCTTCGACACTGCTGCTGCCGGCCGGCGCGCTCGCCTATATCGCCGTCCCCCCGGCCCGCGACTATGTGACCTCCGGCCTGGAGAACTGCCTGGTCATCTGCTGGATCGCGCTGCTGTGGCTGCTGCTGATCCGCTGGAGCAAAGCCGAGCAGCCCGGTGTTCCGGGGCTGCTCGGGCTGGCTTTCCTGGCGGGCCTGGCCCCGTTGATCCGGCCGGAGATGGCGGTCGTCGGCGGGCTGGCGCTGCTGTTGATCTTCTTCGCTCCGATGCCGGCCTCCCGGTTGCGGCCGTGGCTGCTGCGCGGGCTGGTCGTCGCCGTGGCCGGTGCGGTACCGCTGTGCTACCAGATCTGGCGGATGGGTTATTACGGGCTGCCGTACCCGAACACCGCGGTCGCCAAGGACGCGGGCGGGGCGAAATGGGGGCAGGGCTTCACCTACCTGTGGGATCTCGCGGGCCCGTACTACCTCTATGTGCCGCTGGCGATTCTGCTGATCGCCGGTCTGGTGGCGGCGCGGGTGTACCGCGCCGAGCCGGCTGTCGTGGATTCGGCCGCGGAGCATGGGCCCGGGCGGATTCGGCGATTGCGTGCCCGGCTGCGGACCCCGGCCGCGGTGGTCACGCTGGTGCTGTGCGCCGCGGTGATCCTCACCGTCTACGCGCTGCGGGTCGGCGGCGATTTCATGCACGGCCGGATGCTGCTGCCGCAGCTGTTCCTGTTCCTGCTGCCGGTCGCGGTGCTTCCCCTGCGGTTGCCCGAGGGCGGGGTGCGGGCGCTGACGCGCCGGGACGCCCCGGCATTCGCGCTGATGGTGCTCGCGCTCGTGGGAACGGTGGTCTGGGCGTTGCTGGCCTCGGGTACCACCGCGATCAAAACCGGAACCAAGATCAATGAATCCGGCATCGTCGACGAACGTATCTACTACGTCCTCAACACCGGTCACGACCATCCGATTCGCGCCGAGGATTACCTCGACTACGCGCGGATGCGGCCCATGGTGGAAACCATCGAGAACACGCCCGACGGTGGCCTGCTGCTGAATTCGCCGTCGTTCATGTTCTGGTACGTGGCGCCGCCGCCGATGCCGATTCCGCCGGGCGGTGCGGGACATACGGTCTACTTCCTCAACTTGGGTATGACCAGCATGAACGTTCCGCTGGACGTCCGGGTCATCGATCCGATGGGCCTGGCCTTCCCGCTGGCGGCGCATACCGAACGGCTCGAAGACGGGCGTATCGGCCACGACAAGAGCCTCTATCCGGACTGGGTGATCGTGGAAACCGGCATGGTGGACCGCAAACCGTGGCTGCCTTGGTACATGGACGAGGACTGGGTGAAACAGGCCCATGTCGCCATGTCCTGCCCGCAGACCCATGCGTTGATGCTGTCCTACAAGGGACCGTTGACCTTCGAACGGTTCAAGCACAATCTGTTGCACGCCTTCGATTTCGCCTCCTACCGCATCGATCGCGTTCCGGAGTATGAGATTCAACGCTGCGGCCTGGTCGATCCAGTACCGCCCGTGCGCTGAGCTGCCGTTTCGCCTATAGCTTTCCGGCAGTGCGGGGTCGGCGTGGGTTCCGGACGGGCGGCTGTCGCCGTGTCACGCTATTGTGCTGGCGTCCGTTCTCGGTACGCACGCAGCCGGGAACCGGCGTCGGACCACGCGATCGATGGATCGCACGACGGAGGGCGGGAGCAATGCGAGGCGTTATCGGTCGCGGTCGAACGACCGGCCACCCGGCACGGCGGCTGGGTAGCCGGCTGAAACGAGCGGCGCTGCTCTCCCTGGCGGTTCTGCTGCCGGTGGGGATGTCGGTCGCCGGTCCGGACGCTCCGGCCTCGGCGCGTTACGACCCGGCGTTCGGATTCGATTTCTGGGTGGAATCCCCGGAGATGGGGCCGATCAAATCGCGTATCTTCCGCGCCGCGGACGGGAACACCGCCCGGGTCGTGTACGCGCTGGACGGTATGCGCGCCCGGGACGACCTCAGCGGCTGGGAGATCGATACCGATGTCGCCCGTGAGCTGACCAAGTGGAATATCAATGTGGTCATGCCGGTCGGCGGCCGTTCCAGTTTCTACGCGGATTGGAACGCGCCGAGCAACTTCTTCGGCCTGGGCAGTTCCGGTAGCGCCGGCGAGGCCACCGGGTCGGCTGCGGATACGGGCTCGGGACTGGCCTCGGGGTCCGCGGCCGGACTGGGCCGGTCGAACACCTACAAATGGGAAACCTTCCTGACCCGCCATCTGCGCTGGGCGCTGCACGACCGGCTCGGCTTCAACCCCAACGGAAACGGTGTGTTCGGGCTGTCCATGGGTGGCAGTGCGGCGCTCGCCCTCGCGGCCTACCATCCGGACCAGTTCCGGTACGCAGCTTCCTATTCCGGCTATCTGAACGTTTCCGCCCCGGGTATGCGCGAGGCCCTGCGGGTCGCCATGCTGGACGCCGGTGGTTTCAATATCGACGCAATGGCGCCACCGTGGAGCCCGCAGTGGCTGCGGATGGACCCGTTCGTCTTCGCGCCGATGTTGCGCGCCCACAACACCAGGCTCTGGATTTCGGCCGGAAGCGGGCTGCCCGCGGCCGCGGACGGGCTGGATGTGAACACCGTGAACGCCATGACGCTGGAAGCGCTGGCGCTGGTGAACACCAGGGCTTTCCAGGCCCGCATGATGTCGCTGGGCGCGAACAATGTCACCTACGACTTCCCGGCCGTCGGGGTGCACAACTGGCGGTACTGGACCGACGAGGTGTACCGGATGATCCCGGACCTGTCGGCGAATATCGGCTGATACCTGCCCTGTGCGGTCTCGGACCGCCCGTTTTGCGGAATCGTTGCCAGACCCTTCCGATCGGGTGGGCAGCAACGAAATCGCGGCCGCGTCACGCGTATGCGTGTGACCTGAGACACTATCTGGCAACATGAACGTGCATCTGGTCGATTGATACACCAGGAACATGTATCCAGGTAACGGCTTCCGCATCCAGCGGGTGCCGAGGTCTATGTATCCGATATGGGGCCGGTAACGTAGCTCGTGGTTTGCTGTCCGGCTGTCCAGGCGAAAGGTCTAGTCGAATGCGAAGTGCGCGAAGGCTCAGATCGGTCCGATCCCGGCGGTGGATCGGTCGTTGGGCACTGGGTATCACCGTGGCACTGCTCGCCCCGCTCGCGGTGGCGTTGTCCGATGCGGGTCCTCGGGCCGAGGCGGCGCCCAACCCGGCGGGGTTCGATTTCTGGGTCGATTCCCCGGAGATGGGGCCGATCAGATCGCGTATCTTCCGGGCCAAGGACGGCAATACCAACCGCGTCGTCTATGCGCTGGACGGTATGCGCGCCCCGGAGACGCACAGCGGCTGGGAGTTCGACACCAATATCGCCGATGCGCTCACCGACTGGAATATCAACGTCGTTATGCCGGTCGGCGGGATGTCCAGCTTCTACGCCGACTGGAATGCCCCGAGTTCCTTCTTCGGTGTGCCGCCGACCGGCTCTTCCTCGGGATCGGGCGCGCTCAACGTGATATCGGAGGGCCCCGGCAAAAGCTATCGCTACGCCTGGGAAACGTTTATAAATCAGCATTTGCGCTGGGCCTTGCGCGACCGGCTCGGGTTCAACCCGTACCGCAACGGCGTATTCGGATTGTCGATGGGCGGCAGCGGTGCGCTGACCCTGGCCGCCTATCACCCCGACCAGTTCAGTTTCGCCGGTTCCTACTCCGGTTACCTGAACATCTCCGCGCCGGGTATGCGCGAGGCCATCCGGCTGGCGATGATCGATGCCGGTGGATACAACGTCGATTCGATGGCGCCGCCGTGGGGTCCGCAGTGGCTGCGGATGGATCCGTTCGTCTTCGCGCCGCTGCTGCGCGACCACAACACTCGCCTCTGGATATCCGCTGGTAGCGGGTTGCCGGCACCGGCCGACGGTTTCAACGGCAATACGGTGAACGGGATGGCGCTCGAGGCGCTCGCGCTCGCCAACACGCGGTCGTTCCAGCTGCGGATGATGTCGCTGGGTGCGAACAATGTCACGTACTCGTTCCCGTCGGCGGGTATCCACTCGTGGACGTACTGGGAAGCCGAGGTTCATCGGATGATTCCGGATTTGTCGGCGAATATCGGATAACCGGCGGTCGTGGGTCCGCGGCACGGGCCCTCGATCACAGCAGTGTGCCCGCCACCGGGACTTCTCGGTGGCGGGCACACTGCTGTCGGTGTGAATTCGCCCATGGTTCGTATTCCGTTACACAAGCCCGGTCGGAGCCCGTTTTCGATAACGGGGGAATATCTCGGCCCACCGAGACATCAACGCCTCGGCAAGGTATCGTCACGGGGCGATCACAACGTTCTCGCGGCGGATTTCGGCCATCCGACAGCACGGCCTTGCTTGGGCTCGATGAGGTCGAATAAGGTCCAGCGAGCGCATCTGTGACCAGATCGTTGTAGCGCTGTCGGCCGATGGTTGGTCGGGACCGGCCGCCGGCGCCGCCGAGGAGAAACGGGGGTGTTGTCCGCGCAGCGGTGGCGTACAACACCACAACAGCAGAAAGAGAGCAGAATTCATGCGTTTCGGCAGGGCAGCCGGCCCGAAGAGAAGAATGGGGCGGTCACGGGCACCTCGCGGCTGGCGTAACCGGATTCTGGCAATCGGTGCGGCGGTATTCGCGCTACCGGTCGCTGCGGGTATCGCGGCTCCGACCGCCGTGGCCTCACCTGCGGCACCGGTGCACCGGGCCGGCCTGGAGGAACTGATGGTTCCCTCCAGCATGGGCCCCATCAAGGTCCAGGTGCAGTGGGCGGCCCGCGGCGGTAATGCCGGGCTCTACCTGCTCGACGGTCTGCGCGCCCGCGAAGACCGCAACGCCTGGTCCTTCGAGACCAATGCGCTCGAGCAGTTCGCGAACGACAACATCTCGCTGATCATGCCGGTCGGCGGCCAGTCCAGCTTCTACACCGACTGGTACTCGCCGAGCAATACCAACGGCCAGAAGTTCACCTACAAGTGGGAAACCTTCCTCACCCAGGAACTGCCCGCCTTCCTCGAAGGCCACGGCGTCTCCCGCACCAACAACGCGATCGCCGGCCTGTCGATGGGTGGTAGCGCCGCGCTGGCGCTGGCCGCCTACCACCGCGACCAGTTCAAGTCGGCCGCCTCCTACTCCGGCTACCTGAACATCTCGGCGCCGGGTATGCGCGAAGCCATCCGGATCGCCATGCTGGACGCGGGCCGTTACAACGTCGACTCGATGGCCGCCCCGTGGAGCCCGCAGTGGCTGCGCATGGACCCGTTCGTCTTCGCGCCGCAGTTGCGCGGCCTGCCGATGTACATTTCGGCGGCCAGCGGTCTGCCGGGCCCGCACGACAAGCCGGTCGGCGCCGTCGGTGCGTTCAACACCGGTAACGCCATGGCCCTGGAAGCGCTGTCGCTGGTGAACACCCGGGCCTTCCAGGCGCGGCTGAAGTCGCTGGGCATCGCCGCCCACTTCGACTTCCCGAACGTCGGCACCCACTCCTGGAAGTACTGGGAGAGCCAGCTCTTCGCCTCCCGCAAGATGTTCCTGGATTCCACCAACGGCTGGTGAGAAGAAGAACTCGCTGATCGGTTGCCGCTGAACCGATAGCATCGCGCAACGGCGCCACCTGCAGAGCAGTACACGCAGGTGGCGCCGTTGCTGTTTGCGGCCCACGGCGGTGATCAACTGATTTGCTGTCCGCGCGTCTACCGCGAATCCGCCGGTGACGGCGGTACAAACAGTGTGTGGCAGGGAAGAGACGCGCACGAGGGGGTTCGACCGGCCGATCCGGTACACACGCCCGGCGCGGGCTCGCCGTTCTGGCGGCCGCGCTGATATTGCCCTTCGCCGCGGCCCAGGCCCCGGCGCCGGCCCAGCCCACCGCGGCCGCCGCGCCCGCGACGATCCGCACTATCGTCTGGCATTCCGACCGGCACGTCGCCGTCTGGGTGAATTCACCTGCCATGGGCGCACCCATCCAGGTGCAGTTGTTGCTGGCGCGGGACTGGAACACCCGGCCGAACGCGAAATTCCCCGTTCTCTACATGCTCGACGGACTGCGCGCCACCGACGACGACAGCGGCTGGATCAAGGAGACAGGCGCGGTCGATTTCTTCGCCGACAAGAACGTCACCGTGGTGCTGCCGGTCGGCGGACAGGCCAGTTTCTATTCGGATTGGCTGGAACCGAACAACGGCAAGAACTACAAGTGGGAGACCTTTCTCACCGAGGAGCTTCCACCGCTGCTGGAAAGTCAATGGCGCGCCACCGATACCCGCGGAATCGCCGGACTCTCCATGGGCGGCACCGCGGCAATGTTCCTGTCCGCCCGCAACAGCGATTTCACGAAATTCGCCGCCTCCTACTCCGGTTTCCTCACCACCACGAGTACGGGTATGCCGCAGGCGATCCGGCTCGCCATGATCGACGCCGGCGGATTCGACGCCGCGGCGATGTGGGGTCCGCCCGGCAGCCCGCAGTGGGAGGAACACGATCCGGTGTATCTCGCCGACCGCCTGAAAGGTAAATCCCTCTACATTTCCAGCGGAACCGGCGCTTCCGGGAAGCACGACGAAGGATCCGAGATCCCGGGAGTCACCCCCAATATGTTCGGGATGGGGCTGGAGACACTGTCTTTGATCACCTCTCAGAATTTCGTCGCGAAACTGCACGAACTGCGTATCCCCGCGACCGTCAACTACCGCTCCGCCGGTACCCACACCTGGCCGTACTGGGACTTCGAAATGCGCCAGTCCTGGCCGCAGGCCGCCGCCGCGCTCGGTGTACCCGCCGCGAAACCGGAATGTGCCGTGGGCGGCGCCATCGGCGCCGCAGCGGACAACGGCCGGCTCGGCACCTGTCTCACCGGCGAGTACGGGGTGCCGGGCGGTGTGGCCCAGGATTTCCTGCACGGCCGGGTCTTCTTCAGCCCCGAGGCGGGCGCGCATCCGGTGGTCGGCCGGATCGGCGGCGGATACCAGGCCGTGGCCGGCCCGCACGGTGCGCTCGGCCTGCCGGTCGGCCCGGAAGCGCCGCTGCCGGACGGCCGGGGTCGCTATCAGCCGTTCCAGCACGGATCCCTGTACTGGACACCGGAAACCGGCGCGCAGATGGTGCGCGGGGCGATCCTGGCCGAATGGGGTCGCCAGGGGTACGAGGGCGGTCCGGCGAAATACCCGGTGGGGCCGGAAGTACCGACACCGCATCGCGATGGGGCCGTGCAACCTTTCGAGGGGGGCCCGTTCTACTTCAGCCCCGCCACCGGGGCGCACCGGGTGGAGGGCCTCATCCTCGGCAAGTACGCCGCACTGGGTTTCGAGAACAGCCGGCTCGGTTTCCCGGTGGCCGGCGAACTCCCGCTGAAGGATTTCGGCCGGTACAGCCGGTTCGAGGGCGGCAATATCTACTGGAGCCCGCTCTCGGGCGCCTGGGCGGTCCACAACGGTCCGATCATGGACGCCTGGCGCGATGCCGGATTCGAGAACGGGCGCCTGGGGTTCCCGATCAGCGACGAATTCGCCATTCCGGGCGGGGTACAGCAGAACTTCCAGCACGGCGTCATCACTGTCCGGGACAATCGGGCCGAAGTGCGCTGATGGCCCGGTGTGCCGGTGCGGGATTCGGTCCCGCGGAGGGGCCGGGCCGCTCCGCGCCTCATACGACTCGGCGGTATCGCCGGCACTCCGGGAGTGACGCGCTGGATCGCGTGCCGCCGGGGCGTTCGGTTCGGGCCGCAACGGCAGGGTGTCGTGTTGGTACGAATAGCCGATGTGCAGTGTGTGGTCGGGCACAGCGCAGCAGCATCCGGTGGGTGGTACTACCCTCGGTGGTCGCGGCCCGCGAGTAGCTCGCCGGGCCTGGACGTAACCGACGGTCAAACCAGTGGTTCGGCGGCGCTCGTCACGGGCGCCGTGAACCAGCGCGCAACGGCGCGCCGGAAAACAGGATGGAATGTATGTATCGGACCCGAGGCACGATGCTCGGTGTGGTGGCGGCCGTGGCGGCCGCCGGACTGCTCGCCGGCTGCGGCGACGAGGAATCGACCGCGACCAGCACCCCGACGCTGTCGACCCCGGCCGCCGCATCGTCCGAGAGCTCGGCGCCGGCTCCGGCTCCCGCGCCGGAGGAACAGGCCCCCGCGCCCGAGGCACCGGCTCCGGCTCCGGAAGAGCCGGCCGCACCGGAGGCACCCCCGGAGGAGATGGAACGCCCCGCGCCGGTGGAGCCCCAGGTAACCGAGACCGCGCAGCTCGGGCCCAAGGAGCAGACCTATATCGACGAGCTGGCGAAACAAGGTGTCACCCCTTCGGTCCCGGATACCGCGCTGAGTATCGGCTCGTATGTGTGCAGTCAGGTGGCGCAGGGAACCCCGGATCCCGCCATGCTCACCTGGGTGACCGCGATGGCCGGGGCCGATGCGGCGTTCGATCCCGCGAAGATGCCGGTCGAGCAGGCCGGACAGATCTACATCGATACCGCGAAAGCGCACTACTGCTAGTGGTTGCCGGTGAATAGGGGACGTTCCGGAGCCCGCCGGTCGCGGTCGGCGGGTTGTCTTACGGTGCTCGCGCTCGGCGTGGCCGGGCTCGTCATCGTGGTGCTGCTCTGGTACCTGCTGGCCGGATGCCTGCGCGAGCCGCCGCCGGGGCCCGGGCCGGGCCCGGGTCCGGAGGAGCCGACCAGTCAGCCGGCGAGCTGCCCGGATGTGCAGATGGTTTCCGTGCCGGGCACCTGGGAGTCCAGCAGTACCGACGACCCCTACAACCCGTCGGCCAATCCGGCGTCGCTGATGTTGAACATCAGCAATCCGGTGCGGGAGCAGTTCCCGTCGTCCCAACGCGTCGACGTGTACACGGTTCCCTACGTCGCCCAGTTCTCCAATCCGGTGGCATTCCCGCCGGACGGTCAGGCGTCCTACAACCTCTCGCGTACCGAGGGCACACGGCGGACATTCGATTTCCTGACCCAGCGTCACGAGGAATGCCCGCTCACCACGTACGTGCTCGCGGGGTTCTCGCAGGGCGCGGTGATCGCCGGGGATATCGCCGAGCAGATCGGCAAGGGCAACGGTCCCGTGCCGGCCGACCGCGTGCTCGGGGTGACCCTGATCGCCGACGGCCGCCGTTCCGGCGAGCCGGGCCCCGGGCAGCCCATTCAGGTGGGCACCCCACCGCCCGGGGTCGGCGCGGAGGTCGCACTCGCCGGACTGAGCGTGCCCGGAATCACGATGACCGGCGCGCGTGAGGGAGGTTTCGGCGAGATCGCCGATCGGGTGTACACCATCTGCGCGCCCGGTGACCTGATCTGTGATGCACCCCGTAATGCGCTCAGTCCCGCCAATGTTCTCGGCAGTCTGGGCACGCTGACGGCGGCGATCGGTAACCCCGTGCACAGCCTCTATCACAATTTCGTGGTGGAACCCGACGGCACGACCGCCACCCAGTGGGCGGCGAACTGGGCTATCGGTCTGGTGGAAAACGCCCCACGACCACCGCATTTGTGACTTGATCCCGGCAGATGTGCGTGTCCAGCCACCGGCAGGTGTGTGCGTCCGACCACGCGCGGGCACGCGATGCGGGGTGATACGCCCAGCCGGGTGCCGGCCGTGAATGGGCGGGATGGCGGCCCAGACACCTGCGTGGGCCGATCGGCTCGAGTAGGCCAAATTGTCCCTGGTGAGCCGCTATTACGGTGGCGGGGCGAAGTATGGGCGGCGTGTTGTGACAATTCACCGTACGCAGCGTGTTCCTTCCCCCGCAGCACGCTGTAAAGTGCGCTGGTGATCGCGCGTCCCGGCCCTGCGCCGGCCGGGATTCGCAGGGACTTCCGATATCCAGGAGCATGAGTTCATGACAGAAGCCGCCGCACCGGTGGATGAGTTGAGCGCGCTGGGCACTCCATTGCGAAAGTTCCGCTTCGCCGCCGCGGGCGAGGGGAACAAGCAGGAAGGTGGCGCCCGCAAGTTCATCCAGACGGCGCAGCAGGCCGAGGAATACGGCTACGACACCTTCGTGGTGCCGGATCATCTCGGTGACCAGATCGGTCCGATCGCCGCCCTCGGCGCGCTGTCCCAGGCCACCGACAAGATCCGCCTCGGCACCTCGGTGCTGGCCAACGGCTTCCGGCACCCGGTGGTGCTGGCCAAGGACCTCGCCACGATCGATGTGCTGTCGAAGGGCCGGCTCGAGGTGGGCATCGGGGCCGGCTGGAAGGCCGACGAATTCGCCGCGGCCGGGCTGGACTACGACCGTCCGGGGATCCGGCTGGCCAAACTCGACGAGACTCTCACCATTCTCGATGTGCTGCTGCGTGGGCAGGAATGCAACTTCGAGGGCAAGTACTACCAGGTGCGCGGCATCAAGGGGACTCCCCGGCCGCGACAGGGGCCGCGTCCGCCGCTGTGCACCGGCGGCGGTGGGCCGCGCATGCTGAAGCTGGCGGCCAAACACGCCGATATCATCTCGGTGGTCCCGGTCACCACGCCGAAAGGTCAGGGTCTGCTGTCCAGCATCACCCTCGAGAAGACCATCGAGAAGGTGAACCTGATCAAGGAAGCCGCCGGCGAGCGGTTTTCCCGGATCGAGCTGAACTGGGCGGTTACCGCGATCGTCATCACCGACGACCGGGAGAAGATGGCGGAAATGGCCCTCGCGGCCCTGGACCGCGGGCAGCTTCCCGATCTCGAGGTGGATGTGAAGCTCACTGTCTCCGACATCCTGAACTCCCCATATGTGGCCATCGGCACGTTCGAGGAGATCGCCGAGCAGATGCGCCGGGTGCGCCAACTCACCGGCATGTCCTATATCGGCATCTACCCGACCCAGATGGACGCTTTCGCGCCGGTGATTCCCTTGCTCCGGGAGGAGTGACAGGCTCATGTCTCTGTAACATGTCTCTGGTTTGAGAACATCTAGCCGATAGCGGTCACCGCGCAGACCGCACACCGAACCTGCGGGAAAGTTCTCGGATGAGAACACCGTGGCGAAAGCGAGTCGGGGCCACACAGTAAATAACGGCTATCGTGCCGTTGCCGCGTGCGCCTCGGAGGAGAAGGAATGGACGAGACTTTCGACGACTACCTGGACGAGAACGGGAACATCACCATTCCCGATGATCGCACCCTGGTCGACCACGTCGAGAAGCACACCCGCAACGACGCGAACACCTTGGCGTACCGCTACATCGACTATTCGCGCGAACGCGATGGTGAGGTACACGAGCTGACGTGGCAACAGTTCGGGGTCCGGCTGCGCGCGGTGGCCGGTCGCTTGCAGCAGGTCACCAAACCCGGTGACCGGGTCGCGGTACTCGCGCCGCAGGGGCTGGACTACGTGATCTCCTTCTTCGCTGCGATCTACGCGGGCGCGATCGCGGTGCCGCTGTTCGATCCCGACGAGCCCGGCCACACCGACCGGCTGCACGCAGTGCTCGGCGACTGCGAACCGTCGGCGATCCTCACCGCGAGCTCGTCCGCGGCCGGGGTGCGCCAGTTCTTCCGTTCGCTGCCCGCCGCGCAGCGCCCGCGCATCATCGCCGTCGACGCCATTCCCGACAGTGTCGGGGAGAGCTGGGTGCGCCCGGATATCGCGGTGGACGATATCGCTTACCTGCAGTACACCTCGGGTTCCACCCGTACTCCGGCCGGTGTGGAGATCACCCACCGCGCTGTCGGAACCAACCTGCTGCAGATGGTCGACGCCATCAATCTGGACTGGAATTCGCGCGGGGTCACCTGGCTGCCGCTGTTCCACGATATGGGCCTGCTGACCGTGATCCTGCCCGCCGTGGGCGGCAAGTTCATCACCATCATGTCGCCGGCCTCGTTCGTGCGGCGGCCGTACCGCTGGATCAAGGAGCTCGCCGCGGCGTCCGACGGTGCGGGTACCTTCGCCGCGGCCCCGAACTTCGCCTTCGAGCATGCCGCCGTGCGCGGGCTGCCGAAGAACGGTGAATCGCTGGACCTGTCCAATGTGATCGGCCTGATCAACGGCAGCGAACCGGTCACCACGTCCTCGATGAAGAAGTTCAACGAGGCGTTCGCCCCGTACGGCCTGCCGAAGACCGCCATCAAACCGTGCTACGGCATGGCCGAGGCCACCCTGTTCGTCTCGGCCACCAAGGCCGAGGACGAGGCCAAGGTCACCTATGTCGACCGCGCCGAGCTGAACGCCGGCCGGATGGTGAAGGTCGAACCGGGGTCGGAGAACGCGATCGCCCAGGTGAGCTGCGGTTATATCGCCCGCTCCCAGTGGGCCGTGATCGTGGATCCCGAATCGGTCGACGGTACGCCGCGCGAGCAGCCCGACGGGCACGTCGGCGAGATCTGGCTGCACGGCAACAATATGGGGATCGGGTACTGGGGACGCGAGACCGAGACCGACGCGACGTTCCGGAACAAGATCACCGAGCGACTTCCCGAAGGCAGCCACGCCGAGGGTGCCGCCGCGGACGCGAACTGGATGCGAACCGGCGATTACGGCGTGTACTTCGACGGCGAGCTCTACATCACCGGCCGGGTGAAGGACCTGGTGATCGTGGACGGTCGCAACCACTACCCGCAGGATCTCGAATACTCCGCGCAGGAAGCCAGCAGCGCGCTGCGGCCCGGGTTCGTCGCGGCGTTCTCGGTTCCGGCCAATCAGCTGCCCGCCGAGGTCTTCGCCCAGGGCAGCCATTCCGGCCTGAAGTTCGACGCCGACGACGCCTCCGAACAGCTGGTCGTCGTGGCCGAGCGCGGTCCGGGCGCCGGTAAGGCCGATCCGCTGCCCATCGCGGACGCGGTCCGGGCGGCGATCTCCCAGCGCCACGGCGTCACGGTACGCGATCTGCTGCTGGTTCCGGCCGGTTCGATTCCGCGCACCTCCAGCGGGAAGATCGCGCGGCGTGCCTGCAAGGCGGCATACATCGAAGGGACGCTGCGCGGTGGTTACACGCAGCAGGCGTTCCCCGATGCACCTGAGGAATGAGCCCGGTCGACGCGGTGACGCAGCGTCCGGGATGATAGGCGGCTGATCGTAGTGCCGGAGGAGGTAACGCAGCGTGATCACGGATACGCGGCGGCACCCCACCGGGCGGCGAGCGAGCGCCGCACGGTGTTCACCTGCATCGGCGCAGGTGGTCGGCCGAACGAAACCGAGCGGCCCGTGCCGTGCGCCGGAGGTGGTGGCTCGTGACCACCGCGGCGCCGGCGGTTGCCGTCCACCCATCCCTGCGATGCAGGCTGTTGCCAGGCACCGCACACAGACAGGTAGCTTGAGGACTGATGGCTGATAACGAGGGCACGTCACCGGATAAGACCGAGAACCTTCCCGCCGAGCAGGAGGGCGGTGCCGCCGGGGCGAGTGCGGAGGCCGCAGCCGAATCGGGCACCGCGAAATCCGAGATGTCGGTGGCGGAACTACGAGAGTGGTTGCGGCGCTGGGTGGCCGAGGCCACCGGTCAGACCGTGGACAAGATCACCGTCGATCGGCCGATGGAAGAGTTCGGGCTCGCCTCGCGGGATGCGCTGGCGCTCGGCGGCGAGATCGAGGAACTCACCGGTGTCGTACTCGACGCCACCGTCGTCTACCAGCATCCGACCATCGCCTCGCTGGCCGATGTGATCGTCAACGGGCCGCCGGAGGTCACCCTCGAAGCTCTGGACGACCAGTACTACACCGCCGGTTACGCCCCAGGTGACGCGCACGATATCGCGATCGTCGGCCTGTCCACCCGGCTGCCGGGAGCCGGGGATACCCCGGAATCGACGTGGGAATTCCTCATCAACGGCGGCGATGCCATCCGCGATCTTCCCGAGGGACGGTGGGCGGAATTCCTGAGTGAACCGCAGGTGGCGCAGGCCGTCGCCGAGGGCAACACCCGCGGTGGTTACCTGGACCAGAACGTCGTCACCGATTTCGATGCCGAATTCTTCGCCATGTCGCCGATCGAGGTCGAGCGGATCGACCCGCAGCAGCGGCTGATGATGGAGCTGACGTGGGAAGCGCTCGAGCACGCGCGTATCCCGGCCAGCGATCTGCGCGGCGAATCGGTCGGTGTGTACATCGGGACCTCGACCAGCGATTTCCAGCTGATCGCGGCGATGAGTCTCGGCGAGACGGATCCGAATGTCCCGGCTTCCGCCGAGGCTTACAAGATCATGGGCAGCGCGAGCAGCATCATCGCCAACCGCGTGTCCTACTTCTATGATTTCCGCGGACCGTCGGTCGCGGTGGACACCGCATGCTCCTCCACCCTGGTCGCGGTGCACCAGGCCGTGCAGGCGCTGCGCGCCGGCGACGCCGACGTGGCATTGGCCGGCGGCGTGAACATGCTGCTCATCCCCATGACCACGCTCGGTTTCGACAAGAACGGCGCGGTCGCCGCGGACGGCCGGATCAAGGCGTTCTCGTCCGACGCGGACGGTATGGTCCGCTCCGAGGGCGCGGGTCTGGTGGTGCTCAAACGGCTCGCCGATGCCGAACGGGACGGCGACAAGATTCTCGCGGTGGTCAAGGGTTCGGCCGTCAACAGCGACGGCCGCTCCAATGGGCTCATCGCCCCGAACCCCGAGGCCCAGGCCGACGTGTTGCGCCGCGCCTATCGCGACGCCGGCATCGTGCCCGCCACGGTGGACTACATCGAAGCGCACGGTACCGGCACCCTGGTCGGCGATCCGATCGAGGCGCAGGCGCTGGGCGCCGTCGTCGGCGCAGGTCGTGCCGCGGATACGCCCGCGCTCCTGGGGTCGGCCAAGACGAACTTCGGGCATCTGGAATCCGGTGCGGGCGCCGCGAGCCTGGCCAAGGTGATTCTCGCGTTCCAGCACGATGTGGTGCCCGCCAATATCAACTACGCCGGGCCGAACCCGTATATCCCGTTCGACCAGGCACGATTGAAGGTCGTCGACGAGCCGACCCCGTTCCCGCGCTACAGCGGCACCGCCACCGTGGGGATCTCCGGTTTCGGTTTCGGCGGAACCAACGCGCACGTGGTGCTCCAGGAATATCTCGCTCCGGTCGCCGTGGCCGACGTGCCGGTCGACAGCTCGGTGGAGACCGCCGAACTCGATGCGGAGACCACCGATGTGGTGGCCGAAGCCGAGGCGGTCGCGGCTGCCGGGGCAAACTCCGTATCGGCGGCCGAAGCCGCATCCGGCACCGAAGCCGGCGCCGCTGAACCCGAATGGTCGGCCGATCGTGTCGAGCCGTTGCCGGTGATCCTGGCCGTTTCCGCTTATCTGCCCTCGCGCCGTCGGCGCGCCGCCGCCGATCTGGCCGACTGGCTGGAAAGCGAAGCGGGACAGCGAACTCCGCTGGCGGATGTGGCGCGTGCGCTGGCCAAGCGCAGCCACTGGCGGTCCCGTGGGGTCGTGCTGGCGAAGGATCACGCCGAGGCGGTGGCCGGGCTGCGCGCGATCGCCGCGGGTAAACCGGGGGCCGGAGTGTTCACCGCCGACGCGCCCGCGGCCGAGGGGCCGATGTGGGTGATGGCCGGGTTCGGTGCTCAGCACCGGAAGATGGGTAAACAGCTCTACCGGGAGAATTCGATCTTCCGCCGCGCCGTCGACGAGGTCGACGAACTCGTCGAGGACGAGGCCGGTTATTCGGTGCGCGAACTGATGCTCGACGACGCCCAGGACTGGGATATCGGCACCTCGCAGGTCGGTACGTTCACCATTCAGGTCGGGCTCGCCGCGCTGCTGCGGGCACACGGCGCCGAACCCACCGCGGTGGTCGGCCACTCCCAGGGCGAAGTGGCCGGTGCGTATATCAGCGGCGGGCTGCCGCTGGAAGACGCGGTGCGGGTGATCTGCGCGCGGTCCCGCCTGATGCGCGAGGGCGAGCAGATGCTCACCGACGACGATGTCCGCAATATGGCGCTGGTGGAACTGAGCGCCGATGATGTCGCCGCCATGCTGCCGGACTACCCCGATATCGAGGTCGCGGTGTACGCGGCGCCGACCAACACCGTAATCGGCGGCCCGGTGGACCAGGTCGCGGCCATCGTGGCCAAGGTCGAGGAAGCCGGGAAGTTCGCCCGCGTCCTGCAGACCAAGGGCGCCGGTCACACCTCGCAGATGGATCCGCTGCTCGGGGAGCTCGCCGCCGAACTGGCCGGGATCGAGCCGACGAAACCGACGGTCGGGCTGTACTCCACGGTCGACAAGGAGCAGTACTACGCGCCCGGGCACGACCCGGTGCACACCGAGGACTACTGGGTGAAGAACATGCGCCACAGCGTGTACTTCACCAATGCCGTGAAACGGGCGGTCGACGCCGGCATCACGACGTTCCTGGAGCTGGCCCCGAACTCGGTGGCGCTCATGCAGGTACTCGGCACCACTTTCGCCGCCGGTCTGCACGACGCCCAGCTCATCCCGACGCTCAAGCGCAAAGAAGACGAATCCGCGGCGGTGATCACGGCGCTGGCGCAGCTGTACGTGCACGGCCATTCTGTGGATCTGGCGTCGTTGGTCCCGGCCGGGCCCTACGCCGATATCCCGCGCACGGCCTTCGTCCGCAAGCACTACTGGCCCAAGGTGACCCCACTGTCCACCGGCGGCAGTTCGCGGGTGCCGGGTGCCTCGGTCGCGCTGCCGGACGGCCGGCATGTGTGGGAAGTGCAGGCCGCGGCCGTGGACGGGCTTGCGGCCCTGGTGCAGTCGGCGGCCGCGCAGGTGCTGACCGATGTGAACCCGGGCGCGAGTATCGCCCATGCGCCACTCCCCGCGACCGGCACGCTGACCACCACCCTCACCCCGCACCCGGGCGGTGCTTCGGTGCAGGTGCATGCCCGCGAAGGCGCACAGTTCCGGCTGCTGTTCGACGCGGTGGTCACCTCGGGTGCGGCCCAGGCGATCCCGGCTCCGGCCGAATCGGCGGCAGTGACACCGGCGGTCACCACCGAGCCCGAGGTGTTCGACGCGGTGGACACCGCCGGATTCGGCGAGCGCTGGAACCCGGACAGCGGCCAGACCGTGGAGGAACGGCTGGCGCTCATCGTCGCCGAATCCATGGGTTACGCGGTCGAGGATCTGCCGATGGAGATCCCGCTCATGGAACTCGGCCTCGATTCGCTGATGGCGATGCGGATCAAGAACCGGGTCGAATACGAATTCGATATTCCGCAGCTCCAGGTTTCGGCGGTACGCGATGCCAGCCTGCACGAGGTCGGGAAGGTGCTGCGCTACGCGATCGAGCATCGCGATGAGGTGCGGGAGATGGCGGAGAAGCAGGCCGCCGGGGAATCCGGAGCGCTCAATGTGGACGACAACTTCGTCGAGGCGGCCAAGGCGGCCATGGAATCGGGGCAGGATCCCGTCGCGGCCTTGAACCAGGCGTCGGGCGGTAAGGGAACCACCGTAACCGAATCGGCGGCCGCCGGCACTGCCGAAGCAACTCGATCAGAAACCGAAGCAACCGAATCGGCGCACGACACAACCACGTCCGATCCGGCACCGGATAGTTCGGCCGCGAGTACGGAACCGGCGACTGCCGCAACCGATTCGCGCACGAGCGCCGCTGTCGAAACGACGGACTCCGGTGCAGCCGCGAAAGACTCGAATTCTGGTGGTGCCGCCCCGAACGCGGATTCCGGTGCAGCCGCGAACGGTTCGAAATCCGGTGGTGCCGCCACAGAAACGGAGTCCGGGCGCAGTGCGACCCAGCCTGCGGTAGCGCCCCAGCCGGCGGCGAAACCGGCTCCGGCCGCGGGTACTGCGGTATTCGGTGGTGGGGCGGCCGGTTCCGCGGACGAGGAGAACGTTCCGCCACGTGACGCTGCGGAACGCCTGACCTACGCGTCCTGGGCGACGATCACCGGCGAATCGGCAGGCGGGATTTTCAATACCCTGCCGATTCTCGACGAGGACACCGCCGAGAAACTGGCGGAGCGGCTCAGTGAGCGGGTCGGCGCGGAGATCACCGTCGACGATGTGCTCGACTGCGAAACCATCGAACAGCTTGCCGATATCGTGCGCACACTGCAGGACAGTGGTGCCGATGTGGACGGGTTCGTCCGGCCGCTGCGGGCGCGGCCCGAGGGGTCCCAGGCCGTTCCGGTGTTCGTGTTCCATCCCTCCGGCGGCAACACCCTCGTGTACGAGCCGCTGTTGAAGCGTTTGCCCGCCGAGACTCCGATGTATGGCTTCGAACGGGTCGAAGGTTCGATCGAAGAGCGGGCCCGGCACTACATTCCGGAATTGCGGAAACTGCAGGGCGAAGGTCCGTACGTGCTGTACGGCTGGTCGCTCGGTGCGGTTCTCGCCATGGCGGTCGCGCAGGTACTGCGTGCCGAGGGCGCCGATGTGCGAGTTGTGGGCCTGATCGATCTCGCCATTCCGAGCCGACCGCAGGACAACAGCTCCGAGGAAAGCCTGCGCCGGATGGAGCGCTACCAGGCGTTCGCGCAGAAGACCTACGGGGTGCAGGGCGAACTGGATCCCGAGCAGTTGCGTGAGCTGGCCGATGCCACACCCGAAGAACAGTTCGAAATGGTATCCAGCCTGATCAAGATGACCGGGGCGAAGATCCCCGGCGGTGTGATCGAACACCAGCGCACCTCCTGGATCGAAAACCAGGCGTTGCAGCAGGTAGAACCCAGCCACTACGAAGGCGATGTCGTGCTCTATCTCGCCGACCGGTACCACGACGGCATGATCGAGCTCGAACCTCGTTTCGCCGAACGTCAGCCGAACGGCGGCTGGGACGAGTACGTGCCCAACCTGGAGGTCGTCCACATCCCCGGCGACCACCTGCAGATCATCGATGAGCCGAGGATCGGGAAAATCGGCGCGGACCTCACCGCTAAACTCGCCCGGATCGACTCATCGGGTGTGAAAGGGAGCAAGTGAGCACTACCGCCGAAAAACTCGCCGACCTGCGGAAGCGTTTGGAGCTCGCCCAGGAACCGGCGGGCGGAGCGGGCGTGGCGAAGCGGGCGCGGAAGGGGATTCCGAGCGCTCGCGACCGGATCAATATGCTGCTCGACCCGGGTAGTTTCACCGAGATCGGTGCGCTGGTGCGCCGGCCCGGCGACCCGGCCGCGCTGTACGGGGACGGTGTGGTGACCGGGCACGGGCTGGTCGACGGCCGCCCGGTGGCGGTGTTCTCACACGATCAGACCGTCTACGGCGGGTCGGTGGGGGAGATGTTCGGCCGTAAGGTCGCGGCGATCATGGAGTACGCCGCCAAGGTCGGCTGCCCGATGATCGGGATCAACGATTCCGGTGGCGCCCGGGTTCAGGAGGCCGTGTCCTCACTGGCCTGGTACGCCGAGTTGAGCACCCGGCAGGAACCGCTGTCGGGGATGGTGCCCACGATTTCGATGATTCTCGGCAACTGTGCCGGCGGTGCGGTGTATTCGCCGATCAACACCGATGTCGTGGTGGCGGTGGAATCCGCGCATATGTTCGTCACCGGTCCCAAGGTGATCCGGGAGGTCACCGGTGAGGATGTGAGCCTGGAGGAACTGGGCGGCGCGCATGCGCAGGCCCAGTACGGCAATATCCACCACATCGCCAAGGACGAGACCGAGGCGTTCGCCTGGGTGCGCGAATACCTGTCGTATATGCCCACCAGCTGCCAGGAGCTCCCGCCGGTCGTCAATCCGGGGCTGGAACCCGAGGTCACCGACAGCGACCGGGAACTGAACTCGATCGTCCCGGACTCCGACAACGCCGGCTACGACATGCACGACATCCTGCTGCGCATCTTCGACGACGGCGCCTTCCACGAATACGGTGCGGAAGCCGGGAAGAACATCATCACCGGTTTCGCCCGGGTGGACGGTCGCAGCGTGGGCGTGGTCGCCAACCAGCCGATGGTGTATGCGGGGGCCCTCGACGCCCGTGCCTCGGACAAGGCCTCGCACTTCATCCGGTTGTGCGATGCCTATGAGCTTCCGCTGGTACTCGTGGTCGATACTCCCGGATTCATGCCGGGGGTGGAACAGGAGAAGATCGGCGTCATCAAACGCGGTGGCCGGTTCCTGTTCGCGTTCGTGGAGGCCACCGTGCCCAAGGTGACCGTGGTGATCCGTAAAGCCTACGGCGGTGGGTACGCCGTGATGGGGTCCAAACAGTGCGGTGCCGATGTGAATCTCGCCTGGCCCACCGCTCGTATCGCGGTGATGGGCGCGGAGAGCGCGGTGAGCCTGATCGGCGCGAGCCAGATCGCCGCCGCGCCGGAGGACCAGAAGGCGGCCGTCCGCCAGCAGTTGGTCGATTTCTACAACGCCACCGTGGCCACGCCGTGGGTGGCGGCCGAACGCGGTTTCATCGACGCGGTGATCGAGCCGGCGCAGACCCGGCTGGAACTGCGCCGTGCGCTACAACTACTGCGCGACAAGACGGTGATCCGCAACCCGCGCAAACACCATCTGCTGCCGCTGTGACGGGCTACGGTCCGGGGCGCGCCGGGTGACTACGCCGGCGCGACCCGAACCGTTGCGCGAAACCGAGTTCAGCCGACGATGGACGCGGATTTGATCACCACGTTCTCCGTCGGCACATCCTGGTGCATACCCTGCGACGAGGTCGACACCTTCGCGATTTCGTCGACGACATCGGTGCCGTCGGTGACGGCGCCGAAGACGGCGTAACCCCAGCCCTGGCCCGCCGGCTGGGTGTGGTTGAGGAAATCGTTGTCGGCGACATTGATGAAGAACTGCGCCGTCGCCGAATGCGGGTCGTTGGTGCGCGCCATCGCGACCGTGTACTTATCGTTCTTCAGGCCGTTCGCGGCCTCGTTCTGGATGGGCGCCTTGGTCGATTTCTGCTGCATCTGACCGTCGAAACCGCCGCCCTGAACCATGAAGCCCGGGATCACGCGATGGAAGATCGTGCCGTTGTAGTGTCCGGACTCGACGTATTCGACGAAGTTACGGACGGTGTCCGGCGCCTTCGCCTCGTCCAGCTGGAGGCCGATGGTTCCGTAGTTCGTCTCGAGATTCACCTTGGTCATGCCCCTACCTTTCCATTACCGCCGCTATACCCCGCGCATAAGGGGGTCATTTCCGGGCCGATTGTGTCGGCCGCCCCTCTTTACCCCGTTCCACTACTTTTTATGCACTGTCCGCCGGAGTGTTTTCGTTCCGGCCGGGTACGCGCCGGGGTATCAGCGGGCCGGGCGCGGCGCGCCCAAGTAGCATGCCAGCGTGCCAGAAGTCGCCACCGCAGTACTGACGAAGACGCCACCGGAACCGGGGCCGAGGGTTACGCCGAAGGATTTCCGGGTCGCGCGTCTCGTCGCGATCGTCACCGGTGTACTCGGTGCGCTCTTCGCGATCGCCACCCCGTTCCTGCCGATCACCCAGACCACGGCGACGCTGACCTGGCCGCAGGACAACAGCCTGGCCAATGTGCAGGCCCCACTGATGTCGCAGGTGCCGCTCGATCTCACCGCGACCATTCCGTGTTCGGCCGTGAACCAGCTGCCGCCCGAGGGCGGCATGCTGCTGGCCACCGCGCCGCCGCAGGGCGACCGGGCGGCGCTGGAAGCGCTGTTCGTGCGGGTCTCCGATACATCGGTCGATGTGGTGGACCGCAATGCGGTGGTGGCCACCGCCGACCGGACGGAGATGGCGAACTGTTCGGCCATCACCATCAGCTCCGACAACGAGCGCACCACGGCGGCGTTCGAAGGGCTGGTCACCGAGACCGGCGCCCCCAATGCGGGGCAGCTGGTCGGTGATCTGCGTCCGCAGATGGTGGGCATCTTCACCGATATGACCGGTGGCGTCCCGGCCGGGATGTCTCTCGAGTCGACCATCGACACCCGGTTCAGCTCCAGCCCCACCTGGATCAAACTCGCCGCCATGATCGCGGCGGTGCTGTGCACCCTGCTCTCGCTGGTGGCACTGGCCCGGCTGGACACCAGCGACGGCCGCGGGCACCGGCGGTTCCTGCCCGCGAACTGGCTCGAGCCGACCATCGCCGACGGCGGGGTGATCGGCACCCTGCTGGTCTGGCATTTCCTCGGTGCCAACACCTCCGACGACGGTTACATCCTGAGCATGGTCCGGGTGGCGCCGGACGCCGGCTATATGGCGAACTACTTCCGCTGGTACGGGGTCCCGGAGGCGCCGTTCGGCTGGTACTACTACGTGATCCAGCTGTTCGCCGAGGTCTCCACGGCCAGCCCGTGGGTCCGGCTGCCCGCCCTGGCCTGCGGGATCCTGTCCTGGATGGTGATCAGCCGTGAGGTGGTACCGCGGCTGGGCAACGGTCTGCGGGGAGCCCGGGCCCGGGCCTGGTTCGGCAGTGTCCCGTTGTGGACCGGCGGCCTGGTGTTCCTGGCGTTCTGGCTGCCGTTCGACAACGGTCTGCGTTCGGAGCCGATCGTCGCGCTGGGCGCGCTGCTCACCTGGGTTTCGATCGAACGGGCCATCGCGACCGCGCGCCTGCTGCCCGCCGCTGTCGCGGTAGTGGTCGCGGCGTTCACGCTGGCCGCGGCCCCGACCGGCCTCATGTGCGTGGCCGCGCTGCTGGCCGGTATCCGGCCGATCACCCGCATCATCGTGAAACGGCATCGCGAACACGGCACCGTGGCACTGCTGGCTCCGCTGGCGGCGGCCGGCTTCCTGGTGCTCACGGTGGTCTACGGCGATCAGACCTTCGCCGGGATTCGGGAGGCGAACCGGGTCCGGCAGCTGGCCGGGCCGAACCTCGCCTGGTACGAGGACTATCTGCGTTACTACTACCTGTTCGTCGAAACCGTCGACGGGTCGCTGGCGCGCCGCTTCGCGTTCCTGGTCATGCTGCTGTGCCTGTTCACCACCATGCTGGTGCTGCTGCGCCGCCGCCGGGTGCCCGGTATCGCCGCCGGCCCGACCTGGCGGTTGATGGGCGTGGTCATCGGAACGATCTTCTTCATGATGTTCCTCCCGACCAAGTGGACCCACCACTTCGGCGCCTACGCCGGTATCGCGGGTTCGCTGGCAGCGGTGACGGCGGTCGCGGTGTCGGCGTCGGCGTTGCGCGCGCGCAAGAACCGGGCGATCTTTCTGGCCGGGCTGATGTTCACCTTGGCGCTCGCGTTCTCCGGGATCAACGGCTACTGGTACGTCTCCAGTTACGGGGTCCCGTGGTTCGACAAACGGATCTCGCTGTTCGGTATCTCGTCCAACACCGTGATGCTGGTGCTGTTCGGGCTGTCGCTGTTGCTGGTGGGCTGGCACGTACTGCGGGAAGGGTATGCCAAACCGCCGGATTCCACCCGGACGGTGCGCGGCCGGCGGATCCGGAAATTCGCCGCCATACCGCTGACCCTGGTGGCCGCGGCGATGGTGCTGTTCGAGGTGCTCTCCCTGGCGAAGGGCGCGTACGCGCAGTACCCGGGCTATTCGCTGGCGCGCGGCAATATCGACGCGCTCACCGGTGAATCCTGCGGGCTGGCCAACGATGTGCTGGTCGAAGTGAATGCCAACGCCGGCCGGTTGAACCCGATCATCGATCCGGCGAATCCGCCCACCAATCCCGCCGACCCGCTGGCCGGTGTGGACCCGGTCGGTTTCGACCCGAACGGCATCCCCGACGATCTGTCCGCCGACGCGGTCGAGGTGAAACCGGGCACCGGCAACACCTCCAATCAGTCGGTGGGCGCCTCGTTCGCAGAGGGCCAGAACGCCGGTACCGGCGGTGGCCAGGGCGCGCTCGGCGTGAACGGCTCCACCGCGGCCCTGCCGTTCGGGCTGGACCCGGCCACCACGCCGGTCCTCGGCAGCTACCAGGAAGGTGTGCAGCAGCCCGCGCTGGTGACCTCCAGCTGGTACGAACTGCCGCAACGCTCGCCGGACCAGCCGCTGCTGGTGATCACCGCGGCCGGACGCATCCTGTCCTATGACGACAGCGGCGTCATGCAGTACGGCCAGTCGCTCACCGTGGATTACGGGAAACGGCAGCCGGACGGTTCGGTCAGCTATATCGGGACCTATGTGCCGCGCGATATCGGCCCGTCCCCGTCCTGGCGCAACCTGCGGGTCCCGCTGGACGAGCTCGCGCCCGAAGCCGACGCGGTGCGCATTGTGGCCAATGATCCGATCCTCATCGGCGATCAGTGGCTGGCCTTCACCCCGCCGCGGGTGCCGACGTTGCAGAGCGCGAACGACTACCTGGGTTCCGAGCAGCCGATCCTGCTCGACTGGGCGGTCGGGCTGCAGTTCCCGTGCCAGCGTCCGTTCCGGCACGAGAACGGGGTCGCCGAGGTGCCGAAGTTCCGCATCCTGCCCGATCGCCCGCTGGCGGTGAGCTCCACCGACACCTGGCAGGCCCAGGAGTTCGGCGGCCCGCTCGGGTTCTCGCAGATGCTGGCGAAATCGACCACCATCCCGACCTATCTGAACCACGACTGGGGTCGCGACTGGGGCACGCTGGAACGCTACGACCAGTACTACGACGCGGTCCCCGCTCAACTGCAGACCGGCACCGCCACCCGCAGCGGCTTGTGGGATCCGGGCATGCTGCGCGTGTACTGATAATCGATTCGGTGGGGTCGGGGACCTTCGCTAGAATGTACATAAGTCAGGTTCCACCCAGGCTGTTTATGTACAGGAGGCCGTTGTGTCCCTAACCCACATCGATATCGATGACAATGAGCTGGAGACCGCGAAACGGCTGGGCGGACACAAGACGAAAACAGCCGCAGTCGCGGAAGCGCTGCGCGAGTACAACCAGCGTCGTTCCCGTGCCGCCGCTTTCGAACATTATTTCGAGCTGGCGAAGGACTGGGACATCGAGGGTGCCGAGGCGGCGCATGCAGCGGATAAGCGTGCGTACCAGTGACGAAATACCTTGTCGATTCGTCCGCGATATGGCGATTTCTCCGAGACCCGAAGATGGTCGAGCAGTGGCTGCCGGTGGCCGAGGCAGGCGCTTTCCGTTCTTGTTATCCGCAGCGCGGCGAATTCCTCCGCTCTGCACGTAACTTGGCGGAGTACTCCACCTATTGCCGGATGTACGCTGAGTTGTACCCAGAGGTCACGGTGCCGAAGTCGGCCGGTCAGTGGATTTCCACGCTGCAATACCGAGCCGCCGAACGCGGGCAGCATCAGTGCCTTTCCGCGGTAGACCTGCAGGTGTGCGCCACGGCAGCCCATCACGGACTGGTAGTCGTGCACGACGATTCGGAGTTCGTGACCGCTTCTCGCTTGTCGGTCGAGCTCCAGCAGGTCAATGTGCACGAGGGGCCCTCTGAACCGGAATTCTGAGCCGAGCGGGAGGGTCGGCTGCTGTCGATGTGTGGGGTGCGCCGACATCGAAGAATTGGCGTGCGGTTCAGTGCTCGGTGGTACATGCACATCCTCCACTAGGCTGACCGACGGCCAGTTTCGTGTAGCAGGAGCCGGAGGTAAGTACGCCGATGACGACGAGTCGTGGCGCGCGATCGGTGCGTCAGGTCGGGGCCGGAATCGGCGAGGCGGTCCTCGCCACGGTGGTCGCCGTGCTGGTGGTCGCGGTGGGCCTGTTGGCGTTCTCGCTGGTGAACTGGCCGGCGTTCAACTCCTCGAATGTGTTGCGGGCGTTGACTACCGTGGGGCAGGTCGGTGCCGCGGTACTGCTGGCGGTAGCGATCGCACTGCTGCGGCTACACCGGGCCCCGCGATGGGCGAAACTGCTGTCCTGGGCCGGGATCTCGGCGTTCGTCACGGTAACCCTGGGGATGCCGCTGGCGGCGACGAAGCTGTACCTGTTCGGTGTCTCGGTGGATCAGGAATTCCGCACCGAATACCTCACCCGGCTCACCGACAGCGCCGCGCTGCGGGATATGACCTACGCGGACCTGCCGCCGTTCTACCCGGCCGGTTGGTTCTGGCTCGGCGGACGGGTCGCGAACCTGCTCGGGATGGACGGCTGGGAGGTTTTCAAGCCGTACGCGATCGGGTCGATCGCGGTGGCAGCGGTGGTCTCGCTGGTGCTGTGGTCGCGGCTGATCCGGGCCGACTGGGCGGTGGGGGTGACCGCCGCGATCACCGCGGTGGCGGTCACCTATGCCGCGCCCGAGGCCTACGGCGCCGTGATCGCCATTCTCATCCCGCCGGTGCTCGTGATGGCGTGGGGCGCGCTGTACCGCCCGGCCGAACTCGTCAACCGGGTCGGCCGCGGGAACCGGGTGCACGCGGGGAGCACCGAGGTACCGGCGCGGGACGTTTCGCCTGCCGATCCGGCCGCTGACACAGCGGACGCAGACGCCGCCGAAATCTCCGGACCGGCGGCCGCGCAACGAGCGAATCGGCACACCGGCGAGACCGCGTCCGGTTCCGTCGGCGAGAATTCGTCGGCGGCTGTTGGGTCCGGTGAAGCCACTGCCCGTGATTCCGGAGCGGCCCGGCGGACCGTCGCGGCACCGGTGGAACCGACGGCGGGTGGCTGGGCCGCGGTACTGGGTACCGGGCTCTTTCTCGGCCTCGCGGCCACCTTCTACACCCTCTACTTCGCGTTCGCGGTATTCGCCGTGGTGCTCATGGCGGTTGTCGCGGCGGGGCTCGGAGTCCGCGCCCGCTATGCCGCGCGGACACCGCGGCGGATCGCGGCGCAGCACGGGGCGGCGAGCGAACCGGTCCAGGGGATCGGACGCGCGATCGGTGCGCCGCTGCTGCGTCTGGTCGTGATGGGTGTGGTCACCGCGCTGGTCGGGCTGCCGGTGTTCGTGCCCTTCCTGCTGCGGATGCTGGACAACCCGAAACTGGAGTCCGGCGGCGCCTTCCACTATCTGCCCGAGGCCGGATCCGAACTGCCGCTGCCGATGGCGGAGTTCTCGCTGCTCGGCGGCCTGTGCCTGATCGGCGTGATCTGGCTGGTGCTGCGCGCGAGCTCGTCGCGGCGAGCGCAATCGCTGGGGCTCGGCGTGGTCGCGGTGTACCTGTGGGCACTGCTGTCCATGCTGGCCACGGTGGCGGGTACGACCCTGCTGTCCTTTCGACTGGAGCCGGTGCTGCTGGTATTGCTGGCGGCGGCCGGCGCATTCGGGTTCGTGGAGGGCGCCCGGGCGATGTATCAGGCGCTGAACGAACCGGCACGGTTCCGCTGGGTGGCGATCGTGCTCGCGACCGTGGGCGCGCTGGCCTACTGCCAGAACATCCCGCATGTGCTGGCTCCCGAGATCACCACCGCCTACACCGATACCGACGGTGACGGTCACCGCGCCGACCAGCGCGACCCGGCCGCCGTCCGGCACTACCGGCATATCGACGACGCCCTGCGGGCGCAGACCGGCCGCGAACCGTCGGAGAACGTGCTGCTCACCGGCGACACCACCTTCCTCGCCTACTATCCGTACTTCGGTTTCCAGGGCATGACCTCGCATTACGCGAATCCGCTGGCCGACTACGCGGACCGTTCGGTGACCATCGAGGCGTGGAGCGAACTGGAGACGCCACAGGAACTCCTCGACGCGATGGCGGCCGCCCCATGGCGCGCCCCCGACGCTTTCCTGTTCCGCCGCAGCGGCGACGACTACACCCTGCGGCTGGCCGCGGACACCTACCCGAACGACCCCAACGTCCGCCGCTACACCGTCACCTTCCCGGCGGCACTGTTCGACGATCCCCGCTTCACCACCACCGATATCGGGCCGTTCACCTTGATCGTGGTGAACCGCTGAGCGCCGGAGCCGCCAGTCCCTGCCGTGGGCCGGGGCAGCCCGCCCCCTCCCGGACGGTCTGTCCCCAAAGCCTTCCAGCCACATCGGCCATCTGAAGTCTCAGTGGGGTGTGATGGCTCGTTCGCCGTGCGCCCGGTGTATCGGCCGGTAGGCGTTCGAGCCCCGGTGGACCGCCGCCGTGCCGGGCGCGGCAGCGGATGCGTCGTGTCCGGTTGCGCCCATTAGAGTCGAGCCCCGTGCGACCGCAACGATCCTCCCGAGCGTCGAACCGTATCCGTCTGCTGGCCCTCGTGTCCGGGCTACTCGGGTTCGCGCTGGCGATTCTGGCGCCGGTGCTGCCGGTCCGGCAGAACGAGACGACCCTGGAGTGGCCACAGGCCGGCACGACCGATATCGAGGCGCCGCTGGTGAGTTATCAGCCGCTGCGGCTGGAGCTCACGGTGCCGTGCCAGGTGCTCGGCGGCGCCGAGGGGACCGTGGTGACCACGGTTCCCGACGAATCGGGTAAATCGTCGGCGCGCGGCCTGCGGGTCACCGTTTCCGGCGACACGCTCTCGGTGGTGTTGCGCGATGTACCGCTGCTGACCGCCGACCGGGCGGAACTGGCCGGTTGTGGATCGCTGTCGGTGATTTCGACCGCGGCCTCGACCACCGCCGAGCTCACCGGTGCCGTCCGCGCCGACGGTACGCCGTTGCGTGCGCAGGTAGATCGGGATATCCGGCCGCAAATGGTCGGTGTTTTCACCGACCTGCCCGCGGAGCAGCTCGCCGGGATCCGGTTGCACGCCGATATCGACTCCCGTTTCACCTCCTCGCCGACACCGCTGAAACTGGCGGCGATCATCGGCGCGGTCGGGTTCACCGCACTCGCGCTGCTCGCCCTGCACCTGCTCGACACCACCGACGGCCGGTGTGCCCGGCGATTCCTGCCCGCGCACTGGTGGCGGTTCCGGCTCGCCGACGGCGCGGTGCTCGGAGTGCTGGTGGGCTGGCATTTCATCGGTGCCAACACCTCCGACGACGGCTACATCCTGAACATGGCCCGGGTGTCGGAGAAATCCGGTTATCTGGCGAACTACTACCGCTGGTTCGGGGTACCCGAGGCACCGTTCGGCTGGTCGTACGAAGTGCTGGCGTGGATGTCGCGGATCTCGGAGTCGAGTCCGTGGATGCGGTTGCCCACGCTGCTGGCCGGGATCGTGTGCTGGCTGGTGATCAGCCGCGAAGTGCTGCCCCGGCTCGGTGCCCGGGTACGCGGTAACCGGGTCGCGCTGTGGACCGCCGGCCTGGTGTTCCTGGCGTTCTGGCTGCCCTACGACAACGGTCTGCGCCCCGAACCGCTGATCGCCGCCGGTGCGCTGCTCACCTGGTGTTCGATCGAACGCGCCATCGCAACCGCCCGCCTGCTGCCGGCCGCGATAGCGATCCTGATCGCCGCGTTCTCGCTCGCCGCCGGCCCGACCGGGCTGATCTGTATCGCCGCGCTGATCGCGGGATCCCGTCCGGTTCTGCAGATCATCATCAAACGGGCCCGTGGCGATCTGAGCGAATCACGCCCGGAGACGGTAGCGAAGCCGGGACGCTCGTCCATGCCCGACAGGCAGACCACGAGCGTGTGGGGCGCGGTGGGGCGTTACGCGAGTTTGCTCGCGCCCGGACTGGCCGCCGGAACACTGGTACTCGTCGTCATTTTCGCCGATCAGACCCTGTCCACAGTGCTGGAGGCCACCCGGGTGCGGACAGCGGTCGGCCCGAATGTGGCGTGGTTCGACGAACGCACCCGCTGGGATTCGCTGCTGATGCTCTCCCCGGACGGTTCGCTGGCCCGGCGTTTCGGTGTGCTGCTGATGCTGCTCTGCCTGCTGGTGTGCGTGCTACAGGTGCTGCGCAAGGGCCGGATCCCCGGTACCTCGCGGGGGCCGTCGGTGCGCATTCTCGGCATCGTGTTCGCCTCGCTGCTGCTGATGATGTTCACGCCCACCAAATGGACCCATCACTTCGGCGTCTACGCCGGCCTGGCCGGTTCGCTCGCCGCGCTGGCGGCGGTCGCCGTGGGCACCAACGGTATTCGCGCGCCGCGCAACCGGGCACTGTTCGCCGCCGCCGTGCTGTTCCTGCTGGCGATCACGTTCACCGGGTCGAACGGCTGGTGGTATGTGTCCAGTTACGGTGTCCCGTGGTGGGACAAGGCGCCGCTGATCGCGGGTAAGGGCTTCTCGACCCTGTTCCTCGGGCTCAGCGTGCTCGCCCTGCTGGCCGCCCTCTGGTTTCACTACCGGGCGCCGTATCGCAGCGGCCCGCCGTCCCGTTCGTCCCGCTACGCGTCCGCGCCGTTGACCGTCGCCGCGGCGCTGATGGTGCTGTTCGAGATCGCTTCGCTGACCAAGGCGGCCGTGGCCCAATACCCGGCGTACTCGATCGCCAAATCGAATTTCCGGGCGCTGGCCGGGGAACCGTGCGGATTGGCCGACGAGGTCCTGGTGGAGACCGATACCGCCGATTCCCTGTTGCAGCCGTACGAGGGCGACCCGGCCCACGGTCTGGTCTCCAGCGATCCCGGCACCGAGACGATCGGTTTCACGCCGGAGGGAGTGGCAGACGATCTCACCGCGGATGCCGAGGAAACCGTCTCCGGCAGCGCGAACTCGCTCGAATCGGATACCGAGAACAAAACCACCGACACCACCGGCGCCGGGACCGGCGGCGGTACCGAAGCCCAGCCGGGGATCAACGGTTCCACCGTGGCCCTGCCGTTCGGTCTCGACCCCGCCCGAACCCCGGTGCTGGGCAGCTACCACACCGGCGACCAGCAGCAGGCGAAACTGACCTCGCAGTGGTACCGCCTGGACCTGACCGACGAGATGCGCGCCGACCCCGCCTACCGGGTGCTGGCGATCACGGCCGCCGGCCGGATCAAATCGGTGGATGCCGACGGAGTGCTCACCTACGGGCAGGAATTGACCGTCGAATACGGAACCCGGGCCGCGGACGGCAGTATGCAAGTGCTGGGTTCGGTGGCTCCGCTGGATATCGGCCCGAATCCGTCCTGGCGCAATCTGCGGGTGCCGCTGGACCAGTTGCCGCGTGAAGTGAACGCCGTCCGGCTCGTCGCGGTGGACAACGACATCACCAGCCGGCAGTGGCTGGCCGTCACCCCGCCCCGGCTGCCGCGCCTGGCGACCCTGGATTCGGTTGTCGGGCACACCGATCCGGTGTTGCTCGACTGGCACGTCGGGCTGGCCTTCGGCTGTCAGCGGCCGTTCGACCATGCGAACGGGGTCGCGGAGGTGCCGCGCTGGCGGATCCTGCCCGACCGGGTCGGGTCCGATGCGTCCAATGCCTGGCAGGACCATATCGGTGGCGGTCCACTGGGCTGGGCCGAACTGCTCCTGAAGGCGGATTCGGTGGCCACCTACCTCGCCGAGGACTGGGCGCGGGACTGGGGTTCGCTCGAGCGCTACACCCCGTACCGGCCCGGCGCGCAACCTGCGGAATTGACCGTTACCCAGCGCACTCGCAGCGGTCTGGCGACCGACGATCCCATCAAGGTGAGTTGAACTACGGTGCGCTACATCGAAACTCGTCGATATTGTGTGCTGCCTCACAACTCGGTTTATTTCCAGGTGAGGGAATTCCCGAACGGATGACGAACCCGGAATCGCGCCGTACCCTGGGGCACATGACCTCGGCCTTCGATGATATGGAATTGCGCGATCTCGTCGGCTTGCTCACCGATGAGGAGCAGCGAGAACTACGACCCACGGTGTTGCGCGTCCTCGGGCGCCTGCCGTCCCAGGAGGTGCTGCGCCGGGAACTCGGACAGCGTATGACGCGGGTATGAGCTTTGTCCGCCGGTCAGGCAGTAGCCGTGTGCCGGGCGAACCGAAATACGACAAGGGCCGTCGCTACCGGACCAGATCCGGTAGCGACGGCCCTTGAACTCTATCGATCAGGATCGACGGGGCGTGGTGAGCCGGAACGAGGCGCACCCCCGGCCCCGGACGACTCTTCGGGCCCGGCGTACCCGCCACGGTTCGCCCCGTGCGGGCCGTAGCGCCTGGTTACCGTCCGTCAGACGGGGAGTTTGCGGAAGATCGGGCGCGGGATGTGGCGCAGGATCATCATCACGTACCGGAACGCACCCGGCGCCCAGATGAGCTCCTTGCCCTTCTCCGAAGCCGCGACGGCCAGCGCCGCGACTTCTTCCTTGTCCACGGTCAGCGGTGCCTCTTTGGCGCCGGTGGCCTTCCAGTGCTCGATCGTGGTGGTGGTGCGCACCTGACCGGGCCGGATCACCAGCACCCGCGGCCCGAACGGCCGCAGCGCCTCGCCGAGGCCGAGGTAGAAACCGTCCAACCCGGCCTTGGTGGAGCCGTACACGAAATTCGAGCGCCGCACCCGCTCACCGGCGGCCGAAGACATGGCGATGATCCGGCCGAAGCCCTGCGCCTTCATCTTCTCGCCGATCAGCACACCCACCGAAACCGCTGCGGTGTAGTTGATCTGCGCGATCTGGACAGCCTTGCGCTGGTCCTGCCACAGTTCCTCGGCATTGCCGAGCAGGCCGAACGCCACGATCGCGACATCGATATCGCCCTCGGCCCAAGCCTTCTCGACGACCTCGGGATGCGCGGCGGTATCCAGCGCATCGAAATCGATCACATCGACCCGGCTCGCCCCGGAAGCCTTCAACTGGGCGACAGCGGTATCGCGTAGCGGATCACCGGGCACGACCGCCAGGACCACCCGGGCCGGGCCCTTCTTCAGGTATTCCGCACAGATCGCGAGGCCGATTTCCGAGGTCCCGCCGAACAGCAGAATGGACTGCGGATTGCCTACCGCGTTGATCACTGAAGCTCCAGCCTTCTCGCCATATCGGACATGAATACGCCTGTCGGATCGACGCTGCGGCGCACCTTGATCCACTCGTCGATCCGGGGATACATCTGGTGGAAGGTTTCGGCGGTGGTACGCGAATCCTTCCCGGTGTAGAGCCGGCCACCGAATTCCAGGACCCGCCGATCCAATTCGGTGACGAACTCGTTGAGGCCGGGTGCGATCGGGAAGTCCAGGCAGACATTCCAGCCCGGCATCGGGAAACTCAACGGCGCCTGATTGCCTCCGCCGAAGTACTTGAACACGTTGAGGAACGAATAGTGGCCGCTGGCCTGGATATCGATGAGGATCTGCTTGAACTCCGCCACCGCCTCCGGCGGAACCACGAACTGGTACTGCAGGAAACCCCGCGAACCGTAGGCGCGGTTCCACTCGCCCAGCATATCCAGCGGGTGGTAGAAAGCGGTCAGGTTCTGCGGCTTCTGCCGGTAGGTCGCGCCCTTGCGGTACCAGACCTCGGTGGCCAGCGTGAAAGTCTTGTTGTTGAGCAGGCCGTTCGGGAAGATATCGGGGAACGTGAGGAAGGTCTTCCCGGTGAAATCCAGCGGGTTCTTCTGCAGCTTCTTCGGTAGCTGATCCAGTTTGGCCAGCGAACCGCGCGAAATCACCGCCCGGCCCAGTTTCGGCATCGGGCTCAGCGCATCGAACCACGCGGAACTGTATTCGTAGTTGTCCTCGGTACCGTCGCTGTGGAAGGCGATGGTTTCGTCGAGGCCCGCGGTCACATCGCCGTCGGCGATGAAGTACGCGGTCTCGGTCGGGGTCATCTCGATGGTGGCCCGCAGGATGATCCCGGTCAGACCGCAGCCGCCGACCGTGGCCCAGAACAATTTGGCGTTCTTCTTCGGGCTGATCGTCTGCACGGTGCCGTCCGCGGTGAGCAACTGCATCGACCGCACATGGTTACCGAAACTGCCCGCGCTGTGATGGTTCTTGCCGTGGATATCGGAACCGATCGCACCACCGACGGTGACCTGCCGGGTCCCGGGCAACACCGGAACCCACAGACCGAACGGCAGCGCGGCCTTCATCAGCTGATCCAGGTTCACGCCCGCGTCGACATCCACCAGCCGGCTGTCCCGGTCGATCCGGTGGATCTTGTTCAACGCGGTCATATCGACCACCAGGCCACCCGCGTTCTGCGCGTTGTCGCCGTAGGAGCGGCCGAGACCGCGGGCGATCACACCGCGCCGCAGATGCGCCGGTTTGCCATCGTTGTCCGTGGCGACCTTGGTGACCGCTTCGGCGATGAGTTCCGGGTCGCTCGTCGAGAGCACCTCGGCGGTGGTCGCGGCGGTACGAGCCCATCCGGCGAGTTTCCGGGTGGTGGTGGGTAGCGCGAACCCGGTAACAGCAGTATCGGGTTCGCCGGCCGCCGGGGTCTCGGTACCGGCCGACTGGGTCGAGGTCGGAGCTTTCGTGGACATCGGCATAGAGGCTACTGCAACATTGCGACCCCTGCGGTGTCGCGGGTCGAGGGCTTATCGACGGGTGCTATCGGAGTGGGGCGTTCGTGGAGGGTGGGTGCTTCGGAGTGGTCCATGTCACGGGGTGTGGGCGCGGTGCGGCTGCCGGCGGGGCAGAGGATCCGTGAGTGGTCGGGTGGTAACTCCGAGGGTGAGCAATGCGGTGAAATCAGGCGGGGAACGGTCCAGCGGGCGGACGGGAGCAGGGGTGTCTCCGGTCTCGGGGTAGGCGATCGGTGGAAGTGGTTTGGGGTGGACGGGACACCGGTGGCGCTGCACCTGGGATGGATGCTGGTCGGGGGAGCGGGGTGTACGGGGGTGCCGGGTACCCAGGGGTGCTGCGGTGGGGGTCGGCAAGTAGATTTCGGGCGGTGGGTCCTGAAAGCAATGCCGTGAGCCGGGAACCTCGGGTAGTGCCGGGGGGAGCCGGGGATCTTTCCGTTTCGGGCGAGGAGCAGGTGGCTCCGGGGCTCGCGCCGGACGTTTCCGGGCAGCAGAGTGCGGGAATCGGGCTGAAGACGCAGCTGATGCGGTTCGTGGCCACCGGTGCGCTCTCGGCAGTGGTCGACTTCGGGCTGTACTGGGTTCTGCTCGAGGTGGCGGGGCTGCCGGTGAATATCGCGAAAGCGATCGGGTTCATCGCCGGTACCACGACGGCGTATCTGATCAACCGGCGATGGACCTTCGACGCACCGCCCAGCCGGGCTCGTTTCGTCGCGGTGGTCGTGCTCTACGCGCTGACCTTCTGCGTCCAGGTCGGCATCAACTGGGTGTTCTACCAAGCCTTCGATGAAGGGCTGTGGTGGCGGGTGCCACTGGCTTTCGTGATCGCCCAGGGGACCGCGACGGTTATCAACTTCGTGGTGCAGCGACTGGTCATCTTCCGTATCCGCTGATCCGGCTCGGCGCCACCCGGCCCGATGCGGATCCGCGTATCCGGGCGCGGCTCGGTGGGCCCGGCAGTGTTCCGGCACGCCGAAAACCCCGGTCGCACGCTGCGACCGGGGTTTTTCACTGTCGGCTGTGGGTTGTGCCTGCTCAGGCGACGCTGGTCAGCCGGCGCGGACGCCGGGCGAGAGCCGAACGCACCGCCGCACCGAGCGCGACCACCGGCGGGATCCAACGGGCCTCGTCGGGGGAGACGCCCCAGCTTGCCGAACCCGCCGAGAGGTGGGTGGGCGGCAGGGGGATCCCGGCGCCGTCGGTGTGCACGACCGCACCGGCCTCACGCAGCGCCTCGACGGCCCGTTCGGCCTTGCGCATACCGGTGACCAGGTGGATCTCGCGACGCTCTGCGCCTGGGATCTCGATAACCGGACCGGTCAGGTTGTTCGCGCGCAGGTACCGGCGTACCGACGCGGCCAACTCCCCGGTGACCTCGACGGCGGATACGTCGGCATCGGTGATCAGGCACAGGCCGTTGGTCGTTTCGGCGACCGTCCAGCCACGCTGGACGTAGTCCCGCGCGGCCGCGGACTTGGCGCCCGCCGAGACGGAAGTCGAAAACGTCGTACGCACTGTCATCTCCATTCCCCGGTTTAGATCAGCTCCGGCTTTCATGGGTCGTATCGGTGCCGGGTCCCCGTGGCGTTACGCCGTTCCAGCGAATTTTTTCGACTGTCGGCTACGTCTCATTCCTCTCCACGGGGGTATAGCAGCGGCCGGCGCCGATATACGTGGTCACGGTTGGCTTCCGGTGGGGAATCCAGGGCGGATTCCGGTACGGCCAGTGAGATCAGCGGACGAATCCCCGAGAACCGGCCCGGCAGCAGCCGGGGCGCCTGGGCCGGTGGTCGTACCGGCACCGCGGGACGGTTCCGCGACGGAACCGCCGGGCAGCGACATTACCGCCGAACCGGCCTCTCGGCGAATCCGGTGGAACCCGCCCAGGCGAACGGAATCCGCGCGACGTTGCGCCGTTTGCTTTCCGGAGCCGGGGTCAGCGGTCGCGCAGGCGCGGTGCTGCCGCGTCCTTCGGTGAACGGAGATAGGTGAGCCGTTGCCCGTCGCGACCGGCGGTGGGCCAGTCGATGGCCAGATCCGGATCGAAGGCGTCCAGGTCGTGATCGTGTTCGGGGCTGTATTCGAGAGAGCACAGGTAGGTGAGGGTGGAATCGTCGGCCAGCGACAGGACGGCATGTCCGAGTCCCTCGGAGATGAAAACCGAGCGCCGGTCGCGGTCGTCGAGCAGCACACTGTCCCAGCGGCCGAAGGTGGGCGATCCGGCCCGCAGGTCGATCACCACATCCAAGAACGCCCCGCGTACGCAGGTGACGTATTTCGCCTGGCCGGGCGGATCGTCGGTGTAGTGGATCCCGCGCAGCACCCCGGCGGCGGATACCGAGGTGTTGACCTGCAGCAGATCGAACGGCCGGCCGGTGACCTTCTCGAACTCCGAGGCGCGGAAGGTTTCGGCGAAACAGCCGCGATCGTCGCCGTGGACTGTGGGGCTGAAAACCCACGCGCCGGGGACCGACATCTCACTGACCCGCATGTACCTACTCACCAACTCCGTCCGTGCTCGAGCAGATCGAGCAGGTATTTACCGTAACCGGAGCGGGTGAGCGGGTCGGCCAGCAGGCACAGTTGTTCGTCGTCGATATAGCCCATCCGCCAGGCGACCTCCTCCGGCACGCCGATCTTCAATCCCTGGCGTTCCTCGATGGTGCGCACGTAGTTGGCGGCGTCGAGCAGCGAATCGAAGGTGCCGGTGTCCAGCCAGGCGGTGCCCCGGGCCAGCACATCGACGCCGAGACGGCCCGCCTCCAGGTAAGCCCGGTTGATATCGCTGATCTCGTATTCCCCGCGTGCCGACGGGACGAGACCGCGGGCGATCTCCACCACGTCGTTGTCGTAGAAGTACAGCCCCGGCACCACATAGTTGGAGCGCGGGACCTTCGGTTTCTCCTCGATCGAGATCGCCTTGCCGTCGGCGAATTCGACGACACCGTAGGCGGTCGGATCCGAGACCCGGTAGGCGAAGATGGCGCCGCCGTCGATATCGGTGAACCGGTGCAGGCTGGTGCCCAGACCGGGCCCGTGGAAGATGTTGTCACCCAGGACCAGTGCGGCGCTGTCGCCGCCGATATGGCCGGCGCCGAGCACGAAGGCTTTCGCGATACCGTCGGGTACCGGCTGCACGACATAGCTGATCGAAATACCGAACTGCGAGCCGTCACCCAGTAGCCGGGTGAAGGATTCGGCGTCCTCGGGTGTGGTGATGACCAGAATATCCCGGATACCGGCCAGCATGAGCGTGGACAGCGGGTAGTAGACCATCGGTTTGTCGTAGACCGGGACCAGCTGTTTGCTCACCCCGCGCGTGATCGGATGCAGCCGTGACCCGGTGCCGCCCGCCAGAATGATTCCGCGCATGTTCGATCAGTGTGCCAGCCGGGATGCGGAGACGCTCGTGCGGCAGGCCCGTGGGTGCCGGATCGCCGCACCGGCCGGGTGTGCGGCCCCGGGCCACGGCCGGCGCGGACGACCCGATCGGCGGTGTGGCGCCGCGGCTTTCGAGTGCGGTCCGCGGTGCGCCGGGCCCGCGCACGGTTTCGTTCCGGCAACATCGGGTACTCGGAGGAAATGAGGGCGTTACATTATCCGGTCCACGGCGAATTCGAACTCTCGACGCGGATTCGGTAGCGGCCCGATATCTGTGCCGGCGGCGCGGCCGGATTCTTCGCGTGTGAACCGACGCCCTCGTGATTCAACGAGCTGCAGATGTGGTCGAGAGGGGAGAGGTTTTGTCGATTTCGGTATCGGAGTCCAGAGTCCGGAAAACGGATGACAAGTACGATCCGGAAAAAGGTTATGTTGCCCTTTTGGGGTGGAGTTTGAACGCTGTGGAAGCGGTGGACCGATTCGACCGGCGCTATGTGGTGGTGGCGCCGGAGTGGGTGGCGGATTACTGCGCCGAAAACGGCATACCCTATCTTCCCTGGAATTTCGAACGGCTCAACGATCGATCGATGGAAATCGCCGAGACACTTCAGGACATGGGAGTGGACGTCGCCATTCCCATCTTCGAGGAAACCGTCGAGTGGGCGGGTGCCATCAACTCGGTGCTGATGGACAATCCCCGCCTTTTCGGGCAGGCCATGCTGTTACGTGACAAAGCGCTGATGAAGCGGCGGGCGCAATTGGGCGGGATACGCGTCGGAATATTCGAGGAAGCCCACGAACGCGATGACGTGATCCGTTTCCTGAAACGGGTGAACCAGACCCTGCTGAAGCTCGACGGCGACCCCAACGATCCCATCCACGTGAAGGCTTTCGACAAGGCCGGATGCCTCGGGCATCGGGTCATCCGGACACCGGACGAGATCGATACGATTCCCGACGACGAGTTCCCGGTCCTCATGGAATCGCATCTGGACGGCTGGGAATTCGCGGTGGAGGCGTGGATACACAACGGCCGGATATGTTTCCTGAACATTTCCGAATATGTCACACTCGGGTATTCTGTTTTCGTCCCTGCGACGCCTGAACTGGAAAAGTATCGGCCGGAGATCACGCGCCAGGTCGAACGGCTGGTGAAAACCTTCGATATCGAGTTCGGTTTCGTGCATCCGGAATATTTCGTCACCAGTGACGGTGAGATGTACTTCGGCGAGGTCGCCTACCGGCCGCCCGGGTTCAAAGTGTTCGAACTACTGGAGCGTTCCTATGGATTCAACGCCTACCACGCCCTCGTTCTCGCCTTCGACCCGAAGACGACCGAGAAAGAGATCGAGGACTTCTTTCCACGAGAGGTCGAGGACGCGAAAGGGCATGCCGGGTGCTTCGGTGTCTATCCGCGGCGGCGCGTGGTCAGTCAGTTGTCGTTACCCGAGGAGACCGAGGACCACGAATATTTCGAAACTCACGAGCTCACGGAGCCGCTGACGGAAAAAGTGACCAAACGTACCGCATTCGGCAACCATTGGGGCTTGTTGTACTTCTTCGGTGACGACCCGTACACTCTGCGGGATCTGCTGAAGCGACAGGAAGAGCTCGATTTCTACATTTGATTCGTTCGGCAGTTTTCGCGTATGAGCGGCACTCGGACCCGGAGGCGGTAGCGCAACCACGTGGGACCGTGCTCATACGCCATAGACACTGATCACGGGGAGGATCCGCATTTGACCCCACTCAGCGGCGACGGGGCAACCCTCGACAGACGCCTGGCCGTGTTGGACGACGCGACCCAACTGCTCGCGGACGCCAGCGATTTCGGCAAGCACCTGAAACTGTCGAGGGTTCTCGCGGCGCTGCGTCGCGCACTGCTGCTACCCGGTGGCTGTGCGGCCGTACGGGCGCGGGCCACCCGGCTGGAATCGGCCGGCCTGTTCCGCGGTACGGATTGGGCGCAGCCGCAGATCCTCATCCCGTCGCTGAGCACCGGTTCGCTGCGCAGCGCCAACGCCGACACCGTCGTGCTGGAGACGGTGAGCAATCTGCGGCTGCTGGCGGTGGCCAAGGGCGAATACCTGCACCCGATGATCTCCGCCGAACAGGCCGATCACCACCTGTCCCAGGTGCTGGCCATGAATCTGACTCTGCTGTTCACGCCCCCGACCGAGGCCGAACGGGAACAGCAGGGCCGGATGGCCCAGGTTTCGCGGGAACTGCTGCGCCATCTCGTCGAGGAGATCGGCTACGAGAAGGTGCTGGAGAACCTGGTCGACGAGATCTGGCGGATTCTGCGCCAGCGCCCGATCCAGGTGGAGCCGGTGAAGCGGATGATCACCCAGATAGCCGTCGCCCGGACCAACCCCGATATCGATCTGGGCTCCGCCGGACTCGGCGCCGACCGGCTGATCAGCAGCCTGTACGGCACCACCGAGGCGTGCCGGGAAGATCCCGGTGTCGAGATCTACCGCGCACGCCTCGAGACCATGGACGACAGTGCGCTGGCGTACGAGACGGCGGGTTTCGCCCGGTCCATGCACGATACGGGGTTGGTTTCCCCGTATCACGCCGTACTGGTGCGGTTCCTGCTCGGCAAGGGCGAGTACCTGCTGGGGGAGGCGCTGGGCCTGTCCAGCACCGGCCGCGAATGCCTGCTCTGCTACCACGAACTGGTCCGCCGTCTCATCGCCGACGCCGTGCACGTCGAAACCGCACAGTGCATCTACGGGATCGCGCTGCTACTGGAACGCGGCATCCTCTATCAGCCGCCGGTCGCCCCGGCACTGTGGCGCCAGCTCGCGCTGCAGCTGTCGCCGTACTCGGCCGAACGCCTCACCCGGGCATTCGGACCCGATCCGGATCCGCGCGCCCGCCTGCTCGCGGGCATGCTGTCCATCCTGGGACTGCCGCTCGGCGTAGGTCAGGGCGACAACCCGACCTGCCAGTCGGCCCGCGCCCTGTCGATGTGGGCCTACAACGACCCCGACTACCTGCTGCAAACACTGGCGTGGGCGGCGCGCGACGACGAGGTCGTCATGCATTTCGAGGGCCGGCCCATCTCCTCACGTGACAGCGCGGGCGGGCTCGCCACGAAACTGCCGGTCGACCTGGACCCGGTATCGCTGCTGGTGGTGCCGCATCTGGACCGTATCTACGCGGAAATGGGCCGGCAGTGCGCCGATCGCGAAGGTGATCCGCACCGCTGGGTGAACCCGGAATTCCACGGCTGGTGGTCGGGCCGGGGATTCCGGATCAACGTCGATGTGGCCACCGGGCAGCTCACCGAACTGGACGAGTTCCTGCGCCACTTCTACGCCAGTTATCACCCGTTCCACAACGGCAACCAGCCGCTGATCCACCCGCAGCCGGCCGGAGTCGCGGTGACCGACAGCGCCGCCCGGTTCGTGGGCTGGCATGCGATCACGATTCTGCGGGTCGCGCTGGATCCGCAGGACCGGATGCGGGTCTACTTCTACAACCCGAACAACGACAGCGGTCAGGACTGGGGCGACGGAGTCGTGGTCGGAACCGCCGGGCACGGCGAACGCTTCGGCGAGGCATCACTGCCGTTCGAACAGTTCGCCTCCCGGCTCTACATCTTCCACTTCGATCCGCTCGAGCCGGGCGAACTGGCCTCGGTGGACCGCGCCGAACTGGACCGGGTCGTGGGATATGTGCACCGTAGCTGGGGCGCCGACCGACTGCCTGCGTGAGGCCGGCTCGGTCCGGACCGCGGTACCCGGACCGGGCCATCTCGGTCGATGAACGCTGACGGCACGGCCCGGCGCGGAACTCCGTTTCCGGCGGACGACTTATTTCACCGGGAACGGCTCATTGATCGTGGTGACGTATTGGATGATCGCCCCGATCGCCACCGGTGCGGTGATCAGCAGCTGCCCGGCTACCGTGCCCAGGGCGCCGACCGCGATGACCCCGCCCAGACAACCGACCACCGCGGCCGGGACAAAGGGGCCGAAGAGGCCGACGATGGTCGCCGCGGCCACGGTCGCGCCGGCGATCCCGCCGAGTACGCAGCCGAGGCCCGCACCGCCCAGTCCGCCGACGAGGGTGCCGATGGATGCGCCGGTGGCGATGGTGTCCTTGAGCCGGGTGAAAGCCGCGACTTCCCGGTCGTACGGGGTTTTCCACGGGGCCGAGTCCTGGTGCGGCAGGGCGATCGGCCGGTACACGGCCTGCGCGGGATCCAGTTGTGGGGTGAGCGTGGCGGTCCGGCCGGAGATTTCGGCGGCGATCGGGAACTCGAAATCGTCGACCCGGAATGTCAGGGGTGCGCCCGCCAGTACGGTTCCGTCGGATGCTTCGATCTCGAGCATCCCGTCCTCGACCACCAGAGACCCGGAATCGGTGGTGACGACGGCGCGGTCGCCGACGACCTCCGCGGTGAAGCCGACCGCTGCGGGCTCGGCCACCGGCGCCGCCTGGGCTGTGCCGGTGGCGATACCGATTACGGCGGCGAGCAGCCCCGCGATCGCGGCTGTTCTTTTGACAAGCATGTGATCACCTCATGTGGGAGTGCTGGGATGGAGCGCAACGCATCGATCGGAGCCGGCCGGTGAAATAGCGGCCACAAGCGGATCCGGGTATTTACCTTAGCTTTACTTTTCTCGTCTTATCAGCACAGGGGATACGGAATACGCTCCGGCCCTTGACTTCCCGGATGCCATGGACGCGCCCGCGGGTTCGGTCGTGCAGTGACGCGATCCCCCGCATGCCGCACCGGGGGCAAGGTATCCCGGACCGAGTGGTCCGGACGTAGAGTGGGTGCGTGCGTCTTCTCGTGACCGGTGGGGCCGGGTTCATCGGAGCCAACTTCGTCCAGCAGACCGTCACCGAACGGCCGGAGGTCACGGTCGCGGTGCTCGACGCGCTCACCTACGCCGGTAACCGTTCCTCACTGGATCCGGTGGCCGACCGCATCGATTTCGTGCACGGCGATATCGCGGATCTGGACCTGGTCGACGAACTGGTCAGCGGAGTGGACGCGGTGGTCCATTTCGCCGCCGAATCGCATAACGACAATTCGCTGGCCGAGCCGTGGCCGTTCGTGCAGACCAATATCGTCGGCACCTACGCCCTGCTCCAGGCCGTGCGCCGCCACGATGTGCGCTACCACCATGTGTCCACCGACGAGGTCTACGGTGATCTCGCCGCCGACGATCCCGCGTTCACCGAACGCACCGCCTACAACCCGTCGAGTCCCTATTCGGCCACCAAGGCAGCCAGCGATATGCTGGTCCGCGCCTGGGTGCGGTCATTCGGCATTCGCGCCACCCTGTCGAACTGCTCCAACAACTACGGGCCGTATCAGCACGTCGAGAAGTTCATTCCGCGCCAGATCACCAACCTGATCGACGGCGTGCGCCCGCGGCTGTACGGCGGCGGGCATCAGATCCGCGACTGGATCCACGTCGACGATCACAATCGCGCCGTCTGGGATGTGCTGGAACGCGGCCGGATCGGGCAGACGTACCTGATCGGGGCGGACGGCGAACTCGACAACCGCACCGTCGTGGAACTGCTGCTGGCCGAGTTCGGCCGCGCCCCCGACGATTTCGATTACGTCACCGACCGCGCCGGCCACGATCAACGCTATGCCATCGATGCGAGCACGCTCCGCGACGAACTCGGCTGGCGCCCCCACTATGCGGACTTCCGAACCGGCTTGGCTGCCACCGTCGCCTGGTACCGGGACAACGAATCCTGGTGGCGCCCGGTCAAAGCGGCTACCGAACGCGCCTACGCCGAAGCCGGCGAACAAACCATCGCGTCCCCCTGAGTCGTAGGGTGTCTGGAGGCTGTGCACAACACACCCGACTACGCCCAGACGTAGATATGGTATTTCGCAACCGTGGCAATCAACGCGATCGTCGCCGCCACAACAATCGTCACCTCGGCACCGCGCCCGGGTTCACGATCCCCGGGACCCCGCAGTCGCAGCGGCATCCACCGCAGCAGCACCGCCAGTGTCACGATGGCCAACGGAATGAAGTACCGCCCCTGGACCCCGTCGATGATGTAATAGCCGACCGGCGTGAACGACATGTACAGCGTTACGTAGATCATCGCGACGCTGGCGGCCATGGTCAGTGCGACCACCAGGGTCCGCCGGAAATCCGGGCTCGCGAAGCGTTCGGCGGTCCCGACGCTCACGGCCAGTGCCAGCAGGCAGGCCACGATCGCGGTGGCGGGGACGTTCACGTACGCGAAACCGAGTTCGCCGAAGAATTCGGTGAACCATTCGTGGTCGCGGCGCAGAATGCTTTCCCAGAAGGTCCGCAGGAAACCGAACGGGTCGGTCAGGATGCCGATCAGCTGTTCGCCGGTATCGACCGTGTACCACTGGTGTTGTGGGCGCATCAGGCTGGTGCCCTCGCCGGTCGGCGCCGCGATCTTCATCCATACCGCGAAACCGATGGCGCCCACGGCGGCGCAGACCCAGGTGATCCAGCGGCGCCACCCGGTCAAGCCCATCCGTTCGGCCGGGATCAGCACCACCAGCATGGCCAGCAGGATGTAGGTCGGTTTGCACAGCGGCAGCAGGACGGCGCAGGCCATCACCGCGACCGTTTCGGTGCGACCCAGCCGATCGCCGAGGAACAGTCCCTTGACCAGCAGCGCGGAGACCAGCAGGGCGAGCGCGTTGGTGAGGGTGTCGGCGGTGACGGTGCCGGCCTGGAACACCGCGATCGGCAGTACGGCGACGGTGAATGCCAGCCATTGGACGCGGTGTGCGCGCAGCGCCCACAGCGCGAAACCGACCACCAGTAGGTAGGAGGCCAATCCGGCGAGCCGGGTGAGGCGTACCAGGGTGCCCGTATCGGCGCCGACCAGATCGGCGGCCCAGATGCCGATCGCGTTCGGGATATAGGGCACCGCCGAATACGCCGCTGTGTTGGTGAACCACACCGTTTTCCGCTCGTCGGTGACCGGTGCGTCGCTGAGCCGCTGGTAGGTATCGGGTTCGGCGACCATGGGAAATGGTTCGCCCGGGTTGTGGGTGTAATCGTCGAGGGCGAATCCCATGAGCGCTTCCACCGAGGCCGGTACTTCACCGCCGTACGCGACACCACGGTCGTCCTCGATCTCGGTGGGGCCCAGTCCGCCTTGCGATACCTGGTAGGCGCGGCCGAACTGGGTGAGTTCGTCGTGGCCCCAGAACGGCGGGCTCATCACGGCGAACACCAGGCCGAAGATCCCGGCGAGCAGGAGGAAGGCGACGGTCGCCGGGCCGGCGCGGTGGACCAGGGCACGGCCGGCGCGAACCGGTCCGGACCGGGCTTTACTGCCCGCAACCCGCTCGGTTCCGGCGGGGCGGGTCTCGGTATCGGCGCTCAACGGATATCCCCGGCCACGGGGTCCGGCTGGGGTTCGCCGGTGGGTGCGGCCGATCGCGGCGCGGTCGGTGCCTCGTAGCGCAGGTAGATCAGCCGGGCGGCTTCGTGCCGGGAGCGGCGGATGCCGTCCAGGATCAGGCCCGCTGTCCAGGCGAGGAAGCCCACCAGCAGCAGTGTGCACGCGAGGAAAAGGGTGGGGAAGCGCGGCACGGTATGCGATTCGTAGTATTCCGCGATGATCGGGATGGTCAGTACCACCGAGACGAACCAGCTCAGCGTGCCGAACAGGCCGTAGAACGCGACCGGCCGTTCGTGCCGGGCCAACCCGAAGATGAGGGCCAGGATTTTGAATCCGTCGTGGTAGGTGCGCAATTTGCTCTCACTACCCGCGGGGCGATCCCGGAAGCCGACCGGGACCGCGGTCTGCGGGACGCGCAAATGCAGCGAGTGCACGGTGAGTTCGGTTTCGATCTCGAATTCCCGGGAGACGGCGGGAAAACTTTTGACGAAGCGCCGGGAGAACACCCGGAACCCGCTCAGCATATCTTCGACGTTCTCGCCGAAAACCTTGCCGACCACGCCGTTGAGCACCTTGTTGCCGGTTTCGTGGCCGGCCCGGTAGGCCGATCCGCCCACGTCTTGCTTCCGGACACCGAGTACGTGATCGAAGGGGCCCGACAGCAGGGTTTCGATCATTTCCGGGGCCGCCGACGCCTCGTAGGTGTCGTCGCCGTCGATCATGAGGTACACATCGGCCTCGATATCGGCGAAGGCGCGGCGTACGACATTGCCCTTGCCCTTGGCCAGTTCTCTGCGCACGATGGCGCCGGCGGCCGCTGCCTTCTCGACCGTGGCATCGGTGCTGAGGTTGTCGTACACGTATACGACGATCCCCGGAACAGCCGCCTTCAGGTCGGTGACGACTTTGGCGACCGACGCTTCTTCGTTGTGGCAAGGAACCACGGCGGCAACGCGCAGAACGGTGGACTCCACCTGGTCAAATCCTCGAAATCGATGGATATGGGAACACCGGGAGAGTACCGGGCTGTATCGGCCGGGCAGAAGTGAGGGCCCTGCGTGGTTGCGTCGGCTGCCGCCTCCGCGCCCGACTCGCTTCTGCCGTGTACCGACCGGCGGCTCAGGTCGCTGCGGTACCGTCGGCGCGTGTCATCTGGTGAGTCGTCGGCCGTGGTCGACACCGGCGCGCCGGTCCCGCGTTCGTTCGCCGCGCGCGTGCGCGCCGGGTTGCGTCAGAGTGCGGCGTTCCTGGTGGTCGGGGTGATCGGGTTCCTGGTCGATGCCGGCACCTATAACCTGCTGGTGTTCAACTTCGGCGCCTGGGGTGGCGAGGGGGTGATGTTCCACGTCCCGCTGCCCGCGAAGATCATCGCGATCGGGGTGGCGACCGTGGTCACCTACTTCGGCAACAAATGGTGGACGTTCTCGCACAAGCAATCCGGCAGCCCGGCCCGCGAATATGTGATGTACGCGCTGATCAATGTGATCGCCATCGGGCTGCAGCTGGGTTGCCTGGGTTTCTCCCGCTATGTGCTGGATCTGTCCACGCCGCTGGCCGACAATATTTCTGGAACACTGATAGGTCAGATCGTCGCGGTGGTGTTCCGGTATTGGGCTTATGACAAGTTCGTGTTTACCGGCGAAGGCGAAAGGGCAACGACCGAACGGGCGCCCGGCGTGGCTGATTGATATTGTCGGGCCCGCCGCGAACCGTATTCCGGGACATATCGGTCCAGCATGAATGAGTCGGGCCCGGAGGCGGTGGCAGGAGTGTAACCACGCAGGGCCCTCGCTCATGCGCGATATACGAGGATTTCGAGGACTTCATGGACCAGTCGGCTATGCAGGCCGTTAGCGAGACGAACGAACACTCGGCGGTCGCGCCGGAGTCGCTGCGCACCGAACACCACCAGGCGCCCGACCGGCTGGTGCTGGCCCGGGGCATCTTCACCGGACCGTCGCCGAAGATCAACGACGAGCTGTACGCAGTGGTCAAAGGCCGCGCCACCCGCGATCGGCTGAGCCTGCACCTGGAGAAGGGCGCCACCGCACACACCAACACCTACTTCGGCCGTTTCGCCGCCAGCTACTGGCAGCGCTGGACCGTGGTGACCGAAGTACAGGCGACCATGACCCTGCACGTCGGCAAACAGGCCCGAGTGCGGATCGTCGCCTCCGATATCGCCGGCCACCGCCGCATCGTCGGCAGCGCCGAGGTCAACGCCAGCGGCCCGGTGACCCTGACCGCACCGCTGGACCAATTCGTCGACGGCGGTGCGCTCTGGCTCGAATTCGACGCCGTAGGGGCCGAACTGGCCGTCTCGGACCTCACATGGACCGCCCCCGCGCCCGACAGCGTCCGCCCGGTGGCCATCGCCATCTGCACCTTCAACCGTGCCCAGGACTGCGCCGAAACCGTGGCGGCACTGGCCTCCGACCCGACCGTGCTCGGCACCCTCGACGCGGTCTACGTGGTGGACCAGGGCACCGATCTGGTGGAGAACCAGCCGCGATACCAGGAAACACGCCCCGCGCTCGGCGAAAAACTGCGCTATATCCGCCAACCCAACCTGGGCGGCGCCGGCGGTTTCACCCGAGGGCTGTACGAGGTGTCGGCGGCCAACGAACACGCCGACGTCATCCTCATGGACGACGATATCCTCTGCGAACCCGAAACCGTCCTGCGGTTGCGGGCATTCGCCAACCTCACCGTCGAACCGACCCTCGTCGGCGCGCAGATGCTCTTCCTGCTCAACCCCGACTACCTGAACGTCGGCGCCGAGGATGTGCACCTGAACAAGCTGATGCACGGCCAGAAGGTGCCCAAGGCGCTGCGCAACACCAGCATGCTCAAGAAGAACCAGGAACGCCGCGTCGACGCCGGCTACAACGCCTGGTGGACCTGCCTCATCCCGGCCGAGGTGGTGCAGAAGATCGGGCTGCCGCTGCCGATCTTCTTCCAGTGGGACGATGTGGAGTACGGGGTCCGCGCGCGTGCGAACGGATTCGTCACGGTCACGCTGCCGAACGCGGCGGTCTGGCACGCGGACTTCTACTGGAAGGATTTCGACGACTGGGCTCGCTACTTCAGCACCCGCAATTCGCTGATCGTCAGCGCCATGCACACCGATCTCGACCCCGGCACGGTCTCCCGGCAGTTGCTCCGCAATATCGCTGAATATCTGGTCGGGATGCAGTACGGTCTCGCGCACACCACGCTGCAGGGTATCGAGGACTTCCTGGAAGGCCCGAGTATCCTGCGCGACGGCGGCACCGAGGTCCTGCGCCGGGCCCGTACCAGCCGCGCCGACTACTCGGAAACCGTGAAACACCCGGCCGCCACTGCACCGGTGAAATCCGCCGATATCCGGGTGCGCCGGGCCGGCGGCGAACCGAGCCGGTTGCTGGCGGTGCTGATCAAGCGGGCTATCCAGCAGTGGACCGGCCGGGTGCAGTACGGGCTGGTCGGGGTGACCCGCGAGGACGCGCACTGGTGGCATGTCTCGCTGTTCGACCATGTGGTCGTCACCGATGCCTCGCAATCCGGGGTGCGCGTGCGCAAGCGTGACAAGGCGCGGGCCCGTGCCCTGCTGCTGCGCACACTGCGGGTCCTGCGCCGGTTGCGCAAGGAACTGCCGACACTGCAGGAGCGCTACCGCAGCGCCCACGCCGAACTGACCAGCCGCGAGAACTGGGAACGGCTGTACGGGATCAACGGCAAATGAGCCGGTTACGGGTGGTGCCGATCCACCCGTAACAGTCCGCTCTTTCCGGGCCCCGCCGCAGCGATCCGTGACGGGCAGTTGTCCGCCGCCGCTGCCGGGGTCACTCCTCGCGATCCGCGGTCACCACTGGCGACCGGCGCACCGAACCCCGCGGCGCACCGCACCCGGCGCGATGTGGCGGGGGTGACCGCCGTCGGCCGGGTTCGGGTACGGGGTTGTGGCCGTCCGCGGGTACCGGTGCCAGTGGGCGATTCGGTGCCGCCGGGCGATCAGAGGAAGAGGTCGGTGGTGAGCGGGCCGTCGCCGGGGGTTACCCGGTACCTATCGAGGTCGGTGATGCCGTGGGCGGCCAGGACGTCGTCGTCGATGAAGAAATTGCCGGTGGTTTCGGCGGCGGGTGCGGTGAGCACCAGGTAGGCGGCATCGGCGTAGATATCCGGGGTGCGCGAGGTGCTCACCATCTCCTCACCGCCGAGCAGGTTGCGCACCGCGGCGGTGGCGATTGTGGTGCGCGGCCAGAGCGAATTCACGCCGATGCCGTCGGATTTCAGTTCCTCGGCCAAACCCAGCGTCGTCAGCGACATGCCGTACTTGGCGATCGTGTAACCCAGGGAAGACCCCGCCCATTTCGGGTCCAGGTTCAGCGGCGGTGAAAGGGTCAGAATATGCGGATTACGCCCGGCCGCGGCGGATTCGCGCAGATACGGGATGCACAGTTTGGACAGCAGGAAACTGCCGCGGCAGTTGATGTCCTGCATCAGGTCGTACTTCTTCATCGCCAGCGCATCGGTGGGGGACAGGTCGATGGCGGAGGCGTTGTTCACCACCATATCGATTCCGCCGAAACGTTCGGTGGTCTGCCGGACGGCTTCGGCCACCGAATCGTCGAGCCGGATATCGCCCACGAACGGCAGCACCGTTCCGCCCACGGCTTCGATCTCGGCTGCCGCGGTGTGGATGGTGCCGGGTAGTTTGGGATGCGGCTGATCGGTTTTGGCGATCAGGGTGATATTCGCGCCGTCGGCGCCGGCCCGCTTGGCGATCTCCAGGCCGATCCCCCGGCTGCCACCGGACATGATCATCGTCCGCCCGCTCAGCGGTTTGCCTCCGGTTGCCGTCATAGCCTGCCCCTTCAGTCGTTGCGGCCGCCGCCACGTTCTACCCGACGCGCTCGGCGCATGCGGGTTCGAGCGTAGGCCCACCGGCCCTGCGTTGCCCAGGGGACGCGCGATCAGCGCAGGTAGACAGGGGTTGCCTTCGCTGCATGACCGTGTCCCCGCGGCAATGGCAGTTACCGTCGACGCGCTCGGTTCGCGCGGATGGCGACAGGTCTCGGCGATCCGGGTTCGGCGCGATCGTCGCGACCGCGCTCCGAGTGGGAGCACGGCTACATCTGCTTCCCACTCTGCTCTGCGGTGTTCGGGGACAATCGGGCACCGGCGGTTCCGCGGCGTCCGTCACCGGTATTCGTGATTGCTCGACCGCGTGGGCGCTCGGGTGTGCGGACGCTCGGCGGACCGGTAGCGATCCGCCGAGCGGTACGAGTCAACTCACATGGCGGCGATCATCAGCAGGTTCATCAGGATGATCAGCGCCGCAATCCCCCACGACACGTAGAGAAACACCATGCCGGGTGTTTTCTGCGGTACCGGCCCGATCGCGCCGTTCATGAAGATGATCGCGGGCGCCCGGTAGTAGTAACGAACCGCCTGCCCGGGTTGAACAGAAACGGGGGCATCCGCCGGGCCCATATCGAACAACCACGGTGTAACCACGCGTACGTGATAGTTACCCGCGCCGACCGGGATATGGTTCGCTCCCCAGCGCGTATTCGGCACTTGCTGCCCGTTCACGAAAATTTTCGGTTTGGTGATGGCGAGCAGGAATTCCATGGGTGTGTAGGAACAGTCCACCGTGATACCGGGCGGATCGTTCGGCGCCGGCTGCCCCGGTTGCTGACCGTACGGCGCGGGGTGCCCGCCCGGCCCGAACTGTGCCGGCGGTTGTCCGGCCGGCTGCGGATACGGCCCGCTCTGGAATTGTGGCTGCCCCACCGGCTGGGGTTGCGGGCTGCTCGGGTACTGCGGCTGTCCCGGGGGCGGCCCGAATCCCTGCGGCGGCACACCCCACTGCTGCTGCCCCTGTGGTCCCCCTGGTTGCTGCGGCTGCCCACCCGGATGCGGTGCCGGCGGCGCGAACTGTGGTTGCGACGCCGGGAACTGGCCGGGTGCGGGCATGCCTTGTGGCGGCTGACCGCCGGGGTAACTCATCGATCTCCTCCCGAATCATGCTGATTGCCAGCCGAAGGTACCTGCTGGGGAGGAAACTCTCGCATCCGCCGTCAACCCCTGTTACGCCGTGGCTGACCGATTCGAGTCGTCCGGGCGGTTCCGCGATCAATCCGGTTTCTGGAACTGCTCGTTGCGGCCGAGGCTGCGCAGATGGAACCACTCGCGCAACCCGGCCGGATCGCGGCGGGTCACCAGGAAGAACCAGGAGAAACGAATCCATTCCTGCGGCAGCAGCTTTCGCATACCCGGTTGCGACATGAGATAGCCGCGGTTGCGATAGGTGAAATAGCGTTTCACCGGGTCGTCCGGGTACTGGGTATGCATCCGCCCGCCGAGAATCGGCTTGAACTCGGCCGCCCCGTTCGGGTGCAGGTAGGCCGTTTGCAGACAGGTGCCGAAGGGTAACCCGGAACGCACCAGCCGCCGGTGGACCTCCACTTCGTCACCGCGTACGAACAACCGCAGATCCGGTACGCCGATCACGTCGACGGCCTGCGCCGAGATCAGGGCGCCGTTGAACAGGGATGCGATACCCGGCAGGAAATCGTCGTCGCCGAGTTCGGAACGCCGCCGCCGCCACACCAGGCCACGGCGCAGCGGGAAGGCCAGCCGATCCGGTTCGTCGATATCGCAGACCACCGGCGAAACCTCCACGAGTTCGTGGCGGCGGGCGCAATCGAACAACGTGGCAAGCACTTCCGGGCCGTCGGGCCGGCCGTCGTCGTCGGCCAGCCACACCCAGTCCGCGCCCAGGCTCAGCGCGTGCAGCATGCCCAGCGCGAAACCACCGGCACCGCCGAGATTGTGCGCCGAACCGAGATAGGTGGTCGGCACCGGCTGGTCGGCGACCAGTTCGGCCACCTCGCCCTCGTTCCCGTTGTCGACCACGATCAGGTGATCGACCGGACGCGACTGGGTCGCCACGGCTTTCAGTGATTCGGCGAGCAGGTCACGCCGCTTATGCGTCACCACCACGGCCACGACGGTGGCATTCGCGCTGTAGTCGACTTCCGGAAGTGCCGCCGCTGCCGGGTCGGCCGGCACGCCGGCGGCCGATACTCCCCGGGCAACCGTGGTCGATCCATCGGCGGCGAGAGACGACTCTGCGTCGTCGTGCTGCGTTACCGCCGCCGAGGCGGCCGATTCGATCGGGCTCGGGCCATCGGACGTGAGCGAGGGCTCCGCGTCGTCACGCTTCGCCGCCCCCTCCGGGCTCGACTCGCTCATACCTGATTGTTCTCCAGTTCTCGTTCGCCGTCGGCCGGCTGTGGTTCGGGCTCGCCGGTCCCGGCTGCGGAAACAGCGGCCTTCTCCGCCTCCAGTTCCCGCAGCACCGTCGCCACATGGTTACCCGCCTCGGGCCCCTCGTAGGCGCGGACCACCTCTTCGATTCCGCCCTGCAACCGGATATGGCCGTGATCGATCCACATCGCGGTATCGCAGAGCTGGGCGAGGAATTCGTTGGAGTGGCTGGCGAAAACCAGGATGCCCGAGCGGGCCACCAGTTCCTGCAGCCGGACCCGGGCCTTCTTCATGAACTCCGCGTCGACCGCGCCGATCCCCTCGTCCAGCAGCAGGATCTCGGGGTCGATGGAGGTCACCACACCCATCGCCAGCCGGACCCGCATACCGGTCGAATAGGTACGCAGCGGCATGGACAGGTATTCGCCGAGTTCGGTGAAATCGGCGATCTCGTCGATTTTGGCCATCATCTGCTTACGCGTCTGCCCGAGGAACAGGCCGCGGATGATGATGTTCTCGTACCCCGAGATCTCCGGGTCCATCCCGACGCCCAGATCGAACACCGGCGCCACCCGCCCGCGGATGCGCGCGCTGCCGCGCGAAGGTTCGTAGATACCGGACAGCAGTCGCAGCAGGGTGGATTTACCGGCGCCGTTGTGGCCGACCAGGCCCACCCGGTCGCCTTCCTGCAACGACAGGGTGATGTCGCGCAGCGCCTCCACGACCACCACATCGGATTGGTTGCGGCCGATCGAACCGCCCGCCTTACCCAGGAACGCTTTCTTCAGCGACCGCGATTTCGCGTCGAAGATCGGGAACTCCACCCACGCGTCGCGGGTTTCGATACTCACCTGATCGGTCATGACCGGCTGACTCCTAAACCCAGTAGGGCACGCGCGAACGGTACTTCTTCAGGGCGACCGCGGCGGCGATCCAGCCCACCACGGTGATCGCGCCGACGATCGCCCAGTGGTAGAGCTTCTGGTCGTCACCGAGCAGCGGCGCGCGCACGATCTCCAGGTAGTGGTAGGTGGGAACCACTTCGGCCACCCGGGCCCGTTCGGCGACCTCGCCGCCCTGGTCCTCGAGGCTCTTGGTGCTCCACATCACGGGGGTCAGCACGAAGAGCATCAGCGTCATACTGCCGAGGATGGGCGCGATATCGCGGTAGCGCGTACTGAAAATACCGAACAGCACCGAAACCCACATGGCGTTCATGAACAGCAACGCCAGTGCCGGTAGCGCGGTTATCGCCGTCCAGTGCAGATCGCGCCAGACCCCGAACAGCGCCAGGACCACGACATAGATCAGCAGGTTGTGGGCGAAGAACAGCATCTGCCGCCACACCAGCCGGAACACGTGCACGCTCAGCGCCGAGGGCAACTGTTTGATCAGGCCCTCGTTGGCGATGAACACATCCGCGCCCTCGAGGATCGAAGCGTTGATGACGTTCCACACGATCAGGCCCACCGCGACGTAGGGCAGGTATTCCTGCAGCGGCTGGCCGAGCAGGGCCGCGTACAGGATGCCGATGGCGGTGGCCTGCACGGCGGTCGCGATGGTGATCCAGAACGGCCCGATCACCGAACGCCGGTAGCGCTGTTTGATGTCCTGCCAGCCGAGCGATAGCCATAGTTCGCGCTGCCCGAAGCCGTCGCGGATATCGCGCCAGGCGCGTGCCCAGGACTGCGAATCGGCCTCGATCGGCGCCGGGGTCCTCACCTGGGCGATATCGGTATCGGCTACCGGGGTCTGCTCGGAACTCACGGGCTTCTCATCTGCGGCGGGAGTGTGGTCGGCGCGCACCGAGCTCTCGTCGGTGCTCGCCGGATCTTCAGGGGTTACCAGGTCGGGGCGAGCGGAAGCTGCAGGCACGGTGCACGACACTACCCCGGCAACACGACTCGGTAACGCCTGGCATATACACCACCGGGTTCAGAGGTATTGCCCGGTGCCCCCGATGGAGTGCCCCTGCTGGCCGCCACGGCCCTCACCGGCGTGGATACCGGGCGGCAGGGCGCCCTGGCGCATCTGCTCGAGCTGTGCCCGCGCGGCCATCTGCTGGGCGAACAGCGCCGTCTGGATTCCGTGGAACAAACCCTCGAGCCAGCCCACGAGCTGTGCCTGCGCGATCCGCAGTTCCGCGTCCGAGGGGACGGCGTCTTCGCTGAACGGCAGCGCCAGTCGTTCCAGCTCCTCACGCAGCTCCGGCGCCAGGCCCTGCTCCAGTTCGCGGATCGAGGATTTGTGGATTTCGGCCAGGCGGGTGCGGCTGGCGTCGTCGAGCGGGGCCGCCCGCACCTCCTCCAGCAGCTGTTTGATCATGGTGCCGATCCGCATCACCTTGGCCGGCTGCTCGACCATATCGGCGAGCGTTTCGGTGCGGTCGCCCTCGGTTTCGTCGTCCGGGGAGTTCTCTGTGCCGGAATACGACGCGTTCGACGCGGCGCCCGGCGGCAACACCAGCGGGCGGCCTTCGGGGCCGATCACGACAACGGGATCCGAGGCATCATCCGAATGCGTCATGCTCCCCATCATGTCGTGTTCGCGGCGAACACGCTAAAGCCGGTGGTGGTAGCGCGGGTCGGCCCGGCTGTGCCGCCCGCGGCGGCTCCCCGCACTGGGCCGGACCAGGGTTACCGAGCTGAGCGCGCTGCCTTAAAGTGGCCTGCATGACTTACGACGTCGCGCGGGTCCGGGGACTGATCCCCGCCCTGGCCGACGGCTGGATCAACTTGGCTCCGCAGGCGGGCATGCTTGTTCCGGATTCTGTCTCGCGCGCGGTGTCGATCGGGTTCCGCTCGTCGTCTTTCACCCATATCGGCCGGCACGGCACCGCCAAGCGCAGCGCGGACATCCTGCACGAGGCCCGGGTGGCCGTCGCGGATCTCGTCGGCGCCGACCCGAGCGGGGTCGTGCTGGGGCCCGACCGCGCGGTGCTGCTGTCCTGGCTGGCAGAATCGCTGAGTTCCCGGCTGGGCCTCGGTACCGGCATCGTGCTGTCCCGCCTCGACGACGAGGCGAACGTCGCGCCGTGGCTGCGGATCGCCAACCGGTACGGCGCGCATGTGCGCTGGGCCGAGGTGGAGATCGAAACCTGTGAGATGCCGGCCTGGCAGTTCGAGGAGCTCATCGGTCCCACCGCGCGGCTGGTCGCGTTGACGGCGGCGTCCCCGATCGTGGGGTCTGCGCCGTCGGTGCGGGTCGCCGCGGAACGGGTCCACGAGGTCGGCGGGCTGCTGGTCGCCGATGCGGTCGGCGCGGCGCCGTACGCGCTGATCGGTATCGAGGACTTGAACGCCGATGTGGTCGCGTTGAGCGGCCCGAGCTGGGGCGGGCCGCAGGTGGGCGCACTGGTTTTCCGGGACCCGGCGTTCCTGGACCGGATCCCGTCCATGGCGTTGAACCCGTACGCGAAAGGGCCCGAACGGCTGGAGGTGGGCGGGCACCAGTACGCGTTACTGGCCGGGCTCACCACCTCGATCGACTATCTCGCCGGTCTCGACGAACGCGCCGAGGGCACCCGGCGGGAACGGCTCGAAATATCGGTGACCTCGCTGCAGGACTATCACGACCAGCTGTTCGAGCATCTGATGAGCACGCTCGACAAGATCAGCGGTCTCACCGTGATCGGCCGGGCGTCCACCCGGATCCCGACGGTCAGCTTCACCATCGACGGTATGCAGGCGGAGAAGATCGCGGCCGAACTGGCCGATAAACGGATCACCGTGCTCGCCGGTTCGCACGGCGGCAGCCGCCTGCTGGACGCGCTGGGCGTCAACGACGAAGGTGGTGCGGTGACGATCGGTCTCGCGCCGTACACCACCCGGCGCGAGATCGATCTGTTCGGCCGGGCGCTCGCGTCCCTCGGCTGAGGCCGGCGGCGCGCCGCGGACCGGTTATCCGACCCGCAGGATCACCTTGCCGAATGTGTCGTGCTCGTCGAGCATTTCGTGCGCGCGGCCCGCATCGGCCACCGGTACCTCGGCGTGGATCACCGGCACGATCTCGCCCTTTTCCAGCAGCGGCCAGACGTGCGCGCGCACTTCGGCGATGATGTCGGCCTTGCTGCCGCGTCCGGTGGCCGGACGGTCACGCAGTTTGATCGCGCGGACCGTACCCCGTTTGGCCATCAGCGCACCCAGGTTCAGATCGGCGTTCACACCGCCCTGCATGCCGATGACCACCACCTGGCCGTCCAGGGCCAGCGCCTCGATATTGCGGCCGAGGTAGGCGGCGCCCATATTGTCGAGGATGATATCGGCGCCCGGCCCGCCCAGACCCTGCTCGGCGCGGATCAGATCGACGAAATCGTGCTCCCGGTAGTTGATCAGCACATTCGCCCCGAGTTCCGCGCAGCGTTCGAGCTTGGCCGCCGAGCCGGCCGTCACCGCGACCCGGGCGCCCAGCTGCCGCGCCACCTGGATGGCGTGCGTGCCGATACCGCTGCCGCCGCCGTGTACGAGCAACAGCTGCCCGGAGTGCAGACCGGCGGTCATCACCAGATTCGACCAGACCGTCGCGGCCACCTCGGGCAGCCCGGCCGCCGCCGCCAGATCCAGGCCGTCCGGTACCGGCAGTACCTGACCGGCGGGCACCACGACTTTTTCGGCGTAACCGCCACCGGACAGCAGCGCGCACACCCGGTCACCCACCGACCATTCGCGGACACCGTCGCCGACCTGCGCGATAACGCCGGAACACTCCAGCCCCGGAACCGCCGTCGTCCCGGGCGGCGGTGCGTAGAAACCGCGGCGCTGTAGCAGATCGGCCCGGTTCACCCCGGCCGCCGCCACCTCGATCAGCACCTCACCGGGCCCGGGTACCGGGTCGGGTGCGTCCGACCACTCCATCACCTCGGGGCCGCCGAAACCGTTCAAATTGATCGCGCGCATCGCCCCATAGTGCCAACAGCGATCACCGAACGGGGTCTGGCGTACCTGTCGGCGAGTCAGCCGCCGCAGTGGTACGAGGACCACACCGCACCACGGCCCATGGAGGCGGCTTGTATGGTTCCGGCCGGGGGCGGCACCGCGTGACCGCAAGGTCCTCGCCGATATGCGCCCTGGATCGGCCCGGCGGGGCTAGCGTGTGCGTCCGTGAGCAGCTTCATCGACTTCCAGAACGAGATCTACCTCCAGGGAATGGGCGGTGCGGTGCCCGAGCTGCCGATGACGGCGGACGGGTTCGAGGTTCGGGCCCGGGAGTTGCTCGATGCGCGCGCCTTCGCCTATGTGGCCGGTAGTGCCTCCAGCGAACGCACCGCCGCCGCGAATCTGGCGGCCTTCGAACGGTTCCGGCTGGTACCGCGCATGCTCCGCGGTACCAGCGGTCCCGGCACGCGGGATACCGCTGTGGAGGTTCTGGGCACGAAACTCGCCGCGCCGGTGCTCACCGCTCCGGTCGGGGTGCTGGAGTTGCTGCACGAGAAAGGCGAGGTCGTGGTGGCGGGGGTCGCGCAGGAACTCGGGGTGGGGACGATCCTGTCCACGGCGTCCTCGTCGACGATCGAGGAAGTCGGCGAGGCGGCGGGGGACTGGTGGTATCAGCTGTACTGGCCCGCCGACGACGAGCTGGCCCGATCGTTCGTCCAGCGAGCCGAACGGGCCGGCGCGAAGGCGATCGTGGTCACCGTGGACACACCGTCGCTCGGCTGGCGCCCCCGCGACCTGGAACTCGCCCATCTGCCGTTCCTGCTGGGGAAGGGCATCGCGAACTATCTCTCCGACCCGGTCTTCCGCGCCAAGCTGCCCACCCCGCCCGAGGAGAGCGAGGACGCCATGCGGATGGCGATTCTCACCTGGGTGGGGCTGTTCGGCAACCACACGTTGCGGCCCGTCGATCTGGCCAAACTGCGCGACTGGACCGATCTGCCGATCGCCGTCAAAGGTGTCCTGCATCCCGACGACGCCCGCCTGGTCGTCGACGCCGGCGCCGACGGCGTTCTGGTGAGCAATCACGGCGGCCGCCAGATCGATAATTCGATCGCCGCCCTCGATGCGCTGGGCCCGATCGTCGCCGCCGTCGGCGACCGCGCCGATGTGCTGTTCGACTCCGGTATCCGCACCGGTTCGGACATACTGACCGCACTCGCTCTCGGTGCGAAGGCCGTCTGCTACGGCCGCCCCTGGGCCTACGCCCTCGGCATCGCCGGGGCCTCCGGGGTGCGCCACGCCCTGCGTTTACTGCTGGCCGATTTCGATTCCGCCATGGGCCTGTCCGGCTGCGCCGACCTCGCCGGAATCACCCGCGACCTGCTCGCCGTTCCACGCTGAGCCGGGATAGGCCACCGCCCGGGGCCGCCCGCCCGGATTTCGGTTCCGGCCGGGGGTATCGGTTAACATCGAGGCCCTGGAGACGTGGCAGAGCGGCCGAATGCACTCGCCTTGAAAGCGAGAGTCGTGAGAGCGACCGGGGGTTCAAATCCCTCCGTCTCCGCTGCGGTTGGCCATGGCCGTCGCCAAGTCATCGACGGTGACGGCTTCACCGCGCGCGATCTCGGCGTCCGAGGCGATCAGTCGCGCGACGGCTTCCGAGTCGGAAAGCACAGCGATCGTTTCTTCGAGAGATTCGAGGTACTCGACGGCAACGAGCACCGCGGCAGGCTCACCGTGCACGTTTAACGAGGTGGCATCGGATAGATGATCCGTCACGGCAGGTACTCCTTCGCCAGGCTCCTCCATATGTGCCTGCTCTGAACCTCGTCCAGCGCCGCGTCGAGGAGACTCCGATGGGTCTCAGCGTACTCATGCGGCGAGTCCGTGTCCGAGCATGTCGATCCCCCCGCCGGATGTCGGAGCCCTCCGCCATACTGAGTGCACCGACATCCGACGAAGGACCTCATCTCGGTGACGATCACTCAGCAATAGCTCGAATCCCGGCTGTGGGCTGCGGCGAACGCACTGCGCGGACCCGTCGATCCGGCCGATTTCAAGACCTACGTCTTCCCGATGCTGTTCTGGAAGTGGATCAGCGATACCTGGGTCTACGAGCACGATGAGGCGGTCGATGAGTACGGGCCCGGCCCGGGTCGATCGGGCGGCGCGGTTGCTGCTGCGGCCGGAGACGATCTTGCCGATCCTGAAGGACCTGGTGATGTTCCGGCACGCGCGGGACGCGTCCGAGGTCGATATCAAGTTCCTGCCGCGCTACCCGCAGTTCGAAGCGGCCCTGGGGATCCACCGGAAAGTCCTCGACGGCCGGCCCGGTGGCTTGATCCGGCATCACCAGGGCTCGGGCAAGACAGAACTGATGGCGTTCGCCGCGGCCCGTCTGCTGCGCGATCCCGCCGTGACCGAGAAGTTCGGTGGTGCGCCGACGGTGATCGTGATCGCCGACCGCAAGGACCTGGTCCGGCAGACCGCAGAGATGTTCGAGACCGCCGGTATGCCGCGCATGACCGTGCCCAGGAACCGGCGTGAACTGTTCGCCCTGCTCCGTAGCGGGGAGCCCGGAGTCATCATCACGACGGTGCACAAGTTCGCCGAGGCCGGGCATCTCAACGACCGGTCGAATATCGTGGTGCTCGTCGATGAGGCCCACCGTTCCCAGGAAGGGAAGTTCGGGCCTCGGTGCAGGCCCCGACCCGGCCCATCGGACGTTCCGCCGGCCAGGCCGATGACCCTTTCCAGTCCGCGCCCAGACGAGCCCGATATTCAGCCGACCTTTCGGCTTCACGGCATTCGGTTCGATTATTCGGTCTGCCTATCGGCGGCCCTGACATTCCTCGCCGAATGGCCGGACCACCAACCCGGCCCGGTCACCGTCGGACCGCTGGAATCTGCTGGACCTGCGCCGCCTGCGCTCCGAAGCCCTCTACCTCGCCCCGAGCCGCGCTCGCCCACAGCGCGACCGGCCCAAGCGGGCTCGTGCTGAGCGACTCCGCCGTAGCACTGTGTACACGCTGTAGCATGCGGGTACACTGGTGGTATGCGAACGATCCAGCAGCGGGACCTCCGCAACGACAGTGGCAAAGTCCTGGCTGCGGTCGAGAGCGGCGAGAGCTTCACGATCACCCGAAACGGCAAGCCGGTCGCCGAGCTGAAGCCGTTGACGCAGCGGACTTTCGTGCCGATCGCCGAGCTGGCCCGCACCTCCGCCCACTTGCCGCGCATCGACTACAACGAATGGCGCGCGGAGATGGATTCGCTGATCGACCAGGAAATGCCCGAAGGTGAGTGAATCCGCCGCACCCCGCCATATCCTTCTGGATACCTCCGTGCTGATCGACTATGCAGACGTGCACCGCGCTCTCCCCGAGGATGCGGAGGCAGCGATCAGCGCCGTCAGTCTCGCCGAACTCGCCGCGGGTGTGCACGCAACGAAGGACCCGGTACGGCAAGCGCAGCGCCAGCTGCAGTTGCAATGGGTGCTACGGTCCTTCGCTCCGTTGCCGTTCGATAACGAGACGGCCCTTGTGTACGGGTCGCTGGCATTGCTCGTGGAGCAGATCGGCCGTAAGCCGCGTAAGCGAGTGGCCGATTTGCAGATCGCCGCTACCGCGGTGCAACATGCCCTACCGCTGTACACCCGAAATCCCGACGATTTCAAGGGGCTCGGTCCACTGTTGAATGTTCTCCCGGTGTAGCCCGTTACCTTTTTCCTGGGCCCGGAGCCGGGCCCACCCCCGGCCGCCACGTCGGTCTCCGGAGAACGTCGGGTTCGTGGACCGATGGCGGGCCACAGGTACGGAAACACCGTCCGGCGCGGCGCCTGGCGTCAGCTGTGTAGCCGGTTGGTTGCGTACGGTGGACATGTGACGGAAACGAGCGACGAAACCCCTGGTCCGGGCACCGTGCCGGAGCCGGTGCGGTGGCCCGCTGTGCTCACCTGGCGCTCCCACGATTCCTCGCGGATGGAATCGGTTCGCGTAACCCTCAACGGCAACCGGATCCGGGCCAGCGGGCGCATCATCGGCGGGGGTTGCGGGGAGCATCCCGCGTTCAGCGCCTCCTACGATCTGGTCACCGACGAGAACGGGGCGACCAGGCGGTTATCGCTGCGCAGCACGACCGCGGCCGGGGAACGGCATGCGTCGATCGCGCGCGACGAGGAGAACTACTGGCTCATCGACGCCACCGGCGCGCATGTCCGTTCGGCATTCGGCGGGGCGCTGGACGCCGATGTGGTGCTGAGTCCGTTCTTCAATACGCTGCCGATTCGCCGTTTCGGGTTGCAGCACGCGATGGAGGATGTCCAAGTTCCGGTGGTCTATGTGAGCCTGCCGGATCTGACAGTGCAGGAAGCCGATCTCACCTACAGCAGCGCGGGCGACGGGATCAGCGTGCTGTCGCCGGTGTCCAGTGCGACGCTCACCGTCGATCCCGACGGTTTCGTCTTGGACTATCCGGGCTTGGCCGAGCGAATCTGACCACTCGGCTCGGCCGCGGCAGAGTATCGAGCAGACCGTTCGGGAAGGCACCGAGGCATCGGTGCCGCTCGCTCGCCGAACCGATACCGCGGGTCAGTTCGGCTCCGCCCCGGTGCCGAGTCCGGTGATCACCCCGCCGGTCCGGCCGGCTTCCTGCAACTTCTCCAGCCAGCCCGGCGCGCCCGGTTCGATATCGGTGATCTCCCAGCGCTGCGCGGATTCGTAACGCTGCCGCGCCGCGTGCCCGGCGACGGTGAGTTCGGCAAGGGAGGTGTGCGTGCTCAGCGCCTCCCGCGCCTCGGTCAGCGCGGTGAGTGTTTCGTCCAGCACCGCCAGCAGCGCATCGGAGTTCGGTTCGCAGATCGCGCGCACCAGCTCCGGCGCGGTGGCCGCGACCCGGGTGCCGTCGCGGAAAGAACCCGCTGCCAGCCCCAGTGCGAGGTCGCCGCCGCGTGCCCCGGCCACCGCCAGCGCTTCGGCCAGCACATGCGGCAGATGCGAGATCCGGGCGACGGCGCGGTCGTGCTCCGAGGCGGTCACCGGGACCACCACCGAACCGCAGTCCAGGGCCAGCCGAGTGACCCGTGTCCAGGCATGCGGGTCGGTACCCGGATCGACGCCGACCGCCCAGGCCGCGCTGCGGAACAGGTTCGGATCGGTGGCCTGCCAGCCCGATTCAGCGGTCCCGGCCATCGGGTGCCCGCCCACATAGCGATCTTGCAGGCCGTATCGGCGGACCGCGGCCGCGACCGGGGATTTCACGCTCACCACATCGGTCAATGGGCATTGCGGCGCATACCGGACGATCGCGTCCAGCATCGGGTTCACCGCGGGCATCGGCACGGCCACCACGATGAGGGCATCGGTTTCGGCGGCGCGGCCCAGCACTGCCGGGAGGTCGCCGGAGACGTCGAAACCCGCTTCCCGGGCGGCCGCCACGCCCGGCGCCGACCGGTTGTATCCCCAGGTGGTGTAGCCCGCCGCGGTCACCGAACGCAGCAGTGAGCCGCCGATCAAACCCGTCCCGAGAACACAGAGCGCCGTATGGTTGTCAGCCGTCACCGGAACAGATTCGCATACGAGTTCATCCAACGGCCTCGGGCCGACTACCGTTGCGCCCATGGCAGCACAGCGCTCGGGCACGAACAGGGCGACGTCGGACGATTACGACGACGTCGAGGGGTTCGCGGTGGCCGTTGTCCGGGAAGACGGTACATGGAAATGCAGTCCGCTGACCACGGCCGCGCTCACCACACTGTCCGCCGCGGAGAACGAACTCAAGGCACTCCGCTCATCCGGTGCGGTCTTCGGACTACTGGACGTCGACGACGAGTTCTTCATCGTGGTCCGGCCCGCACCGAGTGGCACTCGGCTACTGGTGTCGGACGCGACCGCGGCGATCGACTACGACATCGCGGCCGATGTCCTGGAAGAACTGCATATCGAGATCCCCGATATCGACCCCGACGATCTGGACGATACCGAACCGTGGGAGGAGGGTGACCTCGGCATTCTGGCCGATCTGGGTCTCCCCGAACCGGTATTCAGCGTGATCCTCGCCGAAACCGACCTCTATCCGGACGAGCAGCTCGCGATGATCGCCGAACGGCTCGGGTTCGCCGCGGAGTTCTCCGCGGTGCTCGACAAACTGCAACGCTGAGGTGGGCGGCTCGCTCTCCGATACCGAGATGGTGCGGGCGGCGCTGGCCGCCGCCGGCACCGCCGATCCGCGCGATGTACCCGTCGGCGCGGTGGTGTTCGACAGCCGGGGCCGGGAACTGGCCCGCGCCGCCAACGCGCGTGAGGCCACCGGCGATCCCACCGCCCATGCCGAGGTAGTCGCTCTGCGCCGGGCCGCGGCGATCCACGGCGACGGCTGGCGCCTCACCGGAACCACCCTGGCGGTGACCCTGGAACCGTGCACGATGTGTGCCGGCGCCCTGGTCGCAGCCCGGGTGGATCGGCTGCTGTTCGGTGCGTGGGAGCCCAAGACGGGGGCGGTGGGGTCGCTGTGGGATGTGGTCCGCGACCGCCGCCTCAATCACCGGCCCCAGGTTCGTGGGGGGATCCTGGAGGACGAATGCGCGGCGATTCTGGACGCGTTCTTCCGCTCCCAGCGCTGACCGGCACCCGAGCCGCAGGTCGAAGCCCGATTTCGAGGATCGGGGACCGGTCCGGTATTGTGACGGGCGGTGGCGTGTCCGAGCGGCCTAAGGAGCACGCCTCGAAAGCGTGTGAGGGGTAACCCCCCTCCGAGGGTTCAAATCCCTCCGCCACCGCTTGATCCCTGATCCGGAATTTCCGGGTCAGGGATTTTTCGTGTTCGCAGCCGTCCGTGCTCCGGGATGGCGTTCCAGGTGTAGTGAGCACAGCGGATTCACCCGTGGCAGGGCGCTGGTGGCGTCTTCGAGCATTGCCGGAGGTCCGGCGACATAGACGGCGGCGCCCGGGTTGGCGTGGGCGAGCAGGTCTGTCATATCCGGCCGCCCGAATTCGTCGTCGGGCCGGATGACGGCGTCGGGTAGCCGGTCGAGGAACGGCATGGACTCTGCGGAGCGGCCGGTGTAGATGAGCGTGCCTCGCCGGCCGGCGGCCCGCGCCATGGGCAGGAGCGCGGTGATGCCCATCCCGCCGGCGAGGAAGAGATAGTCCTCGGCGTCGACGAACGGGTAGGTGTGGCGGGGGCCGTGGACGCGGAGAATATCGCCGCTGCGCAGATTCTCGTGGATTTCGATCGAGCCGCCGTTACCGTGCGGCATAAGTCGTACGGCGATCCGATAGGCGGAGCGGTCGCGGGGATCTCCGCACAGCGAGTATTGCCGCTGCCGGCCGGAAGGCAGGAAGACGTCGATGTGGGCGCCGGGTAGCCAGGCCGGTAATGGATCTCCCTCGGGATCGACCAGGACCACGGCGACCACATCGACGGCTTCGCGCTGGATGGCGGCGACGACGAGCCGGCGGTTGAAACCGCTGTGCCAGAGCATTGTCGACCGCGGCAACACCGATGTGGGCCGGTGCGTCACGAATATCGATCGGCAGGCGTCCACTGCCGCGCCGATCATCTGTAGGCCGCGAGCCGGTGTCTGGGTGCCCATCAGCTGTGCCCCGATAGTCGGGCCGGAAGACACACCAGTGCGAAACAAGCGGCTGCTTGGGTGGTCTGCACCATTCGGCGAATCTACACCGCAACATAATTCATGGCAATGTTGCAATATTGCGAGTGCAGGATAGGCGTTTTGTGTCCTGGCCGATAGCTGTCTGCGCCGACGGCGCTCTTGCTAGCGTTATGTCATGTCCGCCGCGTACACGTCGTCCCCAGGGCTGCAGGATGGCATCGAAGCCCGCATTCTGGACGCGGCGTTGATCAGATTCGGCGAGTTCGGCGTCAAGAAGACCACCATCGAAGACATCGCCCGCCAGGCCGGGGTCGACCGCGTCACAATCTACCGCCGCGTCGGCTCACGTGACGATGTGGTTCAGGCCGTCGTCAGTCGCGAGGTGGCCGCTGTCCTCACCGAGGTCGATGCGATATCCACTCGCCACGAACGCCTCGACGATATGGTCGCCGATATTTTCGTCACCATCATCACCCGGTGGCGCGAACACGTTCTGGTCCGGCGCATGCTCGACGTGGAACCGGAGCGGATCCTGGAAAAACTCACCATCGAAGGGGGCCCGGTATTCGCGATGTCGGTCGCCGCCGCCCACACCGCCCTGTGCCGCGCCGCCGACTCCGGCCTACTCGCCGAACCGGCCGATCTGCTCACCCGCGCGGAACTGGTGTGCCGGGTGGTCCACTCCTGCATTCTCTGTCCCTCCGGCCTGATCCCGCTGGAATCCGACGAACAACTCGACGAATTCGCCCGGACCTACGTGGTCCCTATGGTCACCGGCTGATATCCGGGGCGTCGGCCGGAATCGCGGTCGGCACAGCGGAACATCGCCGGCCTTCTTGCGGCACGGTGGCCGCAGCTGTCGCTCGCGGGGAGGAGCCCTTCCGGGGGGAGAATCCGGCCGCGTTCGCAGTGACCGGGCGAAGTGGTTCAGCGGACGATGATCCCGTACACGAGTGAGCGCCTCGCGCTGTGGGCCGGTCAACAGCGTGTACAGGCGTTCGGCGTCGGCGGTGTTGTCTGCCGCCGCGCTGGTCAGGCCGCGGACCATGGCGGCGAAATGGGGGTTGCTTTGTAACCGGATCCGCTCGGACCCGCGGCCGGTGCGTGGGGGCGCGCGGGAGCCCGGGTGAATTCGATCAGCCCGGGCGTGATCTCCACTGCGATGGGGCAGGACGAATTGGCCGGTGAGTCGGGCGCACGGATGCGGCAGATGGTCGAGAGTTCCCCGACCGGTCGGGTCGGCACCGCCGAGGACATCGCCGCCGCGGCTGCCTTCCTGCTCGACCCGGTCAGTAGCTTCGTCACCGGCACCGACCTGCTCGTCGACGGTGGAGTTGTCGCTACCGTGCGCGCGGCCATGCGTGGCTGACCCTCCGACCGCCGCGGACCGGCCCGCCGGCTGGGTCGCCGGCGCGGGCCACGAGACGTATCGCCGTGTTTCTCTCAGGGCGTGCTGCGGTGCAGTTGCCGGCGGGAGAGGTGTTCGACGTTGTCGACGACGCGGGGTCGGCCCCCGGTCGGTGACCGGGCGCAGTCGGATCCGGAGGCAACTAATCTCGCTCGGCATCCGATGGCCGCGCGCGGGCGATGTTCGCCGGTGTACGCAATACCCCCGCGGCGGCGGCGGTCAAGGCGGCCAGCAGGACGATCGCGAGAAAGACCTGGCCGTGCACACCGAGGATGAACAGGGTGCGATCGTGGAACTCGGGGTCGTAGGTGGCCGTGCCGGGAAAGGTGAGCGCGGCGATCATGCCGATCCAGGGCGTGGCGAGAACGGCCGCCGCGCACAGCAACCGGCCGCGCAGGTTCGGTCCGCGACGCAGCAGGGCGAGGCCGATAACGCCCAGTAGCACGGTCATCGCCATGTATTGGGCGTCGTGGAATTTGGCGTGCGGGGGCCAGTTGTCGTTGAACGCGTGTTGGGCGGCCAGATCGGGAACCACCAGGTCGGCCAATACGGCCCCGGCCGCGGTGAGTACCGCGACCACGGCGAGCGTCATACGGGAATATTTCACTGCGGTTTCCTCGAATCGGTTCGGTCCGGCCATGCGTAGGCGGGGGTGATGGAACGCCCGAAGACGGCTCCGGGGATGAGCGGGAGCGCGGCATCGCGCAGGGCGGTGAGGACCGGGTTGGTCCAGTGTGCGGGGGCGCCGGCCTGGCGGGAACGGCGAACCACCATCCGGGTGCGGGCCCGGCGAGCCCGGTCGTAGGCCGCCAGGCCCTCGGCAATTCCGAGCGCGGTGACATGTTCGACGAGGGTGGCCGCGTCTTCGAGCGCCTGGCAGGCACCTTGCCCCAGGTTGGGGGTCATGGCGTGGGCCGCGTCGCCGAGTAGCGCGACCCGGCCGGTGACGAAGCTGGGCAGCGCCGGCAGTTCGTAGGTGTCGTGCTGCAGCACCGACTCGTCCACGACGGCGTCGAGCAGGGCCGGAATCGGGTCGTGCCACCGCCGGAGCCGGTCGCGAAGGTCGGCTGCGCCCATCCGGGAACCGGCCGGTGCGTTCGCCATCGCGTAGCAGTAGACGCGGCCACCGGGCATCGGGACTTGGCCGAATCGGGCTCCGCTGCCCCAGGTTTCCACGCTCTGCGCAACGGTCCGGTTTTCGGCGAGGAAGCGCCAGGTGGTGTAACCCGCGTAGCGGGGTTCGGGACCGGCGGGCCACAGGGAGCGCCGGGTGACGCTGCGCAGGCCGTCCGATCCGACGACGAGGTCGCCGGATGTCGTTCCCGCGGTGTGCTCGACCGTCCCGTCGGGATGAACTTGCCGGACTTCGGCGCCGGAATGCAGGGTATCGGCGGGCAGTTCGGCGAGCAGTAGTGCGATCAGTTCGGCGCGGTGCACCGTGACCCATTGCCCGAACCGCTCTTTCAATGCGCCGATATCGTTTCGGATCAGCCAGGTCCCGTTTTCGGCGCGTATTCCCGAGGGTGGGTCCACAACCCGGCCTATCCGCCGCACTTCGCCGACACCGAGCAGATCCAGCGCGCGCAGCCCATTGGGCTGGATGGTCAGGCCCGCGCCGACTTCGGTGAATTCGGCGGCTCTTTCGAGGATTTCGACCTCCCAGCCCTGCCGGTGGAATGCCGCGGCGGTGGCCAGCCCGCCGATACCGCCGCCCACGATCACGACTTTCACGACCGCTGCCCCTCGCCCGAGTCTTTCCGGGACGACCGAGTGAACGGGGCCGGGCGCCCGCGCAGGTGGCCCCTTCTCGACTGCCGCCACCACACCGCTGTCACCAGCAGCAACACCACCGGAATCCAGTACAGCACAACCATAGCTTCCCCTATAGGTCTTCGGTTTACTTAATGCTATTAAGCATCCATAGAGCGTGTAAGATGTCAAGGACGAAAGGAGGTCGGGAGGATGACCGTGCCCGCCGGCGGCCGGAAGGCCAGGCTGCGCGCCGCGACCTTGCGTGAAATCCACCGGACCGCACGGGATCTACTGGTCGAACAGGGGTCCGGAGCGGTCACCATCAACGGGGTGGCCAGGCGTATGGGCATGAGCGGCCCCGCGCTGTACCACTACTACCGGGGGCACGAGGAGCTCGTCGGCGCGGTGACCGCCACATTCTTCGATGAGCTGGCAGCCGAAATGGAAAGCGCGCGCGATACGGTCGGTGATCGCCCGGTGGGCGACCGAATTCTGGCGGTGTGCCGGTCCATGCGTTCCTGGGCGGTCGGACATCCGGCGGAATTCGGCTGGATCTTCGCCGCTCCGGTCGGCGCGCCGCAGCGGCGGCCGGAATCGGTCCGGCACCAGGCGGCACTGCGGTTCGAACGGGTCCTGCTGGATCTGACGGTCGAATTGTGGGAACAACGGCCGTTCCCGGTTCCCGGCGAACTTCCCGAATCGCTATCCGGGCAACTCCGGGAATACTGCGCCACCATCGACAACCGGCTGCCGCCCGCGGCCGCCCACGTCTTCCTGTCCTGCTGGATCCGGCTCTACGGCCTGCTGTGCATGGAAGTCCTGCGCCAAGTGGACTTCGCGTACAGCAACCTCGAACCTGTTTACGAGGAATGCCTGCGCGACCTGTCCGGCCTGCTCGGCTTCCCGTACTCCGGCCCCGACGCACGGTAGCCGCGCCGGTAGCGCCGACCGTGAGCCGGACACCGGCTTGCCCGTGCCTGTCGTCGAGATTTCGGCGGTGTAGGACCCCGCTGCTGCCCGAAATCCCGCAGTCGGCTCCCAATTCCGCTTCCTGCCTGCACACTTATCGTGCAGCGGCGCAGGCGGCACGCCGGCGCGCACCGGTGAACGGGAGGAATCGCGAATGTCCGAAACCACCACCGCAGACCAGGCCGCCCCCAGGGAGCCGGCGGGCGAACCGAAATCGTCGCGGGCAGCGACTCGCCGCGCCGTCTGGAATACCCTGCGCGGCTCGTCCGGCAATCTCGTCGAGTGGTACGACGTCTACGTCTACACGGTGTTCGCCTCGTACTTCGAAAGCCATTTCTTCGATTCGGCGGACAAGAATTCCACCGTCTACGTGTACGCGATCTTCGCGGTCACCTTCCTCATGCGCCCGGTGGGGTCGTGGTTCTTCGGACGCTACGCCGACCGGTACGGCCGGCGTGCGGCGCTCACCTTCAGTGTTTCCCTCATGGCAGCGTGCTCACTGGTGATCGCGCTGGTTCCGGGCCGGGAAGTGATCGGTGTGGGTGCGGCCGCGATCCTGATCTTGTGCCGGCTCGTGCAGGGATTCGCGACCGGTGGCGAGTACGGCACCTCGGCCACCTACATGTCCGAAGCCGCCACTCGGGAACGCCGCGGTTTCTTCTCATCCTTCCAGTACGTGACCCTCGTCGGCGGTCATGTGCTCGCCCAGCTCACCCTGCTGGTGCTGCAGTTGTTCCTGGACAAACAGGAGATCTCCGATTTCGGCTGGCGTATCGCGTTCTTCCTCGGCGGTGTCGCCGCGGTGGTCGTGTTCTGGCTGCGCCGGAGTATGGATGAATCGCTCAGCACCGAGCAGCTCGAAGCCGTCCAGCGCGGTGAGGATTCCGAATCGGGTTCGCTGCGGGAACTGGCCCGCAACCACTGGCGTCCGCTGCTGCTGTGCTTCCTGATCACCATGGGCGGCACGCTCGCCTTCTACGTCTACAGCGTGAATGCCCCCGCCATGATCAAGACCGCATTCGGCGACCGGGGTATGACGGCCACCTGGATCAACCTCACCGGACTGATCTTCCTCATGCTCTTGCAGCCGATCGGCGGGATGATCAGCGATAAGGTCGGACGCAAACCCGTCCTGGTGTTCTTCGGCGTCGGCGGCGTCGCCTACACCTGGTTCCTCGTCACCTACCTGCAGGACGCGACCTCCATCGCGGCGACCCTGCTGGTCACCGGTATCGGCTATATCGTGCTCACCGGCTACACCTCCATCAACGCCATCGTCAAAGCCGAACTGTTCCCGTCGCATATCCGGGCGCTGGGCGTGGGCGTCGGATACGCACTGGCGAATTCGGCGTTCGGCGGGACGGCGCCGATGATCTACCAGGCCGCGAAGAACGGAGGTCACGTGACCTTGTTCATCGGGTATGTGACGGTCGTCGTCTTCGCTTCGCTGCTGGTGTATCTCTTCGCCTTGAAGAACAAGAGCGAGACGGCACTCGACCGGGAACAGGGCAGCGCTTTCCGATAGCAGGCGACGGCCCGGTAGCCCAGGAGAACCGCTACCCGCGCCTCGGCCGGGCGGCGGTTCTGCTGTGTCAGAGCGGCATTCCGTTATCCAGGAACTCCAGGGCTTCGTCGACGACGGTGTAGATGTCCTCGTCGTTGTCGACCGCACGCAGATAGGCCATCACTGCCACACCCGCGACGGCACCGGTCCAATACCGGACACGTGGATCATCGGGTGCTCGGCCGATCCGGCGAGCGAATGCCTCGATGAACGGCGGCATATCCGTCTCGACCTTCGTGACCACGGCCGCGCGGAGCTCCGGCACCGTGGCGATGAGTTTCATCCGAGTGGTTTCCAGCGCGGCCATATTGACGTCTGTGCTGTTCAGTACGGCGACCAGCGCGTTGCGTGCGGCCTGCAGCGGCGGTAGTTCGGCGGGCTCTGCGAGGAACTTCTCGATGAAAATGGGGTCCACCCGGTCGAACAGCACCGTATCCGGTTTGGTGGGGAAGTAGCGGAACAGCGTGCTCGGCGAGACCTCCGCAGCCGCCGCCACTTCCTCCAGCGTGGTGTTCGCGTACCCCTGCTCCCGGTAGAGGCGCAAGGCGTGATCCTGGATGGCTTCACGCGTGCGCTTCTTCTTGAGTTCTCGCAGGCCACCGGTACTCATAGGATCATCTTGCCGAACCTTCCACCGGCTCGACAAACGACCGCGAAGGTTCCGCGCCCGCGTTCTGTCCGGGATCACCGCCGAGATTGCGGCCCTCCACATCCAGGTCCGGCAGGATCCGGTCCAGCCATTTCGGCAGCCACCACGCCTTGTCGCCGACCAGCGCGAGAACGGCCGGGACGATGGTCATCCGCACCACGAAGGCATCCACGGCCACGGCAGCCGCCAGCGCAACACCGATCTGCACGATATCGCTGGCATCGCCGGAGGCGAACCCGCCGAATACGCTCACCATGATGATCGCGGCGGCGGACACGACGCGCGCTCCGTGCCCGAAACCGGTCCGGATCGACGCGGTCGCCGCAGCGCCGTGCACGTATTCCTCCCGCATCCGGGTCACCAGGAACACTTCGTAATCCATGGCCAGGCCGAACACCACGCCGATGATGAAGATCGGCAGCATGCTCACCACGACGTCGGTGGTGTGGATGCCCAGCCATTCCAGCCAGCCCCACTGGAATACGGCCACCATGACGCCGAAGGTCGCGCCGAGGCTGAGCAGGAAACCCAGCGTCGCTTTGAGCGGGACGACGATCGACCGGAACACGGTCATCAGCAGGACGAACGACAGGCCGATGACCACCAGGAGGTAGGTCCACAAGGCGTCGGCCATCCGGTCGCTGAAATCGATGATGATGGCCGCGGTTCCGGTGACGGCGATCCTGGCCCCGAACGCCGCCACGGTATCCGTGACGTTGCCGCGCAGCAGCTGCACCAGCTGTTCGGTTTCCTCGCTGTCGGGGCCACCGCGCGGGACGATGCCGATGATTGCGGTATCACCGGCCGTGTTGAACTCCGGTGGCGCGGCCAGGGCAACCCCCTCGGTCCCGGCCAATTCCGTATGGACCCGCTCCGCGGTGTCTCTGGGATGCGAAGAGCCGGCCAGATCGACGACGACCAGCAGGGGCCCGTTGAATCCCGGACCGAAACCTTCGGAGATTGCGTCGTAGGCCTGGCGCTGGGTGGTGTGTTCCGGGTAGGTGCCTTGGTCCGGGATGCCGAGTCGCAGGTCCAGCGCGGGGAGGGCCAGGAGGCCGAGGCCGAGCAGCGCGACGGCCAGGGTCGCCACCGGCCGCCGGGTGGTCAGCGACGCCCAGTGCGGTGCGAGGGCTCGGCCGGTCTTCTCGGCAGCTTCCACAGGCTGCTCTCGCTGCCCGCGCCGCAGTACCCGGTGCCCGGCGAATCCGAGGAGTGCCGGCAGCAACGTGAGCGCCACCAGCACGGCGACGGCCACCGTCGCCGCCGCGGCGAGACCCATTTCGGTGAGCAGCCCGATCCCGACCACGCTCAACCCGGCGAGCGCGATCACCACGGTCATCCCGGCGAAGAGCACCGCGGATCCGGCCGTGGCCGCCGCCCGTCCGATGGCGTCCCCGGGGTCGGTGTTCCGGGACAGTTCATGGGTGTAGCGGGAAACGATGAACAGCGCGTAGTCGATACCGACGGCCAGCCCGAGCATGAGCGCGAGGATCGGGGTGGTGACACCGAGGTCCATGAACGCCGTGGCGGTGAGAATGCCCAGCAGCCCGACCATTACGCCGGTGACCCCGGCGATCAACGACATTCCCGCGGCGGCCAGGGAGCCGAGCGTGATCACCAGCACCACGGCGGCGACGAGCAGGCCGATGAGTTCTTTGCTCACATCCGGCATCAGCTCCATCACGTCTCCGCCCACCGCGATGCGCAGATCCGTCGAACCGCTCCGCTCGACCAGCTCCATCAGCTCTTGGCGGCTCGAATCACGCACGCTTTCGAAGGAGACCGCATAGGTCACCTCGGCGACCGCGATCCGCTGATCCGCCGAGATCAGCCCGTTCTGGAACGGCCCTGTGACACCGGCGACCTCCGCTGCCCCCGCAGCCGCATGCACCACCTCGTCGATCCTGCGGCGCTGTGCGGGATCGGTCACCGTGCCGTTCTCGGCGACGAACACGATCTGCGCCGACCCGCCGTCGAGGGGAAGGTCGGCGAACCGTTCTTCGAGCAGATCGAAAGCTTCCTGGGATTGCGTTCCGGGCAGGTTGAAGGTCGTCGCGGACGGCGCGGCCAAGGTGGCCGCGCCCACGCCCAGGACAGCTACGAGGAGCACCCAGAGCAGGAGAACGAGTCGTCGAGCGCGAAAACTGTATCGCCCGATCCGATAGAGCAGGGCCGACATGACAGCCTCTCTTTATTGGAAGTTACTGTTTTTTGAGAGTAACTTCCAGTTTGTCGGTGGGCAAGACCGCCGGTTGGCTGGATTCGAACCTGCTGGCCGGCGGCAACCGGGAACAAGTCGCCGGCTGAGGTCGAGGCTGGGCGATGGGCCGTCGAGGACAACGGCTTGCAGCCGTCGTAAGACGAACTCGAATCCGACGACTGTGGCGCGCAATCCGACGTCCGCCAGCGCGCGGGAATGACCTGGGCAGGGATTGCGGCCGTACAAGCAACGCCGGTACGGACTTTCGACGTCGGCGTGGGCTTACTGCGGGAGATAAGCCGGGTACGGCTCTCGTCGTGCCCACACTTCTCCGGCTATAGAAAATTCAGCAATCGCGGATCGGTGGTGACGGCGCAGCGTGCCGCCGACGCGCCGGCGACCGCCGTTCAGGGAGCGCGCTGCGCGTCGCAGCGTGGGCGGCGGCACGCAGCGCCGGCGCCTCTTGATCCTGTATGGCGAAATTCGGCAACCACCTCGGGACAGGGATGAGGATACAACGCCCGTACCCAGGTCAGGGGGAGCGGAGTTTGTGGGCGAGGATCGCGCATGGCCCGATGACCGTGGTCGGCGTCTGGGCTGCGAATCGCTGATCTTCTCGGTCCGGTTGGTGTCCGATCGTGGGCACCTTGGCTGCTTGACCGGCCACCAGGCCGCAGATATCGAAGGTCGAAACCGGTCTTGGGTGCTCGTGCGCTGTTAGGGAACGTGCTCGGCATCGAGGTCGAACGCCTCGATGATTGCGGTTGCCAGTGCAGGTTCCTGGTCATCGAACAGGTACCCGATCAGTTTCCCGAGGTCCTCGGTGGCGATGGTCTGGATGTTGTCGCAACTGACCACCGAGGGCTTGTCGAGCCCGTTGCGGGGGCCGACCGCGACTTCGGTGCTCAGCCCGCGCACAGTACCGGTGATCGGTGCGATCGCGACCTTGCGCAGGACCGGCCGCACCGCTTCACGGGTGAGCACGAGTACCGGCCGCATCTTGTCCAGCCGCGCTGTGTGGATCGCCCGCATCAGTCGATATCCAGCGGTGTGCGCGAGGCATGTGCCGTCATTGCCTCGAACTCGTCCGGCTCGCCCGCGAGAGCGGCATAGATTGCCGCGTCTCGTTCGGCCTTGAGTCGGCGTTGTTCCCGGCGCAGCGCGCGGGCGATGAGATCGGCGCGCGAGGCCGCGTGTTCGGCCGCGACCTCGCTATCGACGAACTGGACTAGTGCTTCCGGTATCCGTACCGCAATCTGCTGTGTAGCCATACCGTTATGGTATTCGAAACGGGATTGGTTTTGTAGGTCGTTACGATCACAGATCGACGACGGGACACTTCGGTGGGGCCACCCACTGGTGTGACCGCGGGATCGAGGTCGTCTAGTCCGTGTTGTCGGTGTGCTTGTTGATGGTCGGCATATGTATGCCTCAGGTAGTCGCAGAACTTCGCCCACGGTCGATCGGCATGAATGATCGGGTTCGGGCTGCTCGACATGCCCGTGGCTACATCACGCCGTTTCCTGGTTTATGCGACCAGTGAGACCTCGAGGCGCTGGCCGACCGCGCGGGCAAGTCGGTCGAGCATGTCGACGGTCGGTACGCGTCCGCCGCCCTCGATCTTGGCGATCGTGGGTTGCGTGGTCCCCATACGGCGGGCGAGTTCGGTCTGGGTCAATCCGGCACCGGTACGCGCGGCATAGAACAACTCGGCCATCCGGAGCGCCAAGCCTGCCTCTTCGTAGGCAGCTTCGTACTCGGCGCGCTCCGCATCGGTCATCTGTGCCAGCCGGGCGCCGAACACCTCGTCATGGCTCATCGTGTTCATCGGTCCTCCTTTTTTCCCTCGTCGTTCTCCGGCCGTGCCGCGCGGTAGCGCTTCAAAGCCTTGCGTGCACGAGCGACCTCACGAACCTCGTTCTGCCGTTGCTTGCGGAAGGTGGTCAAGGTGATCACTTTCCGCGGTGGATCGAACGTGTAGGTGATGCGCCGGTTGACTCCTTCCGCGGCGAATCGCAGCTCGTACAGCTTCTGTCCGAGATACTTCGCGTGCGGCATGTGCAACATCGGGCCTTCGGCGGCCAATAGGTCGAGCTTGCGCTGAGCAGCCGCGAGATCGGCGGCGCTCAGCGATTGCAGCCACGTGCTCCCACTTCCTCGGAGTACTCGATCCGCCACATGACCAGAATATATCATCGGCGGAATATTCTTAAGAGGAATAATGGTAGGGCCTGAACAGGGGCCGACTTCGCTTCACTGCGCTGCTGCGGCCCACTTGCCGAGCGATTTTCTACGAAACGCAACCATCCGTGGGGGTCCGGGGGCAAAGCCCGCCGGGTGGGGTGTGGGGGCTGCGCCCCACAAAATATGATGAAACGAGACCCGGCCCACGCCGTTGCTGGGCATGGGCCGGTCATCGAGTGGAGTGCGCCCGAAGGGATTCGAACCCCTAACCTTCTGATCCGTAGTCAGATGCTCTATCCGTTGAGCTACGGGCGCATACGCGTTATTCAGTTGTCACCCGGTGAACCGGGTGTGGCGGAGGCGAGAGGATTTGAACCTCCGGTCCCCGTGAAGGGACAACTCATTAGCAGTGAGTCCCATTCGGCCGCTCTGGCACGCCTCCTGGAGCCTTCTCTTCGAGGGCACCGGTCCTTTCGAACCGCCGAGCAGAAAGGCTACCCGAGCTTGGGTCGAAACTGCAAAACGGCTGGTTGATCAGCGTAAGTGGCTGTCGAACCAGTCGAAGATGCGGGTTTGCGAGTCGACGAGTTCGTCGGCGTCGTCCTCGTTGTCGCCGGGGCGGTCGGCGCGGTGCAGCCGGCCGGGATAGGTCACCACCAGACTGGCGACCGCGGCGCGGGCGGTGGCGTCGCGGAGCCGGTCGACCTCGTCGGCGGGAGTGGTGGGTTCTGCACCGAACAGGCCGAGCCAGGGAGCCTGTAGCCGAGGGGCGGCGGTGATGAGGGCTTCGGCCTGTTCGGCCAGGGGGGCGGAGATGCCGGGGGCGGCCACGCTGATCGCGGCGCCGATCGGCCGGTTGGTCGCCACCAGGAAGGCCGCGGTGCCGGCGGTGTCGAAACCGAGGGCGCCGATGCAGTCGGGGAAGACCCCGCGGTGGGTGAGCCAATCGAAGCAGGCGTCGAAATCTTCGAACAGTTCGTCGCCGAAAACCCCGGCCGACGAGGCGGTGGCCCGGTGGAAGAGGTTCGGTGCGACCACCAGCCAGCCTTCGCCGGCGAGCGCGCGCATCAACTCCAGCAACGATCCGGTGAACTCGCGGGATTCGTGCAGCAGCACGATCCCGCCGCGGGCGTAGCCCTCCGGTTCGATCACCGTGATGGGTACGTGTTCGTCGGTTGCGGGCCTGGTGGCGGCGGTTGCCGGCTCCTGATCGGGGCCGGTGGGTTCCGGCTCGTGGCGCCGCAGGGGCGCGATATCGTCATAAGTGCCCGACATGTTCCCAGCGTAGGGCGATATCGGCGGGGCGGGAAGAACTAGCAGGTGAACAGCCCGAACGTGGCGCGATCGAGATCGGAACTAAGCTCGATACGTGACCGCGCACATCCGGCCGGACCTCGATTCCATTCCGGCGTACGTTCCCGGCCGCAGCCATCCCGGCGCGGTCAAATTGGCGAGCAACGAAACGACCATCGGTCCGCTGCCCGCCGCGAGCAAAGCCGTCGCCGAGGCGGTGGAGCTGGCCAACCGGTATCCGGACAATCAGTCCGGCGAACTACGAGCAGCACTCGCGGAGTTTCTCGGCGTCGCGCCGGCCAATGTCGCGGTCGGCTGCGGGAGTGTGGCGCTGTGTCAGGAACTGGTGCAGATAACCTGCTCCGACCCTGCCGACGAGGTGCTCTTCGCATGGCGTTCATTCGAGGCGTACCCGATCATCACGCAGGTCGGTAACGCGACCGCGGTGACAGTGCCGCTCAGCGACAACGTGCACGATCTGGACGCCCTGGCGGCCGCGATCACCGACCGGACGCGGCTGGTGTTCATCTGCAATCCGAACAACCCGACCGGTACCGCGGCGGGCGCGGCGGAACTGACCCGGTTCCTGGACCGGGTGCCGGCCGGTGTGCTGGTGGCGCTGGACGAGGCGTACTACGAGTACCTGCGCATTCCCGGGGATCACCCCGACGGTGTGGAGCTGGGCCGGTCACGGCCGAATGTGGTGGTGTTGCGCACGTTCTCGAAGGCGTACGGCCTGGCCGGTCTGCGGGTGGGGTACGCGGTCGGCGCGCCGGAAGTGATCGCGGCGCTGCTGAAGGTGCATATCCCGTTCAGCGTGAGCCGGGTGGCGCAGGCGGCGGCCATGGCTTCGCTGGAGGCCCAGCACGAACTGCTCGACCGCACCGACGCGGTGATCGCGGAACGGGACCGGATGCGCGCCGGCCTGCTGGCCGCGGGGTATCGCGTGCCGCCGAGCGAGGCGAATTTCGTCTGGATCGATCTGGGCGCGTGGACGACCGAGTTCGCCGAGGCGAGCGCGGAAGCAGGCGTGCTGGTCCGGCCGTTCGCGGGCGAGGGCGTGCGGGTCACCGCGGGCGATCCGCACGAAAACGATCTGTTCCTGCAGTTCGCCACGGCCGCGGAGACGGTCGCCCGCTTCACAGGCGCCTGACCGAGCCGGCACGCAACCTTGCCGCAGGGGTGCAGTCTCGCCGGCAGCCCTCGGTCGCCCGCGCCCGGTCGTACGAGGCGGTTCAGTCGATACCGAGGCCCGCGGAGATGGTGGGCCAGGAGGCGACCAGTTCGTCGGCCCAGTACGGCCAGGAGTGGGTGCCGTGTGGGCGGAAGTGGGCGGTGTAGTCGATATCGAGTGTGTCGAGGCGCTGGGCCAGCCGGCGGGTGCAGAAATCGGTGGCGGCTTCCAGTGGGCCGCCCATCAGCACGCTCACCGGGGTTTCGGGGTTGGTCAGCACATCGTGCACACCGGGGCGTCCGCTGCCGGTGGAGAGGTAGAGCTTCTTCCCACGCAGCGCTTCCGCGTGCAGGGTGACATCGTGGGCCAGCCAGGCCGGATCGTCGGGCGGGCCGAACATGTTCTCCGGGTTGCCCTTGAAGGTCGAGACGACCATGCGGGCCTGCGCCTGGCCGAGGTCGGTGCCGGTGGAGAAACAGCCGCTGTGGGCGCCGACGGCGGAATAGAGTTCGGGTTTGCGGATGGCCAGCATCATGGCCCCTTCGGCGCCCATGGAGGTTCCGACCACGGCATTGCGGCCGTTGCCGGCGAATTCGGCGTCGAGCAGCGGCGGTAGTTCCTCGGTGAGAAAGGTCTCCCATTTGTTGATGCCCAGTACTGGGTCGGGCCGCTGCCAGTCGGTGTAGAAACTGGCGGGGCCGCCGACCGTGAAGACCACGTTCACCGGTTTGTCGGCGTAGAACTGGGCGGCGCCGCCGCGGTCGAGCCAGTTGTTGCTGTCGATCTGAGTGCTGCGGCCGTCGAGCATATAGACGGTGGGGCGGGGTTTGCTGCGGTCGGCCGGTAGCAGGACCAGGACCTGCACGGTGCGATGCATGGCCGGCGAGTCGACGAACACCCGCATCAGGCGGTCGTGCACCGGTTCCACGCCCACGATGGCTGCCCGTGGTGCCCGAACCGCCTCCGGGCGTTCCACCGGGCCGGGGTCTTCCGCGGATCCGGTGCCGGGTTGGGTGGGCGCGGTGTGCAGCCCGTCGGGATCCGCCTGCGCTGCGCCGGGCGCGACAGCGCCGCACAGGGCGACGGCGCCCGATACGACGGTGGCCAGGCCGACGCGATACCTCATGGCGCCCATCCTGCCAGACCACAACCCGTGCGCCGGGGATCGAAAAAGCGCCCTATATAGGCTTTGACCAGCGCTTTCGATGGTATTGCCGCGTAACGGTTCTCGGGTGGTGATGATCGACTCGCGGACGCGGACCGTATCGTTCGCGCCGGTCAGCGGTGGTCCGGCCGGTCGGTGTGCGAGTGCTCACCCGGACCCGGCGGACCGGCCGGACGCGCGGAGTAATCTCGCTTCGGGAGCCGGACCGGATGGAGAGAGGACCTCGTGACGGGCGCGCGGATGGTGGGGCTTTTCGCCGGGATCGGAGGGCTGGAGCTCGGGCTGTCGGCGCACGGCTGGGACAGCACACTGCTGTGCGAGATCGACCCCGGTGCGCGGGCGGTACTGGCGGCGCGATTCCCCGATGCCGAACTCCGCACGGATATCACCCGGTTACGTGCGCTGCCGCCGGAAACCGAGCTGGTGGCGGCGGGTTTCCCGTGCCAGGATCTGTCTCAGGCCGGGCGCACCGCCGGAATCACCGGGACCCGGTCGAGTCTGGTCGACCATGTGTTCCGGCTGGTACGGCGCAAACGTGGGCCGCGCTGGTTACTGATCGAGAACGTGCCGTTCATGCTGCAACTCGGACGCGGTGCGGCCATGCGCCATATCACCGCCGCTCTCGAAGAACTCGGCTACACCTGGGCCTATCGGGTGGTGGACGCGCGGGCGTTCGGCCTGCCGCAGCGGCGTAACCGGGTGCTCATGCTGGCTTCCCGAACCGAGGATCCGCGCACCGTTCTGTTCGCCGACGAGGCCGGTCCGCGACTGCTGGGTTGCGTCGAGAGCGACCCGTGCGGTTTCTACTGGACCGAAGGCGTCCGTGGTCTGGGCTGGGTGGTCAACGCAGTGCCCACACTCAAAGGCGGGTCGGGACTCGGTATCCCGAGCGCGCCCGCGGTGCGGTTGCCTTCGGGGGAGATAGTGACGCCGGGGATCACCGACGGGGAACGGCTCCAGGGGTTCGCCCCCGGCTGGACCGAACCGGCGCTGGCGGTACCGGGTTTCCGGCCCGGTCAGCGGTGGCGGCTGGTGGGAAATGCGGTGAGTGTGCGGATGGCGTCGTGGGTGGGGTCGCGGTTGCGGATACCGGGTGAACCGATTCCCGGGCATATTCCGCTGCCGTCCGGAAGTGCGTGGCCGGGGGCGGCGTGGGGGCATTCCGGTCAGGTGTTCGAGGTGCCGCTGTCGCCGTGGCCGGTCCACGAACCCTATGAGGACCTGCGGTTCTTCCTGTCCGATACGCGGTTGCTCTCGGCCCGGGCGACGGCCGGTTTCCTGCGCCGGACCGGGATGGGAACACTGCGTTTCCCGGCCGGCTTCCTCGACGATGTGCAGGCGCATCTGGTGCGAATGGGCGGCTCGGCGGCATGACCGGCGACCCCGCCCGCAGCAGCCACCGCCCGGCCACCGACCCGGTGACCAGCGCGCGGATGTCGCGGCAGCGGCGGGCGCATACTGCGCCGGAACTGGCCTTGCGGCGGGAACTGCACCGGCGCGGTATCCGCTACTTCGTGGACCGGGCGCCGATCCGGGGGCAGCGGCGGCGCGCGGATCTGGTGTTTCCGCGGCGTCGGGTGGCGGTCTATGTGGACGGCTGTTTCTGGCATCGTTGCCCACTCCATGCGACCGACCCGAAGAACAATGCGGCCTGGTGGGCGGAGAAACTGGCCGGCAATGTCGCGCGCGACCGGGCCACGGACGCGGCGCTGGTCGATGCGGGCTGGCAGGTGGTGCGGATATGGGAACACGAAGACCCGGTATGTGCCGCGGACCGGGTCCAAGCAGTTCTGGGGCGCTGAAGCGAAGGTCATTCGTGGCATGCCGTGACGGCACAGCATTAGGGTCGGTGTCGTGGCCAGGGATCTCATCGAATCGCTCACCAGCCGGATGGAGCAGGTCGCCGAGGCGACCACCGAACTGCTCGTCACCGTAGACACGCTCGACGACGCGGCGCTCACCGGCGCGTCCGCGCTTCCCGGCTGGTCCCGGGGGCATGTGCTGGCGCATATCTCACGTAATGCCGACAGCCTGGTCAATCTGCTGCTCTGGGCGCATACCGGAGTCGAGACACCGCAGTACGCGAGTGCCGCGCTGCGCGATACCGATATCGAGCTGGGGGCGCCGCGTCCGCTCGGCGAACAGCGGGCCGACCTGGTCGAATCGGCGGAGCGGCTGATCGGAATGGCGCGAGTACCTACTGCCGAGCAGTGGCAGGTGGAGGTCCGCACCAGGCAGGGCCGGCCGTTACCGGCGTATCGGATTCCCTGGATGCGGTTGCAGGAGTTACGGATCCACCATGTGGATTTGAACGCCGGTTACGTCCCGGCGGATTGGCCGGCGGACTTCGTGGCGGAACTGCTCGCGGAGGTCGCCGCCGATCTGGGTGCGCGCCCGGACGTGCAACCGTTCGAAATCCAGGCCACCGACACCGGTTTCGGCGCGACCGTCGGCACCGGTGATTGCGACCGGAAGGTGACGGCACCGGCCGCGTCACTGCTGGCCTGGCTGCTGGGTCGTGGTGCGGACGAGACCTTGCCGGCAGAGCTGCCGCCGTTGCCCGATTGGCGCTGACCGGCCCGTCTACCTGCCCGCATCGAACGGCATGTGCTCATGGTCATCAAGTCGGCTCGCGCGGGCGAGTGAGTGCCTGTCCGCGTTGGCGGGATAGGTAGCCGGCTCCCGATACCGGTGTCCACCATCGCACCCGGTGGAACCGCGGTGGTCCCGCCTACCGAGTCGGTCCCGGCACCGGTAGCAGCCGCCGAGGGTGCGTGCTCGCTGGGATATGTGTGGGTGCCGCGCACCGTTGCCGCTGGTTTCGCCCGGCCGGCGTCCTTCGGCGGGTGCCGGTCGGCGGCGGTGAACGCAACCGGCCGGCACCCACACGAGTGCCGGCCGGTTGCGTATCGCCTGGATCAGACTCCGGCGGGTTCCTCGGCGGTTTCGGTCTTGGCGCGATCCTGGAGTTCGCGCAGCTTCGACCCTTCGACGTCGATATCCGGCAGGATCCGGTCCAGCCAGGCCGGCATCCACCAGGCCCATTTGCCGAGCAGCACCAGCAGTGAGGGAATCAGCACCATCCGCACCAGGAAGGCGTCGAAGAAAACGCCTGCGGCCAGCGCGAATCCCATGGACTTGGAGGTGATGTCGGGCGAGAGCATGAAACCACCGAAGACCGAGATCATGATGACGGCCGCGGCGGCGACCACGCGGGCGCCGTGATGGTAGCCGTCGACCATCGCTTCTTTCGGTTCCTTGCCGCGCACGTATTCCTCGCGCATCCGGGTCACCAGGAAGACCTGGTAGTCCATGGCGAGGCCGAATACCAGGCCGATCAGCACGATGGGCAGGAAACTGATGATCGGGTGGGTGTCGTCGACCAGGCCGAAGGCGCCCTCCTGGAAGATCAGCACCGTGACGCCGAAGGTCGCGGCCATCGAGAGCAGGAAGCCGAGCGCGGCGGTGAGCGGTACCAGGATCGACCGGAACACCAGTAGCAGCAGGATGAACGCCGCCACCGCGACGATGGCCATGTACGGGATGATGCTGTCGAGCAGCACGCTGTTGACATCGGCGTAGATGGCTGTCTGGCCGGTGATGCCGTATTCCATGCCGTACTGGTCCTGCAGTGCGGCTTCGGCGTCGCGGGCGTGTTCGACCAGATCCTGTGTTTCGGCACTGTTGGGCCCGGTTTCGGGTACCACCTGGAAGAGCGCGGCCTGGCCGTCCCGGCTGGGCTGCGCGACGCTGAGGTAGTCCACGCCGTCGTAGCCGGCCAGTTTGTCGCGGAGTGCGGTGAGAGCGGCTTCGCGCTGGTCGGCGGGGGTTTCGGAGAGGTCCACGGCTACCACGAGCGTGCCGTTCTTACCTTCGCCGAAGCCCGCGGTCTGCAGTTCGTAGGCTTTGCGGACCGAAGAGTCCTCCGGCATGCTGTCGCCGCCGGGCAGGCCGAGGTTGAGTTGGGTGGCCGGGGCGGCCAGCGCGCCCAGCACCACGGCGCTGAGGATCAGGGTGAGCACCGGTACCCGGGCGATGAGCCGGGCGAAACGCATGCCGTTGGTGACCGAGTTGTCGTCCTCGGGATCGTGCTGGGCGATGAGCGGCAGTTCAGGTTTGAACAGCGATTTGCCGAGCGCGCCGAGCAGGGCCGGCATCAGGGTGGTGGCCGCGAGCACGGCGAACCCGGCCGCGATGGCGCCGCCGATACCCATCATGGTGAGGAAGCCGATCCCGACAACGGACAGGCCGAGCAGTGCGACCACCACGGTCAGCCCGGCGAAGACGACGGCCGAACCCGCGGTGCCCACCGCGACCCCGGCGGCTTCTTCCGGCGAATCCTGGACGACGAGTTCGTGTTTGTACCGGGACACGATGAACAGGGCGTAGTCGATGGACAGCGCCAGGCCGATCATCGATGCCAGGATCGGCGTGAAGGTGGGGACCTCGGTCAGTGAGGTGCCGGTGAGGATGAGTGCGCCCGCACAGGCGACGCCGACGATTCCGGTGACGATGGGTACGAACGCGGCCACGATGGCGCCGAAGGCGATGATCATGACGATCAGCGCGACCCCGATACCGATCATTTCGGCCTGCCCGGTTTCGGGCTGGGTCTGGGCGATGGCGCCGCTCATCTCGACGGTGAGTCCGGCGTTGCGGCCCTCCTGGGCGATGGCCTCGGCCGCCTGCCGGTGCTCCTCGGTGACGTCGGTGAAGCTCGGCATCGTGAATTTCACGTCGATTACGGCGACCGTTTGCGGCCGGTCGTCGCTGAGCACGTTCAGCGGCGCACCGCCGCAGAGGGCCTTGAAATCGGGGGAGTCCCGACCGTCGAGGCAGTTCGGTTCCGGCATGGGCGGGGCCTGGCCGGGCTCGAGGGTGGCGGCTGCGGCGGCCTGTTCGGCGGCGGCTTCTTGGCTGGCCGGCATCATCGCGGTCGCGGTGACCGGGTTGACGACCGGTTCGGTGTGGTCGACGATGTCGAGTTCGTTCAGCCGCTGGACCAGTGCGTTCAGCGCCGTCATATTGGGTTCGTCGGTCAATGTGCCGTTCGGTGCGGCAATGACATATTGGCCGGTGACGGCGTCGATGCTGAACATCGACGCCATCTGCGGCATATGTTCTTCGAGAATGGCCGTGGCCCGTTCCGAGGGCAGGCCCGGCATTTCGAAGCTGTCCTGGAACGGTTTGGCCAGCGCGCCCGCGGCCCCGCCGAGTAACACCAGTATCAGCGCCCATATGGGCAGCACTATCCACTTCCGGCGGAAAGCGAACTTTCCCCATCTGTACAGGAATACGGACACGAGGGATTTCTCCTAGGCGAGGCCGAGACGGTTTGGTCGTATGTGCTTCTGCTGTGACGAACTGACGGCCGACGTCGCTTTCGCGGACCGGATCACGCTTTGGAGGTGCGGCCTCGCGTCGCGTAATCGTGGGAGGTCCGCCTACACGGTGGACGCCATCTATCTACCGTACGGTAGGTAGACTACCGGTAGGTTAAACGGAGGAACAAGCTCGACTTCCGGTCGCCTACCGTGTTCGACGGCCGGGAGAACGAGAGGACCGAGCATGGCGAATCGGCGCACTGACGAGAACGTTACCGCAGGTCGGGACACCAAGAAGGCCATCCTGGACGCCGCCGTGCGACTGTTCGTGGACAAAGGCTTCGAACAGGCCAGCCTGCGCGAGGTAGCAGATGCGGTCGGAATCACAAAACCGTCGCTCTACTATCATTATTCGTCGAAACTCGACCTTCTGGTCGCTGTCATCAATCCACTACTGGACGAATTACGCGCCTTGGCCGACGAGGTCGACGCTATGCCGGCGCCCGATCCCGAGGGCCGCCGCGCGGTGCTGCGCAGCTATATCCGGGCCATGATCCGGAACCGGGATGCCGGGGAGATGATGGTCCGCAATGCCGTGGCCATCATCAACGCGGTGGCCGATCAGTACCCCGTGATAGTGGACGCCCACAAGGCCGTACGGGACTGGCTGGCCGGTCCCGAACCCACACCGGTGCGACTGCTGCGGGCCAGCGCGGCCATGGAGGTGGTGACCGTCGCCCTGATTTCGAACGAGATAGCACCGGACGCGGGGGATGATGTGGTGGAGTCGACGCTGCTGGATGCCGCGCTCGCGGCGCTGGCGGAATGAAAGGTCAGGTTTCGTGCACATCACCGCGAAGGTGGACCATGCCGTGCGCACACTGCTCGAGATCACGGCGGCCGATCAAGCCGCGGCCGTGAAAGCGGAGGCCATCGCCGCCGCCCAGCAGATCGCGCCCAAAGTGCTGGAGAGCGTTCTCGCCGAACTGCGCCGTGCCGGACTGGTCACGAGCCGGCGCGGACCCGACGGTGGCTACCGGCTGGCCCGCGCGGCGCGCGATATCTCGATCGCCGATGTCATCCGGGCGATCGAGGGACCCCTCGCGTCGGTACGCGGGATGCGTCCCGAAGAGGTGCGCTACCCGGGGCCCGCCGAACCGCTGCAGCAGGTGTGGATCGCATTACGTGTGAACATCCGGGCCGTCCTGGAGAACGTGACATTGGCCGATATCGCCGGCGGTGCCCTACCGGATTTCGTGGCGGACCTCACCGCCGACCCGGGCGCCTGGGCGCGCCGGGAACCCGGCGATCCGGCCCCACCGGACCCGCCCGAAATTACCGGGCGATCCGCGAAAACAGACGGTAGCGTTCGATCATCATGCTGATCGGACTGCTGCGCGACTTCCTCGTCCCGTACCGGAAACAGCTGGCCGGCATCGTGGTGCTGCAGCTGATCTCCGTGATCGCCATGCTGTACCTGCCCAGCCTGAACGCCGACCTGATCGACGAGGGCATCACCAAAGGCGATATCGGCTATATCTGGACCGCGGGCCTGCGGATGCTGGCCGTATCGGCGGTGCAGATCGTCGCGTCCGCCTCCTCGGTCCTGCTCGCCGCGCAGGCCGCGATGGGCGCGGGCCGCGATCTGCGCGCCGCACTGCTGCACCGGGTGAACACCTTCTCGGCGCGGGAGATGGGCATGTTCGGCGCGCCGTCGCTGATCACCCGCAACACCAACGATGTGCAGCAGGTGCAGTTGCTCGTCGTCATGGCCTCGACCGTGGCGGTGATGGCGCCGATCATGTGCGTCGGCGGCATCGTGATGGCGCTGCGTGAAGATCTCGGCCTGTCCTGGCTGCTGCTGATCGCGGTGCCCGCGCTGGCGTTGAGTATGGGTTTGATCATCGCCCGGATGGTGCCCGCCTTCCGCCTGATGCAGACCCGGCTCGACGAGGTCAACCGGGTGCTGCGCGAGCAGATCACCGGTATCCGGGTCGTGCGCGCGTTCGTCCGCGAACGGCTCGAGATCTGGCGGTTCGAGGTCGCCAATACCGAGTTGACCGATATCTCGGTGCGGGTCGGCCGCTTGATGGCGTTGATGTTCCCGACGGTCATGCTGATCAGCAATATCACCTCGGTCGCCGTGATCTGGTTCGGTGGAAAGGCGATCGACGCCGGCGAGATGCAGATCGGATCGCTGACAGCGATGCTGTCCTACATCATGCAGATCCTGATGGCGGTCATGATGGCCTCGTTCCTGGCCATGATGGCGCCGCGCGCCGCGGTCTCGGCGGACCGGATCTCGGAGGTGCTGAGCACCGAACCGTCGGTGCGCTCACCCGAGCAACCGCAGCCGTTCCAGGGTGATCCGGCCCATGTGCGGGTGCGTGACGCCGGGTTCAGCTACCCGGGGGCGGAAAAGCCGGTGCTGCGCGGTATCGATTTCCGGGTGGAACCCGGCCAGACCACCGCGATCGTCGGCTCGACGGGCGCGGGTAAGACCACCCTGTTGAATCTGATCCCGCGGCTGATGGATGCCACCGAGGGCGCCGTCCTGCTCGGCGGCACCGATGTCCGCGACCTCGACCTGAACGAGCTGCGGTCCCGGATCGCGCTGGTACCGCAGAAGGGCTACCTGTTCTCCGGCACCGTGGCGAGCAATCTGCGCTACGGCGACCCGGACGCCACCGACGAGCAACTGTGGCGATGCCTGGAGATCGCCCAGGCCGCCGACTTCGTCCGCGCCATGCCGCAGGGCCTCGAAACACCGGTCGCGCAGGGCGGGACCACGGTCTCGGGCGGGCAGCGGCAGCGGCTGGCCATCGCCCGCGCCCTGGTGCGCACGCCGCGGGTGTATCTGTTCGACGATTCCTTCTCCGCACTCGACGTCGCCACCGACGCGCGGCTGCGGGCGGCCCTGCGGCCGGAAACGGCGAACGCCGCGGTGATCATCGTGGCCCAGCGGATCGCTACCATCCGCGACGCCGACCAGATCGTGGTCCTCGAGGACGGCGCCATGGTCGGCCTCGGCACCCACGACCAGCTGGTCGGTGACTGCGCCGAGTACCGGGAAATCGTGGAGTCCCAGCTGAGTGTGGAGGAAGCGCGATGAGACCGGGTACGCCGGGAGCCCCCGATGCGAAACCGAAATCGTTCAAACCCTCACTGAAGCGGCTGGTGGGCCGGCTCGCCCCGGAACGCATGCTGGTGGCGATCATCATCGCCCTCGGCGTCGTCTCGGTGGTGCTCAACATCGCCGGGCCCTATCTGCTGGGCAAGGCCACCAACCTGATCTTCGACGGTGTCGTCGGCCGGCAACTGCCCGCCGGGTTGAGCAAAGAAGAGGCCATCGCCGGCTTGCGCGCCCAAGGTCAGGATACCTTCGCCGACATGCTGTCGGGGATGGCGGTCGTTCCGGGTACCGGAATCGACTTCGACGCCGTCGGCCGGGTGCTGATCCTGGTGCTGGTGCTGTACCTGGGCGCAGCCTTGTTCGGCTGGTTGCAGGCCTACCTGCTCAACAACCTGATCAACCGCACCATCAAGAGGCTGCGCGCCGAGGTGGAGGACAAGATCCACCGGCTGCCGCTGAGCTATTTCGATTCCGCACCTCGCGGCGATGTGCTCAGCCGCGTCACCAACGATGTGGACAATATCTCGCAGAGCCTGCAGCAGACGATGAGCCAGCTGTTGATCTCGCTGCTCACTGTGCTCGGCATTCTCGGGATGATGTTCTGGATCTCCTGGCTGCTCGCGTTGATCGCCCTGCTCACCGTGCCCGCGGTGATCATCGTGACCGCGCAGATCGCCAAACGCTCGAAACCGCATTTCGTGGACCAGTGGAAGTACACCGGATTGGTGAACGCCCAGGTGGAGGAGGCCTACACCGGGCACGAGGTGGTTACCGCCTTCGGCCGCAGCAAGCAGGTCGGCGCCGAATTCGACGAGCGCAACGAGCATCTGTTCCGGTCCAGCTACAAGGCCCAGTTCATCTCCGGGCTGATCATGCCGTCGTCGATGTTCCTGGGGAATCTGAACTATGTACTGGTCGCGTTGATCGGTGGGCTGCGGGTCGCCTCCGGTCAGCTGTCGCTGGGCGAGGTGCAGGCGTTCATCCAGTACTCGCGCCAGTTCAGCCAGCCGCTCACCCAGATCGGCGCCATGGCGAACCTGCTGCAATCGGGCGTGGCCTCCGCCGAGCGGATCTTCGAGATCCTCGATGCCGCGGAACAGAGCCCTGATCCGGCGCACGAAGCCGCCACGCCGCTCGAGCGCGGGCGGGTGGAATTCGACGGCGTCGGCTTCCGGTACGAACCCGAAACCCCGGTGATCGAGAACCTTTCGCTGGTGGCCGAACCGGGACACGTGGTGGCCATCGTCGGGCCCACAGGCGCCGGGAAAACCACGCTGGTCAATCTGCTGCTGCGGTTCTACGAACTGGACTCCGGCACGATCAGTATCGACGGGGTCGATATCACCGCCATCGGCCGCGACCGGCTGCGCTCCCGGATCGGGATGGTGCTGCAGGACACTTGGCTGTTCAAGGGCACCATCAAGGAGAACATCGCCTACGGCGACCCGGACGCGGGCGAGGAAGATATCCTCGCCGCCGCCCGAGCCGCCTACGTCGACCGTTTCGTGCACTCCCTGCCCGCCGGTTACGACACCGTGATCGACGAAGAAGGCACCGGTGTCAGCGCGGGCGAGAAACAGCTCATCACCATCGCCCGCGCGTTCCTCGCCAAACCCACCATCCTGGTACTGGACGAAGCCACCAGCTCCGTGGACACCCGCACCGAACTGCTGGTGCAGCAGGCCACGGCGGAACTACGCCGTGACCGCACCAGCTTCGTCATCGCCCATCGGCTCTCCACCATTCGCGACGCCGACCTGATCGTGGTGATGGAGGACGGCCATATCGTGGAACAGGGCACCCACGACGAACTGCTGGCCCGGCAGGCAGCGTACTACCGCCTCTACAGCGCGCAGTTCGCGGCGGCCGCGGTCGAGGCCTGAGCGGGTCAGGCCCGGAGGCGGCAGCGAAGCGTGACCACGTAGGGCCCTCGCTCAGGCTCATCGACACAGCCTGAGCGGGTCAGGCCCGGGGGCGGCAGCGGAGCAGGCCCGATGAACACTGCCCGAACCAGGGCCTGCGAGGATGGCGGGCGTGTCCGACAGCGCCGGCTTCTCCTTCAGTATCGGTACCCGCCTCGACGGCCGGCACGGCCGAACGGGAGTCATCCAGACCCCGCACGGTCCCGTCGCCACGCCCGCGTTCATCCCGGTGGGCACCAAGGCTACGGTGAAAGCCGTACTGCCCGAGGCGATGAGCGACCTCGGGGCGCAGGCTCTGCTCGCCAACGCCTACCACCTGTATCTGCAGCCCGGCCCCGATATCGTCGACGAGGCCGGTGGGCTGGCGGCGTTCATGAACTGGCCCGGACCCACCTTCACCGACAGCGGCGGTTTTCAGGTCATGTCGCTGGGCGTCGGGTTCAAGAAGGTGCTGGCGATGGAAACCGTCGACGTACAGAACGACGATGTGATCGCCAAGGGCAAGGAACGGCTGGCCACCGTGGACGACGAAGGGGTCACCTTCCGGTCGCATCTGAACGGGTCGAAACACCGGTTCACCCCCGAGGTTTCCATGGGTATCCAGCATCAGTTGGGCGCCGACATCATGTTCGCCTTCGACGAACTCACCACGTTGATGAACACCCGTGGCTACCAGGAGAAATCGGTGCAGCGCACCCACCGGTGGGCGCAGCGCTGCATCGACGAGCACGAACGGCTCACCGCTGCCCGCACCCACCGGCCCTACCAGGCGCTGTTCGCGGTCGTGCAGGGCGCGCAGTACGAGGACCTACGGCGAAAGGCGTCGCGCGATCTCGCCGAGATTCGTGGCTGCGAGGGCACCGAATTCGACGGCTACGGTATCGGCGGCGCGCTGGAGAAACACAATCTCGGCACCATCGTCGGCTGGTGCTGTGACGAGCTGCCCGAGGACAAACCGCGCCATATGCTGGGAATCAGCGAACCGGAGGATATGTTCGCCGCGATCGAGGCGGGCGCAGACACCTTCGACTGTGTGAATCCGTCCCGGGTGGGACGCAACGGTGGGATCTATGTGGACGCGGGCCGGTTCAATATCGATACCCTGCGATTCAAACGGGATTTCACGCCGATCGACGAAACCTGCGACTGCTATACCTGCGCGCACTACACCCGCGCCTATATCCATCACCTGTTCAAGGCCAAGGAGATGCTGGCTTCGACCCTGTGCACGATCCACAACGAGCGTTTCACGATTCGACTGGTGGACCGGATCCGGGCCAGTATCGACGGTGGGTATTTCGACGAGTTCCGGGCGGCGACGATGGGACGCTGGCAGGGGCGGATCACTGCGCCCTGAGCTGCGCGGTACCCGTTGCCCCCGGCAGGAGGCCGGGGGCAACGGGGCGGATCAGGAACGCAACGGGGTGGTTCCGCTGGGGGCGTAGGTGGGTTCGTGCTTTTTGAGCCGGCCGATGACTTGATAGGTGACCGGGAGCATCAGGACTTCGACCAGGGTTTTCCACAGGAAACCGATGATGACGTAGTTGACGAACTGGCCCCAGCTGTCGATACCGATCGCGGTGGCGGCGATGGAGCAGAAGATCAGGGTGTCGGCGAGTTCGCCGACGACCGTCGAACCGATCAGGCGGGCCCACAGGTGCTTCTCACGGGTTCGTTCCTTGATCAGCACCAGGGTCGCGGAGTTGAGCAACTGGCCGACGACATAGCCTGCGAGCCCGGCCGCCACCAGTTGCGGGGTGGTGCCGATAACGCTGCGGAACGCCTCCTGGTTCTCGTAGAACACCGCCGGCGGCAACTGGATGGCCACGGCGAAGCACACCACCATGAGCAGCAGTGCGGTGAAGCCGTAGAACACGGCATGCCGGGTGGCCCGGAATCCGTAGACCTCGCTCAGCACATCGCCGACGACGTAGGCCAGGGGGAACAGGAAGAACGCGGCGTCGGTGGTGATGGGCAGGATCTCGAGGGGGCCCAGGCTCAGCGAACTACCGGAGAAGAACTGCACGCCCTTGGTCGCGCAGATATTGGAAATGAGCAGTGTTGCCGTGAACAACACGACGATCGGCGTGTAGTACCCCCGCGCCACCTGGGCGAATGCCACATGCTGGGGCGCGGGGTGTCCAGACTTGCCGGGTAACGGGGGTTTGTTCGACTCTTCCACCCGGCTATCCAATCAAACTCTCGAATAGGGTGTAGGCATGACGAACCCCGGCAACTCCGACGAATGGTGGAAGCAGTACGGGGGGTCGGGCGTATCGTCGGACCCCGCGAACGCGCAGCCGTCCGCGGGCGAACCGTTCAGTTATCCGTCGTACCCCTCGGCTCCGGCGCCCGCTCCCACGCCGCCGCCCGCGACCCCGACGTACGGGGTACCGCCCACACCGGCCCCGCAGCCCAGCCCTTATCCGGCGATGCCCGCGTATCCCGCGAATCCGTCGTACCCGGGCACGCCTCCCGGACCGGGATATCCGATGGGCTATCAGCCCTACGGCTATCCGGCGGCCAACGGCACCAACGGATTGGCGATCGCCTCGCTGATCGCCTCACTGGTGGGGGTCGGCTGCGGTATCGGGGCGATTGCCGGAATCATCATGGGCGTGATCGCGCTCGGCCAGATCCGGGAGAACGGTCAGCAGGGTCGCGGAATGGCCTTGGCCGGGATCTGGGTCGGTGTCGGCTGGATCGTGCTCTGGGTGTTGTACATGGTGCTGATCTTCGCCGCGTCCTAGCCGGTACCCCGTTCAGGCCTCGAGGACGTGGGTTCCGCCGGCGAGCTTGTCGTGCCACCCCTGCTTGTTGGGGTCCTTGTCCATGGTGGCGCCCATGTAGATGGTCAGCGCGAATCCGGCCAGCCAGCCGACGCACGGGATGATCGATACGGCCAGGTAGACATTACGTTTCAGGGCGACCAGCGGCGGGACGGTGGGTGCGCCGTTGGGCGCTACGACCTTGAGCCCGATGATCTTCTTGCCCAGGGTGGCGCCGGTCCGGCTCTCCATCAGCACGAAGTACAGCAGGACCGCGGCGAAGACGATCGCGTAGCTGACCGACATACCGGACAGACCGCTCATATTCGGCATGATGACGAAATTCAGCAGGATCGCCAGTGGGAGCCCGACGATGAGGTTGTCGATCAGCCGGGCGGTGAATCGGGGCCACACCTTGCCGGGTACGCCGAAAGCGGGATCGAACTGGCCGTACCGGTGGCCGCCGTACTGCGGCTGCGGGTGCACGGTCTGCTGATACAGCGGCCGCTCGGGTTGCGGAGGGGGAGGCGGGGGCTGCTGCCCGTAAGGATGCGGCGGTTGTGGTTGCTGCCCGGGCGGGCCCGGGGGCGGTGCGTACGGTCCGGGGGCGCCGTACTGCGGCGGCTGCCCGTACGGCTGTCCGGCCTGGGGGTGGTTGCTGGGGTCGTACCCGCCACTGGTCATCTCGCCTGCCTGAACTCGAAAATCGTAAAGACCCGGTCGCAGGCCAGATTACGGACCGCCGGCCGCGCATACCAAGCTGTCGGGGTCCAGTATCCACGGGGTCCGCGGCAGCCGGTCGGGATCGAATCCGGTGAGCAGTTCGTCCGCGCTGCCACCGGACAATCCCAGTGACGCAGCCAACATGGCCACCACATCGCGTACGGAGTCGCCGTGGTGGCGCCGATCGGCGAGCGTGACGGCGCCGTCCCGTTTGGCCAGTCGCTGTCCGGCCGTGTTCAGCACCAGCGGGACGTGCGCGTACTCGGGGACGGCAAGTCCGAGCAGGGTGGCGAGGTAGGCCTGCCGCGGGGTGGAGGGCAGCAGATCGTCGCCGCGCACGACCTGGTCGATACCGTGTTCGGCATCGTCGATCACGACCGTCAGGTTGTAGGCCGGGATCCCGTCGCCGCGGCGCAGCACGAGATCGTCCACCGGTCCGCGATACTTTCCGTGCAGGCGGTCGGTGATCTCGAAATCGGGACGCCCGGCCCGCAACCGGATCGCGGCCGGGCGTCCGGTGGCGCGACGTGCCTCGCGTTCGGCGGGGGTCAGGTCGCGGCAGGTGCCCGGGTAGGCGCCCTGCGGGCCGTGTGGGGCGGTGGTGGCCTGCTGGATCTCTTTTCTGGTGCAGAAGCATTCGTAGGTCAGGCCGGCTTCGGTGAGCCGGCCGACCGCCGAGTCGTAACGTCCCAGCCGATCCGACTGGTGCAGTACCGGGCCGTCCCAGTCGATGCCGAGGGCGGCGAGATCGGCGATCTGTCGTTCTTCGGCCCCGGGCCGTACGCGGTCCAGGTCGTCGACGCGGAGTACGAAACGGCGGCCGGTGCTGCGGGCGAACAACCACGCCAGCAGCGCGGTCCGCAAATTGCCGAGGTGCAGATCGCCCGAGGGGCTCGGGGCGTACCGGCCGGCGCCGGTGGCGGGCGTGCTGGGCACGGGGTCGGTGGGCATCGCCGTCATGGTAGGTCGCCGGTGAGGCGGGGCATGAGACCGGCGCGTTCGGTGGGGGATGTGGGTGTTCCCGGTCGCGTCGGCACCTGTTCGTCCAGTTCGGCCAGCAGCACTTCGGCATGGGCGATGAGGCCCGGGCCGTCGAGACCGTAGGGGAGCGCGCCGGCGGGATGGCCGGCGGCGGCCGGATCGAATGCCCGGATGCGCTCGAGCGCGCGGCGCAGCAGTGTCCGGGCGCCCTTCGGATTGCCGCGCTGGATATGAGTCAGCCCGACCGCGTACTGCGCGAGGCCCTGCCACAGCATGCGTTCCGCGGCCGGGCCGTTCTTCCAGACCGATTCCAGCACCTCGTGGGCGTTGAAGGCCAACCCCTGGTCCAGGAGTTGCTGCGCATAGGCGAGTGCCTCGCCGGGCGGGAGGTCCAGATCGTCGGGGATGCGCGGGACTCCGGGCGAACCCGGCGGTAGCGGGCGTCCCAGCCGGTCGCGTGGCCGGGCATTGGTGGCGCGTCCCTGATCGTCGCGATCGCGTTCGGGCATGCGGCCATCATTGCGCTCCATGCGCCGGGAGTGTGCGTCAGGGGGATTGACATCGGATGAATAAGCGATCACGTAACAATCACGTCCGGAGTTTCCGGACCATTCCGTCCAGACCATTCCGGACATTTTCGAGCAAAGTCATCCTTATAAGTCCGCAATTGCGTGGCAATGGCGCATCTTAGCGGAATTGGCAAGGCTATTGGTTCGGTTGGCAAGAGGTGGGCAAATTAGCTGTGAACCTGCTAGTCTTCCCGATGCGGGGCCGCTCACAAGGGGTTTGAGTCACCGCGTTAGGTGTGTTCGCGGACAGTGCGAGTCCGATAGACCGAACCCGGCAAACCGGAATTTTGCTCGCTATCTGCGCGTGCATCGAAAGTATTCGGTGTTACTCGCCGAATGCCAGCTAGTTCGAGAACTATGCAGGATACGAATATCGTTATCGACGCAGCGAAGGAGTGCAGTGCCGTGAAGGTGGATATGACGGGTGCTGTGTGGCGGAAAAGCTCATACAGTGGCCCGGACGGGAACTGCGTGGAGGTGGCATTTCTCGTAGACGGCAACGTGGCGGTCCGGGATACCAAGGATCGCGGAAACGGGCCGGTGCTGGCCTTCGCGCCCGGCGAATGGGCCGAGTTCCTGTCCGACGTGTCGGCGGGAGATCTCCGCGGCGCCTGAGGTTATCCCTATATCAGGCAGTACGGCCCCGGGGCGGATCGGCCCGGGGCCTTTGCCTGTCTCGGGAGCGAACGCGGTGGCAGCTAGGGTCGGGCGGTGATCTCGCTGGCAGCCCCGGACGCCACCATGTACTGGCTGTCCCGGCGTACCCGCAACGACCAGTTCCTCCTCTACTGCTTCACGGAGTCCGGCCGGACGGACAACGCATTACGCGCCGAAATACTGCAACGCTGCGCCGCCGTCCCGGAACTGCGGCTGCGCCTACACGACGACCCCACGGGCCTGGCCTATCCGAGGTGGATACCCGCCGAGCCCGCGGCAGCGCAGATCGAACAGCACCGGCTCCCCGCGCCGCACTGGCCGGAACTACTCGCCGCAGTCGGCCGGCTGACCGGCACGGGCGTGGACGCGCGGGAGTCACCCTGGCGATTGCATATCTTCCGTGAGGTCCGCGACGGACCGGTATGCGGTTCACCGGCGACAGTGGTCGTGCTGCAGATATCGCATGCACTGGCCGACGGTCGCGGCGCTTCGCGGATCGCGCGGGCACTGTTCACCGAACCCACCCCGCCGGAGGCCGGGTCCGCGTCGCCCGGGGCTGAGCCGGTGGGAGAGACCCCTCCGCCCGGAACGGCGCCGGCGGAGTGCCGGCCTGTATCCGCCGCGGGCGAGCCGGAATCGAAGGGTGGTCGATCCGCGCGACCCGCGTCTGCGAAACAGGCACTCGGGCCCCCGGGCGCGGATGAATTCGCGCCGGTGCCCCGCATCGGTGGGTTGCCGGCGGACCGGGGTGCCAGGTCGCCGGGCATTCCAGCGGTTCCTCTCGCATCGCTGCGCGCCGCCGTGACGCTGCCCGTGGGTATTGCCCGTACGGTTCGACGCGGTATGGCCGCCGCCCGGGCGCGCAACGAACTCGCGGCGCTCACCACGGCGGGCCGGGTGCCGCCGCCCGGGACCGGATATCCGCCGGGGCCGCTCAACGGTCCCGCCGAGGTGACCGGGCATGCCGTGCGGTTACTGGTGTGCCCGGCCGACGATTTCCGTGTTCCCGGACTCAGCGTCACCGTGGTGGGTCTGACGGTGGTATCGATCGCGGTCGAGCGGTACCTGCGGGCGTACGGTGCGCAGGTCACCCGGCTGGGGGCGCAGGTGCCGATGGCGCTGCCGCCGCGTCGCGGGGTCCGGAACAACTATCGCAGTCTCGGCGTGGACCTCGCCGCCGGCGAACAGGACCCACGGCGCCGGGCTGCCCTGATCGCGGCGGAACTGACTGCTCGCCGCGAGCGCGCCCGGCATCCGCTGCTCGATGCGCAGGACGCCGTCGATGCGGTATTGCCGCCGCTCCTGTTGCGCCGGGACGTACGCGATTATCCGATCGACAGCATCCCTGAGCAGGTCACCGGGCATACCGTGGTCTCCAGCGTGAACCGGGGACCGGCGGATCTGCGGTTCGGCGGCGCACCGGTACGGTTCACCGGCGGCTTCCCGGCGCTCGGGTCGGTGATGCATCTCACCCACGGGATCCACGGACTGGGCCAGACCGTCACCCTCTCGGTGCACGCCGACCCCGGTGTCGTCGATCCGGATGTCTATGCCGGCCACCTACGAGACGCCCTGCGTGAACTGCCTCGGCTACGCGACTGACGGAATCTGCTGGAGGCACTGTCCGGAGTCGGTCTCATTCGTCACGCGTCCGGTGGAACCACTCCGACGACCGGCCTCGTGTAGACGGCACCGATGCCCAGCCGATTTCGCGGGCGGCGCCGAGCCGAGGCCGGGGCCGCCCAGGTCCTGGTGCCCGGGTTCGTCACGGGGTTTTCCGGCGAGTGGCGCGATCTTCCCCCGGCGGCGTCGGGCGGTCGAAGCAGCGGGCCGACGGCCTTGCGATCCGGATCCGATGCAGATTTTCGGGATCGTGGTGGCGAACCCGACCGCCCGTGCTCGGTGATCGCCCCAGCCGGCACCGCCCGAGGCCCGGCCGTATACCGGCGCAACGGCCGATGCCGGATCGGCCGCGGGCGTTCTCGCGCGACGGCGACGCGCATAGGGCCTGCCGATAGGTCAGTTCGGGTCGATGCCCAGCTCTTCGCGGGTGGCGATGATGAGGTCGCGTTCGGCGACGCGTACCTCGCCCAGCATCTGGGTTTTGTGGTCGCGGGCCGCCCGGATCTCCTCCGGCGGTGCGTCCTGCAGTTTCTTACGCTGCAGGGTGAGCGCGGACAGCAGTACGTCGGAGAGCGTATCGGCCAGCCGGCGCCACTGTTTGTAGTGCGGATCCGAGCCGACCAGCCGCAGCACATTGGCCCGATCCGAGCCGGCTTCCAAGTCGTGGATCAGATCGCCGATCAGCTCGTCGGTCCAGTCCTCGTCGCGGCGCAGGGCCTGGCAGATCCGGCTGGACATGCCCAGCGAATCGGCCACGGCGCCGGTGACGGCATCCCGTCGCCAGTGCTCGCTTGCCTGGACCAAGGCCACGGCGTGGGCGGATTCGACCTGGTGGTGGGCGGCGTCGAGCTGGAGCCGGGCGGTATCGGCCTGCTGCTGTGCGCTGACGGTCTGGTGCTGGGACGCGACGGACAGTGTCCGCTGGGCCCGCTCGTCGGCGGCGGCGATCGCATCCCGGTTCGTCCGATTGTTGACCAGTACGGCGATAACCGCCGCACCACCGAGCGCGAGCGAACCGAGCAGCGGCAGCCACGACTGCCACCAGGCCGGGGAACTCTGAACGATCTCGATCACCTGGGGATCCACGGCGCCCATAATGGCACCGTCGTCGCGGTCGGGCGCGACGGCCGTCACAATTGAGTGCTCAGCGGGGCTGAATCATTGGATATCTTGCGGGGTAAAGTGTTTCGTGCTATGGACGCCGGGTTGTCGCGGTGGCGGACCGCTCGCGCCGGCCGGAATGAGCGGGCGTTTTCACGATGCGCCGGGGTGGCGGGTATGCTGCTCGGCGGAGGATTCGCCTAGTGGCCTATGGCGCTCGCCTGGAACGCGGGTTGGGTTAACAGCCCTCGCGGGTTCGAATCCCGCATCCTCCGCAGTCGGCCCCGCGGTGGAGCATTCCACCGGCGGGGCCGTTTTCTGTTCCGGCCCCCTGCGCGCCGGCGGTCTCGTGCTCCCCGCGGTGCGGCCCCGGCTGCGCGGTGCCCGCGGGTGCGGCTACACTGGCCCACGGATCCCGCGCGGCGCGCATCCTGTGAACTCCCCCAGGGCCGGAAGGCAGCAAGGGTCAACGGGCTCTGCCGGGTGCGCGGGGTCCCCTTATTCGCCCGGTGCCGACCGGCCGTACCGGAGAAACCCGCGCGATGATATTTCCCGTCGGCGTTCCTGAAACACCGGAAGTGGCGGATCGGCGACGCGTCCACGTTCGCCACCGCCGCGGGCTCGATCCCCGCCCACCACGGTGAGCGCGGCGTTCCCGCTGCGATACCGCGACCCCGGCGCAGCGTGGATCAACCGAGAATCCCAACACCTCCCGGCCGTCGTGGACGTCCGGGTAACGTGGCTCGGGGCGGCCCGCCACCAGCGGCCGTCCGCAAGTGCATTCACTCCCAGGTCGTTGGAAAGGCTGTCCAGGATGCCCCGGCAAACCCAGATCGGTTTGATGAGTCCCGAGGAACTCGCCGCCGAGCACGAACTCCAGTCCGCGAACTACGCGACACTGCAGGCCGCTGCGCTCACCCTCGATCTGACCAGGGGAAAGCCTTCGCCGGAACAACTCGCGCTCTCCTCGGCAATGCTCTCGCTGCCCGGCGACGGCGATTTCCGGGACGGCACCGGTACCGACTGCCGTAACTACGGTGGTCTGCACGGGCTTCCGGAACTACGTGCCATCTTCGGCGAACTGCTCGGTATCGGCGTCGACAATCTGATCGCCGGTAACAATGCCAGCCTCGAACTGATGCATGACACCATCGCCTACGCCACCCTGTACGGCCTGCCCGATTCGCCGCGCCGGTGGGCCGACGAACCGGTGGTGAAGTTCCTGTGCCCCAGCCCCGGCTACGACCGCCATTTCGCGATCACCGAAGCGCTGGGCTTCGAGATGATCACGGTCCCGATGGGACCCAACGGGCCCGATACCCGGATGATCGCCGAACTGCTGGCCGCCGACCCGCAGATCAAGGGTTTGTGGGCGGTGCCCAACTACTCCAACCCGACCGGTGTGGTCTTCTCCGAAGAGGTCGTGCGGGAACTGGTTTCGATGCCGGCCGCGGCGCCCGATTTCCGGTTGTTCTGGGACAACGCCTACGCCGTGCATCCGCTCACCGATACCGCCGCGCCGGTGCTGGATGTGCTCGGGCTCGCCGCGGCGGCGGGAAACCCGCACCGGCCCTTGGTTTTCGCCTCCACCTCGAAGATCACCTTCGCCGGTTCGGGGGTGAGCTTTTTCGGCGCATCGACCGAGAACCTGAACTGGTACCTGGGCCATGCGTCGAAGAAGAGCATCGGCCCGGACAAGATCAACCAGCTGCGTCATCTGCGGTTCTTCAGCGATGCCGCCGGGGTTCGGGCCCATATGCAGAAGCATCGCGCCATCTTGGAACCGAAGTTCGCGCTGGTGCTTCGGATCCTCGAGGAACGCCTCGGCTCGTCCAAGGTCGCCTCGTGGACCGAGCCGAAAGGCGGTTATTTCGTCAGCCTCGATGTGCTGGAGGGCACCGCGGCCCGGGTCATCGAACTGGCGAAGAACGCCGGTATCGCGCTGACTGCCGCCGGGTCGGCTTTCCCGTACAAGAAGGACCCGGACGACAAGAACATCCGGATCGCCCCCAGCTTCCCGGCGCTGCCGGAGCTGGAACAGGCCATGGACGGATTGGCGACCTGCGTGCTGCTGGCAGCGACCGAGAAACTGCTGAAGTAGGGGGCTAGGCCGGTTTGCGGGCGTGCACGGCGAACATCGTCACCGAGAGGTGGATATCGCCGCTCGCGGCGCCCGCGGCCAGGTCGGCCAGCAACTGTTCACGTTCGGCCTCGGTGATCACCCGGCGCGCCACCGCCATGGCGGAGATCCTGCTGACCAGCGCGCCGGCGCCCACCGACCGCTCCTGGACCAGCGCATGCGACCCGGTGCCCTCGATCTCCAGGCCCGCGGCGGTGAGCAAACCCTGCAATCGGCGGCCCGAATAGGGATTGGTGGTCGCCGATATCAGCGTGTCGACGACCTCGCGCACCACCCGGGTGTTGCCGGGGTGCACGATCGCCGAACCCCAGTCGGCATCCATCACCACCGCCCGACCGCCCGGCCGCAGGACCCGGGCGATCTCGCGGGCAGCGCGCCCGGGTGCGGTGAGGTGCTGGAAGACACGTTCGCACAGGACGGCGTCGAAGGTATCGGGGCCGAACGGCACACCGTAGGCGTCGCCGGAGTAGAAGGTCGCGGTCGAATGTGCTTCGGCCGACCGGCGTTCGGCGGCGGCCAGCAGGTGCGGGTCGGGTTCCACCCCGGCGGCGAAACCGGTGGGGCCGACCGCCGCCGCGAAGGCGATCACCTCGGAGCCGGTGCCGGAGCCGATATCCACGGCCCGCTCACCTGGTTGCAGCGCGAGTGCCTGGTGCGCCCAGTCCCGCAACCGGTCGAGTCCGGGGAGCGTCGCCTGTAGGTCGCGGATATCGACCAGCTGATCCTGGCCGGCGGCATCGAATCGGTCGGGGCGTAACCCGAAACTGTCCATGGGTCCGTGTCCATCCAGTGTGGTGGGTGGGTGTATCGCCGTGTGTGGCATCTGGTGAGCCTAACTCGGTGCCGTGGGATGATCGCTGGTAGTCCGGAGCATGAGCGCAGTGAGGAGAGCAGTCCATGGCCAAGTTGTGTCTCGCGCAGGAACCCGAGGCGGACCGGCTGTTGTCGGAGAGTTCGCTGGCGCTGCTGATCGGGATGCTGCTCGACCAGCAGTACCCGCTCGAACACGCTTTCCGCGGTCCGAAGAAGATCGCCGACCGGATGGACGGCCTGGATATCCATGCGATCGCGGCGGCGGATCAGGCCGAATTCGAGGACATGGCGGCGACCCCGCCCGCCATTCACCGCTACGGCCGGTCCATGGCCCGGCGGATCCAGGATCTGGCCCGCTATGTGATCGAACATTACGACGGTGATGTGGCGGCGATCTGGACCGCCGGCGATCCGGACGGCAAAGAGGTGCTGCGTCGGCTGAAGGCGCTGCCGGGGTACGGCGACCAGAAGGCCCGGATTTTTCTCGCCCTCCTGGGCAAACAGCTCGATATCCGGCCGTCCGGCTGGGAGGCGGCGGCCGGTGACTACGCCGAGCCGGGATCGCGGCGTTCGGCAGCCGATATCGTCGATGGGGAGACCTTGCTCGAGGTCCGCGCCTTCAAGAAGAAGATGAAGGCCGCGGCCAAACAGAAATGAACGCTGCGCCGATCAGCGCAGGCGTGCGAGCCGGGTGAGTTCGGCGGCCAGACCGGCATCGCCGACCGGGGTGAGCGACAGGTCGGCACCCGCGGCCAGCAGGTAGCGCCCGTCGCCGGTGAAATCCAGCCAGGTGCGATGGATCGGTGGCGGCGACATCGGATTCTCCGGCGCGATCGTGATGGTGAAGAAACCGCGGGCGTCGATCGGCCGGTGCAGCGCTTCCCGCAGCCGGCGCGCCCGGATCTCCGCGGGGCCGGGAGCGCCGGGGCCCTGCTCCGGGCAGAGCACCGTGGCACGGGGTTCGCGCATCGCGGGCAGGCGCCCGGCCCGGGCCGTGCCGAGGGTGGCGACCAGGTGTTTGCCGACGGTCCGGGCATGGCAGGCGATCAGGGTGATCTCCCCGTTCCGCGCGCGCACCAGTGCGCCCCAGTTGCCGAATCCGACCGCGACCGCGAGTACGGGATCGCCGCGATTGCCCGTTCCGTCGAAATCGTCCCCGAATACGGTCACCCGTGTGACATCGGTCCGGGCGAGGAATCGCAGAGTTCCGGTGAGATCGGGATCGCCGTTGGGCGGAAAGCGGTGTTCCAGCTCCAACGCCGACCGGGCGCTCTCGGTGGCGGCGGTGGCGCGCGGGGCGAGATCGATGGGGTGGGGCCGCCGGTCGAGTCCTGTCTCGGTCTGCCAGATGTAGCTGAACTCGTCCGGCGTGAACACCCATTCCATCAGCGGCTCCCGCCACCCGGGTCGATGCGTTCGGCTCGTTCCGCATCGGTGTATTCGCCGAGGACCGGGGGCACCTTGGGATCGGTCGCGGTCAATTCCTCGTTCCGTGCCTGTAGATAGCCGGGGCTGGTCCGCTCGGATCCGGCCGGGCGGGCCGGGGGTGCGCCACCGGCGGAGGACAGGGGCACACCGGCGGGCATCAGACGCGGCGGCCGTTGCCCCGGATGTTCGTCTCGTTCCGTTCCGGACCTGTCCGGCACTGTTCCCGCGGGGCCGAGGGCTTCCCGGTCGACGCGCTGTGGCGGACGGGCCACCGCGTCGGTATGGCCCGCCGGGGGCCGGGCGGTGGCCTGCTCGGGGAACGCCGGTGCAGACCGCTGCTGAGGAGTATTGGTCACCGGTGGGTGCCCGGGACCGGAAACGTTGCCGGGTGGGCTGCTGTTCCCCGGAGCGGAGACCCCACCACCCGTCACGCCGGGCGACGGGGTTGGAACAGGGCCGGACGGGGCCGGGCCCGGGGCCGCCGGGATCGAGGGGAGAGTGCCGCCGACCGGACCGGCCGGCGGGCGCGGCGCGGGATCGGTGGCAGCCGGGCCACCGACCGGGCCTACCCCGCGATCGACCGGTGCCGCGGCAGGCTGTATCGCAGGGTCCGCGTGGGCGGGTCGAGTGTCCGGCACCGACCCGGCCGCGGGTGCCGTAGCGTTCCCGTACTGTGATGTCTCGGATTCCGAAGCATTCGCCGGGCGCGGAGATTCGCCTGGTGATGCTGCGGAGTCGCCTGGTGAACCCGAGGCGTCGCCTGGTGATTCCGCGGTGTCGTCCGGTGGAGCGGTGTCGTCTGGTGATCCCGAGGCGTCGCCTGGTGAACCCGAGGCGTCGTCCGGTGATTCCGCGGTGTCGTCCGGTGAAGCGGTGCCGCCCGGTGATACCTCTTCCGTCGGTTTATCCGGCGATTGCGTCTCCACTGCACCCGGGGTCTGCGGGGGTGCCGGATTGTTGCCGAGCAGTGGTTGCGGCTCCGCGCCGGGCAGACCGGGCGCGCCGGCAGGGAGAGTATCCTCCTCGCCGTTCGAAGCCGGGGATCCCGGCGAATCGGTCTGCGATGATTCGGGTTCCGTGCCCGCGGTTGTCCCGGGGCGTGATCCGGCGGTGCCCCCGGGCTCTGTATTCGGTGGCGCCGTGGTTTCACGTGGGCCCGGACCCCCCGAACCACCCGGCTGTTGCGGCGCCGCGGCGACCACGACGGGGAACCGGGGAACGCTGTCGCCGCTCGCCGCGATGGTCGGGTTGTAACCGAAGGTCATGGCGTCCTGGGCGGCTGCCGTAGCTGTGGCCGCCGCGGCGTTGTATGCCGTGCGGCGCGGTGCTCCCGTTGCTGCTTCGACGGCGGGGTCCGGATCCGGCCGGTACGGTTGCGGCGGTGGTGGGATGGCCGCCCGGACCGATTCGGCGGCGTCGGAATTCGCCGTCATGAGCCGGCGGAGCACCCGGCAGACTCCGGCCGTATCGCTGCCGGCGAGTACCAGCGCGGTCGCGGCATGCGCGGCGGCGGCCGCCGCGCTACCGGACCATTCGCCGGACAGCCGGCCGATTGCGCGGGCGTGGTCGTCGAACGCCGATTCCAAGGTGTCGGCGGCGTGACCCCACGCATCGGCTGCCCGGAGTAGCTCGGCCGGGGCCAGCCGTTCGTGGGCGAGGTCCCAGATCTGTTGATGGGTATAGGCATCGAACACTTCACGATCCGGTACGTAGGCCGGATCGGTGCCGGTATCGGTCGTACCGGCCTGCCCCTGATATGTCACGGTCGGCCCCCTTGCCTGTCGGCCCGTGGCCGCGGGATATGCGGTACGGACCGGATGGTTTCAATTAGCTTGCACCCCTGCGTATTTCGTCATGATGCCGTATCCCACGGGGTATCCGCCAGCGCAGCGGCCAGAGCGGCGCTGTTCGCCGCGTCGGCCTCCTCGAACAGAGCCGCAGCGGCCAGGTAGGCCGCCTTGTGCCGGAGGGTGGCCTGCTCGAATGCGTCGAGTACCTCGAGGTATTGCCGGCCCTTCGCGCCGAATCCCGCTGCGAGCGCGCGGCCCGAGGGTAGATCCGGGAACCCGGTTACGTGGGTGAGGTCCGCGGCGCCGGTTCTGGCCTGTTGCACTCGTTCCACGAGCCGATCGCAGGAGGAGGCGAGTTCCCGGGCGACATCCGCCGACATATGGAATTCTCCCGCCCGCGCGGCTTCGTACAACCGAATCCCCGCTTGCTGCCCCAGATCTGGTACGGACATCGCCTTCCCCCTTCGGACTCCCCGCCTCGTGGTCGGAGCATAGCAGCGGAAAAGATCCCGGACCAGGGGCGATGTATGCGGTGCGGGGAAAGTCACCGAGTTCGGGTGACTCCGGTCCGCGTATGCGCGCCGATCCCCCGTACGGCCGGGAACGGTATTCTCCGCATAATTCCGGACAATTACTCGATATCGATCCCGGACGATAATTCTCCGGCAATTTGCGGGAAATGATTTCGGGTGCGGCGTCCGCGATTCACCACGTGTTCGCGGTCGCCGGGCACGACGACTGGTTCGGCCTCTCGAACAGGCATCCGTCTCGAATGCTTTTCGTTGCCGGTCCGGGCGGACCGCGTGTTGGCGCGCTTCGGGGAATCGCCGGAGAATGCGGCCCCGAGCTGGGGAAACGCCCGGACTTGGGGTGCGCCGCGGACGAACCTCTTGGTGTGGCGCCGTACCCGGTGTTAATTTATTTGTTATGTCTACCAGCGGCACCGCACCGAAGCCGGTCACATATGTGACCGCAGCGCTCGGTCTGCGCTTGCCGCTCACCCGCGAGTTGTGTTGCTCCCGCCGCCGCGGTTGAGCGATTCCGATCCACTCGCCGCCTCGCTGCAGCATTTGTAGGCATATACCGGCGCCGGCCGGAATAATCGAGGAAATCATATGGCTGTCCGCACCGCCGAACGCATCGCGTCGCAGGCTTCCACCACCCGTACCCGCGCTCCCCGCCCCGTGGTCCCCCCGGACCTGCGGATCTCCGATAATCCCGCCGCCGCCGTGCTGCGGTCGGCCACTACCGGGCCGGTGTTCCGGGACAACACCGCCCGCGTCACCGGGTTGAGTATCGCGACCGTCAATCGGCAAGTGTCCGCGCTGCTCACCGCCGGGCTGCTGCGCGAACGTGCCGACCTCACCGCCTCCGGCGCGGTGGGCCGGCCGCGCGTCCCGTTCGAGGTGGATATCGACAACTTCGGCACGCTGGGCGTTCATATCGGCTCCACCTCCACTCGTATCGTGGTCGCCGACCTTCGTGGGCGTATCCTCGGTGGTCTCACCATCGCCACTCCGCAAACAGGCCAGGAATTCGCGGTCAAGACCGTGGCGCACAGTGCGAAATCCTTTCTGCAGCGCTGGTATCGGCGCACCCCGCTGTGGGTCGGGGTGGCGATCGGTGGCCGGGTCGACCCGGGTACCGGTGTGGTCGACCATCCGAAGCTCGGCTGGCGAGAGGCCCCGGTAGGGGCGGTGTTCAGCGAGGTGCTCGGCCTTCCGATCTCGGTGGCGCCGCATGTCGAGGCGATGGCGGCCGCGGAGTTGTTGTTACCCGGCGTGCAGCCGGATCCGGCGGACGTTCCCGAGCCGGCGCACGTGCACGGGAGCAGCCTGTACTTCTACGTCCGTGAAACAGCGGGGATCTCGGTGACGCTGGACGGTCGTGTGCACACCCCGAGCAACGGCCCGGGTTCGATCGCGCATCTGCCGACCGGATCGGAGGTCGAATGCCAATGCGGCCGGCGCGGCTGCCTGGAGGCCACCGTCGGTGATCGCGCGCTGCACGCACGCGCGGTGGGCCGCGGAATCGTTCCCGCCCACAACGGAAAAGCCAGCTCGACCATCGGTGATCTCTATCGTGCCGCGGTGGGTGGTTCGGAACCGGCCCGCGAACTGCTCGCCGACCGCGCCACCGTGCTCGGGCGGACCGTCGCCCTGGTGCGGGATATGCTCAACCCGGACCGGGTGGTGCTCGGCGGACAGGCATTCACCACCTATCGCCCCGGCCTGGCGCATGTGGCGCGATCGTTCAACGAGGCGACCGTGCTGCCGCCCACCGATATCCGTGTCACCGGCTACTCGTCGAAGGTGCAGGAGTTCGCGGCCGTGGTCACTTCGCTGAGCGCCCTCTACGCCGACCCCGTCGCCGCGCTGCGCCGTAGCCAGGCTTGACCGTGAAACGCAGCGTGCAAGCCCGGCCGCGTAGCGGACGGCTCCCCTCGGTGAAGCAGCGGGCGTCTGCACTTCGTCTGCAGGTGGCGGCGCGCCGGCGTGCGGACCAAGGGCCGGCTCCGCACCTCAGCGGGCCGAGAGCACACCCTCCACCGCGGTGATGAAATAGGGGAAATGGCCCGCGAACCGGTGCAGATCACGGTCGCCCTCGAAACCGCCGAACCAGTACAGGCCCGGATCGTCGTCGGCGGAGGGGTCGATATCGCGGAACGTGCGCACCCAGTTGTCGGCGCGGCTCCAGACGATCATGTAGGGCAGGCCGCGGGAGAACACCAGTTCCCGGTCGCCGGCGGGGATCTGCGCACTGTTCACCTGTTCCAGGCCCTGCTGCAGTCCGCGGACCTGGCCGGTGAGCGTACGCCCGTAGGCGGTGCGGGCCGGCAGGAAACGCTGGACCGCGAGCAATCCGGCGCCGGCGACTGCGATGGCGACCCCTACCAGCGCGTGGCCGGAAAGCAGCGCGGCGGCGACGGTCACTCCGGCGCCGAGCACGATCAGGGCTGCGCCGAGCCAGAGCGGTACGCGGCGGCGGCCGGGGTCGATGAACGCGCCGCGTTCGACCGCGTCGGTGAGCATCGTCCGGCGCAGCGGCTCGGCCGGCAACCGGCCCGGGGCAGCCAGATCGGCGACCGTGACCTCGTCGGTGCCCGCTGGAAGCAGGGCGTCGTAAACCGCTCGCTCGTACGGCCGCAATTGTTCGTCGGCCGGGTTGACCCGGACCATCCGCCACTGGGTTTCACCGATGCGGCCGATCCAGAGGTAGTTGCGCACCGCCAGATCGACGACGGTGGCGGCGATATCGGTGGTGTCGGCGTTCCCGTCGAGCAGTACTCCTGCTTCACCGGGCAGGATGCCCGCGGGGGAGCTGAACTGGGTGCGGCCCTCGGCATGGGCCAGCGGCGGTATCGGTTCGGCGGCGCCGGTCTGCCGGCGTGCCCAGAGGAGGTAGCCGGCGAGCGCGGCCGCGGCGGCCAGCAGGAGCGCGAAGGCGATGATTACCGGACCGGTGATTGCGAACGGTGAGCTACCGGGTCCGCTGATATCGGCGTTCGACGGCACGGTGCCGGGCGGTATCTGCAGGGTCAGATCCACCGATTCGCCCTTGTGCAGGTTCGTCTGGTCCAGGTACAGCACCCCGTCCGGTTCGATGTGGACCTCGGCGCAGGGCCGGGTGTTGCCGATGGGGCCCAGCAGGCATTCCACGATGCCCATTTCGAAACTGGGACTGATCAGTGTCGCGTGGATTTCGGCGATATCGACGTTGAGCACCCCGAACCAGCGGAACACCTGGCTGCCCTCGGCATCGCTGACCGTGTTCTGCACCGAGTAACGGAAAGTCGATTCGCCCGGCCCCGCCTCGATGGTGAACAGGTCATCGGCCACCTCCGCGGTGCCGGGGCCGGTCGTTTCGATATCGGTGACCGCGAACCGGCGTTCGGAATCCTCGCTGATCTGCACCCGCAGCGGTAGGGACATGGTGAATTGTTCGCCGGGCGGCACGGCCACCCGCTCGGTCACTTCGAGGACGCCTTCACGACTCAGGGTCATATCCACGTTCAGAATCACCCCGGCGGGCTCCTGCGCCCGGGCGGTGGGCATGAACAGGGCGAGCAATCCGGTCAGTGCGAGTAGTAGCGCCGCGGCGCCCCCCCGAGAAGTGAGCATGGTTCGTAACCTTAGACAGCTTGCTATCCTGCGTCAGCGGCTGTTGGTGTTCCGAATATTCGAGAGGGACCGGGGGAGTGACTCGACCACCTTATGAACGTGGACCGGTTCCTCCTGGTAGACAGCCGATTCCACCACACGGTCGACCGCCCTACGGTCCTCCGCCCGGACGGCCGCGGCAGCCACCGTCGCACGGTGCCCGCCCGGGATACCCGGCCGCACGGGGCTATCCGCCGCAGCGTCCCGGCTATCCGCCGCGGCCCGGCCCGCCGCCGCAGCGCGGTCCCATACCCGGTTATCGGCCGATCGTGGCCCCGCCGATGCCGCCGCCCGTTCCGCAACGGCCGCCGCGTGGCGGCCGGGCCGGACCTAGGCGCGGCGGCGGCCGGACGCTCGCGATCTTGCTGGCGGTCGTCGCGATCGTGGTGGCGGCACTGGTTCGGGGAGCGCTGGATTCGGACGGGCTGAGCGTGCTCGGCCCGCAACCCGACCGCGGTTACGACTCCGGCGAGACAGGGCCTGCCGAGACCGGAACCAATCCGTTGCTCGTCGACACCGACGCGACCCTCGTTCCCGCCGATTGCCCCTACACCGAGTGGTCGACCGATGAGGAGACGGCTCGCGCCTTTTTCCGGAGTGCCGAAAAATGCCTGGAGGCGGCATGGCAGCCGGTTCTGGAAGCCGCGGGACTGCCCTTCGAGCCGCCGACTGTGGAGGTCTCTGCCACCACCGAGGGCATCTCCACTCCCTGCACCGGCTCGACCAGCAACTTCGCCGCCTTCTACTGCCCCGCGAATCGCACCGTCTACATGCCGATCAGCCAGCTGCAAACCGATTACTACGGCGACAACTGGGTGGTCTACCTGTCGGTGTTCGCGCACGAGTACGGCCACCACATCCAGAACCTGTCCGGCATCCTGCTCGCGGCCAACAGCGAACGTGTCGATGTGGGGGTGCAGAGCCCGGACGGGCTGGAACTGTCGCGCCGGGTCGAACTACAGGCCAACTGTTTCGATGGCATGTATCTGGCTTCCTCGGCAGACGGCGGTTCGCTGACCGGCGAGCAGATGTCGCAGGCGCGGACCGACGCCGACAACCGTGGTGATCAGCGCGGCGATATGCGCGATCACGGCACACCGGAGAACGGCGGGCGCTGGTTCGGACTGGGTGTCGAACACAACCGGACGGCCCAGTGCAATACCTTCACCGCGCCGGACGATGCGGTGAGCTGAATCAGTCCCGGGCTGTTCCGGTTCCGCGCACGCGGTTCCGCAATTGCGTGAGCCAGTCCGTCATATCCGCTGGGGACGCCTGCGGGCCGATCAATTCCGTGACGACGTGTCCAGCGCAGGCCGCATCCAGCACGCGGGCGGCCACGGCCATCGGATCGCCCCACGGCAGAAACGGTTTCGCCAGCAGCAGTGAGGCGATACCGTGCGCGGTCGCCCATAGTTCGAGGACGATCGGGGTGGGGTCACCGCGGTCGATCAACCCGTCGGCCATGGCTTCCTCGAGCGTGGTCGCGAAAAATCGGAAGGCGCCACTGGTGAGGACGAGATCCACCGCGCCGTGCGTGGGCGTGGGGATGGTGGCCAGCCGGTACTGCTCGGGATGGTCCAGGGCGAAGCGGACATAGGCGAGACCGAGTCGGCGCAACCGTAGCGCCGGGGGGTCGGCCGGGTCCACCGCGGCCTGCATGGCGATATTCAACGCCTCGAAAACCTCGGCCACCGCCGCTTCGATCAGCGCGTCCTTATCGGCGAAATGCCGGTAGATCGACGGGGCGCTGACCCCCACCATCCCCGCGACAGCGCGGATCGAGACCGCTTCCACACTGCCCTTCCGTTCGAGCAGTTCCCGGGTCGCGGCGATGATTTCCGCGCGTAAGCGGCCACCGTGCCCGCGCGGTGACCGCGGCCGCCCGGTCATACCCGCACCGGTGGTTCGGCGGCCGGTCGGACCTCGGTTTCTTCAGCGAGGCCGATCCGGTGGTGCAGGCGGGCCAGCGGTTTCGGCGCCCACCAGTTGAGCGGACCCATCAACCGCATCAGCGCCGGCACCAGGAGTGCCCGGATGATGGTGGCGTCGGCCAGCACCGTCAATGTCAGCCCCAATCCCATCAGCTGGATGAACGAAACCTGTGAGGTGGCCAATGCGCCGATCACGATGGCCATCAACACGGCGGCGGCGGTGAAGATCCGGCCGGTGCGGGCCACCCCGACGGCGACGGAAGCGGTGTTGTCTTCCGCCGCGAAGTCGCTGCCGGTGCGATGGGCCCTGCGTGCGCGGGTCAGGCCCGAAGGCGGTAGCGAAGCGTCACCACGCAGGGCTCCCGCTCGCGCGCGATAGGCACTGCGCCGCAGCCATTCTTCCCGGATCCGGGACAGCAGGAAAACCTCGTAGTCCATGGACAGGCCGAAGGCCAGGCAGAACATGAGGATCGGCATGGTCGGCACCAGATAGCCGACGGCGGTGAACCCGAGCAGGCCCTCGAGGTGGCCGTCCTGGAATATCCACACCATGGCGCCGAATGCCGCGGTCAGTGAAAGGGTGTTCAGCAGCAATGCTTTCAACGGCAGGATCACGCTGCCGGTGAACAGGAACAGTACGACGAAAGTTGCCAGGACGATGAGGATCGCCGCCAGGGGAAGCCGGTCGGCGAGTGCATCGAGGGAATCCTCGTTCATCGCGGCGGCGCCGGAGAACAGCGGGGCCGCCGGGGCCGGCACTGCCCGCAGTTGCGTCAGTTGATCGCCGCCGGCGGGGGAGAACGGGTCGAGGGAGGTGTTCACGGTCAGATAGGTTCCGGTGTCGTTGACCATCCCCGGCGGGGTGGGCGCGAGCCGGTTGCCGGAGACGTACACACCCGCGCTGGACAACACTCCCGTGACATCGTCGACCTCGGACAACCGGGCAGCGTAGGCGCCGATGCCCTGTTCGTCCCGGTAGCCGTCCAACACGATCGTGGTGTTGCCGCCCGGATCGGCCCGTGGGAATTCCGCGCGTACCTCGTCGCCGACCTGCCGGCTGGCGGCTGTCTCCGGGAGCACCCGCTCGTCGGGGTAGCCGAACTTCACGGACAGGAATGGAGATCCCAGCGCCAGCAGTAGCGCCACGATCACCACGGATACCGGGACGGCGAATCGCATCACCCGCAGGACCAGCCGGTACCAGCCCGTCTGTTCCGGCACCATGGCACCCAGCGGCGCCGGCTCGCGTCCGAACAAGCGCAGCAGCGGTGCGCGCAGGTCCAGCGCGTTCACCCGGTGCCCGAGCAGAACGAGCGCCGCCGGCAGCACGATCACCGAGGCCGCCGCCGCGGCCACCACGACCGCCACTCCCGAGTAGGCGAACGAGCGCAGGAAGTACAGGTCGAACACCAGCATCGCCGAAAGCGACAGCGCCACGGTGAGGGCGGAGAACAGCACGGTGCGCCCGGCTGTCTGCAAGGCGCGCACGGTCGCGGCACGGGGGTCCAGGCCGCCGGCGAGTTCCTCCCGGAACCGGCTCACGATGAACAGGCTGTAGTCGATCGCCAGTGCCAGCCCGAGTGCGGTGGTGAGGTTCATCGCGTAGATGGATACATCGGTGAACAGTGTGAACAGCCGCAGGATCGCCAGGGTGGCGGCGATTGCGAACAAGCCGACCAATAGGGGCAGCGACGCCGCGATCAGGCTGCCGAACACCAGAACCAGCACGATCAGGGTCAGCGGTATGGCCGCAGCCTCGGCGACCGCCAGATCGTGGGTGATCTGCTCGTTGACCTCGTGGAAGGTCGCGGCCGCGCCGCCCGCCCGGACCGTGACCCCGTCGATTGTCCCGGTCACCTGGGCATTGAGCTCGCCCGCGGCTTCCTGCATCTGGGTTTCGTCACCGTCGAGGTGCACCGCTATCAGTCCGGATTTCCCGTCGGTGCTGCGTAGGGCCGCGGCTACCGCGGGCGAGGGCGCGGTCCAGTACGACTGGACGCTGGTGGTGCCGGGGTGCGCGCGGACCGTATCGACGGTCGCCTGCGCCCGGGCCCGTACGGTTGGCGAATCAACGCCCTGCGCCGAATCGACCAGCAGGATGTAGTTGGGTGCGGCGCCTTCGAAATTGTCCGCGAGCAATTCCCCGGCCTGCGTCGATTCGGCGTCCGAGGAGACGAAGCCACCCGATTTGAGGCCCGATGCGGCGGTGGCGCCGAAGACGGCGCACAGCAGTGCGACGGCCAGTGCGCCGACGAGTATCGCCCGCGGAAATCTCGTAACGAGTTGTGCGATGCGGATCAACATGAGCTGGGCCCCCGACTCGATAGGTTAATGGCGTTAGCGTAACGCTGTTAACTCATGGATGGAAGGACCTCGAAGGGCCCGGCCGCATACGTCGTAGGTCCGTCCTAGACTCTCCGCGTGGCTCTGTACCGGAAGTACCGACCGGCAACGTTCGCTGACGTAGTGGGCCAGGAGCATGTCACCGATCCGCTGTGTACTGCGCTCGATACCGGTCGGATCAGTCATGCGTACCTGTTCTCCGGTCCGCGTGGTTGCGGGAAGACCTCGTCCGCCCGGATCCTGGCGCGATCGCTGAACTGTGTGGACGGCCCCACCTCGACCCCGTGCGGTACCTGCGCGTCCTGTGTCTCCCTCGCTCCGGGCGGTGGCGGGAACCTCGATGTGATCGAACTGGACGCGGCGAGCCACGGCGGTGTGGACGACACCCGCGAACTGCGTGATCGCGCGTTCTATGCGCCCGCCGAGTCCCGCTACCGCGTGTTCATCGTGGACGAGGCGCATATGGTCACCACCGCGGGATTCAACGCGCTGCTCAAGATCGTCGAGGAACCACCGGCGCATCTGATCTTCGTATTCGCCACCACCGAGCCCGAGAAGGTGCTGCCGACCATTCGGTCGCGCACCCATCACTACCCGTTCCGGCTGCTGCCGCCCGCCACGATGCGGGGTCTGCTCGGCGATATCTGCGCGCAGGAGCACGTGCCGGTGGAGGAGGCGGTGTATCCGCTGGTCATCCGGGCCGGCGGGGGTTCCCCGCGGGATAGTCTGAGCGTTCTCGACCAGTTGCTCGCGGGCGCCGGTAGTGACGGCGTCACCTATGCGCGCGCCGTCGCACTGCTGGGGGTGACCGATGTGGCGTTGATCGACGACGCGATCGACGCGCTGGCGGCCGGCGACGGTGCCGCGCTGTTCGGCACGGTGGACCGGGTGATGGAGGCCGGGCACGACCCGCGTCGTTTCGCGGTGGATCTACTCGAACGGCTGCGCGACCTGATCCTGATGCAGGCCGTACCGGATGCCACCGAGCGCGGTCTGGTCGCGGCCCCCGGCGATCTGCTGGACCGGATGCGTGCGCAGGCCGCCCGTCTGGGTCCTGCGACGCTCACCCGATGCGCCGAACTCCTGCATGCCGGTCTGGGTGAGATGCGTGGTGCCACCGCGCCGCGGTTACTGCTCGAAGTCGTATGTTCGCGCATGCTGCTGCCCGCCGCCGATACCTCCGCCGCCGCGACCCTGCAGCGGCTGGAACAGCTGGAGCGGCGGGTGTCTTCGGGGGCTGCGGTGGCCCCGGCCGACGCTGCCGCGGCGCCTTCGGGCGGTGTGCCGCCGGCCCCCGCCCGGCCGGCTGCGGACCCGTCCCGCCGGCGCGGGGCCGAGGCCCTGGCTGCGCTGCGCGAATCCAAGGCCCACACATCCGGCGCGTCCGCCGCCGGCACCTCGCCGAGCGCCCATACTGCGGGCCCTTCTCCGCGGCAGGCGGAATCCGATCCTCGGCACGAAACAACCGCTGCGGCGCAGGAGTCGGCCGATGCGCCGGCCGGGAGTGAACCTCGCCCGGCGCCGGCGGCCGGTCCGCCCCCGGACCGATCGCGGCCGACGGGTGCGCTGGGGGTCGATAGTGCCGAATCCGGCAGCTCCGGACTGTCGCAAGGCGTTTCGGAAGCCGGGGACAACAGCCCGGCAGCCGGCCCGGGCGACGCGGGCAGTGCGGATACACGGGCGGCGACCGGTGTGGACAACGGAACTCGTTCGCCCGGAGAAGCCGGCCCGGGCACCCGCGCTGTCGCGCAGGCAGCGCCGGACGAGCGGAACCGTTCGAGTGCCGGTGCCGGTGCGGAAAACCGGCAGGGAGCCCGGGCGTCCGCTGATGATCGTGATCGTGCACCGGCGAGCGAGCAGACGGCGGCCGCGGGGCCGCGGGCGTGCACCGGCGAGCAGGATCATCGGCCCGCCGGAGCCGGCGAGGAAGGTCGCGCGGGTGAGCAGGCCGCGACGGCCGGCGGTGACCGTACGGGTATCGGATCCGATGCGGACGTTCAGGCGGCGACTCCCGGCAGTGACCGCATGGACAGTGGGTCCGAGGCGGGCGTTCGAGCGTCTGCTGGTGACCGGAATCGTCCGGCGGCGGGTACCGGCGCACATGATCGTCCGCTGTCCCACGTAGCGTCCGGCGACCATGTGGATCCCGGCGTAGCCGAGCGGAACCGCCCGGGGGCGCCGGCGTCCGGTGGGGTGGGCGATCGAGAAGGTGCGGCAACGGGCGCAGACGCGGACCGGCCCGCGGCGGATGACGCCCAACCGCGCGCTGCCGGATCGACCGGGCCCGGCCGGCCCGCGGGTGTGGAATCCGACGCCGAGTTGCTGGCGGCCGTGGAGGCCGCCTGGGCCGATATCAAGGTGAAGGTCCGGGAATTCGGGCCGACCATCGGCGCCATGCTCACCTCGGGCGCATCGGTCGCCGGGGTCGAGCAGGGCGAGATCGTTCTCGCCCACCATGCGGCGCTGGTACAGCGGTTGTCGCAGCCGCAGCCGATGGGGGCGGTCCGGTCGGCGGTCGCGGCGGTGCTCGGGCACGAACGTCCGGTGCGGTGGGTGGTCGCCGGTCAGCAGGTCTCGCGTGGGCCCGGCGGCCGGGAACGCGGCGGGCGGCGGTCCGGCGATTCCGATTCCGGCGATTCCGAAGCGGGACGTCGAGGCGGGCCGCGTCGCACGTGGAACGCCCGGCCCGGAGCCGGTGACGGCGATACCGGCCCGGGCGAGTCCCGCGGCCCGGAGGCCGCCGGGCCCGCGGTAGCAACACAAGCTGGAACCGGCAGCGGTGAGGGCGGGCCGAACCGGGCGGTGGGGGCGTCCGGCCGGCGGGCCGCGGCCCCCCGATTCTCCCGGCCCAGCCAGGCCCGGGGCGCCGGTGCGGCCGCCGGTGACCCCGGCGCGGCAGGGGCCGGGAATTCGGGCCCGGCCGCGGGCGGGAATCCCTATGACGACATACCGCCGCCCGACTATCCGGACCTCCCGGACGACCCCGGTCCCGACGATTACGGTTACGGATCCGGTGCTGTTCCGCCCTCTACTCCGGAAGAGGAGCAGGAGATGCTTGCCGATGCCGCGCAGCCGGTCGATCCGGCGCAGCGGCGCGATCCGGACGAGGTCGCTCTGGAATTGCTGGCGAGTGAGCTGGGCGCCACCCCGTTGAATGGTTGACAAGCACCGCTTCGACCACGTTAAGTTAACCGGAGTTCGCATCCGGCGGTACTATGGGCGGGTGGCTGCGGACTTCCGCGAGGCAAGGTTCTATGGTGGGCCGTGACGAGCGGGCCGCCGGATACCCGTCCGCTGGTTCGTGCCGTGGTTTGTACAGCGTATGCCCGCGCGGGTTCTCCGGCCCGCCGACGCTATGCCAACTGAATACGGACGGTCGGTCGAACGGCCGGTCGGCGAGGTAACTCGCGTCTGCTCCGCCAGGTGCGGGCGGGCGTATTCCTAGGAAGGAAACACTCCGATATGACCACAGAGGCCTACATCTACGAGGCCATTCGCACCCCGCGCGGCCGCAACAAGAAGGGGTCGCTGCATTCGGTCAAGCCGATCGATCTCACCACCGGCCTGGTGCAGGAGCTGCGCAACCGCTTCCCGAACCTGGACGAGGACCGGATCTCGGACCTGATCCTCGGCGTCGTCTCCCCGGTCGCTGACCAGGGCGGCGATATCGCCCGCACCACTGTGCTCGCTGCGGGGCTGCCCGACACCGTCGGCGGCGTGCAGATCAACCGCTTCTGCGCCTCCGGTCTGGAAGCTGTCAACATGGCCGCCCAGAAGGTGCGCTCCGGATTCGACGATCTGGTGCTGGCCGGCGGTGTCGAGTCCATGTCGCGCGTCCCCATGGGCTCCGACGGTGGCGCCTGGATGCTCGACCCGGCCACCAACTACGACACCTACCTTGTGCCACAGGGCATCAGCGCCGACCTGATCGCCAGCATCGAGGGCTTCTCCCGGGAAGACGTCGACGCCTACGCGGTGCGCTCGCAGGAACTGGCCGCCAAGGCGACCACCGGCGGCTACTTCGCCAAGTCCATCGTCCCGGTCAAGGACATGAACGGCCTGACCGTGCTGGATCGCGACGAGCATATGCGTCCCGGCACCACCCTCGAGGATCTGGCCAAGCTGAACCCGTCGTTCGCCGGTATCGGTGAAATGGGCGGCTTCGACGCCGTGGCGCTGCAGAAGTACCACTTCGTCGAGAAGATCAACCACGTCCACCACGGCGGTAACAGCTCCGGCATCGTCGACGGTGCCGCGCTCGTGCTGGTCGGCACCGAAGAGGCGGGCAAGGCCTCGGGCCTGACCCCGCGTGCCCGCATCGTGACCACCGCCACCAGCGGTGCCGACAGCACCATCATGCTCACCGGGCCCACGCCGGCTGCCCATAAGGCACTGGCCAAGGCCGGTCTGACCGTCGACGATATCGATCTGTTCGAGATCAACGAGGCCTTCGCCTCGGTCGCGCTGAAGTTCCAGAAGGATCTGCAGATCCCGGACGAGAAGCTGAACGTCAACGGCGGCGCCATCGCCATGGGCCACCCGCTGGGTGCCACCGGTGCCATGATCACCGGCACCATGGTCGACGAACTGGAGCGCCGCGGCGCCCGTCGCGCCCTCGTCACGCTGTGCATCGGCGGCGGCATGGGTGTGGCCACCATCATCGAGCGCGTCTGACCCTCCCGACTCGGATTCAAGGAGAAAGAAAAACCGTGAGCGAAGCCAACATGATCGGTTGGGAGAAGGATTCGGACGGCATCGTCGTGCTGACGATGGACGACCCGAACCAGGGCGCCAACACGATGAACGACCTGTACAAGAAGTCGATGAAGGCGACCGTCGACCGGCTCGAGGCCGAGAAGGACGATATCGCCGGCGTCGTGCTCACCTCCGCGAAGAAGACCTTCTTCGCCGGCGGCGATCTGAAGAACATGATGCAGGTCGGCCCGGACAACGGTCCGGAACTGATGGAAGAGCTGGGCGAGATCAAGTCGGCGCTGCGCCGGCTGGAGACCCTCGGCAAGCCCGTCGTGGCCGCCATCAACGGCGCCGCGCTCGGCGGCGGCCTGGAAATCGCGCTGGCGACCCATCACCGGATCGCGGCCGATATCCCCGGCGTCGTGATCGGCCTGCCGGAGTCGACCCTCGGCCTGCTGCCCGCCGGTGGCGGCATCATCCGCACCGTGCGCATGCTCGGTCTGCAGAACGCGCTGATGCAGGTGCTGCTGCAGGGCCAGCGCAACAAGCCGGCCAAGGCCAAGGAGATCGGCCTGGTCGACGAGCTGGTCGGCTCGATCGACGAACTGGTGCCGGCCGCCAAGGCATGGATCAAGGCCAATCCTGAAGGCGGCGTGCAGCCGTGGGACAAGAAGGGCTTCAAGATCCCGGGTGGCACCCCCGCCAGCCCGGCGTTCGCCGCCCAGCTCCCGGCCTTCCCGGCCAACCTGCGCAAGCAGCTCAAGGGTGCCAATATGCCGGCCCCGCGCGCCATCATGGCGGCGGCGGTGGAGGGCTCGCAGGTCGGCATCGACGATGCCTCGCTGATCGAGTCCCGCTACTTCGTGCACCTGCTCACCGGGCCGGTCGCGAAGAACATGATCCAGGCGTTCTTCTTCGACCTGCAGACCATCAACAACGGTGGTTCGCGGCCGAAGGATGTGCCCAAGCGCGAGATCAAGAAGGTCGGCGTGCTCGGCGCGGGCATGATGGGCGCCGGTATCGCCTACGTCTCCGCCAAGGCCGGCTACGAGGTCGTGCTCAAGGACGTCACCATCGAGGCGGCCGAGCGCGGTAAGGGCTACTCGGAGAAGATCGAGGCCAAGGCGCTGTCCCGGGGCAAGACCACCGAGGAGAAGTCCAAGGCGCTGCTCGACCGGATCAAGCCGACCGCCGACGTCGCCGATTTCGACGGCGTCGACTTCGTGATCGAGGCCGTCTTCGAGAGCACCGAGCTCAAGCACAAGGTGTTCCAGGAGATCGAGGACATCGTCACCCCGGACGCGCTGCTGGGCTCCAACACCTCCACCCTGCCGATCACCGGCCTGGCCAAGGGTGTCAAGCGCGAACAGGACTTCATCGGAATCCACTTCTTCTCGCCGGTCGACAAGATGCCGCTGGTCGAGATCATCAAGGGTGAGAAGACCTCCGACGAGGCTCTGGCCCGGGTGTTCGACTACACCCTCGCCATCAAGAAGACCCCGATCGTCGTCAACGACAGCCGCGGCTTCTTCACCTCCCGCGTGATCGGAACCTTCGTCAACGAAGCGATCGCCATGCTGGGTGAGGGCATCGAGCCCGCCACCATCGAACAGGCCGGTTCGCAGGCCGGCTACCCGGCCCCGCCGCTGCAGCTGACCGATGAGCTGAACATGAAGCTCATGCAGAAGATCGCCCGGGAGACCGAAGAGGCTGCCAAGGCCGGCGATGCCGCCATGGGCAAAGAGCGGCACCCGGCCATCGACGTGGTCGACTACATGGTCGAGCAGGGTCGCCCGGGTCGTCTGGAGAAGGCCGGTTTCTACGAGTACGACGAAAACGGCAAGCGTCTCAACATCTGGCCGCAGCTGCGCGAGCACTTCAAGACCACCTCGGGTTTCGGCGTGCCGCTGCAGGACCTGATCGACCGCATGCTGTTCATCGAGGCCATCGAAACCCAGAAGTGCTTCGACGAAGGCGTGCTCGAGTCCACTGCGGACGCGAATATCGGCTCGATCTTCGGTATCGGGTACCCGGCCTGGACCGGTGGCGTGCACCAGTTCATCGTCGGCTACCCCGGCGGCCAGGAAGCCTTCGTGGCCCGGGCCGACGAACTGGCGAAGAAGTACGGCAAGCGTTTCGAGGTCCCGGCTTCGCTGCGTAAGTAGCCGCGGACCGGACGAACAGTCCGGGCCGTTCGGTCGGCACAGCCCGCCCCGCATCGATGTGGGGCGGGCTGTGTCTTTTGTGTCGTCGGCACCTCGAAAGCACCTCGCTGAACTAGGTACCGCCGCAGGAGGCCGCGCCCGGTTCGAAGTGGGCCGAGCAACTATGCCTCGCTGCGTTCGGCACAGTCGCCGGGAGCGTTCGGGACGGGGATCGGCGGACGGCACGCCTACGAGCGCCTCGGTGCGCGCGGCATGTTGTTACATCGGTCCGGTTGGCGGTGCGTCGAAATCGTTCGCGAGTTCTGCCCGGAATCGGCAACGGCGGGGCGGGCCCGGCCGATAAACCAATGTGGGGCCAGAAGGTACGCGGGATGGTGATGCCTGTTTGTTGTCGGATACCGGGGATATACCTTTATCAACCGGTTTGCCCGGGGGCCGTCCGTCAGATGTACCGGAGAAGGCCGATCGCGACGGTGCGGGCTCGTTTCAGAACTGCACACAGACCTTCGCCGACCAGCATGTTCAGTTGTTGCGCGGGGCGGTGAAGGCCCCTGCTGAGAACTCAACACGCGAGCAAGAAGGAAAGCCGCGCATCCGGGTACTGCGCGCGCTACGTTGGAAGTGGACACCGGAACGGCGCCGCGGCGGCGTACTCCACCGCAGCCGGTTCGTTACGAGTGCGAGGTGGTGAGATGATTCCACGAACGCGTTCGGGCCCGCCGGGCCGCGAATCGGAGGACGCTTACGCCACGCCGGCCGCGGAGCCGGAAAGCGCTGGGTCGGAAAGCGGTACGCCCGAGCAGTCGGCGGCGCGGCCCGGCGCCCGGGAACTCCAGGAATCCGGTAGTGCCGTTCGTAACGGTGCCGAGCCTGTGGCCGAGCCGCGTCTCGGTGGCCCCGAACCAGTGGCCGACCCCGATCTCGGTGGTTCCGATTCCGGTGGCCCCGAGCCCACCATGGCGGTTCCCGGGCCGGGTCCGGAGGCCGCGGGTGCCGAACCGGAGCATATCGTGGAAGATCTGGCCGCTATGGGGCTCACCGAGGCCCAGGAGATCGGCCGCGGCGGGTTCGGCGTCGTATACCGGTGTGTGCAACGGGCACTGGACCGGGTGGTCGCGGTGAAGGTGCTCTCGTCGGATCTGGACCCGGAGAGCCGGGAACGATTCCTGCGCGAGGAGCACGCCATGGGCCGGCTGTCCGGGCATCCGAATATTGTCGACATCCTGCAGGTGGATGTGACCGCCGGGGGCCTGCCGTTCATTGTGATGCCGTTCGCCACCCACGGATCGCTGGAACGTCTCGTGCACGATCTCGGACCGTTGAGCTGGGCCGATACCCTGCGCGCCGGGGTGAAGCTGGCCGGGGCGATCGAGAGCGCGCACCGGACCAGGATTCTGCACCGCGATGTGAAACCGGCCAATGTGCTGCTCAGTTCGTACGGCGAACCGCAACTCACCGATTTCGGGATCGCCCGGATGCCCGGCGGTTTCCGTACTTCCGACAGCCAGATCACCGGGTCGCCGGCGTTCACCGCGCCCGAGGTACTCAAGGGCGACGAGCCCACCGTACGGTCCGATGTCTACGGTCTGGGCGCGACTCTGTTCGCCCTGCTCACCGGCCATGCGGCATTCGAGCGGCAGGCCGGCGAGCGGGTGGTCGCGCAATTCCTGCGGATCACCACACAACCCGTGCCCGATCTGCGTGAACAGGACATACCCGCCGATGTGGCCGACGCGATCGAACAGGCGATGGCGCAGGATCCGCGGGATCGTCCGGCCTCTGCCTACGAGTTCGGTGAGATGTTGCGGGAGGTGCAGATAGCGCACGGACAGGTCCCGGATGATATGGCGTTACTGGACCCCGAGATCACCGCCGTGGAGACGGGACCGCCGGCACACGACCGGCAGCCGCCCGCGGTGACCGCCCGCCGCAGCTGGCCCCTGCTGCCGCCGACGGCTTCCGGTTGGATGAGCGCCACCGGCTCGGGCCCGCGCAAGTCCACCGGCGAGACCGGGCCCCGCGGCAGCACCTCCGGGCGGCAGGCGATTGCCGACGGTACGCGTCCGCGCTCCCCGACCACCCTGCCGCCGAGCCCGGCCACGAAGTTCCGGCCGCCGACGCCGCCCCGCGAGCCGGTGCGCCGGCCACGGCTGCTGGAAGTGCTGCGCACCGGTGTGGAACGCCGGCTCACCGTGATCCACGCTCCCGCCGGTTTCGGCAAGAGCGTGCTTGCGGCGCAGTGGCGCGACGAACTCGAGGGATTCGGTCTGCCGGTCGCCTGGATCGGCATCGACAGCGGTGACGACCACGAGGTCTGGTTCCTTGCCCACCTCATCGAGGCCATTCACCGGGTGCGGCCCGATATCGGCGCCGGGCTGGGGCAGATGCTCGAGGAGCGGCCCGCGGATTCGGTCACCATCGCGGTCTCCAGCCTGATCACCGAACTGCATACCAGCGGGGAACCGGTGGTGGTGATCATCGACGATTGGCATCGGCTGACCGACCCCGGTGCGAAAAAGGTGCTGTCGAGTCTGCTGGGCAGTGGCTGCCACCATCTGCGGCTCGTGGTGACCAGTCGTGATCCCTCGGAACTTCCGGTCGGCCGGATGCGGATGAACGACGAACTGGTGCAAGTCGATTCCGCGCAGCTGCGGTTCACCCGGGCCGAGGCAGGGGAAATCCTGGTCCGCCGCAACGGTTTCGCTCTCGACGACGAGCAGCTGGACCGGCTGTACACCGCCACCGACGGCTGGCCGGCCGCGATCCAGTTGATCAGTCTCGCGCTGCGCGACGATCCGGACCCGGCGAGCCTGGTGGAACGGCTGTCCGAGGGCGGACACGGTATTCGTGAATATCTGGCCGAGAACGTGCTGGACGCCCTCGAACCCGAAATGCTCGACTTTCTCGCCGTGATCGCGGTGGCCGAACAGGCGAACGGTTCGCTGGCCATCGCGCTCACCGGGAATTCCGAAGCGCCGCGGCTGCTGGAACAGGCCGAGCGACGGGAGCTGTTCCTGCGGCGCGCCGATGACGAACCGGAGTGGTTCCAGATGCAGCCGCTGTTCGCCGAGTATCTGCGTGCCCGGCTGGACCGAACGGATCCGGGCCGGGTGAAAACCCTGCATCGCCGGGCGGCGCGCTGGTACGCCGAACACCAGCTGTTGCGCCGCGCGGTGGACCATTCGCTGGCCGGAACCGATTTCAAAACGGCGCTGGATCTGCTCGAGAACGGCGGTATGGATCTGATCGACGGCTCGCGGGTTGCGACGCTGCTCGGATCGGTGTCCAAACTTCCCGTCCAGCAGGTGGCGTCGCGTTCGAAGTTGTTGATGGCGGTCGCACGGGCCAATGTCAATCTGCAACAGTCCGCCGCCGCCCGCTCGGCGCTGAATCGGCTGTCGAATGTGCTGTCCCGGAGCCCGGATGGCGACGGGGAGGTGCGGAAACAGCGTTGCCAGGCCGATGTGCTCGCCGCCGCCGACGAGATCTCGCACGACCGCTCCGCGGGGGTACTCGAGCAGGTCGCCGAATCACTGGGCCATCCCGACGAACTGCCTGCCTGGACGGTCGCCACAGCCGCCAATATCCACGCCTACGTGCGAATCTGCGAATTCGACTTCCGGGCGGCGAGCGAAATGCTGGAGTGGGCGCGACCGTATCAGGAACGGTCCCGGGAGCCGCTCGGAGAGATCTTCGCCTGGTGCGGCCGGGGTCTCATCGCCTACGAGCAGCTCGATATCGCGGTCGCGTTGAGTGCCTACCAGCAGGCATACAAAACGGCTCAGATGCGGGCGGGCCCGCGTTCGCACGGGGTCCGGGCGGCCGCCGGACTGCTGGGTGAACTCGAATACCGGCGCGGCGAGCTGGCCGCGGCCGAGGAACTGTTCGACGAGTCCTACCAGCTGGTTGCCCGGGTCGGGCCGATCGAATCCTTGATCGCCACCATCGTTACCGGCGCCCGGGTGAAGGCACTACGCGGTGATCTACCGGCGGCTGCGGTGCGGCTGGGAGAGGGCGCGCGAATCGCCGCCGACCATCAACTGACCCGGCTGGCCGCCCAGATCCGGGCCGAGCAGTTCCGGCTGGGCCTGGTGGCACCCGATCGCGGTCCGGAGAGCACCGCGGCCGTTGCCGGGAGCATCGTCGAATCCCGCCGGGCATCCGAGCCGCTGGTCGCACCCTCGGTCCTGGATATGGAGGCAGGCGAGATCGCCACCATCCGGGCGCTGCTGGCCGGCGGTTCCCAGCAGGAGCACGAACGCGCGGCCCGGCATGCGCGGGCGCTCCAGGGCCGCACGCGGGACCAGGGCCGGCCCCGAGCCGACCTGGACATCTCGCTGCTGCTCGCCGAATCCCTGGCCGCCGCGGGCTGGGTCGGGGAGGCGGCCGCGCTACTGGCGCCGGTGGTCACCACCTGCGGCGAACTCGGCTGGACCCGGCCGCTGCTCGATGCGGGACCGGCGGTACTGGAGATCCTGCGGGTCCTGCGGGACGATCTGCCACTGTCCACCCCGGACGGAACGGACACGGTCCGCACGCTGGGTGAGAACCGTGTCCAGATCCGTTTCCTGGATGAGCTGCTGAGCTGATCCGGCGCGGGTGGGCCTAGGGCTGCCACCAGGGCCGCAGCGGCACCTCCGGCTTCCCGGAGCTGCCCAGCTTCACTCCGAGCACCTGGTGCAGCTGCACCACATTGCGCTCGAAACCCAGCCGGCTGCCCGCCATGTACAGACCCCACACCTTCGCGGTGCCCTCACCGGCTTCGGCGACACAGGCATCCCAGTTGGCCACCAGGTTCTTGCACCATTCCGTGAGTGTCAGCGCATAGTGTTCGCGCAGGTTCTCCTCGTGCAGGACCTCGAGTCCGACGTTCTGGATATCGCTGATGATGCGGCCCGAGCCGATGAGTTCACCGTCGGGGAAGACATAGCGGTCGATGAAATCGCCTGCCTTCGTCGCGCGGGTGTTGTCCGGCCGGGTGATGCAGTGGTTCAGGAACAAACCGCCGTCGCGCAGTTTGCTCTGGATGAACCGGAAATAGGACGGGTAGTTGTGGACCCCGATATGTTCGGTGAGCCCGATCGAGGACAGCGCGTCGAACTGCCCCTCGGGCACATCGCGGTAATCCGAATGCCGGACCTCGGCGAGATCGCTCAGCCCTTCCTCCGCGATCTTCTTCTGCGCCCATGCGGCCTGTTCGGCCGAGAGGGTCGCGCCGATGACGCGGACTCCGCGTTTGGCGGCGTAGCGCACCATGCCGCCCCAACCGCAGCCGATATCGAGCAGTCGGTCGCCTTCGGACAACCGGAGCTTCTCGAAGACCAGCCGGTACTTGTTCTCCTGCGCCTGCTCCAGCGTCCAGTCCCGCTCGCCGTAACACGCGCAGGTGTAGGTCATGGAAGGACCCAGCACATACTCGTAGAAGGTGTTCGAGACGTCGTAGTGATGGTGGATGACCTCGGCATCGCGGGCCTTGGAATGCCGTAGGCCCTCCATGGCGATCCGGCGCCAGCGGGGCACCGTCTCCTGCGGCGGTGGCGGTACCGGGCGCAGCCGCTCCCAGCCCAGCGAGCGGGCGATCGCCACCAGCGACAGCGCCGACGGACGTTTGAACTTCAGGTCCGTCATCGCCGCGAGGATCTCGTAGGGATCGCCGGGATGCACACCCGCCGCTTCCATATCCCCGGCGATGTAGGCGCGCGCCAGACCGAGATCGCCCGGCGCGTTGGCGAGATAGTTGATGCCGCGCGGGTTACGGATATCGAGCGCGAAATCGGAGTCCACCGGGCCGGTGGTGCTGCCGTCGTAGGCGGTCAGCTTGATGGGAACATCGCCGTCGACCAAGGTCTCGACGACTTCGGCGATACTGAGCCGGGTACCCAGATCCGCGAAAGCATCGGATCTGTCCTTGAATGTGGTCATCTGCGTTGCACCGCCTTCGAATACAGATCCAGCAGACGCTGGTCGGGATCGTAGCGTTTCTTCAATTCTTTGTATCTCTCACCGCCGTAGCGGGCGGCAAACTCCTCGGGTTCATAATAGGAATCCGAGTACAGGGATTTGTGTCCGTCGAAATCGGTGACGGTTTTCTCGATGGCGCGATTTGCCGCGCCGTCTATCCGGCCGGGCGATTTCGGAACCGCCGACCAGAAGCCTATGTTCACGTAGGTGCGGCCGGTCCGCAGCGGATACAGCGGCCACGGCTGGGTGCCGGCCGCGGCGCCGGTATCGCGCAGCCGCAGCGGGCACAGCCACACGGGTTCGATAGGGATTTCGCGCAGAAACCATTCCATGAAATCCGCGGTGCGCTCCACCGGGACCTCGATATCTTGAACCACACGCTCCTGCGGTGGATTGCCTTTACGCGCCTCGAGTTTGTCGCCGATGTTGTAGCGGTGATCGAGGGCGATGAGTTTCCAGTAGAAGCTGCTGCGACGGTAGCGTTTCGGCCAGAAACGGCGGATATTCGGATTCTGCGTACCGAAGGCGCGCGAACACCAGAACCAGTCGGTATCCCAGCGCCACAGGTAATCGTGGATGGTGAGACGGTCCCGTTTCGGCTCCCGGCCGTTGTGCTGGATGGACCGGTAGTAGATATCCATATCGGTGTAATCGCTGACGGGACCGGGTTCATCGGTCTGCCGCCCCAGCGTCAGATAGCTTTCCCCGGCGCTGAACACCACACCGTCGAGGTAATCGACGGCTTCGCCGTCGTAGCTGCGCTCCAGCACGATCCGGTCCAGGGTGGCTTCGAGCTCGCGCAGATCGTGGAATCGCAGATGCCGCAACGCCACGTAGGGCAGCACCGATTCCAATTCGATCTTCAAGCGAGTGGTGTAGCCCAGGGTTCCGTAGGAGTTCGGGAAACCGCGGAACAGATCGGCGTCCGGTCCGTCCGGGGTGATGGTGACGATATCGCCCGCTCCGGTGAGCACCTCCATTTCCAGCACCGATTCGTGCGGCAGGCCGCTGCGGAAGGAACTGGATTCGATACCGAGCCCGGTCACCGCGCCGCCCAGGGTGATCGTCTTGAGCTGCGGCACCACCAGCGGGGCCAACCCGTAGGGAAGGGTGGCGGCCACCAGGTCCTCGTAGGTGGTCATCCCCGCGACCTCGGCGGTTTTCGCCTGCGGATCCACCTCGATCACCCGGGTCAGTCCCGAGACGTCCAGTCCGGGTGCGGTGTTCTTCGCCCGTGCGCGGAACAGATTCGAGGTCTTCTTGGCCAGACGCACATCGGCATCGGCGGGGATCGCACGGTAGCTCGCGAGCAGGCGGTCGACACCTGCCCGATATGCGGCGAACCCGGATTCATATGCGGCCGGACCGTGGCCGGCCTTCCCCAACAGACTCATAGCCACGTCTAGACGCTAGCCCTACATGGTCTTGGTCGGCCAGCGCGGGGGGATCATCACGATTGAAATGTCACAAATCTGTGTTGTTGGCAGCCGGCGCGCGCGAGTATTTCGGGCGAGTTCGTTATTTGGTCGGCTTTATGACGTTTGTCCGTAATTTCCGGGGCGACGGGGCGGCTGCGGGCGGAACAGGGCAGGATGGGGCTGTCAGAACCCATCCGTATAAGGAGTGTTCAAGTGGGACAGGTCAAGGCCGGCAGTTCGATCGAGGTCGGGGCGGATCCGCAGCGCACGCTGGCGGCCATCGCCGACTACACGGAGATGCGGCCGAAGATTCATTCCGCGAACTACCGCGACTACAAGGTGGTGGAGGGCGGCCAGGGTGACGGCACCGTGGCCGAATGGACCCTGCAGGCCACCGAAAAACGAGTCCGCAATATCCGCGCCCATGTTTCCGTGGCCGATACCGTGGTCACCGAGAAGGACGCCAACTCCACACTGGTCAACACCTGGAAAGTCACCCCGGCCGGTTCCGGTTCGACCGTGACCCTGGAAACCACCTGGCAGGGCGCCGGCGGGATCGCCGGCATCTTCGAGGGCATTTTCGCCCCGCTGGGCCTGCGCAAGATCCAGGCCGAGGTGCTGGCCAACCTGAAACGCGAACTCGCCTGAGACGCCTATCCGGCCGCGGGTGACGGGCACGCAACCGCGTGACGGTCACCCGCGGCGGGCCGGCCGCTACCGAGCAGTTCCGGCCACCGTGGCAGCCGCAGCCGGATACCTCCCGCTCAGGAGTGAACGGCGATATCGAAGAGATTGCCCTCCGGATCGGCCAGCGTGGCCCAGCGGAAGCCGTGCTCGTCGAAATCGCCGATATGCTTCGCCCCCAGCGCCACCGCCCGCTCGACCTCGGCCGCCAAATCGGTGGCCGCGAGATCCAGGTGGACCGAATTCTTGCCCGGGGTTCGATCCGGGACCTGCAGGAACATCAACGCCGGGGTCATCCCGGATCCGGCCCCGACGGTGGCGACGAACTCGCTGGCATCCGGGTCCAGCGGCTGGTCCAGTAGCCGCGCGTAGAAACCCGCCAGCGCGGCGGCGTCCGCACAGTCGTAAGTGGTAGCGGCGATGGTCGGGGCCATGTTCTCTTCCTGTCCTCGAACGAGTGGTCGCGCGCATCATCCAACGACCCACCGACAAGAATCGGCTCTCCCGTGGCGTACGGCGTGGCGCAGTCGGCGCGGGGTGGTGTGGGCGGATGGCCGGGACTACTAGGCTGAATCACGACTCGTCCGTAGAGAGGAATGCCGTGCAGCCCGATGGTCAGTTCGATATGCAGCAGTTGCTCCAGCAGGCCCAGCAGATGCAGGAGCAGATGATGGCGGCGCAGGCCGAAATCGCTGCTGCCGAAGTCGAGGGGCAGGCAGGAAATGGCCTGGTCAAGGTAGTGATCAAGGCGACCGGTGAGATCGTGTCGCTGAATATCGACCCCAAGGCGGTGGATCCCGAGGATGTGGAGACGCTGCAGGATCTGGTGATCGGTGCGATCAACCAGGCGATGGCCAACGCCCAGCAGTTGGCCGCCGAGCGGCTGGGCCCGCTGGCCGGCGGCGGCGGTGCGCCGGGCCTGCCCGGCTTCTGAGCCGTAGCGAGGATCGCGGTGTACGAGGGTCCGGTTCAGGATCTCATCGACGAACTGGGCAAACTGCCGGGCGTCGGCCCCAAGAGCGCCCAGCGGATCGCCTTCCACCTGCTGCAGGTGGAACCGCCGGAGATCGACCGGCTCCAGGCGGTGTTGCAGAAGATCCGCGACGGGGTGCGGTTCTGCGCACAGTGCGGCACCGTCGCCGACGGTGAACTCTGCCGGATCTGCGCGGACCCGCGCCGGGACCGCAGCATGATCTGCGTGGTCGAAGAGCCCAAAGACGTTCCGGCGATCGAGCGCACCCGCGAATTCCGCGGCCGCTACCACGTGCTGGGCGGCGCACTGGACCCGTTGAGCGGTGTGGGCCCCGAACAGTTGCGGATCCGGGAACTGCTGACCCGGATCGGTAACCAGGACGACGGGGTGGATGTCACCGAGGTCATCATCGCCACCGACCCGAACACCGAAGGCGAGGCAACCGCGACCTACCTGGTGCGCATGCTGCGCGACTTCCCAGGACTCACTGTCACCCGCCTCGCCTCCGGGCTACCCATGGGCGGCGACCTGGAATTCGCCGACGAATTGACTCTCGGCCGGGCATTCTCCGGCCGCCGCAAGCTGTAATATTTGCGGAGCCTGCGGCATCGCGGGTTTTCGGGCCTCGCTGCATCGAGGGGCTCGGCGCGAACCGAGCCGGCGGTTGCGGCGGGTCGCCGGCTTTATATATCCAGCCGTTCCCAGGACAGCTGGTCGAGCCGTTCCCGGTTGCCGCGGGTCCAGCCCCAGATCAGCTGGGCGACGGTGTCCGGTCCCTGGACTTGTGTGGTGAAATGCCGGTCCGGGCCGCCGTCGCGGTATTCGAGGGTGAAATCCTGCTCCGAACTGCGGTAGGTCTGGATATAGACCTGCGGCTCCCGTTCCACGATCAGATACGGGTTCGGGTCGGCCAGTTCGCGGATCCAGAAATAGGCCAGGGTTTCGGTCAGATAAGGGAATTCCCCCGCGCCACCGTGCGTAACGGTGACGGGGATATGGCCCGCCGGGTCCATCAGCCAGGCCAGCTGTGGGTCGTATACCGCGTAATCGCGTGGTGTCGCCAGTTCGAAAACCAGATTACGGACGAAACCGATCGCATCGTAAGGGCTGGCGATATGCAGCGCCGCCCCGTACGGCACCCCGCCCACGGGCGCGCTCAGAAAACTGTCCGCCTCGGGAAGTTCGGCATTACGGTCGGTCAACTCGGCCGCCAGCGCCGTCACCGCGGCGGTTTCCGCTCGCCCCTCCTGTGTAGCGAAGTACGCATCGACCTCGGCAGGTGTAGCGGCAACACCGGACGGCAGCAGCATATGGTCGTAGCTCACCCACACAGTGTGTATGGCGCGCCGGCGCGCGCGGGTTTCGGCCCCCTCGGCGACCACGCGGGCCGAAACCTTTCAGGACCTCGCTGAACTCGGCGCCGTTGGTTGCATCCGTTCGCGTTGGCCGTAACTCGTCGGGGTTTCGCTGCTCCACCCGAAGCGGAGGCAATCAAACACGCAGGCGTTCCCGGCGGAGCTGCTCCACTTCGGGGAGATCCAAGGGTGGTAACGAGTCCACACCGAGGGCCCGGCAGAGCAGGTGATCGGCGAGTTCGGGGTTGCGGGCCAGAGCGGGGCCGTGCATGTAGGTGCCGAGCACCGCCCCCTGCACCACACCTTCCAGGCCGTCTCCGACCCCGTTGCCCACGCCGCGGGTCACTCGCGCCAGACCGGTGGCGTCGGGGCCCAGGGCGGTACCGCCGCGGTGGTTCTCGAAGCCGGTGAGCGGGGCGGACAGCCCGGACAGCAGTGGCGCGGTGGTCACCTCGCCGATCGCGCGGGTTTGCTGCGGGGTGGTGGTGGCGTCCAGCAGGCCGACTCCCTCTACGCGTTCGCCGCTGGAGGTTTCGTACCACCGGCCGAGTACCTGGATCGCCGCGCAGATCGCCAGTACCGGGGCGCCGCGGCCGGCCGCGGTCTGCAGGCCGGGGTAGCGCAGCAGGTGACGAGTGGCCAGGCGCTGCGCGGAATCTTCGGCGCCGCCCAGGGTGTAGATGTCCAGGGAGTCCGGTACGGGGTCGGGCAGGGTGATCTCCACGATTTCGGCGTCGATATCGCGCCAGCGCAGCCGCTGCCGCAGTACCACGGCGTTGCCGCCGTCGCCGTAGGTGCCCATCACGTCGGGCAGTACCAGCCCGATCCGGACGGTCGATTCGCTCATCGGTTGCGCTCCCGGAGGTCACGGTTCAGATCGCGGAATGCCGTGTAGTTGGCCAGTACTTCGACCTGCCCGGCCGGGCAGGAGGCGATCGCGCGGACCGGGTCCGGCACGGTGGTGTGGGCGACCCCGGCGTAGGTCAGGCGCACTGCCAGATCGGTGGCGCGTTCGCCGGCGGCCACCACATGGACGTCTTCGAAATGTTCGAATCGCACATCCCAGAGCCAGGAGAGATCCTCGCCGTCGGGGACCTGGCCGTTCACCGCGATCACCAGGCCCGCGGCGCTGTGGTCGATCATCGACAGCGCTTCCTGCCAGCCGGCCGGGTTCTTGGCGAGTAGCAGCCGGGCGGCATGTTCGCCGACCTGCACGGTGCGGTACCGGCCCGCGATCTCCTGCACGGTGCCGGTGGCGGCGCATGCCTGTTCCGCGTCGGCGCCCATGGCGACGGCGGCGGCCACCGCCTGTGCGGCGTTGCCTCGGTTGGCGCGGCCGGGCAGCGCCAACCGCAGCGGCATCCGGACACCGTCGGGTCCGCAGAGTTTGTCACCGTCGAGCCACCAATCCGGTTGGGGCCGGGCGAAATCGGTGCCGGTGCTGTGCCAGTGCGGGCCATCCCACAGGATGGGTTCCCCGCTGCGCGGGCAGCTGGTGGCGTCCATTGCCCAGCCGCCGCCCGCCGCGACCCAGATGACATTGGGGTGGTCGTAGGCGATCGAGGTGACCAGTACATCGTCGCAGTTGGCGATGACGACGGTGTCCGGGTGCCGGGCCAGGCCCGAGCGCAGCCGGCGTTCGATCATGTTGATCTCGCCGACCCGGTCCAGCTGGTCGCGGCTGAGGTTGAGCAGCACGACCGCCTCGGGTTTCAGCGAATCGGTGATATGCGGCAGGTGCAGTTCGTCCACTTCGATGGCGGCCAGCGCTGCGTCGCGGTGCGCATTGAGCGCCGAGACGATCCCGGCGTCCATATTGGCGCCGTCGGCTTGGGTGGCGATGTCACCGAGCGTGCTCAGCGCGGCGGTGGTCATCCGGGTGGTGGTGGACTTTCCGTTGGTGCCGGTGATCAGCACGGTGCGCCGCCCGCGGCCGAGCTGCTTCATGATCTTGGGGTCGATGCGCAGGGCGAGCAGGCCGCCGATCATCGAACCATTGCCACGGCCCGCCTTGCGCGATGCCCACGCCGCCGCGTCGGCCACTCCGAGGGCTAGTCGCCCCCGCACCGAGATATCTGCCACGCCGGGCAGTCTAATGATCCGCGGCGCCCGCTCTCATTCGGCGCGGTTGAGTTCACATCCTGGTGACATCGTGCGCCCGCGGGGAGCCGGTATCCGGCCGGGACGATCCGGTACGACCTGCCGTGACCTGCCTCGCGCCGTCTCGGCCCCGGGGATTCGAGCGCAGGGAGCCGAGTGCGCACGAAGCTGTCCGGATATCGCCGCGGACGCAGGTCCGGGCCGTTCGGCGCCGATCTGCCGGACCGCTGCGCCCCGCCACCGGATGTCCGGACTGCCTCCGTCGGCCGCGCGGCGGTAGCGAATGTAGCCGCTGATTCAGAACTGGATATCGAAGCGGTTCGAGCGCCCGGCGGCGTAGTCGGCGGCGTCGGCTTGCCGCAGCGGTTCGAGTTCGACGGCCCGGTAGAGGGTGTAGGTACGGCAGCGCGGCGCATCCGATCCGGTGGCGTCGAGCAGGGCGTTCACCGCCGCCCGGGCGGATTCGTTGGCGCCTTCCATGGTCGCCAGGTCGATATTCGTGCGCACGTAGTCGCCGGCCAGGAAAAGGTTCTCGATCCCGCCATGGGGTTCGGGGCGTGCGTCCCAGGAACCGGCGGTGTTGATCAGCAGCGGGTCGGCGTTGCTGTTCGTGCCGCGATCGGTGTGCCAGGTGACACCCGGGTCGAGGAACCAGGAATGCAGATCGGTATCGCGGAGCAGTTCTTCGCGATCGTTGAGGTGGGCGAGGATCTGCGCCCATGTTTCCTGCGCGATTTCCTCGTGGGTGCATTCCTTGGCGGTTTTGCCGAACAGGATCCCCGGAGTGTTCCAGTCGGAGATATCGACCGAGAGGCAGTCCTGGACCGTGCCGTCGCCGTATTCGGGCAGTTTGCGCGTCCACAGGGCATTCTGGGCGATCGAGGTGAGCGACCAGGGCGAGTCGATATAGGCGCTGTGACCGCTGCCGAGCGCGGCGCCGCGGCGCAGGTAGAACTGGATACCGGTCATCCAGTCGGTGTACAACCGGTTCATCTTCGCCAGCTCGGGCCAGGCGGTGAGGATATCGGCGTTCCAGAGGTCGCGGGCGCGTTCCGCGGGGAGTGCGACCACGAAATGGTCCGCTGTCACGGTCTCGGCGCCGCCGTCGGCGGTGCCGATCCGGGCACCGGTGATCCGCCGGCCGGCGATATCGAGTCCGCGGACCTCGGCGCCGACCTCGAACCGCACCCCCAGGTCCCGCAGCAGCGTGACCCAGGGGTCGATCCAGACGCTGTTGGTGGGGCCGTTGAGCACCCGGTCCAGGGCTCCGTCGAAGCCGATCTGCAGCGGGTTGCCGAGGAACTGCTCACCCATCGTGCCGATGGTCCGCACACTGGCCAGTTCGTCCTTGGCCGCGACCAGCAGGCTGGTCAGAGTGCGGGATACCAGCGCCCGGAATTCGTGTGACCGTTCGTGCCCGCCCACGAAATCGAGCCAGGAGGTCCGTTCCCACTGGCCCAGGCGGCGCGCATCGCAACTGGTGTTGAACACCAGCAGCCGGTTTGCGAAGAACAGCCCTTCCCGGGGCGGCATCTTCAGCATGGTGGAGATCACCGAGGCGAGGCTTTCCCGCATACCTTCCGCGGTCAGCGTGGAAAGATCCCCGAATTTCATCGGCGCGCGGATATCGTCGCCGCCGGCCCGGGAGAAGCGGGCGTCGGGGGACGCCACCAGGTTGTCCCATACGCCGTTCGGATTGGCGGCGAACGGGATCCGCCGCATGGTGTCGGGGACGTGCTGGTAGAAACCGGGAAAGAAGCGGAAGCCGTGTTCGCCCGGCAGATCGGGCCGCCCGCCGGTACCCGTTCCGGGTACGCCCATACTGCGGGCTTTTCCGCCCAGCGCCCGGCGTTCGTAGACGGTGACTTCGTACCCACGTTCGGCTAGCTCGTGTGCCGCGGTGAGGCCGGCGACCCCGCCGCCCAGCACCGCGACCCGGGTTTTCGCGGCGCCGGCCGACGCTACCGGTAGTGCGGCCGCGGCGGCGATCCCGGCGCCAGCGGCGGCCGCGCGGAGCACGGTGCGCCGGGAAAAGCGCCCGAAACCGGTGGTCCGCTGATCAGAAACCGTTGCGGTACCCCTGGCGGGCCACCGATGCTGTGCCATGTGTCCACTACTCGATCCGGATAGCTGTCACGATTGCGCCATACTCTAACGGGATCCGCTGTCCACGGCGCAGCGACGGCGCGGAAACCGGCGCTACCGGACCGCGGGCTCGGCGGGACGCCCGGTGTCCGTGGTGAGGATCGCCCCGGTCTCCCGGGCGGCATATCGGATCGCGAGGCCATCCGGTCGTGGTACGGCGCCGGCTCGATGCCCCGGTGGGGTCTCGTCGCGCGGTGCAGTGTCCACGAGGCCGGTTACGACTTCCGGGGCTTCCCGGCGCGAGGCGCTCGGTTTGCGGGCGCCGGCGGTGGCCGCGAACGCGCCGGCGATGACCACTGCGCCGCCGATCAGGCTCGCGACTGTGGGCGTCTCGCCCAGGAATATCCATGCCGTGGTGAACCCGACCACGGGGACCAGCAGTGACAGCGGCGCGACACTTCCGGCCGGGTACCGGCTCATCAGATAGGTCCACAGACCCGACCCGACCACTGTCGCCAGTACGGCCGTATAGCCCAGGGCAGCCAGCGCCGGCCAGCCGTCCGCGGTGAAGGTTTCCCGCAGGGCCTGTAGACCCGTCGTGGGGCCCTCCCAGACGGCGGATATCGCCAGCAGCGGCAGTACCGGCACCGTGGTGATCCACAGGGTCAGATGCAGTGGATTGCTCCCGGGTGCCTCGACACTCGCCTGACGCGCCCCGATATTGCCCAGCGCCCAGCCGAATCCGGCGGCCAGGGTGAGCAGCACGGGCAGCAGGGTGGCGTGCGCGAACTGATTCCAGCCGATCACCGCCATCCCCGCCACCGCGACCAGTAGCCCGGCAATCTGCACCGGCCGCAACCGTTCCCGCAGCAACAGCGCGCCCAGGACCACCGTGAACGGTGCCGAGGACTGCAGCACCAGGGAGGCGAGCCCGGTGGGCATCCCGATTCGCATCGCGGTGAACAGGAACGCGAATTGCAGGATGCCGAACCCGGTGCCGTAGAGCAGGATCCAGCGCCATCGCACCTGTGGCCGCGGGATGAGCAGTACGGCGGGTACGGCGATGACCGCGAAGCGCAGGGCGGCGAAGAAGAACGGGGGCAGGTGGTCGAGTCCTACGCGGATGGCCAGGAAGTTCACGCCCCACAGCAGGACGACGGTCGCGGCGAGGAGGCGGTCACGGGAGGTCACCGTTCAATCGTGGGATGTTTGATCAGTGAGCACAATCGAATTGTTGTGGATGAACGATTTAGAATTGCTTAATGGTGTCACCGGGGCCCAACTTGTCCGTGGAGCGGTTGCGTATCCTGCGGGAATTCGCCGATCGCGGCACGATCGGTGCCGCGGCCGCGGCCCTGTCGATGACACCGTCGGCGGTATCACAGCAATTGAAGGTGCTCACCCGCGAGGCGGGCGTCACCCTGCTGGAACCGAGCGGTCGCCGGGTACGGCTCACCGATGCAGGTCACGCCCTGGTTGTCCGCGCCGACGAGGTGCTGGCCGCACTCGACCGCGCGGTCGCCGAAATGGCCCACTACCGCGGCTCTCCCCGGGGGCAGGTCCGGGTGGCGGTGTTCCCGTCCGGTGGGGCACTGCTGCTACCGCATGTTCTTCCGGCCATGGCGGGCAGCGGGGTGGAGATCATCGCCGGTGATGAGGACGTACCCCCCACGGAGACACCACGACTGCTCGCCGATTACGACATCGTGCTGACCCACCGCGACGAACGTGCCGCCCCGGTCTCCGGCCCCCGGATCCACTCCCGGGTGCTCATGCGCGAGCCGATCGATGTGCTCGTACCACCCGGCCATCCACTGGCGGAAAAATCCGCGGTGACCCCCGCTGAACTGGCCGAAGAGGCATGGTTGAGCGTGCGTGGTGGTTTCCCGGTGGACGATGTCCTGCGGTCGATCGCCACCGTAACGGGAGTGGCGCCGCGAATCGTTCAGCGACTCAACGATTTCCGTATGATCGAAACCTTGGTCGCCGCCGGATACGGGGTGGCGCTCATGCCTCGCTACGTGGTGACCCACACCGGCCTGTCCCAGCTCCGGCTGTCCGGCGTCCGCGCCGCCCGGCTCTACGACCTGGTCACCCGGCCGCGCGCCGATACCCGCCCGGCCATCGCGGCCGTACTGGACTCCTTTGCGGCGGCGGCCCGCCTGGCGACCGCGGAACCCCTGCCCGCGGTGCCCGGTCAGTAACGGTTGCCGTACGGATATCCGTCCACATTGGCGAAATCGTCGGCGACCATCGCGGCCAATTCCAGCAACGCCAGCCGGGTCGGCTTGCTCACCAGTTCCAGGTCGATCTCCGCACCCTCGGCGAGATGATCGTCGAACGGAACCACCTGTACCGCGCGGGTGCGGTCCAGGAACAACCGGCGCAGATGGTCCAGGTTCACCGAGGTGGAACCGCGCCGGGAGGCGTTCACCACGACCACCGTCTGCCGCACCAGATGCGAATACCCGTGGTAGTCCAGCCAGTCCAGTGTGGCCGACGCGCTGCGTGCACCGTCGATGGCGGGTGAGGTCACCAGGACGAGCGAACTCGCCATATCGAGCACCCCGGACATCGCCGAATGCATCAGCCCGGTGCCGCAATCGGTGAGGATGATGTTGTAGAACGACTGCAGGATTCCGATTGCGCGCCGGTAGTCGGCCTCGCTGAACGCTTCGGAAACCGCCGGATCCTGCTCGCTGGCCAGTACTTCCAGCCGGCTCGGCGATTGCGAGGTATGCGCGCGCACATCCGAGTACCGGGTGATGTTCTGGTCTTCCAGCAGATTGCGCACCGTGGAACGGGTCTGCCGCGGCACCCGGTGGGCGAGCGTGCCCAGGTCGGGGTTGGCATCGATGGCGATCACCCGATCGCCGCGAAGCGAAGCGAAGGTGGCGCCCAGGCCGACCGTTGTGGTGGTTTTTCCGACGCCGCCCTTGAGCGAGAGGATCGCGATCCGGAAATCGCCGTGCACCGGCGCGTTCACCCGGCTCACCAGATCGCGGTGGACGATATCGGCGGCGGATTCGCCCGGGTTGATCACACCGCGGGAAACCTTGTGCACCGCCCGGCGCCAGCCGCCCCGGGGCGCTTTACGCGCACGCTTGAGCAGGTTCAGATCGTTGACCGAATGTCCCGGCTGGCCAGGTTCGGGCATATGCCGTGGCTGGAACTGGCCCTGCGGCGGTTGGCCCGGCTGCTGCTGTGGTGGTTGCTGTCCGCCTGGGGTTTGCTGTGCCGGGTTGGCACCCCAGCCCGGTGTCCCGAACTGTCCGGACGACGGATCGGCCGCCGGCGGCGGGGCATGCTGGAACTGCTGTTGAGGCGGCACGGTCGGCATCGGCGGCGGGGCCCAGCCGTAGACCGGGCCACCCGGCGTCTCCCCCTGCGGTCCGGGACCGGCGGGATCAGGGGAACCGCTCGGGGCGTAACCGCCCGCGCTCTGGTCGAATTGGTTGCCGCCGCCCGGCCCCGGCTCGCCCGCACCGGGAGCGGCATAGGGCGGCTGCGCCGGGGAAAGCTGTCCGGGATGAAGATTCGGGTCGGCTGTCGGGAACTGCCCGCTTCCGTGGGGACCAGCGCTTTCGGCTCCGGGGGCCGCGAACCCCGACTGCTGTGCGAACTGCCCGCTACTGTGCGGGTTGCCGGCCTCAGGTGCCTGGAAACCGGGTTGCGGTGGTTCGAAACCGCCGGGGCCCGGTGCCTGGTATCCGCCGGGGTGCGGTGGCTCGAAACCGCCCGGACCGGGTGCCTGGTATCCGCCGGGGTGCGGTGGCTCGAAACCACCGGGACCGGGGGCTTGGTACTGGTTGGGCTGATCGAACGGACCGCCGGTACCCGGTGCGAAGTTCGTGGCCTGGAACTGGCTGGGGTCCGGCGGTGCGAACTGGCCGCTCGGATATCCGGTGTCGGCGGGCGCGAACTGATTCGGATCGGGTTGCGGGAATTGGCCGCTGCCCGATGCTGGATTCGGCGGGGAGTAGGGGCCGGGATCAGGTTGGGCGAACTGGCCACTCGGGTAGCCGGTGTTCATGGGGGCGACCTGGTTCGGATCCGGTTGGGCGAACTGGCCGCTGCCGGGTGCGAAGGATTCGGCTCCGGGCGCGGTGAACTGGCCGCCGGTGCCCGGCGGCGCGAAAGAATCGATCGGCGCCGCACCGTTGCCGCCGGGTACCTGTCCGTCCGCGCCGGGTGGGGCGAACCCGTTCTCGCCGCCCCACGGGCCCGCGGCGGGATCGGCGGGCCACGGTGCGGGCGCACCGGCCTCGGGAGCCGGGTTCTGGGAGTGACCGGCGGTGGACGGTTCCGCGTCGCTTCCGGCTGCGGTCTCGTTCACCGCGGTGGTGGGGTTGTCGGTCTCGCCGGTAAGCGCATTCGTGTCGGTATCCGATTCCGAACCGTTCGCCGGATCGGTGGAGGTCTTCTCCGGCTCACCGCCGACGGCGGTATCCGCCGGTTGACTCGGGGGCCAGGGCTGGGAAGTCGGGTTGTGGTCGTCAGTAGTCACAGTTCCCCCATCTGCTCGGGTTTTTCGAGCAGAGAGCTCGGCGGCGTGGAGTCGGCACCAACGCTAGCAGGTGCGGAGCGTATCGCACGCCGGTGGATTCCCGACCGCGGCCGTCGTACCCACCGGTGGTGGGTACGACGGCCGCGAACGCGAAGAGCTCGGAGTTATTGCCTGGCGGCCCGGTTCACCGCCGAGACCACCGCGCGCAGCGAGGCGGTAGTGATCGAGGTGGCGATTCCGACACCCCAGACGATCCGGTCGCCGATCGCGCATTCCACGTAGGCCGCGGCTTGGGCATCGTCACCCGCCGACAGCGCGTGCTCGGAGTAGTCGAGCACCTCGACCTGGTAGCCGACCGTGGCGATGGCGTCGACGAAGGCCGCGAGCGGGCCGTTACCGCTACCGGAGATCTCCTGCTCGACACCGTCCACCTTGACCACTGCGGTGATGCTGTCGGTACCACCGTCGGTTTCCGAAGCGGTGACCTTCTGCCGCATCCGCTCCAAGGGGCGGATGGGGGTCAGGTACTCGTCGGCGAAGGCGTCCCACATCTCCTTCGGCGTGACCTCCCCGCCCTCACCGTCGGTGATCTGCTGGACGGCCTGGGAGAACTCGATCTGCAGCCGCCGCGGCAGCGACAGGCCGTGATCGGTTTTCATGATGTAGGCCACGCCGCCCTTACCCGACTGCGAGTTGACCCGGATAACGGCTTCGTAGGTACGGCCGACGTCCTTCGGGTCGATCGGCAGGTAGGGCACCTCCCACGACATATCGTCGATATCGGTTTCGGCGGCGTCTGCGGCCGCCTTCATCGCATCCAGGCCCTTGTTGATGGCGTCCTGATGGCTGCCGGAGAACGCGGTGTACACCAGATCGCCGCCGTACGGGTGGCGTTCGTGCACGGGCAGCTGGTTGCAGTACTCCACCGTCCGGCGGATCTCGTCGATATCGGAGAAGTTGATCTGCGGGTCCACACCTTGGGAGAACATATTCATCCCCAGCGTCACCAGGCAGACGTTGCCGGTGCGTTCGCCGTTACCGAACAGGCAGCCCTCGATCCGGTCGGCACCGGCCTGGTAGCCGAGTTCCGCGGCGGCCACGGCGGTACCCCGGTCATTGTGCGGATGCAGCGACAGCACGATCGAATCGCGCCGCGCCAGGTTGCGGTGCATCCATTCGATGGAGTCGGCGTAGACGTTCGGGGTCGCCATCTCCACGGTCGCGGGCAAGTTGATGATCAGCGGTTTGTCCGGGGTCGGCGCGATGATCTCGGAGACCGCGTCGCAGACCTCCTTCGCGTATTCCAGCTCGGTGCCGGTGTAGGACTCCGGGCTGTACTCGTAGCGCCAAGCCGTGTCCGGGTAGCGCTGCTCGATCTCCAGGCACAGCCGCGCGGCATCGGTGGCGATTTTGCGGACCGCGTCGCGATCGGCCCGGAACACCACCCGCCGCTGCAGGATGGAGGTCGAGTTGTAGAAGTGCACGATCACGTTCCCGGCGCCGGAGCAGGCCTCGAAGGTTCGCTCGATCAGTTCGGGACGGCACTGGGTGAGCACCTGAATGGTGACATCGTCGGGAATCGCGCCGTCTTCGATGATCTCGCGCACGAAATCGAAATCGGTCTGGCTGGCCGAGGGAAAACCGACCTCGATCTCCTTGTAACCCATCCGCACCAGCAGATCGAACATGCGGCGTTTGCGGGCTGGACTCATCGGGTCGATCAGCGCCTGGTTACCGTCGCGCAGGTCGACGGCGCACCAGGCGGGGGCGCGGTCGATCACCTTGTCCGGCCAGGTCCGGTCGGGCAAGGTGACGGGTTCGACTTCTTCGGCGAACGGCCGGTAGCGGAACACCGGCATGGACGAATTCTTCTGCTGGTTCCACGCGGGCTGGTCGGCGGGCGCGGGCTTGGCAGGCGCGGTGATGGTGCGCGTGCTCGATACGAAGGCGTCAGCGGGTGACATGCGATTTCTCCGTGGGTGAGATTGTTTCCCGAAATGGGTCGACCGGCGCGGCGGAACCCCGCGACGGGAAGCCGGTCCGATCAGACCCCGTCGCGGCGGCTGAGAAGAAGTGCCCGCTGCATGACTCGTTGGAGTCTACCCCTTGCTCCACCACCCCTGACAAGCCGGTGCGGCGGGTTGATATCTCACAACCTCCCAGGTGCCGAACCCGCCCGAGCCGAAATTACGGCCGCCGCCGGCCACGCGCGAGGCCGGGAAACGGCCCCGGGAGATGTCTCGCTCCCGCCGAAACGCGGCCGCCGGGTTCCCGGATTCTCGGAGTGAGGCAGCCGATGCCTCCGCATCGGTGCCGCGGCGGTCTGCGGGGTCGTCGCCAACGGCGGGAACGCGACAGCTAGCGTGCCTGAGGGCAGTGCGAGTGACCGGACTGTTCCGGCGAGGTCGAGAGGTCGAGCATGAGTTGGCTGGAAGTGCTGGCCGTTTTCGCCGCGGGTATCGCCGCGGGCGGGATCAACGCGGTGGTGGGATCCGGCACGTTGATCACTTTCCCGGTGCTGCTCGCCGTCGGCCTGCCGCCGGTGACGGCGAATGTTTCCAACACCGTCGGTCTGGTGCCCGGTTCGCTCAGCGGTGTGATCGGCTATCGCCGGGAACTGGCCGGCCAGCGGACCCGGCTGTTGCGATACGGCTCGGCGTCGCTGCTCGGTGCGGTGGTCGGCGCGGTACTGCTGCTCAACCTGCCCGAAGACGCGTTCGCCGCGATCGTTCCGGCGCTCATCATCGTTGCGCTGGTGCTGGTGGTACTGCAACCACGGCTTTCGGCGTGGGTCCGCGAACGTCAGCGCGATAAAGCGGCCGCGCCCGCGCACGGCGGCCCGGTCCTGCTGGCCGCGATCTTCGCCACCGGGATCTACGGCGGTTATTTCGGCGCCGCGCAGGGCGTGCTCCTGGTGGGTCTGCTCGGTGTCTTCGTGCAGGACGAACTCCAGCGCCTGAATGCGGTGAAGAACGTGCTGGCGCTGCTGGTGAACGCGCTGGCCGCGGCCGTTTTCATCGTGGTCGCCGAGATCGATTGGCGGGCGGTCGCGTTGATCGCGGCCGGTTCGATCATCGGGGGCCAATTGGGCGCGCGAGTGGGCCGGCGACTGTCGCCGAATGTATTGCGCGCGGTGATCGTGGTGGTGGGCACGATCGCGGTGGTTCGCCTGGTATTCGCCTGACCACCCTGTTGTACGTCTGACCAGTATGAATCCGGCTCGCGCTCACCGCCGTTCGCCGCTACCGCTGTTCAATGCCGGTGAATATCGGTACCATCCCTGCGCTTGTTGCGTTACGAAAGAGGTACCGGGGTGGATAGGCGATCCCTTTTCAAGGCCGCAGGGGTTGCTGCGCTCGTGGGGGCGGTGGGAACGGGCGTCGTGAAATCCGGCCCGGTGCTGCCGCGGGCCTCGGCACAGCCGATCTGGCACGAACTGTTCGCCCGCTGGGTTCCGGAGATCTTCGAGCCGATACCCGATGCGCCGCAGCATACCGAAGCCATTGTCATCGGCTCCGGCTTCGGCGCGGCCGTCACCGCGTTGCGGCTGGCGCAGGCCGGCGTCGGGACCACTGTGCTGGAACGTGGGTCACGCTGGCCCAACGACCCGTGGCGCGAGATCTTCACCGGCGACGATCTGCCCGACGGCCGCGGTTTCTGGCACGCCACCAGCTTCACCGGCGTCACCAAGGTGCCGATGCAGTTCGCCGATTTCGGCGGCGTACTGGACTGCACGTGCTACCCCGGTATCGATGTCTGGCGCGGGGCCGCGGTCGGCGGCGGATCGGTGGTTTTCACCGGCGCGATGATCGCCCCGGAACGCGGGCTCTTCGACCATGTCTTCGGCGGAGTGGTCGACTACGGGGAGCTGGAGCGCGTCTACTACCCGCGGGTCCGGTCCATGCTGCGGCTGGACACGATGCCGGCCGATATCTATCACTCGCCACCGTTCAGCCATTCGCGTGCGTGGGACGACCAGGTCCGCAAGGCCGGCTACCGGCCCGTCCCGAACGATTCGATCTTCACCTGGGATGTGCTGCGTGGCGAACTGAACGGTTCCACCCGCCCCTCGGCGACGGCGGGGCGCAGCAACCTCGGCAATTCCAACGGCGCCAAATTCGACCTCAATCAGAACTATCTGAAGGACGCTCAGGCCACCGGTAAGGCGCGGATCTTTCCGGGGCACCGGGTGGACGCGATCGCCGAAGAACCGGGCGGCCGGTTCGCGGTCACGGTATCCAAACTCCATCCCACCGGTGTGGTGATCGGCACCCGCACTCTCACCTGCGACAAGTTGTTCCTCGGTGCCGGTTCGATCGGGACCTCGGAACTGCTGGTCCGGGCCCGCGAGACCGGTGCGCTGCCGCGGCTGAACGAGCATATCGGCGACGGCTGGGGCACCAACGGCGATGTGGTGCTGGCCCGCGGCGCCAGTTCGGTCGCCGGGAACGGACAGGGTGTGCCCAGTGCCAGCCGGATCTTCGACGACAGCGGTACCGCGCTGACGCTGGAGAACTGGTACATCCCGGGCATCCCGTTCGAAACGGGAGCGCTGGCCTCGCTCGCCGTGGTCCTCGACCCCACCCGGGCCCGTTTCGGTTTCGACCGGGCCACCGGCGCGGTCGGGCTGTCCTGGCCGACCCGGGCGCAGGACGAGGTGACGGCGGCAGCACGCGCGGTGGATCAGCGGATCGCGGAGCGGGCCGGTGCGCTCGCCGAATACAGTGCGCTGGGGTACGACGCGAACGCCCTGTTCACCGCCCACCCGCTGGGCGGTGCGGTGCTCGGCAAGGCAACCGATTCGCACGGCCGCGTGCACGGTTACCGCGGTCTCTACGTAATGGACGGTGCAGCGATCCCCGGCAGTACGGCGACGGCGAACCCGTCGCTCACCATCACCGCGCTGGCCGAGCGCAATATCGAGGCGATCATTCGCGAAGGCCACTGAACACGCCGGAATCTGCGGGGTGCCGGGGACGGCCGGCACCGTCCGCGCTCCGCGGCCGTCGCCCCGAACGCTTGCGTATTCGGCGGCTGGAGCAGGTGGTGAGCGGGTAATACTTGACTACGATCTTTCGGCGTCGAAGGGAATGTAGGTGTCAACACCGTCGTCCACGGAGTCTGGGCCGATGGCCGTAGCCGCAGCGGCCGAGCCGGACGAATTCCCGCGGAAGCCGCCCGCCCTGTGGACCGATTTCGTCATGCTGGCGCTGGCCGTCGCATCCGTGGTGCTGGTGTGCTGGATCACCTTCTTCGAGGTGGATCCCGATACTTACCGCTACATCGTCATCGCGGACTACGCCATCTGCGGCGTTTTCGCGGTCGAGTTCCTGTGGCGCTGGCGGCGGGCCGGCTGGCCGTGGACCTATCCGTTCGTCTACTGGTACGAAGTTCTCGGCATGATCCCGGTGACCAGCCCGTTCTTCCGGGCGTTCCGGCTGCTGCGAATCGTGGTGATCCTCGTTCGCCTGGCCCGGGTGGCCGATCGGGTCTTCGGTGACCGGGTCACCGCGGCGGTGATCAACCATTCCGTGGGCACGATCGTGGAGGTCATCAAACGGCCGATGACCATCGCGATCATGGAGGAGGTCACCGCGGTACTGCGCACCGGTCACTACACCCGCAATATCGCCAACGCGTTGGAGGAGAATCGCGGCGAACTGGACGAGATGATCGTCGAGATGATCAAGAACGATCCGCAGACCGGGCGGGTGCGCTACATCCCGTTCCACGACGAGATCATCCGGTTGGTCGCCGATACCGTTTTCCGCATCCTGTTCCAGGTACTGGCCGATCCGCGCACCGATGAGCTCGTTTCGGACATGATCCGGGAGAACGTGGACCAGATCCGCGATTCGGTGCGCTCCGGGGTCAAGGTCGCGCCCTCGGCGTACGGCCCGACTCCGCACCACCTCACCGCCCGGTATCTCAACGGGCAGCGGGATCAGACGAGGTCGTAGGCTTCGGATTCGCCGAACTGTTCGGCGTAGTAGGTGAAATTCTCCACCAGCGTCTCGTAGGTCTTGCGGACCGTGCGTTTGGCCAGGAAGCCCGGTAGCGGGATCGGGGTGTGCTGTTCGACGCGCAGCAGCACCCGGCTACCGTCCGCGCCGCCGGTGACTTCGAAGGAGCCGCCGCCTCTGATCCCCCGGGTGCTGTCGGCGACCTCCCAGGACATCCGGTGGTCCGACCAGCTGAACTCCCACACCTGCATATCGGGCGTGTTCGAGATCTCGACCTGAACGAATACCCGCCGCGGGCGCCCGGCGTCGTCGCGGGTGGCGACCCTGGCATCGGTGAAATCGGGTGACCATTCGGCGAACATCTCGACTGCCATCAGTGCGTCCATTACCTGAGACGGCTCCGCTTGGACGTCGAAACTGATATCGGTCTTCGTACGCATATGGTCCCTCGCACCCCCGGTTATTACGAATAGGCCACGATTGTCGCCCGGTCGGCGCGTGATCGTCAACACGCCGCCCGCAGAGATTAAGGTGCCCCGCCCGTGGGGATGCGACCCGCGAATAACTGGGGGTGTTCACGGGGCTCGGTTCGCGGGGTGGGGTGGGCTCAGTGTGGACGCTCTACCGTGGCATCCGGCCCGGGGAAGACCAGGGACTCGTGGCCGTCGTCGAAACGCACGATATACGGCGGCGATCCCTGTGGGCCGCGTACTTCGACGATCTCCCCTTCGTGATCACTTTGCCCGACGGTGTGCCCGTGCACGTGCAAGCGGTCTCCGACGTTCGCCATCATGATTCCATTATTCGGCGACCGTGTCGGGAATCACAACCACGATTGGATTGCTATTGCCGGTCGCTGCCGAACGGTCCTCGGCGGTGAGCGCCGTGCGGGGGAGTCGCTCCGTAGTCGGCCGGATTTTCTATCGGGTTCCGCGGTTGCCGAGCTACCGGATTGACACCACTTCAATCGTAGTACTATGGTGATACCACTTCACTTATAGTGCTATGGATAGGCGGTACCTCATGCGAAAGCTGGTCTACTACGTGGGCGCATCCCTCGACGGCTATATAGCCGGCCCGGGCGGCGAGTTCGATTTCTATCCCGTCGCCGACGATATGGTGCAGTGGATCAATGCCCGTTACCCGGAAACACTCCCGCGCCACATCCGGGAACACGTCGGCCTGCCTGTCGATACGCCCAATCAGCGCTGGGACACCCTGGTCATGGGACGCGGAACCTACGATCCGGCCCTCGAGATCGGAATCGCCAGTCCCTACCCGCATATGAAGCAGTACGTCGTCTCGACGACGCTCGAGCGGATCGACGATCCCGAGATCGAACTCGTCCGTTCCGACCCGGTCGAACTGGTGCGGCGTCTCAAGCGGGAAGAAGGCCCGGAGGGCAAGGACATCTGGCTCGCCGGGGGCGGCAAACTCGCCGGCGCGCTGATCGACGAGATCGACGAGCTGATCGTCAAGAGCTATCCGGTATCGGCCGGGACCGGCATCCCGATCATCAGCGGGGCCTTCCGGCCGACATCGTTCATCCCCGTGCAGCGCAAGGAGTTCGGCAACGGGGCGCAGGTCACCTGGTTCGAACGCGGCTGAGACCCGCGACCGCGCAGGTCCGGGCGACCGCGCGTCGGACGGCTGCCCGCATCGGTAAACGTGACGTCACGCGGCTGTGTGTTATTCCACAGCCAGGGCGGATACTGCCGGAACAAGCCCGCCGGGCTCGGTACGCTTATGCACTGATCGCCTGTTCGCCGACATTGGAGGACCCCTCGTGGCACTCGTTGTCCAGAAGTACGGAGGATCCTCGGTCTCCTCGGCCGACCGGATCCGGCGCGTCGCCGAACGGATCGTCGAGACGAAGAAGCAAGGCCACGATGTGGTCGTGGTCTGCTCGGCCATGGGCGACACCACCGACGAACTGCTCGACCTGGCCGAACAGGTCGCTCCCGCGCCGCCCGCGCGGGAGATGGATATGTTGCTCACCTCCGGTGAACGCATCTCCAACGCACTGGTGGCCATGGCTATCCACACTCTCGGCGCCGAGGCGCGGTCGTTCACCGGCTCCCAGGCCGGCGTCATCACCACATCGGTGCACGGTAAGGCCAAGATCATCGACGTGACGCCCAGTCGCGTCCAGGAAGCTCTCGATGAGGGCACGATCGTGCTCGTCGCGGGTTTCCAGGGCGTCAGCCAGGACAGCAAGGACGTCACCACGCTGGGCCGTGGCGGTTCGGATACCACCGCCGTCGCGCTGGCGGCCGCGCTCGAGGCCGATGTCTGCGAGATCTACACCGACGTGGACGGAGTCTTCACCGCCGATCCGCGCATAGTCAACGATGCGCAGAAGCTCGAGCAGGTCTCCTACGAGGAGATGCTGGAGATGGCGGCCTGCGGGTCCAAAGTGCTGATGCTGCGCTGCGTCGAATACGCGCGCCGCTACAACGTGCCCGTGCATGTGCGCTCGTCCTATACCGACAAGCCGGGCACCTACGTATACGGATCGATGGAGGACATCCCCTTGGAACAAGCAATCCTCACGGGCGTCGCGCACGACCGCAGCGAGGCCAAGGTGACCGTGGTCGGGCTACCGGACGTTCCCGGATACGCCGCCAAGGTGTTCCGCGCGGTCGCCGATTCCGAGATCAACATCGATATGGTCCTGCAGAACATCTCCAAGGTGGAGACCGGTAAGACCGATATCACCTTCACCCTGCCCCGTTCCGACGGTCAGCGGGCGGTGGAGATGCTCGCCGGGCACCAGGAGGAGATCGGCTTCTCGCAGGTGCTCTACGACGATCACATCGGCAAGGTGTCGCTGGTCGGCGCAGGTATGAAGAGCCACCCCGGGGTCACCGCCACCTTCTGTGAGGCGCTGGCCGAGGCCGGTATCAATATCGACCTCATCTCGACCTCCGAGATCCGTATCTCGGTACTGGTCAAGGACACCGAACTCGACGACGCCGTGCAGGTGCTGCACCGCGCGTTCGATCTCGGCGGCGACGAGGTCGCCGTCGTACATGCCGGAACGGGGCGATAACCGATGGGTGTACGTGTTGGCGTTGTCGGCGCGACCGGGCAGGTCGGCGCCGTGATGCGCAAACTGCTGGAAGAACGCGATTTCCCCGCCGACGAGGTGCGGTTCTTCGCCTCCGCCCGTTCGGCCGGTAAGAAACTGCCGTGGCGCGATGGCGAGATCGTCGTGGAGGACACCGAAACCGCCGATCCGGCCGGCCTGGATATCGCCCTGTTCTCCGCCGGCGCGACCATGTCGCGCGTGCAGGCGCCGCGGTTCGCGGCGGCCGGGGTCACGGTGATCGACAACTCGTCGGCGTGGCGCAAGGATCCGGACGTCCCGCTGGTGGTGAGCGAGGTCAACCCGGAACAGACCCGCAATCTCACCAAGGGCATCATCGCCAATCCCAACTGCACCACGATGGCCGCGATGCCGGTGCTCAAACCGCTACACGACGCGGCCGGGTTGCAGCGGCTGATCGTGTCCAGCTATCAGGCGGTCTCGGGTAGTGGGCTGGCCGGTGTCGAGGAACTGGCTTCGCAGACCCGCGCGGTGATCGGCGACGCCGAGAAACTCACCCACGACGGCAGCGCCGTGGACTTCCCGGCCCCGAACAAGTATGTGGCGCCCATCGCGTTCAACGTGCTCGCGCTCGCGGGTTCGCTGGTGGACGACGGTTCCGGTGAGACCGACGAGGATCAGAAGCTGCGCAACGAGAGCCGCAAAATTCTCGGGCTGCCGGAGCTGCTGGTGAGCGGCACCTGTGTGCGGGTCCCGGTGTTCACCGGCCACTCGCTGTCGATCAACGCCGAATTCGCCGATCCGCTGTCGGTGCAGCGGGCTCAGGAGATCCTGGCGAAGGCGCCCGGTGTGCAGCTGGTCGATGTGCCGACACCGCTGGCCGCCGCGGGCAAGGACGAATCCCTGGTCGGCCGTATCCGTCAGGATCCCGGCGTGCCGGACGGGCGCGGTCTGGCGCTGTTCCTCTCCGGCGACAACCTGCGTAAGGGCGCCGCGCTCAACACCATCCAGATCGCGGAAGTCCTGCTCGCCGATCGGTGACGGATCTGCCTCCCCGGCGCGGCCGACGTGCCGGGGAGGGGAGTGCGGCTCAGTGGATTCCCGGGGTTCGGGGATCTGTTCCGAGGCAGGCCAGCAGCACGCAGTCCGGCGGCGCGTCGGTGAACGGGGTCGCCAGCGGTTCGTTCAGGCAGGCGAATACGTCGCAGCCCGGATAGGCCGAATCGCCGATCCCGAAGACCGCCAGCAGGATATCGGTGTCGATGTAGGCGTCAGGGTTCGCTTGTACCGGTGGTTCCGCGTAAGGACCCGGATCGGCGACCGGTGGTTGCTGGAACGCGGCCATCAATCGCCGGAAGAACTCGTGCGGCAATTCCTCGAAGTTCTGGATGATCCCGGCCGGACCGTACTTGCTGACATTGCCGAACACGCCGGTCCACACCACCACGAGGTCCAGACTCGGCACGACGAAAACGTTCTGCAATCCCATCCCGGACATCGCGTAGGTATCCGGTGGCAGGAACGACGGGTTCTCCGCGCAGGTCGCTCCGAGCCAGAACAGATAGCCGTAGCACGGGTTGGCCTGTGACGGTGTGGTCGCACGGGACAGATACTGCGCGGAGACGATCTGCCGCCCGCCCCAGTCGCCGTTGTTCGCCACCAGCAGCCCGAGCTTGGCCAGATCGTCCGGCGGGATCAGCAGATGCGCGTATCCGTAGGTGTGGCCGCTGCGGTCCCGGGCCCAGTACCAATCACTGCGTTCGATCCCCAACGGTGTGAACAGTTCTCGCTGCGCGAACTCCTGCAGCGGTTCGCCGACGGCCAGCTCCACCACGTAAGAGAGCAGGTCCACGGTGCGCTGGCTGTAGGTGAACACGGTGCCGGGCTCGTGATCCAGCGGTACGCCCAACGCCTGGACAGCGCTGTTGGGATCGATGGGGACAGCTCCGGTGATGCCCTCGGTCACCACGCCGGTGCGCATACCGGATGTTTCGGTGAGCAGGTTCTCGACCGTGATCGCGCGCCGCCGGGCATCACCCAGTCCCGGCGGCAAATAGCGGTCGATCGGGGCCGCGATATCCACCAGTCCGCGATCGGCGGCGATCCCGGTGAGCAGCGAGACCACACTCTTGGTCACGCTCCACACATTCCACGGGATGTGCCCGGTCCGGTCGTTGGCAGGCCCCTCACCCACCAGGCAGTTGTGCCGGAATACCTGCACATTCAAGCGATTCCGGCTGCCGGCGAAGGTCAATGCGTCCGCCAGCCGCTGCGCGTCCAGGCCCACCTGTTGCGGTTGCGCCCGCTCCGGTTGCCGGCCGGAACTCACCGCGCATTCGACCTGCGCCGGCGCGGCGTATGCCTGAGCCGCGAAAACGTGTCCCACCACCAGTGTTACCGCCGCGACCCCCGCCAGGAGCCCACCGAAACGCGCCATGCGCACACACTATCGCCGCGTTGCCGGCAGTGCCGGTATCGCCGGGCGGGCACCGGCCGCGGAAATGTGGCGCCCCTGATCGGTCTCGGGACCGGTCAGGGGCGCCCCACCCTTCGGCACTCGTACCGTGCCGTCACGATGCCGGTGCGGGCGCGGCTACAGGAGGCCGAACCAATAGACCACACAGGCCAGCGCCCAGAGGACCAACGTATCCATCGACACTCCCACTCTTGTCGTAGCGGATGCCTCCATGATGCCCCAGATACCCGGCCGGCGGGACACCCGCACAACCCGTGCCACGACCTTGATTGCACTGTGACGGATCGTGTTCCCAGCGTTATAAGTTCACGTTAAGGGTGCGCCAAGTACGGGGTCGCATTGTTGAGTCATGCCGGAGAGCACACCGGCACTCACACCGCGAACAGGAACCCCGAAGATGATCACCCAGCTGTCCACCGCACTCGCCCTCGCAGGCCAGGCCACCTGCACCCATTCGGGCGACGAGATCGTGATCGAAATCGACGCGCCCGTCGTCTACGCGCAGCCCGGCTACCGGCCCGGGGAACAGCAGCAGATCCGGTACCGCACGATGATCGTCGACTCTGCCCAGGGCGCCCTGGCCGGCGCGGGCGAATGGGAGACGGGCCGGGCCGGTGATACCGAGCCCGCCGAGATGGACGGCACCGAAACGGACGTCCTGCGCAACGACCCGAATGCCTACCTGGTGGCCCAGGAGGTGCAATGGCTGGCGCCGGACGGGGAGAACCCGGTGGCGAGCACCGAACTGTACGCGACCGGATACCTGATCAAGGACGGTCGCACCGAGCTCGGCGTTTTCGACTCCTGCCAGTAGTCGCGACGCCGTTGAAGGAGGGGGCGGGATGCGAACCGGTGCCTGGGGAGGACCCGGTACGCATCCCGGAAAGTACGGATCCGGGGGAAACGTGGGGGATCCGCGGGGGTGTGGTGGTCCGGTGACCGGGGAGGGGATCCGGCACCACCACGGGGGAACGGGGCCGGTCGGCGCGGCGGGGGAGCCGGTCGACCGGGTGGGCCGGTCTGTCTCGCGGGGTGGCAGACCGGCCCACGGGCAGGGCGTCGTCGATCGGACCGGTCTCGCGGGGTGACCGGTCCGGTCGGCAGCCGTCGCACCGTACGGCTCTTCCGGCGGCTCAGTGCCGGACCGGGCGAACAGTCCGCCGGTCCGGCACCGCGAAAGGTAACCGTTCGAGAATCGGTACGGCAGCGCCCACGAACAACGGCCGGCCGGACGAGACAGTGTCGAATCGTCCGGCCGGCCGCTTCGCGTCCGTGATGAAGAAATCCTCATCTGCGCCTCACGGCGGGGTCATCAGGGTTGGGCATAGTGGCTGTTATGTCCGGTTCTCGTTCTTTCGCCGCCGCTCTTGTGCTTGCGGGCGCCGCCGCCGTGGTGCTGGTGAGCTTTGCCCTGACCCGTTCACCGGAGCCGGATCTGGATCCGTCCTCGGTTTCGGTGAGTGTGGCGCCGGACGGGCCGGAGTCGCCGGACGCCGGATCGGATCCGAAGCAACAGAACTCTGATGCGCCGGATGACGCGGTACCGACGGCGGGGCCGAGCTCGGCCGGTGATCCGCCGGCGCCGGGCGGCACTGTGCCCGTGCCCGTGTCCCCGGGCCCAGCGCCTGGTCCTGCAGCACCTGGCCCAGCCGTGCTTGCTCCGGGCGTTCCTGCCCCGGAGGCTGCGACTCCTGCACCGGCCCCCGCCCCGGCGGCTCCGGCACCCGCGCCGCAACAGGGCGATGACGATGCCGACGACGGATTCGACGACGACGCGGACGACCAGCCGGACACGGACGGGCCGTCCGACGACGATGATTGATCTCGACCCCGCGCGTCCCGCCGACACCACGGAGCCGACCCTGCGGCAACCAACACCCGAGCCCATCACCGCCGCCGACCGCCCGGCAGCCGCCGGCCCGCGGATCCTCCGTCGGCGTGGCTCCCGGTTGCCGGCCCGATGGAAGATCACCGCCTGGATCATGCTCACGACCTTCCTGTTGCTGGTCGTGGTGCTGGTGACCGCCCGCAATCTGCTACTGCGCGATGTGAACACCCGGGCGAACGCCGATATCGCTCAGGAAGCCGACGAATTCCGGACCTTCGCCGCCGAGGGGGTGGATCCGACCACCACGCAACCGTTCACATCGGTGGAAAGGCTGCTGGAGACCTATCTGCTGCGTCAGTCGCCGATCGAGGGCGAGGTGATGGTGGGGATCGTGGACGGCAGACAGCTCGGCGGTATCCGGGGTAATCTGCCCGCGCCCGTAGCCGGTGATCCGGGCCTGTTCACCGCGACCGCGGCGACGGAACGAACCTCCGGGGTCGTCGACTCCCCGGCCGGTGAGATGCGGTGGGGCCGGGTCGACGTCGAATCCGCGGCCGACCGGGGATCGTTCGTGGTGGCCGCGTTCACCGAAATCGGCCGCGCGGGTGTCGACCGGACCATGCGCACCATCGCCGCGGTCTCGCTGGCCGGGCTGGCCCTGACCACCGGGGTCGCCTATCTGGTGGCCGGCCGCATCCTGCTGCCGGTACGCACCGTGCGGGCAGTGGCCGCCGATATCGGCGAAACGGACCTCACCGCCCGCGTTCCGGTGGAGGGACGCGACGATATCGCGGCGCTGGCGGAAACCTTCAACGATATGCTCGACCGCCTCGAACACGCCTATACGACCCAGCGGCAGTTCGTCGACGATGCGGGTCACGAACTGCGTACCCCGATCACGGTGGTCCGGGGGCATCTCGAACTGCTCTCCGAGGATCCGGAGGAACGGCGCCGCACCCTGGCCCTCGTCGATTCGGAACTGAACCGGATGGGGCGGCTGGTCTCCGATCTGCTGATGCTGGCCAAGGCCGAACAGCCGGATTTCGTGGTCCGCCGTCCGGTCGATATCGCGCAGACCATGCTGGATATCGAATCCAAGGTGCAACCACTCGGGGAGCGACGCTGGCATCTGATGGAAGTGGCCGAGGGGACCGCGTGGATCGATGCGCAGCGGGTCACCCAGGCGATGTTGCAGCTCGCGGCCAACGCTGTCGCGCATTCGGCGGACGGGACCACTGTGCAGCTGGGATCCCGGCTCACCGGTGCCGAACCGGAGCGCACTCTGTCGGTGTGGATCTCCGATCAGGGGCCGGGGGTTGCGCCGGAGGATGCGCCGGTGATCTTCGAGCGGTTCCGGCGGGGCCGGCCGGCCGATAGTTCCGGGGCGGACCGGCGGTCCGGCGCGGGGCTCGGCCTGGCCATCGTACGGGCGATCGCCGACGCACACCACGGGTCGGCCTGGGTACGCAGCGTGCCCGGTGACGGCGCCACCTTCGGTCTCGATCTGCCGGCCGACCCGGCATATCCCGCACACCGTGACAACGCCGAACCGAACGAACGCAAGGGGTAGCAGATGAGCCGGATCCTGATCGCCGAGGACGATGTGCACATCGTGTCGTTCGTCGGCAAAGGTCTGCGGGCCGCCGGATACACCACCGAGCAGGTCAGCGACGGCGAAACCGCGTTGCTGATGGCCCGTTCCGGTGCCTTCGACATGGTGATCCTCGATATCGGGTTGCCTTCGATGGACGGGTTCACCGTGCTGCGCCGGCTGCGCGGGGAGGGGGTGCGGACCCCGGTCGTGGTGCTCACCGCCCGCGACAGCGTCGACGACACGGTCGCGGGGCTGGAAGGCGGCGCGAACGACTACATGACCAAACCGTTCCAGTTCGCCGAACTTCTCGCCAGGGTCCGGCTGCGCCTCCAGGACGATACGGCCGCGGGCGCACCGTCGGCTGCCCTGTCGTACAACGGTCTCGGCCTCGACCTGCGCTCCCGGCGGGTACATGTCGACGGCCGGACCGTTGACCTCACAGCCCGGGAATTCGGCCTGCTCGAGGTGTTCCTGCGGCATCCCGACCAGGTGCTGAGCCGCGAGCAGATCCTCGGCCAGGTCTGGGGCTACGATTTCGACCCCGCATCCAACGTGGTCGATGTCTATGTGCGGGCGCTGCGGGGCAAGATCGGCGCCCAGCGCCTGCAGACAGTACGCGGGATGGGATACCGGCTCTCGTGACAGCGGAACACAATGCGCAGGCCCGGCCGCCCGGGGGCGGGGCAGCGCCTTGCCGGACAAGGCGGTACGTCGCGCGGCATTCCCGCTGCCGCGCGGGCGCGCAAGAATGCCTGTGGCGGCCGTGCAGGACACCGATGTTTTCCGGCGGTGGCCGGTGAAGCAGGACCCCATCGAGACACCGCGCAAGGACACGGCAGCAATCCCGGTTGTTTCCGGCCGGGAAGCCGGGAAAGCGACCGAATTCCGGACCGTACCGCGCCGACGCCCGGTGGCCGGTCCGGCCGGACGCGAGCCGGCCCGGGCGCCCATGCTGGCCGCGGCCGCGGGAATCCTCGTATGCCTGGGTTTTCTCGCCGCGGCGGCAGCCGGTGACCTCGGCCACGAAGCGCTGATCACGCTCGTAGTGTTCGTCGCCGCGATCTGGATGTGGATTTTCGCACCGGTCCCCGACACCTATATCGCACTCGGCGCGGCAGTGGCCCTCGTCGTCACCGGTCCGATCGATACCGAGACGTTCACCGGAACCCTCGGTGATTCGGTGATCTGGCTGCTGGTGGGATCGTTCGTGATCGCCGCGGCGGTCACCGCAACGGGATTGTCGGCACGGATCGCCGCGCGGGTTCTCACTTTCGCCCGGACTCCGCGGCAACTGATGCATCTGCTCACCGCTGTCCTGCTGGTGACGACTTTCGCGATTCCGGCGACCTCCGGCCGGGCCGCGCTGGCCCTCCCGGTCTTCCTCGCCCTCGCCGCGGTACTGCGGCACCGGCCCCAACTGGTGCTGGCGCTCGCGGTGGGAATCCCCTCGGTCATCTTGTTCTCCGCGGTGGGTTCGCTGCTCGGCGCGGGCGCACATCTGATCACCAGCGAGATCGTCGCGGCGGCCACCGGAACGGGCTACCACTTCGCGCAATGGCTGATCCTCGGTCTTCCGCTCGCGGTGGTGTGGTCGCATTTGGCCGCGGAGATCGCGCTCACATTGTTCGCCGACCGTACCGAGCGCCGAACACCGCTCACCGTGCCCGCGAGCGCCTTCGCCGAAGCAGCGGGGTCGGATGTGCGGGGCCCGCTGTCCGCACCCCAGCGCCGGGTGCTCGGCATCCTCGCGGTCGTAGTGGTGTTGTGGTGCACCGAGGGACTGCACGGTGTGGACCCGGCGATCGTCGCGGTGCTCGGCGCCCTGCTCGCCACCGCACCGAAGATCGGCGCAACCACGCTGCCGGCGGCCGCGAAGACCATTCCATGGACGTTGTTGTTGTTCATGGCCGCCACCCTCTGCCTGGGTATCGCACTCACCACCAGCGGCGCATCCGCGTGGCTCGCCGGACTCGTCTTCGGCCCGGTGCGTTCACTGGGATCCGCGGCCGGCGCGGTTTTCCTGGTGCTGACCGTGGTCGTATCCCTGTCGGCGCATCTGATGATCCAATCCCGTTCGGCTCGTTCGGCCGTGCTCGTGCCGATCATCGTCGCCACCGCCCCGGCGGTCGGCGTGGATGCCGCGACCGCGGCCTTCGTCTCGACAGCGGCGGCCGGTTTCTGCCACACCATGACCAGTTCGGCGAAACCGATGGCGGTTTTCGCCGCATCCGACACCGTTGCGGGGTTCCGGCCCGAACATCTGCTGCGTTACTCCGCCGTCCTCGCCCCGTTGTCGGTGGCACTACTTCTCGCGTTCGCGGTCTGGATATGGCCGCAGCTGGGACTCGGCCTCACCCCCTGACCCGAGTGGCAGGCTCTCTCGAAAGGCACCACCATGTCGGTAACCGTTCCGCAGCGTATTCTCGTGGCACCCAGCGGTTTCAAGGAAAGTCTCGGGGCAGAGTCCGTGGCGCTGTCCATCGCCGCCGGTCTACGCCGGGTCCTGCCCGGCGTGCATGTCGATCTCGCTCCGATCGCCGACGGTGGTGAGGGCACCGCAGCCATGCTCGCCGCCGCGACCGGTGGCACCTTGCATCACCTCGATGTCACCGGGCCGGTGCACAGCCCGGTGCGGGCACAGTGGGCCCGACTCGGCAGCCCGGCAGCGAAAACGGCCGTGGTCGAGGTGGCCGCCGCCGCGGGCCTGCGGCAGGTACCGCGCGACTGCCGTGACCCCGGCGCCACCACGACATACGGGGTGGGGCAGCTCATCGCCGCGGCACTGGAATCCGGTGCGCAGCGAATCGTGGTGGGCTGTGGTGATTCCGGGACCTGCGACGGTGGCGCGGGTGCGCTCCAGGCACTCGGCGCCCGCATACTCGACCGTTCCGGCAGCGAAATAGGCGGCGGAGGCTACGAACTCGCGCGGGCCGATCGCCTCGACCGCTCCGGTCTGCACCCTCGGCTGTCCCGCGCCGAAATCGTGGTGGCGGGCAATCCGCACAACCTGCTCTGCGGGCCGCGCGGTGTCGCACGGGTATTCGGCCCTCAGAAGGGGGCCACACCGGCGCAGGTCGAAACGCTGTCGCGCGCGCTGGACAACTGGGCGGCGATCCTCGAACGCGATGGCCGGGTATCGGCAGACCTGCGCACCGGCCCGGTGACCGGCGCATCCGGCGGGCTCGGCGCGGGGCTGGCCGGCGGGGTGGGCGCGGCCCTGCGCTCCCGATTCGACGCACTGCTGGACTCCGGTCTGACCGGGGCGGATCTGGACCGCCGGATCGCCCGGGCGGACCTGGTGATCACCGCGGAAGGTGCGATCGACCTGCAGACGCCGCACGGCAAGGTACCTGCCGAGATCGCCCGCAGAGCGCGCGCCCAGGGCGTTCCGGTAGTCGCGCTGGCCGGATCGCTGGGGGAGGGGGCGCCCTCGGTGCACGAGGTCGGTATCGGTGCCATCGCCTCGATCATCCCCGTGCCGATGGCCCTGGCCGACGCGGTGGCCGACGCCGAACGCCTGCTCACCGATGCCGCCGAACGCATGATACGGATGCTGCTGGTCGGCGGAGCCCTCTCGGTGCGGATGAGTCGCGGGGTGAACCGTCCGGTCCGTCCCGCCGCCGTCGGCGCCCGCCGCACCACCGGACCACGTATCCCCGCCGCCCGCGGCCGCGCCCGTGGGCAGCATCGCTGAAAGGCGGGCGCGGGCCCGGTGCATCTCCCGCCTGATCCGAGCGGCGTGGCGCGGTGATCACTTCCATCCCGCTGCCCGTGCGACAGATATGCGCCGGGTGGCCGGGCTCGGGCGCACCACCGGCCGGTTGCATGTGCCGACCTTCGGGCCACACACCGTTCCGGCGAGGGGCCGGCCAGTTCCATATCCCGTGTCGTCATCGACCCGTCACCGCCAGGTATCACCGACCCGGCCGGCAGCGCCTGCCAGAGGCGTCGTCGATGAGCGTGAGTGCGCTGGTGCGGTGTGGAATACCGGCTCCGCCGAACGCCCGCTTTACGGCCCGGACTGCAACTCCGCCGGATCGGATCGCGAGGGTCGCGGGGCCGGCGTGGTTCGGGCACCGCGGGTCCCGTTGTACTGCGGCGAGCGTGAGCTCAGTGGGTGGCCGATTGCGCCGCCGGGTAGTCCGGAAGGGCGTAGCTCTCGGTTTCCGACAGCATGCGGGTCATCAGGGGCTGCATCATCCGTGATGTCGCGAGGCGGAGGAAGGTGTGCGCGGCCCGGATACCGGTCTTGGTGCGCGGGGCCATTCCCTGCACGCCGCCGGGCGGCAGCTGCTGTGCGGTTTCGACGAACGGTCGCAGGGTTTCGGTGTAGCGGGCGAGGGCGGCGGCCGGGTCGTGCGGTGTGCGCGTGATCTCCCCGGCCAGCACGTAGGCACCCACCAGCGCCATCGCCGTGCCCTGTCCGCTCAGTGGCGATCCGCAATAGCCGGCGTCGCCTACCAGCGCGATCCGTCCGGTGGTCCACTCCGGCATGGTGATCCGCGCGAGCTCGTCGAAGTAGAAGTCCTCGGCCTGCCCCATCGCGTCGAGGATGGCGGCAGTCTGCCATCCACCGCCGGCGAGGCTTGCGCGGATGAGTTCTTGCTGGGCCGCGATATTGCGCCGGAGTGCCGGGTCCGGGGCGGTCCGGATGGCGATCATCGCCTTGGCGGTCGCCGGATCGGCATCTGGGCGCAGCCCGGCCACGATTCCGCCGGGCATCGAATGCATGGTCATCCAATGCGGTTCGACCTGCGCCGGAGTAGGCATCGTGAAATACGACATGTAGGCGCCGAGGTAGGTGCTGAACTGTTCTTCCGGTCCGAATGCCAGCCGGCGGGTCGCCGAATGCAATCCGTCGGCGCCGATCACCAGGTCGAACTCCGCCGACGCGCCCGAGGCGAAGTCCACCCGGACGCCGCCGCTGTGTTCGCGCAGATCGCGAACCCAGTCCCCGTACCGATAGTCGACACCTGGATTGCCTGGTTCACCGGCGGCGGCGGAGATTGCGTCGAGGAGGACCTGGTTCAGATCACCGCGCGTTATCTCGATCTCGGCGACCGCGCCGTTGCCGCCGAAGAGGTCCGCGGGCATCCGGACTATCTCGCGTCCGGCCGTATCGACGTGGACCATGCCGCGTTCGTCGAGCTGATACCGGCGGATCCCGGGCATCAACCCCATCCGTTCGGCGACGGTTCGGCTGGGACCGCGCAGATCGACGGCCTGGCCGCCCGGGCGGGGAGCGGGGGCGCGTTCGATCAGGGTCGGCCGGATACCGGCGCGCGACAGTTGCAGAGCGGCGGCGTTACCGGCGATTCCGCCACCGGAGATCAGCACTTTGAGGTTGGTGGCGTCGGCGTGTGTGGTCATCGGTCCTCGCTGAGTACTTGTTCGGATGTCTTAGACAAATGTCTAACACAACCGTAGAACAGATGTCTAGGACAAATGTCTAAGACGAGCGGTTAGGCTGTTGTCATGGGAAACAAGGAGGACCTGCTGGCCGCCGCGCGCACCTGCATCTACGAGCGTGGCTTCGCCGCGACCACAGCCAGGGATATCGCCACCGAAGCCGGCGTGAGTCTCGCCGCCATCGGATACCACTTCGGGTCGAAAGACCGGCTCCTCACCGAAGCCTTCACCGACGAGACCGGCCGGGTTATCGGTGACGATCTCGAATCCCGGATCCGGGCGACCGTGGGGCAGTCGCCCACAGCGGCTTTTCCGCAGGTCTGGGAGGGGATCGCCGAGTTGTTCGAACGCAACAGGGAGGTCCTGGTAGCGAGTGTGGAGAACTTGGTCAGGGTGCATCGGACACCCAGCGAACAAGCTCGCATGGGAGAGTTGAGCGAAACCGGGGCCACCGAAATCGCGACCACGCTGGCCGAAACGCATCCGGAACTGGATCCCGCACAGGCCCGCGCAATCGGCGGGCTCTACATGATTCTGCTCAACGGATTGGTCATGCACTGGATGAGCCATCCCGCCGGTACTCTGCCCACCGGCGCGGACCTCGCCACGGCAATTTCTGCCCTGGCCGGGGGAAACGGGTCCACGCACGAGAAAACCCCTGACCAGAAGAACTGATCAGGGGCCTATCGTGTCTCGACCACACGAGTCGGGGTGGCGGGATTTGAACCCACGACCTCTTCGTCCCGAACGAAGCGCGCTACCAAGCTGCGCCACACCCCGTGAAGCGGACCTGAGGTAGCTTACCCCAGGTCCGGTCCGGAAAAGAAACCGGCAGCTCGAGGCCGGTTTTCCGGGCGGTGGAGCTTATCTGGCCACCGCCTGTGAGGTCGAGATACCGTGGCCGGAATCGGTGACCGGCTTCTTCGGCGGCACCGCCACCAAGGTGAGCAGCGTCGCTTCGGGGCGGCAGCAGAAGCGGTAAGGGGCCCACGGTGAGGTGCCGATACCGGCGGATACATGCAGTCGGGTATGGACGCCCCACTTGGACGGGCCCTTCACGCGGGAGCGGTCGATATCGCAGTTGGTCACCAGGGCGCCGTAACCGGGCAGGCACAGTTGACCGCCGTGCGTATGACCGGCGAGAACCAGGTCGTAGCCGTCCTCGGCGAAGCGATCCAGTACGCGGGGCTCCGGTGAATGCGTCAGGCCGAGCCGCAGATCCGCCAGCGGGTTGGGAGCGCCGGCGATGGTGTCGTAGCGGTCGCGCTGCATATGCGGGTCGTCGACGCCCGCGCTGGCGATCCGGATCCCGCCCACCTCGATATCGCGGCGGATGTGGGTGAGATCGAGCCAGCCGCGTTCGGTGAACGCCGCGCGCAGGTCCTTCCACGGCAGTGGGGCGCCGTGAACCCGCTTGTGGTTCTTGTCGAAGTATTTCAACGGGTTCTTCGGCACCGGCGCGAAATAGTCGTTGCTGCCGAACACGAAGAGACCGGGGCGCGACAACAGCGGGCCCAGCGACTGCACCACCGCAGGTACGGCCTTCTGGTGGGACAGGTTGTCACCGGTGTTGATCACCAGGTCCGGTTCCAGGCGGTCCAGTTCCCGCAACCACTGCTGTTTGAGCTTCTGCCCGGGGGTCATGTGCAGATCGCTGATATGCAGTACCCGCAGCGGAGCGGAACCCGGCCGCAGTACCGGCATGGTGGCTTCGCGGAGAACGAAGGCATTGCGTTCGATCAGTGAGGCGTAGCCGACTCCGGCAGCCGCGGCTCCGGCAGCGCCGAACGCGGTCCGGCGCAGGGCCGACGTCGAGATCACGGGCATTTGCCCAGCATAGGTGACCAGCAGGCGCAGTGCGCAGCGTGTTGAGCCACAGTTACGGCGCCGTAGCAGGCGGATCACCTGCTCACGCTCGCCTTCGCCGGCCTGTGGCCTTGGAAAACAATGCGATGGCCGCATGTGGACACGCCCGGCGCACCGGGATAATCCGATGGGCGTGGCGTGGTGCAGCGGCTACCGTTGCGTCCATGTCGGAACTGAAAACGAGGCTACGCGCCGATATGACCGCCGCGATGAAGGCGAAGGACACGCTTCGGCTCAATACGCTGCGGATGCTGCTCGCCGCCGTGCAGACGGCCGAGGTGGCCGGCAAGGAAGCCCGGGAACTCTCCGATGCGGAGATCGTCGCGGTGCTGACCAAGGAATCGAAGAAACGCAACGAAGCCGCGGAGGTGTACACCCAGGCCGGGCGTGGCGAACTGGCGGCCAACGAGCACGCCGAGGCGCGGATCATCGACGAATACCTGCCCACCCAGTTGACCGACGCGGAGGTCGCCGATCTCGCCGACACCGCTATCGCCCAGGTCGCGGAGGAACTGGGCGAGCGGCCCGGTAAGCGGCAGATGGGTCAGGTCATGAAGGTTGCGACCGGGCTGGCCGCCGGTAAAGCCGACGGTTCCCGGATTTCGGCGGCGGTGAAGGCGCGGCTGTAGGCGCCGGGCGCCGCGCCGTCACCGCCGGAGGTCACCGGGGTATCGGTATCGGGATGGGGAGCGGGGGCAGGAACGGCGGCAGTGGCGGCAGCCCGGGGTTGTTCGGCGCCGAGGCGGGCGGACGTCCCGGCTCCGGTGCGTGCCGGATGGTGCCGTCACTGAGATAGATGGTGACCTGCGAGCCCGGGATAGCCGAACCGTTCGGGGTCGACCCGGTGACGGTGCCCTTCGGCGCCGAACCGGGCGAAGTGACCGAGGTGACCTTGAAACCGGCGCCGGTGAGGGCGGCGGTCGCCTCGCCGGCCGTCATCCCGACCACGTCGGGAACCTGGGCGTTCTCCGCCCCGCGGACATACTTCTCGTCCACCGGCGGCAGGGCCGGCGGCGGGAAGTTCACCGAGGCCTCCTTCACGGCTTTGAACCAGCTACGGGCCGGTTCGTTACCGCCGAACAGGCCGTTGGCATCGCTGGCCGGGCAGTTGCGCAGCGGGAAGGAGCAGATCTCGCCGGGGGTCGGGCTGTCGCCGTAGATGTAGGCGGCGCCCGCCATCGAATTGGTGAAACCGAGGAATGCCGAGGAGCGGTGGCTTTCGGTGGTCCCGGTTTTCGCGGCGACGGGCCCTTGCCAGCCGGTCGCGGCAGCGGCGGCGCCGGCGGTACCGCCCGGATCGTGGTCTTTGCCCATCGCGTTGGCGAGGGTATTGGCCAGTCCCGGTTCGACGACCTGTTCGCAGGCCTGTTCGGTGAGCGGTACCGGCTTGCCGTACCGGTCGATCACCTCCGCGATGGGCGAAGGCGGGCACCATGTGCCGCCGGAGGCGAGGGTGGCCGCCACATTCGACAACTCCAGCGGATTCACGGCAACCGGGCCGAGGGTGAACGAACCGAGGTTCTGGCCCTTGATCATGTCGGCCAGGCTCTGGTTGTCGAAGCCGGACGTCCCCGGTTCGGTGTAGGAGCGCAGGCCCAGCCGGACCGCCATATCGACGGTCGGGGTCACGCCGACGGCCTGGATGAGTTTCACGAAGGCGGTGTTCGGGGAGGTGGCCAGTGCTTCGGTCACCGACATCGGCGATTTGTAGTTACCGGCGTTCTCGACGCAATACGTGGCGGGCGGGCAGCCGGGCGCGCCGCCGTTACCCATCCCACGGGCATCGAACCGGGACGGAACGTCGAGCTGGGCGTTGATGCCCATACCCTTCTCCATCGCCGCGGCCGTGGTGAACAGTTTGAACACCGATCCCGCGCCGTCGCCCACCATGGAGTACGGCTGCGGGAGCAGGGTTTCGTGCGCCTCGCGGTCGAGACCGTAGGTGCGGCTGCTGGCCATCGCCAGCAATGGATGTTTGTCCTTACCGGGGCCGATCAGCGACATGACCTCGGCGATGTTCGGCAGATGCGGATCGGCGTGCTCGGTGACCGAACGTTTCACCGCGTCCTGCACGGCGGGGTCCAGGGTGGTGCGGATGAGGTATCCGCCCTTCTGGATCTGTTCCTGGCTCAGTCCGGCATCGGCCAGGTACTGCAGCGCGTAATCGCAGAAGAAGCCACGGTCGCCGGCCGCGATACAGCCCTGCGGCAACCCCTTGGGTTCCGGCAGCACACCCAGCGGCTGGGTCTTCGCGGCCCGGAACTCCTCCGCCCGGCTGGGAATGTTCTGGATCATGGTGTCCAGGACGGTGTTGCGGCGCGCGGTGACGCCCTCCGGGTTGGTGTAGGGGTTCAGCTTCGAACTGCTCTGCACCATCCCCGCGAGCATCGCCGATTGCGCGACGTTCAGGTCTTTCGCGTCGATACCGAAGTAGGTCTGGGCGGCGTCCTGGATGCCGTAGGAGGAGTTGCCGAACGGGACCAGGTTCAGGTACCGGGTGAGGATCTCGTCCTTGCTGAGCTCCTTGTCCAGGGTGAGCGCCATGCGGATCTCGCGGATCTTGCGCGCGGGTGTGGTCTCGATGGCGGCCCGGCGTTCGGCATCGGTTTTCGCGACCACCAGCAGGTTGAAGTTCTTCACGTACTGCTGGTCGAGAGTGGAGGCGCCCTGCTGCACCTCACCGCTGCTGGTGTTGGTGAGGAAGGCGCGGATGGTGCCCTGCCAGTCGACACCGTGATGGTCGGCGAAGCGTTTGTCCTCGATGGAGACGATGGCCAGCTTCATATCGTTGGAGATCTGGTCGCTGGGCACTTCGAAGCGGCGCTGCTCGTACAGATAGGCGATGGGGTTACCGGCCGCGTCCACCATGGTGGAGACGGCCGGCACGGTTCCCTCGACCAGTTCCGCCGACACGTTGTCGACAGCGTCGGCGGCGCGGTTCGAGACGAATCCGAAACCTCCGGCGACCGGGAACAACATTCCGGCAACGAGTACGGAGGCGAGTACACAGCTGCCCGCCAGCTTGAGGAGCGCACGTGTGATCGGCACAGCACCAGGGTAGAGGGTGGCCCTCCGGCCTCCGTGGAGTGTGGACATCCGGCGTTGTGGATCCGGATTCGGCGATAACGGGCCTGACTCGAGCGAAGCTGCCTGACGTGCGTATTCGGCCGTGTGGGCGGGCGACGGCCGTGGGGTCGCAGGGACGGACGTACCAAAAAGTCATCATCCGGTCTTGCGCTCGCGGCATACCTTTACCTAGATTGAGAGCTCAGTGTGATAGAGCTAACACTCAATGTGGAATGTGGTGCACTTCGCAGCGGGGTTCGGGTTGCTGCGGAGTACACGCGATTCCGGAGCGCCGTGACCCGGTGTTCGGACTGGCAAAGGGGCACACCAAATGCATATGACAACCCCCGTCGCTCGCTTGGATGTAGAGCAGGCCGAAGCAAGGATCGCCTGGGTTTCCCAGGCCCGATGCAAGGAAGTCGATCCCGATCAGTTGTTCGTACGCGGCGCGGCGCAGCGCAAGGCGGCGACGATCTGCCGGCACTGCCCGGTCCTGATGGAGTGCGGGGCGGACGCACTCGACAACAGGGTCGAGTTCGGAGTGTGGGGCGGTATGACCGAGCGGCAGCGGCGGGCGCTGCTCAAACAGCATCCCGAGGTGACCTCCTGGGCGGATTTCTTCCACGCCCAGCGCCAGCACCAGATGGCAATGTAGCCGAATTTCCCATTGGAAGACCGGCCGCCGGGCACTCGTATCGCCGAGTGCCCGGCGGCTGATCGATCGGCCGGAATACGCCGGCGTGGGCCGGTCAGCCGACGGCCGCGGTATCCGCGCCCGCCAGTTGGGCGCCCACCGCACGCAGCGCGGCCAGATCGGTGACGTCGAACGGCAGCGCGGTCACCGAAACCATCGGCACCCGCGGATGCGCGCCGGTGAACCGGTACAGCAGATGTTGTTCGCGCCGGGCGGTCGCCACCCGGTGGGCGTGGACCCGCAGCACCCCGGCGGTCAGCGGATCGGATTCACCGATCCGGTCCGCCGCGGTCAGGGCATGGTCGGCCGGTAGTGAGCACAGCACCGGATGCGTCCGGTTGAGCACCAGTCCGGCCAGCGGCATCTTCTCGGTGGACAACCGGTCCACGAAAAACGATGCCTCCCGCAGCGCATCGGGTTCCGGGGCGGCGACAACCAGGAAATGCGTGCCGGGTTTGGCCAGCATCGCGAAGGTGCGATTCGCCCGCTCCTGGAAGCCGCCGAACAGCGATTCCAGCGATTGCAGGAAATTCGAGGCATCCTTGAGCATCTGGCCGCCCACAATGGTCGACACTCCGCGTACCGCCAGGCTCATCGCGCCGGTGACGAACCGCCCGACCCCCCGGCCGGGCGCCATGATGACGCGGATCATGCGGCCTTCGAGGAAGGTCCCCAGCCGTTTCGGGGCGTCGAGGAAATCCAGCGCGTTCCGCGACGGCGGGGTGTCCACGACGATGAGGTCCCATTCCTTGCGCCCCGCCAGCTGGCCCAGTTTCTCCATCGCCATGTATTCCTGGGTGCCGCCGAACGACGAGGCCACCGCTTGGTAGAAGGGATTGGCGAAAATCTGTTCGGCCTTCTCCGGCGTGGTGTGTTCCAGCACCATCTCGTCGAATGTGCGCCGCATGTTCAGCATCATGGCGTGGAGTTCGCCCTCGACCTCGGGCCCCAGCTCCACCCGTTGCGGGCTGTTGTCCAGATCCGCGACGCCCAGCGACTGGGCCAGTCGCCGGGCCGGGTCGATGGTGAGTACCACGACCTTGCGGCCCTGTTCGGCCGCGCGCAGCGCGATCGCCGCCGCCGTGGTGGTCTTGCCCACGCCGCCGGAACCGCAACACACTACGACCCGGGCATTCGGGTCGGCAAGAATTCCGGAGACGTCCAGGGGTGCCGGACCGGCCGGTCGGGTGCTCATCGGACTCCCTGTTCGGTCAGGTAGGAGGCCAGTTCGTACAGGCCGCCCAGATCCATACCCTCGTCGAGGGTGGGTAACTGTAATCGTGCGATCTCCAGATCCAGCAGATCCGCGGCGCTCTGATCCTGGGCACTCAACGTGGCCGAATGCTCGGCCGTCTCAGTGAGCAGTCCGGCGAGGTCGGCAGCGGTCAGGGAGATCCCGGCGGCTTCCAGACCGGCGCGGACGGCCTCGGGATCGAGTTCACCGGCCGCCGCGGCCGTGCGGGTTTGCGCACTCAGCGGGCTCTGCGCCGCGCGGTTGACGATAACGCTGCCGATCCGCAGATCGTTCGCACTCAGTTCGGCCACGGCATCGAGGGTCTCCTGCACGGGCAGTGCCTCGAGCAGCGTGACCAGGTGGATCATCGTCTGATCCGAATGCAGGAGCCGGGATACGCTCTGGGCCTGATCGGCGATCGGACCGCCCTTGGCGAGTTCGGCCATCGCCTTGGTGACGTCGAGGAAGCTCGCGATCCGGCCGGTCGGCGGGGCGTCGACCACGACCTCGTCGTAGACCGGCGAACCGTGCTTATCGACCCGGACCACGCATTCCTTGATCTTGCCGGTCAGGATGACATCGCGCAGGCCGGGCGCGATGGTGGTGACGAAATCGACCGCCCCCATCCGGCGCATGGCCCGCCCGGCGAAGCCGAGGTTATAAAACATTTCGAGGTATTCGAGGAAGGCGTGCTCGATATCGAGTGCCAGTGCCACGACCTCGCCGCCACCGTCGGCCGTGGCGATCTTCGTCTCGGTCGGTGGCAGTGGCGGGAGGTCGAACAGTTGCGCGATCGACTGCCGGTTCTCCACCTCCACCAGCAGTACGCGCCGTCCACCCGCGGCCAACGCCAGTGCCAGTGCCCCGGCCACCGTGGACTTACCGGTGCCGCCTTTACCGGATACGAAGTGCAGCCGGGCGTTCGCCGCACGCTCGGGCCATCCGGTTTTCAGGTCCGGGTGGGCCGATTCCGACATCGTCGTTGGTTCTGCCACGGTCGCGAGCCTATAACCCGGACTGGACGGATGCCCGCATACTCCGGATTGTCCCGGTGTGGTGTACCAGACACCGGGGACCCCGACACCTGTTCGGCCACACCCGGTCCTGCACCGGGTGCTCGCTCCGCGACCCAGTACGCTCGGTGCGCATGAGCGATATCACCTCGTGGGAGTACGCGACCGTACCGCTGTTGACGCATGCGACCAAACAGATCTTGGACCAGTGGGGCGCCGACGGCTGGGAACTGGTGACCGTGCTGCCCGGCCCGACCGGTGAGCAGCATGTCGCATACCTGAAGCGGCCGAAGCAGTAAGCGCCGTGGCGGAATCCAACGTGAGCGGCCCCGGTACCAGATGGCGGGCGAACCTCGACCGGCTGGGACTGCAAGTGCCCGAGGTGGTGGCCCCTGTCGCCGCCTATCTGCCGGCGGTGCGGAGCGGCGCGCATGTATACACCTCTGGGCAGTTGCCGTTCGTCTCGGGTGAACTGACCGCCGTCGGCAAGGTCGGCGCCGAGGTATCGCTCGCGGAGGCGGTGCTCGCGGCCCGGTGGTGCGCGCTCAACGCCTTGGCGGCGGTGCACGCTCTGGTCGGCCTCGACGAGGTGGTGCGGATCGTGAAGGTCGTCGGATTCGTGGCTTCCGCGCCCGGATTCACCGATCAGCCGCTGGTGATCAACGGCGCTTCGGAATTCCTGGGCGAGGTGTTCGGCCCGGCCGGTGCGCACGCGCGGTCGGCGGTCGGCGTTTTCGAGCTGCCCAAGAACACGCCGGTGGAGGTCGAGCTGATCGCCGAGGTCCGATAGGCCGGTCTGATTCCTGCGCGCCGCTGACTGGGCGCTGCTGCGCTGCGAGAACACTCGGGGGGCCACAGCGGATTGCGCGGATGGACAGGCTGGATTTCCGGACGCCGGAAATACTTCGGAGGCGGTCGCGAACGTGGCGGTGAAGTCGTGAGCGTGGGCCGCAGACGGATAGTCGATTCCGCCCGCGACCGGGTGCGGACACCGGACGAGCCGACGCCTTCAGTCGACCGTTCCGGCCGGGTCGACCACGCCGCTTCGCGTGGAGCCCGCCCGATTCCACGGCCCCCGGATGTCTACTGCTGTGCGCTATCCGGCGCGCCGGACCGTCCCGGGATCCGGGACCTGCAACGGCGTTATGGCGCGGTGGACCGTAGATTCGATTCTGTTGCTTTCTGATCGGAGGTGTCGTCGATGACACTCGCCCATCCCGCTTACGGGAAATTGCGTGCGGTCACGCCGTCCGCGGCGGTACTGCTCGCGAACAATCCCGGACCGATGACCCTGGACGGGACCAACACCTGGATCCTGCGCGCTCCCGGGCACACCGACTGCGTGGTCGTCGATCCAGGACCGGACGATCCCGGGCATATCGCCGCGATCGCCGAGGCGACCGCCGGTGCGGTGGCACTTACGTTGATCACGCACCGCCACCCGGATCACACCGGCGGGATCGACGAACTGGTCCGGCTGACCGGGGCGCCGGTGCGCGCCATGGAACCGGAGTTCCTGCGCGGCGATGTCAGGCCCCTGATCGATGGCGAGGTCATCGAAATCGCCGGCCTGCGGATCACCGTGCTGCACACCCCCGGGCATACCGCCGATTCGGTGAGCTTCCTGCTCGCCGACGCGGTGCTGACCGGCGACACCATCCTGGGCCGCGGCACCACCGTGCTGGACCGTGACGGCACCCTGCGCGACTACCTGCGCTCGATGGACCGCTTGCTGGACGCGGGGGCCGGACGGGCCCTGCTACCCGCGCACGGTCCCGATCACCCGGATCTGGAACCGGTCGCGCGGTACTACATCTCCCACCGGCACGAGCGACTCGCGCAGGTTCGTTCCGCGCTCGACGAACTCGGTCCGGCCGCCGACGCCATGGACGTAGTGCGCAAGGTGTACGCGGACGTGGACGAGAGCCTGTGGCCGGCTGCCCGCAGTTCGGTCGAATCCCAGCTCACCTACCTGCGGTCCGAGGCGGACGCCTGAGCGCTGCCGCGCGATCCGTTTCCGGTCGTCCCCACGGCGCGGACCCCGGAGTCGACGATGATGCGCGGCTTGCGGGCGATCTCGTCGGACCGTATCGGGTGCCCCTTTGCCGACTTCACCCGGTGGATCCTCGTCGACCCGGCCGCGAGGTCAGGACGAATTCCGGTTCCCGGCCGACCGAGTGGGCGTGCTCGGCCGCAACCGGTGATTCCGGCTGCCCAGCCGGCGGTTCGCGGCTCGGTGCGGTACACGCGAAACAGCCGTAGACGGCCGGCGCGAGAGATCGAATTCACCCCCGAACGTCGGCACGGCGGAGCTGCGGACGGGTGTTGCGACTCCACGCCCCGTTGCGTGACCGTGCCGCTACGGCCCGAGCGGGACTCCGATACCCGGCCGACCACGTTGCCGCCGCGTACCCACGAGTGAACCACCCGACCCGTTACGCGGACGTCGGTTCTACTGCCGAAGCAAACCGAACGACGGCACTCGGCAACTCAGCCGCAGGCTCAGCGACCTGACCGGGGGCTGAGCAACCCGACCCGGGGCTGAGCAACCCGACCCGGGGCTCAGCGCGCCCGGCGGGCCAGCCGCTCGGAATCGGAGATCAGCACACTCTTGCCCTCGAGACGCAGCCAGCCGCGGTGAGCGAAGTCGGCGAGTGCCTTGTTGACCGTTTCGCGGGAGGCGCCCACCAGCTGGGCGATCTCCTCCTGGGTCAGATCGTGGGTGACCCGCAGCGCACCGGCCTCCTGGGTGCCGAAACGCTGAGCGAGCTGCAGCAGCGCCTTGGCGACCCGGCCGGGGACGTCGGTGAAGATCAGGTCCGCGAGGTTGTTGTTGGTGCGGCGCAGCCGGCGGGCCAGCACGCGCAGCAGCTGTTCGGCGATCTCCGGGCGCTGATCGATCCAGGACTTGAGCGCGTCCCGGTCCATGGTGACGGCGCGGACCTCGGTCACCGTGGTGGCGGTGGAGGTGCGCGGACCCGGATCGAAGATGGACAGCTCGCCGAACATATCCGACGGCCCCATGATGGTCAGCAGGTTCTCCCGGCCGTCCGGGGAGCGGCGGCCGAGCTTCACTTTGCCGGCGGTGATGATGTACAGCCGATCGCCTGGTTCACCCTCATTGAAGATGACGTGGCCGCGGGGAAAGTCCACGGGCTGCAGCTGTTTGGCGAGCGCAGCCACCGCGGTGGGCTCAACGCCTTGGAAGATGCCGGCTCTGGCGAGGGCCTCGTCCACGAATGTGCTCCTTATCGGGAATGGCTGTAGTCGTCGGACCGAAGCGGTTCGGCCGACAGTGCAGTCTACGCGGCCTTATCGACCCGCAGTGACAGACACCACGAAAGGAAGGTTAACCGGCAGCTGCCCGGTCCGCGGTAGCGGGCGCGCCGAATCAGCTCGCCCGGGCGATATCGAGGGGTTCCTCGGCCTCCTCGCTCCGGTTGCGACGACGGCGCATACGCGCCACCGCCGCCGGTAGGCCGAGTTTGGTGAGCTCGTTGACCTCGGCGTTGCTGGCTTTGTCCAGGTAGGCCTGGACCTCCTCGTCGGGCTCGACAAGTTTGCGAAGACGGTTCTCCACTCGTTCCATACCGAGGGCGAACAGCATCAACACCACTGGGAAGAGCGCCACAGCGAGTCCTTGCATGCCGGGTAGTAAACACGGTCGAGGTCTCAGATGGAATACGGGACCAGAACTGGCAGGGCAACGTTGTCGGTCGGTTCCGTATGGTGGACGGGTGCGAATCTCCCCCTCCGATACCGCCGGAAGCCCCCTTTCCGGAACAGCCGCGGCGGGTGCGGCGCGCTCGGTTTCCGGTGCGGGACGTAATCGGAAAACCGGTTCCCGACCGGCCGAAACCCGATTGGGTCTGGTGCGCCGGGCACGTCGTATGAACCGGATGCTGGCCCGGGCATTTCCGGATGCGCACTGCGAATTGGATTTCGGTAATCCACTGGAATTGGCGGTCGCCACGATCCTGTCCGCGCAGTGCACGGACGTTCGAGTGAATATGACCACTCCGGCGCTTTTCGCCGCCTATCCGGACGCGCGGGCCTATGCCGAGGCAAACCGTACGGAGCTGGAGGAACTCATCCGGCCGACGGGTTTCTACCGCAACAAGGCCAATTCGCTGATCGGTCTCGGGCAGGCACTGCTCGAACGGCACGACGGTGAATTACCTCACACGATGACGGAACTGGTCCGGTTGCCCGGGATCGGCCGCAAAACCGCCAATGTCATTCTCGGAAACGCGTTCGGAATTCCGGGTATCACGGTCGACACCCATTTCGGACGGCTGGTGCGTCGCTGGGGCTGGACCACCGAGGAAGACCCGGTGAAGGTCGAGCACGCCGTGGGTGCGCTCATCGAACGCAAGGAATGGACACTGCTGTCCCATCGGGTGATCTTCCATGGGCGTCGTGTCTGTCATGCCCGTAAACCCGCGTGCGGAGTTTGTGTCCTGGCCAAGGATTGCCCCTCGTTCGGCGCCGGCCCGACCGACCCGGATACCGCCGCCGCGCTGGTGAAGGGTCCCGAGGCGGCGCATCTGCTCGAACTGGTGGGCCGGTGAACCGGCCGGTTCTGTGGAAATGGGCGTTGACGGCCACGATCGTGGCGTTGGCGGCGGCGGTGGCGTTGTGGCCGCGCGGCGGTTCGGATTCCGGTGGCACCGGGGCGACACCGGCACCCACCCGCGAGGTGGATCCCGCGCTGCGGCAGGCTTCGGGCGCCGCGGTCTGTCCCCCCGGCTCCGATTCCACACCGGCCGGACCGCTGGCGGATATCGTCCTGTCCTGTCTGGCCGACGGCGCACCGGCGACGCCCGGCCGGATGACGGGTGTACCGATGGTGCTGAATCTGTGGGCCTACTGGTGTGAGCCCTGCCGGACCGAACTGCCGCTGTTCCAGGAATACGCGGACCGCGCGGGAGGCGCGGTGCGGGTACTGACCGTGCACAGCGATCCGGACGAGGCGAAAGCATTATCGCTGCTGGCCGCGCTGAACGAGGACCTCCGGAACAGGCAGCGGCCGGAACTGCGGCTGCCCGGTCTGCAAGACCCCGGCGCCCTGGTGCGCGCGGCGGCGAATGCGCCGAACGCGCTGCCGATCACGGTGCTGATCCGGCCGGATGGTTCGATTGCCGAATACGTCGCCCGCTCGTTCCGCGATGTCACCGATATCGCCGATACCGTGGCCGGCGCTTTGGGAGTTGTCGCATGATGCGATATCTCCGCCTTCGCTACGGTCTCCGCGGATCGAAGGCAAGCGTTTCGAGGGAGATTCCGTGACCGAAGAACAATCGCCGCCCTGGTTGAGCAGGGCGGCCGGTCCCGGGCAGCCAGATTTCTCCGATACGCTGGGGCGGACGCGGGTTCTGCGCCGCACCATGGCGGGCAAAGTACGCAAGGCCGCCGTACTGGTGTTGTTCGCCGGTGACCCCGCCGGCGATCCGCGAGCGCCGGGCGGACTGCCCGCGGATGCCGAGGTTCTGCTCACGCAGCGTGCCTCCACCATGCGCCAGCACCGCGGTCAGGTCGCCTTTCCCGGCGGTGCGGTCGATCCAGGTGACGACGGCCCGATCGATACCGCGCTGCGCGAGGCATGGGAAGAGACGGGGCTCGACCGTGCGGGCGTCGTACCGGTGACAACCCTGCCCGAGCTCTTCGTACCGCCTTCCCGCTTCGACGTGACCCCGGTGGTCGCCTATTGGCGCACGCCGAGTGAGGTGCGGGTCGTGGACCGCGGGGAAACCGATCGGGTGGTCCGTGTACCGATGGCGGATCTGCTGGATCCGGCGAACCGTTTCCTGGTGCGCAGCGCGCTCGGCTACCGGAGTCCGGCCTTCCAGGTGGACGGAATGTTGGTCTGGGGGCTCACCGGCGGCATACTGGCCGGACTCATGACTTCACTGGGCTGGGAATCGGAATGGGACCGAACCGACGTGCGTGATCTGGAGCAGGCGCTGGCCGCGGTGGGGATGGTGTTGTGAGCTCTTCGACGTGGCTCGATATCGCGGTGGTCGTTCTGGCGCTGGCGGCTGCCTCCTCCGGGTGGCGGCAGGGCGCGGTGGGTTCGGCGCTGGCCTTCCTCGGGGTGGTGCTGGGCGCCGTGGCCGGGATCCTGATCGCCCCGCATATTCTCGTGCACATCGACGAGGGCCGCAGCCGGGTCCTGGCCGGTGTGCTGCTCATCGTCCTGCTCGTGATCGTCGGTGAGATCGCCGGGATGGTGCTGGGCCGGGCTGCGCGCAGTGGAATGCGGCATCCCTTCGCCCGCGGCGCCGACAGCACGGTAGGGGCCGTGCTGATGGCCGGTGCGGTACTGGTCACGGCGTGGCTGCTGGCGTTACCGCTGGCCACCTCCTCGCAGCCGGCCATCGCCACGGCGATCAACAGCTCCCGGGTGCTCGCCGATGTCAACCGGGTCGCGCCGGATTGGCTGCGCAAACTGCCCAACGAGTTCTCGAAACTGCTGAACACCTCGGGTCTGCCGGATGTGATCGGGCCGTTCGGCCGCGCGCCGATCGCGGCGGTGGAGCCCCCGGACCCGAGCGTGCTGGCCAGTCCCGTGGCCGAATCGCTGCAGCAGAGCGTGCTGCGTATCCGCGGGGTCGCGCCGAGTTGCCAGCGCGCGCTGGAAGGTTCGGGTTTCGTGGTGGCGCCGGAACGTGTGATGACCAACGCGCACGTGGTGGCCGGAACCACCAGTGTGACGGTGGATTCGGCGGTGGGCCCGCTGGAAGCGACAGTGGTGGAATTCGATCCGTCCATGGATATCGCGGTGTTGTCGGTACCCGGGCTCACGGCGCCGGTGATACCGCAGGCACCGGAAGCGGCCGGTTCGGGCGAGAGCGCGATCGTGCTCGGGTACCCGGGGGGCGGCCGCTACACCGCGAGCGCGGCCCGGGTCCGGGAAACCCTGGATCTGAGCGGTCCCACCATCTACCGCGACGGGACCGTCGAACGCGAGGTGTACACCGTTCGCGGCCAGGTGCGGGCGGGTAACTCCGGTGGCCCGCTGGTCGATACCGAGGGCAATGTGCTGGGCGTGGTGTTCGGTGCCGCCGTCACCGACGACGACACCGGTTATGTGCTGACGCTCAACGAGATCCGTGCACGGATCACCGCGGCGCCCTCGTCGACTGTGCCGGTCGCCACCGGCCCCTGTGTGCTGAGTTGAGCTCAGCCGACTGTCACTCGGGCCGGACCGCGGTGCTCGGTCCGGCCCGCGCTCGGCCGTGCCCGGCGACAGCTGTTCCGGTGTCGGCCCGGTCTGCCGGCGCAGCAACCGGCACATCCCGGCGGCGCATCCTGCACGGAGGATATCGGGATCCCGGTCAAGCACCGCCCGCGCGGCCGGCTGCCACCTTCATTCGCTGACGCGAGCTCGTCTCGTCTGTCCTGTGTGATTGCGCCCCTGTTGTGCGCTGTCGACCGCTGCTGCGCCTCAGCGGTCTGATCGGCGAGCAGACCGGCGCGAAGCCGGCCTGCGATATCAGAACGGCGGTCAGGCGTGGCTGTCACGGTTTCCACGGTCTTCGCCGGAGAGGAGTTTGGCGATCTCGGCGGTGACCGCTTCGGGGTTTTCCTGATGCGCGAAATGGCCGGCGTCGCGGACGGTCACCACCCGGCGGCGCGGCGACAGGTGCGGTGCGCGGTGCACCGTATGCGGGAGGATGTAGCGATCGGATTCGCCGCGCATCGAGACCACCGGTATATCGACGGGGCTGCGCATCACCGCCATGAACCGGCGCCCGTCGGGACGCCATTGGCTGCGGAAAGCCCACCGGTTGTATTCCAGCGCGCAATGCGCCGCGCCCGGGATCCGGATCGCGGCAGCCATCCGGGCTGCGGTATCGGTGCATTCCGCGGTCTCGGACCAGGCGGGTGAACTGCGGCCGGTCAGCACTTCGGCGGCGCCGCGGCCGTCTTCGCGGGTGAGCAGGTGTTCGGGATAGCGGGGTAGCTGGGCGCGCAGCAAACCCGGTAGGAAGGCACGGCGCTGCGCGTTGTCGCGCAACACCGAGCTCTTCAGTGCTGACGGATGCGGCGAGGACACGACGGCGATACCGCGCACCAGCCGCGGATGCAGCACCGCGGTCGCCCAGCACACCAGGCCGCCGTCGGCATGCCCGACCAGGGTCGCGTCGCGGTAGCCGAGCGCGCGGATCAGCCCGGCGATATCGCCGGCCAGGGTCCAGCCGTCGTAACCGCGCGGGGGTTTATCGCTGTCGCCGTAACCGCGCAGGTCGACCGCGACGGCGTGGTAGCCGAGCCCGGCCAGGGCAGTGAGTTGATGCCGCCAGGTCCACCAGAAATCAGCGAACCCGTGCAGCAGCACCACCAGCGGCGCCGCCGGGTCGTCGGGTCCGGCGGCGCGGTTGTCGCCGGGGTCGGCGGAAGCTACGTGCAGCCTTATGCCGTTGGCGTGCACATCACGGTGCGTCCAGACCCCGTCATAGCGCACGCTCGACGGGTCCGGTGGAAAATTCGACGCCACGGCGTCCGAGCGTAGTGAACGCCCGGTAACCACCGGTGTCTGCCCCGCTCAGCGCGCGGTCTTCTCCAGCGCGGTGGGGTTGTCGTGGCTGCCGAGGCCGGAGGGCAGCACCGTGCGGGTCTGCTTGAGCGAATCGATCGTCTTCTCCGGCGCCCGCAGTTTCTTGACCTTGCGGTAGCCCAGGAATCCGAGCAGTGCGGTGACCAAGATCATGAAAGCGAAGACGATCCAGAACGCGGCCCAGCGGGTGAGCCAGATATCCAGCGTTTCGGCGACCGCGAAGAAGAAGAAGAAACTGCTGAACAGCAGCACCGTCAGCGCGCCGATGAAGAAGACGCTGCCCTGCAACCCCTTCTTGATCTCACCGGTGACCTCGGCCTTGGCCAGCGCCACTTCGGCGCGAACCAGGGTCGAGACCTGCTCGGAGGCATCGCGGACCAGGCTGCCGAAACTGGCCGAGGCATGCGGGTCGATCTCGGACAGCGGAATCGAGGTGACCGTGCCGCCTCGTGCGCCGTCGCCGTTACCGCCCTGTGTGACACTCACGTGGTCGACCCTCTCCCTGTCCCGATTCTGCTCGGTCTTACTGTTCTGGTTCTAGCGCATCCGCGTCACGTCGCGCTTGGTGGACACGCCCACGCCGCAACAGTAGCGCCGAACCGATCAGCGATGCGGCCATGGAGGTCACCAGCACCGCGGCTTTGGCCAATTCGGCGGATGCGGGATAGCCCTCCAAGGCCAGTTCCGCCACGAGCAGGCTAACGGTGAACCCGATCGCGCCCAGCACCGACAGGGCGAACATATCGCGATAACCCAGATTCGCGGGACGTTTGGCGAGCCCGGTGCGGATCGCGACCCAGCTGATCCCGAAGATGCCGACGGTCTTGCCCAGCAGCAGGCCGAGAATGATCGCCAGGGACAGCCGTTCGGTGAACAGATCACCCAGGACTTCCCCGTTGATCGGGACACCCGAGGCGAACAGCGCGAACAGCGGTACACACAGACCGGCCGATATCGGCTGGAAGGTGTGTTCCCAGCGGGTGGCGGGCGCTTCGTCCTCATCTTCGTCGGCGCGGACGCGAGTGAGCAGACCGCACGCGACACCGGCGAGGGTTGGATGAATATGTGCTTCGTGCAGCGCGTACCAGCACAGCAGCGCCAGCGGGATATAGATCAGCGGCGAGGTCCAGCGCCGGTGCTGGGCGAACCACCAGGCACCGCAGCAGGCGAGCGCTACCAGCAGCCAGGTGAACGCCAGTCCGGCGGTGAACAGGATCGCGATCAGCACGATCGCCATCAGGTCGTCCACCACCGCCAGGCTGAGCAGGAACACCCGGGCGCTGGCGGGAATCCGGGACCCGGTCATCGCCAGCACCGCAAGCGCGAAGGCGATATCGGTGGCCACCGGGATGGCCCAGCCGCGATCCATACCGTCGACTCCGAAACCGATGCCGTAGGCGATCAGCGCGGGGGTCACCACACCGCCCACGGCCGCGATGATCGGCAGTGCGGCCCGTTTGGGGTCGGCCAGTTCACCGACGACGAGTTCGCGTTTGAGTTCGAGCCCGGCGACGAAGAAGAAGACGGCGAGCAACCCGTCCTTGACCCAATCCGCGAGGGACAGGTCGAGATGTAGGGGCGGGATCGCCAGCCGGGTTTCGGTGAGGGTCAGATAACTCCCGCCCCACGGTGAGTTCACCCAGAGCAATGCCACCGCAGCCGCGACCAGGAGCAGTGAACCGCCCACGGTTTCGGTGCGCAGATATCTGGCGAGTTCCGACCGGGGCCTGCTCAGCACGGAAATCCTTTCGGTCGTACGGACATATTCTGCGTCCGCTCGACCCGGGGATCACCGGCGAGCGCACGACCATCTCGCCGACCAGACTTCCCGGCACACCATAGGCAATCTTAACGGTCGGTAATTCCGTATCTCCCTGCGTACCCTCAGCCAGGGGAGCGCTGCGGGGCCGGGGATGCGCTATCCGACGGTGAAAACCAGCGGGGAATCCCGCTCTGCCGGCAACTTCGGGCGTGGTATCCGCAGCGGAAAACCCGAGCTCAGAACCCGGAGCGGGAGCGGCACCGGCACGCAATGCGGCCCGAGCTGTGAGCCGCTGTCCGGTTCGTTCGGTGCGGGATCGCATATGCAGGTTTCGGCCGTCCCCGGCCTATTCGGAACGACCGGCGCGAATGTTCTCGAACACCTGCGGGTCGACCAGAGTCGAGGTATCGCCCAGTTCGCGACCTTCGGCCACATCGCGCAGCAGCCGCCGCATGATCTTGCCGCTGCGGGTCTTGGGCAGTTCCGGTACTACGTGGATTTCCCGGGGGCGGGCGATCGGGCTGATCTCGCGCGCTACCTCGGCCTTGAGTTCGTCCACCATGGCCGCGCCGGTATCGGCGGCGTCGGCGGACAGGATCACGAAGGCCACGATCCCCTGACCGGTGGTTTCGTCGGTGGCGCCGACCACCGCCGCCTCCGCGACTCCGGAATGGCCGACCAGGGCGGATTCGACCTCCGCGGTGGAGATGCGATGCCCGGATACGTTCATCACATCGTCGACCCGGCCGAGCACCCAGAGGTCACCGTTGACGTCGAGTTTCGCGCCGTCACCGGCGAAGTACCAGCCCTGCTGGGCGAAACGGTCCCAGTAGGTGGCCCGGTAGCGTTCCATATCGCCCCAGATGCCGCGCAGCATCGCCGGCCACGGCTGATCCAGGACCAGATAGCCGTTGGCCTCGGTTTCCCCGCGGCGCACGGTATTGCCCTCCTCGTCCACAACGGTGGCCGAGATACCGGGCAGCGGTGTCATCGCGGCGCCGGGTTTGGTGGCGGTGATACCGGGCAGCGGGGAGATCATGATGGCTCCGGTTTCGGTCTGCCACCAGGTATCGACAATCGGTGCGGTACCGCCGCCGATCGCATCGCGGTACCAGCGCCAGGCCTCCGGGTTGATCGGTTCGCCGACCGAGCCGAGCACGCGGATCGAGGACAGATCGTGGGCGTCCGGGATCTGGCGGCCCCACTTCATGAAGGTGCGAACCAGAGTGGGGGCGGTGTAGTAGATCGTCACGCCGTACTTCTCGATGATCTGCCAGTGCCGGTGTTCGTCGGGGAAGTTCGGTGTGCCCTCGTAGAGCACCTGGGTGGCGCCGTTGGCGAGCGGGCCGTAGACGATATAGCTGTGCCCGGTCACCCAGCCGACGTCGGCGGTGCACCAGTAGATATCGGTTTCCGGTTTGTGGTCGAACACCACGCGGTGGGTGTAGGCGGTCTGGGTGAGGTATCCGCCGCTGGTGTGCAGGATGCCCTTGGGCTTACCCGTCGTACCCGAGGTGTAGAGGATGAACAGCGGTTGTTCGGAATCGAAGGCCTCGGCCTCGTGCGCCGGCTCGGCCCGGGCGACGGTTTCGTGCCACCACAGATCGCGGCCCTCGGTCCAGGCCACCTCGATCCCGACCCGGCGTACCACCAGCACATGTTCCACGCTGGACGGGACATCGCCGTGCGCGAACAGCGCCTCGTCGACCGCCTCCTTCAGCGGCGCCGCATTACCCCGTCGCCATTGGCCGTCGGTGGTGATGACCAGGCGCGCTTCGGCATCGTCGATACGCTGCCGAAGGGCGGTCGGGGAGAAACCCGCGAAAACCAGCGAATGCGTCAGGCCCAGCCGAGCGCAGGCCAGCATCGCCACGATGGTCTCCGGGATCATCGGCATGTAGATGGCGACCCGGTCGCCGGCAGTCAGACCGAGCGAGGTCAGATAGTTGGCTGCCCGGCCGACCTCGGCGAGCAGATCCGCGTAGGTGATCGTGCGGGAGTCGCCCGGTTCGCCCTCCCAGTGCAGCGCGACCTTGTCGCCGCGTCCTTCGAGGACGTGGCGGTCCACGCAGTTGTAGGCGACGTTCAGGCGTCCGCCGACGAACCATTTCGCCACCGGGGCCTCGCTCCAGTCGAGCACCTGGTTCCAGCGCTGGTGCCAGTGGAGGTGGCCGGCCTGCTCTGCCCAGAACCCTTCGCGATCCTGCGCGGCACGCTCGTAGATACCCGCATCCACATTCGCCGCGGCAGCGAACTCCGCGCTCGGCGGGTAGGCGTCCGGCGTTTCGGTCATCTGAGTCACTTCCTTCGCGTTACCTGCACCATGAGGGCTATCTGTGACCCTAAACTCTCCTGGGTCCGGCCGTGCGTATCCCCGGACGAAAGGCCGTCGACATGGGATGAACGGCTGCCGGGAGCGGATGAACGGTCGTGGCGATCCGGCGGGAAGTTCGCGAAGCCGCGCATCGGGGACCGTGTGCCGATATCCTCAGACAACTCTGCGAGGTATGGGCCGCGCCTGGCATCTCGTCTTCCGGGCCGAGAGCCGGATACCGCGGCGGGGGGTCGCGAAGGCAACGGCCTCGATCTCGCGGCGCGGAGGACACCGAGCGGAGCGAGCGAACGGGGAGTTTGGGTGCGGGGAGCGTCGTGGCGGGCGATCGTCCTGGTGCTGGTACTGGCCGCTGTGGCGGTTCTGCCCGCTTGTACGGTGACCCCGGCGCTGGGTGATTCCATCGCCGTCAACGGCTCGGAGCCGCAGAATCCGCTGGTGCCGTCGAATACGAATGAGAACGGTGGCGGGCGGATCGTCGATCGATTGTTCGCCGGGCTGCGCCGGATCGCCGCCGACGGCACTCTGCACGACGAGGTCGCCGAATCGATCGAGACCACCGATCAGCAGCACTATCGCATCCGGCTGAAACCCGGTTGGACCTTCAGCGACGGCTCACCGGTCACCGCGCACTCGTTCGTGGACGCCTGGAACTACGGCGCCCTGGTCACCAATGCCCAGTTGCAGAGCTATACCTTTGAGCCGATCGTCGGTTTCGCCGATGTACAGGCCGATCCGCCGCGGGCGCAGACGATGTCGGGTCTGCGGGTGCTCGACGATCTCACCTTCACCGTGGATCTGGTGGCGCCCACCATCGATTTCCGGACCCGGCTGGCCTACGCCCCGTACTACCCGTTGCCCGAGGCGGCGTTCGTGGATATGGCGGCGTTCGGGCAGCATCCGATCGGGAACGGCCCCTACCGTTTCGCGGGTCCGGATGCCTGGCAGCACGATGTGAAACTCGATCTGGTGCCGAACGAGTCGTACCGGGGTGGGCGGCCGCCCCGGAACAAGGGCCTGACCTTCGTCTTCTACTCCGATATCGATGCCGCGTACGCCGATCTGCTGGCCGGTAACCTGGATGTGCTCGATTCGGTTCCCACCAGCGCACTCACCGTCGTCCACGCGGATCTGGGCGACCGCGCCGTCGCCGCGGCTACCGCGAAGAACCAATGGATCGGTTTCCAGCCGGGCCTCCCGCATTTCGCGGGTGCGGAGGGCCGGCTGCGCCGGCACGCGATATCGCGGGCGATCGACCGGCAGGCCATCGGCGACAAGATCTTTCGCGGTACCCGCGCGCCTGCCCGCGATTACACCTCCAGCGTGCTGCCCGGCTTCGACGCCGACCTGCCGGGTTCGGAGGTTCTGGAATTCGATCCGGTGCAGGCCCGCCGGTTGTGGGCACAGGCGAATGAGATCTCGCCGTGGAGCGGCCGTTTCGAAATCGCCTACAACGCCGACGGGGACCATCAGTCCTGGATCGACGCGGTCGCGAACAGTATCGAGAACACCCTCGGTATCGAGGCCGTCGGTGCCGCTTATCCGACGTTCAAACAGCTTCGCGACCAGATCACCTCGGGGACCGTCGGCAAGGCTTTCCGTTCCGGCTGGCAGGGCGATTATCCGACCATGCTCCAGTTCCTCGAGCCGTCGTTCCTGGGCCACTCCGAAACCAACGATTTCGACTACCACAACCCGGGATTCGACGCTCTCATCGCGGCGGCCGAAGCCGCGGCGACCGAGCCCGAATCGTGGGCGCTGGTCGCCCGGGCACAGACGGTGCTCCTGTACGACCTGCCGGCCATCCCGATCTTCGACTATGTGAACTCGTCCGGGTTTTCCGACCGGGTCCGCGGGGTCACCTTCGGCTGGAACGGGATGGCGGATTTCGAGAATCTCGAGTTGATATGACACCGCGAACCCGCCGGCGGGAGGAGCGTGTATGGCCTGGTACATAGTGCGGCGCCTGCTGCAGATGGTTCCGGTGTTCTTCGGCGCCACCCTGCTGGTCTACTTCCTGATCTACAAGGTATCGGGAGGTTCGGTAGCGGCACTGGCCGGTGAGCGCACCCTCACACCCGCACTCGAAGAACAACTGCGCGCGCGGTACCACCTGGACCGCTCGTTCTTCGTGCAGTACTTCTACTACCTCAAAGGCATTTTCACCTTCGACCTCGGCACCTCTTTCTCCGGACGTTCGGTGAAAGACGAACTGACGCGCGCTTTTCCGATCACCTTCCGGCTCGCCTTCCTGGCGTTGGTCTTCGAAGCGGTGCTCGGCATCCTGCTCGGTGTGCTGGCCGGTTTACGCAAGGGCAAGCTGTTCGATTCGGCCATGCTGGTGGTGAGCCTGGTGGTCATCGCGATACCGGTATTCGTCCTCGGCTTCCTCGCACAGTTCCTGCTCGGCGTGAAATGGGGGATCGCACCCGTCACGGTCGGCGCGGACGCGAGCTGGGGCCGTCTGGTGGTGCCCGCGCTGGTCCTCGGGTCGCTTTCGTTCGCCTACGTCCTGCGGTTGACCCGTAACGCGGTCGCGGACAACCGTGACGCCGACTACGTGCGCACGGCGACGGCCAAGGGCTTGCCCCGGCGCCGTGTGGTCTCCGTCCACATCCTGCGGAACTCCCTGATCCCAGTGGTCACCTTCCTGGGAGCCGATCTCGGCGCGCTCATGGGCGGCGCGATCGTCACCGAGGGCATCTTCAACATTCCCGGGGTCGGCGGCACCCTTTATCAGGCGGTGGTGCGCGGTGAAGCGCCGACCGTGGTCTCGTTCGTCACGGTGCTGATCGTGGTGTTCCTGCTCGCCAACCTCGTGGTGGACCTGCTGTACGCGGTACTCGACCCCCGGATCCGTTATGCCTGAACAGGAGTGCGGCAATGTCGGATGAGCTGCCCCGCCGGCCCGACCGGCAACGCTGGGCCGCCGAACCGGACGCGGTGACCGTCGAGGCCGCCGATCGGGTCCGGGTCGCGGGCACACCACGCGGGTTCTGGGGTCAGACCTGGCGGAATCTGCGCCGCAACCCGCTGTTCTGGGTCGCGGCGGCGCTGATACTGCTCGTGGTCGTCCTGGCGGCCTTTCCCGGACTGTTCACCGATCAGGACCCGCGCTACTGCCTGGTGGACAACAGCCTGCTGCCGCCCAGCTCGGCGCACTGGTTCGGGTTCGACCTGCAGGGCTGCGATATCTACGCGCGCACCGTCTACGGTGCGCGCGCCTCCATCCTCACCGGGGTGGGGGCAGCGATGCTGTTCGTCCTGGTCGGAGCCGCGCTGGGAGCGCTGGCCGGCTATTACGGCGGGCTGCTCGATTCGATCATCTCCAGGATTTCGGAGATCGTCTTCGCCATCCCGCTCATGCTCGCCGCCATCGTGCTCATGCAACTGTCCTCCGAGCGCACCATCTGGCTGGTGATCGTCACGCTGGCCGGCTTCACCTGGCCGCAGGCGGCGCGCATCGCCCGCGGTTCGGTGATCGCGGCGAAGAACAGCGAGTATGTCCTGGCCGCCCGGGCGCTCGGGGTCTCCCGTCTCGGTATTCTCGTTCGCCATGTTCTGCCCAACTCGCTGGGCCCGGTCATCGTGGTGACCGCGATCTGGCTGGGTGTTTTCATCGTCACCGAGGCGACACTGTCGTTCCTCGGGGTCGGGCTGCCACCCACCGTGGTTTCCTGGGGCGCCGATATCGCGACCGGCCGGCAACAGTTACGCGGCGGTTCGCTGATCCTGTTCTATCCGGCCACCGCCCTGGCGCTGACGGTGCTCAGCTTCATCATGCTCGGCGACGCGCTGGGTGATGCCATCGATCCGAAAACCCGGCGGACTCGGTGAACGGCGGGAACCGGTGAATTCGGCCGCCCGGAACCCGAGCCGGCACATCGTATCCGCGGACCGGAGACAGGAATCGATCATGACCGGTGCCCTCGACGACCGCCCACTGCTGCAGGTCCGGGATCTGCGCATATCGTTCGGCACCGGCGAGGACCGCGTCGAGGCGGTGCGCGGCGTCGACCTCAGCGTCTATCCCGGTGAGACCGTGGCGATCGTGGGGGAGAGCGGATCGGGTAAATCGACCACCGCGCACGCCGTACTCGGCCTGCTGCCGCCCGGTGGCCGACTCACCGGCGGCAGTATCCGCTTCGCCGGCACGGAAATGGCCGGTGCGCCGGAATCCCGGCTGGTGGCTGTGCGCGGTACCGAGATCGGTTTCGTACCGCAGGACCCCATGTCGAACCTCGACCCGGTGTACACGATCGGCTTCCAGATCCGGGAAACGCTGGCCGCCAACGGTGTAGCCCGCGGCCGGGCAGCGAGCGAGCGGACAATCGAATTGCTGCGCGCCGCCGGAATACCCGACCCGGAATACCGGGCCGGCCAATATCCCCACGAGCTGTCCGGGGGCCTGCGCCAGCGTGCGCTCATCGCGATGGCACTGTCCGCGCGCCCGGCGCTGTTGATCGCCGACGAACCCACCTCGGCCCTGGACGTAACCGTGCAGCGCCGGATTCTCGACCATATCGACAGTCTCACCGGTGAGTTCGGCACCGCCATGCTGCTCATCACCCATGATCTGGGCTTGGCCGCCGAACGGGCGGAGCATCTGGTCGTGCTGTACCGGGGCCGGGTCGTCGAATCGGGTCCCGCGCTCGAACTGCTCCGGGATCCGCGGCATGCCTACACCCGGAAACTGGTCGATTCGGCACCCTCACTGGCTGCCGGGCGGCGGGTCGTGCGTCTCCACGATGCCGAGCAGGCCCCGGCGGGCGGCGTGGAGCCGCTCCTGATCGCCGACCGGCTCACCAAACGCTACCGGGTACGCGGTTCGGCCCCGTGGCGCTCCCGGGAGAGCGCAGCCGTGGAAGATGTCTCGTTCCGTCTACACCGTGGCACAACGACCGCGCTGGTCGGCGAATCGGGCTCCGGAAAATCCACCGTCGCCCAGCTCATCCTCGGGTTGCTCGAACCCACCTCGGGTTCAGTCCGTTTCGACGGTGCCGACATCTCCCGGCCCGCCCGCCACGAACAGACCCGGTTCCGCCGCCGGGTACAGCCGGTCTTCCAGAACCCCTATGCCTCACTCGATCCGATGTACTCGATCCACCGGTGTATCGCCGAACCGCTGTGGACCCATGGCCTGGGCACCCGCGCCCAACGTGACGCCCGGGTTCGTGAACTGCTGGACCAGGTCGCGCTGCCGGCCGGTATCGCGTCCCGCTATCCGAACGAACTATCCGGCGGGCAGCGTCAGCGGGTGGCCATCGCGCGAGCACTCGCCCTCGAACCGGACCTGCTGGTCTGCGACGAGGCGGTTTCGGCGCTCGATGTGCTCGTCCAGGCCGCCATCCTCGATCTACTCGATCGCCTGCAAGGCGAGCTGGGCCTGACCTACCTCTTCATCACTCACGATCTGGCGGTGGTTCGCCAGATCGCGGACGAGGTCCTGGTGATGCACGACGGACGTATCGTCGAGGCGGCGCCGACCGAGCAGATCTTCGAATCACCCGCCGCGGAGTACACCCGCGGCCTGCTCGCGGCCATCCCGGGTCGCGACCTCGCCCTGGAATAACCGGATCCTCGCGGGCCCCGCACCCGCCGTACCGCCGCGCCGCGTAGCCTGCACCCCGTGACCGATCCGCTCGCGCCCCTCACCGATCTACCCGGCGTCCGGGCCGCCGCCGACAAGGCCCGGGACGCATTGGCCGAGGTGCACCGGCACAAAACCAACCGCCGGGGCTGGCCGACGACCGCCGCCGAGGCAGCGGTCCGCGCCGCGCGCTCGTCGGCGGCGCTCGACGGCGGCACCACCGAACTCCCCGCCGACGGTGCGGTCGCCGATCCGATCCTGGCCGGCGCACTGCGCATCGGACAGGCCCTGGAAGGCGATTCGCTGCGCAACCTGGTCGGGATCTGGGAGCGGGCCCCGTTGCAGGCGCTGGCCCGGCTCCACCTGCTCGCCGCCGCGGACATGGTCGCCGACGAAGGCGAGCTGGGCCGGCCCCGCGCGCATGGCGGGGTGGCCGAGCGCCTGGATGTCCTGGCCCAGACTGTGCTGGCCACCTCGGCACCCGCCCCGGTGACCGCCGCGGTGGTGCACGGCGAACTGATGACCTTGAAACCGTTCGGTACCGCGGACGGGCTGGTAGCGCGTGCGGCGTCGCGGCTGGTGACCGTGTCCAGTGGGCTGGATCCGCACGCGCTCGGTGTGCCGGAGGTTTTCTTGTTACGGCGCCGCCAGGCCTACCTCGACGCGGCGGCGGGATTCGGCGCCGGCACGGCCGCCGGAGTCGGCGGCTGGGTGGTTTTCTGTTGCGGAGCCCTCGAAGACGGTGCCCGGGAGGCGATGTCGATCGCAGAGGCGGCGGCCGGCTGAATACCGCGCGGAAGAACCGGACCTGTTCGAGACCCGGTACGCGGCTGTCTCCGCACATAAAGCGGGCGGCGTGGTCCTTGGACCTCACCGCCCGCGAGCACGGACTACCTGGTTACCATGCGTGCTGAAATGGGTTGTGTTCTCCGGCCTCGGCGTTCCTCCGGGCTCCGCAGCAGCTCATCCCCGCAGCTATGCGAGGCCATCGCCGACAACGAACCGGATTTCGCAGGCCCACAACACTCCTGCCCTTGTCGCGGCGAGCTCCGCGTGGGTACCGGGTGTCCGTGCTGGGAAGGGGCGGTCGGGAGGCTGAGCCTTCTCTTCCGGCTGCGCCTTGGCCTTCCGTCCTTCCGTGCCTCCATTTTTACACTGTGAGCGCATTCACATCAAGGCTTCGCGGAACATCGCCGAACATTCGCCGAACGCTCCCCTGATTCGGAGATGCATGCTATAAGACCAGGTCGGCGGCTATCTTCACTGGCGGCGCAGGAGTCGATAGGTGAGGGCGCCGGCGGCCAGTGCGCTCAGTCCGACAGCGATGCCGGCGGCCGTCGTTCTCGACGGTGCGCGGAACCGTGACCACAGCGACACCGGGTTGGAGAAGGTGAGAATCGGCCAGCCCCGGGCGGTCGCCTCCCGCCGCAGATTCCGGTCGGGGTTCACCGCTGTCGGGTGGCCGACTGCCGACAACATCGGCAGATCGGTGATCGAATCGGAATACGCGTAGCACCGCGAGAGGTCGTAACCCGCTGTGGCGGACAACTTTTCCATGGCAGTGACCTTGCCCTCCCCGTAACAATAGAAATCGACGGCACCGGTGTACTTGCCGTCGACCACCTCCATCCGGGTCGCGGCGGTATGCGTGGCGCCCAGCGCTTCGGCGATCGGGGCCACCACCTCCTCCCCGGAGGCGGAGACGATCACCACATCGTGGCCGCGGATCCGGTGATCGGCGATCAGATCGACTGCCTCCGCATAGATCAGCGGATCCACCAGATCGTGCAAGGTCTCGGCCACGATCGACCGGATCTGGGCGACATCCCAGCCGGCGACCATATTCGTCAGGTTGGCGCGCATCCGCTCCATCTGATCGTGGTCGGCGCCCGAGAGCAGGAACATGAAATGGGCGTAGCTGCTCTCCAGCACCGCGCGCCGGTTGATCAGCCCCTCGGCGAAGAAGGGTTTGCTGAACACATAGGTGCTCGAGCGGGCTATCACCGTCTTGTCCAAGTCGAAGAATGCGGCGATTCGGCCGTTCATGCCGTGGCGATCGCCGGGGAGCGATGTCGAATCAGCGGGGTCCGTCACGGGTTCAGGATAGGCATCTGCGCCTGGCGTGTCGGCGCCGCCGGGCGGTTTCGACGGTCCTGACCTGTGGTTTCTCCTGGTGAGCGCGGGTGGGCCGGCGGCAGCGAACTTCTTTGTCGCGGGGCTTGCGCTCCCGTCGGGGATTGGGTGTAGTATGGCTGTCACCTGGACATGTTCCAGGCGCGTTCAGCCCGACCCCCCGGGGCTGAACCCCGACGGCCCCAGCCTCCTCCCCCCCCGGCTGGGGCCGTCCTCTATTCAGGGGACGGCCGCGAACTCGCCAGAGTTGTCCACAGGCCGCGAGTTGTCCACAATCGCCGGCACGGCCCGGTTCCGGCAAGGTTTCCTCGGCCACGCTGGTTCGTATGGACCACGACACGACCATCGCGGACGACGCCGGACCCGCTGTGCTGGTGTCCATCCGAGACCAGCGGCTCCGCGAGGAAGTCCGCCGGGTGGCCGCAGCGGCCGGGCGGCGTATCGAGGAAACCGATCCGCCGGTGAGCCGGCATACCTGGGCGGTGGCACCGCTCGTCGTACTGGACACCCCGGCGGCGGTGGAATGCGCCGCCGTCGCGCCGCCGCGGCGCAGCGGGGTGGTCACCGTCACCGACGGCGAGCCCGAACTGGGCGATTGGCAGGCGGCGGCGGTGATCGGCGCCGAACGAGTGGTCGCACTGCCCACCGCGGCGGTCGGGCTCATCGAGAAGTTCGCCGAATACGCCGAACGGCATGCCGAGGGCGGAGTCGTCATCGCGCTGGCCGGTGCCGGTGGCGGGGCCGGTGCGTCCACCCTGGCCGCGGCGGTCGCATTACGGTCGGCGACTTCCCGGTTCCGGCCGCATACCGTGCTCGTCGACGGCGTGCCGCACGGGGGCGGTCTGGATCTACTACTCGGGATCGAGGGGGCGCCGGGGCTGCGTTGGCCCGATCTGGTCATCGACGACGGCCGGGTGGCCGCCGCCGAATTACACAACGCCCTACCCGGTGCCGGTGTGGGCCTGTCGGTGCTGTCCTGCGGTCGCGGCGCCGGCCGGGCAGGCCCGATCGGTGCCGCCGCCGCGCATGCGGTGATCGAAGCAGCCCGTGGTGCCGGCGATCTCGTCGTCTGCGATATCTCCAGCGAACGCGGCCCGCAGGTAGACCGGATACTGGACGCTGCAGACCTGGTGGTGCTCGTCGTACCCGCGCGGTTGCGCGCGGTGGCAGCGGCCGAGGCCGTCGCGCGGTGGATCGCCGACCGGAATCCGAACCAAGGGCTGGTGGTGCGCGGGCCGGCCCCGGGCAACCTCCGCGGTCACGAAATCGCCAGGGTTCTCGAGCTGCCACTGCTGGCCGCTGTACGCGCTCAGCCCGGGCTCGGTGCCCGTCTGGAACGGGGCGGCCTGCGGTTGTCCCGTGGCCCACTGCGTACCGCCTGCGACGCGGTTCTGGCGGTACTGAGCCCGCCGGACGAACGGCGAACGGCATGAGCACCGGCACCGAAGACACCGTCGTCACGGCCGAGCTCCTGGAGCGAGTGCGCCGGCGGCTGGCCGGCGAATCCGCCCAGCCCGAACCGGCGCGGGTCGCGGCGGCCATCCGGGCCGAGGCCGGTGGCATGCTGGGTGATACCGATCTCCTGCGCGCATTACGACTGCTGCAGACCGAACTCACCGGCGCGGGCGTACTCGAGCCGCTGCTGCACGATCCGGCGGTCGCCGATGTACTGGTCACGGCGCCCGACGCAGTTTGGGTCGATCGCGGCCACGGGATCGAACGAACCTCGATCACCTTCCCCGACGAGGCCGCGGTGCGGCGCCTGGCCCAGCGGCTGGCGCTCTCGGCCGGCCGTCGGCTCGACGACGCGCAGCCCTGGGCGGACGGCCGGCTCTCCGGCCGAGAGCTCCTGCTGGGGAACAACTTCGGTGTCCGCCTGCACGCGGTACTGTCTCCGGTCGCGCTCGGCGGTACCTGCCTATCGCTACGCGTGCTGCGCCCGGCCACCCAGGGCTTGGACGCCCTGTCCCGAGCAGGAACGGTATCCGCCGAAGCGAAAAGCCTGCTGCGCAAGATCGTCCGGGCCCGGCTCGCCTTCTTGGTGGTGGGGGGAACCGGCGCCGGGAAAACAACGCTGTTGTCTGCGCTGCTCGCGGAGGTCGCCGCGGAAGAGCGAATCGTCTGCGTGGAGGACGCGGCCGAACTCGCGCCGCCGCATCCCCATGTGGTGCGGCTGGTGGCTCGCCCGGCGAATATAGAAGGCGCGGGCGAGATCACTGTGCGTGATCTGGTGCGCCAAGCGCTGCGGATGCGGCCCGATCGCATAGTGGTCGGGGAGGTGCGCGGCGCGGAGGTCGTGGACCTGCTCACCGCCCTCAACACCGGGCACGACGGTGGTGCAGGGACAGTTCACGCCAACTCACCGCACGAGGTCCCGGCGCGGCTCGAGGCACTCGCCGGTTCGGGCGGTATGGACCGGCCCGCTCTGCACAGTCAGCTGGCCGCCGCCGTCCAGGTCGTGCTGCACGTACAGCGGCGCACCGACGGTTCGCGCGTGCTCCGGGAAATCGGCGTGGTGCGGCGGAATGCCCACGGCTGGGTCGAGATCTGCCCGGCCTGGCACCCGGGTGGCCCCGGTCCCGGGGCAGGACTGCTGGCGGGGCAGCTCGCGGAACGGCTGCGCGGATGATTCCCGGAGAACCGGACGGGCCGGCCATCGCAGCACTCGGCTGTATCGCGCTGAGCCTGCTCATCCTTCCCGGGCCGGCTGCCCGGCGTCGATGCCTACGGGTCTTCCGCACGCAGCCGGCGCGCCGAATCCGCCGGCACCGTTGCCTCCACTGGATTGTGGGTCTGGGGTGTGCGGTCACGCTGGGCCTGGGCAGTGGGGCACTCGTCACCGCCGTCTTCGTCGGGGCCACCGTGACGGTGCGGGTGCGCCGGTCCCGCCGGTCCGGGCGGCACCGCGCCGAATGCGGATATCTGCTCGACGGTCTGGCAGCCGTGATCGCGGAACTGCACGTGGGCGCCCATCCCAGTGCGGCTGCCGCCGTCGCCGCCCGTGAAACGTCCGGTATCGCGGCACAGGTGTTCGCAGTCGGCGCGGCACGTAGCCGCCTGGGGGGATCCGGTGCCGATGGATTGCTTTCTCCCGCAACGGTGATCGCTACCGAACTGGCCCGCGTGGCCGACGCTTGGCGGGTAGCCGAGCAGCACGGCCTCGCCCTGGCCGAACTGCTGTCGGCGGCCCGCGCCGATCTGGCCGCCCGAGCCAGATTCCGCAGCCGGACAGAGGCCGCGCTGGCCGGTGCCCGGGCCACTGCCGCCATCCTGGCGGTACTTCCGGTGCTGGGCATCGGTTTGGGGCAGCTGATGGGCGCGGATCCGCTGCGCGTTCTCCTCTTCTCGGGAATCGGCACCTACCTTCTGCCGCTCGGCACCGGACTGGCGTGTGCCGGATTGCTGTGGGCCGACGAGATAACCCGCCGGGTGGTATCGAGATGAGCCCGCCTACCTGCCACGATCGCCGCCCGAATCCGCGGTCGCGATGCCGATCGATGCCCGGCCGGAATCCGAGTCGGCGGCCGCGCCGGTGTCGGCGATGAACTCCGCTCCGGAATTGTCCTGCCTGCTGCTGGCCGCGGCGTTACTGCTGACCCCAGCACGAGTGCCGGTTATCGCGCGGCTGCGTACCGGTCCCGCCCGGGGACACACGCCGGTAGCCGATGTATGCGTTCCGGCCGATCCGGTGGCGACCGCGACTCTCTTCGATTTGCTGGCGGCGTGTTTACGTGCCGGTTTGCCGACCGACGCCGCGGTCCGCGCCGTCGTGCCCACCTGCCCCGCCCGGCTGGCAGCGCCGCTACAGCATGCCGCCGACCTACTGGCCATGGGCGCCGACCCGGCCACCGCCTGGGCACCGGCCGCGCCGGGAGTCGCGGTTGCACCGGAGTTCGAAGCCCTGGCCCGGCTGGCGCGTCGGTCTGCTCGCTCCGGGTCTTCACTGGCGGCGGCGGTGAGCGAACTGGCCGAAGAACAACGGGCCCAGGTCGAGGAAGCGGCAACTGCGCGGGCCGAACGCGCCGGTGTACTGATCGGCGGCCCGCTGGGCCTGTGTTTCCTGCCGGCGTTCGTCTGCCTGGGCATCGTCCCGGTGATCGTGGGCCTGGCAGGCCGGGTATTGGGCGGTGCGTTGCTGTGAGCGGGCCACCGGACACGCAGATGTGCCCCGTACGGACCGACTGTACGGGGTCGAGAGAAAAAGGGGGAAGCAGATGTGGAATGTGATCGAATGCAAGGCGGTGCGCCGCTTGTGCGCGGCCGGTGAAGAACTCACTGCCCGGCTCCTGCGCGCAGCGGTCGCCGACGATGGTATGAGCACCGTCGAATATGCGATCGGCACCATCGCCGCGGCGGCCTTCGGTGCCGTCTTGTACACGGTGGTGACCGGCGAGAGTATCCCCGACGCGCTCACCGGGATCATCGAAAAGGCCTTGAATACAAGTGTCTAGCGCGGCGAGCGGGCCCGGCCGGCGGCCCTGTCCCGCAGTTCCTGGGACTGCACGGGCGGTTCTGCGTGACGACGCCGGTTCGGTGACTGTCGAGGCGGCGATCGCCCTCGGGGCGCTTGCCGCGGCGGTAGCGCTGTGCGTGGGTACGATCTTCGCCGCGGTTACCCAGGTGCGCTGTATCGATGCCGCCCGGGAGGCAGCCCGGCTCGCCGCACGGGGCGACCGGGCGGCCGCCGAGCCCACCGCACGGCAGGTCGCGCCGGACGGTGCGCGTATCGCGGTGCGCTACGAGGCCGGTCGCGTGGTCGCGGTTGTCACCGCGGAAGTTCCGCTCTTACCTGCACTCGAGTTGCGTGCCGAAGCGGTGGCCGCACGCGAGCCCGGGGAGGACGGATGAAGTATGAATCCGTGGGCGTGCGATCGAGCCGCCGACCGGGTGGGGCGCAAGGTCGAGACCGCGGTACTCACGGTTTCGGCCGCCCGGGTTCTGCGTGTCTGTCCCGGGACGGCGGGTCGGCAACGGTGGCAGGGTGCCTCGCCTTGATCGCGTTGCTTGCACTCACCGTGCTCGTCACTCATGTGGGTGGCGTGATCGCGGCGCGGCACCGGGCGCAGGCCGCGGCTGATCTGGCGGCCTTGGCCGCCGCCGCGAAACTACTCGAAGGCGCCGATGCGGGCTGTGGTGCTGCCGAATCGATCGGCCGGCGTATGAAGGCCGGACTGATCCGATGCGAGATCGCCGGATGGGACGTATTGATCGAGGTCGAAGAAAAAGTACCAGTGGGTCCGTTCGGATCACGCAGCATACGAGCGATTGCCCGGGCAGGTCCGGTCGCGGAGGAGAGGTGATCGGCCTTCGTGGAATTCTGTGGACTACGAATACCGCATTCGCTTAGGTACGGCAATTAATGGCTCGCTACCGGAAATAGGAGTTTGTTATTGAATTGAATCGGGCGCATTGCCGGCAGCAACCTATCGGTTACGTGGCAACAAACCAGTTAACATGATCATCTTCCTATTAAATCGGGCGGGGAAGTGGACACGTTGCCGGGTGTTGCCATGGGGTGGATGTGCTGACCAGTGTGTACCGCTCATGGCGAGCTGGACGAGCGTCCGGCTTGGCCGGGCTCGGCCAGAATCGCCGTCAACAACCTGATTGCTCCGGTCTTGTCGAGCGGGTCGTTGCCGTTGCCGCATTTCGGTGATTGCACACACGACGGGCAGCCGGTGCGGCAGGAACACGACTCGACGGCGGCCAGGGTGGCCGCCAGCCACCGCCGCAGCATGGCGTAGCCGCGTTCGGCGAATCCGGCACCACCGGCCTGTCCGTCGTAGACGAAGACCGTGGGCAGGCCGGTATCGGGATGCTGCGCAGTGGACACACCGCCGATATCCCACCGGTCGCACGTCGCGACCAGGGGCAACAGTCCGATCGCCGCGTGTTCGGCGGCGTGCAACGAGCCGGGCACATCGGCGTCCGCGATTCCGGCACGGCTCAGCAGGTCGGGAGTCAGCGTGTAGAACACCGCGGTAGTGGGCAGCTGCTGCGGCGGCAGGTCCAGTTCGACCAGGTCGAGTACCTCGCCGGTGACCGCGGTACGCAGATAACCCGTGACCTGACTGTGTACGGTGACCGTGGCCAATGCGGCCGTGACCTGGCCGAATGCACGACTTTCCCGGATCGAGTCAATGGTGAGAGAAGTGATCTGCCGGGCGCTGGTGGTCCACCCCGGGGTCTCTTCACGTACGAACGCGACGCCTCCCTCGAGGTCGAGTTCGTCGACCACGTAGGTCTCACCCTGGTGTAGGTGTACCGCTCCCGGGTGCAGGGTGGCCGGCGCGCGCGCCGCGTCCGCCGTGCCCAGGAACCGTCCGGTTTCGCCGACCACGATCGCCATCGGGGTGCCGATACCGCCACGGACATCGACCGAATCGTGCGGTGGTTCGGCGGCGGTATAGAACCAGCGGTGACCGCCGTTGGAGCGGCGCCGGCGAATGAGCCCCCTACCTGCGAGTTCGGCCACGATGTGATGGTCGGCCAAGCGTTGGACCTCGGCGTCGTCGAGCGGAAGCTCCATGGCGGCGCACAGCAGTTGCGGGCCGAGCACGTACGGGTTGGCGGGATCGATGATCGTGGCTTCCACCGGGCGGTCCAGCAGGGCTTCCGGGTGGTGGACGAGGTAGGTGTCCAGTGGATCGTCGCGGGCCACCAGCACCGCCAGAGCCCCCTGGGTTCGCCGTCCGGCCCGGCCGGTCTGCTGGCGGAAGGAGGCCACCGTCCCGGGGAAGCCCGCGAGGACCACCGCGTCCAAACCGGCGATATCCACGCCGAGTTCCAGCGCATTGGTGGTCGCCGCGGCCAGTAGCGATCCGTCGGCGAGTCCCGCTTCGAGTTCCCGGCGGTCTTCGGGTAGGTAGCCGCCACGGTAGGCTGCGATACGTCCGGCCAGCTCAGGGGCCGTTTCCGCCAGTCGCTGCCGGGTGTGCAGGGCGATCAGTTCGGCGGCCCGCCGCGACCGCGCGAAGGTCAGCGTACGGGCGCCTTCGAGCACCAGGTCGGCGGTGATCCGGGCGGCCTCGGTGGTGGCGCCCAGGCGTACCGGGGCGCCGTTCTCGCCCTGTATCGAGGTGAGCAGTGGCGGCTCCCAGAATGCCACCGTCCGTGGTCCCTGCGGCGACCCGTCCTCGGTCACCGCGGCGCAGTCCGCGCCGATCAACCGTGCCGCGGCGGCGGCCGGGTCGGCGGCGGTCGCGGAGCAGAGCACGAACACCGGATCGGCGCCGTAGTGGGCGGCCAACCGGCGGAGCCGCCGCAGTACCAGTGCCACGTGGGAGCCGAAGACCCCGCGGTAGGCATGGCATTCGTCGACGACCACATAGCGCAGCCGGCGGAACAGCCGGGCCCAGCGCTGGTGGGAGCGCAGCATGCCGAGATGCAGCATGTCGGGGTTGGTGAATACCCACCGTGCCTCTGCCCGTACCAACTGCCGGATCTCCGTCGGTGTGTCGCCGTCGTAGGCGGCCACCGGGATATGGCGCAGTGCTTTGTGCCGTGTGAGCTCGCCGGCTGTTCGCAATTGGTCGGCGCCGAGAGCTTTGGTCGGGGCCAGATACAGCGCTGTGGCTCGCGGGTCGTCGTGTAATGCCGTGAGCACCGGGAGCTGGTAGCCCAGTGATTTACCGGAGGCGGTTCCGGTGGACACGACCACGTTGTGCCCGCTGTGAGCGAGTTCCGCGGTGGCGGCCTGATGGCTCCACGGCGCCGCGATACCTTCCTCGCGTAGCGCGTCGATCACCGCAGACGCCGCCCAGATCGGCCATTCGACGGTCTGGGCCGCGCGGCCGGGGACCTCCGCGATATGTGTCAGCCGCGAATCGGTATCCTCGCTTGCGCGCAGGACACGATTCAGCAACGATCGCCCGTAGCCGGCCTCGGATCGGACCTCGCGAATCATGTCGCCACACCTTCTGCGCGGCCGGAGAATGTGAAACATTGCCGTCCGCCGCCTGTTGCCTGCGGATTCGGTACCCGATAGCGATCTGGGTCACAGCCGGGTGTGCGGTCCGCTCGCTGGTTATCGGTAGGCAAACATACCGGAGGTTCAGATTCCGGCGGGCTATCCCTTATAGCCGCATTCGCGAGATCAATTTTTTTGCAAATTGTCGGTAACTCCGCTGTTGAATTTCCCAAAGACATGGTTCACTGGGTCTCGGTCGCAAGCTTCTGTGTTCGAGGGAACGGATGCAAAGTCCAAACCTTGGCAGGATCGATGTTGCGAACCGCTTACGAAGGCCCTGCGGGAGTCCAGAGTACAGGGGTTCGGAACAGGCCCGGTGGACGAAACTCAGTTGTCCGCCGTTCCGAGTAAGAAAAGAGAAGGAACAGAATGGCACAGGGAACTGTGAAGTGGTTCAACGCGGAGAAGGGCTTCGGCTTCATCGCGCCCGAAGACGGCTCTGCGGACGTCTTCGTCCACTACTCCGAAATCCAGGGTTCGGGGTTCCGTACCCTCGAGGAAAATCAGAAGGTCGAGTTCGAGGTTGGTCAGGGCACCAAGGGCCCGCAGGCCACCGGAGTTCGTGCGCTCAGCTGAGCGAGTACACCTCCCAGTTCGTCCCTCGATCCCGTAACGGGAGCGAGGGACGAACTATATGTGCAGTATGTGTACCGCTGCGGCCATGAGCCCGCGCATCTCGACGCGCCCGCCCGGGTCGTGCGCTCCCCACGCATCCGGGTTTTCGCTCCGGCCGTACGGCAACCGGATTCCCCGGCATCGGCCGCGCACTGTCCGGCCCCCCATCATCGAGCCGTGGCAGACGGTGTCGCGTCACACTTCTGGCGGACCGCCGGCTCATCTCGTCCGAATTGCGCCACGCGCGGACGGACGGCCGATTACCGTCCTCGCGCACCGCTCACCTCGACAAGGCACGACTTCGTGACCTACCGTGCGTGCTGTGGTGGCCCCGCGCCCTGCATACTGAACGGCATCGACGCGCCATCGCCCGATGGTCGCGACCGCTCGACCACGCGCAGCGTCAAGGTATAAACGTGTCTGGTGGTGATGTTGGTCGTCACCATCTGTTCATCCAGCCGCGTCCTGCGCCCCAGCAGCGTCCAGCGGGTCGAGAAGGAAAGGGATTCGCCGGTGGCAACACGAGACCGTAGCGCAGCCGAGGCGGGCCGTCCCGTGCGTCGTCTCGTGATCGTCGAGTCTCCGACAAAGGCTCGGAAAATCGCGCCCTACCTGGGCCGGAACTATACGGTCGAGGCCTCGGTGGGACATATCCGCGATCTGCCACGCGGCGCCGCCGACGTGCCGGCCAAATACAAGGGGCAGGACTGGGCCCGGCTCGGGGTGGACGTCAACAACGACTTCGAACCCATCTATGTGGTGAGCCCTGACAAGAAGGGTAAGGTCACCGAACTCAAGGGCCTGCTGGCCGACGCCGACGAGCTGTATCTCGCCACCGACCCCGACCGTGAGGGCGAGGCGATCGCCTGGCATCTGCTGGAGACGCTGAAGCCGAAGGTCCCGGTCCGGCGGATGGTGTTCCACGAGATCACCGAACCGGCCATCCGGGCCGCCGCCGCCGATACCCGCGAGCTGGACAACGACCTGGTCGACGCGCAGGAAACCCGGCGCATCCTGGACCGGCTGTACGGCTACGAGGTCAGCCCGGTGCTGTGGAAGAAGGTCATGCCGCGGCTGTCGGCGGGCCGCGTGCAGTCCGTGGCCACCCGGGTGATCGTGCAGCGGGAACGTGAGCGGATGGCGTTCCGGTCGGCCGAGTACTGGGATATCGCGGCGAAACTGGACGCCGGCGGGGAATCCGATACCGCCAACCCGCGGGTTTTCTCCGCGCGGCTGGTCGATGTCGACGGGGCCCGAGTGGCCACCGGCCGGGATTTCGGTTCCGATGGGCAGCTCAAAGCCGATTCCCGTGCCCTGGTGCTGGACGAGGCGCGGGCTCGGCGGCTGGCCGAGGCGCTGCACGGCGCCGACCTGGTGGTGACCTCCGCCGAATCCAAGCCGTACAGCCGGAAACCCTATGCGCCGTTCATGACCTCCACCCTCCAACAGGAGGCCGGCCGCAAACTCCGGTTCACCTCCGAACGCACCATGCGCACCGCGCAGCGGCTGTACGAAAACGGCTACATCACCTATATGCGTACCGACTCGACGACCCTGTCGGAGTCGGCGATCAATGCTGCCCGCACCCAGGCGACCCAGCTGTACGGCGCGGAGTACGTGCACCCGACCGCGCGGCAGTACACCCGCAAGGTCAAGAACGCGCAGGAAGCACACGAGGCGATCCGCCCCGCCGGGGATACCTTCGCCACACCCGGGCAGTTGCATTCCCGGCTGGACAACGACGAGTTCCGGCTATACGAGCTGATCTGGCAGCGCACCGTCGCCTCGCAGATGGCCGACGCCAAGGGCACCACTCTCACCTTGCGGATCACCGGCACGGCCGGTACCGGCGAAGAATGCGTGTTCTCTGCTTCGGGGCGCACCATCACCTTCCCGGGCTTCCTCAAAGCGTATGTGGAAAGCGTCGACGAGGAGGCCGGCGGCCAATCCGACGATGCAGAAACCCGGTTGCCGCAGCTCGCGGAGGGCGAGGGCGTAACGGCGGTCGAGTTGAACCCCGATGGGCATTCCACCAATCCGCCCGCTCGATACACCGAAGCGTCGCTGGTCAAAACGTTGGAGGAGCTGGGTATCGGACGCCCGTCCACCTACTCCTCGATCATCAAAACCATTCTCGACCGCGGCTATATCTACAAGCGCGGCAGCGCGCTGGTGCCGTCCTGGGTGGCGTTCTCGGTGACCGGACTGCTGGAATCGCATTTCGGCCGGCTGGTCGATTTCGATTTCACCGCCGCCATGGAGGACGATCTCGACGCTATCGCCACCGGCCGGGCCCGGCGCGGAAACTGGTTGTCCAGCTTCTACTTCGGTGGGGACGACGGCGCCGAGGGGTCGGTCGCGCGGGCCGGCGGGCTCAAGAAGATGGTCGGGGAACGGCTCGACGATATCGATGCCCGCGAGATCAATTCGATCAAACTCTTCACCGACGACGCGGGCCGCGATGTGGTGGTGCGGGTCGGCCGGTACGGGCCGTACCTGGAGCGTATGGTCACCGACCCCGACAAGCCCGATGCGGAACCGACCTCGCAACGTGCCAACCTGCCCGACGATCTACCGCCCGACGAGCTGACCCCCGACGTCGCGGAGAAACTGTTCGCGACCCCACAGGAGGGGCGTGCACTCGGTGTCGATCCGGTTAACGGGCACGAAATCGTCGTGAAGGAAGGCCGTTTCGGGCCCTACGTGACCGAGATCCTGCCCGAACCTCCGGAGGACGAGGCAGCCAAGAAGACCACGAAGAAGAACAACGGGCCGAAACCGCGCACCGGGTCGCTGCTGAAATCCATGGACCCGGCGACGGTTACCCTCGACGACGCTCTCAAGCTGCTCTCGCTGCCACGAGTGGTCGGTACGGATCCGGCATCCGGTGAGGAGATCACCGCGCAGAACGGGCGATACGGCCCGTACCTCAAGAAGGGGGCCGATTCGCGGTCTCTGGCCACCGAGGACCAGATCTTCACGGTAACCCTGGACGACGCCCTCAAGTTATATGCCGAACCCAAACGCCGAGGTAGACAGGCTGCGGCCGCTGCGCCGCTGCGGGAACTCGGCAACGATTCGGCCACTGGTAAACCCATGGTGATCAAGGACGGGCGGTTCGGACCCTACGTCACCGACGGGGAGACCAACGCCAGCCTGCGTAAGGGCGACGAGGTGGAATCGATCACCGACGAACGGGCCTCGGAACTGCTGGCCGACCGCCGCGCGCGGGGTCCGGTGAAGAAGACCGCCAAGAAGACCGCGAAGAAGGCTCCGGCAAAGAAAGCCGCGGCGAAGAAGACCACCACCGCGGCGAAGAAGTCGACCACCGCGAAGAAGACGCCGGCGAAGAAGTCGACGGCCAAGAAGGCGCCCGCAAAGCAGGCCGCGAGCCGCGCCACAGCCGAGAGCGACAAATAGAACTGTCGTACCCGAGCCGTAATCTGACGCGCGACCCCGATCCGAAGGAGCGCCGATGGCCGGCCGCCGAGAGCACGACGACCTCATCCAACTGCTCGATGAACAGCGCGAGATGTTTCGCATCACCCTGCGGGGGATCAGCGAAGAGCAAGCGAGGCAGCGCACCACCGCCAGCGAACTCACCCTGGGCGGGCTGCTGCATCACCTGGTCAGTTGTGAACGGCTGTGGACAAAAGTGCTCGTGGACCGCGACGAGAACGCGGAACAGAAACTGGAAGACTTCGAAGGCCAATACAGCATCGGCGACGAGGAGACAGTCGCCGGTTTGCTCGCGGAGTGGGAGATCGTCGCGGCGAACACCGCGGAACTCATTCGTTCGGCAGGCGACCTCGACGCCTCCATTCCCACCCCGACCAACCCCTGGGTGCCCGGTCGGGTGTGGTGGTCGGCGCGCTTTCTGATCCTGCATATCCTGCGTGAGATCGCCCACCACAGCGGGCACGCCGATATCATCCGCGAACAGTTGGACGGTGCGAACACGACCGCTCAGCGTGCTGGGTAGGCCGGTCCCTTCTCTGCTCCGGCCGCGCGTTTCGCAGTCGGCTCGGCCTCGCAACTGGGGGTGGGCATGTCGGAGTACCGCTGCCTGCGACACCGGCCGAGTGCCCGGCGACAAGTCGATCAGGGCGCGATCGGGGCAAGTTCCCGTGCCCGCATCGATCGGCGTACGTGTTGTTCGCGACCGGATGTGCATGGATTGTTCGAGGCCATCCGATGAGCAAGGCCCGGCGATTCCATTAGGGTGTCGGACGTGACGGGCGTCTTCGATCGGCTGGTGGGGCAGGAGACGGTGGCGGCCGAACTGACCGCCGCTGCGGTGGCGGGCCGCTCCGGCACCGCGGATTCGGCGATGACACATTCGTGGCTGTTCACGGGCCCGCCGGGTTCGGGACGATCCGTGGCTGCGTTGTGCTTCGCCGCGGCACTGCAATGTACCGACCCCGATCGGCCCGGTTGTGGCCATTGCCACGCCTGCACCACCACGATGGCCGGAACGCACGGTGATGTGCGGCGGGTGATCCCCGAGGGCTTGAGCATCTCCACCAAGGAGATGCGCGGAATCGTGCAGATCGCCGCCCGCCGGCCCAGCACCGGCCGCTGGCAGGTGGTGGTGATCGAAGACGCCGACCGTCTCACCGAAGCCGCGGGCAACGTCCTGCTCAAGGTGGTCGAGGAACCGCCCGAGCGGACTGTCTTCCTACTGTGTGCCCCCTCGGTGGACCCCGAAGACATCTCGGTGACGCTGCGTTCTCGCTGTCGGCATATCCACCTGGTCACTCCGTCGGCTCCTGCCATCGCCCAGGTGCTGCGCGACCACGACGGCCTGGACGCGAAAACCGCCGAATGGGCGGCCGCGGTGAGTGGCGGCCACATCGGCCGCGCCCGCCGCCTCGCCACCGACGACGAAGCCCGCGCCCGCCGCCGCCGCGCGCTCGACCTGGTCGCCGCGGTCTTTCGTGGCAACGCCTACCTCGCGGCCGATGAATTGGTGAAGGCCGCCGACGACGAGGCGAAGGAGCTCAGTGCCGATCGCGACGAACGCGAACGCGACGAACTCGCCACCGCCCTGGGCGCCGGTGGCACCGGTAAAGGCGCGGCCGGCGCCACCCGTGGTTCCGCGGGCGTCCTGAAGGACCTGGAGAAGCGCCAGAAATCCCGCGCCACCCGCACCGGCCGCGACGCCCTCGACCGCGCCCTCCTCGATATAGCCGGCCTCTACCGCGACGCCCTGGCCGTGAGCTTCGGCGATGCCACCGGCCTCACCATGACCCACCCCGATATGGCCGACCGCGCCCGCGACCTCGCCACCCGCATCCGCCCCGAGGGCCTGCTCCGCTCGATCGACGCCGTCCTGGCCTGCCGCGAAGCCCTGGACGTCAACGTCAAACCCCGTTTCGCTCTCGCCGCAATGGCCGCCACTCTCCTCGCCCAAACGTCCTGACCACGCGTTTTCGCGTTCCCCGGCCGGAGACGATAGACTCGCGACGCCGAACGGCACGCCGCCTTAGCTCAGTCGGTAGAGCGCTTCACTCGTAATGAAAAGGTCGGGGGTTCGATTCCCCCAGGCGGCTCCACACTTTTCCGTAGGTACAGGGTCAGTTCGTACCGCTCAACGGTGCTGATGCCGGTTTGCCGAAGCCGGTGATCATCGCGGCGGCTCCGATCGCTGCCGCGGCGATCGACGCGGTGGCCGGCCACCCGAACCACTCGACTGCCGCGGCACCGAAGGCCGTGCCGAGGCTGCCACCGACGAAGTAGACCAGCATGTACGCACTGTTGAAACGGGCCGGGGCCGAGGGATCGATTGCCAGGACTGTGCTTTGGTTGGCCACTTGGGCGGCGAACAGTCCGGCGTCGAACACGGCCAGGCAGACCAGCGTCACGACCGTATTCGCGAGGCCGAAGCCCACGCCGACCGCGGCTATCCCGGCCAAGGCAAGGCCGACGAGGATCACCCGGCGAGCACCATCACGGTCGGTCCGCGCGCCCGCGATCTGGGTGGCCAGGAGCCCTGAAAGACCCGCGAGTGCGTACAGGCCGATCCGTTCGGCAGAGTAGGAGTACGGGGGCTCGGAGAGCGCCACGGCGAGACCGGCCCACACCGCGCAGAACGCGAAGAACCACAGGGCGCCGCGGAGCGCAGCAACGCGCAGGGTCGCGTGGTGGACGAACAAGCCGGGCAGGGAACACAACGTAGCGAGGTAGCCGCGTTCGGAGTTGCCGGGTGCCGAGGGGAGCGCCACCAGGCAACACGTGGCAACGAGACCGCACGCGGCGGCGAACACCAGCAGCATCCCGCGCCAGCCGAGCTCGTCGGCGAGCCAGCCGCCCACGATCCGGCCTGCGAGGATGCCGACCGAGATGCCGGCGGTCACCATCCCCAAGACCGTTGCCCGCCTATGCGGAAGGGCCAATCGGCCCGCGACGGAGCTGAGGCCCGCTCCGACCGCCGAACAGGCTCCGATCAGGCCGACTATCGGACCCAGCAATCCGACGGTGCCGACAGCGGCACCGACCGCAAGGGCACACGCCAGAACCGCGAACTGTGCGGCGAGGATGCGTCCGGGGGCAAACCGGTCGACCAACGGCACAAGTAGGCCGAGGCCGATCATGTAGCCGACGGGCCCGCAGGCGAGCGCGATCCCGACGGCGGTGATCTGCGTCCCCAGCGTGTCCGCCACGTCCGCGATTGCGGGCTGCAGCGGGTAGATGGTCGAGGTGCCGAGAGCAGCCGCAACTGCCATGAACAGGATGACGGGACCGCGTAGCTGGGCAGTATCAGAAGCCCTGGGCTCAGTATCAATATGCACTCGACCGACCGTAAGGACGCAGCAACCGCGCTACCGGCGGAAATACGACGTGACCGTCCGTCGTCGGCGATTGTGCCGTCCGATTACCGCCAGCCTGTCATGGACCTGCAGTCCGATACTGATCTCATGACCGTCACTTCGCCCAGGCTCATATTGGAACGCATGTACCGAGCGGAGGTCGAATACCTCGCTGCCGGCGGCCCCGGCAAGGCTTCGTTCGCCACCCTTGCGCCGTTCTTCGCTCCCGATGTAGTGCTGTGGCAAGCGGATACGCTTCCTTACGGAGGTATCTGGCGCGGTCACGGCGGTATGGAACAGTTTTTCCTTGCCATGAGCGCGACATGGGACCGCTTCGAAATGACCGAACAGGTGTTTCTATCCGAAATGAGCCCGCTGGTTGTTCTGACTCATGTGAACGCCTGCTCCCGCGACAGCGGTCGAGAGTTGAATTTCCCTATACTGCAAACGATCACGGTGACCGAGGGGCTGATCAGCGAAGTGCGCCCGTTCTACTGGGACACCGCGGCTATCGTCGACGCCTGTTCGGTGAGCGACGAATGACGCCCGCCTCGAGCGGTGATGCCTATCCGATACTCGGACCGAATCAGCGTGCGTTGCTCGTGCAGACGACCTCGATGATCTTTGCGCCGCTCAGGTCGGCGGAGCCGAAATTGGCGAGCACCGCCGTCGGCGTGAATTCCGTGAGCCGCTGATACGCGGCGCGCTCGGCCTCGGCCCGGTTCGGGCCGGAGGCCACTGCCACACCATGGTGCCCGTAGTCGGGCCGCTGCAATGATTACCGCTGCCGGCTGTTTCGTCCAATAGCTGGGCCGGCGGCTAGGGTCGCCGGACCCAGCCCTGAGCTACATCGGTGAGGTTCCACCAGGACACGAACCGCTCATCGGCACTCTCCAGTGACCAGGCTGCCGACAGCCGATCGAAGAACGCATCGTCACCGGTCTTGCCGCCCTTGGGCTCACCGATGAACACCAGTCGGCTGCCACCGCGCGACTCGAACAGCTTCAGCGCCTCGGACGCCATCGTGTTGCCCCAGCCGGGCGGCCAGCACAGGAACAACACCGAGTCCGCATCGAGTTCGGTGGCGAACTCCTCGGGACCGCCCACCGGAAACCACACAGCAGGCTGCCCCGGAGTGTCCGGAAAGGAGAGATTCGCGGAGGTGTCCGGCGGTTCGGAATCGAACGCCTCGACCGTCATGCCGTAGTCCGACAGCTGTCGTGCCCAGTACCCACGACCGGCACCCAGCTCGACCACTGTGCGGCCCTGGCTGAACCTCTTCACCCACTCCAGGGTCTCGGGAGAGGGGATCGCATAGGCATATGCGGCCTGGAGGATTGTCTGCACGAACCCGAGTCGAACGCTGCCGTCGGCGCTTCCGCCGTTGATCACCCTGCGCTCGCCATCGGTTCCGACGGCCGGGCCGACGATCTCCCAATACGGATTGCCGAATTCTGCGGTACCACCGGTCATGAAGTGCACGAACCGCAGATCGAACGCGCCATCGGCCTCCGGGTCCCCGGTACCCGACAGCATCGGCGCGGTATCCAGATACTCGGCGACCTTCGGATACTCCGCCGTCAACCGTGGCCCATCGTCGAGCAACGCGGCCAGTTCGGTTCGACGTTCGGGCGTAAGCGCGAGACCGGTCATGCCGTCTATTCTCTCGGCGCGCAGAACGGTGCGCGAGTGGTCGGCGCAGCCGATCCGCGGCCGGTGGTCTTCTCGGTGCGGGTGTGCGCCGCGGAGACTCCATTCGAGGAGTGCCGCGGGCAGTGAACGGGGCAGCGCGTGCGAGTGGCACTCGGGGAACGGTTTCGGGAACTGCTCGGAGATGCTGGGCGCCGAGGTGGGGCGGCCGATCACCCGGCCGGGATGGGGACGGGGGCGAGAGAGTTGCCCGGGCCGATGGATGCGCAGTTGGTTGTGGGTGGGATACCGGCGAAACGGTCGGCGAGGAACTGTGCGGCCTCGGCTTGGAAGCGGGCGAAGGCGGCGATGTGGTCGTGGTGCGGGTATCGGGCGTATGTCACCGAGACGCCGCGGCGGCAGTGCAGGTGGGCCAGGGCTTCGATATCGCGGGCGACCATTACCGAGTCGCCGATGGGATCGCTCTGGCCCACGGCGAGCAGCAGGGGAACGGCGGGGGTGCCGGCGGTGCCCATGATGTTGTCGTTGACGGCGGCCGCGGCCGCGGGGACATCGAGCAGCGAATGGTAGGGGGCGCGGACCATTTCGGCGTCGGTGAGGCCGGGATAGCGCTTGGCGAACTGCCCGAGGCAGAGGTTTTCCACGGTGGCGGTGAGCTGGGCTCCGCGTTCGGAGAGGAATGCGGTGGTGTCGAGTTCGTAGGTGCGCCGATAGGTGACGACCATGGCCGGGATGACGCCCGCCCAGTTGGTGCTGCCACTCACATAGGGGAGGTTGTGGGCGAGGTGGACGGGTAGCCCGCCGGCGGCGGCGCTGACCAGGGCGAGTTCGGGAGCGTAGTGCGGAGCGATCTCGGCGGCCCATTCGGTGGGCACCGAACCGCCCGAGTACCCGGACATCGCGACGGGAGTCGAAGCAGGCAGTCCCAGGATCTGTTCGGCGGCCCGGATTCCGTCGAGGGCGGCGTAGCCGGATTGCCGGCCGACGGTCCACTCCAGGTCCAAGCCTTCGTAATCGGGTACCACGACGGTGTATCCGGCGGCGAGATAACCGGCGATAACAGCCTGCTCCATGACGGCACCGGGGCTATCTGTCCGGCCGGTGAGCGTGTACGAGGGGTTGCATTGGGATCCGAGCGCGTCGTAGGCCATGTGGTACGACAACAGCCGCGCGGGGCCGGGGACGAGTGGGCGCAGCACGGTGGTGATCGCCGCGGTGGGCTCGTTCTGCTGAGTGGTGGTCCGGTAGAGCACCTGGGTGCTGGTGATGGGTGTGGATAACTTCGGGAAGGCGAACGGCGCGGGCCGGGAGCGCAGGACAGTGCCCGGAGTGGTGGCGGTCAGCGGTTGGTCGTAGGTGTAGAAGTGATCTTCGGACGGGGATGGTGGCACGGTTTGCGCGGCTGCCGGGATTGCCGCTGTGCCGCCCGAGAGCAGCAGTACCGTGGTGACCAGGGCGCGGACCATCCGCGACCGTGCCCCGGAACCGAATGCGACCGTCCTCATCGTCGACTCCATTCCCCGGCAACCGGCGGGCGCTACCGCGCGAAGGCCCCCGGAACAGCCGGGTACCGGCGCGGTCTGACGGGCTGTGCACAAGCCTGAGCAGCGAAAACGTCTTTCGGACGCCGGAGCATTGAAACGCACCCGCAAACGCGGGTCAACGAACAGGCCGCGCGGGTCGCGAGCGAAGCCGCGCGGCCACGCTGTGATCCCGGGGCCGCGCGCCGACGATGACGGTCGAGGGCACGGCGCGGGTCGGAAAGCGGCGGCCCGTTCTCGAGGGGCCGATCGCCCGGGCTGTCGATGCCGTACAGAAGGCGTCCGCCCCGGACTGCGGCCGCCACTCGCTGACAGCGTGGGCGCTGATTCGAGTCGTTGCCGAGGCGTGCGTCGATAACGATCATTTTTCGAGGTCAGGAGCAGGTAGCTGCGGCCAGGAGGTACGTTGTCGCGCTGCCGTTGTGGCCAGCCAGTCCTGCAGAATGGCGAGGCGTTGTGCCCGGCGACCTGGGCGGAGGCGGTTGTTGCGTTCCAGCGTGGCCAGGCCGTGGAGGGTGCTCCAGATGGTTTCGGTGAGGGTTTCCACGTCGGTTTTCGCGGCGAAGGGGGCGAAGGTTGTGACCAGTTCGGTGAAGGCGTTGCGGAGGGGTTCGGGGGCGCCGTCACCGAAAGTAAGGTCGGTGGGTAACACGAACATGGCGTCGTAAAGGGCGTGGTTTTCGGCGGCGAAATCCGTGTAGGCACGGGCTACGGCGGCGAGGGCTGCGGGTTCGTCGGGGGCAGTGGTACGGGCGCGGTGGAGGGATTCGGCCAGTTCGGTGATGCCGTCGAGGGCGACCGCGGTGACAATGGCGCGTTTACCGGCGAAGTGGCTGTAGAGGACCGGCTGGCTGTATTCGATGCGGTCCGCGAGTTTGCGGACGGTGACGGAATCCCAGCCTTCGGTTTCCGCCAGCTCGCGGGCCGTGCGGACGATGAGCCGGTGTCGTTCGGATCGTTCCCGTTCGCGCCTGTTCTGGATTCCCATGCCCTGAATCTAGCAGCGCTAGACAAATTAGCGCTAGCAAGATAGTGTCGCTATTCGATATAGCAATGCTAGATATGGAGTTGACCATGATCACCGTTCGCCGCGTCGCAACCCTGTTGTCCCTGAGCCTGGCGGCATTCGTCCTGTACTTCGGGACCGGTTACCTGATCGCACCCGAGTGGATCGCCACCGGATTCGGACTGCCGGTATGGCCTACCGGCGAAGCGGCAGCGTTCTCGAACCTCAAGGGGGTTCGCGACGTGGTCACCGCAATCGTCCTGCTGGTGCTACTCGCGCTGGGACAGCGGTTCGCACTGGGAGTCGTGCTGCTCGGATTCGCGCTGATCCCGGTGGGGGACATGCTCACCGTTCTGCTGCACAACGGTTCGGCAGCTGCCGCTTTCGGGATCCACGGGCTGACCGCCGTACTCGTTGCGCTGACGGGACTGTTGTTGATCCGCGAGCGCGCCGGCGTCGATACGGCTGCCCAGGCCGCGTAGCTCATTCGAGCCAGCCGAAACGAAACCGTCAGGAGTCCGCTATGGCCACATTCATCCAACTTCTCGCTGCACTCGCCGTCGTCACCAATGCCGTCGTCTACGGCGCGGACGCCGTCGCCGCACTCGTCACGCGCTCGGTCAATGCCCGGCTCGACGACACCACCATGACCCTGAGTGCCGGGTGGGGGCACTATTTCGCCGACTCGCGGATGCCGCCGGTCGGCATCACCGGATTGCTGAGTGCGCTCGCCGCCGCCGTGCTGGCGGGGCTCGGCGGTTACCCGGTGTCGGCGGCAGCGGCGGCGGTGGCCGTGGTCACGCTGGTCGTCTGGCTCGTCCTGTACGCGCGAATCGCCAAGCCGGTCAATACAGCCCAGAAGGCGGCCGCGCTTTCCGGGGTGATCCCGGACAATGCTCGTGCGCTGCAACAGCGCTGGGAAAGCATCATCTTCCTGCGCGTGGGACTGCAGGCGACAGCGCTGGTCGCTTTGACGGTCGCGATCGCCGCCGCCTGATCGGCTACCCGAACGAACCGGACGAGTGCCGGTTCGTTCGCGTCTGCCTGAAAGGTGTTGTCATCCGGCGAGATCGGGATGTGCGCGACCGGTGACCACAGGCATATCCACGAACGTGAGAATCCCGGGTGGCGCCGCGCAGACAGTGGGGATCGAATTGACGCAATGCGCGGCGGTGACCACGATTCCGGGGTTGCGGAGCAGCCCCGCCGTGACACTGGCCGGATGCCAGCCGTGGATGACCACCGAACAGTCGGGGTCGCCCTTCACCTCGATCTCGAAGCGTTCACCACCGGGCCCGAATTCCCAGGCGGGTTCGAGGTTTTCCGCACCCATCAACCAGTTGACCGCCACCCGTACGACCTTCGTCTCGCCGATGAACGCTTCCCAGGCGAAACGCTGCGCGGCGACGCGGCCGGGTTCGATCACGCCGGCCGGTGAATCGATCGGTGCGGTGGCGACCGCGATATCGTGGCTGCTGCGGATCTCGGCCTCCGCGAAACCGAGTGTGTCCAGACACATGCGCACCGACTGTTCGAAGCCGCGCGCCAGCAGGCCGAGCATCGGGCCCGCTTTTGCTTCCTCGGGGGTTCCGCCGAACCCCATGATGTGCCGCACTACATCGGGGGCGTTATAGGTGCGGATATCGGAGAACTCCTCGCCGCGGACGAAGGTGATGGCCGAGGACAGTCCGCTGAAGAAGAGGGGCTGCTGTTCGGTGGCGCCGCCGGGATCGATACCGGTGCCGTGCAAGGTCGCGTTGCCTGCCAGGGCCGCGGGTTCCATCTTCGACCGTTCTTTGTCGGTCGGCCAGAACCAGCCCAGGGGAGTGACGACATTCTTGCCGGAGCGCAGGATCGCCTGCACTTGACCGGCGTCCGGCAGTAGCGGCGCGTACAGGACGCAATCGGCGTCCAGCGCGAGGATTTCCTCCACACTGTGGGTCGCGATCACACCGGTCTTCTCCGATCCGACGATATCGCCTACATCCTTACCGGACTTCTCCGGCGAATGTACCCAGCACCCGACCAGTTCGAGGTCGGGATGCCGCAGGATATGTCCGATCGCGGCCTGTCCGACACCCCCGGTCGCCCACTGAACTACGCGCAAAGCCATCGTACGAACCTACCTTCCGGAACAGCGGCCGGATCCTGGATCGGCGTACGGCCGAGCCCGCTGGGTGGCCGGTCCCATTCAGTGGCCGCCTGCGCCGACCGTCATCGGAGATGCAGCGTTTCGTCGAGCCAGTCGAACATGCGTTGTTCGGTGAGGGCGCGGGCCAGCGGCTGGCAGTGGTAGTTCGCGCCCTCGGCCGCGGTGAACCGGCAGCGGTGCACCGGCCCCGAGACCATCTCGGCGAGACGCCGGGACTGGCCCGGCCAGAATTGTTCGTCCTCGGGGTCGGCGATGAACAGGGGGGTGGTGATCCGGGCGGCATCGGCCGCGCCGAGTGTGTACTCGCGAACCGCGGTGAGGGTGTCGAAATAGCTGTCACACCCATACGGGCGAGCCCGGAAGTTCCAGGTGTGGGCACTTTTTCCGGAGAGTTTCAGGCCGACACCCAGTTCGGTGTCGAACTGTTTCCTCTTACCCGCATGGAACAGTCTCAGCAGGGATTTCGGGATATTCGCAGACCAGGAGGCCGCGACATCGACCACGCCAGGGTCGGCGACAGCGGCCGCGAAACGATGTTCGAACACCAGCGCCCGGGCGATCCAGTATCCGCCCTGGCTGATCCCGTACAGCGCGACCCGCTCGGGGTCGACGCCGCTCCGGTCGAGCAGATGGTCGAGAACCGGGGTGAGTACCGCTTCCCAATCCGGACGGAACGCCGTTTTCCGCTCGAACAACATCGACTGCTGGCCGGGGCCGTCGAACATCAGCACGTTGTAGCCGCGGGCCAGCGCGCCGGATGCTCCCGAACTCCAGAGAGCACACAGCGCGCCGTCGCTGCCGTTGACCATCACGAAGGTGGGCCGCGGAGTGCTGTCCGGCGCGGGGGTGAAGAAATAGCCGGGCAGGGTGCTGTTCTCGTACGGGATGGCGACACGTTCGACCTGATGCATGGTGGTGTCGACGAAACGGTCCCAGCCGTAGCGGTGGCTGCGGAAAGTCGGAAGAAGCCGGTCGTCGGCGCCGGAACCGCTGAGCGCGTTCACGGCGGCCGCGAAATAGGTGGCGGACCGGAGATACGCCCAGGAAGCGCTCAGTTGGTGGCCGCCGGAGGCGGCGGTATCGGCGAGGGTGCGCGCACGTTCACCGGCTGCTTCCCAGGTGCGGAACCAGTTCTCGTGGTCATCGGGTTCGGCGGCATCGATCGCCCACAGAACCTCGCCGATATCGGCCGCTCCGGAAGCGGTCGCGCCGAGGACGCAGCGCACCGCATGATCGGCGTCGGCATCCGGGTAGAAACCGGCGCTGAACACCTGGTGCGGGAGAGCCGGCCGGAACGGGAACGTGGGCACGAGATCTCCTTCGGAAGCCGGGGAGGTCGGACGCCGCGATACGTGGCCGGGACGCGCTGCTCGAGGTCCGCGCTGCCGGGAGGTCAGAGGACGATGACGTTCTTCCCGCGCGTGTGTCCGGTACGGCTCGCCGCGAACGCGTCGGGAACCTCGTCGAGGGAGAAGGTGCGGGCGATGGGGACCGTCAAGTTGCCTTTGGCGGCGAGGTCGGCCAGGCGCTGGGTCTGCCGGCCGTCGGGGCGGACCCAGACGATATGCCCGCCGTGTTCGGCCACGCTGTTGTCGGCGACCGAGGCGTGCCGGCCGCCCGGAGCGAGTACCGCGAGGGTCGTGTCGAGCTGACCGCCGACGAAATCGGCCACCGCGTGCACGCCGTCGGGGGCGAGTTCGCGGATTCGTTCGACCAGGCCGTCGCCGTAGTCGACCGGTTCGGCGCCGAGGTCGCGCAGGTAGTCGTGGTTCTGCTGGGATGCGGTGCCCAGGACCCGGGCGCCGCGGGCCGTGGCGATCTGGACGCCGAGGCTGCCGACACCACCGGCCGCGGCGTGGACCAGCACGGTGTCGTCGGCGGTCACCTCGAGCAGGTCGAGGGTGCGCAGTGCCGTGCCGCCGGCCAAGGGGAGCGCGCCGGCCTGCTCCCACGGTAGTTCGGCCGGCTTGCGGGCGACATGCGCGGCCGGCACCGCGACCAGTTCGGCGAAGGTCCCGCCCTGCAGAACGTCCTTTCGGGCGTAGGCGAGCACCTCGTCACCGACCGAGAATTCCGGAGTGTCCAGTCCGGTATCGACCACGGTGCCGGCGACATCCCAGCCGGGAATCACCGGGAACACCGCATCGATCAGGCCGTCGAGCGCACCCGACATCAGCTTCCAGTCGACCGGGTTCACTCCGGCCGCGCGAACCTCGATCAGGACCGATCCTGGGAACAGTTTTGGTGTGGGCAGGTCACGGACTCGTACATCGTTGTCGTCGGCGGTGTAGCGGTCGTAGGTCGCTGCGCGCATAGTCCATTCCTATCGCCAGGGAGCTGTCGCTGGGTGCAACGACGCGCCATCGCCGATATTCCTGTTCACATGGCGCCGGCCGTTCCCGGCACGGGGAGCGTCTCCGGTACCGGGACAAGACGGCTCTTCCTGCCGCCGACTTCTCGGGGTGCCCCCGTGATGAAGTCCACCGAGCCGGGCATCGTCGACCGAACTCGGGGAACCTCCGCTCAGCCCGCGGCCACCGACCGCGAACCGGTGCGATTCAGGATGGAGACGAGTTCGGTGTTGAAGCGGTCGGCGGCCTCGATATTGCCCAGGTGGCCGGTGGGCCAGACCTGGTAATCGGGGCGGTGGCCGGCCTCCTCCATGGTGTCGGCGATGATGCGCGACATCCGTTCGGGCAGCAGCCGGTCGTGTTGTCCGGCGATGATCGTGGTGGGGACCGTCAAGTTGGCGGCCGCCGCGCCGAGTTGCAGGTCGGCCAGGATGGCGGCGTGCCTGCCGCGGGCCAGGGGGCGACAGGAACGCACGATACTCAGGGCGAAATCCGCCTGTTCGTTCGTGGCGCCACGGGCCATGATGCGCTGTTTGAGCAGTTCCCGGGCCGCCCAGCCGCCCGGCAGGGGCAGCGGGGTGGTGAGGATCGATTCGGCGACGATCATCGGGAGCCGGATGGGCGAGCCGAGCAGGGTGAGCGGCTGATTCCCTACGCTGAGCGGCTTGTTCAGCAGGGGGAGCAGATCGGTGTCGTAGCGGATATTGCCCGAGGTGGTGTTGGCGAGCACCACCGCGCGGGCCCGCCGGGCGACCTGCTGCGGATGGCGGGCGGCCCATGCCTGCAGGGTGATACCGCCCATGCTGTGGCCGACCAGCAGTGCGGTGCGTCCGGGGCGCAGGGTGGCATCGAGGACGGCGGCGAGATCGTCGGCGAGGGTGCGGTCGCCGAGCGGGGCGCGGCCCAGAGTGCTCTCACCGTGGCCGCGCTGATCGTAGGAGATCACCCGGCACCGGTCGGCGAAGGCGTTGATCTGCGGATTCCAGTATTCGATACAGCAGCTCCAGCCGTGGACGAACACGATCGGCTCGGCATCGGCGGGACCGTAGGAATGCACGCGCAGGCGGGCGCCGTCGACGGTGGTGACGGTCGATATCTCGGGCGCATCGGCGGGGGCGTTGAAGGCAGCGTTCCGGAAACGACGTGCGCGTAACGCGGCTCGGTACGGGGCGGTCAGCGCGCCGTGGTGCGCCTGCGATAGCGCTGTCAACGATTTCACCAGCATCAGAACACTCCTTTGTGCCTGCCTGACACGGTAACCTGCAAGCTGGGTGCTTACAAGAGCAAGCGCCGCACCGAGATCCCTTGCCCGGAATGTGGTTCTCAACCCGGATGTCGGTTCCGCGGGCGGTGCTGTTAACCCAGAATTCCCATTCGATCCCGTTTCTATGCTTCTCGGCGCGAACCGGAGCTAGCACCTCCGATGGTTGTGGCATCAACCCCGCCGCCGGGGCTACGGTGAGAACCGTGAACGACTCCGACGCGGCCCCGCCACCACCGGCGCCATCCGGTGTTCCGGCCGCGGAAACGGAGCCTGTGCGAGGCAGGCTCGCTTGGCTGAGCGCGGTCGCGCTGCCGGCCGCAGTGGCGAGCGCGGGCGCGGGCGCAGTACTGCTGTTGCATTTCCGGGATCCGCACGTTCCGGGGTCGTACGGGCTGTGTCCTTCGTATGCGCTTTTCGGGGTGTACTGCCCCGGATGCGGGGGTATGCGGGCAGTGCACAACCTCACCGAGGGGAACATCATCGATTCCCTGCACAGCAACCTGCTGGCGTTGCCGGTGCTGGTGCTGTTCGCGCTGTGGGTGGGCGATTGGGCCGTCCGTGCCTGGCGCGGTGAAGGACCGCGGCTGCCCGGGATCGGAACCGGCACGATGTGGGTGCTGCTCGGCTCGCTCGCCGCGTACGCCGTGCTGCGCAACACGCCATGGGGCACCTGGTTGACGCCGGTCTGACATGATCGGGTCGAGCGCGGAGGAGGTAGCGCAGCGTAACCACGCAGTGCTTCCGATCATGTCGGAACGAGACCGACCAGACGAGGTGGATATGCGCGACTCATTGAAGGACCGGGTACGGGACAAGATGCTGCGGCAACTGGCCGAGGACGGCCCGGCGGGTCCCGAGTCGGAGGATCCGCGCCTCATCTCGCTGGTGGCCGATCTGGATGCCCTGGACAGTGTCGGCGAGGACGACCCGCTGGTCGAACAGCTGGCGGGCCGCTACCTGGTTTTCTGACCGGCGGGCGGCAACTGCGGCAGCGGTTCGGAATACAGCCAGTCCTGCCACAGCGGATGCAATGGCACCATGCTGTAGTGGCCGACGAGATCGGTGAACTCCTCGGTGGAGACCGACGCATGACGGTGCCGGGCGGTCCAATCGCGGATCAGCCGGAAGAACGCGGTATCGCCGAGTTCCACCCGCAGCGCGTGCAGGGTGAGCGCGCCTCGTTTGTAGACGCGGTCGTCGAACATCAGAGTGGGACCCGGATCGCCGACCACGATGTTCTGCGGCTCCCGGCGCAGGGTATGCCAGGCCGCCCGGGCCAGCTGGTCCGCGCTCGCGCCGCCGGCCGCTTCCGACCAGATCCATTCCGCGTAGCAGGCGAAACCCTCGTGCAGCCAGATATCGCACCAGTGCTGGATGGTCAGGCTGTTGCCGAACCACTGGTGTGCGAGTTCGTGCGCGACCAGGCGTTCCGCGCCGCGGCGGCCGTCGCAGTGGTTGGCGCCGAAAATGGAGATGCCCTGGGCTTCGATGGGGATCTCCAGCTCGTCCTCGGTGACCACCACCGAGTAGCTCTGGAAGGGGTACGGCCCGAACAGGTCGCTGAACACCGACATCATCGCCGGCTGACGGGCGAAATCGTGATCGAAGGCGGCGCGCAGTGTGGCCGGAACGGCCGCGTACATCGGCACCGGGGCGTTGTGGTCGCTGAGCCGGTGCCTGCGGTAACGGCCGATCTGCACGGTCGCCAGATAGCTGGCCATCGGTTCGGCCTGTTCGTAGACCCAGGTGGTCTGCCCTGCCTTGGTCTGCTTGCCGACGAGGTTGCCGTTGGCGAGGGTGTAGTACGGGGTATCGGTGGTGATCGAGAACCGGTAGCTGGCCTTGGAGCTCGGATGATCGTCGCAGGGGAACCAGGAGGCGGCGCCGTTGGGTTGACTGGCGACCAGCGCACCTTCGGTGAGCTCCTCCCAGCCGACCTCGCCCCAGGGGCCGCGCACCGGTTTCGGTGCGCCGGCGTACTGGACGACGAGCTGCAGGATCCCGCCCGCCGGGATCCGCTCGCGGGGGGTGACGGTGAGTTTGCCGCGCTGATGGTTGTACTTGACGGACTTGTTGCCGTTGACCAGCACTTTCGATACCGCCAGGGCCTGGGACAGGTCGAGCGAATACCGGGGGCGTTCGGCCGTGGTCACCGCGGTGATCACGGCGCGCCCCGCGAGGCGGTTGCTGGCGACCTTGTAGTTCAGCTCCAGCTCGTACCGCGAAACGCGATAGCCCCGGTTGCCGTTCTGTGGGAGATAGTCGTCGATGGGGGCGTCGTAGAACCTGCTCCCCATCAGCGGTCGGTCTCCTCGTCCGCCGAATCGCTGTCCGGTGCGCGCGCCGGGCCGGTCCAGGGGGCGATGGGGTTACCCCACCATCTCGTGGACGGCGGCACGGTATCGCCGCGCATCACCAGCGACGCCGGGCCCACGGTGGCGCCTGCGCCGACGGTGGCGGCCGGCAGGGCGACGCAATGCGGTCCGAGGGTGGCTCCCGGTTCCAGGGTGACGGTGTCCATGGCCATGATGCGGTCGTGGAACAGATGGGTCTGCACCACACAGCCGCGTTCCACGGTCGCTCCGTCGCCGAGTGTCACCAGGTCTGCCTCCGGAAGCCAGTAGGACTCGCACCATACCCCGCGGCCGATCTTCGCGCCGAGCGCGCGTAACCAGAGATTCAGGACGGGCGTACCGGTCGCCGCACGGGCGAACCACGGCGCCGCAACGGTTTCCACGAAGGCGTCCGAGACTTCGTTGCGCCAGACGAACGAACTCCACAGCGGATGCTCTTCGGCCCGGATCCGGCCCACCAGAACCCATTTCGCCGTGACCGCACTCGCGCAGGCCGCCGCGCCCGCGACCATGAGTACCACCCCGGACAGCAACCCGGCGGCCAGGTAGCCGAAAGAGCCCGCCACTCGGGCGAGGGCGAACAGAACCCCGAGGCCGATGGCGAAGGTCACCAGCACCGCGGCCAGCCGGCAGGTTTCGAAGGCGCCGCGGAAGATCCGCAACCGCAGCGGCGGATCGAAGGTGCGGTCGGTATCGGCACTGCCGGCCGCCCGGCGCAACCGGACCGGCGGACTGCCCAGCCACGACGATCCGGCCTTGGCCTTGGTCGGCGCCGCCGACAGCACGGCCACCAGGCCGTTCTTCGGTACCCGCCGGCCGGGTGCGGTCATCCCGGAATTGCCGAGGAAGGCGCGTTTACCGACCTTTGCCTCACCGATGTGCAGCCAGCCCCCGCCCAGTTCGTAACTGGCGATCATGGTGTCGTCGGCGAGGAACGCGCCGTCGGCGACGGTGGTGAACTTGGGCAGCAGCAGCACCGTGGACGCCTCGACCCGTTTGCCGACCTTCGCGCCGAGCAGCCGCAACCAGATCGGGGTCAGCAACGAGGCGTAGAGCGGGAACAGGAACGTGCGAGCCGAATCCAGCAGGCGTTCGGTCGCCCACACCTGCCAGCCCACCCGGCTGCGCACCGGGTGATAGCCCTCGGTCAGGCCGATGCTGAGCAGCCGGACCGCGACAACGGTGGCCACCGCGTACACCACCAGGCTGAACAGGGTCGCCACGGGCAGCCACAGGAAGGCCGGTAGCAGGGCGGCGGTGAAATCCACCGAATCCCGGACGCCCCACGCGATCACCGCGAGGCCCGCCGCCAGCCCGGCCAGCGGCAGTGCACCCAGCGCCAGCGAACCGATCCCGTACGCGATCACCCAGTGCACGGCCCGCTCGGGTGTCTGCGCCGGCCAGCGATGCCGGGCCCGGCCGACCTTCACCGCCGGAGAACCGGCCCATTCCTGACCGGCCTTCACTTTCCCGGATACCGCCGAACCGGCGGCGATCTCGGCATCCCGGCCGATCTTGGTACCGGGTAGCAGCACCGAGCGCGCACCGACGACAGCGCCTTTGCCCACCTGGATCGAACCGATGTGCACGGTATCGCCGTCGATCCAGTAACCGGACAGGTCGACCTCGGGTTCTACGCTGCATCCGTCGCGCAGTTCGAGCATGCCGGTCACCGGGGGCAGGGTGTGCAGGTCGACCCCCTTGCCGACGGTGGCCCCCAGCGCGCGGGCGAACGGCACCATCCACGGGGCGCCGGAAAGATTTTCCGCACCGCTGGCCTCGGCCAGCCGGACCGCGGCCCACAACCGCACATGTACCGAGCCGCCGCGCGGATAGCTACCCGGCTTCACACCCGTGAGGAGGAGACGGGCACCGGCGACGCAGATCGCCATCCGGCCCAGCGGAGTGATGAACACCCCGAACAGCAATGCGGTCCACCACCAGGAGAGACGGGGCAGCCACGGCAGCACGTCGAACCCGTCCGCGACACTCGCGGCCACCGCAAGCCAGGTCACCCATTGCAGCCCGGTGAGAGTGGTCAGGGCGATCGTCGCGAGCACCTGGATCAACTGCGCCGAACGCGGCGTCGGCGCGACCCGGCGCGTTTCGGCGGTGGCGCCCGGACCGGTGTCGTCGAGGAGTTCGGCCAGTGCGCCGAGTCGCGGATGGTCATAGATATCGGCGACGGTTACCTGGGGATACCGCGTGCGCAATGCCGACACCAGTTGCGCCGCCGACAGCGATCCGCCGCCGAGTTCGAAGAAATCGGCCTCGGCGCCGGTGATCTCTGCGGCGAGTACATCGGTCCAGATCTGCGCCACCCAGGCAGCCGTGCCCGTGAGACCGTGTTCGGTTCCGGAATCGGCCCCCGCCAGCGGCCAGGGCAGGGCATTGCGGTCGACCTTGCCGGAAGTGCGGGTGGGTAGTTCGGGGACGACCACCAGTCGCGGGATCATCGGGGCGGGAAGCTGCCCGGACAGTTGCGTGCGGGCAGCGGTCAAATCGTAATCGCCGGGGACGCCGGTGAGGTAGCCGATCAGAACAGGCGAGCCGGTGGCAGTGGTGCGTACCGCGGCGGCGGCGCCGCTCACCCCGGGGAGATGCTGGAGGGCATTGTCGATCTCGCCGAGCTCGATCCGCCGGCCGCCGATCTTCACCTGATCGTCCGCGCGGCCCAGGAAGATCAGACCGGCGCTGTCGTTGCGGACCAGATCGCCGCTGCGGTAGGCGCGGTCCCAGCCCAGTGACGCCAGCGGTGCGTATTTCTCGGCGTCCTTGACGGGGTCGAGGTAGCGGGCAAGACCTACACCGCCGATCACCAGTTCGCCGGATTCGCCCTCACCCACTGGGGCGCCGTTCGCGTCGACCACCGCCAGATCCCAGCCGTCCAGCGGCAGCCCGATCCGCACCGGACCGGTGCCATCCAGCAGCGCAGCGCAGGCGACCACGGTGGCCTCGGTGGGGCCGTAGGTGTTCCATACCTCGCGATCGTCGTCGGCCAGGCGTTCGGCCAGGTCCGGCGGTACGGCTTCGCCGCCGAAGATCAACAGCCGCACCGATTCCAGCGCCTCGGCGGGCCAGGTCGCGGCCAGCGTGGGGACGGTCGACACCACGGTGATGCCCTGCCGCACCAGCCACGGTCCCAGATCCGCGCCGGTCCGCACCAGCGCGCGCGGCGCGGGAACCAGGCACGCGCCGTGCCGCCAGGCCAGCCACATTTCCTCACAGGAGGCGTCGAAGGCGACCGAGAGCCCGGCCAGTACGCGATCGCCGGGACCGAGCGGGTTGTCGCGCAGGAACAGGCGCGCCTCCGCGTCGACGAAGGCGGCCGCATTGCGGTGGGTGACGGCGACACCCTTCGGTGTGCCGGTGGAGCCGGAGGTGAAGATGATCCAGGCGTCGTCGTCCACGGTGGGCGCGGATTGCCCGTCGATTGCCGAACCGGGGCGGCGGTCGCCGGCCGGTTCGATTCCCGTGGCCGTGGCGATCGCGGTGACCTGCGCCTCACCGAAAACCAGCCGGGCCCGCTCGTCGGGATCGTCGGCATCGACCGGAACATAGGCGGCACCGGCATGCAGAACTGCCAAAATGGTCAGATACAGCTCCCAGGTGCCCGACGGCATCCGGACACCCACCCGATCACCACGGCGAACCCCGGCCGCCCGTAGATCCCGGACCGAGCGGTCGATCTCCGCCAGCAGTTCGGCATAGGAGAGAGTGCGGTCGGCGGTCGCCACCGCGGGAGCGTCCGGGTGCCGGGCCGCCGTCTCGGCGAGAACATCGACCAGCGTGCGTGCCCGCGGCGCCGCCTCGGCGCGCCGGAGCCCGCTCACCGTTTGCAGCTGCGCCTGCATGTACCCGGCCCACCTTCCATCGCCCAGCCGACCGACTCGTTCTCCCACACGAGGGTTACCGCCCGGCAAACAGCGGTCGAATGAGTCTATTGACGCGCAGGTGCCCGCGGGCTTCGACCCCTGTGTCCACCGGTGACGAAACCGCTGCCGCGGGCCCAGACCCGCTCTGGACTCTCGGGGTTCGCCGGACTCGGCCGGAACGCTGGACACCTCCGGTAACCGCGAGGGAGTCCATCGAATGCCGCCCTGTGCCGGGGCCGTTGTTCGGCAGCGTCTGGTCCGGCTCCGAGCAGGCGCTGGTGAAGTAGGCCGGGTCGCGCCTGAGCCGGCCGTCGCCGGTGCCGTGAGGTGGCTTGGTCGTCAGCGGCATGGACGTGGAAGGGTGCCGATTCGACTTCCGTGAATACCGCCGGACTCCTACTGCTCGCGCGTGCATACGGCCTCGGCGGGACGTAGGTCTCCTGTCGCCGTGGGGCCGGGCAGGTCGAATCGTTCGGAAGGCGCCGACGGCTCCGAATCAGAAGTCTGCGCCCGGCGAAGTGGGGACGGTAGCGTCCGCGTTCAGTCGACGTCGTCGGCGAGCGGGGTGGGGCGGTAGTAACGGCCCTTGTAGTAGAGCAAGGGGACGGTGGGGGGTTCTTCCTCGGTGTCGTCGTGGACCTTCACCACCCGGCCCACCACGAGAGTGTGGTCGCCGATCGGGATGAGCTGCTCGATGGTGGTGCGCAGCCACAGCGGGGTGCCGTGCAGGACCGGCTCCCCGGTGTCCAGGGCCGACCACAGGGCGGGGTCGCTGAACCGGTGCGCCGCGGTCCGGGCGAACCGCTGGGCGAGATGGCGCTGGTGTTCGCCCAGGAAATGGATCACCACCGATTTCGCGGCGGTCAGCGCGGCGAGACTGGAGGAGGTATCGGCGATATTGAACGAGACGAGCGGCGGGTCCAGGGACAGCGAGGCGAACGAGGTCGCGGTGAAACCGACCGGGCCGGTGGCCGAGTCCAACGTCACGATGGTGACGCCGGACGGATAGTGCCGCATCGAGGCGCGGTATTGCTCGGCGGTGATCCCGCTGAGATCGTCGGGAATCCGGATGCCGGTCTCGGGCCGTGGTGCTTCGGTCACCCAGTCGACGCTACGCCCGGATAGTCCCGGTCGCGCGGGGCGGTCCGCTGGGTGGAAGGTTCACCCGGGTCATTCCACATCGAGGGAGAGACCGGCGGTGATCCGCAGGAGTTCGCGATAGGAAGTGCGGAAAACGGCACCCGGGTAGCCACCGGCCGCCACCAGCTCACCGAACCCCGACAGTGTGCTGTCCACCCAGGTCGGCAGGTTCGCGGGATGACCGACGGGCGCGATACTGCCCGGCAGCTGTCCGGTGTACTTGACGGCCAGATGCGGGGGCGCGGGCACCAGTTCACCGTCGAGCCGTGCGCCGGTATGCGCGGCGTCCACCTGATGCGCCGCGGAAACCAGCAGCAGGATCGGGTCGTCACCGAGTAGGAAGACCTGTGCCTGCACCAATGCCCCGGTCGCCACCTCCATCGCCTGCGCGGTTTCCGCGGGACCGGCCGCGGTATCCGGCACGGTGACGATCAGACCGTGGTGTCCGCGCGCTATCAAAGTGTCCGAGACCCGGCAGGTTATCGGTGGAAGCGACCTGCGCATGGCCACAGGGTAAGGCGAACCGGGCGCCTGCGCCGCCGTTTGCGGATGACCGAGCAGGCCCGTCCCAGCGAGTGGACAGGTCCGCCCGGTAATCCGGGACGGTACGGTATGGGCATTAGTCTGGGCCGATGACAGATTGGCAGGCTTTCACCGTCGAAACCGACGATCGCGTCGCCCGGGTGACGCTCACCGGCCCGGGTAAGGGAAACGCAATGGGCCCGGATTTCTGGCGGGAGCTGCCGGAGATCTTCCGCGGTCTCGACGCCGACCCCGAAGTCCGGGCGGTAGTACTCACCGGCTCGGGGAAGCACTTCTCCTACGGCCTGGACCTGCCCGCGATGAGCGGTACCTTCGGCCCGCTCATGGCCGACCGGGCCCTGGCCGCCCCGCGTACCGATTTCCTCGGCGAGATCCGCCGCCTGCAGGATGCGATCACCGCGGTGGCCGAATGCCGTAAACCGGTGATCGCCGCCGTCTCGGGCTGGTGCATCGGCGGCGGTCTCGACCTCATTTCCGCCGCGGATATCCGCTACGCCAGCGCCGAGGCGAAGTTCAGCCTGCGTGAGGCCAAGGTCGCGATCGTGGCCGATGTGGGTTCACTGCAGCGGCTGCCCGGCATCATCGGCGAAGGTCACCTGCGTGAACTCGCCTACACGGCCAAGGATATCGACGCGGCCCGCGCGGAGAAGATCGGCCTGGTCAACGACGTCTTCCCGGACCAGGACGCGGTGCTGGCCGGCGCCCACGCGACCGCCCGGGAAATCGCCGCCAACCCGCCGCTGGTGGTCCAGGGGGTGAAAGACGTCCTCGGCCAGCGCAATTCGCCCGCGGTTACCGAGGGGCTGCGCTACGTTTCTGCCTGGAACGCCGCCTTCCTGCCCTCCGAGGATCTCACCGAGGCCATCCAGGCAGTCTTCGAGAAGCGCACCCCCGATTACAAGGGCCGGTAACAGCGGATACCGGCGGACGGTAGTTCTCCTCGCCGCCGCGAGAGCCGAGCCGACGATGCCTGCGGACAAACCCGCAGGCATCGTCTGAGCGGTGCGCCTCGCCCCTGAGCCGCGGGCATCCGCCAGGCCGTGCCTGTCATTCAGCGCCGTGCGGCGCAGCCGCGAGTATCGCGGGCGGAAAGCAGGGGCCGAGGGGGCCGAAACCCCGCGCGCCGGCGCGGCGAAAAACTCAGTGCCCGCCTTTGTCCTTCAACCGCTGGAAGGACGCCTCGATCTCGGTTTCGGCCTCGGCCCGCCCGACCCATTCCGAGCCTTTGACGTACTTGCCCGGCTCCAGGTCCTTGTACCGCTCGAAGAAGTGCTTGATCGCGGCCAGTTCGAATTCCGGGACGTCGGCGAGGTCCTGGATATGGTCCCAGCGCGGATCGCCCGCGGGAACGCACAGGATCTTGTCGTCGCCGCCCGCCTCGTCGGTCATCCGGTACATGGCGACGGGCCGGGCCTCGACGATGACGCCGGGGAACACCGAGTCCGGCAGCAGCACCAAGGCGTCCAGCGGGTCGCCGTCTTCGCCGAGGGTGTCCTCGATGAAACCGTAGTCGGCCGGGTAGGCCATCGAGGTGTACAGGAACCGGTCCAGCCGGACCCGTCCTGTTTCGTGGTCGACCTCGTACTTGTTGCGCGAACCCTTGGGGATCTCGATGGTGACGTCGAACTCCACGCCAACTCCTTCCGCTGCTCTCACGATGCACCGTGGTGGCCGGCGTCCGGCGCACCCGGTTGTTCGCCGAGAACGGTAGCCGAACACCGATAGGGTTGTCGGCGGCACATGGGTTCGGCGGGGCCCGGTGCCACGGACAGGTACGAGGGAGACGGCGGCAGCGTGGTTTGGCAGGGTGGCAGCGGGATGGACGGGTCGGCGGGGCGCCGGCGCCGTGGGTTGCGGGCGTGGTTGATCACTGTCCTGGTGGGGCTGGTGGGTGCGGCGGTGGTGCTGGCTGTCGTATTACAGCCGTGGACCCCGGAATTCCGGCACGGCGGGCTCACCATCGCGGCGCCGCCCGCTCCGGTCCGGGTGCTTCCGGAGGTCCGGCCCGCGCCCGATACCGCTCCGGTACCCAGCCCGGCCGGTGTCGCGGCGGCTCTGGGACCGGTTACGGCCAATCCTGACCTGGGTGGTTTCGCCGGATCGGTCACCGATGCCGAGACCGGCGCCGTGCTGTGGAATTCCCGCGCCGACGAACCGCGGGTGCCGTCGTCGACGGCGAAGATCATGACCACCGCCGCGGCGCTGCTCACCCTGCCCGCCGATCAGCGCGTGCACACCCGGGTGGTCGCGGGCGCGGCGCCGGACGAGATCGTGCTGGTGGCCGGCGGCGATCCCACGCTGACCGCGCAACCGGGCGGCGAAGGTTACTATCCGGGCGCCGCCAGCCTGGCCGATCTGGCGAATCAGGTGCGTACCGCCGATGTGCGGGCGGACACCGTCGTGGTCGATATCTCGCGCTACTCCGGGCCGACGATGGCCCGCGGCTGGGACCCGGTCGATATCGGCGGTGGTTCGATCGCCCCCCTCGAACCGATCATGCTCGACGGTGGCCGGCTGGACCCGCTGGTCGAGTATTCCCCGCGTTCGGGCACCCCGGCGCTGGATGTGGGCCGGCGGCTGGCGACCGAACTCGGCCTCGATCCGGCCAAGGTGCGGATCGGTATCGCGCCCGAGGGAACCAAACGGCTGGCCGAGGTGGCTTCCGCGCCGCTGCGTGACCGTTTGCGCGACATGATGGTGCATTCGGACAACGTGCTGGCCGAAACCATCGGCCGGGAGGTCGCGCTGGCCACCGGCCATCCGGCGTCGTTCGACGGGGCGGCCGCCGCGGTCGCCGCGGTTCTCGCCGAGCACGGCTTCGATCTGAGCGGTGTGACCATGTACGACTGCAGCGGCTTGTCGACCGACGACCGGATACCGGCGCGGGTGCTGGACCGGATACTGGCCACCGCCGCCGGCCCCGGTATCGATGCGGCGACGACCGGCACCGCACCGAAACCGGTGATATCGCCGCTCGGCGCGGGAGCCGGATCGAAGTCCGAACCAGCCGACCCCGAGCAGATGTTGACCGCCACATTGGTTCCGCTGCTCGACTATCTGCCGGTCGCGGGCGGTACCGGTTCGCTGGCCGGCCGTTATGTCACCCAGAACCAGGGCGGCGCGGGGTGGGTTCGCGCCAAGACCGGAACTCTGTCGGTGGCCAGTACGTTGGCCGGGTATGTGCTGGATCGTGACGGCCGGGTCCTGACCTTCACTTTGATGTCGAGCGATCGGCCGCCGGAGGTCAGCCGGCCCGCATTGGACGCCGTCGCGACCACGCTGCGCAACTGTGGATGTTCCTGACGGCTGGAGGGCGCATGACGATTCGACAAGGTCCCGGTGCGTCCGAGACGGCCGGTGCCGGCCCATCCGATACCGAAGGTGAGCGGCGCACGTTCGCAGGCGCGGTGGATTGGCGGTGGGCCGCCCGCACCGGGGCGGCGCTGGTGCCCGCCGGGCCACGAACTTCGCGGCTCGCCGCCGAGCAGGCCGTGGCCGAACTCGCCGACGCGTCGGTGCGGGCCGAGAAGCCGGTCCGCGCGGTGACCGGTCTGCTGGACGATCAGCCGGTGCCCGCGGCGCGGATCGTCGACCGGCCCGGCTGGATCGGTGCCGCGGCCGATTCGATGTCACTGCTCACCGGGGCCGGAACGCCGGACCGGGGTGGCCCGCTGGCCGGTAAACCGGCGGGGGTGCAGGTGGGCGCCATGCTCGCCTTCCTGTCGACCGCGATCCTCGGCCAGTACGATCCGTTCACCGGCCCCGACGGCACGTTGCTACTGGTGGCGCCCAATATCGTCGGCGTCGAGCGGGCACTGGGGGTGTCACCGGCAGATTTCCGCTTGTGGGTCTGCCTGCACGAGGTGACCCATCGGGTGCAGTTCTCGGCTTCCCCGTGGCTGGCCGGCTATATGCGCGAGAACGTCGAGGTGCTCGGCGATATCGAGGACGAGGCCACCTCGGAGATGCTGGCGCGGCTGATCGCCGAACTCAGACTGCGGCGCAGTGGCCGGGCCACCGACGATCCTAATTCGCGTGGCGTGGTCGGCCTGCTGCGTGCCACTCAGCCCCCGGCACAGCGGGAGGCGCTGGACCGGCTGCTGATGCTGGGTACCTTGCTCGAGGGACACGCCGACCACGTGATGGATGCCGTCGGCCCGAGCGTGGTGCCCACGGTCGAGCAGATCCGGGCCGCCTTCGACAAACGGCGCACTCGTCCCGCCAATCCGGTCCAGCGGTTGCTGCGCGCACTGCTGGGGATCGACGCCAAGGTCGCGCAGTACGTGCGCGGAAAGGCTTTCGTCGACGAGGTGGTGCAAACGGTCGGCATGCAGCAGTTCAACGCGATATGGACCGACGCGGACACCCTCCCGCGCCCCGACGAGATCGATGTACCCCAACGCTGGATCACCCGAGTCCTGGCCTGACCCGCCCACCCGGGGCAGCCCGAACGAGGTGCGGCCCCACCCTCGAGACGCGCCGAAAAGTAGCGCCATGACACGGAGCAGTGGAGTGGACAACGAGACCGAGGTCGGGCCGGGCCTTGCCACCCCGACCGCCGCGCCGTCGCACGGCGCTACGGCACGGCCGGTCCGGCTACCCGAGACACCCGCGGTGCTGGCACTGCGGCATGCCGTCCGGGCCTGGCTGGCGCGGTTCCGGCCTACGCAACCGGGGGTAGCCGTCGCGCTGTCGGGCGGGGCCGATTCGCTGGCCCTGACGGCCGCGGCCGTGGCCGAGGCGGCGACAGTGGACGCGCTGATCGTGGATCATCGGCTCCAGGCCGGATCGGACGAGGTCGCGGCGACAGCGGCGGCCGTCGCGCGAGCGCTGGGCTGCCGTTCGGTGCGGGTACTGCCCGTCGATGTCGACGGTCCCGGCGGTATGGAGGCGGCCGCACGCGCCGCCCGCTACGGCGTGCTGGACCGTGCGCGCGGTGAACTGCCGGTACTGCTCGGTCATACGCTCGACGATCAGGCCGAAACCGTGCTACTCGGGCTCGGTCGGGGTTCGGGGGCGCGCTCGATCCAGGGCATGGCGCAGTTCGACAATCCGTGGGGCAGACCGTTGCTGAACGTCCGGCGCGCGACCACCCGGCAGTTCTGTGCGGATCTGGGCCTGTCGCCCTATGAGGATCCACACAATCTTTCCCCGGAGTTCACCCGCGTCCGCCTGCGCACGGAAGTTCTGCCGCTGCTGGAAGATGTGCTCGGCGGTGGCGCGGCGGTAGCGCTGGCCCGGACCGCCGACCTGTTGCGCGAGGACAACACCGCACTCGACGGATTCGCTGCCGAACTGCTGGTCCGGGCCGAATTCGGGGGGCCGGGCCTGTCCTGCGCGGTACTCGCCGACGCCGCGGCCGCGGTACGGCGCCGGACCGTGCGGGCCTGGCTGCTGGCCGGCGGGGTGCGGGTGGTGACGGGCGCCCATCTGCGGGCGGTGGACGATCTTGTGGTGGCCTGGCACGGTCAGGGCGGGGTCGCGGTGAGTGGGAAAGAGCGGGGGATCAGGTTGGTCGTCGCCCGCGAGCATGGCAGGCTGACACTTGCCCGCGCGACCGGGTGAGCCGAAACCGAAGGGAAACCAGTGACGTGTACGGGGACGATATCGCTTCGGTCCTGATCACCGAGGAACAAATCGAGGCCAAGGTCAGCGAGCTGGCCGAACTGATCTCCAAACGGTATCCGGCCGATGCCCCGGAGGGGGATCTGCTGCTGATCGGGGTACTCAAGGGCGCGATCTTCTTCATGACCGATCTGGCGAAGGCGCTACCCATCCCGACACAGCTGGAGTTCATGGCCGTTTCCTCCTACGGTTCGTCGACCTCGTCCTCCGGCGTCGTGCGCATCATGAAAGATCTGGACAAGGACATCGCCGGCCGCAATGTGCTGATCGTCGAGGACATCATCGATTCGGGTCTGACGCTGTCCTGGCTGATGCGCAACCTCTCCACCCGCAATCCGGCCTCGCTCGAGGTGGTGACCCTGCTGCGGAAACCCGATGCGCTGCGCACCCAGGTCGAGGTGGCGAATGTGGGTTTCGACATCCCCAACGAATTCGTCGTGGGATACGGCCTGGACTATGCCGAGCGCTACCGCGACTTGCCCTATATCGGCACCCTGCACCCGCGGGTCTACGGCGGCGAAACCGACTGAAGGCGCGACGGTGCCGCGGTGAGCCACGAGAACGCGCCCGCCGCCGGCGAACCATCGGCCGAACCCCGCGGCGCCGCAGGCGCCGCAAAATAAGCACAGCTCACGCAGGGATGGCGGGCGGTTCCGCGAAACCTCCGGACACGGCCCGCTGGCCGAATTCCAGAATGGTCGGCCGGGTGTCGTCGGCACGCCAGGCTACCGCGAGTTCGCACGGTGCGATCCCGGTGAGGGGACGCGCGGTCAGGCCGGGCCAGCGGTACATCGGCACGTTGTTCTCGGCCAGCAAGCACAGTCCGAGCCCCAGCCCGACGGCTTCCAGCCGGTCTTCCGGGGTGGCTGCTTCCGCGCCGATCTTCGCCGTCCGGCCGTTGCGGGCGTCGTTGCCGAGCCAGAAATCGCGGACCGCGCCGGCCTCGGCGGGTAGGGCGATGAACGGTTCGTCGACGAGATCGGCGAAGTCGATCATTTCCTGGGCGGCTCGTGGATGGTTCTCCGGGAGCAGAACCCAGCGCCGCTCGGTGCGCAGCACTTGCCAGCGGTACCGGTTGGGATCGGGCAGTGGGAGCCAGACCAGTGCCAGATCGGCCTGGCGGCCGGACAGACCGCTGGACGGATCGGTCCAGGAGGCCTGGTGCAGCGCGAGACGGTGGCCGCTGGCGCTTTCCAGATCGTTGAGCAGGCCGCGGCCCAGGTTCGATTGCAGGCCGACGCGCAGTACTTCGCCGGCTTCCTGTAGCGAGCCGTTGGTGGTCTCCCAGAGTTCCAGGATCTTGCGGGCCCCGCCCAGCAGTTCCTTACCCGCAACCGTGAGCGCGACGCTGCGCTGGTTGCGATCGAACAGGACCACATCGAGTTGGCGTTCCAGCTGCCGGATCTGACGCGACAGTGTCGGTTGAGCGATGTGCAGCCGCTGAGCGGCGTTGGTGAAGTGCAGTTCCTCGGCGACGGCGACGAAATACCGCAGATCGCGCAAATGCGGGTCCATAGCACCTTGCTATCAGAATCGTTGCCGAATTTCCAGCCCTAATATGTTCGGAAGGTCCGCATAGTGGCCCAGAAACAGTCGGCAGGTTTGTTAGTGACAGCTTATTCGGTGTCACGGTGATGTGCATCATCGGTTTCGCGCCGCATGGTCTGTATGTCGTTCGCGGGCGATACGACGTAAAACGCCGGACGTTTGCGGTGGTAGAGCTCTTCGTGGACGATGTGGTGTCCACCTCGGGCGATGGAGAGGCTGCACGGTTTCGGCTCCGGCCGCGGCGGCGGTTTCTGTGCAGCCTGTACTCGACTATGCACGTCAAGTGATATTGATCACAATGGTGTTTCGATGGCCGTCCGATGGTGCGCACGACAGCACCGCGGCCCCACCGTGCGGGCCGCGGTGCGTATCGGAAAGATCCCCCCAAGGCGGTGTCAGTCGTGTCGGATACGTTCCTCGTAGGCCTTGCGCTGTTCGGTGTTCACGTCGTCGAGGAAGGTCTGAGCCGAACCCATCGAGCGGCCCAGCGCGTCGCCCACCGACTGCGGTAGCAGGTTCACGAAAACCGACATGGCGCCCGCCGCCCGCGTAACCCGCGCCTTCGCCCTGGGTTTGGCGATGAGCCGGACCACCGCGGCGGCGATATCCGCCGGCTCGGCGGCCGGCAGCCCCTTGGGTGCGGCGACCCCGGACCCCAGTTCGGTCTTGGTCAGCGTGGGTAGGACCGAGGAGAATTCGACACCGGTTCCGCGGTACTCCTCACGCAGGGTGTCGGTGAAACCCAATACCGCGTGTTTGGAGGCGTTGTACGTGGCCAGGCCCGGAATATGGGTCTCGCCGGCCAGCGAGGCGATATTGATGATGTGCCCGCGTCCGCGCGCGAGCATCCGGGCCAGCGCGATCTTCGATCCGAGGATCACGCCGTAGACGTTGATATCCAGGATCCGGCGGGTGATCCGGTCGGATTCGTCGACCAGCCGCCCGGTCGGCATGATCCCCGCATTGTTGATCAGTACGTCGATCGGTCCGAGTTCGCGCTCGACGTCGTCGAGGAACGTGGTGAACGACTGCTGATCGGTGACATCGAGCCGGCCGTAGTGGTCGAAATCGTAATCGGTACCCGATTCCTTGACCGTTTTCTCGTCGATATCGCCGATCGCGATCTTCGCGCCCAGTTTCGCCAGTGCCACAGCGGTGGCCAGGCCGATTCCGCGGGCGCCGCCGGTGATCACGACAACTTTGCCGCGGAGGTCTCGCATCATCGTTTATCTCCCTTGAGTCGGAGCAGGGCGGGCAGGTCGATCCGGCGCATCCCGCGCGCACCGGCCGCGCGCATGGCGCCCAGTCCGATCAGGATCTTGTTCAGGTCGTAGGGCATCCAGGTCAGCTCGCGTTCCTGGGTCGGCAACAGCGGTGTGGTGATCGCCTTGGCCTTGCAGTATTTGCGTACACCCTGGGCGCCGCCCCAGCGGGCGCCGACACCGGAATCGCCCCAGCCGCCCATCGGCAGTGCGAAGTTGAACAGGTTGGCGAAAATATCGTTGATGTTCACCGCGCCGGCGTTCAGCGCGCGCGCAACCCGTTCGCCCCGGGCCTTGTCGCCGGTCCACACCGAGGCGGACAGGCCGTACACCGAATCGTTGGCCAGGCGGATGGCCTCGGCCTCGTCGGCGACCTTCATCACCGGCAGGGTGGGCCCGAAGGTCTCCTCGGTGATACAGGTCATGCTGTGATCGACATCGACCAGCACCGTCGGCTCGAAAAAGGTTCCTTCGCCGGTGCGTTTACCGCCGGTCAGCACCTTCGCGCCCGCTGCGACCGCTTCCTCGATATGCCGGGACACGATCGCGACCTGGTTCTCGTTCGCCATGGCGCCGACATCGTGACGAGGCGTGCGATCGTCGCGACCCTGCCGCAGGGATTCGACATTCGCGGTCAGTTTGGCGACGAATTCGTCGTAGACCGGGGCCTCGACATAAACCCGCTCCACCGAGATGCAGACCTGGCCGGAGTTGAACATGCCGCCGAACGCGATTCCGTGCGCAGCGCGATCGATATCGGCGTCGGCGAGCACGATCGCCGGGTCTTTACCGCCCAGCTCCAGGCTGTAGGGAATCATGCGGGCCGCGCAGGCGGCGGCGATCCGGCGTCCGGTGGCCGTGGAGCCGGTGAACTGGATGTAATCGGCGTTGTCCACGACCGCCGCGCCGGTGGCGCCCGCTCCGGTGACGACGGAGAACACCGGTGGCGCGCCGATCTCGGACCAGCCGCGAGCCAGTTCGAGGGCCGACAGCGGTGTGACCTCGGACGGCTTCAAGATCACTGCGGCCCCGGCCGCCAGCGCCGGGATCACATCGAGGATCGGCATGGCCAGCGGGAAGTTCCACGGCGTGATCACGCCGACCACCGGGTACGGTTCGAATACCGTGGTCAGCCGTTTCACCCGGGACAGTGGGCTGTGTGGGGAAGGATGTTCGTCGGCCAGGAATTTCGGTGCGCGACGCGCGTAGTAGCCGATCAGATCGCTGCCGAAAATCGGATCGATGAGGGAGTCCACCCGGGGCTTACCGGTTTCGGACTGGAGGACGTCGGCGAGCGACTCGGTATTGTCGATGATCCAGTCCTGCAGTTTCAGCAGCCATTCCTTGCGCCCGTTCGCGCCCATGGCCGCCCATTCGCGCTGGTGCTCGCGTAGTTCGGCGATCCGCGCGGCTACCGCTGTGGCGGGGGTGTCGGGAACGCTGCCGACTGTTTCGCCGGTTGCGGGGTTGCGGACACGGATATCCGTGTCGGGGGACCGGCCCGTTCCGGGCTCGGTATCGGGTCGTTCCGATTCGGTGTCGGTCACTGCTGTTCTCCCACTGCGTCGTGCTGAACCGCTGGCGGCCGATCACAGTGGATCGGCGCATAGTACCGATCGTGACACAATCTATCGGTGACTGCCTCAGCATCTCACAGATGTGGGGCAGCTTGTCTCGGGTCACCGCGCCCGGTCGCGGCGTCCCGTCGGTGAGTGATTACAGGTTTTCCCGAGCCAGCCGGCGCAGTGGCGGTTCGGTAGCGGGCGGGACTCGCCGGTCGGGCAACTCCGTCAACAGGGCGGTGGTTGCCTCGGCCACCGCGGCCACTGCCTTGTCCACCGCGGGTTTGGTGGCCGAACTCAGTCCGGACAGACCACCCACCTTGCGCACGTACTGCAGTGCGGCGGCGTAGATCTCCTCCTCGGTGGCGGCGGGTTCCAGACCTCGCAAGACGGTGATATTTCTACACATGTTTGCACATTAGCCCCGGAACCAGCGCCGTGACAGGACAAGCCCCAAATGTGAAAACACATTGACCGGACCGGTGCTGGACGGGAGTCCTACACTCACGGTATGGCTGCTGCCGGATTGCCCACGCCGACCCCCTTCCCCTATCCGGAGCTCGACAAGCGCGAGGAAGACCATTGGTCCGGCGCGCAGATCGACGATGACCGCCTGCGGGCGTTGTCGCTGGGCGCCTTCTACTCGGCGCGCTGGGATGCCTTCCACGACGCGCTGCTGCTCGGCCCCGAACGCGACCATCCGCTGGGTGACCGGCGCGAACTCGCCATCGATACGCTCACCGGAGCCTGGGGAATCACCGACGGAACCGAGGCCCGGGCCTCGATGGAACAACTCCTCGAAGGAATGCACGCCCCGCTCTATGCCCTGGTGCACCCGCTGGTGACGGCATCGCTGAACGCCAGCGAACGGGACCGGTTCGGCGAGCGTGCCGACCGGCACCGCGCCTTCCTCCGGCAGGTCGCTTCGTTCCGCGGTATCGACAATTCCGAGGCCCTGGTCCGCGACTACGACATCTGGTCCCAGGCGATCAAAATCGGTTTCACCGACCATCTGTCCCGCCCGCTGCCGGCCGATATCCACGCCTGGGACCTGGCGCGCGTGGTGGCGGTAGCCCGGATGGCCTATACCGCCGGCTATATCGAAACGGATGTCGCCTGGGACTATCTGGCCCGCGCGCTCCCGCTGGCCCAGCGCAAATACCGCAACTGGCGCCAGTTCGGCGACGCCTATCTCACCGGCTGGACCTACTGGCAGGCCTGCGAGGACCTGGCCGAACTCAAGGACGGCGGCGTGGACCGCCGGCTGGAATTGTTACGACTATGGCTACGCCCGACCAGCCCTTGGCGTCGTATCGAGCTGCTGTAGTGCGGTAGCTCGCCCCGCGGCATTCAGGCATGGCCGGCCAGCCATTCCTCGAAGGTGGTCGGCGCCAGGCGCGCGTCATCGCCCGGCAGCAGTACGTTGCCGGCCATCTCGGGGCCGAAAATCGAAGACCAGGTCGGTACGAGATCCACAGTGTGGCCGCGGGCCATGTGGGTACGGCGGGCCATATCCACGAGGTCCTGGGGTGCGGGGCCGGCGATGTCGATGTGCCGGCCCTGCGGTGCGCCCGCCGCGGTCTCGGCCAGGACGGCGGCCACATCAGCGGGAGCGATCGGCTGCACCAGCAGCGGGGCGATCGGGGCGACCCCGTCCTGTTCGGTCCATCCGCTCACCATGGCGGCGAAATCGTGGAACTGGGTGGCCCGCACGATGGTCCACGGCACCCGGCCCTCGGCGACCAGTCGTTCTTGTTCGCGCTTACCGGCATAGTGTGCGTTCCCCTCCACCCGGTCCACCCCGAGGATGGAGAGCAGGACATGGTGGCCTACGCCGGACCGTTCCTCGGCGGCCAGGAGGTTCCGGGTGGTGGTGCCGAACCAGGCGACGGCTTCGTCCCGGTCGGTTGCGCCGTAGTTGGTCGTATCTATGACGGTGTTCACGCCGGTCAACGCGTCGTCCAGCCCCTCGCCGTGCAAGAGATCGACCCCGCGTGCGCGGCTGATCGGCACGACCTCGTGGCCGGCTCTCTGTAGTGCGGCCGCGGTGAGTGACCCGATGTTTCCGGTAGCTCCCGCAACAGCGACTCGTGAGGTCATAGCTGTTCCTTTCTGGAGGTGGGTGCTTCGCGCGGGAAGGTCCCGAGCAGCCCGGGCGCCACTTCGCTCGCCGATCCGGTGGTCGAACTACCGGAGTGGGCACGCGAACGCACCCGCCGTCGCCTCACGGGCACGCCAGGACCCGCTCGTTCGCGCCCGCCGAGCCTGTCAGATCCCTGGCAGGGAGCGCAGGATGCCGCGGCCGTAGCGCTGGAACTGGGTGTCGTCGACCATGCCCAGCGAGTGCCGTTCGACCAGCAGTTCCCATTCGGAGTACAGCTGCGCGACGCTCGGATCGGCCGGTCCCGCCGAACCGTCCAGCGCGATCAGCCGGACGGCGAAATTGATGGCGTAGGTCATCCGCTCGGTATCGGCGCGATCCAGCCCCGTGAAGCACGTCGTGGTGTTGCCGTCGCGCACCTCGATGATGGGACGGCGGTCCGCGTCGCGCAGGCCGCCCGCCATCGAGCCGGGTTCCTCCGTGGCCCGCGCCATCATGATCATCGGGATCGGTAGGTCGTGGGCGTAGGGCTCGTCGGTGCTCAGCGATGCCAGCAGCAGGCGTTTGGTGGTGACCGTGAGCAGGCATGCGTCGTCGTCACCGACCGGCGGATGGGCGATGACGTACGCGGTCTCCAGCACGTACTCGTCGCCGTCGACGAGGCCGTGCAGTTCGTGCAGGGCCGCTTCGCCGCGCCCGGTGACCGACATCCGGCCCACGGCCCGGTCGACGTCCGCGCGAACCGGTCCCCGCTCGGTGACTTCCGGGGCGGGCGGGTTGAGCGCCGGAGCGGAGATATCGATGCGCTGTGCGGCCAGGATCTGGTCGTTGATCCGGGAGACGATCCCGGCGGCGGCGGGAACGTCGTGCTCGGCGATCAGTACCGGCAGCGGCGTCCGGTCGGCGGGCACGCCGACCAGCACCGGGGTCGGATAACGCAGGTAGATCTCGATGACGACCGCATCGTCGGCGCGTCGGCTGAGCCGTACTTCCAGCAGGTCGGTGACCGCTACGTCGAGGACGCGCTCGCCGTCGGTCTCGGTATCGCCGTCGGCCTCCGGGCGCAGGACTACCAACCGTCCTGCACCGTGCCGAACTATTGCTGTGGGTGTCCGTAACTCGACTATGTCCATACCCCCTGCGCTCGGGTCGTACGTCGATCATCATCGGTCGGGCGTGCCATGATTGTGATCACTACGAGATATCACAGACCACGACGCCGGGAACCACCGTGGTTTTCCGGCCGTTTACCTGTTGAACTGCATCACCTGCCGAACTCCTCGCTTGCGATAAGTCAGGAAGCGCGATGTATCGAATAGACCGTACGCGGTAACGTGGCATGTCCGCATCCGAATCCGCCCACCGGGCGGTGCGCGGATGTGGGTTGCGCCGTTCGAGACCGACGCATCGCTAGGCAAAACGCGGAGACGCCTGAAAGGACTGGCCGCCCGGCCGACGCTCTATGAACCGCAAGACAGTGTTTCGTACCCTGGCGATAATCGCGGGCATTCTGCTCGTGATCTATCTGTTCAGTTACTTCGGCAACGACACCCGCGGCTGGCAGAGCGTCGATACGTCGGTGGCGCTCGAGCAGCTGAACAACAAGGAGAACGTCACCAACGTTCAGATCGATGATCGCGAGCAACAGTTGCGGATCGAGCTGAAGGACGGGAACGAGGCCACCGAGGGTCAGAACAAGATCATCGCCAAGTATCCCGGCGGCAGTGACACCTCCGCGCAGATCTTCCAGGCTGTACAGAACTCCGGCGCGCCGTACAACACCGTCGTCAAACAGGAGAGCTGGCTCACCCAGATCCTGCTGTTCGTCCTGCCGATGGTGATCCTGCTCGGCCTGTTCATCTTCGTGATGTCGCGGATGCAGGGCGGCGGCCGCGGCGGCATGATGGGCTTCGGTAAATCCAAGGCCAAACAGCTGTCCAAGGATATGCCCAAGACCACTTTCGCCGATGTCGCCGGCGCGGATGAAGCGGTCGAGGAGCTCTACGAGATCAAGGACTTCCTGCAGAATCCGGTGCGCTACCAGGCGCTGGGCGCGAAGATCCCGAAGGGCGTACTGCTCTACGGTCCGCCCGGTACCGGTAAAACCCTGCTCGCGCGGGCCGTCGCGGGTGAGGCCGGGGTGCCGTTCTTCACCATCTCCGGTTCGGATTTCGTCGAGATGTTCGTCGGTGTCGGTGCCTCCCGCGTGCGCGACCTGTTCGAACAGGCCAAGCAGAACAGTCCGTGCATCATCTTCGTCGACGAGATCGACGCGGTGGGCCGCCAGCGCGGCGCCGGGCTGGGCGGCGGGCACGACGAACGCGAACAGACCCTCAACCAGTTGCTGGTCGAGATGGACGGTTTCGGTGACCGTACCGGCATCATCCTGATCGCCGCCACCAACCGCCCCGATATCCTCGACCCCGCACTGCTGCGCCCCGGCCGGTTCGACCGGCAGATCCCGGTCAGCAACCCGGATCTGGCAGGCCGCCGGGCGATCCTGCGGGTGCATTCACAGGGCAAACCGATCGCGCCGGAAGCCGATCTCGACGGTCTGGCCAAGCGCACCGTCGGGATGTCGGGTGCGGATCTTGCCAATGTCATCAACGAAGCCGCGCTGCTCACCGCCCGCGAGAACGGCGCCACGATCACCGGTGACGCGCTCGAGGAATCGGTGGACCGGGTGATCGGCGGCCCGCGCCGCAAGAGCCGGATCATCAGCGAACACGAGAAGAAGATCACCGCCTATCACGAGGGCGGACACGCCCTGGCGGCGTGGGCGATGCCCGATATCGAGCCGGTCTACAAGGTGACGATCCTCGCCCGCGGCCGCACCGGTGGCCATGCGATGACTGTGCCCGAGGACGACAAGGGCCTGATGACCCGCTCCGAGATGATCGCCCGGCTGGTCATGGCCATGGGCGGGCGCGCGGCCGAAGAACTGGTCTTCCATGAGCCCACCACGGGGGCGTCCTCCGATATCGACCAGGCCACCAAGATTTCGCGGGCCATGGTCACCGAATACGGGATGAGTGCCCGCCTGGGCGCCGTCCGCTACGGCCAGGAACAGGGCGATCCGTTCCTCGGCCGGTCCATGGGCACCGCCTCGGACTATTCGCACGAGGTAGCGGGCGCAATCGACGAAGAGGTCCGCAACCTCATCGAGGCCGCGCACACCGAGGCCTGGTCGATCCTCAGCGAATACCGCGATGTACTCGACGATCTGGCGACCGCACTGCTGGAGCGCGAAACCCTGCACCGCAAGGATCTGGAAATCATCCTGAGCGCGGTGCAGAAACGGCCGCGTATCACCGCGTTCAACGATTTCGGTGATCGGGTGCCGTCGGACAAACCACCGGTGAAGACCCCGGGTGAACTGGCCGCCGAACGCGGCGAACCCTGGCCGCCGGAGCCGAAGGTGCCCGCCGGTATCGCACCGGTGGACCCCGCAGCAGCCGGCAGTCTCCCGCAACCCGCCGGGTATCCGGGCGGTGCACCTGTCGCCCAGCCCGGCTACGGCCGGCCACCGGCCGGTTATCCCGCTCCGCAGCAGCCCGCGCCGGCCTATCCAGGCGGTGCCACGCAGGGGTCGCGGCCGGATTACGGCGCTCCTGCGGGCTGGTCGGCCCCGGGTTGGCCGCCGCGGGACCAGCCGCAATCCCCGCCGCCCGAACGCGGGTACGGCGGTCCCGTGCCCGAACAACCGCGCCATGCCCATCCCGACGCGAACTCCGGTGGTAACCAGGGCGACGGTCCCACCGCGCCGTACGACCGTGGCCAGGGCGATCCCGGTTACGGTCCCGGCGAGGAGACCGGCCGTGGCGGTACGCACTCTTGGGACAGCCCGAACGGTCGGCAGTAGACAGACGCCGATTACGCTCGGACGGAATCGGCGCCCGGTCAGTACTGCCGCGCCCGAGATGTGGAGGTGTCTCGAATGTCGGTCAATCAGCAGACCAACGGCCATCCGGCCGGTGTCCCCGCCGAACTGGGCGAGACGGGCGGCCCGGCCCCGGAGCTGATCGCCCGGGACACCGGGAAATCGTTCGATCAGGCGCGCGCCGAGGCCGCGGTACGGGAGTTGTTGCTCGCGGTGGGCGAGAATCCCGACCGGGCCGGGCTGGTGGATACGCCCGCGCGCGTTGCGCGGGCGTATCGGGAAATGTTCGCCGGGCTGTATGTGGAGCCCGACGCGGTGCTCAACACCACCTTCGACGAAGAGCATCAGGAGCTGGTGCTGGTACGTGATATCCCGATGTACTCGACCTGCGAGCATCATCTGGTGTCGTTCCACGGCGTCGCGCACGTCGGCTACATCCCGGGCCCGCACGGCCGGGTGACGGGATTGTCGAAACTGGCCCGGCTGGTCGACCTGTACGCCAAACGCCCGCAGGTGCAGGAACGGCTCACCAGTCAGATCGCGGACGCGGTGATGCGCAAACTGGATCCGCGCGGCGCGATCGTGGTGATCGAGGCCGAACATCTGTGCATGGCCATGCGCGGTATCCGCAAACCCGGCGCCAGCACCACGACCTCCGCGGTCCGCGGGCTGCTGCAAACCAATTCGGCCTCGCGCTCCGAGGCCCTCGACTTGATACTGCGCAAGTGAGCGATCAGCGTTCTGCCGCCGCCCCCACCCTGACCGGTGTGGTGCCCCGGCCGGGTGTGCAACCGCGGCCGGGCCGGTCGTGTGTGGTGATGGGAATCGTGAACGTCACCAGCGATTCGTTCTCCGACGGTGGGCGCTATCTGGACCCGGACCGGGCCATCGAGCACGGAGTCCGCCTGTACGAGTCCGGTGCCGACATCATCGACGTGGGCGGAGAATCGACCCGGCCCGGCGCGGTGCGGGTGGATCCGGAAACCGAGGTCGAACGGGTGGTCCCGGTGATCGCCGGGCTGGTCGCCGCCGGCGTGCCCACCAGCGTCGACACGATGCGCGCGGCGGTCGCGGACGCGGCCATCGCGGCGGGAGTTTCGGTGATCAACGATGTCTCCGGGGGACGGGCGGACCCGGCCATGGCCGAGGTGGTCGCCGCCGCCGATATCCCGTGGATTCTCATGCACTGGCGGGCCGCCGCCGATTACCGGCACACCGGCCCGGCCGACCACTACGACGATGTCGTCGCCGAGGTGCGGGCGGAGCTCGGTGTACAGGTGCGGCACGCGGTCGCCGCGGGCGTGGACCCGGCGCGGATCATCCTGGACCCGGGTCTGGGTTTCGCCAAGAACGCCGAACACAACTGGGCACTGCTGGGCGCGCTGGACCGTTTCGTCGCGGACGGTTTCCCGGTGCTGATCGGGGCCTCACGGAAGCGTTTCCTGGGTACGCTGCTGGCCGATAACGGCGGTCCGCGCCCGCCTGCCGGCCGGGAGACCGCCACGGCCACGATTTCGGCGCTGGCGTCCTGGCATGGCGCGTGGGGGGTCCGGGTGCACGACGTGCGCGGTTCGCAGGACGCGATTGCGGTGACCGATGCCTGGTGCCGCGCGGTGGCGACGGGAGACCTACGGTGAGCACCCGGACCGGGGACCGGATCGAACTGCGTGGCCTGCGGGTTTTCGGATATCACGGGGTTTTCGAGCACGAACGCCGGAACGGGCAGGAATTCGTCGTCGACCTCACCGTCTGGACCGATATCGCCGCCGCGGCGGCCACCGACGATCTCGCCCGGACCGTGGACTACGGCGCCCTCGCGGATATCGCCGTGACGATTGTGCAGGGGCCCCCACGCAACCTGATCGAGACCGTGGCCGCGGAAATCGCCGGTAAGGTGCGCGCGGTTCCCGGTGTCGCCGAGGTCGAGGTGGTACTGCACAAGCCGAGCGCGCCCATCCCGCACAGTTTCGCCGATGTCCGAGTGGTGACCGCGGGCCGCCGGGAACAGGGGGCCGTATGACGCGGGCGGTCCTGTCCATCGGCTCGAATATGGGCGATCGGCTCGAGCTGCTGCGCGGTGTCGTCGCCGGATTCGGCGCGCGGGTCCGCGCGATCTCACCGGTGTACAGCACCGCGCCCTGGGGCGGCGTGAAACAGGACGATTTCCTCAACGCCGTATTGGTTGTCGAGGACCCGGCATACGACTGCCACGCCTGGCTGGCGCACGGGCAGCGGCTCGAACAGGCCGCCGGCCGGGAGCGGACGGTGCGCTGGGGCGCACGCACCCTCGACGTGGATATCGTCACCTGTGCCGAACCGGTTGCCGGGGGATCGCGTTCCTGCCGCAGTGCCGACCCCGTCCTCACCCTGCCGCATCCGCGAGCCCACGAACGCGCCTTCGTGCTGATTCCGTGGCTGGATGTGGAGCCCGCGGCCGTGCTGGACGTCGCGGGTATCGAATACCCGGTGCGCGATCTGCTGGCGAAGCTGGCTGCGGGCGAGATCGCGGGAGTCCGCCGGACCGGCCACACCCTGACCTCCGCGGGAGCCGCACCATGACCTTCGGGGGCAGCGATAAGAACACCCGCGGCAACGGCGGGGACGACGGCGATATGAAGCTGAAACCGACCCGTATCCGGGAGCTGCTGGCCAATATCGTGATCGCGGCCGTTATCGCCTGGGTGGCCACGCGGCTCGCCTACGGGAGTTTCCCGCCGATCTCCACGATCGCCGGGGCCTCGCTGTATCCGGTGGCCGCACTCGAGGCAGCGCTGGGGTTCTATATCCGCACCCGGGTCAGCAACAGCCAGATCGGTGCCGACCGGCGCCAGCTGCATCCGATCACCGTGGCCCGGGCTTTGGCGCTGGCGAAGGCGTCCGCGCAGGTCGGTTCGCTGGTGGCGGGGGTCTGGCTGGGGTTCCTGCTCTGGATCTTCCCGCAGCGCGGGGATCTGCGGGCCGCCGACGCCGACTATCCGGGCGCCCTCATCGGCTGTGGTGCCGGTATCGCGCTGGCCGTCGCGGCACTGTGGCTCGAACACTGTTGCCGGGCTCCGGACGACCCCACCGACGAGCCTGCGGCATCCTAGACCTCTTCGTGATGGATCACGCCCATTCTGACCTGGGCGCGTCCGACTTTCGCGATTACTCTTGCGGGCATGGTGTCACCGTCCCGCAGTAGTTCTTCCGTGCGCAGCCGGGAAGATGTGGGTAAGGCGCTCCTCGGCGGCTTGGTGCTGCTCGGGGTGGTGGCCAGTGCTTTGCTGGTGCTCAGCGATAGCGTGCAGCTCATCCGCGTGGGGCTGGTGGTCGCGCTGTGGGCGGCGGTGCTGGCGGCATGGGCGGTGAGCCGGTATCAGAACAAGATCCGGGACCTGCGTGGCGCCTATGAACGGGAACTGGAGCGAGAGATCGGCGCGCGCCGCGAGCACGATCTCGGCCTCGAGGCGCGGGTGCGTTCGGAGGTAGGTGCCGACGCCGCCGAGATGGCCGCGCTGCGCGCCGAGCTCGCGGTACTGCGGCGTCAGCTCGAACGCCTCTTCGACGGCGACCTCCCGCCGGAGCGTCCCGCGCTGCGGGCCGCGTTCCGTGTCCAGGAACTGCCCAGCGCGCAGGACCGAGCCGGTTTCGCGGCGGCCTGGCCGCTGCCCGAGGACGGTGAGCGCCGCGCGGTCGATGCCTGGGCCAACGCCGCGGCGAGCTGGTCGCATGCCGCGGACGGCTGGGTCGACACCGGCGCCGAGGCAGCGGACGCGGATGCGGACGGCGGGGAACGCAGTACCGTAACCCCGGTCTACGAAAGCGATCATCCCGGTCGGCCCAGGTTCGCCGGCCCCGACGACGACCCCATCACGGCCGAAACGGCGATCGTGCGTCTCGACGACGAGCCCGGGCAGACCGGTCCCGGGCCCGAACTCTCGGTTCCGGGCTGGGCCGACGCGTTCACCGAGGTCCACGACGAACCGGATACGCCGGGAGATACCGAACACCACGGTCCGCCACACCCCGCCGAATTCGTGCAGGGCCCGCCCCGGCCGTCCGGGCTCGTCCACGGTGCGCCGGCGGCCGCGGCGTGGCTCGGTCGTCCCGGCGCCACCGAGACCGAACCGCCCCGGGCGCCGGCTCGGGGCGAAGTCCGGGAGTATGCCCGCGTCCCGGCCGAGTTGCCGTCGCGGTCGGTCAATTCCCGGCGGCGCCGTGCCCAGGCCGATCCGGCCGGTTCGCGCAAGTTGTCGGTGGCCGAGATCATGGCCAACCTGCGCCGGGAAGAAGAGCAGCGCAGTTCCTGACCGCGTTGCGCGGTGGCCCGCAAGTGCGGTGCAGATCACCCGGTGTGCCCATGGCGCATCGGCGGACCCGGGTCATATCCTCGATGCGTAACGTCCGGTACCCGCAGCGCGGGACTGGAACGACTTTCGAGAGGACACTGTTGACCTCGCCACGCGTGACTCCTGGCAATCCGGCCGCGAGTGGTGATCCGGCGCCCGCACGCCTGACGGTAGGAATCGTTTCGGCGGGACGCGTGGGATCCGCACTCGGCGCCGCGCTCGAACGCGCCGGACATGTGGTGTTCGGCGTCGCCGCCATCTCCGATGCCTCGGTGCACCGGGCGCGTACCCGGCTGCCCGAATCCCGGATCCTGCCGGTGGAGGAGGTCGCCGCGCGCAGCGAACTGCTCATCCTGGCGGTCCCGGACGCCGAACTGGCGGGTTTGGTGCGCGGGCTGGCGAGCGCGCGGACGGTGCGGCCGGGCACGATCGTCGCGCATACGTCGGGCGCGAACGGTATCGCGATCCTGGCGCCGCTGCAGGACGCCGGCGCACGACCGCTGGCGATCCATCCGGCGATGACCTTCACCGGCCACGACGAGGACCTGTCCCGGCTGGCCAACGCATGTTTCGGGATCACCGCCGCGGACGAGATCGGTTACGCCATCGCACAGTCGCTGGTGATCGAGATGGGCGGCGAACCGGTCCGCGTGGCCGAGGAGCACCGCACGCTCTATCACGCCGCACTCGCCCACGGCAGCAATCACCTGGTCACCCTGGTACTCGACGCCGTGCAGGCGCTGCGCGACGCGCTGACCGGACCGGGCCTGCTGGGCCAGCAGACCATCGACGACCAGCCGAACGGGCTGCCCGAACGGTTGCTCGCACCGCTGGCCTCGGCGGCGCTCGACAATGCGTTGCGCCGCGGCCAGGCCGCGCTGACCGGCCCGGTGGCCCGCGGCGACACCGCCGCCGTCGCCGCGCATCTGGAGGCTTTGACCGCGGCTGATCCACAGGTCGCCGCCGGGTATCGGGCGATGTCGCGGCGGACCGCGGAACGGGCTCAGGCGCCTGACGAACTGCGTGAACTGCTGGAGGAACACCGATGACGCGATACCTCCGCGGAACGTACGTACCGGCTTCGAAGGAGGCAGCATGACCGACGGGACTCTGCGCGGCGCCTACCGCGCCGGTGAACTGACCGTGCAGCACGATCCGGTCGTTCTCGGCAAGGTCGTCCGCGCGCTGCGCCGTTCCGGCCGTACCGTCGGGTTCGTGCCCACCATGGGCGCCCTGCACGAAGGCCACCTGGAACTGGTCCGCCGCGCCAAACGCACCAACCAGGTCGTGGTCGTCTCCATTTTCGTCAACCCGCTGCAATTCGGGGCGAACGAAGATCTCGACAGCTACCCCCGCACCCTGGATGCGGATGTCGAACTGCTCCGCGGGGAGGGCGTCGATCTGGTGTTCGCCCCGAGCGCCGCGGATATGTATCCCGACGGTCCGCGGACCACGGTGCAGCCGGGCCCGCTGGGCGCCGAACTGGAAGGCGGTTCCCGGCCGACCCATTTCGCCGGCATGCTCACGGTGGTGGCGAAACTGCTGCAGATCGTGACACCGAACGAGGCGTTCTTCGGCGAGAAGGACTACCAGCAGTTGGCGTTGATCCGGCAGATGGTCCGCGATCTGAACTTCGACGTGAAGATCATCGCGGTGCCGACGGTGCGCGAAGCCGACGGTCTGGCGCTGTCATCGCGTAACCGCTACCTCGACCCTGCTCAGCGTGAACTCGCGACCACCCTGTCGGCCGCGTTGCTGGCCGGTGCCCGCTCCGGCGCGGCGGGCGGACAGGCCGTCCTGGACGCGGCGCATTCCGTCCTGGCCGCGGCCCCCGGCATCGAACTGGACTATCTGGAACTCCGCGCCGCGAATCTGGACCCCGCCCCGGAAACAGGCAACGCCCGCCTCCTGATCGCGGCCCGTATCGGCAACACCCGCCTGATCGACAACGCCCCCGTCCAACTCGGTGTACAGCTGGACGGCCACCCCGACGCGGACACCTCCTCCGCGGTAGTGGAGCAATCGGCCGCCGAACCCGCCACTTCCTCAGGTGCCGGACGATGAGCACCTGTATCGCCGGAGTTCCCGCCACCTTCGTAAGCCGGTCACCCATAACCGCCACCTCTTCCGAACAGTCCACCCCTCGGGGTGGGGCCCGCCCCTGGTCTGGAGCGACGGAGCGGGGTAGCGAAGCGGAGGAGCACAGGAGAGCGGACCAGGGGTCACGAGGGTCCCACGCCCGGGCCGCGGAGCGGCAAAATTACAGCCCGCCCCTTCGCGGATGCTCTGCTTCGGTTGCCGGTGCTACTACTTTGCGAGTTGGTGTCGCTGCTTCGGTTGCCGGTGCCGCTGCTTTGCGAGCCGGTGCTATTGCCTCGGTTGCCGGTGCTACTGCCTTGGGAGCCGGTGCTACTGCCTTGGGAGCCGGTGTCGCTGCCTCGGAAGCCGGATGCTCCACCCCGGGAGCAGGGCTGACATGCCCGTCGTCTTCCGAGGCGCCGCATGCCTCCAGATGGCTCACCTGCACGGTCGGGTCCCGCCCGGCTCTGGAGCCACGGAGCGGGGGAGCGAAGCGGAGGAGCACAGGAGTGAAGAACCGGGTCGGCAGGGCCCCGGCCCACGCTGCCGGAGGCAGTGCCATGAACACAGAAGGGCGGCAGTGATGTTGCGGACCATGATGAAGTCGAAGATCCACCGGGCCACCGTGACCCATGCCGATCTGCATTACGTCGGATCGGTGACCGTGGACCAGGATCTGCTGGACGCCGCCGATCTGCTCGAGGGTGAGCAGGTCTGCATCGTCGATATCGACAACGGTGCCCGGCTCGAGACCTATGTGATCGCGGGTGAGCGCGGTTCCGGGGTGATCGGTATCAACGGTGCCGCCGCCCATCTGGTCAACCCGGGTGATCTGGTCATTCTCATCGCGTACGGGATGATGGACGAGGCCGAGCTGCGCGAATACGACCCGAAGGTGGTTTTCGTGGATTCGCGTAACCGGGCGGTCGAGCTGGGTTCGGATCCGGCGCATGCGCCGGAGGGTTCGGATCTGATCAGCCCGCGCAATCTGTCGCTGGTCTGAGCGCCGACGGCAATCGGATGCTGCTGACCTTCGACGTCCGTACCACCAGCACCGTCATCGGGCTGATGAACGGCACCCATTCCGGGGCGGAACTGGTGCGGCACTGGCGGATACACACCAATCCGCTGCATACGGCCGACGAGTTCGCCATGAATCTGCGCGGTCTGGTCGGGGCCGATCTCGACGCGGTGACCGGTATCGCCGGTCTGTCCACGATGCCGCCCATGCTGCGGGAAATGCGGCTGATGCTGGATCGCTACTGGCAACACGTTCCGCATGTGCTGGTGGAGCCCGGGGTGCGGACCGGTATCCCGCTGCTTGTGGACAACCCGAAAGAGGTCGGTGCGGACCGGATCGTCAACAGTCTCGCGGCGTATCACGAGTACGGCACCGCGTCGATCGTGGTGGATTTCGGTGTGTCGATCTGCGTCGATCTGGTGTCGGCCAAGGGGGAGTTCCTCGGGGGCGTGATCGCGCCGGGGGTGGAGATCGCGACCGAGGCGCTGATCGAGCGGGCGGCGCTGCGGCGGGTCGAGCTCACCCGGCCGAGGTCGGTGGTCGGCAAGAACAGTGTCGAATGTATTCAGGCCGGCGCCGTGTTCGGCTTCGCGGGGATGGTGGACGGGCTGGTCGACCGGATCCGCGACGATATCGACGGTTTCTCCGGCGACGATATCGCCGTGGTGGCGACAGGCCCGGCGGCGCCGTTGATCCTGGACGAATCCGAGACCATCGAACATCACCTGCCGCATCTGACGCTGACCGGCCTGCAACTCGTCTACGAACGCAACCAGCGGCGTAGTCGCGGTTGAGCGCGTACGAGACCGTAGCCGCGGCTACCGACACGGTGGCCGCAGTTGTGTACAGCGTTATGTGACGTACGCCGCCGGCCCGGGGTGTGGCCGGGGCGGGCCAGGATTGCTAAGCTCGCCGTGTGCTGTCCCGCATGCGTACCCAGGAGTGTTGTCGAGGCTGATTCGCCTCGACCGTTCGAGGCATCCCGAATTCCTCGTTCGTTCTCATTCCTTCTGGAGATGCGCAGATGCGTTCCCCTGTTATTTCTTCCGTAGTCCGGCCGTCGGCTCGTGATACCGCTGCCGCGGCGGCGAATCCGATTCCCGATCGTCGGATTGCGCCGGCGTTGCCGACCCGGTTACGTCCCGCTGATCTGTTACGGCTGACCGATGAGACCGGCGAAGATGTGCTCGCCGGCCGATACGATCACCGCCTACCGGCGGACGGCCGCTGGCCGCTGGTGGACCGCTGGGCGACGCGGCTGGTCGCCGATGACGAGGTCGATATCTGGCTGATCAGCTGGACACCGGAGAAATCGACGCAACTGCACGATCACGCCGGTTCGATCGGTGCGCTGACCGTGCTCAGCGGCGCGCTCGCGGAGTACCGGTGGAACGGCTCGGAACTGCGGCATCGGATCCTGGCGGCGGGTGATCAGGCCGCCTTCCCGATCGGCTGGGTACACGATGTCGTCCGTGCGTCCGACCGGGTCGCGATTTCCGGGCGTTCCGATCCCGGGCCGCTGAATCCGACGCTGAGCGTGCACGCCTACTCGCCACCGCTGACCGCCATGTCCTATTACGAGGTGACCGGTCACGGTGGCCTCCGACGTACCCACACCGTCCTCACCGACCAGCCCGAAGGTGACCTGTAGATGCCGTCGATGACCATAGACCAAATGCTCGACAATGCCCGCTCGCAGTTGCGGCGGATCCAGCCGGTCGAATTACCGGCCGCGCTCGCGCGGGGCGCGATCCTGGTGGATATCCGGCCCGCTGCCCAGCGGACCCGGGAAGGGACGCTGCCCGGCGCGCTGGTGATCGAACGGAATGTCCTGGAGTGGCGGCTGGATCCGAGCAGCTCCGCCCGGCTGGCACTGGCTGTCGATCACGATATCGAGTGGATCGTGGTGTGCTCGCAGGGCTACACGTCGAGCCTGGCGGCGGCCTCGCTACGTCAATTGGGGTTGCATCGCGCGACCGATCTGGTCGGCGGTTACCAGGCATTGGTAGCTGCGGGTATGCGCACGGTGGCGACCGGTGCCGCGCACTTCACCAGGGAAGTCCGTTCGCTCGCGGTTCTGTGAATTGGTCCGGGCCGTCGGTGAATAGATCCGGAACGCAATGCTTTTCCGTGCTGCCGTCGGTACCGGTGGAATTTCCTAAGCAACCAAATGGTCTATTTTCGTGGGTAGCCGCGGGCGGCCGGATCGATTCCATATGCCGCGGTCCACGGGCGGGCGGCTGACGAATCGATTTGCCGTGCACGCTAGGGTGGTTCGCTGTGAGCAACCCGAACTCCTCGTCATCCGGCGGCTCCGCGGGCACTGTTCCCGCGGGGCGATCCGGCCGCGCAGCGGTTGTCGACGACATCCCCGAGCAGATGCGGATCCGGCGGGAGAAGCGGGAACGGCTGCTCGCCGCGGGCGGTGAGGCCTATCCGGTGGTGGTGCCCCGCACCCATACGCTGGCCGAAATCCGGGCCGCCCATCCGGATCTCGCGGCCGATACGGCGACCGGTCAGCAGGCCGGTGTGGCCGGGCGCGTTATTTTCATGCGCAATACCGGGAAATTGTGTTTCGCGCAGTTACAGGAGGGCGACGGCACCACCTTGCAGGCGATGATCAGCCTGAACGGGGTCGGTGCGGATGCCCTGGCGGCGTGGAAAGCCGATGTGGACCTCGGCGATATGGTTTTCGTCCACGGCGAGGTCATCTCGTCGCGTACGGGCGAATTGAGCATTATGGCCGATACCTGGTCGATGGCGGCCAAAGCGTTGCGGCCGCTGCCCGTCGCCCATAAGGAGATGAACGAGGAAACGCGGGTCCGCCAGCGTTATGTGGACCTGATCCTCCGCCCGGAGGCCCGGGAGATGGCCCGTACCCGGGTCGCGGTGGTGCGGGCGCTGCGCAACGCACTCGAACGCCGGGGTTTCCTCGAGGTCGAGACACCGATGCTGCAGACCCTGCACGGCGGTGCGGCGGCCCGGCCGTTCCGGACACATTCCAATGCGCTCGATATGGATCTCTACCTGCGCATTGCTCCGGAACTCTTTCTCAAACGCTGTGTTGTCGGCGGTCTCGAGCGGGTCTTCGAGATCAATCGCAACTTCCGTAACGAGGGCGCCGATTCCACCCATTCGCCCGAGTTCGCGATGCTGGAAACTTATCAAGCGTACGGAACCTACGATGACTCCGCGCGGATGATCCGGGAATTGATCCAGGAAGTCGCTCAGGAAGCTCTGGGGACTCAGGTGGTGACGCTCGCCGACGGATCGGAATACGATCTGAGCGGCGAGTGGACAATGGTGGAGATGTATCCGTCGCTGTCGGAGTCGCTGGGGGTCGAAGTCACTCCGGAAACAACTGTCGCGGAATTGCTGGCGCTCGCCGAACGGGAAGGTCTGGAAATTCCCGAAGGCAAGGGTTACGGCCACGGCAAACTGGTCGAGGAACTCTGGGAGCACTGCTACGGCGACAAGCTGTACAAGCCGACTTTCGTCCGGGATTTTCCGGTGGAGACATCCCCGCTGACCAGGCAGCATCGGTCGCGTGCCGGAGTTACCGAAAAGTGGGATCTGTATGTTCGTGGCTTCGAGTTGGCCACGGGCTATTCGGAGTTGGTCGATCCCGTCATCCAGCGCGAACGGTTCGTCGATCAGGCGCGGCTCGCCGCGGCCGGTGACGACGAAGCAATGGTTCTGGACGAAGACTTCCTCGCCGCGATGGAACACGGGATGCCGCCGACGACCGGAACCGGTATGGGAATCGATAGGTTGTTGATGGCGCTCACCGGATTGGGAATCCGGGAAACGATACTGTTCCCAATAGTGCGGCCGGTGGGCCGTTGAGCGATCGGTTTGCATAGCCGATCGCTCGTCTTGGAAATTTCCGAATTCGAGGTATTCTTGCCTCGGGTAATCGGCCTGATTTTGCCGGGCCGCACGATTTCGAGAGGACGTTCATCTCATGGCAAAGAAGGTCACCGTTAGCCTGATCGACGATGTCGACGGTGAGTCCATCGCGGACGAGACCATCGAGTTTGCAATCGATGGGGTGTCGTACGAGATCGACCTGTCGTCATCGAATGCGGCGAAGCTTCGGGACGAGTTGGAACAGTGGGTTTCCAGTGCTCGGCGCGTGAGCGGCCGGCGCCGGGTGAAGTCCGCGGTCGCCGCCGGTGCCGGCAACAGCAAGGGCCGTGCCACCATGGATCGCGAACAAAGCGCCGCAATTCGCGAGTGGGCCCGGCGGAATGGTCACAAGGTTTCCGCGCGCGGGCGTATCTCCGCCGATATCACCGATGCGTACAACAAGGCCTCGAAGGGATAGTTCTTCTTTCAACCGTCGTTCGCGAGTTATTTTCTACGAAGCGGACGGCGGTCGGTCTTTCTCGATAGCTAATTGGAATTACCGCTGGCCCCGGCGTTGTCGGCCGGGGCCGCTGCGCTCAGCGGTGATCAGTCTTGCTCCGCCGCCCGCTCGCCCGGCACCATAGGGGTTGTTGGTTGTACCGAGCCCGTGCGGGGGTCGGGGCGGTGTCCGGCACTTGCTGCCGGTATGGAGAGGTCAGGTAGCGGCGCAGTGTCCGGATCCGTCGGTTCGTTCCTACGTTTCACCGATGACGAAGGCCGCCGCCGTGAGGTGATGCTGACCCCCGACCGGCAGCGGATCACGATCGGCCGTTCGGTCGGCGCGGACCTCTCGCTGCGCTGGGACGCCGAGGTCTCGCGATTACATGCCGCCGTGGAGTATCTCGCCGCACAATGGACCATCGTGGACGACGGCCTATCCCGCAACGGCACGTTCATCAACGGCGAAAGGCTGCACGGCCGCCGCCGGCTCATGCCGGGCGATCGCATCCGGATGGGCACCTCCATGGTGTCGTTCCACGATTTCAACGGGGTGGCCGACGATGCGACCCGGGCATCGAGCGGCACCATCCCGACCGTCCGGTCGCTGACCGAGGCGCAGCGCGGGGTGCTGATCGCGCTGTGCCGCCCCTACAAGGGGGACGTCGGATTCGCCGCCCCAGCGACGAACCAGCAGATCGCCGACGAACTGTTCCTGAGTGTGGACGCCGTCAAAACGCATCTGCGTGCGCTGTTCGCCAAGTTCGGGGTCGAGGATCTGCCCCAGAACCAGAAACGTGTCCGGCTCGCCGCGCTCGCCATGCGCAGCGGGCTGATCACCGATCGTGACCTGTAGACCTGCGGTTATCCCGGCGGGCCCGGAATCGGTGTGTTCGCTCTCGGCAAAACCGGAGTGGGAAACGAATCCGTGGGTATGGGCGTTATGAGTGAATAGCGCTGGCACCGGCCGCGGATCATTAGGGTGGACCGGCGGCAGTGTGACCACCCGCCAACTAGAGTGGGAGGCGGGGGCCGCAACCCCTGGCCTTCATGGCAGGCTGAGGCCGACGGTTGTCCACGACACACCACGGCGTCAGCCGGCCATAGAGTCCGGAGCAGGAGAGTGAGGGAGCGATGTTCGAGAGGTTCACCGACCGCGCGAGGCGTGTCGTCGTCCTGGCCCAGGAAGAGGCCCGGATGCTCAACCACAACTACATCGGCACCGAGCACATCCTGCTGGGTCTGATTCACGAGGGTGAGGGTGTCGCGGCCAAGTCGCTGGAGTCGCTCGGAATCTCGCTGGAGGGCGTGCGCAGCCAGGTCGAGGAGATCATCGGCCAGGGCCAGCAGGCTCCGTCCGGCCATATTCCGTTCACGCCGCGCGCCAAGAAGGTGCTGGAGCTGAGCCTGCGCGAGGCGCTGCAGCTCGGCCACAACTACATCGGCACCGAGCATATCCTGCTGGGCCTGATCCGCGAGGGCGAGGGAGTTGCGGCCCAGGTTCTGGTCAAGCTCGGCGCCGACCTCAACCGGGTCCGCCAGCAGGTGATCCAGCTGCTGTCCGGCTACCAGGGCAAGGAGCCGGTGGAATCCGGTGCCCGCGGCGAGACGGGTACGCCGTCCACATCGCTGGTCCTCGATCAGTTCGGCCGTAACCTCACCCAGGCAGCGCTGGAGGGCAAGCTCGACCCCGTGATCGGCCGCTCGAAGGAGATCGAGCGGGTCATGCAGGTGCTGTCCCGCCGCACCAAGAACAACCCGGTGCTGATCGGCGAGCCCGGTGTCGGTAAGACCGCCGTGGTGGAGGGCCTGGCTCAGGCCATCGTCAACGGCGAGGTCCCCGAGACGCTCAAGGACAAGCAGCTCTACACCCTCGACCTGGGTTCCCTGGTCGCGGGCAGCCGCTACCGCGGTGATTTCGAAGAGCGCCTGAAGAAGGTGCTCAAGGAGATCAATACCCGCGGCGATATCATCCTGTTCATCGACGAGCTGCATACGCTGGTCGGTGCGGGCGCCGCCGAGGGCGCCATCGACGCGGCCTCGATCCTGAAGCCCAAGCTGGCCCGCGGTGAGCTGCAGACCATCGGCGCCACCACCCTCGACGAATACCGCAAATACATCGAGAAGGATGCCGCCCTGGAGCGCCGCTTCCAGCCGGTGCAGGTGGGCGAGCCGACCGTCGAGCACACCATCAACATCCTGAAGGGCCTGCGCGACCGCTACGAGGCGCATCACCGGGTCTCGATCACCGACGGCGCCCTGGTGGCCGCCGCCACTCTGGCCGACCGCTACATCAACGACCGGTTCCTGCCGGACAAGGCGATCGACCTGATCGACGAGGCAGGCGCCCGGATGCGTATCCGCCGGATGACCGCGCCGCCGGACCTGCGCGAGTTCGACGACAAGATCGCCGACGCGCGCCGGGAGAAGGAAAGCGCGATCGACGCGCAGGACTTCGAGAAGGCCGCACGCCTGCGCGATAAGGAGAAGCAGCTCGTCGCCAAGCGTGCCGAGCGCGAGAAGCAGTGGCGCTCCGGTGATCTGGACGTCGTAGCCGAGGTCGACGACGAGCAGATCGCCGAGGTGCTGGCCAACTGGACCGGTATCCCCGTCTTCAAGCTCACCGAGGAAGAGACCACCCGTCTGCTCCGTATGGAGGACGAGCTGCACAAGCGGATCATCGGCCAGGAGGACGCGGTCAAGGCCGTGTCCAAGGCCATCCGCCGTACCCGCGCCGGCTTGAAGGATCCCAAGCGCCCGTCCGGCTCGTTCATCTTCGCCGGCCCGTCCGGTGTCGGTAAGACCGAGCTGTCCAAGGCCCTGGCGAACTTCCTGTTCGGTGACGACGACGCGCTCATCCAGATCGATATGGGCGAGTTCCACGACCGCTTCACCGCCTCGCGGCTGTTCGGTGCCCCTCCGGGCTACGTCGGCTACGAGGAGGGCGGCCAGCTCACCGAGAAGGTGCGCCGCAAGCCGTTCTCGGTGGTGCTGTTCGACGAGATCGAGAAGGCGCACCAGGAGATCTACAACACCCTGTTGCAGGTTCTCGAGGACGGCCGCCTCACCGACGGTCAGGGACGCACAGTCGACTTCAAGAACACGGTGCTGATCTTCACCTCGAACCTCGGCACGCAGGACATCTCGAAGGCGGTCGGCCTGGGCTTCACCCAGTCGAACAACGAGGGTTCGAACTACGAGCGGATGAAGCTCAAGGTCAACGACGAGCTGAAGAAGCATTTCCGCCCCGAGTTCCTCAACCGTATCGACGATGTGATCGTCTTCCACCAGCTCACCACCGAGCAGATCGTGGCGATGGTGGATCTGATGATCGACCGCGTCGGTGTCCAGTTGAAGAACAAGGATATGTCGATGGAGCTGACCGACCGGGCCAAGAGCCTGCTGGCCAAGCGCGGATTCGACCCGGTGCTGGGTGCGCGGCCGCTGCGTCGCACCATCCAGCGCGAGATCGAGGATCAGCTGTCGGAGAAGATCCTCTTCGGCGAGATCGGCGCCGGCCAGAACGTGGTGGTCGACGTCGAGGGCTGGGACGGCGAAGGCTCCGGCGAAGATGCTCGCTTCACCTTCACTCCGAAGGCCAAACTCACCAAGGACGACGGTGAGAAGAAACCGGAGGTCGTGCTGACCGGTGCCGGCGAAGGCTCCACCGAGGCCGCCTCGGGCGAGTAGGATCCAGCAAACGAAAGGGCCTGTCCGGCTGTATTACACAGCTGAGCAGGCCCTTTTCGTATGTCCAGAACTTCCGTTACCCCTCGGAAAACTTCTGGGCGGGCAGGCGAGGGCGCGCGTAGGCTGTCGGCAAGGGACCAACTCGAATGGGGGTAACGATGACCGATCCCGCGCAGAGCCTGATCGCCGTCCTGCTCGATCGCTCGGGCTCCATGCAATCGATCAAATCCGATACCGAAGGCGGACTGGCCGCCTTCTTCGAAGAACAGCGAAAGGTCGAGAAAACCGTCCGGGTGACCTTCGCCCAGTTCGATACCGAATACGAATGCCTGTACTCGAACACTCCGCTGGAACAGGTTCCGCCGCCGGTCCTGCATCCCCGGGGCGGTACGGCGCTCTACGATGCGATCGGGAAACTGGTCACCGATATCGGCGCCGAGCTGGCGGCGCGCCCCGAGTCCGAACGTCCGGGTACGGTGATCGTCGTCATCCTCACCGACGGCCACGAGAACTCCAGTCGCGAATGGACGCATTCCGCCGTACGCGCGCTGATCCAACAGCAGCAGAACGACTACAACTGGGATTTCCTGTTCCTGGGCGCGAATATGGATGCGGTGCAGATCGGCACCGAATTGGGGTTCGCCCCGCAGCAGTCGATCACCTACGGCGCCGCCCCGGCCGGTGTACAGGGGGTCTTCCGGGCCGCGGGTGCCTACTCGTCCCGCTTACAAGCGCCGGGGGCTACGGGCTCGGCCCGCGCCGCGGGGTTCACCGACGAAGAGCGGCGTGCGGCCGATCCGGGTGGTAGCCGGTGAATCCGCACCTCGCGGGTGGCCCTGCCCGTCTTCGTTCGGATTGCCAGTTGCGATATCGGAGCAGGCGCTAGCGGGGTATCCGACACCGTTCGGCCGGATCGGTCGCAGCGAGTGGCTATTCCGGTGCAACGGGGCCGGTTTCGATCGGCTCGCGGTCGCCGGACGGAGCTGTCCGCTGCTTATCGTCCGCCCCGGCCCGTGCTCTCGATGCCTTGTCCGGATCCATCGCGATACGCAGCGGGCGGCTCGGCAGCCGGGCCGCGACCCGGAAACCGCCACTCGGTTTCGGGCCCGCCGTCAGCGCGCCACCGAGTGCGTGGGTGCGTTCCCGCATGGCGATGATGCCCATACCGCGCGTCGGGCCGGTGTGTTCGGGTTTGCCCGTGGGCCGGGTGTTGTCGATGGTGAGATCCACGGAATCAGTGGTGAACCGCACGGTAACCGTGGCCTCGGCATTCGGCGCATGACGGATGACATTCGCCAGCGATTCCGTGACGATCTGGGTCGCCGCCTCGTCGATGGCCCCGGGTAGGGAACCGGCCGTGCCGATCACCCTGGCGTGCACGGTCAGGCCGGCCAGTCGAGGTTTACGGAGTAGTTCCTCCAGATCCGACATCGTCGGATCCGGTTCGCGCGGCGGCGGGGCGGCCGCAGCGGGCGCCGAGGCGCTTTCACCGGCCTGCTCGGGGCCACCGCCCACGCCGGTGGCACCCACCCGGTCGCGACGGCCGAAACCACTGCGCCGGACACGCTTCTCGCGTTCACTGCGCACCACCGGATCCGGATCACACGGCCGCTCGCGATCGGGTCGCGCGGGGCCGGCGGGCTCCACCGACTGGATGGCGTGGCGTAATGCCTGTACATCCTCGAGGGCGTTACGGCTGGTGGTCTTGATTTCGGCCACCGTGCCCGCGGCCTTCGCCGATTTGTTCTCGACCTGCTGTAGCGCCATCCCCGACTGCACATTGATCAGCGAAAGATTGTGTGCCACCACATCGTGTAGTTCCCGGGCGATCACCAGACGTTCGGTACTCACCTCGAGTTCGCGTAGCCGCTGTGCGGCGGTCGCGGTCGCGGCGTCGCGCTCCCGGTACACCCGTAGCAGCGCGCGGCGCTGTCGCAACAGCACCACCAGGGCGGCGGCCAGCGCAAGCCAACCCAGTAGCCCGACCATCTGCCAGCTCGTCATCGCGGACTCTCCACCCGCACCACCCTATTCGCACTCCGGGCCGAACCGGCGGTGCACACCCGGATTCCCGGTGTGGCAAGAGATTTGCGGGGCCGTAACCGCCGATCGGGCACGGCACAATCGATGACGGTGCGATGATCGGCGCATCTGCGGCGGCATCCGGCCCGCCGCGGGTATGGTCCAGAGATGGTCGACCAGCAAGTGCGTGTACCGGACCTGTCAGCGCGACCGTACGAGCTGACGGTGGAGCGGGTGATGAAGGCATCGCCCGAACTGTTGTATCTGGCGTGGACCCAGGGATTCGATATCTGGTTCGCCGAGCCCGCGACGGTGCGGATGCGGCCCGAGGTGAACGAACCGTTCTATTTCGAGACCGCGCACGAAGGGAGCATGCACCCGCATTACGGGCGCTTCCTGCGGCTCGAGCCCGGACGGCTCGTCGAAATGACCTGGATGACCGGAGCGGCGGGTACCGAAGGCGCCGAAACGGTGGTCCGGGTGGAGTTCGTCAAACAACCCCGCGGGATCCGGTTACGCCTGCGGCACAGCGGCTTTGCCGGCGAAGCAGCCCGCGACCGGTATCGCGCCACCTGGCCCAAGGCGCTGGCCCGACTCGACGAACGAACCGCGGCGGCAAGCTGATCACGACGGTTGGCCTCGGTGAAGCAGGAACCCGCCTCACGATCGTGAGGTTCAGGAGGAGTCCTGGTCGTTCACGGCCGGAACGAAGCCGAGGATGCGAGTAGTTTCGGAACGGACCCGAACATCGTCGAAAGGATTGTGATGCCCACACGTACCGCACGCACCGCATGGACCGGTGGTCTGCAGGACGGAACCGGCCAGGTCGAACTGGTCAGCTCCGGAGTCGGAAAGTACGAGGTGTCCTTCCCCAAACGTTCCGCCGAGGAAGCCGGCGGCACCACGAGCCCGGAGGAGTTGATCGCGGGAGCCCACGCCTCCTGCTACGCGATGGCGCTGTCCAATGAGATCGCCCAGGCCGGCGGCACCCCCGAAAGCCTCGATGTTTCGGCGGCGGTCACGCTGGGCCCGGACCCGGCGGGCGGTTTCCGGATCAGCCGTATCGCGCTGACCGTGCGCGGCCGGGTGTCCGGCTTGGACAATGCGGGTTTCACCACGGCGGCCGCCGCCGCCAAGGCGGGATGCCCCGTGAGCAAGGCACTGGCCGGTGTCGACGAGATCACCTTGGACGCCGCACTCGATTCCTGAGCCCTTCGCCCGGGTTCTCCGGCGGACCGGGGAGCCCGGGCGCATCGGCCGTCAGCCGTGCGTTCGGGTGAACCATGCGCGTGCCGCGGGGGTGTGCATCGCCGGGATCGCGATCAGCACCGCGCAGATATGCCCGGCGCGGGTGATGGCGACGAGTACGTTCCCGGCCGTCGCATCCGGTAGCACATCGGCGACGCTATCGGCCGCGCAGAGCGCGGTGAGCGGCCGCCGCGCGCGGGCCACGCGACCGTGCAGACGGGGGCGTGGCCGGCTTGGCGAATGGTCAGGAACTTTTACCCGAGACGTCCAGCACGACCTCGAATTCCAGCAGCGAGGCGCCGGTCGCCACCGGCTTTTTCTGCTGCCCGGCGTGCGCTTCCCTGGCCGGACCATCCCGCCAGGCCGCGAAGGACTCTTCGGAATCCCACTGGGTGACGACGAAGTACCGGTTCTCACCGGCGGTCGGCCGCAGCAGTTGGAAGCCGAGAAAACCAGGGGAATTCTCGACAGCGTGCGCGCGGTGGGCGAACCGCTCCTCGAGCTCGGGACCCGCGCCCTCGGGGATCTCGATCGCATTGATCTTCACAACAGCCATACCTCGAGCTTAACGCCGGAATTTCGGAGACGGCCCGCACCTCGGGGGCATGCGCTGTGTTAACGGAGCCGCTCCACGGCTCGAGGGTGGGGCCCGCCCGGGGAAGGTTGGCCGTACGGAGGAACGGTGTCCGGGGGGCTTTCGGGCCGAATTACACTCGGGCCGGTGTTGCACGACGAAGGTGGATCCGGGGTTCCGATACTACTGTTGCACGGGTTGATGGGCAGTGCCCGGACGTGGGCTGACCAGCTCGATTGGCTGCGGAGGCACGGTCATGTTCACACCTTCGACGCGGCGGGGCACGGCCGCCCCGCGCCGGCCGAATTGACGACCGACGCGTTCGTCGCGGATCTGGCGGTGGCGACTGCCGGGATCGACGCACCGATGGTGATTATCGGCCATTCCATGGGGGCCCTGCACGGATGGGTTTTCGCGGCCGAGTATCCGGAGCGGGTACGGGCACTGGTGGTGGAGGATATGGCGGCCGATTTCACCGGGCGTACCGCCGCGCACTGGGCGGCCATGATCGAGGCCTGGCCGCAGCCGTTCGCCGACGAGGCCGCCCTGCTCGAATTCTTCGGCCCGGTTGCGGGGCGTTACTTCCAGCGCGCATTCGACCGGACACCCGACGGCTACCGCCTGCACGGAGATATCGCCACCTTCCGCGATATCTCCGAGGAATGGGGAACCCGTGCGTTCTGGCCGCAGTGGCGGCAGGTGCGCGTGCCCACGCTGCTCATCGAGGGCGAACACACCATCACCCCGCCGGGGCAGATGCGCCGGATGGCCGATCTGCACCCGGACGCGGAACACATCGTGATCCCCGCGGCGGGCCATCTGGTGCACGACGACCAGCCCGGCCGCTACCGCGCCGCGGTCCAGCGGTTTCTCGCCGGGGTACTCGCCGTGAATACAACGCCAGGCGGCTGACCGCCCAGTACTTGCCCGCCTGTGCGGGCAGCGTTCTCCGGAAACGGCGCCGAAACGTGGCCGCAGCGGTCTCAGCCCTCGCCCGCCAGCGCGAACCGGCCGTCCCGGGTCTGCTCGATCAGACCGTCCACCAGCAGCGAATCGAGCGCGCGGTCGCGCTGTCCGGGATCGCGGGTCCAGGCCAGGTCGAGACGGATACGGTCCACCGGTTCGGTCGCCGCGCGCAGTACATCGAGTAGCCGGCCGCGCGCCTGCCGGTCGGTGCCCTCGTACTTCTGGGTGCGGCGCGTCGATTCCTGGCGCGGCCGGCCCGCCGCCACCCAGGCACAGCGGGGCAGGGGGCAGCGGGTGCAGTCCGGGGTGCGGGCGGTGCATACCGTCGCGCCGAGTTCCATCAGCGCCGCGGAGCAGGCCGCCGCCCGGTCCACCCGGGCGGGTAACAGTGCCTCGGTTTCGCGCAGGTCCCGGGCGGCCGGATTACCGGCCTCGCCGCGCCCGTGTACGGCCCGGGCCACCACCCGGCGAACATTGGTGTCCACTACCGGAACCCGCTGCCCGTACGCGAAACAGGCCACCGCTCGCGCGGTGTAGGCGCCGATACCGGGCAACCCGAGCAGCACCTCGACATCGTCGGGAACCTCGTCCCCGTGTTCGGTCGCCAGCACCTGCGCGCATTCGTGTAGCCGCAGCGCGCGCCGGGGATAACCGAGTTTGCCCCAGGCGCGCAGCACCTCGCCGGCGCTCGCCGCCGCCATGGCCGAGGGCACCGGCCAGCGCGCTACCCATTCCCGCCAGATCGGTTCGACGCGCGAGACCGGGGTCTGCTGCAGCATGATCTCGCTCATCAGGATCTGCCAGGCGCTCACACCGGGGCGGCGCCACGGCAGGTCGCGAGCAGACCGGGCGTACCAGTCGATCAACGCGTCGGTATCGAGCGGTGGCACCGCATCCGCAGTGCCGCGGCCCGCCTCGGTCATCGGTCCGCCGACTGCTCCGCTGCTCACCCGAAACGCTCCGTTCTAACTGTGCAGTGCCACCGCCGACGCGGATACCGACGCCGTGCTGTAACAGGACCGAAGCCGGGGGCAATGCCCTGTAGTGCAGAATGGACACATGCCTCAGTCCAACCCGGTGAGTGCCTGGAAGTCGCTGCGCGAAGGTAACGAGCGCTTCATGAACGGCACATTGCAGCATCCTAACCAGGGTGCCGCCGATCGAGCCAAGCTCGTCGGTGGCCAGAGCCCGACGGCCGTATTGTTCGGCTGCGGTGACTCACGGGTGGCTGCGGAATTGATTTTCGATCAGGGCCTCGGCGATATGTTCGTGGTGCGCACGGCGGGCCACGTCATCGATGCCTCGGTTCTGGGGTCCGTCGAGTACGGCCTGGATGTGCTGAACGTACCGCTGATCGTGGTTCTCGGCCACGACAGCTGCGGTGCGGTCAAGGCGACCGTGGACGCATTGGACGGCGGCGCCGTACCCGGTGGGTTCATCCGCAGCGTCGTCGAGAAGGTCACGCCGTCGGTGCTGATCGGCCGGCGTGAGGGGCTGGAAACGGTCGATGAGCTCGAGGCCCGGCACGTGGTGGAGACCAGCCAGCTGCTGATGGAGCGCTCGAAGATCGTGTCCGAGCGGGTCGAAGCGGGCGACTGCGCCATCGCATGTGTCACCTACAAGCTCGCCGAAGGCCGTGCGCAACTGCGGCGCGTGGTCGGTGAGATCGGGGAGACCGTCTGACGGTGCGGACGGTTTCGTCCGGCCGGACCCCGGCCGGACGACCACGGTGGCGGCCGGCGGACCAGCTTGTGGTGTGCCGTTGACCGCCACCACCGCCGAATACGCTTACCGTTGACACGTGTTGGAACCGACAGGACCGTTACCGCCGGAGATCTACTGGCGGCGCCGCGTTTTTGCCATCGGAGCGCTGGTGGTCGCGCTCGCGGTGGTGATCTGGCTGGTCGTGACCGTAACCAGGGGTGGAGGTTCGCCCGGGGCGACCGGTGCCGCGGCCTCTTCGACGGCGAGCTCCGAAGCCGCGGCGAGTTCGGCGCCGTCGGCCACCACGGCCACCTCCACGACTGCTGCCACGACCTCGGCCACCGAATCGTCGGAACCGGCGCCTGCCGCGGCCGGGCAGTGCGCCGACCAATCGCTGGCCATCAAGGTGTCGGTGGCCCAGCCGACCTACCGGGTCGGGGAGGAACCGGTGTTCGGGATCGTGATCACGAATATCTCCGGTGAACCCTGTACTCGCGATATGGGGTCGGGGTTGCAGCGGGTTTCGGTGCGGACGCTGGACGGTGGACGACAGTTGTGGGCCAGCACGGATTGCTACCCCGACGGCGAACCCGATCTGCGCACCCTCGACCGCGGTGAGCAGGCCGCGTTCACGGTGACCTGGACCGGTACCACGTCGCAGCCGGAATGTGCGGGGGAGCGGGTGCAGGTGCCCAGCGGCGCCTACCACGTGGTCGCGCAACTCGGAGCGGTCCGCAGTGCGCCCGAACCCTTCAACATCGCGGAATAGCGGCGCCCGGCCGGTGCCTCCGCGGCACCGGCTATTTCCTCCTGGACAAGCCCGCCAGCCGTAGCGCTGCCCGCAGGTCGGCCGCCTCGTGCAGGGTCATACCGGTGTCCTTCGCGGAGACGCCAGGGGGCACCACCGCGTTCGTGAACCCGAGGCGTTCGGCCTCGGCCAGCCGGCGGCCGGCGGCGGTGATACGGCGGACTTCACCTGCCAAGCCCACTTCGCCGAGGATCACCCACCCCGGCGGTAGCGCGGTATCGCGGGCGGCGCCGGCGATGGCCAGTGCGATGGCCAGATCCGCGGCGGGTTCGGTGAGCCGCATCCCGCCCACCGTCGCCGCGTAGACATCCTGTTTGCCGACATAGAGGCCGCAGCGGCTCTGCAGGACGGCCAACACCATGGCGACCCGGTTGTAGTCCAGCCCGCTGACCGCCCGGCGCGGGGCCGGTACCTGGGTATCCACTGTGAGGCCCTGGACCTCGCCGACCAGTGGCCGCTTCCCGTCCATGGCCACCGTGACCGCGGTACCGGGCACCGAATCGGTGCGGTGGTGCAGGAAGAGGCCGGAAGGGTCTGTTACGCAAGCGATCCCGTCGTCGTGGAGTTCGAAGCAACCCACTTCGTCGGCGCTGCCGAACCGGTTCTTGATACCGCGCACCATCCGCAGTGTCGAATTCTTGTCACCCTCGAACTGGAGCACCACATCGACCAGATGTTCCAGCGTGCGCGGCCCGGCCACCGCCCCGTCCTTGGTGACATGGCCGACGAGCAGCACCGCGATACCGCTCGTCTTGGCCAGCGAGGTCAGCGCCGTGGTGACCGCACGCACCTGGGTGACTCCGCCGAGTACGCCGTCGCTGTCGCCGGCCAGTATGGTCTGCACCGAATCCACCACGAGCAGCGTGGGTTTCACCTGATCGACATGGCCGAGCAGTACCGACAGATCCGATTCGGCCGCGAGGTACACCCGTTCGTGCACCGCGCCCGTCCGGTCCGCCCGCAACCGCACCTGTCCCGCCGATTCCTCCGCGGTGACATACAGCGCCCGTTCGTCGCGCTGCCGCGCCCATCGATGTGCGACCTCCAGCAGCAGGGTCGATTTGCCCACTCCCGGCTCCCCGGAGAGCAGTACCACCGATCCTGCGACGATCCCGCCGCCGAGTACCCGGTCGAGCTCGGAAACTCCCGTCGGTCGCGCGGTCGTGGTCTGCGAGTCGACCCGTGAGATCGGCGCGGCAGCGGTACTCGGCAGCATCGCTTTACGCCCCGCCGGCACACCGGCCGGCCCCACCGCCGGCAGTGCCTCGTCGACGGTGCCCCACGATCCGCAGGAGGGGCATTTACCCACCCATTTGGCAACCTCGTGCGCGCATTCCGAGCACCGGTAGACGGCCTTGGTCTTGGTCACTGCCACAGCCCGCACCTTACGCACACCGGCCGACAACAGAGTCTTGCGGCGGATACTTCTCGAGAGCGGTGTCTACGGCCCCGAAACCCGCGCTGCCGGAGGCGGCGCCAAAAAACTCAGTGCCCGCCGGCCGGTCCGGTGGTGCTCTTGGAGAGCTCGGATTCGAGGCGGGGGGTGTCGGTACCGGCGTCGACCGGGACCTCGACTTCGACTGTGCCGTTTTCCTTGAAGTCGAATGAGACGTTGTAGGTCAGGCCGGGGGTGATGTTCTGGGTCAGCCCGGTGATCTCGATGGTGGCGGTTTCGATTTCGCCGGCTTCGGTGTCGACGGTTTCGCCGGTGGTGTGGGTTTCCGCACCGGCCGAGGGGGTCGAGACGACAACCGTTTCGGAGGGGCTGATCTCGATCTTGTCCCCGTTGGCCGGGGTGATCTTCACCGTGCCGAGGTCGGTGGTGACGGCGGTGAGTTCGTCGGCGACGGTTTCGCCGGTGTTGACGATCGACAGCGCCAGCGCGGCCCGGCCACCCGCGGTGTGGTTGCCGGGGCCGGAGTCCGGGTAGACGATATGCACATTGCGCAACGAGATGGCGCCGGCGTCGGCGGTGTTGCCGTTGATGGCCGCGACCTGGTCGGCGGTCTGCGAGACCTGGCCGGCGCTGCAGCCGGACAGGATGATGGCCGCTCCGGCGGCGAGCGCGGCGACCGGCACCAAGCGCCGGCGCCGCCGAGTCGAGGCGACCGGGCTCGCGGCAGTCACAGCAGTCAGGGCAGTCACGGGTTGTCCTCCATGTCCGAGTGGCGCACTCCAACTAGGCACTGTAGTAGTCGCCGTGGAGGCCGGGATGCACCGGGCGGTGTCAGGGGGTATTACGGGATTGCGCACTGTGTGATTTCTCGCACCTATCGCCCAGAGGTATCGCTTCCGGGCGGGCGAGCGAGTAATGCTTCATAGCGGTGCGTCCGGCAGGTCGTGCGGTGCGTCTTCGGTGACCCCCATCGGCCCATGCTGACCGGTAACGATTCGGATTCCGTGCTTTGGTTCCCGGCCCCGGTGCACCGCGGCGCCGGCCGGTCCGGCGGGGTGCGGAGACGACACCCGTTCGGCCCCAACGTGATGCACACCAAACACGCCCTGTCAAGCCCCAGTACCTGGTCGTTGTGGCCCTGACCTGCGCAGTTGATCGCGCCGTTATCGAGTCGCGTGTTAAACTGTGAACATCGAAAGGGGCACGGGACACATGATTTTTAAGGTCGGAGATACCGTCGTTTATCCCCATCATGGGGCGGCTTTGATCGAAGCTATCGAGACCCGCACCATCAAGGGTGAGCAGAAAGAGTATCTGGTCCTGAAGGTCGCACAGGGTGACCTCACTGTTCGGGTTCCCGCGGAAAACGCGGAATACGTCGGCGTTCGCGATGTCGTGGGCCAGGAAGGCTTGGATCGGGTCTTCCAGGTGCTGCGGGCGCCGCATACGGAAGAGCCCACCAACTGGTCCCGCCGCTACAAGGCCAACCTCGAGAAGCTCGCCTCCGGCGATGTGAACAAGGTGGCCGAGGTCGTTCGTGACCTGTGGCGTCGGGAACAGGATCGTGGTCTGTCCGCGGGCGAGAAGCGGATGCTGGCCAAGGCGCGGCAGATCCTCGTCGGTGAGCTGGCGCTCGCCGAGGGGACCGATGACGGCAAGGCCGAGACGCTTCTCGACGAGGTTCTCGCCGCGGCGTCCTGACCGTGTACGAACCGGACGGGTCCGGCCGTAACGCCGGACCCGTCATAGCGTTGGTTCCTGCCGCCGGTCGTGGTGAACGTCTGGGAGCAGCTGCTCCCAAGGCGTTCGTCCCGGTCGGCGGCACACCCATGCTCGGGCTGGCTGTCGGTGGATTGATGGCTGCCGGGGTTGTCGACGAGATCATTGTGATGGTGCCCGCCCAACTCGTCGAGGCAACGGCAGACCTGCTCCCGCCCGCGGCACCGGCCCGGATCGTGGCCGGTGGTGCCGAACGCACCGATTCCGTGCGTGCCGGCCTGGCCGGTGCCGACGCAGCCGCGCACATCCTCGTGCACGATGCCGCACGGGCACTGACGCCGCCCGATCTGATCGCCCGGGTGGTGGCCGAACTACGGGCCGGGCGCTCGGCGGTCGTACCCGTGCTACCGGTGGTCGATACCGTGAAATCGGTCGATACCGCCGGTGTCGTGACCGGTACACCGGACCGTTCTGCGCTACGCGCCGTGCAGACCCCGCAGGGATTCGCGGCCGATGTGCTGCGCCGCGCCTACGAGCATCCGGAGAACGCCACCGACGACGCGGGCCTGGTCGAACGGCTCGGCATCGACGTGCACACGATTCCCGGCGATCCGCTCGCATTCAAGATCACGACACCGCTCGACCTGCGCCTGGCCGAAGCCGTGCTCGACGGGAGGCAGGTGGCCGGGCGATGATGGATATCCGCGTCGGTATCGGCACCGATGTGCACCCGATCGAACCGGGACGGCCATGCTGGATGGCCGGGCTGTTGTTCGACGGTGAAGACGGTTGTGCGGGGCATTCCGACGGCGATGTGGCCGCCCATGCACTGTGCGACGCCCTGTTGTCGGCCGCTGGGCTCGGCGATGTCGGATCGGTATTCGGAACCGGCCGCCCGGAATGGGCGGGAGTATCCGGCGCCGCCATGTTGAAGGAAGTGCGGCGGCTGCTGGAAGACTCCGGATATGCGGTCGTCAACGCCGCGGTCCAGGTCATCGGCAATCGCCCGCGAATCGGGCCGCGACGGGCGGAGGCGCAGCAGGTGCTGGGTGATCTGCTCGATGCTCCCGTCTCGGTATCCGGCACCACCAGCGACGGGCTGGGTCTCACGGGCCGCGGCGAGGGTATCGCCGCGGTTGCCACCGCACTGCTGCACTGTCCGGGGCGGCCGAGCGACCTCCCCGACGGCGGTTGACCGGACCGATCGGGGACAGCGGAGCCGCTGCCCCAGCACGAGCCGGAATCCCGGGCTGATCGACGCCGTGTGAACGCGGCATCGCCCCGTTCCACCGCAGCGATCGCGGCGCCGCGGTGCGCGGATCGCCGCCGCGACGCGAAGACCGTCGCCGCGGGCCGGGGTGCAACAGTCCCGGCCGCGACGGTGCGGCCGAATGCCGTGATACCGGTCGTTGCCGCTACCCTGCCCATATCCCCGCTGCACCACTTCCGAGTGCAATCCACAAACGAAACTAGGATCGACTGCCGTGACGCTGCGCCTGTTCGACACCGAGAAACGGACCCTGCGTGATTTCACGCCGCTGGTACCCGGCCACGCCTCGGTGTACCTGTGTGGGGCAACCGTGCAGGGTCTGCCGCATATCGGTCATGTGCGCAGCGGTGTCGCGTTCGATATCCTGCGCCGCTGGCTCGCCGCGGGCGGCCTGGATGTGGCATTCATCCGCAATGTCACCGATATCGAGGACAAGATCCTCACCAAGGCGTCCGCCGCCGGCCGGCCGTGGTGGGAATGGGCCGCGACGCACGAACGCGCTTTCGACGACGCCTATTTTCGGCTCGGCGTGCTTCCGCCCTCTGCGGAACCGAGGGCGACCGGTCATATCACCCAGATGGTCGCTCTGATGCAACGGCTCATCGAGCGCGGGCACGCCTACGCGTCCGAAGGCAATGTGTATTTCGATGTGCGCAGCTACCCGGATTACGGCCGGTTGTCCGGGCACCGTGTCGAGGACGTACACCAGGGCGAGAGCGCCGGGCTCGGTAAACGCGACCCGCGCGATTTCACACTGTGGAAAGCCGCGAAACCAGGTGAGCCCACCTGGCCGTCGCCGTGGGGTCCCGGCCGCCCCGGCTGGCATCTGGAATGCTCGGCGATGGCCGAGTTCTACCTCGGTTCGGAATTCGATATCCACTGCGGTGGAATGGATCTGGTGTTCCCGCACCACGAGAACGAAATCGCGCAGTCCAAGGCGGCCGGTCACGGTTTCGCGCAGTACTGGTTACACAACGGCTGGGTGACCATGGGCGGCGAGAAGATGTCGAAATCGCTCGGCAATGTGCTGTCCATTCCGAATGTGCTGAAATCCGTGCGGCCGGTGGAATTGCGCTTCTACCTGGGCAGCGCCCATTACCGGTCCATGCTGGAATATTCCGATAAAGCGCTCGCCGATGCCGCCCAGTCGTATCAGCGGATCGAGGCCTTCGTGCAGCGGGTCGCCGAACGCGGCGGCGATATCCCGATGGGCAAATGGACCGACGGTTTCGCCGCCGCCCTCGACGACGATCTCGGTGTCCCGAAGGCGCTCGCCGAAATCCATCACGGCGTGCACGAGGGCAACCGCGCCCTCGACGCCGGCGTCCTCGAAACCGCCCGGGAGCACGCGGGCCAGGTCCGGGCCATGCTCGAAGTGCTGGGTGTGGACCCGCTCGATCCGCACTGGCATACCGCCGCCGACCGGTCGGCCGCCGACGCTGCCCTCGATGTGCTGGTCGGCGCCGAACTGGAACGCCGCCAGCAAGCCCGGGCCGCAAAGGACTGGGCTACCGCGGATGCTGTACGCGACCGCCTGCAGGCGGCCGGCATCGAAGTGACCGATACCCCGAACGGTGCCGAATGGTCGCTGGGCACACCTACCCCTGGAAAGGCGGGCTGATGGCCGGCAATTCACAACGTCGTGGTGCGATCCGCAAAGGCGGTAGCAAGAAGGGGCAGGTGGTCGGGTCCGGCGGGCAGCGCCGCCGCGGACTGGAAGGTCGCGGGCCGACACCCCCGGCGGAGGCGCGCACCAAACATCCCGCGGCCCGCAAGGCCGCCGCGAAAGCGCGGGCTGCGCAGAAGAGCTCGGCCGGCCGCGGTGCCCGCCCGGCCGGCCGGCACGGTGACGACGGTCCCGAACTGGTCCTCGGCCGCAACCCGGTGACGGAATGCCTGCGCGCCGGGGTCCCGGCGACCGCGCTGTACGTGGCGGTGGGCACCGAGAACGACGAGCGGCTCACCGAGAGTGTGCGTATCGCCGCCGATACCGGAATCTCCATCCTCGAGGTACCGCGCACCGACCTGGACCGGATGAGTTCCAACGGTTTACACCAGGGAATGGCGCTGCAGGTGCCGCCCTACCGGTACGCGCATCCCGACGATCTGCTGGCGCGGGCTCAGCAGTCGGCGGAACCGGCGCTGCTGGTGGCGCTGGACAATATCTCCGACCCGCGCAACCTGGGTGCCGTGGTGCGCTCGGTCGCGGCGTTCGGCGGCCACGGCGTGGTGATCCCGCAGCGGCGCAGCGCCAGCGTGACCGCGGTGGCCTGGCGGACCAGTGCCGGGGCGGCGGCCCGACTGCCGGTCGCTCGGGCTACCAACCTCACACGGACGCTGAAGGATTGGGCCGCCAAAGGGGTCCAGATCGTCGGTCTGGACGCCGGTGGCGACACCTCGCTCGACGATTTCGACGCCACCGGGCCCACGGTCATCGTGGTCGGATCCGAGGGCAAGGGATTGTCCCGGCTGGTCCGGGAGAATTGTGACGCCATCCTGAGCATCCCCATGGCGGGTCCGGTGGAATCGCTCAACGCCTCCGTGGCGGCGGGCGTCGTGCTGGCCGAAACCGCACGGCAGCGCCGCGCCTGACCGTACGCTCACCGTCCCGGTCAGCGGGCGGTTACACGCCGATTCGGTCGCCCGGACCGCAAAACCGCCCGCGCACCGTAGAATTCGTTCTGTGGTGATACCCAACACGCCCATCGGTAAGCCGGTCGAGCACCCGTATGCGACGGCGGTGCTGTTCCTGGGTGCGTTCAGCCTGCTGTGTTTCGGGCTGACCGGGCCGGTGGCCTGGGCGATGGGTAAGCGCGCGCTGGATCAGATCGACGAATCCGGCGGTGCCTACGGCGGCCGCACCCAGGTCGTGGTGGGGTTCACGCTGGGGGTTATCGGCACGATCCTGGCGGTGCTGATGGCGTTGCTGTTCGTCCTGGTGTTCCTCACCGGCGGCTGACGGTGTTCAGTCCAGGCTCTGCTGGCCGTTCCATTTCCCGGGCTCCCAGGTGGGCCATTCCTCGCTGATCGAACCCGACCAGGTGGGCTGGCGACGTTCCCGGAAGGCCGTCATCGCTTCGTCCGCGTCCCGACCGTGGGCGATGTGATCGTTCAGATCGGCTTCCAGTCGTGCGACCGTCGCCGGTTCCAGACCGACCCCCTCCCAGAGCAGGCGTTTCGACAGGGCAGCGCTGAGCGGCGCCGAGCCGCCTGCGATATCGTGTGCGACCGCCATCGCCGTCGGCAGCACCTCTGCCGCGGGCAGGCAGGCATTGGCCAGGCCCATCGCCTTGGCTTCGTCGCCGTCGAAGGTCCGGCCGGTGAGCAGGATATCGGCGGCGTTGGCGAGACCGGCCAGGCGTGGCAGCGTCCAGTGTGCATAGCCGTCGGCGAGCACACCGCGCCGCACCTGGCTCAGCGCGTACACCGCGTCGTCGGCCAGGTATCGCAGATCGCATTGCAACGCCAGCGCCAGGCCGACGCCCACGGCATGCCCGTTGACCGCCGCGATCACCGGTTTGCGGACGCGGAACGGGGGCGGATCGATACTTGCGCTCACCTCGCCTACGCGGTCGGACAGATCTGCCCCCGCGCAGAACGCCGGTGGGGTCCCGGTGATGACCACGACCCGGATCGCATCCTCGGCATCACACCGCTTCAATGCCGTCCCGAGCGCGTCGATCATGGCGGGGTTGAACGCGTTCTGCTTGGCCGGCCGGTTCAAGGTGAGGACGGCGATGCCCGCTGAGACATCGACGAGCAATTCCGAACTCATAGTGGGGAGTTTATTGGTGAGCGGCCGCGCCCGCGGGTTCGGGCCGTGATTACCGCAGCACTTTCCGGCTGATGGCGTATTTGTGGACTTCTGTGGGGCCGTCGTAGAGGCGGAACGGGCGCATATCGCGGAAGATCATTTCGACGACCGTTTCGTCGCTGACCCCGATACCGCCGAGGATCTGGACGCAGCGGTCGGCGACCTTGAACAGTTCCTCGGAGACGAACGATTTCGCCATCGAACTCTCGTGGCGCGCTTTTTCGCCTTGATCCATGAGCCAGCAGGTATGCCAGATGGTGAGCCGGCACTGGTGCAGCGCGATCTCGTTATCGGCGATCATGAAGGAAACGCCCTGGTGCTCGCCGAGGGTCTTACCGAAGGCGGTGCGGGTTTTGGCATGCTCGATTGCGATGCTCTGGGCGCGTTCGGCGGCGCCGAGCCAGCGCATGCAGTGGGTGAGGCGAGCCGGCGCGAGCCGCAATTGGGCGTAGCGCAGCGCTTGGCCCGCTTCGCCGAGGAGGGCGGATTTCGGCAGCGTCAGGCCGTCGAACCGAACTACGCAGTGTCCGGCCACGTAATTACGGTCCATGGTGTTCATGGTGCGTTCGATGACGATGCCCGGCTGGTCGCCGTCGGTCAGGAAGAGGGTGGGGCCGGCCGGGAGGTGCGGGTTCTCGGCGAGTCTTGCCATGATGATCCAGGTTTTCGCGCCGTTCGCCCCGGTGATCAGCCATTTGCGGCCGTCGATGGTGAAGTTTTCGCCGTCGAAGGTCGCGGTGGTGGCCAGTTGGGCCGGGTCGGAGCCGGCGCCGTCGGGTTCGGTCATGGCGAAGACCGACCGCTGGTGGCCGTCGATAACCGGCTTCAGGTAGCGCTCGGTCTGGTCCGGGTCGGCGATCTTGGAGAGCAGGAACATATTGCCCTCGTCGGGGGCCGCGCAGTTCATCGCGACCGGACCGAGGGTGGACCATCCGGCGGCTTCGTAGAGAACCGCCTGCTCGACATGAGTGAGGCCGCGACCGCCGAGTTCGGTGGGCGCCTGGATGGTGAGCAGATCCTCGGCACGGGCCAGCTCCACGAGTTCCTGGCGCAGTTCGTCGGTGGGGCCGTGCGCGGTGAGCCGGGGGTCACGCTCGTAGGGCACGATTTTCTCGGCGACGAACTGGCGGATCCGGTCGCGCTCGGCGGCCAGGTCGGCGGGAATCGTGAAGTCGATCATGTGGTGCCCTTCGTTCCGGGAGCGTTGCGCACGAGCATACGAAACCCCCACACCCAGACTGAAGGCACCTGCCCCCAGCCCCCCACGGAACGCACTCAAACCCCTTCGCCGAAGGCCCCGAAACGGGGAATGCCGGCCGGTCCCCGCTCAGGCCGTTCCTCCGGACAGTCCACTCCCTGGGTGGGGCCCGCCCCTGGCCTGGAGCGACGGAGCGGGGGAGCGAAGCGGAGGAACGCAGGAGAGCAGACCAGGCGTCACGAGGGTCCCACCCTCGAGCCGCGGAGCGGCTACAAAATCCTCGAGCCGCGGAGCGGTTACAAAATCACAGCCCCGCCCCTTAGCCGATGGTCTACTCCCGATACCTCGGTCGACATCCCTCCGCAGCACCCGGAACGGCGTCCTGCCTCGGGGAGCAAATGCCGGCGGTCGCACCCGGTTGCGCTTCGGCGGCACCGACGGCTCCGAAATCACACCGCTCAGCCGAAGGGGCTACCCCGACACCGGGGATACCAAGCCCTCCGCGTCACGGTTCCGGATGCGGCGCGATGAACGCTGCCGGGCGCCGATCACCCGGCAGACCAGGTAGATCAGGAACGAGATCGTGGTGACGAAGGTCGATACCGGGGCGCCCGGGGCGAGCGACAGCAAGATCCCGCCGACCGCGGCGACCTCGGCGAAGATCACCGCGAGCACCGTGGCCCGCACCGGATCGGCGGTGAGTTGCGCGGCGGCGGCCGCCGGGGTTATGAGCAGGGCGAGGACCAGCAGTGCGCCCACGATCTGCACCCCGAACGCGGCGGTGATCCCGAGCATCACCGCGAACAGGATCGACAGGGCCCGCACCGGGACCCCGCGCGCCACCGCGACCTCGGGGTCGGTGCTGGCGAACAGGAGTGGCCGGTAGACGACGGCGAGGACCGCCAGTACCGCCGCGGTGCAGGTGGCCAGTAGCGTCAATCCGCTGAAGCCGACACTGACAACCTGTCCGGTGAGCAGGGAGAACTTCGATCCCGCGCGTTCGGGGCCGAGCCACAGGAACAGCACCGAGAGGCCGAGACCGAACGACAGCACCACCGCGATCACCGAGTCGCGTTCCCGTGCCCGGGTGCCGAGTACGCCGAACAGTACCGCCGCGACCACCGATCCGACGATTGCGCCGATACCGATCCCGGCGCCGACGAGCAGTGCGGCGGCGGCGCCGGTGAGCGAGAGTTCGCTGGTGCCGTGGACGGCGAAAGACATCTGCCGGCTGATGATCAGCGGTCCGATGGCCCCGGCGAGCAGTCCCAGCAGTGCCGCGGCGAGTACGGCCTGCTGGACGAAGTCGTAGCCGAGCAGGTGGACGGTGGTCTGTAGATCGAAGATCTCGGCCAGTACGTCGGAGAGCTTGTCCATCTAGGTGTGTGCCTGTCGGAGTTGCCGGACGGTGTCGGTGCCGGCCGGGTCGGGGGTGTGCGGGGTGCCGGGGTCGCCGTGGCAGTGGGCGCCGGCCGTGCCGAGCGCGTCCATCGTGTCGCCGGTTCCGACCACGACCAGGCGGCCGCGGACGCGCAGTACATCGACGTCGGTCTGGTACAGCTCGGACAGCACCGCCGAGGTCATCACCTCGTCCGGGGTGCCGATCCGGAACTTCCCGTCGACGAGGTAGAGCACCCGGTCCACCAGCGGCAGGATCGGGTTGATTTCGTGAGTGACGAACAACACCGCGGTGCCGTGTTCGCGGCGCCGCCGGTCGATCAGGCCGGAGACGAGTTGCTGGCTGGCCAGGTCGAGGCTGAGCAGCGGTTCGTCGCACAGCAGGACCGCGGGGTCGCCGACCAGCGCCTGCGCCACACGCAGCCGCTGCTGTTCGCCGCCGGACATGCTCTCCAGCGGCGCCCGCGCGAATTTTCCGGCACCGACATCGGCGATGGCGGCCGCGACCTTGCGGCGGCGTTCCGCGCGTCCACGCAAGCCGAGCCCCCAGCGATGCCCATCCACCCCGAGGCCGACCAGGTCGGTGCCGCGTAGCTGCACACCTGCGTCGATAGTGCGTTGCTGTGGGATATAGCCGATATCGGGATGCCCGGCGCGCGGTTCGGCCCCGCCGATACGGGCCCGCCCGGCCGACAGGGTGAGCTGACCCAGCAGCACCCGCAGCAGGGAGGTCTTACCGGAGCCGTTCGGCCCGAGTACGGCGATGAACTCGCCCCGGGCGACGCTGAGATCCAGTTCGCGCCACAGCACACGGTCGCCGAACGCAAGGGTTGCCGCTTCGAGTGATACGGCCGGTTCGGTCGCGGGCTCGGAGGTCGCCCCGGTACCCGGCGCACCGGGCGATGTGATGCCCTGCGCACCGGGCGATGTGATGCCCTGCGCGTCGGGCGATGTGGTGCCTTGCGCGTCGGGGGACTCGATGTCCTGCCCGTTGGGGGCGGTGGGGCCTCGTCCGTTGGGAAGTGCGTTCCCGCGCTTGTCGGTGCTGTGCCCGTCGAGAGATGCGATGTGCCGTCCGTGCGGGGAGGTGGTGTCGTGCCGGCCGGTGGCCTGCCCTTCGGGTGGTCCGGTGTGCCGCGGACCTCCGGGGGCCGGACCGGCACCGTTTCCGGCCCGGCGGTTACCGGCCTCCGCCGCCTCCGCGTCCGCGGGCAAGGCGGTATCGGCGCCGGGTGTGCCGCGACCGTTTGCCGACGCGGTTTCGCTCATCGGTTGCATCCGTTCGTTGCTCTGGGGCCGGGGTCAGCCGAGGGCGTCGGCCAGCGCTTCGGCATTGCGGGTCTGCCAGGTCACGAAATCGAGTCCCGGCGGCAGCGTCTCGGTGACCTCGACCACCGGGATTCCGGCCGCGTCGGCTGCTGCCCGCAGATCCTGGCTGACCGTGTCCTCGGTCTGTACGTTGTAGATCAGCACATCGACCTGGCGGCCGTCGATGAGATCCCGGGTCGCGGCCACGGCCGCGGCGGCGGGATCGGTTTCCTGTTCGATCGCTTCCTGGTAGTCGCGCGGTGTCCGGTCGACCGTACCGGCGTCTTGGAGCAGGTAGTACGCCAGTGGTTCGGTTTGCAGCACCGGCGTGCCGGGGTGGGCGTCCGCGGTCCGGTCGGTGAGGGCGGTGACCGCGTCGAGCCGGCCGGTGAACTCGGCGGCGCGATCGATGTATCCCTGCGCGTGCGCGGGATCCAGTTCGCCCAGTGCGGTGCCGATCTGTTCGGCTACCAGCGCGACGGTCTCCATGTCGTACCAGACGTGTTCGTTCGTATCGTCCTGGATGGCGATGTCACGGGTAGCGACGGCTTCGACGGCGCGCTGCCCTCGGCCCTCGATCGCCTTCGCCATGAACTCGTCGTAGTGGCCGCCGTTGTACACCACCAGATCGGCGTCGCTGATCTGCGCGGATTCGGCGGCGGAGGTTTCGTGGGAATGCGGATCGGCGGCGGGATCGGAGATTATCGCCGAGACTTCCGCGTCGGGCCCGGCCACCGCGCTCGCGATATCGGCCCAGACATTGGTGGATGCGACCACCTGCGGTTTGCCCGAATCGTCGCCGTTGTCACCACAGGCGGTAAGGGCCGCGGCCGTCGCCACGCCGGCAGTGAGCAGTAAGGCGCTTCGGGTGGCTTTCAGAAACACGAGGTACCTACCAAAGAGTTTAATGGAAATCGTTTCCGTTTCACTTTAGCAGGCAGCGAGAGTCTCCCCGAACCGACCGTGCGGTGTTTTTACTTTGCGCCACCTGCGGCGGCGCGGGGCTCAGCGCCCTCGGACGGGCCGAAACCTTTCAGCGCCTCGCTGGACTCGGCGCCTTCGGCTGGTTGTGGCCGCCCGCCATGTTTCCTACTGAACTGACCGCGGCCCGGCGACTACCCCACGGGGGGGTCGTTCGGGCTGCCGGCTCTGTGTGCCTCGCTGACCTCGGCGTGCCTCGGGGTACTCGATGTACCCCGAGGCGGCGCTCGACGAGCGGGGCCGGTCGATACCGAACTCTTCCGGCGAGTCCGCTGGGTGAGCTCTGCCCGTTACCGCTCAGACGCCGAGCAACTGGGCGCAACGGAGCAGGCCCAGGTGACTGTACGCCTGGGGATGGTTGCCCAGGGACCGCTCGGCGACCGGGTCGTATTCCTCGCTGAGCAGCCCCGTCGGACCCGCCACGTTCACGAGCTGCGCGAACAGCGCTTCGGCGTCGGACCGTTTACCGATCAGCAGATAGGCCTCCACCAGCCAGGCCGCGCAGAGGTGGAATCCGCCTTCGCCGCCGGGCAGTCCGTCGTCGTGGTGGTACCGGTAGACGGTCGAACCGCTGCGCAATTCGGCTTCGGTGGCCACCACGGTCGCCGCGAACCGGGGGTCGGCGGGATCGATCAGGCCGCTGAGTCCGATATGCAGGGTCGCCGCGTCGAGGTCGGTGCCGTCGTAGGCGGCGGTGTAGGACTGGACCTCGTCGTTCCAGCCCTTGACTTTCACCTCTTCGGCGATGGTTTCGCGCAGCGGCGCCCAGTCGGCGTCGACCGGGCGGTCGAACTTCTCGGCGAGGGTGAGCGCGCGGTCGACCGTGAGCCAGCCCATCACCTTCGAATACACGTGGTGACGGGGGTTGCCGCGGATCTCCCAGATGCCGTGGTCGGGTTCGGTCCAGCGCCGCTGCACCGCCGACACCATGGCATGCACCAGTTCCCAATCCGCGTCGGGCAGCACCTTGCGGGGGTCGGTGATGCCCTGCTTCTCCCGGGCGTGGGCGAGACTGGTGATCAGGTCCACGATCGGCCCGAACACATCCAGCTGCACCTGCATATTCGCCGCGTTACCGACGCGGACCGGGCGCGATCCCGCATAGCCGGGCAGCTGGTCGATCACAGCTTCCGGGGGCAGCGTTTCGCCGTAGATGGTGTACAGCGGATGCAGCCGTTCGGGGCCGGGCAGGGTTTCCAAGACGCGGTGCACCCAGTCCAGGTACTGCTCGGCTTCGCCCAGCGAACCCAGCGACACCAGCGCGCTCGCGGTCAACGCGGCATCACGCAACCAGCAATAGCGGTAGTCCCAGTTGCGTACCCCGCCGATATCCTCGGGCAGCGATGTTGTGGCCGCCGCCAGAATGGAACCGGACGGGGCGTGCACCAGACCGCGCAGGGTGAGCGCGGAACGCTTCATGAGATCGGGTTTGAGGGCCGGCAGGTCCAGCGTCCGCGCCCATTCCGACCAGTAGAGTTCCGCCATCCGGCGGCGTTCGGGTTCGCTGGTCGCGGCCGGGCCCAGATCTTTCGAACCGCAGCGCAGCTCCAGGACCACCGGGCCCTGGGAGGGGTCTACGACGGCGGTGGCCGAATCGTGTACGCCGTCGCTGTGGATCTCCCAGGCGACCCCGGGGGAGCGCAGTACCACCGGGTCGTTGGTGCCCCATACCCGCAGTCCGTCGCGTTCCACCTCGATCGATACCGGAACCTGGCCGAATTCGGGCCGGGGCGCGAAGGTCACCTGGGCCGAGGTGGTGCCGGTGATGACGCGGGTGAGGTCGGTGCGGTTGGGGTCCACGTCGTGCGGCAGATAGTCGACGACCGACAGTTTCGCCCAGCGGGTCTCCACGGTCATGGTGCTCTCGACGTACCGCTGCGAGAGCGGCAGACCTGGCCGCTGCGGCGTGATCGAGAAATGGCCGGCGTCGACGCCGCCGAGCAGATGCGCGAATACCGCCGCGGAATCCGGTTCGGGATGGCAGAACCAGGTCACCGTGGCGTCCGGGGTCAGCAATGCCACCGAGCGCGGGCTGGCCAGCATGCTCAGGCGTTCGATCGGCGGGGCGCTGGCCCCGGCCAGCCAGGTACGGCGCTCCTCGAGCAGGTAGGCCAATGCGTGCGAGACCGCCTCGGTGCTGTCCACCCGGTATTTGGCCAGTGATTCGCCGTCGCCGACCTTGATCCCGATATCGGGACCGCACAGCACCCGGAAGGCTTTCTCGTCGGTGACGTCGTCGCCGAAGAACACCGCGGCCGAGGCGCCTTCCTGGTGTCGTACGGTGCTCAGCGCGGAACCCTTGTCCGTGGGGACCACGGCGAGTTCGATCACCGCTTTGCCCTCGGTCACCTGGACGCCGACCCAGGATGCCGGGCCCTGCCGGGCCTGGTCGAGCGCGCGGCGCCCGATCTCCGGTGCCGCGTTGCGTACATGCAGCGCGACACTGGCCGGTTTGGCCTCCACCGACGCGCCGGGATTCTCCGCGGCGATCTTGCTCAGGGCTGTGACCACTTCACGCAGTAGTTGCCTGGCGTCGTTGTCGATGGCGTGGACGAAACCCACGTCGAATTCCGAGCCATGGCTGCCGATCAACTGCACCTCTACCGGCAGTCGTGACAGTGCGGCGAGGTCGCGTAGGGCGCGGCCGGAGATGACCGCGGCCGTGGTGCCGGTGAGTCCGGCCAGCGCGCGTAAGGCCCGGACGGACTCACCGTGCGGGTACGCCTTGGCCGGATCGGAGACGATGGGCGCGAGAGTCCCGTCGTAATCCGATGCGACCAGCAGCCGAGGCACGCGCGCGACTGTCGCCAGCGCTCGGCGGAGTTCCAGTGGCAGATCCTGTGCGCTCACGCATCCAACCTATTGATCGGAGTTTTCGTTAAGAGGGGGCGCGCATGACAATACTGTGTCATCATCGCCCGTCCGATTCGGCGGGAAGTGCGGGCGGCTGCCTGCGCAGCCCACACGGATCATGGTAGCTGCCGGGGCGGTGCGACGGGGGTCTCCGCAGGTTGCGGGACGGCCGGGACTTGCCGATCAGGAGCGGCTGCCGAGCAGCAGGTCGACAGTCAGTTCGAGACGTTCGGAGACATCGGTCGCCGAGGCCCGGCGAGTGAGCCACGCGACCAGGTTCGACAGCCACACATCGCTGATGACACGGGCGATGGCGAGCTGGCGTTCGGTGGGGTCGCCGTCGTTCATGGCGCGGGCGAAGACTCGGTCCATCACCTTGCCGACCCGGTCCACCTCGGCGGCCGCGGAGGCATCGGCGAACATGAACGCGCGGGTCATGGCCTCGGTGAGCAGCGGGTCGCGCTGCATCATGCGGGTGATCTGGGAGAGCAGCATATGCATCCGCTCCTCCGGCGATTTGCCGGCCAGCGGTTTGCGTTTGCCTTCGAACTGTTCGAACTCCCGGGCCAGGGCCGAGACCAGTAAGTGCACTTTGGACGGGAAGTACCGGTACAGGGTGCCCACCGCGACATCGGCCCGCTCGGCGACGGCCCGCATCTGTACCGCGTCGTAGCCGCCCTTGGAAGCGAGGGCCAGGGTGGCATCCAGGATCCGCTTGCGCCGCTCGCGCTGAGCCGCCGAACTCAGTTCGTCCTCCCGCAGCGTGGTGACGGGCGCGACCGGGGCCGCATCCGAATCGCCGGGCCGGGAACGGGAGGGGCTGGCCATGGAGGGGAGTCCTTTCCGTGACGTGGTCGAGCACGAGCGCGGCCGGTGGGATCGTGTCTTGACTTCCGCCCGCCGTGGATATTAGAACATGTTCTAGGTGTGGGAGTCACGCCGGAAAGGCGGTATGGACTGTGACCATCGCCACCACTGACGAGCATAAAGCCGTTCAACAGTCGATGAGCGGATGGGCCGCAGCGGCGCAACCGATTGCAACAATGCGGGCCGGGACCACCGGCTTCTGGCGTTCGTACTGGCCAACGCTGACCGAGCTCGGAATCTTCCAGGTAGCGGTGGCCGAAGAGGCCGGAGGCGCGGGCGGATCGGTGACCGATCTGGCCGTTTTCCTCGAACAAGCGGCACACGACCTGGTCGGCGGCCCCGTGCTGACGACGGCGGTGGCCGGCTACGTAACGGCCGGTGCGCTACCGGAGGACCAGCCCTGCGGGGTCGCGCTGGATACGGTCGTCGCCGAGGATGCCGAGCCGGCGGGGGCGCCGCAGCTCCGCTCGGGCGGCGACGCGAGCCTGCTGAGCGGTACCTGGGAAACGGTGCTCGGTGCCGAATCCGGTACCGCGGTGCTGCTTCCGGTCGATACCGCGGAGGGCCGGCGCTGGTGCCTGCTGTCGCCGGATACGGCCGGGCTGCAACTGGAACCACTGGAACCACTCGACCTCGCGACCCCGCTGGCCCGGGTGCGTTGCACCGATGTACGGGTGGACGCCGCGGCACTGTTCGCGCCCGCCTACGCCGTCGAGGATCTGCTGGTCGCGCTCGCCGTCGCCGAACTCGCGGGCGTGACCGGTTGGTGCCTGTCCACGGCTGTCGAATACGCGAAGGTCCGCGAGCAGTTCGGTCGCAGTATCGGCTCCTTCCAGGCCGTGAAGCATATCTGCGCGTGGATGCTGTGCCGCACCGAACTCATCCGGGCGGTCGCCGCCGATGCCGCGGCCGCCGTGGACACCGGCGCCGCCGAACTGCCCATTGCCGCCGCCATCGCCGCGTCCATCAGTCTCGACGCCGCGGTGGAAACCGCCAAGGATTGCATCCAGGTGCTCGGCGGTATCGGATTCACCTGGGAACACGACGCGCACCTGTATCTGCGCCGGACGGTGGCATTGCGCCAATTGCTCGGCGGTGGTTCCTACTGGCGTGGCCGGGTCGCCGAACTGACTCGCGCCGGGAAGCGGCGGACCACGGGCGCCGACCGGGTGTTCGCCGATGCGGCCGCAGTGGGTGGAACCGATACCGGCGCCGTAACCGACGAACTCACCACCGAAGTGGCCCGGATCGCCGCGCTGCCGGCCGATGAACAGCGCACCGCGCTGGCCGAGACCGGCCTGATCATGCCGCATTGGCCGAAGCCCTACGGTCGCGCGGCCGATCCGATGACCGGTCTGGTGATCTCCGAGGAACTGCGCCGCGCGGGTGTCGCGGTACCCGATCTGACCATCGGCGGCTGGGCCGTCCCGACCCTGCTGCAACATGGAACGCCCGAGCAGATCGAGCGTTTCGCCTGGCCGACCCTGCGCGGCGAAGTGGTCTGGTGTCAGCTGTTCAGCGAGCCCGGCGCCGGTTCCGACCTCGCCGCACTGCGCACCAGCGCCGAACGCACCGAGGGCGGCTGGATCCTGCGCGGCCAGAAGGTGTGGACTTCGCTGGCGAAGGAAGCGAACTGGGCGATCTGCCTGGCCCGCACCGATCCGGCCGCACCGAAACACAAAGGCATCAGCTACTTCCTGGTCGATATGCGCAGTGCCGGTATCGATATCCGGCCGCTGGTGCAGATCACCGGCGAGGCACGCTTCAGTGAGGTGTTCCTCGACGAGGTGTTCGTCCCGGACGACTGTGTGGTCGGCGCGCTCGGCAACGGCTGGAAGATCGCTCGCTCCACATTGTCGGCGGAGCGGGTCGCCATGAGCGGTAACGGTATCGGCCCCGCGCTGGAGGAACTGATCACCAAACTGCCGGCCACCGGGCGGGGTTCGGAACTGATCAACGACCGGCTGGGCGGTTTCGTCGCCGACGCGATCGCCGGACTGTTGCTGGAACAGCGCGCGGCGGTGCGGATCCTGGCCGGCGCCGATCCGAGCGCGCAGAGCAGTGTGCGCAAATTGGTGGGCGTCCGGCACCGGCAGGCGGTCGCCGAGTTCGCGGTACAGGTGGCCGGCCCGGCCGGTGCGCGAACGACCGAGGACACCTCGGAATTTCTGCTCACCCGCTGTCTGTCGATTGCGGGCGGAACCGAGCAGATCCTGTTGACCGTGGCCGCCGAGCGGATCCTGGGCTTGCCCCGCGACGCGGCCGTTAAATGAGTGCTGTTGGGCGCAGCCCATCCGTAATCCGCGCATGGCCGGAGCGGATGCGAAGGTACGCCCAGTTCGTGCGACGACTGGAGAGCAGAACGTGGACTTCACCCGAGACGAAGCTCAGGAGGCGGTGGCGGAGGTCGTCGTCGGACTCCTGGAGCGGGAGGCGGCGCGCGACGGCGAGCTGTGGCCGAAACTGGCGGCGACCGGACTGCTGTCGGTAGCGCTACCGGAGCGGTTCGGTGGCGACGATATGGGTATCGACGCGATATCGGTACTGCTGACCGAACTGGCCACCGACGCGGTGGCCGCGCCCGCTCTGCCCACTCTGGGGTTCGGGGTGCTGCCCCTGCTGGGCGCGGTACCGGAGAGTGTGGCGGCGGAAGTGTTCCCGGCGGTCGCCGAGGGCGCGGTGCTCACCGCGGCCATCAGCGAGCCCGGTGCGCCGTTGACCACCGAGCCCACCACGAAGGCCGAGGTATCCGGCGATACGGTGCGGATCACCGGATACAAGGTGGCGGTGCCCTGCGCCGATCAGGCCCGGTGGCTGCTGGTCACCACGGAATCCGGGGTGGCCGTCGTCGATGCGAAGGCGGCGGGCCTGTCGCTTGCACCGTCCTCGGTATCCGGTGGGCTTCCCGAGTTCTCGGTGAAACTGGACGGGGTGCAGATTCCGGCCGACCGCTTGCTGTCCGATGCGGGCTCGCACCTGCACCGGATCGTGCTGGCCGCCATCGGCGCCGTCGCGGACGGCCTGCTCTCCGGCGCGGTGAAACTCACTGCCGCGCATGTGGGCACCCGGCAGCAGTTCAACCGGCCGCTGGCGGAGTTCCAGGCCGTCGCGCAGCAGATCGCGGACCTGTACGTGGTGTCGCGTACCCTGCACGTCGCGGCGGTTTCCGCGAACTGGGCGCTGGGGCAGAGCGATCCGAGCCCCGAACACCAGCAGCGGATCGACGACGATCTGAACGTGCTGGCCTACACCGTGGCCGCGGAGCTGCCGCGCGCCATGCAGAAGTGTCATCACCTGCACGGCGGTATCGGAGTGGATGTCACCCACTCCATGCACCGCTATTACTCACAGTCCAAGGACATCGCCCGCTGGCTGGGCGGCGCCGCACTGCGGCTCGAACGATTGGGGGCAGGGTGTTCATCGATCTGACCAGCGAACAACGCAAACTCCGTGACGATCTGCGCGCCTACTTCGCCGATCTCGTCACCCCGGAAGAGGCCGCCGAAATGCTGGACAACCGGCACGGCGACGCCTATCGCGCCGTGGTCCGGCGGATGGGCCACGACGGCTGGCTCGGTGTCGGCTGGCCGAAGGAGTACGGCGGGCACGGGTACGGGCCGGTCGAACAGCAGATCTTCTACAACGAGGCGTCCCGCGCCGATGTTCCACTGCCGCTGGTCACCCTGCTGACCGTCGGCCCGACCTTGCAGCAGTTCGGCACGCAGGAACAGAAGGAGAAGTTCCTGCCCGGGATCCTGTCCGGCGATATCCATTTCGCCATCGGCTATTCCGAACCGGAAGCCGGCACCGATCTCGCAGCACTGCGGACGAGCGCGGTCAAGGACGAATCCGGCGATTGGGTCGTCAACGGCCAGAAGATCTTCACCACCGGCGCGCACGAGGCCGACTACATCTGGCTGGCCTGCCGAACCGGTTCGGTGGAATCCCGGCATCGCGGCATCACCATCCTGATCGCCGATACTTCCGACCCCGGGTATTCCTGGACCCCGATCATCACCGCCGACGGCGCGCACCACACCAACGCCACCTACTTCGACGACGTCAAGGTTCCGGCGAGCATGCTGGTGGGCGAGGAGAACAAGGGCTGGCGGCTGATCACCACCCAGCTCAACCACGAGCGGGTGAGCCTGGGGCCGTCCGGCAAGATCGAACAGCTCTACGACAAGGTCCGCGATTGGGCCGAGCCGCGGGCGATCCTCGACGAACCCGAGGCGCAGCGCGCGCTGGGCCGAATCCATGCCATGACCAGGCTCAACGAGTTGTTGAACTGGCAGGTGGCGGCGACCGCGGAGAGCCCGGACACGGATCAGTCCCAGGTCATCGCGGACGCGTCGGCGACCAAGATCTTCTCCACTGAATCGCTGCAGGAAGCCGGCCGGCTGGCCGAAGAGGTCGTGGGCCGTTTCGGCGACCCGGCCGACCCGGCCACCGCGGAACTGCTCGGCTGGCTGGACCGGCGCACCAAACAGAACCTGGTGGTGACCTTCGGCGGTGGCGTCAACGAGGTGATGCGCGAACTCGTCGCCTCCGCGGGCCTGAAGCTGCCCCGGGTGCCCCGTTGACCGGGTTCGGCCGGATCCCGTGCCCCACCCTCTATCCCTAAGGAGCAGTTCCTTGCCGGATACAAGTACTCCGGAAGAGATCACCGCGGCCGCGGAGAAGATCATGGCCGCCGGCGCCAGTGCGCCCCGGCTCGGCCGTGATCCGGTGAACCAGCCGATGATCAACAACTGGGTGGAGGCCCTGGGCGATACCAACCCGGTGTACGTCGACGAGGCCGCCGCCAAGGCCGCCGGGTTCGACGGGATCGTCGCGCCGCCCGCCATGGCCCAGGTGTGGACCATGCTGGGTCTGGGCGGCCGCCGCCCGGCCGACGATCCCATGGAGGCCACCAACGCCCTGCTCGATTCCGCGGGCTACACCTCGGTGGTCGGCACCAACTGTGAGCAGATCTACCACCGCTACGTGCGGCCCGGCGAAGAGGTGAGCATCACCAGCGCGCTGGACAGCGTCGTGGGCCCGAAGAAAACCGGGCTGGGGGAGGGGTTCTTCCTCACCTACCGCACCAGCTGGTACGTCGGCGACGAACTCGTCACCGAAATGCTGTTCCGCATCCTGAAATTCGCACCCGGCACCGGTGCGCCCCCGAAACCGTCGCTCGCCGACCGCGTACGCCCGCTGGTCTCGCACGACACCGAATTCTTCTGGGAAGGCGCCAAAGCCGGCGAGCTGCGCATCCAGAAGCTGCCCAACGGTACGCTGCGTCACCCGCCCGTCCCCGCGATCTGGCAGGACAAGACCGAACCGGTCGACTATGTCGTCGCCTCCGGTAAGGGCACCGTGTTCAGTTTCGTGGTGCACCACGCACCCAAGGTTCCCGGCCGCAACCTGCCGTTCGTGGTGGCGCTGGTGGAACTCGAGGAAGGGGTGCGGATGCTGGGCGAACTGCGCGGTATCGAACCCGAGAAGGTCGAGGTGGGGCTGCCCGTAATCGCCGATTACGAAAAACTGGACGACGATACGGTGCTGCCGTTCTGGAAGGTGATCCCGTGACGACAACATTCGATCCGGCGACGGTCGCGGTGGGTACCCAACTGCCCGAACTGTCGATCCACGCCGACCCGACCTTCGTGATCAGCACCGCCCTGGCCACCCGCGACTTCCAGGATGTGCACCACGACCGGGACAAGGCGATCGAGCGCGGCTCCAAGGATATTTTCGTCAATATCCTCACCGATACCGGCCTGGTCCAGCGGTTCGTCACCGACTGGGCGGGCCCGAGCACGGTGGTGAAATCCATATCGCTGCGCCTCGGCGTGCCGCTGTATGCCTACGACACCCTCACCCTCACCGGCAAGGTGACGGCCATCGAAGGTTCCGAGGTGAGCCTCGAAGTGATCGGCAAGGACAGTCTCGGCGATCACATCGTCGCGAAGGCCGTCATCGATATCGCGCGCTGCGGCGGAGGTACCCAATGAGCAACTCGGATCACCCACTGTCCGGCCGGGCCGCCATCGCGGGAATCGGCGCCACCGATTTCTCCAAGGAATCCGGCCGCAGCGAACTGCGGCTGGCCGCGGAGGCGGTCACCGCCGCGCTCGCCGACGCCGGACTCACCCCCGCCGACGTCGACGGCCTGACCACCTTCACCATGGATACGAACCTGCAGGTCGCGGTCGCGCGGGCCACGGGTATTCCACAACTGAAGTTCTTCAGCCATATCGGCTACGGCGGTGGCGCGGCCTGCGCCACCGTGCAGCAGGCGGCGATGGCGGTGGCCACCGGTGTCGCGGATGTGGTGGTGGCATACCGGGCGTTCAACGAACGGTCGGTATCGCGGTTCGGGCAGTTCTCCACCTCGCTGGCCGCTGCGCCGACCTCCTCTGGGATCGATGCCGGCTGGTCGTATCCGCACGGCCTGGGTACGCCCGCCGCGCAGGTCGCGATGGTGGCGCGCCGCTATATGCACGTCTACGGCGCGACCAGCGCCGATTTCGGGCGGGTCGCCGTCGCGGACCGTAAACACGCCGCGGTCAACCCGAACGCCTTCTTCTACAACAAGCCGATCACTCTCGAAGACCACCAGAAATCGCGCTGGATCGCCGAACCGCTGCATCTGCTGGACTGCTGCCAGGAATCCGACGGCGGGGTCGCGATCGTGGTGACCAGTGTGGAACGGGCCCGCGATCTGCCCAACCCGGCCGCCGTGATCACCGCCGCCGCCCAGGGCAGCGGAGCCGACCAGTACGTGATGACCAGCTACTACCGCGACGCGCTCACCGGGCTTCCGGAAATGGGACTCGTCGGCGACCAGTTGTGGGAACAGAGCGGTTTACGCCCCGGCGATATCCAGACCGCAATTCTGTACGACCACTTCACTCCTTTTGTGCTCATGCAATTGGAGGAACTGGGATTCTGCGGGCGCGGCGAGGCGAAGGATTTCATTGCCGACGGCGCGATCGAAATCGGTGGAAAACTTCCCGTCAACACCCACGGCGGACAATTGGGTGAAGCGTATATCCACGGGATGAACGGTATCGCCGAAGGGGTCCGGCAATTGCGCGGAACTTCGGTGAACCAGGTCGAGAATGTGGAGAACGTACTGGTCACCGCGGGTACCGGGGTGCCGACTTCGGGATTGGTGCTCAGCGCCGACGCCTGAGCAGTTGTCAGGGTCTGAGCAGGCGCCAGGCGGCGGCGGACCGATCAGGCGTCGGCTCGGACCCTGAACCCGAGACATCGGATGGGCTAAATGTTGTGACCGCCGTAGCGCGACCGGAACCAGGCCACCTGCTCGGCACTCGTCGACGATGAGACGGTAGACACGTCACCGATATGTGCACCGCCGCGACGACGCTTTCCCTCCCCAGGAGACCGGCACACCATGACGGAGACCTGAGAACCAGGTTGCCAGTGCAGGGTGTGGGCCGGATTGCCGGGATGTGGGATGTCCTCCGTGTGCACGCCGCGCTTGGCCAGCAGCCGCGCCAGTTTGTCGAAGCGAAGGCGGCGGTCGAAGCGGCCGTACCGGTCGAGAATCACCCGGTTGACCGTGCTGCCGCCGTAGGAAAGCCGATGAACTTGCAGGGTGAAGTGCTGGCCCTTCCACGGGCTGTCGCGTGATTCCCGGAACCAGAAGAACTCGACCATTCCGTAGTCGCGCCACATGCTTCGGCCGTCGAGGGAATTCTCGGCGTAGTCGGAGCCCAGGATCGCGGTGACCTGGTCGGGGGTGTCCGTCGGTTTGGCGCCGAGGACGGTTCCGGACGCGATCACGTGCATGTAGAACTCGAGGGAATGCGGTGTCACTGGTTCTTCCTGGAGAGGCTGAGTGGGCCGGGTCGCCCCAGAGCAGGTGACCGGCGCGGCAGCTCTGGGCCCGGTCGCTTGTGAGTTTTCACAGCGGGGAACAAGATATAACTGTCGATCACTCAATCGTCAGTGGGTTTGCCGGCGAGGATCTGGTAACGGTGCAAAACTCGTCATTTCCTATTGTCGATTCTCTCCCGGACCGGCCGTCCGGCATGTAAATATGTGGCAGTTCTTGGCAGTAAACATGGTGGAGTCGAAGTTTTGGCCGGGTCGCGGGCGCTGATCGCGCGCATTGTGGCGGTGTTCGCGCTGCTGTTCTGCGCTGTCGTCGCGCTGCGCGGCCATATTCCGGGGATGCCGGAAAATCCGGCGGAAGGTGCCGACGGCGCCCCCGCCGTGCTGTCCGTCGTCCTCATGCCCGTTCTGCTCACCGTATCGATCGTGGTGCTGCTGGCCGGGGTCATCGCCAGCCAGCACCGGCTGCCGCTGGCCATGCCCGATCTGGACGCCGACGAATCCGAACAGACCTGGCGGCTGGGTCGGGCCGGGGTGATCGTGCTGTTCGTGCTGGCCGTCGCCGGAGTACTGGCGTCTATCGTTTTCGCCGTCTATTTCATCGGGTTCCAGCGTCCCGGCGAGGCGGTTCCGACGGCGCCGGAGCAACGGTCCGAACAACCCGCCCCGCCTGCTGTGCCGCCCGGTATGGAAGAGGACGAGCCGGTGCTCACCGGCACCGGGCTGATCTTGGCCAGCGCCGCCGCCGCGACCCTGGTGGCCGTGGCGGTGACCGGACTGGTCGTGGTCACGGTGAACACCCAGCGCCGGGAACGCACACCCGAATCCGAAGAGGCCGCGGGCATCACCGGCGAACAGTTGCGGGAAGAAACCCTGTCCCTGGTCAAAGCCGCCGAGATGGGTCTGGCCGCGATGAACGCCCCCGGCCAGGACCCGCGCACCGCGATCATCGCCTGCTATCTGGCGATGGAACGCGGTCTCGTCCACGCCCGCGCCGCCGCGCCGCTGGCCTCCGATACGCCCATGGAGGTGCTGGCCCGGGCCTTCGAGCACGGTGCCCTGCACGACGCCTCCGCCCGCGAACTGGTCGCGCTGTTCGAAGAAGCCCGGTTCAGCCCGCACGCCATGCTGGAGTGGCAGCGGATGCGCGCCGAACAGTTGTTGCGTGTGGTGCTCTCCGATCTTCAGGGCACGCCGATACCCGATGCCGCCGATCCGGAATCGCCCGGACAGCCGGCATACCTGTCCGGCGGGACGGTGGCCCCATGACTCGGCCCTGGATAGTGGTGACCGCCATCCTCGCCGTCGCCGTCGTCGAAATCGCGGCTTATCTGCGGGCCCGGGAATTCATGCTGATGGCCGCAGGGGTGCCGGTGGCGATCGCGCTGTGCTGCTTCGTCTGGGTACTGCTGCGCCCGGAGCAGAAAGCGAAGGAACTCGCCGACGAGATGGAGAACGGGCCCGCCGAAATGCTGCGCCACTGGCATGCCCGCGCCGGAATGCTCGTCGACCGCGCCGACGGGAACCGCGCCGACTGGGATCGGCATCTGCGCCCGCTGCTGGCCAAGGAGTTCCAACTGTCCGCCGGTTTGCGGGTCAGCAAGAACCGGCGGGCGCTGGAAAGTGCCGGTATCCATCTGTTCGGCGCCGACCTGTGGCGCTGGGTGGATCCGGCGGATTCGGCGTTGCGTGACCAGAACACGCCCGCGCCGGGTCGTGCGGCTCTGGACGAGATCCTGAGCCGCCTGCAAAGAATGTGAGATGGGTCGACGCATTGCGAGTAAACACATGACGATGCCCCTGGACGCGACTGTCCAACGCACCGAGGCCGTGCTCCGGGAGGTCTCCCGGGTCGTGGTCGGTAAACGCGACGAGCTACAGCTCATCATGATCGCGATCCTGTCCGGCGGGCATGTGCTCATCGAGGATCTGCCCGGCCTGGGCAAGACATTGATCGCCCGCTCGTTCGCGGCGGCGCTCGGCCTGGATTTCACCCGGGTGCAGTTCACCCCCGATCTGCTGCCCGCCGATCTGCTCGGCTCCACCATCTACGACATGTCCACCGGCCGTTTCACCTTCCGCCGGGGCCCGGTGTTCACCCATATGCTGCTCGCCGACGAGGTGAACCGCACGCCGCCGAAAACACAGGCGGCCCTGCTGGAGGCGATGGCCGAGGGACAGGTGAGCATCGACGGCGAAACCTTTCCGCTGCCGCAGCCGTTCATCGTGCTGGCCACCGACAACCCCATCGAATACGAGGGCACCTACCCGTTGCCGGAGGCTCAGCTGGACCGTTTCGCCATCCAGTTGCGTATCGGGTATCTCTCCGAACTCGACGAAACCGAGATGATCCGGCGCCGCCTGGAACGTGGTGCGGTGCAGCCGCGGGTACAGCAGGTGGTGGACGCCAAAGACCTGCTGGAGATGCGGCACGCGGTCGAATTCGTTTCCGTGCACCCGGATGTCGTGGGGTATGTGGTGGCGCTGGCTTCGGCGACCCGCGGCCACGCACAGGTGGAGGTCGGGGCCAGTCCGCGATCGGAACTGGATCTGGTGCAGATGGCGCGGGCTCGGGCGCTGCTGAACGGGCGCGACTACGTCATCCCCGAAGACGTGAAAGCCCTCGCCGTGCCCGCGATGGCGCACCGCATCACCCTGCGGCCGGAAATGTGGGTGCGCCGGATCCGCGGGGAGGACGTGATCGGCGAACTCCTGCGCCGGCTCCCGGTGCCGCGCGCCGCCACGCCATGAGACACCGCGATGCCACCGCCACCGTGGAGGCGAGGCTGCGCTGGCGCCCCGCCCCGCTGACCTATCTGCTCGCCATCGCCTCGGCGGTAGCGCTGTTCGGCGCGGTGATCTCGGCCAGCTGGCAGCTGGTGGTGTTCGCCGCGCCCATGCTCGGGGTGCTGGCCAGTGCGCCGTGGCAGGTTTCGCGCACCCGGATCCAGGTGGACGGCGGCGGCACCCAGCGGTGTTTCGAGGGCGAGGAGGTCACGGTCAGCATCGCCGCGTTCGTCGACCAGGGGCATGCGCTGTTGCGTTGTAAACCGGTGGTGACCGAGGGGATGACGGTAACCGTCGACGAATCGTCGGATTCCGGGCCGGCGCCCGCCGGGTTGCGGTTGACCGTTTCGGCGCAGCGGTGGGGCCGCTACCCGGTCTCGGTGCGGGTGAAAGCATTGAGCCCGGCCGGGATGGCCCTGGCCACCGCCACCTTGCCCGCCGGTGAAATCTTCGTCTACCCGGTCACCGACCCTCAGCGAATACCTCTGCCGCGCACCGAACTGCCCGAACGACTCGGTGTACACCTGACCCGCCGGCACGGCCCCGGCGTGGAATACGCCGATATCCGCGCCTATGCCCCCGGTGACCAGCTCCGCATCGTGAACTGGCCGGTGAGCGCTCGCCGCGGCCGGCTGTATGTGACCGAACGCCTGACCAACCGTTCCGCCGACGTGGTCGTCCTGGTGGACACTTCTCAGCAGGCACCCGGCCCGGCCACCGACGCGCTCGAACTATCCGTGCGCGGCGCCGCGCAGGTGGTGCAGTCCACGTTGCAGGCCGGCGACCGCACCGCCGTGGTGTGCCTGGGCCGGTCGCCGCGCTGGCTGCGTCCCGATATCGGCCGCCGCCAGTTCTACCGGATCGTCGACACCGTCCTCGATGTCGGCGACGAACACATCCCCACCACCGGCACGCTCGCGCCGTGGGCCGCGGTCCCGCTCGGCGCGGTCGTCGTCGCGTTCTCCACCCTGCTCGACACCCAATTCGCGCTTGCCCTGATCGACCTGCGCAAACGCGGTCACGTGGTGGTGGCGGTGGATGTGCTGCGCGGCAGCCCGTTCACCGGCGAACTCGACCCGACCATGGAAAAGATGTGGCAGCTCGAGCGGATGTCGATGTACCGCGATATGAGCACGGTCGGGGTCGATATCGTCGGCTGGGCGGCCGACACCCGGCTCGACCAGACCATGCGCCTGCTGCCTCGGCACCGGCGGATGATGCGGGTACGCCGATGACCAAATTCCTCGCCCACCTCTCCGGAACCCTGCTGGTACTGCTGGTCGCGCTGATCCAGCCGTGGGCGGCCCCCGCCGCGATCATCCTGGTGATCGTGGGCTGGTGGTGGCGCCTCGCGGCCGTCGGCGCCGTGCTGCTGGTGATCGGAGTTCTGGGTTTGTCCGACACCGGGCTGACCGCGGCCGCCTCCGCGGGCCTGGTCGCCACCACCTACCTGCTGAATATCGCTACCGTCACGGCCCCGCGCGGGGTGGTACCGACAACCCTGCCCTCGGTGATCGGGGCCGTCGTCTGGACCGGCGCCGCGGCCGCCGCTGCCGCGCTGCCCATCGAACTGGCGTGGTCGCCCGTGATCGCGCCGATCCTGGTGATTCTGCTGTCCTCGATCCTCACCTACAGCATCACCGCCACCCGCCGCCGTCCGGCGAATCCGGTTACCGGATCCGGCGCAGGCCGCCCGAAGCCGAGCTGACCGGGATACCGGGGGCCGCCGGCCCGGATCGGCTGCGCGGCTCCGGTCGAGCAGGACACCGACAGCCGTCCGGTTCAGCTGCGCGGTTTCCGGTTGACGAGCGTGATGTCGCCGCCGTAGTGGTCGAGGACCCGGGGATCCATCACCCTGCGCCACAGCGGGGGGACGGCGGCGAGCAGGACCATGGTGGCGTAACCGAACGGCAGCTGCGGGGCCTCCGCCGAGCTGCGAAGTGTCTGATAGCGGCGGCCGGGGTTGGCGTGGTGGTCGCTGTGCCGTTGCAAGTGGAGCAGGAACACGTTGGTCACCAGGCGGTCGCTGTTCCAGCTGTGGCGTGGTGAGCATCGTTCGTATCGGCCGTCGGGCCGGCGCGCCCGCAGCAATCCATAGTGTTCGAGATAGTTCACCGTCTCGAGCAATCCGATGCCGATCACGGCCTGCAGGACCAGAAACGGGATGATGCCGGGTCCGAACACGAGAATCATCACCCCGAACAGCGCAACGCTCATGGACCATGCCCGAAGCAGTTGATTGTCGCGGCACAACCATCTTTTCCCCTTGCGGGACAGACGATCCCGTTCCAACATCAGCGCCGAACGGAAACCGCCACCCACGCTGCGCGGTATGAACGCCCACAACGACTCGCCGAAGCGGGAGCTTGCCGGATCGCCGGGGGTGGCGACCCGGACGTGGTGGCCGCGGTTGTGCTCCACGAAGAAGTGACCGTATCCGGACTGTGCCAGGGCGATCTGCGCCAGCCGGCGTTCGAGGTGTTCGGCCCGGTGGCCGAGCTCGTGGGCGGCATTGATCCCGATACCGGAAACGAGCCCCATCGTGACGGTCAGCCCCAGTTTGTCGACGAGCTGTAGCTCAGGACTCGACCACATATATCCCGCGATGACCAGGCCGGTGAACTGGATCGGCAAGAAGAGAAATGTGCACCAGCGGTAGTAGCGATCGTTGGACAGGGCCGCGTAGTCCTCGTCTCGTGGGCTGCTGCCATCGCAGCCCACCGCGATATCCAGGATCGGAATCACCCCGAACACCACGATCGGGCCGATCCACCAGAACAACGCCAGCCCCGTGAACTCGACCAGTTGCGCCGGAAGCAGCGCGCAACCGGGCGCGACGGTACTCAGAATCCACAGATAGCGTTTGGGATCACGCGCGCTCGCACGTCTGAGTATCGCCAGATCCCGCGCCCGCGACCAGCCGGCGCCGCGGGATCGGGACAGTCCCGCGGACTGATCGGGGCGCCGGAGCACCGGAACCGGTTTGGTTTTCACCGAATCATGGCAGGGCCGCGCAATTCACCGGGGCCGGCACACCGGCCAGACGATCGGTCACCCACGGCACCGAGGTGGTCATCGACGGGAAGAACGCCACATCGTGAGTGCTCAGGAATCCGGCTATGGGCGGCACGGAGGCGTCCACCTCCAGCTGTACCGGCGTACCACCACCGCACCAGGCGGCGGCGATACCGCGGGATGCCGGAAACATCTCGTCGTTGCGCGCCGAGTAGATACGCACCGGCACTGCGGGCGCCGTCCCGCCGAGCCGCTGCTCGTCGAAGGCCTCCTTCAATTCCGGGGTGTTTTCGATCACCGCGGTGATCGGCTGTCCACTGGTGGTCCAGCGCGACGTGTGCTGCGGTTGCGTGAGGGTGTTCGAGAGGCCGCCGCCGCATTTGCCGATCGATTCGTTCAGGATCGCTTTACCGGTGTCGTTCAGGACGGTCTCGAGTACCGGCCGGGTTTCGGGGTAATCGGCGGCGATACCGTTGAGGATCCACGCGATGGCGGGCGCGACGCCGGGAAGGCCGTCGCTGCGCGCGATATATTCCGCGGGACCCACCGGAGGCCCGCCGACGTAGGCGCCGCGCACGTTCAGCTCGGGGGCATAGGCCGGCTGCAGTTCGGCCGCGGCCGCGGCTGCCATCCCACCCTGCGAGTAGCCGTAGAGAACGACCGGCGAACCGGGGTGGAAACCGCTGCCGGGCAGATGCAACGCGGCACGGGCGGCATCGAGGACCGCGTAGCCCTGAGTTTTGCGATTGAGGAAGTTGTGGATACCGGGGGCGGCGAGATCGTGATAGTCGGTCATCACCACCGCCATCCCCTGGGCCAGCAGGTATTGGATAGCCATCACGTCGTATTCGAAAACCACATCGGCCGGCGGCTGGAACCGGACCACCTGTGACACCATCGCCGACGGTGCGCATTCGGGGCCTTGTCCCTGGGTGCCGCCCGCGTAGGCCACCAATGGGCGTTCGCCCGGGCCTCGCCACGGTGCCGTGGGCTCGAAATACGTCCCCACCACGGTGGTCGGCGCATCATGGGTATCGCTGCTGGTGTAAGTGAGGCGTGTCGACCGCACCGGTGTCGTCCCGGGGAGCCCGGGAACCGGCAAGGCGACCTGCGATACCTCGGTACGGACAATCTCGCCTCCGGCTCCCTGCGACTGCACCGGCCGCGGCTGTGCCCAGGCGGTCGGTGCGACCGCCGCGGCGCCGCCGACCATGAGAGTTCCCGACAGGACTGCGGCCCATGCGCGCTTCCCGCTCTTCATAGCGATCCCTTCTGCGTACGGCTCATCCCGGCAGCTATTGAACCGAAAGCGCCGTGGACGCGAGCACAACACCAAGGGCTTCGAGCAGAGAACGTGGCGCCTCGACTCAATAGATCTAGATCGAGTTGCGAGTATCGCCGTTCCAGCCCGGATTCGGGCGTATATGCACGTCGTGTCGCCGACGAATCCCGAAACCGGCTTCGGCCGGATAACTATTCGGAACCGGTTCCGGCAGCGGAGGAGGTATCGACGCGGACCTGACCGAACCCCTGGTCGAGTAGGGCTGTGCGGTCCGCCTGTCCGCCCGATCGCACCCACTCGCCGGATACTGCGTCGAGCACTGCGGTCGCCGCGTTGGTGAGCAGGTCCGCGGTGTAGGCGTCGATATCCGCCCCCGGGCGGTTCTGCAGTGCTTCGCTGACGCGCCGGCGCCATTCGGTTCGCCGGTGGTGGAGTCCGCCGACGAGCGCGGGCGTGGTTTGGATGAGGCGCAGGGTGGCGAGTACCTGCGCACCGGCGTGGATCTGGTCTTGCCAGGCCCGCAGGACATGGTGCAGTACCGTCCAGGCGTCTTCCCCGGCCGGCCGGGCGGCGATATCTGCGACGACCTGCTCTCCGGTGAGGTCGATGCCGTCGAAGACGACGTCTTCTTTGGTGGGGAAGTAGCGGAAGAAGCTGCGCTTGGTCATACCGGCCGCGGCGGCGATCTCCTCGACGGTCGTCTCGTCGAAACTCTTGCCGGCGAACAGGCCGAGGGCTACCTGGGCGATTTCCGCCCGGACCGCTCGGCGCGTTCGTTCGCGCAGTCCTTCGGTCATTCACCCAGACTACTTTGTGTCATACGATGGCTATAGTGACACCGAGTGACACGATGAACGGAGTGGTGGCTATGGAAGGCAAAACAGTGCTGGTGACCGGGAGTACCGGAGGGATCGGGAAGGAGACCGCGCGCGTCTTGGCCGGTCTGGGTGCCGGTGTCGTCCTCGTGGGACGGGACAAGGGCCGGGCTGCGGCGGCGGTGGATGAACTCCGCAGGTCTACCGGGAATCGCCACATCCAAGCGATCACAGCCGATATGTCCCGGCTCTCCGAGGTACGGCGACTGGCCCAGGAGGTCGGTGACCGGACCGGTGGAGTGGATGTGCTGATCAACAACGCGGGCGCGACGCGATCACACCGGATACTGACCGAGGACGGTCTCGAGACCGCGTTCGCGGTCAACGTGGTCGCACCGTTCTGTCTCACGCATTGGCTGATGCCGGCGCTGACGGCGGCCGGATCGATTCGGCGGCCGGCCCGGGTCATCAATATCACCGGCGGTATTCCGAGGGGGAAGATCGATCTGGACAATCTGCAAGGCGAGAAGTCCTACGTCGGCCTGTCGTTCTACAACCAGACCAAGCTGGCGCAGATGGTGATGAGCTACCGCTTCGTCCAGGAGCTCGACAGCGCCCGGGTGACGTTGAACGTGGCCTACCCCGGACACGCTTACACATCGATGAACAAGGGCCTCACCACCGGCACCTATCCACCGGCGGCTCGTCCGATCGTCCCGATCCTGCGCCTCGTGATGCCGATCGTCTACGGTCACCGGGCACTGCTGCGGGCCACTCGTTCCAGCGTGTACCTCGCCTCGAGTCCTGCGGCCGCCGGTATCCACGGGGCCTACCTCAACGCCAAGGCCGAGCGGGCCGGGTGGCCGGATGCCGTCTCGGACGTGACCGCGCGGAACACCATCTGGGAATTGTGCGCGCAGCACCGTGACAGGTTGACCACGCAGTGATCGGTCGCGAAGCGAGCACCGGGCGAGCCGCCGCGCCTCCCACGACTTTCCGGCCGCCGCATTAGCATCCATGGTCGTTGGTTTCGCAGGTTTCCGCAGATCGTCGGTGTACGGCTCAGGAAAGCAGGTCGATGAAAACCTTTTTCGCGCTGCTCGTCCGAATCGGCCTGGTATTCGTCTGCCTCGGCCTCGGTTCCGTGGCCGCTCCGGCGGCGTTGGCCCAACCCCGCCCCGCAACACCGGATCCCGTCCTGGTGATCGGCGGATTCGATGCCGACCAGGGGATCTTGGAAAAGCTGCGTGAGGCTTTGGACCAGTGGGGATACTCGGCTTTTTCCATGGTTCTTCCTGCGGTTCCGTCCCTATCAGGTGCGCCGACGGGTTCTGCGCCCATCGCCGAATCGGCGGGCGCGGTCGCGCAGGCCGTGGACGAGATCCGGCGGGAAACCGGTGCGGCGCGGGTCGACCTGGTCGGGCATTCCATGGGTGGGCTCGCCGCCCGGCACTATGTCAAGTTCCTGGGCGGCGGTGAATCCGCCGGAACCTATGTCGATTTGGGCACGCCGAATTCGGGCCAGTCGCTCGGTTTTCTCTGCTCCCTCTTCTGGCCCGGATGCCGGGATATCGCGCCGGGATCTCCTTTCTTGCGCGCACTCAACCAACCACCGGCCGTCCCGCCGGGGCTGGCCGCCTACCATCTGTTCTCCGAAGACCAAGGCGCGGAACGTGAACCGCTGCCGGGAGCGGTCAACGCCAGTGTCCAGGACTTCTGCCCGGGCCGGAACGTCATTCATCGCAACGAGCCACGCGACGGCGCGTTCCAGGAGCTGATCGTCTCGGCGCTGCGCGGGGGGCCACTCGCCACCACTTGCCCGAGGTAGGCGCCGCTCGCCGAGCACAGCATCCGCCTCCGGTCATCCCGCTGTGCGCGGTCCGGCGCGGCGACGGTGCCGGACCGTCATGGTGTTCGGCCGTTCGCAGCGCCACGTCCGGCACCGATATCGTGTGAGTCACCGGCTGCGACCGCGGCGAGTTCGCTGAGCCGGCGCAGCCGGAATTCTCGCGGCGTCTCGCCCATGGCCGCTTTGAACGCGGTGGAGAACCAGGACGCGTTGAAACCGCACCGAGCGGCCAGATCACCGATCGGCACGGTCGCGTAGGCGGGATTCTCGAGGAACGCGCACGCGGCATGCAGGGCTTCGGTACGCCGTAGATCACGGAAGTTGATTCCACTGCGGTGCAGGATGGTCCGTACCTGCCGCGGTGACCAGCCCAGCGCAGCGGCGACCGCGGGCAACCGGACATCCCGGTGGCCGATATTCGTCCGCACATAGCGCCGGACCTGCTCGGTCACCTCGCGGTGCCGGTTCTGTTGCGGGCTGACCTCACCGACCGCGAGCATGCACAACAGTTCGCCGATGCGCTTGCACACCGCATCGAATTCCCGCTCCGCCAGCGCCTCCCCTTCGGAATGCGTACTCCGGATGAGGCTGCGGGTGATCCGGCCCAGCCCGCTCGACATATTCAGCTCTGCGGTGGCGCAGCGATCGGTGAGGCCGTCGATTTCCGTGCGCGGCACCTGGAACGCGTAGGCAGACGAACGCGGAATCTGGAGAGTGCACACCGTATCGAGGACAGTGACAGCACCTCGGCCGGGTCCGGCGCCGGTGACGGTGCCGTTCTGGTACCGGACGGTGTAGGCCCCCCGCTCCGGGAGCACGATCCAGTAGAAGTCATCGCCGGCATTGCGCCGGATATGCGGCCTGGTCCGGGTCGATGTCCGGGCGCCGTGCTGATCCCAGCGCAACAGGCGGTAACCGGAGCTCTCCTGTACCGACATCGTCGCGCTCCACCGGTCGGTTCCGTGGTAGTCGTGATCCATCGGCATCAAACTGTCGGCGACAGTGGTCCACGCCGCCGAACTCCGCGCGCTGACGCTATAGAACTCCACAGTGTCTGTCCTACCGGATGACACCGCCGGCATCGACCGATCGCCGGCGGTTTCAGCGTGCTCCGCCGAGCGAGATCGGGATGGACAGGGGGCCGTTGGTGAAGAACGAGGGTGTGTAGTCGATATCCGCCGGGTCCATCACGAGTTGCAGATCCGGCAGCCGTCGATACAGCGAGGCCAGCGCCAGCCTGCCTTCGAGCCGGGCGAGCCCGGCACCGATGCAGTAGCGAGGTCCGTGCCCGAAACCGAGGTGCCCGCTCCGCTGCCCGCGCGTGATATCGAACCGACCGGCGGTCTCACCGTATTCGGCCGGGTCGACACCACATGCCTGGTAGACCACCCCCACCGGATTGCCCTTCGGAATCGCCACACCCGCGATGTTCACATCCGTCGTGGTGAACCGCCAGCTGGTCATCATCACCGAATGCCGGTATCGCACAGTCTCTTCGACGACGTCGGCCCACAGGTCTCCCGCTTTGGCCGCACGTAGCTGATCGGGATGCTGCGACAGCGCGATGATCGCGTGTCCCAGCATGTGCACGGTGGTTTCGTGACCGGCGACGAGCATGATCCACAAGACCGCCACCAACTCGTCGTCGGTGAGCTTGTCGTTACTTTCCCGTGCCTGGACGAGACCCGTGGTGAGATCGTCACCCGGCTCCGCCGACTTCCGCTGCACCAGCTCGTACAGATAGCCCTGGAGGCCGTTCTGCGCTGCGAAAGCCTGCTCCGGCGAACTGTTCTGCGCCAGCAGGGTCGCCGTCCATGTGCGCAGCTTGTGCCGGTCCTGCTCGGGGATTCCAAACAGTTCGCAGATCACCGCCATCGGCACGGCTTCGGTGAATGCGGGCACGAGATCCACTCCGTCACCGGCGGCCACCACGTCGTCGAGTAGTTCGTCGATGATTTCCTGGATACGTGGTTCGAGCGTCGCCACGCGGCCGGGCGTGAATGCCTTGCTGATCAAGCCGCGCAGGCGCCGGTGGTCGCCACCGTCCTTGGTGGACAAATGATCGCCCTGCACCACCGCACGCAACGGCCAGTCCTGCGGGATGACTCCGTTGTGCAGATCGGGCCAATGCCGGGGATCACGGGCGAATGTGCTGTTGTCACCGGCGAGAATCTCGCGAACGGCCTCGTGGGTCAACGCGAGATAGCCGGGTACGCCCCCCGGAAATTCCACCTGGACGACGGGCGCGATATCGCGCAGCCGGATGCAGGTGTCGAGTGGACTCTCGTTCACGGCAGGGAAGGCAGGCAGTGCGGTCGACACGTTGATTCCTTTCGACTGGCCCGGCCGTCACCGGACGTTCGCCCAGAAGTATCACTCCGCCGCGATCGGTCTGCCCTTTCTCGGCTACGACCGTGCCCCGAACCCGAAGCTAACGGGCGGTAACCCGAAAGCCGCTGCAGCCGAATCCGGTACGTGGCGCATTGTGGTTGCGACCCGCCGATTTCCCGGGGGTGCGGTACGACGCACGCGTGAACGGCCGGGTACGAAGACGTGTGGCCGGCGACCTCATCGAAGTCGCCGGCCACACGGTGCAGAGGTCCTACTCGGAGTAGGTGAGGACCACGTCGCCCAGCACCGGCGCGTCGTCGCGGTCGACGGCCGTGGCACTGATGGTCAATTTGCCCGGTTCCTGCCAGATCCGCGATCGCAGCGTCTCACCGGGGAACAACACCCCGGCGAACCGCGCCTTGAACCCGGTGACCCGCGTCGCCGCCGAGTCCAGCACCGTATCGGTGGCGGTTTTGCAGATGATCCCGTACGTGCACAACCCGTGCAGGATCGGTGCCGGGAACCCGGCGCCCTTGGCGAATTCCGGGTCCGAGTGCAGCGGGTTGCGGTCGCCGCAGAGGCGGTAGAGCAGGGCCTGCTGCGGCAGGGTCGCGGTCGTGATGTCGAAATCCGGGTCCCGCTCGGGCAGTTCGGCCTTGTTGCTGGGGCCGCGTTCGCCGCCGAAACCGCCTTCGCCGCGGGCGAAGATGGACGACCGTTCGGTCCACAGGGCTGCACCGTCGGAGCCCGTGATGGTGAACTCCTGCACGATCACCGCATTGGAGCCCTTGTCCCAGATCTCGCTGATCCGGCCGGTGCGGGTCGCTTTACCCGAGGCGGGCAGCGGCCGGTGCACCTGGATCTCCTGCGCACCGTGCACGACCTTGGCGAGGTCGATATCGACGCCGGGGAATTTCACCTTCGGCGGATCGGTATCGCGCAGCGTGTGCGCGACAGTGGCGAAAGTGGGCAGGACCTGCGGTTCGCGATCGTCGAGGTAGCGCAGTTCGGCGGGTTCGGTCCAGCGGTGGCCCGCGCCGATGCCCAGGTGGTAGAGGGCGATATCGGAAGCAGTCCAGGAGAACTCCTTGCTCGGCAGTTCCGCGCCGAGCGCTACCTGTGGATCGATGGGCATAACTTCTCCTCGGCTCAGGCCTCGGCCGGTGACGCGGCGGACCCGGCCTTCTTGCGGTCGATGATGTCGTGGACGGCGAGGTAACCGAAGGCGATGGCCGGGCCGATCGTCGCGCCGGGGCCGGCGTAGGTGTGGCCCATCACCGGGGTCGACACATTGCCGGAGGCGTAGAGGCCCTCGATCGGGGTACCGTCCTCGCGGAGTACCCGGGCCGCGGTATCGGCGACGAGACCGCCCTTGGTGCCGAGATCGCCGGGCACCATCTTGGCCGCGTAGAACGGGCCCTGGACCAGCGCGGCGAGGCACGGGTTGGGTTTGACGGTGGGGTCGCCGTAGTAGCGGTCGTACTGGCTGTCGCCGCGGTTGTAGTCCTCGTCCTTACCGGATTCGGCGAATTTGTTGAATCGTTCGACCGTGGCTGCCAGCTTATCGGCGGGGACCCCGATCTTCTCGGCCAGTTCCTGCAGGGTTGCGGCCTTGACGATCAGATCGTTCTCCATCCAGCGTGACGGGAACTTCAGGCCCGGCTGCAGGCTGGCGAACATGTACCGGTTGCGGTAACGCTGATCGAACACCAGCCAGGTGGGGATATTCTCGCCCGGACCCTCGCCCTGCCCGTATTCACCGCCGTACATGGTGTGCACGGCCTCCACGTAGGGTGCGGATTCGTTGCCGAACCGCTCACCCTTCGGATTGATCATGATCGAACCGGGCAGATTGCGTTCGGACAGCGCGAACCACGGCTTACCACCCTTGAAGATGGTCGGACCCCACCAAGCGTCCTCCATGAAGCCGATCGCGGCGCCCGCGTCCATACCTGCGAGGATGCCATCTCCGGTGTTGGTGGCGGCGCCGGTTGTCCACTCAGTGGTAATCGGTTCGCGCTGGTACTTGGCGCGCATCTCGGCGTTGTGCTCGAACCCGCCGCTGCCCAGCACCACACCGTGGCGGGCGGTGAAGCGCACCTTTTCGCCGTTGTGGGTGGCTTCGACGCCCGTGACCTTGCCTTCCTCGATCACGAGTTTGTTCATCGGGGTATCGAGCAGCAGGGGCACGTTCGCTTCCATCAGGCCCTTGCGCATACCGGCGATGATGGCCTGACCCATCACCATCAGGTGCTTGCGGGTGAACTTGGCCCAGTAGGTGCGCACCCCGACCCGCAGCGCCCGGATCATGCCCTTGGGATGGCGGCGGATCAGGTTCAGCCGGACGAAATCGGCCTGGGTTACGGCGACGTTCAGTGGAGCCTTGGAGTAGGGCGGGTGGATCTTGAAACGTTCGTCGCCGAGGACCATGGCGTTGAACGGTTTGGGTTCACAGGAACGGCCACCGGCCCGGCCGCCGGGCGCTTCGGGGTAGTAGTCGGAGTACCCCTTGACCCATTCCATCTTCAGTGGGCTGTGGTCCAGCACGAAGTCGAGGGCTTCCGCGCCGCGGTCGATATAGGTATCGATACGTTCGGCGGGCACCACGTCGCCGATGATGCTGTGCAGATACCTGCGCGCTTCCTCGCGGTCGTCGGGACCGCCCGTCTCGCGCAGGGCCTTGTTGCCGGGGATCCACACCCCGCCGCCCGAGCGCGCGGTGGACCCACCGTAGTACGGCGCCTTCTCCAGGATCACCACACTCAGCCCGTTGTGCGCGGCGGTGAGGGCGGCGGTCATCCCGGCGGCGCCGCTGCCGACCACCACCACATCGTATTCCCGATCGTTCATGTAGAACACGTTATAGAATGAGGGCGCTGTTGGTCTATGTTGTGTGGCAGAAGACTTGCTATGCCGCGTATAACGCAGCGAAACTCGTTTCAATTCTGGTGGAGTGGCTCGATGGCGCAGGAATGGGATCTGACCGCGGACGTGGTGGTCGTCGGATACGGTGCGGCCGGAGCGGCGACGGCGCTGCAGGCCACCGAGGACGGTGCGCAGGTACTGGTCCTGGACCGGTTCACCGGCGGGGGAGCGACCGCGCTGTCCGGCGGCATCATCTACGCCGGCGGCGGCACCTGGGTGCAGCGAGCGGGCGGGGTCGAGGACACTCCCGAACAGATGCTCGCCTACCTGGAGCGTGAGGTCGGCGATGCGGTCGCGCCCGCGACCCTGCGCCGGTTCGTCGACGGCAGCCCGGCCATGATCGACTGGCTGACCGGGCACGGAGTGCCGTTCGAGGCGTCGCTGTGCCCGTACAAGACCTCGTACCCGAACAACGACTACTACCTCTACTACTCCGGTAGCGAGATCTCCGGCGCCTTCAACGACATCACTCCCGCCCAGCGCGGCCACCGAGTGAAGGGGTGGGGTACTTCGGGAAAGAAGCTGTTCGCGCCGCTGGCCCGGTCCGCGGCGAACAGGGGCGTCCGCGTCGAAACGCTCACCACGGCGACCGCGCTGCTAACCGACGACACCGGTGCCGTGGTGGGGGTGCAGTGCCGCACCCTGCGCGATGCGCCCGCGCAGGTCCGCGCGCGCTATATCCGGATGGCCGCCATCGCCGCCAAACCCGGCATCTACTACCCGCCCCTGCGCCGCGTACTGGAAAAACAGCTCGCCCGCCTCGACCGCCGGTACGGCACCATTCTCCGAGTACAGGCCCGGCGCGGTGTGGTTCTCACCGCGGGCGGTTTCATCGCCAACCGGGAAATGGTGCGCGCCCACGCCCCCGCCTACACGAACGGGCTGCCGCTGGGCAGCTCCGGTGACGACGGCAGCGGTATCGAAATGGGTCGCAGTGTCGGTGCCGCCACCGCCCGGATGGGCAACGTCTCGGCGTGGCGGTTCCTGCTGCCGCCGAGCTCGTTCACCGGTGCGCTGCTGGTCGACGGGAAAGGACAGCGGGTCATCGACGAGACCCGCTACGGCGCCGCCGTCGGTGACGCGCTGATCAACCGCCACGACGGTATCGGTTTCCTGCTCGCCGACGAGGAACTCATGCGCAAGGCCATCTCGCAGATCGGCCCGCAGGCCGCCTGGTTCCAGCGGATGCAGTTCGAGGTCATGCGCCGGAAAGCCAAGCGAGGCAATACACTCGACGCGGTCGCGGCCGCCGCAGGCATCGATGCGCAGGGACTCCGGGAAACGGTCGCCGCACACAACAGCGCCTACGCCACCGGAGCCCCCGACCCGGTCGGCAAACCCGCCGAATATGTCCGTCCCGTCGGGGCCGGCCCGTACTGGCTGGTGGATGTCTCGATCAAACGAAGCCTGACCAACCCCTGCCCGATGTTCACCGTCGGCGGGCTGGTCGTCGACGAGGACACCGGCGCGGTGAAAGGCGCCGACGGCGCCGATATCCCGGGTCTGTACGCCGCCGGCCGCACCGCCGCCGGAATCTGCGTGAACTCCTACGTCAGCGGACTGTCGCTGTCCGACTGCATTTTCGCCGGCCGCCGCGCAGGTCGCAGCGCGGCAGGTGAGCAGTCTGCCGCCACCACGCCTGCTACCGCCCGTCCTGCCATGGATTGACGAGGGGCACAGCTGCCCGGAACCTCGCTGCACAAGGCCGGAAGAGCACTCTGCGCCCGGCTCGGGAGGGGGCGAAGATCTCGTTCAGGGTGGTGGCGGTGAGTACGCGCGGCATCCATGCTTCCAGTTCGTCGGTGTCGGCGGAGCGGACCCGGTGGACCGTCTCGGCGGGCGGCGTCCCGAATTTGGCGGCCAACAGTTTGAGCAGCATCCGAGCCGCCTCTTCAGCGCGACCTTCGGCGCGGAGTCGTTCTGCGGTGGTCACAGCTACCTCCTTGGCTCGCGGACCGAGCTGATTCAACAGGGCGTGCAGATCCTCGAGACCGGTATCGCCCTCCAGGAAAATGTCCTCGAATACCCGCGACAGGTCATCCACGGTCGACTCACTCAGATCGGCGAGAAAGGGTTTCAGATCGTGGCCGAGGTTCTGTTCTTGGCGGTGCTTCAACGGATAGGACAGGCATGTGTTTGTTTTGGAAGCGGAAATGCTTAAAATGGAGGCCGAATTGAGGAAACGGTCTGGGCCGAAACCGAGAAATATTTCACTTTGCGGGATCGGGATTCAGCGTCACTCGGATCTATGCCTAATGGCCTCAGTTTATCTTGCTCGATCTCCTCGTTGCGTCTCATGCTCATCCGAAGGTGAGTTCGAAATCTGCCTGTCCAGGTATTGAACCCTCTGTCACCTATGCTCCATCGTTGATGTTTCAAACCATTCGGCTTTGCCGGCAGCGCGGGCGGCTGTGTCGGATCTTCCGTCGATTCCGGGGTAACCGGTTCTACCGCCGCGTCGAGGAATCAACGACGGTCGATCACCTTCTGGAGGTCTACGGCCATTTTTGGAAATATTCATGAAATTTTGTCGGGTCGCGCGGTGTGGGCAGCTACTATTATCGCGCCATGGAGAGATCATGGGCACGAACTATGAATTCTTGTTCCTCTGTCGAAGCCGGGCTAATAACCCTTCCGCCTCGCTCCAAGACCACGATAGAAGGTGCCAACACTGACCCGACCAAACCTTTCAAAACAGGATGACTGCTCGAAAAATACGTTTCATACATAGCGTGGACGAAAATCTCGAACTTATCAATATTGATATCCCAAAAATCCGATGCTATTGCCGTCATTCCTGTCTCTGTTCCAAGGACGTCCGCGATGTCTTCTGCCATCAGCGTATAAAGCCTTCCAGCGCGCAAAGCTGGGCTCCAAACCGTCTCATCGTTGACATCGAATATGTAGCTCATTACGCCCACTCCAAGTGTATTTCAGTGTCGGGATGTTTCGCACGCAGGTCGCCAACAGCCTTCTCAACTGCTGCTTTGAACTGGGGATCAGCCCCAGCTTGCGTAAACCGGAGTCCGATTGGTGCCGTTTCATGGCCCGCGATATACTGGCGGGCTTCGAGGAAGGACTCCAACTTCTTGGTAACGTGTTTTTCTACCCATTTCTCGGGGTTAGGTGAACTGACTGCTGATTTCTCCTCCCATAGAACGCCGTTTTCTACGAGGTCTATATCGGTAATGGTACGTGAAAGATTTCCTGGTTCGTCTATCTTTACTTCTGTGTCTCCATCTTGCACATGATATTTCCCATCACTCCCCAGTTGCGGTCGCTTAGTGTCATCGAAAGTCACTCCGGCACTGTTGTTTTGCGCTTCGACTGTGTCTTCGGCGGTTTCGATGGCATCGTGGATGCGTTCGAGTTTGGTGCGGGTGTCGGTGGTGTTGCGGGTGAGCGCGACGACTTTGCGGACGCCGGCGATGGAGACGATGTGGCGGAGTTTGCGGATGGTGTCGTTGACGAGGTCGACGGCTTTGCCTGCGCGGACGGCGGTGACGGCGGCGCCGCCGACGCCGAAGGAGAGGAAAGAGGCGGCGACGGCGAAGGCGGCGGTGACCAGTACGTAGTCGCGGAGTTCTTCGGCGAACCAGCCGAGGACGTCTTGGAGGTCGACGCGCATCTTGTCGTGCGCGGCTTCTTGCGCAGCGCACTCGTTCGCAAGGTCGGTGAAGGTGGTGATGAGGTCTTCGGCGGCGGTTTTCATGGCCCGTAGGTCGTCGTCGATGGTGTCGACTTCCGGGGTGGTGACAGTCTGGAACAGTGCGGCGGCGCGTTCCAACTCGGCGGGAAGGTCGGTGACCTCCGGGGCGTGGGCGAGGGCTTTCCATACGGTGGCGGCGGTGTGGAGTTTGTCGGTGTCGCCGTCGGGGACGGGGAGGTCGAGGCCGATCTTCTCGGCGAGTTCGAGGCCGTCGTCGACCAGGCCGCTGCCGGGGCCGCCGGCCGAGGGTGGCGGGATGGGGCAGGATGAAAACGCCAAGGGTGGGCTGGGTGGTTTGGCCGGTGGCGGGGTGCCGGTGGTGGGATCGTGGTCGCCGAGAGCGTAGGTGTGGCCGATCTGGTTGAGGGCCGTGGTGTATCGGTCGGCGAGCATGGTGAAGGCACTGACGAGGTTGTTGGTGTCGCGGACCTTTTCGTCGTAGGAGATGGCCCACTCTCCGCCGGGGCCTACGCTGCCGGCCATCTCGTTGGTGGATTCCAGGGCCTTCAGTTGCTGGGCGTAGGTGGTGAAGAACGCGGCCGTGGCCTGGTTGACGATTTTCGCGGCTTCGTAATAGGTGGCCGGGTCGACGTTGATGTAGTTCATCGGCCGCTATCGCGGCCCGAGAATGCGTTGCACCGTATCGATGGCGGTGGTGTACCGGGTATGGGCGTCGATGGCGGCCTGGCGCATGGCGTCGACGCCCTCGCTCACGTCGGTGGCGCCGGTTGCCCATTGCCGGTAGGCGTCGGATTGGGCGCGGGCGGCGTCGCCGGTCCAGGTGTGTTGCAGGGCGTCCATGCGTTGCTGGAGGCTGGTGAGGCTGTCGTTGAGGAAACCGACGAAATTCGCGGCGCGGGCGGTGAGGTTGTCGAGTTGGTCGAGGTCGACCTGAAAGGCTTGTGAATCGTCGGGCACGATGGGTCCCCCCGGGGATATGGCTAAAGGTTCAGCGATGGGTAGCTCTGGGAATTGGTGTCATCTTGTTCGACGAACGATTCGGTGGTGACGCCCAGGAGTTCGGCGATGGTCGACAAGGCTTCCAGTACTTCGACTGCGCCTCGCTTGGTTTCATCCCAGCCCGAACGATAAGCGTTGGCGGAGTGACCTTTCCATACCGCGAGCACGGCGTCGATATCGGTGTCGAGAGAGTGCAGGGCGTTCACCAGTTGGTCGGCGGTGAGCTGCACGAACCCACCTGCGTCGAGGACGTGATCAGGAATGACCTGTAAGCCGGGATCCGGCGTCCCCTCTGACAAGACTTCCCCCCGAACTCATCGAACAATCGCTTGATCAACACTACTGGCACGGTGGTCTCTGTCAACCGGACGGATGTGACGCACGGAACCCTGATATGGCCCATATCTCGTCATTTTCGCGGTGGTCGCTCAGCGTGCGGTCGAGAAGGCTCTGGAGGTGGTGGCGAGGTCGGCGGTGGTCTGGACGGCGTGGACGGTTGTGGATGGGCCACGCTTCGGGAGCAAAAGACAGGGCATGCAGAAGCTCTCGAGTGCGTCCGGCACTGTACGGGTGGATCCGGATGTCGGCTGCTGACGTTCGGCCGCTTGCCGATCTCCGCAAGATGGCGGAGCTGAGTTGCCATTACGGTAGGTCCACCGATGAGCCGATGCAGTGCAGGTTCGTGTAACAGCAGTTCGAGCTGGACCGGATCGGCCTTACGAGTAACGATCGCCGCCGGAAGTCGCGCACTAGGCCGTCCCGGCGCTACCCCGGGACACGACAGTGCACCTGCAGCGGTTTCCGGACAAGACCTGACCGCTATGACCGCTACCTTGGCGTGCGTGACCGATCCGGATGGTGGTGCCCGATGACGGACAAGCTCGACTTCAAGCGGACCCTCGACGCCTACCAGGCCGAACGCGGCCGTTTCCGCGTTGTGGAGGTGCCCGACCTGCAATACCTCATGATCGACGGCCACGGCGACCCGAACACCGCGCCCGAGTTCACCGCGGCCGTCGAGTCCCTGTATCCGGTGGCCTACAAGCTGAAGTTCGCCAGTAAACGCGGCCTCGGCCGCGACTATGTGGTGATGCCGCTGGAGGGGTTGTGGTGGGCCGAGGATATGGATTCCTTCACGGCGGCGCGGGACAAGGCGCGATGGGACTGGACTTTGATGATCATGGTCCCGGACTGGATCGACCGGGAGATGTTCACGGCCGCCGTCGAACAGGCTGGGGCGAAGAACCGCCCGGCGCGGCTGGACGATGTGCGGCTGGAGTCGTTGTCCGAGGGACGTTGTGTGCAGACCTTGCATATCGGTTCGTTCGACGACGAAGCCGAGGTGCTGGCGCGCATGCATCAGGAGTTCATCCCGGACAACGGACTGCGGATGGCCGGCAGGCACCACGAGATCTACCTGAGCGACTTCCGCAAGGTCGCGCCGGAAAAGTTGCGGACCATCCTCCGGCAGCCGGTCGACGACTCGCCGAGTCCCCCGACCGACCCGAAGTCCGGTCCGATCGAAAGTTCATCGGACTCGGCGGACTGAACGTCACTCCGGTGTATTCGAGGGGCCGTCGGCTCCGGGCGGATGGCTGGGCGCGTAACTTCCGGCCGAGGTTGCGGTGCGCGTCATCAGGCGGCGATATCCGGCAATGCCGGGTAGTCGATGTACCCATCCGGTCCGCCCACATACATCAGCTGGGCTTCGCGTATTTCGTTCAGCGGCGCGCCGGTACGCAGCCGCCGGACCAGGTCCGGGGTGGTCAAGAAGGCGCGGCCGAGGGCAATGAAGTCGGCACCGGCGGCGAGCAGGGCTTCGGCCGCGGAAACGATGGCCGCGGGATCGCGGGAATCGCCCGACTTCGCGGGGTTGGCGATGAGGGTGCCGGGCCAGCTGTCGCGAAGCCGGCGCAGCAGCGGGTCGGCCGGCTCGGCCTGGACTATGTGCAGATAGGCGAGTCCCCGGTCGGCGAGTGCGGTGACGAGGGCCGGATAGAGGTCCGCGGTGTCCTCTTCGTCGATTCCGTTGACGGGATTGGCCGGGGAGATACGCAACCCGACGCGGTCCGCGCCTATGGCGGCCGCGACCGCTTCGACGACCTCTACAGTGAATCGGATTCGGTTCGCGACCGTACCGCCGTAGGCATCGGTGCGCCGGTTGGTGTTCGAGGCCAGGAATTGATGCAGCAGATGACCGTTCGCGCTGTGTACCTCGACCCCGGCGAACCCGGCGGCGACAGCATTACGGGCGGCGGCCGCGAAATCGGCGACCGTCCGCTGGATCTCGTCGGCGGACAATTCTTCGGGGACTACGGGTTCCTGGCGGCCGGACGGCGTGTGAATCGTTTCGGGTAGCGCGATCGGCGAGGGAGCGACGGGTGCCAGCCCGCTGTTGTCGGGATGCCCGACCCGGCCACCGTGCTGCAGTTGCAGGAACATCCGGCCGCCTCCGCGCTGTACGGCCTCGGTGATCTGTCGCCAGCCCGCGATATGTTCCGCGCGGTGGATGCCGGGAATGTTCGGGTAGGTCTGGCCGACGGGGTTCGGGGTGGCGGCCTCGGCGATGATCAATCCGGCCGTGGCGCGCTGGGCGTAGTAGGTGGTCATCAGGTCGGTCGGTGTACCGTCCGCGGCCGCGCGGTTGCGCGTGAGCGGCGCCATCACCAGCCGGTGCGACAGTTCGAGTTCACCGAGACGGGCCGGGGTGAATAGACGGCCGGTTGCTGTGGTTGTCATGTCTGGACGGTAAGACCTCACATCAATGTGAGATTCAAGTCCGAATGACGAACTGCGAGGTGAGAATGCGAATCGGCGAGTTGGCGCGGCGCGCCGGAGTCAGTGAACGATCACTGCGCTACTACGAGGAACAGAAACTGCTGACGGTCGACCGTACGCCTGGCGGCCATCGCGACTACCCCGAACCGGCGGTGGACCGGGTGATCCATATCCAGGAGCTTTTCGCGGCCGGGCTGTGCAGTAAGAAGATAGTGCAGATTCTGCCCTGTATGCGCGATTCGGACGGCGGCGCGGGCGAATCCGCCACGCCCGAGCTCGTGACCGAACTGGAGGTCGAACGAGATCGGATCAACGGGATGATCGCCGACCTCATCCGGTCCCGGGAGGTGCTCGACGAGGTCATCGAGCGGGCCGGCACGGGTCTCGCCGCCGCACAGAGGTAATCCGGGTACGAACCGCAACCGATACGCCGATCGGGTCTAACCGGCGGCCGCGTGCCGATCTGTCTCTGCTCCGTTTCGCTGGGGTTCGGTGGTGTCCGTCGGCGGTGTCACCCGTTCCGCACCGATCCGTTCGATGCGGTCGCGTCCCCACGCGCCGAGCGGTTCGAGGGCCGTGTTGAGTGAGCGGCCGAGATCGGTGAGCCGGTACTCGACCCGCGGCGGCACCTCCGGATACACCGTGCGCTCGACGAGACCGTCTTCCTCGAGTTCGCGCAACTGCTGGATCAGCATCTTCTCCGAAACTCCGGGTAATCCACGGCGCAGCTCACCGAAACGGCGCACACCGTAGTTCTCCAGTTCCCAGAGTATGAGCCCCTTCCATTTACCGCTGATGACATCCATCGCGGCATCGATACCACAGAAATACGGCCCGAATCTTTTCTCGCCCATCCCAGTTGTGAGGCTACACGAAAGGGGCAGTGATCCGGGCTGGTGAAGTGGAGCGAGGAGGCCGACATCAAGGCTGTTCTCACTGGGTGAAGATGGACTCGGCCATGCCTGATCGGGGTCGGTCGTTTCATGCGGAATCCTGTGGAGGCAGGAAGATCGGCGCGTCCTGGACCGGCCGCCTTTATATCTGCAGGCAGCCGGTCCAGGACGACCGGACAGGGCGGAGCGGAGTGCTCCGGCTCGGTTAGATGCCGAAAGGTGCTGCGTAGCGGACCGTGCCGCTCGGCAGCTGTTCGGAATCGAGACTCAGTGCCATCAGTGCGTCGTCAGGAACATCGATACTGAGCCGGATACCGTACTTCGACGCGCGGGTGAACCCGAACCGCGGGTAGTAGGTCGGATGCCCGAGAACGATCACGAAGTGCTCGCCCGCCTGCTCAGCGGCCTCGAGAGCGGCACGGATCGCAGCGGAGCCGGCCCCCGTCCGCTGGTATTCGGGCAGTACCGCGCACGGCCCCAGGCACAGCGCCGGGGTGTCGTCGACGTGACAGCGAGTCAGCAATGCGTAACCGACGGGCTCGCCGCCGGGTGCTGCGCTGAGGATGGACAAGCTGCCTATCCACGCCGGATCGGCGCGCAGAGCCTCGACGAGGTCGGCCTCCTCGGCGGTGTCGAATGCGGCGAGGTTGATCTTGCGGATCGCGGGGATATCGCCGACGGTCTCGGCGCGGGTGGTCCAGTTGGAATGCGTGCTCAAAACAGTTTTCTCCGTTTTCGAAGTGGTGGATCATTCAGTGGGAGAGCGGCAGGTCTGCGGGGCCCGCAGTGCCTACTGCAGGCGACCGGTGCAGCCGGGAGGTCCCCGGATGCGTGGTGCCGCGAGCGGCGTCAGCGTTCGCGCTGGCGGTCGCGGAATCGGTAGGTTGCGCGTAGATCGCGCGTGATCGCCTTTTTGGTTTTGCTGCGCTTGCTCGATTCGCGGGCGTTTCCGCGGTCCGCGGCCCGGGCACTTTCGCGTAGCAGCTTGCGGTACCGGTCGAGCCTGCTCACATCCAGCACGCCGGCGATCACGGCTTCCTGTACCGCACAGCCGGGTTCACTGCGATGTTCACAGTCACGGAAAGCGCAGTCTCGGGCGTAGGCCTCGATCTCGGCGAAGACCCGCTCGACCCCGTCCGCGGCATCTTGCAAGCCGATACCGCGCAAGCCCGGAGTGTCGATGAGCACTCCGCCGCCGGGCAGCGGCAGCAACTCGCGGTGCACAGTGGTGTGCCGGCCCTTGCCGTCCACGGCTCGGACTTCTTTGGTGTCCATATGCTCTCGACCCAGCAATGCGTTGGCAAGGGTGGACTTTCCCGCACCCGACGGGCCGAGCAGGACCGTGGTTCCGGTCACCACCTCCGACAGAAGCTCCAGACCCGCGCCTGTCGTAGCGCTGGTGGTGACGATGTCCACGCCGGGTGCCAGCGAGGTGAGTGCGGCCGAGACCGCGTCGAGATCGCCGTTTGCGTCGGCTTTGGTGAGTACGACGACCGGCCTCGCACCGCTGTCCCAGGCCAGCGCCAGTAGCCGCTCGACCCGGCCCGGGTTCAGCGGTGCCGTGAGTGGGACAGCGATGGCGACGGTGTCGACATTCGCCGCCAAAACTTGCTGGTGGGAGGTTCGATCCGCCGAGGCCCGGGTGATCGCGCTGCGCCGTGGCAGCAGCGCCACCAGTTCCGGCTCCGGCTGCGGGCGCAGTGCTGCCCAGTCGCCCGTGCACACAGTGCGGGCAGGGTCTGGGGAGGCCACGGCCGTGCTGGTCGCGCGGACGGGACCCGATGCGGTCAGCGTGTCACAGCGGCCGCGGTCGACCCGCACGACGCGGGCCGGAACCAGACCATCGGCAGCATGCGCTACGAACAGCGCTGCGAACGATTCGTCCCAACCGAGTGCGGACAAATCGAATGAGGATGGAGAAGATGAATACATAGTGAGACCCTTGGTGAAGGGGCCCCGGCACGAACGCCGAATTCGCTGCGGCTACGAGTCGATACGACTCGCGCTGCTATCGGCGATGGGAATCGGTCAGACCGGAGCCCGGGACGTGAGAATGGTCCGGGCGCTGCGCAGGGCAGCGGTCTTCACCGCGATCATCATCTCACCTCCCATTCTCGCTCACTATGTCGAACTCGGACACGCGAGCTTAACACCGGACGGCAGTACTCGCAATTGCTATGTGATTCTCCCTCGCACCGGCCTCGCTGCCTGTTCACATACCTGTTCGTAAGTACCCCACCGAATAGTAGGTACTTGTCACCGACATTCGATGTCGGCGAATGTTGGTCACGGCGCGCCGAACGCAGTGTTCACCGAAGCATTCGCTTCTCAGCAAGGGAGTCGACGGATATGACCGCAAACGAGACAACCGTGACCGTGCTCGGTCTCGGGCCGATGGGGCGCGCCATCGCCGCGGCTGTGGTGAAGAGCGGATACCGGACCATCGTGTGGAACCGCACGCCCGGTAAGGACGCCGACCTGGTCGGTCTCGGCGCGGAGAGCGGCCCGGATGCCGCCGCGGCGATCGGTGCGGCCGATCTGGTGATCGCCGTGCTGAGCGACCATGCGTCGGTGCACGCGGTACTCGATCCGGTGGCCGACCGGCTGACGGGTAAGACGCTGGTGAACTTGACCAGCACCGCCCCCGAGGAATCCCGGGAACTCGGCCGCTGGGCCGCCGGCCACGGTATCGATTTCCTCGACGGCGGCATCATGGCGGTGCCGCCGATGATCGGCGGCCCGGGCGCCTCGATCCTCTACAGCGGATCCGGCGCGTTCGACAAGTTCCGCCCGATTTTCGAAAAGCTGGGTGCTGCGGACTATTTCGGTGACGATGCCGGTACCGCCGCGCTGTACGACTTCGCGTTGCTGGCCGGTATGTACGCGATGTTCACCGGTTTCTTCCACGGTGCCGCCATGGTGCGGTCGGCAGGTGTGAACGCCGCGTCGTTCGCGCCCCGGGCAGCGGCCTACGTCACCGCGATGGCCGAATTGATCCCTGCCTACGCCGAGGTGATCGACAGCGGGGACTACACCGATGAGGTCCAGCCCGCGAGCTTCCACAAACCGGCCTTCGACGCGATCGTCCGGGCCAGCCGCGATGCCGGGGTAGGTCTCGATATCGTCGGCCCGATCAAGAACTTGATCGACCGGCAGATCGCCGACGGCCGAGCGGGGGAAGGGCTGGAGCGGATCGTGGAAGAATTGGCCGGCACTCGCACGTAGCCGCGTCGTGGCTGTCGGCGCAATCGGGCGGTCGCCTGCGCCGCGTGGTGGCCGCATCGCGAGTGGAATCGTGCGGACGGTCCACGGTCCCGGCCGTCCGCACGGTACTCCTACTCGAGCGGAATATCGACCTCGTGCTCCGTTCGCGGGCCGTGGATCCGGCGGTCGGATTCGGTTATCGCGACATCGTTGATGCTTGCCTCCCGGCGTCGCATCAGGCCGTGCTCGTCGAACTCCCACAGTTCGTTGCCGTAGCTACGCCACCACCGGCCCGCGATGTCGTGCCATTCGTATTGGAAGCGGACCGCGATGCGGTTGTCGTCGTAGCTCCACAAGCTCTTGCGGAGTACGTAGTCCAGCTCCCGCTCCCATTTGGCGGTCAAGAAGGCGACGATCTCTTCTCGTCCGGTGACGAACTGATCGCGATTGCGCCAGACCGAGTCCGGGGTGTAGGCGAGGGCCACCCGCTGTGGGTCGCGGGTGTTCCATGCCGCCTCGGCGGCCAGAACCTTCTGAAGTGCGGTTTCCGCGGTGAACGGGGGATACGGCGGACGGGTGTCGGTCATGGGTGAACCTCTCGTGGTGTGCCGCGGTTACGACGGCGGCCGGCCGGTTGCGGCCTGCTGTGCGGCCAGCGCCGTCTCGAGTTGGCTGATTCGTTCTCGTAGTGGTTCGGTGGCGGCCCGCATTTCGGCCACGGTGAATCGCGGAGTGATGAACTTGGGACAGTTCCAGTCGAAGGCCACCACCTCGACGGTCAGAATGCCTTCGAGCCGGCCGCTTGCGCCGAGTTGTTCGAGTATCTCGGGTGCGGGATCCGGTTCGAAGCGGGCGTGGCCGAGTATCTTGAGCCGCTTGCGATTCGGATAGTCCACGGCGATGATCGCGACCCGGTCGTCGTGGTCGAGGTGCCCGGCGGTGATGTATTGACGGTTGCCGGTGCTTTCCGCCCAGGTCAACTGCGTCGGTCCGGTGATCTTGACGAAACCGGGTGCGCCACCGCGGTGTTGCACGTAGGGCCAGCCGTTGCTGCCGGTGGACGCGATGTAGAAACTGTCGCGGCGTTGCAGGAACTCGGCTTCCGCCGCGCCCAGGCCGGTGGGCCCGGGCGCGGCGGAGCGCGCGTGTTCGTAGCGGTCGAATGAGCCTTTCCGGCGCTGGTGCGCTTGCTCGTCCGCTCCGAAAGTGAGCGCGAAGAAATGTTGCATGGTCAGAACGTCAGAATCGAATAACCGTTGTCGGCGAGCAGGCGCAGGCTGGCCACTCCGGACGTCCCCGGCAGGGGGTTGTCCTTGATCAGTTCGAGGCCGGCGGCCCGGGCGCCGTCCCCGCCGCCGAAGAGATCGCTGCAGCCGCAGGAAATGCCGGCGATCGTATGCCGCACTGCCTGGTAGAGGTCGTAGGCGGGGTGGTCCGGCGATTCCAGCAGTTCGGGCCAGCGGGTGCCCGCACCTTGGAATTGCACCCGGACTTCGTCGCCTGCCTGGTCGAAGTCGTAGGCGGCGGCGAGGGCGTTGAACATGCGGCCGAGGGCTTCGTCGCCGCTGTTCGGGTCGCTCAGTACGAGAACTGCGGTCTTGCTCGCGGTGCCGGAACTCATTGGTGTCTCCTTGGGGGCCTTGCATGAGAACGGTCGTTCTCATGGGCGTCTGTAGTCTATGAGAACGAGGGTTCTCAACGCAAGGAGGTTGCTGTGGCGGCGGAAACCGAGGCGGCGCAGGTGCTCGCGGCGGCCGATCGCCTGTTCAACGATCGCGGGGTGCAAGCGGTCGGGATGGACAGCATCCGCGACGCCGCGAATGTGCCGCTGAAACGGCTCTACCGGCTCTTCCCGTCCAAATCCGCGCTGGTGTGCGCGGTACTGGAACAGCGCGACCGCGACGTACGCACGGCGATCGCCGACTATGTGCAGGCCCGGGCCGAAACGCCGCACGAGCGGATCCTGGCCGTATTCGACTACCTGCTCGAATGGTTCGCCGACCCCGCATTCCGCGGCTGCCTGTTCATCAATACCGTCGGGGAACTGGGCGGAACTTCCGACGATATCGGCCGGATCGCCCGCCGGCACAAACTCGCGATGCGCGATTACCTGGCCGAACTCGTCGCCGAATGCTCATTCCCGCCGGAGTTGGCCGATCAGCTGATGATCCTGGCCAACGGCGCTATGGCCACGGCTGCCGTGCAGGGTGATGGTCCGCGTGCGGCGCAGCATGCGCGCGCCGCGGCGGCGACCTTGCTGGCCGCGGCCGAACACCGCGAGATCTCGTAAACACTCTGCGGTACTGCGCTTCTCGGGGGCTGTCACTGGAGAGGTGGTGACCGACGCCGTTCCGATCGAAGGCGTTGGCGGGATGCCTCGATCGCCGGCCCCGGCCGCGCTCTGAGACGGCTTGTCAGGCCCGCTCGGCAGTTAGGGGGTGTGCGGTGGCTGCTGGGAAGATCTGAGCTGTTCGCGGAGCCGTGCCACGGTGTCTTCGAGTTCGAGGATGCGGGCCACTGCGGTCAGGTTGACGCCCTCGCTGGTAAGGGTGGTGATGCGGGCCAGTCGGGCGAGGTCGGCGCCGCTGTAGCGGCGGGTCCCGCCTGCGCTGCGAGCGGGGGTGAGCAGGCCGTGTTGTTCATACAGGCGCAGGGTCTGGACACCGATCCCGGCCAGCTCCGCGGCCACTGAGATCGCATACACAGCGTGTCCGGCCGCCGGTTGGGTTTCGTGTTGTGGGGCCATCGGTTCCTCACCTCGCAATCCAGGTCTGCATCGAGATTATCTGGTAGCAACGACTTGCACTCTTCTAGCTTGAGTGCTAGATAATATCTGTGTCAGATGACATAGGTTATCTGACGCGGAATCTACCGAGATTGGAGTGAGTCGGAGGTGGCGACGATGCTGATGCGTACCGATCCGTTCCGGGATCTGGACCGCCTGACCCAGCAAGTGTTCGGGACACCGGCCCGGCCGGCGGCGATGCCGATGGACGCCTGGCGCGACGGCGACGAGTTCTTCGTAGAGCTCGACCTCCCGGGCATCGACGCTGATTCGCTGGACTTGGATGTCGAACGCAATGTGGTGACCGTGCGTGCGTCGCGACCGGATCTGGACTCGGGCCGGTCGATGATCGCGGCCGAACGCACCCGCGGCGTATTCAGCAGGCAGCTGTTCCTGGGCGAGAACCTCGACACCGACGCTATCCGTGCCGACTACCGCGACGGGGTACTTCGGCTGGTCATCCCGGTGGCCGAGAAGGCCAAACCGCGCAAAATCGAGGTCGCCCGCCACGGCGAACGTCAGGCCATCAACGCCTGAGGCGCGGGGCGGGGGCCGATGATGCCTGCCGCTCGCTGGTATGACAACGCCGAGCTGGCCGAAAGCGGACCTGCCCGCTGCTCGCCCGGCCGGTGGCGTTTCGGTGAGCACCAACTCAGCGCAGCTCTCCGCCGCGGCTGTGCGGCTGCGCTATCCCCGTTCCGATCACAGTCCCGAAGTGAGGTGATGCGCAATCCCGAGATCCACTCTTTCAGTGAGCTGAACAAGTTTCTCTTCGGTCCAGGTGGCCGGGCGGCTGCCCGGCCACCGATCCCGTCCCGTAACAGCCCTCTTCGAGCGGGACCCCATGACCGTGTTACCGACCGCGATGCCGACGCAATACCACCTGAACGCACCGCAACGTCCTGCCAGGAGCGCCCATGCCCCAATCCACCGCCCCCACTGCCGGACCCGCCGACACCGGTATCGTCTGCTGGCCCGAGCCCAGCCCCCTCGACGGTTGGTGGACCGAAATAATGGACGGCGTCACACCTGCTCGGGCCCGCGACGCCGGCCCCGGCCTCCACCTTCACGACCTGCCGACCGCGCCGTCGCGCCGGAGCCCGGCGTGAACACCGCACTGACCCTCGCCCTCGCCGCGGCGGGGCTGTCGTGCGCCGCGGCCGTAGCCGCCTGGGGCACAGTAGCGCTGACCATCTGGTGGGAAATGCGCTGCCACCGCATCCACGACTCGCCCGCGCCGATCTTGCCGGCCACCTCCCCGCGGTCACCATGACGCTTCCGCACCGCGACGGCGATTTCGATTGTGTGGCCGCGGTCAACGGCCGGCCAGTGCAGCGGATCGGTCGCCGGCACTATAGCCAGGTGTCCAGCGTGGTGGTGGTGAGGAAATCATCCAGGTCGGCGCGCCAGGGGGCCGGGGTGGTCTTCTCCGGTTCGATGGCGGTGTACTGGCCGCGGTAGAACAGCAGCGGGCGGCCGTTGGCCGTCGCGGCGGTTTCCGTCATGGCCAGGACCCGGCCGATGACGATGTAGTGATCGCCGCCATCCACCACGCGGTCGACTTCGCATTCGATGGTGGCCAGCGAGTTGTCGAGCCGGGGCAGACCCAATTCGGATGTATGCCAATCGGTCCCGGCGAACTTGTCCGGTTCCCGGGACCCGAATTTCGCACAGACCGGCTGCTGTTCCTCGGCCAGTACGTTCGCGCAGAACCGGCCGTTGGCCTCGATCGCGGCCCAGGAACGTGAGCCCTTGGTCGGGCAGAACAGAACCAGCGGCGGGTCGAGGGACAGCGACGCGAAGGACTGGCAGGCGAAGCCGATCGGGGTGTTGTCGTCGGTGAAGGTGGTGATCACCGTGATACCGGTGCAGAACTGTCCGATGGTATTGCGGAACTGCCGGGGGTCGATGGTGGGCTGGGCTGCCGTTTCGGGGGCGCCGTCCGCCGGATCCGCTGATGCCGTCACGTTCATACCGTCCTTGCTGGTTCACGAAAGCTGCCGGCGGGCGGACCGCCGGATTGCGGCCGGCCCGGGGCGAGTATCGCACCGGGCCGGCCGTAGATCACTTGAATCCCACGGAGAAGTCGTGTCCCCACAGGCTCACCGCGGTGGATTCCCGGGCGATCCAGCTGTGGTCGTCGACTTCCAGACCTTCACAACCGAATTCGACATCGAATCCGCCCGGGGTCTTCATATAGAACGACAGCATCTTGTCGTTGATATGCCGGCCCAGGGTGGCCGACATCTTCACCTTCTTGCGCTGCGCGCGATCCAGGCAGAGGCCGACATCGTCGGAGTTCTCCACCTCGACCATGAGGTGCACGATGCCGGTGGGGTTGGGCAGCGGCAGGAACGCCAACGCGTGGTGACGGGGATTGCAACCGTAGAAGCGCAGCCAGGCCGGGTCCCCGTCTTCCGGACGGCCCACCATCTGCGGTGGCAGTCGCATCGAGTCCCGTAGCCGGAAGCCGAGGACGTCCTGGTAGAACGCCTGCGCGGCCGCATCGTCGGTGCAGGTCAGCACGACATGCCCGAGGCCCTGCTCCGCGGTGACGAACTTGTGGCCGTACGGGCTGACGAACCGGCGGCCGAGGTACTGCGCACCGTAGAACGCCTCGAGGGTGTTGTCGGAGGGATCCTGGAACCGGATCATGCCCTCGACGCGACGCTCGTCCAGTTCTTCTTTGGTGCCCTCGGTGTAGGGGATGCCCTCCTTTTCGAGGGTCTCCCGGAGCCGCTGCAATGCGGGACCGTCGGTGACTTCCCAGCCGGAGACCAGCAGCCGGTCCTTTTCTCCGGGCACGATCACCAGACGCGCAGCGAAATCGTCCATGCGCAGATAGAGCGCGTCGGGATTCGCCCCTGAGCCCTCCATCATGCCGAGCACTTTCAGCCCGAACTCGCGCCAAGCCGCCATATCGGTGGCTTCGATCCGCATATAGCCGAGTGCCTTGATACTCATCGTCATTTCTCCTCGACGCCGAGCAGGAAATCGGTGGCGAGCCGGTTGAACTCCGCGAACTTCTCGAGCTGCGCCCAATGCCCGCAGCCGCCGAACACGTGCAGCTGGGCCCGCGGCACCGATTTCAACGCCACCAGCGCACCGTCGAGCGGGTTGACCCGGTCCTCGCGACCCCAGATGAGCAAGGTCGGCTGGCGTAGCTTGTAGGCGTCGCGCCAGAGCATGCCCTTCTCGAAATCGGCACTGGCGAACGATTTGCCCATCGCGCGCATCGCCGCGATCGATTCGGGCTTCTTGGCCGCTTCGAATCGCTCGTCGATCAGTTCGTCGGTGACCAGCGCCTGGTCGAAGACCATGATCCGCAGGAACGCCTCGATGTTCTCCCGCGTCGGCTCGTAGGTGAACTTCGACAGCAGCCGCACACCCTCGGTGGGGTCGGGCGCGAACAGGTTCGTGCTCAGCCCGCCCGGACCCATCAGGATCAGCTTCCCGGCCCGGTCGGGGTAGTCGAGCGCGAACCGCACCGAAGCCCCGCCGCCGAGCGAATTGCCCAGCAGATGAACCCGGTCGGTGATCTCGAGGGTGTCCAGCAGATCCTTCAGCGCCGACGCACTGTGCACGAAGTACTGCGGATGTTCGGTGGGCTTGTCCGACTGGCCGTATCCGGGCTGGTCCACGGCGATCACATGGAAATCGCGGGCCAGCACCGGGATATTGCGGGAGAAGTTCGACCACGACGACGCCCCCGGCCCGCCGCCGTGCAGCAGCACGATGGTGGGACCGTTGCCGACCCCGGCCTCGTGATAATGCAGTTTCAGGTCCGGCCGGACCTGCGCGAACTTCGAGGTGGACGCATAGGTGAGTTCGGCGGTCGAGGTCATCACACCATCCCGTCCGATACCGGCAGACCGAACTCGTGGGTGCCGTACATGAGGTAGGCGCGTTCCGGATCGTTGGAGGCGTGGACTCGGCCGGCGTGCGCGTCCCGCCAGAACCGCTGCAGCGGGGTGCCGTTGACCAGGGCGGTGGCGCCGGAGCTCTCGAACAGTTTGTCGATCGAGGCGATGGCCCGGCCGGTCGCGCGGACCTGATCGCGGCGGGCGCGGACCCGCAGGTCGAACGGGATTTCCTTACCCTCGAGCAGTAGCGCGTATTCGTCGGCGACATTGCCCGACAGCTGCCGCCAGGCGGCGTCGATATCGCTGGACGCCTCGGCGATCCGCACCTTGGTGAATGGATCTTCCTTGGCCTTCTCACCGGCGTAGGCCGCGCGGACCCGCTTGCCCTGGTGTTCGACATGCGCCTCGTACGCACCATAGGCCATACCGACGATCGGTGCGGAGATGGTGGTGGGGTGAATGGTGCCCCACGGCATCTTGTAGACCGGATCGGTATTGCGCTCCAGACCGGGCGAGGCCAGATCGTTCATGGTCTTGTAGCTGAGGAACCGGTGCGTGGGCACGAAAACGTCCTTCACCACGAGGGTGTTGGATCCGGTGCCGCGCAGGCCGACCACGTTCCACACATCGTCGATCTCGTATTCCGAGCGCGGGATCAGGAAGCTGCCGAAATCGACCGGTTTGCCGTTCTTGATCACCGGTCCGCCGACGAAGGTCCAATCGGCGTGGCCCGAACCCGACGACCAGGCCCAGGAACCGCTCACCTGGTAGCCGCCGTCGACCACGGTGCCCGCACCCATCGGCGCGTAGGAGGAGGAGATCCGGACGTCGGTGTTCTCGCCCCACACCTCTTCCTGGGCTTGCTGACCGAAGAGCGCCAGATGCCAGTTGTGCACGCCGATGATCCCGGCCACCCAGCCGGTGGAACCGCAGGCACTGGCGATCTTGCGGACCGTGTCGTAGAAGACGACCGGGTCGGCCGCGAGTCCGCCCCACTGCTTGGGCTGCAGCAGCCGGAAGAATCCGGCTTCCTGCAGATCCTTGATCGATTCTTCGGGTATCTGCCGAAGATCTTCGGCTTCCTGTGCGCGGGCGCGCAGCGTGGGCAATAGCGCTTCGACCCGTTCGGTCACTTCTCGCGTCATCTCCGGCCCTGCTCCTGCCTGGTCGTTTGCTAACCGGTAGTCATCTGCTCGGCGCAGAATTTACCTCTGAGACTAGAACAGGTTCTTGTTCATGTCGAGAACCGGTGTCTGTGTGCTGCGAATATGGGACTTGTGCTGGCTGTAGTGGGAATAGGCTGGCATTTGGAGCGCCAGTTTTGTAACGTGTTCTAGTACAGCAGGAGGAGGAATCGCGATGGCAGTAACCCCGGCGTCGCCGAGCGATGGGCCCGGAGGAGGCAGCGTGCGTAACCACGGAGGGACCCGCGCGGCGACCAATGTGCACAGCGGTGGTGCGAAGGTGCGGGAGCTCGACGTCGGTTCGACACCCACCCGGTACGCGCGCGGATGGCATTGCCTGGGCCTGGCGCAGAATTTCCGGGACGGCAAACCGCATTCGGTGCAGGCATTCGGCACCAAGCTGGTGATCTGGGCCGACAGCGCCGGCGAGTTGCACGTACTCGACGCTTTCTGCCGTCATATGGGCGGTGACCTGAGCATGGGCGAGGTGAAGGGCGACGATATCGCCTGCCCCTTCCATGACTGGCGATGGGGCGCGAACGGCAAGTGCACGTCCATTCCCTACGCCCGGCGGGTTCCGCCGCTGGCCCGGACGCGGCGCTGGACCACGCTGGAACGTAACGGTCAGCTGTTCGTCTGGCACGACCACGAGGGCAACGAACCGCCGCCCGAGGTCACCATCCCGTATATCGAGGGCCCTTACACCGACGCCGACGGCAACCCGGTGGAAGAACTCGACAGCGGCTGGACGCAGTGGACGTGGAACTCGTTGCTGATCGAAGGCGCGAACTGCCGCGAGATCATCGACAACGTGGTGGATATGGCCCACTTCTTCTACATCCACTACGCCTTCCCCACCTACTTCAAGAACGTTTTCGAGGGCCATGTCGCCACTCAGTTCCTGGAGACCAAGGGGCGTCCCGATATCGGGATGGGCGCCAAGTACGCCGGTGATCAGCTCCTGAAATCGGAGGCATCCTACTTCGGGCCCTCCTACATGATCAACCCGCTGGTCAACACCTACGGCGGCTACGAGATCACGGTCAACCTGATCAACTGCCACTACCCGGTGTCCCAGGATTCGTTCATGCTGCAATGGGGCCTGACCGTCGAGAAGCCCAAGGGCCTCGACGACGACACCGCGCAGAAGCTGGCCATGACCATGGCCGATTTCTTCGGCGACGGCTTCCTGCAGGACGTGGAGATCTGGAAGCACAAGTCCAAGGTCGAGAACCCGCTGCTCTGCGAGGAAGACGGTCCGGTCTACCAGCTGCGGCGCTGGTACGAGCAGTTCTACGTCGACGCCGCGGACGTCACCGAGAAGATGACCCAGCGTTTCGAGTTCGAGGTCGACACGACCAAGGCGAACGAGGCATGGGAAGCCGAGGTCGAAGAGAATCTGCGGCGTAAGCGTGAGGCCGAAGCGGCCGCCGCGGACGCCGACCAGGCGGAGGCGGGAGTCTGAGATGCCCAGCTGGGCGAAAGCACCCGACTTCGCCGACCAGCCCGCGCGGCGGGACGCGGTGCGGGCCCAGACGGTCGTGGACCGGCAGCGCTACCTGGAGGACGGCCTGACACCGCTGCGGTGTCAGGCCTGCCATACCGAGGTGCTGGTCCGTAAGAGCAGTTCCCGGCAGACCTCCGTGCAGTGGACCGGCGATCCGGCGGCCCAGTGCCCGGTCTTCGCCGAGATCAGCGCCAAGGGGCGTGGTCCGGGCCGTCCGGACACCTGCGAACGGTTGCAGAAGACCATCAAATGGGCCGTCGACGAGGGCGTGCTGGACGTCCCGAAGTAGCGGTCCGGCGGTGTTGCGGCCGGGATGATTCGATTTCGCCCGAACTAGAACGGGTTCCAATAATATGCCGCCATGCGTACAGCCCGTTCCGTCGTGCGAGCGCTGCCGGTGCTCGCTGCCGCCCTTGTAGCGACCGCAGTTCCGTCCAGCGCAGCACCGGGCTGGGGTCCGCTGGGGCCGGCCAATCCATATCTCGGCCCACTCGGCACCGCCACCATGCACGGCGACGCCGGCTCCTCGGATGTCACCCCGCTCGCCGGACCGGGCACGGACCCGGTGACGCCCGCCGGTGACCTGATGGCCGCGGCCTGCCCCACCATCCTGCAAGGGTCGGACGAGATGATCGTCGCCCTGTGCACGGCGATCGCCGACCGGGCCCCGACCGTCTATCTTTTCGACCCCGCGACCGGACCCATCGGTCCACCGGCCGCGAAGATGAGCCTCACCAAGGGCAGCCTGCTGGGCGGCGTCTACGCCTACCTCGACAACGAGAACCGCCTGGTGGTCGTCGACGGGCAGCGACGGCTGCTGCGGATCGCGCACGAACGCGACGCCGCCGGGAAATGGAGTCTGACGGTAGCCGAGAACACCGATCTGACCGCGGCGATCCCGGAGGGTGACGCGGTTACCGGGCTCGTACCGGACTGGGCCGGCAATGTGTGGTTCGCCACCGGCGCGGGACTGGTCGGCAAGGCCGGGCGCAACGGTGCGGTGACCACCCATCAGCTGCCGGCCGGGGAGCGGGTGGCCAACAGTATCTCGGCGTCACCGGACGGGGTGGCTGTCGCAACCACGCACGCACTCTACGAGTTCGCCACGGCCGGATCCGGTGCGCCGAAGGTGAAATGGCGCGCCACCTACGACCGCGGCCCGGGCCGGAAACCCGGCCAGCTCAGCTGGGGCACCGGCTCGACACCCACCTACTTCGGGCCCGGCGACGGTACCGAATACCTCACCATCGTCGACAACGCCGGCGAGCAGGTCCATCTGCTGGTCTACCGCGCCGGCACCGGCGAACTCGTCTGCAGGCAGCCGGTTCTCACCGAAGGCGGCCCCGGCAGCGAGAATTCCCCCATCGGCATCGGCCGCTCGGTGTTCGTGGCGAGCACCTACGGTTACCCGTACCCGACGGCCCCCGACGACGCCGGCCCCGCCGAACCCTCCATCGCGCCGTTCACCGGCGGAATGACCCGGGTCGATATCGACGAGCAAGGCTGCCACACCGTCTGGGAAAACGATGTCCGCAGCGCCGCGGTACCGAAAATGTCCGCCGCCGACGGCAATATCTACACCGTCCTCCGCCTGGGCCTCGGCCTGACCACCCCGCTGGACGGCTATGCCTACGGGGTCATCGACCCGGTAACCGGCGACATCACCGCGAAACAGCCGATATCGGCCACGATCGTCGCCGACACCCTCCAGATGGCCGGCCTGACCACGACAAACGGCGAACTCTGGCAGGGCACCATCACCGGCATCATGCGCTTCCGCTGACCCGGCCCCGCATCATTCGGTCTGTTTCGGGTGTCCGGGGGTGCAGCGTTCGAGGAGAACCGTCCCCGCGCATTTCGTACCCTTGGCCCCGGGCTCGACGAAATACCAGATCCGCGCACCGTCGGTGATTTTGTACTGGTAGCGCTCGTAGGTTCGTCCCTGATACGTGCCGTAGCGCATATCGCCCCGCAGACGGTAGAGCCGCGGGGACTCCGTCGCCGGCTGAGTGGTCAGCGCGTCCCAGGCGTCGACGGTTGCGTTGCGTGCCATCGCGAGGCAGTCCGTCCAGCCCTTCTGCGCCTCGCGGGAGATGAAGGTGATGGCGTATTCGGAGCGTTTCAGTGGTCTCGGTGAGCGTTTCAGTGGTCTCGGAACATCGCGGCTCTTACTCATTCGCCCGTCCGGGGGTCCGGTACAGCCTCGGGGGCGTCGAAGTAGTGCAGATCCGAGGCATCGACGGCTACTGCCGGATCTGCGTATGCTTCGGCGGTGCTCCGCCACGCTTCGAGAGTGATCGTGAGCCGGTCGAACCGTCCCACAGCGAGGCAAGCCCGGGCAACTTTCAAGAACTCGGAGACGAACTCCGGGCGGATGTGTGCAGGCAGAAGATCTGCCCAAGGGAAGGTAATAGACAGTCGGGAGACGATCCGTTCCAGCATCTCGTCGTCGATCAACAGGGCGAGCAGCTGTGACAGCGCCTCCAGGGTGCGCGTTTCGGCCTCGGTGTCCGCGGCGTTCGACAGGCGCAGAGCAGGTGCGGACCGGCGTGTTCTTCTGCGATGCCTGTGCCGGAAAGGTGGGCTAACATCTTAGCTAAGGAGGTGGGTATGGCCGGCAACGCAGCAGAACAGTTCAATATCCACGAGGCGAAGACGAACCTGTCGCGCATCGTGGAAAGAGTCGAACGGGGCGAGGAGATCGTGATCAGCCGGGCCGGTCATCCGGTGGCCAAAGTGGTTCCCTTGGTGCGGCGGGCGAACCGCACTGCCCGGGGCTCGCTGCGCGGTGTCGACCTCGGGGCCGACTGGGACTCCGACGCGACAAATGCGGCGATTGCGGACGATTTCGGTATTCCGCGATGAGCTTGCTGCTCGACACGCATGTGGTGCTGTGGTGGCTCACCGATGACGCGAGCTTGTCGGACGAACTGAAGGATCGGCTCGACCACGATCCGGATGTATTCGTCAGTGTCGTCTCGATGTGGGAAGTTTCAATCAAGCAGGCCGCCGGAAAACTCGGCGGCCCGCTCGATATGCCCGAACGTATTCGTGACAGCGGTCTGGTGACGCTGGAGATCAGCTCCGGCCATGCCATCGCTGCCGGTCGCCTTCCCCTGATTCACCGCGACCCGTTCGACCGGATGCTGGTGGCTCAGGCGAAAGCAGAAGAGTTGACGCTGGTCACCCGCGATCCGTGGTGCCACAAATACGAGGTACCGATCCTGGCTGTATAACGGCCTGTCAGCCGTGGACGGCCGGCCTCTTCGGGGTGCCGAAGAGGTGGGCGTCGCCGTGGGCGCGTTTGAAGTACAGGTGGGCGTCGTGTTCCCAGGTGATGGCGATACCGCCGTGCAGCTGGATCGTTTCGGCCGCGATCGTGGAGAATGCCTCGGTGCACTGGTGGCGCGCCACCCAGACGTCCTCGGCGGCGGAGGGGCTTTCCTCGGCCAGGGCGAGGGCGGCGGTCAGGGCGGTCGATTTGGCGGATTCGGCCAGCACGTACATATCGGCCATCCGGTGCTTGAGCGCCTGGAAGCTGCCGATGGCCCGGCCGAACTGTACCCGTGACTTGGTGTACTCCACCGTTGCTTCCAGGCAGTATTCGGCGGCCCCGACCTGTTCGGCGGCGAGCGCGGCCCAGGCGATCTGCCGGAGCCGGTCGAGCACCGGCGCGGGATCACCGGTGCCGAGCCGGCGGGCCGCGGCACCGGTGAAAGTGATCTCGGAGAGCGTGCGGGACGGGTCCATGGCCGCCACCCGTCGGCGCTCGACCCCGGCGGCTGACGGCTCGACCTCGAACAGTCCGCTCTCCGTGATCGCGATCAAGGTATCGGCAACGGTGCCGTCGAGGACGTAGTGCGCAGTACCGTTCAGCGTTTCGCCGTCGGCCCGCACCCCGAACTCGTCCCAGCCCGCGACCCCGGCCCAGCAGACGGCGAGAGTGCGGCTACCTTCGGCGACACCGGGCAGCAGCCGCTCGCAGGCTTCGCTGTCGCCGGACAGCAATACTGCCTGCGCGCCCAGGACGGCCGAACCGAGCATCGGTACATCGGCGAGTGTGCGGCCGAGCTCACCGACGACCAGCAAGGATTCGGGCAGGCCGGCGCCGAAGCCGCCGTACTCCTCGGGAATCGCCAACGCGGCCACCCCGACCTGTTCGCACAGCTGCGCCCACAGTTGCGGGTCGTAACCCAGATCGGTGTCCATGGCCTGGCGGATCCCGGCCCGGGCGTCGCGTTTGGTGAGCAGTCCCCGGACCGCCGACACCAGCTCCTGCTGTTCCTCGCTGATCATCTCTTCCTCCGTAGGTCTGACGGACGGATGCCGAGGCGCCTACGTCCGGTTGTTACCACTGTCCGCCGGTTCTCCTACCGGGCGAGCGCGCCGGAGACTCCGGTTGTGTGCTCGCCCGGCAGCAGACCGGGACTGTTGTGTTCTCAGGTGAGCGCGCCCGCCGGGTCCACCACGGCGCCCGCCCGCAGCGCCTCGGCGACCCGGCCGCGATGCAGGTCCGGGGTGCCCCAGGCGGACCGCAGGGCGGTGACCCGGGTCAGCCACAGCGACAGGTCGTATTCGGCGGTGTAGCCGATCGCGCCGTGTACCTGCAGCGCGGTCCGGGCCGCCCGGTAGGCGGCATCGGCAGCGGCCACCGCAGCCGCGGAGATATCGCGGATCCGGTTCGGCCCACCGGTGGTGAGCGCCGCCCGGTAGAGCAGCGGTTCCGCCAGATCGAGGCCGATGAACACATCGGCCAGTTTCTGTTTGACCGCCTGGAATTCACCGATCGGCCGGCCGAACTGCTTGCGCTGCTTGACGTACTCCGTCGACGCATCGAGCAGGGCTTTACCGGCGCCGAGCAGCTGTGCGGCATTGGCCAGCGCGCCGAAATCGAATCCCGCCGCGATGGCCGCGCGGGCCTGCGCTCCTTCGGCGACAGTCTCGTCGGCCTCCACGACGAACAGCCGCCGGGCCGGATCCACCGACCGCACCGGTTCGCCTACCCGGCCCGTCGACAGACGGTCACCCTGGGCGAGGAGTACGAGGTCGGCACGATCCGCGTCCACCGCGACCGCGCGGCCGCCCGCCCCGGCGAAGGCGATGGTGGCCGATACGGTGCCTTCGGAGATTCCGGGCAACCAGCGTTGCGCCGGCGCGGGGTCGGTCTCCGCCAGTGCTTGCAGCAGCGCCGGAACGGCCGCCGCGGTTTCCACCAGCGGGCCGGGTGCCGCGGACCGGCCGATCTCGATGAACGCGACCAGCTGGTCGAGCGGTTCGGCACCGAGGCCACCGAAATCCTCGGCGATCGTCAGGCCCAAGGCGCCGGCGGCGGCGAGCTGTTCGATCAGGGCGCGGCCGGGCGCCGGATCGTCACCGCTCCACGCCCGCACCGCGGCGGTGGTGGAACCGGATTCGAAGAGTTTGCGGATACTGGCGCCGAAGTCCAGATGCTCCGGGCTGAGCGCGAATTTCATCGGCTGCCTCCTCGTGGTAGGCCGAGGAGCCGCTCGGCGATGATGTTGCGTTGGATTTCGTTGGTGCCGGCGTAGATCGGGCCGGAGAGGGAGAACAGGTAACCGTCGGTCCAGCGGCTCGCCTGTTCGGCTTCGGCGCCGAGCAGGTCCAGGGCGGTTTCGTGCATGGCGATATCGAGTTCGGACCAGAACACCTTCGTGATGGAGGATTCCGCGCCGAGCTTCCCGCCTTCGTTCAGCCGGGTGACGGTGCCGAAGGTGTGCAGCCGGTAGGCTTCGCTGCCGATCCAGGCGTCCACTACCGCATCACGGGCCGCGGTGCCGGTATCGCCGGTTTCGGTCCACAGGTCGACCAGCCGCTGCGCGGTCGCGCTGAACCGGCCGGGGCTGCGCAGCGACAGGCCGCGTTCGTTGCTGGAGGTACTCATCGCGACCCGCCAGCCCTCGTTGGGCGCGCCGATCACATCGCTGTCCGGGACGAAGACATCGTCGAGGAAGATCTCCGCGAAACCCGGTTCGCCGTCGAGTTGGGGGATCGGCCGCACTGTCACACCGTCGGCGTCGAGCGGGAACATCAGGTAGGTGAGCCCGCGGTGCCGTTCGGCTTCGGGGTCGCTGCGGAACAGGCCGAACGCCCAGTCCGCGAACGCCGCCCGCGAACTCCAGGTCTTCTGCCCGCTCAGCACCCAGCCGCCGTCGGTTCGGCGCGCGGTGGAGCGGATACCGGCCAGATCGCTACCGGCTTCCGGCTCCGACCAGGCCTGCGCCCAGATATCGTCGCCGCGCGCCATCCGCGGCATGATCCGTTCGAGTTGTTCCGGTGTGCCGTGCTCGAACAGGGTGGGGGCGAGCAGGAAGATACCGTTCTGGCTCACCCGGCCTGGCGCGCCGGCGGCATAGTATTCCTGTTCGAACAGCACCCATTCCAGTAGTGACGCATCGCGTCCGCCGTATTCGGGCGCCCAGGAGACCACGGACAAGCGGGCCTCGGCCAGCTTGTGCTCCCACTCCCGGTGCGCTTCGAATCCTGCCGCCGTATCCATCGAGGGCAGTGGTTCGGCGGGAACATTGGCCGCCAGGAATTCGCGGACTTCCCGCTGGAATTCCCGGGTGCTTTCGTCGAGATCGAGATCCATTCAGGCTTTCCCGTCGTTCGTATCCGCGGCGGTTGTCGCCTGCGCTTTCATAGATTTGGCGTTCAGCCCGCCGAGCGAGTCGGTGCCGACTTCGGCATTGTGGGCGTGCGCGAAATGGTGCAGGCCGAATACCGAATCCATTCCGGCGCGCATACCCATGAGGTCCTCGGACTGGTTGACCGCCTTCTTCGTCAATGCCAGCCCGAACTGCGGCATGGCCGAGATCTTCTCGGCCAGGGCCATGGTTTCGGTTTCCAGCTCCGCCCGCGGAACCACCCGGTTGACCATGCCCCATTCCTTGGCCTGTGCGGCGTCGAAACGATCACCGGTGTACAGGAATTCCTTGGCGGCGCGCGGGCCCATCACCCACGGGTGAGCGAAGTATTCGACGCCCGGAATACCCATACGCACCACCGGGTCGGAGAAGAAGGCATCGTCGGAGGCGATGATCAGATCGCAGACCCAGGCCAGCATGAGCCCACCTGCGATACAGGCGCCCTGCACCATGGCGATGGTCGGCTTGGGGATCTCCCGCCAGCGGCGGCACATCCCCAGGTACACCTCGGTCTCCCGGGCGAAACGCTGATCGCCGCCGGGGCGGTCCACATGGTCCCACCAGAGCGCGGCTTTGTTCTGGTATTTCACGTGATGGTCGCGACCCGGTGTGCCCAGATCGTGGCCGGCGCTGAAATGCTTCCCGTTCCCGGCCAGCACGATGACCTTTACCTCGGGATCTTCCACCGCACGTTCGAATGCGGCGTCGATCGCGTAGGTCATCACGGAGTTCTGCGCGTTGCGATAGTCCGGCCGGTTCAGGGTGACCACCGCGACAGCGCCCCGGCGCTCATAGGTCACCACATCGGGTTCGTAGGGAATACTCCCGTTTCCGGTCGGGGACAGGTTCTCCGACATTACGAATTCTCCTCACGTAACTGACGTTTGAGCACCTTGCCGCCGGCGTTGTAGGGCAGTTCGTCGCGGAATTCGACGAACCGCGGCACCTTGAAGTTGGCCAGCGCCTTGGTGGCGTAAGAGAACACCTGGTCCTCCGTGAGCGTCGCGCCCGGTTTGCGGACGATGAATGCCTTGCCCACTTCACCCATGCGGTGATCGGGGACTCCGATCACCGCGGCAGTGGCGACACCGTCGAGCTTGGCGAGAGCCTGTTCGATTTCGGCGGGATACACATTGAATCCGCCGCTGAGGTACATATCCTTCAGCCGGTCGGTGATCTTCAGGTACCCGCGTTCGTCGACCACACCGATATCGCCGGTGTGCAGCCAGCCGTCCGCGTCGACGGTTTTCGCGGTGGCTTCCGGATCGTCGAGGTATCCGAGCATCACGTTGGGGCCGCGTAGCAGGATTTCCCCGACATCGCTCAACTTCAGTTCGAATCCGGCAATGGGCCGGCCGCTGGTGCCGGAGATGGTTTCGGCGTCGTCGTCGACCCGGCACATGGTGCCGAAGCCGGAAGATTCCGAGAGACCGTATGCGGTGAGCACCACATCGAAATCGAGTTCCGCGCGCATCCGCTCGACCAGCGCTACCGGGACCTGCGCCGCACCGGTGACCGCCACCCGCAGCCCGCTCAGATCGAATTCGCCGCGGTCCGGGAAATCGAGGATGGTCTGGTAGATCGTGGGCGGGCCGGGCAGAACGGTGATCTTCTCCTGGTCGATCAGGCGCATGGTGGTCGGCACATCGAAGACGATCTGCGGCACGATGGTGGCGCCCGTCAGCAGACAGGTGATGATCCCCGCCTTGTAGCCGAAGCTGTGGAAGAAAGGGTTCACGATCAAGTAGTTGTCGGCGCTGTTCAGCGTCGCGCATTCGGCCCACGCGCGAGCCGTCGACAGGGTCTGCCGGTGCGCGATGAGTACGCCCTTGCTACGGCCGGTGGTACCGGAGGTGAACAGGATGTCGGACAGGTCCTCGGGGCTGACGGATTCGCCCCGTTCGATCACCTGCTCCCGGCTCACCGTGGCGGCGGTTTCGGCCAGATCCGACCAGTTCAGCGCGCCCTCGACTCGATCCTGCGGACCCTCGACGGGTACTACCACGACGGTGTCGATGTGCAGGTCGGGCGCGGCCCCGCGCAGTTCGGTGAGGCGATCGCGTTTCAGGAACGTTCCGGCGATGAACAGTGCCTTGGCGTCCACCCGGCGCAGCACATCGACGACCTCGTCGGCGACATAGCGGGTGTTGAGCGGTATCAGTGTCGCGCCCGCGTAGTGCGCGCCCAGCGCGGCGACCACCCAGTGCCAGGTGTTGGGCGACCAGATCGCCACCCGGTCGCCGACCTGTACTCCGCGGGCGATCAGCGCGCGGGCCACGTCCTGGACCTCGGTGAGTAACTGAGTCCAGTCGAGCCGGACGGGTCCGTCGGCCAGTGCGGGCGCCGAACCGTAGGTCTGGGCGGCGGCGTGCAGTGCCGCGGGGATGGTCTGTGCCACCGGCGGGGTTTGCGCAGGGGTTGTCACGGGTGTCCTCATGGTCGTGCGGCCGTGTGCGGTGCGCGCGGTCTCGAACGGAGTCTACAAAGCAAGTGCTTGGTAGGTTATCCTACCGGCGTGGGTGCTATCCAGACCTCAGAATCCGGTACCGGTCGCGACGGCGGGCCGCAAACGGCCGAAGCGGCCGCCGCGCCGCGTGTTGCCGTCGAGCGGACCAGCGTGGCCGCCCTGAGCGACAGCGAATTCGCCGCGCAGGTCCGCGGCTGGCTCGACGAACAACTCGACGGTGAATTCCGCGAGTTGCGCGGCCTCGGCGGGCCCGGCCGCGAGCACGAGGCATTCGACGAACGCCTGGAATGGGACCGCGCCCTGGCCGCCGCGGGCTGGACCTGCCTCGGCTGGCCCGTCGAATACGGCGGCCGGGCGGCAAGCGTGGCCCAGCAGATCATCTTCCACGAGGAGTACGCGAAGGCGAACGCGCCGGCCCGCGTCTCGCATGTGGGCGAGGAACTGCTCGGCCCGACGCTGCTGGCCTTCGGTACCGACGCCCAGCGCGACCGGTTCCTGCCCGGTATCCGTACGGTCACCGAACTGTGGTGCCAGGGCTACTCCGAACCCGGCGCCGGATCCGATCTGGCCGCGGTATCGACCTCGGCTCGCCTCGACGGCGACCACTGGTCGATCAACGGCCAGAAGATCTGGACCTCGCTGGCCCATGTGGCCGACTGGTGCTTCGCGGTATGCCGCACCGAGCCCGGGTCGAAACGGCACAAGGGGCTGTCCTACCTGCTGGTCCCGATGAACCAGCCGGGGATCGAGGTCCGGCCCATCAACCAGCTCACCGGCACCTCCGAGTTCAACGAGGTGTTCTTCGACGACGCCCGCACCGAAGCCGATCTGGTGGTCGGCGATCCCGGTGACGGCTGGCGCGTCGCCATGGGCACACTCAACGTCGAACGCGGTATCTCCACCCTCGGCCAGCAGATCCGTTTCGCCCGGGAACTGGCGGCCATCGAGGAGATGGCCCGCGAATCGGGCGCCCTCGACGACCCGCTGCTCGCCGAACAGGTCGATCGCGCCTGGGTGGGCCTGCGGGTACTTCGTGCGCACGCCATGCGCACGATGGCCGAAACCGCCGACGACGGGGGACAGGCCTCGGTCGGCAAACTGCTGTGGGCGAATTGGCATCGCGGTCTCGGTGAACTCGCCATGGCGGTGCGCGGCGCGGCCGGCCTGGTCGCCGCCGACGACGATCTCGACGAATGGCAGCGGCTGTACCTGTTCACCCGCGCCGATACGATCTACGGAGGTTCGAACGAAGTGCAGCGCAACATCATCTCCGAGCGTGTGCTCGGCCTGCCCCGCGAGGCCCGGCAGTGAGCGGGCCGCTGTCGGTCCCCCCGGCCCAGACCCCCGGTCACGGGCTGCTCACCGGCCGCCGCGCCGTGGTGACCGCGGCCGCCGGAACCGGAATCGGTTCCGCCACCGCCCGCCGGCTGCTCAGCGAAGGCGCGGACGTGGTGGTCTCCGACTGGCACGAACGGCGTCTGGAAGCGACTCGCGCGGAGCTGTCCGAGGAGTTCGCCGACCGTAAGGTGCACGCGATCGCCTGCGATGTGACCAGCACCGCGCAGGTCGACGAACTCGTCCGTGGCGCCGCCGCGGCGCTGGGCGGGGTCGAGATCTTCGTCAACAATGCCGGTCTCGGCGGTGAGACGCCGGTGGTCGATATGACCGATGAGCAGTGGGACAAAGTCCTCGATATCACCCTCAACGGCACCTTCCGCTGCACCCGCGCCGCGCTGAACTACTTCCGGGACGCGAAACACGGTGGCGTGATCGTCAACAATGCCAGTGTGCTGGGCTGGCGGGCTCAGTACGGCCAGGCCCACTACGCCGCCGCCAAGGCCGGCGTGATGGCGTTGACCCGGTGCAGTGCGGTGGAGGCCGCCGAGTTCGGGGTCCGGATCAATGCGGTGGCGCCGAGTATCGCCCGGCACGCGTTCCTCGACAAGGTCAGTTCCAGCGATCTGCTCGATTCGCTCTCCGAGCGCGAAGCCTTCGGCCGGGCCGCCGAGCCGTGGGAGGTCGCGGCCACCATCGCCATGCTGGCCAGCGATTACACGACCTATCTGACCGGCGAGGTCGTCTCGGTCAGCAGCCAGCGCGCCTGATATGTAACCGGCCGGTGCGCTCAGCGCGTGCCGGCCGGGTCAGCGGATCGCTCAGGAGTCGGCGGTTGTGGCAGCGAGCCTGCCTGCCGGCCGAAGTAGGGCGCTGCCCAGCGATCCTCACTGCCATTGCGGAAACGGCTGTGTCATGGCCGCAATCCACCGGGCATCGCATCGATGGAACCGGTTCGTTGATCTGCGCGTCCAATCAGATCGGAAAGTAGTGCGGTCGTGCTCTTCCACGTATCGGGCCCGGCGGGTCCGGCTCCGATTCATGAGGGGGGAGCCGGAAAGTCCGGGCCCGTCGCGTTTCGCGGTACCATGGACCCAAGCAAATGCTTGGTTGTATTATGGCCGGGTGACCGCACCCGACCCCACCAAATCGGCCCGGCGAACCGAACTCCTCGAGATGGCGGCCGAGCTGTTCGCCGAACGGGGCGTGCGCGCGACCACGGTACGAGATATCGCCGACGCGGCCGGGATCCTCTCCGGCAGTCTCTATCACCACTTTTCGTCGAAAGAGGGAATGGTAGACGAGATCCTGCGCGGGTTCCTCGACGAACTCTTCGGCCGCTACCGCGAAATCGCCGACGCGGGCCTGAGCGCCCGCGCCACCCTGGAAGCTCTGGTGCTGGCCTCCTACGAGGCGATCGATCGTTCGCATGCCGCGGTCGCCATCTACCAGTCCGAAGCCAAACGGCTGCAGAGCTCCGAACGTTTCGCCTATATCGGCGAATACAACCGCGAATTCCGGGAACTGTGGCGGCGCGTGCTCTCCAGCGGTGTAGCCGACGGCAGCTTCCGCCCCGAACTCGATATCGATCTGGCCTACCGGTTCCTGCGCGACACCGTCTGGGTGGCGGTGCGCTGGTATCAACCGGGTGGCGGATCGGTCACTGTCGACACCCTCGCCAAGCAGTACCTCACCATTGTGCTCGACGGGCTCACCGTGCCGGGCCATACCGATTAGGAGAAAACCCATGGCTACAGCCGCCCGCCGCCCCTACACGCCGCTGCGCGAGGCCTATGTCGTCGACGCGGTGCGCACCCCGGTCGGTAAGCGCGGTGGCGCGCTGGCCGAGGTCCATCCAGCCGATCTCGGTGCGGCCGCGTTGCAGGGCCTGATGTCGCGTAACCCGATCGATCCGGCGAATGTCGACGATGTGATCGTCGGCTGCGTCGACAACGTCGGCCCGCAGGCCGGCAATATCGGCCGGACCATGTGGCTGGCCGCCGGATACCCCGAGGAAGTGCCCGGTGTGACGGTGGACCGGCAGTGCGGGTCCAGCCAGCAGGCGATCAACTTCGGCGCTCAGGCGATCATGAGCGGTACCGCCGAGGTGATCGTGGCCGGTGGGGTGCAGAACATGAGCGCCATCCCGATCTCCGCGGCCATGCTCGCCGGTAAGGAATACGGTTTCGATTCCCCGTTCGTCGGCGCGAAGGGCTGGGATCACCGGTACGGCACCGGGGAGGTGTCCCAGTTCCGCGGCGCGCAGATGATCGCCGAGAAGTGGGGGATCAGCCGCGAGGATATGGAACGCTGGGCGCTGCGCAGCCACGAACGGGCCCGCGCCGCCATCAAGGCCGGCCGGTTCGACAAAGAAATCGTGCCGGTCGGCGATTTCTGGATCGATCAGGGGCCGCGCGAAACCAGCCTGGAGAAGATGGCAACGCTACCGGCTCTGGAGGAGGGCAGCCCGCTGACCGCGGCGGTGGCCTCGCAGATCTCCGACGGCGCCAGCGCGACCCTGCTGGCCTCGGAATGGGCGGTCGAGGAATACGGCCTGACCCCCCGCGCCCGCATTATCCACGTCAGCGCCCGCGGCGCCGATCCGCTCTACATGCTCACCGCGCCCATCCCGGCGACCAAGTTCGCGCTGGAGAAGACCGGCTTGAGCATCGACGATATCGACGCGATCGAGATCAACGAGGCCTTCGCTCCCGTGGTTCTGGCCTGGTTGAAGGAGACCGGCGCCGATCCGGAGAAGGTGAACGTCAACGGCGGCGCGATCGCCCTCGGCCATCCGCTCGGGGCGACCGGCGCGAAGCTGTTCGCGACCCTGCTCAACGAGTTGGAGCGGATCAACGGCCGCTACGGTCTGCTGACCATCTGTGAAGGCGGCGGTACGGCGAACGCGACCATCATCGAGCGTATCGAGCGGTGATCGCTGCGCGGAGCTAGCGCGGGATCTCCCGGCGGGGGCTACCCCGTCCGCGGCCGGAGCGCGGACTCGAGGTCGCGGCGGTACGCGGGAAAAGACCTCCGGTAATCGGCCCCTACGGGCGGTTACCGGAGGTCTTTCTGTTTCCGGCCGGTGCTCTGTTGTGGCGCTTTGCCGGCAAGCGCCACAACAGGCGCAACCCTTGCCGCCGGCGCCACTGATCACTCAGGCCGCCTCGGTTGTACGGGACAGGTGGTGTGTCGTGTATCCCCGTGACGGGCCTGGAAATAAATAGTTAGCCTATGTAATAATATCGGGGTGCAGCCGAACCGCGGTACCGATGTGGACGACAGTGTCGTCGATCTACTGGTCACCGCGGGTCGGCTCACGCGCGCGGCGGGAATGCTCAGCGCCGAGATTCTGCCGCATGCCACCGTGCGGGCGCTGGCGGCACTCGAAGAGCGCGGTCCGCTGCGTATCAGCGAATTCGCCCGAATCGACCGCACCTCGCAACCCACGGCGACCACGCTCATCGCCCGGCTGGTGCGGGAAGGCTATGTCTCCCGTCGCCGCGATCCGGACGATTCCCGGGCCGTGGTCGTCGAACTCACCCCGACGGGGCGGGCCCGGCTCGCCGCGTCCCGCGCGGCCATCCGTGCAGCATTGCCGGACCCGCTACCGGGATTCGATGCCGAACGACTCACCGGACTCGCCGCCGACCTGCGGGAACTACTGGCGGTGATCCGCGAAACGACAGGAAACCACACGCAACCGAGGAAACATCGATGAGCAACTCCACCCGGACGGCCACCACGCCGGACGCTACGAGCGGACCAGGCCCGGCGGCGTCAGCGCTGCACAAGCACGCAGGCTCCGCACCCGATCGCCAGGGCAAACCGGACAGGCAGCCGAAAGCGGTGTGGGCGGTCGCCTTCGCCAGCGTTATCGCGTTCATGGGCATCGGCCTGGTGGATCCGATCCTCAAGCCCATCGGCGAACAGCTCAACGCCTCCCCATCGCAGGTATCGCTGCTGTTCACCAGCTATATGCTCGTCACCGGCGTCGCGATGCTCGTCACCGGCGTGATCTCCAGCCGGTTCGGCGCGAAGAAAACATTGCTGGCCGGGCTGGCCTTGATCATCGTCTTCGCGGCGGCGGCCGGACTGTCGGATACGGTCGGGCAGATCGTCGGCTTCCGCGCCGGCTGGGGGCTGGGCAACGCGCTGTTCATCGCCACCGCGCTCGCCACCATCGTCGGCTCCGCGACCGGTGGAGTCGCGCGGGCGATCATCCTGTACGAGGCCGCACTCGGTATCGGTATCGCCACCGGACCGCTGGTAGGTGGTTTGCTGGGCGGAATCAGCTGGCGTGGGCCGTTCTTCGGTGTCTCGGTGCTGATGGCCATCGCGCTCGTCGCCATCGTCGTACTCCTCCCCGACGGTCCGCGTGCCGCGAAACCGACCTCGCTGGCAGCCCCCTTCAAGGCGCTGCGCCATCGCGGGCTGCTCGTTGTGAGCATCACCGCGCTGCTGTACAACTTCGGCTTCTTCACCCTGCTCGCCTACACTCCGTTCCCGCTGGATATGGGCACCTACGCCATCGGATTCATCTTCTGCGGCTGGGGCATCCTGCTCGCGATCTCCTCGGTGTTCGTAGCCCCGAAACTGCAGGCCCGTTTCGGGACGCTGCCGATGATCGCGCTCGCGGTCGGACTGTTCGCCGCCGATCTGGCGGTGATGGCACTGTTCGCCGAGCACAAGCCGGTGCTGATCGTCGGAGTGGTCGTCGCCGGACTGTTCCTCGGTGTGAACAACACCCTGATCACCGAGGCCGTCATGATCTCGGCACCGGTGGAACGCTCCACCGCATCCGCTGCCTACAGTTTCGTCCGCTTCGCCGGCGGCGCCGCCGCACCGTGGCTGGCAGGAAAACTCGGCGAAACCAGCATCTCCCTGCCGTTCTGGGTCGGCGCCGCCTGTACCGCCGTAGGTGTGGTGGTGCTGCTGGTCGGCCGGAGCGCTCTCGCGCATATCGACGATCACGATCCCGCCCCGCACAGCGTGGAGGAAGCGCAAGCTGTGACGGTTGGAGACTGACCTTCACGAGAGGTCCATCGGCAGGCCCCGCCCATCGGCGGGGCCTGCTTTTCGCATCGAAAACCAGCCCGGACGCACCAAGCATTTGCTAGGTTCCGCACATGAGGAAGCTGCTGGCAGTCGTCGGTGCGGTCGTGACAGGGCTGGCGGTGGCCGCCGGAGCCGGCCCGGCCGCCGCGGACGAACTTCCCGTCGAGTTCAATTTCTTCGCCGGAATCGGACCCGAACTCGCGAACCCCGGGGGCTCACTGCCCGGTTCCAACGACTACGGATGTGTCCCTTCACCGACCCATCCCGACCCGGTGGTCCTGGTTCACGGCACGGGCGGGTCGCAACAGACCAACTGGGGTGCCTACGTTCCTTTGCTGAAAAATGCCGGGTACTGCGTATTCTCGATCACCTACGGTGCGCCGGCCGGTCTGCCGTGGCCGGTTACGGCCGTCGGCGGAATGGGCGAGATCACCGAGAGCGCCCGCCAGTTGGGCGTGTTCGTCGACGGTGTTCTCGCCGCCACCGGTGCGTCCGAGGTGGATATCGTCGGCCATTCGCAGGGCACGGTGATGCCGGCGTACTACGCGAAGTACCTCGGCGGCCGAGACAAGATCGACAAGTACGTCTCGCTGGCTCCCGCCTGGAACGGCACCACGGTGGCCGGTGCGGATGTCATTTCCGAAACCGCCCGGCGGCTCGGCGTACAACCGGAGAATTTCCCGATCTGTCACGCATGCCTGCAACTGGACCCCGGTTCGGCGTTCATGCAGGCGATCCGCGCGGGCGGGCACTACCTGCCCGAGATCGAATACACCAATATCGCCACGCAATACGACGAGCTCATCGTCCCCTACACCTCCGGTCTCCAGCCAGGCGGCAGCAATGTCCGAAATATCGTGGTCCAAGAAGGCTGCCCGGTCGACTACACGGAGCACGCGGGAATCGCCGGATCCCGCCGAGCGGCCTATTTCGTCCTCAACGCCCTCGACCCCGAACATCGGCAACCCGTACCGTGCGATCGCGCAGCCCCATTCTCGGGTGCGCCTTTCTGAGAGCCGGCCCGCCGAATCGCGCCGATCATCGGCCGCGAACTCCCGAAGCGACCGAGAATTCCGTTCGGATGAGAGGACGGGACAGCACCCGGCAGCGTGCGCAATCCGATTCAGTCCGGTGCAGCAGATCCGGTCTCCACCGGGCCGATCGAAATATTGCGACGAGCTGCCAGTGCACCGCCCCAGTCGTAGAGCGCCTGGAGTACCGGCCGCAGTTCCGGATCGGCGAGCCGGTAGGTCACGGCAGCGGGCACACCGTCGTGGACGGTGCGCTCGACGAGTCCCGCGGCTTCGAGTTCGCGTAGCCGCTGCGTGAGCATCTTCTCCGTGATGCCCGCTACGCGACGCCGTAACTCGCCGTAGCGCAACGGACGCTCTTTCAAATGGCCGAGGACGACTACCGCCCACTTCCCGCCGATAGTATCCACCGCCAGTTCGACCGGGCAGGAATAGCCGGCCCGTTGCACGCTCACGCACCATAAAGTACGTACTTGTGCTCGCGCCGCCAAGCGGGTCGACTGGAACCATGATCATCGAGTACATCCGGTACCGCGTCGCCGATTCGGCGGCATTCGAGGCCGCGTACCGGCGGGCGGCGGTGGCCCTGCAGTCCTCGCCCTACTGCCGGACCTATGACCTGGCGCGGTGTGCCGAGGAACCGGAGGTGTACATCCTCCAGCTGACCTGGACTTCGGCCGGTGATCACCTGGAGAAGTTCCGCGGCAGCCCAGAATTCCGGGCATTCTTCGCCGAGATCAAGGACTACGTCAGCGATATCGAGGAGATGCGGCACTACGAGCCGGTCGCGCTGGTGCCGTCGCTGTACGAATGGGCCGGTGGCGCCGAGGCATTCGAGAACCTGTTCGTCACCTTCTATCGCCGTGTCGACGAGGACACGGTGCTGGCACCGGTGTTCGCGGGCATGCACCCCGATCATCCGAAGCATGTGGCCGCCTGGCTGGGCGAGGTCTTCGGCGGCCCCGCTGTCTATTCGGAACGGCACGGCGGACACCAGCACATGGTCTCCCGGCACCGCGGCCGGGAGTTGACCGAGGAACAACGGCAGCGCTGGACGAGCCTGCTGCTCGATACCGCCGACAAGGTCGGGCTACCCGCCGACGCCGAGTTCCGGTCGGCCTTCGTGGGATATCTGGAATGGGGAACCCGCATGGCGACGCTGTTCTCCGGAGCGGACGCCCCGGACTCCGTAGCCGAACCCATGCCTACCTGGGGCTGGGGCGAAGTGCGCCCCTGGCCGCGAACTTGATCGCGTCACTGCGCTACGGCCGGACTATCCAGTGCCCAGCCGTGGCTGAGCCACAATCACCGGAGCCGGTGTGGCGCTGGTGTACAACTGTGACGAATGGGTCGCTTTCGCGAAGGCGTCGCCGCCGGCGAGTTCGCTTGCCCCTGAGGCTGCCATCCGTCGAGGCGGTGTGGCGAGGCAGGCTCGCAGTATGAAGGGACGACGTCGATTGCGGACTATCACCCGGTTACTCATGGTGATCGCCCTCTGCTGCACGCTCGCCGGCGTGACCGCCTGCACCGGCCGATCGGTTGCCCTCGCGAGCGCTGTGGACGATGCGTTTCAACCGCTCATGGCCGAGTACGACGTGCCCGGTATGGCCGTAGCAGTGACGGTCGACGGCGACGAACACTACTTCAGTTATGGTGTTGCCTCCCGGCAAAGCGGTGCTCCCGTGACACCCGACACCCTTTTCGAGATCGGTTCGATCAGCAAGACATTCACCGCCACACTGGCGTCCTACGCGCAAGTACTCGGCCGGATCTCGCTCGACGATCACCCCAGTACCTACCTGCCGCAATTGGCCGGACATGCCATCGACAAGGCCACACTGCTGAACTTGGCAACCTATACGGCTGGTGGGCTGCCTCTGCAGTTTCCGCCCGAAGTCATCGACAACGCCCAGATGCCGGGCTACTTCCAGCGGTGGTCGCCCGACGCCGTTCCCGGCCGGCAGCGCCGGTACTCGAACCCCAGCATCGGTCTGCTGGGCCATCTCACGGCCCTCGCGATGGACGGGGATTTCACTGATCTGCTCCAAGGGCAGCTCTTTCCTGATCTGGGACTGTCCCATAGCTACATCGACGTCCCGAAAGACCAGATGGACAATTACGCATGGGGATATGGCAAGGACAATGCGCCGGTCCGGGTGAACCCGGGCGTTTTGGATGCCGAAGCCTACGGCGTCAAAACCTCTGCCGTCGATATGCTGCGGTTCATCGAGGCCAATATCGCGCCCGATACCCTCGAACCGCCGCTGCGCGATGCCGTCGAGGGAACGCATATCGGATACTTCGAGGTCGGCCCTATGGTCCAGGGGCTCGGCTGGGAGCAATACCCGTACCCCGTCGGCCTGGATCGGTTACAGGCCGGAAACTCCGTCGCGGCTATGAAGCCCAATCCGGCCACGTCCGTCACTCCGCAATCGCCATCGCGTCCGACCTTGTTCAACAAGACCGGCTCCACTGGCGGGTTCGGCGCATACGCCGCTTTCGTGCCCGAGGAACGGATCGGTATTGTCGTGCTTGCGAACAAGAACTTTCCCATCGCCGCACGTGTTGCCGCAGCCCACGCCGTTCTGCAGCAGCTTTCAACGCAGACGGCATAACCCCGAGACCGGTCCGGCCGGCATAGCCCCCGTGGCGCCCTCAGCTCGAGGCGGCCCCGATTGTCAGAACTCCTTGTGGCAGACCGCTTCGAGCATGATGCCGTCATACCCGGTCCAGAAGGTGGCGTAATAGGGTGGCGGGTACTGCGGAAATTCTCGTGGGGCGTGGATGATTTCGTCGCCACGCGATAATACCCAGGTATGCACGCTGTCGACTTCGGCGCGGGTGCGCACCATGAACGCCAGGTGCTGCAATCCGGCGCTACCGGGCCGGTAACCGGGTCCGGAGGCCGGATAGAAGAACACGTACGTTCCGACCTTCCCGCCTGCGGGCCGGTATGCGAACTGCGTATCGTCGGCCAGGAAGGGTTCGTACTCGAGCAGCGGCATGACCTTGTCGTAGTACGCGCGGGCCGCATTGAGATCGGTGACGTTGACGCCGATGTGTCCTAGAGGCATCTCCGAAATCTACTGATCGACTGTTTTTCGGCCAAGGCATGTCCGCCACCACGGAACAAGACCGGCCAGAAAAAGTTATGCAGCAATATCATTCGATTATGATGCCCGCCATGGCTTCGCCCGTGACAGAATCTCAGAGTTTCCGGCCGTTGTGTAGCCGGTCGGTCAACGTGGCGACTCCGGGCCCGTGTAGTTCCTCCAGTGCTCCCCGTCGTCCGGAGATGGCCAGGAGCAGCGACAGTGCGGTTCCACTCACTTCCGGACCGTCCCCGATCGACAGGTCGGCGTCTGCTGATGCCACCCGGATCCCGGTCACCAGCTCTTTGGCTCCGCCGAAGGACACTGGGGTGCGAGCCTGCAAGCCCAGCGCTCGGGCAACGGCGTCCTGTGGATAGGAGCGGGAAAGTCCCAAGGGCCGGCGTATGTCCTCACCGTGGACGATCTCCTCGACGAGTCTGCTGTCCAGCGGTGTCGGAGGGGCCGAACGCCGCATTGCGACCTGGCGAAGCCGATCCAGCGTTTCCTGCGGCGAGGCACCGCGCTCGCGCTGTACACCGCGTGCGTTCAAACGGTGGAAGTCGAACCGCGACCGGACGAGGTCGACCGCGAAACCCAGGCGCGTCGCCCGAGCACTATCGACCAGGTGGGCGGCCACATCCTGCACCGTCCACCCGTCACACAACGACGGCGTTCCCCACTGCTCGTCATCGAGATTCGTCAGGTCGGCGATCAGTGCTGCCCGCTCGGCGTGCACCCTCGACCAAACGTCCTTCGCCACGGTCTCTCCTTCGCTCGACCAACGCGTCTGCCGAATAGGACGCGCAGCGAGTCCGAAACTCATCGCTGAATCAACAATCGACCGGGCTCGAGGTCCGGTCACACGGCGCCGCGACCGGTGGCGGCACCGCCCGAACCGTCGAGGAGTTCGTCGGCGCGGTTGATTTCCAGGGCTCGTCGCAGCCATTTCTGCAGTTGGTCGAGGTCGTCGCAGGAGGTGATCGTTGCCCGCACCTGGTCCGGTACTTCGATTCCGCGGGCGTCGAGGACGGTCAGGATCGATATGGCTCGACCTTCGGCTTCGCCCTTGGCTCGAAACTGGGCTCGGCCTTCGGCGAGGTACTTGCGGGCGAAGTCGCTGGTGAAGTTGTAGTCACGCATCTCGCTGCCGTTCTGGCTCGGTGCCGGGTGCACTGTCGTGGGAGTGGTGGGGCCCGCTGCCCGTACGAAGGCTATGGCGACGACCGGGGCATCGGGGTCAGCGGCACCGAGCTCCCCGACCTGGCCTGGGTTTACCACACCATGTCGGGGAGCCGGAACATCGCTGAGTTGGTCTGCTTATGCAACGTGCAGGTGGATATGTACCTCGATGGGAGTTACGGGAACGACCGAAACTCCGTTCGGATCGTCATGCGAGCAGTTCGTCGGCGCGGTTGATTTCCAGGGCTCGTCGCAGCCATTTCTGCAGTTGGTCGAGGTCGTCGCAGGAGGTGATCGTTTTCCGCACCTGGTCCGGTACTTCGATTCCGCGGGCGTCGAGGACGGTCAGGATCGATTTGGCTTCGCCCTCGGCTCGACCTTCGGCTCGACCTTCGGCTCGACCTTCGGCGAGGTACTTGCGGGCGAAATCGCTGGTGAAGTTGTAGTCACGCAGACCGGTGGACATAAACGCCTCCCAAGCAGGACGAACAGCACGCGGCAACATCGTCAGGATGAAATCATGGTATCGCAGGGCGGGGTCTTCGCCGAGAGTTCGGAAACCGGCGGCCAATGCCTGCCAGATCTCGGTGTGGTCGGGGTGTTGGGGGTGGGCCACCGCGGACAACACGGCCAGCTCCGGCAGTTCGGTCGCTACAGCCGGATCGGTGACCACCGGAACCGAGGAAGGGGCCAGGACCAGCGGGCACAAGGTGGTGGATGGGCTGCCGTACCCGAATGCCAGCGGCTGGGCCGCCCATTTCGCCGTGCGATTGTCCGGGCAGACGATCAGCAGCAACACCGGGCATTTCATCCGTGCCCGCAGCGACGCCGTGTACACCGGCCAGGACCACAGTTTGTCCGGGTCGCGGCGTAGCTGGATCTCCACCACTACTGCCAGCACCGTCGCACCGCCGCGCTCGAACGCCACTACCGCGTCGGCGTAGTACTCGGTGGGCGCGACGACCGCGGCTCGCTCCGATCGGGTTTTCACGGTCTCGTAGTCGGGTAGCTCGCAGCCGAGCGCGGATAGTAGCGGAGGGACCAGATCCGGTCTCTCCGTGAACATGTCGATCACCACTTCATGCGGGGTCGAGGGCATGAGAGGCAAGGTAGTGATCGGTACCGACAAAAAACGCGGCCCGCCCCACAGTCGGGGGCGGGCCACGGGTTCACTTCGGTCAGCCTGCCGATTCGGCTCTCTGAGGGAGGGCGGCGAGGGTGCCGATCCGGGCGACCGCGTCCGTGACGACCCGGTCGATGAGTTCCTGGCAGGTCGGCAGATCGTCCAGGATGCCGCTCACCTGACCGGCCGCGAGCACACCGGCTTCGGTATTGCCTTCGACCAGGCCGGCACGCAGCAGCATCGGCGTGTTGGCCGCCATGATGACCTGCGACCAGGTGAGGTCCTTGGCCTTGCGCATGGCCAGGCCGTCGCGGACGAGGGTCGACCATTTCATGCCGGTCATACTCTTGAACTTGGTCGCGTTGCCGACCGCCGCGGTGAGCCCGCGGATACGGCCCGAACCCTCCAGCTTCTGCACGAGTTCGGTGTTGAGCACCCGGTGCGGCATACCGTCGACCTTCGTCGACACCACGGTTTCGCCGAGCTGTCGGCGCAGGTACTCCTGTTTCACCGAATCCGGGACGCTGCTCTCCTGGGTGAGCAGGAACCGGGTGCCCATGGCGACGCCGGCGGCACCGTAGGCGAGGGCGGCGGCCAGGCCGCGTCCGTCGTAGAAACCGCCGGCCGCGACGACCGGGATATCGACGGCGTCCAGTACCGACGGCAGCAGCAGGGTGGTTGCGACGGGGCCGGTGTGCCCGCCGCCTTCACCGCCCTGGACGACCACGGCGTCCGCGCCCCACGATGCGACCTTCACCGCGTGCTTGGCGGCGCCGATCGACGGGATCACCACCACGCCGGCATCTTTCAGCTTGGCGATGAGATCTTTCTTCGGCGCCAGCGCGAACGAGGCAACTTTCACGTTCTCGCGGATCAGCAGGTCGATCCGCTCGGGTGCGTCGGAGGCGTCGGCGCGGATGTTCACACCGAACGGTTTATCGGTCTGCGCCTTGGTTTTGGCGATGGCCGTTTCGAGTTCGTCGTAGGTCATGGTGGCCGAGGCGAGAATGCCCAGACCGCCCGCGTTGGAGGTGGCCGAAACGAGGCTCGGGCCCGCCACCCAGCCCATACCGGTCTGCACGACGGGATGTTCGATCCCGACGAGTTCGGTCAGCGGAGTCCGCAGCCGGGGTGTCACTGCGGGACCTCCTTATCGCGGATCTTCTTGGGATCCAGGACCTCGCGGATGATCCGCAGTTCCTCGGTGCTCGGCAACCGGGTTTCGCCGGCGGTGCCCAGGTCGGCGATTTCGAACGAGGTGTTCTCCGCGACTTCTTCGGCGGTGACGCCGGGGTGCAGGCTCAGCGCCCGCATGGTGTTACCGGGTCCGCCGAAATCGAAAACACCCAGGTTGGTCACCACATGGTGGACCTTCATGAACCGGTAGGCGGGGTTCTCGGGGTCGATCTTGTCGTAGCCGATACCGGCGACGATATCTACCTTCTCGCAGAACACCCGCCTGGTGTGCCGCGCGACCCAGTAGCTCGTCGGGTGGTTGATCGTATTCCCGGGCGCACCGCGGACACCGAACATCTGCCGGGTCGGCTGCTGGAGCGGGCCGAAGGCGGAGAGGTTCTGGTTGCCGAAGCGGTCGATCTGGTTGGCGCCCATCACTACGTGGCGGCGGCCCGAGGCCAGCACATCGAAGACCCGGCGGAACGGGATCCAGCCCTCGATCGGGGCCTTACCGCCGATGGGCGGGGTTTCGGCGAGGAAGAACGCCTCGCCGTCGGAGAGCAGCAGATCGGGTTCGAAGGTGAGTTTCGCGAGCCGGGCGCCCAACTGGGCCATCGGCGTCATCGGGCTGGCGAAGATCTCCCCGGCATCGCGGAAGATCTCGGCGCAGGCGACCGCGCACACCTCGGCCCGGGTGATGGTTTCGGTGCTGGTCACGACTGCTCCTCCTTGAATCGCGCGACGGCGGCCTGGTAGTCGTCCTCGGAGCCGCTGAGGTAGGTGTCGACGAAGGTCTGCCAGGTTTCCGGCGACTTGGCCGATTCGACGTAGTGGCGCTGGAACTTCTCGTCGCGCCCGTAGCTTTCTCCGCCGAGGGTGAAATGCGCGCCGCCCGGCGCTTCGGCCACCGCGTCGACGAGCATGCGGTTGAGTAGCAGCGATTGCGGTGGAACGGTTTTCACCAGTTCCTCGGTGTCCACGATGCGCTCGACCGACAGGTAGCGCTTTTCGGCGGCCATGCAGAACAGGTCGTCCATATAGGGATCGACACCCTGGTAGGCGGCGTTCCCGTGCGCGTCACCGAGGTTCAGGTGCACCAGCGCGGCGTCCAGGTTCAGTGCGGGCATGGCGAGCAGGGTTTCGGATTTGCCGTCCGGGCCCGGGTAGGGCGAGGTGACGGTTTTCAGTTCGCCGTCCCAGAAATTCGGCACGTCCGAGCCGAGACCCGCGCGGATCGGCAGGAACGGCAGTCGCGCCGCGGCCGCTTCCAGGCCGCATTTGAGCATGCCCTCGTCCATCTCGCGGGCCACGATCTGCCCGGAGGTGCGTGCCTTGGCGAACCAGGGATCGTAGAAGGGGGCCGAGTCGAGGGAGACGAAACCGTAGTAGGCCTTGCGGACCTTGCCGGCCGACAGCAGCAGGCCGAGGTCGGGGCCGCCGTAGGTGACGACGGTGAGGTCGGTGACATCGGACCGCAGCAGCGCCCGTACCAGGGCCATCGGTTTCCGCCGCGAGCCCCAGCCGCCGATGCCGATGGTCATTCCGCTGCGCAGTTCGCCGACGATCTCGTCCAGCGTTTTCCGCTTGTCTCGCATGGTTTTCCGCTCCATGTCAGTTCTTGTCCTTCTGCGCTGCCAGGTCTTCATCGAAACGATCCCGGATTTCGTCCGAGGCGCCGGAGAGGTTCAGTTCGAAGGTGAACCCCTGCTCGTAGCGGTAGCTGCGGTGCACATCCTGTACATCGATACCGTTGAGCGCGCGTTTGGCGGCGCGGATCACGCGGCCGTCCTTGGCGGCGATATCCTTGGCGACCTCGAGTGCCGCGGCGTCGAGTTCGTCGCGGGGGACCACCTTCAGTACCGAGCCGTAGTGGTGCAGCTGCTGGGCGGTGGCTGTGCTCGCGGTGAAGAACAGCGCGCGCATCAGGTGCTGGGGCACCAACCGGGAAAGGTGGGTGGCCGCGCCGAGCGCGCCGCGGTCGACCTCGGGGAGACCGAAGGTGGCGTCCTCGGAGGCGATGATGATGTCGGAGTTACCGACCAGGCCGATACCGCCGCCGAGGCAGAAGCCCTGGACCGCGGTGACGACCGGGACCGGGCAGTCGTAGACGGCGGCGAAGGCTTCGAAGCAGCCGTGGTTGGCGTCGATCAGCGCCTGGTGGCCCGGTGTGCGCTGCATTTCCTTGATGTCCACGCCGGCGTTGAAGCCCCGGTTCTCCGCGCGCAGTACCACCACCCGGGTCTGCGGGTCGCGCCCGGCGGCGCGGATCTCGTCGGCGAGGGCGAACCAGCCGTCCGAGGGTATGGCGTTGACCGGCGGATAGTCGACCGTGACCACGGCGATACCGGCGGATTCCGAATGGCGGGTGATCCCCATCGCGTATCCCATCTCGCATTCTCGAGCATCTTGGCTAAGCAAGCAATTGCTTGGTAGGTTAACACGGTGGCACTCGAAATCGACCTGTCCGATCGCGTCGTTCTGGTAACCGGAGGCGTCCGCGGTGTCGGCGCCGGTATCAGCCGGGTCCTGCTCACCGCCGGCGCGACTGTGGTGGCCTGCGCGCGCCGACCGGCAGAAACGCCGGTGGAGGTGGACGGGCGCGCCATCGACTTCCTGCCCTGCGATGTGCGCGACGCCGACGCGGTCCAGGCGATGATCGCGGAGATCGTGCGCCGGTACGGGCGGCTCGACGCGGCAGTCAACAATGCCGGGGGAGCGCCCTACGCGCTGGCCGCCGATGCCAGCCCGAAATTCCATACCAAGATCATCGAATTGAATTTGCTCGCCGCCCTGCACGTCGCGCAGGCGGCGCACGCGGTGATGAGCGAACAGGAAACCGGCGGGTCGATCGTCAATATCTCCAGCCTCAGCGGCCACCGGCCCTCACCCGGTACCGCCGCCTACGGTGCGGCGAAGGCCGGGGTCGACGCGCTCACCGTCTCGCTGGCCGCCGAATGGGCGCCGCAGGTGCGGATCAATTCGCTGATCGTGGGCGCGGTGGAAACCGAACTCGCCGAACTGCACTACGGCGACGCCGACGGTGTGGCCGCCGTCGGGCAGACCATTCCGATGGGCCGGATGGCCCGGCCCGGCGACGTGGGCAACGGGGTGGCGTTCCTGCTTTCCCCGCTCGCCGGCTACATCAGCGGCGCCACCCTGCAGATCCACGGCGGCGGCGAACCACCGGCGTTCCTCTCGGCCGCCAACGCCGCCCATTCCCCCACGAAACCCTGACGCGGCCGGCGCCACGACGCGACATCACCAGTTACGACCATCGACGATAGGAACGGATATGGCAACCGAGGGCATCTGCGCCGGACGGACAGTCATCATCACCGGCGCCGGCCGGGGAATCGGCCGGGCGCACGCACTGGCCTTCGCGGCCGCGGGCGCGAAAGTGGTGGTCAACGACATCGGCACCAGCCTCAGCGGTGAATCCACCGCGGAAACCCCGGCCGAACAGGTCGTTTCCGAAATCCGCGCCGCCGGCGGCGAGGCGGTCGCCAATGGCGACGATGTGGCGAGCTGGGACGGTTCGCAGCGGCTGATCCAGCAGGCCGTGGACACCTTCGGCGGCCTCGATGTCCTGGTCAACAACGCCGGGTTCGTGCGTGACCGCATGCTCGTCAACCTCGCCGAAGACGAATGGGATTCGGTGGTCCGGGTCCACCTGAAGGGGCATTTCGCCACCATGCGGCACGCCGCTGCGTACTGGCGCGCGGAGTCCAAGGCCGGCCGCCCGGTCGACGCCCGGATCATCAACACCAGCTCCGGGGCCGGCCTGCAGGGCAGCGTCGGCCAGGGCAACTACGGCGCCGCCAAAGCGGGTATCGCCGGCCTGACCCTCACCGCGGCAGCCGAATTCGGCCGCTACGGCGTCACCGTGAACGCGATCGCGCCCTCGGCCCGCACTCGGATGACCGAAACGGTTTTCGCCGACATGATGGCCAAACCGGACGAAGGTTTCGACGCCATGGCGCCGGAGAACATTTCGCCGATCGTGGTGTGGCTGGGCAGCTCCGAATCGGCCGGGGTCACCGGCCGGATGTTCGAGGTCGAGGGCGGCCGGATCGCCCTCGCCGAAGGCTGGCGGCACGGTGTCCCGGTGGATCGCGGAACCCGCTGGGATCCGGCAGAACTCGGCACCGTGGTCGCAGAACTGATCTCGAAGGGCACCCCGCCCGAACCGGTCTACGGGGCGTAGACCCCCTCCGGAGCGCCCGGCGGGCCGCATAGTCGAGTCTGCGCCCGCCGGGCTCGCCCGCGCGCGGTGAACAAACAGCTCACCGAGTCTGCCTGCGACGATCGTGCTACCGGTCGTAGTGCTCAGCTGTACCGTCGACCAGCGGCAAGAGCTCCGTGGACGGTGGCCGACCGCCGTTACCCAGTCGCTTCGGGGCCCAAGAACCCCGATTGAGAGGTCCGAAGGTCGCCACTGCCGGAGGCCCTGCGCAGCGACTCGGTTCAGGAGCGGTGACCTCGTGATCCGGCCGAGGCTCCGGTGCCGTGTTCGCCGACCGGGATCCGCCGATGCGCGAGCGGCTCAGTTACCGGATCCGCCGGCCGGTAACTGTGAGTAATCCCATCCCGGATAGCTGTTTCGCCGCTGTGGCCTGTGGCTCCACCTGCGGTGAAGCGCGGGGCGGCTGCCGTCTCCCGGGTTTGTTATGCGCCGGTCAGAGCCCTGGTTTACGATGGGCAACCATCTGTTCGTTCTGCCCGGAAGGCGACATCACCGGGAGATCCGCAATATCGATCGAGGGGATGGCTGACGCATGGCCGTTGGTCGCAGCAAGCGATTACTCGCAGTAGCCGGGGCAGTGGGTTGCCTGGCGCTACTCGGGGGGCCGGGATACGCAGCCGCCGAACCGGGCCGCTCGCCCAAAGCGGAGCAGGGGCCGACCGGAAGCGGTGACCAGGGGGCCACGCCGCCCGGTCACGCCGGGCCGGAGCAGGGCCCCGGTACACCTCTCACGATCCCCGGCCGGCCGAACGGCGCGGCCGCCGAGGGCGAGCACCCCGGTCTCGGTTCCGGTAGCGCTGGTGGGCGCGCTTCCAGTGATCCTGCGCCCGCACACGGTGCCGTTCCACCCGTACCAGCCCATGTTCCCGCTCCGGAGGCGGGCGGCCCGGCGGTCGCTCCCGGTGGCACGGGAAGCAGTGGGCCGGAGTCCGGTGAAGTCGCGGACTGGCAACCCCTGGATATCCCTGGTCGCGACGATTACACCGAGACCGGTCCGATAGATGGCTCCGCGGCCCCTGCCGCTCCCGCTCCCGGCGAGGTCGCCGAACCCGTGGCCCCGCTCGGCCTCGGCACCGTACTCGGCACGATTCTCGGCACCGGTTCGGCTGCCGTCGGTTCGGCGGCGCTCGCCCCATTGGCCGTCACCGGCTCCGCGGCGGCGGGTACGGGTTCGGCCGCGCTCGGGACCGGTTCGGCCGCAGTGGGTTCGGCCGGGTTGGGCCTGGGAGTCACCGGCTCGGCCGGCCTCGGCACCGGTTCCGCCGCGCTCGGAACGGGTTCGGCCGCGGTGGGTTCCGCCGGTGCGGGCGTACTGGGCACGGGATCGGCGGCGCTCGGTTCGGCGGGCGTCGGGGTGCTCGGTACCGGTTCGGCGGCGCTCGGTTCGGCCGCAGTCGGTTCCGCGGCCACGGGTTCGGCCGCCGCGGGTTCGGCGGCGACGGGTTCGGCGGCCCTGGGATCGGCCGGTGTGGGTTCGGCCGCCCCATTGCTGCTTCTGCTGTTGCCACTCCCGCCGGTACCGCCGGCCCCGGTGGGGCCGCCGCTGGCCTTGCCCGCGCCCGGCGGCGCCGGTGCGGGCCCCGATGCGCCGAGCGCGGTGGACGTCGCGGTCGGCGCGGACCTGCCCGCTCCTGCCGCGCCGGCTCCCGCGGCGCCCGATGCCCCTGCGCCGGCCCCGAGTTCGCCGCCGGTGGCCGCCGCGCCGCCGAATCACACCATCCGGCCGACCAGCGCCGAGGGTCTGCTGCCCGAGCCGAAACTGCTGTCGGTGATCGGCGGGCTCGTCGCTCTCGCCATCGCGGGGGGTGGTTCGGCCGTGATGAGTTATCAGAGCGCCGCCCAGGCACAGGCGCGAATCGACGCCGCGCGGTCCGAATTCTTCGGAACAGGTGCGTGATTCCGATGACGCAGAGCAAGACACAAAGCACTCGTGCCTATCGCCGCGTCGCGGCTGCTGTGGACGCGGTCTGCGCGATCGCCGCCGACGCCGACGCCACCACCCTGGAGCAGGTGGTGGACGCGGTCGCCGCCGAGCGGGGCCGGCCGATCGAGATCACCGATGCCGATCTCGGGCCCGGTGTCTGCGGGCAGCGGCGCTACTATCCGGCCAAGGACATCATCGTGCTGGCCAGCGCGCTACCGAGCCGCGACCACACGCTCGCGCATGAGCTGGGCCATATCGTCTTCGACCACGAGGGTGCCCCGGCCACCGAGGTGACGCTCGAGGTGAGCGACGAACTGATCGCGTACATGCTGAGTCAGCGTTCGCATCAGACCGCGGTCGAGGACGGCGAGAACGACCAGGCCGAATGGGAGGCCGAAACGTTCGCCGCCATGCTGATGACACGTTTGCGCGTTTTCAACAGCCGGGGCGCGGGCGTCTCGGTCCTTCGATTCGATGAGGCTCTGGGATGACGTTCTGGTTGACCGCCCTCCTGGTTTGGGTCGCCGCCGGCGCCCGGGTGGGGCGGGTTCTCGTAAAACCGGCGACCACCGCCCGGGTGGCGATCGTGGTCGCCGTCGCCGCGGTGGCACTCGCCTGTACTGCGGCGATACCCGATGTGGGCCTGGCGATCGACAATCTGCGACCCGCCGGCCTGAGTGGCGGTTTGCTGTCCGAGGGCGTGGTTACCGGTGCGTGGTTGCTGTTCGTCACCGCTACCTCGGTGGTGGCCGCTGCGGCCTGGCCGGTGGTTTCGCGCCGGAATCTACGCCAGATCGCCTGGGCGATATACGGTCTCGGTGCTCTGGCGATCGCCGGCGCGCTGCTGTGGTCGTTCGTCCTCGGCTGGGCCGTCGTCGCGGCGGCGGGCCTCTTCGTGGTGGTGACCGGGCTGCGTAATCTCAGCTGGACGGCGCTCGGCCGCGGTATCGCCGTCTATATAGCCGGGACCGCAGTGGCGATCGGGCTGGCCGCCGGGCAGATCCAGCGGAGCCTCGCCGATGCTCCCGGCGCCGAGGCGGGGCAACCGGCGTGGGCTTGGCCGCTGTGGCAGGTGGCGGCGCTGCTGATCGGGTTCGGTGCGGTGTGGATCGTGGTCGAGATGTGGTTGCGGGCACGGTTGTTGCTGCGCCGCGTGCAGAGTCTGTACAAGGTGATGGTGAAGCGGTTCCCGGAGGTGGTCCAGGAGGAGACGGGGACATCCACCCAGCTCAAGGCCTCGGATCGGGTGGCGCAGATCATGGACGCGCTGTATTTGCAGTCGGGTGGCGGTGTGGAGATTGCTGCCGCCGGTGATCCGCCCGCGGCGCTCGACCGGCGGGCCGAGCGGGTGGCGGAATGGGCCAAGCATCCGCTGGGCCCGGCCGTGGTGGACGCCCGGTGGATCGCACCGCCGGCGGGAATCAGTCCACGCGGTTGGGTCCAGGCGATCGCGCAGGCCTTCGACGCGCTACCGGAGCAGGCCACGCCAGAGCCCGTCTCTCGCTAGTTGCCCAACGTATGCGGTAAGCCCGTTACGTCACTGTGATAACACTCGGCTCGGCTCGAGAATCATGCCGAGTGGTCGGTACGGTGATTATCGGATACCGCAGAACTTGGGGCCTGGCGATACTGACGCCGGAGGAAATTCTTCCCTGTCCGGCCGCAGGTATGACGTTTCCCTGGACAGGTGCAGGCGCGGGGCGCCCCGATGGGGGATCGCACCGCGCCTGTTTCCGGCCCTATTCCGTGCCGTCCGGAGGAATTTCGGGCAAACCCTCGCTGGCGCGCAGTTTCTCCGCCATCGAGGTCAGCAAGTTCTGCGACTCCTCGGAGAGGTCGAAGGCCCGGCTGGACAGTCGGCGCAGTCCGTAACCCTGCAGCTGCGCCAGGAGTTCGAGGTCGTGGTCGATCTTCGCGGCGTAGATGTCGTTGAAGAAGTAGTCGGGCTTGACCTTGAAGAACTTCGCCAGGGCGGCGACCGTCTCATCGGACGGGTTGGTCCGCTGTCCCGACCGTAACTGCGACAGATACGGTTTGGAGATCGGATGACCGGATGCCGTCAGTGCGGCCGCTACCTCTGCATTGGTGTGCGGCTTACGCCCCGGGGGATGCACGGTTTCGAACAGCTTGTTCAGCCGCGCCGCGAAATCAGCCATTGTGAGCCGCCCAATTCCCTTCACTGTACTAACAGTCGTTATCTCGGATACCTATCATTGATATTAGCGGCTCAGTAACTGAAAACCTACGCCTGATTCAGGATTTCCTTGAAGCTTCTAGGTCTGTATCCGGGGAAGTGGACCGCGGTATCGCGTTTGCGGGTTACCCCGCACGGATCTTGTGGACTGCTGATACCGCCAGGTAGCCGCCCGTTGACGCGGTCTGTGCGGGCGCTCGGCAAGTAGCCTTCGGATTGCTGATGCCCCTTCTAGGGCAGTGTATAGCAGTTTGTGTGTCGTACGACACGTCTGTCGAACGCTGAGATGAACGTTCAACCTACGGTGTGGAATTCCCGGAGATCCGGAGCGCTCGGCTGTGAAGCGGCACTAACGCCCCGGATCTGCCGGAGGTGTCGTCGAATTCGGTAGACGGTCAGAGCCGTTCGATGATCGTTCCCGTCGCGAGCGCGCCACCGGCGCACATGAGAACCATTGCGGTACTGCGGTCCGACCGTTCGAGTTCGTGCAAGGCGGTGGTGATCAAGCGGGAGCCGGTCGAGCCGACCGGATGGCCCAGCGCGATCGCGCCGCCGTTGACATTCACCCGGTCGAAATCCGGTTGGTGAACCTGAGCCCACGACAGCGCCACAGAGGCGAAAGCCTCATTGATTTCGAACAGGTCGATATCGCCGATACTCATACCGGACCGCTCGAGCAGTCGGGTGCAGGCCTGCACCGGTCCGTCGAGGTGGAACTCCGGTTCCGAACCCACGAGGCACTGCGTCACGACCCGGGCCCGGGGCCGCAATCCTTCACGCTCGGCGGCTTTCTCGTCCATGAGCAGCACCGCCGCGGCACCGTCGGAGATCTGCGAGGAGGTGCCGGCGGTGTGAATGCCGCCCTCGAGGACCGGCTTCAATTTGGCCAGGCTCTCGGCGCTGGTCTCCCGCAGCCCCTGGTCGCGGCTGACCTCCTGCTTCTCGCCGGTCGGGTTGCCCTCTTTGTCGACGACCGGCGCGGTGATCGTCAGAACCTCGCGGTCGAAGCGCCCTTCGGACCAGGCCTGGGCGGCCAGCCGTTGCGACCGGACACCGAGCGCGTCCACATCCTCGCGAGTGATACCGCGCCGCTTGGCGATTCGTTCGGCTGCCTCGAACTGGTTGGGCATATCGATATCCCAGGAAGCGGGGCGCCGCGGGCCGGCCTGGTCGCCGACATTGGCGCCCAGTGGCACCTGGCTCATCGCTTCGACACCGCACGCGACGCCGATATCGATGGCGTCGGTGGCGATCAGACCGGCGATGAGATGGTTGGCCTGCTGCGCCGAACCGCACTGGGCGTCGATTGTGGTGGCGCCCACCTGCCACGGCAGGCCCGCGGCGAGCCAGGCCGTGCGTGTGATGTTGTTGGACTGGGCGCCGGCCTGAGTGACGCAGCCGCCGATGATCTGCTCGACCTTGGCGGGATCGAGGTGGGCGCGATCGAGCAGTCCGCGCTGGGCGAGACCGAGGATCTCGGCCGCATGGAGGCCGGAGAGCCAGCCGTTGCGCTTACCGATGGGGGTGCGAGCTGCCTCGACGATAACGGGTGTGCCCATCTTGAACCTTTCGTTTCGGACAAAAACTGTAACGTGTTCCGCGCATGGGTGGCGGTTAGTCCAGTCCGGTTTCTTTCCTCGTTCTTATGCCTGTGACACAATGATTGTAGAACGTGTTTCAGTTTGTCGAAGGAGACATCTGGTGGTGGATACGCGCATGGGCCGGCCGAACCTGCCGGACGGGTTCGACGTCACGGACCCCGATATGTATATGCAGCGGGTGCCGGTCGAGGAGTTCGCCGAACTCCGCCGCAGCGCGCCGATCTGGTGGCAGGAGAAATCGCCCGAGGTCGGTGGTTTCCACGACGACGGCTTCTGGGTCGTCACCAAGCATGCCGATATCAAGGAGGTCTCGCGGCGCAGCGATGTCTTCTCGACCTACGAGAACACTGCGCTGCCGCGGTTCAACGACGATATCGAGCGCGAGCAGATCGACCTCCAGCGTTTCATCCTGCTGAACATGGACCCGCCCGAGCACACCCGGATGCGCAAGATCATCTCGCGTGGGTTCACGCCGCGCGCGATCAACTCGCTCCGCGACGAGCTGTCGAAACGTACCGAGGCCATCGTCAAGGCCGCGGCCGAGGCCGGGTCCGGCGATTTCGTCACCCAGATCGCCTGCGAACTGCCCCTGCAGGCTATCGCCGAGCTGATCGGTGTGCCGCAGGAAGACCGGATGAAGGTGTTCACCTGGTCCAACGAGATGACCGGATACGACGATCCGGAAATCGACGTTGACCCGGTGCAGGCCTCCACCGAACTGCTCGGATACGCCTATGCGATGGCCGAGGCCCGCAAGGCCTGCCCGGCCAACGATATCGTCACCACCCTGGTCGAGGCCGATATCGACGGGGAAGCGCTCAAATCCGAGGAATTCGGATTCTTCGTGATGCTGCTGGCGGTCGCGGGTAACGAGACCACCCGTAACGCCATTACCCACGGCATGATCGCCTTCCTGGAGAACCCGGACCAGTGGGAGCTCTACAAAAAGCATCGTCCCAAGACCGCGGCCGACGAGATCATCCGCTGGGCCAGCCCGATCACCACCTTCCAGCGCACCGCCCTCGAGGACACCGAACTCAGCGGTGTCCAGATCAAGAAGGGCCAGCGGGTTCTCATGGTGTACCGGGCGGCGAACTTCGACGAAGATGTCTTCGAGAACCCGATGAAGTTCGACATCATGCGCGAGGACAACCCGCATGTCGCCTTCGGCGGCACCGGGGCGCACTACTGCATCGGCGCCAACCTGGCCAAACTGGAGATCGACCTGATCTTCAACGCGATCGCCGACCATATGCCCGATATCTCCAAGCTGGGCGACCCGCGGCGGCTACGCTCCGGCTGGCTGAACGGCATCAAAGAATTCCAGGTCGACTACAAGACCTGCCCGGTAACGGGGCAGACCGCGAGCTGAGCTCCGCGGTACAAGCCGCCGGCCCGGGACCGCTGGTGCCCGGGACCGGCCCGTAACCGGAATCGAGTGTGCGCCGTGCCGTTGTGGCGGCGACGCGGCCCACAGTTCGGCCCCGCGTTCGAAGAGCGCGGGGCCGAAGCCTTTCACCGGCCCCCGCACCCCCGGGCGCGGAGGCCGTTCGGCGGAGAAAGCCGATCGGTCGCCGAGCCGTGAGGTCTTCGACTCGGCCGTATGCCGTCGCTGCCCGTCCGGCGTCACCGACGTGCCGAGGTACACGCCAGGCCGAAGGACCGGGCATCCGCGCCGCACGGACTTCGATGGGCGAACACGAATCGGCCCCGCACTCCCGAGGGGGTGCGGGGCCGGTCCGGTGTTGAAGCCGATCGGCAGGCGGGCTGTGAGGGGCAGCCCGGGAGCCGATCAGCCGATCGGGGTGGCCGTGGCCATCGCGCGATCCACTTCCCAGAACGCGCGCAGCGCCAAAATCTTCCCGGCGTCGTCCACCTTGTAAGTGAAAACACCTTCGGCGTCGATACGGTGTCCGCCGATGGTGCTGCGGATAGTGCCGGTGAACGCGACCTCCGCGCCGCAGGCGAAGGAATCACCGAACAGGAACTCGATCGACTCGGTTCCGGCGATCGCCTTGTCCCAGAAGGCCGCTATCGCCTCTTGGCCGCGGTGTCCTTTGCCTTCGGGGTCGAAACCGGAGGGGCCGATCGGGTCCTCCACGATCCCGTCCGGCGCGAACAGCGCGAGCCAGGCGTCCTTGTTCCGGGCGCGGACAGCGGCCTGCGAGGCCAGTCCGGCCGCGCGTGCGGGATGTTCGTCGCTGCTCATGGGTTTCCTCTCGACAAACCGGTGTTGCCGCCCCGGGGGCAGCAACGCTCAGGTGATCGGGTTCTGGATGTTCTCGTCGGCGAATTTGCGCAGTGCGTCTTTCTTCGCCTCGATATCTCCGTCGAATCCGATACCGGCAGCCAGCCAGGGGATCACGATCGCGTCGGTGACCCCGGCGTCGTATTGCTCCTGGTAGCCGTCGCGGCCGAACTTGTCCACGCAGACCGCCTGGATCTCGAACGGCACGTCGGCGCGGCCGTGTTCGGCGCGAAGCTCCCCGAGCCGGGCGATGGTGGTCTGCAGATCCTCGAATTTCATCATCGCCGAGGTCCAGCCGTCGCCGACCCGGGCCGCCCGGCGCAGCGCCACTTCGGTATGGCCGCCGATGTAGAACGGAACCGGTTCGCTCGGCGCCGGACTCATCTGCAGTTCGTCGAAATCGAAGAACTCACCATGGTACTCGACCATGCCGCCCGCGAGGACCTTCTTGATGACCTCGATCATTTCGTCGACCCGGGCGCCGCGGCGCGCATACGGCACCCCGCACCATTCGAATTCCTCCGGTGCCCAGCCGATCCCCACACCGAACCCGAAGCGGTTACCGGACAGGTTCGCCACCGAACCGACCTGGCGGGCCAGCAGCAGCGGGTTCCGGGAACCCAGTTTGAGCACATTGGTGTAGAAGCGGAGCCGGGTGGTCACCGCGGCCATGGCGGTCGCGGCGATCAGCGGATCCACCCACGGGGTGTCCGGGCCCCAGAACCGCGCGCCGTCCGGTGTGTACGGGTACTTCGCCGCCTGCGATTTCATATAGAACAGCGAATCGGGCAGTGCGATCGAGCTGAACCCGACCTCCTCCGCCGTTCTCGCCAGTTCGGGCAGCTGTTCCAGCGGGCTGAGCGCGACCCCGAGGCTGAACTTCAGCGTCATCGGCGTTCCGACCCGACAACCCACATCGAGAAGTACTGCGAGCCACCGCCGTAGGCATGGCCCAGCGCCTTACGCGCGTTCTCGACCTGATAGTCACCTGCCCGGCCCATCACCTGTTTGGCGGCCTCGGCGAAGCGGATCATGCCGGAGGCGCCGATCGGGTTGGACGAGAGCACCCCGCCCGACGGGTTCACCGGCAGCGTGCCGCCGATTTCGGTTTCGCCCTTGTCGGTGAGTTTCCAGCCGTCGCCGGGGGCGGCGAAACCGAGGTTCTCCAGCCACATCGGTTCGAACCAGGAGAACGGCACATAGATTTCGGCGGCGTCGATCTCGGCCAGCGGATCGGTGATCCCGGCCTGCGCCCACAGCGCCTTGGCTGCCTCCTGCCCGGCCTGCGGGTTCACCTGGTCACGGCCGGCGTAGGCCAGCGGTTCGGTGCGCATGGCGGTGGCATGGATCCAGCCGACCTTCTTACCGGTCGCCTCCACCGCGGTGGCCGATTCCTCGCCGCCGATCACCACGGCGCAGGCGCCGTCGGAGGAGGGGCAGGTTTCGTCGAACCGGATAGGGTCCCACAGCATCTGCGTGGCCAGCACCTCTTCGACCGTTTTATCGCCTTGCTTGAGATGGGCGTACGGGTTCTTGGCCCCGTTGCGGCGATCCTTCGCGGCGACCATCGCGCCCACATGCAGCGGTGCGTTCGACCGCCGGATATAGGAGCGCACATGGGGTGCGAAGTAGCCGCCCGCGCCGGCGCCGACCGGCATGGTGAACGGCACCGGAATCGACAACGCCCACATGGCGTTCGATTCCGACTGCTTCTCCCAGGCGATGGCGAGCACCTTCTCGTGCACACCGCCCTGCACCATGTTTGCGGCCACGCACGCGGTGGAGCCGCCGACCGAACCGGCGGTGTGCACGCGCAGCAGTGGTTTGCCGGGCGCACCCAGCGCATCGGCCAGGTACAGCTCGGGCATCATCATGCCCTCGAACATGTCCGGGGCCTTACCGATCACGATCGCGTCGATATCGGCCATGGTCAGGCCGGAATCGGCGAGGGCGCGGTCGATGGCCTCCCGGCACATCCCGGCCATCGAGACATCGCTTCGCTTGGCGACGTGGTGGGTTTGTCCGGTGCCCAGCACCGCGGCGGGGAAACTCATCGGCGGGCCTCCGAATCCAGGACTGTCACAAGGTTCTGCTGCAAGGCCGGGCCGCTGGTGGCGTGGGCCAGCGTGCGCTCGGCGGTGCCCGCCATGATGGGCAGCGCGGCGTAGCCGATGCGCTCGAGCCCGGTGGCGAACATGGGGTTGGCGGCCAGCGCGCCGCCGGTCGGATTGACCTTGGTCTCCGGTTTCAGGCCCAGCGCCTCGGCGAGGATGAGCTGCTGGTGGCTGAACGGTGCGTGCAGTTCGGCGACGTCGATACCGCTGGTGTCACCGTTGGTCACCGCCTGCCCGGCAGCGGCCGCGGAGGGGGACGCGGTCAGATCGCGGGCGCCCAGCACGCTGGAATCGATGCGGTGCGACATACCGGTGATCCACGCCGGACGTTCGCACAGTTCCCGGGCACGGTTTCCGGCGGCGAGCACGATCGCGGCGGCACCGTCGGTGATGGGCGCACAATCGTGTTCCCGCAGCGGATCCGCGACGTAGGGCGCGGCCAGTAGATCGTCGACCGATTTACCGTCGACGGTGTGGGCCGCCGAAACCGCGGCCATATCGCGTTCGGTCCAGCGTCCGGCATCCAGACCGGCCCGGGCCTGCAGGCCGGCGACGGACAGCGAATCCGGCCACAGCGGAGCGACCAGATACGGGTCGAGCTGGGTGGTGAGCACCTTGCGCAGGGTGCTCGCGGACGATTTTCCGAAGCCGTAGACCAGGGCGGTCTCCACTTGCCCGGAGCGGATCTTCACCCAGGCCTCGTACAGTGCCCAGGCGGCGTCCATTTCCACATGCGATTCGTTGATCGGCGGCACGGCGCCGATCGAGTCGATCGCGGAGATGAACGAGAAGGACCGGCCGGCCAGGTAATCCGACGAACCGGAACACCAGAAGCCGATATCGGATTTGGTGATGCCGAGCTGGTCGTAGAGCTGCTGGAAACAGGGCACCAGCATCTCCACACCGTTGGTGGTGCCGTAGGTCTCCGGCACATGCGGTGCGTGCGCGAAGCCGACGACGGCGATCTCGGTGGCGTTATCGTTGGAACGCTCGATGATGGTCACGCGGGGAGCCCTCTCACAGGTGATGCTTGTAGGTGTCGTAATCGGCATCCGGCTCGCCGGTCGGCTCGAAGTGGTCGATATTGGCCATGGTGTAGCCCCACTCCTCGCTCGGCTTCCAGACCACCTTGACCCGCATACCCATCCGCACCTCGCTGGCCTCGACGCCCAGGACAAGATGCAGGAAGGGGATATCCGCGCCGTCGAGCAGCACATACGCGGCCACATAGGGCGGTTTGATCCGCTGGCCCAGGAACGGCACGTTGACGATGCAGAAGGTGGTGACGGTGCCGGTTTCGGCCAGTTCGACGACCTCGGAAGTGGACCGACCGTCCACCGGGTCGACACCGCGCGGCGGGAAGTACACCTTGCTGTTCGCATCGGCGCGGGCGCCGGTGAGCTTGCCCTCTTTGAGGCCGCGCAGCAGCGTGGATTCCTCGGGTGAGGCGGTGTGCTTGTAATCCATCGCGATCGGCGTCGTGATCATGGTGACCGGTTCGGCGCCGGAAGCCGGCGCGGGCTCCGCGGTCGGCGTCTCGCCCGGCTCGAAGCAGGCGATATCGTGGATGGTGCCGGTGAGTTCGGCCGCCCAGCGTGCGGTGACGCGCATACCGGTGCTGATCTGATCCGGGCTTTCCACATCCACCGCGTGCAGCAGTGCGGTATCCGCACCGTCGAGCTGGATCAGCGCGTAGGCGAACGGCCGGTCGAAGGGCTGGTCCGGCAGCACATCACGGACCCAGGTCCAGGATTTGACCGTGCCGGTCGGCGCGACCTCCACGAATTCCGACAGCGGTTCGGCGGTAACCGGATCGAATTCGGCCGGCGGTACCAGGACTCGGCCGTCGGAACCTCTGTTACCGAAGATGCGCCGCTCGCGCAGGCCGGTGAGGAACTTGCCGATGATGGGTCCCACGGAGCGCGTGTAGTCGAACTCCATCCGCAGCGGCGCACTGAGCACATCGCTCGGTTTCAGTCCGGGCGGGCGTTCCTGCGTAATTACCGTGGGTGCAGTATTCCCAAGAGTCACATTATCGAGTAGAACAGGTTCTTATTCTGCTGGCAAGCAGTAGGCCGGAAAGGGGTCGGTTGTGAAGTTCGGATTGCAGCTCGGTTACTGGGGCGCCGCGCCGCCGCAGCATGCCGCGGAAGTAGTGGTAGCCGCCGAAGAGGCCGGCTTCGACGCGGTGTTCGCCGCCGAATCCTGGGGTTCGGACGCCTTCACCCCGCTGGCCTGGTGGGGTTCGGCCACCGAACGGGTCCGGCTGGGCACCTCGGTGGTGCAGTTGTCCGCCCGCACCCCCACGGCCACGGCCATGCACGCGCTGACCCTCGACCACCTCAGCGGCGGCCGGGCCATTCTCGGTCTCGGCGTCTCCGGCCCGCAGGTGGTGGAGGGCTGGTACGGGCAGCCGTTTGCCAAACCGTTGCAGCGCACCCGCGAATACGTCGATATCGTCCGCAAGGTCCTGGCCCGGGAAGCCCCCGTGACGAACGACGGCCCGAACTACTCGCTGCCCTACACCGGCCCCGGCGCCACCGGCCTCGGCAAGCCGTTGAAGCCGATAACCCACCCGCTACGTGCGGACCTGCCGATCTGGCTGGGTGCCGAAGGCCCCAAGAACGTGGCGCTCACCGCCGAGATCGCCGACGGCTGGCTGGCGATCTACTACACGCCGCGTATGGCCGGAATGTACAACGAATGGCTCGACGAGGGCTTCGCGCGCCCGGGTGCCCGGCGTTCGCGGGAGGACTTCGAAATCGCCGCCACCGCCCAGGTGATCGTCACCGACGATGTCGCCGCCGAGATCGAACGGATGCGCTGGGTCACCTCGCTCTACATCGGCGGGATGGGTGCGCCGGAGCTCAACTTCCATGCTCAGGTGTACCGGCGGATGGGGTACGAGAAGGAGGTCGACGAGATCGGCGCCCTGTTCCAGGCGGGCAAGAAGGCCGAGGCGGCCGCCGCCGTACCCGACGAACTGGTGCTGGAGACGGCGATCATCGGCAACGAGGCGCAAGTCCGCGAGCAGATCGGCGTCTGGGAAGCCTCGGGTGTCACCATGCTGCTGGTTTCGGTACCCGATGTGGAGCAGCTGAAGCGTTTGGCGCCACTGGTCGCCGTCGGGTGAACTTGTTTCAGAAATACTCCCTGCCGCTACCCGCCGTGTACTCCGGCGGGTAGCGTGTGGCGAAATCACCACATCGAACCCAGCCTGTTCAGATGTGGTGATTTCTTGGCACGGCCGAACTGCTCTCCGCCGCTGCGTACCGGCTCGGCCTGCGATCGCGAATCGGCTACCGGACAAGGTCCGGCGCTCACGGGCTGACGAGGCGTTCGTAATGCCGGGACAACCGGAATTTACGGGTTCAGCTTCCCACCGCGCTCGCCGCCGGTATTCCGCCCTGCGAGCCCGGACCCGACAAATTGGACGGTGTGTTGCTGATCATCTGGTCGCTCGATGCCACCGATCGAGTGATCGCGGGTTTCCGAACTCGGATCGTGCCGCGGGGTTGTCGGCGTAGTGGGTGATGAAGCGGTAGAGCCGGTGGCTGTCCACAGCCAGTCGAGTGCACTCCCGCTCACCCTCTGGCGTGTCGATCGGTTTCCCAGGGGGTGACGATGGCGAGGCCCAGGTCGGTGAAATCCTTGACGTTGCGGGTCGCTACCGGGCAGTCGTTGGCGAGGCAGCTCGCGGCGATCTGTGCGTCCGCGTATCCGATCGGCCGGCCACGGCGGCGATATTCGGCGACAATTCGGCCGTAGATACGTGCCGCACGGAAGTCGTAGGCTTCGACTTCGTCGCCGAATTCGTCGAACAGTTCGGTTGCCAATGTGGCCAAGCCCGCCTTGCGGGATCCCTCCGGTAGTTTCTCGATACCTGCCTAGATCTCGCCGATGGTCACTGTGCTGATCGTGACGTCGTCGCATTCGCCCAGCCAGGTGAGTACGTGGTTGTCGGGGTGTGTTTGAACAGCTCGGACACCACGTCGGTATCGGCGATGATCACAGCTGTGCCGACCCGGCCTCGGGCTGCTGTGGCATGTCCAGCTCGGCTGCGTAGGGCCGACTGCGCTCGTAGAGCTCATGCAATAGCCGTTTCGGGCGTACTGCCGCGGCGAGTATGTCCCGGGCTTCGGCTTCCATGCTTGGTCCATGTGCGGCGGCTCGCCGGCGCAGGCGGTCCTTCACGCTGCTGTCGAGGTCACGGATGGTTACCGTCGCCATGCAATCAATGCCAGCAGTGATTGCATCATGGCGTCGTGGTTGCCGTTTCGCCGGCCTGGTGAGTCGACCACCTCCGAGGCATAACTACGAACAGTTAGCTATGTTAGCGTAGCTACGCTAGTGTTTCTTGCTCTGGAAGGCTCCACATGACCGAACCCCAGCCCGCGACCGAGATCATGCCGATCGCGGTCGACTGGTCCAGCCCGTCCGCCACCTCCCGCACCACGCTGACCACGCACCTGTGGACAGCGCCTCCGCTGCAGCGCAGTTCACCGATCCACGACAAAGCGTTCGCGGCATTGCGCGCCCTCGGCGTCGACTACGCCCGGTTCCTGCCCTGGTGGTCCTCGCCGCGACTGTCGGTGCCCGAACTCCACCCGCCCCGGGACGGTAAGACCTCCTGGGATTTCGGCCGGCTCGACGAATTCGTCGACGATTTCCTGGCAGCCACCGCCGGCCGGCCTGTCGTGGCGAACTTCGCGACCATCCCCACCTGGATGTTCGATACGCCGGAACCGGTCATCCCCGAAGAAGACCCCGCTGCGATCAACTGGGAATACGAGCAGGGCACAGAATTCCGTGACCCGAGCCTGGCGGAAGTAGCCGAGCATTTCGAGCGGATCGGCCGCTGGTATATCGACGGCGGATTCGTCGATCAGTTCGATACGCGACACGTATCCGGACGAAACCACCGGTTCGCGTACTGGGAGGTGCTGTGCGAACCCGATATGGGACACCAGCTTTCGCCTCAGGTCTACACCCGGCTCTACGACGCGGTTGTCGAACGCCTGCGACCGCTCGACCCGGAAATGAAATTCATCGGACTCTCGCTCAGCCTCGTGGACCTGGACCCGGAATACTTCTGGCACTTCCTCGATCCGGCCAACCACCGCGACGGAATTCCGCTGGACGCGATTTCCTACCACTTCTATGCGGTGCCCGACATCCTGAATCCATTCGGTCTCGAAGGCAACGCACCTTTCGACACCTGGCACGGCGGGATGTTCGCCCAGGCCGATGGTTTCCTCCGCCAGGTGCAACTGATCGAATCGATCAAAAAGCGGCTTTCGCCGGACACCGAAACCCATATCAACGAGCTGGGCACGTTCGCGCCGGACGTCATGAACCCGGCCCCGGATACTCCTGCTGAATACTGGGCGCTCAGCGGCGCGGTGGTCGCCTATATCTGGTCGAATCTGACGGCGCTGGGCATCGATCTCGTAGGCGTGGCCGAATTCATCGATTACCCGGGGATGAACCACGGCGTCTCCCTGCTGGACTGGGAAACGGGCGAACCCAACGCGCGCTACCGAGTCCTGGAACTCCTGCTCGAGAACTTCGGGCCCGGCGACACCCTGTATCCGAATGCTCCGCTCCCGCCCATGCTGGCGACCCGGCTCCACAGCCAGGCGTTCGTCTCCCCGCAAGGACAGCGCAAGCTTCTGCTCGTCAACAAGTATCCAGAAACGGTGCGCGTACAGATCACCGATCCGGTCCGCCACATCCACACGATCGATACGACCACCGGCTCCGGATCGGCGATCACCCGTCCGGTGCAGAACGGGATGGTGGAACTGGGACCGTTCGGTACGGCGGTCGCTGTCCTCGGTAACAGCGCGGACTAGTCTGCTCGGGACAGTCCCGTGCGATACCGGAGGATCGGATGCCCGCAAAATCTGGCCGCCGAACTGATGCCGAAGTGGTGGCGGCCGTGCATGCGGCCGTCGTCGAGGAAGTCATCGAGGTGGGTGTGGGCAAGCTGACGATGGACGGTATCGCCCAGCGCGCCGGTATTGCGAAAACCTCGCTGTACCGGCGTTGGGACAACCCGCAGGCAGTGCTGCTGGATACCGTACGCGGCGGGTTCCCGCAGGACAACGCGGAACCCGACCTCACCGGCGATCTACGTCGCGACCTCATCGAGGCGCTCCGGCTGATGGTCGCCTGGATGGCCACCCCCACAGCTCAGGTGACCGGCACGATTCTGGCCGAACGTGCCCGGTACCCGGAATTGGCGGAAGCCGTCTACAGCGATGTGTTCGAGCCGAAGGGCGGGCGATTCACCACAGCGGTACTACAGCACTACGCCGGCTCCGGACGGATAGACCCGGCGGTGGTCACCCCCGTCGTGCTCGATATCGGCGAAGCGCTTGTCCTGAAGCACGCGTTGGACGCCGGCTCCCTCCCCGGCGACGACACCTTGATCGATATCGTCGACCAGGTGATCCTCCCGGTGGTCGACCGCCGGGACCGGTCGGTCCCATCGCATTGAGAGAGGTCGGCTCGGAGGCGTACGGGCACCCCTCAGGCCGGTTCCTCCGTCCACTCCAGCGGCAGACGTGTTCGCTTCCGGCTCTGCCGGGTCCGCTGCTCCTAACAGCGTCGAGGACGTTCTTCACAGGGGGGCGCCGGAGGGCCGCACCTGTCGCCACGTCTGCGCCGAGCCGTCCCCGCCCCTGCCGCCAATGCGGTGGCTGCCGCGTAATGGCCCCGCTGTCTATCGTGCCTACGTCGTATGCGGTTCTTTTGTCGGGCGCGCCGAGTGCTCATGGGGCTGGTCCTTCTGCACGTCTGCGGCGGGCGGTGCACAGTCGCCGATCCGAGAGATAGACCGGTCTCAACCGCTTCAGTCCAGCACGGTGCACCACAGGTCGAGCGAGCGCGCGGTTCCGAGTTCAGACCTTGCCGCGGGATTGTCGAGGTAGTGGGTGAGGAAGCGGTAGAGCCGGTAACCGTCCACGGCCAATCGAGTGCACTCCAGAACGACACTGCCGGTGCGCGCCGGGCGATCCAACCTCCAGATCTGGCGTGGCTGCTCGCCCATCTGCAATGTCGGGGTCATGGCACGTCGACTCCACCGCGCGTCGGGCAATCCGGTGATCACGATCAACGGACTCTGCTCGAACGCAGGAACCACGCGGGCAATATCGTCCCAAGGAATCCGGGTTTGCGAACTCCAGCCTTCGTGGATTATCTCCTCGGCGGTCAGCACGACCCGTCCGCGCCGCAGCTTGTCCATCATCGCGAGTGCCGGGGCAGACGCGCTGCACAGCCCGAGGCCGGTGAACAGCAATACCAGGGCCCAGTGCGTCTGCCAGGCAGCCGCCGCAATTTCTGTGCCGGCCGTGAGGAACAGAATCGCAAAACAGGTCCAGATCAACTGGTACAGAGCAAAATAGAAGAGCGAACCAGGGACGATGGTCGCCTTCTCGCCTTCCGCTTTCCCCGATACGGCCATGCTCGGCCGCCGAATCGAACCGAAGTTCGTGTACGCCCCAATCGCCACAACGGCTGCCATCGTCAGGCCGAACAATCCGACATACTTGGCTACGACGTGGGCCGCATGGTCCCCGCTGCGCCACATCAGCACCGCCGCGACAGCGCATAGAACTGCCAGGCACGTGAGGAAAACCAGGGATACGAGACGCTTCCGCGCGAACCCGCGTGCCTCGATCCAAGGGCTCGGATAACCGGGAAGGTCAGAAGAGCGCATTCCACGCCTTCGAGATGCCCCCACCGATGGCTTCGCCAGTCGATTCCAGCGCTTGGACTCCACCGTCGATAGCACTACCCACACTCAGACCCTCCGAATACAGAGAATCAACAGCGCCTGAGGTGAAGAGTCCGGCAGCCGCCCCGACCACGGTGCCCGCTGCAGCGCCCACGAGGTTCCCAGGCCCTGGTACTACCATTCCCACGGCCGCGCCGACCGCGGCACCAGCGGCGACGGAAGCGCCGAAGCCCGAGAGACCGGAGACGACGGCCTGCTCTGCAGGTTTGCCGTTGTATATGTCATATGCGATTCCTGCGACAGCGAGCGCACCACCGACCCGGAAACCGATCTTTGCGCCTTTGGTTTTCGCGTTGTCCGACTGGTCCAGCAGATCGCCGGCTTTCAGCATCTGCTGTCGCGACCAGTCCATATCGCGATAGACCACCTGACGTGGGGTTCCGGCGGGCGCGTTCTTGGCTTCGATCATGGCCTTCAACGCATCACTGGATGCGGTTGCCGCGCTCTGGAGAAGCATCGACGAATGCTTGACGGCAAGTGCGCCGGCTGCCCCGTTGATCATGTCGCCGACGACCAGGAACCACTTGTCCTTGACGTCATTCTGCATATTAGTCCAGGTAGATCCCCAGAAGCCCTCACGATCGCGGACCTGCTGTACCGCTTGGGAAGCGGTGTTGTAGGCCGCGAGCTTGGTGGCGTCATCCTCGGCCGGCATCTCGACGGTCTGTTCTGTGAGAGTGAGTCCGGCGTTGCTCGCGTTGGTCCGGATGGTCGACATATCGACCTGTGCCTGCTGCACTTGGCCGGCAAGTGCGTCGAGTTCGGTCGCATACTTCTGTATTTCAGTGACGAAACCGTTCGCCTTGTTGGCCGTGTTCCGGGTCTTGATGGCGAACGCCTCGCCGGACTCACCGTCCCATCCAGCCTCGGCGAGGCCGCGCACTTTGTCGAGGTCTGTCACAGCGATCGACAGTTGACCTGCGAGGGTGTCTCGTAGCCATCCCGCCGCTGCCCGAATACTGGCCGGGTCCCCATCGACTTTGGTATTGATACTCATCGGTCAGACCGCCGTCCACGTCTGCTGTATCACCGCGTCGGCCGTCGTATCGTCCTGCTCTTTGTACTTCGCGGCGGCATCCGCTACCGCATCGCTACTCGCAGCCATTCCCACGACGAGCTGTCCGGCACCGTCTATCAGAACAGACAGGATCGCAAGGACCGAGGGGGTCACCGTACCGGCATCCAAGGCGTCGGGGGTCTTGTTGTTCGTCGCATCGAGCTCCGTGCTGGAGGTGGCCAGTGTGCTCACTATCGTTGCGAGCGAATCCTGGTCGATGTACAGCTCCGTCATGACCGCGGATACCTCCGGCTCTCCTCCGGAATGTAGACATCCAGGAGCAGGACGTCGAACGGTCGGGCCTGCTGCAATGCATCCAGAGCTACGGTCGGAGTCCACATCCAGGGCTGATCTTCGCCGCAGCAGGTCAACAGGCGATCCAGCGCCGAATATGCCAAGCAAGCCAGGCGGCCGTCACGCATTTGACGCAACATGATCTGCGCGTCCTCGACCCGCTGCACTTGCCTCAACACCGGCAAGTAGACAACGGGCGGAAAGTTTTTCGGAAGAGGTGTTCCCCCCTGACCGAACTGGCTCCGGCCGGTCTCAATGGCGACCGTAGTACCGAATTCGTTCATGCGCGGAATGCTAGTCGACACCGATACCCGACTCCATCCGGATAGGCGAGTCCTGAAACGAAACAAAGCCCGGTCAGCAAAGCCACGACGCGCGACCAGCGGGGCTCAGGTGGGTTCGCCCGCCTGCTTCTCCGTCCATTCCGGCGGCAGATCGAACAGTGGGAACAGGCGCTCGGTGTCGAGGAAGAAGTTCAGGCCCGCGATCACGCCGTCCCGCAATTCCAGGACCGTGATCGACCACGGTGTCCAGCGGCCGGGTTCGCCGCTCGGTTTGTAGTGGCCGAAGGCCGGATGACCGTTGGCGCCGCCGAGCGGTACCAGCCGGGAATCGCGGCAGGCGGCACCGGTGCCGAGCATGAAGGCGGCCACGTTCTCGGGGCCGGAGATCCAGAGATCGAACGGCGGCATGGACAGTGCCACATCGGTTTTCAACAGAGTGGTGAGCGCGTCCATATCGTAGGACTCGAAGGCGGTGACGAAATCGTCGATCAGTTTGCGCTGATCGGTATCGGATTCGTCGTAGCTGTCGGTTTCGGCCGGTTTGACCTTGCTCATGGTGGCGCGGGCACGCTGCAGGGCGCTGTTCACCGACGCGGTGCTCATGGTGAGTGCCTCGGCGGTTTCGTTGGCCGAGAAACGCAGCACCTCGCGCATGATCAGGATGGCGCGCTGGGTGGCGGGCAGATGCTGGCAGGCGGCGACGAAAGCGAGGCGCAGGCTGTCCTTGGTGCTGGCGTGATCGGCCGGGTCGGCTCCGAAGGCGAGCGCGTTGGGGATGGGTTCGACCCAGACGTAATCCGGTTTGGGCGGGCCGAGCGGCTGATCGGGGGTGCCGGGACTCGACAGGTCCATCGGCCGGGCGCGGCGCTGCGGCCCGTCGAGCATGTCCAGGCAGATATTGGTGGTGATCTTGTACAGCCAGGAACGCAGACTGGACCGGCCCTCGAACGAGTCGTAGGACTTCCAGGCGCGGGTGAAGGCATCCTGGACGGCGTCCTCGGCCTCGAAGGACGACCCCAGCATGCGGTAGGCATAGGCGCAGAGCTCACGCCGATGTGATTCGAAGGATCTCAGTACGTCGGCGTCGATCGTGCCGGTCTGCTCGCTCATGGGTGTCACTTTGACACAGGCCCCCGACATGTGAACAGAGGATGAAAAAGCCTGTTCACAGGTGCGCCACTGCCGTCCCGGCAGGCACAACCGCCACATGCGTGCCACCCGGCGAGGCGCAGGCCCGGCAACCGGGCGCAACGATCACATCCGCGCCGCCCGTCGAGATTCGGGCCCGGCCGTCCTCCGCCCCTATGACCGGGGCGCGGTAAAAGTTTTCCCGGCATCGCCGATGAGTTTGCGAAGCGGTCGCCGTCTCTACCTACAAGCCGGCCGGAGACCAGACCACCACCTCGAAAGGACCGAAACCATGAGCAGCAAGATGATTTTCGTGAACCTGCCCGTCGCCGATCTGGCGCGTTCCAAGAAGTTCTACGAAGCGCTGGGCTGGAAGGTGAACGACGATTTCACCGACGAGAACGCCGCCTGCATCGTGGTCGACGACAACATCTGCCTGATGCTGCTCACCCATGCGCACTTCGGGATGTTCAGCAAGCGTCCGATCGCCGATACCTCGGCCGCTACCGGCGCCGCCTACGCATTGTCGCTCGGCAGCGCCGATGAGGTGGACCGGCTCACCGAGGCCGCCGTGGCCGCCGGTGGCACCGAAGAGGTCAACACCGATAAGCAGGCGCAGGAGGCGCAGGTCGGGATGCACGGCCGCACCTTCCTGGACCCGGACGGGCACCAGTGGGAGCCCTTCTACATGAATTACCCCGGCGCCGAATAACAGCGCATCGTGATACAAATGTCCCGGTCGACGGCTGTCGACCGGGACATTTCTGCTGTCTCGGCTCATCGCGAGCCCGGCAAGCTCACTTACCGGTGAAGGTGGGCTTGCGCTTCTCCTTGAATGCCTTCGGGCCTTCCTTCGCGTCCGCGGACTGGAACACCGCCATGCCGAGCTTGGCGTCGATCTGGAACGCCTCTTCCTCGGGCATGCATTCGGTATCGCGGATGGTCTGCAGGATCGCCTGCACCGCGAGCGGTCCGTTGGCGGCGATCAGGTCGGCCAGTTCCAGGGCCTTGTCCAGCGCCTGACCGTCCGGGACGACATGGCCGACCAGGCCGATCTCCTTGGCCTCGGCGGCGGTGAGATGCCGGCCGGTCAGCAGGATATCCGCGGCCACGGTGTAGGGGACCTGACGGACCAGCCGGACCGCGGAGCCGCCCAGCGGGAACAGGCCCCAGCGCGCTTCGGAGACACCGAATTTGGCGCTTTCGCCGGCGACCCGGATATCGGTGCCCTGCAGGATCTCGGTACCGCCGGCGATGGCAGCCCCCTCGACAGCCGCGATGAGCGGTTTGGTGAGGCGACGACCCTTGAGCAGTGCCTCGATCTTCGACAGATCCCAGCCGCCTCCGGCAAACGAGTCCCCGGGATGCTGCTGGGTCATACCCTTGAGGTCGGCGCCCGCGCAGAACGCCCCGCCGGCGCCGGTGAGGATCGCGACCCGGATCTCCGGATCGCTGTCCACCTGATCCCAGGCGTCGCGCATGATCGCCATCATTTCGCCCGAGAGCGCGTTACGGGCCTCGGGGCGGTTCATGGTGACGATGAGGACGTGGCCGCGCTTCTCGACGAGGCATTGAGGCATCGTTGTTTCTCCTGTTACTCGGACCCTTGCCAGAAACAGTAACACGTTCTATTTTTGACCTTGTGACGTACAACATAGCCGACCTCGTCGAACACACAATCGATCTCGTGCCGGACCGGGTTGCGCTGGCTGACGACCACCGCTCGGAGACCTTTGCCCAACTGGAGGACCGTGCCAACAGACTGGCGCACTACCTGCTGGAACACGGTGTGCAGCCGGGCGACAAGGTCGGCATCTACTCCCGCAACACCATCGAGGCCGTCGAGTCGATGCTGGCGGTCTTCAAAGCGCGGGCAGTGATGGTCAACGTCAACTTCCGCTATGTCGAGAACGAGTTGCAGTACATCTTCGAGAATTCGGACATGGTGGCGCTGATCCACGAGCGCCGCTACACCGACAAGGTGGCCAACGTCCGGCCGAAGGTGCCGCAGCTGAAGACCGTGCTCGTGGTCGACGACGGCACCGACGCGGCTACCGCCGAGGGATCGGTGGATTACGAAGCGGCCCTGGCGGAATCGTCCGGCGAACGCGATTTCGGCGATCGCTCCAACGGCGACATCTTCATGCTCTACACCGGCGGCACCACCGGAATGCCCAAGGGCGTCATGTGGCGCCACGAGGATTGGTGGCGCGTGCTCGGCGGCGGTATCAACTTCATGACCGGCGAATACGTGCAGGACGAATGGCAGCAGGCCAAGAACGGCGCGGCCGGCGGCCAGATGGTGCGGTACCCGATTCCACCGCTGATCCACGGTGGTTCGCAGACCGCCGTCTTCCACGGGCTGTTCGACGGCGGCAAGACCATCATGATCCCGGAATTCGACGCGCACACCGTCTGGCAGGCCGTCGACGCGCACGGTATCAACATGATCTTCATCACCGGCGACGCCATGGCCCGGCCGATGCTGGACGCGCTCGAGGCCGGCCATCCGGAGACTGGCGAGCCCTATCAGCACACCAACCTGTGGGCCATGGCCAGCAGTGCGGCGCTGTTCTCCCCGTCGCTCAAGGACCGCTACATCGAACTGCTGCCGAATACGGTCATCACCGATTCGATCGGCTCGTCGGAGACCGGGTTCGGTGGTATCTCCATCGCGGCCAAGGGCGCCACGCACACCGGTGGCCCGCGAGTGAAGATCGACGCGTCCACCGCGGTGATCGACGACGACGGCAACCCGGTCGCGCCCGGCTCCGGTCAGGTCGGCCTGCTGGCCCGGAAGGGGCATATCCCGGTCGGCTACTACAACGACCCGGTGAAAACCGCGGCGACGTTCAAGGAGTTCAACGGCGTCCGGTACTCGATCCCTGGCGACTACGCGCGGGTCGAGGAAGACGGCACCGTCACGATGCTGGGCCGCGGCTCGGTGAGCATCAACAGCGGCGGCGAGAAGATCTACCCCGAAGAGGTCGAGGGCGCGCTGAAATGCCACCCGGAGATCTTCGACGCGCTGGTGGTCGGTGTTCCCGACGAACGCTGGGGTCAGCGGGTGGCGGCCGTGGTGCAGTGCCGCGGCGGCAAACGCCCCACCCTCGAGGAGCTGCGTCCGGTGCTGACCCAGGAGATCTCCTCCTACAAGATGCCGCGCAGCCTGTGGTTCGTCGACGAGATCAAGCGGTCCCCGGCCGGTAAGCCCGACTACAAGTGGGCCAAGGCGCAAACCGAGGAGCGCGACGCCGACGAGCATTCCCAGGCGGGCAGCTCGTCGTAGAATTCCTCGCCCCGAGGGGCTGTCGCATGGATGCGGCAGCCCCTCGCTTGTGCTCCAGCGGTGAATCCAGGCAGTCGCCTCCTGGCTGGGCCGCTACCTGCGCGTATCTTCCCTTCAAGGGCCGCGGTATCGGTGGTACCGCGTGGTACCGTTCGGTATGGCCGGTTTGAATGTCAGGTTCAGCGATGAGGAACTGGAGGCCCTGCGGGAGCGGGCTGAGCGAGAGGGTAGGAGCATGCAGCAGTTCGCGCATGACGCCGTGATCACCGCGATCAATGAGCATTCGCGCTTGTTCAACGAGGCTGCCGATCATGTGCTCGCGGCCAGCGAAGAACTGAACCGGCGGCTCGCTTGATCAAGTACCTCACGCTTGTCGAGTTGATGAATCTTGCCGACCGTCTCGGGACACCGGAGGTACGCGACTACGGGCTGTTGGAGTCGGCACTGGCCCGGCCGCAAGCGAGCGTTTTTGGCCAGGACGCCTACCCGCATCTATGGCAGAAGGCCGCTGCACTGATGGAGTCGATTGCGCGGAACCACGCGATGATCGATGGGAACAAGCGGTTGGCTTGGTACGCGACATGGGTGTTCCTGCAAATGAACGGGCATCCGCTGGACAGGAACTTCGATGTGGACGAAGCCGAACGGTTCGTATTGGCTGTTGCCCAAGGCCAGCTCGATCTGCCGAAGATCACCGAGCAGCTGACGAGGTTCGAGCAGTAACTCTGAGGTTTCGAATCGGCGTGGCAGGAACTCGGACTGTGGTTCATCGCTCAGGTCGGTCGCCGCGAAGCAATTCCATGATCTCGTCGGTACTCATACCTTCGACCTCTTTGCTGTCGGCGGTGCCACGCATTCGATCGACCACTGTTCGATATCACCGCGCGGCTGCTCCGGTGTGGGCCAGTCTGGCTGCGGCGATATCGCTTGCATGATCCACCGCCCAGCCGGCGATGGCCGAGAGGGGATCGAGGAGTGTTTCGCCCAGGGGAGTGAGGCTGTATCGGACCGTTGGCGGGACGGTCGGGTAGGCCGTCCGGTCGACGAGGCCGTCCGCTTCCAGGGCGCGCAGGGTTCGGGTCAGCATGCGGCGGCTGATGTCTTCGACGGAGCGGTGCAGTTCGTTGTAATGGTAGGGGCGGCGGGCGAGTAGGGCGATCACCAGCAGGGTCCATTTGTCGCCGAGAATCCGGACGATATCGGTGACCGGGCAAGACTGATAGTCGGCGCTGGGGACGGTCGCGGGGAGTTCCGCCGTGGCGAAGGAGGGGGCCTGCGCTGGGGTGGGGAACATAGAAGTGCCTTCTTCCGGGGTCGGTAACCGTTGTCGAGGATGGGATCGACAGGTGGACCGATGGAGGTGCGATGACGAAAACTGTTGTTGTCAGTGGTGGTACCGATGGTATGGGGCGCGCGTTCGCGCTGGAGCGGCTTGCCCGGGGCGATCGGGTCGTGGTGATCGGCAGCAATCCGGCCAAGGGGGATTCGTTGGTTGCTGCCGCAGGGCCTGATGCGGACCGTGCGCGCTTTCTGCGGGCGGACCTGAGTTCGGTGGCGGAGACGCGAAAAGTTGTCGCCGAAATAGCGTCGGAGTACGAGGTAGTCGATGCGCTGCTGCTGTTCGCGAACCGGACTTCACCGACGCGCATCCAGACCGAGGAGGGATTCGAGCGCACCTTCGCGCTGTACTACCTCAGCCGGTATCTGCTCTCGTACGGGTTGGTTCCGCTGCTCGAGCGCAGTGCACAGCCGGTGATCGTGAACATCGCCGGAGTCGGGGTTCGGAAAGGAGCGGTGAACTGGGATGATCCGCATCTCGCGCATGGCTACAGTGTGGTCCGTGCCCAATTGCAGGCCGGCCGGGCGAACGATCTGCTGGGGGTCTCCTTCGCCGGACAATTCGGCGGGAAGATCGGATACGTTCTCTATCATCCCGGGTTCACCCGCAGCGGCGACCTCTCACCGCTGAACCCCGTAGCCCGGACAGCCATCAGGACGCTCGCCGTGTTCGCCGCCCGGCCCGTGTCCACCGCGATCCACCCGATCCACGAGTTCGTCGACACTCCCTCCGCGGTGCCACTCCGCGCAATCGACCGGGGCCGTGCCCTCGATCTGTCGCTGCCCACGCTCGACCGGGGCGCAGCCGACCGCCTTTCCCGGCTCACCGAAGAACTGCTGTCAGCGCAGGCGTGAACGCCGCGAGGTGATCACGGAACTCGCCATCTGCTTCGGAGCGCGCCCGTGGGGGCCGGATGGTGCCCGTTTCCGCCACGCTCATGGCGTCGCGCGGGGATTCGGGCGCAGGTCAGGCTGTCGCGGCCTCGCCGGAACGCCCGTGCTCGCCACTGCTGATTGTGGCGCGACGTCGCGAGATGTGCGCACGGTGACGCAGGGGCGGAGCTCGAGCGGGCCGATGGTCCGCACTCGCTGTCCGATCCATAAGTCCCCAGGGTGGGATTCCGGGATTCACCTGATGCGCAGCAGTACGAACGCCTGCGAAGCTCAGCGGAACATGATTGTTCCGATCGAAAGTGAGTCCGTGGGTATCACTCGTTTCCTTGCCTTCGCAGCGATTCTCGCGGTCGCGCTGGGGGTTGTGGTCACCGCACCCGCGTCGGCCGCGCCCGCCACATCAGGGCCCGGGCTCGGCGCGGCCCTGCCGGCCCCGACGGGGCCGTTCCCGGTCGGTGTCCAGGAGTTCCATCTGATCGACGATCGGCCCGACCCGTGGGTTCCGGGGCGCGACCGCGAACTGATGGTCTCTGCCTGGTACCCGGCACTGGCACCGATCGGCCGGCCGGACCTCTACGCCACACCGGAAGAATCGGCACTCATTCTTGCTTCGCTGGGACTGGAAGGCTTCGCGCCGGATTCACTCAGCAAGATACGAACGCACGCCTATGTGGACGCGCCGCGGTGGGGACATCCGCTGCCGACGGTCGTGCTGTCGCCCGGCTTCACCATGCCGCGGGCATCGCTCACCGGCCTCGCCGAGGAGCTGGCCGCTCGCGGCTATCTCGTACTCGGTATCGACCACACATACGAGGTCTCGGCGGTGACCTTCCCGGATGGCCGCATCACCGAATGCGAGGCGTGCGTGGGCCGCTTGGACGCTGCCGGGGTCGCGCGCGGTCGGGCACAGGACGTGTCCTTCGTCCTCGACGAACTGGCGGGACGCCTACCGATCGATCCGTCCCGGATCGCCATGGGCGGTCACTCCGCGGGCGGGTTCACCGCGCCGTATGCGCTCGCCGAGGACGGCCGGATCCGCGCGGGATTCAACCTGGACGGAACGTTCCCCGCCGCGCCGTACGGCCGAGCTGTCGACCGGCCGTTTCTGATGATGGGTGCACCGGGGCACGCACCCGACGGTAAGTCCGGTGCCGAATGGGATACCGCCTTCGACGCGTTCCACGGCTGGAAACGCTGGCTGTCGGTGGCCGGCACGTCACATTCGTCCTTCACCGATTACGCGCCGATCGCCGCGGCCCTCGGTTACCAGGTCCCGGCGACGGCAATCGACGGTAACCGCGCGATGGACCTGACTCGGCGATACGTCACCGCCTTCGTCGATTTTCACCTGCGCGGTATCGCGCACCCGATCCTCGACGCACCGGATCCGGCGAGCCCCGAGGTGCGCTTCCACTGACCGGTCGGGCAATCCGGCCGCGTCTGTCCCGGGACAGGAATCGACTGCTTTCCCTCCCCCCATTGGACTCGGTCGCGCCAACGCCGGGCGCGGAGCAGCGCCCCCGCAAGGGGAGGCGAGTACACATCGGCAGGTCAGACCGGCTTGGGGACTCTCCGTCGAGAGCAGGTACAGCGGCGCCGACCGGTCGGACCCTAAGCGGATTCGGGAACGAACCGGGCCAGCGCAAGCAAGTGGTTCGTGGCTCCGCCGAGGGCGAACTCGTTGTGTTTGGCGGCGGTGAAGTAGTTGTGCACGATGTGGTCGCGGTCGATCCCGACCCCGCCGTGTACATGGACCAGCGTGTGCGCCACCTGGTGACCGGCTTCGGCAGCCCAGAACTTCGCGGTGTGGATGGCGCCGGTGGCGTCGAGGTCTTCGCTGAGCTGCCACGCCGCCTGGGTGGTGGTGAGGCGTAGGCCCTGGACGCTGATGTAGGCGTCGGAGAGGCGCTGGGCCACGGCCTGGAAGCTGCCGACCGCGCGGCCGAACTGTTCGCGTTCGCGGCCGTAGCCGGCGACCAGCTCCAGCGAGCGTTCCAGTGTGCCCAGTTGCTGCGCGGACAGACCGAGCCAGGCGCGGTCGAGCAGCCAGGACAGGATCTGTTCGCCGTCGGCCAGGGTGCCGAGCAGTTCGGCGGGGGAGTCGGCGAATTCGACCAGTGATTCCGCGCTGCGGTCGGTGACCTGCTGTGCGGTCACAGTGACGGAATCGTGGGCCGGATCGACCAGGAAAACGGCGGGCTGGCCCGATACCGAGGCGGGCACCAGGATCCGCGCGGCGCGGTCGGCGACGGGAACGGTGGTCTTCACGCCGGTCACCTGCCACCCGTCGCCGGATTCGGTGGCCGTAGTGGTGGGCCGGGCCGGATTCCAGTTGTGTTCCTCGGCCACGGCGACGGTGAGAATCGACGTGCCGGCGGCGGCCGCGGCGGCGAGTTCGCGTTGCGGCGCGGAACCGAACCGGGCCAGCGCGCCCGCGCCGAGCACGATCGACCACAGGTAGGGGACGGCCGCGACGGATTTTCCGAGTTCGCGCAGGATCGCCGTCTGCTCCAGCGTGCCGAACCCGCTACCGCCGATTTCCTCGGGCAACGCGGCCGCCAGCACCCCGGTCTCGGCGAGCGATTTCCACAATGGTTCGTCGAATTTTGCGGTGCCGCCGTCAAGTTCGCGCAGCCGGTCGGCGGTGACCAGTTTCTCGCAGACCTCGCCGGTGAGCCGGGCCAGGTCCAGCTGGGCTTCGGTGGGAGTGAAATCCATGGTGAACTACCTATTTCTGGAATCGGACGCGGTCAGCGGGCGGAGGCGGGCTGTTTCAGCGCGGTCATGGCGATGATGTCGCGCTGGACCTCGTTGGTGCCGCCGCCGAAGGTGAGGATGAGGGCGGCCCGGTGCATCCGCTCCAACCGGCCGCGCAGCACCGAGCCGGGGGAGTCCTGGCGTAGTGCCGCCTGTGGGCCGAGCACCTCCATGAGCAGCCGGTAGGCCTCGGTGGACAGTTCGGTGCCGTACACCTTGCAGGCCGAGGCGTCCCACGGGCGGGGTGCGGCGTCGCCGCCGGCGTCGGCCCGGCTGGCGATCTCCCAGTTCATGAGCTTGAGGTATTCGACCTTGGCATGCACCCGGGCCAGGTTCAGCTGGACCCATTCGCGGTCGAACACCCGCGACCCGTCGGCTGCCTTCGTCTCCTTGGCCCATGCGGTCGTCTGCGCGACGGCCAGTTGCAGGGCCGCGGCGGAGGTCAGCGCGACCCGTTCGTGGTTGAGCTGGTTGGTGACCAGCGGCCAGCCGCCGTTCTCCGGGCCGACCAGGGAGGTCACCGGGACGCGCACATCCTGGTAGTAGGTGGCGCTGGTGTCGGGGCCGGCCATGGTGTGCACCGGAGTCCAGGAGAAACCTTCGGCGGTGGTGGGCACGATCAGCATGCTGATGCCCTTGTGTTTCTTGGCGGCGGGGTCGGTGCGCACGGCCAGCCAGACGTAGTCGGCGTAGGCGATGAGGCTGGTCCACATCTTCTGGCCGTTGATCACGTAGTCGTCGCCGTCGCGGACGGCGGTGGTGCGCAGCGACGCCAGGTCGGTACCGGCGCCGGGTTCGGAGTAGCCGATGGCGAAGTGCAGGTCACCGGCGGCGATCTTGGGGAGGAAGAATTTCTTCTGTTCCTCGCTGCCGTAGTGCATGATCGTCGGCGCGACCGAGTTGATGGTCAGGAACGGCACCGGGGCGCCGGCGATGGCGGCCTCGTCGGTGAAGATCAGCTGGTCGAGCATGGGCCGGTTCTGGCCGCCGTACTCCTCGGGCCAGCCCAGGGCCAGCCAGCCGTCGCGGCCCATCTCGGCCACGACCTCGCGATACACATTTCCCTGCCCGTACTCGCCGGTCTGCGCGCTGAGCGCGGCCCGCCGTTCCGGGGTGATCAGGCGCGCGAAGTATGCGCGCAGCTCGGCGCGGAGCTGTTCGTGTTCCGGGGTATACGCGATGCGCATGGCGGTACCTCGAGCCTTCGTTCTGCGGGTTGGAGATGGGCCTGGACGTGGGATCGTGCCGCGCTCACCCTCGCGGAGCGCGGAATGGATCTCCGATACCTGGCTCCGATCATTGCATATGCACTGAAACATGTTCCAGTATTGAAAGGTAATCAGCCCATGTAGCCTGCCCGTGGGTGCCTCGCTTGTTAGGCTTGCGCCATTGGGCGGGAAAAGGAGTTTCGATGAAGGTCAGCGTTGACTTCGATCAGTGCGAAGCGAACGGAATCTGCGCGGGAATTGCTCCCGACGTCTTTGAACTCGATGACGAGGACATGCTGCACGTCGCCGAGGGTGAGGTCGCGCCCGAGCAGGAGTCGGCGGTTGCCGATGCGGTTGCGCAATGTCCGAAAGCGGCTTTGCGTTTGCTGTGAATCTGCTCTTGCCGTGAATAAGAACACGTTCTAGAGTCGGCCCGGTGAGCGATACAGATACCAGCCTTGCCGGGCGAGTTGCGATCGTGACCGGAGCGGGTGCGGGCCTGGGTAAGGCCGAAGCGCTCGCTCTGGCGGGAGCCGGGGCCTCGGTGGTGGTCAACGACCTCGCCGAGTCCGACGCCGTCGGTGAGACGCTGGAGCAGATCCGGGCCCTCGGCGCCAAAGCGGAGTTCGTCGCGGGCAGTGTCGCCGAGCGGTCCACCGCCGACGCGTTGATCACCGCCGCCACCGAATCCTTCGGTGGCCTGGACATCGTGGTCAACAATGCGGGGATCACCCGCGACAAGATGCTGTTCAACCTGTCCGACGAGGACTGGGACGCGGTTCTGTCGGTCCATCTGCGCGGGCATTTCCTGCTGACCCGTAATGCGGGCGCCTACTGGCGGGCGCGGTCGAAGGAGGCCGGTGCTCCGGTCTACGGCCGGATTGTCAACACCTCTTCCGAGGCGGGTCTCCTGGGGCCCGCGGGGCAGGCCAACTACGCGGCGGCCAAGGCCGGGATCACCGCTCTGACATTGTCGGCTTCCCGGGCGCTGGAACGCGTGGGTGTGCGCGCGAACGCGATCTGCCCGCGGGCGCGTACCGCGATGACCGAACAGGTCTTCAGTGCGGCGCCCGAGAACGAGGTGGATCCGCTGTCGCCCGAACATGTGGCGCGGCTGGTGGCCTACCTCGCCTCCCCGGCCGCGGACCGGGTGAACGGGCAGGTTTTCGTGGTCTACGGGCCGATGGTCGCGTTGATGGCGGCGCCGGAGGTCGAGCAGCGCTTCGACGCGGCCGGTGCGCAATGGTCTGATGACGATCTGGCTACCACGCTGACCGGTTACTTCGCCGGACGCGACGAAGGCCGTACCTTCTCTGCAACGGCGCTGCACGAACTGGGTTGAGCCGATTCTGCCGAGCCGGGTTGCACGATTCGAATCGCGCAACCCGGCCGGTCGGAGTTGTACAAACGTCCAGTCGTTGGTAAACAAAGGGTCGTATTGTGCCCGGCCTCACACGATGATGCCCAAGGCGTATGCAACAGGTTCCAGTCTCGCTGTCTGAGATTGCGACAAGTCAACAGTTCACAAGCCTCAAAATGGCCCCAAATAGGAAATGAACGTGTTCTACTTAGCGGGGCGTGTCCCGGGGTGTACCCCCACCGGCCGCCAGCGGGACCAGTCAGGCAAGGAGGATCCACAGTGAACGACGTCCTTGCCGTGCCATTGCGGGCCGTCGGCGGATTCTTCGAACTCACCGCCTCGGTGGCCCGGGCGAGTCTGCGGCGGCCCTTTCAGCTGCGGGAATTCATCGACCAGTCGTGGTTCGTAGCGCGGGTATCGATTCTGCCGACCGTTCTTGTCGCAATACCGTTCACCGTGCTCGTCGTATTCGTCCTGAATATTCTGCTGCGCGAAATCGGCGCCGCCGACCTCAGCGGGGCCGGTGCGGCCTTCGGTGCGGTGACCCAGGTCGGGCCTATCGTCACGGTGCTCATCGTCGCCGGCGCGGGCGCCACCGCCATCTGCGCGGACCTCGGTGCCCGCACCATCCGGGAAGAAATCGACGCCATGAAGGTGCTCGGCATCGATCCGATCCACCGGCTGGTGGTGCCCCGGGTGCTGGCCTCGATGTTCGTCGCCCTGATGCTGAACAGCCTGGTCTGCACCATCGGTATTGTCGGCGGCTTCCTTTTTTCGGTGTATCTGCAGGACGTGAACCCGGGCGCATTCGTCAACGGCATCACCCTGCTGACCAATCTTCCCGAGCTGATCATTTCCGAAGTCAAGGCCGGTCTTTTCGGTCTGATCGCCGGATTGGTGGCCTGCTACCTGGGTTTGAATGTCAAAGGTGGTCCCAAAAGTGTCGGTGATGCGGTGAACCAGACAGTGGTTTTCGCCTTCATGGCGCTGTTCGTGGTGAACGTCGTGGTTACGGCGGTCGGTCTCAAATTCTCGGTGCGGTGACGCGATGTCGGCCTCGGTGATCATCCAATCCCGCTTCCCCAGAGTTACCCGGCGCGTCCGCAGATTCTCGAATTCGATCGACGATCTCGGCAAACAGGCCGTGTTCTACGGTCGCGCGATCGGTTCCATGCCGCGCGCGCTGGTGCACTACCGCACCGAAACCATCCGTCTCATCGCCGAGATCAGCATGGGTACCGGCGCCCTCGCCGTGATCGGCGGAACGGTGGTGATCGTCGGCTTCCTGACCCTGTTCTCCGGTGCCACCATCGCCGTCCAGGGCTACAGTTCCCTCGGCAATATCGGCGTCGAGGCGCTGACCGGCTTCTTCGCCGCGTTCCTCAATGTCCGTATCGCGGCACCGGTCATCTCCGGAATCGGCCTGGCCGCCACCATCGGTGCCGGCTCCACCGCCCAATTGGGCGCGATGCGGGTCGCCGAAGAGATCGACGCACTCGAATCCATGGCGATCCGTCCGATGCCGTACCTGGTGGGAACCCGCGTGCTGGCCGGGATGATCGCGATCGTGCCGCTGTACTCGCTGGCCGTGATCGCCTCCTTCATCGCCAGCCGGTTCGCCACCGTCGTGATCTACGGACAGTCGGCCGGCGTGTACGACCACTACTTCTCCACATTTCTCATTCCGAGCGACATTCTGTGGTCGTTCGTTCAGGCCATTGTCATGGCGTTGGCGGTGATGATGATCCATACGTATTACGGCTACACAGCGGCCGGCGGCCCGGTGGGTGTCGGTATCGCCGTGGGTAATGCGGTCCGTACCTCGCTGATCGCGGTCGTCTCGGTGACGCTGCTGATCTCCCTGGCCCTCTACGGCACCTCCGGCAACTTCAACCTTTCCGGATAGGCGCCATGACTGAACTGATGCGATCGGACAGCAAACAGCCCGGGCGCGATCCCGCGGCCACGAACGGCATCCAAGATCCCGGCGAACCCGCGGCGCCACTGCGCCCGGTGAGCGGATGGACCACCTTCCAGCGGAAATTCGGGCTGAAACTGGCCGGCGGTGCTATGGTCCTGGCCGTGGTGGCGGCGGTATTCGTCTCCCTGACGATGTTCTTCGGCGGTTTCACACCCAGCGTCACGGTCACCGTGGCAGCACCCCGTAGCGGTCTGGTGCTGGACCCGGATGCCAAGGTCAAAGTGCGCGGTGTGCAGATCGGCCGGGTGGCCGCGCTGGAACCCACCGACGAAGGCACCGATCTGCGCCTGGCGCTGGATCCCGACAAGCTGGGCCTGGTGCCCGCCAATGCCACCGTCGATATCCGGTCGACCACGGTGTTCGGCGCCAAATACATCAACTTCGTGATCCCGCAGGAGCCGGAGGAGCAATCGCTGCAACCGGGCGCCCGGCTGGCGACCGATAAGGTCACTGTCGAGTTCAACACGCTGTTCCAACATCTCAGCGATGTGCTGGCCCAGGTGGAGCCGGAGAAGCTCAGCGCCACGCTCACCGCGCTGGGGACCGCGCTGCAGGGTCGCGGCGAATCGCTCGGTGAGCTGCTGGTGAACGGCAACGCGTATCTCCGCGAGATCAACCCGATGCTGCCGGCCTTGCAGCGCGACTTCCAGGCCACCGCCACCGTGGGCAACCTGTACGCGGATGTGTCCGGGGATCTGCTGCGAACCGTCGACAATGCCACGGTGAGCACCCGCACCATCACCGAAGCGGAATCGGATGTCGACGCCCTGCTGGCCGATCTCACCGGTCTCGCCGACACCACCGGCGCGGTCCTGCACGAGAACGAGGCGCAGCTCGGCACCGCACTGGATCTGCTGCGGCCGACCACGGAACTGCTCAACGAGTACAAGCCCGCGCTGGCCTGCCTCATCGGCGGTGCGGCCAAGGCGATGCCGATCGGTGAGCAGGTCTTCGGCGGCGGACAGGAGGGTGTGGCCCTGAACACCGGTTTCATGTACGGCACACCGCCCTACACCTACCCCAACGATCTGCCGAAGGTGAACGCCACGGGCGGACCGCGGTGCGCCGGGACAACCGACCGCGTACCGGGCAGCCATGCCGACTATGTCGTCACCGATACCTCCGAAGGGCATCCCTACATTCCCTCGACCAAGCTGAACCTCAACGCGCCCAAGGTTTTCGAAGTTCTGTTCGGCGGACTCCCGGGGGTGGGCCGGCCATGAAAAACACCGCAACGACAGTCAAACTCGCCATCTTCACGCTGGTGATGTCCCTGGTCTTCGCCGGTTTGGCGATCGTGTTCTCGCAGGTGCGTTTCTCCAGCCAGAACGGCTATCACGCCGTGTTCACCAGCGCCTCGGGCATGCTGCCCGGCGACAAGGTGCGAATCGCCGGAGTACCGGTCGGCTCGATCTCCTCGGTGAAGGTCGACGACGAATACCACGCACACGTCGAATTCGATGTCGATACCAAGTACCGGCTGCTCACCAGTACCAAGGCCACGATCCGCTACGAGAACCTGGTCGGCGACCGCTACCTGGAACTGCTGGAGGGCCCGGGCGAGGCGACCACCCTGCACGAAGGCGGCACCATCGGCCTGGACAAGACCGCGCCCGCCCTCGACCTCGACCTGCTGCTGGGTGGTTTCAAACCGCTACTGCGAGGACTGGACCCGGCCCAGGTCAACGACCTGACCAACGCCCTGTTGCAGATCTTCCAGGGGCAGGGCGGCACGCTCGTCGAACTGCTCAACAGCAGTGGCTCGTTCACCAAAACCCTCGCCGACCGGGACGCGCTCATCGGCAGTGTGATCGACAACCTGAACTCGGTACTGAAAACCATCGACGATCGCGGTGACCAATTCGCCACCACGATCGACGAGCTGCGCCGGCTGGTCAGCGGCCTCGCCGCCGACCGCGACCCCATCGGCGCCGCGCTGCCGCGGATCGCCGACGCCACGCGGGCGACGAACGATCTCCTGGTGCAAGCCCGCCCCGACCTGGCCGCGACCATCGCCCAGACCGGCCGGCTGGCCACCAACCTCGACAATGGTTCGGACACTGTGCAGTACGTTCTCGACGAACTGCCGGGCGCCTACAAGATGCTGAACCGCATCGGCGCCTACGGCTCGTTCCTCAACATCTACGTATGCCAGACCAACTTCCTGGTCGACGGCCCCGACGGTAAGCCGCTGCTGCTCGAACTGCCCGGCCCGCAGACGACCGGAAGGTGTGCGAGCGAATGAAGGAGCAATCACGTGCCGTGACCATCGGCGTCGTCGGCTTGGTGCTGGCGGTCGCGGTGGCCTTGTCGGCGCTGCAGTTCGAAAGGCTGCCGTTCATCCGCGGCGGCGCTTTCTACACCGCCTACTTCGCCGACGCCGGCGGGCTGGTGACCGGTGACGACGTGGAAGTCGCCGGGATCAAATCCGGCCGCGTCGAGGACGTGAGCCTCGACGGTGACCGGGTGCTGGTCCGGTTCAGCGTCGACGATTCGATCCAGTTGGGGGGCAAGACCACCGCCGCGATCAAGACCAACACCGTTCTCGGCCGCAAATCGCTGGCCGTGAACCCGGACGGCGAGGGCACCCTGACCGTCACCGAGACCATTCCACTCGAACGCACCACCTCGCCCTACTCGCTGAACGAGGCGCTCGGCGACCTCGGCCAGACCGTTCAGGACCTGGACCTGCAGAAGGTGAATCAGACGCTGGACGAACTCTCCGCGGCCTTCGCCGACACCCCGGCACCGCTGCGGTCGGCGCTGGACGGCGTGACCGCGTTGTCGCGCACCATCAACGCCCGCGATCAGGCCCTGTCGGATCTGCTGTCCCGGGCGCAGAACGTCACCAAGATCCTGGCCGACCGGGCCGACGCGATCAACGCGCTGCTCGTCGACGGCAACCAGCTGCTCGGCGAACTCGACCGGCGGCGCACCGCCATCAGCCAGATGATCGTCTACGTCAACTCGCTGGCCCAGCAGTTGTCCGGCCTCGTCCACGACAACGAAGCGCAGCTGAAACCGGCCCTGGACAAGCTCAATTCGGTGCTCGATCTGCTCGAGCGCAACCGGGACAACATCACCGAAGCGCTCGACGGTCTCGGCCCGTTCGCCGCGGCGCTCGGCGAACAGGTCGGCAGCGGTCCGTACTTCAACGCCTACGTCGTCAACGCCAGCAGTGAAACCCTGCATCCGCTGGTGGACGCACTGGTCTGGCCGCAGCACCTGCCCGAATCGCTGCGCGCCTATCTGCTCGAACCCGGTCCCAAGATCGGCCCGTCCGCACAGGAGCCGCCGCGATGAGTACGGTCAAGGACACAGTTCGCGCACTGCCGAAGAAATGGGTGGGGATCCTCGCCGGAGTCGTGGTGATCGCGCTGGTCGCCACCGGCGGCTACCTGGCGTACAACCAACTCACCAAGCACGAGATCACCGCGTACTTCACCTCCACGACCGGAATCTACCCCGGTGACGACGTGCGGGTGCTGGGCGTGCCCATCGGCAAGATCGATTCCATCGAGCCCGGTGAAGAGCAGGCGAAGGTGACCATGACGGTCGACGGCAGCGTCGACCTGCCCGCCGACGCCCGGGCTGTGATCATCGCGCCGTCGCTGGTTTCCGCGCGTTTCATCCAGATCGCGCCCGCCTACACCGGCGGGGACACGCTGTCCGACGGCGCGGAGATCCCCATCGAGCGGACCGCCGTCCCGGTGGAATGGGACGACATCAAAACCGAACTCCACAAACTTTCCACCGCGCTCGGCCCGGTCGGCGACGACCCCCAGGGCTCCTTCGGCCGCTTCGTGGACACCGCCGCGGAAAACCTCGACGGTAACGGCGAAGCGTTCCGCAGCACCCTGCGGGAACTCTCGGCCACGCTGACCACGCTGTCCGACGGCCGCACCGACCTGTTCGGCACCATCCGCAACCTGCAGAAGTTCGTGGATGTGCTCTCCAAGAGCAACGAGCAGATCGTGCAATTCGGCGGGCGGCTGGCTTCGGTTTCTTCGGTACTCGCCGGCGTCTCCCAGGATCTGGGCGCCGGCCTGGACAACCTGGATCTCGCACTGGCCGATGTGCAGCGCTTCCTGGACGGCAGCGGAACCGAACTCACCGAAGGCGTCCAGCGGCTGGCCGACGTGACCCAGATCCTGGTCGACAAACGACCGGAATTGGAGCAGGCGCTGCACTCCGGGCCCACCGCGCTGGTGAACTTCTACCAGATCTACAAACCCGCCCAGGGCACGCTGACCGGCGCCATCTCGCTGAACAACTTCGCCGATCCGGTGAGCTTCCTGTGCGGTTCGGTCCGGGCTCTGGAACAGCACGAATCCGATACCAGCGCCGACCTGTGCGTCGAATACCTCGCCCCGGTGATCAACTCGCTGGCGATGAACTACGTGCCCATAATGACCAACCCCGCGACCGGTGTGACCGCGTTCCCGGACCAGCTGGACTACACCACCCCCGACCTGCCCGGCCGGGTGGATCCGCAGAAGGTGGGACCCCCGGCGGCGCCCGCGCCCGCACCCGTCACGGTTCCGGCCGGTGTCGCGGGACTGGCGATCCCGGGTATTCCGCTTCCCGAAATTCCCGGCCTGCCCGGAGGAGGACGATGATGCGCCGACTCGCGATGCGGGCGCCGGACATCCGGCCGAAGATGCCCGCGCCGGGTTTCCGGCGCCGGGCGGCGGCACTCGCCGTCGGGCTCGCCCTGGCCCTGCCGATCACCGGCTGCCAGTACGACGGACTCAACTCGTTGCCGATGCCGGGCACCGAAGGTACCGGCGAAGGCGCGTACACCGTGCAGATCCAGATGCCGAATGTCACCACACTGACCCGTAATTCACCGGTACGCATCGACGACGTCGCGGTCGGCGCGGTCACCGATATCGAGGTCGAGGACTGGCACGCGTTGGTGACCGTCTCGCTCAATCCTGATGTCGTGTTGCCCGCCAACGCCACCGCCAAGATCGGCCAGACCAGTCTGCTCGGCAGCAACCATGTGGAACTCGCGCCACCGGCCGGTACCGCCCCCGAAGGCCGGCTCGCCGACGGTGACGTGATCCCGCTGGAGCGGGCGGGGGTCTTCCCGACCACCGAACAGGTGCTGTCCTCGCTGTCGGTGGTCCTCAACGGCGGCGGTATCTCGCAGCTGGAGAACATCACCCGCGAACTCAACTCGGCGCTCGTCGGCAACGAAGAAGAGATCCGCGACCTCATTCCCCAGATGAACGATCTGATCGGCAACCTGAACGCGCAACGCGACGACATCATCTCCGCGATCAGCGGACTGGACCGGCTCTCCGGCCAGTTCGTCGAGCAGACCGATGTGGTGGAAGCAGCGATCTCGGAAATCCATCCCGCGTTGACCGTGCTGGCCGATCGCCGGCAGAACATCACCACCACCATCACCAAGCTCGGTGAACTCAGCGATGTGGTGAACCGGTTGATCGCCAACAGCGGCGACGACCTGAAAGCGAACCTGGCCAACCTCGCCCCGGTCCTGCAGACACTGGCCGATACCGGCGCCGACCTCACCGAATCCTTGAAGATCATCGCCTCGTTCCCGTTCCCGTTGAAGAACCTGGACAACGCGATCAAGGGCGACTACCTGAACCTGTTCATGACGGTCGACCTGACCGCCGCACGGCTGGACTCGAACTTCCTCACCGGGACCGGGCTCGGCGGAATGTTCGGCGGCGTAGAGGTCGCCCTCGGCCAGGTGGCCGGACCCGCCGGCGAACAGGGCAACCCGCTCGCGACACCGCTGGCGCCGCCCCCCGGCGCGCCGCCCAGCGACCAGCCGCAACCGACCATTCCCGGGCTGCCGCCGATTCCCGGCCTGCCCGCCATTCCCGGGCTGACGGTGCCGCTGCCCGGGCAGCCGCAAGGGGGCGAGGGCCCGTGACGCTCAGCCGTTTCGTCCGCATCCAGCTGGTCATCTTCTCCATCCTCACGGTGGTCGGCCTGGCCGTCATGGGCGGCACCTACGTCGGCGTACCCGCCATGCTCGGTATCGGGCGTATCGAGGTCACCCTGCAACTCGCCGCCACCGGCGGGCTCTACCAGAACGCCAACGTCTCCTATCGGGGAACGAATGTCGGTGTGGTCCGGGAGGTCCGGCTCACCAGCGACGGTGTGGAAGCCCGGCTCTCGGTCGACAGCGACTACAAGATCCCGGCCGATTCCACCGCGCTGGTCCGCAGCGTTTCGGCGATCGGCGAACAGTACGTCGATCTGGTTCCGCCGGAGCAGCCCGGCGACGCCAACCTGTACGACGGCAGCGTGATCCCCGTGGACCGCACCGAACTACCGCAGGACGTCGGCGCACTGCTGGACCAGGCCGACCGGCTGCTCGCCAGCGTCGCCGACACCCGGCTGCGCCAGGTCATCGACGAGGCGTTCCGGGCCTTCAACGGCGCCGGACCGGATCTGCAACGGTTCCTCGACTCCGCGGCACTGCTGGTGCAGGAGGCCAACGACAATGTCGGGCCCACCAAACAGCTCATCGAACAGATCGGCCCGCTGCTCGACACCCAGGTGAACTCCGATGCCGCGATCCGGTCGTGGACCCGCGATCTGGCGGTCGTCACCGACCAGTTGCGCGCCCACGACCCGGCGCTGCGCAGTATCCTCGCCAACGGTCCGGCGGCGATGGAACGGGTCACCCAGCAGTTCGACGAACTCCGGCCCACCCTGCCGCTGCTGCTGAACAACCTGGTCAGCGTGGGACAGGTCGGTGTCACCTACCACGCCGGCCTGGAACAGATCCTGGTCGTCTACCCGCCGCTGATCGCCGCGCTGCTCACTGCCGTCCGCGGTCCCATGGAGTACGGCGCGCTGGTCGACTTCATGACGGTGCTCAACGATCCGCCGGCCTGTACCACCGGGTTCCTGCCCCCTGATCAGCGGCGTGGGCCCGACGCGGTCGATACGATCCCGACGCCGAAGGGCCTGTACTGCAAGACTCCACAGAACGACATCAGCGCGGTACGCGGTATCCGCAACACACCGTGTATGGAATTCCCGGGCCGCCGGGCCCCGACCCCGGAGCTGTGCCGCACCGGATTCGTTCCGGAGGGCACGAACCCGCCGTTCGGACCGCCGCAACCGGTTGCACCCGGTGAACCCGCGGCACCGGCTGCCGCGCCCGACACGGGCCCCGGGGTTGCGGGAGTACCCCCCGCACCTGCTAGTTTCTCGGGCGCAAGCACCCCCGCCGCCGCTCTCTCGTACGATCCGGCCACCGGGGTCTATACCGGCACCGACGGTCGCAGCTACCGTCAGGGCAATATCGCACCCGGCGGATCGGGCACCGTACCCGCGGATTGGCAGGCAATGTTCCAGGAGCAGCAGAAATGAGCGAGACCAAGGACCCCCGCCGTACCCGCAGGCGGGCCAGCCGGACGGCGGGTCCACCGGTCGAGGACGCAACCGAACAGCTCACCGCGAATTCGGCGTCCGCCGCAGCGGTGAGCGCTGCCGCCGAACCGGGGCGCGACGCCGCGCAGAAGAAACCCGGAAGTGCCGCAGCCGATAAAACGGTACGCATCACTGCGGACAAACCCGGGCGCGCCGCTGCGGGCAAGTCCGGTGGTGCCGCCGATAAGTCCACAGATACTGCGAACGAGCCCGAGGAAGCCGCCGGGAAATCCGTGGTCGCCTCCGGACAGCCGGATGGTGCCGCTGCGGGCAAGTCCACGGAGGTCCCTGCGGAAAAGTCCGCGGATGTCACCGAACGGATCGACACGGCGGCGGAGCAGGCACCCGGTGCCGCTACCGGCACCGATTCGATCGACCCCGACGAGACGGTGCGGATCGACAAGTCCGCCGCAGACACCGGGATATCGGACAAGCCCGGAACCCCGGCGAAGGCTGCCGAGAATTCGGAAGGCGGCGTTGCGGAAACCGGCGCAACCGTCGTCTCGATGGAGAAAACCGTTCCGGCCGAATCCGGTGGCACCGAGCCCGCCGTGCAGAGCGGCTCCGGCTCCTGGAAACGGATCGTGGCGCTCACTGCCGCTGCCGTACTGCTGATCGGCCTGGTCGGCGCCGCAGTGGTGTCGATGCTCGCCGTCCAGTCCACCGAGCAGCGTGACGAGCGCCGGGCCGAGTATGTGGCGACCGCGCGCCAGACGATCCTCAACCTGACCACCATCCGCGCCGATACGGCCAAGGAAGATATCGACCGCATCCTCACCATGGCCTCCGGTGAATTCAAAACCGAATTCGACGGCCGGGTGGACCCGTTCACCGAAATCGTCAAGCAGGCGAAGGTGCAGTCCACGGGCGAGGTCGTCGAGGCCGCCGTGGAACGCGACGACGAGAACTCTGCGGTGATCCTGGTGGCCGCGAAACAGACCCTCACCAATGCGGGCGCCGAAGGCGAACAGCAGCGGTACTACCGCTTCCGGGTCACCGTGCAGCGCGGGGACGACGGCACCCTGACCGCCTCCGATGTGGAGTTCGTGGCATGAAACTACGCAACAAGATCCTCGTCGGCGTCACCGCTGTCGTGATCGTCGCCGCCGCGGTGGTGGCCGGTATCGGCGGCTACCGGTACTGGGACTACCGCCAGTCCGAACAGTCACGCACCGACGCCGTCGCCGCCGCGAGCCGCACCGTCTCGGCCATCTTCAGCTATGAACACCAGACGGTGGAAAAGGAACTGCCCAAGGCCGCCGACAGCCTGGCTCCCGATTTCCGGGACGACTACCTCCAGCTCATCGAGAAGGCCATCGTGCCGGGCGCCAAGGAGAAGGAACTCACCGTCAAGGCCACCACCCAGGCCGGTGGCGTCGTCTCCGCCGACCGCGCCCACGCCGTGGTCCTGCTGTTCCTGAATCAGGTGACCACCAGCAAGGAAGCCCCCCAGGGCACCACCACCGGCAGCCGCGTCCGGGTCGCCCTCGACAAATCCGACGACCAGTGGCTCGTCGCCTCGGTCACCCCGATCTGACCGGCCGACGGTAACCGCCTGCCGAGATCTGCTCCGCGGACCCGGGAAGATCCCCGCGCCGGTGCCGGTTCGGGATCTCGGCAGTGCGTGGTCGGGACGGGATCGCCAACCTGTCGGCTAGTACGACTGGCTGTGCGCATAGCGCGCTCGCCGCAGGTGCCGACCGTTGCCCCGGTTCCGGCTTTTATAAGTCGGAAGCTGTGAATCGCAGTTCGGGCATGCCAATCGCAAGTTCTCGCGCCGATTATCGGTCGCGTGGCCGTTGATGTGGTCGAGCACGAAGGCGAGCGGTAGCCTCTGCCCCCGGCATCGCCTCATACCGCGAAAAATACTCCGGCCCACCGACATGTCGGTGGGCCAGAGCAAAATATGAGCCGCCTGAGGGACTCGAACCCTCAACCTACGCATTACAAGTACGTTGCGCTGCCAGTTGCGCCAAGGCGGCGGAGCGGCTCGGACAACGAGCCGCTCGACAGCCGATCATACGGGGCCGCCGCCGAGTTCGCGAACCCGATTCACCATGCCGACGAACGGGTCACGCCCCCAGCGGTACCGTGGCCGAGCGTGTGCAGATCGGCCGGGACACTGCGCAGCCCGGCCGTTATTCGGTGCGGCACCCGAATCGGAGAGCGGTAACCGGAACGGATACGGCCGGGCTGTGCGGAGGCGGAACTACTTGCGGGCCGCTTCGTCGGCCGCCATGGCGTCGCGCAGGCTCTTGGGCCGCATATCGGTCCAGTTCTGCTCCACGTACTCCACGCAGGCGGCGCGGCTGTCCTCGCCGAAGACCACGCGCCAGCCGGCCGGGACCTCGGCGAAAGCCGGCCACAGGGAGTGCTGCTCTTCGTCGTTGACCAGAACGAAGAAGCGGCCGTCCTCGTCGTCGAACGGGTTGGTGCTCATTTCACCTCACAGGGGTGCTCGCGCGTATGTGTACGGATCTGTCCGGGTCAGCCACGGCAGAGAGGAACGACCTCCGGCTGCCGTTTCGCGAACCCAACGATGTGTCGACCCTAGCAAGGCCGGTGTTAGCTGTGGGCTCCACCTCACGAGGCGAAGAACTCCAGAAGGATCTTGTTCACTGTATCGGGCCGCTCCAGGTAGCCGTAATGGCCGGCGTCCGGAACCTCCTGGTAACGCCCGCCCGGGATGGCCTCGGCGACCTCCCGCGACAGATACGGCGGAATCATCCGGTCATCGGCGAAACCCACCGCCAGGCACGGCACGCGGATGGCGCGGTAGGCCTGCACCCGATCGAATTCGTGATCCATCTTGCGCTGCGCCCGGATGCCGGGGGGCACCGGACCGCCGGTGAACTCGAACAGGTCCAGCCAGTCCCGGGCCGCGTTGGCATCGGCCATGGTGGCGGGGGAAAGGTTCATCACGGCGGTGAGGGCGGCCTCGTACTTCGGCGGCAGCTTCACCCCGCTCTCGTCGAGTTCGTGTTCGCCCAGCGACAAGGTCTTCTGAAACCGGTCCAGGCGGCCGTGCCCGGCCAGGAACACGGCTTTCCGCACCAGCTCGGGCCGGGCCAGGGCGAGCTCCTGCGCCACCCGGGCGCCCATCGAGGTGCCGGCCACCAGCGCCGGACCCTCGTCCAGGAACTCGATCAACCCCGCCGTATCGGCGACCATCTCCTGGATGGTCATCCCGTTCGCGGCCTCGTAAGAGGGTGCGATACCCCGGTTGTCGAAGGTGCAGACCCGGTAGCCGGCGGCGACCAGTGCCGGCACCTGGTGCAGCTCCCATACGCGGCCCGGGCTGCCGGTCCCCATGATCAGCACTACCAGCGGGCCGCCGCCTTTCACATCGGTGCCCTTGGAACGGTCCCCTTTGACCTGATAGTTGATCGATATTCCGTTCACCGTGGCCAACGGCATGCTGAGGGCCCCTTCCTGATCGTTTCCGCTGCCCACGGTATAGCCCGCGCGGTGGCGTTGTGTTACCGCGCCCGCAGCGACCTCCGCACGGGGCAGATACCATTGACATTTCACATACCAGCGCACCTGCCGGGAGGATTGAGATGGCCGCGAAAAGCAGCGCCAACGGTATCGCCGACGACGATCTGGAACCCCTCGCCGACGAGACCGCTCGTCAGGCGCAGCGGGTCGTGGCCGCCTACGCCGCCGATGCCGACGAATGCCGGATGCTCCTGTCGATGTTGGGGATCGGCCCGGGCGCCCGAACCGAATAAGCTGAGCTTCGACCGCATGGCCGAGCGTCTGGTCACGCAAGCTATCGCCGCCGGGCGCTGACGGCCATGTGGGCCGCCGGCGCCAACGGCGACGTCCGCGGATCCACACAACTACATGTGGCGTACAGCGCCGCGCGAAGGATGCGTGAGTGGACCAGATGACAGAGCAGCCGTCCAGAGATTCCACCCGTCAGGACGATACCGGCGTATCCGCGGGCCCGTCCGGTGCCGGTAACGGTTCCGGTCCGGTCACCGGTCCGATCGATCTGGTGGAGGCCCAGCCCGAGGCGGTGGACGCCGAACCCCTGCGGGAACGCGGGGCCGGATCCGGGTTCGTCGTCGTCGCCAACCGGCTCCCGGTGGACCTGGAAAAACTGCCCGACGGGAGCACCCGCTGGAAACGCAGTCCCGGCGGGCTGGTGACCGCGCTGGAGCCGGTACTGCGCAGCAACCGGGGCGCCTGGGTCGGCTGGGCCGGCGTTCCCGATGTCGAGGTCGACCCGATCGTCGAGGACGGGCTGGAATTGCATCCGGTGCCGCTGTCGGCGCAGGAGGTCGCCGACTATTACGAAGGCTTCTCCAACGCGACCCTGTGGCCGCTCTACCACGATGTGATCGTCCGCCCGGTGTACAACCGGGCTTGGTGGTCGGCCTATGTGCAGGTGAACCGGCGTTTCGCCGAGGAGACCGCCAAGGTCGCCGCCGAGGGCGCCACGGTTTGGGTGCAGGATTACCAGTTGCAGCTGGTGCCGAAGATGCTGCGGATGCTGCGCCCCGATCTCACCATCGGCTTCTTCCTGCACATCCCGTTCCCGCCGGTCGAACTGTTCATGCAGATGCCGTGGCGCACCGAGATCGTGGAGGGCCTGCTGGGCGCGGACCTGATCGGGTTCCATCTGCCCGGCGGCGCCCAGAATTTCCTGTACCTGGCCCGCCGGCTGGCCGGGCAGCCCACCTCGCGCGGCACGGTCGGGGTGCGGTCGAAGATGGGTGTGGTGCAGGTCGGGTTCCGGACCGTGCGAGTGGGCGCCTTCCCGATCTCCATCGACTCGGCCGGACTGGACGAGCATTCGCGGCGGCGGTCGGTACGGGAGCGCGCCGCCCGGATCCGCGCCGAACTCGGCAGCCCCAAACACGTCCTGCTCGGTGTCGACCGGCTCGACTACACCAAGGGCATCGATATCCGGCTCAACGCCCTGGAAGAACTGCTCGACGAAGGCCGTATCGACCCGGCCGACACCGTGATGGTGCAGCTGGCCACACCGAGCCGCGAACGGGTCGAGAGCTATATCCAGATGCGTGGCGATATCGAACGCCAGGTCGGCCGGATCAACGGCGAGTTCGCCCGGGTCGGCTATCCGGTGGTGCACTATCTGCACCGTCCCATCGCCCGCGAGGAGCTCATCGCCTTCTTCGTCGCCGCCGACGTCATGCTCGTGACCCCGCTGCGTGACGGTATGAACCTGGTGGCCAAGGAGTACGTGGCCTGCCACAGTGGTCTCAACGGCACACTGGTGCTGAGCGAGTTCACCGGCGCGGCCGCCGAACTCCGCCAGTCCTACCTGTGCAACCCGCACGATCTGGACAGCGTGAAGGACGCCATCGTCTCCGCCCTCACCGACGACCGCGAAACCCGCCGTCGCCGCATGCGCGCCCTGCGCCGCCAGGTCCTCGCCCACGATGTCGACCGCTGGGCCCGCGCCTTCCTCGACGCTCTCGCCAAAGGCCAGGTCGCCGGAAAAGCCCTGGTAGCCGACCCGGAAGACAATTACCCCGACTGAGCCTCGGCGTCCGTCGGTCCTGGCGTCCGTACGCCTCGGGGCTTCCCCGCGTGTGGACCGTCCTGCCGATTGCCGGCCCTGCACTACGAACGAACTCAGGCCGCCAACCGGTCGTCTCTCGTCATCGCGAGTCGGCGCGCCGAATCCGGGTCCGCGACTGCTCGTCCATCTCACACACAGCGTGTTCACAGCAAGTACGCAGGGCGGTACCAGGGCGCTGGACCAGGATGGAGCTATGACTGGTGGGCCGGATACCGCACCCGAGGCGCGGGTACTGGTGGTCGACGACGAAGCCATGATCGTCGAGTTGCTGACCGTGAGTTTGCGGTTCCAGGGGTTCGAGGTGGCCGCCGCGTCGGATGGTGCGCAGGCGCTGGATGTGGCGCGCGGGTTCCGGCCGGATGCGCTGATCGTCGATGTGATGATGCCGGGGATGGACGGGTTCGGGCTGTTGCGGCGGTTGCGGGCCGACGGGATCGATGCGCCCGTGCTGTTCCTGACTGCCCGCGACGATGTCCAGGACAAGGTCACCGGGTTGACCTTGGGGGCGGACGACTATGTCACGAAACCGTTCAGTCTGGAAGAAGTGGTGGCCCGGTTGCGGGTGATCCTGCGGCGGGCAGGCGGGGCGGCGCCGGAGCGGGAGCGGTCGCGGATCCGGTTCGCCGATATCGAACTGGACGATGACTCCCACGAGGTTTTCAAGGCCGGGGAGCTGGTCGCGCTGTCGCCGACGGAGTTCACCCTGCTGCGGTATTTCATGGTGAATGCGGGAACGGTGCTGAGTAAACCGCGGATTCTGGACCATGTGTGGCGGTACGACTTCGGCGGTGAGGTCGGGGTGGTGGAGACCTATGTTTCCTATCTGCGGAAGAAGGTCGATACCGGCCCGCGGCGGCTGATCCACACCTTGCGGGGGGTCGGTTATGTGATGCGGGAATCGCCTGCGGGCCGATCGTGAGTGTCGAGATCGCGCCGGCGGATCGGCCGCCGGAGGGCCCGGCCGGGCGGTTCGCCGCGTTACCGCTGCGGGTGACGCTGGTGCTGGCGTTGGTGGCGCTCGCGACGGTGGGGTTGCTGGCTTCGGGGGTCGCGGTGACCTCCGCGTTGCGGAGTACGTTGATCGACCGGGTGGATCAACAGCTCGAAGAGGCGGCGGACAGCTGGGCCCGGCCGGGGGGACGGCCTCCGGTATCACTGCCGGGCGAGCCCGGTAAAGAGCGCCCACCGGTGAAGTTCTACACCCGCGTGCAGGACACCGACGGCCGGTTGTTCCTGCAGGACGACCGCAACGGCGCACCGGAGCTGCCCGGCGATCTGCGCCCGGGTACGTTCACCACCGGGTCGGCCGGCGGTGATTCCGGGCAGTGGCGTGTTCGCTACACCGAGAACGCGTACGGCACCAGTCTGGTCGCGTTGCGGCTGGACGACACCGAGGCGATCGTCGAGCGGCTGGTAGTGCTGCAGGTGGTGATCGGTGCGGCGGTGCTGGTGGTGCTGGCGGTGGCCGCCTACTTCGTGATCCGGCGCAGTTTGCGCCGGCTGGAGCAGGTGGAGGAGATCGCCGCCGATATCGCGGCCGGTGATCTGCACCGCCGGGTGCCGATGCGGCCCACGAATACCGAGGTGGACCGGCTGGCCCGGTCGTTGAACACCATGCTCGCGCAGATTCAGCGGGGTTTCGCCGCAACCGAGGCATCGGAGGAGGCGGCTCGGCGTTCGGAAGAGAAGATGCGCCGGTTCGTGGCCGACGCCAGCCACGAACTGCGCACTCCGCTGACCACGATCAAAGGTTTTGCCGAGTTGTACCGGCAGGGCGCCACCCGCGATACCGATATGCTGCTCGACCGCATCGAGCGGGAATCGAAGCGGATGGGTCTGCTGGTCGAGGATCTGTTGATGCTGGCCCGGCTGGACGCCGAACGGCCGGTGGAGTACGCGCCGGTGGATCTGTTGTCGCTGGCCGGCGACGCGGTGCACAGTGCCCGCGCGATGGCGGCCGCTCAGGGCGGTACGCGGCGGTCGATCGAGTTGGCGGTGCGGCCGGGCACCGGGACCACCGAGGTGCCGGGGGATGCGGCCCGGCTGCGGCAGGTCCTGGCGAATCTGCTGAACAACGCGCTCGTGCATACGCCGTCCGACGCGGCGGTAACCGTGCGGCTCACTCCCGGCCCGGACGAGGTACTGCTCGAGGTCGCCGATACCGGGCCGGGATTGGCGGGCGAGCAGGCCGAACGGGTTTTCGAGCGGTTCTATCGGGTCGACGATTCGCGGAGTCGCGGTAGCGGTGGTTCCGGGCTGGGACTGTCGATCGTGCAGGCGCTGGTCGCCGCGCACGGCGGCAGCGTGGCGGTGGACAGCGCGCCGGGCCGCGGTACCACATTCACGGTCCGGTTACCGCGGCGGCGGCCGGTGTCGGGTGACCGCGTGGGGACTTACCGGTTGTCGGATGATCCGGAAAAGCTATGAGCAGCTCGGCACCACCGAACAGCGAGGTTCCGACTTCGGCCGGCACAGCCTCGCCGGAAGCGCTCCATACGCCTGCGCCCGGTCCGGTACCTACGCTGGGGCGAGACCGGATCGCGGACGGGGCGTAGCGATCAGGCGGGGACGTTCGCGCCGTAGCCGAGATCGCGCAGGGCCTGCTTGATCCTGGTCTGCGCGTCGTCGAGCGATTCGGGGGAGGGGTTCTGGTCTGCGCCGGAGATATCGAAATTGCCCATGGTGAAGGCCGGGAAGACGTGTACATGGAGGTGGGGTACCTCCAGCCCGGCGATCAGCAGACCGGCTCGGGGCGCGTCCCAGGCTGCCCGCACCGCCTGCCCGATCTTCTGCGCCACACCGTTGAGGCGGGCGAAGACCTCGGGTTCGATGTCCTGCCACTGGTCGATTTCCTTGCGGGGGACCACCAGGGTGTGCCCCGGGGTCACCGGGGCGATGGTGAGGAATCCGACGAATTCGTCGTCCTCCCAGACGAACCGGCCCGGCAGATCCCCGGCGATGATCGCACTGAAAACAGAAGCCATGTGGTGAGCATATTGGTTGTGCTCGGATGGGCTGGGTCGTGCGGGGGCTGCGAGTCCCGGCCCGGCCGGGAACCGTCGAGTCGCACCGGGCGGGTATGGCCGGTGGCGGAGTTCAGACGCCGACGAAGTGGGAGAGGATTCCCTGGACCTCGTAGATGTCCACCTGGCGGTTGAACTTCTTCTGCAGCGGGGTATCGCTGCCGGAGATCCACAGCACCAGTTCGGCGTCCAGGTCGAAGGTGCCTGCTGTTTCCACCGCGAAATGGGTGATGGAGCGGTAGGGGATGCTGTGGTAGCTCACCTTGCGACCCGACAGACCCTGCTTGTCGACGAGGATCAGCCGGCGATTGGTGAACAGCATGGCGTCGCGCACCAGGATATAGGCCGAATAGATCTGTTCGCCGTTGCCCAGCAGCCGCTGGAATTCCTGTTGCGCCTGTGCCGGTTCCATCCGCCCGGCATTGCCCATGATCCCGTCCATCAGACCCATGACGACCGTCCTCCCGTCCGCGCGTTATGACCCCTGGCGGGCCGGTGCGCGAATTACCCACCCGCTTCGGGTGTTTCCCCACCATCATCCACAAGGTGGCGCGAGCGGACGCCGGCCTGCGGAAACCCGCTGGTACCGGCGGTGGCGGGCCACCGGAGACGCTGTCGATCCCGACCCACCAGCCACCGAATACGCTTCCGGTGCTTGCGCGCGATCCGCCCCCGGACCCGAGCTCCCGGACACGCTCTAAGCTGTCCGGGTGCGAGTACTCGTCATCGGTTCCGGAGCCCGTGAACACGCCCTCGTCCTTGCGCTGCGCCGTGACCCGGCAGTGAGTGCGCTCATCGCGGCACCGGGGAACGCCGGTATCGCCCAGCACGCACAGGTGCGCCCGGTGGATGCCGGTTCCGCGGAGGCCGTGGCCGCGCTGGCGCGGGAGGTGGCCGCCGATCTGGTCGTCATCGGTCCCGAGGTGCCGCTGGTGCTGGGTGTGGCCGATGCCGTGCGGGCGGCCGGGATCGCCTGTTTCGGGCCGTCGGCGGCAGCTGCCCGGATCGAGGGGTCGAAGGCGTTCGCCAAGGATGTGATGGCCGCGGCCGGGGTGCGGACGGCGCACAGCGAAGTGGTGGACACGCCGGCCGAACTGGATGCCGCGCTGGACCGTTTCGGACCCACCTGGGTCGTGAAGGACGACGGGCTGGCCGCCGGTAAGGGCGTCGTGGTCACCCCGGATCGTCTCGCCGCCCGCGACCATGCCGCCGAACTGCTCGAACAGGGACATCCGGTTCTGCTGGAATCCTTCCTCGACGGGCCGGAGGTATCGCTGTTCTGCCTGGTGGACGGGGAGACGGTGGTGCCGCTGCTGCCGGCCCAGGACCACAAACGGGTGGGCGACGGCGATACCGGGCCCAATACCGGTGGGATGGGCGCGTATACGCCGCTGCCTTGGCTGCCCGGCGATATGGTCACGCGGATCGTCGACGAAGTGGTGGCCCCGGTCGCCGCCGAAATGGTCCGGCGTGGCTGTCCGTTCAGCGGACTGCTCTACGCGGGGCTGGCTATCGGCGCGGGGGGCCCGGCGGTGGTGGAATTCAACTGTCGTTTCGGCGATCCCGAAACGCAGGCGGTGCTGGCGCTGCTCGACAGTCCGTTGGGCGAGCTGCTGTTCGCCACCGCGACCGGCACGCTGGCCGAGGCGCCGGCGCCGCGCTGGCACGGTGGGGCAGCGGTCACGGTGGTGCTGGCCGCGGAGAACTATCCCGGACGGCCGCGGACCGGTGATGTGATCACCGGCGCGAGCGATGCGGCGACCGATGATCTAGCGACCGTTCTGCACGCGGGAACATCGCAGCGCGCGGACGGTGCGCTGGTCTCGGCGGGCGGCCGGGTGCTGAGCATTGTCGGCACCGGTGTGGATCTGACGGCGGCGCGCGAAGCAGCCTACGACCGCCTGGCGGGAATCAAACTGCCCGGCAGCCATTACCGTTCCGATATCGGACTCGCCGCGGTCGAGGGCCGGATCGAACTCTGAGTTTCGCGGATGCGTGCTGCCGAGCCCGCCGGCCGGCGCGACCGAGCCGTTGCGGGCCAACGGGCCGGCGCAGGTTCGCGGGGTCTACTCCGAGGCCGACGACGGTGCCGGGGGCTCCGGCCGGTGCCGCAAGCTGAGCCGCTGCGCCTGCGGGGCCGTCTGCACCGGCATGACCCGACTCTGCGGTGGGCGATTCGGCGTGACAGGTCCCGGTGGCGCGATCGCGCCGCCCGCATCGGCGCGACTCGTCCCGCGGCGGGCGGATCCGAGGTCGCCGGACAGGCCGGTGGCCTGTTCCCGGGGCGCGCCGCTGACCGGGTAGCGGGGTGCGGCGCGGCCCCGGGGATCCGGCGCGGTCAGTACGCCCCGAAGACGTTGTCGATGGAACCGTAGCGGGCGGCGGCGTAGTTGCAGGCTGCCGCGATATTGGCGACCGGGTCGTAGATGTCCCACGAGGTGCCTTCTACGTGATAGGCGGCAAAGGTGGGGTCGATCACCTGCATGAGTCCCTTGGACGGGATCCCGGCCGCGGCATTGGAATCCCAGAGATTGATCGCGTGCGGGTTACCGCCGGATTCCCGCACGGCGGTGCGGTGGATGCCCTCGTAGCTCGCCGGGATACCGTGCCGGCCGAGGATGTGCAGCGCGTTGCGGATCCAGCCGTCCAGGTTGTCGGGGAAGCTCGGCGGTAGTAGCTGCGGTAGCGGTTGGGGCAGCGGCTGGACGAACTGCTGTAGCTGATCGCGCTGGGGTTGCGGCAACTGCTGTTGCCACTGCTGGGCCTGCTGTTGCAGTTGCTGCGCGGGTCCTTGTAACTCTGCGGGTACGCCGGCGACCGGAGTTTCGGCGCCAGCCTGCACCGGGACCGCGAGAGCGGCGGCGGCAACGGCCAGGGGCAACAGTTTTCGTAATTTCATGACGAACTCCGGCAGCGCGGGATCACCACGCCGCCGCGATATCGACGGCGCCGTCGTTGCGCTGTTTCCTTTTGTGATTGCTTCGTGGAATCTGTGGATTCAGTTGTCCGCGCCGGTTACGCGGTATCCCGCGCGCCGATGGCGATCGGCGGGCGTGCAGGGTGGTGGATATTCGGGCGAATATCTTCGCCGCGCGATAGGCAGGCTCGCGGCCTGCTCGCTGGCGCATCACAGAATGATTGCGATAGATTAACCACAGGTGAACAGGAGACGAATCAACGGTTCTATTCTGCTGAGAGAAATGGCTGTACCTGCATATATCGTGGTATCGATCACAATCGCGCGGATGTGGGTCGTGCCTGGTTCTGATTACCGAATATTCGCCTGGACGAAAACTCAGCCGTACGAGAGTCCGTGCAGGGCCAGCCAGCGTTGCGGATCCACGTGCCGGCCGTCCATGACGATCTCGAAATGCAGATGGGGTCCGGTGGAATCACCGCGATTGCCCATCCGGGCGATCTGCATCCCGGCGGGTACCCGCTCGCCGACCGAAACGAAGAAATCGTACATATGGCCGTAAACGGAAATGGTTCCGTCGTTGTGACGGATCCGTACCCACAGACCGAACCCCTGGGCCGGGCCCGCATCGATGACCGTACCGTCGGCCACGGCATAGATCGGACTGCCGATCGGCCCGGCGATATCGATACCGCGGTGGAAGGTGCCCCAGCGGCTGCCGAAACCGGAGGTGAACGTGCCGGGAGCCGGGAGGACGAAGCCGCCGGGGCCCGGTGGGACAGCGCCCGGCGGTAGCGCCTCGGGACCCGGTGCGCTGTTGATCCACGGTTGCTCCTGACCCGCCGCCGCGGCCGCCGCCTCCGCTTTCGCACGCGCCAGGGTCGCGCGGGCGGCGGCGGCCACCACCGCCTGTTCGCGCAGCCGCTCACCGTTGTCGATGGCGTCGAGATAGCGGCGCACCGAGGGCACCGGTATGGATAGTCGCAGCGGGTGGGCGACCGCGACGCGGTGGGCGATACCGGGCGCGGGGGGATGCGCGGTCACCAGCAGGCCCGTTCCCGCATCTCCCGCGGCCAGCAGCAGAGTGAGACCCAGGCCGCCCAGTAGGAAACGGTGCCGCCGCGCGGAATCGGCGATATCCTGCACCGACGGGCGGCGGTCGAACAGTTCGGCGAGCTCGGCGCGGGTCGGGACCCGGTAGCGCAGCGCGGTGAGCTGCCGGTGCGTCCACTGGCGTGCGACCGCGAGCCGCTGCCCGGGCGTCAGGTGTATTTCCCGTTCCTGCGTGGCGCGTTCCCGCCAGTCGGGCGCGATGAGCCGGCCACCGCCGATCAGCACCGCGCGCTGCAGGAGAGTACGCGACCCCGGGGGCGGTGCTTCGTCGTCCTTCGGAGCATCGGGGACAGGCGTGTCGAACGCGGTATCCGATTCGTCCGGCAAGGTCCCGATGCTCGCCCTGGTCGCGGATTCCGGCTCCTGATCCCCGCGCCGGGAGATCCGGCTCCGGCTACGCCGGAACAGCCCGGGACCGCTGCCGGAAGCGGTGGATCCGGACTCGGATGGTGGCGGGCCGGCGGCCGGCCGGCTGGCCTCGTCGAGCATCAGAGCTGACCATAGCCGTCAGAGCGTCCGAAGCGGTGTTCTACCGTCGGTCGGGTGTCCACTGAATCTCGGCGCTCGACCATTCCACCTTTTTACGTGATGGATGTCTGGAAAGCCGCCGCCGAACGCGCCCGCACGCACGGTGATGTGCTGAGCCTGGCCGCCGGGCAGCCCTCCACCCCGGCCCCGGCCCCGGTACTGCGTGCCACGAAGTCGGCGATCGATGCCGAACTGTTCGGCTATACCGAGACGTTCGGCATTCTGCAGTTGCGGGAAGCCATCGCCGGCCATCATCGGGACACCTACGGCTATCCGGTCGATCCGGACGATGTCGTGGTGACCACCGGATCGTCGGGCGCGTTCACCCTGATCTTCCTGGCGGCCTTCGACCCCGGTGACACCGTGGTGGTCGCCCGCCCGGGCTATCCGGCCTATCGCAACACGCTGACGGCGCTGGGCTGCCGGGTGGTCGAGCTGGACTGCCGCGCCGAAACGCGTTTCCAGCCCACCGTCGCGATGCTCGACAGCCTGCCCGAACCGCCGCGCGGGTTGATCGTGGCCAGCCCGGCGAACCCGACGGGCACGATGATCGAACCCGCCGAACTCGCCGCGGTGGCCCGCTGGTGCGATGCCCACGGCACCCTGCTGATCTCCGACGAGATCTACCACGGCATCACCTACGGTGGGGAGCACACCGCGTCGGCCTGGGAAACCTCGCGGTCGGCGGTGGTGATCGGGTCGGTATCGAAGTACTTCTCGATGACCGGCTGGCGGCTGGGCTGGATGCTGGCCCCGGCGGGGATCCGGCCCGCGTTGCAGCGGCTGGCTTCGAATATGACCGTCTGCCCGCCCGCGATCTCGCAGTACGCGGCGGTGCACGCCTTCGACGCCGAGTCACGGGCCGAGTTGGACGGGCATGTCCGGCGATACGCGGCCAACCGCCGGATCCTGCTCGACGGGCTGGCCGCGCTCGGGATCACCGACCTGGCCCCCGCCGACGGCGCCTTCTACGCCTACGCCGATATCGGGCACCGCACCGACGATTCGATGGCCTGGTGCGCGGACGTACTGGCGCATACCGGGGTGGCGCTCGCGCCCGGCCTGGATTTCGACACCGTGAACGGGAACCGGACCGTCCGGCTCTCCTTCGCCGGTGCCACCGCCGATATCGAAACGGCACTCACCCGCCTGGCGAGCTACCTGCAACAGCGTGCGTGACACGATCCCGCTGTACGGCAACAACTTTGCACAGTACGACACCATTGCTGCGAGGATGCGGTAGAAACATCGATGGTTGTTTCCCCTTTCCCTGATTCCGCACGGACGTACTGATATGACTGGCACGATGGCACGGTGATAACCGCGACGACTCCGAAAGGTGAACGGCGTCGCCAGGCATTGGTGGCCGCAGCCGCCGAACTACTGCTCGAAGGTGGTTTCGACGCGGTGCGGCACCGATCGGTCGCGACCCGCGCCGAACTCCCGCTGGCCTCGACGACCTACTACTTCGAATCGCTCGAGGATCTGATCGCGCGCGCCGTGGAGTTCAGCGGTAACGCCGAACTCGAGGCGATGCGGCGGCGCGTCGGTGAGGTGACCCACCGCCGCCGCGGCGCGGAGGCGACGGTCGAGCTGGTGCTCGACCTGCTGATCGGTTCCGACGGGGCCGACGAGGGCGCGCGGGGCCGGTTGATCGCCCGCTACGAGCGCACCGTCGCCTCCGCGCGGCATCCCGAATTACGCGAGGTCCAGCTCCGACTACGCGGGCAGCTCGACGAGCTGCTTGCCGATGTGCTGCGCCGATCCGACCGGATCGTGCGGCCCGAACAACTTCGCAGGCTGGTCGCGGTGGTCGACGGCGCGGCGGTCGCCGCCCTGAGCGAACCCGATCCGCAACCCCGGCGGCTGGCCCGCGGGGCACTGCTGGAGGTCATCGATATCGTCGCTCCGGCGACGCACCAGCCGATGGACCGGTACCGGTCATTAGACTGACCGGACGTGACCTCCGACCTGATCCCCAACGTCCTCGCCACCCGCTACGCCAGCCCGCAACTGGTGCATCTGTGGTCTCCCGAGCACAAGATCGTGCTCGAGCGGCGGCTGTGGCTGGAGGTGTTGCGCGCCCAGTCCGAACTGGGGGTCGAGGTCCCGCCCGGTGTGGTCGCGGACTACGAACGGGTCGTCGAACAGGTCGACCTGGCATCGATCGCCGAACGCGAGCGGGTGACCCGCCACGATGTGAAGGCCCGGATCGAGGAATTCAATGCCCTGGCCGGCCACGAACACGTGCACAAGGGAATGACCAGCCGCGATCTCACCGAAAACGTCGAACAGCTCCAGATTCGGCTGTCGCTGGAACATATCCACGCGCACGGGGTCGCGGTGGCCGCCCGGCTGGCCGAACGCGCCGCCGAATACCAGGCCCTCGTCATGGCCGGTCGCTCGCACAATGTGGCGGCACAGGCCACCACCCTGGGGAAGCGTTTCGCTTCGGCAGCCGACGAACTGCTCATCGGCCTCACCCGGTTGCGGGAACTGATCGACCGCTATCCGCTGCGCGGGATCAAAGGCCCGATGGGTACGGCCCAGGACATGCTGGACCTGCTCGGCGGCGACGCCGCGAAACTGGCGGCCCTGGAGCAGCAGGTAGCCCGCCATCTCGGCTTCACCAGTGTGTTCACCAGCGTGGGGCAGATCTATCCGCGTTCGCTGGACCACGATGTGCTCTCCGCGCTGGTGCAGATCGGCGCCGCGCAGTCCTCGCTGGCGCACACCATCCGGCTGATGGCCGGACACGAGCTGGTGACCGAAGGCTTCCAGCCCGGGCAGGTCGGCAGTTCGGCCATGCCGCACAAGATGAACACCCGGTCCTGTGAACGGGTCAACGGGTTGCAGGTGGTGCTGCGCGGGTACGGGTCGATGGCGGCCGAGCTGGCGGGTGCGCAGTGGAACGAAGGCGATGTGTTCTGTTCGGTGGTGCGCCGGGTCGCGCTGCCGGACGCGTTCTTCGCCCTCGACGGGATGACCGAAACCTTCCTCACCGTGCTCGCCGAATTCGGCGCCTACCCGGCGGTGGTGGCCCGCGAACTGGACCGCTACCTGCCGTTCCTGGCCACCACGCGCATCCTGATGGCCGCGGTACGCGCCGGGGTCGGGCGGGAAGCTGCCCACGAGGTCATCAAGGAACACGCGGTCGCGGTGGCGCTGGTGATGCGCGAACAGGGGCGCGAACCCGATCTGCTGGACCGGCTCGCGGCCGACGACCGGTTGCCCCTGGACCGCGCCGCCCTGGACACGGCGCTGGCGGACAAGTCGGCGTTCATCGGCGCGGCGGATGCCCAGGTCGCCGAGGTGGTCGCCCAGGTCGGGAAGTTGACCGACGCCTACCCCGAGGCCGCCCGTTACACGCCCGCACCCATCCTCTGAGGGGCCTGCCGCCCCGGGCACATGACCGTGAGCTACAGGCGAATCAGCAGTCCGGCACCAGCGCTTTTGCGGCGGTGATATCCAGACGTTCGCGAAAGGGCTCGCCGGCTGCGCGATCGTGACCGGGCGCCGGGCGTCCGGCCGGGCCGCTGCATCGCCGGACAGCGATCCGGGTGCGCTCGCGCGAGGCGGTCGCACGCCTGCCCACCGCCGGAGTTCCCCGCGGTGGCACCGGTCGATGCCGAGCCGTTGCCGGGTATCCGGTCCGCACCGGGGCGAGGCGAGTGCGATGGCCGGGCGCCGGCGTGCCCCGCAGACGGTCTACGCGCCCGGCGCGGCCGATGGATTCGGGGTCGGTGCCGGATCAGCTACTGAACTGCCGGGGCCGGTGCTCGTGCCCGCGGATCAAGGCACATAGTGGGGTAATGGATCCGTATTCGATATTCGCCGACATCGTCGCCGGGCGGGCTCCGGCCAGCCGGGTGTACGAGGACGACGATGTGCTCGCCTTCATGGATATCCGGCCGCTGACACCGGGCCATCTGCTGGTCGTTCCGAAGATCCCGGCTCGGGATCTGGGCGAGCTGGATCCGGAGATCGGTGGGAAGTTGTTCAAGGTGGGGCAGCGGCTGGCGGCGGCACTGCGGGCGAGCGAAGTGGCGTGTGACGGCGTGAACTTCTTCCTGGCCGACGGGGTCACCGCAGGGCAGGAGGTTTTCCACGTCCACCTGCATGTCATCCCGCGGACTCCCGGAGACGGATTCGGGTTGCGGGCGCGTCCGCGGACGCCGCCGCGGGCCGACCTGGACTATCTCGCCGGTTCCATCAAGGGCGCTCTGGAGCGGGAAATCCGCTAGGGAGTTGCGCTGGGGCGCGTTCACGTCAGCAGGACGGCGGTTCGGCAGCTGCTGGGAACCTATGCGTCCACCGGCTGGGCGGCCGGTTCGCGGCGCTCACTGGGATGTGCGTGCAAGCCGACCGGGAAATGCAGTGCCTCGGCTCGCGCCTGAGACCCTTCGGCCTCAGTGCCACCTTGACCGAGTCGGTGAGGCTGTTTTGCTCGAGGTGGGCTGGCGTGGGCCACCTGAACTCCGCGGTCTGGAGGGGACTGAACTCCGCACACCCGGCCCGTCGGCCGGGGAACGGGCTTCGGAGCGGGATTCCCACTACCGGATCGGTTTCGCGGGCCGACCGGCCGGGGACACGTAAGATCGTGTCTCAATAACTTTTGTACGTTTGCTGTTCGAATGCCGAATGCCGACAACATCGCCGGGGCATGATGGTGTGAGTTGGCCTACGCCGAATTCTGGGTGGGGATACGGAGGTGTGGACGTGCGGTTGTTCCGATTTGCTGTACTGATGCTGACGGTGGTCGGATCGGTCGGCTTCCCTGTTCTCCGGCCCGCTCCCGCGGCCGCGGCCGAAATCGTGGATATCGACGCGCTGAGCCCCACCCGATCCGCGGTGTTCATCGCCTCACCCGCGATGAAACAGGTCGTGCAGGTGCAGGTGCTGCATCCGGCCGGTGACGGTTCACGGCCCAGCTATTACCTGCTCGACGGGCTGGATCCCGGGGTCGGACAGAGTACCTGGACCAACGCCACCGACGCGGAAGCCTTCTTCCGGGGCAAGAACGTGAACGTGGTGCTGCCCGTCGGCGGTAAGGCCAGCTATTACACGAACTGGCAGCGGGAAGACCCGGTCCTGGGCCACTACCAGTGGGAAACGTTCCTCACCCAGGAGCTGCCGCCGCTGATCGACAGCCATTTCTCGGGTAACGGGGTGAACGCCATCGGCGGGTTGTCCATGGGCGGGCATGCGGCCTATATCCTCGCGGCCCGGCATCCGGCGCTGTATACGACGGTCGCCGGCTACAGCGCCTGCCCCGATACCGGGCTGGCAACCGGTGCGGTGCAGTTCTCGATCATCACCCGCGGCGGGAATCCCGACAATATGTGGGGTCCGGGCGGTAGCCCGGCATGGGCGGCCCACGATCCGGCGCTCATGCTGGACCGGTTGCGGGGTAAGACCCTGTACCTGTCCACCGGTACGGGGCTGCCGGGGCCGCACGAACTCGAGCTCAAACCGCAGCTGCCGGAGAACATCGTGCTCGGCGGTCCGATCGAGTTCGCGGTCGATACGTGTGTGATCGCCTTCGAGCGGCGGGCGCGTGCGGCCGGTCTGCCGATCCGGGTGGACTACAGCCCGGTCGGCACCCATTCCTGGTCGTACTGGAATGACCACTTGAAGGCGTCCTGGCCGGTCGTCGGCCGCGCGCTCGGGGCCTAGAGCCGGGCGGCTACGGTGGTGGCCATGGCTGACACTGGTGGTCCGACGACCGAGGCGGTGACGGCGCCGACGGCGAAGACGGTGCCGCAGGAGCGAGTACATCACGGCGATCGTTTCGTCGACGAATACGAGTGGCTGCGGGACAAGGACAACCCGGAGGTCATCGCCTACCTGGAGGCCGAGAACGCCTATACCGAGGCGCAGACCGCGCATCTGGCCCCGCTGCGCGAAAAAATCTTCGACGAGATCAAATCGCGCACTCGGGAAACCGATCTGTCGGTACCCACCCGGCTGGGCGAGTACTGGTACTACTCGCGCAGCTTCGAGGGGAAACAATACGGCGTGCAGTGCCGCTGCCCGATCGACGCCGCCGCGGCCGGTATCGACGCCTGGACCCCGCCCGAACTGGCGGCCGATACCGAGATCCCCGGTGAGCAGGTGCTGCTGGACAGCAACGAACTGGCCGAAGGACACGATTTCTTCGCCCTCGGCGCATTCTCGGTGAGCCACGACGGGAACCTGCTGGCCTTCTCGGTGGATACCGCCGGCGACGAGCGCTACACGCTGCGGTTCAAGGATCTGCGCACCGGTGAACTGCTCGGCGACGAGATCGCGCGAACCGCGCCCGGCGCCACCTGGTCGCTGGACGGCAGCCATGTCTTCTATCAGACCGTCGACGAATCGTGGCGTCCCGATACCGTATGGCGGCACCGCCTCGGCGCCGGCACCGAAACCGATGTCAAGGTCTTCCACGAACCCGACGAGCGGTACTGGGTGAGTATCGGCGGCACCCGGTCGGAGAAGTACCTGATGATCTGGGTCGGTTCCAAGATCACCACCGAGGGCTGGGTACTGGAATCGGACAACCCGACCGGTGAGTTCCGGGTGCTGCTGCCCCGGCGCGAGGGCGTGGAGTACGCCGCCGAACACGCCGTCGTCGCGGGACAGGACCGGTTCCTGATCCTGCACAACGACGTGGTGGACGGGGCGAAAGCAGAGAACTTCGTGCTGGCCGAGGCCCCGGCCGACGATCCCGCGCGGCTGCGCACGCTGATCGGCCACCGCGACGATGTGCGGCTCGAAGATATCGACGCGTTCGCCGGACAGCTGGTACTCAGCTACCGCCGGGAAGCGCTGCCGCGGGTGGCGGTCTGGCCGCTCGGACCCGACGGATACGGCGAGCTGCGCGAAATCGAATTCGATCTCGAGCTCTACAGTGCCGGACTCGGGGCCTGCCCCGAATGGAGCCAGCCCACCCTGCGGGTCGGGCTCACCTCGTTCATCACGCCGACCCAGATTTTCGATTACGTGGTCGGCACCGGGGAGCTGCTGCTGCGCAAGGAACAGCCCGTGCTCGGCGGCTACAACGCGGCAGACTATGTGCAGCACCGGGATTGGGCCGAGGCCGCGGACGGGACCCGGATACCGATCTCGATCGTCGCGCGGCGCGATACGGACCTGACGACTGGGCCGAAACCGCTGCTGCTCTACGGGTACGGCTCCTACGAGGCCAGTATGGACCCCGGATTCTCGGTATCACGGCTGTCGCTGCTCGACCGCGGAATGGTTTTCGCCATCGCCCACGTGCGCGGCGGCGGTGAGATGGGCCGACTGTGGTACGAGAACGGAAAAACCCTCACCAAGAAGAACACCTTCACCGATTTCGTCGCCTGCGGACGGCATCTCGTGGACAACGGGACCACAGCGGCGGACCGGATGATCGCCGACGGGGGCAGCGCGGGCGGCCTCCTGGTGGGCGCGGTGGCGAATATGGCGCCGGAACTCTTCGCCGGCGTGCTGGCCAACGTACCGTTCGTCGACCCGCTGACCTCCATCCTCGACCCCTCGCTGCCGCTCACCGTGATCGAATGGGATGAATGGGGAAACCCGTTGGCGGACAAGGACGTCTACGATTACATGAAATCGTATTCGCCCTACGAGAACGTAGTGGCCCAGGACTATCCGGCGATTCTCGCGATCACCAGCATCAACGATACCCGGGTGCTGTACGTGGAACCGGCGAAATGGGTCGCGAAACTCCGCGCCACCAAAACCGGTGATGCGCCGCTGCTGCTCAAAACCGAGATGAGCGCGGGGCACGGCGGGGTCAGCGGACGGTACGAGAAATGGCGTGAGATCGCGTTCGAGTACGCCTGGGTACTCGACACCGTAGGTGCCGGGGACCGGTAGCCGCCGGGAACGAGGGGCCGTGCGGCCCCGTATGTGTTCGTCTGTCGCGTGGGCCGGACCGTGTCCGGATGTTCGCCCGGCGGTCATATCTGCTGCACGGGTTGGTCACCGGACCTGCATGTACAGGTCATCGGTATTGCATACGGCCGTCACCTGTGACTGCCACCGTCGGTACATGAACGCTGAGCTACTCGTATCGGTGTCCGGGATCCGGGAGTCCACCCGAGACGCGGCGATCGGGTTCGCCGAGGAGATGGATCAGCGCGGTGTGCGGTTGTCGCTGCTGGTGGCGCCCCGGCTGAAGGGCAAATACCGGCTGGCCGACGACTCCACCACACAGATCTGGCTGCGCGGCCGCCGGGAGCGCGGGGACGCCGTCGTACTGCACGGTTACGACCAGGCCGCCACCAAACGGCGTCGCGCCGAATTCGCGACCCTGCCCCGGCACGAGGCGCTGCTGCGGCTGACCGCGGCCGACCGGGCGATGGAACAGGTGGGGTTGCGTACCCGGCTGTTCGCGGCTCCGCGCTGGGATGTCTCGGCGGGCGCCGTCGCGGCGCTGCCCGAACTGGGGTTCCGGGTATCGCTGGGGCTGACCGGTATTCACGATCTGCAACGCAATACCGTGCAGAAGGCGCGGGTCTACGGCATCGGCGAAGGTTTCCGGGCCGAACCGTGGTGGTGCCGGGCCCTGGTACTCGGCGCGGCCCGGACAGCTCGGCGCGGCGGAGTGTTGCGGCTGGCGGTCTCGGCTGCGCAGTTGGGGCGGCCCGGTCCGCGGCAGGCGATGCTGGATGCGGTCGATCTCGCGCTGTACCACGGGGCGCGCAGCGAGGTGTACCGCTGGGAAACGCTCGCCGCGATGCGGGCGGCCTGAGACTCCGCCGCCCCTGAACGGCGATAACGGGGGCGGCGGTTTTCGGTTGGGGTGTCGGCCTGTTGTGTCTCCGCGCCGCCGACCGGAACCTGGTCGAAGCCGTCTCGGGATGGTCCGGGCCGCGCCGAGAGAGGGGCCGGGGGTGCGATGTTGGCGGGTCAGAAGGTGGTGGTGTTTTCGGGGCGTAGGGTTTTGAACTCTGTTTCGGCCTTGCGCATTTCGTCCAGACGGCTGAAGTACACGCCCCAGGCGGGTTCGGCGATGATTCCGTAGTGGATGGGGAACGCGACGCGCGGCGCGGCCGAACGCAGGTAGTCGACAGCTTCGCTGATCTTCATCCACGGTGCCGCGGCGGGGACTGCCAGCACATCCACCGGAGTGGAGGGGACCCAGAGCGAATCGCCCGGGTGGACGAACCGGGTGGGGTTGTCGGTGCTGCCGAGCTGGAACACGGTGTTGTCGACGACCGGTAGTTCGGGATGGATCACCGCGTGCCGGCCGCCGCCGCCGGTGATCCGCAGCTCACCGAGCTCGATCACATTGCCGGCGTGCACAGCCTCCCACGGACCCTCCTGCAACTCGGCGGTCTGCGGATCCGACAGCAGGCGGGCGCCGGGATTGGCGGCGATGAGCGCCTCGATCCGGTTCGGATCGATATGGTCGGCGTGCTGGTGGGTGACGGCGATGGCGTCCAATCCGGTGAGGCCCTCGAAACCGTGCGAGAACGCGCCGGGGTCGAAGAGAACCTTCTTCCCGTGCAGTTCGACGAGTACGCAGGAATGACCGAAATGGGCTACATGCATGAACCCAGGCTAGTACCGCGGAACCGGTTCGCCTCACCCGCCGCGACCGCCGGTAACCGCGGCAATTAGGCTGCTCAGGTAACCCCATCAGCGTTCCGGCCCGCTGCAGCGCCGGGCGCAGCTCACCCCTTTTCGTGAGGAGCAACCCGTGGCACGTGTCGTGGTCGAGGTGATGCCGAAGGCCGAGATCCTGGATCCGCAGGGGCAGGCCATAGCCGGCGCACTACCGCGCATGGGATTCGAAGGCGTCACCGATGTCCGGCAGGGCAAACGGTTCGAACTCGAGGTCGGCGACGATATCAGTGATGACCAGCTCGCGGCGATCGCGGAATCGCTGCTGGCCAACACCGTGATCGAGGACTGGAAGGTGGTGCGCGTCTCATGACCGCCCGTATCGGGGTCATCACCTTCCCGGGCACTCTCGACGATGTGGACGCGGTCCGCGCGGTCCGGCTGGCCGGCGCCGACGCGGTGAACCTCTGGCACGCCGACGCCGATCTCAAAGGCGTGGACGCGGTCGTGGTCCCCGGCGGTTTCTCCTACGGCGACTATCTGCGCTGCGGTGCCATCGCCCGTTTCGCGCCCGTTATGGGCTCGGTGATCGAAGCCGCCGGCAAGGGGATGCCGGTGCTCGGCATCTGCAACGGCTTCCAGGTGCTGTGCGAGGCCGGGCTGCTGCCGGGTGCGCTCACCCGCAACGAGGGCCTGCATTTCATCTGCCGCGATCAGTGGCTGCGGGTCGAGGCCACCGATACCGCCTGGACCTCCCGCTACGAACCCGGTGCGCAGATCCTGGTCCCGCTGAAATCGGGGGAGGGCCGCTACCAGGCTTCGCAGTCGGTACTCGACGAACTCGAAGGGGAGGGCCGGGTGGTCTTCCGCTACGCGGGCGACAACCCCAACGGGTCGCAGCGTTCCATCGCGGGTATCGCCTCGGCGAACAAACGGGTCGTCGGACTCATGCCCCATCCCGAACACGCCACCGAGCCGCTCACCGGGCCCAGCGATGACGGGCTGGGGCTGTTCCTGTCGGTTCTGGACGTGCTGGTCGCTTCCTGAATCGACGCGGTGGCGATTCCGTGCCGGACCCGGTGCAGCCTTCCCTGATCAGGAAGGCGCCGGGGCCGGTTGGATCGCGGTCTTCCCGGACGGACCTTCGCCAGGCCATCGAGTGGTATGACTCGGTAATACCGGCCTGGTAGATTGGCTGTATGAAGAAGATCACGATCAGCATCCCGGACGAGATCGCCGATAAGGCGGCCCGTGCCGTCGCATCCGGTACGGCGTCCTCGGTATCCGCATGGTTCGCTGATCTCGCCCGCCGCGAACCTGATTGGGGCGCCGCCACCGAAATCCTCACCGAACTCGCGGCCGAGGCCGGAGTAACCGACGCCGATCGCGAGTGGGCCGCCGGCGTGTTCGACGAAATCGCCGCCGAGCACACCGACGCCCTCGGCGGCGCGGCGTGATCGTGCTCGATACGGGCGCATTGATCGGCCTCGAGAAGGGCAAGCCACGCGCTGTCGGACTACTCGGGGAAGCCGCGCGCCGGAAAACCCGGATCGCTGTTCCGGCAACGGTGCTGGCGCAGGCATGGCGCAATGATCCCCGGCAGCATCCGATTCGGCGTTTGCTGAAAACGGATACGGTGACCACCATCACGCTCGACGAGACCGCTGCTGTCGCTGTCGGCGCGATACTCGCCGCGACCGGTACCGCCGATGTGGTGGATGCTCACGTTATCGTGGTCGCCCGAGCCCTGCGCGCCGACCGTATCGTCACCTCCGACCCGGACGATCTGACCGCGATCGATCCGGCTGTGCGGTTGGTGGTGGTCTGACGGTCCTCCGACCGGAAGTCGTTTCTCGCGCCTAAGGTCTTTCCCATGCCGAGTTCTGCTACCGCGGCTTCGCCCGCCGGGTTGTGTGCCTTCATCGACGCTTCGCCGTCCCCGTTCCACGTTTGCCGGACCATCGCGGAGCAACTGGACGCCGACGGGTTCGTCCGGCTCGACGAAACGCAACCGTGGCCCGAGGCGGGGGGACGCTATTACATCGTGCGGGGCGGATCGCTGGTCGCCTGGGCGGATCCGGCGCAAGCGGGGCCGTTCCGCGTGGTGGGCGCGCATACCGACAGCCCCAACCTACGGGTCAAACAACATCCCGATCTGAGCGTGGCCGGGTGGCAGCTCGTGCGGTTGGAGCCGTACGGCGGTGCTTGGCTGAACTCGTGGCTGGACCGGGAGCTCGGGATTTCCGGGCGGCTCAGTGTCCGGGCGGGCAATGGGCTGGCCGAGCGGCTGGTGCGGATCGACGAGCCGATCCTGCGAGTTCCGCAGCTGGCCATCCATCTCTCCGAGGACCGGCGCGGGGTCACGCTCGATCCGCAGCGTCATGTGAACGCGATCTGGGGCGTGGGCAGTGAACCTGCCTCCTTCCTGGACTTCGTGGCCGCGGCTGCGGGCGTGGATCCGGCGGCGGTGCTCGGATGGGAACTGATGACCCACGATCTGGCGCCGAGCCGGGTGATCGGCGCCGGGCAGGATCTGATCAGCGCGCCGCGGCTGGACAACCAGGGCACCTGCTACGCCGGCCTGCAGGCGTTCCGGACGGCGGTGGAGCATCCGGGCGCGGCTGTTCCGGTATTCGCGGCGTTCGATCATGAAGAGGTCGGCAGTCAATCCGATCGCGGGGCCCAGTCCGAGTTGCTGCCCACGGTGCTGGAGCGGATCGTGCTGGCGCGGGGCGGCGGCCGTGCCGATTTCCTGGCCGCGATGGCAGGTTCGGTTTGCGCGTCCGGTGATATGGCCCACGCCACCCACCCGAACTATCCGGAGCGGCACGAACCCTCGCACGGGATCGCCGTCAACGGCGGACCGGTGCTCAAGGTCAACCAGAATCTGCGCTATGCGACCGATGCGGTCGGCGCAGGCGCGTTCGCGCTGGCCTGCGCGCAGGCGGGTGTCCCCATGCAGCGCTATGTGCATCGGGCCGATCTGCCGTGCGGTTCCACGATCGGCCCGATGACAGCCGCCCGCACCGGTATGCCGACCGTGGATATCGGCGCACCGCAGCTGGCGATGCATTCGGCGCGGGAAATGATGGGCGCCGCCGATATCACCGCGTATGCCGCGGCACTGGCCGCTTTCCTCACGCCCGGCGACTGACCGGCGGCCGGCGATGGGGTCGGGAACGTGCGCGCCGCAGGTGAACGTAAGATTCGTGCTGGATCAAACCTGTCGGGGCCCCGCCGTCGAGGCCCTGTGTTCCGGCCCACTCGTGTTCCCGATATCCCACGGCATCGACGCGAACAGTCGGTCGTGGGATGCCCGGATACGCGACCCGGACCGGAGCCCGCGCGCGCCGGCGCGCCCACCTACGAAAGGATCCTGGTAATCCCGTGACTGCGCAGGTCGATACGGTCGCCACCGCCGCCGCAAACCCGGATACGCCGCAGCCGTACGCCGAGCTCGGCCTCAAGGACGACGAATACGCCCGGATCCGGGACATCCTGGGTCGCCGGCCCACCGATGCCGAACTGGCCATGTACTCGGTGATGTGGAGTGAGCACTGCTCCTACAAGTCCTCGAAGGTGCATCTGCGCTATTTCGGGGAGACCACCACCGACGAGATGCGTGCCTCGATGCTCGCGGGTATCGGCGAGAACGCGGGTGTGGTCGATATCGGTGACGGGTGGGCGGTCACGTTCAAGGTGGAAAGCCACAACCACCCGTCTTATGTCGAGCCGTATCAGGGCGCAGCCACGGGAGTCGGCGGGATCGTCCGCGACATCATGGCGATGGGTGCGCGGCCGATCGCGGTCATGGATCAGCTGCGGTTCGGTGCCGCGGATGCCGCGGATACCCGCCGGGTGGTCGACGGTGTGGTGCGCGGTATCGGCGGGTACGGCAATTCGCTGGGGCTGCCGAATATCGGCGGGGAGACCGTGTTCGACGCCTCTTACCAGGGCAACCCACTGGTGAACGCGCTGTGCGCGGGCGTGATGCGGGTGGAGGATCTGCATCTGGCGTTCGCGTCGGGTGCCGGTAACAAGATCATCCTGTTCGGTGCGCGGACGGGTCTCGACGGGATCGGCGGCGTCTCGGTGCTCGCCTCGGATACCTTCTCCGGCGACGAATCCGGCACCGGTCGCAAGAAGCTGCCGAGTGTGCAGGTGGGTGACCCGTTCACCGAGAAGGTCCTCATCGAATGCTGTCTCGAGCTGTACCACGCCGGCCTGGTCGTGGGAATCCAGGACCTCGGCGGTGCCGGACTGGCCTGCGCGACCTCCGAGCTGGCCGCGGCCGGTGACGGCGGAATGCGGATCGAGCTCGACCGGGTGCCGCTGCGCGCCGCCGATATGACCCCGGCCGAAATCCTGTCCAGTGAATCGCAGGAACGGATGTGCGCGGTCGTCACGCCGGAGAACGTCGACGCGTTCATGGCGGTCTGCGCCAAATGGGATGTGCTCGCCACCGTGATCGGTGAGGTCACCGACGGCGAACGGCTGGAAATCACCTGGCACGGGGAAACCGTGCTGGATGTTCCGCCGCGCACCGTGGCGCATCAGGGGCCGGTGTACGAGCGTCCCGTCGAGCGCCCCGGCGCCCAGGACGCCCTCAACGCCGACACCCCGGACACTCTGCCCCGGCCGAAAACCGCCGAGGAACTGCGCGAGACCCTGCTGAAGATGGTGTCCAGTCCGCAGCTGTGCAGCCGTAGCTGGATCACCGAACAGTACGACCGCTACGTCCGCGGTAACACCGTCCTCGCCGAGCACGCCGACGCCGGCGTGATCCGGGTGGACGAGGAAACCGGGCGCGGTATCGCGCTGGCCACCGACGCCAACGGCCACTACACCAAACTCGATCCCTACACCGGCGCGCGGCTCGCGCTGGCCGAGGCGTACCGCAATGTCGCCACCACCGGCGCCACCCCGAAGGCCGTCACCAACTGCCTGAACTTCGGGTCGCCGGAGGATCCGGGCGTGATGTGGCAGTTCCAGCAGGCCGTCCGCGGTCTCGCCGACGGCTGTGTCGAACTCGGCATCCCGGTCACCGGCGGCAATGTCAGCTTCTACAACCAGACCGGCGAGAACGCTATCCTGCCGACCCCCGTGGTGGGCGTGCTCGGCGTGATCGACGATGTGCACCGGCGTATTCCGACCGGTCTCGGCCTGGAGCCGGGGGAGACCCTCATCCTGCTCGGCGATACCCGCGACGAGTTCGGCGGTTCGGTCTGGGCGCAGGTCGCGCACGGTCATCTGGGCGGGCTGCCGCCGCAGGTGGACCTCGCCCGGGAGAAACTGCTGGCGGAGGTGCTCACCGCCGGCTCCCGCGACGGCATGATCAGCGCCGCCCACGATCTGTCCGAGGGCGGTCTGGCCCAGGCCGTGGTCGAGGCCGCGCTGGCCGGCGAAACCGGCTGCCGCATCCTGCTGCCGGAGGACGCCGACCCGTTCGTCATGCTGTTCTCCGAATCGGCGGGGCGGGTGCTGGTCGCGGTGCCGCGCTCGGAGGAAACCCGGTTCACCCGGATGTGCACGGCCCGCGAACTGCCGTGGGTACGGATCGGCGTGGTGGACCAGGGGTCGGATTCGATCGAGGTCCAGGGCCAGTTCTCGGTGCCGATGACCGAACTGCGCGCCGCGCACGAGGGCACCCTGCCGGCTCTTTTCGGCGGTCACGCCTGATTCCGGGGCGGGCCTGCCACGCCGGGAGTGACCCGAGCCACCCGCCGGTGCGGGTTCGGCCCGCCATACTGGATAGGTGCTGGAGACCGCGGACACAGTGACCCGATTGCGGTCGCGCTGTATCGCGGTGGTCGAGCGGGCCGAGCGGATCATCGACCTGAACTATGTGGGTCTGGTGGTCGCGACGCTGTTCTTCGCGGTTTCGGTAACTCCCTCACTGCTGCCGCGCGACTGGATGTTCCAGGGCCTCATCAGCGGGATCAACGCGGCCATCGGCTACGGCGTGGGCTGTGTGCTGGAATGGCTGTTCCGATTGTGGATCCGGCCTCGCCTCACCCGGATTCCCGCACCGCCCCGCTGGACTCGGTACGCGCTGAAAACCGCGGTGATACTCAGCGCCGCGCTGGGCGCCGCCTACATGCTCGTCCAGTCCGCGCACTGGCAGCGGGAAATCGCCGCCTTGATGGGAATGGAGGGCACCACCACCCCGGCATACCTGCGGACCGGCGGATTGAGCCTGACCATCGGAATTCTCGTCGTCGCCGGATACCGCACCGTGCGCGAACTCATCCTGTTTCTCGCCCGGCAGTTGAACCGCTGGGTGCGGATCCCGCGGGAACTGGCGCCATCGGCCGGCGCCCTGGTGCTGGTTCTGCTGGTCGTGACCCTGTTCAACGGTGTGGCAACCCGCGCTTTCTTCGCCGTCGCCAATTCGGCCTTCAGCGTCCGCAACGACACCACCTCCGAGTACGCGATCCAGCCGCGGCTACCGGAACGGTCCGGCAGCCCGGATTCGCTGGCGGCATGGGACACCTTGGGTTTCGAGGGCCGCTGGTTCGTATCGCACGGTCCGAGCGCGGAACGGATCTCCTGGGTCACCGGCCGCCCGGCCCGGGAACCGATCCGGGCCTATATCGGACTCGAATCGGTCGCCGACACCGAGCAGACCCAGGCCGAACTCGCCGTTGCGGAACTGGAACGAACCGGCGCCTTCGATCGCGAGGCGCTGGTCGTGGTCACCACCACCGGCACCGGCTGGGTCAATTCCATGGCGGCCAATGCGATCGAGTACATGTACGGCGGCGATACCGCCATCGTGGCCACCCAGTACTCGTATCTGCCCAGCGCCCTGTCCTTCCTGGCCGACCGCGGCAAGGCCGCCGCCGCCGGCCGGGAACTGTTCGACGCGGTGTACGAACGGACCCGCACCCGCGCGCCCGACGACCGGCCGAAACTGCTGGTGTACGGAGAGAGCCTCGGTTCGCAAGGGTCGGAGGCCGCGTTCGACGGCCTCGCCGATCTGCGCGCGAAAGTCGATGGCGCGCTCTGGGTGGGCCCGCCCAACTCCAACCGGCTGTGGGAGCAATTCGTCAGCCGCCGCGACCCGGGCTCGCCGGAGACGCTGCCCGTGTACGCCGACGGACTGGTGATCCGGTTCGCAGCCGATGCCGCGGATCTGAGCCGCCCCGGCCCCGAATGGCGCGCCCCACGCATCGCCTACCTGCAGCACGCGTCCGACCCGATCGTCTGGTGGTCGCCGGATCTGATCCTGAGCCGGCCGGACTGGCTGTCCGAACCACGCGGCGCGGATGTCTCCCCGCGGATGCGCTGGGCGCCGTTGGTCACGTTCTGGCAGGTCACCGCGGATCTCACGAATGCGCAAGGTGTCCGGGACGGGCACGGGCACCGATACGGGAGCCTGGTCATGGACGCCTGGGCGGCGGTCACCCGGCCGCCGGGCTGGAGCCCCGAACTGGCCGAACGGGTCCGGCTCGAGATCGAGGCGTACGAGGCCTATGAACGCGAGGTGAAATGAGAACCCGGATTGTCGCCGCGCTGGCCGCGCCGCTGCTGTGGAACAACTGGCTGCTGCCCCGGCTCGCGCTGGACCGGCGCGGTCGCACCGCCGCCGGCGCCCTCGCGGCGACCGGCTACGCGCTGGCGTTCCGCGGCCGGCCGAACTGGTTCTCCGCTCGCGGAACAGCCGCGGGAATGGGCTGCGTGGCGCTGGTCGTGGCCGGGTACACGGTGGCGTCCGCGATACCGGCGGTGCGTCGTTCGCTGTCCGGGGCGGGGGATCGCGCGGCGGATGTGAGCACACTGGAGTGGGTCGCTTTGCATATCCCGCTGGGCACCGTCTACACCGAGGAACTGATTTTCCGGGCCACCCTGGACCCGCTGCTGGACAAGCAATTCGGTGTGCGCGCCGGCACCGCTCTCGGTAGTGCGGCCTTCGGCCTGTGGCATATCCGTTCCGCCCGGGTCGCGGGTGACAGCGTGCTCGGCACGGTAGTTTTCACCGGCGCCGCCGGGCTCGTGTTCGGCACGCTGAGGCGGTGGACGGGCAGCGCTACCGCGCCCGCTCTGCTGCATTGGTCGGTCAATGCGGGCGGGGCGCTGCTCACGCGCTCGGCCTCGGCCGCGCACGGTGAGCCCGCGGGTCCCAACCGCTGAGCTGGGCACCACCGCCGGTTGTGTGGAGGCGATGCCTGCTGCCGGTTGTGTAGGTCGGGCCGGAGTTTCGGGGATCTCTGCGGACTCGGCCCTACTGCCGGTTGCCTCGGTCGGGCCGGAACTCCGAGGGGTTTCCTGGTCTTGGTGATGCTGCCGGCGATCCCGGTTCGGACGCCGGTCGATACGGCGATCGCCGGGCGTCCGGGTGCTGCTTGCAGTGGGCGTGGACGTCGCAAAAGTGACACACTTCGCCGGTGAGGTTGATCGACAGCGACGGATACGGTGTGGAGCTCTCTGTTGCCGGATATCAGTTTCCGGACCATATCGATCCGCGAATCAGGTACAGCTGGTTGATAATCGCCGGTACCGCGCACTGCGCCGAAGGGGCGTGGACCTTCCGCTGGCAGGCATTGACCCTCGACGATGCGGTCGAGCTGGCCGAATGGCTACGGCGTATCGCCGCCGCGGCCGAACCCGGCGGGGACCCGCTACCGGAGCCCGCGCGGCTCGGGTTCACCGAACCGAACCTGAGCTTCACCGCGACGTCCGTGGCCGGCGCGGTGGAGTTGCGGATCGGGCTGGACCTCGAATTCTCGCCGCCCTGGAACCGGCGGGTGACCGCAGGCGAGCCCACCGTGGTGCCGGCGCGGCTCGGCGCGGGGGAGCTCATGACAGCGGCCGCGGCGCTCGATGCCGAAGTGGGCAGTTATCTGCCGCCCGGTGGCCGTCTGCTCGGACGCGTCCGCTGACCCGCGGCCCCGGGTTGCGCCGGGAGTGCTGTGACGGGTGATATCGCCCACGTTGCGCCGGACCTTCCACGAGGCTTATGGACGCCGGCTCTGGCAACTGCCGCCGGTGGGCTGATCCGGCGAGTCCGTCCCACCGGATCAGGCGGCCGTATGCCGGCTTATGCGCAGGTGAAAGGCGGGTTAACTGGGTGGGTCGGTTTGCCGGCCGGTGGTTGCCGGCACGTGTGCCGGGTTGCTGCGATCGCGATTCGACCGGTCCGGCCGCGCTTGCTGCCGAGGTGCTGATCCGCTGCCGCTCCCGGGCCGTGCACCCGTAGAATGTCGGTTGCCCCCACACCCGCCCGACCAGGGAGCGCACGGTGACCCTCGCCGACCGATCGGCCCTCAGCAATCCCACCGCAACCGAGGAGACGGAGAACCCGCCTCGTGAGGAATGCGGAGTCTTCGGAGTCTGGGCTCCGGGGGAAGACGTGGCCAAACTCACCTATTACGGCCTATATGCATTGCAGCACCGCGGTCAGGAGGCGGCGGGTATCGCGGTCTCCGACGGCTCGCAGGTGCTGGTTTTCAAAGATCTCGGCCTGGTGAGCCAGGTCTTCGACGAGCAGACGCTCGCCGCCATGCCCGGCCATGTGGCCATCGGGCACTGCCGGTACTCGACCACCGGTGCCACCACCTGGGAGAACGCGCAGCCGATCTTCCGGACCACCGCCGTCGGCTCCGGGCTCGCACTCGGCCACAACGGCAATCTCGTCAACACCGCCGAACTGGCCGACCGGGCGCGTGACCTCGGTCTGGTCGGTGGCCCCGGCCGCCCGGGTGCGGTATCGGCCACCTCCGATTCCGATGTGATGACAGCCCTGCTGGCCCATGCCGCCGCCGATTCGAGTATCGAACAGGCGGCCATGGCGCTGCTGCCCACCGTGCAGGGCGCCTTCTGCCTGACTTTTATGGACGAGCACACGCTGTACGCGGCCCGCGACCCGCACGGCGTGCGCCCACTGGTGCTCGGCCGGCTGGATCGTGGCTGGGTGGTCGCCAGCGAAACCGCCGCCCTCGATATCGTGGGCGCCTCCTTCGTCCGCGAGATCGAACCGGGCGAACTGCTCGCCATCGACGCCGACGGTGTGCGGTCGCTGCGTTTCGCCAACCCCGAACCCAAGGGTTGCGTATTCGAGTACGTGTATCTGGCCCGCCCGGACAGCACCATCGCCGGCCGCTCGGTCCACGCGACCCGGGTCGAGATCGGCCGCCGCCTGGCCGACGAGCACCCCGCCGATGCCGATCTGGTGATCCCGGTACCGGAATCCGGTACCCCCGCCGCGGTGGGCTACGCCCAGGGCTCCGGTGTGCCCTACGGGCAGGGCCTGATGAAGAACGCCTACGTGGGCCGCACTTTCATCCAGCCCAGCCAGACCATCCGGCAGCTCGGAATCCGGCTGAAACTCAATCCTCTGCGTGAGGTCATCCGCGGTAAGCGGCTGATCGTGGTCGACGATTCCATCGTCCGCGGTAACACTCAGCGTGCCCTGATCCGGATGCTGCGCGAGGCGGGGGCCCTGGAAATCCACGTCCGGATCGCTTCGCCTCCGGTGAAGTGGCCGTGTTTCTACGGTATCGATTTCGCTTCCCGCGCCGAACTGATCGCCAACAACGCCGGTACCGACCCGGACGTTCCCGCCGGGATGCCCGCCGACCCGGCGGCGCTGCGCGAAATGGTCGAAGGCGTACGCCGGTCCATCGGCGCCGATACCCTCGGCTACATATCGCTCGACGGTATGATCGCGGCCACCGAACAGCCCAGTTCCCGGCTGTGTGCCGCGTGTTTCGACGGCCACTACCCGATCCCGTTGCCCACCGAGGCATCCATCGGCAAGAACCTCCTCGAATTCGGCAGCCGTTCCCCGAACCTGCTCACCGAGAACGCCAACGCCAGCGCACTCAGCCGCCCGTAGAGTGCTGCGCCTCAGGAAACATAGGGGTAGCACCCCGCGCGCCGGAGCCGCGCCATAGACTCAGACCAGGCAATTATCCGCGGATTCGGTTTGGAGCTTCCCCCGACAATGACTGAGCAGAACGCTACCGGTGCCGGTGCCTCCTATGCCGACGCAGGCGTGGATATCGAGGCCGGTGATCGGGCCGTCGAGTTGTTCGCGCCGCTGGCGCGTAAGGCCACCCGCCCCGAGGTGCAGGGCGGGCTCGGTGGTTTCGCCGGGCTGTTCGCTCTGAAGAAGAACTACCGGGAGCCGCTGCTCGCGTCCTCCACCGACGGCGTCGGCACCAAGATCGCGGTGGCGCAGGCGGTGGACAAGCACGACACCGTGGGCCTGGACCTGGTGGCGATGGTCGTCGACGATCTGGTGGTGTGCGGCGCCGAACCGCTGTTCCTGCAGGATTACATCGCTGTCGGCAAGGTGGTGCCGGAACGTGTCGCCGAACTGGTATCCGGTATCGCCGAAGGCTGTGTGCGTGCCGGGTGCGCGTTGCTGGGCGGTGAGACCGCCGAGCATCCGGGAATGATGGGCGCCCAGGATTACGATCTGTCGGCCACCGGTGTCGGTGTGGTGGAGGCCGATGAACTGCTCGGCCCGGATCGCGTGCGCCCCGGCGATGTGGTGATCGCCATGGGGTCGTCCGGTCTGCATTCCAACGGCTACAGCCTGGCGCGCAAGGTGCTGCTGGAGATCGACCGGATGTCGCTGAGCGGGCATGTGGAGGAGTTCGGCCGCACCCTCGGTGAGGAACTGCTCGAACCGACCCGGATCTACGCCAAGGACTGCCTGGCGCTGATCGCCGAGACCGATGTCCGCACGTTCGCGCATATCACCGGCGGAGGTCTGGCGGCGAACCTGGCGCGGGTACTGCCGGCCGGGCTGGTGGCCGAACTGGATCGTGGATCGTGGAGCCCCGCACCGGTGTTCAAGATGATCGCGCAGCGGGGCCGGGTGGACCGTGCCGAGATGGAGAAGACGTTCAACATGGGCGTCGGAATGGTGGCCGTGGTGGCCCCCGAGGATGTGGACCGGGCGCTGGCCGTGCTCACCGCCCGCCATATCGAATGCTGGACGCTGGGCACGGTGAAGAAGGCCAAGGACGCCGATTCCCCGCGTACGGTCATGCTGGGCGATCACCCTCGTTTCTGAGCCGGCCTTATAGCTGCGGACCGAGGCTGCGCGCCCGCCGAACGCTCGCCGACCGGCGACAGAAATCGCCGGTCGGCTGCGCTCGTGGGGCCTTACGGCTTTGCGTAGCCGGTTATCCGAAGAGCGCGCGGCACAGGATTTGCCGTGTCGGCAATCCCGGTCGGTGAATCGCAGAAGTACCCGAGCTCGGCTGAACAGCACCGGAGCTGTCAGCCAGGCGAGCCGATGATCGTGGGACCGGAGCCTTCCGGCTGTCGGCCTGCACGGAGTCCACCGAGTCCGCTGCTGGACCGGGTCGGTATCGGGACGAGTGCATCCGGAAAAACGATGGTCGAACAACCGCGTAGGCCGTACCGCTCGATCGACACGTGAGCCCGGATGGGTCACATGCCGTCCCAGCGATACGGCCGGCGGTGTTTGGACGAAGTGATACTTCGTCTGCGAGCCATTGGACGAACGACGGAGGATATATGACCGGGCGGCCCGTTGCGTGGACCGCCCGCTCATATTGTTCCGATCCGGCGCCGCCGACAGGTTCCGTTCGGGGCCGATTCGCCGGTTCACGTCGTTCACCGCCCGGGGAACTCGGCGGGAAACGGCGCGAACCGGCGTAAACAACCGAAGGGGAGGCCTATCGGCCTCCCCCCGAGCGGTTTACCTGATCAGCGGCGCCAGTCGTCGTAGTTGTCGTCCTCGTCCCATTTGGACAAGGAGTCGTCCGCGTCGTGCTCGTCCGACAGGACGCCGCCACGCCGGGCGTTGTCACTACCGGAAAGCTCGCGCTGAAGGCTCGCGAAGTCAGTCGTCGGCGAGCTGTACTTCAGCTCGCGAGCGACCTTGGTCTGCTTTGCCTTAGCCCGGCCACGGCCCATGGCTGACCCCCTCGCGTCACAGCGGGGCGGCCTGGGGATTGGTGGCGGCCCCGTTCGAATTAATATCTTCCTGACAGACACTTTAGCGCGTGTCCGGCGGTTGTGCCTCCACGAGTCGGCCAACGGGTGTATCGACCGTCCGGTTTGCCGATGTTTCGCTGCTCAACCGCTAGTCGGAATCGCCTCGGGTATGGCACGTATCACACCCACGCGACCGCCCCCGCCGAGTACGGCGGGGGCCGCGAGCTCAGCCAGCTCCGCCGACCAGGCGACCCCCATACGCTGCAGAATTGCCATGGTCAGCGGAATCCTCGCCCGGTCGGCTCCATCGTCGATCTTGTAGGCGAAGGCGCTGCCGTCCGGCAGTGCGCCCGCGTGCACACCGTCGGCGCCGATCTTGCAGAGCAGTCCGGGTACCGCGCGCATCGCCAGTAAGTCGGGCCCGTTCGTGCCCGAAATCACCCACGGCCGGGCGCGTAGGACGTCGGCGATCCGGCGTTCCGGCGTACCCGGCGCCGAGGTTGCCAGCGTCGCGAAAGCGCGGGCAAGGTTGACCAGCGCGACCGGGACGATGGGCAGGCCGCACCCGTCGATCCCGAGGTCGGTTTCCGGTTCGCCGGTCGCCGCGATCACCTGCGCGGTGACGGCCCGCTGCAGCGGATGGCCGGCGTCGGTGTAGCCGGTGGTCGGCCAGCCGTTCACTACACAGGTGGCCAGCATGGCGGCATGTTTGCCGGAACAGTTCATATATCGTTTGGCGGGTCCTTCACCCCGGTGGATCACGCCGGCGCGGGCCTTGTCGTCCATCGGCAGATCGGGCGGGCAGGCCAGATCGTCCTCGGCGAAGCCGTAGCGGTCCAGCAGGCGTTCGACCAGCCGGATATGGTCCGGTTCGCCGGTGTGCGAGGCGCCGGCGATGGCGAGTTCGTCCTCGTCGACCGGCTCGAAGCCGAGTTTCAGCAGGGTCAGCGCCTGCAACGGTTTGTTGGTGGACCGCGGATAGATGGGAACGTGCACCGAACCGGCCTCGAAGGTCGGCTCACCGTCCGGTCCCACGATCACCACCGAACCGCGGTGCACACATTCGCGGAAACCCGAGCGCACCACTTCCACCAGATCGATGCTCATACGTTGTCCTCCGAGAGGGGACGGCCACTCCGTTCGAGGGGCACCCGCGCCGCTGCTTGCGGTCCGGTCATGCGGTTGCCTCGATTTCTCCGGACGGCAGGGTGATGGTGCTCGCGGACTCCGCAGCGGTGGCGGCCGCGGGCATTGCCGATCCACTTGTCACCGCCGCCGTCCCGGGCCCGGCGGCCCGCCATTTCGCGTGGCGGGCGATCTGTGCGCGCAGCACATCGGAGACCGTGGGTTCGGCGTCGAGCAGCAGTTCCAGTCGCCGCGGATCCGCGCCGGTGAAGACATCGCGGACAGTGACGCCGTGATCGGGCACATGCACCACCTCGACCGCGTCCCCGGCTCCGACGCTGCCTTCGGTGACCACCCGGAAATAGCAACCGGTATTCGCGCGGTGCGTGAAGCGGCGCACCCACTGCGGCTCACCGGCCCAATGACCGAAGGTGGCGCACGGTACGCGCGGTCCGCTGACCTCCAACACCGCATCGCCGACGGTGCAACGCGCGCCGACTACGGCATCGCTGAGCGGGAGTCCGGCGATGCGCAAGTTCTCCCCGAACCAGCCGACCGGCAGTTCCCGGCCCAGTTCGGCGGACCAGTTCGCCGCGTCGTCGTCGGCGTAGCCGTAGACGGCCTGGTGGACGCCGCCGTGATCTCGCGTATTGCAGACGTGGTCGCCGTCGAGGCCGAGGCGTTGTGCCCGGACCCGCTCGGTGACAGGGCGTTTGTCGATCGCGCTGCGCCCGACCCGGCCCGGTACGGTCAGTTCGGCGTGGACGACGCAGACAGCCAGTACCCGGCCGATATCGCCAACCCGCATCCGCACTCCTCTCGGATCGTTGTGCTCGATATGCGGCGGGTCAGCGCCCGCGGAGCCGTTCGATGGCCTGGCGGCCGGGCTGCGGGCTGTCGTCGGCGACCACCGAATCGGGGTCGATCGCCGCGGCGGTATCGCCCACGGTGAGCTGGGCGTCCACCGGGATGTTCCGTTTGATCAGCGCGAGCGCGATCGGTCCGAGTTCGTAGTGGTCGATCACCGTGCCGAGAACACCGACCGACCGGCCGCCCGCGGTGACCGGGTCACCGGGTGCGGGGCGCTCGTCGGCGGAGCCGTCGAGATGCAGCAGGACCAGCCGCCGCGGCGGTTTACCGAGGTTGTGGACGCGAGCCACGGTTTCCTGGCCGCGGTAGCAGCCCTTGTCCAAGTGGACGGCACCGTACTCGCCGGGCGCGCCGATCCAGTTCACCTCGTGCGGGATGGTGCGGTCGTCGGTGTCCAGGCCGATCCTGGGGCGTGCGGCGGCCACCCGCAGCGCTTCGTAGGCCCAGGAGCCGGCCGGTTGCGCACCGGCGGCGGTGAGTTCGGTCCAGTACGACATCAACTGATCCCGGGGGATGACGAGGTCGAAGGAGTCCGCGGTGGGCCAGGGCATCCGGCGCAGGAAACCGCCACGGGGGAGGGGTAGCGCCTCGTAGGTCTCGGGTAACCGGTCCACGCCCAGGGCGGCCGCCGCCGTGTGCGCGAGCGGGCCGAGCAGGCTCAGCACGGCATGATCGGGCTGTTCCCGCGGTTGGGCATCGGCCCAGAAGACCATTTTGGTGAGGAAGTCCAGCAGCGCCGGCCCGCGATCGGCTTCGGTGTCGATCCATACCGTGCCGGCGAGTTCGGTGAGGACGAAATGATGCTGCACCCGGCCGTTGAGGTCGAGGTCGAGGTTTTCCGCGCTGCGCCCGTCGGCCAATTCGGCAATGTGCTGACTGGTGACGGTATGCAGCCAGGTCAGCCGCTCGGCGCCGGTGATGGACAGGACGAAACGATGCGACCGGTCCACGATCGCGAGCCGCTCGTTCGCGGCGCGTTGTTCACCGAGTGGATCGCCGTAATGCCAGGGGACCGCCGCGTCCGGGGATCCGGGCACGGCGGCTACGGCTCCCGGTACAGCGAGGACAGGGCTGGGTACGGCGACCACGGACACAGCTTCCACTCTAAGAGCTCACCGGGCCGGTTCGCACGGCCGGGGTGTCAACCAGCGGTTTCGGGCCGGTCCCGCCCCGGGGGCACCGGTACCAGTGGCAGCCAGCGGGCGATTTCGGGGGCGCGGCCGCCGGAGGCGTCGACCCGGCCCGCGGCCACGGCGGCGGCGAAATCCTGGAGTCCGGTCGCCAGCAGCAGCCAGGTGCGCGGATCGGTTTCCACGACATTGGGCGGGTTGCCCCGGGTATGCCGCGGGCCTTCCACGCATTGGACCGCGACGAACGGCGGCACCCGGACCTCCACCGAATGTCCCGGCGCCGCGACGGCCAGCGCGCGGGCGGTCCCGCGGACTGCGGCGGCCAGCTCGGCCCGCGCCGGGGCCGGGGCGTTTTCGTCGAGCAGCCATGCGCGCACCGCGGTCACCGCCGAACGCACCGCCGCGGGGTCGATTTCCGTCCGTCGAGCCATTGGCCGACTTTAGCGAGCGCCGCTATCCGGGGTCGCACCACCGACCCGTGCGGTGGTGCGATAGCGACTCCCGCGCGGAGGTCGGTGAGGCCCTCGAACGTTTTGGCCGCCCCTGCTTTCAGCTGTCGATGTGATGTGTCCCCGGAGTGAGTGCCGGGCGCCGAAAGCAGTGGCCGAAGGGGGTCAAAACCCGCGCTGCCGCAGGCGGCGCACATAATTCTCGCCTACGCTCATGCGCATGGTGGATCGAGTACTTGTAACACTCGACGGTGAAGTTCGTAACGCGGATCAGCCGTTGTTGTATGCCGACGATCTCGGCGCATTGCGCGGTGACGGGATTTTCGAGACGGCGCTGGTCCGCGGTGGCACGGTATGCGCGCTCGATTTCCATCTCGCCAGATTGCGTCGTTCCGCCCAAGCGCTCGATCTACCCGAGCCCGATCTCGCCCGCTGGCGGGAAGCGATGGAGACCGCCGCCAAGGAATGGGGAGCCGATACGGAAGGGGTTATGCGGCTGGTGCTGACCCGGGGCCGGGAGAGCGAGCTGGGCGGCCCCAAATCGGCGGTGCGTTCGGGGGAGTTGTCCGAGGCCGTTCCGGTTCCGACGACCTACGTCATGGTCACGGCCGTGCCGGAGCGGGTCGCCGCGGCCAGATCCGAGGGCGTCGCGGTGGTGACCCTGACCCGCGGTATCTCGATCGACCTCGCGCAGGCCGCGCCCTGGCAGCTGCTCGGCGCGAAAACCCTTTCCTATGCGACGAATATGGCCGCACTCCGGTTCGCCGCCCGGATGGGCGCCGATGATGTCATCTTCACCAGCACCGAGCACCGGGTCCTCGAGGGGCCGCGTTCTACTGTGGTGATCGTCCGAGGCAAACAGCTGATCACGCCGCCGGCGAAACACGGCATCCTGCCGGGGGTAACGCAGCGGGCGCTGTACGCGGAGGCGGAGCGCAACGGTTACGACTGCCGCTACGAACCGTTGTTCAGCGCCGATCTGTTCGACTGCGACAGCATCTGGATGCTCAGCAGTGTGACGCTGGCCGCACGGGTGAATTCGCTGGACGGGGTGCGGATGTCGGCGACGGATTCGGCGTCTGAGATCGTCGAGATGGTGGACCGGGGCATCGAGCGGGCCGGGACGATCGCGGACTGGTAGCCGTCACTGTTGCGCCCGGTCGACGAGGTGTCGGTTGACACATTGATCCGGCCGCACCGGCACGTAACCTTGTACTACGACACGTTGTAGTACAGGAGGCTCGTGTGGACGCCCTGGATGTCTCGCGATGGCAGTTCGGCATCACGACCGTCTACCACTTCTTGTTCGTACCCCTGACGATCGGTCTGGCGCCACTGGTCGCCGGAATGCAGACCGCCTGGGTGATCACCGGTAAGGATCACTGGTACCGGCTGACCAAATTCTTCGGGAAACTGTTCCTGATCAACTTCGCGCTCGGCGTCGCCACCGGGATCGTGCAGGAATTCCAGTTCGGGATGAACTGGAGCGAATACTCCCGCTTCGTCGGCGATGTATTCGGCGCGCCCCTGGCACTCGAAGGCCTGGTGGCATTCTTCATGGAATCCACCTTCATCGGTCTGTGGATATTCGGCTGGTCCCGGTTACCGAAACTCGTGCACCTGGCCACCATCTGGATGGTGGCGATCGGCGTGAACGCCTCCGCGTTCTTCATCGTCGCCGCCAACTCGTTCATGCAGCATCCGGTCGGCGCCAGATACAACCCGGAAACCGGCCGGGCCGAACTGACCAGCATCGTCGAGTTGCTCACCAACAACACCGCGCTGGCCGCGTTCCCGCATGTGGTCGCCGGATCGTTCCTCACCGCCGCCACCTTCGTGGCCGGGATCGCCGGCTGGTGGATGGTGCGCAACGCGCGTAGCGGAGATACCGGCAAACTGGCCGAAGCGCGCACCATGTGGCGCCCGGCGGCGCGGGTATCGCTGCTGATCGCGGTGATCTCCGGGATCGCCCTGGTCTACACCGGCGATGTCCAGGGCAAGCTGATGTTCGAACAACAGCCCATGAAGATGGCGTCGGCGGAATCGCTGTGCCATACCGCGCTCGACCCGGATTTCTCGATCCTCACCGTCGGCACCCACAACAACTGCGACAGTGTCATCCACGTGCTCGACGTGCCGTTCGTCTTGCCCTGGCTGGCCGAAGGTCATTTCACCGGCGTAGAACTCGAGGGCGTCGTCGATCTGCAACAGGCCTACAACGAGAAATTCGGCCCCGGCGACTACCGGCCCAACCTGTTCGTCACCTACTGGTCGTTCCGCGCCATGATCGGCCTCGCCGCCGGTTCCGCCCTGCTGGTGTTCGCCGGCTTCTGGATGACCCGGCGTGGCCGGGTCCCCGATCAGCGCTGGTACTCGTGGTTGAGCCTGCTCGCCATCCCGACCCCGTTCCTGGCCAATGCGGCCGGGTGGGTGTTCACCGAGATGGGGCGGCAACCCTGGGTCGTGGTGCCCAACCCGACAGGCGACCCGAATCTGCGGCTCATGGTCCAGGACGGGGTCTCCGATCACGCGGCCGCTACGGTGTGGATCTCGCTCATCACCTTCACGGTGGTCTACGGACTGCTCGCCATCGTGTGGTTCTACCTCATGCGCCGCTACGTGCGGGAAGGCCCGCAACGGCCGTCCGAGGCGGCGTCCGACGGGACGCCCGATGCGGAAAAACCTGCCACCGAGCAGCTTTCGTTCGCCTACTAGGAGCCGGGGATGGAACTGCAAGAATTCTGGTTCGTACTGATCGGGGTGCTCTTCACCGGGTACTTCGTGCTGGAGGGTTTCGACTTCGGAGTCGGGATGCTCATGCCGGTACTCGGCAAGGGATCCGATACGCGGCGGCGGGTGGTGCTCAACACCATCGGGCCGGTCTGGGACGGTAACGAGGTCTGGCTGATCACCGCCGGTGGCGCACTGTTCGCGGCGTTCCCGGAGTGGTACGCGAGTATGTTCTCCGGTTTCTACTTTCCCCTGCTGCTGTTACTGGTGGCGTTGATCCTGCGGATCTGTGCGATCGAATACCGCGGCAAGATCGACGATCCGCGCTGGCGGGCGCGCTGCGACCTCGGCATCGGCATCGGTTCCTGGGTGCCCGCGCTGGCGTGGGGCTGGGTCTTCGCCAATATCGTGCGCGGCGTACCGCTGGACGCCGATAAACAGTTCACCGGCGCGATCGCGGGCTTGTTCAGCCCGTACGCGCTGCTGGGCGCACTCACCACCGGACTGCTGTTCGCCCTGCACGGTGCGGTGTTCCTGGCGCTCAAGACCGCGGGCGAGGTGCGCGCGGACGCCGTGCGGACCGCCCGGCTGCTGCTCGTGCCCACGACAGTCGTGGTCGGCGGTTTCGGCCTCTGGACCCAGCTCGCCTACGGGTCCGACTGGACCTGGATCCTGGTGGCGGCGGCGGTATTCGGGCTGCTCGGCGGGGCCGTGGCGTTGTTCGCCGGCCGCGACGGCTGGGCTTTCACCGGCACGGCACTCACCGTGCTCGCCGCCTCCGCGCTGCTTTTCGGCGCGCTGTTCCCAGATGTGCTGCCCTCGACCATCGACCCCGCGTTCAACCTCACGGTCGACAACGCCTCGTCCACGCCGTACACGTTGAAGGTGATGAGCTGGGCGGCACTGGCCGTTACGCCGGTGGTCCTCGGTTACCAGGCCTGGACGTACTGGGTGTTCCGCAAGCGGATTAGTGTCGAGCACATCCCAGCCGGTATCGGACTTTCCCCACGCGTAGCAAACGAGGAGTGACTTCTGATGGCCCGCCCGCCCGTGGACCCGCGTCTGTGGCGGTACGCACGCTCGGCCCGGAACTATCTGGTGCTCAGCGTCGGTCTCTCACTGCTGACCACGGTCGCCATCGTGGCCGCGGCGGTCCTGCTGGGGCGGGTACTGGCCGGTGTCATCACCGACCCGGGCCAGCGGACTGTGGCCGCCTGGCAGACCGAACTGGTGTTGCTCGCGGTGGCGGTCGCGGTCCGGGCACTGGCCGCCTGGTGGCAGGCGCGGATCGCGCACCGGGCCGGCACCCGGGTTGTCGCCGAACTCGAACAATCGGTCCTCGCCGCGGGCGCCGGCCTACCACCGCGCGAACTGGAATCCCGCCGCACGGAACTCGCCGTGGTGGTGAGCAGCGGGCTCAGCGGTTTACGGCCTTATCTCACCGGTTACGTTCCCGCCCTGCTGCTGGCGGTGCTGGTACCGCCGGTGGTGCTGGTGGTGATCGCTGCGCACGACCTCACCTCGGCCGTCATCGTGCTCATCACCCTGCCGCTGATCCCGATCTTCATGGTGCTCATCGGCCTGCTCACCGAGGGCCGCGCCCGCGCCACCCTGGACGCCACTACCCGGCTGTCCGATCAACTGCTCGACCTGTTCGCCGGTATGCCCACCCTGCGCGCCCTCGGCCGGGAAACCGGCACCGCCGCCGAAACGCCCGGCCGCACCATGAGCCGCCAGGTCCGGGAGCTGGGTGAATCGTTGCACCGGCGCACCATGAGCGCGCTGCGGATCGCATTTCTCTCCTCGATGGTGCTCGAACTCCTGGCGACCCTGTCGGTCGCGCTGATCGCGGTGGCGATCGGTATGCGGCTGGTGCACGGCGATATGAACCTGTACGCCGGGGTGGTCGCGCTGGTTCTCGCGCCGGAGGTCTATCTGCCGCTGCGCACCGTGGGTGAACGATTCCATGCGGCGCAGGACGGGATTGCGGCCGCCGAAAAAGCTTTCGCGGTCCTCGACCCCGCGGGCGCGGCGGCCGGGAATCGCCCGGTCGAGGTGATTCCCGACCGGGAACACTCGATGACCGCTGCCGAAGGCCGCGACGGTATCCAGGCCGACGATCCGCCCGTGCGCGGCGTCGCCGGGACAGCCGGCACCCCGGAGAGCGGTGCAGACCCCGACCAGGCAAGTGGTGGACACGAGCGGGCATCGGCGAAAGTGAGCGCCGCCGGCCCTGCCGCGGGTGGCGATGACAGCGTGATCGAATTACGCGACCTCACCATCGAATCCAGGGACGGCGCTGCGCCCGACGGCTTGTGGGCTCGGCTGCGCCCGGGGGCAGTCACCGCGCTCACCGGCCCCAACGGCAGCGGTAAATCCACCGTGTTGCAGGCGATTCTGGGACTGATCGAACCCACCCGCGGCGCGGTACTCGCCGGCGGTGTGGATATCCGTCGGCTGCCCGCGGAGCAGTGGTGGCAGCGGCTCGCGTGGCTGCCGCAGCGGCCGGTCTTGGTGCCGGGCACGCTGCGGGAAAACCTCGAACTGCTCGGCGCCACCGTGTCCGGGTCCTCGCGCCGCGGCGCCGCGCGGGTACTCAGCGAACTCGATGCCGCCTGCGCTACGACCGGTTTCGATGCGGTACTCGACTCGCTACCTGCCGGGTGGGATACCGTCGTCGGATCCGGCGGAGTCGGTCTCTCCCTCGGACAACGTCAGCGTTTGGCTCTGACCCGGGTATTCGCCGCCGGCCGGCCGATCGTGCTGCTGGACGAACCGACCGCCCATCTGGACTCCGACAGCGAGGCCGCGGTGGCGGCGGCACTGACCACCCTGGCGCGTACCGGTACGACCGTCGTGGTGGTCGCTCACCGCCCCGCACTGCTGTCCGCCGCGGACGAAATCGTCACGGTGCCGTCGACCGCTCAGCGGGTGGCCCCATGAACAACCAGATCTCGAACACCCGGCGACCGCGCCCTGCCGCAACGGTAGGAGGCGGGCGGCCGCTGCGCCGCTGGGTCCGGATGCGGTTGTTGTTCCGCGACGTCCGCCAGATGTGGGAGTTGCTGGAGATCCCCCGATGGCGGTTGGTGGCCGCGGTCGCGTGGGGCGTTCTGGCCCTGGGCAGCGGTCTCGGCCTGGCCGCGCTCGCCGCCTGGCTCATCGCTCGGGCCTGGCAGATGCCGCCGGTGCTGGATCTCACCGTCGCGGTGGTCGCGGTCCGGGCGCTCGGTATCTCGCGGGGACTGTGCCGATATCTGGAGCGGCTCGCCACCCACGATGTGGCCTTGCGCTCGATGACTGCCGCCCGCACCTCGGTGTATCGGGCGCTCGCGCGGGCGCCGCTGTGGTTGACCCGCCGTTCGGGAACCGGGTGCACCGCAACCGCCGGCACCCCCACCGCGGCAGGCGCCGCTGGACGCACCCTGCCCACCACGCCGGGCGCGCCCGGCCGGCTGCGTCGCGGTGATGTGCTGGTCCGGGTGGGCACCGATATCGACGATCTCGGGGCCGTGGTGGTCCGCACCTTCGTGCCCATCGCGGTGGCCGCGGTGCTGTCGATGGCCGCGGTCGCGCTGCTGGCCTTCATCTCCCCGGCGGCCGCGGCGATCCTGGCGGGCGCACTGGTCTTCTCCGGCGTCGTCGCGCCGTGGCTGTCGGCGCGGGCGGCGTCGGGGGCCGAACGAGCGGCCCGCGCCGACCGCGCGGAATTCACCGCGCACGCGCTCACGGTCCTCGACCACGCTGCCGAGCTCCGGGTCGCCGGGAAACTGGATACCGCCCTCGCGGCCGCCGCCGCGGCCGACGACCGGGTCCTCGCGGCCGAGGACACTGCCGCCGCCCGCACCGCGTGGTCGGCCGCCGCGACCCCGCTGGCGACCGGGGTCAGCGTGCTCGCGGCTCTCCTGATCGGGATCTCCCTCTACGGTCCGGACGGAGGCGCACCGGGGGCTATGACACCGATGGCGCTGGCCGTGCTGGTGTTGCTGCCGCTGTCGTCCTTCGAAGCGACCGGCACCCTGCCCGCCGCGGCTCAGGCTCTCACCGTGGCGCGGGCCGCGCTGCACCGGCTGCGTGCGGTCTCACCGGACCACCGGCCCGAACCGGTCGAACCGCCGTCCTCCGGCGACGCGGCGGCGGCGCCCGCCGATACCCGTAAACGCTTCGGTACCGGCGGCAACCCGCACCCCTTCCCGTATGCCGACAGTCGGGCCGACGGGGTGGTGATCGGCTGGGTCGGTGACGGCCAGTGGCAGATTCCGCAGCGTCCGCAGGCTGCACGGGTAGCGGTGGTCGGTCCCAGTGGTGCGGGGAAGACGACGCTGCTGATGGCCTGGGCCGGACTCTTCGACCACCCCGACGAAGAGGTGCGGTTCTTCGCCGAGGACGCCCACCTTTTCGGCACCAGCGTGCTGGAGAACCTGCGGGTGGCTCGGGGAGATCTGGACGCCGAAGCGGCCGAGCACGCATTGCGCACGGTCGGGCTGGGGGAGTGGCTCGACGGCCTGCCGGACGGCGTGCACACCGATCTCGTCGGCGGTGCGGCCGCCGTATCGGGTGGGCAGCGCCGACGGATCCTGCTCGCCCGGGCGCTGGTCTCACCCGCCCGGGTACTTCTCCTCGACGAGCCGACCGAGCATCTGGACGCCGTAGCCGGCGACCGGCTGCTCCGCGATCTGCTCGATACCGGCAGCGGGCTGGTCGAGCCGGGCCGTGATGTAGTGGTCGTCACACATCAGCTCCCGGCCGGCCATCGTGCCGGACTGGTCCTCACCGTGGACGAATCAGGCCAGGTCCGAGCGGCTTTTCCGGATGATGACGGTACTCATTACGCCGTCGACGAAATTCCGTTGCCGACCCCGCCACCCGCGGCTAGGTTCGTGGGTACACAAGGAAGGAGGTGATCCGACGAATGGAAATTCATAGGACGCGTGAGGTGGCTGTCAGCTGAGCGCTGTAGCCGGCTGTGCACGGATTCCGTTCACCCCTGTGCGCTGAGCGAATTCCAGGCAGCCACCCGGCCCCCGAGTCCCCGGTCGGTCCGATCGGGATCGGTCGCCGATCCACCGGCATCCGCCAGGGGATCGCATCCGATACGGCTCGGGGGTCGTTCCATATCCGGACAACGGTGGGGCCGATACGCGACGGCGGCTGCCAGTGCGCCCGGCAGCCCGCGTTGTCGGAGGTCTGCCGACCATCATCGAGCCGATCTCGGACCGTCGGCCCGGCCGTCGGGGCAGACCCGCGCTGGGGGAGATCAGCCGATATAGCGCTGTAGACGCGCCGAGAGCCGGGGCTCCAGCGGCCCATCGGCCACGACACGCTCCTCCACATACGCCAGGTCGCCGCCCTCGACGATCCCGTACAAGCGTTTGGCGCCGCCCACCACCGCACCGGTCTGGCTGCGGATGACCACATCGGTGGCCAGCTCCCAGGACGCCTGGGTGAGCGCCGTACCGTAGAAAAGTTCGACGATGCCCGTGCTGTGCGTGAGCAGCAGCTCCAGCACCTCGTCGTTCCCCTCGACCCCGACCCGCCAGAAACCACGCTCCCGCAGATCCGGGCCACCGTAACTGCCATCGGACTCGACGAACCAAGACCGCGAATCCCAGCTCAGATAGTCCCCACCGTCATGGGACACCACGATCTGCTGCCCGAAACGGTAATCACCGCGCTCGGGATTATTGCCCTCACCCTCACCACGCCACACACCGACCATCGGCAACAGCGCCAGCATGGCCGGATTCAGGTCCGGGCCGAGTCGCAGATTGGCCGTATCGTCGGGCAGCGGAAGGTCGGGGAGAGCGGGGATATTTCGTCCAGCGGTCGCCTTGGCGCGCTCGGCCGCATCGGCCACCGCCCGGTCGCCGCTCAGAGATGTTTGATCGCCGGCCGACCGGCCGTTCCCATTGCGGTCGGACGGCTCGGTCGCCGGCTCGCCGTTGCTGGTATCGCTCGCTCGCTCGGCCGGATCGGGACCCTCGCTCGCGAGACCACTCATGACTCGGTGAACAGCCGGTAGAAGACGTACAGGCCGAACCATCCGATGAGGATCGATACGGCGATCAGCAGAATCTCGAAGAAGAGGACCACTAGGTCAGTTTATGCGCCGCCTTCGGCGCCGCGGGGTCGACCCCCTTGGTCCCTGGCAGCAGGGACGGGGCGCCGCAGTGGTGTGCGGTCACGCGCAAGAGCACCGAACAGCATCCCGGATCGGCCACAGAGTGCGGAACGGCCCAGGACCGGCTCTTATGAGGCGGTCCTGGGCCGTTCGGTTCAGCTGCTACTTCGAGACGGTGACGTCCACGTTGTGGATGCCGGGGCCTTCGGGCTTCAGCTCGGAGGTGCCGTTACCCGCGGACGACAATGCCCGCAGGGTCCAGGTGCCGGGGGCCGCGAAGAAGCGGAAATCGCCGGTCCCGGAGGCGACGACCTCGGCGGTGAAATCACCGTTGCCGTCGAGCAGGCGGACGAAAGCGCCCGCTACGGGCTCGCCGTCGGTGCCGAGGACACGGCCGGTGATCACCGTTTCCTTCTCCACATCGACGCCGGCCGGGATGGCCTGGCCTTGGGTGGGTGCTGCGCACATAGTGGTTACTCTCCCAACTCGATCGGTGCGCCGACCAGCGAACCGTATTCGGTCCAGCTGCCGTCGTAGTTCTTGACGTTCTGATGTCCGAGCAGCTCCTGCAGCACGAACCAGGTGTGCGAGGAACGCTCGCCGATACGGCAGTAGGCGATGGTTTCCTTGTTGCCGTCCAGCCCGGCCGCTTTGTAGAGCTCGGCGAGGTCTTCGTCCGATTTGAAGGTGCCGTCTTCGTTCGCGGCCTTGCTCCACGGCACGTTGATCGCGCTCGGGATATGGCCGGGCCGCTGGCTCTGCTCCTGCGGCAGGTGCGCGGGCGCCAGGATCTTGCCGGTGAACTCGTCGGGGGAGCGCACGTCGACCAGGTTCTTGGTGCCGATAGCGGCGATGACCTCGTCGCGGAACGCACGGATCGAGTTGTCCGGCGCGGCGGCCTTGTACTGGGTGGCCGGGCGGGAAACCGCGTCACGGGAGAGCGGACGCCCGTCGAGTTCCCACTTCTTGCGACCGCCGTCGAGCAGCTTGACGTTGTTGTGCCCGTACAGCTTGAAGTACCAGTACGCGTACGCGGCGAACCAGTTGTTGTTGCCGCCGTAGAGCACGACCTCGTCGTCGTTGGCGATTCCGCGTTCGGAGAGCAGCGCGGAGAACTGCTCCTGGTTCACGAAGTCACGACGAACCTGATCCTGCAGGTCGGTCTTCCAATCGAGCCGGACGGCGCCCTCGATGTGCCCGCCCTCGTAGGCGGAGGTGTCCTCGTCGACCTCGACGAAGACGACGCCGGGGGTCTTGAGATTCTCTTCGGCCCAGTCGACGGAGACCAGGACATCGGAGCGAGCCATTTGTTTCCTTTCAGTGGTGACTAGCGATTCGGTTCGGTGCGGGGGATTCGGACAGGGAACGGAGGGCCAGCCGGGTGACCAGCGGGTACAGCTTGCAGCCGAGGCAGATACCGAACGCGGCATTGAGAAAGGCCGCGAACAGGGCGAACCCGGCGAAGAGCGCGCCCACCACCGAGACGCCGAGCAGGAAACCCAGCAGGCTCACCGCGGCGAACACGAAACCGAGCAGCTGGGCGAACCGCAGCGGCGCGGCAGGTTCGGTCTCGGTGGCCGGCGCCAGGCGTGGCACGACGAAACGAGCGTAGAGCAGGCCGTACGGATGCCGGCGCGGCCCCGACACCGCACCCAGCGCGAAAACGACGGCCTGGAACGCGATCGCCACCGTGGCCGCCGGCGTGGCGACGGCGGCCAGCAGCAGCGTGACCACCAGGACGGCAGTGGTGACCCAGGCAACGAAGCGGGGACCACGGATATCGACCTGCCCGGCGGCTGTCGCCGGGCCGCCGGCTGTAGTGATGGGGGGCATGAACGAAACTCCTGCGCTCGAACTGTTCGGCGGAATTCGGCCGGTTCGCCGGGGGAATGAATCGCTCGCGCGGACGAACCGTGGTCGGCGTCAGGAAATGAGCCGACCGCTCAGCGGCACAGGCAGCAACAACCACCGAGGCGGCACAGATCGACTGTGCGGCGACGGGTGAGCATCAGCTCGCGGTGGTGTTGCACAACGCGCAGTCTACCCAATCCCGCCGAGGAGCCAATGGGCAGGGGGCAATGCCCTGGTCAGGGCCCCTTACAGCAACCGCCGTCGAGCCGACCCCACACTTCGCCACACCAGCTCGGTCGCCATCCGTTGATGAGTCCCACCCGACCCCCGATCACCATGCCTCCCAGCAGCCCGTTCAACGGGCATCCGACGTCACGCTGCCGCGCGGTCGGTTGACGACGGGCCGGTCGCGCCGTCGGTCGGCGACAGGTCCCGACCCGCTCCGAACTACACCCCGGCCGTCAGCGGACTCAAAGCACTGCGCAGATCACTGGTCTTGGGCACCCCGGAGATCCGGAACCGCTCCCGCCCCTCGGCGTCGAAGACGAACGTGGTGGGCAACGAGAGCACGTTCAACGCCCGGGCCAGCGCCGGATCCGCATCGATATCGATTTCGACATCCCGTGGCGGTTGCGGCGAATCGGCCAGGTCCGCGGTGGCGTCGGCGACGACCCGGCGGACCGCGGCGCACGGCCCGCACCAATCGGCCGAGAAATGCAGAACAGCCGGCCCTGCCCCGGTGACACCGGCGGCTACCAGCAGTTCGTCGCGGGCGGCGGTATCGCGATCCAGGGTGGCCGGAGCCGTCCGTACCGATCCCTCGCGGTGGCGCAGGTAGAGCCCCACTGCCAGCCCCGCCAACAGCATTACCACCAGGATGGTGATCTCGATCATGGTCGCCGCAATCTGTTCAGGTCGATCGTCACATCTTCGCCCCGGCCTTCCACCACGATATGGCCGCCCAGTGCGGTGACCTCGGTGGGCCGGATCCCGAAGGGGAGTTCCTTGGTATCGATGGTACGGGTGAACATCGCCAGCACCGCCGGGATATCCGCTTCGTCGACGACCGGTTCCGACGGGACGGGAGAGAGTTCCTCGGAGTACAGGCCCGTGGCCACGATGCGTACCTGGTCACCGTCGAGCAGCAGGTCGGCCGCGACGCTGACCCGTTCGCCGGTGAAACTCGCGCCGAGCTGTCCGCTCGGGGCCTTCGGCAGTGTCCCGGTGAGCACGAGCGCGCCCGCGGTGGTCATCCCCGACCCGCCCGAGCCGCCGGTTCCGTCGGATTTGTCCGCGGGCCGCGAATGCACTTCGAGGTCGGGGATGCCGAACAACCGGCCGAGTTCGGTGGGTGCGACCCGCATCCGGACGTCCACCTGGTCCACCGGCAGGCTGCGTACCCGGCCGTCGACGAGGTCGCCGAACGGCAACCGCATCCCCAGCAGGGTGGCCTCGAGGGCGATTTCCCCAGGGATATCGGCGCGCACACTGTCGGCGTTGATCTCGATATTGTCGTAGCGGCCGCCGAGTGCCTGCCGCAGGAACGGGAACCCGTGGAAGGTGACTTCCGGGTCGGCACTCAGTTCGGCGCCGACTCGCAGCGATCGGGATACGCGGTATTCCGAATATGCGGCCGCGCCGAAATCGGCGACCACTGCCAGGCCGGCCAGGCACAGCAGTCCGATGATCAGCTTCCGCATGTCATGCACCCTAATGGACGCCCCGTACCGCCCGCCCGGGGTCCGGCCCAGGACAGCGGAGTCCCGCCGCGCCGGCGCGATCGGCGTCCGGTTCCGTGTCAGGTCTGACAGCGGTTGCGGCGACCGAACCGGCGCCCGAGACTGCGCCTCCGTTTTCGATAGGGGGCAGCCGGCCGAACATCGTCCGCAGTGTGCGGTTCACCCGAACCCGCGCCGCCGGAGGCGGCGCAGTGTTACAGCGCGCTAATCTTGCAGCCAACACTTGTGGATGAGCAACGTGGCGACGGCGACGAAGCTGGCTTTCGCGTAGCTACGAGATGGGAGGAGTGCCGTGGAGCTGCTCCTGCTGACTTCCGACCCGGACCCCGATTCGGTTCTGCCTTCGCTGTCGCTGCTCGCACACAGCGTGCGACCCGCGCCGACCGAGGTGGCTTCGTTGCTGGAGGCGGGTACCGCCGATATCGCGCTGGTGGATGCCCGGACCGATCTGGCCGCCGCGCGCGGGCTGTGCCGCCTGCTCGGCAGTACGGGTTCGTCCGTTCCAGTGGTGGCCGTGCTCACCGAGGGCGGTCTGGTCGCGGTGAACGCCGATTGGGGTCTCGACGATATTCTGCTGCCCGGTACCGGGCCCGCCGAGCTCGACGCCCGGCTGCGGTTGCTGGTCGGCCGGACCGGTGGGTCGGCCGGCCCGGAGAACACCGGCAAGATCACCCTGGGCGAGCTGGTGATCGACGAGGGCACTTACACCGCGCGGTTGCGTGGCCGCCCGCTCGACCTCACCTACAAGGAGTTCGAGCTGTTGAAGTACCTCGCGCAGCATGCCGGCCGGGTTTTCACCCGCGCGCAACTGCTGCAGGAGGTGTGGGGGTACGACTTCTTCGGCGGTACCCGCACGGTCGATGTGCATGTACGTAGGCTGCGGGCGAAGCTGGGCAGCGAATACGAATCGCTGATCGGTACGGTCCGTAACGTGGGTTACAAGGCGGTGCGCCCGGCCCGGTCGGCGAACAAGGGGGATACCGAACCCCGTACAGGTAACGGCGATCGTGAAGTCGCCGAGCAGGATTCGATGGCGCCGGTCAACGGTACCGCCCAGTGAGCGAGGCAGCTGTGTCCGATATCGAATTGCGCTGGATAGACGGTGCACTCGACGGTGGCGGCCACGAGTTCGCGGGTGGTGGCTCGGAGCTGTCCGGCGCGGTGAGTGCCCTGCTGGCCGCCGCCGCGGCGGCCGACGGTGTCGCACCGGTTTCCGAGCAGGGATTGCTCGCGCTGCGCGGCGATTCACCGGTCCGGCACCTGCTCGCGGTACGCGATGGTGCGGTGGCCGGGTACGCGGGCCTCACCCCGGCGCACGACGAACATCCCGCCATGGCGGAGGCCGCGGTGGCGCCCGCGCAGCGCGGCCTGGGTATCGGCCGCGAACTGGTGGCCGCCGCGCTCGCCGCCGGTGGCGGCGGGGCCCGGGTCTGGGCGCACGGGAAACTGCCCGCGGCGGAGGCGGTCGCCGATCGGCTGGGGCTGGTCGCCGCGCGTGAGCTGTGGCAGATGCGGCGATCGCTGGCGACTCCGCAGCTGCCCGCGGTGGAGGTTGCGCCCGATATCGTGGTGCGTCACTACGCCGGCCCGGCCGATGACGCCGAACTGCTGCGCGTCAACAACGCGGCCTTCGACTGGCACCCTGAGCAGGGTGGATGGACCGAGGCGGAACTGGCGCAACGCCGGGCCGAGTCATGGTTCGATCCGGCCGGCCTGTTCCTGGCCTTCGCGGCGGACGCTCCAGGGCGGTTGCTGGGTTTCCACTGGACCAAGGTCCATCACGACGAGAACCCCCCGGCCGGTGAGGTCTACGTGGTGGGTATCGACCCTGCCGCGCAGGGCCGTGGGCTCGGCCGGCTGCTCACGTTGATCGGCTTGCACCATCTGCGGGATGCGGGACTGGATGAGGTACTGCTCTACACCGAGGCCGACAACACCGCGGCCGTGCGCACCTACAGCCGTCTCGGTTTCGGCCCGGCACATATCGATATCGCCTACGCGGCGCCGGCCGGGAACGGATAGGGCCGAGGAGCGCGGTTCGCGCTGTCGGCAGGCACCGACCGGCCGGTGGCCGGCCAACCTCTGATTGCGTCCGCTCGGCGGCATTCGGGAGTGCGGCGAGTAACAGCGCGGCAAATATCACACATATCGGGCGCAGTACCGCCGCCGGTGTTCACTTTCCGTTCACTCACCCTGGTCCGGCTGTCTACCGACGGGACCTAGGTTGATTCTGGGCGGTCGTAGGCCGCCTGGTGTGCAAGTTCCCCGCGAACGGCCGCACCGACACACCCGCCCGGGCCGGTGAGGGACCGGGCGCGTAGGACGTATCCGGAGGACTGGAGTGAAGTTCAAGCGCAGCAGCGCCATCGTCGGCGTTCTCGCCGCCGCGATCCTGCCGTTGGCTGCCTGTGGCAGCGACGACAACACCGGCGCGACCGGGGTCGAAGCCAACGCCGACGTCCAGTGCGGCGGCACGGAAGCTCTCAAGGCCAGCGGTTCGTCGGCGCAGAAGAACGCCGTCGAGCGTTTCACCGCCGCCTACGAAACCAACTGCGACGGCCAGACTCTCAACTACACCTCGAGCGGTTCGGGCGCCGGTGTGAAGGAATTCCTCGGCGGCCAGACCGATTTCGCCGGGTCCGATTCGCCGCTGAGCGAATCCAAGGGCGAGGTGGCGAAGGCCGCCGAGCGCTGCGCTTCGCCGGCCTGGAACCTGCCGACCGTGTTCGGTCCGATCGCCATCACCTACAACGTCGCCGGTGTCACCGACCTGGCCCTCGACGGCCCGACCATGGCCAAGATCTTCAACGGCACCGTCAAGACCTGGGATGCGCCGGAGATCAAGGCGCTCAACCCGGACGCGCAGCTCCCCGCCGAGTCCATCAAGGTCATCTACCGGTCGGACGAGTCCGGCACCACCGACAACTTCCAGCTCTACCTCGATGCGGCCTCCGAAGGCGCCTGGGGCAAGGAAGCCGGCAAGGTCTTCAACGGCGGTGTCGGCGAAGGCGCCAAGGGCAACGAGGGCACCTCGGCCGCGGTGAAGTCCACCCCGAACTCGATCTCCTACAACGAGTGGTCCTTCGCCAAGGCGCAGAACCTCTCCCAGGTCCGGGTCATCACCTCCGCCGGCCCCGAACCCGTCGAGCTGACCTCGGAAACCGCGGGTAAGGCCATCGACGGTGTGAAGATCAAGGGCGAGGGCAACGACCTGGTGCTCGACACTTCGTCGTTCTACAAGCCCACCGAGACCGGTTCCTACCCGATCATCCTGCCGACCTATGAGATCGTGTGCTCGAAGTACGCCGACGGTGAGGTCGCGACCGCGGTCAAGGCATTCCTGACCTCTGCGGTCACCAACGGTCAGGAAGGCCTGGAGGACAACGGCTACGTCCCGATCCCGGAGAAGTTCAAGACCAAGCTGACCACGGCGATCAACGCCATCTCCTGATAGTGCGAATATGACAGTCAACCCAGAGGTAGCCTCCGCGGGCTCGTCCACCGGGGCGAGCCCGCGTAAGGCCGGAGACACCGCATCCATGTCGAGCGAACCGAACAAACCGCCGTTACGCCCGAAGGGCGGCGGGCACGGCCGGCGGGCCGAACTGGTTTTCAAATCGCTGGCCGTAGCCGCCGCCGCGATCATCGTGGGTTCGATCGCGTTGATCGCGTTGTTCCTGCTCATCCGCGCGGTGCCTTCGCTCGGGGCTGACCAGGTGAACTTCTTCACCAGCACGGAGTTCAACACCGGCGACGCGGACAACCTCCGCTTCGGTATCCGTGACCTGCTCATGGTGACGGTGTTGAGCTCCGCGTTCGCGCTCCTCATCGCGGTGCCGATCGGTGTCGGTATCGCGCTGTTCCTCACCCGCTATGCACCGAAACAACTGGCCCGCCCCTTCTCGATGCTGACCGATCTGCTGGCCGCGGTGCCCTCGATCGTGTACGGCCTATGGGGTCTGCTGGTGCTGGCGCCCTACCTGAAACCGGTCCAGCATTTCCTCAACGACAACCTGGGCTGGTTCTTCCTCTTCGCCGACGGCAATGTCTCCATCGCCGGCGGCGGCACGATCTTCACCGCCGGTGTGGTGCTGGCGGTGATGATCCTGCCGATCATCACCTCGGTCGCCCGGGAAGTCTTCGCGCTCACCCCGACCGCGCATATCGAGGCGGCACAGGCGCTCGGCGCGACCAAATGGGAAGTCGTGCGGATGACCGTGCTGCCCTACGGGCGCAGCGGCGTCATCGCCGGTTCCATGCTCGGTCTGGGCCGGGCGCTCGGTGAGACCATCGCGGTGCTCATCATTCTCAAGACATCCGCGGATGCGGGCGGCTGGTCGCTGTTCGACGGTGGCTTCACCTTCGCATCCAAGATCGCATCGGCCGCTGCCGAGTTCAGCGCGCCGCTGCCGACCGGCGCCTATATCGCGGCGGGTTTCGTGCTCTTCGTGCTGACGTTCGTGGTCAACGCGCTGGCCCGGTTCGTGGCCGGCGGAAAGGTGAACGGCTGATGGCCACCATGACCAAATTCGATCAGCCGATCAAGGCGCCGACTTTTCGCGATGTGAGCACCGCGCGGAAGGTCAAGAACAATATCGCCACCGGGCTGTTCACCCTGTGCTTCCTCATCGCGCTCATCCCACTCGGCTGGGTGCTGGGCATGGTGGTCGCCAACGGGTTCGAGGCGATCGTCTCGCTGGACTGGTGGCAGAACTCGCAGAAGGGCATCCTGCCCGACCAGACCGGCGGTGGCGTCTACCACGCGATTTACGGCACCATCGTCCAATCTGCGGTGGCCGCCGCGATCGCGGTGCCGCTGGGCATCATGGCCGCGATCTACCTGATCGAATACGGCACCGGCCGCTTCGCCAAGGTGACCACCTTCATGGTCGACATCCTGGCCGGTATCCCGTCGATCGTCGCGGCTTTGTTCGTCTTCGCGCTGTGGATCGCGACTCTGGGCTTCCCGCAGAGTTCCTTGGCGGTCGCCTTGGCGCTGGTGCTGCTGATGCTTCCGGTGGTGGTGCGCAACACCGAGGAAATGCTCAAACTCGTCCCCGACGAGCTGCGTGAAGCCTCCTACGCGCTCGGTATCCCGAAATGGAAGACGATCGTCAAGATCGTCATCCCGACCGCCCTGCCGGGCATGATATCCGGCATCCTGCTCGCGCTGGCCCGCGTCATGGGCGAGACGGCGCCGGTGCTGGTACTGGTCGGCTACAGCAAGTCGATCAATATGAATATCTTCGACGGCAATATGGCATCGCTGCCGCTGCTGATCTACCAGGAACTGGCGAACGCGGAAGACGCGGGACGCCAGCGCGTATGGGGTGCGGCGCTCACGCTCATCCTGCTGATCGCACTGCTCTACCTGGCGGCCGCGGGTGTCAACAAGTTCCTGATGCGGAACCGATAAGGCGGAAACGGAAAAACAGATGGCCAAGCGCATCGATATCAAAGACCTGAACATCTTCTACGGCAAATTCCACGCCGTCGCGGATGTCTCGCTGAACGTCTTGCCGCGCAGCGTGACCGCCTTCATCGGCCCCTCCGGCTGTGGTAAATCCACCGTGCTGCGGTCGCTGAACCGGATGCACGAGGTGACCCCGAACGCCAGCGTATCGGGTGCCGTCATGCTCGACGGCGAGGACATCTACGGCTCTCAGGTGGACCCGGTCGGCGTGCGCCGCACCATCGGCATGGTGTTCCAGCGCCCGAACCCGTTCCCGACCATGTCCATTCGCGACAATGTGGTGGCCGGTCTCAAACTCCAGGGTGTGCGCAACAAGACCGAACTGGACGAGGTCGCGGAACGCTCGCTGCGGGGCGCGAATCTGTGGAACGAGGTCAAGGATCGCCTGGACAAACCGGGCGGCGGACTCTCCGGCGGTCAGCAGCAGCGGCTGTGCATCGCCCGGGCGATCGCGGTGTCTCCGGATGTGCTGCTGATGGACGAGCCCTGTTCGGCGCTGGACCCGATCTCCACCCTCGCGATCGAGGACCTGATCACCGAGCTGAAGAAGGAATACACGATCGTCATCGTCACCCACAACATGCAGCAGGCGGCGCGGGTGAGCGATAAGACCGGTTTCTTCAACCTCGAGGCCCAGGGCAAACCGGGCCGGCTGGTGGAGATCGACGATACCGAGAAGATCTTCTCCAATCCCGGTGAAAAGGCCACCGAGGATTACATCTCCGGCCGTTTCGGCTGAGCCACCGGCATCGAGGAAGGGCCCGCGGGAACGGATCCCGCGGGCTTCCCTGTCTTTGCCACACAGCCGCGATCCGACCGTTTCGCCACCGAGCCCGCAGCCGCCTCTGCGCTGCCCGCCTCGTGTGGGTCGGGACGAATCATTGTAACCGCCAGCATGTTTCGATACGCTGTGTAGGCCGGGGGGGAAAATTACACGACGACCTCCGCGCAATTTGTTCGAGCGAAGGAGGATTCGTGATGGCAGTACGACTGTTCACCAGTGGATTGCTCGGTGTGGCGACGATCTTGGCTACGACGTTGCTGGCCCCGCAGGCTGCGGCAGCACCGACAGATCCGTGCAATGAGCATACGGTCGGCAGCACTCGCCACGAGGGCACGACGAAGTGGCTGTGCTACTCGTATGGCCAGGGCCGGTACGGATGGATCGTGGTCGATTAGCGATGACCGGCCGATGAACAACGTCGGGATGCACCGCTAGCACCCAGGTGCTGCGGTCCGGCGGTGTGAGGCCCGCCGGTCGGTCGCTGCGCTCCCTCTCCTTGTTCGCTCCAGAACCCGGGCGGGTCCCGCCCGTGAACGGAACGAGGAGGAGGTCGGTGCTCAACCTGCAGATGTGAGTGTGGTCCGAGTTCATTCCCGGGCCACACTCATATCTCGTCCGATTCCGGCCGGATCAGCTTTCGCTGTCGGTATCGGGGGGCAGTTCGCCTGTTACCAGGAAGATCACCCGGCGGCCGATTTCCACCGCGTGGTCGGCGAACCGCTCGTAGTAGCGGCCGAGCAGGGTGACATCGACGGCGGGCGCCACCCCGTACTTCCATTCCCGGTCCATGAGCAGGGTGAACAGGTGGCGATGCAGATCGTCCATCGCCTCGTCGTCCTGGTTCAGCTGCGCCGCGCGTTCGGGGTCGCGGGATTCCAGCACTTCCTTGGCACCCTGGCCCATGCTGACCGCGATGCGGCCCATCTCGGCGAAATAGCCGTTCACTGCCTCGGGCAGGGCGTGGTTGGGATGCCGGCGGCGGGCCACTTTGGCCACATGCAGGGCGAGCGTACCCATCCGGTTGACGTCATTGACGATCTGGATCGCACTGACCACCTGCCGGAGATCGCCGGCGACCGGAGCCTGCAGGGCGAGCAGCGCGAACGACTTCTCTTCGGCGTCGGCGATCATCTCCGCGATCCGATCACCTTCGCCGATGACCTGCTCGGCCAGGGGCAGGTCGGCCTGGAGCAGAGCCTGCGTGGCGCGATCCATGGCCGAACCGGCAAGACCGGCCATCTCGCCCAGCAGGTGGGCGAGATCGGCCATTTGCTCGTTGTAGATGACACGCATGAAACAGAAGACTAGTTCGCTGCACTGTCCACGTCACCAACACCGGGTGAACAACCCGGTGAGCAGGTTGTTCCGGTGGTCACGGAGCGGCGCAGGGATCGTCTGCCGCGTTGACATGCTCCAGATCGCTGGGCAGTTCCACCGGCTCGGTGCTGGCGGGCGGCACATCGGTGATGAGGCTGCCGACCGGGGTGGGCTCGTTCACGATCTGCTGGTAGTCCTCACCGAGGACCAGTTCGACAATGCTGTTCAGCGAATCGTCGACCTCCATCGTCGCGCCCGGGATCGCGCTAGCAACCGTGGCCGCCTCGGCTTCGTGCCCGGTCGAATAGCGGACCTTGGTCTCGGCCGCGTTGCCCTCCGTGTAGTTGCCGACATTGTAGATGCTGAATCCCACACCGGCCAGCTCGCTGGCCGTGGAACTGGCCAGGCCCGAGAGACCCGAGCCGTTGGAGACCAGCAACGAGAGGGTGCTCGGATCGACTGCAGTGAGCGACGGCGGGACCGGTGCCTCCGAGGTGGGGGGCGGAGCGGGCGCCGTCTTCTCTCCGGGGAGGGGCTGGTCGTCGCGGATCGCCTGGAAGATCGCCTGGATATCGGAGGTGCGGGGAATCTCGTTGCCGTAGGAGGTCGTGCCCGCGGTGGGAACGGTCAGGAAGGTCACCGCTCCGGATTCCAGGTCCTGTAGCGATTTGCCCAGCATCAGCAGGTCGTTGGGCTCGACCCGGTCGACGAAGGTTGCCTTGGAGAACGCCTGGATGAACCCGTTCAACCGGCCGGGATCCAGCAGCATTTTGCTCGACAGCGCACCGCGCAGCAGCGAGGCGAGGAATTTCTGCTGCCGGTTGATCCGGTCGTAGTCGCTGCGCTCTTCCCCGTACACGTGGCGGGCTCGAACATAGGCCAACGCGGTGGCGCCGTTGATTCTGTGGCGGCCTGCCGTGGGCAAGATCGTGCCGAGGAGTTCGTCCTCGAGCGGTTTGGAGACGCACACCTCGACGCCGTCGACCTTGTCGACCATCTGTTCGAAGCCGGCGAAATCGATACCGATGAAGTGGTTGATGGTGCTACCCGTCAGCCGCTGGATCGTCTTGACCAGGCATTCCGGTCCGCCACGCGCGTAGACGGCATTGAGTTTGTCGCTTGTGGCGGCGGGGATGATCTCGTCGGTGTAGCCCGGCTTTTCGTTGTCCCACATGACGCATTCGGGACGGGTGACGTCCAGATCGCGGGGAAAGGACACGATCACGACCCGCTGCCGGTTCTTCGGGATATGCACCAGCATCGTGGTGTCGGCCCGAGCGCCCTCGGCGTCCGCCACGGTGCCGGCCCCGACCTCGGCGTTGTCCCCGGCGCGGGTATCGGTGCCGACGATCAGATAGTTCTCGTCACCGAGCTGAGCCTGCGAGTCGATGACATCGTCTTCGTTTTCGGCGAGCGCCGAAACCTGCGTGAAGCTGTTGCCGGTGGCGCGCAGATAGCTCCAGCCGCCCCCGGTGATCAGCAGCGCCAGCACGGAGAGAAACGCGACACCGGCGCGTGCCGCCAGGCGTAGCCGTTTCTCGCGCCGCGTCCGGGGCGCCGCCCGCGGTTTCGGTTTGCCGATGGCTGCGGGTTCGGCCGGCCCCGAGGTAGGCCAGCCACCGGTATCGGTTCGACCGCCGATACGTGTTGCGTCGTCGTCGTCGAGGGGCGGCAGCACATCGGTGGCGTTCTCGTCGACCGCGGCCGCTGCGCCCTTGTTGCGACGGCCGAGTGTGCTGCGTGATTGCCGGGAGCGTTTCGCGGCCCGGCCGGTATCCGGTTGCGGGGCACCGTGCTCCGCATCGGGCGGCTGGGAAAGCGCTGTCGTCGGCTCGGGCTCCGCGGCCGGTGCGGAACGCCGGTTGTTCGGCGGCGGCTTGCGGGGAGCGTCGCGGGCCGGCTCGACGGGCGGCGGGGGTACGGCCGCACGGCCTTCCGTGGGCGGCCGGGCCGGGACCCGGCCGGGCGGGGGGTCGCTGTCGCCCCGGGGCGCGGGATCCGTGGGCCGCCCCGGCGGACGAAGCGGCCCGGCCTGGTCCCCGCCGGAGCGCGGGCCGGGCGGGCGGGTGGGTGCCGGGTGGTCGCCGGTGGCCCGCTGAGTGGGTGGACCCGGTGGCTGAGACCGCGTCGCCGGGGGCTGTGCACGATCGGGGCGGCGCTGCGCCGGGCTGCCCGGTGGTGCAGGGCGCTGCGGTGGGCCGGGCTGCGCCGGGGTTCCGCCGGTGGCATGCGGTCCGGGCACGTTTCCGGATGGCGGGCCGGGAGGCCGGCCGCCGGGCGCGACCGGCGGCCGTGCGGTCCGGCCGGTCGGCGGGGCGGCGGGGCCGGAAGATTCCGGCCTCGGTCGCGGATCGGCGCCCTGGCGCGGCGGCGGGCCTGCGGGCCGAGCCGGACGGTCCGGCGGCGGTTGTGCCGGTTCGGGTGAAGCGTGCCGACCCGTTTCACCCGGGCGGCGCCGGGCCGTGCGTTCGCTGTCCACCCGATCGACCAGGTCCTGCACCGTCAGCGGTGCCTGGTCTGCCGGCGGCTCGGGTTGCCGTTGCCGCCGCGCCCCTCGTGCGTCGTCCATTTCGGGGGGCTCTGCCGTGGGATAGCGCTCCCACGGTGCGCGACCTCCGGGCCGTGGTGAACGCCCGTTCCGATCGTCACCCACCAATGAACCTCGCTCTTTCGCAACTCGCTGCCACCACAGCTGTGCTCCAAAGGCTGTGGCGGGATTCCGCAATGATAACGATTTCGCCACTGAGGGCCACTCGGACATCTCGAACGCATCTCGAGCGGACGGCGGCGAAGGTAATGCTGGAAAGTTGCCTGGGGCTATGTTTTCACGCGCCGACCGGTGGATTCGGCTTCCGCGGTTCGGCGTGTCGAATGGCTCGAACCGGTCAGCCGCCGCTGTGCATCACATCTGCCGCGGCCGGGACGGTTCTGTCGTCCGGATCGTCGAGCCAGCCGTGCGGCAGCGCGACCTTGCCCGGGGAGCCCTGCCGGCCCCGGGGGCCTTCGGCGTCCTTGGGGAATGGGACAGCGGGGTCGAGCTGCGCGACCAGACCGTCGAGTTCGGTGAGCGAGGAAACCGTGGCGAAACTGCGGCGCAGGTCGGCCCCCAGCGGAAAGCCCATGAAATACCAGGCCATATGTTTGCGCAGATCGCGCATGCCCTTGTCTTCGCCGTGATGTTCGGCGAGCAGCCCGGCGTGACGCGTCAGTATCCTGCCCACTTCGCCCAGGTTCGGCGGGACGGGGGCGGGTTCGCCGCGCAGGGCGGCGCTGAGTTCCCCGAACAGCCAGGGCCGGCCCAGGCAGCCGCGGCCGACCACAACTCCGTCGCAGCCGGTCTGCGCCATCATCGCGACGGCGTCACCGGCACTGAAAATATCTCCGTTGCCCAGCACGGGGATGGTGGTCACCGCTTCCTTGAGCCGCGCGATGGCCGACCAGTCCGCGGTACCGGAATAGCGCTGGGCGGCGGTACGCGCATGCAGTGCGACCGCCGCGGCGCCTTCGGCCTCGGCGATACGCCCGGTATCGAGATAGGTGCGGTGGTCGTCATCGATGCCGATCCGGAATTTCATGGTCACCGGGACACCGGCCGGTTCGGCCGCCCGGACCATCTCGCGGACGATCGCGGCGAACAGATTCCGTTTGTACGGCAGGGCGGCGCCGCCGCCCAGTCGCGTCACCTTCGGGACAGGGCAGCCGAGGTTCATATCGATATGGTCGGCCCAGCCCTCGCCGACGATGATGCGCACGGCCTCGCCGAGCGTGGCCGGATCCACCCCGTACAACTGCATGGACCGTGGCGATTCGCCCTCGTCGAACGACATCATGTGCAGGGTTTTCTCATTGCGCTCCACCACGGCGCGCGCGGTGATCATCTCGCAGACGTAGATCGCCGTAGGGCTGCCGAACTCGCGGCAGAGTTTCCGGAATGCCAGGTTCGTGATCCCCGCCATCGGAGCGAGTACCACCGGCGGGTCGACCGGGTAGGGGCCGATCCGCAAACCTGTCTCCTGTTCCAACTCTGCCTGCACGAGGATCCATTTTCCCTGCTGCGGGGTCCGGCGTCACTATCGGGTGTCTCACCGGGGTGACGTCTGTGCCGAACAGGTCGGTCGGACAGGTCCGCCGATGCGTACCGAGGTGGGCGCCGGTGGACGGCGCCATGGCCACCGCTAGCCTGCTGGAAAGTGAATCGCCCCGTGTTCACGGCCCCACCCGGGCTCGCGACCACGGTGAATACGTTGCGCCGACGTCACCCGCCGGCAGCGGATCGCACCGCCGGCGGCGACGCAACCGAGCCCCGCAGTGCGCGATCCGCGCGACAGAACACAGCGACGCCCGACGCGAGCGAATCCGGCGGGCAGTACCGGACAACGCCCCCGGTGGCAGGACAACCGACAACCGGCCGTTTCCGCCGGTGCGCCCCGGAAAACAGACCGACCGGGAGCTGAGAAAAGAGGACCACAACACCATGGCCGACCAGACCGAAGACCCCGGCAGAAAGCCGGCCGACGCAACCACGCCCCCGGATGGTTCCGGGAAAACGGACGCCCCCGCCAAGGCGGACGCCGACAGCCGATCGCCGGGCACGGTATCGATCCAGGTATCCAGCCTGGTCCGCGGCGCGCTCATCGCCGTACTCGCCGTGGTGGCGATCGCCTTCGCTGTCCTGTACTTCACAGCCCGTGGTGACCTGGCCGACCGCGACCAACGCGCGGCCGATGACCGGCACGCCGAACAACTCGCCACGGAATACGCGGTGGGCGCGGCCACGGTTAACTTCCAGGCCCTCGACGCCTGGATCACCGCACTGAAACAGAACACCACTCCCCAGCTGGCCGGCAAATTCGACGAAACCGCGCCGAAACTCGAGCAGATCCTGGTTCCGCTGCAATGGACCTCCACGGCGACCCCCATCACCGCGAAGGTCATGTCGGAGCAGGACGGTGTGTTCAAGGTGAACGTTTTCGTCAACGTGACCTCGACCAACGCGCAGAACCCGGACGGCACCCAGACGACGGTGACCTACACCGTCACCCTGGACGAGAACGCCGGCTGGCAGATCACCGACGTGGGCGGAGTGGACGGCGCTCTACCCATGAACTGAGCTGTGTTTATTTTGCGCCGCCTGCGGCGGCGCGGGGCCTCGCTGGACTCGGCTCCGCCGCTGGCGCGTTCGGTTTGCTGTGTGCTGATGCGTCAGGTGGGGGTCCGCGCAATGCGGTGCGGGGGTGGACGCGAATGAGACCGCCGGGACCATCCCGGCGGTCTCATTCGTGGCATGAGTGTTGCTGTCGTCAGCTGGTCGCGGAGGCGAGGGCCTTCTCGCGCTTGGCGGCCTCGCGGGCGAGCATCCGGTCGCGCTGTTCCTCGAATTTGACTACGTCCTTGGACAACTTGTCCAGGAAGTTGCCCAGTCGCTCCCGGGTTTCCTCACCGCGGGCAGTGAAATCGGTACGACCGAAGATATTCCATTTCTTGAGAACCGGCTGAACGACTTCTTCCAGGTGCTGACGCAGATCGTAGATTCCGTGCTTGGCCATCAGGACGCCGTTGCGGCGGAAATTGGGCATTCCCGCACCGGGCATCTGGAAGTTCTCCAGGATCAGGGTGATCGCGTCGAGCGCCTGGTCGGGGCAGAGGTCCAGAGCCGCGCCGCACATATTGCGGTAGAAGATCATGTGCAGGTTCTCGTCGGCCGCGATTCGCTGCAGCATCCGGTCGGCGATGGCGTCGTCGCAGACCTTGCCGGTGTTGCGGTGCGAGACGCGGGTGGCGAGTTCCTGGAACGTCACATAGGCGACCGAGTGCAGGAATCCGGCGTCGGCCTCGGCGGGGGAGGCGAAACCGTTGGTCATATGGATCATCCGGGCCTGTTCCAGTGCCACCGGGTCCACGCCACGGGTGACCACCAGATAGTCACGCATGACAATGCCGTGGCGGTTCTCCTCGGCGGTCCAGCGTCCGACCCAGGTTCCCCAGGCGCCGTCCTGAGAGAAGTTCTCGGCGATTTCCCGGTGATAGGAAGGCAGGTTGTCCTCGGTGAGGAGGTTGGTGATCATGGCCGCTTTGGCGACCTCGCTGAGCTTGGACTGTTCGGGGTCATAGTCCACGCCGCCGAGCGCGGCGAAGTTACGCCCCTCGTCCCACGGGACGTAGTCGTGCGGATGCCACTCTTTAGCCAAGGAGAGGTGCCGGTTGACGTTCTGCTCGGCAACCGGCTCCAACTCTGTGAGCAGCTCGAGTTGAGTCAGATCCCTTGCCATGTGATCAAGCCCTTCATATGTTGCGTTGGTGCGGGTCACCTGATGTAGACCGTTGCCGATGCGGCCATACCTTACGGCACCGTAGGTGTGATGCGAAACGCATCCAGCGGACAGAGAGTGCACGGTGGTGTACGGCTTCTGCCATCGGCTGTCACAGCGAGTGTATGACCCGAAGCTCGGTTATGGGCATATCGATGGCCTTCCCATTTGCGTTAGCGGGCGTGGGAAACAGCACATCCCGAATTGTGGCAGGTCCGTGGCCGATTTCGGTCACAGTGTCCCGGGTCGGGAACCTGGGCGAAGTCACAACGGGCCGGTGCCCGGGACGAGAGCGGGTTCCCGGTCGTGGACCGGGAACCCGTGTGGTGCCCCCACCAGGGCTCGAACCTGGGACCTGCGGATTAAAAGTCCGTAGCTCTACCAACTGAGCTATAGGGGCGCGGGCGATAGTGTAATGGGAAGACGGCTCCAGCACGTAATCGGGTGGTTAAGCTGGTGCTTTGTGTCACTCGTTGCGGTTGCTTCCGGTGTGCCGGCTTCGGCGGCGGGCGTCCGCGGGTGTGGCGTCGGGCGAGGTAGCACGGTTGTGTGGCCGGTTCCGGGCCGTTCGGCGATCCAAAACCGTACCACCGGGTATTGAAAAACGGTACCTCTGGCATTGTTGATACAACGGGTGGCACGATACGATCCAAATATGTTGGATACCAATGCCTTTGGATCGGTAAAGGCGGAATTCTCGCGAATGTCGGGTCTCGGGGCGGATTTCCCGGGGTGTCGGCGGTCCGTGATCGCCCCTGGGCGAGGTGGTATGCACCGAGGGATGGGAGCGGCCGGCTGAACTCCGGTCCGAAACCCGTCCCGCCGGGCGAACATCCGGTGTTCCCCGTTTCGATTCGATCGGTCATTCGGGATCCGGCGAGCCATGTCGTGTTCGCGAAATCCCTTTCGCGAAATCGTAGACGGCTCTATCGGTTTACCGCGTGTCGGTACCCGATTCCGAGTACGGTGGCGATTCGGCGAATTCGGGGTGTCACTTGGATCGACGCTGCGGGAGGCGGATCGGGGACGAAGCAGAGCGCGGCGGAGTTGCCCGGATGCGCACCCCCTGCGGCGCACCCGGGCGTTCAAATTATACCAGCCGGTGTGTTTCTCCTTCGGGCTGGGTTCCGTACCAAAAGTTCTATACACGTCATAAAACCGACCGAAGGTCGGATACAACAGGATACGTTCGCGACGTCGGCCCGCTCGTCGAAAGCAGCTGATCGGTCGCGGTCATTCCGCAGGTGGAAATTCCGGCGGATGCACAAGGCTTCGGAGGCGTTTCGAGCATGGCACGGCAGCAAGAGCGGGCCCGTCGGACAAGGGCGGCAATTATCCGGTCCGCCGCCGTTGAGTTCGGGAAGAGCGGCTATGCCGCGGCTTCGCTCAACCGTATTTTGGAAGGATCGCGAGCCACCAAGGGCGCCATGTACTTCCATTTCGACTCGAAAGAGGATCTGGCGCGGGCCGTACTCGAATCGGCCGTAGAGCGATACAACCGCACCGTCGATCGCTGGCTCGTTCGCGTGGAACTGGGCCCGCTCGATATTTTGCACGGGATCTTCGACGAGGTGGCCCTGCGCCTGGAACACGACATCATCGTGCAGGCCGAATTCCGTCTGGTCATCGATCCGGGTTTCGGTCAGCAGAACGGTGGCGGCTGCCGGATGCTCAGTTCGGCCATCCGCAACTTGGCCGTCGGCGCTGTCGATCAGGGGCAGTTGCGACCGGACACCGATCTCGACCGTTTCACGCGCACACTCGCCGGCGCGTTGATCGGCCAGCGCTATATCGTCGACGCCCACCGCGGTGGCCCGGATCTGCGCACCCGGTTCCGGGAAGCGCTGGAGGTGGTGGTGCGGGCCAACTGCACGGCCGAATGGGCCACGCAGTTCGGGGAGCGCGGCTGGCGGGCGCAGGCGCAGCTCGAAGAACTCGCTTCCCCGTCCTGACCAGCCGATTTGGGATTTACGCGCACCCTGACATAAGCTATGCGAGCTCCCAACGGACAGCCGTTGAAAAGCCGGTCCGGAGAAATCCGGGACGAGCCCCCTTCGTCTAGCGGCCTAGGACGCCGCCCTTTCAAGGCGGTAGCGCGGGTTCGAATCCCGTAGGGGGTACGACCTATGAAAGTAGGTCGCACAGAGCAAGGCCCTGTGGCGCAGTTGGTTAGCGCGCCGCCCTGTCACGGCGGAGGTCGCGGGTTCGAGTCCCGTCAGGGTCGCCAGTGGATGCCGGAGCAATCCGCCATCCATCGGATGGCATTCGTTCCGGGTGCCTGCGGCCAGGTAGCTCAGTTGGTACGAGCGTTCGCCTGAAAAGCGAAAGGTCGCCGGTTCGATCCCGGCCCTGGCCACAATCCACCCCCTGACCGAATCGGTCCGGGGGTTTTGTTCGTCCTGGCTCCGGATGGATGGAATGCTGGAGTCATGGCCGAACGGTGGTACTACTGTTTGAAGCATCAGCGGGCCGAACGCGGGCGCCAGTGCTGGTTCCGCGACCGGATGGGTCCATATCCCGATCGCCCCACCGCTGAGCGCGCGCTGGAGATCGTGCGGCAGCGCAATGCCGCACAGGATGCGGCGGACCGGGAGTGGCGCGACGGGCAATGACGTACCGGGTCGCGACCGGGGTCCGCCCGGGTGAGCGGCCGGTATGACCGGTGCGCTGCAGCTGCGGGTCCGCGGTTGGGCTACCGTTCACAGGTAATACGTAGCGACGCTCGCGGCTCATGGTTCGGCTGACGGGCGAGACCAGGAGGGCGACCCTTGAGGGTTACCGTTGTTGTGCCGACCTACAACGAGCGGGACAATCTGCCGGTTGCGGTGGAACGGCTGACTGCGCTACCCGTGCCCGACCTGCACGTACTGGTAGTCGACGACAACTCCCCGGACGGTACCGGCGAGGTGGCCGACAAACTGGCCGTGGACCTGCCGAACGTGGTCTCGGTGCTGCACCGCACCGAGAAGGACGGTCTCGGGCGCGCCTACATCGCGGGAATCACCCGCGCGCTCGACGAGGGCGCCGATGTGGTGATCCAGATGGATGCGGACCTGTCCCACCCCGCCGAGGTGATCCCGGCCATGCTGGAAGAGCTCCGGCGGCCTGCTGTCGGAGTGGTGCTGGGTTCGCGCTACGTGCCCGGCGGCTCGACCGCCTCGGAATGGAAGTGGTATCGCAAGGCGCTCTCCGCCTGGGCGAACTTCTACGTCAATGCCATCCTGCGGCTCGGTATCAAGGACGCCACGGCCGGTTTCAAGGCGTGGCAGGCCGATACCCTGCGGGCGATCGATATCGAATCCATCCGTAGCAACGGCTATTCGTTCCAGGTGGAGATGAACTACCGGACCAAGAAGCAGGGCATCGGTATCGCCGAGGTGCCGATCCGCTTCGAGGAGCGGACGCTGGGCGCCTCGAAGATGAGCCTGGCGGTTCAGCTGGAATCCGCGCTCATGCCGTGGAAGCTGCTGCTGGGGCGTTCGCTCTAGCCGGCCGTGGTGGGCCAGTCGCGGAGGGTGTCGAGATAGCGCCGGCGGACCGCGGCGACCTCACGACCCAGCTCCGCGGGATCCCAGCCGGTGCTGTCGATGGGCGGCAGGATCGCGATATCGACCGTGCCGGGTCGAGCGATCATGGAGTCGCGGCGGCCGATATCGGCGGCATTGCGGATCACCACCGGGATCACCGGCACGCCCGCCTGCGCGGCGATATGGAATGCGCCCTTCTTGAACATGCCCGGTTGCGGTGTGTAGGAGCGGGTGCCCTCCGGGGCGATCGCGATCGACAGCCCGTCCCGCAGCGTGTGCACCACGGGCGCCAGCGAGGCTTTGGCACGGTCGGTGTTCGAGCGGTCGATGAATGTCACACCCACGAACCGCATGAGCGGGCCGAAAACCGGATGGCGGATCAGTTCCTTCTTTCCGACCCCGGTCACGCCCGCACCGAGCACCGCCGGAACGATGAGGACATCGAATTGGCTCTGATGGTTGAACAGGAACACCGCCGGTCGTGGGCTCCGGGCGTATTCGGCGCCGGTGACGCGCAGCCGGATGCCGCACACCCGTAGCGGCCAGCCGGCGCCGTAGCGCATCAGTGCGTCGGCCATCGCGCGGCGGTCGCGGGTATACGCCTTGCTCAGTACCCCGAACAGGGCACCGCCGAGCAGTGCCGCGAAGCCGAGAAGGGTACGTAGATAGTCGGCGGCGGTGGGAGCGGTGCGGGCGGCGACGACCGGCCGGGCCCAGCCGTGGTCGGCCGCGGCGGCCGCGAGAGTGCTGTCCGCCGCGATCGGTACCGGTGTTCCTGCCACCGACAGCAGCGGGAGGTCGGTGGCGCTGCCGGTGTAGACGTAGGAACGCCGCAGATCGATATCGCGAGTGCCCGCGAAATCGGCCACCATCGCGGCCTTGTCCCGGCCGTAGGGCAGGGGACCGTCGAATCCGCCGGTGCAGCGGCCCGCGATCACCGCGGGCCGGGCGCCGAGTACCTGGTCGATTCCGAGCGCCGCGGCCGCCGGGCACAGCTGGTACTCGGTGACCGTACCGGTCAGCACCACGGTGTGCCCGGCGCTCAGGTGTTCCCGCACCAATTGCCAGGTCTCCGGGTACACCCGGTCGTACCAGGCGCGTTTGAACACCCGCTCGCCCTGCGCGGCCAGTTCGTCGGGTGACCGCCCGGCGGCGTGTCCGGCGAGACGTTCGAGCAGGTCCGGACCCGAACTGTCAGCGCTGTGGCGTAACTGTTCGAAGAGGAGGCCAGCCGTCGCGGAACCGGGGTCGCGGAACCGGCGGCCCGTCATGGTGTGCAGGTCCGCAACTGCCGACAGATCGAAAAACGCGCCGATATCCGCGCCCTGCGGACCGGAACGAATCGCCGCGATCAGCGCATCGAGCGGCCCGGAACCGCCGGTTTCCGCGGTGGTGGACCTGCCGGTACTCATCGGGTCCGTCCCGCGGTGCGGTTCGACGGGTCGAGTGCGGCGGCCTGTGATATCCGGATGCCGATGGTGCGCAGCCGGTCGGCGAAATCGCGCCGCGCCGCCACCAGCGCTGTCACGGATTTCTCCGAATCCGGATCGGCGGCCTCGACGAGCCCGTGATTCGCGGCCAATTTCAATGCACTCCCGAAAAGTTCGGTGGATACCGATTCCGTGCTGTGCAGGCGTTTTTGCAGCAGCATCTGTTTGCCGACCGATACGCATTCGGCGATGAACTCCTTGCGGTCGATTTCCACGGTCGGTTCCCGGTCGGCCAGTCGCTCGGCCACAACCAATTGCGCATCGAAAAAGGAACGCAGTACGCGGTGGGCCATCATGAAACCGCTTCCGGTGAGCGCCGCCAGGATTTCACTGCCCAGAGTGTTTCGCGGGCGTGCCCGCCAGCCGGGGTCCACCAGCAGCATTTCCGCGGTGATCCGCTCGGCGAATTCGGCCCGGTCGGGAAAGAAGAATTCGAACTTCAGCAGATCCCGCAGCCGATACGCCTCCGCCCAGCCGATATCCAGGGCGTCGGCGTCCGGTCCGACGGCGCCGGCCACCGGATCGTCGGGGGCCGCTTCGACCGCGGCCAGGATCGCCAGTTCCAGGATGGCCCGGTCGACGAACCAATGGACCGCGCTGTTGCGGTAGAACGCGGCCTCGAGATGAGCGCCCGGCTCGATCGCATACACGGGCTCGACCCCGCCGCGATAGATCGTGACCACCTTGGCCAGCGACAGCTGCTCCAGCACGACGACCAGGCTCTGTTCGTCGCGCAGTTTCGCGACCTCGCCGCGGGGCAGATCCCGTGTGCCGATGTAGTCCATGACCGGATTGAGCACTTCGCAGACCTCGGCCAGAGTCAGCGCGCGGTCGTGCACGCCGAGCAGCGCCAGCGTGACCAGCGCGTTGGCGGTGATCGGGGTGACCGCATTGATTCCGACGGCCACATCGAAAGCCAGCCGCTGCACCGCGGCGCGTTCTCGTTCGCCGAGATGTTCGCCGAGGGCATCCGGTTCCGCGCGGGCCGGGCGGCCGCCGATATCGATACGGTGCAGCGGAATCGTGACCGGCGGCTCGGTGAGCGGATCGCCGTGCGTGGCCAGCCGGTCGCGCGCCGAGATCGGATCGCCGAAGCGGACATACACATGACCGGCCGAATGCTGCTGGTTGCGCACGTACCGGGCGAGCCAGGCCAGGCCCTCGGGTTTCTTCCGGCCGCCCACCTGTTCGTCGGCGATGGCGCCGAGTTCGTTGAGCCGCTCGTAGGTGATCGATACCGGTACCAGCAGCGCGTCGGCGACCCGGTCGCGGCGCACCGCCGCGGCCAGGTAGTTCAGCAGGCCGTAGCGGGGCGGGCGCAGCTTTCCGGTGCGGGTGCGCCCGCCCTCGAAATACCACTCGAGATTGAAGCGACGGGCGAGTAGATAGCCGAAGTATTCCTCGACAACGGCCTGGTAGACGGTATCGCCGGCGAAACTGCGGCGGATGAAAACGGTGCCGGTGCGCCGCGCGATCGGACCCATCGGCCAGAACCGCAGATTCGCCCCGCCGACGACGTGATTGGGCGGGAAATCATTGCGCGCCAGTACATCGCCCAGTACGAACGCATCCACATACGACCGGTGCGACGGCAGGAACACCAGCGGATACCTGCGGTTGAGATCGCGGAGCGCGGCAAGGCCGGACTCGTCGCAGTCCACCTTCCAGGTCGACGCGTGCACCGGGCGCATGGCCTGGGTGAAAAGGTCCGAAACGGTGCGGCTCTGCGCGGCGACCAGCTCGTTCAGGGCCTTCTCGGCGCGGCGCCCCACCTCCTGTGGATCGGTGCCGGTCTCGTCGGCGATTCGTTCCAGTCGCCGCAGGAAATCCGGCGAGTCCATGATTTCCTCGGCCACGAGCCGCGGCACCTTGTAGCGGTCACCGATCACGGTGCGTTCCGCGCGTTCCAGCGCGACCACCGCGGCCCGGACCACCGCACGCGCGAAGGGCTCGGCGCTACCGGTGTCGTGCAGGGCCGCCGCTTCCGGGTGGTTGGCGCGTAATTGGGTGAGCCGGGCGGGTGCGCCGGTGAGCACCAGATGCCGGTCGGGGGACCGGCCGACCAGCCGGCGCTGGGCGAGCCGGTTGGGGCGGCGCGGGTTGGTGAGCAGCGCGAGATCGCCGAAGGTCACCCGGCGCACACCGTCGCGTTCGGGTGGCAGCCACAGCACCCGAACGGGTACCACCAGTGGATCGTCGGTCCGGCCGGTGAGCCGGTCGGCCAAGGCGGCGGCATCGAGATCGAGCTGGGTGACCGGGGACCGGATACCGAGTTCCGCGGTGAGACCGCCCTCGGCGATCCACCGGCCGACCAGTTCGCGTTCGGTTCCCGAGCTCGAATCCACCAGCGCGACCACCGATTCCGGTGGATCGTCGGCCGGCGCCGGTGCGCCGCTGAGGTTCTCGATCATGGTGTGGGATCCTCTGCGTCCGATCGGAGGGGCTCGCGACTGTGCTGTCCGCGGTGGTCGGTGCGCGGCTCGTTCGCCGGGAGCCGGTCGCCGGCGGGATGGATTTCGAAATTACTCCATGTGACCACTATGTACGGCTTGCGCGCCGTACGGAGCGATTTGCCGGACTTGTCGCACGCCGCGTGCATCGGTGTTCCGTTGCTGCGCCGCTACCGTGGACCTCGGGTGGACGACGGTCCGGGAGCCGACCGGATTCGGGTACGCGTCGTCGGGCGGTGGGGCCGCGGTATGACGCGGCGTCGGACCGGCCTGCCGATCCGGTTTCCGGTGTGATAACCCTCGGCGAGGCGCGGTGTGGACGGAAACCGGCCGGTGCACTGGGGGCCGGCGGCGGGAAAGTTGCGGTACATCTCGTCGGGGACGGGGACTCGAAGTTGTGTGCGGCGCGTTCTGGTCCCTTGTTAGGTTAGGTAACCCTATTCAATTTGGGAAGGGGTTGGCGTCCTCACGGGTGGGCGTGCGCGATACCCGCCACGGACGTGCCGGGTCGGTGCGCCGCCACGCCGGGTGAGTGGCGGCCGCGCGGATTAAGCTCGCCACATGAGTGGTTGGGGCGTCGGGGATATCCCCGATCAGCAGGGCCGGACCGTGATCGTCACCGGTGCGAACAGTGGTCTGGGTGCGGTCGCCGCCCGAGCGCTGGCCGGCGCCGGAGCCCAGGTGATCCTGGCCTGCCGCGATGTGGACAAGGGCCGGGCCGTCGCCGGTGAGATCGGCGACCGCGCGCAGGTGCGGCGGCTGGATCTGGCCGATCTGTCCTCGATCCGCGAGTTCGCGGCCGGGGTCGACGCCGCACACGTCCTGATCAACAATGCGGGGGTGATGGCGGTACCGCTGCGCCGCACCGCCGACGGATTCGAAATGCAGATCGGCACCAACCATCTCGGCCATTTCGCGCTGACCGGGCTGCTGCTGGGCAAGATCAGCGAACGGATCGTCACCGTCTCCAGCGGCGCCCACGCCATCGGCGCCATCGACCTCGATGATCTCAACTGGGAGCGCCGCCCCTACAAACGCTGGTCCGCCTACGGTCAGTCGAAACTGGCCAATCTGCTGTTCACCTTCGAACTACGGCGCCGGCTCGCCGCGGCCGGTTCGGCGAAACTTTCCGTGGCGGCGCATCCCGGTTACGCGGCCACCGGTCTGCAATCGCACACCGAATCCATCCTGGACAAGGTTATGGCCGTCGGGAACAGACTGGCCGCTCAGAGCGCCGAAATGGGCGCGTTGCCGGAGCTTTTCGCCGCCACCGCACCCACCGTCGAAGCCGGTGCGTACTACGGGCCCACCAGCCTGGGCGGCACGCGTGGCCATCCGGGCCCGTCCGGGTGCTCCCCGCGGGCCAGGGACGAGCTCGCCGCCCGTTCCCTGTGGGACCTGTCGGAACGGCTGACCGGGGTGACGTTCGACTTCACCGGCTGAGCGGGCCCGTTGCCGTGCTCGCCCGGCCATCGGAGAAAAAGTCCACGCGGGATGTCACACCTGGAGTGCGTGCGTCGTCGACACCACGAGACCGCAACACGAAAGGAACCCGATATGGAACCCCGCATCGACCTCTTCGCCAACAAAGTCACCGCGAGCTACAGCAAACGCCTGATCACCGCCGGGAAAGTGGTGGACGATTCCGGTCTGCCCAAGGCTGTCCACGAACTGGTGAAAATCCGGGCGAGCCAGATCAACGGCTGCTCGTTCTGTGTCGATATGCACACCAAGGACGCCGCTCATGCCGGTGAATCGCAGGTCCGGATCAATCTGGTCGCGGCCTGGCGGGAAGCGACGGTGTTCACCGAGCCCGAACGGGCCGCACTCGAACTCACCGAGGCGGCCACCCGGCTCGCCGACGGCAGCGGGATCGGCGCGGACATCTGGCAGCAGGTGCGCAAACACTACGACGACGAGCAGATCGGCGGGCTGATCGCCGCGATCGCCACGATCAACGCGTGGAACCGGATGAACGCCATCGCCCACACTCCGGCCGGTAGCTACGAACCGGGACAGTTCTGAACCGATCCCGGGGCGGGATTGTGTAAACCGTCACTTTCTTTCACCCGTTTTCCGCCCCGGGCTCACCTGCGCGGTCCGCCGCCTGGTAGCGTGGCCGATCGTGCAGCGCGTGTATTTCTGGTTTAGCAAGCCGGCCCGGGGCGGGTCGGTCTGCGGCAACCACGCGCGCTGACCAGTACACCCCGAGCCGGATGACGACCGGCTCGACGGGGATCTTCTTTTCCGTGGGTCGGCCCGAACGAGAAGGACACCACCCACGATGACCATCGCAGTCGATATCGATGCCGACCACAGCGATCTGGACGACCAACGCACCCTCAGCGTGAGCCCGCTGCGTTCTCCCGCGGAAGTACGCCGCGTCCACGCGATCACCGATGAACACGCCGCCACCGTGCGCGCCGGCCGCCGGGGCACTGTCGATGTGCTCAACGACGCCGACGACCGTCTCATGGTGATCGTGGGCCCTTGCTCGGTGCACGACCCCGCCGCCGCCCTGGACTACGCCCGCCGGCTCGCCGCCGTGCAGGAAACCCTGTCCGACCGGTTGCACCTGGTCATGCGGGTGTACTTCGAGAAACCGCGGACGACCCTGGGCTGGAAGGGCCTCATCAACGATCCCCATCTCAACGGCAGCTTCGACGTCAACACCGGATTGGGAATCGGCCGACAGCTACTGCTCGACATCACCGCCCTGGGCCTACCGGTGGCCTGCGAATTCCTCGACCCCATCACCCCGCAGTACATCTCCGACCTGGTGTCCTACGGTGCCATCGGCGCGCGTACCGCGGCCAGCCAGGTGCACCGGCAGCTCAGCAGTGCGCTGTCCATGCCGGTCGGTATCAAGAACGGCACCGACGGTGACGTGCAGGTCGCGGTGGACGGGGTCCGGGCGGCCGCGGCCAGCCATGTCTTCCCCGGAACCGACCTCGACGGCCGGTCCGCGCTCATCCAGACCGCCGGGAACGAGGACTGCCATGTGATCCTGCGCGGCGGCTCCAACGGCACCAACTACGACGCCGCCTCGGTCGCCGACGCGTGCGCGCGGCTGGAGAAGTCCAAGTTGCCGCAGCGGATCGTGGTCGACGCCAGCCACGGCAACAGCAACAAGGACCACAAACGCCAGCCGATCGTGGTCGCCGATATCGCCGACCGGATCGCCGCGGGCGAGCGGAGTGTGGTCGGGGTGATGCTGGAGAGCTTCCTCGTCGCAGGCCGCCAGGACCTCACCCTCGGCCGCGCCGCCGACCTCACCTACGGCCAGTCGATCACCGACGCCTGCATGGACTGGGACACCACCGCCGCCCAGCTGGACCGGCTCGCCGAAGCCATCCGCCGGCGCCGCGAGCTCTGAGCGGCCGGAACGGCGAGCAGTGCCGCGCCGATAGTTCCGGGCCGGCCCAGCCGCGAACCAGCAGTCGCCGACGGCGAGCCATGCGATGAGCACGTCGGTCCGCCGGGCGTATTCGCCGGATTCACCGCGCGATCGCGGTCGGCGTCGCCGGACGTAACCGGAGACTGCGCGCGGCCGGGTCCGGCACGGGGCCGCATCAGCGCGGTTGTCCGCGACCGATGCGGCGCTGATCGCCGCCGAGCCGGGCCCGTCCCTGCGTAGTAGAAACTCGTAGCCGACCGTTCGGTCCGGATCCGTGGCGCGCTCGGTATCCGCGGTGGGGTGTACGGCGAGATCCCGGTCGGCGGTAGCCCGCTTTCACCTTCAGGGCGGTATCGCGGTCATTCGTGGGCGAGCGAGGGCGCGTCGAACCGGTTGCGGTCCGGGGCGAAGCCGGACGGTCCCTGGCGCGTCGCTGGTAAACGGTCGTCGGCCTATGGCGGCGGAACCGGCGGAACCGCCCCCTGGCTGCCCGAGTTGCGGACCGGATCCCAATCGTCGCCGATTCCCGGGGTGGGTGCGGCGCTTCTCGGCGGCTACCCCGGTGTTTCCGGTGCCGCCGCGGCACCGTTCACACTTCGGCAGGCCATCCATCAGCCGGACCGGGCCGATCGGTATTCAGGCGGGCGGCCACCCAGAAGTCGCGCCTGATTCCGCGCTGTACACCGCCGAGCCGGGCCAGGCCCTCGTACCGGAAACCGCTCTTGCGGGCGACGGCCGCGGACGCACGGTTCCCGACGAAGGCACGCCATTGGATACGGACCAAGCCCATACCGGCCGGATCGAAACCGAAATCGCATGTCAGCGCCACGGAACGCGAGATGATTCCGCGTGCGCGGTGCTCAGGGGCCAGCCAGAAGCCGATTTCGGCGGCGGTCTGGTCGTGCGGTCGGGTCCCGAGACCTATCGTCCCGATCAGCCGGCCCCGTTCCGCCGTGCGGATCGCCCAGACCGGACTACTGCCGGCCCAGCCTTCGGCCACAGTGGTTCCGATGAATTCCTCGGCGTCGGCGCGGACGTAGGGCCACGGGATCGTGACCCATTCGGCGATTGCCGGATCCTGACACGCCTCGACGACGGCGTCGATATCGTCGGTGCCCGGCCGGTCGAGCCATACCGTGCCGTCGGTCAGCGTCTGTTCCTCCACCCTCTGATGCTCCCATCGCGGCGGCGCCCGCGGCATCCGGATTTCCGGGTGCCGCGCGAACGGGATTTCCGCTCTCCGTAGAATCCGGGCGGTGGTAGCCGCGCTTCTCGCCGACCAGTTCGAATCGCATCGCGGGCATCTGCTGGCAGTGGCCTACCGGATGACCGGCAGCGTCTCCGACGCCGAGGACGCGGTGCAGGAGAGCTGGCTGCGCCTGGCCGGGGCGTCGCAATCCCAGATCGAGGATCTGCGGGCCTGGCTCACCACGGTGGTCTCCAGGCTCTGCCTGGACCGGTTGCGCAGCGCCGCGGTCCGCCGGGAAAGCTATGTGGGGCAGTGGCTTCCGGAACCGGTGGTGACACCGGTGACCGGCTCCGGCGATTCCGATCCGCTGGCCGCGGTGGTGTTGCGCCAGGAGTTCCGGCTGGCGGCACTGGTGGTACTGGATCAGCTCACGCCGCCGCAACGCGTCGCGTTCGTCCTGCACGAAGGACTGGGAGTGCCCTACGGCGAAATCGCCACGATCCTGGACGTCACCGCCGAGGCGGCGCGGCAGCTGGCGGCGCGGGCGCGTAAGGCGGTCCGGGAACAGACCCCGCAGCCCGTCGCCGACGGTGAACACGAGGCGGCGGTGCAGAAGCTGCTGGTCGCACTCAATACCGGCGATGCCCAGGCGGTGGCGGCCGTCCTGCATCCGGACGCGGTGATGATCGGCGATTCCGGCGGCACCACGCCGACCGCGCGCAATGTGATCGCCGGCCCGGACAAGGTGGCCCGCCTGTTCTTCGGTCTCATCCGCCGCTACGGGCTGGAGGGGCCGGACCACGATTTCCTCGCGACCGGCGTGGAATTCGTCCGGGTCAACGGTCAGCTGGGGGCGCTCGTCCGAGCCCACCCGGGAGACGAGACCCATCCGGGTTTCCCGGAGCGGGTAATGGGATTCACCGTGGTGGACGGTCTCATCCAGGGTGCCTACGATATCGCCAACCCGGCGAAGCTCGGCGGTATCCGGCTGCGCTGACCGCCCGGTGAACTGCTCGACCGGTTCCGCGAAGACCCGTCCACGCACGCCGGGGCCGTACTCCCAACGATAACGGCCAGTTCGTCCATGAGTGGGATCCGCCCGCGCGCTGGGGGCGTACCTGCCCGGAACGGCTCGGCGGCGCGGCCGCCTCAGACCGGCACCGGCCGGGCCCGGTCGGTGAGCAGCAACGCCGCCATACCGCCCAGCACCGTACCCATCAGCAGTCGCTGCACCCGCAGCCACAGCCGCCGGCCCGCCAGGAAACCGGCGACCGTACCGGCTGCACACACGATCACCGCATTCACCGTCAGCGCCACTGCGATCTGCACCCCGCCCAGGCACAGGCTCTGCAACCACACCGGGCCCGCTGCCGGGGCGACGAACTGCGGGATCAATGCCAGGTACATCACCGCGATCTTCGGGTTGAGCAGATTGGTCACCAAGCCCATGGTGAACAGCCGTCCCGCCCGGTCACGAGGGAGGTCTGCGGGCGCGAACACCGAGGTCCCGCCCGGTCGCAGCGTCTGCCACGCCAACCACAGCAGATAACCGGCGCCGGCGATCTTCAAGGCCGTGTACAGCTCGGGGACCAGCGCGAACACCGCCGTGATCCCGGTGGCTGCCGCAGTGAGATACACCGCGAACCCTGCGGCTACCCCGGCCAGCGAGATCAGTCCGGCGCCGCGGCCCTGCGATATCGTGCGCGATACCAGGTACATCATGTTCGGGCCGGGCGTGAGCACCAACCCGAGCGCCGCCACCGCGACACCGGCCGCCGCCGAGATTTCGATCATTCGACGATGATCGCGAGGATCGGCGGTCGTGTCGCGGTCCAGTCGGCATCCACTGGCCGCGCGGCGTTGCCTCTGCTCCGAGCGGAGACCCGGATGCGTTGTACCGATCGAGGCCCAGGTCCGGCCACCGCGTCCGATCACGGTACCGATGCCGCGGCCGATTCGGCCCCGGATGCCCGGACACGGAGCGGCGCGGCGGTACCGGTGGCAGCGCACGCGTCCGGTCGCGTGGGCATCGTCAGGATGCAGGACCGGTCCCACTTCCAGTCAGGCGCGGGCCCGACCGGCGGCTACGCGGGTGCCGTGCTTGCCGGAGAGTCTCCGCCGGACCGGTGCGGGTGCGGGTCGATCGTGTCCGTCGCCCACCGGGCCGAACACGGCTCTCTCGGGTGAGCCTGCCGGGCAGGAGCGGAGCCGTGGGAATGCCGGTCGTGCCCGGTCCCAGCGCGGTGTCTGCCAGGTCACCCGGCGTTGTCGGTGGCTTCGGGGACAATGGGCAGAAGTCGAGGTGAGGAGGGCCCCGTGGCGGATGGGCCGCTGATCGTACAAAGCGATAAAACAGTGCTGCTGGAGGTCGATCACGAGCTCGCGGACGTGGCCCGGCAGGCGATCGCCCCGTTCGCCGAGCTGGAGCGGGCGCCCGAGCATGTGCACACCTATCGGATCACCCCGCTGGCCCTGTGGAACGCGCGTGCCGCGGGGCACGATGCGGAGCAGGTGGTGGATGCGCTGGTCAGCCATTCCCGGTTCCCGGTTCCGCAGCCGTTGCTGGTCGATATCGTCGATACGATGGCCCGCTACGGGCGGTTGCAGCTGGTGAAACATCCCGCGCATGGGCTCACCCTGGTGAGCTTGGATCCGGCCGTGCTGGCCGAGGTGCTCCGGCACAAGAAGATCGCCCCGATGCTCGGGGAACGCCTCGACGACGACACGGTGATCGTGCATCCGTCCGAACGCGGCCATATAAAACAGCAGTTGCTCAAGATCGGATGGCCCGCGGAGGACCTGGCCGGCTACGTCGACGGTGAGGCCCACCCGATCGATCTCGACTACCACAGCGGCGGCTGGCAGCTACGCGACTACCAGGAGATGGCCGCCGATTCGTTCTGGGCCGGCGGGTCCGGTGTGGTGGTGCTGCCCTGCGGTGCCGGCAAGACCATGGTCGGTGCGGCCGCTATGGCCCGAGCCAAGGCCACCACCCTGATCCTGGTGACCAACACCGTCGCCGGCCGGCAGTGGCGGCGCGAACTGCTCGCCCGGACTTCGCTCACCGACGAGGAGATCGGCGAATACTCGGGCGAACGCAAGGAGATCCGGCCCGTCACCATCGCCACCTACCAGGTGATCACCCGTAAATCGAAGGGCGAGTACAAGCATCTCGAACTCTTCGACAGTCGCGATTGGGGGCTGGTGATCTACGACGAGGTACACCTGCTGCCCGCCCCGGTGTTCCGGATGACGGCCGATCTGCAGTCGCGACGCCGGCTCGGTCTCACCGCGACCCTCGTCCGTGAGGACGGCCGGGAAGGTGATGTGTTCTCGCTGATCGGGCCGAAACGCTACGACGCGCCGTGGAAGGATATCGAGGCCCAGGGCTGGATCGCGCCGGCCGAATGTATCGAGGTGCGGGTCACCCTGACCGATGCCGAGCGGATGTCCTACGCCACCGCCGAACCGGAGGAGCGCTACAAACTGTGCTCCACCGCGCACACCAAGATCGCGGTGGTGAAATCTATCCTCGACCGGCATCGCGACGCACCCACCCTCGTGATCGGCGCCTACCTGGACCAGCTCGACGAACTGGGCGCCGCACTCGATGCCCCGGTGATCCAGGGCTCCACCAAGAACAAGGAACGCGAAGCGCTGTTCGAGGCGTTCCGCCGCGGCGAGATTCCCGTCCTGGTGGTGAGCAAGGTCGCGAACTTCTCCATCGACCTCCCGGAAGCCTCGGTGGCGGTGCAGGTTTCGGGAACGTTCGGTTCCCGCCAGGAGGAGGCCCAGCGGCTGGGCCGGCTGCTGCGGCCCAAACAGGACGGCGGCCAGGCGCATTTCTACTCGGTGGTGGCGCGCGACACCCTGGACGCGGATTACGCCGCGCATCGGCAACGTTTCCTCGCCGAACAGGGATACGCCTACCGGATAACCGATGCCGATGATCTGCTAGGTCCCGCGTTCGGGGCGAACGACCAGTAGGGTCCCGCGGGTTCGGCCGACTGTGTAAGGGGTGGCGTAGTGCGACACTTCGACTTCGCGGTGGACCGCCGGCATGCGCAGGCGGTCAACGAAGTGGTCGCGGGACGCCGTCGGCTGCGCTTGGCGGCAGTTGCCGCGACACTGGTCTGCGCGGCCGCCACCGCGTATCTGGTGCGGTTGGGCCACGCCTGGTCCTATCCCTTGGCCCTGGCCTGTGCGCTGGGCGCCGCGACCGCGCTGTGGGTGGCGTTGTGGGCTCCGCGCCGCAGCGGTATCGCGCGGCTCTACGCCGACGGTGAACTGGTGCCGGCGGTCGTTTCCGGATTACATTCCCGGGGTGCGGTACTGCTCGCGCTGGTCAATGTGGCACGGCGGGATACCGGCGAGTCGCGGTACGCGCTGGTCACCAAGAGAGTGCGGAGCCTACCCGGGCACCGGTTCACGCCGGGGGAGCGAGTGCCGGCGATAGCGGTGCGCGGCGACCGGACCGCCCGCACGATCGGGGAACGCTGGCTGCCCGTCGATGCCATGCCGATCGCCTGGGGGACTTCGGACGGCACCGTGATCGAGCGTGCCCGCGCGGCCATCGACGACGCCGAATGGCGGCTGCTCGCCGACAATCTCGCGCTGGCCGATCAGGTGCAGCGCAGTTCCACCAAACGCCTGCTGCTCGATCCGGGGCAGTTACCGGAGGGCCTCGGCGCCTGACCTGTCGCGGGTTACGCTGGCGCACGCCGTATTCGGCGCGCCGGCAGCGCGCCGGGCGCCGCATGCACCCATCGGGTGGCGGCTGCGACTAACGTCGTCGAGCGGGACTGTCGCTGTGATCGCACGTCGAACCACGGAAGGTGGAAACCGCATGAAACTCACCCGCTGGCTGATCGCCGGGGTGGTTGTGCTGACAGGTCTGTCGCCGGCGCCCGCGGTGGGGCACGCTCAATCCGCGAACCTGGCCGGTGCCGACGGGCTGGGCGATCCCTACTTTCCGCAGGACGGCAACGGTGGGTACGACGTCGGGCACTACGAGGTCACGCTGGGATACGACCCGGCCGGTCACCGGCTCACCGGGTCCACGCGTATCGACGCGCACGCCACCCAGCCGCTCACCGCTTTCAACCTCGATTTCAGCGGGCCACCGGTGCACGCGGTCCGGGTGAACAATATGCCTGCCGGTTTCGTCCGGCAGGAACCGCACGAACTGGTCGTCACTCCGGCTCTGCCGCTGCTGCCGGGCCTGCCCTTCACCGTCACCGTCGAATATGCGGGTGTCGCCGCCGATACCGCCGGCGAAGGCTGGACCTACGCCCCGACCGGCGGCGCTTTCGCCGCGGGACAACCGCATTCGGCCGCGACCTGGTATCCGCTCAACGATTCTCCGCGCGACAAGGCCACCTTCACCCTGCACGCCACCGTTCCGGCCGAATGGGAGGTGATGTCGGGCGGCGCCCGGACACGCGACGAGGTACACGACGGATTCCGCACGGTGAGCTGGGAACAGCGGCATCCCGTGATCGGTTACCTGACCACCGTCGCCATCGACAAGTTCGAATATCTGGAACAGCGGCGGGCGAACGGAACACCGCTGCTGAGTGCGTTCGCTCCCGGCGCCGAGGAGTTGCGCGCACATGAGCAGCGGTTGCCGGAGGTCCTCGATTTCACCGAAAGCCTCTATGGCCCCTACCCGTTCGACAACGCCGGTGGTATCTACCTGTCCGCCCCGCTGCCGTTCTCGCTGGAGACCCAGACCCGGCCGGTCTATGCCGACTGGGCCGATCTCAACACGGTGGTGCACGAGGTGGCCCATCAATGGTGGGGTGATTCGGTCTCGGTGTACAGCTGGTCCGATATCTGCCTGAACGAATGCCTCGCCAGCTATACCGCCGACTATCTGTGGCCGGAGCGGATGGAGGGCGTCGATGTGGACGCCGAATACCGGAATACGATCCGGAAGGCGCTGGACAAGCCGAAGTTCTGGGCTGTGCCGCTACAGGATCCCGGACCGGAGAAGATGTTCACCTCGGTGTACTACCGCGGCCCGTTGTTCCTGCACGCCCTGCGTAAACAGCTGGGGGACGACGTGTTCTTCGGCGCTCTCCGCGAATTCGTGACTACTCACGCCTACGGCCACGCGTCGATGCCGGAATTCCGTGCCTTCGTGCAGTCGAAATCGCCGGTCGATCTGACCGGATTCTTCGACGCCTGGTTGCACGGCACCACGCCACCGCCGGACCAGTACCTCTATCCCGGCGACCTGCGCGGCTGACCGCGCCGCCTACTCCAGCAGCGCGACCGAGGAGATCCGGTGCAGGGTGAACTGCCGGACCGCCCCGGTGACGGCGTCCAGCGCCTCGAGCTGCCCGTTTCCCACCCGCACCGGTTCGACCACCCGCTGAATCGCGGTCCCCTTCGCGTCGACGTAGCCGATATGCACTTGCCGATGCACCCGCGCGGCCAACTGCAGCAGGGCCAGTGCGGCGGCCGTGCTGGTGCGGCTGCCGTCGCTGCGCACCGTTTGCCGGGATGTCGCCCCGGCCGCGCGCTCACCTGCCCGGAGCTCGGTAACCAGGAGTTCGAGCTGTTCGGTGGTGGGTGGTGCGGGCCGATACGGCTGGCGGGCCAAGGGCCGTACGTTGATCCGCGCCCCGCGCTGCCGCAGGTCGACTATCGCGCCGGAGGAATCCTCACCGGCGGGCGCGAAACCCGCCGCACGAAGTTCCTCGAACAGTTCACCCAGCGGTGCCTGCGAGATCGCGACCGTCGGTGCGATCCCGCGCAGTGCGAGCGTCTCCGCCACCGGCGAGGCGAGTACCTGGGCCAGGAGCGCGGGGTCTTCGCTGCGGACGAACGATTGCGCCATCCCGGCGCGTAACCGGCCGTGCCGGCGCGCCACATCGTCGATGAGATAGGTCAGCGTCTGTGGGACGGGTGTGCGGGAATGCCGTTCGAACAGATGGTGAAGCTCCGCGGCGGTCAGCCCGGCGTCGAGCGCCCGGCGCAGTGAGGGTTCCGAGAGCCGGTAGACCGTCGCGGCCCCTGCCGATTCCACATCGGCGACCAGGGCGATGCGCTGCTGTAGCTCGGCGGTGAGCGGTCCGGGTGCTACCACCGTGAGGTCCGCCTGGACCAGCACATGGTCGACGGGGTCGGGTAGCGCCGCGTCGAGTGCGGCTTCGGCTGCCGACGAGGTCTCGGTGAGCAGGGCCCGGCCGGCAGTGGTGAGCGCGCCGCGGCCCACGAGACCGAGCGCGGCGGCTTCGCGCAGGGTGCTCTCCACGACCTGCCCGCGGTAGAACCGTCGCCGCCGGGGTGCGCGCCAGGCCAGCAGCCGGCCGATATCGCCGGGCGGCAGGGCTGTCCCCGGCGCTCGTTCGGCGAGGGCCTCGAGAACGGTGCGGCGTTCCCGGACCGCGTAGGGCACCCGCAGTTCGTGGGCGAGCGCGGCCAGCGGCTTGTCGGCGGCGTCCCGCAGGCCGATCATCCAGGGGTAACGGTCCAGTTCGAGCCAGCTGTGGGCCAGCGGCACCCAGCGGCGGGCGGGTGGAGCCTCCAGCCACGAATCGGCGGCGGGGGTGGGTGCCCAGAATTCGTCGGCGTCGGCCTCCGGCGGCGGATCGGGGAATCCCTTCTCGATCAGTTTTGCCGCGGCCAGTAACTCGACCAGTAGCCCGGCGCGGGTTTCCTCGATCCCGGCGGTGCGGGCGATCCGGCGGATCTCTCGCACCCCGAGCCCGCCGGCGCGTAGTGCGGGGGCGGGCACCTGGCCCAGGACCTCCAGGACCGCGGCGCAGTGCCGTAGGAGCTCGCCGACCTCACCGGCGCCCACCCCGTCCACCTCGGCGACGGGGTGCGCGGTGGCCGCCGGTTCGGGAGGAGTGAGGTGGCGCGGGTCGGTCACCGGCTCGCCCCGTAGCAACTGTCCGACCGCGGGCGGCAGCTCCACCGTCTCGTCGTCGACCCGGCGCAGCAGGTGCCGGGCCAGCAGCCGGGGGACCGGGCGGTCGGACGGGGCGTCGGGCGCCGCGTCTCGGGTCCGCCCCCGCGGGCCGGTTTCGGCCAGCTTGTCCAGCAGGGCCCGTTCGGCGGCCGGTAGCTCGGCGAGGATCGCGGCAATTTCCGGTTCGCCGGGGGTATCGGCGTCGGTGCCGCTTCCCAGCGGCCACGGCAATGCCTCGGCGGTGGCGGGGACGAGCCGGACGCGGTCGCCGTCGAACCAGATCAGGGCGCGGTCGGCGAGTTCGGCGAGCGCCGCGTCCACCGTGGCGGCCTTGGCGCGGCCGCGCAGCGCGCGTTTCAACTCCGCACGTGTCGGCGATTCGTTACCGGCCGCGGTATGTACGGCCATTGCCTCCACTGTGCCGAAAGCCGCGGTGTCCAGATCGTCGGCGGCCCGCAGCACCGAGGCCCGCTGTTCGGCACGGGCAGCGAGCACCGCCATCGAAGCGGGCAGCGGTACCGCGAGATCGGGTCGCCGTTCCAGTAGTGCCACCAGTTGGGCGTCGGAGCGGCCGCCGAGCCAGGCGGTATACGAGTCTGGGCCGGTCATCCGGTCCAGATTATGCCTACCTCGGCGTTCGGCGCCGACCTGGTTACGGAACCGGTGCGGGGCCGTGGGCCCGGCGGACCGGGGGTGCGCTCGAACTGCGCGTATACCGCCGCGTCGGCCGTGCGCGTAGGAGACCTCTGCCGTCGGCCATTCCACGGTGGCTGCGTCGCGCCGCGCCCGGGTCTCGCGGCGAGAACGTATCGATCCGCCCGGCCGGCCGGCAGCGGTTGTCCTGCGAGGTCGCCTGAGGGGCTCATGCCAGAATGAGTACGTGGTGAACAAATCGAAGAAACCCTACGTCGACAACGGCTGGCCCGAAGTGGCCGACGGTGAGCACGCCGTTACCGAACTGTCGTCGACTCGCGCCGGTAACCTCTCGCCGTTCGGCGAGGACACCGAGTTCCCGGTGGCTGCCGAGCAGCTGCCGTACGTGCACCCGCATACGGTGATCAACCGCTGAGCGGGCGGACGAAAGAACCCCGTATCCGAAGATTCGGATACGGGGTTCTTTCGTAGTAGGGGTGGTGCCGCTCAGTTCGGCAGCAGGCCCTTGTTGGTCTCGTAGAAGCCCAGCAGCGCGGGATCCAGCTGCGGGGTACCGGCCTTGACCGCCTCGAACAGATCCAGTGCGGGCTGCGGAACCTGGACACCCTGCGCCTGGACGGCGGCGAGGGCGCGGTCCACCGCGGTGTAGACCTCTTGGGTCTGCGTCTGGGCCTGGTTCTGTGTCTGCTGCGGGGCAGCGGGAGCGGCCGGCGTGCTCTGGTTCTGCGTCTGCACGGCCGGAGTGTCGGAGGGGACCTCACGCGGGGTCGAGCCGCTGCTCAGGCCCAGCGAGGAGGAGCAGGAAGGCCAGGCGCCCCAGCCTTGGGAGGCGAGGACCTTTTCGGCGACGGCGATCTGCTGCTCGCGGCTGGCCTGGTTGGCGGTCGGCGCGTAATCTCCGCCGCCGTGTGCCTGCCAGGTGCTCTGCGAGAACTGCAGTCCGCCGTGGTAGCCGTTGCCGGTGTTGATGGCCCAGTTGCCACCGGCTTCGCACTGCGCGAGTCGATCCCAGTCGGAGTCGGGTGCCGCGCTGGCGTTACCGGCGAGGGCTGCACCCGCACCGCTCATCATGGCGCCGGTGACGGCAACCTTGGCGACAGTGCGACCGGTATTGGTGGGCTTGCGATGGCGTCCACTCATTCGGGTTCGTCTTCCTCTCGTACGCACCTGCGAGGGATTCGCTCGGGTCCAGGCTGAGAGGGTGCCCGTCCCGCCCTCGCCCCTGTCGTTTCCTTGGGGTCCGGTACCCGCGGGGCGAGGTTCGGTGCGGCGGGCCGGTGGGCCGGTGTGCCCGGCTGGGGTAGACGGTACGACGGATCCGGCGAAAAATCACTTTTTGGTAACCGGCGTGTGCGGCGGGGTTGCGGAGTGGTCACAACTGGCTCTCGCGGACTCTGTGCAGCTAGTGGGCTCGCGCCGAGCAACGCCAACTCCCCGCAATAGGCGTTATTATTCCGTGATGTGATTATCATCACACATTGGTTTCGGGCCGCGAGTCGCCCGGGTACCGAACAGGAGTCACTTGGCTCGTCGGCCGGAGCGCAGCGCGAACACCAGCGCCAGCACGAAGCCCAGCGGGGTCAGCAGTATGGCGCCCAGGTACAACCACAATCCGGGCTTACCGTCGGTGACGATCGGGGTGAGGAAGATCCCCACGATCGCGAGCAGTCCGAGGGCGAACAGGGCCAGCGCCAGCCGCAGGAGCCAGTCGCCGGGCGCACGCCCGGACGGTGGGGTGGACGGCCGGGGATCAGCGGGGTTGGTCACCTGTCGACGGTAAAACTGATGTGCTGGTGTCCTGCCCACCGGGGTAGACTCGGGGACGATCTCGCGTCCTGCATGCTTGCCGGGCGCGTTTTTCGAGTGCAGGCAGAGCTTTCTAGAGAAAGCAGGGGGCCCGCCCACCAGCGGGTTTCAGGAGACGTGTGCGCCGGGCCCGCGGGCCGGACGCCGAACAGACGAACGGGTGAGCGCAGTGCCGACCGGCAAGGTGAAGTGGTACGACGTGGAAAAGGGCTTCGGCTTCCTTTCCCAGGACGAGGGTGAGGACGTCTACGTCCGCTCGTCCGCGCTGCCCCAGGGCGTGGAAACGCTGAAGCCCGGTCAACGGGTGGAGTTCGGGATGGCCGCCGGACGCCGCGGTCCGCAGGCGCTGAGCCTGAAACTGGTCGAAGCGCCCCCGTCGGTCCGGCAGAACCAGGAACGCAACGCCCGCAAGGAGCCCGTGGCCCGCAAGCACAGCCCGGACGAACTGCACGGCATGGTCGAGGACATGATCACGCTCCTGGAGGCCAAGGTGCAGCCGGATCTGCGCAAGGGCCGCTACCCGGACCGCAAGACGGCACAGCGGATCTCCGAGGTGGTGCGCGCGGTCGCGCGGGAACTCGATCGCTGATCGGCGCACAACAGGTACCGGTTACGGGCCGGCCCGAGACGATCGGGCCGGCCCGTTCGTATATCAGGCGGTTTTGATCGACCAGATCGCGTGCGGAATCGAGAACTCCCGGCCGGTCTCGTCGATCGCGATGATCATCACCTGCAACTCGACACCGATCAGCTCGAGCCCCGGTTCGGGATTCGAGTCGATGGTCAGCGCCCGGATATCGTCCGGATGATCGCGGTAGCTGCTGGGCTTCTCGACCACTGCGCCGTTCTCGTCGGCATACAGCGGTAGCAACTCCCACGGCGTGCCCACGACCTCCGACGGCAGCGAGATCTGCAGCGGGCTACCCGCCGGGACCTCCAAGAACACGGTGTCGCCCTGTTCGCAGTTCTCCATCCGCACCGTGCAGAAGTAGAACGGCGGCACGGTGACGGCTTCGCCGTGCGCATACGCCGTGAGTTCCGGTTTGTGCGGCTCGGCATCGCGCGCCAGCAGCCAGACCACGCCGGCGGTCCCGGCCGCCAGCACCAGGATCCCGGCCAGGGCCAGCGCGAGAGTCGTTCGGAATCTGTTCGTACTCACCGGGCGGAGTCTCCTCGTGGGGGGTCGTGGTGCGGTATTTCTTGTTCGGCGTGCAGCGGGCGCCGGCCGCCGAAACCGGGCAGCAGGCTGTGCCCGCGTGAACTCAGCACAGTCTGGACCAGGCCCGCGACGAGAACGGCACCGACCACAGCGAAACCCTTCCAGTAGTCGGTCGGCAGCAGGACCCCGCCGGCACCGCCGATCACCCAGCTCAACTGCAGCACGGTTTCGGAACGCCCGAACCCGGACGCAACCGATTCCGGCGGCAGATCGTCCTGGATGGAGGCGTCGAGCGAGACCTTGGCCAGCGCGCTGGCGCCCGCCGCGACCAGCGCGGCCAGCGCCGCCCCGAAGAGGTTGTCCAGAATCAGCGCCACCGCCACGACGGCCGTGCAGGCGAGGGTGCAGTTCACCACGATCAGCGAGGGCCGCCCCAGTCGCAGCCGGGCACCCGTGGCGTTACCGGCGAAGTTGCCGACTGCCGCCGCCGCGCCGACCAGACCGAGCATCGCCGCCTGCTGTACCGGCCGGTGTTCGGTGGCCTTGGCCACGAAGGCGACATAGAAGGTCAGGAACCCGGTGAGTATCCGGATACTGCCGTTGCCCCATAACCCGGTGACCACCGCGCGCCCCAGCGGTTGCCGGCGTTTGCGGGGTGGTACGGCGGATTCGCGGCCGGGTGCCAGCACTTCGGTCTGGGGATCGTCGCCGCGGTAGCTCAGGGTCGCGGGGACCTCGCCCTCGGTGATCTCCACCCAGCGGGGGATCTTCCAGCTCAGATAGGCGCCGCCCACCGCGATACCGGTGGCCAGGAGCAAGGCTCCGGTCGAACCGGTGAGCGCGGCGGTGACCCCGGCTATCCCGCCCGCCCCGAGAGTGCCGCCGACCAGACCGAATACGGTCAGCCGGGAATTGGTGCGGACCAGATCTATATCGGGTGGCAGGACCCGCGGCGTCACCGCGCTCTTCAACACGGCGAACGATTTGCTGAGCACCATCATGCACAGCGCCAGCGGATACAGCACCCAGCTGTCGAAACTGAAGACCAGCACCACCGCCACAACCGCGCGGGCAGCGAAGGACGCCGCCAGCGCCAATCGGCGGCCGGTCTGCAACCGGTCCAGCGCCGGTCCGATGAGCGGCGCGATGATCGCGAACGGCGCGATGGTGATCAGCAGATACAGCGCGACCTTCGACTTGCTCTCCGCGGTGGCGCTGGCGAAGAACAGCGTATTCGCCAGCGCCACCGCGATCGCCGCGTCCAGCGCGAAATTGGCCATGGTGGCGTAGGTGAGGGCGGTGAGCCCCGATTTGTCCGCGCCGTCGGCTTCGGCGGCCCGTCGGAAGGTGGCGATGCCTTTCTCGGTGAGTTCCCGGCCGCGCATCGCGGCCACCCGGGTGACGGTGAGTTTCCGGGGGAGTCGCCGGTCGTCGGCGTCGTATTCGGGGTCGAGATCCGCGCTGCGGTATTCCTTTGTGGCCGCGAAACGCTCCTCCGGATCGCCGGGGCCGGGCTCGTGCGGTTCGCTCGCGGACCGGTAACGGGGTTCGGCCGGGGGTTCGGCCGAGCCTCCGCTGCGAGGTGCGCGAGAGCCGGAATCGCGGGCGCCGCCCGGCCGGTATTCGTCCCGGCCGGCCGGCTCGGCCCGGTTCGCGCCGAAAGCGGCCCGGCCCGCGTCACGGGACGGGCGGTCGGGCCCGGCTGCGCTGCGGGGGCCCGCCGGCCCCGCGGTACCGGGCGGGCCGCCGGATTCGGCAGCGGACCGGCGGGATTCGTCCGGGCGGATCTTTTCTCCGGGGCGGTACCCGGGATCGGCCGGACGAGTGGTGCGGTAGTCGCCCGGCGCCCGGCGATCACGATCCAGCGCATCGAACGGGCCGGGCTCGCCTCCGGTGCCGAATCTGCTCGGCGCGGACGGCGTGGCGCCGGGGCGCTCGATCCGGCCGGCCTCCGCGCCGGATCCGGAGTGCCGTCGATAACCGGCGCGGTCCGTTGAATCCCCGGCCCACGCGCCCGGCGTATCGGCGTATCGGCGCGCCTCTCGCTCGGATGCGCCGGCACCGGGCCGATCCCGAGCGGGGTAACCGGGGCCGCCGTCACGCGGTGCCCGGCGTGGGCCGGCGGAATCACGGTGGCTGTCTCGCTGCGCTGCGGCGTTCTCCTGCGCGGACCCGGTCCGTTCGTCCCTCCCGGACGCAGCAGTCTCGTGCCCGCTGGGCCGTTGCACCGAACCCCGCGACCCGCCCAGCGCGCCGAACACGCGGGCGAAACGGCTTACTCGCCCCGGCGCGGAAGGTCCGCCGGACACCGGGGGGACCGGGCCCGCCTCATGCGATACGTCGCGATCACAGGCGGGATCGGAATCGTCGAACGGAAGCGGCCGGGTCGGCGGCGGGGTCGGACGGGTGTTGCCGGGGTCCGGTTCGCGATTGCGGTGTGGCACGTTCGGCGGGGGGTAGCGGTCGAAACCTGGGTGCCGCTGGGGTGGCGCAGACTCGCCGGCGGGCCACCGACCGCGATCGGAACCGGAGGGTTCGCGGGAAGTGGGCACTCCTCAATTCTGGCCCACGGCGACCGCGGCGAAACCCCGCCCTGCTCGAGGCGGGCCGAACGTGAGCTCTATCTCTTCCGTGCCGGGCGGTATCAGGCCGGTACGAACCGGACCTCGAAAACGGTCGGCCAGTACTTTCCGGTGATCAGGAATCGATCGGTACCGGGTATCTGCGCGATGCCGTTGAGAACGTCGGTGCCCGCGCGCTGCTCCGCCGGCAGCAGCCCGGCCGCATCGATCACCGACAGGACACGCCCGGTGTCCGGATCGATCCGCAGGATCTGATCGGTGGGCCAGGCGTTGGCGTAGACCGAACCGTCCTCGGCGCATTCCAGTTCGTTCAGGCGGGTATCGGTACGACTGGTCAGTGCGACCGATCCGGTGACGGCGAAGGTCACCGGATCGCGAAAGGTGAGGGCCGCCGACCCGTCGCTCATCACCAGCCGCCCCTCCTGGTGACACAGACCCCAGCCCTCCCCCTGATACGGCACCCGCCGTTTTTCGGCCAGGGTCTGTGGGTCGCGGGCGAAGGCGACCCCTTCCTGCCAGGTGAGCTGCCACAGGATGTCGCCGGCGAGCGTTATGCCCTCCCCGAAGAACGGTGGCGGTAACTCGACACGGGCCAGCTCCGCACCGCTGTCCCGATCGATACTGCGCACATCGGACTGTCCGACCATGCCGGTGCCCTCGTACCGCACCGCACCGTCGATTTCCAGGCCCTGGGTGAAGGCCCCCGGATCGTGTGGATGGGTGGCGAGCACCTCCACAGCACGGCGTTCGGCGCCGTCGTCGGCGTTTGCGCAGGCGCCCGGCACGAGCAGGCAGACCAGTGCGGTGACGACCCAGGTACGCCGAGTGTGCTTCATACGGCAAAATGTAGACCGTGAGCGCAGTATCTGTATCGGACACCGAGGTACGGTCGATCCTGGCCGGGGCCGTCGACCTGGCTCGTAGTGCGCTCCTGGAGCTGGAACCCTCCGGGGTCGGAGCGCATGTCGGCGTCCGCGCCGAAGACGAATGTGCCGCCACGCACTGCTTCGAGGCGACGCTGCCCGGCTACCACGGCTGGCAATGGGCGGTGGTGGTCGCCGCCGCCCCGGACACCGACCGGGTGACGGTGAGCGAATCCGCGCTGCTGCCCGGCCCCGACGCGTTGATCGCGCCGGAGTTCGTGCCCTGGGATCAGCGGGTCCGACCCGGCGATCTCGCCCCGGGTGATCTGCTCGCACCACCGGCGGACGATCCGCGGCTGGTGCCCGGCTACACCGCGACCGGTGATCCGGAGATCGACGAGGTGGCCTACCAGGTCGGGCTGGGGCGTAAACAGGTTCTCAGCCTGGAGGGCCGCGTGGACGCCGCGCAACGCTGGTACGAGGAATACGGCCCCGACAGCGATATGGCGAAGGCCGCACCGGCATCGTGCGAGAGCTGCGGTTTCTACCTGCCGCTCGCCGGGGCGCTACGCGCCGCTTTCGGTGTCTGCGCCAACGCCATGGGCGCCGACGGTCACGTCGTGCACATGGGTTACGGCTGTGGAGCCCACTCGGATACGCCGCTGCCGGCCGGTGCCGGGTCGCCGCTGTACGAGGCCTACGACGATGCCGCCGTAGAGGTCTTCCCGGCCGAATCGCCGAAGCCGGCGGAGGCCGGATCCGCCCCCGTTGCCGAGGCGCGGGCCGCCGTTGAACCGGACACCCGACCGGCGGATCCGGTCGGCCACGCACCGGAGCAGCCGGACAACTCGACCGACACCGCGGTTTCGGAAACCGGCACAGCTTCGGCGTCCACTGCCGCCGCCGCTGCGGAATCGGAAGAAGCCGCCACGCAACCATCGACAGTCCCGAACACCGAATCCAGCGAGTAGACATCGGAATCCTGATTCGAATGCCTCCGGATACTCGGCTGCGAAACGTGCCCGAAGGAAGCCGATCGCTGGTTCGAACCCGGTAACACCGCGAAAGTGCAGGCCGGCCACAGTCGGAGGCCGCCGCCGGCGTTTCGACGACACAAGACGAGCGCTTCCCATCTCGGCTACGGCGGTGCAGGCCCAGCCGACTCGGCAGTGACCGGTGGACACGAGAAGGCGCTGCCGCCGCGCACGCGGCCTGCATCGGAGTGCTCGACGGATCGGGCGCGACCCGGATACCGCCCCCGTTCTGCACGCACCAACCGGACTACGCACTGTGCGGGCGGACGCTGGTTCGACATGTGGTGCATTCACCAGGAAGCACGCAAATGACAACCGCCCAGCCGATGCGCTGTGCCTGTATTCATGACGCGAACCCGTCGGCATCGTCAGCCGACTGCACGGGGCACCCGACGCTGTCGGCTCATCGACCTGTCGGCGATTCTGTAGAGCATGAACACACCTGGCACGCAACGCTGGCGCGTTCGATCCGCGCGGGTGCGGGTTATGCGGGGGGCGGCGGGGACCGAGGCGTGTTCGGCCTGTGGTCGCGGCGACGTACGCTGTGGCGGTGAGCGAGACCGGTGCGGTGGGTGATACGAGCGGACCGGCACATTCGTCCGCGGAGCACGATGCCGCCGATCCCTTCGGCACCGCGCGATTGCGCGCCGGAGTACTGGCGGCCTGGCGGGATTCCCCGACCCGTTTGCGGGAGGACGCGGCGGTCGAAGCGGATCTGGTGCGTGCCGGTTACCGCGACCGGCTGCTCACCGAGCTGGCGCAGAACGCCGCGGATGCCGCTGCCGCGGCGGGGGTACCGGGCCGGGTCATCGTGCGGTGCAGTGATCGGACCCTCTCGATTGCCAATACCGGTGCCCCGCTGGACGTGGCGGGCGTACATGCCCTGACCGCACTGCGTTCCTCCGGGAAAACCGGAGATAGCGGCGAAGTCGGGCGGTTCGGGGTCGGTTTCACCGCCGTGCTCACGGTGAGCGAGGAGATCGAGTTCCGGTCTATCAGCGGATCGCTGCGGTTCTCCCGGGCGGATACCCGCGCCGAACTCACGGCCGCGGGGGTGACCGTGCCGGCGGCGGAGGGCGGGTTCGTGCCACCGGTGCTCCGGCTGGCCTGGCCGCACGCCGAACCACCGTGCGCCGGCGCGGACAGTGAAATCGTGCTGCGGCTGCGACCGGATATCGATCCGGCGGCCCTGCTGGAATCCATGCGCGCCGAGGCGATGGAACTGCTGTTGGAACTGCCCGCCCTGAACGAGATCCGGATCGAGGATTTCCCGGTCCGGTCCACGGTCCGGGATATGGCCGGGACAGATCTGCGCGAGGTACGGATCGACGCGGCCGGGACCGAAACGACCTGGTGGGAGTACCGGACGGCGCGGGCGCGCTGGCTGGTACCGGTACGCGACGGCCGGCCCGTCGCCGCGCGACCCGATGTGCTGCGCGCACCCACCCGCTCGGACGAGGAACTGACCCTGCCGGCACTGCTGATCGCCGATATCCCCATGCAACCCGACCGCCGCCGGCTGCTGCCCGGCTCCCGGCTGCGTGAACTGGCGTCCGGCTACACCGATTTCGCCCGCGCGCTACCGCCCGTATCGCGTCCGGTGCTGATTCCGGCACCGGGTTTCGCCCGCAGCGAGACCGACGGGCTGTTGCGGGAGGCGATCCTCGAGGAGTTGCGTGGCAGCGCTTGGCTTCCGGTGCTCGCGGCGGAGTCCGATGCGGCCGACGGCTCCGGCGAGCGGGTGGCAATACCCACTAGGACCAGTGTTTTCCCCGATCTCACCGCCGAATTGGCCGAGCTGCTCGGTGGTGTGCTCGATCCACTGTTGATCCCGGACCTGTCCGGTGCGCGCTACGCGGACGTGTTGGCGGCGGTCGGGGTACACCGGATCGGAGCGGCGCATGTAGCGGAACTGTCCGCGGGCCTGGATCGGTCGCCGTCGTGGTGGTTCGCCCTGTACACCGCGCTGGAGCCGTTCGTCACCGACCAGTTGACGGTCGAGGAACTCGGCGCGCTGGCGGTACCGCTGGCCGACGGCCGAACGGTCACCGGCCCGCGCACTGTACTACTGGACGACGAACTGGGCGCGCTCGTGGAGCCGGTACCCGTGCATTGGGCGCGTCTGGTGCATCCCGCGGCGGTGCATCCGCTGCTGGGCCGGCTCGGCGCACAGCGAGCGACAGTGGCAGATCTGCTGTCGGATCCCGCGCTGCAGGCAGTCTTGACCGAGCACCCCGACGATCCGGACACGGTGGAGTCGGTTTTGCGGCTGGCGGCGGTGGCCGATCCGACGGCCCTGCCGCCCTGGTTGGGATTGCTCGAACTACCGGACAGCGAGGGCAGTACCAGGCCGGCCGACGAGCTGCTGCTTCCTGATGCCCCGTTGATCGAACTACTGGTACCCGATTCGCCGTTCGGGGTCGTAGCCACCGAAATTGTCGACGAATACGGCGCCGACGCGCTGCGGACGATCGGAGTCGGCTGGGAATTCGGGATCGTCACCGAAACCGATCCCACCGGCCCCGACCATCATCTCGACGATGAGGAAACCTGGTGGGCCGGGCTTTCCGCGGACCCGCCGGAGCTGGTCGCGGTCCGCGATCTGGACCTGGTCGACGATGCGGCCTGGCCGGAAGCGCTGTGGCGGTTGCTGTCCGACGAGCGGACCCGGCCACTGCTCGGTGACGCCGGCGGATACACCGCATGGTGGTTGCGCCGCTATGCCCGGATCGACGGAATCCCGCTGGGCGGCTACCGGCACCCGGCCGATACCGAATTCGCCGGACTGCTGCCGGAACTGCCCATCACCGGACTGTCCGGGCCGGACCTCGACGCGCTCGGTGGCTGCCTGGCCGACCCGGCCTCGCTCGATCTCACGCTCGCCGCAACACTGCTCGAAGCATTGGCGGATCCGGCGAAGGCACCGACTCCGGAAGTGGTCGCGCGGGTGCACGCCCGGCTCGGCGCGGCGGTTCACCGGCTCGATATCACCGCCTTGGATCCGCCCGATCGGGTGCGGGCATTATCGGGCGCGGTGATCGACGCCGGGGACGCGCTCGTGCTCGACAAGCCGTGGTTCGGTCTGGCGGTTCCGCCGGACCGGCTGGTGGTGGCCGATCCCGATACGGCCGGGGAGCTGGCGGTGCTGCTGGATCTGCCCTCGGTTTCGGAGCAGGTGGATGCCGAAGTACTCGACCGCGGCCACGGAACCGACTGGGAAACAGAGCCGCTCGGCGTGATCCTGCGCCGGTTGTTCACGTTACCGCCGCAACCGGGTCTGCTCCGGGTGCACGACGACCTGCGGGTCCGGCTTTCGGGCGCGGTAACGCGTACGGTGCGAGTTCCGTGGTGGCAGGACGGCGATACGGTGCATGTGCTGCGGCCGGGTCCGCCGCACTGACCCGGTATTGCTAGTCGGCGTGTTGCGCCAGCGCGCCGGCCAGTAGATCGAGCTGGGTCCGCACGTTTTCGCTGTCGTCGTCGACCAGCCAACGCAGGACGATACCGTCGATCATGCTCAGCGTGAACCGGGACAGCTGCGCCACCGGCACCTTCCAGGTGCTGCCGGTGGCGTCGCGGGCGTGGTCGAGAATATCGGCGACCGTGGAATCGTTGAAGTCGTACTGCTCCCGCGCGATCGCCAGTTTGGCCGGCGTCTGCTCGCCCTCCCGGAGCGCGTAGGTGGTGGTCTCGTAGGTGAGCAACTGCCGTACCGGGGTGGCCTCGATATTCAGCCACATGAGTTCCAGCCCGGCGCGCAGCAGATCGCGCAGTGCCGTGTTACCGGTACCGGCCTGCTGCCAGAAGGATTCGCCTGTGTCCACTGAATCGCGCAGCTCCATCGACAGCGCCTTGACCAGTTCGGTCATCAGCGCGTCCTTGTTCTCGAAGCAGTAATGCACCACACCTAGCGAGACGCCCGCCGCTTGGGCGACATCACGGGTGGTGACACCCGCGACCCCCTTTTTCTCGGCAAGGCCGATCGCGGCCTCGATAAGGTGGGCCCGTCGTTCTTCGACGCTCAATCGGGAGGACACACGAGCGAGTTTGGCCGCCCGGGTCCCAACAGTCAATTCCCGTCGCGGCCCGCGGGGCCCTGCCGCGCCGACAGCCGTGCGGCCCCGCTGCCTCGGTCTATGCGCGGCCGGTGATCACAATCCCGTCTGCGCGCCCTTGTCGCCGCGGCGCGCGCCGCGGCGCTGTACGACGAAGATCGTGTAACCGAGCAAGCCGACGGCCAGACCCATCAGGCATACCGGCCGCGCCGTCTCCCAGCGATCCCCGCCGAGCCACACGACCACGGTGGCGATCGCGAACAACGCAGACCCCAGCGCGAGTACCGGCCGGGGGTCGGTCAGCCACGGCGGAAACTGCGGGAGCTGCGCATTCATCCGATCAGCGTAACCGCTGTACGCGCGCCGATCCGACGCGTGTCACGTATGGTTCACTCTGTGAATACGGACTCGGATGTGCGGGCGCTGGCCAGCGACCTCTCGCTGGCAGTGGTGCGATTGACGCGGCATCTGCGGGGACGGCGTGCGGAATCGCAGATATCGCTGACCCAGCTCTCGGTTCTGGCCACGCTCGCCGGCGAGGGCGCCATGACGCCCGGTTCGCTCGCGGCCAAGGAACGAGTCCAGCCCCCGTCGATGACGCGGGTGATCGCCTCGCTCACCGATCTGGGCCTGGTGGACCGCGACCCGCATCCGACCGACGGCCGGCAGATCATCGTCTCGCTGTCCCGGGCCGGGCACGCCCTTCTCGCCGAGGAGCGCAGTGCCCGGGAGGCGTGGATGAGCGATCAGCTCGCCGATCTGGAACCCGATCAGCTCGCCGTACTCGAACAGGCCGTGGCGATCCTCAACCAGATAGTCGCCGATTCGGAGTGATCCCGGATACGCCCGCGCACGGGGCCGCCGCCGAGGAACACGGTCAGCGGGCGGTGCCGTAGCTCGTCGCGAAGGGCTGGTCGCTGTCGACTATTTCCCGGCCGAGCGGGAACAGCGCCAGCGGGATGAGTTTGAGGTTCGCCCAGGCGAACGGGATTCCGACGATGGTGACGGCGAGTGCGATGCTGGTGCCGAGGTGGCCCAGGGCCAGCCACCAGCCGGCGACCACGAACCAGATGATGTTGCCGAGCAGGGCACCCGCGCCGGCGCCCGGCTTCTCGACGGTGGTGCGGCCGAACGGCCACAACATGTAGAGGGCGTTGCGCATTGCCGCGACCCCGAACGGGATCGTGATGATGAGGACGAAGCAGATCAGGGCGGCGACGAAGTAGCCGACCGCCATCCAGAAACCGCAGAGGATCAGCCAGAGGATATTGAGCAGCAACTGGATCGGCTTCATAGGTCAAGCATGCCCGAGCGAGACGGTATCCGCACCCACAGCGCAGGCCGGGTGGCGCGGCTTGGCAGGATAGGCACGTGGCCGTGGTTCTCGATGTGGACAGTGCTGCCGATCCACGGGTCGACGATTTCCGGGATCTGAAGGCAGCAGACCGCAGACCCGACCGTCCCGGTGGGCGGGGGCTGGTCATCGCGGAAGGGACCGTGGTGGTGCGCCGGATGCTGGAATCGCCGTTCCGGCCGCACGCCCTGCTCGGTGTCGACAAGCGGTGGCAGGAACTCGCCGCGGACCTCGCCGATTTCGATATCCCGTTCTACCGGGCCCCGGCCGAGGTGATGGCGCAGGTGGTGGGCTTCCACCTGAACCGGGGTGTGCTCGCGGTGGCGAACCGGCCGCCGGTTCGCGATTTCACCGAACTGGTCGCCGAGGCCGCCACGGTCGCCGTGCTCGAGGGGGTGAACGATCACGAGAATCTCGGCGCGATGTTCCGCAATGCGGCGGGATTGGGTGTGGACGCGGTGCTGTTCGGACCCGGCTGCGCCGATCCGCTGTACCGCCGGTCGGTGCGGGTTTCGATGGGGCATGCGCTGCGGGTGCCGTTCGCTCCGGTGCCGGACTGGCCGGCCGGTTTGGATGTGCTGCGCTGCCGGGGTTTCCAGGTGATCGCGTTGAGCCCGGATCCGGCCGCCCGGTCCCTGGCTGCCGTGCTCACCGGCCGGCGGGTGGCGCTGCTGCTCGGCGCCGAAGGTCCCGGTCTCACCGAGGAGGCGATGGCGGCGGCGGACGTGCGGGCCCGGATCCCGATGTCCGCGGGCACCGATTCGCTGAATGTGGCGACCGCCGCGGCAATGGCTTTCTACGAGCGGGTGCGGGCCTCGTGAACCCCGCCGGTCCCGGTTACGGCGGCTACCCCGGTCCGGCCGGTGAACCGACCCCGTGGGCGGCGGGAAGCACGGTCGCCGCACTGGTCGCGGCACTCACCGCTGTGGGTGTGTACGCCTTCGGCGCCGCCTTGGCCCAGGTGCACCCGCTGTTCTCGCTGGCGGTGAACGTGGTCGCGGTGATCGGTATCGCGCCTACCGCGTGGCGCCAGCGGTACCGGCCGGTGACCCGCTGGGTGCTGGCCGGTGCCGGAATCGGTGTCCTGCTCGGCTGGATCGGGCTGCTCGCCGGGATCTGAACCGAACCCGTCGGCTAATTCTCGGCGGGCACCGCGACATCGTGGCCGCGCAGCCAGGACAGCAGTCCCTTGCGTTCGTGATCGACCCGGTTGCGCGGCGGCCGCGGATCGTGGCGCACACCCGTCGGATCGTCCTCGGGGTGGAGCCGGAAACCGCAGACCCGGATATCGCCGGGGGTCACCGTGGGATGGTCCGCATCGGAATCCCGCACATTCGCGTGCCCTGCCGCCGAGGCTGCCGGGAAATATCGGAAACCGAGCCATTCGTAGTTCGCCGTATCCGCGAAACCGGGCGGATCGAACGGCAGGACCAGCGGATCCGGCAGTTCGCCCAGCCGCCACCGGATCGGATGTTCACCGGCCCAGTGCGGCCGCTCCCAGATATGCGGCAGACCCTGGTCCTGCAGGATGTTGAGGCGGGTGGAACTGAATGCCCGCCGCAGTTCGCCGCGTTCCCAATGCGCGAAGGAACCCCAGCCGTACTCGAGATCGAACGACACCAGATAGGTATGTTCCTCGGCCAGCGGCCGCACCAGCAGGTCCGGGATCTCGGTGGGGTGCACCCGCGCCGCGTAAGGGCTGCACAGCAGATTCAGGCCGGGATAGCAACCGATGAACAGCTCATCGGGCTGCGGTCCGGTGGCCTCCCCGAGGGTGACCGATACGGTCGGTTCGACCCCGAGACCGGGATGCAACTGCCGGGCCAGCGCGTACGCCGCGTCCGGGTCGGGGTCCGGATCGGTGCCCAGAACCGCGAGCGGGTCGGGCGTATCGACATACCAGACCGAGGAAATCTTGGACAGCATCCACCCACCTCCGATAGCGCACGAACCGGGTCGTGAACTGCTCGGCGTGCACCTCGGCCGGTATCGGGCAAACCACCCCGGTCGACCGCGTCGCCGTACAGCGGAACTTACTCGCCCGTCCGGGTGGATCGGGCGGTTGTCGCGGGAAACACGCCGGATCGCCGCCGGTCAGTGACCGGAACTGCGTACCCCGAGCAGCACGTCCTCCCACGACGGCATGGGCGCTTTACCCCGTTTGCTGCGTGTGGTGGATTTCGTGGTCTTCGCCGGTGCCTTCTTGGCGGGTTTGGCCGCCGGTTCGGATTCGGGCCGGTTCGCGTCGGCTGCTTCGGATTCGGTGGTATCCGTGTTCCGGGCTTCGCCGGTTTCCGTGGCGGGGACTTCGGAACCGCCCGCCGCTGCGGTTCCGCTGCCGGCCGGCTCTGCGGCGGGCTCGGCCGGCGCCACCACGGCTTCGGCCGGCGGGTCTGCGATTGCCGCGACCGCTGGAGGTGCGGGTGCCGCCTCGGCGGATTCGCTGGTATCCGTGGCAGCCCGGCCGGCGTCCACGGCGGCTCCGCCGGCGTCCCGGCCCGCAGGGGTGCCCGATCCGATGGGCTCCGGCTCGGCCTGCGCGGCGGATTCGGCCGTGGACGGCTCGGAGTCCGCGACGGAGTGGGGGGCCGCGGGGGTGGGATCGGCGGCACCGGGAGCTTCGACCGGCGCGGAAGCAACCGGTGCTTCCGTCGCGGGCGGACGATGGACTTCCGCGGCCGGCGGTCGATACGTTTCGGCCGGAACCGGCGGCGCGGCAGCGGCCGGACTCGTTCCCGCGGGCAGCGCGGCCGCGCCGGTGGACCGGCCGGGAGCGGGCGACAACGGTGCCGGGGCCGGCAGGGTGGCGCTACCGCCGGCAGCGACGGCCCGCTGTTCGTAGTAGTTGTCCACCGCGGCGGGGCGAGCCGGTTCCCGGCGAGGTTCGGCCACAACCGGTTCCGGGGCGGCCGGAGGTTCGGTTTCGACCGGCAGGATCGAGGCGAGCCCGCGCAGGGCCCGGCCGAAGTCCGGATCGATCAGATCGGTGGCCGGGTCGTCGAGCGGGGATACCGTGCCGCCGTGCGCGTCCGGCTGGTAGCGCCAGTGCGCGGCGATCTCGGAACGGCCGTTCTGCCACTGCAATTGCGCGACCCAGAAGCCCTTCTCGTCCTTCCAGGCATCCCATTCGGCATTGTCGAGGGTATGGCCGCGGGCGGTGAAAGCCGCGGTGACCACATCGATCAGGATTTCCACCGCGGGGCCGTCGGGCCGGATCGGATGGGCCTTCTGGGCGAGTTCGGCGGCCCGTGCGCGTTCCAGCAGTACCGGATACGCGAAACGTTCCACCCGGCTCAACGGCATCCCGGATTCCTGGGTCACCTGTTCCACGGAAGCGCCGGCGCGGATTCGAGCCTGGATATCGCGAGGACGCATAGTTGCTTCCATTTCGATCTCTATCTGGCCGAATCGGGCAAGGTCGCCGCGGGCCGCGGCGCGGAGTTTGTCGTCGGCGGGAAGCCGGAATTTCTGGCCACTTTCCGTGTCGACGCACACGATATGGGCGGAGTCGGGCGTCACCCCGATCACTCGAAGTTCACGCACCGTTACCTCCTTATCGCGTCGCTCGCGATACCGCCCACGTTCTGGAACAGTAGTGCACTTCTGGGATTCGTGTGGCAAGACACGCGGCACCGAAATGTACCCTGCGGCCGTCACCTACGGCTAATCTGCTCTATTCCCTTGTGTATCAACTCGATTCCGGGTGATCCCGATGCCGAGGCAACGGGCCCGCCGCGCAACACGCGCGACGGGCCCGAATTCGCAGGTGAACCGGTTCAGGAGAGTTTCTCCACCACCCAGTCGACACAGCGGGTGAGCTGTGCCACGTCCTCCGGATCGATGGCCGGGAACATACCGATACGCAACTGATTACGACCCAGTTTCCGGTACGGCTCGGTATCGACGATCCCATTGGCCCGCAACGTCTTGGCGACCGCGGCGGCGTCCACCGAATCGGCGAAGTCGATGGTGCCGACCACCTGGGAGCGGTGGGCCGGATCGGCGACAAAGGGCGTCGCGAATTCGCTGGCGTCGGCCCAGGCGTAGAGCCGCGACGAAGAATCCAGCGTCCGCTTCACCGCCCAGTCCAGTCCGCCGTTACGGTTCAGCCAATCGATCTGATCGGCGAACATCAGCAGAGTGGCCAGCGCCGGGGTGTTGTAGGTCTGGTCTTTGAGGCTGTTCTCGATAGCGATCGGCAACGACAGGAAATCGGGAGTCCAGCGACCGGAATCCTTGATCTCCTGGACCCGCGCCAGCGCGGCCGGGCTCATCAGCGCGATCCACAACCCGCCGTCGGCGGCGAAGCATTTCTGCGGCGCGAAATAGTAGATATCGGCATCGGTGATATTCACCGGCAACCCGCCCGCGCCGGAGGTGGCGTCGATGGCGACGAGTGCGTTGTCCGATCCCGCCGGCCGCTGCACCGGAACCGATACTCCGGTGGAGGTTTCGTTATGTGCCCAGGCGATCAGATCGGCGGCCGGATCGGCGACCGGCTCCGGTGCGCTACCCGGATCGGCGGATATCACGATCGGATCGCCGAGGAACGGATTCTTCTTGGTGACACTGGCGAACTTCGAGCTGAATTCGCCGTAGGTCAGATGCAGGGAGCGCTCGCGGACCAGACCGAATGCGGCGGCATCCCAGAAAGCGGTGGTCCCGCCGTTGCCGAGGACCACCTCGTAGCCCTCGGGTAGCGAGAACAGATCCCGCAGCCCGGACCGCACGCGGGCGACCACATCCTTGACCGGTTTCTGCCGGTGGCTGGTGCCGAACACCGAGGCACCCACCTCCACCAGGGACTGCAGCTGCTCCGGGCGAACCTTGGACGGGCCGCAGCCGAAACGACCGTCGGTGGGCTTGAGCTCATCGGGAATGGTCGGGAACGCACTGGTCATGGCCAACAGCGTAACCGCGCCGTTGCTGTGCCGCGTACCACACTCCGGCTAACGTGAATGGGTATGAGCATGCGGTCGTCGAGGGGCGCTGCCGGAGATCGATCCGATGATGGCCGTGGCGGTGGTCACGGCGCGGAACCGGGTCCACCGGCCCCGCGCGGGTGGCTGCGCGGTCTGCTGCCGCGGCGTTTCCGGCATCGTGGTGAGGCGCCCAGCGGCGCCGATCGCCGGGAGTTGCTGACCTACGGCACGGCCGGATCGGCGACGGTGCTGGCGGCCGGTACCCGGCGGCGGGAACCGGGCTTTACCTTCCGGGTCCGCGTCCGGCTGCCCGGGGTGGCACCCTACGAGGCCCAGGTCCGGCAGCGCGTCTCCGGCGCGGAACTGGATCGGATGCGCCCCGGCGATCTGGTGTGCTGCCGGGTGGACCCGCACGACCGCGACCGGATGGTGCTGTACCCGCCCGGTGAAGCCGATCCGGGCCGTGCGGCCTCGGCGAAGATCTTGGCGGACGGCCGCCGGGCCACCGCGACCGTCCTGGCGGTCAATCCCGTCGAAGTCGACTACTGCGGCTGCGACGATCCGGTGATGCGCCTGGACCTGGAATTACGGGCCTGGGACGAACCCGAGCCCTGGCACGTCCGGGTCGTCCGGCCAGTGCCCCTGTCCGCGATCGAACTCCTGGACTTGGGCGCCAAGCTCCGCGTCGCATTCTTCACCGTCGACGGCGGCGATTCGGTCGCGATCGATTGGGAAGCCGACCCGGACTGCGTCTGACGCCCGGACCCGCGCCCAGCTCACGCACGTCAACTGTCCTCCGGCGGCCGGTAGACCGGTTCGAACGCATGCCCCGCAGACGACGTCCGGTTCCGCGACGCCGAGGCCGGACCGGCGACGTGCTCGAGTTCCGGCCCGCGGCGAGCCCGCCGAGACCGGACGTGCCGACGCGTGCGGCGAATCCGGTCGAGCCCGGATTTGCCTACGGTTCTGAGCGGATTGCTCGACCCGCCGAGGTCACCGGGTTGCCGGCGGTGCCCGCCGGGCAGTCGCCGTGCCCGGCGATCGCATATCGACCCGGCATCGGCACCCGGCGCGCGTTCCGCCGAGTACTTACGTTTCTGTCTCGTGGAACCTGATCCGGACGATCGACAGCAGTGCTTTCGGCACGGCGGGGCCCGGTGTCGAATACGGGTACCCGAACGTGAACTGCGGTGTCGCCGGTGCCGGTGATCCGACTCGCCCGAATTCGGGCGCAGTGGCAGTGTGGCCGGGCCGGTCGCGCCGAGGAGTTCCGGCGCGACCGGCACAGCGGTGTCCCGGGGCTTGCGGAACCTTGCTGCGGCTACGCGCCGACGCTGTCCCAGCCCGCCACGTCCTGCGGGGCTCGCGGGCCCGGACCGGTGTAAATGGCCGCGGGACGGACCAGTTTGCCGAGTTTCTTCTGCTCCATGATGTGCGCGCACCAGCCCGCGGTGCGGCCGCAGGTGAACATCGCGGGCATCATATGGGCCGGTACTTCGGCGAAGTCGAGGATGACCGCGGCCCAGAATTCGACATTGGTTTCGATGGCGCGGTCGGGCCGGCGTTCGCGGAGTTCGGCCAGCGCCGCTTGTTCGAGGGCCGCCGCCACTTCGTAGCGCGGGGCGTCCAGGCGCTTGGCGGTATCGCGCAGGACCCGGGCGCGCGGGTCTTCGGCACGGTAGACGCGGTGGCCGAAGCCCATGAGCTTTTCCTTGCGGTCGAGGATGCCCTTGACCAGCGCTCGTGCGTCACCGCTGCGCTCGACTTCCTCGATCATGGGCAGCACGCGGGCCGGTGCGCCGCCGTGCAGCGGGCCGGACATCGCGCCGATGGCACCCGAGAGCGAAGCCGCGACGTCGGCACCGGTGGATGCGATGACGCGGGCGGTGAACGTGGAGGCGTTCATCCCGTGCTCGGCGGCCGATACCCAATAGGCGTCGATGGCCTCGGTGTGCCGCGGGTCCGGATCACCCTTCCAGCGCGTCATGAACCGTTCGGTGACCGTGGTGCATTCGTCGATCCGGCGCTGCGGTACCGCGGGCTGGTAGATACCGCGCGCGGACTGCGCGACATAGGACAGAGCCATCACCGATGCTCGGGCCAGGTTCTCCCGGGCGGTGGCCTCGTCGATATCCAGCAGCGGCTGGTAACCCCAGATGGGTGCGAGCATGGCCAGTCCGGCCTGCACATCCACCCGGACATCACCGGTGTGCACCGGTAGCGGGAACGGTTCGGCCGGGGGGAGGCCGTGCCCGAATTCGCCGTCGACCAGCAGTGCCCAGACATCGCCGAAGGTGACCCGGTTGGTGACCAGGTCTTCGATGTCCACACCGCGGTAGCGCAGCGCGCCGCCGTCTTTGTCGGGTTCGGCGATATCGGTGGTGAACGCGACCACCCCCTCGAGGCCGCTGACGAAATCGTCCGGGACCTGGCCGGCCCCCGAAACGCCGGAATTGGTGGTCATACGCGACTCTCCTTTCAACCGAACTCTAGCGCTTTGCTACTCCGGAGTAACGTCTGGCCCATGTCCGATGTGGAGGAGTCCGGCGCCGATCTCGCCGCGATGCGCGCCGAATACGATGCGGCCCATTCGCGTTCGCGGGAACAGGGGCCGCTGCTCGGTGTGCGCGATACCGAACTCGACGAGAATTCGGTGGCGGGGGGCTGGGAGCCGCTGCTGCGGCAATGGATAGACCAGGCCACCGCGGCCGGTATCGCCGAACCCAATGCCATGGTGCTCGGCACGCTCGATTCCGCGGGGCCCGCCGCCCGCCCGGTGACTCGCACCGTTCTCTGTAAAGGGCTCTCGCCGGACGGCGTGACGTTCTATACGAACTACGACTCGGCCAAAGGCGCGCAGCTGGCCGCGGCGCCGTACGCGTCGGCCACCTTCCTGTGGCCGCAACTCGCGCGTCAGGCGCATATCCGCGGCCGGGTGGAGCGCGTACCGGCCGGAACGACCGAGGCGTATTGGCGGTCGCGCCCCCGCGAATCGCAACTGGGTGCGTGGGCGTCGGAACAGTCGCGACCGATCGCTTCGCGGGAGGAACTCGATCGGCGGTTGGTCCGGGCCACCGCCCGCTTCGCCACCGCCGCCGAGATCCCGGTGCCGCCGCACTGGGGCGGCTACCTGCTGCGACCGGACGAGGTGGAATTCTGGCAGGGGCGGCGAGGTCGCCTGCACAACCGGATACTCGTCCGGATCGGTGCGACGGGGATGTCGGTGCAACGGCTGCAGCCGTGAACCCGCGATCGCCCGCGGCCGCATCCGTTACACCCTGTGTCCAGGGCTTTCGGTGATATTTCGCACGGTTTCGATTCCACTGCCGTGGGTACGGTAATTCTGTCCGGGGCCGTGGTGGTGCGCCTGTTATGGCGCATCTCGCCGCAATGCTGCTGTGGCGCGGCGGCGCAGGCCGGTGATTCGGCCGGTCACAGCGGTGGGCCGACCGGTATCCGGCAGGCCGAAACTCACCTCCGCGCGGGCCGATTGTGAGATCGCGGCGCGGGTACCCTCATCGCCGGTCCCGTCGGAGCAAGGACTAGCGTCTACCGATAACGCACCGCGTGCCGACCGCATGCGATGCCGACGGTCATAGCCTGAGAGGGAACCTTCCGTGCCGGAGAATCACATCAATGACGCCAAACCGGTTCTGACCTATCCGGGTGGCGAATACCCCATGACGATCGCCGAGGCCGCCGAAGGAAACGACGGTATCGATCTCGGCAAGCTGCTGGCGAGCACGGGATATACGACCTATGACCCCGGGTTCGTCAACACCGCGTCGACCAAATCGGCGATCACCTATATCGACGGCGAACAGGGAATTCTGCGCTACCGCGGGTATCCGATCGAACAGTTGGCCGATAATTCGACCTTCATCGAGGTCAGCTACCTGCTCATCTACGGCGAGCTACCCACCCAGGATCAGCTGGAGGATTTCACCGACAAGATCCGCCGGCACACCCTGCTGCACGAGGATCTCAAGCGCTTCTTCGACGGCTTCCCCCGCAATGCGCACCCCATGCCGGTGCTCTCCTCGGCGGTCAACGCGCTGTCGGCCTATTACCAGGATTCGCTGGACCCCCGCGATCCCGAACAGGTCGAGCTGTCCACCATCCGGCTGCTGGCCAAACTGCCGACCATCGCCGCGTACTCGTACAAGAAATCGGTCGGCCAGCCGTTCCTCTACCCGGACAATTCGCTGTCGCTGGTGGAGAACTTCCTGCGGATGACCTTCGGTTTCCCGGCCGAGCCGTACCAGGTCGACCCGGAGATCGCCGCCGCCCTGGATATGCTGCTCATCCTGCACGCCGACCACGAGCAGAACTGCTCCACCTCCACGGTCCGGCTGGTCGGTTCCTCCGATGCCAACCTGTTCACCTCGGTATCCGGTGGTATCAACGCGCTGTGGGGCCCGCTGCACGGCGGCGCCAACCAGGCGGTGCTGGAAATGCTCGACGACATCAAAGCCGCCGGCGGCGATGTCAAGGAGTTCATCCGCAAGGTCAAGAACAAGGAAGACGGTGTGAAGCTGATGGGCTTCGGGCACCGGGTCTACCGCAACTACGACCCGCGTGCCGCGATCGCCAAGAAGCACGCCGACACCATCCTCAGCAAACTCGGCAGCGATCCGCTGTTCGATATCGCCCAGGCCCTAGAAGAAGCCGCGCTCACCGACGACTACTTCGTCGAGCGCAAGCTCTACCCGAACGTCGACTTCTACACCGGCGTCATCTACAAGGCCATGGGTTTCCCGACCCGTATGTTCACCGTGCTGTTCGCCATGGGCCGGCTGCCGGGCTGGATCGCGCACTGGCGGGAAATGCACAGCGAAGCCATCAAGATCGGCCGTCCGCGGCAGATCTACACCGGTTACGGTGCACGGGACTACTCCGAGATCACCAACCGCTGAACCGATTGAATCGAAGGGGATTCAAGGCATGAGCAAACCGGAAATCGAATTCCAGGCGGGCCCGCCGCCCACCGAACTGGTCATCAAGGACATCACCGTCGGTGACGGTCCGGAAGCGGTGCCCGGCGGCACCGTAGAAGTGCACTACGTCGGTGTGGAATTCGATACCGGCGAGGAATTCGATTCGTCGTGGAGCCGCGGCGAATCGATCAACTTCCCGCTGCGCGGCCTGATTCAGGGCTGGCAGGACGGTATTCCGGGGATGAAGGTCGGCGGCCGCCGCCAGCTCACCATCCCGCCGGAGCTGGCCTACGGTCCCGCGGGTGGTGGTCACCCGCTCTCCGGCAAGACGCTGGTCTTCGTGATCGATCTGCTCGACGCGAAGTAGACCCGGCTATACCCGGATATCTTGCTCGGCGCGCGTCTCCACCAGGAGGCGCGCGCCGAGGTATTACGGGGGCTGTGTTTTCCGGGGCCGGTACTCGCGGGGTTCCGGCCTCCATCGGTTACCGGTGTGGAACACCTGGACCTATCGGTCGTCCGGCAGGACGAGGACCAGCCGGACTCCGCCGAGCGCGCCATCGTCGAAGTAGGCTCGTCCGCCGTGCAACTGCGCCTGCTGGGCGACCAGTGCCAGGCCGAGCCCCGAGCCGCCCTTGTGCGCGCCGCTACCGCGGGCGAAGCGGGCGAAAACCGATTCCCGTTCGCCGGGCGGTATCCCGCGGCCGTTGTCGTCGACGGAGATGACGATGCTGCCGTCGGCGCGGCGGTGGGCCGCCAGCAGGACCTCGGTGGCCCGGCCGTGTTTGACCGAGTTCTTCAGGGCGTTGTCCACCGCCAGCCGCAGACCTGCGGGCAGACCGCGGGTGACCAGTTCGGCATCGGTATCGACCCGGACCGTGAGGCCGGGGTGGTGGCGCATTGCGTCGTGGGCGGCCAGATCGCACAGTTCGGCGATATCGGTGTCGATATGGTCGCGTTCGGAGGTCAGGTCGCCGGAGGCCAGGCGCTCCAGTGCGGCCAGGGTGGTTTCCACCCGCTCCTGGCTGCGTTGCAGATCGGCGAGGATCTCGGTGCGTTGGTCCTCGTCCAGGTCCAGGGTGGCCAGCACTTCGAGGTCGGTGCGCATCGCCGTGAGCGGGGTGCGTAGTTCGTGCGCCGAGACCGCCGCGAAATCCCGTGCGGTTTCCAGCGCGGCCGCCGTTTCGGCCTGTGCTTGATCGACCCGGCGCAGCATGGTGTTGACTGCGTCCGCCAATTGCTCGGCCTCCAGCACACCGGAGCTGTCCACCGGTTCGGGGGTGGCATCGCGGTAGCCGGTGCGCGCGCCGACCTGGCGGGTGAGCACCACGATCGGCCGGACTGCCCGGCCCCCGAACAACCAGCCCAGCGCCGCCGCCGCGGCGATTGCCGCCAGCCCGCCGAACAGCAGCCACCGTCGCTGTTCGGCCGTCGCGCGCGCGGCGTCGGTGGCGGGAATACCCAGCGAAACCGTCCGGCCCGCAGGCTGGTTCTCGGTGGTGGTCAATACCCGGTACGGGGTGTCGTCCACGGTGACCGTGCGCGATCCGGGGTCCAGTTCCGGTAACCGGGTGACGCTGGAGGCCACCAGTTCACCGTCGTCACGGACGGTCAGCGCCATATCGCGGTCCGGGCCCACCAGGTTCACGATGCCGACCGCGATCACCGGGTCGATCACCACCAGCCGGGACGCGATCCGCAACTGCTGATCGGTCTGCTGCAGGTTGTTGCGTTCGATCGCGGGTACGGCGATAGCGCTGACCAGTGCGACGATGAGTACCGACCCGGCAGCCGCCGCCCCGGCGACCCGGGTGCGCAGGGAATACGATCGGCTGCGCCGGCGGGTGGCGCCGTCGCTCACTTGGTGTCCCGGAGCACGAACCCGACACCGCGGATCGTGTGCAACAGCCGGGGGGTGCCGTCGGCCTCCAGTTTGCGGCGCAGATAGCCGACGAAAACATCGACCACATTCGTATCGGCGGCGAAATCGTAGCCCCATACCAGTTCCAGCAGCCGTTCCCGGCTCAGTACCACCCCCGCATTGCGGGCCAGTGTGGACAGTAGTTCGAACTCGCGTTTGGTCAGGTCGATCTCCTGGCCGTCCAGCACCGCCCGGTATCCGGCCGTATCGATCCGGAGCGGTCCGACGACGATGGTGTCGGCGGCGCCGGCCGGCGCGGTATCGGTGCGCCGGCGCAGCAACGCCTTGATCCGGGCGACCAGTTCGGCGAGTACGAAAGGTTTGATCAGGTAGTCGTCGGCCCCCGATTCCAGACCGGCGATCCGGTCGCCCACCGAACTGCGGGCGCTGAGCACACAGATCGGCACCTCGTTGCCCATGGCCCGCAGCGCCGTCACCACCCCCGCACCGTCGAGCACCGGCATATTCATGTCCAGGACGATCGCGTCGGGCCCTTTGTCGGCCACCGCCCGCAGCGCGGCCGCGCCGTCGCGCGCGATACTTACCTGGAACCCGGACAGGCGCAACCCCCGTTCGACCGACGCGAGTACATCCTCGTCGTCGTCGACGACCAGGACCGCCGGCTTGGCTCGCTCCACCACACCGCCCAGTGTATTGACGCGTCTCCGGTGCGCGGTGCCGTCGCAAGGCTCCGGGAGGTTTCGGCCCCGTCACGCGGGGCCGAAACGCCTACCCATGTCAGACGTTCAGTAGTTGTGGCAGGTGTCGGCCACACCCTGCAGAGTTACCTGCAGCTGCTGGGCGCGCGGGTCGTCCTGTGCCTGCTGGGCGGCCTGCGGATTCTGTTCGATGTACTGCTGCAGTTCGGCCCGGCGCTTTTCGACCGGCTGATCGAACTTTGCCTGCAGTTGAGCCTTCGCGCTCGGGTTGCTGTCCAGCATGGCCGCGAGTTCCGGGGCCTGGTCGTGCAGTGCGGCGTCGACCTGGGCGAAGGAGCAGTCGCTGGTCAGCAGGGGTTCGGCCATCTCCATGGGGCCTGCCGAGGCGACGGCGGGGCTGAGGAAGGCGGTGGCCGCGGCGGCCGCTCCCAGGGTCAGGGTGGTGAGACCGAACTTGCCGAACCGCCGGTTCGTGGTGGGTGCCATGGGAACTACTGCCTCCTACGTTGTCGAGTCGAGCCGTGGCTCGTGGACCACTCAGACCGTATTGGGCGGTATTGGCTCGACTCTGAAGTTTTCTTAAGAGGAGTTTGTGCTTTGTCGCGGCTGGATGATCCGGGCCAGTTCGTCGAGGACGGTGGGATCCTCGATGGTTGAGGGTATTTCGTAATTTCCGCCCGCCGTCATCTGCCGGATGGTTTTGCGCAGGATCTTTCCGGAGCGGGTTTTCGGCAGTGCGGGGACGACGACGGCGTCGTACAGTCCGGCGACGGCGCCGATTTGAGTCCGCACCCGCTCGCTCAGTTCGTCGCGCAGAGTTTCGATATCGATCCGGGTATCGGATTTGAGTACTACATAAGCGATCGGTCGCTGCCCCTTGAGTTCATCGGGAAGACCGATCACCGCGCATTCGGCCACCGCTTCGTGACCCGCGACCGCGGCTTCGATACTGCCCGCGGAAAGGCGGTGCCCGGCCATATTGATCACATCGTCGCTGCGGCCGAGCACGAAAAGGTATCCGTCCTCGTCGAAATAGCCGGAGTCACCGGTCAGGAAATGACCCGGATACGCCGCCAGATAGGAGCGTTCGAACCGCTCTTCGTCGTGCCACAGGCCGGTCAGTGCGCCGGGCGGTAGCGGAAGACCGATAACGATATTGCCCTCGGTGTTCGCCGCGACCGGGTTACCCGAGGAGTCCAGTACCCGCAGGCGATAGCCCGGCACCGGCACCGAGGCGGAACCCGGTTTGATCGGTAGTCGCTGTATCCCCAGCGGATTGGCGCAGACAGGCCAGCCCGTTTCGGTCTGCCACCAGTGATCCACCACCGGGCAGTCGTCGCGCCCGGCGAGCAGTGTTTCGTCGGCCCAGGTGAAGGTGGCGGGGTCGAGCCGTTCGCCCGCGCAGAACAACGCGCGCAAGGACGAAAGATCGTGCTCATGGGCCAGTTCTGCGGCGGGATCGGCGCGGCGGATCGCCCGCAGCGCGGTGGGGGCCGTGAACAGTGTGTGCACCCGGTGCCGCGCCACCACCCGCCAGAACACGCCGGCATCCGGGGTGCCCACGGGTTTTCCCTCGAACAGCAGCGTGGTGGCCCCGGCCAGCAGCGGAGCGTAGACGATATAGGAGTGGCCGACCACCCAGCCCACATCGGAGGCGGCCCACATAACCTGGCCGGGCCCCACATCGTAGATATAGCGCATGGACCAGGTCAGGGCGACGGCATGCCCGCCGTTGTCGCGCACCACGCCCTTCGGCTTACCGGTCGTACCCGAGGTGTACAGCACATACAGGGGATCGGTCGCCGCCACCGATACCGGATCCACCGGTGCCGCATCGCGTACCGCGGTATCCCAGTCGAGCCAGCGTGCCGGGCGCCCGGAAACCGCACCGAAATCGTGCTCGGGAAATCCGGTGCGCTGTTTGACCAGGACGGTCGCGGGGGTCGCGGTTTCGGCGAGTTCGAGTGCCCGGGCCACGATAGGGGGGTAATCGATGGTGCGGTTGGGTTCGAGACCGCCCGAGGCCGTCACGATCAGCACCGGTTCGGCGTCATCGATCCGCGCCGCCAGTTCGGGCGCGGCGAATCCACCGAATACCACCGAATGCACGGCTCCGATCCGGGCGCAGGCCAGCATCGCGACCACGGCCTCGGGAATCATCGGCAGGTAGATAACGACTCGGTCGCCAGCCTGCACGCCGAGCTCGCGCATGGCGCCCGCGAAGCGAGTGACCCGGTCGAGCAGTTCGGTGTAGGTGTAGACGCGGCTTTCGCCGGTCATGGCCGATTCGTAGATCAATGCGGATTGCTCGCCGCGGCCGGCGTCCACATGCCGGTCGAGCGCGTTGTAACAGGTATTGAGCCGGGCCCCGGGAAACCAGTGCGAAATCGGGCGGGCGGTGTCGAGAGCCTGTTCGGGAGGGGTGTCCCAGTCGATATCCGCCGCGGCCCGGGACCAGAACTCGGCGGGATCGACCAGGCTGGTCTGATAGACCGGTCGATACTCGTTCCTCGTGTTCACCCGTGCTCCCTAGCCTCGCAGCAATCCTCGCCTCGATAGATCAGCACGATTGTGGCAGACTTCACGCGACCCCCTGTCGGGTGTCGCGACCATGGCTTATGCCTGTAATCGGCTGGTCAGTGTGCGCCAACCCGGGCCTAGTACACCAAGAAGTTATTGATCCGTTAGAATCTGATGACACGAATTCGGTCCGTCGTAGACGCAATTTCTCGGCCAGCCGCGACCCACGGGCAGCTCCACCCGTCGAGCCACTATGCGAGTGTGGAGTTCTCCTTTGGTGCATGGCTGGGGCCAGGTTGGAAAGTGAGTGGGAATGCGTGACGCCGCTAGGTCCGGCACGAAGCGCTGGGCGCTGAGTAACTGGGACCTTCGCTGGAAGGTTACGGCCGTCCTGGCTGTGCCGTTGGCGGTCGCGGTCGGACTCGGTGTGTCGAGGATATCGGCGCAGTGGAGCGAGGCGAATCGGCTGGGCTCGGCGGCCGAGAACGTCAGCCTCGTCCCGGCGGTTCTCGATCTCAGTTCGGCCACCTCGACCGTCGCGGGCTCACAGGCGATTGCGATCGCACCGAACCGGTCCATGGTCACCGAAGAAAACCTGACCACTCTGGACAAGACCATCGTGGCGGCCGAGGGCGCGCTCGCCGAGCTCGACGATCTTCCGGATGCGCACCAGGCGCTGTCGGAGATGATCGATCAGGCCAAGCAGGTACGTACAGGTGGTATGGCACCGTCGGGCTCGCCGGCCGAGGCCGTCGCCGTGCTGGACAGTGCCCGCAACGCCGGTGTCCGCACCGTGGAGGGGATCCTGGGCGAGGTCGGCGATCCGTCGATCGACCCGGACAAACTCCGGCTCGTCGACGCGCTCAATCTGCGATCCGCCATGGTCGGCGAGATCACCGCCGCCGCCGAACTGCTGCGTGACCAGGAAATCGGCGAGCAGGCCTATCGCGCCGCCACCAACACCGAACTCGCGCTGCTGAACATCCTGAGCCAGCGCTACAACGCCGAAGATCCCGATATCGTCGCGCTGCGCGAGGGGGTCGTGAACCGTCAGGCGATGCTGGACACGCCGGAAGCGCAAGCGGGCCGGATACCGCTGGGTGAAGCCCGCGAATCGCTGCTGGCGAGTACCTCGACCACCGACAAACTCATCGGCGAAGCCACCGGCGAAATCGACAACGGCGTCGAGGCAATGGCCGATGATGCGCTCTCCGACGCCGTCATCTACTCCATCGTGGTGCTGCTGACCATCCTCGCGGCGCTGCTGCTCGCGGTATTCGTGGCCCGCTCCATGATCGTGCCGCTGCATCGGCTGCGATTGGCCGCGCTGCGCGTCGCCGAAAGCGATCTGCCCGATGAGGTCGCCCAGTTGCGGACCGGTGCCGCACCGGAGGAAGTACCACTCGAACCGATGCCCATCCGGTCCGAGGAGGAAATCGGCCAGTTGGCCCGGGCGATCGACGATATCCACGGTCAGGCATTGCGACTGGCCAGTGATCAGGCGCAGATGCGCTCCCAGGTCAACGATATGTTCGAAACGCTGGCGCGACGCAGTAAATCGCTTGTCGACCATCAGCTCAGCCTCATCGAGGCGATGGAGTACGACGAGAAGGATCCGCGCCTGCTGGAGAACCTCTTCCGGCTGGACCATCTCGCCGCCCGTATGCGCCGTAACGGCGACAACCTGCTGATTCTGGCCGGTACCAAACAGCGCCGGGCGAAATCGGCGCCGGTCGAAATCGCCGATGTGCTGCGGGCCGCGATCTCCGAGGTCGAGGACTACGAACGCGTGAAACTCGGCGCCACCCCGCGCGGCGCCCTGATCGAACCGGCCGCCTCCGATATGGCGCATCTGTTCGCCGAGTTGCTGGACAACGCGCTGCGGGCCTCGCCGCCGGAAACCGATGTGAAGTTCACCTTCGCCCAGGCACACGACCAGGGCCTGCTGATCGAGGTCGCCGACCGCGGTATCGGTATGCCGCCCAGCGAGATGGCCGAGATCAACCGCCGGTTGGAGAACACCGCCGAACCCGGCCCGGATACCGCCCGCCATATGGGCCTGTTCGTCGTCGGCCGGCTCGCGGAACGGCACGGTCTCAACGTCCGGCTGCGGCCGACCTTCGATACCGCCCGCGATCCCGGTGTGACGGTCACCGTGCATGTGCCGATGAGCTTGATCGTGGCGGGGGAGACTCAGATCCTGCCGCTGGCCACCGGTTCGGGCCCGCAGCCGCAGGTGCCCGGCGACGGCGCTAAGAAGCCGGAGATCTCGGCCGACGAGGCCGCCGCGGCCGCGTTGCGCAATGCCGGCGGACCGGCCATGCAGACCCGCGGTATCAGCCGGACCACCGACGGCAACATGATGGTGACCGTCGATCCGGGGATGAGCGGTCCGCTGCCGGCGGTCGAACGTCCCAAACCTGCGGAGCGTCCGGGCGGCCCGGCACCGGTGGGTCCGGGTGGTCTGCCGCAGCGGCAGCCCGGTAGCGCGATGGCCGGTGGTCCGCGGGACGGCGAGCAGGGCACGACGAGCCTGCGCCAGGCCAGTGCGGGCAGTACGGCGCAGCGCGGCAAACTCGCCGCCGCCAACCTTCCCAAACGTAACCTCGGCTCCGGTGGTGGCGGTGCAACCCCCACTCTGCCGCCGCGTACCCCCGGCGATTCGCCCGCGGCCGGCTCGCCCGCGCGGCCCGCGGAGACCGGTCCCAGTGGATTGCCGCAGCGTCAGCCGGGCGCCGGTGGCACGCCGCAGTCGGGCTCCAGCGGTCTGCCGCAGCGTCAGCCGGGTAGCGGACAGGCTCTGCAATCCGGTCCCAGCGGCCTGCCGCAACGGCAGCCGGCCGGTGGGGACAACCGGGGGTCCGCCGCGAGCGGTCTGCCGCAGCGTCAGCCCGGTAGCGCAGATGCCGCACAGTCCGGGCCGGGCGGTCTGCCGCAGCGCCGGCCCGGCGCGAACGGTGCGCCGGGCAACCCGCCGACGCCGCCCGCGCGCCCGGAGGCCGAGCGCCCCGCCGAAACCGCATCGGAAACAGCAGCGCCGCAGCGTCCTTCGGGACCGGTTCCGCCCCGCGGCCCCGCCGCGCCGGGACCCAATGGTCTTCCGCAACGGGAGCCCGGCGCGAACGGCGCCCGCGAATCCGGCGGCCCGGGCCTGCCGCAACGTCGCCCCGCGGGCGAACCGGGCGGACGCGAGCAGGAGCCGCCCCGGTCGGGCGATAGCGCTTCGGGTGCTCTGCCCACCCGGCGTGAACCGGCCCGTAACGGTCTGCCGCACCGGGAATCTTCCGGCGAGCAGTCGGCGCAGCGTGATCCGGCCCGCGATCTGCCTTCGCGTGAATCGTCCGGAGAACTTCCCACTCAGCGGGGCACGGCCGGTGGGCCGCCGTCGAACGGGTCTGCGGCCGGCGGGTTGCCACAGCGGGATACGAGCGGTACCGGCCTGCCACAGCGCGGTACGGGCGGTAGCGGCCTGCCGCAGCGCGGTGGCCCGGCAGGTAGCGGGCGTCCCCAGCCGAGTGCGGCCGGGAACGGCCTGCCGCAGCGGGAGAACACCGCACTGCCACAGCGCCCCCGCCCCGACGAATCGGGCGGGCTGCCGCAGCGGCAGCCGGGTGGGTACACCGCCGAGCGGTTCGACAACCCGCCGGGTGTCGCGCTGCCCCGGCAGCCGGAACCCGCCGAGGGATCCACCCCCACCCGCGAACCCGGGCGGCACAGTTACAAGTCGAACCCGGCGAAAACCGCGTCGTTCTTCCAGACCCGGCTGCAGCCGGCCGAGGAAACCGACAACGTGATGGGCGGCACGCCTATTTTTGCGGAGATGATGTCGGCCTGGCTGTCGGATCCGAACGCCGATCGTTCCCAGGCCGCCGCCTCCTTCGAATCACCGGGTGACGAGGGTTGGGTGGCTGCCCGGCGGGCCAGCGAGGCCCAGCCCGAGACCCGCACCGCGGCCGGTCTTCCGCAACGTAATCCGGGCGGCCGGCTGGTGCCCGGCGCCGTCAACGGCGCCCAGGAGCGGACGCCGAGTCGCAATCCCGAATCGATCCGGTCTAGTTTGAGTCGGCACCAGCAAGGTGTTCGGGATGGCCGTGCAATGCGAGCAATGAACCTAACCGGAGACAAAGGAGACCGATGAACCCCGAACTAGGTGGTACGAACCGTCAGTTGGATTGGCTGGTTTCGAACTTCGCAGGCGAGGTTCCTGGCGTAGCCCATGCCGTTCTGGTCTCGGCCGACGGCCTGCTGATGGCGGCGAGTGCCCAGCTACCGGTCGATCGAGCCGAACAGCTCTCGGCTGTCACGGCCGGTCTGGCCAGTCTCTCGGTGGGTGTGTCCAATCTTTTCGAGGGCGGCACGGTGCTGCAGTCCGTCGTCGAAATGGAACACGGTTACCTGCTGCTGATGGCGGTGGGCGACGGGTCATACCTCGCTGTCCTGACCAATACGTCCTGCGATATCGGACAGGTCGGATACGAGATGGCTTTGTTGGTCGAACGCGTGGGCCAGACAGTTCAGGCCACTCCACGCGTCACAATGGGTTCCTGATGGTGGGATGGACATAGAGGATCACCGCGTGGGAGGCTCCGAGCCCAGTCTCGTGCGCCCGTACTCGCTGACCGCCGGTCGTACCAGACCGAAGGTGGAGCTGGCGCTCGAGGCTCTCGTCGCGTCTCATCCCATTCCGCTCGAACGCCAGTACGAACTGAGCAATATCGAGAATTCGATAGTCGAGTTGTGCAGGGAGTCGCCGTCGGTCGCCGAACTAGCGGCGCGACTGGGTATACCGATCGGGGTGGCGCGAGTACTTGTAGCGGACCTCATCGAAGCCGGGCATGTCCGCGTTTCGGCGACTTTGAAAGACGATTCCAGCGACGATGAACGTCGCGAGCTGATCGAAAGGGTTCTCAGTGGACTCCGGCGTATTTGATTCGACGGCGCAGGTCGATACCCGTATTAGCAAACCGACTTCGGCGAAGATCGTGGTTGCAGGCGGGTTCGGCGTGGGCAAAACGACGCTGGTGGGGGCAGTTTCGGAAATCGTCCCGTTGAGAACCGAGGCTCTGGTGACCAATGCCAGTGCCGGGATCGACAGTCTCGCGGGTATCGAGAGCAAATCCACCACCACGGTGGCCATGGACTTCGGCCGTATCAGCCTGGCCGACGACCTGGTGCTGTACCTGTTCGGCACCCCGGGCCAGTACCGCTTCTGGTTCATGTGGGACGACCTGATCCGTGGCGCCATCGGCGCGGTGGTGTTGATCGATACCCGGCGACTGGAGGACAGCTTCGCGGCGGTCGACTACTTCGAGGCGCGCAACCTGCCGTTCCTCGTGGCGCTCAACCAGTTCGACGACGCCCCGCAGTACCCGATCGAAGATATTCGTCAGGCGCTGGCAGTCCCCGCCGATGTGCCGATCATGCCGATCGACGCCCGGCGCCGGGAACCGGCCAAGGAAGCGCTGGTGCGGCTCACCGAGTACGCCCTGCAGAAGGTCACCCGCGGATACTGATCCGGTGCCGGTCATACTGGTCGGTGTGCCGGTGTGGACAGTTGAGGTGCCGGGCAGCCGGGGACGGCTCGGATGACGCCGGCGAAACACCGGATCGGCTCGCGCGAGCTACTCGACGCGCTACTCGATCCGGGAACGTTCGTGAGCTGGGATGCGCCACCGATCGCGGTGGCGCGGACCGGCGCCTACCGGTCAGCGCTGGCCGAGGCGGCCGCCAGGTCCGGTACCGACGAATCCGTGCGCACCGGCGAGGGCAGGTTGCGCGGCCGGCGAATCGCGGTCATCGCTTGTGAGTTCGCGTTCCTGGCGGGCTCGGTGGGTGTCGCGGCCGCCGAACGTATCGTCGGCGCTGTCGAGCGGGCGACGGCAGAGCGGCTGCCGCTGGTCGTCTCACCGACCTCGGGCGGTACCAGGATGCAGGAGGGCACGGTCGCCTTCGTGCAGATGGTGAAGATCGCCGGGGCGGTCGCCGCGCATAAATCGGCCGGTCACCCCTACATCGTGTACCTGCGGAATCCGACCATGGGCGGGGTGTTCGCGTCGTGGGGGTCGCTGGGGCATATCACCTTCGCCGAACCCGGAGCGCTCATCGGCTTTCTGGGGCCACGCGTGTACGAAGCGCTGTACGGCCGGCCGTTCCCGCCCGGCGTGCAAACCGCGGAGAACCTGTATCGGAGCGGGGTCATCGACGGGGTCGTCGAGGTATCGGTCTTCCGGCGGATCGCCCACCGGGCGCTGAGCGTGTTCAGTGGGCTCCCGGATGAGCCGGAAAGCCCAGTGGGGGAGCGCCGCACCGGTGCCGAGCCGATACTGCCCGCCGCAGCGGCGGATCGGCCGGCCGTTGCGCGGCCGGAGTCGGCCGGTGGAATATCGTTGACCGCGAGTTCTCCGGTTCACGAGGCTCGGGGGAAGGAACCTGCGGCCGCCGAGCGTCGGCGGGGGAAGGGCCCGGACAACGAGACCGGGGCGGCCGAGGCCCCGGTCGCTGAGACCGGGGAGACAGAAGCGTCGGTCGCCGAGATCAGGCGGCGACCCACCTCCGACACCGAGCTCCGGAGGCCCGAGAGCTCGGCCGCTGAGGCCGGGGTGCCGGAGGTCACGGGTGCTGAGGCTCAGGAGCCGAAAGTCGCGGGTGCTGCGGTTCGGGGGACAGAGACTCCGGGCGGCGAGGGGCGGGAGACAACGGCCGTGAACTCCGGGGACCTCGGCGGCGGGCCCGGGCGGTCCGCAGGCGGACATCGGCGGGGGGCGGCGACCGGGCCGCTCGTGGCGTGGGAGTCGGTGCGTATTTCGCGGCGACCCGAGCGGCCGGGTATTCGCGAACTTCTGCGCCGGAGCAGGCAGCGGGTGCCGCTCAGCGGAACCGGTCAGGGGGAATCCGATCGCACAGTGGTCCTTGCGCTGGCTCGTTTCCAGGGGCGTCCGTGTGTGGTGTTCGGGCACGATCGCGCGAACCAGGATCCGGAGCACACGATGGGCCCGGCCGCGCTGCGGTCGGCGCGGCGCAGTATGCAGCTCGCCGCCGAACTGCGGCTGCCGCTGGTTCTGGTGATCGATACGATCGGCGCGGCATTGTCCAAGGAGGCCGAGGAACGGGGTCTGGCACCCGAAATCGCCCGCTGCATCGCCGATCTGGTGACCTTGGATACGCCTACCGTCTCGGTGCTGCTCGGCCAGGGAACCGGCGGCGGCGCACTGGCCTTGCTGCCCGCCGACCGGGTACTGGCCGCCACCCACGGCTGGCTTGCGCCGCTGCCGCCGGAGGGCGCAAGCGCCATCGTCCACCGCGATACCGGGCACGCCGCGGAATCGGCCGCGGAGCAGCGGATCCGGTCGGCGGATCTGCTGGCCGACGGGGTCGTGGACCGGATAGTTCCCGAATACCCCGACGCCGCGGTGGAACCGGACGATTTCGCGCGCCGCATGGTCACTGCGATCGCCGAGGAACTGACCGCCCTGTCCGCGCGGCCGCCGGAGCAGCTGCGTGCGACTCGGCACCTTCGTTACCGGCGTCTCGGGCTTCCGGATTGAGGATCCGGTGGGGTCGGCGTCGGGAATTCGGCGGCCGTCGCCTCCGGGCGGACAAGGGTGATGCCCCGGTTCTCAGCTCTCCGGTTCCGGGTCGGGTTTCGACCAGGCGAGGATCATGGCGGGTGCGCATCCGCCGGCCAGTAGCGTTGCCAGGAGCATGACGCCGCCGGCGTAGGCGGTACGGAAGGCGTCGGCCTCCGGGAACAGCGCGCCGCTGTAGATCAGGTACATCGTCGGGACGATGCACAGTGATTGCGTGATCGTGAGGCCGATCGAGCGGGCGGCTTCGCGCTGGGTCATCTCCATTTCGTCCAGGGTTTCGGCGGGTGCGTTGTCCTGGGCGTGCGACACGATCCGCAGCATGGTCCAGGAGGACAGGAACACCAGGGCGCTCACGCCGGCCAGGAGCGCGGCCCATTCGAGGCCGAACGCGCACAGTACGCCGGTGATGAGCAGTCCGGTGAGGGCCGCGGCAACGGTGATCGTCAGCCCACGGCGGCGGCCGCGGGTGCGCCAGCCGGGCAGCATACCGGCGAGTTTTTTCTCCCGGGCGAGCCAGCGCCGGACACGGTGGGCCTGGTAGCGGTCGATCAGGGTGGTCGGTTCGGTGGCTGCGGTCATGGCAGCTTTCCTTTCTCGCGCGGATATACCTCGGCCGACAGTGGGGTGAATTCGGTGCGGGAGAACACCGCCTCGACCGGTAGCCCGAACACTTCGCAGATCCGCAGGGCCAGGTCGAGGCTCGGGTAGTGGTTGCCGCGCTCGAGTGCGCCGATCGTCTGTGGGTTGACGTTCACTGCCTCCGCCAGTGCGGCCCGCGACATCCGGTGTTCTGCCCGCAGGACTGCGATGCGGTTGTAGATCGGAAGGGTTTCCCCGCGTCTTACTGGGCTCACACAACAGAGTGTTGTAAAAACCCAACGATCTGTCAAGTAAGTTCGGACACGGGACTCGTATTCGTTGACCTGCCGCCGAACCACTCCTACCGTCGAAGCGGTGACCACTAGACGTGAGATCGGTGTTGTCCCGCCCATCGTGCTCAACGACGGGAGCCTGATTCCGCAGCTCGGTTTCGGGGTCTTCCAAGTGCCGCCGGACCAGGTCTTCGATACCGTCACCACCGCGCTGCGCGCCGGTTACCGCAGTATCGACACTGCGGCCGCCTACCAGAACGAGGAAGGCACCGGCCGCGCCATCCGGCATTTCGGCCTGCCCCGGGACGAGGTCTTCGTCACCACCAAACTCTGGAACTCCGACCAGGGCTACGAATCGACCCTGCGCGCCTGCGAGGCGAGTCTCGACCGGCTGGGCCTGGAATATGTGGACCTGTACCTGATCCACTGGCCCGTCCCCGCCGCGGACAGATTCGTGGACACCTTCCGGGCCTTCCAGCGCCTCAAGGCGGACGGCCGGGTGCGTTCCATCGGTGTCTCGAACTTCCGCGTGACCGACCTGGAAAAGGTTATCGCCGAAACGGGGGAGACCCCGTCGGTGAACCAGATCGAACTGCATCCCAGGCTCGTTCAGCGCGAACTGCGCGAATATCACGCCGAGCACGCCATCGCCACCGAGGCGTGGAGCCCGCTCGGGCAGGGCACCCTGCTCGGCGATCCGGTGGTCACCCGGATCGCCGGGGAAGTGCAGCGCACGCCGGCGCAGGTGATCATCCGCTGGCATCTGCAGCTCGGCAATATCGTCATCCCGAAATCGGTGACACCCGAGCGGATCGAGCAGAATTTCGACGTTTTCGGCTTCGAGCTCGCCGCCGAGCAGATGAGCGCCATCTCCGGATTGGACAGTGGCACCCGGACCGGAGCGGATCCCGCGACCTTCGCGCTCGGCCTGGATACCTGAAAGTCGCGCACCGGTCCCCGTATCGTCCCCGCGCCCGGCGGACGCCACCCCGCGTCGCACCGGGTGGGCCGGCCCGCCGCTGTGGCAGAGTGGTCGGTAACGCTTCGTTATTGGCTGTTGGATCGGTATTCGTTGAGCGGGGAAGGACACACATGCTCGGGGTCAGCCGCGACGGCGACGTCGTCACCATCGAACTGCAGCGTGAAGAGCGCCGTAACGCGCTGAACCTGGACCTGGTCGTGCAACTGCGGGAAGCATTCCTGCAGGCCTCACACAACGCCCGCGTCATCGTGGTCACCGGCCGCGGGCCGGTGTTCAGCGCGGGCGCGGATCTGGACGGTGTGTACTCCACCGAATTCCTCGACGCTCTGCTGGAGATGCTGCACGAGGTCGAGGCGTTGCCGGTGCCGGTGATCGCCGCCCTCAACGGGCCTGCGCTCGGCGCCGGGGTGCAACTGGCCATGGCCGCGGATCTGCGGGTCATGGCGCCGGATTCGTATCTGGCGATTCCCGCGGCGAAACTGGGGATTTCGGTGGATCGCTGGACCACTCGGCGGCTGGTCTCGCTGCTCGGCGGCGGCCCCGCCCGTACTGTCCTGCTCGGCGCCGAACCCATCTCGGCCGCCGACGCTTACACCTTCGGCTTCGCCAACCGTCTCGGTACACCGGCCGACGCGCAGACCTGGGCGAAATCGGTGGCCGAACTCGCGCCGCTGTCGCTGCGTCATCTGAAGCTGGAACTCAACGACGACGGCACCCGGGGGCCGTCACCCAAGGAACAGCAGTCCGCCTTGGAGGCAGCATGGAACAGCGAGGACGCCGAGGAGGGCCGGCAGGCCCGCAAGGAGAAGCGCGCCCCGAAATTCGTGGGCCGGTGATGCGGCCCCGTATTCTTCCCGCCGCGATGGCGGGGCTGGCCGGGATGACCGTACTGGGCTGGGTGCTGCGTGCGCTGGACGGGTTACCGGCGGCGCTCGGCGCCTCCGTTTCCGCGATCGCGCCCACCGCGGCCGGAGCGCGCAGCTACCGCGATCGCCAGTTCCACAACACCGAGCCGGCGTCGCCGATCGTCGTACCCGACAATCCCGCCGGGTTGCTGGCGATGATGTCGGCCATGCGGGCGGGGCGGCCCAAGGGCGCCGTGCCGCTGGCCGAGCCGCAACGTCCGGCGGTTGCCGCCGAACTGGCCGTCACCTGGTACGGGCACGCCAGCGCGCTGATCGAGGTCGACGGATTCCGGGTGCTCACCGATCCGGTGTGGAGCGAACGGGTTTCGCCGTCGCGACTGGTGGGCCCGAGCCGGATCCATCCGGTGCCGGTAGCGCTGACAGAACTGCCGCCGGTGGATGCGGTGGTCATCTCGCACGATCACTACGACCATCTCGACGCCGATACCATCACCACCCTGCTGTACACCCAGCGCGCGATTTTCGTCGTTCCGCTGGGGGTGGGCGCGCATCTGCGGCACTGGGGGGTCCCGGAATCCCGGATCGTCGAATTGGATTGGGGCGGCTCGCATACGCTGTCCGCCCGCGACGGTTCGGACAGCGAGCTGACGATCACCTGCGCCGAGGCTCGCCATTTCTCCGGCCGCGGGCTGGTGCGCAACACCACCCTGTGGGCGGGCTGGGCGCTGGCCGGGCCGGCGCATCGGGTGTATTTCGGCGGCGATACCGGGTTCACCAAGGCGTTCGCCGAGACAGGGGCGCAGTGCGGCCCGTTCGACCTCACCCTGCTGCCCATCGGCGCCTACAACCACAGCTGGGCCGATATCCATATGAATCCCGAGGAAGCGGTGCGCGCCCACGCCGACCTGTGCGGTGGCGATCCGGGCCACGGTGTGCTGCTGCCGATCCACTGGGCGACCTTCAACCTGGCTCCGCACCCCTGGGACGAGCCGGTGCGCCGGCTGGTGGCAGCCGCGGCCACGGCCGGGACCGAAATCGCGGTGCCGGTACCCGGACAACGGCTCGATATCCGTGATCTCCCGCCGGGGCGTTCCTGGTGGGAGGATATGGAGTGAAAACAACCGCTCGGCGACAGGAAGGAATTAGGCAATGAGCTTGATGGACAACCTGAAGAATCTGGCCGGTAAAGGCCAGGAAGCGGCGGCAAAGAACTCCGACAAGATCAACCAGGCGGTCGACAAGGCCGGCGATTTCCTCGACCAGAGGACCAAGGGCAAGTACTCGGACAAGATCCAGAAGGGTAAGGAAGCGGCTCGTAAGGTGGTTCCGCCCGAACAGCCGGGCGGTCCCGGACAGCCCGGCGCGCCGGGGCCGGGGCCGGGGCCGGGCCCACGGCCGTGAGTCGCGGGCAGGAGCTGCCGTTCGAGTCACATCGCACGCGGCTGCGCCCGTTGTGCGGGCACGGCGGTCCCGCGTGGTCGCGCCGTGCTACTGACCCCCGGTCTGACCTGCTCCTGCGGTGAACCGGCGTGCACCGGGCGTTCGGCGGTGAACCGGGGCAGCCCGATATCGATGTCCGGCTGAGCAATCTGGACAAGGTGCTCTATCCGGCGGCCGGCACCACAAAGGGCGAGGTCATCGAGTACTACGCCGAGATCGCACCGGCGATGCTGCCCCATATCGCGGGCCGGCCGATCACTCGTAAGCGCTGGCCGAACGGTGTCGCCGAATCATCGTTCTTCGAGAAGAACCTCGGCGCGGGCACGCCGTCGTGGCTACCGCGCCGCGCCCTGCAACATTCCGACCGCACAGCGCACTACCCGGTGATCTCGTCCCAGGCCGGCCTGGTCTGGCTCGGTCAGCAGGCCGCCTTGGAGATCCATGTACCCCAGTGGCGTTTCGACGGCGATGCGCGCGGCCCCGCGACGCGGCTGGTGTTCGACCTCGACCCCGGCCCCGGCGTGGGGCTGCCCGAATGCGCGCGGGTGGCGCTCGGGGTGCGCGATATGGTCGCCGAAATCGGGATGCGCGCGTTCCCGCTGACCAGCGGTAGCAAAGGCATCCACCTGTACGTCCCGCTGGACCGGGTATTGAGCCCCGGCGGGGCGTCCACAGTGGCCAAACAGGTCGCCACGAATCTGGAGAAACTCCTTCCCGACCTGGTCACCGCCACCATGGCGAAGAGCGTGCGGGCGGGGAAGGTGTTCCTGGACTGGAGTCAGAACAACCCCGCCAAGACGACCATCGCCCCGTACTCGCTGCGCGGGCGCGAACAGCCGAACGCCGCCGCGCCACGCCACTGGGCGGAACTCGAGGATGCCGGCGAGCTGCGGCAACTGCGGTTCGACGAAGTTCTCGAGCGTTACCGGTCCGACGGTGATCTGCTGGCCGGTCTGGACATACCCCTGAACGACGCGCTGACGAAATACCGTTCGATGCGGGATCCGGCGCGCACACCGGAGCCGGTACCGCCGCATCCGCCGCACCCCGGGCCCGGTAATCGCTACGTCGTCCACGAACACCACGCCCGCCGCCTGCACTGGGATGTGCGGTTGGAGCGCGACGGGGTGCTGGTGTCGTGGGCGGTACCCAAGGGGCCGCCGGAAAGCACCCGGCAGAACCGGCTCGCCGTGCACACCGAGGACCATCCGCTGGAATACCTGGACTTCCACGGCACGATCCCGGCGGGTGAATACGGGGCGGGGGAGATGTCGGTCTGGGACACCGGCACCTACCGCGCCGAGAAATGGCGCGACGACGAGGTGATCGTGGTGTTCCGCGGCGAACGACTCAACGGCCGGTACGCCCTGATCCGGACGGAGGGCGACCAGTGGTTGATGCATCTCATGAAGGACCAGCCGGCGACCGCGGAACTGCCCCGTGGACTCACCCCCATGCTGGCGACCAGTGGTGAGGTGGCCGGGCTGCCGGATTCGGAATGGGCGTTCGAACGGAAATGGGACGGGTACCGGCTGCTCGTGGAAATCGACGCCGGTGAGCTAAGGTTGCGCAGCCGAGCCGGTAACGATGTCACCGCGCGCTACCCACAGTTGTCGGTGCTGGCCGAGGAACTGGCCGATCATCAAGTGATCCTCGACGGCGAACTCATCGTTCGCGGGCCCGACGGCGCGGTGAATATCGCCCTGTTGAAGGCGAATCCGCGGCGCGCCGAATTCCTGGCCTTCGATCTGCTGTTCCTCGATGGCACCTCACTGCTGCGCAAACGCTACCGCGATCGGCGGCAGGTACTGGAAGCGCTGGCCGCGACGACCACGGAACTCCGGGTGCCGCCGCGCTACGCAGGCGACGGCACCGAGGCCCTGCGGCGCAGCGAGGACGAAGGTGCGGAGGGCGTGATCGCCAAACGGCTGGATTCGGTGTATCTGCCGGGTACTCGCGGGCATTCGTGGGTGAAGCACCGGAACTGGCGCACCCAGGAAGTGGTGATCGGGGGGATGCGCCGCAGTAAGGCTCGGCCGTTCGCCTCGCTGCTGGTCGGGATACCCGGTGCGGACGGCCTGGTGTACGCGGGACGGGTGGGCACCGGATTCGACGAGGCGGGGATGAACGATCTGGCGGCCCGGCTGCGCCGGTCGGAACGTAAGACCTCCCCGTTCGGCAACGAGATGTCGGCCGACGAACTCCGGGACGTCATCTGGGTGACACCGAAGATCAAAGGCACTGTTCGCTATATGGATTGGACCGACAACGGTCGCTTCTGGCACCCTGCCTGGCTCGGCGAGGTGTGACAGCCGTCGCCGGCCCGGTTCCTCCGCTCCTCGTGAACTCGCTGGGTATCGTTAGCGCTGAAGCGAGTTGGAGCGAGGAGCACACCATGGATTTCAAAGGGCTGGCGAACAAAGCGCTGGGGCTGGCGCGCAAGAACGCCGACAAGGTCGACCCGCTGATCGAGAAGGTCGGCGATGCGGTGGACAAGAAGACCGGCGGGAAGTACGCGTCGCAGGTCGACAAGGCGCAGGACGCCGCCCGTAAAGCCGTACGTGACCAGCAGAAGTAGGTGGTGAGCTCCGCCCGGGACGAGTTCCGGGTGCGGGGTGGCGCGAGCGAGCCGGACCGTCTGGGGATAGGCCGGACGGCGGTTGTGGTCGTCGGTTTCGCCGTGGTGATGCTGGTATCGAATTCCCTTGCCTCGGCGATCGGCAATCCGGTGGTTGCACTCGTCGCCGGTCCCGTGCTGGCGTGCGCGGTGGTCCGGCTCTACATCTGGGCCGGGCACCGGATCGAGAAGCGGCGCGTGGCCGAGTTCCCCCGTCGCGGTGGCGGGCTCCAGCTCGTGGCCGGCGTGGTATCCGGGGCGGGTCTTGCGGCGGTCGCCATCGGTATCCTTGCCCTGTTCGACGTGTACCGAATCACTGGGTGGGGGTCGGTTTCCGGTGCCCTCGCGGTGGCCGGCGCCATGTGTGCCGTTGCCACCGCGGAAGAAGTGTTCTTCCGCGGTGTCGTCTTCCGGCTCCTCTGGGGTCGCTGGGGGACCGCGGTCGCGCTCGTCGTATCCGCTCTTGTCTTCGGCCTGGTGCATCTGCTCAATCCCGAAGCTTCGGTGTGGGGCGCGATCGCGATTGCCGTCGAGGCAGGTTTGCTGCTCGGCGCGGCATACCTCGCGACAGGTTCGCTATGGCTGGCGATCGGCCTGCATTTCGGCTGGAACGCCGCAACTTCGGGCATCTTCGGCACCGTCGTCTCGGGGAGCGAGGCGCGCGAATCTCTGGTCACTGCGGTCACGACGGGCCCCGATTGGCTGTCCGGGGGAAGTTTCGGCCCGGAAGCGAGCATTGTCTCGGTACTGGTCTGCTCGGCGGCGACCGTGCTGCTGTTGTACCTCGGATACCGGCGTGGCGCGCTGTCGCCCCGGAAAAGCTGAACTACGGGCGATTCAGGTCAGCAGGTCGAGGACGAGAGCTCCGGCGCAGACTGCCACCACGGCGGCCAGGGCGACCGCATCGTTGCGGCCGGGGCCGGCGGGACGGGCGGTGAGCCGGCCCGTCCCGCCGCGGGCGGTGATGGCTTCACCGAGTTCGCCGGCGCGGCGAGTCGACACCGCCATGGCCGCGGTGAGGATATCGATCAGTGGGTCGGTGGTGCGGTGCAGTAGATCGGGTTTGGGGCGTAGCCGGCGTGCGGCGCGCAGGATTCGGATCTCCTCCAGCAGCAGTGGTAGTCCGCGCAGGGTAAGTGCCACTACGACGGCGAGTTCGTCGACCGGGACCCGTAGTTTGCGCAGTGGGCGGCCGAGGGTTGCCAGGGCGGGGGCGATTTCGCTCATCGGAGTGGTCCAGGCGATCAGCATGGATGCCGACAGCAGGATGAGACCGAAGACCACGACCTGCGCGTAGCGCAGCAGCGCGACCCCGCCGACCGGTGCGCTGATCACTGCACCTAGTGCGATCAGCAGCCAGAACACCCACGGAAGCCGTGGGACGACGCCGAGGGGGAGTCGTGCGAGGGCCCCGACCGCGATCAGGAAGACGATTGTTACGCCGAGGATCGGCCAGCTGGGCAGGAACATCAGCAGCAGGCTGATCAGGAAGACACCGATCATCTTGGTGCCGGCCCAGAGCCGGTGGATCGGGCTGGCGACCGGAACCTGGCGCAGCAGTACCGTACTCATCGGGCACCTCCGTGGGCGTCGCCGGGTACCGGCCAGGCCGCACCCGGCACCGGATGGTGGACCTGTCCGGGTGGGGGGACCGGTGGGATGGGGACGGTGTCGGCGTCCGGTTCCGGGACCGGAATATGCGCGGCCTCGGTTTCCGGGATACGCCCGGCCTGCAGGTGGACGGTGCGGTCGCAGATGGCCGCCACGTCCTCGACATCGTGCGAGATGACGATCAGGGTGAGTCCCGAATCGCGGAGCCGGGCCAGCAGGTCGACGATATCGGCGCGGCCCTCGGGGTCCAGGCCCGCCAGCGGTTCGTCCAGCACCACCACCTGGGGTTGACTGGCGACGATGGCGGCCAGCACCACTCGTTTCGCCTGCCCGCCGCTGAGTTCTTCGATGGAGCGGGTGGTCAGTGAGCGGTCCAGGCCGACGGCGTCGAGCGCCTTGCCGACGGTGCCCGATCCGGTGCCGTCGCCGCCCCAGTCGGCGATCTCCTCGCCGACGGTATGCCGTTGCAGTTGCAGCCGGGAATGCTGGAAGGCCAGTTCCACCCGGCCGATCTGTTTGCTGATCGGTTTCCCGGCGAGTTCGCAACGCCCGGTACTGGGTGCGATGAGGCCGGCCATGATCCAGGCCAGGGTCGATTTCCCGGAGCCGTTTCCGCCGACCACCAGCAGCGCTTCCCCGCGGCGGACGGTCAGGTCGATCCCGTGCAGGGCCTGCGCTTCCCACGGTGTGCCGCGGTTGTAGGTGTGCCGGACACCACGCAGTTCGAGAATCGGATCGCCCATGGGGTGGCGGCGGTGGGCACGGGCCGGTTTCGGCCAGGCGGGCAGACGGTCGGCCATCCGGCCGTCCGCAAGATGTATCACCCGGTCGGCGGCGGCGGCGTCGGCTTCGTGGTGGGTCACCAGCACCACCGCCATCGGATGGCGCTTCGGCAGCTCGGACAACAGGGCCACCAACTCGCGGCGGCCGTCCGGGTCGATCATGGAGGTGGCTTCGTCGGCGATGAGCAGTGCCGGGCGCCGGGCCAGGGCGGCCGCCACGGCCAGCCGCTGCTGCTGTCCACCGGACAGGGTCGCGGTTTCCCGGGCGCCCATGCCGTCCAGCCCGACCTCGCGCAGCAGATCGTCGATCTGCACCTCGGCCGCCAGTTCGGCGGGCAGTCCCCAGACGACATCGTCGGCGACCAGCACCCCGAGGGTCTGGCTTTCCGGCCGCTGGAGAACCAGGGCGGTGCCGCCGAGATGCCCCAGACCCGCCGATCCCGGGCGCTCTACCGTGCCGCTGCTCGGTGGCAGGCCGGCCAGCAGCCGGGTGAGGGTGGATTTCCCCGAGCCGTTGTGCCCGACGACGGCGACGAATTCGCCGACCGCGACCCGCAGGTCGATCCCGGCCAGTGCGGTACCGGCCGTGCCCGGATAGCGGTAGCCGGCCCCGCGCAGCGTGACCGGCAGCGGCGCGATGGGGCGGTCGTCGGCGGGTGCGTCGAGCCGATCGGCGCCGGGGAGCCAGGTCAGCCGGTCCAGGACGGATCCGAGCACGAACCAGGAAACGAGTGCGGTGACCACGGTGCCGATCGCGACGGTGGTGCCGATGTAGATCCACCACCATTGCAGGACGACCTCGGCCACGTTCAGTACACCGCGTCCCAGTGGTTCCAGCTGGGCCTGGCGGGAGGTGAGGTCGGCGAAGCCGGTGGCGGTATTGCGGATGTTGTCGAACACCAGGTTGCGGGTGGCGGAGAAGACCAGCAGGAAACCGATCGAGAACACGCCCCAGGCGAGACCCGCGACGACCGAGAGCCCGGTGACCGCGATCAGGCCCCCGCGGCGGCGTTTGACCGTGCCGACGATACCGCCGATGGTCGCGGTGGCGACCATGGCCATGGCGGCCGCGAGTCCGGCCGCGACGAAGGTGACCAGGGCGGCCGATACCGAGGCCGTGAACAGGGCGCGGAATCGGTATCGGTGCGCCAGCAATCCCATGGGGACGGCCGCGACGAGTTGGAGCGCCGCGGCGAACGGGATCACCGAGCCGACCGTGACGAGTCCGACGGTCGCGCCGCCCAGAACCGCTCCGGTGGCGAGCTCGATCGGCCGCAGTGCGGCTCGGGGCTCGCGGGCGGGCCGGTCGGATGTGCCGGGCCGGGCGGTAGCGGGCTGGTCACTCACGAAGTCAAGTCTGCCAGTCCGGCGGCCGGGCGCGAATCGACGGTGTTGCAAGCATGCGCATCACCGCATATGTTGTCTGCGTGGGACATGATCATACGCATCGGGTATCAGCCGAAAGCGCCTCCGGGAAATATGTCGGACGACTGGCGCTGGCGCTGGCCATCGGCGCCGGATTCATGCTGGTCGAACTGGCGGTCGCGCTGGCCACCGGTTCGCTGGCACTGCTGTCCGACGCCGCGCATATGCTCACCGATGTCGTCGGCATCGCGATGGCGCTCTCGGCGATTGTGCTGGCGCGCAACACCCGGCCCAGCTACACCCGCACCTTCGGCTACTACCGCGCCGAGGTGATCGCGGCCCTCGCCAACGCCGTACTCCTGTTCGGCGTGGCGGGCTATGTCCTGGTGGAGGCGGTCCGCCGCTTCGGTGAACCGCCGGAGGTTCCGGGCGGGCCGGTGCTCATCGCGGGCGTGATCGGCCTCGCCGCCAATATCGTGTCCTTCCTGTTGCTGCGGCGCGGAGCGGCGGAGAGCCTGAATGTGCGTGGCGCCTACCTCGAAGTGCTCGCCGATATGGTCGGGTCGTTCGGGGTGCTCGTCTCGGCGGCGATAACCCTGACCACCGGCTGGTACTACGCCGATATGGTCGTCGGTGTGGCGATCGGCGTCTGGGTGCTGCCCCGCACCTATCTGCTGGCGCGCCGGTCGCTGCGGATCCTGTTCCAGCACAGCCCGGAAGAACTCGATGTCGAGGCGGTGGCGGCCGAGCTGGCCGCGGTGCCCGGGGTGTGCGATGTGCACGATCTGCATGTCTGGACGCTGACTTCCGGTATGGAGGTCGCCTCGGCGCATATCACCACTTCGGGGCCGGACGCCGGTGACGAAATCCTGCGCGCCGCCCAGCACCTGCTTGCCGAGCGTTTCCACATAGAGCACGCCACGCTGCAGATCGAGACCAGCGATACCGCCCGCCGCTGCACGGAACTGTCCTGGTAGCCGCCGGTCGGTCGATTGAGATATTCGGCCATAATGGCGGTATGGTGCAGCGTCCGTCGGTCCGGGACTGGGATTTCCCGCGTGGTGTCGCCAGTGTCGCGCTGATGGTGGGGTACGGCGCCGAACACGGAGTTGCGCCCGCGGCGCTGCTGCGCGGCACCGATCTCACCGAGGCCCGGCTACGTGACCCCGATGCCCAGATCGACGCGCATACCGAACTCGCGGTCGTCCGGAACCTGGTGCGCCAACTCGACCGGCCCGGGATGGGCATCGAGGTGGGCCGCCGCTACCGCATCACCACCTTCGGCATCTTCGGCTTCGCCTGTGTCAGCAGTCCCACACTGGCCGAGGCGATCGATTTCGCCCTGCGCTATATGGAACTGAGCTTCGCCTTCTGCCTGCCGGTGACGCAGTGGGAGGACGGCGAATTCGTCGGCCGGATCCTCGACGATTCCGTGCCGGCCGATATCCGGCAGTTCCTGGTGGAACGCGATGTGACCGCCATGCACCAGGTGATGAGCGATCTGCTGGGCCGGCACCTGGAACTGATCCGGGCCGAATTCCGGTTCCCCGAACCGGCCTACGCCGACCGGATCGCCGCGGTCACGGTCGCCCCGCCGCGGTTCGGCCGCCCGGAGAACCTGGTCGCCCTCGATCCGGCGATCCTGGACCAGCCGCTTCCGCAGGCCAACGAGCACACCCTGGCCATCTGCCTGGCGCAATGCCGCGACCTGGTCCATCGGCGCCGGGCCCGCACCGGAATCGCCGCCGAGGTCCGGGCCCGGCTGGTGCCCCGCGGTGGGCTGGACGGTTTCACCGCGCCGCCCGGTATCGATGCCGTGGCCGCCGACCTGAACATGAGCACCCGCACCCTGCGCCGGCACCTCGACACCGCCGGTACCAGTTACCGCGCCCTGCTCGACGAAGTGCGTCAGGCGCTGGCCGAGGAAATGCTGACCACGACGCCGCTGTCGGTGAGCGATGTGGCGATCCGGCTCGGCTACGCCGAGGCCTCCACCTTCATCTACGCCTTCAAACGCTGGACCGGCGCGACCCCCGCCGCCTACCGCCGGGCCCGCGCCGGACGCTACTGAGGGTCAGTACGGGCTGGTGATCCAGCCGCCCATCGGGACACTGCGGAAATGCGTGATCAGCCGATGGTCGTCATCGAGCACGTGCAGAGCCACCGACGGATCCGGCCCGTAGTCCATCACGCGTTCGGGCGGCGCGAGTTCCCATTCCCCACCCAGCACCGATGCCGTGCTTGGGCCGATGAGCAGCGGCTTTCCCGCAAAGGTGCTCACCGCGGCGGTATGCGCGTGGCCCGCCAAGGTCCCGACGATGCGCCGGTCCCCGGTGATCACCGCCGCCAGCCGTTGCGGATCGTCCAGCGCGATCGTGTCCACGATGGGGCTGTGCAGGAAAACCGGCGGGTGGTGCAGGGCCAGCAATACGGCCGCGTCCGGCGGGGTCGCGGCGAGCGTATCGGCGAGCCAGTCGTAGGTCTCGTCGCACAGCCGGCCACTCGGCTGCCCGGGGTCGCTGGAGTCGAGCAGGATCAGGGTCAGCTCGCCGATCCGGTGCACCTGATTCACCGGATCGTCCGATGGCGTACCGGATAGCAGCACCTCCCGGAACGCCGCGCGCTCGTCGTGGTTTCCGGGGATCACGAGCACCGGAAGATCGGCCTGTAGCGACATCCGGGCCTCGGCGTACTGCTCGGGCTTACCGGAATCGGTGATATCGCCGGTCACTACGATCACGTCGGGCCGCCGCCGCAAATCCGCCAGATAGGCCATCACCCGTTGCGCGCGCTCGGTGTTGCGGGTCCCGAGATCGAAATGTGTATCGCTGACCTGCGCCACCAGGATCATCGGTGCTCCTGTGCTTATTGGCGCGCCTCCGGCGCGCGGGGTTCGGCCCCTCTGAACTCGGCGCCACGGTGGTTCCCGTGGGGCGGGGTCACGTCACCAGCTTAGGACAGTCGGCCGTCGGTGGCGGTGGGGTTATGAGGTACGCCACTACCGGTTCTTCTGCGTATTGTTCCAGGACGAAATAGCTCATCGGGCGGCCTGTGGACATGAGACAGGTGACCGGGTAGCGGCCCATACGCTCGGGTGCTGTCGACAACCACGATGCGCCGCGAGCTCGGCGTCGGACCACCGCGGCTCGATTCGCGGAGCGGCACACCGGCAGCCTCGGTCATGTCACCGGTGCTCGACCATGGCGACGGCCCGGCTGCTGCAGGCCGGCCGGTAGGCCGGAGAACAGCGGGGCATCACGATGGCATCCGATGGACCGGACGGCGGTGCCGGTGGCCGAGCCCGAAAACGGGGCTGTTGTCCATGCACAGCCGGCCCGAGGAGTTGCTGAGCCGGGCCCGCGGCAGAGACAGCCGGCCGACCGGCGATCAGTCGGGTAGAGCCGCGGGTGGGTGGGGTAGTGGGGCCCAGAAACCCTCCTCGGGGGGTGCTTCCAGGTCGAGCCGGCCGTCGGGACGCCAATCGGCGGTGAGGCGCAGCCGCCAGGAATGCAGGTGGGTGCGGGGGTGGGCGCCGGTTCGGTCGAACAGGGGATCGCCGGTGATCGGGTAGCCGATCCAGGCCAGGTGTACGCGTAGCTGATGCCGGCGGCCGGTGATGGGATGCAGCGCGACGACCGTGTGCTCGTTGTACCTGGCCACGACGGTGAACTCCGTGCGGGAAGGGTAGTTCTTCGTGTTCAGCAGGTCGGCGTCGGCGACGAACCAGCGGTCGCCGGTGCGCTGGATGGTTTCGCGGGGAGCGGCCACCCGGACCCGGTTCTTCCGGCCGACGCTGAGCGGCAGTTCGACGACGCCGTGGTCGGGCAGTGGCTCCGGCCCGGTGGCGATCACGGCCAGGTAAGTTTTCCGGGCGGTTTGCTTGTTGAACTGGCGGGTCAGCTGCCCGTGCGCGGGGAGCTGCCGGGCCAGCAGCACCAGACCGGAGGTGACCTTGTCGATCCGGTGCACCGGATACAACTTCTCGCCGGTGGCCTCGGCGGCGGCGACGATATCGGTATCGTGCCGCTCCCCGGTGACCGAGATACCGGCGGGTTTGTTCAATGCCAGAATCGCGTCGTCCTCGGTGAGCAGACAGCGGGCGCGCAGCTCGGGCCAGTCGATATCCACCGGTAGAGCGTAGGAGCCGAGTGCGCGGCCGGTATCGGCAGGACCGAGATCCCGGCCGTACTGCACGCGGCGGACGCGAGTGTGGCGGATCGGCGTGTACCGACGTCGGTGGTGCGCCGAGCGCCCGACGTACGGCGCTCGGCGGGCAACGGCGGTCGACGCCGTCGGGTCGGTGCCGTCGGCGCTGTCCGCGCCGCTGAGCAGCAGCGGGTGCCTACGGCGGGGTGATCACGAAACTCCCGGGATCCCGGATGGGCCGACAACTTCGCAATGTTGCGGGCAGAATAAGGCGTGCCGCCGTCCTGCCCGGGCCGTGCGAGGACGGCCCGCTGGGAGCCACTGAGCTGTTGCCGGGGGCAATGCTTCGCCTGTTGTCCAGCCCTGCGGCGGAAGCCCGGCCGGTATCCGTCAGGTGGATCGACCGAACGGCTGTGAGTCACCGCTAGCGCAACACGGCGGCACGGGACCAGATCCCGGTCGCGATGGACCGAATCGCCCGTCGAGCGGTTGTGGACTGGGCGTAAAGAGTTTGCCGGACCGACCCTCCTCGGGAGCAAAGGTGGCCTCTTCGACTCCGTTGAACGCCGGCCGGGCCATGGCCGGCGACCACACCATGACCGGTGGACGCACCCTGATGCTGGTCCTGGCGACCGTGGGCTTCGCACTCAACTTCTGGGCGTGGGCACTGCTCAGCCCCTTGGCGCCGCGGTTACGCGAGGAGCTGGGACTGAATTCGTTCCAGGAGTCGCTGGTGGTGGCGGTTCCGGTGATCGTGGGTTCGCTGGGCCGGATACCCGTCGGGGCGCTGGCCGATCGCTACGGCGGTCGGCTGATGTTCCCGGTGGTTTCGCTTATCACCATTGTTCCGGTGCTGTTCCTGGGGCTGGTCGGCCATTCGACGCTGGCGGCGTTGCTGATCGGTGGTTTCTTTCTCGGTGTCGGCGGCACGGTGTTCGCGGTCGGGGTGCCGTTCGTGAGCCGCTGGTTCCCGCCGGAGAAGCAGGGGCTGGCGATCGGGGTGTACGGGATGGGGATGGGCGGTACCGCCATCAGCGCCCTGACCACCGTGCAACTGGTGGATATGGGCGATACCGCGACCCCGTTCCTGCTGTGCGCCGCCGCGCTGGCGGTATATGCGATCGTCGCCTGGTTCCTGCTGCGCGACGCTCCCGGCCGGACCGCGCCCACCGAGTCGATGACCACCCGGCTGAAACAGACCATGCGTCTGCCCGCCACCTGGGAGGCGTCGGCGTTGTACGCGGTCGCGTTCGGTGGTTTCGTAGCGTTCTCGGTGTACCTGCCGTCGTATCTGCGCACCGCCTACGACCTCTCGCAGGCGGATGCGGCCAACAAGATGGCCGGTTTCGTGCTGCTCGCGGTGCTCATGCGACCGGTCGGCGGCTGGCTGGTCGACCGTTTCAACGGCCCGGTCGTGCTCGCCGTCACCCTCGGGTTCGTGGTCGTCGCCGCGGCAGTGCAGGCCGCCACCCCGGATCTGATGCCCGTCGGCACCGTCGAGTTCCTGGTTCTGGCCGCGGCTCTCGGCGCGGGCAGCGGTGCGACCTTCGGATTGGTCGCGCAGATCGCCCCGCCGGGAAAGGTCGGGGCCATCACCGGGTTCGTAGGCGCCGCGGGCGGTCTGGGCGGATTCGTCCCGCCGCTGGTGATGGGCGCGATCTACGGAGCGACCTCCGATTATGGCCCGGGGTTGCTCGCGCTGGCCGCGGTCGCGCTGGCCGCGCTCGTCTTCACCCTCACCGTCGTCCGCCGTGAGGCGGGCCGGCAAGACCGCTGAGGCGTCCCGATCGACGATGCAGAAGGAGTACCGACTGTGCGAAACCTCCGCCGATGTACCTCGTTCTTGGGAGGGCTCGTGACGCGTCATCCCCGCACTGGTCGACGTGCATCGCAGCCGCACCCTTCGAAGGAGGTCGGATGACCGGCGGGCGACGTGACGCCGGCAGGGCGCGGCTCGACGGCGACCTCACCGATGCGCTGGTGGGGACCCGGCGGTTTTTCACCCGCGCGGAAGTGTCCCCGGACCGGCGGTCGATGTACGAGACCGGCGGGCGGGGAGCAGACGAGTTCTACCGGGACCGCTGGAGTCACGACAAGGTGGTGCGGTCCACCCACGGGGTGAACTGCACGGGGTCGTGTTCGTGGAAGATCTACGTCAAGGACGGGATCATCACCTGGGAAACCCAGCAGACCGACTATCCGTCGGCAGGCCCGGACAAACCGGAATACGAACCGCGCGGTTGCCCGCGTGGTGCCGCGTTCTCCTGGTACACGTATTCGCCGACCCGCGTGCGGTATCCGTATATCCGCGGTGTCCTGCTGGAGATGTACCGGGCGGCGAAGAACGCCATCGGCGATCCGGTGCGCGCCTGGGCGTCCATCGTGGAGGATCCCGAATCGGCCCGGCGCTACAAGGCCGCGCGCGGTAAGGGCGGTCTGGTCCGCGCGACCTGGGACGAGGCGACCGAGATGATCGCCGCCGCGCATATCCACACCATCGAACGGTACGGTCCCGACCGGGTCGCGGGTTTCTCCCCGATCCCGGCGATGTCGATGGTTTCGCATGCCTCGGGTGCGCGGTTCGTCTCGTTGATCGGTGGGGCGATGCTGTCGTTCTACGACTGGTACGCCGACCTGCCGGTCGCCTCACCGCAGATGTTCGGCGATCAGACCGATGTGCCGGAATCGGGGGACTGGTGGGATGCCGGTTATCTGATCATGTGGGGTTCGAATCTGCCGGTGACCCGCACCCCGGACGCGCACTGGATGGCCGAGGCCCGGTATCGCGGACAGAAGGTTGTCGCGGTCTCCCCGGATTACGCGGACAACGTCAAATTCGCCGACGAATGGCTGGCCCCGCATCCCGGTACCGACGGTGCCCTGGCGATGGCGATGGGGCATGTGGTGCTGCGCGAGTTCTTCGTCGAGCGGGAGGTGCCCTACTTCGCGGGCTATATCCGCCAGTTCACCGATCTGCCGTTCCTGGTCCGGTTGGAGGAGGGCGACAGCGGTTATCTGCCCGGGAAATTCTTGACCGCCGCCGATCTCGACGAGTACCTCGGCACCGAGAACGCGGCATTCAAGACGGTGGTCCTGGATGCCGAGGGCAGGCCGGTGGTACCGAACGGTTCGCTCGGTTACCGCTTCGGCGAAACCGGTAACGGCCGCTGGAATCTCGACCTCGAAGGAGTCCGGCCGCAGCTCACCCTGCTGGGCGGCAACGCAGTCACCGTGTTGATGCCGCGCTTCGACACCGCCGGCGGGGAAGGCGCGACCATACAGCGCGGGGTCCCGGTGCGCCGGGTGAACGGACACCTGGTCACCACAGTTTTCGATCTCCTGCTGGCGCAGTACGGAGTGCACCGCGAAGGTCTGCCGGGGTTGTGGCCGGTCGACTATTACGACCCCGCTCAGCCCTACACCCCGGCCTGGCAGGAAGCGATCACCGGCGTACCGGCGGCCGCGGTGCTGCGGATCGCCCGCGAATTCGCCACCAACGCCGAGGAGAGCCACGGCCGTTCGATGATCGTGATGGGCGCCGGAACCAACCACTGGTTCCACTCCGACACCATCTACCGGGCCTTCCTCACGCTGACCACGATCACCGGCTGCCAGGGCGTGAACGGCGGTGGGTGGGCGCACTATGTGGGTCAGGAGAAATGCCGGCCGGTGACCGGGTGGACCCAGCTGGCGTCGGCGCTGGACTGGTCGCGCCCACCGCGGCAGATGATTCAGACCGCCTACTGGTATCTGCATACCGATCAATTCCGCTACGACTGGTTCGGCGCCGACACGCTCTCGGCCGCGCACGGGGATGGGCGCCTGTCCGGTATGACCACCGCCGATGTGATCGCACAGGCGTCCCGGCTGGGCTGGATGCCGGCGTACCCGACCTTCGACCGTAATCCGCTCGACCTGGTCGAGGCCGCCGAGGCCGACGGCGGCTCGCTGTCCGGTTACGTGGTCTCCGAACTGCGGGCCGGGCGGATGCGGTTCGCCTGCGAGGATCCGGACGCGCCGCAGAACTTCCCACGGGTGCTGAGCGTATGGCGGGCGAACCTGCTCGGGTCGTCGGCGAAGGGTAACGAATACTTCCTGGAGCATCTGCTCGGCACCGAATCGTCGCTGCGCGCCTCGCCCACCCCGGCCGGTGCCCGGCCCCGCGATGTGGTGTGGCGACCCGAGGCGCCGCGCGGCAAACTCGATCTGCTGCTCACCCTGGATTTCCGGATGACCAGTACCACCCTGTTCTCCGATATCGTGCTGCCCGCCGCCACCTGGTACGAGAAGCACGATCTCAACACCACCGATATGCACCCGTTCGTGCATTCGTTCAACCCGGCCATCGCGCCGCCCTGGCAGACCCGCAGCGACTGGGATGCCTTCCAGGCGATCGCCGAGAAGTTCAGTGAGCTGGCGGGGCCGCGGCTGGGGGTGCGCAAGGATGTGGTGGCGGTTCCGCTGCTGCACGACACCCCGGACGAACTCGCGACTCCGCACGGCCGGGTCGCGGATTGGAAGTACGGGCAAGCCGAACCGGTTCCGGGCGTGACGATGCCGAAACTCGCCGTGGTGGAGCGGGATTACGGCGCTGTCGGCGCCAAGATGCGTGCGCTGGGTCCGCTGGCGGAAAAGCTCGGCGCCACCACCAAGGGCGTCACCTTCGACCTCGGCCCGGAAGTCGACTATCTACGGCACAAGAACGGCATGATCCGCGGCGGCCCCGCCGACGGCCGGCCCTCGCTGCAGCGCGGTATCCAGGCGGCCGAGGCGATTCTGGCGCTGTCGGGCACCACCAACGGCCGCCTCGCCACCGAAGGTTTCCGTTCTCTGGAGCAGCGCACCGGTATGCCGCTGGCCGATCTGGCCGCCGAACACGAGGGCAAACGCATCACCTTCGCCGATACCCAGGCCGCGCCGGTACCGGTGATCACCTCACCGGAATGGTCGGGATCGGAGACGGGCGGCCGCCGGTATTCCCCGTTCACCATCAATGTCGAACGCCGCAAACCGTGGCATACGCTCACCGGCCGCCAGCATTTCTATCTCGACCACGACTGGATGGCCGAACTGGGGGAGGGGCTGCCCGTCTACCGTCCCCCGCTGAACATGGCGGCGCTGTTCGGCGAGCCGGGTATCGGATCGGTGGGTGAACTCGGCGTCACCGTCCGCTATCTCACTCCGCACAGCAAGTGGTCCATCCATTCCGAATACCAGGACAACCTGTTCATGCTGAGCCTGTCGCGGGGTGGTCCGACGATCTGGATGTCACCGCAGGACGCGGCGACGATCGCGGTAGCCGACAATGAATGGGTCGAGGCGGTCAACCGCAATGGTGTGGTCGTGGCGCGGGCCGTGGTCTCGCATCGGATGCCGGCCGGCACGGTGTACATGTATCACGCGCAGGACCGGCTGATCGACGTACCGATCAGTGAAACTTCCGGGCAGCGCGGCGGTATCCACAATTCGCTCACCCGCCTGTTGATAAAGCCCAGTCATCTCATCGGCGGCTACGCCCAGCTCAGCTTCGCGTTCAACTATCTCGGCCCCACCGGAAATCAACGCGACGAGGTGACGGTGATCCGTCGTCGCGGTCAGGAGGTGAGTTACTGATGCGGGTCATGGCGCAGATGGCGATGGTGATGAATCTCGACAAATGTATCGGCTGCCATACCTGTTCGGTCACCTGTAAGCAGGCCTGGACCAACCGGTCCGGGGTCGAATACGTCTGGTTCAACAATGTGGAGACCCGGCCCGGACAGGGTTATCCGCGCACCTACGAGGACCAGGAGAAATGGCGGGGCGGCTGGGAGTTGAACCGGCGCGGGAACCTGAAGCTCAAAGGCGGCGGCCGGTGGCGGAAATTGTTCACCATCTTCAGCAACCCGATCCTGCCCGAACTCAGCGACTACTACGAACCCTGGACCTACGACTACGAGAACCTCACCACCGCCCCCGCCCAGCGGCACACCCCGGTGGCCCGGCCGAAATCGCTGATCACCGGTAAGGATACGAAAATCGAATGGTCGGCGAACTGGGACGACGATCTCGGCGGCGCCACCGAATACGGTGACCGCGACCCGATGCTGGGCAAACTCGCCGAAAAGGTCCGGTTCGAATTCGAGCAGACCTTCATGTTCTACCTGCCCCGGATCTGTGAACACTGCCTGAACCCGTCGTGCGCGGCGTCGTGCCCGTCCGGCGCCATCTACAAACGCAGCGAGGACGGGATCGTCCTGGTCGATCAGGACCGCTGCCGGGGTTGGCGGATGTGTGTTTCCGGCTGTCCCTACAAGAAGGTGTACTTCAACCACCGCACCGGGAAAGCGGAGAAATGCACCTTCTGCTTTCCGCGGGTCGAGGTCGGGCTGCCGACTGTCTGCGCGGAAACCTGCGTGGGCCGGTTGCGCTATATCGGCCTGGTGCTCTACGACGCGGACAAGGTGCTCGAAGCCGCCGCGACTCCCGACGAACAGGGCCTCTACCAGGCGCAACGCGATGTGTTCCTGGACCCGGCCGATCCGGTGGTCCGGCGCGAGGCCGAACGCGCCGGAATACCGTACGACTGGGTGGAGGCCGCGGACAGGTCACCGATCTATGCGCTCATCAATACCTACAAGGTCGCGCTGCCGCTGCATCCGGAATACCGGACCATGCCGATGGTCTGGTACATCCCGCCACTGTCACCGGTGGTCGATATCGTCCGCGATACCGGTCACGACGCGGAAGATTACGACAATCTCTTCGCCGCCATCGAAGCCCTGCGTATCCCGGTGGATTATCTCGCCCAATTGTTCACCGCCGGCGATCCCGCCCCGGTCACCGATGTCCTGCGCCGGCTGGCCGCCATGCGCAGCTATATGCGCGATATCAATTTCGGGCGCGAACCCCGGGAGCGGATAGCGGAGTCGGTCGGAATGACCGGCGAGCAGGTCTACGATATGTTCCGCCTGTTGGCGCTGGCCAAATACGACGAGCGCTATGTGATTCCGCCCGCGCACGCGGAACAGGCACACGGTCTGGAAGAACTTGCCACCGAATGCAGCCTCGATTACGAAGGTGGCCCGGGAATGACCGCGTCGGGTCCGTTCGGGGAAAGCTCCGGCGGGCCGGCGCCGATCGCCGTCGAGAACTTCCATATGCTGCGCAACCGGCAGACCGCCGACGCAACGACCACCGTGCGCGGGCAGGGCCGGGTGAACCTGCTCAACTGGGACGGGAAAGCGCCCGACGGCCTGTTTCCGCCCACCGGCGACAACCCGTCCGGATCGGAGCGGCCGTGAAGAAAACCGTGAAAATCGACCCGGCCGTCCGCTCTGCCGCCTGGCAGGCACAGTCGCTGCTCGTCGGCTATCCGGACGAAACGCTGCACCGCAACCTGGACCTGCTCGGCGCGGTCGCCGCGACCCTCCCGCCAACGGTCGGTGATCCCCTGGCCCGGTTCCTCGCCCACGTACAGCGCAGCTCCCTGTTCGAACTGGCCGCCGACTATGTCGCGACCTTCGACCACCGCAAACGTTTCAGTCCCTACCTCACCTACTTCGCCTACGGCGACACGCGCAAACGCGGGGTCGCGCTGCTGCGGTTCAAACAGGCCTATCAGGCCGCCGGGCTGAGGTTGAGCGAGGAAGAACTACCCGACCACCTCTCCGTGGTCCTGGAATTCGCCGCCTCCGGCCACGCCGAAACCGGTCTGCGATTGCTCACCGAACATCGCGCGGGTCTGGAACTGATGCGCCGCGGACTCCACGAAACCGGTTCGCCGTGGGGCGATGTGCTCGATTCGGTCATAGCAACCCTCCCCGCCCTCGCCGGCCGGGAAGAAGACGCCCTGGCCCGCCTCATAGCCGAGGGCCCCCCGGAAGAATCCGTGGGCCTGGCCCCCTTCACCCCACCCCAATACCTGCCCAACCCATCCATGCCGCAACAGCCCCGAAACCATGTTGCCCACTGACCTGGACGGGCATCCCCGCCCTAGAGGTAACCAGGCGCACCCAACGCCACACTTCGCGATTGTCGGTCGGTGCTCCCGCAGCACCCGGCGAACAGCCCACTCCGGCAGCCTGACGAACAGCCCATGCCGGTGGCGCTTTTCGGTCGGCCCCGTGGCACATGTGACCGAACCTCGACCCCACACCGCCGCCGGTGGCGACGCCGAATTCACGGAGGTAAGTCGATGAATGCAACCTTCCACGCCGCGGCGGCCGAACAGCTCACCACGGTCGACATCCTCCTGTGGGTTGCCCTGCCCTACGCCGCCATCGCGATATTCCTGGTCGGCCACTATTGGCGTTACCGCTACGACAAGTTCGGCTGGACCACTCGCTCCTCCCAGCTCTACGAGAACCGCCTGCTCCGCCTCGGCAGCCCCCTGTTCCATTTCGGGATCCTGCTGGTGATCGTCGGCCATATCGTGGGGCTGCTCATCCCCGAAGGCTGGACCGAAGCCGTCGGTATCAGCGAGCCGGTCTACCACGCATTCTCCGTAGGCATCGGTGTCCTCACGGGCGCGGCGACCCTTGTCGGCGCGGCCATCCTGATCTACCGCCGCCGCACCACGGGCCCGGTGTTCTCCGCGACCACCCGCAACGACAAGGTCATGTACGTGCTGCTCATCGGCACATTGCTACTCGGCTTCGGCACCACGGTGATCAGCAACGCCGTCGGTCACCCGCACGACTACCGCCAGACTGTTTCACCGTGGTTCCGGTCGGTCCTGTCGTTCCGTCCCGACACCGATCTCATCCTCGCCGCCCCCCTCGGTTTCCAGTTACACGTGATCGCCGCGTGGGTTCTGTTCGCCTTCTGGCCGTTCACCCGTCTGGTCCACGTCTTCTCCATGCCGGTCGGTTATCTGACCAGGCCTTATATCGTCTATCGGAGTCGTGATGTGGAATTGGGGTCACGGCGTGAGCGGCGAGGCTGGGAGCGGATTCGGTAGCCCGCGCGCCGGGTTTCCGGCCGCCCGTACCGATCGCGGTGAACGCGATACGCGACACCGTTCGGGCGACGGTGCGGCCTGTCGGTTCGATCCCTGGGATGCGTGCGCGTTGGGACAAATGTCGTTCGTATGGGAGAAAGCGACATCGTGATCGCCCACGCATGATCGTTTCGAGCGTCGATCATGCGCTGCGCCTACTCTGCCGTCGAGGAGCCGACCTTGCCCAGAGACAACGCATCCGACACATTCCGGAGCAAGGAATGAGTTCGAGTGATGGTGATTCCGAGAGGGTTCGGTTCGGTGATTACTGGGATCCTCTGACGGACGGTGATCTGCACGGATTCATGTCGGGGTCGGGTAAAGACCCGGTGTGGAATTTCTTCGCCGAAGCCGGTGACCGGGTGGAAAGCGATGGACCGCTACCGGATTCGCTGGCCTACGGTGGCCGCGAGGCATTGGCTCCGGACCGGGCACCGGAACCGGAACCCGATACCACTCCGGCTGTGGATGCATGGTCTTTCAGCCTGCCCGACCGAGTGGCGGCGGAAGCGGACGGGCCCGCGCCGGGTGATCTGTTGATCCACCCTGAGCACGAGGACGCCGCCTTGGCCTGGATGATCGACAACGCGGACGCTTTCCTGCAGCGATCGCTGCAACTGTTCGGGTCCGGCAACGGAGAAGATGTTCCGGATTTTTCGGCCTGGTTGCACAACCACGGCCTGGTGGACTCGGTGAACAGTTCGTCGATGACCGACTCCTACAGTGCCCACATCACCGGACTGGATATCGATAAGGAGTTGTTCCAGGGGCTCGAGGACGAGATGACTGTCACCGTGGCGGAGGTCAGACAACGATCCGGCGCTGCGGTCTCCTATATCGACGACCGCATCGCCGGTTTGAACGAATTCTTGGGTTACGCCGACGATGTGGTCGAACGGGTAGAGGTGAACCCGATGGATTCACCTGATGGTGCGCCGGTGGGGGAGACGGTGACTACGCGCCGCCGGGTCCATCCGCAGTACCGCGCATTCCTCGAAGAGGAGATTCTGGCGACGATCACGAAAGTCGAGGACAAGATCCGGGAGGTGTCCGCGGCCAATGAAGGCTCTGGCGTCGACGGGCCGGAGTACGAGACCAGCGATCCGGGCACGCCCCCGGCGAGCCCGGATCGACCGGTGATGTCGTACACCCCGGTGGATGGTTCTACACCGCCGGGAGGTGCAGCCGGGACTCCGCCGGCGGTTTCGGCCGGGGCTCCGCCGGCCGGCGCTGCCGAACCCGCGGTGACCGACGATATCGGCGCACCGCCGGACGAAGCGCTGGGTGAGGAAGTTCCGGTGGACGGCGGTACAGGTGCCGGATCCGGCGGCGATGTGAACGAGGACGCTGCGGATTCCGATACGAGCGGTGGCCGGGATGCCGCGGAGCCGGGGCCGCCTACCGGCGGTATGTCTTCCGGCGATAACGGGATGGGTGCACTGTCTTCGATGCTCCCGATGATGATGATGCCGATGATGATGCTGCCGCAGATGATGGCCGGGATGGTGCCTCGTGACCAGGGGAGTACAGAGGGTCGCGGTGGCGAGAACGGCGAGCGCCGCCGGGACGGAGAACGGGAGCGGTCCGCGCCGGCTCCGGCGCCGGAGCAGGCGGTATCGGCACCGCCGGCGGAACCGCCGCCCCCGGCCGATGAGAATGGGATGGCAGTGCGGGTGACTCTGCCGGATGGATCGTCGCAGCAGGTGCCGCCCGCGGTGGCGCAGGCAGTGAACCGGGAACTGGGGAATTCGGAAGGAAGCGATGCGCGGGCCGCGTATGCGGGAACGGCCGGCGAACCGACGGCGGGACATCCGTGGACGGCGGTCGATGCCGGCTCGGTGCAGACCGGTGATGTGGCGCAGTGGGCGAACCGGGCCGGGCTGCTCGTGGTGACCGACGGAGAAGTCCGGCTCATCGTCGACGGGGTACCGCTCCCGTTCGACCCGCACGATCCGCCCGGCGGCGGAATCGCGAGTTACGGCGAGTTCCAGGGGTATGTGCATCCCAGCGGAGTCGACCTCGCCGGCTCCGCTGCGCGAGTGGATATGCCGGTGTGACTGTCGGGAGACCTGGCGACCCCATGCGAATCCGTGTTAACTTAACGATGAAGGGTCGCTAACTCGGACGACCGTAACGAGCAGTTCAGGAGGGGCCCATGCAGTCCGCCGTCATAGTCGATGTGGTTCGCACGCCGTCCGGGAAGGGCAAGATGGGCGGGGGTTTGTCGGGGGTGCATCCGGCGACTCTGCTGGCCGGTGTGCTCGAGAAGCTGATCCAGCGCAACGATCTGGACCCGGTGCTGGTCGACGATGTGGTGGGCGGGTGCGTCACGCAGAGCGGCGAGCAGGCGTTCAATATTTCGCGGACCGCGGTGCTCGCGGCCGGGTTCCCGGAATCGATGCCCGCGACCACGGTGGACCGGCAGTGCGGGTCCAGCCAGCAGGCGGCGCATTTCGCGGCGCAGGGTGTGATGTCGGGTGCTTATGACATCGCTATCGCCTGTGGTGTGGAATCGATGAGCCGGGTGCCTATGTTCTCGAACGCGCAGGGGCAGGATGCCAATCGCGGGCCGATCGCGCATCGGTATCCGGAAGGACTTGTGCAGCAGGGGATCGCGGCGGAGATCTTGGCGGCTCGCTGGAAACTCGATCGGTCCGCCCTCGACGAATTCGCGGCGCGTTCGCATCGGCTGGCGGCCGAGACCGCGGCGGCGGGCGGATTCGACCGGGAGCTGGTGGCGGCCGGTGAGCTCACCGCGGACGAAACCATCCGGGCCGGGTCCACCCCGGAGAAGCTGGCGGGCCTGAAGCCGGCGTTCGCCGACGAGCAGTACTCGCAGCGGTTCCCGGAGATCGACTGGTCGATCACCCCGGGTAACTCCTCGCCGCTCACCGACGGCGCATCGGCGGCGTTGATCATGAGTGAGCAGATGGCGGCGAAGCTGGGGCTGACCCCGCGCGCCCGCTTCCATTCGTTCGCGGTGCTGGGTGACGATCCGCTGCTCATGCTGACCGCCCCGGTTCCCGCGTCGAAGAAGGTGCTGGACCGCGCCGGATTGACGATCGACGATATCGACGCCTACGAGGTGAACGAGGCATTCGCCCCGGTGCCGCTGGTATGGCAGCAGGAACTGCACGCCGACCCCGAGAAACTGAATCCCCGCGGCGGCGCGATCGCGCTCGGCCATCCGCTGGGCGCTTCCGGGGTGCGCATCCTGGCGACCATGGTCAACCATCTGGAACAGACTCGTGGGCGTTACGCGTTGCAAACCATGTGCGAGGCCGGCGGTCTGGCGAACGCCACCGTCATCGAGCGCCTCTGATCGGTTGCGGCCGGTCGGAATCCGTGGCGTAGGCAGCGGCGCCGGGAACCGGTCGACGGTAGATGATGTCCCGGGTGCCGTTATCGGTCCGGGGCTCGGTAGGCGGTTCTGATAGTGGCCCGGCACCGCCCCGGGCGGTGATGCCGCGGAGCGGTGCCGGATGGAGGTGCCGTGGGCCGGGCTGTGGATTCGGGTGGGTCGCCGGACACCGGCCACGGTGCGGGCCGCGGGTCAGTAGCGGCGTGCGCCGACCACGGGCGAAGTTGAGGACGTAGAGCCAGCGGTAGCGCTCGTGGGTGTGCGGATCGGGTTCGGTCCAGGTTCCGCTCCATCCTCTCCTTCCGCCCCGCCACCGACCTCTCCTCGCCGCCCCCTCGGCTTCCAGCTCCACGTGATCGCCGCCTGGATCCTGTTCGCCTTCTGGCTGTTCACCCGTCTGGTCCACGTCTTCTCGATGCCGGTCGGTTATCTGACCATGCCTTATATCGTCTACCGGAGTCGCGACACGGAGCTGGGGTCCCGGCGTGAGCGGCGAGGTTGAAAGCGGATTCAGTAGGCGGTTTCCTTGAGTCCTTGCCGGATATCTGCCGTATATGACATCATACGCATATGTCTCTGAAGCGTACTATGGTTTACGCCGATCCCGAGGACTTGGCGACGATCAAGGAAGCGGCAGCGCGCACTCAGACCAGCGAGGCCGAGATCATTCGAGAAGGTATTCACCTGGCAGCCATGCGAGTGCGTCGGCGCTCCGAACCGCTACGCTTGCGTCGATTCGCAAGCGGTGATCCCACTCTGGCGGCTCGTGTCGAGGAGATTCTCGCCGATGACGACACGGAATGACCCGCTCTATGATGCCGATCGGGACGGGCATCGTCATCGCGGACACGTCGGGGCTCATCGCAGCTTTCGATACTTCCTCGCCAGATAGTGACGGGGCCTTTGCGGCTCTGGACTCGGCCGGGCTCGTTGTCCTCTCGCCGCTGGTGCTGGCAGAACTCGACCATGTGGGTCGTCGCGCTCTCGGGCAGCGGCACGCTGTCTCGATGATCGAGGATATCGCCGCCGAAGCGCGTCGGGGAGCGTTCGAGATCGCCACGGTGACAACGGATGTTCTCGATCAGGCAAACGCTGTGCGTACCCTGTATCCGGCATTGCGTCTCGACCTCGCCGACGCTGTCAACGTCGCGCTGGCTGCCGAATACGAAACGAACTCGGTGCTCACACTCGACCGCCGTGACTTCCGGGCGCTCACACCATTGACATCTCACCAGGCGTTCCGGCTGCTACCCGACGACCTTCGATCCTAAGACCCGCGAACTCTGCCGGATATCGGCTGGCATGCCGACTATCGCTCGGCGAAGCTACGAGCGTGACCAGGTCGGTGAAAGTGGAACGAGTACCGGGCCGTGCGAGGGCGGTCGAGCTGAGCCTGCTCTCCTGGGCGTTGTTCGCGAGTTCCGGTCCGCTGGCCGCGGCGGTGATGGTAGATGGCTGGTCACCGGCGGCGGTGACTTCGGTGCGCATCGGGTCGGCCGCCGTAGTGCTGGTGCTGGTGGTCGCGTTGTGGCGGCCACGGGCACTGCGGTTCGATCGCGGCGATATCTGGCTGCTGCTCGGCTATGGGGCGCTCGGCGTCGCAGGTGTGCAGTTGTTGTTCTTTGTGGCTGTTGCCCGAGTGCCGGTGGGTGTGGCGATGGTGCTGGTCAACCTGGCACCTGCCCTGGTCGCATTGTGGATCCGGGTCGTGCGCGGAACACGGCTACCCGGGCCGGTGTGGGCGGGAATCGGGCTGGCGCTGGCCGGTTTGGTCCTGATTGCGCAGGTCTGGCATGGTGCCCGGGTGGATCCGATCGGTGTCGCGGCGGGTCTGGGCGCGGCGGCCTGCTCGGCCGGGTTCTTCCTGCTCGGCGAGCACGGCGCGAGCCGGCACGATCCGTTCGGGATGACCGCGGTCGGGTTGGTGATCGGCGCTGTGGTGATGGCCGTGGTGGCGCCGCCGTGGACGCTGCCTTTCGATCGTCTGACGCTGTCTGCCGTGTTGGGTGGTTTGCACTTTCCGGTCTGGGTGGTGCTGCTGGTACTGGCTGTGGCCGGCACCGTACTGCCGTACCTGGCCGGGTTGTGGGCATTACGAGATCTGCCCGCGGCCCTCGCCGGTGTGCTGGCCATGGTGGAACCACTCGTCGCGAGTGTGCTGGCCTGGCTATTGCTCGGGCAAGCACTGCGACCGGCGCAGATGGCCGGTGCGGCGGTACTGCTCGTCGGCGCGGTACTGGTGCAACGTGCGATGCCGTAGAACGCCTCTCGGTATGCGGAGGCCGGCACAGCGGCACTGGGAACCGGTCGACGGTAGATGATGTCCCGGCGGTGCCGTTATCGGTCCGGGGCTCGGTAGGTGGTTCTGATAGTGGCCCGGCACCGCCCCGGGCGGTGATGCCGCGGGGCGGTGCCGGATGGACGCGCCGTGGGCCGGGCTGTGGATTCGGGTGGGTCGCCGGACACCGGCCACGGTGCGGGCCGCGGGTCAGTAGCGGCGTGCGCCGACCACGGGCGAATACGACATGGGCGAGATTTCCACGGTGGTGGTCGCGGCGTGGATCACCTTGCCGTCACCGGCATAGAGGGCGGAATGTCCACCGCCGCTGTAGGAGATCACATCACCGACGTGCAGCTCGTCGAGCGGAACCGGTGTGCCGGCGGCGAGCTGGGACCAGCTGGTGCGGGGGACATCCACGCCCGCCTGCTGGTAAGCCCATTTCACCAGTCCGGAGCAGTCGAAGGTGTTCGGTCCGGTGCCGCCGGTGACGTACGGGGCGCCGAGTTTGCTGCGTGCCGCCCGGACTGCGAGTTCCCCGGGGGCCGGCGTGTACTGCGGCGCCGGTTGTGGGGTGGCGAGGCCGGGGATCCCGGCCGGTAGCGGAATATGATCGGGAACTTCGAAAACACCGAGGCCGGGCACTGTGACCGGCCGGGCTTCGGCGGGGGCGGCGGTGCAGAGTGCGGATCCTGCTGCCGCGGCGAGAACGGCCATGACGGCCATGCGTTTTCGGACTAGCGGTACTGACTCCATAATTGCGGTCCTCCGTGCTCAGGTCGAGAGCCGGTGGATCGCAAAAACTTTCACCGCCGAATGCGCGGCGAGGAATTCACCGACTGCTCGAACAGCGTTGGAAATACACCACAGCTATATGTCGGTCCTGCAAACCCGGGGAGTCATGTTTCGCCGTCCGCCGCGCGTACTTCGGAAACGACACGGACAAGCTGGCTAACGGAACGGTAACGGTTCGTATCTGCCCAGCGTAAGGCGTGTATCCGAATTACGACGGGCGATACCGTGCCTTGATGTGGAACCGTTCGCCCTGCGGTCCGAAAAGGCTCAGGTATTCGACGGGATGTTCGTCGGCATTGCCGAACCAGTGCGGGAGATGGGTATCGAATTCGGCGACCTCGCCGGGGGTGAGCACCATATCCCGGTCGCCGAGGATCAGCCGCAACTTGCCGTTGAGGACGTAGAGCCAGTGGTAGCCCTCGTGGGTGTGCAGATCGGGTTCGGTCCAGGACCGGCCGGACAGGATCTGCTTGTAGGCCTGCAGGCCGCCGGGTTTACGGGTCAGCGGGATCAGGGTCTGGCCGTGCCGGGTGATGGGGCGGATATTCACCCGGGGGTCGCCGGTTTCCGGCGCGGCGACCAGTTCGTCCAGTGGGACGCGATGCGCCTTGGCCAGCGGGAGCAGCAGTTCCAGGCTGGGTTTGCGCTGACCCGATTCCAGCCGTGACAGGGTGCTCACCGGAATACCGGTGAGATCGGACAGTACGGCCAGCGTGGTGCCGTTACGTCGCCGCAGCTCACGCAGCCGCGGGCCGATTGCGTCGATGACATCGCCGAACTCCGGATCCATACCTATATTGCAGTTATGGCAAATTAATTTGTCAAGATGGCGCAGTCTGCGGATGCTGGAGAACAAGCCCCGAGGAGAGCAGGAGAAACAGATGGACCAGCAGTTCTGGGACGATATGTACGGCGAGACCGAGCAGAGATTCAGCGGCCTGCCGAATGACGCTCTGGTTGCGGAGGTGACCGGAATGACACCCGGCCAGGCGCTCGACCTCGGCTGCGGTGAGGGCGCGGACGCCTACTGGCTGGCCGAACACGGCTGGCAGGTCACTGCGGTGGATATCTCGAAGGTGGCGATCGAACGCGCGTCGGCAGGGCATCCGGAGATCTCGTGGCAGCAGGCCGATATCGCCGTCACGCCCATGCCTGCCCGGTCGTTCGATCTGGTGTCGGCGCACTACTTCCCGATCGCGCACGAACCGGACCACGCCACCGTGCGCGGGCTGCTGGAATCGGTGGCCCCGGGCGGAACACTGCTGTTCGTTGCCCACGATCCGGCCGAATTCCCCGAACCGGGAGAACATCCGCACGGCGAGGAAGCCCATCAGCACGAGCAGCAAGGCCATCAGCACCGGTTCGACCCCTACGCCTACTATCTGCCCGCCGATATCCGCGGCCTGCTCGACGACAAGTGGACCGTGGAGGTGGACGAACGCCGCGACCGTAACCGCCCCGCGGCCGCTCACCAGATCAAGGACCTCGTCCTGCGAGTGCGGCGCGCGAACTGAGCCCGCGGGCGGCCGGCCCCGGAATTCCGCCACCGCCACCCCTGTCCGGATACCGCGCGTCGGTACCAGCTGCGAAGAGAGCTGATTGCTATCGTCGGCGGCACCTGTGCGCGGAAACCGGAACCACGAGGTGGAGGGTTGTTCATGCGGCTGTACCGGATCCACGGGTTCGCGGCCGCAGCGGCGATCGCCGTCGTCGCTCTCGCCGTGAGCCTGGTGGTAGCTCAGGCCGCCCGCCACCCGGTCAGCCGGGATACGGCCCCGGCCGTCTCGCCGGCCGAACTGGCCCAGCAGTGGACCGCCACCCACGACGGCCCGCAGCGCTACCCCGAGGTGCATATCGACAAGGACGTCCACATCACCATGAGCGACGGTGTGGTGCTGAAAGCCGATGTGTACCGGCCCGCCCACGCGGGTGACCGGGTGGAGACCGAACCGCTTCCCACCATCGTCACCATGACGCCGTACTCGAAAATGATGTCCGCCCTGATCGATTCGGCGATGAACAATCCCGAGGCGCAGCGGTTCACCATGGACCTGGTGCGCCGGATCAACCTGTCCGGCACCCCGATCAGCGGTTTCGAGGATCTGCTGCATGCGCTCGACGGCGGCACCGTCGCCACCGTGCTCGGGCTCGACAGGAAACTGGTGCACGCCGGATACACGATCGTCTCGGTCGATGTGCGCGGCACCGGACAGTCCCAGGGACTGTGGGACACCCTCGGCGCGCGTGAACAACTCGACACCCGCGAGGTGATCGAATGGTCGGCGGCGCAACCGTGGTCGAACGGACGGGTTGCGATGAGCGGCGGTTCCTACTCCGGTATCAATCAATTGCGCGCCGCCGAGAACGCGCCGAAGCCATTGCAGGCCATCTTCCCGGTGGAACCCGGCAGTGATCTCATGCGCGATGTGGTGGCACCCGGCGGCGGTGTGGGCGTGACCTTCCTGCCGCTGTGGCTCAACCAGGTGAACCAGGCCAAACTCATGCCGGATGTGCAGTCGATACTCAACGGCACCTTCGACTGGCAGTGGCTCGCCGACCGGCTGGCCGATCCCGCCACCAACTACGATCTGCTCGCCCAGGCGCTGCTCACTCCGTCACTGAACAAGATGCCGCCCACGCTGTCCGCGGCACTGGACGAGAACAGCCCGTTCCGGCAGGGCATCATGGGCGAACCGTCGAAGATCACCGTCCCCACCTTCGTCTACGGCGGGTGGCACGATATCTTCGCCAACAGCGCCACCGCGCTCTACAACGAAATCCCACTGCCGCCCGGCCGCAAACAACTCGTCGTCGGCGATACATATCACGCCAACCCCGGTGCCGGGACGGGCCGGCCCGGTGCGCCACCGCGGTTGGATGTCCTGCAGCGCGCGTGGTTCGATCACTGGCTCAAGGATATCGACAACGGCATCGTCGACTATGGGCCCGTGATCGTCTGGGAACAGGGCGGGGGCTGGGTTTTCCTCGAACAGTTCCCGCAGCCCGGAATGTCGCATCGGCGGGTGTATCTGTCGGGCACGCCCAGCGGGACCAGCGCCGACAGCGTGCACGATGGATCGCTGATCGGTCGGCCGGGGGACAGGGCCCAGCTCACCGTGGCCCCGGGGATCACCACATTCTGCTCGCGGGATATGGCGCAGGGTTCGGCCGGAATCGGCGCGGTATTCGACGCCTGTGCCAAGGACTCCCGGATCGCCGAACGCGGTGCGCTCACCTTCACCAGTGCCGAGGTCGCCGAACGGACCGTGATCTCGGGTCCGATCAACGTGCATCTCAACACGGTGCACGACGCCGCCGACGGCTACTGGAGCGTCACAGTGAACGATGTCGCACCCGACGGCACCTCGACCGTGTTGAGTACCGGCCAGCTCACCGCCTCGCTGCGCGCGATCGACGAATCCCGCAGCACCCGCTCACCCAACGGCGACCTCACCGCCCCGTTCAACCCGATCACCCTCGACAGCGTGCAGCCGGTGCCGCCCGGTGAACCGGTCGCGCTGGACATCGGCGTGATTCCGACCCAGGCCGTCCTCGAACCCGGCCACCGCCTGCGCCTCGACGTATTCGCCGCCAACGCCCCCAAGGCACTGGCGTTCCGCCCGATGCTCAACGACACCGAACTCAAACCCCAGCACCTCGCGCTGGACCCGGCGGCCCCGAGCTTCATCAACCTCCCGACCGACCGGCCGCTGCCCGACGCCCCGGGTCGCCCGTCCGCCGGCCGGCAGGCGGTAGCGGTTCCGGATACCCCTGCCGCGCCGGGCACTTCCGCCGTTTCGCCCGCGCCGGTGGCGCCCACTACCCGCCCGAAGCATGCACCGGAGCCGGCCGGAACGCCGGTTCCGCCCGCCGCTGCCGGCACTACCGAACATCCGGCACCGGCCCCAGGCGCCACCGAACCCGGCGACTCGCAGCCGCCGGCCGGCCCGCCGTTGGAGGTTCCCGAGTTGGCAGGAGTCCCGCGCTCCACCGAGCCTCCGCAGCCGGCGGCACGGAATCCCGCACCGCCCGCGCCTGTCGGTCCGGTGCCGGAATCGACGCAGCTCCCGCTCCCTCCGACCAGTTCGCCCGCATCGATTCCGCAATACACCTCACCGCGATCCGCGACGCCGCAGCCATAGCGCCGGTCTCCTCGCGCTGCAACAGCGGACGGGCGGGCCGGGATCGGCCGGAGCCGCATCGTCCGGACGGTATCGACGTGCCGCATGACGCAGATCACCCGGTTATATGTCTGGTTTGCCCGTGTGGCGGCCGGCGGGTCGTAATGTGGCGAGCATGGGATCGCAGGAGAGGTCCGAACTGGTTCGGTCGGCGGCGGAGACGAGTCTGCTCGCGGGCAGTCGCCGGTACAACCGCCGGGAGGTGGCGGAGAAGGCGGGAGTGACACCGGAGCTGGCGCGCCGGCTGTGGGTGTCGCTGGGTTTCCCGGCCAGTGAGGACGACAGCGCCCCGGATTACACCGATTCCGATATCGCGGCCATTCACCGGTTCCGGGAGGTGGAGGTGCTGGCCGCGGCCGGTACCCGGCAGCAGGCCGCGACCGCCCGCACCATCGGGCAGGCCATGGCGCGGCTGGCCGAATGGCAGGTCGATCTGGTGCTCGAGGAGATCGACCGGCGGGTCGCGGCGGCCGGACCCGGCACCGACCCGGATGCGATCACCCGCAATGCCACCGCGGAAACGGTGGAGCTTCTGGAGAGCCTGCTGTCCTACGCCTGGCGGCGTCATCTGGACGCGGCGCTGATCCGGCATCTGGAAGAAACCGGGCCGACTCAGGATTCCACCCGGACCCTGGCTGTCGGGTTCGCCGATATGGTCGGCTACACCCGGCTCACCCGGCATCTGCATCCCGACGAGCTGTCCACGCTGCTCGAGGCGTTCGAATCCACGACCACCGCCGCGATCACCGAGAACGGTGGCTGGGTGATCAAGAATGTCGGTGACGAAGTGATGTTCGCGGCGGAATCCCCGCTGGCCGCGGCCCGGATCGCCGTGGCGATCCAGGAATCCACCATGACCGTCGGCACCACCCCGGAACTGCGGGTGGCCATCGCCTACGGTCCGGTGCTGCAGCGCTTCGGCGACTTGTACGGGTCGGTGGTGAATATCGCCGCCCGGCTCACCGGTGTCGCCCGCCCGGGCACGATCCTGGTGGACGACGGTGCCGCGGTGGAACTGGAAGGGGAAAAGGAATTCGCCATCCGCCATCTGCGCAGCGTCCGAGTTCGCGGTTTCAACCGGTTGCGCCCCCATCTGCTCCGCCGTAGCGATAGGGCCTGACCGCGAGTCGAGGGATCGCTCGATCGGAGCGCATGGACGATCCGCGTTCTTCCCCGCCCCGGTGGCGCCGGCTGTTGGCCGACCGGCGCAGCCCACGGACAGCCGAGAGTGTGACGGCCGGTTTCACCATATGAGATTTCCTCATTCGGAAATCACGTTTTGAGTAGGGTCGTCGGGGAGTCGAGAGTGTCCGGCTTGTGGATGAGTGAGGAGTTCCGGGATGGCCAAGGGCTATGTCATCGTGACCGAGTCGATCAAAGATCCGGCGGGGATGGCCGAATACGGCAAGGCGGCCGCGAAAGCGATGGCAAACGGTGTGAAAGTCCTGGCGGTCGATACGAAACCGCAGGTCTTGGAAGGGGAGTGGCCTGCTACGCAGACCGTGGTGCTGGAGTTCGAATCGCCCGAGGCCGCCCGCGCGTGGTACGAATCCGAGGAATACCAGGCCGCGATTCCGCTGCGGCAGGCGGCGGCCGACTGCAATGCCGTGATCATCAACGGTCTGTAGCGATACGCGTGGTCCGGGCCGGTGAAGCGCAACCGGTACCGGACCGGCAGTCTCTGCCGCAGCGCCGGGACTCGCCCGGGTGAACGCGGCCCGACCGGCGGTGCCGGAACATACGCTGATGGCGTGACCGTATCCGACCCCAGCCCGACCGGCCGCTCGCTCGTGCTGTCCGGCGGCGGTGTGCGTGCCGAAATCGGTACCGTGGCCGCCGTGCTGCGCGGCCTGACCGTGGACGGTATCGCGGTGACCGAACCGCTCCCCGCCGGTTCTGCCCCGCCGATGGCCGCCGGTATCGTGCTGGCGCCGTGGCCCAACCGGGTCCGTGATGCGGTCTGGATGCTCGACGGGCGCCCCCAGCAACTGGATATCACCGAGGTCGCGCGGTCGAACGCCATCCACGGGCTGCTCCGCAACACCGATTACGAAGTACGCGCGCAGGCGCCGGATTCGGCGACTCTGGGCGCGCTGATACCGCCCCAGCACGGTTGGCCGTTCCTGCTGGATACGTGGGTGCGTTATGAGTTGCGCGCCGACGGACTGGCGGTGACCCACGGGGTGATCAATCATTCGGGCCGGCCGGCGCCGTATGCGGTGGGTGCGCATCCGTATTTCCGGGTCGGAGCGGTACCGGTCGAGGAGTTGGCCCTCACCGTTGCCGCGACCACCTACTACGAACTCGACGCCCGGATGAATCCGGTCGCGCAGCATCCCGTCGAGGGATCCCCGTACGATCTGCGGGCCGGAGTCGCGCTGGCGGGCCGGACGCTCGATACGCCTTTCGGTGGGGTGGCTGCGGGGGTCGCTGCCAGGCTCACCGCGCCGGGTGGGGCGCAAGTAGAACTTCTCGTCGACGCCGGCTGGAACTATCTCCAGGTGTTCACCGCGAAGGAATTCCCGCGACCGGCGGGAACCGGGCTCGCGGTGGCGCTGGAACCCATGACAGCGGCTCCCGACGCGCTGAATTCCGGGGACGGTTTGCGAGTCCTGGAGCCGGGGGAGGTATGGGAGGGCCGCTGGGTGGTTCGATATGTCGCCGGCTGCGGCGGGCCGGGTTCCGCCTGAGCGGCCGAGGCGTCGGTCCGGTGGTGCACAAGCAATCGGTTGTTTGTGGAAACCATTGTCGCAATTAAGGATTCGTCCTCAACGCAATATTGCGAACTGTCCTTCTCGATCACCCGGAGCTGGCTAACCTGTATCCGGCAATCCGCCAGGGGAGCCGGCGAGTGGGCGCCGGCCACGGAGTATGTCCGGGGGGCTGATTTCTCAGCGGCATCGCCCGGGGGACGAAAGGGGATCGGAGTGAGCGACGCCGACGAATTGGGGCCGTTCCCGAGCAGCCGGGTCGTATCGGCGGTCTTCACCCGCGCGGCCGAATTCGATCGGTCCGCCGCCGCGGAATTCGACTGCGCGATGCTCGAATCGCTGGCGGGGTTGGTGGTGGCGCATCGCCGGATGGCCGCGGCGCGACCGGCCTGGGACGATATCGTGCTGCCCTGGGAGGAGGCCACGACGCTGCCCGGGCGGCCGGAAAACAGGTCCGGCGCCGACCCTTTCGACTGTGCCTGCGATGAGGTGCAGCGCCGGATGCTGTCGATAGATCTCGAAGCCCGCCGAATTCTCGGACCACCATCACCCGATTCGGTATCGCATCATGAGGGGCTCGGCGCGGTATTCGGCCGGATGGCCCACCTGTACACCATCAGTTTCGACCGCTTCATCCTGGACGGCCCCGAAGGGCTGAATCGCCGGCAACTCGTACGGGAATACGCCGCCTACGAAGCACTCGCACGCGATCTGGTCGCCGGCCGCAAATGCCTTCCCGCCCTTTCCCAGCGACCTGCCTTCTGAATTCCCCACCGGATCGCGTCGCGCCGGAAGATGTTGCGGCCCGGAACGAATGGCGGCGCGCGGTCCGTCGCACCGTACAGACCGACCGGCCCGGCAGGCCGAGCACCTGAACCTCCGTCCGACGCGGTACGGCTCTATCCTCGACAGCAGTGGGCTCGGACGAGTCCGCGGGCAGGCAGGGGAACGGAATGGATCTCGAGGGCGCGCGCCGGTTCGCGGGTGAAATATGGCGGCACCCTGATCTGTCCGCGCCGGAACGCCTGGCGGCCGTCAAAGCCGACGCACACGCCCGCGGCAAGGAACCGTTCGACCTGGACCGGCTGGAGGCGTTGTGTGATACCAGCCACGAGGGCCGGATGGATCCCGTGCAGTGGCGCCGGCGCCGGTTCGAGCTGGTCTACTACAGCCATCCGGAAATGACGACGATCGAAGACCTGGCCGCGCACGTGATGCTGTCCCAGGGGTGGATGAGCTGACGCCCGCGTCCTTCCGAACGGTGCTGCCGGCCGATCTTCATCGGTCGCCGTCGCGCGGGGTGTGGGCCGGCGGTTTGATCGCCAGCACTTGGACCGTGGTGCTCGGACCGTGATGGTATCTCCCCTCGGTGATCTCGCGGTCCACTTCACGGCAGTGCTCCAGTTGCAGACCGGGGAGGTCGCGGCGGAGTTCGCCCGGGGTCGGCAGTGCGTCCGCGACCGGGGGCCCGCCGACGCCCGGGCGATCCAAATGGCGCGGGGTGTAGGCCTCGAGGATGAAAACACCGCCGGGCCGCAGGGCTCGTGCACAGGCCGCATGCAGCGCGGGGCGGGCCGCGGAGGGCATATGGGCCCAGATGGAGATGATCCCGGACCAGTGGGCGTCGCCTAAGTCGTAGCCGGTGAGATCGGCGACGACGGTGTCCAGAAAGACGCCCTGGCGGGCCGCCAGTTTCCGGGCGTTGGCCAGGCCCACCTCGGACAGGTCCACCGCCGTCACCGGATGGCCGCGGCTCGCCAGGTATACGGCGTTGCGTCCCTCGCCTTCGGCCAGGCACAGCACGGGGCCGGCGGGGATCCGTCCGGCGACTTCCCGCAGATAGTCGTTGGGTTCGGTGCCGTACGACGCGAAGGCATCGGCATAACGTTCGTTCCACAGTTCGGCCGGTGACCGGTTCTGCATCTGTTCCTCCTCGGTGACGCTGTCTTGACGACACGACCCACTGTGCAAGTTAATGTGAACATGAAGTCAAGCCCGCCCGGCGATGCCACCGCCGCGGCCTATTCCATCGGTGAGATCGCCGCCTACTTCGATCTCGCACCACATGTGCTGCGGCATTGGGAATCCGTGGGCCTGCTCGCCCCGGCCACCCGGGTCGGTGGCCGGCGCCGCTACACCCGGGCGCACTTCGCTCGGGTCGCGATGATCCTGCGCAGCAAGGAGATCGGATTGAGCCTGGCGCAGATCCGGGAACTGCTCGACGCCTGCGACGGCCGCGGTCGCCGCCGGATCCTGCAGTCGCAGCTGGACGCTCTCGACGAGCAGATCGCGCGGATCCAGACCTCGAAACAGCTGATCACCCACGTGCTGACCTGCCGGCACGAGGACTTCACCGAATGCCCGCGGTTTCAGCAGGAGATCGTCGCGGCCGTCACCGGCGCGCACCGCGCCGAGAACCAGCTGCGCGGGTGTCACCGCGGCCGGTAGCGGCATCGGTGCCTCGGTTCTCCGCCAGTGCGTGCCGAAGGAACCGGTGCCGGGCAATGTCCGGCCATCGGCTGCAACGCGAAGGCGATGGCCGACCCGCCCGAGAGTTCTATCGGACGGCGGCCGCGGCGTGCCGGATGGCGATGTTGCCGTGGGAGTTCCGGGCGTACACGTGCACGGTTTCCGCGTCGGCCGGTGTGCGACCGACCGGTCCCATCTGGTTGTGCACGCTGCCCTGCAGGGCAGCGACTTCCAGCTCGACTCCGCTGCCGGGGCTGATCCCGATCTCCAGTTCGCCCATCGACGTTTCCAGCCGCAGCACGCCGCGGATGGCTTCGACGATCCGGATATCGCCCTTGGCGACTTTCGCGGTCACCGCCTCTCCGGCGCGCTCGACGGTGATATCACCGGCGGCTACTTCGAGGTCGCACCGGCCGATGTCGCCGGTCGCCGTGATCCGGCCCACGCCGGCGGTGCTCTTCAGCCGGGAACCGGACGGCACCTCGATGGACACCGCAATCGTCGGATTACCGCCGAACGGGGTGTGCGTGCGCCAGTCCTTCGGCGTTGTCACGGTCAGGACACCGTCGGCGAAATCGACCCGGGTCTGCTCCGCGGCGCGGATATCGCCCTTCTTGGATTCGTCGGCGGGCCGGATGACGACAACGGTGTCGGTGCGGTCGGCGGCGTGCACGATGACATCGGCGGACAGCACCTCGACGGTGACGGCGATCGGGTCCGGGGTCTGGTAGGTGGGCATTGCGGTTCTCCTCGTGGATATATATCGGGTTCGGTGAATGGGCGGCGGAAATCCGAACGGGTCCGGCCGGCCGCGGCGTCGGTACTGCCGGGACTCGGGCGTACCTATCGGGGCGTATCGGCCCAGGTGACCGGCAGTTCGTGAACGCCGTAGATATTCATGTCGGTCCGCAGTTTCACTTCGCCCGCGGGGACGGCCAGGGCGAGTGCCGGGAAGCGGCGGATCAGCGCCGCGAAACCGGCGCGCATTTCGACACGGGCCAACTGCTGGCCGAGACACTGGTGCACGCCGTGGCCGAAGGACACCAGCCCGCGGGCCGTACGGTGGATATCGAGGGTGTCGGGGTCGTCGAAACGCAAGGGGTCGCGATTGGCGGCCAGTAGTGAAACGACAACGGTCGAACCCGCGGGAATCGTTTCGCCGCCGAGTTCGAGATCCTCGGTGGCGTAACGGTAGAAGATATCGGCGACCGCCAGATATCGCAGGAGCTCCTCGACGGCACCGGGGACCAGATCCGGATCGGCGCGCAGTTCGGCCAGCTGATCGGGGTGTTCCAGCAGCGCGAACGTGCCCAACCCCAGCATATTGGCGGTGGTTTCGTGGCCGGCGAGCAGCAGCAGGAACGAGATCCCGGTCAGTTCCTCGACGCTCAGCTCCTCGTCGCGGGCCAGATCGGACAGGATATCGTCGCCGGGTTCGGCACGTTTGCCGGCGACCAGTTCGCCCAGGTACGCCATCATGGCGCCGTAGGCGGCCATCTTCTCCGCGAGCGGCTGCTCCCGGAGCATGAATTTGGCGGAGTTGGACTGGAAGGTCGCCCGGTCGGCGTACGGGACGCCGAGCATTTCGCAGATCACCAGCGACGGCAGCGGTAGCGCGAACTCCGCGACCAGGTCGACCGGTGGGGTCAGGCGCGCCATTTCGTCCAGTTGCTGTTCGGCTATTTCGACGATGTGCTCTTCGAGCTGTTTCATCCGTTTGACGGTGAAAGCGCTGATGAGCTTGCGGCGCAGCCGGGTGTGCTCCGGCGGGTCCATCGCGATGAACATGCCCGGGATCTGCGGAGACGGTTCGGTCTGGACCGGCATATCGGGGTCGGCGTCCAGTGCGTGCAGTACGCCGATGTCCTGGCGCGAACTGAACCGGGTATCGGCCAGCACCTGCCGGACTGCCTCGTAGCCGGTGACGAGCCAACCCTCGTGCCCGTCCGGGAAGATCAGTGGGCTCACCGGCCGGGTCTCGCGCAGTTCGGTGATTTCGCGGGGCGGGTCGAAGGGGCCGGCGTTGCGTTCGGTGGGCAGGCCGTGCGGTACGGGGGCGGTGCGGGTCATCAGGTCTTCCTGTTCGTCGGATGTGGATATCAGGTCAGTGGCCCGGGAGGCTTATCGCGCCGGCAGGGCACATATGGGCGGCCGCGCGGACGTCCGCTTCCTGATCGGTCGTGGGTGCGGTGGTCAGCGCGATCACCCGCCCGTCCGCGTCGTCCTGGTCGAAAACACCGGGGGCGGTCAGTACGCACATCCCGGCGCCGATACAGCGATCGCGATCGACCCGGAGTTCCCTGGGCGCGTCTCCGCTCTGCGAAGAGTTCTTCCTCGGTTCGGAAGGTGCCGTGCTGTTCATATGAGCACTGTCGCGGTCACCGCTGATACCGCCCTGACATCCACCTGATACACCCGCTGACAGGACCCCCGGCCCCACAACCCCGCCGCACCATGGCCGAAGCGCGAAGCTCATGCCGGTTCGAGCCGCGCAGTAGCTCCGAAATCACAACCCCACCCACCCGGCAGGCAGAATAACCGGGTGCAGATCGTGTTGCTGGGACCGCTCGAGATCCGGGCAGAAGACGGCGGATCGATAGAGGTCCCCGGCGCCCGGTTGCGGGCGCTGCTGATTGCGCTCGCGCTCGAACCCGGCCGGGTGGTGCCGAAAACGACACTGGTCGATTGGATCTGGGGTGAACAACCCCCGGCCGACGCGTCCAATGCCCTGCAGGCACTGGTTTCCCGGTTGCGCAGGGTGTTGCCCGAGGGGGCGCTCGACGGGGAGGCCGGCGGTTACCGGCTGGTGGTGGAACCGAACGCCGTCGACGCCGTCCGATTCGAGCAGCTTGTGGACCGGGCCCGCGGCAGTGGCGACGCACTGCGCGCCGAGCTGCTGCGCGAGGCGATCGACCTGTGGCGGGGCACGCCGATGCAGGGGGTCGAGGTGCGCGACAGCGAGGCCGTCGATGCCGTGGTCACCCGGTTCGAGGGGCTGCATTCCGCCGCGCTCGAGGATCTGTACGAAGCGGAGATCGGGCTCGGCCGCGGCGCACAGTTGGTGCCCGAACTGACCGAGCTGGTGGCCCGGAACCCGGTGCGGGAGCGGCTGGTCGCCGCGTTGATGCGCGCGCTCGGCGCGGCTGGGCGCGGTTCCGAAGCGCTGCTGGTGTACCAGAACGCCCGCGAAGCTCTTGCCGACACGCTGGGTGTGGACCCCTCGCCGGAGCTTTCCGCGTTGCATGTCGCGTTGTTGCGCGGCGACGTGGGTGCGCAGCACAACGCCGAGCGCCGGACGAACCTGCGGGCCGAACTCACCGAATATGTCGGCAAGTTCGCCGATATCGCCGCCGTCCGCGATCTCATCGCCGGCCACCGCCTCACCACGCTGACCGGGCCGGGTGGTTCCGGGAAGACACGGCTGGCCGTGGAGACGGCGCATACCTTGCTCGACGACCTGCCGGACGGCGCCTGGCTGGTGGAGCTGGCCGCGGTCGGTACGAGTGGTGATGTGGCGCAGGCGGCGCTCGCCGCGATCGGTCTGCGCGATGCACTGCTCGGCGGCGCCTCGCACACCGAACCAGTGGACCGGTTGATCGCAGCGGTGCGTGATCGCGAAACCCTGCTGATCCTGGACAACTGCGAGCATGTGATCGAATCGGTGGCCGTGTTTGCGCACCGGGTGCTGGGTGAGTGCCCGCGGCTGCGGATCCTCGCGACCAGCCGCGAACCGCTGGGGATCACCGGTGAGGCGCTGTGGCAGGTCGAGCCGCTGGCTCTGCCCGCCGTCGACGCCGACCCGGCGGGGATCGAAGCCTCCCCGGCCGTGCAGTTGCTGCGGGACCGGGCCCGAGTGGTGCGCAAGGATCTCGGCAACGATCCGCGCACGCTGGAAACCATGGTCCGGGTCTGCCGGGCATTGGACGGAATACCGTTGGCGATCGAACTGGCCGCCGCCCGGCTGCGCACACTCTCGCTGGATCAGCTCGCCGAACGTCTCGACGACCGGTTCCGGCTGCTCACCGGCGGCAGTCGCACAGCGATTGCGCAGCATCGGACACTGCGCGCGGTGGTCGATTGGAGCTGGGAATTGCTCACCGACCCCGAACGGGCGGTCTTGCGCCGGCTCGCGGTGTTTGCCGGCGATGCGAGCCTGGAGGCGGCCGAGCAGGTCTGCGCGGACGGCGGCGACGGGCAGCAGGTGGTGGTCGAGCAGTTGGACGTGCTCGATCTGCTCACTACGCTGACCGAGAAATCGTTGCTGATCCCGGCGGAACACGGGGCAGCGGGCGACGTAACCGGCGTCGGACCGGATATGCCGGGTGGCGCGCGGGAGCGCCAGCCGCGCTTCCGGATGCTCGAGACGATCCGGCAGTACGCCTGCGAACGGCTCGCGGAGTCGGGGGAAGCGGAGACCGCGCGCCGGGCGCATCTGGCCTATTTCACCGGCCTCGCCGAAACCGCGGAACCACATCTACGGCGTGCGGCGCAACTGGAATGGCTGGTGGTGCTGGAAGCCGAGCACGACAATATTTCGGCGGCGCTGCGCACCGCACTCGCGGCGGGCGATACGAGCGGGGCGTGGCGGCTTGCCGCGGCCGCGGGCTGGTACTGGTGGCTCGGCGGGTACAAGGCCGAAGGCCAGGAGCTGCTGACGGCGGTCGCCGACGAACCCGCCGAGGTGGACGACGCGACCCGCGCGCTGGTGTACGGCCTGGTCACACATTTCATGAGCTCGGGTCGCAACGATGCGGTCCAGGTGGGGGAGTGGATTCGCAAAGCGCACCGGTTCAGCCGGGGTGTCCGGGCCGGTCATCCCACCCTTGCGTTCATCGATGCACTGGACGCCATGTTGCAGGGCCCGGAGGCGCTGCCGACCGCTTTCGAACCGCTGCTCACCGATGACGACCCCTGGGTGCGCGCGCTGTCCCGGTTGCAGATGGGCAAGATGCGGGTCGTGGTCGGGCAGGACGGGCCGGAGGTCGACGCCTATCTCGAGGGGGCGCTGGCCGAGTTCCGGGCGCTGGGTGAGCGGTGGGGGATATCGTTCGCGCTGACCGAGCTGGCGAACCGGCGCGCCACCCGCGGCGATTTCGTCTCGGCGTGCGAACTCTACGAGGAGGCCATCGCCGTCGTCGCCGAGATCGGCTCGGCCGAGGATATTGTGGCGTTGCTGTCGCGCCAGGCCCAGTTGTATTGGCTGGCAGGCGACCCTGTAGCCAGTGCGGCCGCGGTGGCCGAGGCGCAGCGCCGCGCGAATCGGGTGGCCTGGCCGTTCGCGCTGGTCGAGCTCGCTCTGGCCAGGGCGGAGCTGGCCCGCTGGAGCGGCGATATCGAACAGGCCCTCGAACAGGTCGATATCGCGACAACCGTGTCGGGTGACGAAGCCGGGCTGCCGCAGTTCGTGGCGGCCGTCCACACGTTGCGCGGCTACCTCGAAACCGATCTCGCGCGGGCCCGCGAACATCATGCCGCGGCCTTCCGGGCGTCGACCGAGGCCGGGCATTCGCTGCTGGTGGCCCAGGTGCTCGTCGGGATCGCGGACTGGGTCCTGCGTGCGGGCAGCGATGCCGAGGCCGCGCGGCTGCTCGCGGTGAGCAGGGTGGTGCACGGGGTGCCCGATCGTTCCCAACCCGATGCCGCCCGGGTCGAACGGACAGTACGCGATCGCCTCGGTGACGCGGAATTCACCGAGGCGATGCGGGAGGGGGCGACAGCGGATTGGCGGGAACTGGCCGCCACCGCGCTCGCGCGCTGACGAGAACGGCCGGCCGTCCGGCCCGTTCGGTGAACCAGGCCCGGGACCAGACGTACCCGATAACAGCAAATCCGGCGCACCAGGCGAGGGCCGCGGTGCCTCCGCCGATACAGGTGCCGGCCCCGGTGCGAAGGGCGAGACCGGGCAGTTCGCGGGTGCGCTCGACCGCGGCCGGATACCGAGGTCCGCCTGTCGGACCTGTGGGTTTCCCGGCGGTGCCGCATGTCCCGGGTTCTTCCGCGCCGCGCTCTTGACCTCAACATTAGTTGAGGAAGCAAGGTGGTCTGCGGGCGGCCGACGGAGCCGCCGAAGGCAGTTAGGGAGACCGATGACCACCGTATCGACCGGCACCACCACCCTCGCGGCGCCGTTGCGCCTGACCCTGGTGATCGGCAGCAGCAGGCAGGGGCGCTTCGCGCCGACCGTCGCCGAATGGTTCCGCGAGCACGCCACCAGGCGACCGGATCTCACGGTCGATATCGTCGACGTGGGCGAACTCGACCTGCCGCACACCTTCGGAGCACCTGCCCCCGAAGCTGCCGGGACCCGGGCCGCCCTCGCCGCGGCGGACGCCTTCGTCATCGTCACGCCCGAGTACAACCACAGCTATCCGGCCGCGCTGAAAAACCTCATCGACGCGCACGGGCGGGAATGGCAGGCGAAACCCGTCGGGTTCGTCAGCTACGGCGGGATATCCGGTGGTCTCCGCGCGGTCGAACACCTGCGTGGCGTTTTCGCCGAACTCCACACGGTCACCGTGCGCGATACCGTCAGCTTCCACAATCCGTGGGGCGCGGCGCAGCTCGCCACCGAAGCGGCCGATACCGCCGCGAAAACACTGCTGGATCAGCTGATCTGGTGGGGCGAGGCATTACGTGCGGCGCGGGCCACCCGCCCCTACGGACAGTGAGGGCCGTGATGCGACACAGTGTGACGACAGTCGAGACCCGGCCGGAACCGGGAGCCAGCAACCCGATGACAGTCGCCCTGGTCCTGGTGGTCGGCTCGATCATGGCCACTCTCGACCAGACGATCGTCAATGTGGCGATCAACCATCTCTCCGCCGAATTCGCGGCACCACTGGCCACCATCCAATGGGTGTCGACCGGATACGCGCTCGCGGTCGCCGGCGTGGTCCCCGTCGCTGCCTGGGCTATGGGCCGATTCGGAGCCAAACGCCTGTACCTGGTGGCGGTCACGGTATTCGCGATCGGCTCGCTGCTGGCCGGTGCGGCCTGGAATATCGAATCGCTGATCGCCTTCCGGGTCCTGCAGGGGCTCGGTGGCGGACTGCTCATGCCGGTGGGTATGACCGTGCTGTTGCGCGCGGCGAGCCCGGAACGGCTGGGTCGCGCGATGAGCACGATGGGGCTGGCGATCCTGGTGGGGCCGCTTGCGGGCCCGGTGCTCGGCGGTTATTTCATCGACGAGCTGTCCTGGCGCTGGATGTTCTATGTGAACGTCCCGATCGCCGCGGTGGTGCTTTTCCTGGCCCTGCGGGTTTTTCCGGCCGATGATCCGCAACCGCGGCAGCGGATCGACATGGTCGGGGTCGCGCTCATGTCGCCCGGTTTGGCCCTGCTGATCTACGGGGTCACCGCCGCGGGCGAGCACGGCGGTTTCCCGCCGGGACAGGTCGCGGTGCCGCTGGTGCTCGGTGCGATCCTGGTGACGGTGTTCGTGTACCGCGGGTTCACCGCCTCGGAGCCACTGCTGGACCTGCGGATCCTGCGTCGCCGCGAGGTCGGTGCCGCCGCCGCCCTGCTCGGCTTGTTCGCGGCAGGCTATTTCGGTGCGATGCTGTTGCAGCCCCTGTACTTCCAGGTGGTGCGGGGGGAATCCGCCCTGATGGCCGGGGCACTCGGTATCCCGTTCGCGCTGGCCTCCGGAACCACCATGCAGATCGCCGGCCGGCTGATAGACCGCTTCCCGCCGGGCCGCTACCTGCCCGTCTCGATCGCGGTCGGAATAGCGGGTTTCCTGCTCTTCCGTGCTCAGCTGGACACCGATTCGTCCTATTGGGGGCTCTGCGCGGCCATGCTCCTGATGGGCGCCGGCGGCGGCGGCACCATGATGCCCGCCATCACCACCGCCACCCGCGCCCTGACCCCCGAGCAGCAGGCGGGCGGCAGTACGACCGTGAACCTGATCAACACCACGGTTATGGCGATCGGCACCGCGGTGGTCGCGGTCGTGCTCTCCGCGCTACTGCCGATCACGGGCGGCCTGCAGGCGCTGCACGGATTGGACCCCGCCGCACACGCGGCCCTGGCACCGGCTCTGGCCGAGGCGTTCCGGGACGCCTACCTGATCGCTCCGGCTCTGATGGCTCTCGCGGTGATACCCGCGTTGTTGCTACCGCGCCGGTGAAACCGGTCCGCCGAGCCCTGGGAACTCCCAGGGCTTCGGTGCGTGGTGACCGGGTGCCCGATTCAGGACGTGGGCTGCCAGGCCGGGTCGCGGCCGATGAAGGCCATCAGCTTGTCCTGGGCGGAGGCGTCCGCGCCGACCGGTACGGCGGGACCGTACTGCCCGCTCTCCCGCAGCATCCGGTCCATCGGTGCCATCCCCTCGAGCGCCGCGCGGCAGCGCTGCTCGTCCAGGCCGGGTTCGTGGCCGAGTGCCTTGGCCAGATCCCAGGTGTGCATCCAGATATCGGGTGTGTAGAAGGTATCGATCGCCTGGTCCACCGGCTGATCCCCGGTGTGCGGGTTGCTCAGTACGCGTCCGGCGGGATGGTCGAGAACGGCCTGGATATCGGCGACATGCTTCTTCCACGCGGTCGCCGGATCGGCTGCGACGTCCAGCGCGGGCAGTTCGATTCCGGCCCCGCCGAGGAACCCGCGCGACCAGTCGACCAGATGCCGCACGATATCGAGCGCTGTCCACTCCGGGACCGGGCTGGGGCGTCGGAAATCCTCGGCCGAAGCGGATTCGACGAGCGCGGTGAAGCGGGCCGCGTCCTCGAAATGCCGGGTTGCGGGACCCGCGACCGCGGGCGATGCGGACTCCGGCGCCAGGAGTTGGTCGAGTTTGTCGTAGCCCTCGCGCACGCCGGTCTCCATCCCGCTCGCCAGCATGCCGTCCCGGGTCGCGAAGTCCGCGACGACGCTCAATGTCCGCAGCCGCGTCCGCCGTTCGCCGACCTTCTCGAAGGTCAGCGTCTCCAGGGCGACCCCGTCCGGTTCGCCGGTGTAGGTGAACGTCCACACGATTCGCTCGGCCGGGCGCACTTCGTGGAAACTGCCGTAGAAGGTGGCGATCTCCACGCCGTCTCTGTCGTTGGCGAATGCCCACGCGCCTCCCGTGCGCGCGTCCCAGCGGCTGATCCGCGTGCTCACCGAATGCGGCCCGACCCACTGTGCGTAGAGATCGGGGTCGGTATGCGCGCGGAACACCTGGGCCGGTTCCGCGTCGAACTCCCGGATTATCTCGATCGTCGGGACGTTCTCGTCCGCGACGATTCTGGTCTCGTACGCGGTTGTGGTCATGATGCCTCCTTCGGCGGGTGTACCCGCGGTGGTTCGTCGTCCTCGGACAGTTGGGCCAGTACCGCGTCGAGACGCTGGTAGCGCTGTTCTGCGGTGCGGCGGTAACGCTCGATCCATTTGGTCATCAGGTCGAACACCTCGGCGTCCAGATGGACCGGCCGCCGCTGGGCGTCTCTGCTCCGGGTCACCAGTCCGGCGTCCTGGAGGACCTTCACGTGCTTGGAGATGGCTTGCAGGCTCATCTCGTAGGGTTCGGCGAGTTCGCTGACCGTCGCGTCCGCCGCCGCCAGCCGGGCCACCAGTGCGCGCCTGGTCGGGTCCGCCAGTGCCGCGAACACCCGGTTGAGCTGCTCCCCGGTTCCGTCCATCCGACCTTCCTCAACTTTTTGGTTGATGAACAAGGTAGAACGCGTGCGCGCCATGGTCAACCCATTGGTTGATAACAGTTCGTCCGTCCGTGCCGGGCTCGTGCCGATACTCGCCGGTGCGTTTCCCGGTCGCCGGCGCGCTACCGGGTGCCGGGGTGCGTCCGGCTTGCGGCTCTCGGGGCATGGTGTCGGGGCCTGTCCGTCGCTTCCGCGATTTCGACGCGGCGCTCTCACGGCCGCGCAGCGACCCGCCCCTTTCGATGATCGCGGTCGGCCGTGCTGTCGCCCAGCGTCTTCCGGAAGGGCCCGGCGGGATATCGCCGACCCGCGAACAGTTCCGTGGGGGTGGAGAGCGGGCGGTGGCGGCGGACCGTTTCCGATTGTGGTGTCCGCGCTCACGAAATATGAGGCCGAGAATCGTACGTGTATCCGGTCACAGCCTTGGCTCGGAAATTCCGGCGCATCCCGGCCGTGAATCCCGGTGAAAACCCGCACCCGTCAGCAGGTTTCGCAACAGTGGCGCGATCTATGGTCCCGCGGCGGCCCGGCAATGTTACCGAAAGGTATTGTGGCACAGCTCTCTTTATCCGCCAAATGCCACTTGACCTGCGGTTGTGGTGTTCTAGGCTGATGGAAGTCGATGAGCGGCAAGGGCTCATCGGGGATGCGCCGAGATACGCACCCCTGACATTCGCGCGGTAAGGCGAAACGGTGGACCACAGGGTCGAGACCATAAACACGTCGGAATATTCACCCCAACCTCCGGCCGGGAATATCCATCGACCGGTTTCACGATTCCTATCCGATTGGAAATGCTGGTTCATTTCGGCGCTGAGCCTGCTCACCCTCGTCCTTCTTTTCCGGCCCTGGCTGACCGCCTCGGGCCCGCACGGAGAGGTGCAGGCGGACGCCTTCGGTCGCCTCGAGGGCTCCGTTCCGGGACTGCGCAACGTCGGTGAACGCCCGACCGAAGGCATTGTCGCCATCAGCGGGCTGGGTGGCGGCCTGGCCGCCGCTGCCGCGGTGATCACCCTGGCCGGTGCGCTGCTGTATCGGCTGTACGGCATCGGGTTGCCGGCCGTGATCGGCGCCGGGGCAGCCAATGCCGTGCTCGTCCCGGCGACGCTGCTGTACCTCGAGGGCAAGGCCCCGGAATTGCGCGAGACGACCGAATACCACGACGAATTGAAGTCGGCCCTCGGTGACTTCCTGGGCACATTCTTCGGGGGCGGTCCGGAAGCGGGCGCCGATGCGGCACAGCAGGTGGCCACCGTCGCCCTCACGAATCAGGCGCTGCTCTGCGCCTCGGCCGCCGTGGTCACCGCGGCGCTCGCCCTCAGCATGTACAAGTCGGTCCGGCCGCGCGCCGGTGAGCCCGTTGTACCGGCGGGAGTTTCCGACCACGATCGTGCCGACCGCCCGGCCGCTGACCGGCCGGTGGAGCCCGAAACCGCAGTGGTGACGGAATACCGGTTCGATATGGCCCTGTCGTACGAAGTCCAACTGCTCGGCGCGGGCCTGCCCCGGCACGACGACGACCACGAAACCGGCGAACAACGCCTCCTGACCCGGGCCGAACCACTCCGCCGGGCCGATAACCAGTTCACCGCGGCCCGCCGCGACCGGCCGACTGCTCGCCGCGCTCGCCCCCGTCCCCGGCCCGGTGGCCGGGCGTCCGCTACGCCGCAGTCCGTCTCCGGTTCCGCTGCGTCGGCGAAACGCGCGGGTGGTCACTGTGTTTCGCCGCGCTCGGGCCGCTCCGTCGTCTCGGCGTGAAAGCGACGGGCTCGTCGCCCGGCAGGATCGGTGGCTCTGCTGCCGCCTGCCGGGAGACCCGTCCGGAACACGGTGAGTAACCGGAAGGTTGCTTTTGGCGCGTCGCGGTCGCTCCACTAATGTGCCGGATGCGGAAATCGTGCACGAACTGTTGTCTCCTATTGCGCTCGAGTGTTGCCACCGATGTGCCCCGAACGAGACCGTGGCTCGAGGTATCTCCTTTTCGACCTGGCGAACACTCGGCAGGACGAAAGGACACCGGTGTCAGCGACCACCCTGCGGCGCGACCGTTCGGTCCGGCTCACCGCGGCAGCCGCCGTTCTCATTGCGGTAACGGGCTGTACGTCGGGGGAGGCCGTATCGCCCGGCGAATCCACCGGAACCCCGGTGCCCTCCGCGAGCCCGCCGCCGGCGCATCTGGCGAATCTGCTGCCCGGCATGCCCGCTCCGCTGCGCCCCGACGATATCTACGCCGCCAACCGTGAACTGAGCTCGGCGGTCGCCGATCATCGTGAGCTCGTGTACGTGCCGAACAGCCGATCCCATGATGTCTCGGTGATCGACCCCGCCACCTTTCAGGTGATCGATACCTTCCCTGCCGGTGGTGTGGAACCGCAGCATGTGGTGCCGTCCTACGACCTGCAAACCCTCTACGTCACCAACGATCTGCCGATCGGCGGCGGCAGCCTGTTGCCGATCGACCCGCGCACCGGAAAACCGGGTACGAGTTTCCCGGTGCGCGACCCGTACAACATGTACTACACACCGGATGGCCGATACGCGCTGGTAGTCGCCGAGGCGGACCGATCGCTCGATTTCTACGACCCGGTGACCTGGGAGAAGAAACATGCCCTGCCGGTCCCGGACTGTGCCGGCGTCGATCATATGGACTTCACCGCCGACGGCCGGTTCGCCCTGGCCAGTTGCGAATTCGCCGGGCGGATGTCGGTGGTCGATATCGCCGCGCGCACGCTGGTACGCACCATCGACCTGCCCGGCGGGCGGCACGGGATGCCGCAGGACGTCAAACTCTCCCCGGACGGCCGCACCTTCTTCGTCGCCGATATGCACGCCGGCGGTATCTACACCTTCGACGCACTGACCTTCGACAACACCGGGTTCATCCCGACCGGCGCCGGCACCCACGGGCTGTACGTGACCCGGGATTCGAAACAGATGCTCATCACCAACCGCGACGAAGGCAGCATCTCGGTCTGGGATTTCGCGGCACACGGACTCGTGCACAAATGGTTCCTGCCGGGCGGCGGCAGCCCGGATATGGGCAATATCTCCGCCGACGGCCGGACCTTCTGGGTATCGGGCCGCAAACACGGCGAGGTGTACGCGATCGATATCGTCGACTGGAAGCTGTTGGCCCGTATCCCGGTCGGCGACGGCCCGCACGGCCTCACCGTCTGGCCACAGCCGGGCCGCTACTCCACCGGGCACACCGGAGTCATGCGGTAGCCGAAGGATCTACCCGGGACCGGCCCGTCCGGTGTCATCGCCGTTGCGGCCATCGCGATCGGCGCGGTAGCTGGTGTGGCGCAGGAGAATATGCGACGAGCGGCCGTCGCAGCCGCCCCCACCGGGGACCCGGCCTGTCCGCCGGACGGGGCCCGGCGTGAACGGCAGCGCGCCGACGATTCGACTCACCCGCCGGGCCCGCATATCCGGCCGGCTGCCGGCATCCCGATCGGTATTCCGTAATTGTCCGCCCGAGCACTCGCCCGGTGAGACCCAGCAGTTCCTCGACAATGTCGTCGGCCTCGATAACCAGTGAGAGGGGCGACATGGGATGGCGTCGCCCGAGCATCTTCGGTAGTCGGGCCGGTCGCGGCAGGGCGTGAGCCTGAACGATGACCGGCCCGCAGCAGCGCTCGCTGCGCTCGGACCGGCGGATATGGTCGACAGCAGCTGCGCTGGATGCTGTATTGCCGCCGCTTCGGGGCGAGGACCTCAGGGCAGAGGAACCGACGCCCCGGCAGCATCGCCCCGCAGGTACCCGGCCCAGCGCCGCTCGCGTGGGTAGTCGAGCCCGGGACGGGCGGAGGTTTCGACCCCGGGCACCAGCAGCGATCTCGTGAATCCCTACACCACAACGCCTACCCGCTGCGCCAAACGGCCCAGTTCCCCGGTAGTCAGGTCGCGGCGCGCCTTACGCATCATGTGACCCACCAGTTCTCGTACATGGACCATGTTCCGGACGTGCTGTGGGGCCGCGTGCTCGGCACGCAGTAACGCATGAAGCGAATCGCGATAATTGCGTTGCTGCGCGTGCGCCCGGCCGATCTCCACGAAGTACTGTGCGTGCCGGCCCTTCGCGGGAAGATCTTCGGGCACCAGAGTTGGCGCGAGGGCGAGCACTTCACCTGGTTCGCGTCGTTCCATGGCCGCCGACATTCGCCAGAGCTGCACGTTCGCCCGACCGAATGTGGGATTTCGCAGTATCGACCGGCCCGGATCGGCATGCGACAGCCGGTCTGCCTGTTCGGCGGCCTCGTTCAGATGCGGTACCGGATCGCCGCCGAGCGTCGCGGTAACCAGAGAAGCTTGCAAGTGAAGCATTCCGTACGTTTCGATCTCGCCCACTGTGCGAACATCCGCGGCGATCTTTTCCGCTGTTCTTTCGGCATGCGCAAGTGCGGCGGGCAGCGAACCGGGCTGGGACAGCAGAACTTGCGACCGGGCGAATGCCGTTGCGGCCAATGCCGCGGTGCCGCCGATATTGCGTGCCGCGTTCTCTGCTTCCTGCGCGGCCGTCCAGGACAGCGCACCGTATCCGCGGGCTTTCAAAGCGGCCGCCGTGGTGTGCGCGATCATCGCCAGCACATCCCACGCCCGGTCCCGCTCGGCCCCGTGGGCATCGTTGATCTGCCGGTAGCAGTCGGTCAGCAGTGGCGCGAGCATCGGCCCGAGTGCGGCGTAATCACACGCTATGCGAAGCTCGGCCGTACGTCGTGCGGTGGCCGTCAGCTCGTCCAGAGTGCGCGGCGGCGCGGTGTGGGTGGTATTTCCCTGCGTCCACAGGGCCACTTCTATATCGGGCACCGAGGCATGGAAACCGACGGCAGACGGATCGAGCCTGTCTTGTTCGTATCCGGTCAATTCCCCCATGGTCACGCCGAGTGCGGAGGCCAGGGCCAACAGAGTGCGCCGCGAATCGATAGGGCGCTCACCTATTTCGTATTTGGATATGGCCCCGCGGCTCAGTCCCGCGCGGTCGGCGAGCACCTGCTGCGAGATACCCCGCCGGGCACGAATCTGGCGCACTCGCTGTCCGACGAACCGGCCTTCCTCACGCTGGTAGTCGCTCATGCGTACTCCCTCGAAACGGTGCTGACAACTCACACGATACGGGCGTTGCCCCACGGCGGGGCAAAATGCAGTAGCTGCACTGACACGCTTCTTCCGGCCCCGCCGCCGGGTCGACCGTTGTCGCCCCAGACAGCTCCCCGGCGGTGGGTGCTTTCCACGTCAACGGAAGCAGGGGAGGCATGATGCGGCAGCACGGGGAGCCGATCGCGTTCGGATGGGTCGACGACGAGGTGAGTACCGCACCGGACTGGGACCGGGCGCAGGTGTCACGGTTGGCGCGACGGCTCGGTTACCGGCTGGTGTGGCCCGATATGCGGTCGCTGCTGCCCGTGGCCGATCAGGTACGCAATGCGGCGGCGGAGGTGGTGATCATGCCGGCCCCGGCCCACCTCGGTCCGCTGGAGCTCAACCGGGTGATGGATAACGCCGATGTGGAGACGGTACTGCCCCGGCTGTCCTTCGCTCGATGGTCGACGGCGGGCACCGGCCGGTGATCGGCCTGGGCTGGTTCGTGGTTCTCGGCCTGCCGGTTCTCGTGCTGCTATGGGCGGTGTACTGGCCGGACGACCACGACTGACGGGCGGCCGCCGACGATGCGCGCCGGGGTGAATTCCCAGGTCAGGGCACGATCTGCGCGGTGTCCATTGCTACCCGGCCGCTACCGGCGGACACTGGAGGAATGGTTGACAGGGAGCAGCGCACACCGTTCTACGGGGTGGTACTGATTCTCGCGGCGCTCGCTGCGGCGATGGCGGTCAGCTACTACGGGCCGACCTGGTTCCGCGTCGTCGTCTACATCCTCGCCGTGATGGTTTTCCTGGTCGGCGGCGTGATGACCTTCCGGGACTACTCGCGCTGACGCGGAGCCCGCTCCGGCCCTTCGCGACTGTTGCTCCGCGCTGCCGGGCGGGTTCCGATAGGAGGATGAGCGTAGAGGGTTTCGATATCGCGCGGAGTCTGGTCGGTGAACGCTTTCCCGAGGCGCGGGCAGCCTGGCTGGGTGGCAGCACCGTGCTCGGAAAAGCCACGTCCACGTCGGATCTCGACGTCAGCGTGCTCCTGGCCGGTCCGCCGGCTCCGTATCGGGAATCGCTGCGGTATCGGGAATGGCCGGTCGAGCTGTTCGTGCACACCGAAGAAGCGATGCGGCATTTCGTGGCCGAAGACCGCAAGGCTCGGCGGCCTGCGACCCTGCGGCTGATCGGCTGCTCGGTGATCCTGCTCGACAACGACGGCAGCGGTGAATACCTGCACGAAAGGTGTGCGGCACAGTTGGCCGCCGGTCCCGAGCCGTTGACGGCGGCGGAACTCCGCTCGGCCCGCTACGGGATCACCGACCGGCTCGACGATCTCGCCGGCTGTGCAGACGACGACGAACGGCTCCTGATCGCCGCCGACCTGTGGCGGGCTACCGCCGACCTGCTGCTCACCGGGCACCGCCACTGGACCGGGACCGGTAAGTGGTTGCATCGGGAGCTGGCCGACTTCGACCGCCACACCGGTGCGGAATACGCGAAAACATTGGCCGACGGTGTTCGCGCGGTGGCTCGGGGGGACACAGAACCGATTCTCGAGATCGTCACCCAGGTGCTGGACATCTTCGGCGGTCGATACTTCGACGGGTTCACCGTCCAGGGCCCCACCTGAGTACCACCGCGGGCGCGCTGCCGCCACCGCTTGATGAACCGTCTGGTGTGCGGAATGTGTCGTCTCCGAACCTGTGTCGAGTCTTCGGAGGAATACCCCGCGAGGTGGGTGATGTGCTCCGTGCCATGCCACGCCGGGGCCGGTGGACCGCGGAGTGGTCCGAACGGGCCGATCGCCGGGAAGCCGGCCGGCAGGTGCGCCATGACGCCACCGCTGCGGCGTACCCGGTCAGGCTGCGCGGGGATCGAGCGATTGCGCGATCCCGGCGGTGATCCCGCCGAGCCGGCCGGTCTGAATCGGGACGCCGAGCGCGGCCACATCCAGGTAAAGATCGTCGTCGCCGTGTGATGCTGCCGGTCCGTCGGCTGCTGTCGGCGTCTCCACCATCTCGACGCGTGTACTAGTTGCGTGCACGCAAAGTTGCGTGCACGCAATTTGGTCTTCTAGTCTGGCTCGACCGGGAAGTTCGACGCCGCATTCACCGCACGCGGCGATTACCACCGCGGCTGCCGGACCGCGTCGCGCCGCGAACAGAAGGAGATAGACGCCGATGACCGTCGATGTTGTGATCAGCGGAGGTGGCCCGAACGGGCTGATGCTGGCCTGCGAACTGGGCCTGGCCGGGGTTCGGCCGATCGTGCTGGAGCGGCTGGCCACACCGGACGAGGAACCGAAAGCCAACGGGCTACTCGGCCAGGTCGTGCAACTGGTCGATCGGCGGGGCCTCTACGAACAGCTCAGTGGCAGCCCGGTACCGCCGCAACCGAATTCCACCTACTTCATGTTCGCCGCGATGGCTCTGGACCTGAGCCTGCTCGACAACAGTCCGATCTACGGCCTACCGGCCCCGCAGCACCACATCACCAAGGTTCTGGAAAAGCGTGCCGTCGAACTCGGTGCGGAGATCCGGCGTGGACACGAGCTGATCGGCCTGAGGCAAGACGGCGACGCGGTCACCGTGGAAGTTACGGGCCCGGACGGAAATTACCGGCTGCGGACCCGTTATACGGCCGGTGCGGACGGGGCGCACAGCCGCACCCGCAAACTGTCCGGCATCGGATTCCCCGGTGTCGGCTACGACCGCGCGACCAGTCGGGCGGCACACGCCACCGTCCCGTCCGACTGGGTGGATCCGGCGACCGGCGCGCTCATCGTGCCCGGTTACGGAACCATTCAGCCGTTCCTGCCACTGCGCACCGAGCACGGAGGTTTCTCCTACGCGCCGTTCCCCGGTCATCCGCCACTGATCAGCACGATCGAATGGGACCAGCCCGAGACCGGCACTCCCATGAGCCTCGGCGAACTAGGGGCCAGCGTCCGCCGCGTACTCGCCACTGAAGTGCCACTCGGTCCACCTGCAGGAGGCGGGCCGCACGTGCTGCGGCGGCTGAGCGGCGGCCACACCCGAATCGCCGACCGATTCCGGGACCGGCGCGTATTCCTGCTCGGCGACGCCGCCCACATCTACACCGCAGGAGGCGGTCCCGGGCTCAACCTCGGCCTTCAGGATGCGGTCAACCTCGGCTGGAAACTCGCGGCCGACCTCCGCGGCGGCGCACCGGCCGGGCTCCTGGACAGCTACGAGACCGAACGCCGGCAAGCCGCCGCCCGCATGGTCACCTACGCCCGAGCGCAATCCGCGCTGATCGGCCCGGGTGGCGACATCACCGCCCTGCGCGAACTGTTCACCGAACTGCTACGTGACAGAAGCGCCGTGCAGCTTCTCGCCGACCTCACCGCAGGCTCCGACATCCGCTACGACGTGGGCGGACCCGACACCCACCCACTCATCGGCCGGTTCGCTCCGGACATGGAACTACGCACTCCGCACGGAACCGTCCGGCTGGCCGAGCTGACCAGGAATGCCCGGCCACTGCTGCTCGACCTGACCGGCGATGCGGGCTGGGCGGAATCGCTACCCGAATGGCATCACCAACTCGACATCGTGACCGCACACCCCGATCCCGAACTGCCCGCCGCACTGCTCCTGCGCCCGGACTGCTACATCGCATGGGCAACCGCCTCACCCCACCCGGACGCCGCGGACCGGCAGGCGCTCCGCACCTCCCTGCAGCGCTTCCTCCGCCCCGCGGACCCCGCCCGGAGGCTCGGCTGAACCACAGAAACGCATTGCCGAAGGCTCTGCCTGGCCGGGATTCGCAAACACGGGGCTACGGTGAGCGGCACCGTCGTCTCGCTCGGCAACCTCCGCGGCTACGCCCCGGGCTCAGCCCACCGCCGCCAACGCCCTCCACGCCTTTCTGGAACGCGATCGGGCCCGCGGAGCAGCGCATTCGATTCGCCGGCGCGCCTCGGAGGTGCTGATCCGCAGCAGATCACTCAACAACTCCGTTGTGTCCCGGTAGCCGGTGTCGGCGGCGAGACCGCGACGCTCGGCCTCGGCGACTGCGGCCACCATGGCCGCGCCCAGTCGCCGCCGGTGGCGTTCGGTTTCGACGAGAGTGCGCAGTAAGTCGACATCAGTCAGTTCCGACCATTTCCGCCTCGGCGCATGCGATGCCAGTGCAGTCGAATGTGTGTTCACTCTGCCGACCCTACTCCATGAATAGAACGTATGTTCGATACAGCGGCTATCGGAATATGCGTGTTCCCGGCAGCGACCACGAGGGCCCCGCTGCCCAGGACTCCGGCGGTGATGAGCAAACGCCGGCAGGTCCGGCCGTCGCCGCGGTTTCCGCCATACTTGCCCGGTTCGCCGACGGCACCCTCGACACGCCGTACCCGGCGTGCGTACCCGCTCGGTCGCGTCGGGGAAACCTGGGCGCATCGAACCCGGCGCGCTGCCCCGGTCGATTGGCCGGTCTTGCTTTCCGGGGGCAGCGCGGACGATGGCAGAGGCGAGGGCGTTGACGTCGTCGAGCCGGATCGCTGGGCTGAGTTCAACACTGCATCTTGATGAACAGTCGCGTCAGTCGGGTTCGGTGAAGAGTAGGTGCGCCGCGCGGGTGATAGTGCGGCGGATATCGGTGATGTTGGCGGGGTTGGTGGTCAGGTCGAGGAGGCAGGTGGTCAGGACGTGACCGAGGATCAGGGCCTGGTCGTGTTCGTCGGTCCAGTCCGGGTCGGCGAGGGCGGCGCGGACCAGTTCGGTGAACAGCGGCCGCCAGACCCTGATGCCGGGTCCGTCGCCGGAGTGTACGGAGTTCATGCCGGCGTGGAGCAGGTTGCGTTGTTCGTCTGCCCAGTCGATGACTCGAGCGAAAGTGTCGGCGACTCGGTCGGCGGGGGCGGCGGCCGGGTCGGGGTGTAGCCGGGTGATGCGGTCGAGGGTGTCGAGGGCCCAGTCGGCCATCAGGTGCTGGATCAGGCCGTCCTTGGAGCCGAAGTAGCGGTACACGGTCACCGGAGTGGTGCCGGCCTCGGCGGCGACCTGCCGGATGGTGACACCTTTGTAGCCGTCACGGGATGCCATGGCGCGTGCGACGGCAGCGATCTCGCTGCGCCGCTCACGTTCGGCGGGCCCGAATTCGCGTACGACACGCAGGGAATCGCGGGACTCGCGGAGTAGGGCGGCAGCGTCATCGACCACGGACCGAAGGGTACCGCAATTGCCCAGCACGTTGTATAACACGTTATACAACGTGTGAAAGGGCGGTGCCGTCATGATTGTCCCCGACTTGTTCTCCCCGGTCGCGCTGGAGGACCCCTACCCGGTGCTCGACCAGTTGCGTGCCGCCGGCGATGTGCATTTCCTGCCTGGACAGCAGTTGTATGTCGTGCTGGGATTCGACGCGATCCGCACCGTGCTGGCCGATCCGCAGACCTACTCGAGCAATCTGGTCGCGGTGCTGTCGGCGGCCTCGGGATCGGCGGCGGTGTCGGTGACCGAGGCGGCCGGCGCGGTGGATGTGCTGGCGACCGCGGATCCACCCACCCACACCGCGCACCGGGCGCTGGTGATGCCGCGGTTCAGCCCACGCTCGGTCGCGGCGCTGACCGAGATGATCGATGCCGCTGTCCGGCCCGCAGTGGCCGGGTTGGTCGTCGCCGGTGGTGGTGACTGGATGGCCGAGGTCGCCCATCGAGTGCCGGTGCAGGTGATCGGGCATCTGATCGGGCTGCCGGACGCCGATCACGCGCAGCTGGCCCGCTGGTCGGATGCCGCGATCGATATGGTGTCCGGTGTCGCGACCCCCGATCGCGCCGGGCAGGCGGCGCTGGAGGTCGTGGACTTCGTCCAATACCTCGGCGAACAACTCGATCACGCCCGCCCAGGCGAAGAAGCCGGGGTCCTGGGCAGTGTGGCCGCGGCCGTCGCCGCTCGGACGATAACCCGCGATCAGGCCGCGATCCTGCTGGTGCAGTTGGTGACCGCGGGCGCGGAATCCACCACGAGCCTGCTGGGCACGGCGGTCCGGCTACTCGCGGGAGACCGCGAACTCCAGGCGCGCCTCCGCGCCGACCGCGGCTGCGTGGACGCGCTCGTGGAGGAAGCTGTGCGGATCGAGAGCCCGTTCCGCGGCCACTTCCGCGTCACCACCGCTCCCACCCGCCTGGCCGGAGTAGACCTCGAATCCGGTGCGCGGCTGATGCTGATGTGGGGTGCGTCCAACCGCGACCCGCGGATCTTCGACCACCCCGGCCGTGTCGACCTCGACCGCACCCAGCCGAAACGGCACCACAGCTTCGGCCGTGGGATCCACTTCTGTCTCGGTGCCCACCTTGCCCGCAAAGAAACCGCCCAGGCCGTACACACCCTGCTCGACACCACCGGCAACGTGACACTGCGGGGTCCCGAACCGGCCTACGTCCCCAGCCTGATCGTGCGGCGTCTGGCACGTCTGAACCTCACGGTCTCCACGTGAGTGTCCCGCGCAGCCACGAGAAAGCAGTCGCCCGTCGGCGATCCGCCGGGCCCGCCGACGGCTCGGGGTGCTCGGATGGCGCCGTTTTCTCCATGCTGAAGCCGGCGAACGGCGGTGGCATCGGCGCGGTCGAGTAGTCGGCGCCGGGACGCGCGGCCGGTGATCCGTGCCGGCTGTTCGGTGGTGCCCCATCCGGCCGAGAGATCGCGGACCTGCTCGGCCGCGGCCGTATTCGGTGCGGGATGAGCTGTCAGGGTGCGGCCGAAGTGGGGCGCGGGGGCGGGCTGACGAGCGACGTGTTCGTTCGCTGACTTCCACGCCAGTGCAGTTTCGCGAGGAGCCGGCGTAGCCGAGGAAACATCTTCTTGACTGGCGTTCAAGAAGTGCCTACCGTGATCGCGACACGGTTCTTGGGCGACGTTCAAGAGTGCTGAATTCGCTGAGCGGAAGGATCAAGGTATGGCTGCCGACGAGTCGATCGATCGAGGTGAGGCCACCGCGGCGATCCAGCGGCGCGATGTGGAGTTCATCTCCGACGGGGTGCCGTGCGCGGCGTGGTTGTACACCACACCCGGCGCGTCCGAGCCTCGACCGATGGTGATCATGGGGCACGGGCTGGGAGCGGTGCGTGAGATGCGCCTGGCGGCGTTCGCCGAACGGTTCGCCGCGAACGGCTGGTCGGTGCTGGTCTTCGACTACCGCCACCTCGGGGCCAGCGGCGGAGAGCCGCGCCAGCTCCTCGACATCGGACGCCAACTCGCGGACTGGCATGCCGCAGTGGCCTTCGCGCGCACCCTGCCTGAGGTCGATGCCGAACGGATCGCGTTGTGGGGCACATCATTCGGTGGCGGACACGTCCTGCAGGTCGGGAGCCGCGACCCACAAGTAGCAGCCATCGTCGCGCAATGTCCCTTCACCGACGGACCGGCCTCGCTGATCTCACGACTGCGGACCGGGCCGCTCAGCGCTGTCGCGCTGATGGCAGTGGGAATCCTCGACACCGCACGCTCTTGGCTCGGTAGCAGGCCCATCCTCATGCCGATGGCCGGAACCTCGTGGATGCCCGCATTCGTGGCCTCATCCGACGCCATCGCGGGCGCGTCGGCGCTACTGCCGCCCGGTACCCGGCTTTCCCGGCGCTCCAGCGCCCTCCTGAAGAGGTTGCCCTCGGTTCGTGCGCGGCTGTCGAAGAACATCGAACTGACGGTCGACGACGACGAACATGAGCCCGTCACCACGGTGGGCCGCGACTCGATGTGGGGCGTGCTATCCGGTCCGGACAACGACTTCGACGCCGCCAATGCGCTGGCCGCCCGCTTGGTGTTCCGGCTGCCGCTGTACCGTCCCGGCCGTGCCATGGCCCACTCCAGCGTTCCGACCCTGCTGTGCGTCTGTGACAACGACGCCGCCGCCCCCGCCGAAACCACCAAACGCCGCGCGCGGGGCCTGGCACATGTCCGCGTGGAGACCTACCCGTGCGACCACTTCGACATCTACCTCGGCACCTACTTCGAAGACGCCGTCGGCGACCAGATCGACTTCCTGACCGAGCAATTCGCCGACGCCGCGACCTGAACCCGCACGGCGCGTAGCGTGCAGCCGCCTGCTGACTGCATCAGCGGGCGGCTACCGCCATTCCGCGGGCGCTCTGAATCAGCGTTTCCATCACCGCGCGCTTGCGCTCATCGTCGACCGGATGCATCAGTAGTCCCTCGACCACGAACACCCCGATCGAGATCATCGCGTCCAACTCGTTCTCAGGAACCCCGATCCCGATCAGGTCCACCCGGAACAAGCCCTCGGTCAACGCGTGGAACGCCTCGTGCCAGTCCCGGACAGTCTCCGACTCTTTCGCGCGAGCGTGAACGGTGGTCACCAAGCGGCTCACGTGCTCCAACTCCGCGACGACCCACACCAGTCGATCGACGATATCGGTGTCGACGACCTCACCGTACCGGGCCATCGAGTCGGCCAGGACCTCCTCCAGCACCGCTGTCAACACCGCGTCCTTGTCCCGGAAATACCAGTACAGCGTGTTCGACACCACCCCGGCGTCCTGGGCGATTCTGCTCACCGGAACCGCGTCGTACCCCTGTTCGGTGAACAACCGCCGCGCGGCAGCGACGATCTCGGCGCGCTTCTCCTCCCGATCGCGGGGGCGTCTGTTTCTCGGCATCAGCAGTCCTGACTCATCGCGTCCTGTGAACCAGCCTATCTTGGACAGCCCTCAAGAAAGCTGACCGGTGTGTTATGGTGCGGGTACCATAACCTTATGGGTTTGAAGAAGACGACGGTCATGGTCGACGAGGCCGACCTCGAGCTGGTGAAGAGGGCCGCCGCGCGCGAAGGGCGGCCGGAGTCCGAGTATTTTCGTGAAGCTTTTCATCTGGCCGCGATCCGTACTCGCCGATGGGATGAGGAGTGGGATATCCCCGTTCTCGACTATGGGCATGCGGTGACGGCGGATGAAATCGACAGCGCTGTGCGAGAAGCGATCACCAACACCGAACCCGATGCTGGATGATCGTGATCGGCGACACCTCGGGTCTGGTCGCCGCTTTCAACTCCGCGGATCCCGAACATGCCGCCGCGCGCGCAGCGCTGCAGCAGGCGGCGCTGACCATCGTTTCTCCACTCGTTCTGCTCGAAGTCGAACACATCACCACCCGAAATATCGATCGTCGAGCCGCTTATGCGGTGAATGATTGGTTGTTGGCGCAAGAGCGCACCGGACGCATCGAAGTGCCCACGGTCTCAGCGGATCTTTTGCGGGTCGCGCGCAAGGTCCAGAACCGATACCTGGCCATGCGCTTGGACCTCACTGATGCCACTAATGTTTCATTGGCCGAGCGATACGAAACTGTGGAGGTGTTGACGCTCGACCGGCGTGATTTCCGCGCAGTCACCCCGCTCACCGGTCACGCCGCGTTCCGTCTGTTGCCTGACGATCTCTAGCAGGTGCCGCGCCCAGCCAGCGTGGCTGCAGCTACGCTCGAGGCATTCGGGAGAGGATTCCTCGCCCGTCCCCAGCCGGACGCGGCCGCTCTTTGCTTGGATCGGTGCCTGTCCAGACAGGAGTTTCAGCCAGACAATCCGGGAGAATGCGCTCGGTGTAGTGGATCCCCTACACGAATCCCGATTCGTAGGCCACGATGACCGCCTGGGTGCGGTCCCGGGCGCCGAATTTCGCCAAGATCGAGCTGACATGGGTCTTCACCGTCTCCGACCCAATGTACAGATCGGCCGCGATCTCCGCGTTCGACAGCCCTTTCGTCATCAGGCGCAGGACCGCCACTTCTCGTTGTGTGAGGTCGGCGCGGTCCAATATCGCGCGTGCGCTGTCGCTTCTGCGGCCGGCCGCCAGCGACCGGACCGCGGCCGGATAGAGCAGCGAATCACCTTGTGCGACGGTGCGTACGGCGTTCGCGATCTCGGTGGGGCGAGCGCGTTTGAGCAGGAATCCGTCGGCGCCGGCTCGCAGCGCCTCGTAGACGTAGTCGTCGTTTTCGAAGGTGGTGATTATCAGGATCTTCGGTGGCTCCGGCACGACTCGAAGTACCGTCCGGGTGGCTTCGATCCCGTCCATCAGCGGCATCCGCACGTCCATGGCGATGACATCCGGGCGCAGTCGCTTGACCTCACCGACTACCGACACACCATCGGCCGCTTCGCCGACCACCGTAATTCCCTCTTGTGCATCGAGAATCGTCCGCAGCCCCGCCCGCGTCAACGGTTCGTCGTCTACCAGCAGCACCGAGATGGTCACCGCATCACCCTAGGCCGTGGGTCGGTAGCCGAACCCATATCCGCCACTGCCCGTCCTCCAGGCCCATACGAGCATCGCCGCCGAGTAGTTCGGCACGTTCCCGAATCCCACGCAGCCCGCTGCCGTGATCGGCCGGGACAGCTCGATCGGCCGCCGATTCGGCGGCAGGGACGGAATTCGACACGTCCAATTCGAGCCATTGCGCGTCCGCGTACACACGAACTTCGACGGCGACACGGCCCGCATGGCGCAGAGCATTGGTGAGTGCTTCCTGCAGAATTCGATAACCCTCGCGCGAAACCGGGCCGGAAACCCGCTCTATCGGGCCGGTGATGTCGACATCGATGGTGGCTCCCGCCGAACGGGCCGAGTCGAACAGCCCGGATGCCGCGGTCAGCATCGGACGCTGGTCCACGGGCGTGCTCGGGTCACGCAGCACTGCGAGCACGCGCTCCAGATCCACCAACGCGGTGCGGCCCGTGTCTTCGATCGCAGCGAGCGCGGTGCCGGTGAACTCCGGCTCACCGGTCGCGCGGGCGGCGCCGGCCTGCAACACCATCGCGGTGAGCGAGTGGCCGATCGAGTCGTGCAATTCCCGGGCGATACGGTTGTTTTCCAGCAGCCGTTCGGTGCGTTCTTCCAGAGCGTGCAGACGCGTCGAGGCCGAGGGGCCGAGCAACCACCGCGCGCAGGCGGTGACCAACTCGCCGAGGCCGACCAGCAGGGCGAGCAGCACCAGAATCGGTAGCGGCGCGATAAGCGCATACCACCACCGCGGACCGGTGAGGGATAGCAGTGTGTCCCCGGTGGGCCCGGCGCCCAGCGCCGCTCTCACGAGATCCGAGCACAGCAGGATCGCTGGTATGCCGACGCCGAACAACGCCGTGCTCAACAACAATCTGATCTCGAGCCACAGTACGGTCCGCCAGCGATCCGCCCAGTTGGCGGCAGGCGCCACGGCGATCGAGGAATCAGTGGCACCGCGTTCGTGTGGGGTGAGAAACAGTTGAGCCTGGATCGCCTCGGCCAGCCGCATTCCTGGGATCAACCCGATCGGTACGGCCAGCAGGAGCGGCACCCAGGGACTGTGCATATCGATGAACATCCACAACGCCGCTGCGGCCATCGGCAGGGCCAGATGCAGTCCGCGGGTATAGGTCACCGAACGTGCCAGTGGCCGCAACAGTGCTGTGAACACAATGCCATCGTGCCAGCGTTCGATGGCCGACGATTCCCCCGCGCGGGGGAGGTGATACCCGCTCGGTGGGGAAGTCTTGTCATCGCAGCCAGGCGATGGTGTGAGCATGACCAGTATCGAAGTCCGCGAACTCAGCAAGGTTTACCGACGCACCAGGGCTGTCGACGGGATCGACTTCTCGGTCCGCCCCGGGCGCGTCACCGGATTCCTCGGCCCCAACGGCGCGGGCAAGTCGACCACGATGCGGCTGATCCTCGGCCTGGATCGGCCGACTTCAGGGACAGCGACCGTCGGCGGTCGCCGGTTCCGCGACATCGACTGGCCACTGCGCACGGTCGGCGCCTTGCTCGATGCCGCAGCCGCGCATTCGGCCCGCACCGCGCACGACCATCTCCTCGCGCTCGCCGTGGGCAACCGTATTCCGGTCCGCCGGGTCACCGAGATCCTCGAGGAGGTCGGGCTGGGGGCCGTGGCAAAGCGTCGAGTCCGCACCTATTCGCTCGGCATGCGCCAGCGCCTCGGTATCGCGGCCGCGCTACTGGGTGATCCACCGGTCATCATGCTCGACGAACCGTCCAATGGGCTCGATCCGGAGGGGATCATCTGGATCCGGGAAACGCTGCGCCGTTTGGCGGGCGAGGGCCGTACCGTGCTCGTCTCCAGTCACCTGATGGGCGAGACCGCCGCGTTCGCCGACCAGCTGATCGTGCTGGGGCGCGGCCGAGTGCTTGCCGATACCGCCTTGCAGACCTTCATCGGCGATCACGTGCAGCCACGAGTCCGCGTGCGCACGACCGACGAAGCGCGGTTACGCCAGGTGCTGGCCGGTGCCGGAATCGATGCGATCGAAGACTCCGGGCACTGGTTCATCCAGGGCCAGCGCCTCGACCGGATCGGCCCGCTGCTCGCGGGCGCGGGTGTCCCGGTCCTCGAACTCTCCGATGAGCAGGCGTCTCTGGAACAGGCATACCTCGAATTGACCTCGGCCGACCGTGAATACGCGGCCACCACCCCCGCACCCGAGAAGGCATGACAATGACGTTCACCCCGGTACTTCACTCGGAATGGATCAAGGCTCGGTCACTGCCATCGCTGAACGGCATTCTGGTGCTGTTGCTCGCGGTGACGGTCGGACTCTCACTGCTCGGCAGCGCCACGCTCGCGCACGAAGCGAAGGGCACAGCGGATTTCGATCCGGTGCTGCTGTCGTTCTTCGGCATCAATTTCGGGCAGGTCATCGCCATCGCCTTCGGTGCGGCCTGCGCTGCGGGATCGTACCGCGACAACGGCATGCGAGTATGGCTCACGGCCGTTCCACGGCGGGGCCTGCTGTACTCGGCCAATCTGACCGTGATCGGTGCACTGACTTTCGGTGTCGGGCTCGTCACAGGTGTGATCTGCTTCCTCGCCGGCGGGCCACTCATCGGTGACGGCGCGATCGGACTGGACGATCCGGTCGGCTGGCGCGCCATGCTCGGCTGCGCGGTGCACCTGACGCTGATGGCGCTGATGGCTGCAGGGATCGCCACCCTGCTACGCAGTTCGGCCGCCACCATGGGCGTGCTGATCCCACTCGTCCTGATGCTGTCGTTCATGCTCGGCGATGTCACCCGCGGTGGGAGCGTCGCGGAGTTCCTGCCGGACCGTGCGGGCCGCCAGGCCCTGGTATACGACCCCACCGGCGTCCTCGGTCCTTGGACAGGTCTCGCGGTCACCGCATGCTGGGCAGCGGCGGCCATCGGAGTGGGCTGGACGGCGCTGCACCGCCGCGACTCCTAGCTGGAACCGCTGGGGTAGCAGTCCCGCCGAGGCGATGCCGAGCTGAGCGTCTCCGGTGACATCGATGTGTCTGCGGTTGCTGCGGTCTCCAGTGCCCGTTGTATGACGGTCGATCCCTGGTCGACGGATTCGGCTATCGATGTGGCGAGATCCTCGGGCAGGACATCGGTGTGCCAGACGAACAGGGTTTGCCGTTCTCGGCGGGCAGGGCCTGCATCGAGGCGTGGTGGTGGGCGGGATGCAGGTGCCCGCCGACGATCGAGTAGGCCACTCGCCTGCTCGCCGGGTCGAGGCCGACCAGCCGTTCGGTGACTATGGTGCCGTCGGCGAAGGTTACTGTGCGGGTGTCGGCGTCGAGACGAGTATCGGTGACGAAACCCGGGGCGAGACGCTCATGCACCGCGCCGAAATCGGCGAGAACATCCCAGACCTGCTCCGGGGTGGCGTCGACAACGAATTCTTTGTGAATGGATGCCATGGAATCCTCCTGATCAGGCCGCGGCGAGACAGAACAGATGACCTTCGGGATCGGCGAGAACCGTCCACTGACCCTGCCCCGGCTGGAACTCGGGGACCGTCGCGCCCAGCGTGCGCAGCCGCTCGGTTTCGGTTTTCACGTCGGCGACTGTGAAGTCGAGGTGGGCGTGCTTACCGGTATCAGGCCAACTCGGCCCTGCATAGTCCGCGATCCGCTGGAACGCGAGCTGGATCGATCCCTCCCCCAGGTAGGCCGAATCCTCGTCGGCATGGGTGATCTTCCAGCCGGTGACCTCGCGGTAGAACTCCGCCATCACCGTCGGTGAGGCACAGTCGATGGTGATTGCGGCGAGGTTCGCGTGGACGGTCATGTTTCGGATATCTCCCTTGTGTAGCCGGTGTTGCCGTCTCAGCATCCGTGCCCGAGCCCGCGCAGGTCTTGAAGATTTTTGCGGGCAGTTTCTTGTCGTACCCCGGCCATACGGTCGGTGAGTGCTGTCCGCCACGACCCTTGCCACCCGCCCCGAGTTCAGCGTGACCACCGTGAACTGCCGCTCCGACCACACCCACTTCTCGGCTCCGGAAGCCCGCGACGACCATCGTCTCGTGCTCGTGTGCCGAGGCCGGTTCCGGCGGCAAGCCGACGGTGAACTCGCCGACCTGGACCGCACTGTCGGCTACATCGGCATACCGGGTGAGGAGGAAGGGTTCTCCCACCCCGCCGGCGGTGACGTCTGCACCGCGGTAACGATCGAGCCCGGCCTCCTGGAAGAAAAGGTGAGCCCGCGGGCTGTCTACGTCGATGCGCGTATCGAACTCGCACACCGCCGAATGCTCACCGCCGCCGCGGGCGGCGATATCGACTACGCGGTGACCGAGGAACTGGTCCGGCTCGTCGCGCTCGCCGCCGAACAGCCGATCCCTCGGCCGCGGCCCGCCGACCGAATGCTGGTCACCGCGGCCCGCGACGCGATCATCAACGGGGCACCGGAATCGGGCGGGCTGAGGGCTCTGGCCGCACTTCTGCAGGTTTCGCCGTATCGGCTCAGCCGGGTGTTCTCACAGCACATGGGAGTGTCGCTGACCCGCTACCGCAACCGGATACGGGTCGGACAGGCCCTCGACCGGATCACCGACGGAGAAACCGGCCTCGCCGACCTCGCCGCCCACCTCGGCTTCGCCGACCAGGCCCACCTGACCCGCACCGTTCGCGAACACCTGGGCCACACCCCCACCGCCCTGCACCGACTACTGGCCCCCACCCGCCAACCGCGCCGCCGAAATGCCCCATCGGAGTGACGCTCATCGTGACCGACGCAAGCTTTGGGCAACCGACTGCGGGCGCTGGACCGTGCTCACCACGGGTTGGCATCGTTGGCCGCGATGGCGTGGCCTGGGCATTGTTCGTTGGGTTCGTTGGTGGCGGTCGGTCGTAGACGGCGGCTCTGCGACCAGTTGCGGACCGGCGGTGGACGATGTTCCCCCGCCGATTTCGCATGTGCGGGTACCGCCCTTCCCTACCCGCGACTTCGCTTATGGCTACCCTCGGCTGCGTGCGTGACGTGATGTATCCGGGCGGAGATTCGAAGCTGCGTGTAGCGCGAATGGCGGGCATCGCTTACGAGGATTGGATGCAGGATTGGCCGATCGAAGTGTCCGACCCGGACCGACTCGATGAGTTCGTCGATCTGTTGACCACGAACAAAGCGGACTGGGAACTGAGTTACTGGTTGCTGGAATTGGTTCTCGAGTCGGCCAGAGATGATCTCCCAGCGCAGACGGAGCCACTGGTCGACGTCCTGGTGACGGTGTGGGAGGCGACCAGAGCACCTGAGATAGCGCAGCAGTTCGAGTACTGGGCTTGCCTGGAAGCGTCCGACCCGGATGAGATGTTCGAGGTGAGCCCATTGGTTAGAGAGGCTCGACGACGAACAGGTCTGGACGCAAACTGACTGCTCGTCGCCGGACCGTTCATCCCACGTCGAGCTGGGGCATCTCCGGGTGACTTCCCTTCCCTTGCTTCCTCATACCGGCCATCCTGAGCTGAGGGAGGTCGTGTCAAGGGCGCTCTTTCCCTTGACTCGGCCGAGTGAGGTCAGACAATCGGGCCATGAGGAGGCTGGGACTCGCAACCAGCTCAGTCCCCACGTACGGATGTCGCCATGAAATTTGTTCGGCAATCTATTCGCGCAGGTCGGATCGGTGTCGAACTTCCTGCGACCGGACCACAGCCGGTTGACCGGGCAGAGTGCCGGCCGAAGTGATGACGCGGACGTCTTCACCACGTCACAGGGGGCGGTCCTGCGGGTACGGAATATGCGGCGGGATTGGTTCGTTGCTGCCGCCAAAGCTGCGCGGTTGGCACGCTGCGGACTGGCTGCGGACTGGGGGAGTGGCCGGACAGGGAGGCTCCGAGAAGAAGCCCGCTTGACCTGCACAGATGTCTGTGCCCTCGGCGGGGCACGTCGAACATGGGAACGGGGACGACCTGCGATTTTCGCGCGGTCAGTTGAAAATCGAAGCTGACTACCAACTGTAGGTTGGCCGAGAGGTGATTATGAGATACCCGAACTGCTGAGTAGGGGTCAGGGCTTCGAGGCTTCTTGGCTCCACCAAGAGAGTTGGAGAGTATTTGCTCTTTATTTCAAGTTGAAGCAGGGGATCGCGCTATATCGGGGCAGGCTGTCGCGCATCCTGGGCGAACTTTCAAGGCCATGCACATGTTGTGGTCGGCCGACGGCGACCCCCTACCGATCCCAGTGTCGACTTTGACGACTCACTGGCCCGCCCAGTGTCGATGTGGCGGTACCGGGTGGTCGGGATCACTTCCGTCTGAGGAGGTGGCCATGCGCCGGGTCAGGATTGCGGCCGATCTGTAGTGGCGCTGATGGCGTTGCGCATCTGCGCGTCGGCGAGGTCTGCGTTGGTGGCGGGGTCGATCACCAGTAAGCGGAGGCGCTGTTCGTGGGGGCCGAAGGCATACATCACGTGGGGCGGCTGGTCTGGGAGCGGCCCGGTGACCTGTATTCCGTCGGGGGCGTCGATGCGGCGTTGGGACAGACTCAGCGAATTCCAGTCGAAGCTGATGCGGGCTGTCGCGCCCAGTCGTGGGGTGAGGGTGGTGACCAGGTCGTGCAGTTCGGTGGTGAGGTTGTCGGTCCTGGGCCACCAGACACCGTCGACGCCGCCGGATTCCTCGTCCCGGTCGCGCAGCAGTAGCCGCGGTGTGCGGGTCGGTGTGTCGAACGGTTGCCCTCCACCGGCAGCGGCCTGGAATCGTCCCAGGCCGCGGTCTGCGGCAGCGTCGCCGCTGTTCGACGGTGGGTTCTTTGTCATATCCGGCCTCCAGTAAGGGTCGGGGATCACAGGAATGAACTGCGCCGGTCTGCCGGGTTCAGCTGTGCGAGGTGTCCGCCCTCGTCGTCCCAGCGGTACAACGCGGCGGCGTTCTGGTTGCGTTCGAGACGGTGCCGGGTGTCGGCGGCCACGAGTTCGCCGGCGGTGAGTTCGTTGTCCGGCCGGGATGCAGCCGACAGCAACGCCTGCGCGGTGTCGGTGGCGGTGGCCGCCGGGATAACCAGGAGGACGAGGCGGGTGCGGTCGAGGCCCAGGACACAGAGTGTGTGGGCAGGCAGGTGCCGGTACCCGTCCAGGCGAACCGACTGCCCGCCGAGCATCGTGTGCCTCGGGGCCGGCTGCCAGGTGTCCAGGTTGTACATGATGCGGTCGACGGTGCCGGCTCGGCTGCCCAGTAGCGTCTGCAGATCGGCTATTTCGGCGACCAAGTTGTTCGTGTGGGGCCACCAGGCCCCGCCGACCACCCCGGGACGGGAGCGGCGTGGTGTCGGTAACCGGCGTGATACAGGTAGTCGGTCACGGAGGGAAAAGCGTGCAGAGCGGTCCAGTAGGATCGGCTCGTGTTGTGGCGTCATCACGACGCTCCTGACCGGGTCCGCGTGGCGGGCCCTGTTCATCGGCCGGGTGACGACGAGGCCACGGGTAGTCTCGTACGAAAATCCCCCGGCATTTCCCAATCCTACCCGGTGTCCGTGCGGCGGACACCGGGCCGATAGCGGCCTACGCCCGTGCCGACGTTCGAAGCATCGCAGGAAACACTCCGTGCGTATCGGCCCGTCGGGCCTGGACACCGTGCATGAACCCGGCGTTGACTGGGGGAGGTACGCACTACTCCAGGCTTGGGAGGCGTCATGATCATCATCTTTGGGCTCGTCGTTCTGCTCGCCGCGGTGATCGTCGCGGTGGCTGGGGTGCTCGGCAACGCCGGGAGCGCTCACATGCTGACCGATAACTTCTCCGTGTTCGGATACCACGTCACCGGATCGACCGGGACATTGTTCCTCTACGGCATCATTGTCGGCGCGTCGCCGCGGCCGGGCTCGGCGTGCTGCTCGCCGGTGCACGACGGACCTCACGCCGCGGCCGCCTCGCCCGTCGTGAACTGAAGCGAACCCGCGAGCCCATCGCAGGGCCGGACGATATCCGTACGGTCACGACAACTGCCGACAGCCCTCACACATGGCGGCACCCATTCGGAGGCCATCAGGCCACCGGCACGACCACCGCCCCACGCTGAACAGGACACGCGCTTTTGCGAACATGGCCGGTTGCTGCACGCATCCCGGCGGCCGCGGCAAACTAGGACTATGACGTTATCGGCCGACGGTGACCAATGACCATAAAGGACCGAGCCTGGGATCTCGGGTACGCGGCCGGCTGGCAGCTGGTTCGCGCCTTGCCGCAGCGGGCGTCGATGCGACTGTTCGAGATGGCCGGCGAGCACGCGGCCCGCGATGGTGGGCCGGTTCAGCTGCGACGTAACCTGGCCCGGGTACTTTCCACGACCCCGGAGCAGGTGCCCGACGAGCTCGTGCGCGCGAGCCTGCGCTCCTATGCACGCTACTGGTGTGAAGCGTTCCGGCTGCCGTCGATGGATCCGGTCCGGCTGGCCGAGATCATCGACTCGGCGGCCACCGGGCTCGAACACATCCACGACGCGGTGAAGCGCGGCGGCGGGGTTGTGCTGGCGCTACCGCACAGCGGCAACTGGGACCTGGCAGGAGTGTGGCTGGTCCGGCGGATCGGCACACCGACCGTCGTCGCCGAACGGCTGCAGCCGGAATCGCTGTTCCACCGCTTCGTCCGGTTCCGGGAAAGCCTGGGTTTCGAGATCATCCCGCTCACCGGTGGCACGGCACCACCGTTCGAGCAGCTGACCGCGCGGCTGCGGCAGGGGCGGATAGTGGGGTTGCTCGGTGAACGTGATTTGACCGGTGCGGGGGTACCGGTCACCTTCTTCGGTGAACCGGCCTGTATGCCGTCGGGTCCGGCCCGGCTGGCGATCGACACCGGTGCACCTCTGCTGCCGGTGCACTGCTGGTTCACCATCGACGGCTGGGGTTTCCATGTCGGCGCGCCGATCGACACCACCGGTGGTGTGCAGCCCACCACCCAAGCCCTGGCCGACCGGTTCGCCGCCGGTATCGCCGCGCACCCGGCCGACTGGCACATGCTGCAACCGGTATGGACCACCGACCACCGCACCGGTGAGCAGGCGCGTAACAACCCACACCACTGATGTGCGCACTCGAACCGGACCGCTTCCCGGTGTTACCGCCGGGCGGGCCGCCCATGGGCGTAGGCTCGACAGTATCCGGCGGTATCACGTGCGCTGACCAGCCGAGGTTGCGTCGTCACCGGATCCGGCAATCCGGCCTCCCACCCGGCCATGACGGGAGCGTCTCATGACGCCGTTACCGATATCCACACCTTCCACACCACCGCGGGCGGCCCCGAACCCTCGATTGCATCTCCATTCGAACCCCGGCGACTACATCGACGCCACCTGGCGGCCACGAACGAGCAACCTCGCCACCGAGCTCCCCGACCTGATCACCGCACTCCAGCTACGGACAGGGCCGATATCGCGTGTGGTCTACGACCCAACCGCTTGGGACGCCACCGGCCGGCACCTACTCATGGTCGACCGCGCCATACAACTCGACCCGTACCCATTCGAGCTGTTCGACACGATGTACGTGTACGGAACCAGCAGCGTGATCGTGCTGCAGGTCGTCCACCCGAGCACCGAGACCGACCCGGCGCCCACAGCGACCGGTGCACCCACCCGAATTCCAGCACCGCAAACGGCGAACCAGAATCACCAACCCCGACCCGTCACCAACCACGCAGCGATGGGCGCCGCCGCCGACCGCTGACCCCCGCCGACGCGCACCCGAAACGGCCTTGGAGCGAAAGTTCAACGGATGCCATGAATCCGGGCCCGATGACGCTCAGTGCAGCGCACCCGCGGGATCGGTCCGCCGACGAAGCTTGCGCTCGACACTGCACGCGATGGCGCCGCGCCCAACAGCTGTGCCGGCGACTCCCGGAACTCGTCACCGTGAGCCCCGGCACCTCGACGGGGCCGAACGGCCCTGCAGCGCTGACGATCTCGGTGGTCTATATCGGACTACGAAGAAAGGTAAATAATGTGCAGGTTCGAGCCCGCAGCCGGCCGATTACCGCGTCGAAGCCCCGTGGCGGCAGATCACCGTCAGCGAAAAGCGAGGTGAGTACCTGCCCATGAGTACGCAAACCATCTCCTACGCCAACGCCGTGCTGGCCGAGGCGTTGCTCGCTGTCGGCTCGATACCCGGCAAGGAACGCATCCTGGCCAATGGATTGGCGATGCTGCGCTGGCTGCTCGCGACCGAGACAGCCGGTGATCGCCTTTCCGTGCCCCCGGTCGACGGCTGGGCGATCGGGGAACCCCGGCCGGGTTTCGATCAGCAGCCTGTCGAAGTCGCGTGCCTGGCCGACGCCTGCGCCTACGACGCGACCGGCGACCGGCACTGGAAGGATGCGGTCATGCTGTGCGAAGCCTGGTTCCGCGGCAGCAACGATATCGGCGTCCCCCTGCTCGATCCGGACAGCTTCGGCTGTTCCAACGGGCTGGAAGCCACCGGCCGCAATGAAAACCAGGGCGCGGAGTCGACGCTGGCACTGATCTCCACTCAGCAACAGGCCCGGCGCCTGACGCGGGAACCGTTGTAGGAAAAAGGCGACTCGGCACTCACTTCAGTCGGTCGATTCGACGCTCGGACAACCATCGGTTCCCGAACCTAATCACCGCAGTCGGCCTGACCGCGGACGAACAGGAGTACAGAAATGACGTCACGATCGAACCAGATCAAGACTTATCGGCAGGACTGGCCCGCCTGGCAGGTGCGGCTCGAAGTGGATCCCGCCGGCATCGGAAATGCCGATGGCTTCTGGTGGCCGCACAGTCGTGACCTCGTCACGGAACTCGCGGGTCTGTTGCCGGTTCTGCGACCCGGGTTCGGCCCGGTTCGTCGCGTGGCCTTTCGCCGGGACGAGTGGACCACCGCACCGCGGGGCATGATCAGCGGCGGGCTGCGGACTCGGCTCGAGGGATACCGGCATATGCCCGCGCGTACTGTCGATGTCATCGGTGTCGGCGCGACTCTGACCCTCCGGCTCATCACCCCGGTGGCCGGCGCCGCAACGAATACGGCACGGCACCGCTCGATCCGAGATGACAGGGCGGGAACCGAAATCGGCGCGTGGCTCCGAGGCCGGCACCGGCGAAGCCGCTGATGAGGCCGTAAAATACGGACGCTGGGGCGCTCTGCACGAGCTTGTGGTCCCGTCGCACCCCGGCGAGGTCCTACAGTCATCGGCGGCGGCCAGGGTGCGTAGATCGCATGCCGCGGGCTTCGGTCGCGACGATTGGTCGGCTGGTGACTGGATCTGGGCTATGCGTGGGTGGTGCCGCCGTCTTGGTGGGCCGCGTGTCATCGGGCGATTTCGCACAAGATGAACCACCCCGGGTTTGATGCGCACCGGTTTATCTGTCTCCAGCCGGTTGCTCGGCGTGGAGTGCATAGTAGTCGGCTTCGTGTTCGGTCGGTGGTCGGCGGCCGAGTCGGTGCATGATCCGGGACTGGTTGTACCAGCCGGTCCAGTCGGCGGTGAGGAGTTCGACGTCGGCGAGCCGGTCCAGCGGACCGCGCCGGAACGGGGAATCGTCCCGGATCGATCGCTGTCGTGCACATCAGTAGGTCGTCGGCCGGAGGGGAGGCGGTCGAAGATGATCCGAAGACGGAAGCTGGTACTCGGGAACTTCCGATGGATGACGAGATGGTGGAGGTTCTGCGTCGCGCCCGGCGGCGTCAGGCTGCGGACAAGATTCAGCTCGGCAAGGCGTATCAGGATGGCGGGTATGTCGCCTGCAAAAAAGACGGTACGCCGTACCACCCGGACATGCTGACCCACAAGTGGGCGAAGGCGGTCAAGAAGGCTGGCGTTCGGCACATTCGACTGCATGATGCTCGTCACACCTGCGGGACCACGATGCACCTTCGGAACGTGCCGCTCGCGGTGATCGCTGCATGGCTGGGGCATGCCGATGTCAGCGTTACAGCGAGGATCTACACCCATTCGCAGGCGGAAGCGTTGCGGGAGGCCGCGAAGACTTTGGGGGAAGTTGTGTCAACGAGTGTCACTGAAGCAAGCTAGACCGCTGCTTGCTGTGATGTTCAACGGCTATGAGCAGCGGTCAAGCTGCTTTTTCCGGTGGTGCCCTCGGCGGGGCACGTCGAACATGGGAACGGGGACGACCTGCGGTTTTCTGGTGGGCGGTTGGTGGTCGAAGCTGATTATGAGTTATAGGTGGGTGGTGCTGCTGTCTTGCTGTACCGCTTGCCATCGTGCGATCGTGCGGAAGGTGTTGGCCTGAAGTCGTGTGAGTGTCTCTGACTCGGCTCCCTCGGCAAGGATGATTTCGAAGTCTGCTTCTGGTCCGTTTGTCCGTCGAGGCCGGCGGTCGGCGAGGTGTGGCTCGACGGGTTCGGTTGCACGGGGCGGCATGCGGGGGAGTATCTCGTCTCAGTTGGTTTGCGAGGAAGGACACGCTCGAACTCTCGGTAATGCCGATTATTGGATGTCCGACCGAGTGCTTGATCGACATAGAAATGGAGGCGGAGATTTCCGGTCCGGGGTGCGAGGCGACACGGGAATGTCAGTGAACAATACGGCAATACGACAATCTGTGTCGGTGGATGGCGACCGTATATGTCAGTCGGGGGGACTGCGCCCCCGCGTTGGCGGGGTTGGTCGGCGCGGCGCGCTCGACGTGCCACGCTCGTGGTGTACGGTCGCGCCGCAACGGTGATAGCTCCTTTTCAGGTGGCCGCAGTGGGATTTCCACCTGACCGCTGACAAGGATCGTTGAGCGCTGAGACCAGCCGCACCGAGTGTCGCCTAAATCATGGCGGGTTCAGGCCAGTGTAGTCAGTGCTTCGATTCCCGAGGTAATGCTCACGCGATCGTGCCGGGATCAGTCGTCCACGGTGATTTTACGGCAAGTTCCGTCCTGCCGGGCCGCTGAACCATGCAAACGCCGCCCCGAGGCGCGATTCGATGCCCTGGGCTGCACAATCGAGCGAAATAGTGAATCATTTATGCATCGAGCATGGCCAGGCACGGTACGCGTGTGAGCGCTTCGAGTCAGAGGGATGCGGAGATGCCGATCGATATTGTGGTGGTGGGTGCGGGGCTGGCGGGTCTGGCCGCTGCGATACATCTGCATCGTCACGGTTTGGATGTGGTGGTGTGCGGTCCCTGGCACGGTCGGGCCGCGTTCGCCGGAGCAGCGGACCTGTTCGGGCACCGCCTTGTCGCCGTCGCGGCGCTGGCAGCGCTTGCGTTGAGGGTCGGGCTGGGCCCGGTCGCCCTGGCACGCAAATACCCACGCGCTCTGTTGCCGAGGGTATGCAGGCTCCGCCGCAGCAGCTGGCCGGCAACCTCGCCGATGCAACGATCCGTACGGCCGCCGAGGCGTGCGCAATCGAGGGTACCCGGGTTCGTCTACTCGGAGGTGAAATGATCTCCGCACGCGCGGGGGTCGTCGCCACCGACGGCAGCACGGCCGCGCGACTGTTGCCCGAGGTCGACTCACCGAGCTGGCACGCTGTCACCACCTTCTGCTACGCTGCGCCGCGCTCACCTCTGCGCTCGCCCACGCTGCTTGTTGATGGACACAGCGACCTCTTGCTCAACACCGTCGACCTCAGCGTTGTCGCGGAGCAGTACGCGCCCCCCGGACAGGGCTCGATCGCCGCATCGGTTCCCGGGCGCGCCGATGACGCACTCGAACCGGTCGTGCGGCGTCGGCTCGCCCAGCTCTACGGCATCGACACAGCTGGTTGGCGATTGCTTGCCAGCTATACGATTACTCGGGCATTGCCGGTGATGCGACCGGGTCATCGACTGTGTCGGGCTGTCCGGCTGGGTTCCGGGCGTTATGTGTGTGGCGATCACCGCGATACCAGCTCGATTCAGGGGTGTTGGTGTCGGGCGCCGGGCGGCGACTGCTGTGCTGACCGATCTCGGCGTCCACGCGAGGGAAAGGGGCTGATTGCGGATGCGTTGTGTGGTATTCGGGGCGACCGGGTATATCGGTGGCCGTGTGGTGCCCGAGCTGATCGAGGCAGGTCATCAGGTCCGGGTGGTGGCCCGGACGCCGGCCAAATTGGCGGAGGTCCCCTGGCGGGATCGGGTCGAGGTGGTCCGTGGCGATGTCACCGTGGACGACGAGGTGCGTGCGTCGGTCGCCGACCAAGAGGTCGTCTACTACCTGGTGCATTCGCTGACTCGTAGCGACTTTTCCGATGTCGACCGGGAGGCCGCGCGCGTCGTGGCCGCCGCGGCGAGCTCAGCCGGAGTTCGGCGCATCGTCTATCTCGGCGGCATCGTTCCGCAACACACCACCCTCTCGCGGCACCTCGCCTCCCGCGCCGAGGTAGGAGAGATCCTTAGACAATCCGGTGTCCCCACGGTGGAGTTGCGGGCGGCGGTGATCATCGGATCCGGCTCGGCCAGTTTCGAGATGCTGCGCTACCTGTCCGAACGTCTTCCCGCCATGGTCACCCCCCGATGGGTGCACAACCGGATCCAGCCGATCGCCATCCGAGATGTCCTGTACTACCTGGTGCGTGCTGCCGCGTTACCCGTGGAGGTCAATCGCGCGTTCGATATCGGCGGTCCCGACGTCCTGACCTATTTGACCATGATGCGCAAATACGCCGCTGTTGCCGGATTGACTCGTCGCGTGGTCCTGCCGGTCCCGGTCCTCACCCCATGGCTATCGGCGCAATGGGTCAACCTGGTGACCCCGGTTCCGCGCGCCTTGGCAGTGCCTCTCATCGAATCGCTCGTCCACGAAGTCGTCTGCGGCGAACACGACATCTCCTCTCACATCCCCGAACCCACCGAGGGCCTGACCCGTTACGAGCGTGCCGTGGAACTGGCGTTGACCCGGATTCGGCACGCCGAGGTGCCGACCCGCTGGTCCGACGCGAGCACCTACGGCGCGCCTTCTGATCCGCTGCCCACCGATCCGGCCTGGTCGGGCGGTTCCCTCTATGAGGACCTGCGCGAACTCCACACCGACGCCGATCCCGACACTTTGTGGGCGGTGGTCGAATCCATCGGTGGCGAAAATGGCTGGTACTCGTTTCCGCTCGCCTGGTCAGCACGTGGGTGGGTCGACCGGGTCGCCGGCGGGGTCGGGTTGCGTCGGGGCCGTAAACATCCGCATCGTCTACACGCCGGTGAAGCGTTGGACTGGTGGCGGGTCGAACACATCGACCGGCCTCGGTTGCTGCGGCTTCGCGCCGAGATGCAGCTGCCCGGACTGGCATGGCTGGAGCTGGGCGTCGAACCCGGTCCCGACGGGGGCTCCTGTTACCGCCAACGCGCCATCTTTCAACCGCACGGGCTTGCCGGGCACCTCTATTGGAAGGCGATCACACCGTTTCACAATGCGGTGTTCGGCGGCATGGTCCGCAACATCACCGGAACTGCCGAACGCGGCCTTTCCGACACCCCGTCATCGCCTAGTTGAGCGTTCAACTATTTGGAGGAGCTTTGGCTCGCTATATGCTGGCCGCCAGCACGATCGCCGGACATGTCATGCCGATGCTCCGTATCGGCGCCGACCTACATCGCCGTGGCCACGATGTGTGCATAATGACCGGTTGCGGCTACCGCGATCAGGTCCGCCGGGCCGGAATGCAGTTCGCGCTGCTGCCACCCGACGCGCACATCCAACCGCCACCCTCGGCGCACCCGAGCAGGCTTCCGCCTCTCATCCGCCGCTACCTGCGTGGACGCGCCGAACTGCGGTCGATATTCATCGCACCACTGGCGGCGCAAACCGAGGCACTGCATACAGCCCTGCGCCGCGAGCAGGCAGACGCTGTCCTGGTCGATATAGCCTTGACCGGCACACTCGCACACCTGCTCGCGGGGCCCTCCCGCCCCCCGATCCTGGTGTGTGGCGTCGGCCCGCTGACCTTATCGAGTACCGAGACCCCACCGTTCGGAATGGGATGGCCACCGCGGCCATCGAGGGACCACACCACCATGAACTGGGTCGTGCATCACATTCTGTTCGCCGCCACACAACGGCGACTCAATCGCGCCCTGCGCCAGGTCGGCGTCCGCCGATCGCCGGTGTTCCTCACCGACTGGCCGCGACTGGCCGACCGAGTACTGCAGCTGACCGTGCCCGCCTTCGAATACCCCCGCGGCGACCTGCCCGAGACCGTCACATTCACCGGCCCGGTCTTCCCGGACGCACCCGACGAACCCGTTGCCGCACCCTGGTCGGATCAGCTGCGCAGCGCTCGAACGATCATCCATGTCACCCAAGGAACCTGGGACAACACCGATCTCGGCCAGCTGATCGGACCCACCCTGCGCGCGTTGTCCGATCGCAACGACTGTCTTGTCATCGCCACCACCGGCGGCGGCCCGACCCACACACTGAGCCTCCCGATCCCGGACAACGTGTACCTCACCGACTATGTGCCCTACGAGCAACTGCTACCCACCGTGGACCTCATGATCACCAACGGTGGATACGGCGGCGTGCAACACGCCCTGCGCTACGGCATACCTCTCATCGTCGCCGGAGAGACCGCGGATAAGGCCGAAGTCGCAGCTCGGGTCGCCTACACCCACACCGGGATCGACCTCGGCACAACCTATCCGACACCCGCGGCCATTCACTGCGCGGTCGATCGGATCCTGGCCGACCCGAGTTATCGCACCGCAGCGCACCGGCTACGCCGCGACCTCGTCGCTGCAACACCACTGGACACAATCGCCGAGGCACTCGCTGACCTCACCGCCAACCCCATCCCACTGGCCGATGCCGAATAACAAGGATTCCCATCGTGGCCATAGACAATATCGACGCGGGGCTGCCGCACAATTTGGTGAATGGATCGTGAACCCGTGAGCGAGCTGAACCACGCACGAATTGTCGAGCCGGTGGAAGGTGATTACTCCGGCGTGCTGCGGCCCCTCATCGGACTTTCAGGCAATCCGCTCCTCGGGATGCTGTCGTCGACAGGAACATCCACGTCCACGGTTTCGATCACGGTGCTCATAGTCGGCTCTCCTTACCGCAGAGGGCATTACTATTCGGCCTTGTGCGACCGGTCCTTGCTGAGCGCTGCGGTTGGCCGTTTGGTGCGGTCGAGCGGTCGCGGTTCTTGTGTGCGCTGGTGGTAGCGGCGTTCGGCGTAGGCGAGGTCGTCGTCCCAGAGCCGGGCCGCGGTGTGCGCCATTATCGGACGTAGAAGGCGGGTGAGGCGGCGGGCGCGGGCGAAGCCGGGGCGGGTGGAGTCGGCGATGACTGCTTCGATCACAGCAGTGCGTGGCAGTCCGTCGGGACCGGGACCGAGTGGTGTGGCGTGGGTTTCGACAACGCTGCCCACTCCTTCGCCGTCGATGATACGCATCGTGACGGTCCGGGGTTCCGGACTGGTGAACTCGGCGGTGACGGGAACGCCGAGCCGGCGGCCGACCCGGAAAGTGACCGCCACCAGAAACCGGTCGTCGAAACCGGTTGAGTCACGGTGAAGCGGCGGAGATTCGAGTACTTCGAGGTGAGTGAACGAGTACGGATGGAACCAGGCGCCGTGCCAGGGGTCGAGTCGGTTGGCGACGACATCGGCCGGTTCGCACACTCCGCTGAGGGTCGCGACTGCGGCGATGGCGCGATGCGCGGGCGGGCGGGCGCCGAGAACAGGTGTCCCGAGCGGGCTGACACCGCCGATATGGTCGAGGCGGACCCACACCAGGACGCCATCATCGTGGCACGGTAGTGGTGTCCAGCCGGGCACCCCGCTGCTGTCCAGCCGCAGCCCGTGCCATCGGCATACGAGGGCACCGCAGTCGATGTGTGCCTGCGCCATCGGTGCGCCCATGTGCGGGCACGCTCCCGGACCTACGGCGAGTCGTTGGCGTCGGTCGCGCCATGCCACGAGTTCGACCCCGGCGACGGTGAATCCGAACGGGCGGTCGGTACGAATGTCTCGGCTGGCGGCGAAGACGTACCAGTTCCCGGACGGGCGTTGCTGTGCGCGTCGGAGTATGGCGGCGATGAGGACGGGTTTCGCGGCGTGATAGGTGGGTTGCTGGTCGATCCACTCCCCGGGGTCGAGGGGTTGCAGTGGCCATCGATCGGGCCATCGCCGAAACAGGAGGTTGTTCATCGCAGGTCCTCGGCAGGGTTGGTTGCCGCTGCGTAGCGGGTAGCGAGTCGGCGCAGCAGGGCGTTGCGACCGCTGGTCGGCACGGTATACAGGTCGTGGCCGGGTAGCCCCCATTCGGTGAGCAAAGCATTCGCCGCCGCCCATCCCGTGGTGGCTGCGCGTTCCATCAACGCTACGGGAAGGTCGATGCGGATGCCGTCGCCGGCCAGCACGAGCCCGTCGTGTGGTGTGCAGACAGTGGGACGGTGCGCGTGGTCGCCCACGCCGAACAGTGGACAGTCCTGGTTCCATTGCAGGTGTTCGCCGAGGATCTGGGCGTCGGCGGTTTCCGGGTACAGGTCGTGCAACCGGGCGCGTAGCCGAGCGCGGATATCGTGTTCTTGGTCCGGTGTGCGCAGCTGGGGTAGGGCGTAGGCGTGGAGTTCCAGTACGGCGCCGCCGTGGCGGTCGGCCCATGTGCGGGCTTGGTGTTCGTAGTGGTTGACCACGCTGACGTTGTCGAGCGGGGCGAGGCCGCCGGTGGCCAGGAAGGCCGGGCGATACGGTGCGACCGGCTTGTTCAGCCAGATCCGGTACACCAGAAACGGTGGCGCGCTGCGTAACTGCCCGATCGATTCCCGCCATGCGCGGTCGCCGAGTTGGGGTGATTGTTCGACGATGGCCCGGAGTCCGGTGACGTCGGTGGCGAGTACGACGGCGTCCGCGGCGCTGGCGCGGCCGTCTTGCTCGCGCACCCGGAAGGCGCGGTCGCCACCGGTTTCTACGGTGGTGACCGTGGCGCGGGTGCGAATCCGGACGTCGTGTGAGCTGAGGTAGTCGTGCAGCGGCGACCACAGGGCGGTGTCGTAGTTCGAGGTGGGGACGTCGAACAGCAGGCCTTCGCTGGAGCCGAGGAAGTAGATGTGGAACATGGTCGCCAGCTCGGCAGCCGAGAGCTGGGTGGGTGGGGCGAAGAAGCTGCGGGAGAACACATCGAAGGCGAGATGGCGCGCGGTCGCGGGGAAGTTGATTTGCTGCAGAAAGGTTTCGGCATCGAGGTGGTCGAGCTGGTCGTAGATGCCCGGCACGGACACCGCCGCCAGCGGCGCCGCGGCGCGCGCGTCGATGCGGCGCAGGTCGTGTAGCGGGAAGGTGGGGCTGCGGGCGGCGAATGCGAGGGCGTTCCATGGTGGAGTGTGGGGCAGGCGTCGGAAGGTGTCGTGCCGTCCGTGCCCGTCGACGAGGGGGTAGTCGTCGATCGCCCGCAGTCGGTGCAGTCGTGGATCGGTGCGGCGTAGCAGTGCGCGCAGGTTGTAGTACTGGCGGAAGAAGGCGTGAAATCCACGGTTGACCGTGATGGGTGTGCCGTCGGGCAGGTTGTCGGTCCAGCCGCCGACCCGGCCGCCGAGGTGCGCTCGGCGTTCGATGATTTCCACCGCGATGCCTCGTTCGGCGAGTCCTGTGGCCGCGGTGAGCCCGGCGATACCGGCGCCGACGATCACGACGCGTGGGCGGTGGTCGAGGCGTCTGCTCTTGCGGGCCTGTGGGGCGCGATGGTGTACGACGCGGCGGTCGCGGCCGAAGTCGGCACGCATTACGGTGTCCTTCCTGATTCGGAGCCGGGCCGCGGCACGGTCGCGGTGAGGGTGTGCACGATGCCGTGCTGCCAACCGGGCACGGTGGCCGCCCGGATCCCGGTGAAGCCGTTTACATGCAGCCGTGCCCGGAGCTGGGGCACGCTGTCGAACGCGGTCACGCTGCGACGCAGGTGCCGATACAGGGTGGCGTCGCCGGTGAGCAGCGCGCCCAATGGAATGATCACTGCGCCGCACACGATATTCCAGACCAGGCGGGCCGGCAGTGATCCGCGCACCGAATACTCGTGCAATGCGAGCGGGGCACCAGGACGCAGCAGCGCCGCGAACGCGCGCAGCTGAGCGTCGGGGTCGGCGAGGTTGCGCAGCAGATACGCGGCGAAGATCCCGTCGAAACGGCCGCCGGAGCCCGTCGTGTCCAGGTCTTCGATGCGGGTGTGGTGGAACCGCACTGTCGAGGGCCAGGACTTCGCGCGGGCGCGGGCAAGCATCTGTTCCGATGCATCGACCGCGACGATCTCGGCGTCCGGGGCGACCGACAGCAGTGCCGCGGTAGAGGCGCCGGTACCGCAGCCCGCGTCGAGCAGCCGCAGCCCCGCGCCGCCGGCGGGTAGCTGCATACGCTGTGCCGACAGACGTAAGTGCTTGTGATAGCCGGGGTTGAATCCGACGAGCCGGTCGTATTCGGCGGCACCGTGATCAAAGGTAGTCGGCACCTCATCGCGTGGGAGCCCGTTCGGGCCGAGTCGTCCGCCGCTCACGGCGCTACCTTCCGGCCGGTGCGGTGTTCTATTCGGCGGCGGCGCTCCCAGCACAACAGCACCGCGGTCACCATCGCGAAACCGAACAGGAAGTCTTCGACCGGGATATCCCACGGAAACCGGATCCCGGTGAAATGTGCGTCGTTGTAGAGCACCAGCGGCGCGTCGAGTTTGGTGAGCCAGCCGTCAACCGGAATCTGGAAGCCCAGCACGATCGTCATGGTCAGCCAGTATTCGAGCCGCCGGAACAGGCCGGTGTGCAGAACTGCCAGTTCCCACCCGCATACCGCCGCCGCGGCGACGACCGCGGGGAGGGTGTATCCGATACCGGTTATCATGTCGACTCCTGCTGGGCGTTCGAGCTCACGCGGCGGCGCCGCACACGGTCCAGGATCGCCTCGACCGCGCCGTAGGTGAGCAACGCGCACAGCGGGATAACCAGAAAGAACACCAGCTCCTCGACCGGTATATTCCCCGGCAGAAGCCACCCGGTGAGATAACGCGGACTGTAGCTCCACACATCGGCGGCGATCGCGATCGCATCCCACACCAGCAGTATGCCTGCGACCGGAAGCACACTGCGGGCAACACGCGCCGGGCGTCGGTAGACCCCGTCTCCGAAGAATTCCAGCGGTGCGGTCACCGCGAGACACAACCCCATCACGATCAAGTACTGCCAGCGGTCCACACTCAGCCTCCTTCCGTCCACCGGCTGAACCCGGGCGCCGCGGCCAGCTGCGGTACCTGGTCGGCTGCCCACGGGCTGATCGGCCAGCGCAATGCGGCGGCGGCGACGAAGTCGGACCACGGCACCCAGCACCAGTCCATGACCTCGGTGGCGTCGGCCTGCGCCGGTCCATCGGCGCGGGCGCAGAATACCGGGCAGAGTTCGTTCTCCATGGTCCCGTCAGGTGCGGTGGCCGCATACCGGAACCGCGGCAATAGGCATGTCGGTGTGTCGATGCCCAGCGCCAGTTCTTCGCGCACCCGGCGCCGTACGGCGCCGCCTGCTGATTCGTCGGGTGCCGGATGCCCGCAGCATGAGTTCGTCCACACTCCCGGCCACGTCCGTTTGCTCATTGCCCGGCGCGTGACCAGCAGGCGACCGGTCCTATCGAACAGGTAGCAGGAGAACCCGAGATGTAGTGGCGTATTCGCATGGTGTAAGAGTGTTTTCGGCATCGATCCGGCGGGTTTGCCGCCGTCGTCGAGCAGCACCACGTGCTCCTCGCGTCGCCCGTTCATGACGGCATCGTCGTGGTGAGAGTGTCGGCCCGGCCGCCACGACGGGCCCACAAGGCGCGGGCCAGCGCGGGCCCTGCGACGGCGGCGCGGCGGGCGCGGCTGACGGTTGCTCGCTGGGAGAACACCGCGAAATCGGTTGCCTCGATGCGGTCCAGTATCTCTCCGTACAACCTGGCCGCTGTCGTGACGCAGGGCCGTGACACCGGATGCAGTAGGTCGATTCCGGTGCGGGCGGTTCGGTACCAGTCGCGGGTGATCGCGTGTTGGGCCGCCAGCGCCGAGCGCACCCGGATGTCGGTGCGCCGTTGGTCGCGGCACCATTGCAGCCGGTCACGGTCTACGCCGAAAGCGGCCAATTCGTCGGCCGGAAGATATACCCGGCCGCGGTCGAGATCCTCGGCGATGTCCCGCAGAAAATTGGTGAGCTGAAATGCCTTGCCGAGCGCGGCTGCGTAGGGTGCCGCGTTCTCGGCGGGGCCGATGGTGCCGAGCACCGGTAGCACTTGCAGGCCGATCACTTCGGCGGAACCGCGCATGTAGCGATCCAGCGCGGCCCGGTCCGGGTAGTCGGTCACCGTCAGGTCCATCCGCATCGAGGCCAGGAAGTCCTCGAACAAGGCGCGGTCGATATCGAAGCGTGCGACGGTGTCACCGACCGCGGCCACGATCGGATCCGCGCTCACACTGTTGTCGATACCGTCGAACAGACGCTGCGCCAGAGCCTCCAAGCGGGCCGCGGGTGTGGTGGTGTGCCCGTCGGGGAGGTCGACGATATCGTCGGCCCACCGGGCGAATCCGTAGAGGGCGTGGATCGGCGGGCGTTGCGCCGGCGCGAGCAGTTGGGTGGCGAGGAAGAATGTGCGCCCATGGGTGGAGTTGAGGTCGCGGCATTGCCGGTAGGCGTCGCGTAGTCGCGGTTCACCGATGCCGGCGGCGTCGAGTTCGGAACGAATCACGGCCGCACCCCACTGATATCGGCGATCGGCGCCCCGTGGTCGCGGCCCGCCGCGGCACCGGTGATGCGGTCGGCCGCGAGCCGTCCCGATAACAGCGCCGTCGGCACTCCGACGCCGGGTACCGTGCCGCAGCCGGCGAGCACCGCATTCGGTACGCCGCGCGGGAGGTTCGCCGGCCGGAACGGCCCGGTCTGGCTGAAGGTGTGCGCCAGCGAGAACGGCGTTCCCGCCAGCATGCCTCGGCGAGCCCAGTCCTCGGGGCTGTCCAGATGCACGATCTCGGCGTCCGCGGAGAATCCCGGCAGCAGTCGCCGTTCGACAACCTCGGCCAGGTCCGCACCGTAATCATGGGCGCGGAGCCCCCACTCCAGGTGTGCACCGCGGTCGAGGTTCGGCACCGGCGCCAACACCGAGAACAGGTCGTGACCTGGCGGGGCGAGGGTCGAATCGGTCGCGGTGGGGCGGGTGACCAGCAGCGAGGGGTCACTCATCGGCACACCCTGGCCGATCAGCTCATCGAACGTCTGCTCCCAAGCGTCACCGAAAAGCAGTGTGTGATGCGCGGTCGGCGCACCTGCCGGTACACCGATATGTGCGACGACCGCCGACGGCGCGGGCCGCACCCGCACGGGCCGCCGCGGTGATCGGTGTAGCAGCTGGTAGGCGGTGTGCAGTTCGGTGGCCAGTACCACCGCGTCGCAGGTGATGCGCTGCTGTTTGTCGGTGTGTACGGCGCTGATGCGGGTGCCGCGTCGTTCCAGGGCGGTCACCGCTTCGCTGTAGTGGAACTGCACGCCGGCGTCGGTGGCGGCTGCTGCCAGCGCAGTGGGCAGGGCGCGCATCCCGCCGCGCGGGAAGTACACGCCGCCGATGGTGTCCATATAGGCGATCACCGCGTACAGGGCCAGGGCCCGTTGCGGTGAGACGCCCGCGTACAGGGATTGAAAAGTGAATACCCGGCGCAATCGCGCATCGGTCAGAAACCCGCCGATGACCCGGTCCAGCCGGCGGAAACCGCCCAACGCGATCAGCCGGGCCAGCGCTGGGGTGACCAGCGACAACGGTGAGTCGAAATTGGCGGCGACGAACCGGTCGAACTCGACGTGATACAGCGCGCTCAGCCAATCCCGCAGTTTTCGATAGCCGGCGACCTCACCCGGTCCGGCGAATTCGGCGATCGAGTGCTCCATGGCGTCGCGGTCGCTGTGTACGTCCAGTGCGCTGCCGTCGGCGAAACATGCCCGGTAGGCCGGAACCACGGGTTGCAGATCGAGCCGGGCTCCGAGGTCCTCCCCTACCGCCGCGAGCGTATCCGCAACGATCCCGGGCATGGTGAGCACCGACGGGCCGGTATCGAGGCGATACCCACCGACATCGAGCCGCCCTGCCCGTCCACCCGGAACATGCTCGCGTTCGACCACCGTGACAGCGCGACCTCGGCCGGCCAAGTGCAGCGCGGTGGCGAGCCCGGCAAGACCGGCGCCTACCACGACGACATGGTCGGTACTCCCGGTTACGGTCCGCATGGATCCTTCTCTCCCTGTGCTCGGCCGTCTGACTGTTTCGCGTGATGATGCGGATTCAGGTGCTACGTCGGGTGCACAGCATCGCCATCTGCTGCAACGCAGTGGTCACCGTCGGGTCGAGAACACTGTGCGAAAGCAGTATTCGGGCGCCCTCGACACGCTCGGCGATCATCTGCTCGGCGCGCTGAGGTGCACCGCTGTCCACGATCAACTCCCGGGCCGTCTCCACCGCATTGTTATCGAAGGTGTTGCGCCGCCACAGGTCGTGCAGCCGAGTGCGGCCGGGCGGCCCGGCCAGATGTTCGGCCAATGCGACGACCGTGGTGGCTTTGCGTTCCCGCAGGTCCGCGTTCGCCGGCTTGCCGGTGACCGAGGGCTCACCGAAGATACCCAGCAGATCATCGCGCAGCTGGAATGCCTCGCCGATCAGCACGCCGTATTCACCCAGTACTTCCATGGTCGGTTCCGCGCAGCCCGCCATCGCGGCGCCGAGCTCCAGTGGTCTGCGCACCGTATAGTTGCCGGATTTGCGTCGTGCGATATCGAGAACCTGTTCCAGCGTCGGCATCCCCGCGGCGTCGTTGATCAGATCGGCGAGCTGACCCACTGCCAGTTCGGCGCGCATCGCGTCGTAACGCGGCCATACCCGGCTCAATGCAGCCGCCTCGACACCGCTTTCACGCAGCATGCGTTCAGCCCATACCAGGCACAGATCACCCAGCAGCACTGCCGCGGATTCACCGAATCGGGCCGGCGATCCGGACAGACCCTGTTCCTCGTGCCAGCGTGCCAGCCGCACGTGCGCGGTCGGACGTCCCCGGCGCGCGCCGGATTCGTCCATCACGTCGTCCTGCAGCAAGGCGAACCCGTGGAGCAGCTCGATGCTGGCCGCGGCTCGCAATGCGGCTTCGGATTCGTCGGCACCGCACAACCAGCCGAGGTACATGAATGTCGGACGCACAGACTTGCCACCCGATAAGAAATCGAGAAGTACCCGGCTCGGAAATTCGAACCCGTTTGCCTGCAACTCTTCTGCACACCGCGCGCGGACGAAATTCTCGACGTGGGAGCGCACCACCGCCCGGACTCGCGCAGTCCACGACTCGATCCATGCGGAACCGTCACCGTCGATGTCCGACGTGCGGAATAGGGGTGCCGCTTGTCGTGCGTTCACCTCACCGATTGTGGCACCTTTCCACCAAAATTGCATCGTTTACGCATCGTTATATGAAGAGATGGCTACTCATCGGTCCGCGCCAGCCGGCCGATCTCGGTGACCGCCTCCTCGAGCGTGCCGATACGCTGCCCGCCGGTGGGCAGCGTATGGGATGCGGACCAGCCAGGCCCGGCCAGAAGTAGCCGGGCACGTACGCGTCCGGTGTCAACTGCGTCCGCGATCGCTGTCCGATCCGTTTGGGACCACAGCACGACCACGGGGCTGCGCGGCTGTTTGGCTACCGCATCGGCGAGTGCGTTATCGGGTACGGCGCCGAGTAGCAAGGCCGGTATCCCGGCTTCGGCCAGCGCGGCGCGCAGGACCTCCAGGGGAAGTACGTGCCCCTCGTCCTCGGTGCAAGCCAGCAGTACTGGAGTAAGCCCCGCCACGTTGCGTACCGGCGGTACCGCACGATGCAAGCCGATGGTGATCGCCCAGGACAGAACATGCTCCACGTCGATCAAGTCGATGCCTCGATCCTGGCGGCTCACGATGTCGGCGAAGGCAGGCCTGCACAACCGCTGCCATGTTGTTATCACACCGAAATGCGTGAGATGTGCGGTGATCTCGGTCAAAAGCTCGGCGACTCGAAGCTGCTCGGCCGCGGCCGATACCGGCGCCACATCTCCCAGCGTGGGTGGCGAATCCGTCTGGAGGCGGGCGGCTTCGGCCGCTTTGGCCGGGCTCGCCCCGGCGCGGACCAGATCGGCCATCCGACTCAGGATCGCCACGTCACCGGGCGTGTAGTGCCGGTGCCTGCCTGGGCGGTGGTGTGCGGGGCCCAGGCCGTAGCGCTGGTTCCAGCTGCGCAGTGTCGCGACGGGAATATTCAACATTGCCGCGACGGCTCCGACCGTGTACCCGGTTACCGAGTCACCTCCTGCACCACCCTCGACCACGCTCGACCACCTTTCGACGAACCTGCTGAAGCCGCACCACTGCGAACGGCCGCAAATCCCTGGCAGAGAGGACGATGTGCCTATCGCTCGCCGTCCTGGTGTCGACAAGCAGTCGGCTTCCTACCCGAGCATGATTCTCAGTGCAGCGACACGCAGCCCTGCAAAGTTTGGAAGTCCCCGGCGAATCCGGGACCGCCGGTGCAGGTGGGGGTCGATACCCCGGTTACGGTCACTACAGCTCCGGGGCCGGCGATGCCGATGGACAGCCCGGGGCGCACACCGACCGTAGTTGCTTGCGCGCCCGGCCCCAGCGCGATAGCGGCCGGACCCGACAAGAACTCCGAGCTCGATGTCGCCGTGCCGCCGTTCTGCCCGATGGCCAGCGACAGGCTCGTCGCGGCCGCATCGGCAGCCGCGGTGCCATCGATCCCATAGGCGGCCGCCGCACCGCCGGAGGTGCTGGTCGCCGAGCAAGACGCATCACCGGTCCCGGCCTGCACGGACGCAGCACCGGGCGCCGGACATGACGCAGTCGGTGCAGCGTTGGCGGTCGGGCCGGCGGCCAACGCAAACAGTGACGCCGTTCCCACACTCACGAGCAACCCGAGCGAGCGCGCAGCAGTGAAATGAAACATGACGATCTCCTCCTCGTTTCCGATTTTGTCCATGGCCATTGCGACGCCTGCAGCGCCGTCGGCCGATTGAAATATCTTTCTGTGAGGCTTCACACTACGCGCCAAATGATGCAGAATCGACGCATCAGGAAAATTTCTTGCGTGGCCCACGACGTATGGCGGAGCTACGGGCTCTGACCGCATTCCTGCAGCACCAGATCATGCGCCGACGGCAAGTACGGGCATCTAGCCCCTGGACAGGAAGGCACGATATGAAGATCCGGAAGCACCCCGCGGCACTGATCGCCGCACTGTCGGCGATTGCGATCGCCGGATCGGCATGTACCGACACCGAAGAATCGGACAATGCCGAGCCCTCACCCGCGATGACCACGTCCGCGCCCACGATGCCGGCGCAGGATGACGGCGCTATGGCCGGGCCGGTCGGCGCTGGGTGCGCAGATTACGCGGAGCAAGTACCGAGTGGGCCCGGCTCGATCGATTCGATGGCGCAGGAACCCGTGGCGACAGCCGCGTCGAACAATCCGCTGTTGACCACACTCACCTCTGCGGTATCCGGTCAGCTCAACCCGCAGGTGAATCTCGTCGATACCCTCAACAGTGGTGAATTCACCGTTTTCGCGCCGGTGGACGATGCTTTCGCCGCGCTCGACCCCGCCACACTCGAAACGTTGAAAACGGATTCGGCGATGCTGACCAGTATCCTTACCTACCACGTCGTGGAGGGGCGGATGGCACCTGACGCCGTCGTCGGCACACACCCGACCGTCGAAGGATCCGAGGTTACGGTGACCGGATCCGGTGACCAGCTCACCGTCAACGAGGCGGCTGTGGTCTGTGGCGGTGTCGAAACCGCGAATGCCACCGTTTACCTGATCGACGGCGTTCTGACGCCGCCCACCAGCTAGCGAACGCTGTCGGCCACCGTCACATGCCCGCGCACTCGACAATCGGTGCCGGGTAGGTGGCGTGGTCGATGTTCTCGCGCCACGGCCGGTGAATACCGCTGCCCGGAAGATCGGCCAGTTCGGGTAGCCACCGGCGCACGTAGGTGCCGTCCGGGTCGAAGCGGTCGGCTTGGCGTAGGGGGTTGAGTTTCCGGGTCGGCCGGGTGTCGGTGCCGGTGCCCGCTGCCCACTGCCAGTTGAGCTGATTGTTGGCCAGGTCGGCGTCGACCAGCCAATCCAGGAAGTGCCGCGCACCGATACGCCAGTCCACACCCAGGGATTTGGTGAGAAAACCGGCAACGATCAACCGGGCACGTCCGGGCATCCAGCCTTGGGCACGCAGTTGCCGCATCCCGGCGTCGACCACCGGGAATCCGGTTTCACCCGCCTGCCAGGCCCGCACGGCCTGCGGGTCGTCACGCCAGGTGTTGTTCGGCCGGCTGCGGTAGTCCGACCGGGCCGCATCCGGTCGTGCGGCCAGCACTTGGTGATGGAAATCGCGCCACGCCAGCTGGCGCACGAATGCTTGTCCGCCTTCGCTTGCGGATTCGGCAGCCGCGAGTATCTGCACAGTGGAAAGGCAACCGAAATGCAGGTACGGAGACAGGTGCGAGGTGGCGTCGAAATCCAGCCGGTCCGCGCGTTCGGCATAGTCGTTGATTGGCCCGGAAATCCACTCGTGCAGCACCTTCCGACCGGAAGTCGAACCCCCGACAACCAGCTGCGGCGAACTCGGCCCCGGGCATAGATCGGCCGGTTCCGGTAGCGGGGTACCGGTCACCGGCGGCGTGGTCAGTCGCCGCGGGGCACTGAGGGGCGTGCGCTGGTTCGCCTCGGCCCACCGGCGGAAATAGGGGGTGAAAACGGCGAAATGATCGCCACCGCTGGATGGCCGCAGGGCCCCCGGTTCGATGGCGGTCACCGAGCCGCCGTGAATCAGCAGCGCGCAATCGAGCTCGGAAAGCCTCGCATGCAGACGATCAGCGCGGCGGATGCTATAGCCGCTGACATCCGCGGCTATATGAACATCGCGGGCACCGGTCTCCTCGGCGATCCGAGCGGTCTCGGTCACCGTGTCGCCACGCCGGACAACCAGGTGACTCCCGAGGGTGCGTAGGTCGGCGTCCAGCTCGGCGAGCGCCGCGAGCAGGAACCGAACGCGGTTCGGTGTAGCGAACCCGGCCAGGATGCCGTCGTCGAGCACGAACAGCGGGATGACGGGTTTGCCCGCCTGATGTGCGGCGGTCAACACCGGATTGTCGTGTACCCGTAGATCGCGCGTGAACAGGGCGATGCTCGCCGTCACCGCGATGCCTGCCTGATCACAGCAGCGGGACCGGACGATGCCGGAGGGCGCGGGCATAGTTTGTCATGCTCAACGGGTGCACAGGGGTGCGATATCGGTCATTCCGCCCGTTGTGGGCGATGTCAGATACATGCACGGGCTCTGGCCCGTGCCCTCGATCGCCGCCTTCACTCGATCCCAGGTCGGGGCATCCAATGCCGGTGTTCGGGACAGGACGAACCCGGACAAGCGGCTGGGGTCGGTCACCAGGGCCCAGGAGTAGTCGGGTCCGAGTGCGGTGACGATGTAATTGGTCGGCCCGGTGCGCTGGTCCTGGCCGGGCACGCTGGGGAAGCTGACGTGCAGCTGCGCGCCGGTGACCAGGTCGTTGACCGTAGCCGTCCCCTCGATCTGGTTCAGCGATCCGGTCCAGGTGACGCACGTGTTTCGCACTGCGATATCGCCTTGCTCATCGAGTTGGTAATCCGCTCGGGTGTCGCGGGCGCAGGGCAAATTGAACGGCTGTGGGACGGCGGCGAGTTGCTGCCAGGTCCCCAGATAGCGGGTCAACTCCAATTTCTCCACCGGGGCCGGACTAGCGACGGAAACGCGATCGGGTACCGCGCCCGCATTCCCAGCTGTCCCGACAGTGACCGCGACAGCGGCCGAGGCCGCACCGAACGCGGCCAACCGCAGCCCCCATCGGCGGCTCGGGGTGTCGACGGCAGATCTTGTACGCGAGAACATCCGGCGCTCCTCGAATCTCGGCTACCTCTGTCGGGAAGTCACCCTAACAGAAAAACGATGCACAACCGACGCATAAATTCTCTTGGTCGCGTGGCGGGAAGGCTGACCCACATTCGCGCCAGTGTCCCGAGATGTGTCTTTGTCGCCTCACACGCGGACCGACCGACAACAAACCGGCGGAGGCCCGGGGCGCTTGGGATGTCGGCGCCTTCAGAGGGCACAATAGGCTCATGCCCGCCGGTCCAGCCCCCCTCCCGGACCCGGCCGGATATACGGTTCGCGCGGTAGCTGACCGACTCGGTATTCCGACCGCGACGTTGCGCAGCTGGAATCGCCGCTACTCCATCGGCCCGACCCAGCACCGACCGGGCCGGCACCGCCTCTACAGTGCAGCCGATATTGCAGTGCTCGAACAGATGCTCACCCTGATCCGCGCGGGTTCGAGTCCGGCCGGGGCAGCTGCTGCGGTGTCCGGCGCATTGCCGACCCCCGCACTCGGGGAGTGGGAGCCGCTGCTGGACGCCGCGTTCGCTCTGGACATGCGAACGACCTCCGCGCTGCTCGCCGCGCATCTGCAGGCATACGGGGTGGTCGATACGTGGGATCTCCTGTGCCGCCCTGCCTTCGCGGCGGTCGTCGCCCGGCAGCTCGGCGGCGAAAGCTGCATCGATGTGGAGCACTTGTTGTCCTGGTCGATCACCGTTGCGCTACATCGCCACACGCCTGCACCTGTTTCCGCGACCGACCGCGCAGTCGTATTGGCGTGCACCAGCGGCGAAACCCACACGCTACCCTTGGAAGCCCTGCGTGCCGGCCTCGCCGAGCGTGGCGTCGGCGCGTTGATGCTGGGCGCCGACGTACCCACCGACGCCGTCGCGGCCGCGCTCACCCGCGACGATCGCCGACCTGATGCTGTGCTCTGGTCACAGCAGGAGTCCACCGCGCTGACGTCTGCAATACGCGCCTGCCACGCCGTTGGCTCCCGAGTTCTGGTCGGCGGGCCGGGCTGGGATTCGGTGATCCTGCCGGAGTTCGCGCACCGCCTCGACGGACTCGGCGAAACGATCGATCGAATTACCAGGCCCAACTGACGAGGGCTTTCTCTATCGAGAGCGGCCGGAATCCGTCCCGGTAAGCGACGCAATAATGATGCGCTAGCGGCGGATGTGGATCGGGGTGCAGCCGTTCTACGAATTCGAGGTTCCATGGCGAGTCGGACACCACGAGATCGCTCCGACAGCCACGGGCTCGCCGCAATGCCGCTATCGACATCGACCAGCACTCTTCGCAGTCGTTACGATTCTGCGATGCGGCCCAGGACATGTCGCAGCGCGGATTCCAGCTCAGGGGCGCGGAATTCGTGGCCGGCGCCGACAAGCCGATCCGGCACCACCCGCTGACTGGCGGTGGCAAGTTCGCGGGCACCCGAACGACCGAGCAGCACGGCGGGGCCGAGCTCTGGCACGGCAACGATCGTGGGCCGACGCATGACTTGCCCCAATGTGCGCGTGTACTCGATATTGCGCACCGGATGCGGTGCCACAGCGTTGATCGGACCACGCAACCCGGCGTCCCACAGCGTCCGATGATAAATATCGACGAAGATCGTCGATGCCTATCCAGGACATCCACTGGTGCCCGGAACCGATGCGGCCACCGATTCCGGCACCGACCAGTGGGCGCAGTAACCGCAGTGTCCCGCCTCGCGGCGATTGCACGATCCCGGTGCGGACCGACACGACCCGGGGTGGCGCCGGAGGTGGCGGCAGCGGCCGCGTCCTCCCAGTCGGAGACGACATCGGCCAGGAACCCGGTCCCCCAGATCCGCTGCAAGTTGCCGGTGCCGATAGGTGAACATCGGACGCAGCATTGCGGCAGGCACCCAGGTCTGAACCCGGTCCACGATCCGAGTGTGAGCGGAGTCCACCTCCTCGAATTCATGAATATGCCGCCACGACAGCACAGCGGACGCGGGCACGGACGCCAGGCCTCGAGTGGTGATCCGGTCGACGAACCGGTGCGGCGGGTCGTATTCACCGGCCTCGTGCCGGGCCACCAGCGCAAGCGCGCCGGCAAACCGAGCACCGCGCGCCCATCGGCGAGCGAATCGGCTTCCTCGAGCAACGACACCGGCTGCCACGGTGGTGCGAGCCGCGCGAATGCCCCCGGACGCGCGAACCACGCGAACACTTCGGATCGAGGAACCGCGACAACGGCCGAACACTCGATGCTCATCCCACGACCCTACGCACGGGCCGCGGCAATCCGGTCGCACCGCACTCAGAGCATCGTCTGCCAGGACGTAGACGACGGCCCGGGTCACCGCGGTGTGCCCGAGTCCGCGAGCAACAGTACGAACTGCTCGACCAACCGCAGGACCGCCTGTTTCTGCTGGGCCACCGTCGTTCGACGGGCCCGATTCCGAGCGCAGGCCGGTCGATATCGAGCCCCGCCCGTGGCCCCCGGCGTCGCCGGCAGTCTGCGCGGCGGCGACGGTACGTGCGGCGCGCTAATCGATATCGGTGAAGTCGTGGCGGGTCAGCTAATGCACCAGGTAGTAGAGGACCCCCTGGCCGGCGACCGCCGCACGCACGTCGTCGTCGATGGTGAGGTCTGCGCGCACCACCTCCACCCGTTCGCGCTACGGGACCTCGGCCAGCTTCGCCGGGGTCCGAGCCACCACCCGCGCCCGGTGCCCGGCGCGGAGCAGTTCAGGGACCAGCCGCCCGCCGTTGCACGAACCTCCGACTTCCGGGACATACGCCGAGGATTAGCTACTCGACCCGGTATCGGGGTGCAGCCGACTGATCAGGTTTTCGGCTGCCACTGTGCTGCCCGCGCTACGCGACGAGTAATCCTTATCGAGCGGCTGGACGAGCATGCGGGTTCCAACTGGCTGACGGGGCCGGAAGCATCGGTCAGTGTCCGTTCCCATGTTCGATGTGCCCTGTAGGGCACGTAGGGGAAAGAGTGCCTGCCTGGGTTTTCGCGAACAGGGGGCTTGGGCTCAACTAAGAAAATGCGCTGAACTGCGCAAATGCTGGGCAGGTTTGTGCCCTCGGCAGGATTCGAACCTGCGACACCCGCTTTAGGAGAGCGGTGCTCTATCCCCTGAGCTACGAGGGCCGGGCCGGGGGCCGGTGGGCGAGAGTCTACCGGGTGACCCCCGGTGGGGCCGCATCGTAGGTCCGGCGGCCCGGGGATATCAGGATGCGACCGTGGTTTCGTAGTCGGCGGGGTCGAAGCGGCGGGTTTTCCAGCGGTAGAGGACCGTGGCTCCGGGCCAGTTGTTGGTGATGCGGCCCGAGGCGTTGCGGTACCAGCTGGAGCAGAAGTTCCAGGGGGTGTCCTTCAGGCGTTTCTGGAGCCAGGCGTCCCAGCGCTGTTCTGTTTCTACGCGGGCGGCCAGGCCGCGGCGGGGGTGGTGGCGGAGGTATTCGACGGCTTGGCGGATGTAGCGGGCCTGGGATTCGAGCATGTAGACGATGGAGCCCGAGCCGACGTTCGTGTTCGGGCCGTACATCATGAACAGGTTGGGGAATTTCGGGACCGAGATGCCGAGGTAGGCGCGGGCGCCTTCGGCGGCCCAGGTGTCGGCGAGTTTGCGGCCGTCGGTGCCGTAGATGTTCATGGGGGCGAGGAATTCGGTGCCCTTGAAACCGGTGCCGTAGATGATGACGTCGACTTCGTGGTCGATCCCGTCGGCGGTGCGCACGCCCGTGGAGGTGATCTCGGTGATGGCGTTGGTCTCCACGGTGACGTTGGGCCGGCCGAGGGCGGGGAAGTAGTCGTTGGAGAACAGGGCGCGTTTACAGCCGGCGGCGTAGTCGGGAGTGAGTTTTTCGCGCAGGATCGGGTCGGGAATCTGCCTGGCGCGGTGGGCTTCGGCCACTTTCAGGACCGGGGCCTGGATGCCCTGCAGATCGGTGAGGGCCAATGCCATCACTTCGAAGAACATCCACCAGCCGAAGCGTTCGGCCCACCGGACCGGAGGAAGGTATTTGAAGACGGCGTGGTGGCGGGCCGCGTATGCGGCGTCGGCCTTGGGCAGGACCCAGGCGGCGGAACGCTGGAACAGCGTGAGATGTTCGGCGATCGGCTGCAGGCGGGGGATGTACTGGATCGCGCTGGCGCCGGTGCCGATACAGGCGATCCGCTTGCCGGAGAGGTCGACGGAATGGTCCCATTCGGCGGAATGGAAGGCGGGTCCGGTGAAGGTGTCGATTCCGGGGATGTTCGGCATGGCCGGGCGGGAGAGCTGGCCGACGGCGGAGATCAGCACATCGGCGGTGAGCGGATCGCCGTCGCGGGTGCGGATATGCCATTTCGCGGTGGATTCGTCGTATTCGGCGTCGCTGATCTCGGTGCCGAAGCGGATATGGCGTTCGAGATCGTATTTGCCGACGACGCGGCGCATGTATTCGTGGATATCGGCCTGTTCGGAGAAACGCCGGGGCCAATCGGAGCGGGGTTCGAAGGACCACGAGTACAGGGGGCTGGGTACGTCGCAGGCCGCGCCGGGGTAGGTGTTCTCCCGCCATACGCCGCCGAGATCCTGGGCGCGTTCGACGATGGCGAAATCGTCTATTCCGGCCCGCAGGAGTTCGAGTCCCATACCGAGCCCACCGAACCCGGCCCCGATGATGATGATCGACGGCGTTGTCATGGTTCGAGGGTATGCCGGGGACCGCCCGCTCCGGAACGGAACGAAGGTCAGTGAATCGATATTTTCGGCCAGAGATCGGGTGTCGGTCAGTACTGCGCGTGCATCTGTAAGTGATTCTCGATTTCGACGCCGCGCTGGCTCACGTCGTCCATAAGCGGTGGTCGTGCGGTCGAGTGTTGTGCGGATTCATCCCACCAGTCGGTACACGGGTGCGGGGCGTGTCTCGTTTGGATGTCGTTTCGTTATCCGGCTTGGCAGCGGACCGAAAACCCGGCTATCACAAATGGGTGCTCGGCGGCGATGGCGCAGTGCCGGTGGCCCGCAGGGGGCGTCGCGGGCGCTGCGTCTCATCCCGTCCGGCCTCCGCCTCTCACGCCGGAGCTTACCGTCGCGTTGACCAGCGGCGTCGTCTATTTCTGCCGGTTTCGCTCTAGCCTCCCCACGCGTGGCTACTCCACGGTAGTGTCCGGCGGTGTGATGTGAGTCATGCCTACTTCTGTGTCTCACCGAGTGGGTTCGGAGCGCGTCACCAGCCGTCAGCCACCCAGATCAGTAAGGGGTATTTCCGATGTTGAGCACCATGATGGACGACCAGCTCTCGCTGGCGACGCTGCTGCGCTACGCGTCCACCTTCGTCGGCGATTCCACGGTTTCCACCTGGACCGGAGACGGAGTGCGCACCATGACCTACCGCGAGGTCGGCGCGGATTCGGCTCGGCTGGCCAACGCGCTCACCGATCTCGGTATCGGGCGGGGCGACCGGGTCGGCACCTTCATGTGGAACAACAACGAACACCTGGTCGCCTATATCGCCATCCCCGCGATGGGGTCGGTACTGCACGCCCTCAACATCCGGCTCTCGCCCGAACAGCTGATCTATGTCGCCAACCATGCCGAAGATCAGGTGGTCCTGGTCGACGGCAGCCTGGTGCCGATGTTCGGGCAGTACCTGCCGCAGCTGAAAACCGTCCGGCACGTGATCGTGGTGAACGGGGATGTCGCGGCCGTTCCCGCGGTCGACGGGGTCACCGTGCACGACTACGCCGAACTCCTCGCGAAATACCCCGACACCTTCGATTTCCCGGTCGTCGACGAACGTTCGGCGGCGGCGATGTGCTACACCTCCGGCACCACCGGCGACCCCAAAGGCGTGGTGTATTCGCATCGCTCCAACTGGCTGCACTCCATGCAGGCCACTACCCCCTCGGCTATGGGGTTGCGGATCGACGACACCGTGCTCGGCATCGTGCCGATGTTCCACGCCAACGCCTGGGGACTGCCCTACGCGGCGCTGATGACCGGCGCGAACGTATTGATGCCCGACCGCTTCCTCCAGCCGGGCCCGCTGCTGGAGATGATGGCGGCGGTGAAGCCGACCTTCGCCGCGGCGGTGCCGACCATCTGGGGCGGGGTACTCGCCGCACTGGCGGCGCAACCGCAGGACATCACTCATCTGCGTGCGGTGGTGGTGGGCGGTTCGGCCGCACCGCCGTCGATGATGAAGGCGTTCGAGGAGAAGCACGGGGTGCGGGTGGTGCACGCCTGGGGGATGACCGAAACCTCGCCGCTGGGCAGCTTGGCTCATCCGCCGCACGGGGTGAGTGAGGAGGAGGCCTGGACCTACCGGGTCACCCAGGGGCGTTTCCCGGCGGCCGTGCAGGCGCGGTTGGTCGGAGACGACGGGTCGGTGGTACCCAACGACGGGAAATCGCTGGGGGAGCTCGAGGTTCGGGGACCATGGATCACCGGCTCCTACTACTCACCGGACGGGACGGCGGTGGATCCGGGCAAATTCGACGACGGCTGGCTGCGTACGGGTGATGTCGGCAAGATCACCCCGAACGGCTATCTGACGCTGGTGGATCGGTCCAAGGATGTGATCAAGTCCGGTGGCGAATGGATCTCCTCGGTGGACTTGGAGAACGCGGTGATGGGCCATCCGGCCGTGGCCGAGGCGGCCGTTATCGGAATTCCGGACGAGAAATGGGACGAGCGGCCGCTGGCGGCGATCGTGGTGGCCGAGGGGGCCTCGGTGGAGCCGGCGGAATTGCGTGAATTCCTGTCGTCGCGGTTCGCGAAATGGCAGCTGCCCGAGTACTGGACCTTCATCGAGGAGGTGCCCAAGACCAGCGTCGGCAAATTCGACAAGAAGCGGCTGCGGGCGCGGCACGCCGATGGCGAACTGGAAGTGACCACGGTGCGCTGAGCACCGGAAACGCGGTCCCCGGCGCGAAACCGCGCCGGGGACCGGTGTTTTCAGCAGTTACGCAGCTCGGGGCTCTGGTTGAGCAACTGGTTGCGCGGGCTGATGAACCGGTTGTATGTCTCGCCGCCGACAGACGCGAGCGGGAACGCCGCGACGCGGTGGCAGTTCTGGAATGCCAGTTTCACACCGAAATGCCGTTCCAGCCCGCCCCGGATGGCATCGGAGGCCAGGGCGCGCAGCAACTGGCCGCGGGCTGCCTCGTCCGGCGGGGCGACCTCGTTGTCGGCGAATTCCATGGTGCCGGTCTGCAGTTCACCGGCGACGCGGCTGACGACCTCCCAGGCGTAGGGCAGCGAGGTGCGGACGCATTCGACGAACTCGGCGTCGGTGATCTCGCCGCTTTCGGCGCGTTCCAGTAGGGCGGTGGGGACATCTAAGGACACGGCGACCTCCTGAGGTCAACTGGTCTGTGACAGGTGATGCGGAAACCCGCGGCAGATCTGCCGGGCCGAGTCTAATCGAAATCCGTTGTCAATAACAATGGATCCGGAATGAAAGCCGTTCTGGTGCGATTGTTTTGGGCGGAGGTGCTGGTCGGCGGGGCGGGTGATCGGCAATGGGTCCGCCGGGTGTTGGGATCCGGTGTGGGTCTCGTGGGGTTCAGTGTTCTCGGCCGGTAATGTCACGGAGATCGCGTGCGATCGTAACCGTTTCACACCACTCGATCAGGCGTCTGAGCAGGCCATTTGTTCGAAAGGTTGCGATATGGTCACGGGGCGGTAGAGTTACCGTCACAACGGATGCCTAAACGTTACGTTTACCGGGCTCGGGTCTGGATTCGTACGTGCCGCATTCGTGAACGTGTTGACCGGATAGCGAGGACGGACATTGGCGCATCATCGAACGGGCACCGGTTCCATCACCGTTATGAGCCTCATCGGCGACGAGGTCCGTGTACGGCCGCATCGTCACCGGGCCGAAGCCTCCGCCGTGGAAAAGGTCCGGGCGGTTGCCGGCGCCGCCGTCGCGGCGGGTGCGATCATCGGTACCGCCTCGCAGGTCGCACCGGCTCTGGCCTACGCCGCTCCGCTGCTTCCGGGGGGCGGTGAACGGGAGGCCGCCGAGGCCGAACCCGCGCCCCCGGTCGCCGAGGAGATCGCGCAACCGGCCGAGCAGCAGGCCGCGGCGGCCCCGGTGGCTTCGCCGGCCCCGGCGCCCGCGCCCGTTCAGGCCGCCGAGATCGCGGCACCCGCGCCGGTCGCCGCGCCCTTCGGGTTGAGCAACCTGCCGCCCGAGGTCGCCGCGCCGCTGGCCCATGCCGAGCAGACTCTCAAACAGCTGCACCAGCAGTTCGCCCCCGCGCAGGTCGTCCGGCCGGTGGCCGGGATGGTGAGTTCCAGTTACGGCAGCCGCTGGGGCACCATGCACTACGGCATCGATTTCGCCGATGCGCTGGGCGCACCGATCAAATCGGTCGCCGACGGCACGGTGATCGAGGCCGGGCCGGCCTCCGGCTTCGGTATGTGGGTCCGGGTACTGCACGACGACGGCACCACCGGCGTATACGGGCACGTGAACGATATCTATGTCGCACAGGGGCAGCGGGTGCGGGCGGGCGATGTGATCGCCACCGTCGGCAACCGCGGCCAATCCACCGGCCCGCATCTGCACCTCGAGATCTGGGACCAGGGTGGGAGCAAAATCGATCCGATGAGCTGGATGGCTGCCAAGGGGGTGCCGCTGGAGTGGGGACCCTCGCACTGAGTACTTCGAGCTCTCTCGACCGTCCGATTCTTACCGGTCCTACGGGGCTGCAAGCAGACCTGCGAACCTCCGGCGTGACCGAACTGGCGGAAATCTTCGAACCCGACTCGATCCACGGGCGCGTCTACGCGACCCTGGTGCAGCGTCCTCGGTCCGGTATCGCCGATATCGCGCGGCATACCGGCCTGTCCGACTCCGCCGTCGAAACGGCCCTGGACGAATTGACCGAGCTGCGCGCGGTGCTCCGGGTGGTCGATACCGACGGCACGCCGCGCTGGGACGCGCATGCCCCGGAATCTCTCTCGGAGGCCGAAGCCCGGCGGCGCCGGCAGCAGATCAGCACCATGCACGCCGCCGCGGCCCGGCTCAGCGAAACCTTCCGGTCGGTGCGTCGCGCCCAGGGCTGGAACGGTGCGGTGGTGCCGGTATTCGAACGGGCCGAACTACTGGCCGATTTCGAGGCCCTGCACGCGAACGCGGCATACAGCGTGAAAATGGTGGAGCGCAGCCCGCATCTCAGCGATGCGGAACGCGACAGCCGGATCACCGATCTCAAACAGTCCCGGATGGCCGAAGGCGTCCGCTATCGCATCCTCTACCAGGACACGATCTATCAGGACGCGGACCGGTTGCGGCATACGCTGACCACCAACGCCCGCGGAGCGCAGGCCCGCACCCTGCCCGATCCGCCGTTCAAGCTCATCGTCGCCGACGACGAGCGCGCCAGCCTCGTCTTGCACGCCGACGAACGGCGGCCCGATCCGATGGCGTTGCGGATCAGTGGGTCACCGCTGCTGGATCTGCTGGTCCGCAGTTTCGATGTGCTGTGGACGCTGTCCGCACCCATCTCGGTGCAGCCGGCCGCCGATGAACTCGACGAACGCGACCGGGCCATTCTCACGATGATGAGCATGGGCGCCACCGACGATACGATCGCGCGCCGGCTCGGGATGTCGCGGCGCACGGTGGTCCGGCGGACGGCCCGGCTGCTCGAACGGCTCGGTGCGAGCACCCGGTTCCAGGCCGGTGTACAGGCCATTCGCCGCGGCTGGCTGTGAACTGATCGCAAGACGCGTTCGGCCGATATGATGGCCGGACCGCGCTCGCCCCGGGTATACCGGTTCGCCGCCGTACGGGCACGCGGGGGCCGGATCCTGGTTCGATGCGAGAGGGTGAATGCACTCGAATGGAAACTGCCCGTCGTTCTTCTCGTGGCAGTCGCCGGCGTCGTGCGGGCACCCCTCCTCTCGGTCAGTTGCTGACGGCGGCGGTGGAATCCGCCGCGGACGAAGTGGCGCTGCGCTACAACCCGACGGGTGCACCCGCCGATCAGTGCGAACTGACCTACCGGCAACTCGATGAGCGGTCCTCGCAGGTCGCGCGGGAACTGATCGAACGCGGAATCGGGCCGGGCGATGTGGTGGCGATCGGAATAGCGCGCAGCCCGGAATCGGTGTTGGCGGTATGGGCCGTCGCCAAAACCGGCGCGGCCCATGTCGTCATCGACCCAACCGACCCGGCCGACCGGATCGCGTATATCGCCGCCGATTCCGGGACTGCCTTCGGCCTGACCACCTCGAAATACCGGTGGCGCCTGGGCCGTGCCCTGTATTGGATCGAACTCGACGATCCGGTCCAGGCCGACCGTATCGCCCGGCGACCGCGGCATCCTCTCTCCTACGCCGACCGGATCCGGGCGCTCGACGAGCGGCATCCGGCATACATCACCTACACCTGCGGTTCCACCGGCGAACCCGTAGGCATTGTGGTGCCGCATGCCGGGCTCGGCGCGGTGGTCGCGGCGGTCGGCGACAGCTACGGGATATCCAGCGATTCCCGCGTCGTGCACAGCTGCCCCCCGACCGTCGATATCGCGGTCCTCGAATTGCTGCTCGCCTGCACCGCGGGCGCGACCCTGGTGATCGCCCCGGCCGGGGTGTCCGGCGGGCGCGAACTGGGTGATCTGATCCGCCGGGAGGGGGCGACCCACCTGGTCGCCACCGCGGCCGTCGCGGGATCGGTGGACCCGGCCGGGTTCGGCGAACTCGATTTCATCGCCGTCGTGGGCGACCGAAGGGGAGTCGCACAGGCCGAGCGCTGGGCGGGCGAATGTCGTGTGGTCAGTTCCTACGGGTGTTCCGAAGCCGGGATCGTCGCCACGAATACCCGGCCGGCGGTTCCGCGCGGGCCGCGCACCCTCGGCACCGTGGCGAACGGGGCCGGGATGCTGGTGCTCGACGCCCGGTTACGGCCGGTCTCCCCGGGCGAAACAGGCGAACTCTATCTGGCGGGACCGGTTCTGGCGCAGGGCTACGCGAATCGGCCCGCGCTCACCGCCGCCCGTTTCGTCGCCGTACCCGACGGCAACGGCCGGCCGGGCGCCCGGATGTACCGCACCGGTGACCTGGCCCGGCACATCGAAACACCGTACGGTCCGGAAATAGAGTTCCTGGACCCCGCCGATTCCCAGGTGCGGCCGCACGAACCCGATTCCCGGGAGATGGACGACGCGCTCGCCCGCCACACCGCAGTGCCGGGGGAGAGCGAACTGCCCTCGGGCGGTCCGGATATCGGCCTGGACGGCACGAACGAGGTTCCGTCGACCCCGCTGCTCGAGCGGTATCTGGCCGGCGGCGTGTTCCCGGGGTTCGCGCAGACCGTGGTGCTGTCGCTGCCGGCGGGTATCGATCGTGCCGGCCTGGCCGCGACCGTCGGGGCGGTACTGGCCCGGCACGATATGTTGCGCGCCCGGGTGGTCGCCGAAGACGACCGGTACCGTTTCGAGGTGCCGGACCACCCGCCGGGGGCGGGGGTGCTGATCTCCGAGGTCGAGGTGTGCGCGGGCAGCGGCGGTGCCGGGCCCGCCGGCATCGTCCGGGCGGCAATCAATTCGACTGTGGCGCAACTGGACCCGCTGGGTGGTCGGATGGTCGCCGCCACCTGGCTGCGCCGGCCCGATGCGCGGGACGCGCTGCTGCTGGCTGTGCACCGCTATGTCGTGGACGCGGCGTCCTGGCATATCGTCGTCGGCGATCTGGCCCGGGCGTGGGCGCGAATAGCTTCCGGGCGCGATATCGAACTACCGCCCGTCGGGCTACCGTTCCGGAACTGCGCGCAGACGCTGATCACGGCGGACCGGGAACGCGAACGACCCTACTGGCGCGGCGTTCTGGCCACCCCGGACCCGCTTCTCGGTTCTCGCCCAGTGGACTCGGCCACCGATATCCAAGCGGCGGTGTGCCGGTTCGCGGTCGAGGTGCCGGCCGAGATCGCCGGTAAGGTACGCACCGACCTACCGGACCGGTACGGCACCGGTGCCGACGATCCACTGGTCGCCGCGCTCGCGCTGGCGGTGCGGAATTGGCGGTTGCGGCGCGGTGTGGACTGTGCGGTCACGCGGATGCGGCTGATCGGGGATGCCCGCTCGTCGTCCGTTCTGCGCGACGCCGACACCGCTCGGACCGTCGGACGATTCAGCACCGAATACCCGGTGGCGCTGGACCTGTCGGGGATCGCCGTCGACGCGGCATTGCGTGGTGGCGCCGAAACGGCCGCGCTGGTGCAGGCCGTATCCGAGCAGCTCGGCGCGGTCGCGGACGCGGGAATCGGGTACGGGTTGCTGCACCCGACGACGCCCGGCCGACCCGGTGCGGCACCCGCCCAGATCGGCTTCGTCTGCCGCGCCGGAGGAATGGCCGAGCGAGCGGACCCGGCCTGGTCACCGACCGATGAACTGGGCGATTTCACAGCCGATCCGGATCCCGGTATGCCGGTGGACCTGGTCGTCGATATCGACGCCGTCGTGCGGGCCGACGGCGCGATGACCGTGGTATTCGGTTATCTCGCGGATATCCTCGACGAATCCGCGGCCCGTGAGCTGGCCGGTGACTGGCTGGCGGTCCTGCGCGCACTGGCCCGGCACGCCGGGGACCCCGCCGCGAACGGTTTCGATTCGCCGTCCGTCCAGGCGGCGGATGCGGAACTGGCAGCCTGGCGGGCAGTTCATCCGCGCCTGGTGGAGGTATTGCCGCTGGGGCCGCAGGGCACCGGACTGTTCTTCCGTTCCCAGCTCACCGCGGACGGTTCGGACGCCGACGCGATGCTGTTCGCGCTGGAACTGGGCGGCGTTATCGATCTCGACCGCTTGCACAGTGCCGCCCAGGCGCTCGTCGACCGGTACCCGGCGTTGCGTTCGGTTTTCACCACCGGCGCAGACGGTATCCCCGTGCAGTTGGTCGTCGAGACCGCCGAGGTGGGGTGGCGGGTGGTCGAGGATGTCGGCGACTACGAGATGGCCGAGTTGCTGGCCACCGAGCAGCGCACCGGGTTCGCGGTGGACAGCGCGCCACCCCTGCGGTTCACGGTTTATCGCACCGTTTCCGGGCGTACGCATTGCGTCCTGGTCGCGCACCCGCTGCTGTTCGACAGCGGATCGGCGGCGATTCTGCTGCGGGATCTGCTGACTCTGTATGCGCGGCACGGTGACGGGGCGGCGTTACCCGGGCCACCGGCTTACCGCGAATACCTCCGCTGGCGCGCGCACGGCGATGCCGCGGCCGCCGGGGTCCGGTGGTCGCAGGTCTTGCACGGGGCCCGGCCGACCGAACTCGCCGCGGTACTCGCCGTGCCCGCGGAGCCGGACAGCGGGTACGGGGAATCGGTGCACACGCTCGGCGAAGCGGAGACCGACGCGATGGCCGCCTACGCGGTGGCCTGCGGTGTCACGGTCGAAACCGTGGTGCGGGCGCTGTGGGCGCTGGTCCTGACGAGTCTGACCGGCCGCACGGATATCGTCTTCGGCGCCGTTGTACCGGGCCGGCCGCCGGAGCTGAGCGGCGCGGACCAGATGGCCGGTCTGCTGGCCGATACGATTCCGGTGCGGGTACAGCTGGAACCCGGACGGCCCGTACGGGAACTGCTCACCCGGATCGAGTCCGAACAAGCCACCCTGCTCGAACACCACTATCTGGCGCCGGCCGGTATCGCCCCCGGAACCGCCGACCTCTTCGATACCGTGCTGGCCTTCGATCCCGACCCCGTGGACGCGGCCGGGTTATGCGCCGCGGCCGGTGCGCTCGACGGTTTGGAGATCGTGGATCTCACCACCCGGATCGGGAGCCACCACCCGGTGATGCTGGTGGTGGAATCGGCCGACCGGCTGCTGCTGCGGTTGTGCTATCGCCGCGACCGTGTCGCCGAACCGGTCGCACAGGCGCTTTCGGGCGTGCTGCGGGCGCTCGTGGGACAACTGCTGGCCGTACCCGCAGAGGCCGCGACACCCGCTGCGGGCTGGTGGCGCCCGCCCGCCACGCTCGTTGCCCACGGTGAGCTACCGGCCGACCGGCCGCGACCCGCCACCCCGTCCCGGCGCAGCGCAATGCTGCGCCGGGAATTGGACGGCGGGTTACACGACGCACTGAACAGCGCCGCCGAGCAATACGATACGAACGATTTCACCGTGGTACAGGCCGCCCTGGCCGTACTGCTGGCGAGGCTGTCGGGACAGCGGGAAACCGCGGTGGGCGCGTTCGTGACCAAGGGCTCGGCGGCGGGCCTGTCGGTCCTGCACACCGACGTGAATCCGGCGAGCGGTTTCGATGCGTTACTGGCCGAGGCCCGGGAAGCCGGTGCCGCGGCCCTGGGCACGGCGGTCCGGGGCAGCGAACGTCTCGGCCATCTGATCGACACCCTCCGCACAGTAGGCGGGCGCCCACCGTTTCGCGTATTGCTCTCGCCCCACAACGAACCCGCCGAACTACCGGGGAAACTCGACCTGCGGGTCGACCTGGTGGCCGACGGCGCCGGCGCCACCCTCACCTTCACCTACGCCCGCGACCTGTTCGACGCGCCGACCGTCGAAGATCACGCCGACCGGCTGCTTCGCATCCTGACCGCCGTGGCCGCCGATCCCGGCGTGGTCGTGGGCGATATCGATCTGCTCTTTCCCGGGGAACGTGAGCTGGTACTGCGGGAATGGAACAGTGCCGGCGCCGCGGTGCCCCCGGTGACGCTGGTCGACCTGATCGAAGCCCGCGGCCGCCTGAACCAGTCGGCCCCGGCAGTGCGGTGCGGGGAATCGGTCCTGAGTTTCGGCGAACTGCTCGGCCGCGCCCACCGGGTGGCGCGCGGTCTGATCGATGCGGGGGCCGGTCCGGAAACGCTGGTGGCGGTGGCCGTACCGCGTACCGAGGAACTGCCGGTCGCGCTGCTGGGCGTCCTGCTGGCCGGTGCTGCGTACCTGCCGATCGACACGGTGCGACCCTGGCCGCAACTCGTCCCGGCCGCAACGCCGCCGGTCGCTGTACTCACCACCGCGGCGACGCAGTCCGCGGTGCCCGCGGACCTGCCGATCGTGACTCTGGAGGAAACCGCCCACCACGCCCCGGATCCGATCACCGACGCCGACCGCCGTGCGCCACTGCGGCCCGGCAACCTGATGTGTACCGCACCCACTTCCGGACCTACCGGCAGCGCCGGCGTAACGCACCGCAATGTGGTGGAGTTGTTCGCCAATACCCAGTTGCTGTTCGATTTCGACGACGCGGATGTGTGGGCGCTGTTCCATCCCCTCACCTCCGGCTTCTCGATATGGGAGCTGTGGTGCGCCCTTGCCGGTGGTGGTTGCGTGGTGGTGGTCGACGCGGAGACCGCTGATTCGCCGCAACGTTTCCGTGAACTTCTGGTACGCGAGCGGGTCACGGTGATCGGCCAGACGCCGTCGGCGTTCTACCGGTTCGCCGAGGCCGACCGGGACGCGTACGCCGCCGGGGACAGCGCGCCATCCGCCTTGCGGTATGTGGTGCTGGGCGGTGAAGCGCTCGATCTGCGCCGGCTGCGCGCCTGGTACGAGCGGCACGGTGCGTCCGCGGGCGGCGAAGGGAATGCGCCGTGGGTGGTGAACATGTACGGCACCACCGAAACCACCGTGCACGCCTCCTTCCTGCCATTGGACCAACACCTGGTGGACAACTCCGCCAGTGTGATCGGCCGGGCACTGCCGGGCCTGGACGCGTTCGTCCTGGACGATCGGTTACAGCCCGTACCGGTGGGCGTACCCGGCGAAATCTACGTGGCGGGCGCCCAATTGGCCCGCGGGTACCTGGACCGGCCCGGACTCACCGCGAGCCGATTCGTGGCCGACCCCTTCGGCGCGCCGGGGTCGCGGATGTACCGGTCCGGGGATTTCGGACGGTGGGCCGGGTTCGCCGGCCGTGCGAATCTCGAGTACACAGGTAGGCGGCCGACGCGCCCGTCGCGGACCGAACCCGAGGCGGTCGATACGGTGCGCCCTGAGCCGGCCGGGGATCGTGCGCCCTATACGGAACCGGCCGGCCGTACCGAAACCGTTGTCGCCGCGGTATTCGCCGACCTGCTCGGCGACGACCGGATCGGCGCGGACGACGATTTCTTCGCCCTCGGCGGTAATTCGCTGCTGGCCAGCCGGGCAGTGGCGCGGATCAACGAGATACTCGGTGCCGATCTCGGCCTGCGCACGATGTTCGAGGCGCCCGTGGTCGCCGCGCTGGCTGCCCGCGTGGTGCCCGGCGCGGGCCGGGCGGCTCAACGGCCGGCCCTGGACCGGGCCGAGTGGCCGGAGCGGATTCCGCTCGCGCCCAGCCAATACCGTATATGGCTGCGGGACCGGTCGGATCCGGCCGCGCACAATATCGTGCTGGCCGTAGAGCTCACCGGTGCCCTCGACACCTCGGCGCTGCGACACGCGCTCTCCGATGTCCTGGAACGACACGAACCGTTGCGCACCCGCTATCCCGCGGGCCCGGACGGGCTGCCCTATCAGGAGATTCTGCCGGTGGCGCAGGTACTGCGCGGCGGCTTGGAGATCGAGGACACCGACGATATAACCGGCCGGATCGCCGAACTACAGGCCACCGCATTCGATATCACCGCGGCGGCGCCGATCCGTGGACTTCTGCTCGCCACCGACAGCGACGAACACGTCCTCGCACTGGTGGCGCACCGGATCGCTGCGGACGGTGCGTCGCCGGCGCCGATGATGCGGGACCTGATGACCGCGTACCTGGCGCGGGTGAGCGGGGAATCGCCGCGCTGGTCGCCGCTGCCGGTGCAGTACGCGGATTACGCGATATGGCAGCGCACCCTACTCGGTGACGAGAGCGACGAGACATCGGTCGCGGCACAACAACTGGACTATTGGCGCCAACAGTTGCGGGTTTCGGTGGGCGGCCGACTGCCCGCGGACCGGCCCCGTCCGGAGCGGATATCGCTACCCGACGCCGCAACCGATTTCGTCCTGCCCCCGCAGGTGCATCGGTCGCTGGACGAACTCGCCGACAACCGCGGTGCCACTGTTTTCCTGGTCGTGCACGCGGCGGTGACCATGCTGCTGCACCGGCTGACCGGGGCCGGCGATATCGCGGTCGGCCGCCGGCTCACCGGTCGCGACGAACCGGCGCTGGCCGATCTGGTCGGCCGGTTCGCGAATACCGTCACCGTGCGGACGCGGGTCCGGGCCACGCAGACCTTCATCGAACTCCTGGATCGCACCCGGGAAACGAATCTGGCCGCTGCCGCCAACGCCGATATTCCCTTCGACCACGTCGTGGACGCCGTATCACCCGGACAGGAACCGCTGTTCGGCGTATTGCTGTCGCCGTTCGCCGAGCCGGCGGCCGTGAACCTGCCCGGACTCGCGGTCCGCGGAACGGACCATGGCATCTCGGACGCGGAAGCCGATCTGCGAATAGCTCTGGCTGCGCGCCACGACAGCGGCGGGGCCCCCGGCGAGCTGCGGCTAGGAATGGCATACCGCACCGATCTGTTCGACGAGCAGACAGTGCTGTCCTTCGGCGATCAGCTGGTCCGAATCCTCACCACCGTCGCTGCCGAACCGCGGACGCGGGTGGGGGAATTCGATCTCACCGGCGATTCCGAACATGCGCCTCTCGAACCGGTCGAAACAGCGCACGTAGCTCTCGGCACCGAATCGAATACTCCGGCGGGTATGCCGGTCGGTACGCCCGGTAGTGGGACAGCTGATCCGTCGGTTCCGAGTACCAGCGCGTCGATCGACACGGACGACGCCGCGGATACGGGCAGCGTCCTGCCTGCCGCCGACGGGTCCGTACCGATGGAGCCGTCGGGCTTTGTTGGCGATGGGGTCGAGCTGAGGGAGCCGTCGGGTTTGGTTGCCGATGGGGTCGAACTGATGGAGCCGTCGGGCTTTGTTGCCGATGGGGTCGAACTGATGGAGCCGTCGGGCTTTGTCGCTGATAGGGCCGATCTGAGGGGGCCGACCGGCCTTGTTGCCGATAGGGTCGAGCTGATGGGCCCGACCGGCGTTGTTGCCGATGGGGTCGGAGTGAGAGCGACCGGCTTCGCTGCCGATGGGATCGACCCGATCGGGAAGGCCGGTTCCGCCGCCGAGCGCGTTGTCGATTCGGGTTCTGCGGGAGCCGCGTCCGACGTCGGTGCTGCGGGGACAGGGGTTGCTGTGGCCGCTGTCGGTTCGAAACGCGCGGTCGACACTGCCACCGCCGTCGGATCGGCGCGTGAAACGGACCCGCCGCGGACGGCGGCAGCCGCCGGAACGGATATTGCGGCGGGGATGGGAGATGTGGTGCACACCCCCGGCCGGGCCGGTTCGATGAGTGCGGTCGGCCCAGCAGTTTCCGCGGGCCGGGGTGCTCCGGCGTGGTCACCGGAAAACGTGCCCACCCACGGTGGTTTCGGTCCGCCGGATACGACCGGCGCTGTATTCGCCGCCGGACCGGTCGTCTCGGTGGCGACCGCCGGAGTCGCGCTTGCCCGGGCCCTCGCTGTCTCGGTGGAAGACGACCCGGCCGGGCCCGCGGTGATCCGCGGGGACGAGATCATGACCTACCAGGAACTGGATACCCGATCGTCTCGGTTGGCTCGGCTGCTGATCGCGCGGGGTTGCGGACCGGGGTCCGGGGTGGTGACCGCCCTGCCGCGAGGTATGGACGCGGTGGTCGCCACCTGGGCCGTACTCGCGGCCGGGGCGGCACTCGTACCCGCCGACGCCGTAGCGGTGGCCGCGGCCGCGGGACTGACGGTGGAGTTCGGGCTGGCGGTTGCCACGGCCCCACGGCAGCCGGAGGTGGTGTGGCTGTTGCTGGACGATCCGGCAGTACAGTCCGAGATCGGCCGGCAGTCGCCGCGGCCGGTCACCCACGTGCACCGGGTCCGGCCGCTGCGCGGCGGTGATCTCGTGACGGTGGACGCCGCCGGCCGGCAGGTGACCTACGACCGGATGGCGGCGGCGGTGGCGCGGCTGCACACCGGCACCGCACTGTCCTACGAGGCCGCGACGTTCGGGTACGGGCGTGGCGACGGCCTCGCGGCGGTGACCGAGATCGTGGCGGCGGGCGCCGCGGGTGCGGCGGTGGCACTGCTCCCGGACCACGACCGGGGACCGGCTCCCACCGCGGAATGGATCACCCACCTGTGGTCCGACGCCGAAGGACTCACGGTCCTCGATCCAGGATCGCTGCCCGGACTCACCGCTGTGATCCTGGCAGCCGAGGACCGGCCCGGACCAGCCTGGGCCGGGGTCCCGTGCGTGCTGGACCTACCGGATCTGTTCGGCTGACAGACTCCCGATCCGGATACGGTCACCGGATGGTCGAACCGTGGCCGGGGCGGTAACCTGCCGGGTGCCATACCGGGGATCGGCGCGTTGTGGCAGGCTGCCACCATGCCGCGGCCACGGTCGGCGCGGCGGTGAAGTGCGATAGGCAGGCGAGGCGGACAGATGGATGCGGTAGTCGGTCAGCGGTATGACTTCCTCCGGAGCGCAGCATGACGCGGCCGGTCCGGGCCAGACCGCAGCGAACCCGGCGGCCCCGCGTGATCACACTGCCGCAACTGATCGCCAACGCCGTCGAAACCGATCCCGATGGTGTCGCCCTCGTCCTCGCCGACGGTACCGGGCCGCTGGAACAGGTCACCTACGCCGATCTGGACGCCTGGTCCAGCCGGCTGGCCCGGGCACTGATAGCCCGCGGTATCGGGCCGGAGGATCTGGTTGCCGTGGCCATTCCGCGTTCGCTGGACGCGGTTCTCGCGATATGGGCCGTGGCCAAAACCGGCGCCGGATTCGTCCCGATCGATCCGGCCTATCCGCCGGGCTGGGTCGCGCACCTGCTCGTCGACGCCGGTGCCGTCTACGGCCTGGCGGTGTCCTGGGTGCGCACCGAACTGCCGGAAGAAATCGAATGGTTGCAGGTCGACACGGTCGATACGGCCCGTTCGCTGGAACAGTTCTCCGCCGAAGCGGTCACCTACGCCGACCGGATCCGCCCGCTGCGCGCCGAACATCCCGCGTACGTAACCTATGCCGCCGACGGCGAGACTTTGCCGGACGGGATCGTGGTGACCCAGGCCGGATTATCCGGTCTCTGCAGCGAACAGCAGGGCCGCTACCGGGTGGAACCCGAGGACCGCACCCTGAACTTCGCGCCGCTGCCCTCCGATTCCTCGGTCCTGGAACTACTGCTGGCACTGGGCGGCGCGGCGACCATGGTCGTGGTGTCCCCGCTGGTATCGCGGGCCGATGAACTGGCGGCCCTGCTACAGCGCACCGGCGTGACCCACGCCTACCTGCCCGCGGACGCGCTGGAACTGATCGACCCCACCGGACTGGACGAACTGGGCGTGGTGATCACGGGCCGGCGGCCGTGCCCGCCCGAGACGGTGCAGCGCTGGGCGATTCCGGTCACCGGCGGTTCGCCCCGGGCCCTCTACCAGGGGTACGGGCCGGCCGAGGCCACCATTATGACCAGTATCAGCTCACCGCTGACTCCGGGCGGCCCACGCACCCTCGGCACCCCGATCCGCGGGGTCGCGGCGCATATCCTGGACGAGCGGCTCGCCGCGGTTCCCGATGGCGCGGTAGGTGAGTTGTACCTGGGTGGCCCGCAATTGGCGCGCGGCTACCACCGCCGGCCGGGACAGACGGCGCAACTGCTGGTGGCCGACCCGTTCGCCGGGGACGGCTCCCGGCTCTACCGCACCGGTGACCTGGTGCGTCGCGGACCGGGCGGCGCCATGGAATATGTGGGACGGATCGAGTTACCGGCCCACGACGGATCCGCCGCGATATCGCGGCCGGGTCGCGCGGAAACGGCCGCCGATCCGGCGGGGCCGCGGGAAGTCACGGCCGAGCCGGCTGCGTTGCCCGCCGACGAACTACCCGATTACGCACAGAGTCTGCCGATCCGGGACGCCGCAAGCCCGGGCGGGCGAGTAATCGGTGCCGATTCGGTGGCGTATGGATCCGGGCCTTCCGATCCGGGTTCCGGCAGCCCCGGTACGTCCGAGCCGGCGGTTTCGGACCTCGCGCCGGGCAGTTCGCCGGAGCCGGTGTCGCCGGATCGCAGCTCCGGCGGTAACCTCGACCGCCATTCCCCGGAGTCGTTACCCGAGACGGGCAGTCGGCTGGCGTCCGAACAACGGGATATGGAGTTACGGGGGCGCGGCTACCTGGAGATACCCGACCGCCGGCACCCGCTCGGGGCCTCGACCGACGATTGGCTGCGTAGCGGTCGGCAGCTCCCCGGACCTCCGGACGGCCGGGGAGGTTATGCGCCGATACCCACTGACGCCACCGCGTTCTACGAGAACCCGCTGTCCGCCGTACACGAGGCGGACCACCCGGCCGAGCGGGATACCGCGGCCGCCCGTCCAGCGCAGCCACTGTCGAGCCGGCCGGACTGGGCAGTTCCCCCGGCCTGGTCCGCGGAATCGGAGCTGCCGGACAACTCCGGTGCCGGACCGGCGGCTCCGTCCGACCCGGATACCGCCACGGACGACACCCGCCCGGCCGGCCCGCCGAGCGTGGTGGAACGTCCCGCGATCATTCCGCTCTCACCCGGGCAGCGGCAGTGGTGGGACCGCAACCGGACCGCGCCCGATACCGCCGTCGAAACGATCACCGCGGCGATGCGCTTGACCGGCAACCTGGACGCCACGGCGATGCAGGCCGCGGTCGCCGATGTGGTCGACCGGCACGAAACCCTGCGCACCGTCTACCCGGAGGTCGGCGGGGAGCCGCAGCAGGTCGTTCTGCCGCGCGAACAGGCCGTCCCCGAAGTGGTCGCCGAACCGGTACCCGCCGCCGAGCTGGCCGAATGGCTGGACGTGCTGGCGCATACGGATTTCGACGCCGCCGACGCCGAGCAGGTCCCGGTCCGGTTCGCGCTGGCCGAACTGGGCCCGCGGGAACACGTGGTCGCAGTGGTGGTGCACCGGATCCTCGCCGACGACGTTTCGGCCGGACTGCTGCTACGAGACCTGCTGCGGGCGTTCCTCGGCCGGCGCAACCGGTCTCGGCCGCTGTGGCAGCCGCTGTCGATCCAATATCTCGACTACTTCCTCGGCCGCCGGGCCGAACTCGGCGATATCGACAACCGGGATTCACTCGCCGCCCGCCGGCTCGCGTACTGGCGCGAGTACCTGGCCGAACTGCCTGCACGGCTCGAATTCCCGGCCGGCACCGCAGCCGGCGCCACCGGTGAAGGCGTGCACGCCTTCGATATCGGCACCCGCACCCATCGCCGCATCGCCGATATCGCCCAGCGGGCCGGCACCTCCGAATTCATCGTGCTGCGCGCGGCGTTCACCGTGCTGCTGGCCCGGTCGGCGGCGGTCGCCGATATCGTGCTGGGCAGTTCCGTGCGCGGAAGTGACGAACGCGAACTCGACGACGCGATCGGCCCCTACGCCAACACCGTCGTGCTGCGCACCCGTATCGACCCCGCCGAATCCTTCCTCGACCTGGTCCAACGGATCGCGGAATCGGATCGCCGGACCTTCGCGAACGCGGATCTGCCGTTCGAACTGCTCACCGCGGCACTGGGCCTGGACGGTCCCCTGTTCGATGTGGCGATCTCCCTGCGGCACAACGATATTCCACGGCTGGAAATGCCGAGCCTGGCCACCGAACCCGTCGAGGTGCCTGCTACCTCGGTCGGCGCGGCATTACGGCTGGTCATCGACCCGCACCGAGCACCCGACGGCTCCCCGGACGGTATCGCGGCCGCATTCCGCTTCGCGGCGGACCGGATCGGGCACACCGCCGTCGCCGAGGTCGCGCGGCGTTTCCAGCGGGTACTCACCGTCGCCGGCGGCGACCCGGACGGCCCGGTCGGCGATATCGATCTGCTTTCGCGTGCCGACCTCGACCGGCTGCTCGTGGTATGGAACGACACCCGCTATCCGGTCGCACCGGAACTCCTGCTCGACGGCTACCGCCGCACCGTCGCCATCCGGCCCGATACGGTGGCCGTCGCCGATGCGGAAACCGAGCTGAGCTACCAGGAATTCGACGGACGGGTCAACCGGCTGGCGCGCCGGTTGATCGAGGCCGGGGTCGGCGCGGAAACCGTGGTGGGTATCGCCACCCGGTACACCCCCGATCTCGTGGTCGCCATCTACGCCGTGCTCACCGCAGGCGGCGCCTACCTGCCCCTGGATCCGCGCGATCCGGCGCGCTGGACCGCGCAGGTCATCGATGCCGCCACACCGGCTCTCGTCCTGGCCGACCGTGCGAGCGAATCCCGGGTCGCGCAAGCCCTGCACGCGAGCCGGCGATCCGCGCCGGTCCTGCTCGTCGATTCCGGCGAACTCGGGCAGTACGCCACCGAACCGCTGCGCCCCGCGGAACTGACCCGGCCGGCGCGGCCCGGTAACGCGGCCTGCGTGATGTGCGTATCGACCGCTGCGGACGGTCCAGAACTCGCGGTCCTCACGCATACCGCTCTCAACAACCAGATCACTTTGCGCCTCGCCCAGACCCCGCTGGGTTTCACCGACGTCTACCTGCAGCGCAATGCGGCCACGGCGGCCACCTCCCTGTGGGGTTTCTTCCTGCCGCTGCGCGCCGGTGCCGAACTGGTGCTGACCCGGCCCGCGGATGCCCGCCGGATCGCCGAAACCATTACCGCCTACGGGGTGACGGTCACCGATTTCGGACCGGCCGAACTCGCCGAATTCGCCGGACTCATCGACCCCGATCGAGTGGGCAGCCTGCGCGAGGTCTTCGTGACCGGCGAACCGTTGTCACCGGAGATCGTCTCGGCGCTGCGCGCCCGCTCCGCCGCACAGGTGCACAACCTGTACGGAACCTGCGAAACGGCGGTATCGGCCACTTCCTGGCCGGCCGCCGGATCGATCGAACGGTCGGTGCCCATCGGCCTGCCGCAATGGAACACCCGGGTGTACGTCCTGGATTCGCGATTGCGCCCGGTACCGCCGGGAGTGCCCGGCGAACTGTATCTCGCCGGTGACCAGCTGGCCCGCGGCTACGCGGACCGGGCGGGCCTCACCGCAGCCCGCTTCGTGGCCAACCCGTTCGGATACGGCCAGCGGATGTACCGCACGGGCGATCTGGTGCTGTGGCGTGACGCCACCCACACCACACCGCAGCGCCTGGACCTGCTCGGCCGCACCGACCATCAGATCCGGTTCCGTGGCCACCGCATCCGCCCGCACGTTATCGCGGACGCCCTCCGCACACTGCCCGGGATCGCCGACGCCGCGGTCCTGGCGCGCACCGCCGCCGCGGGTAGCGACCCGACCGCCCCGGGCAGCCGGTTGGCCGCCTATGTGGTGTCCGAACACGGCGCCGGCGCGGACCTCGAACAGGTCCGGGCCGGGCTCGCCCGGCTGCTACCGGCCGCGCTGCTGCCCGTGGCGTTCCAGACGGTCGAGCGGATTGCGCTGAACCCCGCCGGCGAACCCGACACCGACCGGCTGCCGAACCCCGACGACGTGCCGATGCTCCCCAGCGCCCTCGAGCCGGCCCCGGCAGACCCCGTCGCGCAGCCGGACGGTCGCGCAGCGGACCGTGTTGCCGCAATCGCGGAGGCCCGGCCCGCCGACACTTACCGCGCCGCTGACGCGCCCACAGGACCTGCGAGTCCGGCAGGTGCCCGCACCGGAGCCGCGCACGTCGTTCGCGATACCGCCCCCTACCTGCCCGATGCCGGTTCCGTGGTCGGGTCCGCGGACCCAGCCGGAGATTCCGGTGCCTCGGCCACGCCTGGTGATGCGGGTCCGGGAACCGTGAACACACGTCTGTCCGGTGGTGCCGATACCCGGGCTACCGCCGTGGAAGACCCCAGTGATGCCGGTCTCGCGGCCATACCCGGTGGTGTAGGAGCCGGAACTGCGGATGCCGCTGCGATCGGTGGTGCGGAAACTCGTGCTACTGCGGATCTGACCGGCGGTGCGGATCCAGGTGCCGCGGATGCCGGTGTGCTCGGTGGTCCGGGTGTTCGGATACCGGCCGCCGACCTCGTTCGCGATGGAGGTGCCGGTACCGCGCATTCGGATATGACCGGTCGCGGTGATCGCGGGGCGGCGGAATCCGGTGTGGCCGGTGATACAGGGGCGGCGGGCACCGATGCCGATGTCGTCGGTGGTGCAGGTGTTGGGACGTCGGCTGCCGACGTCGCCGGCGATGTGGGTGCGGATGCCGCGTACTCGGATCTGGCCGATCCCGCTCACGGCGGGGCAGCGGCTGCCGATGTCGTCGGTGGGGTCGCGAACCCTGCAGATGCCGAACTCGTCCGCGGGGCGGGTCGCCGTTCTGCAGTGGGAGACGTAGCCGGCGGCTCTGCGGGCGACTTCGAGGCTCCGGCGGAGGTAGGCGGTGCACGCGCCGCGGCCTCGGGGATCGGGGCGGCCGGTCGCCGCAACACCGGACCGGCCGGCGGTACGGATACCGCGGCGGCCGGCGGTGCGGATATTCCGCCGGAAGCCGGTACCGGCGCCGAGTTCGAGGCCGCGGAGACCGGGGGCGTCGGCGGTGCGGGTGCGCGTTCCGGCGGCGCAGACAGCGCGAACCGGATCGCCGCGGGAACCTCGAACACGCCTGGCGCGGCCACCGCCACGGTTCCCGAACCCCAGCGTGGTCCCGAGGACGAAGGCGAGCATTCCGGCGGCCTCCACGTTTCCGGTGAACTGCCCGTGACTCCCACGGCGCTCCGCCTGCTCGGCAATCCACTACCGGGGGTCGAAGTCCGGTCGATCGTGCTGGACCTGCCCGCCGGCCGGTCACTCGACCACACCGAAGCAGTGGTTCGCGCGCTGGTAACCCGTCATCCGATGCTGTCGGCCCGGCTCGACAGCAACGATCGGACACCGGCCCTGTGGATTCCCCCGCGTGACCAGCGTGGCGACCGGCCGTACTGGTGGCTCGATCCCGAATCCGGCGAGAACACGGTCGCAACCGACGATGTCGTGCAAGCGGCCGCGGACGCCCTCGATCCGGCAACCGGCCGCAATATCCATTTCGTGGTCACCGGCGCCGAATCGGCGCGGCGACTGGTGGTCGTGGCCAACGGTCTCGTTGTCGACGACCGGTCCTGGCGGGTGATCGTCGATGAACTGATCGCCGGCGAGACTGCGCCCGCGATCGCGGAATCACGGCTGCCGCAACTCGTACAGGCTCTCGATCAGCGCGCCCGGTCGATCGATCTCCTCGACGAGGCCGGTTGGTGGCGCCGGAATCTGGCGGGCGCCCGGACCGCGGCACCTTTGGGGACCGTCGATCTCCGGGCCCGGCGCCGAGTATCGCTGGCCATCACCGCTGAAGGCACCGCCGCCGTAACCGCCGCCGCCGACGCCTATCAGGCCACCGTGCCCGAGGTACTGCTGACCGCGGTCGCGATCGCGCTACGCACCGGTGAACAGGGAGCGGTGGTCCGGACACTGGGTTCACTGGTGCGCTGCGACGCCGATGCCCGCTCACTGGTGAGCCGCAGTGCGGACCTGGTCGGCGGGTTCGCCACCGAATTCCCGCTGTCGGTGCAGGTGGCCGATATCGATACCGCCGACGCTCTGGTCGGTGGCCCCGCCGCGGGCGCCGCCCTCACCCAGATCCGCGACCTCGTCCGCTCGGTACCCGGCGGCGGTGCCGGATACGCACTGCTGCGCTATCTGAACGCCGAGACCACCGCCGAATTCGCCGCCGCCGATTCGGGGCGGTTCACACTGCGCTACCGCGACCTGCGGCCCGCCCGCGTGCACACCGACGGCCCGGCGGACGGTGTACCGCTGGTGCTGACGGTCGACGTCACCGACGAGGGCCTGCTGTGCCGCTTCGATTACGCCACCGAGGTTTTCGTCGGCGAAGACGTGAAAACTTTTGCCGAGCACTGGGTGCGTGCCCTGGGCGGGCTCGCCGAACACGGTCTCCGCCCGACGGCCCCCGCCCCCGCACCTCAGGTGCCGCCCGCCCCGGAGCCGTACGAGCCGCCGGCACCCGTTTCTGATGCTGTGGCGGGTTCGGACTCGCTTGCGTCGTCGGCGGCCGGTTCTTACGGAGCGTCCGGTTCGGATTCGTTCGGGCCCGGTGCGGCGGTTTCTGATGCTGTGGCGGGTTCGGACCCGTTTGCGTCGTCGGCGGCCGCTCCATACTCGGCGGCTGGTCCGGATTCGTCCGCACCGGCCGACTCCGAGACCGCCGATTCTGCGGCCGGTCCGGGCATACCGTCGCATGGTCAGCCGTCTTCCGATCTCGTTCCTCCCGTCGGCGAGGAGCTTTCGCGGGACCGAGCGGGGCAGTACGGCGAGATATCGTCGCAGGTACCGGCAGACCGGGATCCGCTCCCGGACCACGATCCACACACACCGCGATCCCAGCCGGTCCCGGATGCGGAGATCACCTCCCTCCTGCGCCCGATCACCGGACCGCAGCCCCTCGCCGCCGGACCGGGTGTGCCGCAGCGCCGGGCACGGAGCACCGACTCGGCTCCAGACACTCCCGGCCCCGCCGCGGAGGAACTCCCACAGCGCCCACCCGCGCTGGCAGACGTCGACGGCGGCCCGGCCGGGAGCCCAGCCGGGCCGAGCCCGAGCGGTCTGCCGCAGCGGCGGCCACGGTCCACCGGTGCAGCTGCCGAGTCTGCTGCCGGGGTGCTTCCGCAGCGGCACCCGGCGCCCGTTGATCTCGATGGCACCGCCGGTTCGGACTCGAGCGGCTTGCCGCAGCGGCGGCCACTGTCCACCGGTGCAGTTGCCGAATCTGCCGCCGCTGCGCTTCCGCAGCGGCAGCCCGCGCCCGGCGACGTCGATGACCACGTGGGGAACGTGACCCGGTCGGGGTCGAACGGATCGCCGCAGCGTCCGATGTCGCAGGATGCTCTGACCCAGTCGGAGCCGACCGGGGGCTCGGGTCTGCCGCAGCGCCGGCCCCGAGGTGGTGGTCAGGCCCAGGGGAGAGAAGGGCAAGGCGCGGGAGCCTCCTCACTCGATCCGACCGGGCGACCCCCGCTCGACGAAACAGCCGGAGACTTCGCGAATCAGGACGGGGACGTCTCCCGGCCGAGCCCGAACGGTCTGCCGCCCGAGCGGCCACGGTTTACCGACGTAGCCGCCGAACCCGCCGGCGAGGCACTTCCGCAGCGGTCGCCTACGCCCGCGGGCCTCGATGACCGCGCGGAGAACTCGGCCCTGCCGGGTTCGAGGGGCCTGGCGCGGCAGCAGCCGCTGGCCCAGGATGCCGGGATCGGGCCGGAGCCGGCCGCGCAACCGGGTTTGCCGCAGCGCCGGTCACCGGACGACTCGCTTGCCTCGGAGCCGCCGACCGGCTCCGGCCTACCGCAGCGACGACCCGTCTCTCGCGAGTCGTATGCCGAAAACTCCGCGTCGCTGCCGGAGCGGGGACGCGCCGCGGTGGCGGACGAACCTGCGGGGGAGGGCGGTGACCCGGCGCCCGGGGATGTCGGCGGGGAATCCACGGCCGACCCGGAGCCGACGACATTCCTGCGGCCGGTCGCCGATGTGGAGACCACCGCGTACCTGTCGCCGATCCGCGATCTCGGTTCCCGCGACGACGACAACACGCTGCTGTCGCTGTTCGACGAGCAGGTGGCGCGCACGCCCGCCGACCCGGCGGTCCGGCAGGGGGCGCGGTTGCTCAGCTATGCCGAACTGGACCGTAAATCGCGGGCTCTGTCGGTGGAGCTGATCCGGTTCGGTGTCGGTGCGCAGACTCCGGTCGCGGTGGCCATGCGCCCGGGAATCGATCTGGTGGTCGCGGTCTGCGCGGTGTTGCGTGCCGGTGGCGCCTATGTGCCGGTGGATCCGGGTGGTTCCGCCGACGGCCTCGACCGGGTGCTGGCTGCTGCGGAGCCGATCTGCGTGCTGAGTATTTCCGACGACGGTGTGACCACCGGTACCGGTATTCCGGTCGTCGCGATCGATCTGCTCTACCTGGACCTGCCGACGGATCCCGCCGCGGACCCGGTGGTGGCCGCGGACGATATCGCCGATATCCGCTACCGGCCGGATACGGCGATCGGGGTCGCGGGCACGCACCGGCAGATGGTCGAACGGTTGCGCCGGGCGCAGCGTAGCCATCCCTACGATTCGGCGGATCTGGTTCTGCATGCGGCGCCCACGGTCGGCGATATCACCCTCTGGGAGCTGTTCCGGCCGCTGCACAGCGGCGCGCAGATCCTGATGCCCGATCATCCCGGCCGGGCCGCCGATCTGTCGCGGTCGATCGCCGCCAACCGGGTGACGATCGTGCATGTCGTGCCCGCCTTGCTGGACCGGTTCCTCGATTCGGTCACCGACGGCGGTGGCCGGGCCACGCATCCGAGTCTGCGGCGGCTGGTCGTGGACGGTGCCGCCTTGCCGTCGGGCGGGGTGGAACGGTTCATGAACCTGCTACCCGGTGCCGAGCTGGTCATCTGGTACGGGCACGACGAGACGGGTGTGATCACCGTCGGGTCGGTCGGCGGGCGGCCGGTCACCAACGACCGGGTGTATCTGCTGGACGACCGGATGCGTCCGGTGCCGCCGGGCACCGCCGGGGAGATGTACATCGGCGGGCCGCAGTTGGCGCGCGGGTTCTACGCAGTTCCCGGCGAGACCGCCGTGCGGTTCGTCGCGGCGGCCGGCGGTGGCCGGCTGTACCGCACCGGCGATATCGTGCGGCGGCGCGACGGTGTGCTGGAATATCTTGGCCGGGTGGAGCGAAACGGTGGGTCGTTGCCGGTCGGTTCGCGGCGCGGCGGGCATGATTAGCGCGATCGGCGCAGCGTGTTGTCGCGGCCGGGGCGTGTCGGTGCCTGCAGCGTCAGCGCGGGGCGCTGGTGCCCGGTGGGTACGGCCGGGGCCCGCCGTGCTGAATCGGCACAGTATGCGCGACCGAATCGAGACATTCGGACAACGCTACGGTAACGATATGTCCACACCGACCGACTACACAGGCGGAAACTCCGGGGCGGCAGACTCGTGCCCGGTTACTGTGAGGCGTTCGGGTCCGGGACCCGGCCGGTGCCGGTGTGTGGAGTGAGCCCGAATGAACATTCGATACGAAGCGAAGGTGCGAAATTGATACGTCGACTCAGCCGGCGTGGCGGCAGACGCGCTGCGGCGATGGTCGCGGCCACAGCGGTGTTCGCGGGCGTGATGACAGGGCTCGGTGGCGGTACCGCGGCAGCGGCCGATCCGATCATCGAGTCCAAGACTCTGCTCGCCGACCCCACCTCGCCCAACGGGTCGCGGATCGTCAAGGCCGAGTACAAGGACGATCGCAATCTTCGCCTGTACGTGCACTCCGCGTCCATGGACAAGGAGATCATCGTCGACGTCCAGCGTCCGGCCGATGCCTCGGTGCCCCGGCCCACGCTGTACCTGCTCAACGGTGCGGGCGGCGGTGAGGATTCCGCGTCGTGGCAGGCGCAAACCAATACGCTCGAGTTCTTGTCCGACAAGAACGTGAACGTCATCCAGCCGATCGGCGGTAGCTGGACCTACTACACCGACTGGATCAAGGACGATCCGGCGCTCGGCCGCAACAAGTGGAAGACCTTCTTCACCGAGGAGCTTCCGCCGCTGGTCGACGGCGCGCTCGGCACCAACGGGGTGAACGCCCTCGCCGGCCTGTCCACCTCCGCTACCACCGTGCTGGCCCTGCCGATCGGGAATCCGGGGTTGTACAAGGCGGCCGCCGCCTACAGCGGTTGCGCGCAGACCAGCGATCCGGTCGGTTCGGAATTCGTGAAGCTGACTGTCGAGACCTGGGGCGGTGGCGACACGATGAACATGTGGGGCCCGCAGGGCTCCGAGGCGTGGGTCGCGAACGACCCGTATGTCCACGCCGAGGCGTTGCGCGGTATGGAGCTATATGTGTCCACCGGTAACGGCCTGCCCGGCCGCTGGGACACCCTGAACGGCCCGCACACTCTGCCCGGCTCCTACGGCTTGGCCAACCAGCTCCTGGTCGGCGGTGTCATCGAGGCGGGTACGAATTTCTGCACCCACAACCTGAAGAACCGGCTGGATTCGCTGGGGATCCCCGCGACCTTCAACTTCCGTGATTCGGGCACCCACTCGTGGGGTTACTGGGAAGACGAGTTCCTGGTCTCCTGGCCGGTGCTCGCCCGCGGCCTGGGTCTGTGATCCCGTCTCGCCGATGAGCGAGATGTGAAGCGGAAACGATGATGGCGGCCCGGTCGATCGATCGGGCCGCCATTGTTTTCCGGCCGCACAGCCGGTCGGCCGAAACTGGTCCCCGGGCAGAACGTTCCGGTGTGGGTGCTACTCGGCGAAGACCGCTTTGCGTTTGCCCAGCATGGCGGCGGCGCCTTCGAAGAAATCGGGTGACTGCAACAGTTCGACCTGGCCGGCCTTCTCGTCGGCGAGGGCGGTGTCCAGTGCGGTCAGGGTGGCGCGGTTGAGTGCCTTCTTGGTGAGTTCCAGCGCCCGGCGGGGACCGTGGCCGATCTTCTCGGCGGCGGCCTCTACGGCGGCGTCCAGTTCCGCGGTGGTCGCCAGGACGTCGGTGAACAGTCCTTCGGCGTGGGCGGCCGGCGCGGGGAGGCGTTCGCCGAGCAGTGCCAGGCGGGCGGCCAGCGGGCGGCCCGCGGCGGCGGCGATCAGTGCGGCGGCGCCGCCGTCGGGCATCAGGCCGATATTGATGAAGGCCAGCAGTAGGTAGGAATCGGTTTCGGCGTAGACCAGGTCGGCGGCCAGCGCGATACCGACGCCGACACCGGCGGCGGCGCCCCGGATCCGGGAGATCACCGGGACCGGCATATCCACAATGGCGCGGACCAGGCGGTTCGCGGCATCCATCACCATTTCCGGGGTGATTCCGCGGGCACCTTCCTCGGCGCTGGCGGCCAGGTCGGCTCCGGTGCAGAAATCGCCGCCTTCACCGGTGAGTACGACGACCCGGACCGTTTTGTCCTGGGCGGCGGCGAGGAAGGTATCGCCGAGTGCGACCAGGCTGTCGTAGTCGAGGGCGTTTTTGCGCTTGGGTTTGGTGAGCGTCACTCGCAGCACCCGGCCGTCGTGCACCGCGGAGAAACCCGCCGGCTGTGTAGTGGGGGAATCTGTGTTGACCATATGCGCTCCATGGGGTGCTGTCCGGTGCCGACCGGCTTGCGAATACCGGTTAACATTGCGAATTGTGGTTAACTTAGGTTGACTTGTCGGGCGCTGTCAACACCGGCGGCGCTGCCGAGGCGAACGGAGAATGCATGGTCGCGGAGAGCAGCCGGGTGGACCCGGTGCGCATTCGTCCGGCCGACCGTGGCAACGGCCAGGGCGGGCGGCGGCGGCCCAAGGATCGCAAAGTACAGATCATGCGCGCGGCCGCCCGCGCGTTCAGCGAGCGCGGCTACTACCCGGTCGGTGTGGACGAGATCGCGGCTGAGGTCGGAATTTCCGGCCCGGCGCTGTACCGCCATTTCGCCAACAAATACGCGCTGCTGGTGGCCGCGGCCGAGGAAGGCGCCCGGCAGCTGCTCGATGCCGCGCGCGGCGCGGACGAACCCGGCGCGACCCCGGAACAGCATCTCGACGCGCTGATCCGTGCCGTGGCCGAGCACACCATCGATATCCGCCGCGAGGCCGGCCTGTACCGGTGGGAGGGCCGCTACCTGGAGCAGCCCGACCGCGCCCGGATCCGCACCCTCTACAACGAAATCAACCGTGCCTTCGCCGGGCCGATCGAGAAGTTGCGGCCGGACGCGCCGGCGGAGGACATCGCCCTGCTGGCCGCCGCGGTGCTCAGTGTGATCGGCAGTATCTCGGCCCACCGCACCGCTCTGTCGAGCGCCAAACTCCTGCCGCTGCTGTGCGATATGGCGTGGGCGATCGTGCGTACCGAACTTCCGCCCGCACCCGGCCCGGGGGAGCCCGATCCGCAGCCGCGTGGCCTGCCGGTGACCTCCAAACGGGAACAGCTGCTCACCGAGGCCATCCGTATCTTCGGCCGCCGCGGCTACCACGAGGCCAGTATCGAGGAGATCGGGGCGGCCGTCGGTATCAACGCCTCCAGTGTCTACCGGTACTTCAGCAGTAAATCCGATCTGCTGGCCGCGGCGTTCCACCGCACCGGCGACCGGCTGGCGTTCGCGATCACCGAAGCATTGGCGGAGGCAAGCGGCCGCGCGGATGCGGTGAACAAGATCGCCGACCGGTATGTGCGACTCAGTTTCGCCATGCCGGAGATCATGCCGGTGTACTACGCGGAATTCCCGAACCTGCCCCAGGCCGAACAGCACAAACTGCGCGCGATCCAACGGCAGAACGTGCACGAATGGGCGAACCTGCTCGACGACGATCCCACCGAGGCGCGTTTCCGCGTGCATTCGGCGATCGGTCAGGTGATCGATGTGGGCCGGTTGATCCGCTTCGATTCCCGCCCGCAGCAGATGGCCAGGCTGCACACCTTGATGATGGCCACTTTGCTCGGTTCCGGACCGCGCTGAACCGCACTACCGTCCACCGCGGATAATTTTCCGGTTCGGGGCTTGACCTTGCCCCTGGGGCAAGCCTCGACCATCGAGTCATGACCGAGATGGAACAGAAACTGCAGGAATTCGTTGCGGCGCAGGCAGCAGAACTGGGCGTGCCGGGTGTGGCCGTCGCAATCCTGGCCGGCGGCGAAGAATATTTCGCCTGCCACGGCGTGACCAGCGTACGCAACCCGCTGCCTGTCGACCGGGACACCGGCTTCGTCATCGGCTCGGTGAGCAAAACCTTCACCGCGACCGCGCTGCTGCGGCTGGTAGATGCGGGGCAGGTGGACCTGGCGGCGCCGGTACAGCGGTATGTTCCGGAATTCACGGGACCGGGGGTCGCGACACACGAGATCAAGGTGGCGCAGCTGCTCAACCACACCGCCGGATTGGAATGGAAGTTGAGCGCCGATACCGGTGAAGGGGATGATGCGCTGGCCCGGCACGCGGAGTTGCTCGCCGGATCCGAACTGCTCACAGAACCGGGAGCGCGCGCGTCCTACAGTCAGGCCGGTTTCAACCTCGCCGGCCGGATCATCGAGAATGTCACCGGCCGCACCTTCGAGGCAGCCGTACGCACGCTGCTGTTCGACCCCCTCGGCCTGAACGCCAGCTGCTATGCCCTCAACGATGCGATGACCCGCCGGTTCGCGGTGGGACACAATCTCGACGACAGCGGTGCGCTGCTGGTTGCGACGCAATGGAAGGACAACCGCTCCAACAATCCCGGTGGCGGTGCGGTGTCCTCGGCGGCTGATCTGCTCCGGTGGGCGCGGTTCCATCTCGGTGACGGCCGCACCGGTGCGGGCGACCGGATCATATCCGCCGAACTCCTGCACGGGATGCGTGCGCAGACCGTGGAACTTCGCGCCAGCACACTGGGTGATGCGTTCGGGACCTGCTGGTTCCTGCGCGAAGTGGACGGCGTCGCGACCATCGGGCACGGCGGATCGGGTAACGGTCAGTTCGCCGATCTGCTGATCGTGCCGGACCGCGATTTCGCGGTGGTGGCCCTGTCGAACGCCGGCCCTGATGCCGGCCTTTCCCTGAATCGCGCGATCGTGCGCTGGGCCTTGGAACACTATCTCGGCGTAGTGGAACGCGACCCTGAGCCGTTGCCCTATGACGAGGCGAGGGCCGCGGAAGTCGCCGGAATCTATGAGAACGAGATGATGCGACTCACCTTGGCCGCGCAGCATGACGGTTTGACCATAGGATGCGCCATCAAACCGGCGGTCCGGGCCGCCGCCGATACCGAACTTCCGCCGGACCTGCCGCCGGCGCCCCTGGGTCTGCTGGCCGGTGACGCGGACGAATACATCGTTACCGCCGGGGGCCTGGGCGGACAGCGCGGGTACTTTACCCGGGACGAGGCGGGCTCGATAGCGGGAATCGACCTCGCCGGCCGGCTCTTCGGCCGGGTCCGCTGACGGCCGGTCGCGCGGCGGAGGAAGGGATACTGGTGATCACCATCGGACAGCTCGCGCGGTATGCGGGCGTGACGATCAAGGCCGTTCGGGTGTATCACGGGCGCGGCCTGCTTTCCGAGCCGCCGCGCGACGCTTCCGGGTACCGGCGCTACACCGCCGCCGACGCCGTCGAACTGGTCAAGATCAAAACCTTGGTGCAGGCGGGTGTGCCGCTGGCGCGGATCAAGGAGTTACTGGCCGCGGGCCCCGGCGAGTTCGCGGCGGCGATTGCCGAGATCGATACCGCGCTCGCCGAACGTGCCGAGCAGATTCAGGCGACCCGGAAGCGGATTGCCGAGCTGGCCGGTGGTGACCGTCTTTTCGTCTCCGTGGCTGTCGCCGAGTATCTCGACCGGCTGCGGCGGCTCGGAGTGAGCGCACGGGCAGTGCGGACGGAGCGCGATATCTGGATTCTGCTGCAGTCGGTGGCGCCGGAGCAGGCGGCGAAGTGGGTCGCGGACAAGGCGGCCGATCTGGAAGACCCGGACTTCCGGGCTCTGTATCTCGATTACGACGCCGCGTTCGACTGGTCGCCCGACGATCCGCGATTGCCCGGCCTGGCCGAACGCGCGGCGCGCTGGTCGGCAGGCGGCAGCGCGGCCACCTCGACAGTGGACCTCGCGCTGATCCGCCTGATAACCGACGGGGCCGGTATCACCTCGCCTGCCTGGGATCGACTGGCCGCGCTCGTGCGCGATTACGCCGGCTGAAGCCGGCCGCTCGGACGGCGGGCGCTACCCGTGCCGGAACCGGAAAACAGTGCGCGCGACACGCAGTCGCCGCGCGTTCCGGTAGAAACTGGACAAGCCCAGTGCTTCTCCGTAGCGGTTGCGGGCGATGGACAGGGTCCGGCTGAATTCGCGTAGGCCCAGATCACCGTGGCTGTGGCCCTGCCCGTATTCGCCGACCCCGCCGAACGGCAGCGCCGGGATACTCGCGTAGGTGGTGGCGGTGTTGACCGTGACCACTCCCGCCCGCAATCGCTCGGCATAGATTTCGACCTCGGCGATATCGCGGGTGAACACCGAAACCGCGATACCGCGCCCGGCATCGTTGATGCGGGTGACAGCGTCGTCGAGATCGCGCACCTTGTTCACGATGAGGACCGGGCCGATCCCCTCCTCGGTGATGGCGATGCTCTCCTCGGGGACATCGGCCAGGACGATGGGTTCCACGTACGGCTCGCGGATCGAATCCAGGCCGCCGACGACCGCGCGGCCGCCCCGGGCGAGGGCATCGCGGACCTGTTTACGGACGACCTCGGCCTGCGATTCCAGGATCATCGGGCCGTAGGAGGAGCGGCGGTCGGCGCCGGGACGCAGCGCCCGCGCCCGGTCGACGACCAGGTCGAGGAACTGGTCGTATATCGATGCCGCGACGTAGGCGCGCTGGACGCCGGTCGCGTTCTGGCCGGCGTTGGCCATGGCGCCGAACACCGCCGCTTCGGCGGCCTCGTCTATTTTCGCGTCGACGTGCACGATCATGGCGCCCTTACCGGAGTTCTCCACCACGACCGGGGTCATCGTCTGCGCGCACAGTGAGATCACTTCGCGGCCCTGGGCTTCCGGACCCGCGTACGCGATCTTGTCGACACCGGCGCGGCACAGCGCGGCGGCGGTGGAATCGTCACCGGTGACCGCCGCGAACACCGGTTTGTCCGGTGCGACCTCCCGCCAGGTCGAGGCCAGCCACAAACCGGTACCACTGGTGAGCTCGTGCGGTTTGAAAACCACGGCGTTACCGGCGGCCATGGCATACGCGATCGATCCCATCGGCGTGAAAACCGGGTTCTGCCACGGCCCCAGCACTCCCACCACGCCCAGCGGCAGATAACCGACCGACGCGTGCTGGTTGCGGGTCAGCCAGTTCGACGCCAGCGTGCGCCGGCTCAGTACCCGGCCCGCGTTACGCGCCGCCCAATCGAGGTTCTCCACCGCGAGCATCACCTCGATCGCGGCATCGGCCTCCGGTTTACCGGTTTCCTCGCGCAGGATCTCCACCAATTGCGCTGCACGGCGCGCGATAACCCGTTTCCACTCCAGGAGCAACCGTTTGCGTGGGCCGAAACCAGCTGTCGACCACCAGCTCTCGGCCGTACGGGCGTCGGACACGGCGCGTTCGAGTTCGCCGGGACCGGCGATGGAATAGTTGCCGACGATCTCGCCGGTGCGGGGATCGTAGGAGGTGAGCACGCTCGGTCGGCCGGATCCTCCCGAACGCGCCGCCACCTCGGGCTGCGCGGTATCGGCCATACAAGCCAGATTATGGTGGTGGCGGCCACGCCGACAAGACACTCGCACTGCCCGTGCGCTGTCATTGCACCGCCGACCAGGACCGATGACCCGCCCATATGCTGCTGTGAGCAAGCACACAGTTGATCGGCGTTCTGCTCGGGGTATCGGCGGCGACCCGGGCGCCGAAACGCCGATCGGTAACATCGCGTCCGGCGCCGGGGATCATCCAGCGGGATACCGGTGCGCCGGTCCGCCCCACCGCCCCATCCGGCCGATAGTGGAGAGTTGATGCCGAGTTCGAATGATGCCGGGACAGCCGCCCGAAACGATGTCTCTCCGGCTGCGCCGGGCGATATACCCGCCGAGCCGGCCGGCAGCGCCCCGGCCCGGCCGGACAGCCCGCCCACGGGGGCGACCCCCCGGACACCCGGTCCCGGGGCCACGGTTGCGGCGGCGGTCGAAGTCGACGGGATCGCCAAATCGTTCGGCGAGGTCCACGCGTTGCGCGGGGTGAGTTTCCGCGCCGAACGCGGCACCGTACTCGGCATCCTCGGACCCAACGGCGCCGGCAAGACCACCACCGTGAAAATCCTCTCCACCCTGCTGCGGCCGGATGCCGGCCGCGCGATCGTGGCCGGTCACGATGTCCGGCAGGATCCGGCGGCGGTGCGACGTTCGATCATGATGACCGGCCAGTACGCGGCGCTGGATCTGAATCTGTCGGGCCGGGAGAACCTCGAACTGTTCGGCCGGTTGATGGGCCTGAGTAAATCGGCGGCCCGGCGCCGCGCGGACACCCTGCTCGCCGAATTCGATCTCGTCGCGGCCGGACGGCGTCCGGTGCACCAGTACTCGGGGGGCATGCGGCGGCGGGTGGATATCGCCTGCGGGCTGGTGGTCCGGCCGGAAGTGGTGTTCCTCGACGAACCGACCACCGGTCTGGACCCGCGCAGTCGGCAGGGCGTCTGGGAGCTGGTGAACGCGCTGAAAGAACAGGGCATCACCGTGCTGCTGACCACCCAGTACCTGGAAGAAGCCGATGTGCTGTCGGACAACATCATCGTGATCGACAAGGGCACGGTGATCGCCGAAGGTACCGCCGACGAGCTCAAGGAGAAGACCGGCGGCAGCTACTGCGAAATCGTGCCGCTGGATCCCAGCGAACTACGTCGCGCCGCCGGCGCGCTCGGCGATCTCGTCCCGCCCGCGGTCGCCGCCGACCTCGACGGTTCGGAACGGATGTCGATTCCCGCGCCCGAGGGTGCCGCGACACTCGCCGAGGCGTTGCGCCGGTTGGACGGCGCCGAGATCCGGCTTGCCGATATCGGGCTGCGGCGTCCCTCCCTCGACGATGTCTTCCTGTCCATCACCGGCCATAGCGGCAGCACCGAGCGGACGGGTGAACCCCGGTGAGCGCACCCGCCGTCGACCGCACCGGACTCTTCGCCGAACTGCCGCGGACCCATGTCTCGTACTTCGCGCAGTGGCGGGCTCTCACCGGGCGGGTCGTCTGGACCATGGTCAGCAAGGGCGAGCTGATCGGCGCGATCCTCACACCGCTCGTTTTCACCGTGGGCTTCTATCTCCCGCTGCGCCTGGTGATGCAGTTCCAGGGCATCGACTACGCGCAGTTCGTCATGCCCATCGTCGTCCTGCAGACCATGGCTTTCACCATGATGTCGAACGCGCAACTGGCCGCTTTCGAGGCGCGCGTCGGATTCAGCACCCGGTTGCAGACCATGCCGATCGGCTTGCTGGTGCCGTTGACCTCACGGATCGCCGCCGGACTGGTCCGCTCGGTGGTTTCACTGACCGCCGCGCTGATCTACGGGCACATTATCGGGTTCGAATTCACGGCCGGGTGGGGGCAAACCGTCGGGTTCTGTGCCTTCGCGCTCGCTGTCGGCACCATGCTGGCCGTCGGCGCGGACGGTCTCGGCAGTCTGACGAAGAGCCCGCAGGCGCTGAGCCAGGCGCTGACCTTGCCGACCCTGATCTTCGGCATGATGTCGTGCGGTTTCGTACCGGAAACGCAGTTCCCGGATTGGGTCCAGCCGTTCGTGCGTAACCAGCCCATCACCCAGTTCGCCTACGCGCTGCGGGATATGGCGGGCGACGGGGTGAGCTGGGAGGTACTGCGGGTCGGATTGATCTGGCTGGTCGCCGGGACGGTGCTGTTCGTCCCGTTCGCGGTCTGGGCGAATGTGAGGCGAGCATGAGCATTGTCGATACCCCGGCGGTCCCGAAGAGTTCCGGTGGCCGTGAACGGTTCGCGCCCACGGCCGCCGCGATGGACCTGCCGCGGGCGGCTACCCGGACCGAGGGTTCGCCGGCGGCCTGGGCGGTGAACAGTTGGATCGAGTGCAAGCGGCTGCTGATGGGCTGGTTGCGCGATCCGTCGACCACCATCCAGACCATCGTGTACCCGGCGCTGACCCTGGTGATGTTCTGGATCGTGCTCGACGAGTCCATTTCGAGTTTCTCCGGGAAGCCCGCCGTCTACGGCACCGTCCCGATGATCACGCTGATCGCGGCGATGAGCGGGGCCGTGGTGAGCGCGCTCGGCTTCAAAACCGAGAAGGCCACCGGGCTGCTCGGCCGTTTCTGGACCATGCCGATCCATCGCGCGGCCGGGCTCACCGGCCGGTTGCTGGCCGAGGCGATCCGGGTGCTGGTCACCACGCTCATCGTGATCGCGGTGGGCTTCTGTCTCGGTTTTCGTTTCGAACAGGGGCCGTTGGCCGCGCTGGGCCTGATCGGGATCCCGATTCTGTTCGGGATCGGATTCGCGGTGTTCATCACCGCGATCGCCACCATCGCCGAGGGGCCGCTGCTGGTGCAGTTGGTCGGTCTGCTCACCAATCTGCTGCTGTTCTTCAACTCCGGTTTCGTACTGATCGAGGCATACCCGGCCTGGTTGCGTTCCACCGTGGAGAACCAGCCCATGAGCTGCGCAATCGAGGCGATGAAAGGGCTCTCCTACGGCGGTCCCGTCGCCGAACCGCTTATCGACACCCTGCTGTGGGTGGGCGGGGTGCTCCTGATCTTCGGCTATCCGGCGGTCCGCGGTTACCGGAAGGCTTCGGAGACCAGCGGCTGAGGCCCCGCCGCGGGCTCGGGGTTACTTCCGGCTGTCGGCCCGCACCGCGGGGGCGAAGGGGTAATCGGCCCAGCGGTTGCGGTTGGTCCAGCCGACGAGGTCGTAGCGCCAGCGGAACGGCCAGGTGTGGGCGACGGTGCCGAACAGCACCGCCCCCAGCGCGGCGTAGTCGTCATGGGCCGAGAGCAGCGCGCGCTGCCCGCGCGGGGACGCGGAGAAGAAGGAATCGAACATGGCGATGGACTGTTCGGTGGTCAACCGGCCCAGGCCCCACAGTCCGCGCATACGCATCCAGTAGGTGAGGCGCGCCTGCCACGGCCACAGCGCGGCGATCGGGTCCCGACCCCGCTGGATCGCGTCGACCGCGGTATCGGCGAGGGCGAACGAATCGGCCACGCTGTAGCCGGTGCAGGGATGCATCATCCCGCCGCGGGAGCCGAACGGCACCACCCGGCCGACGCCCTTGGCCGGTGGTGGTGTGTCCAGCGGATAGTGCGCGGCCTCGCTGGGCTCCTCCCCGGTCAGTTCGATACCGTGCGCGGCGAGCCGGTTCAGGGTGCGTTTACGCAGTTCGTGCTGCGGCATCCCGCCCCGCAACCCGAGGCTGGTCTCCTCGAAGATCACCGTGCCGTCGCCGAGCGGCACCGAATACAGGAACGACGGTGGCTCGTCGGGGCCCGCACCGTTCTCCGGCCGCCAGTCCAGCAGCAGGCCCGTACCCTCGCGGACCATCGGCTCGGCGGTTTCGGCAGCGACGAAGATCCCATGTGCGCTGGCTGTGCGGCGCTCGCCAGGGCCGGGCATACCGCGGGAATCGACCACGACCGTCGCGCGGATCACCGTGCCGTCGGCGAGTTCGACCTCGTGCGCATCCACCCGGGCCGCGCGCCCCGCGAACACCTGGGCGTCGTCGAGTGCCAGCGCGTCCCGCAGCAACGGTTTCGACAGCACGCAATAGGGGCGTTCGATCCGGATCTCGGATGTGGTCCAGACGACCGGTGCCGGGATCCGGCTCGCGATCACGCTGTGCGGCAACCACTCCGGCAGTTCGTCGATCCAGCAGGAGAATGTCGGCGGCCACAGCCGGTCGGGCCGCGGATCCACGGCCGCCACCCGCAGCCCGGCCACGGTGGCGCGGTGGGCGAGAGCCCGCCCGGACGGGCCCAGCCCGACGACGCAGAGATCGAACTTGTCGGTACCGGCCATACAACGCATTCAACGGGGTCGACCCGGGGAGAGCAACAGGCGGTTGTTTGCGGTGGTTGTGAGCTGGATCGCAGAGGCGATGGGTGTCCCTGCTCGCGAAGGCGCTGTGTCTTTTTTCGGGTGCGGGGGCATCCTCGTCGCGCCTACTGGACCGGCGCTCGGTTGTGGCCGGGCCGGGAGTCAGTGCTTGGGGGTCACCCAGGTGGTGATGTCGGCGTGCACCACCTCGCGACCGGTCTTGTCGTAGATCGATACGGGGACGGTCAGGTCGCGGCCCTCGGTGATGGCGGCGAAGTCGGGGATCTCCGTGAGTTCGGCCACCGCACGCAGGCCGGTGGTGGCCTTGGTCAGGTATTGGACCTGCATGGCCTTGGGGATCCAGCGGTGCGTGGTGGGGACCGTTGCCTCGCTCAGCATGCCCATGGCGATCTCCGCCAGGTTGCAGGCGGCGATGGCGTGGAAGGTGCCGAGGTGATTGTGGACGCCGAACCATTTCGGGGCCTTGACCTCGCACCGGCCGGGTTCCAGCCGGATCACCCGGGGTAGGACCGTGGCGAAATAGGGGACGCGGGCCACCATCGACAGGGAGAACAGGCCGTGGCCGAGCGGGTTGTCCGGCAGTTTGCGCCAGCCGCGGTAGGTACCGGTGAGGTTCGTCATGCGGCTATCTTACTCAGCGGTAAGATACCGGTTCGGCGGTATGGTCGACGCAGTGCCGGACCTCGGCCGACCCCGATTTGAATCGCCTCGGGGGCCTCGTGCATACTGTTCGGGTTGCCTTGCCCCGGGTCGCCGTCGTTTCCATGAAACGGCACGGCTGGGCGGGGCGAGTAAAACCAGCGAGTACCTCACCGAATACGGTGCGGGTACGTCCGGGACGAAGTTCCGCAGGCCAGATCGAAGTTTTCTTCCGGGGCCGAGGAATGAGCGGAAAGGCGACACGCCCGACCGCGTGGACCGGAGAACCATGACAGATGAACAGCGGCGCGGATCGGGCATGCCCGGTCGTGGTCTCCGCCGTGTCGGTCCGGTGCCCAATCGGGGCCCTGACCGATCGGGCACGGGACGTCATCGTGTGTTCGGGCTGTGCAAATGAAGGTGGTACGGACGCCCTAGCCGGTTTCCGGATCACGGACGAAAGCGGAGAAAAGGACACTTAGCGTGGCGGGACAGAAGATCCGCATCAGGCTCAAGGCCTATGACCACGAGGCGATCGATGCGTCTGCACGCAAGATCGTCGAAACGGTGACCCGCACCGGGGCCCGGGTCGTCGGGCCGGTGCCGTTGCCGACCGAGAAGAACGTGTACTGCGTCATCCGTTCGCCGCACAAGTACAAGGACTCGCGCGAGCACTTCGAGATGCGTACGCACAAGCGGCTGATCGACATCCTCGACCCGACGCCGAAGACGGTCGATGCCCTCATGCGCATCGACCTGCCGGCCAGCGTCGACGTCAATATCCAGTGACGGGGACTCTCGATATGACTGACAACAAGAGCAGGCCCGCGGCCGGCATCCTGGGCACCAAACTGGGCATGACCCAGGTGTTCGACGACAAGAACCGGGTCGTCCCGGTGACCGTCGTCAAGGCCGGACCGAACGTGGTCACCCAGATCCGCACCGTCGAGCGCGACGGCTACAGCGCCGTGCAGGTCGCCTTCGGCGCGATCGACCCGCGCAAGGTGAACAAGCCGGAATCCGGCCAGTTCGCCAAGGCCGGTGTCACCCCGCGTCGCCATGTCGCGGAGATCCGCGTCGCGGACGCCTCCACCTTCGAGGTCGGCCAGGAGATCTCGGCCGACGCGTTCGAAGAGGGCACCTACGTCGACGTCACCGGCACCAGCAAGGGCAAGGGCTTCGCCGGCACCATGAAGCGCCACGGCTTCGGCGGCCAGGGCGCCTCGCACGGTGCGCAGGCCGTGCACCGGCGCCCGGGTTCCATCGGTGGCTGCGCCACCCCCGGCCGCGTGTTCAAGGGCATGCGGATGTCGGGCCGGATGGGTAACGACCGCGTCACCACGCAGAACCTGTCGGTTCACAAGGTGGACGCCGAGAACGGCCTGCTGCTGATCAAGGGAGCGATCCCGGGTCGCAAGGGCGGCGTCGTGATCGTCAAGAGCGCCGTGAAGGGTGGTGCGCACGCATGACCAGCCTCGAGAAGAAGGCGAATCTGACGCTGCCGGTCAAGGAACTCGGTGGCAAAACCAACGGCACCGTCGATCTCCCCGCCGAGATCTTCGATGCCACCGCGAATATCGCGCTGATGCACCAGGTGGTCGTGGCCCAGCAGGCCGCCGCCCGCCAGGGCACGCATTCCACCAAGACCCGCGGCGAGGTCCGCGGCGGTGGTAAGAAGCCGTACCGCCAGAAGGGCACCGGCCGCGCCCGCCAGGGATCGACGCGCGCCCCGCAGTTCGCCGGCGGTGGCACCGTGCACGGCCCCAAGCCGCGCGACTACAGCCAGCGCACCCCCAAGAAGATGATCCAGGCCGCCCTGCGTGGTGCGCTGTCGGATCGGGCGCGCAGCGAGCGGATCCATGTGATCAGCGAGCTCGTCGCAGGCCAGGACCCCTCGACCAAGACCGCGAAGACCTTCCTGTCCGAGCTTTCGGACCGTAAGAAGTTCCTCCTGGTCGTCGGCCGCGAGGACGTCACCGCCTGGAAGAGTGCCCGCAACCTGGAATACGTGCACACCATCGCACCGGACCAGCTGAACACCTACGACGTGCTGGACAGCGACGAAGTCGTGTTCTCCGTCGAGGCGCTCAACGCCTTCGTGCACGGCCCGGCTGAGGCTGCACAGGAGGAGAGCAAGTGAGCACCATTGCCGATCCGCGCGACATCCTGCTGGCGCCGGTCATCTCGGAGAAGTCCTACGGCCTGATCGAGGAAGGCACCTACACCTTCCTGGTCCACCCGGACTCCAACAAGACCCAGATCAAGATCGCGGTCGAGAAGGTCTTCGGGGTGAAGGTCACCAGCGTCAACACCGCCAACCGTCAGGGCAAGCGCAAGCGGACCCGCTTCGGTTACGGCAAGCGCAAGGACACCAAGCGCGCGCTCGTGACCATCTCGGCCGACAGCAAGCCCATCGAGATCTTCGGAGGCCCGGTCGCGTAAGCGGCGGGGAGTCCAGAAAGCAGAGAAGAACTCATGGCAATCCGTAAGTACAAGCCGACTACCCCGGGCCGCCGCGGGTCGTCCGTCTCGGACTTCGCCGAGATCACCCGGTCGACCCCCGAGAAGTCGCTGGTCCGCCCGCTGACCAAGAGCGGTGGTCGTAACGGCCACGGCCGCATCACCACCCGGCATCGCGGTGGCGGTCACAAGCGCGCCTACCGGCTGATCGACTTCCGCCGGCACGACAAGGACGGTGTACCGGCCAAGGTCGCTCATATCGAGTACGACCCCAACCGCACCGCCAATATCGCGCTGCTGCACTACCTGGACGGCGAGAAGCGCTACATCATCGCCCCCCGCGGCGTGGTGCAGGGCACCAAGATCGAGTCCGGCCCGACCGCGGATATCAAGCCCGGCAACAACCTGCCGCTGCGCAATATCCCCACCGGTACCACCATCCACGCGGTGGAGCTGCGTCCCGGCGGCGGCGCCAAGATGGCCCGCTCGGCCGGTGCCAGCATCCAGCTGCTGGGTAAGGAAGGCCCCTACGCCACGCTGCGTATGCCCTCCGGCGAAATCCGCCGCGTCGACGTGCGCTGCCGCGCCACCGTCGGCGAGGTCGGCAATGCCGAGCAGTCGAACATCAACTGGGGCAAGGCCGGCCGTATGCGCTGGAAGGGACGCCGTCCCACGGTCCGCGGTGTCGTCATGAACCCGGTCGACCACCCGCACGGCGGTGGTGAGGGCAAGACCTCCGGTGGTCGCCACCCGGTCTCGCCGTGGGGTCAGCCGGAAGGCCGCACCCGTAAGCCGAACCGTCCGAGCGACAAGCTCATCGTCCGTCGCCGTCGCACCGGCAAGAAGCGCTAAGGAGGAGGTAAGAAATGCCACGCAGCCTCAAGAAAGGCCCGTTCGTCGACGACCACCTCCAGGCGAAGGTGGACGTGCAGAACGACAAGGGCACCAAACAGGTCATCAAGACCTGGTCGCGTCGTTCGACCATCACCCCCGATTTCATCGGCCACACCTTCGCCGTCCACGACGGCCGCAAGCACGTGCCGGTGTTCGTCTCGGAGAACATGGTCGGGCACAAGCTCGGTGAGTTCGCGCCGACGAGGACGTTCCGTAGCCACGTGAAAGAAGATCGGAAGAGCAAGCGGCGATGAGCACAGAAACGCAGAATCCGACTGCGCGCGCGACCGCCAAGCACGTGCGCGTGACCCCGATGAAGGCTCGCCGGGTCGTGGACCTGGTCCGCGGCAAGCGCGTCTCCGATGCGCTCGACCTGCTCCGGTTCGCCCCGCAGGCCGCCAGCACCCCGGTCGCCAAGGTCGTGGCCAGTGCCGCGGCCAACGCCGAGAACAACCTCGGCCTGAACCCGGACACCCTGGTCATCTCGACGGCCTATGTCGACGAGGGCGCGACCATGAAGCGGTTCCAGCCGCGCGCCCAGGGCCGGGCGTTCCGGATCCGCAAGCGCACCAGCCACATCACCATCGAGGTCGAGAGCGTCCCCGCTGCGTCTCGTGGTCGCTCCGCAGGCTCCGCTCCGGCAGAGTCAACTCGAACTCGCCGGAAGGGAGGGGCAAAGTAAATGGGACAGAAGATCAACCCCCACGGCTTCCGCCTCGGGATCACCACCGACTGGAAGTCCCGTTGGTACGCCGATAAGCAGTACGCGGACTACGTCAAGGAAGACGTCGCCATCCGCAAACTGCTGAGCACCGGCATGGAGCGGGCCGGTATCTCCAAGGTGGAGATCGAGCGCACCCGCGACCGGGTCCGCGTCGATATCCACACCGCGCGTCCGGGCATCGTCATCGGCCGCCGCGGCGCCGAGGCCGACCGGATCCGCGCCGAGCTGGAGAAGCTCACCAAGAAGCAGGTCCAGCTGAACATCCTCGAGGTCAAGAACCCCGAATCGGATGCCCAGCTGGTTGCCCAGGGTGTCGCCGAACAGCTGTCCAACCGTGTGGCGTTCCGTCGCGCGATGCGTAAGGCCATCCAGTCGGCCATGCGTTCGCCGAACGTCAAGGGCATCCGCGTGCAGTGCTCGGGCCGCCTCGGTGGCGCCGAAATGTCGCGTTCGGAGTTCTACCGCGAAGGCCGCGTTCCGCTGCACACCCTGCGTGCCGATATCGATTACGGCCTGTACGAGGCCAAGACCACCTTCGGTCGTATCGGTGTCAAGGTCTGGATCTACAAGGGCGATATCGTCGGCGGCAAGCGTGAGCTGCCCGCACCCAGCGCCCCGGCCGGCGATCGTCCGCGCCGGGAGCGGCCGAACCGCCCGCGTCGTTCCGGTTCCGCCGGCACCACTGCGACCAGCACCGAGGCCGGGCGCGCCGCTACCGCGGTGGCCGAGCCCCCGGCAGAAAAGCAGGAGGGCTGACCCATGCTGATGCCCCGCAAGGTCAAGTTCCGTAAGCAGCACCATCCGAGCCGCAGCGGTATCTCCAAGGGCGGCACCTCGGTGGCGTTCGGCGATTTCGGCATCCAGGCTCTGGAGCCCGCCTACGTGACCAACCGGCAGATCGAGTCGGCGCGTATCGCGATGACCCGCCATATCAAGCGTGGCGGCAAGATCTGGATCAATATCTACCCGGATCGCCCGCTCACCAAGAAGCCGGCCGAAACCCGTATGGGTTCCGGTAAGGGTTCGCCGGAGTGGTGGGTCGCGAACGTCAAGCCCGGTCGCGTGATGTTCGAGATGAGTTACCCGAACGAGGAGATCGCTCGTGAGGCGTTGCGCCGCGCGATGCACAAGCTCCCGATGAAGTGCAGGATCGTGACGAGGGAGGAGCAGTTCTGATGGCTACCGGTACTCCGGCCGCAGAGCTCCGCGAGCTGACCGAGGACGAGCTCGTTCAGCGCCTGCGTGACTCGAAGGAAGAGCTGTTCAACCTGCGCTTCCAGATGGCGACGGGTCAGTTGACCAATAATCGCCGGCTGCGTGTGGTGCGTCACGAGATCGCGCGTATCTACACGGTCATGCGTGAGCGTGAGCTCGGTTTGGCCACCGGACCCGCTGACAAGGGAGATGCGGCATGAGCGAGAAAGAGCAGGAGCAGCGCGGCCGCCGCAAGGTTCGGGTCGGTTACGTTGTCTCCGACAAGATGAACAAGACGATCGTCGTGGAGCTGGAAGACCGTAACCGGCACGCGCTCTACGGCAAGATCATCCGCACCACCTCCAAGGTGAAGGCGCACGACGAGAACGAGGTTGCCGGTGTGGGTGACCGCGTGCAGCTGATGGAGACCCGGCCCACGTCGGCCACCAAGCGGTGGCGGCTGGTCGAGGTTTTGGAGAAGGCCAAGTAAGGGCTTCTTCTCGGCTGTCGAGTCGATAAACGCAAGGCCCGCTTTCCCGGTTTTCGGGAAGCGGGCCTTCGTCGTTGGTCCGCTTGCCGGCTGAATACCCCGAACCTCCGGGCAGGATGCCATACGGGTGGTACCATACGTATCGTGATAAAGACGACCGTGTATCTCCCTGACGACTTGGAGGTCAGGCTCGATGCCGAGGCAGCGGCCACCGGAGTGAGCAAGGCGGAACTCATCCGCCGCGGTATCGCGATGCTGCTGGACGCCTCCGAGCGTCCACGCGACAGTGCCCCACTTCCGGTCTTCCACAGCGGGCGCTCACGCAGCGTCGACGAGATGCGCGACGATATCTACCGTCAGATCAAGCAGAGGTCGGCTCGCCGGTGATCATCGTCGCCGATACCTCTGCACTGTTCGCCGCATTCGATGCCGACCAGCACGAACACGAACAGGCACTGTCGGTGATGGAGAACGAGACGCTGATCATCTCGCCGCTCGTGCTGACAGAACTCGATCATTTGACTCGCCGCGATCTCGGCTTTTCCGCGGCAATGAAGATCACCGACGCGCTGCTGGCGCGCGCGATCGAAGGAAGTTATCGGCTCGCCGAGCTGAAGCATATAGACCTGTCCGCCGCGCAGTCGGTCCGAGCCAAGTACGAAGGGTTGCAACTCGACCTCGCTGACGCGGTGGGCGTGGCGCTTGCCGACAGGTACAAAACCGACTGCATCTTCACGCTCGATCAACGCGATTTCCGTGCGATCGAACCGCTGACCCCGGGCCTCCGTTCGTTTCGCATCTTTCCCGCTGACAAATAGTGTCCGACTGATCGACCGACACGGAGTTGATATGTCGTACCGACGGACTCACCTGCAGGGGTCGGGGTCGGTGGCTTCGGCATGATGACTGTGTGGACAAACTCCTGGTGTTGGTCAACGGGTTGCCGGGTTCTGGGAAATCGACGCTCGGTCGGTCCCTGGCGACGACGATGGATGCCCAGTTCTTGTCGAAGGACGCGGTGAAGGAGGCGCTGGCGGCATGCGTCGATGACGCGGAGGCGGTTCCGGAGTTGGGCGGTGTCGCAATGGATGCCGTGTGGGCGCTGGCGTCAGCGGTCCCACGGTCCGTCGTGATCGACTCGTGGTGGTTCAAACCCCGTGATCTGCGATTCGCCGTGGCCGGCATTGAACGGGCTCGGGTCGACCGTGTGGTCGAGGTGTGGTGTCGCGTACCGGCCGAGATCGCTCGGGCACGGTATGAGGCGCGTTGCAGGCCGGCGTACTTTCAGGACAGTCAGCGTCTTCGCAACCACTGGGAGACGTGGGCTGAGCATGCTGAACCACTCGGGATCGTGCCTACTGTGTGCGTCGACACCACTGGGCCGGTCGACTGCACCGATCTCGCGGCGCGAATAGAACGGGCAGCTCCCGAGTGCGGCGATCGACCGACCTCGGGGATTCTCGACCGAATGCCGATAGCCCGCCGGGTCTAGGTGGCATCGACGCAAGGCCCTCGCTCAGGCTTCGTCGGGGTGAGTCACCGGGACCAACGTGACGAGGCCGTCCAGTGCGCTGAAATCTTTCGGGTTCACCGTGTAGAGCGGGATGCGGTGGGCCGAGGCGATCGCGGCGATCATCAGGTCGATTCGGCGCGGCCTCGGATTGCGCCCTGCTTGTAGGACGGCAGCCACCAGGTGGCCGTAGCGGCGGCCGGCTGCCGTGTCGAAGGGGAGCGGATCGAAGTGCGCTTCGGCATTCTGGAGTCTTTCGATGCGTTCGGCGCGTTCGATCGGGTCATCGGTGTAATGCGGTCCCGCGGCGAGTTCGGCCATGGTGATCGTGCTGACCGAAATCTCGTCGGGAAGTTCTTCGGGGATCAAGCGACTGATCAGTATCAGGACATTCGTATCGACGAGACCCCGGCCCGGCGTCGTCATGCGCCTGATTCCGCACTGAACTCACCACGCCGATAGGCGCGGTCGTACGGATCGTAGAGCGAATCGTCGATGTGCCGATCCAGATCCGCGGGATAGCTCTGCGACGACGACAGATCGCCGAATGCGGACAGGACCTCTGCCCTGGGCACCGACACCCGGCGCTTGGCGTGACGGTGGGGCACCAGGTCGGCGACCGGCGAACCGTCGACTGTGACCGTGTAGGACCGGCCGGCCTTGACCTCTCGGAGAACGCGGCTCACCTCGTTGCGTAGTTCGCGCTGTGGAATCTCGGAGAACTCGGCTGCCGATGTCATAATCTGAGACTAGCTCAACTGCTACGGGGGTGCTACGCAGACGCTACAGGTCTTCCTCTCGGTGGTGTACCCCGACCTCATCCTTACTACCGGGCGGTCGGAGCAGTGCTTCGTCGGTACTGCTCACCCCAGGATTCGAGCAGCCCGGCCACCGGTCGCAGGTTCTCGCCGATCTCGGTGAGGTCGTATTCGACTTTCGGCGGTACCTCGGCGTAGACGGTGCGGCGGATCACCCCGTCGGCTTCGAGTTCGCGGAGTTGGCGGGTGAGCATGCGCTGGGTGATGGTGGGCATGGCGCGGCGTAGTTCGCCGAAGCGCATGGTGCCGTCGAAGAGGTGGTTGACGATGGCCATCTTCCATTTGCCACCGACCACTTCCATCGCGGCTTCGATGGTGCAGTAATCCGGTGTGTTCTCGGTCATGTGTTTTCTGTCGGCGTGCATACGACCTCAATCGGTATACGGGATGTGCCTACGACACAGAAAAGACCGTACTTGTAGCGATAGTCGGTAGCGCGGAATCTGTTCCCGAGCCAGTTGTCCAGTGTGTCCGAGGAGATTCCCGTGACTGTCCACCCTGTTATTTCCCCTGCACGAATCGGCAGTCTGCAATTGCGCAACCGGGCCGCCGTGGCGCCGATGTCGCGGGTGAGTACCCGGGGCGACGGTGTGGCGACGGCGGCCATGGCCGAGTACTACGCGCGATTCGCCGCGGGCGGATTCGGGCTGGTCATCACCGAGGGCACATACATCGATGAGCGATTCAGCCAGGCATATCCGGATCAGCCCGGGATCGTGACCGCGGAACAGGTCGAGGGCTGGCACCGGGTTACCGAAGCCGTGCGCGCAGCGGGTGGCAGGATCGCGCTGCAGTTGATGCACGCCGGAGCGCTCGTTCAGGGCAACCGGCACAGCGATCGGACGGTTGCGCCGTCCGCGGTGCCGCCGAAGGGCGCCAAGATGTCTGCCTACGGTGGCGAGGGGCCGTTCGCATTGCCCGATGCGGCCTCCCGGACAGATATTCGTGACCTTGTCGAGGGGTTCGCGTTCGCGGCCGGGCAGGCTCGGGCGGCCGGATTCGATGCGGTGGAGATCCACGGTGCCAACGGGTACCTGATCGATCAGTTCCTGACCGGATACACCAATCTGCGTGACGACGAATACGGCGGTGAGCCCGCCGGGCGCGTGCGGTTCGCGGTCGAAGTGATCGAGGAGGTGCGGGCAGCGGTCGGAGCCGACTTCCCGGTGGGAATACGGCTCTCGCAGACCAAGGTGAACGATTTCGGTTATCGCTGGTCCGGGGCGGTGGAAGCCGAAACGATTTTTCGAGCGGTGACGGTCGCCGGGGTCGACTACCTGCATCTCGCCAGCGAGGGGCGGGACTGGTATGAAACCGCCACCTTGGACACCGGTGACACGATCACGCGACTGGCCAGGACCGTCACCGGCCTCCCCGTTCTGGCGAATGGTGGTATGCACGCACCGGATCTGGCGCGGACCGTGCTCGACGAGGGCCACGCGGATATGCTCACGCTCGGCCGGGGTGCGCTGGCGAATCCGGATTGGCCGAAGGTGATCGCCGCCGGCGCGCATCCCGCCGAATTCGATCGCGCGTTACTGACTCCCGATGTGACGCTCGCGAATCAGCAATCCTGGAACGCGCGCGTCACGGCGAACGCAGTGTGATCCGATAACCAGGTGGCGACGATCGATGAAACGGCGAGCCCCGCACTGGCCCGGCTGGCGGCCGGCGCGCTGTTCGTCAGGGGAAACGACATACTCCTGGTGCACAAGGTCTACGGGGACGGCTGGGATATCCCCGGGGGTTATGTGGTGCCCGGCGAGGCGCCGAGTGCGGCATGCCGTCGTGAGGTCCGGGAGGAACTCGGTCTCGACCGCGCACCCGGCAGGCTGCTGGTGCACGATTGGGCGCCGAGTTCCGCCGAAGGCGACAAGATCCTCTATGTGTTCGACGGTGGCGCGCTGGGCGCGGTCGCGGATTCGATCGTTCTCCAGGCGGCCGAGCTGGATCGGTGGGAGTGGGTCGATATCGACACCATCGGTGATTTCGTGGTGCCGAGGTTGGACCGTCGGCTCCGCCGTGCACACGCTGCCCGATCGAATGCGGTGCCGGTCTACCTGGAACACGGTGAGCCGGTAGCGGGTTCGGGCAAGGCTGCCGCAGAGGTGAGTTCGGGGCGAGTGCGGCGAAGCGGAGGTCGCTGATCTACGTCCGGACGATATCGGCGACGACGCGACGGCGGGCCGGCCGCGCGGGTATCGGCTTCGAAGGTATGCGGGTCGTGCGTGCGGTGGCCGTCGCCGCGGCAATCGAGCAACGCGAAATGTGATATAGGGGAGGGCGGTTGATCGGCCGGTAGCGGTTGACGCTACGGTGTACGGGCTATGAGGGACGCTGCGACAACGATTTCGGGGGCCTGGCGGAGCGAGGACGGAACGGCGGTCGCCTTCCGTGATGCCGCAGTGGCCTGGGCTATGGCCGCTCATGAAGTGCTGGCGGAGACCGCGGCGGAGTACGGGTACTTCGTCACGGTGCAGGAGCTGGCCGAGCGGGTGCAGGAGATGTCGGGGGTGCGTACCGACGCGCCGACCCGCACCTGGATGGACGCGATTCTGCGGAAGGTGGCCCGGCGCTGCCACAACGCCGGAGAGCCGCCGCTGACCGCGCTGTGCGTGAAGCGGAATCTGAAGGTGAGCGACAGCTACAAGTATGTGCTGGAGCTGGCCGCGCTGCCGGTGCCGGCGGATATCGAAACCCACGCCGCGTATGCCCGCTGGGCCTGCTATTCGGCGCACGGTGCCGATGTGCCCGCCGACGGCGGCACGCCGCCGCTGATCGCGCGGGGCGGCTCGGTCAAGCGTTCCAGTGGGTCCGTCGCGACCCGGCCGGCCGCGCCCAAAACCGAATCGCGGGCGGTCGTGTGCAAGAGCTGTTTCATCCAGTTGCCCGCCACCGGGATCTGCGAACACTGCTGAATCCGTGTCGGTCCGGCGGCGATCATCGGACCGCGTTATCCCGGGCGAGTTCAGACAGTCACCGGCCGCCGCACGCGAGCACGTAGCTGTCGGCCGTTTGCTGCAAAGCGAGGCAATTCGGCTTGTTCCGGGTGACCCGTCCGCGGCGAATCGCCTCGGATTCGCCGCAGTCGGCGACCATGTGGGGTGCGGCATCGGCGGTCTCGTGTCGAGCAGGTGTCGGCCTGGCACAAATCAGTGTCGTGTCGATCGCGGTCCCGTCGTGCCGACGGCCACGCGCCGCGGCAGTGGCCCGCCTCCTGCGGCGAGGCGGTCGCCTGTGCGCGTGCGATCCGGCGTGACCGCGAACTCAGGCCAGAGTCGTATGCCAGAGGAAAGCGGCGGTGAGCGCGCCCGCGCCGTTGACCGCCCAGTGCAGGGCGATGGGGGCCAACAGACTGCCGCTGCGGTGACGGAGCCAGGTGAACACCACGGCAGCCGCGGCGGTGGCGGCTACGGCGAGCAGAATTCCGGCGAGTTGTCCGGGTAGGCCCCCGCCGAGTACACCGGAGAGGCCGCGGTTGCCGGTGGTGAGACCGAACGACGAGGCGATATGCCAGAGGCCGAACAGCAGCGACCCGGCGGCAAAGACACCGCGGGCGCCCCATAGGCGGTCGAGGGTGCCGTGCAGTACGCCGCGGAAGGCAAGTTCTTCGGGGATCACGGTTTGCAGGGGGATGACGATCATCGAGGCGATGAGGGCCCCGGAGATCGTGGCGTAGCGGTCGGCGAGGAAGAACGGGCGGGTGAGGGGGAGGGCGGCGCCGATGGCGACCGCGGCCAGTACCACCCCGACGGCGGCGAGAGCGTATTTGGTTCCCGTACGCCAATGTCTGGGGGACAGGCCGAGCTCCGACCAGTGCAGGCCGCGCCGGCGCATCAGCGCCAGCAGCACCAGGGCGGCCACCGGGACGCTGACGATATTGGCCCACACCGTGGTGAAGTGGGCGATCAGGTTGGTGCAGGTGAGTACCACCACGACGACCGCGACGTCGATATAGGCGTGGATTTTGCGCCGCGGAGCAGCCGTTTTCTCGGGAACCGGGTGGAGCATTCGGCCCAGTGTACGGATTCGCCGGCGGTACTGGCCGGGACGTGCCGGGCGTTCGTGTTCGCCCGGCGAGACCTGCGATGGTCGATTAGCATATGCGGCGCGGCACGGCCGCGCGCTCGTTTGTCCAGCGGTACAACCAGCTGTTTTCCGGGGAAAGTGGGTTGTGATGTCGACCGGCGATACGGACGCCGAGCGGCGTCCCGCCCGTGCCCGGTGGCGGGCGGTGGGGTGGCTGCTCGCGGTGGTCGTGCTGGTGGCGGTGCTGCCGGTGCTGGCCGGTGATCGGATGCGGTTTCCGTATTACAGCCAGGAACTGGATTGGGCACTGTGCGATACGCCGTCGGTGGGTACGCCCGGCGTCGAATGCGCGGACGTGGTGGTCCCGCTCGACTATTCCGACCCCGACGGCCGCACCCTCACCGTGGTGATCTCCCGGGTACCGGCCACCGACCCAGGCCGGCGGCGCGGAATCCTGATGTCGAATCCGGGCGGTCCGGGGGCGACCGGGTTGGACAGCCCGGCGTTGCTGGGCGATGTGCTGAGCCCTGATGTGCTCGCACAGTACGACCTGATCGGCATGGACCCACGGGGTATCGGTGCCTCCGACCCCGCGCCGCCCTGCGGCTGGCCGGTGTCGGAGGCCGTGCGGTCGGCCGGGCCCACTCCGGCCGGTTTCGACGAAGAAGTGGTGTTCGCCGGTGAGCTGGCCGCGGCCTGCCTGGACGGTGATACCGAGAAGCTGCGTCACCTCACGACCCGCAATACGGCGCGCGATATGGACCTGATCCGGGCCGTGCTGGGGGAGGAGAAGATCAACTACTTCGGGTTGTCCTATGGGACGTATCTCGGTGCGGTGTTCACCGAGATGTTCCCGGAAAGCAGCGACCGGATGGTGCTCGACAGCGCGATCGACCCGGACCGCTACTGGACCGGCCTCGTCCAGGATTGGGGCCCGGCCGACGAGATCGCATTCGACGACTGGGCAGGCTGGGTAGCGGCACGCAACGCCACCTACCGTCTGGGCGGCACCGCGCCGGAGGTCCGCGCGACGGTGAACGCGCTGTATCAGCGGACGGCCCGGGAACCGATCGTGCTCGACGGCTACCCGATCGACGACCATATTTTTCCGTTCATCCTGCACAACCTGCTGCGCAGCTACCAGGTGAACGAAACACTGGCCGCGACGGTGCGCGATATCGCCGATGCCGTCGCGGGCGATACCCGGAGTTCGGCCGAGTCCGGGCTGGCGGACCTGCTGGAGGCGTTGTTCACCGGAGAGAATTCGGAATTGATGTTCGTGGCCTGCGGCGACGCGGACGCGCCGGACGATCCGCAGTGGTACCGGCGCAATATCGAAGCCACCCGCGCCACCCAGCCGCTGTTCGGGGCGCTGGCGAACAATATTCAGCCGTGCGCGTTCTGGCCGCCGCCGGTGGAACCCGCGACCGTGGTGCGCAATGATGTGCCGGTACTGATCGTCCAGGCGACCGGCGATCCGCGCACTCCCTACGCGGAGGCAGTCGCGCTGCACCGGCACCTCGCCGGGTCGCGGCTGGTGACCCTGCGGGATGTCCGCATCCACCTCACCTTCCGGCCCGGACTCAGCAGCTGCGTGAACAACGCGATCAACGGTTATCTGGGCACCGGGCAGCTGCCCGCCACGGATATCACCTGCACTGCGGACCGGCCGGTGCCGTGACCTGAGGTTCAGCTCAGCCGTCCGGTGGCGGTGGGGCCGGCCCGGCCGACCGCCACCGGCACCGCTTCCTGGCGTGGGTCCCGGCCCGGGGACCGTGTCCTGAGACAGCACGGCCGCGGCCTTCGTGTTCACCACCACGCTGTTCCGGTTGTCCCGGGGCGGTCAGGCTCACTGCCCTGACTCGGAGCGCCGGCTGCTGGGCGGTGCAAGCGGGCTTCGGTTCGGGTCCACCGGCATGGCCTGGCGCGACCGGCAGGCGGTCGGCACTCACCGGCTGCAGGCGGCCCAGCCGTCAGGGTCGGTCCATGCCTGGAGTGAGCGTGTGGTTTCGAATCGCCGGAGCTCGCCGGTGCGTGGATCGGTGAATTCGAGGGCCGCGGCAAGAAGTTGAAGGGGCCGGCGGTAGTCGTCGAGCTGTTTATCGGTGATCACCGGGTAGAAGTCGTCGCCGAGGATGGGGATTCCCAGCGAATTCATATGCAGGCGTAGCTGGTGGGTGCGTCCGGTCGCCGGGTGTAGCCGGTAGCGGCCCAGTTCACCGCGCCGTTCGACGAGTTCGATGCGGGTGCGCGCATTCGGCGGCCCGGGCACTTCCTGGGCAGCCAGGACGTGTTTTTCTTTGATGATCCGGCTCGTCAGCTCGATCGGGAAGTTCAGTGCGGGCCGGTAGCCGGCCACGGCCTCGTACTCCTTGCGGACGTGCTGCCGCTGGAACATGGTCTGATACGCACCGCGGGAGGCCGGGTCGATCACGAACAGCACCAGTCCGGCGGTCGCGCGGTCGAGCCGGTGGGCGGGGATCAGATCGGGCAGGTCCAACTCACGGCGCAGCCGGACCAGAGCGGTCTGCAGGATATGGCTGCCGCGGGGGATGGTGGCCAGGAAATGGGGTTTATCGGCCACGAGGATGGTGTCGTCGCGGTAGACGATCGGGATATCGAACGGGACCGGGTGCTCGGCGGGGAGGTCGCGATGGAACCAGACGGCGCCGCCGGGAACATACGGCGCATCGAGGCCCAGCGGACCGTCCAGATCGACGATTTCCCCTGCCCGCAGCATTTCGTCGATCCGCGCGGGTTGGACGCGGGGCAACCGGTCGATCAGATGTTGGCGCAGGCTCGGCCAGTCGCCGTCCTCGGGGAGTCGTAGCCGGGCCGGGTCCAGTCCGTACCGCTTCGGCAGCGGCGGCTGCTGCCTTCTTCGCATCGTGGCAGCATAGCGCCACCTGCAGCGGGTCCGGCCTCGGCGCCGGCCGGGCACGAGCGCTGCTCTTGCCCCGGATCGGTGCCGCGCCGAATTCCGGGTTGGCTGTCCACGACCTCGGTATAGGTGTTAGCTTAGCCTAAGCGAATTGCGAGCTGGAATGCTGAATCTCGATATAGAGAATCACACTCTCGCAATGTAAGGTAAGGCTAAGCGCAATATCGTGTCAGGGGTTCGGTGGTGACCGTGCCGAGCAATGAGGCGGGAGCGGCGGTGAGCGATCCGGTGGCGATCGGTGCCGGCGCTGCCCGCGCCAGGAGGTGACTGATGACCGTCGTCGACGATATCCGGGCAATCGATTCGCTCGTCGCGAGCCCGACCGCCGGTGAACGGGAACGAATCCTCGGCGAATGGGCCACCGGGGTCGAACCGTATGACCTGTCTCCGCTGGTCACCGTGATCCGGCACGGTCATATGGTGCCCGGTACGCGCGTCGCGGCCCGCTGCGGCGGCGACGTGGTGACCTACGGCGACCTGTTCGGCCGCCTCGACGGGATCGAAGGTGTGCGCGGTTCGTCCGCGCTGCCCACCCCGGCCGGACTGGCCGCGTTGCTCGCCGAATTCGTCACCGCTGCCCGAGTGGGAGTCGGCCGCTTCGGATGCACTGGGCTGTTGCTCGGCGCCGACGCGCTCGCGGTGGCCGTCGCCGACCGTCGTGGTGTCGCCGCCGACCGTCGCCTGCGCCGGGTCGACCCCGCGATGCGGCCCGCCGACGTCCGGCTGCTCGCGTTGCCGTGGGGCGATCCGCAGAACACCGCGGATCTGCTGGCGGCCTGGTCCGCGGGCGCGTCGGTGGTGGTGCCGACCGAGAGTCAGCGCCGGGATCCGGCCGCGCTCGCTGCGTTGATCGAGACCTACTCGGTATCGCAGGTCGTGGCCGAGGCGGCACTCCCGATCCGTCTCGCCGAGGCCGGGACGGATCGGTTGCCGACCGTGGCGCGCTGGGATCTGGTCGGTACCGACGGCGGTTCGGCGCTGCCGGAAGCGGTCCGCCGGTTGTCGCCGGACGCGGTGGCGACTGTCGCCTATCACGCCCCGGCCTACTTGGGCGCGGTTGCGCGCGGGCCGCTCGCGGCGACCGCCTGGACGCGTCCGGTACCCGGCGCGAAGGTGCTGCTGCTGGACGAGGACCGGTTGGTTCCGCCGGGTGTGGTCGGTGACGTCCACGTCGGTGGTCGCGCGCTGGGCGCCGAGTTCGCCGGCGGTCTGGAGCGCGAGCGGTTCGTCGGCGATCCCTATGACCCCGGTGCGCGTCTGTTCCGGACGGGGCAGCGGGGTTGGTGGACTTCTGAAGGCCGGTTGATCATCGAATCCTGATTTCCCGACTGCAGGGGCGGGTCGCAAGTGTTTACCTTGCCAAGGTGAGTAAGCGTGTGCCGCGGCCGTTCTCCGCCGGGCGTTCGGGCCCCGGTGGCGAGTCGGAACTTCACGCGGCCGCGGTTTTCGTGGCCCTCCGCCATCCGAGCCCGGCCGGCGGATCGGGGCCTGTCGCCGACATCACCGGGGCAATCGGTCGCCGGTCCGACCGGCGGTTGGAGTGGTGCCCCGGAGCGTCACCGATGGGGTGAAGTGGGTGCGCTCCGGGTTCGGCTGCTGTGGAGCGGATAGGCCCGCTCGCGGGCGTTTTCCTGGCGGGTCTCGCTGGGTGGGCCTCGAATGGGCCTCTCGAGTGGATATTCGCGCTGTTCACGGGCTGCTCAACGCCGCTGAAGCGCAATTTCCCGATCGGACCGAGGGTTTCGGCACCCGACCTCATGTAAGGTAAGCCTATGCGAACTCGGGTGGTTCGGGCTGTCCGGTGCGACAGGTGCCACCGTGTAGAACGAGGCGCGACGCCATCGGGCTGTCGGGAAAGTGGGGAAACCAGTGGACAGACTTCTGGTGGTCGGCGCGGGTCCCAAGGCCATGGCAGTTGCGGCCAAGGCGGCCGTGCTGCGCGAGCTGGATTTGCCGGCGCCACAGGTCACTGTGGTGGAACCCAATGCGGTAGGCGGGAATTGGCTGGCGACCGGTGGCTGGACCGACGGCCGGCACCGGCTGGGGACCAGTCCGGAAAAAGATATCGGGTTCCCGTATCACTCGACTTGGGCGCGCGGGCACAATCACGCCCTCAATCAGGCCATGATGGCGTTCGGGTGGACGGCTTTCCTGGTCGATCGCGGCACCTATGCGGAATGGGTGGACCGCGGACGGCCCAGCCCGGAACACAATCTGTGGGCGAAATACCTGCAGTGGGTGGCGCGCAAGTCCGGGGTCGAGGTGGTGCGCGGCCGGGTATGCACGATTCGTGCCGAGGGGGCGGGCTGGCGGGTCGGTGTAGAAGCCGCGGACGGCGAAACAGCCGAGATCGACGCGCGGCGACTGATGATCACCGGGCCGGGCGACAGCAGGCGGGCGCTGGCCGAACATCCGAAACTGTTGAGCATCGCCGATTTCTGGGATCTGGCGGGGCGGCGCAAACTACCGCCGTCCTCGCGGGCCGCCGTGATCGGCGGCGGTGAAACGGCGGGTTCGGCCATGGACGAGCTGGTCCGGCACGATGTCCTGACGGTTTCGGTGATCTCGCCCGCCGCCACCATCTACACGCGCGGTGAAAGCTATTTCGAGAATTCCCTGTTCAGCGATCCCGCCAAATGGCGGGCGCTCAGCGTCGCCGAACGCCGGGATGTGGTGCGGCGGACCGACCGGGGTGTTTTCTCGGTACGGGTGCAGGAGACGTTGCTCGCGGACAATCGGGTGCATCATCTGCAGGGCCGGGTGGTCCGGGTGGCCGATCAGGGCGATGGGGTGGCGCTGACCTTGCGCAACGAATCCCGCCCCGATCAGACGCATGCCTTCGATCTGGTGGTCGACGCGATCGGAGGTCAGCCGCTGTGGTTCCTGGACCTGTTCGACGACGAGGTCGCGGATCTGTTCGAACTGGCTGTCGGCGGGCCGGTCACGCAGGATCGGATCGAGGCGGCGATGGGGTTCGATCTGGCGGTCGAGGGCTTGCCGGCGAAGTTGTACCTGCCGAATATGTCGGGCCTCGCGCAGGGGCCGGGGTTCCCGAATCTCAGCTGCCTGGGCGAACTTTCCGACCGGATCCTGGCGAGTGTGCCGGCATCCGGGTCCGGGGCGGTGCGTCCGGAGGTGCGCGAACACGTCCCGGCACACCCGTAGCCGACCCTAGGCTAGGCTGCCCTTACTTTATTCGGTAACAATAGATGAGGTTCGTTGATGCGTATCGTGTCGTTCGGGTTCCAGACCTGGGGCCGAAAGACTCTGCAGGCGCTGATCGATTCCGAGCACGAGGTGGTGCTCGCGGTCACCCACCCCGCCAGTGAGGATTCCTACAAGGGAATCTGGTCGGATTCGGTGGAGGAGCTGGCCCACGAACACGGTATCCCGGTCCATCTCACCGAAAGGGCCGATACCGAAACGATCGACCTGGTCAAACGTGCCGAACCCGATGTGATCGTGGTGAACAGCTGGTACACCTGGATGCCGCCGGAGCTGTACAACATGCCGACCCACGGCACTGTCAACCTGCACGATTCGCTGCTGCCGAAGTTCACCGGTTTCTCCCCGGTGCTGTGGGCTCTGATCAGCGGTGCCACCGAGTTCGGCCTGACCGTGCACCGGATGGACGAACAGCTCGACACCGGCGACATCCTGGTGCAGCATTCGCTGCCGATCGGCCCGGACGCCACCGGCACCGAACTGGTGCTCGCCGGGATGGAACTCATTCCCGGCGCGGTGCACGAGGCGTTGGCAGCCCTCGCCTCCGGTACCGCGCAGTGGCGCCCGCAGGACAAGGCGGCCCGCACCTATTTCCACAAGCGTTCCGACCGGGACAGCCGGATGGACTGGAACTGGCCGGCTGCGGATCTGGAACGTTTCGTGCGAGCCCTGTCCGCGCCCTATCCCCGCGCGTTCAGCCACTACCGCGGTGAGCGGATCGAGGTGCTGGAATCCGGTGTATCGGCGGCCCGTTACGGCGGTACCCCCGGCCGGGTCATCGTGCAGGAAGGCGGCGGGGTCGTGGTGTGCGGGCCGGATGCCTATCGCGGAGACAACCGCGGTCTGCTGATCACCCGGGTCCGCGCGGCCGACGGTACCGAGCACACCGGTGCCGAATTCTTCCGGCGCGGCGGATATCTGACCGATACGCCGGAATAGCGTCCGCTCCCGCCCGTTGCCCGCGCACCGGCCGGAGCCGCCGTTCGAACCAGTACAGGGCCGGAGAGAAGCATGTCGATTATCGCCAACGACGCGAACCGCGAGGCCCGGACGGACGAGAGCGACCCGGCCCCACCGAACCGGTACGCCCTCTCGTCCGGGCAGCGCCGGGCCTGGTTCCTGCAGACCCGCGACCCCGAGGGCACCGCCCTCAATCTGCCGGTGCTCTACCGGTTTCGGGGCGCGCTGGACAGCGAACGCCTGCGCGCCGCCGTGGCGGCGGTCACCGATCGACACGAGATTCTGCGCACTACTTACGGACTGGATGCGAACGGCGAACCGTACCAACAGGTGCGCACCGATCTTGCCCCGCAATGGCAGGAGCACGATCTAACGGACCTGGCGACCGAACCCGCGCACCGCCGCGCCCGGGTGCTCACCCGGCGAGCCCTGGCCCGGCCATTCGATCCGGCCGCCGAACCACCGCTGCGAGCGACGTTGATCCGCCTGCGCGCTAGCGAGTATCTGCTGTTGCTGGTGGTGCATACGATCGCGTGGGACGACGAATCGGCCTCCGTATTCGCCGCGGACCTGTCGGCCGCGTACGCCGGTACATCCCCCGGCCCGCACACCGTGCGGTTCATCGAACACATCGGTGAAACAGTCGATACCGGCGGTTCGGAGTACTGGCGACAGGTCCTGACTCCGCTCCCGGAAGCGCTCGAACTGCCCGGCCGGCCTGTGGCGCACCGTATGGGGCCGGGGGCGATCGAACATACGTCGCGTTCGCTGCCGGCGTCCCTGCTCGACCGGGTGCGGGCGGCCGCCGCCGGCTACGGAACCGCGGAATCAACGCTGCTGCTCACCGCTTTCGCCGCTCTCGTGCACCGCTATACCGGTGCCGGTGATTTTCTGGTGGCCGTGCCCGCCGGCACCCGCGGCCCGCGGGCGGCGGGGGTGATCGGCTATTTCGGAAATACGGTACTCATCCGCGCGACCCCGCGGCCCGATCAGACCTTCGCCGAATTCCACACCGGCCTCGCCGCCACGGTGTCCGACGGCCGTGCGCATCGCCATATCGGTATCGACCAGGTGGTGCACGCGATCAACCCGGACCGTACCGGTGCGCGAGACGGCCTGGAACAGCTGGCACGAATCGGATTCGGTGTACGCGAACCGATCGCCGTACCGGATCTGGCCGGTGTGCACGCGACCCTGGAGAAGTCCGGTGCACCGGCTGCGCCGGTGCCGTTGCGGGTCACCGTGGTCCTCGACCGGGACCGGCCGCGGCTGGTCGCCGATCACCGGTCCGAACAACTGGACCGGTCGCTGGTCGAGCAACTGCTCGGGCACTACCTACAGTTGCTGGACAGCGCGCTACGTGATCCGGCCGCCCGGCTCGGCGAAATCGACCTGTTCGGTGACCGAGGCCGGGCTGCGGTGCTCGCGAGTTCACACGGTGAGCTTGTGCCCGAGGCTCCGGCGACGCTCGTCGCCCTGCTGGAGGAGCGGGTCGGCGTCGCCGGGGATGGCACCGCATTGCTGGCACCCGCCCCGGCAGGCGGCACGGACCTGGAACTGAGCTATTGCGAACTCAACACCCGGGCGAACCGCCTGGCCCGGGGACTCGTCGCCCAGGGCATCGGCACCGAGGATCTCGTCGCCGTCCGGATCGCGAATTCCGTCGAATTCGTGGTGGCAGTGCTGGGCGTGCTGAAGGCGGGGGCCGCCTACCTGCCGGTCGATCCCTCCTACCCCGATCAGCGGATCGCATTCCTGGACCAGGACTCCCGGCCCCGGCTGGTGCTCGATCGCGCCGAACTGGCAGCGGCCGAGGCGAACGCGGCCGCTCTACCCGGCCACGATCTCTGCGATGACGAACGGGTGCGACCGTTGCGCCCCGGCAATCTGGCCTACGTCATCTACACCTCGGGTTCCACGGGTACCCCGAAGGGTGTCGGTGTCGCGCATGCGGCGATCACCGGCCATCTGCGTGGTTTCACCGCCGAATGGGATATGACGGCGCAGGATCGATTGCTGCAGTCATCCTCGGTCGGTTTCGATGCCTCGCTGCTCGATATCTTCGTCACGCTCTCCCTCGGCGCTCGCCTGGTGGTACCGAAACCCGATGCACTACGCGATATTCCGTACATATCCGACCTCATCGGCCGGTACGGGGTGACCGTCCTGCATATGGTGCCCTCGCTGCTGAGCACCTTCCTTATGCTGCCGGAAGTGACCGAATGGCGTGCGCTGCGCCGGGTCCCGGTGGGTGGCGAGGCGCTGCTCGGTGAGGTGGCCGATCGCTTCGCCGGGATTTTCGACGCGGAACTGCGCAACCACTACGGCCCGACCGAAGCCGTGGTGTCGGCCACTCATCTGACCGTGCGCGGGCCGCAGGGCACCGGGATGGTCCCGGTCGGTGTGCCCAACCGAAATGTGTATGTCTACGTGCTGGACAACCGTCTGCAGCTGGTTCCCGACGGTGTACTCGGCGAGATCTACCTCGGCGGTACGCAGCTGGCCCGCGGCTACCTGCACCGCGCCGGCCCGACCGCCGAGCGGTTCGTCGCCGACCCGTTCCTCGCCGGGCAGCGGCTGTACCGGACCGGTGATCTGGCGCGGCGCAACAGCCGCGGTGAGATCGAATTCGCCGGCCGCGCCGACGAACAGGTGAAGGTTCGCGGGTACCGGATCGAATCCGGTGAGGTACAGGCGGCGCTGTCCGCGCATCCGGGAGTCGGGGCCTGCGCGGTGGTCGCCTACCGGGAGCCGGTGACCGGAACGGGGCTGGCGGCCTATCTGGTACCCGCCGGGAAAACGCTGGACGTGACAGAAGTCCGTGCATTCGCGGCGAAATCGCTACCGGACTACATGCTGCCCACGGCGTGGGCGGTGCTCGCGGAGATCCCGCTCACCGAACACGGCAAGCTCGACAAACGCGCACTGCCCGAACCGCGCCGCCTCGCCACCGAAGAGCGACGCCCGCCGAGTACGCCTACCGAGATCCGGCTGGCCGGGTTGTTCGGTGCGCTCTTCGGCTGCGCGGAGGTCGGCGCCGACGATTCGTTCTTCGAACTCGGTGGGCACTCACTGCTGGCCAACCGGTTGATACTGCTGATCCGGGAGGAGTTCGGCGTCGGAATCGATGTGCGCGCGCCGTTCGATACCCCGACCGTCGCGGGGCTCGCGGCTCTGGTGGACGCAACACCGGTCACCGCGGCGGGCCGGCCCGCACTGGATCGCCGGCCGCGCCCCGAGCGAGTCCCGCTGTCCTACAACCAGCGAGCGGTTCTGGCCGGTGGCGAGGGCGGCGCGGTCCGGCTGGTGGCTCATCTGGACGGACCGCTGGACCGGGACGCGCTCACAGCGGCGCTGCACGATGTGGTCCACCGGTACGAGATCCTGCGGACGGTGGCGGCCACCGCGGGCGATCGACAGTATCAAGCGGCCCGGCCGGGTCCGCTACCGAAGATGACGGTGATCGAGGGGGAACGCGGGTATCCATCGGCGTTGCCGGATGCCACCGCGGCGGACCCGCCGAGTGGGGTGCGCACGGTCGAGGAGCCGGGCGGTATGCGGGCAGCCTTCGATCGTACGGCGGGCCCACTTCTGCACGCACGGCTCTGCGTTCTGGGTGTGGACCGATACGCGCTGGAACTGACGGCCGACCGGTTCGTGGTGGATGAATGGTCGCTGCGGATCGTGCTCACCGACCTGGCCACGGCATACCGCAGCCGTGCCGGTACCGGTTCGGCGCCCCGCTGGCCGGGGCCGGCCATCGACTACACCGATTACACGCTGTGGCAGTCCACCGTCGTCGAAGCGGCGGGGCCGCAGCTGGAACGACTGCGCGCGGGCCTGCGTGGGCTGCCCGAATACCCGGCCGCGACGGTGAGCTCGCCGGCCGCCGAGCCCGTGCGATCGGCGGAATTCACGGTGTCGGGCGCATTGCGCCGCCGGTTGCGTGCCCACGCCGAGACAATCGGCGCCTCCGAATACATGCTCTACCAGGCGGTGGTCGCCGCCCTGCTGCACGCGCTCGGGGCGGGCGTCGATATCGCGCTCGGGGCGCCGATCTCCGGCCGGGCCGACAGCGCGGTCGCCGAGGTGGTCGGCCCGCTGTCCGCGGCCGTGGTGCTGCGCCACGATCTGTCCGGCGACCCGACACTGCGGTCGGTCCTGGACCGGGCGCGCGGTACCGCATTCGGGGTGTACGGCGGCCACGACATGCTCATCGACGGGATCGCGGCAGCCGTATGCCCGGGACGTTCACCGTACGACCTGTGCCGGGCCGTCGTGGATTTCGGTGAACTCTGCCCACCACAGCAGATCTGGCTGGGCGACGAGGTGGCTGCGCGGATCACGGATGCGGCGCCCGCAATCGCGCACCGGCTCGTCTTCGCCTTCGGTTCCGCGAGCGACGGGGGTCTGCACGCCTCGGTGCGCGCCGAAGCCGCGCGGTACGACGAGCGGACCACCGAACTGCTTGCACGGTATCTCGAAGAACTGTTCACGACGTTCGTCGAATCACCCGATATACCGGTATCCGAGGCAGTCTCGCCCCGCGCGGCGCACGCACTGTGGAGCGCGGACGGCGGCCTGGCCCTGGAACCTGCCGGATCCTGACCTGGCCACCACCACGGGTGTGATGCCGGCACCCGGGCAATTCGTGCCCTGATCGGGAAGCGCGGTCGCTCCCCGCGAGCTCACAGCTCGACCCGCTGGTCCTCCGGCAAGAACAAGGCGTCGGTTTCGACCACGCCGAACGTCCGGTAGAACTCGGCGATATTGCGCACCACCTGATTCACCCGGAACTCGTCCGGGGCGTGCGTATCCCCATGGAGCAGCCGCTCGGTGACCTCCGGTGTCGATTTCGACCGCCAGATCCGGGCATACGACAGGAACATGGTGCGGAAGTCGGGCGGCGATACCCCTGCCCGCTCCTCGGCCAGCCGGAAGGCGGCCAGTGCGATCTGCAGACCACGCAGATCGGCGAGGTTCTCACCGACGGTCAGTTCACCGTTCACATGCTGGTCCGGCGCCAGGCCCTCCGGCACCAGCGCGTTGTACTGGTCGATCAGCTGTTTCGACTTGGCGTCGAACGCGGCGCGATCGGCCGGGGTCCACCAATCCCGCTGGTTACCGTCGCCGTCGAACTTCGAGCCCTGATCGTCGAACCCGTGCCCGATCTCGTGCCCGATCACCGCGCCCACACCGCCGTAGTTGACCGCGGGCACGGCGTCCTTGTCGAAGAACGGCGGCTGCAGGAAAGCGGCGGGGAATACGATTTCGTTCCCGGTGGGAGAGTAGTAGGCGTTCACCGTCTGCGGTGAGGCACTCCATTCGGATTTGTCCACCGGCTCGCCGAGCCGATCGAACGCGCGTTTCACCTCGAAATCGTTGATGGCCCGCAGCGATTCGATCAATTTCCCACGGGTGACCGTCAACTTCGAATAGTCCACCCACTTGTCCGGGTAACCGAGTTTGAGGCCGATCTTCTCCAACTTCTCGATCGAGGCCTGCCGGGTCTCCGGTGACATCCAGGTCGAATTCGTGAAATTGTCCCGATAGGCGGCCATCAGATCATCGACCATGACCTGCACCCGCTCTTTGGCCTCCGGCGGGAAATACCGCTCCACGTACAGCTTGCCGAGCTGTTCGCTGAGATTGCCGTTCACCGTGCCGACCGCGGATTTCCACAATTCGGGCCGCTGCTGCAAACCGGACATGAGCCGGCCGTTGAAATCGAAATTGGCGTCCGACAGTTCCTTGGGCAGGTACGGGGCGTAGGTCTGCAGAACCGACAGTTTGAGGTATTCGCGCCAGACCGCGATATCGGTAGCGGCCCAGATCTTCCCGGCCTCGGGGACGAACGACGGCTGATTCACCACCAGTTTCGCGAACAGGTCGCGAGGGCGGTCGGTGATCCCGGCCAGCCAGGGCTCCCAGTTGTACTCCGGCGCCAGCCCGGTGGCCTGCTCCCAGGTCATCAGGTTGTAAGTGGCTTCGGTATCGCGGTTGCGCACATTGTCCCAATGGGCGGCGGCGATCCGGGTCTCCAGATCCACCTGCCGGGCGGCGATCGCGGCGGGATCGGGCAGCCCCGCGGCCTTGGCGAGACGTTCCAGGAAGCTCCGGTAGCCGGCGAGTTCCTCGGCGAACTGCGGGTCGCGATAGTACTGCTCGTTCAGGCCGATCCCGGCCTGGCCGATCGAGGCGATATAGGCCGAGGAATTCTTCCGGTCGATACTCACCCCGATACCGATCAGCCCGCCGATCGGCAGCCGCCCCATCACCTCGGCGAGCGCGGGTTTGTCCTTCGCGGCATCGATCTCGGCGAACATGGAATCCAGCGGCGTCAAACCGAGCTGTTCGATTTCGTCGAGGTTCATCCGCGCGTCGTACAGATCGCGGATCTGCTGGGCCTCGCTACCCGGCTCGGGATCGCCGATCCCCTCGATGATCTCCCGCAGCTGCGCCTGAGTGCGCTCCGCGGCCTCGCTGAACGCACCGTAGGAGGTCTTGTCCGGCGGCAGCTGATACTCCCGCAACCATTTACCGTTGACGTGCCGATACAGATCGTCCTGCGGCCGGACCGCCGGATCGGACCCGTCCATGTCCACGCTGACCAGCCGGGCCGGCTCCTCCTCGGAACAGGAGGCCAGCCACGCGGCCGCGGGCACCAGCCCCAGCGCCACCAGGAACGAACGGCGATCGAGCACCACTCGACGATCTGTTGATCTCACACAACCCTCTCCCCGATGCGGGACCCGCACCTCACTAGGCGAACCGGCCACATGAGGCTACCGGCGCACCACCCCGCCGTCGCGCCGGGCAACACGACCCTCACCGCACACCCCCCGATTTCCCCCCGAGCTGCAGGTTCGCTATCCTTGACCGGTTGCCTGCGGGCCCCGAGCCCGCGATTCGGCCGCGAACCCCCGGTGGTTGATCGGATCAGATCAGACGAAACCGCTGGTAGGCGCGCGTTCGGGTGGTAGCAGACCATGCCCGTCGGGTCGGCAATCCGGCGTGCTTTACGTCCAGGTCGAGGAGGCTGAAGTGATTCAGCAGGAGTCGCGGCTGCGCGTCGCCGACAACACGGGTGCCAAGGAGATTCTCTGCATCCGCGTTCTCGGTGGTTCGTCGCGCCGTTATGCCGGTATCGGCGATGTCATCGTCGCCACTGTGAAAGACGCGATCCCCGGCGGCAACGTCAAACGGGGTGACGTCGTGAAGGCCGTCGTGGTGCGCACCAGCAAGGAACGGCGCCGTCCGGATGGTTCCTACATCCGTTTCGACGAGAACGCCGCCGTGCTCATCAAGGCGGACAACGATCCGCGCGGCACCCGCATCTTCGGCCCGGTCGGCCGTGAGCTGCGCGACAAGAAGTTCATGAAGATCGTTTCGCTGGCCCCGGAGGTGCTCTGACATGAAGGTGCACAAGGGCGATACCGTGCTCGTCGTCTCGGGCAAGGACAAGGGCGCCAAGGGCAAGGTCATCCAGGCCTTCCCGAAGGAGAACCGGGTCCTGGTCGAGGGCGTGAACCGGATCAAGAAGCATGTCGCGAACTCCGCGAACCTGCGCGGCGCGTCGTCGGGCGGCATCGTTACCCAGGAGGCGCCCATCCACGTGTCGAACGTGATGGTCGTCGACTCCGACGGTAACCCGACCCGGATCGGCTACCGCACCGACGAAGAAACCGGCAAGCGGGTTCGGATCTCCCGTAAGAACGGGAAGGACATCTGATATGACCACCACTGAGAAGATCCAGCCGCGGCTGAAGGTGCGCTACCGTGAGGAAATCAAGGACGCGCTGAACAACGAGTTCAACTACGCCAACGTCATGCAGATCCCGGGCGTGGTCAAGGTCGTCGTGAACATGGGTGTCGGCGACGCCGCCCGCGACGCCAAGCTGATCAACGGCGCGGTCGAGGATCTGGCCCTGATCACCGGCCAGAAGCCGCAGATCCGTAAGGCCACCAAGTCGATCGCGCAGTTCAAGCTGCGTGAGGGTATGCCGATCGGCGCGAAGGTCACCCTGCGCGGCGACCGGATGTGGGAGTTCCTGGACCGGCTGGTCTCGATCGCCCTGCCCCGTATCCGCGACTTCCGCGGCCTGTCGCCCAAGCAGTTCGACGGCAACGGCAACTACACGTTCGGTCTGAGCGAGCAGTCGATGTTCCACGAGCTCGATGTGGACAAGATCGATCGTCCGCGCGGTATGGACATCACCGTTGTCACCACCGCGACCAACAACGAAGAAGGCCGTGCCCTGCTGAAGCACCTCGGCTTCCCGTTCAAGGAGAACTGAGACATGGCCAAGAAAGCACTGGTCAACAAGGCCAACCGCAAGCCGAAGTTCGCTGTTCGCGCCTACACCCGCTGCCAGCGTTGCGGCCGGCCGCATGCGGTGTACCGCAAGTTCGGCCTGTGCCGCGTGTGCCTGCGCGATATGGCGCACCGCGGCGAGCTGCCGGGCGTGCACAAGAGCTCCTGGTGAGCTGATCCCGGGCGGCACTGTTCGCCCGGGATCCCACACCACTGAAAAGGACCCGAGCTACGGCTCGGGTCCTTTTCGCGCTTGCGGGCCATCGGCCGCCTCGCCATATGCGGCGAGGCTCTTCGGCCTCATACCCATACCGCCGCCATGGTGAACGGATGGCCGCGCAGGTGTGCCCATCTGGGCTTCGCGGCTATCCAGATGTCATCGATCGCGGATTCGGTCAGTTCGGCGAGCTGCCAACCGGCCCCGGCACCCGCGGCTACCTGGTCGCTACCGCAGCCCAGATCCGCTGCGCGGCGGACCTGGTGCCAACGTGGCCGGTTCAGACGACTCAGCAGAGCCCGATCCATATCGTCGAGGACGGACTGCTCGTAGGTGGGGGCCCAGCCGTCGTATCCCGTGGCGACGTCGACGGCGCGATAACGGCGTCGATCGAAATCGGCGAAGTCCGGCATGAGGCACGCCCTGCGTGCTTCGCCGGGCCGTGGGCAACGGGTTTTCCTGATCACTGAGCCGTGCCCGGGCCGGTCAGGTGCGGAGTAAACCACTGACGAGAAGTAGCAGCGATTCCTGGGTCTGGCGGCGGGCGGTGTCCTTGTCCTCGGCGTGGGCGACGATCAGGCCGGCTTCGGAGACGGCGCTCAGGATGAGTTGCGCGAGGGTGGGGACGGCGGTGGCGGTGATCAGGCCGGCGTCACGGGCGCGTTCCAGTTCGGCGGTGATGAGGCCCAGGCCGTGGCGGGCTTCGAGTTCGCGCCAGGCTTGCCAGCCGAGGACCGCGGGGGCGTCGAACAGGGCGATGCGGAGCATCTCCGGGCGCTGGCAGATCTCCAGGAAGGTGTTCAGGCCGGCGGCCATGGCGGTGAGGATGTCCGCGGCGGGGGCGGCGCGCAGTGCGCTCTCGATCTCGGTGGTGATCTCGGTTTCCAGCTGTTCCAGTACCGCCAGGAACAGGCCGCGTTTATCGCCGTAGTGGTGGTGCAGTGCGCCGCGGGTTACACCGGCGGCGGTCACCAGCTGTTCCGCGGAGGTGCCCGCGAAACCGCGCTCGGTGAACAGGCGGCGGCCTGCGTGTTCGAGCGCGGCGCGGGTGGTGCGGGAGCGGTCCTCCTGGCTACGGCGTGGCATGCAGCCGAGTGAACTCCAGAATTCGTCCGGCGAGCAACTCGGGCTGGTCCTCCGGGATCAGCGTGTAGGAATCGTCGATCGAATCGAGGGTGGCCCCGGGTAGGTCGCGGACGAGGCGGTGGGCGTAGCGGACCGGGAACAATCGGTCCTCGCGGGCCCAGACCACGAGTACCGGCACGGTTACGGAGTCGAACCGGGTGGCGGCGTCGAGGGTGTAACGGCGCTGCGCGTGCCGCAGGAAGCGGCGCAGGTCGGCGCGGATGGCGGCCGATTCGCGGCTGGGCCGCAGATAGGAATCGACGATCCCGGGCGGAATCGGCCGTTTGCTCAACCAGCCGAGTGCGATCGGCAGGCGTTGCAGGAAACGGACGCGCAGCAGTTCGGTCATGAGCCGGACCGCCCCAGGTACTCGGGCCAGCTGGGGGAGCAGGGTGAACGGCTGCGGCAGGAAACTGTCGTAGGAATCGACTGCGGCGAGGACGACGCGGCCGATCCGTTCCGGGCGGTGGGCCAGCAATATCTGGGTGATGGCGCCGCCGGTGTCGTTGGCGACGATCGTGACATCGTGCAGGTCGAGATGGTCCAGGAAATCTGCGATGAGCCCGGCGACACCGGTGGGGGTGAGGTCCGCGTCCGGTACCGGGATCGAATGGGATCCGAGCGGCCAGTCCGGGACGAGACAGCGGTACCCGGCTGCCGCGACCGGGGCGACGATATGCCGCCACAGGCCGGAGTTGACGAGTAGTCCGTGGACGAACACGATCGGTGGCCCGCTGCCGGTATCGCTGTATCGGATCGCCGCGGTGGGTAGGTGGGCGATATCGGTGCGACCGAGTTCGTTGGTGTTCGACATATTTCCTCCCAGGTCGGTTCCACATCGATAGTTACATACATGCCGTATGTATGTCTATGAGGTGTGGTGAACTGTCGAGCACGACCTCGTTCCGGAGGCCGGCATGTCTCGCGGGCAAGCGCCGGTGACCGGTTGTTGCCCGATGCTGTCGGCACAACCGCGACCGCCGTCGCTCCGTCGACCGCGACACCGGGTTTCGCCCCCGCGGTACCCGGTTCGGACCGTGCCCTCCAGGGAGGCCGGTGGTCCTATCGCACCGCAAATAAACCGGCCTCGTGCGCCGCCGGATCCGGGGCTGTGTGGTCCGCGGGCGGTCGCTGCCCGGTAACTGTCACGGTGGCGCCCGGATCGTTCCCAGTGCCGGAAATGTCCCGGTTGTCCCGGTGTGGAAACCGACCCCTAGTATCGGCGGTTGTGAGGCATATCGGGCAGCCGCCGATCGTGGTGCGGGTTGTCGGTCTGGTATTCGCCGCCGTAATCCTGACGCTCGGAATCCAGCACGGCCCGAGCCTGGAACAGCCTTCTTCCGAAGAGCTTTCGTTCGTCCACTCGATAATCGCCGTCCAGGAATCGGCCGGTCCCGCAGGCTCGGAGACTGCGGATCCGGGCGGCGAGGCCGTGCACTGTCCTTATCATTGCCTCCGCGTCCCCGGTGTTCGCCCGCGGGCGGGTTATCTCTGGTACACAGCCCTGTTGGTCGCCGGACTGCTGATCGCGAGTGCGTGTTCCCGCCGATGGCACGTCCGGCCCCGCACTGCCGGTCGAACTGCGGGCGGAACCGCGGGCGCGGAGTTGCTGCTGCGTCTCTGCGTCTGCCGGCGCTGACGGACCGGGTGGGAGCGCAGCGCCTGCGGCCATCCCCCCGTATGCCCTGGGCCACTCGGCGTCGAGCGCGCCCGCGTGGCCGCCGGGAAACGGGTGCGGGGGCGCAGCTTTCGCTCGGCGCGTATTCGTGGTGGCGGAGGTAATTGCCGATGAGAAGGGGTGGCCATTGCTTCGTGTTCTACCGAAAGCGTCCCGGGTGCCCTATTCGGGCCGGCGTAACGCCGTCTACTCGAATCCAGCAGTGCAACAACGCTTTGCACAACCAATCAGGAGATATCTTCCGTGAGAACCCTTACCCCACTGATCGCCCTAGCCGTGCCGATCGGCTGTCTGTTCTTCGGTGCCGGTACCGCCGCGGCGGTGACGACGGAACAGGCACCCGGCACGGTCACGGTGAACTTCACCGATGTGGAGGCGCGCATGATCGACGCGCTGAATCTGGGCCCGGCCCTGGGCGCGCTGCCGCCCAACTTCACGCCGGAGGCGAAACAGCGTCTCGGGGAGAACCTGGCCGAATACGCCGGTCGGGCCGCTCGTACCCCGGGCTCGACGCTGTCGGTGATCATCGATCGGCCGGTGGGCGCGCCGCCGGGTGTCGGAGTAACCGTCATCCCGTGACGCGGTGAATGGTGGCACCGCTCGGTCCGGGTGGGCCGAGCGGTGCCTGCGGCGTCAGGCGAGCGCCGCCCGGGCCTCGTCGAGGTGGGATTGCCAGGCGTCGCGGTCCACGTGGTGGTAACCCGATGTGCCGGCGACGAAAGCGCTGGACACCACCAGGTCCGGCTGGACGGTTTCGAGGATGTCCAAGGCGGCGAGCAGGCCGTCCTTATCGCTGTACCCCGGGATGTATCCCATCCGCCACCCGTCGGGGTAGCGCAGCAGGGTATCGCCGGTGAACAGATAGCGGCGGCCGTCGTGGCCGGAAACCACATAGCAGGTGCTGCCCGGCGAATGGCCCGGTGTGGGAATCGCTTCCACGCCCGCGTCGTCGATGCCCCGTTCCGATACCGCGATATCGATCGGTGTGTGGGCTCCGATTTCGGCGGCTTCGGCGGCCGGGGCATACAGACGGCTGCCGAAACGCCCGGCCACGGCGCGCAGCATCGGGCCGGCTTCGTCCTGGTGGCTCAGATACTGGCGGGCGACTCCGCCGAGCCGGTCGAGCCGGTCGAAGTCCTGGTCGTTGCCGGGGGAGTAGAAGAGGATGTTCTGTCCGGCGGGCGGGGTCCACAGGTAAGCGTGTGTTCGCGGCCCGCCGGGGACCACGAACTCGCGGGTCTCCCAGAGGTCGGGCATCACCTGGTGCAGGGCCGGTTCGGTGGGGTCGGTTTCCGGGATTGTTTCGGTGCGCATGACCCGACGGTAAAACCTGAATTATGGTTGAGGTCAAGGTATGTGGTTCGTGCGCTGAATGATCCGGCCGGTGCCTATGAGGATATGAGTGGTACCAATTGTTCGTCGGGTGTCCAGGCGCCGTGATGACCGGCCATCGCCGACTCCAGTGGCTCGGATTCCGGCCGGACCAGGACGGTACTGCCCTCGGCCACCGCCAGTAGGTCCCCGATGCGGTGCTCGATCACCGGGCCGGGCGGTGTGCGGCCGAACCAGTGTTCGTCCAGTGCCTGCTCGCGCGTGACCACACGGGCGTGGCCGGCCAGTTCGCCGGTCCACCGGTCGAACGCGCCGGCCGATGCGCCCGGATCGCGGAGGTAGATATGGCGTACCCGCGCCTCGCCCGCGATCAACCGCACCCCGTCGTGCAATCCCGGCCGGGAATCCAGATCGATGAAGGTATCGGCATGGATCATGCCGTGATCGCCGGTGATCAGCAGCGTGCAGGTATCGGGCAGGTCGGTGAGCAGGTCGGCCACGAAGGCATCTATATCGCGCAGGACTTCCAGCGCCTGCGGGGATTCGGGGCCGTGCAGATGGCCGTTGCTGTCCAGTTCGGGGAAATAAGCGTAGGCGAATCGTGCCGCGCGGCCCGGATGTGTGGCCACTGCGAGTATGCCGGCGCGCACCTCGGCGAGGGTTGCGGCCGGATGCAGGGTGCCCGGCGCGCGGAAAGCGGCGCGGGTCAGCCCGGAACGGATCTGATACTCCGGCACGACGTAATGGATACCCACTCCGTGCGCGGCGAGATCTTGTAGACGGCTCGATCCGGGCTGCGCGGTTTCCGGTGGGAAAGCGGCGCGAGCATCGTCGCCGGTTGCGGAATCGAAGCGCCAGCGCAGAGAGTTGAACACTCGCGGGCCGTCGGTACCGGGCACGGCGAAGCTGTAGCCGATGATGCCGTGCGTCGCGCAGGGAGCGCCCACGGCGAGGCTGGTCAGGCTGACCGCGGTGGTGGCCGGGAAACCGGCGGTGAGCGTGGTGGTGACGTGCGAGGACAGCGTCGGCGCGATCGTCCGGTGCCGAGTGAGCAGTTCGGCGCCCAGTCCGTCGATCAGCAGCACTACGACATCACGGTTCGGTGCGAGCGCCAGCGGGTTGGGAACATCCAGTCCGAACGACGCGGCGACGGACGGCAGGATATCGGCGAGTGTGTACGGCATCGCCTCCAATAGTGCAGTATCCGAGCCTTTTCCGGCCTCGGTGGTCGGTGGCTGCGACGTCCGGCTCGGGTGTTGCCCGGCGCGCCGGGGAATGTGGGGCGTCGAATTGGTTAGATTGCATCATGCATGTTATGTGTATTATGCACATCGACTGAACTTTTCTTGCGAGGAGCAAGCTCGTGACCAAAACCGAACCCGCTGTCCGCCCCGGGGCGGTGCTTGCGGTGCTCGCCTTCGCTGGGATCGTGGCGTCACTGACGCAGACCCTGGTGATGCCGCTGCTCGGGCAATTACCGGAGATACTGAGCACCGACCCCTCGAATGCCGCCTGGGTGGTGACCGCGAGCCTGCTGGCCAGCGCGGTGACCACGCCGGTCGCCGGCCGCCTGGGGGACCTCTACGGCAAACGCCTGGTCCTGGTGGGTTCGGTGGTGCCGCTCATCGTCGGGTCGATAGTGTGCGCCCTGTCCACGTCGCTGTGGCCGATGCTCGTCGGCCGCGCCCTGCAGGGGATGGCCGTGGGCCTGATCCCGGTCGGTATCGCCGCGCTGCGCGATCTGCTGCCCCCGGCGAAACTCGGCTCCGGGATCGCGCTGATCAGCTCCTCCCTCGGTGTCGGCGGTGCGTTCGGTATGCCCCTGGCCGCGGCGGTCGTCGAATACAGCAGCTGGCAGTACCTGTTCTGGGGTACTGCCGCACTCGCCGCCATCGCGGGTCTGCTGATCTTCCTGGTGATCCCGGTGACTCCGCCGCGTGCCGACCGCGGCCGCTTCGATGCGCTGGGCGCCCTCGGTCTCGGCGCCGCACTGGTCTGCCTGCTGCTCGCCGTCTCCAAGGGCGCGGACTGGGGCTGGACCAGTGTCACCACGATCTCGCTGTTCGTCGCCGCGGTGGTGGTACTGCTGCTCTGGGGCCTGTGGGAACTGCGGTCGCGTGATCCGCTGGTCGATCTGCGGGTCACCGCCCGACCCCGGGTTCTGCTGACCAACCTCGCCTCGATCGTCATCGGTATGTCGATGTTCGCGCAGGCGCTGATCTTCCCGCAGCTGCTGCAGCTGCCCGAGGCCACCGGCTACGGTCTGGGCCAGTCGATGGTCGCGATGGGTCTGTGGATGGCGCCCGGCGGTCTGACCATGATGCTCACCTCACCGCTGAGTGCGAAGCTGTCCGCGTTCGCCGGTCCCAAGATCACGCTGATCGTCGGCTCGGTCATCATCGCCCTCGGCTACGGCGCTTCGGTATTGATGATGGGCGAGCCTTGGGGTCTGATGCTGGGCGCCATCATCATCAGCCTCGGTGTCGGCTTCGCCTACGGCGCTATGCCCGCGTTGATCATGAGCTCGGTGCCGATCACCGAAACCTCGGCAGCCAACAGCTTCAACACCTTGATGCGTTCGATCGGCACCTCGGTGGCCTCCGCCGCCATCGGCGCGGTCCTGGCGCAGATGAGCGTCAGCTTCGCCGGTGGAACCAGTGTCCCGACCGAGAACGGTTTCCGGACCGGCATCCTGATCGGCTGCGGTGTCGCCGTGGCGGCCGCACTGGTCGCACTGACCATCCCGACGGCCAAGCGCGCCGCCGCCGCGGCGCTCGCGGGTGCCCGGCCGGACGAGGCGAAAACCGAGGCGCATGCGGTGGCCGAAGCGGTTCCGGCCGCACCCGCGGGACTGTCGGTGGAAGCCGAACAGGTGATCGACGACGCCGCGGCCGCGATGCCGGTCACCGGAGACGCCGCCACCGCCCCGGGGCCGCGGCATGCCGCACCCGAGACCCCGGCCGTCGCTCCGGCGCAACGCAACGGTGCGACCGCACCTGCCCCGCAGCCGTCGGTTGGCGGATCGGTGCTGTTCGGGCGGGTATCCGATACCCGCGGCGGTGCCGTCGCCGGCGCGACCCTCACCTTGATCTCGCCGGCCGGGCAGCAACTGGGCCGGGCCCGGTCGGGGCCGGACGGGTTCTACGAACTGGCCGCTCCGGCGCCGGGATCATATGTGCTGATCGCCTCGGCCGAAGGACGGCGGCCGGACGCCTCGACCGCTGTGCTCGGGAGCAACCCGGTGTCCTACGACGTCACGCTCAGCGCGCTGACCGGTCTCGAAGGCACGGTCCTGCGCATCGGCGACGGCACACCGGTATCCGCGGCGATGATCACCGCTCTGGACCTGCGCGGTGAGGTCATGGCCGCCGGCGAATCCGATCACAGCGGGCGGTTCGAGCTCACCGGCTTGCCGGAAGGTGAATTCACCATCGCGGTGAGCGCGTTCGGTTACCATCCGACCGCCGTATCGGCGCAGGTCACCGGGCGCGACACCGCTCGCGTGGAGGTATTGCTGCGGCCCGGCGTGCGGGTCGCGGGCGTGGTCGCCGGTGGCGGGCGTCCGCTGGCCGGTGCGCTGGTGACGCTGACCGATTCGCTGGGCAATGTGATCGAGAGCCGGACCACGGACGCCGATGGCTCCTATGCCTTCGGCAATCTCGCCGAAGGCAGCTACACCGTGGTCGCCACCGGCTACGCACCGGCCAGCGCGCAGGTGCGGGTGAATGAGCACGATATCGAGGGTCTCGACATGGAACTGCGCGCCGCTGCGGACGAACCCGTGGAGCCGGGCAATCCGGAAACCGGCCAGTTCGACGAACTGCCCGAGGTGCACAAGAGTTCTTTGTGAGCTCGTTCGAACCCGAGCGAAGCGGGCCCCGGAGCCACTGGCTTCCGGGGCCCGCTTCGGTCCGGTGACCGCGAGCGGTACTCGCCGAACGAAACCGGCCTGTCGAACGCGACGTTTTCGGTCTGCACCGCTTACAGCCTGGCGGACCTGGATCCGCCATCGATCGGCTACCCGCAATATCGAGCACGGTCGACACGGCGGTCACGGTTGTCGGGCACCGTACTTCGAGGACACAGCTCGGCCGGGTCGTCGCTGACCGTGGTGATCAGCAGGGCGCAGCGGCGGCCAGGCTACTGTTCGCTGCTTTTGCCGTCGATGCGAGCGTGATCAGGTTCGCGATCTGCTGTTGCCCGGCGGCCAGCATGTCGAACTTGCTGCGCATCTCGAGAGTCAGGGTGTCGACTCTGTTGTTCAGCTGCCCGATTTCGCCCCGGATCCCGGTGATATTGCCCCGGATCTCGATGATGTCCCCCCGGAGATCGGCGATATCGGACCTGGTCGCGTTGTGCACACGCATGTTCTGTTCGCGGGACTCGCGTAATTCGATCCGCAGTTCCGAGGTATCGCGGTCCGCCCCTCCGGCCAGGATCCGCGCGGCAGCAGCATCCTTCTCGCTGCGCTGCAGCCGATGCTCGAGATCTCCCACCTCATCTTCGAGGGCGGTGAGCCGCTCCTCGAAGTTCCCCTTCTCTGTCATATAACGGCCAGAGTACCTGGTCACGGCGGTATTCCGGGGGGCTGATTTTGTCGTAAACGAGCCAGCTCCTACACTAGACCGGTTGCCAGGGCACATCTGTGTCCGTGGGCGGCCCCGCGTGGGCCCCCGGGCGATACGAACTCATCCGGCGGTGACTGCCGTCCGGACCAGCCGAATTGCTGTAGGCCCACGGCCGGCGCCCGCGTGGCGCGGGTGTTGTATGGGAACCGCAGCGAGAAAGGTGTCGAGGTCGAACTATGACCATGACCGATCCGATCGCAGACTTCCTGACACGTCTGCGCAACGCCAATTCGGCGTACCACGATCAGGTGAAGGCCCCGCATTCGAAGCTCAAGGCGAATATCGCCGAGATCCTGAAGCGTGAGGGCTATATCGCCGATTACCGCACCGAGGACGCAACCGTGGGCAAGGCCCTCGTCGTCGACCTCAAGTACGGCCCCAGCCGGGAGCGCAGCCTCCAGGGTCTGCGCCGGGTTTCGAAGCCGGGTCTGCGCGTGTACGCGAAGTCCACCAACCTGCCCAAGGTCCTGGGCGGCCTCGGCGTGGCGATCATCTCCACGTCGACCGGCCTGCTCACCGACCGTCAGGCGGCTCAGCAGGGAGTAGGCGGGGAAGTCCTCGCCTACGTCTGGTAAGGGAGGTACGGACATGTCGCGTATCGGCAAAGATCCCGTCGTGATCCCCTCGGGTGTCGAGGTGACCATCAACGGCCAGGATATCGCCGTGAAAGGCCCGAAGGGTCAGCTCTCGCTGACCGTCGCCGAGCCGATCACCGTCACGCAGGAGGACGGCCGCCTGGTCTTCTCCCGCCCGGACGACGAACGCCGCAACCGTTCGCTGCACGGCCTGACCCGGACGCTGGTCGACAACATGGTCACCGGTGTCACCAAGGGGTACGAGAAGAAGATGGAAATCTTCGGCGTCGGCTACCGCGTGCAGCAGAAGGGCAGCAACCTCGAGTTCGCCCTCGGTTACAGCCATCCGGTGCCGATCGAGGCGCCCGAGGGCATCACCTTCGCGGTGGAATCGCCCACCAAATTCTCCGTATCCGGGATCGACAAGCAGAAGGTCGGCCAGATTTCGGCGGTTATCCACGGCCTGCGCAAACCCGACCCCTACAAGGGCAAGGGCATCCGCTACGCCGGTGAGGTCGTTCGCCGCAAGGTCGGAAAGACGGGTAAGTGATCATGGCGCAAACCGAGAACCAGAAGGCCAAGCGGATTCCGCTGGGCAAGGATGCTTCGACCCGCCGTCGGCTGTCCAAGACGCGGCGTCATTTCCGCCTGCGCAAGAAGATCGAGGGCACCAGCGTTCGGCCGCGGCTGATCGTGCACCGCTCCTCGCGGCATCTGCATGTGCAGCTCATCGACGATTCCGCGGGCCACACCCTGGCATCGGCCTCGACCATCGAAGCCGATGTGCGGGCGCTGGACGGCGACAAGACCGCCAAGGGCAAGAAGGTCGGCGAACTGATCGCCGAACGTGCCAAGGCCGCCGGTGTGGAGGCCGTGGTGTTCGACCGCGGTGGTCACGACTACCACGGCCGGATCGCGGCGCTCGCCGACGCCGCTCGGGAAGGCGGGCTGAAGTTCTGATGATCAACACCACTGCACATACCAGCGTGAACGGAAGGAACGTCTGATGCCGGGACGTCAACGGCGTGACGGCGGAAACGGACCCGCCGGACAGAACCCCAACGCCCCCGAGGGCGGCCGCGGCGATCGCAGGGGCGGCGGCGACCGCCGCGGTGATCGTCGCAACGACGCGGCCGAGAAGAATCAGCTCGAGCGCGTCGTAGCGATCAACCGTGTCTCCAAGGTCGTCAAGGGTGGTCGGCGCTTCAGCTTCACCGCCCTGGTCATCGTGGGTGACGGCAACGGCCTGGTCGGTGTCGGCTACGGCAAGGCCAAGGAAGTTCCCGCGGCCATCCAGAAGGGCGTCGAGGAAGCGCGTAAGGGCTTCTTCCGCGTCCCGATGATCGGCTCCACCATCACCCACCCGGTGCAGGGCGAAGCGGCGGCCGGTGTGGTCATGCTGCGCCCGGCCACCCCGGGTACCGGTGTGATCGCCGGTGGCGCCGCGCGTGCCGTGCTGGAGTGCGCGGGCATCCACGACATCCTGGCCAAGTCGCTCGGTAGCGACAATGCGATCAACGTCGTCCACGCGACCGTCGCCGCACTCAAGATGCTGCAGCGGCCGGAAGAGGTCGCGGCACGCCGCGGTCTGCCGATCGAGGACGTCGCTCCCGCGGGCATGCTGCGTGCCCGTGCCGGACAAGGAGTCTGATATGGCAGATCTCAAGGTGACCCAGATCAAGAGCTCGATCGGCGCCAAGCAGAATCAGCGGGACAGCCTGCGGACCCTCGGTCTGCGGGGGATCCGTAAGTCGGTGATCCGGGAGGACAACCCGCAGAACCGTGGTCTGATCAATGTCGTGCGCCACCTCGTAACTGTTGAGGAGGTCTGACATGACCATCAAACTGCATCATCTGCGCCCGGCCCCCGGCGCCAAAACCGATAAGACCCGCGTGGGTCGCGGTGAAGGCTCCAAGGGTAAGACCGCCGGCCGCGGCACCAAGGGCACCAAGGCCCGCAAGAACGTGCCTGCCGCGTTCGAGGGCGGCCAGATGCCCATCCATATGCGCCTGCCGAAGCTGAAGGGCTTCACCAACCCGTTCCGGGTGGAGTACCAGGTTGTGAATGTGGGCACCATTGCCGAGCTGTTCCCCGAGGGCGGCACCATCGGCAAGGACGAGCTGGTCGCCAAGGGCGCGGTGCGCAAGAACCAGCTGGTGAAGGTGCTCGGCGAGGGAGAGATCTCCGTCGCCGTGCAGGTCAGTGCGGACAAGTTCTCCGGCTCTGCCAAGGAGAAGATCGCCGCCGCCGGTGGTACCGCCACCGAACTGGGCTGACGTTCGCCCATAGACGACAGCGGCGCCGGACGAGTGCAGGCTCGTCCGGCGTCACTGTTAGAGTTCAAGTGGTTCTGCCAAAACCCGTCATGGGTTCGGCGATTTCCGAGTCGGGACACGCTGAAATTTCCATGGCCTGACCATGTCGTTCGCCAGGAGGATCTGTGCTTTCCGCCTTCGTTACGGCCTTCCGGACCTCGGACTTGCGGCGGAAGATTCTCTTCACGCTGGGGCTGGTAGCGCTGTACCGCGCCGGTGCCGCGCTGCCCTCGCCGGGCGTCGACTACGGGGCGGTCCAGGAATGTATCGACCTGGTCTCCGGTGGTGATTCCGCCGGGATCTACCAGCTGATCAACCTGTTCTCCGGTGGTGCGCTACTGCAGCTCTCGGTGTTCGCGATCGGCATCATGCCCTACATCACCGCGAGCATCATCGTTCAGCTGCTCACCGTTGTCATCCCGCGGTTCGAAGAGCTGAAGAAGGAAGGCCAGGCCGGCCAGACCAAGATGACGCAGTACACCCGGTACCTGTCGATCGCCTTGGCGATTCTGCAGGCAACGGGCCTGGTCGCGCTGGCCGCGCGTGGACAGCTACTGCAGGGCTGCCAGCAGGATATTCTCGCCGATACGAGTATTTTCGGCATGATCACCATCGTTTTGGTGATGACAGCGGGCGCCGCCCTGGTGATGTGGTTCGGTGAGCAGATCACCGAACGCGGGGTCGGCAACGGTATGTCGCTGCTGATCTTCGCCGGTATCGCGGCCCGGATTCCCTCCGAGGGCAAGAACATCCTGGACAGTCGTGGCGGTCTGCTCTTCGGCGTGGTGTGCGCGGCGGCCCTGGCGGTGATCATCGCGGTGGTCTTCGTCGAGCAGGGGCAGCGCCGGATTCCGGTGCAGTACGCCAAGCGCGTGGTCGGCCGTAAGATGTACGGCGGCTCCTCGACCTACCTGCCGCTGAAGGTCAACCAGGCCGGCGTGATCCCGGTGATCTTCGCGTCGTCTTTGCTCTATCTGCCGAATCTGGTCGTACAGCTGGTCGGGTCCACGAACGACACCGATCCCAGCTGGTGGCAGGAGATGATCCAGACCTACCTGGTGGATCCCACCAACCCGGTGTACATCGCGATCTACTTCGGGCTGATCGTGTTCTTCACCTACTTCTATGTGGCCATTACCTTCAACCCGGAGGAACGGGCCGACGAGATGAAGAAGTTCGGCGGTTTCATCCCGGGCTACCGGCCCGGTCAACCGACCGCTGATCATCTCAGCTATGTACTGAGCCGGATCACCCTCCCCGGCTCGATCTACCTCGGTGCGGTGGCTGTACTGCCGAGTGTGTTCCTCGGCTCCACCGGCGGCGCGCAGAGCATGGTGTTCGGCGGTGCTGCGGTACTGATCATCGTCAGTGTCGGACTGGACACCGTGAAGCAGATCGAAAGCCAACTCATGAATCGCAATTACGAAGGGTTCCTCAAGTGAGAGTTGTACTACTCGGGCCGCCGGGAGCGGGCAAGGGCACTCAAGCCGTGCTGCTATCGGAAAAGCTGGGCGTACCGCATATCTCCACCGGGGACCTCTTCCGCGCGAATATCAGCGAGCAGACGCCGCTGGGGCTCGAGGCCCAGCGCTATATGGACGCCGGTGAGCTGGTGCCCAGCGATGTGACCAATCGGATGGTGCGGTCCCGGGTCGCCGAACCCGATGCCGCCCGCGGTTTCGTCCTCGATGGATACCCGCGCACGGTGGACCAGGCCGACGCGCTGGCGAAGATCCTCGACGAACTGGGTAATCAGCTCGACGCGGTGCTGTGCTTCGTGGTGTCGGAGGACACCGTGGTCGAGCGGATGCTTTCGCGTGGACGCTCCGACGACAACGAGGAAACCATCCGGACCCGGCTGCGCGTCTACCGCGAGGAGACCGAACCGCTGTTGAACTACTACGACGGTCTGGTCGTCTCGGTGGACGGTATCGGCGAGGTCGACGAGGTGAACGCGCGGGCCTTGGAGGCACTGGGCCGTAATGCCACAACCGGTTAGCTCGGGTTCCGGGTCCGGAGCCGATTCTTCGACGAGGGAGAACCGTGGTCTTCGGACGTAAGAACAAGAAGGTCGTACCGTTCCGCACGGCCGGGGAGCTCGACGCCATGGCGGCGGCCGGCGCGATCGTCGGCCGTGCGCTGGTGGCGGTCCGTGCCGCCGCCGCCCCCGGGGTTTCCACGCTCGAACTGGACCGGGTCGCCGAACAGGTGATCCGGGACGCCGGTGCGGTCCCGTCGTTCAAGGGCTACCACGGTTTCCCGGCCTCGATCTGCGCTTCGGTGAACGACCGCGTGGTGCACGGTATCCCGACCGATGCCGAAGTACTGGCGCCGGGCGATCTGGTGTCCATCGATTGCGGTGCGATCTTGGACGGCTGGCACGGCGATTCGGCCTGGACGTTCGGTGTCGGCGATGTATCCGAGGCCGACCGGATGCTCAGCGAAGCCACCGAGAAATCGATGGTGGCGGGAATAGCGGCCATGGTGCCGGACAACCGGCTCACCGATGTCTCCCATGCGATCGAGCTGGGAACACGGGCCGCGGAAACCGAGCACGGCCGGTCCTACGGCATCGTCGACGGTTACGGCGGGCACGGCATCGGCCGCGAAATGCATCTCGATCCCTTCCTGCCGAACGAGGGACAGCCGGGTAAGGGGCCGCGGCTGGTGGTGGGCTCGGTGCTCGCGATCGAACCGATGCTCACCCTGGGAACCTCGGATACGAAAGTTCTCGATGACGATTGGACCGTGGTGACCACCGACGGTTCGCGTGCCGCGCACTGGGAGCATACGGTCGCGGTGACCGAGGACGGTCCGCGGATTCTGACCCTGCGTCCGGCGGGCTCCGAGTAGGGGCACGTACTTCCCCTGCGTGGCCGGCCGATTGCGCAGAGGCCCGCGGTGAACTCCCTTCGATATCAGAGTTCCAGCAGGACCGTTACCGGTCCGTCGTTGGTGAGTTCCACCTGCATATGCGCGCCGAAGCGGCCACCGGCGACCGCGGCGCCCAATTGCCGGAGCGTCCCGGCGACCGTTTCTACGAGAGGTTCCGCGAGCGGGCCGGGCGCGGCGGCCGACCAGGACGGTCTGCGGCCCTTACGGGTATCCGCGTACAGGGTGAACTGACTGACCACGAGCACCGGGGCGGACAGATCTGCCGCGCTACGTTCTTCGGCGAGAATCCGCAGCCGCCAGATCTTTTCGGCCATGGCGCGAGCGGTATCCGCGGTATCGGTGTGGGTGACCCCGATCAGTGCCAGCAATCCGTGCGGGACTCCCTGAGGCACCGGATCGATCCGGCCGACCAGTTCGCCGTCCACCAGCACCTGCGCCGAGGTCACACGCTGTATCAGGGCTCGCATATCGCTCGATCATGCCTTGCCGCAAGTTGTCCGTGTGCGGCGGGACGCCGGATGCCCGTGGGTGGCGGAAGAGCCGAGCACCATAGGGCCGGGTGGGTCGACGCGCATCGAATTCCCGCCCGCCGGACGGTTATCCCGAGATGACCGCTGCCATCGTACGGAAGTTTTTGCGTGCGCGCGGATTCCTTGTTCGAAAACGGCGGGAAAGCTGCCGTTCACGCTCGCATCATGCCGGGTTCGCTCCTGGCTGCCATCGTCGCTTCCGACAGTTGTACAACGGTGCGGGGTGGCTCGGCACCGCGGGAGGAGTGGACGCGATGGCCGATAGGGTCGATTACAACGACGAAGCGTTCCGGGCTGCCGCGGAACGCACGGGCGGTGTGCGGGACCGGGTGAACGGCGTCATCGATACCCTCACCACCAGCATCAACAGTCGTGGTGAACCGTGGGGCAACGATACGCTCGGAAACAGCTTCTTCAACGGGCAGGACAATGACGGTTACGGGGCGGGGAAGACGAACCTCATCGGCAGCGCGGGAAATGTCGCCGGCACCATGAACTCCTTCTATGAAGGGCAGGTCGAAAGCGCCGACTACCTGCAGGATATGGAAGACGGCAACCGCGACGGTCTGCGCTGACCGGGCCCTGCGCGACGATGACCAACGAACAGGCCAAAGCCGATTTCGCCGCGATCATGGGCGGTGTGCGGGAGCAGATGCGCACCCTCGCCCGGATCCAGCAGCAGCGTGCCGAACTCACCGCCACCGGCACAGCGCGCGGGAAGAAGGTCCGCGTCACGGTGAATGCCGACAATGTGGTGGTCGATGTGAAATTCGCCGACGATATCGACGAATTGAACTATTCCGACCTGGCGAAAGCGATCATCGAGGCCACCCAGCGGGCCTGCAAACAGGTCGCCGAGAAGACCACCGATCTGATGGCGCCGCTGGAAACCCAGAAGGCCCGGCTGCCCAAACTCTCCGATCTCGTCGAGGGCATGGAAGAGATGGAAATTCCGGGCGTGATCCCGGCCTCGACCACGCGGCCGGACAATGCGCACATCCGGGATGTGCCCGACGGCAGCGGCCTGCCGCTCGCCGGTGCGGACGGTAGCGGACGCGGCGGCTCGGTCACCGATTCCAGCTGGTGATCCGAGCAGTCCTCCATGATCGAGATCCCCGGCTGGGCACAGCATTTCGCAATCCTTGCGGGCGTGGAATGGCCCGAAGGCAACGAAGACGAGATGTGGGCCCTGGGCGGCGACTGGCGGGGCGCTGGGGATTCACTCGACGATATCGTCTCCGACATCATCGAGGCCAAACGTGCCTCGCTGTACGCCTATCCGGAGGGTGACGGCGTCGAGGAGATGATCAAGGCCTTCGACAGCCTCATCTCCGGTGACGGTTCCGAGAACGATCAGTCGGTGCCGAAATTGGCCGATTACTTCCGGCAGCTCGGCGATTCGGCGTACAACACCGGCACCGAAATCGAATACACCAAGCTGATGTACCTCTCGTCGCTGGCCTTGCTGGCGGCCGAGGTCGCGGCTGCGTTGGCCAGCGGGCCCGCGGCGCCGGCATTGCAGGCCATGGCCGTCGCCGCGACGCGGATCGCCGTACGCCTGCTGAGCCAGCGGGTCATGCAGGCGATTCTGCGGATCGCGTCGAACAAGTTCATGCAATTCGTGCTGCGCCACATGGCCATCGATACGATCCTGGGCACGCTGCAGGAAGTCGGTATCCAGGGATGGCAGATCAGCCAGGGCCACCGCCCGGATTTCGATCTGACGCAGATCGGCGTCACGGTCGTCGCCTCGGCCGCCGGTGGTGCTGCTGCGGGGCCGGTGGGCGATGTGATCGGCAACGCTCTGTCCCGCGAGGGCAGCGGGGTACTGCGGCAGACGATGGACGGATTGATCACCGGAGCCGGTGCCGGGTTGGTCGGTGGTTTGGCCGGCACTGCTGCCGCCGTCCCGGCCCAGTTCGTGGCCATCTGGGCGGAGACCGGCAGCTTCGACAAGGCATGGGACCAGACGCTGGATACGCTGCCGCAGCAGTTCGGTCCGCTGGGGATCGTGTCGGGTGCCACCAACGGGATGCTTTCCGGTGGCGCTCGCGGCTTCTCGCACGGTATGTCCGCCGAATTCGGCTGGGGCGTGCACAGCGAAAGCTATCAGAACAAGTGGGGCGACCGGACCCTCATGGACCGGATCAACGCGGAGGTGTACGGATCGGGGCCCCGCGTGGGTTCCGCGCCCGGTGCCGGTTCGCCCGGTGGCGCAGACGGTTCCGGTGCAGGCACCGGTTTCGGTTCCAGTGGCGACGGTTCGCAGACCAGCAGCCCGGCGCGGACCCCGGGCGGTCCCGAGGGGAACGGGGTCACCGGCGAAAACAATTCGTCGAGCAGCCGCAGTTTGCCGCCCGCCGGTAGTTCCCCGGCCGGTGACAACTCGACAGCCGGTGATAGTTCGAGCAACGGCAGTAGTGACCGCGGAAGCTCCTCGGATTCGCCGGCCGGCACCGCCGGCGGGGAGGGTGCGGGACGCGCGGATTCCGGTACCGGCTCGTCACCCTCGGATTCGGTAGACAACAGTGGCGGCGCGCAATCTCGCGGTGACGATTCCGCGGAATCGGATGGGGCGGGAGGATCGACCGGCGCTGCCGGCCGTTCCGAATCCGGTGCCGGGATCGCGGACCGCTCCGGGAGCGACGAACCCGGCGGACCGGTTGCGGAAACCGGTTCGGATTCCTCGCGAGACCGTTCCGGAAACACCGAAAGTACGGCCGGGCAACAAGATACGCAGACCGGAGCGGCGCAGCAGAGCGCAGATCGAACGCCCGGCGACGGGGTTACCGGGACCGCGGATCGCGCGGAGGGAGGCGACCGGACCGGGGTCCCGGGGACGGTTCTCGGCGCGCCGGTCGCCGGACCGGTGGCGGCGGCTCCGATGCCGCCGGCGGCGGGGGCGCCCGGCGCTACACCTGCCCCGGGCGCCTCGCCCGCCACTACGGGTACGACTCCCGGCGGCTCGAGTCCGGCTGCCACCGGCTCGTCCCAGGCTCCCGGCAGTGGCGGTGATTCCCGGGCACAGCCCGGGACCCCGGGCGATTCGCGCTCGTCGTCGAACCCCGGCGACAGCGGATCCCGCGCGCGGACGAGCGATCGTGCGGGTGCCGGTGATCGTGATCGTGCGGGTGCTGCCGATCGTGCGGGTGCCGGCGATCGGGTGCCGTACCCGGGCACCGAAGGTGTCCGCGCGGGTCACACCGGCGTGCCCGCTCATGATGCCAATGATGCTTCGTCGGCCGATCGTGGGCAGGAGCCGGCCGCAGCCCGGCTGCCCGGCGATGTCGGTGACGGCCGGATCGGTCCGGAAGACGTGCTGCCGCTGCCGGTACCGGCCGACGGTCGCGGGGATACCGCGGCGTCGCGGGATTCCGGGACGCGCGGCAGCTCCCGTGACCCGGAATCCCATGGGCCGCGCCGCGATACCCGGCCCGGCACCGATCCGGGCGACAGCAATCCGGACCGTTCGCCGGACGCCACCGACGATCCCGACCCGAGCCCGGACGATCCCGGGCACCTCGGCCCTTCGCCCGATGACACCGATGACACCCGGCCCCGTGATCCCGGCGAGCCCGAAGGGACCGGCGAACCGCGAAACCGCGGCGAATGCGCGCGTCTCACCCTGCGCGAGCTGCGAGAGCAAACCGGAAACACCCGGATCACCCCGCCGGAAAACCCGGTGGGGCCGCGCGGGATGGACCGCTCCGACATCGAGAACGCGCTCGGTGCAAAGCTCTACGACTATCCGGCCCCCGAACAGAACCAGGAGGGTGAGCCCGAGCCGCGGCACCAGGCCGTCGCCGACGAACTGATACGGCAGGCTGCTCGAATGCCGGCGGAACTGGTGGCTGCGGGCAAGGGACCGCGGGCATTGGTGATCGACACCTATGCCGGGCCGGTCGACGAACACGGGGTGGGATCGCACGCCTACTCGATGCGGGTGGTGGCCGATCGGTTCACCGGCGAATACCGGATCATGGTCTCGGACCCGACCGGGACGCCGCCCACCCGTGGCTACCCGCCGGATGCACCGGCGGAGGTCCGCAAGGTGTCGGCAACGATCCTGGACGGTGCCGGGCGAGTGGTTCCGCCCTCCGGGCACGACGCGCGAATCCGGCCGTCGGTCGAGGAGTACCTGCGGCACAACCAGGACGATTATCGGGCCAACCGGCAGGGCCGCCGGGAAACCGAGGACCAGTACGCCGCACGGCGGGCCGCCGAGGCCGCCGATCTGCAATCGCTGTTGGACCGTCGGCGCGGACAGGTCCTGCGCTTGTCCGCGGACAGATTCGACGAGGAGGGGCCGGCCGGCCTCGGCGATATCCTCCGTGAGCGAGCGAACGCGGCCGATCGTAGCGCCGAACAACATCGCGCCACCGCCGACGACCGCTGGGACGAGGCGCGCCGCCCACCGAAAACACGGGTCTCGGATCGGCCGCGCGACGACGAACGGACAATGCCGGACGACGGCACCGATTCGAGCCGGGGTGAGGGTGAGTCGTCGGATCGGGGTGAGGGTGAGTCGTCGGGCCGGGGTGAGGGTGAGTCGTCGGGCCGGGGTGAGGGTGAGTCGTCGGGCCGGGGTGAGGGTGAGTCATCGGGCCGGGGTGAGGGTGAGTCGTCGGGCCGGGGTGAGGGTGAGTCGTCCGGCCGGGAAGAGGACGAGCCCGCAGACCGGGGCGCGGCAACGCAGCTCGCCTCGGAGGAGGCCGAGGCGGGCGGCGGCCGGGACGATCGCGGGACGCCTACGCGCGGGGACGACAGCGGGGACCCGGATGCGCTCACGCCGGAGTCGGGGGCGGATTCCGAGCGCGACCGGCCGGAGCACGATGGGGTCGACGGTCGGCCGGATACGGAACCCGGGGCCGCGCGACCGGGCGAAACACCCGGCGACGATTCCTACTATCGCGATTCCGGCGGTCGGCTGCACCATCGTAACGACCCACCGAACACCTACCGCGACAATGATTTCCGGCTCCGCGACCAGCACGGCTGGGTACCCGACCCGCTGTCCGGAGGCGGGTACCGGCATCGGGCGCAGCCCGGCGAGGCCACCCCGTATACCCCGGTCGATCCGGCACTGGCCGAACAGCTGGCGGAGGTTTCCGCCGCTCGCCTCGAACAGCAGGCCCGGCGTGACCGGCTCGCCGAGAACCTCACAGCGCTCGTCGTCGAGGCAGGGGTGGTGGCCCACGCCGACCTCACCGATCTCCGCTACCTCACGCCGAACAAGCTCGCCGGGGAAATAGCGCGCGAAGAGCAGCAGGTCCGCAACGACGAGAGCCGGAGCGAAGACGATCGGCAGGAGCGCCTGGCGCTGCTGCACGATCTGCGCTCCCACGCCGAGCAATACCACGATCTGGTTCGGCAGGAGGTCCTCACCTCGCAGCGGCTCGGCGAACTCGGTGGTCTCGCCTATGCCTTGGATCCGCACCTGCATCCCGGCGCGATCCAGCTGTCGCCGTTCGAGGGTGGGAGCAGCGCGAAGAATGTTGTCGATATCGCGGTGCTGGTGCCCGCGACCGCCGATTCGCCACCGAAACTGCTGGTGGTCGAGGCAAAGGGCGTCGGTTCCACGCTCGGCGGGTCCAGGATTTCCGCCGCGCAACAAGGTTCGCCGGAGTATCTGGTCCGGACCCTCGGCATGGACAAAAACCTCGCCACCGTGCTCACCGAGAGCCCCGACCAGATGCGCGCCCGCGGTATCGACCCGGACAGCGATACGGGGCGTGCGCTCACCCGCGCGCGCGAGGAGCTGCTGACCGCACATCTCGACGGGCTGCTTCAGGTCGAATACCACGAGGTGCGGACCGCTGCGAACGGCGATGTCACGGTGCGCCGGTTCGATCTGACTCGCGACGGGGAGCCGGTGCGTATCGAGCTGATCGGCGGTATCGACAACGGCGGCCGCCCGGGCGACCGGACCGTCGCCGACCGGGAACAGGCGGACGTCGGTGGTACCCGGCGGTTGCCGGATAAGCCCGAACCCGGGGGGCCGGCCACCGCTGAGCAATCGGGCCCACCGCGGGACCGGCCGGGTCTCGACCCGGAACCCGCGGACGGGGGTGGCGACCGCGATGGGGACGATCTGCCTATACCGTCCTCCGGTGACGAGTGGTCGCGGCTGGGACTCGACGAGATCGTGTCGACTCTGCGGGAGCGCTACCACTTCGCCGAAATCATCGGCTTCGCCGATCCGGCCGACCCGGATATCCCGCCGCTGGATCTGACGCTGGTACGGGATTTCGCGCGGGCGGTCGATTGGATGATGTCGCAGTTCCCGATGCTGGATGTGCGCAATCTTCGGATCGGTCCTATCGAGGAGCGAGACCACGCACGCGGAACGGCGACCTACGACCTGGATCCCAGCGATATCGCCCGGTATGTGACCGATACGATCACGCTGAACGAACGGTTGATGCGCAACCCCGGCGATTTCTACGCATCGAGGCAGCGGTCGGAACACAACTTCCATTCGCCCAGCAATTCTGCGCGGCGCCCGGCCTTTTCCACGGCGGTGCACGAGCTCGGCCACGGGCTGGATTTCGCCGGCGGTATGCGTGCGCGGGGGCGGGTCGAACAGCTGCTGGTCGACTACTACGCCGAGCGGTACGGTCACTTCGATCCGGACGAATTCAGTGTGTGGATCAACCAGCTCAGCGGGTACAGCTTCACCGACACCGGTGATCTGAACCGGGTGGAGGTGCTCGCCGACGCGGTACTGGATGTGGCGCTCAACGGTGCCGGTGCCAGTGAGCCCGCCCGTATCGTCTTCGGCGCGTTGCGGCGCGAAGCCATCGACAACTACTACGACGCGTTCGACACCGGCGCGGGAGTGCTGCGCCCAGCGGATCTGGGGCTCGACTCCGGTGCCGACAGCGAGCGAGCCCTGCCGGACGCCGATCCGGCGAAGCCACCCGAGGAGCGACCGCCCGCGAAGCCGGGCCGTGGTCGCCAGGATTCGGACGAGGGCCTCGATCCATCGAATACCGGCTCGCCGGAGAAATTCGATGGTGGACCGGGCGAAGCGCCGCCGGAAGACCCGGCAACCGCCGCTGCCGCCGAGCGGACCGAGCGTATCCGGGAGTCGCTCGCGGCGACGCCGGCGGGTCAGTGGGCCGAACAAACGTTGCGGGACAACCATATTCGTCTCGAATACGCCGGCGACAGCGAACCCGGCTACGATCCGTCGCGCCGGACACTGGTGTTCGATCCGGATCCGGCTCTGCCCGACGGTGTCCAGATCGCGGCCATGGTGCACGCGGCGATCCATGTGGAAACCGAGAACTACCGCAGCAGCAATGTCTATCTGCAGCAGCGGATCGGCGAGTCGCGGCAGGAATATCTCGACTACATGCTCGGCGTGGAGGCCCGTGCGCATGCGCTGGAGATCATCGCGGTACTTCAGTTGCGCGCCGCCGGATACGATATTCCCGAGCTCGCGCTGGAACGGGCGTATGTCGACGCCTTCGACGCCGAGCACGCGCGGACGGCCGGGCGGACCCCTGCGGACCGCGACGCGCTCGCCAATATCGCGGGTCTGGACGCGCTGCGTCCGCTGATCGGCGACCACCCATTCGGCCCGGGCCGGACCTATGCCGACTATTACGGTGCCGCCTGGGATTCCGAGCGGGGGATTCGATCGTTCGCCGATATCGTGCGAGCGGCGCAGGACAGTGGCGTGGTGCGCCGGGAAGAGGTGCCCACTTCCGGCCCTGCCCGGGTGGAACGCATACGGTATGAAAACGGGCGGGAGCTGATCCGCAAGGATTTCACCGCCGCCGACCCGGAGGACGCGACCAAGGAATACCTTGCCGCGGTCGCCGGCGTCGCGCTCGGTGCGCCGGTGGCGCGCACCGTTACGGCCGAGCCGGGCGTGATCTATCAGGAGATCCGGCAGGGGACGCCGGCCGAGCAGAAGTACGGACACATCCTGCAGGACCCGGAGACCCTCGGTTACGCCGATACTCCGGCCGGACAGGCACTGGGTCTACTCGACGTCGTGGCAGGCAACCCGGCTCGCGGCGCGCCGGACTGGCTGTCCGCACCGAATCGGCAGCCCGTCGGTTTCGCGAATCGGACAGCCTTCACAGACGGGAGTCTCGTACCCGGTGATATCGGTCCGTTCTCCGACCATCTGCTGCGGCGCGGCGCGGACGGGGACGTCGAATATCGGAACAATCGGATGGCCCGGTCCGCCGTCGACGCCTACATCGAGCGGTTCGCCGAGGTGCGGCAGCAGTTCGCCGACGCCGACCACGCGGACTGGCATGACCTGGGGATGCGGCGACTGGCCGAACTCCGCGAGCACGCGCTGCCTCCGCTGCGGACCGATACCGGCCCCGACCAGCGATCCGATGTGGACGATTACCAGGTCGTCGACCAGTACACGAACCGGTACGGAAGTTCGGACCGCCTCAACGGTGTCCACGCGACGGTCGATTCCGAGGGAGCGCTGCGGTTCCAGGTCAAACGCGGGGAGGGGACGCTCAACGGCCGGGGAATGTTCCAGGAGGCGATGCGCCGTCTCGGACATCTGGTGACCGAGGTACGCGGCGAATGGTCCGGGGCCGACGAGCTGCGGGACAACCTGGACACCTTCAACCGGCTGCTCGGCGACAACCCGGAGATGACGCTGGAGGAGGCGGCGGCCTGGACACATACCGGCAAGATGGCGCGAGAGCACGGATACACCAGAGTGGTCATCGACCCGGCCGATTTGATCGGCGCGCGGCCGGATTACGACGGCGCGGTGATCCGTTTCCTGCGGCCCGAACCTTCGGCGACGCGTCCGCAGGGGTATGACGACAGGCCCGAATTCCTGGGCAGGCCCGACGTACCGCGCGACGACAGCGACCGCGGTCACGTAGACCCGTCCGATGCCGAGTGGCTTGCCGCCCCGGCCGATCGGTGGTCCGGGCTCGAGCCGATGGAAGTGGGTCTGCGACTACGCGAGGTGATGCGCGAACTCACCGGGAACCCCGAGTTCGAGGTATACGGTTTCGGTTTGCCGGAGCTGAATCCGACAGTGGTGCAGGAGTTCGCCCGCTCGGTCGTCGAGATGTGGCAGCGGTATCCACAGGTCGATCTGCGCAGTGCCGGGATCGCCGAGATCGGCACTGCGATCGCCTCGGCCAGAACAGAACGCGACGACGTGACCGGGGAAATGCAGACCCGATCGATCACGTTGAACGCCCCGTTCGCGCGTAGTGCGGAGCGCTTCCTGGAAGTAGTGCACACCTGTGCCGAAATCGGGTACTACAACGAGAACGTTCTCATCCGGCCCGTTTTCGGGATCATCGCGCACGAGTTCGGCCATGCGATCGAATCCGTGGGTCACCGCGAAGCCCGGTGGGTTGTCGAATACGCACTGCTCCAGCATTACGCGCACGAGGTCGGTGGGCCGGTGACGGAGTTCGGTCACTGGCTGCGCAGCCGGCTGCCGGGCTACGGCTTCCACAAGGACGGATCACTCTTCGAGGGCGAGGCACTTGCCGAGGCGTTCGCCGAAGCGGAGCTGGCCAGGCTGCTCCCGGAGCCGGAGCGCCCGGCACTGTCTCCGGTGCGGCAGTTGGTCTACGACCTGCTGCTCTCCTATGTTCCCGAATCGCCCACCGCCGCAGCGGTCAGCGATGCCGGAGCCGCGCCCCGCTTCGAGCGTCGGACGGCAGAGGATCTGGATGAGCCCGACCTGTTGGAAATACCGTTCGACGAGTCGGATCATCCGGCTGAAGGTCCCGACCATGCCCGGGCGGAGCAGCAGCGCGGCGAAGAGCTCGACTTCGTGCGCGCCGGTGATGCACTCTGGTCCGCGCGGCCGATGGAACCGGCTGCGGCCGAGGTGCTCGCGTTGTTGTCGCGTACCCAGCTGGGGCGGCGCGCACTCGCGGTGTTACTAGAGGCCGGCGCGACGATCCGGTTCGACGCGGACCCGCAGGGCGCGGACCGGCCCGGCGGTTTCAACGGCCGGACCATGGAAGTGGTGGTTTCCACCGCGGGCCGTGACCAGTCGGCGCAGGCCGGTGCGATCGTCCGGGCGGCGGCGCTGGCGGAAGCTGTTCAGGCCGGCCGGGTCGAGGTGACGCCGGCCCGGATCCGGGAACTCGACCGGGAAGCCCACGTATCGGCACGGGTCGCGGCGGAGGCCGAAGCCTTCGCCCGCCAGGCCGGATTCCACCGGGAAATGAGCGACGCCGGGTACGACCACCCGGGCGGACTCGGCATCGATGTGATCGAGGATCTGCGCCGCCGGGAGGTGGCGCAGGCCCACCGGCGCGCGGTGGAACAGGCGTATCTGGAATCCGGTGACGCCGAGCTCCGCGCCGGTTCCGATCCCGATCCCGAATCGGTGCACGCGGCCGGTGTTCGCGCGCTGCTGGGCAACCCGCTGTTCGACAACCCGGACGATCCCGCGATCGGTCTCAGCGGACGGTCGGAGGCGGGTTCGGAGTGGGATTCGGTCCAGGCCCCCTCGAACCGCACGAATATGCGGGAGTACACGCCCTCGTCGGCGGAGGCAGCGCGTGCCGTCGAACGCGCGGTGCGCGACCAGGCAGCGGCAGCCCGGGTGGCGGAGCGCGCCGCCGCGGAGTGGGACCGGGTGGCCGGCCGGCTCCGGGAAGCCCTCGGGCTGCGGCCGGGGCAGGAGTCGCTGTCCCGGGCGGAGGTCTACAACGAGCTGGACATGCGCTCCCGGCTCGTCGATGACGCCCGTATCAAGCACGACATCCGCGTACTGGAGGACCTGACCGACCGGCATGCCCGCGCGGTCGCATATCGCGAACGGCTGCTCGGCGACATCACCGCGGCGGTGCGCCGGGATCTCGCGGGCACACTCGGCTCCGGCGACATATCCCCGGATCAGGTCCGGGTGCACCTGGACGAATCCGGAGTTCTGTACGTGGTCGAGAACACCGGCCCGGCGGATTCCACGGAACACGCGGCGGATGTGGTCGCGCGGGCCGCCGATCCCGACCCGCCGGTGCAGGAGCGCAGTACGGCCTCGCAGCGTGCGGAGGAAACGCGCAGTGCTGCGCTGAAAGCATTGCGCGCAGCCGGCGATCGGGCGGTTCTGTGGGAATTCCCGCGCTGGGTGACCGAGACATTGCAGCAGCACGACGTCCGAATCCGCTCGAGCGCGGATCTCGACGCCCAGACGAACCGACCCCGGGGCGAGCGGGCACAGACAGGCCCCGCGGCGGGATACGATCCGATCACCCGGACGGTCGCCCTCGATCCGGCCGACACCCCCGCCCAGCACGCCCGCGAACTCATCGCGGCGGCCCGGATGGCCGAGCAGTTGGCGGACGTGGATGTTACGCGGGAGCGGATGGGCCTGCCCCGGGACGAATACGTGCACGTGATGCTCGATCGCCTGGCCGATGCCTACGCGATGTCGTTCCGGCTGCTCGTCGACCCACACCGGGACACCGAGAAGTCGGAACTCACCGATCCGCTGGCGAAGACGTATGCCGATGCCTTCAAGGACGCGTACCGGCTGGCCGAAAAGGCATACGGGAATCGCCGAGTACTCGGCGGCTCGTACAGCTACTTCTACATGGCCGCCCATCGTGCGGGTTTCCGCGCCGTACTCGACCACCTCGACACGCGCGGGCCACTGATCGACGGTTCGACGCACAGCGAAGTCTTGGCCGCCTCCTGGGATCGTGCCCACGGTGTGGCGCCGGCCCTTGCCGCCGACCCGCCCGCACCGCGCCCCCGGCCCGGCGACAACCCGCGGGACCAGGCGTTGCGGGCACTGGGCCTCGCCGAGGAGATCGAATCGCAGCGGATGCTGCGCGATCTCGGCCGGTTCGTGCCGGTCGGTCCGGCCGAGCGCGCTTACACCGACGCCTATGACAAAGCTCTGGCCAGGGCATGGCGTGATCGGCGGCCCGGTGCCGAAGCACCCGAGCGGGTCGCCTACGAGGCCGGAGTCGACGCGCTGAAGGGTTACCTCCGCAAGACCGGGCTCGCGGAGGCCGAGATCGCCATGGACGTGGTGCGCGCCGTCCACTCCGACGACCGCGGCAAATGGGGCATCCCCAAGGCGGGCCGTAGCGATACAGACACGCCGGAACCCGAAACATCCGCTCGGCCAGAAGACGACGGTGATGTGGCGCGTCGGGCACTCGACCGGATAGTGGCGCACCACCCTGGCCGGAACACCACCGGCGACGAATCGGAGCGGTTGACCGACCGGGTCGCACGTTATCCGGGCAGTACCGGCCACGGCCGTCCGTGGTTGCGGGTCGTGGCTGCTCCCGGAGATCATCTCGCCGCCCTCATGGAGCTGGCGGTGGCTCATCCAGAGTACTCGAATGTACTGTGGGACGGGTCGCATGCGCTGGACTATCGGACTGCGGAGCTGGGTCCCGACGGCGAGCCGAAATCGGTGCACATTTCGTCCGCCGAGGCCGAAGGCCGCTTCCGGCACCCGGACGCTTTCGAAGCCGTCGACTTGATGTTGGACAGCTATCTGCGGTTCCGGCAGGCCGGACAGACCGCTCTCGGGTTCAACGACTGGATGAAGCAGTTGGGGCCCGACGCGTTCTACACGAAAGCGGATGACCGTGCTGCCCGGCGCCCCGGCTGGCATCGGGCCGGGACGCTGCGCACCGAGTTCGTGCACCGCGGACACCAGCGGGTCCTCGCCGAAGGGATAGCACCGGACGCACCGCATCCGGCGGCCGTGGCCCACCGGATGCATACCCGGCAGATCATGCTGTCCGATGCCACGCCGGCGCCGAGTCATCACCGACTCGAAATCATCAAGTTCGGCGTGAGCCACGTATCGGTCATGCTGGAACCCGACGGCCGGGGCGGCTGGCGGGTTCCGGCCCCGGTCGGCACCGGCGGTAGTTCGCAGACCTTCGCCCGCTATTTCCAGGGCATGTCCGAGGCTACGCCGGAGAGCCTCGCCGCACGCATTGCCGGTGTGCTGAACGACCCCGCCGCGGAGTTGAATTCCCGGGGTAAACCCCGCGGTCGATTGAGCAGGGCCGTGGGCCGGTTGTCCTTCCGTTCCGGCCGGGACCCGGAGGCGATTGCCCCGGTCGACGATCCGGGTTACTTCGGCCGGGATGGTGCTGCGCCGGACCGCGCGTCTCCCAGCGACGACTCCAAGACGGCGCTGTCGAGTATCGAGAACGCGCTCGACAACCGCTCGGATGCGCAGCGGCTCGGTGCGCCGGACGACGACTGGTCCGGTCTCGCACCGGTCGACGTGGGGCTGCGATTGCGTGAGGTGATGCGGGAGCTGACCGGTGACCACGGTTTCGAGGTGTACGGTTTCGGCCTGCCCGAGCTGAACGCCGTTGTCGTGCAAGAATTCGCACGTTCCATCGTCGATATGTCCCGCCGGTATCCGCAGGTCGATCTGCGCAGCGTGGGTATCGGGCATCTCGGCGACGCGATAGCGGTGAACAAACCGGTGACCGACCCGGTGACCGGACTGGTCCGGGCGGATTCGATCGCACTCGACGCCGCCTACGCCGCGAGTGCCGATCGGTTACTGCAGAAGCTGCACAGCGGTGTAGCGGATAACGAATACAATCGGAACACTCTCATTCGGCCGGCCTACGCCGTCGGCGTGCACGAGTTCGGGCACGCGGTGGACTACGCGGGCGGACGCGCCGCGCGACCGGCGCTCGACCGGGCGCTCCGCCGGTACTTCAGCGATAATGCCGGCGGTGACCCGGCGGCTTACCCGAAATGGTTGCGCGACACGCTGACCGGATACAGCCTGCGCCCGGACGGCCGGATCGACCAGGCCGAAGCGTTGGCGGAGGCATTCTCCGAGGTCGAGATGGCCCGGCTGGTCACTGGCCGGGAGCGGCCGGAGGTCAGCGAACCGCGGATGCTGATCTACGACCTGCTACGCCATCATCTCGATGTCCCCCTGCAGGACCGGGGGCCGGTCGCGGGTGTCCCGGGCGATTCCCTGGATCATCTGCGCCCCGGCGACCCGGTCGATTCCGGTGTGCCCGGCCGGGACTCCGGGGACGACGAATGGTCGAAGCTGACCCTGGCGGAAATCGGGGACAGACTCCGCGATCACGTGCGTGCGGTGACCGGGAATCCCGATTTCGAGGTGCGCGGTTTCGACTGGGTGCCTTCGCCCGATGCCGGGCTACGTCGTTCGATGGACGGCGACTCAGGGCGCAGGCGGGAAACTATGGATATGGCGCAGGTGCGCGAGTTCTCCCGGGCCGTAGCCGATTCGGCGTCCGGACACCCCGGGATTGCCTTGCGTGGCGTGGAAGTCCTGCCCGGGCAGCTGTCCCATTCCGCTGCGATCGATGCGGTGGACGGGTCACTGCGGTTGGTCTCCGGCTGGTCCTACTCGACCGAGCGGGGAGATCTGGGATCGACGTACCGGAACACCGCCCGCGTGGTCGCCGCGACGATCAATCGACGGACCGGGCGGCTGGCCGAAGAGCTGGTCGGGGAAGCCCTCGCCGCGCACTACTCGTACAACCGGCTGGGCGAACAGCACCGGCTCGCGTTCACCGACTGGATGCAGAGCACGTTCGATATCTTCGGGACCGAAAGCGTCGGTCGAAGAGTCGGTGTGAAGCCGGAAACGCTGCTGGTCGATGCGTTCGCCGAGGTGATGGTGCGCGGACGCGACCGGGCGGGGCAGCATTTCGCCCTGCTGCACGATCTCCTGGTCGCTCAGGACGGTGTCGAGCCGCGTGCCACCGGGTTCGACCCGGATGTGGGTTTGCACCGGCTGGTCATGGCCGAACGCGCCGAATGGGCGCTGGGGGCGCCGTACAACGACGAGTGGTCCGCACTCACACCGGGCGAGGTGGGCCAGAAACTGCAGTCCGACCTGCGGGAAATTCTGGGGAAACCCGACCTGGCGGTGTTCGGATTCGACAGCCCGGGACTGCACCCGGTCATCGTGCGGGAAAATGCTCGCGCATTGACGGATATGGCCCGCCGCTATCCGATGGCGGATATCCACAGCGTGGGATTCGGTTACGGCTACCACCTGGCACTCACCTTGCCTGCGCCGGATACGGAAACGGGGGCACGGCGGGGCGCCCAGATCACTTTCGACGAACGGTCGGCGAAAAGTATCGGCAGTTTCGCGATGGAGCCGATATCCATCGAGTACTACTACGCCCGGAACTCCGGTGCGCAAACCCGGCCCGTCTATACGAATGCCGTCCAGCAGTGGGCGCGTGCACTGGATATCGCCGGCCGCAAGTCGGCGCGCAAACTGGTCGATAATGCGCTGCGCGTGCACTACTTCGGCCAGAACCTGGGCGACGCGACCGACGAGGGCTACACCAACTGGCTGAAATCCGAATTCAGCGGACACGCTTTCGAGACCACGTCGGGCGAATTGGAACCCATCTGGGCGCTCGAGGAGGCATTCGACCAGGTGGTGACCCACGGCCGGGATACCGCGGGCGCACATATGGTGCGACTGCACGATCTGCTGGTGCGAGCGGCGGACCGGAATTCGCCGAGTGCGGTGCTCGGGCGGATGTGGGACCAGATCCGGTTCGCCCGGGTCGGACTGGAAACGGCCGCGTATGAGGCGATGTGGCGGGTTTTCGACAAACCCGCACCGGCCGACCCCGAGTTGGGTGAACGGCCACCGGCCGAGCCCGCGCGTGAGCCGGACTACGGCACCGCGCCGGAGAACACGCCGGACACCCACGACGACACCGCGCCGCGGGACGTCCCGGACCACGGCACTGCGCCGGAGGAGGCGGCGCCGGTTCCGGACGATGTGCACGACGACGCCGAACTGCTCGGTGTCCCGGACCAGGACGAATGGTCCGGCTTGTGGCCGATGGAGGTCGGTGAGCGGCTGCGCGACCACATGCGCGATGCCACCGGCAATCCGGATTTCCAGGTTTTCGGGTTCGACATACCGGATCTGAATCACGAGATCATCCGGGAGTTCGCGCGCGCCGTCTCCGATATGTACCGCGACTTTCCGCAGGCCGATATCCGGTCGACCGGTATCGGGCAGGTGCGCACGGGCGTACTCGCCGACGCCGGACCGGCCTTCGACAACGAGTCGGCCACCTTCTACACCGGCGATATCACGCTCAATCGGGAACATGCGACCGACCCCGAGGATTTCGTCGGTCGCGTGCGCGAGAGCGTGGGTAACGATCAGTTCTCGCCGACCATGCTGCGCCGGCCCGTCTACGCGGTCACGGTCCACGAATACGGTCATGCGCTGGACCACGCCGGTGGGCTGCGCGCCGGCGGCGGGGCCCAGAATCATCTCCTGCAACGGGCGGCCGCGGACCCCGACGCGGATTTCGGCGAATGGCTCGGCCAGCTCAGCGGTTACAGCCTGGACGACGGCCTCCTGCGTGGGGACGAGGCGGTGGCCGAAGCCTTTGCCGAATACCTGATGGGCGGCACCGACCGGGCGAGCCGCGATGCGGCCGCCGTCCGTCCGGTCCGTGAACTGTTCGAGCTGCTCATCCGGCACGCCGAGAACGAAACCGGTATCGCGGCACCGGGCGGTCCTCCGGAGCGGGGGCGCATGGATGCCGGCCGGGGCAGTGAAAAGGGGGACACCGACCCTCCCGGCCCCGAAGCGAGTGCCGGGGGCGGTGCGAAGAAGCCGCCTGCCGGGCCGCCGGATTCGGCGGCTTCACCGGAGGACCCCGGCGACGGCCGATCACCGGACGACGGATCCGGCGAGCAGGACGGTCCCATCACTCCCGATGCGGTCGTCTTTCCGCTGGTGCTCGATATCGGTGGCGAGCGCATTCCGTTCTACCTGGTACCCGACGGCCCGGGCCGCTGGCGGCTCGTACCGCAGAGCGAGATGCAGATAGCCCCGCGCAGCGAAACGCGCGACGACCCGGAGAAAGGGCTGCGGTCGGCCGAACCGGAGCGGCCGCTGCCGGCCAAGATACGCCGCGAAATCGAGGCGATCCGCCGAATGTGGCCGTACCGCGAGGAACAGGTCAAGTACCCGTCCGGTTCCGGCTGGGACAGCAGGGGACAGGCGGCCATTGCAGACGGTGTCGGCGGGATACCCGATATCGCGAACCCGGCGCCGCCGCCACCCGCACCGCCGCCGCCGACCCCGGACCATCCCGTAATGGGGCCGGCGCCGGAAGCAGGTCCGCCCGATCCCACGCTGCTGCGCATCGCCCAGCAGACACCGGTGTGGATCCGCAACCGTGAGCACATCCCGCTGTTCGGCCGGCTGTCGGCGCGGATGCGCGATACGGCAGGCGAATTCCTGCCGATGTATTCCGACGACAGCGGTACCGAATATCAGCCGTGGCTCACCGACGGTGACCTGGATGACGCGCGTGATCAGTTGCTCGAACTCCTCGACCTGGACCGGATCACCCCCGAGGCGGCGCTGCGGGATCTGCTGGCGGTGGCCGGCCGGCCCGACGCCGACCCCGGACAGCAGCAGCAGATCCTCGCGGATTTGCGCGAGCGCGGGCTCATCTCCGACGAGGAAGCCGCGGGCCTGGCCGACGCACTGGCCGCGGAACGGGAGCGGGGCCCCGAACTACCCGTCGGGCCCCCGCCCGAAGGCGAGAGCCTGACCGACGCCGCCCGGCGGCTGCTGGCTGTCGACCTGCCCGACGACAGCCCGGACACACTGGCCCGGGTCATCGACGAACAGCAGTACCGGGTCGCCCGCGCGGCCGGGGCCATCGAGGGCCTGGCCGCCGCCGTCCGGCGCTATCTCGTCGAGCAAACCCTGCCGTACACCATGCAGGACCCGCCTCCCGCGGCCGACACCGAAAGGGGCCTGCCGCGGACCGACCCGCCCGGCGAACTGGACTGGCCGCCACGGCGTGCCGAGGACGCGGACGACGACCTCGACGGCTTCTTCGACGACGACGGTTTCTTCGACGAGGACGTTCCCGCCTCCGAGCGGCCGCGCCGATTCGCTGCCCCGGATCCGGCAGGCCGGGCGGTGCCGTTCCTCGACGAGGTCAGCTTCATCGACCAGAACCCGATGGGCCGGCTGCTCATCGAGATCCTCGCGGCGTTCGGGCACGAACCCGGCCTGCTCGCCTCGACGGTCGTGGAAAACGGCGCCGACCAGCTGCCGATGTGGGGCGACGCCCACGAACTCGGTCGCGACCAGGGGCTGCGCCGGTTCTTCGAGAACGCCTTGCGCCGCGACCAGATCCGCGACGAGCTGGCGAGCTGGGCCGCGATGCGCGACCTCTCGCTGCAAGATCTGCTCGCCGATCCCGAGGGACTGGTGGACCGGTTGCGTGCCGAAAACGTGGCGCGATCGCAGCGGGTCGCCGAATTCGCCGACGCGGTCCGGCGCACCCATAGCGAACCCGAGCTCGGTGAGCCGGTGGGGGAGCTGCTGAACCGGCAGGTCGTGCGGATCGCGGGCGGGGACGGGCAACCGGACCGGCTGGTCGTCGCCGACGGGCCGCGCGACCGCAACCAGGTGCTCGCCGACGCGCTCGCCGCCGATCCCACCCTGCAGCGGCAACTCGACAGCGGCGAACTGGTCCTGGACTACCGGACCGCCCGGCGCGACTGGACCGGCGAATCGGTCCTGGATCCCGCCGCCGTTCCACCGATGCGCTATCTGCGCGAAACGATCGCCGGCCGCGACCTCGAGGTGCTGCTGGTGCGCGGCGACGACGGGGAATGGCACCAGTACACCGGCTCCGCGGACGCCCATCGGGCGGCGCTCGGCGAACAGGCCCCGCGCCCGGCGCGGCAGATCGCCGCCGATATCGCCGCGGCTCTGCACGAACTGGGCATCGGTCCCGACGCCGTGTTCGCGGACAATCTGCGCCGGACCGTGGCGGATCTGCTGCTGGACAATGCGGTACGGGCGGTGCAGGTGGAGGCGCTGGCCGATTTCATCCGGTCCGCCACCGATATCGAATTCTTCAACGAACTCACCGACGCGCGCAGTCAGCTCGCCGAACGCCTCGGGCTCAACCTCGCGCCCGACCCGCACGCCCCCGAGCGGACAGCAACACCGAACACGGTGGCCGACCGGATGGCCGACCGCGGTCAGCGCCGCGCGCTACAGGGCCAGCAGTTCGGTGATCTGGCCGAATACGCGAAGCGCCTGCGCGAATTCGATGCGGCCGCCGTGGATGCGGCGCGAAACCGCCTGGCTGAGCGGCTGGTATCCGACGAAATGGCGCGGAAGATGGCCACTGTGACGGCAGCCGAGCGTGCCGGGGTCGACCGGCACGTCGCGGCGCTGCTGCGGCCTCGGTATCTCGAAATGCCGGACGGGACGCTGAAGATCGCGGTGGATGTCCGGGAGATCGATCCCCGGAAACTCTTCCAACTGGTGCGTCGTTCGGAACGTGACGGCCAGGGCGGTCCGGTACGCGATGCGCTCGCCGAGTTCGTGACCGCCCTGTTCGGTATCGACCCCTACACCGATGTCCCGGCCGGCGATCGAACGGCCGACCCGCGGATCGCCGACGGCCGGTTCCCGATGCACGACCGCGACGCCATGGGCGGTTTGCGCGGACTCATCGCCGACGCTGTCCGGGCCGTCGACGCCGACGATTTCGCGCAGGCCGTCGCCGACGCGGCGGGCCGGCCGGACAGCCACCGGATTCCCGATGACGACCCGGATCAGCGGCCCACCCCGAACCGCGACTGGGCCCGATTGGTCGGCGTCGATCTCACCGACGCCGGCGATGCGAAATTCGTGGAGATCTACGAGGCCTACCGCGATGGCCGGATCGAGAATCACGAGGGTCTGGCACCGGTCGAGCTCGCCGCCGAACTCGACAAACTACGGCGCGAGGTACGCGACCGGGCCGAACGGATCCTGTCCCTGCTCCGGCTGTTCGACGAGTACGCCCGCAACGCACGGCCCGATGTATCCGGTGCGGAGCCCGGCCGGCTCGTGGACGAGTCCGGGCAGCCGCCGCATGGACCGGAAGGTCCGGGTTCGCCCGGACCGGATCGCGGTTTGCCACCGCAGCCCGGGCCGGAGAGTGGTGGGATCCCATCGCAGCCCGGGCCGGAGACCGGTGACACGCCGTCGCGGTCGGAACGGGAGAGCACCGAGACCCCGCCGCAGCCCGGGCCGGAGATCAGCGAGACTCCGCCGCAGCCGGGGCTGGAGAACGCCGAGGTGCTGTCCCGGGCGGATGTCGAGGGGACGGTACCGTCGAACCCTGGGCCGGAGATCGCTGAGTCGCCGCCGCAGTCCCAACCGAAGGGCGGTGGGGCGCCGGCGCAATCGGGTTCGGATGGTGGCGCAGGCGGCCGGAAACCACCGGTGGCGCCGCCTGCCGCGGACGGGGATCCCGACGACGGCGCCGACCCCGGCGGGCGATCCGAGAATGCGCCGCCGGCCGCCCCGCTGCCCGAAACGCATGCGGAGCTGATGGACTGGATCGAGCTGCGCCGCGCGGAGATCGCCGTCGACGCCGCCGCCGACGAGGCCGCCTGGGCCCGGCGCCGGGCCGCGGATCACCCGGACGACCACCTGCTTCAGTTCCGGGCCGAGCAAGCCGAAAGACAGCTCGGTTATGCGCGCGACCGGCTCGACCGGGTCCGGCTCGGCCAGGCGGACAGCGTCGCGTGGCGGGCTCGGATGGAAGCCGAAAGCCTGCGCTTCCTGGCCGATATCGACCCCGGCAACTGGTTGGCCGAACAACGCGCGGTGCTGGCCGAATGGGTCGCGCGGATGGCGCAGGATCGGTCGCGCTGGTTGCAACAGATGTTGGGCGGCCCGGACGGAGGCACCCCGCCCGGGCCGGCGGCCGGTCCGGACGACAGTCGTCCCGATGACGGCGGCCCGGACGCGGATTCCGGCCCGGACGACAGCCGTCCCGATGACGGCGGCCCGGACGCCGGATCCGATCCCGAAGCGCAACCGTCGCCGCAACCCGCCGATCCGCCCGTAGGCTGGGCGGTGCCGCGCGATTCGCTCCCAGAGCCGCCGGCCGGCCCGGGCTCCGAGCCCGAACGTGCGGGCGGCGAAGCGAATGCCGTCCAACGGGTGCCGGCCGCCGATGCCGCCGCGGAACTGTCCAGGTTTTCGGGCGAGCAACTGCCGGCCGTGGGCGAGGGGCCGCGGTCCGCGGGTGACGAACCCGAGGAAGTTCCGCCTGGGCCCGAGGACAACCGGAACGAGTTGGTGCCGGCGAGCGAGAAACCCCGGCCCGGCAGCGACGAGCCGGAGCCCACAGCCGAGAAACTCGAGTCCGTCGGGCGGGACCCCGAGTCGGCGGGTGCGAAGCCCGAGTCCGTCGGGCAGGAGCCCGAGTCGGCGGGTGCGAAGCCCGAGTCCGTCGGGCAGGAATCCGAGTCGGCGGGTGCGAAGCCCGAGTCCGTCGGGCAGGAGCCCGAGTCGGCGGGTGCGAAGCCCGAGTCCGTCGGGCAGGAATCCGAGTCGGCGGGTGCGAAACCTGAGTCCGACGGGGACGAGCGGGGGGCCGGGGGGCCAGAGCCCGGTGATGCACCGGATCCCGAGGGGCCGCAGCCGATACCTGGGAACGAGCGGCCGCAAACCGGCGACGGACGGCTGAAGCCGGCGGACGCGGAGTCCGTCGATGAGGGGAAAAAGCCCGAGACCGAACGGCATGAGCCCGAACCTGTGGGGCCGGCGGCCGAGGGAGATCCGGTCGGCGGCCCGCAAGCAGAACGGGATAGCAGCCAGGACTCGGATGACTTGCTCGCCGAGGCACTTACCGACGCGATCCGGCGGCGCGACGCGCTCACGGCGCGAATCGCCGAATTCGCGTCGGCCCTGCATACCGCGGTGGCCCCGGGTGCCTTCGAACCCGAACGGATCGAAGCCACCGTCCGCGACCTGCGCGGCCGGGATCTCGATACCGAGGACACCCGCCTCGTCGACGAGATCACCGAGCTCATGCCCCAGCTGATCCGCGCCGACACCGAGGTTCGCAACCTGGCCGGCCGGATCGAGTACGACCGGCTCCAGCGCGAGCGGCAAGGACTCGTCCGGGAACGGGAGTTCCTGCGCGCCAAGATCACCGATCGCGCCCGTAACCTCGGGCTCGAACATCCGGCCGGCTGGACCGCGCTCGGACCCGATGCCCGCGAACAGATCATCCTGCGTCTCGACGAGGAAACCGGCTACGACACTGTCGAATACGACGGCGGAATCGACGAGGGACCGCGCCGGGATCGGTCGCCGGTCGCCGAGCAGGTGCGGCAGCACCGGCGGGAGCTCCTCCGCAAACTGATCCGGCAGACCACCGAGTTCGACGAGCTCGGCGCCCGGCTACGGGAACTGGACGAGCAGATCAGCGGATCGGAACGGGATCAGGACTATTTCGACCGGCCCCGGCCCGAAGAGGTCGCAACCGAACTGGAACGGCTGGCCCGCGAGCGCGCGGCGGAGCTACAGCGGATCAAACCGCGCCGGGTCATGCGGGACGACCTCGCAGGACGGCTCGGGCTTGTAGACGAAAACGACGAACTGACAACGAGTTTCCTCGAACCGGGCGAACTCGATGCGGTGATGCGGGCATTGCGCGACGGCGCCTACCGCGAGTTCGGTGAAGGCCGGCTGCGGCCTTCGCATTACCAGCGGCGGCTGCTACAGATCGATGCGCTGGCGGACGCGGCCGACGATGTGAACCGGGCACACAATCGGATCGGCCGGTTGCAGGACGATATGGCGCGTGTCGCGGGTGTCTGGCGCGGTCTGGTGGAGGCCGAGGGTGGCCGGATGGTGACCGGCCGGGTCGGCCTGGTCGACGGCGACGAGCCACGGATCATCGTGTTCGGGCCGCGCCCGGACCCGGCGAACCCCCGGGCCGATCACGACGCGGCCTTCTACGACGCGGTGCTGAACAACTCGGCTGTCGCGCAGGCCTTGGTACGCCCGGAGACGACGGTGCAGTACCGGCGGGTGCTCGTCGACCGTGAGGACAACTGGCGGGTCGACGACAGTATGGCTGCGCCGGAGGTCGAACGGCTGAGCACCGGATGGGTCGCCGGTCGCCGCCTCGATATGACGAGATGGCGCGACAGCGAGGGCAACTGGCATCCGGTCGACCCGACCCGGCCGGACTGGGTGACCAACCGCGACGGTTCCGAACTGCCGAAGAAGTACAGCCAGAAGGACCTGCCCGACGGGGTCAGCGGCTGGGCCAGCGAGGACGTCATCAACGACATCACCCTGCTCGTCGACGACGTGCCCGCGATGCCCAAGGATGTATCGCTGCCAGGGTCGGCTGCACTGCCCACCCACAAGATTCCGGAGAGCACCTTCCCGGTGAACGCGCCGATGGCGCCGACCCAGTACGACACCTCGGGCATCGATCCGAATGCGATCTTCGGCCAGCACTGGGGCGCAGACGCCTACAACGTCATGCGTTTGGTGCTGATGGCCGCGCTGGTACCGAAGCATCCGGCGGTCAAGGCGTGGATCCAGCGGCATCCCGAGATCGGGCGCTGGGTGCAGGCGCGGCCGTGGCTGCAGAAGCTGCCGCCGTTCGGCACGGTGTTCCGTGGCTACGAATGGTTCGCGCCGCCGGAAACCGATGTGCAACCGATGCATCGCCGCTGGCAGGAATACGAGCATCTACCGGCTTCCGCGCTGAACGAGGTCCCGGAGGGGCTACGCCGCGAATGGGAACGCGAGGCCGAACTGTGGGCCGAGGTGCAGCGTTGGGCCGATGAACAATACGACCACTTCCTGAAAGACCCCGGCGACCTGGACCGCATCGCCGGAGGTATCGAAGAGTATCGGCGCGATCAGCAGCGGGCGGCGGCCCGCGAGTTCGTCGATCTGGTCCGGCGGCGTCTGGTCGAGGAACTGGGCGGGATCGAGCCCCTGGGCGATATTCCGGCTCAGCTGGCGCGGATCGAAGCGGCCGTCGACCGGGTGGCCGAGGAGGTCGCCGATCGTTTCGTAGACGACGATGCGGAAATGGTCCGCAATACGGTGGACCAGGCCCGCGAGCTGCTGCTGGGGGTGGTGGACCCGGCAGATATCGTGCCCGGCGCCGACCCGGACGAAATCGTGCGGGCCGTCGATCCCGGCGAGATCGCCGACCGGCTCGTCGGCCGGATGCGCGACGATGTTGCGCAGTTCACCCCGGACGAACTCGAGCAGATCAGAAACCACCTGATGGGAGACGTCCATTGGGTTCGTGACCCGGACGACCCCACCGGGCAGCTGATCCAGCGGCCGATGGACCGCCTGGCCGATATCGCCGAGGCGTGGCACCGCCTCCGCAACGGAAACCCGCTGCCCGCGGATTTCGTGCTGCTCCAGGACGCGCTGGCCGAGGCACAGTACCTGATCGACAATCCGGGCGCCACCTGGCAGGCGGCCAATACCTATGCCATCGGCCAGGGTTATCACTGGGACGCCCAGCGCCCGCCGCTCACCGACTGGCGCGCCGGTCGCCGCTACGCCCTGTTCCCCGTCCAGCCGGACCCCGCCTACCTACCCCCACCTGTCCGCGACACCGCCGCGCCGAAGCCCCTTCCAGCAGCCGGCGGCGACACCCGTGAGCTGCCGGATGCGCCGGAACTGCCTGCGCGGGACGGGGACACGCTCGAGTTGCCTGCTGTGGAGGGGCCTGGCCGGTCCGGTCCGGAGGGTGGTGACACGCTGGTCTGGCCGGTTGGGCCGGTGTCGCCCGGGCGGGACGGTGATTCGCCTGAGCTGCCGGTGGTGGAGCAGACAGGTGCGCCTGGGCCCGCGGTGGGCGACACCCGCGAATTGCCGGACGCGCCGGAACTGCCTGCGCGGGACGGTGACACGCTCGAGTTGCCGACTGTGGAGGAGCCTGATCGGTCCGGTCCAGAGGGTGGTGACACGCTGGTCTGGCCGGTTGAGCCGGTGTCGCCCGGGCGGGACGGCGAAACGCACGAGCTGCCTTCCGCAGCTGAGACCGGCGAGCAGTCCTCTGCGATCTCCGGTGTGGAGCCGGCGTTGCGTCCGCAGGACCCGGGCAGCCGCGATCCGGAGGACCCCGATGACACCGGCGGGCCGAAGCCGGGCGGTGCGGGGGCTCCGCCCACCCGGGGGCCGGGCGGCCGGCCCCCGGTCCCTGCCGGTGATGGTGCGGAACCACCGGGGGACAACGGGGCGGCTCCGCCTCCGCCCCCGGACGAACCGGGCGGCCCGGATGACCCCGGCGGGCCCGGCGCGCCACCGCCCGTCGGACCCGGTTCTTCGGCGCATCGGACCGGTAATCCGATGCGCGACCTCCTCGCGTTCCTGCGCGATCAGGCCGACCAGCCCGCTCAGCGCACTGCGCAGCCTTTGACCGGGCCCGCCGCCGACCACGCGCGCCGCCTCGCCGAACTGCTGGACAGCACAGCCGTTTTCGGTGAGCTGCGCGCTCCGCTCGCCGCGCTGGCCGAACTCGCCGAAATCGCCCGCGCCCGTGGGTTCCTCGACGATCTCGGCAACGGCCCGCGGATGCGGCACCCCGGCGATTTTGCCGATCTGACTGTCGACGAACGCTACGGCGACGAGCAGTACTGGCAGCACGAGGCGGACCCCGAACTCGCCGCCGGGATACGTGCGGAATTGCGGCCGGCCGGCCTGCCCGTGGCGGAACCGCAGCTGCCACCGGGCCGGGCCGATGGTGGGCTGGAAGCCCGCCCGCCTGTCTCCCCTGATGCCGCCCAGCCGGGTCGGGACAGTGACTCGACGCCTGTCGAGCCGGCGGACGGTGACCCAGGTGCGCCTGTCGAGCCGGGAACCGCCGCCCCCGTGAACTCGGCCGACCCCGGCCGTACCGCCGAACCCGCAACACCCGCTCGGCCGGAATCCGCGGCGGAGTCCACACCCTCCAGTGCGGTGGACCGGCCCGAACAGGCAGGCGCGGACGGTCGCGGAGTTCTGGAGTCGGAAACCCGTCCGGGTACCGGCGTACCGCACGCGGAGCCCGTCGCCGTCACCGCCGACCGGTTGGCTCACCGACTCGGCCTGGACGATGCCGCACTCACACCCGATCGGCTGGCCGCGACGGTCGCCGACCAGCGATACCGGATCCTGATGCGCGCGGCCGCGGTCGAAGCCCTGGCGGCAGCGCAGGCCCGGCTGGACGCCGCCACCGATCCGGCCGGCCGGGCCGCCCGGCAGAACACCCGCGACATCTGGGCCGGCCTGCTCGGTATCGATCCCGCAGAGCTGAACCGCGACCCGGGGACGGCGCTCGACCGCGCCCGGACCGAAGCGGTCCGCGCGGCCGACGCGCTGGCGGCGCTGGCGGACGCCATCCAGGCGGCCCGGCTGGAGCCGGAATCCGGCAGTGAGCCACCGGCCGCCGGAGAAACCCGCCGCTACAACATTGCGTTGGACGGGGAATATGTGCCCGCCCGCTTGGTCGCCGACGACGACCATGGCTGGCGCGTGGCGCACGCCGAGCGCAGCGCCGCGCCCGAACCCGCCGAGCGGGCTGTCGAGCCCGCCGCGCCGGCCCGGCGGAAATCCAGGCTGCGCCGGCTCTGGGAATGGGTGACCGGCGCCTACGTCGGCGAGATGCCGAAGTATCCGTCCGGTTCCGGGATAGACAGCGCCGGACAGTCGGTGCTCGCCGATATGGCCGGGCTGCCGCTGCGGAAAACCGAAGATCCGACACCGGGCGTACCCGGCGATGAGTACGAGGTTCTGCAGACCAAGTTCAGTCCCGTTCGCATTCTCAAGGAAACCGCCGAACTGTGGAAGAAGCGGGAGTTGCTGCCGTTCGTGCGCCGGTTCACCTCCCGGGTCGCCGATCAGAGCATCGATATTCCGCCGCCGCGGGACGAGAACGGCGACGAATACCGCTACTGGCTCGACGAAGCCGATCCCGAGTTGGTGCGCCGGGAGCTGGGGGTCGAACTCGACGACCTGAAACGGCAGGCGGCCGGAACGGACCGGGCACTGCCCGCCCCGGAAGCAATCCCCGAAGCCCCGGCTCGCGCCGGACCGGACGGCGAAGTGGTGCCCCGAAGCGCGGGCGAAATCGCCGACTGGATCCACGAACTGGCCGAAGCCGACGCACAGCGTGCCGCCCAGGCCGCGGTGCTGGCCGAGATGGCCCGCGAATTCGGCGTCGATCCGGTCGATCCGACGCCGGAGAACGTCCGGCGCGTTCACGATCTGATCCGCTATCAGCAAGCCCGCCGGATCGGTGCGCTGACCGGACTGGCCGATGCGGCGCGCCGGTACAACGCCGAGGACGCCGATATCGCTTACGGCGATGACGCCAGCTTCTTCGATACGAACCCGCTGGCCCGGTTCCTGCGCGAGGTCGACGTCGCATACGGCGAGCCGTCCCGGGCACCGGAGTGGCTGCCGGAGCTACTGCGGCGCCGGTGGCCCGAACGGCAGAGCCTGCTCGGCTGGGCGGGCGTGAGCAACGGCAGTGAACCGATGCGCGAATGGGGCGACCTGTTCGACAGCGATCAGCCCGGACGCGACGACGGCACTCGCCGCTACCTGGAGCGGGCGCTGCGCCGCGATCAGATCCGCGACGAACGCGCCGTCTGGGCACAGGTGCTCGGCGATATCGACCTGAACACACTCGGCCCCGACCAACTGGCCGATGTCCTGGCAGCGCAGCTGGACCGGATCCAGCAGGCCGCCGACCGTGTCGACGAGTTCGGCCGCCGCGCCGCGGAATTCCTCCGGCACGATGCCGAGGTCGAGGAGCTCACCGGCCTGATCGGCGATATGGCCGGGCAGGAATGGGTGCTCGCCGCCGGCGGGGTCATGTTCGGTGACCCACCGGGTATCGGGCTGCTGCCGCCCGGACAGCCGGGAGGCCCACTGCGGTTGGCCGTGCTCGACGGCCGGCTCGAACACGATCGAGTGCTGGCCGACGCGCTCGCCCGCCACCCGGATCTGGCCGACGCGGTGAACAACGGGGACCTGGACGTGCTCTACAAGGTCACGCACGTCAGCCCGGGCGACCCGCTACCCGACGGTGGTTACGGGCCCGAACGGATCATCGTGGCGGACGCGGGCACACCGCGCGTCCGGCATCTCACCGAGCAGATCGAGGGTCGCCGGCTCGACGTCACCCTGGTCGACGACGGAGACGGCTGGCGGATCGTCCCGGACGAACCGGATCCCGGCGGGCCGCGTCCAGCCGATCGGACGCCTGCCGAAATCGACTCCGGTATGCGGGAACTCGCCCTTCGGCTGGGCATCGCCGACGACGACCTGGCGGATCCGCGCCGCCTCGCCGAAGAACTGTCCGGCCTGCGCGATGCGAACGAGATACGCGCCGCCCAACTCGAGGCGATCATCGACCATGCCCGCACGGCCTGGGACGTCGACACGTACCACGAGGTCGCCCAGGCCCGCGGTAATCTGGCGCATCGGGCCGACCCCGACGGCGCGGCACCGGTGACCGCGCAGCGGGCCGCCCGGATCATCGCCGACCCCGCTACGCCGGGGGCACGCCGGATTCAGCAGATCGCCGGAATGCTCGACTACGCGAAGGCGCTGGCCGCACTGGACCAGACGGCAGTCGACGCGGCGACCGCGCGGCTGATGCGGCGCCTCGACGCCCGCACGGATACGGTCGCCGTGACGGACCCCGGCCGGATCGACGCCGGTATCCGCGATCTCGTGTACCGCACGTACGCACACGCCGACCTGGTCGACGCCCTCACCGACTACCTCTCCGCGCTCGCCGACATCGATATCTTCGACCCCGCCGTACACGGCGATCGCGCCGTCGATCCGCGCGTGGGCCGGGCCGAGATACCGGTACATCACCGGGCCGTCCGGCATCTGGTAGATCTCATCGCCGACCTGCGTCATCTCGCCGACGCCCCGCAACGCATGGGCCTGCTCGATGCGGAATCCGATCTACTACCCGCCGGCGAACTCGGTGCCGGCCCCGATTTCGCGCGCACGATCGGGGTCTACCTACCGCCCGCCGACCTCGCACGCTGGGACGATGTCCTCGACCGCTTCCGGCGCGGTGAACTGAGCGAAGACGGTCCCGAAGTCGTCGCGGTGCGAGCGGAACTACAGCGCTGGAACCGGGTGTACGAGATCTATCGTGACGGCCGGCTCGACAAGGACGAACGGCTGACACCGGCCGAACTCGCCGCGGTGCAGGCCGAACTCCGCGGCGAGGTGACCCGGCGCGCCGGTGATATCGATGCCCTGGCCGAACTCGCCGGGCAGGCGGCGCGACAGGACGAAGCCCGGTTGGTAGCGGAAAGAGAAAGGGCCGAACTCGCCGTCGAACGCGCCCGGGCAGTTCTGCCGCCACCGCACCGCGACCTGCCCGTCGACGAAGCGGATCTGGCCTCGCATACAGCATTGGACCGGCGGCTCGAGGAACTGCGTGGACGGACCACGCGAGTCGACGAACAAGAGGCATACCAGCGCCGGCTCACCGAGTACGAGGAGGCGGCCCGACGGGTGATCGACGCGGAGACCGAACTGGGCCGGAGAACGGCCGAACTGGAACGCCTCGCGGACGGCGGACCGTCGCCCACCGCAGATCCGGAACTGGAGGGCACCGGCCCCCGAGAACTCCCGCCGGCGCACTCCTGCCCGGCCGAACAACCCCGCCGGGGACCCGAGCCCTCGCCCGACGACCGTCCGGAAACCCGGATGCGCACACCCGGTGGGGCCGATTCCGTGACCGGCGCACAGCCGGATGAGACCGGTCGAGTGCATGGTGAGCGTGACGGTGCACCGTCAGGCGAGCAAGGCTTCCCGGCAGGCGACGGGCCTCGCCCGCAGCCGGATCAGGGCCCAGCCGGTGAATCCGTGCAGCAGGATGTGCCCGGTCCGGTGTCCGGCGACCGTAGTCGTTGGCTGTCGAGCCCGAATTCCGGCGCGGATGCCGTGCGGCCGGGCGAAACCGGACCGCGCGCCGGTGCGCGTGGGAATGTGCGGCCGGATGGGGCCGAGCCGGTAGTGGGTGAGCGTGGCGGTGCGCAGCCGGGTGAAGCCGACAGTCCGGCGCCGGGTGACCGCGGCCGCTCGCAGCCGAATCCGAGCCCCGAAGGCGAGCCCGAGCAACCGGAGGCAGGTACCGACGAGCCCGGCAGTGCGACGCGTCCAGGCGAGCCCGGTGGCGGATCGAACGCCCGCGCGGACCGCGGCGGGAACGGTGATCCGGATCGTCCGGACGAGGACGGCACCGGGAACCGTCGCCCGCTGCCCCCACCGCCACGCGGTTCGTCCCTGCGCTCCCACATCCCGCATCCACCGCACGAATGGGATCCGGACTTTCCGCCCTTGTTCCGAAACGAACGCCGGCCGTGGCCGGTGCCGCTCCCGGATATTCCTGAGCCTCCCGTTCCTCCGGTGCCGCCGGTTCCGCCGGTTCCGCCGGTTCCGCCTGTGCCGCCGGTTCCGCCTGTGCCGCCGGTGCCGCCGGTTCCGCCGGTGCCTCCGGTTCCGCCGGTTCCGCCGGTTCCGCCGGTTCCGCCCGAGCCGTCTACGCCCGTGCCGCCCGTGCCGCCGATACCGCCCGAACCGCCGACACCGCCCGAACCGCCGACACTGCCCACGCCGCCGGTGTTCCCTGTCCCGCCTGAACCACCCGTGTCTCCAATTCCGCCGGCCATACCCGAGTCGCCGCCCGTGCCGCCGGAGCATCCGGCGTCGTCCGAAACGCCGGTGCCGCCGGTTCCGCCCAGCCGTCCGGAGCAGCCCGAGCAGCCGGGCTCGCCTGCTCCGCCGATTCCTCCTGGACCGATGCCGCCACCGGACCCCGGTCCACCTCGGTACCCCGGGCAGTCGCCGGTACCGGCGCTGCCGGAGTGGCCGGTGTCTCCCCATGTGCCCGCGCCGCCGCAAGGTTCGCCGCCGGACTATCCGCGTGCGGAACCGACGGAACCACCGCTGTCCGCGTACCCCGCTGCACCGGATCAGGTCCGGCCGCCGGCTCATCCGTACCCGCCGGGTCATCCCCCCGGCGGCTCCCCATTGCCCGGAGCACCCGGTGGATCCGCGTCCGCGGATCAGTACCCGCCAGGAGGTCAGGTCCCGCCAGGTATGCCTTATCCACCGGGAATGCCGCCCGGGCCCAGCGGTGGTGCGCCACAGAACCCGCGGACCGGCTACCGCGGGCACCGTGGGGTTCCGCCGGGGGGCGGGTCGGCGGGCGTCGCGGAGGGCCCGTTGGTCGTCCGGCCGTTCGCGGGGTTCGGGGTTCCCTCGGAGTTCGACCCGTACACCGGGGCATTGCAGGCGGCGCCCACCAACCAGGGTCGCGTCAGCGGTCTCTACGGTGAGATTGCCGGAGTCCCGGTGATCCTGTACCGACTGCACGGGCGCCTCGCCCTGCGGATCGGCACCCACACCATCGACCTCGACGATCAGGTGATCGCCGAATTGGACACCGTCGCCTATCGGACCACTCGCTTCACGCTGTTCCAGGGCGCCACCCGTCTCGGCGAGCTCACGTATCGTTCGCTGCCGGAGGAGCTGGACTTCGCTGCCTATCTGCGCGATGTGCTCGCCGATCCGCAGCGCCGTGCGCGGGTGTTCGGGGAATGATCGGTGGGGGCGGAACGGCTGTGCGGTTTCCGGAGCACATATGAGGACATCAGTGAGGAGCGCGGAGCATATGCGTATCGACCATCCGACCGAGGACGAGTTGCGGGAGAACTTTGCCGAAATGCTCGAATCGGTGCGTAACGGGGGCGGTTTGCGTACCGAGACCGGTCTCGACATCGAGACCGAGGAGGCGCTGTGGGATATCGCCCGGGCCTACCCGGAGGTCACCGGCGAACTCGTCGACGCTGCCCGCGCCGCGTTCGCCGGCCAGCTCGACGGCTCCAACGCCCGTCGGCATCGGGAGGAACTGATCCGTCAGTTCGAGGAAATGCGCCGCGGCGAGGACTGAGCGCCGCGTCCGGATTGCGGATGCGGACCGAGCGAGACCGGTACGAGGAGAGCTGCCGAAGTGACGAAATCAGAAGAGGTACCAGGCACCGCCGTGGCCGGTGACGATTCCCCGGGAGCGCCCGGTGGCCCGGCGCAACCGGGGACGGCGGCACCGGACCCGGCCACGGAGACCGACCCCGATGTCGGCTTCACCCTGACCCCGGCCGTTTCGGAACAGGATGTCGCCGAGCAGGCCCGTGCTCTCATGCACCAGGTCGCCCGGGAGCTGGGTGCGGTCGCGCCCGAGGGGTGGCAGCGGGTGGACGCGGTTTTCGCCTCGACGGTCGTGGCCGATATCGGTTTCGCCATTTTTTCCGACGCGCAGCAGCGCGCGGTGCGCTGGACCCCGACACCACAGGTGCTGGCCCTGGTCCGCGAGCACCGGCAATTGTCCGCTCGACTGGGCGACGGGCCGTGGTGGCGGTTGCTGCTCACGTTGACCAGCTCGGGGCAGATCGAAGTCGACCACGACTACGGCGACCAGCCCTTCCCCGACGACCAGCTGTTCGCGCCCGAGATCTACCGCGCCGATCTGGAGGCGTTTCCCCGCGCGACCCTTCCCGTGTGGCTGGCCGCCTACCTTTTCCATGGAGATCGTCAGCAGCGATCTCCGTCGGTGGCGGCGGTCCGGGCTGCCGCGGACCGGTCGGCCGGTGTCAGCGGCGACCCGGTCGCGGGCCTGCCCCCGTTTCCGGTGATGGCTGCTCGCTGGGCCGCCCTGTGCGCGGCGTTCGTCGCGGTCCGGTCGGAGTGGGGCCCCCGTCTCACCCCGGGGCTGCGCTGGTTCGAGGGCGCGAGCCGAAGCGGGAGCACCTTGCATTCGCTGCCGGGGGGTCGCGCCGTGCTGTCGGGCGGGGTGTGGAACGCTCCGGAATTGGACGCGGCCTACAACGGTGAAGCGTCGCTACCGGCGGTGTTCCGCGGTGCGCCGGAATGGGTCGCGGGCCCGGTACTCAACGATCGGTCCGCCACGGGACAACTCACCTTCTGCTACTGGTGGGACGGCAGCCGCTGGTACCGGGGTGAATCCCCGGCGCCGGAGGCCGTCGCTGCCGCGGTCCCGGGTGTCTGGGATGCGGCGACCGTGGTCCGGATCGTGACCGGCCTGGTCCTGGACACGGACCCGTCCGACGAGCGGCGGGCGGCGATCGAAACCTTTGTCGCCGCTGCGGAATCCGGCACCGTCACGCGTGCCATGTTGACCGATGTCTTTCCCGAAGCGGACGGGTTCGATATCGACAGTGCTTTCTACCAGCTGGTTCTCGGCGGTGTCACCGCTGCGGAACCGCTCCCGGAGCAGCAGGCGATCGACCGGGTCCGCAGCTACCTCACCGACAGCGGTGCGGATACCTCCGGATACCCGGTGGCGGATCTGCGCGCGGACCGAGTGGACGGGGGCTGGATGGTGTTCGCCCCGGTGGCGCCGGGCGAGATAGCGACCGGCCGGGCGATCTTCTATCTGGCCGACGACGGCGTGCTGGAACGTTCGTCGTCCTCGGTCGCGCCGTCGCAGTATCTGCCGGAATTCCGGCGTCGGTTCCGCGATCGAAACCGGACGCTCATCTAGCGGCGAACACTGTCGGAGGCGAGGCGATCCGGCAACGTTCATGCGCTGGTACCTTCCGTATCAGAAGGATTCGGCGCATGTTCAGCCGGTGGTGGGGCGACGGTAAGTACCGAATGCGATCTTCGGTGGCGACTCGTGCTGTCCCGGTTGCCCGCCGGTCTCGGTGAACTTCCGACACAGGCGACAACCGGCACCTGTATGTCCGATTCGGCAGGAGTGTGAGATATGGCCGGCGACAACCCCTGGGGCGCCCTCAGGGACAGCGCCGCCGGCGGCGGTTTCGTATTCGATGAAGCTGTCGCGGGCGAGGCCGCGGATTTGTGTGCCGATCTGATGAGCATCTTCAATGTGGTCAAGGAGCTGTCGCCGCTGACCAAACCGGTGCCCGAGTTCGGGAAACCCATTGTCGGGGAGTATCCGGGTGCGGTGCGCCTGCAGGAGAAGCTGGACGAGGCCGCGACGGATTTCGACGAGGAGGTCATGCCGAAACACCGGCAGCACGTCACCGATCTCGGCGAAGCATTCGTCCTGGCCGGGAAGTTGTACTCCGATACGGACCGGGATGCGGCGGGCGAGTTCGCACGGCGGGTGCGGGCCAGTTCGGCAGGCAATGATATCCGGGATGTCTTCGGGCATTACGATTCCATCGACGGTTTCGTCGACGAAACCTATACCAAGCGGCCGGATCTGGGGAACTTCGGCGAAGCGGGTAATCAGTACACACTTCCCGCGAGTCTGTCCGGGCTGCAGGGCACCCCTCAGGCCTACTCTTTCTCGGCGCAGGTGCCCCCCGGCGAGTATCTGGACTATCCGAAGGCCTATTACCTCGGCGAGCATCTCGCGGGCAAGTCGTCGTTCATGGAGGATCGGGCCACCTACTGGTACCGGATGCAGATCCAGCTCGACACCGGTTTCATCACGTTCGGCGAAGCGATGCGCGGCCTGGTGGATTCCGATCGCTGGCGGGGCACCGGCGCCGGCCGGGCCCGCGAGGCGGTGAACAGCTATCTGGGAACCAGCGCGGGTCTGACGACCGCGATGGGCAAAATGGCCGACAACCTCATGCATATGGCCCAATGGATCATGGGCACCTGGGTAGGGATGCCGCGGTTGATGTACTACGAGGCGTACAACGAGGGCGGCGAAACCGCCGTTTCGGAATACGAGAGCGTAGCGCAGGCGCACTACAACGCTTGGTACAAGCAGGGGGTCGAGCTGACGGATGGGGTGATCCCGAAGTTCCCGGCCCCTACGCCCCCGGGCGACACCAACGGCAACGGCAATGGCAACGGCAACGGCAACGGCGGCGGCGGGGGAGGTGGCGGCGGTGCAGGCGCCGGCGGCGGCACCGGTGCCGGCATGCCCACCGGAGGGCTGCAGCAGCCACAGCATCAACTGACCGCTGAACAGCAGGCGCAACTGCGCGAGATCGAACAGGCGCGCGCCGAACTCGAAGAACAGGCGCAGTTGCAGCAGGCGGCGCTGCAACAGCAACAGCAGGAAATGCAACAGCAGGCGTCGTCGCAGCAGATGATGCAGGCGGCGCAGCAGGGTCTGCAGCAGTTGGGCCAAATGGGTCAGCAATTGTCGACGGCCGCGCAGCAGGCGCTGCAGCAGGCCGGAATCACCGGTCTTCCCGGTATGCCCGCGCTACAGGATGCGGTGAAGAACTATCAGTCGGCCCTGCAGAAAGCGGGCAAACTGCCGGCCGGCTTGGGTGGTGGCGGAGCTGCTGGTGGTAGTAGCCCGGCCGGCGCGAAGACGCCGCCGGTGCCCAACGTGGAGAAGGCGGCCAAGCTGTTCCCCCGCGCGACCGTCGCGACCGGCGCTGCCACGGGACAGAGCACCGGGGTGGTCGCCGCGTCGCAGCCGGGTATGCCCATGGGCGGAGCGCCGATGGGTGGCGGCGGCGCCGGCGCTGCCCAGGGTGGCCAGCAGAAAGACCACAAACGCGCCGACTATCTCGACTCGACCGAATGGCTCGAGGAGGGCATCGGCGACCCGTCCATCGTCGCGAAGCCGGTGGTCGACCAGTGACCTCCGAGCCGCGTCGGTGGTCGTTCACCGATATCGAGTTCTATGCCCTGTGGTCGGAGCGGACCGGTGGCCGGCTGCCGTTCCCGCTTCGCTACACCGCCCGTACCGCTGATCCGGACCGGTTCCGCAGGGATATGCGACAGGCGCGCAATGAACTGCGAGACAGGCTGGGTACCGCATTCGAACCAGCGCTCACCGCGCTCACCGCGCCCGATATCCGCATCGGCATCGGCGGAAGCGATCACCGTGATCCCGATGATCCCAAGAGCCCCACTCGGTTGATCGGGGTGCGGAGGGAATCGCGCGGTGTCGTCGTGCGGACGCTTCCGGACGAGAACTTCTGGTACAGCGGCGGTTTCACAGTCGTCGAATGCGACGCCGTACGCCTCGCCGAGGTAATGGTGGCGAATATGCCGCCGTGTGAGATGGGTAAGCAGTCCGAGGTGATCCTCCCGGCCCGGAGCCCCGCTGCGGTACCGGACCGTTCCCTGGGCGGCCCGGCTGTGCACGATTCGTTCGCACCGACTCCCGCGCAGCGTAGCGCCGCCTTTCTCGCTGTGCCCGCTGAACGGGCGGGCACGATTCATGTCGAGCAGGGCTCATCGATCTACGGCCCACGCGGGATCGCCCGGTTTCAGCTCGAGTGGCGCGATCTCGTCGACGACGGCCGGTATCTCATCCGGGACTCGGACCCGCCCGTCGCAGTCGCTGCGGACGCGTCAGTGTTCACCGGGACCATCAATTCGAAGATCGCGCAGATCGTCCGGGTGATCAAGGACGAGCGGCAGCGAAGATGACCGGACCGGCTCAGCGCCGTTGCCCGTATCGGTTCCATTCCCGGACATCCACCGATCCGCCGTGGTCGTCGAAGAGGACGGCCGCGGCGGGCCGCCCGTCCGGGTGCCACCGTCGCAGCACGCCGCGCGGTCGACCCCGGTAGTTCTCGCCCTCGGATTTCAGGCGTCCGTCGGGCCACCATTCTCGCGTGCTGCCGTGTGGAAGGCCGTCTACGTAGAACTCCTGGGACAGCAGTTGTCCCGGTACGAGTTCTTCGACTACCTCACCGGTGAACGGCTCACCGTCGTACTCGAGCCGTAGGTCGTCGCCGATCGCAGTGGCGTCGGAGTTCAGATCGATACGCCTCATTGCGGATCTTCCGTCCGTTCGTACACGTAGAGCAGATTATCGGCCCGGAGGCACGAATCGGGCGTTCCGCGGTCGGCGCGGCGAATATGTGTGCATTCGCCGGTATCGGATCGATTCGGGTATTCGGCTGCCGTCGCCGGAAGCCCTCCGGCCCAGTGGGACCGGCGAGCACACCGTCGCCGGCATTGCCGACGACCCGAAACGTACCGGGGCCGTACCGTGACAGATCGGCCGGCGCCGCGCCGGTCGATTTCTTATTCGATTGTGGGGTCCGGGGGTGGGAGTCCCGGGATTGGACTGCGACAGCGTATATCCGGCGCGTGACCGTGTACGCCACATGTCTTCCCACCCTTGGAAATCGGCCGGCGGTCCACCGTGTTCGCGCAGCATGCACCGATTCCCACCACATCCCACGCCGACCGATAACCGCCGGTTCACCTTCCCGATCCATACTCGGGCGGGGTCCGGATCACGCGTCGCCGGCGGCGGCGCCCCAGCGAAGGCAGGAGGACGATGAGCGCAGCAGTTCCGGGAGACGCCGAGTTCCCCACCGAGTTCACCGCCCATTCACTCAACGGATCCATTCGGCTCCGGACCACCGAGATGGGCCTGCCCACCGCAATTTCCGTCGAACCCGGCGAACTCCGCCGCGACCCGGATTCGCTCGCCGCCGAAATCCTGCGGCTGTGCCGGCAGTCCGCGGCCCGGGCCGGTCTCGAGCGGCGCAGGCACCTCCAGGAAAAGGGTTTCACCAGCGAAATGCTGAAGTTGGCGGGTCTTCCGACCGAGGCGGAGGTTGCTCGCCAGGAGTTGGTGCAGGAGCAGGAGTACGAGACCGAACCGGAGAGCTGGCTCCGTTCTGTTTAGGGTCCGGAAGGGATTTCGAGGGGTTGTCATGGTCGAAACGATGGACGAACTCATCGCCCGGGTTCAGCAGCAGGTCTATCGGCTGACCGATCTGCAGGAGGCGATGGCCGCGATCGTGGTCGGCGAGACCTCCCCGGACGGTTCGGTAACGGTGGAAGTGGACGCAAACGCGGCCCTCACCGGGCTCGATTTCACCGATGGGATCAACAAATTGAGCCCCGCCGAGTTCGAGAAAGTACTGGTCGCGACCGCGCGGGCGGCCGCTGCTCGGGCGATCGCCGAGAAGGCCGCGCTGATCGACACCTTCAATTCGGAGAGCACGAGGTAGTCACCGACTGTTAACCGGTCGGCGATCGCGACCGGAGGTGCCCGCTGGGTACCGTTGACGACGAAACATTGTGGGATGTTTCGGGATTGGACAACAGACATGAACAACGTGCACGTTGTGCCCGATGCGGTTCGCCGGTACGGCAGCGAATCCGCGGCCATGGCCGCCGGAATCGCGACGACCGCTGCCGTAGATCAAGCGGCGACGGTCGGTTTCGCGGTACCGGCGTTCGGGCTGATCGGCCAGGAATTCCTCGTCGCCTTCGCCTATGCGCAGGCCAACCACCTGTCCTCGGTCGCCGAGCTCGCCGCGGTGCACGCCGGCACCGCGCTCACCGCGCACCAGGCCGCCGCGAACTACGAGCTCACCGACGCCGGTAACGCGGCGAATATCGGCGCGGTGAACCCCGGATCATGAGCACTCCAGGAGCGGCCCCGCTCCCGGGCGCCCAGCCGCCCCCCGGCGCGGATCCACTCGATCCGACGGTCTTGGAGCTGCTGCGGGGCAGCGCGCTGGCGCCCATGCTCGATATGCCGGTGAACGACATTCTCAACGGCATGGGCCTGCCGAATCTGCCGGAACTGCCGGCCTTCGGGCACCTACCCGGGCTGCCGGAGCTGCCGCCGCTGCCGATGCTCGATCTGAGTGCGCTCATGCGACCGCTCACCGATCTCGCATCGGCGTTCGGCTCCGGGCAGTTGGGCGCCCCGGCTCCGGCTCCGGCTCCGCCGCTCGCCGAGGGCGATGCGGCCGCCGCGCCGGCCCCGCCGCCGGGGATCGACCCGACGCAGCTGCTGTCGCAGGTGTCGACGGTGATGCAGACCGTGATGCAATTGGGCACCTCCGCGTTACAGGCCGCGATGAGCCTGTGGCAGGGGATGGGGGCCACGGAGGCAGCGGAAAAGGCCGGTCAGGCGCAGACCGATGCCGCGAAGCTCGAAGCGCAGAGCACTGGTGAGAAGCTCCATCTCGCCAAGGGCGCGACCAGCGTCGCGATCGGCCGCGGGGAAATGGCCGTGGTGATCGGCGCGTTCTCCGCGAAACTGGCACTGGCCCCGCTCTACGCGGGCTCGGGCGGCGGCGCGGCGTACCTGGTGGCGTCGGCGATCGAGGCGGCGGCCGAAGCCTTGGCCATCACCGTCAAGACCAAAGGCGAGCTCGGCATCGAGGGCGCCGCGCTGGCCCGGACCGGTGAGAAGGTGAAGATCACCAACGCGCCGACCGGGGTCGACCCGAGCCAGCAGATGAAGCAGCTCATGCAGATGATCGGCATGGTCACGCCGCTGATCAGCTCGGCGGGCCAGGCCGCGCAGGCACTGGGCAAACTCGCGCCCGCGAACACCGCACTGTCCGCGCCGAAACCGCCGGCCGGCGAGCCCGGCGACGGCGACTCCAGTGCACCGGATGCCGATGAGCCCGGTGCATCGGGTGGCCTGGGTGCCGGCGGCGGTCTCGGGGCGGGCCCCGGTGTCGTAGGCGCCGCGCCCGCACCGCTCGGTGCCTTCCCCGGGTCCAAGGCGGCGGTACCCGGCCCGCTCGGCCCGGTCGGAGCGCTCGGCGCGACGTCACCGGGTTCGGTCGCGGGTATGTCGTCCGCGGCGGCCCCCGCCGCCGCGAGTTCGGCCGCCGGGAACAGCCCGGGCTATATGCCGATGGGCGCGGGGATGGGGGCGGCGGGGATGGCGCGCGACGGCGAATCGGTCACCGACGGTTCGGCGCGCGGTGCGGTCTCGGCCGAACACGGTGACGAAGTGGTCGGGCCGATCGAAGGTATCGCGGTGCCCGTGGTCGGTGCGGCGGAATCGACCTCGGAGCCCCCGCCGGACAAAGAACTCACGCTCTGACACGAGCCGGCAACCAGAACACAGGAGGGTCTCATGGAGAACGAGATGGGCGAGGTGTACGACGGCGTCCGATTCGACCCGGCCGCGGCCGGGAAGGCGTCGTCGGGCCTGGACTCGCTGGCCGATCGGCTCGCCGCCGAGCTGACGGCGGTTCAGGATGCGCTGACCGTGGGGCCGGCGGGGGTGGACGAGGTATCCGGCCGGGCGTCGCAGACCCACAACGATGTCGCGGTGTCGTATCTGACCAGCGCCCAGGCCAGTGTGCAGGAAATGCGCAAATTGGCGGCCACGCTGCGGCTCGGTACCAGCCGGTTCGACGGTATGGAAACCGACAATGCCGCGAACCTCGGCGGGTTCGAGGTCTGACCGGCTCCCGCAGTGCCGATGAGCGAAGGATATTTCCCAGCGATGATCGAACCGCCACAACCCGGCTTCACCGGTGTGGTGTGGCCCGCGCGCCCGGCCGACCGGCTGGCCCGCGAGCTCTCCACCGGTCCGGGGTCGGTGCCGATGGCCGAGGCCGTACAGGCATGGACGCGGCTGGCTGCCGCTTTCGGGGCCGCGGTGGTGGAATACGAGAAGGCCGTCGCCGATATGCGCGGCGCATGGGGGTCCGGGCGCAGTAACGAAGTACTGCAGCGGATTTCGACACTGCGGGATTGGCTGGTGGAAGCGGCGGGTGCTGCCGCGGCCAACGCGGCGAAATTCCAGGCACAGGTGGCCGCCTACGAAGTGGCGCGGCTGGCCATGCCGCATACCGCCGATCTCGAACAGATCCAGCAGGTCCAGCGGATGCTGGAATCGGTCGCCGGTATGGTCGGTGCGCCGATCCGAGCCGTGGCCGCCGAGACGGACAAGGATTCCGACGTGGCGAAGGCCGTGGCCTCCCGGGTCATGGAGAACTACGAAAAGGCCACCGAACCCCTGGCGCTGCCGTGGCAGCAGACAGCACCGCCGGTGGTCGCGCCGGAGACCGCGCTGGCTGCCGAACATGCCGCGGCCGCAACGGCGACTACCGCGACGTCGCCACCTGTGCGAGGCGGCATGCCGCCGGCGGCCATGGGCATCGGGTCCGTTCCGATCCCGGCCGCCGTGCCGCGGGTACCGTCCGCCTACAGCGCCCCCCTGTACGCCCAGTCGGCGACCACGCCGGAAACGGCCCCGCAAACCACCCCGGTCACTGGTGCCGGAGCCTCTTCCCACGCCGCCCCACTTGCACCGGGCGCGACTGCCGGCGCCGGCGGGCCGGCTCCGGACGCTTCCCGCTTCCCCCGCGCCGGGCTATCCGGTGACGAGGGTGATCACCTCGGCGCCGAGAACGAACTCCGTGCCGCCCCGGCGGTACTGGGTGGTGTCGAACCGGCGGCTCCCGGACCGGAGACGCGGGCCGGAGGTGCATCGTGACGACCCTGACAAACGACGCGCTGCTCGCGGTCGCCGAACGCCTGGGGGTGCAGACACTGCCCCTGGTACTCGCCGCCGGACCACAGCAGGACTCCTACGAAGAATGGCGGGCGGCGCGTGAGCGGGCCGTCGCCGAGCTCACCGCGGCGGGGGTTTTCGACACCGAAGGCGATGTCGACCCCGAAACAGCGCAGGCGTTGTTCGTGCTGGCCCAGCCGGACCGCGAGCTGGTGGCCCGCGGTTTCGCCGAGGACCGCACGCTACGGCTGTGCCTGGCCCGGCGCGGCGAACAGCATGCTCTGGCGGTGCGCGAGGGAGATCGTTTCGATATCGCGACGATCTGGTGCGACGGTTCACCGGAGGCGCTGGCCCGCCCACTGCTCGTGGCGCTGGGTCCGGCCGAGGCCGCCGCGGTCGCGGGGTTCAGCGCACCGGCCGACGACCTCGCCGCCCGGCTCGACCGGGCCGAAACCACCGGCGATTTCGCCGATGCCATCTACGCCCTCGGCGTGGGCGACCGTGACGCCACGGTGCTGGCCGCGGCCTTCTTCTCCTGCCGGGGCTTCACCGAAATCGTGGCCTACAGCCATACGGACGGTCGCACCACGCGCGCGCCGGGCGCCGTCGCGGTCTACGACACCGACCGCGGCCGGATCTCGGTCGCGCCCACGGTCTCGCCGGATCAACAGATCTGGTCGACGGTCACAACGGGTAGCGATCACCGGGTGACGCAGGCAATCGCCACGTTGCTCGACGGCCTGCCCGGGGGGAGGTGGCTGACACCGTAATTCCCCAGGTGACAACCCACCGGCCCGAGATCTCGCGATCTCGGCGGAAAACCAACCTCACGAAAGGAACACCGTAATGACAACTCAGGGTGTTGATCTCGACCTCGAACTGGTCAAGAAGGCGACCGGCGAAATGTACACGGCCATCGAGAACCTGCGGCTGTCGGTGAAGGCCGTCGATTCGGCCGGCGATGCGGCACGTGCGGGCTGGAAAGGTGATGCGAACGCGTCGTTCGTCACCACCTCGCAGGCGTGGAGCGACGAATCCGACCGCCTGAATCAGAAGCTGGACGAGCTGACCAAGGCCACCGAGGATGCCACCTCGACCATCCTGGGCATGGACGAGGACGCGTTCATTCCCGGCGGCGGCTACACCAGCCTGTAGATCCCGCTTCGTAGCACTGACACCTATCTGCTCGACCGAGAAGGAATTGGGAACATGAGCGATATTTTGTACGACCGCCCCACCATGGAGGCGCTGTTCGACTCGCTGAAGACCGAAGGCAGCAAGATCCAGGGCGAGATCGAGGCCCTGGGCACCGCCAAGGACAACTTCCTGCAGGCCATGGCCAGTCAGGGCGCCCAGGAGGGCTTCACGGCCGCGCACGCCTCGGTGAACACCGAACTCGAGGACACCCTGCACAAGCTGGACCAGCTCGCCATCGCGGTCGAGAACGCGCTGCAGCGCGCGCTGGAGACGGATAAGAAGATCGGCGACGGTTTCGCCGCCTTCGGCTGACCGGAACCGGCGTTCCGGCGTACCTACGGCCACGGCCGGTTGGATCGGATGAGGATCCAACCGGCCGTCGGCCTTTGCGCGAACCCCCTTCGTACCGGCCGGGCAGAGCGGTTCCCGGTGGTGTCTCAGCTGGTCCGCTCGCCGGGCGTCTACTTCGGCCAGTCGGTCGACAAGAGCACCGAAAAGGATCTGCACAGCGTCCGGGTCATCCCGCGCGCGGTGAATCGGTGCGCGCGGTGAATCCCCGCGATGGCGACGAGAGTCGTTCACCGGGCGCGGCGAGCGCGGCCGTGGCACCCCGGATCAGCGGGCGGCGAGCGATTCGCCGATGTAGTGCATTTCCTCGCGGGTGGTCACCATGTTCACCGTTGTCGTCACCGCCGGCGTGCGCACCGTGATGCGATTGGGGGTGGCGGGGTCCTGGATCAGTGAAACGTCCGCATCGACCGAGCCCGGTGGTTCGTGCGGCTGTCGCACGTGCACTATGGTCGCACCACCGGCGTGGGAAACCGCCGGTACACCGTCGAATACGAGCAGTGTGGTGCTCGGGTAGGGAGCCGTCGGCAGCGGCGGCGGTCCCGGCGGGTGGTAGCTGGCGCCCGCGGCGCGGGGCGCGATGGTGAGCAGCTGCGGAGTGTCGAGATTGCGCACCATCGTCTGCCAGGCCTCCGGCCGCGCGGTGTGCACGATGGCATGTGCGCCGAGCGCGGTGGCGCGAAGGATGACCTGTTGCGCCAGGTCCAAGGTGCCGATCACCTCGAGTTGGCGGGTCCCCTCGCCGATCAGGGGGACGGCGATACCCTGCCCCAGGTCGTCCGCGCCGATGAGCTGGCCGCAGCCGGCGGTGGGCACGGTGAATTCGCTCAGCGCGGCCAGGGTGCCGCGGTAGGCCACATCGCGCCCCCAGCGGCCGGTGCGGCCGACGGGCAGCGTATCGAGCAGGATACGCAGCTGATTTCCGTACAGTTCGCGCAAACCGTCGAGCGGCGGACGCTGCGGCGGGGCGACCGTATCGAAGCGGACCACGGCATTGAGAACCACGGTCTCGGCCAGTTCGGTATGCGGATCGTTGCGGCCGATACCGGGCCGAAGGCGCAGCGTCACGGTGGTCGACAGACTGGGCACGGTCCAGATATCGGCGAGCCCGCGGGGGCCGACCATATCGGCGCCGATCTGATACTGCGCGAGGTAGCGGCCCTGGGATTCGAGCCATTTCGGTGATTCGGTGATCATATCGACCGCGAACCCGTGAGTGAGTTCGCGGACCGCCGCGTTCATTTCGGCCGCGCTGAGCACCGAGGCGGCGATATCGTGGGCGGCCAGCCGGTTCGCCACCCGCCGGGTCGCGATGATGGCGGCGCGTAGCGCGCCCGCGCCGCCACCGCCGCGGTTGTCCACCGCTTCGGCGTTGGCGAGCGGATCGAGTCGCAGGACCAGCCAACAGGTGCGGTGGGCGATCGCGGGGAGCGGTCCGATGATCCGGTCGTAGAGGTGGGCGGCGACCCCCGTGCCGGCGGTGCGCGCTCCGGTGCTCACCACATCGATACCGGCCAGGGTGAGATCGAATTGATCCAGGCAGCGGGCTATTTCGGGAAGTGGCAGCAGTTGTTCGGTGCTGAGCGAACCGGGCTGCAACAGCGTGAGAGTATCCGGCGGCGGATCGATGCGCAGCATGGTCAGCAGCAGGTCCCCGTCCCAGCAGACCCCGTAACCACCGCCCTCGGGAAGCGGGACATCGAAAGCGGCGGCCTGTTCCAACTGGTCGGCAGGGAGCTGCCGGCGCCGGGCCGCGGCCCCGCCGATCCGCGCGATCAGGGTCCGGCCACCGATGGGCGCCAGACCGACGAGACCGACCACGACCCCCGCGCCGAGCGCGTACCAGGCCGACGCACCGAACGCCAGCACGATCCAGGCGACCGCCGCCGCGACCAGTACGCCGGAGAGGACGAATCGCAGCGGAAAAATTCGGAACAACCAGAATTCGGGATCCCGCAAGGTGTCGTAGGCCGACCGGCGAGGATTCACCGAATCCGGAGAGACCGTTCGGTCGGTGTATTCCGGAACCGGGGATTCAGAATAGATGTCACCTGCAGATCGATCAGCGTTCACTGTTTCATTCACAATTGTTTGTTCCTGCCTCGGCCGCATTCGCCGACTGTTGTGCCATTGACGATTTCGGCGAGATCGACCGACGTAACCATCGGGAATTACGGTACCGTGTCGAAAGAGATTGCGGTCGAATGCGCGATGGAGTTCCCGAGTGCCAGCACAGCTGACTACCCGTGCCCAGGTGAACGGGTACCGTTTCCTGCTACGCCGTCTCGACCACGCCCTGGTTCGCCGCGATGTGCGGATGCTGCACGATCCCATGCGTTCCCAGATTCGTTCCCTGCTGGTCGGTCTGGTGCTCGGGATCCTCGTCACCGCCGGCGCGGCGATCCTGGCCTTCCTGCGGCCCCAAGGCGCGATCGGTGACGCATTGATCGTCTCGGGTAAGTCCAGCGGGGCGCTGTATGTGGTGGTCGAGAAGGACGACGGCAGCCGGACCCTGCACCCGGTGCTGAACCTGGCCTCCGCACGGTTGATCACCGGCAGCAATGCCGAGCCGCATGCGGTCAAGGACGACAAACTGGGTGATATTCCGCGTGGTCCGTTGCTCGGAATACCCGGCGCTCCGGCCGCGCTCCCGGGTTCGGCGCAGGGTGGTGATTCGTACTGGTCGTTGTGCGAAAGCATCGAGTTGCCGGCCGGTGGAAGCGCGGCGTCGGCGGCCGGTGCGACCACCACGGTTGTCGGCGGCGCGCCCAACCTCACCGACCGGATCCGCGCGGCTACTCCGGCCGAAGCGCTGCTGGTGGCCCGCGACGGTAAGACCTATCTGGTCTACGACGGAAAGCGTGCCGAAATCGACCCGGGCGATTCGGTGATCGCCCGCGCCCTCGGTCTGTCCGCTCACCGGCCGCGACCGGTCGGCACCGGTTTCCTCGGCGCCACCACGCAGGTCGCCCCACTGCGGGCGCCGGTCATCGACCGCGCCGGCGAGCCGGGCCCGGGTCTGCTGGCCGACGTGCCGGTCGGTGGAATCATTTCCGTGTCCGGTGTCGGCGATGAGGTCCGCCCGGAGATGTATGTCGTACTCGCCGACGGAGTGCAGCCGGTTTCGCCCTTTGCCGCCGAGGTCATCCGCCACGCCGATTCGCAAGGGATGAGCGAGGTCCCGGTGCTGCCTCCCGATGTCCTGGACGAGATTCCGGTGGTGCAGCGGTTACCCGTAGCGGATTTCCCCGGCGAGATCCCGCGGATCGTTCCCGCCGAAGACGGGCCGGTCACCTGTATCGCCTGGTCCAAATCACCCGGTACGGCGCCCGCGGAGGAAGGCGCCGGGGACGGCCCGGGGGAGCGGGCCACGGTGGGGTTGCTGATCGGCACCGAACTGCCGGTGCCCGATTCGGCCGAACCCGTCCGGCTGGCCACCGCCGACAGCGGCGGCGACCGGGTGGACGCGGTATACGTCGAACCCACCCACGGTGAATATGTCCAGATCACCGGTATGGAACCGGGTAGCCCGCGGCGCGGGAGCCTGTTCTATGTGGCCGACAACGGAATCCGGTACGGCGTTCCGAATCCCGCTACCGCCGGTGTTCTCGGCCTGGGCGATACGCCGCATCTGGCGCCGTGGGCGATCATCGGCCAGCTCGTGCCGGGGCCCACTCTGGACCCCCGCGAGGCGCTGGTCAGCCACGATTCATTGACCGAAGGCTGAGCGGGCACCTCTGCACCGTCCGGGCGCTCCGCGGGCAGACCGCCCTGGCCGCGCCGGTCGACGACGGCACGTGAATGTCACCCATGCCCGCCGTGCGGCTCGGACCGGGAGCGGACAGCAGGGCTGCCGCAGCGGCCGGTGACAGCGCATCAATCAGGGTCGGTCCAGCCGATGTTCAGCGATTCCAGGATCGTGGCCAGCGCCAGGCGCATATCGGGTTCCTCGATACGCCGCAGGACCGCCTCGTCGATATCGGTGAGATCGAGGGATTCGTCGTTGGCCAGCCGGAACTCGCGCTCTTCCTCCGCCGCTTCGATCACATTGCGGATGAAGCGGCCGTTGCCTGCGAGGTCCACCCCGCGGCGCGGCTGTCCGCTCTGGTCGGTGCTCTCCATCGCGTACAACCGGTCACACGCCCGGACCAGCACCTTCAGCGCCGCTTCGGACAGGTCGGAATCGCGCTTCTTCGCGATCACCTCGCCGATCCGCCCCAGTTCGCTCGCGCTGTAGGACGGGAACTGCAGGCGTTTGGCGAAGCGGGAGGCCAGACCGTCGTTGGCGGCGAGCAACCGGTCGATTTCACCGTCGTAGCCGGCGATGATGACCACCAGGCGGTCGCGGTCGTTCTCCATCCGCGCGAGCAGGGTATCCACTGCTTCGCGACCGAACGCGTCACCGCCGGACAGGCCCGTCTGGATGAGGGTGTAGGCCTCGTCGATGAACAGCACGCCGTCCATTGCGCTGTCGATCAGCTTGTTGGTCTTGATCGCGGTGCTGCCCAGATGTTCGCCCACGAAATCCGCGCGTTTGGCCTCGACCATCTTCTCCGACTGCAACAGACCGAGACCACAGTAAATCTTGGCCACCACCCGGGCGATGGTGGTCTTACCGGTACCGGGCGGCCCGGTGAAGGCCAGATGCTGGCCGCGGGGCACACTGGCCAGCCCCTTCTCGGCGCGGATCTTGGCCAGCTGCGCCGTCGACTGTAGTTTGGCGACCTGGGTTTTCACCGACGCCAGCCCGATCTGCGAGTCCAGCTCCGCGCGTGCTTCCGCCAGGGTCTCCTTGGCTCTGTCCTGCACCTCGGCCCGGTTCATCTGCTCCATCGTGGGCGAACTGGCCGGATCCCACCTGTCGGTACGGGCGGCTATGACATCGCGGCTGGTGACCGTGATACGGAAGGTACGGTCGCGCATGGCCGAAGCATTGGCCTCGAAATCCGGCGCCTGCGAGTACACCTTCTCGAACAGCGCCTGGGCCTCGTCCTCGTTACCGGTTTCGCGCAGGCACAGGCCGCGGCAGAACATGGCGGTGGACCGGGCGGCGGGGATCGGACCCTGTTCGGCGGCCTGCATCCGGCGGATCGACTCGGCGAACAAACCCAGCTGGGCGCAAGCGGTTCCGACCATCACATGCGCGCCCGCGGCAAGGTAGGAGTCGTCCCATTCCGCCGATCCGGCGAGGACGGTCATCACATCGGGCCAGCGCTGCGTGGTGTAGTGCAGCACGGCGCGCACATACGCGGCGATCCGGCCGTCGGCTTCGCGTTCGGCGTCGCCCAGTTGGCCCTTGCGATACTCGTCCAGCTGGTCCAGAACCCGCTCGGCCTCGTCGAAATCCTTGTCCGCGACCAACTGCGCGGCCCAGGCGAGGAAGATCTCCGTGCGACTGGACAGCGGGTAGTCGATGTAGAGGCCGGGTTGGAAGCGGCCGGCGAGTTCCCGCGGTCGCAACCCCACCCGGCGCTGTTCCCGGTACAGCGTGCCGTCGCAGGTCTTGTGCAGGTTGAACAGCACCTCCTTGGTGAGTTCACCGGCGGCCGCCCGGCCCAGCCAGGCGTCGCACATACCGGGATCCCATTCGGTGGCGCGCTGGAACGCCAGTTTGGCGTACTCGAGGTCGCGGGCGGACTCCTGCCCCTCGATGGACAATCCGAGCGACAGAACCCCGGCGTCGAATGCGCGTTGAGCTTGCCGATTGCCGGTCATTGCAGTCGCTCCCCGAATTCTTGTATTGGCGTATAGAGAACGTTTATCTCCGATACCAGAGTACCGATCGCGCACGTGTCGGCGCTCCGTTACATTAGGCTCGGTTGCGGGGAGAACGCAATGCCAGTTCAGCCAAGCCGAAGGTGCTCGACAATTGCCGAAAATGCTGATACACACCGTATTTCGCCGCGACCCGGTAATCGGCAACGAATTGTAGATGGCGGGAAAATGAATTGTCGGCGGCCGAAGTGTGAATTGCTGATCGGGAGGTGGGTGGGGAGATGAGTGCAATGGTCGAAACGCCGAGCGCCACCCGCGCGCAAGAACCGGAACTGAGCCGAGTTTCGGTGATCGGGGGAAATACCCAGGTCGACGTCGGGCTGCCCGCTACGGTGCCGATCGCGAGCTTCATCGGCGAGCTGGTGGCGCTGATCGAATCGCGCAACCCGAGCCTGCCGGATTCCGAGGACGATACGGGGCCGCTCGATGCCCAGCACTGGACCCTGGCTCGGCTGGGTCGTGCGTCGATCGCGCCGAGTCGCACACTCACCGAGGCCGAGGTGTACGACGGTGAACTCCTGGTACTACGCAAGGTCGGCGCGAAGGAAGCGCCCGCGCTGTTCGACGATGTGATCGATGCGGTATCCCGGCTCACGGCCGAGGAATTCACCGGATGGTCGGGTGCGGCGGCGCGCTGGATGGGGCTGGTCGTCTCGGTACTCGCGGTACTCACCACACTGGCCGTGCTGGTTCTGTCCCGCGGGGCCGGGGATCCGCTGGCGCCGGGCCTGGTGTTGCTCGGCGTGGGCACGGGCGCACTGGTGGCGGCGGGGATCACCGCGCGCAGATACCGGGACGAGATCACCGGCGTCTGGTTGTCGGCCGACGGGTTGCTGCTGGTGTTCGGCGGCGCCGCACTGGTGGTTCCGGGCACTCTCGGCGCGCCCCATCTGCTGCTGGGGAGTTCGGTTCTGCTGGTGGCGGCGGTTCTCGGCTACCGGCTGACCGGAGTGGGCGCCACGCTGTTCTCGTGCGCGGCAGCCGCCGCGGTGATCGGTCTGGTCACCGCGGTGATCTATCTCATCTGGCATCCGGGTCTGCCGAAGGTCGGCGCCGGACTGCTGGTCGCCGGCATCATGATCCTGTCCATGGTGCCGCGGCTGGCGGCGCTGCTGGCCAGATTGCCGGTGCCGCCGGTGCCGACGGCGGGCGCCGCGATCGATCCGGCCGATCACGAACCACGGCCGACCATCGAGGGAATCGGCGCGATCGGCGCCACCGCGTTGCCGTCCGCGGCCGGGCTCGGGGAGCGGGCCCGGCGGGCGAACCAGTTCCAGACCGGCCTCGTGGCCGCCTGCACCGCCACCGCGGTGATCGGGGCGTTCGGGGTCGCCGACCCGTTGGGACCCTATCGCTGGCAGGGCATCACCCTGGCGGTCATCACCGCGGTCATTCTGGCGTTACGCGGCCGGTCGTTCGCCGATATCGCCCAGGCCGCCGTGTTGATCGGCGGCGCCTGCGCGATATGCGTGGCGCTGCTCGCCGGCTTGTCCATCGGGGACCACGATCTCGTCCTGCTGTGCGCCGGCCTTCTGCTCGCGTTCACTCTCGGGGTTGTCGGATTCGGTGTGATCGGGCCGCATGTCGAGGTGACCCCGGTGGTCCGCCGGGCGATCGAACTCTTCGAATACGCCCTGATCATGGCGGTGATCCCACTGGTGCTGTGGATTATGGGTATCTACGGTATGGCCCGGAACCTGAGCATATGAGTATCCGTCCGTCACGCCGGTCGCTGCGAATAACGCTCGCGCTCAACGTATTCGGTGCGGTGGCGCTGCCCGGTTCGATCGCGGCGGCCGTCCCGCCGCCGGTGATCGACCCGGGTGCGCTCGCCGCGGCGCAGGCGATCAGCGCCCGGCCGGCCCCACTGGAACCCACCGAGCAGAGCACGGTCTGCGCGGAACCGGTGCTCACCGGCGCACCGCCCAGTGTGCCGCCGGTTTCGCAGCAGGTGCTGAATCTTCCGGCGGCCTGGCAGTTCAGCCGAGGCGCGGGCCAGAAGGTCGCGGTGATCGATACCGGAGTCAACCGGCATCCGCGGCTGCCGCGCCTGCAAGCGGGCGGTGACTATGTCTCCGATACCGACGGCACGGTCGACTGCGACGGGCACGGCACATTGGTCGCCGGGATCATCGCCGCCCAGCCCAGCCCCCATGACGCCTTCGCCGGCGTCGCTCCCGACGCGGAGATCCTGAGCATCCGCCAGTTGAGCCTCGCGTACGAGAAGAAGGACAACAACAACCGCGACGCCCCCGGCCGGATCAGTACCGAGGGCTACGGCACCGTGCTGACCCTGGCGGGCGCGGTGGTCCGCGCCGTGGACATGGGGGCGACGGTGATCAATATTTCCGAAGTGGCCTGCACCCAGGCCGGTCTGAACACCGCCGACGGTGCGCTCGGCGCCGCGGTGAAATACGCCTACGACCGCAATGTGGTGGTCGTCGCCGCGGCCGGGAACCTGCAGAGCGACGGTGCCTGCCGGAACCAGAATTCCGGTTCCGGCTGGGAATCGGTGGCCACGGTCGCCAGCCCCGCCTGGTTCTCGCCCTATGTGCTCGCGGTGGGTTCGGTCGAACCGAACGGCCAGGTCTCCGAGTTGTCGCTGAACGGACCGTGGGTGCAGGTGGCCGCGATCGGCCGCAATATCGTTTCGCTGGACAGCAAACCCGGTGGCACCGGTCTGGTCGACGGCGTACAGACCAGCGACGGCATCCGGTCGGTGGAGGGTACGAGTTTCGCCGCACCGTACGTCGCGGGCCTGGCAGCCCTGGTGCGGTCGCGGTTTCCCGAACTCACCGCCGGGCAGGTGATGGACCGGATCACCCGCACCGCACACGGTCCCGGCACCGGCCGCGACGACAAGATCGGGCACGGCCTGATCGACCCGCTGGCCGCGCTCACCGCGGAACTGCCCGCCGAACCGGTCGGGGTGGGCGCGGCGGCCGCCCGGCCCATCGCCGCGCCGGTCCATCCGCCCGGACCCGATCCGCGGCAGCGCTGGATCGCGATCATCGGTTCGGTGGTGTGCCTCTCCGGGCTGGCCGTCGGTGCGGCGATCGCCTACCCGTTCCGCCGCCCGCAACGCGAACTCGACCTGGAACCGGACCCGTGACCCGGCTCGCGACCGTCCGCCGGCTGCCGAAGTGAGAAGGAACCATGGCTACCGAAGGCTTTGTACGCCGACCCCGTATCGCCCCGCCGCGGGCACCGGGTGGTGAGGTCGCGCTGACGGCGCCCCCGGAGGTTCCGCGCGCTGTTCCGGCACCGCTGATGATGAAGATCATGCCGGTGGTGATGGTGCTCGCGGTGATCGGCATGATCGCCATGATGGCGACGATGGGCCGCAATATCCTGGCCAATCCCTTCATGATGATGTTCCCGATGATGATGATCATGTCGATGGTGGGCATGATGGCCGGGTATCGGGGCGGCGGCGGTAAACGCGCGGTCGAACTGAACGAGGAACGCAAGGACTACTTCCGTTATCTGGACCAGATCCGTAAGGAAGTGCGCCGCACCGGCGGTAAACAGCTCGAATCACTCGGCTGGAGTCATCCCGAACCCGCCGATCTGTTGTCGCTGGTCGGCACCCGCCGCATGTGGGAGCGCCGGCCCAACGACCCCGATTTCGGCCATGTCCGCGTCGGGCTGGGCAGTCACCGCCTCGCCACCAAACTGGCCCGTCCGGAAACCGGCCCGCTGGAGGATCTAGAGCCCGTCTCGACGGTGGCGCTGCGCCGGTTCGTGCGCACACATTCGGTGGTGCACCGGCTCCCGACCGCGGTGTCGCTGCGCGCTTTCCCCGCCATCAACATCGGTGGCGACGCGGCGGAGGCGCGGACCCTGGTGCGTTCGATGCTCATGGAGCTGGCTGCCTTCCACGGCCCGGACCATCTGGCCGTCGCGATCGTCTGCAGCGACCCCGACGCCGCCGTCTGGGCGTGGGCGAAATGGCTGCCGCATCTACAGCATCCGGTACAGCGCGACGGTATGGGTTCGGTGCGGATGATGTACCAGTCGCTCGGCGAACTGGAAACCGCCCTGTCGGCGGAGCTGCTCGAACGCGGCCGGTTCATGCGCAATCCGCAGCCCACACAGGGCCGGCTGCATCTGGTGGTCGTCATCGACGACGGTTATGTCAGCGGTAACGAACGTCTGGTCGCCGAATCGGGCCTGGACTCGGTGACCGTTGTGGACCTCACCGCACCCGAGGGAGGATTGGCTGCGCGGCGCGGTCTGCAACTGGTGTGTTCGCACGGCGAGGTATCGGCGAAGAGCGCCGCGGGCGTGGAGCGGTTCGCCACCGCGGATTCGGTGAGCACCGCCGAGGCAGAGGCGTTCTCGCGTGCACTCGCACGCTATCGCCTGGCGACGGCCGCCCAGATCGTGAGCCTGGGCGAGGGGACCACCGCCGATCCGGGGCTGATGGCGCTGTTGAATATCTCCGATGCCGCCCAGATCGATCCGGCACGGGTCTGGCGGCCGCGTACTGCTCGGGAACGGTTACGGGTGCCGATCGGAATCACCCCGGACGGGACGCCGGTGGAGATCGATATCAAGGAATCGGCGGAGAACGGTATGGGTCCGCACGGCCTGTGTATCGGCGCCACCGGTTCGGGTAAATCGGAGTTCCTGCGCACCCTGGTGCTTTCCCTGGTCACGACCCATTCGCCGGACGCGCTGAACCTCGTGCTGGTCGACTTCAAGGGTGGCGCCACGTTTCTCGGCTTGGACCCGCTGCCCCATGTCGCGGCGGTGATCACCAACCTGGAGGACGAGCTGTCCCTGGTGGACCGGATGAAGGACGCGCTGGCCGGCGAGATGAACCGGCGCCAGGAACTGTTGCGTTCGGCCGGTAATTACGCCAATGTCAACGACTACGAGAAGGCCCGTGCCGCGGGCGTGCCGCTGGATCCGCTGCCGGCCTTGTTCGTCGTAGTCGACGAATTCTCCGAACTGCTGTCGCAGAAGCCGGATTTCGCTGAACTGTTCGTGATGATCGGCCGGCTCGGCCGCTCGCTGCACGTGCATCTGCTGCTGGCTTCCCAGCGGCTCGAGGAGAACAAGCTGCGTGGCCTGGAATCGCATCTGTCCTACCGGATCGGTCTGCGCACTTTCTCCGCCAACGAATCCCGGGCCGTTCTCGGCATCACCGACGCCTATCATCTGCCCAGCGTGCCCGGGTCCGGCTATTTGAAAAGCGACGCCTCCGACCCGCTGCGGTTCAACGCCAGCTACGTATCGGGCCCCTACGAGGCACCGCAGGGCACCGCCACCGAGGACGGTGGCCCGGTGGCCCGGCAGCGCCCCGGACTGTTCACCGCCGCACCCGTCGAGGTGCCCGAAACGGTCGACGCCGAGGACACCGAGCCGGCGGAGAGCGCGGCCCCGGTCAACCCGCTGCTCGAACTGCCGCCACCGCCGTCGCAGCCGGCCGTGGCGGTACCGGACGGTGAGGGCGTACCCGATTCTCTGCTGGACGTGGTGGTCAAACGGCTCACCGGCCACGGCCGGCCGGCGCACGAGGTCTGGTTGCCGCCGCTGGACGAATCGCCGACGGTGGATATGCTGCTGCCCGATCCCGACTGGCGTTCGCCGGTGAACCGGCACGGCCAGTTGTGGATGCCGATCGGCGTGATCGACAAACCGTACGAGCAGCGCCGCGATGTGCTCACCATCAACCTGGCCGGTGCCCAGGGCAATGTGGCGGTGGTCGGCGGCCCGCAATCGGGTAAGTCGACCACCTTGCGCGCGATCATCATGGCCACCGCCGCCACCCACACCCCCGAACAGGTTCAGGTCTACTGCCTGGATTTCGGCGGCGGGAGTATGGCGGGGCTGGTCGGGACCCCGCATGTCGGTTCGGTGGCCGGCCGCCTCGACGGCGACCGGGTACGCCGCACCATCGCCGAGCTCACCTCGCTCATGCGGCAGCGCGAAGAGCGGTTCGCCGAGCAGGGCATCGAATCGATGGCCGAGTATCGCCGGCGCAAATTCGCGGCGCTGCAACAGGGGATAGCCGATCCCTTTCCTGAAGACGCGTTCGGTGACGTCTTCCTGGTGATCGACGGCTGGGCCGCCATCCGCGAAGAGTTCGAATCGCTCGAGCCGCAGATCAACGCGATTGCCGGACAGGGGCTGTCGTTCGGAATCCACCTCTTGATCGGCGCATCGCGGTGGGCCGAGATCCGGCCGGTGGTCAAGGACCAGATCGGCACCCGGATCGAACTACGTCTCGGCGATCCCACCGATTCGGAGATGGGCCGCCGCGTGGCGCACCAGGTGCCGGTGGGCCGGCCCGGCCGCGGCCTGACCGCGGACCATCTGCATATGCTCATCGCTCTGCCGCGGCTCGATTCCGACTCCGACCCGGCGAGTCTCGCCGAAGGGGTTTCGCGGGCCCGGACCGAACTGGCGCAGCTGTACCCGAACCGCCGCGCGCCGCAGGTCCGGATGCTGCCGCTGAAGTTCGAGCGCGCCGAGTTGCTCGAGCAGGCGCGGGCACGGGGCATCGAGAGCAACGCCACCAGGGTCGTCGTGGGGCTCGGCGAATCCGAATTGCAGCCGCTGGTCATGGATTTCAATGCCGAGCCGCATTTCATGGCGTTCGCGGACGTCGAAAGCGGTAAGACCACCCTGCTGCGCAATATCGTCATGGGGATCACGGAGAACTCCACGACCGAGCAGGCCCGGGTGATCATGATCGACTATCGGCGCACCATGCTCGGCGTGGTCGAAGGCGATCAGCTCGCGGGCTACTCGACGTCCTCGCAGACCTGCGGCCCGATGATCAAGGAGGTCGCCGGATATCTGGCGAAACGTATTCCCGGGTCGGATATCACGCCACAGCAGCTGCGCGACCGCAGCTGGTGGACCGGACCCGAAATCTACATCGTCGTAGACGATTACGATATGGTCGCCGCCGGCAGCGCGAACCCGTTCCAGCCGTTGGTCGAATTCCTGCCGCAGGCCCGCGATATCGGTATGCATCTGATCGTGTCCCGCCGTATCGGTGGGGTATCGCGGGCACTGTTCGATCCGATCCTGGGCACCATGAAGAATATGTCGGTGGAAACGCTGATCATGAGCGGTTCCAAAGACGAGGGCAAACTGGTCGGCGATGTGCGGCCCACCAAGCTCCCGCCCGGACGGGGCGTGCTGGTATCGCGGAGCCGCGGTATCGAGATGGTGCATATCGCCCATTTGGATCCACTCTGACCCGACTGCTCCCGAATTGCCGGAGATTGTTGTCCTGCCGGTAGCGCTGCACCGGCCGGACGGCGGTCAGCCGAAAGCCGGCAGGACGATCGGGTAGCGCGCCAGCGGTCTCATCCGGAAGCTCGCCGGCCGCGCCGGGACCAGGGTGTCATCGGTGGGCCAGCTGTCGATATGACGTTCGAACAGCGCGCAGGAGGGGCTTCGGCGGTCCGGGCCGGCGATTCGGGCCAGCCGGAACCCGGCTCGCCGGTAGTAGGCGTGCAACTCGGAATTGGTGGTCCAGGCATCCAGCCGGACCCAGTGCCGGCCGCGGACACGGGTGACGGTGGCGGCATGGGCGAGCAACCGGCTGCCCAGGCCGTGGCCCGCGTAACGCAGATCGACGATCAGATAGTGCACGATCAGCGAATCGGCGAGTTCGCTGTCGGTCCACAGTTGTTTGTCGGCGCGGTCGTTGACGGTGATCGTCCCGGCCGGATCCCCGTTCACCTCCGCGATCCAGGTTTCCCCGGCCGTCAGCGCCCGCTCGACCACCCGCGCGAAGTAGTCGATCGACAGTCCGGCGGCCTCGGTGGACCACTGATCGGAGCCGCGGGCGGCGAGCCATGAGGCGCGTTGTAGCCGCAGGCGACAGATCAGGTTCAGATCATCGGGGGCGGCCGGCCGAATCTGCACGGTCATGAGCTAGAACCATATCCCGGACCGTTCGGTCTGTTCGAGCACGCCACGAATGACGCCGGTTCCCGCGGCGTCACCGAGTTCGTAGGCCAAGCGGTTACTGGCAGCGATGGATCGATGCCGGGTGACCCGGGTGACCCGATCGTGATTCGCGCCGATGCGCACATGATCCAGCAGGACGGTCCCGATGGCGACCCCGAGAACCGTCGCCTCCTCGGCATTCGCCGGGCGAGCGACGATCGTATCGCGGTGCGCGGTTTCGGCATGCCCGCGGTCGGCCAAGCGCCGGGTCGTTCCCTCGGCGATATCGTGCGGTGAATCTATTCCGGTGGCCTCGGCCAGATCTCGGGGATAGAAGCTCACTTCCCAGGACCACGGCTCGTTGTCCAGGAATTGGACGACCGTACGGGCCAGCACCCAGGAATCCACCGGTACAGCGAGCAGTTCGGCTATCTGCTGATCCGCCGGCTCCATCCGGGCGTTGAACTCCTTGGTCGGGACACGCCCGGCAGCGCGGGCGATCTCTTCGAAAATATCGTGCGACGCGCGCGGCCGGTCCGGCCGGATATGGTCGGTCACCACGGATTCCAGGACTTCGCGGCTCCGCACGATGGTGCCGCGGGAAGTAGCCGTATAGACGAGGTTTTCGGCCACCAGCACCTGGATGGCGTTACGGGCCGTGGTCAGCGAAACCTGCATTTGCTCGGCGAGTTCGGAATGGCTGGGCAGGCGGTCCCCGGGCCCCCACTTACCTGCTCGTATTTCCTCGCGGAGGTGGTCCGCGATCCGTCGATACGTCGGACCGTCCGCCATCGTGCTCCTCGGGTGGTCTCCAGGTAACGAAGTGTACGCTTTTCGTGTCGGGGGTGGCCGTTATCGCTTGACAGCCGACTTTCGCGGTTTATTGTAATCAACGTACTGACCCGGTGTTGTGCGGCGATGAACGGCGAGGCAACCGTGACAGGTTCGGATACAACAGTCGTAATGGCTCTTCCCAGCGCCCAGCGAGGCGCTGATCCTTTGGCGCAGAAGGGGACTCCCGGTCCGCTGCCCAATTCCGACCTACTGGTGCGAGCCGCGCGCGGGCATCGGGTGGTCGGCGGGCAGCTGCTCTGGTACACCCGCGATCTCGCCGTCCTCCACGAGCGCAGACTGGTGGGACGCGGCGGGTCGATCGTCACCGACCCCGACAGACTGGTCGAGATCGATCGCCGGCGGATGGAATTGGTGCTGGCGATCGACGATTGGGTGGGACGTAACGTCCCGCAACATCGACTCGGGGTCACCCTGCACACCGAGACCGTCGGCGCGATCATCGACCGGCTCGCGGAATCGGCGGTCCGCGCGCATCACGCGTTGATGACCCTGGACGCCGACGACGAACTCCTGCACAGCGCCTGGCATCATCTGGCCGAACTGGCCGACGCCTACGACGCACTGGTGGGGGACGTCATGGCCGGACGGCGCCGACTGCCGGAGTGGTGAACAAGCCGGTCCGGCTCGGCGGTCCGGCCCGGCGGTAGGGGCGGCTTTCCGGACTGTGCTGAGCGGATCGGCCGACCGGGCGGCGGGTGCCTGCGCGCATCAAGGGCCTGCTCGCTCACCGGTCGGCACGGGGTCGGTGTCTCGTCCGCGTCATCGATGACACGTGCTTCACGCACCGCCGACTCGCGCGGATGCCGCGGGAGCGAGTTCCACGACGGCGACCGCCGGGGCGGGTGGCGTCGATATCGAGATCGGCAATATGGCTGCCGACCATCGGCCCCGCTTCTCGGCCGGCCGGCGATGCCGGTGTCCGGCAAGTCCCCATGCGCTGGTCGCAGCGCTACCCCGGTGGTGCCGTTGACCCGCCTGAGCGACCGGCAGCGGCGATGTGCTTCGAACCTCGCGGTGGGGCGGTGTGCGACGAAGGTTGCTGCGGTTGCCGTATCGATGATCCAGCGGAGCCGTCGCAGAACTCGAAGTGCAGATCGGCCGCCGGGTGAATGTGCGCGGCAGATAGCCGACGCGGTCCGGGGCAGGCGCGATGCCGGCCGCCCGGGGCGGACGGCACCGAACCGGGGTTCAGCCGCCGTGCTGCGTGCCGTAGCTGCGGCCGAAATCGTCGGCTACCGTGGCCGCGAGTTCCACGTACGCGCGTTTGGTTTCCTTTTTCAGTCGTGGCAGATCGATCTCCGCGCCCTCGGACATATGCGGGTCGAACGGGATCATGTGCACGGCCCGGCAGCGGGACAGGAAGTACTGCCGCAACTGCTGGACATCGATATTCGGGGTGCCGTCGCGCGGCGAATTGATCACCACCACCGCGTTCTGCACCAGATGGTGGTAGCCGTGCAGCGACAGCCAGTCCAGCGTGGCCGAGGCGCTCTGCGCGCCGTCGATCGCGGTCGGGGAGATCAGCACCAGCGAATGCGCCAGTTGCAGCACGCCCGCCATCGCCGAATGCATCAGACCGGTACCGCAGTCGGTGAGGATGATGTTGTAAAAGCGCTGCAGGATACGGGCAACCGCCCGGTACTCGTCCTCGTTGAACGCCTCCGATGCCGCCGGATCCCGTTCGCTGGCCAGTACTTCCAGCCTACTGGTGGCCTGGGACGTATGGCGGCGCACATCCGAATACCGCTGGATCGCCGGATCGAGCAGCAGATCGCGGACCGTGGACCGCGTCTGCAACGGCACCCGCTGGGACAGCGTGCCGAAGTCCGGGTTGGCGTCCACCGCGATGACCCGGTCGCCGCGGATGGAGGCGAAGGTCGAGCCCAGGCCGATGGTGGTGGTGGTCTTACCGACACCACCTTTCAGTGAGAGGACAGCGATGCGGTAGTCGCCCCGGACGGGCTGGCGGATCCGCGCCACCAATTCCAGCATCCGCCGCTCCTCGGCGGACATTCCCGGGTTGATCTTCCCGCCGGAGGCGTGGTGCACCACCTTGCGCCAGCCGCTGCCGGCCGGTTTCTTGGCGCGCCGCACCGAGACATTGTCCAGAGTGGGCCCATTGGGGCCGAACTGCTGCGGTGGATTCTGCGGGTTCTGTGGATTCTGCGGGTTCTGCCACTGGCCACCCTGCGGCCCCTGCTGCTGCCAGGCGGCCGGGCCGGCCTGCTGCGGCGGTACCGGATTGGCCGGTCGCGCCTGGTTCTGCCATTGCTGGGCCGGCGGCTGGTTCGGTTGCGGGTGCGGGCCAGGGGCCGGATGGCCCGTCGGCGGACCACCGTGCTGTGCCGGTATGCCCGGTGGGGCAGCCGCCGGACCCGGTTGCTGTGGGACGGCGTGCTGCGAACCCGAGTGCCAGGCGGGGGGTTCGGGCGCCTGCCAGTGCGGTCCGGGTGCGTTCGGCGCCGGCTGCACGGGTGCGCTCTCCGGCGCCTGCCATTGCGGCGTGACATCCGCAGGGTGCGCCGGCGCAATCGAATGGCCGGCCGCGCCGGTCGACCACTCGACTGCGGGGGATGACTCAGGTGCCCGGGCGAACCGCTCGGCCGGAAAACTGTCGGGCTCGGGTACGGCACCGGACCGCGGGTCGGAGTCCGGCCCGGCACCTTCGGCCCGGGTCGGCTCGGTCTGGCCGGCGACCGGGTATGTACTGCTGCTGCGCGGGCCTGGGGCGCTGTCGGCCGACTCGGCCTGGTCGGCGACCGGATGTGCGCCGCTGCTGTGCGAAGCGATGCTGTTGTCCGACTCGGCCCGGTCTGCGACCGGGTGTGCGCCGCTGCTGTGCGGGCCCGGGGCGCTGTCGGCCGAAACGCGCCCGCCGGCACGCGAATGTGCACCGTCGTTGTGGGAAGGCGGACCGCCGTCCGATGAGTCGGGCTGCCGCGGTCCGGGAGCGACTGCCGGATCGGCCGTCGGCGCCGGGGACTCGGCGGGCGTGTCCGCCGGCGAATGTTCGTGCGGCGGTGGCGGTAGATCGGGAAGCCTGCGCAGTGGTTGCTGCGTCACCGGGGCGCCGCCGGTCGAAGGCGGGTCGGGTAGCGGTGGCGGCGGGGGCCGGAAATCGTCTGCGCCGGTGGCGGGCGTATCGGCCGGCCGGTCCGGGGCGGATGCGCCCGCGGAATCGTTCGATGGCGCGGGGTGGGGCGGGATCGGATGGTGCGGCCGCAGCCGATCGAACTCGGGAGCCGGTTCGCTCGGGTTGCGTATCGGCAGGCCGGGCCGGTTCGATTCCGGGGCCTGGAAGGCCGTCGGCGCGGTGGACGCGGACTCGCCGGAACCGGAGTCGGCGGCTCGCATGCTCGGCCGGTCCGGGACCGGGGCGTGTGGTGGCACCGGGGCATCGGCGAGCGGTGCGGGCCCGGTGAATCCCTGCTGCGGGGGCGGCGCCGGCGGGAAACCCGTACCGTTCGGCGCCTGCTGACCATCGGTTTCCCACTGCGGGCCGGGCCCGGGGTCCCACGCCGGGCGGCCGTCCGGGGCCTGCGTTACCGGCGGCTGATCCGGCGGGCCGGGAACACCCTGCGGGGGCACCGGGGGAAGCTGTGCGGGAGGTGCGCTCGGACCGGCTTGCGGGGACGTGTCGGGAACCGGGGGCAGACCGGGTTGCGAAGGACGGTCCGCGGCGTTCGGATCGGCGGAGGATTGTGGAACCTGCTGGGTCGACCACTGGGCGGTGCCTTCGGCCCAGTTGTTGCGCTGCGACGGCCGCGGGCCGTTGTTGTTCGGCAGTAGTTCACCGACACGTTCCTCGAGCGAGGGTTCGGACTTGTTCTTGTTGCGGAACCAGCCTTTGCCCTTTTTCTTGTCACCGTCGGAATCGGAGCGGTCGTCGCCGCGTCCGCGCCGGTTGAAGAAGCCGTTGGCCGGCTCGGGGGTCTCCGGGATGACCTCGTCCTGTGGGAGGTTTTCGACCGGTGGGGGCTCGTAGTTCCGGAAGTTCGTCTGCCCGACCCCGGTGACCTCGGTATCGGCCAGCCATGGCGGCAGCATGGGGAGGCCGTCGTTGCTGCGGCTCACCGGTTCCCCTCCTGGAATGGTCGTCCTCGGTCAGCGGCCAGTTTACGCGACAAGTCCCATTCCACTCAGCGCTGGGCAGACTTCGGCCGAGGCCGCGCGACGCCACCAGCGCATACCCCTTTTTGCCCGATTGCGTGCCTACCGGTAAGCTGACCAGGCGGTGTATCAAAGCGCCGCCTGTTCGTGTGCGATCGGTTGTGGTCATCCGCGTTGTGCAGTGCGAGCCGCCGTGGGTGGCGGTCGCGGGGCTCCGGCCGGGTGCACCGGGCAGTACCAGGCAATCAGACCAGGTTGAGTGTAACCGGGATCGCGGAGGATATGGCGAAGAAAGACGGGGCCATCGAGGTCGAGGGGCGGGTTGTCGAGCCGTTGCCCAATGCGATGTTCCGGATCGAGCTCGAGAACGGGCACAAGGTCCTCGCGCATATCAGTGGCAAGATGCGGCAGCACTACATCCGCATCCTGCCGGAGGACCGGGTCGTCGTCGAACTGTCACCGTACGACCTGTCCCGCGGTCGGATCGTCTACCGATACAAGTGAATCGGGGGGACGTGTGCTCGCGGAGAGCGCTCGCCAACGCCGATTCACTTGGTGTTTTGCGGGGGTGCAACCCCCGCACCCCGCCCGGAGGGCTTCGCCCCCGGACCCCCGTCGGGTGCGAACCCGACCGGATGCGAACCACGTCGAGAATCTCGACCGGTGCGTGTCCGACCGGGTGGTCCGGTGACCGACTCGCCGCGGCGGTGACAAAGGCTTCCCCGGTCAGATGGCCGGGGAAAAACTGTGTTCGCACCGCGGTGCGGACCACAACGAAGGATTGGACGGACGTGAAGGTTCAGCCGAGCGTCAAGAAGATCTGCGAGAAGTGCAAGGTGATCCGGCGTAACGGCCGGGTCATGGTGATCTGCGACAACCTGCGGCACAAGCAGCGGCAGGGCTGACACCGGCGCCGAGCACCGAACGCGGTTCGGATTGGCACTACAGAAGACCTCCCAGCGCCAGCCGCACACTGAGGATTTTCCGGGTTCGCCCGGAGGGTGTGCGTGCCTACCCCCGGAACGGAGGCCGGGGCCCCACCAGACGAGGGGACGGACAGGGAGCAGACCTCCGCAACAGTGAAGGAACTGCCAGATGGCACGTCTCATGGGCGTCGATCTCCCGCGCGAGAAGCGCATGGAGATCGCACTGACCTACATCTACGGCATCGGTCGTACCCGCTCGCAGGAGATCTTGGCGGCCACGGGTGTCAGCCCGGACCTGCGTTCGAAGGATCTCACCGACGAGCAGGTCACGCAGCTGCGTGACTACATCGAGGGCTCGTCTCTCAAGGTCGAAGGTGACCTCCGCCGCGAGGTTCAGGCCGATATCCGTCGCAAGATCGAGATCGGCTGCTACCAGGGCCTGCGTCACCGTCGTGGCCTCCCGGTCCACGGCCAGCGCACCAAGACCAACGCGCGCACCCGCAAGGGCCCGAAGCGCACCGTCGCCGGCAAGAAGAAGTAGGGGATAGCAGATGCCTCCGAAGTCCCGGGCCTCCGGCCCGAAGAAGAGCCAGAAGTCGCGTCGCAGGGAAAAGAAGAACGTTCCCCACGGCCACGCGCATATCAAGAGCACGTTCAACAACACGATCGTGTCCATCACCGACCCCACGGGCAACGTCATCTCCTGGGCGTCCTCGGGTCACGTCGGGTTCAAGGGTTCGCGCAAGTCGACCCCGTTCGCCGCGCAGCTGGCCGCCGAGAACGCGGCCCGCAAGGCGCAGGAGAACGGCGTCAAGAAGGTCGACGTGTTCGTCAAGGGCCCCGGTTCGGGCCGCGAGACCGCGATCCGTTCGCTGCAGGCCGCCGGCCTGGAGGTCGGGACGATCTCCGATGTCACTCCGCAGCCGCACAACGGTTGCCGTCCGCCCAAGCGGCGTCGCGTCTAAGCGGGAAGGAAGGTAGAGCACAATGGCCCGTTACACCGGACCCATCACCCGCAAATCGCGTCGCCTGCGCGTCGACCTGATCGGCGGTGACCAGGCTTTCGAGCGTCGCCCCTACCCGCCCGGCCAGCACGGCCGCGCGCGGATCAAGGAGAGCGAATACCTGCTGCAGCTGCAGGAGAAGCAGAAGGCCCGCTTCTCCTACGGAGTTATGGAAAAGCAGTTCCGCCGGTACTACGAAGAGGCCAACCGCCTCAAGGGCAAGACCGGTGACAACCTGCTGCGCCTGCTGGAGACCCGGCTGGACAACGTCGTGTACCGCGCCGGTCTGGCCCGGACCCGTCGTCAGGCCCGCCAGCTGGTCAGCCACGGCCACTTCCTGGTGAACAACAAGAAGGTCAACGTGCCTTCGTTCCAGGTGACCCAGTACGACATCATCGATGTCAAGGAGAAGTCGCTGGGCACCCTGCCGTTCCAGGTCGCCCGGGAAACCCTGGGCGATCGTCCGGTCCCCGGCTGGCTCCAGGTCGTCCCGGGCCGGCTGCGGATCCTGGTGCACTCCCTGCCGGAGCGCGCCCAGATCGATGTGCCGCTGCAGGAACAGCTGATCGTCGAGTACTACTCGAAGTAATCAGTTGCGCCGCTGGTGCGGGCCGGATGCGACCGGCCCGCACAACCCCTAGACGAGGCGTCAAATAGCGGGCGCCCACAACAGGAGGATTGATCCCATGCTGATTTCCCAGCGTCCGACCCTCACCGAAGAGGTCATCGCCGACAACCGCTCGAAGTTCACCATCGAGCCCCTCGAGCCGGGTTTCGGGTACACCCTCGGTAATTCGCTGCGGCGCACCCTGCTGTCCTCGATTCCGGGGGCCGCGGTGACCAGCATCCGCATCGACGGCGTCCTGCACGAGTTCACCACCGTGCCCGGTGTGAAGGAAGATGTCACCGACATCATCCTGAACCTCAAGGGCCTGGTCGTGTCCTCCGAAGAGGACGAGCCGGTCACCATGTACCTGCGCAAGCAGGGCCCGGGGACCGTCACCGCCGATGACATCGTGCCGCCGTCGGGTGTGGTCGTGCACAACCCGGATATGCATATCGCCACCCTGAACGACAAGGGCAAGCTCGAGATCGAGCTGGTCGTCGAACGCGGTCGCGGTTATGTCCCGGCGGTGCAGAACAAGGCGACCGGTGCGGAAATCGGCCGGATCCCGGTGGATTCGATCTACTCGCCGGTGCTCAAGGTGACCTACAAGGTCGAGGCCACCCGTGTCGAGCAGCGCACCGACTTCGACCGGCTCATCCTCGACGTGGAGACCAAGAACTCCATCAGCGCGCGGGACGCGCTCGCCTCGGCGGGCAAGACCCTGGTCGAACTGTTCGGCCTGGCCCGTGAACTGAACGTCGAAGCCGAAGGTATCGAGATCGGCCCCTCCCCGGCCGAGGCGGATCACATCGCCTCCTTCGGGCTGCCGATCGAGGATCTGGACCTCACCGTCCGTTCCTACAACTGCCTGAAGCGCGAGGGTGTGCACACCGTCGGCGAGCTGGTGGCGCGGACCGAATCGGATCTGCTGGATATCCGCAACTTCGGCCAGAAGTCCATCGACGAGGTCAAGGTCAAGCTGCACGCGCTGGGCCTGTCCCTCAAGGACAGCCCCGCGTCCTTCGACCCGTCGAGCGTGGTCGGCTACGACGCGACCACCGGAACCTGGTCCGACAGCGGCACTTTCAGCGACGACAACGGCGGCGAGCAGGACTACGCCGAAACCGAACAGCTCTAGGTCGCCGCAGGGGTAGGCACCCGCGTCGGCCTTGCGCCCGCGATGTGAGGGCGGTGGCGGCCGGAACTCGATCCAGAACGGCTGGCCACCACCCACACCGCACATACACAAGGAGAACCCACAATGCCCAAGCCCAAGAAGGGCGCTCGCTTCGGCGGGTCGGCGTCGCACCAGAAGGCGATCTTCGCCAATCTGGCCACGGCGCTCTTCGAGCACGGTCGGATCACGACCACCGAGGCCAAGGCCAAGGCGCTGCGTCCCTACGCCGAGAAACTGGTCACCAAGGCCAAGGCCGGAACCCTGGCCGACCGCCGCGAGGTGCTCAAGGTGATCCGGAACAAGGACGTCGTGCACGATCTCTTCGCCGAGATCGGCCCGTCGTTCGAGGGCCGCAACGGCGGCTACACCCGGATCATCAAGACCCTGCCGCGCAAGGGTGACAACGCGCCCATGGCGATCATCGAGCTGGTCCGGGAACAGACCGTGACCAGCGAGGCCGATCGCGCCCGCCGGGTGGCCGCGTCGAAGAAGGCCGAGGACAAGGCCCCCGAGACCGAAACCGAAGCGACCGAGGCGCCGGCCGAGGAAGCCGCGGCCGAGGAAAAGGCCGACGACAAGGCCGACGACAAGGCGTAATTCGTCTGCCGCGGAGGTGATGGGTCGCCTCTGTGGTTCGTCGACGAGCCCGCCGCCCCATTACGGGTGGCGGGCTCGTCCCGTTTCGGGAGGATGATCTGGTGAGCGAATTCGAGCCGGAACCCCGGGCTCGCTCCCGAACCACGGTTACCGGTCGCCGCGCCGCTGCGGACGGCACGGCGACCGCGGCCGGCGTCTCGGGCCACACCGGGCGATCGAGATCCGGTCGCGCCGGCGGTGAGCCGGTAGCCGGCTCCACCCGTCCGTCTCCGGCGGGCAGGCTCGCATCCCCTGAGCCGGAGCAGGAGCGCGTGTCCCCGAACGCCGGCGGCGATCGTGTCGCGTCGCGGAGGTCGGAGGAGAGCGTGGCGGACACCCGCGTGGCGCGCTTCCGGCTCGATATCTCCTACGACGGCACCGACTTCAGTGGCTGGGCGCGCCAACCCGGACTGCGGACCGTACAGGGCCGGATCGAGGAATCCCTGGGCAAGGTACTGCGGGAGCCCGTGCAGTTGACGGTGGCGGGGCGTACCGACGCCGGTGTGCACGCCGAGGGACAGGTCGCACACTTCGATACCGCGGCGGACGTGGACACGGACAAGCTGATCCACCGGATGGCGAAGTTCCTGCCCCGGGACGTGCGGATCACCGCAATCCGCCCGGTACCCGCCGAATTCGACGCCCGTTTCTCGGCGATCCGCCGGCACTACGTCTACCGCCTCACCACCGCGCCATACGGTGCCGACCCACTGGCCGCGCGCAGTGTGGTGGGGTGCCGGCCGGTCGACCTGGAAGCGATGCGCGCCGCGTCCCGCGCTCTTCTCGGTCTGCACGATTTCGCCGCCTTCTGCCGGCGCCGGGAAGGCGCGACCACGATCCGGGAGTTGCAGCGCTACGAGTGGGTGCGCGACGGCCACCGGCTCGACGCCTACGTGAGCGCGGACGCCTTCTGCTGGTCGATGGTGCGCAGCCTGGTGGGTGCGGTCCTTGCGGTCGGAGAGGGGCGGCGCACGCCGGAATGGGTCGCCGGGTTGCTGGAGGAACGGCAGCGTTCGAGTTCGGTGACGGTGGCGCCCGCGCACGGGCTCAGCCTGGTCGCGGTCGACTACCCTGCGGAATCCGAGCTCGCGGCCCGCAACGCGCAGACCCGGGAAGTCCGCTCGATTGCACCGGGTGGCTGCTGCGGGGGCTGATCGGCATAGCCTTCCAATAGGCATGGCCCGCGCGCTTGTTCAGGAGGGTGGGCGTACACCACGGGGCACCGTTGCCGCATAGCGAGACGGCAGGCGACCGATCAGTCGGAATCACTACCGAAGGGACTGTGATGCGGTGCCCCGGCTGCGCTGCGGCCCGGCCCGGTGGTCCCGGTGCAGCGGTGTGGCCCGGTGCGGTGGTGTGTGGCCTGATGCGGTATGGCTCGGCGCAGTGTGGTGCGCATCCGCAGGGTGCGGTCCGGCGTCGTGCGGCACGGCTGATTCGGGGAGCCTCGATGCCGAGATCCCCGGCGTGCCTGACGTTGCCGGAAGCGCGTGAAAACGGTATCGCGGCAGTAGGTTTCGGTTGGTCGATGAAGTCTCTCGGTGTAGGACGGGCGGCGGGCGACGTCAGCGCGGTGGGGACGGCGATAGGGTCGGTGACGGAATTGTCCGGTCGACGACAAGGTTGCGGTAGACATGACGATTGATCTCGGACGTTACGGCGTATGGCGCTACTACAAACTGTTCACCCCGGAAGCAGCGGCCGAGCTGGAGGGCCTCGGATACGGGGCGCTGTGGCTGGGTGGTTCGCCGACTCCTGATCTGCCGGTGGTGGAGGACCTGCTCGCAGCGACCGCAACGCTGAAGGTGGGCACCAGCATCGTCAATATCTGGACCGCGCCGGCCGATGCGGTCGCCGAATCCTTCCACCGGATCGAGCAGCGGTTCCCGGGCCGGTTCGTGCTCGGTATCGGCTGCGGTCATCCCGAAGCCGATAAGCCCTACCGGTCCCCGTACGAGGCACTGGTCGAGTACCTGGATGAACTGGACGCCGCGAAGGTGCCGGCTTCCGCCCGGATGCTCGCCGCGCTCGGCCCCAAGGTGCTGAAACTGGCTGCCGATCGCACCGCCGGTGCCCTGCCCTATCTCACCACGCCGCAGCACACCGAGCAGGCCCGCAGCACGGTCGGTGACGCGCTGTTGGTACCCGAGCAGAAACTGGTCGTCGACACCGACCCGGAACGGGCCCGGGCCACCGGCCGAACGGTGGTCGAGATGTATCTCGGGCTGCGCAACTACACCACCAACCTGCGGCGCCTGGGCTATACCGACGACGATATCGCCAAGCCGGGTAGCGACCGGCTGCTGGACGCGCTCGCCGTGCACGGCTCCGCCGAACAGGTCGCCGAGCAGGTCCGCGCGCATATTGCGGCGGGCGCCGACCACCTGGCTCTGCAACCGTTGGGCGAGGATTATCTCGCCACCCTGCGCGCCCTGGCCCCCTTGCTCACCCGGAACCCCTGAACAACACCCCTCGCCGGGCTATCGGTACCGGAATCGGCAAGCAAAGACGCAATGACCGTTTCGTTGCCGACCCGGTAGACGAGACGCTGTTCTCCGGTGATCCGGCGCGAATCGGTAGCCGGAGAGGCGCTGCCGCAACGGCTCGGGTTTTCCGATTGCTTCGTGGCCGTTGCGGCAGATGCCTTCGATGAGGCGATCGCCTCGCTGGGTCAGGAGCGGACGAGACGGGCGATGGCGTCGGTGGCTTCCTTGATCTTGGCTTCGGCCTCCGGGCCGCCGGCGACCGCCGCATCGACCACGCAATGGCTCAGGTGATCCTCGAGCAGCCCCATGGCGACAGCCTGCAGCGCCTTGGTCATCGCGGAGACCTGCGTGAGGATATCGATGCAGTACTTCTCCTCCTCGACCATCCGCTGCAGGCCCCGCGATTGGCCCTCGATCCGGCGTAGCCGCTTCAGATAGTCTTCTTTGCTCGTGATGTAGCCGTGGTGGGCGTGCCCATGGGCGGCCGCTGTATCGGTGGGTTCGGGATCGGTAGTCACCGGGTGTCTCCTCTGTGCCGGTCGGAAGACCGTGTATACCCCCACAGGGTACATCTACCGGCGTTTTCTGTCAGGTGTCCGCCGTGCGTTCACGGGCCGCGCGCGCGAGAATCGACACTATGACATCCCACGATCGACCTGCGCTGGCGGTTATCGGCGGTAGCGGATTCTACGATTTCTTCGACGGAGCCATGGAAGCGGTTACGGTACGCACCCCGTACGGCGACCCGAGCGCGCCGATATCGGTCGGCACCGTCGAGGGACGTCCGGTGGCGTTCCTGCCCCGCCACGGCACGCGGCACGAATACTCTCCGCACACGGTGCCCTACCAGGCGAATATGTGGGCACTGCGTTCGCTGGGGGTACGGCGGATCTTCGCCCCGTGCGCGGTCGGCAGCCTCCGCCCGGACTGGGGGCCGGGCACCGTGGTCATCCCGGATCAACTGGTCGACCGGACCTCCGGCCGGGCCCAGACCTATTTCGATGCCAACGGCATCCACGTATCGTTCGCCGACCCGTACTGCCCCGACCTGCGCGCGGTCGCGGTGAAATCCGCCGACAGCGCAGTTCACGTGCAACCGCACGGCACCATGGCCGTGATCCAGGGCCCGCGTTTCTCCACCCGCGCCGAGAGCCGGTGGTATGCGGCGCAGGGCTGGGAACTGGTCAATATGACCGGCTATCCCGAGGCCGTCCTCGCCCGCGAGCTGGAAATGTGTTATGCCGCCCTGGCCCTGGTCACCGACCTCGACGCCGGGGTCACCGAAGGCGAAGGAGTGCGGGCGGCGGACGTCTTCGCCGAATTCGAACGCAATATCGTGCCCTTCAAAAAGCTCGTCCACGATGCCGTCGCCGCCATCGCCGATACCGAAACCTGCGAGCACTGCCGGGTACACGCCGGTGTCGCACTCCCCTTCGAACTGCCGTGAACCGGACCGGTGCGGTAGCGGGCTACCCTCCTGCCGTGGACACTCCGCTTCGCCTAGAGGTGATCATCGCCAGTATCCGGCCGCAACGGTTCGCACCCGTGGTCGCCGACTGGTTCGTCCGCACGGCCCGCACCCGGCCGGAATTCGACACCGGGGTCATCGATCTACTGCACACCCCGCTCCCACCGGACCTGTCCGAAACACCGGAAACCGAGCGCTTCCGGCAACGGCTGGCTACCGCCGACGCCTTCGTCGCGGTGACCTCGGAATACAACCACGGCTACCCGGCATCGCTGAAAACCGCGCTGGACAGCGCCAAACACGAATGGCGGGCCAAACCGATCGGATTCGTCTCCTACGGCGGCCTGTCGGGTGGACTGCGGGCGGTGGAGCAGCTGCGGCAGGTCGTCGCGGAAATCCATATGGTCTCGGTCCGCGAATCGGTGAGCTTCCACCGCGCACGTAAACAGTTCGACGCCGAGGGCAATACCGATAACGGCCCCGCCATCGACGCAGCCGAACGGATGCTCACCCAACTGGCCTGGTGGGCCGGCGCCTCGGCCGTCGCCCGGGACAGCGACCCTTACCCGGGGTGACACCGGTTCGCATGGAGGCCGGCAACCTTCGTGCAGCCGGCGCGCCCGGATACCCTTCACCACCGGGCACTCTCGGCGAAAGTCCGCCGGGCTCGATCTTCACACCGGATTCTGCTGCGCCGCCGGCGGTGCTCGAACCGGCGTCGCCGGCCCCTCCGAGGGGCACCGACGCGGTTTTCGTATCGGAACTGCCGGCCCGAGTGCGATGATGGCCCCGGGAGGAGGATTCGATGGAACCGACAGAACCACCGAAGCCGCGGCCGCCGGTATCGATCGGGGTATGGGTGGCCCGCGCCGTCGCAGTGGTGCTGCTCGTACCGGTGCGGCTGATCTGGGAGGCGCTGAATCTGTGCGGGCGGGCGATCGTGGCGGCGGGCATCTTCTTCCGGGACAAACTGCTGGTGCCGGCATGCCGGTTCGTCCGGAACTGGATGGTCCGGCCGCTGTGGTTGTTCCTGAAGGATGTGCTGTGGGGCTGGGCCTTACATCATGTGCTGTGGGGGCTGGTGCTCGAACCGTTGGCCGGGCTCGTGCGCAAATGGGTGCTCCGCCCGGTGCTGTACGCGATCGAGGTAACCGCCGGATGGTTCTGGCGGTGGCTGCTGCGGCCGGTGCTGTACGCGATCGAGGCAGCCGCCGGATGGTTCTGGCGGTGGCTGCTGCACCCGGCGCTGCACGCGGTAGCGGTCGCCGGTCGGTGGTCGTGGCAGTGGTGTGTCGTACGGCCGCTGCGCATAGTGCAGCGATGGCTTGTGCGGCCGTGCAGGATTCTGCTCGTGGCCGTCGTCGGATACGGCCGGCGGGTTGCCGCCGCGCTGGTACGTGTGCTGGTCGTTACGCCCTGTGCGTTCGCCTACCGCCGGGTACTGCGCCCGGCACTGCGTGCCCTGGTGGCCGCGGGCGAGGTGGTCGTCGTGCGCCCGATCGCCTGGGTACACCGTCGGGTGGTGGTGCCGATGAACCGGTTCGTGGCCGACCTTTGGAACGCCGTCTTCGGCCGGTGAACCCGGCACCGCAGTCCGATTCCGGTCTTTCGGCCACGGTGCGACTCCAGCCATTCCGGCCGGGGTGCGGCGCCGGTCTTCTCAGCGGCGCTGCGGCTGGCGTGCGGGGGCAGGCCCGGGCCGGTCCGCCGGCCGGCGAGTACGGGGTTCGCCGATATACGTGTGCTCGCGCGGGATGGAGACCAGGTTCAGCGGGATCTGGGTGGTCGCGGTACGCAGCACCACCCGGCTGCCGATTGCCCCGGGCTGCTGGATCGACAGATCCGGTTTGGTGGCGGGCCAGCCCATCGGGTCGCCGGTGACATAGATCGTGGTGATGCCGGCGTGCGGTGCGGGCGCCATCACTCCGTCGACGACCGTCGCGGTGAACCCGGCGTCCGACTGGTGGGTTTCCATCGCCAGCATCAGGCGTTCCGGGTTTCCGATGGTTTCGATCAGCTGATACCAGGCATGCGGCCGATTCGTCCGGACCAGGATCCGCTCACCGACGGCCAGCGCCCGGAAGACCAGCTGCTGGGCCAGATACAGCTCACCGGCCACATACACCGCGGAGATACCGGCGCCGATGATGCGCAGCGCCACGCCGTTGCCCTCGTCGTCCGAGCCGATCAGCTGCCCGCAGCCCGACGACGGCAGGGCGAGGGCGTCCAAGACCTCGATGGGATATTCGGCGGTCGGCACCACATCTTCCAGATCGGGGATACCGATCGGCAGATGCGCGAGCAGGCTGTCGCGGTGCCGGCCGTTCACCGACACCATGCCCCTCGATTTCGTCTTCTCCGGCATCTCCCGCAGCGTCGACCGCCAGGCCGCCCCCACATGTACGGTCTCCGCGGTCGCGCCCGGACGTAACCGCACCGCCACCGTGGTACCCCGCGACTCCGCAACCCACAACTGCGAAAGTATCTCCGACCCGAGCTGTTTCGGATCGATCGCCGCCCCGATGTTCACGCTGTTGCCGAGTTCGGCGTAACGCCAACGATGGGTGAGATCCCGCGCATCCGCGCCGTGAATGACCTGCCGCACGGCCGCCCGGATCTCCGATGCCGTCAGCAGCCGCGACGCGCAGCCCGCGTCCTCCAGGGTGCGCACGATCCGCTGGGTCGCGATGGTCACCGAGCGCGCGGCCCCCTCGTCGCCACCGCCACGCCGGGCCGCGGCGCCGGGGCAGTCGACCATATCGAACCCGATCGCCAGCCAGACGGTGCGATGCGCCGTGGCCGGGAGCGGGCCCAGCAGTGATTCGTAGATGGCGCCCGCCGGGGTCCCGGAGCGGCTGCGGTGACCGTGGCTGATGATATCGATACCGCTGAGCAGAATGTCGTGCTGCGCGAGGCAGGTCGCCAGTTCGGCCATCGGCAGCAGATGCGACGCGTGGACCGCCGTGCGGTCGATACGGGTCAGTCCGCCGGGCGGGGGCAGTACCTCGACTACGGCGACGACCCGGCTCTCGTCCCAGTACAGGCCGAGCGAACGGTCGTCCGGGCCACGGAAATCATCGCTGTCGCCGATCCGGTACTCCCGGTGCGCGCGGTAGTGCCACCAGGTGGCGATCCAATCCAGCAGTACCCGGCGACCGATCGGGATCAACGGAACAAGCCCGGTCACCACCGCGACCCCCACCGCGATCCACGGACTCGACCCCACTACCAGCACGACGGCCGCCGCGCCGAGCGCGAGAACCTGCGCGATGAGCAGGTTCGGCATCGAGATACGCCCGAACAGCAGGTTGCGCCTGCGTCCCGCGGTGGCTGGCACGGCCATAAGAGTCCCCCAGGTACCCGGTGTCGGCCGATTATCGGGCGGCCGAGCTGAACTACGTCCCCGGGAACTGTACTGTGTTCCGCGAGCACGAGCACAGTTCGGGGGAAGACGATGCCTTCAAAGCCCACAACTCGGTGGCAGATCAGCGGCTACAACTTTCTGGTGCGCCGCATGGAGCATGCGCTGGTGCGACGCGACGTGCGAATGCTGCACGATCCCATGCGTTCCCAGGTGCGCGCCTATGTGGTGGGCCTGGTACTGGCCGTCGTGGTGCTGGCGGGTTGCGGTGTGCTGGCTCTGCTCCGCCCGCAGGACAAGGTCGGCGACAACAAAATCCTCATCGGTAAGGAATCCGGCGCCGTCTACGTGGTGCTCAACGATGTGGTGCATCCGGCGCTGAACCTCGCCTCGGCCCGGCTGGCCGCCGGTGAGGCGCCGGATGCGGTGATCGTCAAGGAATCCGAGGTCGGCAAGAAGGCGCGTGGTCCGCTGATCGGTATTCCCGGTGCGCCCGGCGCGATCCACTTCGACTCCGAAGGCAAAGGCCGGCAGTGGACCATCTGTGACGTGCTGAAGAACGACGGCAGCGCCGACCGGACGACCTCGGTACTCGCGGGCGGTCTCGAACTGGGTGCCAAAGCCTCGGCCATGGAGCCGGGGAAGGCGCTGCTGGTGCAGGGGGACAACCATACGTACCTGGTCTACGACAACAAACGTGCCCGCGTCGATATGAACGATCGCCCGGTCACCGACGCCCTGAATATCACCGGTGCCACTCCGCGGCCGGTGAGCGAGGGGCTGATCAATTCGATCCCCGAGGTGCTGCCGCTGATCGCCCCGCCCATCGCCGATCCCGGCGGTGTTCCCGGCTACGAGATCGGCGGTCACCGGATCGGTGAGGTCGTGCAGGTCGGCAGTTCGGAGGACGAATACCATGTGGTGCTCGCCGACGGATTGCAGCAGGTCTCACCGCTGACCGCGGAAATCATCCGCAACTCCAATCCGCAGACCTCCAGCAACTACACCATCGATCAGGTCCAGCGCACCCACGCTGATGTCTCCTCGGCACTTCAGGTGCAGACCTACCCGGCGACGGCGCCGAGCGTTCTCGACGCCATGGACCGCCCGGTGAGCTGTCTGTCGTGGCAGCCGATCCCGGAGGCGGGCGAGAACACCGGTACTCGTGCCGAACTCCAGGTGATCACCGGGGTGAGCCTGCCCCTGGCTGATCAAGCCAAACTGGTTCCGCTCGCGCAGGCCGACGGTTCGGGCCAGAACGTCGACTCCACCTATATCGCTCCGGGCACCGGCGCCTACGTCCAGACGACCGGTATCGAGCCGGACAGCAGGCGTAAGGACAGCATCTTCTATATCGCTGATACCGGAGTCCGGTTCGGGATCAAGAACGCCGACGCCGCGAAGGCACTCGGTATGCCGGAGAAGGCCGAACCGGCCCCCTGGCCGATCGTCGGGCTGTTGGCCGCGGGACCCAGCCTGGGCCGGGAGGGAGCGCTGGTAGCCCATGACGGCGTAGCACCGGACCAGTCGCCCGCCGCGCAACCGGTCTCCACGGGGAAATAACACGTCGAGCTATACCGCCCCGACAACACACCGGCCAGCTGCACGGAGAAACGGAGAAGCCGTTGCACAGTAGGCGTCACCTACTGTGCAACAGTCTCATTCGCCATCGGCGCCCTCGTCGATCCAGTCGGTCTGTGCGACCGTGATCGTTCCACTGTGCTGCACGGTTCCCGCACCTGGGCACCGTAATTCACGGACCGTATCGAGCATCGGGTTGGTCGGTTCCGAACGCACAACGAGCCCGAACCGCCACCTGGCTGGCCAGGATGATCCACTACGGGCGGTGCGCCTCTTCCAGGGCCATCGCCTGTACGGGCACCTCCGACTTCCCGGACGCCGAAACCAGCCCGCCCCCACCAGTGTCACCGCTGGTTTGCGCCGCCGAGGGCGCTGGATACGGTCTTCTGATGGCTGCTCGAGCCTGCCGGAGAGCCCGGGCGAAGAATCGGGGCCGACTGACGGTGGCAGCATCGTCCCGAGTCCGGTCGCGTCGGATCGGTGTTCGTATTCGACAAATAGTTCCGGTATCTGGCGATCCGTCAGGTCCCCGCGGGTTGTGGTCTCGAACTCCGTTGAAGCTCAACTGCCACACCTGATACCGCCCGTCGACTCGACAGCCAACACGGCCTTTCGATGCCGGGCGAGCCGGCGGCGTTACCGCTGATACGCCGCCGGCAGCAGTAGCCCGTCAGCACGCAGGAACCGCAACATCGTCGCCTGGTACACCCGCAAGAAACGGGCCCGGCCGCCCCGGCTTCAGAGGGTTAGCGAGCTTCCCGTCTCCGGTGTGGCCGCTGTGCTCGGGGTGGGCTCTGGAGGGGTGTTCGGGGTGGTGGGTGGTGTGGGGGCCAGGCCGCGGAGACTGGATACGGGTGCGACCAGGGCGGGGTTGGTCCCGAGAGCGGGTGGTGGTGTCGGTGTACCCGATTGTTGGTTTTGCTGCGGTTGGTCGTCGCCGGTGGGGTTCGTGACGCTTTGAGGTTGTGTCTCGACCGGTTGTTCCTCATCGGGTTGTTCCTGGTCGGGGGCTTCCATTCCGGGTGCCCCAGCGGGGTTGCCGGCGCCGGCGTCGTCGCCCGCGTTCACCGTGAGCCCTTCTTGCGGATCCTGGTCGCCGGTTGCGATGGGGGCTTCCGGTGCCGAGGGGCCGGCACCGGCCGGGGCAGCAGGTGCCGACGGTTGGTTGTCGGCGGCGTCGATGATGGTCGCGGTAGCGTCGCCGGTGGCTTTGATGACCTCGTCGAGGTTGCCGGTCAGGTCGCTGACCGCGCTGATCAGGTCGGGAACGGTGCCGGTGATATCGCCGATCGCGGACACCATGTTGGTGATATCGGCAGGTGTCCAGTTTTCTGGTGCGGCTGCCGCCGTCTGCGGCGACCCGGCCGGCGCGTCCGGCACGTCCTTGCCGGAGTCGTCGCCCGGCTTCGAGGCGGTTTCGGTTTCGGAATTGTTTCCCGCGGCCGTGGAATCGCCGTTCTTGCTGGGGAGGCCGGACCCGGCCGGGACTCCGGCGCCGGATTCGTCGGGCTGGCCTCCGGTGTTGCTGATCTCCGTGCCCGCTGGTGGGCTGGTCGATGCCGAATTTGTCGGGGTGTCCTGGTCCGGCGGGGACTGCGGGACACCAAGGGGAGTCTGGGCAGGGTTCTGCCCGGTCGGTGTGTTGTCGTCCTCGGGGGGAGTGACGGCCTGAGGTGCACCGACCGCGGCAAGAAGACTGGGTTGTCCGGCAGTGGTGGTGAGTGCGGTGTCTGCTGCCGGGGTGCCGGCTGGGGAAACGAACACGGTCGGCACGACCTGTTCGACCGCCGTGACCAACTGCGTGTAGGCACCGGTCACAGCGGTATGCGCATCAGTGCACAGCGTCGTGAAACGGGAGATCTTGGCGTCGATCTCGGTGACGAACACCTGGTCCAGCCACCCCCGGCAGACCACGGTCGGGTCGGAACCGTCGACGTAATACTCGGCTAGCTCACGGCGTAATCGATCCTGTACCGACACACTGGCGGTGTCACCGCGTCCCTGAGCCATATCGATGAACCAGTCGATCTGCCGCGGTGTCTTACCCGCCGCCCTGGCCGGATCGAATTCGGCTTTTATCGTGTCGGCCTTGACCTGGACAGCGTCCTCGATCTGGGATACCGCCGTGGCCGCAGCGGTCTGCACGCCCCGCAGGGTATCGAGGTGTGAGCTGATCGTGGTGCCGGTCGCGGCCAGGAACTGGTGCGCATCATCGGCAGCAGCGGACCCGTTCCAATACCCAGGCACCTCACCGAATCGGCTGGTTTGAGTGCCGGCCTGATCACCTAGGCGGCCGTCGAGTTCCTCTGCCAACACAGTAGCCAGGTTCTGCAGGGACTCCAGGTCGGTGCCGCGCTGCTGATCATATCGGGCAGCCAGGGCGAAGTAGTCCCCACCTGCCGGGGTGCGGCCGGTCCATTCCCGGTACCGCGGCTCGAAGACTTCGAAGAACCGCAGACCCGCGGCACCGGCATCCAGTAGGGTATCGACGCTTTCGGTGGCAGTTGACCTCACTCGAATACTCCCGCCACCGCACCGAGATTGATCGCTGTCGACTGATCCACGCCGGCACAGTTGTCCGCGCTGGCCTGCAATGCCGAACCGCAATCCTGCACACAATTGGCCCACGCGAACACAGAGCGCCGCACACCGTCCAAACCGCGATACAACTGCTCGCCCACGGACCCATAATCGCGTCCCGTGCAGGAAGCATCGAACCCGCGCAATGTATCCGCGACCCGCACCGCGGCATCGTCGACCGCCACCGCGGACCCCCGCAAATCACCGGCGATGCGCTGCACCGCCCCCACATCCATCAACATCCCAGATCCTCCCTATCCGGTAACACCCTGCAGCGCCACCCTCCGCCGACTCGGTGAACTTCCAGCTGCCAGGCTCGGTCCGGAACCGAAACTCACACTGCCACAAAGTTTGACGCTGGCACACCTCGAATGGTTCCACGATCCATAAAAAAAATTCCTTTGTCGAGGAACAACCGATGTTCGGATCCAGAAGCATGGCTCCCACTGTCGCCCTGAACGGATTGCATGGGATGCACGAGCCCTGTAGCATGCGTGTTATGCAGGCTGAGGGGGTGCACACTGCGAGGGGCACGATCTGGCGCTGGAACAGGAAGCGCGCAACTGGGATCGTGGAATCAACGGCTGGCGATCAAATCTGGTTCGGCTTGGATTCTCTGCGTGGGCGAAACTTCGATGATATCAATATCGGTGATGTCGTCGAAGTTTCCTATGAGTTCGCTCAACAGGACTCACACGATCGACGAGCTGTGCTCATAACCTGGGTATAGGATAAAATTTCAGTGGGGGAAATAAATGAACAAGCTAGTTTCGGCGTTGATCTCGACGGCGGCTCTACTGCTAGCCTTTCCGGGAATAGCCCATGCGGCGCCGAATCCGGCCGACCTTGAATTCACTACGAGTTCGCCCTATCGGGAATATGATAACAACGTTGCCCGATTCACCGGGCAAGTGGACTATAGTACAAGCACGTTCGCCTGGGCTCTGAAACTCACTGTGGCTACCCAGCGGGTCGTCTACGGTTCAATGAGTTGCCGTACCACGATAGGTGGTATATCGGGATACTCGGACAATCATTCCGATATTCCACCCGATTATCTACTGCACTCGAGTGTCCGTATCGACAGGGGCCGCTGGTACAAGCTGCGAAGCAGGTGCGACTTCAAGGTCCTGACCGACACCGGAATGCAGCCGGGTAATGTTGAAACTGCGGTGGACTTCGTAGCGCGATAGCGCATCTGATGTAGCGGCCGTTGCAGGTGAGCTCCGCTATTCGTCGGGCATTTCGGTGCCGAACCCGGTCGCTCGATTAGGGGAGGGTGATCTAAATGATCAAGAAGGCAATACTCGTCGCTGGAATCGGTGCAGCACTCGCATTGGGCTCCGGAGTCGCGGGTGCAGATACGGGTGGCTTCGTTCCGAACCATCCGAATGAGATGTGTCCGGACTTTGATAAGGGTTGCACCATGACACCTGAACAGGTGGAGGAGTGGGAGAACCAGAATCATGAGGGAGGTACTCGCTAGCGCGCTTGGCGCGGAGTAGCTACTCCCCGGTGGTGTGCGGGCGCTCATGAAGAAGCAGCCACCGGCTTGATACCGAGGCTTACGCGGTCGTCGCAACACTCTCGATACGAGAGGTCGCGGCGACCGTGTCGTTTGTGGACGTTCGGCCCGATCCGGCGATGATCCGGTCAGGTAGACCGGTATTCGGAATCGCGCTCAGGCGTCGTCTTCGCCGACCCCGAACCGCCGCCGGGTGGGGAACGACGCCAGGTAGCCGAGGATAAGGCTGCCGCCGATGATTCCGCTGCCGATGAGTGCCACATTGCGGGCCGTGTGGTCAGGTGGGTCGGGCGGGGCGGGTACCGCGAGTTGTTTGTTCATCGGCGGATTCGGTTGTTTGGGGCGCAGTTCGTCGGGAACCTCGTTGGTCAGGGCGGCTACCGCGTCGATGGCGCCGTAGCCCACGTACGGATTCCAGCCTTCGGCCGGTGCGTGCGCCGTCGCCTGGATCCGTTTCATCACATCCACGGCCGACAGTTCCGGGAATCGTGAGCGGACCAGTGCGACCACACCCGATACATAGGGTGCGGCAAAACTCGTTCCGTTGATGCTCTGCTGGCCCTGGGGGCCCTGGGTGCCGTTGATGATCCCGGTCCCGACCGAATCCAGTGACACGATGTTCTCGCCGGGGGCGGCAACGCTCAACCACGGTCCGGGAACGGTGAAGTCGGACGGCGCACCGTTGGCATCGATGGAGCCGACCGAGAGCACCAGATCGTCGTATCGGGCCGGGGTGACATTGACGGTTGTCTTGCTCCACGGATCCGCGGCAGGGTCCAGCGGGTCCAGGATGTTGGTGTTGCCCTTGCAGTTGTCGTTGTCGGTGTTGCCCGCAGAGGTGACGACCACCGCGTTCTTCGTATGCACCGCGTAGTGCAGCGCCGCGCCGAGCGATCCGTCGGAGATGGGGCTGGAACTGCAGGCGACCTCGGAAATGTTGATCACCGTGGCGCCCATATCAGCGGCGCGGCGGATGGCCTGCGCCATGGTCGCGACATTGCCGTATCCCTCTTTGGAGAGATCTTCGGGCGATTTGGTGGCGTTACTGCCGGCTTTCACGTACTTATCGCTCGTCTGGCGAATCGCGAGAATGGTCGCGGCCGGTGCCACTCCTGAAAAGCCTTGTCCCGGAACCTGACTCGCGGCGATGATACCTGCCACCAAGGTGCCGTGCGCATCGCAGTCCTCCGTGCCGTCGCCGCTGTTGGCGACGAAATCACCGCCGGGCCGCAGGCCGGGTAACCGTGGATGCCGGGCGACACCGGTATCGATCACCGCGACGAGCTGGCCTTCTCCTTTGGAGAACTGCCACGCGTGCGGCAGATCCAGCGCCGCCTGTGCGGCAGGCACGGCCGGCCCCTCTCCACCGGCGACCGTGCTGGTGCACGGGGCATTGGCCTTGCGTTCGGTCGGTTCACTCGGTTTCGCCGGGTCACCGGCGGGTACCTGGCCCGGGTCGACGGCGGGTGGCCGGTCGGCGTGGGCAACCGGTTGCGCGAAACCCAGTGCTGCGCTCACCCCCACAACCGCGGCCACGGCCGCGGTGCGGACCCCCCGGTTCACAGCCCGCGGACGAGGGAGTAGAGGTCGGCCACCCAGAACACGAGCGGCAGCACCGCGGCCACGAACCCGTATTCGATCAGTTCGGCAGCGCGCCGCATCGGCGGTGTCGCCGATTGGTTGGGGACGATGATGCCGAGGACCAGGGCCGCGATAACCATCACCAGCGCGGCCCCGAATGCGGCCATCGGCAGATCGGCCACGAACGCCATGGCGGTGAGCATCACCAGCAGGATCGCGGCGCCGGCGACGATCAGGATTACGGCCTGTTCCGCGCCGGCGTACGTGCGGCTGCGGAACATGAGAGCCGCCGCGCAGACGAGCGCCAGGGCGATGCCCTGCCAGTAGAAACCGCCGTAGTCGGGATCGGTGGCGACCAGGGCGCCCACCACAGTGACCAGCGCAGTCGCCGTGACCAATCCGCTCAGGTACGTGCGTGCCCGCATGGATTTGGCCTGCAGTACGTCGAGAGTGGGCAGTGCTCGGTGGTCGTCGGGATCGTCCTCGGTGGGATCGATCGGAGTGCCGGGGGCGGGTACCGGCGGCAGCGGCAGTTTCGCGAGCATCATCGAGATACGCGGGGCCAGCGACAGCGCCCCGAGTCCGAGGGCCGCCACCACGGCGCCGACGGCCTCGAGCCGCTGTGCGGTGAGCAGGCCGACCAATGCCGAGGGCACCAGGAAGATCGCGACGGTGCCGGCGCCGATGAACAGCCCGAGGCCGACACCGGTCACTCGCCAGGCCAGGATCGCGGTGGCCCCGAAAAGTGTGGAACCGAGCAGCAGATGCGCCCAGCCGTAATGGTCCGGGACGATGAGCATCCCGCCGGTGAATGCCGATGGCAACGCGCACCCGCCGAGTACCAGCGCGGTTTTCGGATCCCCGTAGACGCGGCTCAGGATCATCGCCGCCACCACCAGCAGTACGGTCACGCCCAGCGCGATGGCGCCGGTGATCCAGCCGGGCATCGCATCCGGCGCGGCCAGCAGGCCCGTGCAGCCGGCCAGCATGGCGAGAACAGCCAGAATCGAGCCGGTGGTCCGCGCGGTTTTCGGATTCCAGCCGCGGAAATGTTCGGCGTCGGCGACGGCGACGTTGTACATGATGTCGTCGAACAGGGGAGTGGGCGCGGTGTTCGCCGAGCTCTCCAGCATCAGCAACTCACCGTCGCGAATGCCCTGATCACCCAGGCTCAGCGAATTCGACAGCGGTGGCTGACCGATCCGCGCCAGCACCCAGTCGGCCGGTTCGAACCGTTCGCCCTGATTGTCGAACTCGTTGGTGCGGCTGTGCGCGGCGACCATATCGACGACGCTGGGAATCACGAGGGCCACGGGCACATCGACCGGGATGGCCATATCCACCTGCGTGTGTTTGGCCAGAATGGTGACCCTGGTGAGATCCGGTGCGCGGACTATACCCCGCGAGGAATCTTCCTCCATATGGTCGAGTCGCGCATGCGTCACGCTTCCCCCAAGTTTGCTCGCTACCCTGCTGTTTTCACATTCTCCCAGCAGATGGCGCGGGTTGCGTGCCCACGTCGCGGCCAGCAGAATGCAGGTCGAACTGTACGACATGTTCGCGCCTGCCTCTACACTGAGCCCGAACATCGCATTGCCACAAGGGGGATCTCGCTCGATGACCACGGTTCGGTTTCAGCGGCGTGCGCGCCGGGAGGTTCCACGGACCCCGGGCGGCGAAGTGACACTGCAACCGCCGCCCGAGATTCCCCGGGTAACCCCCGGAAACCTGCTGATGAAGCTCATGCCGGTGGTGATGGTCCTCGGCATGGTCGGGATGATGGCGTTGATGTTCACGCGGGGCGGCGGTATCGCGTCCAATCCGATGACGCTGATGTTCCCGATGATGATGATGGTCTCGATGATCGGCATGTTCGCCGGTCAGGGCAACGGTAAGGGAGCCAAGGCGGCCGAGGCCAACGAGGACCGCAAAGACTACCTGCGTTATCTCGATCAGGTCCGCAAAGATGTCGACGTGACCGCCGCCGAACAGCGGGCCGCGGTCGAATGGAGCCATCCCGAACCCGGCCTGGTCTGGATGCTCGCCGGTACCTCCCGGATGTGGGAGCGCCGCCCCAGCGACAAGGATTTCTGCCATGTGCGCATCGGGCTCGGCGGCCAGCGCCTGGCGACCCGTTTGGTGGCGCCGGAAACCGGCCCGGTGGAGGAACTCGAACCCATCGCCGCGGTATCGCTGCGGCGTTTCGTCCGGGCCCATTCCACGGTCCCGGATCTGCCGACCGCCGTCGCGGTGAAGGGATTCGCGACGATCGCGCTCGACGGCGACCGCGCGCAGGCCCGCGATATGGTGCGCGCGATGTTGGTCCAGCTGGCCATGTTCCACGGCCCCGACCAGGTACTCACCGCGGTGGTCTGCGGTCCCGATACCAGCGCGGAATGGGAATGGACCAAATGGCTGCCGCATACCCAGCATCCGGACGCGCAGGACGGTATCGGCAGTCAGCGGATGTTCTACGGGTCGGTCCGGGAGATGATGGCCGGTCTGGCGCCGGTGCTCGCGAACCGGGTCCGCTACTCCCGTAACCAGCCCACCAACTCCGCCATGGTGCATGTGGTGATCGTGGTGGACGGCGGCCTGCTCGAGGCCGAGGACGATCAGCTCCGCGAGGCCGGGTACGAGGGCGTCACCGTGATCGACCTGTGCGGCTACGCTCCGCGGCTCGCCGTATCCCGCGGCATCACCCTGACCATCCGCAACGGCGAATGCCTGGGTCGCGGTGCCACCGGTAACCAGGAACGCTTCGCGATGATCGACCGGCTCAGCCCGGAGCAGGCCCAGCAGGTGGCCCGCCGGCTGGCTCCGTACCGGGCCGCGACCCAGCGCAGCAGCGATGTCGAGGTGACCGAGGGCGAAACCATCAACACCTGGGCTCAGCTCATGGGCCTCGGCGACCTCGGCTCCTTCAACCCGGAGAGCGCCTGGCGTCCCCGCTACGGCCGGGAACGCCTGCGGGTGCCGTTCGGCGTCGGCGCCGACGGCCTGCCCGTTGTGCTCGATATCAAGGAGGCCGCCGAATCCGGTATGGGCCCGCACGGCCTGTGCATCGGCGCCACCGGTTCGGGTAAATCGGAATTCCTGCGCACCCTGGTGCTGAGCCTGCTCGCCACCCATTCGCCCGATCAGCTGAACCTGGTCCTGGTCGACTTCAAGGGCGGTGCGACCTTCCTCGGCCTCGACGGCGTCCCGCATGTCGCGGCCGTTATCACCAACCTCGAGGAAGAGGCCGACCTCGTCGACCGTATGCGCGACGCCCTGGCCGGTGAGATGAACCGCCGGCAGGAACAGCTGCGCCAGGCCGGCAACTTCGCCAACGTCTCCGAATACGAGAAAGCCCGTGCCGCCGGCGCCGACCTGGAACCGCTGCCCGCGCTGTTCGTGGTACTCGACGAATTCTCCGAACTGCTCACCCAGCACCCGGATTTCGCCGAACTCTTCGTGATGATCGGCCGCCTGGGTCGCTCGCTGCATGTGCACCTACTCCTCGCCTCACAGCGACTGGAGGAGGGCAAACTCAAGGGCCTCGAATCCCACCTCTCCTACCGGATCGGCCTGAAAACGTTCTCCGCCAACGAATCCCGCCAGGTACTGGGCGTTCCCGACGCCTACAACCTGCCGGGCGTCCCCGGCGGCGGCTACCTGAAATCCGATTCGGGCGAAATCCAGCGCTTCCAGGCCTCCTACGTTTCCGGCCCGTACGTGGGCGGCGGTCCGCAGCGCGATATTTCGGTCGCGACCAGCGCCGGTGAAATGGATGTCACCGCGCGGCCCTTCCTCGCCAAGCACGTCGAATTCCGTGCCGCGGACCGGGTGCCCCTGGCCCCCGAACCGATCGACGAGCCGGAACCCCTGGTCGAGGACGGCGAGCAGATCTCCAACCTGGGCATGATCGCCGCCCGGATCCGCGGGCACGGCCGCCCCGCGCACCCCATCTGGCTGCCCCCACTGGACGCCGCCCCACCGCTCGACGAACTGAACGAGCATTCGATCCTCACCGGCGAATACAACGCCGTCGCGAGCCTGCGCGCTCCCATCGGCATCGTCGACCGCCCCTACGACCAGCGGCGTGATCCGCTGGTCGTGGACCTGTCCGGTGCCCGCGGCAACGTCGCCGTGGTCGGCGGCCCGCAGTCCGGTAAATCGACCATGCTGCGTTCGCTGATCATGTCGATGTCGATGACCCATACCGCCGAGCAGGTGCAGTTCTACTGCCTCGACTTCGGCGGCGGCACCCTCGCCAGCCTCGAGGGCCTACCGCATGTCGGCTCGGTCGCGGGCCGCCTGGATCAGGACAAGGTCCGCCGCACGGTCGCCGAAATGACCACCATCGTGCGCAATCGCGAACTGCGGTTCCGCCAGCTCGGTATCGAATCGATGTCGGAGTTCCGTCGCCTGCGCGCCGGTGACCCATCGATCAGTCAGGCTGCCGCCGGCGCCCACGAGGACCCGTTCGGCGACGCCTTCCTGGTGATCGACGGTTATGGCTCCATCCGCCAGGATTTCGAGGCGCTGGAACAAACCATCATGAACCTCGCGGTCCAGGGCCTGTCCTACGGTGTGCACGTGGTGATCGCCCTGTCCCGCTGGATGGAGGCGCGCCCCCAGCTCAAGGACCAGATCGGCACCCGCCTCGAACTCCGCCTCGGCGATCCGGCCGACTCGGAATTCGGCCGCAAGGTCGCCGCGCTGGTGCCGCAGGGTCGCCCGGGTCGCGGTATGACGCCGGAGAGCCTGCATATGCTCACCGCGCTCCCGCGGGTAGACGGATCGTCGAACCCCGAGGATCTCAGCCGCGGCGTCGCCGATGCTGTCGCCCGGCTACAGCAGGCCACTCCGGGTCGCCCCGCCCCGCAGGTACGGATGCTGCCGGAACGCCTCGACCGCGACCAGTTCGTCCGCGCCATCGGGCCGTGGCAGGGCCAGCCCGACCGACGCAATGCCGCGATCCCGATCGGTATCAACGAATCCGAACTCGCACCGGTTTTCCTCAACTTCGACCACAATCCGCACTTCATCATTTTCGGTGACACCGAATGCGGTAAGACCACGCTGCTGCGCAGCATCGTCGCTGGAATATTCGAATCCAACGCGCGCGCCGATGCCGCTGTCGTGCTGGTCGACTTCCGCCGAACGATGCTCGGGGCCTTCGACCCGGATCGCCTGGCCGCCTATGCGACCAGCGCAGAAGGTCTCACGACGAATATGCGCGATCTTGCCGCTATCCTGCAGACCCGCATGCCCGGACCGGACGTCACGCCGCAGCAATTGCGTGACCGGTCCTGGTGGTCGGGCCCCGATCTCTTTGTCGTGGTAGACGACTACGACCTGGTGTCCAGTGGTTCCAGCGGTAATCCTGTCGCGCAGCTCGTCGACTATCTCGCCCACGCGAAAGACATCGGCCTGCACCTGATCATTGCCCGCCGTTCCGGTGGTGCGGGCCGCGCGATGTACGAGTCGGTGATCTCGCGCCTACGTGACTTGGCTACTCCGGGATTGGTGATGAGTGGCAGCCGGGAGGAGGGCACTCTGATGGGCAATGTCCGCCCGACAGCGATGCCGCCGGGTCGTGGAACCCTCGTCGGCCGGACAGAGGCCGAACTCATCCAGACCGCGTGGATGCCGGGCCAGCAATGACCGATGTGGAGATCGCGCTGACCGAAGCCCGGCTCTGGGCCTGGAGCGCGACCACCCACGCCGACTTCGTGCCCTCGGTCGTCCCGGCCGGCGACGGCCGCAGCCTCGTGGTGGGTGAACCTCTGGCCCCACCGTCGATCGCGGTATCGCCGGTGCAACTGATCGCCGCCGATCGCATCGCATACGACCCCGGTATGCCGGTACCGGTGGATGCGCTCGCTGCTGTGTTCGCCCACGCCCTTGCACAGTTGCGCGTTCACTCGCCGTGCGGGCTGCTGACAGTGTTACACCCCAGCGAATGGGATCCTCATCGACTGAACGTGCTGCATTCCGCTGCCGCAAGGCACTGCGGTCAGGTGAACTTGGAGCCGATCGCCCTGCGCGCGGCCGTTGCGACTCGGCGGATCCGCGATGTACGCAGCGTAGTCCTGGAATTCGGACCGCTGTCGACGACCGCGACCACGGTGGTTCCCAGCGATCACGGTCCCCGCCTGGAGTTCTGCGAGCATGAGCCGGCCCTCGCCGCCGCCGAGATCGGCGCCGGCGAGCACGGTCGGAATGCTTTCCGTTCGTTATTGGAGCGTCTGACCCAAGGCTGTCAGGTCGATTCGGTGGTGATAGTCGGTCGTACCGATGCCGATTTCCTCGATCTGATCGCCGATGTGGTCGCCGAACTGTGCCGCGCTGATCTTCTCGTGGTCGCCGGCGCAGATCTCGTGCGGGTCCGCGCCACCGAACCTGCTGACCACCGGCCAACCATTCCTCCGGCTGCTGCCGACGCCGAATGGCTACAGTCGCTGCGGGAACGGGCCGCCGCCACCCGTCCGCCCCGCTCGAAAACTCCGCTGTATATCGGGGCCGTCGCTGTTTCAGCGATAGCGGCCCTGGTCACCGTCGGCGTTTTCCTCGGAATGTCCACCGCTGGGGATGCGGAGGTTGCCGCGTCCGAGCCTACTTCGACCGAACCCCCCGCGTCCGCAGATTCCGCAGAGCCGGAGCTCGACGCCGGTTCCGTCACTGTCGGCTACGTGGCGTTGACCGTGCCCGAAGGCTGGCGGATCATCGACCCGCATACCGCATCCACCGTTCGCTTGGTGCTCGAGCCGAATACGGGTCCCAAGGCCCGAATCACAGTCACCCAGGAGCAGTTACAGATCGCCAGGGCCGGCTACGACTTGGTCGCCTCCGACCTCGAGACCAAAATAGCCGCCGGCCCAGCTGGTTTGTACTCTCCAGTTCGTCGCGACGTGGTCTTCGGTGGCCGGCCGGGGTTGGCCTATACCGAGCATCCAGAGGACGGATCTACCGTTGACTGGCATGTTATCGTCGAACACAGTATCCAGATCAGCATCGGATGCCAGTATCGGACAGGGGGGTACGACTCGATTACACCTATCTGTGAAGACCTCGCATCCTCGCTAGATGTCAACCCATGACTCCTGCCGGGATATTTTCGAGAATCCATGGAACCGATTGGACGCGGAACGCGTCCAATCAAGATGAAGGGCAAGTTCGGGCCGTTTGCGGACGCAGGGGGTCCGGAACCGAACTCACAATGAGGAGAAACCATGGCTGGTTTGACAGTCGACTCATCCGGGATGTCCACAGGCGCCAAGCACATCGATGATGTGAATGACCAGATGCAGGGCGTGCTCCGGAACATTCGGGATCTGGTGGCGGGCAGCGCCGGCAACTGGGAAGGTGCTGCCGCCGGCTCTTTCCGGCGTGTCATGGACGATTACGATGCCAAGTCGCAGCGTCTGGCCACCGTGCTGACCGAGATTGCAACCATGATCCGCAAGAACGGCGAGAACTACGAAACCTCCGAGCAGGAGAACCAGCAGTCCATCGCTGCTGTGGAATCCGCCCTCTCGGCATCGACCATCAAGCTCTAGGCACCTCGGCCGCTCTACGAACACCACCAGGAGTTTCCAATGTTGAAGTACAGCCAAGAGCAGCTCATGGCGCTGTCGACCGATATCGACAGGAGGGTCGGCGAGCTCAGGACCCAGAATGATGATCTGATGGGTTACGCGCAGAATCTTGCCCAGTCGTGGGAAAGCGACAGCAGTTCGGGAAATGATGGCGCGTACGAAGCCTATATGGTCAAGCAGAACGAGTGGAAAGTCGCCCAGATCGAGCTGCTGGATGTCCTGAATCGCATCTCGCGGGTTGTCCAGGACGGTGCGATCAATATGTCCGACACCGACAAGCGGAATGCCGGCGCCTGGATGTCGATGTAATTTGCTTGACAATGCCGATCATCGGCTGTCGATCCAATACGGTGATGCCCCGGGGTTTTTTACCCGGGGCATCACTCATGCTCGATTCAGGGTGCTTGCTCCAGGAGAAGATACTGTGCCGCAACTTGCTGGTGTAGATCCTGAATCTGGTTGGAGCCCTCGATAATGACAGTGTAGTGGCCAACTGTGAACACACACGAGAGGGAACCTGTCGACTCGGGGTCGTCGGTGCAGTAAGCCGCCGGTAGCCCCGGTGGCGAATCGACCCGTTGACGTGCAGAGTCCTGCTGGGATATGAAATATGCCTTCAAACGGCTTGCTGCATCCGGATCGCCGGCGCGGTATATCCTTGCTGCGGCGTGCACTGCCAAGTCGACGTGGGCATCCTCGAACGCCCGCTTTGCCAGGTCCGGTCGTTCCAGGAAGTTCAACGCGACCACTGGACTCATAACCAACTCGGCAGCCGGTTCGGATCCGGCAAGGGTATAGGTCAGTATTCCGTCCCGGTCGACGGGGAGATCGTCCATTTGGTCAGGCGGTGTCGGTTCGTAGTCTCGAAGGGCGGCGAACTGTTCGTCGAATACCGTCTTGGTGAGACCGGCCAAGGCCGCGGGATCAGGTGGAAGATCGACACCTGCGCCCACCCATGTCTTCAACACAAATGGGCCTTGTGCAATCCATGTCGAGACTGCACCGAACTTGCTGACCTGCCCGAATGCAGAGGGATATTCCGGTATGGAAATGGTCTCGACGGGCGGATACTTGCCATGCATAGCAGTGTCTGCGAGGAACTGTGCGGCGGCGGTAGCTTGGCCGGTCTCGGCGAACCTCATCACGCTGAGTTCGATGGTTCTGCCATGGTTGGAATCTTGCCGCCGTTGCCCCATCGTCTCCCATCCGGCGATGAAACCAGGTGCGCCCGAGAGAAAATTCTCGGGTTTCAACGGCGGCATGAGCGGTGTGAGTATCTTGCGCTGGGCCTCGACCCGATTGAAGACGAGCCGCGGGCTGGTCTCCATTATCATCGGTACATGTGCACCCAGTCGGAGGGGCTCCTGAATATCGATATTCTCAGGTGTGCGGACCTCCTCTGCGGTCCGTGGTGTAGTCGGGTAATTCCCCGGCTGTAGCGAGGCGGTATCAACGTCCTGGCCGGAGGCCGGAGAATCATCGCCGCAGCCGGTTGCGGTCAGCAGTGCTACGCAGACAGGCAGCACGATGGATAAGCGTTTCATAGTGTGCATATCGGCCTCCCCGACAGGTTAAATAACCCTCGATATGGCTGGAACCAATTCGTTCACAAGACGTTCAGGTGACTGATCGGTCCATACTTGCAATGCCTGTACTGTTGTGACGTCGTCCACCACGACGATCTTTGCGGTTGAATTCAAGAATGAGTTGGGTAGCCCGTTGAGGCCGCCGTTTCCGGCAGCGCTGTCGGTTCTTCCGACGATTACCAGGTCCAAGAGCTTCGGGACACTGAATCCAGTTGGCGCGAGCTCACGTGGCGACTTCTCGTTCTTGAGCGGGAGGTAGGCTTCGCTGTATCGGAATCCGAGATCACGGAGGAAGTTCGCCTGGGGGGAGCCGTCGAGGGCGGCCGAGAACAGGGAGTTTCCGTAATTGAATACTGCTACGGTTTTGTTCGCGAATTCGGGGTGTGCTGAACGTACCTGGGCGAGATCGGGGCCTGTGGGCGATCCCGAGCCATTTCCGGAAATCGCATACACCCCCGCCGCGATTGCAAGGACAGCGACAATCGCCGAGGCCGCAGCAACAAGAAGTTTCCGCCTGCGAGCACGGCCGATACCGGACTCCGGGGCGGAACGGCCGAAATCCTCTCGCGGCTGGGTGATGATCGAAGACTGATCGCGCTGGGTAACGGCTGTCGCTGTCGGCGAGCCCGAGCCCGTGTAGGCGACGGGCACTGCGCGGTGTGTCGTCCGGTAGCCACCATCCGGGGCGAATTGGGGCCGTCCGTAGAGGGCGGACTCGGCATCGGCAACGAAATCGCGACAGCTGCTGTAACGGTGCGCCGGATTCTTGGCGAGCACTCTTGCAAAGACTCGGTCGAGGGCGGGCGGCAGATCAAGGCGCGTCGCCGAGATCTGCGGTGGGGCCTCGTTCAAGTGACCCATCATCACCATCGCCGGGACGGTCGACGGGTAGGGATTTTGACCGGTCAGCAATTTGAAAAACGAACATCCCAGGCTGTAGATGTCGGACCGGTAGTCGATCTGCTGTCCGAGTAACTGCTCTGGCGACGCGTAGGCGATCGTAGCCATGAACTTGCCGGTTGCAGTGAGATCCTGGCCGTCTTCCACGGACTTGGCAACGCCGAAGTCGGTGAGTAGGACCCGCTCTTCATCATCATCCGGAGAGTTCGACAGCAGGAAGTTGGCCGGTTTGATATCGCGGTGCAGCAAACGCCGCCGGTGCGCGTAGTCGAGCCCCTTGCCGACCTCGGAGATGATTCGCAAGGCGCGCTGTACCGTCATCACCGCGGGCCCCTTCTGGGCCTCCTCGGATGCATCGGTGCCCGGGACGAATTTCATCGCGATCCACAGCAGACCGTGATCTTCACCGCGGTTGTACACCGGGACGATATTGGGATGGTCCAGGCCCGCAGCGAGACTGCCCTCACGTTCGAAGCGTGCGCGGAACTCCGGGTCGTTGGAGAGTTCCTCGTTGAGGACCTTGATCGCGTCCTGACGTGGCAGACTCGGGTGCTGGCCGAGGTACACCGCGCCCATACCGCCGCTGCCGAGTACGCGTTCTATACGGTAACCGCCGATAACGGCACCTGGCGGCAATGCCATTCGCTCCTCCTATACCTTCGGTCACGCCGGCGGCGGGGTATTCTGTACGGATGCCGTCACAGCGATTGTGGTCCGGCAAGAACGGTCCGGCACGGCGAACGTGCGCTCTCCACGGCCCGACGTCATCGACTATTGGCCAGCATCGCGTATTGGGCGGCTGTGGCTTGATAGAGTTCAGGCGATGGCGCATTTCCGATGCCGAAGGCATCTATGACTGCGACGTAGCGGTCGTACACGATGACGCAGGAAAAGCTGTCCTGTATGCCTGAGAATTCACGCATCAGACAGCGGGCGTCGGTGAGGCCCGGCGGATTGGGTAGTTCCTCGTCGTACTTTTCCGCCCGTGTCAGTGCGGTTTGTAGTGAAAAAGCCTGTTGCATACTGCCGGTGCGGTAGACCGTGGCTCCGTTCCTGGCAACGAGGTCGACACCGTACGGCGTGTAATCGCCGGTCACTCCTGCGTCGGTCTCCATATGGAGGTGTGCCGACGGTGGATAAGCTCCGGCCATGTCGTTGTACGCGGCGCTGCCCGGATACTCGTCCGGCAGGGTGATCCTCATAATTCCTTCCGGATCGATGGGAAGATCCAACATGTCGTCCGGTGGCGTGGGTGTCAATTCATCCAGGGCCGAGAACTGGAGATCCAGGATTCGCTTCATCCGGTCGCCCATCTGCTCCGCTTGATCCGGTGGCGCCAGTATCGAAGCGTGCACCACGAATGGTCCCCGGGCTGCGAACAACAGCCCTTCGTTGCGGCTCGGGGACAAGGCTGCATGGGCATCGCTGTATCCGGCTATATCGATCTTCTGCCGTCCCGGTACAGCGTGATCGATGGCGGCGTTGTACTCCGCTGCGGCCGTTCGCGCATAGTCGGCGTCGGGAAAGTTCAATATGGAGATGGCTGTGCGCTTTTCGTTCCTGGCACTGTTGTTGGCTCGTATCGTTGCGGCGCCGGCGATGAAATAGTTCTTCTCCGATATCGGTTCGAGGTCCGCGGGGTACGTGCCGGGGCCCGGGGGAGAACTACCCGACAAAAGTGCGGTATCCCAGAGGTATCGGAGGTCGGGGTCCACGCTGTACGGTGAAATCAGATACCCGAGCATCCTGCGTGCCTCCAGTGAGTACACGTCCACGTTGGTTCCGATCTTCATATCGAAATCGGCAGGTTCCGTCGGGTAGAGCCCGACATCGAGTTTGTCCACGGCCGCCGGACTCATCCCCGGCCCGGGGTGGCCGACGATCGCCTGACCGCATGCTGTTGTCACCGCCGCCGTGACTGTCAGGATCAGCGCCGCCACCAACAGTTGTCTACGGCTCGGCCTTCTACTGGTACCCGTTGTCGTCAATTCGCACCCTATCTTGCAAGCAAGGCGTACTGGGCGGCGGTCTTTTGATGTAGATCCTGGATTTGTGCGCCTTCCACGTGTGTAAAGTATTTACCCGTTCGGAGTACGCAGAAGCTGGACGGCCGCTGATGCTCCTCGACTTTTCTTCGGAAGCACTCGACCCCGCCGTCTATACCGGTGGGGGCAGCGATCGGTTGTGAGTCCGTCGTTTCGTCCGGGCGGAGGAGTTCCCAGAGGGCTTCGGCGCCTTGGGTAGACCTACTGCGGATGACTACAGTTTCCGCGAGGGCTATCGCGCTGACTTCGCCTTTGTCCAGAAACTCCAAGCTGGACAAACCGATGAAGTGCAGCGCTCCTCGCCCCCGGAAAGCGCTGGAAGGCCCTAGCGCGGCGGCGACCTCTTCGCTCTTCGGCAATGCCAGACTCAGGATTCCGTCTGGGTCGAGTTCGATATTCTCGAGTTGATCAGCAGGCGTGGGCTCGAACTTGTCGAGCAACGGCATCTGGAGGTCGAGCAGGGATTCGGTCCGTCGGACCATATCCGGAAGGTCTGTCTTGTTCGAATTGTCGTCGAACTTGACGAAGACCACGTAGCGATCATGATTCGTCCAGCTGCCCAGCGAGGCGACACCCGGGCGCCAATGAGCTTTTGCATAAGGGTATTCGGGAAGCTGAACAGGCCGGTTGTCTGTGTTGAAGGTGAAATCGTCGTGTTCGAGACCCGCGGCGACACGTTCGGCGGTCGGCGCATCGGGGAACATCAAGACCGCGATGCTCATCTCCTGGGCGGTCGTGGGGTGGTCTTCCGTCGCCCAGGTGTGCACCCAACCTGCCGTCAAGTCTGCGGCTACCTCGTCGAACGTGTCGTTGATGACGAGTGACTGCATGTCCTTGCGGTTGAGTACAACAGGGCCGCCCGTTCCCACCACCATCCGCGAGTAAGCGGGATCAGCTTCGAACGGCAATACAACGAAATCACCCAGCCGCTCTCCCTCGCGGTAGCGCGCGGCCTCCTTGTCGCCCGCGGTTCCGACGTGGATCGGTTCGGTCGGATAATTACCGACTTCCAGACCGGACAGGTCCGGCTTCGGTCGAACAGCTTGGCCGTTCACTACCGATCCACACCCCGCTGTTCCCGTCACCATCGCCGCTGTCGCGAACACGGCGACCGCGTTGCGCAGCCTTGCGAGTTGTCGTCGGTGCATGGCGGCCCCCCTAACGATTACGATCCCGCGGAATCGTACTGCACGTTGTGCGCCGGGACCGTAACAAGTTCTGATTGATCAGCAGTGAAGTGCGGTTATGTAGACCGTTGATAGCTAAAGCTTTCCGATGATCAGCACGTGGGTCGCGGGCCGGTGGCAGGCGAAGGCGGCTGGGTCGGATCGCGGTGGAGTGCCGATCATGAGCGGAGCGCGTCCGGCGTGCTGCCGGCCACAGCCTCGGTGCGGTCAGCGCATTGCGGCGTTCCGATCTGGATGATGGATGGTGTGCGTTCCCGCAGGTACGGCGTTATCGCCGCTTCGATCGTCGCGTTGTTGCTCACCGGGTGTGGGGTGGGTGAGGAACTCGTGCCCATTCCCGAGGGGACCCCGCCCGGCCCCGGGGTGCCGGTTCCGGTGATCGATCTCGATGCGCCCGGCCGGACCGCGGCCTTGTTGAACGGGTGGGCGTCGGAGCATGCGGATGGGCTGGAGATGCCGGTGGCGGCGTTGGAGGCGTATGGGTATGCGGCGGCGGTGATGGGGAGGTCGCGGCCGGAGTGCGGGGTTGCGTGGACGACGCTGGCGGGGATCGGGAGTGTGGAGAGCGATCACGGCCGGCATCAGGGTGCGGAGGTAGGGGCGGATGGGCTGGTGCAGCCGGGGATCATCGGGATTGCGCTGGACGGGTCGCCGGGGGTGGCGGAGATCCGGGATACCGATGGTGGGCGGTTCGATGGGGATACGGTTTACGATCGGGCGGTCGGGCCGATGCAGTTCATCCCGGAGACCTGGCGGAAGTGGGGAGTGGACGCCAATGGGGACGGGGTGGCCGATCCGCACAGTATCGATGATGCGGCGTTGACGGCTGCCCGTTACTTGTGTGTCAGCGGCGGGGATCTGCTGAGTGCGGAAGGGTGGAGCCGGGCGCTGTTCACCTATAACCGGTCGCAGAGCTATATGGAGGAGGTCCGTGACCGGGCGGCAGCCTACAGTGTCGGCCGACGCGTGTGATGGGAATGCGGCCCCTGCTCTCTGAACTCGGCGCATGGCTGTTGGGGCTGGGCGAGACCTCCACTGGGAGTGCCGGCGAACCTGCAGCGCCCGCGTTCCGCCGAGGTCGCCGTGGGAAACCGTCGCCCCGGCGAGGAACAGGTCGAGTCAGCTCGTCCCTGCGCCGTCGAGATGTGTGCGGTGCGTGCGCAGAGTCTCGCCCACCGGCCGCCGACTACGGGTCCCTGGGCAAGGCTGCTCGCGGACCGACCTCGCTCGGGCGTGCTGTGGCTCATGGGCGGCGCGTGCGCGTGACCTCGTGACACTGTCCGGCACGGCGGGGTTGGGCGCGTGGCGGTGTACCGGATGGGCAGGAGCTTCCGGGGAGCTCGGCGTGGTGCGGGGCGGCAGATGGACTGGCTCCGAGCGGGCCTACTAGGCTCGCGACTGCACGGCTCTTTCCTGATCACACCGTGCCGACAGCCGAAGGAGTGTTGTTTTCGTGGCCATCATCGAACAGGTCGGAGCTCGCGAGATCCTGGATTCGCGCGGTAACCCCACCGTCGAAGTCGAGATCGCCCTCGACGACGGCACCCTGACCCGGGCCGCGGTGCCGTCGGGTGCGTCCACCGGTGAGCACGAGGCCGTGGAGCTGCGGGACGGCGGGGAGCGCTACCTGGGTAAAGGGGTGCAGAAGGCGGTTGAGGGGGTGCTGGACGAGATCGCCCCGGCGGTGATCGGGCTGGACGCTGTCGAACAGCGGACCGTCGACCAGGCGCTGCTGGATCTGGACGGCACCCCGGACAAGTCCCGGCTGGGTGCGAACGCGCTGCTGGGTGTGTCGCTGGCGGTGGCGCGGGCGGCGGCGGAGTCGTCGGGGCTGGAACTGTTCCGTTACCTCGGCGGACCGAACGCGCATGTGCTGCCGGTACCGATGATGAACATCCTCAACGGTGGCGCGCATGCCGATACCGGGGTGGATGTGCAGGAGTTCATGGTGGCGCCGATCGGGGCGCCGACGTTCAAGGAATCGCTGCGCTGGGGCGCGGAGGTCTATCACGCGCTGAAAGCGGTGCTGAAGGAGAAGGGGCTGGCCACCGGGCTGGGCGACGAGGGCGGATTCGCCCCGGATGTCGCCGGTACCCGGGAGGCGCTGGACCTGATCAGCGTCGCGATCGGGAAGACTGGGCTGAAACTGGGCCGGGATGTGGCGCTGGCCCTGGATGTTGCGGCGACCGAGTTCTACTCCAACGGTGCGTACCAGTTCGAGGGTTCGGCGCGTACCGCCGCGGAGATGGCGAAGTTCTACACCGAGCTGCGTGCCGCGTACCCGCTGGTGTCCATCGAGGACCCGCTGTCGGAGGACGACTGGGACGGCTGGGTGGCGCTCACCGACGAAATCGGCGACAAGGTGCAGCTGGTCGGCGACGACCTGTTCGTCACCAACCCGGAACGGCTCGAGGACGGTATCGCCAAGGGCGCCGCGAACGCGCTGCTGGTGAAGGTGAACCAGATCGGCACGCTCACCGAGACCCTGGACGCCGTCGAACTCGCGCACCGTAACGGGTACAAGACGATGATGTCGCACCGGTCGGGTGAAACCGAGGACACCACCATCGCGGATCTCGCCGTCGCCGTCGGCAGTGGACAGATCAAGACGGGTGCGCCGGCGCGCAGCGAGCGGGTGGCGAAGTACAACCAGCTGCTGCGGATCGAGGACGCGCTCGGCGATTCGGCTCGTTATGCGGGCGATGTCGCGTTCCCGCGGTTCACGTTCGAGGACTGAGCAAGAAGATGGCGGAGCGGCGTGCGCGCGGGACCAGCCCGGCCGGGCGGGGTAACCGGCGCACGTCGCGTGCGCCGTCCCGGCGGCCCGCTGCCGCTGTACACGGCGGCGCCGAACGGGTGCGCCGGACCACCCGCCGGTCCCGCAGCCGCGCCGCGGGGACCCGGGACTGGACCGAACGGACCATCCTCGGGCTTTCCGCCGGTAAGGCGATCATCCTGGCGATGGTGGTGTGCGCGCTGGCCATGACGTTGGCGGTGCCCATGCGCACCTATTTCACGCAGCGCTCCGAGGCCGCCCAGCTGGCGGCCGAACGCCGGACGCTCGAGGCCGATATCGCCGTCCTGAAGGATCGCCGGGCGCAGCAGGAGGATCCGGCGTATATCCGGTCCGAGGCGCGGGACCGGTTGCGACTTGTCATGCCGGGGGAGACCCCGTATATCGTGCAGGTCCCGGGGATCGAGGTACCTGCCATTCCCGACCCGCAGGCGCCGCGCGACGTTCCCGACCCGTGGTACACCGACCTGTGGCGCAGTATTTCCGAACCACCACCCGTCGAAGAAGCGGCACCGCCCGCGCCGCAGCCGGAAGGAAACAGGTGAGCACACCCGACGACCGAGATCTGCAGATCGTCGCCGAACAGTTGGGCCGCGCCCCGCGCGGGGTGCTCGCCATCGCCTACCGGACACCCGACGGTTTGCCCGCGGTGGTGAAGACCGCGCCGAAACTGCCCGACGGGACTCCTTTTCCGACGCTGTACTACCTGACCGATCCGCGGCTCACGGCCGAGGCCAGCCGGTTGGAATCCGCGGGCGTGATGAAAGGGATGACCGAACGCCTGGGCCGCGACCCCGAATTGGCTGCCGCTTACCGGGCCGCGCACGAGAGTTATCTGGCCGAACGCGACGAGATCGAATCGCTGGGCACCGATTTCAGCGGCGGCGGTATGCCGGACCGGGTGAAATGCCTGCATGTGCTGATCGCGCACGCGCTCGCCAAAGGGCCGGGGGTGAATCCGCTCGGTGACGAAGCGGTGGCCCTGGCGGCCGAGAACGGATTGCGGGGGACCGCGGTTCCGGCGGACTGGCCGCGGTACGCGCCGGAGGCGGAATCATGAGGCGATACCCCGGCCGCCGCGAACGGTATGTACCAGCTTCGAAGGAGTCGCTGTGAACGACAGGGTGGCGGCCGTGGATTGCGGCACCAACTCGATCCGCCTGCTGATCGCCGATATCGGCACCGACGGCGCGCTCACCGATGTGCATCGGGAGATGCGGATCGTGCGGCTCGGCAAGGGCGTGGACGCGACCGGCCGGCTCGATCCGGCGGCGATCGAACGCACCCGGGTGGCGCTGGCCGACTATGTGACGCTGATGGCCGAGCACGAGGTGCGGCGGGTGCGAATGGTCGCCACCTCCGCGACCCGTGATGCGTCGAACCGGGACGATTTCTTTGCGATGACGCGCGCCGAACTGGGTCGTGTGGTGCCGGGCGCCGAAGCCGAGGTGATCACCGGCGACGAGGAGGCCCGGTTGTCGTTCGCGGGCGCGGTGGGTGAGTTGCGGCCGGACGACGGCCCTTTCGTGGTGGTCGATCTGGGCGGCGGTTCCACCGAACTGGTAGTCGGTGACAGCACCGGTGTGCAGGCGGCGTTCTCGGCCGATATCGGCTGTGTGCGGGTCACCGAGCGATGCCTGCACGGAAATCCGCCCTCGGCCGATCAGGTGGCCGCTGCCCGGGATTTCGCGACCGAGCGGCTCACCGAGGCTTTCACTCGGGTGCCGGTGGACGGCGCGCACACCTGGGTCGGGGTGGCCGGCACGATGACCACACTGGCCGCGGTGGCCCTGGACCTGCCGGAATACGATTCGGCCAAAACGCATCTCGCGCGGATCGAACTGCCGGAACTGAACGCGGTCTGCGATCGGCTGATCGGGATGGATCACGACCAGCGGGCCGCGCTGGGGCCGATGCATCCGGGCCGAGTGGACGTGATCGGCGGCGGTGCGGTGATCACCGAGGTACTGGCGGCGGAACTGGCCGAGCGGGCCGGTATCCGGGCGCTGGTCGTCAGCGAACACGACATCCTGGACGGTATCGCCCAGTCGATCGCCTGAGCCCGGGCGCCCGCGTCAACGTGCGATATCGGTTCGGTGCGGTATGCCACGCGGCAGGTCTGGTTCGTGGCAGAGTCGGGGAATGTCGGACGCACCCTCCACGGCGGTCCCCGGCCGGACCTTCTTCGGGCACCCCATCGGCCTGGTCAACCTGTTCGGTGTGGAGCTGTGGGAGCGGTTCTCCTTCTACGGGATGCTCACGATCCTGGGCTACTACCTGTACTACGAGACCACCGAGGGCGGGCTCGGGATCGATCAGGACGTCGCGGTCGGACTGGTAGGCGCCTACGGCGGGCTCGTCTATCTGTGTACGGTGCTCGGCGGGTGGGTGTCCGACCGGCTGATCGGGATGGAACGGACCGTCTTCTACGGCGGAGTCGTGGTGATGACCGGGCATATCGCGCTCGCGCTGGTGCCCGGGCTGGCCGGAGTCGGGCTGGGGCTGGTCCTGGTCGCCCTGGGCAGTGGCGCCTTGAAATCGAATGCGTCCGCGCTGCTGGGCACCCTGTATCCGAAGGGTGACGCGCGCGTCGACGGCGGTTTCACGCTGTTCTATCTGGGAATCAACCTGGGCGCCTTCACCGGGCCGTTGCTCACCGGTCTGCTGCAGCAGGAATGGGGTTTCCACGCGGGCTTCGGGGCGGCCGCGGTCGGGATGGCGCTCGGGTTGATCCAGTACGTGATGTTCCGGCGCAACCTCGGTACCGCCGGTCGTGACGTGCCGGATCCGCTGCCGCGCCGCGCGCTCGGCCCGCTGGCGGGACTGCTGCTCGTCGCGATCCTGGTGATCGTGGGAGTGCTGGTGACCGGTCTGGTCACCATCGGCAATCTGCCGGATGTCACCACGGCGCTCATCGTGGTGGCCGCCCTCGGATATTTCGCCGTGCTGCTCACCCATCGCCGGGTCACCGCGGTCGAACGGAGCCGGGTGTGGGCGTTCGTGCCGCTGTTCGTGGCGAATGTGGTGTTCTGGTCGCTGTTCCAGCAGATCTTCACCGTGCTGGCGGTGTACTCCGACGAACGGATGAACTGGAACATCTTCGGCTGGACGGCGCCGTCGAACTGGATCGGTTCGGTGGAACCGGTGTGGATCATCGCGCTGTCGCCGCTGTTCGCGCTGCTGTGGACGAAGCTGGGAAGCAGGGCACCGAGCACACCCCGTAAGTTCGCCTTCGGCGTGATCGGTATGGGCGCGGCGTTCCTGCTGTTCGTGCCGCTGGCGGGGACCACCGGTAAGGCCGTGCCGGCGCTGGTGGTGCTGTTCATCATGGCGGTGTTCGCGGTCTCGGAGCTGCTGATCTCGCCGATCGGGCTGGCGGTCACCACCCAGTTGGCGCCGCAACATTTCCGGGCCCAGATGATGGCGCTCTACTTTCTGTCGGTGGCGTTGGGCACCACGCTGTCCGGCGTGCTGGCCCGGTTCTACTCCGCTGATGCCGAATTCGCCTACTTCGGGATCACCGGTCTGGTGGCTGTCGCGGCCGGCCTGGCGATTGCGGCGCTGTCGTCGTGGATAACCCGATATATGTCGGGAGTGCACTAGCGTTCCCGGTACTCGCGCCAGTAACACAGGAGGCCGCAGTGACGACCCCGAAAAGCCGGAGTTCGCTGTTCCGCACCAAATCGGTGGAGCAGTCGATCCGCGACACCGACGAACCCGGCGCGAAACTCCGCAAAGACCTGACCGCGTGGGACCTCGGAATCTTCGGTGTCGCCGTCGTGATCGGTGCCGGTATCTTCACCCTCACCGCCCGGACCGCGGGCAATGTCGCGGGTCCGTCGGTATCGCTGGCGTTCGTATTCGCCGCCATCGCCTGCGGACTCACCGCCCTGTGCTATGCGGAATTCGCTTCGACCGTGCCGGTGGCCGGTAGTGCCTATACGTTCTCCTACGCGACCTTCGGCGAACTCGCCGCGTGGATCATCGGCTGGGATCTGCTACTGGAGTTCGCGCTCGCGGCAGCGGTGGTGTCCAAGGGATGGTCGCAGTATCTCGGTCAGGTGTTCGATCACGGCGCCGCGGTCGTCCATATCGCCGGGGTGACCTTCGATTGGGGTGCGGTACTGCTGATCGCGATCCTGACCACGCTGCTCGCTCTCGGCACCAAACTGTCCTCGCGCGTTTCGGCGGTGGCCGTGGCGATCAAAATCGGGGTCATCCTGCTGGTGATCGTCGTCGGCCTGACATTCTTCGATTCCGCCAACCTGACCCCCTTCATCCCGGAAGCGGTACCCGGCGAGGAAGGGCAGGGGCTCACCCAGTCGCTGTTCTCCTGGGTCACCGGCGGCGGTAACAGCAGCTTCGGCTGGTACGGCCTGCTCGCGGCGGCCAGCCTGGTCTTCTTCGCGTTCATCGGCTTCGACGTGGTCGCGACGGCCGCCGAGGAAACGAAGAACCCGCAGCGGGATCTGCCGCGGGGAATCATCGGATCGCTGATCGTGGTAACCGTGCTGTACGTGGCCGTGACGGTGGTGCTGACCGGGATGGTGCCCTACACCGAACTCGCCGGCGATAACGCCACTCTCGCCACCGCCTTCGAAGTCCACGGCGCCACCTGGGCGCACCGGATCATCTCCATCGGCGCGCTGGCCGGTTTGACCACTGTCGTCATGGTGATGCTGCTCGGTCAGACCCGGGTCCTGTTCGCCATGTCCCGGGACGGTCTCACCCCGCGCTGGTTCGCCAAGACCGGGTCGCGCGGCACGCCCGTGCGGATCACGGTGACCGTCGGCGTGGTGTGCGCGATCCTGGCCGGTCTCGTCGATTTCGGCACGCTCGAGGAAATGGTCAATATCGGTACCCTGTTCGCGTTCCTGCTGGTCTCGATCGGCGTAGTGGTGCTGCGCCGCACCCGCCCGGATCTGCCGCGCGGTTTCCGGGTTCCGTTCGTGCCGCTGGTGCCGATCCTGGCGGTGCTGGCCTGCCTGTGGCTGATGGTGAATCTTTCCGTGGAAACCTGGCTGCGTTTCGTAGTCTGGATGCTGCTCGGTTTGGTGATGTACTTCGCATACGGCCGACGGCATTCGCTGCTCGGCAAGTCTGCTTCCGAACAGAGGTGATGGCGATGCGTCTACCGTGGCGGTGGTTCCGGCGCCGGGACGAACCGAATGTCTACGAACCACGGCTGTCCGATGCCTCGGGCACCGAGCTGGTGGTGGAGTGGATCGATGCGGTCACCACCGGCCTGGCCACGGCCCCTCCCGGCCCGCCCGAGGCGGCTCCGGCCCGGGTCTGCGACGGTATGTTCACGGCCGCGACGATCGTCGCGGTACTCATCGACAAGATCGCCGACCGCACCGAGTACCGGGTGGCGAATAATCGCTGTATGGCCTCGGCGGTGGATTTCATGAAGGTGCTCGGCGAGGACACGCTGCGCCGCTACCGCATCGACGGGGTGCAGCCGGTGGGCTGGGAGAATCTGGGCCCGGATATGGACGAAACGCTGATCGCCCGCCGGCTGGGCCGGCTGGGCGAGGCGCTGCAACTGGCCCTCCTGGCCGTGACCACGGATTACGACCTGCCCGACGAGGTCCGCGAGGCGGCGGAGGAATCGGGTTTGCTAGCGGCGGACGTACTGGTGGAGGCATGCCAGGCTATTCAGACAGATCCCACTATGTGACTCACATGCGCCGGGTATTCCGGTACGGGTGTACGAGTCGGTAGTGTGTGGTCCGCACGCCCCCATAGCCCAATTGGCAGAGGCAGCGGACTTAAAATCCGCCAAGTGTGGGTTCGAGTCCCACTGGGGGCACGGCTATGCCGCAGGTAGATCGGTGTTTCCTGCGGCAGAAGCGGTGCCGGACCCCTGTTCGGTCCGCAGAGAGTCCGCGGCAGCGATGCATCGAGTCGGCTACCGGGTCGAGATTGCCGGGGAGACGAGTGTTCTTCCCGGCCGGTCGTCATGGCTGTGGCGTGGATTCGGGGCGCTTCTTGTACACCCCGCGGCCTACCTGTAGATACGCGAGGCGGTCGGCCGCGCGGGTGCTGAAACGCCGGACGATATCGAAGACGTGGGCGTCCTTGCCGATGACGACCCGGCCCTTGCCCTTCATCGTCGTGTCGACCATCCGGCGCGCGACGTTCTCGGGTTTCGCCGCGAACCCCTCGGCCAGCTTCTCCGGCGCGCCCATCTGCTGGGAAACCTTGCGTACGAGCTCGGTCCACACCGTCCCGGGCAGCACCGTGGTGACGGTGACATTCGAGCTGCCGCGCAAGTCCTGTTCCATCCCGTAACTGAACAGCGCGAGTGCGGCCTTCGACGCGCCGTACACCGCCGAACCCGGGAACGGGGCGATCGCCGAGAGGCTCGATGTGTTCATGATGACCCCCGCCGGGCGCGTCTCGAGGTGCGGAAGGAAAGCGCGTGACAGCCACACCGCGCCGAAGAAGTTCACGCGCATCAGCGTTTCGATCCGATCGTCGTCGATATCCGTGGTGGTCTGGAGGTTCTGCGGGATTCCCGCGATATTGAACAATCCGTCCACCCGGCCGTGTGCGGCGATCACGGTGGCGGGGAATGCGGCCACGGCGGCGCGGTCGCCGATATCCAGCCGATAGGAGGTGAAACGGTTCGGATCCGAGGCCATGGCAGCGGTGCGGGCGAGAGCCTGCTCGTCGAGGTCGGCGCCGGCCACGGTCGCGCCGCGGCCGATCAACTCCAGCGCGACGCAGCGCCCGATACCGTTTCCGGCTCCGGTGACGACGAAAACATTTCCCGCGACCTGCATGCTCGATCTCCTGTTTGTTGCTGGACAGCTGTCCGAACGTATCAGCAGGATCGTGCACCGGGTGAAGTCATCCCATGCATCGGGCATAGTCGAGGTGTGTCGAACACGAGTGTGCCTCGAATCCATCTGGGTCCCGAACACGAGGCCGTCCTGGCCGGCGGGATCGAACGCGGCGGCGGCGTGCTGGTCCCGCTCGCCGAAGCAGACGCGGTGGTCTGGACGCAGGGTCCGGGTACCTTTCCGGCCCGGCTCCCGGATTCCGTCCGCTGGGTGCAGCTGCCCTATGCCGGTGTCGAACCGTGGCTGGCGGCCGGACTCGTCGACAACCAGCGCGTCTGGACCTCCGCGGCCGGCGCATACGCCGGCACGGTCGCCGAACACGCGACGATGCTGCTGCTCGCCGGAGTGCGCGGCCTCGCCGAACAGGCGCGTGCGACCTCCTGGCGTAAGGGGGAGATCGATGCGCGCGTCGGCACCCTGCACGGCGCGACGGTGGCGATCGTCGGCTGTGGCGGTATCGGCCGCGCGATGATCCCGCTGCTCACCGCGTTCGGCGCGCAGGTTCTGGCAGTGACCCGATCCGGTGTTCCGGTGCCCGGTGCGGCGGAGACGATTCCCGCGAGCCGGACAGCCGAAATATGGTCGCGTGCAGACCACTTCGTTATCGCTGCCCCGGCGACCGCGGATACCGCGCACCTCGTGGACGCGGACACTCTGGCACAGATGAAACCGACAGCGTGGATAGTGAACGTGGCCCGCGGAACCCTGGTCGATACCGAGGCGCTGGTGCCCGCGCTCCGCGACAACACGATCGGCGGTGCCGCGCTCGACGTCACCGATCCGGAACCGCTACCCGCCGATCATCCGCTGTGGACCCTGCCCAACGCGCTGATCACGCCGCATATCGCCAATCCCCCGCTGGGGCTCACCAGGGCTTTGGCAGCCCATGTGACGGCCAACGTCGAGCGTTTCGCGGCCGGAGACAAGCTGCTCGCGGTGATCGACACGGAGCGCGGCTACTGAAATTATCGGCCGGTCCGTGGCCCTCCAAGGCATGACGATATGAGGCGCCCAGCAGCGGTCGAACGCCCACCCCGGAATACCGGGAACGATCCAGCGCCTCGGCCCGGGCGGTGCCACCGTTCGGTGTACCGCCGCAGACCGGAAGCGGGCGCTTCGGTGAGTGTCGGGTCGCGCCGCGGGCCACGCCCTGTGCGGCGGTCGCGGAATGATCGATCGTGGTCGGCGACCGCCCTGCCGGTCCTCCGGCGACATACCTGCCCGATTCGAGTGGGAGCGCGGCCCCGGGCGGGGTAGTTTCTGCCTATGACGGATCCGTCGTACAACTATGGACGGCAGGACCCTTACCGGCAGGGTCACCAACAACAGCCGGGGTACCCGCACCAGCCGGGGTATTCCGAGCCGCCGGGATATGCGGAACCAGCGGGCTACGCGGAACCGGCGGAGCCGAAGATCAATCTGGGCCGGCTGTGGGCAGGCGGGCTCGGCACCGCCGTGGTGGTGGCCTTGGTGATCGTGGTCGCCATCATGCTGGTACGCGGCATCCTGAATATCGCGGTGCTCTCCCCGGAGGGCGCGGGCGCCTACGGTACGGTCTCCACCACCTCGTATGCGATAGCCGGCGCCGCCGCCGCGATCGCCGCCACCGGCCTGCTGAACCTGCTTCTGGCGCTGATGCCCAATCCGCTGCAGTTCTTCTACTGGATCACCGGCTTGGTCACGGCATTGGCGGTGCTGCTGCCGTTCACCCTGGTGGCCGGACTCGACGCCAAGATCGCCACCGCCGCGATCAACCTGATCGCCGGCCTGTGCATCATCACGCTGCTGGGGTCGATCGGGGCGGGCGCGGTCGACCGGCGTCAGCAGTACTGAGCCGGGGCATTCCGCCGGGAGCCCTCGGGTACACCACTGGACGGGCCCGATCGCGACTCCGGTTGCCCGGCGCGGTTCCGGACATCTGATGGTCATGACCGCGTGGACCCCGCGCCCGTGCGGGCCCTGTCCGAAGAAGGCGAGTGCTGCGTGCCCCCGGAGGCAGCGGTATACGCGCAGGTGCGCCTACGTCCGGCCGCTACCGCCGGCCGTTCCACCGGAGGCGAGCCGCGCCGTGACTCGGACCCGGCGGAAATGTAGCCATCGACATCGCGTAAAGGCGGTGGCCCGTCCGAGCCCAGTGCAGGACGCACCCACCGGGTCGGCCTGTACAGCGCCGCCCGCAATTCCGCGGGCGTAGATACTCGGCGACCGGTTGCTCCGGTTCACACGCGGGCGAATGATTCCGCGTGTTCCGCCGGAGCCGGAGCAAGCGGGTCGGGTCGCGGATCCGATTTCCCGGTACGGGGACGGGACCGCCACCAGTGGCGAATGTAGCCGAGTTGCAGCACACCGATACCGATGAGTCCGAGTACGAAGGTGGCGATTCCGAGCGGCATCCCCGGCGGCCGCCACGTGATCTCGAGTTCGGCGTTCTCGGTGCCCGCGGGTATCTCCACCGAGACGAATATGTCGTCGAGGGCCACGTAATCGTGCTCGCGGCCGTCGATCGTGGCCCGGTAGCCCGGCCATGCCAGGCGGGCGAATGTGATCCGTCCACCGTGCGCCGACGAGACCCGCACGGTACTGGTGTTCTCGGTTTCCGAGACCGAGACCGCGTCGACACCGTCGGTGTGCGCGATTCGGCCTTCGGCCGTCGATACCGGGCCGGTATCGCGTTCCAGGACCCAGATCCATTTATCGTTCGGCGGGTAGTCCACCCAGTGCCAGCCCGGCGGGGGCGGATTATCGCGGGCATCCGGGTACACCAGCCGCATCAGGGTGATCCGATCGACTTTCATCAGGTCGACCAGTGGTTCACCGGTCACCGGCTCCGGGGCGAAGATCTTGTCGAAGGCTTCCGGGCAGGTGCTGCCCTCCCAGCGCATACAGGTGCGCTCCGAGAACGCCCGGTGGCCGATGGGGGTGTAGCCGTTGACGTAGTCGAGTCCGAGGTCCGCGGCATAGAGGCCCACGACCAGCGAACTGTAGACGCCGGTGAGATCTTTGGCGTCGCCGGGGAAGATCGAACTGTTGCCGAGTTGCAGGGTGGTGCCGTCGAAGTCCGGGAAGAGCGCCTGGGCCGCGGAGCGGCTTGCAGGCAGGTTCCACGACATCGGATGCGGATAGGAGCTGTCCACCTGGTAGTACGCGATCGGGGCGATGGTGGCCAATAACGCCGCGCAGGCCGCGGTCCGGCCCCATTTCGCGAACACCAGCCCGACCACGATGCCCAGAGCCACAACGACCGCGGCGGCCCCGATATGCGTCCAGATGCGGTTGCTCGGGGCCGCGGACACCGACCGCACCAGCAGGATCAGCACCAGCAGTCCGGCCACCCCACCGCGCGTCCGCCAGTTCGTGAGGGTCGCATGGCGACTCAGCAGAACACAGCACAGTACGAGCAAGGCCAGGGCGAGCATCGGCAGTACCCGCGCCGGCCACCGCAGCGGACCGAAGGCGGCCGGGCCCGCTGTCCACATCAGCGCGATACCGGCGAAGATCACCGCCCCGGCGGACTCCCGCAATGTCTGCCCGGCGGCCTTCCAATCGATGAATGCCAGTGCCGGAAGCAGGAACCAGGCGATATAGACGATCGGCATCGGCTGGATCAGGCCGAACCACGAGTTGAACGACGGAAGTGTGCTGGGCAGGCTCGCATTCAGCGATTCCGACCACGGTACGGTCATGAAACCGTCGTTGTGGATCGCCTCGTCGGCGGTCCGCCAGGTCACGTCGGCCGAAAGCAATGGGGGCAGGTAGGTCATGAGGCCCGCCGCTCCGGCGTATCCGGCGGCCAGCAGTAGCCGCACCGACGGCCACGGCCTGCGCTGATACACCCACTCCCCGGCAGCGACGGCGACGATCATGAGTGCGGATTCCACACCGGGCCAGACGTATCCGAGGGTGATCGCGAAGAACAGGAATACGAACACCGGGATCGGCCCGCCGCGGCCGCGTGCGTAGTGCACCCCGGAAGCCCAAGCGTGCGTGAGCCATGCCGTACCGGCGAGACCGAGCACCCAGCTCGCCTGGTCCAGGAACAGCAACCATCCCGAGAAACAGAATGCGACACCCGCCACCGCCGCCCATGCCGGGTGCGCCCGGTACGCCAGGCACACCCGGAACACACCGAGTGCGAGAACGATCGAATACGCGAGCTTTACCAGGGTGGCCAGGACGACCAGGTTGTCGAACGACGGCGCCAGTAGCGCGACGAGCAACTGCGGCGGGTTGAAAACACTGGCCTGGCCTTCTACCAGGAAGTTCCCGGCCATCCACTGCTCCGGTGCGATACCCGGGAAATTCCCTTCGCGCAGGCGCCGTCCGACGTCCAGCCAAAGGGGAACGTACTGGGCTTCGGTGTCGTCGGTGTAGAAGTGCCGCGGATTGGCGAGCAGTACCGCGGCATACCCGGCGAGCACCCCGAGGGTGGTCATGGCGGCCCAGAACAACGTCGTCTTTCGTTCAGCACGCACACCGAAGTCAGGCACGGTTCAGTGACATTACAGGCGGCACGGCGATGAAAGTGTTGTGGGTCTCATTTGATACTGGCGGCTATCGAAGTGCGCGCAGGCCGCCGCCGGACCACGAGCGGCGACCACAGCGCCGGCAGTATCGGACCGAGGCTATTGCGCTGCCCGTACCCTGACCAGTTGCTTGCCGAGGTTCGAACCGTCGAACAGCCGTTGCAGTGCGGCCGGCGCATTTTCCAGGCCGTCGACGATGTCCTCGGCCCAGCGCAGATCGCCCGTGGAAACCCAGCCCGCCAACCGGTTCAGTGCCGCCGGGAACATCGCGGCGTGATCGAAGAACAGAAAACCCTCCATACGGGCGCGCCGGAAGGCCAGCTGCATATAGTTCGCCGGCCCGGTTCCGTAACCCTCGGCGGTATAACCGGAGGAAATGGAGCCGCACAGGGCGACCCGGGCGTGCACGGCCAGATTGTCGAGTGCCCGTTCCAGCAGAACACCGCCGATATTGTCGAATACCGCGGTGAGACCGTCCGGCGCGAAATCGCGTAATCCGGCCCGGACGTCGTCGGTGCGGTAGTTCAGGCATGCGTCGAACCGTGCGGTCTCGCGTACCCAGTCGGTCTTCCGGTCCGATCCCACGGTACCGATCACTCGCGCGCCGGCCAGCCGCGCGATCTGCCCGGCGAGCGAACCGACACTTCCGGCCGCCCCGGTGACCAGCACCGCGTCCGATTCGGCAACCCGCAGGATCTCGGCTACACCGATGTAGGCGGTGAGTCCGCTGACCCCGAAAACTGTCAGCGTATGACGGGGTTCGATACCCGGCGGCACCGGATTGACGCCGAACAGGCCGCCCGTGCGCGCGATCGCGTACTCCTGCCAGCCGAGTTCGCCGTAGACCCACTGGCCTTCCGGTAGCTCCGGATTGCGCGATTCGATCACCCGGCCCACTCCGCTGCCGCGCATCACGGCACCGATATCGACCGGCTGGATGTAGGTCGGTCCGGAGTTGAGCCAGGTGCGCTGGGTCGCGTCTATACCGAGCCAGAACACTTCGACCAGTGCCTCGCCGTCGGCCGGGACCGGCCGGGGAACGGTCTCGGTGGCGAAGGTGGTGGCGGTGATCGCGGCGGCAGGCCGGTCCCGCAGGATTATCCGGCGGCAGGTTTGGACGGGCACCGGCCAGTCTTACCAGCAGTGGTGGTTCTTGCCGAACGATTTTCCGACGAAACCTCTCGATGTGCGGATATGTCGCGCCGGAGGGGTTGGATTCACGGTGATCGCAACCGGTGTCACGGCGGTATGCGCGTCGTAGCCTCGGATCTCCGGTCCAGGTTCGGGAGCACACCGTCATGATCAAGTTACTTGTTTTCACCCTTGTGGGTATCGGCGCGCAAATCGTCGACGGGACGCTCGGGATGGCCTTCGGCGTCACCGCGACGACCCTGCTCGTTCTCAGCGGTACCGGGGCCGCACATGCGAGCGCGGCGGTGCATTTCGCGGAGGTCGCGACCACGCTGGCCTCGGGAATCTCACACTGGCGGTTCGGCAATGTCGACTGGAAGATGGTGCTGCGACTGGGGGTGCCCGGCGGTATCGGCGCATTCCTCGGCGCGACCGTGCTCTCCCGGATCTCGACCGAGGCCGCCGAGCCGGTGACGGCGGGAATCCTGCTGGCCATCGGCGTTTTCCTGATCGTCCGGTTCTCGTCCCGGCCGCCGCTGGAAATCGCGGCTTCGGAGAAGGCCGCGCATTCGGCGAAGTTCCTGACCCCGCTCGGGTTGTTCGGCGGTTTCATCGACGCCAGCGGCGGGGGCGGCTGGGGACCGGTCACCACCAGCACGCTGCTGACCACCGGCCGGTCCGCGCCTCGCCGGGTGATCGGTACGGTGAGCACCTCGGAGTTCATCGTCTCGGCGTCGGCCAGTGCGGGATTCCTGCTCGGACTCGGCTCGGACTTCTTCGACAATCTGCTGATCATCGCCGGCCTGGCGCTGGGCGGTGTGCTGGCGGCACCACTGGCGGCATGGCTGGTGAGCCGGGTGGCTCCGGCGGTGCTCGGCACCGGCGTCGGCGGTGTGCTGGTGCTGACGAACGCGCGCACGCTGTTCAAAACTTTCGATATCGAGGGGGCGCCACGCACAGTCGCCTACGTGGTGATCGCGCTGGTGGCGGTTGCGCTCACCGGGTATGCGTGGCGGAAATCCCGGGCGGCCCGGGCCGCGGAGCCCGCGTTCGGCGATACCGCCGGTGCCGGCGGCGAGGCCGATCCCGCGGACGGTGACGCCGAGCCGGCGCGGACCACTGCCCGGGCCGGCGGTGACGAAGAAATGCCTCGATCGGTGAAGGCGCCGGTCAGATAGGACGCTATTGGCTACTTGGCTCGGCCGCGACTCAGCGGTTCGTCAGCGCCTGGTCGTCCGAGGTCGAGTCGCTGGTGGTCTTGCGGACCCGGCCGGGGGCCCAGGCGCCCAGGACGAACGCCATCACCACGGTCAGGACCCCGAGGGCCAGCGAGGCCTGCTGTGCTCCGTGCACGAAGGCTTCCTTGGCGAAATCCGCCAGCGGCGCGGCGACCGGCCCGGCCTGTTCGGTGACCTCCAGTGCCGCAGCGAGTGAATCGCCGACCGGGCCGCGGGCCTGTTCGGGCAGGCCGGGCAGGGCCGGCGCGATCCGGTCGGTGTAGCCGACGGCCAGGATGCTGCCGGAGACCGCGATCCCGATGGCCGCACCGACCTCACGGGACGCGTCGTTGACCGCCGACGCCACCCCGTGCTTTTCCGGCGGTGTGCCATTGATGATGGCGGCGGTCGCGGGGGCGGTGCACAGGCCGAGACCGGTGCTGAGGATCAGCAGCGGCCACAGGACATCGATATAGGTGCTGTCCACGGTGGTCCGGGAGACCAGGATCAGCGCGGTGCCGACGCACAGTAGTCCGACGAGTGTCGGCAGGCGCAGGCCGAAACGTTCGGCCAGCCGGGGCGCGAAGACCGAGATACCGATGAGCGGTGCGATCATCGGCGCCATCGCCAGCGCCGACATGAGCGGTGAATAGCCGAAGATCAACTGCATGTACTGGACGAACAGCAGGAAGTAGCCGAACGCCACCAGGAACTGCACCCCCACGCTCACCGCGCCGCTGCCGAAACCACGGTCGGCGAACAGCCGGACATCCAGCAGCGGATGCGGAACCCGCAGTTCCACCGTCGCGAAACCCACAGCGGCGAGGATTCCGCCGCCGAACAGGCCGAGGACCACGGGATCGGACCAGCCGCGCACCGGGGCCTCGATAGCGCCGACCACGACCGCTCCGACAGCGAGGGAAGAGGTGATCCCGCCCCAGAAGTCCAGCGGTGGACGGAGTTCGTCCACCGATTCGGGCACGGTGCAACCGGCGATCGCGAGGACGACGCCGGCGATGGTCATCGCGAGGAAGATCGCCTGCCACGACCACACCTGAAGCAGGAGGCCGGAGCCGAGAATGCCGATGACGGCGCCGCCGCTGACCACACCGGCCCACAGCCCTACCGCGACCCCGCGTTTCTCGGCGGGAAAACCACCGGTCAGCAGCGACAGCGTGGACGGCATGACCAGCGCCGCACCGATTCCGGCGACCGCGCGGGAACCGATGATCCAGGTGGGCGCGTCCAGGAACAGCGGTATGGCCGATGCGATCGCGAAAATACCCAGTCCGAGCACCATCATGATCCGGCGGCCGAAGCGGTCACCGAATGCGCCGGAGAACAACACCAGGCAGGCCAGGGCGAGGGTGTAGCCGTCGACCACCCAGGTGAGTTGCTGCTGGCTCGCTCCGGTATCTGCGGCGATCTCCGGCAGCGCCGTATACAGCGCGGCCATCGCGGCGATGACCAGTGCGACGGCCAGCGAGGACAGCGTCAGCAGCCAGATGTGTGCCCGGGACAAGCGCGTATTCGCGGACGTCATGGTCACCTCTCGACGGGCGGAAACGAGCATTGCTTCTTCGATGATCAGAGCACAGCCGCCGGTAACCGCATTCGGTGATCTCTGTCACGATGGTGTTCGGGCAGGTCATCGTGCCGGTCCGCGAACGCTGGACCGAAGGGCGGCCCGGGGCCGGGAGTGGCCGGGCCGGCACGTCCTCGGCCCGGCCCGGCGCGGCTCGCGTGGCTACCCTGGGAACGGTGAAGGCAGATTCCGCGCTCCTGGTCCCGGTCGCCGCCCAGCTGGACGACATCACCTCCGTCGGCCCGGAAGCAGACCCGGCCGGCGCGGGCCTGGATCCCGCGGACGTCGACGCGATCTGGGCGTCGGTACGCGACTGGTACCGGCTGGGCGGAACACCCGCGATCCAGGTGTGCCTGCGCCGTAACGGGAAGGTCGTGCTGAACCGGGCGATCGGCCACGGCTGGGGTAACGCCCCAGGCGACGGCCCGGATACCGAGCGCGTTGCGGTGACCACGGAATCGCCGTTCTGCGGTTTCTCCACCGCGAAGGGTGTTTCCGCGGCAGTGATCTACCTGCTCATCGAACAGGGGATGTTCGGCTACGACGACCGGGTCAGCGATTACATCCCCGAATTCGCGGCGAACGGTAAGGCCGCGATCACCATCGGTCAGGTGCTCGCCCATTCCGCCGGGGTGCCGTTCGTGGCCCCGCCGTTCCGCGGCCACGAAATGACCTTCGACGAAGACCTCTGCCTCCGCGGGCTGACCGCGCTGAAACCCAGCTACCCGCCCGGCCGATTTCGCGTATATCACGCTCTCACCAGCGGTTTGATCCTGCGTCTGCTGGTGCAGCGGGCCACCGGCAAACGGATCCGAGACCATCTGGCCGAGCATGTGCTGAACCCGCTGGGGTTCCGCTGGACGAACCTCGGCGTCCGGCCCGAGGAAGTGGACGCGGTGGTGCCGAGCGTCAAGACCGGGCCGCCGCCGTCGCGTATCGCCTCGTTCGTCGCCGGTAAAGCGCTCGGCGGCGGATTCGCGAAGGATGCGGTGAACCGCGAGTCCAACCGTGCGTTCCTGACCGCGGAGCTGCCGTCGGGCAACCTGGTGACCACCGCCGCCGAACTCGCGCGTTTCTACGAGATCCTGGCGCGGGGCGGGGAACTCGACGGAGTCCGGGTGCTGCGCCCGGAAACCGTGCGCGAGATGGTGCGGCCGGCGCCGCGAGTGCCCGGTGTCGCCGGGCGGGTGAGCCGCGGCGGCTACGAATTGGGTGGCCGGCGTTCGAAATTCGGCCGCGACACCACAGCGCATTTCGGGCGCAGCGGGTTCACCACCCAGTACGGCTGGGCCGACCCGGAACGCGGTCTCGCCGGCGGGATACTGACCAGTGGTAAATCGTCGGTCGACGGGAACCGGCCGTGGCAGCTCGTAGCGCAGATCTCCGCGGCGTGCCCGCCGGTGCCGCCGGCTCAGCGAGTTTTCGACCTCTGAAGACCACGGCGCGCCGGCCACCTCTGCTCGGCCGGCCCCTCGGCTGTGTCTGCGCAGACCGTGCCGGCCCGGCAGAGTTTGCTGGTGGTGTCTGCTCAGCCGGGTTCGGCGGCGATGTCGGCCCGAGCGGGTCCGCCGGCCGTATCTGACCGGCGGTCTGCCTTGCCAGGGGTGTCTGTGCTCCATGAGCCCTGGCTCGCGGCGTCGACGCCCGTATATCGTCGCGGCATCGCGTGGATGCCGGAGGACGTGGGAATCAGTGCACGATCGAGGCGATATGGTGCCGGAGCACCCGATCTGCCGAGCCTGCGCGGGCGCCGTGCGGGTACACGAGTTCGAAAGCCAATCCGCTGAGCAGGGCGACCAGCCGCTCGGTTTCGAGTTCGATATCGGTGACACCCACCCGTTCCAGGGTTTCGGCGATGACGGCCCGGTCGCGTTCGCCCATCCAGCGGGTCTCGGCCTCCAATCCACCCACGAGTCGCGCGTTCGCGATCAGCTCGGTGCGGGCCAGCAGATCGCGGTGGTTGCCGAGGCCGAGGAGCAGGGCGCGTGCGACGGCCTCGAGGTAGTTGCGCCGGTTCGTCACCGTGGTGCGACGGTGGGCTTCTTCGGCCGCGGCGAGCAGGCGGTCCTGGTTCAGTTCGAGTGTTTTGGCTACGGTCATCAGCATCCCGTAGCGGTCGCCGTACAGCCGGCGCAGTGTTTTTCCGTCGACGCCCGATCGGTCCGCGACCCGCCGCGGGGTCGTTTCACCTACGCCACGAGTGGCGATCAACTCCAGCACTACGTCGAGTACGGTGTCTTTCTCGTTGCTCACGAACGTACATCGTGCCGTCGCGCCGCTTCCCCCGGTTCACCAGTGCGTCCCGGGAACCCAGCGGGCGGCGCGGCGCAGGACCGTCCCGGTGCCCCGGGCCGCCCTTGCCCGTACGCGGGGCAGCGGGCCGGTTGCTCGCCGGACAGGTGGGGCTTCCTCGTCTTCGGGGATGCTCGTCTCCACGTCGCGCATCATGGGGAGTCGTGATTGCGGCAGCGGTTCGGCCTGTTCGCCGCGCGCGGCCGGTGAGTCGGGAATCATCCGGTAGTAGCGGTGCAGGACGAGGTCGCGGATACGCGGAGCGAAGAGGGCGCCGTATTCGCCGAGCGTGCCGACCGGAACGTCGATCCGCCGGGGGCGTTCGGTGAGGGCGCGGACGATCGTCGCGGCCGCCCATTCCGGTGATTCGGCCGGGCCCTGGTTGCCGGTGGGAGCGATCATCGGGGTGCGGACCAGCGGCATGTGGATGGTGGTGAAAGTGACCCCGTCGGCCATGGTCTCCACCGCGGCCACCTCGGTGAACTTGTCCAGCGCGGCCTTGCTGGCCAGGTACGCGGAATACCGCGGGGTGGCCACCTGCACGCCGGCGCTGCTGATATTGACGATATGGCCGGATTTTCGCTCCCGCATCTGCGGGAGCAAGGCCAGTGTGAGTCTCAGCGCGCCGAAGTAGTTGACGGCCATGGTGCGTTCGTAATCGTGCAGCCGGTCGGTGGAGCGGTGGATGGCCCGCCGGATGGAGCGGCCTGCATTGTTGACGAGCATATCCACGTGGCCGTGTTCGGTGAGGATCTCCGCCAGCGCCGCCTCGACCGACGCGGTATCGGTGATATCGCAAGGGTATCCATGGGCCGTGCCGCCGGCGGCCCTGATCTCGTCCACCGCGGCGCCGAGTTCGTCCTCGCGGCGGGCGAGCAGCAGCACGACCGCGCCTTTCTTCGCCACCGCCAGCGCCGCCGCCCGGCCGATCCCGGACGAGGCGCCGGTGATGAGGACGTGGCGCCCGGTGAGGTCGCGTTTGCCCCGGTGGTTTCCGTTTGCGCTCATCGGCAGCCCCTCTGTGCAGGTCTATCCCGGCCGAACTTACTCCAAAGTAAGAAAGCGCGCCAGGGTCGAGTCTGTTCGAAAGCAGGTTCGATTACCGTTCTCATTGTTCGAACATATGTGCGATAATTGGGTTCATGACGGACGATCGGATGGCGGATATCTATGCCGCGGTGCGGCTCGGCGGCGTGAATCGAGAGGCGGCGCGGCAGGCGCTGCACCTGCTGTGGGATCAGCTCGGTACGGACGGGGAACCGCTGCATCGAAGCGTGATCGCCCACCACCTGGCCGATCTCCAGGACACGGCCGAGGGGGCATTGCTCTGGGACACCCGGGCGCTCGACTCGGCATTCGTGCCCGGCGTTCCGCTCGACGACGGACTGCTCGGATTCCTGCCGGCGCTGTATCTGAGCCTGGCCGACAGCCACCGGTTGGTCGGCGACTTCGATGTGGCCCGGATGCAGCTGGCCCTGGCTCGCGGGCATGCGAGCGTGCTCGCCGACGATGCCTACGGGCGGGTTATCCGGGCCGGAGTGGACCATGTCGCAACCCTGCTGGCAGCCGAGTCCACCGACCGAGTGGCCTGCTGAGGCGGCGTATGGGATGGAGTAACGGTCCACCCAGCTGGGCGGAATTGGAACGGGTGCTGTCCGGGCGCGCGAAGCCCGGACAGCAACCCGGCGACGGCGGCGACGCCCCAGCATGGAGCCGCAGCCGCGGTGAGTACCGGGCCGAACCGCTGGTCCGGCCGGCGGGGCCGGTGGTCCCCTACGCGGAACTGCATGCGCATTCGGCGTTCAGTTTCCTCGACGGCGCCTCGCCGCCGGAGGAGATGGTCGCCGAGGCCGCGCGGCTGGGTCTGTCGGCGATCGCGCTCACCGACCACAACGGGTACTACGGGGTGGTGCGGTTCGCCGAGGCCGCCGCCGAATACCGCATGCCCACGGTGTACGGGGCCGAGCTCACCCTGGTCGGAACCGGTACACCGCAAACCATTTCGAATGCCCGGGTAGGTTCTGCCCGGTCACGCAACGGCGCCGATCCGGTGCGTCGCAACGGCGCTGATCCAGTGCTTCGCAACAATGTCGATCCAGTGCTTCGCAACAATGTCGATCCAGTGCTTCGCAACAATGTCGATTCGGTGCTTCGCAATGATGCCGGCTCGGTGCAGGGCGCGGATGCCGATCCGATATGGCGCACGGGTGCCGGACCGGAACTGCTGGGGAATGCGGACTCTCCACCCCGTACCGGTATTCCGGATCCGGGAGGGGAACATCTGCTGGTGCTGGCGCGCGGACAGGAAGGTTATCGGCGGCTGTCCCGGGAACTCGCAGCAGCGCATATGGCAGCGGGGGAGAAGGGGATTCTGCGTTACGACCTCGACGCGCTCACCGCGGCAGCCGGCGGGCACTGGCAGATACTCACCGGCTGCCGCAAAGGCCGCGTGCGACGGGCACTGGAACACGATCTCGGGGACGGGGGGCGACCGCTACGCACCGAAGCGGCCCTGCGTGACCTGTGCGAACGTTTCGGCGCCGACCGCGTCGCGGTGGAGCTCACCCGCTACGGACTGCCGGGCGACGATGAGCGCAACAGCGCACTCGCCGCGGTGGCGCACCGGGCGGGAATCCCCGTGGTGGCGACCACCGCCGCCCATTTCGCGACTCCTGCCCGCGGCCGCCGCGCCGCCGCGCTGGCCGCCATCCGGGCCCGGCGCAGCCTCGACGATCTCGCCGGCTGGCTCGCGCCCACCGGCGGCACCCATTTGCGTTCGGGTGCGGAAATGGCCGGCCTGTTCGAGGAATTCCCGGCTGCCGTGGCGAATTCGGTACTCATCGCACAGGAGTGCGCATTCGATCTGAAGCTGATCGCGCCGCAACTACCGCCGTTCGATGTGCCCGCCGGCCACAACGAGAACTCCTGGCTGCGTGAACTCACCCGGCGCGGCGCCGCCGGCCGGTACGGGCCGCCGTCGGGGAATCCGGCAGCCTACCGGCAGCTCGAACACGAACTCGCCGTGATCGAGCAACTCGGGTTCCCGGGCTATTTCCTGGTGGTGCACGATATCGTGCGGTTCTGCCACGAACACGACATCCTGTGCCAGGGGCGGGGTTCGGCCGCCAATTCCGCGGTCTGCTTCGCCATCGGGATCACCAACGTCGATCCGGTCGCCAACAAGTTGCTGTTCGAACGCTTCCTCTCTCCGGAACGGGACGGGCCACCCGATATCGATGTGGATATCGAATCGGATCGCCGCGAGGAGGCGATCCAATACGTGTACCGCAGATACGGCCGGGAGAATGCGGCGCAGGTGGCGAATGTGATCACCTACCGCGGAAAATCCGCGGTACGCGACGCCGCCCGCGCGCTCGGTTTCGCACCCGGCCAACAGGACGCCTGGAGCCGGCAGGTGAGCCGGTGGACCGGGGTGGGCGCGGAAACCGGCACCGATATCCCCGCGCCGGTACTGGAACTGGCCGCCGATATCGAAGGGCTGCCACGGCATCTGGGAATCCATTCCGGAGGAATGGTGATCTGTGATCGGCCCATCGCCGATGTATGCCCGGTGGAATGGGCGCGGATGGCCGGGCGCAGCGTCCTGCAATGGGATAAAGACGATTGCGCCGCAGCGGGTTTGGTGAAATTCGACTTGCTCGGGCTGGGTATGCTCTCCGCATTGCACTACATGATCGATCTGGTGCGCGAACACATCGGAGTGACAGTCGAACTGCACGCCCTGGACCTCACCGAACCCGCCGTATACGAAATGCTGTGCCGTGCGGATTCGGTAGGGGTTTTCCAGGTGGAATCCCGTGCCCAGATGGCGACCCTGCCGCGGTTGAAACCGAAGAACTTCTTCGATCTGGTGGTCGAGGTGGCGCTGATCCGGCCCGGACCCATCCAGGGCGGCTCGGTGCATCCCTATATCCGCCGCAAGAACGGGCTCGAAAAGGTCACCTTCGATCACGAGGCACTACGGAACTCGCTCGAGCGGACTCTCGGCGTACCGCTGTTCCAGGAACAGTTGATGCAGATGGCGGTGGACGTCGCCGGATTCACCCCGGTGGAAGCCGATCAGTTGCGCCGCGCCATGGGATCGAAACGCTCTCCGGAGAAAATGGAGCGGCTACGCGGCCGGCTCTACCAGGGAATGCGCGATCTACACGGGATAACCGGCGACCTCGCCGACCGTATCTACGAGAAACTGCTCGCCTTCGCCAACTTCGGTTTCCCCGAAAGTCATTCACAGAGCTTCGCCGCCCTGGTGTTCTACTCCGCCTGGTTCAAACTGCACTATCCCGCGGCATTCTGCGCCGGATTGCTGCGGGCGCAGCCGATGGGCTTCTACTCTCCGCAGTCCCTGGTCGCCGACGCCCGCCGGCACGGGGTCGCGGTGCACGGCCCCGATATCAACGCCGGCCTCGTCGAGGCCACGCTGGAACAACAGGGCACCGAGGTACGACTGGGGCTGGCCTCGGTACGCGGTATCGGTTCGGACCTCGCGGAAAAAATCGTGGCGGCACGTGCGGAAGGCGGACCCTACACGTCTTTCCTCGACCTCACCGGACGCGTGGAAATGACAATTCCGCAAGCGGAGTCATTGGCCACCGCGGGTGCGCTCGGCTGTCTCGGGTATTCGCGCCGCGAAGCACTGTGGGCGGCCGGCGCCGCCGCGGGCGAACGCGCCGACCGGCTCCCCGGAACCGGCGCCTCGACCAGCACACCCGCCCTGCCCGGAATGAGCGACCTCGAACACGCCGCCGCCGACGTCTGGGCCACCGGGATCTCACCGAACAGCTACCCCACCCAGTTCCTGCGCCCCCGCCTCGACGCGCTCGGAGTGATCCCGGCCGCCGGGCTGCTCGCCGTCCCCGACGGGACCCGGGTCCTGGTCGGCGGTGCGGTCACCCACCGGCAACGGCCCGCCACCGCCGGCGGGGTCACCTTCCTGAACCTGGAAGACGAAACCGGCATGGTGAACGTGGTGTGCTCGGCCGGCCTGTGGACGCGATACCGCCGGACAGCACAGAGCGCGACGGCGCTGCTGATCCGCGGACGGGTCCAGAACGCCGAAGGAGCGGTGAGCATCTACGCCGAACACCTGCGCCGCCTGGATATGCGCATCGGTTCACGCTCCCGCGACTTCCGTTAGCTGTGTTTATTTTGCGCCGCCTGCGGCGGCGCGGGTTTCGGCCAGCAGGGACGGGCCGAAACCTTTCAGGGCCCCGTAAGACTCGGCTCCGCGGCTGGTTGCGTTGGTGTGGTTTGTGCGGTCCGGTCCTCGGACGGGGCCCGGTGTTCGGGGTACCGGATCCCGGGAAACGCATTACGCTGCCAGCATGCGAAGGCTCGGGGTGTTGTTCGTGGTTCTGTGCGGTGCGGTGCTGCTGGCCGGGTGCGGTAGCGATTCCGGATCCACTTCGCATGCCCCGGCGTCGGCGGAGGGCGGGGCACCCGCCGCGACCCCGGGTTTCCGGATCCAGCAGTCGCCGGCCCGGGAGCAGGCGCCCGCGCCGGACAACGGGCCGCAGGTCACCGATCGTAAGGAAGTCGTCACGGGGACGGTGGATCTGACCGCCGACGATCCGATCGCCGCCGCGCAGGCCCTCGCCGACCGCGTGGCCCGGCTGGACGGGCGGATCGATCAGCGCACCGAGAACCCCGGCACCGAGGACGACGATCCGCACGCGAATCTGGTCATCCGCATCCCGGCCGGCGACACCGATGCGTTCATCGACGGTCTCGGGGAGGTCGGTGAGGTCACCGAGATCAGTACCAACCGCGACGACGTCACCCTGCAGTGGCAGGACCTCGACGCCCGGATCACGGCCCTGCGCGCCTCGGTCGACCGGCTCCGCGACCTGATGGCCCGCGCCGCCAACACCGCCGACCTCATCGCCGCCGAGGAAGCTCTCGCCGACCGGCAGGCCGAATTGGACAGCCTCACCGGCCAACGGCGTTACCTCGACGACCAGATCGGCCTCTCTACGCTGACCATCGATATCAGCGCCACTGCGGCGAAGAAAGGCGATACCGGACCAGCCAACTTCTGGGACGGTGTGGTCGACGGATGGAATTCGCTGATCGACTGGCTGAGGGATGCCGTGGTATTCGCCGGGCAGGCACTGCCGTGGCTGGGCTTCCTCGCCGTACTCGGCGCGATCGTCGCGGCCATCGTCCGGGTCTTCCAGAAAGGACGTGACAAAATCCGCGGTACCGCTACGGTCGCCCCCGGGGCGGGATCCGCAGCCCCGCACGCCACCGCAGTGCCCGCCGACGGGCCCGGCACGGCCGGGGAATCCGCGGCAGCGGCGGCTTCGCCGAGCCCGACTGCGGATATTTCCGGTACGGCCGGTGAACGTGCGGCATCGTCGCCCGGGACCGGTGCGCCCGCGAAGGAGTCCGCTCGGTCCGCGGATGATGCCGGCGGGTCTGCGGAGAAGTCGAGCGGATCGGCCGGGGAGTAGGCCGCGTGCCGACCACAGTGCGTGCGGTGATCAAGCCGAACAGCCGCAAAGGACCGCTGGTGGAAGAACTCCCCGATGGCACCTTGCAGCTATGGGTGCGGGCGCCGGCCGTCGAGGGCAAAGCGAACAAGGCCGCCACCGAACTGCTCGCGGGCTATTTCGGGGTCCCGAAGAGTGCGGTACGCCTTACCGCCGGTGCGACGGCCCGGCACAAAAGGTTCGAAATCGGCTGACCGCCGAACGGTGCGTCGCCGAGGAACATTTCGGATGCCGACGCCGGAACGCAGCCGGTGACAGGTCCGGGCCGAACGTAAAGGGTGAGGTACCTCACTCGCCCTGCGACCACGCGGCGACCGGGAGGGATAGGTAGACACCGAACTCGCTGAGCCCGGTGGCGGCCCGGATGCCCGCATGCAGCCTGTCCACCCGATCCTGGCGGTCGGCACTCCTGCTCTCGAACCATTTGGACTTCACCTCGATCACCGCCACCAAGCCGCTGCGATCCAGCGGGCTCAGTTTCCGGAAGCGAATCTCCACATCGCCCGGTTGCAGATTTCCGTCGTACGGTTCCTCGGGGCACTCCACGGCCTCGGATACCAGGTGCGGTAGCGCAGCCCCCAGTTCGCGAAGCGTCGATTCGGCGAGATCGGGCGCATAGGTCACTTCGACGATCGGCATAACGCGATCGTAGATCCGGCTCAGGACCTGCGGTCGGTACTAGACCGCGCCCGGAAACCCGTGCTGGCGCCACGCCTCGTACACCGCGACCGCTGCCGCGTTGGCGAGGTTCATCGACCGGCGCCCCGGCAGCATCGGGATGCGGATCTCTTCGGTGAGATGCTCGTCGGCGAGGACTTCGGCTGGTAGCCCGGACGGTTCGGCGCCGAAGAGCAGCACGTCACCGGCCCGGTAGGCGATATCTGTGTGTGGCGTGCGCGCTCTTGTCGTGAACGCGTACACCCGTTCGGGCCGCATCCGCGACCATGCGGTGGCCAGGTCCGGATGGACGGTCACCGAAGCCAGGTCATGGTAGTCCAGCCCGGCACGCCGCAGCTTGGCCTCCGACATATCGAATCCGAGCGGCTCGATCAGATGTAACTCGCTGCCGGTGCCGGCGGCCAGCCGGATCGCATTGCCCGTATTGCCGGGTATGCGCGGTTCGTGGAACATCAATCGGAACACAGCCGACCAGTCAACCAGGTGGGCGCAAGGTTTGCTGGGCACAGCCCCGCGCCGGGGCGGTTATCGGGTGGCGTACCGTTCCTCGACGGGCCACAGGCCCGGACGGACCCGCTCTGACCAGTTCGGAGGCACAGGGACGGCCGTTCCGCAAAGGCTCCGCGTTCACTGCACCGGGTGGCGGAGCCGGTCGGCTGCCCCATCGCGGCGCGCCTGCGCTGCGCTGCGCGATAGCGCCGTTGGTGGTCGAATGGGCTGTCCGATCGACTCTGGAGGGAGTAAAGATGGCCGTGCTGCAGGGTCACGGGGGTTCTGGCGACGACGGGGCGAGGACGGGTGATCCGGGAGGACCCGGCGGCCTCAGCCGGCAGCTGGCCAATCGACATATCCAGCTGATCGCGATCGGCGGCGCGATCGGCACCGGGCTGTTCATGGGGTCGGGTAAAACGATCTCGCTGGCCGGGCCCTCGGTGATTCTCGTCTACATGATCATCGGTTTCTTCCTCTTCTTCGTCATGCGCGCGATGGGGGAGTTGCTGCTGTCGAATTCCGGCTATAAATCGTTCGCGGATTTCGCGGGCGATCTGCTCGGCCCGTGGGCGGGGTTCTTCACCGGCTGGACCTACTGGTTCTGCTGGGTCGTCACCGGTATCGCCGATGTGGTGGCGATTGCCGGGTATGTCGCGTTCTGGTGGCCGGATCTGCCGCTGTGGATTCCGGCGCTGGTCTGTATCGCGGTGCTGCTGGTTCTGAATCTGCCCACTGTCCGCGCTTTCGGGGAAACCGAATTCTGGTTCGCGCTGATCAAGATCGTCGCCATCGGTGCGCTGATCGTGACCGGTCTGGTGATGGTGCTGACCGGATTCACCGGTGACGGCGGCACGCCGGCCTCGCTGGCCAACCTGTGGAACGACGGCGGTTTCTTCCCGACCGGCCCGATGGGCTTTGTCGCCGGATTCCAGATCGCGGTGTTCGCGTTCGTCGGTATCGAACTGGTGGGCACCACCGCCGCCGAGACCAAGAATCCCGCGCAAACCCTGCCCCGCGCGGTGAACTCGATCCCGGTCCGGATCCTGCTCTTCTACGTCGGCGCTCTCGTCGTGATCTGCGCGGTGACCCCGTGGCGTCAGGTATCGCCCGACGAGAGCCCGTTCGTGGCGATGTTCACCCTGGCCGGGCTCGGCATCGCCGCGAGCGTGGTCAACTTCGTCGTGCTGACCAGTGCGACCTCCAGCGCCAACTCGGGTATCTACTCGACCTCACGGATGGTGTTCGGCCTGGCCGGTGAAGGTAACGCGCCCGCGGTGTTCGGGAAACTGTCCCCGCGCCGGGTCCCGGCCAACGCGCTGCGTTTCTCCTGCGCGTTCCTGCTGATCGGCGTGGTGCTGCTCTATGCCGGGCAGTCGATCGTCGAAGCGTTCACGGTGGTCACGACCATCTCGTCGCTGTGCTTCATGTTCGTCTGGACGATGATCCTGGCCAGCTACCTCGTCTATCGCAAACGGCGCCCGCAGCTGCATGCCGCATCGACGTTCAAGATGCCCGGCGGGATCCCGATGGTCTGGGCAGTCCTGGCGTTCTTCGTTTTCATCGTCTGGGCGCTCACCCAGGAGAGCGATACCCTGCAGGCGCTGCTGGTGACACCGATCTGGTTCGTGGTCCTGGCGATCGCCTATCTGTTCGTGCGCCGTAGCCCGCACCACAGTGCGTTGCGGCAACAGCACAAGCAGAAGGTCCTCGCGGAGACCGCCGCACTGCGCTGAACCGGACCGGGCGGCGCCGCACTACCGGCAGGGAGCCGGTGGGAAGGCGTCACCCGGCGCCGGGAGCCCGGGTGTGGGCAGCTCGACCGCGCCGCGCCGGGCGGTGTCGGTCGGGATCCGTTCGAGCACTCCACCCGCGAACACGTCGTAGAGGGGGAGATTTTCCAGGTGGACGTAACCGATATGGCAGTCGCAGAGCGCACGCGAACAGGGGCGGGGCCGCAGCGCATCGCGATAGGAACCGTCGTAGAGGTTACCGAGCGGTTCCGGCACGAAATGGCAGCGGCGCACCGTGCCGTCACCGTCGACGGACACCACCGTATCGCCGGTCCGGCAGGCCCGGCCCAGTGAGCGGTGCGGGTCGCGGCTGAACCCGAAGAGCGGGTCCAGCGCAGTCCACTCGGCGGCGGCGGAATCGGTGTAAGTGTGGCCTTCGGCGGCGTTGATCCAGAGGTAGATATCGCCGGGCAGGTCGGCGCGGAGCCGCCGGGCACTGTCCAGGTGCTCCGGCAGGCCCACCATGCCCACGCTGAACCGGATGCCGGCCTCGGTCAGTTGCCCGGTCTTTTCGAGAAATCGCCGGTAGGGCGTCTGGCCGGGATGGTAGGTGCACCACAGTGCGACGGTGTCACGGTCGGCATCGCCCAGCCATTCGGTACGACAGCTCAGATTGGTCTGGATGGCGACCCGGCTCACCTGGGGCTCGTGGGACAGCGTCACCAGGGCCCGCCGGTACCAGGAGCGGACCAGACCCTCACCCCACGGAGTGAACAGCACCGAGATCCGGTCGCCACGCTGCGCACCGACCCATGCGGTGAAACGTTCGAGGGCCGCGCGGTCGGCGCGAAGCTGCGCGGGCGTATCGCGTCGTTTGGCGAACGGACAGTAGGGGCAGTCGTAATCGCAGGACGCGAGCGGTCCGCGATACAGCAAGGTCAGGTCCACGGCCGGTCACCGTAATTCGTAGTCGTCCATGGCGGCACGCACCGCGGGTGAGAAGAACTCGGGACCGATGGCATCGGAATACGCCAGTCCCTCGGGGGAGAGCCGCAGCAACCCACCGGTGGTTGCGGTGAGCCAGCCGCGGTCGGCGAGCACGCCGAGTTCGGCCGGGAAATCGGTATGCGGGTCGGTGCCGAAACGGCCGCGGTAATCGGCGATCACCAGCCCGTCCGCCTGCAGGATCGACTGGAGCAGGAAGCGGCGGCGGGCCTCGTCCTCGTCGATCTCACGGCCGTGGACGGCGTAACCGAAATCGGTGGTGGCGGTGTAACTGTCGATGATCGCCCGGATCTCGTTGATTCCTACCGCGTAGTCGAAGGAGTAGTGCAGGCCCCGGACGTAGGAACGGGCGCCGCAGCCGAGGCCGATCATGCCGTCGGTCTGGCACGAGTAGTCCTCGGGTCCGGTCGCCGGGGCATCGGCGCGGCGGAACATTCGCATGGAGCGCTGCTGATAGCCGTGTGCGAGCAGATGGTCGCGACCCTGCCGGTACAGCCGCAGGCGTTCGGAGTCCCACACCGTATCCGCGGCCTCGTCCCGGCGCCGGGACAGTCCGGTCAGCGGACGCACGTAGAGCGGATAGAGGTAGAGCTCTTCGGGCTGCCAGGCCAGCGCCGCGTCGAGGGAGGCACGCCAGCTCTGTGTGGTCTGCCCGTCGATGCCGTAGATGAGGTCGATATTCAGGTTCGCGATTCCGGTATCGCGGATCCGGGCCAGTGCGGATTCCACCTCCGCGCGCCGCTGCGGGCGTACCGCGGCCCGGGCCTCGGATTCGTCGAAGCTCTGGACACCGAGGCTGATCCGCGTCGCGCCACGCGCCGCGAGCACGGCCAGGCGATCGGCGGTCGCGGTGGCGGGGGAGGTCTCCACGGAGAAGCCGATACCGCGGAGATCGGCGCCCATGGTGTGCTCGGCGATATCGCATAATCGGGTGAGTTCGCCGGCATCGAGATAGGTCGGGGTGCCGCCGCCGAAAGCCGCGGTGGCGAAACGCAGTGGGGTACCCAGGGCATCGCGCACCGTTTCGGCCTGGCGGGAGAGAGCGTCGAGATAGCGGGTGGTGAGGTCGCCGGGCGCGCCGACCCGGGTGAACAGATTGCAGAAACCGCAGCGTATTTCGCAGAACGGGATATGCAGGTACAACGAGAGCGCGTCGCGCGGTTCACCGGCCCACAGATCCCGGAGCCGGCGCTGCGGGGCCAGCGGGCGGTAGGCGGTCTTGTGCGGGTAGGCGTAGACGTAACTCTGATAGGGCCGGGGGAGCCGGACGCGGGCGCGGGTCATGCCGGACCCTCGGTGCCTTCGCGGTCCTGCGCATCGCCGGAGTCCCGAGATGTATCCGGCACAGCGGGAGCCTTCGGGCCGCTACCGGCTTCCGCGGGTTCCAGGAAGAAATGGGCATAGGGGACCGTCCACACCACGTCGTGGCCGAGCCGGTGCCCGGTGTAACCGTCTTCCCCGTAGGCGGTGCCGTGATCGGAGCAGACGATGGCGAAACAGCGGCCGCGCGTCCGCAGTGCGTCGAACAGACGGGGCAGGTGACGGTCGACGTAGCGCAGCGCCGCGGCATGCGATTGCCGGGTGTCACCGGATTCCCGTGTCGCCCCGGGCAGATGGAACCAGTTCGGCTGGTGCAGGGCGGAGACGTTGAGGAACAGGAACAGTCGCCGATCGGCCGGAGTGCCGGCGATCAACTGCTCGGCGCGGGCGACCTGCGCCTCGAACGAGGTGGGCGAGGCGACCGAGAACTCCGGTTCCCAGTAGCTCTCGGCGAACAGACTGGGCAGGGCACTGCCCAGTGCCCCCTGTTTGTTGAAGAATCCCACCCCGCCGATACAGATCGTGCGGTAACCGACCGCCGCGAGTGCCGTCGGCAGGTCGGGGTGGTCGAAGACGAACGTGCCCGCGGCGGTGGTCTCACTACCCGCGAACCGGGCGGCGAACAATCGGGGATGCGGGCCGGGCTCGGCCGGCGTAGGCAGGAATCCGGCGAATATGGCCTGGTGGGAGGCATAGGTGAAACTGCCTGGGGCATGGCGTTGTTCCCATTGCCCGCCCGGGAGCATCGCCGTCAGATTCGGCAGCCGGCCCGAGCCGGCCTCCTCGACGGCCACGTCGAAGCGCAGGGTGTCGAGGGTGAGCAGGAGTAGATCGTCCCGGCCGACCACTTCGTTCATTTCAGGCCGGTACATGGACGTCCTCCGGTGCCGATGCGGTGCGCATGGCACCGTACCAGCGGGGTGCGGCGGCGACCTGGGCCGCGTAGGTATCCAGACCCGCCGCCGGTGTCCCCGGCAGGCCGGTGGTCCGGGGCAGCAGATCGCCGAAAGCGTTCACCTCGCCGACGACGAAGCGGCGCCAGCCGTGGGTGGGCAGCAGGTCCACCCCCACGCACAGGGTGGCGGGAAAACAGGCCGCGGCCTGTTCCGCGAGGTCGATGGCCCGGTGCCACTGCTGCCCTGCGGCTTCCCGGGCCGCCGCCGGATCGCCGCGGGAACCGCCGAGATGCAGGTTGGTGATGGGCACCGAAGCGGTGCGGACGACGATATGGGTGGCCCGCCCCGCGACGACCACCACCCGCAGATCGCAAGCGCGCCCGCGCAGTGTCGATTTGGGCACCCAGCGTTCGAGATGCAGGCCGTCCGGTGCGAGGCGGTCGACGATCGCGGCGATCTCGGGCTCGGTGCGGTAGCGGCGGACGCGCAGGGAATTGTGCAACGCCCCCTCGGCAGTGAGTTCTACCGAGGTGGTGGCCCGGACCGGACCGCGCGGATGAGCTTCGACCGCGAGCACCCCGGAGGCCGAAGATCCGTGCGCGATCTTCACGAACATCCGCCGCAGACCCGGTACCCGCAGATGCTCGCGGATATCGTCCCAGCCGGTGATCGGCTGCCCGCGACCCGATGTCGGCGATTCGGGCACCGCGACGCCCGCCGCGGCCAGCCGGGCATGGCAGAGCCGCTTGTCGAACAGCACCGCCAGCTCCGCCGGATCGTCGAGCCGGATTCCGCCGCGCAGCGAGGCCACCGCGGAACCGAAGGCGCGGTACCAGCGGGCCGTTCCCTCGACCCGGGTCGGATCCGTGACCCCGCGCAGCAGCCGGTCCACCCCCGGTTCCTCGCCGGGCGAATCCAGCCGCACCAGTTCGTCCTCGGCGAAGGTATGTCCGCCGTCGCGAAGGACATCGAGCCATTCGACCACTCGCGGCGCAACCGCCGCCGACTCGGTCACCGCCGCGCAGAACGACCGGACCCGCCGGTTCGCCCCGTTGCCGACCACCACCCAGCGGTAACCGTCCGCGTTGTGGGCGGCCGTCATCCGCTCACCGAGACGTATCGGTGGGCGAGGAACGGGGTCGCCCCGGCATCGGAAAGCTCTTCCGCCGGCTCGAGGTACTCGGGCATTCTCTTTCCTCTCCGTGAGCCGATACCGGCTCGATATCCGGGATCGTTCTACCAACCCGGTCCGACATGCCGAGATCGAGCCGGTGCGCCCCGGCCCCCTCGTATCGAGGAAACATGCTGCCGCGGAACACTGTCGGTGCTCACCGATACCTTCCATTGGACAACGGCGCGAGCGTGCCGGAACGGGAGGAAGCGCATGTATCGCCAGGGAGACGTCCTGATCGTTCCCATCGCGGAGGAGGCGGCCGCCCCGGCCGCGCGGTGGCTGCCCACCCCACGGGATCGGCGGGGCCGGATGGTGCTCGCGCTCGGCGAGGTGACCGGCCACGCCCACGCGATCTCCTCGCCGGGAAAACTCTTCCACGATCCGCACACACCGAATTCCATGGTGCTGCATCTGCCGGAGGGCGGGCGGGTGGTGCACGAGGAACATGCCGCGATCGGGTTGCCCAAGGGCTGGTACCGGGTGGTGCGGCAACGCGAGTACGTACCGGGAGCGGTCCGGATCGTCGCGGACTGACCCGGCAACCGGCAACTGCGGACAGACAGGAAACAGAACGACGTTGACCGATTTCGAACAGTGGCGGGCGATTTCCGCGAGCACCGGCCCCGGCGATCGCGCGGCGGCCGAAGCGGGCGTGCGACTCGCCTACGCGAGCGCGGGGCTGCCCGCGCCCGACCGGATCGTCTGGGCTCGCTCACCTCTGGAAGCTGTGCGGCTGCTGCACCCCGAGCAGCTGGCGCGGGCCGGCCGGTCGGTACGTGAACAGGTGCGTACCGCGCCGTGGGCGGCCGCCCGCGACCGGTCGCACGCCGAGTTGGGCGCGCGGGAATTCGCGCGACACTGGCAGGTGACCGGCGCGCCCCTCTGGGAATCGACCGAACCGATCGTCGACCGTATCCGCGCCGGCGTCGTCGCCGCGGCCGCCCCGGTGCCCGAGCCCACCGATTCCGGAAGCGACGCGCAGAAGGAAGCGCTGCGCGCTGCCCGCAGCGCGGAGTTGCGGGTCCGGATGCTGCTGCTGGACGCGGTGACGGGTCAGCACGACGCGGCCTGGCTGTCGGCATTCGATACGTCCGCCGGCTCGCCACTGGCCGGTCTGGCCGCGGTGGCCCGGGAAACCGGGTGGTGGTGGCCCTACGAGAACCTCGCGGTGCTCAGCGAACGCCCTACCGCCCTGCATCGCGACGAGGCCGGGCGCTTGGACTGCGGGGACGGTCCGGCCGTCGGCTATTCCGACGGGTTCGGCCTGTATGCCTGGCGCGGCATGCCCGTACCCGGCGAATTCCTGGACGAACTCGTCTCGCTGACGCCCGAGCGGATCCGGGCCGAGGAGAACGCCGAACTACGCCGGGTCATGCTCGAGTACTACGGCTACGACCGCTACCTGGCCGAATCGGGCGCCCAGCCGCTGCAGCGCGACGAAACCGGGATCCTCTGGCGTATCGCGCTGCCCGACGACGAGGATGTCGTCATGGTCGAGGTGGTCAACTCGACACCCGAACCGGACGGTACCTACCGCACCTACTGGTTGCGTGTCCCGCCGGCCACCCGCACCGCGCGGGAAGGTGTCGCCTGGACCTTCGGCCTGACCGCCCCGGAGTACCAACCGGTGGCGCAGACCTGAGCGGCCGCATCTGGAACAATCGCATCCGTGACCGACGCCGAGACTGTGACCGAGGGCGATCCCGGCACCGGTAGCCGCCTGGCCGTGTTCCTGCGCTGCCATCTGCCGATGGTGGTGGTCGTCGCGGTGATCGCGGTCGCCGTGGTGTTCGTCGCGCAGGACCGGTGGCGGCGCGGCGCGTTCTTCTTCGGCGGTGCGACGCTGATCGCCGCAGCGTTCCGGCTGTGCCTGCCCACGGTGCGGGTGGGGTTGCTGGCGGTGCGCAGCAAACCGTTCGATGTGGGGGCGCTGACCCTGCTGGGCAGCGTGATCGTATTTCTCGCCGCCACCATCAACACGCTCGGCGTGAGCTGATACCGGGGCGGGACCGCGCTCGGCGGCCCGGTCCGCCGCCGGTGTGATGCCGCGTCAGCGGTGTGCGCGCGTCAGCTCCATCGTCTGGACCAGCAGCTTGCCGATCGCCTCGGCCTCGGTGAGGAAGGCGTCGTGACCGTCGCGCGAGGAGATCACCTCGAAATGCCGGCAGCCGGCCAGCCCCTCGGCCAGTTCCCGCTGAGTGTGCAGCGGGTACAGGCGGTCGGAATCGATACCGCCCACGATGCACGGCACCTCGGCTCTCGCCATCGCCGCCTCGATCCCGCCGCGACCGCGGCCGATATCGTGCCGGTTCATGGCCTCGCTCAGTAGCACATAGGTGGCCGGGTCGAACCGTTTGCACAGTTTCTCGGCCTGGTATTCGAGATAGCTCTGCACCGCGTACCGGCCGCCGTCCCAGGGGTCTTCACCGGTCTGCGGGCTGTTGGCGAACCGGCTGTCCAGTTCGACCTCGGTGCGGTAGGTGAGATGCGCGATCCGCCGCGCAATACCCATTCCGGCCATCGGTGCCCGGCCGGTGCCGTGGTAGTTCCCGCCCTGCCAGTCGGGGTCGCCGGTGATGGCGGCGATCTGAGTGGTCTGGGTGCCGATCTGGTCCGCGGTCGCACGGGCGCCGACGGCGAGGATCAGTGCCGCGGCCAGGCGCTCCGGTGCGCAGAGCATCCATTCCAGGACCCGCATACCGCCCATCGAACCGCCGATCGCCGCCGCGATCCGGTCGATACCGAGCAGGTCGAACAACCGCAGTTCGGCGCTCACCTGGTCGCGGATGGAGATTTCCGGGAAGCGTGCCCCCCACGATGCGCCGTCGGGCGCCGGGGACGCGGGGCCGGTACTGCCCTGACAGCCGCCGAGCACATTGGTGGCGACCACACACCATTCGTCGGTGTCGATGGGCGCGCCCGGCCCGACCATCCCGTTCCACCATCCGGGTTGCGGATGATCGGCATCGGGTTCGCCCACCACATGGGAATCGCCGGTCAGCGCGTGCTCGATGAGCACCACGTTGTCCATGGCCGGGGACAGTTCACCCCAGCGCTGGACGGCCAGCCCGACCGCCGGTATATGGGCCCCGTTCTCCAGGGGGAGATCGCCGATCTCGATCACGCCGAGCGTGCCGTCGGGCGGTGGTAGCTGCGCCACGGGTACGGCCGTGGTCTGTTCGGTGCTCACCCTCACGCGATGGCTTCCGCCCGCCGGGCCGCGACCGGCGGCGATAGCCGAGCCATATGAGTCACGGTCGTGAGGTGGGCGGGGATCCTGCCGTCGATCATCTCGTGCTCCAGAAAATAGGGGGTTGCTCGCCGCGATACGGAGTGCCAGGGTCGAGGCGACCAGCACCGGCACATAACGGCGACCTCCTGACATGCGCTTGCTCCCGGCTCTCGGAAGCCCGGTCATCACCCGGAGCACCCCACCGCAGCTGGAGGGTTGCCGGCCAGCGAGCCGGGGCTTGGCGCTGGCGCTCATGACCTGTTCAACATGGTAGCGGTGGGGTGTGGCGGATCGAAATCGGCATGGTGCGCCACCGGGTAACCTTGTGGCACGACTCACTCTGTGAAATCTCACGGCCGGGGCTGGCTGCACCGTGCGATCATCACAAGCAGTACGCTCGTCTTGGTTACATCAGACGTCTCGTGGACAACGCGGGATGTATACGTTGTCTGTTGAACAGCTGGGGTCCGCTCACAAGCGTGTTCGCCTGGTTGTGCAATGAGGGCACCATCTTAGGAGGACACGAAGATCCATGTCCAAGATCAAGGTTGAAGGCACCGTCGTAGAACTCGACGGCGACGAGATGACCCGGATCATCTGGCAGTTCATCAAGGACAAGCTGATCCACCCGTACCTCGACCTGAACCTCGAGTACTACGACCTCGGCATCGAGTACCGCGACAAGACCGACGACCAGGTCACCGTCGACGCCGCGAACGCCATCAAAGAGCACGGCGTGGGCGTCAAATGCGCGACGATCACCCCCGACGAGGCCCGGGTCGAGGAGTTCGGTCTCAAGAAGATGTGGCGGTCGCCCAACGGCACCATCCGCAACATCCTCGGCGGCACGATCTTCCGCGCGCCGATCATCATCTCCAACATTCCCCGCCTGGTCCCCGGCTGGACCAAGCCGATCATCATCGGCCGCCACGCCTTCGGCGACCAGTACCGCGCCACCGACTTCAAGGCGTTCCAGGCCGGAACCGTCACCCTGACCTTCACCCCGGAGGACGGCAGCGAGCCGATCGTCCACGAGGTCGTGAAGATGCCGGAGGACGGCGGCGTCATCATGGGCATGTACAACTTCAAGAAGTCCATCGAGGACTTCGCGCGCGCCTCGTTCAACTACGGGTTGCAGCAGAACTACCCGGTCTACATGTCGACCAAGAACACCATCCTGAAGGCTTACGACGGCATGTTCAAGGACACCTTCCAGGAGGTGTTCGACGCCGAGTTCAAGACCCAGTTCGACGCGGCCGGCCTCACCTACGAGCACCGGCTGATCGACGATATGGTCGCCTCCTCCATGAAATGGGAGGGCGGCTACGTCTGGGCCTGCAAGAACTACGACGGCGATGTGCAGTCCGATACCGTCGCGCAGGGCTTCGGCTCGCTGGGCCTGATGACCTCGGTGCTGCTCACCCCGGACGGCAAGACCTGCGAGGCGGAGGCCGCGCACGGCACCGTCACCCGGCACTACCGCCAGCACCAGCAGGGCAAGCCGACCTCGACCAACCCGATCGCGTCGATCTTCGCCTGGACCCGTGGCCTCGAACATCGCGGCAAGCTGGACAACACCCCCGAGGTGATCGGTTTCGCGCAGACTCTCGAGGATGTGGTCATCAAGACCGTCGAGGGCGGCCAGATGACGAAGGATCTCGCGCTGCTGGTCGGTGGCGACCAGGGCTACCTCACCACCGAGGAATTCCTTGCCGCGCTCGACGCCAACCTGGCGCGCGCGCTGCGCTGACAAATCCGCGGCCCCACGGCACCGGCGTGCGAACAGCACCCGGATCGTGGAGCCGCAGCCTTCCGGGGCGCCGAGAACAGGGCTGTGTTCTCGGCGCCCTTTGTCATGGGTCCGGGAGTGCGGATCCCGCTCGTCCGGATATCGCCGTTCAGTAGCCCTTCGCGGGTCTGTTCGGATCGGCCTGCTGGACGGCGGACTGCAGGTTGCTGCCGTCGGGGTCGACATCGTATCGATCCATCACGTAATTCATGCTGGCCGCGACATTTGCGACCGGATCGTGGATATCGGTGGACGTGCCCCGCACGTGGTATGCCCGGAAGGTGCTGGGGATCGTCTGCGTGAGTCCCCGTGAATTCTGCCCCGCCGCGGCATTGCTGTCCCAGTTGTTGACGGCATTGGGGTTGCCGCCGGACTCTCGCGCGATCAACACCAGGTATCCACGCGTCCAATTCTCCCGGGCCTCGGGATCCTGGATGCCCAAGGCGTCCAATGCGCCGGAGATGGCCGCGGCGGTGCTCGTATTGCCGGTGTAGCGGGAGTAGTCGGACTCTGCGGACGACAGGTACGTCGGCCGGTCGTCTTCCCGCTCATCGTCCCGATCGCGTTCGTCGTCACCCGCCACCATGTCACCCAGCGGCATCATGGGGAATATCGGCGGGAAGCTCCCGCTGTTTCCGGCGGCGGTGGTACCGGTGTTACCGAGGTCGGGGGTGGCGGCCCGGCCGAGATCCGAGGTGCCGCCATCGATGTGGTAACTCTGCTCGCCGATCCACGATGCGGCGGACTCGGTTTCTCCGAATACATCGTCGACCGTATCGAGGACGAGCTCGAGAAGCTTCGTCTCGGTATGTGCCGGCAGCCTTCCGTTTCGGTCCAAGGGGTACGAGCCGCCCAGGCGTATTTGCAGAGCCTGCACATGGAATTTGATGGCCGTGAGTTTCGTGCTGGAGGCGTCGTAGGTGCTGTCGGCGGAAAGCAGCACCTGCTCGTGCTGTCGTTGCAGTGCGTGCCGGATCGTGTCCACCTGCGCGATTTTCGTGTTGTAGTTCTCGATCATGATCGAGTTGTCACCCGGCTGGACCAGCCGCTGGGTGTCCAACATGTCCAGCATGTTCACGGCCCCGGTCGGTGCCCCGGTGGCCATCAGATCGGCACAGTTCTGGATCGCCTGTTCGGCGGCGTCGAGGACCGCGGCGAATCCACTACTCGCTCCCGGCGGTGAGGCGAGTTCGACCTGCCAATACCCTGCGGGTCTCATCGAAATCCGGCACCTTCCACAGCGTCCATTATCGCTGTGGAACGGTCCTTCTCCCCAGGAATGGGTAGGAGGCCGGCCGGCTGCCGCACCGGAGCCGTCGACAGCGCGAAAGTGCATGGAGCTATGGCGCCCGAGGATGGAAACTGGCACGCTGTCAACAAGCGGCGGCGCCTGCGGCCCGCGGTTTACGCTGTAGCACGGTGATCCCGGAGGGTGACGATGTTCGAATGGTCCGATACCGATCTGATGGTCCGCGACGCGGTCCGGACTTTCATCGATAAGGAAGTACGCCCCCACCTCGACGCACTCGACAGCGGCGAAATGCTGCCCTACCCGGTGCTACGCAAGCTGTACGCGGACTTCGGTATCGGCGCGATGGCCGAGGAAGCGCTGAACAAGCAGCTGGCCGCCAGGCGCGCGGCGGCCGAAGGCGCGGAGAAACCGGCATCCGGGGACAAAGAATCCTCCGGCGCGGGATTCGATCAGCAGACCATGATGGCCGTGCTGACCAGCGAACTCTCCGGCGTGTGCATGGGCCTGTGCAGCTCACTCGGCGTCAGCACCGGGCTCGGCGGCGCCACCATCCTGTCCCGCGGCACACTCGCCCAGCAGGAGCGGTGGGTGCCCGATATCGTGAGCCTGCGCAAGATCGCGTGCTGGGCGATCACCGAACCGGATTCCGGATCCGACGCCTTCGGCGGTATGAAAACCTCCGTGCGCCGCGACGGCGAGGACTACATTCTCAACGGGCAGAAAACCTTCATCACCAACGGCCCCTTCGCCGACACGCTCGTCGTGTACGCGAAACTCGACGAAGGCGACGGAACCCCGGCCCGCGACCGCAAGGTGCTCACCTTCGTGCTCGACAAGGGCATGGAGGGCCTCACCCAGGGCAAACCGTTCAAGAAGATGGGCCTGCACGCCTCACCGACCGGCGAACTTTTCTTCGACAACGTCCGCGTCGGCCGCGACCGGCTGCTCGGCGAAACCGAGGAACACCGCGGCGGTGACGGCCGGGAAAGCGCCAAATCCAGTTTCGTGGCCGAACGCGTCGGCATCGGCTTCATGGCGCTCGGGGTGATCAACGAATGCCTGCGGCTGTGCACCGAGTACGCCCGCAACCGCAAACTGTGGGGACAGGAAATCGGCCGCTTCCAGCTGATCCAGCTCAAGCTCGCGAAGATGGAGGTGGCGCGGATCAATGTGCAGAACATGGTCTTCAACATCATCGAACGCGGGAAAGCCGGCAAACCGCTGAGCCTTTCGGAAGCCTCCGCGGTGAAGTTGTACTCCTCGGAAGCGGCCACCGAGGTCGCCATGGAAGCTGTACAGCTGTTCGGCGGCAACGGCTACATGTCGGAGTACCGGGTCGAACAGCTGGCCCGCGACGCCAAATCCCTGATGATCTACGCGGGCAGCAACGAAATCCAGGTGACCCATGTTGCCAAGGGCATTCTCGCCCTCTGAAAACGGTCGGCGAGAGATCTGCAGGGCCCGGTGATAGAGGCGCCACAGACCTTGGACCGAGCGTGCCTGGACAGCGCCGAGTTAAGCAGGGACTTCACCGATTCCGCCCCCGAAAGACCAACATAACCAGCGGCGGTGCCGAATCTTATGAGGCCCTGAAAGGTTACGGACCCAGGGGGCCGAAACCCGTGCCGCCGAAGGCGGCGCCAAGAGGTACAGCCGCAAAATTACACAGCCCGTAGATGGTCGCGGCTGGCGTAGATATGTTCGGCGACGAGGGTGGCGATCCGTTCGGGATCCTCCAGCATCGGAACGTGCCCGGCCCGGTTCAGCATGATGCGGTCCGCCGATTCCGGCAGCTCACGCAGGAACCGCCGGCCGTGCGCCGTGGCCGGTAGAACACGATCGGAGTCGGCCAGGATCACCCGGACCGGGGTCGCCAGGTCCGACATGTTCGTCAGGGACGGTCCCCGCAAGGCCGCCGCGGTCAGCGCGGGCAGCGCGGAGCAGTGCAGTGCGGCCAGGATGACGGCGGACATATCCGTGCGGGAGACAGCCCCCGTGTTCTTCGTCAGCAAATGAGCCGTCCCCCAACGCACGAACCGGTTGTCGACGGGGGAACTACCCAGCTTCCGCAAGACTTCGGTTGCCGGGATCATCGACGCGATACCGGCGGCCGCGCGGAGCTGGGTCGCCGACGGGGTTTTCCAGCCCCCGGCCGGTGCGATCGCGGTGAGCGTACGTGCCCGGCCGCGGCGCGCCAATTCGAACCCCACCCAGCCGCCCAGTGCATTCCCGGCGATATGGCAGGTTCGCCAGCCCAGATCGTCCAATTGTGCCTCGACCCGGTCGGCCAGGGTGGCGGCGGAGTAGCGGCCACCCGGGAACTCGGGGCCACCCCAGTGCCCGCCGAGCGCCGGCGCGAAAACCTCACACCGCGCGGCCAGCAGGGTGGCGGTCCGCTCCCAGCAATGCGGAGAGAGCAGGATATCGTGCAGGAGAAGTAGCGGTTCGCCGGAGCCCAGATGCAGGGCGGTGACCGGCTCGGGCGCTGGGGTTGCGGAGGTGCCTGACATCGATGTCGTCACCCCTTCCTGGCAAGTAGCGGTGACCTGTCATTCTACGGCCGCAGCCGTCAACCCTGTCCAGGGCGGAGGTCCAGCCGATGGGCGGCCCGGCTCCACCGCGCGGCTCAGATGGCGATATTCGATTCGGAATTCTTCCACTGATTCGAGGGAGAATTCCAATCGTTGAGGAGTGTCAGTGCGTGATTTGCACGCGCCGCGGTGGTGGCTCCTGAGCTTCGCTCGTACAGTTCGTCGAATTTGCTCGCCACTACGTCGGCTTGATTGGGGTTGCCGTACACGGCATTCTCGGCTGCCTGGTAGGAGCTTCCGCTACGGAGTTCGTGGACCATGTAATCGATATGTGTTTCCCAGCTGTTGATATTCTCGCCAGGTCGGCTCGCGAACTCCTGAAGCCCGGCGTATCGATCGAAACGCCATTGGAATAATCCGTGAGCCGTTCCATTGTCACCGGTCGCCCCGACATTGAAGCTCGACTCGTATGCCACGTTGGCGGCAATTCCCGCTGCCTGCGCCGGAGTGAATCCATGCTCCTCGATCAAGTATTTCATTACCTCCAGCGGATCGGGTGCGTTGCCGGAGGGTGTTGGGGGACTCATCAAACCCGAGGTAGGGGTCACCGAGGCTGTGGGTGTTCCGCTCGGACCGGACACGGTGGGGATTACCGGCGGCGGGGTCCCGTTATAAGGACTCCGGTTGAAGGATGTCTCGCCGCCGGCGATCTTCCGTGCCTGTTCGGCCGCCTGGTCGGAAACGTTACTGACTTCATCGTACGTCTTGTCCACCGCAACCCAGAGTCCGTTGAAGAGGTCCTTGAGCATCTTATCCGTCAGATGTCGCGAAGTGACCTCTCCCTTGTCGTTTTTCACCACCACAATGTTTTCCGGCTTGTGGGCTTCAGCGATCGTGTCGTTGAGATCCCCGACCGCGGTCTCGATGGCGCTGTAGGCGTCCCCGACAGCCCCGCCGACTGTGGCCGTGTGTTCGGGGATTTCTCCGTCCTGGGTCCTGAATTCGTTGGTGACGTTGTCGACCTTGGCTTGGCTGTTGCCGTAATTCGTCAGCATCGTCGACTGATGGTCCGGGTTGGCGATACCTTCCTGGCGGAGCTCTTGTCGCAGGTCCGGGGCCTTGGACGGCGTACCCTCCCCCAGCAGCTGGACCTGTCTCTGGATGACCTCCTCGGCCGCGTCGAACAGCGCTTGCAACGCTTTCGGGGCGCAGCCCGGAAGGGTCTCCAGGTCGCCGATCTTCTTGGGGTCAGGAGGGCTCATTTGCACTCCATTCTCGGCTGGGAAGAAACGGTCGACACTTGTCGATTATCGGATGTCCCCGAGCGTGGGAACTGCTCGCGTCGCAGATCGGGCGGGTGCCGGTGAACTGCGGCGACGTGTCCTTGTACGGTCGATCCGTGCCATACATCGTCTCCACCGTCAATGTCAACGGCGTCCGGGCCGCCGCGGGCAAGGGTTTGCTGCCCTGGCTGGCTCGGACCGAGGCCGATATCGTCTGCCTGCAGGAGACCCGCGCCGACGATGCGCAGATCGCCGCCGCTCTGGCTCCTGCGCTCGCCGACGGCTGGGTGCTGGCGCACGCGGAACCCGGAGTGAAGGGCCGGGCGGGGGTGGGCGTGCTGTCGCGCCGGCCCGCGAAATCGGTGCGGATCGGTATCGAACCGGACAGCGAATTCGTCGGCACCGGCCGGTATATCGAGGTCGAGTTCGACGAGGTCACGGTCGCGAGCGTGTATGTGCACACCGGTGAGGCGGATACGCCGCGGCAGGACGAGAAGTATCGGTTCCTGGATGAACTGGCCGCCCGGATGGCCACACGTACCGGTGCCTTCGTTATCGCGGGTGACTGGAATATCGCACACACCGAGCGTGACCTGAAGAACTGGAAAGGCAACCTGAAGAAATCCGGTTTCCTGCCCGCCGAACGGGCCTGGCTCGACCGGCAATCGGCCGCCGGGTACGTGGATGTGGTGCGAAAACTTCACCCGGAGGGCGACGGTCCGTTCAGTTGGTGGTCCTATCGTGGGCGCGCGTTCGACAACGATACGGGCTGGCGGATCGACTATCAGCTGGCAACGCCGGCGGCGGCGGAGCGGGCGAAACAGGCCGTGGTCGAACGCGCCGCGTCCTATGCGCAGCGTTGGTCGGATCATGCGCCGGTGACGGTCCAGTATCGATGAAGGGGAGTTCTGTGCGGGCGAAAGCTGTGAAGATCCTGTCGGCGGTGGGCGCAGCGGTGGTGGCGATCGTCGTCGCCCTGCTCAGCACCCAGGCCGGTGACGAAGGTGCCTCGAATACCGCGGCCACGCTCTCGGCCGGGGCGACTTCGTCGGTCGGCGGCCAGCCGGTCACGGGAAAGACCGCCCCCGGTGATTCCCCGGTGGTTTCGCGTGTGGCCGGTGTACCCGAACGCGCCTACGAAACCCTCGAAGAGATCGACGCGGGCCGCTGGCCGGATTCGGCGAACGCACCCGGTACGAAAGGCGGGATCACCTTCGGGAACCGGGAGGGCCGGCTCCCGGCGACCGATGATTCCGGTGATCGGCTCACGTACCGGGAATGGGATGTGAACCCGAAGAAGCCCGGGCAGTCCCGTGACGCCGAACGTATCGTCACCGGCAGCGACGGTTCGGCCTGGTACACCGGCGACCACTACGACACCTTCACAAGGATGCGCTGATGCCCGAACCGCTCGCGCTCGCGGACTTCCTGGACTTCTCCTACGACGCCGAACTGCGCCCGAACGACGACAGCATGACCGCTCTGGGCGCGATGCACGTGGATGCGGCCGAGTTCAGTGGCGTCCGCTTCCGCGCCCCGCAGGGCTTCCGGGTACGCGAACTGCGCGGCAGCCGGATGCGGACCGTGCCGGCGCTCTACGACGAATTCGCGGCCGCCCTGCAGTTCCCGTACTATTTCCGGCCGAACAAGGATTCGTTCGACGAATGCCTGCTGGGCATCGACGACACACTCGGGGAAGCCGAGGGCTACGTGCTCGCGATCCGTGACGCCGACCAGCTGCTCGCGGATACACCGGAGGAGCGGGAATGGTTCGCCTCGGTCATCGCGGCATGCGCGGATTTCTGGCCGTCGCGCGATGTGGTGTTCCGGGTGATCCTGCAGGGGCAACCGCGGGGAGTGGCTACCGTTCCGGTCCATTTCTGATCGTGTAGGCCACGCTCACGGCTCCCGCGCGACCCCGCGGTGAGCCGTCTATCTCGACGCGGGGCCCCGACCGTCCCGGGAACTCGGCTCGCGACCGGCCGCTGCCTCGGTTCGCCTCGTGCGCCGGGCGCTATTGAGCGCCCGGTTCGTGGGCAGCAGAGGGGAGTCGTGCGGGGTCGCTGCGGCGGGCGACGTCTTCGCCGAGGAGGACGAAGACGTCGGTGGTGTAGTCGATCAGGGTGTCGCGGGTGATCGCGAGATCGCCGCGGACCCAGCTGGTGAGGCTTTGCACGAGGCCGCCCACCAGGTAGGTGGCGCGGAAATCGATCACCGGGTCGGGGGCCGGATCGGTGATTCCGTAGAACTCGATACCTTCGCTGGCCACCAGCCGGGCGAAGGTGCGGATGGTTTCGGTGGTGCGGGCGCGCAGCTGCGGGGTGGCCATGGCGGCAACCATGGTGACCTCGGTTTTGCGGGGGTCGTCGGTGAGCAGGTGGATACCGGCGGTGATCGCGGCGTGGGCTTTGGCACGGGAATCGCCGGTCGCGGCGTGCGCGGCGGCGACGATGGCCAGCACAAGCTCTTCGGCGATGCTGTCCACCAGGGCGGTGAGTACATCGTCGCGGCTGCTGAAACTCTCGTAGTAGTAGCGCTCGTTCAGGGCCGCCTGTGCGCACATGCCCGATACGGTCAGCTTGTCCAGGCCCTGGGTGCCGATGATCTCCAGTGCCGCGTCCAGAAGCGCGGACCGTCGCTGGGCCCGCCGTTCCTCCGCGGATAATCCGCCATAGGTGCGCTGCGCTGCCATCTCTAAATCATGGCCGGTCGGCGGCCGGTCGGTGGAGCCGGGGCGAATCGTGCTGGTCGGGGTCGTATCGCCGTTCGGTGGTGTGACACGGCCCTGACGGCAGAGCCGCGGACCGGCCTTGGGTTCCCACTTTCCAGTCGCCGTTCGCGGGCGGCTTTCTGTCGCGGTCCGTGCGTAGCGGAGCGAGGGCGATTTGGTGGTGAGTCTTGCCAGAAGATGAAAACTGGTAGATGCTATTGCCAGATGCGTGCTCAGTGGAGAGCGGGACCGGGAGGCTGAGATGGCCATGGACACGGGGTACTTTGCCGACGATTCGATGATCCGCCGGGTTATGCGGAAACGGGCCGTCGGCTTGACCTACGGGCTGCGGGCACTGGTGATCGGTGCGGTCCATCCGCTGCTGTACGTGGGAACAGCCGAATCCACCGAGCACCGGGATACGCCCTACACCCGGCTGGCGCTCACCGGAAAACTGTTCGAGGCGGTGTTCTTCGGGACCGAACAGGAAGCCGATCGGGCGCTCGAGTTCACCCGGAAGAAGCATCGGAAGGTGGTGGGCCGGATACCGGAGGATGCGGGGGAGCATCATCCGGCGGGGACCGCGTACTCCGCCTACGACCCGCATCTGAGCTTCATGACCATGGCGTTCACCTTCGAATCCGCGGAGGTCATGTACGACCTGTTGGTCAAGCGGCTCACCGATGGCGAGCGCGAGGGTTTGTACCAGGACTATGTGCGGTGGGGGGAGCTGTTCGGGATGCCGCGCGAGGCCGCCCCGGCCGACTACCGGGCGTTCCGCGAGTACTTCGACGGCTACCTCGCCTCCGACGAGCTGTTCCTCACCGACGAGGCGCGCAAGGTCGGGAACTATCTGTGCGGGCATGTGGTGCCCTACCCCCAACGGCCGCCGGCGCGGCAGGTGAGCTCCGCGTACTACCTGCTGGTGCAGGGCAGCCTGCCGGAGCGGATCCGGCGGATGTACGGGATCGAATGGAAACGCGCCGACGAACTCGCCTACCGCGGGCTGGCGCAGTCGGTGCGCAATGCGCACAATGTGCCGGCGTGGCTGGTGCCGCGGCCGGTGCTCACCGCGTTGAACGGACCGAGCGCGCCGGTGTACCGGCTGATCACCGAACAGGAGCAGGAGCTGGCCAAGGCCGGAAAGCGCAGTATGCCCGGTATCGATCCGCGCAAATGGGCAGAGCGAAATTCCGCTTGAGCGGCATGCGAAGATCGGGGCATGTCCAGTCCTGCTCAGACCCCCACCGCGGGGGAACGTAAACAGCGGGTGCTCTCCGGTATCCAGCCGACCAGCGCCTCGTTCCATCTCGGGAACTATCTCGGTGCCCTCCAGTACTGGGTCACCCTGCAGGACGACTACGACGCGCTGTATTTCATCCCGGATATGCACGCCATCACGGTGGCGCAGGAGCCGAAGGAACTGCGCAAACGCACCCGCATCGCGGCGGCGCAACTGCTCGCCTTGGGGATCGACCCGGACCGCTCCACGCTGTTCGTGCAATCGCAGGTGCCCGAGCACGCGGAACTGGCCTGGGTGCTGAGCTGTATCACCGGCTTCGGCGAGGCGAGCCGGATGACGCAGTTCAAGGACAAATCGGTGAAACAGGGGGCGGACAACACCACCGTCGGGCTGTTCACCTACCCGGTGCTGATGGCCGCCGATATCCTGCTTTACCGCCCGCATCAGGTGCCGGTGGGCGAGGATCAGCGTCAGCACCTGGAACTCACGCGCAACCTCGCCCAGCGGTTCAACACCCGGTTCAAGAAGACCTTCGTGGTCCCGGAGGCCCATATCGTCAAGGGCACCGCCAAGATCTACGACCTGCAGGATCCCACCGCCAAGATGAGCAAATCGGCGAGTTCGGATGCCGGCCTGATCAATCTTCTCGATGACCCCAAGATCTCGGCGAAGAAGGTGCGGTCCGCGGTCACCGATACCGAACGCGAAATCCGCTACGACGTGGAGAACAAGCCGGGCGTCAGCAATCTGCTGGTGATCCTGTCGGCACTCACCGAGACGCCCATCGTGACCCTGGAGAAAGATTACGCGGGCCGCGGTTACGGTGATCTGAAGGCCGATGTCGCCGACGCACTGGTCGGATTTGCCGCCCCTTTGCGGGCGAAAGTGGAAGAGTACATGGCGGATCAGGGCGAACTCGATCGCATTCTCGCCATCGGCGCCGAGCGTGCGCGCGAGATCGCCGGTAACACTCTCGCACAGGTCTACGACCGGGTCGGGTTCCTCGCCCGCTGATCGGTCGCGCGGCCCGTGCGCGTTGGCGTGAGGGGCGCAGACAGTGCAGGTGATCGACAACGTCAAAGCCACGGTCAATCGGATGGTCGGGCAGCGGCCCTGGCTGGACCATATGGTCCGGGCGTTCGGCAGATACCAGGACCAGCGTGGTGACTACTACGCGGCGGGGATCACGTATTTCACCGTGCTGTCACTGTTTCCGCTGCTGATGATCGCTTTCGCGATCGCCGGGTTCGTGCTCGCCGGCAACGACGAGCTGCTGCGGGAACTGCAGGGCAAGGTCGTCGAGAACATTCCCGGCGAAATGGGAACGCAGCTCAACGACCTGATCGATCAGGCGGTGGGTTCGCGTGGCGCGGTGGGTGTTCTCGGCCTGCTCACGGGCCTGTACTCAGGGCTCGGCTGGATGGCGAATCTGCGCAAGGCGCTGACCGAGCAGTGGGAACAGAAATCGAACGAGCAGAACTGGTTCCACACCAAGCTCTCCGATCTGCTCGCTCTGCTGGGACTGTTCCTGGCGTTGGCGCTTTCGCTCGGACTATCGATCCTGGCATCGAGCCGGCTGGGCGTGCAGCTGCTCGAACTGGTGGGGCTTCAGGAGATGCCGGGGTCGCGGTGGCTGTTGTGGCTGCTGTCGACGCTGCTGGCGTTGATCGCCTCCTGGGCGCTGTTCACCTGGATCATCGCCCGGCTACCCCGCGAGCCGGTCACCGTGCGCAGTGCCGCGAAGGCCGCCGTCCTGGCGGCGATCGGGTTCGAGGTGTTCAAGAACATCGCCGGTATCTACATGCGGTCGGTGCTGAGCAGCCCGGCGGGCGCGGCATTCGGTTCGGTGATCGGCATCATGGTGTTCAGCTATGTGGTGTACCGGATCATCTTGTTCGCCACCGCGTGGGCAGCGACCGCCCGGGAGAACGAGCAGTTGGTATCTGTGCCGGTACCGGAACCCGCGGTGATCCGGCCGCGGGTGCAGACGGGGGCGCGCCCGGGATTCGGTGGCGCGGCGGCGTTGCTGGGCGCGGGTGCGCTCGCGATGCTGGGCCTTGCCCGGTGGCGCCGGGGACGCCGCGGCATACGTTAGGCGTATCGACTGTCGGGTAGATCTCACGGCGGGCACCAAGAGTTCACTTTTATGCGCATGTTTTGCTTGCCGTGCGGGTCATACGGTCTGTTTCGGCAGCGCGCTGTCCGCCCACGAGCCGGACGGTAGAGGTACGGGACCGCTGCCGAACAGGAGGATTCGGTGGACCCCGACCTATCGGACAGGCGCCCGGGGAGCGGTCGCCGGAAAACCGTGGCGTTCCCGCCGGAAGTGTGGATCGTTTCGATCACCACGTTCCTCAGCCGCTCGGTGGGGTTTCTGGCGTTGTTCGCCACGGTGTTCTACACCTCGCTGGGCCTGGATGCGTTCACGCTGTCCGCGGCATTGCTGGCCGCCGGTTTCACCGGGGTGCTCGGTTCGCTGGCGGGCGGCTGGGCGGCCGCCCGGTTCGGCTCCACCGATGTGCTCATCGCCGGATCGCTGCTCAATGTGCCCCTGCTGTTGCTGCTCGGCCGGCTGACCGACGCTCCGGTGTCCGCGATCGTGGTGGCATCGCTCAGTGTGGCGGTGACGCAGTCGTTCTCCGGTCCGGCGTCGGCGCTGATCACCGGTTCGAGCTACACAGGCAATACGGTGACGGTGGTCGCGTTCCACCGGATTTTTCTCAGCAGCGGTGTCACGGTCGCGCCGATCGCGGTCGCGGCGGTGGGAGCGGACAACTTCTCGTTGCTGTTCACCGTGTCCGCGTTCGGTTCGCTGGGTACCGCGGTGGTGTTGCTGTTCGAACGGCAGCGGCTGCGGGCATCGGAGGACGGAGCCGCCGCCCGGGGGCAGCGGACCGCGCCGGAATCGGGCCCGCCGGTACTCGCCGCTTCGGGCTACGACGGCTCGCGGATCACCCGGCTCCGGTGGATCGTCGCGGTATTCGGAACGGCCATGGCGGTCTATGCACAGAGCACCAGCGGTATTCCGTTGGCGGTCGGGGAATTGCCCGACGGCGCGCAGCTCTACAGTGCGCTACTGGTCGTCAATTCGGTTTTCATCATTGTTTTCGAGTTACCGCTCAGCACCCTGCTGGCGAAGGTCGGATGGAATTATGCGCTCGGGCTCGGAATTTTCCTGACCGGTGTCGGCCTCGCGGTATGCGGTGCCGGAACGAGCTGGACCGTATGTATTTTCGGATTTCTGCTGTTCTCGCTGGGAGAAGCGATATTCATTCCGCAGGCGAGTGCCGCGATAGCCGATATGTCCACGCATACGGAGAACCCGAGGTTCCAAGGCTATCTTTCGGCCGCCCAGTCGATCGGCTTCGCGGTCGGGCCCGGAATAGGGGCTTTCGGAGTGCTGTACGACAGCGCGCTGTATTGGACGCTGGTCGTCCAGATTTCGTTCGCCGCCGGGGCGATCGCGGTAGTAGCGGGAATGCAGAAGGACAGGAGTGCGGTTCATGTCTGATCCGGTGTTGATCGTGGATCCGGTGAGTTCGGGAAAGCTGTACGCGCCCGTGCTCGCCGAATACGGGATCGAGACGATCCTGGTGGATACCGCCCGAGCCCTGGTCTCGGGCTTCCGCAGCGCACCCACTGCGGGCGCGCTGAGTTTCGAGACCGATTTCGCGGGGTCCTATGAGCGGCTGCTGCGAATGTGTGTGGATCGTTCGGTCAAATACGTTGTCGCCGGTTCCGAGCCCGGTGTCGAACTCTGCGAGCGCCTGCGCGCCGACCTCCCGGGCTGCCCCGGCAACGAGACCACCATGCCGATGCGGAGATGGGATAAGCAGTACATGTTCGAGGCGCTGGCGGCCGCCGGCGTACCCACCCTGACAACCCGGTCCGTCGCCGCCGGAGACAGCACGGTGCCGGTGGCGGCGGTGGCGGAACTGCGGCAGGGACGGAAACTGGTCGTCAAACCCGCCCGGGGCGCCGCGTCGGTGGACGTTCGCCTGGTGGCGGACCCCGGGCAACTCACTGCCGCCGTCTCCGCGATCACCGAAAGCACCGGGTTCTTCGGCGGCCGGTCGGCGGCCCTGATCCAGCAGATGTATCCGGCACCGCGGGTGGAATACGCCGTGGACACCTTCTCCTGCGCCGGTGAGCACGAACTGATCTGCGTCAGCGTGTACGACAAGCGGGTTTCGGGATCCGGGGATTTCGTCTACGAACGGGGGCGGTGGCTCGGTCAGGAAGATCCGGCAGTAGGTGAACTGTGGAAGTACGCGCGCCGGGTGCTGGATGCGCTGGGGGTGCGGACCGGGCCGGCGCATATGGAGATAATGTCCGGCCCGCTGGGGCCGAGACTGATCGATTTCGGGGCGCGCGCACACGGAATCGGCCATCCCGCGCAGACCTACCTGCTCACCGGGAACTCGCAGATTCACCGCGAATGCGCCTATATAGCCGGGATTCTCGGGATTGGTGACCCCATCCGGCCGCGCCGTGCCGGCTACCCGTCGAGCGGGCACGGCGCACTGGCGCTCTTCAGTGTCGAGCGCGCATCGAGATACCTGGGCGGGGCGGAAGCAGAACTGGCCGGCCTGCCCGGCGTGCGGGAGGTCCGGATGGCCGCGGAGCAGGACATGGTGTATCCCGCCACGCGATCCATGATGGACTCGATGGCGCTGGGAGTGGCTTTCGTGGTCGCGGATACGGCCGAAGACCTGGATATCCGATGCGCCGAGGTGCACAAGCGGGCCGGTGACTACTTCGCCGCCGTAGAGCCGGCCGCGCCGGTGTGACTGCGCATCGTCGCGTGAACCGGATCGTCAGCGCCGCCGGGTCCGGACGTGCCACGTACCGACCAGCAGGATCGGCACCAGGATCAGGCCGGCGACCATGAGCAGCATCCAGAGTTCTTCGTATTCCCCGTCTGTGGCGGGTTGTGCCGAGTACGCGATATCGCCGTTATCGGGTGGTACGGCCGGACTCGGGGTGTCGGAAACGGTTTCGGCTTCGTCGCCGGGGATATCGCCGACCTTGGCGGCGGGATCGAGCCCGAACCCGTAATCGAGCAGGCGGGCGGCCTGCTCCCACGGGCGGATCGGCAGCACATCGGCCTGTAGCAGCGTGACGACCAGCCGCCGTCCGCCGCGTTCGGCCGCCGCCACGAACGTCTGCCGGGCATCGTCGGTGAAACCGGTTTTGCCGCCGAGCGCGCCCGGATAGTTGTAGAGCAGCCCGTTGTCGTTCGCGATCGGGAAACCGGGATGGTCCTGATCGCCGGGAATCGCCGGGTTCGGGGGATAACCGGGGAAATCGAGCTGTTCGGTAGCGATCATCTGCGCGAACAGCGGTATCGACATGGCTTCGCGGAACAGCAGCGACAGATCGTAAGCCGATGTGCTCATCCCGGGGCCGTCCAGACCGGACGGTGTGGCCGCGCGAGTGTCATAGGCGTGCAGGGCTTTCGCGAGATCGTTCATCTTCGCGACCGCGGCCTCGTCCCCGCCGAACTGGGCGGCGATCGCGTGCGCGGCGTCGTTGCCCGACGCCATCACCAGGCCGTGCAGCAGTTGCCGGTTGGTGTACCGGCCACCCGGGCCGATCCCGACCCGCGTACCCTCCACATCGGCATCGGCCTGGGTGCCGACGACGACCTTGTCCAGGTCGAGCGTGCGCAATGCGACGGTGGCAAGCAACACCTTGATAGTGCTGGCCGGGCGGTAGCGGCCGTGCGGGTCCTTGGCGGCCAGCACCGCGCCGGTATCCAGATCGGAGACCATCCACGCGGTCGCGGAGATATCCGGCGGTACCGCAGGTGCGCCCGAGGGGAGGACGACACCGCATTCGCCGAGGCGTTTTCCGCCGACCGGCGGGTCCGGTATCGGCAGGGCGGTGGGCGCAGCCTCGCCGGGCTCGGGAACCTCGGAAGAGTCGATGGCCGGCGGCGGCTGCGTCTTCTGCGGGCAGTCGTCGGTGACCGGGGTCGCGAACGGGGTGGTCGTGGGCGGTGGCTGGGCTGTCGCGGGACCGCCCATGATCATCGGTCCGGCCGCGAGCAGCGCGGCGGTCAGCACCGAGCCGAAACGGCGGGCGGTGCGCTGGTGGAGCTCGGTGGTGTACATCGGGGGAAAGCCTAGAAGGTTTTTCCAGTAGCGAGACATCGGCAAAGGACTCGCCGCCACCGCCCACGGACCTCCCGGTGACGACCCCCAGCTCAGTAAGCACGCCGGGCCCGGCCGCCATCAGAACCGTACGCCGGCGGCGGTGCGGTCCTGAAAGGTTTCGGGCCGAAACCCGCGGCGCCGCAAAATAAACCCAGCTCAGCCGAGAAGGACCGCGTAGCCGGGTTTGATGATGTCGTCGATGATGCGCAGGCGTTCCGGGAACGGGATGAACGCCGATTTCATCGCGTTTATGGTGAATCGTTCCAGATCGCTCCAGCCGTAGCCGAAGGTCTGGTGCAGTTTCAGCATCTCGCGGCTCATGCTGGTATCGCTCATCAGCCGGTTGTCGGTGTTCACGGTGACCCGGAAACGTAGCCGGGCCAGCAGGTCGAACGGATGTTTGTCCAGCGAGGGCACCGCCCCTGTCTGCACATTCGACGAGGGGCACAGTTCGAGCGGCACCCGGGTATCGCGTACGTATTGGGCGAGCCGTCCCAGCCGGGCGCTGTCGATATCGCCGGATACCTCGATATCGTCGACGATGCGCACACCGTGCCCGAGGCGGTCGCAACCGCAGAAGGCCAGTGCTTCGTGGATGGACGGTAGGCCGAACGCTTCACCCGCGTGGATGGTGAAGTGGGCGTTGTTCACCCGCATGTATTCGAAGGCGTCCAGGTGCCGGGTGGGCGGATAGCCGGCCTCCGCGCCCGCGATATCGAAACCGCATACCCCGCGGTCCCGGAACCGGACCGCCAGTTCCGCGATTTCGCGGGAGCGGGCGGCATGCCGCATCGCGGTCAGCAGGCAGCGCACCACGATGGGGTGCCCGGTCTCCGCGGCCGCCGCTTCTCCGGCGGCGAACCCGGCCAGTACGTGTTCGACGACCTCGTCGAGGGTGAGGTCGCGTTCCAGATGCTGTTCCGGTGCGAACCGGACCTCCGCGTAGACCACTCCGTCGTCCGCCAGGTCCTCGGCGCATTCCCGGGCCACTCGATGCAGGCCCTCGGGGGTTTGCATCACCGCGACGGTATGGGTGAACGTCTCCAGGTAGCGTTCCAGCGAGCCGCTGTCGGCGGCTTCCCGGAACCACCGTGCCAATCCCGCGGCGTCGTCGGCGGGCAGATCGTCGTAGCCGCAGTTCCGGGCGAGTTCGAGGACTGTCGCCGGCCGCAGCCCCCCGTCGAGGTGATCGTGTAGCAGCGCCTTCGGCGCCCGGCGCAAAGTGGCGAGGTCCAACGGCATGGGTCCGGTCATGTATCGACCGTATCGCCGATTTCCGGGCCGGGCAGCCGTACGCTCCGATCGGCCTCACCTCTTCGGCTGCCGCTCACCTCGGGTTTCCAGGGCGGTCGGGCATTGTTGCGGGTCGGCAAGCCGACGAAGGACACGAGCGGGATCCCGGGTCGTGCGGGTCCCTCGGGTAGCCCCGGCTGTGCCCGGTAGCCCAAAGCCCGGCAGCAGCCGCGACTGGGCGGCGGGGATTCGGCCGCGACCGGGTACGCCACCGGAACGGTTAGTTGCGGCCTTCGCCGTTGCCGCCGTCGACGGTCGCCGACCGCTGAGCACGCCGACCCCGACCCCGACCTCAGCTCGGGCCGACGCGGTCCAGTATCAGGGGCCCGCGGCCCTGGCGTTCGGGGGCGCTCGGGCTGATGGTGATCGCCTCGGCCAGCGCTTCGCGAGCGGCGGGTAGTGCTTCCGGGGTGTCGGTGTGCAGTGTGAGCAGCGGCCGGCCGGCCGTCACCCGGTCGCCGACGGTCGCGTGCAGGCCGATACCCGCGGCCGCTTGGACGGGGTCTCCCTGCCGGGCTCGTCCGGCGCCCAATCGCCACGCGGCGATCCCGACAGCGCGCGCGTCCAGCCCGGTCAGCGTGCCGGAAGTGGGCGCGGACAGGGTTTCGGTGTGCTTCGCGACCGGTAACGGCGCTTCCGGGTCGCCGCCCTGGGCGCGGATCATGGCGCGCCAATGATCCATTGCGCGGCCGTCGGCGAGCGCCTGTGCCGGATCGGTGTCCAGTCCGGCCAGCGCGACCATCTCGTGGGCCAGCGCCAGGGTCAGTTCGACCAGATCCGCCGGGCCGCCGCCGGCCAGCACCTCCACCGCTTCGGCGACCTCCAGCGCGTTACCCGCGGTGCGGCCGAGCGGTGTATCCATGGCCGTCAGCAATGCGACCGTGCGCACTCCGGCGTCAGCGCCCAGTTCGACCATCGTGGTGGCCAGTTCGTGCGCCTGGGCCCGGGTCGGCATGAAGGCGCCCGCGCCGACCTTCACATCGAGCACGAGGGCGGCGGTACCCTCGGCGATCTTCTTGCTCATGATCGAACTTGCGATCAGCGGTATCGATTCGACCGTTCCCGTGGTGTCCCGCAAGGCGTAGAGGCGTTTATCCGCCGGTGCCAGGTCGGCGCCGGCGGCGCACACCACGGCGCCGGCGGCCGGGTCGGTGAGGATTTCGCGCATCCGGGCCGGGTCGATATCGGCGCGCCAGCCCGGGATCGACTCCAGCTTGTCCAAGGTTCCGCCGGTGTAGCCCAGCCCGCGGCCCGACAGTTGCGGAACCGCCGCGCCGCAGGCCGCGACCAGTGGGGCGAGCGGCAGCGTGACCTTGTCGCCGACGCCGCCGGTGGAGTGTTTGTCGACGGTGGGCCGCGGCAGGCCGGTGAAGTCCAGCCGGCGGCCCGAGTCGATCATCGCGCGGGTCCAGCGTGCGGTTTCGCGGCGGTTCATCCCGCGTAGCACGATGGCCATCGCCAATGCCGACATCTGCTCGTCGGCCATCTCGCCCCGGGTGAAAGCGTCGACGACCCAGTCGATCTGTTCGTCGGTGAGTTCGCCGCCGTCCCGTTTCGCCCTGATGATCGATATCGCGTCGTGTACCGTCACGTCCTCAGTCTCGCAGCGGGCGCGGCAGAAGGCATATGGCCCGGTTCGCCGGCGCCGCCGCGAGACCGGCCCAGGACCCCGTGCTCGAGGCCCGCGATCTCATCGTGAACCTTCGGGCACGGTAGCCGTCGACGGTGCGCGTGCTCATGCCTGTAGCGCACGCAGGGTTTCGATTCGGTGCTGCACGGTGGGGCCGGTGGGCGCCACGATGACCTCGTCGGCGCCGGTTTCCTTCACCAGCGTGTCGAGGCGGTCGATGACCTGCTCGCGGGTACCGATGGCCTGGTCGGCGTTGCGGTCGTCGACGAATGCGTTCTCGGCGTCCGACCACGGGTACGTTTCTGCTTCCTCCAGCGTCGGGATACGCTGCGGCAGCTGACCGGTGCGCATCCGCAACTGCACCAGACTCTGCGGCAGCGTCCGGCGGCGGGCTTCGGCTTCGGTATCGGCGACCACCGTCGCCACTGCCAGCATCGACCGTGGTTCGCTCAGTACCTCCGAAGGGCGGAACTCGCGCCGGTACAGCTCGAAGACCATGGGCGTAGTGCGTCCGCCCGCGAAATGGTGGGCGAAGGCGAACGGCAGGCCCATCATGGCGGCCAGCCGGGCGCTGAAATCGCTGGAACCCAGCAGCCACATCTCGGGCGGGTCGCCCTCGCCCGGTATCGCCCGGATCCGGTCGCCCTGGCCGCCCCGGAGCGGCGGGATGGTGCCGAAATAGGCCAGCAGCTCCACTACCTGTTTGGGGAAATCCTCGACGGCTTCGGCGGTGGCGCCGCGCCGGATGGTCGCCGAGATCAACGGGTCTGTTCCCGCGGCCCGGCCCAGGCCGAGATCGATCCGGTCCCCGTACAGCGCGACCAGCGTCCCGAACTGTTCGGCGACCACCAGGGCAGCGTGGTTGGGCAGCATCACCCCACCGGAACCGACCCGGATCCGTTCGGTCGCCGCGGCCACGGCTGCGATGAGCACCGGCGGCGCCGAACTCGCGATCCCCGGCATACCGTGGTGCTCGGCCACCCAGAACCGGCGGTACCCCAGCCGTTCGGCTTCGCGGGCGACGGTCACGGTATCGGCCAGGGCCTGCCGATGCGATCCGTCGGCGGCGACGGCGGCCAGATCGAGCACGGAGAGGGGAACAGTCATACCGGAACCAACCCGCGCGGTCGCGTGGAGATTCCGGTCGTACCCGAATCAGTGGGCAGCCGACGAGGCGGGCTCGCGTGGAGCGCCGTCACACGGACAGTGCCGCTGACCGGCAACGCCGGGGATACCGATCAGGTGCGGCCGGCCGCGAGGTCGTCCGGGCCGAAAGCGTCGCGGAGCAGATCGCCCAGTGCGACCGGGCCGGCGGAGTGGTCGATCAGGAGTTCTTTCCCGCCGAACTCGTACAGCACCTGCCGGCAGCGACCGCAGGGCAGCAGGATCTCACCCCGCGAATCGCAGACCGATACCGCGATCAGGCGCGCCGCCGATCGGGTGCGCTGGTTGCCGACCAGGACACATTCCGCGCACAACCCCAGCCCGTAGGACACGTTCTCCACATTGCAGCCGATCGAGATCGCTTCCCCGTCCCAGCCCGCCGCTCCTACCGGGAACCGCGAGTAAGGCGCGTAGGCCCTGCCCATCGCCGTACGGGCCTGCGCCCGCAACCCTGTCCAGTCGATATCCATACGTGCTCCCGCGGGGTGTGATCGGCCTGCCGGTCGGCTTTCTCGTATCCAGCCTGTCACCTGCCATCGCGATCGAACACCGGAAGCAGGCGTTCGGTTCGGAGGTTCGCGAGGGCACCGGGCACAGGGTCTGTCACTCCGTCCGGGCACGGGGCGCGATTTCCGCGGAACTTCACCGGCCGCCCGATCCTTCGGCTACTCTCGGGTAACTTGACCCGTTCCGCTGAGACATTTTGCACACCGGTCCGGCGCACAATGGCGACCCCGGCATCGAGAGCATTCCGTGCCGGCGGAATTGGGGCTGCGGTCGCGTTAAAACTTTCGGTTTTTCGAAAGTCCTTGTCGGGCAATGTCTTACGTGAATAATGCCGGGTTGCGGGGGGTTCGAAATCCCGGCTCGGATGGGCGTGGGCGACCCGCCGCGTAACCGTGTGGCGACCTTACAAAGGGCAGCCTAACCTGCCTGATAACCCCGCAACGCACGGCACGCCGAATTAGTTCCCCCAATGTAAGGGGATTAGAGTCCAGAACAGATCGGTTACACGTTCGGCGGCGGCGAGCCCAGCGACCGCGGCCCCGGGATAGGGCCCTGTCACACCCCGGCTGGTGCGTCACCGAATCCCGGCGCCACCGCACTCGGTGCCGGGATCTGTGACCGGGTCCATCAACGATGTTGGAGGCACCGAGACTCTATGGCCACGATAGAAGCTCCGGCTCAGCCGAAGCGCAAAACGCTGTACCGCGGCGACCCCGGTATGTGGTCCTGGGCCCTGCACCGGATCACCGGTGTCACGGTCTTCTTCTTCCTGTTCGTGCACGTCCTGGACACCGCGCTGGTCCGGGTCAGTCCCGAAATCTACGACGAGGCGATCGAGCTCTACAAGACGCCGATCGTCGCGCTCATGGAAATGGGCCTGGTCTTCTGCGTGCTGTTCCACGCGCTCAACGGTGTGCGGATCATCCTGGTGGACTTCTGGTCGCAGGGGCCGCGCTACCAGAAGCAGATGCTCTGGGGAATCATCGGCCTGCTGGTGGTCCTTCTGGTGCCCACGATCGGTCGCATGTTCTACCTACTGCTGACGGAGCACTGAGCCATGACTGCACCTGTTCTCGGTAAGTCCTACGATCGTCCGGCGAGCTTGGACCTGCCGCGCTCGCCCCGGGCCCGGACCAACGGCAACTTCGAGAAGTACGCCTGGCTGTTCATGCGTTTCTCCGGTGTCGCGCTGATCGTGCTGGTCCTCGGTCATATGGCGATCATGCTGCTGCTCGACGGTGGCGTGAAACGGCTGAACTTCGCGTTCGTCGCCGGCCGCTGGGCGAGCCCGTTCTGGCAGATCTGGGACCTGGCCATGCTGTGGCTCGCGCAGTTGCACGGCGCCAACGGGTTGCGCACCGTGATCGCGGACTACTCGCGCAAGGATTCGACCCGCTTCTGGCTGAACACGCTGCTGGTGCTGTCGATGATCCTGATCATGGGCGTGGGCACCTACGTCATCTTCACCTTCGACCCCAACATCAGTTAGGAACGGCCCCCTCGCATGAGTGAGCGCAGCGAACGAATCGACGCCGCAAGTGAGAGCGGCGAACGAACCAGCGGAACAGTTGTGTCTCGGCCTGTTCAGGAGCACCGCTACGACGTCGTGATCGTCGGTGCCGGTGGCGCGGGTATGCGGGCGGCCATCGAGGCCGGCCCCCGGGCGCGTACCGCGGTGCTGACCAAGCTGTACCCCACCCGCAGCCATACCGGCGCGGCCCAGGGCGGTATGTGCGCGGCCCTGGCCAACGTCGAAGAGGACAACTGGGAGTGGCACACCTTCGACACGGTCAAGGGTGGCGACTACCTGGTCGACCAGGACGCGGCGGAGATCATGGCCAAAGAGGCCATCGACGCGGTGCTGGATCTGGAGAAGATGGGCCTGCCGTTCAACCGGACGCCCGAAGGCAAGATCGACCAGCGCCGGTTCGGCGGGCACACCCGTGACCACGGCAAGGCCCCCGTGCGGCGCGCCTGCTACGCGGCCGACCGCACCGGTCACATGATCCTGCAGACGCTGTACCAGAACTGCGTCAAGCACGACGTGGAGTTCTACAACGAGTTCTACGTGCTCGACCTGGTGATGACCGATACCGAGCGGGGCCCGGTCGCCACCGGTGTGGTCGCCTACGAGCTGGCCACCGGCGAACTGCACGTGTTCCACGCCAAGTCGATCGTCTTCGCCACCGGCGGTTCCGGCCGGATGTACAAGACCACCTCCAACGCGCATACGCTCACCGGCGACGGTATGGCGATCGTGTTCCGCAAGGGCCTGCCGCTCGAGGATATGGAATTCCACCAGTTCCATCCGACGGGCCTGGCCGGGCTCGGCATCCTCATCTCCGAGGCGGTCCGCGGCGAAGGTGGCATCCTGCGCAACGTGGACGGCGAGCGGTTCATGGAACGCTACGCGCCCACCATCAAGGACCTCGCGCCCCGCGATATCGTCGCCCGTTCGATGGTGCTCGAGGTACTCGAGGGGCGCGGCGCCGGCCCGAACAAGGATTACGTCTACATCGACGTGACCCACCTCGGCGAGGACGTCCTCGAGGAGAAACTGCCCGATATCACCGAATTCGCCCGCACCTACCTCGGTGTGGACCCGGTGAAGGAACTGGTGCCGGTCTTCCCGACCTGCCACTACGTGATGGGCGGTATCCCCACCCGCATCCAGGGCGAGGTGCTGCGCAACAACACCGATATCGTGCCCGGCCTGTACGCCGCCGGCGAATGCGCCTGTGTCTCCGTGCACGGCGCCAACCGGCTCGGCACCAACTCGCTGCTCGACATCAACGTTTTCGGCCGCCGCGCCGGTATCGCCGCCGCCGAATACGCCCAGCGCGCCGAATTCGTCGAGATGCCGGAGAACCCGGCCCAGATGGTGCAGGACTGGCTCGCGCTGATCCTGTCCGACCACGGCAACGAGCGGGTCGCCGATATCCGCACCGAACTGCAGCGGTCGATGGACAACAACGCCTCGGTGTTCCGCACCGAGGACACGCTCAAGCAGGCCCTCACCGATATCCACGCGCTCAAGGAGCGCTACGCCCGGATCACGGTGCAGGACAAGGGCAAACGCTACAACAGTGATCTGCTCGAGGCCCTCGAGCTGGGCTTCCTGCTGGAGCTGGCCGAAGTCACGGTGGTCGGCGCGCTCAACCGCAAGGAATCGCGCGGCGGCCACGCCCGCGAGGACTACCCGGACCGCGACGACGTGAACTTCATGCGGCACACGATGGCCTACAAGGAAGGCGCGGATCTCCTCTCGGATATCCGGCTCGACTTCAAGCCGGTGGTGCAGACCCGTTACGAGCCGATGGAGCGTAAGTACTGATGACCGCTGTAGCCGAAAAGCCCGCAGCCGCGAACCCGGCACCGGTGCCCGAGGGCTCGACCATGATCACCGTCAAGGTGGCGCGGTTCAACCCGGAGGACGGGCAGGGCCAGCACTGGGAGTCGTTCCAGGTGCCGGCGCTGCCGACCGACCGGTTCCTGAACATCCTCATCTACATCAAGTCCTACCTGGACGGCACGCTCACCTTCCGGCGCTCCTGCGCGCACGGGGTGTGCGGGTCCGACGCGATGCGGATCAACGGAGTCAACCGGCTGGCCTGCAAGGTCCTCATGAAGGACATGCTGCCCAAGAACGGTAAGCCGGTCACGATCTCTGTCGAGCCGATCCGCGGCCTGCCGGTGGAGAAGGACCTGGTCGTCGATATGGAACCGTTCTTCGACGCGTTCCGGGCGGTGAAGCCGTACCTGATCACCTCCGGTAACGAGCCGACCTTCGAACGGATCCAGAGCCAGGCCGACCGCGCCCGGTTCGACGACACCACCAAATGCATCCTGTGTGCCTGCTGCACCACCTCGTGCCCGGTGTACTGGCACGACGGCAGCTACTTCGGCCCGGCCGCGATCGTGAACGCGCACCGCTTCATCTTCGACAGCCGCGACGAGGGCGCCCGGGAGCGTCTGGACATCCTCAACGAGGTGGACGGGGTGTGGCGCTGCCGCACCACCTTCAACTGCACCGACGCCTGCCCGCGCGGTATCGAGGTCACCAAGGCGATCCAGGAAGTGAAGCGCGCGCTGCTGTTCGCGCGCTGAGTCCGGCGTTGCCGCCGACACCGCCCCCGTGCCCGGCACGGGGGCGGTTTTGCTTTCCCGGCCGGTTCGGTTCCCATACGCGAACTTGATAATTCGGGTACCCGAACTTACCATTCTGACTGGAAGGCGGTGGTTCGGCATGCGGGTATTTCTCCGGGTCATCGCTGCGCTCGCGGTCTGCGCGACGGCGGTCGTGCTCACCGCCTGCGAAACATTCCACCTGCCGCGCGACGGGAAACCGGTTGTGGTCACCACCTTCACCGTGCTGGCCGATATCGCCGCGAATATCGCCGGCGAACATCTCGAGGTGCAGTCGCTCACCAAACCGGGATCGGAGATCCACGGCTACGAGCCCACTCCCGGCGATATCAAACGCGCCGCCAAAGCCGATCTCGTCCTGGACAACGGAATGAACCTGGAGGCCTGGTTCGGGCAGTTCGTCGCCGACCTCGATGCCGAGCATGTCACCGTGAGCGAGGGCGTGGCCTCGGTGCCCATCACCTCCGACGCCTACGCGGGCAAACCCAATCCGCACGCCTGGATGTCGCCGCTCAACGTCCAGACCTACGTCGACAATATGGTGGCCGCCTTCACCCGCCTCGCACCCGAACACGGTGCCGCGTTCCGGGCCGCCGGCGACAACTACAAACAGCGCTTGCAGCAGGTGCACGACGAACTCGTCGCCGAGCTACGCGACCTGCCGCGCCGGCAACGAGCCCTCGTGACCTGCGAAGGCGCATTCTCCTATCTGGCGCGCGACGCCGGCCTGTCCGAGGCCTATATCTGGCCGGTCAACGCCGAACAACAGGCCACACCGCAGCAGATCACCCGGGTGATCGAATACGTCCGCGACAATCAGGTGCCCGCGGTGTTCTGCGAATCCACCGTCTCCGATGCGCCGATGCGGCGGGTCGTCGAGGCCACGGGTGCGCGTTTCGGCGGTGTCCTCTACGTGGACTCGCTATCCGCCGCCGACGGCCCGGTCCCGACCTACCTGGACCTGATCCGCCACGATGCCGAAACCATCGCCGCCGCACTCACCGGGAGCCGGTCATGACAGTCCCCGCGATCGACGTCGACGGCGTCACCGTCTACTACGGCGAGGTGCAGGCGCTCGACGGTGTCCGGCTGGCGGTGGACCCGGGCCGGGTCTGCGCGTTGATCGGCATGAACGGCTCCGGTAAATCGACGCTGTTCAAAACCCTTATGGGCATGGTCGTTCCCGACCGCGGCAGCGTACGGATCGGCGGCGAGAAACCGGCGGCCGCACGTCGCTCGGGGGTCCTCGGATATGTACCGCAGAGCGAAGCGGTGGACTGGTCGTTCCCGCTGTCGGTCCGCGATGTGGTGACCACCGGGCGCTACGGCCGGATGGGTTTCACCCGGCGCGCCACCCGCACCGACCGGGCCGCGGTGGACGAGGCGCTGGAGCGCGTCGAGTTGACCGATCTCGCGGACCGGCAGATCGGGCGGCTCTCCGGCGGCCAGCGCAAACGCGTCTTCGTGGCCCGGGGGATCGCACAGGACGCCCGGATCCTGCTGCTCGACGAACCCTTCGCAGGCGTGGACAAACGCTCCGAGGCGACGATCACCGGACTGCTGCGCGAACTGGCCGCCGGCGGGGCGACAGTTCTGATCTCCACCCACGACCTGCACGCCCTGCCCGGACTCGCCGACGAGGCGGCGCTGCTCATGCGCCGAGTACTGGTACACGGCAGCACCGAGGAGGCTCTACGACCGGAAAATCTCGCGCTGGCCTTCGGACTCGACGTGCTGGAACAACGTTGACTTCCGCCCGGGCCGACGGCTTCCTCGGAGCAATCAGGTGAGTGTCATGGATATTGCCGAATTCCTGATCGAACCCCTGCGGTACGCCTTCATGGTCCGCGCGCTGATCACCAGCCTCGTCGCCGCGATCGTCTGCGGCCTGCTCTCGTGCTGGCTGGTACTCGTCGGCTGGTCCCTCATGGGAGACGCGGTCTCGCACGCCGTACTGCCCGGGGTGGTGCTGGCCTATATCGCGGGGATGCCGTTCGCCGTCGGCGCGGTGATCTTCGGCTTCCTGGCCGTAGCGTTGATCGGCCTGGTCCGCGATACCAGCCGGGTGAAAGAAGACGCCGCCATCGGCATCGTGTTCACCACCCTGTTCGCCTTCGGCCTGGTACTGATCTCGGTCACGCCCAGCGATACCGACCTCAACCACATCATCTTCGGCAACATCCTCGGTGTCGGTCCGGACGAGTTGCTGCAGATCGTGGTGCTGGCCGCATTCGTCTTCGTGGTGCTCGTACTCAAACGGCGCGATTTCACGCTGTACGCCTTCGACCGCATCCACGCCTACGCGATCGGCCTGAACCCGCGCGTACTAGGCGCGACACTGCTCGGGCTGCTCGCGCTGACCGCGGTCGTCGCGTTGCAGGCCGTCGGTGTGGTCCTGGTGGTGGCCATGCTGATCATCCCGGGCGCCACCGCCTACCTGCTCACCGATCGCTTCGGCCGGATGCTGATACTGGCCCCGTCCATCTCGGCGATCTGCGCCCTCACCGGTCTCTACGTGAGCTACTACGCCGATACCGCGCCCGGGGCGACGATGGTCCTCGCGCAGGGCACCGTGTTCACCGCGATCTATCTGTTCGCGCCCCGGCAGGGACTCATCGGCTCCCGCCTGGTCACCGCGCGACGCCGCGCCCGCGACAGTCGTCCGTCGGCGATCGCCGACGACACGTCTGCCCTGCCTGGTTGAACGCGTGACCGGCCGCCGGGGCGGGGCTCCGGTGCGCCATGAGGTTGGCCATCACACGCAACGCCCGAGCCGTTCGGTGTACCCCGAGTGCCCGGCTGCCGATTCCGTCATACGGTGCCCACGGCCGCGAGCTCCCGGGGACCCGGGCGTTCAGGGCTGTGGCCCAGGTGTTGGTGCCGCTGGTCCGTGCAGGGGCGCCTGCCGATCGGCCCCGCGCTGCCGATTCCACGACACCGGTAACACGGTGCTTATCTTCGACGTCGGCACAGCCATCGTGAATCACGGGAAGTCCGGCGGCGGTCGCCGGTGATCGGCGGCGTGCATGCCACACACGCGCCGGTCACCGCTATAGGCGTTCTGTTCGATGCGCCGGTATCGGACTATTCGGCCGCGGTCAAAGGTCCGGCTCCTCGAGTGGTGCGGCGCAGCGCCACTCCTCCCCGGCGAGCACCACATGGTCCAGGAAACGCAGGCCGACGGTATGCGCCGCGACGGCCAGCACGCTGGTGGCGCGCCGGTCGTCGAGGCTGGGGGCGGGGTCGCCGGAGGGGTGGTTGTGTACGAGGGCGAAGGCGCGGCCGTCGTGCCGTAGCACGGTGTTGAGGATTTCGCGCACCGGCACCGCGACCTCGTCGATCGCGCCCTCGGCCACGAACACCGACCGCCGCAACCGGTTGCGCGTATCGCAGACCAGCACCAGCAGGCGCTCAACCCGTGCCCCGGCGAACAGTGGAGCGGCCGCCCGCGCAACATCCGCGGCGCGTAACAGCGGTACCGCGGGTGCCGGGCCGAGACGGGCGCGGGCGGCGAGGTGGAAGGCGGCAATGATCGCCGCGGCCTTGGCGGTGCCCACACCCCCGAGGCGGGCGAGTTCCTCGGGGCGCGCCGAGGACAAACCGGTTACCCCGCCGAATTCGGTGAGCAGGGCGAAGGCCAGTTCCACCGCGCTCGCCCCGCGTCTGCCCTGACCGAGCAGTATCGCCAGTAGTTCGCCGTCGCTCAGTGCCTGCGGGCCCAATGCGTACAGCCGCTCCCGGGGCCGCTGGTCGATGGGCAGCGCGGTGATCGGTACCGACATGATTCCCCCTCCGGACTCCGTATGCCCGGATAATGCCAGCGATCACCGACAGTTCCCGCGACGGTTGCCGATCGAGTTATCAGCCGTCGATGGTCGCGGGCAGCGGTGACCGGTTCAGCGCCGAGGCCGCGAGCCGCTCGAAATGCCGCAGCTGCCGTTCATGAACCACGATCCGGCGCAGCGCCTCGTGGATGGTGGCCTTGTCGGTCCCGGTGCCCATGATTGCGCCGGCGGCCGCCAGCAGATCTTGATCCAGATCGATCCGCACTGTCGGCATGCGTCCTCCTTCGTACATCACTGCCGTGGCGGTGCAGCCGCCCCCGGACGGAGCACCGGCCGGGGCTGCGCGACGACGAACACCGCTGGCCAGTCAGTTTGCCGAGTCCGTGCCGGTTTATCGCCCGAATGATCCGGCGTGTGTCCACATCGAGACCTACCGGCCCGCGAACCGGGCGGATTCAGCGCGGAGACAGCCGGGATTCGAAAATACGTTCCAGTTCGCGCCAAGCCTTGGCCTCGGCATCGAACGGCGGATTCGGCGCCATCCGGGTCGGGTCCGGGTTCAGCAGATAGGAGACGTACCAGCCGAGCGGAGTCGATTTCGCCAGTGCCTGCTCCACCGCGTCGTCCTCGGCGTAATCGGCGGCGTCGGTGAACAACTCCAGCACCAGATCCAGCTGCTCGGTATCCACCGCTTCGGGTCCCTCGGACAGATCGTCGGCCAGGCCGGGCAGGACGTACACGTTCTCGTCGGTGACCTCGACCTCCAGCGAGCCGTCCACCGCTGCGGTCTGCACCTCGGCGAAGGTGCTCACGCGGGCCAGATCGTGTTCGTGATCATCGGCGAGATAGCGGGCCAGGGCGCGTTCGCTGCCGAATACGGAAATGGATTTCCTGGCCCCGAGGAAAATCGGCTCGTCGTCGAGATAGCAGCGCAGCGTGAAGTATTCCGCATCCGAGGTGACGATCTTGACCGGGTCGATCCCGACCTCCTCCCAGAAAGTGAGATCCTCGTCGTCATTCTCGTCGTCGGCATTCAGATCGACCGGTTCGATATCGCTGTCGTCATCGGTATCGGCGACATCGTCGGCGTCGACCTCGTTCTCCTCGGCGGCCAGCAGTTCTGCCTCGGCCAGCGCCACCGCTTCGGCGTCCACGGCCGGTACATGCATCACCGAATCGATCGAATCCAGCACATCGTCCCAGTTCTTGGCCACTGCGGCGCCGATCCGGTCCCACAGTTCCAGGCCCTCGCGGCCTGCGAACATCCCGGTGCCGCCGGCCAGCGCACCGAGCGCGGGCTGCGTGGCGAAGAACTTCGTCACCGTTTCGAGTTCGCAGACCTCGCCGATATTGCGGACCATGGCCAGCGTGTCCTCGAGTTCGGCGACGGTATCCACATCCGGATCCCCGGCGGCCAGCTCCGGCACCCCGACCAGATCGAAGGAATAGTTGTCCTCGGGCTCCAGTTCCGCGGCCGATAGACCGGCGACAACTTTCCAGGCCGGATGGTCGACCAGGTCGTTATCGGAATCGGTCCGGATGAAGGCCGCCAGTTCGGCCACGGATTCGAAGCCGTAGAGGGAGTCCTCGTGTCCTAGGAACGCTTCCCATTCGTCATCCCCGTCACGCCAGCGCGGTGCCCAGAGGGTGACGAGATCGCCGTCGGTCAGACCGAGCTCGATCGGGACGATGTCTCCAGAAGCCATACGCGGAAGCCTAATAGGTAGAGCCGGGCCGGGCCCACCCCTGGGCCGACCACAGCCGGAGCGGAAGGTGAACGTTCCCCGTGCGGTGCACGACCGGAGCATACGCCGAGGTACACCCGGCGGCACCGTACGCTCGCCACGACACCTGCCGAACACGCCGGCGACCCGCCGTGATCAGGAGTTACCGGGTTCTCCACCGGCCGGTTGCGCCGCCGCCTGCGCAGCCGGCGCGAACGATTCGTTCAGCGCGGCAACGACCTCCGAGCGCCGGCCCCCGGCATCCTCGGCCGCCTGGCGGCAGGCCGACAGGATCAACTGCGCGGCTTCGGCGGGCGGGAGCGAGGTCACCCCCTCGGCGAGTTGTAAGGCCACCAGTGCGCCGTCGCTGTCGATCTCCGCGCTCACCAGTCCGTCCTCGGTGGTGAACCGGCCCCGGATCTGTTTCAGCCCGTACAGCGCCGCTTCGAGCGCCTCCAGTTTCTGGGTGGCACCCGCGACCAGGGCGTCCATTTCCGCGCTCATACTCCATCCCTCCTGGATCCCCGCGGTACCGCGCCGTGGTGGTTCGCCGCGACCGGTTGTTCGCGGCGGCTCATACCGGCCGCATCCAGCTCGTCGGCCCGGTGTCGGCGTCGTCCATCCGATCCAGTTCGTCGACTGCCTGCTGCCGGGTCGGCAAGCCGAGCTGGTCCAGGACCTCCGCCGGCATTCCGTTCTCGGCCAGCAGTTCCCGGCGTTTCGCCTTCGCCGCGATCGTCGAGCGTTTGGTCAGCCGCAGAATCTCGTCGGCGAGTGCCTGCGCGCCGTAACGGTATTCGCTGCGCTCGAATTTGATCTCCACCGGCATGCCTTGATCGGTGGCGCGTACCGACAATGTGCCGGAACGGTTCCTGCTCCCGGCCACGGTGACGTTCGGTATCTCGGGAACCTGCTGCTCACTCATACTTCTGTCCAGTCGTCATGATCCGATATCCGCCCATCCGGGGCAGGCTGACGTGTGGCCGACTCATTCCGTCGGCCGGTAGAACCCGTAGAATTCCATCCCGCTGTTCTCGGTGCGGATGGCGCCGACCTGTACCGGATCCCCGGCCTCGACGAGCTGGCCGTTGCCGATGACCATGGCCACATGGCCGTCCCAGACCGCCAGATCTCCGGGCATGAGGTCGCCGGGGGAGACCGGGGTGGCGCCGTTGGCCTGTTCGTGGGCGAGGCGCGGAATCTCCACGCCTGCTTCGCCGTACGCGTATTTCGTCAGACCGCTGCAGTCCAGGCCGGCGCCCGGTGTGTTTCCGCCCCAGACATACGGCGTGCCGACGCAACCGAGCGCGGATTTCACCGCGGTGGCCGCCTTCTCGTTCGGCGCCTCCACGACACTGCCGTCGGGCAGGGTGATCTCGACACCCTCGCCGGACGTGGTGCCGGCGGAAGTGGTGGTCTTCCCCGGTGTTCCGGCGCTCGTCGTGGTGGTGCTGCCGCTAGGACTCGACATCGCGGTACTCATCACCGTGCCGGCCACTCCGGCGACACTGCTGAGCCCCGAGGTCACCGTGGATATCGCCTGACCGGCCACCGGGGCGGCGTTCGCGGCCGGCGGAGTGGGCGGCGGTGGGGCGAGCTCGTTCATCGAGGCGGTATGGGTCTGCAGTTCGTTCTGCACCCGGCCCACCACCCCCAATGCCTGCCCCAGATGGTCGATCGCGGACCCGACCAGCAGTGTCAACCCGGCCGGGGTGCCCAGGGCGGGGGCCATGGCGGAGGCGTTGTTCACGAACGATTGCGCGATGGCGGTGAGATCCTTGTTGCCGGTCTCGACATGGGCGGCCGCCTGACCCATCACCGTGGCCATCTCGTTGCCGCGGTCGGAGATGCTCGCGGCGGAGGTCTGCACCCGCAATGCTTTGGAGGTCGCGGCGTCCGCCCCGGTACCATCCCACGCGGTGTTCATCTGATTGATGCTCGTGCGGCCGAGTGAATGGACCTGATCGATCGCCGTGGACGCCGCCCGCAGCGAATCACCCGGGCCACCGGCGCCGAGCACGCCGGTGCCGAAACCGGCGAGCAGATCGAGGATCGGTTTGGCGAGCGCGCTGATATCGATCACCGGTCACTCCCCGGCGGCACCGCGCAGGGCGGCCGCATTGCTGGTGTCGGCCTCGGCGTAACTCACGGCGGCCACACCCGCGGCTCCGCTCATGGTGCCCAGGACGGCCGACAACTGGCCGATCGTCGCCAGATGGCCCGCGTGCGCGGCGGCGTAGGCGGCCAGGAAATCACCGCCGACCAAGCCGAAGACCGGGCCCAGAATCGCCGGCGCGGCACCCGATGCGCCGGCCCCGGCCGCCGCGAGCTCGGAGGCCATCACCCCGGCGGTGGTGCCGTAGGCCGCGATGCCCTCGGCATCGGCTGAGATGTTCACCATCAGAGGTTCCCCCATCGACTTCGTTAACGGGCAGAGTATGTCATCTACCGGATTCGACGCACCGGCTTCCCGCTCGGTTCCACCGAAATCGAAAATCCGGAAATCCCCGGCGCGACGGCAGGCGAGGCGCGCGCGGGTTCGACCTTATCGTTTCCCTATGCGTACGCACACCCTGGATCATCCGCTCGTGGCGAGCCTGCTGACCACGCTCCGCGACGAACGCACCCCCGATTCCGCATTCCGGGCCGCCCTGCGCGACCTGTCCGGACTGCTGGTCTACGAGGCGCTGCGCGATGCGCAGGTCGAGTACTACGACATCAATACACCGGTCATCGCCACCCGCGGTGTGCGCTTGGCCCGCCCGCCGCTGCTGGTTCCCGTCCTGCGGGCCGGGCTGGGCATGGTGGAGGCGGCCACGAATATGATCCCGGAATCGAGGGTGGGTTTCGTCGGGCTCGCCCGGGACGAACAGACCCACCAGCCCGTGCCCTATCTGGAATCGCTGCCCGCGGATCTGTCCACGACACCGGTCATGGTGCTGGACCCGATGCTGGCGACCGGCGGCTCGATGGTGCATACGCTGGAACTTCTGGCCGGGCGCGGGGCCACCGATATCACCGCGGTATGTGTTGTCTCGGCGCCCGAGGGAATCGCCGCGCTGGCCGGTTCGGGCCTGCCCGTGCGGTTGGTGACCGCGGTGATCGACGACCGGCTCGACGCCGATGCATTCATCGTGCCCGGGCTCGGCGACGCCGGCGACCGGCAGTTCGGCCCGCGCTGAGCGCGATCAGCCGGCCAGCGTCCGGCAGTACGCGGCAGCGGCCGAAAGACGCTGCTGTGCTGTATTTCTCGCGACAGGCAGATCGTCCCGGCAGGAAACCGGCTGCACCACCTCCAGATAGCATTTGAGCTTGGGTTCGGTGCCCGAGGGCCGCACCACCAGCCGCAGGCCGTCACCGGTGAACAGCAGGGCGTCCGTGCGCATCCGGCCGCGCAACTCCGCCATATCGGTGTAATCGACCGCGGTACCGGCGAGTTCGCGCGGTGGTGTCGTACGCAGGGTGTTCACCACCGCCGCCGCGGCCCGCTGATCCGGCAGGCGCAGCGAGACCTGCTCGCCGGCGTGCACCCCGAAACGGAGTGCGTAATCGTCGAGTTCGCCGAGTAGCGTGCGGCCGCCGGCGCGTAGCCGCGCCACCAGGTCGGCGGCCAGTACCGCGGCGGAGATACCGTCCTTGTCGCGTACGGCCGCCGGGTCCACACAGTGACCGAGCGCCTCCTCGTACGCGTACACCAAGCCCTCGCCCGCGCGGGCGAGCCATTTGAAACCGGTGAGGGTTTCGGCATAGCGGGCACCGCGTTCGGCGGCCAGCCGGGCGAGCAACCGCGACGAAACGATTGTGGTCGCCACCAGCGCATCGGGCGGGGCGGTGCGCAGTACAGCGTCGGCCAGCAGCACACCGGTTTCGTCGCCGCGCAGCATCCGCCAGCCCTCGGGGGTGGGCACGCCCAGCGCACAACGGTCCGCGTCGGGGTCGAGGGCGATGGCCAGATCGGCGTCCACCCGCTCGGCCAGGCGCAACAACAGATCGGCGGCGCCGGGTTCCTCGGGGTTCGGGAACGCGACCGTCGGAAAATCCGGGTCCGGAGTGAACTGTTCGGCCACCGCGTGGATATCGGTGAACCCGGCGGCGGTGAGTGCCTGCGCTACCGTGGCGCCGCCCACCCCGTGCAGCGGTGTGAACGCGATCCGGATACCCGCGCGTTCCCCCGGCCCGCCGATGAGCTGCGGCAGTTGGGCGATTCGCGTCAGATAGCGGGAGAAGAGATCAACGCCGGATACGTCCACCGGGGTACGCGCGATCGGTTCGGTCACCGCCGCGATCCGCTGTTCGATCTCGGTATCGGCCGGAGCGAGCAATTGCGCACCCCCGTCCACGTACACCTTGTAGCCGTTGTCGGCGGGCGGATTGTGCGAGGCGGTGATCTGCACGCCGGCCGCCGCGCCCAACTCACGGACGGCGAACGCGGTCACCGGGGTGGGCCACGGTTCGGGTAGCCGGACCACCGGGAAACCGGCCGCAGCCAGTACCTCGGCGGTGACCTCCGCGAACTCCGCCGACCCGTGCCGGGCGTCGCGGCCGACGACCACCTGCCCACCGCCGAGACAGCGGTCCCGCAGCCACGCCGCGAGGCCCGCGGTCGCGTGCGCGACGGTGGTTTCGTTCATCCGGTCCGGGCCCGGCCCCAGCGGGCCCCGCAACCCCGCGGTGCCGAAGGTCAGCACTACAACTGCTCCAGCATTCCACGCAGCAGTTTGCCCAGCCGGGGCGCGGCGGCCTGTCCTTCGGCCAGCACCTCGGCGTGGGCCAGCGGAGCCCCGGTGACACCGGCCGCCAGGTTGGTGACCAGCGAGATCCCGAGCAGCCGGGCGCCCAGTGCGCGCGCCGCGATGGCCTCGAGCACCGTGGACATCCCCACCAGGTCGGCCCCGATGGTGGCCAGCATGCGAATTTCCGCGGGGGTTTCGTACTGCGGTCCGGTGAGGCCGGCGTACACGCCGTCGGCGAGGTCCGGGTCGATCCGGCGGGCGAGGTGACGCAGTTCGGGATCCCAAGCGTTGACCATATCGACGAATGTGGGCCCGGTCAGGGCGGTCGTACCGGTGAGGTTGATGTGATCTCGCACCAGTACCGCGTCACCGACCCGCAGGCCAGGCCCGATACCACCGGCGGCGTTGGTCAGGATCACCGTTTCCGCGCCCGCCGCCACCGCGGCCCGCACCGGATGCACCACTTCGGCGGGGGAGTACCCCTCGTAGAGATGCTGGCGCCCCATGAGCACGAGGGCATCGGTGCCACCGACCGAGACCGACAGCACCCGGCCGATATGACCCTGTGCGGTGGGGGCAGCGAACCCGGGTAAGTCCGGCATGGGGATTTCGGCGTTCGGGGTCCCGAGTTCGGCGGCGGCGTCCTGCCACCCCGACCCCAGCACGATCGCGACTCGGTGCCGGGCCACGGAGGTCCGGGCGGCGATTTCCTGGGCAGCCTCTTCGGCGAGCATGGCGGTCAGTGTATGGCCTGCGGGCGCGCCGTACCGGTGTCATACGGATATGGCGACCGCAGCCGACCGCTGTGGGAATCCCGTGGTCCTGCCGATACGCTGCACCTATGCCGTACCTGGAACGCGAGGGCAACGTTTTCGTATTGTCGCTGGGCAACGAGGGCCAGACCGACAGCGAGAACCGATTCAGCCACGACTGGCTCGACGCGGCGCATGCCCTGCTGGACACCGTGGAAGCGAGTGCGGGACCCGCCGCCCTGGTCACCACGGCCACCGGTAAATTCTTCAGCAACGGCCTCGACACCGACTGGCTGTTCGCCAACCTCGACCGCATGCACGGCTACCTCGATCGCGTCCACGGCTTGTTCAGCCGGATCCTGGCCTTCCCGCTGCCCACCCTGGCCGCGGTGAACGGGCATGCGTTCGGTGCCGGTGCCATGCTGGCGAGCGCGCACGATTTCCGGATCATGCGCGCCGACCGCGGTTTCTGGTGCCTACCCGAGGTGCATCTCGGGATGCCGTTCACCATCGGGATGAACGCGCTGGTCACGGGCCGGTTGTCCAACCAGGTCGCCCTCACCGCGATGACCACGGGCCACCGGTACGGCGGTCCGGAGGCGCTCGCCGCCGGGATCGCCGACGAGATCGCCGATGCCGCTGATCTGCGGAATGCCGCGATCACCCGGGCCGCCGCCCTGGCGGCCAACCGGACCGCGAGCCTGCCGGTGATCAAACGTGCCCTGCATGCGGAGGTACTGTCCGCTTTGGCGGTCCCGACCACACCGGACAACCTGGAATTCGCCAAGGGTTAGCATTCGGGTATCCGTTTCGTTGTCATAGTTCCGGTGGTCACACCCGGGACGTCGCCGGGCGCGGATCCGGCCGTGGTGGGAAACTGGAGGTGACGGCCGTTCTCCGGGGGGACGAGTGGAACCGCCGCCGGTGTACCGCGACGCAGGTCGCGGGCGATATGTGTTACGGGCCGGTCCCGGCACGGGAGAAGTGGTTCGCAGCTGCTCGTTCTACGACAGGAGGATATTCGGTGAGCACAACCGGCCGTTCGGTGCGCGACGGACAGGACGCGGTGACGGCGTGGCTGGCCGAGCACACGGTCGATCTCGTGCAGTGGCGACGGCATCTGCACGCGAACCCGGAGCTGTCCCGCACCGAGTTCGCCACCACCGAATTCGTCGGCACCTGGCTGACCAAGGCCGGCCTGTCGTTCCGGGTGCTGCCCAGCGGGACGGGCCTGATCTGCGATATCGGCCCGGAGGACGCTCCCCGGATCGCTCTGCGCGCCGATATGGACGCGCTACCGCTGCAGGAGTTCACCGGCCGGGATTTCGCCTCCACGGTTCCCGGCGTCTCCCATGCCTGCGGACACGATGCGCATACCGCCATCCTGCTCGGTACCGCCCTGGCCCTGGCCGACGCGGACCTGCCGGTCGGGGTCCGGTTGATCTTCCAGCATGCCGAGGAAGTGATGCCCGGCGGCGCCCTGGACATGGTCGCCGAAGGCGCCGTCACCGATGTGGATCGTATCTTCGCCCTGCACTGCGATCCCCGGCTCGAGGTGGGGCGCGTGGGTATCCGGGTCGGTGCCATCACCTCCGCGGCCGACACCGTGGAACTGGTTCTGGACTCGCCCGGCGGGCACACTTCCCGGCCCCATCTGACCAGTGACCTGGTCTACGCCATCGGCACCGTCATCACCGGCCTGCCCGGCCTGCTCAGCCGGCGGATCGACCCCCGCACCAGCACGGTCATGGTCTGGGGTGCGGTGAGCGCCGGCAAAGCCCCCAACGCGATACCGCAGACGGGGATGCTCACCGGCACCGTCCGCACCGGCGACCACGCCACTTGGTCGCTGCTGGAGCCGCTGGTGCGCGAAATAGTCGACGGCCTGCTCGCTCCCACCGGCGTGCGCTACCAGCTCGACTACCGGCGCGGTGTACCGCCGGTCGTGAACGACGAACAGTCGGTCCGGATGCTCAGCGACGCGGTCCGCGAGATCGGCCCGGAAGCGCTCGCCGACACCCCGCAATCCGGCGGCGGCGAGGATTTCTCCTGGTACCTGGAAGAAGTACCCGGTGCGATGGCCCGGCTCGGCGTCTGGTCCGGTATGGGCCCCCAGCTGGACCTCCACCAGTCCACCTTCGACATCGACGAACGCGCCCTCGCGATCGGAGTCCGCACGTTCACCAACCTCGTTCTCCAGGCCGGCGCAGAACTCGGCATCTGACCTGCGCAAACTCATCACCGTCGGGTCAGTGGATCCCGCGGGATTCCGGCCCACGAAAACCCGAACGTAACCAGCGGTGAGTTCGGCGAGGCCCTGAAAGGTCAGGGACCAAGGGGCGGAAACCCGCGCCGCCGCAGGCGTCGCAAGAATCAACTGAAGTTGTTGCCCGGTCCGACGTTGCGGCTGTTGCGGGTGCGTAGGGCGTGCACGTAGTCCGCTGGGGCGCCGGCTTTTTCGGCGGCATCAGCCATAACGCCCAGGTAGCGGGCCGACGGTAGACCACCCTCGTATGCGTCGAGAACATACAGCCACGCCAGGATCGGGTCGGTTCCGCTCCCGGGGCTGGGCGTCACGCGCAGGCGGATCTTGCGGTGGATCCCGAAATCGGAGCCCTCCCACCGGTCCAGTCGCTGCTCGTCTTCCGGGGAGACGTCGTAGAGCACCACGAAGACCCGGGACCCCGGCTCCTCGACGACGGTGGCCAGTGGGCCTTCCCAGCCGATGTCGTCCCCGCTGAAGGTGAGGCGCCAGCCCTCCAGCCAGCCCGTCCCGGACATGGGAGAGTGCGGGCAGCGCTCGAGCATCTGGGTCGAATCCATATTGGACCCGTAGGCAGCGTAGATCGGCACACCGGCAGCTTAGTTGTGTCCGGGCTCGCACCGGTACGGGGCGTCGTAATTGGTGCTGCCGGGTGCGCTTCGCGCGCGGTCCCGGGCGGGGTCCGGCCGTGCCGGGACTGTCGATGGGCCTCGCTGAACAGCACCGACTAGGCTTGTCTCGGCGAGTGAGGGCCGCGACGCTGCCGCGCGCCGGGCGCGGGTGATCAGGACAGGGGAAGTTATGACCCGCATTGCAATCATCGGTGGCGGACCCGCGGGCTACGAGGCGGCGCTGGTCGCGGCCCAGCACGGTGCCCAGGTCGTATTGATCGATTCCGACGGTATCGGCGGGGCGTGTGTGCTGTGGGACTGTGTCCCGTCCAAGACGTTCATCGCGTCCACCGGTATTCGCACCGATCTGCGGCGGGCCCGCAACCTCGGGATAACGCTGGATCCGAGCCAGGCCGAAGTGCGTTTGCCGGAGGTCAACGAGCGGGTGAAGGCGCTGGCGTTGGCGCAGTCGTCGGATATCCGGTCCAAACTGCAGGCCGCGGGTGTCCGGGTGCTGCCCGGCTGGGGCCGGCTGGCCGGTCCGGGGGCGGGCCGGGCAACCCACCGGGTCGTCGTGAACTGCCCGGACGCCGCCGAGGAGACCGTAGAGGCCGAGGTGGTGCTGATCGCAACGGGCGCTTCGCCGCGAGTGCTGCCCGGGGCCGAGCCCGACGGCGAGCGGATCCTGAACTGGCGTCAGCTCTACGACCTGGCCGAACTGCCGGAAAGCCTGGTGGTGGTCGGTTCGGGTGTCACCGGCGCGGAATTCGTTTCCGCGTATACGGAAATGGGTGTTCGTGTGGTCCTGGTCTCCAGCCGGGACCGAGTGCTGCCGGGCGAAGACGCCGATGCCGCACTGGTTCTCGAGGACGCCTTCGCCGAGCGCGGTGTCGAACTGGTCAAGCACGCCCGCGCCGACAAGGTGGAGCGCACCGCCGACGGTGTGCTGGTGACCCTGTCCGACGGCCGCACGGTTACCGGTTCGCATGCTCTCATGACGGTCGGTTCCACCCCGAACACCGCCGGCCTCGGGTTGGAAGAAGCCGGCGTAGAACTCGACCGTGGCGGATATCTGCGGGTCGACCGGGTTTCACGCACCCCCGTTCCCGGTATCTACGCGGCCGGCGACTGCACCGGTTTGCTGCCCCTGGCCTCGGTGGCCGCCATGCAGGGCCGGATCGCGATGTACCACGCGCTCGGTGAGGGCGTGAGCCCGATCCGCCTCAAAACGGTGGCCTCGGCGGTGTTCACCCGGCCCGAGATCGCGACGGTCGGTGTGAGCCAGACCGCGATCGACACCGGTGAAGTCCCTGCCCGCACAGTGATGCTGCCGCTGAACACCAACCCGCGCGCCAAGATGTCGGGGTTGCGCCGCGGTTTCGTGAAGATCTTCTGCCGCCCGGCGACCGGCGTGGTGATCGGCGGTGTCGTGGTTGCCCCAATCGCCTCGGAATTGATCCTGCCGATCGCCCTCGCGGTGCAGAACAACCTCACGGTCAACGATCTGGCGCAGACGTTCTCGGTGTACCCGTCGCTCACCGGTTCGGTGATGGAAGCGGCCCGCCAACTCATGCGTCACGACGACTTGGGCTGACACGTAGTCGCTCCGCTCCGGTGCCGGTCCATGGATAGCCGCGATGCCGGTATTCGATGACTAGGTGATCCGGTGCGCGCTGTCGCAAGCGGGTGCGCTGCGACCGGCTGCCCCAGCCGCACGGCCGAATCCGGCGAGATCTCGAACGTTTTCGGCCCCCTACCAACATCAACGCAGCCAGCGGCACGCCGAGCTGGGTGAGGCGTGAAAGCTTTGCCCCACGAAAACCGGGCATAACCAGCGGTGGCACCGAGTATTACAAGGCCCGAAAGATTCCGGCCCACAACAGCCCAAAGCAACCAGCGGCCCAACTGAGCCGAGCGAGGCCCTGAAAGGTTTCGGACAGCAGGGACCCAGGGGGCCGAAACCCGCGCCGCCGCAGGCGGCGCCGAATAAACACAGCGGCCGAAATCCGCGCCGCCGCAGGCGGCGCCAAAAGATACAGCACAGATTGCCGGACGGGCTCGGGTGTGGTTGACTTTCGAGGCAGAGATTGCGATCGGCGGGCGGTCGCGGAGTTTGGTGCCGGGGGGTTCGTCCTTTCGGACTCCGACAGCGAACGGCCCACCCGGGCCACCGCTGGAGTCGTGTCTCAGATGAGGCAGAACTGGTTGCGGTGCACAGGTGCCGCCGCATCCGGGAAAGGGATTGGGCGAATAGTGAAACATCGTAAGCCGAGCCGGGCGACTCGGGCGGTGGCGAGCACTTCGCTGCCGCTTGCGACCGCCGCGGCCATGGCCATCTTCGCATCGCCGGCGGGGGCCGTTCCGAGCGATCAGCCGACCACGCCGACGACTCCGGCACCCGCGCAGCCGGGGGCCACGCCGGAGCAGGAGGGGCCGGAGACCACGCCGAGCCAGCCGGGTGTGCAGAACGAAGGCGAGCAGAGTCAGGACGGGAACGCGGAGCAGCCGGGTAGCACCCCCACTCCGAGTCAGCCCGGTGTGACGGCGCCGAAGCCGGGTGATGAAGGCGAGCAGGCCCGCCCGGGCCCGACTCAGCCGGGTGTCACCGCACCGCGTGTGGCGCCGCTGCCAGTTCCGGGGCAGGACGAGGCGGTGCAGCCGGCGATCGCGCCGAACAAGCCCGAGGGCGAGCAGCCTGCGGCGCCGGGGCAGCCGGGCGATCGGCCGGTCGCTCCCGAGTCCGAGACCGAGGGCGACGCGCAGGCCGCCGATCCGGGCACCGAGACCTTGGTTCAGCCGCAGGCCCCGCAGTGGGAGGCGCCGCGTCTGGAATCGGCTCCGGTGGCGCCGGTGGTGGAGATGCAGGGCCCGCATATGGAGGTCGGTGCCGCGCTCGACGGTGGGACGCTGGCACCCGGGCATTTCGCGAATACGCATCACTTCACGAACCAGTCGGGGTATGTCGGCACGGCCGGTTTCCGTACCCCCACGGGTACCGGCGAGGCCGGTATCTCGGTGGAGTTCGTCGACGAGAACACCATCAATGTCTCCACCTTCACCGGTGGGAACGGGTTGCCCGACAATCGGCTCGATCACACGATCGACACCACCCCGGTGAACAACGCCAAGGCGGCTGTCGAGCACTGGATCGCCATGCAGCCGGGCGGCGCGGCCGCTTTGAAGGCCGCGTCCGAGCTTCCGCCGCCTCCACCGCTGCTGCCGCCGGGTAACTATCCGGAGCAGACGATCAACGTCGCTGGTGTCAACACCCAGTGGGGTGGTTCGCTCCAGTACTGATACGAGTGAAATCTTGCCGGGTGGGGCGGTCGGTTGCGGCCGCCCCACCCGCGTGTCTCGAAAGGGATAGGCTGTGACCGGCGAGGGCGAAGGTAAAGGGCGCGAATCCGACCCGGCGGATTTCGGTCCGCCCACGGGCGAATTCGGGCCGCCGGTATCGGAATTCGGCCCGCCGGTGTCGGAATTCGGTCCGCCGACCGGTGATCTGCCGGTATCGGGCTGGCAACCGGCGGGTGCGGACAATCCGGAGCTGGCCTGGCGGCCGGCCGACGGTTCGCCGGAGCCGCCGACGGTACCTGCGCCGCCGCCGCAGTATCGCGCGCCGGACAGTTCCACGCCGGCCTATCCTCCGGCAACCGGTGATTCCGTGCCGGTGACGCGCCCGCGACCGGGTGGGACCGATGACACGACGGTGCGTCATTCGTTGCCGGCGGATCGAACGCCGCCGGGTCGACCGGGTGCCGATCGGGCAGTCGAGCCGGAACAGGCAACTGTCCGGCACAGTGCCGCGGATCTGCGCTGGCCGGGTACGGAGCCGTCGCCGGGACCGGGCGATCCGGTAGGGGAGCCGGCGCGGCGGCGTTCGGGTGGCCTGTCGTGGGACAGTGATCCGATCGCGCAGAAGCTCACGCCGCAGTCGGTGTCGAGCACGCTGGCCAAGAAGCCGCGTCGGGAGTTGCCTGTCGGCACGATTGTCGCGGTGGCGGCGGTGATCGTGGCGTTCATCGCGGTCGGTGTGGCGATCATCGTGGTCCGCGGTGGTGGTGGCGAAGGGGGTGCCGGGTCCGCCGCGGAGGCCGTCGAGGGGCTCAGTTGCCCGGCGACGCAGGACGGCGCAGTCACCGTCGGCAATGGTGCGGGCGATACGACGAGCGGGCCGGATGCCGTGCTCGGGTTCCAGCACGCTTTCTATGCCGAGCGCAGCGGTACGGGTGCCCGGGAATTCGTGGCGCCGGATTCGCAGACCATTTCTTCCGCCGAGACCATCCAGAAGGCGATCGACGAGCAGATTCCGGTCGGTACGCAGCATTGTGTGCGGATCACCGAGCGGGCGGCCGATACGTTCGACGTGGATCTCACCGAACGCCGGCCGAACGGGACGACGACGGTGTACAAGCAGACGGTCACCACGGTGGAGCGGGACGGCAAGACCCTGCTGTGGGTGATCGAAGACCGCCGTTGATCCCATAAGGTGAGATCACAATTTCATATTATGGTTTTCATGGGATGATTGGGTATCGACAGGCGATACCCGGAGGCCCCCATGCCCGATAACGCTGCGCCGCTGGCCACAAAACTTGCCGGCCTGACCAGTTCCGCCATCCGCGACTTGCTGAAGCTCACCGCCGCGGCGGATGTCATCAGCCTCGCCGGTGGTCTGCCCGATGCCGCGCTCATGCCCGGTCCACGGATCGCGGCCGCGGCGGAATCGGCGCTGCGCAGTCCCGCCGCGCTCCAATACACCGAGTCGCCCGGCTGGGGACCGCTGCGCGAGGTACTCGCCGAACGGGAAATCGCGCGGCTGGGCCGGCCGGTCGGGCTCGGCGAGGTGTTCGTCACTCACGGATCCCAGCAGGCCCTTTCGCTGCTCGCGGAGGTGCTGCTCGACCCCGGCGCGCTGGTCGTGGTGGAGGATCCGGCCTATGTCGGCGCGCTCCAGGTGTTCCGCGCTGCCGGGGCGCAGATCGTGGCGGTGCCGCTGGACAACGAAGGTATGCGGGTCGACCTGCTCGAAGAACTGATCGCGGCCGGACAACGTCCCGCGGTTGTGCATACGGTGAGCAACTTCCACAACCCGGGCGGCGTCACCATGAGTCCCCGCCGCCGCCGTGCGCTGGCCGCCGCGGCCGACAAGCACCGATTCTGGGTGATCGAGGACGATCCCTACGGGGAGTTGTGGTTCGACCGGCCCGCGCCGGCGCCGGTCGCCACGTATTCGCCGGCGGTGATCCGGCTGTCTTCGGCCTCCAAGATCCTGGCCCCGACCCTGCGGGTGGGCTGGATGGTCGCACCGGAGCGCGTCTGCCGGGCGGTCGAACTGCTGAAACAGGGCGCCGACCTGTGCGGTTCCGCATTGACCCAGCAGATCGCCACCGAACTGCTCGCCGATAGCGAATGGCTCGGCAGCCATATCGATACGGTGCGCGGCGTCTATGCCGCCCGCGCCACCGCGCTGGTGGATGCCGTGGCTGCGGCATTCGGCGACCGCCTGCGCTGCAGTTCCGCCTCCGGCGGGATGTTCGTGTGGGCGGAGTTCACCGACGGCACCGACACCACCGAACTGCTGCCCCGTGCGCTCGCCGCGGGTGTCGCCTTCGTTCCCGGGCAGGCGTTCGCGGTCACCACCCCGTACTCGCACGCCATGCGAATGTGTTTCACCACCGCCGCGCCGGAGGTTCTCGAGGCGGCTGCCGTCCGGCTGGCCCGGGCTGCGGGGCAGCCGCCGGTGCCGGTCGTGGCAGCCGGTCAGTCCGCCCAGTTGTAGGTGCGTTCGACAGCCTTGTTCCAGTCCCGCAGCCGGATCTCGCGTTCGGCGGCCGGCATGGCCGGGTTCCACGTGGTGTCGGCGGCCCAGTTGGCACGGATATCGTCGGTGCCCGCCCAGTAACCGACCGCCAGGCCGGCGGCGTATGCGGCGCCGAGAGCGGTGGTCTCGTTGACCAGCGGGCGGACCACCGGAAGATCGAGGATATCGGCCTGGAACTGCATGAGCAGATCGTTGGCGACCATCCCGCCGTCCACCTTGAGCGCAACCGATTCCAGGTTCAGCCGGTTGGCCTCGGCGTCCGCGCGCATCGCGTCCATCACCTCCCGGGTCTGGAACGCGGTCGATTCGAGGATCGCGCGCGCCAGATGCGCTTTGGTGACGAATCGGGTGAGACCCGCGATGACGCCGCGGGCATCGGGGCGCCAGCGCGGGGCGAACAGCCCGGAGAAGGCGGGCACGATATAGGCGCCGCCGTTGTCGTCCACGGTACGGGCCAGGTCTTCGATCTCCGGGGCGGCGTCGATGATGCCGAGATTGTCGCGGAACCATTGCACCAGGGCGCCGGTGACGGCGATCGACCCCTCCAGTGCGTACACCGGCGGCTGGTCACCGAGCCGGTAGCAGACGGTGGTGAGCAGGCCGTGTTCGCTGAACACCGGTGTGGTGCCGGTGTTGAGCAGCATGAAGTTGCCGGTGCCGTAGGTGTTCTTGGCTTCACCGGGGGAAAGGCACGCCTGCCCGAACGTCGCGGCCTGCTGGTCGCCGAGGATGCCCGCGACCGGTATCCCGGCCAGCGGCCCCGCTCCGATCTCCGCGTAGACCTCGGAGGAACTGCGGATCTCCGGCAGCATCGCCGTCGGCACGCCGATCTCCGCGCAGATCTCGCTGTCCCACTGCAGGCTCCGCAGATCCATCAGCAGCGTGCGTGAGGCATTGGTGACATCGGTGATGTGGCGGCCGGTCAGCTTCCACAGCACCCAGCTGTCCACGGTGCCGAAGCACAGTTCCCCGGCCTCGGCTCGCTGCCGGGCACCGGGAACCGTATCCAGGATCCAGCGCACTTTCGGACCGGAGAAGTAGGTCGACAGCGGTAGACCGGTGCGGTCGGCGTAGCGGTCGGCGCCCTGGTCACCGGCCAGTTCGGTACACAGCCGGTCGGTGCGGGTGTCCTGCCAGACAATGGCGTTGTGAATCGGCCGGCCCGTCTCGCGCTCCCACACCACCGTGGTCTCGCGCTGATTGGTGACGCCGACCGCCGCGATATCACGCGCCCGGACGCCGGCCTCGTCCAGCGCCGCGCCGAGCACGAATTCGGTATTGCGCCACAGCGTTTCCGGATCGTGCTCCACCCAGCCCGGTTTCGGGAAGATCTGATCGTGTTCGCGTTGGGCCAGACCCGCGATATGCCCCGAACGGTCGAAGAGAATGCATCTGCTCGAAGTCGTGCCCTGGTCGATGGCGGCCACATAGCGCATGGCAGGAGGCTAGCGTAACCGGGCATGTCGGTGATGGGTGTCTCGCTGCACCCGATCGGGACGGATCAGCGCATAGGCTGTAGGGCGAACTCGCGGACCCTGTGTACCTGCTCCGGAGGAGGAACGATGACCGTGCAACCGGGATCGCAGTTTCTGGGACCGGACCAGCGGCGTACGGCCTGGGACCGGCTGGGCAAGGAACACTTCGATGTGATCGTGGTGGGCGGCGGCGTGGTCGGCGCCGGTATCGCGTTGGATGCCGCGACCCGCGGGCTGCGGGTGGCACTGGTGGAGGCGCGGGATCTGGCGTCGGGCACTTCCAGTCGTTCGTCGAAGATGTTCCACGGCGGTCTGCGCTATCTCGAACAGCTGGAATTCGGGCTGGTGCGGGAAGCGCTGAAAGAGCGCGAACTGTCCATGGCGCGGCTCGCGCCGCATCTGGTGAAACCGCTGCGCTTCCTGTATCCGCTCACGCGCCGCGGCTGGGAACGTCCATACGTGGCCGCGGGCCTGTTCCTCTACGACACCATGGGCGGCGCGAAATCGGTGCCCGGGCAGAACCACCTGTCCCGGCACGGCGCACTGCGGCTGGCGCCGGGGTTGCGGCGTAATTCGCTGATCGGCGGGATCAGCTACTACGACACTGTGGTCGACGATGCCCGGCACACCATGACGGTGGCCCGGACCGCGGCCCACTACGGCGCGGTGATCCGCACCTCGACCCAGGTCGTCGGGTTCCTCCGTGAAGCGGACCGGGTAGTCGGCGTCCGGATCCGCGACAGCGAGGACGGGCGCAGCGCCGAGGTGCGCGCCCATGTGGTGATCAATGCGGCCGGAGTGTGGACCGACGAGGTACAGGCGCTGTCGCAGCAGCGCGGCCGGTTCCATGTGCGGGCGTCGAAGGGGGTCCATATCGTGGTCCCCCGGGACCGGATCGTCAGCGACGCCGCGATCATCCTGCGCACCGCCACCTCGGTACTGTTCGTCATCCCGTGGGGTGCGCACTGGATCGTGGGCACCACCGATACCGACTGGAATCTGGACCTGGCCCATCCGGCCGCCACCAAGGCCGATATCGACTACCTGCTGGACCGGGTGAACGAGGTGCTGGTCACCCCGCTGACCCATGACGATATCGACGGCGTGTACGCCGGCCTGCGGCCCTTGCTGGCCGGGGAGAGCGACGACACGTCGAAACTGTCGCGTGAGCACGCGGTCGCACGGATCGCGCCGGGCCTGGTCGCGATTGCCGGTGGCAAATACACCACTTACCGGGTGATGGCCTACGACGCGGTGGACGAGGCCGCGCAGGATATACCCGCCCGGGTATCGCCCTCGATCACCGAGAAGGTGCCGCTGCTCGGTGCGGACGGCTACTTCGCGCTGGTCAACCAGACCGTCCAACTGGCCGAGGAGTACGGGCTGCACCCGTACCGGGTGAAACATCTGCTGGACCGCTACGGCTCGATGATCGACGAGGTCATGGCGCTCGCGGCGGATCGCCCGGAACTCCGGCAGCCGATCGCGGCCGCACCGTCGTATCTCAAGGTGGAGGCCGTCTACGCGGCCGCCGCGGAAGGCGCACTGCACCTCGACGATGTGCTCGCCCGCCGCACCCGTATCTCCATCGAATATCCGCATCGCGGCGCCGACTGCGCCGAAGAAGTAGCGGGCCTGATGGCCGAGGTGCTCGGCTGGGACGAGGCCGAAACCGGCCGGGAGGTCCGGACCTATCTGGCGCGGGTCGATGCCGAGATCCGCTCGCAGACCCAGCCCGACGACGCCTCCGCCGATGCGCTGCGGGTCGCCGCGCCGGAACCCCGGCCGGAGATCCTGGAACCGGTGCCGATCGAACGCTGAAAGCGGATCGCGGCTGTCGCATCTATCGGGGAGACGGACTCCGAGGCGCCGTGACGAACCAACCCGACCGGCGGCTATCGCGGACAGCGCGGCGGCGACGGCTGCTCGCGGCATACCCGGGGCCTGGTCCGCCGTCTTCTGTAGAACGACCCGCTCCGGCGGTACCGGCGAACACACAGCACCGGGGCGCTCCGCATCGTCGGCCGGTGCTCCGGGGCGCGGCAGTGGTCGATCGGCCGCGGACCGCCGAGGCCGACCGGATGTGCTCCCTGACCGGCCGGCCAGCGGGCACACGGGGCCGAACCACAGCCGAGTTCGAGGATCCTCTTCCCGGCGATTTCACCGAGGAGCCGCATATCGCCCTCGTGCACGGGTGGCGATGCTTCGTGACAGTGTCCGGCGTACCGGCCGCGGTCAGTGGGCCGCAGGTGGACTGCCGGCGGGCGCGGTGGTGATGGCGGGGCCGAGCGGTGCGGGCGGGGTGCCCGAGGGGGCGGAAGCCGGGTTGAGCAGGAAATAACAGAACACCGCGGTCGCCACGATCGCCAGTATCGCCGACAACAATTTGCCGGCGAAGGCGGCCAAATGGAGGGTTCGGGCGTTCATTGGGACCTGCTTCCGGTGCGGTACCCGTGTGTCGTCGCGAAGATGCCGATCATTACCACGCCGATGACGACCGTCACAGAAGTGGCAACGGCCGATATGCGACAGATTACGTGCTCAATCCGGTATGACCTGGCATTTCGGACAGTAGTAGATTCCGCGTTCCCGGCGGCTCACCTGATCGCCGCGTGGCGCCGTCTCGCCCAGGAGCTCGACCCGGATCGCAGTACCGCAGCGCTGGCAGGGGCGGCGCGCGCGGCCGTAGACCAACGGTCGCCACGGCGGTTGCTGGGCGGCGCGGTGCAGGACACGATGCGCTTCGTTTGCGAGGGCGAGTAGATCGTCGACCTCGGCCACCGGCCGGGCCGGATGCACTTTGCGCAGATAGCAGATCTCGCTGCGGTAGATATTGCCTATTCCGGCGAGGTTGCGCTGATCCAGGAGCGCAAGGCCGATCGGGAGCTCCGGCTGCCGGGCCAGCCGGGCCACGGCGACGGCCGGGTCCCAGCCGGGCCCGAGCAGGTCGGGCCCGAGATGATCGATCGCGGTGTGTTCGTCGGCGCGTCGCAGCACTTCCACCAGGCCCAAGTCGAATCCCACCGCCTCCACCTCGGCGGTCCCGAGTACCAGCCGGGCGGTGACGCGGGGCTTGGTCCAGCGCTGACCGCAGTGGAACACCCGCCAGCTGCCCTCCATCTTCAGATGGGTGTGGATGCTGACGGTCTCGGTACGGACGAACAGATGTTTCCCGTAGCTGGCGACGCTTTCCACCACCTGACCGCGCAGGTCGACGGTGGCGTATCGGGGGACCCGGAAATCGCTACGGGTGAGCGTTTCGCCTGCCAGCGCCGCCCGTAGCCGGCCGGCAGCGAGGAACACCACATCACCTTCGGGCATAACCCTCCTCCGCTGTCCCGCACGCACGCCCCCCGCCGAGGACCGGGCAGAAGGCCAGGTCGTTGTGAGCGTGGCTGTCCGGTGCCCGTCCCTCGGCAGCAGCAGCGGGCGACCGGACCACCGGCTCGGCCCCGGACGTGGTCGTCCGGTACCGGGGTCGGCAACGAGTGCCGGCGGGGATCATGGCAGCGCCCCGGCACCTGGTGACCGGGATGCCCGGACCGCCGGCAGATCGGCGGCGACCACGCGGGCCGGGCGTACGGCGATCACCGTCGTCCGCGCAGGCGCAGGCCCCGCGGGGTTTCACTGAAACCGGCTTCGGTGAGGAAACCGGCGAAGGTGTTGCCGTGCACCGATTCACCGTCCACCCGGTCGATGACCAGGGAATCCACCCGCCCGGAGTGCACCAGTTCGGCCAGCGCGGTGGCCGCGGCGTGCCGGGCGGCCGGGTCTTCGGTGCAGGTGAGCAGCGTCCGGCCGCCGCGCTCCAGATACAGCACGAGCTCGCCGTCGACCAGGACGACCAGCGCCCCCGCTTTGCGGCCCGGCCGGTGTCCGGCGCCGCCGGCGGTCTTGGGCCAGCCGAGGGCCGCACCGTACGGGTTGGCCGGATCGCAGGCCGCGAGTACCAGCGCCGGGCCGGCCGGGCGCCGGTCGCCCTCGAAGGAGCGCAACCGGTCCACCACATCGGTGGTGGAGAATTGCGCACCGCCGAGGGAGTCCACGAAATACCCGCGCCGGCAGCGGCCGCGGTCCTCGAATTCGCTGAGCACCCGGTAGGCGAGCGCGAACCCGCCCGGCATCCCCTCGTTCTGCACCGCGCCCTTGGTCACTACGCCGTAGCGTTCCAGCAGCAGATCGGCGGTGGCGTGGGCGCGGACCGTATTGTCCAGGGCACGCTCGGGCAGCAGCGACCAGCGGCCGGCCACCGTGGGCGGTCCCGACCGGGTCGGCATGGCGGGCCGGGGCAGATAGGCGCGTCCGCGCGGGGCGCGCCGTGGCGTGCGATGCGCGGCCGGTGTCCGGGTCGCCCCGGACAGGCGGGCGCGCACCGGCGCGAAGGTATCGCCGGATATCAAGCCGGCCCAAACCAGGTCCCAGAGTGCCGCGGCGACCCGGGCGTCGTCCAGAACACCGGTCGCGTCCGCGAGCTGACGGAAGAAGTAAGCGCCCCCGCCGCCGCGCAGAGCCGCGAAGGGGGCCCCACTCCGACCCGATTCGGCCGGCTCGCGCGTCGCGGCCGAGCCCGCCGCCGACGACCACGGCTCGAGCCGTCCGCCCACCGGATCACGTTCCGCGGCAGAACTCGCCGTTGACCGCAGTTCGTTTTCAGTCGTATCGGGTCCCGTGGGCGGACCCGTAGGCGGCCAGGGTTGGTTCCCGCCTGCCGTATCGGCTCTCACGGCAGAACCCGTCGGCGGCCGGTCGGTCCCGCCCGGCATATCGCGTCCCGCGGCAGGACCTGTCGGCGGCCGCGGTTCGTTTCCGTTCGTCGTAACGGGTCCCCTGCCAGAACTCGCCGATGACCGTGGCTCGCTCCCGGCCGCCGCACCTCGTCCCGGGGCCGAACCGGCGGCCGGCGCGACCCAGGCGGACGGATCGGCGCCCAGCGCGGTGAGCAGGGTGAGGTGAAGGTCGTCGAATTCCGGTTGGTCCGGGGGCGGCAGTGTCAACGGAGCCTGATCGGCGGGATGCAAGGCGATCCATCCGTCCTTGGCGTTGATCATCCCGTGCCCGGACCACCGGACCTCACCGGTGGCCATGAGTTCGTCGAGCATCGCCGGGGTGTAGTCGCGGACGCGGGCGGGCAGTACCAGCGATTCCCACGCCGAGGCCGGCACCGCAACCCCCGCCAGCTGATCGACCACGGCGGCCACCCCGTCGACACCGCGCAACTCCCCGCTGCCGATGTGCTGCCAGTCGGGAAGGAAACGCGCCAGGGCGGCGGTCGAGACCGGTTCGATCTCGTGCCGGGCGGCGGCCAGGCTGCGGCGGCGCAGTCGGCGCAGGACCTGGGTGTCACACCATTCCGGGCCCGCCGTCTCCGGGGTGAATTCGCCTTCCACCACCCGCTTCTCGGCCACCAGCTGATGTAGTGCGGAGGTGACCACCGCCGGTCCGAGACCGAATCGCCGGGCGACCGCTTCGGTACCGAAGGGTCCGTGGGTGCGGGCGAATCGGGCCACCAGATCACCCAGCGGATCGGGTACCGGCTCGATGAAGGCCGCCGGGGTGCCGATCGGCAGCGGAACCCCCAGCGCGTCGCGGAGCCGGGCGGCGTCCTCGATCGCGGCCCACCAGACCTCGCCCGCATAGGTAACTTCCAACGCGCGCCGGGCGCCCGCGAGCTCGGCGAACCAGTCCGCGGGGTCTTCCCGGCAGCGTGCCCGCGCTTCATCGGCCGTGAGCGGGCCCAGTAGGCGCAGCAGATCCGCCAGCCCCTCCGCATCGCGGGCCGTGCGTTCCGGGGTGAGCCGCTGCAGTTCGCGCTCGGTCTGCGCGATGATCTCGCTGTCGAGCAGTTCGCGCAGCTCCACCCGGCCCAGCAGTTCGGCGAGCAGGCTCGAATCCAGAGACAGCGCGGCGGCACGGCGTTCGGCCAGCGGGCTGTCGCCGTCGTACATGAACTGGCCGATGTAGTCGAACAGCAGTGCGTTGGCGAACGGCGACGGCGTGGCGGTCTCCACTTCGACCAGCCGGACCTGCCGGCGCGCCACCCGGCCCAGCAGATCCCGTAGCGCGGGCAGATCGTAGACGTCGCGCAGGCATTCGCGCACTGTCTCCAGCAGGATCGGGAAATCCGGGAATTTCCGGGCCACATCGAGCAGTTGGGCCGACCGCTGCCGTTGCTGCCACAGCGGCGCCCGCTTACCGGGATCGCGCCGGGGCAACAGCAGTGCGCGAGCGGAGCATTCGCGGAACCGGGAGGCGAACAGGGCCGAACCGCCCACCTGTTCGGTGACGATTTCGTCGATCTCGTCCGGTTCGAACACGAAAAGCTCCGCGCCGGGGGGCTCGTCGGTGGTGTCGGGCAGCCGCACGACTATTCCGTCGTCGGAGGCATTGGGTGACGCGTCCACCCCGAACCGTTCGCGCAGCCGGGCGCCGACGGCCAGCGCCCACGCCGCGTGTACCGGCATGCCGTAGGGGGAGTGCAGGACCAGCCGCCAGTCGCCGAGTTCGTCGCGGAATCGTTCCACCACCAGGGTGCGGTCGGTGGGGAGCCGGCCGGTGGCGGTGCGCTGATCGTCCAGTAGCGCACGCAGATTGGCGACGGCGTTCTCGTCGAGTCCGGCGGCGGCCGTGCGCGCGGTGAAATCCCCGGACTCGGTATCCGAACCGGCCTTGCGGACGAATTCGCCCAGCGCGGCGCCCAGTTCGGCCGGGCGGCCCAGCGAATCCCCGTGCCAGAACGGCAGCCGGCCGGGATGGCCGAAGGCGGGGGTCACCAGGACGCGGTCGTAGGTGATGTCTTCGATCCGCCAGCTGGTGGCGCCGAGCGCGAACACATCGCCGACCCGTGATTCGTAGACCATCTCCTCGTCGAGTTCGCCCACCCGGGAAGCCTTCTCGCCCACCATGTAGACCGCGAACATCCCGCGGTCGGGGATGGCGCCACCGGAGGTCACCGCGAGTCGCTGGGCGCCGGGACGGCCGGTCAGCGTGCCGGCGTCGCGGTCCCAGACCAGCCGCGGACGCAACTCGGCGAACTCGTCGGAGGGGTAGCGTCCGGCCAGCAGGTCCAGCACGGCCTCGTAGGACGACCGCGGCAGCGCCGCATAGCTTCCGGTGCCGCGGACGGTGTCGAACCAGGTGTCGACGTCCAGTGGTTCCAGCGCGCAGGCCGCCACCGTCTGCTGCGCGAGAATATCCAGCGGATGCGCGGGGATCTTCAGTTCTTCGATCTGCCCGGCCAGCATCCGCTGGGCGGCCACCGCGCAGTGCACCACATCGGTACGGTGTTTCGGGAACAGCACCCCGCGCGATATCTCGCCTACCTGATGCCCGGCGCGGCCGATCCGCTGCAACCCACTGGCCACCGAGGGCGGGGCCTCGACCTGCACCACCAAGTCCACCGCGCCCATATCGATACCGAGTTCGAGGCTGCTGGTGGCCACCACGCAGCGCAGCCGCCCGCTTTTCAGATCGTCTTCGATCAGGGCCCGCTGCTCCTTGCTCACCGACCCGTGGTGCGCGCGGGCGAGCAGCGGTTCGGCGCCATGCGCGACCTCGGTGGGGGAACCGAGCTGAGCGGGCGGAGCCTGCCCGGTATCCGGACCTGCCCCGAGCTGCTCCGCATAGGTTTCGTTCAACCGGGCGGTGAGGCGTTCGGCCAGGCGCCGGGAGTTGGCGAACACGATCGAGGACCGGTGGGCGAGAACCAAGTCGACGATCGATGCGTCCACATGCGGCCACAGCGACCCGGGCTGCTCGGAATCGCCCGGTTCGGTCATATCCGCGACCGGTACCCGCACCGACAGGTCGAACGTCTTCGGTGCGGGCGGGGACACGATGGTGATGGGTGCCGGACCCACCAGGAACCGGCCCACCTCCTCCGGCGGACGTACCGTCGCCGACAACCCGATCCGCTGGGCGGGCCGTTCGGTGAGCGTATCCAGCCGGGCCAGGGAGAGCGCCAGATGCGAACCGCGTTTGGACCCGGCGATGGCGTGCACCTCGTCGACGATCACCGTCCGGACCCCGCGCAGCGTCTCCCGGGCCGCCGAGGTGAGGATCAGGAACAGCGATTCCGGGGTGGTGATCAGGATATTCGGGGGTGTGCGCTGTAACCGCCGCCGCTCCTGCGCCGGAGTATCGCCGGAGCGGACGCCCACGCTGATCTCCGGTGCCGGCAGCCCGAGCCGCCGCGCCGTCTGGCGCACACCCACGAGCGGCGCCCGCAGATTGCGTTCCACATCCACCGCCAGCGCCTTCAGCGGGGAGATGTAGAGCACGGAGGTGCCGGCCACCGGCGGGTCGGCCCGGGCGAGCTCGTCGATGGCCCACAGGAACGCCGACAGGGTTTTACCGGAGCCGGTGGGCGCGATCACCAGCGTGTGCTCACCGGCCGCGACAGCCCGCCACGCACCCAGCTGAGCGTCCGTGGGCGCGGGGAACGCACCGTCGAACCACTGCTGGGTGGCGGCGGAGAACTGGATCATGGATTCCAGTCTGCACCCGGCCACCGACAGCCACCGGGGGACACCCCCGTGTTCAGGGCCGGCTGCCGTCGACCAGTTCGGGATCCTCGTCGGTGATCTCGGGAGGTCCGGAATCGCGGATCAATTCGGCCAGGCGAACCAGATCGGCGGTGCTCACCCCACCGACCGGCCGGAATTCCCGGTCGAGGCGGCGGCGGAGGAACGCTGTCCGGGATATCCCGAGGGCTTGAGCTTGCCGGTCTATCTCGTCGACTACTGCGCCGGGCACGGCACGGATCAGAATATCTGTCATCCTCGATCACCTCCTGCTCGCGGGGGCACGACGGGCCGGGAGCCGGCGATGGATCCGAGCCGGCGACCGGTGACAGTTCGATGTTTCTATGCTGCGACGGTGCCTGGTGTTCGCAAACTCGAGTCGATCTCCCACGGTGTCACCGCGGCGCTGAGGCGGCACGTTTCCCGGCCGACGAACCGCTCACCCGGCAGGGCGGGCGGCACCGGCGGGCCGGGCGTTTCGAGCCACCGGCGGGCGCACAGGTGCTGGTGGGCCCGGAGCGGCGAACCAGAGAGACTGCCCGATTGCTCGGCCTGGACGCCGCGCCACTGTCCAGGTTACGCGATCTTGACGCCGGTGCGTGGCGCGGCGCGGAACTCGCCGCTCTCGCGCCGGAGCAGTTCCGGCACTGGCGGACCGATCCCGGATTCCGGGGGCACGGCGGTGAATCGGTGCTGGACCTGCTCGAACGGGTCCCGCGGTCGGCTCGCCGATCTCGCCGCCGCACCGGCGGCCACCACGATCGCGGTAGCCCATCCCGCCGTGATCCGGGCCGCGCTGGTGCCGGCCCTGGACGCCGCGACCGCATCATTCTGGCGTATCGATGTGGCACCGGGCAGCCGGACCCGGCTGCACCACCGCGACGCGTGGACCTTGCGACTGCCGTAGCCGGCGGACCCCGGCAGTGTCAGCCCAGCGCGACCGAGGTGCCGAGGGAGAACGGGAAATCGCGGAAGGTCATACTCGCCGGTACTGATTCGGCGGGCACCTCGTACACCAGGTGTGTACCCAGTGATTCACCCGGTTGCAGCGTGCGCGGGGCGGCGGCGGTGGCGGCGCGCTGGGCGGTGGCGGTCACGTCCGGGCCGAACTTGCCGCCGGCCGTATCGTGCAGTTCCTGACCCAGCGGCGTGTAGGTCTTCGGTTCGGCCGCGATATTGCGGACGGTGAAACTCACCACCACGAACATGCCCTGGGCGCGGTCGAAACCGATCGTGGGCACATCGGATTCCACATTCCGCACAACGAACTCGAAATTGCCGTCGCGGACCGCGGTGCCTGTGGCTGCGGTGGGCCGGTCGTCGCCGGAGAAGACCTCGATCGATCCCACGCCCTGCACCAGCGCCGCCATGCACCCGCCGATCAGGAACAGCGGTATCGCCACCAGCACGATCGACCACAGCACCAGCCTGCGCAGGCGGCTCTTACGTCGCCGGGGCCGGGCCGCCGGACGGACCCGCGGCGTACGCCGGGCGGGTGGCGCCGGGGTGCGGGGCGCCGGGCGAGCCGGCGCGACCGGCCGGGCTCCGGCATGCGACATTTCCCCGCCGCGCGGTGCGCTGCCGGGGGCGTGCCCGGTTTCCAGCCGGGTGTATGCCCGGGTCGGTGGATGGCCGGGGCCGGCCGCCTCGTGGGCGGCGCCGGCCCCGGCGAGACCGGTATAGGGGCGGGTCCCCGGAGACGGCGCGGCCGCCTCGGATCGGCGCGTGCCCGCCGGACTCGCGCCGGGCTCATAGCGGCGAGTTCTCGGATTCGGGCCGGGTACGTCATGGTGGGCGTCCGCGGGCGGCGGGGTTTCGTACCGGCGGGTGGCGGGCAGGTCCGGTGGTTCATAGCTGCGGGTAGCCGCCGGACTCGCGTCGAGTTCGTAGTGGCGGACGCCGGGATGCTCGGCGGGTACCGGCGTACGCGGCGGGCTCTGGCTCGGTGGAGCCGACACGGCCGCCGCCGCGGCCCGGGCGAACTCCCCGGCCGATGCGAAGCGGTCACCGGGTTCCTTGGCCAGCGCGCGGGCGATCACCGCGTCCAGCCGGTCCGGGATGCCCGGCACCAGTGCCCGCACACTGGGCGGAGTGGTGGTGAGATGGTCGTGCATCTGCCGTGCCGGGTCGGTATCGCCGAACGGCCGGATACCGGCGAGACATTCGAACAGCACACAGCCCAGCGAATAGATATCCGCCCGGGCATCGGTACTGCCGGTGAATCGTTCCGGCGCCATGTACGCCCAGGTGCCCACCGCCAGACCCGATGCGGTCAGCGCTGTACTGCCGGCACCGTGCGCGATACCGAAATCGATCAGGTACACCAGACCATCTCGCCGGATGACGATATTGGACGGTTTCACATCCCGGTGCACCAAACCCGCCCGGTGCGCGGCATCCAGCGCGGCCGCTGTCTGCGCGACGATATCGACGGCCCGTTCCGGCGGTAGCGGCCCGCGGTGCAGGATCCGCGACAGATCCTCACCCTCGACGTACTCCATTTCGATGAACAGCCGGCCGTCCAGCTCACCGTGCGCGTGGATCGAAACGAGATGCCGGTCCCGCAGCCGGGCGGCGAGCTCGGCCTCCCGTTCGAACCTGCTCCGATAGGTCGGGTCGGCCGCGAGCTCGGCGGGCAGCAGTTTCAGTGCGACCTTCCGCCCCGGCCGCCCACCCGTGGGATCGGTGTGCGCCAGCCACACCTGGCCCATACCGCCCTGCCCGAGCAGCCGTTCGAGCCGGTAGGGGCCCAGTCGCTGCCCAGCCATGCCCATCCTTCCTGTCACCGTCGCGGCCGCGGGTCGCGGCGGGCGCGGTGCTCCGGGGCCGTGCGGCGCCCGGACTGTACTCAGACCCTAATAGTGTCCGGCCACCCGGCACAGCGTGACCGGTCGCACCGAGTGAGCGCCCGGGGGCGCAGTGCCGGGCACCGGCGGTTGGATGCTCCGCCGGCGTCGGTGATCTCCGCGCGGCCGCGGCGAGTGCGACGGCGCCGGCCGCGCGAGTGCGGCTGTGCCTCGACCGGTACGCGAAATCTCGCGCGGCCCCGGCCGGCCCGAGCAGACGGGCGCGGCCGGATTATTCACAGCACTGCGGCCGGTTCCGGCGGTGAACATGAGGTCTCGGGGCACGGCAAGGTCGGAGAGCCGTCCGCTTGCGGAGGAGCTATCGATGATGGGAGCTGCGTACTGCCGTGAGCGGCGGTGGCTGAGGCCCTGGCGCGTTCGTCGAGTATCCGATCGACCGATCCGTCGAACAGCACGGTGGTTGCCGGTTCGGCCACGGTGGCCGGGGTGCTCCCGACGCGTTCCGCTGAGCTATGGATACCGATGCGGGGCACCGCTGAGATCGGGACCGGCTTTTCGCATCGGGTGTCGCCGCGGGTTCCTCGGCGGAGCCCGAGGCGGGTCTGTGTATGCGATCGAGATGGATGCGGGCGAGTATGTGCGGGGCCGGGCCGCAGCGATCCCCGGCACGGGCGCATCGCCGGACAGCTGCGCTGACCGGCCTGCCGCCGATCCAGGATGTACGGGTGCCTGCGAATCGATCCATGACGACTCGCGCTGCACGAATACGTCCCGTCCGCTGTGGGCGGGGTTCGTGCCCGGCTTTGCGGGGGCGTCCGGGCGGTGTCGCGTGGGTATGTCAGGGTGGGCGGATGGAGCCGATCGAGATCAATGCGGGGGCGTGGTATCTGCGCGCATTGCGGGCCGACGAACGGGTCGATGATCGGCCCGCGCTGTTGGCCGGAGGGATAACGGATCCGGAATACGTGGTCCGGCGGAGTGCACAGTGGGCCGATGAGTCGTATTTTTCCTGGGCGGTGTGCGACCCCGTCACGGCGGAATTGGTCGCGGAGATCGGTGTTGCGCCGGAAGCGGGTGGTGCCGCACGCGTATCCGGCTGGTCGAGGCCGGGACACGAGAACGCTCTGGAGTCCGGGCTGGGGGCGGTGCATCGGTTCGTGGCGGGCGCACTCGGGCTACGACCCGAATCGGTCGCCGGTTCGGCCGGCTGATCGCCGAGCCTCCGGCAAGAACATGCGTTGCGACCGCTCAGGCTCGATCCTGTAGTACCCGGTCCAGGGCGGCGACCGCCGCGTCCAACTCCGCGGGTTCCACGGTCAGCGGCGGCCGGAAGCGGATCCCGCGCGGTCCGGTGCCGACCATCAGGACGTGTTCCCGTTCCCGCAGTGTGGTGAGCACCGAGTCGCGGAAATCGGTATCGGGCAGGGTTATCGCGCACAGGAGGCCCCGGCCGCGGGGATCGGTCACCGCGGGATGCCGCTGCGCGAGTTCACCCAGCAGCGCCTGCAGGTGTTCACCGAGTCCCGCGGCGCGTTCGATCAGACCGTCGCGTTCGACGACTTCGAGTATCCGCCGGGCCCGGACCATATCGGCCAGGTTGCCGCCCCAGGTGGAGTTCAGCCGGGACGGGACGGTGAAGACATTATCGCGCACTTCGTCGACCCGTCCGCCCGCCATGATTCCGCATACCTGGGTCTTCTTCCCGAATGCGACCACATCGGGCTGTAGGTCCAATTGCTGGTAAGCCCAGGCCGTTCCGGTGGCGCCGACGCCGGTTTGCACCTCATCCAGGACGAACAGCGCATCGTTGGCGTGGCACAACCGCTGCATCGCCTGCAGGAACTGCGGCCGCATATGCCGGTCGCCGCCTTCGCCCTGAATGGGTTCGGCCAGGAAACAGGCGATTCCGTTCGGCCGGTCCGCGAAGGCGCGTACGGCCTGGTCCAGCGCAGACTGTTCGGCGCGGTCGATATCGGCGGTTCCGCCGAGCCACGGGGTTTCGATCCGCGGCCAGTCGAAGGCCGGGAAGCGTGCGGTCTTCACCGGGTCGGTATTGGTCAGCGACAGGGTGTACCCGCTGCGGCCGTGGAATGCGCCGGTCAGGTGCAGGACACCGGTTTCCCGGCCGGGTAGTGCTGTGCGCCCGTGTAGTTCGTTGTGCCGGCTCTTCCAGTCGAACGCGGTTTTGAGCGCGTTCTCCACCGCGAGCGCGCCGCCGTCGATGAAGAACAGATGCGGTAGCCGGGGATCGCCGAGCACCCGGACGAAGGTGTCCACGAACCGGGCCATCTCGACGGTGTAGATATCGGAGTTGCTCGGCTTGTTCACCGCGGCCGTGGTCAGTTCGTTCCGGAAGGCGGCGTCCCCGGCCAGTGCCGGATGGTTCATCCCGAGTGCGCTGGAGGCGAAGAACCCGAACATATCGAGGTAGTCGGTGCCGTCGCGGGCGTCCACCAGGTGGCGGCCGTAGGAGGCGGGGAGGTCGAGTACCAGATCGAATCCGTCGGCGAGCATATTCGCCGACAGCGTCTCGTGGACGCGGGTCGCGGGGATGCGGTCGGTGTCACCGCCGGCGCCGGATCGTTCCAGTTCGATGGTCACAATCCGACCGTACGGGAGCCCGTTCCGTTCTGTCGGGAAATTTTCCTGACAGAACCATAACAAGAAGGATTTGTTACGTTATCAATTACTTCTCGTAGAATGTCTGCAAGATGATGGTGCTTCGGGTGCGGACATTGGCCGTCGCCCGGATCTGTTGCAGCAGTTGCTCCAGGTGCCGCGGCGAAGCGACCCGGACCAACAGCATGTAGCTCTCTTCGCCGGCCACCGAATGGCAGGCCTCGATCCCCGGCACATGCTGCAGCAGCGCGGGTGCGTCATCGGGCTGAGACGGATCGAGAGGAGTGATCGCGACGAATGCCGACAGCAACTGCCCCAGCGCCTCGGGATCCACTTTGGCCGTGTAGCCCCGGATCACACCGCGCGCCTCGAGCCTGCGTACTCGCGACTGCACGGCGGATACCGAAAGGCTCGCCTTCTCGGCCAGATTGGACAGTGTCGCCCGGCCGTCGGCCATCAGTTCCCGGATCAGCAGGCGATCGATCTCATCCAGGGTCGGTTTTGCCGGTGTTTCCGCCATCAGCGAAGGCTAACGTAGCGGGCACACTGCCGGAACTGGAGTTGTGAACGTTCATTCTCCGGCCGTGCCATTCGCACAGCGTATTTCGTCCGGCCGAACCCGAGGAGTTCGCGATGACCGAAATCGACAGCGAGACCCGAACCGTCCGGCTCGCCGACCGGGTACCCGCCCTGCTGAACGCTCTGGGGGTCGAACCGCCCCCCACCGGTGAGATGGCCGTACCCAGCCCGATCACCGGCGAGGTGCTCATCGAGCTGCGGCCCGGCACCCCCGCCGAAATAGAAACCGCGATAGCGGAGGCCGCCGCGGCATTCCGCGACTGGCGTACCGTCCCCGCGCCGCAGCGCGCGGCGGTCGTCCGGGAACTGGCCGTGCTCTTGCGGCGGCACCAGGACGAACTCGCCGAGCTGATCACCCTCGAGGTTGGGAAGATCCCGGCCGAGGCGCGCGGCGAGGTCCAGGAGATGATCGATATCTGCGAATTCGCAGTGGGATTGTCCCGGCAGCTCTACGGCTACACGATGGCCTCGGAACGTCCCGGGCACCGGCTCATGGAGACCTGGCATCCGCTGGGCGTGGCCGGGGTGATCTCGGCGTTCAATTTCCCCGTCGCGGTCTGGGCCTGGAATACCGCGGTCGCCCTGGTCTGCGGCGACACCGTGGTGTGGAAGCCGTCGGACCGGACACCGCTTACTTCCCTGGCCTGTCATGCCCTCTTACGCCGCGCCGCCCGCACCACGGCGACAGATCCGCGAATTCACCAGTTGATCCTCGGCACCGGTGCGGCCGGTGCGCAACTGGCCGATGACGAACGGGTCGCGCTGGTGAGCGCTACGGGGTCGGTGGCGATGGGCCGCCAGGTGGGTCCGCGGGTGGCTGCCCGGTTCGGCCGCTGCCTGCTGGAACTGGGTGGTAACAATGCGGCGGTCGTTACCCCGTCGGCCGATCTGGACCTGGCGGTACGCGCCATCGTGTTTGCGGCGGTCGGCACTGCGGGGCAGCGCTGTACGACCCTGCGCCGGTTGCTCGTGCACACCGCGGTCGCGGACGAACTGCTGACGCGGCTGGCCGCCGCCTATCGGCAGCTGCGGATCGGCAATCCGCTGGACGCCGGCGTCCAGGTGGGCCCGCTCAGCGGCCCCGAAGCATGGGAGCGGATGCGTGACGCACTCGATCTGGCCCGTCGCGACGGCGGCCGGCTCGTCTGCGGTGGGCACGAAGTCACGGTCGACGGGGTCGGACCCGCCGCCCGCTACGCCCATCCGGCGATCGTCCGGATGCCGGACCAGACCGAGATCGTGCGCGAGGAAACCTTCGCCCCGATCCTGTACGTACTCACCTACGACGACTTCGAAACCGCTCTGGCCCTGCACAACGGGGTGCCGCAAGGTTTGTCGTCGGCGATATTCACCACCGATCAGCGCGAGGCCGAACGCTTCCTGGCTGCGGACGGTTCGGACTGCGGTATCGCCAATGTCAATATCGGCACCTCGGGCGCGGAAATCGGCGGTGCCTTCGGCGGCGAGAAACATACCGGCGGCGGTCGCGAATCCGGTTCGGACGCGTGGAAGGCGTATATGCGCCGGGCCACGAATACGATCAACTATTCCAGCGACCTACCGCTCGCCCAGGGCATCCGCTTCGACTGACCACGTATCGGGCCCGGCAGCAAGCATCCCGGAGGCGGTTCACGCCGCGGATTGCCGGCAGATCCGTGAGCCCGATCAGGTCCGCCGGGTCGGCCGGGAGCTGCCCGCTGCGGTCGCGCCGCTCCCGGAGCGCTGAGACCCGGGCGTCCGGGCAAGCGAACGGGGCCCGGGCCGATCGGCCCACGACAGCAACGTCGCCTGCGCGCCGCGCCGCTGACGGGAACCGCAACCCTGCACGACTGACGGCGGCTCGGCGGATGGCTGCACGGCGAAGCACGCGAACACGGCGCCACCACGGCCGCGGCGCGTGGTCCGGACGACCGCCCGGACCACGCCGGCGCCTGCTGGATACGGTGGCCGTCAGCCGGGTTCGGCGGCGATGGGGCTCAGTGCAGCGAAGAAGTCGGCGACGGCGCGGCGGCCGATTTCCATTCCGCGGGCGAGCATTCCCGGGTCGGTTTCGACGCTGCTGATATCCGGTGACCCGGCGGGCGGGTGGATCTGATGCGCGGCAGCGCCCATCCCGGCGATGACCCCGTCCTCGAGCGCCTGCTGGCCGGGTCGCTGTTTCCAGGCCCGGTAGGCGCCGGGCGCGGTGAACCGCATATAGGTGCCGCCGACGAGGTCGTGCAGCCGTGGCGGGGGCGGGCGGTGTTCGTCTGCGCGGCGGGTCCGCAGAATCAACGCGTGGGTGGCGCCGGCCTTCAGGGCGCTGCGCAGCGGAACGGTTTCCGAGAGCCCGCCGTCGAAGTATCGGCGCCCGCCCAGCGCAACCGGGGGACCGGCCAGCAGCGGCAGACCCGAGGACGCGCGCAGTGCGGTCTTCAACGTCGACTTGTCCACGATGTAGGGGTGCAGATCCACCGGCAGGCCCGTCTGGATATCGGTGGCGATGGGATGGAAGGTGGTCTCGTTCGCCAGGATCGCCGGGAAATCCATCGGGTGCAGGCCGTCGTAGACCTTGTGGACAAGGTAGTTCAGATCGAAGGCGGGCCGGCCTCGCAGCATCCGCGCCGGATCGATCGCCCGGCGCATGATCGCGGCGTCGGTCCAGGCATGCAACCCGCGACCCGCTCGCCCGCACAGCAGCCAGGCGGCGTTGATGGCGCCCGCCGAGGTGCCGTAGACGGCATCGAATATCCGGGCTAGCCCGAGATCCTCCAGGGCGTGCACCATCCCGCTGGAGTACACGCCGCGGCTGCCGCCGCCTTCGACTACGAGCACCAGTCGATGGCCGTCGGATCGGCTTCCGGATGCGAAACGGCCGCGGATCACCTCCGCGACCGTCGGTAGTGCTGCGCTCACCAGGTCACCATACGCCGGAGCGGGTGCGTGGCCTCGACCACGCACCCGCTCCGCGACACTGTGCATCCAGTGTTGGCCCGGCTGTCGGCATACCGTCGCGCACTTGTTCGCGGTGAACCCGCGAGGTGCCCCCGACCCGCCCGGACTACTTGATCTCGGCGAGCACCGTGCCCTGGGTGATCGCGGCGCCGGCCGCCACATTCAGTCCGGTGACCACGCCGGCCTTGTGCGCGTTCACCGGGTTCTCCATCTTCATGGCCTCGAGCACCGCGATCAGATCGCCGGCCTCGACCGACTGGCCTTCCTCGACAGCGACCTTCACGACGGTGCCCTGCATCGGCGCGGTGACCGCGTCACCGGAGGCGGCGCCGCCGCCCGCACCCCCACGCTTACGCGGCTTCGGCTTCTTTCGTACCGCACCGCCGGCCGCGGGAGCGTCCGAACCGATCGAGAACTGACCCGGCAGCGATACCTCGACCCGCCGGCCGCCGACCTCCACCACGACCTTCTGCCGCGGTTCCTCGTCCGATTCGGCGGGAGCCCCGCCGGTGAACGGCTCGACGGTGTTCTTCCACTCGGTCTCGATCCACTTGGTGTAGACGTCGAACGATTCGCCGTTGCCGACGAAGGCGGGATCCTCCACGATCGCCCGGTGGAACGGGATCACCGTGGCCAGGCCCTCGACGTGGAATTCGGCCAGCGCGCGCCGCGCCCGCTCCAGCGCCTGGGTCCGGTTCTCGCCGGTGACGATGAGCTTGGCCAGCATGGAGTCGAACTGGCCGCCGATCACGCTGCCGGCCACCACGCCGGAGTCCACGCGCACGCCCGGGCCGGTCGGCTCGGAGTACGCGGTGACGGGGCCGGGGGCGGGCAGGAAGCCGCGGCCGGCGTCCTCGCCGTTGATCCGGAACTCGAAGGAGTGCCCGCGCGGGGTCGGGTCCTCGGTGAGCTCCAGTTTCTCGCCGTTGGCGATCCGGAACTGCTGGCGGACCAGGTCCAGGCCGGAGGTCTCCTCGGTGACCGGGTGCTCCACCTGCAGGCGAGTGTTGACCTCGAGGAACGACACGGTATCGCCCTGCACCAGGTATTCCACGGTGCCGGCACCGTAGTAACCGGCCTCCTTGCAGATCCGCTTGGCGGAGGCGTGGATCTCGGCACGCACCTCGTCGGTCAGGAACGGGGCCGGGGCTTCCTCGACCAGTTTCTGGAAACGGCGCTGCAGCGAGCAGTCGCGGGTGCCGGCGACGATCACATTGCCGTGCTGGTCGGCGATCACCTGGGCCTCGACGTGGCGGGCCTTGTCCAGGTACTGCTCGACGAAGCATTCGCCGCGACCGAAGGCGGCCACCGCTTCACGGGTTGCCGACTCGAACAGCTCGGGGATCTCCTCGATGGTGTGCGCGACCTTCATACCGCGACCGCCACCACCGAACGCGGCCTTGATCGCGACCGGAACGCCGTACTTCTTCGCGAACTCCACGACCTCGGTCGCGTCCTTGACCGGGTCCTTGGTGCCCGCCGCCATCGGCGCGTTCGCACGCTCGGCGATATGGCGGGCGGTGACCTTGTCACCCAGATCGCGAATGGACTGCGGGGAGGGACCGATCCAGATCAGCCCGGCGTCGATGACGGCCTGGGCGAAGTCGGCGTTCTCCGATAGGAAGCCGTAACCGGGGTGGATGGCATCCGCGCCGGACTTGGCCGCGGCATCGAGGATCTTGTCGAAGACCAGGTACGACTCGGCCGAGGTCTGCCCGCCCAGGGCGAACGCTTCGTCGGCGAGCTTGACGAAGGGCGCGTCGGCATCGGGTTCTGCGTAAACCGCGACACTGCCGAGACCGGCGTCCTTGGCCGCCCGGATAACGCGCACGGCAATCTCGCCTCGGTTAGCTACGAGTACCTTCGTGATCCGCGCGCTGGCATGGCTGGGCACTGAGCCTCCTGTTGCAATCTCTGTGGTCGCTGTGCGGGATGGGCCGCGTATCGGCTCCGCTCCCGCGGATCGGGGTCCGCCGGTCCGTAATGGGTCGGATCGCTTCGTGGGCTCCGCTTCCGTGGGTGCGGATCCGCTGCGCGGGCTCCGCGCCCGTGGTCGACATGTATGTCTTGGGCAGTGTAGGCAGTCTGCCAACAATGCCGGAACTCGGATAGCCCTACTGAGTAGTAGGGGGATAGATCACAGTGTTGACGGCGCGCCTGTGGCGCGCGGGGTTTCGGCCCCTCGGTCGAAACCTTTCAAGGTCTCGTAAGACTGGGCTCCGCCGCTGGTTGCGTAGGGTTTTCGGAGGCTGAACCTTTCAGGGCCCCGCTCGGCCCGGCTTCGCCGCTGGGTGCGTTGACATTGTTTGCGGGCCGGACCCTCGAGGGCCTCGCTCTCGGCCCGGAAAATGTCGCCGGTTGTGTCGGGGTTGTTCGTGGGCCGGAACTTGTCGGGGACTCGCCGGGGTCGGCGCTGTCGGCGGCTGTGTTGGATTTCGGGGGTGGCAGCCGCTCGGATCTCAGTGGGCGCGCGTTCGGTATCGTCACCGGGCGCGCCGGCCGGTGCGCGAACGCGAACGTCCGGGTGACCGCCGAACTCGGTGGCGTCGCCGGTCGAGTCGGTCCGCCCGCATGGGGACTACGCGCTGCCGGTGGCGATGGGCATCCGGACCGAGTTGCCCCATTCGGTCCAGGAACCGTCGTAGTTGCGGACGGGGGCGCAGCCGAGCAGATACTTCAGCACGAACCAGGTATGGCTGGAGCGTTCGCCGACTCCGCTGTAGACGGTGAGGGGGTCGGCGCTGGTGAGGTGGCCGTAGACCGCGTCGAGTTCGGCGCGCGAGCGGAAACGGCCGTCAGGGCCCAGGGCGCTGGTCCAGGGAATGTTGACGGCGGTCGGGATATGCCCGCCGCGCAGGGCGCCGCCGGGGTCGGTGTCGCTGGTGAAACCGGCGTATTCCTGCGGTGAGCGGACATCGACGAGGGCGGTGCCGAGCTGTTCGAGAACGTCTTCCCGGAACGCGCGCACGGTTTCGTCGTCGCGATGGACCCGAGGGTAGTGGCTGCGGGTGGGTTCGGGGGTTTCGAAGACGGTATCGCGGGCCTCGGCGATCCAGGCGTCGCGTCCGCCGTCGAGCAGCCGCACATCCTCGTGGCCGAACATGGTGAAAACCCACAGCGCGTGTGCGGCATGCGAGTTACCGTCGTTGCCGTACAGCACGATGGTGTCGTCGTGTTCGATGCCCTGGGAGCACATGAGTTCGGTGAATCGCTCACCGTCGATATAGTCACGGGTTACGGGGTCGTCGAGATCGCTGCGCCAGTCGAGCTTGCCTGCGCCCGGAACATGGCCGATGCCGTAGAGAAGGACGTCGGCATTACATTCGATGATCTTCAGACCGGGGGTGCCGAGGTTTGCCGACAACCATTGCGTGGTTACCAAACGGTGTGGGCAAGCGTACGAGCCGAAGGCGGGATATGGGTCCGGGGCGACGGGCACGTTCAAGGATCCTTCACAGGAGGCGGGCAGTGCTGACGACAGGTTCGAGCCGCACTGTGGATAGTAAGTGTGACTTGACGTGAACTTGTTGCAGAGCACAAAGTCGGTGCAATGGGCGAATTAGCCGCATACGGCTCCGATAAAGTCTCCCCGAAGGAGGGGTGAGCTATGTCTGATTCTTGGCCGCGCCGGCGCCTGCTCGCGATCCTCCGCAGCGCGAGCGTTCCCCTCGACGCCCAGCAACTGGCGCAGATCACCGGTCAGCATGTCACCACGGTGCGTTTCCACCTGGACATTCTCACCCGCGAATCGCTGGTCCGGCAGTTCCAGCAGCCGCCCCGCGGGCGCGGCCGTCCACGTATCGGCTACCGCGCGGTCCAGCGCAGTATCGGTTACCAGGATCTGGCCCAGGCGCTCGCCGATCAGCTCGGCCCCGACCCCGAGCAGCAGGCGGCCGCCGGGATGGCCGCGGGCCGCGCCTGGGGCGGCAAACTCGAGACACCCGACGAGCCGATCGAATCGGTGCAGGACGCGAAGGACCGGACCGTTTCGCTCATGTCGGAACTGGGTTTCGCCCCGGAACGCGACAGCGCGGGACGCGACACCGAGGACCCGGCGGTGATCCGGCTGACGGCCTGCCCCCTGCGGGATCTGGCACGTACCCACACCGATGTGGTGTGCGGGGTGCATCGTGGCCTGCTCGCGGAGCTCCTGGAGAAATCGGGCGCGCAGGGCAAGGTGGAGGCCGAACTCGTCCCGTTCGTGGCCGATGAGATATGTGAAGTGCGATTGCGGCGCGCCGAACCGTCGGAGCCCGCCGCCGGCCCGGGACAAACCCCGGTTTCCGGACCGTCGCGGGCCCCCGCCGAACCGGGGCTGATCGACGCGGCCGCGGGTAAAGCGGCCGGGATGTCGCGGCTGGCGGGACAGGCGGTGCGGCCGGGGAGTCAGCTCCCACCGGCGTCGGCGGCGCCGGGCAGCGGTGTCCTGCCGGCCTCGGGACCGCTCACGCCCGCGGCGCGGCAGCAGGGCGGGCGGGTATTGCGCTCGCCGGCGGGTTCAGGCCCGGCCGTCGGCCCACAACCGGTCGATACCGACGCCCACTTCCTGCAGCAGTCGGCGCAGCAGTGGTAGCCCGATACCGACCACACTGGACGGATCGCCGTCGATCCGGTCGACGAACCAGCCGCCCAGGCCGTCCAGCGTGAAGGCGCCCGCCACCCGGAGTGGTTCGCCGGTGGCGATATAGGCGTCCAGTTCGGCCGGGTCCGGTTTGCCGAAATGCACCGTGGTCGCGCTGCAATCGAAGGCTTCCGCGGTCACCGCGCCGGAACACAGCCGTAGTACGCAATGCCCCGTCAGCAGATCGGCGTTGTTTCCGGCCATGGCCTGCCAACGCGCCTGAGCCACCTCGGCGGTATGCGGTTTGCCCTGGAGTTCATCGCCGATCAGCAGCATCGAATCGCAACCGACTACGACGAGATCCTCGTCCGGGCCGGGCCCGCTCCCGGCAAGAGTGGCGGCCACTGCGCGAGCCTTGGCCCGGGCCAGTTCCACGACGATATCGCGGGGGCCGGTATCGGCGGGCAGTGCCGCCGCGACGGCGTCCTCGTCCACGTCGGACACCCGGACGATCGGTTCGATACCGGCGGCACGCAGCACCGCTCGGCGGGCCGGGGACGCGGAAGCGAGGACCAGGCGGGTCACGTCCGGCATTCTCCTGTGTTCGATATCAGAAACGCAGGTGCGACAGCTGCGGGTAGGAGTACGGCGAGAACGGCGAGCTACCGCGATGCAGCAGGGTCGGCCGGCCCCACAGATCCTGTGGCCCGTTGTCGGCGGGCGCCGCGGCCGCAGCGGCGGCAGCGGTGAACACGCAGACCAGTGCGGCGATATCGGCGTCGCTCGGCGCACCCTTCTCGATGACGAGGAACGGTTGCCGGCCATCGGTCGTCGCGGCGGCAGGGCTCGCATCGGCAGCGCTTACGGTATCGACCGCCGGATCCCCGGTGGCGAGGTCCAGTTCGGCTGCGGCCAATACTTCTTCTTCTGCCACGATCGTCACAGTGCCAGATCCTCTCTCTTGCCTTGATCGGGCGCGCGTAGTTCGGCCCGATCACCTTCCACCGATCCGGTTTCCACCGATCAGTGTGCGGCTTATTGAGCGTATCGCTGGATCACAGCGGGATGTTGCCGTGTTTCTTCGGCGGAAGGGTCACCATCTTGCGTTCGAGCAGTCGCAGGGCGGAGACGATCTGGCCGCGCGTATGCGACGGCGGGATCACGGCGTCCACGTAACCGCGCTCGGCGGCGACGTAGGGATTGACCAACGTGTCCTCGTACTCGTTCTGCAGCTCCAGACGCAGTTTGTCCACGTCAGCACCCTCTTTGGCGGCCTCGGCGAGCCGTTTGCGATACACGAATCCGACCGCGCCCGAAGCGCCCATCACCGCGATCTGCGCGGTGGGCCAGGCCAGGTTCACATCCGCGCCCATATGCTTGGAGCCCATGACGTCGTAGGCGCCACCGTAGGCCTTGCGGGTGATGATCGTGATTTTGCCCACAGTGGCCTCGCCGTAGGCGTAGAGCAGTTTGGCGCCGCGCCGGATGATGCCGTTGTATTCCTGGTCGGTTCCGGGCAGGAAGCCGGGCACGTCCACCAGGGTGATGATCGGGACGTTGAAGGCGTCGCAGGTGCGCACGAAGCGCGCGGCCTTCTCCGAGGCGTCGATATCCAGGCACCCGGCGAACTGGGTGGGCTGGTTGGCGACGATGCCGACGCTGCGGCCGTCGATCCGGCCGAAGCCCACGATGATGTTCATGGCCCGCTCGGCCTGGATCTCGAGGAATTCGTCGTCGTCGAGCAGCCGGCGGATGACCTCGTGCATGTCATAGGGCTGGTTCGGCGAATCCGGGATCAAGGTGTCGAGTTCGAGATCCTCTTCGGTGAGCGAATCCTCGATCGCGCCGGTGATCGGATCCGACGCCGGGAAGCGCGGAGCTTCGGCCCGGTTGTTGCTGGGCAGGTAGGACAGCAGATCCTTGACGTAGTCGAGGGCGTCCTGTTCGCCGGAAGCCACATAGTGCGCGGTTCCCGATTTGGCCATATGGGTGTGAGCGCCGCCCAGTTCCTCCATGGTGACCTCTTCGCCGGTGACCGTCTTGATGACGTCCGGTCCGGTGATGAACATCTGGCTGGTCTGATCGACCATGATGACGAAGTCGGTGAGCGCGGGGGAGTACACGTGCCCGCCCGCGGCGGCGCCCAGAATCAGCGAGATCTGCGGGATCACGCCGGAGGCCTGGATATTGCGGTGGAAGATCTCGCCGTAGAGACCGAGCGAGACGACACCCTCCTGGATGCGCGCGCCGGCACCGTCGTTGATCCCGATCAGCGGGCGGCCGGTCTTGAGTGCCAGATCCATGACCTTGACGATCTTCTCGCCGTACACCTCGCCGAGGCTGCCGCCGAACACGGTCGAATCCTGGCTGAACAGGCACACCTCGCGGCCGTCGATGGTGCCGTAGCCGGTTACCACGCCGTCGCCCAGCGGGCGCTGCTTATCGAGACCGAAATTGACACTGCGGTGCCGGGCCAGGGCATCGAGTTCAACGAAGGAGCCCTCGTCGACCAGGGCGAGAATACGTTCCCGGGCGGTCATCTTGCCCTTGGCGTGGACCTTGTCGACCGCGGCCTCACCCATCGGATGCTGGGCCTCTTCCAGCCGATTCCGCAGGTCAGCCAGTTTGCCGGCGGTGGTGTGGATATCGGGCGCACCTGCCGAATCCGGCGTGGGCTGCTGCTGGACACTCGTCATGGTCGGAGTGTAACCAGAGCCGTATCGCGCTGTTAACCCAGATCTCGCTACTCGCGAGTAGAGCGCGGTGATGAAAACCCCAGGTGGGTCGGTCGCCGCTGGTTGTTATGTGTACCGCAAATCGCCGCGAACAGTGGTGACGACACACGATGGGCAGCCGCGTGCGAGCGATCGCGCCGGCATTGCGGACACCGTCCCGGAGCCGACGGGAATTAAATCGCTTTCCCGCCACCTACCCGAGGCAATATCCTTGCAGCAGGCCGATTTTCGAGCCACGAGGGGAGGTGGGCCTGCTATGTGGCACTGGACGACTCGCACCGGACAGTATCCGGAAGCCGTGGCATTCACGCGGCGCGCGGCCGAGCCGGAACCGACGTTCACCGAACAGGTTCCCGAAACCGAATCCGTACCCGAAGAATCAGAACCCGAAGATATCTCCCGCCCGGCTTCCGCCGAGCATTTCGACCTCGCTGGATAACTCTCCCATCCCTTCACGGAAGGTCCGGATACCACCACACAGGGCGGATGCGAACAATGATCCGCCCCTCGAGACCGCGCGCGCCGCCGCGCAAGCCGACCCAGTACCCTGCCCCGAGTGGACAGGCCTCCGTTGGATATCGAACGTTTGCGGCGCGCGCTCACCGAAACCCCGGAACTGAAGTTCTTCACCGGGATCGATGTGATCGAGTCGACCGGCTCCACCAACGCGGATCTACTCGCGCGGGCCGAGGATCCGGAAGCCGATCGGATCGTGCTGGTCGCAGAGGCTCAAGAGCAAGGGCGCGGCCGGCTCGCCCGGCCCTGGTCCAGTCCGCCGCGTGCGCAGATCTCACTTTCGCTGCTCGTCCGGACCGACGGCCTGGATCCTGAACTGCTCGGCTGGCTGCCGCTGCTCACCGGCACGGCCGTGGTCGATGCGCTGCGTTCGACGACCGGTGTGCCGGCCGCGCTGAAATGGCCCAACGACGTGCTGGTCGAGGGGCGCAAAATCGCGGGGATTCTCACCGAGGCCACGGCCGGGGGTCCGCGACCGGCCGTGGTGATGGGGGTCGGTGTCAACGTGAGTCTCGGTGCCGACGAACTGCCCGTCCCGCATGCGACTTCGCTCATTCTCTGCGATGTGCCCGATCCCGACCGCACCGCCTTGGTCTTGGCGCTGCTGACGGAATTTGCCAACCGCTATACCGCCTGGTGCGACGCGGATTGGGACACCGGCGATCTCGCCGCCGCCTATCGGGAGCGGTGCGCGACGCTCGGTACGCCGGTCCGCGCCGAACTTCCGGGTGACGGGCTGCTCACCGGTATCGCTCGCGATATCGATTCGGCGGGCCGGTTGCTGATCGGCGAGGAAGCGGTTTCCGCCGGCGATATCACCCACTTGCGCCCGAACTGAGCGCCGAATGACCCGCAAACCCGCGTCGCAGGCGGAGACCCGGGCTCGCGGCGGTAATGTGCGGTCATGGGTTATCCGGAGGATGCGCTGGCGCCCGACGAGGAGCTGATCCTGCACACCCACCCCCATTGGAAGATGTTGTTGTGGCCCGTCACCACGCTCATCGTCGCGACCGCGCTGGCCGGTTTCCTGGGTGGTCTGGTGTCGCGTACCACCGAGGGGTCGACGCGTTCGGTGCTGCTGTTGTTGATCCTGGCGATCTGGCTGGCCGTGCTGGCCTGGCGGAGTGTGGGGCCGATCCTGGACTGGCGATCGACGCATTTCATCGTCACCGACCGCCGTGTGCTGGTGCGCGAAGGTGTGCTCACGCACAGCGGTCTCGATATCCCGATGAGCCGGATCTCCAGTGTCCAGTTCCGGCACGGTCTGGTGGACCGGATGTTCGGGACCGGTGAGTTGATCATCGGTTCGTCCTCGGAGGAACCGTTGGAGTACTCCGATATTCCGAAAGTGGAACAGGTGCACGCACTGCTGTACCACCAGGTTTTCGAGGCTGCGCCGCGGCACGGCGGCTACTGAGAACCGGTCGCAAGATCGGCGGACCGTAACCTTGTTCGCATGACCGCCGTACTGCTGGGCGAAGACGACGAGGCCATCGCCGCGCCATTGTCGCGGGCGCTGGGCCGCGAGGGGTATTCGGTGACCGTGGAGAGTTTCGGTCCCGCGGTGCTCGACCGGGCTCTGGAAGGGCACCATGACCTGCTGATTCTCGATTTGGGACTGCCGGGAATGGACGGTCTGGAGGTGTGCCGGCAGGTTCGCGCCCGCGGCGCCGAGATGGCGGTGCTGATGCTCACTGCCCGCACCGACGAGGTGGATTTCGTGGTCGGCCTCGACGCCGGCGCCGACGATTACGTCGGTAAACCGTTTCGGCTGGCCGAACTGCTGGCCCGAGTGCGCGCCCTGCTGCGGCGCAGCGGGATCGGGGACGACACGGTGGAAGTCGGCGGGATCCGGCTGGAACCGGCGGCCCGGCGGGTGCTGGTCAACGGGGTGGAAGTCGGGCTGGCGAACAAGGAGTACGAGCTGCTCAAGGTATTGATCGACCGGGCGGGGCAGGTGGTGTCGCGCGAAACCATTCTGCGGGAGGTGTGGGGGGACGCCGAGCTACGGGGTTCCAAAACCCTGGATATGCATATGTCCTGGTTGCGGCGCAAGATCGGGGACGAGGGCCCGATGGCGGAACGGCGGATCGTCACCGTGCGCGGTGTCGGTTTCCGGTTGAACACCGACTGACGTGCGGCGCCGGATTCTGCGGTCGATGCTGACCGTGCTGATGCTGACCACGGTGGTGCTCGGGATCCCACTCACCTATACCGCCTGGCTGTGGGTCGAGGACATCACTCGCAACGATCTGCGCGGCCGGCTGGAACAGATCTCCACCGAGGTCATCGGTCAGGAACGCGGCACCGGCGTGATCTACGGCGGTTTGGATCTGCGCACGGTAGGGCCGCTCGTGCCGGAGGGCGGCCGGCTGACGATCGTGTATCCGTCGCCGGAGGACAACGCGGCGACGGTGGAGATCGGTGCGATCGCCGTCGACGATCCGCTGGTGGAATCGTTGTCGATGGGCACCGAGGGGTCCTTGCGGCTCGAGGTTCCCGCGACGCCGATGAAGGCCCGGCAGCGGCAGGCGGTGGCCGGGGTGGGGCTGGCCGTGGCGTTGTCCCTCGGTGCGGCCGTCACCGTCGCCATCGTGACCGCGCGCCGCGTCGCCGACCCGATCCGGGATGTGGCTGCCCGCGCGGCCCGGCTCACCATGGGAGATTTCCGCGCCGACCCGCGCCGCCACGGTATCGAGGAACTGGACCGGGTCTCCGATGTGCTGGATTCGGCCACCGTCGAGATCGCCGGCCGGTTGCAGCGCGAGCATGCCCTGGTGGCCGATGTATCGCATCAGTTACGCAGCCGGCTCACCGCGGTGCGATTGCGGCTCGACGAACTGTCCGCGCATTCCGATCCGGCGGTGGTGCACGAGGCCGACGAGGCCATGGCGCAGGTCGACCGCCTGACCGAGGCCATCGACGATCTGGTGCGGGCCTCCCGGGACGAGGACGCCACCGACCGCGACCCGGTTCCGGTGATGGACGAACTCCGCGGCATCGTCGCCGAGTGGACACCACCGTTCCGGGAGGCCGGGCGCGTGCTGTCGCTTACCGGCGACGAATCGTTGCGTGCCCCGATCACCGGTTCGCGGTTGCGGGAGGCAGTGACGGTACTGGTCGACAATGCGTTGATGCACGGCGGTGGGACCTGCACGGTTTCGGTGCGTACCGTCCGGCCGGGCCGGGATCGCGATCCGCTGGTGTGTGTCCAGGTGGCCGACGAAGGAGTCGGGGTCAGCGACGAACTGGCGCCGCATATCTTCGATCGGGGGTTCTCCGGCGCCGGATCCACCGGGGTCGGGCTGGCGCTGGCGCGCGCGTTGATCGAGGCGGACGGGGGACGGCTGGAGTTGCAGCGTCGCCGCCCCGCTCTGTTCGCGGTATTTCTCGGTAAACCGCTGGCGGCGCGGATGGACGGCCGGCGAGTCGGCGAACCCCGCTGAGGATGCCTGCGGGATATCGGCCGCGGCGGTGCGAGGTCAGCGGCCGAGCGGTCGCCGGTGGTGTTCTTCTTCGACGTATTCTTCGAGATCTTCCAGCATCTGATCGACCTCGTCCGGGAAGACCCAGCGCCGCATCGCCCAGAACCGGAACGCCATCTGCAACAGGTTGCCGATGATGTAGGCGCTGATGAAATCGGCGATGTTCTCCACCATGAAGCTCACCGTGGGCTGGTGCAGCTGGAAGGCATAGCGGGAGATGTAGAGCGGGAGCATGCTGAGCACGACGCCCACGCCGCTGACCGCGAAGAACAGCAGCGCCTCGTGATGGCGTTCCCGCCCACCGCGGTTCTTGAACGACCACTCCCGGTTGAGGATGTAGGAGGCGATCACCGCGATAACACCGGCGATGATCTTGGCCGTGACCGGTTTCTCCTCCAGAACCGTCCATTTCAGGGCGTAGAAGATGCCGCTGTCGATGACGAACGTGGTGGCGCCGACGATCGCGAACTTGATCAGCTCGCGATTCCGGAACGCAATATCCTGCAGGGGCTGCGGAAGGACGCGGACCACGTCGTCGACGATTGACACAAGGCGAGAGCATACCGCTAGCCACCGTTCGCGCTGGACGTGACAGTATTTACCGACGTGAACGCTCGTAGATTCGATCCCGCGGCGATGCCGACCGTCACCATGGTCGGCGGCGGGCAGCTGGCGCGGATGACGCATCAGGCGGCCATCGCACTGGGGCAGCGGCTCCGGGTGCTCGCGCAGCGGCCCGACGATCCGGCCGCCCAGGTCAGCCCCGATGTCGTACTGGGCAGCCATACCGATCTGGATGCCCTGCGCCGGGCCGCCACCGGTTCGCACGCGCTGACCTTCGACCACGAACACGTTCCCACCGAGCATCTGGAGGCGCTGGTCGCCGAGGGGGTCGCCGTGCTGCCGCCGCCGCAGGCGCTGCGCTACGCCCAGGACAAGCTGGCCATGCGCAGCGAGCTGTCGGCGCGCGGCCTGCCGGTCCCGCCGTTCACCGTGGTCGAGACCGAGGCGGACGCGATCCGCTTCGGTGACGAACACGGCTGGCCCATCGTCATCAAGGCGATCCGCGGCGGATACGACGGACGCGGTGTGTGGATGCCCGCCGACGCGGCGGAGGCGGCGAAGATCGCCGCCGAGCAGCTCGGCGCCGGGGTGTCGCTGATGGCCGAGGTCCGGGTCGTGCTGAAACGGGAACTGTCGGCGATGGTGGCGCGCTCGCCATACGGTCAGGCGGCGACCTGGCCCGTGGTGGAAACCGTGCAGCGGCGCGGGCAATGCGCGGTGGTGATAGCGCCGGCCCCGGACCTGTCCGAAGAACTCGCCGCCCAGGCCGAAGAGCTCGCCCTGCGGCTGGCCCGCGACCTGGGGGTGGTCGGAGCCATGGCGGTGGAACTGTTCGAGACCGAAACCGGCGAAATCCTGATCAACGAACTGGCCATGCGACCGCACAACTCCGGGCACTGGGGAATGGACGGCGCCCGCACCGGACAGTTCGAACAGCATCTGCGCGCCGTACTGGATTATCCGCTCGGTGACACCAGCCCGCTGGCCCCGGTGACCGTGATGGCGAATATTCTCGGTGCGCCCGAGGCGCCGGCGATGTCGATGGACGAACGGTTGCACCATCTGTTCGCGCGGATGCCCGATGCGAAGGTGCATCTGTACGGCAAGGGCGAACGCCCGGACCGCAAGATCGGGCATGTGAACGTGCTCGGCGAGGATGTGGCCGTGGTGCGGGAACGAGCCGAGCGTGCGGCGCACTGGATGTCGCACGCGGTATGGACCGACGGATGGGATCCGCATGAGTGACGTGGTGGCAGGCAGTATCCCGGGTTCCCCGGCGGTCGGGCTGATCATGGGCAGTGATTCGGACTGGCCGACCATGGAAGCCGCGGCCGAGGCGCTGGCGGAATTCGGAATCCGGTTCGAGGTCGGCGTGGTGTCTGCGCACCGCACGCCGCAGCGCATGCTCGACTACGCCCGCGATGCCGCCGGCCGGGGCCTGCAGGTCCTGATTGCGGGCGCCGGCGGGGCCGCTCATCTGCCGGGCATGGTCGCTTCGGCGACCCCGCTGCCTGTGATCGGTGTTCCGGTACCGCTGAAATACCTCGACGGTATGGATTCGCTGCTGTCGATCGTGCAGATGCCCGCGGGGGTGCCGGTGGCCACGGTTTCCATCGGCGGCGCCCGCAATGCGGGTCTGCTCGCCGCGCGCATTCTCGGTGCCGCGGACCCGGCGCTGCGGGAACGGATGGAGCAGTTCCAGGCCGGCCTGGAGAGTATGGTCCTGGAGAAGGACGAGGCACTGCGCCGGCGCCTGCTGGGCTGAGATTTCCCGGCATCCGGGAGCATCTGCCGGTCCGGCCGCCTACGATTCGACTGCTGTATCGGATCGGGTCGGGAGTGCGGTGGCAGAGTTTCCTTTCGCGACGGTAACCGCGAACGAGTTGTCCTTCGCCGAGCGGGATGAGCGGTACCGGCGGCTGCACGACTGGCCCGCGCGCTCCTACCGGCACAGCAGCGGACTGCGGATGATCTGGAAGTACGAGGACGTCCGGGAGGTGCTGGCGGCCGCGACGCCTGCGATCACGCCGGCGAACGCCCTGGAACCGCTGGTCGGTTATCCGCGGATCGCTACCACCGCGCGGGCGATTGCGCCCATGGTCCGGCATCTGGTCCCGCTACCCGCGAAGGCGACCGCCGATCTCACCGATCGAGCACTGCACAAACGGGTGTGGGACACCATGGCGGGCCCGGCCGGTCATTTCCGGATCCCGGCCGCGGAACAGCCGGCGCGCGCGGCGGCGATGGCGCGGCATTTCCACGCCGCGCTCGCCGAGCTCTCCCCGGGGCCGGGTGAATTGGATGTGACCGCGCTGTCGATCGCCTACGCGACCCGGGTGACCGGGTCGGCGGTAGGGCTTCCGGCCGCGGAATGGCCGCAGGTCGCGCTGTGGAGCGGCGCCCAGTCGGGGTTGCTCGGCCGGCGGATGCGCGGCCGTGAACTCGCCGCGGCCGTGGCCGCCCTGGGCCGCCTGTTCACGGTGAGCGGCCGCGCCGTCGATCACGAGTTGCGCAGCGGGGCCGTCGGATTCGCGACTCGGTTGCGGAATGCCGGGATCCCGCGCCGGGTCGCGGTATCCGCGGTGGCGAACTCGCTGGCGGCCGGCGTGCATACGGTGAGCGGCAGTATTCAGCAGGGGGTCCAGCGGCTGCTCGCCGATCCTCGGCGAGTCTGGTGGGATCTGCTGGCCGACCCGGATACGGCCGGGCAGGTGGCCGCCAAGGTCCTGCAGCTCGATCCGGGGTTGGTCGCGTGGAAACGCCGAGTATTGCGCCCGGTAACGCTCGCCTCCGGGACCGAATTACCGGCGGGGCCCGTGCTGGTGATGTTCGCGGCCGCGAACCGCGACCCGGCGGCTTTCCCCGACTGTCTGGACCTGCGCCGGCCCGGAAAGATGCCGTTGACCTTCGGTTTCGGTGCGCACGTATGTCCGGGTAAGCAGTCGGCGACGCTGGCGGTGGAGGTATTTCTGCACCAGTTGCGCACCCTCGTCCCGGATGCCTATCAGCTGCCCGGTCCGGCGGTACCGCCGCGCGCGGCCGATTTACTGTTCAGTGGCGCACAGGTGCACCTGGCCGGTGACCGGCGACGCTGACCGTATTTCGCCGCTCGATACGGTGACGCTATGGACAACGAGGAAAACGTGCGCCGGGCCGGCGCAGCCGAGCTCGTCCGATTCCGGTTGGGTGTGGTGGACGAGGCGCTGCGGTTGTTCGCGGACCAGGGGTACGAGGCGACCTCGGTCGATGAGATCGCCGAGGCGGCCGGTATCTCGCGGCGCACCTTCTTCCGGCAGTTCCGGTCCAAAGAGGATGTGATCTTCGCCGATCACGAAGCTCAGCTGGTCGCGGCGCGGGAGTTCCTGCAGCAGGCGCCGGGCGACCCGTGGGAGGCGGTGTGTGAGGCGGCGGTGCAGGTTTTCGAGCGGTTCACCCGCTGGCGCGATATCGCCGAGCGCCGCTATCACGTGGTGCGCCGGGTGCCGGCGTTGCGTGATCGCGAGATCGTGACGGTGTTCCGCTACGAGCGGTTGTTCACCGATTTTCTGCGGGATCGGCTGCCCGATTCCTCGGATCTGGCGCGAGTGCAGTTCACTGCCGCGGTGACTGCCACCCACAACTATCTGCTGCGCCGGATGGTTCGCGGGGAGTCGGCCGCCGGACCCGCGGACCTGCGAGCCGAGCTGAGTACGATTCCGCGGGGTGACCGGCGCGCGGCCGATGCGGAGGAACTGGTGCTCGCGGTGTTCCGGCGCGATCTGCCGGCGCGGCAGGTGGCCGAACTGCTGCAGCAGCGGCTCGGCGGTTCGGCGGAGACGGCAAGCGATTGACACTGAGTGCCATCACTCGCCTGGGAAGGGGTGTTTTGCAGGCGGTATAGTGGCGGAAGATCTGACACCGAGTGCCGATGAGTGGCACCGCACCGGCAAACAGGAGTGAACCCAATGGCGGGAAACCCGGATTTCGATCTGTTCAAGCTGGAGGATTTCCACGACGAGCTGCGGTCGGCCATCCGCGCTCTCTGTGAGAAGGAGATCGCGCCGCACGCCAAGGATGTCGACGAGCATGCGCGTTTCCCCGAAGAGGCCCTGGCGGCACTCAATGCCGCGGGCTTCAACGCTGTCCACGTCCCGGAGGCATACGGTGGTCAGGGCGCCGATTCCGTAGCGACCTGCATCGTCATCGAGGAAGTCGCCCGCGTCTGCGGTTCCTCCTCGCTGATCCCGGCCGTGAACAAGCTCGGCACCATGGGCATGATCCTCAACGGCTCCGAGGAGCTCAAGCAGAAGGTGCTGCCGGATATCGTCAACGGCGAGATGGCCAGTTACGCCCTGTCCGAGCGGGAAGCCGGTTCGGACGCCGCCGGAATGCGCACCCGTGCCCGGCAGGAGGGTGACGACTGGATCCTCAACGGGTCCAAATGCTGGATCACCAACGGCGGCAAATCGTCCTGGTACACGGTGATGGCCGTGACCGACCCGGACAAGGGCGCCAACGGGATCTCGGCGTTCCTGGTCCACAAGGACGACGAGGGGTTCGTCGTCGGCCCGCTCGAGCATAAACTCGGCATCAAGGGGTCACCGACCGCCGAACTGTACTTCGAGAACTGCAAGATCCCCGGCGACCGGATCGTCGGCGAACCCGGCACCGGTTTCAAAACCGCGCTGCAGACTCTCGACCACACCCGTCCCACCATCGGCGCGCAGGCCGTCGGCCTCGCCCAGGGCGCCCTGGACGCGGCCCTGGCCTACACGAAGGACCGTAAGCAGTTCGGGAAGCCGATCGCCGATTTCCAGAACACTCAGTTCATGCTCGCCGATATGGCCATGAAGATCGAAGCCGCGCGTTTGATGGTCTACACCTCCGCCGCCCGCGCCGAACGCGGCGAGCCGAACCTCGGTTTCATCTCGGCCGCCGCCAAATGCTTCGCCTCGGACGTGGCGATGGAGGTCACCACCAACGCGGTCCAGTTGTTCGGCGGCGCCGGCTACACCACCGATTTCCCGGTGGAGCGGATGATGCGCGACGCCAAGATCACCCAGATCTATGAGGGCACCAACCAGATCCAGCGGGTCGTCATGTCCCGCGCCCTGCTCAAGGGGTAGGTCCCCGGTTTCGGACGCTCACCGGCGGCCTGGGAATCGTTCCCGGGTCGCCGGTGGCGTTTCTGCGCTCGACGACGGCTGGGGTGTTCTGCGGTGGCCGGCTGCGACGGCTACCGGGCCGGGAGTGCGTCGAGGATCCGGCGCAGGGCGGTGAGGGTTTCGGCGAGTGCATCGGGTTCGGTGGCAGAGGTCAGCCACAGGGCCGCTTCGTTCATGGCTCCGGACAGCAGGTGTGTCAGCGGCTGGACGGGTTGCGGCGCGAGGATGCCCGCGGCGATCAACGCCGTCAATGCCTCGGCGAGGTGGCGGGCGGAGGTGGCTTCGTCCATTGCGCGCCATTCCTGCCAGCCCAGGACGGCGGGGCCGTCGATCAGCATGATCCGCTGGATCTCCGGGGTGGCGCAGGTGATGAGGAAGGCTTCGCATCCGGCGACGAGCTGATCCCACGGGTCGGAGCAGGCGTCCGCGGCCGCGGCGACCCGGTCGGCGACCTCGGACTGAACGTCTTCGAGGACGGCGCGAAACACCTCGAGCTTGCCGGCGAACTGGTGGTAGAGCGCACCTTTGGTGACTCCGGCCGCGGTGACGATATCGGTGATGCTCACGCCGGCGTAGCCGTTGCCGGCGAAGAGTCGTCTGCTCTCGCGTAGCAAGGTCTGGCGTGTCTCTTCGCGTTGCCGGCCTCGTACTGAACCCGCCATTCCAGCCTTTCTTTTGACATACCGACGGTATGCGACCTAGCTTAGTTCACATACCAGCGGTATGTGAATTCGGCCCGGCGTGGAGGAAAAATGACACTCAGCAGCTTCTATCCCGTACTCGGCACGACCCGGATCGCGGCGGCACGCGATTTCTACACCCACTGGTTCGGTTTCGAGATCGTCTTCGAAGCGGACTGGTACGTCAGCTTGCGGCGCACCGAAGGCGAGCGTTTCTACGAACTGGCCTTGCTCGACCCGGCCCATCCGACCGTCCCCGAGGGGTACCGCAAGCCGGTTCAGGGCCTGCTGCTGAACTTCGAGGTGGACGATGTCGACGCCGAATGGGAGCGGCTCGTAGTGCAAGGCGGGCTGTCGCCCGAACTCGATATCCGTTCGGAGGATTTCGGCCAGCGGCATTTCATCCTGGCCGCACCCGATGGCGTCCTGGTGGACGTCATCACCGAGATCCCGCCTGTCGGCGAGTATGCCGGATAGTCCGGCCCCGTCTGCGACCTGTCCGGCCGGACAGACCTGAGTTGCCCGGTATCGAATCGCTGGTGGGGACGATCGCCCGGACTGCCTGTCCCGGAATGGTTCAGTATGTCCGCGGATCGGAAACGAACAGGGGTGGCGCGATGCCCACCGGGGCGATTCTGGTGCCGGACCACGGGCATCGGGTGTGGTTGTCGCGCGAGTGGTCGCAGATGTGATGAGCGTGGACGGCGACCTGGGGGCCCGGGCACAGGCCCGGGCAGGAGAGCGAAACAACCGGGCCGGTGAGGCCCTTGCGGGTGAACAGGCGTAGGTGGCGGAGTTTGATCCATGGACCCCGCCCGCAGGGGCAGCGGGGGTGGTCGGTGACTTTCACGCCGGTCCATGGGCATTCACCGGGCACATTTCTCCAGTGGTCGGCGATCCGTCCGTTCTCGACGGTGGCACCGTGCAGGCAGTGCTGTGTCTCCGGGCATCGGAAGCGGCCGGGAGTGGTTGTGCTGCGCAGCATCCCGTGGTGAATCCACGGTTCGTCTTCGCAGTGGCAGGCGGGTTGTTCCGATTGGGTCATCGGTCGCCCAGCGCGGCCGGTGGGTTCCGGTGCTGTATGTCGCGGCGTGGGCAGGGGAAACCAGTTGCGCCGCTGTAGTTTTCGTGGCCACCGGAGGTGGTCGGTGGCCGGTGGTCGGGGAGTGCGCGTAACTCGGCGGCGACCCGGGCGAGGACGGCCGGGTCGGTGCATTCACCGAGCCGCCACAGTCGCAATACCGCTGCGCCGGCGTGGTTGGCGGGAGTTCTCGAGGGCAAGCGTGGCCGAGCATGGTTCATTGGGCGACCTCGTGGTTCATGGATTCGTCGGAACCCGCAGACCGCGAATCGGTATGCGGGCGATCATGCCGTGATTTATGCTGCCTAAACCGGTAGAACAGAGCGAGTCGCAGAACGTTTAGTGGGGGTAAACCAGGATATTACGTCGACCCCGTCTTGCGGTCAAGTCGGTATCTCTAGACTCAGGGCGTGGGTGGCACAAGCGAGTTCGAGCATGTCCGTTCCGAGCCGGATCCGATACGGCGCGGGCGGCGGGCGACCGAACTGATCACGCTCTACCAGCAGCGGGCCGCCGAACTGGCGCGGCTGCGCAAAGAAGCGATCGAAGAGGCCCACCGAAAAGGACTGAACTACACCGAGATAGCGGAACTGCTCGGAATCACCAAAGGCCGGATCAGCCAGATCAAATCGGGTGCGCCACCGGCCGAACGCGCCTTCTTCGGCGTAGGTCCAGTGGCGGTCGGTGTTCCCCGGCGTGATACCGCGGATGATGCCGTTGTCGATGCAAGCGACCGAGCGGCCCGGCAACTCATCGAAAAAGTGCTGGCACGGCTGTCGCTCGCCACCTCACGCTACGAGATCGACCCCGACGCCCAGGACGTGCCGGCCGGCGACACCGTGGTGATCTGTGACCCCGGCTCGGCCCCGGTGGCGCAAGAACTGCTCGCCGCCGACGACGCATTGAACCTCGAAAAGGTCGACGGCGAATGGTGTCTGGTCGACAAGGCGACCGGGCGCCGGTATTCCCGGCCGGCGCAGCGGCAGTCCGGTGTCGATATCGGATTCCTCGGCCGCCGGGAGGAGGACGGTCGCGTCATCGTCCAGATCGCCGGCCTGACGGACGCCGGAGCGCACGGCGTCGCGCATTGGCTGGACAGCAATGTGGCCGCACTCTACGAACCGTCGGCGCGCTCGGTCAGCGCAGTGGTCGAATGCGAGGTCGCGGATCTGGAGGTTACCGACAGCCGAGCAGTCGCGGGCCCGTTCACAACCAGACGTTGACGGTGCTTCGGTCCTTCTTGGCCGGCGGAGTGAAAACCCGATCCTTTGCCCCTCGGAAAGATGTGGGGTGACAGTGCACCAACGCCCCGGCAAATCGTAAATTGCTGCTGCCAGCGGGTTTTCGGCGCTTCCCGGTTCGGGTGGGCAGCATCGCGGGCTCCCGTCGTTCCCGGGGTGGGCTGACCGCGCGGGACGCGCTGTGTTGGTGGATTATGTACGCCGTGAGCGATAGCGATCTTGTGGACGTCACCATCAGCGGACCCGACGAAGAATGGCTGGCGGAGTTCACCCGCCGGCTCGTGACCGACCGGTTGGCGGCGTGCGGGAACATCCACCCGGAGGTCCGGTCCATTTACAGGTGGGAGGGGGAGGTGGAGGATGCATCGGAAGCTGTGGTGGTGTTGCACACCCGGGCTTCGCATATCGCCGCGATCATCGAGCGCGCCAATGCCGAGCACCCCGACGAGGTGCCGCAGGTTGTCGCAGTGCCTGTCACCGGTGTGAACCCCGCGTACGGGGAGTGGATACTGGCCGAGACCAGTTGATCGGAAGATCGCCCGGCGACGCACGGCGCAGATTGTCGGCCGATCGAACAGCGTTGCGACCGGCCGATGCGGCTCAGCGGTGGACCAGATCGGCGTACTCGGGATGCTTGCCGATGTATTCGTCCACGTACCAGCACGTGGCGGCGACCGAGAAGCCTGCCGCCCGGCTCTCGTCGAGCGCGTACTTCACCACCTGCGCGGCCACCCCGCGTCCCCGGAACTCCGGGAAGGTGATCGTGTGGTGGAAATTGCGAACCTTCGGGCTCTCGGTTTCCGCATAGTCGGCATAGCCGGCCAGGGAGCCGTCGAGATAGATCTCGAACCGGGTATCGGCCGCGTTGTGTCGGAGTTCGGTGCTCACCTCTGTTGGAACGGCCTTCCGTGCCGGGTTTGTTCCAACGGCCGGAGATCGCGGGGAAACGCGCTCAGAGGACGGCGCCGGGGTTGAGGATGCCGTGCGGGTCGAGCGCATCCTTGATCCGGCGGGTCAGCGCCATCACGCCGGGGCCCAGCTGATCGGGGAGCCAGTCCTTCTTCAGTCGTCCGACCCCGTGCTCGCCGGTGATGGTGCCGCCGAGGGCGATGGCCAGATCCATGATCTCGCCGAAAGCGCGATGCGCGCGTTCGGTTTCGCCGGGATCGTCGGGGTTGTGGACGATCAGCGGGTGGGTGTTGCCGTCGCCCGCGTGCGCGATCACCGAGACCGTGACGTCGTTACACCGGGCGATCTCGGCAACACCGGTGACCAGCTCACCGAGCCGGGGCAGTGGTACCCCGACGTCTTCGAGCAGTAGCCGGCCGATCCGCTCGACCGCCGGGATGGCGAAGCGGCGGGCCGCGGTGAAGGCTTCGCCCTCGTCGGCGTCAGCGGTTTCGAAGACCTCGGTCGCGCCCGCCGTCCGGCATGCCTCCAGCATCACCCGGGCCTCGTGGGCGGCGTGCTCGCCGGGGGCATCGGACCGGGCAACCAGCAGCGCCGCGGCGTCGCGGTCCAGTCCCATCCGCATTTCGTCCTCCACCGCGTTGATCGCGACGGAATCCATGAATTCCAGCATGGCCGGCCGTAGCGCCCCGGTGATGGCGAGAATGGCCTCGGTGGCTGCGGTGAGCGTCGCGAACGAGGCGACGACGGTGCACTGGGCGGGTTGCGCGGGTAGCAGGCGCAGGGTGAGTTCGGTGATCACACCGAGTGTGCCCTCGCTGCCGACGAACAGCTTGGTCAGCGATAAACCGGCCGAATCCTTCAATCGCGGTCCGCCCAGCCGCACCACGGCGCCATCGGCGAGCACGACTTCCATGCCGAGTACGTAGTCGGTGGTCACGCCGTATTTCACACAGCACAGCCCGCCTGCGTTGGTGGCGGCGTTACCGCCGATCGAACAGATCTCGAACGACGATGGGTCCGGCGGGTACCACAGTCCGTGCTCCGCGGCTGCCCGCTTCACCTCGGCGTTGAAGAGCCCGGGCTGGACCACGGCGGTCCGGGTGACCGGGTCGATCCGGATATCGCGCATGCGCTCGGTGCTCAGCACGATCCCGCCGTCGAGCGCGGTCGCCCCACCGGAGAGACCCGAACCGGCACCACGCGGAACCACCGGCACCCGGTGCTCATCCGCCCAGAGCAGGGTTTCCCGTACATCCGCGGCCGCGGTGGCGCGGACCACGGCGGCCGGTGTCCCGGCTGCGGGGTCCAGGGCCCGGTCCTGCCGGTATCCGGCGACGATATCGGGGTCGGTGATCACGGCGCCGGCGGGCAGCCGCTCGGTCAATGCGCGCAGGTCCACGCTGTCACGGTAGCGCCCCCGCCCGACCGGCCACAGCGCCCCGGGAACACTGTGGCGTCCTCGCTGCCGACAACCTGTACAGCCGAACCCACTCGGCTGTACAGGTCATCGCCGCTCGAGGGGCAATGCGCCGCCGGTGGTTATTCCGCTACCGGCACGTTCCCGCAGGCGCGGGACCACTGCTCCGCTCGAATGTCGTAGACCGGCCGGCCCCGGGGCGTCGGCGCGCGACGCGGACGTCGATACCCGATATCCGCACTGTCGACCCGATACGGTCGCTGCCGGTCGCACGCGGCGATGCCGAGTTCTGCACCGATTCGCGCGCATCGCCGCGGACGTCGCGACCGTGGCTGCGCGGGAAGCTTCGCCGTTGCTCGCGGCTGTCGGTCCCGGTGCTGTTCGCCAGTGGCGTCAGCGGGGCTCGTCGAGACCTGATGCGTGGGTGGCCACTGCCGTGCGGACCTCTTCTTCGACCAGGTCCGCGTTGATCTGCGCCCCGGCCATCGCCCCGGCCGCGGCGGCGGCCCCGACCTGTGCGGAGATATCGGTGACGTTTCCCGCCGCCCATACTCCGGGGACCTCGGTTCGGCCGGTCGGGTCGGCCGGGATGTAGCGGCCGGCGCCGGTCGGGTGGTCGACGGCGGGTAGGCCCAGATCGTCCAGGAAACCGGCGCGGGCGACCATCCGGGTTCCGAGGGCGACCACATCGCGGGCGACGACCGTGCCGTCGGCGAGGCGCAGTCCGGTGATCCCGTCGCTGTCCGTCTCGACGGCGGTGACTTTTCCGGTCACCACGCGGATACCGCGTGCCGCCAGCCGTTCGGCGTCGTCGGCGGTGAGCTCGGGGCCATCGTGGGTGAAGAAGACGATATCGTCGCTGAGCTGGCGAAACAGCTGGACCTGGTGCATCGCCATCGGGCCGGTGGCGAGCAGGCCGATCGCGCGATCGCGGACCTCCCAGCCGTGGCAGTACGGGCAGTGCACGACATCGTGACCCCAGCGTTCGCGGAGACCGGCGATATCCGGGAGTTCGTCGGTCAGCCCCGTGGTGACCAGTAGTCGCCGGGCTCGGACGCTGCGCCCATCGGCGAGGCCGATGGTGAACCCGTCCTCGGTCCGGGCGGCCCGGGTGATCTCCCCGGACACCACATGCCCGCCGTAGCTGCGTACTTCCGCCCGGCCGCGCGCCAGCAGTTCCGCGGGCGGCATTCCGTCGCGGGCCAGTAGTCCGTGCACTCCTTCGGCGGGAGCGTTGCGGGGTGCGCCCGCATCGATCACCGCTACTGTGCGCCGGGAGCGCGCCAGCATCAATGCTCCGTTCAGCCCGGCCGCCCCGCCGCCGGCCACCACCACGTCATAGTTGTTGTCCAGCCGGTCGTTGTCCGGTTGTTCGGTCACCTCGACCACCTCCTTCGCACCGACTATCCAGAAAGCTCGTCAGTTCGGCAAGTAAATTTGCCGAAACGACAAAATGGCCCGGGGCGGCTCGGCGCACCGCCGTCGACCGAAATACCGCTGCTCCGGCAGTCCGAAACGATCACGAGTTCGTGGTTTGCCGCCCGCTCACTCCCTCGTCACCTACCGCTGCGACGCTGGCCGCGTGCAGGAGGCGGCGACGAGAGCTGAAACGTGGGCGAGCCGGTTCGCCCGATGGTGCGAGGCGGTGGCCGCGCGTCTGCCCTGGGGGCTGGACCGGGTGGTTGCGCCGACCTTCCTCGGTTTCGCGTTGATCAACAGCTTCACCTTCGGTGTCGACCTGCTGATACTGACCGGAATGCGCAGTGGGCTCGGCCTGCCGGGCTGGCTGTCGGTGACGGTCGGCTACGTATGCGCTTTCGCGCTGGCGTTCTACCTCAATCGCACCGTGAACTTCCGATCCCACGCACCGGCCGGCCGGCAGGCGGTGGTCTACACCGTCGTGGTCGTGATCAACTACCTGGCGTTCATCCTGGGGGTGGGGGCGGGGCTTGCGGCGCTGGGTGTGCAGTACCACCTCTCGCGACTACTGGCGGGTGCCTGTGAAGCGGTGTACATGTACTCCGCCATGCGCTGGATCGTCTTCCGTCGCCGCTGAACCGACTGCGGCCCTGCTCGCGAACACCGCGGTGGTCGTACTCGTCGCGGGCTCCGGTGAAGGGCCGCGGTCCGGTGACACGGCGGAGGGCTGAGGGCTGCCGAACCGATCTGCGCTGCCGGACCCGGGATGCGCACTCGCCCGGGTACGCGGCGGCGGCGACTGATCTGCTGCGAACGAATCAGTCCGAGTAGACACGCATTTCGGACCCGTTGCGGACGACGGCATCGGCGTCTGTGAGTGCCCAGTGCGGGGTGCCGTCAGCTCGGAAACGGGCAGCGAGGGTATTGCCCGCGCCCTCGGGGTCGGTGGGGGAATTCAGGTGCGCGACGATCGGCCGGTCGATCAACCCGAGCCCTTCCCAGATCGGGTCGATACCGCAGGTCGGGTGCACCTCCCGGGGGTCGTCGGAGGTTTCCAGGCCGCGCAGGTGCGGTCCCAGCACGCAGGCGCCCGCGCTGTAGCCCGCGTACAAGAAGGAATCCGCGGCGAGCAGTTCCGGTATCACGGTATCGGCGCCGCTGCGGGCGAATTGGGCACGGAGTACGAAGGTGTTGCCGCCGCGCACCCACAGCGCGGGGAACCGGGACAGAGTCCGGCGCAATCGGTCGGGGCGACCGGCGTATTCGCGCAGATCCACCTCCTGCGGGACGAAGCCCAGTTTCCGCAACGGCACCAGTTCGCTGGTCACCGCTGCCGTGCGCGCTCCGGGCCAGGAATCGCAGGCATTGGCGATCACCGCGATCGGCCCCGGGGCGCCGGCCAGTTCGGCGAACACGTCGTAGTGTTCACCGAACCGGTAACTGGCCAGGAAGAGCCGCATCTCAGATGGTGAACGCGAGGTTCCGCGCCAGCTGCCGGCCCAATTCGGCGTCGCCACCGAAGTCGATGCGGTCCAGTACGGTCTCGGGGTCGACGCGTCCGCCGCCGAGTCGCACCAGCAGACCCGAATCGAGTTCCAGCGTCACCGTGGGCTCTAGCTCGGGTGCGGTCACGTAGGCGGCCCGGTCGCCGACCTCGATATGCAGAGTCCGCGCGAGCGGTCCGGTCAGCCGGAGGGTGATCAGGGAACCCACCGGCGCGCCACCGCGTTTCGCGAGTACCCGCGGCAGCGACTGGGCGAACTCCGCGAACGCGACTTCGCCCCGCGCACCGCCCTCGTCGACCCGCTCGCCCAGCGCGTCGGCGATATCGAGCTCGTGCATCCAGCAGTCGAACAACCGGACCCGCATGAACCGCGCGTAGGGCACCTCCCCGACCGGGGACTGCGAAGGTGCGAGCCACGCCTGATCGTCCATGCCGGACAACGCTTTCCGGCGGCGGTCGATCACCTCGTGGTACATGCGCAGCAGTTCCGCGCCGGACCGCGGCCGCAACCGCTGCAACCAGATCTCGTTCAGCGCGCCGATGTCGTTGCGGACATGCGGCAGTGTTTTGACGTCGATATCGGGAGCCTGCGAAGCACGGGCCGGCGGCTTATCGCCCAGCAACAGCGATTCGGTGCCGATGATATGGCCGATCACGTCGAAAACCGTCCAACCGGGCAGGGGCGACGGTGTCCGCCAGCGGTCCTCGTCGAGCCCACCGACCAGTTCGGCCAAGGCGTCGAACTGGTCCGACAGCAGCCGGACGAGTTCTGGGCGGTCGGGGAGATCGGACATATGCGGTGCCTTCCGTGGGATGGGGCGGGTCGGTGTGGAAACCGGATCAGCCGGTATCGGTATCGGTTTCGGCGGCGGTGTCGAGACCGGCCAGACCGGCGCGGATCGCGGCTGCGACCCGATCCGGTTCCCGCGATCGGCGCAGAACCAGTCCCGACGCGAAACGGAACTTGTCCCCGTGCTTGCGGGGTAGTACGTGCAGGTGCACGTGACCGACCGTCTGGAATGCCGCTCTGCCATCGTTGATCAGCAGGTTCGCTCCGTCGGCGGCGAATGCCGGACCCTGCACCGCCCGCGCGATCCGATGCCCGGCCCGGAACAGTTCGGCACCGGTTTCGGCATCGAGTTCGGACAGATCGGTGGCGTGGTTGCGGGGGATCACCAGGGTGTGCCCGCGGGTGATCGGCCGGATATCGAGGAACGCGCAGACGGTGTCGTCCTCGTAGACCCGGTGGGCCGGCGCGGCACCGGCCACGATCCGGCAGAAAACGCATTCGCTCACAGGGCGACTCTACGGCGTACGGCCCGGCCGGACCCGGCCGCCTGGTGGAATTAGCAAACTTTTCAGACCCACAGGCACGGTTCTCTCGTTAACCACCCTGATCAGCATTTACCGATGTGAAGGTTGCCGCCCCCGAGGGAGTGATGTGACGGGCATCTCAGCTAATCTCACTTCCGCCGATGTACGGTGGCGAGGATTTCGGGCGGGGTGTTCACGAACACCCCGCCCGCCGCCGTAATCGGCGGCCGGAAAACGTAGGAGAGGGAAGACAGACAAGTGGAGACAACGCAGACCGTGAGCGATTCGTCGCCGCGCGGGGCGCGTGTCGGTGTCGTTCGCGAAACCGCCGCGGGCGAGCGGCGGGTCGCCCTGGTGCCGAAGATCATTCCGGCCCTGGTGAAACAGGGTGTGGAGGTCGTGGTCGAAACCGGAGCCGGACAGGGCGCGCTCATTCCCGATACCGCCTACACCGAGGCCGGTGCCACCATCGGTGATGCCTGGTCGGCCGATGTGGTCGTGAAGGTCGCGCCGCCGACGGATGCCGAGGTCGCGAAACTGGCCGCGGGACAGACGCTGATCGGTTTCCTGGCGCCGCGCAATGCCGACAACCAGATCGATGCCCTGAAGAAGAACAAGGTGCAGGCGTTCGCCGTCGAGGCGATCCCGCGCATCTCGCGGGCCCAGGTGATGGACGCACTGTCCTCGCAGGCGAATGTCGCCGGATACAAGGCGGTCCTGCTGGCGGCGTCGGAGTCGACCCGATTCTTCCCCATGCTGACCACCGCGGCGGGGACCGTGAAACCGGCGACCGTGCTGGTGCTCGGTGTCGGTGTCGCGGGCTTGCAGGCGCTGGCCACGGCCAAGCGGCTCGGCGGGCGAACCACCGGTTACGACGTCCGGCCCGAGGTCGCCGATCAGGTCCGTTCGGTCGGTGCGCAGTGGCTCGATCTCGGTATCGACGCCGCCGGTGAGGGCGGCTACGCCCGCGAACTCACCGACGAGGAGAAGGCGAAACAGCAGCAGGCCCTCGAAGACGCGATCAAGGGCTTCGACGTGGTGATCACGACCGCGCTGGTGCCCGGCCGTCCAGCGCCGCGCCTGGTGACCGCGGATGCGGTGGCGGGGATGAAGCCGGGCAGTGTGATCGTGGACCTGGCCGGCGAAACCGGCGGCAACTGCGAACTCACCGAGCCCGGCGAAACCGTCGTCAAGCACGAGGTGACGATCTGTTCGCCGCTGAACCTGCCCGCCACCATGCCCGAGCACGCCAGCGAGCTGTATTCGAAGAATATCGCCGCACTGCTGGAGTTGATGCTCGCCGACGGCGAACTGAAACCGGACTTCTCCGATCAGGTGCTGGCCGATTCCTGCGTCACCCGTGACGCCGAACCGACAACGAAAGCCGAATGATGTACAGCGAGCTACTGGCGAATATCGCCATTCTGGTGCTCTCCGGATTCGTGGGGTTCGCGGTGATCTCCAAGGTCCCCAATACCCTGCACACCCCGCTGATGTCGGGAACCAACGCCATCCACGGCATCGTCGTGCTCGGCGCGCTGGTGACCCTCGGGCGGATGGAGGACCCGTCGATCGGGGTCCAGATCATCCTGTTCGTGGCCCTGGTGTTCGGAACCCTGAACGTGGTCGGCGGTTTCGTGGTGACCGACCGGATGCTGGGCATGTTCAAAGGTAAGAAGCCCGGCGCGGGTGCCGAGAAGGCAGGTCAGTGATCCATGGACAATCTCGTCGATATCCTCTACATCCTGTCCTTCGCCCTCTTCATCTACGGCCTGATGGGGTTGACCGGCCCGAAGACCGCGGTCCGGGGTAACTGGATCGCCGCGGCCGGTATGGCCATCGCGGTGATCGCCACGCTCATCGCCGTACGCGATACCAGCAACTGGATCCTGCTCGTCGCCGGCCTGGTGGTCGGTGTCGGCCTGGGCGTGCCGCCCGCGCTGCGGACCAAGATGACCGCGATGCCACAGTTGGTGGCGGCGTTCAACGGTGTCGGCGGCGGTACGGTCGCGCTGATCGCGTGGGCCGAGTTCATCGACACCACCGGGTTCTCCAGCTTCCATCACGGCGAGGAACCGACGGTGCACATCATCGTCGGCTCACTGTTCGCCGCGATCATCGGTTCGATTTCGTTCTGGGGCTCGCTGATCGCGTTCGGCAAACTGCAGGAGATCCTGCCCGGTAAACCGATCGGGCTGGGCAAACTGCAGCAGCCGGTGAACCTGCTGCTGCTGGTGATCGCGGTCGCTGCGGCGGTCGTGATCGGCCTCGGCGCCGCCGACGGCGGCGTCACGCAGTGGTGGATGGTCGGGTTGCTGCTGGCCGCGGGTGTGCTGGGCCTCATGGTCGTGCTGCCCATCGGCGGCGCCGATATGCCGGTGGTCATCTCGCTGCTGAACGCCCTCACCGGGCTTTCGGCCGCGGCGGCCGGTCTCGCGCTGAACAACACCGCCATGATCGTGGCCGGCATGATCGTCGGCGCTTCCGGCACCATCCTCACCAACCTCATGGCCAAGGCCATGAACCGTTCCATCCCGGCCATCGTCGCCGGTGGATTCGGTGGCGGCGGCGGTGCGGCCGCGGGTTCGGGCAGTGGCGAGCAGAAGCAGGCCAAGGCGACCTCCGCCGCCGACGCCGCGATCCAGATGGCCTACGCCAACCAGGTGATCGTGGTGCCCGGCTACGGTATGGCCGTTGCCCAGGCGCAGCACGCGGTGAAGGAAATGGCGAGTCTGCTCGAAGCCAAGGGCGTGGAGGTCAAATACGCCATCCACCCGGTGGCCGGCCGCATGCCCGGGCATATGAACGTGCTGCTCGCCGAGGCCGAGGTGTCCTACGACGCCATGAAGGAAATGGACGATATCAACGGCGAATTCGGCCGGACCGATGTCGCCCTGGTCATCGGCGCCAATGACGTCACCAACCCGGCCGCCCGCGAGGATTCGTCCAGCCCGATCTACGGGATGCCGGTCCTCAACGTCGACCAGGCGAAATCGGTTATCGTGCTGAAACGTTCGATGAACAGCGGCTTCGCCGGTATCGACAACCCGCTCTTCTACTCCGACCACACCTCCATGCTCTTCGGTGACGCGAAGAAGTCGGTGGGTGCGGTCACCGAAGAACTCAAGGCGCTGTAAGCACGCGAATTCCAGCGGCCCCGGCGCGCGTTCGGTTTCACCCCCCCCGAGCGTGTGCCGGGGCCGTTTGCTGTTAGCGTCGACCAATGGCGGATCTCGGCGTAAAACTGTTGCGTACTCGGTGGTTCGTGCGTGCCCCGATCTGGGCGTTCCGGGCCCGGCTCGGATTCCTGTTCGGCGGTCGGCTGCTCTTGCTCGAGCACACCGGCCGGACGTCCGGGAAAGTGCGGTATGTCGCACTGGAAACAGTGGCCCGGCCCGGCCCCGATACGGTGATCATCGCCTCGGGCTTCGGCGAGACCTCGCAGTGGTACCGGAACCTGCTGGCCGATCCGCACTGCCGGGTGAGTATCGGCACTGGCTACCGACGGTCCGCGGTGGCCCGGCCACTGGAGCCCGCGGAGACGGCCACGGTGCTGGCGGACTACCGGGTCCGCCATCCGAAGGCCTACCGGAAGCTGAGCGGCATCATCGAGCAGGCCACCGGACGGGGTATCGATACGGTGCCGATGGTCGAGTTGTCCATGTCCTGAACCTGTTCCGCCGACCCGGCGGATAGGACGAGGCGTGCGAGCCCGGTTTTCCGGCGGCGCCTCGGGCATCGGCACCGCGAGCCGTTCTCCGCCGCATAGGCCCTCGACGAGGGAAATTGGGTGGACGCTGCGGTATATCCGGGCAGATCATGGTCGGCGATGCCCGAACGCAACGAACCACTTCGCCTGATCGAATTCGATCCCAGCACCGCCGATCCGGCCGACGCCATGCCGTGGTCGGCCGTACTCGATTCGTATTCCACGCCCCGAGATCTGCTCGACATGCTGACCTTGAGCCTCTTCGGCCGGGGCGTGCAGCCGTACTACCGCAAGCGACAACTGGATCGGGTGCGGCCGGACGCCCTGTTGCGACCACCGGATTCGCAGATTTCGCGTTCCATCGTGGAAACCGATTCCCAGTCGATTCTGGTACTCGGTGAGGGCTGGACCCTGCGCGCCGACCGATGGGCCGATAAATCGGCCACGCTGGAAGTGGTCGCGGTAAGTGACGAGCTGGCCGAACGTATCGTCACCGAATCGGTCCGTGATGCCGAGCAGCCCGCCCCTGCCGACGTGACCGCGGTGAAAATGGGCTTCTGGCATCAGGGCGACCGCGGAGCGACCCGGCGCGCTCTGACCGTCACCACGCCCGAGTGGCCGGAGATCCGCGGTAACTACAGTGGGCCTGTCGCGGGTGCGCTGGACCGGTTGACCGCAATGCGCCCGGCCGATATCCGGGGCCGGTTGCTGCTCCTGCACGGCCCGCCCGGCACCGGTAAGACCACTGCCCTGCGCTCACTCGCCCGCGCCTGGTCGCCGTGGTGCCAGGCCGACTGCGTGCTAGACCCGGAGATGCTGTTCGCCAAACCCGGCTATCTGATGCGGGCCGCGATGGGCGCCGAAGGCGAGGACGACGAATCCGACCGCTGGCGGCTGCTGATCCTGGAGGATTGCGACGAACTGATCCACGCCGAGGCCAAATCCTCCTCGGGACAGGGCCTGTCCCGGCTGCTCAATCTCACCGACGGAATGCTCGGGCAGGGCCGTGACGTGCTGGTCGCCATCAGCACCAACGAGGACCTGTCCCGGCTGCACCCTGCCGTGACCCGGCCCGGCAGGTGCCTGGCCCAGGTGGAGATCGGCAAGCTGACCGCTACCGAGGCGCGGACCTGGCTGGGCGATACGCCCGCCGATATTCCGGCCGGAGGTGCCACGCTCGCGGAACTCGTGGCTCTGCGGGACCGGAGCGAAAGTATCGCTGTGCGCACGGGGCACATCGAAGGCGGCATGTACCTCTGACCACTTCCGCCGGTCCCGGTGGTGCCGCGGCCGCCGGCGCGCTCGCGTGGCCCGCGGACCGAACGCGGCTCGTGGTCGCGGTGGCAGCTCTCCTCGGATCCGATATGTTCGGCTACGGCTGGACCGCTGCGGCGGTGACCTACGGCTTCGCTCCGGCGTCCGCGGCCGCTGTGCTCGTTGCTCATGTGGCCGGCGCCGGTGCTGCTCGTCGAACTACTGCTCGGGCATTTGCTTTTGCACCCTGTGCGCTGAGGACCGCGCTGCGGTTATCGTTTACGGGTGGATGCATTGGCCGCGTTGCTGGAGGGTCCGCGGGCACGGGATGCCTTCGTGCTGCGGTCGATGCTCAGCCCGCCGTGGTCGCTGCGGATTCAGGACGAGTCGCCGCTGACGCTCGTTACCGTGGTCCGGGGCTCGGCATGGGTGCTCACCGCCGACGGCGAGACGCGGCGGATCGCGGCCGGGGATGTCGCGGTGTTCCGGGGACCGCAGCCCTACACCGTTGCCGACGATCCCGGAACCGAACCGCAGATTCTGATCAATCCCGGGCAGGTCACCACGACTGTGGACGGGGAAGTGCTCTGCGAGACGATGAGTCTCGGGGTCCGGCAATGGGGTAACGACCCCGCCGGGGAAACAGTTCTGGTCACCGGGTCCTACGAATATCTGGGCGCGGTGAGTCGGCGCCTGCTGCGTGCGCTGCCGCCGATGCTGGTGCTGCCACGCGGCCGTTCCGATGATCGGCTCCTGGCCCTGCTGACCGACGAAACCGTCAAAGACCTGCCCGCCCAGGGCGTAGTGCTCGACCGCCTGCTGGACCTGCTGCTCATCGCGACCCTGCGCACCTGGTTCTCCGGCGCCGACGCACCCCCGTGGTACCACGCCTACGGTGACCCGCTGGTGGGCAAGGCCCTGCGGCTGCTCCAGCACAACCCCGCCCACCCCTGGACCGTGGCTGCGCTGGCCCAGGAAGCCGGGGCGTCGCGGGCTGCGCTGGCCCGCCGGTTCACCGAACTGGTCGGGGAACCACCCATGGCGTTCCTCACCGAATGGCGTCTCGATCTGGCTGCGGACCTGTTGCAGGGCACCGAGGACACGGTCGAGGCGATCGCCCGCCGGGTCGGGTACGGGAGTGCGTTCGCCTTGAGTACCGCGTTCAAACGCCATTTCGGGCTCAGCCCCCGAGAACACCGGACCAGCGGAGCTGCCGCGGTCTCCTCGGCCAGTTGACGCCGGCACCGGATCCGGGCACATCGGCCCGACCCGGGTACCACGTCGCCACGGCGAGACCGATCGGCCGACCCGGTATCGTCGGCCGGGTGACGACGCAGTATCCGGTGCTCTGGCCGGTGCCCACCCGCTGGGCCGATAACGATCACTACGGGCACGTGAACAACGTGACCTACTACGCCTACTTCGATACCGCCGTCAACGCGTGGCTCATGGACGCGACAGGTACCGATATTCGCGAGTTGCCCGCGATCGGGATCGTCGCGGAGACCTCCTGCCGTTTCCACGCCTCCCTCAGCTTTCCCGACCAGCTGCGGGTCGGCTTGCGGATCGCCCGGCTGGGCCGCTCCAGCATCACCTACGATCTGGCGATCTTCCGCGTGGCGGGCGAGGATCTCGAACCGGCGGCCACCGGCAGCTTCGTCCATGTCTACGTGGACGAGACGACCCGGAAACCGGTCGAGATCCCCGAGGTCATCCGCACTGCCGCTCTGACACTGGTCACCGACGACACCGAGCAGTAACCGCCCCGCGCTCGGTCGACGCCGTCCCGGGGCGGCCGCTGAGAAGCCCACCGGCACAGCGGGAGCGTGGTTATGGCCGAACGGCCGGCACCTGCGCAGTTGCCCGGTAGATCGCGCCGTCGTTCGGACGTCTCGGAGCGAACCGCTGGGCCTGCGGTGCTGTCAGGAGGCCGGGTTTTCGAGGGCGGCCTGGAAGCGGCGCATACCGCGGATCCAGCGGTCGTAGTCCGAGCCCTTGTTGCGGTACATCTGCAGGACTTCGGGATGCGGGAGGATCAGGAACTCGCCGGCCGCGACCCCGGCCAGGACCGTGTCGGCGACCTCTTCGGCGCTGAGTACGACGCCCGCGGATTTGACGGCGGTGATCGCCAGGCGGCCGGCTTCGGCGTTGTTCTCGGGGATCATTCCTTCGTGCAACAAGGCCGTGTCCACGCCCATCGGGCAGACGCAGCTCACGCCGATCCCCTTGTCGCCGTAGGTGATCGACAACCACTCCGCGAAGCCGACAGCGGCGTGTTTGGAGACCGAGTACGGTGCGGAGCCGAGTTGGGTGAGCAGGCCGGCGGCGGAGGCGGTGGAGACGAAATAGCCGCGGCCGCGTTCGAGCCAGCCGGGGACGAGCAGGCGAGCGGCGCGGATATGGGCGAGGGTGTTGATCTCGAGGGCGGCCGACCATTGCGCGTCGGTGCTGTCCAGGCCCGCGCCGCCGCCGATACCGGCGTTCGCGAAGTAGAAGTCGACCGGGCCGAACGACGATTCCGCAGTCGTGATCAGCTGCGCGATCACGGCATCGTCGGCGGCGTCACCGCTTGCGGAGATCGCGGCGGGTCCGATCTCGGCGGCCACCTTCGCGGCGGTGGCGGGGTCGAGGTCGGCGACGAGCACCTGCGCCCCGTGCTCGGCGAGCCGGTGGGCCAAGGCTGCGCCGATTCCGGATCCGCCGCCGGTGACGATGGCGGTCCGGCCCGCGAATGTGTCGTCTACTGTGCCTGTGCTCTCCATATCGGCACCCTAGCCCGTGGTGCGACACAAGCCTAGGTATGTCGCTTAATAAGTGTTCCGGCGCCAGGTCGACGCGGTTCAGCCGGGCTCGGCCAGGCGCCGCAGCAGGGGCGCGGTGCGCGGACCCACCAACTCCTGCATCACCAACGTCATATTCGTGCGGACCACGCCGGGGATCTTCAGTATCTGGCCGGCGATGCGATAGAGGTCGTCGGCGTCACGGGCGACCACGCGGACCGTCAGGTCGGTGGGTCCGGTCATACCGCAGACCTCGGTCACCTCCGGCACTTCGGCCAGTTCGTCGACCACCGCATCGAGGCGGTGCTGGTCCACCACCACCGCGACGAACGCGGACAGCCGGTATCCCAGCGCGCGCGGCTGCACCCGGAGTTCGAAACTGCGCAGGACGCCGGCGGCTTCCCAGCGGGCGAGCCGGGCCTGCACGGTGTTGCGGGAGAGTCCGAGCCGGGCGGCCAGTTCGACGCCGGTGGCGCGGGGGTTGGCGGTCAGTTCGAGCAGCAGCCGCGCGTCCGTGGCGTCCAATACCGGGTCGGCACTTTCCTGACTGGTCATAAAGCGCAGTATGACAGCGACTGGCCGGTGAAAACCGTGCGAGATGCTCAGTTGCCGGATCGAGACTTGCGCAGTTCGCCAAAGCGTGGATGCTGTGTGTTGTAGGCCACATCAGCGCGTGACCCGCGTGAGGAGGCGAGGCCGATGCCCGGCACAACCGAGTATCCGGTGCAACTGATCCAGCCCGACGGCGCCCGGGTGCACAACCCCGAATACCAGGCGTTGGTCGCCGATATCGGGCCGGACGAACTATGGCAGCTCTACGAGGACCTGGTGGTGAGCCGGCGGATCGATACCGAAGCGGTCGCGCTGGCCCGGCAGGGTCAGCTCGGCCTGTGGGCGCCGGGGGAGGGGCAGGAAGCCGCACAGGTCGGGTCTGCACACGCGCTGCAACCCGACGACTACATCTTCAGCAGCTACCGCGAAGCGGCTGTCGCCTACTGCCGCGGCGTGGATCCGGGCGTCATCACCACGATGTGGCGCGGGGTCGCGCATTCGTCGTGGGATCCGGCCGAGATCAATATGACCAACCCGGCGATCGTGGTGGGCGCACAGGGCCTGCACGCCACCGGGTACGCCTATGCCGCCCACCTCGACGGGGCGGAGATCGCCACCGTCGCCTACTTCGGCGACGGCGCCACCAGTCAGGGCGATATCGCCGAGGCACTGACCTTCGCCTCCACCTGGAGTTCACCGGTGGTGTTCTTCTGCCAGAACAACCACTGGGCGATCAGCGAACCCGTCCATCTGCAGAGCGCGACCCCGATCGCGCAGCGCGCGGTGGGGCACGGAATCCCGGCGAGCCGGGTGGACGGAAACGATGTGCTGGCAGTCCTGGCGGTCACCCGCCGCGCGGCGGCTCGAGCGCGTACCGGCGGCGGGCCGTCGTTCATCGAAGCCATCACCTACCGCATGGGTCCGCACACCACCGCCGACGACCCGACCCGCTACCGCACATCCGCGGAAACCGAAGAATGGGTTCGCCGCGACCCGATCCTGCGGATGCGGCGGCTGCTCGAACGCGAGGGCCTGTTCGATCCGGGGGCGCAGCGGCGGGTGGACGATCGCGCGGACGAGGTGGCGCACCGGGTCCGGGCGGCCACACTCGGCATGCCCGATCCCGACCCGCTGGAACTGTTCGACCACGTCTACGCGACCCCGCATCGAGCCGTCGCGGCCCAGCGCCGCGGCTACGCCGAATACCTGGCCGACGATCCGGCCACCGGCGGGCATGCTGCGCCTACCCGGCGCGAGGAAGGAGTGCGCTCATGATCACCACATTCGCCGCGGCGCTCAACGCCGGGTTGCGCACCGCCCTGGAGGACGATCCCAAGGTGGTGCTGATGGGCGAGGACATCGGCCGGCTGGGCGGCGTGTTCCGGGTGACCGATACGCTGCAGAAGGATTTCGGCGACCGCCGCGTGATCGATACGCCACTGGCCGAATCCGGCATCGTGGGCACGGCTTTCGGGATGGCGCTGCGCGGCTATCGGCCGGTGTGCGAGATCCAGTTCGACGGGTTCGTCTACCCGGCATTCGATCAGATCGTCTCGCAGGTGGCCAAGATCCATTACCGGACGCGCGGAAAGGTGAGCGCGCCGTTGACGATCCGTATTCCGTTCGGCGGCGGGATCGGATCGGTGGAGCATCATTCCGAATCGCCGGAGGCGTATTTCGCGCATACCGCGGGCTTGCGGGTGGTTTCGCCGAGCAATCCGGCGGACGCCTACACGATGATCCGGCAGGCGATCGCACTGGACGATCCGGTCATCTTCTTCGAACCCAAACGCCGCTACTGGGACAAGGCCGAACTCGACCCGGCGGCAACCGATCCCCTGCCGCTGGACCGGGCGCGAGTCTGCGTCCCCGGCTCCGACGCCACTCTCGTCGCGTACGGGGGGACGGTCGCCACCGCGCTCGCTGCCGCGAAAATCGCCACCGAAGAGGGGCTTTCGCTCGAGGTGATCGATCTGCGCAGCCTGGCGCCGCTGGATATCGACACCATCGCCGAATCGGTGGACCGGACCGGCCGGTTGATCGTGGTGCACGAGGCGCCGGTCACCGGCGGAATCGGCGCGGAGATCGCGGCCCGGATCACCGAACGCTGTTTCTATCGACTCGAGGCCCCGGTCCGGCGGGTCGGCGGATTCGATATTCCCTACCCTCCGGCTAAGCTCGAAAAGCATCACCTGCCCGACCCGGACCGCATCCTGGCGGCGGTCGACAGCACGCTTGCCGCCTGAGTGCCCCGCCCCCTGACGCCCAGCCGGAGGTGCCCACCGTGGACGATGCCGCAACCGCCGAATCCGGCGAGATCCTGGAATTCCGGCTGCCCGATCTCGGCGAGGGCCTCACCGATGCCGAACTGCAGAACTGGACCGTCGCGGTGGGCGACGAGGTCGAACTGAACCAGACCATCGCCGAGGTGGAAACCGCCAAGGCGGTGGTCGCACTGCCCTCGCCGTTCGCGGGCACCGTGGTGGAACTACTTGCCGAACCCGGCGCGACGGTCGAGGTGGGGGCGCCATTGCTGCGGATCCGGACCGCGGCACCGGCGGCCGGCGGTCGTACCTCGGTGCTGGTCGGATATGGGCCGGAAAACCAGGACCAGCCGTCCAGGCGCCGGCGCCGGGCGGCCCGGCAGGCGCCCGGAGAATCGCAAGAGCCAGGGGTCGCGGCAATTTCCTACCGGAACGGTGTTATCGGCGTGGACACCGGTGAGTCGGGTGGCGCGGGGGCCGCTGCCGGCGGTTACGCGGACGAGTCCGCCGCCGTGCGGGCACGTGCGGCCGGTGCGGAGTCCGCAGAACAGGCCGGTGGACCGCGGGGCGGAAGCGCCGGCGGTTATCGAGGTGAGCCGGCCGATTCGCGGACCGTCGAGCTGGGGCGCGAATCGGCAGAAACCGTCGGCGGCACAATCGATTTCGCGGCAGGGGAGGAGTCCGGACCGCGGCGTCAGCCCGACGGGGCCGAGGGTTTCGGCACTGGGCGGGTCGCCGCCACGCCCGGGGCCCGCAAGCTGGCGCGTGAACTGGGGATCGACCTCTGGCATGTCGCCGGTTCGGGCCCGGAAGGAGCGGTCACGGTGGCCGACGTCCGCGGTGCCGTACCGGTTTCCGAGCCCGACCGCCGCGAACATGACGGCGCGGAATCCGCACTGGGGCAGCAACCGGCCCGCGGGACGGTTCGGGAAGAACGCACACCGATCGCCGGGGTACGTAAACGGACCGCGGCGGCCATGGTCGCCAGTGCCCGCACCATCCCGCAGGCATCCACCTCGAGCGCCGTCGATATCACCGCCTCGCTGGAACTGCTGGAACACCTGCGTGCCACCAAGGGCTTCGAAGGACTGACCCTCACACCGTTGGCGCTCATCGCCAAAGCCGTACTGGCGGCGCTGGCCGAATACCCTGGTATCAACACCTTTTGGGACGAAGCGAATTCGGAGATCGTCACCCGGTATTACGTCAACCTGGGTATCGCGGTGGCCACCGAACGCGGACTGCTCGTTCCCAACATCAAAGACGCGCAGACGCTGAGCCTGCGGGAACTGTGCCGCGAGATCGGCTGGCTCGCGCAGACCGCGCGCGACGGCCGGGCGGGCCCGGCCGATCTGCGCGGGGGGACGTTCACCGTATCCAATGTCGGCGTGTTCGGCGTCGACTCCGGAACGCCGCTGGTCAACCCGGGTGAAGCCGCGATCCTGTGTGTCGGCGCGGTCAGTGCGCGGCCGTGGGTCTTCCGCGGTGAACTGGCAGTGCGCTCGGTGGTCACGCTGACCCTGAGTTTCGACCATCGCATGATCGACGGCGAACTGGCCGCCCGGTTCCTGGCCACGGTCGCCGGGGCACTGGAAGATCCGCTGACCTTGCTGGCGCGAATCTGAGCAGGCCCGGCGGTAGATGAATTTTCCGGTGGCCGCATGGACGCCCCCGGCCACGCCCGCGTACGGTGACCAAACCTGTTCCAGACTCTTTGACGAGGAGCTGCGGTGAACGCGGTACTGATCTCGGCTGAAGAACTCCGTGAATCGATGGAAGCAAACCTGCGCCTGCTGGATGTCCGCTGGCAGCTGGGTGACCCCGAGGGGCCACAGCAGTACCAGAACGGCCACATCCCGGGCGCGGTGTTCGTCGACCTCGATACCGAACTCGCCGCATTGCCCACCCCGGCCCTCGGCCGGCACCCGCTGCCCGATCCCGAGCAGCTCCAGAAATGTGCTCGCAGCTGGGGGCTGTGCGCGGGCGATCCCGTCGTGGTCTACGACGCACTCGGCGGTATGTCGGCCGCGCGGGCGTGGTGGCTGCTGCGCTGGGCCGGGATCACCGATGTGCGCATCCTCGACGGCGGGCTGCCCGCGTGGCTGCGCAGCGGGGGCGACCTCGCGACCGGAGTGGAGCCGGACCCCGAACCCGGCGATATCGAACTCGAACCCGGCCGGCTGCCGGTGATCGACGCCGACGCCGCCGCCCGCTGGGAAGGCGTGCTGATCGATGCCCGGGCAGCCGAACGGTATCGCGGCGAACAAGAACCGGTGGACCCCCGCGCCGGCCACATACCCGGCGCAATCAGTGCCCCGACCAGCGAGAATCTCGATGAGGACGGCTGCTTCCTGCCGCCGGAGCTGTTGCGTCGGCGCTACCGCGATATCGGCGACGAACCGGTCGCGGTGTATTGCGGCTCGGGAATCACCGCCGCGCATGCCATCGCGGCACTGGCGGTAGTGGGCGTGGAGGCTGCCCTGTATCCGGGTTCCTGGTCGCAGTGGGCGCACGATTCGAAACGGCCCGTGGCGACGGGAGCCTGATCGGGCCGCGTGCGACCGGTGATCCGCGCCATTGCAGATCAGTCGCACCGTGCCGCGATATCGCGCAATACCGCGTGGTCGGCTCCGGTGACCGGAAGCTGATAGCGCACGGCGACGGTGAGGTATCTGCCCGCGTAGTAACAGTGGCCCGGACGCGACGGCGGTAACCACTCGGCGGGGGTGCTGTCGCTTTTATCGGTATTGGTTGCGCGGTCGGTGACCTGCAAGTTGTAGTCGATATCGTTCGCGAAGCGGATGCGCTGGGCGGCCGGCCACGCAGCGGCTCCCATATCCCAGGCAGCGGCCAGCGGATAGATGTGGTCGACCGGCAATTGCCGGGCGTTCTCCTTGCTGAACACGGTCCGGTTGCCGGTGTACGGATCGGCCAGGGTGCCGGACTGCACGACACATCCCCCGGTGCCCGGCCGGTAGGCGACGTCCACCAGTTGACGGGCCAGCACATTGTTGCGGGTATCGCATCCGTCGTGACCGCCGGGGCCGTCGTGATCGTCGGACCAGGCCGGTCCGAAAACGCACCCCTGTCCGGCTCCGCAATCACGCTCGTAACCGGCGGTGTGCGGGCGTTCCGCAATCACGCGGACCGCGGCGAGTAACTGTTCGAGCTGGGCGCGCCCGGGACTACCCGGTGCGGGCCGCAGGCCCGGCGGGACCGCGCAGGCGGTGAGCAAGCCGATCGAACAGGCGGTGAGCAGTGCGAAAACCCTGTGAATCTTCCCCCGTGTCATCACGGTTACCGGTATACCCGACGGCGCCGACAGGTTCCGCCGGCACCCGGTGGATCACAGCCAGGCGCGGGCCAGCAGTTCGTCGTTGTCGACCCCGCTGATCCGTGGTGGGAAACGGGTGGCGGCCAGCGATTCGATATGCACCCCGTCGTGGCCGATCACCCAGGAGCCGCCGCTGTCGAGGCATTCGGCGATCTTGGCGAAGGCCGTGAGCAGGAAGGTGATGGCATCCTCGGGCCGTTCGGTGTGGGCGAGCCGCTGCGATTCGCCGGGCCGGGACAGGTCCAGCCAGACACCGCACTGGCCGTCCAGCCGCATGCCGACGATCTTGCCGGCATCCACGAAGGTGAATTTGCGCCGTTCCCAGGGTGTGGTCGGCGTGTAGCTCTGCTCGAGAACCTGGAGCAGAATTGTCATACTGCTGCCCTCCGCTGTTCGGTGACGCCGCTGTGTGCTGTGGGGACCGCCGCTTCCGGGCCGGTGTGTGCCGCCTGCCGGGTGCCGCCGCTGACGCGGGACAGCTCGCCCGATGCGGGCTCCGCCCGCCATCCATGCCCGCCGGGCTCCGCCCGGCGGGCATGGATGGCGGATAACAGCGGTGACCAGCGGATATTTCCCAGTATGTGCCGTTGTCGTGGATAAATCCAGAAATGGCTCGGCGCGCCGGAGCGGGTGCCGGCCGGGAGGGGCGGGGACGGTTCACGGCGTGTCGGAGCCGGCTGATTTGATGGGGTCATGTTGCACGGACTGTGGTCGCCCGGAGCCGGGCTACTGCTGTGGCGTGCCCCGGGCGAGGAAGGTGAGCCGGTCGGGGGCCTGCTCGGCTCGGTACTGGCGGAGTCGCGGTTCCGGCACCGCGCCGACGTGCTCCTGGTCGACGAGGCCGGGGCTCGGCGGGAGACCGTGCGGGCCCACGCGCTCGCGCCCGCCGCCGCGGCCGCCGCCTTGCGGCAGCGGTTGCCACCCGCGGCCGTCGCCGGTGATCTGCGATTCCTCGCGCACCTCGCGTCGGGTCTGGAACGGTGGATACGCGCGGGCGCGGTGGTACCGGAACTGCGGCGCGAGGAAGGCCGGTGGTGGGCGCGCTGGCGGCCGGCCGGGGGATCCGGCCAGCGCGCCTGGCTGGCCGAACTCGCGGCGCTGGCACCGCCGGCGTTGCGCGTCCCGGGTGAACCGGCCGATGTGCTCGACGATATGGTCACCGAGCTCACCGATCCGATGGTGCGCGAACTGCTCGCCGCCAAGCCCCATCCACATCCGCTGGCCCACGCGCTGGCCATGGACGTTGCGGTGGAAACGGGCAGCCACCAGGCGGCCGAGGTGCTGCGGCGGTGGCGGGAGACCCGGTCCTCCGATGAACCCGAGCTGGTGCTGCGGCTGTGCGAACCGGACGGCGAATTCGCCGAAGTACCCGCCGATTCCGCGCTGTGGCGGCTGGAGGTCTGCCTGCGCGCCGACGGTGCGGCACCGCGGCCGATTCCGGTGCCGGGAATCGCGGACGAGGTGCGTACCGGCCTGGAATGGCTGGGTAAAGCCCAGCGCGCCTACCCCCGGCTCCGCGACGTCCCGGCCGACCCGCACAGCCTCGACCTGCTGTTGCCGACAGAGGTGGTTTCCGATCTGGTGGCGCACGGCGCGCAGGCGCTGTCGGCCGCCGGGATCCCGCTGCTGCTGCCGCGGGCCTGGAATATCACCGAACCCAGCCTGCGGCTGCGGGTGAGCGGTGCCGCGGTGCCGGCCGCCGAGAGCACGGTCGGGCTGGACGGACTGGTGTCCTATCGCTGGGAGCTGGCACTCGGCGATACCGTGCTGTCCGAACCCGAGATGCGGCAGCTGATCACGGTGCAATCGGATCTGGTGCGGTTGCGCGGGGAATGGGTGCAGGCCGACCACGGTGCGCTCGCCGCCGCCGCGAAATTCGTCGCGTTGCACACCGGCGACGACGAGATCACCCTCGCCGATCTGATCGGTGAGATCGCCGGGAACCAGGTCGGGCGGGTACCGCTCACCGAGGTCACCGCGCAGGGGTGGCCCGCGGATCTTTTCGACCCCGGTCGCGCGCAGGAACCGGTGGCCGCCCCGGCCCGGCTGAAAGCGCAGCTGCGCCCGTACCAGGAGCGCGGGCTGGCGTGGCTGGCCACGATGAACCGGCTGAACTGCGGGGCGATTCTCGCCGACGATATGGGGCTGGGGAAAACGATCCAGGTCCTCGCGCTGCTGCTGCACGAACGCGAAGGCGGCAGCGCCCCGCGCCCGACGGTGCTGGTGTGCCCGATGTCGGTGGTGGGCAACTGGCAGCGGGAAGCCGCCCGGTTCGCCCCGGACCTGCGGGTTCTGGTCCACCACGGGGCCGGCCGGGCCCAGGGCGGGAAACTGGACGAGGCCGTCACCGATGCCGATCTGGTGATCACCACCTACGCGCTGCTCGCCCGCGATATCGCCGATCTGTCCCGGCAGCAGTGGGAGCGGGTGGTCCTCGACGAGGCGCAGCACATCAAGAACGCCGCCACCCGGCAGGCGCGGGCGGCGCGGGCGTTACCGGCCCGGCATCGGCTCGCGCTCACCGGCACCCCGGTGGAGAACCGGCTGGAGGAACTACGTTCCCTCTTCGACTTCGCCGTACCGAAACTCCTGGGCAGCCCGCAGACGTTCCGCGCCCGTTTCGCCGTGCCGATCGAACGGGAGAACGATCAGAACGCCGTCACCCGGTTGCGCGCCGTCACCTCGCCGTTCCTGTTGCGGCGGGTGAAAACCGACCCGGCCGTGATTGATGATCTTCCGGAGAAATTCGAGATGACGGTCCGGGCCAATCTCACCGTCGAACAGGCGGCGCTGTATCAGGCGGTTGTCGAAGATATGCTCGAGAAACTGCGCGACGCCAAAGGAATGGCGCGCAAAGGTGCCGTACTCGGTGCACTCACCAGGTTGAAGCAGGTGTGCAACCATCCTGCCCACTTCCTCGGCGATTCCTCCGCGGTGCTGCGCCGGGGCGCGCATCGCTCCGGCAAGCTCGCGCTGGTCGAGGATGTGCTGGACGCGGTGCTCGCCGAAGGGGAGAAGGCGCTGCTGTTCACCCAGTTCCGGGAATTCGGGGAGCTGATCGTTCCGTATCTCGCCGAGCGTTTCGGCAGCCCGGTCCCGTTCCTGCACGGCGGGGTCGCCAAGAAGCGCCGCGACGGCATGGTCGAGGCATTCCAGCGGGCCGACGGACCGCCGCTCATGCTGCTCTCGCTCAAGGCCGGCGGTACGGGACTGAACCTGACCGCCGCGAACCATGTGGTGCATCTCGACCGCTGGTGGAATCCGGCCGTGGAGAACCAGGCCACCGATCGCGCGTTCCGGATCGGGCAGCAGCGCACGGTGCAGGTGCGCAAACTGGTCTGCGTCGACACGATCGAGGAGCGGATCGACGAAATGATCACGGGGAAACGCGAACTCGCGGATCTCACGATCGGGGTCGGGGAGAACTGGATCACCGAACTCGGCGACGACGAGCTGGCCGGTTTGTTCCGCCTGGGTGCCGAGGCGGTGGGGGAGTGATGGCCGATTTCGCCGAATACGGTAAGCGCCGGCCGGTAACCGGCGGGGTGTCGGCCCGCAACCGCCGCGGTGGATTCGCCCGCAACTTCTGGGGCAAGGCCCTGCTCGACGTGATGGAACGGCTCGCCGATCCCGGCCGGCTCGCGCGCGGGCGCACCTACGCACGGGCCGGTCAGGTGGTGAGTTACCGCATCGAACCGGGGCTCGTCACCGCCGAGGTGCAGGGCAGCCAGCCGCGTCCGTTCACCACCACCTGCGAAATCCGCCGGTTGCGGCCGGAGGAGGTGGAACTGGTGGTGGAGGTGATCCGGTCCGCGCCGGGCATGCTGGCCCGGATCGTATCCGGCGATCTGCCCCGCGAACTGGCCCCGCATCTGGTGCCGGACACCGCCGCCGATATCGACTTCGGCTGTAGCTGCCCGGATCCCGGCTGGCCGTGCAAACACGCGATCGCCGTCGTCTGCCTGCTGGCCGAACGGCTCGACGAACACCCCCGCGATCTGCTCGCGGTGCGCGGGTTGACCATCGATCGGCTGATCGGCGGCGTCGAAACGGCCACCGAGCAGGTGGACGAAACCACCGACCCCTACGGCAACGCACTCGAACTACCCGAGCTGCCCGTCCCGCGCGGCGGCCCCGTGCTCGACGAGTTGGATCCGGCGCTGCTGCGACGTGCGCTGCGCATGCTCTGCGGCGACGAAACCACCGCGGCCGCGGGGAATCGCGCCCTGGTCACGATGTACTCGTCGATGACCGAGCGATAGAAACCGCCGATATCCGATGGTTATCGCGGACCAGATAGTTGCTCCGCTCCCGGAACCCTCCTGAGGCGCCGGGATCGGCCGGCAACCGGTTCGGGGCGCGCGACGGTGGCATACCACCCCGTCCCTCAGAGCCACCGAGTCGGGGGCTGCCGGCATCACCGTCCTCGACACCTGGTGGCAGTGCGCCGAGGGTGGCCTTCGCGGCCGGTATGCCGGGATCCGAGGCCTGGGATCGACGCCCCGCGCCGAAGCGATGAATCGGTCACCGGGCAATTGGCCCGGCCGTTGCCGCGGCTCAGTCCAGCCGGTAGACCCGCTGTGCGTTGGCCCGGAAGACCTTTTCCAGTGGTGCCGAGTCGCCCAGGTGCTCGGCCAGGACGGTCGCGACCGCCTCAGCGCTGCCGGTGATCGAGGTGATAGGCCGGTCGACGGGGAAGTTGGATCCCCAGATGAGGCGATCGGCGCCGAAGGTGTCGGCGGCGTGCCGCAGCAGCGGGCCGATCCGGTCGGTGAGTTCGGGGACCGGCGTCGGGGTGCCGGCGCGCGGTACCGGATGCCCGAGAATCGGCATCATCAGGCCGCTGACTTTCGCCACTACATTCGGGGATTCGGCCAGGTCGGCGATATCGGTGCGCCAGCGTTCGAGAATTCCGGCGCGGGCTTCGGCGTCACGGCCGGTGTGTTTACCGACCGGGCCGAAGATCCCCGCGGGCGTGCCCAGGTGGTTCAGGACGATCGTCGCCTCCGGGTAGCGCTGGGCGAGGGCGGTCACCTCCGGGATCTGATGCGAGTACACCCAGGCTTCGAAGGCCAGATCGCGTTCGACGAGCGCGGCGAAACCGTCGAGGAACGCCCGGCTGCGGAGCGCGTTCGGTCCGTCGGCGAAGCTGCGGATTCCGGTGTCCGGGTGCTGCGCGACCATACTGCGGATACCGCGTACCAGCGGCGACGCCGACAGGTGGGCTTCGAGGAGTTCGGTGAATCCCGGATCGGCCGGGGAACCACCACCGCTGACCGCCGCGAGCGCGGGAGTGTCCACACCGAACGGCAGGGCGGTGACCCAGCGGGTTTCCTCGGCCTTCGGCCCGGCCCACTCGACCTCGATATGCACCACCGATTCGACCGGCAGCGCCCCGGCGTCGGTGCGGTAGTCGGCCGGCAGATACGGACCCAGATATGCCGACGGCTCGCCGACGAACTCCCGGTCGCGCCGCGATGCCAGCCGCACGGCGAGCCCGAGCGGCAGCGGGAGGGTGCGCAGCAGTCTGGCCGTCCGGCTGAACTCGCGTGGGTTGCCGAACGGGTCCCACTGGTGGATATGTGCGTCGATGATCCGGATATCGGCGATGTCCATGGCGCTGCCGGCACCTTCCTGCGATGGTCGTCGGTTCGCGGGCCCGAGCGTAGCGCGTGACCAGCGCCGGTGGGCAGGTTTGCTCGCGCGCCGCGTACGCCGGGGCCCGGGGCGGCATACTGGGTGCTGTGGCCGAACAGGATTCGGCGCCGGAAGCGTCGCAGCAGGGGGGCCGGGGTGAGTCGCGCCCCGCTGTCCCCGTGACGCCGATCGCGCACGATCCGGGTATACCGGGCAACCGTGGCAGCGGCGACCCGCGCGCTGCCGGCCATTCGGCGGCGGAAGCCGGGTCCGGCACTCACGGCGCTGGATCGCCGGCCGGAGCCGATCGCAGTACCGATTCCATGGGGCCGGTCGAGTCCGGGCCTGGATACGGCGTCGGTGAGCGACTGAATGCCTCCGCCGCCGACGAGCGGCCCAGTGAGCGAGCACAGCGACCAGTCGGTCCAGGGCCTGCGGGAACCCGCGGAAAATCGGGCCGCACCGCAACCCGCGGTGGTGATTCACCGGCCGGTTCCGCCGGCAACAAGGCTCTCACCGGGGCCGGTGGAGAGGGGCTCGCCATCGGTGGTGGAAACGAGTCGCCTGGCGGCGGCGCGGTTGCCTCTGGTTTCGGTGGTCTCCGGTCCCTGTTCGGCACGCGGCGCAAGAATCCGCCGACCGTACCCGGTGACGGCACCGATTCCGGCCGTGGGCGATCGAAGTCTGGAACGGATAGCGAAATGACACCCGACGGTAGCGGCAGCGATGACCCGACCGCAGCGCCCCGCCTTTCGGCCGCTGCGGGGCCGGTATCTGCGCAGGTCCCGCAGTCTCTGGCCGACCTGGTACGCCGGGGCGTTCTCGATGAAACCCAGTTGGGGGCGGTGGTGACCGCGCTGGCGAAGCCGGAGCCACGGCCCACACCGGCGCGGTTGCTCGCCGAGATCGCGGCCTACGCGGGTGCCGGGCTGCTGCTGAGTGGGCTCGTGCTGGTCCTCGCCGAATCCTGGGACGATATGGCCAAGCTCGGCCGGTTCGTACTGTTCGTCCTGATAGCGGTGGGTTTGACCGTGGCCGGTGTGGCGACCGCGGGCGGGTGGCAGGCACTCTTCCGGCCCGCGTGGAGCCGATCCGCGCCTGCCGGCCATACCGCTCGTGCCCGGCTCGCGGCGGTGTTCTTCGCGCTGGCGGCGGTGAGTATCGCGGCCGCGGCCGGATCGATTCTGGACGACGGGAACGACACCACCGATCTCACCTGGGTGTATGCCGCCGTGGCGGGCTTGGTGGCCGCTGTTGCCGGGTATGCCGCGCTGCCCTCGTTGCTGGGGTTGCTGCTGTGCGCCGGGTTCAGTGCGGCCGCGGTGTCGGGGTTGCTGGACGAGGTATTCGGGTTGGACGATCTGGCGGGTCCGGGATTGCTCGTTCTCGGTTTCGGCTGGCTCGGCGTGACCAGGCTCGGTGCCGTTCTCGAGCGGTGGGCCGGTTATGCGGCCGGGGTGGTGCTGGCGGTGGCCGGGGCACAGACCGTCGACGTGGTCGATGTGAGGTGGCCGGCGTATGTGCTCACGGCGGTGGTTGCGGTGGTGTGTTTCGCCCTCTACGCCACCGATCGTTCGTGGGTGCTGAGCCTCGGCGGCGCGGCCGCGCTGACGTTGGCGGCGGTGGAGGCGGTCGTCGACTGGACGGGGGAGTCGGCGGGGGCGTCCGGGGCGATTCTTGTGGTCGGTGCGGTGGTGCTGGGAATCGGTAGTTATCTGCTGACCAGGTCTGCGAAGAAGTCTGTGCCGAGATAGTTCCGCCGGGATTCGGGGGCGGATAGGCTGGGCGCAGCCGATCGGGCGTCGAGCGGGGTGTTTCCGCAGATGATGGATATCTTGCGGGGAAGTCTGGTTTGTCGGCGCAGCCGGGTGTATCGTTTTGCTTGGACGTCCAACTATTGGACTACCGCAAGAATAATCTTCGTGTGACGGACGGCCGCTGCGCCGCGCCCGCCACCCCCGACACGAGGCAGGAATCGCAATGGTTCGAGAACTCACCCATTTCATCGGCGGGCAGCAGGTCCCCGGCGCGTCCGGCAAATTCGGCGATGTCTACGACCCCAACCTCGGCGAAGTCCAGGCCCGGGTGCCGCTGGCGAGCAAATCCGAGGTCGAGCAGGCCATCGCGAACGCCGAAGCCGCGCAACCGGCATGGGCCGCGATGAACCCGCAGCGCCGGGCCCGGATCTTGATGAAGTTCTTGACCCTCGTCAACGACGAGATGGATTCGCTCGCCGCCCTGCTCTCCAGCGAGCACGGTAAGACCATCCCCGACGCCCGGGGCGATATCCAGCGCGGGCTCGAGGTCATCGAATTCGCGGTCGGTATCCCGCACCTGCTCAAGGGCGAATACACCGAGAGCGCGGGCACCGGGATCGACGTGTACTCGATGCGGCAGCCGCTGGGCGTGGTCGCCGGCATCACCCCGTTCAATTTCCCGGCGATGATCCCGCTGTGGAAGGCCGGCCCGGCGCTCGCCTGTGGTAACGCCTTCATCCTCAAGCCCTCCGAACGTGACCCCTCGGTCCCGCTGCGGCTCGCCGAACTGTTCCTCGAGGCCGGTTTGCCCGAGGGGGTGTTCAATGTGGTCAACGGCGACAAGGAAGCCGTCGACACGCTCCTGCACGACCCGCGGATCAAAGCCGTCGGCTTCGTCGGCTCCACCCCGATCGCGCAGTACATCTACGAAACCGCCACCGCGAACGGTAAACGCGCCCAGTGCTTCGGCGGCGCGAAGAACCACGCCATCGTCATGCCGGACGCCGATCTCGACGATGTCGCCGACCAGCTGATCGGCGCCGGATACGGTTCGGCCGGTGAACGCTGCATGGCGCTGTCGGTGGCCGTACCGGTCGGCGAGGAGACCGCGAACCGGCTGGTCGAGAAGCTCACCGAACGGGTGCACAAGCTCAACGTCGGTAAATCCGACGATCCGGGCGCGGACTTCGGGCCGCTGGTGGGTCTCGACGGTGTTGACCGGGTGAAGAAGTACGTCCAGCAGGGCATCGATGCGGGCGCCGAACTGGTCGTGGACGGGCGCGAACTCACCGTGGAGGGCGCGGAGAACGGCTACTTCGTCGGCGCGACCCTGTTCGACCGGGTCACCAAGGATATGTCGATCTACACCGACGAGATCTTCGGCCCGGTCCTCAGCGTGGTGCGCGCGAACGACTACGAGGAAGCTCTCGCGCTGGCCAACGACCACGAATACGGCAACGGCGTCGCGATCTTCACCCGTGACGGTGACGCCGCGCGTAACTTCGCCGCCCGGGTCCAGGTGGGCATGGTGGGTATCAATGTCCCGATCCCCGTGCCGATCGCGTACTACACCTTCGGCGGCTGGAAGCGCTCCGGGTTCGGCGATCTGAACCAGCACGGGCCCGATTCCATTCGCTTCTACACCAAGACCAAGACGGTGACGCAGCGCTGGCCCGCCGGGCTCAAGGAGAGCAACAGCTTCGTCATCCCGACGATGGAATGAGCATGTTCACTCTCGACGACGACGAGCGAGCCATCCGCGACACCGCCCGGGAGTTCGCCGACGAATACCTGGCGCCGCACGCCGTGGAATGGGACCAGCAAAAGCATTTCCCGGTGGACGTCCTGCGGAAATCGGGCGCGGTCGGGCTGGGCGGCATCTATGTGCGCGAGGAGTTCGGCGGGTCCGGGCTGCGCCGGCTGGACGCGGTGCGGATCTTCGAAGAACTCGCAACCGGCTGCCCGGCCGTGGCCGCCTATATCTCCATCCACAACATGGCGACCTGGATGATCGACGCCTATGGCGACGACGAGCAGCGCCGCCGCTGGCTGCCCGGGCTCACCGGGATGGACCTGCTGGCCAGCTATGCGCTCACCGAACCGGGGGTGGGCTCGGATGCCGCGGCCATCACCACCCGGGCGGTGCGCGACGGCGACGATTACATCGTCAACGGCGCCAAACAGTTCATTTCGGGTGCCGGCAGCAACGACGTGTACGTGATGATGGTCCGCACCCAGGACAGCGGAGCGCGCGGTATCTCGACCTTGGTGATCCCGGCCGGCACCCCCGGCCTGGAGGTCGGCCCGAACGAGAAGAAGATGGGCTGGAACGCCCAGCCCACCCGGCTGGTGACCCTCACCGACGCCCGCGTCCCGGTGGCCAACCGGCTCGGCGCCGAGGGCGACGGTTTCCGGATCGCCATGAACGGGCTCAACGGTGGCCGGTTGAATATCGCGGCGTGCTCGATGGGCGGGGCGCAGGCCGCACTCGACAAATGCGTGCCCTACCTGGCCCAGCGCACCGCGTTCGGCGCACCGCTGCTGAACAACCAGGCGTTGCAGTTCGAACTGGCCGATATGCGGACGAAACTGGAAGCTGCCCGGACCCTGCTGTGGCGGGCCGCGGCTGCCCTGGACGCGGACGCGCCGGACAAGGTCGAACTGTGCGCCATGGCCAAACGATTCGCCACCGACTCCGGATTCGAGGTCGCCAACGCCGCCCTGCAACTGCACGGCGGTTACGGTTACCTGGCCGAATACGGTCTGGAGAAGATCGTCCGGGACCTGCGGGTGCATCAGATCCTGGAGGGCACAAACGAGATCATGCGCCTGGTCGTGGCCCGGTCGATGACGGCGTCCGCGGTGGGCGCCTCGTGATCGCGCCGGAGCGGCCGGCGGGCGCGGAAGGAACGATATGAGCGACGAACCCGAAGTCCTGGTCGAACAGCGTGACGGCCTGGGCCTGATCACCCTGAACCGGCCCAAGGCCATCAACGCGCTGAACCATGCCATGACGCGCACCATCACCGAGCAGTTGCGGGCCTGGGCCACCGATGATTCGGTGCGCACCATCGCTCTCACCGGTGCCGGGGAACGGGGGCTGTGCGCGGGCGGCGATATCGTGGCCATCCATCACGACGCCAAAGAACAGCAGGCGGCCGGGCATGTGGGGACGGCGGCGGATTCGGCCACCGGCAAGTTCTGGCGTGACGAGTACATCCTCAACGCGCTCATCGGGCGCTATCCGAAACCGTATGTCGCGGTGATGGACGGGATCGTGATGGGTGGTGGGGTCGGGCTGTCCGCGCACGGCAGCCACCGGATCGTCACCGAGAAGTCGACCATCGGAATGCCCGAGGTGGGGATCGGTTTCATCCCCGATGTGGGCGGTACGTACCTGCTGTCGCGGGCACCGGGTGAACTGGGCACACATATCGCGCTCACCACCGCGCGGATGAAAGCAGGCGACGCGATAGCCACCGGGTTCGCGGACTATTACATTCCGGCCGAACAGATTCCGGCTCTGCTGGCCACCCTGCAGACCGAATCCGCCGATATCGCGATCGCCAAATATGCCGCCGAGGCACCGGACTCGGCGCTGCTCGGACAGCGGGACTGGATCGATTCCTGCTACGGCGCGGAGACGGTCGCCGAGATCGTCGCTCATTTGCAGGAACACGCCGATACCGAGGCGAACGCAGCCGCCACCGCGATCCTCGGCAAATCGCCGATCGCGTTGCAGGTCACCCTGCGGTCGCTGCGGTCGGCCCGCACGGCCACGAGCCTGGAAGCGGTGCTGAACGAGGAGTATCGCGTGTCGATCGCCTCGCTGGCCTCGCACGATCTGGTCGAGGGGATCCGAGCGCAGGTTGTCGACAAGGATCGCAATCCGCACTGGTCGCCCGCCACTCTGACCGATGTCACCGCCGCCGAGGTCGAGGCATACTTCGCCGAACTGGGCGCGCGGGAACTGGGTTTGACGATTCCGGAGGACAAGTGATGAGCAAGACGATCGGCTTCCTCGGCCTCGGCCATATGGGCGGGCCCATGGCGGCGAACCTGGTGAAGGCCGGGTACGAGGTACACGCGTTCGACCCGTCGGCCGCGGCCCGGGAACAGGCCCGCGAAGACGGTGTGGCGCTGGTGGATACCGGGGTTGCCGCCGCCACCGACCGCGATATCGTCATCACGATGCTCACCAACGGCAAACTGGTGCGTGACGTGTACGCCGAACTGCTGCCGGTGGCGCGGGCGAACACTTTGTTCGTCGACTGCTCGACCATCGATGTCGCCGATGCCAAGGCGGCCGCGGAGGCGGCGACGGCGGCCGGGCACCGGGCGCTGGACGCGCCGGTCTCCGGGGGTGTTTCGGGCGCGGCCGCCGGTACGCTCACCTTCATGGTGGGTGGGGCGGAGGCCGATTTCGCGGAGGCCCAGCCGGTACTCGAGGTGATGGGCGCCAAGGTTGTGCACTGCGGTGGCGCCGGGGTCGGGCAGGCGGCCAAGATCTGCAACAACATGCTGCTCGGGATCTCCATGATCGGACTGTCCGAGGCGCTGGTGCTGGGGGAGAAGCTGGGGTTGAGCCACCAGGCGTTCTTCGATGTGGTGTCCACGGCCTCCGGGCAGAGTTGGGCGCTCACCACCTACTGCCCGGTTCCGGGGCCGGTGCCGACCAGCCCGGCGAACAACGACTATCAGCCCGGGTTCGCCACCGCGCTGATGAACAAGGATCTGGGTCTGGCGGTGGACGCGCTGCGCGCCAACGGGGTGCCGGGCCGGATCGGCGAACTGGCCGCGGAAATCTACCGTGAGTTCAACGAAACCTCCGGCGGCCGGGACTTCTCGGCGATCATCACCGAGGTGCGGGAACGCAGCGCAGGGTCGCAGAACGCCGACTGAGAGTTCGCGAGACCGGCGGCCCGGGGCGTGGTGTGCTGCACCACGCCCCGGGCCCGGTCGGTGACCAATTGCCTGCGGCTCAGGTTTCGTGCACGCCGAGGAACCGGTCGGTGAATTAGCCTGTGCGACATCGTTTGTTCACTCCTCTCCGATGTAATCGGGTTGATCGGTTTCCCGATGAGGAGGTGGCGGTGAGAAGCCCGGCAGCAGCCGCCGCCCTACCACCGTGAGTCTCTACCTGCCGCCCGAAATGCGCTGGCTGGGCTGGATCGCCGGTTAGGCATCGGCGCTGTGGTCACGGGGGCGCGCCCCGCGTGATCCGAGCGCTCAGTCGAAACGATAGTTGTATGTCGCGTAACGCGGTTTGTCGCTACCTGCATCCTCCCAGGTGAATCCGTAGGTCCCGAAATGTTCGAGGCGGATCCGCGTATCGGCGTACAGCGTGAACCCGCTGCGCCGGGCGCGCTCACAGAACGCGAAATCCTCACCGAGGTACCAGTGGTCGTCCCCCGGCTCGGGGAGCAGCATCGGCAGGAAATACGGGACGATGGGCCGGTCGAAGCGCAGATTGCAGACCGGAAGCTGCTCCTTCTCGGCGATCTTCTCGTAGACCTCGCGCCTGGTGTGCAGGAACCCGGTCGCGGCGTAGTGCAGTTCGGTGAGACCACCGCCCTCGCCGAAAACGAAACTCTCCGATTCGGGAAGTTTATAGCAGGCGATCGCCCGGGAGTTCTTCTTCGCATACACACCGCCGACCACCGGCAGATCATGCTCGCGCAGCATATCCACCGCGTCCGGCGGGAAACCGATATCCGAATCGATCCACATCAACTCGTCGAACCCCTCGGCCAGAGCATCGGTGGCGAGCTGGCTCCGCGCCTGATCGATGGCCGATGCGCCGAAGCGCCGCCAGACCCGGTATCCCCGTCGTTCCAGTTTCCGCAGCGCCTCCTCACACCCGCTCTCGATATGGTGAGCGACCGGCACCAGGACAACACAACGCGACGGATCCATTTCCCGACCTTCCGACACAACCACGATCGGGCAAACCGTACCGCCGAACGTCCGGGCCGCAGCTCGCACGGTTGGGCGGTTACGCTGTGGCCCGCTCGGATTTCTCCGCGTGACATCGGCCGTTCACCGATTCGCCCCAGGTGCGACGGTGCGGTCCGCATTGCCACCGGCGCCGTCGCGCACGCTCGCCCGAGCGGCTCGGCCGCGGGCAGGTTTTGCGGGGATATGTTCTCGAATTCGCCTGGGCGCCATCGCGAATTCAACGCGCTCCGCCACGATGAATCCGGCTTACACGACCCTGGTCCGCGATCCCGAACCGTCGGAGCTGCGCCGCTATGAGTTTGTACCTTCCCCCCGAGCTCCGCTGGCTCGGCTGGATCGCGGGTGCGCAGTGGCCGGACGGTGACGAGGGCAAGGCCTGGGAAGTCGCCGCGGCGTGGCAAGACGCGAGCAAGGAACTGTTCGACCTGCTGGCCAGGATCGACGAGGCCAAACAGGCCACCATGGCGGCGTACCCGGAGGGTGATGCCCGCACCGAAATGGGCGCTCGCTACGATATGCTGCGCAGCGGGGACCAATCGCTGGAACAGCTCGCCACATCGATGGAAGCCCAATACGGTTCGACCTTCGATATGGGCACCGAACTTCAGGCGACGAAGCTCACCATCATCGTCACCCTCTGCTGGCTGGCCATCGAAATCGCCTGGGCCTGGCTATTTCCGCCGACGGCCCCCGCAGTGGAGGCCGCGGCGATCGCCTCCACCCGGTCATACCTCAAGATCATTCAGGATTTCGTGCAGAAAACCATCCAGAACATCGCCCGCCGGGCAGGTGCGCCGAACACGAAGCGGCATTTCTGGAAGGAACTGGCGAAGGGCAATCCCGGCTGGCCCACCGCGAAGGGCTGGGGTGTATACGGCGCCCGGGCCGCGGAGGGCGCCATCGTCCCGATGGCGATCAACGGCAGTATCCAAGCCGGGCAGATCGCCGACGGGAAACGACGCTCGTTCAACGGACAGGAGTTCGGCCTGTCCGCTCTCGGCGGCGCCGCCGGGGCCATCCCGGCCCGCGAGTTCGGGCGGTACCTGGGCGAAGGTATCGAGAAGGTGGCGGGCAAGTACCTGAACAACGTCGCGGGCCGGACGGCCAACGGCATGTTCATCGGTGCCATGTCCGACGGATTCGGGGCGGTGTTCGGCAACCTGGCCACCGCACTGGCCGCCGGGGGCGATTTCTCGGCATTCTCCAACGGCCCGGGCTGGGTCGGGAACTTCGCCCAGGGCGCGCTGGTCGGCGGGGCCCGCGGTGCCTCCGCGTTCAACAGCTATGTGCCGAAAACTACCGACGGTTTCACCAATATGGCGGCCTTCCGGAAAGACCAGTGGTTGCGTGGCAATGCCTGGTTCTTTCCTCGCTCCGAGGCGGGGCTGTTCGGGGGCGGGCCGTCCGGTGGCACCGGCGTTGCACCGGCTGGTGGAAGCACTCCGGACACCGCCGGCACCACCGATGCCACCAATACGATGACCAACAACACGAGAAACCCTGGTAATGCAGGGGTGGTCGGTAATGCGGGGGCAGTCGGTAATACGGCAAGCCTGAACACCGCGACCTCCGCCGTTTCCGGCTCTACGCACTCCGGTGGGGGCTTCGTTGCCGGCGGCGGTCAAAGCGGAAGCGGCGGGCAGAATGCCGGTGGCAGTGGCCAGCATTTCGGTACGGGCGGAGCGGGCTTCGGAGGCCAGCAGTCGACATCGAACTGGTCGAACCCGATGCCGCAGAGTGCCTGGTTTCACTCGACCGGGGAGACGGCGCATTCCGGCGGCAACAATTTCGGAGCCGGCATTACGGGTGACACGAACTGGTCGCCTGCGCCGCAAGGAGCGTTCGGACCCGCTGATTACCAGGCCCCGGTGTCGCCGTTGGGGAGTTCGGATGGGTGGAGTGTCGATGGGGGCCGCCTTATCGAACGCTCGGTCTCTCCTCTGGAAGACGGTGGCGGCGGGGCGATAACCGGCGGCACATCGGGGCCCCCCGGAATCGGCCTGAACAGCAATACTCCTGCTCCTGCTCCTGCATCGCAACCAACGAGCTTCTCGCAGCAGAACCTGTCCGGGCAGTCGGCCACGGCTCCGCAACCGCAGGCGCCTCCGCCGGGGACATCGCAGCAGTCGGCTGCAGCAAACACATCCTCACCTGCTCCGCAGCAGTCGCACCAGCAATCGCCGCCCAACTCCTCCCAGACCGTTCCCCGCGGTGGAGCGACTCCGATCGGCTCCACGACCACGGGCGAGGGGACGATTTCCACCTCGAGGCACCAGCCGCCGGGTCGTGTGCCGGTGGGGCAGGATGCGCCGCTCCCACTTCCGGAGCGTTCGCCGGTCGTGTCCGAGGGCGAGGGTGGACCGGTGGTGAATCGGGGTCCGGGTGATCCAGATTGGTTGGTGCCGTCGCGTCCGGCTCCTGTTCCGCCGGGTGGTGGTGGTCCGGTGGTGAAATGGGGTCCGGGTGATGCGGATTGGTTGGTGCCCTCGCGGCCGGCTCCCGCTCCGCCGCAGCCGCCGGGGCGTGTGCCGGTGGGGCAGGACGCGCCGCCTCCACTTCCGGAGCGTTCGCCGGTCGTGTCCGAGGGCGAGGGTGGTCCGGTGGTGAATCGGGGTCCGGGTGATGCGGATTGGTTGGTGCCGTCGCGTCCGGCTCCTGTTCCGCCGGGTGGTGGTGGTCCGGTGGTGAATCGGGGTCCGGGTGATGCGGATTGGTTGGTGCCGTCGCGTCCGGCTCCCGCTCCGCCCGGCGGGCCGCCGCCTCCACTGCCGGAGCGTTCGCCGGTCGTGTCCGAGGGCGAGGGTGGTCCGGTGGTGAATCGGGGTCCGGGTGATGCGGATTGGTTGGTGCCCTCGCGGCCAGCTCCTGCTCCGCCCGGCGGACCGCCGCCTCCACCTGGCGGGCCGCCGCCTCCACCGCCGGGGCGGTTGGTGCGCGGCGATCGGGACGAGCAGATCGCGCACCGGCAGTGGCTGGATGAGCAGGTCGACCGTATGCGGCAGCACGAAAGGGAATTGCGTACGCAGGCCGAACGCCAGCGGCTGCTCGACCAGTGGCGGGCGCTACCCGAACACCAGAACTCGCAATCACCGGGCCGGCGGGAGCTGCAGCGGCAGGAGGAAGCGGGAAACACCCTGAGGGAGGATGTGCGGCGGCGGCAGCAGCAGGTGGATTTGCTGCGGTCGCTGCGCGATCAGCACACGGGGGATCAGGATCGGGCACAGGCACAGGCACATCTGATCCGGGAGGAACAGGAGCTGAATCGTCAGCAGACAGCCTTGGAACAGCAACGCCGTTATACCGAATGGTTGCGGCAACAGGTGCAGCGCGAGCAGTGGCTGCAAACGCAGCTCGACCTGCTGCGCGAAACAGCCGGCCACGCCCCGGCAGGCGAGCGTCCGGCGATCCGGGCACAGGCGGCCCAGCTACAGCGCGAACTGGACAGAATGCGGCAGGACCAGCTGAATCGGTTGCCGCCGGAACAGCTGCGCCAGGAGCAGCGGCTGGCTCAGGAGCGCGACGCGATCGACCAGTTGCGGCAGCAGATGGACCGAACCCTGCAGCAGCAGTGGAACCGAGTGCCACCCGGGTTGCTGGGAGACAGCGACCGGAGCCGGCCGCCGCAGATGTGGCAGGTCCTGGGAGTGCAACAGAACTCGGTGGAGCATTATCAGGCAGCCCGGGCATGGTTCGCCGAGAACCGGGACCACCATTTCATCGGCGAGGGCAAGGATGTGCGCGGCAAACCGCGACCGCAGCGCTGGCCGATGAAGGTGCCGTACCCGATCCCGGAGTTCCGGCCACCGGATGCCGCGGGCGACGGCTGGCTCCCCGAGAATGCGGTGCCGCCGGGTGTCGATCCGGGCGAGCAACCCCCCGACGATCCGCCGCAGCTCCCGGTTGTCCACCCCGGGGCGCGGGTCGATCCCGGGGCGATTCTCGGTCCCGGGGCGCAGGTGGAGGCCGGTGCGGTCGTGGGCAGCGGTGCCCGGATCGGGGAAGGCGCCGTCGTTCATTCGGGTGCGTCGGTCGAGACCGATGCCGTGATCGGCGCCGGCACTGTCCTGGAGCGCGGCGCGGTGGTGCATCCGGGTGCCGAGGTCGGCAAGAACGTGGTGGTGGGCGAGGGGGCGGTGATCCCTCCCGGTGCCGTGGTTGCGGACGGCACCGTGGTGCCGCCGGGAGAAGTGTTCGGCGGCGCGGATCCGGGGAGTGCCTCGGTCGATGTGCCGTTCACCTTGAAATGAGCCGGCGTGAGCCGGCGGTGAGGAGGAGATGATGGCAGACCGTGTCGAGGTCGATCCGGTGGCGTTGGGGCAGGCCGCAGACCTGACCCAGGACGTGTCGGAGTCGGTGCTGGATGTCGGAAAGCGACTTCGCGATCGGCTGAACGGTATCGAGGACGAGTCGACCCAACAGCCCTGGGGTAACGATTCGATGGGCGAGAAGTTCATCAACGGTAAGAACAACGACGGGTACGGCACGTCGAAACCGAACCTGTTGGACGGTGTCGACGGCATCGGCGCTACGTTCGGCGCATTCGCCACCGGACAGCGTGATGCTGTGGACCAGCTCAACGATATGGACAGCCAGTTCTGAGTGCGCGAGGGCCGGGCAGCGCGCCGAATTTGCATGCACGCCACCGGATATTCAATGTCGTGCGCTGTAATCCGCAGAGGGTGCACTCCGGTGTGGGGTGCCGCCCCCCGGGACCGGAAGGACTGAGGTAGCGCCGTGGTGAACGAACGCCTGCAAGAGGATATGGCGACCATGCTGTCCGGCCTGAGCCATCAGATGCGTGGTATCGCCGAGATACAGAAGAAACGTTCGTTGCTCACCGCTACGGTTCTGGCCGAGGAGAAGCGGATCGAGGTGACGGTGAATGCCGATGGTGTACTCATCGATACCAAGTTCGCCGACGATGTTCTCGACCTCACCATGGACGAGATCGCCGCAGCGCTCACCAAGGCCGTGCAGGACGCGGCGGCTCAGGTGCAGCAGCGGGCGCGGGAGCTGATGGACCCACTGCTGGCGCACCGGAACTCGATGCCGAAGTTGTCCGAAATGATCGAGGGAGCACCGGATCTCGGTGGCTTGATTCCGCAGCCGACGAAGACCCCGACGGTATCGCCGGACTCGCCCGACTGGCCGGGCAACCGGCCGGATGAACCGGATGACTCGGGTCCGCGGTCGGTGGTTGCGGACCGGGATTGATATTCCACGCGCGACGACCGGGCCCGGGGCGCCGCGGTGCACAGCGGGTACGGGCGAGGCCGCACTTCCGATAGGCAAAGGTGAACGCATATGCCCCTCGATCCGGGACTTATCACGGGTCTGACGAATCAGGTCAACGGCGGGACACTGCAGTTCGTCCCGGATGATGCGTTGAAGAGTGCGCAGGCGGCGGCAGATCTGCACGACGACCTGCTGGGTATGGCAGATGCCGTGGCGCAGGTTGGACTGAACGATCTGGCCCCGTTCGGCACTCTCAACTCCGGCCGGGAACTGGCCGGAGTGTTCAGCAAGAAGGCGACCCGGCTCAGCACTGTGCTCAACGAGCACGCCACGATCGTGCGGGAGATGGGTGATCTGTTCATTGCCGCCGGGCGCGCCTATGAGAACGCCGAAACCGATTCTTCGGGCACCTTCAAAAGTCTCGGCGAGCTGACCTTTCCGGATAAGCCGCAGTCCTACAAGCCCAGTACCGACGGAACCGATCTGGGCGACGGATCGCCCAGTTGGGGGCGTATCTGGCAGGATATCGACACTACCGAGTTCCCGTCCACCATCAAGGATTTCCCGAACAAGGATCCGGGTTCTGTGGTGACGGTCGAGGCCAAGGATTCGGTGACGTTCCGGGAGATGTACGACCTCGGGCAGGCCATTGCGGCCCAGCCGGTGATGGATGCCTCGGCCACCTGGAAGTCGTTCGGCAACGATCTCGACACCAAATTGTCGAAGTTCGTGGACGATGTTGCGGCGCTGAACCGGTCCTGGGTCGGCTCGGGCGCGCAGGGGGCGGCCGATGCGGTCACTTCGTATCAGGAGAACATGGACCCGCTGTTCACCTCGATACTCCAGGTCAGCAAACTGCTCGAATACACGGCGAACTGGCTGCACTACACCAAACAGGTCATGCCGCCGGATATGGATTCCAAGTCCGGCTGCGACGACCTCACCGACAACTACCGTGACGCTCTGGAGAAGACCTATCTCACGGGTATGAAGAACACGGCGGAGAGTATGCCGTTGCTGGACGGGCCGGTCACCAAGGACGCAGGCAGCGGCAAAGGGGACGGGTCCGGAACGGGTACCGGTACCGGTACGGGGACAGGTACCGGAACTGGAACTGGAACGGGAACTGGAACCGGTACAGGTACGGGAACTGGAACCGGTACAGGTACGGGAACTGGAACCGGTACGGGTACGGGTACAGGGACAGGTACAGGTACGGGCACAGGTACGGGGACCGGCAGCTACCAGGACGGGTACGACGACGGTTACGAACAAGGATACGAAGACGCGCAGGACGAGCTGGGCGGTAGCGGTTCGGGTCATGGGTCCGGTTCGGGCTCCGATTACGGATCGGGAGGCAGCTCGGGTTCCGGGGGCGGTGTGGGCTCCGGATCGGGTGGCTCCGGCTCCTCCGGGCTGGGCGGCTCACGGGCCGGGCTGGGGTCCGGCGGTTCTGGATCGGGTCCGTCGATTCCCAACTTGTCCGCGGGGCAGTCGAGTCCGACCGGGTCCTCCGGGAGATCGGGCGGGGATGGTTCGACCGGTGGTGGTGGGACCGGGTCGTCGATTCCCTCGGTACCCGAAATTCCCTCGGCCGAAGATTTCATGGGTGGTTCCGGCTCGAGTCCCGGCAACAGCAGTAGCCTCGGGCCCGGCCAGAGCGGCTACGGGTCCTCCGGGAGATCGGGTGGGGGTGGTTCGGCCGGTGGTGGTGGGACCGGGTCGTCGATTCCCTCGGTACCCAGGATTCCCTCCGCCGAGGACTTCATGGGTGGTTCCGGCTCGAGTCCCGGCGGCTCGCGCGGCGAGGACGGGGCCGGCGGCGGTTCGTTCGGCGGCTCCGGGGGCGGCAGCGGCACGATGCCGAAGAATCCCACTGCCGCGGACATTCTCAGCAAACTCACCGGTATACCCAAGTCGCAGCTACCGGCGTCGCTCGACGGACGCAAGATCACCGCGTCGGATGGTTCGGGCGAGCCCAGCCTGGCCGATGCCCTGTCCCAACTCACCGGCATCCCACTGGACGAGATGCCGGACGGGTTGAAGGACACGCCGCTGACCTCGCTCTACGACGAGAATTCGCCGTACGGTTCGGCGGATACATTGTTCGGTGAGGATTCGTCGGTCGACGATCTGCTCGAATCGGTCACCGGTGAGGGCGGTGCCGACGGAGCGGGCAGCGGACGGGATTCCGGTGATTCGGGCACCGGCAGCGGCGGTTCGAGTCCCAGCGGACAGGATCCGCTGGGGATCCTGTCCAACCTGCTCACCCAGGGAATCCAGGCGTTCACCCAGCTCGGAAGCGGGCTTCCCGGAATGGACGAGCTGGCCCGCATGCTCGATCCGGCCCAGCTCCAGCAGCATGTGCAGGGCCTGCTGGATCCGGCTCGTGAGCAACTGGATCAGCTGGCCGGGGCGCTGGGCGGTGGAGGCGCCGGCGGCGGTGCGGGTGCGGGCGTACCCGGGGCCGGTGTCACACCGCCGCTTTCGCCCTACCCGGAGCCGCAGAGTGCGCAACTGTTCCCGCGGGCGGCACTGGCGGGACCCGGAATGGAGACCGCCGGCTACCAGTCACCGACCGGTTCGCCGCATCCGATGGGCGGCGCGCCGATGGGCGGTGCGCCAGGCGCCGGTGCCGGCAGCGCGGGCGGGCAGAACAACGAGTACAAGTCCGCGAAGTATCTCCAGGGCCGGGAGAACCTGGATGAGGCCTGGGACGTCCCGGATCGGGTGAAGCCGGTGATCGAACCGTGAACCGCAGATGGGAACTCACCGACCTGGAATTCAAGGTGCTCTGCGAGAAGCACGGCCAACCGCGCCTGCCGCGTCCCTTCACATTCACCAGCCGGATCCGGCTGGAGGACGACTACGAAATGGCGAAAGCGAACATTCGCGGGCGGTTGCTGCGACTTGCGGATGCGGACCTGGACGAACTCGGTACGGCACTGGACCGGCCGGATGTCTACGTGGCCGCACAGTCCTGGACCGACGGCGATTTCGAGAACCCGGCCGACCGGACCCGTATGCTCGCGGTGCGCCGCGGGACGCGCGGTTACCTGGTCACACAGCGGCCGGGGGAGACGCTCGCGCACAGCGCAGGATTCGACGTCCTCGCCTGCCATCCGGAGTCACTGGGTGATGCGGTACTTGCGGGCCTGCCTTTCGCGGAATCCGGCCGGTTGCCCGATATCCCGGTCCCGCAGCCGGCGGCGAACGCCGGTGACATCGGGTTCGTGCTCGGCGGTTCGATGGTGTCGGACAACGACGAACCCGAGGACGACGATTCCTACCGCGCCACGGCGTTCTTCGAATCCCCCGCCACCCGCAGTGGATATATCCGGGTCTATCAGGGGCGGTCGAAATTCGGGCCGCGTGGCCGGATCGATATGGGGGTGTTGTGGCGTGATCTTCCCGGCGACGGCCGCTATGTGATTCCCATGGATCATCCGGCGCCGGTGGCCGCGGGCTCGGGGACCGAAGAGATGGTGAAGTGGGTAGACCAGCAGGTTGCGTTCGTGATGTCACGGTTGGAATGGAATTGGGAGGACGAGTAGGGGCCGCGGTGTCCACGCCGGGCCGTACGCCCGATGTGTTCGCCGATCCACCGGGGGCCGCGCGACGCTGGCTGTTCACCGATATCGAATTCAAGGTGCTCTGCGACGATTTACGTCGCGGCAAGCTGCCCAAACCCTTCACGTTCACCAGCCGGATCCGGTCGGCCGATGCGTACGCTGCCGCCCGGGAGCACGCACGCCGGACCTTGGATGCCCGCTCGGATACCGCGTTCGCGGCGATGGCCGGCGCGATCGTACGGCCGGATGTGATCGTGGTGGCCCGCGGCTGGGACGAACGCGACCCGCAGGCACCGGAATCATGCACCTATGTGCACGCCGTACGCCAGGGCACACGGGGGTACGTCCTTCGGCAGCGGGTCGGGGAAACCACTCAGCACAGCAACGGATTCGATGTGGTCGAATGCCCTGTGGCGGAACTGGCCGCCGCGGTGGCCGGGTTGTTGCCGGCGGCCACGGCGGGTGCCCGGCCCGCGTTCACCGTGCAGTCCGGCTCGGCGTCGGAAACCGAGACCACCGCGGCGGGCGCGCGAGCGTTCTTCGATACTCCCGCGGCCGGTACCGGCTACTTGCGGGTGCTGCAGAGCCGGCTGCATTTCCGGCTACCCGGCATCCTGCAGACCTCCGCGGTATGGCGGGACCTGCCGGGGGACGGACGGTACCTGATCCGTTCGGAAGGGGCGCGGTCGACAGTCACCGGTATGGATCACCGGCAGTTGTCGGGCTGGATCGACGGCTGGATCGACGCCATCGTGCACCGGCTGGACAGCGGCGAATGACCGGCGCCCCTGATCTGCCGGGCCGGGACTGCCACCGTGACCCGCCGGACCCTGACGGTATCGTCACCGGTATTCGTAACCGTTTCGACGAAGAGGATGTGCTGTGACCGACTTCGAGACGATTCTGCTGGAGCGTAAGGACAAGGTCGGCCTCATCACGCTGAACCGGCCCAAGGCGCTGAACGCATTGAACGCGCAGGTCCTCGACGATGTGATCGCGGCCCTCGACGAACTCGAACGCGATGACGAGATCGGCGCGGTGGTGATAACCGGATCGGATCGTGCCTTCGCCGCCGGTGCGGATATCAAGGAGATGCAGCCCAAGTCCTATATGGACATGTTCATGGACGACTACTTCGCGCGGTGGGAGCGGCTGGCACAGTTCCGCAAGCCGACCATCGCCGCCGTGGGCGGATACGCGCTGGGCGGCGGCTGCGAACTTGCCATGACCTGTGATCTGCTGATCGCGGCCGATACCGCCAAGTTCGGGCAGCCGGAAATCAAGCTGGGCGTTATCCCGGGGATCGGTGGGTCGCAGCGGCTGACGCGCGCCATCGGTAAGGCCAAGGCCATGGATCTGGTGCTCACCGGGCGCAATATGGATGCCGAGGAAGCCGAACGCGCCGGGCTGGTCTCACGGATCGTGCCCGCGGCAGAACTGCTCGATACCGCGCTCGAGGTCGCTACCACCATCGCCGCGATGTCGCTGCCGGTGGCCATGATCGCCAAGGAAGCCGTGAACCGCTCGTTCGAAACCACCCTGAGTGAGGGGCTGCGTTTCGAGCGGCGGGTCTTCCACTCGTTGTTCGCCACCGCGGATCAGAAGGAAGGGATGGCGGCGTTCGTGGACAAGCGGACGGCCGAATTCACCAACCGCTGAACCACCGAATCGGCGTCCGGGCCCGGTCAGGGCTCGGGCGGAGCGTCGAGAACATCGGTCGGCACGTAGGTGTTCCGGGCCGGTTGCGCCGTACCGTTCTGTGCGGTGAGCAGGCCCGCGACGGTGGCGCCCAATCCGATGGTGACGGCCGCCGCGGCATACACCCGCCGCCGGCCGGCCACCGGCGGGTGCAGCGGCACCACCTGACCTCCTGCCCGGATATGCGCGGTGTGGGCTCCGGCGGACGGTCGCCGGGCCGCGAACAGCAGCGCCCCGCGGGCCGAGACATACTCCGGTTCCCGGTCCCAGATCAGCGGTACGTCGAACAGTTCGGCCAGCCGGGAGCGTAATGCCGGATTGCGGGCGCATCCGCCGAGCAGGGCGACGGTTTCGGCCGGAACCTCCGATTTTTCGCTCACCCGCCGGATCAGGGCGGCGGCCTCCGCCACCGGTTCGGCGCAGAGTTCGGTGAGATCGCAGCGGGTGATCACCGTGCGCTCGGCGGTGGCGGGATCGGCGGCGGTGACCACCCGGGTGCTGCTCAGCGCTTCCCGGTACCGGCGGGCGGCCGCTTCGTCGGTGAACACTCCCGCCTTGTCGAGCCATTCGCACAGCAGTTCGTCGTAGGCGTCGCCGCCGAGGCCGGGGCAGTGCGCGGCGGCGATCACCGAATCGGTGCGGCAGTCCACCTGTGTCAGGGTGAGCCCGGACGCTCCGAGATCGAACAGCAGCACCGAACCGGACAGCGGTAGCTGTTCGGTGAACCGCAGGTACCGGAGTTGGGCCAGTGGCTCGTCCACCAGGGCGACCCGGTCGGTGTCCAGGGCTTCGGTGACCAGTTCGGCGTGCCGGTGGTCCCGGCAGGTCACGGCGGTACCGGTGATGTATTCGTCGCGCCGGCGGGCCGCTGTATGCATTCGCTGGACCGCGGCGAGCACCGGGTCGGCCAGCGGTGCGCCGGGCGGGCGGGGGATATGGCAGCGGTCGATCGGCGGGAGGTGCGGTTGATCGGAATGGGTCAGTACGGCGCGCGCTCCCGAGGAGCCCACCGATACCCCGAGAACCAGCACCATAAACATATGGTGCGCTGTGGGGCCCGGGTTGCCAAGCCGAACCGGTGAGAAATTTGCTGATCGGGTGCTTGGGCGTTGTTCGCCGGCTCAGGGCTCGTTCCAGCGGGCCGGCTCCTCGCCGGTGTCGAAATCGCCCGCGGTATGCCGGAACTCGGCCAGCAACTGCAGTAGCGTCCGCAGCCGGTCCGGCGGGAGTTCCGGACGGGCGAACACCCGCTCGTTGAGGTACTCGGTGGCCTCGGCGACCAGCGAACGTCCCGCGTCGGTGATCTCGATCAGGGTCGCGCGCCGGTCGTTCGGATGTGGTACCCGGTTCACCAGCCCCGCCGCCTCGAGCCGGTCCACCGAATTGGTGACGCTGGTCGGATGGACCTGCAAGCGCGCGCTGGCCACCGCCATCGGTAGCGCACCGGTGGTGCTGAAGCTCAGCAACTGCAGCAGTTCGTACCGGGAGAAGGTGAGCCCGGTGGGTCGCAGCGCTTCGTCGACCCGGGCCATGACGATCTGCTGTGCACGGACCAGCGACGTCACCGCCGCCATCCCGTCGGCGACCGCGCCCCAGCCGTGGCCGACCCATTGACGATGGGCCTCCTGTATCGGGTCCAGTGGTAGCGGCCGGGGACGAGACATGTGGTCGATCATCGCACGGCGCGACGGGCCGGCCCCACCGCGCGCTCGCCGTTGGTGATCGTGATCTTTTCCGGCGATGCGCGCCGCTTCCGCCCGCCCGCGCTCCAAGACGCCCTTGGTCGGCGTCCTCCCGGGCCAGACCCGGTCCGGAATCGAGAAGCACTGATCAGCCGAGCGCGACTAGCGTCGTGTACAACAGGCCGGTCCAGCGGATCGGTTCGGTTCGGCACATGGGTCGAGAGGGAGGTAGGGGTATGTCGCAGGAGCAGAAGAGCGGACGGAAGAAGGGTTCGCCCAGCGCGCTCTCCTTGTGGATGCAGCGGAAGATGAACGCGCGGACCGCCGGCAAAATCCGCCGGAAGGGCGGTAAATACCTGGGGATGGACCTGCTGATCCTGCACACCACCGGCCGCCGGAGCGGAGAACCCCGGGAAACGCCGATCACCTGGTTCCCCGATGACGACGGGTGGCTGGTGGTCGCCTCGGGCGGCGGCAAAAGGAATCCCGACTGGTACGCGAACCTGATGGCCCATCCCGAGCAGGCATCCGTCGAACTGCACGGCAGTCCGGCCGTTGCGGTGACCCCACACCGTCTCGTCGGCGAGGACCGGGCCGAGGCATGGAAACACATCACCCGGCAGCAGCCGCGGTATGGCAAATATCAGCAGAAATCCGCCCGGGAATACCCGGTGGTGCGATTGACCCGGCACTGATCGCGGTGGGTTCGGGCCACATATACCTGCGGCAGGGACCGGCCATACGGCCTTCTGGTCCCTAGGTGGCTCCGACTGCCCGGTCGGAACCTGCGAATGCTGTCGATTCGTTCCGGTTCGCGACCCGGCCGCCGCGATGACCGCAGACAAACTGAACGGTCCTTATCACTGGAGGGAAGCCGTCTCGGCGGTGCCCATCGAGATCGCAGTCCTACACTCGGCGTTCTTTCAGCAGGAACAGTTATATGTGGAGGTTTCGATGTCCGGTCCCGGTGTCCACCTGTGCGGCAGCATCCCGCTTGCGGATACTGCCGCAGTTTTCGAGCAAGTCGCGACCAGGTTGGGGCGGCATATCTCGCGAATCCCCGACGGCGAGACCGGAGAACGCGACAACTGGGTCGTCTGGCAACTACCCAAACTACAGAACCACCCCGATCTCGTCACCGTGCCGCCGCCGAGCCCGGAGTACGGCCCGAGTGAGCGCGTTCAGCCCGCGCCCGGAATCGACCCGGCCACCATCGAACTGGGAAAGCTGGGCTACGCGCAGGCGGCGGCCGATTCCTGGGAGGTCTTCCAGCGGTTGCGTGAACGGGGAGTGATCGCACCGGGTACCCGTTTCCAGGTCAGTCTGCCGACACCGATCGCAGTGGTCGGCGCCTTCATGGCGGGCCCGCAAGCGGAATTGGAGCGGCGCTACGAGGCAGCCGTCCTGGCCGAGCTGACGGAGATCGTCGATAACATTCCGCATCGCGATCTGGCCGTCCAGTGGGACGCAGCGGTCGAATTCGCCCTCTTCGAGGGGGTGTTCCCGACATGGTTCGGCGGCGATGCGGCCGGCTTGCTCGCGGGAGTGATCGAACGGGCGGCTCGCCTGGGCGATGCGGTCCCCGCGGAAGTAGAGCTCGGTTACCACCTGTGTTACGGAGATTTCGGACACCGGCATTTCGTCGAACCCGCCGACACGTCGAAACTGGTGGCGGTGGCGTCGGGTGTGGCCACCGCGCTGCACCGGCCACTGCAGTGGGTTCATATGCCGGTGCCGAAGGACCGCACCGATGAGCAGTATTTCGCTCCGCTCGCCGGTCTCGCGCTCCGGCCGGAGACCACGCTGTACCTGGGCTTGGTTCATGCGTCCGACGGATGGGAGGGCGCCCGGCGCCGAATCAAGACCGCCCGCGGGTTCGTCCCCCGTTTCGGGATCGCGACCGAATGCGGTATGGGACGCCGCCCGGCCGAGCAGATACCCGCCCTACTGGACCTGCACGCACAGCTCGCCGAATCTCCCGACTGATAGCTCCAGGGAAAGCAATCACAGTTCAGGCGCTGCCGGTCGTTGTCGCGGCCGGCAGCGCCGGTAGTGAACGAAAAAGCTCCCGACCGGAATATCTGGTCGGGAGCTTCTTCTGTGTGTGCCCTCGGCAGGAATCGAACCTGCGGCCTTCTGCTCCGGAGGCAGACGCTCTATCCCCTGAGCTACGAGGGCGGGGATCCACCCGAGGGGCCGGAAGTCCGGTCGATCGGGCGGTCCACAGCGTAACGCATCAGTCGCGGTAGGGCCAAAACGCGTGGTGGCGGCTCATTCGAACGGGAGCGGTCGTGCGCCGCGGTCGGCGAGCATCGTGGTCATCAACCGGGATTCGCCTTGCTGAGCGGGCAGCATCTGACCGGCGAGTGTCTTTATCTCTGTGGTCTCGGCGTGTTCGGCGCCGTATTCGAGCATCGGGACCCCGCCCTGATGGTGCCGCAGCATCAGTTGCAGGAAAAGCGTGTCCAGTTGTGCGCCCCGGGCGGCGCGGAGCTGCCGGAGTTCATCGGTCGTGGCCATCCCCGGCATCGCGGCCATGCCCACGCCGCCGTGGTCGTGCCCGTGACCGCCGTGCTCGTCCGCCGGCATCCACGTCATATACCTGCCGGGGAGGCTCGCCGGTGCATCCCACATCTGCAGCCAGCCCTGCATTCGTCCGATCTGGCCCTGCTGGGTGGTGAGGATGTCGAAGGCCAGCCGCCGGACGTCGGTGTCGGTGGAACCGTTCAGCGCTATTCCGGACATCTCTACGGCCTGCGCGTGATGCGCCGACATATCCTGCGCGAACCCGATATCCACCGGACCGGCCGGACTGCCGTCACCGGTGGTGTCCGGCGCCAGCAGGACACCGGCGCCGAACCCGGCCACGAGCAGGGTGATCGCACCGATGATCAGCAGCGGGACGCGTTGTGCGCGCACTTGCGCGCGCCGGCCGCGCCCCGGCCGCGATTCGTCCGGTGCGGTCTCGGTACCCGGCATTACTGCCCGGCCCCAGGCGCCGGCTGTGCACCCGCCGGCGCCTGCTGCTGTTGCGGCAGCGTGCCCGGCATCCCCGGGACGGCCGGGATACCACCGGGCAGTCCGCCGGGCAGCCCGCCCGGTGCGCCGCTCATCTCGCTCTGGTCGGGCTGGATGCCGCCGCCGTCCATCGGCACCGCATCCGCGCCGGGCTCGCTCGGGTCGTAGGCCGGCGGATTCTCGGTACCGAAGGTCGGGTTGGTGCAGCTGGCACCGACTTCCGGGTAGGCGTAGTTGTTCAAGCGCAGTGCTGTGACGAACTGGCCGATCCGCTCGTCGTCGGCGTTCGGCACGCTGAGCTGGTGCCCCCACGACTGCAGCGAAATGGGCGCTTCCTGATCGGGGTGCGGGGACATGAGCATGTACTGCTCACCGTCCACCCAGGCTTTCAGCGTGTCGATTCCGTCCTCGTCGACCTTCTCGGGGTTGTAGGTGATCCAGATCGCGCCGTGCTCCAGCGAGTGGACGGCGTTCTCCTCGCGGATCGCCTTGTCGTAGACGGTGCCCATGCAGTCGGCCCAGGAGGCGTCGTGCGGGCCGCCGAACGGCGGCGTCTTGTCGTAGGCGACACGCTGGGTCGCATCGACGTGCAGACCCGCCGGATACTCCTGGGTCACCACGCCCTGGATCTGTGTGGACGGGTCCTGGTTCTGCTCGGTCGGCGCGAACTGCTGGCCCAGCGATTCGCGTAACTGCCGGACTTCCTCCTGGCGTTCCCGCAGCGCGGCCTGCTCCTGATACTTCGGGACAAGGCTCACCGCGAGCGCTCCGACCAGCGCGACGAGCACCACGACGGCGCCCACCGTGAGCCACGGGATACGCTGCATGAGCGGTGGCTTGTTCCTGTTCTTACCGCCGCCGCCTTTGGCGGAAGAAGCTTTGCCCGCCGCCTTGACGGCTTTCGCCGATTTGGCGCTGGTCCTGTTCGGCATACCGGTCCTAGCTCTTTCCACGTGATGAACAGTGCATAGCTGCGGTGCCCACTCGCGGCGCGCACCCACTCGGACCATAGGATAGAGACTCGTGACTCCAGCCGACCTTGCAGATCTCCTTCACGCGACGGCCGCGAAGGTCCTCGCCGAACGCGGACTGGACCCCGCGGTCCTGCCCGACAAGGTCGATGTGGAGCGTCCGCGTAATCCCGAACACGGTGACTACAGCACGAATGTGGCGATGCGGGTCGCCAAGAAGGCGGGTACGAATCCGCGTGAGCTGGCCGGCTGGCTGGCCGAAGCGCTCGGCGATACCTCCGGCGTGGCGAGCGCGGAGGTGGCCGGCCCCGGCTTCCTGAATATCCGGCTGGCAGCATCGGCGCAGGGCGTGATCTTGCAACAGGTGCTGACCGCGGGTGTGAATTACGGCACCGCCGCCGCACTCGCCGGCACGAAGATCAATCTGGAGTTCGTCTCCGCGAACCCGACCGGTCCCGTACATCTGGGCGGCACTCGCTGGGCGGCCGTCGGCGACGCGCTGGGGCGGATCCTCGCCGCGCAGGGCGCCGAGGTCACCCGCGAGTACTACTTCAACGATCACGGTGCGCAGATCACCCGGTTCGCCGAATCGCTGGTCGCGGCCGCCACCGGCGCGCCGACACCGGAGAACGGGTACGCGGGTGCCTATATCGCCGAAATCGCCGACCAGGTCGTTTCCGCGCATCCCGGTGTGCTCGACCTCGACCCCGAACGGCGCCTCGAGGTGTTCCGCGCCGAGGGCGTGGAACTGATGTTCGCCCATATCAAGAAAACGCTGCACGAGTTCGGCACCGATTTCGATGTGTACTACAACGAAAGTTCGCTGTTCGCCTCCGGCGCGGTGGAGCGCGCGGTGGAGACGTTGAAGAACTCCGGCGACCTGTACGCGAAGGACGGCGCCTGGTGGATCAAGAGCTCCGAATACGGTGACGATCAGGACCGGGTGGTCATCAAGAGCGACGGCAATGCGGCATATATCGCCGGTGATATCGCATATCTGCAGGACAAACGGTCACGCGGGTTCGACCTGTGCATTTATATGCTCGGCGCCGACCATCACGGATACATCGGGCGCCTGAAGGCGGCCGCCGCGGCGTTCGGCGACGATCCCGACAGCGTCGAGGTCCTCATCGGGCAAATGGTGAACCTGCTGCGCGACGGCGTCGCGGTGCGGATGAGCAAACGCGCCGGCACCGTCGTCACCCTCGACGACCTGGTGGAGGCCATCGGCGTGGACGCCGCCCGCTATTCGCTGGTGCGCAGTTCGGTGAACTCGAGTATCGATATCGACCTGGATCTGTGGACGAAACAGGAAAGCGTCAACCCGGTCTACTACGTGCAGTACGCGCACGCCCGCGCCGCGTCGATCGCCCGTAATGCCGCCGAGTTCGAATACGACGCGGTGACACCGGATTTCGCACTGCTGGACTCCGATCTCGAAGGCGCGCTCATCCGGACCCTCGGCGAGTTCCCCCGGGTGGTGGCGAGTGCGGCCGCTCTGCGGGAACCGCATCGCATCGCCCGTTACCTGGAGGAGTTGGCCGGCGCCTACCATCCGTTCCAGTCCAACAAGGCGCTGCGCGTGCTGCCGATGGGCGACGAACCCGTGAGCCCGGTCAACGCCGCCCGGCTGGTCCTGGCCAACGCCACCCGGCAGGTGCTCGCCAACGGGCTGGCCTTGCTGGGTGTTACCGCACCGGAGCGGATGTGACCGCCACCCACTATCGCAACGACCGACTGTTCCGGCAGTGGGTGAGGAAGGGAGACCGATGAGTGTCCATCCGGCCGGGCCCCGGCACGCCGATATCCCGCACGCGCCGAATCTGCCGCAGCGCCCCGGGGAGCCGCGCGAAATGATCGATCTGCCCGAGAATGTCTGGCCGCGTAACGCCAGCCGCGACGCCGATGATGTCGTGCGGCTGGGGGGCGTGCCGGTCACCGAACTCGCCGCGCAGTTCGGCACTCCGCTGTTCGTGGTGGACGAGGACGATTTCCGGTCCCGCTGCCGCGATATGGTGCGCGCTTTCGGTCCGGATTCGCGAGTGCACTATGCCTCCAAGGCTTTCCTCTGCGGTGAGGTGGCGCGATGGGTCCGCGACGAAGGACTGTCGCTGGACGTGGCCTCCGGTGGTGAACTGGCGGTCGCGTTGCACGCCGGTTTCCCGGCCGAACGTATCGCGGTGCACGGCAACAACAAATCCGTCGCCGAACTCGAGGCCGCGGTCGCGGCGGGAGTCGGCCATGTGGTGGTCGATTCGCTGGTCGAGATCGACCGGCTGGAAGCCGTCGCCGGCACGGCCGGAGTGGTCCAGGATGTGCTGGTCCGCGTCACCGTCGGGGTCGAGGCGCATACCCACGAATACATTTCCACCGCGCACGAGGATCAGAAGTTCGGGTTCTCCATCGCCGGCGGGGATGCCATGGAGGCATTGGCCCGGGTTTTCGAGGCCGATAATCTCCGTCTGGTCGGCCTGCACAGCCATATCGGTTCGCAGATCTTCGAAATCGACGGTTTCGAAATCGCGGCGCACCGGATGCTCGGGCTGCTCCGGGAAGCCGTCGACAAATTCGGTGTCGAACGTACCGCGCAGGTATCGCTGCTCGACCTGGGCGGCGGGCTCGGTATCTCCTATCTGCCGTCGGACACCCCGCCCGAACTGGACGCGTTCGCCGCGAAGCTGCGGGCCCTGGTGGCGCGGGAAGCCGAATCGGCCGGGCTGCCGGTGCCGCGGATCGCGGTCGAACCGGGCCGGGCGATCGCTGGGCCGGGCACGGTGACCCTGTACGAGATCGGCACCGTCAAAGACGTTTCCCTCGACGGTGGCCTGCGCCGCCGGTACGTCAGTGTCGACGGCGGGATGAGCGACAACATCCGCCCCGCGCTGTATCAGGCCGATTATCACTGCCAACTCGTCTCGCGCGGTTCGCAGGCCGGGCCGGTGGTGGCCCGCGTCGTCGGAAAGCATTGTGAGAGCGGCGATATCATCATTCGCGATACTTGGCTGCCTGCCGACGCCGGGCCCGGTGACCTCGTTGCCGTGGCCGGGACGGGTGCTTATTGCTATTCCATGTCGAGCCGGTACAACATGCTGACCAGACCCGCGGTCGTGGCCGTCGCGGACGGCACGGCGCGGCTGATCCTGCGCCGGGAAACGATCGACGATCTGCTCGGTCTGGAGGTCTGATGGACGCGACGAAAGGGGCGGATATGCCCGAGGTGAGCGTGCCCGCGGTGCACGATGTCGTACCGGGCCAGTGGGGGCCGGATCGGCCCATTGGGGTCGCGGTACTGGGTATGGGCAATGTGGGCAGCGAGGTCGTGCGGATTCTGCGCGAGCACGCCGACGATCTGCAGGCGCGGGTCGGCGCACCGGTGACCCTGCGCGGGGTCGCGGTACGCAGCCTCGACCGGGACCGCGGTGTGCCCGCCGAACTGCTGACCACCGACGCCGAGGGCCTGGTCGCCCGGTCCGATGTCGATGTGGTGGTCGAGGTCATCGGCGGTATCGACCCGGCTCGTGCGCTCATCCTGGCCGCGCTCAACGCCGGTAAATCCGTGGTCACCGCCAACAAGGCGCTGCTGGCCGACTACACCGGGGAGTTGGCTGCCGCGGCCGAACGCAGCCGCGCCGATCTCTACTTCGAGGCCGCGGTCGCCGGGGCCATTCCGGTGGTGCGGCCGCTGATCCAGTCGCTGTCCGGCGACCGGGTCAACCGGGTGGTCGGCATCGTCAACGGCACCACGAACTTCATCCTGTCCGCCATGGACGAAACCGGCGCGGACTACGACGAGACCCTCGCCGAAGCCACCCGCCTCGGGTACGCCGAAGCCGATCCGACCGCCGATGTCGAGGGCTACGACGCCGCCGCCAAGGCTGCCATCCTCGCCTCGCTCGCCTTCCACACCCGGGTGACGGCCGCCGATGTGTTCCGGCAGGGCATTTCCACGATCACCTCCGAGGATCTGGAAACCGCCTCCGCGGTGAACTGCGCCGTGAAGCTGCTCGCGATCTGCGAACGGGTTCCGGCCGGACCGGGGGAGCCGGGGCCGGCGGAGGGCGGTAAGGAACGGGTTTCGGTGCGGGTCTATCCGGCCCTGATTCCGCGCAAACATCCGCTGGCCACGGTCAGCGGGGCATTCAACGCGGTGGTCGTCGAGGCCGAGAACGCCGGTCGGCTGATGTTCTACGGTCAGGGCGCCGGTGGTGCGCCCACCGCCTCGGCGGTGCTGGGTGATCTGGTGATGGCCGCGCGCAACAAGTTCTTCGGTGGCCGGGCGCCCGGTGAATCCGTCTACGCGGCGCTGCCGATCGCGCCGATGGGCGATACACCCACCCGCTACCACGTGAACTTGAAGGTCGAAGACCGTCCCGGTGTGCTGGCCCGGGTGGCGGGTAAATTCGCCGAGCACGGGGTCAGTATCTCCACCGTCCGGCAGGAGGGGCACGATGACCGGGCACGGCTCGTCGTGGTCACCCACCTGGCGACGGAGTCGGCGCTGGCCGAAACCGTGGCCGCACTCGCGGATATGGAATCCGTCACATCTGTCACCAGCGTTCTGAGATTGGAAGGCACCGAAGAATGACAACTGCATCGCGCAGCGATTCCGTCAGGGGCGGCGGTGGGGCGACGGGCGGGCCAACTGCATCGCGCAGCGATTCCGTCAGGGGCGGCGGCGGGCCTTCCGGCGTGGCCGCGCAGTCCGGCGTGCATTCCCGCTGGCCCGGGCTGATCGCCGCCTACCGGGATCGGCTCGCGGGCGCGGCCGACTGGGAGCCGGTCACCCTGTTCGAGGGCGGCACCCCGCTGGTGCCCGCTCCGTACCTGTCCGAACTCACCGGGTGCGAGGTGTACCTCAAGGTCGAGGGCGCCAACCCGACCGGTTCGTTCAAGGACCGCGGTATGACCATGGCGATGACCGATGCCAAATACCGGGGACAGCAGGCGGTGCTGTGTGCCTCCACCGGCAACACCTCGGCCTCGGCCGCCGCCTACGCGACCCGCGCCGGGATGACCTGCGCGGTGCTCATCCCGCAGGGCAAGATCGCGATGGGCAAACTCGCCCAGGCTGTGATGCTCGGCGCCAAGGTGATCCAGGTCGAGGGCAATTTCGACGACTGCCTGGAACTGGCGCGTAAGGTCACCTCCGATTTCCCGGCGATCGGGCTGGTCAACTCGGTGAACCCGGCGCGGATCGAAGGTCAGAAAACCGCCTCGTTCGAAATCTGCGATGTGCTCGGAACCGCCCCCGATGTGCACGCGCTGCCGGTGGGCAATGCCGGCAATATCACCGCCTACTGGCGCGGCTACCGCGAATACCACGCCGACGGTGTCACCGGTTCGCTGCCGCGCATGCTGGGCGTGCAGGCCGCCGGAGCGGCACCGCTGGTCAACGGCGCCCCGGTGAAGGAACCGGAAACCATCGCGACCGCCATCCGGATCGGTGCGCCCGCATCGTGGAATGGAGCGGTCGCGGCGAAGGAGGAGTCCGGTGGCGCGTTCCGCGCGGCCACCGACGACGAGATCCTGGAGGCATACCGGCTGGTCGCTGCGAAAGAAGGGGTCTTCGTGGAACCCGCTTCCGCGGCGAGCGTCGCCGGGGTGCTGGCCGCCCGCGCCGACGGCTGGCTCGAACCCGGGCTGAAGGTGGTCTGCACGGTCACCGGTAACGGGCTCAAGGATCCCGATACCGCTCTCCTCGGTATGCCCGAGGTGCAGGCCATCGCGGTCGATCCGGTGGCCGTCGCCGCTCGACTCGAACTGGCCTGATCTTGGATACGCGCGAGAGCCGGCTCACCGCTCCCACCCTGCCGGCCGGGCTCACCGTCACCGTCCGGGTTCCCGCGTCCAGCGCGAACCTCGGCCCCGGATTCGATTCGCTGGGGATGGCGCTCGGTATCTACGACGAGATCGAGGTACGCAGCGCCGATTCCGGACTGGATATCCGCGTGGAAGGGGAGGGCGCCGACGAGGTGCCCTGGGGGCCACAGCATCTGGTGGTCCGGGCCATCGAACGCGGTCTGGAATCGGCCGGTGTATGGGCCGACGGCCTGGAAGTGCTGTGCCGGAACGCGATTCCGCACTCCCGCGGGTTGGGTTCCTCGGCGGCAGCCGTGGTCGGCGGGATCGCCGCGGGCTGCGCGCTGGCCGCGGAATTCGACCCCGCCCTGGCCGTCGGCACCGACCGGATGGTGCAGCTCGCCGCCGAATTCGAGGGACATCCCGACAATGCGGCGGCCAGCGTGCTCGGCGGTATCGTCGTCTCCTGGACCGAGACCGGCCCGGGTCCCGAGGCCATCGGTGATATCGCTGCGCCGCAGCGGATCTACCGTGCCGTCCGCCTCGATGGGCACCCCGGCCTGCGACCGGTGGTACTCGTCCCCGAGGAGCGGTCCTCCACCGCACAGACCCGGGGTCTGCTGCCCGAACTGATCGCGCATCGCGACGCCGCTTTCAATGTGAGCCGGGCCGCGCTGGCGGTGGTCGCGCTGACCCAGCGCCCCGATCTGCTGCTCCCGGCCACCGCGGACCGGCTGCACCAGGCCCAGCGCGCACCCGCGCTGCCGTTGACCACCGCCTGGATCGACCGCTTGCGGTCCGCCGGAATCGCGGCTACCGTTTCCGGCGCCGGCCCCACGGTGCTCGCACTCGGGACCAGCGCTTTCCCCGACGAACTGCGTGCGCGTGCCGCGGCGGACGGGCTGCGGGTGGTCGAGCCCGGCCTCGCGGAAGGCGTCCGGATCGCCTGACGGGCGCGTCCGTCTTGCCGAGGTTCGTAGTTGCCCGCTATCCTGGGCAGGTCCGTACATCGCGCGCATCAGACGCCGGTGCTTCATCAGGGCAATCGCTCCAGCAGGCTCCAGGCTCGAGCCTCCATGCCATGGGGGTGCCGCGCAGCCTCTGACCTGGAATGATCTCTTCCACCATTTTCCTCGGTGGCGAAGCACCCGGTCCCGGAGGGGCAGGCGATACGGCTACAAATCCGAGTCCGGCAGCGAGATCGGGCTACGGAACGAAACCCTCGACACAGCACACGGCCATCGAGGGAAGGAAAGGATCTCCGTGACAGATACGGACCTGCTCGCGACACCCGGGGTGGAATCCGACTCCGTACCCTCGGGCAACCGCGAAAGTGACTCCGGACAGATTTCGAAGATGAGCGAAAACACCGACATCGGATCGGGGCTGACTGGAATGTTGTTGCCGCAGTTGCGCGCACTGGCGGGGGAACTCGGAATTCGAGGCACCTCCGGTATGCGCAAGGGTGATCTCATCGCCGCTATCAAGGAAAACCAGGCCGGCAGACCTGCCGCCGCGGAGCGCAACACTCGCGCGAAGGCTGCCAAGGAACGTAAGTCCGCGGAGTCCGCGCCGGCCACGGCTGCGGCTGCGCCCGCCGCCGCTCCGGTCGAAGCCCCCGCGCCCGCGCCGGTCGCGACCGGCACGGATAGTGCGTCCGGCGATACCAAGAGCGCTGAGAAGCCGGCCGCCACCAACGGTGCGGCGAACGCCAACGGCACCGCGTCGGCCGCGAAGGCCGACGATTCGAAGGCCCGCGCCGACGCCAAGGGCGATACCTCGGCCGACAGCAAATCCGCCGATGCCAAACCGGAGAACAAATCCGGCGACGCCGAGGACACCGGCCGGGATTCCGGCCAGCGTGGTCGCGGCCGGCAGCGTCGCGGCCGCGATCAGCAGGGCAAGAACGCCGGTGATTCCGGCGAGACGCGTCCCGACGACGCCAAGTCCGACGGCGGCAGGTCCGACGGCGGCAAGTCCGAGCCCAAACAGGACGGCAAGGACTCCGACCAGGGCGAACGTCGACGCGACCGGAACCAGGGTGGCCAGCAGAACCAGGGCGATCAGCGTGGTTCCGGTGGTAATCGGGGTGGCGACAACCGGGGCGGCGACGACGAAGAAGGCGGCCGCGGTCGCCGGGGTCGCCGGTTCCGTGAGCGCCGCCGCGGCCGCGACCGTGAGGGCGGCGGCGAGGCCCGTGAGCCCGAGATCCGGGAAGACGACGTTCTGCAGCCGGTCGCGGGCATCCTCGATGTCCTGGACAACTACGCGTTCGTGCGTACCTCCGGTTACCTGGCCGGGCCGAACGACGTCTACGTCTCGATGAACCTGGTCCGCAAGAACGGCCTGCGCCGCGGTGACGCGATCACCGGGGCGGTGCGTGCCCCGCGCGAGGGTGAACAGGCCAATCAGCGACAGAAGTTCGATCCACTGGTGCGCCTGGACACGGTCAACGGCGCCGAGGTGGATTCGGCGAAACGGCGGCCCGATTTCAACAAGCTCACCCCGCTGTACCCCAATCAGCGACTGCGCCTGGAAACCCAGCCGAACAAGCTGACCACCCGGGTCATCGACCTGATCATGCCGATCGGTAAGGGGCAGCGTGCTCTGATCGTGTCGCCGCCGAAGGCCGGTAAGACCACGATCATGCAGGACATCGCCAACGCGATCGCGATCAACAACCCCGAGTGCTATCTCATGGTTGTGCTGGTCGACGAACGTCCCGAAGAGGTCACCGATATGCAGCGTTCGGTGAAGGGTGAGGTCATCGCCTCCACCTTCGACCGGCCGCCGTCCGACCACACCTCGGTCGCCGAACTGGCGATCGAGCGGGCCAAGCGCCTGGTCGAAATGGGTAAGGACGTGGTGGTCCTGCTCGACTCGATCACCCGTCTGGGCCGTGCCTACAACAACTCCTCGCCGGCATCCGGACGCATCCTGTCCGGTGGTGTCGATTCCACCGCGCTGTATCCGCCCAAGCGGTTCCTCGGCGCGGCGCGCAATATCGAGAACGGCGGCTCGCTGACGATCATCGCCACCGCCATGGTGGAAACCGGTTCGACCGGTGACACGGTGATCTTCGAGGAGTTCAAGGGCACCGGCAACGCCGAGCTCAAACTCGACCGCAAGATCGCCGAGCGGCGCGTGTTCCCGGCGGTGGACGTCAATCCGTCCGGTACCCGTAAGGACGAACTGCTGCTCAGCCCGGACGAAGCCGCGGTCCTGCACAAGTTGCGCCGCGTCCTGTCCGGCCTGGATTCGCACCAGGCGATCGATCTGCTGATCGACCGGTTGAAGAAGAGCAAGAACAACCTGGAATTCCTGATGCAGGTCTCCAAGACCGCACCGGGAGCCCTGGACGAGTAAGCGGTGCGCTCGCTGAACTCGGCACCGAGTGGGCCGGCCTTCGACGAGGTCGGCCCACGGGTCGTTTTCCGGGGTGTGCATCAGCGCCGGTCCGGTGGAACAAAAACCCAGGGAGGTGCGTTTCAGCAGGCATCGGTGGCTCTGGCATAATCGAGCGCCGTGCGTCTGCGAGCCGCGCAGACAATCCCGCCTGAGTCGGTTCCGGTTCACGTTCGACGACATACGCGAGCGACCCGGCGACCAATATCGAGAGGACATCCATGAAGGCAGGAATCCACCCGGCCTACGTCGACACCACTGTCGTCTGTGGCTGCGGTAACACTTTCCAGACCCGCTCCACCAAGGAATCCGGGCATATCACCGTCGAGGTCTGCTCGCAGTGCCACCCGTTCTACACCGGCAAGCAGAAGATCCTGGACACCGGTGGTCGTGTGGCTCGCTTCGAGGCCCGCTACGGCAAGCGCGCCAAGAAAGCCGACGCCGACGCCAAGTAGCTTCCCCGCCAGCGCCCGGTCCTGCCCTTGTGCAGGCCGGGCGCTGGCGTTTTTGACGGGCCGGCCGGGAAGGTGAGAGGTCGGCCCGTTCGTGAAGGTTGCTGTGTTGTTTTGCGCCGCCTGCGACGGCGCGGGTTCTGGCCCTCGCGGACCGAACCTCCGCGGGCCTCGCTGGACTCGGCACCACGGTTTGCGCGTCGGGTTGGTGAGTTCGGCGCTGCTGTCGGGGTCGGTACGGGGGCCGGAATCTCGAAGTTTTTGCTTTCCCGTCGGAATCAGTTGCGTGGTAGGAGACCTGTATGGCCGAGAAGACCGCACCGTCGGCGATCGACGATGTGCTGGCCGAGTACGCCGGGCTGGAGGCCCAGCTGGCGGATCCCGCGCTGCACAACGATCCGGGGGCGGCCCGGCGGGTGGGCAAGCGGTTCGCCGAACTCGCGCCGGTGATGACGACGTACAAAAAACTTGCCGCCACCCGTGACGATCTGGAGGCGGCGCGCGAACTGGCCGCCGACGATCCGGCGTTCGCGGCGGAGGTGCCCGCGTTGGAGCAACAGCTCGAAGAGCTGGAGACCCAGCTGGCCGATCTGCTCGCGCCGCGTGACCCGCACGACGGTGACGATGTGGTGCTGGAGGTGAAATCCGGTGAGGGCGGTGAGGAATCGGCGCTGTTCGCCGCCGACCTCGCCCGCATGTACATCCGCTACGCCGAACGCCACGGCTGGAAGGTCGAGGTGCTCGACGCGGCGTTCTCCGATCTGGGCGGCTACAAAGAAGCCACTCTGTCGATCAAGAGCCGCGATGCCGCGCGCGACGGGGTGTGGTCGCGGTTCAAGTTCGAGGGCGGGGTGCACCGGGTCCAGCGGGTGCCGGTGACCGAATCGCAGGGCCGGGTGCATACGTCGGCGGCCGGCGTGCTCATCTACCCCGAACCCGACGAGGTGGAAGAGGTGCAGATCGACGAGAACGATCTGCGTGTCGACGTCTACCGCTCGTCCGGTAAAGGCGGCCAGGGTGTGAACACCACCGATTCGGCGGTCCGGATCACCCACCTGCCCACCGGTATCGTCGTCACTTGCCAGAACGAACGCTCCCAGCTCCAGAACAAGGCCCGCGCCATGCAGGTGCTGGCCGCCCGCTTGCAGGCCCTCGCGGAGGAACAGGCCGAGCAGGAAGCTGCGGAGGGCCGGGCCAGCCAGATCCGCACCGTCGACCGTTCGGAGCGGATCCGCACCTACAACTTCCCGGAGAACCGCATCGCCGACCACCGCATCGGCTACAAGGCACATAACCTCGACGCCGTGCTCAACGGCGATATGGACGCCCTCCTGGACGCCCTCGGCACCGCCGATCGCAACGCCCGGATGGCGGCCGAATAACCCATTCGAGCCCCGCGGTACGGCACCTGCGAGCCCGGGGTCGCTATTCGGCGGCTACGGCCGGAAATCCGATGGCCGGATGTGGCTCTGCGAACATGGGCCGGCCGAGTCGGCACCCGTGACATAGGCGGCCTCGTCCGGCCCGCGACCGATGGCGTCGGTCCGCTCGGCAGCCGCCACCGGCGCGTCGGCTGGTCGCGACACAGCGCCCGCACACCGGCCCGCCGGGCCGACCTCGACCGAACGCGCTCGTGGGTTCGTCCGAAACCCTGCCGAACAAGAGGATGCCGCCCGGACCGCGCCGAGGGGGCCGAAACCCGCGCCGACGCAGGCGGCGCAAAATGACACAGTGACCCGTGTGCAGTTGCGCCCCGTGCTCGTCGAGGCAATCGAGATCCTCCGGACAGCCGGCGTGGCGAGCCCGCGCGCCGACGCCGAACAACTCGCCGCGCATGTGCTGGGGGTGGAGAGAGGCCGGCTGCTGCTCGCACCGCTGATCGATCCCGAGCAACTCGCCACTTACCGTGAGCTGGTCGCCCGCCGGGCCGAGCGCGTACCGCTACAGCATCTGACGGGACGGTCGTCCATGGGTGAGATAGATCTCGAGGTCGGTCCCGGGGTCTTCGTTCCCCGCCCGGAAACCGAGTTGCTGTTCGCCTGGGCGCTGGCCCGGCTGGAGGCGGTCCGGCACGACCACACCCCGATCGCGGTGGACCTGTGCACAGGTTCGGGCGCCCTGGCGCTGGCTATCGCACACGCTCGCCCGGACGCCGAGGTCCATGCGGTGGAGCTGGACCCGGACGCCTTGCGCTGGGCCCGCCGCAACGCCGACGTGCGCAGCGCGGCCGGTGATACCCCGATCACCCTGCATCATGCCGATGTCACCGATCCCGATCTGCTGACCGAATTGAACGGCCGGGTGGATATCGTCGTCGCCAACCCGCCCTATATCCCGGAAGACGCGCAGTTGTCGCCTGAGGTGGCCGAGCACGACCCACACCGTGCGCTGTTCGCGGGCCCCGACGGCCTGGATGTGGTCCGCCCGATGGTGCCGCTCATCGGCCGGCTCCTGCGTCCGGGCGGCGGCGTGGCGATCGAACACGACGACAGCAACGGCGGTGAACTGGCCCGTCTGCTGGCCGCCGACGGCCGATTCGGTGATATCGCCGAACACCCCGATCTGGCCGGGAAGCCGCGCTTCGTGGCGGCTGTGTCGTCGGCGCCGCCTGCCTGAGCCGGCGGTGATCGGGCGCGAAGGGTCGCCTGGGGTAGAGGCGGTGCCGCAGCGCACGCGGGCGGTGACTCCACAGCCGACGTCGCCGGCCCGTGGTGGCCGCCTGCTGCGCTGCGTTTTCTCACGGGCCGGCCGCATGGCGGTCCCGGTGCTGTCCGGTCCGGCTCCCTGCTGTCGCGCGCCGGCCGGTGGCAGGGGCGGCCGAGAGACGTAAGGGCGGTCTGTGACGCACAGCGCAGCCGGAACAGGCCGATACCCGGCGGGTACCGGTCGTATGTCCGGCCTCCGCCGCGCCTCCCCGTCTGTGATCGCAACCGGCCCCGCAGCGGGTTCTCGAACGGCTCCGAAGTCTCCTCGTTCCGTGGACGCGTTCCACTACGAGTGCCGCCGCTGATCGGGTCGGTTTGTCTGCGCATCGCAGGATTCGCCGGAACCGGTGCCCCCAAGCTTTCGGTCGGCGTTTGCCGAGCTCGGGTGTCCGGCCGGACGCGGCGGCGTCGCCGGATACATCCGGGTCGACGCGGTCCCGGCGTCGACGAGTGCCCGGTGGAATTCGGGCCTCGGCACCGACGCTGCGACCCGTCGTCCGGCAGTGGATACCGCGCGGCGCAATCTCGCCCGGCCGGACACTGCCTGTGCGTGAGCGAGGCCGCGGACTCCCGGCGTCGAGGGTCGAGGGGGCCGAAACCGGCACAGCCGGAGGGGGCGCAATACGATTGTTGCCGTGAGTACCGTCTACGACTGCGCCGACCCCGATTCGCGTGCCGCCGGCCTGGCCGCGGCCACCAGTGCTCTGAGATCGGGCCGGTTGGTCGTGGTGCCTACCGATACGGTTTACGGTATCGCGGCCGACGCATTCGATTCGGCGGCCGTGGCATCGCTGCTGGCGGCGAAGGGGCGGGGCCGGGATATGCCGGTGCCGGTGCTGGTGGGGTCGTGGAACACCATCGATGGCCTGGTCTTTTCGGTGCGGCCGCAGGCGCGCGATCTCATCCGGGCGTTCTGGCCGGGTGGTTTGAGCATCGTGGTGCAGCAGGCGCCGTCGCTGGCATGGGATCTCGGTGACGCGCGCGGCACGGTGATGCTGCGCATGCCGTTGCATCCGGTGGCGCTGGAGTTGCTCCAGGAGGTGGGTCCGCTGGCCGTATCGAGCGCCAATATCTCCGGTCGGCCCGCGGCCGGGAACGTGGACGAGGCGCGTGCGCAGCTCGGTTCCCTGGTGGGTGTCTATCTCGACGGCGGTCCGGCGCAGCACGCCACCGCTTCGACCATCGTGGATCTGACCGGCGATCAGCCGCGTATTCTGCGTGCGGGCGCCGTGTCCACCGAGGCCGTCGCCGAGGTGCTCGGAACCACACCCCAGGCGTTGATCGGATCCGTCGCGCAGTGAGTGTTCCGGGCTGCGCGAAGGCAGTACCCGCGGTGACGGGGTGGTCGGTGCGATGACCGGGTCGGGTGCGGTTGTCCCGCTGCGCGAACTCCTGCTGGTTCTGTTGATCTCGGCGGTGGTCACCTTCCTGGCGACCGGCGGGATCCGGACACTGGCCATCGGGTTCGGTGCGGTGGCCATTCCGCGTGATCGGGATGTGCATGTGAAACCGATTCCGCGGATGGGCGGGGTCGGCATGTACATCGGGGTGGTGGCGGCCGTGTTGTTCGCCCATCAGTTGCCGGCGCTGCGCCGCGGTTTCGACTACCGGCCCGATATCGCCGCGGTGCTGGTGGCGGCGACGATCATCGTGGGGGTCGGGATCGTCGACGACCGGTGGGGTCTCGACGCGCTCACCAAATTCGCCGGTCAGGTCACCGCCGCGGGGGTGATGGCGGTGATGGGCCTGGGCTGGTACCTGATCTACGACCCGTTCAACAATTCCACCGTTGTGCTGGACAGCCTGCAGGGTGGATTGGTGACGGTCGGGGTGGCGGTAACGTTGATCAACGCCATGAATTTCGTGGACGGCCTGGACGGATTGGCCGCGGGGCTGGGCCTGATCGCCTCGGTGGCGGTTTTCGCGTTCGCGATCGGTCTGCTCACCGAGCAGGGCGGATCCGTGGACAGTTATCCGCCCGCATTGCTGGCAGCCGCAATGGCGGGCGCCTGTCTGGGTTTCCTGCCGCATAATTTCTCCCCGGCCCGGATCTTCATGGGTGATTCCGGTTCCATGCTGATCGGGCTGGTGCTGGCCGCCGTATCCACCAGTGCGTCCGGCCGGATCCCGTTGCAGGGGTACGGGCCGCGCGATATCGTCGGCCTGCTCTCGCCGCTGCTGCTGGTGGGTGCGGTGATGTTCATCCCGGTGCTGGATCTGCTGCTGGCGATCGTGCGCCGGGTGCGGGCGGGGGTCAGTTTCTCCACACCGGACAAGATGCATCTGCATCACCGGCTGTTGCAGATCGGCCATTCGCAGCGCCGGGTGGTGCTGGTGATCTACCTCTGGGTCGGCATCCTCGCTTTCGGCGCCGTGGGCACTTCGGTGATGGATCGGCGCGTGGTCGTGGTGCTGATGGCCGCGGGTTTCCTGTTCGCGCTGGTCGTGACCGCTGTTCCCGGTTTGTGGCGCCGGCAGGCGCGGCGGGAGGCGGCGGGGTCGGCTACGGGGTCCGGGTAGAGTGCGGACTGTGTCCATCAGCTCTACCGGTTCCGGTACCTCCGATCACCAAGACGCGCCGTTGCGGGCCGCCCTGCGGTACGGACTGATCGGTCTGGTGGTGCTGACGGTGCTCGCGGTCGTGCTGGCGAGCCTGGCCGCCGGCGTGGCCGGACTGTGGGGTGCCCTGCTGGGGGCCGCGATCGGCGGCGGTTTCATCCTGACCACGGCCGCGGTGGTGTTGCTGGGTGCCAAATTGCCGCCTACGACGGCCGGGCTGGTAATGCTGGCAAGCTGGGTCGGGAAACTGCTGGTCGCGCTGATCGTTATCGCGGTATTGCGGCAATTCGAGTTCTACGATCGGCTCGCATTGTTCCTGACCGTGGTGGGGGCGCTGATCATCGTGCTGGGCGCGGAGACTTACGGTGTATTGCGCACCAAAGTGCCCATTGTCAACCTCCCTGATCAGGGCTCGGCGGGCGATTCCGAAACACGCTGACCGGCCTCAACGACAACCTGTCGTAGATAACATCGCCCCCGCTACACGTTGTCGTAGATCTCTTGGTAAAGTCTTGGTAAGCAAGCGACTCAGTAAGGGGTGCCGACAAGGTGCCGCGAGCTGCCGCTATGCTACTGCCGTACCGGGCTTGTACAGAGCACGGTTCTGCATGTCGACGATGTCGCCGACACACGTACAGACGCCAGCGCGGTTCTCCCGCCACAGCTGCTGACGAACTTCGAGCCGACCTCAGTCGACCCACATTGATCGTCAATGTCCGATCGAACCGCGGGAACGAAAACATCCCGCGGCCCGAACACGGGAGAGAACGCTGAGCGTCACCACCTTGGCCGCGGAGTTTCACGCGCCGTCGCTAACCGACTTCTTCCCTCCGGCGGTGCTGTTCGAGGGAACTCCCTTCGAACTCGATCGGCTGATGCTGGTCCGGATTCTGATGACCGCCGTGCTGGCGGCATTCCTGTTCCTGGCTTTCCGCAGCCCGCGTCTGGTGCCGAAGAAACTGCAGAGCATCGGCGAAATGGGGATGGTCTTCGTCAAGGAACAGATCTGCGAGGAGATCCTCGGCAAAGAAACCGGCCGCAAGTTCTTCCCGCTCATCGCGACGATCTTCTTCACGGTTCTGTTCCTGAACTTCTCGGGTGTGATTCCCGGTCTGAACATCTCGTCGAACGCGCGTATCGGCATGCCGCTGGTACTGGCCGCGATCGCGTATATCGCGTTCAACTATGTGGGCATCAAGAAGTACGGCTTCTTCACCTATATGCGCAGCAGCGTCGTCGTTCCGAATGTTCCGCCGGCCATGCACGTCCTGCTCATTCCCATCGAGTTCGTCTCGACCTTCATCCTGCGCCCGTTCACGCTGACCGTCCGACTCATGGCGAATATGCTCGCCGGTCACATCATGCTGGTGCTGTTCTTCAGCGCGACCCAGTTCTTCCTCTTCGACGCGGACAACTGGATGAAGATCTTCTCGCCCTTCTCGCTGCTGGGCGGACTCGCCTTCACCCTCTTCGAACTGCTGGTCATTTTCCTGCAGGCCTATGTGTTCGCGTTGCTGACGGCCGTGTACATCAGCCTCGCCCAGCACGCCGACGATCACTGACCGACCGGAACAATCGATAAGAACCTGCTGCACCGCGCCGACCGGCGGGTGAGCAACAGAAAGGGAATGGAAGACTCATGAGCCTCTCGTACTTGGCCCAGGAAGCTGCCACCAACGAATCCACGCTGAAGGGCCTCGGCGCTGTCGGTTACGGCCTGGCCGCCATCGGCCCGGGCATCGGCGTCGGTATCGTCGTCGGTAAGGCGATCGAGGGCATCGCCCGCCAGCCCGAGCTCCAGGGCACCATCCGGACCAACATGTTCCTCGGCATCGCGTTCACCGAAGCCCTGGCACTGATCGGTCTCGTCGCCGGCTTCATCTTCTGATTCCGATGAACGAGTTCATTCTGCTCGCAGCGGAAGAGGGAGAGGATGTGAATCCTCTCATCCCCGCGACGTACGACATCGTCTGGTCGGCGGTCTGCGTGGCGATTATCGCCTTCGTGGTCTACAAGTACGCCGTTCCGCGCCTGATGAAGGTGCTGGACGAGCGCGCCGACAAGATCTCCGGTGGCATCGAACGGGCCGAATCGGCGCAGGCCGAAGCCCAGGAGACGCTGCAGCAGTACCAGAAGCAGCTGGCCGACGCCCGCCTGGAAGCCGCGAAGATCCGCGAAGACGCCCGCACCCAGGGACAGCAGATCCTCGCCCAGATGAAGGCCGACGCCCAGGCCGAGAGCGACCGTATCGTCGCGGCCGGGCACACCCAGCTGGAAGCCCAGCGCCAGCAGATCCTGACCGAGCTGCGCGCCGAGGTCGGCCGCACCGCGGTGGACCTGGCCGAGAAGGTCATCGGGCAGTCGGTATCGGACGAGGCCAAGCAGGCCGCGACGATCGACCGGTTCCTCGATGAGATCGATCGGTCGGATGCCGGTATCGGGGTCGGAAGGTAACGACGGAGGCGTGAGAACCATGTACGCAGCAAGCCGTGAGGCCAGCTCCCGGTCCAAGGAGGCTCTTCGGGCCGCGCTGACCGGAAGCAACGGTGTCGCGGCAACGACGGGGTCCGAACTGTTCGCCGTTGTCGACGTACTGGACGACCAGCGTCCGCTGCGTGTGGCGCTCGCGGACGTGTCGGTGCCCGGTTCGGCCCGCGCCGAACTGAGCGAACGGGTGTTCGGGAGCAAGGTCAGCGCTGCCACGCAGGCGGTGCTGACCACCGCGGTGGCCCAGAACTGGTCCCGTGCCCGCGACCTGGTCGACACCCTGGTCCTGCTCGGGCAGCTGGCGCTGCTGGAAGCAGCGTCCGAAAAGGGCCGGATGACCGCGGTCGAGGACGAGCTGTTCCGGCTCGGCCGGATCATCAACGACAACCCGGAGCTCGAGCGGGCGCTGTCCGATCGTGCCGCCTCCCCGGCGGCCAAACGCGAACTGCTGGGGCGGCTGCTGTCGGGCAAGACCGAGTCCGTCACCCAGGCCCTGGCCGAACAGGTGGTGGCCCGGCAGAGTTCCGGTATCGGTCCGGCCTTCGACGCACTGTCCGATCTGGCCGCGTCCCGGCGACAGCAGATCGTGGCCCATGTGCGGTCGGCGATCGAGCTCACCGATTCCCAGCGGGAGCGGCTGGCCGGCGCGCTGGGCCGCATCTACGGCAAGGCCGTCACCGTGCATATCGAAGTCGATCCCGGGCTGTTGAGCGGGCTCGTCGTACGCATCGGTGACGATGTGATCGACGGTAGTGCGATCGGCCGACTGGAACGGCTGCGCCGCTCGCTGACCTAGCGGTACGCACCGGGTCATCCCCCGGCGCATCGGCCGCACCACACCCCCCGACATTCCAGACCAGAGACCGAGAGCAGGAAGAACATGGCGGAGCTGACGATCTCCTCCGACGAGATCCGTAGCGCGATCGAAAGCTACACCCAGAGCTACACCCCGGAAACCTCCATCGAGGAAGTCGGTGTCGTCACCGATACCAGTGACGGCATCGCGCATATCAGCGGCCTGCCTTCGGCCATGGCCAACGAGCTGCTCGAATTCCCGGGTGGCGTGCTCGGTGTGGCGCTGAACCTCGAGGACCGCGAAATCGGTGCCGTCATCCTCGGCGAGTTCGCCGAGATCGAAGAGGGCCAGCAGGTGCGCCGCACCGGCGACGTGCTCTCGGTCCCGGTCGGCGACAACTTCCTCGGCCGTGTCGTGAACCCGCTCGGCCAGCCGATCGACGGTCTGGGCGAGATCGAGTCCACCGACCGGCGTGTGCTGGAACTGCAGGCCGCCACCGTGCTGGAGCGGCAGCCGGTCGAGGAGCCGATGGCCACCGGTATCACCGCCATCGACGCGCTCACCGCGATCGGCCGGGGTCAGCGTCAGCTGGTCATCGGCGACCGCAAGACCGGTAAGACCGCGGTCTGCATCGATACGATCCTGAACCAGAAGGCCAACTGGGAGTCGGGCGATCCGGCCAAGCAGGTGCGCTGCATCTACGTGGCGATCGGCCAGAAGGGCTCCACCATCGCCGGCGTCAAATCCGCGCTCGAGGAGCACGGCGCGCTGGAGTACACCACCATCGTGGCGGCCCCGGCCTCCGATTCCGCCGGCTTCAAATGGCTGGCCCCCTACACCGGCTCGGCCATCGGCCAGCACTGGATGTACGAGGGCAAGCACGTGCTGATCGTGTTCGACGATCTGACCAAGCAGGCCGAGGCCTACCGCGCCATTTCGCTGCTGCTGCGCCGCCCGCCGGGCCGCGAGGCGTACCCGGGTGACGTCTTCTACCTGCACTCCCGTCTGCTGGAGCGTTGCGCCAAGCTCTCCGACGAGATGGGCGGCGGTTCGATGACCGGCCTGCCGATCATCGAGACCAAGGCCAACGACATCTCGGCCTTCATCCCGACCAACGTCATCTCCATCACCGACGGCCAGGTCTTCCTGGAGTCCGACCTGTTCAACAAGGGCGTCCGCCCGGCGATCAACGTCGGCACCTCGGTCTCCCGTGTCGGTGGCGCCGCGCAGACCAAGGGGATGAAGAAGGTCGCCGGTTCGCTGCGTCTGGAAATGGCCCAGTACCGCGAGCTCGAGGCATTCTCCGCCTTCGCCTCCGACCTGGACGCCGCGTCGCTGGCCCAGCTCGAGCGCGGCGCACGCTGGGTCGAACTGCTCAAGCAGGACCAGTACTCGCCGGTCGCGGTCGAGGACCAGATCGTCTCGATCTACCTGGTCGACGCCGGCTACTACGATTCGGTTCCGGTGGCCGATATCCGCCGGTTCAACGTCGAACTGCTCGAGGACCTGCACGCCAATGCGGCCGATGCCTTCGCGAGCATCGCCGGTGGCAAGGTGCTGCAGGACGAGGCGGCCGAGCAGATCAAGGCGGCCACCGACAAGTTCAAGCAGGGCTTCCTGGCCTCCGACGGCAGCCGCGTGGTGAACGAAGCCGAAGCCGGCGAACTGGCCCACGAAGAGGTCGAGTCGCTGTCGGTCACCCGCAAGCACGTCGAGAAGTAGACCGGGCGAACCATGCGCTGTTTTCCTGTAACGCCGCGAACGAAGGGAGTGTGAACCGCCGATGGCTACCTTGCGCGAGCTGCGCTCCCGTATTCGTGGAATCAACTCGATCAAGAAGATCACCAAGGCCCAGGAACTGATCGCGACCTCGCGTATCACCAAGGCCCAGGCCCGGGTGGCGGCCGCGAAGCCGTACTCCGAGGAGATCACCAAGGTGGTCGCGGAGCTGGCGAGTGCGTCGAAGAATCTGTCGCATCCGCTGCTCACCGAGCGCCCCGATCCCAAACGGGCCGCGGTGCTGGTGATCACCAGCGACAGCGGCCAGTGCGGTGGTTACAACTCCAATGTGCTCAAACGCGCCGAGGAGCTGATGACCACCCTGCGCGATGAGGGCAAGGAGCCGGTGCTCTACGTCATGGGTAACAAGGGCCTGACGTATTACACCTTCCGTGATCGCCGGCCGGTCGCTTCGTGGACCGGTTTCTCCCAGCAGCCGAACTATCCAGATGCTTCGGCGGCCTGTAATCACCTGGTCGAAAGCTTCATGGCCGGGTCGGCGGGCGAGGTTCCGGCACCGGACGGCACCGGTCCGATCGCGGGCGTGGACGAGCTCCATATCGTCTACACCCGGTTCGTGAGCATGCTGTCGCAGACGCCGGAGGTGCGCCGGATGGCGCCGATCCAGATCTCCTTCGTCGACGAGAACTTCGACCTGGGCGAGGATATGCTCACCGATTCGCCCACGGCCGAGGTGAGCGCACAGTACGAATTCGAGCCCGACGCCGATGTACTGCTGGCGGCCCTGCTGCCCAAGTACATCAATACGCGGATCTACGCGTCGTTGCTCGACGCAGCGGCATCCGAGCATGCGGCTCGGCGCACCGCAATGAAGGCGGCCACCGACAACGCCAACGAATTGGCGAGTTCCCTGTCCCGGCAGGCCAACTCGTTGCGGCAGGCCAACATCACGCAGGAAATCAGCGAAATCGTCGGCGGCGTGAATGCCCTGGCGGCGAGCTCGGAACGCGACTGAGACGCAGGAAGAGAAACCAGAAATGACCGCAGCTGTTACTCGAGAAGACTCGAGCCGGACCAGCGCCGCCAGCGGCCGCGTGGTCCGCGTCATCGGCCCCGTCGTGGACGTCGAGTTCCCGCGGGGTTCCATCCCTGAACTGTTCAACGCTCTCGCCGCCGATATCACCCTGAAGTCGGTGGCCAAGACGCTGACCCTCGAGGTCGCCCAGCACCTCGGTGACAACATCGTGCGCACCATCTCGATGCAGCCCACCGACGGCCTGGTTCGCGGTGCCGAGGTCCGTGACTCCGGCAAGCCGATCTCGGTGCCGGTCGGCGATGTCGTCAAGGGGCACGTGTTCAACGCCCTCGGCGACTGCCTCGACAGCCCCGGCCTCGGCCGCGACGGCGAGCAGTGGGGTATCCACCGCAAGCCGCCGAACTTCGACCAGCTCGAGGGCAAGACCGAAATCCTCGAGACCGGCGTCAAGGTGCTCGATCTGCTGACCCCGTACGTGAAGGGCGGCAAGATCGGTCTGTTCGGTGGTGCCGGTGTCGGCAAGACCGTTCTGATCCAGGAGATGATCACCCGTATCGCCCGGGAGTTCTCCGGTACCTCGGTGTTCGCCGGCGTCGGCGAGCGCACCCGTGAGGGCACCGACCTGCACCTGGAAATGGAAGAGATGGGCGTCCTCCAGGACACCGCCCTCGTCTTCGGCCAGATGGACGAGCCGCCGGGCACCCGTATGCGCGTCGCCCTGTCGGCGCTGACCATGGCGGAGTACTTCCGCGATGTGAAGCACCAGGACGTGCTGCTGTTCATCGACAACATCTTCCGGTTCACCCAGGCCGGTTCCGAGGTTTCGACCCTGCTGGGTCGGATGCCGTCGGCTGTCGGTTACCAGCCCACCCTGGCCGATGAGATGGGTGAACTGCAGGAGCGAATCACCTCGACCCGTGGCCGTTCGATCACCTCGCTGCAGGCGATCTACGTTCCCGCCGACGACTACACCGACCCGGCGCCGGCGACCACCTTCGCCCACCTGGACGCGACCACCGAGCTCTCCCGCCCGATTTCGCAGAAGGGTATCTACCCGGCCGTCGACCCGCTGACCTCGACCTCTCGTATCCTCGAGGCCTCGATCGTCGGCGACCGGCACTTCGCGGTGGCCAACGAGGTGAAGCGGATCCTGCAGAAGTACAAGGAACTGCAGGACATCATCGCCATCCTCGGTATGGACGAGCTCTCCGAAGAGGACAAGGTTCTCGTCGGCCGGGCGCGTCGTCTCGAGAAGTTCCTCGGCCAGAACTTCATCGTGGCCGAGAAGTTCACCAGTCAGCCCGGTTCGGTCGTGCCGCTGGAGCAGACCATCGACGACTTCGACCGAGTCTGCAAGGGCGAATTCGACCACTTCCCGGAGCAGGCGTTCAACAGCTGCGGTGGTCTCGACGATGTCGAGGCGGCCGCGAAGAAGATCGCCGGAAAGTAGTCCTTCATGGCGGATATGTCAGTTGATCTCGTCGCGGTCGAGCGGCGGCTCTGGTCGGGTCGGGCGAACTTCGTCAGCGCCCAGACCACGGAGGGCCAGATCGGCATCATGCCCGGTCATGAGCCCTTGCTGGGGCAGTTGGTCGAGGGCGGCACGGTGACCATCGTCGATAACGAGGGCAACCGGGTCGTGGCCGCGGTACACGGTGGTTTCTTCTCGGTCACCGCGGATACCGTGCGTGTGCTGGCCGAGACCGCCGAGTTCTCCACGGAGGTCGATATCGAGGCGGCCCGTAAGGTGCTGTCCGACGGTGCGGCCGCGCCGGCGGACCAGCTGGCCGCACAGGCCCGGGTTCGCGCTGTCGAACAGGCCGCGGCTTCCTGATCTCCGATCCGGAGACCAACAGAATATTTCGGCTCCGGCCGGTGACGGGCATCCGTCGCCGGCCGGAGCCGATTCTCGTCCGGGCACAGATGGGAAGTGGGTGCCGTCACCCTGTCCCACCTGGATGGATGAGATCGCATTTTCCGAGACATCCGCATGCGGTTTGTAAACTGGGTCATGGTTGAATGGCGGCGGGCGCATCGGCCGAGCCCAGCCGGCGATCGCCTCGGATGAGCGAAGGGATGTGCGGCATTGCAGACCGGGATGGTGATTGCGATCATTCTGGTTGCAGTGCTGGTCGCATTGGCCCTCGTCTCCACCTATCGCCTGGTCATGCTGCGTCGTGGCGGCACTGCGGCCATCCTGCGGGTGCTGCCCGCCCGGGGTGGGGAACGCTGGCGGCATGGCGTCATCCGGTACGACGAGGATCATCTCGTCTTCTTCAAACTCACCAGTCTCAAGCTCGGCGCGGATTCGGTGATCCGCCGCCGCGGTATCGAGATCGGCGATCGCCGCGGCCCCCGGGGTGACGAGTACGACATCATGACCGACGCGATCTCGGTCATCGGTGTATCCGACCGCAACGGCGACTACGAACTGGCACTGGACCGGCCCGCGTTGACGGCGTTTCTTTCGTGGGTCGAATCACGTCCTTCCGAACGTGCCCGCCGGCTTCGCGGCCACTGACCACCTGTATGCGGTGACGTCCGTGTCGCGCGGCACATATACGCAGTATCGGTAACCCGGTCCGGGACGCGGTGAGCGTTTATGGTGGGTCCTGTGAGCGTGCACCTGACGCGGATCTACACCCGAACCGGCGACGACGGGACCACCGGCCTGAGCGACTTCTCGCGAGTCGCCAAGACCGATCCCCGTCTGGTCGCCTACGCCGATTGCGATGAGGCCAACGCCGCACTCGGTGTGGCGATCGCGCTGGGTGCTCCCGCCGTGGAGTTGGTCGAGGTACTGCGTCGTATCCAGAACGACCTGTTCGACGCCGGTGCTGATCTGTCGACACCGCTGGTGCCGAATCCGGAATATCCGCCGTTGCGCATCACCGAGGCGTATATCGAACGCCTGGAAGCCTGGTGTGACGAGTTCAATGCCGAACTGGCACCTCTGCATTCGTTCATCCTGCCCGGCGGTACACCGCTGGCGGCCTTGCTGCACACGGCCCGCACGGTGGTTCGCCGGGCCGAGCGTTCGGCGTGGGCCGCGGTGCAGGCCCATCCGGACCATACGAATGTGCTGCCGGCGAAGTACCTCAACCGGCTGTCCGATCTGTTGTTCATCCTCAGTCGGTACACCAATCCGGAGGGCGATGTGCTCTGGCAGCCCGGCGGCGGGCGTGCGGGCCCCGAGACTGCCGGGCGTAACGAGCCGGAAGCGGATTCCGGTACCTCGCCGGGGCGCTCCGGTAATCCGTCGGGACACTGAAGCAGATCCGGTTCCGGCAGTGCTAGCGGTACCGGACGGCCGCCGGGGCGAACCCGGCGCCCGGCGCCGGAACAATCGTGCGACCGGCACACTCGTGCGCACGTCAGCGCTCTATCCTTGCACCCACTGGTGCGCCGAATACTCGGAGAGGCGGCATGGAACGGTTTTTGGTAACTGGCGGCAACCGGCTGGTCGGTGAGGTCTCGGTCGGAGGCGCCAAGAACAGCGTCCTGAAGCTGATGGCCGCGGCTCTGCTGACCGAAGGCACCACCACCATCACGAACTGCCCGGACATACTGGACGTGCCCTTGATGGCGGAGGTCCTGCGCGGTTTGGGCTGTGATGTCACGATCGCGGGCGATGTCGTCACCATCGACACTCCCGCCGAGCCCAAGTACCACGCCGATTTCCCGGCGGTGACCCAGTTCCGTGCGTCGGTCTGCGTGCTCGGTCCGCTCATGGCGCGGTGTAAACGCGCGGTGGTCGCGCTGCCCGGTGGTGACGCGATCGGGTCGCGGCCCCTCGATATGCACCAGGCGGGCCTGCGGTTGCTGGGGGCGACGAGCGAGATCGAACACGGATGCGTTGTGGCCCGTGCCGACGAACTGCAGGGCGCGCGTATCCGGCTCGACTTCCCGTCGGTCGGCGCGACCGAGAACATCCTCATGGCCGCGGTGCTCGCGCAGGGGGAGACGGTGATCGACAATGCCGCGCGCGAACCCGACATCGTGGACCTGTGCACGATGCTCACCCAGATGGGTGCGCATATCCGGGGAGCCGGCACCTCGGTGTTGACGATTCAGGGCGTGAAGCGGCTCTCGCCGACGACGCACCGCGTGATCGGCGACCGGATCGTTGCTGCGACCTGGGGTATCGCCGCGGCGATGACCAGGGGTGATGTCCGGGTCACCGGGGTCAATCCGCAGCATCTCGCCCTGGTCCTGGACAAACTGCGTTCGGCCGGCGCGCGTATCTCGTTCGAACAGGACGGCTTCCGGGTGATCCAGGCCGATCGCCCGCGCGCGGTGAACTTCTCCACCCTGCCCTTCCCCGGCTTCCCCACCGATCTGCAACCGATGGCCATCGGCCTGGCCGCGATCGCCGACGGAACGTCGATGATCACGGAGAACGTGTTCGAAGCGCGGTTCCGGTTCGTCGAGGAGATGGTCCGGCTGGGTGCCGATGCCCGCACCGATGGCCATCACGCGGTGGTCCGTGGCATTCCGCGCTTGTCCAGTGCACCGGTGTGGTCGTCCGATATCCGGGCCGGCGCGGGTTTGGTTCTGGCCGGGCTGGTCGCCGACGGGGTCACCGAAGTCCACGACGTATTCCACATCGACCGCGGATATCCGGCCTTCGTGGAAAAGCTGCAAGCGCTCGGTGCGGATGTGAAGCGCGTGGGTTCGGCAGGATGAGGGTTTCTCGGCCGAAAGGGTGCGCACGGGTATTACGCGAATGTCGCGATTTACCTACTGTGACCAGGCGATTTGACATCGTTTTGGTTGCCGCGTAACTTATTCAACGTCAGAGCGACACGGACACCGACCAGGGGCCCGGAGCGAGGCGGAAACGCCGAGCCGGAGGGACCAGGGAAACGAGGTAGGACGAGGAGCGCCTGGCGATCACACTGGCTCCGCCGGAACCCCCGATTTGCAATCGGGAAAGCGGATGAGCTAAGCTTGAGAAGTTGCCTCACCGATCGAATGGCTTAAAAGCCACGAGATGGTGTGTGCGTGTGTTCTTTGAGAACTCAATAGTGTGTTGATGAATGTCAGTGCCAAATATTTAATTTGGTTTCGGTTCTTCATACCCCCGTGTGGAGGGCCGAACATTTAAGTCAGCTAAATTCCGGC
>NZ_JADLQL010000028.1 GCF_015477805.1 Nocardia flavorosea | reverse complement strand
AGGTGACCGGTACTAATAGGCCGAGGGCTTACAAACAAAGGTTGCTACGCGTCCACTGTGCAGTATCTGAAACAACACACAGATACAGAAGACACCCACAATCCTTCATTCGTGGAGTAGTTGGGGGTGGCTCTCTGTGGATAGTTTCATAGAGTTACGGCGGTTATAGCGGCAGGGAAACGCCCGGTCCCATTCCGAACCCGGAAGCTAAGCCTGCCAGCGCCGATGGTACTGCACTCGACAGGGTGT
>NZ_JADLQL010000027.1 GCF_015477805.1 Nocardia flavorosea | reverse complement strand
GAACCGTGTGGCGCGGGCGCTGATCGAGCGTGGTCTGGGTGCCGAGGATTTGGTGGCGGTGGCGGTGCCGCGGTCGGCGGATTCGGTGCTGGCCGAGTGGGCGGTGACGAAGTCGGGTGCGGCGTTCCTGCCGATCGACCCGACGTATCCGCAAGACCGGATCGCGCATATGCTCTCCGATTCCGGCGCGCCGGTGGGTATCACGATGTCGTCGGTGCGCGGTGATCTGCCGGATTCGGTGGACTGGCTGGTGCT
>NZ_JADLQL010000026.1 GCF_015477805.1 Nocardia flavorosea | reverse complement strand
CGCTGGCTGTTGTACCAGCCATCGATATAGGCGAACAGGGCGTTCTCGGCCTCGTCGCGGGTCCGCCAGGCCCGGCGATAAACCAGTTCGGTCTTCAACGTGGAGAAGAAGTTCTCCATCAACGCATCGTCGTAGCTGTCGCCGACCGATCCCATCGATTGCGCGATCCCATTGTCCGCCAACCGGTTAGCGAACCGGATCGCTGTGTAGGTCGAGCCTCTGTCGCTGTGGTGAATCAACTCACCGTCGCGGATG
>NZ_JADLQL010000025.1 GCF_015477805.1 Nocardia flavorosea | reverse complement strand
GGCAGTTCCAGAACCGGCGCGAGACCCGCGAGTTCCTGCCGCCAGTGCGCGATCTGGGCGGCCAGTGCGGAGTCGGGGTCGTCGGCCGAACCGAGCGCGGCGTGCTGCCACAGGGTGAAGTCGGCGTACTGGATCGGCAGCGGCGACCAGTCGGGCTCGGTGCCCGCCGTACGGGCGGTGTAGGCGGTCATCAGGTCGCGGGCCAGCGGCGCGGTCGAGACACCGTCGGCGGCGATGTGGTGCACCACCACCGCCAGCACATGATCGTCCGGGGCGAC
>NZ_JADLQL010000024.1 GCF_015477805.1 Nocardia flavorosea | reverse complement strand
ATCCTCAGATCCGTTCGTTGCCGCCGCTGTGTTTATTGCTCGGAAGAATCGCTGGTGTCGTCGCCGATAGCTTCGGGCTCGTCGGCGTTGCGCGCGATCGCAAGCAAGGTATCGCCCTCGCCCAGGTTCATCAATCGCACGCCCTTGGTCTGGCGGCCTGCCTTGTGAACCTGCTTGGCCCCGGTGCGGATGACACCGCCCCCGGAGGTGATCGCGTACAGCTCATCGTCGTCGTCGACGATGAGCGCACCGACCAGCGTGCCACGCCGGGTGTCGTA
>NZ_JADLQL010000023.1 GCF_015477805.1 Nocardia flavorosea | reverse complement strand
CCGATGGCTCGTTCAGCAAGGAGGACGTGTCCGCCCTGTTGATCCGCCGGCACCGCCATCACGATGAGGTCGCCGCGGAGGTCGGCAGTGACTGGGCCGAACGCGCCGAGCCCGTGCACCGTTTGGTCGAGCCCTCGGCCGCCGAGGACGCCGTCGCCCGCGAACTCGCCCAGGTATGGCTGCATCCGGGCAACGGCTCCTCCCCGTATTCCGGTGAAGCGAAGTCCCTTTTCCCCTGGACCCTGGCGAAAGCATTCCTCTCCTCCCCCGCCGCACTGC
>NZ_JADLQL010000022.1 GCF_015477805.1 Nocardia flavorosea | reverse complement strand
ATCGGTAAGCAACAGCACTTCAGGAACGGTCAGCTGATGCATTTGATCCGGGTTCAGCTTGTTGCGCAGAGTCTGCACTTTCATACCCGCCCGCTGCGCCAGATCCGTCATGTTGTGCGTTAGCGCAAACTTGCGGCAGGCGTCGTCATATTCGTTATGGGTGGAAGTCTTAAAATCAAACATGGTCATTCCTTTGCTCAACTTAAATAATTAAGTTGTTACGCAGCTACGTATCTGCAATTGACACCTTGAGCGAGCAAACGCGCGCGGAAGGCAACC
>NZ_JADLQL010000021.1 GCF_015477805.1 Nocardia flavorosea | reverse complement strand
CGTCCGATAGACCGCATGCCCGGACAACGCATGGCCGAGCTCATGACCGATCGTGAAACGCATCTCCTCGTGGTCGAGCAGATCGACCAGTCCGGTGGTCAACACGATGAACGGCTTGTCCATCCCGATGGTGAAAGCGTTCACCTCAGGGCTCTGCACCACGAACAGCTCCGGTGTGGTGGGTGCGTCGAGGATCTCGGCACAGTCCTGGCGCAGCAGGTGCAAGGAACGGAACTGGCGTTCGTCGACGCGGACCGCGGTCGCCAGATACATCAGCCGGTAC
>NZ_JADLQL010000020.1 GCF_015477805.1 Nocardia flavorosea | reverse complement strand
AGATCACTTCAGTCGGATGGAAGTGGCCGGCATCCAGCGTCAGCGCGGTCTGACGGCTGGCCGCGTAACCGAGGAAAAACTCGTTGGAGCCCACGGTGTAGCTTTCAGCGCCGATACCAAACAGCTTGCTCTCCACCGCATCGATGTGATTTTGCGGATTCAGTTTTTCGGCGATGATTTCATCCAGCGCGCTCATCAGTCGCTGGCGCGGTGCCAGCCGATCGATGGTGATATCTTTCATGCCGTCGGGCACCCAGATATTCATCACCGACGGGGTGCCCAGCT
>NZ_JADLQL010000001.1 GCF_015477805.1 Nocardia flavorosea | reverse complement strand
AGTGGCCGAGCGTGCTGAGTGGCCGAGCGTGCTGAGTGGCCGAGCGTGCTGAGTGGCCGAGCGTGCTGAGTGGCCGAGCGTGCTGAGTGGCCGAGCGTGCTGAGTGGCCGAGCGTGCTGAGTGGCCGAGCGTGCTGAGTGGCCGGCTTCCAGGCGCTCGGCGCTGTCGATTCGGGGGCCCGCTGTGGTTCGGCGGCGGTCTCGCCCGGGGGCCGGCAGGGTGGGTCGCACGGGGCGGGGGGCGACCCACCCAGTGTCGGCCCGTGGGCGGATCGACCGGCGACCGGCAATAATCTGCTGCATGCCCCTATCTCGTCGCAGGTTGCTGCATGCGGGGTCGGCCGGTGCCGTCGCGGTGCTGGCCGGGGCGGGGCTGGTGAGCAGCGCGCCGTTGCGGGCACCGCGCCTACTCGGGGATCCGTTCACATTGGGAGTCGCCTCCGGTGATCCGCTGCCCGACGGGGTGGTGCTGTGGACCCGGCTGGCACCCGACCCCTTCGCCCCGGACGGGCTGGGCGGTACCGGGCTGGCGCCGGTGACCGTCGAGTACGAGGTCGCCGAGGACGAGCAGTTCCGCCGGATCGCTGCCCGGGGTAGCGCGGTCGCCACCCGGGAACTGGGCCACAGTGTGCATCCGGAGGTGCGCGGGCTGGCGCCGGACCGCTGGTATTTCTACCGATTCCGGGCCGGTTCGGCGATATCACCGGTCGGGCGCACCCGCACCGCGCCCGCGGCCGGAGCGCGGACCGATCGGCTGCGGTTCGCGTTCGCTTCCTGCCAGCACTGGAGTTCCGGCTACTACACCGCCTACGAGCATCTGTGCGCCGAGGACCTGGATCTGGTGGTGCATCTGGGCGACTACATCTACGAAATGGAATGGGGGCGCGGCCGAGTGGGAGTCGCGATCCCCGAGACGTTACGCGCCGAGGCCACCGACCTCACCGGATATCGTCTCCGCTACGCGCAGTACAAGGCCGAGCCGGAACTGCGGGCGGCGCACGCCGCGTTCCCCTGGGTCTGCACCTTCGACGATCACGAGATCGACAACAACTGGGCGGGTTTCGAACCCGGCGCCGGGATCGATATCCATCTGCTGCCCGCCCTGTTCCGGCGGCGTCGTGCGGCCGCCTTCCAGGCGATGTACGAACATCTGCCACTGCGGATCGGACAACTGCCGGTGGGCCCGTACGCCCGGATGCACCGCCGGTACTCCTTCGGTGATCTGGCCGATCTCACCGTGCTCGACACGCGCCAGTACCGTTCACCGCTGGTCTGCGGCGACGGTGCGAATCTCGTCGTCGACTGCCCGGATCGCTTCGACCCCGGCCGCACGATCCTGGGCGCCGAACAGCGCGACTGGCTGATCGAGGGTCTCACCCGCTCCCCGGTGCGCTGGCAGATCCTGGGCAACCAGGTCGCCATGGCGCAATCCGACTATGACCCCGGTCCCGCCGTGGCGGTGGGTACCGACGCCTGGGACGGCTATGTGGCCGACCGCAATACGGTTCTGGCGGCGGCCGCGGCCCGCGGACGGGGCGATCTGGTGGTGCTCACCGGCGACCGGCACGAAAACTATGTGGTCGATATCCGGGCGGACTATCGCGATCCGGGGTCGGCGGTGGTGGCCACGGAATTCACCGGCACCTCGATCACTACCGGCCGGGACGGCGCGGATCTGACCCCGCGCGGCCGAACCTTGCTGGCCGCCAATCCCGATATGAAGTTCTTCAACGGGCAGCGGGGCTACGTCCGGGTCGAGGTTGATCACCAGTTGTGGCGCAGTGATTTCCGGGTGGTTCCTTTCGTCCGTGAGCGCGGCGCCCCCATCGTCACCCGCGCGAGTTTCGTGGTCGAGCAGGGCCGGCCCGGCGCCGAATCCGCCGCGGATCCCGCGCCGGCGCCGGTTCCGCCGCAGGGAGAGGAGGCCGATCACGGATCCGAGATCGATGCGGGTAGATGAGCTGATCCCGACTTGGCCGAAAAAGCCGATTTCCTGACCGCGGGTGTGTTCGCCCCGGGGTGACCCAGGCCATAGTCTCGGAAGAATGTCCAGTTCCGCAACGAGTCCCGGCACCGGCGCCGGGCCCGGCCAGACCTACGACTACGACGTACTCGTCATCGGCTCCGGATTCGGCGGCAGTGTGAGCGCCCTGCGGTTGACCGAGAAGGGTTACCGGGTCGGTGTCCTCGAGGCCGGGCGGCGCTTCGCCGACGACGAATTCGCGAAAACGTCCTGGCGGGCCAGGCAGTACCTGTGGGCGCCCTACCTCGGATGCTTCGGTATCCAGCGGCTGGCGCTGTTGAAGGACACCCTGATCATGGCCGGGGCGGGGGTCGGCGGTGGTTCCCTCGTCTACGCGAACACGTTGTACGAGCCGCCGGAGAAGTTCTTCCGGGACGGCCCGTGGGCGCATATCACCGACTGGAAGGACGAGCTCGGTCCTTACTACGACCAGGCGAAACGCATGCTGGGCGTGAGCACCAACCCGGCCACCACCCCGAGCGACCGGGTACTGCGCGAGGTCGCCGAGGAGATGGGGGTCGGCGATACCTATCAGCGGACCCCGGTCGGCGTGTTCTTCGGCGGCCCTGGCGCCCGGCCCGGCGAGGAGGTGCAGGATCCGTACTTCGGCGGGGCGGGCCCGGCGCGCCGCTCCTGCACCCATTGCGGTGAATGTATGACCGGTTGCCGGCACAACGCCAAGAACACTCTGGTGAAGAACTACCTGTACCTGGCCGAACAGGCCGGTGCCGAAGTGCATGCGTTGCGTACCGTCACCGATGTGAAACCACTGCCGGGTGGGGGGTACGCGGTCGAGACCGTGGTCACGGGCCGTTGGGTGCGGAAGAAACGCACCACCTACACCGCCGAACAGGTGATCTTCTCGGCGGCCTCGCTGGGAACTCAGCGTTTGCTGCACAAACTGCGTGATTCCGGGTCGCTGCCCGATATCTCCGGCCGGCTCGGGTTCCTGTCGCGCACCAATTCCGAGGAACTGCTCGCTATCCGCAGCCGCGTGGCGGACAACGATTTCACCAAGGGCGTGGCGATCACCTCGTCGATCCATCCCGACGCCGATACCCATGTCGAGCCCGTGCGCTACGGCAAGGGCAGCAATGTGATCGCCCTGCTGGGCAGCATCATGGTGAGCGAGGAGCCGGGTGTCTCCAAGCGGCGGCTGTGGTTGCGGGAGATGTGGCGGCACCGTCGCGATATGCCGCATCTGCAGAATCCGCGGCACTGGTCGGAGCAGTCGATCGGCCTGCTGGTGATGCAGTCGGTGGACAATTCGATCACCACCTACACCAAACGGGGTCTGTTCAAGCGCAAGATGACCACGCGCCAGGGCGAAGGCGCGCCCAACCCGACCTGGATCCCCGCCGGGCACGAGGTGGGGCGGCGGGTCGCCGGAAAGATCGACGGAACTCCCGGCGGGCCGGTCAGCAGCGTTTTCAATATCCCGATGACCGGCCATTTCATCGGCGGCTGCGTAATCGGCGACAGCCCCGAAGCGGGAGTGGTCGACGCCTACCAGCGGCTCTACGGGTATCCGGGCCTGCATGTGATCGACGGTTCCACTATTTCGGCGAACCTCGGCGTGAATCCCTCGCTCACCATCACCGCGCAATCCGAGCGGGCCGTCGCGCTGTGGCCGAACAAGGGCGAGGCCGATCCGCGCCCGCCGGTGGGTTCGCCGTATGCGCGGATCGCGCCGGTGGAACCGGTGGCTCCGGTGGTTCCCGCCTCGGCACCGGCCGCGCTGCGCCTGCCGCTGGTGGAGGTGCGCCCGCTGTCGGCGCCTGATCTTGCGGTGCGTCGACGGCCCGGCGCAGAGCAGGCGTGACCGCCTTCACATAAGCTGGGAAATAGCTGATCAATGCCATCGGTCCGGTCGGCCTGAAGTTGGTCCGCGTTTACCCAGGGCAAATCCCGGGTAACGGTTTGAGGTCGATACTCGCCGGAACCCGGTCGCCGGCGGGCGCGACGTGATGGGTCGGCCGGGCCGACTTGGCCGCGCACGCCGGAGAGGACTGACCGTGACGGAGCAGCAGCCGGATACACCACAATTGGAGAAGCACCCGGGCGGGGCGCACCTCGAGAAACCGCAGGAAACGCCCCATCTCAAGAGGTCGGTAGCGGCCTCGGCCATGGGTAATGCCACCGAATGGTTCGATTACGGCGTCTACGCCGCGACCGCCACCTACCTCACCGACGCGTTCTTCCCCGGTGACCTCGGCACCCTGGGCACCATGCTCGGGTTCGCCGTCTCCTTCGTATTGCGCCCGCTCGGCGGCATGGTGTGGGGCCCGCTCGGCGACCGGGTGGGCCGCAAGGTCGTGCTCGCCACCACCATCCTGCTGATGGCCGCCGCCACCGGCCTGATCGGTGTCCTGCCCACGCACGGCCAAGTCGGTGTGCTCGCCCCGATCCTGCTGATCCTGCTCCGGGTGGTGCAGGGCTTCTCGACCGGCGGCGAATACGGCGGCGCCGCCACCTACCTGGCCGAATGTGCCAGTGACCGCAAACGCGGCTTTTTCGGCAGTTTCCTGGAGTTCGGCACGCTCGGCGGGTTCGTCGGGGGGTCGGCGGTCGTGCTGTTGTGCCAGTTGATCCTCGGTTCCGATGCGATGCACGACTGGGGCTGGCGGATTCCGTTCCTGATCGCGATCCCGCTGGGCGCCATCGGCTGGTATCTGCGGACCAGACTCGACGAATCCCCGGTTTTCACCGAGGTGAACGAGTCGGAGCATCCCGAGAGCGGTTTGCGGGTCCTGCTCACCACGTACTGGCGCGAGGTGCTGGTCCTGTTCGGTCTCGTGGTGGCGCTGAACGTGGCGAACTACACGCTACTCACCTACCAGCCGACGTATCTGCAGAACACCATCGGTCTCGGGGAATCCACCACCACCGCCATGATGCTGATCGGTCAGGTCGTCATGATGCTGTGCGTACCGTTCTTCGGCCGCTTCTCCGACCGGGTCGGCCGCCGGCCCATGTGGTTGTTCTCGCTGGTGGGTCTCGCGGTGCTCGCCGTGCCCATGTACTGGCTGATGGGCCAGGGCACCGGCTGGGCGGTCATCGGGTTCGTAGTGCTGGGCCTGCTGTACGTACCGCAGTTGTCGACCATCAGCGCGACCTTCCCCGCGATCTTCCCGACCCATGTTCGCTACGCGGGTTTCGCGCTCGGCTACAACGTGTCCACGGCCGCTTTCGGCGGTACCGCGCCGCTGGTGAACGAGGCGGTGATCGAGGGCACCGGCTGGACGCTGTTCCCCGCGATCTACATGGTGGGGGCCGCGCTCATCGGTCTGGTCGCCTGGGCGTTCCTGCGGGAGACCGCGGGGACGTCGCTGCGTGGCACGGAACTACCGGACGCCGATCCGAACCATTCGACCGCGGAGAAGCAATCCGTCGCGTGATCCCGGAAGGGCTCGTCCTGCCATGAGCGATACCCGCAACCCGACCGTCGCCGAGATCGTGAACTCGGCGCTGGAGCACACCATCCCGGTCGCCCACCGGATGGGTGTGCAAGCCGAGGAGGTACGGCCCGGCTACGCCGCGGCCACCGTGCCCGCCGAGGGCAACGGTAATCATTTCGGCGTCATGTACGCGGGGGTGCTGTTCACCGTGGGGGAGATCCTGGGCGGGGCCATCGCCGTGGCCAGCTTCGACACCGCGAAGTTCTATCCGCTGGTGAAGGATCTGCGGATCGCGTTCCGCCGGCCCGCCACCACGGCGGTACGGGCGGAGGCGACCCTGGCCGACGCCGAGATCGAGCGAGTCAGCGCGGAGGCCGAGGCGAACGGTAAAGCCGATTTCACGTTACGCGCGGTGCTCACCGATGTCGACGGCGTGGTCGTCGCCGAAACCGAGGGCTTGTATCAGTTGCGTGCACACACCTGAGACGGCCGTTCACCCGGCGAGTCCGGTGAACGGGAGCCCGGACAACGCAGAATTCCGAAACATGATCAATTCGCTTCGGGCGGCCGGTCGGCCGGGCGGCCGGGCGCCGGGCCGGAATCAGTAAGGTGATCGGGTGGCTGAGCGCATACCCGTGGTGATCGTGGCCGGATTCCTGGGCGCCGGGAAGACCACCCTGCTCAACGGTCTGCTGTACAACAACCGGGGTACCCGGATCGGTGTGGTGGTCAACGATTTCGGCGCCGTCAATATCGACGCGATGCTGGTGGCCGGGCAGGTCGACGCCATGGTGTCGGTGGGCAGCGGCTGCGTCTGCTGCGCCGTGGACGTCGCCGAACTCGACGAACTCTTCACCCGGTTGACCGATCCGCGGGCGGGGATCGACGTGATCGTGGTGGAGGCCAGCGGATTGGCCGAACCGCGCAATCTGGTGCGGATGGTGGTGGGCAGCGAGAACCCCCGTATTCGTTACGGCGGCCTGCTCGAAGTGGTCGACGCCGCCGAATTCGCGACCACCCGCGACCGGCATCCGGAACTGGCGAATCATCTGCGCCTGGCGGATCTGGTGGTACTCAACAAGGTGGACCGGCTCGCCGCCGGCGACACAGCGCGGTTGCGGTCGGAGATCGCGACGATCACCGGCGGCGCACCAGTATACGCCACCACCCGCGGCCGTATCGACCCCGGTCTGCTGTTCGACCCCCGCGCCCGCGATACACCCCGGATAGGTGAACAACTGAGCCTGGACGAACTCCTGCACGACCACGACGCGCACCCCGCGGGCGACGAACACCGCCATCTGCACGACGACTACACCAGCACGGTGTTCACCACCGCCACCGGATTGCACCCACGCCGGCTCATCGAGTTCCTGGAGAACCCGCCACCGGGTCTGTTCCGCGCCAAAGGGCTCGTGACATTCGCGGTGCCGGAGGCCGAGCGGTACGTGGTGCATCTGGTGGGCCGGGCGATCACGGTGGAACCGGCCCGCCGCTCCCGCTCCGGCGATACCGAACTGGTGCTGATCGGCACCGGCCTGGACACCGGCGCGGCACTCGAGCGGTTACGCGCAACCGTGCACACCGGCCCGGAACCGCTCGACGAGCAGGAGATGCTCGGTATCTGGCGGTACGTTCCCGCGGAGAGCACGGCCTGAACCGCGATCACCCGCAGGCGTTCACCCATTCGGACATACCGTCGGCGAACATCTGCCGCTTCCAGATCGGCACCTCGTGTTTGATCCGGTCCACCAGCGCCGAGCAGGCCGCGAACGCTTCGGCGCGATGCGGTGCCGCCACGGCCGTGACGATCGCCAGATCGCCCACCGCCAGATTCCCGACCCGATGCACGGCCGCCACCGGCAGGCCGGTGGATTGCGCTATCGTGGCACAGCATTCACGCAGGAACCGGTCCGCCTGCGGATGCGCCGAATACTCCAGCGCCGAAACCGGCTGGCCGCCGTCGTGATCGCGGACCAGCCCGGTGAACACGACGACCGCGCCGAAACTCGGCCCGCGGACCGCGGCATCCACCACAGCCGGATCCAATGGCCGGTCGCTGATTTCGGCAAGCCGGACTCCGTCGGAACGTTGTACAGATTCTTCAGGCATGAGCGCTCTCGTTTCCCCTCTCGGCCCGCGGTGCCCCCTGGCCGCCCTCGTGTGCCCCGCCACCCGCCACCTGCGCGAGCAGATGCTCCAGCAACGGTTCGAGCACCGCGATACCGTCTTTCACCCCGCCCGGTGAGCCGGGCAGGTTCACCACCACCGATCGTCCGGCCAGCCCCGCGACGCCCCGGCTCAACGCTGCGAGCGGGAACTTCGCGGTACCGCGCTGCCGGATGGCCTCGGCCACCCCGGGCAGTTCCCGATCCAGCACGGCGAGAGTTGCTTCCGGAGTCCGGTCGGACGGCGACGCACCGGTCCCGCCGGTGGTCACCACCAGGTCCGGCGCGGTCCGTAGCGCCTCGGCCAGCCCCTCGACGATATCTGCGTCCGCGTACACCAACGGACCTCGCGTCGAGTATCCGAGTGCCCGCAACCACGCCACCAGATGCGGTCCAGTGGTATCGGTCCGCGTTCCGGCCGCGGACCCGGTGGACGCAACCACCACCACCGCGGTGCCGCTCGGTTCAGCGCCGGACGGATCGACGCGGGCGTGTTCGGGATCATGCTTCCGGTCGCTGGTACCCGTCCCCGGGGTCGGGATATCGCCGCCGTGCGGGTGTGCGTGCGGGTCCCGGCCCGCGCTGCCCGCGGGGGAGGGCGGGGCGGTGTCGCCGGCGTGGGCGCCGGCCTCGGGCGCGCGATCCGCGGCGGTGTCCGGGCGGGTCCAGTGCCCGCGTTTACCGCCCTCCTTGGTGAGGAGCCGCACGCCGTTGAGGACTGCCGCCGGATCCACCGCCTTCACCATGTCGTGCAGAGTGAGCCCCGCGACCGCGACCGCTGTCAGCGCCTCCATCTCCACCCCGGTCGGGCCGGTGGTCTTCGCCGATGCCTCGATCGTGATCGCGGAGCCGGTGAAACCGAAGTCCACTTTCACCGAGGACAGCGCGAGCTGATGGCACAGCGGAATCAGTTCGGAGGTCTTCTTCGCCGCCGCGATACCGGCCAGCCGGGCGGTGGCCAGCACATCGGCCTTCGGCATATCGTCGGCACGTACCAGCGCGACCACCTCGGCAGTGGTGTGCAGTTCCCCGCCGGCCACGGCGATCCGGGCGGTGTCGGCCTTGGCGCTCACATCCACCATCCGGGCCCGGCCCGCGGAATCCACATGCGACAATTCGCTCATAACGTCCACACTCGCACAGTCGCCCCGGCCGGAAGTTCGGTAACCGCCGCCGGGATATCGATCAGCACATCGGCTGCCGCCATACTCGCCACCAGATGCGATCCGGGCCCGGAAACCACTTCCACCGCGCGTGGCCGCGAACCCTTCCACACCAGTTTGCCGCGCAGGAACTGCCGCCGCCCCTCGGGCGAGCGGCGGACCGCGCCGAGCAGCGGAAGCTCGTATTCCGGCACCGGCCCCAGCCCCGTCAGCCGGCGCAGGATCGGGCGGGCGAGTACCTCGAACGACACCACCGCGCTGACCGGGTTCCCCGGGAAACTGAGCACCGGCACACCATCCACCACGGTCAGCCCTTGGGGGCCGCCCGGTTGCATGGCGACCGGACCGAATTCGCCGCCCAGCGGGATCAATACCTCCCGCACCACTTCGAAATCGCCCTTGGAGACTCCGCCGGTGGTTATCACCAGATCGGCCGACGCGGTGGCGGTGCGGAGCAGTTGCCGGAACTGTCCGGGGTCGTCACCGCTGTGCTGGATCGCCACCACCTCGACACCGTTGGCGGTGAGCGCCGCGGCCAGCGCGATACCGTTCGAGTTGTAGATCTGTCCCGGCCGCAACGGGTTGCCCGGTGCCGCCAGTTCGTCGCCGGTGCTGATGACGACGGCCCGTACGGGCGCGAAAACCGGTAACCGGGCGAGTCCCGCCGCGGCGCATGCCGCGATATGCCGGGGCGCCAGGTGCGTACCGGCGGTCACCAGTTCGGCGCCCGCGCGCACATCGCTGCCCGGTTCCCGGACGAATTCGCCTGCCGCCCGGCCGCGTTCGATGCGGACGGTATCGGTTCCGGCGGTCGTATCTTCCACCGGGACCACACAGTCCGCGCCCGGCGGCAGCGGCGCTCCGGTCATCACTTTGCGTGCCGTGCCGGGGGCGAGCGGCTGCAATCCGGGGTCGCCCGCGGCCACCACACCGGTCAGCGGCAGGTCGGCGGGTGTGCCGGCCACATCTTGTGCCCGCACCGCGTAGCCGTCCATCGCCGAGTTCCGGAACACCGGCAGATCGATCGGTGCGTGCACATCCTCGGCCAGTTGCCGGCCGAGCGCTTCGGCGACCGGCACGGTGTCGACGGGCCGGGCGGCGAGTGGGCGCAACAGCTGTTCGATGGTGTCGCGGTGGTCGTCCGCCGACCGGACCGGAGGACTGGCGGGCCGAGAGATCATGCGCTTCAGACTAATGGCGGCGGCGGGACCGGCGTCGCCGTATCGCCTGCTGTCCGGTGCCGCGCGCCACGCCCGCATGGCAGGTGGGCCGGGCAAAATGCAGCGATCCGGCGCAGGAGGAGTGCGGATGGCGATCCGGCGTCCATAATGGTGGGGTGACGCTGGTCGATATGGGGATACCCACCGTGCGGTCCGGGCGCCCCTCGCTGGACGGGCGTCCGGATACCCCGCTGCTGGTGGACCGCTTCGGCCGCACCGCGCGCGACCTGCGGGTTTCCATTACCGAGAAATGTTCGCTGCGCTGCACCTACTGCATGCCCGAAGAAGGTCTGCCCGCGATACCGCAGGAAGAACTGCTCACCGCGGGCGAGATCGTCCGGCTGGTCACCCTCGCGGTACGTGAGCTGGGGATTCGCGAGGTCCGCTTCACCGGCGGCGAACCGCTGATGCGGCGCGATCTGGAAGAAATCGTGGCCGGTTGCCATTCCGCCACCCCGGAGATCCCCCTGGCGATGACCTCCAACGGCATCGGTTTGCGCCATCGCGCGGCCCGGCTGGCCGCCGCCGGCCTGAGCCGGGTCAACATCTCCCTGGATACCGTCGACCGGGCCGGATTCGCCCGGCTCACCCGTCGCGACCGCCTGGAATCGGCGCTGTCCGGTATCCGGGCCGCGAGCGCGGCCGGATTGGCGCCGGTGAAGGTGAACGCGGTGCTCATGCGAGAAACCCTCGACGGTGCCCCCGACCTGCTGCGCTGGTGTCTCGACGAGGGTTGTGAACTGCGGTTCATCGAGGAGATGCCGTTGGATGCCGATCACGAATGGGCACGGGCCAATATGGTGACGGCCGCGGAACTGCTCGATGTGCTGGGCGCCCGCTACCGGCTCACGGCCGTGGGCCGGGAAGACCCGTCGGCCCCCGCCGAGACATGGCTGGTGGACGGCGGGCCCGCCACCGTCGGCATCATCGCCTCGGTCACCCGCAAGTTCTGCGATACCTGCGACCGCACCCGCCTCACCGCCGACGGTATGCTCCGATCCTGCCTGTTCAGTGATCAGGAGTTCGATCTGCGCGGTGTGCTGCGCGCGGGCGCGAGCGACGAGGAACTGGCGCAGCTGTGGCGCGGCGCGATGTGGCAGAAATGGGCGGGTCACGGTATCGACGCCGCGGACTTCGTCCCCCCGGAACGCACGATGGGAGCAATCGGTGGTTGAGGTCCGCTATTTCGCCGCCATCGCCGACGCGGTCGGCAAGGACGCCGAAACCCTGGACCTGCCGCCCGGCGCGACCGTGGCCGACCTGCGCACCCACCTGGCAGCCGCCTACGGCCCGGATCTCGACAAGATGCTGGCCGTCTGCGCCTACCTGGTGGGCGACGAACTCACCCGCGACACCACGGTCTCGCTCACCCCACGGGTCGACGTTCTCCCGCCCTTCGCCGGCGGCTAGCGTTGCGTTCGTTCGCAACGAACCGGCTGCCGATCACTCACGCCGGGCGCTGATATTGAACATCCAGCTGATCCCGAACCGGTCGACGACCGATCCGGCCTCGTCACCCCAGACTTGCTTCTCCAGCGGCAGCGTCACGGTGCCGCCCTCGGACAGCTTCTGGAAACACGTGCGCAATTCGGTGCCGTCGTCGCCGTCCAGAAAGAGCGCGACGTCGTTCCCCGGCCGATACGGCGGGTGGCCCGGCCGGTGGTGCGGGTAGTCGCAGGCCATCAGTGTGTAACCGGTAGGAGTGTCGAGGCGGGAATGCATGACCTTGTCGGCGTCGGGTGCATCCGGTGCGCCGAAGTCCGCGACGGTGCCGAGCTCGAGCTCACCGCCGAAGACGCGCTGGTAGAACTCCATCGCCTGCCGTGCATTGCCGTCGAAGGTGATGCACGGATTGAGCCGAGACCCCATTCGGGAATCCTCTCGTGTCGGTGACCGCTCGGACTGTCCGCCGGTCGTCGAACCATGTTCTCGGCGATTCACGACACCTCCTGTCGTGTTTCTCGACAGGAGTTCGCGCGCTGTTTCCCACCGCCGCACGGTCCGGGCCCACGGAATGCCGAACCCGAGCGACGCCGGGGCCGACACGCTGTCATCCCGCGCTCGCGGCCGAATCACGGGTGGCCTCGACACCCGGCCCGAAGTTGCCGAAACTGCACTCCGTCAGCGGGTGCCGGGTCAGCGCCACCAGTCGTCGAGCGGGGTGACCGGCACCGTCCGCTTGTGCCGGGTGTTGCGGAACAATGATTCGATCCGCTCGGCCACCTCGGCGGTGACATCTTTGCCTTCGAGATAGTCGTCGATTTCGCTGTAGCGCAGGCCGAGTGCTTCCTCGTCGGGCAGTGCCGGGCGGTCGTCTTCGAGGTCGGCGGTCGGCACCTTGGACCACAGTCGCTCGGGCGCGCCCAGTTCCTGTAGCAGGGCGGCGCCCTGGCGTTTGGTCAGGCCGGTCAACGGGGTCAGGTCCACCCCGCCGTCACCGAATTTCGTGAAGAATCCGGTGACCGCTTCGGCGGCGTGATCGGTGCCGATCACCAGGAGGTTTTCCTGGCCGGCGATGGCGTACTGGATCACCATGCGTTCTCGTGCCTTGATGTTGCCACGTACGAAATCGCGTAATTTGCCGACCTTCAGGGCCGAAGCCACTTCGGCCGCTACCGCGTTCGCGCCCGGCCGGACGTTGACCACCACGGATTCGTCGGGCGCGACGAAGGTCATGGCGGCCCGGGCATCGGCCTCGTCGGCCTGTACACCGTAGGGCAGGCGCACCGCGACAAATCGCGCTTCGGCATCTTCGGCGCGCAGTTCCTCGACGGCCAGCTGGCACAGCCGCCCGGCGAGTGAGCTGTCCTGACCACCGCTGATACCCAGTACGAAACCCTTTGCGGGGGTGGCGCACAGATACTCCTTCAGGAAATCGACGCGGCGCCGCACCTCGTCCTTGGGGTCGATACTCGGCTGTACACCCAGCTCGGCGATGATCTGATCACGCACGTTTCCCATGCCGGACCACTCTACTGCGCCGCCGGTCCGGCGACCCGGCGAACCAGGGCTTCCCAGTTGCCCGCGATCTGCTCGCGGGTGTAGCCGAGGGTGCGCAGCTGGTGCAGGACGAGTCCGGCTGCCAGTATGCCGAGCAGTGCATCGGCGAGCAGGCCGTTGTCGCCGGGTGTGTCCGCCTCGCGGAGCAGCATGGTCACATGGGTTTTCAGCACCCGGTAGGGCTGGCTCGAGTAATGCCGTTCCGGGGAGCCCAGTTCGGCGGCCCGATGGAGTTCGCCCTCTACCTCGATATCGAGCAGCCGGGCTCGTCCGAAGGCGATGAGGCGGTCCACGGGCGGGGCTCCGGGGCCCAGCGGCGGCGGGCCGAAGATGAACGCTTCCTGGGCCAGGGTTTCGGAATGGTCCAGGAGCGCGTACATGAGGCCGGTGCGGCTGCCGAAGCGGCGGAACACGGTACCTTTGCCGACGCCGGCGCGTTTGGCGAGGGCGTCCATGGTGAGTGCGTCCACACCGTGTGCGCGGACGAGTTCGCGGGCGGCGTCGAGCAGTCGCCGCCGGTTGCGGGCGGCATCGGCGCGTTCAGCGGGTTCGGCGGTGCCGGGTAGTGGCGGGCCCACTCGGTGGACCGGCCGGAAGGGGGCGAGGTCGAGTTCGTCTGCCGGATGCGGCCGAGGTGTCTCGTCCGGGCGCGGATCGTCCGCCGGGCCCGGGCAGGGTGTGTCGTAGTTCACGGCGGGTCGGGGGCCTCCGGGGAATGTAGCGGACCGTGGTCCGGTTGATCTGGGGCAGTGCGATCATCACACAACTAGTACCTCAGGAGTGAATATGAGCCGGACCCGTATCGTCGTCCTCTTCGGCAGCCTTCGCAGCGCTTCCTTCAGCAAACAGGTCGCCGAGGCCGCGGTGGGAACCGCGCCGGAGGGTGTCGATGTCTCCGTCTACGAGGGTATCGGCGATATTCCGTTCTACAACGAGGATATCGACGTGCCGGGTTCGGTCCCCGCTGCCGCGGCGGCGCTGCGCGACGCGGTGGACGCCGGCGACGGCCTGCTGTTGATCACCCCGGAATACAACGGGACGCTGCCCGCGGTTTTGAAGAACGCGATCGATTGGCTGTCGCGGCCCTTCGGCGCGGGTGCGATCAAGGACAAGCCGGTCGCGATCCTGAGCGGGTCCATCAGCCCGAACGCTGCCAAGTGGGCGCATGCCGACGCGGTCAAGTCGGTGGGTATCGCCGGCGGCAAGATCGTCGACGAAGCGCATCTGCACTTCGCCACCTGGGGTGATCGTTTCGGTGCGAACCATCCTCGCGAGGATGCCGAGACGCAGCGCGAGCTGGGCGAGGCGCTGCGCGCGCTGGTCGATGCGGCGAGCGGGAAACTCGTCGACGCCTGATCGTACGAGCGGTCCGGCCTCGGTGCGTGCGATCGTACTGGGCTGTCGCTCACGGCCCGGAAGCCGGTGTGCCCGGCTTCGCAGCAGGCCGCCCCGTCGCGGACGGGGCGGCCTGCTGCCGTGTTGAGGTTGCCGCAACTGTTCCGGGCGGGTCGCGAGGGTCTGCTGAGGTTCCGGCGACAGGTGTGACAGGCGGTGCTGTTGCGTTTGCTGAAAAGGAACTGGATCGCCCCGGTTGTGATCTGGACCACGGTGAACGCGGCGTGTCGCAACGCTGTCCTGCGGCTTACGGCCGTGAAATCACATGCTTGTGACTCGCAACATCTCGTGTCGTTTCGGAATGTCGGCCACTAGGTGTAGTGTCATCGGTACCCGAAGGCGGCAGCGTGAAGAACCTGCCGACGGCGGGCGGAACCGGCCCGGACATGGGGTTTCGAGGTCGGTCCTCGGAGTTTGCGCAGGATCATCCGATCGTGCCGGCACCGCGCCCCGCAGACGGAATCACCGGCTGTGGATCAGCCACGCGGAGGGCTCGATCCGGAGGCGGCGGTCCGTCACGACGAGACCGCGAGACACCGCACATTGGCACAGGAGAGAGGGACTCGAATGATCACCGTGTACACCAAGCCCGCTTGCGTCCAGTGCAATGCCACCTACAAGGCTCTCGACAAGGCCGGGGTGGAGTACGAGGTCATCGATATCTCCGAGAACGCCGATGCCCGCGACTACGTGATGGCGCTCGGCTACCTGCAGGCGCCCGTCGTCGTCTCCGGTGACGAGCACTGGTCCGGCTTCCGGCCCGACCGCATCAAGGCATTGGCGGCAGTCGCCGCCTGAGCGCAACCGCGCGCCCGTTCCGGCCGGGCGCAGGGGAGGTGAAATGTCCGAGACGCATACGCTGGTTTACTTCTCCAGCGCTTCGGAGAACACTCACCGATTCGTCGAGAAGCTGGATCTCCCGGCTCTCCGGATTCCCCTGCGCACCGCCGACGACACGCTGCGCGTCGACGAGCCCTACGTGCTGATCGTTCCCACCTATGGGGGCGGTCGGCACGTTCTGGGTTCGGCTCGCTCCGATAAGGAATTCGTACCGCGCCAGGTCGCCAAGTTCCTCAACGATCCGCACAACCGCGCCCTGTTGCGCGGGGTGATCGCCGCTGGGAACACGAACTTCGGCGACACCTTCTGCTTCGCAGGTGAGGTGATATCCCGCAAATGCGGGGTGCCCTACCTGTACCGCTTCGAACTCATGGGAACCGCTGAGGACGTGGCCCGCGTCCGAGAGGGATTGGGATTGTTTTGGCAGCAACAACGACAGCACCAGCAGGTATGACGGCCCGGCTCGAGCAGCCCCCGCAGCGGGCCGGCGAATCCGGTGAGGTCATGGACTACCACGCCCTCAACGCGATGTTGAACCTGTACGGGCCCAACGGTGAGATCCAGTTCGACAAGGATCGCGAAGCCGCCAACCAGTACTTCCTGCAGCACGTCAATCAGAACACCGTCTTCTTCCACAACCTCGACGAGAAGCTCGACTATCTCGTCGAGGAGAACTACTACGAGCCCGAGGTGCTCGAACAGTACAGCCGGGCGTTCGTGAAGAAGCTGTTCCAGCAGGCCTACGACAAGAAGTTCCGGTTCCCGACCTTCCTCGGCGCGTTCAAGTACTACACCTCCTACACGCTGAAAACCTTCGACGGGAAGCGCTACCTCGAACGCTTCGAGGACCGGGTGTGCATGGTCGCGCTCACGCTGGCCGCCGGTGACGAGGTGCTGGCGCAGCAGTTGGTCGAGGAGATCATCGACGGCCGCTTCCAGCCGGCCACTCCGACCTTTCTCAACTCGGGCAAGAAGCAGCGCGGCGAGCCGGTGTCGTGCTTCCTGCTGCGGATCGAAGACAATATGGAGTCGATCGGGCGCTCCATCAACTCGGCGCTGCAGCTGTCCAAGCGTGGCGGGGGAGTTGCGTTGCTGCTCAGCAATATTCGTGAGCACGGCGCGCCGATCAAGAAGATCGAGAACCAGTCCTCGGGTGTCATCCCGATCATGAAGCTGCTCGAGGATTCGTTCTCCTACGCCAACCAGCTCGGGGCGCGCCAAGGTGCGGGTGCGGTGTACCTGCACGCTCACCACCCCGATATCTACCGGTTCCTCGACACCAAACGGGAGAACGCGGACGAGAAGATCCGTATCAAAACCCTCTCCCTCGGTGTGGTGATCCCCGATATCACCTTCGAGCTGGCGAAGAAGAACGAGGACATGTACCTGTTCTCGCCCTATGACGTGGAGCGGATCTACGGTAAGCCGTTCGCCGATATCGACGTCACCGAGAAGTACTACGAGATGGTCGACGACAAGCGGATCCGCAAGTCGAAGATCAAGGCGCGCGAGTTCTTCCAGACCATCGCCGAGCTGCAGTTCGAATCCGGCTACCCCTACATCATGTTCGAGGACACGGTGAACCGGGCCAACCCGATCGCCGGCAAGATCACCCATTCGAATCTGTGCTCGGAAATCCTGCAGGTCTCCACTCCGTCGGTGTACAACGACGACCTCACCTACGCGAAGGTGGGCAAGGACATCTCCTGCAACTTGGGGTCGTTGAACATCGCCAAGACGATGGACTCCCCGGATTTCGCGCAGACCATCGAGACCGCGATCCGGGCGCTCACCGCGGTCTCCGACCAGACCCATATCTACTCGGTGCCCTCCATCGAACAGGGCAACAACTCCTCGCACGCCATCGGCCTGGGGCAGATGAACCTGCACGGGTTCCTGGCGCGGGAACGGATCCACTACGGTTCCGAAGAGGGGCTGGATTTCACCAACATCTACTTCTACACCGTCGTCTACCACGCGATCCGGGCCTCGAATCTGCTTGCGCAGGAACGCGGTACCTACTTCGGTGGGTTCCCGGAGTCGAAGTACGCCAGTGGTGAGTACTTCGACAAGTACACCGATCAGGTGTGGGAGCCGAAAACCGGCCGGGTTGCCCAGCTGTTCGCCGAAGCCGGGATCCATATCCCCACCCAGGACGACTGGCGGCAGCTGAAGACTGCGGTCATGGAACACGGCCTCTACAACCAGAACCTGCAGGCCGTTCCGCCGACCGGTTCGATCTCCTATATCAACCACTCCACCAGTTCCATTCACCCGGTGGCGTCGAAGATCGAGATCCGCAAGGAAGGCAAGATCGGCCGCGTCTACTACCCGGCCCCGTACATGACCGACGACAACCTGGACTACTACCAGGACGCGTACGAGATCGGCTACGAGAAGATCATCGATACCTATGCGGCGGCCACCCAGCATGTGGATCAGGGCCTGTCGCTGACGCTGTTCTTCAAGGACACCGCCACCACCCGCGACCTGAACCGGGCCCAGATCTACGCCTGGCGCAAGGGCATCAAAACCCTCTACTACATCCGCCTCCGGCAGATGGCGCTGGAGGGTACCGAGGTCGAGGGCTGCGTGAGCTGCATGCTCTGATCCGCCCGCGAAATACAGTGGCGCGTAACAGCACCGGAAGCTGTTGCGCGCCACTGCTGTTCGTGGCTCAGTCGCCCAGCCATCGCGTCGCGTCGAGCCGGAACGCATTCGGTGCGGCGACGGTGCGCAGACCGTCCTCCATCGCACGTAGCTGTTGCTCGCCCAGTGTCTGTGCCCACTGCGTACGCAGCCGGTCGAAGATCGCGGCCGAGAGAGCGAGCATGTCGTCTCCGTGTGTGGTGCGGCGAACGAGGCGGCGGCGCGCGTCGGCAGGGTCGGCGGCGCGTTCTGCGTAGCCGAGGGCAATGAGGCGATCGACGGTCTTGCCCGCGGCCTGTTTGGAGACGCCGAGCCGGCGGCCGATATCGCTGGCGGTCGCTCCGTCGGGGCCGATCGCTTGCATAGCGAAACCGTGGGCGGGGCGCGCCTGCGGGTGGCCCCGGCGTGCGAGTTCGTCGTGTACTTCGTCGATGAGGGTGCGGAAGCCCGCTAGGAGCAGCAGCGGGAGTTCGTAGCCCGCCCGGGGGTGGTTCCTGTTTTCCCTGGTCATCCCACTGCCTTGGCATTATGGACAACCTGGTTTACCATCGTTTCGTCAACCATGTTGTCCATAATAGGAGGCCGAGATGTTCGCCCCGCATACACTCGAAACCGCCCCGGAGGGATCGCGCGCAACGATGGCGGCCATGGCCGACGCCGGGGTGGTGCCCGAAGCTGTCGCCCAGTTGGCCGCCTCACCGGAGCTGCTGACCGGATTCCTGGATATGTCCGCCCGGTTCGATCAGTGCACGCTGGACCCGATCGCGCGGGAAGTGGTCATCATGACAGTGGCGGTCCACAACGACTGCCATATCTGCATCGCCATGCATACCGGGAAGCTGCGCAAACTCGGCGCCGCGCCGGAACTGGCCGCAGCTCTGCGCGAGAAACGCGCACTCGACGACGAGCGCCTCGATGCGGTCCGGGTCTTCACCCTCGAAGTCATGGCCACCGCCGGGGCTGTGGACACCCGGTCGGTCGATGCCTTCGCGGCGCAGGGCTACACCGAGCGCAATGCGCTCGAAGTCGTCTTGGGTGTCGGGACCTATACCATCTCGACATTCGCAAATCGGCTGGTCAGGGCTGCGTAAGACGGCGGCTCGCCGGGGTCGGTATGGACAGTGCCGGAAGCACTTCCCGTTCCAGGAGTTCGATCCCGCTGGTGTCGTAGGCCGCTTCCGGGAAGTTGAAGATGGCGTATCCCAGCCCGCGATCGCGCACGGCGGACAATTTCGCCACGATCTGTTCCGGGGTGCCGACGGCCGCGCCGGTGGCCAGGTTGTCGAGATAGGCGCGGGCCTTCTCTTCGCCCAGGGCCGGGATCAGCCGCGCGACATTCTCGGCTTTGCGCTGCTCCACTTCGGCTTCGGTCGCGCCGATGACGACGTTGAAGTTGGCGCTGCGCACAATGGCGTCGAAATCGGTGCCGACATCGGCGCAGTGGTCGCGCAGGATCTCCGATTTGCGGGCGAACTCGTCGGGGTTGCCGGCGAAGTTCGTGTAGTTCGCGTACTTCGCGGCGATACGCAGTGTTTTCTTCTCACCGCCGCCGGCGATCCACAGCGGGATCCCGCCTTCCTGTACCGGCAGCGGCCGGACGATCGCACCGTTCACCTGGTAGTACTTGCCGTCCAGGGTGGCGGTGCCCGAACTCCAGGCCTGCCGGAAGATCTGCACGCCCTCGTCGAGGCGGCCGAGCCGTTCCCCGGCGGTGGGGAAGCCGTACCCGTAGGCGCGCCATTCGTGCTCGTACCAGCCGCCGCCGATCCCCATCTCGGTACGGCCGCCCGAGATCAGATCGACGGTCGCCGCGACCTTCGCCAGGTAGGCCGGATTGCGGTAACTCATCGCCGTACACATCTGCCCGAGCCGCACCCGTGAGGTGGTCGCGGCGAACGCCGACATCAGGCTCCACGCCTCATGAGTGGCTTCCTCGGTGGGCTCGGGGACGGTGTGGAAGTGGTCGTACACCCACAGCGATTCCCACACCGGATTCGCATCGGCGCGCGCCGCGAGAGCCCGCATCACCTCCCACTGCGCGGCGGGTTCGATACCCACCAGATCCAGCCGCCAGCCCTGGGGGATGAAGATTCCGAAGCGCACAGCACCCTCCTCCGTTTCCGGCCCCCGCGGGCCGCATGAGAAACACCTCGGTCTCCACTCTGTCGGCCGAACGGCATTCGGGCAATCCGTCGTCGCCGACGCGCGGGAGCGGGCATCGTGGGTAAGAAAGCCCGGCCCGGTATCCGGTGCCCCGCAGCCTCCGCGGTGTCGATGGGCTGCGGCGGTATCCAGTGATGAACTGGCCGATGCGCTTGTCGCCGGCATTGTTCAGCGCGCTGTGGCCGAACTCCTTCGGGTGCGCCGAGCGTATTCGACCCGGTAGCGGTCGAGGTCTGCGGGAACCATGCCGGCTGTGGTTCCCGGCCTGCCTTGACTGCGACGTAGCGTCACACCGCACGCTTGGCGACATGAGGATCAGTGAAATCGCCGCGGCTGCCGGAACGACTCCGCGCGCCGTCCGCCACTATCACCGGTTGGGCCTGCTCCCGGAGCCTGTCCGCCCCGACAACGGCTACCGCGACTACGGTATGGCGGAACTGACCCGGCTCATGCGCATCCGCTGGCTCGCCGGCAACGGTCTGCCGCTCGGCGCGGTGGCCGCCGTCTTCGCCAACGAGCACGGCGCCTCGGATACCGAGGACCTGCGGGCCGATCTCGCCGCGCTGCACGAGGAGATCACCCAGCGCATCACCCAGCTCACTCGCAAACAGGAAGGCGTGGCCCGCATGCTGGCCGCCGTCGATGCCGGCCGCCGCCTGACCGCACTCCCGGACGAGGTCGCCGACGCCTTCGACCGGGCCCGCGAGCACGCCGACGAGGCGGAGCGCGCCGCGCTCGACCAGGAACGCGACATGCTGGAAATGTTCTCCCTCTCCGGTGACACACCCGCCGAAATGTTCACCTGGTTCACTCGCGCCCTCGACGACCCGGCCGCCCGCACCGACTACCGCCGGCTCCTGCGCGGCTGGGAACGATTGCACGGCCGCCCGGTGGCACAGTCCGCCGAGTTGATCGAGCAGTTGGCGCAGGATATCGCCGGACAGTTGCGGCGGCTCGATTTCGCCGGCGTGGCCGCCGCGACAGCGAATATCCCGCACGACGGACTGTCGCTGTCGGAGGACACCCTCGTGCCCGACCCCGCACAACGCCAGGCGGTCCGCCGCGCGATGCAACTGCTGACAGACACCAGCGGGGAACCGTCGTGACCGGACTGCTCCGCAATCGAGCCCGCCTGTACCGCGGCCTGTGGCTGTGGCTGCGCCGCACCACCGATCGCGACAGTCGCGAGCAGCAGCCGCTCACCGCCACCCGCGGCGTACTCGCCTTGCCGTCGGCCTTCCTCGCGGCGACTCTGATCGAAGTAGGCGTGTTGCATCTGCTGATCCCCTGGGCGTGGCTCGCTGTCACGCTGGCCGCGCTGTCGGTGTGGTCGCTGGTGCCGTTGTTCGCTGTGGTCGTCGCCGATATCGCCTATCCGCACTATGTGACCGGACAGGAGGTAGTGCTGCGCCGATCCGGCCGCGTGGTCGCCCGGATACCACGCGAGCGCGTCGCGGCGGTCGCCGAATGCCGCCGCTACAACCACACCGCGGCCGCGTTCGAGGGCGGCAGACTGTTCCTCGCGGGCCCCGACGGCACCAACGCCGACCTGACCCTGCGCGACCCCGTCGCCGTGCACATCGACTCGCTGCTACCCAGCGGCCGCATCATGGCCGAGACGACCCGGATCAGCCTCTTCCTCGACGACCCCGCCACGCTGCGCACCGCGCTGAACGCACCGACCCCCGCGCCGAGCTCCCGGCCGACCGTGCCGAGCACCGCGCCGGCCGCGGATGCTCGGCCGAGCCGGGAGAAAAGCCAGAAGAGCCGCACGCCGCCTACGGCTGCGCCCCGGCAAAGAACTGGCCGGGTGGCGTCCGGCAGCGCACACTGAAGTGCAAATGAATACACGAAAACCGAGGCTCGGAGTCGATTTCGGCCGAGTGATCCAGGGGGCGGCTCTTCCGGACGGCGGTGCCGATACGACTTTCCTGGCGGGTGGTGATGCCGAAGCGATGCAAACCCCGCCCACCGACGGCGCTTTCGAGGCGCTGGCCCGATTGGTGGCATCTTTCGGCGGGCGGGCCTGGGTGATCTCCAAATGCGGGCCCCGTGTCCAGCAGCGCACCAGGCAATGGCTCGACCACCACGATTTCTACCGGCACACCGGTGTGCCCCGGGAGAATGTGCGCTTCTGTCGTGAACGCGCGGACAAAGCGGGGCACTGCGCTGAACTGGGTATCACCCATATGATCGACGACCGTCTCGAAGTGCAGGAGGCGTTGCGCGGCCTGGTGCCACATCTGTTCCTGTTCGGGATCCAGTCCGGGCCGGTGCCGCAGTGGGTCCACCACACCCCGTCGTGGCCGGAAGCCGAGGCTGCGGTCGTTGCCACCTTGCCGCCGGTGACCCGGCAGACACGCCCGAGTGTGTGAAACGCCGTGTGACGAACGTTGCGATGCGAGCTTTCCGGCCCGGGGATGTATCCTGCACAAGGATGCGTTCGCATTCATAGACTATTGATCCGGATGAGCGGCGTGTAACTGCGCGCCAGCGCCCGAGAAGGAGGTGGTATCGCAATGCATAGCGAACCTCCTAGTCGAAGGCCGCGCGGCGCCGTCCGTCCGCGTTTCCGCTAGCGATATCTGTCTGCGGAGCGGTCCGGCTCGGCGCCACGCGGTGTGACTTCTTTCGAATCACTCGCAAATCAACGCTGTGCCGAGGACTTCTCATGTCGCAGATCGAACTCATCGAAGCGCCGACGACGCTGTCGGAATCCCTCCAGAACGTGGTCGAAAGCCATCGCGTCGACGCCGCGCTGCACTGGCTGGACAATCATCCGCCGCACGTCATCGCCGACGAGCTCGCGCGCATGGACGCGGTCGAGGCCGGTGTGGCATTCCGCCTGCTGGACAAGGATCTGGCGCTGGCGGTGTTCGAAGAACTCGAACCCGTAGATCAGCAGCAGATCCTGCAGGGTCTACGCGATCAGAGCTTCCGTGAACTCGTCGAGGGGATGGCCCCCGACGATCGCGCCCGCATGCTCCGCGAAGCCCCCGCCAAGGTGGCGAAGAAGGTGCTGGCCGGGCTGAGCCCCCGCGACCGGCGCATGACCGCCGCGCTGCTGGGCTACCCGGAGGGGTCGGTCGGCCGGTACATGTCCCCCGAGGTGGTGGCGATCCCGGGTACCCTCTCCGTCGCCGATGCGCTGCGGATCGTACGGGTCAAAGGCGGCAACGCCGAAACCGTGTACACCCTGCCGGTGGTCGATGCCGGGCGCCGCCTGCAAGGCATCGTGGAACTGCGGGAACTGGTGCTCACCGGCCCGGACACGATGGTCGCGGACCTGGTGGTCACCGAACCCGCGTTCGTCCGCGCCACCGATTCGGCGGAGAAGGCCGCGCGCCTGATGCGCGAAACCAACGACATCAACCTGCCGGTCGTCGACAGCGAGGATCGCCTGGTGGGGCTGCTCACCATCGACGACGCCGTCGAGGTCATCGAAGCGGCCGACAGCGAGGACGTCGCCAAACAGGCGGGTTCGGCGCCCTGGGAGGGCCATTACATGGCGGCGGGCGTTTTCCAGCTCGCCCGTTATCGCGCGTTGTGGCTGATGCTGCTGCTGGTGGCCGCGACCCTCACCGTGAGCGTCACCGGTTTCTTCGAGGCCACCCTCGAACAGGCAGCCCAGCTGGCGTTGTTCATTCCGCTGCTGATCGGCGCGGGCGGTAACGCGGGCGCCCAGGCCGCCACCGCCTGCGTGCGCGCGGTCGCGGTGGGGGAGGTCCGCGGTGGTGACCTGTTCAAGGTGATCTGGCGCGAATGCCGGGTGGGCCTGGTACTGGGCGGGATGCTGTCCGTCGTCGGCCTGGTGATCGGGGGCCTGTTCGTGGGCCCGAAGGTCGCGGTGGTCGTCGGAGTCACGCTGATCCTGATCTGCGCCTGGGCCGCCACCATCGGCGGCACCATGCCGCTGCTGGCCAAGCGGTTGCGGATCGACCCGGCGGTCGTATCGGCGCCGATGGTTACCACTCTCGTGGACGCGACCGGGCTGATCATCTACTTCACCACGGCGAAACTGGTCCTGGGAATCTGAGCGTGTACCCGCGCGTGCCTATGCATTACGTAGGGTTTCAACCTACGTAATGCATAGTCACTGATTCGAGCCTATCTACAGAAGCGGCTCTGTCTACCGCAATACCCGGCGCTATACCGCAGTATCCGGCGCGATTACCGCCGACGCCGCACGGCCCGGCCCTATTCGCTCTGCCCGACCAGCGCCCAGGCATCTCGGACGACCGCCAGCGCCGCGCCGGCGGTGACAGTGAGGCGGGTTTGCCCAGCAAGTTGTAACTCCAGTCGTCTTCGATGCGGCGAATACGGCGCATAATCACCGCAGGTGCCGGCCCGAAGTGTTCGGCCCGTCTCGGGCCGTCGGTTCGCGACTTGCGCCTCACGCGACGTCAGGGTTTACCGTCGGCCCGGTGACCATCACTGTTCTCGACTCCTACTCGGCAATGAAGAAGGTCCTGCAAGCACCGGTAGCCGACCGCGAAGACCTGCTGCGGGCGATGCTCGAACCGACGACCGGGATGTACCGGTACTTCCCGGGAGAGGTCGATCTGGTGGCGTTCCACCGGCAGTCGGCCGGATTCCCGCTCGACCGCGACGAGCAGCGTTGCCTCGACGCCCTCGAAACGCTCGCGGCGGCCGACGCCTGGCAGCGTATGCAGCGCGCGGTCGACGAGGCGGCGGCGGTACTGCTCGCCGCGACACCCGGATTCCAGGCCCCGGACATCACCGTGCTTCTGGTCCTCGGCGACCCGGGCGACACCAATTTCATGGTCCCGAGCCTCGGCGTCACCGGCTTCGGCGGAATCTCCGGTTACATCACCATCACATTGTGGCCCTACCCGGAGAACCTGGAACGGCTGGAATGCACCGCGGTGCACGAACTCCACCACAACCTGCGCTACAGCCCAGGCGGTGTGGTGTGGGATCCGATGGCGGTCACCGTCGGCGAGCATGTGGTGGGCGAGGGCCTGGCCGACGCTTTCGCTCGCGAACTCTATGGTGACGAACTCGGCTACGCCCGTCTCGGGGTGCCCACCTTGCACGACGACGAGGCGTTCGCGAAAGTCATTTCGGGACTGGGTGTCACCGGTATGCAGAACTTCACGGCGTGGGTGCACGGCGACACCATCGCCGAACATCTGGGCGTGACCCCGGTCGGAGTGCCGACGGGAGCGGGCTACTCGGCCGGCAACAGGTTGGCCGATGCCTATCTCGCGGAAACCGGTAAGACCGCGGCGCAGGCCCTGCACGCCGACAGTGCCGAAATCATCGCCACGGCGTTGCCGCGGGCCGGCCGGCCCCGGTAGCGGGTCGCTCAGGTGCGTTACGCACTTCGGGGTGCCTACTTACTTCTGGTAACCCTGTTGCCCGACACTCGTGGCCAGGGCCGCCGAGCCCTGGAGAACGAGACCGCGAGGATGGGGTCGACGCGTGCCTGTCACACCGGCAACACTGCCCGGAGGTACCTGGACATCGGAAGATTTCACCGTCACCAGGCTCGGGTACGGGGCGATGCAACTGGCCGGTCCCGGCGTGATGGGGCCACCGGCAGACCGGGACGGAGCGCTGGCGGTTCTGCGCGAGGTGGTCGATCTCGGCATCACCCATATCGACACCAGCGCCGCCTACGGGCCCGTCGTCACCAATCAGCTGATTCGCGAAGCCCTGCACCCATACCCGGAGGGCTTGCATATCGTGACGAAGGTCGGCGCGAACAGGGATGAGCAGGGCGGCTGGCCGCCGGCACGGCAACCCGACGAGCTGCGCCGCCAGGTCGGGGAAAACTTGGAGACCCTCGGGCTCGACGTGCTGGACCTGGTGAATCTCCGCCTCGGCGATGCCGCAGGACCGCAATCGGGTTCGATCGCCGAATCGTTCGAGACGCTGGCCGATCTTCAGCAGCAGGCAGTGATCCGGCACCTCGGCCTGAGCAACGCGACCGCCGAGCAGGTGGCCGAGGCGCAGCAGATCACTCCGATCGTCTGTGTGCAGAACATGTACAACCTCGCGCACCGGCACGACGACGACCTGATCGATCGTCTCGCCCGCGAGAACATCGCGTACGTGCCGTTCTTCCCGCTCGGCGGTTTCAGCTCTCTGCAATCCTCGACGCTTTCCGCCGTCGCAGCCCGCCTGAATACGACGCCGATGGCGGTCGCATTGGCCTGGCTGCTGCAGCGGTCGCCGGATATCCTGCTAATCCCCGGCACTTCGTCGGTGGCTCACCTCCGGGAGAACCTCGCCGGCGCGGCAATCACGCTCACCGCCGACGACCTCGCTGCCCTGAACAGGATCGCGGAGTAGTCCGTCGGCTTCGGTCGGTTACCTCACCGTCCTGCGGGGTTATCGCGATCCATGCTGTTCGGTGCGTGTCTCGTCGATCGGATACCAGATCTTCGCGAATCCCTCAGCGCGTTTGTTCTGTTGCGTGGCGTCGTTAGCGTCGGTAATGTCTGCCGAGCCGGCAATCAGGGGGCACGCCAGACCTCCTGCAAGACGGACGATCGGTGTCATCAACTGATCGGGCCGGGCGCGCGTCTGATGGTGTGTGGCCTTCATGAAGGGGGGAAAATGAGTTCGCCGCTCCAGGTGGATATCGATCTGCTCGACAAGGCGGCCCAGTCGGTACGCGGGGCCGAGCAGGTACTCACGGACGCGATGGCATCGATGGGCGAAGACGGGCATGGTGATATCGGCACGCCCGAGCTCAACGACGCCGCAGACAGTTTTCGGACACGATGGAAGTTCGGCATCGAACGGATCGGCGACGCGGCCACGGTCACAGCCGATGGCATAACGGCCTGTGCGAATGCCTACCGGCAGCTCGATGACGTGGTGGCCTTGGCGCTCGCGGAGACCGGGAATACCACTGCAAGTCAACCGACTGTATAGGTTACGTTTCTGTGGCCGAAAACCCCTATCCCAACCTGGGTTTCAACCCGGTCCCGGTCTTCCCGCCGACGTTGATCAGCTGCGCACACGGATCGATGCGGCGGCCGCGGCGATTCGAGATACGAATGCGGTCCTGACCAGGCTTCGCAATAGTAACGATGAGGTCTGGAAAGGCGAAGCGGGCAATGCTTTCCGGGCGAGTTTCGATGCGACGCTCGCCCAAGATCTCGGCCATGCCCAGTCGTCGCTGGAAGAGGCTGTCGGTCTCCTCGACGAGTGGCACCGGAACCTCGTCACCTTCCAGGACGCCGCCCGGCTTCTGGAAATCGAAGCCGCCAACGCGGTCGGCCAGCAGACCCAGGCCACCACAGCCCTACGCCAGGCGCAAGCCAACCCGGACCTGCAACTCGCCGACAAGACCTTCGACGACCCGTCTGCTCTGGCGAGCGCGCAGGCGCGTCTCGACGCTGCAGCCACGGCCGTCCGGACCGCGACCGATACTCTCAACCATTGGAACAATGAGCTCACCACCATCCGGCAACGGGCAGCCACGCTGCAGGGCGATCACAACACCCTGGCCAAGCGAATCGCCACAGATCTCGACGCTGCTGCAGCGAATCATGCCCCGAGTGAACCCGATAAGAGCATTTGGGATCAGTTGGTTGATGCTATCGAAGGGATCGGCGATTGGATCAGCGAACACCGGCAGGAGATCCACGATGTCCTGGCAGGAGTTTCCGCGGTCACAGGTCTCCTGGCGCTGGTGACGCCGCCACCGGCGGATGTGGTGTTCGGAATCATCGCGTTGACGGCCGGTGCGGGGGCTCTGGCTACGGACTTCCTCGACCCCGAAGTACGGCAGGCGATCGGTGACTTCACCGGTGATGCGCTCGACGGCAACTGGAATGGAGAGGCATTGAAGAAGGTCGGCCTCACTGTCGGACTCGACACACTGAGCGTAATTCCTGGTGTGACCGGTGCTGTCAAAGGAGTCCAAGCTCTCAACGCGGCCGGCGACCTCGGCGCAGTTTCAAAGGCCTTCGCAGAAGGAGCGGCGGCCCCGGGACTCATGTCCAAAGGACTGAACTCGATCCCTGTACCCGATTCGGCGACAGTATGGCTCACCGAGTTCGGCGAACTGGGCCAGCGTGGAGGCGATGCCCTGGCCGGGATCGAACTCGTATCCAGGAGCGCCAAAGCCGGACTCGGGATGACATCGATCGGGGAAGTGATCGGAAATTACCTCGAATGACGAATATTTCGATCGAACTTTCGATTCCCGAGGGCTACATGGAGATGCCACTGACCGATATCCCTGAGCGGCTGCGTCTGGCCGAGAGCATAATTCGGGATCTGCCGGCGCCGCAGGCGAAGACGATGGGAGCGGTTGTGCTACCGGCGGCAGGGGCCCTTCTCACCGGGCTGGCCGTCAGGGACACCAGATACTGCGGAATAGGCCGCCACCTGTCTACCGGCGGAGCGACCGTCACCTCGGTACTCGCGGTATGTGTAACCGACGGCGAGAAGGGAAACCCTCGCCTCACTCTCGCCCATCTGATCGAGTCGAGATCCGCTGCCGGTGAAAAAGGCGATTCCTGGCTCGGAAGTGTGGACGGTAGGCCGATGCTGGTCACCGAGCGTGTGGCGGAGTTGCCGGATCCCGCGATCGCAGGGGCGCCTCCGTCCGATGGGCGGGCCGAGGTTTATCAACTGGAAGCGCTGGTGCCATCCGATAAGGGCGAGGCCCTCGCCGCAGTACAACTATCGACGAGTTTCGTCGCCGAAGGACCACAGTTCCGACGGATGGTCATCGATGCGGCTCGTTCGGTTTCCTTCCGCCCCGGCACCGTCAACGGTGCCATGAATTCCTCTCTCAGGCTATGAACGTTTCAGCTGATACGCCGACCTCGGCGCCGGCGATTTCGTATCCCGATACATCGGCCGCCGTGGGCAGCAATGGTTTCGGTCGACTGGTCCTGCTGTGGTTCGGGCTGATCGGGGGAGTGCTCGCCGTCCCCGGCGTAGTTCTGTGCATCGAGCTCGGCGATTCCGAGTATCCGGCCCTGGCGCGTCGCATGGCCGGGTACGGGATGGTGCTGTGCATCCTGCTGTTCTTTCTCGGGCCGCTGACGTCGTTCTACATGTGGCGTAAACGCCGGATCCAGCGCATTCTGCGAACCCATCCATGGGTCGTATTGCGAGTCGATTACCAGTGCGATCCCACCGAGACGATCGTATTGCGCGACGCCCAGAACACGCGGATCTCCCGGCTCACCATCAGCAGCTCGGGTCGGCAGCGCCGCGCGGTCGTGGACGAGAAGTCCACTCATGTGTGGTTCGCCGGCGATCCGCTGCGTCGCGGTGTGATCGCTCGCCCCGGTGGCGCGTATCCGCTCTATGTATTCGGTTCGCCCATAAAGCGAACCGGCATCGTGCCGAAACCGAGGAAACCCGAACTTCCGGTGACTCTGCCCCCGAGCCTCCGACCGGGACGGGCCGGACGATCGGCCGCGTTCTGCCTGGATGTACTGATCCATTTCGGGTGCGGAATCGCTGCTGCCCTTGCGGTGACCAAGCCGGCATCGGCACATGCGCTGATCGCCCTCGACTTCGATTTCGGGCGCGCGGTGCTTCCGCTCCTCGGGGCCTGGGCCGGTGCCTCGTTCATCGACCGGGTGCTGCTCCAATCCGTGGCCCGAACCACGCTCGGTAAGGCGGTATTCGGTCTCTATGTGCTCGACCCCGAGACGCTGAGGTTTCCGACGTTCGGGAGGTTGACAGGGGCATGGTTCGTCGGGCTCTACCTGTCCATCGCATTACCGCTGTGCGTGGTGACATTCTCGGATGTTCCCGGACCGGACGAGCCGAAGAGGTACCTGCTCCCGGCTATTCGGCGTGACGATCTCGATGAGGTGGGTTCCGCGGCATCGGCCGCAGCGATCGACACCTGAGCTGACCGAGTCATCCGGTTCTTCGGAACGGCACAGTTTTTCGGCGCTCTGCTCCGGCCGGCCGCACGATAAGCACCTCGTTGCCGGGTGGCGGTAATGCGGCAGGCCGGGGAGTGGTGCTGTTCCGGTGGATATGATGGATCAGCTCGCTGTTCTGCTCCGGGGTGGGTCGGTTGTGCAGTCTTGCTGGATTGCGGTGTGCGGGCCGGACCGGTGCGGCGGTTGCGCGGGTTCGTGACCGTCGGTAACGTCTGCCCAGCCGGCAGCAGGGGGCGGAGACGCCGGTCCTCCCCGGGGTCGGACGAATAGTGGTCATCGGCGGTGGAGGTCGGCATTGGTGATCGCGGGGACGCGACGGTTGCTGGTTGCGCTGGTCAGCGGGGCGGTGCTGGCGATGACGGGGTGTGAATCGTCCACCGAGGGGACTTCGGCTCCGGTCGCTCCGAGTATGGCGCCGGACGTACCTGCCGGGTTCAACCCTTGTACAGATGTGCCGAAGAGCGTGCTTGACGCGGAAGGCTTGAAAATGCCGACCCCGGACGATACGGAATTATCTGGCGGAGCGAAGTGGCGAGGGTGTATCTGGGCCTCGGCGGACGGGTATGCGGTGGGTATCCAGACGACGAATCTCACCCTCGATATGGTGCGGGATAAAGCTTTCCCCGAGACCGAAGAATTTACGCTCGGCTCCCGGCAAGCTCTGTCCACGAGGAGGTCGGAAGGGAACCCGGAAGAGTCCTGCTACGTCAATGTAGAAATGGCCGGTGGTAGCTTGCAATTCCGGTTGACCAACCCGGCGTCCGCCCCTGACACGGGGCATCTGGATTCCTGTGATCTGGCCAGGGAGCTGGCTGGCGAGGTTGAGCCGTCGATTCCCGCGGGCGTATAGCGATTCGTTGGATTCAGCGTCCAGGGAGGGAGATACTATGAGTGACGAGCCAGCTCCGCGGCCGATGGCTAATATGCTTGCAGCGGCGAACGAAGGACAGATTTCAGTTCAGATGTCTCCGGAGGAGTTCATCTATCTTGACCGCGATTGTGAGACATTCAAAATCACGATCCGGACGATTCAAAACCTTGCGAAGGAGATCGGGGAGCAGTCCCACTGGGGGTTGGGGGAGGCCAATGATGATTTGTATTCTGCGCGTGCAATGGTGGGTCGTTACAAGGTGAAAGCCATGGGAGCGCCGGACGGCAACAGTGTGCACCTGATCATGGATCAGCACTTCAAGATCGTCGAGGATATTCAGAATACCTACCGGAGCATGCGTGATCGGATAATGCAGGCCGATAGTGAATGGGCGGCCGCGTACAACGCGCTGAGCGCCACGCTACCCGAACGTCCGCCAGTCGGACCAACTCCCGGCCCACATATCCTCCCTGACGGATCCACCAGGTGAACAACGTGCCCGACTTTGAGAAACCGATCATTTCCGGCGGCGGGGAGGTTCCTGAAGGCTGGGACCACCCCAAGATCAGTAGGGCGTTCAGTCCGCTCGTCATCAAAGACGCGACGGATCAGGCCGACAAGTATTGGCAGATGCGGAACCTGTGGGAGCAGGGCGTCGAGACCTTTGTCCGATCTGCTGAGGCATCGCTTGCCGAGGCGTGGTCCGGCCCGGCCGCTGAACAGGCCAAACAAGCCATCAAGAATTACATCGATAAGCATGCCCGTCCGGTGACCCCCGCGCTCGAAATGCTGTCACAAGGTGTTCGCAGTGCAGCTACTTCCATCGAGAATACGAAAAAGGGCATCCCCGAACCGATGGACGCCGGAGATAGTTGGGTAAACAGGACGTGGAACGGGTTCTGGCACGACGAAGAGATCAGTCGGCGAACCGATGAAGCGCGTGAGGCGATGAAGAGCCGATACGTTGAACCGTTCGGGACACTCGATACCCAGATCCCGGTGATTCCCGTCCCGATCGGCCCCACCTCGACCGCCGATATCCCCGCACCCCCGCCCGGCGGCTACAACACCGATACGGGAAACCCCTCGGGCAACCCCAACGGCACCGCGCCCGGCGAAACCCCCACCGGTGAAACGCCGGGCACCACCGAGGAAGAGACGCAGAGCAAAACTCCCGGGGACGACCCGACGACCCCATCGACCACCACATCTCCGGGTGAAACAGCTACCGCACCGGCCGGGACCCAACCACCGACCACGCCCACGGTTCCGGCAGGCACGACGCCGGCTGGGGTCACCACCGGGCCGGGTTCGCCGGGTGGCGCACCGCCTGGAACAGAGACCCCTGGGCCGGGGCGTACGGTCCCTGGTGCCCCGAACGCTGCTCCTGGCGGCCCGGCTGGTGTCGCTGCCGCCACCGGGACCACGGCAGCCGGAACACGCGGTATGACCGGTATGCCCATGGGAGGGGCGGGCGCTGGTCGGGGCGGCGGCCAGGACGACGAATCGAACCGCTCGATACCCGACTACCTGATCAATCAGGAGAATACCGACGAACTCTTGGGTGATATTCCCCCGACCATCGAGGGCGGCGTGATCGGCTCCAATCCGGAGTAATTGCGGCGGTTTTCGATAGGGCCGAGGATCGCCCGGCCACCGGGAGCGCCTCCTCCGGCGCGGGCGCGCCCGGGCATTGCCGATTTGCCGGAAGCGCTGTTTCGGATCTGGAAAAGGGAACGACAGATGTCCGAGTGGACCTGGGAGCAAGACGATTTCGCAGCGCTGTGGTACAGCGACGCCTACGACAGATTTCCCAGCCCGCTGCGCTACACCAGCCGATTCACGTTCAACGATGAACTCCGCGCGCATCGGGTCGCAGTGCGGGAACGGTATTCGCGCGAAGAGCGCGCCGCGATCCAGGTGGCGCTGGACACGCTGGGTACATCGGGAATGCGTATCGCAATATTCGGCGGCACCGTTGCGCACAAACGCAGCACCGGACGTACTGATATGCGTGACTACCGAATCATCGGCGCCCGCACGGACGCCCATGCCGTAACGTTGACCCAGGCCGGAAACGCAGACGATTTCGGTTCCATCCAGCTGCGACTGTTCCGTCCGGAGAATCTTGCGGCCCGATTGGTCTCCGCATTGCCCGGCTGCGCACCGGGGTCCGCTGAACCAGCGACCTTTCATCCCGGCGATCTCGAACCGCGCACGGAGCAGTTCGAAGATCCCCGGCGTACTCGCTCGCGTGACGCGTACCGGCGGCTGGTCGGCCGGGAAGCCGATGGAGGAGGGTGCGCGGTCCTGCGTATCGGGCGGTACGACGCGGCTACGGATCCGATTCGCACCCTGGAGTGGTACGACATCACCGGCGACGGCCGCTACACCGAACAGCGTGGCAATCATGTGACGGTGCGTCCGGCTACACCGGCAGAGTTCACCCGGCATTTCAGCACGTGGCTGGACTTCGCTTGGAAGCGGTTGGAAGAGGAACGCGCCGACGTCTGGTGAGCTGCCCGGCAGCGCGGGTTCCGCTGCTCGAAATCTGCCGCCGCCGGCGCGCGAACGCCGGCCGTCGCCGCCGTGTCCTTCCGTTACGGCGCTCACCGGGCCGAACTCGAATCCGGGTGCGTGGTACCCAGGCGTAGCAGCGCGGCATGGTTGTTCTCGTCGAGGGCGAGCGCGGCGGTCCACAGGGAAGCATCCAGGCTTTCGGGGATCCGCCAGCTCTCCGGTGGGGTCGCAGGCAGGTGGAGGAGGATCGGTTCCAGGTCGGGGACGTGCCGGCGAACGACCGCCCACCATTGCCGACCTGTTGCGTCGATGATGACGGCCGCAATCAGGTCCTCGGTGTCGGGTAACCGGTCGGCCACGGTCCGGACCGGCTCGGGAATATGGCGGTTATTCGCACTCGGGTCCAGCTGATCGGCGAACACCGGAAAGACGAATCCGAATCCGAACATGCCGGCGCCGAGAATGGTTCGTAGTTGGGCTGCTTTCACGTGAAGCGGATTAGGCTCGTCCGCCTTGCGATCGTGATCCAATTCGACTCGTACGCAGTCGGTGTCGATCGAGTGGCCGTCGAACCGGAAGCCGTACAGCATGGGTAACAGTCCAGCGGGCATGGCGAGCAGATAGTGCGCGGTGATCTCCGCGATGGATTCGTCGTCCGGATACTGGATGGTACTCATCCGGTGCGGCCTTCCGGCATGGCATTCGCCCAGAACTCGTGGCGGATCGCATCCCATAAACGGGTGTGCTCGGGGAACCGTTCACGCATCTCGGCCAGGTCCGGAATGTACGGGCCGACTATCGACAGCTCGACCGGGGCGCCGGACGACAAGCGCACCCGGAGGATGCGGATACTCGCGCGATCGCAGCGCCATGCGGCCGACCAGCCGTCGACCTCGGTGTACCGGGTGCCTTGATCTGCCGGATGTGTCGCGCGCGGGAACCTTGTGATGGTCCGGTCGGCGAATGCTCCACTGCGCGGACCGGTGTGCGCTGGGGCCGCCAACCCATTCGCGTTGATTCCGAACCAGGTCCGGTTCGCTCGGCCGGTACTGCGCATCCGCGGTAATGCTCCTTTGCGCCAACGGCTTCCGTGTCTCTCGGGCATGTGGTTATGTTGCTGCACGTCAGAGGCTTGGAATATCTCGATGAGGGGCCTTCGCAGGTTTGGTGTATCTGCCCAGCACGACTCCCAGGGCACGCCTACGATGATTCTCGACCTGAGAAACGCCGAGCGATTCCATTGAGAAACAGGGGAGGCGCTATGCCGAGCAAGGCGGATCTCAGCGGCACCACACTGCCGCGTCGGCAACTCGGGCGGGCGTTGCGCGATGCCCGCCATGCACTCGGGTCCACGTTGGACCAAGTGGCGCGGGAGACCGAGTTCAGCCGGGCGACGCTCAGCCGGATCGAGCTGGGACAGTACGAGAAGATCAAGGTCAGAGAGGTGGAATACCTCTGCCGCTATTACTGCCTGCCGCAGGAGCGGACCGCCTACTTGATGGCTGTGGCGGCAGAATCGAACACCAAGGTGTGGTGGCAGAACTACCGGCACTTCCTTCACGAGGGTTTCAGCTCGTATCTCGAACTCGAATCCTATGCCACGGAATTCCGCTTCTTTCAACCCCTGCTGATCCCTGGACTTCTGCAAACGCCCGACTACGCCAGGGCTGTCTACCGCGCGTCAGCACCGGACGATCCGGAATCGGAAGTCGAGAAGTGGGTCGAGATGCGAGTTCATCGCCGGGCCCGACTTGTACAGCGGCGCTGGAAGGTTGAGCTCGAGTTCTTGCTGCACGAAAGTGTGCTGCACACGGTGGTCGGCTCGAATCGCATCATGGCTGCGCAGTGTCGGCATATGGCAGATGTGAGCACGCACGAGAACACCGTGGTCCGAGTGGTTCCATTCGGTGCGGGTCTCCCGACCGGCCACGTAGTCCCGCCGTTCATCGTGCTGGACTTTGCGGACAGTGAGCCGTCGGTAGTGCACACCGAGGGCGCCATCGGCTCGATGACTTTCGAAGACAACGATGATGTCCAACGGTTCCGGGCGCTGTACGACACACTCCGGTCGGCAACTCTGGACGACGTGAGTTCGCGGGATCGAATCAGAAAGATAGCAAGGAGATACGACCAGTGACGAACGATCTATCGAATGCGGAGTGGTTCAAGTCATCACACAGCGGGAGTGGTGGAGATTGCGTCGAAGCTGCCTGGCTCGACGCCGGGCTTGTCGGTGTTCGCGATTCCAAGAACCCGACCGGGCCCGCACTGGTGTTCAGCCCGGCAGAGTGGACGGCCTTCACTGCCGGGATGAAGGGATATGGGGGCCTCCGCCTTTCGCGCTGATCACCATCGGCCGGGATTATCACGGGAAGTAGCGGATCTCGGCCGACGAGCTTCGGTACGCCCGCGAGTTCATCGACAAGGACGGCATCACGGCTAGAGAGTGGTGTTATCAACTGATCGGCGTCGCGCCGGTCACGGCGAGAGACAGGGACCAGAGCCGGGCCGCCTCGTCCGGGTCGATGGCGTATGCGCGGACGCCACCGTCATCCATGGGGGTGCCAGGGGCCGAAACATAGGCAACGTCGCAGTCCTCCAGATAGAGGCCGCCGTGGTTGTCGAGGAGCGGGGACGTGGCGGCCCACAGGCCGGTGGCGGCCCCCTGGGAGGGAGTCTTGAAACCATCGCCGATGACGTTGCCGTGTTCGTCCACCCAGCCGCGGTCGATCTGCTCCTGGAGAGGCATCTCCCGCTGGAGCCCGGTGATGATCTTTCCGGGATGGAGGGCGAATGCCCGGACGCCGTCGCCTTTCCCGAGGGCATCGAGGTGCACGGCGAACAGAGCGTTGGCGGTTTTGGCCTGGCCGTAGGCCAGCCACTTGTCGTAGCCGGTACGGAAGTGCGGGTCGTGCCAGCGGATGCCGGTCAGGGTGTGCCCGGCCGAGCTGTTGACGATGACGCGCGCGCCGTCTGCGGCGGCCAGGAGCGGGTAGAGCTCGCAGGCGAGGGTGAAGTGCCCGAAGTGGTTGGCGGTGAGTTGGCCTTCCCAGCCGGGCCCGACCCGCCGCTCGGGGGTGGCCATGACTCCGGCAACGCCCATCAGGAGATCGAGCGCGTCGACCCGGTCGCTGATGTGCGCGCAGGCTGAACGGACGCTGTGGATGTCGGTCAGGTCCATGGGGATGACCTCGCAGTTTTTCATCTCCTGCAGAGCAGCACGGGCAACATCCGGGCGGCGGGCGGGAACGATGACCCGGACTCCGGCGGCCGTCAGAGCCCGGGTGGTCTCCAGGCCGAGCCCGGAGTAGCCCCCGGTCACCACGGCCGTCTTTCCGGAGAGATCGAGGCCGGCCACGACGTCCGCGGCGGTAGTGGACGCGGAGAAGGCCGAGCCGAGCGGCTGCTGATCAGAAATGGTCATGCCGCCGACGCTACGATCTAGAGCGAGGTCTAGATCAAATCCAGGAGTGAGCGGGATGACGACCACCGAGGCTGCCGGGCAGTCGCTGAGCATCGGCGAGGTAGCCGAGCGGACCGGACTGAGCGTGCACGCGCTGCGCTTCTATGAGCGCAAGGGCCTGCTTGTCGGGCCGGTCCAGCGCACGTCGGGCGGCCGACGGCGCTACACCTCTGTCGATGTCGAGTGGTTGTTGATCTGCGTCAAGCTCCGCGAATCCGGCATGCCGCTCGCCGACCTCGAGCACTTCGCCGAACTCGTGCGCCGAGGACCGGGCAACGAGGAGGAACGTTTGCGACTGCTGGACGCCCATCGGCAGCGCGTCGACGCACAGATCCAGGCGCTGGAGGAGTGCCGGTCCGTCATCTGCTGGAAGGTCGGCGTCTACGCCGAGCACCTTGCCCGCGGTGAAGCCGACGGACTTTGGGACCCGACGATCTGAAGCAAGGGCCACCGCGTCGGTGAACTCTCCTCGGCCGGCAGCGACTTCTGGTGCCTCCGGGTAGTCCACAACGGCCGAGTTCGGTCGCTGACCAGCGGCCACACCCAGTAGCCGGCGAGTTCGTGCGCCACGATTACTCGTGGTCTGCCGGGGTCCGAACTCGGGTTGCCGGCAGTTACGAGGTCGTTTCGGTCGGGTTGGTGGCGAGTACACAGGCAACGGGAGGGTCGAGGTAGCCGGTTTCAGGGGCCGACACGCCTGCCACTCCACATCAGTCGCACAGGGCGTGCGTGAGCATGCTGCGGCTATCGGTATCGGCGGGTGTCCCGGTGTAAGAGAGGGTGACCGCCCGCCCGGCCGAGGTGGCGCCGGAGAGCGCGGTGAACCCGAAGATCCCACCGTTGTGCCCGATGAACTGTGCGCCGCACGGTAGTTCGGTGTATCCGAGGCCGAGACCGTAGAACATGCCGTCACCGTTGCCCATATCCACACCGTCCAGCATCTGCTGCAATTGGGGTTGCGGCACAACTTGTCCGGCGGACAGGGCGGTGTAGAAGCGGTTCAGATCGGCGCCGGTGCTGACGAGCGCGCCCGCACTCCACGGCAGCGACGGTTCGATGTGGGTGACGTCTGTGATTTCGCCGTCGATGGTCCGGTATCCGATGGGATGTGGTTCGCGCAGATCGGTGTCACCGGCAGCCGGCAGATAGGTGTCGGACAGGTTCAGCGGCGCGGTAATGCGGTCGCGCAGCTCGTCGCTGTAGCGGTGGCCCGTCACCACCTCGATCAGCCGGCCGGCGACGAGGTAGTTGGTGTTGGTGTATTCGAACCGTGCGCCGGGGGCGAACTGTGCGGGGTTGCGCAACGCCTGCGTAATCACCTGATCCGGGTCGAAAGTGCGGCCCTCGTGCGCGGCACTGTATTCGCTCTCTCCAGGGGAACCGGTCAGTTCGGGCAGACCACTTCGGTGGCCCAGGATCTGACGGACGGTGACGGCCTGCCCGTTCACGCCGGTGCCGGTGAACAGGTCGGGCAGGTAGGTGGCGATCGGACGGTCGAGATCGACTCTGTGCTCCGCAGCCAGTTGCAACACGATCGCAGCGGTGAATGTTTTGGTGACGCTGCCGACCCGGACATGCTGCGGACGGTCGGCGGGGATCGGTGACCGGGCGCTGATATCGGCGACTCCTGAGGTCAATACGGTTTCGGAGTCGCCTTCGGTGAGTGTGGCAATGGCACCGACAGCGCCTGAACCGACCGCTGAATCCAGGTCTGCTTGCACACTGTTCACGCGATCGGCAGACACGAGAGGTGCAGTGGATTCCCCGGCGGTGCTGCAGGCGGTGAGCAAAACCGCGCCGGTACAGATCGAGAAAGCGGCAGCCTGTATACGCATGAAACGACGGTAGGAAACTGCCACCGCCGCGCGCACCGGACTGCAGTACGACATCGGTGTGGCACCGGAGTACGACGAGAGGGGGCTCGGTTCAGGAGCTGGGCCGGGTGACGCCGTCCGCTTCCAGCCTGGCCCGGACCTCCGCGATATGTTCGGCCAGTTCGTCTTCGTCGATGACCTTCCGGGCGATCAACGAATGTGCCAGCGCGACAAGCTGATTCTCGGGAAAGGGTAGCGCCGGGTACACCTCCCCGGTGAGACGATCCTCCTCTTCGCGCCGGGCGAGCAGCGGCAGTGCGGTTCCTTCCCGATCGAGGGCGTCGCACACGCCGTCCAGGCTCGATTTCCAAGGCGGCGAGGGATTCTCGACACCGTACTTGTCGGCCATCCGGGACCACACCTGATCCCGGTTGATCATTTCCTCCAGCAGCCGAACCCTGATCCGGGTGACATCCTGGTCCACTGGCATCTGTTGTCCTTCCGGTCGGTCAGCGGTTCTGCACCGGGTGGACCGCGGCATGTACCGGGCGATCCACATCCGCGGTTCTTCCAGGCTTGGGCAGGGCGACCCCGATCAGGCAGTCACGCGTCACGATCTGCGTGAGCTGCTCCTCGTTCCATCCCTGGGTACCGTCCGGGCGCACCGGTAACACCATGAACCGGTGCTTGGAATTGGAATCCTCGACTCGGATCCGGACGTCCTCGGTGAGATAGAGGCCGAACTCGGCGAGAACCTGACGCGGCCAGCGGACCAGCCGGCGGCGGTAGTTCGGCGTCCGATACCACTCGGGCGAATTTCCGAGCAGTGGGCGGGGATAGCAGGAGCACAGGCTGCAACAGATGACGTGATGCAGCGTCGGGGTGTCTTCGAGAATGTGGAGCGCGGTGAAATCGCTGGGCGTCCCGAACCCGGTCGGCTTCAACCAGTCGATACCGACTTCGTGGCAGGCGGTGACGGCGTCTTCCAGCGCGAGCTGCTTGAAATCGGGGTCCGACCACGCCTTGGCGACGAACCGGGCGCCCGGCGCCGGTCCCAATTGCTCGAAATACTCCGTGTACCGGCGGTGATCCTCGGCGGTGAACAATCCCTTCTCGATTGCCAGCTCGCGTAGCGCGATTTCGAGCACCTCGAAATCGGTGACCTCCTCGACCATCGGTGCCGCATGCCGAGGGGCTGCGTCGTTTTCACCTTCGTTCGATATCCCGCCCATCGTGTTCCTTTCCTCGAGGTGTCACGGGATCTACGAGATCGGCTGAAGCCAGGGTTCCGATATTTCCGCTTGTAGAGTGTCGCCGGCGCACCCTCGATACGGGCCCCACAGCTCTGTCATATCGAAGCGCACGATGTAGAACCATTCGGGCCGCCGATCCTCGCGGTCGAACGCCTCGTCCTCCGGTATCGGGCTTTCGTAGGACACCTTGACGACGGTGCCCTGTTTTCCGCGCAGATACTCCTGGGTGCGGGTGTAGAAGATTGTCGGAAGTTCCCGCACCGAAACCTGGTCACCGACCGTGAACCGGGGAGCACCGGCTTGTCCGGCGAAGCATTGGGGGTCGCCCAGACCGACCGCGTCCCGGTGATGAGTATTGCGAGCCACGGCGGTACCGTCCCCGGTGCTACGGGGTGCGGCTTCCAACGGGCCGGGCCGGCCTGCGTACCGCTCGCGGACCTCCTCGGTGCGTTCGAGCAGTTCACGCAGCGTGATATGCCGTTTGTCGATGAGACAGCGGGCAATGGCGAGCACCCAGCGGCCGTAATAGGGAAACCCGAGATACTGTGTCCGTCCGATATCGACGTTGCCGATCCGCCGGCGTTCCTCGGACGTCCAGATACCCCGCCAGCCGAGCACTTCGCAGGTGACGAACGTATTGAGCTCCCAGACCTCCTCCTCTTTGTCCTCGAAAACAGCCGGTGCATCGGGTTCGCCGCCCACATCGTGCGGGGTTTTCATGAATGCGCGGAAGAGTTCGTGATCTATCTGATCGGGGTAGGGCCAATCGCGGATCTGATGGAGCGCTACGCGCAACTGGCTGACGTAGTCGTCCATAACCGAATTTGCCATGTCAACCATCTCCCTGAAATGGGTAGGCCGCTCCCAACCTTAATGGGAGCAGGCCGGGTTTCCGGGTTTCGATATCGTCAAATCTGTGACTCGGTTCCGACCCGGCTAGGCTTCCCGAGGTGCGCCCGACACCTGCCTTCGTGAACCTGCTGGACGACGCCGCCTTCCTCTCCCTCGAACACCAGTTGCACCTGGCCGACGTGCTGGGCGAGCATTCGTGGCAGGTGAACCTGCAGACCAGGTCGTTCACGTTCGACACCGAGCGCGGCAGCGTCGAATGCACCGACTTCCATTTTCTCGGGACCGCGGCACCCGGCCCGAGTTCCTGGCTGTGGTCGTGGGCCAACCGGTCCGGGTTCCCGGAATCGGTGGCCGCGCTCGCGGCATCCGTCCGCAAGTTCGGAGTCGAGCACGAGATCAGCGAACTGTCTGTCCCGGAACTGCCCTTCGACACCCTCCCTTTCGACCAGCCGGAGCCGTACCAGGTCGCGGCTGTGCTGACCGAAGCGGCCAAGGCTGTCACCGCCCACTGGACCGGCTATCAGGGGCCCGCCGGCGACGACGGGACCCGCGCGGCATTTCTCGTGGACCATCCTGATTTCCGGCTACCACCGGCCGAGGGGGCGCGGATCATGCGGACACTGACCGAGGGGCTGTCCGGCCTGGCGTTGTACGACCAGCGCCGCGCGCTGAACAGCTACCTCGCGCTACGCGGTCTGAATCCGGTGTTCTCGGCCGACGAAAGTCAGCTGATCGTCGACTCACCGGTCCTCGCCGGGACGATCGGATTCGACGAGCACGGTGTTGCGGCCTCCCTCGAGTTGACGAGGCCCGGGTCTCGATAGAACCGGCCCACACCTGTGTTCTCGAGAAGTACCTCGCGGTGCCGGAGAGGTTTTCCTCGTCGAGCGGGTTCCGGTCTCGTCGCGCAGTGTCACTCCACTGCTCGAGGCTTCGTGCTGATGGAACTGCCACGCCGGCTCACTCGGTCCGATGAACAGCCCGATCGTTTCCATTACCGGACCCGCGACCATCGGGTGACTGTGGAGAGGGGCGGGTTACTTCCCAGGCTGCCTCGATCATGCGGAATATTTCGTCCACGGCGGCGCCGGGGTCGGGTGCTTCGCGTGCAAGTGAGTAGGCGTCGATCACGAATCTGGCGATTGTTCGGGCGGCCGTAGAGGTTTGGGCCAGCTCCGGGTCGGCGGCGATGGCCGTGGCCAGCGATTCCGCATGGCGTAGCCGCATGGAGTCCTCGTATTTCCGGAGGGCCGGGGATTCGTCGATCATGCGCCAGATCGGGGCGGCGCCCTCGGCTGTGCAATGTCGTACCAGCGCGTGGATTTCGGTGCGTAACGCCGGGATGAGTGGGTCGTGGGGTGCGCGGGTGGCGACCGCTCGGGTGAGGCGTTGTTCGAAGTCCCGATCCTGGTCGAACACCAGGGCTTCTTTCGAGGCGAAGTGGGAGAACAGCGTGGTGACGGCGACGTCGGCCTCGGCGGCGATATCGCGGATTCCCACCTCGTCGTACCCGCGTTCCAGGAAGAGCCGCAGGGCGGTATCGGCGATTTTCTGGCGGGTCGCGGCCTTCTTGCGTTCGCGACGTCCGGGCGGCTCGGTCATCCGCTAACACTATCAAGGCCAAAAGTGCAACAGTTTCAAAACGCTAACCGTTAGTGTTAGTGTCGGCGATATGAAGAAGGTGACCTTCGCCGAATTCGGCGGCCCGGATGTCCTGCAACTCGTCGATGCCGAAGAACCTCACGCGGGCCCCGGCCGGATCCGCATCGCCGTGCGGGCAGCGGGCGTGAATCCCATCGACTGGCGGATACGGGAAGGCCAGTTCCGGCAGACCCGTCCGGCTGAGCTGCCTGCGGGGGTCGGGTTGGACGCCGCTGGGGTCGTGGACGAGGTCGGGCCCGGTGTCGAAGGGGTCGAAGTCGGTGACCATGTGTTCGGCGAAGGCGTCGACACGTATGCCGAATTCGCCGTGCTGTCGGCGTGGGCCCGGATGCCCGAGGGGCTGTCCTTCGAAGAGGCGGCCGGCTACCCCTCGGTTGTGGAGACCGCACTGCGTATTCTTCGGGAGTCCGGTGTGCAGCCGGGGCAGACGCTGCTGGTCAGCGGCGCATCCGGGGGAGTCGGGTCGGCGGTCCTGCAGATTGCCCGCGACCGCGGCATCAGGGTGATCGGCACAGCCGGGGCCGCGAACCAGGATTACCTGCGCAGCCTGGGTGCCGTCGCCACCACGTACGACACGGGCTGGGTCGAACGGGTGCGACAGCACGGCCCCGTGGACGCCGCTCTCGATCTGGCCGGCTCGGGTGTGCTCCCCGATCTCGTCGAGCTGACCGGGGATCCGCAGAAGGTGATCTCCATCGCCGAATTCGGTGCCGCGGACTTCGGCGTGCGATTCTCCGGTGTGGCCGGGAATCTGTTCGATGCGCTGGCCGAGGCCGCGAGCCTGATCTCCCAGGGAAAGCTGCACATTCCGATCGCGAAGTCCTACTCGCTCGCCGATGCCGCGGCCGCCCATATCGACAGTCGAGCCGGTCACACGCGTGGGCGTCGGGTTGTAGTCATCTGAATACGATCCGGTCCTGAGTTCTCGGGCTCCTCCGAAGTCCCGCTTACGGTTCTGGAGGAGCCCGAGGCGTTCAGCGACTGTCGCAGGCAGGGGCCGGTCGTCAGGAGCTGGGGACGGGTGCGGCGGCCGAGCAGCCTGCTATCGCCGAAGCGACCAGGTTGCTCTTGGGCAAAGGTGTGCCGGAGGGCAAGGTTTCGATCCATTCGGCCGTTGTGGCGACGGCCGCGTAGTTCGATTGCAGCAGCACCATCAGCGTCGTGTGCAGAACTTCCGCCGAAACCTGCCCGGCCTCGTTGGCGAGGTGGATGGCGCCGGTGGCGTCCGACAGGATCTCCGCGGTGAAGCCGTGACCCTCCGCTTCCACCGCGGTGCCGAGATCGCAGTTGTTGGTCATGTAACCGACGATCGTGACGGTGTCGATATGGTGGGCGCGCAGCCACTCCGCGAGGTCGGTGCCGGCGAAGACGCTGCTGTACTGCTTGTGCAGATGTTTGCTCGCGGCGGCGGTGCGTTCCTCGATGGCGGGGTGCAGTGCCCAGCCCGGGGTGCCCTCCACGAAAGCCGGTGCGCCGCTGGGACTGCGGTGTTGAACGACGACCACCGGAATACCGTGGGCGCGGGCGGTATCCATCGCGCGGACGATATTGGCGAGTGATTCGGTGCGCGGCGGGAACTGGACCTCCAGGGGGCCTGTGAAGTATTCCTGCTGGACATCGACGACGATGAGGGCGCGGCGGGCGGTCGGCATGGGGAATCTGCTCCTCGGAAGGTCGGGATCGAACGCCGGGAGGGCGTCCTCTTCGATTGTTCGCCGCCCGGCGCGACCACCGTGAGTGGCACGAATGCATACTTTCGATGAGATCAGGCCACAAAGGGAGCCCGTATGCGAATCGCCATCTTCACCTTCGACGAGATCACCATGTTCCATCTGTCCGTACCGCTGATGGTGTTCGGCGAGGTGAGCCGTCTCGGGCTCGCGACCGATTGGGAGACCCGGCTCTGGTCGTCGGACGGTGGATCGATCCGGACGGCCGAGGGGTACCCGATCGGCGATATCTCCGGTCCGGAGATCGTCGAGGACGCCGATATCGTGATCGTTCCCTCCTGGACGCTACCGATCGCGCCGACCGGTCCCGAACTGCGCGAACAGCTCGCCGCGGCGCACGGGCGCGGTGCGACGATCGCCGGCCTGTGCCTGGGCGCGTTCCCGCTCGCCGACGCGGGCCTGCTCGACGGGCGCGCGGCCGTCACCCATTGGACGGCGATGTCGCTGCTGGCCGAGCGACGCCCCGGAGTCCGGGTGGATACCTCGGTGCTCTACATCGATCACGGCGACGTCCTCACCTCGGCGGGGACCGCCGCGGCGCTCGACGCCTGCCTGCACCTGGTCCGCACGCACCTCGGCGCCGCCGCCGCCACCCGGGTGGCGCGGTCGCTGGTGGTCGCACCGCATCGGGAGGGCGGCCAGGCGCAGTACATCGAACGTCCCCTGGCCCGGCCCGCCACCGGGAACGCGCTGGGGGACGTACTGGACTGGGCCCTGGCCAGGCTGGACCAGCCGCTCACCGTCGACTTGCTGGCCGAACAGGCGTGCATGAGCCGGCGCAGCTTCGTCCGGCATTTCCAGCAGACCACCGGCACGACACCGGCCCGCTGGATTCTCGAACGCCGGCTCGACGAAGCGCGGGCGCTGCTGGAAACCACCGATTGGGGCATCGAAAGCCTGGCTGCGGCATGCGGTTTCGGTAGTGCGATCACCTTCCGGCAGAACTTCACCGCCGCATTCGGTACCACCCCCACCGCCTACCGTCGGCGGTTCGCCGCCGATCGGTGAGCAGCCCAGTCCTCGGTGCCGACGCTCGGACCCGGTGCCGGATGCGACCGGCAGCGCCCGCACCGGTGAGGCGCCGGTCCGGCGCGTCGTCACCGCGAACCCGGCACGTAGCATCGGGCCATGGTCGGTCCTGCGAAACGAAACGGTTTGCTGAACGGTGGTATGGGTGCCGGGCTGGCGATCGGGTTTGCGATCGGCGTGGCCGTTGGGTTTGCGCTGGGCAACCTTGCGATCGGTGTGGCGATCGGGGTCGCCACCGGAGTTTCGTTCGGCCTGGCGATGCAAGGAGATTCCGGCGAAGACGCGCAAGACCGGGACGAACGCGAAACCGGCAGCTGACCAAACCTGTGCGCAGCGGTACCCGGCTCGCCGACGGCCACGGCCGCAATCACGGACCACATTCTGACCGCCGCCCGGCCGTACGGCCTGGACAACGGTGTGCCGGCCGCACGAGCCGAGGTGCGGCGGGGGTCGGCCCGACCCGCGGTCCCGGATGCGCCGCACGGGCCAGCACCGCCGACAGGGCGATGATCGGTGCGGCGAGGGCGAACGCCGACGTGTAGGAGGTGTCGACGAGGGGGACGACCAGTAGCGGGCCGATGACCTGGCCGGTCGCATAGGCGGCGGTCAGCATGGCGGCCGCGTGGGCGATACCGAGTCGGCGGGCGGCATCCAGAGTCAGGACTACCACGGCCATGAAGGTGCCGCCGAACGCCACGGCCGCGACCACGGCGATGGCGACACTGTCGGAGACGGCGGCGGCCGCGGTCCCGGCGGCCTGCACGAGCAGGGCGGTCACCAGGGCCGGGCCGGTGCCGATCCGCCCGGCCACGGCGTGCCACGCGACTGTGCTCACCGCCGCGGCGAGGCCGACGATCATCCAGACCAGTGCGCCCGCCGACGCACTGCCGGTGCCGGATACCGCGGCGACGAGAAAGGTGCCCACGATGATGTAGCCGACACCCTCCGCGAAGTAGGAGCCCAGGAGGAGCCGCGATGACCGCCGTGCCGCCGGACTGCCGCCGGTACCGGCAGTATCGGCAGCGCGAGTTTCCGGTCGGATATCCAGCAGCACTGCGGGGACCAGCAGGGCCGCCGTGAGCACGGCCGAGCCGATCCACAAACCCTGCCAGGACAGGTGCGGTGCCGCGAGCAACGTATAGATTCCGGTGCCGGCGATACCCGCGCCGACCCCGGCGAAGGCGACACCAGGGGACGCGCCCTCGGCCCGGTGTTGCGCGACGGTGGTCGCGCAGGCGATGAAGATCGCGGCACTGGCGGCGCCGGCGAGGAAACGCAGTGCGATCTGGATCCAGACCGCAGTTGTCGTGGCCATCGCGGCCTCGCTTGCGACCAGCAGCAGTGACCAAGCCAGGAACAGCGAGCGGGTGGCGAGGCCGGGGCGGCGGGTCAGCAGCAGCGCACCCACCAGGTAGCCGGCGTAGTTACCCGTCGCGATCAATGCCCCGTCACCGGCGCTGATTTCCGCCGACGCGGTCATGATCGGCAGGAGGGGGGTGAAGACGAACCGGCCCACCCCCATCGCGGCCGCGAGCCCTGCCGCCGCTGCCACACCCACTGTCTTGCCCCGCAGCAGCGGAGCGGCCACCCGTACCTCGTTCACGTCCCACCACGCTACGAGCCTGCGATAGCGGCGGGAAATGACGGTTGATCATGAGGTATACGCTGAACGTATGGATCTGCAGGTGCGGCACCTCGCCGCATTCGTCGCCCTCTGTGAAGAAGGCACCTACACCGGCGCCGCCGCGCGGCTGCACCTCACTCAGCCCTCGCTCACCCGCACCGTGCAGGACCTCGAACGAATCCTCGGTATCGCCCTCGTCGACCGTGCCGCCCGCCGGCTGGAACTGACCGGCGACGGCCGCGAGTTCCACGCCCGGGCCCGGCAGATCCTCACCGAGCTGGGCGAACTCGAAACCGATATGCGCGGTCGCGCCGAAGTACGCCTCGGCTTCGCCTGGCTGCTGCCCTCGGAATGGTTCGGCCGGGTGCGCGCCGCCTGGGACGGTCTCGGCGGTCGTCTAGCCATCCACCGCACCGACGACCCGGTCGGTGATCTCGCACGCGGTCGCCTCGATTTCGCGCTGGTCCGCAACACTCGCAACGGGAACGACACGCTCACCTGGCACCGCATCGGCACCGAGCGGCGCGTGCTGGCGATGGCCGCGGATTCACCGCTTGCCGACCGCGCCGGCCTCCGCTGGTGCGAGCTCGCCGACCAGCCGCTGGTCGTCAATCCACGGTCGGGCACGACCATGCCGGACAACTGGCCCGAGCCGCACCCCGCGCGGGAAATCGTCACCTGCCGCAACTTCGACGAATGGCTCGAACTGGTGAGTGCGGGCCGCGGGATCGGTGCCGTCCCGGCGATCGCGGTCCATCGCGCACCCCACCCGGGCGTGGTCTACCGGGAGCTGCCGGATATCCCCGATTCGCCGCTGTATCTGGGCTGCCGCCGCATACCGCCGCCGTCTCGTACGCTCCGCCGCTTCCTCGATATCGCCCTGCGCCCCGATGCCACAGTGGCCGGGCCCCAGCGTGGTTAACGTGGTTTCGCCCGCACCCGATGGATCGGTATCGGGTGTATCGGCCCGGCGGCGGTCGTGCCCGGCTATGGCGTCGCGGCTGTGCCGGCCGGCGGTGTACCGCGGCCGCGCTGCCCGGAACTCGGAGGTGCGGATATGAAATTCCGGCGATATATCGTTGTGTTCATCGCGACCGCCGCGGCTTTCCTGACGCCGGCCGTGGCCGCCCGAGCGGACACCATCACGCCCGGGCAGATGCCGGATTCCCTTCTGGGATATGCGGGTTTCCTGCGCAATACCGACGAGTTCCACGAAACAGCCGCCGGGCGCGTGCTGTATCCGTCGGCGTGCGCGCCGGCCACGGTCGAAGACCAGTACTCGCACCCCGCCGCGCACCGCGGCCGCGAATACCCGGTCACCGGGTTCGCCGCAATGGGCGTCACCGGCCCCGCGGGCACCGTGGGTGTCGATGCCTACGCCTATGAATCCCCGGCTCGTACGGTGCGGGCGTTCGATGCACTCCGGTCGTTGTTCGACGGGCAGTGCCCGCTCGACCACGATTCGATCGCCTGGGAATTCTTCCGCCGATCCCCGATAACCGGCACCGGCTCGCCGTATGCGCCGGCTCGAGCGTTCACGGTGACCGCCGGTAACGAAATCCTCGGTACCCGAACCTCGGTGACGTTCGCGGTGCACGACAGCTATCTCGTCGCAGCCGGTTACCGAGTCGACTCGGGCGGTAACCCACCGGACCGCACCGACTCGGCATATATCGCCGACCGCGCGGCCCGGGCGGCGCTGGAAGCGCTTGCCGAACGCGCCGGTTGAGCGTGTACCTCCGGGATCTGCAGGCAGGCGGGAATTGCTGCCGGCGGTTCAGCGGGATGTACACCGTGCCGGGCCGCTGGATCGGTCGGATGGATCCGGGGTTCGCCGGTGCGCGGGGCGTCCACGAGATCGTCGAGCGGAACGCCATAGGTGCGCGCCGGCGGTAGCAGTTCCAAGGTGGCCCGGCGCTGCCCGGTCGCCGGCCGCGACAGGATGTTCTCGGCGATCCCGGTCTTCCTCGCCAGGTCGGCGACGGTGATTCCGCGGTCGCGGCGCAGTGCGCGTCACATGCCGGCCGAAACCGGCCGTGATGCCGGGCAGAGAATGCCTGCGGACGGCGGTTCGAGCCCACTCTCGTGCTGGTTCCTCGCACGCGGTCGCGCCGGGAACCGAAGTGCATGCGAAGATAGGCGTACACGACGGAGGGAACAGACGGTGGGCATGGGTATGGTGCTGGGCGATCGCCGCCCCCGCGCTTCGCTGCGGGGTGTGTGCTGCCCGGTTCGCACGTCTGCCTCCGGGTAGTCCCTGCCGTACTCCTGCATCGAAGCGATGCCGTCCCGAGGCACCTTCGTTCCCCCAGGAGTACGACTTGACCACCATCGGCTGGACCGAGCACGAATCGACGCACTCGGCGCGCTGGCATTCCGAGAACGCGTCCCCCGCCCCCGGTCGCATTGTCGTCGTCGACGACCGCACCACCGCCGACGCCGCCCACCGCCTTGCCCGGGCCGGGACAGGGCTGTTGTGGCGGGGTGATTTCCACAATGCGCGCCAGCTCATCCGAGCGATGCAACGTCGGCAGCGGAATCCGCGAGTCGCCGCAGCCGGACAGGAGACAGCGTCACTGTTCGACAGCCGGCGGGCCGAACGGGCCGCGCGCGCAGAACTACTCGGCCGGGTCCTGGTGGTCCTGGAGCCCGGCTATCGCCTGCGCCTGCGCCGGGCACCGGACGTGCGGCCGGCCTGCGAGCACGCCTACGGCACCTCCGCCGCCGGCCCGGCCGGCGGCGGCCTCGAGCGGATCTGTATATCGCTTCCGGAACTACTCGGTGTGCTCAGTGCCCACCAGTGGCATCTACGAGGTGTCGATATCGCCGCGCTCGGCGCCCGTATTCACCCGGACTACAGCGTCTTCTCGCCGGTTCGCGGCGAATACATCGACCTCGTCGCCCGGGCACCGCTGCCGGCGGGGGCCGAGCGGCCGCTGGTATTCGATCTCGGCACGGGCACCGGAGTACTCGCCGCCGTCCTCGCCCGCCGCGGTGCCCGGGTGGTCGCCACCGATATCAACCCGCGTGCGGTGACCTGCGCCCGCGCGAACCTGCACCGTCTGGGCGTCGCCGACCGGACCCGAGTCGTCGAGGCCGACCTGTGGCCCGACGGCCGCGCCGACCTGGTCGTCTGCAATCCGCCCTGGCTGCCCGCGCGGCCGACCTCCGCGCTCGAACTGGGCATCTACGACCCGGATTCCGATATGCTGCGCCGCTTCCTGCGCGGACTCCCGGACCACCTCGTCCCGGGCGGCGAGGGGTGGCTGATCCTGTCCGATCTCGCCGAACACCTCGGTCTGCGCACCCGCGACGAACTCCGCGCACATATCGCCGCGGCCGGTCTGCGCGTGGCCGGCCGCTACGACACCGTGCCACGGCACCCGCGGGCCACCGACACCGCCGACCCTCTCCACGAAGCCCGGCGGCAGGAGATCACCTCCCTGTGGAGGCTGGTGCCGGACTGAGCGCCTACCTGTGGGCGCCGAAGACAGGCAGGTCCGTGCTTACGACGGGCCGCACCGTCATCGACCCGCGCAGCGGTGCCGAGGCGCTCGGTGCCCGGTTGCACAGTCCCCTCGGCTCCCTCCCGGGAGGAACACCGGCGTCCGGACGAGTGCCGGGGCTCGCAACGCCGTGGCCGGTGCGGTTCGCAGTGGCGGAACCGTGGCGTTCGAGTCGGCTGCTGTGGCGTTTCGGGCGCGTGCCCGGCGCTGCCGGCTTGTTGCATCGGGCCTGACAACGAGCACTCTGCCGCCCGGCGCGGCGATATCGGAATCGGCCCGGCGGGCGGCCCTGTTCATCATGTTCCTGGGCAGCTTCTCCCTGGTGACCGCCGAGTTCCTGCCACCCGGCGTACGCGCCGGGCTCGCCGACGATCTGAACGTCGCCGGGGGAATCACGATAGCCGGACGGTGCTCCGGTGTGGTCGCCGATCTACCGGACAGGTGCGGATCGTGCGGCGGCCGGAGCCTTCGTCGTGGATCAGCGGCCCGGGTTTCCGGGTGGGTGCGGTGCCGCGGGATACCGGGGTGCCGGGTACTGCGGAGCCGGATACTGCGACGCCTGCGGAATCGGGTTGTGCGCGATCGGATATTGCGGTGCCGGGTACCCGGCCATCGGCTGCTGTGGAGCAGGGTACGGGTGGGGCATGCCGTACGGCGCCGGACCGGCCCTGCCTCGCGCGCCGGCCGTCCGGGCTATTCCGCTGACCGTGCCGGCGAGTATCGCGGCGAACAGGAAGAGCGCCGTCGCCAGATGCGCCACACGGAAGCCGAGCATCTCCGAAACCACACGATTGACGAACGGAGCGGCCACTGCGGCCAGGACACCGAGAACCACCACCACTGTGGCTGCGACAGCCCGCGAGCCCCGGACTCGCCGCGCCACCGCGAGGGTGACACCCACCGCGACACCCGCCCCGAGTCCGCTGATCGCGCGCCCGGCGAGCAACATGGCGCCACCGGTGGCGAACGAGGTGAGGAGCACCCCGACGATCATGACGCCGAGCGCGGGCAGGACCAGTGCCGTCGGAAAGCGCCCGCCGAGAAGGAAACCGAGCGTGAACGTCACCGAGGCGGCGATCAGGTAGGGGAGGACACCCATCAAGAAGAAATCCCGGGGCAACAAGCCGAATGCCATCATCATGTGGGAGAGGCGCCCGGCCTCGTACACGGAGGTGAGCGTGAACAAGCTTGTGATCGTCGCGATTCCGGGCCCGATGAGCATCCACCAGGGCAGATCGGCCTCGGAGAGGTGATCCCCCGTAGGCGGTAAAGCGGCCATGCCCTCACGATAGCCGCCGATCGCTGCCCGGTGTGCGGTAAGCGCGGACACTTTCGCGCCTCGGTGGGCGGTGCGAACAGCCCGGTGAGAGATCTCGGGACTCGTGGTGGGATGCCATTTGCGCGTGGAAACGGGTGTCGTGCGGGTGTATCGATGTGCCGTGTGAGCCGGTGTGCCGCACCGGATGCGGCCGGTGATACCGCTGCCGCTCGCCGAGCGAACGGTCACCGGTTCCGTTGCCGGCGAGGGGTGCCGAGGCCGGCCGGGCCCGGTCGTTCGCCGAGCGCTCGAACGCAGGCACTCGGCGAGTAGTAGTAGCTCGGAAAACTCAGTCCCGGCCACCCGGTGTGGCCGACAGGGCGGCCACACCGGGTGATCAGCGATTCACGGACCGGGAACGGCCGAGGAAGGCCGCAAGTCGTTCGGTGGGGCCGGCGTCGGCGGGCGGCTGGACGAGAGTGCCGAAGGGAGCGCCGGGGCCGCGGACGGCATCGGTGACGGCGCGTTCACCGACGGCCTGTGCCTTGGCAACGAGAGCCGGGTCGGCTTCCGGGTCCTGGCCGGTGGCTACCGCGAGATCCCAGCCGTGGGCGACGGTTTCCAGCAGATAGCCGCCGAGCGCGACACCACCGGGGGCGGGACCCCAGGGGGCGGTTACCGTGCGGGTGAGGAGCGAATCGTCGGCCCATTCACCAAGTGCGGCGGTTGCCCGTTTCAGGTAGTCCCCGCCGGGGTCGCTCGCGTCGATCTCGGTGCGCGCCGGCAGTGGTCGCGGGTCCGCGCCGGTGGCGGTGGCCGCGATTTTGGCCGGGTGGCAGGACAGGTGTTCCAGCAGGGCGCGGACATCGAAATCGGCGCACGGGGTCGGCGCGGCCCATTGCTCGGGGCGGATAGCGTCCATGAGTCCGGCGACCCACTGCTGGGCCGCGGCGAGATCTGCTCGGAAATCCGGAATCTGTGTCATGACACCAGTCTCGGGGCTCAGCGGTGACATCTCCTGTCACCTTTTTGTGAAATCCTGGACAGGTGCGTGCGGACCGGCTCCTTCAGATCGTCCAGTTGCTGCGCCGGCACGGGCAGATGAGTTCCGCGGAACTGGCCGGCCGGCTGGAAGTCACCAAACGGACCGTGCTGCGCGATATGGACGCGCTGTCGGCCGCCGGTATCCCGGTCTACGCCGAACACGGCCGCGGTGGCGGATTCGCCCTGGTACCCGGCTACGAACCGGATGTCGAGCAGCTCACCAGCGCGGAAGCGCGAGCCTTGTTCGTGGCCGGCGGCCAGGGCACGGCGGAGGCACTCGGTCTCGGCGGATCGTTCAGCAGTGCGCTGCGCAAACTCGCCTCCGCACTGCCCGAGCACGAGCATCGCCTGGTCGACCACGTCCGGGACCGGATCGTCCTCGACGCCGGAGGCTGGCATCGCGACCCCGACACCCTCGGCGCGCTGGCCGAGGTCCAAGCGGCTGTGCTGGACGACGAACGGATCCGCATCCGGTATCAGTCCAAGGGAGCCGCCGTGCCGGGGGAGCGGACCGTCGACCCGTGGGGATTGCTCCAGGTCGCAACGACGTGGTATCTCGTCGCCGCCCACCGTGGCCGCCCGCGCAGTTACCGCATCTCCCGGATCAGCGCGGTCCACCGACTCGGCACACCCGCGAACCGGCCGCCGGACCTGGATCTGCGCAGCGTATGGGAGCAGATGCGGGACGACTTCCGCAGTGTGCCCGGCACCGAGATCACGCTGCGGATCCACCGGCCGCGGTTGCCGATGGTGCTGCGATCGCTGTCGGTCACCATGCTCGCCGACCCGCAACCCGCCGCCGGCGATCCGGAAGTGTTCAGCATGCAGGTGCGCAGTCTGCGGGCCGCAGCCGCCATGCTGGTGGGTTTCGGACCCGAGGTCGAGGTGATCGCCCCGGATGCGCTGCGCGGGGAAATCGTCGCGATCGCAGAAAGTTCCCGAGAACACCACCGCAGGTGAACTCCCACCCACACCGCCCCCTCTGCTACCACCTCGTACTCTTGCGAACTCCACCCGACCCGGCCCTACCGGATCGTGCTGGCTACGCCGCCACTCTCGCCGGCCCTTTGCCCTGCCGCAGTAGCGCTGACCACGATCGCGCCTCAGCGGGTCCGCCGCCCGGCAGCCACCGTACGTCGCCACGCGGCGGCGTGATGGAGCAGAGACCGGGCTGCCCGAACCGGGCGCGGGGATACACTGCGCCCCGGACCGAACCGCCGACTCCGGTCGGCCGAACCCTTGTACGAGGAGGGCCAGTATGCCGTCTGCACCGCTATCGCGATCCGAGGAAACCGATCTGACGCGGCGGGTGGCGCGTTTGGAGGCGATCGAGGCGATCAAGGCGCTCAAGCACCGCTACCTGCGGGCGTGTGATGCCAAGGACCCGGAGGCTTTCCGGGAGTGTTTCGTCGCCGCGGGCGCCGCGGTCGACTACGGGGTGCTCGGCTCGTTCGATGCCGACGGTATGGCGGCGGTATTCGAGAAGATCGCGTTGCAGAAGATCGACGGGAAGAACGTGATCCTCGATATGCATCACGGGACCCATCCCGATATCACCGTCCACGGCCCGGAGCGTGCTTCCGGGAAATGGACGCTGAAATTCCGGCAGGTCAACCTGATCGAAAACACCGAGACGGTGATGACCGGGGAGTACGACGACGAATACGTCGTCGAGGACGGCGGATGGAAGATCGCCGCCTGCCGGTTCGAGCAGTATTGGTCGATCACCCGCCCGGTCGACGACACCTGCCGGGTCGCGCAGTAGGGAGCGCGAGCCGGTCGATGCGCTCGCGCGGAGAGGAGGTCAGGCATCCTCGATACGGAAGAGCGTGCACCGGCCGGCCAGGGCGGCGAACTCGTCGGGGTCGTCGCCGGTCACGACCCCGGACTTGATCATGACCGGTACACCGGTGGGCACGAGTCGCGGGAATTGCCGCAGCACCGGTTCGCTGTCGGCCGCCGGGATCTCCACCAGGCGCACTGTCCGTTTCCGCCGCCCGACCTTCAGTTCAGCGGTATCGGCGGCTTGGACGTTCTTCACCCAATCCGCGCCGGGAATACCGCCGAGAACGTATTCGGCGCCGTCGTATTCGAACGGTGTCACCGGTGTGGTGCGGAGCTTGCCCGATTTCCGGCCGGCAACGGTGAGCAACGCCATCGGCAGCGCGACTCCCACCCGGCTGACGGCGACCATCGCCCGGTTCATCGGTTTCAGCCAGCCGGGAATCTTGACGGTGTCGCCTGCCATCACGCACTCCTACACAAAACGGGCGCCGCATCCGCGCCGGGACCGGAGCGAGCCGCCGATGCGGCTCGCTCCGGCAGCATAGCGGTTGTGGGTGAGGGCCGCCGTCCCGCCGGAGGTCCGGGCCCGCGGCGACCGGCGGATGAGATCTGCCGCGTGCTGCGCTGGCCACCGCGTCCGGCTGTTCCGCCACGCTTCGGTCCCAGGTGGTGCGCCTCGCCCGGGTTCGGCGCACCGGCCACCGGGGTACCCGAGTCGTATCGTTACCTGGCTCGCGGAACCGGAAGCAGGTAGCGGCACCACTCGCGGGGACCTCGCCGCGTGGTGGTTCGGATGAGGAACGGAGGAACCATGGGTCAGGTCGACCGACCCCGGGAACAGTGGGGTACACGAGCCGGATTCCTGCTCGCAGCCATCGGTTCGGCGGTGGGACTGGGCAATATCTGGCGATTCCCCTATGTCGCCTACGAGAACGGTGGCGGCGCCTTCTTGGTGCCCTACCTGATAGCGCTGCTCACAGCCGGTATTCCGGTATTGATATTCGACTACGCGATGGGCCACAAATTCCGGGGCTCGCCACCGCTGGCGTTCCACCGGCTGTCCCGGCGGGTGACGGCGCTGGGCTGGTGGCAGGTGGCCATCTGTTTCGTGATCGCCACCTACTACGCGGTGATCATCGCCTGGGCGGCCCGCTATGTGGGGTTCTCGGTCGGTCAGCAGTGGGGCGACGATCCCGATGCCTTTTTCAGCGAATTCCTGCACCGAGCCGACGAACCGTCCTTCGGGACCTCCTATGTGGCGGGGGTTGCGATACCGCTGATCGTGGTCTGGCTGGTGACCCTGGGCGTGCTCGCTTTCGGGGTGCGCCGCGGGATCGAATCCGCCAGTAAGGTTTTCATTCCGCTGCTGGTGGTGCTGTTCGGCATCCTCGTGGTGCGGGCCCTGTTCCTGCCCGGTGCGGCGAGCGGCCTGGACGCGTTCTTCTCGCCGGACTGGTCGGCGATCACCGATGGGAAGGTCTGGGTGGCGGCCTACGGTCAGATCTTCTTCTCGCTGTCCGTCGGGTTCGGCATCATGATCACGTATTCCTCGTATCTGCGGCGTAAGGCCGATCTGACGGGGTCGGCACTGGTCACCGGATTCGCCAACAGTTCGTTCGAGATCCTTGCCGGAATCGGTGTCTTCGCGGCCCTCGGGTTCATGGCGACCCAGGCCGGCACCGCGATCGACGAGGTGGTGGCCGATGGTGTCGGGCTGGCGTTCGTCGCGTTTCCCGCCATCATCTCCGAACTCACTGGCGGGGCGGCCTGGTTCGGCATCCTGTTCTTCAGCTCCCTGCTGATCGCGGGTTTGACCTCGCTGATCAGCATTGTGCAGGTGCTGGTGTCGGCGGTGCAGGACCGTACCGGTATGGACCGCGTGCCGACCGTGCTCATCGTCGGCGGCGCTGCCGCGGCGGTCTCCATCGCCCTCTTCCCGACCCGCGGTGGCCTGTTCCTGCTCGACGCGGTCGATCACTTCATCAACGCCTACGGGGTGGCGCTCGCCGCTCTGGTCGCGGTCGTGGTGGTGGCCTGGGGACTGCGGAAACTGCCGCTGCTGCAGGCCCACGTCGACTCGGTATCGGTGGTGCGCCTGGGCTGGATTTGGAAGATCACCCTGGGCGTCGTCACCCCGGTCGTGCTCGGCTGGATGATGATCGATTCGCTGCGTGCTGAGTTCGCCGAGAACTACAGCGGCTACTCCGGCAGCTTTCTGATGATCGCCGGCTGGGGCGTGGCGCTCGGCGCCATCGTGGTGGGCATCGTGCTCGCCCTGATCCCATGGCGTAACGCCGGTCCCGCACCCGTCACGGACGCACCCGGCGACCCGTCACACGAGGCCGTTACTCCGGCCGGAAAGGACGAGAGCTGATGTCCACGGGAGCGATCATCATGCTGATCATTTCGATTGTTGTGGTGTGGGGCGGTCTGGCCGGGGCGCTGTTGCTGATCCGGCGTCATCCCGAAACTCCGGACGACGACGAGAATCGCGCCGCGGCGGCAGAGTCGACCGGCCACCGCACGTAGTCCGACGATCCGAACGCCACCGGCACGGGCCCGAGTTCCTCGGGAGCCCGTGCCGGTGTGCGGGGATCAGAAATCCCAGTCGTCGTCTTCGGTGTTGACGGCCTTGCCGATCACATAGCTGGAACCCGAGCCGGAGAAGAAGTCGTGGTTCTCGTCGGCGTTGGGGGACAGCGCCGACAGGATCGCCGGGTTGACCTCGGTTTCGTCCTTCGGGAACAGCCCCTCGTAACCGAGGTTCATCAGCGCCTTGTTGGCGTTGTAGCGGAGGAACTTCTTGACGTCCTCGGTGAGGCCGACCTCGTCGTAGAGGTCCTGGGTGTATTCGACCTCGTTGTCGTACAGCTCGAACAGCAGCTCGAAGGTGTAGTTCTTCAGCTCGTCGCGTTCGGCCTGGGTGACCTGCTCGAGGCCGCGCTGATACTTGTAGCCGATGTAGTAGCCGTGCACCGCCTCGTCGCGGATGATCAGGCGGATCATATCGGCGGTATTGGTGAGCTTGGCCCGCGACGACCAGTGCATCGGCAGGTAGAAGCCGGAGTAGAACAGGAAACTCTCCAGCAGTGTCGAGGCGACCTTGCGCTTGAGCGGATCGTCGCCGCGGTAGTAGTCGAGGACGATCTCGGCTTTGCGCTGCAGGTTGCGGTTCTCCTCCGACCAGCGGAAGGCATCGTCGATCTCGCGAGTCGAGCACAGCGTGGAGAAGATCGAGCTGTAGCTCTTGGCGTGCACCGATTCCATGAACGCGATATTGGTGAGCACCGCCTCTTCGTGGGGGGTCAGCGCATCGGGGATGAGGCTGACCGCGCCCACCGTGCCTTGAATGGTGTCCAGCAGTGTGAGGCCGGTGAACACCCGCATGGTGAGTTGTTTCTCATCGGCGGTGAGGGTGTTCCAGGACGGGATGTCGTTGGACACCGGGACCTTCTCGGGGAGCCAGAAGTTACCGGTGAGCCGATCCCAGACCTCGGCGTCCTTCTCGTCGGGTACCCGATTCCAATTGATGGCCGAAACCCGATCGATGAGCTTCATGCTTTTCCACGCCTTTCCCAACGATTCCGACTACGACTCAGTACGACTCTGCCAGCGCTCCGCGCGCCGTAACACTACCCCCGTGGCAAGGAATAGCCACTATCCCTTGGGGGTGGAGTGCCGAGCGGTTACCAGAAGTTGTGTTCGTCGCGCCGGATGGGCTGGAGAGCGGAACTTCGGCGCGCCGTGACTTCCGGGCGCCGCCGAGCGTACTTCAGTCGTCGCCGCGCGGTTTCCGGCGGCCGCCCGAGCCGTCGTCGCCCGACGACGACGGCGACATGGCCAGGCCGAACGCCAGACCGAAACCGATACCGAGCCCCACCCCCAGCGCGAGATTGCCGAGGACCGCGAGGCCGAGCGGGATCCCGATCGCCAGTCCGATGACGATCCCGATACTCAACCGGTAGCCGAGTGAGCGATCACCGCCCGCGCCCATACTTCGACGGTACCGGCGCCAGGTGCGCTCACCTGCGATTTCAGTATTCCGGGATGGTCTCGGCGAGGTTGCGAACGGGTGTTCGGGGACGGTATCGCGGGCCTGTGACCGACCGCCGGTTCGAGTTGCCCGGCGGCGAGGCGGCAGGTGGTTGTCCGGCCGGCCGCCGGGTCACTCCAACACGTAGGAGTTGAGGCTGTCCCGGATATCGGTGAGCACTGCGCGTGCCGAGGTCAGGCCCGTGGTGTGCCAGAGCGCGTCGTCGACCACGAAGGTGCGGCCGTCGGTGGCCGCGCCCAGCTCCTTCCACTCCGCCGAACGCATCACCGATTCGCCGTGCTCCTGGCCCTCCGGCCCGGCGAACATGACATAGATGAGGTCGCCCTCGGCGGCGACGGGATCGGATTCGTCCAGCGGTTCGGACTCCTCCCGCTGCGCGGTCGGCCGCTGTGCGCCGGTATCGGCGAGAACCTGCGCCGCGAAGGTTTCGCTGCCCATGATCTCGCTGCCGGTGGCGGTGAACCGGACCAGGGACGCCTCGGTGAATGCCGCGTTGATCGACTTGCCGGTATCGGCGGCCTCGGTGCGGTAGCTGTCCAGCGCCGCCCGCCCGGCAGCGGCGCGACCCATGGCGCCCGCGAAGGCGCTGAACTGCTCTTCCCAGGTCTTGTCCGTGCCGATCAGCACCGTCGGGGCGATATCGCTCAGGGCGGCGTAGTCGGCCCGGCCGGCCGGGACCTCGCCGAGGATGAGATCGGGGTTCAGTTGGGCGATGAGTGCGGGATCGGGGTCGGTGGCGACACCGACGCCGGGGATCTCCAGCACCCCGTACCCGAGGTAGCCCGGCTGGGGCGCCGGGCCGGGCACGGTGGTCGCGCCGACAACACGTTCCCACAGGCCGACAGCGCAGGTGGCGTCGAGTGCGGAGGTGCCGAGCACCACGATGCGCTGCGGATCGGCCGGCACCCGCGATTCACCCGAGGCGTGCCGGACGGTGCGGGTGGGGCCGTCGGCGGGATCGGCGGAAGTGGGCAGTGAACACGCCTGGGTGGTGTCGCGTTCGATCCCGACCACGCCCGCGCCGGCGATCTTGGTGGTGGTGCGGATGATCGACGCCGAGTTATCGGGTTCGCTCGCGCAACCCGCCACCGCGACCGCGATACAGGCGAGCGCGGCGCCCACGATCCGGTGGGCACGCCGCGCCCGGGCGGGGGTCCGGGGTTTGCGCACGGCTGGGGTACGGACGGCAGGGCTCACCGGCATGCCGGGAAGGGTACATGCCCACCGGATCCGCTGCGCGCCAGCGCCTGCCGGGCGCTGTCCTTCGTGCGCCACCTGCGAACAACCGGCCTGCCGGAAGCCGGTGTGCGACGAGGTGCGGCCGGCGGATCAGGGCTGTGCGCAGGAAGCTCATAACGTGCGGGTTGCCGGCCTGCCGGAGGAACGCGGGGCCGGCGGCGCGGGCGCGTGGTGTGCGGTATCCAGCCGGGCTTCGGCCCGCTGTCCCGGTGAGACGATGCCCCGGTAGGTCCGTGGAACGGCATACTTCGCGCCCCTCGATCCGGTACCGGCCGAGCCGGTAGTACGACACAGAGTAGGACCCGTTCGGACGCCGTTCGGCGGACGGTTTACGATTCGAGAAGCGCAAGCTAACCGTTGGCTGCCCCGCGCGACGGGGCAGCGGGCAAACAGTGGAGCCTGCGGAGCGACCTAAAGGCACCTTCAGGAGGATCAGTGACTGCCGTAGAGCCCAAGCCAGTCCCGCAGGGGGTGGAAGCGACTCGGCCATTTCCGGCACGATTGGGGCCGAAGGGGTCGTTCATATACAAGGCGGTGACAACCACGGACCCGAAGGTCCTGGGTGTCATGTACTTGACCACCTCGATGGCGTTCTTCCTCATCGGCGGCCTGATGGCGCTGATGATGCGCGGTGAGCTCGCTCGCCCGGGCCTGCAGTTCCTTTCGCCGGAGCAGTTCAACCAGCTGTTCACCATGCACGGCACGATCATGCTGCTGTTCTATGCGACCGCGATCGTGTTCGGTTTCGCCAACATCATCCTGCCGCTGCAGATCGGCGCCCCCGACGTCGCCTTCCCGCGACTGAACGCCTTCAGTTACTGGCTGTACGCGTTCGGCGCCACCATGGCGACCGCGGGCTTCATCACCCCGGGCGGCGCCGCCGACTTCGGCTGGACGGCGTACGTACCGCTCACCGATATCCTGCATTCGCCGGGTGTCGGCACCGATCTGTGGATCATGGGCCTGGCCGTCTCCGGTCTGGGCACCATCCTCGGTGGTGTGAACATGCTGACGACCGTGGTCTGCCTCCGCGCTCCGGGTATGACCATGTTCCGGATGCCGATCTTCACCTGGAACATCGCCGTCACCAGCGTGCTGGTACTGCTCGCGTTCCCGCTGCTGACCGCCGCTCTGCTGGGGTTGTTCTACGACCGGCACCTGGGTGGCCACATCTACGATCCAGGCACCGGCGGCATCCTGCTCTACCAGCACCTGTTCTGGTTCTTCGGGCATCCCGAGGTGTACATCATCGCGTTGCCGTTCTTCGGTATCGTCTCCGAGATCTTCCCGGTGTTCAGCCGGAAACCGATCTTCGGCTACACCACCCTGGTCTACGCGACCCTCGGTATCGCGGCCCTGTCCATCGCCGTATGGGCGCACCATATGTACGCCACCGGCGCGGTGTTGCTGCCGTACTTCTCGTTCATGACCTTCCTGATCGCGGTCCCGACCGGTGTGAAGTTCTTCAACTGGATCGGCACCATGTGGAAGGGGCAATTGACGTTCGAATCACCGATGTTGTTCTCGGTGGGCTTCCTCGTCACCTTCCTGTTCGGTGGTCTGTCGGGTGTCATCCTGGCCAGCCCGCCGCTGGACTTCCACGTCACCGACTCCTACTTCGTGGTCGCGCACTTCCACTACGTGCTCTTCGGCACCATCGTGTTCGCCACCTACGCCGGTATCTACTTCTGGTTCCCGAAGATGACCGGCCGCATGCTGGACGAACGCCTCGCGAAGTGGCACTTCTGGACCACCTTCATCGGTTTCCACCTCACCTTCCTGGTGCAGCACTGGCTGGGTGCGGAAGGTATGCCCCGCCGCTACGCCGACTACCAGGCCGGTGACGGGTTCACCACGCTGAACACCGTCTCCACCATCGGCGCCTTCATCCTCGGCGCCTCGATGCTGCCGTTCCTGTGGAACGTCTTCAAGAGCTACCGCTACGGCGAAGTGGTGACGGTGGACGATCCGTGGGGCTACGGCAACTCCCTGGAATGGGCCACCAGCTGCCCGCCGCCGCGGCACAACTTCTACGAACTGCCGCGGATCCGGTCCGAACGTCCCGCCTTCGAACTGCACTATCCGCATATGATCGAGCGGATGCGCACGGAAGCGCACGTCGGGCTCAGCGGTGAAGCCAAACATCACGATCCCGAAGTGGAGAAGAAGCTGGTCAAATCCTGACCCGCTCCCGCATGACACAGACGCGCCCGTCGGCCCAGGTCGGCGGGCGCGCTGCGTTTCCGCACCCGGAACCGAGGGGGTCGTCGGCAGGGGGCCGAGGCCGGGACGCTTAGATTGTGAAGGGCCCGCGCACAGTCTCCGAACCTCCGACACGGCGCAACGCAGAGCCTTGAATCCGCCCACCTCCAAGGTTCGGGGCCCGTCTCGTTCTGGAGCGACAGAGCGGGGGAGTGAAGCGGAGGAGCGTCGGAGTGAAGAACGAGACCAAGGGGGCCCCGAACCCCGCGCCGCCGGAGGCGGCGCAGATAATACAGCGCGAAGCGGAGGAAACAGCGGAGGGCGAACCCGGGTTCGCCCATTTTCGGGCCTGATTGCCCCGTACCCGCGGCGCCGGAGTGGCGCTTTGTCACAGAGAGTGAGCTAGTGTTGGCCGAGACGACCGTTCTCGTCACCGTCACCGGGCCCGATCGACCGGGGGTCACCTCGGTGCTGTTGGCCGCGCTGTCGCGGCATCGGGTGAGTCTGCTCGATATCGAGCAGGTGGTGATCCGCGGCCGGCTCACCCTGGGCGTGCTGGTGAGCTGCCCGTCCGATCCCGAGGCTTTGCAGGACGAGCTCGAAGAGGCGATGAACACCGTCGGGATGCAGGTCGATGTGGATGTCGACGCCGATGCCGCCCGAGCGCCGGTCTCCACGCACGCCGTGGTGGTGCTGGGGTCACCGGTGACTGCGCGGGCGTTCAGTGCCGTATCGCGGGAGCTGGCCGCGCTCGGCGTGAACATCGATCTGATCCGCGGTATCGCCGATTACCCGGTCACCGGTATGGAGCTCATGGTCACCGCCCCGGACCGGGCGCGGGATACCGATTCGCGGCTGCGGACGGCGCTGGCCGAGGTCGCGGTCACCGAGCGTGTCGATATCGCCGTGGAGCGGGCCGGGCTGGCCCGGCGGGCCAAACGGCTGATCGTGTTCGATGTGGATTCCACTCTCATCCAGGGTGAGGTCATCGAAATGCTCGCCGCCTACGCGGGCGTCGAGGAGCAGGTGCGGGCCGTCACCGAGGCGGCGATGCGCGGTGAGATCGATTTCGCGGAATCGCTGCGGCAGCGGGTCGCGACCCTGGCCGGGCTGGACGAATCGGTGATCGCGGAGGTGGCGGCGACCATCGCCCTGACCCCCGGTGCGCGCACGACCATCCGGACGCTCAAACGCCTCGGGTTCCGGTGCGGTGTGGTCTCCGGTGGTTTCCGGCAGGTGATCGACCCGTTGGCCCGCGAACTCGATCTCGATTTCGTCCAGGCCAATGTGCTGGAAGTGGCCGACGGCAAACTCACCGGCCGGGTGGTCGGGCAGATCGTGGACCGTGCCTACAAGGCGACAGCGCTGCGGGCGTTCGCGGCCGATTCCGGGATCTCGATGGAGCAGACGGTGGCCGTCGGCGACGGGGCCAACGATATCGATATGTTGAACGCGGCGGGCCTGGGCGTGGCGTTCAACGCCAAACCGGCGCTGCGAGAGGTCGCCGATACGGCCTTGTCCCATCCCTACCTCGATGCGGTGCTGTTCATCCTCGGGGTCACCCGGGACGAGGTGGAGGCCGCGGACGCGGAAGACGGTCTGCTGCGGCGGGTACCCCTGGGGTAGCTGTATTTTCCGGCGCCGCTTGCGGCGGCGCGGGTTTCGGGCCGAAACCTTTCCGGGCCTCGTAAGACTCAGCAGCGGTGCTGGTCGAGTGGGGATCCGCGCGGGAATTTCCACATGTTCCGGGTGCCCGGTTGCGGCGCCCGGTGTGCACCTGCGCCACCGGAGTGGAGGACCACGGCAGGCGGGACGTAGGCGCGTAGGTAGGCTGTCGCCCGGTGTTGGTCGGGTGCTTGGAGGCTTTGTGTGATGCTGCCGGATAGCGGCGCGGATGTGGTGGCGCGCGGTCACGAATGGGACGGGGTGGTTGACCCGCCGCCGGACCCGGGTGCCGATTTCTTCGGTGACCCAGGGTTTTCCGAGCGCCACGCGGAACTCGCCGCGGGTTACGGGGGTTCGGGAGATCCCGACGATCCCGCTCAGGTACAGGCCATGCAGATGGTGTTGCATCTGCCCAAGACCGATCCGCCGGCGCGCAGTGATCTGCTCGCCGCAGCGGCCGGTGCGGCGGTGGCGCTGTGCCTGGACCCGCGGGTGGGCGCCGGGGGTGAATGGGAGCAGCCGTATCTGGCGTGGAAGCGGTCGCGGATCCGGAAGGTCGCCCGGCGGGCGCGGGGCGCACAGTGGGCGGCCGCGAACGAGGTGCCCGGGGTGACCGTAGAAAGCGGTGGGGCGCTGGTGCGGGCGCTGGTGCCCGGGCCGGTGGGGGCGGTGGATCCGCGGATCCGGCGGCTCCAGATCGGCGGTACCGACCTGGAATCCGACGATCCGGGTCCGGTGCCGCTGGATGTGCCGGTGTTCTGGGTGAACGCCGCGCTGGGGATGACGGTCGGTAAGGCCGCCGCACAGGTCGGGCATGCGAGCATGCTGTTCGCCGGCGCACTGCCCGTGGAGCAGGCGCGGGACTGGGCGCAACGCGGATTCGCCTGTGCGGTCCGCGAAGCCGAACCCGAGGAATGGGAGATGCTGCGCAGCGCGGTGGCGCGCAGCGCCGCGACCGCGGTGCGCGATGCGGGTTTCACCGAGGTGGCCCCCGGCTCGACCACGGTGATCGCCACCCGCCCCGCGCGACTCGGCCAGCGGTAGCGTGCCCGGTGCCGCGACCGAGTACGTCTCGAGACAAGATGGAGGCCGTGGCGCACCCCGATCCAGATTTGCTCATCGACTTCACCAACGTTTCCATCCGCCGCAACGGGCACGCTCTCGTCGGGCCCGTCACCTGGCAGGTCGAACTCGACGAACGCTGGGTGATACTGGGGCCCAACGGGGCCGGTAAGACATCGCTGCTGCAGATCGCGGCCGCGGAAACCCACCCCTCCTACGGGGCCGCGTATGTCCTGGGCGAACGTCTCGGCCGGACGAATATCAGCGAACTGCGGCCGCGGATCGGGTTGTCCTCGGCGGCGCTGGCGGCCCGGATCCCGCCCGAGGAACGGGTGGCCGATCTGGTCGTCTCCGCGGGGTATGCGGTCCTCGGCCGGTGGCGCGAGAAGTACGACGATATGGATACCGATCGCGCGATCGATATGCTGGAAAGCCTGGGTGCGGAACACCTTCTGGACCGCACCTACGGCACGCTCTCGGAGGGCGAACGCAAACGGGTCCTGATCGCGCGCGCCCTGATGACCGATCCGGAACTGCTGCTGCTCGACGAACCGGCCGCGGGGGTGGATCTCGGTGGTCGCGAGGAGTTGGTGGAAAGCCTCGGTGATCTCGCCGCCGACCCCGACGCGCCGGCCCTGGTTCTGGTCACCCACCACGTGGAGGAGATCCCGCCCGGTTTCACCCACTGCATGTTGCTCAGTGAGGGCGAGGTCGTGAAACAGGGCCTGCTGGACGATGTGCTGACCGCCGAGAACCTCAGCGAGGCGTTCCGCCAATCGATCGCCCTGGACCGGATCGACGACCGCTACTTCGCCCGCCGCGCCCGCCGCCTGGGCCGGCACCGCTCCCGCTGACCGCCACCGAATGTTGCACAATTGTAAAACAGACGTAGACTGCCGGTATGAGCACCATCGCTTTCCGTGCCACTGCGGAAGATCAAGCGCTCGTCCAAGAATTGATGCGTGAGGGTGAGACGACCAGTGATGTGCTGCGTCATGCCCTACGAGTGTTGCGCCGGGAACGTTGGCAGGAGGAGATGCAGGCCGATGCCGACCGCATCGAAGCTGTCGGTGAGGATCTCAACGCAGAACCCGATGCCTGGTGATCCGTGGAATGGTCTACCGCATCGACCTCGGTGACGCCAAGCGTGGACATGAGCAGCGTGGCCGACGTTATGGAGTGGTTCTGTCACGCACCAACTGGTCGATGGTCACTGTAGTGCCGTCATCGACGAGCGCCGCGCCTGCGCGCTCGCGCCTGGAGGTGACTATTGCCGGCACAGCTACGCGATTGCTGGTCGACCAGGTGCGCTCGATCGACGCCCGGTACTTGGTCGGGGATCCCGTCGATTATCTTTCACTCGACGATATGACGCGGCTCGATTCGGTCATCAACAACTATCTGCGCCTCGGCCCGGGGTGAGATGGACGGTCTGTTCATCCCACGATTAGTGTGCCACGTGTGAGTGAGACGACTGTGCCGGAACCTGCCGATGTGCCCGAGGCCAAGGACGCGTCGACGGTGATGCTGGTGCGTGACGGTGTGGACGGTCCCGAGGTCTTCCTGCAGCGGCGGGCCGGGGCGATGGAATTCGCGGCCGGGATGACAGCTTTCCCCGGCGGCCGGGTGGACCCGGTGGACGCGGAGGTCGATATCGACTGGGCCGGGCCGGCGCCGAGCTGGTGGGGGCAGCGATTCGGGATATCCGAGGGGCGGGCCAAGGCGCTCGTCTGCGCGGCGGTGCGGGAGACCTTCGAAGAGTGCGGGGTTCTGCTGGCCGGTCCCACCGCCGATACGGTGGTCGCCGATACCACCGGTTACCGGCGGCAGCGGGAACGGATCGAGGGCCGTGATCTGACGCTGGCCGAGTTCCTGGCCGAGGAGAAGCTGGTGCTGCGCGCCGATCTGCTGCGGCCGTGGGCGCGGTGGATCACCCCGACTGTGGAGCGCCGCCGCTACGACACCCACTTCTTCGTCGCGCTGCTGCCCGCGGGTCAGCTGGCCGACGGGGCGACCTCGGAATCCGACGGCGTGCACTGGTCCACCCCGGCCGCCGCGCTGGCCACCTGGAAAGCCGGCGAACAGGTGCTGCTGCCGCCGACCTGGTCGCAGCTGACCTCGCTCGGCGACTACCCCGGTACCGCGCAGATCCTCGCCGCCGAACCCCCGATCGCACCGATCCAGCCGGAATTCGGCGAGGTGGACGGGAAGATGCTGCTGAAATTCCCCGACAACATGAGCTATTTCGCGGATATACCGGATGCGTCGCGGCTACAGGGGTCGAAAGGGATGCGCGATACCGACCCTTCGCTGCTGGGTGGTTCCGGGCGCGGCGGCGCCGGTTCGGGCGCCCGGTAGCGTATCGGCCCATGGCCGAATTCGTATCCCTGTCCCGGCTCGAACCCGACCACGCGGGCGGCTCCGGTCGCTGCGTGGCGGTGCTGCGGATCGCCCGGCCGCCGCTGAACCTGCTCGGCACCCAGTTGATCCGGGAGATCGCCGCAGCCGCCGCGGCCTGCGGCGCGGATTCCGGTATCGCGGCGCTGGTGGTCTACGGCGACGAGCGGGTGTTCTGCGCGGGTGACGATCTGGCCGAACTCGCCGGCCTTCCGGCGCAACAGGCCGCCGCCATGGCCGCCGATCTACAGACGGCCCTGGGCTGCCTGGCCCGGGTCCCGCAGCCTACGGTCGCGGCGATCAGCGGGTATGCGCTCGGCGCCGGGTTGGAACTCGCGCTGGGCGCGGACCGGCGGATCATCGGTGACAACGTGAAACTCGGCCTTCCGCAGATCGGCACCGGGATGATCCCGCTCGCCGGTATCCACCGGCTGTCGTCGCTGATCGGACCCGGCGCCGCCAAGGATCTCGTCTACACGGGGCGTTTCGTCGAACCCGACGAGGCCGCGCGACTGGGTCTGGTGGATCAGGTGGTCGCCCCCGACGATGTGCTCGAATCGGCGATCACCTGGGCCCGGCAGTTCGTCACCGGACCGGCCCGCGCGCTGGCGGCGGCCAAAGCGGTATTCGAAGCGGGAGAGCACGGCTGCGAACGGGCCCGTGCCGAATGGGTGCAGCTGTTCGATACCGCCGATCAACGCCTGGGAACACGGTCCTACCTGCGGGACGGGCCGGGGTCCGCCGAGTTCACCGGCACCTGAGCGAGGCATGGGCCACCCGGACCCACCCGGTGGTATCGAACCACCCGGAAGCAGAGGATAGGCGATACCTCCGCCTTCGCTCCGGCCGTGCGCGGACTGCGGATGGGCTCCGCCCAGCAGCACCCATTAGGCTCTCCGACCATGACGGTACGCCCCGACGACCCCGCACCACATCCGCACGCCACCGCCGCCGAGGTCGAAGCAGCATTCTCCGACACCAAGCTCGCCCAGGTGCTCTACCACGACTGGGAAGCGGAGACCTACGACGACAAATGGTCGATCTCCTATGACGAACGCTGTATCGAATACGCCCGCGGCCGGTTCGACGCCGCGGTCGGCGAGGCGGATCTGCCGTACGAGCGGGCCCTGGAGCTGGGTTGCGGAACCGGTTTCTTCTTGCTGAATCTGATGCAGTCCGGTATCGCGAAGACCGGTTCGGTGACCGATCTGTCGCCCGGCATGGTGAAGGTCGCGCTGCGTAACGCCGAGCATCTGGGCCTGGATGTGGACGGCCGGGTGGCGGACGCCGAAACCATCCCCTACGACGACGACACCTTCGACCTGGTGGTCGGTCACGCGGTGCTGCACCACATCCCCGACGTCGAACAGTCGCTGCGGGAATGCCTGCGGGTGCTGAAGCCGGGCGGCCGGTTCGTCTTCGCCGGTGAACCCACCACCATCGGCAACTTCTACGCCCGCAACCTGGGCAACATCACCTGGAAGGCCACCACCGCCATCACCAAGCTCCCGTTCCTGCGGGATTGGCGCCGGCCGCAGGAGGAACTGGACGAGTCGTCGCGGGCCGCGGCCCTCGAGGCCGTGGTCGATCTGCACACCTTCGATCCCACCCAGCTCGAGGAGATGGCCCGTTCGGCGGGCGCCGTGGACGTGGCCGCGCAGACCGAGGAATTCGCCGCCGCCCTGTGGGGCTGGCCGGTGCGCACGTTCGAGGCCGCGGTGCCCGACGAGAAGCTCACCTGGGGTTACCGGATGGCGATGTACCGGGCGTGGCTCGGGCTCAGCTGGGTGGACGAGAACGTGATGCGCCGGGTGGTTCCGCGCCAGTTCTTCTACAACGCCATGATCACCGGGGTGAAGCCGGCCGCCGGCAAGTAGATGGGGTACGGCTTCAGCGCGGCCGATATCGCCTATCTGGCGTCGCCGCCGGGCGCGGCCGCGCTGGCCGAGGTCGCGGAGCGGGAGCTCACGGCGGCCTCACAGTTGTCCGATGTGGCGGCGGTGCGCCGCGCGCACGGGGACCGGGCGCCCGCGTTGATCGAAACCGTGCGCCTGCGCCGCCGGGCAGCGGCCAAGCTGTCCGGAACGCAGGATTGGTTGTTCACCGACGACGCGCTCCAGCAAGCGACCCCGACTCTGGTGGCACGGCATCGCGCCGCCCGGCTGGCGGGCCGCGATGTGCACGATGTGACCTGCTCGATCGGCGCGGAACTGGTCGAGCTGGCGCGGGTGTGCCCCCGCGTGGTCGGCAGTGACCTCGATCCGGTCCGGCTCGCCATGGCCCGGCACAACCTGTCCCGCCCGGCGTCGGCCCGCTTCTCGGCCGCTGCCCGTGGTGAGCACTGGCCGGTATCGCGGCCCAGCGCAGGGCAGACGGACGGAAGGAACGAGTCGGCGCCGGATCGATCGGTTTCGGAGTCGCCGAATGCGGAGTGGGTTCCTGGGCACCCAGGCTCGGCTGCCGTATCTCGCAGCGCATCGGGAACGGAACCCGATACCGCGCCGGAACCGGAACCTCGCAACGTGGCGGAAGCAACACTGTCGAATACGCTCGTGGTCCGCGCCGATGCGCTGGCGCCGTGTACCGCCGGCACGGTGATCATCGCGGACCCGGCTCGCCGGGCGGGCGGTAAGCGCACGTTCGACCCGGCCGCACTGCAACCGCCGTTACCGGATCTGCTGGCCGCCTATCCCGGTCGGGATATGGCCGTGAAATGTGCGCCGGGACTGGATTTCGATCGGCTGGGCTGGCCCGGCGAGGTCGAGGTGGTCTCGCTGGACGGGGCGGTCCGCGAAGCATGTCTGTGGTCGCCGGGCTTAGGTGAACCGGGTGTCACCCGCCGGGCCACGGTGCTCACGGGGGCGGGCACGATCACCACTCTCACCGATGCCGAACCCGATGAGATCCCGGACCGGGCGCCGGGGGAGTGGATCGTCGACCCGGACGGTGCGGTGGTCCGTGCCGGGCTGGTCCGGCACTACGCGGCCCGCCATGGCTTATGGCAGCTCGATCCCCGGATCGCCTATCTCACCGGCGACCGGCTGCCCGCCGGTGTCCGCGGTTTCCGGATCGTCGATCGGCTCGAATTCCGGGAGAAGACCCTGCGGTCCGAACTCCGGCGCCGCAACTGCGGGCCGCTGGAAATCCTGGTGCGCGGTGTGGACGCCGACCCGGACGCGCTGCGTCGCCGTCTCAAGCCCAGCGGTTCCGAGCCCTACACACTGGTGGTCACCCGAATCGGCCGCACCGCCGCTGCCTTTCTGTGCCGTGCGTCCCGATGAGTTGCGCCGGCGGCTGCGCGGTGATCTCATCCGCACCGCGCCCGTCTCCGGCGTCGGTGCTCCGTGCCGGTTGTACCGGCACAGGGCGCGCTGTGCCCGGTGCCGCAGCATCCTCGGAGAGATCTCGGGTTGTGCGGGCTGTTCCCGGCGAGGTCACCCGGGTCTACCGGGCCGAGGTCGCGGCGGGCGGCCCGGTAGACCCGGGCATTCGCCTGGACCAGCCGAAATACACTGGTGCCGACTGTTCTATCGGTGTAGAAAGCAGGCAGCCGACCCGAGGAGTGCCATGGGAAACGAGTACTGGGAGCGCCCGCCACACCTGCGCGGCGATCATGTGCTGCTCCGTCCGCTGGAACCCGGCGACGCCGGCGATCTGACCGCCGCATACGACGATCCCGACACCCTGCGTTACTTCCCCGAAGGTATCGAGTCACAGCCTCCGTCGGCCGAAACCGTGGCCCATGCCCTTTCTTCGGGGCGTCAGGTGCTCGTCGCGGTGGACCTGCGCGACAACCGGATCGTCGGCACCACCTCGCTCTACAACACCGACGAGCGGCACGGCCGGGTGACCATCGGTTTCACCTGGTATTCGCAACGAGTCCGCGGCACTGTGATAAATCCCGAAGCGAAACTGCTGCTGCTGGACCATGTTTTCGGCACGCTCGGCGCCCTGCGCGCGGAATTCACTGTCGACGACCGCAATACGCGTTCCCGCGAGGCCGTCACCGCGCTCGGCGCGGTTCAGGAGGGGGTCCTGCGCCAGCATGCCGTGCGGCGGGACGGAAGCCGCCGGAACACGGTGGTCTACTCGATCCTCGCCGCCGAATGGCCCGGGGCTCGCGACCGGTTGACCGCCCGGATCGCCCACCGCGCAGCACACGGTGCGCCGCTGGATCCGCGGTAACCCGGCCGGAATCCGGTTCGGACGGCCCGCAGCTCGCAGCGCCGCGACTGCGGCCGTCGCGATACGGTGGTCGACCCGGTAAGCGCCGGCGGAGAGGCACCGCCCGCACGGACCACAGTGCGGCGGCAGCGGAGGTCGTATCACGAACAGGGGCGCGCCGGCCCGGCCGGGGTGCCGTCGATGAGCGTATCGCCGACGACGGAGGGCCGGCGACGCGGCGGATACCAGCGCATGCCGGCCGGGCTCCAGGTACTCCGTGTCGGTCGTGACGAGGCCGGCAGCAATCCCGGGCCCGCAGTGCGGGAAAGGGTCAAGGCAAACCGATGTACTCCGGTGGAGCGCCGAGTTTCGCCTCCAGGATCGGGATCGGTTTATCCATCGGCAGCCCGTTCTCGAACGAAAGAGTCCCGCTGGCGCCCAGGAACTTCCGGTCCGAGTGCAGTCCCTTCATCGCCTGCAGGACCGGGCCCGAATCCTTGACCTCCGGCACGAACGCGGCGGCATTCCGGATCGCCTGGACAGCTGTCACCACGGCATCGTGCTCCATGATGGCCGCGAAATCGTCCAGACTGCCGTCGGAGAAGTTCCGATAGCAGATGGGTCCCTCGCAATCGGGTGAGAACTGCTCGACCGAGAAGGGATTGAACCGATCGGGGTGATCCTCCCACGCCTGCGGATGTACGAGACCGGTGTACAGCACCCGGACGCCCGTTTCCAATGCCTTCCCGGCGGGCACCTCCGCGAGCTGGTAGTACGGCATATCGTCGGCGGTGACCACGTGGACCAGAGCGTCGTTGCACGGACGCGTGGCGAGCGCGGTGAGGAATTCCAGCGCCTCGGCGCCCCGGCCGGCGAAATAGATCGTGCGGGGTGCGAGCCGGCAGATATTCGGCATCATCATGTGGAACGCGATGGATACATCGCCGGCTTTGGAATCGAAGGTCTCCGGTCGTTCCACGAGACGCTGTGGATCGTCGGGGAATCGGGCCTGGAAGGCTTCGGCCAGGGTGCGGCCGTATTGGTCGGCCGGGCTGTCGTCGCGAACGATCAGGATCCGGTCGTCGCTTCCGGCGAGGAATTCGGCGGCGGCGCGTGCGTGTTCCGAGGCAGACGGCGACACCTTCAAGAAGCCCCGCCAGGGTGGGAGATTGTCGACTGTGAGAGTGGAGGCGATCACCGGCATCTCCCGGCGGGTGAGTTCTCCGATCGCGTCCAGCGCGTTCTGGAAACTGAATGAGATCCCGGTGACCGCGACGATCCGCTCGTCCACGCGACGTGCCTCGATCTCGTCGACGACCGTCGGCCAGGCGGCGAAATCAACGCCGGGATTGGCCAGCAGCAACCGGATCTTCGGGGTGCGCTGCCAGATACTGGTCTCGTTCGCGGCGAGCTGAGCCAGATGCGCGCCGGCGAGCCGGTGCAGGATTCCCGCCATCGTGACGTTGCCTTCGGCATTGCTGCCCGATGTCATCGGTGTGAGCAAGACGATGCTCACATACGGCTCCCCGGATTGCTCGACCGCGGAGTTCTGGGCGAGGATGCGATTCTCGATATCGGTGAGTTCGTCGGCGAACTTGTAGCTGCCGTCGGTGACTCCGACGCATTCGCCGCCCTCAGCGGTACGGACGACGCCGTCCGCGCAACGGTTGTCCGTTGCGAAGCGGCCGGGCAGCCAGATCGCCGCGGCTACGAGCAGCGCCACCCCCAGGAGCGCGGCGGGAATCCACCACCATTTCCGGTAGCCGGGCGGTGGCGGCTGGATCAGGGTGGTCATCGATACCTCTCCGCTCGTTCGTACAGCAGCAATGCCCCGCGGCCCAGGCCCCGGGCCAGCTGCCGGAATTCGTTCTCGATGGTGCGGTCGAGACTGCGTTGCGGATCACCGAGCGGATCGTTGGACACCCACAGCGCGGCGATCAGCCACGCCATCTCGTGCTCGGGTTCCAGACCGTTGTCCCGGACGATCGCTTCGACCTGTGTGAACGGGGTTCCGTCGGCATCCGGGCGGCGCGGCGCCGAAGTGATCAGGTCCAGATCGGAGAGCCAGGCGGTGGCGGTGGTATGGCCGAACTCCGTCTGCCCGGGCAGGAACGGCCGCTCGAGGTATTCGATGGCCGATCCGAGTTCGCCGAGGGCGAGATCGTGGTAGATGGCCGCAATTTCGGCCGCGGCCTCGCCTTCCGCGAATTTGCGCCGGTAGACATCCCGGCAGATCGTATGGGTGGCCTCCCAGTTCCGGGGATCGTCGAGTGCACGATCGGCGAGTTCACACAGCAGGATCCGGCGTAGCCAGGTATCGAGCACCATCTCCGGTTCCGGGGCGCCGGTGGTCCGGATCCACAGCCGGTTACGCAGTTCCTGGAGCAACGCCTCCCCGTCCGGCAGGGCGGTGTCCAGGATCTCCCGTTGATAGAGCACATCCACGGTGCGGCCGGCAGCGGCGGTGACCAGATCCCGCAGGCTTTCGGCGTCCGCGAAATCGCCCAGCAGCCGTTCGCGGGCCCGTTCCAGTACCGTGCCGGGGTCGTCGACCGGTTCCTGCAGGGGATCGTGGTGGGTGCCTACGGCGCTGGTGAGGACGGTTCGCGCGCCGGCGAGCGGGTCGTCGTCCCCGGTCCGGGCGAGCGCGGCGAGGACATCGGCGGTGGCGGCGGCGTTGCCGCCGGTCAGGGCACGGACGAAATCCGCGACCCGGGGCACCGAGCGCATCCGCTGGTCGGCGGCGAGATCCCCGGTGGTCTGCGCGCTCATCCGGCTCAGGTCCACCAGGTACCAGGGAAACCAGGAGGCCGCCGGATTCTCGGCGGACGCCCAGTCGGTGAAGATATCCGGCGGCGTGCGCGGTTCCGGCCAGTCGATACCCCCGGTCCGGTGCTCCGGTTCGCGGCGTTCGGCGATATCGCTGAAACGGTGCATTCCGGGCCGGTGCCAGCATTCGCTCCAGGCAGGCAGCCATTGCGCGCTGGTGGCGACGACCACCAGCGGATCGGGTTCGGCGCCGTTGCGCCGCCGCGCCTCGCGCAGTGTCTGCAGGAACAGCCTGCCCGCGGGGGTGTGCGCATTGTCCAGCAGCAGGACGGAATTGAGGGTGCGCCCCGTTCCTCGCATACCGCTGTAGGCATGCCGTAGATCGTGCAGAAATGCCATTCCGAAGATGGCGTCGGCTTCGGCGCGGGATTCCTCGTCACCGTGCGCCCATTTGGCGAGGTCGATGAGCATATCCGCACGTTCGACCTGATCACCGGTGAGCCGCGGCCCGCGTTTGATACGGCGCCGGATACTGAGCCGGTTCAGGCTCTGCAGCAGGCTTTCCACGGCCATACCCACCCACGGCGACAAACCTTCGGGAACCTGTCCGGCGGCCTCGAGGATATCGGCGACGCTCTGGCTGCGCGCTTCCATGGGCTGGGCGCTGGAGACGACCTGGCGCAGGCTCTGCAGCGCCGCCCGGCGGTTGTCGGCCTGCATGTGCAGTGTGCTGCCGACCGCCACCAGGCACAGCCACAATTGCGGAAAGGTGATGCTGCCGAACTGTGATCGTTTGCGGCCCAGTTCGAACGCGAGTTCACCGAAGACTTCGCGCGGGGCGCGCTCACCTCGCCCCAGATCGACCTGGGCGAGCGGCAATTTGGCGCAGCGTTGAGCGAGTGCCTGCAGGAGAACGGTTTTCCCGCTGCCGGGCGGCCCCACCGCGACAATCACCGGTAGCAACCGGCTCCGGCCGTCCGGCCGCTGGACCAACTGTTCGATCAGCTGCCCGGTGATCGGTTCCAGCCCATGCAAGACCGGGCCTTCTCCTGGCATCGCCCCTCCCGCCTTCGGCAATCGATATCCGGCATATCGGTGTCCGGCACCACAGTGTGAACCGGCGCTCGGGAGCAGACCGGGTGAACTGCTGGACGATATCGATCGGTGCAGCCATCGTAGGCAACTCCGCCCAGGCTGTTGGAGTAGCCACGAGATCGCAATACGAAACGGGCAGACGCGAATTGCGTTGCCGTTGCCGTTTCGCACACGATCGGTGCCCCGGGGAGGCGGCGCACTACCCCGGGGCGAGCCGGGTGGCGGGTCAGCCCGCCGTGGACGGTCCCGAAATCGACGCCGACAACGACGACAGCCAGCAGAGGGGAGTCGGCGGGTACTGCATGGTGCAGACGAGCCCGATATCGGCGGACGCCGCTCGTTCGGCCGCGGGGTGTGACTGCGGCACGAGCGGCACGGCCGCGGCGGTGGCCGCGCCCGCAACCGGGGTTATCAGCAGAGCCGAGGCCAGCAGGCCGGCCCGAAGAGTGCGACGCATGCTTACTTCCTTCCTGACCGGGAGGTACCGATCACGAGCGAAGATAGCGTCGATTCCGGATGCGGCCCAGCCCCGGGTTGCCCTGCCCGTGGTTTCGTGGGCAGGACGCCTGTGCGGGCTCGGGAAGATGTCCGGGCGCCGGGGTACGGTCTGCCCATGACCAGGTACGCGGCGTTGCTCCGCGGCATCATGCCCAGCAATCCGAATATGAGCAACGAGAAATTGCGCGGTGTGTTCACCGGGCTCGGCTACGAATCGGTCGCGTCGGTGCTGTCCAGCGGCAATATCGTGTTCGCCACCGAGGAGACCCCCGGTGCGGAGCTCGAGGCCCGTATCCAGGCGGCCTTGAACGCCGAGCTCGGGATCGCGGGCGGCACGATGATCCGTACCCACGCCGAGCTACGCGCCCTGCTGGACCGCGATCCCTTCGCCGGCTACACCCACGGCCGCGAAACCTATCTGACCGTGACCTTCTTCAAGGACGGTGCGCACTCCCGCGTCGAGATGCCCGTCGATACCGATCCGCGTACCGAGGTTGTCGGCTACGACGAGCAGGCGCGGGCCTTTCTCTCGATCACCGACAATTCCTCGCCGAACTCCCCGAATTTCATGGTGTGGCTGGAACGGAACTACGGCAAGGACATCACCACCCGCACCTGGCTCACCGTGCAACGCATCGTGAAGAAGATGGAATCGGTGAAATAGCGCGGCTCGAGAAGTGGCGGGCGCAACCGCGCGGGCCGCGTTTTCACGCGTCCTGCGTGACTCCGTTCTTCTTGCGTTCGATATCGGCGAGCGCGGCCTCACGGGCCGCGCGTTCGGCGGCACCCGCCTCCCACGTCGATTTGCGGTTCTTCACCACACGCGCGGGAGCGCCGACGGCGATGCTGTAATCCGGGATGTCGCCTTTCACCACCGCGTGCGCGCCCAGCACGCAACCCCGTCCGACCCGCGTCTCGCGCAGGACGGTGACCTTCGCGGCGATCCAGGTGTCGGGCCCGATCCGCACCGGGCTCTTCACGATGCCCTGGTCCTTGATCGGCATGGTGATGTCGTCCATGCGGTGGTCGAAATCGGTGATGTAGCACCAGTCCGCGACCAGTGTCGATTCGCCGATCTCGATATCGAGGTAGGTGTTGACCACGTTGTCCTTGCCGAACACGACCTTGTCGCCGATCCGCAGCGAGCCCTCGTGGCAGCGGATGGCGTTACCGTCGCCGATATGGACCCAGCGTCCGATTTCGAGCCGGCCCAGGCCGGGGGTGGCGTGCACTTCGACCCGTTTGCCGAAGAAAACCATGCCGCGCAGGATCACATGCGGATTGGCCAGCCGGAATTTGAGCAACCGGTAGTACCGCACCAGATACCAGGGTGTGTAGGCACGGTTGGCCACGACCCAGCGCAGCGAATCGCGGGTGAGGAAACGGGCCTGCCTGGGGTCCCGGCGCCGGGAACCCTGCCATCGTGTGCGCAACGGTGCGCCCCACATGCTCGTCACGACGTCTCTCCTGAATCTCTGGGCACGAGCGGTCGGCGCGCTCCGTGGTTCACGCAAGCCGCTGCCTGCTCGTGCCGGTATGCCGCGGCCCCCTACCGCCGAACAGCCTACTTTCGTGCTCCGCGGGCCCGGCCTATACCCTTCCGTTAATCTCACACATGGCCGGGGCGACAGGACGACGGAGGAGACCAGCAGGTGCGTATCGGCGGCGGCGTACGGACCGGGTCCTGGCTCGCGGTGATGGTCGCGGCGGTGGGGGTACTCACCGCGTGCGGGACCGATGTGGACGACATCACTGTCGGCCGGGGTCTGGGCTGGCCCGCGGCGGGACACGAGGCCCGCAACAGCAGCAATACTCCGGTCACCGGGTCCCGGGCGTTGAGCCTGCGGTGGTCGCGTCCTGTGGGCGGTCCCATCGCGCAGCCGGTGACGGTGGGGTCGGAGGGGCAGATCTTCGTGACCACCCGCACCGACGCGAACTGCGACATCTTCTCCTACCAGATGCCGACGGGCCGGAAACGCTTCTGCAACCCGCTGGGCCCGAATGCCATCTACTCGCCCACCCTGCTCGACGGCGCCAGCAATGTGTATGTGGGGCTGGACAGCGCAGTGGAATCGGCGAACTTGCTCGGCCAGCCGCGCTGGCGCACTCCGGTGGCCGGGGTGCCGGCCGGGATGCAGTTCACCGGCGACGGTCATCTGCTGGTGATCACTCAATCGGGTCAGGTGGATGTGCTGGAACGGCAGACCGGCAAACGGATGGTGCCGACCCAGCAACTGCTGCCGACCCCCGATTTCCTGCAAACCCCCAACCTCGACTGGCCGCCGGCCGGTGAAGGTCTCGAGGACTGCGCGACCGGCGGCCCGGATTGCGCGGTGGCCACCATCGCCGCGATGGACGTCGACTCCGGGCGGATCTACGCCACGGTGCGCAAACCCGGCGAACCCGATGCCGCCCTGGTGGCGTTGCGCTACGCCGACGGCAAGGTCGTGCAGGAGTGGAGCCGGGATATCCTGGCCGGGGGCAGCGCCACCGATCCTGCCCTCTCGGCGGACGGAGCCACCCTCTACATCGGTGACAACAGCCGGCGACTGCTGGCCGTCGATACGGCCGACGGCAAACCTAAATGGGAAGCCCACCTGGACTGGGAGCCGCGCCGCGGGATTTCGGTCTCCGACGACGGCCTGATCATCCCGGCCGGTGACGACGGCTACCTGATGGCCCTGCGCGATACCGGCACCAGCTACGAAACAGTGTGGGAGCGCAAGGACCTGGCCCTGCGCGGCGCCCCCGTGCAAACGGCCGGCGGAACCGGCTACGTCCCCGCCGCCATCGGTGACGGCCTGAATCTGATCACCTTCGATACCGCCACCGGCGCCACCGTCGACTCCGACGTCCTGCCCGGTGCGTCGGGCACCACGACCGGCACCGCCGTGGGCGCCGAGGGCGAGGTCGTGGTCGCCACCCGGATCGGGGAGATCTTCACCTTCCGCGAGAAACCCTGACCCCGGTATTCGACGACGCCGTTGCCGATCGGATCAGCCCAGCCCGAGTGATCCGGAACCGCCGCCCTCCGTGTCCAGGTGCCGGTGGCCCACCGTGACGCCGGCGTCGGCATTGCCTTCCACACTGCCGTCCACACCCGAGCGGTCGACCTCGGCCTCGGTTCCGGCCGAGGTTCCGGCGTCGACACCGACCTGTGGGAGAGCTCCGGCGGTGGCGCCGGTGAACAGCAGACCGGCGGCGGCGAGCGCAGGGACAACAGCGAAACGTGAGCAGTTCACAACGGCTGCGCCGGATCCCGTTCCGGGAGCGGGCGGCGGTCGATTTCGGGCCGGCCGAGCGGCGTGCGGACGCGGCGTTTCGCGCCGGAGTACACCCCGGCGGTTTCGGCGGCGACCACATCCCAGGCGAAATCCTCGGTGAGCCGGTCCCGGGCGGCTCGTGCGCGTTGCTGCGCGGCGGCGGGGTCGTCGAGAACCGCGATGACCGCGTCCACCAGACCGTCGACGTCCGCGGGTTCGAACGAGGCACCGGTTACGCCGTCGATCACGGCTTCGCCGAGCCCGCCCGCCGTCGAGGTGATCAGCGGTGTTCCGGTGGCTGCCGCTTCCAGCGCGACGATCCCGAACGGTTCGTACCGGCTGGGCAGCACGATGGCGTCTGCCCCGTGCAGCCAGCCCAGCAGTTCCGCATGGTCCAGCTGCCCGGTGAAATGCACCGCGCGCGCCACCCGGTGCACGCGGGCGCGTTCCCGCAGCCATTCGAACTGGGTGCCGGCCCCGGCGATGGTCAGTGTGGTGCCGGGGTGGGCGCGGCGGATGCGGGGTAGCGCGGCGATCGCGTCCTGGATACCTTTCTCGTATTCGAGCCGTCCTACATACAACAGGCGCGGCGGACCGCTACGTGGCGAGCGGGCGCGGAACGACCAGGCGCCCACGTCGATTCCGTTGCGGATCACGTGTACGGGAACCCGGTCCGGCCGGTAGAGCCGTTCCACCTCGTCCTGCATGGAGGTCGAGCAGGTGATGAGCGCGTCCGATTCGTTGGCCAGCCACCATTCGACCGAATGCACCTGCCGGTTCACCCGGCCCGCGACCCAGCCGCTGTGCCGGCCGGCCTCGGTGGCGTGGATCGTGGAAACGAGGGGGACGTCGTAGTACTCGGCCAGCGCGATCGCCGGATGGGCCACCAGCCAATCGTGCGCGTGCACCACATCGGGGGTCCAGCCCTCGCCGATACCGGGTTTGTCCAGAGCGACCCCGGCGCGCACCATCGCGTGCCCCATGGCCAGGGTCCAGGCGAGCATATCCTCGCCGAAATCGAAGATCGGCGGATCCTCGGCGACCGCCACCACCAGCACGCCTTCGGCGACGAACGAATGTGTGGGATGAGTGGCGGGGCTGGTTCCGGTGGGGCGCCGGGCGAGCACCACCACTTCGTTCCCGGCCGCCGCCAGCGAGGTCGCGAGGTGGTGGACATGCCTGCCCAGACCCCCGACGACCACGGGTGGGTACTCCCACGACACCATCAAGATCTTCATCGCGGTCCTTCTGCTGGATTGACGCGTAGCCTACGCGCGTCCAGGGCTCCGAACACGCCGTCGGCCACCGCCCATCCGGCCGCCAGTTCCCGTGCGCGGGCGAGTTGTCCGGCGCCGACGGCGCCCGCGATTTCCCGGACGGCGTGCGCATGCTGGTGGGCCCGGTCGCGGGCGTAGCCGGCGGCGGAATCCTTGCTGACCATGAACGCCCAGTCGCTGGACACCGTGAGGATGGCTTCGCGCAGCAGCTGATCGGCCACCCGGTCACGGCCGGTGGGTGCCGTGGCTCGCATCTTCGCTGTGGTGTCGAGTGCGAGCCGGACGATTTCGTCGTTCAGTTCCACCAGGTCGCGGACCTGGTCACCGGCCCAGACCCGCCAGTCCTTACCCGACCCCCACGAAGAATCGGTGAGCGGAACGGGATCGCCGACGAACCCGCGTGCGCGCGCATCCGCGAGGGTGCCGACGGTGATCCCGGCCTCCGGTAGCGCGCGCAGCACCTGGGCCAGCCACTGCGGGCCCTCGTGCCACCAGTGCCCGTACAGCTCGGTATCGAAGGCCGCCACCACCAGGGCGGGGCGTCCGATCCGCTCGGATTCGGTGATGAGCCGCTCCCGCACGGTGGCGACGAAATCGGCGACGTCTCGTTCGACCTGCGCCGCGGCCAGTTCGGGGTCGTAGGGCGCTTTGTCCGGCCCGGCGACGGCTTTCCCGGTGACCCGGGCGGGTTTGAGACCGGTGGCGTGGTCGTAGTGATGGAAGTCCCGGTAGGCGCCGTTGCCGGGGTAACCCGATTTGGGCGACCACACCCGGTAGCTGACCGTGAGATCGCGCCCGAACGCGACGACGGAGGAGTCGCGTACCGGCCGTCCGAGGGAGGTGTCCCCGCGCAGCGCGGGGCCGTCGACCATGAAATGTGTCACACCGGCGGCGGCGTAGCCGTCTTCCATTCCGGGCGTGAACCCGCATTCCGGTGCCCAGATGCCCGCCGGGGTGTGGCCCCAGCGCAGGCGCGCGTCGATGAGTCCCTCGCGCAGTTGGAAATCGCGCAACCGTTCGTCGAGCAGCGGCTGGAAGGGGTGGGCCAGCGGGCCGCCGAGCAGTTCGATCACATCGGCGTCCAGCAGCTGCCGCCAGACCGGGGCCGCGCCGTGCCGCCAGTTCTGTTCGAATTCGGCCAGGGCGGCCGCCGCGAGCCGGTGTTCGTGGCGGCCGAGCGTGCGGTTGCCGGCCATGGCGGCCTCATCGGCCCGCAACTGCCAGTTCCCGAGCCAGTGGTGCATGCCCGCGAGTGAATGTGGATCGTCGAGTTGTGCTGCGAGAACAGGGGTTATGCCGAGCGTCAGTAGATGCGAGCGGCCCTCCGCGGCCAGGGTGCGCAGCACCTCGACGACCGGCAGATACGAGGCCGCCCACGACTGGTAGAGCCATTCCTCGCCGACCGGCCACCGGCCGTGATGGGCGAACCAGGGGAGATGTGAGTGCAGGACGAGGGTGAACTGCCCGGGTACCGAGTTGCCGGTGTTGTTGCCGCTCACGGTTTCACCGCTCGGGCGACGAGGTCGAGGCTGGCGTCGATATCGGTGGGGGTCAGCGCGAAATCGTCGACGGTGATTGCCGCTACGTCGGCGGTGAGATCGGCCGGCCAGGGCTCACCGGCCAGCGCCCGCTCGATCTGCGCGTCGATGAAAGAGCCGCCGTGCTTTTCGTCCAGCGCGCGCAGGGTCGGTCCGTGGTGCACACCGGTCATGAGGTCCACCCGGAAGCCGGCTTCTTCGAGCAGTCCGGTCAATTCGGCGGCGTTCAGTTCGCGGGTGTGGAACGGGTTGAGCGGGGTGTCACGGCCGGGGGAGAAGGTGATCCGGTTGGGCGTGCTGATGAGCAGTTCACCGCCGGGGCGCAGGACGCGCAGGCATTCGCGCAGGAACTGCACCTGATCCCAGAGATGTTCGATCACTTGGAAATTCACCACGGTGTCGACCGTGTCGTCCGGCAGCGGAAGGGCCGCCAGGTTGCCGCGGATCATGCGCACCCGCGGATAGCGCGCGCGCACATGGGCGGCCGCGCCGCGGTCGTAGTCCAGGCCGATCACGGCGGCCGCGACCTCGGCGATCATATTCGCGCCGTACCCTTCACCCGATCCCGCCTCGAGTACCACCTTGTCCGCGCACCGCGACAGCAGCCGGTCGTAGACGATCTCGTGCCGGCGGAACCAGTAGTTCTCCTCCGCGATACCCGGCACCGTCCGCTCACCGGTCAACGGCAGCGGCTCCAGTGCTTCAGGGATGGCCGGTGCGGCGGGAATCACAGCCTCGCTCATTGCGACGAGGTTACTGGTACTGCCCGGTACACGGGTCCGCAGGGAGGCTCTGGGGCCGCCCGCGCTTGTAAGTTACCCGTCAGTAACTTAACGTAGGGTAATGTCTCGGCCTGAGCTACTCACATGGACGTACGGCCGCTGGAGATCGTGCGACCGCCAATACAGGTAACCAGAACAGGAGGTCGACGAAGACCGATGCCGAATATCGTCGTACTCATCAAGCAGGTGCCCGATACCTGGTCCGAGCGCAAGCTGACCGACGGTGACTTCACCCTCGACCGTGAAGCCGCCGACGCGGTGCTCGACGAGATCAACGAGCGCGCTGTCGAAGAAGCCCTCCTGATCAAGGAGGCGCAGGGCGGAGAGGTCACCGTGCTGGCCGCCGGACCGGATCGCGCCACCGAGGCCATCCGCAAGGCCCTGTCCATGGGCGCCGACAAGGCCATCCACATCAACGATCCCGCCATCCACGGCTCCGATACCGTCCAGACCGCGTGGGTACTGGCCGGTGCGCTGGGGCAGGTCGAGGGCGTCGAACTGGTCATCGCCGGTAACGAGGCCACCGACGGCCGCTCCGGCGCCGTCCCGGCCGTCATCGCCGAATACCTGGGCATCCCGCAGCTCACCCATCTGCGCAAGCTCACCGTCGACGGCGAGAAGATCACCGGCGAGCGGGAGACCGACGAAGGCGTGTTCAAGCTGGAGGCGACGCTGCCGGCCATCGTCAGCGTCACCGAGAAGATCAACGAACCGCGCTTCCCCTCCTTCAAGGGCATCATGGCCGCCAAGAAGAAGGAAGTGCAGACCTTCACCCTGGAAGATCTGGGCATCGACCCGTCGACCGTGGGTGTGGCCAATGCGGGCACCGCGGTGACCGCGTCCACCCCGAAGCCGCCGCGCACCGCGGGCGAGAAGATCACCGACGAGGGCGACGGCGGCACCAAGATCGCCCAGTACCTGGTCGGCCAGAAGATCATCTGAGTCCCCCGCACCCGCAGCAACTTCTAGGAGAAGAGACAAATGGCAGAAGTACTTGTGCTCGTCGAGCACGCCGACGGTGCGGTCAAGAAGGTGACCACCGAACTGCTGAGCGCCGCCGCGACTCTCGGTGAGCCGTCGGCCGTGGTGCTCGGTGTGCCCGGCACCGCCGACAAACTGTCCGATGCGCTGGCCGCGGCCGGCGCCGCCAAGATCTACGTCGCCGAATCCGACGATGTCGAGAACTACCTCATCACCCCGAAGGTCGATGTGCTGGCCGGCCTGGTCGAATCCGCCTCCCCGGCGGCCGTCCTGGTCGCCGCGAGCGCCGAGGGTAAAGAGGTCTCCGGCCGCCTGGCCGCCCGTATCGGTTCCGGCCTGCTGGTCGACGTCATCGATGTCAAAGCCGACGGCTCGGCCGTGCACAGCATCTTCGGTGGCGCCTTCACCGTCGACGCCAAGGCCACCGGCGATGTGCCCGTGATCTCCGTGCGCCCGGGTTCGATCGAGGCGAAGGCCTCGGCCGGCGCCGGCGAGAAGGTCACCGTCGAGGTCCCCGCGCAGGAAGAGGGTGTCGTCAAGGTCACCAGCCGCGAGCCCGTCGTCGCGGGTGACCGGCCCGAGCTCACCGAGGCGAATATCGTCGTCTCCGGTGGTCGCGGTGTCGGTTCCGCCGACAACTTCTCCGTGGTCGAGGCTCTGGCCGATTCGCTCGGCGCGGCCGTCGGCGCCTCGCGTGCCGCGGTCGACTCGGGCTACTACCCGGGCCAGTTCCAGGTCGGCCAGACCGGTAAGACGGTTTCCCCGCAGCTGTACGTCGCCCTGGGCATCTCCGGCGCGATCCAGCACCGGGCCGGTATGCAGACCTCGAAGACCATCATCGCGGTCAACAAGGACGAAGAGGCGCCGATCTTCGAGATCGCCGATTACGGCATCGTCGGCGATCTGTTCAACGTCGCCCCGCAGCTGACCGAAGAGGTCAAGAAGCACAAGGGCTGAGCGCCCCGCGGCCACGTCCGCGTCCGCTCACGACCGACGCCCGGCCGGTTCATCCGGCCGGGCGTTCGCTTTTCGGGCCCTCGGCGAGCGCATGCCCGGATATCTGTGGCGAAAATTACTCAGAAGTAGGTTTGAACCGCGTTGAGTGTATCCAGGTCGCAGGCCCGATCGGGCCGACAGTTAGGCTCACAACGGTGACCTCGTGGCAGTGAGTTCGTGGCGGATCCGAAAGCCCGAGCGCGGCCCGAGGGGGCCGGCCGACACGAGGTCACCGATGATGAGGAGGTACCGGATCCATGCCCGTTCTGCACGAGGAGCTACAGGAGATCTACGACGAGGTACTTCTCCGCAATGCGGGGGAGACCGAGTTCCATCAGGCTGTGCACGAGGTGCTGGACAGTCTCGCTCCGGTAGTGGCCAAACATCCCGCCTACACCGATGCGGCGGTGATCCGCCGCCTGTGTGAGCCCGAACGGCAGATCATCTTCCGGGTGGCGTGGGTCGACGATTCCGGCCAGGTGCAGATCAACCGGGGATTCCGGGTGGAGTTCAATTCCGCGCTCGGCCCCTACAAGGGCGGCCTGCGCTTCCACCCGACCGTGAACGTCGGGATCGTGAAATTCCTGGGATTCGAGCAGACCTTCAAGAACTCGCTGACCGGTATGCCGATCGGCGGCGGCAAAGGCGGATCCGATTTCGATCCGAAAGGCCGCTCCGATGCCGAAGTGATGCGTTTCTGCCAAGCATTCATGACCGAGCTCTACCGGCATATCGGCGAGCACACCGATGTCCCGGCCGGTGATATCGGCGTCGGCGGCCGGGAGATCGGCTACCTGTTCGGGCAGTACAAACGCATCACCAACCGCTTCGAATCCGGTGTGCTCACCGGTAAGGGGCTGGCCTGGGGCGGATCGCAGGTCCGCACCGAAGCCACCGGTTACGGGGTGGTGTTCTTCGTCGACGAACTGCTGCGGACCCGGGGCGAGGGCTTCGACGGTAAGAAGGTCATCGTCTCCGGCTCCGGGAACGTGGCCCTCTACGCGATCGAGAAAGTGCAGCAGCTCGGGGGCACGGTGATCGCCTGTTCCGATTCGAGCGGCTATATCGTCGACGAAGCCGGTATCGACCTCGATCTGCTCAAGGAGGTCAAGGAACAGCGCCGGGGCCGGATCTCCTGCTATGCCGACGAACGGGGTCGCTCGGCGCGGTTCGTCGAAGACGGGTCGGTCTGGGATGTGGCATGCGATATCGCGCTGCCCTGCGCCACCCAGAACGAGCTCAACGGCCGGGATGCGGCCACTCTCGTGCGCAACGGTTGCACGGTCGTCGCCGAAGGCGCGAATATGCCGTGCACGCCCGAAGCAGTGCGCGTGTTCGGAGAGGCGAAGGTCGGGTTCGCGCCGGGTAAGGCCGCCAACGCGGGCGGTGTCGCGACCAGTGCCCTGGAAATGCAGCAGAACGCTTCCCGGGACTCGTGGTCGTTCGAATACACCGAGGAACGCCTCGCCGAGATCATGCGCGGGGTGCACGATCGCACCCTCGCGACCGCCGACGAATACGGTTCCCCCGGCAACTATGTCGTCGGCGCGAATATCACCGGTTTCATCCAGGTCGCGGATGCCATGCTCGCCCAGGGTGTCATCTGATCGGTAGATCGGACGGTCTCCTCGCCGCCGGCCGACGATGTCACGACGCCGGGGGGACCGTGTGGCGGAAGGGGGCCGTCCGGCTCGTGGACGGTGCCGCTCGATCTCGGGACCCGCGGTACCGGGGCGATCGTTTTCCGGTCCGGGCCCGATCGTGCAAGCGTCTCGCCTGCCGCGCAATGGTACTCGAGGTTGAAACGCGCGTAGGCCCGCAGACCGATGTGGTCGGCAGCCGAGATCGCGAGAATGGTGGGAAGCCCGCCGCCGAGGCGGGCATCCGACTGGAGGGCATATGAAACTGGAAGCCGGGCAGGTTGCTGTCGTCACCGGCGCCGCGAACGGTATCGGTGCGGCGACCGCCGCCGCGTTGGTGGAGCGGGGGCTGCGGGTGATCGTGGCCGATATCGATTCCGAGGCGCTGACGAAAACCGCTACCGAGCTCGGCGACCGGGCGATCGCCGTGCCCACCGATGTCGCCGATATCGAGCAGGTCCGTGCGCTCGCCGACCGGACGCTCGCCGAATTCGGCCACATCGACCTGGTTTTCAACAACGCCGGAATGGGGGCGGGTGGGCCGAGCTGGGAAATCACCCTCGCCGACTGGCACCGAGTCTGGGCCGTGAATGTCGGCGGAGTCGTGAACGGTATCCACGTATTCACGCCGCATCTGATTGCCGCCGGACGAGGGCATATCGTCAACACGGCTTCATTGGCGGGGCTGACAGTCGGTCTGTTCGGTGCGCCGTACGCGGCGAGCAAGGCGGCGATCATCTCGATGTCGGAATCGTTGCGGGGTGAACTGGACCTGATCGCGCCGGAGGTCGGCGTGACAGTGTTGTGTCCGGGCCCGGTGGACACCCAGATGTTCCGAGGTCTCGCCGAGCTCGCCACTGCGCCGGAGGACCGGGCACCGGACGCGGAGACGTTGCCGCCCGAAGTAATGGACAAGCTGGCACCAATGATGGAAGGCGTCGCCGAAATGGCGAAGGAGATGATCCCGGCGTCCCGGGCGGCGGAAATAATCCTCGGTGCGGTGGAATCCGGAAAGCTGTACGAAACCACGCATCCGGAGATGGCGGCCGCTGCTCGGGAGCGGATCGATACGATTCTCGAGTCTTTCGGTACCCCGGCCTGAACCGGATCGGCGACCTCGCCGGGCCGGTTGCAATTCCGGCCCGGCGAGGCCCCCGCCCGATCGCTTGCTCACAAGGCGCGGTCATTGGTCCTCGGCCATACCCTCGAGCAGGGCCAGGGCCTGCTCACGCATCTCCACCTTGCGCACTTTCCCCGTGACCGTCATCGGGAATTCGTCGACCACGTGCACATAGCGGGGGATCTTGTAGTGCGCCAGCCGGCCGTCGCAGAATAAGCGCAGCGCCGCGGCGTCGAGGGCGGGGGCGCCCGGCCGCATCCGGACCCAGGCCATCAGTTCCTCGCCGTATCCGGCGTCGGGGACACCGATCACCTGCGCGTCGAGAATATCGGGATGGGTGTAGAGGAACTCCTCGATTTCGCGCGGGTAGATGTTCTCCCCGCCGCGGATCACCATATCTTTGATGCGCCCGGTGATGGACACATAACCGGCGTCGTCCATGATCCCGAGATCGCCGGTGTGCATCCAGCGGGCCGCGTCGACGACCTCCGCGGTTTTCTCCGGGTCCTCCCAATAGCCGAGCATGACCGAATAACCCCGGGTGCATACCTCACCCGGTTCCCCGCGCGGCAGCGTCCGGCCGCTCACCGGATCGACGATTTTGATCTCCAGATGCGGGCCGACCTGCCCGACCGTCGCCGTGCGCTGGTCGATACTGTCGCCCGCCCGGGTCTGGGTGGAAACCGGTGACGTCTCGGTCATTCCGTAGCAGATGGTCACGTCGCTCATTCCCATTCGCTCGATGACCTGCTTCATCACCTCCACCGGACACGGCGACCCCGCCATGATCCCGGTCCGCAGCGTCGACAGCCGGTAGTCGCCGAAGCCGGGTTCGGCGAGTTCGGCGATGAACATGGTCGGCACTCCGTACAGCGATGTGCACCGTTCTTGCTGTACCGCGGCGAGAGTGGCCGCGGGATCGAACGCCGGCGCCGGGATGACCATCGTCGCCCCATGACTGGTGCAGGCCAGGTTGCCCATGACCATGCCGAAGCAGTGGTAGAAGGGGACCGGGATACATACACGGTCCTGCTCGGTATAGCCGCAGATCTCGCCGACGAAGAACCCGTTGTTGAGGATATTGTGGTGGCTCAGCGTCGCCCCCTTGGGGAAACCCGTGGTGCCCGAGGTGTATTGGATATTGATCGGATCGTCCGCGGCCAATCTGCCCTGGGCGGCGGCGAGCGCGGCCGGGTCGGCATCGCGTCCCGTCGACAGCACATCGGACCAGTCCGTGCTGCCGAGCAGTACCACCCGTTCCAGGGCCGGGCACTTCGGCCGGACCTCGTCCAGCATTGCGGCGTAGTCGGAGGTTTTGAACGAAGCCGCGGCGAACACCATCCGGACGCCGGCCTGCCGGAGCACGTATTCGAGTTCGTGCGCGCGATAGGCGGGATTGACGGTGACCAGTATCGCGCCGATCTTGGCAGTCGCGTACTGGACGAAAACCCATTCCGGACAGTTGGGCGCCCAGATCGCGACCCGGTCTCCGCTGCCGATTCCTGCCGCGAGCAATCCCGAAGCCAGCGCGTCGATTTCCGTAGCGAGCGCGCGGTACGTCCAGCGCCGGCCGCCGGCCACATCCACCAGGGCATCGTTATCGGGGAAGGTGGCCACCGTGCGATCGAAGTTGTCACCGATCGTGTCTCCGAGCAGTGGAACATCCCACGCGCCGGAGGCATAGCTCTTCTGCGCTGTACTCATCACCGGTCCTCTCCCGGCGCCCGTGCGGACGCCTTGTATCCAGGGCCGTAGGCGTACCTTTCGGCCGCGTGACCCGATGAGATAGTGATACATGTCACTGTTGCGCGGCCACCCCCGAATGGGGGTGCAACGGGCCTGGGGCCGGTGACGTCGCGGCTGCCTCTCGTAATCGCCGGTACGTACCCCGCTGGATTCCCTAGGCGGTGTGCTCGCTGTAGCGGGCGGTGATCGCGGCGGCGCGGTCGTGCAGGCGGATGCGTAACCACTGCGGGGCCAGGGCTTCGGCGTCCATGGCGAGTTGCCACAGTGCCCATTCGGCATGCCGGGAGTCCTGGAAGGTCACCTCCATCCGCAACCGGCCGTCGGCTTCGGTTTCTTCGCTGCGCACGGCGAGGGCTGTATCCACCAGCTCGTCTCGGCGGCCCGGATCCACCCGGGTCAGTACTGTGACCTGGTTACCACCCACCCGGAACCGTGTGCTGCGTTCCCGCCAGGCATCGTGCAGGTCGACCCGGTCGCTTCGCTGTGCGGGTTCGTCCAGTTCTTCGGCGGCCAGCAGCCGCGACAGCCGGTAGGTGCGGTCCGCGCCCGAGCGGGTGGCCAGCAGATATCCCTGGCCGCGCACCATGACCAGGCCGATCGGGTCCACAGTGCGCCAGTCCGGCGCCCGGTCCACGGCCGCGTAGTGGATCCGCAGCTTGTGCCCGGCCAGCACCGCACGCCGGACCGCGGCCACCACGGCGTCGGGTATGTCGTCCTCGGTCACCCGGCGCGCGAGTAGATCGGTCCCGGGTTCGATGAGCAACCGCTGGGCCGCTTCGTTCGCTGCGGTCCGATAGCTTTCGGGCAAGGCGTCGACCACTTTCAGCATGGCCGATGCGAGCGCCGAACCCAATCCGAAAAGCTGTGCTCCGCGCCGTGTTCCGGCGACCAGCAGGGCCAGCGCCTCCTCGTGGTTGAGTCCGGTGAGTTCGGTGCGGAAACCGGGCAGCAGTGCGAAACCCCCGTGCCGGCCGCGCTCGGCGTACACCGGGACGCCGGCTGCGGACAGGGCTTCGATATCCCGCAGCACCGTACGGGTGGATACCTCCAACTCGCGGGCGAGCGTGGCTGCCGACAACCGGCCGTGCCGGCGCAGCAGCAGCACCAGCGAGACCAACCGGTCGGCGCGCATGCCGGGAAATCTACCCGGAATACCTGACCGGGGATGTCGTGATTTCTCGGGAGACTCGTCGGCGTAGGACTTTTCCGATGAATCGAATGGAGCCGAAATGGCAGTGGAACGTACAGCGATCAATCCGGTGACGTGGTCGGCGGAGTTGGGCTTCGATCAAGGCACGCTCGTTTCCGGGCACACCCGGACGCTGTATTGCTCCGGCCAGACCGCCATGAGCCCGGATGGTGAACCCCGGCACGATGGCGATATGGCGGCGCAACTGGCACTGAGTCTCGACAATCTGGAAGCGGTACTCAGCGAGGCGGGGATGTCCGTGGCCGATCTGGTACGGCTCAACGTCTACACCACCGATGTCGACCTGCTCTTCCGGCATTACGGTGTCCTCGCGTCGCGGTTGGGCGCGGCGAAAGTGGCGCCGGCCACCACGATGCTCGGGGTGACCCGGCTGGCGATACCGGGCCAGCTGGTCGAACTCGAAGCAACCGCTGTCGCGTGATCGTGGCGTCCGGGCCGGTCCGGGCGCTGCGCTCGGCAGCCGTCCGCCGACCCGGGAAACGCTGACTCTCCGGTTCGGGACCGGAATCCGACTGTGCCACGGCGTCATGGTTCGGTTGTTCGCGCCGGCACGGCTGGACCGAGGGAAAGGCGTCGGATGCCCGTACGGGGCAGTGGCCGGACGCAGGTATCGGTCGGCCGTGGCCGGCGAACTTGCCGATTCGCGCCATCGGCACCGTATGCCGTGTTAGCTTCTAGAATGAATTTCAGTTTTAGTGCGGCGGCCGGTTTCCGATGGAGCGAAATCACGCGGCCGTGCAGGGTTGGAAGCGTGATATGAGAACAGTTCTGTCCCGCCGCGGTACGGCAAAATGGCGTGCGGCGATCGTGCTCGCGGCGACTGCCCTGATCGCCACTGCCTGTGGTGATGGCTCCGACCAGGCCGCAAGCGCCACGCCGGGCGCACTGATCACGGCCACACCGGTGCGGGTCTCGCCGGATTCGGTGATACCCGAGGATGCCCGGACCGAGCGGATCACCTACCTGTCGCAGTCCGCGGCCGGCCGGCAGATCCTGGTATCCGGCACGGTAACCGTTCCGGCCGGTGAACCGCCCGAGGGCGGCTGGCCGGTTATCAGCTGGGCGCACGGCACCACCGGCGTCGGTGATGCCTGCGCCCCGTCGGCGCACAGCGTCGGCGGGCCGGCGCGCGACTATCTCGCGGTCACGGATCCGGTGATCGCCCGGTGGGTATCCGCCGGTTACGCGGTAGCCGCCACGGATTACGAGGGATTGGGAACCCCCGGCGAACATCCCTATATGAACGGTGTCAGCGCCGCGCACACCGTGACCGATATCGTGCGTGCCGCGCGCGGGCTCGATTCCCGGATCGGGGCGAAATGGGCTGTGGCGGGCCATAGTCAGGGCGGGCACGCCGCCTTGTTCACCGCCGCTCAGGGCGCGGAATACGCTCCCGAGCTCGACCTCGTGGGCGCCGTGTCCTACGCGCCCGGTAGTCGCACCAGCGATACCGCCGCGTATATGGCAGCCGGTGGTCCCGGGGTGCGTGCGGCGATACCGTTCCTGCCGGTACTGCTGCTCGGTGCCGAAGCCGCGGATCCGGCGCTTTCGGCCGAGAACATGATCAGTGATGCGGCGCGGCCGTTGCTCGACGCGGCCCGCACGGGTTGTATGGACCAGATCAAAGCAGCGTCGGCCAGGATCCCGGCCGATGATCTGTTCGCGCCCGGCGCCGACACTGCCGCCCTCACCGCCTACTTCGCCGGTCAGGAACCGGAAGGGCTGCACCTCACGGTCCCGGCGCTGGTCGCACAGGGCACCGACGACGCCCTGGTCGGCGCCCCGATCACCACGCAGATCACCGAAAAGCTGTGCGCGGGCGGTTCCGTTGTGGACTACCGGACCTACGAAGGCGCCGATCACCGCGCTGTCCTCACGGCCGCGGCCGACGACGTCGATGCCTTCCTGCGCACCCTGTTCGCCGGGGAACAACCCGGCGCCACATGCGGGACATGACGGCTCCGCCGGCGTGCGCACCCGCGACGGGGTGCGCGGGCGTTTTCGCTCCCGCGCTGCGGATCTTCGCCACGTACGGCGTTTCCACGCCGTACGTCTCTACATGTCGTCCCGGCCCCGCGTTCTCGACGTGCTGCGTAGGTCATTCGCAACAGCCGGCACGCTCGAGGCCCGGCCGGCTGTGCGGTCGCGGTGACGCAGTGACGGCCGGACGGCCGCCGGCGGACCGAGTCCGAGTGGGCTCGGCTCAGTCCTTGCGGGCGACCGCGCCGTATGCCCCGGACCGTTCCGGATGCTCGCCGATATCGTCGGGGTGCTCGGGCCGCCACAGCGGGAGGTGGACGAGCCCGGGATCGACCACCGTCCAGCCGGTGAAGTAGGCGGCGATCTCGTCGCGGGTGCGGAGCACGATCTCGGTGGACGTGCGGCCGGACAGCTTCTGGGCTTCCAGAACCTCGGCCGGCTGCCCATCCGCGGTGGCATGGGTGATCGCCAGGTAACTACCCGCCGGGACCGCCGCGCCGAGCCGGGTGACGCAGCCGGCGGGGTCGGCATCGTCGGTGACGAAATGCAGGACGCCCAGCAGCAACACCGCGACCGGTTTGTCGAAGTCGATCAGGCTGCGCACCAGCGGATCGGCGAGGATCGTTTCCGGGCGGCCCGCGTCGGCCTGGACCACGGCAGCGTTCGGATTATCGGCCAGGATGGCCGTGCTGTGGGCCACCGCGACCGGGTCGATATCGACGTAGACGACCCGCGCCGACGGGTTGGCCGCCTGTGCCACCTCGTGCACGTTACCGACCGTCGGAATACCGGAGCCGATATCGAGAAACTGCTCGATTCCCTGCTCGGTGAGGAACCGGACGCAGCGGCGCAACAGATCCCGGTTCGCGCGCATGGTCTCGGCGACATTCGGGGTGAAGGTCTCGATCTGCTGGGCGAGTTGCCGGTCGATCTCGAAATTGTGCATACCGCCGACGAAATAGTCGTAGACGCGGGATGCGCTGGGTCGATCCAGGTCGATACCTTCGGGGGCCCAACTCGGTCTGGTCATCGGTCGGTAATTCCTTTCGCGCCAACGTTTTCGGTGTCGGCGATGCCGGGACCCGGATGGCGGTCATGGTATCCGATCGGGGTGGGAAGCGGGTACGTTCCACATAGGCGGCCGCTTACGGCTAGCATCGAACCCCATGGGTTGGGATGCCGGGCCCGGTGCGTTACCCCAGGGCTCGTATGCCGACCTGGCCGGCCGATGGATGACAGCGTTGCGGGATGGTGCACGCGATCACATCGTGCCGATGAGCGCCGCCGAAACCACCGAATTGCTGACCCGGCTGGCTGCCGAGCTCTGCGCGGCCGCCGCACCGCCGCCGGCCCCGGAGCGGGCGGCCGAGGCCGGCGCCGAACTGGCCCGCGCCCACCTCGTGGGTGAGGAAGTACTCGGCCGCAGCCTCGGTGTGCTCGGCGCCCATCTCGCCGCCATCGGTGTCCCGGCACCGCGTGTGGCCACGACACTGGGCGCCTTCGCCAACGGTTATCTGCGCGCCTTCCGGGCCTGGCTGCTGGCCGAGCAGGAAAGCGTCCGGGCCGCCGAGATCGCGGCCCGGCGGGTCGCCGAAGAACAGTTGCGCGCCAGCGAAGCACGGATGCGCGGCGTATTCGCGCAGGCCGGTGTCGGTACCGGGCTGTCGGATATGACGGGCCGGATCATCGAGGTCAACGCGGCATTCGCGGAGATGCTCGGGTACCGGCCCGAGGAGATGTGCGGCATGCTGGTGACCGACCTCGCGCACCCGGAGGACGAATCCGGGATGTGGGAGTTGTACGGGGCGCTGATGGCCGGCGGCTGCGACAGTGTCCGGCTGGAGAAGGCATACCCGCACCGGGACGGGCACGCGGTGTGGACCAACCTGAACGTCTCGCTGATCCGGGACCAGCGGGGCGCCCCGCAGTACACCCTGGTGCTGGTCGAGGACATCTCCGAGCAGCGAGCACTGCAGGCGAGCCTGCGCTACCGGGCCCACCACGACCAGCTGACAGGTCTGGCCAACCGGTCCCGGTTCTTCGATGCGCTCGCCGAGGCGTTCGCCGCCGGGGACTCCGGCGTCGGCCTGTGTTACGTGGACCTGGACCATTTCAAGACCGTCAACGACACCTACGGTCACGCGGTCGGCGACGAGTTGCTGGTCGCGGCCGCGGCCCGGCTGCGGGAATGCGTCACCGAGCCCGGGCAACTGGTCGCGCGGATGGGCGGCGACGAGTTCGTGATCCTGGTGCCCGACCCTGCCCGCCCCGGCGATGTGGCAGCGCTGGCCGAGACCGTGCTGGCGGCGTTCTCCGAACCTTTCGACATCAACGGTCAGCACCTGCGCGTGAGCGCCAGCGTCGGGGTGATGGAAGAACGCCCCGACCGCGCCGATGCAGACGAATTCATGCAAGCCGCCGACACATCCATGTATTGGGCCAAATCGGCCGGTCGCGGCTGCTACGCGGTGTTCGACCCCGACCGAGGCCGTCGCGAGCACGCCCGTGCCGAACTGTCCGCCGCGATCCCCGAGGCGCTGGCCGCCGGGGAATTCTTCCTCGAATATCAGCCGATCGTCCCCCTGGCCGGAGACCGGATCGAGGCCGTGGAGGCGCTGGTGCGGTGGCGTCATCCCGACCTCGGTGTACTCGCACCTGTCGAATTCATCGACCTGGCCGAGGACAACGGCCATATCCCGGCCCTGGGCGCCTATGTGCTCGGGCACGCCTGCCGCGCCGCCCGTCGCTGGCACGACCTCGACCCCGAGAGCGCCCCGGTAATCAGTGTGAACGTCTCCGCAGTGGAGTTGGCCGACCCGGCCTGGCTGACCCGGGTGGAGAACACGCTCAGCGACACCGGGATCCCGCCGCAGCGGCTACAACTGGAGCTGACCGAGCGGGCGCTCATGGCCGACGACGGCGGACCGCTCGCGGCCCTGCGGACCCTGGCGGACGCGGGAGTGCGTATCGCACTGGACGATTTCGGCACCGGCTACTCCAATCTGGCGTATCTCGGCCGGCTGCCGCTGCAGGTGGTGAAGCTGGCGGGTCCGTTCGTCCAGCGGATCCGCGACAGCAACAGCGCCGACGCCACCGATTTCGTGGTGCTGGAAACGATCGTGGGTCTGACGCACGCGCTCGGTTTCACGGCCACCGCGGAATGTGTCGAGACCCGGTTCCAGGCCGAACAGTTGCGCGCCCTGCACTGTGATACCGCGCAGGGGTGGTACTTCCACCGGCCGCTGCCCGAGGAAGAAGTGACCGAACTGCTCGAGCGGCAGCGATCCGGTCTGCACGGTTTCGCCGCCGGGGCCGCCGGAGCCGGCCGATGGGCAAACGGGAAATGACGGTGAAAGCGTCGGCATCGTGGTGGCGCGGGCGGTAGCGCCGGGGCGGTCGGGCTGGGAAGGGCGGTGCAGTCCGTCGGGCGGTGGTGGGACGGGCCGCGGCGGATACTCGGAGAATGGCGCGATACGAATCGCAGGCACCACCGCAGTGGCGCGGCACAGGTGATCGCAAGTTCCCGCTGGCCGCCGAGGTCGACGGACACTGGTGGGTATTGCGGCTGAACCCGTTCCCCGACCACAGCCTGTGGACACTGTTCGTCGACGGCGTCGCTCGCTACGACCTCGACGACGCGCCGCCCGGCTGGGGTCGTCTCGCTCCGTGGTCTGCGCCACCGCTGGACCCGTGGACCGCCGACAGCTTGCTGGCGCCCCTGCGCGATTTCACCGTCTACGGCAGCGAGGCCGGCCGGCCTTGCGACGATGATTTCTGCTGCGGCTGACTGCACGGCCGCACAGTACGAGGAGAGTCGGCTGCGCCGGGTGCCGGGGCACCACGTGAGCGGATCCGGAGGTGCATCCGATCAGTGGCGCCTAGACATCACCATCATCGGTGGCAACCGTTGGCACGATGCCGAGTTCGTTCGATACCCGGTCGAACAGGTCCTCGGCTCGGTCGATCTCTGCTCTGGTCAGCCCGCCGAGGAGAGGCAAGGATTCGCTGTCGATGTCGAGAACCAGCGCGACCAGGGCAGCTTCGATGAGCTTTTCCGGGTCCACCGGGCGTCCGCTGAGACGTTCCAGCGCCAGCATGCGTAACTGTTCTACGGCTTGGCCGGGGCTGACAGCGTAGCGGTCCGATGGCTCGACGGCCGCCGAGTCCGGTGGTCCGCCACTGTCGCCGAGAAGGTAGTTCCAGAACGGAACCGTCGCGTGAGCCGACGCGAGATCGCTGGGTCGTCCCAAGAATTCGTGCCGAAGATAGTCGGAAAGGTCGAGGCCGTAGTAGATCGCGTCGGTCTGAACGATCGACAGCACGGGGTGACCCCATTGCCCCGCGATGGCGGGCAGGAACCGGTGACCGAACACGGGAACCAGCTGCGGCACGTTCGCGAGCTCGCGGCGTGCGATTTCCAGACATCGGATCGTCTCGGCGGGCCGGTCCCCCCATACCGGGTGCCAGAAACCGTTGTATTCGACGTCGAAAAGCACACCGGCGGCGGGTTGGGCGAGCCATGCATGCAAGACTTCCGGGTCGCCGTGTCGCCAGTCCGGCCAGCCTCGCCGGCCGGACTCGCCCGGTCTGTCCACGGGAAGTCCGGCCGCCAGGAAGGCGCGGTGGTCGTCGGCGAATCGAAAACTGTAGCGGGATTCGATGGTGTCGAATTCGCCGACGGTCAGCCCCGGCGTGATCTCGGCCGGTAGCTGTCGCTGAAGCCGGCGAGCGGATTCGGCCGAACACCTGTCACGCCGGCGCTCACCCATGGCCGCTCGAACTCGCCGCTGTCCTGACCCGCCCGAGCAGTTTCATCACGATCCGCACGCGACCCCATTGTCCCCGACGTCTTTATCGAACCGCCTGCCAGGCACGGGGAGGAGATCAAGCGACAAACCGCTCCGGTTCCCGGACGGCGGCGCGCCACTGCTCGTCGACCTCGTCGAATCCGGGCCGGCCGGTTCCGATGAATGCCACCAGCCACGAGAGCACCGCGGCGAACCGGTTCCGGAAACCGACCAGGTAGAACAGGTGCACCGCGAGCCAGATGAACCACGCGATCGTGCCGCGGAAGGTGATCCGCTCGTTGAGTTTGGTGACCGCGCTGAACCGGCTGATCACCGCCATACTGCCCTTGTCCCAGTACACGAACGGTGTACCCGGGTGTTTATCGCGGCTGATGATATCGGCGGCGTGCCGGCCCTCCTGCATGGCGACCGGCGACTGTCCCGGATAGCCGTTGAGCGAGGTCATATCGCCGATCGCATAGATATCGGCATAGCCGGCGACGGTCAGATCGGGGTTGATGAGCAGCCGCCCGGCCCGGTCGGTCTCGCATCCGGTGGCGGCGGCCAGCAGTTTCGCGAACCCGCCTGCCTGCACCCCGGCCGACCAGACGATGGTTTCGGCGTCGATCTGCCGCTGCTGACCGTCTTTGTCCTTGACGGTGACCTGCCCGTCCTCGATATCGGTGACGAAGGTGCCCAGCAGCACCTCCACGCCGCTGCGGGTCAGTGATTTCTTCGCGTATTCCGAGAGCCCGCCGCCGAACGGCGGCAGGACGGCGCCCGCGCCTTCCACGAGGGTTACCGAGACTTCCTGGTGGAAGTGCCGCTTCGCGAGTTCTTTCAGCTGTCCGGCCACCTCGACACCGGTGGCGCCGGCCCCGACGACCACGAAGGACAGCAGCCGGCGGCGGGTCTGCTCGTCGGCGTCGGCGGCCTCCCGGAAAACACGTTCGATCTGCGCGCGCAGCAGTTTGGCGTCGTCGATGGTTTTCAGCGAATAGGTCTTGTCGGCGAAATCGTCACGTCCGAAATACGACTGGCTGGCGCCGGTGGCGGCGATCATCGACCCGTAACGGATGCGCCGGGCCCCCTCGGGGGTCTCGTAGGTGAGGATCGCGGCATCGGGGTCGATGGCGGTGACCTGACCGAGCCGCACATCCGCCTCCTCGTGCCGGCGCAGGATGTTCGCGATGGGGGGCGCGATCTCCTCGGACGCCAACACCCCGGTGGCGACCTGGTACAGCAGCGGCTGGAACAGGTGTTCGGGTGTGCTCGAGATAAGGACATAATCGACGCCCGCCTTCGCCAACTGCTTGGCGGCGGCGAGCCCACCGAACCCCGATCCGATGATCACGACATCCGCGTACTCGACGCCGGCGCCGATTTCCGTGACGTTCTGCATGACAGCCTCCTTCACTCATGACTAACCGTCATCCAGAACGCAGATATTTCAAGGTTCAGGGCGCATAATTGAGATGACTCTTATCTGATCTCGTCATGAATGGGGTGAAGATGGAACTTCGCCAGCTCACGTACTTCGTCGCGGTGTGCGAGGAACTCAGTTTCAGCCGGGCCGCCGCCCGCTGTTTCATCTCGCAATCGGCGATCAGTCATCAGATCGCCCGGCTCGAACACGACCTCGGCGTCCAGCTCTTCGAACGCTCGACCCGATCGGTCGTCCCCACCGACGCGAGCACAAGGTTACTACCGCTTGCGAAGCAGATGCTAGGTCTCGAATCCGCGATCCGGGCTTCCATCCGCACCACCGGCCCCAGAATCCGGCTCACCGCGAATATGTCTTTCGCCACACGATCGCTGTCGGCTATTGCGGGTGCCCGCGAGGCCCATCCCGGAGCCGAGATCGAATTCGTCATCAAACCCTTCCGCCAGCGGGTGGCCGCGGTGGCCGACGGCGATTGCGATCTCGCCCTGATCCGCGGCAGTGTGCAGCAGGCGGGACTGATCGTCGAACAGCTCTGGGTGGAGGATCTCACCCTCGCCACCGCCCCTGCTCACCCGCTCGCCGGCCGCACCGATGTCACCCTGTCCGAACTGAGCGACTACCCGCTGCTGCTCCCCCCGGAATCCGAGCAGGTCCTCATCCACAATGTCATCCGCGCCGCCTTCGCCGACCTCCCCGTCGGACCCACTTACGGCCCGCCCATTCCCCCCGACCACACGGCCACCATGGAGCTGATCAACCACCCCGACGCCTGGACCGCCCTCTACGCGAACAGCTCCACCGAAGGTATCGCCACCCTTTCCCTGGCCGACCAGCGTCTGCGCATCCCTGTCTCGGCGGTCCTACGCGCCGACACGCGCCGCACGCCCATCCTCGCGACGCTGCTGGATGGACTGCACGTGGCATAGCATCCGGAGCCGGCCCGGTCGAAACGGCCGCTCCCGCCGAGATATGCGGCGGGATGGGATCGCGCCGAACCGGCCAACGGCGGGGTGATTCGTCCGAATCGCGACCATTGTCAACGATGCCGGTGGTCCGTCCGGTTCCCGGCGGGATGCGGCCCGTGGTCGGCAGGGGAGCGAACTCGAAGGAAGCTGCTGGTAAACGGCCGGTGTGAGCTGCATCTCGTTAACCGAACCGGCATACCGACGACACTCCCCGGATGCCCGGACGCAGTGTCGAACTGGCCTCCTGAGCCTTATGGCTATTACATCCGTGCTGACCGCGCCGGCTCGACCGGCCGGCGGCGAGGATCACCGGTCCCGATACGCACTGATCGTTTCCTCCGATACCGACCACCGCATCGCGGCGCAGCGCCTGCGGTACAACGTGTTCGCCGGCGAACCGGGATTCCGGATCCCCGACAACGGGACGGGTCTGGACGTCGACCGCTTCGACGAACACTGCGACCACATGCTGGTACGCGATGAGGTCACCGGCGAATTCGTCGGTTGCTACCGGATGCTGCCACCGGACCGGGTCGCGGCGGCCGGCGGCTACTACACCGCCACCGAATTCGACCTGTCCCGGCTGGATCCGGCCGGGATGCGGATCGTGGAGATGGGCCGGGCCTGTGTGGTGCCCGAACATCGCAACGGGTCGGTGCTCACACTCATGTGGGCGGGGATCCTGCACTACATCCAGCTCACCGGTTACGACTGGGTGATGGGCTGCGCCTCGGTGCCGATGCGAAACCGCCCGGAGGATCCGGCCGGGGTCAATGTGCGCGGGGTGCGCGATTTCCTGCTCGCGAAACATGCGTGCGCACCGGAGAAGCGAGTGCGGCCGTACCGCCCGGTCGTGGTGGACACGGTGGCGCTCGACGATCTGCCCGCGCCCACCCGCCCGAAAATTCCGCCACTGCTCACCGGATATCTGCGGCTCGGCGCGGAGATCTGCGGCGAACCGGCGCACGATCCGGATTTCGCGGTCGCCGATTTCGTGGTGCTGCTGGGGTTGGACACCATCAACACTCGCTACTTGGACCGGTTACGCGGCGCGGCGGCGAATTTCGACGGTGGGCGGTGACCCGATGCCGGTTCGGACGCTGGACGAACACATCGAAGTAACCGCGCCGCAGCATTCGTGGATGCCTGTCAGTCCGTGCGGGGCCGGATGCGTCCAGCGCAGTGCCGAGGTGGGTGTGCTGCGCGCCGGGGCCCGGGCCGTGGGTGCGCTGTCGGTGCTGGCCGCCTATCCGTTCGCGCATATCGTTACGCCGCCGGCACGCCGATCCGGCGTGCAGCGCCGCTTTGCGGGGATGCTGCTGCGCAGCTGCGGGATCCGGCTTCGAGTGGTGGATCGCCGGCCGGTGCCGGGCCGGCCGCAGTTCGCGCCGGCCGGCGCCGGCGTCCTGGTGGCCTGCGGGCATATAGGCTGGGCGGACATCATCGTGCTGGCTTCGGTGCAGCCACTGGCGTTCGTTGCGCGGGCGGATCTGATCGACTGGCCGCTGCTCGGGCGGCTGGCCCGGATCATGCGGGTCGTGCCGATCGAGCGGGAGCGCCTACGCCGGTTGCCGGCGGTGGTGGAGCAGGTGGGGCAGCGACTGGCCGCGGGCGAGCGGATCGGCTTCTTCCCGGAGGGCACCACCTGGTGCGGCCGGGCCTACGGGAAACTACGGCCGGCGATTTTCCAGGCCGCGGTGGATACGGCGACTCCGGTGCAGCCGGTGCGCTTGCGGTATCTGGATCCGCACGGCAACAGATCGACCGTGCCGGGTTTCGTGGGTGACGATACGCTGATCGGCTCGGTGATCCGGGTGTTGCGAGCCCGGGGTCTGACAGCCGAGGTCGTGCTCGCGCCGGTCGAGCCGGCGGGCGACGATCGGATCGATCTCGCGCGGCGGTGTGAACGGGCAGTCCGGGCGGAGGAACTCTCCGATTCGGCGCATGCGGTGCTCGCCGCGGCCGATCGGCAGTTGACGAAGGCGGCGGTGGCGGCGCCCGTCTGATCGGGGAATCGGTTTACGGCCGGATCCGGGTGACGGACCCGGCCGTGTCGTTCCATCTGGTGTCACGCTTGCAAATGTACCGCTGAGCAACGGCAACATATCTTGCGGAATCAGAAGGCGCTGCCGGTCCCGGGCAGGCCCGGGAGCCCTACCAACGGCAGCGGCAGGTGCGGCAGCAGCGGCAGATGCACCGGCGGGGTCGGCAACAGGGCCGGGGGAGCCGGCGGAATGTAGGGGTTGGGCACATTCCAGGTCTGGTTCTGGGTGCCGCCGCGGTGGTTCTCGTGGTTCCAGTCGGCCGGAGCGTCGTAGTCGCTACCGCGGTTTCCGCCGTAACCGGCATGCGAATCCCGGTCTTCGCGATCGGTGTGGCCGCTGTTGAACTGGTCGTTCCAGCCGTCGTAGTTGTGCTGGTTGTGGTCGCGATAGCCGTACTGGCCGTTGTCGTCCCAGCCGAAATCGCTGTCGTTCCAGCCGGCGCTGTGGTTGCCGAAGCCGGAGTCGTCGTCGCCGAAGCCGTGGCTGTCGTCGTTGCCGAAGCCGCCGGAATCGTCCGAATCGCTGATCGGCGCCGCGGCGACGGGGTCGGCGAGGGCATTCCCGGTGGTGAGAGCCAGCGGCGCGAGGGCGAGGACCGCGATCGTGGCGATCCGGGCGGCGATGCGGCGGGTGCGCTGTTCGGGGGTTCGGTTCATCGGTGGAGTCCTCACTCGTCTCGCTCCGCTGGACCTGCGGGGCGGTAGCGCTTCCAGAGCGCTTTATCGATACATTCACTACCGTACCGCTAACCAACGGCACATTCAATAGGTTTCCGAAAAGATTGAGCAACTTCTGCTTCACTTCGCGCCGATATCCCCGCGACCGGCAGATTCGCCGGCCGGGCACGGGTGCGGCCGACACCGCAACCGGCGCGACGCCCCGCGGCCCGGCGTTGTGGACCGCCGTGAACGAATGCGGCTACGGTGGACCCGAACAGGTCGAACCTGCTGTTCTGCTCTCGAAATCGGTGGCGCCGCATCCGAGCGTGCCCAGGGGTTGCCCGGAAGGCTCCGGCGTAGCCGGGCGCGGCGGCTTCGGCAGGTGCACCGCTGACCACGGTCACCGGTGCTTCCACGACGGCTCCGGCTCCGGATCCGGGCGACTATCCAGGAATGTGGGGCAGAGAACTATGGCGATCAGCCAGGTGGCGGTGTATGCGCACCTGAGCGTCAACCAGATCGAGTGCCTCGGGCGCGAACTCGACGAGATCAGACGGGATGTCGAAGACGGGCTCGGGGCCCGCGATGCCGGGTATATCCGGCACACCATCGCCTTTCAGCGGGCCCTGGACGCGGTCGCGCGGGCGACGATCGGATTCAGCCGGCGCCGCAGCGGCTGGTTCGCCGGAACCGGCGGGCTGGCGCTCGCGAAGATCGTCGAGAACATGGCGATCGGCCACAATGTGAGCCACGGCCAATGGGATTGGATGAACGACCCGGAAATCCACTCCACCTCCTGGGAGTGGGATATGGCCGGGCTGTCCGCGCAGTGGCGGCATTCCCACAACTACCGGCACCATGTTTTCACGAATGTGCTGGGCCTCGACGACGATATCGGATTCGGCGTCATGCGGGTGACGCGTGATGAACGCTGGCAGCCCGGGCATCTGCTGCAACCGCTGCGCAATCTGCTGCTGGCGGTCACCTTCGAATGGGGTATCGCCTCGCAGGGTTGGTACCTCGAGCGGAAGTTCGGCCGGGTCCCGGCCGACGGGAAAGGGTCCGCGCGGGCCCTGGCGGCGAAAATCGCCCGGCAGATCGGCAAGGACTACGTGGTTTTCCCGGCGTTGAGCGGTCGCCGGTGGCGCCGGACACTGGCCGCGAACGCGACGGCGAATCTGCTGCGCAATCTGTGGGCCTATGTGGTGATCGCCTGCGGTCATTTTCCCGACGGCGCGGAGAAATTCGAACCCGAGGTGCTGGCCGGCGAGACCCGGGCGCACTGGTACCTCCGGCAAATGCTGGGCACCGCGAATTTCGACGCCGGACCGGTACTGGCCTTTCTCAGCGGGCATCTGTCGCATCAGATCGAACACCATCTGTTCCCCGATCTGCCGAGTAACCGGTACCCGCAGATCGCGGTGCGGGTCCGGGCGCTGTGCGAGAAATACGACCTGCCGTATACGACCGGGCCGCTACCGCGCCAGGCCGTGCTGAGCCTGCGCACCATCCACAAGCTCGCGCTACCCGACAGCCTGCTCACCGCGACCTCCGACGATGCGCCGGAGACCGCGTCCGAACGCCGATTCGACGCCGTGGGCGGTACCGGACAACACACCGGCGCAGGCGGTCTGCGCACCGCCCTGCGACTGCGAAAGGCGACTTCCCGGCCCGCCGGCGCGTAAGGTGGAGGGGGCCCTGGCCCCGCGACCCGTTCCGGCGCGGGCCCGGACCGTCGGATGATGAGCAATCCGGTCCGTTCGGGCCGAGTCAGGAGTATCCAGCACAGCACCGGATCCGATCGGGACCGGGGCGCTGCCCACTACGCCCGATCGGGCGGTTCGGTGCGCGGTGGACCGGCGCCGTCCCACGGGCGGGCGCCTCGCTCGGTGATGCGGGCGGAGTCGCCGCCGGCGACCACCGCACACCACGCACCGACTGCGAAACCTTCTACGACCGGAGTATCGATATGCACGAAAGCAATCTGTTCAGTCACGTCCCCGCGGAACCCGAGGTCTATCCGGCTTCGGCCGTCGCGAACCAACCGGTGTTCTCCAGCGCCACGAACGAGAACCGGGCCGCGGGCGACGCCACACCCGAAGACGGTGCCGAGCGTTCCTGAAAGCACGAAGCCGGCCACGGACCGGCGACCGGCTGCCACACGTGCGGTCGGTTGTCCGGTCCGGTGCGGGGAATATCAGCGGCCGGGCGGATGTTCGCCGGATGTGGGGATCCCGTAGTACGCCGGGGATGCCCGGAAGATATGCAGGTCAACGGTGGGATAGGCTTTACCGGTCATGAAGTCGGCTTTTCCGGGTGCGGTCAACGGTGTGCCCACGACGGTTTACCTCGATCATGCGGCGACCACACCGATGCTGCCCGCCGCCATCGAGGCGATGAACGCTGTCTTCGGGACAGCCGGGAACGCGTCCTCGCTACACGGATCGGGCCGGGCGGCCCGCCGGCGGCTGGAGGAGGCCCGCGAATCCATCGCCGCGGATCTCGGGGCCCGGCCCTCCGAGGTCATCCTCACCTCCGGCGGGACCGAAAGCGATAACCTCGCGGTCAAGGGTATTTTCTGGGCCCGGCGCGATGCCGATCCGCGATGTACCCGGATCCTCGCCGGTGCCACCGAACACCATGCGGTGCTCGACGCCGTGGAATGGCTGGAACGCCACGAAGGCGCACGGGTCACCTGGCTGCCGGTGGATTCCGACGGCATCGTCGCGCCCGAAACGCTGCGTGCCGAACTCGCCGGCGATTCCGGCGAGGTGGCCCTGGTCACCGTGATGTGGGCGAACAACGAGGTCGGATCCGTCCAGCCGGTCGAAGAACTGGCGGCCATCGCGCGCGCCGCGGGAGTGCCGATGCACAGCGACGCCGTCCAGGCCGCCGCCCAGCTACCCATCGATTTCGCGGCCAGCGGGCTGGCCGCGGCGAGTTTCGCCGGGCATAAGCTCGGCGGCCCGCACGGTGTGGGGGTGCTGCTGCTCGGGCGGCAGGTGGGCTGTATTCCGCTGCTGCACGGTGGCGGGCACGAACGGGATCTGCGGTCGGGAACCTCCGATGTGGCCGCCGTGGCCGGACTGGCCGCCGCGCTGCGACAGACCGTCGCGGAAATGCCCGGCCGGACAGCAGAACTGCTCGCGCTGCGCGACGAACTCATCGCCGGGGTGCGCCGGATCGTTCCGGACGCCGTGCTCAACGGCCCGCACGACGATCGCCGGCTGCCGGGCAACGCCCATTTCACCTTCCCCGGGTGTGAAGGCGATTCGCTGCTGATGCTGCTGGACGCCGCGGGAGTGGAATGCTCCACCGGTTCGGCGTGCACGGCCGGGGTCGCCTCGCCGAGCCATGTCCTGATCGCGATGGGGGTCGAGCCCAGGGAAGCGCGCGGATCGCTGCGGTTCTCGCTCGGGCACAACTCACAGCGGTCCGATATCGAGGCCCTGCTGGATGTATTACCGCAAGTGGTGGAACGAGCCAGAGCTGCCGGCCTGGCCGGTGCGAGAGGAGGTGCGTAGCGTATGCGCGTACTCGCCGCGATGAGTGGTGGAGTCGATTCGGCGGTGGCGGCGGCCCGGGCTGTCGACGCCGGTCACGAGGTGGTCGGGGTCCATTTGGCGCTGTCGAGCGCGCCGGGCACCCTGCGAACCGGTTCCCGGGGCTGCTGCTCCAAGGAAGACGCCGGTGACGCCCGCCGGGCCGCCGATGTGCTCGGTATCCCTTTCTATGTGTGGGATTTCGCCGACCGCTTCAAAGAAGACGTGATCGACGATTTCGTCGCCGCCTATGCCGCGGGCGAGACGCCGAACCCGTGCCTGCGCTGCAACGAGAAGATCAAGTTCTCCGCGCTCGCCGACCGCGCGGTGGCCCTCGGCTTCGACGCGGTGGTCACCGGGCACTATGCGCGACTGGCCGACGGTGTGCTGCGCCGCGCCGTGGACGCGGACAAGGACCAGTCCTACGTCCTCGCAGTACTGACCGCCCAGCAGTTGCAACGAGCCATGTTCCCGGTGGGGGACACCCCGAAACCGCAGATCCGCGCGGAAGCCGCCGATCGCGGCCTCGCGGTGGCGGACAAACCCGACAGCCACGACATCTGCTTCATCCCCTCCGGTGACACCCGCGCCTTCCTCGGCGCGAAAATCGGCATCCGGCCGGGTGCGATCGTCGACTCCGGCGGCGCCGAACTCGGCCGCCACGACGGCGTGCACGGATTCACCATCGGCCAGCGCAAGGGACTCGGCCTGCCCGGGCCCGGCCCCGACGGCAAACCGCGCTACGTCACCGAGATCGATCCGGACTCCGGCACCGTGCACGTGGGGTCGGCCGATGATCTGCAGGTGTGGTCCATCGACGCCGAACGGGCCGTCTGGACCAGCGGTGCGGCACCCACCGGCCCCGTGGACTGCGTGGTGCAGGTGCGGGCGCACGGCGGCACCGCCCCCGCCACCGCGGAAGCCGTGGGCGACGGGCTGCGAGTGCGGTTGCACGAACCGCTCAGCGGTGTCGCGCGCGGCCAGGCCGCCGTGCTGTATCGGCCGGATACCGCGGGTGACATGGTTCTGGGTAGCGGCACCATCGCCGCCACCGCGCGTACGGCACCCGCCGGCGCGTCCCGATGAACCAGGCCGAATTCCCGGCCGGGGTGGCGACGGGGGTCGGATCGTGGCCCGGGACCGACCCGCGTGAAGCCGCCGCGGTGATCGCCGGCGAGCTGCCCGGGCTGCCGCACCTGGTGGAACTGCCCGCCCGCGGCGTGGGCGCGGATACTGTCGGGCGGGTGTCGGCGCTGCTGGTGGATATGCGTTTCGACACGACCCCGCGTGGCTACCGGCTGGCAGCGCGGCCGGGTGGGGTTTCGCGGCGGGCACACGATCTGCTGCGCACCGATCTGGACGCCTTGCAGGAGGCATGGGAGAACGCTGGGCTGCGCGGGTCGGGACGGCCGGTGAAGGTACAGGCGGCCGGCCCGCTGACGCTGGCGGCGCAGGTGGAACTGCCGGGCGGACACCGGGTACTCACCGATCGCGGAGCCGTACGAGACCTCGCGGATTCGCTCGCCGAAGGTTTGGCCGCGCATATTGCCGAGATCGTCGCCCGGCTCGAAACCGGGGTCGTGCTGCAATTGGACGAACCTTCGGTAGCCGAGGTGCTCAACGGTTCGCTGCACGGGGCCAGCGTCCTGAATACGATCCCTGCCCTGCCCGAACCGGAAGCGCTGGCGATTCTCGACGCGGTACTGACCCCGCAGCGAGTGCCCACCCTGGTGCATACCTGCGCAAAGCGGCCACCGCTGGATTTCCTGCGCCGATCCGCGGCCGGTGCGCTCGGATTCGATCTCGCGGCGCTGTCCGGAACCGCCGGCCTCGACGCAGTGGGACAGGCGCTGGACGCCGGTAAGCGCCTGGTGCTCGGGCTGGTGCCCACGAGCGCCCCCGGTGCCCCCGTGACATGGCGCGATCTCGCGGAACCGGGTGCGCGCCTGATGGACCGCCTCGGCTTCCCCCGCGCGACCCTGGCGCGGCAGGCGGCGGTGAGCCCGGCCTGCGGACTCGCCGGTGCCTCGCAGAGCTGGGCCCGGGACGCACTGCGACTGGTCTCCGATACCGCAAAAGCCTTCGAACAGGACCCGGAATCGCTGGTACCGCAGTAGCCGTGAGCCGGTGAAGTGACGGTTCCGCCGCCCGCGGGCGGGGTGCGGCCGAAGCAGGACTTTTCCGGCGAGGGCGTTGTTCGGGGTGCGGGCCGATTCTGCCCATCCGGGGCGGCGACCTGCCATTACGGTGCGTGGAAGTGTCGGTGGGCTGGACTAATCTGCGAGATGTGAGCGAGATCGAGGCCCCCACCGAACGGGATACTTCCACCGGCGAGGCCGCGCCACCGCCGGCTGCCGGCGAAGAGCGTGCGCGTTGGCAGGAGCTCGCCGATACGGTGCGCGAACATCAGTTCCGCTACTACGTCCGCGATGCGCCGATCATCTCCGACGGCGAATTCGATCGGCTGTTCCAGCAGTTGCTGGCGCTGGAGGAGCAGTACCCGGATCTACGGACCCCGGATTCTCCCACCCAGCTGGTGGGCGGCGGGTTCGCCACCGATTTCACCCCCGTGGATCATCTCGAGCGGATGCTCTCCCTGGACAACGCCTTCTCCGCTGCCGATATGCGGGCGTGGGCCGCACGGGTCGAGGAGGAAACCGGCCCGGATCTGCATTATCTGTGTGAAGTCAAGATCGACGGGGTGGCGCTGAACCTGGTGTATCGCCACGGCAAACTGGTCCGCGGCGCCACCCGCGGCGACGGGCGCACCGGGGAGGATGTCACCCTGAATGCGCGCACCGTCTCCGATATTCCCGGCGAATTGACCGCCACGGCGGAATTCCCCATACCCGAACTGCTGGAAGTGCGCGGTGAGGTGTACTTCCGGCTCGAGGATTTCGAAACGCTCAATGCCGCGATCGTGGCGGAGGGCAAACCGCCGTACGCGAATCCACGCAATACCGCGGCCGGTTCGCTGCGGCAGAAGGATCCGTCGGTCACCGCGCGGCGGCGATTGCGGATGATCTGCCACGGTCTCGGGCGTACCGAGGGGTTCACGCCACGGTCCCAGCACGAGGCCTACCGGGCACTGGCGGCCTGGGGGTTGCCGGTGTCGGCGCATACCGAGCTGGTCGGCGGGATCGAGGCCGTGCTGGACCGGATCACCTACTGGGCCGAACACCGCCACGATATCGAGCACGAGATCGACGGACTGGTGGTGAAGGTCGACGAACTGCTGCTGCAACGCCGGCTCGGTTCCACCTCGCGGGCGCCGCGCTGGGCCATCGCCTACAAATATCCGCCGGAGGAAGCCACCACGAAACTGCGCAATATCGCGGTGAACGTCGGGCGCACCGGGCGGGTCACCCCGTTCGCGGTGATGGAACCGGTGGTCATCGCCGGGTCCACGGTCTCGATGGCGACCCTGCACAATGCCGCCGAGGTGGTGCGCAAAGGCGTGCTGATCGGCGATACCGTCACCATCCGCAAGGCCGGCGACGTGATTCCGGAAGTGCTGGGGCCGGTGGTGGATGCCCGCACCGGCGACGAGCGCGAATTCGTGATGCCGACCCACTGTCCGGAATGCGGTACCGAACTGGCCTACGAGAAAGCGGGCGCTGCCGATATCCGTTGCCCGAATCAGCGCACCTGCCCCGCCCAGTTGCGGGAGCGGGTGTTCCATATGGCCGGTCGCGGTGCGTTCGATATCGAGGCGCTCGGTTACGAGGCGGCGGTCGCGCTGCTGAATGCCGGCGCCATCGCCGACGAGGGCGACCTGTTCGCTCTCGACGCCGAGCGGTTGCGGAATGTCTCGCTGTTCGTCAACAAGGACGGCAGCCTCTCGGCCAACGGCCGCCGCCTGCTCGACAATCTCGCCGCCGCCGCGGACGTTCCGCTCTGGCGGGTGCTGGTCGGCCTGTCCATCCGCCATGTCGGGCCGACGGCGGCACGTGCCCTGGCCGCCGAGTTCGGCAGTCTCGAACGGATCGAGCAGGCTTCCCTGGCGGAACTGTCCGGTGCCGAAGGCGTCGGGCCCACCATCGCGGCAGCGGTCGCGGAATGGTTCACCGTCGACTGGCATCGTGCGATCGTGGACAAGTGGCGGGCCGCGGGGGTCCGGATGGCCGATGAACGCGACGAGTCCATTCCGCGTAACCTCGAGGGCCTGTCGATCGTGGTCACCGGGTCGCTACAGGGTTTTTCCCGCGACGGCGCCAAGGAAGCGATCCTGCAGCGCGGCGGAAAGGCCGCCGGATCGGTTTCCAAGAAAACGGCTTTCGTCGTGATCGGCGATTCCCCCGGTTCCAAGGCCGCCAAGGCCGAGGAACTCGGTGTACCGATCCTCGATGAGGACGGTTTCCGAACGCTGCTCGAATCCGGTCCGGATGCGGTGCGCCCGCAGGGGGTATCGACAACCGGCCCGGAAGCTCTGGACGGATAGCCGTCCGGCAGGCAGGCCGGCTCATCGAGAACTGTAGCTTCCGCCCGCTTGTCCGGAGCCGTTCGGGAGCCCGCGCTCGCCGCACCGAGTAGAAGGGCCGGGCCGGCGGTGCGGAAGATCATCCGACGAACCGGGCAACAGTGTCAAGGCCGGCAACCGCAGCGCTCCAACGTTTGTGCCGCAAGTGTTCTCGATCTCGCGGACACGTGCATTCGACACGATCGGTATCCCGGTCCCGCGGAATCGGGGCCGGGCACGGCAGGATGGCGGGATGCTGCGCAGTTTTCGGGTGTCCAACCACAAATCACTGGCCGACCTACAGGAATTACGGTTGACCCGCGGCAGTGCGCCGGTGGCGGTCCCGGTGACCGCGGTACACGGCGGCCCGGCGGCCGGTAAATCGAATCTGGTCGACGCGCTGGGACATATGCGCGAGGCGGTATTGCGTTCGGTGACCGGCTGGGATCCCTACGCCGGACCCGAGCGTGCGCCGCATCTCGGGCATACCGGCCGGCCGGCGGAGTTCGAGGCGGTGTTCATCGCCGAGGAGACGCCCTACACCTACGGGTTCCGGCTGGATGCCGCGGATGTGGCGGCCGAATGGCTCTACAGTCATCCGCGGTCGCGGAAGCGGATCGTGTTCGAACGCGAGGGCGAGGCGGTGCGGGTCGGGCCCATGTTCGAAGCCGCGCGGTTCGGGATCACCGCGCTGATACCGCTGGTGCGGCCGAACGCGCTGCTGTTGAGCCTGGCCGGGCAAATGTACGCCGAGGCGCTGGTGCCCGCCTACCGCTGGTTCGAGACGATGCTCGAGGTGCTGCGCGGCACCGGCGATATCGACTCGGTCGAATTGCGGGTGGGTTCGCATCTGTCGCGGTCCACCGAGAACGCTGCCCGGGTGCTGACCTTGCTGCAGACCGCCGATCTCGGTATCACCGATCTGCTCATCGCCCAGAACGATCCCGGTTACGCTGACTACCTGCGCGACCTCGACGCCGACATCGCGGCACTGAGCGAGCAGACCGATCGCGCGGCGGGCTCGGCCGCGTACGCGGCACAACTGGAACAGGACAGTGGGCTCACCGCGGCGCAGCTGGCACGTGAACTGACCAATATGCGCAATGCGCGTGACGCCCTGTACACGCGGATGGTCGCACGGCGCGGAGTCGGGCTGCGGCTGGTGCACACGGGTGTGGAACCGGTGTTCACCCTGGCCGAGGAATCCTCGGCGACCGTGGCGCTGCTGCGGCTGCTACCGGTGCTGCTCGACGCCTTGGACGCGGGCAAGGTGCTCGTCGTCGACGATATCGGCGCGCAACTGACCGTCGAGGAGGCCGACCGGCTGATCCAGCTGTTCCAGAACCCGGAAACCAACACCCGCGGTGCGCAATTGGTGTACACGACCGGCGACCGCGCCCTCGTCGACCGTGGTAACGGCCGCTCGGCGCGGACCCGGACCGGCGTCTGGACCGTCCGCCGATCCGAGGCCGGTACGAGCACCCTCGCGATGTCCTGAGAAGCCGGCGTACGCCGGCACCGGCTAGTTGCTCGGTTGCGGGAGTGTGCAACCCATCTTCGGGTTCATTCCCAGGTAGTTCAGCGGTCCGGCGAGGACTGTGACCGCCAGGGTCGTGACGTGGGAACATTGGGCCGGCGGTTCGTTGAAATAGCCACGCTGCCCGGCGGCGACCAGCCCCGCCACGAACCAGACGAGGATGACAATACTTACTACTCGGCTACCCATGGCACCTGCTCGAATCGATGAGTCCGGCATGTCGGTCGTTTCCTTCCACATCGGTACTCTCCGAATACCCGGTAGTGGCGGGCTGATGCGCCGGTGGCGCCGGTCTCGCACATATGGGGGTTATCGACGTGGGCGGCCGTTTTTTCTTCAGCGCAACGGGTTCGGCAGCAACATTCCGCCTCCGGGCTCGGCGGTCCGGTGCCGGGCGGGGGTGCCCCGGCCGGAGCGGTGATGCACGATTCGGCCGAGTCCGACCGAGCCGGACGTCACGGAGCCGGCCGGTCGTTCCGTGACGCTCCTTCCGTGTGTCCCGCGCCGGTCACTCGCCGCGTGCGGGGTGCGCGTCGGCGTGCTCCGTACCGAGTGTTGCCGGCCCACGGACAGCCGGATGTCCCGAACGGCGCGGTGCGCCTGTCGTTGCCCCGGATCGCGTCGGCCGGTGTACGGACACGTATCGAGGCCGGCGCAGACTGCACCGTCGTGGGCGTGTCGATGTGCGTAGGTGAGGGTGCGGCGCAGGTACGCCTACCATGGGGGAGTGTTCGAACTGGCGATGCTGGCGGTCATGGTGGCCGCACTGGTCGGGATGCTGGTCCTGGTGTTCCGGGGGCGGCGGGGTACCGCGTTGCCGCAGGACGCCGAGGTCGGATCGCTGTATCTCACCGGGGTGAGCCCGCGGCCCGAGGCGATGGGCGAGCAGTTCGTCACCGTCACCGGGAACCTTTCCGGCCCTTCCGAACCGGGGAAAGTGGTGTACGGGCGGCTGGTCTGGGATGCGGCCTACTGGCCGGCCATCGGCGATACGCTCACTGTCGCCTACCCGCCCGGTAAACCGGATCGGTGGCGGATCGTCGAACCGGGGAAGTAGCTACCGAGCGGCCTCAGCCGAGAACGGTGGCGACGATCCCGGCCAGATAGCCGAGGCGCGCCACCTCCGAAGGCCGGAAATCGGGTCCGCCGGGACGGCCCAGCAGCAGAGCTTTACTGGACGGTCCCAGCGGCGCGGCCGCCATCTTGGTGTCCATATCGCGCCAGATCTCGGGCACCCAATCCGCGTCGGCGTCGAGAGCGAGGGGTTTCTGCAACGGCATCCACGGCACCGAGGCCGCCTGGGTCTGCGGTGCGCTCTGGCTGCCGACCAGCCGGTAGGCACCCTGCGGGCCGATATCGAGCACCGTGCTCCACCCCACCCGCAGCACCCGCGGGATACCGTCGACCAGCACCTGTAAGCGGTCGTCGCGGGCATTGGCCACATTGTCGATGAGTTCGAGTTCGCGGTGGGTGTCGAGGACACCGGAATAGGGCCGGATCGAATCGACTCGCACATCACCGAGCGATTCCGCTGCGGTGATGAGCGTATCGGGAAGCGCGTTGGGGGCTATCTCGACCACCAGATCGTCGACGGCGAACCCGGCGCCGCGTTCGACCACATCCAGCGAGAGGATATCGGCGCCGACAGTCCCGAGCGCCACCGCCAATGATCCGAGGCTTCCCGGACGATCCGGAAGTTGCACGCGGAGCAGATATGACACGTGCGTTTCCCTTTCCTTCTGCGGCCGAGGCTCTGAACGAATACCCGGTCTGCCCATCCTTACACCCATTTCGGGCGGTTATCGACTCGAATTGTGCGCGCTGACCGCCGCGCAACGGTAGCGGACGGCGAGAATCGGGTGACCGGAGGTGCCCGGCGTGGCCTCGCGACCGACCCCGGCCGGCCGCACCATTAGGCTGTTCGTTGCTCGTGATCCGTATCCGAACTACACGCCGAAAGGGGTTCGCGGTGACCGCCATCTCCCGCGACGAGGTCGCACACCTCGCCCGGCTGTCCAGGCTCGCCCTGTCCGAGGCCGACCTCGATCAGTTCGCCGGACAGCTGGATTCGATCCTCAGCCATGTGGCGACCATCTCCGAGGTGGCCGCCGCCGATGTTCCGGCCACGTCCACACCCGATCCGGTGACGAACGTGACCCGCCCCGACGAAGTCCGTCCCGGGCTCAGCCCCGAGCAGGCGCTGTCCGGTGCACCGGCCAGCGAGGACCAGCGTTTCCTGGTTCCGCAGATCCTGGGAGAGGGCGAATGAGCGAGTCAGGCCCGGAGCAACACAGCATGAGCGAGCTGACCCAGCTCGGCGCGGCCGAACTCGCCGCCAAGATCCACGACCGGGAAGTGTCGTCGGTGGAGGTGACCCGGGCGCATCTGGACCGGATCGCCGAGGTCGACGGCGACTATCACGCGTTCCTGCATATCGCCGGTGAACAGGCGCTCGCGGCCGCCGCCGAGGTCGATACGGCACTGGCCGGCGGGCAAGCGCCGGCCTCGCCACTGGCCGGGGTGCCGCTGGCGCTCAAGGACGTGTTCACCACGACCGATATGCCCACCACCTGCGCGTCGAAAATTCTCGAGGGCTGGGTGGCGCCGTACGACGCCACGCTGACCGCCCGGCTGCGGGCCGCCGGTATCCCGATTCTCGGGAAAACGAATATGGACGAGTTCGCGATGGGGTCCTCCACCGAGAACTCCGCCTACGGGCCGACCAAGAATCCGTGGGACACCGGGCGTATCCCCGGTGGCTCCGGCGGTGGTTCGGCGGCGGCGCTGGCCTCGTATCAGGCGCCGCTGGCGATCGGCACCGATACCGGCGGGTCGATCCGGCAGCCGGCCGCGGTCACCGCGACCGTCGGCACCAAACCCACGTACGGCACGGTTTCGCGGTACGGGCTGGTCGCGTGTGCGTCCTCGCTGGACCAGGGCGGTCCCTGCGCCCGCACGGTACTGGACACCGCACTGCTGCACGAGGTGATCGCCGGACACGATCCGCGCGATTCCACCTCCCGTGACGTACCGGTTCCGCCGGTGGTCGAGGCCGCGCGCCGGGGTGCGGGCGGGGATCTGCGCGGTGTGAAGGTCGGCGTGGTCAAGGAACTGCATTCCGACAGCTACCAGCAGGGTGTGCTGGCCTCGTTCGATGCCGCGGTGGGTGTGCTGAAGGATCTCGGCGCGGAGGTGGTCGAGGTGTCCTGCCCGCACTTCGAGTACGCGCTGGCGTCCTACTACCTGATCATGCCCAGTGAGGTCTCGTCCAACCTGGCCAGGTTCGACGCCATGCGGTACGGCCTGCGCGTCGACGACGACGGTCACCACAGCGCCGAGCAGGTCATGGCCGCCACCCGGGCGGCCGGGTTCGGGCCCGAGGTGAAGCGGCGCATCATGATCGGCACCTACGCGCTGTCGGCCGGGTACTACGACGCCTACTACGGTCAGGCGCTCAAGGTGCGCACGCTCATCGCGCGCGACTTCGACAGGGCCTACGAGCAAGTCGATGTCCTGGTGTCGCCGACCAGCCCGTTCACCCCGTGGAAGCTGGGGGAGAAGGTCGACGATCCGCTGGCCATGTACCTGTCGGACCTGTGCACCCTGCCCACCAACCTGGCCGGGCATCCGGCGATGTCGGTACCGTCGGGCCTCAGCCGGGACGACGGGATGCCGGTGGGTCTGCAGATCATGGCCCCCGCGCTGGCCGACGACCGGTTGTACCGGGTCGGCGCGGCCTACGAGGCGGCGCGCGGACCGATCGCCTGAGCAGTCCTCTGTCTACAGTCGCGGGCGGTGACCCTTTGCGGGTCGCCGCCCGCGGTGTATCCGTCGGCCCCGCCACGCGGCGGCAGTCGCTCGGTGTGCTGCCGGGCGAACCGGTATCGCGGGTGCCGGGCGGGTCCGGTGTCGGGACGGCGAGCGTTCTCTGCCGGGCCTCTGCTCCTGCGCAGTAGCTGCGTGCACGTCCGGTAGGTCGATACGGTCGAGTTCGCGTCCGATCGACCTCGGCGGCGATGTTTTCGGCGACGTCGGGCGCCGCGGGCGGGCCACCTCCAGGGGCGCAAGCCGAGTGTGGGCGGTCGGAAGCGCGATCGGCACGCGCGCCTGGTGGTGCGAACACGCCGCCCCGTCGGGCGTCGGGGTGCCCGGGATCCACCGCGCCGAGTCGCTCGTGCCGGTCCGGTGTGCCGGCGGTGTCGGCGTGGTTCGCTCCCGGTGTAGGGCTCGAGTCGTGGGTGGTGCCGGCCGTGGGAACGGGCCGCGTGGGGTCGCTCGGACGGTGGGAGCAGGCCAGGAGAGAGTCAGGTTGTATGCCGGCGTTCGGCTTCGCGTTCCACCGCGGTGGTCATAGCCGGGAAACCGCGGCGGAAACCGCGGCCGAACAGCAGGCCCACCAGCGGCGCCAGCCGGCCGGCGAGTTCGAAATGCGATTCGTAGCGGGTGCGGTCGCCGTCGAGCGGGGTCAGGGTATGGGTGCGGTTGCTGCGTAGCGCGCCGAAGGGGAGCGGTTTCATGGAGTAGCCGAATTCCCGGCCCGCGGTGACGGTGTGGATGAATTCCCGCATGGGGATCGGCAGCGGCATCAGCTGCTGGACCCGCATATCGATCGGCGCGCCGACGGTCAGCTCGGCGCGGCAGCGGCCGATGAAGGGATTCCAGTCGCTGTACCGGTCGAATTCGGTGAGGACCGACCACACCACCTCGGTGGGGGCGTCCACTTCGACCACGTCGTCCACAACAATCACGCCCCCAAACTAGAACGTGTTATAGACGGGGGTCAACCGGCCGCGCGGCCGTGCCGGACCGGCGATTTCCCGGGCACCGGAAGCAACGGTAGCTGCGGCAGCGGAACCGGGTCCGCCGGCAGCCGTATCGGGCCGGGCAGGACGAACCGCGGGCGGCGCCGCGCGGTCCGGGCCGACGCCACGATATGCCCGGGATGCGCCGGTAGGCCGCGATGATCGCCGACCCCGACGATCGCCGGACGGCGGACCCGCCGATGCAGCCGCCGCGCGCCCAGGACCAGAGCCACGATGGCCGACAGTCCGAGAGCGAGCAGCCGCAGTAGCCACGGCTGGGTCGGATGTTCGGTGGCGGCCTGGGTCGCCGCCTGCGTGAAGGTTTCCACCACCGGGACCCCGTAGTGCTGGCGGCGGGAGTTCAGCTCCACCGCGGTGGCCGCGACCGAGGCGAGGGTTTCGCAGCGGGTCCGCACCATCGGCTCGGCATGCGCGTCGCAGGCCTGGTGCAGCCGCACGCCCAGGGCGCGGTCCAGTTCCTGCCGGGCCCACGGGCCGAGCGGGGCGCCGACACTGTCGGCGTAGCGGAGCAGGTCGTAGCCCAGGTCGTGGGCCATACAGGCGGTATCGAATTCCGGCGGTAGCTCGACCGGTGACGAACAGTCACCGTCGGGTGCCACCAGCACCCCCTGCCGCAGTACGGGGTTGTAACCGGAGTGGGCCGCGAAGCCGCGCGGTATGGCCGTCGCGGCCGCCCGGCCCGGATCACCCGAGGTCAGATCTACCACCGCCAGTCCGGTGGGGCCCGTGATCGAACCGTCGAAACCGACGGCGTCGGAGGCGGGCGCCGATACCGCCGTGATCGCCAGACCGAGCAGGGCGGCGCCGGCGAGCACGGGCGGGGATATCCGCCGCAGCCGGTGCCGTTTCCGGCGCCGGTGATCGTCACTGGGTGAAGCCATGGTGGGACACCTTAAGGGCAGAACCTGTGCGTTTCCGAACGGCACCGTAGGCGGTGCGGGCCGGTGCGAGCGTGGTGGCGCGCCCGCATCCGGCGGGCAAACCCCGGCGCCGCGTGGTCCGCCGTTATTCGCAGCCGGGTAGTGCGGTGCCCTGGTCCACGTCGTAGCGGTGGCCGTGACCGGGTGGCGCGGCCAGGGCTCCCAGCAGATCGACGGTGGTCTGGACGAAACTCACCACCGGCAGCCATCCGGGGGCCGGGGCATCTCGACGTGCGCCGGTCAGGTCCGGTGGCCGCCACAGCAGGTCAGGTGTCCAGTGCACGACCGGGTCGGACGTGTTGGCCAGCACCGCCGTCCGTGCCCCGGGCTCCGGCCCACCGCCGCCCGGCATACCCGCCCACAGCACCGAACACGCCCGGCGGTTCTGCTCGGCCGCCCCGGCGAACACTGCGCTACCGCCGAGCGCACCCAGGCTCTGCCCGTACAGATACAGCCGCGGCGGGTCCGGCAAGGTCGCGGCATGTTCCTCGATGGCCGTGAACAGCGCACGGGCCGAAGCCGCGGCGGAATCCCGGCCGAGCACGAACGTCGCCCAGCTCGGCAGGTGTGAATACTGCAACGCCGCCACCGCGAAATCGGCTCCGAACCGGGCCCCGAACCCGCGCAGAGCCCGCGCGTCCACCCAGCCCGAACCGGTCGGGACAGCCACCACCAGATGCGAACGGTCGAACGCGCCGGCCCGCTCGAGCTCGCGGACGGCCAGCTCGGTCCGGGACGCCAGATCGGGTGCCGACCGCAACCCGACATACACCCGCACCGCTGCAGCCGGGCCGTTCGTGACGAATCGCTGCCCTTCCCGCCCCAGCGAAGCCCAGCTCACCAGCGATTCGGCGCTACCGGATCGAGTCACCGCGGCGGGTCGCACGAGACCGGAATCCGCACCACCACCACCACTCACCGCCGCCGGCACCCCGAAAAAGGCCAGCGGCAGCGTCGCCACCACCGCCATCACCAACCCGCGCGACCAGCCGATCCGCCGCAGCAACCGGCCGGCCCCCGATGCCGCGGCCACCAGGACGACGCTGAGCACCAACGACCCGATCGCCCAGAAGAACCAGTGCTCCGGTCCCGTCCGCGCGACCCCCATGGCATCGCGCAGCGTGTTCTGCCACGACACCGCGTGCAACACCGCGACGGCCGCAGCCGAAACAGCCGCGCTCAGCACCAGATGCCGCACTGCCGGCACACCGGCCATAAGGTCTGCGGCCGCCCGGCTTCGGTCCCCGGTGAAAGCACCTGCGCGCCGCCCGATCAGCAGGTGTGCCGGCCGGTCGGCAAGCGCCCGCCGCGGCCGGCCGCCGATTCCGTCGATGAGTGTGTTGGCAGGTTGCCCGTCGCGAGCCGGCGACGCAGGGAATGGTCCGTCGGTGGACAGGGCGCCGGACGGGCTCAGGCCGCGGAAGCCGATTCCGCCGTGTGGCAGTCGCCGGCCCGGGGCGCCGCGCCGGCGACGGGAGTGCAAGACCCCGCAGATTCGTGCGATACCGAGCAGGGCGACGACCAGTACCGAGGTGAGGACGGCCTGAGTGGCAGCCGAGCGCGGAAGCAGGCCGGGGGTCAGCGACAGCATCGTGCCCAGGGCAACGGCGAGGGTGGCGCCGACGGGGAAACCGCGGTCTAGCAGGCGGCGGAAGTTTCCGCGCGCGGTTGTCGCGATTGCGGCCGGGGAGAGCGGGGGAGCCGCTACCCCGGTACGGGGTGGTGCGAACGGCCGGAGCAGGAACAGTGCCGGTGGCCGGAGGGACTGGACCGATGCGGCGGGGGCGATGTCTTTCATGCGAACTCCTGCCGGAACGGGGTCACCGAGAACGCGGCGCGTGCCGAAACCGCCGGTGATGTGTGCAATGGCCGCGCGCCCAACGGCTTCCGCGAATGGAGGCCGCCGGTCGGCAGCTCGGGGCGTGTCTGCGGGCCGGTCTGTTCTTGCCGTGCGCCGCGCTGCGCCGGCCCGGCCGCAGCCGGTGCGGCTTTGCCGGTCCGGCGCGCCACGACGGCCCACGCCGGGCGGCGGAACCGGGCGCCCGCGAAGGTGCGCCGGGTCAGCAACACCGCGAAAGCGGCGAATACCAGCGCGATTACGCGCGGCAGCCAGGTCGTGGTCGTTTCGGCGAACGAGAAATGCTCGACCACCGGAACCCCGTAACCCTGCCGCCGCGAATTGAGGTCCACCGCTGTCGCCGCGATCCCGGCCATGGCGGTGCAGCGGGTGCGGGCAAGTGGGTCGGGGCGGTGCCGGCAGGCCGACAACATCCGGTCGGCGAGTGCGCGATCGAGGTCGCGGCGGGCCCACTCGCCGAGCGGATGCCCGGTGTGCTGGGCGTAGCGCAGCAGGTCGTACCCGAGGTCGTGGGCCTTGCACGGAGTCTCGAACTCCGCCGGCAGCGGTACCGGGGACGAGCAGGAGCCCTGCGGAGCGACCAGGATTCCCTCGACGACCCTCGGGCGGTATCCGGTGACGGCGCGGAAATCGTCCGGAAGCCGCGATGCGTCCGCGGCGTCCGCGGCGGTCAGCGCGCGCACGGCGGCTGCGGCCGGAGTGGCGTCGGCCGGTGGTCCGGCGGCATCGGCCGTGGGTACCGTCAGCAGCGATGCCGCCACGGCGGCCCCCGCTACGGCAAGCGCGGCGGGCCGGCGGCGCACCGGTGCCCGGCGGCGCGCGGCAGTGTTCGAGACAACCATGGCCGTGACGGTATGAATCGTGCACGGTCGCAGACGTCCCGCTCAGGAGGGGTTTCGGGCCCGCTCCGGGCGGGGAGGACGGGCGGGATCTACCCCGGGTGTACGGGCCGGAATTCACCCCACGGTATGAGGTGGAACCAGATGGCGGTTCGTAGTGTCGGGGCCATGATGGAGTTCAGTGCCGCGCAACCGGCCGCGAAGTCGCCGCCTCTCCGGAGCCGGCTCGCCCGCTTGGGACCCCGATGGTGGGTGGATGCGGGCACGGTCCTCGTGGCGCTGGTGTTGTTCACAGTCGCCTGGCCCACCCTGCACCTGACCCATGACGTGCCCTGGTCGATCGCGCCGCTCGTCGCGGCCTTCGCGGCCCTGCCGGTCCTGCTGATCCGCCGCAACGCACCGTTGGGCTGGGCTGTCTCCGCCGGTTCGGCGCTGCTCATCGCCCTGGCCGTACCGAACGAACCCGGCGAGGCGCTGCCGTTTCAGGTAGTGCACATCCTCGCTCTCTACTTCCTGGTGTTCGGGGTGGCGTTGCGGTCGCCGCCGCCGCTGGTGGCCGTGGTGTGGGCGGCGACCTCGCTGCTGCTGGGCGCGGCGCTCGCCGAGGAAGGGGTCGGCGCCGATCCGTGGGCCTGGCCGGTTTCGCTGGCCGCGACCGTGTTCGTCGCGGCGCTGCTGCGTTCGCTGATCCGTTCACGCTCCGAATTGAACCGGCAGACCGAAGTCAGCGAACTCGAACGTGCGCGGCGCACCATTCTGGAGGAGAAAGCGCGCATCGCCCGCGATCTGCACGATGTGGTGGCGCACCATATGTCGCTGGTGGTCGTGCAGGCGCAGACGGCCCCGTACCGGGTGAGCGGTGTGAACGAGGCGGCGCGGGCCGAATTCGAATCGATCGGCGCCACCGCCCGGGAAGCGCTCAACGAGATCCGGGGCCTGCTCGGTGTGCTGCGCAGCGACGGTCAGCTCGCCGAGCACACCCCGCAACCCACCGCGGCCGATCTGGAGGCATTGTTCCTCTCCGCGACCCGGGCGGGTGTGGACCTCACCTGGTCGGTCGAGGGCACGCTCACGGCGATACCGGATACCGTGGGCTCCGCGCTGTACCGGATCGTGCAGGAATCGCTGGCCAACGCCGGCCGGCACGCGCCCGGCGCCGCGGTCCGGATCGGGATCGACTGTGCCGATACGGTCACGCTCAGCGTCGTCAACGGTCCGGGTACCGGTCCGGCCGCCATCGGAAACGGCGGACACGGGATTGCGGGCATGCAGGCGCGAGCGCTCGCGGTCGGCGGCCGGCTGACCGCGGAACCGACGGCAGACGGTGGATTCCGGGTCAGTGCGCTGCTGCCTCGCACGGTCGCCGTGGACCTGACCACGGCGACCGTCACCCAACTCGGTACGCCCGGATAGGGTGAGTCGGCTGCAACGACCGCACGACGGTGCAGGAAGCAGGCGGCTCGGTCTCGACCGGACCGAGGGGCCCCGAACCCGCGCTGCCGGCGGCGGCGCGAACAAATAAGCTGAGCGCGTGGCAATAACCGTGTTGATCGCCGACGATCAGGCCATGGTCCGGCAGGGGTTCGGGGCATTACTGGCCGCGCAGCCCGATATCAGTGTGATCGGTGACGCGCCGGACGGGAAAGTGGCGGTCGCCGAGGCGGCGCGGTTACGACCCGATGTGGTGCTCATGGATGTCCGGATGCCGGAGATGAACGGTCTGGATGCGGCGCGTTCGATCCTGTCCGCGGGGTTCGATCCGCCGGTGCGGGTGCTCATGCTGACGACCTTCGATATCGACGACTACGTCTATGAGGCGCTCGGACTCGGTGCCAGCGGGTTCCTGCTCAAGGACGCACCGGCCGAGGAGTTGGTGCGCGCGGTGCGGGTGGTGGCGGCCGGGGAGGCGCTGCTGGCGCCGACCGTGACCCGGCGGTTGATCGCCGAGGTGACGATGCGGCGGTCCGCGCGCCGCACCCCCTCGCCCGCGCTGGCGGCGCTCACACCGCGGGAGCGCGAAATTCTGGAGTTGGTCGCCCGGGGGATGTCGAATACCGAAATCGCCGAGTCCCTGTTCATTGCCGAGCAGACGGTGAAAACCCATGTGTCGAAGGTCTTCACCAAATTGGATCTGCGTGATCGGGCGCAGGCGGTGGTGCTGGCCTATGAATCGGGTCTGGTCACCCCCGGCTGATCGGATCGTCAGATTTTCATGGAATGCGCGGATTACCGTTGTCACGACGGAACCGGCGGTGTGTGCCCGGTAGGCTCACGAGTCTGTCAGTCACCCGAAGGGGGTCGTGTTGCTCAACAGCGGTGACGTGTTCGCCGGGTTCACCATAGAGCGGCAACTCGGTGAAGGCGGAATGGGTGCCGTGTATCTGGCCCGGCATCCCCGGCTCGGGAAATTGACCGCGCTCAAACTGCTCAAACCGGAGTTGTTCGCCGACGCCGCCATCCGCACACGTTTCGAGCGGGAAGCGGATCTGGCCGCCGCACTGGATCATCCGAGTATCGTCACGGTGTACGACCGCGGCGCGGAAAACGAGCACCTGTGGATGTGCATGCAGTACATCGACGGGGCCGACGCGGGTACCGTGAATGCCCTGACACTGCCCCCGGAGAAGGCGGTGCACATCATTGCCGGTGTCGCCGACGCGCTCGATTACGCACACGGAATGGGTGTTCTGCACCGGGATGTGAAACCGTCCAATGTCCTGCTCGCTCGGGCCAATACCGGTCAGGGGGAGCGGGTATTCCTGACCGATTTCGGGCTGGCGCGGTTACGTGCGGAAACGGTCCGGTTGACCCAGACCGGAATGTTCACCGCGACCCTCGCGTTCGCTTCCCCGGAGCAGATGACCGGCGGCGATATGGACGGCCGTTCCGACCAGTATTCACTCGCCTGCACGCTGTACTGGTTGCTGACCGGAATGGCGCCGTTCGATTCCCCGAATCCGGCCGATATCATCCACGGGAATTTGCAGCTGGCACCGCCGCCGCTGGCGGTCAAACGGCGTGGTCTGCCGCCGGGCCTGGATCCGGTGCTGGCCAAGGCGATGGCCAAACATCCCGCGCACCGGTACCGGACATGTGCGGAATTCGCCGCGGCCGCGGAGCACGCGTTGACGGCGCCTGCGCCCGCGCCGGTGACGGAAACGACCGGACCCGGCCTCGGATTCGGCGCGCCGGCACCGGGTTACGCTCCCGCGCCACCCGTTCCGCCGGGTGCGCCGGCTGCCGGGCCGCCGGGTTATCCGGCCGACGGCCGATATGCGGGCGGTTCGCCCTCGGCGGTACCGCCGCAGCCGGCGGGCTCGTCGCGCGGGCCGTCTGTGGAACAGACCGGCGGTGCGGTGGCGCCGGCCCGTGCCGATACCACGGCGGGACAGGCCGATCCGACCGGCGCGCAACCCACTGTCGCGATAACGCGACCGGCGCCGCCCGCCCGCTCACCCGGTTCGGCGGTGGAGCAGACCGGTGGGTTCGGCGCCGTACCGGCGAACGTGGAGCGGACCGGCGCGAATCCGCAGGTACCGGCAGGGGGCGAACATACCGGTGGGATACCGGTGGTGCCGGGGGCGCGACCCGAGCACGCCGGCGCACCGGCTGGTTACGCGGGCGAATCGGTGGAAACCAGCGGCGCCACGGCGACCATGCGGCACGGCGGTTACGCGCCCGGCCCACCCGGCTATTCCGCGCCGCCCCCGGGATACGCCCCGCCCGGTAATACCGCACCGCCGATGCGGCGCAACCGGGCACCGTGGATCGCCGTGGCGATTCTGGTGCCGCTCATCGTGCTCGCGCTGGTCGCGGCGGTGGTGGTGGTGCTCCTGGGCGCCGACGATTCGGACTCCGGCAGCGCATCGGCCCCGCCGCAGACCTCCACCCTGGAACGGGAGCCCACCAGTACGGCAGGCCCCGGTGATTCGCCGGGCGGCGAGCCCGGCGACCGCACCCGCCGCTTGTTCCCCAGCCTGCTGCCGCAGGGTTCGGAACTCGACGGTTTCGGTTACCAGGATGCGCGGTGCAGCCGGTTCGGTCCCGGCGATCGGATCCCGCTGCTACCGGATGTGCCGGTCTTCGACGATGTGCTGGACAGCCGGCCCTGGGACGCGATCTGGGATTGCCGGCAGATTCAGCTGGATCCCACCCGGATGGACTACACGATCGTCACCTACCCGGACGCCGAAGCCGTCCGCGAGGTGATCGCCGGACTCCCCGCACACGAGACGTCGGTGGGCACCAAATCCGGCGAAGCGTACACCTCGCATGTCTGGGAAGATACCGGCACTCGCGGCCAGTTCACTGTGAACATGCTGGTTTCCTTCGGCTCCGGCGGGGACTCGCCGCGCAGCAACTCGCTGCTGTTCGTCCGGAAATGGAGTCCGACCGCACGGCAGGACATCCACCTCTGGTGGGCCGACGCGCCCCTGTAGTAGTTGCCCGCCGCTGAACCCGGATCGCCGGTCACCAGCCCCGTGCCCGGGGCCGCACGAGCGTTTCGGCGCTCGCGCCCGGTGTCGGGCTGCCCCGGTTGTTACGCGCCGACGGTGTGGGCGATGGTGCGTTCGTCCGATCCGATGCGTCCGTCGCCGAGGGTGACCACGCGGTCGCAGTAGTCCACCGCGCCGCGGTCGTGGGTCACCATGACCACCGAATTACCCGACCCCGCGACCTCGGCCAGCAGCTCGAGGATCGAAGCGCCGGTTTTCGAGTCCAGGTTGCCGGTGGGTTCATCGGCCAGGATGAGCGGCGGGTCCATGATCAGAGCACGCGCCACCGCCACCCGCTGCATCTGTCCACCGGACAGTTCGGCGGGTCGGTGCTCGGCGCGCGCACCGAGCCCGACCCGGTCCAGTAGTTCCAGCGCCCGCGGCTTGGCCTTGCGCAGCGCTCGGCCGTCCAGCAGTTTCGGGACCGCGACGTTCTCCCACGCCGACAGGGTGGGCAGCAGATTGAAGAACTGGAATACGAACCCCACCCGGTGCCGGCGGAATTCCGACTGCTGGTCCTCGCTCAACGCGCCGATTTCGGCACCCTGGAACCGGATCGACCCCGAGTCGGGGCGGTCCAGCGCGCCGAGCATATGCAGCAGCGTGCTCTTGCCCGATCCGGACGGGCCGATCACGGCGGTGAACTCGCCCGCGTCCAGGCGCAGGCCGATTCCGTCGAGCGCCCGCACCGGCTGTTCGCCGACCCGGTACTCCTTCACGACGTCGGTCAGTTCCAGCATGGCCGGCTGCGTCATCGCCACCCCGTCTTCCACAGATATCGGCCGGGAGTGGCTCACGCGACCAGCACCCGCGACGCCGTCCGGGCATCCAGCACTGCACGCAGCACCGGCTGTTCGGCCGCAAGCTCGAGGTATGCCTCGTCCACGGTCCGGCTCTGGGCCGCACCCAGTTCCAGCTTGGCGTCCAGATGAATGTTCCACCGATAGCGCAGGGCCGCAAGTACTCCGTGCGGTCCGCCGAACAATCGGTCGAGGCCGGGGATATCGTCGAACAGGTCCGCACGGGCCGGATCGGCGGCCGCGCGGTCGAGAACCGTGCGCAGGATTTCGGTGCGCAGATGCTGTTCTGTCCAGGACATGATCCGTGCCCTTTCGGTCGGGGCCTGGGGTGCGCCGACCGGTGCGATCCGGTGCGGCGTCGGCGCGTTCCACGCTACGGACCGGGCTCCCGCTTTTCGTCGTGCGGCAGGCGTGAATCGATCTCCTACCGGGGTCGGAGGCGAGCCCCGGCCTCGGGTGGATGTTTCCGGGGGCCGGGCTGATTACCCTGGAAACGTGCCTGAGAGCTACCTCACAGCCGGTTCCGCGGCGGGCAGTGCCCGGCGGCGCGTGGAGGAGGGCAGCCGTGCGAACACGGCGGACGGCCGTACCGAGGTCGTGGGCGGTATGAAGGCCATCGACCGCCCCGGCCGTGCGGACGGGGTCGCGGGGGGTGATGCAGGTGCCGCGGTGGGGCAGGGCGGGGATGCTGTTGCCGGCGCATGTGCCGCGGCGGTTCCGGCGGCGGGTTTCGGCTGTGCTGATGCGGACGAGGTCGCGGGAGGTGTCGAAGGTGCTGCGGCCGGGCTGAGCGGGGGCGCTGGTGACGGTGCTGGGGCGGGTAGCGGCCCGGATGCCGGTGCACTAGATGATCGCCGGTCGGTGGCAGCTCGGATCGGCCGGGCGTGGCGCCGGTTCGCGGACCGGTGGCCGAGCGGGCGGTTGCGGCCCGGCTGGCACCCGCTGGGCGACCTGCCGTTCGACTACCCGCCGAAGGTGGTGTTGTCCGCCGATCTCGCGCTGCTCGTCCTCGGTCTTGTCGCCTGCCTGCAACGGCACGAGTACTTCCCGACCGTGCTGCCGTTGCTCGCCGTAGTGCTGCTGTTCCTGTCGGTACCGGCGTATGTGCTGTTCGGGATCGTGCCGCGGCCGCTGGCGCTGGGGCTGGCGACGATGGTTGCGGCGGCGCTGTTCTTCGCGCAACCGGTGGAATCCGATTTCGCGCCGTTCGTGCTGATGGTGGTGGCCGCCGAGATCGCGGCGATCGCGCCGAAACGGGTGAGTATCCCGCTGGCCCTGCTGGCGACCGTGGAACTGGTCGCTTTCGCGGTGCTGAGTCAGGCGCTGTGGGAAAACGACTACCTGCGCACCGGGGTCCCGATGTACGCGCTCGGCATCCTGCTCGGCTGGCTGGTCGGGGTGATGCTGCAGTATCAGCGGCTGTACCTGTATCAGGAACGGGAGAACCAGAACGTGCGGGCCGCGCAGGCCGCGGCGGCCGAACGCAACCGCATCGCCCGCGAGGTGCACGATGTCATCGCCCATTCGCTCACCGTGACCCTGCTGCACGTGACCGCCGCGCGGCATGCGCTCACCACCGACAGCGATGTGGTGGAGGCATCGGACGCGCTCGCCGACGCCGAACGCCTGGGCCGTCAGGCCATGGCCGATATCCGGCGCACGGTGGGACTGCTGGATTCCGGGCGGGCCGCGGCGGGCCCGGAGCCGGGCGCCGACGATATCTCCGACCTGATCGACGACTTCGCCAACGCCGGGGTGACCGTACGCCGCCGGGTGACCGGTGAGCTGGACCGGATCTCCGCGGCGGTCGGCCTCGCGCTCTATCGCATCTGCCAGGAATCACTGGCCAATATCGCCAAACACGCACCCGGCGCGGCTGTCGAGTTCGCGCTGGAGGTCGGCGCGCGGTCGGCGGTCGTACGGGTGCGCAATCAGCTCCCGCCGGGCGCGCGTATCGGGCACGGCACCGGTGTCGCGGGAATGCGGCAGCGGGCGGAGGGGCTCGGCGGCCGGATCCACATCGGCCCCGAAGTCGGCACCTGGATCGTGCGGGCGGAATTTCCGTTGCACGACCGCGCGCAGCCGGTCGGCGGTTCCGCCCCCGCGGCCCGCGAGCAACACTGTGCGCTGACGAAATCGGTCGGTGTTCCCCGGCTTCGTAGCGGGTGAGATGGGCGCCGAAGCGAACCTGCCGGTACCGGCCGCCTGTGCACAGGAGGAACAATGACCAGGGCCGATAGCGATCCGGAACCTCTCGAGGTGCTGATCGTCGACGACCAGGAACTCGTGCGCGGCGGGTTGCGCCGGATTCTGCGCCGCCGCGACGGGTTCCGGATCAGCGAATGCGCCGACGGGGACGAAGTACTCGCCGCGGTCGCGACGCATACGCCCGATATCGTGCTCATGGATCTTCGGATGAAGCGGGTGGGCGGGATCGAGGCCACCCGGCTGCTGCGGGCCCGCGCCGACGAACCGCCGGTGCTCGTGCTCACCACGTTCGACGACGACCAGTTGCTGTCCGGGGCCCTGCGCGCCGGCGCCGCCGGGTTCCTGCTCAAGGATTCCCCCGCCGAGGATCTGATCCGGGCGGTCCGCACCGTCGCCGCGGGCGGGGCGTGGCTCGATCCCGCCGTCACCGGCCGCGTCCTGTCGGCCTACCGCACCTCCGCGGTCGCTCCGGTCGTGCCGCCCGCCGGTGGGGAGCTCACCGGCCGCGAATACGAGGTGCTGGCCCTGATCGGCCGGGGCCGGGCCAACAGTGAGATCGCCCACGCGCTGGGAATATCGGAGGTCACCGTGAAATCCCATGTGGGCCATATCTTCGGCAAACTGGGACTGCGGGACCGTGCCGCGGCCATCGTGTACGCGTTTGACCGGGGTGTGGTTTCCCCTGGACAATCCTAGGTTTGACGGGCAGCCCGGCGCGACTACGCGGCCGGGTCGATACGGCGCCCGCGACGTGGAGAGGATGGACGGGTGCAGGCGCCAGGTTCCGAAGTCGGCGGACGGTTCGGTCCTTACGAGCTGCGTTCCCTGCTGGGTAGCGGCGGGATGGGCGAGGTCTACGAGGCCTACGACACCGTCAAGGACCGGGTGGTCGCGCTCAAACTGCTCTCCGGCGGTCTGGTCGGCGATCCGGACTATCAGACCCGGTTCCGCCGCGAATCGCAGGCCGCGGCGCGGCTGGCCGAACCGCATATCATCCCCATCCACGATTGGGGGGTGATCGATGGCCGGCTGTTCATCGATATGCGACTGGTGGCCGGCACCGATCTGCGGGCCGTGCTGCAGTCCGGCGGTCCGCTGACCCCGCAGCGTGCGGTCACCGTGATCGAGCAGATCGCCGCCGCTTTGGACGCCGCGCACGCCGACGGGCTGGTGCACCGCGATGTGAAACCGGCGAACATCCTGGTCACCGACGCCGATTTCGCCTACCTCGCCGATTTCGGGATCGCCCACCATGCCGGCGATTCGGCCGTGACACAGGCGGGGGTCGCGGTCGGTTCCTACACCTATATGGCGCCCGAACGGTTCGAGCGTGTCCCGGTCACCGCACGTGCCGATATCTATTCGCTGGCGTGTGTCCTGCACGAATGTCTCACCGGCGCGCAACCGTTCGACGCTGCGAGTATCGGCATGCTGATCCGGGCGCATCTGGCCGAACCGCCGCCTCGGGCAAGCCTTCAGCGAACCGGGTTGCCGGCGGCATTCGACGATGTGATCGCATGCGGTATGGCCAAGGATCCGCACGAGCGTTTCGCTACGGCAGGAGAACTAGCTGTCGCAGCCCGTACCGCATTGAACTCCCCGGCACGTCCGCCGCATCCCGACGCGGCATCCGCACCGGGAACCGGCGAATTCCCCGCAACCCCCGCGTCTGCCGCGGAGGCCCCGCCGACCGGCGGTATACCCACCCTGGTGGTCCGTATCCCGAACCGGGACGAAGACGGCGCCCCGGACCAGACCACGACCCTGCCCGCGATCATCCCCGGCGATCCCACCTCGGTGCGCCCGGCCGAATTCGAGTTCACCCCGATCGCCGCCGACGAGCCGGCCGAACCCGAAGCCCCGGCGGCCGGTATCCGCCCGTTCCCCGACGCGCATCTGTACCAGGATCAGCAGCTGCATCCGGCCGCCGATCCCGCGGCGCGCCCGGATGCGGCGCCGGCCACCGGTGGGATGCCGGTCGCGGACTTCTACCCGCCCGACCAGGCGACCCGCATCTACGGCCAGGGCCTTGCCCGCACCGCGCCCGGCGCCGAGAAGACCACCAACGTCTTCGAGCCGTCGCCCGCCGCCCCGGGCCCGGACCCCGCCGGGGCCGATGCCACGCGCGCCTACCGGCTTCCACCGGGGCCCGACGACCATGCCTACGGCTCGGACCAGCACACATACGGCCCGGCCGACCCGTCTGCCGATCCGCATGAACGCGATTACGGAGCGGGCGATCAGCCGCCGGCCGGGTATGCCCACGGGCCGGACGGTCCGGACTACTCGGACCGGCATCCGTATGTCCGGGACGAGCAGCCGTCCGAGCAGTACGAGAACTACTCTCCGACCGGCCACCCGCTCGAAGGCCGCGCTCACGGTCAGGGTGAACAAGGCTTCCGGCCGTACGAACGCGGCTACCGATCGGGCGAGTACCCGATGGACGCACACGCCGACGGCGCTTTCCGGCCGAGTGAGCACGGCTACCGGCCGGAGGACGACACCCGGCGGATGGACGAGCAGGCCCACCTTCCGACCGGCCGCGCGTACGGTCCCGACGAGCACGCCTATGCGCCGGACGAGCGTACGCCCGGGCCGGGCAGTGCGGCCGACCCCGCTGCCGGGGACTGGTGGACCGCCGAGCGCGGGGACGCATCCGACGACCAGTACCCGCCCGGCGCGGTCCCGCCGGGACCCGCCGGCCTGTTCGGTTACGGTGGCGCCGGCCCCGATCCGGTGGCGCCACCGCCCGACTCCTACGGTGCCGGGCCCGCCCCGCAACCCGACCCCTATGCCGCCGCCTACGAGGCCGGTTACCGCGACAGCTATCTGGCGAACGCGGCCCGCCCGCCCGCGCCTGCCCAGGAGGATCGGCGGTCCCGCGCGGTGCCGATCCTGGCCGGCGCCGGGGTGTTCCTGATCGTCGTGCTGATCGCGATTGCCGGGTTCGCCTTTCTCGGGTCCGGCGACGACGCATCGCCGAGCGCCGCCGAATCCACCGGTGGCGCCACGACCACCGCCGCGCGCAGCAGCGCGCCGGCCACCTCCACCGCGCCGACCCGCACCTCCACCACAACCACCACCACCCGCGCCGAGCTGCCGGCCGGAGCGCAGCCCTGTACGACCGCGTCCGGCGGCGGGGCCTACGGTTCGGCGGCGGCCGGTACCACGGTGACCAGTTGCGAATTCGCCGAAGCGGTCCGGCAGGCCTACCTGGATCCCGCGGTGGTCTCCGCCGAGGGCGAACCGGTTTCCGTCGAGGCCACCAGCCCGGTCACCGGACAGGCGTACACCCTCGAATGCGTCGCGGCCGACGGCCTGGTCACCTGCCGCGGCGGCAACAACGCCGTCGTGTACCTGTACTGATCGGCCGGTACGCGGGATGCGCGGGCCCGCGCAAAGTTCGCGGGTCCATCCGGGCCGGGCTATGGTCGCCGATGAAGTACGGTGCTTCGACCGGGTACGAAACTGTGGGAGATCGCAATAGTCATGCGCAGAGCTGTGTCGACCGAGAAGAAACGGGAACTCTTTCCGGCCCGGCGCCCGCTCGCCCTGCTCGGCTGCCTGCTCACCGCCGCAGTCGTCACCGCCTGCGGTTCCGATGCCGCCGAACCCGCAGCGCCGGCCACCTCGGTCACCCAGGCGGCCGCGGCCGATTCACCCGGCGCGGAAGTGCTGATCACCGTTCCCGGCACGCTGGCCGCCGATTTCGTCGAATTGGAGCGGGCGCAGAAAGGCGAACTGGGGCTGGCGATCATGCCGGTCGGTGGGGAGCGCCTCGTCGGAATGGGGAAATGGACCACCGGCCCGGCCTGGTCGACGATGAAGGTTCCGCTGGTTGTCGCCGCCGAGCGCAAGAACCCCGGCGGGCAGACCTATGCCACGTCGGCGGCCATCACCGCCTCGGACAACTCCGCTGCCGAAAGTCTCTGGTCGGCACTGGGCACCCCGCGTGCTGCCGCGGCGGCGGTGCAGGCGGTCCTGCGCGAAGGCGGGGACGAGACGACAGTGGTCCAGGAGAAACCGGTCCGGTCGGGGTATTCGGCCTTCGGCCAATCCGAATGGTCGCTGGCCGATCAGGTGCGGTTCGCGGCCGAACTGCCCTGCCTGCCCGGAGCCGATACGGTGATCGAACTGATGGGTTCGGTGAACGCGAATCAGCAGTGGGGGCTGGGTTCGTCCTTCGCCGAGGCGCAATTCAAGGGCGGCTGGGGTCCCGACCCCGACGGCGCCTATCTGGTGCGCCAGTTCGGCCTGGTTCCCGTCACCGGTGGCATGATCGCGGTCGCTCTTGCCGCACAACCGGATTCGGGCACCTTCTCCGACGGGATGAACATGCTCGACGAGATGGCGGGCCTGATCTCGCAGCATCTGGCCGAATTCACCGGCGGGTCCTGCCCGGCCTGACAGCGGCGTGCGGGCGCGCCGGCGCAGGCGTTACCCGACATTCACGGGCCCGGGGCGGCGCGGCGGGCCGGAAGCGGGCAAGATGGGCGCCATGCGCATCGGAATCCTGACCGGCGGTGGGGACTGTCCGGGACTGAACGCGGTGATCCGTGCCGTCGTCCGCACGGCGAACGGACGCTACGGCGACGCCGTCGTGGGCTTCGAGGACGGCTGGCGGGGACTGCTCGAGGACCGCAAGATCCGCATCCAGAACGACGACCGCACCGACCGCCTGCTCGCCAAGGGCGGCACCATGCTCGGTACCGCCCGCACGAACCCGGACGTGTTGCGGGCTGGTCTGAGCCGGATCCGGCAGACCCTCGACGACAACGGCATCGAAGCGCTCATCCCGATCGGCGGGGAAGGCACCCTCACGGCCGCCAGCTGGCTGTCCGAGGAAGGTGTTCCCGTGGTCGGCGTACCGAAAACGATCGACAACGATATCGATTGCACCGATGTCACCTTCGGCCACGACACCGCACTGTCCATCGCCACCGAGGCGATCGACCGGCTGCACACCACCGCGGAATCCCACCAGCGGGTGATGCTCATCGAGGTGATGGGCCGGCACGCCGGCTGGATCGCGATGCACGCCGGGATGGCGGCGGGCGCGCACCTGACCCTGGTGCCCGAGCAGCCGTTCGACGTCACCGAGGTGTGCGCGCTGATCAAACGCCGCTTCCAGCGCGGGGACAAACATTTCATCTGCGTGGTGGCCGAAGGATCGCATCCGGCCCCCGATTCCGGGTTCACCCTGCGCGAGGGCGGTGTCGACGAGTTCGGGCACGAACGGTTCACCGGGGTCGCCCAGCAGCTCGGAATGGAGATCGAGCGGCGGATCGGCAAAGAAGTCCGCACCACCGTGCTCGGTCACGTCCAGCGCGGCGGCAGCCCTTCCCCGTACGACCGCGTTCTCGCCACCCGCTTCGGCCTGCACGCCGCCGAGGCTGTACACGCCGGCCATTTCGGCCAGATGGTGGCGCTGCGCGGCACCGAGATCGGCCTGGTCCCGTTGCACGAAGCGACGAAACAACTCAAACGGGTCCCCGCCGACCGTTACGACGAAGCACAGGCATTCTTCGGCTAGCCTCCGCCCTACGGCCCACGTGTCCGCGAGAAGCACCCGGCCCGCAAAATCGAGCAGGAACCGGTGCATCCGCAACGCGGTCCCGGTGAAGTTTCCCGAATCCGCCGTAAACGTCTCAGCCGCACGCGACCTTGCCGCACGACGTCCTCGCCGCGGTGCGCGCTCGGCAGTGCATGAGCTCGGCGCGGTGTCGGCCCGCGAGGGACGCCAGCGCGTCGGGCCGGGCCTCCAGCACCACCCGACCTGAGTCGCCGCCGGTCGGATCCCCACCGCGCCGCGGTGTGGGCCGAGCGGACAACCGGGCCCCCTCTGTCAGTTTTTCCGCCCCTCTGCACAGCCCACATTGTCGGGAAGTCCGCTGCCCGGACTACACCGATCACACGGCGGCGAAGTCCACTCGCGACCCCGCCCGCGCTGTCGACCGCCGAAGACGGCTGCGGGCAAGGGCCGCGGCGTTACAGTCTGACCATGCGCCGTGGCAGGGGAGCGTTGCCGGTAGTGGTTGTGTGGTCGCTCGTTGCGATGCTGGCCGGCTGTGGAGCGGAGCCGGCCGACGATCGCGTGGCCGGCCGGTGGCACGGTGCCGTCGAAGTCCCCGGCGCTCCGTTGGTGGTGGGGGTGGAGTTCACCGGCCGCCACAGCGGTGTCATCGATATCCCCGCCCGGCAGGTGGCGAGCCATCCGCTGACCGACGTGGTGGCCGAACCCGACGAGGTGCGGTTCGGGATCCGGGATATCCCCGGCGACGCCCGGTTCGACGGCCGGCTGGACGAATCCGCCGGGACGATCGTCGGTGATTTCCGCCGCTCCGGGCAGACTTTCGGGCTGACCTTGAATCGCGCACCGGTGCCGCCGCCGGCCCGTCCGCAGGAGCCGCGGCCACCGTATCCCTATCTCTTGGAGGAGGTTTCGTACCAGAGCGGCGACATCACCGTCGCGGGCACGCTGACCAGGCCCGATACGCCGGTGCCGGTGCCGGCCGTCGTCCTCGTCAGCGGGAGCGGTCCGCAGGATCGCAATGCGGAGATCGCCGGCCATCGCCCGTTTCTGCTGCTCGCCGATAGCCTCACCCGCGCGGGTTACGCGGTGTTGCGCACCGACGACCGCGGTGTGGGCGGTACGGGCGGCAACTTGGAACAGGCCGATTACGCCGATCTGTCCGCCGATATCGAGGCGGGTCTCGGCTACCTGCGCGGCCGTCCGGATATCGACCCGGCCGGGATCGGGATACTCGGGCACAGTGAGGGCGGCTATCTGGCGCCGCTGGTCGCCGCGCGGCCCGCGAACGGGGTTGCGTTCGTGGTGCTCATGGCCGGGCCGGCGATCACCGGTACCGATATCGTCTTCGACCAGGGCACCCGGGCATTCGAGGCCGCCGGCGCGACCCCGGAGCAGGTCGACGACCATCGCGCTTTCCTCACCGACTGGACCGCCGCGCTGCGCGCCGGCCGGCTCACCAAAGCAGCCCGGCTCTGCGAAACCTACAACCGGGGGCTGCCGGCCGAGTTGCGTACCGCCAGTGAACTGCTCACCACCCAGAACACGCCGTATATGGCCGCGCTGGTGTCCTACGATCCCGCGCCGGCCCTGGCCGCGCTCGAGATGCCGGTCCTGGCGCTGTACGGGTCGAAGGACGCTCAGGTGACCGAGGACCCGAACGTGGCGACCATGCGTGCTCTGCTGGCCGGCAACCCCGACTCGGAGATCCGGGTTTTCGACGGGCTGAACCATCTCATGCAGCCCGCCTACACCGGCTTGCCCAGCGAATACGAATCCATCGAGACCACCGTCGACCCTGTGGTACTCGATGCCGTCACCGGCTGGCTCGGTGCGCGGATACCGGCAGGTTGAGGTGACCGCCGGGCGGTCACACCTGCGCGCATAGACTGTGCTGCATGAGCGCACCCACCGTCGAACTCATGGATTACGCCGATGTCGTGACCCGGTACGAGCCGGTGCTGGGCATGGAGGTCCATGTCGAGCTGTCCACCGCGACCAAGATGTTCTGCGGTTGCCCCACCACCTTCGGCGCCGAGCCCAACACCCAGGTCTGCCCGGTTTGCCTGGGTTTGCCCGGTTCGCTGCCGGTGGTCAATCAGCAGGCGGTGGAGTCGGCCGTGCGTATCGGGCTGGCCCTCAACTGTTCGATCACTGCGTGGGGGCGGTTCGCGCGCAAGAACTACTTCTACCCGGATCAGCCGAAGAACTACCAGATCAGCCAGTACGACGAGCCCATCGCCACCGAGGGCTACCTGGATGTTCCGCTGGACGACGGCACCACTTTCCGGGTCGAGATCGAACGCGCTCATATGGAGGAGGACACCGGTAAATCGGTGCATGTCGGCGGTGCCACCGGCCGGATCCACGGCGCCAGCCACTCGCTGCTCGATTACAACCGCGCCGGTGTCCCGCTGATCGAGATCGTCACCAAACCCATCACCGGCGCGGGTGACCGGGCGCCGGAGGTGGCACGCGCCTACGTCACCGCCCTGCGGGATCTGCTGAAATCGCTGGACGTCTCCGATGTGCGGATGGAACACGGTTCGCTGCGCTGCGACGCCAACGTCTCGCTCATGCCGGTCGGTGCGGACGTGTTCGGCACCCGTACCGAGACGAAGAACGTGAACTCGCTGAAGAGTGTCGAGGTCGCGGTGCGGTTCGAGATGCGCCGTCAGGCAGCGGTTCTCGCGACCGGCGGGGAGATCATCCAGGAGACCCGCCACTTCCACGAAGCCGACGGCTCCACCTCCCCGGGGCGTCGCAAGGAAACCGCCGAGGACTACCGGTATTTCCCGGAGCCGGATCTGGAGCCGGTCGCCCCGGACGCGGCGTGGGTGGAACAGTTGCGCGGCACCATCCCCGAATACCCGTGGCTGCGGCGCGCGCGGATCCAATCGGATTGGGGCGTCTCCGACGAGGTCATGCGTGACCTGGTGAACGCCGGCGCCCTGGACCTCATCATCGCCACCGTCGATGCCGGCGCCCCCGCCAAGGAAGCTCGTTCCTGGTGGGTCGCCTACCTCACCGAGAAGGCCAACGAGCGCGGTGTCGCCCTCGAGGATCTGCCGATCACCCCGGCTCAGGTTGCCGAGGTGATCGGCCTGGTCGAGGCGAAAACGGTGAACAACAAGGTCGCCAAACAGGTTGTCGATCTGGTGCTCGACGGCGAAGGCGATCCGGGCGCGATCGTCGAGAGCAAGGGCCTGGGCATGGTCAGCGACGACAGCGCCCTGCAGGCCGAGGTGGACAAGGCACTGGCCGCGAACCCCGATATCGCCGACAAGATCCGCTCCGGCAAGGTCCAGGCCGCCGGCAAGATCGTCGGCGATGTCATGAAGGCGACCCGTGGGCAGGCCGACGCCGCCCGAGTCCGCGAACTCGTCCTCGCGGCCTGCGGAGCGTGACCGGGTAGCCGTCGCGGTTTGCAGGAGCGCGACCGGGATGGAAAGCGCACCGGCAACGCGCAGGTGCAAAACTGTTCGGCTGCCGCGCTCCCTCGACAGCAGCGAAACCACGCCGCACCGACGTCGCACCGCGGGGTCGGTCGGCTGAAGGTAGCGACGGTTGCCGCCTGCGTGTACTCGCGGCGGAGTCGCGGACGGCCGGGTCGATCACCGGGGGCCGGATTGATCACCGGTGGTCCGGATCGCTGAGCCGCCGTCCTGCGAGCCGATCAGTCCGGGCCGTTGGTGCCGCCGGTGGGCGGCGGGATGCGGACGACGCGGTCATCGTTCGGGGTGGGCTGACCGCCCTCGGATTTGTTCGCGGTGGAGACCCAGATCGTGCCGTCCATGCCGGGGGAGGCGCCGAGCAGCCGGCCGTACTTGTTGGCGACGAAAACGCTCGGGGGCGCGGTCACCGCGTGGGTCGTGGGGTCCGGGGTCGCCATGGCGAGGGCCTTCGCGTCGGTCAGCGCAATGGCGACGCCTTCGGGAGTGACCGCGCAGCCGGCCACGCCGGGACGATCCGGCCAGGTCCACGCGGTGGTGACGATGCCGTCGGGGCCGATGCGTTGCAGGCGGTCCAGGGCGGGGGTGCGGTCGGTGATCCAGATCTGGTCGCCGCCCAGGCAGATATCGCCGGCCGAACCGATACCCGAGACCGCGACCTCGGTGGGCGAATTCCCGTTCGAGGTCGGGTTTTTCACCCGCAGCAGTTTGCCGGCCGTACTGGCCGGATCGGCGGCGGCCGCCGGATCACCGGCGTTCCCGGTGAGCACCAGCATCTGGTTCGGCGAAGACCATTCGATGGCGCCGCGATTCCCGGTGGCGCCCTTCGGGATCCCGGTCAGGATCGGTTTCGGCGGTCCGCCGCCCTCGGCGATACGGACCACCCGGTTGTCGCTCGCGGTGGTGACGTAGGCGTAGAGCAGCCCGTCCTCGTGATAGGTGGGCGATATCGCGATATCGCTCAACCCGCCGTCCCCCGCGGGATCGACATCGACCCGGGCGACCTCGACCGGGGGCTGTTCCGGTGCCACCTTCAGGATGCGCCCGGTGCGACGTTCGGTCACCAGCGCGTAGCCGCCCAGTTCGATCAGCCCACCGGTGGTGTCCAGGCAGCTGACCACCACGGCCGGGTCGGGATCGATACACGGACCGCTCGGCCGGGTGGTCGAGGATTCGGGTGCTCGCTGCTTCGGGGGTTCGAGTTCCGCGGCGTCCAGGGTCGGTTCCTCGGTGAACGGACTGGACGCGGAATCGTCGAAACGCGCGCACCCGCTGAGCATCAACGCCCCGCATACCAGCCCCACCGTCACGCGCCGCGCGCCAACCGACCTCATAACCCCCCAACGTAGTGGAAATCCCTCCGGCCGTGCCCCCACGCCCCCGCCCGCGGTGGACACCGCAGGTGCGGACCGCCGGGCCACCGAGTTGTCGGCCGGTCTATCTGCGGTCCGAGTGATCGTTCGGCCTCCGACCGGGCACAGCGAGCGCGAGCGGCCGGCTCGTCCCGTGGTGTTCTGGCGCGGTGCGGCACGTCACCGGTAGCTCACTGCCCGGTAGCCGAGCCGCCCTGGTTCGTCGCCGTAGGACAACCACGCTATGGACCCACTGTCGTCGATGCCGGTCGCCCTCGGCTTCGGGCATCGACAACCGCCGGGACGGTGCGCCGCCGAGGGCGAGTGGGTACGGAGCGACCCCACTGCGCCGGTCCGAGAAGGGAGCGCGGAAGGACACGGACCAGGCGCGGGGTGGCGCGGACACGCCGCGGATTCAGAGGGACCGCGACGCGGTATCGGCCTACTGTTGAAGGGTGAGTGCCAAGCCGAGAAACGGCTCCGCGCCGTCCGAATCCGTGCGGCCCGGTGATCCGTCCACCGCCGAACAGCGCGCGGTATCGACGACGGCGGGCGGCGTCGGCAGCCCCTACGATTCCCCTACCGGCCAGTTCCCGAAGGTGGCCATGACCAAGGAGATACCGGCGATGGCTTCTGCTGCTCCGGGCGATGAACCGACCGATACCCCGGGCCCGAACGGACCGGCGGGGGGCGACGACGACAGGACCTACTCCTACGCGAGCATCCCCCCGGCAGGCACCCAGCCCAGCGGGGGACTGCGGCGCCGGAACGGGGACGGTCGCCGCGGCACTCTCGATTTCGGCCTGTTCATCCTGCGTCTCGTGGTCGGCGGGAGCTTCCTGTACCACGGTTTGCAAAAGCTGACGGGCTGGTTCGACGGACCGGGCCTCGACGGCACCAAGGAGATGATGGAGCAGGGCGGCTGGAAGCATCCGTCGATCGCCGCCGCGCTGGTCACCGCGGGCGAGGTGGGCGGTGGCGCCCTGTTGATCCTGGGGCTGGCGACTCCGCTGGCCGCCGGTGCGGTGCTGGCGGTGATCTTGAACGCCTGGATGTTCAAACAAGGTATGCACCCGGACTTCCAATACAGCCAAGGTCCGGGCGCGGTCGAGTTGGACACCATCCTCGCCGGCGCCGCGATCGCCCTCATCTTCACCGGCCCCGGGCGGTGGGCGCTGGACCGCGGTCGCAGCTGGGCCACCCGCCCCGGCGCCGGTTCGCTGGTAGTGCTCGTCCTCGCGTTCGCCGCCGCCATTTTCACCTACTGGTACCTCCAGGACGGCAACCCACTCACCGGTATCGGCCCCTTCGACTAGTTCCCGGCCACGGACACGGAAGGATGCCTCATGGCCGGCAGCACGGCATGGCGTCGGGCAGCCGAGCATTGCCTTCCGATAGCGGCCGAGGCGGGTGCATCCGCCCGGTATCCGGGAACGGCGAATGATTCGACGATGAACGCCGGTCGGTCGCGGCGCGGTGGCCGGGTGCTGCCGCACTTCAACGCCGACGGCGTCCCGCTCACCTGGAGCGGGACGCCGCCGTATCGTTTGGGGCCGCTGTTCGCGATCGGGAAACTCAGGGCACGTGCCGGACCGCACCTTTGTCGGCGGAGGTCGCCAGGGCTGCGTAGGCGCGCAGCGCCGTGGTGACCGGGCGTTGCCGGTCCACCGGCTGCCACGGGCGTTCCCGAGCGTCCATCTTGGCGCGGCGTTCGGCCAGTACCGCGTCGTCGACCAGCACCTCGAGGGTGCGGGTGGTGACATCGATCCGGATCCGGTCGCCGTTCTCCACCAGCCCGATGGTGCCGCCGCTGGCCGCCTCGGGGGAGATATGCCCGATCGAGAGACCGGAGGTGCCGCCGGAGAACCGGCCGTCGGTGATGAGCGCGCACACCTTGCCGAGGCCCGCGCCCTTGAGGAAGGCAGTGGGGTGCAGCATCTCCTGCATGCCGGGCCCACCGGCCGGGCCTTCGTACCGCACGACGACCACATCGCCGGGCTGGATCTTCTTACCGAGGATCGCCGAAACGGCTTCCTCCTGGGATTCGACCACCACGGCCGGGCCTTCGAAGGTGAACAGTTCCTCGTCGATACCCGCGGTCTTGAGGACCGCGCCGTCCACGGCGAGATTGCCGCGCAACACCACCAGGCCGCCCTCGGCGGTGTAGGCGTGTTCGATATCGCGGATGCAGCCACCGGCGGCGTCGGTGTCGAGCGAGGACCAGCGGTTGTCGGTGGAGAACGGTTCGGTGGTGCGCACGCCGCCGGGGGCCGCGTGGAACAACTCCAGGGCTTCCTCGGAGGTTTTACCCGAGCGGATATCCCAGGTCTCGAGCCATTCGTCGATGGTCGGGGTGTGCACGGTGCTCACCTCGGTTTCCAGCAGTCCGCCGCGATGCAGTTCGCCGAGGATCGCCGGGATTCCACCGGCGCGGTGCACATCCTCCATGTGGTAGTCGGAGTTCGGCGCGACCTTCGACAGGGTCGGCACCCGCCGGCTGATCTCTTCGATGCTCTGCAGGTCGAAGTCGATCTCGCCTTCCTGCGCCGCGGCCAGGATGTGCAGGACGGTGTTGGTGGATCCGCCCATCGCCACATCCAGCGCCATCGCGTTGCGGAAGGCTTTCTCGTTCGCCACGCTGCGCGGCAGCACCGACGCATCGTCTTCGCGGTACCAGCGGTTGGCGATATCGATGACGACCCGGCCGGCCCGCTCGAACAGAGCACGCCGCGCGGCGTGCGTGGCGAGGGTGGAACCGTTGCCGGGCAGCGCCAGGCCCAGCGCTTCGGTGAGGCAGTTCATCGAGTTGGCGGTGAACATGCCGGAGCAGGAACCGCAGGTCGGGCAGGCGCTGCGCTCGACCTCGGTGAGCCCGTCGTCGGTTACTTCGCTGTTCGCGCTGGCGGAGATGGCGGTGATCAGGTCGGTGGGCGCCTGTGCGACCCCGCCGACGACCACGGCCTTACCGGCTTCCATCGGCCCGCCGGAGACGAACACGGTGGGGATGTTCAACCGCATGGCGGCATTCAGCATGCCCGGGGTGATCTTGTCGCAGTTGGAGATGCACACCAGCGCGTCGGCGGTGTGCGCGTTCACCATGTATTCCACCGAGTCGGCGATGATTTCACGGCTGGGCAGCGAATAAAGCATGCCACCGTGGCCCATCGCGATTCCGTCGTCGACGGCGATGGTGTGGAATTCGCGCGGTACCCCGCCCGCTTCCCGGACCGCGTCCGCCACGATCTCGCCGACATCCTTGAGGTGCACGTGCCCGGGCACGAACTGGGTGTAGGAGTTGGCGATCGCGACGATCGGCTTACCGAAATCGGAATCGGTCATACCGGTGGCCCGCCACAGGGAGCGGGCGCCGGCGGCATTACGGCCGACAGTGGTGGTGCGGGAGCGAAGCGCTGGCATGGGTGTCCTCGGTCTGGTCGCGGGGGCTGGACAATGCGACGACGCCGTATCGCCCGGCCGCGGATGCCCGCTGCTGGAGGTGCGATCGGCGTTTTCTCAGGCTACTCCCGGCCGCAAGCCCGCTCGGGGCCGGTGTCGGCCCGGACGAAACGAACCCCGGCGCCGGACCTCGGACCGGGGTCGATCGACGCCGTCGTCCCGGACGCGGGCAGGCGGGGGCGTGTGTGCGCCGGGGTCATCGGTTTCTCGGACGCCCCGCCGCCGGCGGCAGGTACCGGATCGCGGTGCTGCCCCGGCCTCGTATCCGGTAGTGAGTTCGCCGGGAAGATCGTCGTATCGGGCGTGCCGATGGCCGGCGAGTTCGTTATCGGCAACGCGTCATCGACAGGGTGCGAGTGTGCGGAGGTGGGTCTAGTTCGTGGCCGAGGAGTCGTTGCCGCTGTCCGCGGCGGGCGGGTTGGGAGAGTCGTCACCGGCGTCCGGGCTGCGTGAGTCGTCCCCTGGCCCGGTGTTGCGCGCCTTGCCGGTGTCGCGCGGATCTTCGTCGGCGGACGCCGTGTCGGTGCCGGATTCGGGCGCCGCGTCCGGATCGGGAAGTGCGAACGGATCGGGGATCCGCCCGCCGGAGGCGTCCACCAGATCGCGCAGCCGGTCGTAGCTCACGGCCGGGAGCGGCACCTCGGTGTCGTCGTCGAGGTGCGCGCGCACGTAGCCGCGTTTGGGAATGCTCACGCCCTTCAGTTGCTCCCAGTCGATATGCCGGGAGGAGAACACCGAACGCAGGTCCAGGCCGTTCGGCGACACCGTGGTCTGGGTGCGCAGGATCCAGACGATGGCGGCGATCGGGATCAGCGCCAGCCAGAACAGCGCGGCCGGCCAGCCGACGATCGGGAAGAACACACACATCGCCAGGATGAAAACCCCGAGGAAGGCCAGACGTGTCATGCGGATCACACGAGTCGGCCCCGGCGGCGCAGTATCCCCACCCGTTACCTCCGCGGCCGCGGGGATATGGGACGATTCCGGTGGTGGCACGGACTGATGCGGTGATGACACACCACCATCCTCGCATCATGGTGGACGGGCGTGAGCACCCGCTACCTTCTCACATAATGAGAAGACAGCGGTCAGCTGTTTGACTCTGCACCACACGCACACATACCGTCATGCGCGTGAATCGAATCGAGTTGCTCGTAATCGGCCGGCGCGTCCAGCGCTGAGCCAGACGATCCGCATACGTCAGCTCGCACTGCGACGCGCCACCCTCGAACAGCCACCGGCTGTCGGGGGATTTTTTATGTCGGGACAAGTGAACGACAAGCAGTAAGGAACCAAGACGGTGAGCGCACCAACTACCCGGCCCGGGCCCGCGGCCCGCAAGCCCGCGCCTTCGAACCCGCCGGCCTCGGCCGGTGCTCCGACCACCCCGGCGAACCGCCGCCAGGTACCGCCCGAGCGGGTCACCGGCGCGCAGTCCGTCGTCCGCTCCCTCGAGGAGCTCGGCGTCGACACCGTATTCGGCATTCCCGGCGGCGCGGTGCTGCCCGTCTACGACCCCCTCTTCGATTCCACCAAGGTCCGCCATGTGCTCGTCCGGCACGAGCAGGGCGCCGGCCACGCCGCTACCGGGTATGCGCAGGCCACCGGCAAGGTCGGTGTGTGTATGGCCACATCCGGCCCGGGCGCGACCAACCTGGTGACCCCCATCGCCGACGCCCAGATGGATTCGGTGCCGATGGTCGCGATCACCGGCCAGGTGGGGCGCAGCCTGATCGGCACCGACGCCTTCCAGGAAGCCGATATCTCCGGCATCACCATGCCGATCACCAAGCACAACTTCCTGATCAAGGAAGGCGCCGATATCCCGCGCATCCTCGCCGAGGCCTTCTATCTGGCCTCCAGCGGGCGGCCCGGCGTGGTGCTGGTGGATATCCCGAAGGATGTGCTGCAGGAGCAGACCACCTTCAGCTGGCCGCCGGAGATGCGGCTGCCCGGGTACCGCCCGGTCACCAAACCGCACGGTAAGCAGGTGCGGGAGGCGGCCCGGTTGATCGCCGAGGCCACCGCGCCGGTCTTGTACGTCGGTGGCGGTGTGATCAAGTCCGAGGCGTCGGCCGAACTGCTGGAGCTGGCCGAACTCACCGGTATCCCGGTGGTCACCACCCTGATGGCGCGGGGCGCGTTCCCCGACAGTCACAAGCTGAACCTCGGTATGCCGGGTATGCACGGCACGGTGGCCGCGGTGGCGGCGCTGCAGAAATCCGATCTGCTGATCACCCTCGGCGCCCGGTTCGACGACCGCGTCACCGGCCAGCTGGATTCCTTTGCCCCGGATGCGCTGGTCATCCACGCCGATATCGACCCCGCCGAGATCGGGAAGAACCGCCACGCCGATGTCCCGATCGTGGGCGACTGCCGCGAGGTGCTCACCGAACTGATCGAAACCCTGCGCGCCGACCCGGCCGGTATCGAGCTGGACCTGACTGCCTGGTGGACCTACCTCGACGGCATCCGCGATGCTTACCCGCTGGGCTGGACCGCGCCCTCGGACGGTGCGCTCTCACCGGAGTACGTCATCGAAACCCTGGGTCGCCTCGCCGGTCCGGAGGCCATCTACTGCGCGGGCGTCGGCCAGCACCAGATGTGGGCCGCCCAGTTCGTCAAGTATGAGAAGCCGCGCACCTGGCTGAACTCCGGCGGCGCCGGAACCATGGGTTACGCCGTGCCCGCTGCCATGGGCGCCAAGATGGGTATGCCCGACCGCGAAGTGTGGGCGGTCGACGGCGACGGCTGCTTCCAGATGACCAACCAGGAACTGGCCACCTGCGCCGTGGAGGGTGTGCCGATCAAGGTCGCGCTCATCAACAACGGCAATCTGGGCATGGTGCGGCAGTGGCAGACGCTGTTCTACGACCAGCGCTACTCCAACACCGACCTCAAGACCCACGGTCTGCGCATCCCCGATTTCGTGAAGCTGGCCGAGGCGCTGGGCTGCCACGGCATCCGGGTGGAGAAGGAAGAGGACGTGGAGGCCGCGATCCGTGAGGCGCAGTCGATCAACGACCGGCCCGTGGTGATCGATTTCATCGTCGGCAAGGACGCCCAGGTGTGGCCGATGGTCGCGGCCGGTACCAGTAACGACGAGATCATGGCCGCCCGCGGGATCCGCCCGTTGTTCGACGAGGACGAGCAGGCCGCCGAACCGGCCGTCATCCACGAGGCCATGACCCGGGAGCAGAACGAGACCGAGGGGAACCCCCAGTGAGCACAACCCACACCCTCAGCGTCCTGGTCGAGGACAAGCCCGGTGTGCTGGCCCGGGTGGCCAGCCTGTTCTCCCGCCGCGGATTCAATATCGAATCCCTGGCGGTGGGCGCCACCGAGGTCAAGGAGATCTCCCGGATGACCATCGTGGTCACCGTGGACGATCTGCCGCTGGAGCAGGTCACCAAACAGCTGAACAAGCTGGTGAACGTCATCAAGATCGTGGAGCAGGACCCGGAGACCTCGGTGGCCCGCGAACTGATCCTGGTGAAGGTCCGCGCCGACGCCAGCGTGCGCACCCAGGTCATCGAATCGGTGAACCTGTTCCGCGCCAAGGTGATCGACGTCTCGCCCGACGCCCTCACCGTCGAAGCGACCGGCACCCGCTCCAAGCTCGACGCCCTGCTGCGGATGCTCGAGCCGTACGGCATCCGCGAGATCGTGCAATCCGGGGTGGTGGCCGTGGGCCGCGGACCCAAATCGATCACCGCCACCCGCTGATCCACGGCCGGGCGCACCCCGCGCCCGGCCGTCTTCCGTGCCTCGTTTACCGTTTCCCGCGTTTCGCGGGTTCGAATAAGTCAGAAGGGATACCACCAAGTGGCAGTCGAGATGTTCTACGACGACGATGCCGATCTGTCGATCATCCAGGGCCGTAAGGTCGCGGTGATCGGTTACGGCAGCCAGGGGCACGCGCATTCGCTGAGCCTGCGCGATTCCGGCGTCGAGGTGCGCATCGGCCTGAAGGAAGGCTCCAAGTCGCGGGCCAAGGCCGAAGAGGCCGGCCTGACCGTCGGCACCCCCGCCGAGGTTTCGGAATGGGCCGACGTCATCATGCTGCTGGCCCCCGACACCGCCCAGGCGTCGATCTTCACCAATGACATCGAGCCCAACCTGAAGGACGGCGACGCGCTGTTCTTCGGCCACGGCCTCAATATCCACTTCGGCCTGATCAAGCCGGCCGCCGAGATCACCATCGGCATGGTGGCCCCCAAGGGCCCCGGCCACCTGGTGCGCCGCCAGTTCGTCGACGGCAAGGGCGTGCCCGCCCTGATCGCCATCGAGCAGGACCCGAAGGGCGAGGGCCAGGCCCTGGCGCTGTCGTACGCCAAGGGCATCGGCGGCACCCGCGCCGGCGTCATCAAGACCACCTTCAAGGAAGAGACCGAAACCGATCTCTTCGGTGAGCAGGCCGTGCTCTGCGGTGGCACCGAGGAACTGGTCAAGACCGGTTTCGAGGTCATGGTCGAGGCCGGTTACGCCCCGGAGATGGCCTACTTCGAGGTGCTGCACGAGCTGAAGCTCATCGTCGACCTCATGTACGAGGGCGGTATCGCCCGCATGAACTACTCGGTCTCCGACACCGCCGAATTCGGTGGCTACCTGTCGGGCCCGCGGGTTATCGACGCCGACACCAAGAAGCGGATGCAGGACATCCTGAAGGACATCCAGGACGGCACCTTCGTCAAGCGCCTGGTCGCCAATGTCGAGGGCGGCAACAAGGAGCTCGAGGGCCTGCGCAAGCAGAACGCCGAGCACCCGATCGAGGTCACCGGCAAGAAGCTGCGCGACCTGATGAGCTGGGTCGACCGGCCGATCACCGAAACCGCCTGAGCGTTTCGCTGATCCAGCGCTGAAAGGGGCCCTTCCGCAACCGCGGAAGGGCCCCTTTTCTCGTGGGTACCCTTCGTTTCCTAATCGGTTTGATAATATCGCGGCATGGGTGAGCAGGAATACGGCATCGGTGAGGGGCCTGCGACGCGGATCAGCCTGTCGATGTCGGAGGGCACTGCCGAAGCCATCCGGCAGCGAGTGGGTAAACGGGAGTTCTCCTCGTTCGTGGCTTCGGCGGTGGAGCGTGAATTGCGTGGCCTGATCCTCGACGAATACCTCGCCGACTACGAGCAGCGCAGTGGCCCGCTGCCGGCCGGCGAAAGGCAGCGAGCAAAGGAAGCGTTCGATCGTGCGCTGGCCGAGCCGGGGCAATGGCCCACGGCAAGCTGAACCCACCCGTGTCCCGTCGCCCGCCCGCTGCACAGGGCGGTACTGCTGTCCTCGACTCTGAGGGGTTTTCCCGGCTGGTGGACGATTCCCCGCCGGTCGTCGCACTGATTGCGGAAGCGCGGGCGCGTGGTATGGAGGTCGTCGTGAGCGCGCTGACCATCATCGAGGCGACGCACCGGAAAACGAACCGGACGCGCCTGAACTGGCTGTTGTCCGGTATTCGGATCGAACACGTCGACGAGACGGCGGCAAGGGCCGCCTCGGCGATACTGCTCGATACCGGACTCCACGGCCACAAGTACGCCATCGACGCCGTGGTCGCGGAAATGGTGTTACGTCAGCCCGCTCCAGTGGTCGTGCTGACCAGCGATGCCGACGATATGTCCACACTGTGCGGTCCGGCTGTCCGCATCATTCCCCTCTGATCCCCTCCGTGACCCCGGCTCGGCTCGGATAGTTGTTGTACGCCGTCCTGGAAGTCTGTGGGCGTCTCGACGCCACCGCCACCGCCCCTGCGCCGCGACGAAGCGGCGGCGGCTCGGCTGGAATCGAGTGTCAATCCTCGACGTTGAGCGCCTGGCGGTACGTCAGGCGTCCTTGGGTCTGCATCAGTGAGCGGCGGTAGATGCGTTCCGCGACGACCACGATTGCGTAGGCGGTTGCCGCCATGATGGCGAGGGAGACCAGCGGCTCCCACCATGCGGCCGTGCCTTCGGCGAGGCGGGCGGGCATGGTGACGATGGAGACGATCGGTACGTAGGACGAGATGGTCTGCGCTGTGCCGGATACGAAGATGCCGAGGAACAGCACGATCATGATCAGCATGCTCAGCGGGGTGGACGTCGATTGCAGATCCTCGTTGCGGGTCGCGAGCGAACCGGCGACGGCCCACAGGCTGGCCAGGGCGAGGAAGCCGACGAGGAAGAAGACGATGAACCAGCCTGCCGCGCCCGCGATCTGAGTGATGCGCTCGCTGCTTCCCATGATCGCCAGCCCGGCCAGCCCCGCGGCCGCGAACAGTACGAGCTGCCCGAATGCCATCAGGGTGTTGCCGACGATCTTGCCGATCAGCAACTGCCGCAGCGGTATCGCGCTGGCGAGGATTTCGACGATCCGGTTCTGCTTCTCTTCGACCACGCTCTGCGCGATGGACATCCCGAACAGCAGCGAGGCGACATAGAACAGGAACGCGAACACGAATGTCATGATCTGCGCGAAAGCCGGGTCGACCGCGGATTCGTCGAGTACGTCGTAGGTCACCTGGCCGCCGCGGCCGAGTTCTTCGAGTGAGGTGCCCGCCGCTTCGGCGTTGCGTTGCAGCGCGAGTTGCTGCGCGGCGGTCGTCACATAGGTGTTGACCTCGTCGTTCACCGATTCCTTGCCGATAAGCCGCCACCCCTCGGATCCGGCCACCAGGCCCGCGTCGGCCTCCCCGTCGCGCACCAGCTGTTCGACGGCGGTGCGGTCGGCGACCGGCCGGGTGGTGAAGGTGACATTGCTGTCGGCGAGTTCGGCGAGTCCGCCGGCCGTCCGCACCACCTGGCCGGCGTCCGTTCCGGTGACCGCGATCTCGACCGTTTCGGCGCGGCCGCTCAGAAAACCGCTGACGGCCAGCGATCCGATGATCGCCACGATCGTGATGACCGTCGAGATCAGGAAGTTGCGGTCGCGCAGCTTGACCATGACCTCACGTTCGGTGACGATCCGCCACACGCCCCGCGGCGCCGTCTCCGCTGCCGCCTTTCGGCCTGCCCTGCCATTCGGCATGACCGGGGTTCCTCCGTGGTCACGCTCCGCGGCTGCCTCCGGGCCCGACCCGTTCATGCCGTCACCTCCCGGAAGATCTCCGCGACCGACGGCCGCACCTCGGCGAATTCGTGTACCGACCCGCGCGCCAGCGCCTCGGTGAGCACCTGGTCGGTGGTCGCGCCGGTCAGCTCGAGCAGCACTGCCGCCCCGTTGCGTTCGACCACACTCACCCCTGCGAACTCGTTCAACCAGCCGGTATCCGAACCGGTCTGCAACCGGTATCGCAGCGCACCGGCCGCCCGGAGTTCGGCCGCCGAGCCCTGCGCGACGACCCGCCCGTTCGCCAGGATCACCAGCCGGTCGCACAGCCGCTCCACCAGATCCAGCTGGTGCGAGGAGAACAGCACCGGCACCCCCTGCCCGGCGTATTCGGCCAGCAGATCCGCCATGGAATCCACCGCGACCGGATCCAGCCCGGAGAACGGCTCATCCAGTACCAGCGCTGCCGGTTGCGCCACCACCGCCGCCGCGATCTGCACCCGCTGCTGATTGCCGAGCGACAGCGATTCCAGCTTGTCCTTCCCCCGGTCTGCGAGCCCGAACCGCTCCAGCAGGTCCGCGGTCCGCCGCCTGCCTTCGGCCGCCGAAAGCCCCCGCAACCGGGCCAGATACACCAACTGATCCCGCACCGGCTGTTTCGGGTACAGTCCGCGTTCCTCCGGCATGTACCCGAACGAACGCCGATCGGCGACCGTCACCGGACGCCCGTTCCAGCGCACCTGGCCGCCGTGGACGGCCAGCACACCCATGATCATCCGCATCGTCGTGGTCTTGCCTGCGCCGTTGCCGCCGACGAACCCGGTGAGCGCACCCGGTTCCACACTGAACGACACATCGTCGACGGCTGTTTTGTCGCCGAACCGGCGCACCAGATGCGTTACCTCGAGCATCGAACCTCCGCAGTCGTGGACCGGGCCGACTCTACCCGGCTGCTGCCGTACCGGAGGGGCACGAAGCCTGCCGCCGGCGACGGACGATCGTCCCGCCGCCGCCGACACACCGAGGGGGTCGTGAGGGGCCGGGCCGCCTGGCTGTTCCAGCACCACTACCCGAGAAGGTATGTTGCGAGCCGCACGGATCACCCCGAACCCCCAAGGCAGATCGTGTCCACGCCCTAAGGTTTGTTCATGACTGTGCCGCGGACAGTTCCGCTGCGCGGCACCGGAACTCGCGCAGGAAAGACGACGACGGGGAGGACACCGAAAATGCCGCAACCCGACGGGCAGCTGCTGATTCATACCGACGACGGTCCTGATACCGCCGGGCAACTGCTGGACTGGCTGTCCGGTGACGATGACCTGCGTGGCCGGGCACACCTGCAGGACAGGCCGGTTCGCGAAGGCGATATGGGTGCGGTGTCCGAAGTCGTCACCGTTGCGCTCGGCTCGGGCGCCACCGTCGGCATCGTCGCGTCACTGGCTCGATCCCTGACCACCTGGCTGACCCACCGGCGCTCCGACGTCACCGTCACCGTCACCCGGCCAGGTGGCGACTCGGTCGAGTTCAGCGGCAAACGGGTCGATGCCGCCGATGTGCTCCGCCGGATTCAGGATCTGGCCGACTCCACCGACGCCCCGCAGTGAGCCCCCGGCGCCCGGACCGGGAGAACTCCCGCGCTGTTCTGATCGGTGTCGGCGCCTACGACCAGCACGAGCGCTTACCGCATATCCCCGCCGCCGCCAACAATCTCACCGATCTGCACCGACTGCTCACCGCCCCCGACGGCATCCTGAAGCCGGAAAACTGCTGGAGTATCGCCGATCCGGACAGCAGCGCTCGTATCGGCCACATTCTCGAAGATGCCGCCGAACAAGCCGGCGACACCCTGCTGGTGTACTACACCGGCCATGGCCTACTCGACGGCCGCGGCCGCCTCTATCTGGCGCTGACCGGCACCCGCCCCGACCGGGCCCGCTGGACCGCACTGCCCTTCGCCACCTTGCGCGAAGCGATACTCGACAGTCCTGCCGCCACCCGAATCCTCATTCTGGACTGCTGCTTCTCCGGTCGCGCGTTCGAGGCCCTCACCGACGGACCCGACGCCGTTCTCGGCCAAGCCGATATCGCCGGCACCTACACCATCACCTCCTCTGCCAGAAACGAACCGTCTTTCGCGCCCGCGGGAGATCGCCACACCGCCTTCACCGGTGCGTTGCTCGCGACGACCACCAGCTCTCCGGGGCTTCCCCTCGACGACCTCTACGTCCACACCCGGCGCCGCCTTCGCGGCCACGGGCACCCCGAACCTCAACGCCGCAGCACCAACGCCGCCGGCCACGTCATCCTCTTCCCCAACACGAACCCCGCCCCACCGACCATCGGAGAACTCGAGCGCACCCTCGCCGACGAACGCCGAACCCACGGAACCGATCATCCCGAGTCCCTGGTCGCCGCCCAGAAACTCGCCCACGGCTACGCGCGGGTCGGCCGGGACGCCGAAGCGGTCGAGTTGTTCGGGAGGGTTTTCGCTGCGCGTCGCCGGGTGTTGGGTGAGGATGCGGTGGCGACGTTGGTGACGGGGCACGACTTGGCTTTCGCGTATCGGAAGGTGGGGCGCGACGGTGAGGCGCTGGGGTTGTTCGAGGAGGTTTTCGCTGCGCGTCGCCGGGTGTTGGGTGAGGATGCGGTGGCGACATTGGTGACGGGGCACCACTTGGCGTCGACGTATCGGAAGGTGGGGCGGGGCAGCGCGGCGTTGCGGTTGTTCGAGGAGGTTTTCGCTGTTCGCTGCCGGGTGCTCGGTGACGATGACCCGGCCACCCTCAACACCGGGCAACAAATCGCTGAGAGCTACGAGCAGGCCGGCCGGGTCGAGGAGGCGATACAGCTTTTCGAGAAGGTCCTCGCTGCTCGCCGCCGGGTTCTCGGTGTGAAGCACGACGCGACCCTGAACACCGAACGATGCACCGTTCGCGCGCGTGCAGCAGCGAGAAAACGCGGTATCGAACCGGCTGGGTGATCCGGTCACACGCCCATGGCGATGGACGATCCCTGCGCCGGCTGCGCGGATAGTTCGCCCGCCGCCCGCACCGAAGGTTCGGGCGGACGGCGGGGCCGTTCACGTGCGTTATCCGGGCAGGTTCGCGGCGGACGGTTCGGGCGCGCGCCGGATCACCAGGGCGCCCCCGACCAGCCCGGCGCCTGCCAGCAGCGTGGCGATCAGGAACGGGTCGGCAGTGTGCAGGGCGGGAGCGAAACCGATTCCCACGCACACCGCGACACCGGTGGCGCCGCCGAGCTGGTCGGCGGCCCGCTGCACGCCCGAGGCGATTCCGGCGTCGTCGTCGGTCACACCGCTGACCGCGATGTACTGCAGCCCCACGATCCCGAAGCCCATTCCGGCCGCGACGAGCAGCATCGCCGGAATCAGCCACGGCGCTCCCGCGTCCACGGCGGCCACGAGCCCGATGACGGCCATCGCGCCCGCGGTGAAACCGAGTCCCGCCAGCACACAGGCGCCGGCCCCCCATCTGCCCAGCAGCCGGGGCACGAGCATGGAGAACGCGATCAGCGAGACCGCCAGCGGCAGCATAGTGAATCCGGCGCCCAGCGGCCCCATTCCCAGATAGTCCTGGAGATAGAACGTGAACAGCAGGAACGAGGTCGACAGTGCTCCGCTGAGCAGTATCGTGGTCAGATTCGCGGTGACCCGGGCCCGGTGGGCGAAGAAGCCCAGTGGCACCAGCGGGTTCGCCGAATGCGCTTCCACCCGTACGAATCCCGTACCGGCCAGCACCGCCCCCGCCAGCGCCACCACGGGCACCCACACGGACGTTCCGGGTTCACCGGCCTCTACCACGCCGAACGTGAACAGCAGCGGGCATGCCATCAGCAACAGCGCTCCCGGAATATCGAGCGGACCGGATTCGCGGACCACCGGCCGGTCACGTTCGACGAGGACCAGCGCTGCCACCACAACCACCAGGATGAACGGCACCGAGATCAGGAAGATCCACCGCCAGCCGAGATGTGCGGTAATGATTCCGGACAGCACGAAACCGAGTACCAGCCCGCAACTGGCCACCGCCGCCCATACGCTCAACGCCCGTGTCCGGCTCCGGCCTTCGGGAAAAATCAGCACGATGGTGGCCATCGCCGCCGGTAGCGCAATGGCCTCACCGGCTCCTTGCAGCAGACGGGCGAGCACCAGCAGGCCGAAGGACGGCGCCAGCCCCGCCAGCAGTGAGGCCGCACCGAACACGGTGGTGCCGGTCAGCAGTACGCGCCGCCGCCCGAGCAGATCGCCCAGCCGCCCGCCGAGCATCAGCAGCCCGCCGCCGACGATGGTGTAGCCGACCACGACCCAGGTCAGAGAGTGATCATCCACTCCGAAGTCCGCGCCGATCGAGGGCAGCGCGATATTGACCACGGTCACGTCGACCGCGATGAAGAACTGCAGCATCGCCATCGCGCCCAGCACAAGCCATGAGCGCAGATCGGCCCGGCTGTGCCCGCGTGACGAGAGAATACCTGAGAACATCGAATGCTCCGTTGCTCAGAGAGGTAACCGAGCAGCACAAAGGTGCCGCTCCGGACTGATCACGAAGCGGCCGGACGTCCCAGAGGAGGAGGTCTGTGAATCGAACGTCCCGCCGCTAGCGGGACGTCCTGGTCACTGCCGCGCAAGCGGCGGAAGCTGAAGCGCCTGACATGTCCTGGACCCTATCAGCACCGGTTGCCGGCTCGGTATACCGGCTTCAGTTCGTCGGAGTGCATCGGCACAATGGCATGGACCTAGAACAGTGGGAATACGAGGTCACCGGTGTCGGTGCACCGAAGCAGTCGTGTCTCGTCGAAAACTCGGCGGGTCAGTGTGCCGCGGCGCCAACCAGTACGAGATCGACGGCCGCCGAAAGGTCCTCATCGCCGACCGGTTCGGCGCGCAGGAAAAGGCGGAACCAGATGGCTCCCGCGAGCATATCCATGATCAGGCGGGGATCGGCGTGTTCCGGTAGTTCGCCGCGGTCGGTGGCCCGGCGGAAGATCGGGTGTTCGCGTTCGGCGCGGTCGGCGAAGAAGGCCCGGCCGATTGCCGTGAGTGCGGGGCGGCGCGGTGCGGCAGCCAGGACGGCGGCCGCGATGGGGGCGGTGGCGGGGTCGGTGAGGAGTGTGTGGATGCTGTGGATCGTTTCGAGGAGGTCGCCGCGGAGGCTGCCGGTATCGGGCACGGGGAAGGCGAGTAGATCCGAGTCGGTGAGGGCAGCGGCGAGTACTTCGTCCTTGGACTTCCACCAGCGGTAGAGCGTGGTCTTGTTGACCCCGGCGCGCGCGGCGACCGCCTCCATGGTGAGGCCCTCGTAACCGGTGTCGGCGAGAAGTTCCAGGGTGGCGGTGAAGATCGCGTCGGCGCGTCGCGGCCGGGCGTTCGTGCGTGCGTCGGATTCGGCAGCCATGCCGAGACAGTACAACGCAACGTTGCGTTGTGGGCTGAGTGCGGGTAATTTGCAACGCAACGTTGCGTAGCAATTGGAGGTCTCATGACTTTGCCCGTTGTCCTTGTGCACGGCATCCGGCTCAGTGGCCGGTGCTGGGCCGGCGTGATCGACGAAATAGCCGCCGAACGTCCGGTCACCGCTGTCGACCTTCCGGGGCACGGCCTGCGCCGCGGTGAACCTTTCACGATGACCGCGGCCGTCGACGCCGTCCGCGCGGCCGTCGAAAGATCCGGCGGCCGCGCTGTGCTCGTCGGCCATTCACTCGGTGGGTACGTTGCCATCGCCGCGGCGGCCGAACTCGGCGAGCGGGCAGCGGGTCTGGTGGTCGCGGGTTCCACCTGTGTGCCCCGCAAGGCGACGATGGTCCCATTCCGCCTGGCCCACCGATTCCTTTCGGCCCTGCCCGACGGCGGCGAGCGAATCAGCGGCCGGATATTCGAGGCCGTGCTGCCGGCGCGGATCGCCGCCCCCATCGCGGAGGGCGGGATAGCCACCGAAGTGATTCCCGACGTACTGCGCGCTATCGGACATTTCGATCCGCTCGCCGGACTCGGCCGGTACCGCGGCCCGGTGTGGCTGGTCAACGGCAGCCGCGATCATTTCCGCGCCCACGAGCAGCAGTTCGCCGCTGCCACGCCCGGCGCCCGGCTGCTCGTGGTGCCCCGGGCCGGTCACTATCTGCCACTCGCCGAACCGCAGCGGTTCGCCCGGTTGGTCCGCGATATCGCCGACAGTTGCGATACCCGGCTCGCCCCGGCGCAATGACGGTGGCGAACGCAGCGATTCTCGTATTCACCGGTGGCAGTACACGAATGCCGCATTCCCTTTAATATCCGTGGGTATGGCGAATCGCGCGGCGCAGCACGCGGACTCGGTGCCCGTGCGTGTCGAGGTGACCGAAATGTCGGGCGTTCGCCCTGCCCGCCTTCCGACCCTGGCCGAGTTCGAACCTGACCGCAGGCACCTCCTGACCCCCGGCCGCAACGATTTCTCGCTTCCGCCGGGGCGCTATCGCGTCCAGTTGTGGTCGCAGTACGCGTTCTGGCGGGTGGGTAAGGCCACCATCGATATCGACACCACCCGCGGCCCGGTGTTGTTTCACTACGCCGTGCCCTACACGATCTATCACCGCGGCGCCGCGGGTTTCGAGCCGCAGGAACGAGCCGGCAAAACCGCCAATACGGTGATGACCGTTGTGGGAGTGGGCAGTGTGGCCCTGGCTTTTCTCTCGATGGCCATGGCGATAGTCCTCGCCTTCGTCCAGCGATGACCGCGATTCAGCAGTGGTCGAACTGTGGCAAACCTTCGGCTTGTTTTCGGTGGCTTACGTGGATAGCCGGTTCATCGTTCCGTGTGGGGCGATACATCCAGGTTGAACCTGAGAATCGTTCCGGACACGAGTTAGTGTCGGTCTCGCCGGTGGGGGATTGTGCTGTGCCATTCTTGATGGTCGACCGATTAGCACATAACTGGCAAACCCGCCACAGTGTTCGGTAGGAGGCGTCATGACCACAAGTGGTTTCGATCCGATGTACGGCCAGGCGACCGGGATCAAACCGGGTGGTCTGGGGAAGCGTGCCGTCGCGAGGTTCGTGGACTGGATCATCGCGGCCATTATCGGCGGTATCTTTTTCTGGCTGCTGGGCGTCGTCGCCGACGTTCCCGACTGGGTTTCGGTCCTGCCCGGCGCGGCGTTCGGCTGGCTCTACTTCGTCGTTTTCGAGGTGTCCTCCGGGTCGACGCCGGGTAAGAAACTCGTCGGCTTGCACGTCAACGGATCGGACGGCGCCACCAAGCCCAGCCTCAAGGATTCGGCGGTCCGCAACGCCTACATGCTGCTCAACGTGATTCCGTGGATCGGCGGCATCCTGTGGTTCGTCGCGGCCATCGCGATCGCGTTCACGGTGAGCTCGAGCCCGACGAAACAGGGCTGGCACGATCGCGTGGCCGGTGGCACCCAGGTCATCGACGAATAATTCCGGCCGCATTGTCCGTCCGGTCACCGAAATCCGAAACCGTCTGCTCTCCGGTCAGTTTCGTTATCGCTCCGACATTGCTGGCGCAGTCGCGGCCACTTCTCGGCGAACCGGTCGGTACCGGCTGGACACAGGTCCTGGACAAGGGCGCCCACGGGGACAACTTCCTGGCGCGCGCCGTAATGAACTTCGTCGGGCTCGCCGCGAATGTGGTCGAGGAAAACTGTTCCTACAACACCTATGTCGATGCCACCGGCGAACCCCTCACCGGCGCCGGCGATCGGACCTACCGTATCGATCTCGCCGACCCGCCGCCCGCCGAGGCATTCTGGAGCATCACTGTCTACGAGGCCGAATCCGGCCGGCTCTACGACGCGCCGGACGCCCGGTACTCGGTCGGAAGTGGCGGCCCGGGATCACCCGAGGGGCCGGCGCTGATCACAGTGAGTACTGCGCCGCCCACGGACTCGAGCACCTGGTTGCCCTGCCCGCCGTACCCGTTCTTTCTGGTCCTGCGGATGTACCGGCCGACGGCCGCCGCCACGACCGGGCAGTGGCGGCCGCCGCCGGTACGCCGGCGGCCCGGTCGACGATGACATCGCGTCGCGTTCGGAACGCGCAGTCGGGTGCTTGGGCGGGATTTCGGCAGCACCGATGATTTCCGGGTGGCACCGTCGTCGATTTCGTTGGGTGCACCGACAGATAGGAGTCCTGACATGACGAGACCGTTTCGACCGGGCATGACCTCGGTGCGGGCGAACGGCGTGGACCTGGGCATCGAGAGCTACGGCCTGGAAGGCGATCCGCTGATCCTGCTGGCCGGCGGCACAACGATGTTGTCCTGGCCGGAAGCGCTGTGCGAGCGGCTCGCATCGGCCGGGCGGCGAGTGGTCCGCTACGACCTGCGCGACTCCGGCGCGTCGACAACGCTCGACCCCGAGAATCCTGCCTACGACTTGCGCGATCTCGCCGCCGACGCGGTCGCGCTGGTCGAGGCACTCGACGCCGGCACCGCCCATCTCGGTGGAATCGGCGTCGGCGGGATGGTCGCTCAGGTCGCCGCGCTGGACCACCCGGACGTGTTCTCCGCGCTGACGCTCGTCGGCACTCGGCCGGTGGCGCCGGGCCCGGTCGACGAGGACCTGCCCGACCACGACCATGCGGTCATGAGCGCGATGTTCTCCCGACCACGGCCGGACTGGACCGATCGAGACGCTGTCGCGGCGTTCGCCGCCGAGGGCGCCGAGTCCATGGGCAACGATCCGGAGCAGGCACGGGAGACGGCGGCCCGGATCTGGGACCGGACGCCCTCGAGCGATCCCGCAGTACATCAGGCGAACCAGCTCGGGATGGTGTTCTCCCGGATCGATTGCACCCCACGCTGGCGGGAGCGGCTCGGCGAGCTCGATCTGCCCACGCTGGTGGTGCACGGCCGCGCCGACCCGTTCTTCCCGGTCGGCAACGGTGCGGCCCTCGCCGCCGAAATTCCCGGGTCGCGACTGCTCGTCCTCGACGATATGGGCACCGCCCTGCGACCCACCGCGGCCGACCGGATCGCTGCCGCCATGGTCGCCCTGTAAGCGGAGTCGCTGCCTCCGTCGCCCGGGTCCGCCCGGGCGGAGCGGTCACAACGCGTCCTCGACGAGGTGGGCTCGGAGAGGATTCGCCTGCCGTCACGCTGCTACACATTCCAAAAGTGATGCAGAACTGCGACACATCCAATAGTGTTGCGCGGGTGGTCGACGTAGACAGCGAACAGCCCGGGGGTAATCCGGCGATGACCCCTTTGGCACGTGCCCTGCACGCCCCCGGTGCAGCCGCCAAGCCGGGCCCGCTTGCGGCGTTCGAACTCGCTCGCAAACAGTTCACAGCCGGTGAACGGGTGGAGATGCGCAGCCTGGCAGCTACTCTCGGCGTCGATCGCGCCACGCTCTACCGGTGGATCGGCGATCGTGATCAGCTCATCGCCGAGGTGATCTGGTCGCTCACCCGGCCTACGTTCCAGGAAGCGCAGCGTCAGGCCGGGGGAGCGGGGCCGCGACGGGTAGTCGAGGTGATCACACGGTTCGCTCATCTCATCAGTAGTTCGGGCTATCTCAACGAATTCCTGCGCCGGGAACCGGAACGCGCCCTGCGGTTGCTCACCACTCGCGCGGGAATTGTGCAGAGCCGGGTGGTTTCCCTGGTTGAGGAGCTGTTGATCAGCGAAGCACCCGAGGTGCTGGGCGCGTACCCGCTGCCGTCGCGCGACCTGGCATATCTGATCGTCCGGATCGGTGAATCGTTCGTCTACGCGGATCTCATCATCGGTGAGAACCCGGCTCCGGACAAGGTGGCCATCGCAGTCGGCGCGCTACTCGGCGTATTGCCGAACCCCGACGAGCATCGAGCGGAATAGATCGACCACGCGCTGTCCGCGCCACTGCGCAGGCAGGTGTTCCAGTTGGTGAAAGAGGAGTGATACGGATGGGATCCGAGCAGAATCGTGAACCGAAGGTCGTACTGGACGGCTTTTCCTTCCTGGAATGCCCACGCTGGCACGACGGCCGCTTGTGGTTGTCGGATTTCTACACCGGCCGCGTTATCGCGACCGACGAAAACGGCGCTGTCGAGGTGGTTGCCGAAGTACCGAACCAGCCGTCCGGTCTGGGATTCCTGCCGGACGGCCGGCTGCTGATCGTATCCATGAAGGACCGCCGCCTGCTCGTCCGCGACCACGCCGGCACGCTGAGCGAATACGCCGACCTGTCGAAAGTGCTCGACAGCAGCGCCAACGATATGCTCGTCGACGATCTGGGCCGCGCCTATGTGGGCAGCTTCGGTTTCGATCTGATGGGTGGCGCCGAAATCCGCACCGCCAACCTCGTCCGGGTGGACCCCGACCGTTCGGTCACCGTGGTCGCCGAGGATCTCGCCTTCCCCAACGGTATGGCGATCCTGCCCAGCGGCGAGCTGGTACTCGCCGAATCCCTTGCCAACGGGCTCACGGCCTTCGATATCGCTGATAACGGAGACCTGGTGAACCGGCGGGTCTGGGCGGAGTTCGGGCCGGTCCCGCAAACCCGCGACGTCGCAGAAGCCATGTCGCAACTCACCGTCTCGCCGGACGGCATTTGCGCCGACGCCGAAGGGGCCGTCTGGGCCGCGGACTGCCTGCACGGCCGAGTGGTGCGCGTGGCCGGCGGCCGAATCGTCGACGAAATCCAGGCCGGTACCGGCGTTTTCGCCTGCATGCTCGGCGGCTCGGACGGTCGCACCTTGTTCATGTGTGCTGCTCCGTCTTTCTTCGAGCACGAACGCCGGCCGGTTCGTGAAGGTCAGCTACTCGCCGTCCGAGTGGATGTTCCGCGGGGCGGGCGCCCCTGAACAGCTTTCCGGTACGCGCGGAAGCATCCCCGCTGGGGCTCAGCTACCGGCCGAAATTGCACGGAGGAACGCTGCCCATTCCCCGGCCCCGAAGACGAGTGCGGGGCCGGTGGAATTCTTGGAATCTCGAACACCGACCGCATCGGCTGTGTGCGCGACCTCCACGCAGTCGCCTCCGTGCTGGCTGTGGCTGCTCTTGAACCAGTTCGCACCCGATAGGTCAGCCCTCATCTCCACTGCTCCCTTGCTGCTTCCTGCCCTTGTCGGCTCTTGGGACGGTGTTCAGCTCTCGGCCGAGACTGCGCGGAGGAACGCCTCCCACTCGCGCGGCGCGAAAACAAGCGCGGGACCGGACACGTTTTTCGAGTCACGAACACCGACCACGCCGTAGAGGTGTGCGACCTCCACGCAATCCCCGCTGGGTTGGCTGTAGCTGCTCTTGAACCAGCTTGCGCCGGATAGGTCCCTGGTCACGCGGCATACTCCTCTGCGATCTCCTGCATCAGACGTTCACTATCGTCTGCGCTCAACGCTACCCCGTGAAGATCGACGGATGCCTGCCGATGGCGTTCGATGGAGCCAGTATCTTCCATAAACAGTGCGCCGGTGAAGCCCTCCACGAAGACCACAGGGGGTTCGGGTGTACGCCCTGCACGCAGGGCGGGAAACTCGAACAAAGTGAACGACTGAACTATCAATCCCGAGTGTCCACCAACGCCGAACGGGATTACCCGGACCGATACGTTCGGCAGCCTTCCCAGCTCAACCAGGCGCCGGACCTGGCTTTCCATCACATGTCGTCCACCTACTTGGTGCCGTAACACTGCCTCCGACAGAAGGACATCTACCGTGAGACCTGGGGTCTCAGTGATTCTGCGTTGCCTTCTCACCATCAGTTCCAGACGCCGGTCGATGTCCACCTGTGATATTCCGGGGTTTTCCGTCAGGACCAGCCACCGGCGATACTCTGCGGTCTGCAGCAAACCGGGCAAAAGGGTCAGCTGGAATGCGGTCATCCGGGAACACGCCTGTTCCAGACTCATGAAGTGATCGAAGTGCGGATTCACCACATCGGCGTAGGCCCGCCACCACCCCCGTGACGGATCGCCCTTCGCCGCCTTTACCTCTTGAAGTAGACCCAGAACTTCATCGCGCACCCCTTCGTCGGCTCCGTAGAAGTCCAGCAGGTCCCGGAACTGCGCCGTGCTGATCCGAACCGGCTGACCCTCTTCCAGTCGCCCAATGCCCTGCTTGGACACTTCGATTGCCAGCCCCGCGGCCAACTGGCTCTTCTTCGATTTGAACCGCAGTTCCCGCAACCGCCGCCCCAAAGCCCGACGCGGAAGTGTCGATCCAATAGCCATGCCCACCCTCGCTATCTCGTTGCGGTCCAGAACGGACCTATGTTTTCTGGACCTACCCATACTGGACCCCCGGCAACATCTGCGGATCGTCCCGAATGAGCTTCTCAGCGAACCCTTTTCGGTGTCTACTATATCCACCCGGATGGCGGGAAGCTCGGAAACACCTGAGCGCGAACGCTTTCTTCCCCAATATTCAGAAAATTCGCCGAGAACCCAATTTCGGGGGCCGGCAGAAACTGTCGTGTCCGGCCAGCGGATTCATCACCAGATCCGAAAAGGATTCGAATATATGACAATGCGCACCCGAAGCGACGCACGGCAAATGCAGCGCCCCCGTGCGGTCGGATATCTCCGAACCGATCTCTCACCAGACCAGGCTCGTCATGTCGAGGCCATCCGCCGACTCGCAAAGCGCGTGGCCCACAGGCTGATCTATATCGTGCGTCTCGGCCCCGACTCGGTGCCGGATCCGATCGGGCACGTCCTCGAGATCGTCCGTGCCACCACGACGACAACGCTGGTCGTCCCGGACCTCGCTCACCTCGAAAACCACCCCGGTCGCGCCTGCGATACCTGCGATCTCATCACGGTTTGCCCGGAACAGCTCTGGATGAAAACCGGCACGACCACCCACGACGTGCCCTCCGAACACATCTGGTTGCCCGACACCCGGCACAGCGAACCCGACACCCGACTGCGCATCGCCGACGCGCAGCGAATCATGCAGACCCACCGTACCTGCAGCCCCTTGAACTGCCCGCGAAAAGCCGCCGCCTTCGCCCTGCTCATCGAGACCGGGAAACTCGTCCCCGCCGGCCGTAGTCCCCGCGAACGCGCCGCAGCCCGCGGAATCCCGTATCCCTCGAGTAAACCCGCAACCCAACCTGAAGGCCCGTCGATGGCAACGCTCCGCCGCGTCCTCGCGGGCCTGGCCCAAGTAGAACAGTCTTGACCGGCGAACACTCCAGCCGGCGGGCTGGTCTCGACGTCCACATCAGCGTCTTTCTCCACGGCCTCCGTCTCGAATACAAAGCCCATCCGACCGCTGCCCAGCTCTTCCTTCAGGAGTGGACGGCACGCCACGGCCCCCACACCGCCGCTCTTCTGTCCGACGCTCCGCGCAGCGTTCCACGCCTGCCCTGCGAACGCCTCTTTCTCGATTCTTGACCGGCCCGATACCGCCAGGTGCTGCGCACTGCATCGGCAGATGGCGGGCGACCGCTATGGCGGTGTGGTCGGTGGGATGCAGCCAACCTACCCGGTGTGCGCCGCGTCCGCGGATTTTGTGAAGATCGTTGACGATGGTGAGCGGACGACAGAGGTGGACAGATGGCTGAGCCCGGCCCTATCGGCGTGAATTCGCATTCGATGGCCGACGCAGGGACCTTCCTGCACGGAATCGCGAGCACCTTGGGCAACGGCTTCATCCGGATGGATGCCGAGATTGATGCGATGACCGCGTACTGGGATGGGCCGGCCGCAACAGCCTTCGTAGCCGGATGGCAGGAAGCCAGCGCAGGCGCAGTGCAAGTCTTGTCCTCATTGGAGGGCATGGCCGAGTTGCTGGGTGTGCAGGGCAGCGAATTCGCCGAGGTGGACGAATCGCTGGCAGGCGAGCTGGCCGATACGGAACCGCAGACCAGTTCGCTCAACATCTGAAACAAGAGGGATCACCGTATGTCGCGCCATCGCGTGGACACAGAGGCACTCGACGCGCTCAACGCCCAGCTACGCGGTCTGCTCGGTTTCACCGACGACCAGCTGACTCAGATTCAGCAACGGATGAACCTGCTACACAACGGCCACGGCACGTCGGGGCCGTGGACCGGGGACACCGCCGATGCCGCGCGGACGACCATGGATACTTGGAACGCCGGCGCACAGAAAATGCGCGACGGGCTGGCGAAAATGGAAGCCGCCGGCAAGACCGCGCACGACTCCTACACCAGTACGTTCGCTGCGATCCTGGCCCGCCTCGATCGCGGCCCCGCGCCCGAAGGCGGCCCACGGTGACAGTGGTAGACGTCGACACCGACGTCTACCAGCAAGCGGCCGATGCGTTGATCGCAGCCGCTGACAACTTCTATCTCGCAGTCGACAAACACTGGCCCAAACTCGCCGAAACCGGCGAAAGCATGTGCGGCTCGTACGAGGAAGCTCGGACCTGGGCCACCGGTTACGACACCAAAGCCAACGACCTGCTCACCCAGGTCCGTGCGTTGGCGCAGAACGTCAACGGCTACGGCAACGTGCTGCACGAACTGGCCTGGTTGCATGCGTTGGGCGACCACAACGCCAATATGAAACCCGGCCCGCCGCCGGGCGAACCCGCGGTATATCCATCGCTGGCGGACGGTGCCCCGGCCCGTCCGCCTCTGCCCTCGGCCGGTGGACCCGGTGAAGGGCTGGTCGAGGACGGTATCGGGTTACTCAGCGAGATCGGGATCACCGTACCCGACGGTGACACCGACAAACTGTGGACCGTGGCCGCGATCTGGCGCGATATCGCCGCCGAATCCGCAGTGGCAGGGCTGGCCGACGAAATCAAGCGCGTTGCCGGCATGTTCACACCGATCACTGCGCCCGAACTCGACCATATCGACGAAGATCTGCGGGTGCTGGCGGCCGCGGCCGGTGAAACTGTGCTCGGCTTCGGTGCGATGGCCACCACCACCGGCGAACACCATGACGCCCTGCAGACGATGCGCAAGGAAATCGAAGACACCCTGCGTCAGTTCGTCATCGATTCGGCCGTAGAAGTCGCGGTTACCGGCGTGGTGACCATCGCCGCCTCGTTCATCACCTTCGGCGCCGCCGCCCCGGTCGGAGCCGCGATCGGTGCGTCGCGGCTCGCAGCCCTGTGCGCGAAGTACGGGCCGAAGATCCGGCCGTTCATCGCGGTATTCAAATCCCGAGGTCTGGGTCGGGGCTTCAAGGACGTACCGGACTTTTCCGGCCACAAGGCGGAGATGGACCGGATCTGGCAGATGATCAACAAGAAATCCCCGACCGGGCGCCGACCCACCGGCACCAACTGGTCACTGACACCCGAGGACATCAAGGCCCTGCAAGACGGGCAGATGCCGCGCAGGCCGGACGGCACTACGCTGAATCAGTTGCTCTTCCGCGGGACACCGCTGTCCCCCGAGGAGCAGGCACACGTTCGCGCGCTCAACGAAGCGCTCGGCAAGCTCCCGTCGCACGAGGGCCCCGTGGTGCGGCATATGAACCTCACCCCGGAACAACTCGCGCGCTACGAACCAGGAAAACCGATCACCGAAAACGGGTTCACCTCGACCTCGTTGAAGCCGGACGGCGCAAACCCGGCCTTTGCTGATACCCAGAACGTCGAATTCCAGATCGTGAGCAAGACCGGCAAACCGGTCGGCGAATACTCCGGAATGGACGACGAAGTCCTCTTCGCCAGCGGGACGCCGTTCATGGTGCGCAACAGCTTCCCCGGCCCGGACGGGAAATGGATCGTCCAGATGACCGAAATCTAGGAGGCCGCAATGTTCCGCCGGCTCATCAGCCGTATCAAGAAGGGATCCACGATGTCGGGAACCGACTATTTCAACGGCGACGAAAACGCCCGCTACCAGGCCATATTTGATCAGCTCAACGCCGATATTCGCACCCGCCGCGCGGCGCGAGAAGCCGACCCGAATCGCGAAACCCTCGCCGATATCGACCCCGAAACGCTACAGAAACTGCGTGACCGCGCCAACGACATGGTCACTCCCGAAACCGAAGGGTGGCACCAGGACGCGGACCACTGGTACGACGGCGCCGGCAATATCGTTTACACCCGCGGTCCGGACGGTTGGTACGACAACAACGGAACCCGCATCTACGACCTGATGTACAAGCGGATTAGTAATCCGCAACCTCGCGGCCCCCAATGACCTGCGACCAGGAGCTGGATACGTCGGTCTTGCAGAGGTTTCGAAAATACACGGATGTCCTTGCGTAGCTGTCGCCGTGGTGTCGGTCCGCAGTAGAGCCGGGATTCGCCCACTGTCAAGGCTTTGCCGGCCACAGTATGCGGGATGCTAGGCTCGGTTTTGCGGAAGGCGGTGGGCCAGGCCAACTCACTCGGTCGCCTCCCTCAGCACCTGGACGACCCGCCTCGCCGCCGGGCTGCCGGGGTACCGGGAATCCAATTCGTCAGTGTGCCCTCGTTAGTACCCAGCTCATGGGCTACCCGGGTGATAGGGCGTTCGGTCTCTCACATGATCCGCGCGCGGCACCGCCGCAGATGCGAGTATGTAGAGAAGGAGTAGGCGAGTCAGGAAGGGCGGGGCCTGATGGTCGGACCACGATTCATAGATGTGTGTGCGGGCGCCGGGGGGCTGGCGTTGGGGTTAGAACAGGCGGGTTTCGAACCGGTGCTTCTCCTGGATAACAAGCGGGTGGCGTGTGACACACTTCGCTCGAATCGGCCGACATGGGAAGTTGTCGAGGACGATTTGCGAGTGTATGTCCCTTCCTCGAACCTGCGGGACGTGGATCTCTTATCGGCGGGCTTGCCGCGGGTGAAATCGAATGCGGGCGGGGCTGGACCCAACTGTGACGGCGAACTGTCGCTGGTGAAGGCGGCCGTATCTCTGATGCATGAAATTCAGCCGAAGGCTCTACTGCTTGAAAATATGCCGAATCTTGCAACAGCACAGGAGTACGAAAATATTCGTACATTCGTTCGTGAGGAACTCGAGCATCTAGGATATCAGTTCATGTGGTTTGTGCTGAATGCGGCCGACTACGGCGTTCCGCAAGATCGCAAGCAGGGTATCCTCGTCGCTCTCGCGGAACCGTATTTCGAAGCGTTTCGTCCGCCGGTGCCAACCGTGCGGGAGCATCGGTCGGTCGGCGCCGCGCTGGCACCGTCCATGGCTTCCCGGGGGTGGTCTCGAGCCGAGCAATGGGCGGCCCAGGCAAATCGCGTCGCCCCGACTCTCGTGGGTGGCTCCGAGAGGCGAGGTGGCGCGGACCTCGGTCCAACGGGTTCGAGGAGGGCGTGGGCGGGTATCGGCGTCGATGGGAGTGTTCTTGCTGATAAGGTGCCTGGCCCCGACTTCGTCTGGGATCCAGGACAAGGTCGCAGCGGTATGGTAAGAATCACGGTGGACCAGGCTGCGTTGCTCCAGGGGTTTCCACCAGAATGGAAATTCGCTGGCAGGAAGACGGCGCGGTACAGACAGATCGGACATGCTTCGCCACCGCCGGTGGGTAAGGCGCTCGGCCTTGCGATCCAGGCGGTCCTGAATGAACCGAAAAGCGTTGTCGCCGGCTAGACTTCACGCCCATGACCGACCAGGAAGCACGATCCAGCCACATGAGTGACATTCGCGTTCTGGACCTTTTCGCGGGGCCGGGGGGACTCGATGTGGCGGCGCACTTTCTGGGGTATAGAAGCATCGGCATCGAGCTGGATTCGAATGCGTGCGAGACGCGCTACGCGGCGGGGCTGCCGACAATCCATGCGGACGTGACCGTGATGCGTGAGACCCGCTTCGACGAGATCCCCAGGTCGGTCGACATCCTCACTGGGGGGCCACCGTGTCAGTCATTTTCTGTCGCCGGGAAGGGAGCCGGTCGTCGGGCTCTGGACACCGTGAAAAAGTTCATGTCGCGGCTCGTCGACGGTGAAGACGAGGCGCAGATCAACAAAGAGCTGCGTGATCTCGATGACCCTCGTACCGCGCTGGTCCTGGAGCCGCTGCGATGGATCATCAAGGCCCTCGAAACTGATGGTCGCGATCCGTACGAGGTGGTCGTCCTCGAGCAGGTACCTCAGGTCATGCCGCTTTGGGAACTCTATGCAGAGTTGCTCCGCGGCGGTGAAGGGCGGCTCTCTGGTGTCAAGTACGAAACTGAGACCTGGAAGTTGAAGACCGAGGAGTTCGGGGTGCCGCAGACTCGGACACGGGCGGTGTTTGCAGCACGTCGCGTGGAACGCGGACCCATTGCAAGGATCGAGCGGACACACGACGCTTTCGATGTAACTCGGCGTAAGCGCCGCACCGTGCAAGCCGAATCATTGCTAAGCGACTTTATGGCTCCTCGGAGCCCGGCAAACTGGGTTTCCATGGCAGAGGCCCTGGAATCTGCTAGCCAGCTGCCTGATTCGCCCGTAGATATATCCCGGTTGCAAACAGGCGACGATCTGAAGTTTTTCGTTGTGTCAAACTATGGTTCGGGTGGAATTTCAACGAACAGAGGCCAACGCCAATCATCTGAACCAGCTTTTACAGTCACTGGAAAAGTCTCACGAAACAGAATATATAAGAGTCGAGACGATTACGATGCCGAGCGTTGGGATCGTTTCACGCTGCCGGAATCCGGAGTTCTGCAAACCTTCCCTCATAACTTTCCGTGGTCTGGAAAAGACCAGGCGCAGCAGATCGGTAATGCTGTTCCGCCTTTGCTGGGTATGCACGTACTCAGTACGGTACTGCATGACTGCGCGCCCGCTCCGGAGCAGCTCGCATCGGCGAATACCTGGCCGGAGGTATCCGAAAGCACCTCCGAGGAACTGCGGCATCTCGGGTGCGGTGATCGAAGCCAATGTCCTCCCGAGGCACACAAGGCTATTCACTCGGAACAGGATTCCGCCCCCTGACCGGAGCTTCGTTGAACAGCTCAGCGAAGTGGCCGACGAGTTTCTCGACCGACTCGGCCGGAGCTTGTTCTTCCTCCGGCCCTTCGGGCAGGTCGTTCCTCGGTGAGGGCAACGCTCTCTCTGCATCTGCGATCCAGTTGCGAAGTGCCTCGCCATCTCGCTCCACATCGGGAGCTAGGACGTCGTACATGAGCGTTGCTGCTGCGGCATTGACAGCCGTAGTCAGAGCGTTGACTTCACGGCCGGTACGCACGGTTCCCCGTGTCATCAGTTCGACGAGCGCCAGCGCGGTCGGACGATGGTCGATGACATCGAGACGAAGAGCGGAGTTGAGCATGTCCTGGTTGCTGCACGCCATGACGACCGGTTGATAGTCGGAACCGTCGCGGAACAGTTCGGCCGCCCACCACAGTCGTGCGAAGGCCTGCTTGAAGTGGGGGCCAACGAACTTGTCTCGGGCAACACTGCTGCGTCGGCCGTTCGACTTCGGCTCGGGCATATGTCGCCAGACAACATAGTCCGGCGCGACCCCGAGAGCGATGTAGGCCCAGAAGCGCCTGTCGGCCGCTTCCCGTCGAGTTAGCCGAAGGGTTTCGTGTAGACGCGGTGCCAGCCAGGCATCCGCGGTGGTGGGACGTTCATTGCGAAACCTGTTCATCGCATCGTGGATCAACTCACGGACGCGGCGTGTCTCCATGCGTCGATCATTGATCGGAAGTTCGTCCGCGACCTTGTTGAGCGCGATGGATTTGACGTCTTCCTGCCCCTCGAGCAGTCCCGTCGAGAGGAACTCGGCAGCCTGCGCGTCGGACAGCAGTGCCAGCCGTTCTGGAAGATATTCGGGGCACCCCGTCATGGGTGAATCTCCTGATCGAGTTGTGCGATGCCACGGACAGTCGCCGCGAGGGTCGTAGGAACCTCGGCTCGACGTGCGGCGGCATACTGAATGCGCGATTGTAGGTCTGCCCAGTTTCCGTTACCGGCCCGGCGCGCGTGCACCTCGCGCAGCGCATTTTGGAGGGATCGACTAGGGAAGATATCCGGGAGCATCTCGCGCAGTACCGCACCTCGCCAGTCGGCTGGAAACAGCGGAGTCCCGTCGTCTTCGATCTCCAGGTCGCCGATAGCAGTGTGGAAGACGGATGTCCAGACGTCGGCGCACACCTGGGCCAGCAGCATCTTCCCTATCATCTGCTCTGCCTTCGAGCCCTGACCTTCGATCAGTGCGACCAAACCATCGAAATCCGAGTTCACGCGGAGCACAGGCATACTGCCCGACGTATCCACGACCCACGGTGTGTCCCGCAGGCTCGCGAGCCATTCGGTGCTGCGGGCGAAACTCACCGTGTGGACTTCGATCTCACGTTCTCTGATCGGGTTGTCGGAGGTCAGGTCGACAATCCACTCCCGGTCGCTGGAGCCGATGATCCGGCCTGCGACGCCCTTGACGGTCGCCACAACGTGGACGGCCAGGGAGGCTCGGTCCAAGTGATCATCGCGCTCGAATTCGAGCTCGCCTGTCCATTCCTTGCCGGATGTATCGAGTCTCAAGTGGGTTATTGTGCGGGTGCTGGTGGCTCCCTCGGAGAGAACCGCGACAACCGAAATGTCGGTCCAGTCGTTCGTTCGCGCTAATTCACGATCGGGCACGGTTGCGGCCAAGACGATTCGAGCGGTGTGCCAGTCGCTACGTTCGGCGCGACCGAGCGCGACGACCTGTTCGATCACCGAGTACGCCTTGGTGTCCAGCTGTTCACGAGCTTCTCCGGGACCGCGTAACCGGACGGCTGTCACCCGTGCCGTCACCGGCCCGGAGAGCCGCGGGTATGGGTAGACCCTCATCGATCGCCCCCTTTGCTTTCCTGCAGTTCCACCACGAGACCAGTGAGTCCGGCCCGCACCGGATGCGTGGATACATCGGTGGTCCCCTGGAATATCGCTCGACGGGAGTTCGGCTTGAATTCCAGTGCGCCGTCGTTCAGTTCGCAATTTCGGAGAGGGACGAGTTCGGCCCATTGCACCACGGGGCGAGAGCCGGAGCGCACCTCGAGCTTTGCGACGGGGTACATGCGCCATACCTCGTCATCGGAGGGCACTTTGACTTCCGCTGTAACACTCCAGGCGCCCGAGGTGTCGACCTCGGCCTCCAACTCGGTCAATTCGGGCGGAGTTGATTTCCCCCTTGTCTTGGCCGGTGCCTTTCCGGAGATCTTGAGCCGGCCACGCACGCTAGATGTGCCGTTGCGCTTCTCCTTCGGAATGGCGACCAGGTCGCGTACAGCGCGATTGGTTTCGGTGGTCAATACAGCGATTCGGCGATGGGCCGAGGGGGAGTAGCGCATGCGCAACTCCTCTGTCTGGCCCCACTTATTGTGTTCGGGCGGTTCGGCGGCACGGAGGAATATCTCTGTGTCGTCGGCGAAAGGGGCATCTTTTCCTGCGGCAAGGCCGGTGAGTAAAACTGCCTGAAATGGGTTGGTGCCCACTGGCAGATCGGTGACCCGGCTGGTCTTGACGGTCATACGGTTGCCACGCATGGCAGTGACCTGATTGATCTTGCCGTCGGCATCGGTGGCGTCGGTGACGAGTAGGACGGCTCGGTGCTCACCGGCAGTGCCGGCTCGGCCATCACGATGGGGTAGTCGCAGAGCTACAGTGGTCTGTGCCACTTGGCCCGCCTCAACGAGCCTGTCCACTGTGGTGCCGTTGAGAAACGCCTCCAGCGCGCGGGTCCGGGCGGGTTGATGTACATGCGGTTCGACGCGCTCTTCCGGAAGGAATTCTGTGCCGTTGCGCAAGGTCCGCACGGATGCCTCCAGCAGGGGAAGCTGATCGGTTCCCGCTGTCATGGCAGCCCAGAAATTGCGCCCGAGAGCGTGTACCAGTCTGCGGTGCATACGCTCCAGATTGTCTTCGTCGTCCTCGGCGTCACCGTCGAGTTCCAGACCCGTCGTGGCGAGACTGGCCACATCGTGGGCCCCTACGATCAAGAAGGATGTGCCAGGTTCTTCGCCGTCGCGTGTCAGATGCAGCTCTTCTACCGCATCTTCGGTTGCCCACCACGACCGAACGACCTTCGAATCTCCCTTCTCCGGATCCGGCGTGCCCAGCCAGCCCGGGCCCGCGAAACCTTTTCCGTCCACTTCGCGCCACGGAAGGTCGAGTCGTCCGATGACACGTCGTTGGGTGCGTCCCTCGTGCGGTTCGGAAAGGGTGGAGTTGATGAGAACGAGCCCGAGTCTGCTGGTGCCCCACAGCGTAGCCTTGCCCAGCCCATACGATCCGCCAGCGGACGAATCCGTCTTTCGACTCTCGAGTTGGCGACGGACAACGGCGGCAAAGCGCCCATCGCCGTAGTCGTCGCCGGTCAAACCTGTCGCGTTGTAGTCATCTATGCGCAGCAGGACCAGGCGGTCGCGCTCACCCATCATGTCCCGGAGCCCCGAGCCGATGATGCGTCCGACTTTCTGGTCTTGTGCGGCCGCTGCTCTGTAGTGCGGGAGGAGGTCGTCCCAGCGGATGGCAGTGCGGAACCGGTCGAGCGCGGCACCGGTCAACTCATGAAGGGTGTAACGGACTCGGACCGGCTCGTCATTTTGCTTGATTCGTTCGTCCAAGCTGTTCTGAGTCGCCTCACGTGCCAGGATCTCCAGATCGGCCTCGAAGGCGAAAGCCGCTGCATTGCCGAACTCCCGGCCACCGTCTCGATGTCCTGGGCGGTGATACCACGTGGTTTCCGGACCGCTCGCCGCGGCGGCGGTACTGCCGGATGCCGGAAGGATCTCGCCTTCGTTTCTCATGATCTTGTCCGCCTGGGCCACGACATCCGGGCGAGGCTCGGACCGCCCGTCCAACCAGGCGCTGATGACTGCCGGATGTACCTCGAGCCGCTGCGCCAGGTCTTTCGGGTCTGTGCCTTTGCGTCGAAGACGCTCGGCCAACCATTGACCTCGCTCGGTTCTGTTCGAGTCCAACGCTCCTCCTCGCCTGCCGGTATGTCCCCGTGTTGCTGCACTGTCGGTGTGCTGCTACAACACGGCGTCGACAGGTCTCTCCTGCATTTCAAATGTATTCTCGCGAGCCACACGGCTTAGATGCTCATGCTGCCGTCAGTCGATCACGGGGAAGCCGCTGACGTGAATGCTTAGTGACTGCCGTACCTCTGGTAGTACCGCCTCCAGGAGTCCTGGAACCGTGCTGCCGCCGAGTACCAATTGACGGTCGAGCAGACGGTTGCCTGATTCGCATGACGTCTCGCTGATGAGTGTGCAGCCGTGGCAGGCAGAGAGGTTGAGGTGTGCGCTGCGCTGCCTGTCGCTTTCGATGCAGACGGGGTCGTTGGAACAGACATCGGCATCATCAAGAGCCGAGGTGAGTAGCGGGATAACTCGTTTCGGCTCACCGAGCCGCACGAGGCCTCCCAGGGTTCCCTGAGCATCACCTGCTGCAGTGTAGATCAGGATGCCCGCCATGGGATCTGGCCCGTCTGCGTTGGCGTAGATCTTCTCCTGAAGAGCTGCCGACGAGTAGCCGCTGGCGAACGCCAGGCGACGGATGAGGAGATGGGCGAGCGTGTGCAGGGCAACGAACCGGGGTGTCGGTACTTCGAGTCGTTGCGCCCACGGTGTCTCCTGGCGGCGTTTCCCGAGAATGGCGGCACGGACCTGGACCCGGTCGAGGCGTTCCCAAGTCGCTACGGCATCCTCGTCGAACTGAAAAAAGATTCCCTCGCCGTACAACTCGATGGCGGGATACAACGGTTGCCTCTTCTGGTCCGGCCCGAGATCGACGTGGATGAGCGCTGCGTCCGGGGAATGTCGCCGGAACCCGCGCAAAGCACGGACCTCCCTCACGCGCCGCACTTGCCCGATTCCGGCCATTGCGTCGATCAGTGACCTCGGTCCGGGAGTCTCGCCCGACACTTTCCACCCGTCTACGACGAAGTCGCCTCCGGTGCGGTCCCGGCCGCTGCTCAGTTTCTTGACAAATGCCGCCCACTCTCCGTCACGCAGACCGGCGATTGATTCTTCCACCGACATACCGTCGCCTGCGGCAATGGCGAGGACAGCTTCGGGCGACACACCAATTTCTTCGGCGATCCAACCGGCGACGACCTCTGCCTGCGGTCCGCCGTTGTCTGCCACGACCTTGTCGAAGTAGACGTGGCTTCGTATGTCCGACACCAACTCTTCCGACTGCGGGGTCTCTTCCGGGATATCCAGGGCCGAGACGCGCTCAGCGATATAGTTTCCGGTCGCACCACGCTGCACGGCAACCAGGTGGTGGTCACACACATCTCTGGCAGCTTCCTCGTCCTCCCAAGGCTGGCGGCCACCGCACTTGATGCCGTCTCTGTGAAGTGCGTCTTTCCCGACGAGTTCGGACAGCGGTCGCGAACGTTTGCATCCACCACAATTGATGCGCAGTGAGGCGAGACCTTCCCCGTGTTTCGCCGATCGGACGAATGTGAGCTCCTTATAGGCGCGACAGAATCGGACTTCCTCCGTCACGCCGGCGTCACGACCTCGGTGCGCCCACATGAACCATGGAATATCTTGTACGTGACTACCATTCGTGCAGACCGCGATATATCGCATGGGAACGAGTCCGCCGCCACAGTTGCAGGTATTGGTCCAGCGGCCTTTGTATTTGCCCGTAAGCGTTGAAAGTTTGGAACACCGCTCGCAGAACCGCCAGGCAGGAAAGCGCCAGTACAGCAACCCCTCTGTCTCCTTCGCTGCCCGGCCGGCGTGGGTCGAAGGTTGCCTCAGCTCGCCGGGGCCGAGTCGTGCGAGAAGCCGATCGCAGCTGATCCGGGGGGAGCGTTTTCGATCCCACCACGATGTGTCGGGAGCGATGAGGGATTCCCCTCGCACGTCGACGATCGCCCCGACGCCGAATGGCGTGATCGTCTCCGAAAGTCGCAGGTCATGCTTGATTTTCTCCACGGATGACCTCCTCACGTGGCTCTTGGACGGAAACTGCGACATTCGGCTCGACCGAACGCATGGAGTCGGCGACGAGCCAACCCTCGTTGGGTTGACCGAATCGCTTCAACAAGGATTCGTCCGTGCCTGAACGGCGGTCGTAACGTAGCGGCTTGTTCTGCTCGCGGGCCTCTGCGGCGCGCCGGTCCCAGTCCCGCAGAAGTCTCCTCAGTTCGTCCTCGGTCTCGTCCTTTTCGATAGCGTCGGATCGGGATACAAGTTCGAGGAAGCGGTTGACCTGCTTGTCGATGGCCTCGGCCAGCCTGGAGTGCTCCAGGTCGAGCGCGCCGGCAGAGGTGTCCGCGGCGAGCGACGGGAAAGAATGCCTTATCAGTGCAACCAGGGCCCCTGCCAGCGAGCGCTGCCGTGAGGACAGGGACCACGGAGTGACACTGGTGGGTTCCACGCTGCGATACAGGGCATCGTGGTAGCCGCGGAACGTCTCGAAGTGCGAACGGTCGCGCGCGCGATTCGATCGGAACAGAGTCACCACGATGCCGCTGTTCTCGCCTCGCCCGACACGGCTGGTCGCCTGGATGTATTCCGCTGTGGTCTTGGGCTGTCCGACCATGAGCATGAGTGCCAGGCGGGGGATGTCTATGCCTACGGAGAGCATGTTCGAGGAAAGGACCACATCGATTGCTTCTTTCGAATCGTCCGCACTCGTACGCAGTTCCCGGAGGTCATTGGGCAGTTCCTCGGGCCGTCGGCGACTGGTCAGTTCCAGTACCTTGTCCTTTCGAATACGTCGCAGCGGAATCCCTATCCGCTCTGCGCGCGTCTCCAAGCGGCCGTTAACGTCATCGACGACGAGGGTGCCGGTGCGTCCAAGCTCTCGAAGAGAGTTGTGATACATGACCAGCGTCCAGTAGGCGTCATGTGAGGTGGGCGGCGACAGCTGCGCATCGACGACAGCAGGCAGTTCAGCCAAGGGTGCTGCTGCGGCCACCAAGGCGGTCACCTGCGGAAGAGATTGGGGCATCAAACCGACGTAGAGACGTCCTGCACCATTCTCCACCGGCCGCGAGAAGAACGTCGTGTCATCGTCGAGACCCGCCGGGGGGTACAGTGCGACATCACGACCATAGAGCCCTTTGATCTGCTCTTGCGAGGCCCGAATGGTCGCAGTGGATGCGACGATCTTTGGTCTGGTGCCGGTCTTGCTCAACAGAAGCTGAATAACCGCGTCGAACACGGCGACTGTGGTCCCGAGTGGCCCGGATAGGAGGTGCAGCTCGTCCTGGATGACCATGGACGGCTGGCGGTAGCTCGTATCGAGTCCGAGCAATTTTCCGGCTTCGGGCTTGAACTGCAATCGCGCGAACTTGTCGACCGTTGCGAGGAGAATGGTCGGCGGTTCGTCATACAGGAGGTCGTCGACTACAGCCAAGGGCAACTCCGCGGCGAAATGGCAATTCCTGTCTGTGCAGTGGATAATGATATCCCGACCGACCAACTTCATACCGTACCGACCCGGGTCATCCGACCTCTGGCGCGGTATGAGCGGTGTCAGACACCAAGGGCAACTCTCAACCTGGAATTTGTTTGCTTCCTCGGGTCGAGTTGCCTTGAGTAACCGTTCGAGGGCGGCCTTAGCATCGGGACGCGTAGCGGGAGTCGCTTCGTTGCCGACCCACAGACCGATGGTGAACCGGGCCATACCTTTTACCCTGGGGTCGGAACCACGGAGGATCTCCATCGCACAGATGAGGGCGGCGGCCCGCTGGAACTGTTGGGCGGTCAAGAGTCGCAGGGTATAGCGCGTAATAACCGCAGTGCCGGCACCCTTCATGCCATAGAGGAGACGGCGTCGAAATATCTCGATCGCCGCGAGACCCAGATATGCCTCAGTCTTTCCGCCGCCAGTCGGAAACCAGATCAGGTCGACCAGCGCGCGATCAGGGTGCTCTTCCTCGACGGTTGATGCCAGGGACACCAGCAAGAATCCGAGCTGGAAGGGGCGCCAGGCAGGCTCACCCCCAGTATTGCCCCGGTTTACGGCAGCCTGTTGCATCTGAAGTCTCATGGCTGCCATGGCGAGCGCGAAGGCTTCGCGGAGAGCGGGCTGGTCCGATTTCCGCAGCAGTTCGACGCCTGCAGCCATCCGGTCAGCCGCTACCCGCGAGCGGCTGGTTATATCACGTGCGGCCTTGGTTTGGTCGCCGAATGTCTCGACGCGAGACTCCTGAACCGCCACCCACGTCGAGAACGCGGCAACGAACGCGTCGAGCAATCGCAGCACCGCATCGGGATCGCTGTCGATACGCGACAGCACGTCGAGACGCAGAGCACGGGCTTCCTCCGTGTCTGCATCGAATCCGGTGGTCTCTACGCTCGGAACTATGAAAGACGGAAGCGGTGTCAGGAATATCTTGGTGCAGTGGCCGGATTCGGATTCCCAGCCGGTGGCCATGCCGTGGCCTACGGCGTAGACCGTGCGGTTCCGATAGCGAAGGCGCAGTTCGGCGGACTCCTCGTCCAGATCAAGGGTGCGGTATGTGTCGTATTCGATGAACTTGGCGCCGTCGGCGGCGCGGACCGCAAGATCGACCTGGAACAGCATACGGTCGATATCCAGCTTATCGTTGCCGGTCGAGGCTTCGGTCAGTCGTACATGGACAGTGACCAGGTGAGCATCACCGTAACGTCGCCAGCGCGATCCGATCTCGAAGGGCACGTGTCCTGCCGTAAAACGTTGTGGCGGCCGGTCGGCGCTGACTGCCACGTCAAGGACTTCGAACGGGCGGCGGCGCCATCGAGGCGGCCCATCGTCGGAGATCGCCTCGTACGTGCCTCCCGAGAAGTCGCAGACGGCGGTATCCGAATCGGTCACGAATGAGATAGCGATGGAAGAGGGCCGCCAGTCCTCAGGCAGTGGGACCCCGGCGCCGTCCTCTTCCACATCGCCGGTCGGGACTGCTGAGGAGAGGACGGCGCCCTCGTCTGTGACTTCCGAGGGCGGCGGTTTCGACTCGACTGGAAACAACATTCCGATCGAATACTGCAGATTCGGTCGGTTCTGCAGCACCTCGTCTTCGCCGTGCTCGGGCCCGACATAGGCAGCGCGAAGGTGGTCGAGAGCGACTTTTTGTCCGTTGGTGAGGGTCATTGCGTTGCCCTTTGCCGTCGAAGAAGTTCCTGAAGGCGCCGTTTGTCCTCGACGGACGCGACGATGTGAAGGGAGACGCGCGCACGCGTCACTGCGACATAGAACGCAGCGATCCCCGTGTCGTCGTAAACCTCCGGCAAATCGCATACGATGACGTGCTCTGCTTCGAGCCCCTTGGTGTACCGAGGACTGGTTACGGTGATCCGGTCGTGCGTCGATGAGGGCTCCGCTGTTGACGAGGTGCTGATTATCCAGATCCCCGATCGGGAGCATCCGTCGCCGATCAGGCGGCGTGCAACATCTGCCGCCTGCTCGACGTCAGCGGCGCCCTCGGGCCATCGCCATTGGACTCTGTCGCCGTGGACGATGCCCGAATCGCCCACATCTGCGCCGAGATACTCTTGCACCACATGCACGATCGCCTTCGTGTTGCGAACGTTCCGTTGCAGGTCGAACGACGGAGCCTCGGTTTCGACCAAGTCGTACACGTCCTGGTCGAAGCGGCCATCGACATGGGCCTGGTTGTTCGGATCGAGAAACATACGCCATCGGCCATCGGAACGGCCGCCCGCAATGACCGTATCCAGCCGATCCATTGCCTCGGCATTCATGAGATCTTGTGCTTCATCGATCAAAACAACGTCGTAGATTTTGCTGTCAGTCAACGCGTCGAATGGTACGAGGTCGATATCTCGGCCTGCAATGAGAGGCGTGAAAAGCTTGGTGAGGGCCGGGGAATGGAATGTGATCAGAACTGACCGGCCGGTGTTGGCTTCCTGTTTGGCCGCCTCGGCCAGCACCAGCGATTTTCCGGTTCCGGCACCTCCCAGCACCAGCATCCTACGATTCCGGGCCAGCGATGCGAGCACTCGCGCCTGTTCCTTGGTGGCTCTGTTCTGCTCTTCCAGCACGGCACCTCGTTGAGCATCGATCACCGGCATACGGGTGAACTCGCCGAAAAGCCGATCCCGGAGATCCTGACTGCGGGCCTTCTTCTCGCCGTACGGTGCCTCTCGTCTCGCCTCGGCAATCGCAGCGAATGCGTCGGTCAGCGCGTCGACGCCTATATTGTCCTTCGCCAGCCAGTGAGTCGACTTCCACTCGATCGAATGAGGCGGAGAATCGATGTCAGGAGTGATGACGACCGCCTCGTGGGCGAACCACCCGACCCCTTCGCCTCGGAGGATGTCCTGCAGAGCGAACATTGCCGAGCGTGCTTGGTCCACCGGGGAGGAGGTGAGTTTGTTCCAATCCCCTCGGCGATCGACGGAGTACCAGACCCCGTCGTACTTCTTCACACCGCCGCCTTTGACTTCTACGACGATTATCATGTTGTCCCACAAGATCACGAAGTCGGCTTCGGCCTGTTGCTTATGCGCGTGTGACCGCAACTTCACCGAGTAGAAAGCCACTCCATCCGGCGGGCCCGCGATCCGATGCAGGAGCGAGGCAACTCGACGTTCCGCGTCGCTCTCGGCGTTGCGCAGAATCTCCGGCAGGTCCGGAATCAAAATCAATTTCGCCCCCTGTTCCACAGGTCCTCATACTCGCGAAAGCCGAGCAGATCGTTTATATCCCCGAAGTTGTCTTCCATGTCGACGATGAGACATTTCTCCTTGCCGCCGTTCAACGGACCGCGGAGTCCGCGGCCCGCCATCTGGATGTATGCGCTGGGGCTGAACGTCGGACGTGCGATGTAGAGCGCGCGGACACCAGGCGCATCGAACCCCTGGATCAGCACATCGCAGTTGGTAAGCACACGGATCTCACCGTCCTGGAACTGCTGAATGATCTCTCGGCGTTCCTGTCGCCCCGTCTGACCACTGACGGATGCTGCACTGCGACCTTGGTAACGAATCATCGCCGCAAGGACCTGGGCCGATAGGACATTCGGAGTGAACACAAGTATCGGCCACTCCGGATCCCGATCCAGGATATGGCTGAGCAAAACCGACATACGTGCACGGTCTTTGGCAATCCTGTCCAGGACACCTTGATTGACGCGTCCCATACGCGTCATTTGGTCACGCTCGACCTTTGAGAGCGTCACTTCGGCGCCAGGGAGCACGTCATGTTCTACGTGGGCCAGGAATCCGCGTTCGGCCAGGATCTTGTAGGGATTCTCACCGAATGCGCTGATCTTGGTGTCACCGAACCTGCTGACAAGGCTGCGTGTTCCCGCTTCTGACCTGCCCTTGAAGGGGGTCGCTGACAACCCGACAAGTGGTCGCTCCCAGCCTCGGCCCGCGACTCCCAGCCAAGCCAGAATTCTGGTGTAGCGTTCCGAATCGCCGGCGCGATGTGCTTCGTCTACAACCACCGCGGCCGGCTCTTTCAACCAGGAGTACTCGCTGTCGTCGTTGTTGATTATTTCGTCGAGCTGTGCGTCAGTAGCTACGATCACACCGAATTCCGTTTCGGGACGGTGAACGTCGTTCCCTTCCCAGAGGCGACCGATCGTCAGCGGATGCTCGGCACGGATCCCCCGCCACACCGTACTGAAAGTCTGGACAGCTTGCTCACACAATTCTTGAGACTGAGCTATCCAGAGGATGTTGCCGCTCATCTCGCCTTCGAGGAACAGGCGAAGGATCGTTTCCGAGGCAACCCGGGTCTTACCCGCCCCCGTCGGGAGTTCGACCATCGCTTTGCGTGCCCGTCCTCTCTCGTCCGGCTTGGTAAGTACTTCGCGCAGTTTCAGGCTGATATCCGCCTGGAAATCGTGCAATGGACTGAGTTCGGTGACTCCGGGGATGACGAACTCGGCATCTTGGCGTTGAGTTCTACGGCCGGCATATTTGGCGCTGAAGCCCATCTTTCGGAGCCAGGAAATCGTGGCGGCCCCGCCGGCCCACGTCTGCGGTACGTCTGGGAAACCTTCCCGCCTGAAAGGTTCCGCAAGAAACTTGATGGAATCCGAGCCGCGGACCGTCAGGTACAGCTCCCCGACGGAAGTCGAGGAATCCACCAGGTCCTGGGCTTCAAGCGCTTGCCACAGCCCCTTGGGGAGTTCCTCACGGAGGTCGTCCTCGCCGAAGTAGATCTCGAGCCGCTCTGCGTCGGTGGTCGCAGCCTGGGCAGCCTGGCGGGCTTGCTCGAGGCGATGGTCAAGGCCGACCTGGCGCACTTTAGCGAGTTCTGCATTGCTCAAATGCAGTTCGAACCCCTCATTGACGATCTTGAGTAGACGCTCCTCGCCGGTCGCGCTTTGGACGAAGAGTCGCACTCCATCCGTCAGATGCCACTCGAGTGACTCCTCCTCGACACCATGCTCCGTAGTGGTGTACTTCGTGATGTTTGCAGCGCGAGTGACTGTTGCCGGCATCAATCGATCGGCTGCAGCGGTCTTCCGAAGTCCAGTGAGTACGTCGAGTATCGACTCGCTGGCCTGTTGTCCTTCCGGAACAACGGAGAATGAGAAGGCATCTTCGAACTTTCGGCATCCCACAGTTTCCACAACGTCTGCGACTGTTTCCTCTGTGGCTACCAAATACGGTCGTTGCCGGGATATGAGGAACTCGCGCTCCTCGTCCGTCACGGCCACGAAAACCGACTTGGTCGAACGTAATTCTATTGCACGTCCCACTCGAGCAGGGATGCGAGGTGGTTTTCTTTCGGGATATGCTATACGGCTGGCTGAAACGATGAACTCAGTAAGGGTAAGATCGCTTATCTTGTCGGATACGGAGTCGGATTCGAGTCCTTCCCGGAGAAGTGCTGGGGGGACTTCTTCAAGTTTGTCGGGAAGGTTTAGAATATCTACCACGGGACGTGGTCCCATGAATAGGGGGAGGAACTCTCCATATTTCATCAGCGATGGAGCCACCACCTCGCGGGGGTACCGTATTCCTTTCATTGACTCCACCAGGCCGGCCTTTTCTAAGGCCCATCGCACAGGAGAGGGGACGGAAAATACGTTGCCCGAGTCGAGGTCCTCGCAGTCCCATTCCGCATCGCCGAAGCTGAGGAGCTTGTATGTCCACGCGACGCGCAGTCGGAACGATGCTTGAGCTTCATCGAGGAGGATAAGCATCGAAAACGGCCCCGGCGATCCACCGTGCCTCGGTTGGAGGGAAATACGGTCGAGCGGACGCTCGCCAGGGCCGAGAGCCTGGTTGACGGCCTTCAAGACCGATGAACGGTATTGATCATAGAGCGGTTCGTCTTCGATGTTGTATTCCCCGATGGGCTCGCGGACAACCCCGATAGCGTGCGCGACATCGGGAACGCATCGTGACCGATCGAGCTGTAAATGGGCGTACTCCGCATCGAGAGGTTCGTCTATGTCAATGACCTGTTGTGGCCACGACCATTCACCGTTGCACGTGGGAACCTTCACCACGGTTCGGGAGTGGTCCCTGATCACGCTTATCGCCTGTTGGACAGTGAGGTTGAGTGCGGCGTCCCAAAGTCGGGATAGTTGGCGGTCGTCGGGTTCGACCGGCAATTGGTATACACGAGCATTGAAAATCGCAACGGGATCGAGGTTTCGGAACCCCGCCTTGATCAGCAAGGCTTTGATACCCGGCTGCGAAAGAAACAGGGGTTCCACGAACTCGGCATCTTCGATGTCGATATCTTCTTCGCGTTCGAGGAAGACACTGTCCTTGTTATGTAATCCACATAACCCAGCCGTGGTCGGGATCACCTTCGCTTGCGCGAACCCGGACGGGTTCTTCTGGTTCAGAATGAACCTCAAAGCTCGGGCAGCAGAGGTGAAGTCGCTGCCTTCCGACCATTCCCTCAGCCATGAAAGGATCCCACGTGCCGGCATATTCTCCAGTGCGCGCTTCATGTCGTGGTCATCGCTCTCGGCGAGGCTGGGATCGAAACCGTAGGCCATCAGTTGACGGAGGCGTGTCGCTCGTTGAGGTGAGGTGTAACAACGCCAGTGGGGAACATCGTCGCCCGTATTGGGGGATTCGATCCATGCGCGATGGTCGTTTTCGTTGACTGTGACCTCCGTCCGGAAATCGAGTGGACGGATATCTTCGGCTCGCGCGAGGTCTCCGTTCGCGTCGGGGATCAATGCAACCCCGGCGTACTGGCGTGGGATCGCCGCATACAAGACGGTGTCGCCGAACGAACGCTCCTCGCGCCCACGCGCGGGCAGGTAGTCCAGGTGAGCAGCGGGATCAGTGGGGGTACTGAGGCGGGGCAAGAGGTCGACGAACATCTCCGCCAGCGTCCTGAGTATCTCGCGGTTGTAGTCGTTGCGCAGCAGAGTGGTGCGGTCATCATTCACACTCCAGGGGGCATTGAACAGTGCGGATGCCGACGTCTGGTCTTGGAGCGGGAAGTACGACCAAAATTGCCCGACGCGAAGCTGACTGTGGTTCACTGGTACGGCCACGGCTACCTTGACCGCAGAGCGCGAGACGGCCTCACCAACTTCCTTCCGGGCCCTTAGAGACGGCGAATGCATTCGGTCTTCGACGAGCCACTCGTCGCCGGTGCCATCCGGACGCTCGATCTTGAAGTTGCCGTTCCCGAGTTTCCGGGACACGTGGCTCGTCTCGAAACCGTCTTCGCCGAGTACGCGGAGCCTCACTTCTCGTACGGAGCTGACGAACAAGAGAAATTCCGAGGAGAAGGACTCGATCTCGTTCCGCAGACGGTCGAGGTTCATGGCATCTGGAAGCTTGACGACGGTTGCCGCCCATTCTGAGAGCTCTTCGAGAATGGTGTCTTGGGCGAAATGAGCCTGAGCGTCGACAAGGGTCGGTGTGCGTAGGACAGGGTATCGCTTGACCTGGGCTCCGACACCGGCGATCGCGGTCTTTGCTTCCGGTGAATTGAACTCGAAGGACACCGACCTGCTGAAGACCTGAGGTGTTTCGGTCACAGCGAGAACCGATTTGAAGCCGAGGCCGAATCGTCCGATCTCGTCGCCGCGTTTGCCACTCAGGTGTGCATGCGCGATCGCGACGAGCCCGTTCTTCGAGAAGGGGCGGCCCGCGTTCGCGCAATAGAGTGCCCTGTTGTCGGGATCCAGGATGATCTCGACCCTGCCTGTGTCGGTGTGATCGCCCGCCATTGCATCGGCCGCGTTCTGTACGAGTTCCAGGAGCGTCCGGTTCGCGTAACCGCCAACCCGAATGATCTCCTCGTGGTTGGCATGCTCGGTGATGAGGTTGCTGTTCGCCTCGTACGACTCGATCGCCCTGCGGAACTGTGCATCGACCTCCCTGGCAAGGCCGCTGTCATGGGTCCATGGCGCCATAGCTCATGCTCTTTCCTGAGTCAATTTGGTGCTTGAAATTCTGGATCGCAGGTGGCGAACTGGTGGGGCGCATCTCGATCGGCGTTGCTGAGGTGCGCCGATGTCGAGAACGGCTGTGGTGGAGGAGGTGGTGGTCAATACCGGCGCGCGGCCGGAGAAATCCTGAGGCGATTCCGCGACCTGGAGTCCTGCCTAGGCGGCGTCCGCACGATCGCGTGCAGATCGGTGCGGTCGACTTCGTGGTTCGCCACCGGGTCCAAACTCCTCGGTCCTGTTTGTTTGTTACGTCGCGGCAACACCGCAGCGGGCTGGGAGCATCGACTTGGTGATCGCCATCAGTGGCACTGCCGTTACCCCCTGATGTCCCGATAGTGCCAGATCCCCCGGCAATTTGACGGACAACGGCCGAACTCGGGTAGGGCCTCTCGGTGGCTGGAGCGATAGAGAGTGTGCGAGGATAGTGCTGAAGAGGCTTCAGGAGCAGGATCAATCGTGTTTGGTACAGTCTGGTACATGCCCCTGCGGCCTTCGAATGGGCATTCGATTTAGTTCAAACATCAGTCTTTCATATCGGCACTTCGGTATCTTTCGGGGCGCGAACACCAAAAACAGCGACGGCCTCGGATCCTGTCCGACGACGCGCGAGCAATTTTCTGACCCGCGCGGTGCCCACGGGTTCCGGGGGAACTCGTACCGGCAGGTCGCGTCCAATTCGTTGCCATGTTCGACTGCTGCGCCGTACCGCTTGATGCATTGCGACTCTCAATCGGTCGGCAGCAAGGGGAAGACTCGACGGCAGTGGACGACGACATCGATAAGGCGGCGCAGGACGATCCGGAGTGGGTGGTGTGACGGAGCCAGGTCGAGACGGGGCGGCCGGACTGTTCACCGACACGCTGTTGCGGGTACCCGCCGATTGGATAACTTCGGCCGGTAAATCCTTGGGGTGCAGGGCGGTGGGTCAACAGACCTTCCGAAAGGGTGCTGTTCGGCTTCGACCCTACGATTCGCTACGACTGGACCGACTCTTCGGACAACCCCGAAGATCTGGCCTTCAGTGCAGCCGACGAGGGAGACTTCGACAGCACAATCGGCCAAGCGTGGTATTCGCGATCTATCGACTACGCCGAGGCTCATGACGACTGCACAGTCAGTTCGGTGTCCAGCGCAAGCACGGTCTGCGGTGATCGGAGCGTGGGGGATGTTCGGCGACGATGAACAGCTGCGCCGAGTATCCCGGCGCCGACATGACCTGGAAGTAGCCCGGAGCAGCGCCGCCTCGGGAACGCCGCCGATCACGCCGACCCTCGAGCACAGCAGCAGCCGGCCCCGAGAGCGGGAGCGAGACCGCGCCCGGGGTCGACGGTGCCTACGTCACGGTGGTCGAGGGTGAGTGGTGTTGGGCGGCACGGATCCCGGTCCATGCGGAGTTCCACGTATTCGCCGACGGCACGAACCTGCTGCGAGCCGGCCACACACTGGCGCTCGTTTGCGCGACTACGCTTTCTCGGGCATCCCGCCTGGCGACCGGGTCGGTGGTGTTCTCCGTCGACGCCCGGACAAGTGACGGTGCCGGCGTGCAGGCGGAGACGGTCCGGCCCTTGCGGTTCGACGGCGCGGAGTCGGTGGTCATCGCGGCGGGTGAACAAATCACCAGCGGCGTAGCCGATTTGACCCTGGCCGCACTGGAATCGGCGACAATAACCTTGTTCCTCGCCGACCCGACCGGCCCGGCGACCTTCCACGCCCAAGGCTACGCCAGTACCTATCGCGGCACGGGAAACCGGCTCGACGACACCGACGGAACCGCATTCACCGAAACCACCCATTCCTGGTACTACCTGTCAGACCTGGAAATGTCCGGCGGAACCGCGGCCGCGGACACCATCGTGACGTTCGGTGACTCCATCACCGACGGCTTCGGCTCGGATAAGGACGCCGACAACCGTTACCCCGACGCCCTCGCCGACGGGCTCACCGCGCGGGGTACTCCGCGGCCGGTGCTCAACGCGGGAATCGGCGGAAATATGATGCTCAGCGATTCGGCCTGGTACGGAGACAGCGGCTTGCACCGCTTCGAACGTGATGTGCTCGCCGAGCCGGGAGTGCGGACGGTGATCATCCTGGCCGGACTCAACGATATCGGGTTCTCCGAAGTCGACTTACCGACCTATAAGCCCAACCCTGACGTATCGGTGGAGCAACTCATCGACGGCTACCGCGACCTGATCGCCCGCGCGCACGCCGCCGGGGCCACGGTTATCGGCGCCACCTTGCTGCCCATGAAGGGCGCCGAATACTACAATGACACCTCCGCGGCGAAGATTCGGGCCGTCAACCATTGGATTCGCACCAGCGGCGAGTACGACGCAGTGGTCGATTTCAACGCGGCACTGGCCGATCCCGTAGATGGGGAACGCTTGAACGCGGCGTTCGACCCCGGTGACCACAAGCACCCCAACGCTGCCGGTTACGCGGCCATGGCCGCGGCTACGCTGGCTGTCCTCTGATGGACTCGACGCGGCGCGCGACACCGCCTGACAGCGTGGCGGTCACTATCGGCGAGAGCCCTTCACCCTGTGCCATTACGGGTGAAGGGCTGCTCCGGTGTGGAGACGCCGTACCACCGCGGTCACGACATCAGTTCGCCTGGCAGACGAACATCCATTCGGTGCCGTAGTGTGCAGCGGAATCCTCGTCGAGGTGCACCCACTCATAATGGCCCGGTACACCGCCACCGGGCGTGCACGGGTCGCCGACCTTCTTGCCGTCCGGCGGTGCGGGCGGGCCGGGCTGGGTGACGCCCGGGAGCCCGGGGAGGTCGGCGCTGCCGGAGGGGAGCGCGGCGGCGGTGGCCCCCGAGAAACCCATGGCTGCCAAGGACATTGCTGTGATCACGCCGGCTTTTTTCATAGACGCCTCTCCGTTCGACATTCGTGCAGGGTCGGCCCTGCGGCCCGGGGCGGCCGGAGTGCGTCGCCTGCGTCCGGAACGGCCGGTCGTAGAAGCCGGTGCCATGGTAGTGGCGGGGCGAGTGGGCCGCGAACCGGTTCGCTTCGCGCCGGTAGCAGCCGCGGCGGGGGACATCTGGGCCTTCTGGCGCTCGTCGCGTACTCAGGCGGTCGCGACCGGACCCGCGGCGGGCGCGACCAGGCGGCGGCGCCGGCTCGGCGCCATCAGGGTCGGGTGGTTGACGCTCCACATGGTGGCCTTGCAGATCAGCTCCTTCACGCGCGCGCCCTTGCGGCCGGCATCGACCTTCGAGGTCGGCTGGTCTTCTTCGGTCACCTTCTGCACGATGGCATCGCGGCGGCCGAGGCTGATGCATTGTTTGCGGTAGCCGATCGGGGCGTCCGGGACTTCGCGTCCGGTCAGCCGGGCGGCGATGACGTCGCCGACCAGCCAGGCCATCGGGGAGGCAGTGGCGCAGCCCATGCGCAGCGTTTTGCCGCCCACCCCGGCGGCGTGCGCGGCATCACCGGCGGCGTAGACGTCCGGGTGCGAGACCGAGCGCAGGGTGGCGTCGACGACGATGCGCCCGGCCGCGGAGACGGTGAGCGTGCTGGCGGCCGCGATCGGGTGCACGGCGAAACCTGCTGTCCAGACGGTGGCACCGGCCGCAATCTCCGCAGCCGAGCGGGTGACCACGCCGCCCTCGGTGACGCGGGTGACGTCGGCGCGTTCGTGCACGGTGATGCCGAAACGCTCGAATGAGGCGCGCAGGTGGGTCTGCGCCTTCTGATCGAGCCAGTCGCCGACGCCGCCGCGCGCCGCCATGGCGACCTTCAGATCCGGGCGCGCTTCGGCGATCTCGGTCGCGGTCTCGATAGCGGTCAGACCGCCGCCCACGATCAGCACAGTCTCGCCCGCCGCCAACTCGTTCAGGCGCTCCCGCAGCCGCAGTGCGGCCTGCTTGCTCGCCACATTGTGAGCGTGCTCGGCGACGCCGGACACGCCGAAATCGGCGATGGTGCTACCCAGGGCGTAGACCAGGGTGTCGTAGGCCAGCGTCTCGGCGCCGTTCTCGCCGGTCAGTGCGACCGTCTTACGATCCGCGTCGACCGAATCGATCCATGCGATACGCACCTGGACGCCGGTGCCGGCGAACACCTTCCGCAGCGGGCGGACGGCCAGGTCTTGGCCGGCGGCGAGCTGGTGCAGGCGGACCCGTTCGACGAAATCGGGGTCGGCATTGACCAGGGTGATCTCGATATCGTCGCGGTGCAGTCGCTTGGCCAGGCGGCCGGCGGCGGTGGCTCCGGCGTACCCGGCTCCGAGGACGACGATGCGGTGCTTCATGGTTTTGCTCCTGTCTCGGTGGGTTCGATACCTGAACCGGACAGGGTCACGAATGCTGACAGCTGCCGGCTGTGATGTGAGTCACCACAGCTCGGGTAGCGGTGCTCCCGGCGCGAAAGAGGCCCACTGCCGGTTGGCATATGCCAGCTTGTCGGGGTTGACGTGGGCGTACACGGCGGCGATACCGTCGACGGTGATCTGCAGGACCACGATTCCGACGACCCGATCCCCGGACACCAGTACCAGCGCGGGCATGCCATTGGTGACGGCCGCGAACATCTCCGGCTTGCCGCCGAGCTTTTCCCACGTGCCGTTCGAAGGCTTGATCGCGAGACGCACGAACCGCGCGATGCGCTCCGCGCCGAGAAGCGGCCGGCTCAGCGTCGCGATGAATCCGCCGCCGTCGCCGACGATGGAGGCGTCGTCGGTAAGCAGTGCTACCAGCGTCTCGGTCTGTCCACTGACCGCTGCGGCCAGGAATTCCGCCACAATCCGTCGAGCTGCGGCCGCATCGACCTCGATGCTCGCCCGCTCCATCGAGAGATGCTGTTTGGCGCGGCGGCCGACCTGCTGGCAGTTGGCTTCGGTGATGTCGAGCAGGTCGGCGATCTCGCGGTGCGGGTAACCGAACGCCTCGCGCAACACGTACACCACGCGCTCCTTCGCGGTGAGCCGTTCCATGAGTGTGAGCATGGCGATCGACACCGATTCCCGCTGCTCCACGGTGTCGGCCGGGCCCAGCATCGAGCCCCCGGCCAGCACCGGCTCCGGTAGCCATTGCCCCACATAGGTCTCCCGGCGGGCGCGGGCCGAGGTGAGCTGGTTGAGGCAGAGATTGGTGAGCACCTTGGTCAGCCACGCTTCGGGCGTCTCCACGTACTCGCGGTCGGCGGCCTGCCAGCGCAGGTACGTCTCCTGCACCGCGTCCTCGGCATCACTGGCCGAGCCCAGCAGGCGATAGGCGATTGCCTCCAGACGGGCCCTGGAGCCTTCGAACACATCGGCCTCGCGCGTGAGCAGCATGCCGCTATCGTCGGCCATGCACACTGGGCGCGTCCACTCCGCACTCGGAACTGCTCGACGTCGTCGCGTCGGGGGTGCGATCCGCACCGCAGGCAGCTAGCTGTCGGGGTTTCGCAGCATGCCTTCCGGCAGGTAGCCGGAGCTGACGCCCAAAAGCCATCCGTGCACTCGAACGGCCAGTGCGGCGACAGCGATCGTGCCGATCGGCAGCAGGCTGCGCGGGCGGCCGTCGGATTCGGACTCGGCCCGGTATCGCTCGAGACGATCGATCAGGGCCTGTTCGAACGCGGGCTGATTATCATCGAGCAGGGTGCGCAGCAGCTGTGCTTCCGGAGACAGATCATCGAAGGTGTCCAGCAACCGGGCTGCCACCGAGCGTTCGTGGGTGGTGGGTGCAGTATCGCCGGCGACAAGCCCTCGGACCTGACGCGGTACCACTGCTGGAACACTGTTATGTGGAGACCGTCGAGATCGCGCACCGCGTGCTGATCGACGCTGTGACACTTGATTTCCCGCACGTCTTGCCTTTCCCGGGAACCCGGCCGACTGCCGTCCCGCTGGCCAACGGAATCGAGAAACCAGTCGCAGCAGCAGGATATGGGACATGTTGACCGAGCGCATCCGGTCGACCGTGGCGGCGAGATAGAGGTCGAGACCGCCGGCGGGAGGCCGGTGCCATGGTCACCTGGCGGGAGGCCGGTGCCATGGTTACCGCCGTACGTACCAGCGCGACCAGTTGATCGACGCGAGACCATCACCGGTGACGCGGTGCGGCCGGTGGCAGCAGATCGCGAACCGGTGCGCTCAGGCCACCCGCCAGGTGCGGTCACCCAGACTGGCAACGATGTCGACGGATCCGCCCAGGGCTGCGACATATGCCCGAATCGTGTCGATACCGGAGATTTCACCGCTTTCGATCTTGGAGATTCGTGCCTGGGAAACGCTGAGTATATCCGCGAGTTCCGTTTGCGAGAGACCCGCCGCTTGTCGCATCTCAGCAAGCTGGTGGCCCCGCACGTATGCTTCACGGCGAGTCTTCGCACGGTCGGCGCCGGCGGCGCGCTCCTCGTCGGTCCGAGGGTCTACGGCGCGGGCAGCCTTTTTTACGTCGCTCCATTTCGAGTACTTCGGCTCGGTCATTATTTCTCCTTCAACGCTGCCAGGTGTTCAGCGAAGCGCTTATCGGCGAGTGGGACAGCTTCTCGGTACCACTGTTGCCATTGTCTGGATTTGTCCCCGGCGACGAGAACTATTGCCTCACGCAATGGGTCGAACGCGAACAGCATCCGGACCTCCGTCGAGCCTGTCGACGGAGGTCGCAACTCTTTCATATTGTGGTAGGAACTGCTCTTGATCCTGTCCACCAGTGGTCTACCCGCCGCCGGCCCCTCGTGCTCGAGTTGGTCGAGTGCATCAGCGATCAGATCGCTGGTGTCGGGGTCGCTCACGCATATGGCCAGATACCACGCTTCCACCTCCGGATGAAGACTGATCTCCCAGCTCACCGCACCTATTATAACCTAATTGTCATAACGAGTCCCGGGGCAAATCTTTGCCCGATGCCGGATCTCGCATTTACATGGGTCAGTGGGTCGGGGGTTGGGCGAGTGAGCGTAGGTAGATGAGGGTTGCTTGGACTCGGCGGTCGCCGTCGTGGAGGGGGAGTTTGGCGAAGATGGCACCGATGTGTTTGCGGACGGCGGCTTCCGAGACGGTGAGGGCCTCGGCGATTCCGGCGTTCGTGCGCCCCTCCGCCACCAGCGCGAGAACTTCACGCTCCCGGGCGGTGAGACCGGCCAGGGGGGTGCGGTGGCGACCGGATTTGACGAGAGCTCGGACTACCTCGGGGTCGACGATCGTCTCCCCGGTGGCGACCCGGGCCACGGTGTCGAGGAACTGCCGGACGTGCCCTACTCGTTCCTTCAGGAGGTAGCCCACACCGGCGGTCGAGTCGTCGCCGAGGAGGTCGTCCAGGTAGGCGACCGAAACGTACTGTGACAGTACGACTATCGGTAGGTGGGGGTCGCGGCGGCGTAGGTCGGCGGCGGCGCGGAGGCCGTCGTCGGTGCCGTTGGGTGGCATCCGGACGTCGGTGATCACCAGGTCCGGCTTGTGGGCCGCGTAGGCGTGGATCAGTCCGGGGGCGTCGCCGACCGCCGCGCTCACCTCGTGGCCGGCCGAGGTGAGCACGCTCTCCAGCCCGGCCCGTAGTAGGGGACTGTCTTCGGCCAGCACGATCCGTAGTCGGGTGGGTGGGGGTGTCACACTGCGCACTCCATCCGGATGGTTGTCGGGCCGCCGGGCGGGCTGGTCACCGTGAGCCGTCCGTCGAGGGCTGCGAGCCGGCGTTGCAGGCGGTCGAGGCCGTGGCCGTCGACGATATGCGCACCGCCCGGGCCGTCGTCGGTGACGTTCAGTATCCACCGCGAAGCGGTGCGGGTGCCGCGCACATCGACCCGGGCGGCCGCGGTGTGCCGGGCGACATTGGTGAGGCATTCGGCGACCAGGACATAGGACATGTGCTCGACGGCGGGTGGCAGGCGGTCGGTGTCGAGGTCGATATCGATATCCAGCGGCAGGTCGGCGGCGAGGTCGGTGAGAGCCGGTTCGAGTCCGCGTTCGGACAGCACCCGGGGGGAGAAACCGCGCAGGACGGCCCGTAGTTCGCTCAAGGTTTCGTCGACCTGCCGGTGGGCGTCGGCCGCGAGACGGCCGGCGGGGCCGTGCGCGTCCTGCGCTTCGGTCAGGCCCAGGTTCATCGACAGTGCGACGAGGCGGTGCTGGACGCGATCGTGCAGTTCGGATTCGAGGAGTTCGCGCTCGAAACCCTCCGCTTCCAGCAGGGCCGAACGGGAGCTCTCGATCCGGACGGCCTCGTGGCGCCAGCGGTCGGAGTCGGGGGTCAGCAGGCTGCGGGCGAACAGCGCCTCGAGTGCCGACCAGGCGCCGAGCAGTACCAGCAGTAAGAGAAGGGCGAGCAGTCCCGCGCCCGCGGCGGTCCAGGCCTGCGACTTCTCGTCGATCACCCAGGGCCCGAGGTCGAAATAGTCGTCCCGGACGATGACCGGCGCGGCGAGCAGGACCGCGGCGACGGCAAACCCGAGCGCTGCCAGGCAGAACACCACGGCACCACACACTGCGGTGGTGACGATATAGGTGACGTGCCGGAATGTGGGCAACCGGTGCGCGGCGCTCGCCTCCCGCACGCGGCTATCGGCGCGGGCGGCCGTATCGGGGTCGATCAACCGGAGCCGAGTGCAGTGCAGTCGCAGCATCGGCTCCCACAGGGCGGCCCGCAGCGAACGGGTGAGGCCGAGCAGTACGACCGGTACGGAACCGAGCACGGTCAATGCCGACAGGACACCGCCGCACACCACCGCGAGCAGTGCCCGCCACGGCCACCGGGAGACCAGAAAGCGCGGGCCGGTGCGGAGTGCGGATCCCATCGCCGTCACCGTCCGGTCTTCGGGTGTGCCCTGCGCGGACCGCCGAGTCTCGTCGTCACGACGATCCACGCGACTACCGGCAAATACGCTGCGCACATCAGCAGGGTAATGGAAGCGCCGGAGGGTCCTGCATTACCGACGAACAGTTCGAGTCCCAGCGCGACTACGAGATTACTGCCGCCGTGGAGCAGCGCGGGCGGCCACACCGACCCACTGCGCGTCCACAACCAGCCGATCAGGAACTCCAATTCGATCGACAGCGGCAGCCACAACAGCATGGCGATGAACGCATCCGCGGCCGAACCGCCCGAACCCAGGTAACCCACCCACGGCAGCGGCCAATGCCACACACCCCAGATCACGCCGGTCGCGAAGGTGGTGGCCACGGGGCGGCCGGGGAGGAGACGGTCGCGGAGATAGGTGGTCCAGCCGAACTCCTCGCCGAAGAAAATCGGGGCCGCCACTATCGGGATGAGCGGGGCGAGTACCAGGAACAGCAAGGTGCCGGAACCGAAATCGTGCAGCGCGGGACGCCACATTCCCAGCAGCACCGCAATTGTGAGCGCGACGGCGAGAATGCCGATGGGTAGCACAGCTGCGGTCAGATACGACCGCCACTGCGTGCGGAGGTGCAGCCGAAGGCCGGAATCGGCGAAACCTTCCCGGGTTATCCACCGGCGGGTGATGATCGCCGCGAGCGCAGGGGTGAAAGCGCCGGTCAGCAATTGGACGACCGGATTGTCGAGGGTGTACCCGGCCGCTCCGGCGATACCCCACGGGATCCATGCGCCCGCGAACGCGAGCAGCACGAACCAGAGGATGCCTTTCCGACGCCTTGCGGTGCTGCGCGCGAACGGCTCCCGATCGGTCAATGCTGTAGTCATGCCTCGATTACACGGTGGCGGCCGCGCGAAGTCGGTGGTGAACGGGACCGATTCATGGTCGCGTATGCGCTACCCCGCAAATGCTCTGCGGGCGGGCACCGGCGCGCGATGGTAATCGACATCGCCGCCCCTGCGGGTGGAGCAGTCGGCGCAGGCATTCCAGGGGCTTATGGGCGCCGCAGCGCGTCGTCGAGGAGTCCGCGGATATGTTCAGGGTCGGCGCCCTGGTCACCGAGCAGGATCGCCGCGCACAATCCGTCGCAGAGCGCGACGAAAGCCTCGACGACATCGGGGTCGTCGGATCGTGTCCGGGCAAGTTCCGCGACGCTGTCGCGCCAACTCCACGCCGCCGGGCGCAGTGCGGGCCGGCGAGCCGCCAGGGTGGACAGTTCCCGTTCGGCGAGCGCGCGCTCCCGGCCTGGACCTGCGGAGTCGGCGATCAGCCGGGCGAGCCCGTCCAACGGGTCGTCGGCGGTGCCGACGAGTTCGCGGATGCGCTGTGTGTAGGCGTCGGTGATGCTGGTCAGGGCGGCGACCAGAAGGTCGTCCAGGGTGGCGAAGTAGTAGAGAGTGAGGCTGGTGGTGATACCGGCTTCCTTGGCGACGGTTCGGTGGGTCACGCCGGCGGCGCCGTCGCGGTGCACGATCGTGAGCGTTGCCTCGATGATCTGAGCTCGGCGCTGCCGGCCGCGCATTTTGCGGCCGTCGACAGTGTCCTGTTCGGTCATCGTGGTCCTCTCACCGTCCGTCGCCGTGGGACGAGGCTATCGGTTCCACAGGACGGCCCGTGGAGCCGATCGGGTGGAGTCGGCGCAGCATCCGGAAACAGACCACGGCGGCAGCGGCGACGGCGGTACCTGCCGCGATCGCGGCGATATTGAGGCCGTTGGTGAACGCCTCCCGGGCAGGTCGAAGAGTGTCCGCCGGTAGCTGTTCGGTCACAGATATAGCGCCGGCGAGGCTGTCGTCGTAGGACTCGGCCACCGAGCGGGGTGCGCCGGGCGGGGCTTCCACCATGATCCGGTAGACGGCCGTGGTGAGGCTTCCCAGCAGCGCGACCCCGGCCGCGATCCCCAGTTCCTGCACCGTCTCCGACAATGCGGCCGCCGAACCGGACCTTTCCGCGGGTGCCGCGCTCACGACGATTTCGGTGCCGAGAGCGGCGATGACACCCAGTCCCAGATAAACGAATCCGAAGCCGGCCACAGCCGTGGGCTTGCTGTCCGTTCCCGCAACGGCAATCAAGACGTATCCGATCAACGACAGTGCCAGCGTGCCTGCCATGACGATCCCCGGCGGGACGCGGCCGGCGAGCACCGGCGCACCGATCCCGCCGATCAGCATCGCCAGAGCAGGCGGGCCCATCCACAATCCGGCTACCAGCGGCGAGAGCCCGTCGACGAACTGCAGGTACTGGGTGACCAGGTACATCACCCCGCCGAATCCGGCCAAGCCGATCAGCAGGACCGACAGGGCGGCGGCAAAGGTCCGGTGGGTGAAGAGCTCGATGTCGAGCAGCGGCTCGCGGAGGCGCAGTTGACGGCGAACGAAGGCAACGGCCGCGGCACCACCCAGCGCGGCGGCGGCCAGAGCCTGGGCATCGATACCGTGCGCGGCGGCATGCTTGATCGCAAAGATGGCTGGAAGCAACGTTGCCAGCGATAACGCGACGCTCCACAGATCGAGCCGGGTGGTTCCGCTACGGAATTCCGGCAGTAGCGCCGGCGCCGTCACCAGCGTCACCGCGCTGACAGGCACCGCGATCAGAAACACTGCACCCCACCAGAAATGGGCGATGAGGATACCGCCCGCAATCGGTCCGGCCGCCATTCCCAGGGCGAACATCGTTGCCCATAGGCCGATCGCCGCCGCCCGCTGCCGGGCGTCGGCGAACATATTGCTGATCAGGGACAACGTGGAGGGCATCAGCGTCGCCCCGGCTACGCCCAGCAGCGCCCGCGCGGCAATGAGCCAGGGCGCACTTGTAGCGAAGGCCGCGAAGACCGAGACCGCGCCGAATGCGGCCATACCGATCATCAGCAGGCGCCGGCGCCCGATCCGGTCGCCCAGCGACCCCATCGTGATCAGGAAGCCGGCGATGAGGAATCCGTACGCGTCCATGATCCACAACGTCTCGGTGGCGGTCGGTTGCAGGTCCGCGGCCAGATTCGGGACGACGAGGTAGAGCGCCGTGACATCGAGACCCAGCAGCACTGTCGGCAACATCAGCACCGCCAGACCGGCCCACTGCCGCCACCTGGGGACGGGCGCCGGGCGTGTGTCCATCGCGAACTCCGATCTAGTTGAACGAACGTACTAGTTGTACCATCGTTCAAGATGATCGGGAAGTGGGTGTGGTTCAGCCCCGGAGCGGACGGTCCGATGTCCTCGATTCGGGCCGGGCTCGGGTCAGATGGCCGTTTCGTCGGCGAGGCGTTGGAGGTAAGTGGCGAATCGGTGCCGGTCGTCGGCGGGCCAGGTGGCGGTGAGGTGGTCGAAGCAATCGCGTTGCCAGGCGTGCGCCGCGTCCAGGAGATGGGTGCCGGATTCGGTGAGTGCGAGGATTACGCGGCGGCGGTCCTGCGAGGAGGTGGCGCGGGTGAGGTAGCCGGCGGCGGTGGCGTCGCGGACCATGCGGCTGGCGCCGGAGTGGTCTATGCCGAGTTGGGTCGCGATATCGGTGACGGTGGCTTCCGCGTGGCGGCGGCGGGCGGCGGCGACGGCTTCGAGGACCTGGATGTGCTGGATGCGGCCGGTATCGGCGGGTGAAGTGGCCCGTCCATCGAGAACTCGGCCGCTCCAGCGGCGGGACCAGAAGCGGACCAGGCGGAAGAGTGCCGGTCCGCCGTCGGCGGGGTCGGAGGAGTCGCACACCCTCGACATTGTATGCGTTCCACACGTATTTTTGCATGCAAAACGCATATAATTACGTCCGGAAGGAGTCGGTATGGCCATCGTGCTGAACCACACGATCGTCCCCGCGGTCGACAAACTCGCCTCGGCGACGTTCTTCGCCGAATTGATGGGTCTGTCGGTATCCCCGCCTGCCGGGCCGTTCGTTCCCGTGCGCGTGAACGGCGAACTGACCCTCGACTTCGACGATCGCGGTCGCGTCGAACCGGGTCACTATGCCTTTCTTGTCGACGATGCGACCTTCGACGCGGTGCTCGACCGGCTCGAGCAGTGGCCCGCCGTCGACTACGGGTCCGGCCCGGAGGGTGGCTGGGATCGTCGGATCAACCGGTTGTCCGGTGGTCGTGGGGTTTACGTCCGCGACCCCGATGGTCACAGCTACGAAGTCTTCACTGCGGTCCCCGATGTGACGGAATGAGAAAGGAGTGCGGTATCGTAGTGACCAATATTTGAAAATCGGTCACTACGAAGATGGAGTCGGATGCCGCGCCCGCTTGTTCCTGATCGCCGCGGAAAGATACTGACCGCAGCCGCTGAACTGATCCTCGAATCCGGCTGGCCCGGCACCACGGTCGCGCATATCGCGGAACGGGCGGGAATCGGTAAGGGTGCGGTCTACCGAGAGTTCGACGGCAAGAACGAAATCCTGGGCGCGGTACTCAACCGCAGCATGCGGCGGATGACCGCGCAGGTGCACCGGCGGGTGACCGACTCCGACCAACTGGTGGACCTGCCCGCCGTGTACCGGTTCGGTGTGGAAGCGCTGCTGTCGGAGCCGCTGATGCGAGCGCTGTACCTGGGCGATGATTCGGTCCTCGGTGACCACGTTCGCGAGGTCGGCGATCGCCGCTATTCCGTCCGGATGGGCTGGCTCGCCGACTACATCGAAAAGCTGCAGCACGCGGGAGTGATTGCGAACGATCTGGCCGGCGACACCATCACCCGCATGCTGAGCGTCTTCACAATCGGTCTGGTCAACGCCCCCGGCCTCCTCGGTGCAGACACCGAGGAGGGGCTGACCGGGACGGTCGCGCTCTTCGCGGAACTGGTCGGCGCCGGTCTGCGCGGCCCCGGGCCGGTGGATGCCGCCGCCGCCCGGCAGGCCCAGATCGCGCTGCTGGAACAGCTGTCGGATCAACTCACCCAACTCGAGGAGCCGGTATGACCTCCGCATTCGAACGCTGCACCGACCTGACGATCGGCGGTGGTCCCATCCGGCACTACCGTTCCGGTGACCAAGGACCGCCGGTGTTGCTGCTGCACGGGGGAATGATGGACACCGCCGAAGGCGTCTGGCGCGATATCGCGCACCGGATGGCCGCGAAATACCAGGTACACGCGATAGATCTCCCTCGGCACGGCGCCAGCAGGCCGTGGCCGGGACGCCTGGACCGGCAGTTCTTCGATCGTTTCCTCGACGATCTCGTCGACAGTCTCCAACTGCCGGTTACGGCCATCGTCGGACTGTCCCTCGGTGGGGGACTCGGAATCGGCTACGCGTTACGCAACCCCGGCCGGGTCTCGGCGCTGATTGCGATCGGGCCCGGCGGGCTGGGCGCGAAACGCCGGGCCCAGTTCGCTACCTGGGCGCTGATGAGAACTCCGGGCGTCCTCACGCTCACCAGCAAGTATCTCGCCCGCAACCCCGAAACGGTCCGGCGCTCGCTGATCACCAATCTGACCGCCGGGGCCGCCACCGCCGACTTCGGCGTCATCCTCGAACTGGTCCGCGCCGAAGCGCAGGCCAAGGCGCGGTTCGGCGAACCGGCGCTCGACGATTGGATGGTGGACGCCTACGGTCCCCGCCGGATGCGCTGGGACTATCTGACCGAACTCGACCGGCTCGCGGTCCCCAGCCTGTGGATCCGCGGCGAGAACGATCCACTCGTGGGGCATCCGGAACTCGCCGCGGCCGCGGCGGCGGCACCCGGCGGCCGATTCGCCGCAATTCCCGAGGCGGGGCATATCGTCACCTACGATCAGCCGGCCGAATTCTTCCGGCTGGCCGACGAATTCCTCACCTCGGCTGTCGGGGGCCGGGCCGCCGGGTGATTGCGGGCGCGTTCCGCGAGTCCGGGCCTCCACCAGTCAGCGGCCGATCACCGAGATGACGCTGCCCTGGGCAACGTAGGCGATACTGCCGGAATAGTCGACCGCGATGGCTTCGCCCGAGCCGTCGGAAGGGAGATCGATGGTGTCGGTGACGGTTCGGGTTTCGGTGTCGATCGCCAACATGTCGTGATAGTTGACGACGTAGACGGTCCGGGCAGCAGGGTCGACGGCGATATCGAGTGCATTGCCGAGCACCGGTACGGAGGCGACGGTCTTCCGGGAACTTCCGTCGATGATCGACAACCACCGTTCGTCCCCGCCGTCGTCGAGATCTTTCAAAAAAGTGGCGTAGACGGTGTGAGTGGTGGGGTCGACTGCCACATCCAGTGGGCGTCCGGACTTTTCCGGCAAAATGGGTGCCGCCAGGGTGAGGGTCCGGGTATCGAGCACTGTCAGACCCTCGGGGCCGGTGATATAGAGGGCGTGCGCGCCGGGGTCGAGAGTCGCTTGCTCGTTTCCCGAGATCGCCTCCCCGGGCACGGTGGCCGTCACCGTATGGGTATCGGTATCGATCACCGCCACCTTGTCCCCGCCGACGACGTAGACGGTTCGGTTCCCGGGATCGGGCACCACATCCCGGGGGCGGAAGCCGACCGTAACGGTGGCCACGACGGTGCGGGCGCGGGGGTCGATCACCGATACGTCCTCGGAATTCGGGTGCGGGACGTAGACGTTGTGGGTGGCTGGATCGACAACGGGAGAACCGGGCCGCCCGCCGACCGGAACAGTCGCCACCACTCGGCGGGTGCCGGTGTCGATCATCGACACTGTGGCGTCGGACGAACCGGTGACGTAAAGGGTGCGGGTATCCGGGTCCACCGCGATCTGGCTCGCCGTCGTATCGAGCCGGAGGGTTTCGGTGATACCGACAGTTCGGGGTTTTCCCTCGGAATCCGAGGTGGTGACGGCCAGCGCCGCGACGACGACCGCGGTGACGACGAGCAGTGCGAATACGACAACGTATCCGGTGGAGACCGGGCGCGGTCGCGGCGAGATGAGACCGGCGTCCGGACCATTTTCCGCACGCAACCGACCCGCGACCTCGGTGACGGCATTGCGCCGGTCGGCAGTGTGCGCAACTCCGGCGGCGCCCCGAGCGACGGCAGTTTCCGCGGTGCGCGAGTAGCGGGGTACGGATCGAACCCCGCCCACGGAGGAGGAATCCCCGGAATGCGGGGTCGCGGCGAGCGAGCGCTGCGCCCGGCGGGCGGCGTCCGCGAGCTCGACGGGGTTGGCGTAGCGCCGCTCGGGGTCCTTGTGCATGCCCTGTGCGACAACCTCGTCGAAAGGCTGCAGTTGCGGCCGGAATGCTCCCGGCGGTGGCGGCGGGCTGGTGAGGTGGGCCGCGATCTGCTGCTCGGCGCTGTCGCCCGGAAACGGCCGGCTGCCGGTGAGACATTCGTACAGGACACAGGCCAGCGAATAGATATCGGCTCGAGGATCTGCCCGGCCTGTGGTGAAGCGTTCCGGCGCCATATAGGCACGTGTTCCGACGGTGGTTCCCGTGCCGGTGAGACCTGTATCAGCGGTGGAGCGGGCGATCCCGAAGTCGATGAGGTAGGCGAAATTCCGTTCGGCGAGCAAGATGTTGGAAGGTTTGACATCGCGATGCACCAGGCCCTCGGCGTGCGCCGCGCCGAGAGCGGCCGCGATCTGGTCGACGATATCGACCGCCACCTCGGGCGGTAGCGGTCCACCGGCGGTGAGGACGGTCGACAGATCGGTACCGGTGATGAGCCGCATATCGAGGTACAGGCGGCCGTCGATCTCGCCGAAATCATGGATCGGCACGATATGCGGTTCCCGCAGCCGGGCCGCGGCGTGGGCCTCGCGGCGGAACCGCTCCCGGTATTCGGCGTCGGCCGAGAGATGCCGGGGGAGCAGCTTGATCGCCACGATCCGATCGGTGGCCGTGTCGTGGGCGCGATACACCTCGCCCATACCGCCGGCACCGATCATTTCGCGCAGCCGGTAGCGCCCGAATATCTCGTCCAAAAGTTTCCTCCCCGACCATCCGGCAGCGGCGCGGGCGCACGTATCCGTATCGCCCACGGGTACATCATCGGGCACGTGCGCTGTTTCACGCATCTCGCCCGTTCTCGGAACCGTCGCGGGGATAACGGTCGCCGGCCGTGTGCCTTCGCCGCATGACTGCCGCCGATCGGGCCGATACGGTGGCCGGACAGTGCCGCACGCATCGGCCGGTCGGCATCCGCGCGACGGCGGGTCGAGGCCGCGACCGGGCCACCGCGCCCCTCATCGGTACGGTGGCCGGATTCGCTGCCGCTGTAAGAGATGATCGGGACCCACGGTCACCGATCGGCGTTCAGATAGTTCCGCCACCCCCCGTACTCGGTGATATCTGTGGCGTCACGTGATGATTCGAAATCGCAGGCGAAACCCGTGACCCATTCGCCGGAATCCAGTTCGACCTTGCCCAGTGTCATCGGCGACGGCAGGTTGCTCAGGAACGTGCCGAGAGCGGCGGGGGAGAGGCGATACAGTTCGCCGGGCAGGGCGTGGCCGCCGGAACCGACGCGAAGCATCCCGGGTTTCGGCGGGGCGGCGGGCAGTGCGACCATGCGGTAGGCCGCCGCCGTCCGCACCTCGCCGAGGAAACGGGCGCGGGCTTGTTCCAGCTGGTGGTGCAGGGGGAGGCCGCGCAGGTGGGCGCCGACCACCAGGAGATCGGTGCCGGTGCCGGTGAGCAGGGGAGACGGTTCGCCGAGCAGCCGGGCGGCGAGGTCGATACCGATCTGATCGGCGAAGGCGGGCGTGACGAACATGACGCCGAACGGGTCGCCCCCGGCGGTGTTCTCGCCCGGCACCGCGACCGCGGCCAGGTCGAGGAGATTGCAGAAATTGGTGAACGTGCCCATCCGGCTGTTGATCGACAGGGGTTCGGCCGCAACCGCTTCGAGAGTCGGATGCTCTGTGGTGGTGGGCACCAGCAGGGCGGGGTATTCGGTGAACAGGCGGCGGGCGGTGGCCGCGGCGTGCGTGAGGCGATCGAGGTCGGCGACATAGGAATGCGCGGCGGGGCGTGCGCCACCGGTGATGATGGCGGAGACCAGCGGGTCGGCGCCTTCCGGCGCGCCACTGAGAAACTCGCCGACGGCGGTATAGCGCTGGGCGACGATCGCACCGTCGTAGAGCAGTTTCGCGGCGTCGAGCAGTTCGGCGATATCGACCGTGGCGATTTCACCGCCATCTGCCCGCCAGCGGGCGACGGTGGCGTCGAAGGCGGCGCGGTAGGCGGTGGTCAGGGATTGCAGGTTGTCGTCGGTGGGAACGGCAAGGGTGGTGCGCGCCGGTGCGCCGAGAGGCGTATCGGCGGGCCAGGCCCGGGAGCGGGGATCGGCCGGGTCCGGGCCGATCATGATATTCGCGACCTTTGTGGCGAGCGCCAGGTCGCGGGCGAACACCGAGATGGCGTCGTAGTCGGGGCAAGCGGGGACAAGCCCGGTGGCAGGGATGAGTCCGAGGGTCGGTTTGATACCGACGATGCCGTTCAGCGCGGCCGGTACCCGGCCGGAACCGGCGGTATCGGTACCCAGGGCGGCATCGACCATACCGAGGGCGACCGCAACCGCCGAACCGGAACTGCTGCCGCCGGCGACGCGGTCGGGGAAGCGGCTGTTGCGGACAGCGCCGTAGGGGCTGCGGGTACCGACGAGGCCGGTGGCGAACTGGTCGAGATTGGTTTTACCGAGGACGATAGCGCCGTGTTCGGTCAACCGCGCCACGGCGGGAGCCGTATGTTCCGGGGTGTGGGCGAAACCGGGGCACGCACAGGTGGTAGGGATACCGGCGATATCGATATTGTCCTTGACCGCAACGAGAACTCCTGCGAGAGGCAGCTCATCGCCCTGTTCGACCCGGGCGTCGAGCGCCGCGGCCTCGGCCAGCACGTCGGCTTCGGCGCGTAGCGAGATCCAGACCTCGGGGCGGTCCTGCTCCGCAATGATCCGATAGGCGGCGGCGACCCTGTCGACAACTGCCGGTGCATTACCCGCCGTCTCCGTGATGGTCCGGGTTGCACGGGCGGAGTAGGCGGCGCCACCGGTATTCCCTGCGGCGGCGGCGTGGCCGGCCCCGCCGGAAACGGTCGCGGTCGTGCCTGATGCGGTGCCAGTGGTGTCGGGGCGGGCGCCGGGCTTCCCGTGGGCGGTGGCGGTGGTGTCGGGGGCAGCGGCAGTTGTGCCGGTTGCGCCGCGGGCGGTGCCGGACTCGGTGGGCGACCCGGTGCCGGAGTCGGATAGCGGTAGTTTCGCCATTGTCATGCCGCTCCTTCGGTTTCGATGACGACCAGCGGTGCGCCGGTGGTCACTTGGTCGCCGGCGGTGGCGATGAGCGCGCGGACTGTCCCCGCGGCCTCCGCCGCCACGGGCAGCTCCATTTTCATGGCCTCCAGGACGAGCAGGGTCGCGCCGGCCTCGACGCGATCACCTTCGGCGACCTCCACTCGCCACACATTCGCCATCATCGGAGCGCTGACGACCTCGCAGCCTTCGGGAAGGTCGAGCGTATCGGCGGTCTCCGGTGCGGGATCCGGTTCGGCCTGCGCACTGAGTTCACCGCCGGCCTCCCAGCGCTGCCGTTCGGCGGTGAACGCGATCTGCCGGATTTCCTCGGTGCCGGCGATATCGGTGGCGTGCTCCGCCAAGAACCCGAGGTGTTCGGCCATCGCGAATTCGCCGACGCTGGTACGTATTTCGAAGCGCCCCGCCGACATATCGGCGCGCAGGTCGAGAAGTTCCTCGGCCGAGACCGGGTACCAGCTGATGCGGTCGAAGAACCGGAACAGCCACGGTTTGCCGGTTTCGAACGGGGCGCGCTGCCGGTACCCGGACCAGATGGGGACGGTGCGGCCGATGAGCTGGTAGCCCCCGGGGGATTCCATCCCGTAGACGCACAGGTACTTGCCGCCGATACCGACCGCGTCGGATGGGGTCCAGGTGCGGGCCGGGTTGTATTTGGTGGTCACCAGGCGGTGGCGGGGGTCGAGTGGGACGGCCAGCGGTGCACCCAGGTAGACGTCGCCGAGCCCGAGCACCATGTATTGGGCGTCGAAGACGATATCGCGGACCTCCTCGACACTGTCCAGGCCGTTGATGCGCCGGATGAACTCGATATTCGACGGCAACCAGGGCGCTTCGGAGCGGACGCCGTGCCTGTAGCGTTCGATGGCCTGCGCGATGGCTGGATCGTCGAAGGACAGCGGCAATTCGATATGGCGGCTCGGGACGCGGAGGTCGGCGGTATCGGGGATATCGTCCTCGAGCTCGCCGAGCAGGCGGACCACGGTGCGTTGATCGATCACGTCGGCGTCGAAATGCAGATGCAGGGAACGCACACCGGGGGTGATATCGATCAGGCCGGGAATGGCGGCTTTGTCGAGCCGTTTGCCCAAGGCGTGCACGCGCATACGCAGGCCGAGGTCGAGTTCCATCGGGCCGTATTCGACGAGAACGTTGTCGTCGCCCCCGCGTAGGTACTTGACCTCGGGGGTGCCGGCACCGGCATCGCGGCGGCCCAGGACACCGTTGTCCTCTTCGCGGGAGCCGAGAAGTTCGGGAGTGGATATGTTCCGGCCGCGCAGTGCCGGTGCAGCACGGAACTCGGCGGTGCGGTCATCGGCGACCGGGACGAAACGCACCTGGTCGCCGGGGCGCATCTGGCCCAGCTTCCAGCGGTGCGCGGAGACCACCGTGAGCGGGCAGGCGAAACCGCCCAGGCTGGGGCCGTCGGGGCCGAGCAGAATCGGGGTGTCGCCGGAGAGGTTGAGCGCGCCGACGCTGTACGGACAGTCGTGCAGATTCGACGGATGCAGCCCCGCGTCACCGCCGTCGGTGCGCGACCAGGTCGGTTTCGGGCCCGCCAGGCGCAGGCCGGTGCGGTTGGCATGGGCCTGTACCTGCCAGGTCGCGTCGTAGAACTGGGCGATATCGGCCGGGGTGAAATAGTCGGGTGCGGGCTGGGGGCCCTCGCCGACTCCGACGTACCAGGTGTGGCCGAATTCGGGGCGTTCCTCCGCCGGGATGGGTGCGGGGTCGAGCAGACCGCCGGCGTCGGGTTTGATGCCGAGGATATCGCCGGTCGCGACGGCCCGGCCGGTGATACCGCCGAACCCGCCGAGGGTGAAAGTCGCCGCGCTGCCGTGATAGTCGGGGGCGAGGATACCGCCGCGGACCGCGAGGTAGGTGCGCAGGCCGGTGTCGTAGGGGGCGCCGATATCGACAACCGAACCGGCGGGGACGGTGATCGGCTCCCACATGGGCACGGGCGCGCCGTCCACGGTGACCGGAGCCTCGGCGCCGGTGACGCAGACGATCGTGGTGTCGGTACAGCGCAGGCGCGGCCCGAGCAATGTCGCCTCCAGGCCGTTCTCGCCGAGGGAGTTGCCGACGGCGTGATTGGCGAGCTGGAAGGACAGATCGTCGAAGGCGCCCGACGGTGGGATGCCGACGTTCCAGAGTCCGAGGCGGCCGGGATAGTCCTGGACGGTGGTGGAGACGCCGGCGCGCAAGATCTCCAGGCGGGGCCGGATGGTGGCCAGGCTGCCGAGGGTCGCGGTGGTGTGCCGGGCGTCGAGCATGGGGGAGCTCGTGGCGGCGGCGCGCAACTGGGGCAGATTGGTGGTGATACCGAACATGCGGGTGTTGTCGAGCGCCGTGCGGAGCCGGTGCAGGGCCTCGGTGCGGCTCTCACCCGACGTGATGATCTTGGCGATCAGCGGGTCGTAGTAGGGGCTGATCTCGGTGCCGGTTTCGACCCAGGTCTCCACCCGCGCCTCCGCGCCGGGGATCTCGACGCCGGTGAGTGTGCCGGCGCCGGGGCGGTAGTCGTTACCGGGATCCTCCGCGTAGACGCGGGCTTCCACGGCGAACCCGGTGACGGGCGGGCCGGCATCGGGGACATTGTCGAGGAAAGTGGAATCTCCGCCCGCCAGCCGTAGCATCCACTCGACCAGATCGACGCCGGTAACGGCCTCGGTGACCGGATGTTCCACCTGCAGGCGAGTGTTCACTTCCAGGAACGATGCCTCGCCGCGGTCCACGTCATAGATGAATTCGACGGTTCCAGCGGACCGATAGCCGACCTCGCCGAGCAGTTTCCGGCTCGATTCGAGCAGCCGTTCGCTCACGGTATAGGGGAGCCCGGGCGCCGGTGCCTCCTCGATGACCTTCTGATTGCGCCGCTGCAAACTGCAATCGCGCGTACCCAGGGATATCGCGCGACCCCGTCCGTCACCGAAGATCTGCACCTCCACATGCCGGGCTCGGGCGACGAACCGCTCCAGATATACCGAAGACGACCCGAAGTTGTTTTGCGCCAACCGGATCACACGCTGGTAGGTGTAAGTGAGTTCGGCGGGACCCGCACAGGCCGCCATCCCGATACCGCCGCCGCCCCCGGCCGCCTTGAGCATCACCGGGTAGCCGATTCGGTCGGCCTCCGCCAGCGCTTCGTCGAGCCCCGCGAGCAACCCGCTCCCGGCGACCAGCGGCACACCCGCCGCCGCGGCGGCCTGCCGGGCACTGTGCTTATCGCCGAAAAGCCGCAGATGTTCGGCTGCCGGACCGACGAACGCGATCCCGGCTGCCTCCACCTCCGCCGCGAAATCGGCATTCTCGGAAAGGAACCCGTAGCCGGGATGAATCGCTGTCGCTCCACTGGACAGCGCCGCCTCGATCACCGCCTCGGCGCGAAGATAGGACTCCGCCGCCGGGGCGGGCCCCAGCCGGACCGCGCGATCGGCCATCCGCACATGCCGGGAACCCTCGTCGGCATCGGAGAACACCGCGACCGTATCGATCCCCAGCCGCCGCGCGGTGCGCAGAATACGGCAGGCGATCTCACCGCGATTGGCGATAAGCAAACATTCGGGCAGTGGTGTATGCAGTGGTGTATACAACTGCGGTGCGGTCTCGGTCACGGTCGATCCTCTCGGCGTGGACAGTGCCGGCTACCGGGTAGCCGGGAAATTCAGGTTTTGGTCGCGCGGGCCAGGCGGGTCAGCTGGAGCACCTGACCGGCTCGGTCGGCCACCACGCGGCGGGATTGGTCGATATGGGCCAGGAGTTGCTCGCGGGCACCGGTGAGGTCGCGGTCGAGGACGGCCGCGCCGATGGCGATGTGTTCGTCGATGGTCGCGAGCATGCGGTCGGGGGTCAGATAGTCGAACATCCGAACCGGGCGGATCCGGGCGTTCACCGTGCGCAGGGCCTCGGTGAGGGCGTGATTGCCCGACGATTCCAGCAGGACGGTGTGAAACTGTTCGTCGGCGTCGACGAAACCGGCGTCCGGGTCCGGCGGTGCGGTGCGGAAGGCGCGCCACCGGTCGATCTCCGGGCCGAGTACGGCACGGTCGTGGCCCAGATCCGGATCATCGAGCACGCGGGCGATGCCTTGCACTTCCAAGGTGATCCGCAGCTCGTAGTAGTCACCCAGGGTGTCCAGTCGCGGCCGGTACGGGAACAGGCCGGCGTCACGGCGTTCGACGAGCCCGTCGGCCTGCAACCGGGCCAGCGCTTCCCGCACCGGGGTGCGGGAAACGCCGTGCCGGTCGGCCAGCCGTTCCTCACCGAGCCGTTCGTCCGGTGCCAGCGCACCGCCCATGAGTTCGTCGCGCAACGCCTTGTACACAGTGTCGCTTCGGGATTCGCGTTTGCTTCGTGGTTCGGTCACGACGCGCAGCCTAAAGAGTCATGGCGGCGCGAACGGTGTCGACGGCACCGGCGCCACCCTCCCCGGTCGAGGTGACCCTGCCGCTTTCCAGCACGTAATACCGGCTCGCCGCCCGCAACGCGAAACCGATGTGCTGTTCCACCAGCAGCACTCCGAGCCCACCGCGACCCACCAGTTCGGTGATGGTGTTCTCGATCTCGGCCACCACCGACGGCTGGATACCCTCGGTGGGTTCATCGAGGATGAGCATGCGCGGTTCGGTGATGAGCGCGCGGGCGATGGCCAGCTGCTGGCGCTGCCCGCCGGACAACAACCCGGCCCGGCGGCCGAGCAGATCCTTCAGCGCGGGAAACAGATCCAGCTGCTCGTCGATCAACGCCGCGCCCCGTTTACGGCCGTCGGCCACCACGCGCAGATTCTCGGCGGTGGTGAGATGACCGAAGCACTGCTGGCCCTGGGGGACATAGGCGATTCCCCGTTTTACCCGCGCACTGGGCCGCAACGAGGTGATATCGGCGCCGTCGAAGCGGATCCGGCCCCGACCAGTTTGCACCAGCCCCACCGCGGCACGCAGCAAGGTGGTCTTTCCGGCCCCGTTGTGTCCCATGATCGCGGCGACTCCATCGGCCGGGACCTCGATCCCGACCCCGTGCACCACCTCGGTGCGGCCGTAACCAGCATGGACATCGATGAGTTCCAGCACCGTCACTCTCCTTGTCCTTCGTGCCCCCGCGAGGATGCGACGCCGTTGCGTCTCGCCGCAGCTTCGGCGTCCGGCTCTGCCGGGGGCTGCACACCGGTTCCGGTCGGGAGTGCTGTGCGGTTGCGTTTCGCTTCCTCCGGGCTCGGCGCAGCGGCGGTGCCGAGGTACGCCTCCTGCACGGCGGGATCGGCCTGGACCTCGGCCACCGACCCCTCGGCGAGGATCGCGCCGCGCGCCAGCACCGTCACCGAGGTGGCGAAGTTGCGCATGAAATCCATATCGTGTTCGACCACCACGACCGTGCGTTCACCACCGATGCGGCGTAACAGGTTCCCGGTTTCCTCCCGCTCCTCCTGGCTCATCCCGGCGACGGGTTCGTCCAGCAGCAGCACCGAGGCGTCCTGAACCAGCAGCATGCCGATTTCGAGCCACTGTTTCTGGCCGTGGGCCAGCGTTCCGGCGGGTTTGTTCCGCAACTTGGTGAGCCCGATCGTTTCCAGCGCCCGCTCGATCGATTCCGAGACCTCGGCCGGGCGGCGGCGCAGCATGGTCCACATCGATCGGCCCGCCCCGGCGGCGATATCCAGGTTCTGCAGGACCGACAGTTCCTCGAACACGCTGGCGGTCTGGAAGGTGCGCCCCACACCCAGCCGGGCGATCTGATGCACCTTCTTGCCCAGTAGTTCGACCCCGGATTTCTGCACCGACCCGGTGGCCGGCACCAAACCGGTGATCGCGTCGATGATGGTGGTTTTTCCGGCGCCGTTGGGTCCGATGAGGAACCGCAGATCACCCTGGAAGAGGGTCAGATCGACATTCGATACGGCCTTGAATCCGTCGAATTCGACGCTCAGCCCCCGGACCTCCAGGTAATCGCTGTGCATTCCGGCGTTACCACCGGCGACCGGTGCGGTGGTCGTTTCCTGAGTCATGACGGCACTCCTACCGGGGTGGCGGCTGCGAGCTGCGGCGTCGGCCCGGGCGGTGCCGGATCCTCGTCCGCACCCCGTTTCCGCCGTCGCAGCAAGGTGACCAGGCCCGCCAGGCCCGCCGGGCAGAACCCGACCACGACGATGAACAGGACGCCCTGCGCATACACCCAGCCCGAGGGGAAGCTTTCCGAGAGGCTGGTCTGCGCCCAGGCCACCGCGATCGCACCCAGTACCGGGCCCAGCAGAGTCGTGCGGCCACCGATCGCAACCCCGGTGAGGAACGCGATGGACGGCACGATCCCGATATCGGCGGGGGAGATGATGCCCACGATCGGTACGAACAACGCCCCCGCGATACCGGCGAACAGCGCGGCCACCGCATACGCGACCACCTTCACGTTGGCCGGGTCGTAGCCGAGGAAACGCACCCGCTCTTCCTGGTCGCGCACCGCGACCAGCAGTTCGCCGCACCGGCTGTACATCAGCTGCCGGGTCAGCGCGACGATCACCAGCAGTGTGCCCGCGGCGATGAAGAACAGCAGCCGCCGGTTGATCGGATCGTTGAGCGCCAGCCCGAAGAAACTGCGGAACCGGTTGAGCCCGTTGCTGCCACCGGTGGACTGCTGACCCACCAGCAGGATCGCGAAGGCCGCTGCCAACGCCTGTGACAGGATCGCGAAATAGGCACCCTTGACCTTGCGTTTGAATACACCGAGTCCCAGCAGCACCGCCACCAGCGGGGGAACGATCAGGATGCCCAGGATCGTCACCACCGGCGACGAGAACGGAATCCAATACGCCGGCAGCTCACCGATTCCCGCGATCTGCATGAAATCGGGTACCTCGTCACCGCGCAGCTGGGCGTCGGAGATCTTCAGATGCATCGCCATGATGTAGGCGCCGAGCCCGAAGAACACACCTTGACCGAGGGTGAGCATTCCGCCCCGGCCCCAGGCCAAACCGATCCCGACCGCCACGATGGCGAAGCAGAGGAACTTGCCGAGCAGGTTGAGCCGGAAATCGGAGAGCACCGCGGGCGCCACCGCGAACAACAGCACAGCGGCCAGCGCGAACCCCGAATAGACCTTCCAGCGGGTGGTCAGGAATTCCCTCATACCAGACTCCTCGACCGGATCATGAACAGTCCCTGCGGCCGGACCTGCAGGAAGATCACGATGACGACGAATACGATCACCTTCGCCACCGAGGCCGTGGTGCTGTATTCGATGAACGAATTGAGCAGCCCCAGCGCCACCGCGGCCAGTACTGCGCCCCGGATCTGCCCGAGACCGCCGATCACCACCACCAGGAAGGCGTCGACCAGATAGTTGGCACCGGTATTGGAACTGGTGGAGCCGATCAATGTCAGCGCCACACCGGCCACCCCGGCGAGACCCGAACCGATGAAGAATGTCGTGATATCGGTGCCGCGGCTGGAGATACCGCTCGTTTCGGCGAGATCACGATGCTGAACCACGGCCCGGATCCGCCGGCCCATTGCGGTGTATTTCATGGTCACCGCGATGGCCGTCACGCACAGCACCGCGAGCAGCATGATGAAGATCCGGGTCCTGGGGACCACGGCCCCCAGGATCTCCACCCCGCCACCGAGCCATTCCGGTGTCACCACGCGGACCGCGGGTGCACCGAAGATGTCGCGGGCCGCCTGCTGCAGGATCAAGCCCACACCGAAGGTCACCAGCAGGGTGTCCAGCGGCCGGTCGTACATCCGTTTGATCAGCGTCACTTCGAGGACGACACCCATGAGACCGCCGGCCAGGAATCCGACGAACAGCGAGACGATCAACGATACGTCGGTATTCGACACCAGGTAGGTCTGCACCGTGTAGGCGGTATAGGACCCCGCCATGATGAACGCGCCGTGGGCCATGTTGATCACGCCCATCTGCCCGAAGGTCAGCGACAACCCGAGGGCCGCCAGCAGCAGAATGGAACCCAGGCTCAGGCCGGTGAACAGCTGCCCGACAACTGCTTCCATTCGGATCAGCCCCCGAGTCCCTCGGCCCACGGGTAGCCGGCCAGGTACGGGTCGGGTTCGATGGCCTCGCCGGAATCCCACACCGTGTAGATCAGGCCGTCGGGACGGATCTCACCGATCCTGGCGGTCTTGGTGATGTGGTTGTTCTCGCCGTTGATCGTGACCGTGCCCTCGGGCGCCTCGAAGCTCACACCGCCGGCAGCCTTCTGCACATCCTCGACCGCGAAGGACTGCGCCTTCTCCACCGTGTTCTTCCACAGGTAGACCGAGGTGTAGGCCGCTTCCATGGGATCGGAGGTGGGTTTGGCCGCACCGTATTTCGCCTTGTAGTCCTTGACGAAAGAGTTGTTCGCCGGGCTGTCGACGGTCTGGTAGTAGTTCCAGGCGGTCAGCTGGCCGGCGATGTTCCCGACGCCGATCCCGCCGATCTCCTCCTCGGCGATCGACACCGATACCACCGGCATATCCTGCGCTGTCAGGCCGACATTCCGGTACTCGCGGAAGAACGCGACATTGGAGTCGCCGTTGAGGGTGTTGAACACCGCGTCGGCATCGGCGGCCCGGACCTTGTTGATGACCGTCGAGAAATCGGTGGACCCGAGCGGGGTGTAGTCCTCGCCTTCGATCTCGATACCGTTGGCCTGCGCGTACGCCTTGATGATGCGATTCGCGGTCTGCGGGAACACGTAGTCGCTACCCACCAGGTACAGCGATTTCACGCCGCGGCCCGTCAGATAGTCCAAGGCCGGCACGATCTGCTGGTTGGTGGTGGCGCCCGTGTAGAAGATGTTCGCCGACGATTCCAGGCCCTCGTACTGCACCGGGTAGTACAGCAGCGCGTTGCGGTCCTCGAAAACCGGCAGCATCGCCTTACGGCTCGACGAGGTCCAGCCGCCGAAAACTGCAGCGACACAGTCACTGCTGATCAGTTTCTCGGCCTTCTCCGCGAAAACCGTCGGTTCCGAGGCGCCGTCCTCACCCACCAGTTCGATCTGCTTGCCCAGCACTCCACCGGCCGCGTTGATCTGATCGACGGCGAGCCGGATGGAATCGCGGACGGTGACCTCCGAGATGGCCATGGTGCCCGACAGCGAGTTCAGCGAACCCACCTTGATCGTGGGGCCTGCTGTATCGACACAGGATTCGGCGTGGGAACCGGCCTGTTCGGAGGCCGAGCTACCGCAGGCGGCGGCGGTCAGCGCGGTAACGCAGAGGGCGACCGGCAAGGCGAGCAGTTTGCGCCGCCGGCTCCCTCCATTCCGGCGGATCGCCGCAGTGCCGGTGGGTTCTTCGGTTCTGGCTGCATTCATGACTGTTCGGCCTCCACTCCAGAAAAAAGTCAGGCCCGCTGACTCGCTATCGGCTCGCTGTATACAGCGGCGTATACGAGAAATGACGCTAAAGACGCGGTGTTTCGGTGGCGTATCCCAGCGTGAAACCCGAGTATCGGTTTCCTCTCGGCGTGACCATGCGCCACCGTCGGGCGCTGTCCGCCGGCGGGCACCGCCTGCTCACACCGTGCGCCCGAACCGGTTCCGGCTTCGCTGCCGAGAGCAGATCCGCTCACAGCAGCAGACGGTTCCGCAACGCGCCCGCACCGGGCACCGTGAAACCATGGCTCACGACGATAAATCCCCGCTGTTCAGCTGGCGCGCCCGCGAACAACTGCTGGCCCGCCGCATCCTCGTGCTCGACGGCCCGCTCGACGACGACAACGGCACCCTGCTGGCCACTCAACTGCTCACCCTCGCCGCCGAGGACGCCGACGCGGGAATCTCCCTGTGGATCCACTCACCGGGCGGATCGGTACCGGCCATGCTCGCCATCCGCGATGTCATGCGCCTGGTGCCGTGCCCCGTCTCCACGCTCGCACTCGGGCTGGCCTGCAGTGCAGGACAGTTCCTGCTCTCCTCCGGCACCCCCGGAAAACGCTTCGCGCTCCCGCACGCGCGCATCCTGATGCACCAGGGGTCGGCCGGAATCGGCGGTACCGCGGTCGATGTCGAGGTCCAGGCCGACGATCTGCGCCACACTGTGGAAACCGTGCTCGGCCTGATCGCCGAGGACACCGGCCGGCCCTACGACCAGATCTACGAGGATTCGCTGCACGACCGCTGGTTCAGCGCCACTCAGGCCAAGGAATACGGCTTCATCGACCATATCGTCGGCGAATTCGGACAGATCGTCCCGCAACGCCGGCGCGTGGGGATCTCCGTATGAGTGGGTCGGGTCCGGAGGTGGTACCGGCGCGCAACCACTCAGGGCTCCTTCAGATGCGGCAGCGCAGCACCATCGGTTACCGCCCGGCGGCAGCAGCTTATGCCACCACGAGGCCGGTTCGCGGTCGTGCCGGGTGGTGGCGGTACGAGTGGGCAGCGAGCGGTGCCAACCCTCGTCATCGTGAGACCGGTTCGCGGCCGGGCCCAGTGGAGAACGTATGAGCAGGCAGCACCTGAAAGTCCGGCGACCCGGATACGAAGGGGATAACCGATGAGTACCTACACAATTCCCAATGTGATCGCCCAGCATCCGCGCGGCGAGCGCATCACCGATATCTATTCACATCTGCTGGCCGAGCGGATCGTCTACCTCGGCACACCCATCGACTCCGGGGTCGCCAATGCGCTGATCGCGCAGCTCCTGCACCTCGAGTCGGAAAGCCCCGGACAGCAGATCGACTTCTATATCAACTGCGAAGGTGGCGATCTGCCGTCGATGCTGGCCGTGTACGACACCATCCAGCACATCGGGGCGCCCGTGCACACCACCTGTGTCGGGCAGGCCATCGCGGTCGGCGCGGTCCTGCTGGCCGGTGGCGCCCCCGGACAGCGCGCGATGCTCCCGCACGCCCGGGTGGTGCTGCATCAACCGGCCGCCCGCGGCCAGGGCGCCATCCCGGACCTGATCCTGCAGGCCGACGAACTGGTCCGGATGCGCGCCGAAATCGAATCGATCCTGTCGAGGCATACCGGGCAATCGGCCGAACAACTGCGACGCGATACCGACCGCGACCGGGTTTTCACCGCATCCGCCGCCGTCGACTACGGCCTCGCGGACACCGTTCTGGCACCGCGGGCGTGAACACCGCGGAAGTTTCCGGGGCACTGGGGTTTCGGGCCGGCCGGACTCGGTGATCGAGGCGAGGTCGGCTGCCGTGACGGTGGCGCAGTGCGCCGAGCCAGAACGGTCTCGCCCTGACACCTGCCCTGACGAGCCGGGAGCGGTGTATCAGGCAGGTGTCAGGGCGGCATCAGCCGTTCGGGCGACAGTATTCACATGAGCAACGCAGAAACCACCACCACCTCGACCACCTCGGCCTGGAGCGGCATGGTGCCGGTCGACGACACCGCGCTGGCGGTGAGCGATACCGGCGGCACCGGCCGGCCGGTCGTCTACCTCAACGGCGCCTACGCCGACCAATCGCACTGGAAGAAGGTGATCGCCGAACTCGGCCCCGGATACCGGCACATCACCTTCGACGAGCGCGCCCGCGGCAAATCGAAGCAATCCGCGGACTACTCCTTCGAGGCATGCCTACGCGATATCGACGCCGTGCTCGCCGCCAGGGGTGTGGAAGGCCCGATCGTCCTGGTGGGCTGGTCCTACGGCGGGGTGTTGAGCTGGCACTGGGCCGACCGCAACCCGGATCGCGTCCGTGGAGTGGTAACCGTGGATGCCTTTCCCCACGGACTGACCGGCGAGGAAGGCACCGAGCGGATCCGGGCCCTGTTCCACAAGATGCGGTTCCTGCTGCCGCTGGCCCGCCCGTTCGGCATGGCAGCCCGAATGAGCGCCGCCGAGCATGCCGAGGCCAATATCGAACTCAACGAGATCGCCGCGGCCAGCGTGCCGGTCCTCGAACGCGCTACCCGCCCGATGCGCTTCGTGGTGGCCACCGGAGACAGCCTCGGGAGCAAGGATGGGGAAATGGAGCAGGGCCGGGCCGTACTCGACCCGATCGTCGCGCACAATCCGAATGTCACGATCAGCGCCAAGGTCGCCAGCAACCACTCCAAGATCCTGCGCAAAGATTTCGCTGCCGTTGCCGACGTGGTACGCGAGACCGCAGGCCGTTAGAAACCCGGCCGGCACCGTCGATCGGTTCCGTCACCGAACCGGATCGACACAGCCGGCTCAGGCTCTTCGCCGAACCGCGCGTGCAGTTGAGCACTTTTCGTCGAACCGCGCATTCGCTAGGGGCCCAGTCGTCGCCACCGTGCTCGCTGCCGCTGCCGCTGCCGCTGCCGCTGCCGCTGCCGCTGCCGCTGCCGCTGCCGCTGCCGCTGCCGCGTGCTGTTGCTGCTCGCTCGCCGGGCCGTGGTGGACGGGATCAGGCGGCGCGCAGCATGGGAACCTGCGCGGCGCCCGGACGCTCGGCGGGGCACCGGCGCACGCGGAGTTCGTGGGCGACCTGCTCGGTGAGTGCGCCGAGCGAAGTGCCGAGTGCGCCGGCCAAGGCGGCGATCATCTCGCTCGACGGTTCCTTGCGGCCGCGCTCGACCTCGGAGAGGTACTGCGGCGAGATCCCGGCCCGTTGCGCGGTTTCGGCCAGGGTTTCGCGCTGATCGTTGCGCAGGGCGCGTAGCCGGCCGCCGAGCACCTCGCGCCACAGTGGCTCGGGTTCCTCCGCCGGCCGGCGGCGCGGCGGCTCGTCCCGGCCACCGGGGATCGCGATCAATCTGCGCGGCTCGGTCATGTGTCGAGCCTATGTTCGGGGGCGGGGCGGTCGGCGCCGATTCCGCTCTGGGCGTAAATCGCTGCGCGACTGTTGCCGTCCCGCGCTGTTTGTCCGTGCTGTTCGGCGGCCGATTGCCATGCGCACAACGGCAGGACCTCGGGTCAGGGAAGTTTCAGCTCACCGAGAGCACCGGAGCGCGCTGTGCGGACCGTTCGAATGTCGGAGCGTCACGTACTTCACCGGGTATCGGACGGCCAAAAGCTGCCGCCTTTCCGCCGGCTCCGAATGCGGAAAAGCTCGGGCCCGCATTCCGGCGAATACGGAATGCGGGCCCGTGCGCGATCAGCTGCTGCCGAATACCCCGCGCAGAATATGGCGGAGCCAGTCCGCCGGATCGTCCCAGCCGTGGTGGCCGCGGTCCCAGTGGCGGTCGCGATGGTGATCGCGGTCCCAGCCGCGGTCGCGATGATGGTCGCGGTCCCAGCCGCGGTCGCGGTCCCAGCCCCGGTCCCGATCGCGATGGTGATCGCGGTCGACCGCCGTGTACTCGGGAGCGGGGGCCGCGGGGTCGGCCGCGGCGGGGGCGGCGAGTGCCGCCAAGGGGAGTAGGGCAATGGCGCCCGCGACGACGACCCGGCGGGTCGCGAAGGCGCGTTTCGTGCGGAACACTTCGTATCCTCTCGAACTCCGGCCGCGGCGCGGCAGGAGTATCCGCGCCGATACGGCGATTGGGCTTCAACCCTCGCGCAAACGAAGCCGGAATGTCACCGATTTTCGAGGAAATCATCCCTTTGAACTACGGGGTATCCCTGGGTTCACCCCCGCGAACCGGGAAATGCGCGGCAAGTGGCGCTCTGTGCTGGTCATATCGTGCGCGATATCACCGCGTTCTGCCTCACAAACAGCGGTTTCGAACGTGCAGGAACTTCCCGGGACGTGGCATCGTTGTCAGAGAGATCAGTCGGATCGACCGAGGTCCGGCTGGCTCGCAACAGAAAGTATGAAGTAAGTATCATGGCTCAAGGCAGCGTGAAGTGGTTCAACAGCGAGAAGGGCTTCGGCTTCATCGCGCAAGACGGGGGCGGTCCTGACGTCTTCGTGCATTACTCGGCAGTCGCCGGCTCCGGCTTCCGGACCCTCGAAGAGGGACAGCGGGTGGAGTTCGAGATCGGCCAGGGCCAGAAGGGTCCGCAGGCTCAGGATGTTCGCGCCATCTGAGTGATGTGACGAAATGACGGGGCCCCGCACCGCACGGTGCGGGGCCCTCGCCGTGTCCGGGGAGATGCGGCCGCCCTCGTCGTGTCCAGGGGTTCTCCGGTCGGGTTCCGCCCAGTCGGCCGGAACCGGCCCACGGAGCCCGCGCCCGAGATCCTTTGCGGCCATTGTCTCGGCTGATCCGCCGAACCGATGCCTCGATCTCCGACTGTGCCGGTGGCCGGGACATCCGCCGTCCTGAGCGGTCGCACAACCGTCCGGGGCCGGTCATGAGCGTGATTCCGCCCACCCGCCGGGCCGGGTCCGCACAGGTGACGCCACGTCCGGATACGCCCGACGGTGAGGGGGCGGGCCACAGCCGGATTCGCTGGAACTAAGCTTGGCCGCGTCAACTGGCCGTCCCCTTCATCCAGGAGAACCCCACCGTGAGCCAAGCAGGCCGTCCTGTAGTTCTGATCGCCGACAAGCTCGCCCAGTCGACCGTCGATGCGCTCGGTGACGGTGTCGAGGTCCGTTGGGTCGACGGCCCGGATAGGCCCGCCCTGCTCGCGGCGGTGCCGGAGGCCGACGCGCTGCTCGTGCGGTCCGCCACCACCGTCGACGCCGAAGTCCTCGAGGCCGGCAAGAACCTGAAGATCGTCGCCCGGGCCGGTGTCGGCCTGGACAACGTCGACGTCCCCGCCGCCACCGAACGCGGTGTCATGGTCGTCAACGCGCCCACCTCCAATATCCACACCGCCGCCGAGCACGCCGTCACGCTGATGCTGAGCGCGGCCCGCCAGATCCCGGCCGCCGATGCCACCCTGCGCGAGCACACCTGGAAGCGCAGCAGCTTCAACGGCGTGGAGATCTTCGGCAAAACCGTGGGCGTGATCGGCCTCGGCCGGATCGGGCAGCTGTTCGCCGCGCGTCTCGCGGCGTTCGAAACCAAGGTCATCGCCTACGACCCCTACGTCTCTCCGGCGCGCGCCGCCCAGCTCGGTATCGAACTGATGAGCCTGGACGAGGTGCTGGAACGCGCCGACCTCATCTCCATCCACCTGCCGAAAACCCCCGAAACCAAGGGTCTGCTGGGCAAGGAGGCCATCGCCAAGACCAAGCCGGGCGTGATCATCGTCAACGCCGCCCGCGGTGGCCTGGTGGACGAGGCCGCACTGGCCGAGGCCATCAAGTCCGGTCATGTACGCGCCGCCGGTATCGACGTCTACGAAACCGAGCCCTGCACCGACAGCCCGCTGTTCGAACTGCCGCAGGTCGTGGTGACCCCGCACCTGGGCGCCTCTACCAGCGAAGCGCAGGACCGGGCCGGTACCGATGTGGCGAAATCGGTGCTGCTGGCCCTGGCCGGCGAATTCGTTCCCGGCGCGGTGAACGTCACCGGCGGTGTGGTCGGCGACGAAGTCGCGCCCTGGCTGGACCTGGTCCGCAAACAGGGTGCGCTGCTGGGTGCGCTGGCCGACGAACTGCCGGTGAGCCTCGAGGTGCAGGTCCGCGGCGAGCTCGCCGCCTCCGAGGTCGAGGTGCTGCAACTGGCCGCGTTGCGCGGGGTTTTCTCTGCCCACGTCGACGATCAGGTCACCTTCGTCAACGCTCCGGCGCTCGCGCAGGACCGCGGGATCAGCGCCGAGGTCACCACGGTCACCGAAAGTCCCAGCCACCGCAGCCTGGTGGATCTGCGCGCGGTCTTCGGCGACGGCCGCACCCTCAACGTCGCCGGCGCGCTCACCGAACCGGCCCAGGTCGAGAAGATCGTCAACATCAACGGCCGCAACTACGATATGCGCGCCGAAGGCATCAACCTGGCCGTCCTCAACTACGCGGACCAGCCGGGCGCACTGGGCAAGGTCGGCACCGCCCTGGGGGCCGCCGAGATCGATATCCTCGCCGCCCAGCTCACCCAGGACGCCAACAAGGAAGGCGCCACCGTGGTACTGCGGGTCAACAAGGAAGTGCCCGAATCGGTGCGCGCCGAAATCGCGGACGCCGTGGGCGCCGGCAAGGTCGCGCTGGTCGACCTGTTCTGATGTAGCGGTGCGCCGCCGCGTCGTTCGACGGGGCGGGCGAGGGCCCCGCGTGGTTACGCTACGCTCCTCCGGGCCCGGCTCGCCCGCACCGAGTTCCGGCGGGGCGGCGCGCGGCCCGTGCGAATCCCCCGGGTGTTCCGCGCCTGGGCGGCCCGCGCACAAACACTGTCCCAGCGGCGGCCGCACCCGGACCGCCCGGCCGCGGCCCGCTCGCGGCACGTCGTATCCAGAAAGCGTGGTTGTGTCATGAAGCTCGCCGTGATCCCCGGTGACGGTATCGGCCCGGAGGTCGTCGCCGAGGCGCTCAAAGTACTCGATGTGGTACTGCCCGGCGTGGAACGCACCGAATACGATCTCGGCGCCAAGCGCTACCACGCCACCGGCGAGATCCTGCCGGAATCGGTGCTGCCGGAATTGAAACAGCACGATGCGATCCTGCTCGGCGCGATCGGCGATCCGTCGGTGCCCAGCGGCATCCTGGAACGCGGCCTGCTGCTGCGCACCCGTTTCGCGCTCGACCATCACGTGAACCTGCGGCCGTCCAAGCTGTACCCGGGCGTCGGCAGCCCGCTCGCCGGTAGCCCGGAGATCGATTTCGTGGTCGTCCGTGAGGGCACCGAGGGCCCCTACACCGGCACCGGCGGCGCCATCCGCGTCGACACCCCGCACGAGGTCGCCACCGAGGTCAGCACCAACACCCGCTTCGGTGTCGAACGCGTGGTCCGCTACGCCTTCGCCAAGGCGCAGGCTCGCCGTAAACACCTCACCCTCGTGCACAAGACCAACGTTCTGGCCTTCGCCGGTTCGCTGTGGCAGCGCACGGTGGACGCGGTAGGCGCCGAGTTCGCCGATGTCGAGGTCGCCTACCAGCACATCGACGCCGCCACCATCCATATGGTCAACGATCCGGCCCGCTTCGACGTGATCGTCACCGACAACCTCTTCGGCGATATCATCACCGACCTCGCCGCCGCGGTGAGCGGTGGTATCGGCCTGGCCGCCAGCGGCAATATCGACGCCACCGGCACCAACCCGAGCATGTTCGAACCGGTCCACGGCAGCGCCCCCGATATCGCCGGCCAGTCCAAGGCCGACCCGACCGCCGCCATTCTCTCGGTCTCCCTGCTGCTCGAGCACAAGGGCGAAACCGCGGCCGCCGCCCGCATCCAGGACGCGGTCGCCAAGGACCTGTCCAGCCGCACCGGTACCGCCTCCACCACCGAAATCGGCGACCGGATCGCGTCCGCGCTCTGACCTGGACGTTCCGTACTTTCGGCAACGAAACCGGGTTGTCTGTCCGCTACCATCGGGGATACCTGGGCGTATCCCCGATGGACGGCCCGAGCGCTTGGAGGGCAGCATGACCGCGTGGCACGCCACCAGCGATGCAGGCTTCGGCCCGTACACGGTGTTGGATCTCTACGATCTGCCGGAAGACGGTAAAGGGTTCGAACTCGAAGACGGGTGGTTGGTCGAGGTGGCCGCGGGGGCACGACACAACTACATCGGCTGGTCGCTGGCTCGGCGGATCGGTAGCGCTGCGGAGGGCGCGGACGCATTCGTCTGCGATGGCGGGGGGTGGGAGATCAGTACACCGTCGGGTGTCCGTAAGCCCGATGTTTTCGTGATACCCATGGCTGTGGCCCGAGCCGCCATAGTCGACGAGTCGCCGAAGCTGATCCCCGGCATGGACGTGCAGCTGGTGGTCGAGGTGGTCTCGCCGGGCAGCGGCAGTGAACGTACCGACAGGGTTCGTAAGGTCCGGGAGTATGCCGGTTTGGGTATCCCGCAGTACTGGATCGTCGAACATCAGCCCAAGATCCGGATCCACCGGGGCCTTCTCGACGGTGATGCCTATCGGTGGGAGCCACCGGTGGGCGAAAGTCGCGAATTTTCCGCCGAATTCGATCTCGATATCCCCGTTCGGGTGTCCTTCGATCCCGCGGCCCTCATCGATATCTGACCGGGTTTCGGTCGCCGGATCAGGCCCGCGATATGCGGTCCGGCCGTTCGGCAGTGGTCGTTCGACCGGACACCCGCCGTACTCGGTCGTTCACGAACATCGCCCCCTGTGTGGTCCGGCGCAGTCGCATCTGCAGCTGTCCGCGTCGCGGGATAAGTAGCCCGGCCCGCAGAGCCGGGCCGGGCTAGCCGATACCGGCCGTTGTGGCGGTCCGGGACCTCCGCGCCCACGGCGATCCGCGAGACCGCCGATGGCCGGCCGGGGGCAGGAAACGTGGTGCTATCGCATCGTCGTCGCGATGGCCCCGGCGGCTGGGTTATTCCCGAGGATTCTCTGAACCGAGAGGGACTAGTGGGATGGCTACCGCGGCCAAGGCGGCCGCCGCCAAATAGGCGGCCGGGAAACCGGTTGCGGTGATCAGTCCGCCGAAGACCGGGGGGACAGCGGCGATCATCAGGTTCTGGCCGGTGTTCTGGATACCGAGCCCACGGCCGCTCCAGTAGGGACCGGCGAGTTCGGCGATGGCGGTGAAGGCCAGGCCGTTGTCGGAGACCGAGACCACCGAAGCAATCACCATCAACGGTATGGCGGCCCACCAGCATTCGGTCCAGGCGGTCAAGGCCAGTAGTGCCATGGTGGTGACCGCGGCGACGGCGATCAGGCGCAGCGGGCGCATCCGGCTGCCGACGCGATCGGACCAGGCGCCCGCACCGATCCGGCCCAGTGCACCGAGTACCTGGCTACCGGTGACCAGGGCGCCGGCGGCGGCGAGGGACCACCCGATATCGCGGTGCAACCACAGCAGTGCGAAGGTCCAGACGGTGCCCTGCGGAATGACCAGCAGAATGGACACTCCGTGGATACGCCAGAGGGTGCCGGCGGCGCGGTACGGGTTGGCGCCGGTGGATCCCGCACGTGACGGGCGGGGCGGGTCGACTATGCCCAGCAGGCAGCCCACGGCCGCCAGACCTGCCAGGACCGCCGGGACGAACAGCGCGGAAGCCACCCCGGCACTGTCGGCGACCAGTGGAATGGACAGTGCGCCGATACCCACACCGAGGGGCTGGCCGGTCTGCCGGATACCCATTGCCAGGCCGCGCCGCTCGGGCGGGAACCAGCCGACGATCACCCGGCCGCTGGCGCCGTTGGTGCTGGCGGCGCCCATACCGCCGAGGAACAGCAGAACACCGAGCAGGGGGTAGCTCGTTGTGAAAGCGGCCGTGGTGCCGGCGGCGCACATGATCAGCGGTCCGGCCACCAGCGCGATGCGTTCGCCGAATCGGTCCACCAGATAACCCCAGGCGATGAGGGTGCAGCACAGCCCCACGGTCGGCAGCGCGACCAGCAGGCCGGCGGTCGGCAGCGGCATACCGCCCGCGGTGAGCGCGGGCAGTAGGAAGGGGACACCGTGGACGAAGATCGCGCTCGAGGTCTGGGCGAAGACACCGAGGGCGAGCATGAGCCAGCGGTGTGCGGGGGACACCGGTTTCGGCCGGTGTCCGGGGGCGGCGACGCGGGCGGCCGCCGGTGAACCGTGTGCCATAGTTCCCCATCTCGGAATACAGCAGCATCATCTCAACATATGGGAAATGCTTCTCAAATTATGAACTATGGTCACCGTACACCGCCGGGGGCGCGGTTGTGCCGGACGGTGTCACTTCGCGTCGGCCCACATGCCGACCGGTCGGGTGCATTCGGGCTGGTGGACGCGGCTGGATAGACTCCGGGGATGCGTCTAGGTCGAGTTGCCAGCCCCGACGGGGTCGCTTTCGTCGCCATCGACGGCGAGACCGCCAAAGAAATCGCCGAACACCCGTTCGGCACGCCGACGTTCACCGGCCGCAGCTGGCCGCTGGCCGATATCCGCCTGCTCGCCCCCATCCTGGCCAGCAAGGTGATCTGCATCGGCAAGAACTACGCGGCCCACGCCGCCGAATTCGGTGGCCAGGCACCGGAGGAACCGGTGATCTTCATCAAACCGAACACCTCCATCATCGGGCCGAACGTTCCCATCCAACTGCCCCCCAGCTCCTCCCGGGTCGACTTCGAAGGCGAACTGGCGGTCGTGATCGGGCGGCCGTGCAAAGACGTCGCCGCGTCCCGCGTCAAGGATGTGATCCTCGGCTACACCGTCGCCAACGACGTCACAGCCCGCGACCAGCAGGCCCAGGACGGTCAATGGACGCGGGCCAAAGGGTACGACACCTTCTGCCCGCTCGGGCCCTGGATCGAAACCGAACTGGACCCGGCCGATCTCGAGATCACCACCGAACTCGACGGTGAAGTCAAGCAGCGCAGCACCACATCGCTACTGCTGCACGATATTCCGGAAATCATCGAATGGGTGACCCGGGTGATGACCCTGCTGCCCGGTGATGTGATCCTCACCGGCACACCCGAAGGTGTCGGCCCCATGAAAGACGGCCAGAGCGTCTCGGTGACCGTCGCCGGAATCGGAACACTCACCAATCCCGTTGCCGCCAAACGCTGAACGAAAGAGAGACATGACAAACGTACGGGTCCGTTTCTGCCCGTCGCCCACCGGAACACCGCATGTCGGGCTCATCCGCACCGCACTGTTCAACTGGGCCTACGCCAAACATCACGGCGGAACATTCGTCTTCCGAATCGAAGACACCGACGCCGCACGGGATTCCGAGGAATCATATCTGGCGCTGTTGGACGCGTTGCGCTGGCTCGGCCTCGAATGGGACGAGGGCCCCGAAATCGGCGGACCCTATGCGCCGTACCGGCAATCGCAACGCCGCGATATCCACCTCGATGTGGTGCGGAAACTGCTGGAAGCCGGCGAAGCCTACGAATCCTTTTCCACGCCAGCAGAAGTCGAAGAACGCCACCGTGCGGCCGGCCGGGATCCGAAACTCGGCTACGACAATTACGACCGCGATCTGACGCCCGAACAGATCGCCGAATACAAAGCTGCCGGGCGCGGCGCCGTGGTCCGGCTGCGTATGCCCGACACCGACCTCACCTGGAACGATCTCGTCCGCGGCGAGACCACCTTCAAAGCGGGCACCGTCCCCGACTTCGCGCTCACCCGCGGCACCGGCGACCCGCTCTACACGCTGGTGAACCCGGTCGACGACGCCACCCAGCGGATAACCCACGTCCTGCGCGGTGAAGACCTGCTCTCCTCCACCCCCCGCCAGCTCGCCCTCTACGCGGCCCTGCAGCGTATCGGCGTCACCGATTTCACCCCGGAATTCGGGCACCTGCCCTTCGTGATGGGACAGGGGAACAAGAAACTCTCCAAACGCGACCCCGAATCCAACCTGTTCCTGCACCGCGACCGCGGCTTCATCCCCGAGGGATTACTGAACTACCTCGCCCTCCTCGGCTGGAGCATCGCCGACGACCACGATGTGTTCACGCTCGACGAGATGATCGCCGCCTTCGATATCTCCAAGGTCAACTCCAACCCGGCCCGCTTCGACCAGAAAAAAGCCGATGCGATCAACGCCGAACATATCCGGATGCTCGCCCCCGCCGATTTCGCTGGACGGTTGCGCGAATACTTCGTCCGGCACGGATATATCGGTGAAGAAATCGACGAGAAAGTATTCGCCGAAGCCGCCGAACTCGTTCAGACCCGAATAGTCGTACTCGCCGACGCCTGGGATCTTCTCCGATTCCTGTTCGCCCCCGCCGCCGACTTCGAAATCGACCCGGCTGCCGGAAAGAAAAACCTCGGCGAAGGCAGCCGGTCGGTACTCGACGCGACCATCGACGCACTCGAACCGCTCACCGCGTGGACCGCCGCCGAAATAGAAGAAGCGCTGAAAACAGCACTCATCGAACGACTCGAACTGAAACCCAGAAAAGCGTTCGCGCCGGTACGGGTCGCGGTCACCGGGTCCCATATCAGCCCGCCGCTCTACGAATCCATGGAACTGCTCGGCCGGGACGAATCCATACGGCGCCTGCGCGCCGGCCGCGAATGGGTCGCGCCCAGCGAATAACCCCGCCCGGCGGACCCGAGTGACTACCGCCCGGGCTCGGTTGCCGCCGGTGACCGGGCCCGGGACTCGAGGCGGGACTGTCGCCGTCGCGGTCCGACGACGGCCCCGACCGGGATCCGAACGCCGGACACAACGCGCCGGAATTCCGGCGTGGCCGGTTGCTGTGCCTACGCGGATCGGTGCCCGAGGCGCTCGTTGCGCGCCGGGACAGGCAGTGAAGCCGGGGCAGTCGATAGGGCCGGCCGCCATGCCGCGGCCTCGGTAGTCACGTCGGCCGTGAGCGCCGGTCGGGCCCGTCGTCTCGGCCGTGGAGACCACGTGAGTCCGGTGACCCCAGGCCGCGAGGCACGAGGTAGGCGAGGACGAGTGCCGGTGCTGTTCGATCCGGATCCGCCGCCAGGGCCGGCGACCCGCGGCACACACCCGACCGGGTGCGTGCCGTATCCCACAGCCGGGCGCCGCTGCGGCAACCTTGAAAACACGGCCCGGGCGACCGGGAACGAACACCGGCCCGGCAGGTAGCCCGGCCCACCGGAGCAACCGCCCCCGAAACTAACCGCGAAATAGGACAACCGACCCCAACAACCCCGGACTGACCAGGCGATTTGTAGTTCCCCCCGAACAGTTTGGTACTCTCTTTCTCGGCCGGAGAGACGGTGCCGTCGCAGCCAGCGACGAACCCGAAAGCCCAGGTCATTGGGGTATGGTGTAATTGGCAACACAGCTGATTCTGGTTCAGCCATTCTAGGTTCGAGTCCTGGTACCCCAGCGGAGATCGCTCTCTACTACATCCTCCAGATGCGGTGCGGAACGAACAACCAGGCGATTTGGTCGCCACCGCCCGGTCGGTTACGCTGATCGAGCTTCGGATCGAAAGATCCACGATCCGCTCCAGCCAGGAGTCGATCGAAGTCCTGGCCCCGTCGTCTAGCGGCCTAGGACGCCGCCCTCTCAAGGCGGTAGCGCGGGTTCAAATCCCGTCGGGGCTACTCAGCTGCGAGGCCCATGCTCATGGAGAGCATGGGCCTTTGCTGATTCGCGATGTTTTGCGGGGGTTCGACCCCCGCACCCCGACCAGGCGGGCTCGGCGCCCCCTGGACCCCCCTCCGTGGAGGGATTCCTACGAACGTTCTGCCGGGGCTGCGCCCCTGGACCCCTTTGGGGTTGGTGGCGTGCGGTGAGGCGTGGTGCTGGGTGAGCCGGGGGATGTGCCGGTCAGGTCAGTGGTTGCCGGATGTACCCGTGAAGGGGGCCCTGCCAGGGCTTTGCCGGGGCTGCGCCCCTGGACCCCTCTGTGGTTGGTGGCGTGCGGTGAGGCGTTCGTGGTCGGATGCGTCCGGAGGGCCTAGAGCGGGTCGGCTGGGGCTTGCGCCGCTGATCCCTCGGTTGTATGGGGTGGGGCTGCCGCTCATCGTGTGGGGGATTGGTGACCATCGAGAGATGCGGTAAGGCGTTGGTGCCGGGTAAGGGGTGGGGAGTGGCTGGTTGGTGCTGGATGCGCCCGCGCGAACGGCGGCGGAGGCGAAGGTCGATAGCCCGCTGTGGCCCGCAGGCGGTCGAACGCGCGGGTTTCCGGGGCGCGGATCAGGAAATCCTTGATCCGGGCGGAGCATTCCTCGATGGAGGCGGCCGCGGTATCGACTTCCAGGTCGTAGATTCCATGGGCATGGACCGAATCCAGCTGTCCGTTAGCCGTGCCGATGGACCGGTCGGCGCGGTGGCGTTCCCGGCGGCGGAGTTCGGTGGGTGGACAGTGCACGCCAACGAAAACGACGTCGATACCGGTCATCACGGCCAGGCAGTCGGAGAGTCGCCAGGGTTCACTCAGGACGTGGTCCATGATGACGTCGTTGCCTGCCCGGGCCATACCGGCGACAGCGCGGTGGAAACCGGCGCGGGTGTTGCGGAGGACCGCTGCGAGACCGCTCGGATCCAGTTCGTGGGTCCGGGATTCCGACCGCATGGCACCGAACATATCGACGCCCATGTGGAAGAAGAGGCGTTCGAGGTCGCGCAGCAGTCTGCGCGCGATGGTGGTCTTTCCGGAGCTCGAGACTCCGTTGAGAAGAACGATCCGGCCCGGGGCCGGCTCGCCCGCACAACCGGGGCCGGACAGATTCGCCATGAGTACATGGTGACCGCCCGGCGGCGGCTGTCGGGCGCACTGCGCTCGGCAGCGGGCCCGCCCGGGTGATCGGAATCACCCGGGCTCGGGGCTCAGTCGTCGAGGGCGCCCGCGGTCGAACCGCCGAGGGGCATTTCGGGGAGACCGAGTTTGCGGTGGTCCCAGCTGCGGATGCGTTCGGGTACCACGCGGACCGCTACGCGCTTGTTCAGCATGCCTTCGACGTACTGGCGCATATCGTCGGTGTACGGGCCGGTGTAGCGCTCCCAGACGCTGACGCCGACGGCGAACAGTTTTTCGGGGTCGTCGATCACTTCGGCGTGGCCCTCGATGGAGACGCCGCGCAGGGTGTCGTAGGTCTGGCCGGCTTCGACCATGCAGGTGATGGTGGGATTTCGGCGCAGGTTGACGGCTTTCTGGGATTTGCCTTTGGTTTCGAACCACAGTTCGGGGACGGTGTCGGGGCGGCCGGGATCGGCGATCAGCGCGTACCACATGGCGGTGAGGTGCGGTTTTCCGTCGCTACCCAGGGTGGCCAGGGTGGCCACGCGGCTGCGGGTGAGGAAATCGGTGATCTCGGCGTCGGTCATCACGATCTGTGACCGTTGGTTCACTCCCATGGGCTCACCATAAGTGACGGCGGTTGCCTGCCGCTCAGAGTCGGCGGTGCAGGGCATCCGCCGCCGCCACCAGATCCGCGGCCCAGCGGGCGCCCGGCCGGCGGCCCATCCGGTCGATCGGGCCCGAGACGGATATGGCGGCGACGACGGCACCTTGCTGATCGCGCACGGGTGCCGAGATACTCGCGACCCCGGCCGCGCGTTCGCCGGCGCTCTGCGCCCAACCCCGTTTGCGGACATCGGCGAGGGTGCGTTCGGTGTACATGGCTTCGGCGAGCACGCTGCGCTGCAGATCGGGATCAGCCCAGGCGACCAGGACCTTCGCCGCCGAACCGGCGGTGAGCGGCAGCCGGGAGCCGATGGGCACGGTATCGCGTAATCCGGCGGGCGGTTCCAGGGCGGCGACGCAAACCCGCTGATTGCCGTCGCGGCAGTACAGCTGCACGCTTTCGCCCGTGATCTCGCGGAGCCGGGGCAGGATCGAGCTCGCGGCCTCGAGCAGTGGATCGGCGGCGCCGGCGGCGAGTTCGCCGAGGGCGGGGCCGGGGCGCCAGGCGCCGTCGCCGTTACGGGCCAGCAGGCGATGGGTTTCCAGGCCGACCGCGAGGCGGTGGGCGGTGGCGCGGGGCAGGCCGGTGCGTTCGCACAACTCGTTGAGACCGCAGGGCTGCTCGGCTACCGCATACAGCACTGCCACCGCTTTGTCCAGAACGCCGATACCGCTATGCTGTCTCATACAACGATATTAGCGTCCTGCATTCTGAGATGCCATCACGAACAGCCCAGGTGGGTCGTGGGATGGGGTCGCGATATTCCAGCTAGCGCGTATCCGCCGCGGGGTCACCGGGGCGGGTGCCCGGCCCGAAAGGTGATCGCAAAATGCCACGTACGCTGGCCGAGAAAGTATGGGAACAGCATGTCGTCGCTCGCGGTGAAGGAGAGGGTGAGGCCCGCGAACCCGACCTGATCTATATCGACCTGCATCTGGTGCACGAGGTCACCAGTCCGCAGGCGTTCGACGGCCTGCGGACGGCGGGGCGGCCGGTGCGCAGGCCCGATCTCACCATTGCCACCGAGGACCACAACGTTCCCACCGTCGATATCGACAAACCGATCGCCGATCCGATTTCGCGTACTCAGGTGGAGACGCTGCGGCGTAACTGCGCGGAATTCGGAATCCGGCTGCATCCGATGGGTGATCGCGAACAGGGGATCGTGCACGTGGTCGGCCCGCAACTGGGCCTGACCCAGCCGGGTACGACCGTCGTGTGCGGGGACAGCCATACCTCCACCCACGGCGCGTTCGGCGCGCTGGCCATGGGGATCGGCACCAGTGAGGTCGAACACGTACTGGCCACGCAGACACTGTCGCTGCGGCCGTTCAAGACGATGGCGATCACCGTCGACGGGGAATTGCCGCCCGGAGTCACCAGTAAAGACCTCATTCTGGCGGTGATCGCCGAAATCGGCACCGGCGGCGGGCAGGGATATGTGCTCGAGTACCGCGGTGAAGCCATTCGGAAAATGTCGATGGAAGCGCGGATGACGATCTGCAATATGTCCATCGAGGCCGGGGCGCGGGCCGGGATGATCGCCCCGGACGAAACGACCTACGAGTTCCTGAAAGGCCGGCCGCATGCGCCGCAGGGCGCGGACTGGGATGCCGCGGTGCAGGCGTGGGAGGCGCTGAAGACCGACGAGGACGCCGTTTTCGACCGGGAAGTGCATATCGACGCCGCCGCGCTGACGCCGTTCGTCACCTGGGGCACCAACCCGGGACAGGGTTTGCCGCTGGGCGAGAATGTCCCGGACCCCGCGCAGATCGCCGACGAAACCAAGCGCGAGTCCGCGGAGAAAGCGCTGCGATACATGGATTTGACCCCGGGGATGCCGTTGCGTGAGGTGGCGGTGGACACCGTATTCGTCGGATCGTGCACCAACGGCCGGATCGAGGATCTGCGGGCCGTGGCCGGGGTCCTGAAGGGCCGCAAGGTCGCCGACGGGGTGCGGATGCTGGTCGTCCCGGGGTCGATGCGGGTGCGTGAACAGGCCGAGGCCGAGGGGCTCGGGGAGATATTCACCGCGGCCGGAGCCGAATGGCGGCAGGCCGGATGCTCGATGTGCCTGGGGATGAACCCCGATCAGCTCGAGCCGGGCCAGCGTTGCGCCTCCACCTCCAACCGGAATTTCGAGGGCCGGCAGGGCAAAGGGGGCCGCACCCATCTGGTGTCGCCACTGGTCGCCGCGGCCACCGCGGTCCGTGGCCGGCTGTCGGCGCCCGCCGATCTGAACTGAGCCGCCGCGCCGCATTCCGAAACCTACGATCAGCTTCGAAACAGGAGAAATACATGGATGCCTTCACCGTGCACAAGGGGATCGGCGTTCCGCTGCGCCGGTCCAATGTGGACACCGATCAGATCATCCCGGCCGTCTATCTGAAGCGTGTGACTCGAACAGGATTCGAAGACGGCCTGTTCGCCGCATGGCGGGGCGATGAGAACTTCATTCTGAACACCGAACCGTACTCCCGCGGCTCCGTGCTCGTGGCCGGACCGGATTTCGGCACCGGATCGTCGCGTGAGCACGCGGTCTGGGCGCTCATGGACTATGGCTTTCGGGTAGTTATCTCTTCACGTTTCGCCGACATCTTCCGCGGTAATGCGGGCAAGGGTGGTCTACTCGCTGCGCGAATGTCACAGAATGATGTCGAAATGCTCTGGAAGTTGCTCGAGGAACAGCCCGGACTGGAATTGGTTGTCGACCTCCAGGCGCGCACGGTGACCGCAGGAACCGTCGTGTTGCCGTTCGATATTGACGACTACACGAGGTGGCGCCTGTTGGAAGGATTGGATGACATCGGCCTGACCCTGCGGCGTAGCGATGTGATCGCCGAGTTCGAAAAGGCAAGGCCGGGTTGGAAACCAAAGACCCTTCCCGAACCTATTTCGCAGGCGTAATGTTCTCGGCCTCTTAGTGACGCCTCGGATGACGCGGTAGCTGTGCGTGTGCTAGGCCACATGAATTTTGGCGTGGCACATAGACTCTTGCCCAATGTGGGTTTACCGTGGTACCTAGTCGGTCCGACGACGGGCCATTAGTCTGCGGAGGATTCAATGAACAAGGCGGAACTGATCGACGTTCTGACCGAAAAGTTGGGTACTGACAGGCGCACGGCCACCGCGGCAGTCGAGCATGTGGTCGACACGATCGTGCGTGCGGTACACAAAGGACAGAGCGTCACCATCACCGGATTCGGTGTGTTCGAACAGCGGAAGCGGGCGGCGCGCGTCGCGCGTAATCCGCGCACCGGGGAAACCGTCAAGGTGAAGCCCACTTCGGTGCCGGCCTTCCGGCCCGGTGCGCAGTTCAAGGCGGTAATCGCGGGTAAACAGAAGCTTGCGGCCACCGGCCCGGCGGTCAAACGCGGTGTCAATGCTCCTGTGGCGGCCAAGAAATCCACGGCCAAGAAGACCACGGCGAAGAAAACCACCGCCAAGAAGTCGGCCACCAAGGCGCCCGCCAAAACCACGGCGCGTAAGACCGCCACCAAGGCGCCGGCCAAGAGCACCGCCGCCAAGAAGGCGGCTACGAAGACGGCGGCGCGTAAGACCACCGCGAAGAAGAGCCCGGCCAAGGCCACGGCGAAGAAGACGACGGCCAAGGCGACCGCCAAGAAGACCCCGGCGACGAAGAAGGCGACCACCGCGAAGCGGACCACGGCGAAGAAAGCCGCCAAGAAGGCGCGCTGATTCGACCGGCCGCGGATGCCGCGGAAATCCCCGACGGCTTTCCGACCCGCGAACGGTGCTCGTCGACGGGTATCGCGTGCCGTATCTCGGCTCGCGTGCTCGCGACCCCCACAACCGAAACGCCGGACGGACCAGCCCCCGGGCGATCCCCGGGGGCGTGACCGTTTCCACGGCCGGTGAGGGTTCGGCGCTACCCGGTCGCCGGCGCAGTATCGACCGACAGCGATCGGTCCAGATGATCGGCGGCGACCAAACGGTCGCCCGCGAAGGACAACACCCAGACCGACCCTTTCCGGGTGCGGGCGGGTGACAGCTTCATCCCATCCCGTTCCGCCCACCACCGGACGAGATCCGGAACGGTGTCGCCTTGACTGCACAGGACGGGCACCGCCCGGGCGGACAGGGCCAGCGATCGGATATGTTCCCGCGCCTTCGGGGTATCCGCGGCGTATCCGATATCCCCGAGCAGCGGATCCACCGCCACCTCGACTCCCAGTTCCTCGGCCAGCGGCGCCACCGTCTGCACGCAGCGCAGCGGTTCGGCGGAATGGATTTCCCCGGCGCCGAAGGCGAGCAGATTCGGCACCAGTGCGAGCGCCTGCTGATATCCCGCGGATTCGAGCGGGCGTTGTTCGTCCGGGCCACGGAACCGGTCGCGGCGCCCGGCCTTGGCGTGCCGGACCACCAGTGCCGTCCGGGTATCGGCCGGTAACCGGGTGAACGCCCGCACGATCTGGCGATCCATCGGATACGACAGCGCCGACATCACCGTCTCCAGCGGGCACCAGGTGAGTTCGTCGACTTCGTTGTTCGCCGTGAATGCACCGCCGGTCACCTCGGCGGCCCAGTAATCGACTCGTTTCAGCCGGCGATGCCCCGGGATCGGATAGGTGACCTTGCCCAGATAGCGGCCCAGCCGGGGCCGCAGCCCGGTCTCCTCCTCGGTTTCACGGACCGCGGCCAGGACCGGAGTTTCCCCGGGATCGAGTTTTCCCTTCGGCAGCGACCAGTCGTCGTATTTGGGCCGGCGGATCACGGCGATTTCCATCTGCCCGGCCGCATCGGGCGCGTACCGCCACAGCACTGTGCCGGCGGCATGAATATTGGCTGTGGTCCGGGGATCCGGATAGGACGGCGGGGTATGCGTGGTGTCCACTGCGTTCACTGCTGATCCGGGCGGCGCAGGCGCATCAGCGACACCTGATGGTCGCGGACCTCGATCCCGTCACCGTCGGGGCCGGTGCCGACCCGATCGGGGCGGGACAACCAATTACCGTCGGCATCCAGGACCCAGCAGCGCGTCATCGGATGCAATGCCGATTCGAAGATCCCATCCAGCCGTTCCCGTAGTTTCGGGTCTTTCACCTGCGCCATGACCTCCACGCGGCGATCCAGATTCCGGTGCATCATATCGGCGCTGCCGATCCAGAACTCGTCCTGCGCCGCGAAGTTGAGAATTCGCGAATGCTCCAGCACCCGGCCCAGGATCGACCGCACTTCGATGTTGTCGCTCATTCCGGGGACCCCCGGCCGCAATCCGCAGATACTGCGGACCACGATCTGCACCGGAACTCCCGCCTGCGAGGCGCGGTAGAGCGCGTCGATCACCTGTTCGTCGACAAGGGCATTGGCCTTCAGCCGAATCCGGGCCGCCGCGCCCGCGCGGGCCAATTCGATCTCACGTTCGATCCGGGAGATGATTCCGGCCCGGATACCGTGGGGGGCAACCAGGATGTTGCGGTAATCGGCCTTTCGGGAATAGCCGGTGAGCGAATTGAACAGATCGGTGAGATCGGCGCCGATCTCGGGTGCCGCGGTGAGCAGGCCCACATCCTCGTAGAGGCGGGCGGTCTTGGGATTGTAGTTACCGGTGCCGATATGGCAGTAGCGGCGGATGGTGGAGCCTTCCCGCCGCACCACCAGGCAGGTTTTGCAATGCGTTTTCAAACCGACCAGGCCATAGACCACATGCACCCCGGCCTGTTCCAGGGTGCGCGCCCATTTGATATTGGCCTGCTCGTCGAACCGCGCTTTGATCTCCACCAGCGCCACCACCTGCTTACCGGCCTCGGCGGCGTCGATGAGCGCGTTCACGATGGGGGAATCGCCGGAGGTGCGGTACAGGGTTTGTTTGATCGCCAGGACCTGCGGGTCGGCGGCGGCCTGTTCGATGAAACGCTGCACGCTGGTGGAAAAGGAATCGTACGGGTGGTGCACCAGCACATCGCCTTCGCGCAGGGCGGCGAAGACATTGCGCGGGGTTTCGCGTTCACCGAATGCCGGCGGGGTCGCGGGAACGTAGGGTACGTCCTTGAGATTCGGGCGGTCCACCCCGTACACCTGCCACAGGCACGACAGATCCAGCAGGCCCGGCACCTGGATGACATCGCCCGGATCGACTTCCAGTTCCCGCAGCAGCAGGTCGAGCATATGCTCGGTCATATCGTCGGAAACCTCGAGCCGCACCGGGGAACCGAAGCGGCGGCGGGCCAGTTCGCGTTCCAGCGCCTGCAGCAGATCCTCGTCGCGGTCCTCGTCGACCTCGAAATCGGCGTTACGGGTGATCCGGAACGAATGGTGCTCGACCACCGTCATTCCTGGGAACAACTGGTCCAGATGCGCCGCGATCAATGCCTCCATCGGCAGGAACGCCGCGATCGAGGCGCCGTTGCCGGAACCGGGCCGGCGTACTCGCACGAACCGGTCCACATTGTCGGGAACTTTCACGCGGGCGAAATGCTCGCCGCCGGTGGTCTGGTCCTGGACGGTGACCGCGAGATTGAGACTGAGCCCGCTGATATAAGGGAACGGATGCGCGGGATCCACGGCCAGGGGGGTGAGCACCGGGAAAACCTGATCCTGGAAATGCGCCGACAGCCGTTCTCGCTCGGGCTCGGCCAGATCGGCCCAGTCGATGATCTCGATACCCTCCGCGGTGAGCGCGGGCAGCACCTCGGTGAGGAACACCTCGGCGTGGCGGACGGCGAGATCCTGGGTGCGGGCCGCGATCAGCTCGAGCTGCTCGCTCGGTGAGCGGCCGTCGGCCGAGCGCACCGAAAGCCCGGTTTCGGCGCGGCGTTTGAGACCGGCGACCCGGACCATATAGAACTCGTCGAGGTTCGAAGCGAAGATCGCCAGGAATTTCGCGCGTTCCAGCAGGGGCAGCGAATTGTCTTCGGCCAGCGCCAGGACACGGGCATTGAAGTCGAGCCAGCTCAGTTCCCGGTTGAGATAGCGATCGGCCGGCAAACGAGGAGTTTTCCCATCGGCCGGAATCTGGGTGGCGGCCGGAGGCGGGGTGGGTAGCACCTGCTGCTGCTTGACGGTTTCCGTATCGCTCACGCCTACGATCATCCCCTACGAACCGGACGGTGTGCAGATACCGGCGGTGACTGTTATCTCTAGTTCACGGGGTGGCGACCGGCCCGCACACCTGGGTGACCGTTTCGCGAACACGACAGGACAGGCCCAGTTCACGCAGCAGGGCAGCGGTCTCGACGCCCGTGCCCAGCGCTTGGACGGCGGCCAGATCCGCGGCGGTATCGACATCCTGGCGCAGACCCGGCCACTCGCCGGTCAGTTCGCGCGCGCCGTCGGCGCGATGGCGGTGAGCCGAATCACGGCCGAAACGGGGCCGTAGCCCGACACCCGACGGCGCGAACAAGGCCGCGGTGCCCGTCCCGGCGTGATCGGTCACCAGCGCACGCAGTTCGCCGGCAGCGGCGGCCAGTACGGCCGCCAGCTCGTCCGGGCACAAGGCGGGCAAATCGGCCTGCAATGCCAGCAGGTCCACGGCTCCATGCCGGTGCCGCAGGGCCGCCGCCGCATCGGCGAGCGCGATATTGAGGCCGTCGGGGTCGGTGCGGGCGCGGACCGGTTCGGGATGCAGCTCGGCACCGAGCGCGCGGGTCGCCTCGGCTACCACCGGGTCCGGGGTGACAATCGTGATCGCCGCGATCGCGGGGACCGCGGCGGCCGCGCGCACGGTATCGGTGAGCATGGCCAGTACCAGCCGGGACCGGTGGGCCGGCGCGAGCACACCGGCGAGCCGGCTCTTGGCACTGTCCAGGGATTTCACCGCGATGACGGCGTGCACGGAGTGCGGGCACATGGCCCCATCCTGTCATGGCATTCTGGGCTGATGACGAGGGCGGCGGTTATGGGCGCGGGATCGTGGGGTACGACACTGGCGAAGGTATTGGCCGACGCCGGGACCGAAGTCACCGTCTGGGCCCGCCGGCCCGAGGTCGCCGAGGCCCTGGCGACCGACCACCGCAACCCCTACTACCTGCCGGGGGTGCAGCTGCCGCCGATCGCCGCCACCGACGAGCACGAACGAGCCCTGGACGGCGCCGATATCGTGGTGCTCGCGGTGCCATCGCAATCCCTGCGCGCGAACCTCGAGACGTGGGCGCCCGGCATCGGCGCCGACGCCACACTGCTGAGCGTGGCCAAGGGGATCGAGAACGGCACTCTGCTGCGGATGAGCGAGGTGATCGCGGAGGTCAGCGGGGCGGATCCGGCGCGGATCGCGGTTCTGTCCGGCCCCAATCTCGCCGGTGAGCTGGCCGCCGGGCAACCGGCCGCAACAGTGATCGGCTGTATCGACGAACAACGGGCCGCGGCCATCCAGCGGGCCTGCGTCACCAGCTACTTCCGGCCCTACACCAACACCGATGTAATCGGCTGCGAAATCGGCGGCGCCTGTAAGAACGTGATCGCGCTGGCCTGCGGGATCGCCTCCGGAATGGGTTTCGGGGACAATTCCATCGCCGCGCTGATGACCCGGGGCCTGGCCGAGATCATCAGGCTCGGCGTGGCACTCGGCGCCGAACCGGCAACACTGGCCGGGCTGGCGGGGGTCGGGGATCTGATCGCCACCTGCACGTCGCCGCTTTCGCGGAACAGATCGTTCGGCGTGGCGCTCGGCTCCGGGGGATCCATGCAGGTGGCGCAGGAAGCCACCCACGGTCAGATCGCCGAAGGGGTGAAGTCCTGTAGTTCGGTCCGCGCGCTCGCCGATGCGCACGGGGTCGAGATGCCGCTCACCGAGGCCGTCCATCAGGTATGTCACGAGGGATTGGCCGTGCGGTCCGCGCTCGAGAAACTGCTGGGGCGCCGGATCAAACCCGAATGAGCCGCCGGGGCCGGTGCGCCGGGATTATCCGGTCGCGCGACAGGGTACCGTTCGGTAATGACCCGGATCAGAGTAGCCGTTGTGTTCGGCGGTCGCAGTAACGAGCACACGGTGTCGTGCGTATCGGCCGGTGCCGTCCTGCGCAACCTCGATCCGGAGCGTTACGAGGCGGTGCCGATCGGAATCACCCCCGCCGGGACCTGGCTGCTCGCCGATATCGATATCGCCGCCCTCGCCCGCCACGACCGGACCCTGCCGTCGGTGACCGGCGGCGGTACCGAACTGGTGCTGGCCGCCGATGCCAGCCGCGCCGGAACACTGGTGCCGCTCGACGATCCGGAGACCGTGCTCGGCGCCGTCGATGTGGTGTTCCCGGTGCTGCACGGGCCATTCGGCGAGGACGGCACCGTCCAGGGAATGCTGGAATTGGCGGGAATCCCGTACGTGGGCCCCGGCGTACTGGCCAGCGCCGCCGGGATGGACAAGGAGTTCACCAAGAAACTGCTGGCCGCCGACGGTTTGCCCGTGGGCGTGCAGGTGGTGCTGCGGCCCGGCACGGCGACGGTCACACCGCAGGATCGGCAGCGGCTCGGGCTGCCGGTATTCGTGAAACCCGCCCGCGGCGGGTCGTCGATCGGGATCACCAAGGTCACCGACTGGGCCGATCTGGACGCCGCGGTCGCCACCGCGCGTGAACACGATCCGAAAGTGATCGTCGAGGCCGGGATCGTCGGCCGCGAGGTCGAATGCGGTGTGCTGGAATTCCCGGACGGCCGGGTGGAAGCCAGTGTGCTCGCGGAGATCAGGATGCCCGAGGACCTCGCCGACGCCGACGCCGGGGAGAAGCCCGCCGGTCCGGCTTTCTACGATTTCGACACCAAATACCTCGACGACGTCTGCGAATTCGATGTCCCGGCCAAACTGGACGACGATATCGCCGAGGAAGTCCGGACGATGGCGGTACGCGCTTTCCGGGCACTGGACTGTCAGGGGCTGGCGCGCGTCGATTTCTTCGTCACCGACGACGGACCGGTGATCAACGAGATCAACACCATGCCCGGTTTCACACCGATCTCGATGTATCCGCGGATGTGGCAGGAAACCGGGGTGGGTTATGCGGAGCTGCTGACGAATCTCGTCGATACCGCCCTTGCCCGCGGAACGGGTCTGCGCTAGGTCGGATTCGGGTTGTGCCGGGTCGACCAGGGTTGTGCTGTGTCGTCCTCGGCGTGCTGAATCGGCTTGGGGTGTGCCGAGTCGCCCCGGTCTGCTGAGCCGGCGGGATGCGCTGGCCGGCCGGGTTGCGCCGAATCGTCCGTGGGCGAGTTCGCGGAGAAACTAGTTGGGCAGTTCACCGGGATCGAGCGGCTGTGCCGGCAGATGCGCAGTGATGGCATCCGAGACCGCCTGCAGCGGAGTAGGCCCGGAGCCGTCGGGAACGGTGAGCGCGATATAGGTTTCGCGGTCTACCGCGAACCAGGTGGCAGTGGCCGCGGTATCGTCGCGGACCTCGAACCATTGCACCCCGTTGACCACCTGCAGTGGGGAAGCCCGATTGAACTCCAGCGGACGATCCAGACCGCAGCGCAACACCACCGCGTCGCCGCCGTCCGGTCGCTGCCAGGCGGCCGTCGCCGGTGGGGCGGGGTCGACCAGGGTGGACCGGGTGAAATCGCCGAGGTCGGCGGGCAGCGCGGGCAGCAGCGCCGAACAGGCCGGACCGTCGGCCGCGGGCGCCGGCACCGGACCGAGTGCCAGCGGTTCGCGTTCGGCCGGGCCGCGCAATACAATCACCGCCGCGACGAGGACCCCTACCAGCAGCGCCACCGGCAACGCGACCGCGGTCGCGATCAGGGCGGGGTGGTAGGGCGGGCGTTCGGAGGTCGCGTTGCCGGGGGTTTCGGTGTTCTCGTCCGGCGATGTCCCCGGCATCCTCGACTGTCCTTTCTGCGGTGCGTGGCACATGGGTTGTCCGGTACGGGGCGCAGGAGCCTGCTCCGGGCCGGTGCACCGGGTTCGCGGGATACGGGCACCCGGCCTCGCCGCCGCAAGCGTGGCTTTCGGTGCAGCCGCCGCGGGCAGGTCGCGGGGCCGCTCTCGGCCACCGGGCACAGGGTACCGTCAGTGCGGAAAGTGCCGGACGACGGCTGCCGCCGTGCGCGGTCCAGACCCGCGAGGCCGCATATTCGATCCGGGCAACCGGGGCGGGGCAACGCTGCTGTCGCGGTGGGCACTACCGTCAGCACGGTCCGCGGCGACCGGACGTGCCGCGCATCGAGGTCCTGCGCGACGAGAGCCGGGTGCTCGGCGCCGTGCCCCGGTTCGCCGGCCCGGCCGAATCGCGCGCCGGGCGGTTCCGGAGTTCGGTGACCGTTCGGTAGTAGCGCAAGTAAGGAAGGTGTCGGCGATCAGCAATCCACCTACAGTGCGCGACCTGGGCGAATTCGGCCTGATCGACCGGATCAACGCGGGCCGGATACAGGGATCCGCCATCCGATTGGGTCCCGGCGACGACGCCGCCGTCCTGGCGGCCGCGCGCGGGCAATACGTCGTGAGCACGGATATGTTGATCGAGGGCCGGCACTTCCGGCTGGACTGGTCGAATCCGGACGAGATCGGACGTAAGGCGATCGCGCAGAACGCGGCGGATATCTATGCCATGGGCGCCGAGCCCGTGGGGTACGTGATCGGCCTGGGACTGCCCGGCGATACCCCGGTCGATTTCGTCACAGCTCTCGCGGACGGGTTCTGGGCCGAGGCAGGACGCGCGGGCGGATCCATCGCGGGCGGCGATATCGTGCACAGCGCGCAACTGGTGATCTCGGTTACGGCTTTCGGTGATCCGCTGGGTGAGCGGCCGGTCACCCGCTCGGGCGCGCGGGTCGGGGGCACGGTGGCGATCGCGGGCCGTCCGGGATGGTCCGCGGCCGGGCTCGCCCTGTTGTCGCAGGCGCACCAGGCAGCCGTGGACCGCGACCGGGATCCGGCCGCTGGGGCAGTGGCGGCCGCGGTCGCCGCGCACCGGTCGCCGCAACCGGCCTACGACCTGGTTCGCGCGGCCATGGGCGCCGGTGCGCCGCCGGAAGCGCTCACCGATATCTCCGACGGGTTGCTCGCCGATCTCGGGCATCTGGCCGCCGCCTCGGGAGTCGCGGTAGCGGTGGACTCCGCACCCCTGCACGATCCCGGCCTGCGGTTGTGTGCCGAGGAGTTGGAAGCGGATGCCCGGCAATGGGTTCTGACCGGCGGTGAGGATCATGTGTTCGCCGGGGTGTGGGCGCCCGGGACGGCCCCGCCGCCCGGCTGGACTTCCATCGGACGTATCGAGGCGGGTCGAGGCGTCATCGTGGACGGTATGCGCTATCAGGGGCCGGCCGGCTGGGAGGCATTCTCCGGCTCGGAGTCGGCGAAATCGGACGACTCACGATAGGTTGTGCGGTCATGGGCACGAAACCACTCGCCGAAATCATCGATCCGGGCTGGGCGAAAGCGTTGGACCCGGTGGCCGACCGGATCGCGGCGATGGGTGAGTTCCTGCGTGCCGAGAACGCCGCCGGGCGCGGATATCTACCGGCCGGGGAAAATGTGCTGCGTGCCTTCCAGCATCCGTTCGACGGCGTGCGAGTACTGGTCGTCGGTCAGGACCCCTATCCCACGCCGGGCCATGCCATGGGGTTGAGCTTCTCGGTGGCGCCGGATGTTTCACCGGTCCCGCGCAGCCTGGCCAATATCTTCGCCGAGTACAGCAAGGATCTGGGCCACCCCACGCCCACGAGCGGGGATCTGAGCCCGTGGTCGGACCAGGGCGTGCTGCTGCTGAACCGCGTGCTGACAGTCTCGCCCGGCACGCCCGCTTCGCATCGCGGCAAGGGCTGGGAGCCGGTCACCGAACAGGCCATCCGCGCCCTGGTGGACCGGAACGAACCCCTGGTAGCGGTGCTGTGGGGGCGTGACGCCGGCTCGCTGAAACCGGTGCTGACCCAAGCCGGGGTGCCTTGTATCGAGTCCGCGCATCCGTCACCGTTGTCGGCGTCGCGCGGATTCTTCGGTTCGCGTCCGTTCTCCCGGGTGAACGAACTCCTGGACGAACTCGGTGCCGAACCGGTGGACTGGCGCCTGCCCTGACCGGGCGTCGAAAAAGAAACAAGTGAGGAGCACACCATGAATCTGCGCGGCATCACCGCCACGCTCGCGCTGGGCGCCGCCGCCCTGTCCGGCAGCGCCGGGGCGACGGCTGGAGCGGCCCCGCTGACCCTGCAGCCGGCCCAGCCGGTCACCGAACCCGCGCCGGTCGCCGAGGATTTCACCTCGTCCGGTTCGTCCACGATCTCCGCGTCGGTGAACGCCAAGGGCGCGTGCCTGTTCCAGCGGACCCTCAGCGCGATGGACCTGGACTGCTGATTTTGTCCGTTCGTACGGCGTAACGTCCGCATATTTGCGATGCTGCGAATCGTGAGTAATGCGAACAATCTGCTCGATCCCGTCCGGCTGCGGTTCCGTGGCGCGGGCGGGATCGAGCTCGTTGCGGACCGATACGGCCCCGCGGACGGTCCGACGGCGCTGTTCCTGCACGGCGGCGGTCAAACCCGGCACTCCTGGAAACAGACGGGCGCGCAACTCGGCGCCGCCGGAATCCGCGCGGTCACAATGGACGCGCGCGGACACGGCGACAGCCAATGGGCACTCGACCGCGATTACCGCTACGAGACCATGGTCGGCGATGTACACGCAGTACTGGAACAACTGGGCGGCGGCCCGACCGTCCTGGTCGGCGCCAGTATGGGCGGGATAACCGGCCTGCTGGCCACCGCTGCCCCGGGCGGGGAGGCGATCTCGGCGCTGGTCCTGGTCGATATCGTCACCCGGCCCGAACCCGCGGGAGTCAACCGGGTCGTCACATTCCTCAACAAGAATCCCGAAGGATTCGCCACCGTGGAAGAAGCCGCGGACGCGGTCGCGCAATATATGCCGCACCGGCCCCGGCCGAAATCCAGCGCGGGCCTGCTCCGTAATCTCCGGCAGCGCGACGGGCGCTGGTACTGGCACTGGGATCCGGGCATTCTCGGTGACAAAGGACACGACCCCGCCGAGATGGCCCGTAACCTCGAGAGCGTCGCCCGGGCACTGACGATCCCGGTACTGCTCGTCCGGGGCATGAAATCCGATGTCGTCAGTGCCGAAGGCGCCGCCGAATTCCAGGAACTGGTACCGCACGCGGAAATCGCCGAAATCGGCAATGCCGCCCACACCGCCGCCGGTGACGACAACGACGCCTTCACCGAGGCGGTCGCCCGGTTCGTGCTACGCGCCGGCGCAACTGACCGCTGCTAGAAACCACGCAGCCGCCGGCCGGTTCGGATTCCGCGACCGAACCAGATCGGCACCCCCAGCTCATCAATGCGCTGACGCAGACGGCGGGTTCCCGTGTGTACCGCCGCGATATTCGCGCTTGCGGCGCATCATCTCGCGGTCGGAACGATGGACAGGCGGGTTATGCGCGGTCAGGGGCCCGGATCAACTCAAGCCGGAATAGTCGGGGGCGCGTTTGGCGAGGAACGCGTCGACGCCTTCGCGGCCGGTCGGGCTACCGGCGGCTTTGCCCATGGCGTCGCGTTCGGCGTCCAGTTGTTCGCTCAGGGTCGCGGTGGCAGAGCTGCTGAGCAGGGTGCGGATCGAGGTGTAGCTGGCGCGGGGGCCGCGGGCCAGCGTACGGGCGAGTTCGCGGGCGGCGTCCTGGACGGCGTCGTCGCTGCCGGTGAGCCGCGCCAGAATGCCTAGGCGGTGGGCTTCGGCGGCATCCAGCACGGTGTCGGTGAGCATGATGTCGCGGGCCTTCGCGACGCCGACCAGCCGCGGTAGTGTCCACGACATACCGCCGTCCGGGCTCAACCCCACACCGGGGTAGGCGGGCCGCATCCGCGTGCCCGGGCCGCCGATCGCGATATCGGCGGCACATACCAGGCTCATACCGGCGCCGGCCGCCCAGCCGTGTACCGCTGCGACCACCGGAACCGGCGCGGCATCCAACGCGCGGACGAAAACGTGCAGCGTATCGGCGAGCTGGTACAGGTGCGCGGAGCGGTCCTCGGCGGCGGCGAAATCCCGGACATCGCCACCGGCGCAGAAGTTGGGGCCGGAACCGGTGAGCAGTACGGCCCCCACATCCGTACCCGCCGCGGCCAAGGCGGCGGTTCCCGCGGCGACTCCCGCGAAATCGAGGGAGGTCCCTCGGGCCGCGGTGGACAGGGTGATCTCCAGGACCCCGTCCTCGATCCGGATGTATTCGGTTTCGGTGCTCATGACCGGCACTCTACTGCGGGGCGCACCATCCTGATCTCGGTCGTGGTGGCGAACCGTTCCGCGCGGGCGGTGCCGTCGGGTACGAAACCGTACTTGCTGTAAAAGGCGCGGGCGCGCGGATTCTGCTCGAAAACCCACAATGAGCAGGACTTTCCGGGTATCAGCACGGCCTCCAGCAGGGCCTGGGCGAGCCCGGTGCCGTACCAGGAGGCCCGGACGTACAGGGCGCTCAGTTCCCGTTCGGCGACCGCCGGATACTCGCTCGGCGCACCGTAGTGGACGAACCCGACGACCTCGCCGCCGGATTCCGCCACCAGGAAGGTTCCGCGGGGTTCGCGAGCCGTCCGTTCCACCGTGGCGGCACGGCGTTCCGGATCCAAGGCCGCCAATACATGATCGGGTACCAGCGCGTGATAAGCCTCACGCCAGCACGCGATATGGCAGACCGCCAGCGCATGGGCGTGTTCCGGCCGGAGCGGAACTATTCGCCACGGCGGCCCGGACCCCGGCTGCTCCGCACTGTTCGGATCGATAGGTGAACCCTCCGATCGGACGCCCGCACGACCTCGCCCCGGCTACTATGGGGCAGCCGGGGCGAGGCGATGTCGGAGAATACTTGTCCCGATGCGGCAGTCAGCGGTTTTCACCGCCCGACCACCGCGAATCGGGGCACAGTTGATCGGCGCGGCTCAGCCGCGGACGACCTTGCCCGCCTTCAGGCAGGAGGTGCACACGTTCATCCGGCGGGTGTTACCCGGGGCGACCTGTGCACGCACGGTCTGGATATTCGGGTTCCAGCGACGGTTGGTGCGCCGGTGCGAATGCGAGACCGACTTCCCGAAGCCGGGGCCCTTGGCGCAGACGTCGCAGACGGCAGCCATAGTCGCGAACTCCTTCATGTCTTCAGAGGGACCGGCCACCCATTACGGTGGTCGATCCGAGATCAATGTCTTCCTGCCTGCCGGGCGACCCGGGAAGCGCAGACCGAACCGATCGCGCCAGGCAACCCTGCAAGAGTAGCCCGGCCCGCAATGATCCACAAAACCGGGGGCGGACCCCGGCCCGTGAACCTCGTGGTCGGCTACCCGGCGCCCGCTTGCCACGGCACCCAGCGCTTCGAGGCTACGCCGGGCGACCTTCGCGCGTGATGCCGGTGCCGCCGGCCGGACGCAGCCCCCGGTCGACTGCTGCCGCGTTGGTCGGCCCGCTGCCGGGTTGTCGGCTGCTGTGCGCCGGATCGGCGATGTCGGGCACTCCCGCTAACCTGGGCGGGCGAAGAATCCGATGACCAGGAACGAGGTGGCGGTGCCCGAAACTCGGCAGGTGAGCGGTGTTCCGGACGGGCTGTCTCCGGGGCTCGACGGCGCATCGGTTGCGGGTGAACGGGTTGTGCGGCTACCGCGATCCGGGGTTTTCGAAGCCGGTCTGGGCGGAGCGGAATTCTTGCAGTGGGGTCGCGCCTGTGTCGCCGCGCTGGAGCGGGCGCGGGCGGAGATCGACGCACTCAACGTGTTCCCGGTACCGGACTCCGATACCGGGCGCAATCTCCTGGCGACCATGCGCGCCGCCGTGGCAGAGGCGGAGTCTGTTGCCGTGGCGACGGTTTACGGCGTCGGCGGGCGGACGGGGGACGTTGACGCGGATGCGGAGGTTGTCGCCGGCGCGACCGGCGGGCGACCGCAGACAGTGACCGCGGGCGCGAATGCCGGCGGGGCAGCGGACGGCGGTGGTCGGGCGGCGGAGCAACTCCACCGGTACGCCGCCGCGATGGCGCGCGGAGCGGTCTCGGGGGCGCGGGGGAACTCGGGGATCATCCTTTCGCAGGTACTGCGCGGGATCGCGGAATCCGCCGTGCAGCGGGAGCTGACCGGCGAAACCTACCGGGACGGGCTTGCGCGGGCGGCGGCGCTGGCCCGGGACAGTTTGAGCGAACCGGTGGAAGGAACCGTCCTCACCGTGCTCGACCGGGCGAGCGACGCGGCGCGCGAATGCCTCGAGCGCGGGCTGGCCGAGGTGGCTCGCGCCGCTGCCGACGGGGCGGCGCGGGCGCTGGAACAGACTCGTGACCAGCTGGCGGTATTGCGCGCGGCCGGAGTTGTGGACGCGGGCGCGCGCGGGCTGCTGGTGTTGCTGGACACGATGGTTGCCGTGGTTACCGGGGAGATCCCGGCTCGACGTGAATACCCGCCGGCCGCCGATCCGTCCCACACCGGCCGCGGGCGGGCCGCCACGGAGCCGATGCGCTACGAGGTGATGTTCCGGATCGCAGCGGCCGACGACCGCCGGGCCGCCGCGTTGCGAGCGCGGCTGGCGCAACTGGGTGATTCCGTGATCGTGGCGGCCGACGGTGCCGGGGGATGGACGGCTCATGTCCACTGCGCGGAGGCCGGGGCCGCGGTCGAAGCCGGAATGGCCGCGGGCGCCGTCCGGGATATCCGGATCGAATACCTCGCCGAATCCCCGGCTGCCGAGGCCGGCGCGGGATGGACCGATCGGGTCACGTCCCTTTCCGGCGGCCGATGTGCGGCCGGGGGGACAGCGGTCGATCGTGGTGTGCTGGCGGTTGCGGCCGGGGCGGGTGCGGCGGGGCTGTTCGAGGCGGCCGGTGCGGTGGTGCTGGACGCCGAGCCTGCGCTGGAATCCGCGGCGCTGCTCGCGGCCATCCGTGGAATGCCGCACCGAGAGGTGCTGGTGCTACCCAATGGGGCACTGCCGGCCCATGAGCTGGTCGCGGTGGGTGTCGCGGCCCGCGACGCATACCGCGACGTCCTGCTGTTGCCCAGCGCCAGCATGGTGCAGGGGCTGGCGGCGATGGCGGTGCACGATCGGGCGCGGATAGCGGTCGACGACGCCTTCGCGATGTCGGAAGCAGCCGCCGGTACCCGCTGGGGTTCGCTGCGCCGGGCCGAGGAACGCGCCCTGACCATGGTCGGGACCTGCGCGCCCGGTGACGGTCTGGGATTGGTCGGCCACGATGTGGTGGTGATCGACCGGGATACCCGCGCCGCGGGACAAACCCTCTTGGACCGGATGCTGGGGCTGGGCGGTGAACTGGTGACCCTGCTGGTCGGCACGCCGGCGCCGGAGGGTCTGGCCGCGGATCTCGCGCGGCATATCGGAGCCGAATTTCCCGGTGTCGAGGTTTCGGTGTATTCCGGGGGGCAGCGCGCGGATCTGATCCAGATCGGTGTGGAATGAGCAGGCGGCAGTGAGCGGAGTGATATGGCTACCTTGAGCGATCGGCTCGACCACGTGCTCGGGGCGAAGGCCGCCGGGTCGCTGTCGGATGCATTCGATATGCGCACCGTGGAGGATCTGCTGCGCCACTATCCGCTGCGGTACGCCACCCAGGGCCAGCCGCTCACCGAGGAAGCGCCCGAGGACGGTGCGCATATCACGGTGATCGGGCGGATCACCAAGGCCGAACTGCGGCCGATGCGGCAGCGGCGGGGCTCGCTGTTGAAGGTGGTGCTCGATACCGGATCCGGTCGCGGGGTGGACGTCACCTTCTTCAACGGCGACAAGGTGAAGTACGTGATACGCGAAGGCGCCCGGGCGATGATGTCGGGCACCGTGAACTATTGGCGGCCCGGCCAATGGAATCTCAGCCACCCGGGGTATCTGATCCTGCCGGAGTCCGACGGCGACGAGCCGGCGCTGACCAGGGTGCGCGGTGGCGGGGATCTGCGGGGGATCGCGCAGAGCGCGAAAGGCTCCGATGGGGTGGATATGTCGTTCTTCGAGCGCGAATTCATCCCGGTGTACCCGGCCACCGCGAAGGTGCAGAGCTGGGAGATCCTGGCCTGTGTCCGGCAGGTCCTCGACCAGCTCGACCCGGTCGAGGATCCGCTGCCCGCCGCGGTCCGCGACGAGCGGGCGCTGATGCCGGTCGGCGATGCGCTGCGGCTGATCCACCTACCGGAGCACCAGGCCGATATCGAGCGGGCCCGGGAACGGCTGCGATTCGACGAGGCGCTGGCGTTGCAGCTGGTACTCGCCGAACGGCGGCACGAGACGTCGGGCCGGACGGCGCGGTCGTGCCCGCCGCGGCCCGGTGGTATCGCCGCCGCGTTCGATGAGCGGTTGCCGTTCGAACTGACCGAAGGCCAGCGCCAGGTGATCGCCGAGATCTCCGCCGACCTCGCCCGTGAACAGCCGATGCACCGGCTGCTGCAGGGGGAGGTGGGCTCGGGGAAGACCATCGTCGCCCTGCACGCCATGCTGCAGGTCGTCGACGCGGGCCGGCAATGCGCACTGCTCGCGCCCACCGAGGTCCTCGCTGCCCAGCATTATCGGTCGTTGTGCGCAATGCTGGGCGATCTCGGACAGGCCGGTGAACTCGGCGCGGCCGAAACGGCGACACAGGTGAGGCTCGTCACCGGATCGATGTCCACGGCCACCAAACGGGCCGCGCTGCTCGCGGCGGTGACCGGGGAAGCCGGGATCGTGATCGGGACGCATGCGCTGATCCAGGATTCGGTGGAATTCTTCGATCTGGGCATGGTGGTGGTCGACGAACAACATCGTTTCGGGGTGGAACAGCGGGATGCGTTGCGCGCCAAGGCGAAAGACGGAGTATCCCCGCACCTGCTGGTGATGACCGCGACCCCGATTCCGCGCACCATCGCCATGACCACCCTCGGTGATCTGGAGACCTCCACCCTCACCCAGTTGCCGCGCGGCCGCTCCCCGATCGCCTCGAAGGTGGTGCCGCGCCGGATGCATCCCAACTGGGTGGACCGGGCGTGGGAGCGGATCACCGAGGAGGTGGCGGCCGGCCGGCAGGCGTATGTGGTGTGTTCGCGGATCGGCGACGACGAGGACGGCGGCGGCACCCGTGGGAAGGGCGGAAAAGCACGCGGCGCGGATTCCGGGAAGGAACCGCCCACCACCCAGTCCGTACTGGACGTTTTCGACCGATTGCGCACCGGACCGCTGGCGCGACTGCGGATCGGGCTGCTGCATGGACGGCTTCCGTCCGATGAAAAAGATCAGGTGATGCGGGATTTCAACGCCGGCACCATCGATGTGCTGGTCTGCACGACCGTTGTCGAGGTCGGGGTGGATGTGCCGAACGCGACCGTGATGGTGATCGTGGACGCCGACCGATTCGGAGTGAGCCAGCTGCATCAGTTGCGGGGCCGGATCGGCCGCGGCAAACATCCCGGACTGTGCCTGCTGGTCACCGACGCGGCGCCCGGCGGACCCGCGATGACCCGGTTGGAGGCGGTGGCCGCGACCACCGACGGTTTCGAGTTGTCGGTGCTCGATCTGCGGCAGCGCCGCGAGGGCGATGTGCTGGGCTCGGCGCAGTCGGGAACCGCGCGCTCGCTACGGCTGTTGTCGCTGCTCGACGATCTGGAGGTCATCACCACCGCCCAGGAACTCGCGCGGACCTTGGTCGCCGAGGATCCCGGGCTCACCCGCCACCCGGGTCTGGCGGCGATGATGCACGCCGCCGTCGATTCGGAACGCCTGGAATACTTGGCGAAGTCCTGAGTGCGCGGTGCCGGCGGGCGGCTCGCAGTCTTTCCCGTTCGCGCCCCACGGTTTTCGGCCACCGCGGAGTCAGGTTTCTCGGCCGCGTGGCCATCGCTTGCGGCCGACGGAAGCCCGCAGCGTTCCGGTGCGCGGTGCGGTCCGATGCCGTGAGACCACCGGCTCCGTCCGGCGTATCCCGGCGCTGGGGTGCTGTTACTGCGGGTCGGCGTGGCCCGGGGCGCTCCGGGGCGGTGATGCCGTGCGGTCATCCGCGCGCACCGCATACGCCAGGGCAGGAGCAGGCTGTCGTCGTGTGCCGCTGCCGGTCGTCTCAGCACCGCACCGGGGCCACCGTATGCGGCCGCCCGGTTCCATCCCGCTGTGGCCCGGCGCGGCGGGGTGCCGAGTCGGCGAATGGCGTAGGCATGGATGGGAGCGAAGCCGGTTGCGGTCGGTGAAAGTTCCTGGTGGGTGGAGTGCCGGGTGGCTGGGGAACGCGAGCGAGATGACGCTGTGGCTGGTTGAGCGGGCTTGCGCGGTGTCGGGTTCGGCGGCCTTCTCGAGCATCGTGCGGCCGGTTTCTGCGGCGTCGTGGGAGGCGGGGAGCGGTGTAGCGCGGCGATTGCGAAATTTGTTGTAGCGGGAGGGAACCGATGCGTACCCGGTCGCGTCGAATCTGTTACAGAGCAACGGCGAGGGAAAGGGTTGGGCGGTATGAGACCAGAGCAAGGGTGCCGTGCGGTCCGGCGGCGATCGCCGGTTCCACAGCGAGGGGTTCGTCCGGTATTGCGGATCATGCGGCATTGCCCGGAATGCGCTGCGGCCGAACGGATGAAGCGTCGCGAGTCGGGGGCGGGGGAGCTGGAGGGCTGACTCCACCCGGCCGGGTTCCCGTGACGGCCCGAGCCGGTGGAACACCGTATCGACCAGTGCACAGTACGGCCGGCTCGGCGACCGTACTGTGCGGCGGTGCCTCGACTCGTCGGCGGTGGTCCGGGCCGGGCGAAGCCTGGATCGCGATCGGCGCACATATACGCGGTGGCGCCCGTGCCGCCCGGCCCACCGAGGCCGGGTCGGCTACCGGACCGATCCGGAGCGGACCGGGCGGCTTCCGGTCAGCGCACCCGGTGCGCGGCGGTGACCATATTGCGTAGCGACGCTTCGACCTCGGCGGGACCGCGGGTCTTCAGGCCACAGTCCGGATTCACCCAGAGACGATCGGCGGGAACGGCTTTCAGGGCCGCTTCGAGGGCTGTGGTGATCTCCTCGGCGCTCGGCACCCGGGGCGAATGGATATCGTAGACACCCGGGCCGACCCCCGCATCGAAGCCGGCGGCGTTCAGATCGTCGAGCACCTCCATATGCGACCGTGCCGCCTCGATCGAGGTGACATCCGCGTCCAGGCCGGCGATCGCATCGATCACCTCACCGAATTCCGAGTAGCACAGGTGGGTGTGGATCTGGATCGAATCGGCGACTCCGGAGGTCGCCAGCCGGAATGCGCCCACCGACCAATCCAGGTATGCCTGCTGGTCGGCCGTGCGCAGGGGGAGCAGTTCGCGCAGCGCCGGCTCGTCCACCTGGATGATCCGGATACCCGCGTTCTGCAGGTCGACGGTTTCGTCCCGGATGGCCAGCGCCACCTGCCGCGCCGATTCCGCGAGGGGCTGGTCGTCGCGGACGAAAGACCAGGCCAGGATGGTGACCGGCCCGGTGAGCATGCCTTTCACCGGTTTGCCGGTGAGCGATTGGGCGTAGCGGATCCAGTCGATCGTCATGGCCGCGGGCCGGGAGACGTCGCCGTACAGGATCGGCGGGCGTACGCACCGCGTGCCGTAGGACTGGACCCAGCCCAGTTCGGTGGCCGCGAAACCGTCGAGCTGTTCGGCGAAGTACTGCACCATATCGTTGCGTTCGGGTTCGCCGTGCACCAGCACGTCGAGGCCCAGCTCCTCCTGCAGGGCGATGACCTCGGCGATCTCCGCCCGCATCCGGCGCTCGTATTCACTACGGTCGATATCGCCTTTGCGCAGCGCCGCCCGGGCCAGCCGGATCGCGGTGGTCTGCGGGTAGGAGCCGATCGTGGTGGTGGGCAACGGCGGTAGCTGCAGCCGGTCCTGCTGCAGGGCCCGCCGCTGCGCCGCCGGGCCGCGTTCGACGGCCTTCGGGCCCAGCGCGGCCAGACGGGCCCGGACCTGGGAGTCGGCGATCCGCGGATCGGACCGGCGGCTCGCGGCCGCGGCGCGGGACTGCGCGAGCTCGCTGGCGACGGCCTCGGTTCCGCGGGTCAGTCCGGTGGCCAGTACCCGCACCTCGGCGACCTTCTCGGCGCCGAAGGCGAGCCAGGAGCGCAGGGCATCGTCGAGATGTATTTCCCCGGCGAGGGTATAGGGCACATGCAGCAGGGAACAGGAGGTCGACACCGCGACCGATTGCGCGCTGCCGAGGAGCGTGGCGAGGGTCGACAGGGCGCGGTCCAGGTCGGTGCGCCAGATATTGCGACCGTCGACGACACCGGCGACCAGCGTTTTGCCCGTCAGGGCGGGAACGGCGGCCAAGTCGTCGACCGTACTGCCGGCGACCAGGTCGATCGCGAGTCCTTCCACGTCGGTCCCGGCCAGCGCGTTCACTGCGGGGCCGGGACTGCCGAAGTAGGTGGCCACCAGCACGGCCGGGCGGTCGGCGGGTTCGGTCAGTTCGGTGTAGACCTGCCGGACCGCCGCGAGTTCCTCGGCGGTGAGGTCGGTGACCAGCACGGGTTCGTCGAGCTGCACCCAGGCCGCTCCGGCCGCGGCGAGCAGCCGGAGCAGGTCCCGGTAGAGCGGGATGAGCTCAGCGATACGTTCCAGTGCGGGGGTGCCCGCGGATTTCGACAGTTTCAGGAAGGTGACCGGGCCGATCACGACCGGCCGCGCGGGAACTCCGAGTTCGATTGCCTCGCGGAGCTGCGCCAGCAATTCGCCGGGATGTAATGCGAAGGCGGTCTGTGGACCGATCTCGGGGACCAAATAGTGATAGTTGGTATCGAACCATTTGGTCATCTCCAGCGGTTCGACCGAATCCGTACCGCGGGCCGCGGCGAAGTAGCGGTCCAGCGGGTCGGTGATATCGGCGACCCGCGCCGGCAGGGCACCCAGCAACACGGCCGTATCCAGCATCTGGTCGTAGTAGGAGAAGGTGCCCACGGGGATCGAATCCAGGCCCGCGGCCTGGAGTTCGGCGTACTGGTCGCGGCGCAGGTCGCGGCCGGTCTCGTGCAGACGGTCGGCGTCGATACGCCCGGCCCAATAGGACTCGGTCGCGCGTTTGAGCTCGCGGCGTGGACCCACCCGGGGCAGGCCGAGAACCGTTGCGGTGAACGGGCTGTACGAAATAGCAGTCACGGTGTTCTCCAGTGCTGATGTTCGACCGGCCATCGCCTTACGCGGGTGCACGGAACCACTGAAAACCCGGACATCCGCGCAGGCGGTGGCTGTTCCGGCACTGGTGGACCGCGACGCCCAATCCTCGAGGCGGTGGCCACCGGATACGGCGTACCCGGTACAACCGGCAGGTCTTCGGACTCGCGGGCTCCGGCCGAACGGCCGACCTACTGACCGTCGCTTCCCAGGCTGTATGCCCAGTGCTGATGACAGCGTTCGTTCTCGCTCACCGCTGCGGGACAGTTCCGGATTTCCACCGGATTCCCTCTCACCCGCCTGGTGCGGGTTTCGACGCCGGGGCGATCGTCCGGGGCTCCGGGGCGACCGGCCGGCGAACCAGCTGCGTCATCCACCATAGCCCGGCCGGCGGGCAGAGTCGTCGCGAACGTCCGTACGTACCGGCATCGCCGCGATCAGGCGGCGGTTCCCGAGCCGGATACGCCTCGGCGCGGGGTTCGGAGGCCGGGCGGCTGCGGACCGGGTGGCTGCGCTCACCTGGATTCGGCCGGATTCGCCGGTCGTACCGGTCGGCGACAACCGCGCCGACGAGGTGAGCCCGCCGCTCGATGCAGTGGACTGTAGGCCGACTGCGCTGCCGGTGTGCTGCCGAGCGCGTTGTCACTGTGTTGCCGAACGCGGCGAGGCCGTACTTCCGGTCGCACCGCTGCCCTGTTGCGGAGCGCGATGTCGCCGTGTTGCGGAGTGTGGTGAGGCCGTGCTGCGGAGTGTGGTGAGGCCGTGCTGCGGAGCCTGGCGCGACCGTGTTGCGGAGCGTGGCGCGACCGTGTTGCGGAGCGTGGCGCGACCGTGTCGACGAGCGCGCCCGGACCTTGCTCCCGCCGCCGATGTAGCCGGCTGCGAAGATTGCCGGAAGTTGGCCCGCTCCGGGCGACCGCACAATCGGCCGTGGTCGCCGGTGAGATGTGACGGCAGGGTGACCAAGGTTTCGCAACCGTGCAATGCGCCGATGTGAAGATTCTGCGAAGTGGACTTCGGTGTCGATCCTGGATGTGGCGCCGGGTACGTTGGGTCAATGTTCTCGAAAGTCTTGGTTGCCAACCGCGGCGAGATCGCCATCCGAGCCTTCCGCGCGGCGTACGAGCTCGGTATCGGAACGGTTGCCGTCTTCCCGCACGAGGACCGGAATTCGGTCCACCGCCTGAAGGCGGACGAGGCATACGAGATCGGCGAGGAAGGTCATCCCGTCCGGGCCTATCTCTCGGTCGACGCGATCATCGAGGCGGCCAAGACCGCCGGCGCCGACGCGATCTATCCGGGATACGGTTTCCTCTCGGAGAATCCGGATCTGGCCGCGGCCTGTGCGCGGGAGGGGATCACCTTCATCGGTCCGTCGGCCGAGGTCCTGGAACTGGCGGGCAACAAGGCGCGCGCGATCGCAGCGGCGAAGGCGGCCGGGCTGCCGGTCCTGGATTCCAGTGCGCCCTCCGCGGATGTCGGCGAACTGCTCGCGGCGGCCGAATCCATGGAGTTCCCGGTATTCGTGAAGGCGGTCGCCGGTGGCGGTGGCCGCGGTATGCGCCGGGTGCCGGCGCGTGAGCAGTTGCGGGAGGCGATCGAGGCGGCGTCGCGGGAAGCCGAATCCGCGTTCGGCGATCCCACCGTCTTCCTGGAGCAGGCGGTGGTCAACCCGCGCCATATCGAGGTGCAGATCCTGGCCGATACCCAGGGCAATGTGATGCACCTGTTCGAGCGGGACTGTTCGGTGCAGCGGCGGCATCAGAAGGTGATCGAGCTGGCGCCCGCCCCGAATCTGGACCTGGCACTGCGGGATCGGATCTGCGCCGACGCGGTGGCGTTCGCCCGGCAGATCGGTTACAGCTGCGCGGGCACCGTCGAATTCCTGCTCGACGAGCGCGGCAACCATGTCTTCATCGAGATGAACCCCCGTATCCAGGTCGAGCACACCGTGACCGAGGAGATCACCGATGTCGATCTGGTGCAGTCGCAGTTGCGGATCGCGGCCGGGGAGAGCCTCGACGATCTGGGCCTGAGCCAGGACAGGGTCACCATCCGCGGTGCCGCGCTGCAGTGCCGGATCACCACCGAGGATCCGGCCAACGGTTTCCGCCCCGATACCGGGCGGATCACCGCGTACCGGACGCCCGGCGGCGCGGGGATCCGGCTCGACGGTGGTGCGAACCTCGGTGCCGAGATCGGCGCCTATTTCGATTCGATGCTGGTGAAGCTCAGCTGCCGGGGGCGGGACTTCCCGGCGGCGGTGGCCCGCGCGCGCCGGGCGCTGATGGAGTTCCGGATCCGCGGTGTCACCACCAATATCCAATTCCTGCTGGCGGTGCTCGACGACCCCGATTTCAAGGCCGGGCGGGTCACCACCTCGTTCATCGACGAACGCCCGCAGTTGCTCTCCCTGCGCGAACCCGCCGACCGCGGCACCAAGATCCTGAACTATCTGGCCGATATCACCGTGAACAAACCGCACGGGGCGCGGCCCACGGCGGTGTACCCGCACGACAAACTGCCGGCGATCGACCTGTCGGTACCGCCGCCGGACGGTTCCCGGCAGAAGCTGCTGACCCTGGGGCCGGACGGGTTCGCGCGCGCGCTGCGCGAACAGAAAGCGGTCGGAGTCACCGACACCACGTTCCGGGACGCCCACCAGTCGTTGCTGGCGACCCGGGTGCGGACCAACGGGCTGCTGGATGTCGCCGGGCATGTTGCCCGGCTGACCCCCGAACTGCTCTCGGTCGAATGCTGGGGCGGCGCGACCTATGATGTGGCGTTACGGTTCCTGTACGAGGATCCGTGGGAGCGGCTGGCCGCCCTGCGTGAGGCGATCCCGAATATCTGCCTGCAGATGCTGCTGCGGGGCCGCAACACCGTCGGTTATACGCCTTACCCGGAGCGGGTGACGCGGGCATTCGTCGCCGAGGCCACCGAAACCGGGATCGATATCTTCCGGATCTTCGACGCGCTCAACAATGTCGATCAGATGCGCCCGGCGATCGACGCGGTCCGGGAAACGGGTACCGCGGTGGCCGAGGTCGCGCTGAGCTACACCGGGGATCTCACCGATCCCGACGAGAAGCTCTACACCCTGGACTACTACCTGAAACTGGCCGAGCAGATCGTCGACGCGGGCGCGCATGTCCTCGCGATCAAGGATATGGCCGGTCTGCTGCGGGCTCCGGCGGCGGCGAAACTGGTGACGGCGCTGCGCAGCAACTTCGACCTGCCCGTCCATGTGCATACCCACGACACCCCGGGTGGTCAGCTCGCCACCTATCTGGCGGCGTGGCAGGCCGGCGCCGACGCCGTGGACGGCGCTTCTGCGGCGATGGCCGGCACCACCAGCCAGCCCGCGCTCTCCGCGATTGTCGCGGCCGCCGCGCACAGCGAGCACGACACCGGCCTGAATCTGGGCAATGTCTGCGATCTGGAGCCCTACTGGGAGGCGCTGCGCAAGGTGTACGCGCCGTTCGAGTCCGGGCTGCCCGCTCCGACCGGTCGTGTCTACACCCATGAGATCCCCGGTGGCCAGCTGTCCAATCTGCGGCAGCAGGCCATCGCGCTCGGCCTGGGCGACCGTTTCGAGGAGGTGGAGGCGAAATACGCCGCGGCCGACCGGTTGCTGGGCCGGTTGATCAAGGTCACTCCGTCGTCGAAGGTGGTCGGCGATCTCGCGCTGTCGCTGGTCGGGTCCGGTATCGATATCGAGGATTTCGCCGCCGATCCGGGCCGCTACGACATCCCAGATTCGGTGATCGGCTTCCTGCGCGGTGATCTCGGCACCCCTGCCGGCGGCTGGCCCGAACCCTTCCGGGAGAAGGCGCTGGCCGGACGCAGTGCCGCCAAACCGGAGACACCGCTGACAGCCGACGACGAGGCCGGGCTGGCGGGCGGCTCCCAGGAGCGCCGTTCGACTCTCAACCGGCTGCTGTTCCCGGGCCCCACCGCCGAATTCCTGACGCACCGCGAGCAGTACGGCGATACCACCGGGTTGTCGGCGAATCAGTTCTTCTACGGCCTGCGGCACGGCGAGGAGCATCGGGTCCAGCTGGAGAAGGGCGTCATCCTGCTGATCGGCCTGGAGGCCATCTCCGAACCGGATGAACGCGGTATGCGCACGGTGATGTGCATCCTCAACGGGCAGCTGCGCCCGATCTCGGTCCGGGACCGTTCCATTGCCAGTGAGATCCCGGTCGCGGAGAAGGCCGACAAGAACAATCCGCACCATATCGCCGCGCCCTTCGCCGGCGTCGTGACCTTGATCGCCGCCGAGGGGGATCGGGTCGCGGCCGGCGATACGATCGCCACCATCGAGGCCATGAAGATGGAGGCCGCCATCACCGCGCCGCGCGGGGGAGTGGTGGGCCGGGTGGCCATCACCCAAGTGCAGCAGGTCGAGGGCGGTGATCTGCTGATCGAACTGGGCGGACGCGAATCCGAATGACCCGGATCGTCGCCGGAACGGCCGGTGGGCGTCGCCTGCGGGTCCCGCCCGCAGGCACCCGGCCCACCTCGGACCGGGTGCGGGAGGCGCTGTTCTCCTCGATCGAGGCCCGGATGGATCTCGACGGTGTCCGCGTACTCGACCTCTACGCGGGGTCGGGTGCGCTGGGGCTCGAGGCGTTGTCCCGTGGCGCGGGGGCTGCGCTGCTGGTCGAATCGGATCGCCGGGCAGCGGGGGTGTTGCGCGGCAATATCGCGGATCTGGGATTGACCGCGGCGCAGGTCCGGGTCGGTGCGGTGGCGCAGGTCCTGGCCCAGCCCGGTGCGGGCGATTTCGACCTGGTATTCGCCGATCCACCCTATGATCTGCCCACCCCGGCGGTCGAGGCGGATATCGGCGCACTGGCGGCCCACGGCTGGCTGGCCGAGGACGCGCTGCTGCTCGTCGAACGGTCCGTCCGTTCGGCCGAGATCGCCTGGCCTTCCGGCTTCGCCGCGCGCGCGCCGAAACGGTACGGGGAGACCCGCATCGAGTCCGCCGTGTACGTCGGCGCCGCCGCGGTGGATCGGGCCGCACCTGCTAGCGTCTGACCCATGGCAGGAGCATTGTGCCCAGGTTCGTTCGATCCGGTGACCAACGGCCACCTCGATGTATTCCGCCGGGTCGCGGCCCAGTTCGACGAGGTCGTCGTCACTGTCAATGTGAACAAGAAGAAACAGGGCATGTTCAGCGTCGACGAGCGTATCGAGATGCTGCGTGATGCCACCGCCGATCTGCCGAATGTCCGGATCGCCTCCTGGCACGGCCTGACCGTCGATTTCGCCCGGGAACAGGGCATCACCGCGATCGTCAAGGGGCTACGCGATGCCGGGGACTTCGGCTACGAACTGCAGATGGCGCAGATGAACAAGAAGCTCGCCGGGGTGGACACCTTCTTCATCGCCACCAATCCGGCATTCAGCTATCTGTCCAGTTCACTGGTCAAGGAAGTGGCGGCCTTCGGCGGCGATGTCAGCGATATGCTGCCGCCGCTGGTGCACAAACGCCTACTCGACCGGCTCGCCGAGCGCGCCGGCTGATTCCCCGCGCGCGGCGCTCACTTCCCGGGCCCGCCGCAGCGGCCCGAACACCAGGCCGCGCAAGGCCAGGAAACGCAGCCCGCCCACGGCGGCGCTGATCGCCAGCACGGCCGCGGCCTGCGCCGGTTCGGCCATCGTGGGCGCGAGCACTCCTACCGCGGCGAGGGCCGCGGTGCTGATTCCCAGGCCCAGTAACGCCAGGCCGCCGCCTTCCCATTGCGCGGTGAACCAGCCGACCCGTTCGGCTGCGTGGAAGGTGAGGCGGCGGTGCATTTCGTTTGCCAGGACCGTGCTCACCAGCGAACCGGCGACATTGGCCAGTAGGGTCCCGGCGCCGGTCAAGCTCAGGAACAGCAGTACGTAGGAAATATTGCTCAGACCACCCACCAGCGCGAATCGGATCAGCTGCGGAAACGCCCGATCGCCGCGGAGATACCGGAGCAGACGCTGCTGCCAGGCCGCCGGGGACATCTGTTCCGGCCAATCGATATCCAGATCCCCGGCGGACAGTGCCCCGGACGAGGACATTTGCAGGATGGTCATGGGCGGTTCCGATCGGGCAAGGGTCAGGCGGTCCATCACGATGCGATAGGACTCCTACGAATCTAACACCAAGCGGAGAACAGGTCTCCAGTTGATTCCCCGGAGTCTGTGTATATCCCCCGGAAGTAGCGACACACCGAAAGTTGGCTCGGCTCAGCCGACGGGCCGGGGCACACTGGGAACGGCGTGATATTTCGCCGATCGTCAGCAGGAGGGCACTGAGCATGTACCGGGTATTCGAGGCGCTCGACGAACTGGTCGCCATAGTCGAGGAGGCACGCGGGATCCCCGCGACGCGCAATTGCATCGTCCCGCGTCCGGAAACGCTCGATCTCCTCGACGATGTGCGCGACGCGCTGCCGGCCGAGATCGACGACGCCCAGGATGTGCTCGACCACCGCGACAAGATCGTCGACGACGCCCGCGGACTGGCCGAGGAAACCGTCCGTAGTGCCGACGAACAGGCCACCACCACTGTGGCCGACGCCCGCGCCGAAGCCGACCGGATCCTCGCCGAGGCGAAGGCGCATGCCGACCGGATGGTCGCCGAGGCCACCGCGCATGCCGACCGGCTGGTCGATACCGCCTCGAACGAAGCCCAGCGTCTGGTAGCCGATGCCAAGGCCGAATACGAATCGGTGACCGGCCGGGCGCGCACCGAGGCCGACCGGATGGTCGAAGCCGGCCGGGCGTCCTACGATCGGTCGGTGGCCGACGGGCAAGCCGAGCAGCGCCGCCTGGTGGAGGAGACCGAGGTGGTGCGGGCTGCACACGCGGAATCGGCTCGGCTGATCGATACCGCACAGGCCGACGCCGACCGGATGCGAGCCGATTGCGACCACTACGTCGACAGTAAACTCGCCGAATTCGAGGAGACCCTGGGCGGGGCCCTGCGGACCGTCGGGCGGGGCCGGCAGCAGTTGCGCAACGGGGCGGGGGTGCCCGACTACGCCGCCGAGTTCCGCCGCTAGCTCTTTCGAAGATTTTGCAGGTAACCCCACGTTTCGCGTACTGTGGTGTGGTTGCCCGCCCAGTCGTGGGCACACCCGGAAACCCCCGAACGACCCAGTGGAGTGTTCTTCGATGCCTGCCGATACGACCGCGCGCTCGCGTTCCGGTGCACACCGTGCACACGACGCGGGTCTCGTGCTCGATGTTCGCAGTCTCGGTCGCGCCCCGGGCTCGATGCGCGAACTGCGGCGAACCGTCACCACCTCCGACCGGCTCGGCCTGGACCTGATCGCCGTACCGGCCGGTTCCGAGGTCGAGTTGGATCTACGTCTGCAGGCCGTCTCGGAAGGTGTGCTCGTCACCGGAACCGTCAGCGCGCCGGTGGCCGGTGAATGCTCTCGTTGCCTGGAACAGTTCACCGATTCGATCGAACTCTCGCTGACCGAACTGTTCGCCTACCCGGACAGCACCACCGATCAGACCGCGTCCGACGACGAGGTCTACCGGATGGACGACGACCTCATCGATCTCGAACCCCTGGTCGTGGACCAGCTCGGCCTCGAATTACCGCTGCAGCCGCTGTGCACTCCCGACTGTGCGGGACTGTGCCCGGAATGCGGGGTTCGGATGGCGATTGCAGGATCCGATCACGGGCATGAGATACTGGATCCCCGCTGGGCCGGGCTGGCGAAATTCGCCTCCGGATCGCCCGGCAGCGGCAGCCCCGATACGGGTGCGGCCACCGGAGACCATTCCGCAGACATTGCACGTAACAGCACAGAGGAGAAGTAGTCGTGGCCGTTCCCAAGCGCCGGATGTCCCGTTCCAATACCCGGTCGCGGCGCAGCCAGTGGAAGGCCGCCGCGCCTACGCTGATCACCTGCCCGAACCGGGCCTGCGGTCAGAAGACCCTGCCGCATATCGCGTGCCCCTCCTGCGGTACCTACAAGGGCCGCCAGGTCGCCTCGGCCGTCTGATCCCCGGTCGACCATTGACCGCGGGCAAAGACGAACCCGGCGAGCGGCCGGACCAAGCGAGTTTGCTCGCCGCCCTGGGTGTCGAGATTCAGCCCGAGCTGCTCCGTCTCGCATTGACCCATCGCTCGTACGCGTACGAGAACGGTGGGCTGCCGACCAATGAGCGGCTCGAGTTCCTCGGCGATTCGGTACTCGGTCTGAGTATCACCGAACGGCTCTACCACGAGCATCCGGAAAAATCCGAGGGCGAACTGGCGAAGCTGCGCGCGAGCGTGGTGAATATGCACGCGCTCGCCGAGGTGGCCCGGAAGCTGGGCGAGGGCGGTCTGGGCGAGCATCTGCTGCTCGGCAAAGGTGAAGAACTCACCGGCGGCCGGGACAAACCGAGCATCCTGGCCGACGGGATGGAGTCGCTGCTCGGTGCCGTGCATCTCGAGCACGGTATCGACGTAGCGCGCGAGGTCGTGTTGCGATTGTTCGCCGAACTGCTCGAACGTGGCCCGCGGATGGGTGCCGGGCTGGATTTCAAGACCAGCCTGCAAGAACTCACCGCCGAGCGCGGTCTCGGCGTGCCCAGCTACGAGATCACCTCCACCGGCCCCGATCACGACAAAGAGTTCACCGCAACCACGGTGATCGCCGGTGATGCCTACGGGCAGGGTGTCGGACGGTCGAAGAAAGAAGCCGAGCAGAAAGCGGCAGGCGCGGCCTACCGCGCACTGACCGGCGAAACCTGAGGTGCCCGAGCTTCCCGAGGTCGAGGTCGTTCGCCGCGGCCTGACCGAACATCTGCGCGGCCGGACCGTGGAATCGGTCACCGTGACGCACCCGCGTTCGGTGCGCCGCCATGTGGCCGGTGCCGCCGATATGGCGGCCCGGCTGACCGGTCTGACGGTGGCCGCGGCCCGGCGTCGCGGTAAGTACCTGTGGCTCACCTTCGACGAACCCGACCGGGAGCCTGCGGATACCGCGCTGGTCGTCCATCTGGGGATGAGCGGGCAGATGCTGGTGCAGCCGGCCGGTGCGCCGGTCGAGAAGCATGCCCATATCCGGGCGACCCTGGACGACGGCCGTGAGCTGCGGTTCGTCGATCAGCGCACCTTCGGCGGCTGGGTGCTGGCACCGCTGGTGCAGGTGGACGGTGATCTGCTGCCCGATCTGCTGGCCCATATCGCCCGCGATCCGCTCGATCCCCGTTTCGACGCCGAGCGGGTGGTCGCTGTGTTGCGCACGAAGCAGGTCGAGATCAAACGGGTGCTGCTGGATCAGACGGTGGTCTCCGGTATCGGCAATATCTACGCCGACGAGGCACTGTGGCGGGCGCAGGTCCACGGCGGCCGGCCGGCTGCCGGACTCACCCGGCCGGTGTTGCGGCGGCTGCTCACGGAGGCCGCGGCGGTGATGGAAGATGCCCTGGCCGCGGGCGGGACCTCGTTCGACGCACTGTATGTGAACGTCAACGGCGAATCCGGCTATTTCGAGCGGGCCCTGGCGGTATACGGGCGCGGTGACCGGCCCTGTCCCCGCTGCGGTGCGGCGATCGTCCGGGAGAAATTCATGAATCGCTCGTCCTTCTCGTGCCCGCGGTGCCAGCCGCCGGCGCGGCGTCGCAAAACGGCGTCGTAGACCTCTCGCGGCGGTGCCCGGCGACGGGTTACGGTTTGCTCGGCAAGATCGTCGGCCCGGCCGGCCTGGGAAGGACGCCATGCGCAAGCTCACCTACTTCGTCGCTGCCACGATCGACGGGTTCATCGCCACCGAGGCGGGCACCGTCGATTTCTTCCCGGTCGGCGGCGACCACGGGCCCACGATCACCGCGCAGTATCCGGAAACGGTGCCGTCCGAAGTGCGCCGGACACTCGGGATCGACGCGCGCAATGCCAACTTCGATACCGTGATCATGGGCCGGAAAACCTACGATTTCGGAGTGCGCACCGGCACCACCAGCCCGTACGGGCATCTACGGCAATTCGTGGTGTCCACCACGCTCACCGCACCGCCGGATCCGGCCGTGGAACTCATCGCCGCCGATCCGCTCGCCCGGGTACGCGAACTCAAACGCGAACAGGGGCCAGGGATCTGGCTGTGCGGCGGCGGCCGGCTCGCTCAGGACCTGATGCCCGAGATCGATCAGATCTTCCTCAAACTGCATCCGATCGTGCTGGGCCGGGGCAGGCCGCTGTTCGGCAGTGGTCCGCGACTGCCCGAACCCATGGAATTCCGTGTCATCACCAGTCAGGTCTTCGACGACGGTGTCGCCTTCGTCAAGTACGGAAGGGCCCGCTGACCGGTGTTCGCCGACGCGCCGGAGACCACCGGACGGCCCGCTCCCGGGCCGGTGGCGGCGCTGCGCGAGATCGGATTCTGGCTCGAACGGGGCCGGGAGCAGACGCATCGGGTCAAGGCGTATCGGCGAGCCGCCGATATCGTCGCGGGCCTCGACGACGACGAACTCCGGCGGCGCCGGGAAGCCCGGAACTGGCAGGAGCTGGCCGGTATCGGTCCCAAAACGGCGGCGGTGATAGAAGAAGCCTGCGCGGGGGTCGTTCCGCGCTACCTCGCCGAGTTACGGGCAGCGGCTCGGCCGATCGGGGCCGCGGGTGCGCAGCTGCGCGCCCGGTTGCGCGGTGATCTGCACACCCATTCGGACTGGTCCGACGGTGGGAGCCCGATCGCGGAGATGATGGGCTGCGCCGCTGCGCTCGGACACGAGTACTGCGCGCTGACCGACCATTCACCGCGGCTCACCGTCGCCAACGGTCTGTCCGCACAGCGGTTACGGCGGCAGCTCGACATGATTGCCGAGCTGAACGCCGAACTGGCGCCGTTCCGGGTGCTCACCGGGATCGAGGTCGATATCCTCGCCGACGGCAGCCTGGATCAGGACGCCGATCTGCTCGCCGAACTCGATATCGTCGTCGCGAGTGTGCATTCGCGGCTACGCGACGACCGCGACACCATGACCCGGCGCATGGTCTACGCGGTGGCGAACCCGCATGTGGACGTCCTCGGACACTGCACCGGGCGGTTGGTCGAGGGCGGGCGCGGGACGCGGCCCGAATCGGATTTCGACGCCGAGATCGTGTTCGAGGCGTGCCGCCGTTACGGCACCGCGGTCGAGATCAACAGCCGGCCCGAACGGCAGGACCCGCCGGACCGGTTGATCCGGCTCGCACTCGAGATGGGTTGCGAATTCGCGGTCGACACCGATGCGCACGCGCCGGGTCAGCTGGACTGGCAGGGGTACGGGTGTGCCCGTGCGGTGGCGTGCGAGGTCCCGCCCGACCGGATCATCAACACCCGATCGGCGGACGAGCTGCTGGAATGGACTCGGCTGGGCGGTGACTGAGCCGCTGGTGAAACGCGCGGCCGGGTCGCCGGCCGATGTTGTGACCGGGCGGCATGGTTCGGCCGACCCCTCCGCTGAGCCACTCGGACCACCCTGACACTACGGTGGCGATACCGGTGTCCCGCTGTGGACCCGGTGCGGGATCGACCGTGTTCGGGGCGCTCGGGTCTACCGGCTCGACAGGCTCCGACTTGTCGGTGCCGGCGCCGATAATGCCGGTATGCGGGAATTGTCACTGCGCACCTTGAACCGGACCTTGCTGGTACGCCAGCATCTGGCGGCCCGGACCGAGCTGCCACCCTACGAGCTGGTCCGGCATCTGGTCGCGGTGCAGGGGCAGGAACCGAATTGGCCCTATATCGGGATGTGGTCGCGGTTGCGGTGGTTCGATCGTCCGGACTTGGCCGCGCTGATGCACGACCGGAAACTCGTCCGGTCCACCACTCTCCGGCGCACCGTGCACCTGAGCACTGCGGAGGATTTCCGCTGGCTGCGTCCCACGGTTCAGGCGTATGTCGCGGGAGCGCTCAATACCGCCTACTACCGCAATGAGATCGACGGTATCGAGTTGACCGCCTTGGCCGCGGTGGGCCGGGAAGTTCTGGCGGGCCGGTGGATGTCGCGGGGTGATCTCGGAAGGGCGCTGGCCGAATACTTTCCGCAACGTCATACGCGGAGGCTGGCGGAGGCGGTGGAGGTGCTGGTGCCGATGGCGCACGGCGCCGAAACCGGGGAATGGGGCCGATGGCGCAACCGATATGTCACCATCGGCCCGGCCGAGGAATGGATCGGGGCACCGCTCGGCCCGGCCGACCCACCCACTTTGGTGCTGCGCTATCTCGCCGCGTTCGGGCCGGCGAGCGTCGCCGATATGCAGGCCTGGTCGGGTCTCACCCGGCTCAGCGAGATCGTCACCGCATTGCGTCCACGGCTGCGGGTACTGCGGAGCGCGGAAGGCGCCGAGTTGTTCGATCTACCCGATGCGCCGCTCGCCGATCCGGACCTGCCGGTGCCGGTGCGGTTTCTGCCCGCGTTCGACAATGCGCTGCTCGGTTACCGGGACCGGCGCCGGATCATCGCCGAGGAAGATCGGCAGCGGACCTCCCGTGAGGCGTCGGCCGGGGTCCCGGTGTATCTGGTGGACGGTTTCGTGCACGGCCGGTGGTCGTTACAGGATTCGACACTGCGCATCGAACCCTGGTATCGGTTCGCCGCGGACCAGCGTGCCCTCGTCGAGGCAGAGGCCCGGCAACTGCTGACATTCGTTTCCGGTGACGGAGGCGGCGATATCGTCGTCACCGGGTGAACGGATCGCAGGGTCGCAGGAGCCAGGATTCGCTCGGAGCGGGCCGGTTTCGGCCATGTCGTGGACGGCGCAGCGCGGTTTCGGGCCGATCGTCCGGCCTCCGCACCTGCCGTATAGTCCAGGATTCCTGGAGTTTCGCGGGAACTACCGGGATGCATGGGCTTTCCCGTTCGAGGTCCCGCGACTTCCGGGCCGCCAATGGCTCGGTGCTGAAGCGAGTGCCTGCTGACACCACGAAGGAGCAGTCGCCCCCGAGTGAGGGACGCACTGCGGCAGTGGTGAATCGATGACCAGAGCTCGTGAGCCCACCCCACGGCGGTCGATGACGCCGCGGTGAATCGTGCGCGAACATTCGGCCGGTCGAATGGGTTTCGCCCTACGGTTGGCCGAAAATGGTGGCCGATAGTGGGATTCGGGGTGGTATTCGCCGGTGGGTGAACTGTTGTTCGGTATTGTGCTCCCGCTCGCCGGTATCGCGATCCCGGTGGGCGCCTTCGTCTGGGAGTTCGTCTTCGTCGGTCGTAAACGGCTCGGCTGGCGGGTACAGATGGATACGCCGGTCACCGGCGAAGCGGAATCCGGGCACGCCGGGGCGCTTCGGCAATTACGGCAGACCCCGGAGGGCGCCGAACGTAATCTGCAGGATCTGTCGGTGGTGCTGGTCCGGATCGAGAACCACGGTGCCACCACCATCGATGCCGCCGATTACGTGACCGGGCAGAACGGCCGGGCCGGACTACATCTGCATTTCCCGCAGCGGCGGGTGATCGGAATGGCGGTGACCGAACTGAGCAATCCGGGGCTGGCCGTCTGTTTCGAACCGGATTCGGGTTTCGGTCACCGTGAACTGCCGGGGCAGGATATCGGTGTCATCGATCTGCCGAAGGTTCCGCTGAACCGATCGGACCACTACAAGATCCTGGCCACCCTGGAACGCACCGCCGGTACGGGCGACTATCCCGAGCCCACGATGCAGGGCGTGGTCACCGGCGGCGGTATCACCAAAACCCAGGGTCGTTCCGGGGCTTCGCTGCTCATGCTCGTCCTGACCGGGTTTCTGGTCACCGTTATCGCGGCGATGGCCGTGCTCGATATCGTCGAATCCGACGCGGCGCCGAGTGGTTGCGCCACCGGGCGGCTCACCGTGGTGGGCTCGACCGCATTCGCACGGGTGGTCGAGGAGGCGGGCGATCTCTACGAACGGACCTGTCCGGGTTCGGATATCGACTACGAGTTCGAGGGCAGCGAACGCGGTATGGCCCGGGTCGACGACGCCCGCGGTGCCGACGGCACGCTGCTGGCGATCGGTGACGCGCCCAAAGGCGCGGATTTCCCCGGACTGGTGCAACGGCCGCTGGCGCTGTCGTTGTTCACCGTGACGGTGCATCCGGGAACCGGGGTTACCGACCTCACGGTCGAGCAGATCCGGGACCTGTTCCTCGGAAGGGTCACCAATTGGCGAGCCGTCGGCGGCGCCGATCTGCCGGTTCGGGTGGTCAATCGCTACGCCGGTTCCGGTACCCGGTGGAATTTCGAGACCCGGCTGCTGGCAACCGGACAGCCGCCGGAACCCGGTATCACCTGCAATGAGCTCGCGCGACGCGACGGACCCGGGCGCTGCCAGACCTTGACCACCCGCGACGTTCTCGACGAGGTGGCCGAGATACCGGGTGCCGTCGGATACAGCGAGGCCGCCGATGCCGCGGATACGCCGGGGGTGGTGCGGGTGACGATCGGCGGCCGGCCCGCGACGCGCGCGGCGGCCGGCGTAGGGAGTTACCCGTTTTGGGGAGTGGAGTACGCGTACTCGTACGGTGATTTCGCCCCGGGATCGATCGGGGCGAGCTTCGCGCGTTTCCTGCTGTGGGAGGGCGGTCAGGACGTGATCCGCCGCTACGGGAATCTTCCTTGTGCGGAGCTGGTCGATCCTTCGCGGTGCCATCCGCATCGGTGATCCCGGGGCGATCTCCCGGGCGATCCGCCGGGGTCGGATTCGCGGCGTAAAGATCGCGCAAGTGAGGGGTTTCCGGGCCGTCCGCAGGGGTAGTTTTTCCTGCGCACCGCCGGTGGGCGCGGCCGGAATCACCGGCCTCGCCGGTGGGTACGCGGCCGGTGGCGCCGCGTGATGTGGAGTGGAAGGACTGCCATGTCCCTGGTGACACCGACGCTGATCGCCGCATTCGTCGTCGGCTTACTGCTGCTGCGGCTTCTCGCCGTAATGCTGGAGGACCGGCCGAAGCGGCCGGTGCGGGTGACCGCGCGGCGGTCGCGCCGGGGTTGATCCGCACCTGCCGCGGACGGGTGCGCGCGGCCCGGGCGGTGGATGGCAGGATCGCAACCATGGCTGATGACACCACCACTGTGGCCGCCGCGGTGCCGGCCGGCGCACCCTCGGGCCCGACCACGCTGTGGGTGGAGCGTACCGGGACCCGGCGCTATACCGGGCGTAGTTCTCGCGGAGCGGAGGTACTGATCGGGTCGGAAAGCGTGCCCGGTGTCTTCACACCCGGCGAGCTCTTGAAGATCGCGCTGGCCGCGTGTTCGGGGATGAGCTCGGATTTCCCGCTGTCGCGCCGGCTCGGCGACGATTACGACGCGACCATCCGGGTGTCCGGTGCCGCGGACCGGGAGAACGAGGTGTACCCGCAGCTGGACGAGGTGTTCGAACTCGACCTCAGCGAGCTCGACGAAGCCGCCCGCGAGCGGCTGCTGGTGACGGTGCAGCGGGCAATCGACAAGGTATGCACAGTGGGCCGGACATTGAAGGCAGGGAGCAAGGTGACGCTGTCCTTCGAGATCGATACCGTCGACTGATCATGGGGGGCGATACGACCGCGCAATCGGCGACCGATCCGGTACGGCTGAGCGCCTGGGTGCACGGATATGTGCAGGGCGTGGGTTTTCGCTGGTGGACCCGGTCGCGGGCCTTGGAGCTCGGGCTCACCGGGCATGCCACCAACGCGGCCGACGGGCGAGTGCATGTGGTGGCCGAGGGGTCGCGGCGCGCGGCGGCCGAATTGCTGGCGCTGCTGCGTTCTCCGGCGGCGCCCGGCCGGGTGGATCTGGTGGTCGAGAACTGGGAGCCGGCCCGGGGCGGGCTGCAGGGGTTCGTGGAGCGATAGGGGAGGCCGCCCGATCGGGGGCGGTGCTTCACGGACCGGTCGTTGCCAGGTGGGTGAGCGGTCGGTGCTTCGGCCGGAACCACCCGTCGACCCCCGTACGTCGATCCGATCCCGGTGCCGGGTGTCTCGGGGCGATTGCTCCCGCTGTCTGTAGCCGTGTCCTGTTCGGTCATTCCGCGGTGGGTGTGGGGGTTATGAGTTTCCGAAACACTTGACATTCCACAGTGGGAGTATCACTATAAGTTTATTCCACAGTGGAGTGTGGTCCGACTTGTAAGGGGAGCGCTATGGAGATCTCGGCGGGCATCCGCGCCTCGGATGCCGAACGTGATCGATTCGTGCGGGAGCTGGGCCGGCATCTGGGCGACGGCAGGCTCGACCTCGCCGAATACGACGAGCGGGTAGCGCAGGTGTATCGGAGCGCGACCCGCGAGGAACTGCAGGGTGTGCTCGCGGATCTGCCCGCACCGAAGCAGGCGCCCGAGCAGAAGTCGGCCGTGCGCCGATCGCGCTCGCGGTTCCCGATCTGGCAGCGGATCGAGGGCGGCGCCTGGCTGGGGGTCAGTGTGCTGGTGCTGGTGATCTGGGCGGCGATCTCACTGGGCGTGGGAACGTTCACCTACTTCTGGCCGATCTGGGTCATCGGCCCGTGGGGTGCCGTACTGGCATTACGCGCGGCAACCGGAATCGAGGCCGGCCGCTGCCATCGCCGCAAGGTATAACGCCCGGTAGCCTCGGTGGTATCCGGTCGGCGGAACCACCGGGCCACGGTGTGGCCGCTCTTCGGCAACCGCACCGCCACCACCCGCAGCCGATCGGCCACCTCCGGTGCGCCGGATGGGGTTATCTCGCTGCGGCCCTATAGCATGGCTGATCGGCCTGAGCGAGGCGGACAGTACGTGGAGGCGGAAAGGGTCGTCGGCGTTGCATCTGAAGAGCTTGACGTTGAAGGGCTTCAAATCCTTCGCGTCCGCGACGACATTGCGGTTCGAACCTGGTATCACCTGCGTGGTCGGTCCGAACGGGTCCGGTAAATCCAATGTCGTCGACGCGCTCACCTGGGTGATGGGCGAACAGGGCGCCAAAGCACTACGCGGCGGCAAGATGCAGGACGTCATCTTCGCCGGCACCTCCGGCCGGGCCGCGCTCGGCCGGGCCGAGGTGACGCTCACCATCGACAATTCCGACGGCGCGCTGCCGATCGATTACGCCGAGGTCTCCATCACCCGCCGGATGTTCCGCGACGGCGCCGGGGAATACGAGATCAACGGCAATTCGTGCCGGCTGATGGATGTGCAGGAACTGCTCAGCGATTCCGGTATCGGCCGCGAAATGCATGTGATCGTCGGGCAGGGACAGCTCTCCGCGATCCTGGAATCGCGACCCGAAGACCGGCGCGCCTTCATCGAGGAGGCCGCGGGCGTTCTCAAACACCGCAAACGCAAAGAGAAGGCCGTCCGCAAACTGGACGCCATGCAGGCCAACCTCGCCCGCCTCACCGATCTCACCACCGAACTGCGCCGCCAGCTCAAACCGCTGGGCCGTCAGGCCGAGGTGGCACGCCGGGCACAGACAGTGCAGGCCGACCTGCGTGATGCCAGGCTGCGGCTGGCAGCCGACGATCTGGTCACCCGGCGGGCCGAGCTGGAAAGTCAGCAGAGCAAGGAAGCCTATGCGCGGGAACAGCAGATCACCGTGCAAAGCGAACTCGACGCGGCAAACGCGGCCCTGGCCCAGCAGGAGTTCGAACTCTCCCGGCTCACCCCCAGCGCCGAAGCGGCGGGTCAGCTGTGGTTTCAGCTGTCCGCACTGGCCGAACGCGTCAATGCCACCACCCGGATCGCCACCGACCGGGCCCGGCATCTCGATACCGCGCCCGCGGCGAATACCGGCCGTGACCCCGACCAGCTCGAAGCCGAGGCCGATCGGGTCGAAGCCGAAGAAGCCGAACTCCGCGAAGCCGTCGAGATGGCCGCGGAAACCCTCGAAGCCGCCCGGGACGGGCTCGCCGAACGCGAACACGAGGCCAAAGCGGCCGAACAGGCGCATCTGGCCGCCGTCCGCGCCATCGCCGACCGCCGCGAAGGGCTGGTCCGGCTGTCGGGGCAGGTCGACAACCTGCGCACCAGAGCGCAATCCGTCGATGCCGAGATCGTCCGGTTGACCACCGCCCTCACCCAGGCGCGGGCCCGGGGTGCGGAGGCGCAGCGCGAATACGACGGTGTGCAGGACGAACTCGCCGAACTCGACGCGGGGGAGGCCGGCCTCGACGCTCAGCACGAACACGCTGCCGAAGCGCTCGAGCTCGCCGATCACCGCGTCACCGAACTACGCGCCGAGGACCGCGACGCCGGCCGGCGGGTCGCCTCGCTGACCGCGCGGATCGAAGCGCTCGGCATGAACCTGGCCAGCCGCGACGGGGCGGCCTGGCTGACGGAGAACCAGCCGGCCGGGCTGCTGGGACCGCTGTCCGAACTGCTCGGCGTGCACCCCGGATACGAGGCCGCCGTCGCGGCGGTCCTCGGTCCGGTGGCCGAGGCAGTGGTCGCCGATACCGGTGATACGGCGGCCAGCGCCGTCCGGGCGCTCGGCAAGGCCGACGCCGGGCGGGCCGCGCTGGTCTACGAGGGTGCCGCCGCGGATACCGGACTCGAGGACGACACCCAGCTGCCCGGTGCAGCGCGCCGGCTGCTCGAGGTGCTGAGCTACCCCGATTCGCTGCGCGCGGCGGTGATCGCACTGACGAGCCGGGTCGTGGTCGTCGACGATCTGGACCGCGCCGCGGAAGTTCTCGCGACCCGTCCCGAGCTGCGGGTCGTCACCCGGGAGGGCGATCTGGCCGGATCCGGCTGGCTGGTCGGCGGATCCGATCGCGCGCCGAGCCGCCTCGAGATCCAGGCCGAAATCGACACCGCCGAAACCGAACTGCGGGCCGCGCAACGCCATGCCGAGGAACTGGAGGCGAGCCTGTCCGGGGCACTGGAGGAACAGGCCGACCGCAAGGACGCGGTGGACCAGGCGCTGCTGGCCCTGCACGAATCGGACCAGGCACTCAACAGCATCTACGAACGGCTGGGCCGGCTCGGTGCGGCCGTGCGCGCGGCGAACACCGAATCCGAACGCCTGCTCGAGCAGCGGGCCGCCGCCGAGACCTCGCGGGAAGAGGCGGTCACCGCGCTCGCCGACCTGGAGGACCGGCTCCGCCACGCCGAACTGGAACAGGCCGACGCCGCCGGCGATGCCGCCGGCGCCGCCGGCACCGAGGCCGCCGCACTGGCCCGCGAAGAAGCCGCCGCGGCACTGGCCGAGGCTCGGACCATGGAGGTGGAGGCACGGCTGGCGGTGCGGACCGCCGAGGAACGCGCCGAATCGGTGCGCGGTAGAGCAGAGTCGCTGCGCCGCACCGCCCGTACCGAACGCGAGGCCCGGGCCCGGGCGGAACGCGCCCAGGCCGCCCGGCGGCGCGCCGCCCAGGTCGCGGCGGCGGTCGCCGAATCCGGTGCCGAACTGTCCGCCGAACTGGAGCGAGTCGTGGCGGCGGCCGCCACCCGACGCGACGATCTGGTGCGCCGGCGCACCGAATGTGCGACCGCGGTCGACCAGATCAAGGAGCGGGTTCGGGCATTGAGCACCCAGCTCGGGCAACTCACCGACGCGGTGCACCGCGACGAGGTCGCCAAGGCGCAGGCGGCGCTGCGCATCGAACAGCTCGAGGCCAATATCGGCGAGCAGTTCGGTATCGCGCTCGACGATCTCATCGCCGAATACGGCCCCGATATCGCGCTACCGCCCAGTGAGCTGGAGATTCGCGAATACGAGCAGGCCAAGGAGCGCGGGGAGCAGGTCACCGCACCGGCGCCCATGCCGTACGACCGGGCCTCGCAGGAGCGCCGCGCCAAACGCGCCGAAAAGGATCTGGCGACCCTCGGCAAAGTGAACCCGCTGGCTCTCGAGGAGTTCGCCGCCCTCGAGGAGCGCTACAACTTCCTCGCGACCCAGCTCGAGGACGTCAAGAAAGCCCGCCAGGACCTGTTGGACGTGGTCTCCGAGGTGGACGCCCGTATCCTGCAGGTTTTCACCGATGCCTACGCCGATGTGGAACGGGAATTCGTCCAGGTCTTCTCGGCCCTCTTCCCCGGTGGCGAAGGCCGGCTACTGCTCACCGATCCCGGCGATATGCTCACCACCGGTATCGAGGTGGAGGCGCGGCCGCCGGGTAAGAAGGTCAAGCGGTTGTCGCTGTTGTCCGGCGGCGAGAAATCGCTGACCGCGGTGGCGCTGCTGGTCGCCATCTTCCGTGCGCGACCTTCACCGTTCTATGTGATGGACGAGGTGGAGGCGGCGCTCGACGATACCAACCTGCGTCGGCTCATCGGACTGTTCGAACAGCTGCGCGAGAAGAGCCAGCTGATCGTGATCACCCACCAGAAGCCGACCATGGAGATCGCCGACGCGCTCTACGGTGTCAGCATGCGTGGCGACGGCATCACCCAGGTGATCTCGCAACGTCTGCGTGGGCAGAACGTCACTCCCGCCCCCGCACCGGCGTGATATCGCCGGACACCCGCCACCGGCTGTGCCGACGACCGAGCGGGCGACGCGACGCGTCCGGACCGGTCAACGGTGCGGCCGCGGCCGGTCGATTGGTCAGAACAGGTCTCAGAGCAGATCGCTGACGTCGTCGGGTACATCGACCGCGTATTTTCGCAGGATCTCCATCGATATCACTTCCAGGGCATTCTCATGGGTCGCCGCCAGTATCACCGGCGCCGCGACACCGTCCTCGTGCGCGTGCAACCAGCGCACCGCCACTACACACCATCGGTCGCCCGGCTGCAGGCCGGGAAAATTGTTCTCCGGACGCGGTGTGCTCAGATCGTTGCCGATGGATGCCTGGTGCTCCAGGAACTCGGCTGTGACGACCGTGCACACGGTGTGGCTGCCCAGATCCTCCGGGCCGGTGCTGCAGCAGCCGTCCCGGTAGAACCCGGTCAGAGGATCGGTGCCGCACTCTTGTAGCGGACCCCCAAGCACGTTTCGATCGGTCACATCGCCGATCCTATTGGCCTGTAGCGAGAACTTCCGCAGGACAAGAAATCTCACCGGTCATGTTCGCCCGGTTGAGCTGGGAAGGTGCAGCGTGCGCGGGCGCGCCCGCCGCGCGGGCCGGGCGGGGTCGGCGGCCGCCCGCACCGGCTCTGCAAGGATGGGCGGTGTGAGTGCGCAAGCTTGGATTCTGATCGCAGCGATCGCCGCCGTACTGCTGGTCGCGCTCGTGGCCGGCTTCGTCCGGTACAAACGCGGCCGGGTCTCGCTGACCCCACCGACGGAGAAACGGGAGCTGGCCGACCGGTCGGGTGGATACCAGGCGGCCGGTGGATTCAGTTTCAGTCAGGGCGGACAGGGCGCTACCGCGGCGCCCGCGCGCCCGAGTCCCGCTGAGCGGACGGATACCGAGGGGCAGCCACATATCGGCGACGATGCAGCGATACCGCGCGACGCCCCCCGCCGCGGGATCACCGATGTGCCGCTGCCCGATGCTGTCGACACCGCGACCACCACCGCACCGGAGGCGCCGGGCGGCGGGGCCACCGCGCCGCCGGAACCGGAGACGACCCTGCCGCCGGAAACCGGGACGGGCGCGCAGAGCGATACGCTCGGCGCTTCCGCGGCCGGCACGACCGCGCCCCGCGAGACGGAAACAGCGGAGCCCGACGCCGCTCCCGCGGAATCGGCGGCTCCTGTCACGCCCGAGATGCAGGCGCCTGCGCCTTCCGCTGCGGAGGAATCCGCGGCGCCCGAGGCAGAAACTCCCGTGCGGCCGGAGACCGAGACCGCGACACCGGCCGAGACCGAAACGCCCGCGCCGGAGACCGGTGGCGCGGTTGCCGCGGCGAGCACCACCGCACCGGATACCGCGACCACACCGCCCGCGGAATCGACGTCGGGTGAAGCCCCGGTGGTCGCGCCCGATACCGCGGCCGGTGCCCATCTCGTCCCCGAGGTCGAGGAGATCGAGCCCACCTCCGGCCGGCTGACCCGGCTGCGCGGGCGGTTGTCGCGGTCGCAGAACGCGGTCGGCAAAAGCCTGCTGGGTTTGCTCGGTGGCGGCGACCTCGACGAGGAATCGTGGGAAGAGGTCGAGGACACACTGGTGCTGGCCGATATCGGCACGGCCGTCACCAGCGTCATCGTGGAACGGCTGCGGGAGGAGATGGCCGCGCGCAGTGTGCGCACCGCCGACCAGGCGCGTGCGGTGCTGCGTGATGTGCTCATCGAATCGCTGCGGCCCGAACTCGACCGCTCCGTCCGCGCGCTGCCGCACCCCGACCACCCGTCGATCCTGCTCGTCGTCGGGGTCAACGGCACCGGTAAGACCACCACCACCGGCAAACTCGCCCGCGTACTCGTCGCCGACGGCCGCCGGGTGCTGCTGGGCGCGGCCGATACCTTCCGGGCCGCCGCGGCGGACCAGTTGCAGACCTGGGGCGAGCGGGTCGGCGCGGATACGGTCCGCGGTAAGGAGGGCGCCGATCCCGCTGCCGTCGCCTTCGACGCGGTGGCCACCGGTATCGACTCCGGTGTGGACGCGGTACTCATCGATACCGCCGGTCGCCTGCACACCAAGACCGGGCTGATGGACGAGCTCGGCAAGGTGAAGCGGGTGGTGGAGAAGAAGGCGTCGGTGGACGAGGTGCTGCTGGTACTGGATGCCACCGTCGGGCAGAACGGGCTCATGCAGGCCCGGATCTTCGCCGAAGTGGTCGATATCAGCGGTGTGGTGCTGACGAAACTGGACGGCACCGCGAAGGGCGGGATCGTCTTCCAGATCCAGCACGAGCTCGGAGTCCCGGTCAAACTTGTCGGTCTGGGCGAAGGCGCCGACGATCTGGCTCCGTTCGAACCGTCGGCGTTCGTGGACGCGCTGCTCGGCTGACCACGGCCGCCCGGCGGCGTCCAGCAGACTGACAGGCGGCCGGCCCGGCGTCGGCGGACGCCGGGCCGGGCGACCTCACAAGACGCGGTGACCAGCAGGTACGACGGCGGCAACACAGTGGAAACACGACGGTGTGATCCATTCACGTAGGTGAAACACCGGAGCGTCACGGTTGAAACACCGAATGAGGACCCTTCATTGGCGGGCCCGAAGTCGCGCAGGCGGCGGGCCGGAAGATGAGGGAGGTAACTGGTGGAAACCGTGATCGGGGCGCCCAATGCCGGCGATACCGCATGGATATTGACGAGCGCCGCGCTCGTACTGCTGATGACACCCGGCCTGGCGTTCTTCTACGGCGGTATGGTCCGGGGCAAGAATGTGCTCAACATGATCATGATGAGCATCAGCGCGATGGCTGTCGTGACAGTGCTCTGGGTTCTGTTCGGCTTCTCGGTCGCGTTCGGGACCGATAGAGGCGGGCTACTCGGCGATCCGGGGCAGTTCTTCGGCCTGAAAACGCTGATCGCCGGATTCGGTGACGAATCGGCCGGTGTCCCGCTGTTCGGGAACATTCCGGCGACCGTCTTCGTCGCGTTCCAGGCGATGTTCGCGATCATCACCGTGGCGCTGATCTCCGGTGCGGTCGCCGACCGGCTGAAGTTCGGGGCGTGGCTGGCGTTCAGCGCCATCTGGGTCACCCTGGTGTACTTCCCGGTCGCCCACTGGGTCTGGGGCGGCGGCTGGATCATGGCGAAGGTCGAGGCCATCGACTTCGCCGGTGGTACCGCAGTGCACATCAACTCCGGCGCCGCCGCGCTGGCCCTCGCGATCGTGGTCGGCAAACGCGCCGGCTGGCCCAAGACTCCCTTCCGGCCGCACAACCTGCCGTTCGTGATGCTGGGCGCCGCTCTGCTGTGGTTCGGCTGGTTCGGGTTCAACGCCGGTTCCGCGGTGGCCGCCGACGGTGTCGCCGGTGCCGCCTTCATCACCACCCTGGTCGCGACCGCAGCCGCGATGATCGGCTGGCTCGTGGTCGAGAAGATCCGCGACGGTAAGCCCACTTCGCTCGGCGCCGCCTCCGGTATCGTGGCTGGGCTGGTCGCCATCACCCCGTCCTGTACTTCGGTCAACGTACTCGGCGCGCTGGCCATCGGGGTGATCGCCGGTGCGGTCTGCGCGCTGGCGGTGAGCCTGAAGTTCAAGTTCGGTTACGACGATTCGCTCGATGTCGTGGGTATCCACATGGTCGGCGGTATTCTCGGCACGGTACTGATCGGGTTGTTCGCCGCTCCCGAGGCGCCCGCGGGTGCCGAGGGCCTGTTCTACGGCGGCGATCTGGAGCTACTCGGCCGGCAGACGCTCGGTGCGGTTGCCGTGCTCGCGTACTCCTTCGTGATCGCTTTGGTGATCGCGTATGCGATCAAGTTCACGATCGGTCTGCGTGCCGACGCCGAAGCGGAGTCGGGCGGTATGGACGACTCCGAACACGCGGAAACGGCATACGATTTCGCTGCACTGGGTGGAACCGCTCGTTCGGCCGGCAAGGAGGCATGAACCCCATGAAACTGATCACCGCAATCGTCAAACCGTTCACGCTCGAAGACGTCAAAACCGGTCTGGAACAGGCGGGCGTATTCGGTATGACCGTGAGCGAGGTCCAGGGCTACGGCCGGCAGAAAGGCCATACCGAGGTCTACCGCGGTGCCGAGTACTCGGTGGATTTCGTCCCGAAGGTGCGGGTCGAGGTCGTGGTGGACGACGCCTCGGTGGACCGGGTCGTCGATCTGATCGTCGATGCCTCGCGCACGGGAAAGATCGGCGACGGCAAGGTCTGGGTGAGCCCGGTCGAGACGATCGTCCGGGTGCGTACCGGCGAACGCGGCACCGACGCGCTATAGAACCTGCCGTGCCGGCAGCGCGCGAGACCGCAATGCTTTCGGCGTTACGGGATCGCCTCCCGCGCGAGGAGTGTGTGTAGACAACGACAGCGGCCCCGCTCCCACCGTTTCCGGTCGGGGCGGGGCCGCCGGTGTGACGGGTGGTGGTGTGGTTTGGGTGCCGAACGGCAAAAACGGGAGCACGTGCGGGCGGCGCAGCGGCCGGGAAAATCCGCGGAACTGTCCAACGGCGCCGCCGATCTGGTCCGCGCCCGCAACCGGTTGCTGGGTGGCGGGCAACCCCGGCATCCCCGCCTGGACGCCGAATCGCTGCGGTCGGCACTGGTCGACCTGTACGAGCTGTGGCTCACCAGTAAGGGCACGGAGGTCGGGATAACCCCGGACAGCGGCCTGGCGATCATGGCCGTGGGCGGCCTCGGCCGGCGCGAGATGCTGCCCTACTCCGATCTGGACCTGGTGCTGCTGCACGAGGATATGGACCCGAAGCGGGTCGCCGAAATCGCCGACCGGTTGTGGTATCCGCTGTGGGACGCCCACATCAAACTCGACCACAGTGTGCGGACGGTGCCACAGGCGTTGCGGGTCGCCGCCGATGATCTGGTCGCGGCACTCGGGATGCTGGATGCCCGTCATATCGTGGGCAACCCCGAACTCAGCGATCGCATCATCGCCGGTATCCGTAAGGATTGGCGCCGCGGTATCCGCGGTCGCTATGACGAACTGCTCACGGGAGTCCGCGCCCGCTGGGACCGCAGCGGGCAGATCGCCCACCGCACCGAACCCGATCTGAAGAACGGCCGCGGCGGGTTGCGCGATATCCAACTCCTGGACGCGCTGGCGATCGCGCAGCTCACCGATGCCATGCCGGGGCTGGGGCCGGATACGCCCGGCGGTGGTCTGGCCCAGGCGCATCGACGGCTCCTGGACGTCCGCACCGAACTGCACCGGGTGGCGGGCCGGGCACGCGACCAGTTGCGCGCCCAGGATGCCGACGAAATCGGCGCGGCACTGCGGATAGGGGACCGGTTCGAGCTGGCCCGGACGCTCAGCGACGCGGCCCGCACCGTCGGCTATTCGGTGGATGTCGGATTGCGTACCGCCGGTAATGCGTTACCGCGGCGGGGACTGGCGCGGTTGCGGCGGGTGCCGGTGCGGCGGCCCCTGGACGAGGGGGTCGTCGAACATGCGGGTGAGGTGGTACTGGCCCGGGACGCCCGGCCGCAACGCGACCCCGGCCTGATCCTGCGGGTGGCGGCGGCGTCGGCGCAAACCGGTCTGCCGATGTCGGCGACCACCCTCAACCGGCTGGCCGAGGACGCCCCGGAACTGCGTGAGCCGTGGCCGAAAGACGCGCTCAACGATCTGCTGGTGCTGCTCGGTTCCGGCCGCGGGGTGATCGACGCGGTAGAGGCGCTCGACCGAACCGGTCTGTGGGGCAGGTTGCTTCCGGAATGGGGGGCGGTGCGCGATCTGCCGCCGCGCGACGCCCTGCACATCTGGACCGTGGACCGGCATTCGGTCGAAACCGTGGCCTACGCGAGCGCATTGAGCACCCGGGTGGCCCGTCCGGACCTGCTGGCGCTCGGCGCGTTGTTGCACGATATCGGCAAGGGCCGCGTCGAGGACCACTGTGTGGTCGGCGCCGAGCTCGCCACCCAGATCGCGCGCCGGCTGGGTCTGTGGCCGGCGGATGTGCAGATTCTCAGTGATCTGGTGCGCCACCATCTGCTGCTGCCGGATGTGGCCACCCACCGCGATATCGACGACCCGGCCACGGTGCAGTACGTGGCGGATACGCTGCACCACGATCCGCGGCGGCTCGAACTGTTGCATGCGCTGGCGGAGGCGGATTCGCTGGCCACCGGACCGGGCGTCTGGGGTGACTGGAAAGCGACGCTGATCGGTGAACTGGTGCGGCGCTGCCGCGCTGTGATGGCAGGCGAGGAACTCCCCGAGCCCGAACCCGTACCGGAACAGTTGCTGGCTCGGGCCGCCGCCGGTGGGGTGCACGTCGAATTATCCCAGGCCGACGGTAAATACACCTACATCGCCACCGTCATCGCCCCCGACACTCCGGGTTTGCTGGCCGATACCGCCGGCGTGCTGGCGCTGCATTCGCTGCGGGTGCTGTCGGCGGCGGTCGGCGGGGCGGGGGAGTCGGCGATCAACACCTTCGTCGTGACACCGGCCTTCGGGTCCCCGCCGGACGCCGGCCTGCTGCGCCAGGAACTCAAACGGGCGATCGCCGGAGACCTCGATGTGCGCGCCGTGCTGACCGCGCGGGAACGGGATACGCCTGCCGCGGCGCGATGTGCCCGGGCCGAACCGCGGTTGCTGTGGACACAGACCCCGGTCGCGGGCCGGTTCATCGTGCAGCTACGGGCGGAGGATCGAATCGGCCTGCTGTGCCGGCTGTCCGCCGTGCTGTCGGACGCCGGTGCCGATGTGCGCTGGGCGAAGGTGGTGACCATGGGATCGTTCGTCGCCGACGTCTTCTGTGTGGATCTGGGTGCGGACGCCGGTCCGCACCGGCGGTCGGCCATCGAAAAGGCCATGCTGGCGGAAGTTCCGCAGCCGGCGCCGCGCAAAACCCCGGAGCAGGAAGGCAGCTGAACACCGCCCCGGGCGTACCCGGACAGGTGCGGGCACGGTCGTGACCGGTATGTCCTGTGGCGAAGGTCACCGTTGCGCGTCGATTGCTCTTCAGTTGCCAGCAGGTCCTGAGTCGCTCGGTCGCGGGCCCCTACCATTTCGGGAGTCAGCTGTCGCGCTCATGAGGGGAGCAGGTCGGTGGCAATCCAAGTGGTGACCTCGTCGATCATGACCAGCGATATGACCCCTCATATCGCCCGATGTGTGGGCGACGCCTACTGGGTGGTGACCTGGCTGCCCGGGCGTACGCTCACCGAACCCCAGGCGATGGCCGCGATGACCGTGGCCGCCGCCGTCGCGACCACCGGCGTCCCGCCGGACGACGACTGGTCGCAGCTGGATTCCCTGGCCCGCGGCCTCGGCCTCACCGGCCGCGAAGCCGCGTACCTGGTCGCCGTCGAACAACACGACTACCAGCGCGGTTTCTCCACCCCGACCTCCGGTTGACCGGCTGCGCCGCGATGTTCTCGAGTACAGTGCGGCACCGACGGTGCGAGCACGTTACGCCGCCGCGCCCGCTACGCTGGGACCCCCATTACCCTGGGACTCAGTGACGTCACTCGAGATCAGGAGCGCGCCAGGTGTTCGAATCTTTATCCGACCGGTTGACCGGTGCCCTGAAGGACCTGCGCGGTAAGGGCCGCCTGTCGCCGGCCGATATCGACGCCACCTGCCGGGAGATCCGCCTCGCCCTGCTGGAGGCCGATGTCGCGCTGCCGGTGGTCCGCGGATTCATTGCCCGGATCAAGGAACGCGCGAAGGGCGCCGAGGTCTCCGCGGCGCTGAACCCGGCCCAGCAGGTCGTCAAGATCGTCAACGAGGAGCTCGTCGCCATCCTGGGCGGCGAGACCCGGCGCCTGACTCTGGCCAAGACGCCGCCGACGGTGATCATGCTCGCGGGTCTGCAGGGTGCCGGTAAGACCACGCTCGCCGGAAAGCTGGCCAAATGGCTCCGCGATCAGGGGCATCAGCCGCTGCTCGTAGCGTGCGACCTGCAGCGTCCCGGGGCCGTCACCCAGTTGCAGGTGGTGGGCGAACGTGCCGGCGTGCCGGTGTTCGCACCCCATCCCGGTACCTCCATCGGGGGCGGGGAGAACGCGCTCGGGATCACCGCGGCCGATCCGATCGCGGTCGCCGAGTCCGGTGTCGCCGAGGCGCGGGCCAAACAATACGACGTGGTGATCGTCGATACCGCCGGCCGGCTCGGTATCGATGCCGAGTTGATGGCGCAGGCCGCCGGCATCCGCGATGCGGTGAAACCGGACGAGACCCTGTTCGTCCTCGACGCCATGATCGGTCAGGACGCCGTCTCCACCGCCGAGGCGTTCCGCGACGGCGTCGGTTTCACCGGTGTGGTGCTCACCAAACTCGACGGTGATGCCCGCGGTGGCGCCGCGCTGAGCGTGCGCAACGTCACCGGCGAGCCGATCATGTTCGCCTCCACCGGTGAGAAGCTGGAGGATTTCGACGTCTTCCACCCCGATCGGATGGCCAGTCGCATTCTCGGGATGGGCGATGTGCTCACCCTCATCGAGCAGGCCGAGCAGGTCTACGACGCGCAGCAGGCCGAGGAGGCCGCGCGCAAGATCGGCAGCGGTGAACTCACCCTCGAGGATTTCCTCGATCAGATGCTGGCGATCCGCAAGCTCGGCCCCATCGGCAACCTGCTGGGGATGCTGCCGGGTGCGGGCCAGATGAAGGACGTCCTGGCCCAGGTCGACGATAAACAACTCGACCGGGTCCAGGCCATCATCCGCGGTATGACGCCTGCGGAACGGGATAATCCGAAGATCATCAACGCCTCCCGCCGGCTGCGGATCGCCAACGGGTCCGGGGTGCAGGTCTCCGATGTCAACCAGTTGGTCGACCGGTTCTTCGAGGCGCGCAAGATGATGACCGCGATGGGCCGGCAGATGGGGATGCCCGGCGGTAACCGGCGTACCAAGAACAAGAAGGGGAAGAAGGGCAAGAAGGGCGGTCGCGGCCCGACCCAGCCGAAGATGCGCGGCGGTTTCCCGGGGATGCCCGGTATGCCCGCGGGGGGCGGTATGCCGGACCTGTCGAATATGCCCCCGGGGCTCGATCAGCTGCCGCCCGGGTTGGAGAACTTCGATCTCTCCAAGTTCAAGTTCCCGGAAAAGTAGGCCGGCCGGAATCGGTCGACGCGACGGCGTCCGTTGCGAATTTGCGTCGGCGTAACCGGGTCTGCAGCGATCGGTTGAACCGTTGCGGCCCGTAGTGCGTACGTCGTGCCGGCGAGATGCCGCTCCGGATATCGCGCCGAGTCGTCCGCTGGGCTCGGGTAGCGAGTTCGCCTGAACTTTTCGGCCCCTACTTGCGTTCACCGGGTTCGTCCCCGGTGGCCGCACGGACGCGGCGCCGGCACGATTTCGGGCTCGGACCTGCGTCTGGCAGAATGGTCGATCGTCCTTCCGGACAGTGTCAGCCCGTCTCCGGTTACGTACCGCGCGGCGGTCACACACTTCATCCGCAAAACCGGGCTCGCGAACCGCGTGAGTCGCTGAATTGCGCCGTGACCACTATGAAAGGTAGATCAGCAGATGGCTGTTCGCATCAAGCTCACCCGTATGGGCAAGATCCGCAACCCGCAGTACCGCGTCGTCGTCGCGGACGCCCGCACCCGCCGTGACGGCCGGGCCATCGAGTCCATCGGCAAGTACCACCCCAAGGAAGAGCCCTCGCTGATCGAGATCGATTCCGAGCGCGCGCAGTACTGGCTGGGTGTCGGCGCGCAGCCGACCGAGCCCGTGCAGCGGCTGCTGGAGATCACCGGCGACTGGCAGAAGTTCAAGGGCCTGCCGGGCACCGAGGGCACCCTCAAGGTCGCCGAGCCCAAGCCGTCCAAGCTGGACCTGTTCAACGCCGCGCTGGCCGCCGCCGACAACGAGCCGGTCACCGAGGCCGTGACCCCGAAGAAGAAGGCCAAGAAGGACAAGGACGGCGAGGCCGAATCGGCTGAGGCCACCGAATCCGCCGAGGCTTCCGAGTAATGAGCGTCGTCGTCGCCGATGCCGTGGAACATCTCGTCCGCGGTATCGTCGCCAATCCCGATGACGTGCGCGTCGAGCTGATCACCGGCCGCCGCGGGCGCACCGTCGAGGTACACGTCCACCCCGACGACCTGGGCAAGGTCATCGGCCGGGGCGGCCGCACCGCTACCGCGTTGCGCACTCTCGTCGCCGGTATCGGTGGCCGCGGTATCCGGGTCGACGTGGTCGACACCGATCAGTAGATGGAACTCGTAGTCGGCCGGGTCGCCAGATCGCACGGGGTGCGCGGCGAACTGGTCGTCGAGGTACGCACCGACGAACCGGAGGCGCGTTTCGCGCCCGGCTCGGCCCTGCGGGGCCGGGCCGCCCGGTCGAAAGAGGTGCGGAATTTCACCGTGGAATCGGCCCGGGAACATTCGGGCCGGCTCCTCGTGCAGCTGACGGGGATCACCGATCGTGCGGCCGCGGACGCCTTGCGCGGTACTTTGTTCCTGGTGGACAGCGAGGATCTGGGATCGGCGGCGGATCCGGACGAGTTCTACGATCACGAACTCGAGGGTCTGCGCGTGGAGCTCACCGACGGTACCGCCGTCGGCTCGGTCACCGAGGTGCTGCATTCCGCGGCCGGTGAACTGCTGTCGGTCCGCGCCGCCGGTGGCAGCCGGGAGATCCTGATCCCGTTCGTCACTGCCATCGTGCCGACGGTGTCGATCGCCGACGGGCTGATCGTGATCGACCCGCCCGAGGGCCTGCTGGATCCGGAATGAGGCGGTCGGCGTGAAGCTCGACGTGATCACCATCTTCCCCGAATACCTGGAGCCGCTGCGTACCGCGCTACTGGGCAAGGCAATAGAAAAGGGCCTGCTCTCAGTTGATGTGCACGATCTGCGTCGCTGGACGCACGATGTGCACAAATCCGTCGACGATTCGCCGTACGGCGGCGGCCCCGGCATGGTGATGAAACCCACGATCTGGGGTGACGCGCTCGACGAGGTGTGCCCGGACGATGCCCTGCTCGTGGTTCCGACCCCGGCCGGGGTGCCCTTCACCCAGGAAACCGCCGCCCGCTGGTCCGGTGAACGGCATGTGGTTTTCGCCTGTGGCCGGTATGAGGGAATCGATCAGCGGGTATTCGACGATGCCGCCCGCCGGGTCCGGGTCGAAGAAGTCAGTATCGGCGATTACGTACTGATCGGCGGCGAGGCGGCGGTCCTCGTGATGACCGAGGCGGTGGTGCGGTTGATTCCCGGTGTTCTCGGTAATCAACAGTCACACGAACAGGATTCATTCTCCGACGGTCTGTTGGAAGGCCCCAGTTACACCCGTCCGGTGTCGTGGCGGGGACTCGAGGTCCCGCCGATCCTGCTGTCCGGTGACCACGCCAAGGTCGCGGCTTGGCGCCGGGAGCAGTCATTGATCCGTACGCGCGAACGCCGCCCGGATCTGCTGTCCGGTGCCGACTGACCGGGACCGGGTCGGCCCAGGCGTCACCGTGGCGAAACGGAAGCGGGCTCGGTCACAGCTCGACACGGCCGGTATTCGCTCCGATAGGGCGGCAGTGGCAGCACATTCGCGAGTGGTGCGGAAACAGTCGCCGAGGCGGGAGTCGCTGCACGCTGCCGGATCAGCGGCAGAGCCGAAGCCGGGGATCCGCGATCCGAGATGCGATCGGAGTCCGTGCAGGTTTGTCCGGAATCACGGGATGAGGCCGAAGCGGCGAGCGGCGAACACGGCCTCGTGCCGGGTCCGGGCGTCGAGTTTGTGCATCGCGCTGCGCAGATAGCTCTTGACCGTTTCCGGCCCCAACGAAAGTCGTTGCGCCACAACGCGATTCGGGCATCCCAGCCCGACGTGCACCAGCACATCGATCTCCCGGCGGGACAGCCGGGGCGCCCCCGGGACGGGTGCGCCCGACAGCGCCCTGGCCAATTTGTCGCCGACCGTTCGCAGCGCCTCGCCCAGTTGTGCATCGGCGGATCCGTCCGCAAGAGTGTGGAGCTGCGCGTGCGCGGCGCGGACCTCCTCGGCGAGCGCGCCGCCGGTAGCAGGTGACGGCGCCACCGCGTCGAGCAATCGCAACCGCCGATCCACCTCGTCGCGGATCGCGATCTCCGCCGCCAGCCGGCGACCGGCCTGCAACAGCGCTTCGGCCGTACGCCCGCCGAGCGGGCCCGGGCCGCGCGTCGCCGCATACAGCACGGCGCGTGACCGGTCGTCCACCACCACGGGGACCGCCAGAACCGAGCGAATCCCCTCGCCCAGCACCGGTCCGTCGTAATGGTGGGTGATCGACAGTGCGCTGCGGTAGTCGGTCACCGCCGCGGGCCGCCGCGAATCGAAGGCTCGCCCGCCGAGGCCGGAGGCGCGCCGCACTGTCAAGCCGCGCAAACCATTGGTGCGAACGCCGCAGAACTCGCTGAGCAGCAGAGTATCGGCCTGCACTTCGCCGCCGAAAAGCACCGGAACCCCGGTGATGCCCGCCAGCCGGCGGATCTCGGCGCGCAGCGCATCGCTGTCGCGGGGGCGGAGCAACGCGGGAGTAGAGGTCATGGAGGTTCACCCCTTTTCGGGGGTAGTGCCGACGAACTGTGACCTACATCCTATTGCAACACCGGATCGATGAACCGAGGAGATGCGAGATGGGTGCCGACCCGAATACGCGGGTGCGTGAACTGCTGGACACCTACGACCGTGCCGATGCGTGCGCAGCCGAGCTGCTCTGCGACCGGCACCCGGCCGATGCCGTCGCGTTCACAGTTGTCGAGAGCGATCTCTCGTCGGTCGATCTGACCTACGGTGAACTGCGTGCACGCTCCGAACGGCACGCGGCCGCGCTGGCCGGTCTCGGGGTCGGGCCGGGGGATCGGGTCGCGACGCTGATGGCGAAATCCGCGGATCTGGTGGCGGTGCTGCTGGCCATCTGGCGCCGCGGGGCGGTCCATGTTCCGCTGTTCACCGCCTTCGCGCCACCGGCGATCGCTTTCCGGTTGCGCGCCGCCGAAGCCGCCGTCGTGATCACCGATCCGGATCAGGCGGGCAAACTGGCACCGGGCGCGGATATTCCCGCGGATCCGCCGTGGCGCACTGTCGTCGCGGGCCCGGCCGATATCCCGGGCGCCGTGCGGTTGGACGACCTCCCGGCCGCGGACACCGGCGCCGCCGCGGCGACGGTGGGCGGGGACGGCCTGCTGGTCCAGTTGTTCACCAGCGGAACCACCGGGACACCGAAGGGCGTACCGATTCCGGTTCGCGCACTGGCCTCCTTCCACGCCTACCAGGAATTCGCGCTCGACGTGCGGCCCGACGATGTTTTCTGGAACGCCGCCGATCCGGGCTGGGCCTACGGTCTCTACTACGCCATCCTCGGCCCCCTGGTGTCGGGCACCCGGAGTCTGTTGTTGCACGCCGGTTTCTCCCCGGACCTCACCTGGCAGGTGCTGCACCGGTTCGGTGTCACCAACTTCGCGGCCGCGCCGACGGTCTACCGGGCATTGCGGGCCGGGTCCGACGGACAGTCGGCCCGATTGCGTCGCGCGTCGTCCGCTGGCGAACCGCTGACGCCGGAGGTGGTCGCCTGGTCGGCCGAGGCGCTCGGCGTCGCGGTTCGCGATCACTACGGCCAGACCGAACACGGCATGGTGATCTGCAACGCCTGGCACGACGAACTGAACGCGAGCGCGCCCGCCGGGTCGATGGGTCGGTCCCTGCCCGGCTGGGCCTGCGCCGTGCTCGCCGACGACGCCGATATCGAGGCCCCACCCGGACAACTCGGCCGGATCGCCATCGATACCCAGCACAGTGCCCTGCTGTGGTTCGTCGGGTACCTGGGCGACCCCGAACGGTCCGCGCAGCGTTACACACCCGACGGCCGCTGGTACCTCACCGGGGACGCCGGTTCCCGCGACAGCGAGGGCTTCTTCCACTTCTCCGCCCGCGACGACGATGTGATCATCATGGCCGGCTACCGGATCGGCCCGTTCGAAGTGGAAAGTGTGCTGGTCCTGCACTCCGATGTCGCCGAGGCCGCGGTCGTCGGCCTGCCGGACGAACTCCGTGGCGAGGTGCTGGAAGCGTTCGTGGTGCTGCGCGACGGGGTCACGGGCACCGATGCATTGACCGAAGAGCTGCAGGGCCTGGTCAAGAAGAAATTCGCCGCGCACGCCTATCCGCGGCGGGTGCATTTCGTCACGGATCTGCCCAAAACGCCCAGCGGTAAGATTCAGCGCTTCCTGCTCCGGGATCAGGGGCGCACCGCGGCCGGTTAGCGGTATCGGCGCCGGGGCCGGTGGTGCAGGGCGGGCCGGGTTCGCCTGTCATCCGGCGCAGGTAGTGTGCGGGTCGTGACGACAGCGCCAGAGACCTCGGGTCCCGACACGATCCAGACCGACTCGACCGCAACCGCCGGTGCCGGCCCGGCCGTTTCCGGCACCGTGACCCGGCGCATCGCCGACGAACTGGCGGTGCGCGAGAACCAGGTCGCCGCCGCCGTCGAACTACTCGACGGCGGGTCCACGGTGCCGTTCATCGCGCGCTATCGCAAAGAGATCACCGGCGGCCTGGACGACGCCCAGCTGCGCACTCTCGAAGAACGCCTGCACTATCTGCGTGAACTGGACGAACGCCGGGCCACCGTTATCGAATCCATCCGCAGCCAGGGCAAACTCGACGAAGCCCTGCACCGTCAGCTGCTGCTGGCCGAGACCAAGGCCCGCCTCGAGGATATCTACCTGCCCTATAAACCCAAGCGTCGCACCAAAGCCCAGATCGCGCGCGAAGCCGGCCACGAACCCGTGGCGGATGCCCTGCTCGGCGATCCGGCCACCGATCCGGCCGGCTACACCGCCGAGCAGCTCGACGGCGCGCGGGCCATCCTGGTCGAACGGTTCGCCGAGGACGCCGATCTCGTCGGCGAACTCCGGGAGATGATGTGGACCCGCGGCCGGGTCACCGCGACCGTGCGCGCCGGGAAGGAAGAGGCCGGGGCCAAATTCGCCGACTACTTCGACTTCGCCGAGGAATTCACCGCCCTGCCCTCGCATCGGATCCTGGCGCTGCTGCGTGGCGAAAAGGAAGAGGTGCTCTCGGTACAGCTCGATCCCGAACCCGCGGATTCCGAACTCGCGCCCGGCGAACGCAGCCTGTATGAGGCGCGGATCGCGCAGCGGTTCTCGATCGCCGACGAGGGCCGTCCCGCGGATTCCTGGCTGCTGGATACGGTGCGCTGGGCCTGGCGGACCAAACTGCAGGTCAGCCTCGGTATCGATACCCGGATGCGGTTGCGGCAGGCCGCCGAACGCGATGCGGTGGAGGTGTTCGCCGCCAATCTGCGGGATCTGCTGCTGGCCGCACCGGCCGGTACCCGCGCCACTATGGGATTGGACCCCGGTTACCGCACCGGGGTGAAGGTCGCGGTGGTCGACGGCACCGGCAAGGTCGTGGCGACCGAGGTCGTCTATCCGCACAAACCGCAGAACCAGACCGAGAAATCGCTGGCCGTCCTCGCCGCGCTGGTGGAGCGGTTCGGGGTCGAGTTGATCGCCATCGGTAACGGCACCGCCTCCCGGGAAACCGATGCGCTCGCCGCGCAGTTGATCGAGCGGATCCCGGAGAAGAAGCCGACCAAGATCGTGGTGTCCGAGGCCGGCGCCTCCGTGTACTCGGCCTCCGCGTATGCCTCGCAGGAGCTTCCCGAACTCGATGTCTCGTTGCGCGGCGCGGTATCCATCGCCCGCCGATTGCAGGATCCGCTGGCCGAACTCGTCAAGATCGAACCGAAATCCATCGGAGTGGGGCAGTACCAGCACGATATCTCCGAAACCCTGCTGGCCCGGTCCCTGGGCGCGGTGGTCGAAGATGCCGTGAACGCGGTCGGCGTCGATGTGAACACGGCGTCGGTTCCGCTGCTGTCCCGCGTTTCCGGAATTACCGGGTCGGTCGCGGAGAGTATCGTCGCGCACCGCGATCGCAACGGCCGTTTCCCGAGCCGTGCCGCGTTGCTCGATGTTCCCCGATTGGGCCCCAAAGCTTTCGAGCAGTGCGCCGGCTTCCTGCGGATCCGCGGTGGCGACAACCCGCTCGACACCTCCGCGGTGCATCCCGAGGCCTATCCGGTGGTGCACCGGATCCTCGAATGCACCGGCAGCGGAATCGCCGAGATCATCGGCAACGAGGCCGTCCTGCGCAGCCTGCGCCCCACCGAATTCACCGACGAGACCTTCGGTGTCCCGACAGTCACCGATATCATCGGCGAACTGGAGAAACCGGGTCGTGACCCGCGGCCCGAATTCAAAACCGCCGAATTCGCCGCCGGAATCGAGAAGGTCGCCGATCTGCAACCCGGAATGGTGCTCGAGGGCGTGGTCACCAATGTCGCCGCGTTCGGCGCCTTCGTCGATGTAGGCGTGCATCAGGACGGGCTGGTACACGTTTCGGCGATGTCGAAGAATTTCGTCCGCGACCCGCGCGAGGTCGTCAAATCCGGTGACGTGGTCAAGGTGAAGGTGCTCGAGGTCGATATTCCGCGTCAGCGGATCGGGCTGTCGTTGCGGCTCGACGACGAGCCCGGCGTCGGCAAACCCGAACGCGGCCAGGGGCCCGGTGGCGACCGCGGCCGCGGTTCCGGTGGCCGCGACGGCGCCGGTCACGCCGGCGGAGCGGACCGCGGTGGCCAGGGCCGCGGCGCGAAAAACCGCGGGGGGCAAGGTAATGCGGGCGGTCGCGCCGGTCAGGGCGGTGGCCAGGGCCGCGGCGGCGATGCGGCCCGCAATCGGGGCCAGGGCCGTGGTAATCGGCGGGATAATGCACCTGTGAACGGCGCCATGGCCGACGCGTTGCGGCGGGCGGGTTTCGGAAAGTAACGCCTTTCGTCAGTGAAGGGGGGCCGGTATGCGGCAGTGGTGGTCCGAGGACGTCATTGCCGCGGGCCGGCTCCCGCTCCTGTGTTTCCTGGTCGGTTTCATCATCGGATTCCTGGTGATCCGGGTCAGTGTCCGGCTGATCCGGGCCCGGGTGCGCTGGTGGCCCGGCAATCTGAAATCCGGCGGGGTGCACATCCACCACATGGTGTTCGGGGTCGTGCTGGTCCTGATCTCGGGTATCGGGATGATCGCCACCGCCGACACGGGCGGCGGTCCGGCCGTCGCGGCCGGGCTGGCCGCGTCGTTCGGGGTCGGCGCGGCACTGGTCCTCGACGAGTTCGCGCTGCTCTACTACCTGCGCGACGTCTACTGGGAGGAACAGGGCCGCACCTCGGTGGACGCGGTATTCGTCGCGCTCGCCGTGACCGGTCTGCTCCTGCTCGGCTTCCATCCGCTGTGGCTGCTCGAGATCAACGGGCTGCGCGACTACCCGGGGGCCTGGGTGCGAGTACTGGTCATCGCGTTCGCGCTGGGGAACCTGGCTCTGGCCGCCGTGGTGATCGCCAAGGGGAAGATCTGGACCGGCTTGTTCGGCATGTTCTTCCTGCCGCTGCTGGTGGTGGGGGCACTGCGGTTGAGCCGGCCCGGGGCCCCGTGGGCGCGCTGGCGCTACGGCACCAACCGGCGGCGGCTGATGTACCGGGCGATCGTGCGTGAACGGCGGTACCGCCGCCCGGTGATCCGGGCCAAGATCTTCGTTCAGGATCTGATCGCCGGTAAACCGGATGTCGAGCACGTCCGCTCGGCGGCAGAGGAAGAACTGACCCGGCGGGTGGTGCCCGCACCACCCGCGCCGCACCGGCAGCACCCACTGCTGCACGACCTGAACCGGTGGGCGCACGGCGGCGCGGCGGAAACCACCGACGACCCCGGCGACCCACCCACCGCACCGGGGCCCGTTTCCGGAAGCGATCCCTGATCTGGCACAATGCACAGGTTGCCCTGGTCGCTTTCGGCCCGGCGCATCCCACATTCGGAGCATGAACCGGTCGAGCGTCCGCGCCGCCAGGTTCCTCTGTTCGCGCGACCATCAGAAGGATGATCATGAACACCCTTGATTTCGTCGACGAGAGCTCGCTGCGCAGCGATGTCCCCGACTTCCGGCCGGGCGACACCCTCAATGTGCACGTGAAGGTCATCGAGGGCTCCAAGGAACGTATCCAGGTCTTCAAGGGCGTCGTCATCCGGCGCCAGGGCGGCGGTATCCGCGAGACCTTCACCGTGCGCAAGGTGTCGTTCGGTGTCGGCGTGGAGCGCACCTTCCCCGTGCACAGCCCCACCATCGATCACATCGATGTGGTGACCCGCGGCGATGTCCGCCGGGCCAAGCTGTACTACCTGCGGGAGCTGCGCGGTAAGGCCGCCAAGATCAAAGAAAAGCGCTGACCTGCGCTTGATCGCCGACACTTGCGCGCCGTGGTGCGCGCCGGTGACCTCGGCGAACGGCATAAGTAGCCCGGTACCGCGTAACCGCTGCGGTGCCGGGCTACGCTGTTCGCGTGGCAGACGAGAGTTGGTCGAGATCGGGGTCGGATCCCGCGGACGGGCAGCCCCGCAGGCGCCGGGCGCGGCGGGCCGTCAAAGCGAAGAAGCAGCGGCCGTTCTGGCAGGAACTTCCTATCCTGCTGGTGATCGCGGCGGTTATCGCCGCTCTCATGGTGACCTTCGTCGGCCGTCCCTATGTCATCCCTTCGCAATCCATGGAGCCTACGCTGCACGGCTGCGCCGGATGCACCGGCGACCGGATCTACGTGCAGAAGCTGAGCTACTACTGGAGCGAGCCGAAGCCGGGTGACGTCGTGGTCTTCGTCGGGCCGCCCTCCTGGAACGGGCACTACCGTTCGATCCGCTCGGACAATACGGTCATCCGCGGTGTGCAGAATTTCTTCTCGTTCTTCGGCCTCGTACCGCCGGACGAGAACGACCTCGTCAAACGCGTTATCGCGGTCGGCGGACAGACCGTGGAATGCTGCGACGACCAGGGCCGCGTAATGGTCGACGGGCAGCCGCTCGACGAGCCCTACGTCGAGGACGACTACCCGTGGATGCCCGGCCAGGCGAATGCGTCCTACCCGGTCGGCCGCGTTTTCGGGCCGGTGACCGTCCCCGAGGGCAACCTGTGGGTGATGGGCGACAACCGCAACGAATCCGCGGATTCCCGGGCGCATATCGGCGACGAACTCCAGGGCACCGTGCCCATCGACAACGTACGCGGCAAAGCGGTCTTCAAGATCTGGCCGCCGGGACGGATCGGGCCCATCGATGGAACGAATCCGCAGGAGAATTGAGCGGGGCGGATCGGGTTGGCGGCGAATACGCGTATGAAAGCGGTACGAGAACAGAATTGGCCACCGCGGGTGGTGATGCGCCGGGCCGGTGGGTTGCGGACCCTGGAGTCGGCGCTGCACCGCTGCGGGCTGGGACCGGTCGCCGGAGTCGACGAGGCGGGGCGCGGCCCCAGCGCGGGGCCCCTCGTCGTGGCTGCCTGCGTCCTCGGGCCCCGCGCGCAGGATGCGCTGGCCGGGCTCGACGATTCGAAGAAACTCAGCGAGACGACCCGTGAGGCCCTCTATCCGGTGATCACCCGGCTCGCCGCGGCCTGGTCGGTCGTCGTGATCCCGGCGGCCGAAATCGACGCCATCGGGATCCATGTGGCGAATATCCAGGGAATGCGCCGGGCGGTCGCCGGTCTCGGCCGTACTCCCGGCTATGTGCTCACCGATGGGTTCCGGGTACCCGGGCTACCGGTGCCGTCACTACCGGTGATCGGCGGAGACGGCACCGCGGCATGTATTGCCGCGGCCAGTGTGCTCGCCAAGGTGACCCGCGACCGGATGATGGTCGAGCTCGATCAGCGCCTGCCCGGATACGGCTTCGCCGAGCACAAGGGCTACAACACCACCCGGCATATCGAAGCACTGCGGCGGCTCGGGCCGTGCCCGGAACACCGCAGGTCATGGCGCAATGTGCGGGACAGCGAGGTCGCGCTGACCCCCGCCGGCGAAATATTGGCGGAGGTCACCGCCGGGGCCGGAGGAGCCGCCTGACCGAACTCCCCGGAACGCCCGGCCACCTGTTGTCGCGGTCGGATACGCCCGGCATCGACAGGCGGCCGACCGGCCCACGGTGACATGCCCGGGCGGCATGAGCGATGATGACAACACACGCATGGCGGCGAGAAGGAGGACGTTCCACCCGATGAGTGCCGAGGACCTCGAGAAATACGAAACCGAGATGGAGCTCTCGCTGTACCGGGAGTACAAGGACATCGTCGGTCAGTTCTCGTACGTGGTGGAAACCGAGCGCCGCTTCTATCTGGCCAACTCCGTGGAACTGCGCCCGCAGAACGCCGACGGCGAGGTGTACTTCGAAGTCCGGATGAGTGACGCCTGGGTCTGGGATATGTACCGGCCGGCGCGGTTCGTCAAACATGTCCGGGTGATCACTTTCAAAGACGTCAATATCGAAGAGCTGGAGAAGCCGGACCTGCGACTCCCGGAGTGATCCGGCCGCGGCCGGAATCGTCGATTCCGGTCCTGGGCCGGCCGGCACTCCGGTGCCAGTGCCGCGGCGACGCCCGGGCCGCTCGGGACGACCCCGGAAGCGGCCCATCGGCGCGGTCTCGGCGCTCCTGTGATCGGTCGGCCCGGCTCTCTGTCTGCTGCGCACTACCGGCGGGCTTGCTGGGCCTGCTGCGCGGCCTGGTTCTGTGCGCGATCCGGGCGGAGGCCGTGGAATCCGGACACGGTCGCTGTCGCGGACCTGCAGCAGGTGCCCGGCCGGAGCGCCGATCCGCCTGTCGCGGCGCGGACGATGAGCCGGTCGGGGGTGATCCGGCACGGACCGTGGGCGCTGGTGAGGCAGTGGGGCGCGGACGTACCTGGCGGTGTACAGCCGGGCGCTACCCGCCTCGGCCGGGTGACAGCATCTCCGTCCGGTACGGGCGCCCGTTGCCGGAGCAAGCAACGATAACGATCCGGTTCGACGAGGACTGCAGGCAGAAGCCCACGAGCGAGCACTGGACCGCGGTGAGCAGCACCCGCCCGCCGCGCATGACCCGCCGTGGCCGGTATGACGATCGACCGAACGCGCACGATGTGAGGTGCCGCCGATCGGACTGCGCGTTGCCGTCGCACCCGTTCGAGGTCGCTCCGATACGCGGGCAGGGGACCTCCAGCATGCGCCGGCCGGTAGTTGTCCACAGAATGCGGTTGTCCACAGGTTCAGTATTTTCCCAGGTCACCGGTCTGCACTGTGACGGATACCCGCTGATGCTGGGTGGGTGGCACACAACACGGCGCTCGGCGCACAAGGGGAGGAACTGGCGGCGCAGTACCTGCAGGCCGCCGGAATGGAAATCATCTGCCGTAACTGGCGCTGCCGGTACGGCGAACTGGATCTGATCGTCCGCGATGCGGGCGTCACCGCATTCGTCGAAGTGAAGACGCGGTCCGGTCTCGGATACGGGAAACCGGCCGAAGCCGTCACCTACGAGAAACAGCGGCGGATCCGCAGGCTGGCACTGCTGTGGCTCACCGAACAGGACGGGCCGTGGCAGCGCATCCGGTTCGATGTGATCTCGGTCCTGCTGTCGCGGACGGCCGAACCCGTGATCGAGCATCTCGAGGCGGTGTTCTGATGCCGCTCGGCCGGGCCTGCTCGATCGCCGTCCGCGGGATCGACGGACAGATCGTGGAAATCGAGGCCGATATCGGGCAGGGCCTACCGTCGGTCCACCTGGTGGGTCTGCCGGATACATCGCTGCAGGAATCGCGGGACCGGGTACGTGCCGCCGTAGCCAACACGGGCGAGAAATGGCCCGATGGGCGCGTGATCCTGGCGCTCTCCCCGGCGACACTTCCGAAAGTCGGTTCTGTCTACGATCTGGCGCTGGCCGTCGCCGTGCTGGACGCGGCCGATATCGTGCCCTCCGCCGAACTCGCCGGCACGGTCTTGCTCGGTGAACTGGCGCTCGACGGCCGGTTGCGGCGGGTCCGCGGGATTCTGCCCGCAGTGCTCGCTGCCCGGCGATCGGGGCGCAAAACCGTGATCGTGCCGGAGGAAGCGTTGTGTGAGGCGGGTCTGGTCGCGGGGATCCGGGTTCTCGGGGCACCCACCTTGCGCGCCGTCCTGGATTGGTTGCGCGGAGAACGGGAGCTTCCGCAATCACCGGGTCCGGCACCGCATCAGGCCGCACCGGTGGGCGATCTGCGCGATGTCACAGGGCAACACGAGGCCCGGTGGGCGCTGGAAGTCGCCGCGGCCGGTGGTCACCACCTGCTGTTGACCGGTTCGCCCGGCATCGGGAAAACCATGCTCGCGCAACGGCTACCAGGGGTGCTGCCGCCGTTATCGGAGAACGAGGCGCTGGAGGTCACCGCCATCCATTCGGTGGCGGGCACCCTCTCCGACGAGCAGCCACTGATCACCACGCCACCGTTCGTCGCACCCCATCATTCGACCTCGGTGAGCGCCATGGTCGGAGGCGGGTCCGGTACGGCCCGGCCCGGCGCCGTCAGTCGCGCGCATCGGGGAGTGTTGTTCCTCGACGAATGCGCCGAAATCGGTGCGAAGGTGCTGGAGGCGATGCGCACCCCGCTGGAGGAGGGGGAGGTCCGGATCGCCCGTCGCGACGGGGTCGCGCGGTTTCCGGCCCGGTTTCAGCTCATCCTCGCCGCGAATCCATGCCCCTGCGCCCCCGCCCGTGATGTGGACTGTATCTGCGCCCCGCTGGCCCGGCGCCGGTACCTCGGCAAGCTGTCCGGTCCGTTGATGGACCGGATCGATATCTGGATGCAGATGCATCCCATGTCGACCGCCGGGCTGGTGGCCGCGGAATCCGAGGACAGTGCGACGGTCCGCAACCGGGTCACGGCCGCTCGCTCGGCCGCGGCCGCCCGTTGGCGTGAGTTCGGCTGGCGGACCAACGGTGAAGTACCGGGCCACGCCCTGCGGCGGCAGTTTCCGCTACCCGCCGAATCCACGGCACCGGTGGAAGCGGCCCTGCGGCTGGGGCGGATTTCGGCGCGCGGCGCCGACCGCGCGCTCCGGGTCGCCTGGACAGTGTGTGATCTGCGCGGCGGTGATCTGCCCAGCGCACACGATGTCATGCAGGCGCTCAACTTCCGGCAGCGAGGAACGCAGTGACGGCCGGGGAGACCGGAACGCCGGCGGCGCAGGGGGCCCCCGGCGATTCCGGCAGCCGGCAGCTTGCGTGGGCCTACCTGTCCCGGGTGGTGCTGGGTCCGTGCCCGGCGCTGACCGCATTGATCGAATCGGTCGGCGTGGTGGAGGCGGCCCGCGCCGTCCGGGAACGGGAACTACCGCAGGTACTGCACACCGCGACAGCGGCGCGCCGCGCGCAGGATCGGGCCGGCCGGGATCTGGAAACCATCGGTGCGCTGGGCGGCCGGCTGGTCACCCCCGACGATCCGGAATGGCCGGCCTGGCGCATGCTGGGCCTATCGCAACTACCGCCCGGACGTGATCCCGACGGGGCGGTACCACTCGTGTTCTGGGTACGCGGGACCCGAGATCTGGCCGAGCTGACCGAACGGTCGCTGGCCGTGGTCGGCGCCCGATGCAGTACCGGATACGGTGACCGGGCCGCCGGAGCCCTGGCCGGGGAGATTGCGGCCCGCGGCTGGACCATCGTCTCCGGTGCCGCCTTCGGTATCGACGGTATGGCCCACCGTGCAGCACTCGCTGTCGGTGGCGCCACCATCGCTGTCCTCGCCTGCGGTGTGGACCGGCCCTATCCCGCCCAGCACGATCGGCTGCTCGACCGGATCGCCGAAACAGGACTCGTGGTGAGCGAGTATCCGCCGGGCACCACCGCACGCAAACATCACTTCCTGGCTCGGAACCGGCTCATCGCGGCCCTGTCCGATGGTGTGCTCGTGGTCGAAGCCGGGTTACGCAGCGGGGCGCGCAATACGGTGAAGTGGGCTCGCCGTATCGGCCGTCCCGCAATGGCGGTCCCCGGGTCGGTGGATTCCGCGGCGTCGGCCGGCTGCCATCGGATGATCCGCGAGGGAGAAGCAGCGCTGGCCGGCAGTGCGGAAGAGGTGCTGGCCGATACAGCACCACTGCACCTGCCGAGGACCGGCGAACCGAAACCGCCGGCTGCGCATCAGCTCACCGCCGCCCAGTCGTCGGTGTACGCCGCGCTGCCCGCCACCGGCGGCCGCCGGCCTCACGAATTGTGCACCGCTACCGGGCTGTCCATCGCCGAAATCCGCGCCGCGCTGGTGGCCCTGGATATGGCCGGGCTGGCCGGTGACGCGGCGCCGGGCTGGTTCCGGTTACCGGAAACGTAGGAAGCAAGCCCGGTGCTTTGGGCCGGGGTAGTGCATCAACACCGTGCCGTCCTGGTCACGCCGGTTCCCGGTCGGTATCCGCTGTCGGGTGGTGCTGGTGCAGCTTCGGTACGACTTCGGCGTCTATCCGCCGCCCGGCCGGCCTAGGCGTACCCGAATCTCGGCAAGCCCTGGTACCGGTCCCGCAAAGACAACCGGCAGGCGAACCGGCTCACCCGCAACGGATTCGGCCTGTGTCCGAACCGCCGTTTGTATGTGGCGAAGGTCGGGGGGCACAGTGCGCCGGGGGAGGAATCCCGGTCGTTCACGGCCGGGATGATGTGAACGGCGGTGATCGGTACCGGCGCGTGAGGTTGCGCCGCCGGGAGCCGCGGGCGACGGTGTGGTGGTGGCGGAACTTCCCGAGGACCTCGAAGCCCTGCTGACCGAATACGGGAGATACCTGGAACTCGGCCGTAACCGGTCGCCGCATACTGTGCGTGCTTACCTCGGCGATACTCGGTCGCTGCTCGGGCATCTGATCGTGCAGTCTCCCGACGCTTCGCTGCGCGAACTCGATCTGACCACGCTGCGGTCGTGGCTGGCGGTGCATGCGGAACAGGGTGCGGCGCGCACGAGTATGGCGCGGCGTGCCTCTGCGGCCCGGGCCTTCACCTCGTGGCTCACCCATACCGGCCGGCTCGAACGCGATCCCGGCCTGCGGCTGGCCGCCCCCAAAGCCCATCGCAGCTTGCCCGCGGTGCTCGGGCAGGAGCAGACCGCCCGGATCATGTCGGCGGTGGAATCCGGTGCGGCCCAGCATGATCCGATGGCAGTACGAGACAGGTTGATCATCGAACTGCTCTATGCCACCGGTATCCGGGTGAGCGAGCTGTGCGGTTTGGATATCGACGATGTGGACCGGGAGCGCCGGGTCGTGCGCGTTCTCGGCAAAGGACGCAAAGAGCGGTCGGCGCCGTTCGGCCTACCCGCCGATCAGGCGGTACACAACTGGCTGAACCACGGCCGGCCGATGCTCGCCGTCCCGGATTCGGGCCGCGCCCTGCTGCTGGGCCGGCGCGGCCGGCGCCTCGACCAACGCCAGGCTCGGACCGTTGTGCACGCCGCAATATCCGCGGTCCCCGGCGCCGCGGATATGGGTCCGCACGGGCTCCGGCATACGGCGGCCACCCATCTGCTCGAAGGCGGCGCCGATCTGCGGGTAGTGCAGGAACTCCTTGGCCACGCCAGCCTGGCCACCACCCAGCTCTACACCCACGTATCGATCGAACGTCTCCGCACAGCGCACGACCAGGCGCATCCTCGGGCCTGAGCCCGGCAGCCGATCGTTGCGACCACGGCGTACGGCCCGATCCGCGGAACAGGCCGTATCTCCCGACGATCCGCGCGCCGAAGACAGCGCCGCCGCCCGAGCCCGTTCCGCGGGCCGGTCGAGGCGGCTCCGCCGAATCGTCGCGATGCGGGCCGGCGCTGCTGCGCTACCGCCGGGTGGCCGGCCGCTGCCGTGTCAGCAATGAGCAAGATCACCACCGACCAGATCTCGGCGTATTCCACCGATTTGCTCAGTGCGGGACGGGCGGCCGCAGCAAGGCGAAGATCTGCCGGCACGCGTCCAGGTTGCCTTCCCGGCGGGATATACCGGCACGGCGCGTATCCGTGGACTCACGTCCCGCGCGGCGTTTACGCTGTCCAGCGGATCCGTTCAGCAGTACCCGAAGGACCGGATCGGGAGGTGGGCGTGCAGACAGCTAACAGGGCGAATGCTCGATGAGCCGGATGCCGGGTGAGACCGGTGCGCCGGATTCCGATGAGTCACGGGAACCGGCCGTGGCGCCGATCGATTACCGGTTCACGCTGGCCAACGAGCGCACCTTCCTCTCGTGGATCCGCACCGCACTCGGGTTGCTCGCCGGCGGTGTGGCCGTGCACACCGTCGTGGTGGAGCAATGGGCGTCGGATTTCCGTTCCGTGCTGGCGGTGAGCTGCCTGCTGCTGTCGCTGGTGGTGGCGGTCGGCGCCTTCCTGCACTGGCGGCGCATCCGGTCGGCCATGGACGAGGGGCGGCCCCTGCCCGGCACAGTGCTGGTCCCCGTACTTTCTGTGGGGACCGCGTTCGTGGCGGTACTCGCCTGCGTAGCAGTACTGCTGCACTGAGAGGTGCCGATGCCTGATCCGACCGAAATCCGATTGGCTGCGGAACGGACCGCGCTGTCGTGGCGGCGAACCTGCCTGGGTACGGTCGCCGTCGCACTCCTGATGCTCCGCGCGGTGCTGCAGGCCGGCTGGGATGCCTCCGCGCTGGCCCCCGGTATCGCCGGCCTGATCCTGCTCGTCGTGGCCGGAACGGGCTACCGGCGCAACCTGCAGTTGCACCATGGCGCGGGCGGCTCCGGCTCGATGACTATCCGGTGGACGACCGTGGCGGTGGTCGTCGCCGTGGCGGTCACCGTCGGGTTCGCACTGGCCACACCGGCCGCGGGCTAGCGAATTCGGTAACACTCCTGTGTCGTTTCCGTGTCTGCCTACAGGTGCACCGGTTTCAGACGGATCGGGGACAGGTGCAACAGGCCGAGCGGATCCAGATACTCTCGTTTCGCCCGGCTGCTGCCCTCCCGGCGTACGCCCCAATGCAGACAGGCGGTGGCACATCCTGCGTGGCCCGCTTCGAGAACACCGATCGGCGTATCGCGGGTGACCCGTCTGCCGACAGTGACCTCGGCCCGCACCGGCTCGTAGGTGGTTCGCAGGTCTCCTTTGTGGCGTATCGATACCACCGGCCGACCGGCAACTTCGCCGGCGAAGACCACGACTCCCGGGCCGGCCGCGTACACCGGTTGTCCCGTCGTTCCGGCGAGATCGACGCCTCGATGCCCCGGCAACCAATCCTGCGCTGGTGGGTCGAAGGCTCGTTCGACGGCCGGCCGTGGCCGCAGCGGCCAGGTGAACGGCTTGCCCGGTGCCGCTGGGGCCGTACCCGACGACATCAGCACGATGAACAGAACCAGGAGTCCTGAGAATGTCCCTGCTCCGGGCCGGGCGTACCCCCTCCATACGCCCGGCCCGGCGGTGCTCCTACCTCCGGCCATTCGGACCCGGGCAGGGGGGCGGAGCAGTCTTCGGTGCGAGCCGGATCAGCGTGCGCAGCAGTTCACCCAGCGCCGGAACGACCGTGCGGGCCGACCCGGACGCAGAACCTGCGGCCAACTCGGCAGACCCGGACCAGAGCGCCGACTCGCGTTCGGACCCGGCCCCGGAGCACGATCCGCGGCATGCGGCCACCGCAGCCGAAATAGCGGAACCGCCGTCCGAGGAGGCCGCCGGATCGGCTCCATGTCCCGTCTGGGCGAGAGCCGGCGGAGGTGCCGTCGTCAAAGGTATCGGGGGCGTCGTCTTTCCAGGAGCGACCGCAAGCGGGCCCGGCACGCCCACACCGAAATGGTCCGCGTCGGCGACGGCCGGTTCCATGATCTGAGCAGGTCGTGGCGGCGCACCATCGACCGCAGAAGCCCGGTTACGGGAGTTCGGGCCCGGTGCCCCCGCCGGGCCGGGGCCGGTCACGGTATCGCCGGCGTAGGGCTGTGCGAGCACCACGGATTCGCCGGAATAGGCGGCGGCGGTGGCGCCCGGGCCCAGCGGGAACGCAACGAGCACCGTGGTGAAAGCGGCGCCGAGCAGTACATCCCACCGTCGGCGCTCCACTGCGGGGCGACGGTGCCGAGCCCGAGTGGAAACCGAGTAGGTGACAAGTTGCCTGCCGCCCACAGTCATAGACCTGGCCGCAGCCCGCCCCGCCCGCTCGCCACCGCCGTCCCGGCACCCGACGGCGTGGCCCCGATGGTGGCGATCGCGCCGCCCGAGACGTCCTTGCGTCCGCCGTACCACCTGACCGATCCGCGGTTCACCGCCGTCGGGACGTTGTCTCACGGCGGTGGCCATGATGCTGTGCCGCTGCACCACCGGGTATCGTCGCGACCCGCCGCCGGCTTCGTTCCTCGGCGCCGCTACGCTGCGCGCCCGGATCGGCCCGTTCCGGGCGCCGGTGTGGTCTTCCGGGACGTCACGCCGGATCGGGTTGCGGATCGGCGCGCGCCGGAACCGTCGATCGGGTGCGATACGGGACGGTGTGCCGACAGGCAGCGGTGTGTCATCGGGCCGCACTGTAGGAGACCGGCGGCCAGGGGCCGTCCGCTGTGATCCGGCGGCATCGAAGAGAACGGGGACGTTATCGCGTTCGGTCGGGCGAAAGGGACGATGGGCCATTCGGCGTTCGTATCGCCGGGCACGCCGTTCGATATCGCCCGGTCCTGCGGTCACCGTTTCCGCGGCGACGGGCCCGAGCACCTGCGCCGTGAGATGCCCGCCGGCTCGAGTGCCCGCCGGGGCCGCATTCCGGACCAGACGATTCCGGACCGACACCGTGGCGCGGCTCCGAGCACGAGCAGATGTCATCGCAGAGCCCCCGCGCTGGTGCGCCCGAGTGCGGTACGGAAGAAATCGGGGAATTGCTGAGCGTGCCGGGGTGCTGGATCCGGCCGCGCAGGTCCGTGGCTGGGGCCCGTCGCCGGTCGGATCGGCGACGGTGGGCGTCGGTGCGGCGACGAGCCGGTCGGCCGCCGGTGTCCGGTGGTGCTCGGCGCACCACGGGCGGCGCTCGGACAGCGGGCCGTGTCCGTGCCAGGTGCCCACTCCGCGACCGAGCCTGCCGGCGTTGCCTCGCGGAACTCCGCGCGCACGGGCTGCTGCCGATGGCGGTTCCGGCGACCTTCGCGGCCATTGAGGCGACGATCGGCCGGTACGTGCGACGCGTGGCGCGACCGGCCCATCACGTACTGCGATATAGGGCCAGCTGTGCGGTGCGAGCGGGAGTCCGCTGGGTGTGATGCGGGTGTGGGCGTAGGTGTCGTGGCGGCTCATAAGCTCAGCGTGCCCGCGCAGGATTCCCGCCGGAACCAGCAATTCCGGCATCTGTGGATAACCCATCATCTGTGAACAAATTGCATTTCAGAAGGGTCGGCTACGTCATCCCGAAGGCACTCGCCCGACCGGCCGATTTCCGATTCCCGCAGCGCACGCCGTAAACTGGCCGAGCGGTCTGTGTTCGCAGGTTTCTGTGTGACACCGGCCGACTTCGCGCACCACCGTGCTTGTTCATCACGGCGCTGCCCACCGCGTGGCCCTGGGGCCGACGGCCGGCGGCGCAATTCCGGAACAGGGAACGTCTCGGCTGGTCCCGATCCCGATCGGGTCCGAGCGTTCTGTGGTGCCAGGGCAGCGGGCCGCCGGCTTGCTGCGACAACCGGCAACGAAAGAGAGATACGAGAGCAATGGCTGTCGTAACCATGAAGCAGCTGCTCGACAGCGGCGCGCATTTCGGGCACCAGACCCGTCGCTGGAACCCGAAGATGAAGCGGTTCATCTTCACCGACCGCAACGGCATCTACATCATCGATCTGCAGCAGACGCTGACCTACATCGACAAGGCCTACGAATTCGTCAAGGAGACCGTCGCCCACGGCGGCACCGTCCTGTTCGTCGGCACCAAGAAGCAGGCCCAGGAGTCCATCGCGGCCGAGGCCACCCGGGTCGGGATGCCGTATGTGAACCAGCGCTGGCTGGGCGGCATGCTCACCAACTTCTCCACCGTGCACAAGCGTCTGCAGCGCCTCAAGGAACTCGAGGCCATGGAGCAGACCGGTGGTTTCGAGGGGCGCACCAAGAAGGAAATCCTCATGCTCACGCGTGAGATGAACAAGCTGGACCGCACCCTCGGCGGTATCCGCGATATGCAGAAGGTGCCCTCGGCCATCTGGGTCGTCGACACCAACAAGGAGCACATCGCCGTCGGTGAGGCCCGCAAGCTGAATATCCCGGTCATCGCGATCCTGGATACCAACTGCGATCCCGACCTCGTCGACTACCCGATCCCGGGTAACGACGACGCGATCCGCTCCGCCGCGCTGCTCACCAAGGTCGTCGCCTCCGCGGTGGCCGAGGGCGTGCAGGCCCGGGCCGGCCGTTCCGGCGGCGACGACAAGCCCGAGGCCGGTGCGGAGCCGCTGCCGGAGTGGGAGCAGGAGCTGCTGGCGCAGGCCGCGCCCGGCGCCGAGACCCCGGCCGAGGCGCCCGCGGAGACTCCGGCCGAGGCCTGAGTCGTTACCCGGTGTTCGGCCGGTGCTCACCGGCCACTGCCAAGGTGAGCGCCGCCGAACCCGATTTTCCACAGTGGTGGCCACGGCTGTACGAGTCGTGGCCACTGCTGCCCGGTACCTGACTTTCTCGAAGGAGGCTCGCCCCCGATGGCGAACTACACCGCCGCTGACGTGAAGCGGCTGCGGGAGCTCACCGGCTCCGGAATGATGGACTGCAAGAACGCGCTGGTCGAAACCGACGGTGATTTCGACAAGGCCGTGGAACTGCTGCGCATCAAGGGCGCCAAGGATGTCGGCAAACGGGCCGAGCGCACCACCGCCGAGGGCCTGGTCATCGCCAAGGACGGCGTGATGGTCGAGATCAACTCCGAAACCGACTTCGTGGCCAAGAACGCGGAGTTCCAGGAGCTGGCCGATAAGATCATCGCCGCCGCCGCGGCCGCGAAACCGGCCGATGTGGATGCCCTGAAGGCCGTGGCCCTCGACGGCTCGACGGTCGACGACACGCTGCAGGCGCTGGCCGCCAAGATCGGCGAGAAGCTGGAACTGCGTCGCGTCGTCTCCCTGGACGGCCCGGTCGCCACCTACCTGCACAAGCGGGCGTCGGATCTGCCGCCGGCCGTCGGTGTGCTCGTCGAGTACACCGGTTCCGGTGACGCCGCCGCGGAGGCCGCCCGTGGCGCCGCCATGCAGGTCGCCGCGCTCAAGGCCAAGTACGTCACCCGCGACGAGGTCCCCGCCGATCTCGTCGAGAACGAGCGCCGGATCGCGGAGCAGACCGCCCGCGAAGAAGGTAAGCCCGAGGCCGCGCTGCCCAAGATCACCGAGGGTCGCGTGAACGGTTTCTTCAAGGACGTCGTGCTGCTCGAGCAGCCGTCGGTCACCGACAACAAGAAGACCGTGAAGGCTCTGCTGGACGAGGCCGGTGTCACCGTCACCCGGTTCGCCCGGTTCGAGGTCGGCCAGGCCTGATCCGTTTTGTACAGACCCCCGTCGCATACGCTGCGGCGGGGGTTTGCTGCTGAGCGGGCACTTTCCGGCCTCGGCCGCCCCGTCGTGCGGCTGCCGGGCGGCGTAGGGCAGGATAGAGGCCGCCCTGTGTTGGCCTATGCCATATAGCCGCGCGCCGCGCCGGGCCAGTCGGAAGCGGGCGGCACCGGTTCCCCGGCGGCCCCGCACCCATGAACACTATCCACCGAGCACCGCCGATCGCCGAAGGAGACGCCAGCCGATGACGCAACCCGGGACCGACCGATCAGGATATCGCCGGGTACTGCTGAAACTGGGTGGTGAGATGTTCGGCGGGGGCACAGTCGGGCTGGATCCCGATATGGTGCAGACCGTTGCGGAGCAGATCGCCGAGGTCGTTTCCACGGGGGTACAGGTCGCGGTGGTGATCGGCGGCGGGAACTTCTTCCGCGGCGCCGAACTCGAGGAGCGCGGTCTCGAACGCGCCCGGTCGGACTACATGGGCATGCTCGGCACGGTGATGAACAGTCTCGCGCTACAGGATTTCCTGCAGAAGCAGGGCGTGGACACCAGGGTGCAGACCGCCATCACCATGGGCCAGGTTGCCGAACCCTACCTGCCGCTGCGGGCCAAGCGGCATCTGGAGAAAGGGCGCGTGGTGATCTTCGGTGCCGGAATGGGGATGCCCTACTTCTCGACCGACACCACCGCCGCCCAGCGGGCGCTGGAGATCGGTGCCGAGGTCGTGCTGATGGCCAAGGCCGTCGACGGAGTGTTCGACGCCGATCCGCGGGTGGATCCGGACGCCAGTATGTTTCACGAGATCACGCACAAGGAAGCCATCGAACGCGATCTGAAGGTCGCCGATTCGACGGCGTTCAGTTTGTGCATGGACAACCAGATGCCGATGCTGGTGTTCAATTTGTTGACCAAGGGCAATATCGCCCGGGCGGTGGCCGGTGAGAAGATCGGCACATTGGTTCGATCCTGATACCGCGGGCCCGCGGGTCATGACGATGACGACGCAGTGGAGGAACGGTCGTGATTGAAGAAGCGCTCTTCGACGCCGAGGAGAAGATGGAAAAGGCTGTCTCGGTGGCGAAGGACGACCTAGGCACCATCCGGACCGGGCGCGCGAACCCGGGGATGTTCGCCCGGGTCGTGGTCGACTACTACGGAGCGCCGACCCCGATCACCCAGATGTCGAGTATCACCGTCCCGGAACCGCGGATGGTGGTGGTGAAGCCCTACGAGCAAGCACAGCTGGGGCCGATCGAAACCGCGATCCGCAATTCCGATCTGGGCGTGAACCCGACCAACAACGGCGATATCCTGCGGATCTCGATCCCGCAGCTCACCGAGGAGCGGCGCCGAGAACTGGTCAAACAGGCGAAGCAGAAGGGCGAGGACGCCAAGGTCGCAATCCGCAACGTGCGGCGTAAGGCCATGGACGAACTGGGCCGGATCCAGAAGGACGGCGAAGCCGGTGAGGACGAAGTCGGCCGGGCCGAGAAAGAACTGGACAAGACCACGGCCAGGTATGTCGGGCAGATCGACGAGCTGGTGAAACACAAGGAAGCCGAACTGCTCGAGATCTGACCCGGCGCTCTGGGTCGCGTATCGTCCGTGCTCGGCACGAGCGGTGGGTGCCGTGCGGAAACGATGCCGTATCGGCATCGCAACGATGATCCGGCGGGCCGGTGGCCCCGGGATTGACGCACAATGAGAACAGCGGAGCGGCGACGCCCGCTTCGGGTGGGAACGAACGGAACGACGACGAGTTGAGCGACGGGACAATCGTGGCCGAGAAAGCCGCCGCGACCGGTGCGGCCCGACCGCAGCCGCCGGCCGAGGGCATATCCGAATCGACATCGGCGCCCGCAGGTGCGTCCGCAGACGCCCCGGCGGCCGGTGGGCCGTCCGGTGCCGTACCCCCCGATATGCCGGCGGGTGCTGTGCCTTCGGGTGCGCCTGCCGGTGGCGCGGCACCGGTTGCGGCGGGTAGTTCAGGGACGCCGGCCACGCCTTCGGGGGTTGTGCCGTCCGGTGCGTCCTCGGGTGCTGTGCCGGCCGAGACACCTCCCGGTGCGACGGGCGCGAGCAAAACCCCGGCGGACCCGTCGCCGCGGCGTTCCCGGGCCGGCCGCAACCTTCCCGCCGCACTTGCCGTCGGCCTGACTCTGGGGATCTCATGCATCGCGGTGCTGCTGTTCGTGCCCAAGGTGTTCATCGGCGTCGCGGGTGCCGCGGTCGGTATCGCTACCTGGGAGGTGGCCAAACGACTCCGTGAAGCGGATGTACTGGTGCCGCGCACGCCGTTGATCGTCGGCGGTCAAGCGGTGTTCTGGCTGGGCTGGCCGTTCGGCGCGAGTGGGGTGGCCGGTGCCTTCGCGGCGACAGTTTTGATCTGTATGGTGTGGCGGCTGTTCGATCACGGCCTGAACACGGCACCGCGCAATTTCCTGCGCGATACCGCAATCACGGTGTTCACACTGGCGTGGATCCCGCTGCTGGCCTCGTTCGCCGTCCTGCTGCTCCTGGAGGAGCCGGACGGCAACCTGCGGGTGCTGACCTTCATGATCCTTGTGGTGTGCTCCGATGTGGGCGGCTACGTGGCGGGAGTACTGTTCGGCCGCCATCCGATGGTGCCCTCGATCAGTCCCAAGAAATCCTGGGAGGGATTCTGCGGGTCGCTGGTGTTCGCGATCATCGGCGGCCTGCTCACCGTGACATTGCTGCTGGAAGCCAACTCGATGATCGGCGTGGTGCTCGGCGTGGGCCTGGTGGTCGTCGCGACTCTGGGCGATCTGATCGAATCGCAGATCAAGCGCGAACTGGGCATCAAGGATATGGGCACCATGCTGCCCGGGCACGGCGGCATCATGGACCGGCTCGATTCCATGTTGCCGTCGGCCTTCGTGTCCTGGCTGGTGCTCAGCACCCTGCTCTGAGGCCGCGCCGGCCGGTCACTTCTTGTGTACCGCGCGCCGCAGCTGCATGATGCGGACACCGCCCACCAGGGCCATCACCAGGGCGCCCGCGATCACCGAGAGCAGGATCGTGACGCCCAGCGGCAGCGAGAAGTTCCAGAAGAGCATTTCGACGTCCGCGCTCTCCGAATTCTGGATGATGAAGATGAGCAGGATGATGCCGAGGATTGCTGCGATGATCAACGCTATCCAGGCATTCCCCACTCGGGAACTGCCCGTGTCCTTGCGTGGCCGGGTCGTCTTCCGGCCGGTGGGAGCGGGTGCGGGCTTCCCGGGGACGGGTTCGCTCGGCGGGCCTCCCAGAGGCGGCGCACCGGGCACGGCGCCGGCTTCGGGAGTTCGGTCATCAGAGGTCGCCATATGTCGATGATTGCCGACAGCTATCGTCGACGCACGGATTTCCGGTCCGCCGGTCGATCGCGCCGCCCGGCTGCCCACCTGCTCAGCTGCCCGGTTAGACGGCTTGTCGCTGGTCACATCGAGCGAGATGCCACACTGGTAGGACTATGACCGCCCCCTTGCCCTTGGTTTTCGACGCACCCCGCCGCGGGATGCCACCCCGCCACCTCGCCGATCTCGACGCCGACGGGCGTCGCGCCGCCATGACGGAACTGGGTCTGCCGAAGTTCCGGGCCGACCAGATCGCACGTCAGTACTACGGCCGGCTCCAAGCCGACCCCACCGCGATGACCGATCTGCCCGCCGCCGTGCGGGACACGATCGCCGGGGCGCTCTTCCCGCCGCTGCTGACCCCGGTCCGGCATATCGCCTGCGATGCGGGGGAGACCCGGAAAACGCTGTGGCGGGCCGGTGACGGCACGTTGCTGGAGAGCGTGCTCATGCGCTACCCGGACCGCGCCACCCTGTGTATTTCCAGCCAGGCCGGTTGCGGTATGGCCTGCCCGTTCTGCGCTACCGGGCAGGGCGGGCTGACCCGCAACCTGTCCACCGCCGAAATCGTCGACCAGGTCCGTGCCGCCGCCGCCGACCTGCGCGACGGCGCGGTACCGGGTGGGGCCGGGCGGCTGTCCAATATCGTGTTCATGGGTATGGGGGAGCCGCTGGCGAACTACAAGCGGGTGGTGAACGCCGTCCGCCGCATCACCTCGCCCGCGCCGGACGGCCTCGGAATCTCACAGCGCAACGTGGTTGTCTCCACCGTGGGCCTGGCCCCGGCGATCCGCAAACTCGCCGACGAGGGCCTGTCGGTGACGCTCGCCGTCTCCCTGCACACTCCCGACGACGAACTGCGCGACACCCTCGTCCCGGTGAACAACCGGTGGCCGGTGGCGGAGGTCCTCGATGCCGCCCGCTACTACGCCGATAAGACGGGTCGCCGCATCTCGGTGGAATACGCGCTGATCCGCGATATCAACGATCAGCCGTGGCGGGGGGATATGCTCGGCGCCAAGTTGCACAAGGCGCTCGGGTCGCGCGTGCACGTGAACGTCATCCCGCTCAACCCGACACCGGGCAGCAAATGGGACGCCAGTCCGAAACCGGTTGAACGCGAGTTCGTGCGCCGGGTCGAGGCGCAGGGTGTCCCGTGCACGGTCCGCGATACCCGCGGCCAGGAAATTGCCGCCGCGTGCGGTCAGCTCGCCGCCGAAGGCTGAGGAGTCCCAGAACCGCCTCGACGCAGCATTGCGTGGCCGATAGTCAGCACCGATCCGGTGACCGGCCCGGACCCCGCAATGGAAGGATGCCCGGTATGAGCGGCCGGAACCGGCACGTAGAACTGCGCCCGGCAGCGGCCTGTTCGCGGACGAAGTGGTAGCGGCGACGGTCCAGTCCGAAGCGCTGGAACGGCCCCGAGTTCATCGAGCTGCCGAGTACACGAGAAACAGGAGCGACAGGTATGGCCGACCGAGTGGTCGTCGTGGTCGGTGCGGGAATCGTAGGCCTCGCGGTGGCCAGGGAGATCGGTCGCCGGCGGCCGGGGGACCGAGTGGTGGTGCTGGAGAAGGAAGACCGGGTGGCAGTGCATCAGACCGGTCACAACTCGGGAGTCGTGCACGCTGGGATCTATTACCGACCGGGGAGTTTGAAGGCAGTACTGTGCGCCCGGGGCCGGGAGATGCTGCGCGAGTACTGTGCCGAGCGGAGTTTGCCGTATAAGGAATGCGGCAAGCTCGTCATCGCGGTGGACGACGAGGAAACGGCTCGCCTGGACGCCTTGGAAGCACGGGCGGTCGAGAATGTGGTGCCCGGACTGCGCCGAGTCGATTCCGCCGGTATTCGCGATATCGAACCGTTCGCGGAGGGGGTCGCGGCGTTGTATTCGCCGCATACCGCGATCACCGATTTCCGCCGGGTGGCCGAAGCTTTCGCGGCAGATGTGGTGGCGGCCGGCGGCGAGATCAGGACCTCGTGCGCGGTGAACCGGATGACCCGGACGGCTTCCGGTATCGAAATCGGTGTGGGGGAGCAGGTCCTGCACGCGGACCGGGCCGTGCTCTGCGCCGGGTTGCAGGCGGATACGGTGGCCCGCCTGGCCGGTGGCGACCCCGGCCCGCGAATCGTCCCATTCCGCGGTGAGTACATGAATGTGGTGCCGGCGAAGAGTGATCTGGTGCGCGGGCTGGTCTATCCGGTTCCGGATCCGCGGTATCCCTTCCTAGGGGTGCATTTCACGCGGCGCGTATCGGGCACCGTCGAGGTCGGACCGAATGCGGTCCTGGCCTTCGCCCGGGAAGGATATCGGCGCACCCGGTTCGTTCCCCGGGATATGGCGATGACCTTGGCTTGGCCGGGTTTCCGCCGGATGGCGCGGCAGCATTGGCGCACCGGGTTCGACGAAATGTACGGCTCGGTATCGGCCGGTGCCTATATGCGTAAGGCGCAGCGCTACATTCCCGCGATCGGGGCCGCGGATGTGGTGCGTGGGGCAGCGGGTGTCCGCGCACAGGCGCTCGATGCCGACGGCACCCTGGTCGACGATTTCCGGATCGACCGTCTCGGCCGGATCACGGCTGTCCGCAACGCGCCGTCACCGGCGGCGACTTCATCGCTCGCGATTGCCGAGTATGTCGCCGATGTTTTCGAGGACAAAGCCGATGCGGCTGATTGACGGGTTGCGAATCGCCTGCGCGTGATCGGTAGTTCCCACACCGCAGCGCCGGCGCGCCTGTGTTCGGTAGCCGTGTCCGCGAATCGTGTCCTCGAGCTGTTCGTCAGGTCTGCTCGCTGCTCAGCATCGAGTCGTATGCCCGATATCGGACATACGACTGCCCGTCGACGCCGGGACACGCGCAGTCGGAGAGAATGGGTGCGTGTCAGATACCCGCAGAGTCCTCCTCCTCGGCAGCACAGGTTCTATCGGTACCCAGGCGCTCGAAGTGATCGCCGCCAACCCGGACCGGTTTCGTATCGTTGGTTTGGCGGCCGGGGGTGGACGCACCGAACTGCTGGCCGAACAGATGGCTGCGACCGGTACCGACAACGTTGCGGTGGCGGATCCGGCGGCGGCGAGCGCGCTCGGCGTTTCTCTCGGTGGCGCGCACGCGGTAACCGAGTTGGTCCGTAGTACCGAAGCCGATGTCGTGCTCAACGCACTGGTGGGTTCGCTCGGATTGGAACCCACCCTTGCCGCGCTCGAATCGGGGGCCACGCTCGCTCTCGCCAACAAGGAGTCCCTGGTGGCCGGCGGCTCGCTTGTCACGCGCGCAGCGGAACCGGGGCAGATCGTGCCGGTCGATTCGGAGCACTCGGCACTGGCGCAATGTCTGCGCGGCGGCCGAGAGACCGAGGTCGCCAAGCTCGTACTCACGGCCTCCGGCGGCCCCTTTCGTGGGTGGTCCACGGACATGCTGGCTGCGGTGGAACCGGCCCAGGCGAAGTCGCACCCCACATGGTCGATGGGGCCGATGAATACTCTCAACTCCGCGTCGCTGGTCAACAAGGGGCTCGAACTCATCGAGGCACATCTGCTGTTCGGTATCCCGTACGACCAGATCGAGGTGACCGTTCATCCACAGTCGATCGTGCATTCGATGGTGACTTTCACCGATGGGTCGACCCTCGCACAGGCGAGCCCGCCCGATATGAGATTGCCGATCGCGCTGGCGCTGGGCTGGCCGGATCGAGTCCCACATGCTGCGGCAGCGTGTGACTTCGGCACCGCGAGCACCTGGACGTTCGAACCGGTGGACAACACCGTTTTCCCAGCGGTGGAGCTGGCTCGGCACGCCGGTCGGCAGGGCGGATCGGTGACCGCGGTGTTCAATGCCGCGAACGAGACCGCGGTAGCGGCATTCCTCGACGGGCGTATTCGTTTTCCGGAGATCGTGTGTACGGTCGAACGAGTGGTCGAGGCAGCCGATCAGTGGCGTGCCGAGCCCGCGGGGGTCGCCGAAGTACTGGCGGCCGACATTTGGGCGCGGGACCGTGCGGAATCCGTTGTTCGTGGGTGACGGTGGGCCGGGCCGGTCGAGAAGCTCGAAGTCTGCCGCTACAGTGGACCCCGTGCTCGCGGCCGTGCCGGTCTTCCTTGCGGGCCGGCGTCATGATCTGCACATCGCAGGAGGGCTGTAGACCACATGCTTTTCGTTCTGGGGTTCGTCCTGTTCGCCCTCGGCATCACCGCTTCGGTCGCGTTGCACGAGTGCGGGCATATGTGGGCAGCTCAGGCCACGGGAATGAAGGTGCGCCGGTATTTCGTGGGCTTCGGTCCCAAGATCTTCTCGTTTCGGCGCGGTGAAACCGAGTACGGTGTCAAAGCGCTCCCACTGGGAGGTTTCTGCGATATCGCCGGAATGACAGCGTTGGACGAGTTGGAGCCCGAAGAGGTGGACCGGGCCATGTACCGGCAGGCCACCTGGAAGCGGCTGATCGTGATGTTCGCCGGTATCTTCATGAACTTTCTGCTTGCCTTTCTGCTGATTACGGCGCTGGCGATGACTGCGGGCCTGCCGAGATTGACCGAACCGAGCCCGACCATCGGCGCGCTGGGTTGTGTACCCACGCAGAACGCGGATCTCGGCTACGGCGAATGCTCGGGTACCGGTCCCGCGCAACGAGCCGGTCTGCAACCCGGCGACACGGTGACGGCGGTGGACGGTGTGCCGGTCGGCACATGGTCGGAATTCCAGACCGCGACTCAGGAGAAGGCTGGGGTTCTCACTTACACGGTCGATCGTGACGGCAGCGAACTGATTGTCGAGGTCGTGCCCGAACGGGTCGAACGTTACCGTGAGGACGGCACAGTCCGGGAGATCTCCGCGGTCGGGGTGACGCTCGAAAGCCAGGGGCCTGTCACCTACGGGCCGATTGCCGCGATTCCTGCTTCGGCGGTGTTCACCGCCGATCTGGCTGTGCGTACAGCCCAATCGCTCGTGCAGCTACCGCAGAAGGTGGGAGCGCTCTGGGAGGCTGTCAGCGGTGGTGAACGGGACGCGGACACTCCCGTGAGTGTTTACGGGGCCAGTCGGCTCGGGGGGGAGAGCTTCGCCGCCGGGATGTGGGGGTGGTTCATCCTCCTGCTGGCCAGCTTGAACTTCTTCCTGGGTGTTTTCAATCTGCTTCCGCTGCTGCCTCTCGACGGCGGGCATATTGCCGTCGTGATCTACGAGAAGCTGCGTAATACCATCCGTGGCTTCCGTGGGCTGCCGCCGCATGGCCCGGTGGACTACCTCAAGCTGTTGCCCATCACTTATGTGGCAGTGGTCCTCGGTGGCGCCTACATGCTGCTGACACTGGCTGCCGACATCGTGAATCCGATCAAGCTGTTCTGATCTGAGGCCATTCGCGGACGGCGATCCCTCCGCAGGTGTCGGCGACTGTGTTCTGTTGCGGCGCAACCGCGATCGCGGACTGATGCTTGTCAATTCCCGTCCGGGTATCTAGAGTTGATCTCGGTAGCGGCGCAGGGCCTGGGGAGTTGGCCTGATCCCTATTGTCCGGTCGCGATTGTGCCGGTGGGGGGAGGTTGTTCTCCGAGGTCTCGTGACGTTCGATCACATACTGTTGTCGGAGGCGTCGTTGCCGTCGTTAGGTAACGAAGGGGTCTCTGTGAAATTTCGTAGAATGCTGTCGTCCGTGTCCTGGGCCGTCGTGGTGTGGGGGTGTCTGAGCTCGGCTGGTATCGGTGCTGCCGCCGCCGCAACGATGCCGGTCGATATAGCCGCGGCGTCGAAGAGTGCCGTAACGGAGGCGATCACCACGCAATCACTGCCGCTGAAGACGGACGTGAGTAGCCTTGCCATGGAGCAGATCGCGGTACAAGACTCGAGTAGGGGCGATCTGCGGCTGGTGGAGGTGCCGGTCGAACACTCCGGCGGGGTTGTGCAGTTCGTGGTCGACGACAGGGCCCAGATCGTCGACTATGCCGAGAAACTGGTCACTCGTCAGTACGACGGCACACGCGCCGTTGCGGTATGGCAGGACGGTGTGCTGCGCCCGGACAGTGGCGCCCGGCCGATCGCCGGCGATCCGTTCACGAGCTGCCTGGAAGCGGAGGGAAACCGCGGCGCGATCGCCAAATGGGCATTGCAGAAGTGCTATAGCGGGACGCTGATCTCTCCGGCCCAGGGGGCCGCGTGCTTGCTCGGTCTCGGTGTCTCCGAAGACGTGATCGACAAGTGTCAGCAGCTGGCGATGGCGTAGGTAGGTCCAGCCGTTGCGGGTATCGGAACGTCACGCGGCCGATACCCGCAACCGGCAGATTCCGCGGATCGCCGGCACGTGACCATTGTCACCGGCCCCGCCCGGTTGGCTACGACGGGCGGTCGTATGCCACGATAACTGGCAGTATCCGTTCTCTCGAGGAGGAGCGATCGTGCCCGCCACGGACGTCGAACTTGTCACTGACCAGCACGTCACCACGGTGGACCCTGCTGAGGTTCCGTCGGCGGCATTTGGTTGGAGCGGTGAATCACGCACAACCTTCCGGGTGGCCGCGGTGGTCGTGATCATCGCGCTGCTCGGCATGCTGATCGGCAATCATTCGGGTCAGGTCGAGAACCTGTACCTGATCGGGTTCGCGGCCGCGCTCGCCGGAATCCTGATCTACGACGTGATCTACCGCCGCAAACCGCGCTGAACTGCGGGTTCGCCTATAGCGCCGAGCGTGCCGGGCGTCGCCGGGGTTACCTGCAGGTGACGTCTCGGTGCCGGTTGCCGATGTAGTCCATGTCTCGGCTGCGCCCCACCGCGGCCGGACTAGACTCGGCACCGACCGGCCGGACCAGGACGAAAGTAGGCAGCCGAAAGTGACCAGCACAGTCGGATTGGGGATGCCGACCGCACCGGCAGCGGTGCTAGCGCCGCGGCGCAAAACCCGTCAGCTGATGGTGGGTGGTGTCGGTGTGGGCAGTGACCACCCGATCTCCGTGCAGTCGATGACGACGACCAGAACGCACGATGTGAACGCAACCCTGCAGCAGATCGCCGAACTCACGGCGTCGGGCTGCGATATCGTGCGGGTGGCATGCCCGCGGCAGGAAGATGCCGACGCGCTGCCGATCATCGCGAAGAAATCCCAGATCCCGGTGATCGCCGATATCCATTTCCAGCCGCGCTATATCTTCGCCGCGATCGATGCGGGGTGCGCGGCGGTGCGGGTGAACCCGGGCAACATCAAGGAATTCGACGGGCGCGTCAAGGAGGTCGCGAAGGCGGCCGGGGACGCGGGTATCCCGATCCGGATCGGTGTGAACGCCGGATCTCTCGACAAGCGGATGATGGCCAAGTACGGCAAGGCCACCCCGGAGGCGCTGGTGGAATCGGCGCTGTGGGAGGCGGGCCTGTTCGAGGAGTACGGGTTCGGCGATATCAAGATCTCGGTCAAGCACAACGATCCCGTGGTGATGGTCGAGGCCTACCGGCAGCTGGCCGCCCAGAGCGACTATCCGCTGCATCTCGGCGTCACCGAGGCGGGGCCGGCCTTCCAGGGCACCGTGAAATCCGCCGTCGCGTTCGGTGCGCTGCTGAGCGAGGGGATCGGCGACACCATCCGGGTTTCGCTGTCCGCGCCGCCGGCCGAGGAGGTCAAGGTCGGCGGGCAGATCCTGCAGTCGCTGAACCTGCGTCCCCGCAAACTGGAGATCGTGTCCTGTCCGTCGTGTGGGCGGGCGCAGGTCGATGTGTACACCCTCGCGAACGAGGTCACCGCCGGTCTCGACGGCCTGGAGGTACCGCTGCGGGTTGCGGTGATGGGTTGTGTCGTCAACGGACCGGGTGAGGCCCGGGAAGCCGATCTGGGTGTTGCCTCCGGCAACGGCAAAGGGCAGATCTTCGTCAAGGGCGAGGTCATCAAAACAGTGCCCGAGGCGCAGATCGTGGAAACACTCATCGAGGAAGCCATGCGGATCGCCGAGGATATGGGTGCGGATGCCGGGACCGGTGAACCGGTCGTCAGCGTGGGCTGAACGCGCCGTGGTGTCGGCTCGCGGCTGTCGCGAGCCGGACCGCGCTGCCTTCGCGGTGGCGCCGCGGCGGGCGCTTTCCGGATATCCATATCGCGTGGCCGCACTTCATGGCAGGCTGTACTAGGTGCGGAGTCTGCTGGAGCCGACCCGGCGCGCGAAATACGTTCCCGCGCGCCAGCTCGCCAAGCGGGACCTGGGCCAGGTGCTCAGGGTGCTCGACGAGGACCCGGTGGCGGCCTGTATGGTCGCCGCCCGGCTACAGGAATACGGTCTGGACAGCCGGTACGGTCAGGGCGAATTGTGGAGCCACGGCGGACCGGCCGAATCCCTGTGTTTCTCCGGCGTCAACCTCATCCCGTTACGCGGTGACCGCGATGCCCTCCGGGCTTTCGCCGACCGTGCCCTGCGTTGGCCGCGGATGTGTTCTTCGGTCGTCGGTCGCCGGGAACTCGCCCTGCCCCTGTGGGAGATGCTCGCCGGCCATTGGGGCCCGGAACGCGAACTGCGCGCGGACCAACCGCTGCTTGCACTCAGCGGTTCCGCGCTCGCGGGCGCCGACCCGGAAGTCCGTCAGGTGCGCCCCCACGAACTGGACCGCTATCTGGCGGCCGCTATCGCCATGTTCATCGAAGAGGTCGGGGTGGATCCGCGGGCCGGCGACGGTGGCCGCGGCTACCGGCGGCGAGTCGCCGGCTTGATCGAAGCCGGCCGGGCCTGGGCCAGGTTCGTCGACGGCGAGGTCGCCTACAAGGCCGAAGTGGGGGCGATGTCCCGGCGCACCGGCCAGATCCAGGGCGTATGGGTCCATCCGGAGCACCGTGGGCAGGGGCTGGGCACCGCGGGGACGGCGGCGGTGGCCAACGCGGTGGTCGCCACCGGGCGGACGGCGAGCTTGTACGTCAACGACTACAACGAGATCGCTCGCCGGGCCTATCGTGCGGTCGGGTTCCGGCAGATCGCGACCTTCGCCACGGTACTGCTGGACTGAGCCGGGTCGAGAGTGTTCGACCGAGCCGGGCCGTTCTGCGTGCACCGAGTTGGTTCGGAGGGTGTCCGGCCGAGCCGGAACGGGGCAGTGCGAGCAGGGGCGCGGCGTCGGGCGCGGGGATTCGATCGAGACATCCGATATCCGTCCGCCTCGAGAAACTGCTCGAACAGCCGCGAGCTCTGCGGCAGCGCGTGGAAGCCCGGCTGCCGCGCGCCGCCTCGGAACTCGGGCGCGGTGGCGGCGGCAATGGGTGGTCGCTGGAGCTGCCGGTGCGGCGAACGTTTTCCGCCGTATCCGAGGCCGGCAGGATCCGGTGCGCCGCAAGTGAACACCCGCCCCGGGTCGCTACGATCGGGCTCGATGACGATCCGTCCGGTACTCGTATTCGCGGTCGTGGTGCTCGCTTTCGCCACGACCGCCTGCCTCGGGGGTTCCTCGGGGCCGATCACCGCGGCGGACGGTTTCCTCGAGGCATTCGCCGCCCGCGACCTCGACGAAGCCGCCGCGCGCACGACCCGTCCCGAGAAAGCCCGGCCCGCGCTCGTATCCGCATGGGAAGAGCTGGGTGCCGAGGAACTACGCGCCGACTCGGGCGCGGCCCGGATCTCCGGTGATACCGCCACTGTCGACTACACCTACGAATGGCGGCTGACCGGTGGGCGCAGCTGGTCCTATACGGGACAGCTGCCGCTGGTGCGCAGTGGTGGCGGCTGGATCGTCCGGTGGAGCGGCTCCGCGGTACATCCCCGGCTCGGCGACACCCAGACCATGGCGTTATCGGTGCGCCCCGCGCCGGGCGCCCGGGTGAACGAGCAGTCGGGCAGCGATGTGCTGATACCGGGCACAGTCTCCCGGGTGACCTTCGACGCCACGGCGAGCACGGAGCCACGCGAGGTGGCCGGGGCGGTCTCGCGGGCGCTGATCGGTATCGACGACCGGCTGACACCGCAGCGCATCCTGGATTCCGCCCGCGCCGCAGACGGTCTCTACACGGTGATCGTGCTGAACGAGACCGAGTTCGTCCGGGCCGGCCCACAGCTCATCGGCCTGCCGGGGGTTCGGGTCACCCAGGAATGGGATCTGACCCCGGCCGATCGGAATTTCGCTCCCGACCTCATGACACAGGTTCGGCAGGCTGTGATCGACGATGTGCACGGCCGGGCGGGCTGGCGCGTGGTCGCCCGGAACGAGGGTGGCGCGGAAACCGGTGTGTTGCACGAAGTGGCGGCGCAGCCGGTGCCGTCGTTCACGTTGAGCGTGGACCGCCGGGTACAGAATGCCGCCCAGCGGGCGGTCGACGGGCGCCGGGAACAGACCATGATGGTGGTGATCGAACCGTCCACCGGTGGCATCCTCGCTGTCGCGCAGAACGCAGCCGCCGACCGCGACGGCCCGGTGGCCACCATCGGCCAGTATCCGCCGGGTTCGGTGTTCAAAACGGTGACCGCCGCTGCCGCGATCTCGGGCGGTCTGGTCACCCCGGACACCGTGGTGGCGTGTCCGAGCGCGATCACCATCGGTGAGCGCCTGATTCCGAACTACAACGGTTTCACGGTCGGAGAAGTCCCGTTGTCGACCGCCTATGCGCGTTCCTGCAATACATCGTTCGCGAAATTGGCCAGCGAATTGCCACCTGCCGCACTTTCGGATACGGCGGCGGCCTTCGGAATCGGCCCGGATTACGTGATTCCGGGTTTGCCGACCTTTTCCGGTTCCGTACCCGTTTCCGAGGATCGGACGCAGCGGACCGAGGACGGAATCGGGCAGGGCCGGGTGGTGGTCAGTCCTTTCGGTATGGCGCTGCTGGCCGCGACGATCGCTCACGGCAGTGCGCCGACCCCGTATCTGATCGCCGGTCGCGATACCGTCGTCGACGGGCCGCGGCCGGCACCGGACCCGGTGGCCGTGCGCGGTCTGCGGGCGATGATGCGGGAGGTGGTCTCGAGCGGAACCGCCAACCGGATCGCGGACCAGGGGGCGGTGTTCGGCAAAACCGGTGAAGCGGAGGTGGCCGGCGGCTCACATTCCTGGTTCGTCGGCTACCGTGGTGATCTCGCGTTCGCAACGTTGCTGGTCAAGGGTGGTAGTTCCGATAACGCCGTCGCGGTGACCCGCGATATGCTGGCCGCTCTCCCCGACGGCTACTGATCATGTGGGACCGTGACCGGATCAGGGCCCGGTGGTGTCGGCGCCGGCGTCGGTCGTTGTTGCGTATCGGTGACCGGTATCGGTGTCCACCGGATCGCTTACCTGTGCGGGCGCGACGACCGAAACGGCGCGATCCGAGACCGGGGCCGACGCGGCGGTATCGGTGCCGAGGATTTCGACCACCCCGGTGCCGCCGAGAATAAGTCCGGCGGTGATGAGAGCAACGGTGGAACGCTTCATATCCGGCTCCCTCCGATTCAGAGGTTCGACAGCGGGCGAGCCCGGGCGGCACCTGCGGCCGGGCCCTGCGTAAGAGTTTTCTGAAAATTTGCTGCTCAGGTCAACCTAAGCCGGAATCCCGCATCGAGACAAGATGGAAAGCTGCGGAAAATCGGCGATAGGCAAATCGTGACCCGCGCCCGGAAATCCGTGACGTGTTCGTTATGCCCAGTTCAGATCTTCTGCAAACTCGCGGCGAGATGATCCTGTAGGGGCAGGCCGACAGCGCCCATCTGCAACGTGTAGTCGATAACACCACCGTGCATATGAATGGTCCGGCTGAGTGCGGTCACCGATTTGGCGGTGCTGCTCAGGCCGATCGCGGTGGACTCGAGTTCCAGGCGGATCTCCGCGTCGGCGAGGGTGAGTTTGCCCTCGCAGATCTCGGTGATGCCGGTGGGATGGGACAGGATCAGTTCCACCCGGTCGGGACCGGGGCAGCGCAGGTAGCCGGTCTCCACATGCAGGGGACGGTTGTCGTCGGCGTGGCGGGTGCGTTGCCGGTAGGTGAGGAAGGGGCGGCCGAGATGACCGAAGGTGATTTCCTCCAGATAGCCGAACGGCTCGATGGTCGGATAGTCACCCTGCCCGGAGCCGCGCCAGGTCCCGAGGAGGCCGGCCAGCGGCGCGATAGCGGGATGCGGGGCGGCGGGTGTATGCGGTTCGGCCACGGCCCACAAGAATAGACCCTTGCCGATCGATCGGATACATCCGATCGATTCCTCCGCGCGCCGCCCGGCTCCGGTGGGACGTTACTTGTTCTTGCGGCGGCCGAACGGCCAGAACGAACGGGTGCGCCGCCTCGGCAACGCCGCGTAGACCATGGTCATCTCGGCGAAGACACCTGCCTCCCGTTCCCGGTCGTCGCCGAAATCGTCGCGCCCCAGGATCTGGGTGATCGAGCCCGGGGCGATGGTCGCCAGCGCGTCCAGCAGCGCCGGGTTGAGGGCGCCGATCGAGATCCGGGTGATATCGGCGTCCTCGGAGCCCGGGCCGCCGTGGCCGAGCAGCATATGGCCGATGGCGTGCAGCACGATATGGTCGGCATTGCGGCCGGACGCCGATGCGTCGTAGACGATGATGTCGTCGTGTTTCCGCGCGATCCACAGTCCGTTGCCGTTGCACCCGAGTTCGGTCAGTGCCGAGCGATGCGCCGGCTGCAATGAGATCGGCCGCTTGCGGTACGCGGCCACTTCGGCCAGGTAGGTGTTGAGATCCCACGGGCTGGGTAGGGGCACCGACCCAGCCGCATCGCCGAATCTGGCGTCCATGCTTGTCATCGGCGAATACGTTACCGATCGCGCGCGCGCTCGTCACTTCAGCGATTTCCGGTCGCGGCCGTTCTGTCCGTCGGGCGAGGTTACCGGATATCGACCTCGGGCCCCACGGGTTTCACGTTGTGCGGTTTGTTCCACGCTGCCGTCAGTGCCCACAGCACCACACCCACCGCCAGCAGGACCCCGGCGATCAGATATTGCTGGGGATTGCGATCGGTGAACGGTGTGACCAGGTAGGCACAGCACACCGCGCCCAGTACCGGTAGCGGTGTCGGAGTGCGGAAGTGCTCGTGCTCGACCCGGTCACGGCGCAGTACCAGGACCGCGATGTTGACGATGGTGAAGACGACGAGCAGCAGCAGTGCGGTGGTACCGCCCAGTTCGGGTACTTCGCCGACGAACAGCAGGAGCCCGAGTGCGACCACGGTGGTGAAGACGATCGCGATATGTGGTGTGCGCCGGGTCGGATGGACGCGGCCCAGCGCGCGGGGCACAACCTTGTGCCTGGCCATACCGTAGAGCAGGCGGCTCGCCATCAGCATGTTGATCAGTGCCGAGTTCGCGACGGCGAACATGGTGATGAAGGCGAAGATCTGCGTGGGGAATCCGGGAGCGCCGATCTCCACTACCTGCAGCAGGGGCGTATCGCCTTCGGACAGCTTGTCCGGCGGTACCAGGGCAACCGCGGTGATCGAGACCAGAACGTAGATGGCGCCGGTGATCAGCAGGCCGGTGAGCAGGATTTTCGGGAAGATCCGGCTGGGTTCTTTCGTCTCCTCGGCCATGTTCACCGAATCCTCGAACCCGACCATGGCGTAGAAGGCCAGGGTCGTCGCGGCGATCACGCCACCGAACGCGGATCGGTCGCCGGTGTCGAATTCGACGATCCGGCCGAAGTCACCGTTGCCGAAACCCAGCGCCCACAGCCCGATACAGATCACGATCAGCAGACCCGAGAGTTCCACACAGGTGAGCAGCACGTTCGCCTTCACGCTCTCGCCGACTCCGCGCAGGTTGATCGCCGCGACCACGGCCATGAAGGCGAGCGCGATGAGAGTGAGGACCAGACCGTTCGCGCTGCCGAATTCGAAGGCCTCGGCGAAATTCGCCGCGAACGCCGTGGCCGCGGTGGCGGCCGAGGTGATACCGGAACTCATCACGGTGAACGTGACCATGAAGGTCAGGAAGTGGATACCGAACGCCTTGTGTGTATACAGCGCGGCGCCTGCGGCCTGCGGGTACTTGGTGACCAGTTCCAGATAGCTCAACCCGGTGATCATGGCGACGCCGAAGGCGACCAGGAACGGCACCCACACCGCGCCGCCGACCTCGCCCGCCACCCGGCCGGTCAGGGCGTAGATGCCGGTGCCGAGAATATCGCCCACGATGAACAGCAACAGCAGCCACGGGCCGATGACGCGCTTCAGCTCGGGCTGCTGTTCCGGATCGGTCCGGGCGGTGACGTCTGCCAAGGTCGCCTCGCTCCCGCGGTAACCGGTGTGCACCGGTGATCGGACAGGTGCGCCTTGTATACCCGTTCGCCGGGCCCGCAATGCCCGTACCGCGCCGATACGCGCGAAATATGCGGTCAGATCATGGATTCGGCGGCCTCGGCGATCAGCGCCGCGGAATCCCGCGGGCTCAGTGCCATCGCGCGCAGCTGGTCGAACATGACACCGAAGCGGCGGATCTCGGAATGGCCCTCGATCAGCGCGTCGCCGGAAATGCCTTCGACATAGACCAATTCGGGATCGGTCGGGTCCGGGAAATCGAGAATGGTGAACGATCCGGCCATGCCGGGGTGTGCGCCCGCGTCGAACGGCAGGATCTGCAGGATCACGTTCTTGCGTTTGGTCGCCTCGCCCAGCCGCTGCAGCTGACCGCTCATGACCTCCGGACCGCCGACGATGCGGCGGATGGCGGCCTCGTCCAGCACAACCCACAGTTCGAGGGGCTCGTCCTTGGCGAGCACCGCCGCGCGGTCCATCCGGGCCCGGGCCCGGCGCTCCAGGTCGGAGGCTTCCAGTTTCGGCATACAGGTGTCGATCACGGCCATCGCGTACTGCTCGGTCTGTAGCAGGCCGGGGATGAAGGAGGTCTGATAGTGCCGGGCCGACAGCGCCACCGATTCGAAATTGATGTACGCGGCGTAGACCTCGGACAGGCTGGCCTCGTAGGGCCGCGACATTCCCGGTTTCTGCGCGTCGGAGAGCAGTTCCAGGGCTTCCTGGCGGCGCGCCGCGTCGATACCGTAGAGGTCCAGCATCGTCATCAGCGTGCGGCGTTGCGGACGGGCCTGGGCGGTTTCGATCCGGTACAGGGTGGTCACGTTGATCCCGGTGCGGGCGCTGACCTCCTCTTTGCTCAGCCCGGCATCTTCGCGCATCTCCAGCAACAGCACCGAGAGCCGGCGCAACCCCGCCGTGAGGACGGTGCGTTTGCCTGCCATGTCATCCCTTTCGACCAGCGCTATCTGCGATGGGCGGTGCCCCCCGTTCGCGGCGGCCGCACGCCCTGTGGTGCCCACCATAACGAGCGGCGAGTACCGGTGTGATCGGCAGTACCGAGCGGCGGGCGGGCCGTCGGACCCCGGGCGGCCGGTGTCGCACGTGTTGTCGCGTCGTCCGGTGCGGAGCCGGCCTGTGGACGGGTCGGCTGCCGTCGGTGGCGGTTACCGCGTAGCGCTGCGGCCGTCGACGATACGCGGTCCGGTCCGGGCTCGGTGGCGTTCCGTTCGGGCCGGCCTCGTTGCCGGCGGCCCCGGACTATGGTCCGCACCGGCCGGAACCGGCTCGGTTCGGCGGCGGGCCGATTGGTGACGATAGTGCGCCCAGTTGGCGCCTGATGCCGGAATCCTTCGAGAACGGACAACTTCCGGTAAAGATGGCAAATATATGGCAATCTTTCACATGTCGGTGCGAAGGTGTGCGCGCGTGACCCCGTAACGCCGGACTGTGTATGCGTGAAACGGTATCGGAGCGCTGGGGGTTCGTGGGTCCCTCGCCGGTGGTCGCGGCGGCCGGGTGCCTGCGTGTGGCCACCACAGGAGTGCGAATGGTGCCGGGAGGCCGGCGCGGATATGTATCGGCACGGTTGCGATGTGGTCGCGTAACGCGTTGTCCCGCCTGGTAACGCGGGGGCGGCGGGTATCGTTCGGCGCGGCGGGGTTTCGGGCCGCCGACGGGAACTGGCTTGGCGGGTAAGCGTTTTCGGTGGGTCCCCGGTGAGCTTCCGTGAAGAGGATCGTTAGGCTTGCGCACAACGCTGTTCGCAACATTGCGTACCGAAGTCTTGTGTTCTTGCATCTGTAAGAGCATGATCCAGCTAGCCTTGTTGTGAACAACGATCCGATGTCCGGGATTACCGAATCGAGAGTCGATCATGTTGGTACAGAGTGTGATGGTGCCGGGTGAGTCCGAGGGGTGCAGATGAGCGCGCCCACACTGGGGACCCTGCCGACAGCGCCACAGTTGCTGTGCGCCTTTCAAGGACGGCGGGCCCAGGATCGGGTGCTGCTACGTTTCGCGCATGCGCTCGTCGAACTGCACAAGCGCCGGGTGTATGTCCGGGATCTGGCCGAGATCGCCGAAATAGACGGTCGCCGAAGCGAACTCGTGAACGACATCAATGATTGGATTGTCCGCGAGATGCCGCAGCATCGCCGCGGGGCCTCGCTGCACACCGAAAGCCTGGGGGCGGTGATCGACCGAATGGCGCACAGCTGGGTCGCGGCGAATCAGGCCATCGAAGCCGACGGTGTGCGCAGTGATCGTACCCATCGGCACTGGTATCACCTGGCCGAACTGGTGGACGGTTACACGGATTTGGTCGCCGAGGTGGTCGGTGGCCGACGTCGGCTGCCGGTGCAGTGACAGGGCGCCGCGGACCGATCGGCTGTTCAGTCCGATGAACGCGAAATCCCTTGCGGCGGGTCCGGGAAACCGCCGCGAAATGTCGAATGGCCTAGACCCGACGATGAGCCGTGGCGAACGCTCGGTTAATCGGGCGGTGCAGGTCAATTGGAGGTAGGTTCTGCCATGATTCACACGGATGGCGTCGCAACCGTATCGGCGCGAGAAGACCTCCGTACCGAGGTGCGGACGCCGGGCGGTGTGGCACTGTCGAAGGTCTATCGGGTACGTGCCGAAATCGACACGATGCTCGATGAGCTACGCCCCGGCGATCGGGTGCCCGCCGAACGCGAACTCGCCGGCCGGTTCGGCGTCGCCCGCGAAACCGTCCGGCACGCGTTGCGCGATCTCGCCGTCGAAGGCCGTATCCGCCGCCAAGGTCGCGGCACGGTGCTGGCCCGGCCGAAGGTCGTCCGGCCGCTGGCGCCCGAATCCGCCGGCGAAGAAGCCGCCGGAGTGGTGCGCCGGTTGCTGTCCTGGGAGGACGGCGTCGCAGATGCCGAGGTCGCGCGTGATCTCGACCTGGCGCCACAGACGCCCATCATGACCCTCGAACGGCTGCTCTTCGCCGACGGCGACCCCATCGCACTGGAACGTATCGACCTGTCGCTGGACCGCTTCGGCTGGTTGCGTGCCGCATTCGACCCGCTGAGTTCGCTCGCGACGACCATCGGCGATTCGGGTGTCGAGTACGCGGGCACCACCGAGCGGATCGAAACCGTTCTCGCCGCCCCCCGGGAGGCCGCGCTGCTCCGGTGCCGGCCGGCGGTGCCGCTGTTCCGGGTGGTACGGCGCGGTATCGACACCCAGGGCCGGCCGATCGAACGGGTGGCAGCGCTCTACCGCGGTGACCGGGTCGCCTTCGAGGTCCGTACGGACGGCCGGCGCCGCTGAGCGGGCGCTCCGGCGGTGGCGGGCCATGGCCGGGAACGTTCCCGGCGACCCGCCGGCCAGCGCCTATTACTCTTGAACCATGCCCGTGCGTACCCGTCAGCCGCTGCTCCCCGGAACCCCCACCCCGATACGCGAGGTTCCCCGCACCATAGAACGCCCGGAGTACGTGTGGAAGGAAACCGCCCGCGAAGGCTCCGAACCGTGGGTGCAGACCCCCGAGACCATCGAGAAGATGCGTATCGCCGGCAAGATCGCGGCCCGGGCCCTGGCCGAGGCCGGTAAGGCGGTCGCGCCGGGGGTCACCACCGATGAGCTGGACCGGATCGCACACGAGTACATGTGCGATCACGGTGCATACCCGTCCACCCTCGGGTACAAGGGATTCCCCAAATCGTGCTGCACCTCGCTCAACGAGGTGATCTGCCACGGAATCCCCGACAGCACCGTGATCGAGGACGGCGATATCGTCAACATCGATGTCACCGCCTATATCCACGGAGTGCACGGTGATACCAATGCGACCTTCCTCGCCGGGGACGTGGACGAGGAGGTGAAACTCCTGGTGGAGCGCACCGAAGAGGCCACCATGCGGGCGATCAAGGCGGTGCGTCCGGGCCGGGCGCTCAATGTGATCGGCCGGGTAATCGAGTCCTACGCCAACCGCTTCGGCTACGGCGTGGTCCGCGATTTCACCGGGCACGGGGTCGGGCCCACTTTTCACAGTGGCCTGGTGATCCTGCACTACGACCAGCCCGCCGTCGACTCCGTGATCGAACCCGGAATGACCTTCACCATCGAACCGATGATCAACCTGGGCGGTATCGACTACGACATCTGGGACGACGGCTGGACCGTCGTCACCAAGGACCGTAAGTGGACCGCGCAGTTCGAGCACACACTGGTGGTCACCGACACCGGAACCGAAATCCTGACGCTGCCGTGAGCGCCCCCGGCGGGGCGCTGCTGATCGCCGGGACCACCTCCGACGCCGGTAAGAGCGTGCTGGTCGCCGGGATCTGCCGGCTGCTGCGGCGCCGGGGGGTACGGGTGGCGCCGTTCAAGGCGCAGAACATGTCGAACAATTCCGTCGTCACCCTGGACGGTGGGGAGATCGGCCGGGCCCAGGCGCTACAGGCGCAGGCCTGCGGACTCGAACCGAGTGTGCGGTTCAACCCGATCCTGCTGAAACCCGGCAGCGACCGGCGGTCGCAGCTGGTGGTTCGCGGCCGGGTCACCGATACCGTCAGCGCCGCCGACTACATCACCCACCGCACCCGGCTGCGTGCGGTGGTGGCTGCCGAACTCGCCGCTTTGCGGGCGGAGTTCGACGTGGTGATCTGTGAAGGGGCGGGATCGCCGGCGGAGATCAATCTACGGGCCACCGATCTGGCGAATATGGGGCTGGCGCGGGCGGCCGAACTGCCGGTGCTGGTGATCGGCGATATCGACCGCGGCGGGGTGCTGGCGCATCTGTTCGGCACCCTGGCCGTTCTCGAACCCGAGGATCAGCGGCTGATCGCCGGATTCGTGATCAACAAGTTCCGCGGCGACGTGGACCTGCTGCGGCCCGGTCTGGACCAACTGGCGGTGCTGACCGGCCGGCCCACGCTCGGCGTGCTGCCGTACCGGGACGATCTCTGGCTCGACGCCGAGGATTCGCTGGGCACCGTATCCGGGGATCGGATCGGCCGCCCCGGACCGGCTGTCGGCAGCGAATGGCTCAGTGTGGCCGCGATCCGGCTGCCCCGGATCTCCAACTCGACCGATGTGGAAGCGCTGGCCTGCGAACCGGGCGTCGCGGTCCGCTGGGTGACCGAGGTATCCCAGCTCGTGGCCGCCGACCTGGTGGTCGTGCCCGGGAGCAAAGCCACCGTCGAAGATCTCGATTGGCTGCGCCGTACCGGTATCGGCGACGAACTACGCCGGCGGGCGGCCGCCGGCCGGCCGGTACTGGGAATCTGCGGCGGTTACCAGATGCTCGGGCACCGCATCGTCGATCCGGTGGAATCCGGGGCCGGTGCGGTGGCCGGGCTCGGGCTCCTGGATATGGAGGTGGAGTTCGCACCCGAGAAGGTGCTGTGCCGCACCGCCGCCGTGGGCGCCTCGCCGCTGCCGGGAACAGAACCGGCGGATACGGCGGGGATCGTCGCGACCGGTTATGAGATCCATCACGGCCGTGTCCGGCGCACCGCCGAGAGTCCGTGGCTGCGCGTCACCCGCCGGTCCGCCCCCGACGACCGCACCGGCGCCGCTGACGGTGAACTCGCCGGTGCGGCCGCCGCCGAGCCGGCGGCCGAGGGCGCCGTGCGCGGTGCCGTCTGGGGTACGCATCTGCACGGTCTCCTCGAATCGGACGAATTCCGCCGGGTCTGGCTGGCCCAGGTCGCCCGGGCGGCCGGACGAACGGGTTTCACCGTCGCACCCGGGACACGGGTCGCCGCGGTGCGCGCCGCCCAGCTCGACCTCCTCGCCGACCTCGTCGCCGAGAACCTCGAGGTATCCCGGCTCGAGCGGCTCCTGGCCGAAGGGGTGCCGTCCGGCCTGCCGGTCGTCGAATCCACGGTGGGCGCGCTTTCCCGAATCGGCTGATCCCGGCCGGGGCGCGGGCCCGAGATCGCCGCGAGATCACGCGTCACGATCCTCGCGCTGTTTGCGGGGAGTACTCCAACGGCGCGGTGCGGCGGTGTAGCGTCAAGCGTCATGGAATCTCGGCGCATCGCGGTCGGTGACCGGGAATGGACGGTGCGGGTGGACGGTCCGGTGACCCAGCACAGCGTGCTGCTGTTCCCCGATTCCGGCGATCCACCGGAGGTCTACGACCGGGTATGCGCGCGGCTGCACAGTTCCGACCTGCGCACCATCGTGTTCGAAACCGCCACCGGTCTGGACCTCACCGGTGTCTACGCAGTGCTGGACGATCTCGGGGTGCCCTGGGCGAATGTCGCCGGCCGCGGAGCGGGCGCCAGTGTGGCGTGGCAGGTCTGCGCAAAAGGGTTCGGGCGGTTCGTCAGCCTGATAGTGGCCGATCGCGGGCATCCCGCAGTGCCGGACGGGGCCGGCGCGGTACTGGAGGCCGGGTGCCCGGCCGTCGAACTGCCGACCACCGTCCTGGTGACCAAAGGGCTGCCGCGGTCGGTTGCCGACAACTCCGGACGGCATGTCTACGGCGAGTTCCGGGTGGTGGACCTCGACGTCGACAATGTGGCCGCCGAAGCGGATCAGGAATTCGCCACCGAGATCGTGCTGCGCACCAGCATGTGGTGAACCGGTTCGCCGAGCTGCCGGGACGGGCCCGCACGGGGTTCGTTGCCGGGGCGTACGGCCGCTAAACGGGCGCGCCCGGGCGGTAGACCGCGAGCCAGTCCAGCCAGCTGTCCAGTTCTCGGAAAGCCTCCGTCCGCGGTTCCTCGGCGGAGAGGAAGACATCGTGGCGCGCCCCGTCGATCGGGACGATGGTGGTGCGATCGCCCAGGCAACCGGCCCAGCGCTGGATCTGGGCGACATCCAGGACGGCGTCGGCCACATCGACGGCGGGCCCGTACTCGCGAGCGAACCGCGTGAGCTTCGACCGCAACAGCAGGGCCGGCACACCGATATCCAGACCCCGGTGCAACCGCGCCTGCCCCATGCGGACAGCGCGCAGCCAGCCGGCCCGCACCGGGAAGCCCTGCCGGGGCTTCCAGTCCAGGTCGTAGTCCCATTCACCGGCCACACTGTGGTGCAGACTGTCGCCGTAGGCACTGGATTTGCTCAGCGGCAGCGCCGACTTGGCCCGGAACCGGCCCACCGTGTTGATCAGTTGCGTGCCGACCGTGCGCACATACGCCGGCCCCTGCAGATCGAACCAGGGACTGTTCAGGACCAGCCCGCTGATCCCGGCCGCCGCCGTGCCGCCCGCGCGCTGCAGCCGATCCAGCCACAGCGCGGCCACCAGGCCACCGGTCGAATGACCCATGACCAGAACGTTGCCCTGCGTTTCGTCGGCGATCAGACGTAGCGCTTCGTTCAGCTCCCGGTCGTAGAGCGCCAGATCGCCGATGAAGTGCGGGGTCTGGCCCGGACGCAGCGAACGGCCGCATTTGCGCAGGTCCAGTGCGTAGAACCGGTGACCGCGGGCGGCCAGATGCGCTGCAACATGCCGTTGGAAGAAGTAGTCGGTGAACCCGTGCAGGTACAGGACGGCCGCGGCCGTGCCGGTGGCGCCGGAACCGGCTGTGCCGGGGCCGGCGCTGCGCGAGGTGCCGGGATCGACTCGGCCGGTGGCCCCGGAATCGGGCAGATGGCGTACCAGGGTGGCGACGATCTCGCCTTCGCCATCGGGGTCGCTCCCGAGGTTCAGGGTGCGGTATTCGTACCCGTCACCGAGTACATCCGGCTGCCAGATCTCGGCCGCTCCCAGCACGCTGCTGCCGGCCGGGTATTCGTTCGTCACGTGTCCAATCTAGGCGCATCACCGCCGCCCCTCTGCTCGTCCCGCGTCGATACGGCCGTATTCCGTCCGCAGCGGCGCGCTCCGGACCCCAGCGACCTCCGGCGTGGGTGCCGGTATGCCGGTGCCGTCCACGGTCGCGCCTTGCCTGGACGCGGTGCCTCGCCGGGCGGAATGCGTCTGAGTGTCGCGTTCGCTCGCAGCGCCGCACGGGCCTCGGCATTCGAATACCGGCGGCTTCCGGCGGGTCGCCGTGCTCGCCCCGCACGGCTGGGTGCGTCGGTGCCGGTGCTGTCCGGTTCGCCGCGGTGGTCCGACCGCGGTTTCGCTCCGGCCGTGCGCGTCGAGACGGCAGTGTCGGATCCGGCGACGGCCTCGGCCACCGGCCGGCGTACCTCCGCGTTCGTTCCTGGCCGTGCGGGTTCGCGGACAGCTGCGTGCAACCGTGTTAATTGCGCCACTGGCTCTCGGTGACGGTGCCGCTCGGAGCGTCGGGGCAGAGGAATCTAGGTCACAATCGCCGCCCTGGCTGCGGATTCCGCGCGTGTCGAGGTGCACAATTAGCAGTAGTGAACGGCGGGTAACCTACATTCGGCCGCGCCCGAAGAGACTCGTCGCCGTCCGTGAACAACTGCATATGCGCCCGTGCCCCAGCGGACCACATCCCATCGGAATGTGTGCCCCGCGCACCAGGACAAGGAAGTCGAACACCCGTGCCGAACGCTGCCCAGACTGAAAAGACCGATGTAGTCCTCATCGGTGCCGGCATCATGAGCGCCACCCTCGGCGCGCTGCTGCGCCAGCTGCAGCCGGACTGGTCGATCACGGTGTTCGAACGCCTCGATGCCGCCGCGGCCGAGAGCAGCGACCCCTGGAACAACGCCGGCACCGGGCACTCCGCGCTGTGCGAACTCAACTACAGTCCGCAGAAACCGGACGGCTCGGTCGATATCGGCAAGGCCGTCGACATCAACGAGCGGTTCCAGGTATCGCGGCAGTTCTGGGCCTACGCCGTCGAGAACGGGATCCTCAGCGATCCCTCCCGGTTCATCAACCCCATCCCGCACGTGAGCTTCGTCCACGGCGCCGCCGACGTCGAATACTTACGCAAGCGCTACGAGGCCCTGGCCCGGCATCCACTGTTCGCCGGGATGGAGTACATCGACAGCCCCGACGAGTTCGCCCGCCGGCTGCCGTTGATGGCCCGCGGCCGCGATTTCTCCGATCCGATCGCCCTCAACTGGACCGACGGCGGCACCGATATCGACTTCGGTTCGCTGACCAAGGAACTACTGGCCCATATCGGCGCCACCGGCGGCGAGATCGCCTTCGGTAACGAGGTCCGCAACCTGAGCAAACAGCGCGACGGCAGCTGGAAGGTGACGGTGCGCAACACCCGCACCGGTCGCCGCCGCACCGTGGTCTCCAAGTTCGTATTCGTCGGTGCCGGTGGCGGTGCGTTGCCGCTGCTGCAGAAATCGGGAATCAAGGAGATCGGCGGGTTCGCCGGGTTCCCCGTATCGGGTCAGTTCCTGCGCTGTACGAACCCCGAACTGGTCGGCCAACACGAAGCCAAGGTGTACGGCAAGGCCGCCGTCGGCGCACCGCCGATGTCGGTTCCGCACCTGGACACCCGCGTCATCAACGGCAAGCCCGGGCTGCTGTTCGGTCCCTACGCCGGCTGGACCCCGAAATTCCTCAAGGACGGTAGCAACGCCGACCTGTTCAAATCGATCAAACCGGGCAACCTCGTTCCCATGCTGGGTGTCGGTGTCACCGAGCTCGGCCTGGTGAAGTACCTGGTCACCGAACTGATGAAATCGCAGGCCGGCCGCGTGTACACGATGGAGGAATTCATTCCGCGCGCCGAAGGCCGCGATTGGGAACTCATCACCGCCGGGCAGCGGGTTCAGATGATCCGGCGTAAGGGCGCCGGTGGTGTACTCGAACTCGGGACCGCTGTGATCGCCGCGCAGGACGGGTCCATCGCGGGTCTGCTGGGCGCCTCGCCGGGTGCCTCCACCTGTGTGACCGCGATGCTGGACGTGCTCGAACGGTGTTTCCCGGCGGAGTACGCGTCCTGGACGCCGAAGTTGAAGGAAATGGTCCCCTCGCTCGGTGTCAAGCTCTCGGAGAATCAGGCGCTGTTCGGCGAGGTCTGGGACTGGACCGGAAAAGCGTTGCAGCTCACCGGAAGCGGCGCCCACGCGGCTGTGCCCGCGGGAGCCTGACGCGGCTGTGCCCGCGGGAGCCTGACGCGGCTGTGCCTGCGGGAGCCCGACCGGTCCGTACGAATGTTCGCCACGCCCACGGGACTCGATCCCGTGGGCGTTCGCGGTCTTCCGTAGCCCGGTATCCGTCCGGCCGTGGGCATTCGCGTGCATCTCGCGGCGAGGTGTGATAGCAAGGCGCGATGATGTCTACGGTTGCACTCCGACGGTCTTGGGCCCAGGATCTCGATACCGCCACCCTGTACGAGCTGCTGAAGCTGCGTGTCGAAGTGTTCGTCGTCGAGCAGAAATGTGCCTATCCGGAACTGGACGGCCAGGATCTGCTGCCGGAGACGCGGCACCTGTGGCTGGACGACGAGGGCGAGGTCATCGCGACCCTGCGGCTGCTCGAGGAGCACGACGACGGAGTGAAATCGTTCCGGATCGGACGTCTGTGCACGGCCGTCGAGGCGCGCGGGCACGGGTACACCACCCGGCTGCTGCAGGCCGCGCTCGCCGAGACCGGCTCGCATACGGTCCGGTTGAACGCGCAGACCTACCTGATCGACCTGTACACGAAACACGGCTTCGAGGTCGCGGGTGCGGAGTTCATCGAGGACGGTGTAGCGCACGTACCGATGCGCCGCGGGTGATCCCGGACGATGCCGTGCCCACCGCCTTCGAGGCCAGGGCACGTCCGCGGTGCCCGGTGGGCGTCCGGATCGGGATGGTGCCGGCGGTCGGGCTCGGAGAGCCCGAGTAGGGGAGGCCGGGAGCGTTGTTCGGCACGATTTAGAGTGGGGCCGTGTCCTCTACCGAAATCGCCCGGCCCGCATCCCACCCCTTCACAGCTGCCGGTGGGCAGAGTGAGGCCGGTTTCCCGTTCTCGGCGGTGATCGGTCAGGAGCGGTTGCAGCTCGCGCTGATCCTGTGCGCGGTGCACCCGGGAATCGGCGGTGTGCTGGTGCGCGGCGAGAAGGGGACCGCCAAATCGACGGTGGTGCGCGCGCTGGCGCGGCTGCTGCCGCCGGTCGTGGACGAATCGGGTGGGCGGCCGGCGCGGCTGGTGGAGCTGCCGGTGGGCGCCACCGAGGACCGGGTGGTCGGATCGCTCGACCTGGAACGGGTGCTGCGCGACGGTGAACAGGCGTTCCGGCCGGGTCTGCTGGCCGCGGCCCATCACGGCGTGCTGTACGTGGACGAGGTCAACCTGCTGCACGACCATTTGGTCGATGTGCTGCTGGACGCGGCGGCGATGGGCCGGGTGCATATCGAACGCGACGGAATCTCCCATTCCCATCCGGCCCGGTTCGTGCTGGTCGGCACTATGAACCCGGAAGAGGGCGAGCTGCGTCCGCAGCTGCTCGATCGTTTCGGCCTCACTGTGGATGTGACCGCTTCCCGGGACGTCGACGTCCGGATGGCCGTGGTGCGGCGGCGCCTGGACTACGAGGCCGACCCGGCGGGTTTCGCGGCCGCCTACGCCCCCGCGGACGCCGAGATCGCCGACCGGATCCGCACCGCCCGCGGTCGGTTGCCCGGCACTGCGCTCGACGATGTGGAGCTGCGCCGGATCGCGGCCGTCTGTGCCTCTTTCGACGTGGACGGGATGCGGGCGGATCTGGTGGTCGCGCGCACCGCCACCGCGTACGCCGCCTGGTGCGGTCGTGCCGCCGTGACCGCGGAGGATGTGCGGATCGCGGCCGAACTGGCGCTACCGCATCGGCGCCGCCGGGATCCGTTCGACGAACCGGGCATCACGCGCGAGCAACTCGACGAAGCGATGCAGGAGGCCGCGGACCAGGCCGATCGGCCCGCTGCGGAGGACCCGCACGGCGGTGAACCGGATACCGAGTTGCGTGACGACAGCCGCGGCGGAGCGGACCGGCCCGACGACGACCCGGACGGTCCCGGCGGCGGTGCGAAGGAGCCCGAGGACGATCCCGACGGCCCCGGCGGTGGGCAGCCGACTACCGAAACCGGCGAAGGCTCGGGGAAATCGAGTGGTCCGGCGGGTACCGGGCAGTCCTCGACCCCGGTCGCGGCGCCGGTGCGCCCACCACGCTGGGAAGTTCCCGGGCTGGGCGAGGGCGCCCCCGGGCGTCGCTCCCGCGCCCGGACCCGCCAGGGCCGCGTCGTCAACGCGACGTCCGATCTCACCGGCGGCCTGCATCTGCTCGGCACACTGCAGGCAGCGGCGCCGCAGCAGTGGGCCCGCGGTCGCCGGACCGGACCACTGCGGCTGGCCGCGCCCGATCTGCGCGGCGCCTACCGGGAAGGGCGCGAAGGCAATCTGGTGGTGTTCGTGGTGGACACCTCCGGTTCCATGGCTGCCCGGGACCGGCTCTCGGCGGTGACCGGAGCGGTCGTCACCCTGCTGCGCGACGCCTACCAGCGGCGCGACAAGGTCGCGGTGATCGCGGTGCGCGGCAGCGAAGCCGAACTGGTCTTGCCGCCCACCTCGTCGACCGATATCGCGGTGCGCCGCCTCGCCGGTCTGCGTACCGGTGGAAAGACACCGCTTGCCGCGGGCCTGCGGAAAGCGCACGAGGTGGTGCGCCGGGAGCGGGTCCGCGATCCGCGCCGCCGGCCGATGCTGGTGCTGCTCACCGACGGCCGGGCCACCGGCGGAACCGACCCGGTGCCGCGGGCCCGGGCGAGCGCGGCCCGGCTGGCCCGCGACGGTATCGCCTCGATCGTCATCGATTGCGAACGCGGCATGGTGCGGCTCGGCCTGGCGGCCGAACTCGCGTCGGCGCTGCGCGGCACCGTTGTCCGGCTGACCGAGCTGACCGGTTCGGCGGTAGCCGATACCGTCCGCGCCGGTGCGTCCGGGTCCGCTGCCCGGGCCGCGTGACCGATCCCGCCTATCTGCTGCGAAATACGATGAGACCGAGGAGAGGGTATGCCCAAAGGGGTACCGGAGAATGTGCCCGACGACGGGCTGACGACACGCCAGCGGCGTAATCAGCCGGTGCTCGCCGTCCACACCGGGCCGGGCAAGGGTAAATCCACCGCGGCGTTCGGGATGGCGTTGCGGGCCTGGAACCAGGGTTTCGATCTGGCGGTCTTCCAGTTCGTGAAGAGCGCCAAATGGAAGGTCGGGGAGGAGGCCGTCTTCCGCGAACTGGGCCGGCTGCACGAGGAAACCGGCGCGGGTGCACCGGTGCAGTGGCACAAGATGGGCGAGGGCTGGTCGTGGAGTCGTAAGGCGGGATCCGAAACCGATCACGCCGCTGCCGCACTGGCCGGCTGGCGTGAGATCGCGCGCAGGCTGCAGGCCGAGGAACATCGCTTCTATGTGCTGGACGAATTCACCTATCCGCTGAAATGGGGATGGGTCGACGTGGACGAGGTCGTCGAAACCTTGCGGCAGCGGCCCGGCAACCAGCATGTGGTCGTGACCGGCCGAGATGCCCCCGCGGCACTGATCGAAACCGCGGATCTGGTCACCGAGATGACGAAGGTGCGCCATCCGATGGACGCCGGACGTAAGGGCCAGCGAGGAATCGAGTGGTGAGCCATACCGGCCACCGGTGGTCACTGTCGCGCGCGGGTCTACCGTGATGAGCACCGGCGCCGCCGGGATCGTCCTCGCCGCGCCTGCGTCCGGCAGCGGTAAGACCACGGTCGCCACCGGCCTTATCGGCGCGTTACGCCGAGCCGGTCATCGGGTCGCGCCGTTCAAGGTGGGGCCGGACTACATCGACCCCGGCTACCACGGTCTGGCCGCCGGCCGGCCCGGTCGCAACCTCGATCCGGTGCTGGTCGGCCGGGACCGGATCGCGCCGCTGTACCGCCACGGATCCCGCGACTGCGATCTCGCGGTGGTCGAGGGGGTTATGGGATTGTTCGACGGCCGGATCGACGACCGGTCCGCCGACCCCGTCGCGGAAGGATCCACCGCACAGGTCGCCGGTCTGCTCGGCCTGCCGGTGATTCTCGTCGTGGACGCGCGCGGGCACAGTCAGAGCCTGGCAGCCCTGCTGCACGGGTTCGCGACCTTCGACTCCGGGGTCCGGCTGGGCGGGGTGATCCTGAACCGGGTCGGCAGCGAACGGCACGAGCAGGTGCTGCGGGCCGCCTGCGATCGGGTCGGATTACCCGTGCTCGGCGCACTGCCCCGGCTGGCCGAACTGGAGGTGCCGTCCCGGCATCTCGGCTTGATCCCCGCGGTGGAACACGGTCGCGCCGCGCTGCGGGCGGTGGATGCGATGACGGACTTGGCCGCCCGCCATATCGAACTGTCCGCTGTCGCGGCTCTCGCTGTCGTTCCGAGGTCGGGCACAGTATGGGATCCGGTGCAGGCGGCCGACACCATCGCGAACCCTGTTCAGGGAGCCACCGAGGACGGGTCGCCGGGTTCGGGCGCGACAGGAGATACAGCCGGCCTCGGCGTGGCTGCCGTACCCGGGGCAGCCGCGGAGCGGGGGCCCGGCGCCGGTGTGGCCGGAGTGCCGGCCGGAACGGCCGCCGTACCCGGTCCGTCCGGGCCGGCTGCGGCGCGCGGCGGCGGGATCGGGGTGCCGGAGAGGGATGACCGGCCGGGCGGAGCCGGTGCGGTTTCGGTTGCGGGAGAACCGAAGCCGGTGATCGCCGTCGCGGGTGGTCCCGCGTTCACGTTCGGTTACGCCGAGCATCGGGAACTGCTCACCGCCGCCGGAGGGGAGGTCGTGGTGTTCGATCCGCTGCACGATCCGCTGCCCGCCGATGCCGCCGGTCTGGTGCTACCGGGCGGGTTTCCGGAGGAACACGCGGAAGCGCTCGCCGGCAATGCCGAGTTACGGGCCGCGGTGGCCGAACAGGCGCGGGCCGGGCTGCCCGTACATGCCGAATGCGCGGGTCTGCTCTATCTCGCCGCATCGTTGGACGGCCACCCGATGGCGGGTGTCCTCGATGCGGTCGCCGAATTCGGTCCGCGTCTGACCCTGGGGTACCGGGAGGCCGTCGCCCTGGCCGATTCACCGCTGTGGCGGGCGGGCGAGCGGGTACTGGGCCACGAATTCCATCGCACTCGCCTCGTCACCACCGGTAGCCGGGTGTCCGCCTGGGCCTGGCGCGCGGGCAGAGAACAGATCAGGGAAGGGGCCCTCGTGTACCAGGTGCACGCCTCCTATCTGCACACCCATCCGGCAGGGAACCCGGTCGCCGTGCACCGGTTTGTTTCCGCCGCACGTACTCACCGGTGTGCGGGTGCCACCGCGACCGGCCGGTGACCTTCCCGGATACCGTCGCGTCGGCACCCGGCCTCGCGGTCGGGCTGGGACTGCGCCCCGGCCGCTGCGCCGATCACATCCTGGCGGCGTTGGACACGGCATTGCCCGGTGCGCGGATCACCTGCCTGGCGACCCTCGACCGGCGCGCCGGCGAACCGGGACTGCGCCGGGCCGCCGAGATATTGGGTGTGCCGCTGCACGGGTTCACTCCCGCGCAGCTCGCGAATGTCCCGGTGCCGAACCCGTCCGAGCGGGTGGTGCGGGTATTCGGCATTCCGGGTGTCGCCGAAGCCGCGGCGATGTTGTCCGCCGCCGGTCCGCTCCTCGTGCCGCGGCGAGTGGTCTCGGGTGTGGTGATCGCGGCGGCCGCCACCCGCGGCGCGGAGGAGATAGCCGATGCACCGGGTTGATCCACCCGACCTCGGGAAACCGTGCGAAGTCGGTGTCGAAGGAACAGCCCGCCACACCGTGCTGGATTGCCAGAGCTGCGAGATGTGCGTCGGGCATCAGGGTTCCCCGTCGCATAGTAATCGCCGACGAGCCGGCCGAGGACCCGGCGATGCCGGTTCGGATGCGTTGCGCTCGGCGGCCTGTCTCAGGGCGCGACCGACAGCAGGTCCGTGAAACCGGTGGGGTCGTGGCGGCCGACGCTGGCGTGTTCGAACAGACCCCAGCCCTCGGCGTCGCCACAGCGAGCGTGGGCGATGTGGTCGGTGACGCCCCACGGGATCCGGCCGGCGACCGCGGGGTCGGTCAGGTCGTAGCGGTTCGCCCACGACCAGTCGCGACCCTTCCACTGGCCGTGCTGCCAGTCCGGATCACCGCCGTAACCGCATCCGATGTGCAGGGGGATCCCGGTGACGGTGCGGATATCGATGGTCAGCGGCTTCCCGTCGGAGGTCCGCAGTTCCAGGGTCGCGGCCTCCGGGTGGCGGGTGCCGGACCGGTAGTCGATGGTGAGGTGCGGCCAGCCCAGTTGTTCGACCGAACCGTCCGGGAACACCCGCACCGCATCGTTGAGGGTGCGGTAGCCGTCCGGGTTCTCCTGCAGGATCACCACCACCGCGAAATCGTCGAAACGCAGCGGTACGTAGAGCCACCAGAAACCGCCGGTGCCTTCGGTTGCGGCGCGACCCGGGGGTTCGGCCTCGCCGACGGGCCGGATACCCCACGACCGGTCACGGGTGCCCATCCACACGTCCGGGTCGACCGCGATATCCTCGCCGGCCAGTGAAATCGTGCCGGACCACGAGCCGACCTGCGCGAAACGAGAGGCGTCCAGTGTCGGACGGTTGCCGGCGAGCATCACATGGGGCTGTTCCTGGACGGCGGGGAACGAGCCCGTCCAGGTGAGGTCCAGGCCGAGTTCGTCGTGGTCGCAGCACACCCGGATCTTGTGCAGCGGCTCGACCACCTCGATCCGGTATCCGCCCACCGCCAGGTCCAGACTGCGGTCGGTCCGGGCGTCGGAGAAACGTACGGAGGTGATCTCGTCACCGCGGCGCAACGCCGCGTAGGCGTCGACGACACCCAGATTGGGATATACGCCGAAACCGGTGACCAGCATGAGGGCGCCGTCCCCGTTGTGCGCGTTGAAATAGCTGCGGTCGTAGAAGTTGCGGTCGCTGGTGGCGGCGCGCGCGATGGGCAGCGGAGTCTGGTGGATCGGATATTCGTCCAGCGGCCCCGGGGTCGAAGCGGGTGTGTGGGCGGTGGTTTCGCTCATTTCAATCCCATCCGTAGGTGCCGTCGAGCATGGCCTCCAGGGTGGCCCGATGCATGATGTAGTCGTCCCGGTCGGCGGGTGCGGTGTCTTCACCCATATGGATCATCCGGCGTTTGATGCGGGCCATCACGATCGCGTGCCGCAGCGCGGCGTAGGTGAGGTGGAAGTCCAGGTCACGTACGGTATGGCCGGTCAGCTGTTCGTACTGTGCGACCACGTCGTCGCGGCGCAGGAAATCGGGCAACCCGGGCATATCGAAACCCGTGGCGATGTCCTGGAAGAACCTGTGCAGGAAGATCATCCAGGCCAGGTCCAGTTCCCGCGGGCCCAGCGCCGCCATTTCCCAGTCCAGCACCGCGATCGGTGTGCAACCGTCGTAGATGATGTTGCCGGGCCGGGCGTCGCCCCAGCTCAGGACATCCGGGCCCGGATCGTCCGGAAAATTGTGTTCGAGCCGGTCGAAGGCCCGCTCGATCAACGGAATCTCGAATCCGTCGTCCGCCAGCGCCCACCGGTACCAATCGCGCTGGGCGGCGAGGTGGCGGCGCAGCGCCGGGCCGGGGCCGTCGAGCTCCGGAAAACGCCGGGCCGGTTCGGTGATCGCGTGGATCCGGGCCAATACGTCGAGGGTGTTGCGGGTCAGCTCGGCCCGATGGGCGGGTGTCGAATCGTAGAGCCAGCCGGCGAACACATACGGGGGATTGTCGCCGGGGATGCGACCCGCGACCCGATCCATGACGAAGAACGGTGTACCGCAGATCGTTTCGTCGGTTTCCAGCCAGCGCAGCGGCGGGACCGGCACATCGGTGTGGGCGGCGATCTCGCCGATGATCCGGTACTGCAGCGGCAGGTCGTAGTCTCGGAACACGGGGAACGCCCCGGCTTCCGGCACCATCCTGGCGACGTAGGATCCCGACCGCGGTTCACCCGCGGATTCCCATCTCGCGTCGAACAGGACCGAGGCGCTGGACAGCCCACCGGACAGGGGCCGGCTCAGGGATTCGATCACCGGCGGCTCGTCGGCGGCCACCCGTGCCTGTAACCAGCCGGTGAGCTGGGTGGCGAGGGTGTCCAGATCGCGTTCGCTGGTGGTGAGCTGCAGATGCTCGGTGGGGTCTATCTCATCGGGCATCATCGTCCTCCTGACGCCGTGGGCCACGGTGCGCGGATCGGCTCGGATCGGCTCGAGCGCTGGTGGTCTCGGGGAGTCCGGCCGCCCGCGTGCCGCAGACTGTAACGCGTTTCAGTCGGGCGCGGAGATGAATCGTGCCGATCGCCGAGCCGCCCGATCACCGGTATCGGCCTCATGGGCGGCATGCGCCGACGATAATCGCCGCAGCGGCCCCGGAAACTCCGCCGGCCGGGACTGTGCAGGAGGTGGTGATGGTCGTGCCGATCCGTCGCGGGTTTCCGGCAGTGCCGGACCCGGTGCCCTCGGACACCGGCGAGCAGAGCGGGTGCCGGTGGTGAAACGTCTGCACGAGGCCGCCGCATATTCTGTCGCGGCCGTAGTACTCCTGGTGCTCGGCGCGGCGATACGACCACTGTTCGTAGACGACCCCGCGCCTCGGGAAATACTTTCCGACATCGAACTGGGCTTCGTACAGGATATGGCCGCGCATCACCATCAGGCACTGATCATGGTGCAACGGCTCGACCCCGGCGCCGACCCCGCCGTCCTGGGCCTGGCCCAGCAGATCGACGACACCCAGCGGGCCGAAATCGGCACGTTGCTGGGCTGGCTGCGGATGGCCGGTGCACCGGCGGCCAACTCCGATCCGATGGGCTGGATGCCCGCGGCAGCGCACCACGGCCACAGTGGACCCGATAGCCACAGCGCATATGACGGCAACAGTGCGCACGACCGCCATACCGGGCAGGCGACGACCATGCCCGGTATGGCCACCCAGGACCAGCTCGACGCGCTGTCCGCGGCGCGCGGTCGCGCCGCCTCGATGCTGTTCCTGGAACTCATGCAGGCCCACCACGACGGCGGTATCGCCATGGCCCGGGTCGCCGACGCAATGCTCACCGGCGGCGTGGTGAAACAGGTTGCCCGGGAGATGATCAGCGGCCAAACCCAGGAGTCCGGGCTGATCGCGGTGCTGCTCGCACGGCTGGCGGCCGCCCCGCCCGGCTGATCCGGAATGATCACCGGGCGAAACCGGTTACTCGTGGCTATGAGCACACTTTCGCTGCCGGATACCCTGAAGAAGCATATCGACGAGAACCGTTTGTTCGTCACCGTGGCCACCGTGGGCCGGGACGGGCATCCGCACCTCACCGTCACCTGGCTGATCCGCGACGGCGACGACCTGCTGTACTCCACCACCACCGATCGCGTACAGGGCAAGAATCTCGCTCGCGATCCGCGGATCTCGGTGCTGATCACCGCGCCGGACAATCCGTACCTGTACGCCGAGGTCAAAGGCACCGCCACCCTGACGCCCGATCCCGAACTGCTCGTCGGAAACCGGATCTCCCGGAAATACACCGGCAAGGACTATGCCGATTTCAATCCCGATGCCGTGAACGACGGTCCCCGGGTGGTCGTACGCATTACGCCGAACAAGATCACCGGACGTCTGTAGGACGGAAACCGCCGGGTTCGCGCCGGTCCCGATTCGCCCGGCCGGACACCCGTGCCGGACGACGGGATCAGTACCCGGCCCGGCGGTGCCGGATACCCGCGATCAGGCGGCCTGGGCTTCGTCCTGGGCGTGCTGGGCGCGGGCCACTTCCGCGGCGGTGTAGCGCAGGGTCAGCGCGATCAGGCCGACGAGCAGCGCACCGCAGGCGGCCACGAACATGGCCAGTGTGTACCCGTCGCCGAGCGCGGTGATCTCCGCGGGAGTCATCTGGGCGGGTTTGCCGGTGGTGCCGCCTTCGGAGAGGGTCCGGGAGGCAGCGAGCGGGGTCAGTACTCCGATGGCGATGGGCGTACCGAGATTGAGGAACATCTGGCCGATCGCCGACAGCGGCCCGATCTCGTCCGGCGGCACCCCGACCAGGACGCACAGCGGAATCAGCACCATGGCGATACCGATGCCGAAGCCGATCACCAGGAACAGCGGCAGCAGCGTGGTCCAGTAGCCGACGCCGCCGTCCAGCGTCGAGCCGTAGCCCAGCCCGGCCACCAGCACCACGGCGGCTCCCACCAGCAGCCACCGCGGTGCGATATGCATTGCCAGCTTGGTGGCGATCGCGCTGCCGACGCCGACACCGAGGGTGAACGGAATGAACGAGACACCTGCCACCAGCGGGCTGTAACCCACCACGTTCTGCACGAACAGCCCGGCGAAATAGGTGGTGGCGCCGAGCACGCCGCTGGCCAGCAGGATGACCACGAAGGTGGCGACCCGGTCACGGCTGTCGAACAGCGACCACGGCAGCAGCGGGTTGTCGACATACCGTTCCGCGAACACGAATACCGGGAGCAGGACCGCCCCGGCGATCAGCGCGCCGTAGACATAGGGGCTGTCCCAGCCGAGTTCCGGCCCTTCGGTGGCGCCGAAGACGATCAGGGCACAGGCCAGTGTGCCCAGGAAAGCGCCCCGCACATCGAGGGTCAGCCGCTGATGGCCGGTATCGCGTAGCGCGGCCAGCGCGCCGATCACGATCAGTGCGCCGATCGGCACATTGATGAGGAAGATCCAGCGCCAGCTGGCCTCGGTGAGCGCACCACCGATCACCAGCCCGCCGACCGACCCCAGCGCCACCATCGACCCGAAGATCGCGAACGCCTGGTTCCGTACCTTGCCCGGAGCGAAAGTGCTGGCTACCAGGGCGAATGCGGTCGGCGCGGCCAGTGCGGCGCCGGTGCCCTGGACGGCGCGCGCGATGATCAGCATCAATTCGTCCTGCGCCAGCCCGCACAGCAGCGAGGCGAGCGTGAACAGGCCGACACCGGCGATGAACATGCGCCGGCGTCCGAACGAATCACCGATTCGCCCGCCGAGCAGCATCAGACCCGCGAACGGCAGGCCGTAGGCCGTGATGGTCCAGGCGCTGCCGGAACTGGACAGGCCCATCTCCTCCTGAAGCCGCGGCAGGGCCAGGATCACCACCGTGCCGTCCAGCACCACCATCAGCTGCAAACCGCTCAGGACGAGGATGGCGAGACCGAAGGCCCGCTTCGTCACCGGGTACTTCGCGGCTGGGGGGTTATCGAGCACAGTGGGTCACTGTAACCGACCGGTAGCGTCGGTGATCGGGGCGGCGGTGAACCCGGCGGTGGGCCCGATCACAATGATCGCCGGCGGCCGGATCCCCGCCGACCGGACCTGTTCGGCGACATCCGCGAGGGTCGCGCGCAGCACCCGCTGACCACGCAGCGTGCCCTCCTGGATCACGGTGGCGGGAGTATCGGCCGGGCGGCCGCCGGCCCGCAGAACCGTGGCGAACTGCTCGATCCGTTCCACCGCCATCATCAGGACGAGCGTGCCGCGCAGGCGGGCCAGCGCGGGCCAGTCCACCAGGGAATCGGGGTGATCCGGCGGGATATGGCCGCTCACCACCACGAACTCGTGTGTGACGCCCCGATGGGTGACCGGGATCCCGGCCGCGGCCGGCACCGAGATGGGACTGGTCACGCCGGGAACCACGGTCACCGGGACCCCGGCGTCGACGCACGCTTCGAGTTCTTCGTAACCGCGTCCGAACACGTAGGGGTCGCCGCCCTTGAGCCGGACCACGAACTTCCCCGCCCGCGCCCCCTCCACGAGCGCCGCGTTGATCGCATCCTGGGCCATCGCCCGTCCGTACGGGATCTTGGCGGCGTCCACGACTTCCACATCCGGCCCGAGCTCGGCGAGCAGTTCGGGCGGTGCGAGCCGGTCGGCGACCACCAGATCGGCACGTGCCAGCAGCCGCCGGCCCCGGACGGTGATCAGGTCCGGATCGCCGGGCCCGCCGCCGACCAGCGCGACCCCCGGCGTCATCGGGGTCGCATCGTCGGTCACCACACCCGACTGCAGCGCCTCCAGCAGGGCGGTACGCACGGCAGCCGAACGCCGGTGCCGGCCGCCGGCGAGAACCCCCAAGGTCATCCCGTCGTAGCGGGCGGTGGCGGGGGTGACCGCCGTACCGGATTGGGCGTGGTCGGCGCGCACACAGAAGATCCGCCGTCGCGTCGCCTCCGCGACGACCGCGGCGTTGGTCTCCGGATCGTCGGTACAGGCAATCGCGTACCAGGCGCCGTCGAGGTCACCGTCGGTGTAATCGCGCAGCGTGAGTGTGATCCGGCCGCCGGTCGCCATCCCCTCCACCGCCGGCGTGGCCTCCCGCGAGATCACTTCCACCACGGCACCCGAGGCGATGAGCAGCCCCAGCCGGCGCTGTGCCACGGAGCCGCCGCCGACGACGACAACTCGCCGTCCGCTCAGATCGAGTCCCACCAGGTAGTTCGAATCCCCGGAGGCAAGGTGGTCGGTATCGGCTGACGTATTCGGCACAAGGTGCGAGCCTACTTTCCGGGTACCCGGCCCGCCGCAGCCGCCTGCGAATCGACGCGCCGCCCGCTGCGATTCGCGACGCCGTGCACGGGGGCCCGCGCTTCGGTGGGCGAGGCGGACGGAAGTGGATCGCATGCAGCCATATGGTCCGGCGTCCAGCACGATGGAACTCGCCGAGGTAAACGCGTCATCGCGTCGCCTGTATACGGTCGGACACCGTGGCCGGGCCGGAATGGTCGCGGTCGTACCGAAGGGCTGCATTCGTGCGAACCCGCCGTGTGCACGCGTTGCGCGGCCGATGGCGAAGGCCCGGATCGGACCCTCTGACGTGCAGCGCCGTCCGAGAACGGAATGCATGCCCGACCGGCCGGCGTCGCACGGACCTCACCGGTCTCCTCCGAGCCGACTGTTCGAACAGACCGCTGCCGACCGTCGCCGCGTCTCGTGGACAGCTCTGCGTTCCGCGGCCCCGGTCCTGGTTGCGGTTGCGCGGAGGTCCGGCGTCGCTTTCGCGCCGGCAAACCGAAGCTGTCCGGGGGTGCTCGTCGAAGCCCGTGTCAGGTGAGGACGACCAGTTCGGTGTCCGCGGCGACTTCCACGCGTAGGCCGGCCTTCCGGGCGACCCGGGCCAGTGCATGGACATCGGCCGGTTCGGCCCGGGTCAGGACCAGCGCGCGGGCCAGCAGACCCTTGTGGTGTTTGTTGAAATGACTGACCACCGTGCGTGACCCGTCCTCGTGTTCGGTGAGCACCGTGGCGGTGACGGCATCCGGCACCCGGCCGAGTTGCTGGTAGGTGCCCGACCGCAGGTCGACCACCAACTCATCGGCTGTCGCCGCGCGCAGCGCGGGCCCGAGGTGGTCGCGCCAGACCGCCGACAGGGTGGGGCGTCCGGGCAGTTTGGAACCACCCGAGAGCCGGTAGGCCGGGATCGGGTCACCCGCGCGGACCGCGCCGAACAACGCCGAACCGATCGCGAGCCGCGCGTGGGCCTTGGCCCGTTGTGTCCGGGTGAACGACGCCGCGTCCAAGGCGTCGTAGAGGACACCGGTGTAGCGATCCAGTGCCGGCCGCGTGGGTGAGCTGCGCAGCGCGATATTGCGGGCGAGTTCGGTCTCGGCGTTCTTGCCCAGCCCGAGCGCGACCCGGGCGGCTGCCGGATCACCGGCCAGTTTCGTGAGCTCGTCGATCAGCCCGTCGCGGACCTCGGTCAGCGTGTCGAAGGCCAGCGCGCCCAGGTCGAGTGGACCGCCGGTACCGCCGTCGGATTTGGTCTCGGAGGGAGGTAACAGCACCAGCACGAGCCGTTACGGTACCGGGCGGTCGGGCGCCGGGGATCAGCGCACGGCCTTGAGGAATTCCCGGGTGCGCTCGTTGTCGGGTGCGTTGAAGATCTGCTCAGGTGTTCCTTCTTCGATGATCCGCCCGTGGTCGAACATCAGCACCCGATCGGACACGTCGCGGGCGAACCCCATTTCGTGGGTGACGATAAGCATGGTGATATCGGTGCTCTCCGCCAGCTCGCGCAGCACATCGAGAACCCCGCCGACCAATTCGGGATCGAGCGCGGAGGTCACCTCGTCCAGCAGCATGATCTTCGGGTCCATGGCGCAGCAGCGCGCGATCGCCACCCGCTGCTGTTGCCCACCGGACAACTGGGAGGGGTGCGCGTGCGCCTTGTCCGACAGCCCGACCAGCTCGAGCAGATCGAGGGCCCGTTTGCGGGCCTCGTCCCGGGACTTGCCCAGGACATGGATCGGCGCCTCGGTGATGTTCTCCAGCACGCTCATATTGGGGAACAGGTTGAACTGCTGGAACACCATCCCGACTTTTTTGCGCACTTCGCGCAGATGTTTCTCCCGGGCGGGTACCAGTTTGCCGCCGCGCTGTTCGTGGGTCAGCATGTCCCCGTCGACCCGGATGGTCCCACTGCTCACCGCCTCCAGCGTCATGAGCAGCCGCAGGATGGTGGTCTTCCCGGAACCCGAAGGCCCGATCAGCGTCACCTTCTCCCCACGCTGGACGGTGAAATCGAGCTGGTCGAGGACCACCAGGTCGCCGAAGCGTTTGACCACGCCGTCGAATTCGATCATCGGCTGTGTTGCGGCCGGGGTGCCGGAGACCGGTTCAGTAGTAGGCAAGTCGCTTCTCCAGTCGTCTGATCAGCACCGAGGTCGGGTAACTGGCCACCAGGAAGAACACCCCGGCCAGGGTCATCGCCTCGAGGTATGCGTAGTGACGGGCCCCGAACTGCTGCGCCGCGGTCACCAGTTCGACAACGGTGATGGCGAACAGGAACGGGGTGTCCTTGAACATCGACACCGCGTTGGTGCCGAGGGCGGGCACACTGGCCCGGATGGCCTGCGGCAGGATCACGGCCCGCCAGGTGCGTATCGGGGGCAGCGACAGCGCGCGCGCCGCCTCCCACTGGCCGGGCGGCACCGATTCGATCCCGGCCCGGTACACCTCCGCCAGATACCCGGCGTAGTGGATGCCGAGTACCACAACCCCGATCTGCAGGGCCGAGAACTGCGGTAGCAGGGTGTAGGCGAACAGCAGTTGCACCACCAGCGGGGTGAACCGGACGAATTCGCTCACCGCATGCACCGGCAGCGCGATCCAGCGGGGCAGCGAACGCCGGATGATCGCGATGAGCAGCCCGAGCGCCGCGGCGATCAGGAACCCGAGCACCGTGGCCAGCAGGGTGATCTCGAACCCGTCCCACAGCACGGGCAGCGCGTCGGCAGCGCGTTCCCAGCTCCATTCCACACTCATGGCGCCACCTTCCGCCGTGCGGACCCGGCGACCGCGTCCAATGAGGTATCGGGGGCCAGTCGCAGCACCTCACGCAGCGAGGGGCCGCGACCGAGCTTGTGTTTGGCGCGTGCCTCCAGCAGGTTCATTCCGAGGCTGAGCAGATAGGCGATCACGAAGTAGATGAGCAGCCCGATTCCGAAAGCGAACAACGTATCGCCGGTGCTGTCCCGCAGTTTCTCGATCTCGAAGGTCAGGTCCTGCAGGGTGATGTAGGAGGCCACCGCAGTGCCCTTCAGCAGGTGCACCAGCAGGTTGGCCAGCGGCGGGATCATCAGCGCCCACGCCTGCGGGAACAGGACCCGGCGAAGCCGCTGCCACGGGCCGAATCCGAGCGCGACGGCCGCCTCGGTCTGGGCCTTGGGTACCGAGTTCAATGCTCCGCGCACCACTTCCGCGCCGTACGCGCCGTAGTTCAGGCCGAGCGCGAGGATCCCGCAGAACACGGGGTCGAGCTGGTACCCCAGCAGCGGCAGCACATAGAACAGCCAGAAGATCTGCACCAGCAGCGAGGTGCCCCGGAAGAATTCGATCAGTATCCGGGCGGGCCCGCGGATCGCGAGGTTGCGCACCCGGGCCGTCGTGCCCAGGGTGAGCGCCAGGACGAAGGCGAGTACCGCCCCGCCCGCAGTCAGTTCGAGGGTGATCAGGATTCCCTCACCGATGCGGGGCAGTGCCTCGGTGAGGGCGTCGAGATTGCTCACCGGTCACCTCCCTCTTCCGGGGCAGGCGGGCCGGACGAGGGACGCGCCGCTGTGTGGTTGTCGGCCGGCACGGTCAGATATCGCCCGCGCACAGCTTGGCGGTGGTCAGTTCGGGATCGGGCAGTTCGGCCTCGGTGAATCCGAACTCGCCGACGATCGACAGGTATTTGTCCTTGTCCGAGGTGATCTTGCGCAGCTCCGCGTTGTAGGCGTCCAGCAGATCCTCGTCGCCGGTCCGGAAAACCGTCCCGCCGGCGCCGATCTGCGGTTTCCCGTCGATTTCGGCGACGAACGATTCGGTGACCTCCACCTGCGCGTCCGGATTGTGGTCGGCCAGCCAGTTCAGCGAAATCGCGGTGAGCGCGAAGACATCGGAGCGGCCCGAGGTCACCGCGTCCATACCGTCCTGCGGGCTCCCGACCTGCGTGGCGTCGATACCCAGGGAGGTGGCGTAATCGGATTCGATGGCGCCCGTCATGACCGCCATCTTCGCGCCCTTGTCCTTGATCGATTGCATATCGGTGAGCCCGAGCGGATTGCCCTTCTTCACCATCAGCGCCGTGGTGTACATGAACTCGGGCTCACTGAACGCGGCCTGTTCGCATCGCTCCGGCAGGATCGACATCCCCGCGCTCACCGCGTCGAAACGCTGCGCCTGTAAACCCGGGATCAACGCGCCGAAATCGGTTTGCACACCATCGACCGTCTCGATTCCGAGATTGCGGAAGATCTCGCGGTGCAGGGCGACCGTCGCCCCGGTGAGCTGACCGTTCTGCTCGAACGAATACGGCGCCTCGCCGGCGAACCCGACGGTGACGGTGCCCTTGTCCTTCAAGGACTGCAGGAGGTCGCCTCCGGCCGTCGTATCGGTTTTGGTGCAACCCGACAGCGTCGCCGCCGTCAGCACCGCCCCCGCGACCAGTGCGATTGCGCGCGCCCTTGATTTCTTGGTTCCCATCACGGCCGACCTTTCCACGGGGCGCTGACGCAGGCTCTCCGGTGTCGATGTGGGCGCTGGGGCACACAGGTCAGCGACCATTTTTCAGTTTGTTCGGGACGATTTCACCGGGTCCCGGTGGATCGAACCCTAGCGGCGTCCGGTTCCGACTCTCGGTGTCGCAATGAACCTGCAAAGAAAAGTTCAAAATATGTATATTGGAAAGTTATTCGAAAGTGTTCCTGCCGTTATTTGCACGCGCTTGCGATGCCGGCCGGAAACCCGCCCCGACCGGCACGGACCTGCACAACCGAGCCGGTAACAGGTCAGTGGGGAATAGGGTGTCGGCCGGGATCGGGCAGGGTCTACGCTGTGCAACCGTGATCACCCGCCTCTCCCGACTTTTCCTCCGTACGTTGCGCGACGACCCCGCCGACGCCGAGGTGCCCAGCCACAAGCTGCTGGTGCGCGCCGGCTACGTGCGCCGGGTCGCGCCGGGTGTGTACTCGTGGCTGCCGCTGGGCCTGCGGGTACTGCACAAGGTGGAGGAGGTGGTGCGCGAGGAGATGAACGCGATCGGGGCGCAGGAGATCTCACTACCCGCGCTGCTGCCGCGTGATCCCTACGAGGCCACCAACCGCTGGACCGAATACGGTGACAGTCTGTTCCGGCTCCGGGATCGCAAGGGGGCCGATATGTTGCTCGGCCCCACCCACGAGGAACTGTTCACCCTCACGGTGAAGGGCGAGTACAACTCGTACAAGGACCTGCCTGTCACCCTGTACCAGATCCAGGCGAAGTATCGCGACGAGGAGCGTCCCCGCGCCGGTATTCTGCGCGGCCGCGAATTCATCATGAAGGATTCCTATTCCTTCGACCTCGACGAGGCCGGCCTGAAAGCCAGCTACAACGCTCACCGCGAGGCCTACCAGCGGATCTTCGAACGACTCGGGGTGAAGTACGTGATCGTCGCCGCGACCTCGGGCGCGATGGGCGGCAGTGCCTCCGAGGAATTCCTCGCCGACAGCCCCGTCGGCGAGGACACCTACGTCGTCTGCAGGGAATCGGGTTACGCGGCGAACGTCGAGGCCGTGGTCACCGCCGCCCCCGAGCCGCTGCCGCTCGAGGGACAGCCGGCGGCGGTCGTCCACGACACCCCGGACACTCCCACTATCGCCGCGCTCGTCGACTGGGCCAATGCCGCCGGTATCGGCGAGCGATTCGGCCGGCCGGTCACGGCCGCCGACACCCTCAAGAACGTGATGGTGAAACTGCGGCATCCGGACGGCAAAACCGAGATAGTCGGAATCGGGGTTCCCGGCGATCGGGAGGTCGACGACAAACGGCTCGGCGCCTCGGTGGAACCAGCTGAGGTCGAACTGCTCACCGACGCCGATTTCGCCGCCAATCCTTTCCTGGTCAAGGGCTATATCGGCCCCGAGGCGCTGCAGGCCAACGGAGTCCGCTACCTGGTCGATCCCCGGGTGGTCACCGGAACATCGTGGATCACTGGTGCGGACGCCCCCGGTAAGCATGTGGTCGGCCTGGTCGCCGGCCGCGATTTCACACCGGACGGGACCATCGAGGCGGCGCAGGTACGCGACGGCGACCCTTCCCCCGACGGTCGCGGCACACTGGTCTCCGCCCGCGGTATCGAGATCGGCCACATCTTCCAGCTCGGCTACAAATACACCGACGCCTTCGAGGTCGACGTCCTCGGCGAGAACGGTAAACCGGTACGGCTCGTCATGGGCTCCTACGGTGTCGGCGTCTCGCGACTGGTGGCGGTCATCGCCGAACAGCAGCACGACGACAAGGGCCTGCGCTGGCCGAGCGAGGTCGCGCCCTACGACGTGCACGTGGTGATCGCCAACAAGGACGAGGCCGCCCGGGCGGGCGCCGAACAGGTGGTCGCGGACCTGAACACCCAGGGTGTGGACGTTCTCTTCGACGATCGCACCGCGTCGCCCGGTGTGAAGTTCAAGGACGCCGAACTGCTCGGTATGCCCTATGTCCTGGTCATCGGCCGCGGCTGGGCCGAGGGCAAGGTGGAACTGCGTGACCGGTTCACCGGCGAAACCCTGGACATCGCAGCAGGTTCCGCGGTTTCGGCTGTCCTCGACCGAATCCGGAGCTGACCGCCGGCCGGGGTGCGCTCGCCGCGTAGCCGGCGCACCCCGCCCAGGCCGAGGCGCGCCGATGGTTCCGGGATCTTCCGGATGGACGCTGCGGTCTGTGCATGCGGCGTACGGTCCGGGCTCCGTTCCACCCCGGGAAGGTGTCGCCTACACCGCCCCGGAGGCTTGTGGGCCGCCCAGCGGCGTTACGGCGAAAGCCGCAGCCGGACTGGCCATTATGCTTACGGTAGTCGGTGTGGGCGAGTTCGCTTTCGTCCTTTCCGACATTTTCGTGCGGGGATCGCGCTATTCGTCCTGGGGAACCGTTCCGACGATAGTTGTCGGGCACTTGGTTACGGCCCTGATGTGGCCACGGTCTGGCCGACATCGTGTTCAACCTGCAGTACGGCCAATATGTACAGATGGCAGTGTGCACGGGACGCCGTTCGCAGGCGGGACTCATCAGGGCCCACTGCCGATGGCTCCCGGGGGCTCAGCGCAGCGGCCCTACTGAAGGAACCTCACGGGGAGCGGTCATACCGGTGTTTCGGGCTTCAGTCGCCCGTGTGCCCGGTCGCCGCTTTCACCAGCTGTTCGCCGGCGGTGCGGACGGCCGCCGCCGCATTGCGTTGCTCGGTGATGGCATAGCTGATGATCGCGCCCTCGTGCAGGCTCAGTAATTGCACCGCGACGGTTTCATGATCGGCCGCTCCGGCGTCGGTGAGCAATTGGTCGAACAGCTCGTAGAGCCATGTCTTCTCGGCGACTATCACCTGCCGGCCCGGATGGTCGGCTTCGGGAAGTTCGGCGAAGGCATTGATGAAACTGCAGCCCCTGGTGTTGTCCGGGAGCCATTCGGGCAGAACGTCGAACGGTGTCAGGACACGCTCGACCGGGTCGGTGCGGTCGGCCAGGCGGGTCTCGATCAGCGTGCGCCAGCGGCGGTCGCGCTGTTCGAGGTAGGTGACCAGCAGTCCGTCTTTCGAACCGAAGCGGTCGTAGAGCGTTCGTTTGGTCACGCCCGATTCGGCGGCGATGGTGTCGACCCCGACCGCGTGGATACCGCGGTTGTAGAAGAGTTCGGCGGCGGTGTCGAGTATCCGCTGCGCCGCCGGTGTCAGCGTCGTCGTCGCGTCGTGCGCGGTTGTGGACATATCCGGATCCCTTGCACTCACAGGTCTGTGAACTTAGTCTATACCGACAAGGACTTCACAGACCTGTGTAGTGGAGGTAGGTATGAGGCAAGCGGCACGGACGGCGGTCCGCACGTTGCGGGAGTTCGCCCTCGGAATCCATCTCGCCAACGGGATCCGGCACGGAGTGCCGCAGAGCGCCGAAGCGTCGGGACGCCGCGCCTGGCCGGATCAAACCGGCCGATCGGCAGCGGATCCGGGGGAGTCGATCGGGCCGGTGTTCGACCGGCCGTTCGCCGGCCCGGCCGTGGCAAGCAGTTCCCGGGTGTGATCCCGTAGTCGCCGGGCGGCTCCGAGGTCGAAGGCCGCGCTTGTGGTGTCGACCGCGTTTTCCTGCATATATGCCGACAGTCGGGGCGCCGGCGGGTTGTCCAGGCGGCGCATGATACGGGCGACCGCGGCCTCGACAGGCTGGCCCCGGCGGCGCATGTCCTCCACTACGGTCCGGTCGGTCGTGGAGTACTCGCCGGTGAATCCGGTGCTGGTGAGGCCGGGATGTAGGAGTAGATAGCGGATGTGGCTGTGTGGATGATCGTCGGTGAACCCCACGGCGAGTAGGTCGCTCAGTTTCCCGCACTGATGCATCACCGCATCGGGGTCGTAGGACTCGGTGAATTGCAGGTCGTCCCAGCGGATCCGGGAAAGCTCACCACCCGGTCCGGACAAGTCGAGGATCATCGGCGTTGCCGCCCGTTCCAGGCTGTCGGCCAAGCCGTAGGTCAGTAGGTGGCGGCTCAGATAGAACAGCGCGAACGAGGCTTCGAAACCTTCCGCCGTCACGCTCCGGGTCGATCGATAGTAGCGGGCGCCGAGCACGAGTATGTCGACGGCCGGATAGGTGGTGCGCAATCGCTCGAGTACGCGGTGGTTTTCGGTGGTCAGGGCGAGGTCGGCGCGGAGGAATTCGAGACGGTCGGCGGCGTCGAGCCGGGCTGCCGTGTCGATGATCGTGCGCGCTTTGTCCGCGCTGCGGCCGATGATGACGACGCGGTCGCCGCGCTCGAGATAGGTGTAGGCGAGAGACCTGCCGATTCCGTCCGTTCCGCCGGTGATCACCACGGTCTTCATACGAGCTCCCTTGGGTGGTACTGATGCTTGATATACGAACCAGGCTTGTTTTCTGTACTCATGAGTCTAGGCGATGGTCGCCAAATCTGCACCCGTGGGTCTGGAAACCGAATCGGTTGGGACTAGTATCGAAATATGACTTCGGCCGGAACACCTGCGCGCCCCCGTGGTCGCGTGGACAAACAGCAGGCGATCCTCGCCGCGGCGTTCACAGTCTTCGCACGCACCGGTTACACACAAACCCGGATGGATCAGATCGCCGCCGAAGCCGGTGTTGCCAAAGCGACCGTGTACAGCCACTTCGGTGACAAGGAGCAGGTGTTCCGGCACGCGGTGCGTGCACTGTCGGACGCGGCCCGCCAGGCGAATCTGGCGGTCGTCGAGCGGCTGGCCGAACCGGGTGCGGACCTTCCGGCCACCCTCCATGCCGTGGGAGGCGACTTGGTGCGGTGTTACTGCAGTCTCGAGTCGCGTGCGCTGCGGCGTCTGGTGTGCGCAGAGGCCGGGGAGTTCCCGGACCTGACCGATATCGTCGACGAGGTCTCCGGCCAGGTCCGCCGTGCGCTGGCCGATCGATTCGCCCGCCTGGCGCTGGACGGCAAGCTACGGCTGAACGATCCGGACCTGACCGCCGCACAGTGGGCGGCACTGCTCACCGGCGCGCTTCCGGCGCGCTACCAGTTCGGTGTCGAGCCGCTACCGGAAAGCGAAGCGGATACCGTCGCCGCGGCGGCGGCGACGACATTCCTGGCGGTTTTCGGTCCGTGAGCGCCGCCGGGGCGATCACAACTACGCCGCGATCCTGGCCGGCGGGGCCGGGTGGTCAACGCCATACCTGCCGTCGTCGCGGCCGAACCGGGTATCCGGACCACCGGTGACCTGCCGATGTCCACCGGGCCCGGTCTCACGACGCCCGTCTGACGGGGTACGCCCGACCGATGGATTCGGCGCCGATCCACTGACGCGCCTAAGCTCGGACTTCTGAGCGGGCGAGCCGGTGGCTCGCCGCCGACACCAGGAAGGTTGCGCTGAATGTATGAGCCCGACCGGTCCGGACCGCGCGAGCCGAACCTGTCCGAACTGCGGGAGCGCGCCGCGCACGGTGATTCCGACGCCGTCGCACAGTTGCTCGATATCGGGGACGAACGCACCGACGCCGTCGACCTGAGCGAATACGAGATCGACGTGGAGGACCTCGGGGTGGAAACCGCCGAGGACACGGGCACCGAGCGGTAGCCCGCGGACCGGCCCGCCGGCGGGGCGGGTCGCTTGTAGGGTGGGGGGCCATGGGAAGCGCTCCGGCCGTCGTACCGCAGCGACCCTCCGCATCGGGTCCCGGTCCGTCGTCCGCGCCATTGGGCCGGATACGCGACCGGTTGCAGCGTTGGACGTCCTCATCCGGACGGGTGCTGCTCGCTGCGGCGTTCTGCCTGATCGGGCTTCAGCTCATCGTCCGCACCTGGGTCCTCGCGAACGGCTACTTCTACTGGGACGATCTCATCCTCACCGGCCGGGCGGGCACCTACCCACTGTGGTCGGGGCAGCTGTTGCTGCACGATCACGACGGCCATTTCATGCCGCTGGCCTTCGCCGTTTCGTGGCTGGTGACCGTACTGGCCCCGTTGAACTGGCCGGCCGCGGCCGCGGTGTCCCTGGTGGGGCAACTGGCCGCCGCGGGCGCTGTCCTGCGGCTGCTGCTGATACTGCTCGGGCGGCGTCCGGCGCTGCTGATACCGCTGGCCTTCTATCTGTTCGGGCCGCTCACACTGCCCGCGTTCGCCTGGTGGTCGGCCGCGCTCAATGCCTTGCCGTTGCAGTTCGCGCTCGCCTGGGTCGCCGCCGACGCGCTCCTGCTGGACCGCACCGGTCGCCGCCGGTACGCGATATCCGGGGTGGTGACGGTGGCCGTAGCGCTGTTGTTCTTCGAGAAAGCGGTCGTGGTCTCGTTCGTCGCTTTCGCCGTGGTGGTTCTGTGCCGGTATGTCGACGGGCGGGGCTTCGCCTTCCGTGCGGTCTTGCGCCGGGGCGCAGCCCTGTGGTCCGGTTCCGCGACGGTTCTGCTGGTCTGGGCCCTGGTCTACTTCGCCGTGGCGGGAACATCGGCCGGAACTGCCGGATCCGCCGATATGTCCCAGCTGCTGCCGCGGGCCGCGTGGGCCGGCGTCGTGACCGCCCTGCTCGGCGGGCCCTGGGCCTGGGAGCGCTGGGTGCCGTCCGCGCCGTGGGCAGTGGCGCCCGACTGGGCGGTGTGGGCGGCGTGGGGTCTGCTGGCGGTTGCGGTGATCGCCACGATCCGGGCCCGGCCGGCAGTCCGGCCGGTCTGGCTGGCCGTGGTGGTGTATCTCCCCGCGGTGCAGATACCCGTCGTGCTGATGCGGGCCGGACCCAATACCGTCGACGAACTCATGATGTCGCTGCGTTACCTGGCCGACGCTGCCGCAGTGCTCACGATCGCAGGTGCGCTGCTGCTGCGGGCCTTTGCCCACACCCCGCAACGAGCCGTCGCGGCGAACGGTGACCGGCGCCGTGCTCGCCGGGGAGCCACGATCCTCGCGACTGCGGCGGTCGTGCTGTTCACGGTGAGCAGCCTGTGGTCGACGTACACGTTCGGCCGGAGCTGGTCGGAGGGGCCGACGAAAACATACGTGACGAACGTGAAATCGGAATTCGCGCACTGGGACGGCGTGCCGCTGCTGGAGCAGGAGGTCCCCTGGAACGTCTTGAACCCGACCGCCTATCCACAGAACGAGGCGAGCCGGGTGCTGTCGCCGATCGCTGCGCCCGGTGCCTTCGCCGACGCCACCGAACGCCTCCGCATGATCACCGACACCGGCGAGTTCGCCGATGCGCGAGTCTGGTGGAACCGCGCTGTCGTCCCCGGTCCCGTGCCCGGGTGTGGCCACCGGATCGACGGTCGCCTGCCGGTACGGGTGCCCCTGGACGGCCCGATGATCGCCCATGAATGGACCGCCCAGCTCAACTACTTCGCCGACCGGGACGCGATGATCACGGTGGGTTTCGAGGCCGGGAAGAAGGTCGAAGTCCCGGTGCGGGCGGGAATGCACACCGTGTACGCGCGCATCGTCGGCCAAGGGTCTGCGCTGCTGGTGCAGGGCCGGACCCCGGGCCTGGTGCTCTGCCTCGGTACCGGACCGGTCGGGGTGGCGTCCTACACCTGATCAGGTCGTTCAGGGCCGTCCCGGGAAGGCGGTGGTGGCCGGAGACACGCCTCGAATGGATTGCCAGACCGCACGGCGACCGGCGCTGTCGGTGAGTGCCTCGATCGCGATTCGGCGGGTGGAGTCGGTTTCGGCACGCTCGACCACTGCACGCCAGGCCACCGCGGTATCGGTTTCGACGATGATCGCGAGCTGCGCCGCCGTATCCGGATCGGATACCGCGAGCGGCACCGTGTAGGCCGCCTCGGGTGACGGCACCGGACCCTGCCGGTCCGTCAGGAGATCGACTGTCGCGTCCCTGCGGGCGCGGTGCGCGGCGGTGTACTGCGCGACCGTACGGTTCCGGTCGGCGCCCGCGTGGGTCGCGACGATTCCGTAGGCATAGACCGCGGCGTACTCGGCATCGAGCGCATCGGCCAGCGCCTGCTGTTCGGTACCGCTCATACCAGCAGGACTCCCACCTGCACAGCGCAGGCGGCACTGATCGAGGCCAGCAGTCCCGCGCGGTATCCGGACTGGGTGACCGCCAGATCGGCGGCCGCACGCTGGGACGAGCCGAGCTGGGTGCGCAACGCATCGATACTCGGCGGTGTCGCCGGCGCGGGCGTGGTCGTCGGGGCGGGGGTCTGTACGGCCGGGGTGGTTCCGTCGCCGTACACCCCTATGGCCCGGTCGATCTCGGCACGCAGCGCATCGGCGTGCGCGGTGCGTTCGGCCGCGATGGTGGTCAGGGCGGCCGAGCGGGCGGGATCGACCGCAATCGCGGCGGTGGCGGCGGCCGCGTCGGTGCGGGCCGAGAACTCCGGGGCGACGAGCACGTCCGGCTCGGTGATCGGGTCCTCGGCGCAGGAAACGAGCGCGGGCGCCATCAGCAGACCGGCCGTGCCGCTGCCGGCAATCCGCAATGCCGACCGGCGACTGATACGGGAAGCGCTGAGGCTGTTGATATTCGCAGGTCCGCGGGGAAACCCGGTCGCGGGCCGGTCGGTAACACGCTCGGTCACCGGACCATCGTGCCAGATGAGCGCCGCGCCTCCGAATGGACCGGCCTCCGCCTGCATTCCGGCCGCCCGGGCAGCCGGTGGCCGGTCCGTCGGTGCGCTCGGCGGCGTCTCGAGGCGCCCTGCCGGGGCGTGCGCGGGCTGCGGATCGGACGGGCGCGGTGGTGTCCGGTGTCCGGCGGCGGACTTACCGCCGACCGCTGGTCGGTTACCCTCTGGCGGCGCGTTACGCTAGGTCACCGGCACAGAACTTTCCGTCCGCGTAACAACTGAACCAGGAGCTGCCCATATGCCGATGCCGACCGAGGAAAGGGTGAGCCGGCTCGTCGCCGGACTCGTCGCCGGTCGAGGATTCGATCTCGAGGGAGTCGAGGTTTCCACCGCGGCGGGGCAGGCCCGGGTGCGGGTGATCGTGGACAGCGACGAAACCGCGGACCTGGACAGTATTGCCGAACTCAGCTCCGCGGTTTCGGCGCGGCTGGACGAAGCAGACGAGGAATTCGGTGCGGTCCGATACCTGCTCGAGGTGACGACCCCGGGCGTGGATCGCCCGCTCACCGCCGACCGGCACTGGCGCCGGGCGCGGGGACGTAAGGTCCGGATCCGGCTGCGGCCGGGAGCGACGCCACCGGAACCCGGGCTGCCTGCCTCGTTCGAGGCCAGAGCCGGTGCTCTCGACGGTGACCGCATAGCGCTCGTGCTCGGGGGTAAACGCGCACCGCGCCTGGTCACCGTCGTACTGGGGGATATCGAACGCGCTGTGGTGGAGGTCGAGTTCGCCCCGCCGAGCGCACGTGAACTGGAACTCACCGGAGGTGTAGCCTCCGGTCGCCCACCCGCGGGAGCGGACGCCGCGGAGCACACCGCCACCACCGTCGACGCGTCCGATTCGACCGAAGGGACCATGGAATGAATATCGAAATCGAAGCCCTGCGCGCCATCGTCGCGGACAAAGGGATCTCGATCGAAACCGTGATCTCCGCGATCGAGTCCGCATTGCTGACCGCCTACAAGCACACCGAGGGGCATCAGTCCAACGCCCGCGTCGAGATCGATCAGCGCACCGGCCTGGTCCGGGTGCTGGCCACCGAACTCGATGCCGAGGGGCAGGTGATCTCCGAATGGGACGACACTCCCGAAGGTTTCGGCCGTATCGCCGCCACCACCGCCCGTCAGGTGGTGCTGCAGCGTTTGCGCGATGCGGAGAACGAGAAATCCTTCGGCGAATTCTCGACCCATGAGGGCGATATCGTCGGTGGCGTCGTGCAGCGCGATGCGCGTGCCAATGCCCGCGGCACCGTGGTGGTGCGGATCGGCAGCGAACTGCACGGCACCGAGGGGCTGATCCCGTCGGCGGAGCAGGTCCCGGGGGAGAGCTACGAACACGGCGACCGGATCAAGTGTTATGTGGTCGGGGTGTCCCGGGGGCCGCGTGGTCCGCAGATCACTCTCTCGCGGACCCACCCCAATCTGGTCCGGCGCCTGTTCGCACTCGAGGTGCCCGAGATCGCGGACGGGTCGGTGGAGATCGTCGCGGTCGCCCGCGAGGCCGGGCACCGGTCCAAGATCGCCGTGCGGTCCACGGTCGCCGGCGTGAACGCCAAGGGCGCCTGTATCGGTCCGATGGGGCAGCGGGTACGCAATGTGATGAGCGAACTGGCCGGAGAGAAGATCGACATCATCGATTACGCCGACGATCCGGCGACTTTCGTGGGCAACGCATTGTCCCCGTCGAAAGTGGTTTCGGTCACAGTTGTCGATCCCGATGCCCGCGCGGCGCGGGTGATCGTGCCCGATTTCCAACTGTCCCTCGCCATCGGCAAGGAGGGGCAGAACGCGCGGCTCGCCGCCCGGCTCACCGGCTGGCGTATCGATATCCGCAGTGATGCCGCACCGGATTCCGGTGGTTCGGTGCGGACGGAGGCCCAGCGCCGTTGACCCCTGTCCCGCATTCGGCACGTCCCGCGCCCACTGGTTCATCGGACCGGCGGACAAGCCCTGCCGACCCGCCCACGGCGCCGTCGCCGGGGGCGGGGTTGAAGAGTGCCGACCGGTCAGCGGTAGAGTGGTGTCAGGTTCGGTCCGAGTCTTCGGTTCCTGCCCATGATCGTGGTGAATCCGCGGTGCCCAGGCGCCCGGCGTATCCACTGCGAACGTGTGTCGGGTGCCGGAAACGCGAACCGGCTGCCGAACTGCTGCGGATCGTGGCGCGTGGGCTCGGCACCGGCAACGGTGCGGAGACCGTGGTAATCGTTCCCGACCCGCAGCGCGGACTTCCCGGACGGGGTGCCTGGCTGCACCCCTTTTCGTCTTGTCTGCGCACTGCGGTCCGGCGCCGAGCGATCGGCAGAGCACTACGAGTGTCCGGAAATCTGGATATCTCAGCCCTGGAGCAACACCTCGAGAACAGGCACGAGCACTCATGAGCACACCGTGAAGTACCAACGATGAACGTCCATCGGAGTTAACCCGAGGTCGTGCGGGGCCCCGCCAACAGGCGGGCGGCGCTGCTCGACCTCTCAGTGAGGAGAGCAGTGGCAGGCAAGGCCCGCGTGCACGAGTTGGCAAAAGAACTCGGTGTCACGAGCAAAGAACTACTCGCGAAGCTCAAGGAGCAAGGCGAGTTCGTGAAGTCGGCATCGTCGACGGTGGAGGCACCCGTCGCGCGTCGGCTGCGCGAGTCGTTCGCGGCGAAATCCGCGCCGGCGAAATCCGATAGGCCGAACGGGACCAAACCGTCGCCGGCCCGCCCCGGTCCCGCGACCGGCGCGAAACCCGCGGCTCCCGGGCCGCGCCCCGGCCCGCGGACCCCGGCCCCCGCGGCGAAACCGGGTCCTGCCGAATCCGCGCCGGTCGCCGAGAGCAAACCGGCCCCGGCTGTCGACGGTGGGGCGAAACCGGCCGCGGCTCCGCGGCCCGGCCCGGCGGTGAAACCGGGGCCCACGCCCACTCGGGAAGCGGCGCAGGCGCCGACGGCCAAACCGGCCGGTCCCGCCGCCCGTCCGGGTGCCCAGCAGCGTCCGGCCGCGCCCGGGCAGAGCCCGGCCCGGCCCGGGCCGAAACCCGGTCCGAAACCGCCTCGGGTGGGTAACAACCCATACTCTTCGGCGCCCGAACGTGAGCGTCCGACGCCGCGGCCCCAGCCCGGCCCCCGGCCGACCCCGGGCCAGGGCGGTCCGCGTCCGGGTCCCGCTCAGGGCGGTCCGCGTCCGGGCCAGGGCGGTCCCCGTCCCGGTCAGAACGCTCCGCGGCCCGGCCCCGGCGGTCAGCGGCCCGCGGCTGCTCAGGGCGGTCCGCGTCCCGGTGGCCCGCGGCCGAGCCCGGCCTCCATGCCGCCCCGTCCGACCCCCGGCGCCATGCCCCAGCGTTCGGCGCGTCCCGGTCCCGCGGCCGGTGGCCGTCCCGGGCGCCCGGGTGCCGGTGGTGGTGGCCGTCCCGGTGGGGGCGGCGGTTACCGCGGTGGCGGCGGCGCCCCCGCCGGTACCGGTGCACCTGCCGGTGGTGGCGGTTTCCGCGGTCGTCCGGGCGGCGGTGGCCGTCCGGGCGGGCCCGGCGGCCGCGGTGGTGCGGCCGGTGCCTTCGGCCGTCCCGGTGGCGCGCCTCGGCGTGGTCGTAAGTCGAAGCGGCAGAAGCGCCAGGAATACGATTCGATGCAGGCTCCGTCGGTCGGCGGTGTGCGGCTGCCGCGCGGTAACGGCGAGGTGATCCGCCTCGCCCGCGGCGCGTCGCTGTCCGATTTCGCGGAGAAGATCGACGCCAATCCGGCGGCCTTGGTCCAGGCGCTGTTCAACCTGGGTGAGATGGTCACCGCGACCCAGTCGGTGAACGACGAGACCTTGGAGCTGCTCGGCGGCGAGATGAACTACGTCGTGCACGTGGTCAGCCCCGAGGACGAGGACCGCGAGCTGCTGGAATCCTTCGATCTCACCTACGGCGAGGACGAAGGCGGCGAGGAAGATCTCGAACAGCGGCCGCCGGTGGTCACCGTCATGGGCCACGTCGATCACGGTAAGACCCGCTTGCTGGACACCATCCGTAAGGCCAACGTCCGTGAGGCGGAGGCCGGCGGTATCACCCAGCACATCGGCGCCTACCAGGTGATGACCCATCTGGGCGAGGAAGACCGGTTGATCACCTTCATCGACACGCCGGGTCACGAGGCGTTCACCGCCATGCGTGCCCGCGGTGCGAAGGCCACCGATATCGCGATCCTGGTGGTCGCCGCCGACGACGGTGTGATGCCGCAGACGGTGGAGGCGATCAACCACGCGCAGGCGGCCGATGTGCCGATCGTGGTGGCGGTGAACAAGATCGACAAGGAAGGCGCGAACCCGGAGAAGATCCGGCAGCAGCTGACCGAGTACAACCTGGTGGCCGAGGAGTACGGCGGCGACACCATGTTCGTCGATATCTCCGCTAAACAGGGCACCAATATCGACGCCCTGCTCGAGGCCGTACTGCTCACCGCGGACGCCGCCCTGGACCTGCGGGCCAATCCGGAGCAGGACGCCCAGGGTGTGGCCATCGAAGCGCATCTGGACCGCGGTCGCGGCCCGGTCGCCACGGTGCTCATCCAGCGCGGCACGCTGCGGGTCGGCGATTCGATCGTGGCGGGCGACGCCTACGGCCGCGTCCGGCGCATGGTCGACGAGCATGGGGCCGATGTCGAGGCGGCGCTGCCGTCGCGGCCGGTCCAGGTCGTCGGCTTCACCTCGGTACCCGGCGCGGGCGACAACCTGCTCGTCGTCGACGAGGACCGGATCGCCCGGCAGATCGCCGACCGGCGCAATGCGCGTAAGCGCAACGCGCTGGCCGCGCGTAGCCGTAAGCGGATCAGCCTCGAGGATCTGGATGCCGCGTTGAAGGAGACCAGCGAGCTGAACCTGATCCTCAAGGGCGACAACTCCGGTACCGTCGAGGCGCTGGAAGAGGCCCTGCTCGGGATCGAGATCGACGACGAGGTGCGGCTGCGGGTCATCGACCGCGGTGTCGGCGGTGTCACCGAAACCAACGTCAACCTGGCGTCGGCATCGAACGCGATCATCATCGGGTTCAACGTTCGGGCCGAGGGCAAAGCCACCGAACTGGCCAACCGCGAAGGCGTGGACATCCGGTACTACTCGGTGATCTACCAGGCCATCGACGAGATCGAGAGCGCGCTCAAGGGCATGCTCAAGCCGATCTACGAAGAGGTCGAACTGGGCCGCGCCGAGATCCGGGCGATCTTCCGGTCGTCGAAGATCGGCCTCATCGCCGGCTGCATGGTCACTTCGGGCGTCGTCAAGCGCAACGCCAAGGCCCGTCTGCTCCGCGACAACGTGGTGATCGCCGAATCCACGACGATCAACTCGCTGCGCCGCGAGAAGGACGACGCCATGGAGGTCCGCGAAGGCTTCGAATGCGGTATGACGCTGACGTACTCCGATATCAAGGAGGGCGACGTCATCGAGGCCTACGAGTTGCGCGAGAAGCCGCGCGACTGATTGTGATACGGGCCCGGACTCCGCTGTCCGGGCCCGGTCATCGATATCGGCACGACAGCTCCGGGGCTCGCCGCGCACCGGCGGGCCCCGGAGCCGCGTCGTCGCTATAACTGGGAGGTTGCGTGTACCTCGGTGCACTCGAATTCGACATCCTGCTGGGTGATGTGCACTCTCTGAAGGAGAAGCGTTCGGTGGTGCGGCCGATTCTGGCCGAGCTCCAGCGTTTCGGGGTCAGCACCGCCGAGGCCGGGGAGCACGACCGCTACCGGCGCACACTGCTCGCCGTGGCGATGGTGTCGGCCGGGATGGATCATCTGACGGCCGTGCTCGACAAATGTGAACGCCATGTCGCGGCTCGTCCGGAGATAGAGTTGCTGGCAGTACGCCGCCGCGTCTTCGGGCCCGAGGACTGAAAGGGAAAGGAGCGGCCATGGTGGATCAAGCCAGGGCACGCCGGCTCGCCAAACGGATCTCCGCGATCGTGGCCACCGCCATCGAATACGAGATCAAGGATCCGCGGTTGCGTTTCGTCACCGTCACCGACGCCAAAGTCACCGGCGATCTGCGCGAGGCGACCATCTATTACACCGTCATGGGCGAAACCGTCGATGCCGAACCCGACTACACTGCAGCCGCGGCCGGACTGGAGAAGGCCAAGGGTGTGCTGCGGTCGAAAGTGGGCGCCGGTACCGGGGTGAAATTCACCCCGACCTTGGCGTTCGTCCTCGACACCGTGCCCGACGCGGCCCGGCAGATGGAGGATTTGCTGGCCCGGGCGCGGGCTGCTGACGACGCGGTCGCCCGCGTGGCGGCCGAGGCGAAACCCGCCGGCGAGGCCGACCCGTACAAAATACCGCGCGACGACGACTGAGCCGCGGCCGCTATGACCACAACCGGTGCCGCCGTGGACTATTCGGCGGCCGTTCGGGTGCTCGATACCGCGCGTTCGGTCACTGTCCTCTGCCATATTCAGCCCGATGCCGACACCCTCGGTAGCGGGCTGGCGCTCGCCCAGGTCCTGGACCGCCGGGGTGTCCCGGTGCGGGTGTCGTTTGCCGAACCCGGCGAACTGCCGTTCGCGCTGCGCACGCTGCCCGGCTCGCGGTTCCTGGTGCCACCGGCGGAGGTACCGGCCGAGGTGGATGTGCTGGTGACGGTCGACTGCGGCAGCGCGGGGCGGCTGGGGGCGCTGGCCGACCGGCTGGCGGGTGCCGGGACCACGCTGGTGATCGACCATCACCGATCGAACACCCGGTTCGGGGCGGTCAACCTGATCGACCCGGATGCAGTGTCCACCGCGAGTGTGCTCACCGCGTTACTGGACCGGTGGCAGGAACCGATCGACGCCGATATCGCCCACTGCCTGTTCGCGGGGCTGGCCACCGACAGCGGATCGTTCCGCTGGGTGACGCCCGGAACGCATGCCCTCGCCGAACGGTTGCTGGCCACCGGGATAGACGGTGGCGCCATCACCCGGACCTTGATGGACACCCATCCGTTCGCGTGGCTGCAGATGCTGTCCACTGTGCTCGCCTCCGCGCGGCTCGAACCCGAGGCCCATGGCGGAACCGGGCTGGTAGCCGCGTTCGTACTGGCCAGCGACCTCGACGGGGTCCGCCAGGAAGAGGCCGAAAGCGTTGTGGACATCGTCCGGGCGACCGCCGAGGCCGGTATCGCCGCGGTGTTCAAAGAAGCCCGGCCGATCGACGAGCGGCGGCGCTGGACGGTATCGCTGCGCTCCAAGGACAGCGGTCCCGGAACCGACGACGGCGCCGATGTCGCGGCGATCGCCACGAGGCTCGGCGGCGGTGGGCACCGTTATGCGGCCGGGTACACGACCTACGGGGAGCCCGGCGAAATCCTGGCTCAGCTGCGCACCGCACTGGCCTGAGGGCCCGGCGATCGCTCGACCGTGCCCCCGAGCGCGGAGCCGTCTGTCCGGCGCGCCGGGACTGCCGCGCGCCGCAGGCACGCCGAACGATTGTTGCAGGTCTACGCGACCCCCGGCGCCGAGTGGCGGAGATGGCAGGCGAAAGCACGGGACCGGCCCTGGTGTGCTGCACGGTACTCGGTTGTGTGGCCGGTGTGCCGGTGCCGGTGCGCCGGCTCGGTCCGGCCGGCACGCGCGGCGGCCGTCGGCTCTCCCACTCGGAAGCGGCCTTGTCGGAGCTACCACGGGTCCGCGGGAACGCAGCTATAGGCCGTTCTACCGAACGGTGGCAGCGTGGTTCGTCGGCTGCGTGGTTCATCGGGTGCGTGGCGGGGTTCGTCGGGTGTGGGGCGGCGTCCGCGGGCAGGTTCCGCGTGGGCGGAGCGGACCGGGCGGCAGCCAGGTGTCGGAGCGTTCCGCTAGCGTGCACGGAGGTCGGAGGCGTATGCGCGTGGGGTCTGGTAGGTCTTCTGCGGGCAAGCGAGGATGGACAGGGAGTGGTTATGCAGACGGAGGTGACCGCTTCACCCACGGATGCATCCGCGGGGCCGAGGCGGATACTGGGGCTGGCGCTGCCGACTCTCGGCGTTCTCGTGGCCGAACCGATCTATCTGCTGTTCGATCTCGCGGTGGTGGGCCGGCTCGGTGCGTTGGCGCTGGCCGGGCTCGCCGTCGGTGGCCTGATTCTCACACAGGTGAGTTCTCAGCTGACCTTCCTCGCCTACGGTACGACCGCGCGTTCGGCGCGCCGGCACGGTGCCGGCGACGAACCCGGTGCCGTCGCGGAGGGGGTGCAGGCCAGCTGGCTGGCGGGCGGGATCGGAGTGCTGATCCTGCTGGTGGTGCAGATCGCGGCCGTCCCCGTCGCGGGGGTGATCGCCGGTGATGCCGAGATTGCGGCGGAGGCGCTGGCCTGGATGCGGATCGCGCTGTTCGGGGTGCCGCTGATCCTGCTGTCCATGGCCGGGAACGGGTGGATGCGCGGGGTTCAGCAAACTCGCCGCCCGCTCACCTATGTGGTGGCCGGGCTGGCGCTGTCCGCGGTGCTCTGCCCGCTGCTGGTGCACGGACTCGCCGGTCTGCCGCGGCTGGGCTTGCCCGGTTCGGCGGTGGCCAACGTCATCGGTCAGCTGGTCACGGCCATGTTTTTCGTTGGTGCGCTCGTCCGGGCGCGGGTACCGCTCGCGCCGCGGTTGCCGGTGATGAAGGCGCAGCTCGTCCTGGGGCGCGACCTCATTGCGCGCAGCCTGGCGTTCCAGGCGTGTTTCGTCTCCGCCGCGGCGGTGGCGTCGCGGTTCGGGGCGCCCTCGGTGGCGGCGCATCAGCTGGTGCTGCAGCTGTGGAATTTCCTCGCACTCACGCTCGATTCCCTGGCCATCGCGGCGCAGACACTGGTCGGGTCGGCGCTGGGCGCACGCAATGCGGCGGGCGCGCGGTCGGTGGCCCGCCGGGTCACCGCGTGGTCGACGGTGTTCGCGCTGGGGCTGGCCGCGGTGTTCGCCGCGTGCGCGGCCTGGATACCGCCGCTGTTCACCGCCGATGCCGCGGTGCTGGACCGCACCGGTGTGGTGTGGTGGTTCTTCGTGGTGATGATCCCGGTGGCCGGTGTGGTGTTCGCGTTGGACGGGGTGCTGCTCGGCGCCGGCGACGCAGCTTACCTGCGGACCACCACGCTGGGGGCTGCGCTGCTGGGTTTCCTGCCGGCGATCTGGCTGTCGCTGGTGTTCGACTGGGGGATCGGCGGAATCTGGTGTGGCCTGATCGCGTTCATGCTGTTACGGCTGGCCGCGGTGAGTACGCGGTGGCTGTCGGGCCGATGGGTCCGGGTCGGAGCCGAGATCCGGGCATGAGCAAGCCGGGCGCGCGGTGCGTCACCAGGTACGGCTCTCGCTCGTGCCCGTGGACACGGCGTGATCGCGGCCGGCCCCCGGAACTCGCCGGTGGTATGCGAAGGTAGGTGTGGTGATACCCAAGTTGATGGCGGTGAGCGATATCCATGTCGGTCACCAGGGCAACAAACCGGTGGTCGAGGAGATTCGTCCCGATTCCCCGGAGGATTGGCTGATCGTCGCCGGCGATGTCGCCGAACGCAGCGACGATATCCGCTGGGCCCTGAAACTGCTGCGCGAACGCTTCGCGAAGGTGATCTGGGTACCCGGTAATCACGAACTGTGGACGACCGCCAAGGACCCGGTGCAGATGCACGGGGCGGCTCGTTACGACTATCTGGTGGCCATGTGCCGGGATCTCGATGTGCTCACCCCCGAGGACCCGTTCCCCGTGTGGACCGGGGCCGGCGCGGAAGCCTACGGCGGCGCGGTGACACTGGCCCCGCTTTTCCTGCTGTACGACTACAGTTTCCGGCCCGAAGGCGCGCGCACCAAGGCCGAGGGGCTGGCGATCGCCCGGGACCGCAACGTGGTGGCCACCGACGAATTCCTGCTCACCCCGGACCCGTATCTCACCCGCGACGCCTGGTGCGAGGCCAGGGTCCGCACCACCCGCCGCAAACTGGACAATCTGCCCGACGGCACCCCGCTGGTGCTGATCAATCATTTCCCGCTGGTCCGCGAACCCACCGATATGCTCTGGTATCCCGAGTTCGCCCTGTGGTGCGGTACCGAGCATACCGCGGACTGGCACACCCACTACAACGTGGTCTGCGCCGTCTACGGACACCTGCATATCCCGCGCACCACCTACTACGACGGTGTTCGGTTCGAAGAGGTCTCGCTCGGCTATCCACGGGAATGGCAGAAGCGCGGTAAGCCCGAGAAACTACTCCGCCAGATCCTGCCCGACCCCGAATACGGGCCCGGCGACCTGAACGACTGGGGCGGCCACTTCGAGGTGACGCCGGAAATGGCCGCCGCGGCCGCCGAGATGCGGGACAAGGCGCAGCGCCGTCGCGGGCTCACCTGATCCCGCGGCCGACGGCACCCAGTAGGCTCACCGACGATGATCGAGACAATCCTGCCCGCCGATATCGCCTCCGCCGAGTTGCTGGATTACCCGGAGGATCTGGCAGCGCACCCCGCCGAGGAACCGCTGATCGCGAAATCGGTGGAGAAACGGCGCCGTGATTTCATCGGCGCCCGGCATTGCGCCCGCCAGGCTCTCGCGCAGTTGGGAGAGCCGCCCGTGGCGATCGGCAAGGGGGAACGCGGTGCGCCGGTATGGCCGCGGGGGATCGTGGGCAGCCTCACCCACTGTGACGGTTTCCGGGGCGCGGCGCTGGCCCACAAAATGCGGTACCGCTCGATCGGGATCGACGCCGAACCGCACGAATCCCTGCCCGAGGGCGTACTGGATTCGGTGAGCCTGCCCGCGGAACGGCACTGGTTGCGGATCACCGATTCCGGGCTGCACCTGGATCGGCTGCTGTTCTGTGCGAAAGAGGCCACGTACAAGGCGTGGTTCCCGCTCACCACCCGCTGGCTGGGTTTCGAGGACGCGCACATCACCTTCACGATCGAGCAGCAGGGGGCCGGTACCGGAGGCGGCACGTTCCGGTCGGAGCTGCTGGTGCCCGGGCAGACCGTCGACGGCGGCGCACCCCTCACCTCGCTCGACGGTCGCTGGCTGATCACCGGTGGATTCATCCTGACCGCGATCGCGCACAGCTGATGGCCGATCTCCTGGGCGGTCTGCTGATCGTCGACAAACCCGCCGGGCCGACCAGTCACGATATCGTGGCCCGGGCCCGGAAGCTGCTGCACACCAAGAAGGTCGGGCATGCCGGCACACTCGACCCGATGGCCACGGGGGTGCTGGTACTCGGTGTGGAACGCGCCACGAAACTGCTCGGGCTGCTCACCCTCACCACCAAGGCGTACACCGCGACGATCCGGCTGGGTTGCGCCACGACCACCGACGACGCCGAGGGCGACGTGCTGACCACCGCGGCCGCCGGGCATCTCACCGATACCGATATCGCCGCGGAGATCGCCGTGCTCACCGGTGACATCCAGCAGGTGCCCGCCACCGTGAGCGCCATCAAGGTCGGCGGGGAACGCGCCTATGCCCGGCACCGCGCCGGCGAAGAGGTGACGCTCGCCGCTCGGCCGGTGACGGTCTCTCGCTTCGACGTACTGGCCCGCCGCGATATCGCCGAGCCCGAGGTGGTGGATCTCGATGTGGTCGTCGAATGCTCGTCGGGCACTTATATCCGGGCGCTGGCCCGCGATCTGGGCGCCGCGCTGGGTGTGGGCGGTCACCTGACCGCGTTACGCCGGACCCGAGTCGGCCCGTTCACGCTCGAACACGCACGCACGCTCGAACAGCTGGCCGAGAGCCCGGTGCCGAGCCTCGATATCGATGCTGCCGTGCGGTTGTCGTTCCCGCACCGCGTGATCGGCGCCGATGATGCCGAGAAACTACGGGACGGCCGCTGGCTCGATCCGATCGGTGCCGCCGGTGTCCACGCCGCGCTCACCGAGGACGGGCGGGCGATCGCACTACTCCAGGAGAAAGGTAAGCGCGCCGCACCTGTTTTCGTGGTGCGTCCGCGCGGGCTCGTCGACTGAAAACCGGGCCGGCCGAGGGCCGGGGGCGGTCGCTCGGAGGCGCGCCCGGCGGGTCGTGTGCAACAGTGCCTGCGCTGGGCGAATCGCCAGAGCAGGCGCAGCCGCATCGGGTGCATCGTCCGGTGACCGGCGAACTCCTCGGCGACCGTGACCGGGCGGTCCATATCTGGGACCGGCACTTCCGGCTCGCCCAACGGCAGAAGATCGGCGGCGTGCGGCTTCGTGTCGGACGAACACCGAATACCCCGGCACCACCGTATGGTCGGGCGGCGGGCTGCCGGTTTCGCCGATGTCGTGACGGCTGGGTACGGTGCCGGCACCACATCCGGTTCGGGCCTGCCCGGTAAGGGCTCGGGTACGCGGTCGACCTTGGGAGCGTTACCGGCGACCTGCGACGCCGGCACAAGTGTGGATGCGGGTACGGGCGGGCCGGAGGCTCACCGCTGGACAGGTTCTGCGGCGTACTGGCCGCGCAGGCGCTGGACGGCGTCGTCCATATGATCGCGGAGCAGACGGTGGGCCCGGGCCGGGGACGCGGTGCCGATCGCCTCCCGCAACGCCACGTGCTCGTCGGCCTGCTCGCGGAGATCGGGGTAGGTGGTCTGCAATTTGCCCAGGCACATCCGGGTTTCGATCAGCAGGGTACGGGCCGCTCGCACCAGTCGTGTGCTGCCCGCCGCCGCGACCAATGTCTCGTGGAATTGCTGGTCGGCGTCGGAGACCCCGGCGGCGTCGCCCGCCGCCGCCCGTTCGAGCATGGCCTGCACACTCGGGGCGAGTGCCTCGTAGGCGGTCTTGCGGCGGTCGTCGAGGATCAGGTCCAGCGCACCTCCTTCGATCGCAGTGCGCGCTCGGTAGATGTCGACGACGTCGGTGAGGGTGAGTTCGATGACGAAGATGCCGCGGTTGCGGATACTGCGCAGCAGACCTTCCGACACCAGTCGTTGCATCGCTTCCCGGACCGGTCCGCGCGAAACCCCGAACTGCGCCGCGAGATCGGTTTCGCCCAGCTGCGCTCCCGGTTCCAGTGCGCCGCGCATGATCGCCTCGCGCAGGCTGTCGGCGATCATCTCCGCGGTAGAGCGCTGGTTGACGGGTTCGAAATCAATGACCGACATATGCGGGCCTTTCCGCGAACAGTGCGCCCAGCGACGGGACGATCCGGGTGACGCCGGCGAGACGCAAACCCTCCCAGATGGTGACCTGGTTCGCCGTGAGTACCGGTTTACCCAACGTGGCCTCCAGCCGGGGAAGCACCTCGAGGGTATGCATGGCGGTATCGGGGATCAGCAGTGCCTCCGCCTCCGGATGGTCGTTGGCCCGGGCCAGTGCCAGGACCTGTCCGGCGTCGAGGGTGCCCACCTCGGCGGCGGTTTCGATACCCGCGCTCGCGAAACCGACCACGGTGATCCCGGCATCGGCCAGGAAATCGGCGAACAGCCCGGCCACGTCCGCCGGGTAGCTCGCCGCGACCGCCACCCGCCGTAGGTTCAGCGCCTGCGCTGCCCTCACGAAGGCGAAACTGGTGCTCGCGGCGGGTACGCCCGCGACCTCGGACAGCGCCCGGACCTGTTCCCGGGCCCCGTCCGGGCCGTAGACGAAACTTCCCGAGGTGCAGGCCCAGACGATTGCGTCCGGCCGGTGCACGGCGAGCCGGGCGGCGCCGTCGCGGAGTTTGCCCGGGCTGCCCAGGTCCAGCAGTTCGGGCACGGCGTGCAGATCGGTGCCGTAGATATGGGCCACCGGCAGGTGGGCGTCCAGCAGTGCCTCCGCGCGGGGATAGTCGTCCTCGGCGGCGTGATCGGGGTAGATGAATCCGATGGTCGGCGTCGGCATGAGCCCTCCGTTTCCGAGCTGGGTTCCGTTCGCGGACATCATCTTTCAGAACACCTCCAGCAGCCAGCGGCCCGGGCCCATCATCGGCAGTTTCATCCGCCCGAGGCAGGCCCACATGGTGAGCTGGTTGGCCGTGAGAATCGGTTTGCCCACAACTTTCTCCAGCGGTTCGATGATGTCGTAGGTGGGCAGGTTGGTACAGCTGACGAAGATCGCCTCGGCGCGCGGATCGTCGGCGCCGAGGATGCGTTCGGCGATGGTGCGGTAGTTGACCTTCCAGATGCCGCCGCCCAGGCCGAGGTGTTCGGAGCGAACCACCGCGCAGCCCGCTTCGTCGAGGAAGTCACGTAGTTTGCCGGTGAGGGTCTCGTCGTAGGGGGTCATGATCGACAGGCTGGTGATGCCGAGATGGCCGATCGCCTCGAGGAGCGCGCCGGAAGTGGTGACTGCGTTGGCGGCGCCGGCCCGGCAGATCGTTTCCCGCAGCGACCGTTCGTATCCGATGCCCTTGATGAAACTGCCGGAGGTGCACAGGTAGGCCACGACTTCGGGTTCCACATGCAGTACGTTGCGGGTTGCGGCGGTCAGATGGGTAGCGTCGGAGACCAGTTCGGCCATGGCCAGCGAAACCGGGACCGGTTCGTAAGGGGTGCGGGCCAGGTGCAGGCTCACCTCCAGCGGAGCCCAGCGCCAGAGTTCACGCTCCAGGGCGAGGTCGAACGGCGCGATGACACCGATGCCTCGTTGTGCGACGGGACCCTCGATATCGGGGAAATCGAACTCCACTGCGGCCCCTCTCGCGCTCAGCCGGGTAGACCTCCGAGAACGATCGGATTGTTGACAATCATACGATGTGACCATACTGTGTCAATATGAAATCGGGCCCCATCGTCACGATTGTGCACAGTGACCAGCAGCCCGATCCGGCGTTGATGGCGCCGGTCAGTGCCCGGGCCACAGTGCGCTATACGGATTCGGCCGGGCTGGCCGCCGCGCTGCCCGGTGCCGATGTGCTGTTCGTCTACGACTTCCAGACCCGCGCACTGCCGGAGGCTTGGCCGGCGGCGGACCGGCTGACATGGCTGCATATCGGCGCCACCGGCGTCGATACCGTGATGTTCGACGAACTGCGCGACAGCGATGTGGTGGTCACCAACACCCGCGGGGTCTTCGACACCGCGATCGCCGAGTACGTTCTCGGCCAGATTCTCGATTTCGCGAAAGACCTGTCCGGGTCGAAACGGCTGCAGCGGCAGGAGATCTGGCAGCACCGCGAATCCGAGCGGATCGCCGGATCCACTGCGCTCGTCGTCGGTACCGGATCGATCGGGCGTGCCGTCGCCGCACTGCTGCGGGCCGCGGGAATGCGGGTCCGCGCGGTGGGCCGCCGCGCCCGCACCGGCGACCCCGATTTCGGCACCGTCACCACCGATCTGATCGCCGAACTCCCCGCCGCCGACTACGTCGTCGCCATCGCCCCGTTGACCGAGCGCACCCGGCATATGTTCGACGCCCGCGCCTTCGCCGCGATGAAACCACATGCCCGTTTCGTCAATGTAGGGCGCGGTGAACTGGTGGTCACCGACGATCTGGTCGCCGCCCTGGAGACGGGCGCGATAGCCGGCGCGGCGCTGGATGTGGTGGACCCGGAGCCGCTGCCACCGGGCCACCCCCTGTGGCAGTCGCCCAACGCGCACATCACGCCGCACAATTCCGGGGATTTCGCCGGCTGGCGCACCGAGATCGTCACCGCGTTCACCACCAATTTCGACCACTGGCTGGCCGGCCGTCCGCTGGACAATGTGGTCGACAAGACGCTGGGGTATGTGCCCGGCTGAAGGAGTGCCGCAGATGAACCAGCCCGAGTTGCCCCGGCCGACCGATCCCGTCGAGATGACCGCGGTCGAACTGGTCTCCGCCTACGCCGCCGGGACGTTGTCCCCGGTGGAGGCGACCGAGGCCGTGCTCGCCGCCATCACAGCGCGGGATACCGGTATCAACGCCTACTGCCTCGTCGATCCCGACCGGGCATTGGTGCAGGCCAAGGATTCCGAGGCGCGCTGGCAGTCCGGCCACGTCCGCGGGCTGCTCGACGGGGTACCGATCTCGATCAAAGACATATTCCTCACCGAGGACTGGCCCACCCGCCGCGGCTCGCTGAGTATCGGCCCGGACGGTCCCTGGCCGGTGGACAGCCCTGTCGCCGCGCGGGTGCGTGAGGACGGGATGGTGATGGTGGGTAAGACCACCACACCCGAGATCGCCTGGAAGGGCGTCACCGACAGCCCGCTGACCGGTATCACCCGCAACCCCGTCGATCCGGCTCGGACCGCCGGCGGTTCCTCCGGTGGTAGCGCCGCGGCGGTCGCCGCCGGGATGGGCCCGGTCTCGGTGGGGACCGACGGCGGTGGCAGTGTCCGGATTCCCGCCGCGTTCTGCGGCATCGTGGGCTTCAAACCCACGCACGGCCGCATCCCGCTGTACCCGGCCAGCCCGTTCGGCCCACTCGCGCATGCCGGGCCGCTGACCCGCACGGTCGAGGACGCGGCGCTGCTGCTCGATATTCTCGCGTTACCGGACCCACGCGACCCCACCGCGCTGGCGCCCACTCTCACCACGTTCCGCGGCCAGATCCAGCGTGATGTCCGCGGGGTAACCGCCGCCTATTCGCCGACGCTGGGCTATGTGCGGCCCGATCCGGAGGTCGAGGCGATCGTCTCCGGGGCGGTCACCGCTCTGGAAGCCGCCGGGCTGCGCGTTTCGGCCGCCGATCCGGGTTTCTCCGATCCCCGCGAAGCCTTCGACGTGATGTGGGCGGCGGGTGCCGCGGCCATGCTGGCGAATTTCCCGCCGGGCGCGCGGGAGAACGCCGATCCCGGCCTGCGCCGGGTCTGGGAGCACGGCGAAACGCTCTCCGCGACCGATTATCTCGACGCCCGCGCGGCCGCCGCCCAGGTGGCGATCACCATGGGCACCTTCCACACCGTCTACGACCTGCTCATCACGCCCACGGTGCCGATCCCGGCGTTCGCGGCGGGGCACGATGTCCCACCGGCCAGCGGGATGACGGACTGGCCCGATTGGACGCCCTACACCTACCCGTTCAACCTCACCCAGCAGCCCGCGTTGAGTATCCCGGCGGGGCGGACGAGCGAAGGACTGCCGGTGGGCCTGCAGATCATCGGCCCCCGGCATTCCGACGATCTCGTGCTGGCGGTCGGTAGATTGGCGGAGGCGGTACTCGCGGGCTCTTGACCGGCATCCCGGGGCGGCCACCGCCCGCAGCCGAGTCCGAACAACGCGCGCGGTCTCGCCCCGCGATTTTCGGGCCTCGATCCCCGGCTGGCCCACGCTGCGGTGGGCGAACTGGGGCCGGTGCCGGCTTCGACTCTGACCGGCGCGATCCACGCTACGGTCGATGCGAGATCGGCCGGTCGAATGCGGCATGCCGTCGAGAGGCGGGCTTGCACTCGGGTGCGGGATTCCGAGTTGCGACGGCGGCGGAGTTTCCGGTGCCGAGAGAGTGTTGACCGGTGCGCCGGAGCGGACACGTCGTTGGTCCTGCGTGCGTCGTATCGGCGTGGAGGATACCGCTGCCGGCAGCGGTCCGTTCGCTCAGCCGGTGGCCGGTTCGGGGGGATCCCCGAACAGCACTCCTACACCGACTGCGATGAGCGCCGCGCCGACCACCGTATCGATTTGCCGCCATACGTTCGAATCGGCGAATTTCCGGTGCAGGGCGGCGACCGTGGCGGTCAGCGTGAGATACCAGGCCGCCACCACCACCGCGGCGACCAGTGGAAACGCTATTGCGTCCGCGAGGCCGACCCCGCCGGGGGGTACAAACTGCGGGATGAGTGCCACGAACAGCACCGCGGCCTTGGCGTTGAGGATATTCGACAGGAATCCACGGACGGCGTTGTCGAGTGGGGTGCCCGGCCGGACCGGTGCCTCGGGACCCGGGATATCGCCGGGTCGCTGCGCGGCGAGCAACGCTCGGACTCCGAGGTGGACGAGGTACAGCGCGCCCGTGATCTTCACGATCGTGAACGCCTGCGCGGAAGCCGCCAGCAGCGCGGCGATTCCGGTCACGGCGGCCAGCACCCAGACGAACATGCCGACAGCCACGCCGAGGGTGGCCGCCGCTCCGGCCGCCCAGCCGTGCAACGCCCGGCCGACGATCACCGCCATATCGGGTCCCGGTGAAACGGCGATGAACAACATCACCACCGCGAACGCGGCGTACTGCCCTACAGCGGACATCAGCGGCTCCTGATCACCCGGCGAAAGTCGCGGCGAGCCGCATCGGCCCGCCCTACCCGAGTGTTCCCGATACGGCGCCCGCCGCAGGTTCGCAACGGCCCCTCGGTCGCTCCGACTCCGGGCGGATACGGCCTGTGCACGGCCAGCGGAGTGTGCGGGCGATCGAATACCGCCGTCCTTCAGCGCGGCGGCGGGGCCGGGGCGCCTCGGCGGATCGGGGGACTCGCGGTGGTGGTCCGTGGGGTCGGAGCGGGCACTGGCGAGCTGCTCCGAAGAACCCCTGCCGACATGCCCCGGGACGCGGATCAGGAGCGGGTGAAGGCGAGGGTTTCGCCGGCGACGCCGTGTAGCCACAGCGTGTTGCAGGCGGCCGCCAGGTCGTCCAAGCCGTCCTCGATGGTGGCGAAGACATTGCCGGGGACCCAGCCGAGATCGCCGTTGATGAGCAGGTTGTTGCGGCCGTAGAACAGTGCGAGATCGGTGGCGCCCTGGGCCTGGTGGGCGGCCGATCCCGGTTCGTAACCGTAGGCCGGGTTGCCGATCTCCCAGGGTTCGAAATCGAACAGGCAGACATCTCCGGGGATGGGGGTGACAGTGGGGTTTTCGCGGTGCGGGGCGTCCGGGATGCGGGGTACGAGGGTGTAGACCTCGTTGCGGGCGTATTTGGCGTGGAAGGCGTCGCCTTCCTGGGGCAGGGCAGCCCATACCGCGGCGCAGGTGCGCGGCGCCTGGTCGTCGAGCAACCGGGCGCGGCAGGTGATTCCGGCCTTGGTGAGGGTGATCGTCAGATAGCGCGCCATGTATTTCGTCCTGATGGTCGTGCAGGGAGACCGGCCGCGCGGCCGGTCTCCCTTTCGCGGAGTGGGTCAGCGCTCGAGTTCGGCGAGCACCTCGGACCAGATGTCCAGCGCGTCGGCGATCTGGGTTTCGGCGACGATGAGCGGCGGGATCATCCGGACCACGTTCATATGCGCCCCGCAGGTCAGCAGCAGCAGACCCTTGGTGGCCGCGAGTTGCTGGGCGGCGGTGGCGGTTTCCCGGTCCGGCGCGCCGTCTGCGGTGGTGAACTCCGCGCCGACCAGCAGGCCCAGCCCGCGGGTGTCGCCGATGGCCTTCGATTCGGCCGCCCGCACTCCGGCCAGCAGCTGTTCGCCGCGGACCCGGGCGTTGTCCACCAGATTCTCCGATTCGATCACCTCGAGGGTGGCGAGGGCGGCGGCGCAAGCCACCGCGTTACCGCCGTAGGTGCCACCCTGCGACCCGGGCCAGGCGGCGCTCATCAGTTCGGCCGAGGCGGCGATTCCCGAGATGGGGAAGCCGCTGGCCAATCCCTTGGCCATGGTGATGACATCCGGCCGGACCCCGAAATGATCGTGGCCGAAGAACTTTCCGGTCCGGCCGAAACCGGTCTGGATCTCATCGAAGATCAGCAGGATGCCGTGCCGGTCGGCGCGTTCGCGCAAACCCTCGAAGAACACCCGGTTTCCGGGGATGTAGCCGCCTTCGCCGAGAACCGGTTCGACGACGAAGGCCGCGGTTTCGGCGGGGGAGGTGAGGGTGGCGAACACATAATCGAGCTCGCGCAGCGCGAAGGAGGTGGCCTCCTCTTCGCTCCAGCCGTAGCGGTAGGCGGTGGGGAAGGGCGCGACGTGCACACCGGACATGAGCGGGCTGAAACCGGCGGAGAACCGGGTGCCCGAGGTGGTCATGGTCGCGGCGGCCACGGTGCGGCCGTGGAATCCGCCGTGGAAGACGATCACATTGGGCCGCCCCGTGGCCTGGCGGGCCAGCCGCAGGGCCGCTTCGATCGCTTCACTGCCCGAATTCGCGTAGAACACCGAGTCCAGTCCTGCGGGCAGCACTGTGCCGAGGCGTTCGGTGAGTTCCAGCAGCGGCCGGTGCATCACCGTCGTGTACTGGCCGTGGATCAGTTTCGCGACCTGGGCTTGGGCCGCGGCCACCACCCGCGGATGGCAGTGGCCGGTACTGGTGACCCCGATGCCGGCGGTGAAATCGAGGTATCGGCGACCGTCGGTGTCGTAGAGGTAGCAGCCCTCACCGTGGTCGACGGTGACCGGGGTTGCCTGCTTCAGGATCGGGGACAGTTCGGCCATGATGGCGCCTCCCGGGACGGTCGGTGCGGCGGACCGGACCGACGAGTATGCGAGATCGTGAATCTACGATTGTCGGATTGTTGACAATATGAATATCACGGCGAGGGCGCCTCGGCAATGGTTCGGCGAGCAGGCCGCGTCCTTGCGGCCGTAGCGGAACTACCCTGCGGTCAATCCCGCAGCCAGATGGCCTCCGCGGCGATACTGCCCAGATCGGTGAGGTTCTCGTCCCGTCCGATGCGCACCGCGATGGTTCCGGCGAAATCCCGCCGCTCCACCACCACGATCGCGGTATCCAGCGCTATTCCGACCGAATCGAAATAGCGCAGCATATCCGGGTCGGAATCGGAGATACGGGCCACCCGGCCGGATTCCCCGGCCTCGAAATCGATCAGCCGGCGGGCAGGTGGTGTCGGTACCGCGCCGTCCACCGACGGAATCGGATCACCGTGCGGATCCCGGTCCGGGAAACCGAGCTTCGCGTCGATGCGGGCCATCAGCAGATCCGAGACCGCGTGTTCGAGGATCTCCGCCTCGTCGTGCACCTCGTCCCAGCCGTAACCGAGCTCGCTCACCAAGAACGTTTCGATCAGCCGGTGCCGGCGCACCATCGCGATCGCGGCCAGCCGGCCGTCTTCGGTCAGCGTGATCGAGCCGTACCGGGCATGTTCGACCAGACCCTGATCCGACAGTTTCCGCACTGCCTCCGAGACGGTCGAGGCGGAAACGCCGATCCGCTCCGCGAGCAGTTTCGTGCTCACCCGTTCCTGCGACCACTCCTGAGCTGTCCAGATGACTTTCAGGTAATCCTGAGCCACCGACGAGAGCCCGGGAGCGGCCGATTCCCCGGCGTCGGCGAGTTCCCGTCGGGTGGCGATATCTCGTTTTCCGGGCACAACCACGAGCTTAGGCATTCACAGTGCGATACACATATCCCGCCACCTCACGGAAACCCTGTGTTCGCGCCTGCGTAGCCGAAGCCCGGCGGGCGTCCCCACCCGAATACGGTGCGGCCGCTTGTTTGCGTAGGCTTGGTGTCTGTGCAGAGGTGGCGAAGTCTCGACGACGTACCCGCGGACTGGGGGCGGTGCGTGCTCACAATCGGCGTGTTCGACGGTGTTCATCGCGGTCACGCGCAGTTGATCAGCCGGGCGGTGAAGGCCGCTGCCGCGCGCGGTGTCCCGGCGGTCTTGATGACCTTCGATCCGCACCCGATGGAGGTGATCCGGCCGGGTTCGCATCCCGCGCAACTCACCACGCTCACCCGGCGCGCCGAACTCGCCGAGGAGCTCGGCGTCGATGTCTTCTGCGTGATGCCGTTCACCCACGATTTCATGAAACTCACCCCGGCCGAATACGTGCACGATCTGCTCGTGGAACGCCTGCACGTGGCCGAAGTGGTGGTCGGCGACAATTTCACCTTCGGCAAAAAGGCCGCGGGGACGGTCGCGACCATGCGCGAACTCGGTGACCGCTTCGGTTTCGCGGTGGACGGGGTGACTCTGCTCGGTGAGCACGCCGTCACCTTCTCCTCCACCTATATCCGTGCCTGCGTGGACGCCGGCGATATGGCCGCCGCCGCGGATGCGCTGGGCCGGCCGCATCGGGTCGAAGGGGTGGTGGTACGCGGTGACGGCCGCGGTAAGAGCCTGGGCTTCCCCACGGCCAATGTCGCGCCGCCCATGCACGCCGCTATTCCGGCCGACGGCGTCTACGCGGGCTGGTTCACCGTGCTCGGCCCCGGCCCCACCATCGGCACGGTGACTCCGGGACAGCCCGCCATGGCGGCGGTCTCGGTGGGCACCAACCCCACGTTCTCCGGTCGTGCCCGTACCGTCGAGGCCTATGTGCTCGACAGTGCGGCCGATCTCTACGGGCAGCACGTGGCCGTGGACTTCGTGGACCATCTGCGCGGGATGCGCAAGTTCGAGTCGGTCGACGAACTCGTCGCCGCCATGGGTCGCGATGTCGACACCGCCCGCAAGATTCTCGGCGCCGGGCACTGACCGCGGAGCGCGGAGTCCACACCCACCGAGCCGGCGCCGGAAGTGCTCCGGTACGCTGGCTCCTCGGGTCTGCTGCGGTCCGCGGCGGCGCCCACCCCGGATACGACGACCGGTGAGCTGTTCACCCGCAGAGGTGGATGATTCCCGGCCGTCCCGGGCTCCTTACGCGCGGAACTGAGAAACAGGAGTGGATGCCCCATGGCGTTGACCACCGAGCAGAAGAAGTCGATCCTCGCCGAGTACGGCCTGCACGAAACGGATACCGGTTCTCCGGAGGCCCAGATCGCGCTGCTGTCCAAGCGGATCTCCGAGATCACCGAGCACCTCAAGGTGCACAAACACGACCACCACACCCGGCACGGCCTGATGGCGCTGATCGGTCGCCGTAAGCGCCTGTCGAAGTACCTGGCCGACAAGGACATCAACCGGTACCGCAGCCTGATCGAACGCCTGGGTCTGCGGCGCTGATATTCCGTGAACACGCCCGGTTCCACGAGCCGGGCGGCACGTCTGCCGGCGGGGCGCATACAATCGCCTCGTCGGCACTTTCGTGTGCGGGGGACCTCCCGTGGACGAGAACGACAGAACCAGCCGTCACACCCGCGCTCGTGGCGTCGGTCTTCGGTAGTGGCTTTTCGGCCCGGGGTTGATTTTGCCGGAGAGCTTCGATCGTTGACCGCCTCCGCGTCGCCGTATCCAAGGGGGTCCGGCCGGGTGTACGCGCCGCAGCACGCAAAACGGCGGCCGCTGACCTCGACGGTCACTGCGGTTATGCCGTCGCGCCGCGTCCGAACCTGGTACGGCTGACACAGCCGGATCGCGCCACGCAGGCGCTGTATCCGGCGAGACGAGAGGTTGAGAACAGAGATATGCCAGAAACCACCGAACGCTCGACAACTTCGGCCATCGAGGTCGAACCGGGTGTTTTCGAATCCGTCGCGCTGATCGACAACGGCGTCTTCGGCACCCGCACCGTACGTTTCGAAACCGGCCGCCTGGCCAAGCAGGCCGCCGGTTCGGTCGTCGCCTACCTGGACGACGAGACCATGCTGCTGTCGGCGACCACCGCCGGTAAGCACCCCAAGGACCAGTTCGATTTCTTCCCGCTGACCGTCGACGTCGAAGAGCGGATGTACGCGGCGGGCCGGATCCCCGGCTCCTTCTTCCGCCGCGAAGGCCGCCCCTCCACCGACGCGATCCTCACCTGCCGGCTGATCGACCGGCCGCTGCGGCCCTCCTTCGTGGACGGACTGCGCAACGAGATCCAGGTCGTGGTGACGGTGCTGAGCCTGGATCCGAAGGATCTCTACGATGTGGTCGCCATCAACGCGGCCTCGGCGTCCACCCAGATCGCGGGCCTGCCGTTCTCCGGTCCGGTCGGCGGCGTGCGGGTCGCGCTGATCAACGATGCCGAGGCCGGCACGCCGGCCGGCGGCCAGTGGGTGGCCTTCCCGACCAACGAACAGTTGGAGAAGGCCGTTTTCGATATGGTCGTGGCCGGCCGGGTCACCGACAACGGCGATGTCGCGATCATGATGGTCGAGGCGGAAGCCACCGAGAAGGTGATCGAACTGGTCGCGGGCGGTGCGCAGGCGCCGACCGAAACCGTGGTCGCCGAAGGTCTCGAGGCCGCCAAACCGTTCATCGCCCGACTCTGCCGGGCCCAGCAGGATATGGCCGAGCTGGCGGCCAAGCCCACCGAGGACTTCCCGCTGTTCCCGCCGTACGCCGACGATGCGTACGCCGCCGTCGAGGACGCCGCGAAGGCGCCGCTGTCGGAGGCGCTGAGCATCGCCGGTAAACAGGAGCGCGAGGAGAAGATCGACGAGATCAAGCTCGATGTGCTGTCCCGTCTCGGTGAGTCCTTCGAGGGTCGCGAGAAGGAACTGGGCGCCGCCTTCCGCTCGGTGACCAAGAAGCTGGTCCGCCAGCGCATCCTCACCGACGGGTTCCGCATCGACGGCCGCGGTCTGGCCGATATCCGGGCGCTGTCCGCGGAGGTCGCGGTGGTGCCGCGGGCGCACGGTTCGGCGCTGTTCGAGCGCGGGGAAACCCAGATCATGGGTGTCACCACGCTCGATATGGTCAAGATGGCGCAGCAGGTCGATTCGCTCGGCCCGGAAACCACCAAGCGCTATATGCACCACTACAACTTCCCGCCGTACTCGACCGGTGAAACCGGTCGCGTGGGCTCGCCCAAGCGGCGCGAGATCGGCCACGGTGCGCTGGCCGAGCGGGCGCTGATTCCGGTGCTGCCCAGCCAGGACGAGTTCCCGTACGCGATCCGCCAGGTCTCTGAGGCGCTGGGGTCCAACGGCTCCACCTCGATGGGTTCGGTCTGTGCCTCGACCCTGTCGTTGCTCAACGCCGGTGTACCGCTGAAGGCGCCGGTCGCGGGTATCGCCATGGGCCTGGTGTCGGATACGGTCACCAACGATGCCGGGGCCCAGGAGGTCCGCTATGTCGCGCTGACCGATATCCTCGGCGCCGAGGACGCCTTCGGCGATATGGACTTCAAGGTCGCCGGCACGCGGGACTTCGTCACCGCCCTCCAGCTCGACACCAAGCTCGACGGCATCCCCTCGCAGGTGCTGGCCGGTGCGCTGGGCCAGGCCCACGACGCCCGCACCACCATTCTGGACGTGATGGCCGAGGCCATCGCCACCCCGGACGAGATGAGCCCCTACGCGCCGCGCGTCACCGCGATCAAGATCCCGGTCGACAAGATCGGCGAGGTGATCGGGCCCAAGGGCAAGATGATCAACCAGATCACCGACGACACCGGTGCCAATATCTCGATCGAGGACGACGGCACCGTGTTCGTCGGCGCCACCGACGGCCCGTCCGCGCAGGCAGCGATCGACGCCATCAACGCCATCGCGAACCCGCAGCTGCCCAAGGTCGGCGAGCGGTTCCTGGGCACCGTGGTCAAGACCACCGCCTTCGGCGCGTTCGTCTCACTGCTGCCCGGCCGCGACGGTCTGGTGCACATCTCCAAGCTCGGCAACGGTAAGCGCGTGGCCAAGGTGGAGGACGTGGTGAACGTCGGCGACAAGCTGCGGGTCGAGATCGCCGATATCGACAACCGCGGCAAAATCTCGCTGATTCCCGTCGACGAGAACGCCGACGAGGCGCCTGCCGAAGCGCCCGCCGATGCGGATGCCGCGGCGACCGAGTAGTACTGGTCGTGTGACGGAGCAGAAGACAGCGGCCCCCCTGCGCCCGAGTGGGCAGGGGGGTTCGTCATCGACGTGGCGGATCGGCGAAACCGTCGAAATCGACAATGGAGTGCGGCGTACCGTCCTGCCGGGTGGTCTGCGGGTGGTGACCGAGCATGTCCCCGGAGTCCGCTCGGCGTCCGTGGGGGTCTGGGTGGGGGTCGGCTCCCGCGACGAGGGGCCCACCGTCGCCGGTGCCGCGCATTTCCTGGAACATCTGCTGTTCAAGGCCACCCCGACCCGTTCGGCCCTCGATATCGCCGAGGCCATGGACGCGGTCGGTGGCGAGCTCAATGCGTTCACCGCCAAGGAGCAGACCTGCTACTACGCTCATGTCGTGGACGAGGATCTGCCGCTGGCGGTGGATCTGGTCAGCGATGTGGTGCTCAACGGGCTGTGCCGGGCCGTGGATGTGGACCTGGAACGGCAGGTCGTACTGGAAGAGATCGCCATGCGCGACGACGACCCGGAGGACCTGGTCGGCGACGCGTTTCTCACCGCGCTGTTCGGCGATCACCCGATCGGGCGGCCCGTCATCGGGTCCATCGAATCGATCGAGGGGATGCGGGCGAGTCAGTTGCGGTCGTTCCACCAGCGCCGGTACACACCGGACCGGATGGTGGTGGCGGTGGCCGGCAATATCGACCACGAGCACACGGTGGAGTTGGTGCACCGGGCGGTCGCCGGCCGGCTGGATCCGGCGGCGGCGCCGGCGCCGCGGCGCGAGGGGCATTTCCGGACCAGGTCCGCCCCGGCGTTGAGCTGGAACCATCGCGATAGCGAACAGGCCCATCTGGTGTTCGGCGTCCGCGCCTACGGCAGGCACGAGGGTACGCGGCGGTGGCCGCTGTCGGTACTGAACACTGTGATCGGCGGCGGTTTGAGCTCCCGGCTTTTCCAGCGGATCCGGGAGGAACGCGGGCTGGCGTACTCGGTGTACTCGAGTGTGGACACCTTCGCCGATACCGGTGCTTTTTCGGTGTATCTGGGCTGCCAGCCGGAGAACCTCAACGAAGTGGCGGCGTTGGCGCGCGGCGTGCTCGAGGAGGTCGCGGCCGATGGGATCACCGATGCCGAATGTGCTCGGGCGAAAGGGTCGCTACGCGGCGGGCTGGTACTCGGGCTGGAAGATTCGGCATCGCGGATGAACCGGATCGGCCGCAGCGAACTCAGCTACGGCAATCACCGCACCGTCTCCGAAACGCTGGCGCGGATCGATGCCGTGACCACCGAGGAGGTCGGGGAGATCGCCCGATCGCTGCTGGCCCGCCCGTACGCCGCCGCGGTGGCCGGACCGTACCGCCGCAAGCGGGATCTGCCCACGGCTGTCACCCGGCTCGTCGGCTGAGGTTCCGGGGGTCCGCGCTGCGCCGTGGACGTCAGGGGCAGCCGAAAGCATCATGGTGGCGGGCTGGGTCTCCGGCCCGGTCCGCAACCGATCGGGAAGGTGCTGCCGGCCCTGGGGCGCGGTTCGCACGGAGGGCGGTAGCCGGCAATGCGTCTCCAGGCGGTGCGAGCCGCTGCTGCCTACGGTGTCGGCCGTGGCGATTCGATCATCCGATCGATAACCTGCCGGTCTTGCGTACCGGGCTCGTGTGGGTGGGGTGCCCGCCCACCCTGTCGTAGTTGTTGCGCGGTGGGGACCGAAGCCGGCAATTCGAGGAAGGCCGGCTATTCCGGCCGGGCGCGGTTGGCCGCGGCGACAATCGAGGCGAGGAGGCCGGGTACTGCGGCGTCGAGGGCGTTGCGGCGCAGCCGCTGGTAGGTATGGCCGTCGATTACGAGTCGTTCGATGACGCCGGCTTCGCGCAGGATCTTGAAATGGTGCGTCGCGGTCGACTTGTTGATTCCCTCGTAGAGGGATGCGCAGCGCAGTGCGGTGTCTGCGTTGCTCAGCCTGCGGACCATCTCGAGTCGTACCGGATCCTGGAGCGCGCCGAGTACGGCGGGCAGCGGAGCGACCGGGGTTGTCGCGGTGCTGGTGTCGGTCAATGGTCCGCCTCGGGGTTTGATGATCGTCGTACCGTACGTTACTGTCGATCAAGTTCGACAATCTTCAAACTTACCTGATCGGGGTTTCGATGGCGGCGACAATCGCAACACCGGCAGTGGATCGAGCGGTGCAGCCCTGGGCCTACGCGCTGGTACTGGGTGCCACCGGTGTAGCGCTCGGAGTATCGGGTGTACCCGCCCCGCTGTACGGCATCTACGAGCAGGAATGGCATCTTTCGCCATTGGTCACCACCATCGTGTTCGCGGCGTACGCGGCGGCCGCTCTCGTGGCGGTGCTGGTGTCGGGGCGTATCTCCGATGTGGTCGGCCGCAAGCCGGTGCTGCTCGGCGCCTTCGGCGCCATGATCGCGGGCCTTGTGGTGTTCGTGCTCGCCGACACCGTGGCGATGCTCCTTCTCGCGCGGGCGCTGCACGGTTTGGCGGTCGGGGCGACCGTCGTGGCGGGTGCTGCGGCACTGCTCGACCTGCGGCCGCATCGCGGCGCCCGGTCCGGCCAGCTCAGCGGTGTGGCTTTCAATGTCGGTATGGCGGTAGCGATCATGGGGTCGGCATTGCTTGCGCAGTACGCGCCCAATCCGTTGCGCACCCCGTATGTGGTCATCAGTGTCATCTGCTTGATCGTGGCCGCGGGGGTCCTCGCTCTTCGTGAACCACACGCCGCGCGGGTCGCGGGCCGAATCCGGATCGCGCGCCCGGCGGTACCGCAGGAGATCCGCGCCGATTTCTGGTTCTCGGCACTGGGCGTGATGGCGGCATGGTCGGTTCTCGGTGTCCTGCTGTCGCTGTATCCGTCGCTGGCCGCAGAGCGGACCGGTATCCACAACTTGGTCTTCGGCGGGGTCGTGGTCGCCTCGACGGCCCTGGCGGCCGCGCTGGTGCAACTGTTCGCGACCCGGGTGCCCGCGCGGCGGGCCGCGATCATCGGCGATATCGGAATGGCGATCGCCCTGTTGCTGACCGTCCCGGCTCTGGGCACCCATGAATGGACGGCCGTGGTCGGCATCGGTTTGGTGCTCGGCGCCACCTTCGGCCTCGGCTTCGGCGGCTCGCTGCGGCACTTGTCCGATGTGGTGCCCGAACACAAGCGCGGCGAAACCATGTCCGCGTACTACCTGCTCGCCTATACAGCCATGGCGCTGCCGACGGTGCTGGCCGGCTGGGCCGCCACCGCCTGGGGACTGGACACAGTATTTCCGTGGTTCGTCGCCGCGGTGGCGCTGGCCTGCCTTGTTGCGGCGGTCATCGGGATACGGCGCGGCCGGCCCGCGGCGGTCGCGGGCTGAACCCGGGGGCCGGGTGGCCGATGGCCACCCGGCCCCGTCGCGTTACTGCGGCCAACCCCCGTACGGGACGGTGATCAACTCCAAGTAGTGCCCGCTGGGGTCCAGGAAGTACACGCCGCGTCCACCGTCGTTGTGGTTGATCTCGCCCGGGGTGTTCCGGTGCGGATCGCCCCAGTGCTCGAGACCGTAGCGCTGGATCTTGGCATAGGCGATGTCGAATTCTGTTTCCGATACCAGGAATGCATAGTGCTGGCCCTGGATCTCGGTGATATGGGGCGCAACGTTCGCGAAATCGAACGTGACTCCGTTCCCGGTGGGCAAGGGGATGAACGGCCCCCATTGGGCACCCGGCTCCAGGCCCAGGATATCGGCCCAGAATTCGGCGGATACGCGGTTGTCACGGCAGCCGACAATGGTGTGGTTGAACTGAACGGTCAAAGGAAAATCTCCTCGGATCGTGACGGTCCCGACCCCGGGCTCGGTACAAGGCGGCCAACGGGAGCACCGTCACGGCGAATCAGCATAGTACGACTCGGATCATGAGCACATCCCTGCCGCGGCCTACCGTGGTCCCATGAGAATTCGTGGGGCAGTCCTGGAACGAATCGGCGCGCCCGGGCCGTACGCAGCATCGGCACCGATCACCGTCGGCGAACTGGAACTCGCCGACCCCGGTCCCGGCGAGCTGCTGGTGCGGATCGAAGCGGCCGGCATCTGTCATTCGGACCTCTCCGTCGTCGACGGCAATCGGGTCCGGCCGGTACCCATGCTGCTCGGCCACGAGGCCGCCGGACGGGTCGAGGCGGCGGGTCCGGGTGCCGGGCTACCCGTCGGGCAGCGAGTGGTGATGACCTTCCTGCCCCGTTGTGGTGAATGCGCCGGCTGCGCCTCGAACGGCCGGACCCCGTGCATCCCCGGCAGCGCGGCCAACAATGCCGGCGAACTCCTGTCCGGCGGCCGCCGGCTGCGCCGCGACGGCGCCGAAGTCCACCACCATCTCGGCGTTTCCGGATTCGCCACCTATGCGGTGGTCGACCGCCGGTCGGTGGTACCGGTCGACGACGACGTACCGCCGGATGTCGCGGCCGTTCTGGGCTGTGCGGTGCTGACCGGTGGTGGGGCACTGCTGAATTCCGCGAAACCGGCGGGTACCGACCGGGTCATGGTGGTCGGTCTCGGCGGTGTCGGGATGGCTGCGGTGCTGGTGGCGGTCTCGCTCGGGGTCCGCGAGGTGATCGCCGTCGATACCGTTGCGGAGAAACTGGCGTCGGCCCGGGAACTGGGCGCCACCGGCGCTTATTCGCCGGCGGAGGTCGGCGACCGGGAGATCCGGGCCGAGGTGGTGGTGGAGGCGGTGGGTTCGGCCCGGGCCTTCGAGAGCGCGGTAGCCGCGACAGCGCCGGGCGGTACCACGGTGACGGTGGGTCTCCCGGCGCCGGAAGCCAGAGCCAGTATCTCCCCGCTGGGACTGGTCGCGCAGGGGCGCTCGATCGTCGGTAGTTATCTGGGTTCGGCGGTCCCGTCTCGCGATATCCCCGAATACGTCCGGATGTGGCGCGCGGGCCGGCTGCCGGTGGAGAAACTGATCTCCGCACGGATCGGGCTGGGCGATATCAACCGCGCGATGGACGAATTGGCCGCCGGGCATGCCCTGCGTCAGGTGATCATCTTCTGATGCCCGGATCGCGCGGGGTTTCGCGCCGCGGAATGTCGAGGGGGCCCGTATTGCGGCGGTCGGCGCGCCATAGACTCGGTGGGTCCGACTATCAGGTAGGAGTGGTGAGGTGACGGCACCGATTCGGGTGGGTGTTCTGGGGGCGCAGGGCAAGGTCGGCCAGGCCATCTGCGCCGCGGTCGAAGCGGCCGGCGATCTCGAACTGGTCGCCGCCGTGGACAAGGATGATTTGCTGACGCGGTTCACCGAGACCGGCACCCAGGTGGTGGTCGATTTCACCCATCCCGACGTGGTGATGGGCAATCTGCGTTTCCTGGTGGACAACGGTATCCACGCCGTCGTCGGCACCACCGGATTCGACGCCGCCCGGCTCGACGAGGTCCGTGGCTGGTTGTCCGGCCGTCCCGAAGTGGGCGTGCTGATCGCCCCGAATTTCGCCATCGGCGCGGTGCTGTCGATGCGGTTCGCCGAACAGGCGGCCCGGTTCTTCGAATCGGTCGAGGTGATCGAACTGCACCACCCGAACAAGGCCGACGCGCCGTCCGGCACCGCTTACCGGACCGCGGGGATCATCGCCGAAGCCCGTAGACAAGCCGGTGCGGCACCCGTTCCGGACGCGACGACCACCGAACTCGACGGGGCGCGGGGTGCCGAGGTCGACGGGGTACGCGTGCATTCGGTGCGGCTGGCCGGGCTCGTCGCCCACCAGGAGGTGCTGTTCGGTACCCAGGGGGAGACACTGACCATCCGGCACGATTCCATCGACCGCTCGTCGTTCGCGCCGGGGGTATTGCTCGGAGTCCGGCAGATCGGCGGCCGGCCCGGACTCACCGTCGGGCTCGATCCGTTCCTCGACCTGTGAGCGAGAACGGCGGCGCGACCGGCGATCCGGCCCCGGACCGCGCGGTGCTGAAGGTCGTCGCCATGGTGGCCTTCCTGGTCCTGGCGCTGGCCTTCTACTTCCTGTGGCTCGGCCGGATCGCCGTGGAACTGCTGACCTCCGGTGATATCGCGGCCATCGGACTGGGCACCGGGGTCCTCATTCTGCCGCTGCTCGGCGTGTGGATGGTGGTCTCCACCATCCGGTCCGCGCTGGACCATCAGCGGCTGGCCCGGCGGATCCACGACGAGGGGCTGGAACTGGATGTCGACGATCTCCCGCGCCGTCCCTCCGGACGGATCGAGCGGACGGCCGCGGACGAGTTGTTCCTCACGGTGAAACAAGAATGGGAGGCCGACCCCGACAACTGGCGGGTCTCCTACCGGCTGGCGCGCGCCTACGATTACGCCGGCGATCGGGCCCGGGCGCGCAGCACCATGCGCCGCGCGGTGGAACTGGAACGGCACGAACGAGATTCGGGCACCGGCCGACGATAAGCTCCGCCTCGCCCGCGGGGCGGGTACGCGCCGCCGGAACCGGGCGCGGCGGCTAGGCTCGCCGGTGTGCCGACGTTGCTGATCATCCATCACACACCGTCGCCGTTCATGCAGGCGATGTTCGAGGCCGTGCTGTCGGGAGCCACCGATCCGGAGATCGAGGGGGTGGAGGTGGTGCGCCGGGCGGCGCTGGCCGTATCGCCGGCGGATGTGCTGTCGGCCGATGGGTATCTCCTCGGCAGCCCCGCCAATCTCGGCTACATGAGCGGCGCTCTCAAGCACGCCTTCGACATCGTCTACTACCCCTGCCTCGATTCGACGCGGGGCCGGCCGTTCGGCCTCTACCTGCACGGCAACGAGGGCACCGAAGGAGCCGAGCGCGGCGTCACCTCCATCACGACCGGTCTGGGGTGGGCGAAGGCCGCCGCCTACGTCGCGGTCTCCGGTAAGCCGGGCAAGGACGATCTCCGAGCATGCTGGGAACTCGGCGCGACCGTGGCAGCACAGTTGATGGGATAGGCCGATTCGGCCGCGACGCCTCCGGTGGTTCCCCTGAAATCAGGGGCTCACCTCGGCGCGCGTACCACGCCATACTGCTCTGGACGGGGGCGTGCCTGATGGGAGTTGTGTTGTGACGGACAGCGTCGGGGATCGGAGCGGGCCACGCCGTATCGGTCTGGTCGAGGACCACGAATCGGTGGCGATCGGCCTGGTGGCGATGCTCGAAGCCGAGCCGGACCTGGAACTGGTGGCGACCGCGGGCACAGTCGCCGGACTACTGGACGATCCGGCCTGCCAGGTCGACGGTGTCCCGGCATTGGACCTGGTGGTCCTCGATTTGCGGCTGGCCGACGATTCCACGCCCGAGGACAATGTGGCGACATTGCGGGAGCGCGGTGTCGAGGTCCTGGTATTCACCGGGGCCGATAATCCGTATCTGGTGCGTTCGGCTGCCCGCGCCGGTGTCCTGGGCGTGGTCCGTAAATCCGAGGATGTGATGACCGTGGTCGGCGCCGTACGCCGCGCCGCGTTCGGCGAGCAGGTGGTGACCACCGATTGGGCTGCGGCCATCGACGGTGATCCGCAGTTGTCCAGCGTCGGATTGAGCCCGCGCCAGGAAGAGGTGCTCACGCTGTACGCATCCGGTGAGAAGGCGTCGCGAGTGGCGCGACTCACCGGTCTCTCCGAACAGACCGTGAACGACTATCTGGGCCGGATCCGGCAGAAATACGCCGATGCGGGCCGGCCCGCGCCCACCAAGACCGATCTCTACAAGCGGGCGGTCGAGGACGGCTGGTTGCCGGTTCCCGAACATCGCCGGTCATGAACGCGGCTACGCCGGTCGAGGTGTCGCGGCGCCCCGCGCTGTGGTCGCTGCGGCCGCGCGACCTGTGGTCGGCGTCGGTATCGCTGGTTCGCGCGCGTAATGCCGGTCCCGAACTGGCCGCCGATCGGGTGGTCCGGCGGTTCGGGCTGGTGATCGGGCTGGTCGGGACGATCGCGGCGGTGCTGGAACTGCCCGAGGTCATCGTGCAGCATCGCCCGGTTCCGTTGGTCTGGACCCTGCTCTCCGTGACCGTCGCGTTCGGGATGCTGCCGGTACTCGCGGTGGTATCGCTGATCGCGGGGCCGCGGTTGGTGCGGGCGGTCGGCGGGGCGGCCGCGCTGGGCTATCTCGCCGGGATGGCGCTGGTGATGCCCTACTACTACGAGGTCGCGGCCGCACCGGGGCTGATCTGGGCGCATCGGCTGATCATGATCGGCGTGCTGGCGGCGGCGGTGGCCTGGCCACCCTGGCTGGCGGGGGTCTACCTGGTGATCACGACCGCGACCCCCGGTATCGCGCTGTATGTGATGTTCGACGATACGACGGTACTGGCCGTCGCCGACAATTTCGCACGCCAAGCTGGGCTGTCCTTGCTGTTCCTGTGGTGTGTGGTGCATGCGCGGGCGGCCGGGGCGCGGGTGGACCGCGAATCGGTGCTGGCGGGTGAACGGGCGGCGGCGGTTGCGGGGACTTCGGCCAGGGAGCGGGAACGTACGCGGTTCGCCGTGCTGATCCATGACGCGGTGCTGTCCACGCTGCTGGATGCCTCCCGTTCCGGCGACACCTCCGCGGTGCTGCGGGAACAGGCGCGACGCGCGCTCGATCAGCTCGATGCCACCCGGTTCTCCGATGCCGAGCCGGGGCTGCTGAACGCGAACTCGGCCATCGGTTTCCTGCGGGCCGCGGTACGCGAGGTCAATACCGGTGTCGAGTTCACCGTGCACCGGGGCGGCGACGAGCCCGAACTGCGTATGCCGTTGTCGGTGGCCGGCCCGATGGCCGCGGCGCTGGCCGAGGCGGTTCGCAACAGCCTGCGGCATGCCGGAATTCCCGGTCGCCCGGTGCATCGTGAGGTGACCGTGACGGTCGGCGCCGGCGGGCTGCTGGTGGTGTTCCGTGACGACGGTGCGGGGTTCGATCGGTCGGTGGTGCCCGCCGACCGGCTGGGAATTTCGGCGAGCATTCTGGGCCGGATGCGTCAGCTGGCCGGTGGCGCCGGATTTGTCGAATCGGAACCGGGGCGGGGGACGACAGTGACGCTGATGTGGGGAAACGCGGGGAAGGGCGGCGATGACTGATCGGGATGACGATTTCGAGCTGCGCGCACTGCTCGGCATGCGTGGCCGGTCCGGTTGGGTGTTCCAGGCGAGCCTCGCCGTCACCATCACGCTGTACATCACGCCATCGTTCACCGAGGTCCCGATCGCGCAGTTCGTAGTCGCGCTCGCCGCAATGCTGGGTGCCGGCGCGATCCTGCTCCTGCTGCCCGGGGAACCGCTGCCGTGGCCTGCCACCGCCGTAGTGCTCGCGGCGGGACTGGTCACGGTGCTGGCGACGCATGTGAACTTCACCGAGGATGCCGTGCGTCAGCGTCAGCCGCTGGCGACTCTTGTCGTGTCCTTCGTGCTGGCGGTGCTGGCGGTGCGCGGCCGGATCTTCGCGGCGTGGGCCGGTGCCGCGGCGGTCGCGGCCGTGCTCGGGTTCGTGGATATCGTGCTGGATATTTCGGTCGGCTCCCTGTTCGTATCCGTCCTCGCGCTGGCCAGCCTGGCCGGGGCCACGGTGTGCGCGCTGGTCCTGCGGCCGACACAGCGTTCGCTACGCCTGCTGCACGATGACGTCGCCATGCGGGCGGCCGCCGAGGCAACCATGGCGGCCGAGCATTCCGAACGGAACCGCCAGCTGAGCCGGTTGGACGAGCTGGCCCGGCCGATGCTGGAGCGTATCGCCCGCGGTGCCGACCTGACGCCGGCCGATCGCGAGGTATGCCGCCTGCTGGAGGCCGAATTACGGGACGGTCTGCGGGCGCCGCAGCTGGTCACCGATCAGCTCAATGCCGCGGCCCGCGGTGCGCGGTCGCGCGGGGTGGAGGTGCTCCTGCTCGACGACGGCGGTTTCACCGGCGTGGCGGCGACACTGCGGACGCGGGTGCTCGATCTCGCTGTGCGGGAACTGGATGCCGCCAACGCCGGATCGGTCACCATCCGGGTACTTCCGGCCGGGCGGCGGAACCTGGCGACCATCCTGGCGAGCGCCCCCGGCGGGGACCGGCGTACCGAAATCGGCAGTACCGGTGAGATCCTGGTTTCGACCTGATCAGGGGGCGGTGTCGTCGCGTTTGGCGGTGCCGTGGCCGCCGCGCATCTGATCGCGCAACGCGCCCGACACCACACCGGCCATCCAGGAGTTCAGCGATTGCCCGCTCTGGGCGGCGGCCTCTTCGGCACGGGATTTCACCTGTTCCACCAGCCGCAGAGTCACCCGGCTGATATCGCCGGTCATTTCCTCGAAGCTGGGGTTGTCGCCGGCCGGGGTGCGGCCCACCTCGACCGCGACCTCGTCGTCGTGCAGCGAGACACGGACGGCGCGGTCACCCAGTTCGGTCGTGACGGTATCGGCGAGTTCGGTGAGTGCCGCGAGCAGGGCCAGCCGGGCCGAGTTCTCCACTGCCTTGGCGAGCGCTTCGGCTGTGGCCTGTGTTTTCTCGTCGCCCAGGGCGGCCGCGGCGATCAGGTCGTCGCGAATCCGGGCGGTGTATCTGGTCAGATCCATGACATCATTGTGACGCCGTTTATGATGTCATACAACCCCGGTTCGACGTCATGACGCTGCGTGCGTGATGTCAAGGTTCGCTTCGGCGGCCCAGAACACAGACGAGGGTGTCGAGGGCTGCCCCGTGACCGGGTAGCCTTTCTGACCATGACGAACGGTGAATCGATGCCTCCGGTGTTGAGCGCGTCCGGCACGGTAGGTGTCGCGATGGTGACCCCCTTCAGCGCCGAGGGCAAGCTCGACATAGACACCGGCGTCTCCCTTGCGCATCGTCTGGTCGACCGGGGCGTCGACCTGCTCGCGATCTCCGGCACCACCGGCGAATCGCCGACCACCACCGAATCGGAGAAGGCGGATCTGCTGCGGGCGGTGGTGGACGCGGTCGGTAACCGGGCCACCGTCATCGCCGGCGCCGGAACCTATGACACCGCACATTCCATCGAACTCGCCCGCAATGCCCAGCGCGCGGGCGCCCACGGCCTGCTGGTCGTGACCCCCTACTATTCGCGGCCGACCCAGGAGGGTCTGTTCGCGCATTTCACCGCCGTCGCCGATGCCACCGACCTCCCGGTGACCCTCTACGACATTCCACCCAGATCGGTGGTGCCGATTGCCTCGGATACGATTCGCCGGCTTGCCGAACATCCCCGGATCGTCGCGGTCAAGGACGCCAAAGGCGATCTGAACGCCGGCGCCGCGCTCATCGCCGAAACCGATCTGGCTTTCTACTCGGGCGACGATATGTTGAATCTGCCGTGGCTGGCGATGGGCGCCGTCGGGTTCATCAGTGTGATCGGCCATCTGGTTCCGGAACGGCTGCGCGAGATGGTGGACGCGTTCGCCGCCGGTGACGTGGCGCGCGCCCGGGATATCAACACCAGCCTGCTCTGGCTCAATGCCGCCATGGCGCGGCTCGGCGGAGTGGCGATGACGAAGGGTGGTCTCCGGTTGCTCGGTGTGGATGTCGGTGAACCACGGCTGCCACAGATAATGCCGAGCCCGGAACAGCTCGAGGATCTGGCCGCTGACCTGCGCGCCGCCGGGGTGCTCGAATGACCGGCCCCGCCGCCCGCCGTCCGCGGCGCACCGCCCGCCGCGACGCCGGCCCCGCCGAGCCCGCACCGGCCCCGCAGCCCGACCAGACCGCGGCATCGCCGGCCGCGCGCGGAACCGAGACGCCGGCCGCACCGGAACCGAAGACGGTGGCCGCGCCGGAACCGGCACCCGCGGTGACCGAAACGGCAACTACGGCCGCCGGATCCGATCCCGCACCGGAAGCCCGTTCCGCGCGGGACAAGCCGCGGCGCGGTAACCGACGTTCCTCGGGCCGGGGCCGCGGTGATTCCGGCCGCGCACTACCCTCGGTGCCCCCGGAGATCGCCGCGCAGGACCGGCTCCCACTGCCGCCGAAGCTGCCGCGTCAGGGACTGCGAGTATTCGCGCTCGGCGGTATCGGCGAAATCGGCCGCAATATGACGGTCTTCGAATACGGCGGCAAACTGCTCATCGTCGACTGCGGTGTGCTGTTCCCCGAGGACCAGCAGCCGGGCGTGGACCTCATCCTGCCCGATTTCCGGCCGATCGAGGATCGGATGGACGATGTGGCCGCGGTGGTGCTCACCCACGGGCACGAGGACCATATCGGGGCCGTGCCGTTCCTGCTGCGCCTGCGCCCCGATATCCCGGTGGTGGGGTCGAAGTTCACGCTAGCCCTGGTCGCCGCGAAATGCCGGGAACACCGGTTGCATCCGCGGCTCGTCGAGGTTACCGAGGGTGAACGTAGCGAGCACGGGCCGTTCGATTGTGAGTACTTCGCGGTCAACCATTCCATCCCGGACGCGCTCGCGGTGGCGATCCGGACACCCGCCGGGACCATTCTGCATACCGGCGACATCAAACTCGATCAGCTTCCGCTGGACGGCCGGCTCACCGATCTCGCCGGTTTCTCGCGCCTCGGCGACGAGGGCGTGGATCTGTTCCTGGTCGATTCCACCAATGCCGAGGTCCCCGGTTTCGTCACACCCGAGCGGGAGATCGGCGGTGTCCTGGACACCGTGATCGGTAAGGCACGCAGCCGGGTGATCGTGGCCTCTTTCGCCAGCCATGTACACCGTATCCAGCAGGTTGTGGACGTCGCCCAGAAATACGGCCGCCGCGTCTGTTTCGTCGGCCGGTCGATGGTGCGCAATATGCAGATCGCCCAGGATCTGGGCTTTCTCACGGTGCCGGACGGGCTGGTCGTCGATCTCGACCAGGCCGCCACCCTGCCGCCGGGCAAACTGGTCCTCATCTCCACCGGCTCCCAGGGCGAACCGCTGTCAGCGCTGTCGCGGATGGCGCGCGGCGACCACCGCCAGATCCATATCCGTGCCGACGATCTGGTGGTGCTCGCGTCCTCGCTCATCCCGGGTAACGAGAACTCGGTGTTCACCGTGGTCAACGGGCTGGCCCGGCTCGGCGCGACGGTGATCACCCAGCAGAACGCGAAAGTGCATGTCTCGGGGCATGCGTCGGCCGGGGAACTGCTGTACCTGTACAACGCGGTACGCCCCACCAACGCCATGCCGGTGCACGGGGAATGGCGGCATCTGCGTGCCAACGCCGCGCTCGCGGTCGCCACGGGAGTGCCCGAGGACCGGGTGGTGCTGGCCGAAGACGGTGTGGTCGTGGATCTGGTCGACGGAATTGCCTCCATCGTCGGCCGGGTGCCGGTGGGGCATGTCTATGTCGACGGACTGTCGGTGGGCGACGTCGGCGAATCGACCCTGTCGGACCGGCTGGTTCTCGGTGAGGGCGGTTTCATCGCCATCACCGTCGCCGTGGACGCGACCACCGGTAAAGCGGTGAGCACACCGGAGGTGAGCGGTCGCGGTTTCTCCGACGATCCCACCGCGCTGGCCGAAGCCGCCGAACTGGTGGAGGCCGAACTCCTGCGCCTGGCCGGTGAAGGTATCACCGACACCCATCGCATCGCCCAGAGCGTGCGCCGGGTGGTGGGACGCTGGGTCGCCGACACCTACCGTCGGCGCCCGATGATCGTGCCGACCGTACTCGGCGTCTGACAACCGGCCGTAGACAGCGGAAAACCGCCGGAAGGCAATGCCTCCGGCGGTTTTCACAATGTCCGGTGCCGGTCGTGCGGATCAGGCTTCGGGCTGGCAGGCTGCCGAGTCGAGCTCCGCGGACTTGACGATATTACACGCGAAATCGTGCGCGATCTTCCACTGATCGCCCTCGGCGACGAAATCGACCGTGGCGTTCTCGACCGGAGCGCCGGCGATGGTGACCTCGGCGTCGGCCTTCACCTTGCCCTCCGCGGGCTCGCCGACATTGGTGATCTTCACCGTGACTTCGTTCTTCTTGGCCGCCTCGACGAGCTTGTCGACCAGCTGCGGATCCTGTTCGGCATCCTCGATGAAGCCCAGCTTCTCTTCTTCGCTCACCGCACCGTCGAGCGCCCGGGTGAGTTTGTCGTTCAGTTCCTCGACCGTGGGCTTGGGCAGGTTCGGCGCCGCGGTGGTGGTCGGCGCCTTGCCTTCTTCCCGTCCGTCCTGGGTTTTACCCGATTCGAACTCGGCGGCGGCTTCGGTGCTGGTGGCCGCCGCGTCGGCGGAGGACTCCTCGGTGGACGAGCAGGCGGTGAAGGTGAGGGCGGCGGCGGCCATCGTTACGGCGGCCACGACCCGGAATGGACGAATTTTCACAGTTCTGTTTCCCCTACGCAGGTAATCGGCGAATTCGGCGCCGGCCGGAAAAAGTGGTGGGTACGAACTCACAGGTCGTAGCCGGAAGTGCAGTTCCAGTGCTCGATGTAGGCGTTACCCGGGTTGTTGGCCAGCGCCTCGGCCCGAGCTGCGGACCGGGTCGAACCGGCTCCGTAGCTCAGCCAGTTGTCCGATACCGCGAGCGCACCGCAACCGTTGCGCCAGGAGATCTTGGCGACGCAATCGGCGGCACCGCACCGGTCCTCGGCGGCCGCTTCGGCTTCGGAGTAGCTGTCGTAGTCGTAGGACCATCCGTAGTTACCGGTGGACAGCGAAACCGCGATGGCGCCGTAGTAACTGCTGTACTGCGCGTGCGCGGGTGCCACGGAAGCGGCGAACATCGAACCGACGGTCGCCACCAGAACGGCGGCAACGGTGAGAATCTTCTTCAAAGGTGTTCCCATTCTGTGTGTATCGGTCCACGACCCTATGGACCGAATGACAAAGTACAGAGCATCTCTGCTGCGTAGCAACCGGTTCGGTTCTCATCCCCTCCCCGATGGCTGGGTCTCGGCTAGATTCATCGTGTGAACTTCGCTCAGCGTGAACGCCGTGCATTGGTCGAAACGATGAACGAGACCGGGCCGGACGCGCCAACCCTATGCGGAGACTGGACGGTGCGCGACCTCGCGGCGCATCTGGTCGTCCGGGAACGCCGCCCGGACGCCGCGCCCGGGATCATGTTGCGGCCCTTCGCCGGTTATCTGCAACGGCGCCAGGACGAAACCGCACAGCGGCCGTTCGCCGAGCTCCTGGAACTGGTCCGCAGCGGCCCGCCGTGGTGGTCGCCGTTGCGTCCGGTGGACGCGATCGCCAATCTCAGCGAAATGTTCGTCCACCACGAGGATGTCCGGCGGGCGGAGTCCGGCTGGGAGCCCCGGGAGTTGCCGGACCGCGATCAGCAGCGGCTCTGGTCGGTGCTGCGGCGGATGGGCAAGATGGCCTACCGCAAATCTCCCGTGCCGGTGGAACTCTCGACACCGGCGGGGGACCGGGTCCGCGTGGTGGACAAGCCCGGCCCGGTAGTGACCTTGACCGGTGCCCCCGCCGAACTGCTGTTGCACGCATTCGGGCGGGAGCAGGTCCGGATCGAATCGGACGGGGAGCCGCAGGCCGTTCGGCAGGTACTCGAACTGGATCGTTCGATCTGACCCCGGCCATGGGAGACCTGCCCCGCCGGGGCCTGGCCGGGCCGTGGAAAACGGCCGCATCCCGACCGCGGGTACCGGCGGGCGGGCGAGAATCACCACCGTCCCAGAGCCCGGTACCAGTGTTGCGGATGGTCCGGATGGGGTTGTTGCGGCTAGCCTGAGCCCATGGCAGGTAAGTCCCGCGGCACAACCACACCGGGTGCGCGGGCGGGATCGGCTCGGGGGCGGACCACCGCGGCCCGTTCTCGTTCGGGCACGCGTCGATCGGACGGCGCGGCACGGGCCCAGGGCCCGGCGCGTAAAACCGCACCGCAGGGGGCCGCGCGCAAGGCGCCCGCCCCTCGCGCTCGGCGCACCACGCGTCGTCCCGCCCCGCCGCGGCGTTCGGATACCGCCCCGCTGGCCGTGCTCACCAGGTTGGTGAGCGGCGGATGGACCGTAGCGGCCCGCGGCGTCGGCGCCACCACGCGCGCGATCAGCCGTGCGGGGGAGATCGAACACGGACATCGCCGTGATGGGATCGCGCTGGGGCTGATCGCCGTCAGCGCCGTGATCGCGGCAGCGGTCTGGTTGTCGGCGGGCGGGCCCATCGGGCGCTGGGTGGAAGGTCTCATCCGCGCGGTCACCGGTTCGGCCTCCTCGGTACTGCCGTTCGTGGCCGCCGGTATCGCCGTCGTGCTCATGCGTACCGAACCACGTCCGGATATCCGGCCGCGCCTGGTGTTGGGTGGGTTGCTGATCGGGTTGCCGTTCCTGGGGCTGTGGCATATCGCCGACGGCGGTCCGGCCGATGCCGCGGGACGCGCCGATGCCGCGGGATTCGTCGGTTTCGTTATCGGCGGGCCGCTCACCGACGGGCTCACGGCCTGGCTTTCGGTCCCGATTCTCCTGCTGGCCATGGTGTTCGGTGTGTTGCTGGTCACCGGTACGACGGTTCGCGAGGCACCGCAGCGGTTGCGGGAATTCTTCGGCGCGCCCGGCTACGACGACGATTATCGCGACGGATACGACCCGATCGACGAATACGAGCAGGCCGAACCGCCCGGGCGGTCCCGCCGCCGTGGCCGCACACCGGCCGAGAGCTATCCGGCCGACGAGTTCACCGGGCCGCCGGTGGGCCCGGGCGACGCCGGGGAACCTCCGCTGCGCGACGCCAAACCGATCGCCGCGACCGGGGAGGAGAAACCGGCCGGACGCAAGAAACGCAAACCCGCTGCCGCGGCACCGGTCGACCAGACCCCGCTGCCGGAGCCGGCACCGGAATTCGTCGCCGACCGGGTGGCCGAGGGCGATTACACCCTGCCCCCGATGAATCTGCTGGTCGACGGCGATCCACCGCGTCGCCGTAGCGCCGCCAACGAATCGATGATCGAGGCGATCACCGAGGTGCTGGTGCAGTTCAAGATCGATGCGGCAGTCACCGGGTTCGTCCGCGGACCGACGGTCACCCGGTACGAGGTCGAACTCGGCCCGGGTGTGAAAGTCGAGAAGATCACCGCGCTGACCCGCAATATCGCCTACGCCGTGGCGACCGAGAACGTGCGCCTGCTCGCTCCGATCCCGGGTAAGTCCGCTGTCGGTATCGAGGTGCCCAACGCCGACCGGGAACTCGTGCGGCTGGCCGATGTGCTGAAGGCGCCGTCCACCCGCAACGATCACCATCCGCTGGTGATCGGCCTGGGCAAGAACATCGAGGGCGAGTTCCTGGCGGCGAATCTGGCCAAGATGCCGCATCTGCTGGTGGCCGGCTCCACCGGCTCCGGTAAGTCCAGTTTCGTCAATTCGATGCTGGTATCGCTGCTGCAGCGGGCTACCCCGGACGAGGTCCGGATGATTCTGATCGACCCGAAGATGGTGGAGTTGACTCCGTACGAGGGCATCCCGCATCTGATCACCCCCATCATCACCCAGCCCAAGAAGGCCGCGGCGGCGCTGGCCTGGCTGGTGGAGGAGATGGAACAGCGCTATCAGGACATGCAGGCCAGCAAGGTCCGCCATATCGACGATTTCAACCGGAAGGTGAAATCCGGCGCGATCACCACACCGCTGGGCAGCGAACGCGTCTACCGGCCGTACCCGTACATCCTGGCCATCGTCGACGAACTAGCAGATCTCATGATGACCGCACCGCGCGATGTCGAGGATGCCATCGTGCGGATCACCCAGAAGGCCCGGGCCGCCGGTATCCACCTCGTCCTGGCGACTCAGCGACCGTCGGTCGACGTGGTGACGGGTCTCATCAAGACCAATGTGCCCTCGCGGCTGGCCTTCGCGACCTCCTCGCTCACCGATTCACGGGTCATTCTCGACCAGCCCGGTGCCGAGAAGCTCATCGGTATGGGCGACGGCCTGTTCCTGCCGATGGGCGCCGGGAAACCGACTCGTCTGCAGGGCGCCTTCATCAGCGACGAGGAAATCCACGGGGTCGTCGAGTTCACCAAGAACCAGGCCGAGCCGGAGTACACCGAGGGCGTCACCGCCGCCAAGGCGGGGGAGAAGAAGGACGTCGATCCCGATATCGGCGACGACCTCGATGTTCTGCTGCAGGCCGTGGAACTGGTGGTGACCTCCCAATTCGGTTCCACCTCGATGTTGCAGCGCAAACTGCGGGTCGGGTTCGCCAAGGCGGGACGATTGATGGACCTGATGGAGACCCGTGGTGTGGTGGGGCCCAGCGAGGGGTCCAAGGCGCGCGATGTGCTGGTGAAACCGGATGAGCTCGATGGTTTGCTCTGGTCGATCCGCGGCGGCGGGGACGAGAATCCGGAACCGGAACAACCATGACGGATGCGGCCGTGCCCTCGGGCTCGGCCGCGGCGGGTGTGCGACGATAAACCGGCAACCGCCCCGCAATACGACTGAATCGGGCATATCGGGCATGATTGTCACCATGACTCGTACCGCTGAACGGATCACCGTATGCAGGTAACCGCTCTCGTGTGGGGAATCACCATCGCGGTGATCCTCGGCCTGTTCGTTTTCGACTTCTTCGCCCATGTGCGGACACCGCACGAACCGACCTTCCGCGAATCGGCGTTCTGGTCGGCCGTGTACATCGGCCTGGCGCTCGCCTTCGGCGGGGTGATCGCCTGGAAATGGGGCGGCACCTTCTCCGGTGAGTACTACGCCGGTTTCGTCACCGAGAAGGCCCTCTCGGTGGACAACCTGTTCGTCTTCCTGATCATCATGTCCACCTTCGCCGTGCCGCGGATGTATCAGCAGAAGGTGCTGCTGATCGGCATCGTTGTCGCACTGGTGATGCGCGGTATCTTCATCGCGGTCGGCGCCGCGGCGATCAGCGCGTTCAGCTGGGTCTTCTACCTGTTCGGATTGTTCCTGGTCTACACCGCGGTCAAACTGCTGCGGGAGAGCGGGCACGAGGTCGAGGAGGAACAAAAACGCGACAGCAGGATCGTCGCACTGACGAAACGGCTGGTCCCCACCACCGAAAGCTACGACGGCGACAAACTGATCACCCGGATCGACGGCCGCCGGGTGGTCACCCCCATGCTGCTGGCACTATTGGCCATCGGTTTCGCCGATCTGCTGTTCGCGCTCGATTCCATTCCGGCGATCTACGGTCTCACCGAAGAGCCCTACATCGTGTTCACCGCGAACGCGTTCGCGCTGATGGGTCTGCGGCAGCTGTACTTCCTCATCGGCGGCCTGCTGGACCGGCTGGTGTACCTGTCCTACGGTCTGTCCGCGATCCTGGCGTTCATCGGCGTCAAACTGGTCCTGCACGCGCTGCACGAGAACAATCTGCCGTTCATCAACGGCGGTGAACACGTGAGCGTGCCGGAGATCTCCACGGGCCTGTCGCTGTCGGTGATCATCGGGATCCTGGTGGTCGCGACGGTTGCCAGTCTGCTGCGCACGCGTGGTGCGGCGCGGCCGCAATCAGCCGGGGAACCGAAGGACTAGGCGGCTACGCGTACCGGCCGGGGCAAGACGGCCGGTACGCGGTGTCCGTCAGTCGGCGAACGCGCCGAAGACTGGTTGCCATTCGGCCGCCCGCACCTCGGCGATCAGCTCCTCCTGCGCGAACGGGTCGGCGGCCAGCAGTTGCCCGAGCGCCTCGGCGTCCGTGGTGCGGAACAGCAACAGTGCACCGGAACCGTCCGGATACGGCCCACTGCTGAGCAGGGTTTCCGCCGCGAGCTGGCCGGCGAGCCAGGTCCGGTGGCGGGGCCGATGCACATCTCGCGCGGCGGCTGTGGCATCGGAGTATGTGTACTGGACGGCGAAGATCGGCACGGCTCGACTCTAATGCGCGGCCGGCCGATGCCCGCCGGGCGCGGCGGAAAACGTCATCCGGGCCTACCTCAGAGCGTGCGCAGCATCCGGGTGTTGCCGAGCGTGTTCGGTTTCACATAACTGAGATCCAGGAACTCCGCGACACCGGTGTCGTAGGACCGGCACATCTCCGCGTAGACCTCCGCGGTGACCGGGGTGCCGTCGATTTCGGCGAACCCGTGCCGGGCGAAGAATTCGACCTCGAACGTGAGCACGAACAACCGGCTCAACTCTAGTTCGCGAGCCACTCCGATGAGCTGGTCCACGATGAGTTTGCCCACACCGTGCCCCTTCACATCGGGCAGTACCGCCACCGTGCGCACCTCACCCAGATCCGCCCACAGGACATGCAGCGCCCCGCACCCCACCACGCGATCCCCGAGTTCGGCGACCCAGAACTCCTGCACGGATTCGTACAGGTTGACGAGGTTCTTCTCCAGCAGGATCCGGCCCGCGTACACATCGACGAGCGATTTGATCGCCGGGACATCGGATGTGCGAGCGCGACGCACCCGCACGGAGGCGGTCTGCGTACCGGGCGCATCGCCGGTCGCGCTGCCCAGGGGTCCCCGTGAGGTCATGGGGTGCACAGTAGTCGGCAGCCGTACCGATAGTCTGAGTGTGTGCCGCAGACTCCACCCGCTCGCTCGTCCTCGCGCCCGTCTCCCGGCGCGCCGGTGCGGCGACCGGCTCGCGCGGCGGCGCACGGGCGCGCACGGGCGGCGGCACGAGGACGAACCTGCGCGGTGGCGCAGGACCGATGGGGCACACACGCGCGGGGACGGCTATGAGCGTGCATCCGGAGGAGATGGATCGGCGGCTTTCTGCCGCCGCGCCGCCACGTGGCGAGCGCGCCGCGGCACCCGCCGAATCGGCGGTTCCGCTGCTGAACATCGCGAATATCCTCACCATGGCGCGCATCGCGCTGGTTCCGTTGTTCGTGCTGGCCCTGTTCGCCGGCGACGGTCACCACACGGGATGGCGGATCACCGCGACCGTGCTGTTCGCGCTCGCTGCGATCACCGACCGTTTCGACGGTCAACTGGCCCGCAAGTACGGTCTGGTCACCGATTTCGGCAAACTGGCCGACCCCATCGCCGACAAGGCCCTCATCGGCTCGGCATTGATCGGACTGTCCGTGCTCGGCGATCTGGCGTGGTGGATGACCGCCGTCATCTGTGCCCGCGAAATCGGGATCACGCTGTTGCGGCTGGCGGTGGTGCGACGCGGTGTCATACCGGCCGGTCGCGGCGGCAAACTCAAAACCCTGGTCCAGTCGCTGGCGATCGGTGTCCTGTTGTTGCCGCTGGCCGGCGGTTTCGCGACCGCGGGAATGGTGCTGATGTGGATCGCGTTGTTGCTCACGGTGGTGACGGGATTGGACTACGTCGGCCAGGCCGTGCGGCTGTGGCTGGCCGGACCGCACCGTAGCCGCCGATGACCACGACCGACCCGCTCACCCGGGATACCGCCGCCGCGGAACTCGTCGCCGCGTTGCGCGACAGCGGCCACACGGTCGCGACCGCCGAATCGCTCACCGCGGGCCTGGTCGCCGCCACGATCGCGGGGGTGCCCGGGGCCAGCGCGGTGCTGCGTGGTGGGCTGGTGGTGTACGCCACCGATCTCAAACATCACCTGGCCGGGGTCGACGAACAGGTGCTGGCGGGTGAAGGTCCGGTGGCGGCGTGCACCGCCGAACAGCTCGCGGTCGGCGCCCGCACCAGATGTGCCGCCGACTGGGGAATAGCACTGACCGGAGTCGCCGGACCCGATCCGCAGAACGGAATCGAGGTCGGCACCGTCTATCTCGGTCTCGCCGGGCCGGGGCATACCGAGGTCGTGCGGTTGAAACTGACCGGCGACCGGTGGAATATCAGGTTCACAGCGACTCGCGCCGCGGTAGCGGAACTGCTGCGGTGCGTGCGGGGCGCCTCACCCACCCGGTGAGCGGTCCCGCGTCCGGCCCGGGAACCTCCGGGGCCGGTTCCGACGTTGTGCAGAAGAGAACCGCGTGCGTGCCGTGGGCTGCGGCATCAGAGGCGACGAGCCGACCGGGAGAAGGAGAACTCGATGACGCTGCTGCGAGAAGCGATCGGGGACAGTCTGCGGCGTGCGCGCCTCGCCCAGAGCCGGACCCTGCGCGAAGTATCCACCTCGGCGCGGGTGAGCCTGGGCTACCTGTCCGAAGTGGAACGGGGACGTAAGGAGGCTTCCAGCGAACTGCTGGCGGCGATCTGCGAAGCACTCGATGTACCGCTCGCCCGGGTGCTGTGGGATGTGAGCACGACCATCGCCGGCGAAGAGCTTCCCGTGGCCGCCACGCCCGGACGGGATGCCGCCGAACCGGCCGCCGTCGAGCCGGCTGCCGAGCCGGCCGCACCCGAGCCCGCCCCGGCCGGTGCCACCGCGTCGATGCCGGCGGCATCCGCCCGGCCGCAGGTCGACGGCGATACCCGGATCGTCATCCCGGCTCCCACGAACGGCCCGCTGGTCCTGGTCGAAGCGGCCTGAACCGGCCATAGCCCCGGTATATCCGATCGTGACAATGCGAGTAATGCACTGGAACAGATAGATTCGTAGGAGGCGTCCGCGGGCCGCCCGCGGCGTGACGCGGCGCTTTTCGGTATCCGGTACCGGGCGCCGCATGGTGGAGGATAGGTACCGATAAGTGCGTGACGGTCGCGCACTGGCGAGTCGCCCAGGCGGCACAGTAGATGGAGGCGGGATCAACCGATGGCTAATCCGTTCACGAAGGCCTGGAAGTATCTGATGGCCCTCTTCGACTCCAAGATCGAGGAGCACGCGGATCCGAAGGTCCAGATTCAGCAGGCTATCGAAGAAGCGCAACGCCAGCACCAGGCCCTGTCCCAGCAGGCCGCCTCGGTGATCGGAAACCAGCGGCAGCTCGAGATGAAGCTGAACCGCCAGCTCGACGAGGTGGAAAAGCTCAACGCCAACGCCCGGCAGGCGGTCTCCCTGGCGGATCAGGCCAATGCCGCCGGGGATACCGAGAAGGCGATCCAGTACACCAACGCCGCCGAGGCATTCGCCGCCCAGCTGGTCACCGCGGAACAGTCGGTCGAAGACCTGAAGGTGTTGCACGATCAGTCGCTGCAGGCCGCCGCGCAGGCCAAGAAGGCGGTCGAGCAGAACGCGATGCTGCTGCAGCAGAAGGTCGCCGAGCGCACCAAACTGCTCAGCCAGCTCGAACAGGCCAAAATGCAGGAGCAGGTCAGCGCCTCGCTGCAGCAGATGGACAGCACCCTGTCCGCCCCCGGCAGCGTTCCCAGCCTCGACGCGGTGCGCGACAAGATCGAACGCCGCTATGCCAACGCTCTCGGATCGGCCGAACTCGCCCAGAACAGCGTCCAGGGCCGGATGGCCGAGGTCCAGCAGGCCAGCATCCAGATGGCGGGCCACAGCCGCCTGGAACAGATCCGGGCCTCCATGCGGGGCGACGCGCTGCCCGCGGGCGGTGCCAACCCCGCGCTCGACCAGGGCAAGTCCGCCGCCGAGCCCGCCCAGCCCCAACCACAGATGAACAAAGGCCAGACCGCTCAGCAGTAGCGGGACGAGAGTTCGGCGAGGACAGCATATGAAGTCTGATCGAGGCCGGTACCCCGCCGGGGCCCCGGGGTTCGACCCTGCCCGCCCGGATCTCTCACAGCAGGCCGTCTCCGTAGCCGAGTCCCTCCGGACGGCCGGGGAGAACGCGCTCGTGGCCGTCCGGCGCTGGGCGGACCCACGGGAACGTGAACTCCGCCGCCGCCGGCGGGCTCGGCGCCGCAGTATCGGCCTGAGTACCGCGTCCGGCCTGACCACCGCCGGAACGGTCGGCCTGATCATCCTGTCCGCGCCCGCCTGGGCAGTGCTCGTCGTGGGTGGTGGTGCCATTGCCCTGGTCACCGGCGCGGCACTGAGCACCCGGCGTTACTTGCAGTTGCGTCGCGCGCCGCTTCCGCTCGCGGGTTACGTCCCGCGCAAACTTCCGTCTGCTCGCTCCGCGGCTCGCCCCGCGATATCGCGACTGGCCCGCGCCGAACGGGCCCTGCACGATGTGGCCGGCCAGATCGCGCGCACCCGCCGGCTACCCGCCGACGAATTGGACGACCTGGTGGCCACCGCGTCCTCCGGTGCTGCCGCCCTGACCGCGCTCGCCACCGATATCGCCACCATGGAGGGCGCCGTACGCACCCTTGCCGGGGGTGCGGCCCCGCTCACCGATGCGGCCGATCTGCACCGTCTGAACGAAACCGTGCAATCGATCGTCGCGCGCCTCGATACCGGTGTCACCGAATACGAGCAGGTCGTGGCCGCGGCCACCCGAATCCTGGCCGTGGACGAAACAGGCGCGTTGCGCTACGAATTCGACGGTATCGTCACCGACCTCCGCCAGGCCGCCGACCGGATGGACGGCTGGGCCCAAGCGCTCACCGAACTCGCCGACCGAGCCCCCGAACCGCTGCTACCGCCCGCCCCGCCGGGGGTACCCACGCCCGTCGGGGAACCCGCGCGGTATCCCGGCCACGGCTGAGATCCCACTCAGGGACAACCCTGATCTTCCCCCTATATTGCCTTTCACCTGGTGATTTCCCGTTCCCGCGGTGCCATCCTCGACGTAGGAGACAATCGCTGGGAGGCAAAAATGCTGTGGAAGATCATCGGCGTGGTCGCCGTAGTCTGGATCGCGCTGGCGGTGATCGGCGCGCTGATCAAGGGGCTGTTCCCGATCTTGGTGATCAGCGCCGTGGTGTTCGGACTGTATCTGCTGTACAAGGCGATCTCGGGATCGGACGACAATTCCGTGACCAAGGTCTGAACGGCCGTCGATCGTGGTGCCCCGTGGTGGTCCGGTTCCCGCCGCATCCGCGCTCCGGATCGGCCAGGATGGAAGTATGGCAACGGTTCCCCCGCTTCCCGAAGACTGGCAGCGCGCACTGGTGATCGTCGCGCACCCCGACGATATCGAATACGGGGTCGCGGCGGCTGTAGCCCGCTGGACCGGCCAGGGCAAGGACGTCCGATACGTGCTGGCCACTTCGGGTGAGGCGGGAATCGCCGGTCTGCCGCCCGTGCAGTCCGGTCCGCTCCGGGAAGCCGAGGAGCGGGCTTCGGCAGCCGTCGTCGGGGTATCGGACGTCGAATTCCTCGGCCACCCGGACGGCCGCCTGGAAGCGAGTCTGGAACTACGCCGCGACCTGGCGGCCGCAATCCGGCGGCATCGTCCGCAGCTCGTCGTCCTCGGGCATTTCGGTCCGACCTGGGCACCGGGGTTGGTCAACAGCGCCGACCACCGGGCGGTGGGACGCGCCGGACTCGACGCGATATCCGATGCGGGAAACGAATGGATATTCCCCGAAATCGCCGAACTGGCACCATGGAACGCGCGTTGGGCGGCTGTCGCGGTTCCCGGTGGAGCCACCCACGCGGTGGACGTCACCGCCACTGTCGATACGGCCGAGGCGTCGCTGGCGGAACATCGGCGCTATCTCGAAGTGCTGAATCCGGAGCAGTCCGTGGCCGAGCAGGCCCGGGCGGTGGTGGCGATGACGACGGGGCCTATCGCCGGTTTTCCCGCCGCTCGAGCGGTCGGTTTCGAATTGTTCACCTTTTGAGTTCGGTCCACGTGGTGGCCCGGCCTCGATCGGGATGCCGCCGACCGGTGTTCCATCGGCCCGATGCGCGGTATCGGACTCGGTGCGTCGGCCGGAACACTCCGCACCCTCGAACGGGCGAGCCGGCCCGGCGGGATCCGCCGATCACGCCGGCCGAACGATATAGCGGGACCTCGAACCCCACGCACAGCGGTGCGCCCGGTCATGGCAGGCTGGGCGGATGCGAGTAGCTGTTGTCGCCGGTCCCGATCCGGGCCATGCGTTTCCCGCTATCGCGATATGCCTGCGCTTTCTCGAAGCGGGTGACGAACCGGTACTGTTCACCGGTCCCCGGTGGTTCGATGCCGCGCGGGAAGCCGGGATCGGGGTGCGCCGGCTGAAGGGGCTGGCCCCACGGCCGGGGGACGACGACGCCGATGCCGGTGCGCGGATTCATCAACGGGCGGCTTATATCTCGACCGAGATCCTGCCCGAGCTCAGCGCCATGCTGCCCGAACTGGTCGTATCGGATGTGCTGACGGCGGGCGGCGGAATGGCGGCCGAACGGCTGCGGGTCCCGTGGGTGGAGCTTTCCCCGCATCCGCTCTACCTCCCGTCGAAGGGGCTGCCGCCCATCGGCAGCGGTCTTGCACCGGGTACCGGATTGCGTGGTCGTGCCCGCGATGCGGTACTGCGGAAATTCACGGCTCGCGCAGTGCGCACCGGTACGCGTCAACGTGAACTGGCCCGGGCGGGGGTAGGACTACCGGCCGCCGACCCCGGACCGGCCGCGCGGTTGATCGCCACACTGCCCGCACTCGAAGTGCCGCGTCCTGATTGGCCGGCGAACGCCCATCTCGTCGGGCCGCTGTTCTGGGAGCCCACCGACCGGATCCTCGAAGCGCCGCCCGGCGACGAGCCGCTGGTGATGGTCGCTCCGTCCACCGCACATACCGGTGTGGACGGAATGGTCGGCACCGTGCTGGCGGCGCTCGACGGGGCCGGGGTGCGGGTGGCGATCTCCATGCTGGACGAACCGCCGGCCGAGTTGCCGTCCTGGGCGCGGGCCGGGCTGGGACGCCAGGACGAACTGCTGTCCCGGTCGTCGGTGGTGATCGGCGGCGGCGGGCATGGGTTGCTGGCCAAAGCCTTGTCCGCCGGAGTGCCCGTGGTCACGGTTCCGGGCGGCGGAGATCAGTGGGAACTGGCCAACCGTGCGGCGCGCCAGGGGGGCTCGCTGCTGATCCGGCCCCTGACCGCAGACTCGGTGCGCGCGGCGGTCCGCCGGGTCCTGGACGAGCCCGGTTTCGCCGCCGCGGCCGGCACCGCCGCGGCGGGGGCCGGTGATGTCGCGGATCCGGTGGATATCTGTCGCCGGGTGGTGGGCGGCGTTCGGGCGGGTTGATCTGCGGGGCCCGGTGTGTCGCAGGCCGGGAGATTTTCGGCGCCGGCAGTGTCCGGCGAGTCGTTTCGTGAGCGCCGGTGGTATCCGCCGCCGTCGTGCAAGTCGTAGGTGGTGGCGGGGACGTCGACCGCGTCGAGGGTACGGGGACCGTCTTTGTGTTCCGGTGGGTTGATTCGTATACGTGGGTGCGGGATGGGGCCGGTGGTCACCGTCGCCGGTGCGGGGTGTACTGATCCGCGGGCGGCGTGCGGCGTGCGGACAGGTATCTTCGGCACCGTGCGGTTGACGGAATTCCAGGAACTCTTGCACACCGAATTCGGCGAGACCCGGGGTGACACCCTGCTGAACGATCACGTCATCCTCGCGTTGGGCGGCCGGACCGGCTCCGCCGCCATCGAAGCCGGTGTGGACCCCCGCGAGGTGTGGCGCGCGCTGTGCGCCGAATTCGATGTTCCGCGCTCCCGGTGGTGAAACGGCCCCCGGTGGCCGGCTCGTCCTGCGCTGCGGTGATGCCGCGCCGACTTCGCGCGGTGGTTCACCACAGGTGGCCCCCGTACCGACGGGATGAGGAACCGGGCAGTGGCGGGCTGAACGGCGACGCGCGGATCCAGAGCTTGACTCGAACACCTGTTCGTCTAGGCTGAGCGCCGGAACTTGTCGGTGCCGCCCTCTACCGTGGGCACCAACCACACCACCTACCTACCAACCAACCGGTGAAAAGGGGAGTCACGATGGCGCCACAGGCCTACGACCGCGACAAGGCGCTGGAGCTCGCGCTCGCACAGGTCGAGAAGAGTTTCGGCAAGGGCGCGGTGATGCGCCTCGGGGAGGAGGCCCGTCAGCCCGTCTCGGTTATCCCGACCGGTTCCATCGCCTTGGATGTCGCGCTGGGTATCGGGGGGCTGCCGCGCGGCCGGATCGTCGAGGTCTACGGTCCGGAATCGTCCGGTAAGACCACCGTCGCCCTGCACGCCGTCGCCAATGCGCAGGCCCTCGGCGGAGTCGCCGCCTTCATCGACGCAGAGCACGCCCTCGATCCCGATTACGCCGCCAAACTCGGCGTCGATACCGATGCTCTGCTGGTTTCCCAGCCCGATACCGGTGAACAGGCCCTGGAAATCGCCGATATGCTGGTCCGCTCCGGCGCGATCGATATCATCGTCATCGACTCGGTCGCCGCGCTGGTACCCCGCGCCGAAATCGAAGGCGAAATGGGTGACAGCCATGTCGGCCTGCAGGCCCGCCTGATGAGCCAGGCCCTGCGCAAGATGACCAGCGCCCTGAACAATTCCGGCACCACCGCGATCTTCATCAACCAGCTGCGCGAGAAAATCGGTGTCATGTTCGGTTCCCCCGAAACCACGACGGGTGGCAAGGCGTTGAAGTTCTATGCGTCGGTTCGCCTGGATGTCCGGCGTATCGAAACATTGAAGGACGGTAGCGATGCAGTGGGCAACCGGACTCGGGTGAAGGTCGTGAAGAACAAGGTGAGCCCGCCGTTCAAACAGGCCGAATTCGACATCCTGTACGGTCACGGGATTTCGAAGGAGGGTTCGCTGATCGATATGGGGGTGGAGCACGGGTTCATCCGTAAATCCGGTTCCTGGTACACCTACGAGGGCGATCAGCTCGGTCAGGGCAAAGAGAACGCCCGGAAATTCCTGCTGGACAACACCGATATCCGCGACGAGGTCGAGAAGAAGATCAAGGAAAAACTGGGTATCGGTGCGGATGTGACCGCTACGGAGGAGACTCCGGCCGATTTCTGACCCGATGAATCAGCGCGCCGTGTCCGGTGGCTCGGAGCAGTCCGATCCGGTGGCGGAGGTCCGTCGCCGGCTGGACGAGATCCTGGCAGCCGGCGGCCGGTCCACCGGCTCCGGCCGGGGAGATCGGGTGGACGAGTCCGATCCGCAGCGGACTCGCCCGCCCGATTCCGGAGATTCCGGGGGGCCATCGGGTATCGGTGGCAGCCCATCGGATGGATCCTTGGAACAGGCCAAGGAAGCATGTTTGCGGCTGCTCGCCGTCCGTGCCCGCAGCCGGGGCGAACTCGCCCAGCGACTGGCCGCCAAAGGGTTCGCCGCGGACGTGACCGGCCGGGCACTGGACCGGCTGGCCGAGGTGGGGCTGGTCGACGATGCCGAATTCGCCCGGCAGTGGGTGCGGCAACGGCACACCTTCTCCGGAAAAGGGCGGCAGGCGCTGGCCCAGGAGTTGCGCCGTAAAGGGGTGGCGCCCGACGAAACGGCGGCCGCGCTCGCGGACATCACCGACGATGACGAACACGTCCGAGCCACCGAATTGGTGCGCCGCAAACTGCGGACATTGCCCGCGGGGCTGGACCAGGAGAAGGCCATCCGCCGGCTCGTGGGGATGCTCGCCCGCCGCGGCTACGGCCATTCCGTGGCGTACTCGGTGGTCAAGGCCGAATGGGAGGCGCGCGGAGCGGATTGTGGTGTCGATGAACCCGATACATCGTTCGATTGACCAACTGCGGCTCGGTACCGGCCGATCGCCGGGTCAACGCCTGGTGATGATGTAGTGGCCGGTGGTTTCCTGGAACTCGACGGCCGTGGCGACAGTCGCGTCGTCGAGTGTCGTGGCACGGTAGGTCGCGCGGTCGATGGCGGGCGTCCTCGGCAGGCGGGATAATGCGGGCATGCTGCTGGCCCGACTCGACCGGTTCAACCGTCGCCATCCGTGGAGCCACAATGATCATTACGGCCGATGGGTCGAACGCCGGGTGGTGGCTTCCGGCGCCCGGGATGTACTGGATATCGGATGCGGAACGGGAAACCTCATCGCCCGGCTGCGTGACCGGGTTCCCCGGATCACCGGCCTCGAACCCGACCTCGCCTCGGCCCGCGCGGCAGCAGACCGGTTCGCCGGTGATTCTGGTGTACGAATCGTGCGGTCCGATTTCGCCGGTCGCGATCGGACTGGGCGCTGGGATGCGGTAATCCTGGTCGCTGTCCTGCATCATCTGCCTCTGGTCCCGGCCATGCGGGAACTACGCGAATGCCTGCTCCCGGGCGGGCGACTTGTGATCGTCGGCTGTTATCGCACAGCGGGCCCGGTGGACGTGCTCGCCGCGCTGCCCGCAGCTGTCCTCAATCCGATTATGGGAATGCTCAAGCATCCCGCGCGCGCCACCGCGCTGCCGGCGCATATGCGGGCGCCCACCGCGGAGCCGCGGGACAGCCTGGCGGAGATCCGGGCCGCCGCCGGGCGCGAACTTCCGGGAGCCCGGATCCAGCGTCGCCTGTTCTGGCGATACACCCTCGTCTACGACGCCCCGGCGGATACGGCATCGTAACCGGACCCCGAGGTGCGGCCTGCACTGTACTTCCGTTGCGGGCTGTCCTTCGCGCCTCGTGCGGCAAGTCCGTGCTGCCACGTCCGCTCGATTGTTGCTGTCCGCGCGGTACGAGCCGGGCGGAGCGGTTCTCGGTGCGGCGATCGCCGCGTCGTCACGGTTCCTTCTTGGTGATGTCGACCCCAGGGGCGGCATCGGTGATCACGGTATCGGCCGCGACCACGGCGCCGCCGCGTTTGCGGCGACCGGAACGGAGCCGTTTCTCCAGCTGGGTGGCGATGGTGGAGAGCAGGACGTTCAGCAAGATCATGATGATCGCGACGACGATCAGCGCGGGGATGGTATTCGATTCCGCGGCGCCGAGTTGCTGGGCGCTGCGGACGACTTCCTCGTAGGTGATCACATAACCGAGCGCGGAATCCTTCAGTGCCACCACCATCTGCGAAACGAGCGCGGGCAGCATCGCGGTGATGGCCTGCGGCAACAGGATCAACCGCATCAGCTGTCCCTTGCGCAAGCCCAGCGCGACCCCGGCCTCGGACTGCCCTTTGGGCAGGGAGAGGATCCCGGCACGGACGATCTCGGCGATCACCGACCCGTTGTAGACGGTCAGCGCGGTCACCACGGCGCCCAGCGCCAGATATTCGGAATCGAAGACGTCGTATTCGGAGTACAGGGCGAAGAGGAAGATCATCAGGATCAGCACCGGGATGGCGCGCGCGATCTCGACGATCGTGCCCGCGGTCCAGCGCAGCCACCGGTGATCGGAGAGGCGGGCGATACCGAAGATCATGCCGAGCACGAGGGCGAACACGATCGACAGCGCCGCGGCGACCACGGTGCCCTCCAGGCCCGGCAGGATATAGGTGTTCCATACCGCGCCGTCGAGGAACGGCTCCCATTTATCGGCCGTGAACTGACCTTGGTTCGCGAAACCGCGGTAGATGTACCAGCCCGCGGCCAGCACCGCTGCCAGCACGACGAGCGAGTAGAGAATATTGCGGATCCGGGCGATCGGGCCCGGGGCGTCGTAGAGAACGGATGCCTTGGCGCTCATCGGGCCACCTCGAATCGTTTGGCCAGATGCCCGAACAGCAGGCCGGCCGGCAGCGTCAGGATCACGAAGCCGAGGGTGAAGATGAGGCCGATGGTGATCAGCGCCGCCTCGGTTTCGATCATGTTCTTCATCAGGAATGATGCCTCGGCCACACTGATCGCCGAAGCGACCGTCGTGTTCTTGGTGAGGGCGATGAACACACTGCCCAGCGGTGCGATCACCGACCGGAACGCCTGGGGCAACACGATGATCCGCAGGTTCTGCAGAAAGCTGAGGCCGAGTGACCGACCCGCCTCCGACTGTCCCAGCGGCACCGTATTGATTCCGGCGCGTAGCGATTCGCAGACGAAAGCGGCCGTGTACACGCTCAGGCCGATGACTGCCCAGCGGAAGTTGTTGTCGGCCAGCGAGTTCGGGCCTTCGGAAGCCAGGTTCATGCCCAGTGTGGAGTACAGGCCCAGCGAGCAGAACACCAGGATGAGGGTGAGCGGGGTATTGCGGAACACGGTCACGTAGGCGGTGCCGACCCAGCGGGCCACCGGGACGGGGGAAACCCGCATACCGGCTATGAGGGTGCCCAGTACCAGCGAACCGACCGCGGACAGCACGGTCAGCTTGATGGTCATCCAGAAAGCCTCGAGCAGCTGGGTGTCGTACTCCGAGATCAAATCGAACACGGTGGTTGCGCGCCTCCGATCGGCGGGATGGGCCGGGACCGGCGGGCCGTGCCGTTACCGGCCCGGCCCGCCGATACGGTGATCAGTACCGGTCCACCTGCGGTGCGTCCGGGGTTTCGTAACTGGCGGCCTTGCCGACCGACTCCTGGAACGCGGCATCCCAGGCGCCCGAGCTGATCATCTCCTCGATCGCGTCGTTGATCTTGTCGCGGGTTTCCTTATCACCCTTCTTCAGGCCGATCCCGTAGTTCTCGGTGGTGAACTTCTCACCGACGACCTTGTACTTGCCGGGGGCCTGCGACGCGTAACCGGCCAGGATGATGTCGTCGGTGGTCATCGCCGCGACTGCGCCGCTGTTCAGGCCTTCCAGGCACAGCGAGTAGGTGTCGTAGGTCTGCAGCTGGGTATCGGGGAACTTCTTCTGGATGTTCTGCGCCGGGGTGGAACCGGTCACCGAGCACACCGTCTTCCCGGCGATGCTTTCCGGGCCGGTGATCTCGTTGTTGTCGGCGCGCACCAGCAGGCTCTGCCCGGCCACGTAGTAGGGGCCGGCGAAATCGACCTTCTCCTTACGGGCATCGGTGATCGAGTAGGTGGCGACCACGAAATCGACCTGGCCGTTCTCGATCAGCGTCTCGCGCTGCGCGGAGGGCGCTTCCTTGAAGGTGATGGCGTCCGGCTGGACACCGAGTTTGGAAGCCACGTACTTGGCTACTTCGACGTCGAAGCCGCTGTAGGTGCCGTCGGTATTGCGCAACCCCAGGCCGGGCTGGTCGTATTTGATGCCGATGGTGAGCTTGCCCTCCTGGGCGTTCTCCAGGGCGGTCTTATCGCTGCCGCCACCGCAGGCGGCGGTGGTAGCGGCGGTCACGGCCACGGCGACCGCCCCGACCGCGAGGCGGATTGCTCGGTTGATCCTCATCGGGTGTTTCCTTCCCTCATCATCTTCTCGATGCTGCTGTGCCGCGCCGCTCGCGCCGGCTCCCGCGGATACGCGGAACCGGGCCGGCCTGCGTGCTGTCAGTGGCTGAGTATCTTGCCCAGGAAGTCCTTCGCACGATCCGATTCGGGCGCGCTGAAGAACGTTTCCGGGTCGGTGTCCTCCACGACCTGGCCGTCGGCCATGAACAGCACCCGGTCGCCGGCACGGCGGGCGAATCCCATCTCGTGGGTGACGACCAACATGGTCATCCCCTCTTTCGCGAGCGAGACCATCACATCGAGTACCTCGTTGACCATTTCGGGGTCGAGTGCCGAGGTGGGTTCGTCGAACAGCATCACCTTCGGGCTCATCGCCAGGGCCCGGGCGATCGCGACCCGCTGCTGCTGCCCCCCGGACAGTTGCGCCGGGTACTTGTCCGCCTGGTCGGCGATGCCGACGCGCTTCAGCAATTCCATCGCCCGCGCGCGAGCATCGTCCTTCTTGGCCTTGCGCACCTTCATCGGCGCGAGCATGACGTTCTCGAGGATCGTCTTGTGCGCGAACAGATTGAACGATTGGAAGACCATGCCGACATCGGCGCGCAGGGCGGCCAGACCCCGGCCCTCGGCGGGCAGCGGCACACCGTCGACCCGGATCTCACCGGAGTCGATGGGCTCCAGCCGGTTGATCGTGCGGCACAATGTCGATTTTCCGGAACCCGAGGGGCCAAGCACGATCACAACCTGCCCGCGGGGCACCTCGAGGTTGATTTTGCGCAGAACGTGCAGGGCGCCGAAGTGCTTGTCGACAGCGCGTAGGGAGATCATCGGCGGCGTGGCGGTCTCGCCCGCCGCGCCTGGCGCGTCGGCGTCGGTGGCGTCGTTCATGAAGATGACCTTAGGCCGAATTTCCGGATTTGCGCGCCTTTCGGTGACACACCCGGACGCCACACCGACCCGACATCCGGCCTTAACCCCGCGGCAATCCGCCGTAATCCGTTCACTCGTCGGCGATTTGCCGCGCGCGAAGCCGAACCCGCCCCGAACTCGGTCAGTGTGCCCGATAAGAGTCCATTGTCCGTTATTCGGGGTGGCCCCGGTCCGGACGACCGCCGAGTCCCCGGATGGTGGTGATCCGAGACCACCGGCCGGGCCGAGCGGTCCTTGGCGGGTGGTCTGCTGCGTGACCATGTGCAGTTGGCGCCCGACCTACAGCCTCGACACCACCTCGTCCCGGCCGATGCCGAGTGGACCGGCCGCTCGGCCCGTCCTGCTCCGCGTTACATGTCTCTCGCCTCGACAGAGGCTTCACCTCCGTCCCCGGGGTGGGGCCGCCCGGTTCCGGAGTGAGGAGAACGGGGGAGTGAAGCGGAGGAGCGGAGGAGTGAAGAACCGGGCTCCGAAGGGTCCCACCCGCGAGCCGCGGAGCGGCGTCGAAATTACAGCCCGCTCCGCAGCGGATGGTCGGCCTCGGGTCGTGGGCTCGACCGGCTCCGGCTCGCCGACGCCGGGGGCGCCGGCGAAATCGCAGCCCGTACCCTGTGTGGGTGGATTCGATCGGACAGGTAACGCTTCCTCCCCGGATCGAGCCGGCCGGAACGCGTAGTTACGAGGTCCGCACCTTCGGTTGCCAGATGAACGTGCACGATTCCGAACGCTTGTCCGGTCTGCTCGAGGATGCGGGCTATACCCGGGCCGCGCCCGGCGCGACGGCCGATCTCGTCGTGTTCAACACCTGCGCGGTGCGGGAGAACGCCGATAACAAGCTGTACGGCACGCTCGGTCATCTTGCGCCCATCAAGGCGTCGCGGCCGGGTATGCAGATCGCCGTCGGCGGCTGTCTGGCCCAGAAGGATCGCGATACGGTGCTGCGCAAAGCGCCCTGGGTCGATGTGGTGTTCGGCACGCATAATCTCGGTTCGCTGCCGGTGCTGCTCGAACGCGCCCGGCACAACGAAGCCGCCGAGGTGGAGATTTTGGAATCGCTGGAGGCCTTCCCGTCGACGCTGCCGGCGCGGCGGGAGTCGGCGTACGCGGGGTGGGTTTCGATCTCGGTCGGTTGTAACAACACCTGCACGTTCTGCATCGTGCCGTCGCTGCGGGGTAAGGAGGTCGACCGGCGTCCGGGCGATGTCCTGGCCGAAGTGCAGGCCTTGGTGGATCAGGGTGTTCTCGAAGTGACTCTGCTCGGGCAGAACGTCAATTCCTACGGGGCCTCCTTCGCCGACCCCGATCAGCCGCGGGACCGTGGTGCGTTCGCGAAACTGCTGCGGGCGTGCGGGGGTGTCGACGGGCTGGAGCGGGTGCGTTTCACCTCGCCGCATCCGGCCGAGTTCACCGACGATGTGATCGAGGCGATGGCCGAGACACCAAATGTATGCCCACAACTGCATATGCCGCTGCAATCGGGCTCGGATCGGGTGCTGAAGTCGATGCGGCGCTCGTACCGGCAGGCCCGATTCCTCGGCATCATCGACAAGGTGCGGGCGGCGATGCCGCATGCCGCGATCACCACCGATATCATCGTCGGTTTCCCGGGGGAGACCGAAGAGGATTTCCAGCAGACCCTGGAAGTCGTGCGACAGGCCCGGTTCACCAGCGCCTTCACCTTCCAGTATTCGCCGCGTCCGGGAACCCCGGCGGCCGAGATGGCCGATCAGGTGCCCAAGAAGGTGGTGCAGGAGCGCTACGACCGGCTGATCGCGCTACAGGAGCAGATCTGCCTGGAAGCGAACCGAGAGCTGGTCGGCACCGAGGTGGAGCTGCTGGTGGCCGACGGGGCCGGGAAGAAGAACGCTGCCACCGCGCGGATGAGTGGGCGTGCCCGCGACGGCCGGCTGGTGCATTTCCGGCCCGAGGGTGCGGCCGAGCCGATCCGGCCGGGCGACGTGGTCACAGTGGCCGTGACCGGCGCGGCACCGCATCACCTCGTCGCCGACGACGGGGTCCGCACGCATCGGCGCACCCGCGCCGGTGATGCCCACGAGGCCGGAACCACGCCGAAGACCGCGCCCATCGGAGTGGGGCTCGGGCTGCCGCGGATCGGCGCGCCGGAACCGGAACCGGCGGCCACCGGATGCAGCACCGGATGCGGCGTATGACCGTGCCGGGTGACGACGACCGGGAGCGGGCGGAGGAATCCGGCGCTTCCGGCCCGGCGCAGCCGCCGTCCGGTAACCCGGCGGCGAGAGACGACGAATCAGCCGATGGAAACGAGGATGCAGTGAACCCGGCCGAGACGACCGAGAAGTTCGAGGAGTATCGCGAGGATCTGGACGCGGTGGAACGCCGGATCGCCGGGGAGATCGACCCCGGGGTGCGGGCCATGGTGGTGGCGGGGGCGGTGTTCGTCCTGCTGGTATCTCTGGTGCTGCCCCATGCCGGCGATGCGCGCGGTTTCGATGTGCTGCTCGGTTCGGAGGTGGCCGGCCTCGAGCACATCGGGTTGCCGTCGCGGGTCTTCGTGTGGTTCGTGCTGGTGTTCGGGATCGGGTTCTCGCTGCTGGCGCTGATGACCCGGCGCTGGGTGCTCGCGTGGCTGGCGGTGGCCGGATCGGCGATCGGCAGCGCATTCGGGGTGTTCTCGATCTGGCACCGGCAGACGCCGGGTATCAACAACTACGTGGGCGCGGGCCCGGGGTTCGGGCTGATCCTGGGGACGCTCGCGATCGTGGTGCTGACCTTCCACTGGGTGAAGGTCGTCTGGAGCCGGACCGCGCTGCAGCTGGCCGCCGAAGAACAGCGGCGCAACGCCGCGGCCCTCGAGGAAGAACGGGAGCGCCGCCGACGGCTCGGCGAGGACTGAGTACCCGGCGCGAGGGTCGCGCCGGGTCGTCGCCGGCGCGATTCAGAGGTTGCTGACCGCACCCTCCGCGGCCTCGGCCCATTCGCGCCACTGCCGGGCCTGTTCCAGCGCCTTCTCCGCATCGCGGGTCTTGCCCGCGGCGCTGGCCTTCGCGGCCTGCTCTTCGAATTGCGCCACCCGTTCCCGGAACTGCGCGGCCCGGGCCAGCGCCTCCGGATCGGTCCGGCGCCACTGCGCATCGGCCGCCTGGCGTACCCGCTTCTCCAGCGCTCGCAGCCTGCCTTCCAGGTCGTGCATCCGCTCGCGGGGCACCTTACCGACGGCATCCCAGCTTTCCTGCAGGTCACGCAGTGCGGCCCGGGCGCCTTCGAGATCGGCGTCGGGGTCGATCAGCGGTTCGTAGCTGCGGAGCAGCTCTTCTTTCGCGGTGGCGTTATCGGCGAATTCGGCGTCGCGTTCGGAGGCCGCGGCATTGCGGGCAGCGAAGAATACGTCCTGGGCGCTCTTGAACCGCCGCCACAGGGCTTCGTCGGCCTCCCGCGGCGCCCGGCCGGCGTTCTTCCACTCCACGAGCAGTTCCCGGAAGACCGCGGCCGTCGCCGGCCAATCGGTGGAACCGGACAGTTCCTCGGCGCGGATGCACAGTTCTTCCTTGCGGGCCTTGGCGGCCGCGCGTTCCCGGTCGAGTTCGGCGAAATGCGCGCCGCGGCGGCGGTTGAATGCCTCGCGTGCCTTCGAGTACCGCCGCCACAACGCATCATCGACCTTACGGTCGACTCCCCGGATGGTTTTCCATTCGTCGAGGATTTCACGCAGCCGATCCCCGGCGGCCTTCCACTGGGTGGATTCCGCGGCGATCTGTTCTGCCTCGGCGGCCAGCGCCTCCTTGCGTTCGGTGTGTTCGTGCCGGGTGCGTTCTTTCTCCTCCTTGGCGTGCGCCGCCGCTTCGTCGGAGTGTTCGGCGATGGCGCGCAGGCGGGCCGCCAAGCCCTCGATATCGCCGATGACGGCGGCTGTGGGCAGGGTCTCGGCCAGCGCCAAGGCGGCGGCCTTGGTCTTGCGGGCGTCGGTGCCGGCGGCGAGGCGAGCCTCGAGCAGCGCGACCTCGGTGGCGAGATCGTCGAACCGGCGGCCGAAGTGCGCCAGCCCTTCGGCGGCGTTACCGGCCTGCCAGGAGCCGACGATCCGTTCCCCGTCGGAGGTCTTCACCCATGCCGTGCCGTCGTCGTCCACCCGACCCCATTTGCTCGGATCGGTAGTGGTGGGCACTACGACCGGGTGGGGATGTTCGGTGGCCGGGCCCGCGGGCTTCATCGCCGCGGGCGATGGATGCGGTTCGCCGGGTTTGGGACGGTTGCCGGGCTTGGGAGCGGGCGACGGGCGACCGGCGGTGCCGGGGCCGGGTTTGGCGGTTCCGTTGCTGTGGGTCATTGCTCCTCGTCCCTGCCGCGCGTCACGGCTGCCTGGTTTACGCGCTGCGCATTATGGCTATGCTCTGCTCATTCTGGCTACGCCCGCACGATCTGGCCACATCCGCCGGTCGGTTCGGCCCCGTACGGGCGTGGAACCTGTCGACCGGCTCACCGTTTCCCAGGTGCCGGGCCATCGCCGCGCCGCACTCGCGCATACGGCCCGACCTGCGGATCCGGACCGACCGGTACCTCTTCCGGATACCTCGCACCCTAGCAATTACCACCCGGTTTCCGGGAGAGACACTCATACCCGTCCACCGGGCACGGTCGTGCCGAGGCCACCGAGCGAGGCCCGCCCGTGCAGGCACGGGCTACGGTTGTCGTCGTGTTCTGTCTTGCGGCTCTCATCCCTTCGCCGCCGGTTCTGGTTCCCGAACTGTGCGGCGGCGCGGCACCCGCCGGTGTGACGGCTGCGGCGCTCCCGGGAGAACCTGCCGTGGCCGCCCTGCGGGCAGCTGTTCTCGCCATCGGACGTGAGCTGGCCGAGGTGACGGCGCAGTGGACCGTACTGGGAGTGGGCGCCACCGATCAGGAGTACGACTCCGGTGCAGTGGGCACCTTCCGGGGTTTCGGCCCGGAGGTGACGGTATCGCTGGGCGGCGCGCCCGAGACCCCCGGCCCGGACCCCGGCCTGCCGCTGGCGGTGCTCATCGCCGGCTGGTTGCGCGGGGCGGTGGCGCCGGATGCGCTGGTCCGGGCGCAGTTGCTCGCCGCCGACAGTCCGCCTGCGCGATGTGCCGAGGCCGGGGCAAAATTGCGGGCGGAACTCGATTCGGTGGACGAACCGCAGGGTGTCCTGGTGGTGGCGGACGGGGCCGCGACCTTGTCGACGGCCGCGCCCGGCTATTTCCACCCCCGCGCGCAGACCGTGCAGACCGGGTTGGAGCAGGCACTGGCGGCGGGAGACCGCGCCGCGCTGCTCGATCTCGATCCCGCCCTGTGTGCTGAGCTGATGCTGTCCGGGCGGGTCGCGTACCAGGCAGTGGCCGGGCTTTTCTCCGGTGACCCCGAACCGCCGGTGGTTGCCGAGCGATACCGGGATGCACCCTTCGGCGTCGGCTACTACGCCGGACTGTGGCGACCGGGCAGGGCGGGCCGATGACCGAGGCCGTTCGCCCGGTCGCCGTGGTCGGCCCGACCGCCACCGGCAAATCGGACCTCGCACTCGAGCTGGCCGAACAGCTCAACGGTGAAATCGTCAATATCGACGCCATGCAGCTGTACCGGGGTATGGATATCGGGACCGCGAAACTCCCGCCGGACCAGCGCCGCGGTATCCCGCATCACCAGTTCGACGTTCTCGAGGTGACCGAAACCGCGACGGTCGCCGCCTACCAGGCGGCGGCCTCGGCCGATATCGAGGCGATCATGGCGCGCGGGCGGCTGCCCGTCATCGTGGGCGGTTCGATGATGTATGTGCAGGCGCTGCTGGACCGGTGGGAGTTCCCGGCCACCGACGCGCGAGTGCGGGCCAAATGGGAGGCGCTGCTGGCCGAAGGCGGCGCGGCCGCGGTGCACGAGGCATTGCGGCAGGCGGACCCGGCTGCCGCGGCCACCATCCTGCCCACCGACGGCCGCCGGATGGTGCGGGCGCTGGAGGTCGTCGAGCTGACCGGTAGACCTTTTGCGGCGTCCGCGCCGGCGGTCGGAGAACCGCGCTGGGGCACCCGGATCCTGGGCGTGGACCGCGATACCACCGAATTGGACGCGCGAATCGCGCAGCGAACGGCATCGATGTTCGATTCGGGACTGGTCGAGGAGGTGCGCGGGCTGGCCGGTCGCGGTCTGCGGGAAGGGCAGACCGCTCGCCGCGCGATCGGGTATGCCCAGGTTCTGGCATTCCTGGATCAGGAGTACAGCCTGGACGAGGCCCGGGAGCGCACCTTCATCGGCACCCGCCGCTACGTCCGCCGTCAACGCTCCTGGTTCCGCCGGGACCACCGGGTGCGCTGGATGGACGCGGCGAACCCGGCAGCTACCGAGATCGCGCTGTCACTGCTGTCGGACGTTGCGAACCCCGGCAGTGCGTCCGCCGGTGCGGCGTCCCGCTCCGCGGAACGGACGGTGCCCGGCCCGTATGCGCCGGTGCTGCCCGATTCCACGGCAATCGCTGCGGACAAACCCATGACAAAGGAGTCGACCCGGCCGTGACCCGGCAGATACGCAGTCGCAACGCCGCCGTTCAGGTATGGACGGCCTATCTGGACAACCGGACCACCCGGAATCGGGACGGCCGGTTCCTGGTGCACGGGGTCCGGCCGATCACGCAGGCGCTGGCCTGCGGCTGGCCGTTGGAAACCCTGCTGTACCGGTTGGGCGACGACCCCGGCCTGTCTTCGTGGGCCCGCGATGTGCTCGACAGCAGTCCGGTGCCGGTGGTCGGGCTGGCACCGGAATTGATGGCGGAACTGGGGGAGAAGAGCGCAGGTGCCCCGGAACTGGTCGCGGTCGCCGAGCAGGTCCGGGCCGATCTGGCCGCCTACGAGGCCGGTGACCCGGGCGAAGCTCCCGTGGTGGTGGTGTTCGATCGGCCGAATTCGCCGGGCAATCTGGGCACCCTCATCCGATCCGCCGATGCGTTCGGCGCCTCGGCGGTAGTGGTCAGCGGGCACGGTGCCGACCAGTACGACCCCCGATGCGTGCGGGCGTCCACCGGCTCGCTCTTCTCGGTACCGGTATTCCGGGTGCCGGGACCGGCGGAGGTACTGGCATTCCGGGACCGGCAGGTCGAGCGAGGGATACCCACCCGGATCGTGGGTACCGACGAGCGCGGCGACCGCGCCGTCTTCGATCAGGATCTGATCGATGCCACGATCCTGGTACTCGGCAACGAGACCGGTGGTATGAGCGTCGCATGGTCCGCGGCCTGCGACGATACGGTCACCATTCCGATGGGCGGTACCGCCAGCTCGTTGGGTGCCCCGTCGGCTGCGGCCGTGGCGCTGTACGAAATTTCCCGGCAGCGCCGGACGTTTGCCAGATGAAAATCGTATATCGGACCGAGGAGAACCGACCGACGTGCACGGAGGCGAAGACGTGAGCACCCGCGACGGGCAGGCCGTCGAATTCACCAAGGGACACGGCACCCAGAACGATTTCGTGGTGTTGCCCGACCCCGAGGTGCGGCTGGATCTCACCCCGTCCCGGGTGGCTGCACTGTGTGACCGGCGCCGGGGGCTCGGCGCCGACGGGGTGCTGAGGGTCGCGCGCGCCGGGCAGCTGCACGCGGCCGGGGTGCTTGCGGAACTTCCCGCGGGGGTGAGTGGCGACGATTGGTTCATGGACTACCGCAACGCCGACGGTTCGGTCGCCGAGATGTGCGGTAACGGGGTACGGGTGTTCGCGCACTACCTCGTTCGGCGCGGGCTGGCCGTGGGCGAGCGTTTCGTCGTGGGCAGCCGGGCGGGCGCGCGCCCCGTCGTCGTGCACACCGCCGGTGCGGTGCTCGGCGAGGTGACCGTGGATATGGGGCCGCTGCGCGTTCTCGGGGAATCGACGGCCACACTGGCCGGCTGGGGTTACCCGGGGCTGGGGGTGGATGTCGGCAATCCCCACCTCGCCTGCGTGGACAGTTCCTCGACGGCCGAATCGCTGGCGAAACTGGATCTCACGGCACCTCCGGGATATGACCCGGATATGTTCCCGCGGGGAGTCAACATCGAAATCCTGACCGGGCTCGATACCGCCGGCGGGGTCGATATGCGGGTGTACGAGCGAGGCGTCGGCGAGACCCGCTCCTGTGGTACCGGCACGGTCGCGGCGGCGGCCGCGGCGCTGGCAGCGGACGGTTTCGATCTGGCCGCCGGCAGCGGCGAGGTCACCGTCCGGGTGCCGGGCGGCCAGGTCCGGGTCGGTGTGCACGCGGGCGTGGCGTGGTTGCGCGGCCCGTCCGAGCTGGTGGCGAGCGGGGAGCTGGCCGCCGACTGGTGGGACGCGCAGTAAGTCCCCTACCGGGAAATTCGAATGCGCCGACCAGCGCATGGTGGCAGCATGGAAGGTGTATGAAAAGCACTGACACGTCCGGGACCGGCGAATGGTCCCACGAAGCGTTCGACGCGGAATCGTCCGGATACGACCCGGACGACAGCGGGGACGCTGCCGATATCAGCGGCGCGAGTCGCGGCGGTAACGCCGCGCCCGGTCGCCGGGGCGGCTGGACCGCCGATCCCACCACCGGTGAACTGCAGTTGGAGGATCGCAGCGCGCTACGGCGCATTGCCGGTCTGTCCACCGAACTCACCGATATCACCGAGGTCGAATACCGGCAGCTGCGTTTGGAGCGCGTGGTACTGGTCGGAGTCTGGACCGAGGGCAGCTCCGCGAGCGCCGAGGCGAGTATGGCCGAATTGGCCCGGCTGGCGGAAACCGCGGGATCGGAGGTTCTCGAGGCGCTCATCCAGCGCCGTGACCGCCCGGATCCGGCCACCTATATCGGTTCCGGTAAGGCCGAGGAACTGCGGGCGGTGGTGTTGTCCACCGGCGCGGATACCGTTATCTGCGACGGCGAGCTCACGCCGGCCCAGCTGACCGCGCTGGAGAAGGTCGTCAAGGTCAAGGTCGTCGACCGGACCGCGCTGATCCTCGATATCTTCGCTCAGCACGCCACCTCGCGCGAAGGTAAGGCGCAGGTCGCGCTGGCCCAGATGGAGTACATGCTGCCGCGGCTGCGCGGCTGGGGTGAATCCATGTCGCGGCAGGCGGGTGGCCGGGCCGGCAGCAACGGCGGTGTGGGTTTGCGCGGTCCCGGTGAGACCAAGATCGAGACCGATCGCCGCCGGATCCGCGAGCGGATGGCCAAACTGCGCCGCGAAATCCGTGAGATGAAAACCGCCCGTGACACGAAACGCGCGCGGCGAACGTCCAGCGGTGTGCCGTCCGTGGCGATCGTGGGCTACACCAATGCCGGCAAATCGAGTCTGATGAACGCGTTGACCGGTTCCGGGGTGCTGGTGCAGGACGCGTTGTTCGCCACGCTGGATCCGACCACCCGCCGGGCGCAGCTCGAGGACGGTCGCGAGGTGGTGTTCACCGATACCGTCGGGTTCGTCCGGCATCTGCCGACCCAGCTGGTCGAGGCGTTCCGCTCCACGCTGGAGGAGGTCACCGGCGCGGACCTGCTGCTGCACGTGGTGGACGGTTCCGATGCGCTGCCGGTCGAGCAGATCAAGGCGGTACGCGAGGTCGTCACCGATGTGGTGCGCGAATCGGGTCTGCCGGCGCCACCGGAACTGCTCGTGGTCAACAAGATCGATGAGATCGATCCGGTGGAGCTGACCCGGTTGCGTGCCCTGCTGCCGGGCGCCGAATTCGTTTCCGCGCACAAGGACCTGGGAATCGAACAGCTGCGGACCAGGCTCGGCGAGGTACTCGGCGGGCTGGACGTGGAAGTGAGCGTATTGCTTCCGTACAGTCGCGGCGATCTGCTGGCCCGGATCCATGCCGACGGCCGGATCGAGCAATCCGAGCACACCGAGCACGGCACCCGCGTGCTTGCACGGGTGCCGCGTGCGCTCGCCGCCGCGCTGTCCGATTACGCCCATGCGGGCGCCACGGAGACGTGACGGTCACCGGCGCGCTGATTTCTGATGCGGGAGTGTGGTACTTCGCATAACCGGGTGTGAATACCGCTGATGTCGATTCACAATCAATATCGATCGACTTCAGGAGGGATTCATGGGGAACACGCGCGGACATTTCACGGCCGGCCGGAACCGGCGCCACGATGATGCGGCATTGCCGCGGCTCAGCGACGGGGCACCGTTGTCGGTCGACCTCGGTGATGCCGATCTCCGGTTCCTGGAGGCGCTGCTGGCGCCCGTGCGGGCGTGGAGCGATCCCCGGTTCTTCGGTTTGTCGAATATCCCCGATTCCGGGCCGGTGCTGCTGGTCGCGAACCACAATCTGCTCGGGCTGATCGATGCTCCGCTGCTGTTGCCCGAGGTGCTGCGCCGGCGGGGCCGGTTGATCCGCGGGCTCGCCGAGAATGTGCTGATCCGTGTTCCGGGTGTGCGGCATATGCTGCACCACTACGGTTCGGTACGCGGCACCCCGGAGAACTGCCGGACGCTGCTCGAACACGGTGAGGCGGTGATCGTGTTTCCCGGCGGCGGTCGGGAGGCGATCCGTCGCAAGGGGGAGAAGTACACACTGCGCTGGGAGGGCCGCACCGGGTTCGCCCGGATGGCGATCGAATGCGGGGCGCCGATCCTGCCGGTGGCGATGATCGGGGTCGACGATGCCTACGACATCCTCGCCGACAAGGACGATCTGCTGTTGCGTCCGCTGCGGCGGGTGGTCGAGGCGCTCGGTATCCACCCCGAGCTCACCCCGCCGCTGGTGCGCGGACTCGGGCCGACTGCCATACCGCGCCCCGAGCGGTTCTATTTCTCGATCGGCACCGCGATCGATCCGCAGCCGTGGCGTGAGGCGCACGATCGCAACGAGGCCGCACAGCAGTTGTCGCTGGTGGTGCAGAAGGCCGTACGGGAAGAGTTGACCTTCCTGCTCGGCGAACGCGACCGTGATCGCGGCCGCACGCTCGCCGGTCGGCTGCGCGAGCTGCTGCCCGTCTGAGGATCGTCGCGCACCCGCCGTGGGTGAATGGTAAGGCGGTGCGGGCGTCGATCCCGGAACAGGAACACCAGCGAATTCCGGGCGTGAAGTAAACAACCATTCGCACTCCGGGTACGGTGGATCACAGCGACGGGCCGGTGCGGCCCCGTCGGAGTGTTCACTAGGAGGTTGGTGTGGAGCGCACACTGTTCGAACCCGAGCACGACCTGTTCCGGGAGTCGTACCGCAAGTTTCTCGAGACATATGTGGCGCCGTACCACGACCAGTGGGCGGAGCAGGGGGTCGTGGACCGTTCCGTCTGGCTGGAAGCCGGTAAGCAGGGCTTCCTCGGTATGGCGATGCCCGAGGAGTACGGCGGCGGCGGGGTGAAAGATTTCCGCTACAACTCGATCATCACCGAGGAGACGGTGCGCGGACAGTACTCCGGCCTCGGCTTCTCACTGCACAACGATGTCATCGCGCCGTATCTGCTGGAGCTGGCCGACGAGGAGCAGAAGAAGCGCTGGCTGCCCAAGTTCTGTTCCGGTGAACTGATCACCGCCATCGCCATGACCGAACCGGGTACCGGTTCGGACCTGCAGGGCATCAAGACCCGAGCGGTCCGCGATGGTGACGACTGGGTGCTCAACGGCGCCAAAACCTTCATCACCAACGGCATCAACTCCGATATCGTCATCGTGGTCGCGCAGACCGACCCGGAGAAGGGCGCCCAGGGCTTCAGCCTGCTGGTGGTCGAACGGGGTATGCCGGGCTTCGAACGCGGCCGCAACCTGGACAAGCTCGGCCTGAAGGCGCAGGACACCGCCGAACTCAGCTTCACCGATGTCCGGGTCCCCGCAGCCAACCTCCTGGGTCAGGAGGGGATGGGCTTCATCCACCTGATGCAGAACCTGCCCCAAGAGCGGCTCTCGATCGCGGTCATGGCGGCCGCGGCGATGGAAGCCTGCCTGGACATGACCTGCCAGTACGTCCGGGACCGCAAAGCCTTCGGCAAACCGATCGGCGCGCTGCAGAACACCCGGTTCGTGCTCGCCGAGCTGGCCACCAAGACCACCGCGGTGCGGGTGCTGGTGGACCGTTGCATCACCGAATTGAACGCGGGCACACTGTCGGTCGAGGACGCGGCCATGGCCAAGTGGTGGAGCACCGAGGAACAGGTCGAGCTGATCGACCGCTGCCTGCAGTTGCACGGCGGGTACGGCTATATGCGCGAGTACCCGATCGCCCAGGCATATCTGGATGCTCGCGTGCAGACCATCTACGGCGGGACCACCGAGATCATGAAGGAGATTGTCGGGCGCAGCCTGAAGCTTTCCTGACCATTCCGGTCCGGGAGATCAGCTGAGGGGCAATGTATCGCGCGGGTGCGTGCCCCTCGGCGTCTTCCCCGCCCTGTCCATCCCGGTGTATGCGGGACCGGTACTCGGCGGGCTCGCGATCGGATCCGCGCCGGACCGTACGGGCAGGTGTCGGCCTAGTCGGTAATGAATTCGCTTGCGGGAGTCCGATTCCGGTACCTGTCGGTGCCGGGCCTTAGCCTCGTGCGCATGGGACTGGCAATCGGTACGCATCAGTACGCCGAAGCAGTGAAACGAAATGACGCAGAACATCTCGGCGCACTGCGGGCGGAGCTGCGGGCACTGAACGAACTGCTGGCGGAGGAGGGGCTGCCCGCCCACGAGGAACCGCAGCATTGCGGTACGTCCCCCGCACGCGATCGCACCGGCAGTGTTCCCTACAGCTTCGTCCATTATCTGCGGCGCGCCTACGCCTGCGCCCACGAGTACCCCGATCGGTCGCTGGAGCCTGTTGCTCCGGGCGACGATCCGTCCGACGACCCGGCTGTGGACGCGCTCACCTTCCTGTTCGATTCCCACCTGCTGTGCCATTCCGACTGCGAGGGGTACTACCTGCCGGTCGAGTTCGACGACATACTCTTCCCGGACGACGAACTCGGCATTCCCGGCGGGATGGTCGGGTCGAGCGTCGTACTGTTGCGCGAACTCGTCTATGTCGCACCCTATCTCGGTATCGCCCTCGACGACGAAGGTGAACTGTCCGACAACGAGATCGACCGCATATACGCCGAGCTCGGTGACGATGACGAGCACCCGTTCTACCGCGAAAGGGAGACCTGGATTCTCTTCTATGAGGCGGCGCGGATTTCGGTGGCAGAGGGCACCATGATCACCTTCTGCTGACGGCGACGGCGCACGTGGCCGGGATGCACCACGCGCGCCGCTGCCGGGTGACGATCAGGAGCGATCGGCGTTCGGCTGCCGCCCGGGGCCGGTAACCAATGGTAAATCCAAGGTGGTGCGGATCCCGGGGGCTGCCGCCACCACCGCCGGAATGGCGTTGACCACGCGCATCGCGGTGGCAACCAGCCCGGCGTGGTTGTGGTCGCCGTGATCGCTGGCCAGGCAGATATCCATGCTGTAGTGCGGTTCGCCGGTGATCTCCACCCGGTAGGAGCCGCCTTCTTGCGCCGGTTGCGGCCACTCCGGGGCGAGATCGGCGCGCAGCCTGGTGACGTGTTCGAGCACCGTCACCACCCGGTCGCCGACCATTCCGCGGACTTCGAACCGCAGTCCGGCGGTGGTACCGGCCGCGATCGCGCCCGCTGCGATCTCGAAATCCTGCGGCGCCGGGATCCTTTCATGGACTTCGATGACGCTGTCCAGTTCCACTCCGAGCCCGGCCGCCAGTTGCCGGACCACACTGCCCCAGGCCAGCGACAGCACTCCGGGCTGGAGCAGCATGGGCGTTTCGTCCACTGGTTTCCCGAAGCCCATGATGTCGAACATCACGGCCGCGTTGTCGTAGGTGGCGTAGTCGACGATCTCCATACAGCGGATCCGGTCGACCCGGCGGCAGGTCCCCGCGAGCGCCAGCGGCAGTAGGTCGTTGGCGAACCCGGGATCGATACCGTTGACGAACAGTGACGCGCCGCCCGCCGCCGCGGCCTCCTCGATGGGGCCCAACAGGTCGTTCGGCAGGACTTTCCAGGGATATTGCAGGAAAACCGGTGCGCTGGCGACAACATCGATACCCGCCGACAGGATCATCCGCAGATCTGCGAGGGCTTCCACCAGCCGGTTGTCGGTCATGGCGGTGTAGACGACGATATCGGGTTTCGTGGCGAGCAAGGCCGCCGAATCCGTGGTCGCCGATATGCCGGTCCGGAGTTCGAGGCCGGCGAGCTCACCGGCGTCGCGACCTTCCTTCGCGCTGCCGGCTACTCGAACGCCGACGAGTTCGAGCCGCGGGTCGTCGATGATTCCTGCCAGGGCGTGCTTGCCGACATTGCCGGTGCCCCAGTGCACGACGCGATAGGTCATGATGTCACCTCACAGATCGGGGATCGGCATATCGAGATTCGGGGCGATCAGTCCGCCGTCGGTTTCGATCACCTTGCCGGTGAGGTAGGCGCCGGCGGGGGAGGCCAGGAACAGGGCGGTGGCGGCGATATCCGCCGGCTCGCCGATCCGGCCCAGGGGGGTCGCCTTCTCCAGTGCCCCGCGCAGGTTGTCGTCGTCGGCGACCACCTTCAGCGACGAGGTCGCGATGGAACCCGGGGCGATGGCGTTGACCCGGATGCGGGGGCACAGATCCATCGCCGATAGCCGGGTGTAGTGCGCGAGCGCGGCTTTCGCGGTGCCGTACGCGGCGAAGGCGCGGCCCGGGAGGCGGCCCATGGTCGAGGTGATATTGATGATCGAACCGCCGTCGGCGGTATCCAGCATGATCGGCACAGCGGCCCGGATCAGGGCGTGGGCATTGGCGACGTTGAACTCGAACGCCTCCGTCATGGTGTCCGGGGAGGTGTCGAGCAGGGGCTTCGGCATGGCGCCGCCGACATTGTTCACCACGATGTCGAGCCGGCCGAACTCCGCGGCCGCGGTACCGGCCAAGGCGGCGCACGCCTCGGCATCGGAGAGGTCCGCCACCACGGGATGGGCCCGCCGGCCGAGATCGTGGATCTGCCCGGCCACCGCGTTCAGATCGCTTTCGGTGCGGGCGGCGATCACCACGTCCGCGCCGGCCTCCGCGAAGCCCAGCGCGATCGCGGCACCGAGGCCGCGGCCCGCGCCGGTGACGATGGCGACTCGGTCGTCGAGCCGGAACCTGTCCAGAATCATGGGTTCCTCCTGAAGGTCTACTACACTGATGACGAATATTCGACGAACTGATACCGAATAGTCGATGCAGTGTAGGGCTCGGACGGGCCGGCGACAAGGGAGCAGAGGAAGATGGCGGCTTCGGGATCCCCGCCCACCCGGCGGGTGGTGGCGGTGGTCGAACTGCTCGCGGAATCACCGCGGGCGCTCACCGTGTCCGAGATCGTGGAACGGCTCTCGCTGGCCCGGGCCACGGTGACGGCCGTGCTCACCGAGCTGTGCGCCGCGCAGTGGGTGACCCGCGATGCGAGCCTGGCCTACCGGCCGGGGCCGGCCTTGTCCCGGCTCGCCGGCCCGGAGGTGGTCGGAGCCGGAGGGGCTGTCGGTGCGGAACTGGCCGCGCTCGCGGAGGCGGCGGGCTGTGGGGCGACGCTGAGCCGGATCGCCGGTGATCGGCTCACCATCGTCGCGAAGCATTATGCGGGCGAGACGATCGTGCCGGGTCTCTCGGTGGGGCAGTCGGTTCCGCTGGCCTACCCGGCCGGGGCGGCGGTGATGCCGTGGCGGCCGGTGGACGAACGGGAACGGTGGCTGCGCTCGGCGACGGGACGCGAAGGTGCGCGCGATCTGCTCTATTTCGTCACCACATACGGGTTCGCCATGTTCCGGCCGAAGGACGACGACGCGGGACTGGTCGATGTTCTCACCGAACTGTTCGGCGCGCTCGGCGCCGAACTCCTGCAGCCCGCCCTGCGCGCGAAACTGCTGCGTCAGCTCTCGCGACTGACCTCACGGGCCTACACAACAGCCGATATCGCATCCCCGCAGCCTTTTCCGCTCAGCTATGTCTCTGCGCCGGTATTCCAGGGTGACGAGGTGCCCTACGAAGTTCAATTCGGTCCGCTGCGCGCGGAGGTGGGCCCGGCCGACCGGGAGCGCTATGCCCAGCTGATAAAGGTGGGAGCTCAGGCGATCTCGGTGGCGCTGGAGGCACACGAGCAAGCGAGTCCGCGGCCTGACCGGCCACCGCCGGGCCGGCCCGAGGCCCCGCCCGCCCGGTTCGGCAGAGGACATGCTCGCTGACCGGTCTCTGTCCGGCACCGGGTTGCCTCGGCCGCCGATCGATTGCGCTGGACGGTTCGTTCCGTGGACAGTGCGAATGCCGGTTCGCCTGGGCAGGGGCGCGATTGCCAGGGGCATAGCGGCCCCCGCGGGCGAGAGCAGCTGCAGCAGCCGGCCGAAATGCAGACCCGCATGTGTCCTTCCCCGCCGGCGCCGACCGCGCGGCGGCAGAACCACCCGGCCCGTTCAGTGGTCGCGAAGCAGTTCAGCGACCATGCGCGGGGTCCAATACCCCGCCGCGCCCGGGCGGGTGGCCAGATAGCCGGCCGTATCGACATCGGACCAGCCGTGCGCCGCACGCAGGCCGATCGCGATCCGGAGCAGATATGCCGGTGCCGGTGGATTACCGGGCAGGTCGCGCCAGCGCCGGTCGGCAGTGCAGGTCACGATCGGCACTCCCTCGTGAGAACCGGAACACACCAGCGTTTCGTAGCGGCCTGGACCGAACCGCGATCGGCCGGTGCGGAGCACCTCGGTGAGATCCAGATCGGAGCCGGGCGGCCGGTACATCTCCTGCGCCGCGATATCGCTGAACTGGGAACGGGTGAGCAGGTAGGCGCGAGCGGGTGTTTCGGCGGGTGTCGCGGGATCGTAGAAGGCCCGGCCGCCGGTCCAGACCGCCGATTCCGTGGCGAAATAGAGCACTCCCGGCAAGACCGTTCCGATCGACCGGGCCGGTGGCGTCCGGTCCCGGCACCCGCGAACCGGCTGCCGGCCGGAACCGCTCGTGCCCGTCTCGGCCACCGCACCATCCGGGGTGGCGCCGGTGAGGTAACAGGAGAGGCGCTCCGGGTCCGCATTCGACCCGTAGGCCGCGTACCACACCAGCTCCGGTGCGCCGGTGCCATCGGTGCCGGACCGAGAGAGCTCGGCCGAAATGCTGTTGCCGGTCATCGGATTCACCTCGTTCCGTTGCCATCGCAGCCAGAATTCCGCGTGTCCGAGCCGGCGGCCTCCCGAGTGCTTCTGCCGCGTACCGGACCTTGCCGTCCGGGCGGGAGGATTGCGCCGCTTCGCTCACATCCTTCGGGGATTCGCGGTGGTCCCCCGGCGAATATGGGCGCTCAGATCTTGCGGATCACCGTGACGACCTTGCCGAGAATGCGCGCGTCGTTACCCGGGATCGGCTCGAACAGTGGATTGTGCGGCATCAGCCAGACGTCCGCACCGCTGCGTTTGAAGGTTTTGACCGTGGCCTCGCCGTCGAGCATCGCGGCGACGATATCGCCGTTGTCGGCCACGTTCTGCTGGCGCACCACCACCCAGTCACCGTCGCAGATCGCGGCGTCGACCATGGATTCACCGACCACCTTCAGCAGGAACAGCGAGCCGTCGCCGACCAGTTCGCGGGGCAGCGGGAAGACATCTTCCACCGCCTGCTCGGCCAGGATCGGACCACCGGCGGCGATCCGCCCGAGCACCGGTACATAGGTGGGGATGGGCTGATCGGTGCTGCTGTCCTCGGTGGCCGGGACCGCGCCGGCGGCCACCGAGGGATCGGCGGGTGCCAGGGTGGTGACCGAACGGACGGCTTCGTCCATACCGCGGACATCGACGGCGCGCGGGCGGTTGGGGTCGCGGCGCAGATACCCCTTGCGTTCCAGGGTGCGCAGCTGGTGGGCGACCGAGGAGGTGGAGTTCAGCCCCACCGCGTCGCCGATCTCGCGGATGCTGGGCGGGTAGCCACGCAGGCTCACCGAAGAACGGATCACGTCGAGCACTTTGCGCTGACGCACGGTGAGATCCGCCCCGGTCGTCGCCGGTTCGGGGCCGGTGCCGGTCTCGGCCCCGCCACCCGTGTCGTCTGATTGGCTCACCACAACCGCCCTTTCTCGTCGGTCTTCGCTTCCGGTGGATCCGCGCCCGGCGGGCAGATCCGCTCCGGACGTGCCCGAAGTTCATACCGTGCAGTGAATCTAGTCCGACCGCTGCGATCTATCAAACATCTGTTCGAGGTATGTCCGGCGTTGCTACTGACATCATCCCCCTTGGCGTGGTAGAAATCGAACATCAGTTCGTCGAACATATGATCGAATACCGTCCGAGGTTCCGCGAGCGACCAGCACGGAGGTCCATCCGATGAACACTGCGATCAGCGTGACCCGCACCGGTGCGTGGGAAGACACCAGCACCCGAGCGGCACTCGTTCCGATCCCGCCGCCGGTGGCCGGAACGCGCCGTTCGGATGCGGGTGGTTCGCCGGTGCGGAGCGCGCCTCCCGGGCGCGTGTCCGGGCCCTGTGCCGCGGTCGCGCGGCCGGGCGGACGGCTCGCCGGCTGCCCGCCCACCGCCCTGCGAACGGATCCGGGCGGACGGGGCCGGGTCGTCGCGCCCGAACCCGCCGAACTCGTCCAGCGCGCCCGGGCCGGGTTCGCGGCGACGGCAGTGACGGCCGTCCTCACCGCGGCCGTGGTGACCGGTTTCCTCGCGCTCGCGCACCTACGCGCTCCCGAGCCGCTGCCGGCCCCGGAACCGCCCGGAAATCCGGCCGTGGCAGTGCCCGCGGTGCCCGGTGACGCGCCCGGATCCCGGTAGGCCGTGTACCCGTCCGCGCGCCGTCCCGGGGTGAGCGAAAGCGCGGTACACCTCGTGCCGGTATTCTCGATGTGTTACGCAGACGAGCCGGTGCCGGTCACCGGCTCTCCCGGTGCCGGGCAGCCACCCGGTGCCAGCGCTCGCCGGACCCGCGACCGCCGCCGGTTCGGCCGCGAGCGTTCGCAGCGACGAAGGACCCCGGATGCACTGCCCGTACTGCCGACACCCCGACTCGCGGGTCGTCGACTCGCGACTGGCCGACGAGGGCGCCGCCATTCGCCGCAGACGCGCATGCCCGGAATGCGGTCGCCGCTTCACCACTGTGGAAACGGCGATTCTCTCCGTGGTCAAACGCAGCGGGGTCACCGAACCCTTCAGCCGGGAAAAGGTGATTCGCGGGGTGCGCCGTGCCTGTCAGGGCCGGGAAGTCGACGACGACGCACTGAACCTGCTCGCCCAGCAGGTGGAGGACGCGGTCCGGGCCAAGGGGTCGCCCGAGGTGCCGAGCCATGAGGTCGGCCTGGCGATACTCGGGCCGCTACGCGAACTGGACGAGGTGGCGTATCTGCGTTTCGCCTCGGTGTATCGATCGTTCACCTCGGCCGATGATTTCGAACGCGAGATCCGGGAGATACGCCGGGCGCGAGCGGCGGTCGCCACCAGCGACTGATCGCGGTCCGAGCCGCGACGATCGCCGGGCCACTCGTTCGATCCGTTGAGCGCACCGGATGTGCGGCAGCATCCGCCCTGGAACGGGAGCGCAGTGCTTCGTGCGGCGGGACTGCCCGCCACATCGTCCGACATCAGCGCCCAGGTCGAAGATCTCGTTCCCTGCCGGAGAAAACCCGGCTCGCCCGGCTCCGGTGTCGGACCGACCGAATAGCCGCCTGCGCCGATTGGCCGTGTGATCACGCGGGCGCAGTGGCTGTCGATCGCGGACCTCGATCCGGTCGCTGTAGCTATCGGTCTGCGATCCGCCGCACGTTCCCGGCGCGGGAAGCGGCCGCGCGCCGGGCGATCGGCGAGGCCCCGGGTGGCGGTTCATCGGCGCGCGCAGGTAGGCAGCGCCGGTGGATCATGGCCGTCGGTCGTCGTCCCGGGCGGCGGTGATCGTTCTCAGCGCCGGAAGGCGTCTGCTGCCTTCTGTATCCGCTTCACCGATACCGGATACGGCGTGCCGAGTTTCTGTGCAAACAGGCTCACCCGCAATTCCTGGATCATCCACCAGATTTCGGCGACCTCGGGTGTGTGCCGTCGCGATTCCGGCAGGCCGGCGATCAGCCGATCGTAGACCGCGGCCGCCGCATCGACGTCGGCCATGGCCCGGCGGTCGCGATCGGCCGAACCGGGTAGTGCCGCGAGCCGGGCGGCAGCGCCCCGGAGATAGCGGGGGAGTTCGCGCAACCGGGCCGGACCCCACTCCGCGACGAAACCGTCGAATACCAGTTCCGCCAGCTGTTCTCGCACATCGGTGGCGATATCGGCTTCCCGTACCCCGGGCAGGGTGGCCGAAACCTCGTGCGCCGCGGCGAGTACCGGCACCACCAGGCGGACGATCCGGGCGACCACCTCGTTGAATTTCGGCCGGATCGCCGCAACGAGCCGATCGAATCGTTCCGGCTCGCGTACCGGTCCACCGGCGGCCGCGATGAGTTGATCGGCGGCCGCGCGCCGGCAATCCTCGACCAGCGCGTCCACCGAACCGTACGGATTCTGGCTGAGCACCAATCGGTCCGCCGGGGAGAGCCCGGCGGTCACCGCACGGGGCGAAGTCGGGATCGCGGCCAGCACCAGTGCCCGGGTTCCGGCGCGCATGGCCCGAGCCTGTTCGGCCGGTGTCTTCAGAACCCGCACCGCGACGCCGCCGGCTTCCGGCACCAGCGCCGGATAACCGGTGACCGGCTGACCGGCGACCTCCCGGCGCACCGTCGCCGGCAGCGTGCCCAGCGATTCCGAGGTCCATACGGTGGCGGCGGACCGTTCGGCGCCGGCCGTTGCCGCCGCCACCGATGCCGACACCTGGTCGGACAGCCGGGTTCTGAGCTCGGCCAGGCTTTTGCTGGTATCCAGGACCCGGCCGTCGGTGTCGACGGCGGCGAAGGTCATGCGCAGATGGCCGGGGAGCGCGGCGGGGTTCAGATCGGCGGCGGCAATGGGGATGCCCGCCAGCCGGGTGAGTTCCCGGGCCAGTCCGGTGCGTAACGGTTCGGCGCGGGCGGTGAGCGCGGTGAGTGCGGCGGTGGCGAAATCCGGCGCGGGCACCACTGTCCGCCGGAGCTGTTTGGGCAGGGTTTTGATGAGCGCCGCGGCCAGTTCCGTCCGCATACCCGGCACCAGCCAGTCGAACCCGACGGCCCGGACATGGGCCAGCTGCGCCACCGGGATCCGCACCGTCACACCGTCGTCGGCCTGTCCCGGCTCGAACTGGTAGGTCAGCGGGAACGACAGTTCCCCTTGACGCCAGGTGTCCGGGAATGCCGCCGGGTCGAGCCGGTCGGCGCCCTCGTTGACCACGGCGTCGGTGGTGAAGTCGAGTTGGTGCGGGTCGCGGCGCCGCGCGGATTTCCACCAGGTGTCGAAATGCCGGACCGAGACGATATCGGCCGGTATCCGCTGATCGTAGAAATCGAACAGCACCTCGTCGTCGACCAGGATGTCTCGGCGCCGGGCCCGGTGCTCCAGATCGGCGATATCGTCGAGCAGGGCGCGGTTGCGGTGGAAGAACTCGTGCCGGGTCTGCCATTCTCCTTGGACGAGGGCGTGGCGCAGGAACAGTTCCCGGGTGGTTTCGGGATCGATCCGGCCGTAGTCGACGAGCCGGCCGGTGACCAGCGGTACCCCGTAGAGCGTCACTCGTTCATAGGCGCGGGCGGTGCCTCGCCGCGACGACCAGTGCGGTTCGGAATAGTGGCGTTTCACCAGGTCTCCGGCGAGCCGCTCGGCCCATTCGGGTTCGATCCGGGCCGCCATCCGGCCCCACAACCGGGAGGTTTCCACCAGTTCCGCCGCCATCACCCAGCGCGGCGGCTTCTTGGCCAGACCCGACCCCGGGAAGATCATGAACTTGGCATTGCGCGCGCCCAGGAACTCACGGGATTCGGCCTCGCGGACACCGATATGCGAGAGCATGCCCGAGAGCAGTGCCTGATGGATCGCCGTCGAATCCCACGGGTCGGTATCGGATGTCATCTCGTCGAGCGTCCGCGGACCGGACGGGACCGGTCGGGCGGTGCCGATATTGCGGCCGTCCGAAGCGCGCTCCGGCTTGCGGGGGTTGCGACGCCGCCGGGAATCCCCGCTCCGGTCGGAGCTTTCCCCTGACAGGGTGCGCTGCGGCGGCGCGGTGTCGGCCGAGTCGTCGTGCAGCGACCAGCCCATGCCTTTGGTGATGGTCCGCAACTGGCCGTAGAGATCCTGCCATTCCCGGATTCGTAGATAGTGCAGGAACTCCTCTCGGCACATCCGCCGGAACCGGTTCGCGGACAGGGCGCGCCGCTGGCCGTTCAGATACTCCCAGAGCCGCAGATAAGCCAGGAAGTCCGAGTTCGGCACACCGAACCGGGCGTGGGCGGTATCGGCGGCCTGCTGCTGATCGGCGGGCCGTTCGCGCACGTCCTGGATCGACAGCGCCGCCACGATCACCAGCACATCGGCCAGGCAGCCGGTGCGGTGCGCCTCGACCAGCATTCGGCCCATCCGGGGATCCACCGGCAGCCGGGCCATCTCTCGTCCGGTCGCGGTGAGCGTATGCCCCGACGCCGAACCGGCGGGGCGGTGGCCGCGACGGGAACCTGCGGAATCGGCTTCCGGAGCGGCCTCGACCGGGTTCTGCTGCGCGGCGAGTTCGGTAGCGGACCCGGATTCGGCGCCCGAGTGGCCGGCGGGGTCCGGATCCTGCGATTCGGTGGCGCCCGGTCCGTTCCCGGCGCGCGGGGCCGGACTGCCGGTCGGTCCCGCGGCCCGCGGTTCCGCGGTCCGGCGGACCAGGGCGCCGAGTTCCTCGAGCAGCGCGACACCGTCACGGACCGCCCTGCTGTCGGGCGCCTCGACGAACGGGAACCGTTCGATATCGCCGAGACCCAGCGAGGTCATCTGCAGGATGACCGCGGCGAGATTGGTCCGCAGGATTTCCGGATCCGTGAACGCCGGGCGCGCCTCGAAATCGTCCTCGGAGTACAGGCGGATGCAGATACCGTCGGCCACGCGGCCGCACCGGCCCGACCGCTGCCGCGCCGAAGCCTGGGAAATCGGTTCGATCGGCAGCCGCTGTACCTTGGTCCGCATCGAGTACCGGGAGATCCGAGCGGTACCCGGGTCGACGACGTAGCGAATCCCGGGAACCGTCAACGACGTCTCGGCGACATTCGTCGCCAGAACCACCCGGCGTCCGGTATGCGGTGCGAACACCCGGTGCTGTTCGGCGGCCGACAGCCGCGCGTACAGCGGCAGGATCTCGGTGCGGGGGAGTTTGAGATCGGCGAGGGCGTCGGCGGTATCACGGATCTCCCGTTCGCCGGACAGGAAGACCAGCACATCGCCGTCGCCCGCGGCGAACAGTTCGACCACGGCATCGCAGATGGCGTCGACCGGGTCGCGGTCCACCGCCCGATCCTCGTCGTCCTCGGTATCCGCCGCGACCGGCAGCGCCAGCGGGCGGTACCGGACCTCGACGGGATACGACCGGCCCGATACCTCGACGATCGGTGCCGGATCACCCGCTTCGTCCGCGAAATGCCGGGCGAACAGCTCCGGATCGATGGTGGCCGAGGTGATGACGATCTTCAGGTCCGGCCGCCGCGGCAGCAGTTGCTTGAGGTATCCGAGCAGGAAGTCGATATTGAGGCTGCGCTCGTGGGCCTCATCGATGATGATCGTGTCGTAGGCGCGCAGCATACGGTCGCGCTGGATCTCCGCCAGCAGGATTCCGTCGGTCATCAGTTTGACCAGTGTGTGCTCGGCCGCCTGGTCGGTGAAACGCACCGTGTAGCCGACCGCGTCACCCAGTTCGGTGCCCAGCTCCGTGGCGATCCGCTCCGCGACCGTGCGGGCCGCCAGCCGGCGCGGCTGCGTGTGCCCGATCGCCCCGCGGATACCCCGGCCGAGCTCGAGGCAGATCTTCGGAATCTGCGTGGTCTTCCCGGACCCGGTCTCCCCGGCGACGACAACCACCTGGTTGGCGGCGATGGCGGCGGCGATATCGTCGCGCCGTGCCGTCACCGGCAGTTGCTCCGGGTAGCTGATCTCGGGTAGCGCCGCACGCCGCGCGGCGACGCGTTGTTCGGCGGCGCCGATCTGGGATTCGATCCCGGTGAGATCGCCGCCGCGTACCCGGTCGAGCTGTTTGCGCAGCCGGTGTTCGTCGCGGAGGGTGAGTGAGGCCAACCGGGTACGAAGGTCCCGGTGAGTGACTGCGGTCCTGGTCATTGCGACAACCAGCGTAACGAAACCCCGGTCGGCCGGCCGCGGCGGTCGCGCGTCGTCTCGCTGTCGACGTCAGGGCTCGCCGCGCCACCGCGTCAGGCGCGAACCGGGACACCTCGCAACGCCGGCGACCGAGCCCGGTTGCGCTACGGCGTCAGTGGCTGTCGGGATCGAAGCCGTGTCCTGACCGGCGATGCCGTGCGACCATGTCCGAGGGTGCTTCCTTCGGTGAAAGGCTATGCGGCATGGGAGAATTGGTACTCGACCAGGCGGCGGTACGGGTCTGTGCCGCGCTGGCATTCACCCTTGCGGCCGCGATTGTGCTCGCCCGGTTGATGCCGCGGCCGGCGCGCGCCGGGCAGCGGGCCCCGGTCGGCGCGGGCTGCGACACCGTGCAGGGCGACCACGAATCCGATGCGGCGCATCTGCTGATGTGCGCTGTGATGTCGATCATGGTTCTGTTCCCGACCCGGGTTCACGCCCATGCGCTGCACGGTGTGCTGCTCGCGATGACGCTGGTCTTCGGCCTGCTGGCGGCCGCCCGGATCGTCCGGAACCGCTCACCACGCCCGGGGCAGGCCGGTGCGCTCGGTTATCACCTGGTCGCGGCCGGTGTGATGCTGGCGACCATGTCGGGACATTCCGCCGGTGGTCACGGTGGTGGACCGGGGACTGTGCAGATGACGATTCTCGCGTTGCTGTTCCTGGCCGATGCCGTCGCGGTATCCGTGGCAGCGCGGCGCGGGCGCCGTCTGTGGTGGGCCGGGCATACCGCCGCGCCGGGGCACAGAGCACCGCTCGGCGTGCTCCCACACGTGATCATGGATCTCGGGATGGCCTACATGCTCGCTGCCGCTGTATTCGGCTGAGCGCGAGCCGGCACGCCGATGCGGCGCTGTCAGCCGCCGGACGCCCGGCCGCGCCGCACAGTCGAGATCCGCACCCGCCGCGGTGCCAATGCCGTGCGCAGGTGCTCGGCGACGGCTTCGGCGCTGTCGGCGGAGGTACCGCAGGTGAAGACGTCGACGAAGATGTCACCGGTTTCCGGATAGGTGTGCAGGGAGGCGTGCGATTCGGCGAGCAGCGCGAGCACGGTGACCCCGTGCGGTTCGAACTGTTTGCTCACCATTTCGCAGATGGTGACGCCCGCGGTGGTCAGCGCCGCCCGTAACGCCGCCGTGAGCCGGTCACCGTCGTCGCACAGCGCACTGTCGACCCCGCCGAACTCGGCCAGCACATGCCGGCCGGTGAATTCCGCCGTCACGACCCTTCGACCTCACTCATTCGCCTCGGCGATCACCCGGACACCACCGTGACCTCGTCGAACACCACATCGCCCGCAGCATCGGATTCGGCCAGATCGACGGTGGCGAGAATCGCCCAGCCGTGATCGCCGGCCGGGTCGTCGATGATCTGCCGTACCTGCCAGAAACCCGGCCGCGCCTCGACCCGGAAGAGCTGCGGACCGCGGGCGTCCGGACCGGTGCCGATACCGTCGTACTCCGCGAAATAGGGCTCGAGGTCGGTGGACCAGTCCGGGCCGGGAGAAAGCTCCGCCAGTTCGGCCCAGCGGCGGCGGGCCGCCAGTTCGACCCGGCGGAACATCGCGTTGCGCACCATCACCTTGAAAGCCCGTTCGTTCGCCGTGATGGGACGTACGGTTTCGGCGCCGAACGCGAGCTGTTCGGCATCGGTTTCGGCGCCTGCGCCGGTCAACTGCTCCCATTCGTCGAGCAGGCTCGAATCGACCTGCCGGACCAGCTCGCCGAGCCATTCGGTGAGATCGTCCAATTCCTCGGTCCGGGCCGACTCCGGAACGGTACGCCGCAGCGCCCGGTAGGCGTCGGCGAGATACCGCAGGACAACGCCTTCCGACCGGGCCAGCTCGTAATAGGAGATCAACTCGGTGAAGGTCATCGCCCGCTCGACCATATCGCGGACCACCGATTTCGGTGACGGCGCGAACTCCGACAGCCAGGGATGTCCCGCCCGGTAGGTCTCGTAGGCGGCCTCGATCAGTTCCGCCAGCGGTTTCGGCCAGGTGATCTCCTCGAGCAGTTCCATCCGCTCGTCGTAGTCGATTCCCTCGGCCTTCATCTCGGCCACCGCCTCGCCGCGGGCCTTGTGCTGCTGGGCCATCAGCAGTTGGCGTGGATCCTCCAGCGTGGCCTCGACGAGCGACACCATATCCAGCGCATAGGTCGGCGTATCCCGGTCCAGGAGTTCGAACGCCGCCAGGGCGAACGGCGACAGCGGCTGGTCCAAGGCGAAATCGCGCTGCAGGTCCACGGTGAGACGGGCGTATCTGCCCTGCTCGTCGGGTTCGGGGAGTTGTTGCACCACGCCGGCATCACGAAGCGCCCGATACAACCGCACGGCTCGCAGAATATGCCGCCGCTGGGCCGGTCGCGGCTCGTGATTGTCCTCCAGCAGATGGCGCATCGCTTCGAAACAGTTGCCCGGGCGGGAGATCACGTTGAGCAGCATGGCGTTGGTCACCGCGAACCGCGACACCATCGGTTCGGGAGGGGCGGCGACCAGACGCTGGAACGTTTCCTCGCTCCACGATACGAAACCCTCGGGCGGTTTGCGGCGCTGCACTTTGCGCATCTTCTTCGGATCGTTGCCGGCTTTCGCGAGCAGCCGGGCATTCTCGACCTCGTGCTCGGGCGCCTGCACCACCACGGTGCCCATCGTGTCGAAACCCGCCCGCCCGGCGCGGCCGGCGATCTGATGGAATTCGCGGGCCTTGAGCCGCCGGGTCCGCACACCGTCGAATTTGGTGAGCCCGGTCAGCAATACCGTGCGGATCGGTACGTTGATGCCCACACCGAGAGTGTCGGTACCGCAGACGACTTTCAGCAGTCCGTCCTGCGCGAGACGTTCGACCAACCGCCGGTATTTCGGCAGCATCCCCGCATGGTGCACGCCGATTCCGTGCCGGATCAGCCGCGACAGCGTGCGGCCGAAACCGGACGAGAACCGGAACTCGCCGAGAGCTTCGGCGATCGCGTCCTTCTCGGCCCGGCTGGCGAAGTTCGCGCTGGTGAGTGCCTGCGCCCGCTCCAGTGCGGCGGCCTGGGTGAAATGGACGACGTACACCGGTGCCTGATGAGTGGTCACCAGCTCGGTGAGGGTTTCGGTGATCGGTGTCCGGGCATAGGAGAAGCTCAGCGGCACCGGGCGTTCCGTACCGGCCACCACCGCGGCACTGCGTCCGGTGCGCCGCTCTAGATCGGCCGCGAAGAAATCGACCTCTCCCAGCGTCGCGGACATCAACAGAAACTGCGCGTGCGGTAGTTCGAGCAGCGGCACCTGCCAGGCCCAGCCGCGGTCGGGGTCGGCGTAGAAATGGAATTCGTCCATCACCACCTGGCCGATATCGGCGGTCGCGCCCTCGCGCAGCGCGAGGTTGGCCAGGATTTCGGCAGTGGCGCAGATGATCGGCGCGGTCGGGTTGACCGCCGCATCGCCGGTGACCATACCCACCCGTTCGGCGCCGAACACCTCGCACAGTGCGAAAAACTTCTCGCTCACCAGCGCCTTGATCGGCGCGGTGTAGTAAGTACGCCGGCCTGCCGTGAGGGCGAACAGATGCGCACCGACCGCGACCAGCGATTTCCCCGAACCGGTCGGGGTGGCGAGGATGACGTGGGAGCCGGATGCCAGTTCCATCAGCGCCTCGTCCTGCGCCGGATACAACGGGGTGCCCTGATCGGCTGCCCATATCGCGAACGACTCGTACAGCGCGTCGGCGTCGGTTCCCGGTATCTCGAGCAGTTCGGTCAGATCCACCCGGGACACCCTACGTCGTGCCCGGGCCCGATCACCGGCACGGTGGGCGTGTGCCGGTGATCGGCGCGCTCAGTTCGGCTCGTCGTCGGAGTAGCCGCCCTGTTCGGCGAGGAAGCGTTCGAACTCGGCACCCAGTTCCTCCCCGCTGGGCAGCTCGCCCTCACCGACCAGCAGACTGGACTGGCGTTCCTGGGCGGTGACGAAGGTGTCGTACTGGCGTTCCAGCGCCTGGACGACCGTCTCCACCTCGGCGTTGCCGGCGATATGCTCGTTGACCTGTTCGCGGACCTGTGCGGCGGCCTCGCCGAGCGCCGCCAGCGGGAATTGCAGCCCGGAGTTCTCGCCGAGATGTTCGAGCAGCGTCTGCGCGGCCTCCGGATAGGAGGTCTGCGCGAGGTAGTGCGGGACGTGCACCGAGAAACCCAGCGATTCGTGGCCGTGCTGGGCCATCCGGTACTCCAAGAGAGTGGAGGCGCTGGCGGGGACCTGCAGTTCACCGGGCCAACGCTGGTTTTCCGGGATGAGATCGCGGTTCGAGGAATGCGCCGTCACGCCCAGCGGACGGGTGTGTGGAATCGCCATCGGGATGGCGCTGAGGCCGATACTGCGGCGCACCCCGAGCTGTTCGGCGAGCAGCCGCACCGCGGTGGTGAACTTCTCCCAGCGCAGGTCGGGTTCCATCCCGGCGAGGAGCAGGAACGGCGTACCCGCGGTATCGCGCACGGCCCACAGATTCAGTTCGGGTTCGGCGTAGTCGGCGAAATGATCCGTTTTGAAGGTCATGAGCGGGCGCCGCGACCGGTAGTCGAGCAGTTCGTCGACGTCGAACGACGCGACCAGTTCGCTTTCCAGGCTCTCCCGCAGATGGGTCGTGGCGAGCCGGACGGCGTGGCCGGCGTCGGAGTAACCCTCGAGGCCGTGCACCAGAACCGGCCCCGAGCCGTCGTCCGACGACAGCTGCGGAGCGGGGAACTCCAGTTCGTACATTCGCGACTCGTAGTCCATCGCGTACTCCTTCCTGCGCGATCCGTCGGCGGGGCCGGTCGAGCTACTCCTGGTATCCGCTGCCGCGCCGCGAGCCGCGAATCACACTTCATTGTCCCCCATGACGATGAACGGCCACACGGGGCCGTACATCGGCTCTCTGCGGTGACAACAGTGGCCGCCGCCGGTGAATTCCCGGCCCCGAGCGGCCTCGATGCCGGACCGGGCGGCGCGCGGCCGGTGAACGAAGGGAGTGTGGCACAGCCTTCGCGTGGATGTCCCGTTTTCGGCTGCGATGGCCCTCTGCGTCTTCGCACCCGGCCTCGCACGGTGAATCCGTGCATAACCCGGAGTTATCCACAGACTTGTCTTTCTGGGGCATCCTCCCAGCTCACGACGACGAGTTCCGAAGACCCCCGCCGCATGATCGGCCCATGACACCCGCAGCGACCTCCGTCTCCCGACCTCCTGCCGGCCCGCACCGTGCGCCCGATCACCCGGATCCGGCCCTCGCGCGCCGTGTGGCCGCCGCAACCGGCGCCGACGGCCCCTGCCCGACCGCCCGGGCACTGACCGCCCCGGCGCACGCACCCGCCGTGATACCCGTCCGGTCCGACGGCAAACCGGCAGGTTCGGCCCTGCTTCGCTGTGCCGAGGGAGCGCCGGGCGAATACGACCGGCTCACCCGGCCCCGCCCGGCGCGACTCGACGATCCGGGTGATCTCATCGCGGCGATTCCCGCCATGCTCGGTTTCCGCCCCGAACGTTCGCTGGTGCTGGCTGTGCTGTGTGCCGCGCCCGGCGCCCCGGACAGCGCCGTCATCGATCTCGTCGTCCGGTTCGACCTGTGGCAGCCCACCACCGGGCGGCCGTCCGACGAGGGCACCGTCGCCGCGGCGGCATCACGGGTATGCGCCCGGCCGGATGTGAGAGGGGTCCTCGTCGTCCTCGTCGACGAGGGGCTGCCGGATCCGCAAGGCACGTCACCGTGCCCGGTGCCGGTCCTCACCGCACTGGAGCGCCGGTTGGCGGCGGCGGCCGTGCCGGTGCGGGCCGTATGGGCGGCCCACTCGATCAGCGGCGGCCGACCCTGGTGGAGTCTCACCGATCCGGGCCGCCGCGGCCTCATCGCCGATCCGGTGGCCTCCCGGGTGACGTTGAATCGAGTTCTGGACGGCCGGCCGATCCGGCGCTGCAGAGGCGAACTCACCGAATTGATCGCGCCGGATCCGACCCTGTGCGCCGAGGTTTCGGCCGAACTCGGAATGGCGCAGGACCGGGCCAAGGAGCGGTACGCCGCCGCGGCCCGGCGTGAGGATCCGATCGGATTCCTGCGCGGTGAACTCATCACCGTGCTCTGGCTGATTTCGAACAGCGAATCCGATGCCGATCTCGCCGTCCGCGAACTCGCCGATATCGCCGTGGCGCTGCGCGATCGGGAACTGAGGGACTGCATGTTCGCGCTGGCCACGACCGCGCACGCCGACGCCGCCGAGCGGGTGTGGTCCAGGCTGGCGCGTGCGCTCGACGGTGCGGACCGTGCCGAAACGGCTATGCTGCTGGGTTATTTCGCCTATGTCCGCGGTGACGGTCCCTTCGCCGGGATCGCCTTGGACGCCGCCCTCGACGCGGACCCGCACCACTCCATGGCCGCCCTGCTGCACACCGCGCTGGAGGCCGGGATGCGCCCGGAGCGCCTCCGCGACCTGGCGCGGTGCGGCAGGGATTGCGCCGCCACTCTCGGCGTCGATATGGAAGCCGCGCAGTGGTGACCGCAGGACCGGAGTCAGCGGGCGCTGTGCGCGCGCGAGCCGAGACCCTGCAGATAGGTCCACGCGGCGGAAACGATCTCGTCGAGATCGTTGTGCTCGGGTCGCCAGCCGAGTTCGTCGACCGCGCGATTGCTGGAGGCGATGAGCACCGCCGGGTCGCCCGCGCGGCGCGGCGCGTCGACCGCGGTGATCGGGCGGCCGGTGACCCGCCGGCACGCCGAAATCACCTCGCGCACAGAAAATCCGGTACCGCTTCCCAGATTGAACACCCGATGGGTGCCCGCGGTCGCGGATTCCAGTGCGAGCAGATGCGCCTGCGCCAGATCCAGGATGTGGATGTAATCGCGCACCGCGGTCCCGTCCGGCGTGGGCCAATCGGTGCCGAACACCGAAATGGAATCCCGGTGGCCCGCGGCGACCTGCAACACCAGCGGGATCAGATGGGTTTCCACCACCCGGTTCTCGCCGAGGCCGCCGTAGGCGCCGGCCACGTTGAAATAGCGCAGACTGGTGGCGGCCAGGCCGTGGGCCACCGAATAGGACGTGATCGCGTGATCGATGGCCAGTTTCGACGCACCGTAGGGATTGGTGGGCCGGGCGGGCGCATCCTCGGTGATCGGAACCTGCTCCGGTTCGCCGTATACGGCCGCGGTCGAGGAGAACACCAGCCGCGGAGTTCCGGTCTCCCGGATGGCCTCCAGCAGCGTAAGGGTTTTCACGACATTGCCGTGCCAGTACTTCTCCGGCTGCTGGACCGATTCACCGACCAGCGATTGCGCCGCGAAATGCAGCACACCGTCGAACCGCCGCGCGCGCAGCAGATCCGGTGCGGCCTCGGCCACGTCGCCTTCGACGAATTCGACGCCCGCCGGTACCCCGTCCGCGTTACCGGTCGACAGATCGTCCACGACGACCACGTCGTGACCCTGCTCCCGCAGGACGAGCGCGCATACGCCACCCACATAACCGGCACCGCCGGTGACCAGGAGTTCCACGGATCAGACCAGCTTCACCTGGACGGCGTGGGCCATTTCATCGGGAAGCTCGAAACCCGCGTGCCCCGGAACAGTGATCACCACGGCCCCCGGTTTGCTTTCGACCGTCACGCGCGCATCGGGCACGACACCGGCCTCCCGCAACCGGCCGATCACTTCCGGGTCGGTCTGGATATGTTCGGCCAGCCGACGTACCACCACGGCATGCGTCTGCCCCTGCGGAAGCTCGGAAAGCCGCTTGAGTGGTTCCTCGAGCAGGTCGGCGGCGTTGATACCGAGTTCGTCCAGGCCGGGGATGGGGTTGCCGTACGGGGAGGTGGTGGGGTGGTTGAGCACCTCCACCAGCCGCCGTTCGACGTCCTCGCTCATCACATGTTCCCAGCGGCAGGCCTCGGCGTGGACGTTCTGCCAGTCCAAGCCGATGATATCGACCAGCAACCGCTCGGCCAGCCGGTGTTTACGCATCACGGCGACCGCCATGCTCCGCCCTTTGTCGGTCAGCTCGAGATGCCGATCACCCGCAACCAGGAGCAGCCCGTCGCGCTCCATCCGCGCTACGGTCTGACTCACCGTCGGTCCGCTCTGCTCGAGGCGCTCCGCGATCCGGGCGCGCAGGGGTACTACGCCCTCCTCCTCGAGGTCGTAGATGGTACGGAGATACATCTCCGTGGTGTCGACCAGATCCTTCACTTTTGCCCCTTCGTCGGCACAAATTCTACCTGCGCACCAGCGACCCCGGTCGGACGGAGCGGGTCGCGTGACGCGATGGGAATACCGGCGGCGCTCGGTTCGGCGCCGCTGTTGCACGTACATGTATTTCTACTGCATGACAACGCCGGATGGGGTTCCGCCCTTCCCGATACGGTTGCGATCATGGCCACTTCAGCACCGCAGGCAGATCGCGGCGACCCGGATGCGGCGACCATCGTGTGGAGCGACCGCTTTCTCGAGTACTCGTGGACCCCTGAGCACCCGATGAAACCGGCCCGGCTGCGGTACACCATGGCGCTGGCATATGCGCTCGGCCTACTGGACGGTATCGAAATACTGGAGCCGGGCCCGGCCGATACCGGTGAGCTGCTCCGGGTGCACACCGCGGACTACATCGAGGCGGTACGCCGGGCGGTGCCCGGCGTAGAACAGCCGGATCCACCCCACGGTCTCGGCTCGGCCGACAATCCGATCTTTCCCCGGATGCACGAGGCCTCGTCGGTGATCGTCGGCGGCACACTGGCCGCGGCGCGCGCGATCGCGGGCGGCACCGCCCGGCGGGCGGTGAGCATCGGCGGCGGAATGCACCATGCCATGCCGGGGCGGGCGGCCGGCTTCTGCGTGTACAACGACGTCGCGGTGGCCATCTCGTGGCTGCTCGACCACGGTTTCGACCGGATCGCCTATATCGACGTGGACGTCCATCACGGGGACGGAGTGCAGCACGCGTTCTACCGGGACCCGCGCGTACTCACCCTTTCGATCCACCAGCACCCCGCGACGCTGTGGCCGAACACGGGATGGCCGGAGGAAACCGGCAGTGGGCCCGGCGACGGCACCGCGATCAACCTGCCGCTGTTACCGGGCACCCGGGACCCGCAATGGCTGCGCGCCTTCCATGCAGTCGTCCCCGGGGCGGTCGCGGCGTTCCGGCCGCAGGTGATCGTCAGCCAGTGCGGGGTCGACACCCACCGGGAGGATCCACTGGCAGATCTGGAACTCGGAGTCGAGGGCCAGGTGGCAGCATTCGCCGCCATGCGAGATCTGGCCGACCGATACGCCGACGGCCGGTGGCTTGCCGTCGGCGGTGGCGGGTACGGCCTGGTCCGGGTGGTGCCGCGCGCATGGACCCATCTCTTGGCGCTCGCACTGAACCGCCCGGTGGACCCGGCGACCCCGATACCGCAGGATTGGATCGATCTCGTGCAAACCGAAAGGCCGCGGATATCGCCGCCCCGCACGATGGGCGACGGTGTGGATATTGCGTTCCAGCGCTGGGACGGCCCAGGGGGAACCGCGGAAACCGGGGACGCCCGGACCGACCGCGCACAGCGTGCGGTCGACACCGCCGTCCTCGCCACCCGCCGCGCGTGCTTCGGCCCGCTCGGCCTGGACTCGGAGGACCCGCGTGACTGAACCGGCCGAAACCGTTCCCGACGATCCGGCCCCCGCGCCGCAGCACTGGCACGCCGATGTCCTGGCCTCCGACGGAGGTGTGGTGCGGTTGCGCCCCATCACCCCCGCGGACGCCGACGAACTGCAGCGGTTCCACACCGCGCTCTCCGAACGCACCCGCTATCTGCGCTACTTCGGGCCCTACCCACGGATCTCGCCGAAGGATCTCTACCGCACCACCCACGTCGACTATCGCGATCGGGTCGGGCTGGTCGTCGTGCTCGGGGATTCGATCATCGCCGTGGGCCGATACGAATTGCTGGACCGCTCGGGCAAGCGCTCCGCGGAGGTCGCGTTCGTCGTAGCGGACGACCATCAGGGCCGCGGCCTCGGATCGATCCTGCTGGAGCATCTGGCAGGGGCGGCTGCGGAGAACGGGATCGAAACCTTCGTCGCGGAGGTACTGGCGGAGAACACGGTGATGGTCACGGTATTCCGCGAAGCCGGCTACCAGGTGGAGCGCAGCCGCGACGGATCGGTGCTGCATCTCGAGTTCGCCATCGACCCCACCGAGGCGCTGCGTTCGGTCCGGGATGCGCGGGAGCGGGCCTCGGAGGCCCGCAGCGTCGGCAATCTGCTCGCGCCGCGGTCGGTGGCGGTTATCGGTGCCACCCCCAGTTCTGAGCGGGTCGGCGGGGTGGTCCTGGCGAACCTGCTCGACGGTACCTACCACGGCGCCGTCTATCCGGTGAATCCCGGCCGCCGTTCGGTCCGGGGCGTGCACGCCTATCCCACCGTGCGCGATATCCCCGAAGAGGTGGATCTGGCGGTGGTGGCGGTGCCGGCCGCCGAGATCGGTTCAGTGCTCGACGACTGTATGGCCAAAGGGGTCAAAGGCCTGCTGGTGTTGTCGGCGGGCTTCAGTGAAACAGGTGAGCAAGGTCGTGGGGCCGAAGCGGAGCTGGTCGCGGCCGCCCGCGGCCACGGCATGCGGGTGGTCGGCCCCAGTGCCCTCGGTATCGCCAACACCGATCCCGCGGTCGGGCTCAACGCGACCCTGGCCACGGTGCTGCCGGGTCGCGGGCGGATCGGGTTCTTCTGCCAGTCGGGGCCGCTGGGGGTGGCGATCCTGGCCGAGGCGGCCACCCGGAATCTGGGCCTGTCCACGTTCGTATCCGCCGGTAACCGCGCCGATGTCTCCGGTAACGACCTTCTGCAGTATTGGGATACCGATGCCGATACCGATGTGATCCTGCTGTATCTGGAGAGTTTCGGTAACCCGCGGAAATTCTCCCGGATCGCGCGACGGGTCGCACGGAACAAACCGATTGTGGCGGTGAGCCCGAGCCGGCTGGCGGCACGCGGGGATTCGGATGGGGAACTGGACCGCGCTGTCGTCCGTGACTTGTTCGCGCAGTCGGGAGTCGTTCGGGCGGAATCGATCTCGGAGATGTTCGACTGTGCTGCGCTGCTGGGCTACCAGCCGCTGCCCCGCGGTCCGCGTCCGGCGATCGTGGGAAACAGTACGGCCCTCAACTGGCTCACCGCCGACGCCGCACGCAGCGAGGGGCTCAGCGCCGCCGAACCCGTGGATCTCGGGCCGCAGGCAACGCCGGATGATTACCTCACGGCCGTGACCGCGGCGCTGCGGGCGGACGAAACCGACGCCGTGATCGTCATTTTCGCGCCTCCGATCCCGTTACCCCAGACCGGCTATGCGGAAGCGCTCCGCACGGCCGTGGCCACCGTAGCCGGCGATAAACCGGTCCTCACCACATTCGCCAGCGGGGACGGTATTCCCGATCTGCTCGCGGTGCGCGGCGCCGGGGCGGCCGCGATTCGCGGTTCCATCCCGTCCTTTCCCGATCCCGCGCGCGCAGTGCGGGCATTGGCGCGGGTACAGCGGTATGCGCGATGGCGCGACCGGCCCGGCCCGGCAGGTCCGGAGGAGGCCGTGCGTTCCGGCGCCGATTCGGCCCGGCCCGCCGGGATCGACAGCGAACGCGCGGTTGCCCTGATGGCCGGCTGGCTGGCCGATTCGGAAGGAGGACGCCGCCTGGCCGACGAGGAGACCGTCGAACTCCTTTCCTGCTACGGCATTTCCGTTGTCGACTTCCGTGCCGTGCGCGATGTCGAGTCGGCTGTGGCCGCCGCCGAGGAACTCGGGTATCCGGTGGCGGCCAAGGCGACCAACGAGGGCTGGCGGCACCGGCCCGATATGAGCTGGGTGCGCTTGGATCTGTGGCGTCCGGAGGCGGTACGCCAGGCCTACCGTGATCTGGTGGAGCTGTGCGGTGATCCGCTGCTGCATATCCAGCGGATGGCGCCCAAGGGGGTCGGTTGCGTGCTGCGAGTGCAGGACGATCCGGCATTCGGCTCGGTCATCGAATTCGGCCTGTCCGGTCCGATCATCGAGCTCCTGGGGGACCGGGCCTACCGCGCGTTACCACTGTCCGCCGAGGAGGCCGCGGCCCTGATCGACGCCCCGCGGGCCGCGCCGCTGCTCAACGGAACACCGGCCAGCCCGCGTGTCGACAAGGCCGCCCTGATCGACCTGACCCGGCGAATATCGGCCCTGTTCGACGACCTTCCCGAAATGCGCGAACTGTCCTGTGAGCCGGTACTCGCCAGCCCGGAATCGGCGGCGATCCTGTATGCCCGCGCTCGGATCGGCCCGCAACCGAGCCGTTTCGACACCGGCCCCCGGCGACTGGGCTGAACCGCGGAACCCGCACGCCCGGCCCGATACTACGGCCAGGTCGACCGCGGGTATCGGGCCCATGGGCAGATTCGCCCGGTGGAAACCGGCACGCAATCCGCAGACATCCCTTCGACGGGCGACGCAATGAAGCCTCTGCCTGCGGGGCCCGGCCAGAGACCTGGCCCGGTGCCGTAACCAGCGACACGTTCTGCTCATCCGGAAATCAGGTGGCCGCCATGAAAATGTGCACCGGCCAGGTCGGTTGCCACTGCGGGAGCGGCTGCGCCGGGCCGAGAGGTGCGGTCAGGTCGGGGATGAAACCACAGTTGTTCGCGAGCCGGCGGACATTCTGGTCCGTTCGGAATGAGCAGGCGTCCCCGTGACACCGGATGCACTTCGATCGGCCCCAGCGGTCGATGACCGGCCATCACGGCCGGTCATCGCTTGTTTTCCGGGGCGTTGTGCGCGCTCAGCTGGCGTAGGCGCGCAGCCGGTCGGCTCGTTCGCCCTTGCGGAGCTTCGACATGACCTCGCGCTCTATCTGGCGGACCCGCTCACGCGACAGACCGAAGAGTTTGCCGATCTGATCGAGCGTGCGGGGCTGCCCGTCGTCCAAACCGAAGCGCAACCGGATGACCTGCTGTTCGCGTTCGTCGAGGGTGTTCAGCACGCTGCGGACATCGCGGTGCAGCAGGCCGGCGATCACGGCGCTTTCGGCAGATGTCGCCTCGGAATCCTCGATGAAATCGCCCAGCGGGGCCTCCTCGTCGTTGCCGACGGGCATATCCAGGCTCACCGGATCGCGACTGTGGTCGAGTAGATCGGCGATCTTCTCCACCGCGATACCCGATTCGGCGGCGAGTTCCGCGTCGGTGGCCTCCCGGCCGAGCTGCTGATGCAGTTCACGCTTGATCCGGGCGAGCTTGTTGACCTGCTCCACGAGATGGACCGGGAGCCGGATGGTACGGCTCTGATCGGCCATACCGCGGGTGATGGCCTGGCGGATCCACCAGGTGGCGTAGGTGGAGAACTTGAAGCCCTTGGCGTAGTCGAACTTCTCCATCGCGCGGATCAGGCCGAGATTGCCCTCCTGGATCAGGTCCAGTAGGGGCATCCCGCGGCCCGTGTACCGCTTTGCGAGCGAGACGACCAGCCTCAGGTTGGCTTCCAGCAGATGCGATCGCGCCGCTTGGCCTTCCCGGACCACGATCGCCAGATCACGCTTGCGGGTCGCCGACAGACGTTTGCCGGTCTCCAGCAGGTGCTGGGCATAGAGACCCGCCTCGATGCGCTTGGCCAGTTCCACTTCGTCGGCGGCGGTGAGCAGTGCCGTCCGTCCGATCCCGTTCAGGTACACGCGTACCAGGTCGGCGGCGGGGCTCTGAGCGTCGAGGTCCGTATCACTGGGGCGCACACGAGTGGTGGCGGGGCTTGTCATGACTTGCCTCCTGTCGGTGGTGTCTCACTCCGAACAACGGACCCGACATAGGGAAAGTTCCCTCGCCGGGCGCGGATAAACCGCTCTGAACTGCGGTTTTCAGCGTCACGTTCTGAGAAGTTCCTGAGAACGGAACGGGCCGGGAATCCGGGGCACGGGCCCGTCGGACCGGAGACCGAGGTGAAGCGGCGCCCGAGGGCAGCCCCCGCGCAGGCGACCGGTGCCCACCGCCGGAGGTGAAACTCCTAGACCGGATGTACCAGTCCGTGCCGCACCAAGCCGGTGACCACCGCGAGCGCCGCCGTAGCGAACTCCGGGTCCACCTCGTCGGATCCCTGGGACAGTGCCAGCAGTTCGATCAGTTCGTACAACGGCAGGCCGTCGGATCGCATTCCCGCCAGCAAGGAGATGGTGCTCTCGTCCACCTCGTGCTGCCAGCGTGGCCCGTTACCGCGGTGCAGGCGGGCCACCTGCTGGTCCCAGCCTTCCTCGCCGGGCAGGTAGACCCGTTCCAGTGCGGTCGCCGGGTCGACCCGGTAGCGGGAACGCCAGGCGAGAGCCGGATCGGCGGCCACCGCACGCAACCAGGCCGACCGTTCGAAGTGGGCGAGAGCCTCCGCGCCGAGCGGGTCCTCGAATCCGTGGGTCAGATCCTCGGCCAGGACCTCGGTCGGCCCGTCGAACGCGCGCAGGTAGACGAATCCGAAGCCGATCCCGGTGACGCCGGCCTCGTCGAGGGCGGTGAGCCAATCCTCGACCCGCTCCTGGGCCGCCGGGCTGCGCGGATCCAGGCCGGCGTCGCGCAGCCAGGTGCCGACGTAGAGTGCGGGGTCGGCGATATCGCGCTGGACGACCCAGGCATCGACACCGTATGCGGGCAGCCACCCGGAAACACGCTGCCGCCAGTCCGCATCCTCGGTGTGTATCCAGGCAGCGAGAACGGCCGCCGTTCCGCCGGGGGCGAGCAGGTCCGGTACGCGGGAGAGCACCAGTTCGCTCGCGCCGTCCAGGTCGAGTCCTGAATCGCGGTAGGTGTGCTCGATCCGGGCCGGACCGACGACGAACGGCGGATTGGCGACCACCTGGTCGAACCGGCGTCCGGCCACCGGCTCGAACCACGATCCGGTGAGCAGTTCGAGGTCGAGTTCGTTGAGTGCGGCGGTGGCCTCGGCCAGCCACAGGGCGCGCGGGTTGATATCGGTGGCGGTCACCGACCGGGCGTAGCCGGCGGCGTGTACCGCTTGGACCCCGCAGCCGGTGCCGAGATCCAGTACCGAGCCGACCGGGAGGGTCGGGGTCGCCCGCAGCAGCGACAGCGACGCGTGACCGACGCCGAGCACGTGATCCTCGGTCAGCTCCCGGCGGTGCATCGAATCGTCGAGATCGGACAGGATCCAGCGATTACCCGCGCCGGTATCGAGCGGGCGCAGATCGAGAGCCGCGCGTACCAGGCCGCCCTCGGCGGACAGGAGCCCGGCCGCGATGGCATCGGCCACCGCGACCGGTGCCAGCGCCGCGGCGACCTCCGCTTCCGGGACCGCATCGCCGAGGAGCAGCAGCCGCACCAGCGTGCCCAGTTGGCCCGCACCCCGGGCAACGCGCCGCACGGGTACCGGCTCCCCGCGCCCCAGCGCGCTGTGCGCCTCGGGACCCAGGACTTCCAGCAGAGTGTCGGCGTTGTAGCCCACGCGGGTCAGGGCCGCGCGCAGGTCCGGGCACAGGGCCGTCAGGGCAGATGCGGTGGTCGATCCGTGTATGGGCACAGCAGTACTCTGCCACTCGCGGCGCCGGAGGCCGTTTCGCGCTATCCGTCGATCGCGTCGCGGCGGCGTTCCTCGAGCGCGGTACGCGGGCGGTCCCAGCGGCTGGGTTCGTTCTTGTCCCGGGGCGGGCGATCGTTGGCGATGAGCACCGCGACCCACGGCAGGGGTACCGACGCCGCCATGATGAGGATGGCGATCAGGGCGTTCCCGAAAACCGAGTAGGAGATACCGGCCAAGATCAGGGCCGGGATCCGGAACGCCATGATGATCGTGTAGCGGCGTACCCGCGCCCGATGCTGGTCCTGGAACGAGGGCGCCGCCGCGGTGATCAAGGCCGCGTGTTTCGCGTCGTCACCGGGAAAGTATCCGGACGAACGGGTGGGACGGGCCGGCCGCGGTGCGCCGATGTCTTCACCGAGACCGCTCGCACCGGCGTCGATGTGCTCCGGGCCGCGCCCGGAGTCTTCGCCGTGCTGCTGCATACCTTCGAGTCTTGCACTACCGCGGCGCGCGCGTAACCCCGGTGGGTACGTGGTGTGAGGACGGCCGCGCGGTACGGCATCATGGATTGCGTGAGTACCGATACTCTGGTTCGCCCCGATACGACCACCGACGAGACCACCGGTGACGACACCCCGAAGTTCTTCCACTATGTGAAGAAGGACCGGATCGCCGAGAGTGCCGTCATGGGCACGATGGTGGTCGCGCTGTGCGGGGAGGTATTCCCGGTGACGCGCTCGCCGAAGCCTGGTTCGCCGGTCTGCCCCGAATGCAAGAAGGTCTACGAGCAGTTGCGCAAGGGCGACTGAGCGCCCGTATCAGCGCAGGGTCGACGGCGCCGGTTTACCACCGGTGCCGTTGTCGCGTGCCCGGCCGCCCGGTCCGCGGCGTTGTGGCGGGATCCGGTGGGCACCCGGCTCCGGCGGTTCCCGGTCCTCGTCCGGCGGTGTATCCCGCCGTTTGGCCAGCCATGCCTTGAACTGCTCGATCCGGGTCGCCCGCGCCGGCCAGAACTCCTGTACGGCCGCGTTGAACTCGGCGCCGAGGATCACCGCGAAACCGAGGAAGAACGTGAACAGCAGGAAGGCGATCGGGGTGGCCAGCGCGCCGTAGGTGACCCCAGTGCGGGTGACCAGCGTCAGGTATCGGCGCAGCACCTCGCTGGCCGCCATGAAGAACACCCCGGCGAGCAGCGCCCCCCAGAACAGCCGGTGGTACGGCAGCGAACTGTGCAGCGCGAATTTGTAGAGCGTGGCCAGGCCGACGATGAGTAATAGTCCCACCGCGGGGTAGTAGAAGGAATCGATCAGCCGCAGCCCGGGTTCACGCCAGGTGTCCGGCAGGATCCGGCCGATCAACACCGGTCCCAGCGCGATGAGCGGCAGGATGAACACCGCCGCGATCAGGAATTGCACGTACAGCAGCAGGGCGAAGATGCGCTGCCAGACGGGGTGCCGCGCGTCCTGCTGGCCGTGCGCTTCGACTATCGCGTCGACGAAGGTCGCCATGGCCGATGAGCCGGCCCAGAGCGAGAGCACGAAACCGACCGAGACGAAGGCCGCGCGGCCCTGGCCGAGAACATCGCGGACGGTCGGCTCGATGAGATCGGTGACAACGCTGGGGTTGAAGAGATCACGGCTGAAGGTCAAGATCTTCGATTCGACGATCTCGACGGTGTCGGGTCCGAACAGCCCGCTGACGTACCCCAGGCCGCCCAGCAGTCCGAACAACAGCGGGACCAGCGACAATGTCTGCCAGAAGGCCGCGGCGGCGGATTTGGCAAAGATCGAATCGTTCCAGGACTTCACGGACACACGGACGACCAGCCGCCGGGTCTGGGCCAGGGCATGCCGCAGCCACGAGGTATCCCGGCGTGGGGTCCCGTGTTCGTTTCCGTAGCTGTGCATGATCGGTCCAGCATCTCTCACCCGCGTACCCCGTGGTGTGGCGCAGGGCGGACGTGTCGGCGGTCGGCAGGTGAATCACCGGTTACCCGGCGCGGCGCGCCCGCGGCGTGTGACACCCGTCGCGGCGGCCGCGCCGGTTTGGCGCCATCGCGGCGACGGCCGCTAGTGTTTGTCTCCGTGACCGATACGAGCGGCGCCACGGCGACGGCAGTTCCGGGCGCGAACCTGCGTGCCTGGCAGCGGCGCGCCCTGACCCGTTATCTGGCCACCAAACCCCGTGATTTCCTTGCCGTCGCCACCCCGGGCGCCGGTAAGACCACGTTCGCGCTGCGGGTGGCCGCCGAACTGCTGGCCGACCGAACCGTGGACCAGGTCACCGTGGTTGCACCCACCGAGCACCTCAAACACCAGTGGGCCGCCTCGGCGGCGCGGTCGGGGATCGCGCTGGATTCCAACTTCTCGAATACGACCGGTGGCACCTCGGGGGACTATCACGGCGTGGTCGTCACCTATGCCCAGGTGGCGGCGCATCCGTTCAAGCACCGGGTGCGTACCGAGAACCGCCGCACGCTGGTGATCCTGGACGAGATCCATCACGCCGGTGACGCCAAGAGCTGGGGTGATGCGGTAGCGGAGGCGTTCGGCGACGCGACCCGGCGGCTGGCGCTCACCGGTACCCCGTTCCGTAGCGACGACAGCCAGATCCCGTTCGTCACCTATGAACCCGACGAAGCCGGACTGCCGCGGTCGCGGGCGGATCATTCCTACGGCTATTCGGAGGCGCTGGCCGACGGTGTCGTGCGCCCGGTGGTGTTCCTCGCGTATTCGGGTGAGGCGCATTGGCGCGACAGCGCGGGCGAGGAGTACACGGCCCGGCTGGGTGAACCGCTGAACGCCGAGCAGACCGCCCGGGCCTGGCGTACCGCACTCGATCCCGCCGGCGACTGGATCTATGCCGTGCTGCGCGCCGCGGATATGCGGCTGGCGCAACTGCGTGAAGGCGGTATGTCCGATGCCGGTGGCCTGGTGATCGCCTCGGATCAGGAACGTGCCCGGTTGTATGCCGAACTGCTGGAGCATCTCACGGGCAACAAGCCCGTGCTGGTGCTGTCCGACGATCCGACATCTTCGGCCCGCATCGGTGAGTTCGCGGCCGGTAACCAGCCGTGGATGGTCGCGGTGCGGATGGTGTCGGAAGGTGTGGACGTACCGCGGCTGGCGGTCGGGGTGTACGCCACCAGCGCCTCCACGCCGCTGTACTTCGCGCAGGCCATCGGCCGTTTCGTGCGCGCCCGGCGGCGCGGTGAGACGGCCAGTGTGTTCCTGCCTTCGGTTCCGGTGCTACTGGACCTGGCTGCGCAGCTCGAGGTCCAGCGCGACCATGTGATCGGTAAACCGCACCGGGAGAAGGACGGTCTCGACGACGAGTTGCTGACCGAGGCGAACAAGCAGCGCGACGAACCGGGTGAGGAAGAGAAACGGTTCGTCCCGCTGGCCGCCGACGCCGAACTCGACCAGGTGATCTACGACGGGTCCTCGTTCGGCACGGCGACTTTCTCCGGTAGCGCGGAAGAAGCGGATTACCTGGGTATTCCGGGCCTGCTCGATGCCGAGCAGATGCGTGCACTCCTGCGGGAACGGCAGGCACGCCAGGTCGCCGAGCGGTCCAGATCCGAACCGGCGCCCACTGCACCGGCTCCCGTTCCCGCCGGTAATGCCGCCGAGCGGGTGGCGACCGCCGACAAATTGGGTGAGCTGCGCCGGGAACTGAACAGCCTGGTCGCCATGCACCACCACCGCACAGGTAAGCCGCACGGGGTCATCCACGGCGAACTGCGCCGCCAGTGCGGAGGACCGCCCACGGCGCTCGCCACGGCAGACCAACTGACCGAACGTATCTCCGCGTTACGCCGGATGTGAGCCGCCGGGCGGCCGGGCGGTCATGGCGTGGTCTACGACGCGGGTGAGATCGCCATGGCGCCCGGGCAGCGGATCAGGCCGGCCGCGCCGCGCTCGGACGTTACGGTGCTGCCGACGATATCGCCGCCGCGGTGGCCTTCCTGCCCGGGATGTGGTGCGCTACCGTGTCCTTTCCGTGCGCGAACGGGCGCGGGCGTGCGCGATCTCGAGCAGCTCCCGAAGCGTCTCGGCGGTGCGCGAACCCGGGTCTACGATCGCCAGCCAGCCCGCGGTTCCGTACACGGGATGGACGATCACGGTGTCACGAGCGCTCGGGTCGTCCTCAACAGAATTCGCGTCACGCGGTGAGTGGCCGGTCCATGTACGGAACGCCTCCGGGCCGGCGCTGATATTCAGGCGGAAACTTCCCGGGCGGTCGAGCTGTGACCGGTCGTCGCCCGGATAGTTCTTGGTCACGATGGTGGCGAACGGTTGGGTCCGGGATGGGATCTCACCGTCCGGGGCGTAGTAGAAGAACGCGTCGCCCCAGGCGAGCTCGGGCGACCCGTCGCCGGGGCCCGGCCGCAGTGTGAGCACGCCGTCGAGGGTGCCGAGGTATCCGATGATCTCGTCGATGGTCATGTATTCAAGCGTTACATTGAAGTGCTTGTGGAGACTTCCAGCCATATATCGACAGGTGGAGACGTGGAAAGCCGCAATTCGACTGCTCTGCGCACCGCGGAGGTCGCCTATCGCACCGGGTACTCCGTTCAGCAGGTGCGCAATCTGGAGCGCGACGGTGCGCTGCCGGCGGCGACCCGGACCGCGGCCGGTTACCGGATATACGGAGAAGCCCACATCTGGTCGGCGCGCGCGTACCGCGCGCTGGCCGCCGCAATCGATCCGGCCGCGGCGAAAACGATCCTGCGCGCCCTGCACAAGCGAGACCTGCGGCAGGTGTTCGCGTTGCTCGATACCGCGCACGCCCGGCTCGATCGCGAACGCCGCGACCTCGACGCGGCGCGGACGGCGGCCCGGAGCATCGCGGACGAACCTCTCGCCGATATCCAGCCCACCGACTCCATGAGCATTTCCGAACTCGCGCGGGCGCTGGGGGTACGCACCTCTACACTGCGGCACTGGGACGCCGCCGGTGTGGTGGTACCGCGCCGCTCGGACATCCGGGAAACCCGCGTGTACACCCCCGACGACGTACGAGCCGCGCGGCTCGTGCATCAGCTCCGCCTGGCCGGCTACGGGATCGAGGCCCTGCGCGAGCTGATTCCCGAGCTCCGTGGCCGGCGCCGCTGGGATGACCTGGCGGCGGCGCTCACGGCGCGCGATACCCGGATCGACTCGCGCTCAGCTGCCCTGTTGGAGGCCGCCGCCGCACTGAGCCTCCTGCTCGGGTTGTCGAAGACCAGTTGAGTACTGCAAACACTTCTCGTGCTTTCTCCACCGCGATGCGGCAGCGTTTCCAGCTCCTGTCCGGGTGCTCGACCACCGAGTAAGTCGCGGTGCGCGACCGCCCGTACTCGGTGTTGCCGCATGCTCGCGTCCTGAGCACACCCGGGTGACTCACGTCTGCCAACCTGCCGGGCGGTAACCCGCTCGGCAGGGCGAGACCTGTCCCGACCCACCGGTTGGGATCCGACCGGCACAAGTACGAGGAGCCAGGCAACCGCCCGGGCGACGGGAGCGCATTCCCGCCCGGGCGGTTACCGGCGACGGCCCGGGAACAGTGGGAACCGGGTCTTCCCACGCTGTCGAACATGTTCTCAGACTTCGAAATACAGCGCAGGGTCCACGGTGTTGAGCGGGATCCAGCGTGGCCCCTCGGTGGGCGCCGCGGAATCGTCGGGTCCCGGATCGTGGCCGTAGCCTTGCAGGTCCAGCCCGAACCGGGGGTTCTCGTCCACCTGGCGTGCCAGCTCGTAGAACGTGGCCAGTACGTGTACGCACCGGTCGGTGCGGGCGGTACAGGAGCAGTCGATCGCCGCGGGAACGGGAGCTAGCGGCAGGCCCGCATCTGTGGCGGCGGCGTACATCTCGTCGGTCGGCACCGTCGGTGCCGTGCCCACGATCGCGCCCAGCCCGGTCAGGACGGGCCGGGGCAGCGGCGTGAGTTCGATATGGGTGACCGATGCCTGACCGCCGCGGTGGATATGCGCCCGGACGATCCGGCCTTCCGCTTCGGTGCGGACACCGTTGTTGCGTGCGATACTGCGGGCCCGGGGCAGCAGCGGGTCGGGGCGGGTCTGACGCAGTGGTTCGGCCAGGCGTACCCAGTCCATTCCCCAGCGGGTGTAACCGAATTCGTTGTCGGCCATCAGTTTCCTCGCTTTCGGCGCAGAATTTCCACCAGTCGGTCGTCGTCCAGCTGGGCCAGTTCGGCGATACCGGTCCCCGCGCCGAAATCGGTCAGCGCGGATTTCCGCCGCTGCATATCGGCGATATGTTCCTCCACGCTGGTCGCCGAGGTGAGGGTCGTGACGGTGACGGTGCGAGTCTGGCCGATGCGGTGCACCCGGTCGGAGGCCTGGGATTCGACCGCGGGATTCCACCAGCGGTCGAAATGGATGACATCGGCAGCTCGGGTGAGGGTGAGCCCGGTTCCGGCGGCCCGCAGACTCAGTACCAGTACCGGTGGGCCGTCCGGCGACTGGAATTCGTCGACGATGGCGGCGCGTTCGCCCTGCGCGAGCCCGCCGTGGAAGAACGGGGCGGTGATCGCGAATTGCTCGTGTAGATGGCGGACCAGCAACTCACCGGTGCCGCGGTACTGGGTGAAGATCAGTGTCGGGGCGGCATTGTCGAGATTGTTCGCGACGATATCGGTACAGAGGTCGAGCTTGCCGGATCGCCCGGCGAGCTCGGTCATCTCGCCGCTGACCAGCCCCGGGTGGTTGCACACCTGCTTCAACGAGGTGAGTGCCGCCAGGATCCGCGTCTGCCGCCCGGCGCCCGTGCCGAAACCTTCGTCCACGGCGCGGTCGAGCAGGCTGTCGTACAGCCGTTCCTGCTCCGCAGTCAGATCGCACAGCAGGTCCGAGTGGATCTTGGCGGGTAGTGACGCGGCAACCTGATCCTTGCGCCGCGTCAGCAGCACGGGTTCGACCGCGTCCCGCAGGCGCGCGGCGGCGTCGGCCGAACCCTGCTCGATGGGTTTCACGAAACGCCGGCGGAATTGGGCGCGGTGCCCGAAGATCGCCGGTGCGACGAGATGTAGCAATGCCCACAGTTCGTCGAGGTGATTCTCGACGGGTGTTCCGGTGAGGGCGACGACTGCGCCGGCGGACAACGCCCGCGCCGCCTTCGCCACCTGGGTGCGGGGATTCTTCAGTGCCTGGGCTTCGTCGTAGGCGATCGTCGCCCATTCGATGCCGGTGAGCCCGCTCCCGTGCCCGCGCAGCACAGGATAGCCGGTGACGACGACGGTTGCGGAGGAAAGATCCACCGGTCCGCCGCGCCAAGGCGTGGGCCGCAGCTCCGGTGCGAACCGGTTGATCTCGTGCACCCAGTTGCCGACGAGGGAGGTCGGGCACACCACCAGTTGCGGCCCTTGCCCGGCGCGGTCGGCCAGCAAACCGATGGTCTGCACTGTTTTGCCGAGACCCATCTCGTCGGCCAGGACGGCGCCGCCGTGGCGGGCGACGGTTTCCCGCAGCCAGGCGATCCCGCGCACCTGGTAAGGGCGCAGGTCGGCCTGTAGGCCGGATCGCATCCGGGCAGCGGTCTCGGCGGTATCGCGCAGAACCGAAAGGGCGTGTTCGGCGTCCACGATCGCGGTGCCCTGCGCATTCGGTACCGCATGTGCGGCCACCGGGAGGGGCGCGGTGGTGCCGGCGAGGTGGGACTGCCAGGCGCGGGTGGAGTTTCCGGGCCGGTCGACCGCGAGCGTCGCAAATCGTTCGGGCTCCACCAGCGCGCACTGGACCGGCGTCACCTGGAGGTGGACGCTGCCCGCGCGGAGTTGCGCGGTGGTTCCGCCGGGAACGACCAGCGGCAGGGTCGCGGCCTCGCCGACCCCCGGTGGCGGCGGGCCGGTATCGCGACCCGTCCACGTCCACAGTGCGAACATGTGCCGATCGGGCAGGTAGGTGGTTTCGATGGTCGGCAGGGTGACCCCCAATATCATCGTATTGCGTACGGAGTAATATCTCGAACGCGCACGGTTCCGGTTTTGTTCCGGGGTGGCTCCCGGGCGCCGGCGCCCGATCCGAGAAGGGAGATCGATGGACGGCCACTGTCATCGGCCGGCCGCCGGAGGTGCGGTCCGGAGTACCCGCTCGGCGCCGGCGTACCGGCAGGTCTGCGGCCCCCGCAACCGGCGGCGAGTTCCGGAAACCACCGCAGCATCGGGGCCCGACCTGAGCGAGTCGGGCCCGGGGCCGGTCGCCGCGCGTGACGGGATGCCCTCGCTCATGCCCGTTGAGCGCGGCGTGAGCCGGCTGGGCTCGGGGGCGGTGGCGGAGTGTCACCACGCGGGACCCTCACTCATGCGCCGCGGGCACGGCGTAAGCGAGCTGGGTACGGATACGGTAGCGGAGCGGGATCACGCGGAGTTTTGCTCGAATCTCATGGACGCAGCATGAGCGAACCGGCGAGGGACGCAGCGAACCACGACCGCCGAGCAGCCCCGGCCGAGCGTCCGGAAGGCAGCGCGAGCCGATCCGGCGACCCGGCGCGGGCACTGCTGGAACTGTTGTGGCGGCACAGCCTGCCGCCGCGGACGGGCGGGCGCGGACCGCGGCAGACCGTGAGCGTCGATGATGTCGTCACCGCCGCGATCGGGCTGGCCGACCGGGAGGGCTACGGCAAGGTCTCCATCCGCGCCGTCGCCGCGGAACTGGGGTTGCGGCCGATGAGCCTGTACACCTATGTGCCCAGCAAGGATGCGCTCACGGTACTGATGGTCGACGCGGTGGCCGCTGCCGAGGCGCCGCTGCCCACCGATATACCGGTCCGGGACCGGCTGGCCGCCGTCGCCCGGCAGATCCGCGACGAGTTCCTGGCGCATCCGTGGCTGTTCGAGGTGCCGTCGTGGCGGATGGTGCTCGGGCCGGGCCGGGTGCGCCGCTATGAGCAACAGCTCGCGGCCGTCGACGGTATCGGTCTCGGCGATCCCGAGATGGATCGGGTGATTTCGGTTCTCACCCAGTTCGCGACCGGTAACGCGCGCACCGCACTCGCCGCGGCTCGCAGTGTCCGCGAACAATCCGACGCCGACTGGTGGGAGACCTACGGGCCCCTGCTGACCGAGGTCATGTCCGCTGCCGAATACCCGCTGTCCACGCGGGTGGGCGCCGCGGTCGGCGAGCTGTATCAGGCGCCGGGCGATCCGGCCGGCGATTTCGAATACGGGCTCGCGCGGTTGATCGACGCGATCCTGCCCGGATGAGATGTGGCGGGCGACCGACCGGTCGCCCGCCACATCTGAGCGGTGTTCTGTTGTTCGATGCTGTTGTGTCGGACGCGCAGACGGGTCAGAGGGCGGGAGCGGACTCCGTGTCGATCACGGCGTCCAGCTCACGCAGTCGTTCCATATGTTCGTTCGCGTGATGCTGGCAGAAGAGCAACTCGCCACCTGCGGGCAGAACGGCACGCACACGGGCCGCCGCCCCGCAGCGATCGCAGCGATCGACCGCGGTCAGTGGGGTGCTAGTCAGGGTTCCTGGCATGACTCCTCCGTCCTGGCTTCCGGCACAAAGACCGTTCACCTGGTGTGAGGCCCGTGGTCACTCCGCGGGCTCGCTTCCGCTACTTCCCAGCAGTGGTATGACTACTCTGTCAGACGTTCGGGACTTCGGGTTTGTTCCCCCATGGGAACCACTGTGTTTTCCCTAACACGACCAGCGGTTTCCGCCTGTGGCGAACACCGCGGCCGGGCGTGGAATACCGGTGTCCCGCTGTCCCGTACGACTGTCGAGTTGTGTATCGGAGGTTACCCGTGCCCTGTGACACTCACACCCTTGTTCACCTCTGTTCTCCCGGTGAGTGGGCCACCGCGCGGCAAATCGGCGCTCATCGGCCGCCCTCACTGGTCACCGAGGGCTTCGTGCACCTGTCCGCCCCGCACCAGGTGCACCTGCCGGCGAACCGGCTTTTCGCGGGCCGATCCGATATGGTGCTGCTCCGGCTCGACCCCACGCGGCTGGACGCCCCGGTGCGCTGGGAGCCGGGCGTTCCCGGCGACGATCCCGCGCTGCGCTTCCCGCACCTGTACGGCCCGCTTCCGGTTTCGGCCGTGATCGGCGTGGAACCTTATCGGCCCGGCCCGGACGGGAGCTATCCGCCCCTGACCGGCTGACCGGCTCCCGATACGCGGCTGGTCCGGACACGGCGGGAACGGATCCGACACCCTCGGCCGCACCGTGTCACAGCCAGGCTTGCGAATCGTTCTCCGGCTCCGAAGCCAGTTCCCGGGCCAGTATCGCGGCCTGCACCCGGGACCGGAAGCCCAGCTTGGTCAGCACGCGGGACACATGGGTTTTCACCGTTGTCTCGCCGATGAACAGCCGGGCGGCGATCTGTGCGTTGGACAGCCCCGCGCCCAGGCAGTCCAGGACCTCGCGTTCCCGGCCGGTCAGCTCGGCCAGACCGGCCGGAGGTTGCGGCCGCGAGGCGGAACTCCCGTTCGCGAAGGCCCGGATCACCGTGCGGGTCACCTCCGGGGCGAGCACACCGTCCCCGGCGGCGACGGCCCGGACCGCATCGATCAATGCCGGCCCCGACGCGGATTTCAGGACGAAACCGCCCGCCCCCGCACGGAGGCTGCGGAACACGTATTCGTCGAGATCGAAGGTGGTCAGCACCAGGACCCGAGCCAGGTCGTCGCCGGTGATCCGGGCGGTCGCGGTGATCCCGTCCACACCGGGCATCCGTACATCCATCAGCACCACATCGGGCCGCAGTGCGCGGGCCTGAGTGAGGGCCACCGCACCGTCGGCCGCCTCGCCCACTACTTCGATATCGCCGGCCGTGTCCAGGATCATGCGTAGTCCGGCCCGGATCGCGGCGTGATCGTCGGCGATGAGCACCCGGATCGTCACAGCGGTTCCCCCACAGGCTGCGGGGCCGCGGCGAGCGGCAGTCGTGCCTGCACCCGCCAGTACCCGGATTCCGGGCCGGACCGGAAGGTGCCGCCCAGCGCCGCGGTCCGTTCGCGCATATTCGTCAGGCCGCGCGGCTCTGCGGTATCAGCGGGAACGTGCGGCGCCGCGTCTCGGGCGGGGAGGGGATTACGCACAGTCAGAACGAGTGTCTCGGTCTCGGCGTGCACTTCGATATCGACCTCCTGCCCGGGTGCGTGTTTCATCGCGTTGGTGACAGCCTCCTGGATGATCCGGTACGCCGCCTGATCGACTGCGCCTGCCACCGGATACCCGTCGGTGTCCTGGCGCACCCGCACTCGCATGCCTGCCTGCCGGGCCACCGCGACCAGGCCGGTCAATTGGGCCAGCCGGCCCGGCGCGGTGGTTTCGGCCGCATCGTCGTCACGGCGCAGCAGGCCGATCATGGTCCGCATCTCCTGTAGGCCCTCGACGCTGTTGGAACGGATGGCAGTCAGAATGCCGGTCAGCCGCGAGTCCGTGCTGTTCCCGTTCAATCCCGCCAACGCCGCTTCGGATTGCAGGGCGATCGCCGACAGATGGCCGGCGATCACATCGTGTAAATCGCGGGCCATGGCTTTGCGTTCGTCGGCCACCGCCGCCCGGCGGTCCAGTTCCGCCACCTGGGTCAATGCCCGCCGCCGGGCTCGTTCGGCCGCTGCGGTCTCCATATGCGCGCGGACCGTCAGACCCCACCACAGCGAGGTGCCGACGAAAGCCGCCGCGATGATCAGCGCCAGCACCATCAAGCGCCAGTTCTCGGTCATTGCCAGTACCACGCCCGCGGCGGTCGCCGACAGCGTCAGCCACGCCACCACCGCCCCCTGCATCTGGCGACGGGTGCCGTAGACAACCGCCGCATAGATCAGATCGGAGTAGACCAGCCACACCGGCAGCGTCGGCCCGAGCATCAGATCGAAGGCCAGCGGCACCAGACCCACCACCATGGCGGTGATCGGCGCCCGCCGCCGCACCAGCAGCACGGCGCACACCATCGCCAGGAGCGCGAAGCGCGGCGCCAGCGGTGTGGACGGGCCGTCGGACGAGATGAACAACATGTGGAAGCCGGCCAGATACAGCAGGGAACCGACCGCGAACCATACGACCGCGATGACGACGTCCTTGCCTGTCGCCGATAACGCCGACCACCGTTGCATCCCTCAATCTCAGCACACGGCTGCCCGCGGGGAGTCCATCGAAATAACGATCCGCCGTCGTACCGAACACGCCCCCGCATCGCGCGGCACGTGGCCGACCGCCGCGGCGGTCGAGGAAACTCGCCTGTCCCGACCGATCTGCGCGCGCGGCCGAGCCATCCCTCGAGGCCGGCCACTCGTGCGTGCCGGATGGCCTCCTCCGGCGACTCCTTGCGCGCCGGAGGAGGCCATCCGAACCGCGCGTTCGGCAGTCGGTCGCGATGTCCGGGCCGGGTGGTCGACTTCAACCGGCCATGCCGGGGGTCGCACACCGGCTACCGAGTCCGTCGGCCGCGGTCCGGCGCCGAACCCGCACAGCCGGTGCGCTGCCGGAACTGCCGGTATCGTTCACGGTCACGGCGTACTTCGGCCGTATGCGTTCGCGGCCGTACCGGGCCGATCGCATCGGCCCGGACGGACGGGACCGCGGATGACTGTCTACAACCAGCAGTTGGGCGGTACGGGTTATCGATTCGACGGTTTGGTGGAGGTACTGGCCAAGGCCACTGCGCGTCGCAGCGGTGACGAGCTGGCCGGATGTGCCGCGGCCACGGATGCCGAGCGGGCCGCGGCACAGTGGGTGCTGGCCGATCTACCGTTGACCGATTTCCTGGAACAGCCCGTGGTGCCCTACGAGGCCGATGAGGTGACCAGGCTGATCGTGGATACCCACGACCGGTTCGCGTTCGCGCCCATCGCCTCCTGCACCGTGGGGGAGCTGCGCGATCGCCTGCTGAGTGTCGCGGCCGGCGAAGGTTTCCCGGACCCGGCCGGGACGCTGCGCGATCTGGCGCCCGGTCTCACGCCGGAGATGGTCGCGGCGGTCGCCAAGATCATGCGGAATCAGGACCTCATCGCGGTGGCGCGGGCGGCCCGGGTGCAGTCGGGATTCCGGACCACCATCGGGCTACCCGCTACGCTCGCTACTCGTTTGCAGCCGAATCATCCGACCGACGATCCGCGCGGTATCGCGGCGGCCGTGCTGGATGGGCTGCTGCTGGGCTGCGGCGACGCCGTGATCGGGATCAATCCCGCCACCGATTCCCCGCGGGCCGCGGCCGATCTGCTGGCCCTGCTCGACGATATCCGCACCCGGTTCGATATCCCGGCTCAATCCTGCGTTCTGGCCCATGTCACCACCACCATCGATCTGATCGCCGCGGGTGCGCCGGTGGACCTGGTGTTCCAGTCGGTGGCCGGGACGCAGGCCGCGAACGCGGCGTTCGGAGTGGATCTGGCGCTGCTACGGGAGGCCGAGGACGCCGGGCGGTCCCTGCGCCGCGGTACCGTCGGCGACAATGTGATGTATTTCGAAACCGGTCAGGGCTCGGCGTTGTCGGCGGGCGCGCATCTGGGTACGGGCGGGAAACCGGTGGACCAGCAGACGCTGGAAGCGCGGGCCTACGCGGTGGCGCGGGAGCTGCGGCCGCTACTGGTGAACACCGTGGTCGGGTTCATCGGGCCGGAGTACCTCTACGACGGCAAACAGATCATCCGTGCAGGACTCGAGGATCATTTCTGCGGCAAACTGCTGGGCCTGCCGATGGGGGTGGACGTCTGCTACACCAACCACGCCGAAGCCGACCAGGACGATATGGACACCCTGCTCACGTTGCTGGGGGCCGCGGGGTGTGCCTTCGTCATCGCGGTGCCCGGTGCCGACGATGTGATGCTCGGCTATCAGAGCCTGAGTTTCCACGATGCGCTCTACGCTCGCCGGCTGCTCGGTCTGCGGCCCGCCCCCGAATTCGCGGCCTGGCTGGACCGGCTGGGGATGCTGGACGATACCGGCCGGGTGCGGGCGATACCGCCGTCCGCCTCGCCGTTGCGAGCCCTGTTGTAGGCGCTGCAGCCGGAACTGAACACGGTACCGCTACGGTGCCGGCCGGTTCCCGCAGCGGTACCGGTATGCCCGCCCGTGCGCCATGTTCCCCGCCGGGGCGGGTACGACACAACTGATGCTGTGACGAGGCTGCTGGTGCCGGGACAGCGCTGCTGGTGCCGGGACGAGGCGGCTGGTGTCGGGACGAGGCGGCTGGTGTCGGGACGAGGCTGCTGGTGTCGGGACGAGGCTGCTGGTGTCGGGACAGCGCTGCTGATGTCGGGATGACGCTGCTGATGTCGGGATGACGCTGCTGGTGCCGGGGCAGGGCTGCTGGTGCCGGGATGACGCTGTCGGTATCTGTACAACACAGCGTGGGAAGACGGTTCGGAGGGATGATGGATTCCGGCGGACAAAGGGTGTGGTGATCATGGGGATCGGTAGCGGGGATCTGGCTGACGATTCCGGCCGAACGTTCTGGACCGGATTACGTGCGCTGACCCAGGCGCGGATCGGACTGGGCCGGGCCGGTGACGCATTGCCGACCCGGCGGGTGCTCGAATTCGCCGCGGCGCATGCCCACGCCCGGGACGCGGTCCATACCGCGCTGGATGTGGCCGCCTTCTCGGTGCGGGTCGCGGCCCTCGGACTCGGCGAACCGGTCCATATCCGGAGCCGGGCGCGGGACCGGGCCGAATACCTGCGCCGTCCCGATCTCGGCCGGCTACCGGCCACGGGACCGATCCCGCTCGATCCGGTCCCGTCCGGGGCCGGACCGTCCGTCGGCGTGGTGCTCGCCGATGGTCTTTCCGCGCGAGCGCTCACCGAACACGGCCCGCCGCTGCTCGGGGAACTCGTGGCCCTGCTGCGGCCGCGCTGTACGATCGCCGCGCCCGTGGTCGCCACCCAGGCCCGGGTCGCGCTCGGCGACCATATCGGTGCCGCACTGGGGGTATCGACCGTGCTGGTCCTGATCGGGGAGCGTCCCGGCCTATCGGCCGCGGACAGTCTCGGTATCTATCTCACCCACCGGCCACGTCCGGGCGTCACCGACGCCGACCGTAACTGCGTATCCAATATCCATCCGCCGGCAGGACTGGATTACCGGCGAGCCGCTCAGGTGACGGCGGGCCTGGTCGCGGGCGCGCACCGGCTCGGTCGCTCGGGTGTCGAGCTGAAGGATATGTCCCGGGAACCGGCACTCCCGGGGCCCGCGACGGCCGTCGAAGACGGCGGATGATCCGGGCACCGATACGCCACGGCCCCTGAGCATCGCGGGAACCGGCGGTTCCGACGTGTTCAGGGGCCGTGGCGGGGAGCAGCTGCCCGGTGTATCTCAGTCGAGGTAATCGCGCAGGACCTGCGAACGGCTGGGATGCCGCAACTTGCTCATGGTCTTGGATTCGATCTGCCGGATACGTTCCCGGGTGACCCCGTAAACCTGGCCGATCTCGTCGAGCGTCCGCGGCTGGCCGTCGGTGAGGCCGAAGCGCAGCCGCACCACACCCGCCTCACGTTCGGACAGGGTTTCCAGCACCGACTGCAGCTGATCCTGCAGCAGAGTGAAGCTCACCGCGTCCACCGCGACCACGGCCTCGGAGTCTTCGATGAAATCACCGAGCTGGCTGTCGCCTTCGTCGCCGATGGTCTGATCCAGCGAGATGGGTTCCCGGGCGTACTGCTGGATCTCCAGCACCTTCTCCGGGGTGATATCCATTTCCTTGGCCAGTTCCTCCGGGGTGGGTTCGCGACCCAGGTCCTGGAGCAGCTCGCGCTGAATACGGCCCAGCTTGTTGATGACCTCGACCATATGCACCGGGATACGGATGGTGCGGGCCTGATCGGCCATGGCGCGGGTGATGGCCTGCCGGATCCACCAGGTGGCATACGTGGAGAACTTGTAGCCCTTGGTGTAGTCGAACTTCTCCACCGCGCGGATCAGGCCCAGGTTGCCCTCCTGGATCAGGTCCAGGAACGCCATTCCGCGGCCGGTGTAGCGCTTGGCCAGCGATACCACCAGGCGGAGGTTCGCCTCGAGCAGGTGATTCTTGGCGCGGTTGCCGTCGCGGATGATCCAGTTGTAATCGCGGCGGATCGCGACCGGCGGCTTCTCCCCGGCCTCGGTGAACTCACGCATCTTCTCGGCCGCGTAGAGACCGGCCTCGATCCGCTTGGCGAGTTCGACCTCCTCCTCGGCATTGAGCAGCGCGACCTTACCGATCTGCTTGAGATAGGCGCGGACCGAATCCGCGGATGCGGTGAGTTCGGCATCCTTGCGGGCCTGGCGCAGCGCCTCGGATTCTTCCTCGTCCCAGACGAAATCACCGGAGGCCTTATCGGCCGCGGTGGGCTCGGCGGTCTCGGCCTCGGGTTCCTCCTCGGCGACCTCGGCCACCAGATCGTCGCCCTCGTCGGTGAGATCGTCCTCGGAGACCTCGAGGTCTCCCAGGTCGGCCACATCCAGCGAATCGTCGTCCGGCTGTTCCCCGCCCGGGCCCGGAGCGCCCGCGCTACCGGCCTTCTTCGCAGGGGCTTTCTTTGCCGCGCCTTTCTTTGCAGCGGTCTTCTTCGCGGGGGCCTTCTTGGCGGCGGCCTTCTTGGCCGGAGCCTTCTTGGCCACGGCCTTGCGCGCCGGGCGTGCCGCGGGAACTTCCGTGGCCTCGGCGTCGGCCGATTCGGCTGTCTGACGGGTATTCGTGGCTACCACGTACGCCCTTTCGTGACGGTCTCGTGCGGCGTCACGCCAGAGTAGTATTCCGGCGGAGCGGTCTGTCGGGTTTACCGGCTAAAACGCCGGTCGGGTGTCCGGCTCACCGCCGGGGTCCTTCCATTGTAACGATCGACCAGTGTGCCCCTGCCTGGGCGGCGGACATCTTCAGGGGGTGATTCCGGCCTCGACAGCCATGGCCGCGCCTACGATACCCGCTGTATTGCGCAGATCGGCGGGGACCACCCGGGTGCGGTTGGTGAGCAGCGGGATCCACTGGTCGGCATCGCGGCTGATCCCGCCGCCGGCGACGAAAACCGTCGGCCAGAACAGATCTTCCAGCCCGCGCAGCACGGTGCTGACCCGGGTCGCCCATTCGGGGTAGCTCAGGTCTTCTCGCTCCTTCACCGAAGCCGCGGCGCGGTGCTCGGTTTCCATACCGCCGATCTCGAGGTGGCCGAGTTCGGTGTTCGGGACCAACGCGCCGTTGTTGAGCAACGCCGACCCGATTCCGGTGCCGAAGGTCAGCAGCATCACGAGGCCGTCGATATCGCGGGCGGCACCGAAACGGTCCTCCGCCAGTCCCGCCGCATCGGCATCGTTGAGGACCGTCACCTCGCGGCCGCCGAGGGCGTCGGAGAACAGCGTGCGGGCATCGGTACCGATCCAGGATTTGTCGACATTGGCGGCGGTGTGGGCGATGCCGCCGAGAACGACGCACGGCAGCGTGAGCCCGACCGGACCGTCCCAATCCGCCTGCGCGACCAACTGCGCGACGGCGGTGGCGACCGCGTCCGGGGTGGACGGTTGCGGGGTGGCGATCTTGATGCGTTCGTGCCGGAGTTCCCCGGTTTCGAGGTCGACCGCGGCGCCCTTGACGCCGCTGCCGCCGATATCGATCCCGAACGCGTGCCGTCGAGCGGACATGCGGGTTTCCCTCGTTCCCTGTGCTGGCTGCTGTCGTCCGGCGCCGGGGGACCGCGCGAGAGCTCGAACGGCGCTGGTCCGCCACTCGGTCCCGTGCTCGCTTGCCCCCGGGCCGACTCGGGCCGGTGTGGTGTGCACGACAAGAGTAATGTGCGCGCCCGGATGCCCGGACCGCAGGATCTGTGCTGCGATGGTAGGCGTGCCGGAATCGATTTGGTCTCTGACCGCTGCCACCGAACCCGCTCCTGCCGACGCCGCGCTGCTGCGCCGGATCGCGACCCATCTCGCCGGTATCGCCGCCGCCCATGTCCGGGCTCGCCGGCCCGAGGTCTTCGGGCCGGCCGGTATGCCGGATTCTGCGGTCCGCACCAAGAGCACCCCGACCGACCCGGTGACCGTCGTCGATACCGAAACCGAACAGCTGATCCGCGACGAACTGGCCCGGTTGCGCCCCGGCGACCACATACTCGGTGAGGAAGGCGGCGGCGATCTGTCCGCGGCGGGCGACGACGAGGTGGTCTGGGTGGTCGATCCGATCGACGGCACGGTCAACTTCCTTTACGGCATACCCGCCTACGCGGTCTCGGTGGCCGCCGTACGCGGTGGCCGTCCGGTGGCCGGGGCGGTCGCCGATATCGCCGCCGCGACGGTGTACGCCGCCGCATCGGGCCTCGGCGCCGACCGGATCGGCCCGGACGGGAACGCGACCGCGTTGCGCTGTAATCCGGTGCGCTCGGCCCAGTTGGCGTTGGTCGCCACCGGCTTCGGCTACGGCGTCGCGCGGCGGACCCGGCAGGCCGCCTGTGTCGCCGAACTGCTACCCCATGTCCGCGATATCCGCCGGATCGGCGCGGCCGCGCTGGATCTGTGCATGGTGGCCGAAGGCCGGGTCGATGCCCACTACGAGCACGGGCTGAACCCGTGGGATTGGGCGGCCGGCGGGCTGATCGCGGCGGAGGCCGGAGCGGTGCTGCGCCTGCCTCCGCTGGCGACCGGAGGTTCCGCGGGTGCACTGGTGGTGGCCGCGGCGCCCGGTATCAGCGAGGAACTGTTCGCCTTGCTGGACCGGCTGCAGGTGTCGGCGCCGATTCCGGAAACCTGAGCGCGCTCAGCAGCGCGCGGTCCGGGCCGCCTCGAGCATATCCGGGTCGATTTCCGGGCTTTCGCCGCTCACCGGATTCTTCAGTGACCGCAGCACCTCTTCGGCGTCGTTGTTGGGCTGCAGATCGCCGCCGAACACCGAACCCAGGACGAGATCGACGCTGTTGTCGGTGCGCTTGTCCGCGATGAGTTCAGCGCACGGCACGGCGAGCTGGACGGCGGCCGCGACCGAGCGCCCGCTCTCACCGAACCGGATCTGCCCGGTGCATTCGAGATCGCCGTTGGCATATATCGGATCGTTACCATAAGGGTCGCCGGGCACACTGCCGAACCCCAGGTCGCCGAGTTGCGCGGCTACATGCGCGGCCTGCCCGCGCTGGCCGTTCGCATTGAGGACGCGCACCCTCGTCTCCGCCATGGGCGCGGGGTCCACATCCGCGAGCGAATCGGCGCTCAGCCGCTGCCCGGGCAGCGGCTGCGGCGCGGCCTTGGGGTCGGTTGCCGGGCTGGGGGCATTACAGGCCATCGGCGTGTAGTCGTCGTCCTTGGTGGTCAGCGCACTGGTCCACAGGGCTGCGCAGCTCAGCGTGAGCACAACGACCAGAATGAGCCAGGGGCGCATCCTCCGGCGCGGGTAGGGACGGCCTTTGGCATCCGTCGAACTGCCTTCGGTGATCAGTGAAACCACGTCGATACTGTACGTACCCGAATCCGGGGCCCGTGCATTACCCGGTCGCCGGCGGGCGCGCCGGGCCGGCGGTCCTTACCGCGCCGTGACCGGCGTATCGATTGCCCGGCGGTTCCGACACGAGTGAGTTTCGATTGCGACAAATTCCGCACGGTCCGCTATTGTCTGCCCGCCCAGACCGAAACATCGGTGAGTAAATCGGCGTTCGGTCGCGGGAACAAGCAGGGCAACTCACGCGTTGTCCGGACGCTATCAGCGGTGTGTCCACAGATTCACCCTGATAGGAGACCGGTACGCATGTGAAGTGCACCACCGGCGGGCGGCTGCCGCGGTCGAAACCGACGGCGTGCGCCGATCCGGATATACGGAGTAAGGACGAGGGGAAGACGACATGGCAACCGACTATGACGCACCGAGGCGCACCGAAACCGACGATGTTTCGGAGGATTCGCTCGAGGAGCTGAAGGCGCGTCGCAACGAAGCCCAGTCCGCCGTCGTGGATGTCGACGAATCCGATACCGCGGAGTCGTTCGAGCTCCCCGGCGCGGACCTGTCCGAGGAAGTGCTGACGGTCCGGGTGGTCCCGAAACAGGCCGACGAGTTCACCTGTTCGAGCTGTTTCCTGGTCCATCACCGCAGCCGCCTGGCCAGTGAGGCGGGCGGTCAGATGATCTGCATGGATTGCGCGGCCTGACGGCGGCGCGAGGTCATTCCGCGCTCGGGATCCCGAGCGCGGCCAGCACCTCTTCGGGCCGGCGCGTACTGACCAGCCAGTACGGCGTCGGGTCATCCGGATCGTCGAGCACCAGCAGCACCATGGTGCCGATCCACGGGCGATGCTGGACGTAGGCGGCCGGGTCGAGCTGACGGCCCAGGGCCGCGGTTTTGGCGCTGCGGGGCACCACGGTCGCGCGGGATACGAAGGAGACCGGTAGATGGGCTCGGTCGACTCGCAGTTCCGGCGTTCCGCTGCTGTCGGCAGTGACCTCGACCCGATGCCGGCTGAACCAGAGCAGGACCCAGACCGGGATCGGGAACAGCAGTACATACGGCAGCCAGGCCCGCAGACCGGGCGCTCCCATATGGATCTCCGCGGCGAGCAGGGCGGCGAGTGCGAAACCTACCGGCCACCACCACAGCGGCACCCAGAGGCGCTCGCGGTGGACGGGCGGCGCCGGCCGTGCCGGGCGCGCGGATTCGGTGAGTCGAGGCTGGTCGGACACGACTCAACACTAAGCGACATGCCCGCCGGGTCTGCGCGTAGGCTGGTCGGACGTGAACGCACTCTCACCGATACCACTGCTCCGGCTGGATCCGGGGATCCCCATGCCCAGTCGCGCCCACGACGGCGATGCGGGCGTGGACCTGTGCACCGCCGAGGATGTCGTCCTGGAGCCGGGAGAGCGGGTGCTGGTCGGTACCGGTATCGCGATCGCGCTGCCGGTGGGTACGGTCGGCCTCATCCATCCCCGGTCGGGTCTGGCCGCCAAGGCGGGGCTGTCCGTGGTGAACACGCCCGGAACCATCGACGCCGGGTACCGGGGTGAGATCAAGGTGTGCCTGATCAACCACGATCCCCGGACGCCGATCGAATTGCGCCGCGGCGACCGGATCGCGCAGTTGCTGGTGCAGCGCGTGGAACTGGTCGATTTCGTGGCCGTGGACCGGCTCGACGATTCCGCGCGCGGCGCGGGCGGGTACGGGTCCAGCGGGGGACACGCGAGTTTGATGCCGAGCGGTGCGGACGGCGCCCACGGCGAGGAGGTCTGACATGTTCGGACGACGGAAATCGGGCGGACGCAGATCCGAGGACGAACGCTACGACACCGGCGAATACCGCACCGGTGAGTACCAGGACGACTACGACGAGTACGACACCGGTGGTTATCACCGAGCCGACGACGAGCAGTATCCCGGCGACTCCGACGACAGCTACGACGACGGGTACGGCGGGGCCGCCTACAGCGACGCCTACGACGCGGCGATCGACGATCCGGACACCGAACCGCAACGGCGGGGTCCCTACGACTACGACGATGTCGCCGAGGTGCTGGCGGAATTCACCGATACCCGGCTCGATCTCGGATCGGTGATCCTGCCGGTACCGCCGGGTGGGCAGCTACAAGTCGAGATGACCCCGCAGGGCACCCCGCAGGCGGTGCATCTGGCCACGGAACACGGGCGGATCACGGTCGCGGCCTACGCCGCACCGAAATCCAAGGGGCAGTGGCGCACGGTAGCGGCCGACCTCGCGGAATCACTACGCAAGGACGGCGCCCGGGTCTCGGTGGAGAAAGGCCCGTGGGGCCGCGAACTGGTCGCCGTCACCGAGGGCGCCGATCTCCGGTTCATCGGTGTGGACGGTTATCGATGGATGATCCGTCTGGTGGCGGCGGGTCCGTCGGGATCCACCGCGGTAGGCAGCCCGCTGGTGGCGGCGGCCCGGGCGGTGCTCAGCGAAACGATCATCCGCCGCGGCACCGACGCGCTCCCGGTGCGGGAACCGCTGCCGGTGGTTCTCCCGCAACAGCTCGCCGAGCAGCTCACCGCGGCGCATCAGCAGCAGCAACTACAGCAGCAGGCGCAGCAAGCGGCTGCCGCGCAGCAGAACACCCCGCGACCGGCGCAGACCGGGTCGGTGCTGCCCCCGCAGCAGCCGCAGCAGCCACGGCGCGGAGCCGAAGGATCGGCGATGCAGCAGCTCGGCCGGGGCTGACGCCTTTTCCCTTCGCGGCCGCGGGACACCCGACCGCGAAGGGTCAGCGGGCGTACCGCAGGCCGAGACGGCCCACTACCGCGGGATCGGCACCGAGCTCGTCGAGGGTGATCTCGGTAATCACCGAGCGCGGCGCGCGGCGCGCCCACTCCCGGCCGACAGCCACTGGATGCACCGGATCGTCCGCGGCGGCGATCACCGCCAGCGGGACAGCCAACGTGTCGAGCAGGCTCGCCTCCGGCCATTTGTACTGTGCGGCTTCCTCCAGTGCGTCCGGCAGCCCGGGCCACTGCGAGCGCCAGGAGCGGGTGAGTGCGTCGGCCAGCCAGCGCGGGCTGCTCGCCCGCATCCGGGTGACGACCGGTTCCAGTCCTTCCGCGCGCAGTTGCGCGGCGGTCACCGACGCACTGAGGGTGGCCGGGCAGTGCGCGGTATCCGGTCCGGTCCAGGCCGGCAGCGCGGCGATGACACCCGCCACATCGCCGGCCGCGCGCCGGGCGGCCCATTCGACAGCTACCGCGGCCCCGAGAGAGATACCCGCGGCCAGCACCGGACCACGGGCGGCGGCATCATCGAGGGCGGCGAGATAGCCGGCGATCACCGCGCCCGGTTCCGGGTCGACCGATATCAGCTCGAGCCCGCGTGCGGTACAGGCGGGTTCGAAGGCGCGGCGGGCGAAATGCGCGTCGGAGCCGGTGCCGGGTAGCGCGACCACGACTGCCGGACGTGGGGAATCGAACACCGGACCGAGCGTAGCGGTGCCGCCGGTACCCATCTACAGTGGCGGGTACGGCCACAGCCGGGCCGTAGCAGAGAATCTCGGATGACGTGCGACCCACGCCGTCCGCGCACAGGAGAGCAAGCGATGTCTTCCTCGGCAGGAAGAAAAGCGGGCGCCAGGTCCGCAACCGGATATTTTCGCAGGCTCGGCCGCAGGTTGACCGAGGATCTCGATCAGCTCGACGCCGAGGAGCTGGCGGAGTCGGCGGACGCTTCGGGCGCCTGCCGAGTCTCGGAGTGCCGGCGCGGTGAGGAGGCGACGATGCTGGGCAGGTTGCGCAGTGTCGATTCGTGTCCGCAGGCCGCGGGGGCGAATATGCAGGCGGAATTCTTCGACGGTACCGATGCCATCACACTGGTGTGGATCGGGCGACGCCGGATTCCCGGTATCGAATCGGGCCGGCGCATCATGGTGCGCGGCCGTATCGGTGAACGCGAGGGCCGCAAGGTGATCTACAACCCCTACTACGAATTGCGCGGAAACAGCTGACGCATGGCATCGAGCGACGAGTACGCCACCACGCCGCTACCGCGGACCGTCCCCGCGCCGGAAGCGTCCGCGGACCTACCGGATGAGGAACGCGCCGAGCCCGCGCAGCAGACGTTGCTGGAACAGCTGGGCGGTTTCGCGGGCCTGATCTACTCCACCCTGCCGGTGCTGGTCTTCGTTCCGGTGAACGCGTTGCTCGGGCTCACCGTGGCGATCTGGGCCGCGCTGGGAGTGGCCGGCGCCGTACTGGTCTGGCGGCTGGTGCGCCGTGAACCGATCCAACCGGCCGTCTCCGGATTCCTGGGTGTCGGAATCTGCGCATTGATCGCCTGGCGCGTGGGGGAGGCCAAGGGCTTCTTCCTGTTCGGCATCTACACCAGCCTCGTCTACGGCGCCGCCTTCCTGCTCTCGATACTGGTCCGCAGGCCACTCGTCGGCGTGGTGTGGGGCGTACTCAACGGCCACGGCGGGGACTGGCGCACCGATCCCCGCGTGGTCCGGCTCTACGATCTGGCGACCGCCGCCTGGGTGCTCGTTTTCGGTGCTCGCTACCTGGTGCAGCACCATCTGTACGCGGCCGACAGCACGGGCTGGCTCGCCGCCGCCCGGATCGCGATGGGCTGGCCGCTCACCGCGCTCGCCCTCGTGGTGACCGTCTGGGCGGTTCGCCGGGCCGGCCATCTGCCGGTCTCCTCGGCGCGACACGCCGCCTGAACCGAACTCCGCGGCACGCGCCGGGCCGCCAGGGTGGCGGATGACCCACCCTTTGGTGTCTATCCCGACAGCGCCGTTCATCGGACGATCGTTACAGAACACGATCTGCCGAGAGGACTGGCGAATGCTTACCGAGCAGCACACGATCACACGTCCGGAGCGGGGGCGTGAGCATCCGGTGCGGGCCCAGAGCCGGCTGGTTTCCGCCGAACTCGAGCTCCTGGTCGAACCCGCGGCCGGCGGTGACCGCCGTGCGGTAGCCGAAATCCTGCGGCTTGTGCAGCCGCTGATACAGCGCTACTGCCGAACCCGGCTGGGAAACCCGGCCCATCTGCATGTGACCGCCGACGATGTGACCCAGGAAGTCCTCATGGCCGTCGTGGCCGCGATCCCCCGTTACCGCGATCAGGGAAAATCGTTCCTTGCCTTCGTCTACGGAATCGCGGCGAACAAGGTGTCGGATGCCTTTCGCGGGGCACAGGCCCACCCGGCCTACCCTGTGGCGGATATTCCCGAACTCGCTTCGCCGGCGGCGGGTCCGGAGGAGCGGGCGCTGGCGGCCGAACGGGGCGCGGTGGCCCGCGAGCTCATCCAGCAGCTGAATCCGGTGCACCGGAAAGTGCTGGTGATGCGGATCGTACTCGGCTTGAGCGCGGCCGAAACCGCGGCAGAACTGGGCACCAGCGCCGGGGTCGTCCGGGTCATGCAGTATCGGGCCCTGAACAAACTGCGGGCCCGGGCCGAGTGGCCCGTTGCCGCTTGACGCCCGCCGGAGCGGCCCGGCCGAGTGCTGTGTGTATCGGGGAACGAGCGAGGGCTGCGCGGAGTGACGCTGCGCTACCGGCTCCGACCGCGCTCGCCCATACCGGCGGATGGTCAGTATTCGGCGTCCTGCGAGGGGGTGAGGCCCGCTGCGGTGGCCGTGGATTCGGCGGTGCCGATCGGTGCCAGTACCGAGCGCAGTTCCTCCTCCGCCTCGGCGGAGGCCACGAACAGCAGTTCGTCGTCGCCTTCGAAGGGATCGTCGGGCTGCGGCACGATCACCCGCCCGCCCCGCAAAATGGTGACCAGGGCGGAATCGCGCGGAAGGCGTAAGCTGCCGACCGGCTTGCCGGCCAAGGTCGTATCGGGCGGCAGCGTGAGTTCGACGAGGTTTGCCTGCCCCTGCCGCAGAGTCATCAACCGGACCAGATCACCCACCGTGACCGCCTCCTCGACCAGCGAGGCCAGCAACCGCGGGGTCGATACGGCGACATCGACTCCCCACGCATCGTCGAAGAGCCATTCGTTGCGCGGATCGTTGACCCGAGCCACCACCCGGCGTACCCCGAACTCGGTTTTGGCCAGCAGGCTGTGGACCAGATTTGCCTTGTCGTCGCCGGTGGCGGCGATGACGACCTCGTAGTCCTGCAGGCCCGCATCCTCGAGCAGTTGAAGTTCGCATGCGTCGGCATGCACCCAGACGGCCTCCGGGACCGAATCACGGTCGATATGGTCGAGCTGGCGCTCGAGCAGCATGACAGAGTGCCCCGATCGCAGCAGTTCGCGCGCGATGGAGCGGCCGACGGCCCCGGCTCCGGCAATCGCCACCTTCATGATCAGTCCTTGTTCGCAGGGGGTTTCGCGGCCAGCGCGACTGCCTCACCGGCAGAACCGGAGGTCGCGGCCACGTACACGGTGTCGTCGGCCTGGACGACGGTTTTGCTGTCGGGCAGGATGCCCTGCCCGAAACGGATGATGAACGCGACCCGGGCGCCGGTGGCGCTCTCCAGATCGCGCACAGTGCGCCCGTACCAGTCCTCGTGCAGGATCAGCTGGGCGACGGCGACGGTGCCGGTGGGGTCGCGCCAGGTGGTGGTGCCCGCATCGCCCAGCAGGTTGTGCAGGAACCGATCGGTGGTCCAGGGCACGGTCGCGATGGTCGGGATACCGAGCCGCTCGTAGACGGCGGCCCGTTTGGCGTCGTAGATACGCGCCACCACCCGTTCGATACCGAACATCTCGCGCGCCACCCGGGCGGAGATGATGTTGGAGTTGTCGCCGGAGGAAACCGCCGCGAACGCGCCGGCCCGTTCGATACCCGCCCGGCGCAGCACATCGCGGTCGAAGCCGATGCCGGTGACGCGTTCACCCGGGAAATCATTGCCCAGCCGCCGGAAGGCATCCGGGTTGCGGTCGATCACGGCGACCTCATGCCCTATCCGGACCAGAGCGCGGGCCAGTGACGCCCCCACCCGGCCGCATCCCATGATCACCACGTACACCGTGAATCCCGCTCCTGACTCCGTACTGCCGACAACCGTGCTCGATAGTGCGACACGGCCGCGCGGCGAGTGTCCCCGCGTAACCACGCGGTTGCCGCGCCACGAACCGTACCCGCCGGTTCGCGCCCTCTGCCAGATTCCCCCTGGCGAACCCGGGCAAACCGGTAATCCGGTAATGCCTGGCAGCGTCGTGCTGCGCGGGGGCTTATGCTGCGTCCAGTGTCGAAGTTGACGACCGCCACCAAACGCCTGGTGCTGGGGCGGCCTTTCCGTAGTGACGCCCTGGGCCACACGCTGCTGCCGAAACGTATCGCGCTGCCGGTGTTCGCCTCGGATGCCATGTCCTCGGTCGCGTATGCGCCCGAGGAGATCTTCCTCGTCCTGTCGGTATCCGGGCTCGCCGGTTACACCTACGCCCCGTGGCTCGGGCTCGCCGTCGCGATCGTGATGATCATCGTGGTCACCAGCTACCGCCAGAACGTGCACGCCTACCCGTCCGGTGGCGGTGATTTCGAGGTGGTCACCACCAACCTCGGTCCCACCGCCGGGTTGACGGTGGGCAGTGCGCTGCTGGTGGACTATGTGCTGACGGTGGCGGTCTCGATATCGTCGGCGGCTTCCACCATCGGGTCGGCCATACCGTTCGTCGCGACACACAAGGTGCTGTTCGCGGTCGCCGCCATCGCCCTGCTCACTGCGATGAACCTGCGCGGCGTGCGCGAATCCGGGCGGACGTTCGCACTGCTGTCCTACGCGTTCCTGATCGGAATGTTCGCGATGCTCGGCTGGGGCCTGGTCCGCATCTTCGTCCTCGGCGAGGATGTGCGTGCCGAATCGGCCTCGTTCGAACTGCGGGCCGAGGAAGAACATCTGGCCGGGGTGGCGCTGGTGTTCCTGCTCGCCCGCGCCTTCTCGTCCGGGTGCGCGGCACTGACCGGTGTCGAGGCGATCAGCAACGGAGTCCCGGCGTTTCGCAAACCGAAATCGCGCAATGCCGCGACCACCCTGCTGATGCTCGGCGGTATCTCCATCGTCCTGCTGCTGGGCATCATCGTGCTCGCGCGGCAGGCACATGTGGTCTTCGCCGAAGATCCGGCGAACCTGGTCGGCGCCCCCGCGGACTATCAGCAGAAGACGCTGGTCACCCAGATCGCGCACGCGGTATTCGACACGTTCCCGCCCGGCTTCTACTTCGTGGCGGTGGTGACGGCGGTGATCCTGGTGCTGGCCGCCAACACCGCCTACAACGGATTCCCGGTGCTCGGCTCGGTGCTGGCCCAGGCCCGCTTCCTGCCCCGGCAGCTGCACACCCGCGGCGACCGCCTGGCATTCAGCAACGGCATCCTGTTCCTGGCCGTGGGGGCGATCGGGTTCGTGGTGGCGTTCGACGCGGAAGTCACCAAACTCATCCAGCTCTACATCATCGGCGTTTTCGTTTCCTTCACCCTCAGCCAGACGGGCATGCTGCGCCATTGGACCAGGCTGCTGCGCCGGGAAACCGATCCGGCCGAACGGTCGCGGATGCTGCGGTCGCGCGCGATCAACGCGCTCGGACTGGTGGCCACCGGTGCGGTACTGGTGGTGGTGTTGGTCACGAAGTTCTTCGCCGGGGCCTGGATTGCGATCGTGACGATGGCGGTGATCTTCGTGGTGATGAAGATGATCCACCACCACTACGATTCGGTGGCCCGCGAACTCGAGGAACACGAATGGGACGGGGTCCTGCCCAGCCGCACTCATTCCATCGTGCTGGTGTCCCGGCTGCATCTGCCGACCCGGCGCGCCCTGGCCTACGCGCGCGCCGGCCGCCCGGACACCCTCGAGGCGATCACGGTGAACGTCGACGAGGAAGACACCCGCGCGCTCGTCCGGGACTGGGAGAACAGCGATATCTCGGTACCGTTGAAGGTCGTGGAATCGCCCTACCGCGAGATCACCAAACCCGTCCTGGACTACGTGAAACGGGTACGCAAGGACGCCCCCCGCGATGTGGTGACGGTGTTCATCCCCGAATATGTTGTGGGGCACTGGTGGGAACAGGTGCTGCACAACCAGAGCGCGCTGCGCCTGAAGGGCCGCCTGCTGTTCGAGCCCGGAGTTATGGTGACCAGCGTGCCGTGGCAGCTCAGCTCCTCGGCCCGGGCACGTACCGCGGGCGAGCATGCGGCACCGGGCTCGGTAAGACGCGGGTACGGCGACAATGGCTGAGTCCGCGGCCCTGTACGCGCAGTGTCGGCCGGGGGGCGTTCGCGGGTGCCGATACGGCCGCCGGCCGGAAATGCATGCCGATCGGGCGCTCCGCGGCCGGGGCCGGGCGCAGTGGAAGAGTTCCGGCGGCGCTCGCCCGGGTGCGGCCGAAGCCGCGTCCCGTTGTTTCGCGGGTGATCGCGCCGCGTGCGGTCCGGATCGGGTGAATCGCCGTGACGGGGAGTCCGACCGGCGCGATCGGCAGGGTTCGGTCGTGCACGCTCTGGGGGCTCACACTGTGACGCATCGGCACCCACGGCGTGCCGCCCCGGGTGTGGCCGGCGCCGGGACCGCACCGATCCCTGTGGGGGAAGGATGCTCGGGCTGCTGTGTCGGCGCCCGGATGGACAACAACGGCGGACCGGGAGAAAACGATCGATGACTTCCTGGCGAGAGCGCGTCCTCGAGGTACGGCTCGGCCCACCCGGACACGGCGGATTCTGTGTGGCCCGGCACGAAGGCCGGGTGGTCTTCGTCCGGCACGGGCTGCCGGGCGAACTGGTTTCCGCGCGGGTCACCGAGGACCGGGGCGGATCGTTCTGCCGGGCCGATGCCGTGCAGATCCTGGAGCCCGCACCGGATCGCGTGCCGCGTACCTGCCCGGTATCGGGTCCGGGCGGTGCGGGTTGCTGTGATTTCGCTCATGCTGCCCCGTCGGCTCAGCGTGCGTTGAAATCCGCCGTCGTCGCCGAACAGTTGCGCCGGATCACCGGTATCGAGCGGGAACCGGAGGTCGAACCGATCCCGGGCCCGCCCGATTCGGCCGGCGGCTGGCGCACTCGGGTCCGGCTCGTCGTGGATGCCGCCGGACGGGCTGGAGTGCACCGGTATCGCAGTACCGAAGTGATGCCGGACCTGCGGTGCCCGCAGCCGGTGCCCGGCACGCTCGACGGGATCGCCGAGCGACGCTGGACGCCGGGCGCGGACCTGGTGATCGCGGTCGACGACGAAGGGCACCGGCATATCGTCGAGCTCGCCCCGGCACCGGAGCCGGGGCAGCACCGCGGTGCCGGTCCGGGGGGCGGGCGGCGTGGCCGTGGTGCCCGGCCGCGCGGCGCACGTCCGGAACCTGAACGGGGCGCATCCGGCGTGGCCGACCCGCTCGATGCGCAGAACGGGCAGCGGCGTCGTGCCGTGGCCCGCCGCGCCGCCGCGCATACCGCGCGCGACGAATGGGTCGTCGAGGGGACCGGGCGAGCGGTCCAGTATGTGGCGGGACGCCGCTGGGAAGTTTCGGCAGCCGGTTTCTGGCAGGCCCATCGGGGCGCCGCCGAATGCTATTCGGATCTCGTCGCCGAATGGGCGAATACGGAGGCCGGGGAGAGCGCCTGGGATCTGTACAGCGGCGTGGGGGTTTTCGCGGCTCGGCTGGCGGCACAGACCGGGTCCGCGGGGTCGGTGCATGCGCTCGAATCCGCACCGGGTGCGGTCGCCGACGGCCGAGCCGCGCTCGGCGACCTGCCGTGGCTGACTCTGCAGGCCGGCCGCGTCGAGCGGTGGGTCGCGAGCCACTCCGGACCGCGACCGCAGGTGGTGGTGCTCGACCCGCCGCGGACCGGGGCCGGTAAACCGGTAATCTCCGCGGTGGCGGCGGCCGCACCGGCCCGCATCGTGCACATCGGTTGCGACCCCGCGTCGTTCGCGCGCGATCTCCGGCTGTACCTGGACGCCGGCTACCGCCTCGGTGCGCTGCGCGCCTTCGATGCTTTCCCCGGGACCCACCACGTGGAATGCCTCGCGCTCCTGGAACGCTGAAGGCTCGCGGCGACGAGTCGGCGGCGCACCGGCTGCTTCGCCGCGCGGGCGGGGAATGACGACCGATGAAGCAAGCCGCACACTTCGCCAACGCTGAGCGAATACCCATCAGTCGGCTACCGGCGCGGTTGTCCGTGGCATCACCCCGAAGTATCGCCTGCTCACACTGGACTGTGGAACGCTCGCGATCGAGTCACCGGTCTGCGGGCGGTGACCTGATCGCCGGTGGCGTCGAGACGGCGCTGCCGACCATCGGTGTGTGGCCGAAGGGATCGGCCGGTGCCGCAGATCTTCCGGCGGCCATCGCAGACCACCGGAATATGCCGCGCACCGACAGCCTCGGGAACGTGACCGCGGCGGCGTACCGGGAGTTTTCGTTCTGGTATCCGGACGGCGGTCCCGCGTCGGCCGAGAGATAAACCCGTGTCAGGCCAGCTGCCAGGTAACCCGTAGTACCGCGGAGAGCTCCTGTTCGCCGGATTCGACCGGGACCGTGGACTGGCTCGTCGCCGCTACCATGCGCACAGCACCGGACTCCGGCGCCGCGCGGGGTGCCGGGGCGGCCGTGTCCTCGGTGATTTCGAGCACCGGACCGAGGTCGCGTGCAGCTCGCCGCGCATATTGGCGGGCCCGTTCCAGTGCGTCCTCCCAGGCCGCATCCCGGGCACGTGTCAGGAGCCGGGTGGGGTCGGCGAAGGTGTGCTGCAGGCCGCCGAGCCGGGCGTCGTCGCCGCCGGCGGCCACAGCGTGCGCGATAACGTTCGCGGGGGCGGCAGCGGTGCCGGCCGCACCGGATCCGGGCTGGGGCAGGGTGATGCGCAGACCGCTGGTGGCGATATATCCCGTGATCCTGGATACACCGTCCTGCCATGCCGTATCCGAACGCACCGACAGCATTCCGGTGGCGATATCGGTGTCCGGAACCGTGTCGTCGCGTAGTGCGGTGGTGATCGCGGTCAGTCGCCAGCCTGCCTGTTCGTAGGCGAGGCCCACGGTACTGGCCCGGCATTCCACTCCGATGCCGACGACGATCAGATCCGGCACCGCATGCACTGTGCCCTGCCCGAACACCGTGACGGTCCCGGTCTGCGGATGGTTCATCCGGCCTCCTCGTATCCGGTCGGGGCGGTCGTGTGGCGCGCTGCGGCCGCAAGTGCATGCGGTTCGCGCGGCATACCTCGTTCACCTTAGGCTGGATGGATACGCCGGACCGCGGATCCGGCCCGGTGCGGCGGTGCGCAGCCCTCGTCGTCGGGTGAGCACTCGGCCGCGGCTCCTAGACTGGTCGGATCAACTGCGCTATCCGGAGGGAGCGAATCAGGTGGGAGTGCTTTCCCGGGTCGATACGCCCGAAGACGTGCGTCGGCTGTCGGTACCGCAACTGCGGGAACTGGCGGCGGAGATCCGTGAGTTCCTGGTGCACAAGGTCGCCGTCACCGGCGGACATCTGGGCCCGAACCTCGGGGTGGTGGAACTCACGCTCGCACTGCACCGGGTCTTCGATTCGCCCGCCGACCCGTTGATCTTCGACACCGGCCATCAGGCCTATGTGCACAAGATCGTGACCGGGCGCAAGGACGGCTTCGACACCCTGCGCCGCAAGGACGGATTATCGGGCTATCCGAGCCGCGCGGAGAGCGAACACGACTGGGTCGAGTCCTCGCATGCCTCGGCCTCGTTGTCCTATGCCGACGGGCTGGCCAAGGCTTTTGCGCTCACCGGGCAGGACCGCCATGTCGTCGCGGTGGTCGGCGACGGGGCCCTCACCGGTGGTATGTGCTGGGAAGCGCTGAACAATATCGCCGGGGCGCCGGACCGGCCGGTGGTGATCGTGGTCAACGACAACGGCCGCTCCTATGCGCCGACCATCGGCGGCCTGGCCGAGCGACTGACCGCGCTGCGCACCCAGCCGGTGTACGAGCATATGCTCGACACGGGCCGCCGCTTCCTGAAAAGTATTCCGGGCGTGGGTGATTCCGCGTATTCCATGGTGCACGCGGTCAAAGCGGGGATCAAGGACGCGGTGAGCCCGCAGGAGCTGTTCGGCGATCTCGGGATCAAATATGTGGGACCGGTGGACGGCCACGATATCGCCGCACTGGAATCGGCGCTGCGCCATGCCAAAGAGTTCGGCGGTCCGGTGGTGGTGCACGCTGTCACCCAGAAGGGGCACGGGTACGAACCGGCCGAGAACCATGTGGCCGATCAGATGCATGCCTGCGGGCCGATCGATCCGCGTACCGGCGAAGCCGTGAGCAAAGGCGGCGCGGCCAGCTGGACTTCGGTGTTCTCCGCGGAACTCATCGCCCACGCCGAACAGCGCGAGGATATCGTCGCGATCACCGCGGCCATGCCCGGTCCCACCGGACTGTCTGCGTTCGGAGAGCGTTTCCCGGATCGACTCTTCGATGTGGGGATCGCCGAACAGCACGCGTTGGCCTCGGCGTCGGGGCTCGCGCTGGGTGGTCTGCATCCGGTGGTGGCCCTCTACTCGACCTTCCTCAACCGCGCTTTCGACCAATTGCTGATGGATGTGGCGCTGTTGAAACAACCGGTCACCCTGGTCCTGGACCGGGCCGGGATCACCGGCGCGGACGGCGCCAGCCACAACGGCATGTGGGATCTGTCCCTGCTGGGGATCGTGCCGGGAATGCGGGTGGCCGCGCCCCGGGACGCGGCCACCCTGGCCGAGGAACTGTCCGAGGCCCTGGCAGTCGACGACGGCCCCACCGCTCTGCGGTTCCCCAAGGACAGTGTCGGCGCCGATATCCGGGCGGTGGAACGGCTCGACGGGGTGGATGTGCTGTGGCTGCCGGACCGCGAGGGACCTTCGGCGCGGGCCCAGCGCGGTGATGTGCTCGTCATCGCGGTCGGCTCGCTCGTGCCCGCCGCGCTACAGGCCGCGGAACTGCTGGAGGCCGAGCAGATCAGCGCGACGGTGATCGACCCACGCTGGGTGCTGCCGGTATCGGACACCATCGTCAAACTCGCCGAGAACTATCGCCTGGTGGTGACCCTGGAGGACAGCGGTCTGCACGGTGGGATCGGTTCGACCGTATCGGCTCGCCTGCGCGCGGCCGGACTCGATGTTCCGGCCCGGGATATCGGTATTCCCCAGGAATTCCTGGACCACGGCAGTATCGCCCAGGTACGTCAGGACCTGGGCCTGACGGCGCCCGATATCGCGCGCCGAATCGCCGGCTGGCTGGATGCCGGCTGATACCGGCTCACTGCGCCGGGGCCTCCGTGAGTGCCCCGGCGAGCGCGTCCACCGTGAGTTCGCGCTGCCACGGCCGGGCGCCGTGCGATTTCAGGAAACCGTCGATCGACGTCGCGACCTCGCGCGCCGACTCCGGTCCGAGCCGGTAATCGGGTAGCCCGTCCCAGCACAGCCGGCGCACCAGGTCGGGGGCGAGCAGATTCTCGACCGGTACCGTGAGCCGTTCCGAGATCCGCGTTATCGCGGCCCGGGCCCGGGTGAGCCGCGCGGCCGCGGCGGGATCGCGGCGCTCCCAGCGGTTGACCGGCGGCGGACCGTCGTAGGGCTGGCTCATCCGCGGCAACTCCTCGTCGGACAAGGCACGGGCCCGTTCCACCGCGCCCAGCCATTCCCGGGAGTAGCGGCGCTGGCGCGGCCCGCCGAAAACCGGGAGCTCACGCAGTTGCCCGATGCTCTTGGGATCGGCGTTCGCCGCGGCGATGATGGCCGAATCCGGCAGAATCCGCGACGGCGCGATATCGCGGCCGCGGGCCAGGGTGTCCCGGGTTGTCCAGAGTTCCCGCACGATGGCCAGCTGACGGGCGCGGCGCAGGGTGTGGATCCCGGAGGTGCGCCGCCACCGGTCCGGTTTGGGCGTTGCCGGTTCGGCCAGCCGGATATGCTCGAATTCCTGCGCCGCCCAGTCGGTTTTTCCCTGTTCGGCGAGGGTCGCGGCGACCGCTTCACGTAGTTCGGGCAAGAGTTCGACGTCCAGGGCGGCGTAGTTCAGCCAGGCCTCGGGTAGCGGCCGGGTCGACCAGTCCGCGGCACCGTGCCCCTTGCGCAGCGCCCGGCCCAGCAGCTGTTCCACCATGGCGGCCAGGCCGACACGCGGAAAACCCGCCAGCCGTCCGCCCAGTTCGGTATCGAACAGTTTCGCCGGTCGCAGTCCGAGTTCGGCCAGGCCGGGCAGGTCTTGATCGGCGGAGTGCAGAATCCACTCCAGGTCGTTGATCACCGCCGCCAGCGGGCCCAGTGCCTCGGCGACCGGAATGGGATCGATGAGGACGGTGCCGGCCCCAGCGCGGCGCAACTGGATCAGGTAGGCGCGGGACGAGTAGCGGAAACCCGAGGCGCGTTCGGCGTCCACGGCAAGCGGACCGGTTCCGGCGATCAGGCGTTCCGCCGCCGCGGCGACCTCGGCGGGGGTCGCGCACACCGGGGGTATACCGTCGGCCGGCGCCAGCAGTGGGACCGCGGCGGGTGGTTCGGGCAGCCCGCTCTCCGGTATCGATCCCGCCTGTGTGCTGTCCACCCCCGGCCCGGACACCGATGAACGCGCGGCGCCACCGCTCAGGTGGCCACCGGACAGGTGTTCGGGCTCCTCTACTACCGGCATAAAGGGCCACTCTACGTGGCCGAGGCTACGGCCGATATTCAACCACGGTCGACACGGGTCGACTCCGACGGCCGTAGATCGGTGATACCCGCAGGTGGCAGACCTGCCGCATAGGCGAGTACTTCCCCGAAAGCTTCGACGTGCGCGGCCATCTCGGTGGTCCGCGCCGTCCAGGAGGCCCGCAGTTCCAGCTGATGTGCCCGGGGCGGCCCGGCGATATCGCCGTAGCGCACCGAACTGGTCGAAGTCACCGTTCCGCCGAGCGCGGTGAACGGTTCGTCACGCGACTCCAGTGCGTCCACCAGCCAACTCCAGGCGACCTCCGGCAGCAGTGGATCGGCCGCGAGGGCACCGTCGATATCGGCCTGGATATAGGCGACCAGCCGGAAAACCCCGTGCCAGGCCTCGTCGCCGTTCGGGTCGTGTAGCAGAATGAGCCGGCCGAACGCATCACCTTCCGAATCGATGGGCACCACCGGCGAGTCCTCGTGGATCACCTCGGCGCCGAGTGCGTAGGAGTACGGGGCGAGACGCTGCGGCGGCCGGATCGCAGACAGTTCGATCCGCGGATGTACGGACGCGGCGCCCATCGCCGAAACGGCAGCGCGAAACGATGCGGGTTCTTCGCCGGGCCCATCGTTCGGTGCGCCGTCGCGGATATCGAGCGGTGTCACGGGAGTGACCGTAGACCTGTAGTAGCCGCGGCGTGCGGAGGCGCGCCGGGCGACCGTTGTTGCTGGGTGTTCGGGCCCCTTCGTGGTAAATACCGCGCAACTTTCCGCTCGGTCGCGCGGTTGCGGCTGAGTTCCCCGCGAAGGGGCACGCATGCGGTGGCCCGGCCTTGCGCGCCGCGGCGGGCGGGGCCGCATACGATGGCCGGTGATGAGCACTTACACGCGCCGCCAGTTGTCCGATGCCCCGTTCCTGGCCGCCGCATCCGGGGCGGCACCGGCCCGGCGGCCGGTATGGTTCATGCGGCAGGCCGGGCGGTCGCTGCCCGAATACCGGGAACTGCGGGCGGGTATCGGAATGCTGCAGTCCTGCTTCGACCCGGAACTGGTCTGCGAGATCACGTTGCAGCCGGTCCGCCGCCACGGTGTGGATGCGGCGATCCTGTTCTCCGATATCGTCGTCCCGCTGAAAGCGGCCGGTGTCGATCTCGATATCGTCCCCGGCGTCGGCCCGGTCGTCGCGTCCCCGGTGCGGACGGCGGCCGATGTCCAAGCGCTGCCCCGACTGCGGCCGGAGGAAGTCGGCGCGGTCACCGACGGGGTCCGGCTGCTGGTCGGCGAACTCGGGCAGACCCCGCTGATCGGATTTGCCGGCGCGCCCTTCACTCTCGCGTCCTACCTGGTCGAGGGCGGACCGAGTAAGAATCACGAGCGCACCAAGGCGATGATGCACGGTGACCCGGCTTCCTGGCATGCGCTGCTCGGTGCGCTCACCGATATCACCATCGTGTTCCTGCGGGCCCAGCTCGATGCCGGGGTGGACGCGGTACAGCTGTTCGACTCCTGGGCCGGCGCGCTGTCTCTTGCCGACTACCGCCGCTACGTCATGCCGCATTCGGAACGGGTTTTCGCCGAGGTCGCCGATGCCGGGGTACCCCGGATCCACTTCGGTGTCGGCACAGGGGAACTCCTGGGCGCGATGGGGGAGGCCGGCGCCGACGTGGTCGGTGTCGACTGGCGGATACCGCTGACCGATGCGGTCCGCCGTGTCGGCCCCGGAAAAGCCCTGCAGGGCAACCTCGACCCGGCCGTGCTGTTCGCCGGCCGGCCGGTGGTGGAGGCCGAGGCGCGGCGGATCGCCGGCGAAGCGGATTCCGCGATCGCGATGGGCGCCACGGGACATATCTTCAACCTCGGCCACGGCGTGCTCCCGGACACCGATCCCGGTGTCCTGACGGCGCTGGTGGAACTGGTGCACGAACTGTAGCGCCGGGTCGGATCACGCGACCGCTACCGCCGTCGCGCCGGTGCTCGTGGGCACCGTGCTGCGGCTGACCATTACCAGTGCGGTCCGTCCTGGAGAGCAACCGAGCAGTGCGCTACGGCCACATTCCGGAATGAACCTTGTTCGAGTACCACGGGCTGGGTTCGGTCGCGCTGCGCTCCGCGGTCGGGACGGAGAACCCGCGATCACCGGCGCTGCCGGTGGCGGGGCTGTTCGCAATGGGGATCACTGACGTGGCTTCGGCGGCTCGCTCGGGTGACAGCGGCATGCCGCAGCTCACCCTTCCGTACCTCGGGGTGCGCAGGCCCACCGTTCGGCAACGGCTACGGTCGGAGTATGAGAATCGCGGTGGTCGGTGGGGGTATCAGTGGGCTGGTCACGGTGTACCGGCTACGGCAGGCGCTGGGCGCCTCGGCGGACCTCACCCTGATCGAAGGTCGCGCTCGCCTGGGCGGCGTGCTGCGGACGGGGTCGGTCGGCGGTGAACCGGTCGATCTGGGCGCGGAAGCGTTCGTGGGGCGGCGCCCGGAGGTTCCGGCACTGCTACGGGAACTCGGACTCGCCGACCAGCTCGTGCATCCGGTCGGTCTGCGTCCACTGGTGTGGGCCGGCGGGCGGCCGCATCCGCTGCCCCAACGGACGCTGATGGGTATCCCGTCGGGCCCGGAGACGGTTGCCGAACTGCTCGACCCGGAGACGGTGGCGCGGATCGCCGGCGAGCCGACCCGGCCCCTCACTTGGCGTCCGGGTGGTGATACCGATGTGTACTCCCTGGTGGCAGACCGGTTCGGGGCTCAGACCGTAGCCCGCAGCGTCGATCCCTTGCTCGGCGGCGTCTACGCCGGCACCGCCCGTTCGATCGGTATCCGCGCCGCCCTGCCCGCACTGGCCGCCGCCCTCGACCGGGGCGCGACCAGTCTCACCGCCGCGGTCTCGGCCATTTTGCCGCCGCCGTCGGATGCCCCGGTATTCGGTGCACTCCGCGACGGTTACGAGGCGCTGATCCGTGCCCTGGCCGAACAGGCCGCGGCGGTTACAGTCCGCGATACCGGAGTCGATGCCCTGCGGCGGGTGCCGGGCGGCTGGCGGGTGGACCCGGTCGGCGAATTCGACGCCGTGGTACTCGCGACCCCGGCACCCGTGACGGCTCGTTTACTGGCGGAAGTGGCGCCGGCGGCCGCGCGGGCGGCGGCCGGGATCGAACTGTCGTCGTCGGCGCTCGTCGTACTTGAGTTGCCGAAGGACACCGCATTACCGCAGAACTCCGGTGTGCTCGTGGCGACCGGCGAACCGCTGCGGGCCAAGGCGTTCACGCTGTCGAGCCGGAAATGGCCCCATCTGGCAGCACGTGATACCGCGGTGGTCCGGGTATCGTTCGGGCGTTTCGGCGACAACACCACAACCGCGCTGTCCGACACTGATCTCCTCGCCGCCGCGACGGCCGATCTCGCCACCGTGACCGGTGCCACGATCACACCGCTTTCGGCGATGGTGCAACGCTGGCCCGGTGGCCTCGCTCAGTACGCCCCGGGCCATACCGAGCGGGTCGCCGACATCGAGGCCGGGCTGGCCGGATTCGACGATCTGGCCGTGACCGGTGCATACCTCAACGGCGTGGGGGTGCCGGCCTGTGTCGCGTCGGCGACTGCCGCCGCCCACCGGATCGCCGCCGCGTGCGCCGAGGCCCGCCCGTCCGCCGGTGCCCCCGGACCGAACCACTGACACTGTCCGGCCGGTCGATACGGCTGCCGGTGGACCGGATTCGCCGGCGGCAGGGTCGCGTCGTCGACAACGGGTCTCGGTTGTCGGCGCGGGATCCGTCGTCGGCGCGCGTCGGGCCGCCGGGGCCGGCTGAGGCTGTGACCAGAGTGGGGTACCGCCGTCGCCCGTGCGTTGATCAGGCAGAACGGAGTCCGGGGTGACTGGTCCGAACGTTCGGGCGTTCACCTCGCCCCGGGCGAGGGAGCCGATGTGAGGCAGATGTGCGGTATCGCGAACGGCCCGGATGAGGGTTGTGCGAAGCCATCCGGTGCTGCACGACTTGACCGTGTCGATTTACGCACTCGGCGGCGGCGCGGTTCGGTGCAGGTGGCACGATGGAGACTATGGCGCGACTCGATTACCAGGCTCTCAACTCCACCATCCGCTATCTCATGTTCTCCGTGTACCAGGTGCGACCCGGTGCGCTGGGTGAGGACCGGGCGGCGGCGATCAAAGAGGCCCGTGCGTTCTTCGACGGGCTCGCGGATCGGGACGTGATGGTCCGCGGCATTTACGATGTGGCCGGTATGCGTGCGGACGCCGATTTCATGGTGTGGACCCATACGGAGCGGATCGAGGATCTTCAGGCGGCCTACGCGGATTTCCGGCGTACCACCGAACTCGGCCGGGCCTGCACCCCGGTGTGGAGCAATGTGGCGGTGCACCGGCCGGCGGAGTTCAACAAGAGCCATATCCCGGCGTTCCTGGCCGGAGAGGAGCCCGGGAACTACATCTGCGTGTATCCGTTCGTCCGGTCGTACGAGTGGTACCTGCTGCCCGATGACGAACGCCGCAAGATGCTGGCCGATCACGGGAAGGAAGCCCGTGGATATGCGGATGTGCGGGCCAATACCGTCCCCGCGTTCGCGCTCGGCGACTACGAGTGGATTCTCGCGTTCGAGGCACCGGAGCTGCACCGGATCGTCGATCTGATGCGCGACCTGCGGGCGACCGAGGCGCGTATGCACGTCCGGGAGGAAACCCCGTTCTTCACCGGCCCGCGGGTCGAGATCGAGCAGCTCGTCACCGCACTGCCCTGACCGGCTGATACCGGCCGCCCGGTTCCTATGCCCCCGGAAATAGGGGCATGTGAACCGGGCGGTCGTTACGTAACGTACCGCTCGGCAAACGGAGAGTTCACTCCGCTGAGCTGGTCGAGGGGTGCAGGCGCAGCGAGATCGAGTTGATGCAATACCGCTTGTCGGTGGGCGTCGGATACCCCTCGCCTTCGAAGACGTGTCCGAGGTGGCTGTGGCAATTGGCGCACAGCACTTCGACACGGCGCATCCCGAGCGAATCGTCCGCGCGTAACAGCACCGCATCCGAATCCGCCGGATCGAAGAACGACGGCCAGCCGCAGTGCGATTCGAACTTCTCGGAACTGCGGAAGAGTTCGGCACCGCAGGCCCGGCAGCTGTACACCCCCGCGGTGGTGGTGTCGGTGTACTCACCGGTGAACGGCCGCTCGGTGCCGGCTTCCCGGAGTACGGCGTACTCCATCGGATCCAGTTTGGCCCGCCACTGCTGTGGGGTCAGCTGGATTCTGGGGGCGGGCAGGGAGGTATCGGTGGCGTCCGCGTCGGAACTCATGCCTCCACGCTAATACGCTCCCGGCGCCACGTCTCGTACAGTTTCAGCCGCGCACACTCTGAGGTTCGGCGAACCTGGTGGTCGCCGGCGCGGTATCGGCGGGCCGGCTGCCGGCGTGGGACGGCTCGCCCGGGGCCGCGGGAGCATCGGTGGTCTCCCGGGAATCGGGCGCGGTGGCCATCCAGTCCGGGTCCAGCTGCGGTAGCCGGCCCGCCCGGCGGGCGGCGAGATACCGGTCGCCGAGCACGCAGAACACCACGATCAGCAGCAGCCCCCAGCCGAAGGTGATTCGCAGATACTCGAGGTTGCGGCCGATATCGGGCCAGCGGTCCGACAGCCACTTGTCGTAGGACATGAAACCGAACACCGCCAGCCACGCCGGCCAGTTGCGCAACACCGAATTGCGCAGCACCACCGACATGAGGAACGGGAACAGCATCATCGAGTAGTACATCTGCCCCAGCGAGGACAGCAGCCACGAGGCGGTGAGCAGGACACCGGCGGCGGTGGTGACGAAGAACAGTTCGTCGTCGCGGTAGTACCGGTACAGAATCCACAGCGAGATCAGCACCAGCACCGCCATGGACAGCCGGATACCCCAGGTGAGCCACGGCGGCAGGCCGTAGTACTCGGCGTTGCCCGGGATGGCGCTGTTGAAGTAATCGCGGGTCTCGAACAGATACGGACCCGTACGGGTGAAGAACGCTTCCGGATCCTTCGACAGCGGCCAAGCCACGCCGGTGAGCACGATCGGCACGGCCACCGCCGTGACGACCAGCGTCCACTGTTTACGCACCAGGGCTATCAACAGCAACGGCGCCAGGGTCGGTTTGACCGCCATACTCAAGCCGAGTATCACGCCCGCCCAGATATCGCGTCTGCGCAGCATCAGGATCAGGAACAGCATCTCTGCCAGGAGCAGGCAGCCGTTCACATTGGTGAACACCAGAGTGTTGATCACCGTCTCGGACATGAACATTGCCAGCAGCAGCGCCGGTGCGGCGATCGAGCGCAGGGTGTAGTTGAACAGTTTGAGCAGCAGATACCAGGCGATGAGGATCGCGACCGCGTTGAGCAGGATGAACAACCAGCGCGACTTCTCGTAGTCGATCGCCGCGATCGGCGCGATCAGCAGAGTGCCGCTGGGCGGATACAGATAGTGCGGATCGACCGAATCGAAATTCGCGGTGTAGACCGCACGCCCGTTCAGGAAATCCAGGGAGGCCTGGTAGACGGGCTTGTAGTCGTCGGTGACGAAACCGTTGACAGCCTTGATGAACACCCGGTTCAGCACGGTCATGACCGCCAGCGGCCAGAGCGCGAACCGGATCACGTCGGCGGTGGTTCGAGCGGTGCGGGGCTCGAGCTGTCGAAGGAACACCACGGCACGGTACACCGGGCGGTGCCGTGGTGTTGCCGGGACCCACCCTCGACGCGCCGGTCAGACGCACATCGGGCCCCGGCCCGGACCCGCGGCGCGACCGGTGTCAGGCCGGGCAGGCGGTGCCGTCGCCCGGGAGCTTGCCGTCCTTCAGGTACTCGACGACGGCGGTCTGCGCGCAACCGGAATGGGCGCTGACCGGATGCCCCCAGCCCTGCCAGAGCATGGTCGCGTGCCGGGCGCCCGCGGCGCCGAGCGCGCCGGTGACCGACGCCTGGGCGGCCCCGGTCACCGGGTCACCGGCACCGGACAGAACCAGCACCGGCAGGTCCAGTTTCGCCAGCGCGGGCGGTGCCTCGGTGACCGGCCAGGCCGAGCAGACCAGCATCGACAGTGCGGCCGAGCGGCCGAACGCGGGATATTTCTCGGCCCAGATCGCGGACAGGTCGGTGACCTGGGGTGCGGGCGGCGGCTGCGGGATATCGGTGCAGCTGTTCACGAACTGACCGTCGCCGGCAGTGGCATTCTCCTGGCGGTCGATGATCGCCTCCAGCGGAGCGCGGTCGCCCCGGTCCGCCGCGGACAGCGCATCGGCCAGTTCGGCGACCCGGCTGGACTGATCGGCACGCGGGCTACCGAGGAAGCCGGTCACCGCGGTCCGGACCGCGTTTGCCGAAATGTCGCCGAGCTGCCCGGCAGCGGCCTTGCCGACCAGTTCGGTCACTTTCGCCCGCGGATCGGGGCCGAGCGAACAGGCGATACCGGCGCACTGTTGCGCGAACGCGCTCAACGCCGCCTCGGCGCCCTGCACTGCGGTTTCGGTACGGGTGACGGCGTCCACACCGACAGGAGTGGGGGAGTCGAGGACCAGCCGGGCGAGCCGGTCACCGTATTTGCGCGCGTACTCCAGGCCGACCTGAGCGCCGCTGCCGGTGCCCAGCAGGGCGATGCGCTCGACATCCCATTCCCGGCGCAGCTGCTCGATATCGTCGGCGGCATGCGCGGCGTCGAAGGTGCCGTCGTAGGGCTGCAGGAAGTCCCGGCAGGCGATGGTTCCGTTCCGGGACAGATCGATCATGGCGGCCACCGGGTCGCCGCCCGGCGCGAATTGCGCGTTGTCGTGCAGGCCGGAGCGGATCTCGGCGGGCAGGCAGTCGATCGCCTGGGAGCTGCCTATACCGCGGCGGTCCACCGCGACAACGGGGTGCGCGGCCAGCAGCGCGCCGGCAGGTCCGGTGACCATACCCGCGAGGGTGGCGGTGGACGAGCGGTCCACACCGGAGGTCAGGACCAGCGGGGGCACATCGACAGGAGTCTGGGGGAGCCGGGCCCGCAGCGCGCCGGCGCGGAAATTGCCGCGGACGGTGCCCGCCGTATCGATCGGCGTGGAGAAATCCGCGCATTCCAGCACCAGGCCGGCGGGGCCCGGACCGAGGCCGAGCTCGTCGAAGGTCTCCCGGGTGCAGTCACGCCAGGCCAGTTCGTTCTTCGGAACCTCTGCCGCGGGCGGCGGCGGAACTTCGGCCGAGGTGGCGGAATCACCTGGTACCGGCGGATGTTCGACGGCGACATGCGGACGGTCCGAAGGTCCGGCGCCGCATCCGGCGATCATGATCAAAAGTGCCGAGGCCGGCACCACTGCCCGAGTCCAGCGCATGCGTTACACCCTGCCAGGTCCGCTCCCGGTTCGCCTGCGCGGGACACCAGCGGCATCCGTCGCCACGTCCGGCAGCGCTTGCGCCTCACCGCTCCCGGATCCGCGCGGCGCCGGCCGGCACGCCCGCGGGGCGCACACCGACCTGCGTATGCGGCGCCGGTGGTCGCGTCCGGGCGGATTCGAGTGGAGACGCCGGGTGGAGCCGGCCTCACGGTCGACCGGGAGCAACCACCCCGTCCCGGCCGCGACGCCTGTGCGTCCGATCGGCCTGGTTCGCCCGCCCGGGAGTACGTGTACTACACCGATGGTTGCGGGCGGCCTTGTCTCCGCAGCCGTCGGTGGACATCACTTGTCGGCGTGCCGGTTCTCGATGCGTTCGGCTCCGTCGTCGCCCGGCCGCTGCACCGGCCGGACACACGGGGGAACCTTCGACGACACCGTCGAGTGCCGCGGCCGCCGTGCTCCACCACGGCTGTCCTGCAGTCGGTAGGAGGCAATCTGCGGACACGGCTCGGCCGCGCTCTCCGGCGACCCTGTCGCGCGGCGCGGTCGGCGACCGTCGGAGCGGGCGTGGACCGGAGGCGATTCCGGGATCACGCCCGGACCCAGCGGGTGAGGACCGTTCCGTCGGTATCGAACAGCACATGCGCCGGCGTCATCCGGCGAGCGAATTCCTCGTGCGAAACCGCTATCCGCCGCGATCCGCCGCCGATGAGCAGCGGCGCCGTGGTCAGGCAGAGTTCGTCGACGGTGCCTGCGCCGGCCAGCGCGCCGAACAACTGCGGCCCGCCCTCGCACAGGACGCGCCGTAGCCCGCGGGCCGTGAGCGCAGCCGGCAGGGCATATGGCTCGATGAGATGATCTCCGACCTCGACAACCTCCGCGCCCGCGTCCGCGAGCGCGCGTTTGCGGGCGGCCGGGGCCGCGGCAGTGGTCAGGATGAGCGTCGGGGTGCGGGCCGTGGTGATCACCCGATGCGCCGGGTCCACCGCCGCGGAGGCGGTGACGATCGCGATCGGCGGCGGGGTGCCGTCCGGATGGCCGCCCACGCCCCGGCGGTACAGGTCGCGGCGGAAATGCGGGTCGGTCTGCGCGCCGCCGTAGTTCTCGGCGCGAACGGTCCCCGCACCGACGAGTACGACCTCGGCGAGTTCGCGCAGCAGATGGAACACCCGCTTATCGGCCGGTGTACCGAGAAATTCCGAGACCCCGCCCGTGCCCGTCACCGCCCCGTCGATACTCGAGACGAAATTGACGCGTAGCCAACTCCGCTCCGGTTCGGCCGGATAGGCGTACAGATCGGTCAGGGCCTCGTTGTCGAGACCTGTGAGCTGGATCGCATCGGGGCTACGCTGCATAACAACAGCTCATACCACGTCATTAGGCTGCATTCATGCAGGAACGCCTCGTCGACCGCCGCCCGGAGGTCCCCGCCGACCAGTTGGTCGCCCAGATGGTGCCCCCGCCCATGTTCGACGAGGTGGGTTTCGATACCTACATTCCCGACCCCGGCGAGCCGAGCCAGGCCGCGGCGGTGGCCGCCGGGCGCGCGTTCGCCGGTAAGGTCGCCGCGATCCACAAGGCCACGCACAAGAAATCGCTGTTCGGCAAGAAGAAGCCGACCCAAGGTGCGGGTCTGTACCTGGACGGCGGATTCGGTGTCGGTAAGACCCACCTGCTCGCCTCGATCTTCCACAGCGCGCCGGCGCCGAAATCGTTCGGCACCTTCGGCGAGGTCACCAACCTCGTGGGCGCGCTGGGGTTCACCAACGCGGTGGAGCGGCTGTCGGCCAACAGCGTGCTGTGCATCGACGAGTTCGAACTGGACGATCCGGGCGACACCATGCTGGTCTCCCGGCTGCTCACCGAACTCTCGGCGGCCGGCGTCTCCATCGCGGCCACCTCCAATACTCTGCCCGGGCAGCTCGGTGAAGGCCGTTTCGCCGCCCAGGATTTCCTGCGCGAGATCAAGAAGCTGGGCTCCATCTTCGATACGGTTCGGGTGGACGGCCCGGATTATCGGCACCGCGATCTACCGCCCGCGCCCGAGCCGAGCAGCCCGGAACAACTGGCGGACCGCGTGGCGGCGACACCCGGCGCGACACTAGACGATTTCGACGCCCTGCTGCAGCATCTCAGCACTCTGCACCCGTCCAAGTACGGCGCGCTCGTCGACGGGGTGCCCGCGGTGCTGATCTCCGGCGTCCATCCGGTGACCGATCAGGCGGTTGCGTTGCGCCTGGTGGTGCTGGCCGACCGGCTCTACGACGCCGGAACTCCCGTCACCGTATCCGGGGCGAGACTCGATCAGATCTTCTCCCAGGAGATGCTGGACGGCGGGTACCGCAAGAAGTACCTGCGTGCGATCTCCCGGCTGCTGGCGCTGTCCCGGTTCGAGGTCGCGGCCTGAACTTCGCCTGATCGCGGCCGGACACCGGCCCGGCCGGTAATCCCGGGACGCGCGCGCTACGCCACGCCGTTTCGGAGTTGACCGCGTGCCCCACGGTTGGTTTGCTGAACCGGGTGCCACTGGTGGGTGCCGTCGAATACCGAGGGGAGTTCGGCCATGGCCATGGTTCATCGTCCGGCGCGCGTACCGGCCGCGGTACTGGCGGGCCTGCTCGTCGCCTTCGGCCCCGCGACGGCGGTGGTCCTCGCCGATCCGCCGGCCGCCGCCGAATCGCTCGAGGTGGACCGGTCGCTGCATCTGACCGGTGCCCCGAACGCCCGCGACGTGGGCGGCTACCGCACCGCCGACGGGCGGACCGTCCGCACCGGAATCGCCTTCCGCACCGATCAACTCACCAACCTCACCCCCGCGGACCTGGCCGAACTCACCCGGCTGGGTGTCCGGGAGGTCGACGATCTGCGCACCGTGTACGAACGTGCGCTCGCCCCCGACCGGATCCCGGCGGGCGCCGAGGCCAACTGGTACGACGTAATCGGCGCCGCCCCACTGCCGGAGCTCATGTCGACGCTGGCCGGCGGAAGCGATCTGTACCGGGCCTTCATCACCGCGCCCGGTGCGAACCAGGCGGTGGCAGCGGTCCTGCGGGATATCGTCGAGACCGGCCGCGATCCCGAGGGTGGGGCCGTGCTGTTCCACTGCACCGCGGGTAAGGACCGCACCGGCTGGGTGGCGGCGGTGCTGCTCACCGTGCTCGGCGTGGACCGCGATACCGTCACCGCGGATTTCCTGCTGTCCAATCACTATCGCCGCGCCGCCCCCGGCGACGGACTGGCCGGGGTCGAGCAGGAATGGCTCGATTCGGCCTTCGACCAAGTCCAGCGCAGTTACGGCGGTTTCGACCGCTACGTCAGCGAGGGACTCGGACTGAGCGCCGCCGAGATCGACGCGTTGAAAGCCCGCATGCTCGCCTGAGAGCGCCGCGGTCAGAACACCAGGCGCAGCACATAATCGTGGTACACCTGCCGGCCCACGGTGAACGTTCGGGTGCCCGCCTGCTCGAAACCGTACTTGGCGTAGAAACGCTGGGCGCGCAGGTTCTGCTGGTTCACACCGAGCCACACTCCCGCGTAGCCCGCGCCGCGGGCACGTTCCAGCGCCGCCCGCATGAGCGCGGCCGACACCCCGGCCCCGTGGTGGCCTGGCAGGACATACATCTTGCTGATCTCCAGCACCGGCTCGAGCGCTACCGCCGCCGCTACCGCCGGATCGTCCGGAGCGCCTCCGTTGAGGATGGCGTACCCCACGATCTCCTCGTCGGCGACCGCTTTGAGCACGGTGCGGGCCGGATCGGACAGGTATTCGCCGAATCGTTCCCCGGACAGCACGTCGGCGACGAATACGCCGATATCGTCCGGGTCGGTGCCCGGTGGGCAGGCGAGGGGGAAGGTCGCAGCGGCGACATCGCTGAGTGCTTCGGCGTCCCACAGTCCAGCCCGGTCCACCGTGACAGTGGTCATAGCTCAATGAGACCACAGCGACCCCGCGAACGGTATGTGCGCAGGTCTCCCGGCGGTGGCCGGTACCGCCGACGACCTCCTGGGCTGATCGCATCGCCTCCTCGCGACCTGCGACGATGGCCGAAATGCGATCTCCGGCTTTGCTGCCGGACACATCCGACGTAATCTCTCGCCCATGAGGAGCGGGAGCCGCATCGCAATCGTCGGTGCGGGTATCGCGGGTCTGGTCTGCGCGAAGGTCCTGGCTGAGGATGGGTTTGCGGTCGAGGTGTTCGATCGTGCCCCCGATATCGGCGGCGTGTGGAGCGAGACCCGCCGTTACCCGGGCTTACGGGCGCAGAGCACCAAGTACACCTACCACTTCTCCGACCATCCGATGCCCGCCGACTACCCACGGGTGCTCGACGGTGCACGGATGCAGGAGTACCTGTCGAGCTACGTGCGTGCCTTCGGCCTGACCGATCGGTTGCGCTTGCGCACCGAGGTCGTGGCCGCAGATCCGGTCGAGGGCGGCTGGCTGCTCGAGATACGGGACGCCGACGGGGTGCACCGCACCTCCTGCGACCACCTGATCATCGCCAACGGTGTGTTCAGCGAACCCGAGATCCCGGATTTCGCGGGCGCGACCGCGTACGCCCGTGCCGGTGGTCAGCTCGGCCATTCCACCCAGTTCCTCGATGTCGAGGCGGTCCGTGAACGAGCGGTGGTCGTGGTCGGGTACGGCGCCGCCGCCGCGGATATCGCGACCGAGATCAGCAAGGTAGCCGCCGATACGACATTGGTGGCGCGGCGGCTGCTGTGGAAGATGCCGCGCAAGGTCGCCACCGGTATGGACGCCGAACGGATCTTGCTCACCCGCACCGGGGCCGCGCATTTCGGTCACCCCGAACCCGGCCGGTTCGAGCGCCTGCTGCACGGGCCCGCACGCTCCTTCCGGGAGAGCAACCTCGACCTGATCGAAGCGCTCGTGGCGCAGCGCTCCGGCGCCGCCGAACTCGGGCTCGTCCCGGACCGGCGGTTCGAACAGGCCCACGATGCCGCGTTCGGCCTCGCCACGGAGGGCTTCGCCGAACAGGTGACCCAGGGTCGTCTCACCGTACGCGGGCAGACCACGGTGATCGCACTCGGCGGGGGACCGGCCGGGCCGTTCGCCGAACTGTCGGACGGACAGCGGGTCCGGGCCGATATCGTCGTCTGCGCCACCGGATTCCAGCAGCGGGTGCCGTTCCTGACCCCGTACGTCCAACGGCAGCTCACCGACGACGACGGCAATTTCCGGTTGTACCGGCAGATTCTGCCCATGGATGTACCGCATCTGACCTTTGCCGGTTACAACACCTCACTGCTCACCGCGGTGAATGCGGAGATCAGCGCGCATTGGACAGCGGCCCTGCTCACCGGGAATCTGGCGCTGCCGGCGGCCGAGACCATGAACGAACGTATCGATACCCGGCTGCGCTGGCTGGACCAGCACACCGGCGGCCGGCACGCGCACGGCACGGTCACGCCGGATGCGATCCGTGATATCGACGAACTACTGGCCGATATCGGGGTCCGGCTACCGTTCGCCGCCCGCACCGCGCAGTGGCTGCGGCCGGTGCGACCCGGTGACTACCGGGTGGTGTCGCGCCGCAAACGCGGGCCCGGTACCCACGCGAGCGCGCCTGCCGCCGCGGAACCGGCCGCGGCGCACCCGTCCACCGCCCCGCTCGCGACAGCCGCGCAGGCCGTTCCGCACGGCCCGGCCGGAACTCCCGGCGGCCCGGCCGAGGCTCTCCGGCCCGACGCTGCCGATCCACCGTCGGCCGGGGCGCAACTTCCGCCCCCGCAAGCTCCTGCGGCCGCCACCGAATCGCCGACCGTCCGGATCCCGGAAGCAGTCGCCGCGAGCGCGGTCCGGACGACCACCCTGCCTGCTGTGGACCCCGCCGCCAGCACCCGGCCGGTCCCCGAAGTCCGGCCCACCACCGCGCCCGGGGCAGCCCGGCCGCTACCTGCTCCCTCCCAGTTCGTCCCGGCGGCTCCTGCGCCCGAAGTCACGTCCCGGTCCGCAGCGGTAGGGTCTCGGCCTCCGGCCCAAGTTCCGCAGCCTCCGGCCGTGGCATCGCAGCCTCCGGCCGTGGCATCGCAGCCTCCGGCCGTGGGACACCAGTCTTCGGCTAGAGTGCGTCGTTCCGAACCCGCGGCACCGTCCGCGGCCGCTCGGCAGGCCGCAGCGGAAGCCGAGCGCCGGGCCGCAGCCGAACAGCGTGCCGCCGGAATCGCCGCCCGCTCCAACAGCCCGACAGTGCGCATCGACATGCGCACCGCTCAGTCTCTCGTCGAGGGCCCCGACGCGGCGCAGCCCGGCTCGGCGACGGCTCCCGGTGCCGGCGGAAATGTGCCCGGCGCAGCGCCTTCACCGGCACAGTCCACGGAGACCGCCGACGATTCGACGCGGCGCGCAGGTTCCGGGCAACCGGAGACCGCATCCGGCGACGAACAGTCCGTGGCGGAACAGGACACCGGTTCCCAGGCCGCAGATTCGCAAAACCACGCCGCCGGCCCGGCCGCTGACGCTCCGGGAACTGCCGATCACCCCGGCCCGGCGGATCGAGTAACCACCCGGTCCGCGGCGCAGACTGTGGCGGAGAACACCACTGGACCGGCGATGACGGCAACCACCGACGAGGTCGATGGTGGAGTGTCCACCGCGGCGGAGATGTCTGCCGTACCGCCGGTCGGGACCGGTGCCGCCGCCGGCTCTGCCGACCGAACGACGACCACGGCCGCCACACAGGCGACCGAGCAGACCGCCGAAGCGGAGAGGGGCGCGGTACCTCCGGTCGAGGTCGGTGCCGGATCGGCCGGGCAGGCGTCCGCCGGCTCTTCCGGCGTTACGGTACCGCCCGGCGATGAATCCGGCGCCGCCGATCGCTCCGCCGAGGACGCCCCAGCGGATGCGGGCCCGGCCCTTGTCGAGGGCGGACCGCCGGAACAACCGACCGATTCGGCTGTGGGCGGCGAGGCGAACATCACGTCCGAGACCGGTGGCACCGGCTCGTCGGAGCCGGCTGCCGGAACGGCAGCGCCGAGTGGCGGCGGGCAGGTACAGCCGGATTCACCGGTCCAGGGGACTGCCGCTTCAAACCAGAACGAACCGGCTTCGGTCCGGTCGGCGCCGACGTCGAATACCGGCAACCGCGGGTACGGGGCGGCCGCGGCCGCTCATCCGGAGGAGGCCGCCGAGTTCGTCTCCGCCGGGCCGGCTGCGGCAGCCGAGTCGATTGTGCCTGCCGGACCGGCCGCGGCGGCCGAATCAGTTACCGCCGATGGGAAATCCGCAGAACCGGAACCCCGGGACGCGGCGGATACGGCCGCGCAGTCTCCGGGTCGCCCGGGCCCGCGTACCTGACCTGCGGCGTGGCCGATCTCGACCTGAACCTGCTGGTGGCATTGCACGCACTGCTCGAAACGAACAGCGTGACGCGCGCCGCCGAACGGCTCAACACCTCACCGCCCGCCATGAGTCGCACGCTGGCCCGGTTGCGCCGGGTGTACGGCGACCCGTTGCTGGTGCGCGCCGGGCGCGAACTCGTGCCGACCCCGCGCGCCCTCGAGCTGCGATTCGAGGTGAGCGCGCTGGTCGAGCAGGGCCGGGCGCTGCTCGCGAAACCGGATACCGTCGACCCCACGGCCCTGGTGCGCGGCTTCGCGCTCCACGTGGACGATACGGTGCTGCCCGAACTCACCGGGCGCCTGCTGACCGAGGTCCGTGCGCAGGCTCCGGGCGTTACGCTCCGTTTCGTTCCGGCCGATGCGGCCGGATCCGCGAGCGCGCTGCGGGACGGCCGTATCGATGTCGAGGTCGGGGTGATCGACCGGGCCGATCCGCAGACCCGGGTGGAACGAGTCCGTGGCGACCGGCTCATCGGTGTCGCCGCCCCCGATCATCCGCTGATCGGGGAGCGGGTCACCGTCGCGGCCTACGCCGGGGCTGCCCATATCAGCATTTCCCCGCGCGGTATCGCCCGCGGCGTCATCGACGACCGCCTCGCCCTGCACGGCCGCACGCGCCGGGTCGTGGCGACCGTGCCGGATCTCACCACCGCACTGCTGGCCGTACGGTCCGGGGCGGTGGTGTGCCCGGCACCGGCCGTTGTCGCGAACACGACACTGCCCGCGCTGGGGCTGTGTGCTTTCGAGATACCGCTGCCGCTGCCGGAAGTGACGATTTCGCTGGGCTGGCATCCGCGCAATACACCCGACCCGGCGCATGCCTGGCTGCGCACGTTGATCCGCGCCGTTCTGGGGTCCGGTGATCCGGTGACCGGGACAGCGCGTGCGGACAAGGTTCGGCGGGTCCCACTTGGGTAACTGCTGGGCAGAATCCTGGCGCTGACCGGCAGTTGTGGCGCACTCTGGGAAGTGCCGGTGTGGTGGTCGGGCCGGTGCGGTGGGACGGGTTAGATGGGTGGCGCATGCAGACGAAGCGGCGAACGGATATACGGTGTGGGCGCCGGACAATGCTGTCCGACCTGGGTATTTCGGATGGTCCGGGGCGGGCGGAACCGGCCGAGGACAACACCGCACCCGGTTACGGTTGTCGTTGCGGTCGTTGCGTGGAAGCCCAGTGGAATACCCAGCGCCTGAAGTACTGGCTGGCCGCCCGGCTGCTCGCCTTCGGGGCCGACGAGGCGGTGGTCGACCGGCGGTGCGGCCCGTTGACCGTCGATGTGTGGTGGCGGCGCGGGACAGAGCAGTTCGCGATCGAGGTACGGTCCGGGCCACTGACTCAGGAACTCGCCCAGCAGCACACGGAGCAGTTGAAGGCCCTGGGCTACGCCGGGGTGCTGTGGTTGTGCGCACCGGGTTTCTGGGTGGCGCAGCTGCCCGCGCTCGGTATCGCCGATCTCGCGCCGGAGTCGTGTGAGTACCGCGCGGAGAGCGGCATGTTCGAGCTGGGATCCGAGGGATTGGTGGTGCCGGGGGAGCGTCCGTACGAACTGCGAGAGTTCCTGCGGGAATGGGTGGCGGGCGAGGTCGCGTGGGGTTACCGCGATCATTTGAGGAAGGGATGGGCGGCAGTGACCGACTGGGAGAAGCACACGCGGACACAGGCGCTGCTGCTCGAACAGCAGCGGCAGGAGCTGATCCAGCAGCGCACCGCGCTGGCGGTCGCCCGCCGGGCGGTGCGGGACAAGAAGCAGCAGCTCGACCGCGCGCACGCCCGGATGGAACGCACCGCGGCGAAGGCCCGCGAGCAGGCCGAGGCGGTGGCGGCGGTGGGGCGGCGGATAGCCGATCAGGAACGGGTGCACCGCGCGTTGGAGGACACTATCCGCCGGCTGCACAAAACCATCGACAACTGGCAGGTGGTGACGGTTTTCGTGATGCTGCTGCTGGCCACCTTCATCGCGGCGACCATGCTCATCAAACCTTGACCGGCGCGGGAACGTCCCGTTGCGGCTGTTCGAGGGCCGACAGCCGGAACGGTGCCCGCTCCCAACGCCATTCGTGACGGACAGTGAGCGCCAGCAGATCGAGCGGTTCGAGCCCGTCGGCTCGCAGCCGCTGCAGCGCGTCCCGGCGTACCGGACCGTCGGCGAGCAGTTCGGTGAGCCGATCGTGGACCGCCACGGGTACCGAATGGCCGGCGAGTTCCGGTTCGCCCACCGCGCTTCCGGTCCACAGCAGCCAACCCCAGCCGTTCTCGTGCGCCCACTCCCGGGCAGCGCGCGCTTTCGTCCGGTTCACGTGGAAGCCGATATGCCCCAGGGGCTGCACATCGATCAGCACCCGGCGGCTGTCGGCGAGTTCGGCCACCAGGGTCGGGAAGTGCAGATGTTCTTCGCCGTCGACCCGGTACCCGATGGCTTCGGGATATTCCTGGAAGGTGCGGATCCGGTCGTCGGTATCGAGCAGCCGCATCAGCCGCGCCTCGAGCCCGGAGTCGAAACCGATATCGCGACCCGGTTTATGCAGATAGAACCGGCCGCGTCCGTCGTCGTCGAGATCGAACGCGCGCGCCGCGGTGGTCGGCAGCGCTGCCGGTGAACCGGCCCCGGCGGGCCAGTCGATCCGGTGTGGCCACGGCGCGGGTGGCCCGGCCGGTGGACCGTTCTCCCGCAGACGCGACAGCAGATGGTTGGTTTTCTTACGCCAGCCGACGATGCGCTGGGTGACATACCCCGCGACCCGTTTCGCATCCGTCGAGTCGTGCCCCGCCAGCCGCAATTTGAGGTACGCGAGATCGTTCACGGCGATATCACCATCGGTGGCATAGGTTTCGGCCAGCAGCGCGCGCGTGAGCACCGAATCCCGGGTCCCTACGGGGTAGCGCCGGGCGTACTCCGGAACCGGTAGCCGTCCGGAACGCACCGTGTGCCGCAGCAGTTCGCCGACCGCCTTGGTGTGCAGCTGGCGGGCCCGATCCCGGGAGAAATCGAACCGGGCCCCGATCCTGGTCAGAGTTTCGGGCCGTTCCCCGGCGATACCCAGCCGCAATCGCAGGATGGTCGCGGCGCGTTCCCGGTCGGCCCCGTAGTCGTCGACCAGCTCGCCGAGAGTGTGTGCGCACTCTTCCAGATCGAAGGAGAGATGATCGCGCAGATCGTCGGGGAAATCCGCCGTATCGTTGTCCGCACGTTCGGATGCATCGGCACGTATCGGCTCCGCCTGCACAACACCCCCTTCGGGACTCCGGTTCACCGGCCGGCTCGAGTTCGTGTGGGCCAGCTTAACGGCGGGGACCGACAGCACCCGGTACAGCCGCGGAATGCCGGGAGCGCAGATATCGGCCCGCCGCCGCAGATCCGGTGGCTGCCGTTGCCGTGTGATCTAATGGGTTTGCCGGGAAGATGCTGATAGAGGACCGATCCGGGCGGCGCTCCCGTAGCGGCCGTCCGCACCGGACGCCGACCGCCACCGCAATTCCAGGTTCCAGCTGCGGGCGCCGGCGTGCCGTTCCGACCGTCCGATGTGGAGGCGCTCGTGCTGCATACCGATATCCCGACCCGCAGTGAGATCAAGGCCCTTGCCGGTGTCACCGACACCTGGTGCGTATCCATCTACACGCCCACCGAATCCGATACCGCCGACCCGGACCGCAACCGGATCGCCTTCTCGAACCAGGCGCGCCGAGCGCTCGATCTGGTCACCGATACCGAGGCGCGTACCGCGCTGGAAGAAGAATTCGACGTCTATATCGACGACGCCGCGTTCTGGCGTTTCCAGTCGCGCACCCTGGTGGTTCTCGCGACTCCGACCCGTATCCGCACCTTCCGGGTCCCGAACCAGTTGAGTGCTTCGGAGACGGTCGGTAACCGCTTCTATCTGAAGCGGCTGCTGCGTGCGGTGACCTTCCCGCAGACCGCCTTCGTCCTCGCCTTGGCCGAGGGCGGTGTCCGGCTGGTCGAGGTCAGCGCCGACCGCCCCGCCCGAACGGTCCCGGTTCCCGGCCTGCCCACCAGCGCCGCCGACCATGCCGGCAAGGCGAGCCTCGGCGATCGCGCCCCGAAGCGCCGCGTCCAAGGAGACGAGGGCCGCAAAATGCGGGCGCGGCAGTTCGCCCGCGCCGTCGACACCGAACTGCGCGACCTGCTCGCCGGTCGCGACACCCCGCTGATCCTGGCCGCCGCCGAACCCATCAATGCCCTGTTCCGGTCGGTGAACAGCTACGACAATCTGCTCGACGAGAGCATCCCCGGCAACCCGGAACACACCTCCGACCACGAGCTGGCCGACCGCTCCCGCGAAGTCCTGGATCGGCACTACGCCGCCCAGCTGGCCGATCTCGTCGAGCTGGTCGGCCTCCGCCGCGGCGAGGGCCGCGCCGCCACCGATGTGTCCGATCTGGCGCGGGCGGCGTCCGCCGGATCCGTCGAGACTCTGCTGGTGGATATCGACGCTTCGTTCCCCGGAACCGTAACCCCCGACGGCGCGGTCACTTTCGCCGATTCCGCAGCCGGCGACTCCCCGGGCATCCTGGACGAAATCAGCCGCCGCGTCCTGCTGACCGGCGGCGAAGTCCTCGCCGTCCGCGCGGCGGACCTCCCCGACGGCGCACAACTCGCCGGCCTCCTCCGCTACGCGCCCTAGTCCTGCCCCCGGTCACCACCGTCCCCGATATCCGGTGTCGGTGGCAGCGTGATGGCGCGTGGCGCGGCGGGTGAGTGGACCTTGTGGCCAATTGCCCGCAATACCTCCGAAAGCCACACCAGGTGGTATCCGATGGCTCGATCCGGGTGAGACAGTAGATCCATGGGGAGGCGGTCCATCCGGGTCCGATCGCCCGGATACCAGAAAAGGCACCTGCCCTGTTTCCGGGAAAGTGCCTTTGTCTTGGTAATACGATGGTGCGCGATACTGGGATTGAACCAGTGACCTCTTCCGTGTCAGGGAAGCGCTCTCCCGCTGAGCTAATCGCGCGAGGTGGAGACGGGAATCGAACCCGTGTGCACGGCTTTGCAGGCCGTTGCCTCACCACTCGGCCACTCCACCGCGCAAGGGGGAAAGGCATTCAATGCGCCTGGCCCTACCTCTCGAGCGGATGACGGGATTCGAACCCGCGACCCTCACCTTGGCAAGGTGATGCGCTACCAGCTGCGCTACATCCGCATTCGCATCCTCGGTGGCTCGCTGTCCTCCGTGGTGCGAGACAGAACATTAGCCGACGTACGCCGAAACCTACAAATCGCCTGGTAGATGGGCATGAATAACAACCTTGTCATTCGCCCGCCGGGGAGCGGCGGTGAGTGCGCCCTGGGCTGCGGGCGGGCGGGCCGCTTCGATGGTCGGCTCTGCGTCGTACGGGCCCCGAAAGGCTCTGCCGACTGCCGCCGAAATGAATGACATGGGGGTGATTTGGTAGCGGGTGGGTGGTGCGTGTTAAGGTTCCATCTCGTTCGGAGGGCATCGAAAGAAGCCGCCGAGCGAATCCTCCCGGTCTCATAGCTCAGCGGGAGAGCGTCCGCCTCACACGCGGAAGGTCGCTGGTTCGATCCCAGCTGGGACCACTCAAATGCACCCTGATCTTTGCAGGTCGGGGTGTATTTCTATGTCGTCGGACCAGCTGGAAGGTGAGGCCGTGGTCTACTGCTTCGCACCGCTGTATTCCGGCCTTCAACGCACGTAGATCGCACGGGGTCGGCCACGGTCCAGCCCTGCTGGGTGGCGGGCGGTCTGCGCATAGGTGGAGGCCGGCCACCTGCCTGCCTCGATAGGGCCTGCCCTTCTCGCACGGAGGCTCCGCGGTAAAGGATGACGGTAAGCCATCAGCGAAGCTGAAGCTGTAGACGCCCATGACGGTGGAGGGGCGCGGGAACACAAATGCAGGCAGTCCGCAGGACCGGCGACCGGTAGGTCGCTACTCGTCGACCTCGGGCCACACCGAGACACCGTTGCGTTTCAGGCCGTCGGGAAAGAGCTGCGTTCGGGCTGGTCGATCATGCCGAGATCATCGCAGACCGTTGCCGGTCCGCGAGCCGGTCCGGACGCGAGGTTCTCGCCGGCCTGATGGAAGCCACCGCGTTCGGTAACCTGCTCGTGCAGGGCCACGCTGTCGGTTTCGCTCGAGGATCTGTGCCGGATCGCGGCCGGGATCGCGGAGGTCTGCCGTTTCACTCCCGAGAGTTCGAGGAGGATGCAGTCGTGAAGGTCGCGCTCATGATCACCTGCATCAACGATGCGCTCTTCCCGCGAACAGGGGAAGCCGTGGTGGCCCTGCTACGGCGGCTCGGTGTCGATGTGGAGTTTCCCGGGCAGCAGACCTGTTGCGGGCAGCCGATGGTCAATACCGGCTACCTCGACGAGGCCGTGCCCGCTGTGCGGTCGTTCGCGGCGGCGTTCGACGGTTACGACGCAGTGGTGACGCCGTCCGGGTCGTGCGCGGGGTGCGCCCGGCACCAGCACGGCATCGTGGCCCGGCGGGCGGGGGACGCGGAACTCGCGGCAGCGGTCGAGCGGATTTCCCCCAGGGTTTATGAACTCTCCGAATTCCTCGTCGACGTTCTCGGCGTCGACGATGTGGGTGCGTGTTTTCCGCACCGGGTCACCTATCACCCGACCTGCCACTCCCTGCGCATGCTCGGAGTGGGGGAGCGGCCGCTGCGCCTGTTGCGCGCCGTGCGGGGTATCGACCTGGTCGAACTACCGGCGGCCGACGAATGCTGCGGATTCGGCGGTACTTTCGCGGTGAAGAACAGTGACACCTCGGTCGCCATGGGGGCGGACAAGGCCCGGCATGTGTGCGATACCGGCGCGGAGGTGCTGGTCGCGGGTGACAATTCCTGTCTACTGCATATCGGAGGGTTGCTGTCGCGGGAGCGTGCCGGTGTGCGGGTCCTGCATCTCGCGGAAGTACTGGCGGCGACCGAGGGAGGACGGCCATGAGCGGAACTTTTCTCGGGACGCCGCCTTTCCCCGAGGCCGCGCGCACAGCGCTGGCGAATACACAGTTGCGCAGTAACCTTGCGCACGCCACGTCGACGATTCGCGCGAAGCGGGCAGCTGTGGTGGACGAGGTCGCGGAGTGGGAGAAGCTGCGGGATGCGGGCGCGGCGATCAAAGACGACGTCCTGCTGCATCTGGACGAGTATCTGCTCCAGTTGGAGAAGTCGCTCACCGAGGCCGGTGCGGTGGTGCACTGGGCCACAGACGCTGCCGAGGCGTGTGCGATCGTGGCGAAGATCTGCACGACGCACGAGGCCGATGAGGTGGTCAAGGTCAAATCGATGGCCACCCAGGAGATCGGCCTGAACGAGGCTCTCGCCGAACACGGCATCGCCGCCTGGGAGACCGATCTGGCCGAACTCATCGTTCAGCTCGGTGACGATCTGCCCTCCCACATCCTGGTGCCGGCGATCCACCGCAATCGCCATGAGGTCCGCGAGATCTTCGCCACCGCGATGGGCGCGGCAGGCCGGCCCGCGCCGCCGGACCTGACCGCGGAGCCCGCCCGGCTGGCGGAGGCCGCGCGGTTGCACCTGCGGGAGAAGTTCCTGCGTGCGAAGGTGGCGGTATCGGGCGCGAACTTCGCGGTGGCGGAGACCGGAACTTTGGTGGTGGTCGAATCGGAGGGCAACGGGCGGATGTGCCTGACCTTGCCCGAGGTGGCGATTTCCGTGGTCGGCATCGAAAAGGTGGTCCCGACTTGGGCCGATCTCGATGTCTACCTGCAACTGCTGCCGCGCTCGTCCACCGGGGAGCGGATGAACCCCTACACCTCCACCTGGACCGGCGTGACGCCGGGCGACGGACCTCGGGAGGTGCACGTCGTGCTGCTGGACAACGGCCGTACCGAGGCGTTGTCCGACGAGGTGGGTCGGCAGGCGTTGCGGTGTATCCGCTGTTCCGCATGCCTCAATGTCTGTCCCGTCTACGAGCGCACGGGCGGACATGCCTACGGTTCGGTCTATCCCGGCCCGATCGGGGCGATCCTCAACCCGCTGATGCGCGGTGTGGGGCGCGATGAACAGACCGACTCGTTGCCCTACGCCTCATCGCTGTGCGGGGCCTGCTATGAAGTCTGTCCGGTCAAAATCGATATCCCCTCCGTGCTGGTCGATCTTCGCGCGAAGGTCGTCGATGCGCACCGCGGTGGCATGCCGAAACTCGAGGCGACGGCTATGAAAGCGGCGGCCACTGTCTTCGGCTCGCACCGGCTGATGCGCGCGGCACAACGATTCACCCGACCCGGTGTGTGGGTCGGGCGCCGGGTCGGCGCTCGGCAGTGGACCGAAACCCGCGACCTGCCACCGGCTCCGGAAGCGCCCTTCAGATCATGGTGGCGGCGGCACGGGGGCGCCGGATGAGTGCACGCGAGGAAATACTGCGCCGAGTACGCGGAGCACTCGCGACCGCAGACCGGAGGAGGCCGGCGATATCGCGCGAATACCGCCGGCAGGCCGCTGCCGGAGATACGGTGGCGCTTTTCGTCGAACGCGTGGCGGATTACCGCGCTTCGGTGGTGCGGTGCAGACCCGGCGAAGTCGAGCAGGCGATCGCGACCGAGGTGGGTGCGCGCCGGGTCGTGGTTCCTGCCGATCTCCCTTGGCGAGTTCCGGGCTCTGTTGTGGACGAGGGACAGACCCCGGCCGAACTCGACCACGTCGACGGCGTGGTCACCGCAGCGGTGCTCGGCATCGCCGGCACGGGAACAATTGTCCTCGACCACGGTCGCGGACAAGGCCGGCGCGCGCTCAGCCTCGTGCCGGACCTCCATATCTGCGTGCTTTACCCGGAGCAGATCGTCGCCGGTGTGCCCGAAGCGGTCGCGCTGCTGAACCCCGAGCGTCCCCAGACCTGGATCAGCGGGCCCTCGGCGACCAGCGATATCGAACTCGACCGCGTAGAAGGTGTCCACGGACCCCGCACTTTGACCGTGATCGTTGTCGATCGGCCGCAGCAGTGAATCACTGAATCCAGGGGAACGGCAAGCCGGTGGGCTCGGCATTGCACGGCCGGACGGTGATCGGGCGATATCGTCGCCGGTGGCGTCGGCCTGGTCATGGTCGGTCGTAACGCCCGCGAAGCGGATCGGTGGGGCATGCCGCGGTCGGCCCGGTATCAAGGCAACGGGAGTCGTATTTCGAAGCGGCAGCCACGGTCCCTGTTCGCTGCGGTGATTTCGCCGTCGTGGGCCGCCACCAGCCCGGCCGCGATGGCGAGCCCCATACCGCTGCCGGTGGGGATCCCTGCCGAAGCGACCGGGCTGCGCGTAGTGCTCCCGCGGTAGGCGATTTCGAAGATGCGCGGCATATCCGCGGCCGCGATTCCGGGGCCGGCATCGTCGACCCTGATCCAGATATCGTTTTCACCACGGCCGACGGTGATATCGATGCGTTCGCCGGGCGGGGTGTATGCGATGGCATTGATCACCAGGTTGGTGAGGGCACGTCCCAGCGCTCGGTTGTTCACGACGGCGATCACCGGGTTGCCGGGCTGGGTGACGGCCAGTTCGATCTCCGATCGCGCGGCGCCGGCTCGGTGCGCTGCATACACCTCGTCGACCAGTTCCCGCAGGTCCAGCGATTCCATATCCAGGTGCAGTGCCCCGGCGTTGATCTTCGACATCTCGAAGAGGTCGTCGACCATGGTGGAGACCCGGTCGGTTTCGCGAACGATCTGTTCGGAGTACCGGGTGATATCGGCCCCTCCGACGACACGGTCGGCCAGCGCTTCGGCCATCGCGCGGATACCGGCGAGCGGTGTCCGCAGGTCGTGGCTCACCCAGGCCACCAGTTCCCGCCGCGAGCGTTCGGCTACTCGTTCCTGCTCACGTATCTGCTTCTCCCAGACTGTTTTCCGCGCCTGCCGGTGGCCGAGCAGCAATGCGGCCGGTAGCGTCACCGCGGCAACTACCGCGAGAACGACGGCAGTGCGCGCGAATTGGCGGCTGAACATCAGCCCGCTCACCGCGACGATACCGGCGAGGGTGGACAGTGTCGGGATGAGCACGAGTACGGCCATACTCGCCGTGAGAGAGCGCTCGCTCACGGCGCGCAGGATCAAAATCCCCAGTAGGACCACCGGCAGCGAGCCGGCCACCGCGTAGGCCACCAGCTGGAGTGTGTCGTCAGGCACCGCGGTGGTCCGGCCGTGGGTTGCGGTCCCAGACGTAGCCCTGGCCCCAGACGGTTTCGATTCGGTGGTGTTCACCGAGTTTCGCGCGCAGCCGTTTGATATGGACGGTGACGGTCGACAAATCGCCGAAATCCCATCCCCACACCTGTGCGAGCAACTCTTCTCGGCTGAATATCCGGTGGCGATGTCGCATTAGGAATACGAGCAGGTCGTGCTCTCGGGCCGTGAGGTCGACAGGGACGCCGCCGGTGGACACCGACCGCGATTGCGCACGCACTTCGAGCAGGTGGTCGCGTAACACGGTGGCGGTGGCCGCCGGGTCGGGGTGTGTGCGACGCAGGACCGAAGCAACTCGCAGCGCGAGTTCCCGGGGGCTGAAGGGTTTGACGACGTAGTCGTCGGCACCCGATTCCAGGCCGACGATCCGGTCCTCTTCGTCGCCGAGCGCGGTGAGCAGAATGATCGGCTTATCCGGGTGAAGACCACGGCGAACGGCACGGCAGAGTTCGAGGCCGTCGGGCGGGGGCATCATGATATCCAGGACGGCCAGGTCGACTACTGTGCCGGAATCGGCGAGCGCGGCCGACGCCTGCGCGCCGTCGGCGGCCTCGACAACTGTCAGTCCATCCCGTTCGAGATAACGGCGCACCACTTCGCGGACCACGGGGTCGTCATCGGCGATCAAAACGGCCATCGGTTGCCGTCGGTTCGCCTCATCGGATGCATGATCTCGATGGTACGGCGGCGCGATGGGAGCCGTCGCGGATACCGGGAGCGTCCCGTCGGACGTCATACTTTCGTCACTGTTTCCGGCGGGCATATCCACCGACCGATGCATAGCGTTGTAAATCGAAAGCCGTGGCGGTCGAGCGTCGTTTCGCCGCGAACCCGGTGATGCTTCGGAAAGGTGATGATGGATAGGCGTACATTGCTCGGTGCGTTGGTGGTCGGTGGTGCCGGGGCGCTGAGTGTCGGCGGATTTCTCTTCACGGAGAACATCATCGGGCCGCGCCGGCCGACCGCCCGCGCGATAATCGACCGGTTCGAGGAGATCAACGGTATATCCCGGGGGTTCCGGCGAAATCATGCAAAAGGGGTCGCGGTCCACGGGTATTTCGAGAGCAACGGTCAGGGGATCGAGTTGAGTACGGCATCGGTATTCCGGGCCGGCAATTACCCGCTATGCGGAAGATTTTCGTTGTCCGGCGGGAAACCGTATGTCACCGATACCCCGGGGGCCGTCCGCGGGCTCGGCCTGCGTATCGATCTTCCCGAAGGCGAACAATGGCGGACGGCGATGATCGACCTGCCCGTTTTTCTCGATCCGACACCACAGGATTTCTACGACAGAATGCTGGCTTTCGCGCCCGATCCCGCGACCGGAAAGCCTGATCCCCGGATGATGTCGGAGTACCTCGCCGCACACCCGAGAACTGTGGCGGCCATGGCAACAGCGGAGGCCACGCCGGCTGCTCCGACGCTCACGACTACGACCTTCAACGGGCTCAATGCCTTCGAGATGACCAATGCGCACGGGGTGAAGGTCCCGGTCAGATGGAAACTCGTTCCCGAAACGCGGACCGCGGTCCCGGTCGGCAACCACGGCTCCGACTATCTTTTCGACCGGCTGGCCGCCGATATCGAGCAGCAGGCGCGGCGGTGGGCGATGGTGATCGTCGTGGGAATCCCGGGGCAGGACCGCACCGACGATGCCTCCGTTGCCTGGCCGGCCGATCGAGAGACGGTGACGGTGGGCACGGTGGTGCTCACCGGAATCTCCCGCGAGACCGCGGACAATGTCGGAAATGTCAACTTCGACCCACTGGTTCTACCCAATGGAATCGCGCCGTCGGACGACCCGCTGCTGTCTGCGCGTTCCGCGGCTTATGCAGAATCGTTTCGCCGCCGGGCCGGGGAATCCGGTGGCCGGGGTTCGGTGGAAGCAGGGGGCCGGGCATGAACTCGTCCGAGAAATATTCGCCGGACCCGGTGGCGTCGAATGGCCCTCTGCGGTTCGACGCCCTCAGTCGAATCCTGCACTGGACAATGGCGTTCCTGATCGTTGCGATGTTGTTTCTGGGAGCAATGCTGGTGGGCTCGCTCGGCAATTACCATCGAATGCTCGTTCTGCACGAGACGGCCGGTATGGCAGTCCTGATTCTGGCTGTTGTGAGAATCGGCAACCGGATGCGCCGGAAGCCGCCACCGATGATTTCCTCGATGAGTCGCCCGGAACGGGCCGTTGCTGCCATTTCCGAGGTGCTGATGTACGTGCTTTTCGTCGCGCAACCCATTGTCGGATGGGCTCTGGCGTCCGCTTCGGGGGTGCCGATTCGGTTATTCGGTGGGGTGTATCTTCCCGCTGTCACCCCGCAGAACGCCCATCTTTATCACATCCTGAGAGATGTGCACTCAGTTCTCGCGTTCGGGCTGCTGATGGTGTTCACCGCGCATATGTGCGCAGTATTGGCTCATACTTTGCTACTGCGCGACGGGTTGCTCGGCCGGATGACATTCGCGTTTCGTCGTAGCGGGACCGCAGGCGTCACCGAGCACTCTTGATCGAACCCCGCTACTCGGGTAGCCCGGCCTCGGCCGACCCGGTCCCGGACTGCTCGATACGGGAGCCGGTGGATCAACGGTGGCCCGAGCGGTCTGCCGCGAGACTCCGGTAAAGACCACTGAGGTCCAGGGAATCGGCCGGGCCGGTGCGGACCTGTACGGTACGGTCCACCTGGCGGTGCAGTGCTTCCATCTTCTCGTCGAGCTGGGTGGCAACTTCGGCGGCCTGGGCGAGATCGCTACGGAGGTTCGGTGGTACTTCGCCCCGGTACTTGTAGTAGATCTTGTGCTCCAGGCTGGCCCAGAAATCCATGGCAATGGTGCGGATCTGGATCTCCACCGGTATCCGTTCGGTGCGTGCGGAGCGGAACACCGGGATCGATACGATCAGGTGCAGGCTCTGGTACCCGTTCGGTTTGCGGTGGGTGATGTAGTCGCGCTCTTCCAGGACCGTGATGTCGGCCTGGCCGGCCAGCATGTCCCGGATCTGGGCGATATCGGAGATGAAGCTGCACACCACCCGAACCCCGGCGATATCGAGCACGTTCTCCCGGATGGCGGCCAGATTCATCGGGTAGTTCTTGCGCCGAACCTTCTCCAGCACGCTTTCGGGCGATTTCAGCCGCGAACCCACGTGTTCGATGGGGTTGTACTCGTGGGTGCTGTTGAAGTCCTCACGCAGGATATTGATCTTGGTGGTGATCTCGTCGATCGCGAACTTGTAGCCGAGCATGAAGTCGACGAACTGTTCGCGCAGCGCGTGGACATGCTCGACGTCGATTCGCCCCGGCTCCCCGGAGGATCCATCGTCGGCTGTAGTGTCCGGATGCCAGGGCCTCATTGCGCCCATTGTGCCTTCACCGGTGTTTTTACCGCCACATCGAGTGATATCCACCATGGTTCCCGGTTCGGCGGGGACCACAGCCTGTTCGGGGTGGCCGGACGACCGATACACGTATGCACTTACTTAACGGAAACAACTAATATGGTGGAGGTAATTGTTCATTTGTGACCGAACCGACGAGAGGGCCGCGATGCAGAGCACCTCCACGGCCGGCGAGCTCGGTACCCCCGCCGAAGTCGCGACCCTTTACCACTTGCTGACCTGGATCACCCGCACCCTGCGCCACCGTGGTCCCACCCGGAACCTCAGCGCGGGTGTCGCGTCCGCGCTGTGGACGATCATCAACCATGCCCCGATCCGGCTGTCCGACCTTGCCGAACGGGAATCGGTATCCGCGCCGACGATGTCGCGTATCGTGGCCGCCCTGGAAGACAAGGGGTATATCGAACGCACCCCTGATCCCGACGACGGGCGTGCCCGCCTGCTGAGCCCGACACCGGGCGGGATCGATGTGATCGCCGACGCCCGGACCGAACGAGCGAAATGGCTGGCAGCGGCCATCGAGGATATCGACCCGGACGATCGTGCGACGGTCAGCCGCGGACTCGAAATCCTGGCCCGGGCACTCGGGATGCCCGACCCATCCGGCGCGCGCCGATAACGGGCAGTGCGTTCGGCTGCCTCGGTCCATCCGGCGCCGCGCGCTGAGGAAAACGCTCGGACCGGATATCCCACTGTTCGACCAGGCCGAACGACAGAATATGGCGATGCGGACCTATACCCGTGTGCTGCCGGCACTCCTTGCCGGAGTGCTCGTCGTCTTCGCGCCTACCGTCGCGGCCGCCCCGGCTCCGGGCGGCTCGGCCCAACTTCCGTTTCCGCTGACCCTTCAGCCGGAAGGCGTACAGGCGCCCGCGGCGGCGTTGGCGGAGGCCAATACCGGTGTGCTCGTATGGTCGCGGCAGCCCGATACCCGCCTGCCCATCGCGAGCCTCACCAAGGTGATGACGGCGGTGGTCGTTCTCGAGTCGGGCGATCTGGAGCGGCCGATCACGGTATCGCAGGCGGCCGTCGACTCCGCCGCTGCCCACGGGGGCAGTACCGCCGGGCTGGTTCCGGGCGAAGTGCTCACCGCGCGGCAACTTCTCTACGCGATGATGCTGCCCTCGGGTTGCGATGCTTCCTACGCTCTCGCCGAATCGTTCGGGCCCGGCCGCGAAGCGTTCATCGCGAAGATGAACGCCACCGCGCACCGCCTGGGTATGCGCAATACGCATTTCAGCGACCCCAGCGGTCTCCCCGTGCCCGACGATTTCGCCACGTATTCCACACCGGCGGAGTTGGTGCGGCTGGGCCGGCACGCGATGGCGGACCCGGTGTTCCGGGAAATCGTCGGAACACCGGTCCACCACCAGCCGGCCGGGCCCGCGACCCGGTATCACGCCTGGGAGAACACCAACGGACTGTTGCAGGAGTATCCGGGCACCACGGGTATCAAGACCGGATCCACGAACGCCGCCGGAACCTGCCTACTGTTCGAGGCGACCCGGGGCGGGCAACGGTTGATCGGGGTGGTCCTGAACAGTTCACCCGACGATCTGGACGCCGCGGTGGCCGATGCCCAGCGCATCATGGACTGGGGTTTCGTCCCGATCCTCAGCGAGCTGCCGATCGGCTGATCTGCGCAGCGGCTGCTACGGGGCCGGCGGCGCCGGGATCGGCTCACGACCGGTGCGGTGGAAGCGGAAAGGGCAACTTCTCCCGCCAGTAGCGATCGTGCTCGCGCGGTCGACCGTGAACCCATGGCGTTCCGGGATTACTGCATCCATCCAGTTGGCGTCGAACGCGCACAATATCGAGGTGAGATGACCGGCTCCGTGGCCGGCCAGCAACTCGTGGAAGAAACAGTGCTGAACGTTCGAGACAAACTCCGAGTCGCTGTCGATCGGGTGCGTGAACACGAAACGTGGTCCGAAGGAATAGGTCTCGCGTTGCCGTGCCGTGGCGACCATCGCGGTGAACGGATCCTCGGCGGTGTCCAGAGCCGACTCGGTTGCCTGACGGGTGATATCGGCGAGCGGTTCTACGAGCGCGTGCTCGAGCAGGTGGTGGCGTTGCTCGCGGTCGGGAAATCGATCACGGAGGATCTGGTCCGCAGCGAGCAGAGCCATGGCGACATCGATATTGGTTCCGGTCGGTCCGCCGTCGTTCTGGTGGCGATGTGCGTGCCGGAGTTCGAGGTGTCGTCGGCGCAACAACTCGTTCAGTTGCGGATCTCCGGCCTCGGTGCTGACCGCGTCGAAGAAGGGGGCGACCACGATATCGTTCTCGGAGTCGAGTCGGACGTCGCGATGGGAGTTCATAGCGTTCTCCAGGTGTTGGGCGCTACGTCGACCCAACAGCGCATATGCTGTCTGGTCGACGCCTCCTCCACCACCTGCGGCGCTGAATAATTGCGCTCGAAGACTACCATTCGGCTGCGCGACCTTCTGCCGCCAATAGCACATAGCCGGCGGTGGCATCACGGGCGAGGGTTTCGCGGGGCCGGGAGATTTCCGGAGCCGGAAAGGCCGGCCCGATCGCATACGACGCGGCGACGGGAGATCGAGACCCGGTAGGCCGGTCGGACCCGAATTCCACGGCGCGAGAGGAAGGCAGCGCGCCGGTAGCGGCAGTCGCGGTCGGCGCGACCAGGGCTCACCGGCGATCGCTTCGGGACATATGCCGGCGTCGGTGCCGGGGTGATGTGTGGCGTGATCGGCGGATCACAGCGCGGACGGCCATTCTTTTCAGGTCTGTGACCAGGGAGTTCGCAATCCTTTCGGCGACCGGGACACCGCGCCTATTGTCATATCTCAAATCATATACGATCATTCTCGCATTGCTGGGCGAGACCCACCTCACAGCGACATCACAAAGGAGTGCAGATGTCCACGGATCTTTCGACCGTCTCCGCCGTCGACCGCAGACGCGTCGCTTTCGCCACCGTCGTCGGCACGGCAGTGGAGTGGTACGACTACTTCATCTACGCCTCGGCCGCCGGTCTCGTGTTCGGGGCGCTGTTCTTCGAACCGGCCGGTCCCGGGTTCGGCACGATCCTGTCGTTCCTCACTGTCGGTGTGAGCTTCCTGTTCCGGCCGCTCGGGGCGTTCCTCGCCGGGCATTTCGGCGACAAGGTCGGCCGGCGCCCGGTGCTGGTGGCCACTCTCATCCTGATGGGAACTTCGACCGCGCTCATCGGCCTGCTGCCGACTTACGAAGCGATCGGTATCGGCGCACCCCTGCTGCTGGTGTTGCTGCGGATCCTGCAGGGGGTCTCGGCCGGTGGCGAATGGGGTGGGGCGGTGCTGATGGCCGTGGAACATGCGCCGCGTAATCGCCGCGGGCTGTTCGGTGCCATGCCGCAGATCGGAGTGCCGATCGGCCTGTTGCTGGCCAGCGCCATGATGGCGAGTATGGACGCACTGTTCCCCGGTGACGCGTTCCTGGAGTGGGGCTGGCGTATCCCGTTCCTGTTCTCGGTGGTGCTCATTCTCGTCGGTTCCTGGCTGCGCCGCCGCGTCGAGGAGAGCCCCGTCTTCGCCGAGATCGCCGAACGCAAGGAGCAGACCAAGGCGCCCATCGTCGAACTGTTCTCGCGTTTCACTCCGCTGGTGCTGTTGTCGGCGCTGGTCTTCGTCGGTAACAGTGCGGTCGGGTATATGACCACGGGCGGCTACATCCAGGGCTATGCCACCGATCCGGACGGGGCTCTCGGTCTCGACCGCGGGGATGTCCTGTGGGCCGTCACCGTATCGTCGATCAGCTGGTTGCTCGCCACTCTCGCGGCCGGCTGGGTCTGCGATGTCATCGGCCGCCGCATCACCTACATCGTCGGCTGGTGTCTGCAGGGGCTTTTCGTGCTCACCCTGTTCCCGTTGGTGAACACCGGCAATGTCGTGCTGCTCGGTACCGGTCTCGTATTGCTCACCCTGGGGCTCGGTTTCACCTATGGCGCCCAGGCGGTCTGGTACGCCGAACTGTTCCCGGCGTCGGTGCGGTTCTCCGGGGTGTCGATCTCGTATGCGCTCGGCTCGATCCTCGGCGGCGCCTTCGCCCCGACGATCGCGCAGTGGATCCAGCAGAGCACCGGCTCGTCGACGAATGTCGCCTACTACCTGCTCGGAATGACCGCCCTGGGGCTGGTGGGCACCGTGCTGCTGCGGGACCGCAAGGGGATCGATCTGAGTCCCGCCAACGAGGCGGGGCAGCGGGTGGGCATCTACGCGTGGGAGAAGTGACCCCGGGCTCGGGGGCGACTTGTGTGAGAGCCGGGTCACCGCATACCATCAACCGCAACAATCAATATTAGAATTCGCTGTTCTATTATCGAACAAATGCGACTCGCCCGCAACGGAGTGAGGAGAGCCCAGCCCGTGCAGTTCCATCACCACGGCTACGTATCCGGTGACCCGCGCATTCAGGCGCCCGCCGGTTTCGGCATCGATCGTCCCGCCGAACTTCCCGACGAGGTCGATGTGCTCATCGTCGGCTCCGGGCCCGCGGGCATGATCGCCGCCGCGCAGCTCGCCCAGTTCCCCGATATCAACACCCGTGTCGTGGAGCGCCGGCCCGGCCGCCTCGAGGTCGGCCAGGCGGACGGGATTCAGGCGCGCAGTGTGGAGACCTTCCAAGCGTTCGGTTTCGCCGAGCGCATCATCGCCGAGGCCTACCGCATCACCGAGATGGCGTTCTGGAAGCCGGACCCGCAGAACCCGGCGAATATCGTCCGCACCGCCCGGACCCGCGATGATGAAGCCGGTATCAGCGAATTCCCGCATCTGATCGTCAACCAGGCCCGGGTGCTCGACTACTTCGCCGAGGTGGCCAGGAATTCACCGACGCGGCTGGAGCCGGACTACGGGTACGAGTTCGTGGGGCTCGAGGTGGCCGAGGATGGTGACCATCCCGTCACTGTGACGCTGCGGCGTACGGCGGGAGAGCGGCTGGGGGAGACGCGGAATATCAAGGCCAAGTACGTGATCGGCTGCGACGGCGCGCACAGCCGGGTCCGCGAAGCCATCGGCCGCCGGTTCCTGGGTGAGAAGGCCAACCACGCCTGGGGCGTCATGGACGTCCTCGCAGAGACCGACTTTCCCGATATCCGCCTGAAATGCGCCATCCAATCGCACGACGGCGGCAGCATCCTGCACATCCCGCGTGAGGGTAACCACCTGTTCCGGATGTATGTCGACCTCGGCGAGGTAGCCGAGGACGACGGCGGAAAGGTCCGGCTGACCTCGCAGGAAGAGGTGGAGGCGCGGGCGAACAAGATCCTGCACCCGTACACGGTGACGGTGAAACATGTGGCCTGGCGCAGCGTGTACGAGGTCGGTCACCGGGTGACCGACAAGTTCGACGATGTGCACCCCGACCAGAGCGGCTCCCGGACCCCGCGGGTGTTCATCACCGGCGATGCCTGCCATACCCATTCGGCGAAAGCCGGCCAGGGGATGAATGTCTCGATGCAGGACGGCTGGAATATCGCCTGGAAATTGGGGCATGTGCTCGACGGCCGGGCCCCGGAACGGATTCTGGACACCTACTCCGCCGAACGTCAGGTGATCGCGCAGAACCTCATCGATTTCGATCGGGAATGGTCGACGCTGATGGCCACCCGTCCCGAAGAAATGGACGATCCGGCCCAGCTCGAGGAGTTCTATGTCAAAACCGCGGAATTCCCGGCCGGTTTCATGACCGAGTACACGCCGTCGATGCTGGTCGCCGCGAACAGCCGGCAGGAACTCGCGACGGGATTCCCGGTGGGGAAAAGGTTCAAGTCGAACATGGTCACGCGAGTATGTGACGCGAACCCGAAGCAACTCGGCCATCACGCAACGGCCGACGGCCGCTGGCGCATCTATGTTTTCGCCGATGCACCGGCCGCGGGCGCACCCTCCCGGACGACCGAGCTGGCCGAATGGCTGGTCACCGCACCGTCTTCACCGCTGCTCGCCCACACTCCCGAGGGCGCCGACCTCGACGCGTGGTTCGACGTGAAGGTGATCTACCAGCAGCCCCACGCCGAGGTGGATCTGAGCAAGGTGCCCACGGTGTTCCTGCCGAAGGTGGGGCCGTTCCAGCTCACCGACTACGAGAAGGTGTACGCCACCGAACCGGCCGACGATATCTTCACCGCCCGCGGCATCTCCCGCGACGGTGCGGTGGTGGTCGTCCGTCCCGACCAGTACGTCGCGCATATCCTGCCGCTGGACGCCACCGCCGATCTCGCCGACTTCTTCGCCGGGATATTCGTATCCCGCGTCGGGACGGCCTGATTCGGTACCCTGCTACCCGCCGAGCGCCCGCGTGACCCGTCCGGCCGCGGACCGCAGCCGCTCGGCGACCTCGGCCTCCGGCAGCGGCAACGACACATGGATGGCGGCAATGGCGGCCCGGGGCTGGCCGGGAACCGCGAGCGGAACCGCCACGGACCGCAGCGATGGCACCACCTCGTCACTGCTGATGGCGAAACCGCGTGCGCGGCTGCTCGCCAGTTCGTCGCGTAACTCCGCGGGCCAGGTGTGCTCGGGCAGTTCCATCAGAATCGCCTTACCCGGGCCACCTCGGGTGAGAGGATGCCGGTGGCCGGGGCGGTAGGTCACCGCGACGGTCTGCTCGGGGGCCGCGCTGGTGAGGGTGACGGCTTCATCGTCGTCGAGCCGCACGGCCAGCAGGCACGTCATTCCGAGTTCATTGGCGGCCGTGCGTAATTCGGGCTGCGCTGCCTGCTGGAGGTCCAGGGAAACCCCCGAAGCCAGCGCGGCCAGGCCCGCGCCGAGCACGATCCGTCCCGACGGTTCGCGGGCGACGAGACCGTGGTCCTCCAGCGTGCGCAGCAGCCGGTAGGCCACCGAGCGATGCACACCCAGTGTTTCGGCGAGTTCGTCGATACTCAGGCTCCGCGCCGCAGCCGCGAGGATTTCGAGTAGCCGGATACCTCGCCGCAGGGTCTGCGATCCGGCGGTCTGTCCTGGTTTGTCGGGCACGTGAGTTGCCTCTTCCGCTATGTTCCGCGCGTACCTGACCGCGCCGTGTCACTCGATATTAGAACAGGGAATTCGGTATTCGAGCAGGTAACGTACCGGACTCTTCCTCCTCGCAGCGGTGCTGCATTCGGTCCATGACCATCGGCTACGAGCACAACAAACCCAAGAACGTCGTCTAGCGGCGGCGCTCTTCGCGGCCGGGCGGCGCGCAAATGTGCCGACGTTCCGGTCGTTCTACTCGGCTGCCGACAACAGCGTGCCGGGTGCGTCGCCGGCAAGTATCGATTGCCTCCCGAGGCAACAAGGAATCAGGCATATGGCACATATCGTCGCCTACGAACCGAGATACCGCGCTGCGCGTCGAAACCGGCGGAGACAGCGGACATGCTCCGGCGCGGGCGTTGCCTGGACGTCACAGATCATATACGATTTCAGATATGACCTCGAGCGACAGTGTTTCTTCTCCTGCGCTACCTGCGGAAAACCGGTGCGCTGGCCTGCCCTCCGTGCCAGGGAAGATTATCGCGGTGCATCTGAGTTATGAGTCACGCGCCGCTCAGCGCGGGCGTCGGCCGGTCGCGCCGTCGTACTTCTTCAAACCCGCGAGTTCGGTCGCGCCGACCGGGTCGGTGGTCGAACGGCCGCAAGGAACCGAACTGCTCGCCTATGAGGGTGAGATCGCGCTCGTCATCGGTGCACCCGCCCGCCGGGTGTCGCGTGAGGAAGCCTGGTCGCACGTCGCCTGGGTTACCGCCGCGAACGACTGGGGGCTGTACGATCTGCGTGGCAACGATAAAGGCTCGAATGTCCGCAACAAGGGGCGCGACGGTTACACACCGCTCGGCCCCGGGCTCATCGACGCCCGGCAGGTCGATCCCGCGGCGCTGCGGCTGCGTACCTGGCACAACGGCAACCCCGTGCAGGACGATGCGACCGCGGGGATGATCTTCCCGCTCGCGCAGCTCGTGGCCGATCTGTCCCAGCACTTCACGCTGGAAACCGGGGACGTCATCCTGACCGGGACTCCGGCGGGGGCGTCGGTGGCGGTGCCGGGCGATATCGTCGAGGTGGAAGTCGATGCGCCCGCGGCCGGCTTGTCCAGTGGCCGGCTCGAAACGCGAGTCGCCGACGGGCCGGATACGTTCGACCCGCAGCTCGGTTCCCTGCCCTCGGTAGACGACCGGCAGCGCGAGGAGGCATGGGGATCGCGGGAGGCCGCGGGGCTTGCCCCGGACGAAGACGGTGGTGCCGAGCTGTCGCCGGAATTGCTGGCCAAGCTCCAGGAGGCGCCGGTCGCCGGGTTGACCGGAATTCTGCGCAAACGCGGCCTGAACAATGTGTGCATCGACGGTGTGCGTGCACTGCGACCAGGAACCAAGATGGTCGGTACGGCGAAAACCCTGCGTTTCGTCCCGAACCGGGAAGACCTTTTCCGCAGCCACGGCGGCGGCTACAACGCCCAGAAACGTGCCTTCGATACGGTCGCACCCGGCGAGGTCATTGTCATCGAGGCGCGCGGGGAGCCCGGTTCGGGCACGCTGGGTGACGTTCTCGCGCTGCGCGCCAAGGCCCGCGAAGCGGCCGGTATCGTCACCGACGGTGGTGTCCGGGACTCCGCGGCGGTCGACGAGATCGGTATACCGGTGTTCGCGCAGGGCGCCCATCCCGCCGTTCTCGGCCGCAAACATGTGCCGTGGGAAAGCGATATCGCGGTGGCCTGCGGTGGGGCGACCGTCCTGCCCGGCGACATCATCGTCGGAGACGACGACGGTGTCATCGTCATCCCCGCTGCCATGGCCGAGGAAGTCGTCGACGCGGCCTTGGCGCAGGAAGCCGAAGACGCCTGGATCGCCGAGCAGGTGGCGGGCGGACATCCGGTCGACGGCCTGTTCCCCATGAACGCCGAATGGCGGGCCCGCTACGAGGAGGCACGCGGATATGTCGACGAGTGATCCGGTGATCGCCGCTGGAAGTAAATCGCAGCGCGCCTACGAATGGATCCATACCCGTATCGCCGACCGCCGGTTCGTCCCCGGGTATCGGCTGGTCCTGGGATCGATCGCCGAATCCCTGGGGATGAGCGTGGTGCCGGTGCGGGAAGCGATCCGGCGCCTGGAAGCCGAAGGGCTCGTCGAATTCGAGCGCAATGTCGGTGCCCGGGTCGCGCAGATCGATCAGAGCGAATACCTGCACACCATGGAGACTCTCGGCGTCGTGGAGGGGGTCGCGACCGCGCTGGCGGTCCCGCACCTCACCGACGCCGACCTCGATCGGGCCGCCGCCGTCAACGCCCGGCTGCGGGCCCTGCTCGACGATTTCGATCCGAACCTGTTCACCCATATCAACGAGCAGTTCCACAGCGTGCTGTTCGAACCCTGCCCCAACCCGCACATTCTCGACCTGGTGCATCGCGGCTGGACCCGGATGTCCGGATTGCGGTCCTCGACCTTTGCTTTCGTGCCCGAGCGGGCCCGCGAATCGGTGGAAGAACACGATCGGATCGTCGATCTCATCCGCCGGCGGGCCGATCCCCTCGAAATCGAAATGGCCGCGCGGCAGCACCGCTGGCGAACCATGAACGCCTATCTCGGCCAGTACGAACCCGGCGCGCACCGGTTCGACGCGGCCGAACCCACCGACTGACCACTTTCCCAGACCTCGTTCAGGAGGATTCCCATGGCCGACACTGTGTCGCCGCAGCACCACGTACCGGCTGACCTACCCGACCGCATCCGCCATTACATCGACGGAGCGTTCGTCGATTCTGTGGACGGCGCGACCTTCGATGTGCTCGATCCGGTCACGAACGACACCTATGTGCAGGCCGCCGCGGGCAAGAAGGCCGATATCGACCGCGCCGTCGCCGCGGCCCGTAAGGCGTTCACCGAGGGGCCGTGGCCGAAGCTGCTGCCCCGGGAGCGTTCCCGGGTCCTGCACCGCATCGCCGACCTGGTCGAATCCCGCGACGCCCGCCTGGCCGAACTGGAGAGTTTCGATTCCGGTCTGCCCATCACCCAGGCGCTGGGTCAGGCGCGCCGGGCCGCGGAGAACTTCCGCTTCTTCGCCGACCTGATCGTCGCCCAGGCCGACGACACCTACAAGGTGCCGGGCCGCCAGATCAACTACGTCAACCGCAAACCCATCGGTGTCGCGGGCTTGATCACGCCGTGGAATACGCCATTCATGCTGGAGAGCTGGAAACTGGCGCCGGCGCTGGCCACCGGAAACACCGTGGTGCTCAAACCCGCCGAGTTCACGCCGCTGTCGGCGTCGCTGTGGGCGGGCATCTTCGAGGAAGCCGGACTGCCGCAGGGTGTGTTCAACCTGGTCAACGGCCTCGGGGAGGACGCCGGTGACGCGCTCGTGAAACACCCGGACGTACCGCTGATCTCGTTCACCGGCGAAAGCCGCACCGGGCAGATCATCTTCGGCAACGCCGCGCCCTACCTCAAGGGACTGTCGATGGAACTCGGCGGGAAATCCCCGGCCGTGGTCTTCGCCGACGCCGACCTGGACGCCGCTGTCGACGCCACCGTTTTCGGTGTCTTCTCCCTCAACGGCGAACGCTGCACCGCGGGCAGCCGGATCCTGGTGCAGCGCGAGGTGTACGACGAATTCGTCGAACGCTATGCCGCGCAAGCCGAACGGGTGAAGGTCGGCTACCCGCACGACCCGGCCACCGAGGTCGGCGCGCTGGTGCACCCCGAGCACTACGACAAGGTCGTCAGCTATATCGAGCTCGGCAAGAGCGAGGCACGCCTGGTGGCCGGTGGCGACCGCCCGGCCGATTTTCCGGCCGGTAACTTCGTGCGGCCCACCGTTTTCGCGGATGTGAAACCGGATGCGCGGATCTTCCAGGAAGAGATTTTCGGCCCGGTCGTGGCGATCACGCCCTTCGATACCGAGGAAGAAGCGCTCGAACTCGCCAATGGCGTGAAATACGGCCTGGCGGCCTATATCTGGACCAACGACCTCAAGCGCGCACACAACTTCTCGCAGGCCGTCGAGGCCGGCATGGTGTGGTTGAACTCGAACAATGTGCGCGATCTGCGTACGCCCTTCGGCGGGGTCAAGGCTTCGGGTCTCGGCCACGAGGGCGGCTACCGCTCCATCGACTTCTACACCGACCAGCAGGCCGTGCACATCACCCTCGGCAAGGTCCACAACCCCACCTTCGGCAAGTCCGCGTAACACCCCACCCGGACCCGGCCCGATCTTCTCTCACCCCAAGGCAGCAGCAATGACCGAACGTACTCGCACCTCCTCGGGCTTCTTCGTCACGCAGGAAGCCCCCATCCACGCCGACGACCCGGTGGCCACCCCCACCGCAGCGCCGCCGGATATCGTGCGCGCCGCCTACGCCGAACTCGTCGTCACGGATCTGGCACGCTCGCGCGAGTTCTACGTGGATGTGCTCGGGATGACCGTCACCGAGGAGGACGAGAACGCGGTCTACCTGCGCACCCTCGAGGAGTTCATCCACCACAACCTGGTGATCCGCAAGGGGCCGGTCGCCGCGCTCGCCGCGCTGTCCTACCGGGTTCGCACGCCCGGAGATCTGGATCGGGCGGTCGAGTTCTACACCGAACTCGGCTGCCGTGTGGAACGCCGGGCCGAGGGCTTCACCAAGGGGATCGGCGATTCGGTGCGCGTGGTCGATCCGCTCGGCTTCCCGTATGAATTCTTCTACGACACCGAGCATGTGGAGCGGCTGGCCTGGCGTTACGACCTCTACAGCCCCGGCGCGCTGGTCCGTCTCGACCACTTCAACCAGGTCACCCCCGATGTCCCGCGCGCGGTGAAGCACTACCAGGATCTCGGCTTCCGGGTGACCGAGGATATCCAGGACGAGGCAGGCACCACCTACGCCGCCTGGATGCGGCGCAAGCCGACCGTCCACGACACCGCCACCACCGGCGGTGACGGCCCGCGCCTGCACCACGTCGCCTTCGCCACCCACGAGAAGCACAACATCCTGGCGATCTGCGACAAACTCGGCGCCCTGCGGCTGTCCGACCACATCGAACGCGGCCCCGGCCGCCACGGTGTGTCCAACGCCTTCTACCTCTACCTGCGCGACCCCGACGGTCACCGCATCGAGATCTACACCCAGGACTACTACACCGGTGACCCGGACAATCCGGTCGTCACCTGGGATGTGCACGACAACCAGCGCCGTGACTGGTGGGGCACCCCTGTCGTGCCGTCCTGGTACACCGATGCCTCGCTCGTGCTCGACCTGGACGGCAACCCGCAACCGGTCGTGTCGCGCACCGATTCCAGCGAGCTGGAGGTCACCATCGGCGCCGACGGATTCTCCTACACCCGCGACCCGGGTGACGAGGATCTGCCGGACTGGAAAAAGGGCGAATACAAGCTGGGTCACCAGCTCTGACGACCGCGGCCGTCCCGGGCCCACCGCCCGGGACGGCCGGCAGGAAGGACTTCCGATGGCGTTGGACGCCGCAACCATCACCGCGATCGCCGACGAACTGGCCGCCGCGGAACGCGACCGCGCGACCGTGCCGCTGCTGACCGGGCGTTATCCGACGATGACCGTCGAGGATTCCTACGCCGTGCAGAACGAATGGCGCCGCCGCGGTATTGCCGCGGGGCGCCGGCCGGTGGGCCGCAAGATCGGGCTCACCAGCAAGGTCATGCAGGCGGCCACTGGTATCACCGAACCCGATTACGGTGCGATCTTCGCCGACGCGGTATTCGACAACGGTGCGATCATCGAACACGCGCTGTTCTCCAATGTCCGGATCGAGGTCGAACTCGCCTTCGTCCTCGCCGAACCGCTGCACGGTCCCGATACGACGGTTTTCGATGTGCTGCGCGCGACCGAGTATGTCGTTCCGGCGCTGGAGGTGCTGTCCTCGCGGGTCGAACTGCCGGGCCGTACGATCGTCGACACCATCAGCGACAATGCGGCGTTCGGCGGGCTGGTGTACGGCGGCAATCCGGTGAAACCCGGGGATATCGATCTGCGCTGGGTCGCGGCCCTGCTCTACCGCAACGAGACCATCGAGGAATCGGGGGTCGCCGCGGCAGTGCTCAACCACCCCGCCACCGGCGTCGCCTGGCTTGCGAACAAACTGGCCCAGCACGGCGACCATCTCGCGGCCGGCGAGATCGTTCTGGCCGGCTCCTTCACCCGCCCGATGTGGGTGGAGCCGGGCGATACCGTACTCGCCGACTACGGACCGATGGGAACGATATCGTGCCGCTTCGTCTGACCCCCACCTTTCGCGACCGGCTGGCCGCCACCGACCGCACCCTCTACGGCGGATGGGTCTGCTCGGGCTCGCCCGTGGTCGCCGAGATCATGGCCGGGGCCGGCCTGGATTGGCTGCTCATTGATATGGAGCACGCCCCCAACGGCCTGGAATCCACCCTCGCCCAGCTGTACGCCGTATCCGGCTATCCCGTCACCCCGCTGGTCCGCGTACCCGTGGGTGAAACGGTGATCGTCAAACAGGTTCTCGACCTGGGCGCGCAAAACCTACTGGTACCGATGGTCTCGACCCCCGAGGAAGCCGCCGACGTGGCGGCGATGACCCGGTACCCACCGGCCGGCCGGCGCGGCGTGGGCAGTGCCCTGGCCCGCTCCGCGCGCTGGAACCGGGTCGAGGGTTATCTGAACAATGACGCCGATCATATTTCGGTATTCGTGCAGATCGAATCGGCCGAGGGGGTCGGCAACGCCCGCGAGATCGCCGAGACACCGGGTGTGGACGGCGTATTCGTGGGCCCGAGCGATCTCGCCGCCTCGATGGGATTACTCGGGCAGCAGACCCATCCGGAGGTGGTCGCCGCCGTGAAACGCGCGTTCGCGGGAATCGCGGCGGCCGGTAAACCCATCGGGGTCAACGCCTTCGATCCCGCCGCCGCGCGCGATTACGCCGCGGCGGGCGCCCGGTTCATGCTCGTCGGCGCCGATGTGGCGATGCTGGCGCGCGGTTCCGAGCAGCTGGCGCAGACCTTTGTCGGCGGTAGCGATGATCCACCGCGGGCCTCGTACTGAACGGACTGTGCGGACCGCACCCCACGGCCGCGGGCGAAACCGTGTCCGCCGCGCCCGACTGTTCTCATACCCAGGAGTGACGAAGTGACCGACCGCGAGAACGTGCTGCTCTCCGGAACCCCGAACCAGCTTTTCATCGGCGGCGAATGGATCGATGCCTGCGGCGGCGCCTCCTTCGAGGTGCGCGATCCCGCGACCGGACAGGTGGTTCGGGCCGTAGCCGACGCCACTCCCGGCGACGCCGTCCGAGCCCTGGACGCAGCGGTGGCCGCACAGGAATCGTGGGCGGCCACCGCGCCGCGGGCACGCAGCGAAATCCTGCGCCGCGCCTGGGAGCTCGTGCAGGAACGTGCCGACGATCTCGCCCTGCTGATGACGGTGGAAATGGGTAAGCCGCTGGCCGAGGCCCGCGGCGAGGTGGCCTACGGTGGTGAATTCCTGCGCTGGTTCAGCGAGGAAGCCGTGCGGGTCCACGGCCGGTACGGCAGCAATCCCGAAGGCACCGGGCAGATGATCGTCTCGCAGCATCCGGTCGGGCCCTCGTTCTTCATCACCCCCTGGAACTTCCCGTTCGCCATGGCCACCCGAAAAATCGCGCCGGCGCTGGCCGCGGGCTGCACCACGGTGCTCAAACCACCGGAGGCCACCCCGCTGACCACCTTGTTCTTCGCGCAGGTGCTGGCCGACGCCGGGCTGCCCGCCGGTGTGGTGAACGTGGTGACCACCTCCTCCGCGAGCAGTGTCTCGGCGCCGCTCATCGCCGACCCCCGGCTACGGAAACTGTCGTTCACCGGGTCGACCGGGGTGGGACGCAAGCTCATCGCGCAGGCCGCCGATACGGTGTTGCGTGTCTCGATGGAACTCGGCGGCAATGCCCCGTTCGTGATTTTCGACGACGCCGACCTCGACAAAGCGGTCGACGGAGCGTTGGCGGCGAAGTTCCGCAATATCGGGCAGGCGTGCACGGCCGCGAACCGGTTCATCGTGCACGAGGCGGTGGCCGAGGAATTCGCCGACCGCATCACCGCCCGCGTCGCGGCGATGAAGATCGGCCGCGGCACCGAGGACGGCGTGACCATCGGACCGCTCATCGACGACGAGGCGGTCCGCAAGGCCGCCGGCCTGGTCGCCGACGCGACGGCGCGCGGCGCGGTGGTGCGTACCGGCGGGGCCCGGGCCGAGCGGCCGGGTAGTTTCTACCAGCCCACGGTGCTCACCGGAGTTGCCGAGGGCAGCGAGATCCTGCGCGAGGAGATCTTCGGACCCGTTCTGGCCATCACCACATTCAGCACCGAGGACGAGGCCGTGCGGCTGGCCAACAACACCGAGTACGGCCTCGTGTCCTATGTGTACACGCGCGATCTCGCGCGCGGCCACCGCATGATCGACCGGCTGGAAACCGGCATGATGGGCCTGAACGCCGGGGTCGTTTCGAATGCCGCCGCGCCGTTCGGCGGGATCAAACAGTCGGGAATCGGGCGTGAAGGCGGTTTCGAGGGTATCCACGAATTCCTCTTCACCAAGTACACCCTCATTCCGAACGACTGATTCGGCCCCGGGGCGGGCGATCCCGTTCTTGCCCACCCGGGCGGGCCGGGACCGTCGCGGCGCGTCGGGCCCGCCCGGGGCGAGCGGTGCGGGACCACCTACCGGGCACCCAGTCGGCTCTGCCGGTATCGGACAGGACGCCGCGGGGCCGTACCGGAGCGGGGCAGGTCCAGCCGCCGCCCGATTTCCGCGGCTGCGGTCTGCACCGACAGGTGTATCCGCTGGTCCGCGCGGATCTTGGTCACCGAACCGAAAACCGAGACGGCGGCCGGCTCCCCGTGACCCATCGTCCCGATCGGCGCCGCCACACAGCTGAAACCTTTCATGCACCGCTCGTGCTCGTAGACCATGCGCAGTTCCCGGGCCCGATCGATATCGGGTGAGCCGGAGTGGGCGGGCCGGTCGAGGGCGAGCAGTGCCTTGCCGATCGCCGAGGTCTCCGCTCGTAGCCGGCTGCCGACCCGGGACCGGATATCGGTGACGAGTTCCCCGCCGACCTTCTCCAGATAAACGACCTCGTCGCCGTCGAGCACGCCCAGGTGGACGATGCAGCCGGTCACCCGGTGCAACCAGTGCAGGCTCGGGAGCGCCGCCCGGCGCAGCGCATTCTGCTGGGACGCGGCCGAGCCGAGCTCGATGATGCGCATCCCCAGCTGGTACCGCTTGCCGTGCCGGTGCACCCAGCGCAACGCGACCAGCTGTTCCAGCGCGCGATGCGCCGACGACAGCGGTAACCCGGTGGCCGCGACGATCTGCGACAGGTTCATCGGTTCGGCCCCGTCGAGTACATCGAGGATCGAGGCCGCGCGCTGCATGACTCCGGTCGGGGTCTCGCCGGCACTCTGCGACCGCATCCGGTCTCCTTCCTCACCTGGGCGACGCGACGGGCACCTCAGCAGGCGTTTCGCGACGCCTAGCACAGTAATTTGCGCCGGGTGCGGTGGGCACGAGTTCTTCCACTGTCCGGAAACTCCGCTGTCGGCGGTGGTGCCCGCGGGTTGTAATCCGTGGATGACCGATATCAGCTCATTCACTCCCGGCGCGCTGCTCGCCGGCCGGCGAGCCGTGGTCACCGGTGGCGCCGCCGGTATCGGCGCAGCGGTCGCGCGGGCGTTCGCGGCGCACGGCGCCGATGTCCTGGTGGCCGATACCGAGCCGATCGGTTCGGTCGAATTCGATCCCGCCGCGGGCGGCTCGATAGCGCAGGTGGAATGGGATGTGCGGGTTGTGCCGTGCCCGCCCGAACTCATCGCACACCGGCCTCAGGTACTGGTCAACAATGTCGGCCACTACCTCCGGCCGCCGCGTACCTTCGCCACCGATGCGCCGCCGCTGTGGGACGAACTGCACGACATCAATTTCGGGCACGTCCTGCGCCTGACCCACGCACTGCTGCCGGGAATGACCGAACGGGGCGCCGGTTCGATCATCAATCTCACCACTGTCGAAGCCCACCGCGCGATCCCCGGGCACGCCGTGTACTCGGGATACAAGGCCGCACTGACCGGATTCACCCGATCGCTGGCTGCCGAGGTCGGCCCCGCCGGTATCCGCGTCAACGCCATTGCCCCGGACCTCATCGAATCGGTTCAGGTGCCCTACGCCACGCTCGTCCCCGATGAGGACCGGCACCTGTGGCCGACCTGGTCACCGCTCGGCGGTCCCGGCCGGCCCGACGATGTGGCCGGGGTGGCGCTGTTCCTCGCCTCCGACCTGTCCCGCTTCGTCACCGGCGGCACCGTCCACGTCGACGGCGGAACTCACGCCGCCGGTGGCTGGGTGCCGCGTCACTCCGGCGGCTGGACCAACCGGCCCCGCAACCCCTGACCCAACGGACCGAAAGTCATCCCGGAATATGAAAATACTGATCATCGGCGGCACCGGCATGATCGGCGCGCACGCCGCGCTGCACCTGCGCGAACACGGCGACGACGTCACCGTCGCGGCCCGCGGGGAGATCCCCGGCGACTCGCCGGTCGCCGGTTTCCCGCTGCTGACAGGCGATTACACCGTTCCCACGTTCACCCGGGAACAGCTGTCACGATTCGACGGCATCGTCTTCTCCGCCGGTCAGGATGTGCGGCACAAAAAGGCCGACGACGACCCCGAGCAGTTCTGGGCGGACACCCAGATCGTGGGCGTACCGCGGTTCGCCGCGCTCGCCAAACAAGCCGGTGTGGGCCGGTTCGTGCAGGTCGGCAGCTATTACCACCAGCTGCGGCCGGATCTCGCGGACAACAACCCGTATATCGCCGCCCGAAAGGCAGCCGACGAGGGCGCCCGCGCGCTCGCCGACGCATCGTTCACCGTCTGCACACTCAATCCGCCTTCGATCATCGGCGCCGTACCCGGTGCGTCGGCCCGGCGTTACCGCCGGATGGTCTCGTGGGCGGCCGGAAACGAATCCGATATCCCCGATTTCGCGCCGGTCGGCGGCACCAACTACATGTCCGCCGCCTCGCTCGCCCAGGCGATCCGCGGTGCCCTGCTCGACGGTGAATCCGGCGCGGCCTATCTCGTCGGCGACCAGAACCTGTCGTACCGGCAGTTCTTCCAGATGATGGTCGATGCCGCCGGTGGCGCGCAGGTGATCACCGAACGCGATGAACAACATCCGCTGCTGCCCGACGCCGCCATCATCCAAGGTCGTGGAAACACACTGGCCTACGAGCCGGAGGCCGGTGTGGTGCGCCGGCTGGGTTATGCCCGCGACGACTGCGCCCGCGCCGTCGAAGCGCTCATCGATGTGGTCCGCACGGCCACACACTGAACCGTCCGATTTTCGCGCGGCGGGCTACGGCGAGATGTCGGCCGGAGCCCGGTCCGCGCCGAGGCTTGATCACCGACGCTGGAGTCGCCATGTACACAGAGAAACAACCGCCGAGAGCCGAATTACTGTCGGACACCGCAACGCCGGGCGCGGCGAGCGACAACACGCAGTTGCGTAAAGTCGCGCTGTCGAGCCTGCTCGGCACCGTCCTGGAGTACTACGACTTCCTCCTCTACAGCACCATGGCCGCCCTGGTTTTCGGCAAGCTGTTCTTCCCGTCGTCGAACTCCGCCGCATCCACCATCGCTGCCTTCGGCACGCTCGCCGCCGGTTACGCGGCGCGGCCCATCGGCGGCGTCCTGTTCGGTCATTTCGGCGATCGACTCGGGCGGAAATCGATGCTGATCGTGACCATGGTGATGATGGGCGGTGCCAGCTTCATCATCGGCCTGCTCCCCGGCTACGCAACGATCGGTGTGCTGGCTCCGATTCTGCTGGTCGCACTACGCCTGGTCCAGGGCATCGCGATCGGCGGCGAATGGGGCGGGGCGGCACTCATGGTGATCGAGCACGCCGATAAGAATCGCCGCGGTAAATGGGCGGGGATCATGCAACTCGGCTCTCCGATCGGCTTCCTGCTCTCGACCGTGGTGGTCATGGTGGTGACCATGCTCCCGGACGAGAGCCTGTACTCCTGGGGCTGGCGCCTGCCGTTCCTGCTCAGCGGTGTGCTGGTGGCCGTCGGCCTGTATGTGCGCCTGGGTGTGGTGGAGAGCCCGGTCTTCCGGGAGGCCCTGGAACAGGCCGAATCCGAGTCCGAACCGAAAGCCGCAACACCGCTGATCCAGCTGCTGCGCAATCCGCGGCCGCTCATCCTGGCGTGCGCCGCCGGAATCGGGCCGTTTGCGCTGACCGCGCTCACCACCTCGCACATCATCGCCTACGCCACCGATACCGGATACGACGAATCCGAGGTGATGCGCACACTGGTCGCGATGTCGGTGGTATCGCTGGTCTGCATTCCGCTGTTCTCGGCGTTGTCGGATCGGCTGGGCCGCCGGACCGTCACCCTGGCCGGTGCCCTGGGCGCTGTGGTTTTCGCACTCCCGCTGTATGCCCTGGTGAACACCGGATCGGTCCTCTGGCTGACCGTCGGACTGCTGATCGCGCAGGTGGTGCAAAACCTCATGTACGCCCCGCTGGCGCCACTGCTGGCGGAGATGTTCGGTACCGAGATGCGGTACACCGGTGTATCGCTGGGCTATCAGACGGCCAGTCTGATCGGGGCCGGGTTCGGTCCGCTGATCGCGAGCAGTTTCGTCGCGTCGACGGGCGGCTCCAGTCTGCCGCTCAGTGCGATCATCGGTGTCACCGCGCTCGTCACAGCCACGGCGATCTGGCGTATGGCCGAAACCCGCGGGCGCGATCTGACTGCGGAGTTCGTTCGCGGGTAGTCGGCCGCGCCGGCAGCGTGGAGCGCCGGCAGGTGATGCCGGCCGCCGTTCATGGGATCGAGCCGGCGTCCACCAGCGGTGGCGGTGTGTCGACCGACAACGGTGGGAGTTCGCCATCATAGCGTTCGGCCTCCACCAGACAGCTGTTCGAGGAGGGGCCCTGGGTGAGCGAACTGGTGCCGATATCGTTGGTGACCGTATTCGGATTACCGTGCACGTCCAGCGATTCCGGATCGGCCGGGTCCAGTGGGTCGTACCAGGCGCCGGTCGCCAGTTGCACGACGCCGGGCCGTATCGCAGCGCTGATCCGGACGCCGGCGAGCAGGGCGCCGCGATCGTTGTGGATCCGGACGATATCGCCGTCGCGCAGTCCGCGCGCGGCGGCGTCGGTGGGATTCATCCGCACCGGCTCGCGACCGCGGATCTTGGTTTCCCGGCTGGTCACACCGTGATCGAGCTGGCTGTGCAAACGGGCCGCGGGCTGGTGGGACAGCAGATGCAGCGGAAAACGTTTCGCCGCGGGGCTGCCGAGCCATTCCCGGGGCGGGAACCAGGCGGGGTGGCCGAGGCAGTCCGGATAACCGAATCCGGCGATGGTTGCGGAGAAGAGTTCGATCCGGCCGGACGGAGTGCGCAGTGGGTGCCGTTGCGGGTCGGCGCGGAACTGTTCGAGCGCGTGGTGGGCCTCCGGTAGCTGCGGTCGCAGATCGATGGGCCCGCCGGCGCGGAACTCCGCGTAATCGGGTAACCGGATACCGGCGGCCGCGGCATTGCCGACGGTGGTCTGCCACAGGTGCTGCACCCACTGGTGCGCGGTACGGCCCTCGGTGAAACGCTCGGCGAAACCGAGCCGTTCGGCGAGACCGGAGAAGATCGCGTAGTCGTCGCGCGCCTGCCCGAACGGTTCGAGGGCCCGGTGCATGGGCGTCAGCCAGTGATCGCTGCTGCCCCCGGTGAAATCCTCTCGCTCCGCGGATGCGGTGGTGGGCAATACGATATCGGCCAGCCGGGCGGTCGCCGTCCAGCTGATCTCGTTGACGATCACGGTGCGCGGCCGCGACCACGCCCGCCGCAGCCGGTTGAGGTCCTGATGGTGGTGGAACGGATTACCGCCGGCCCAATAGATCAGGTCGATCGGCGGATAGGTGAGGACTCGGCCGTTGTAGTCGACCGTTGCGCCGGGACGTTCCAGCATCTCGGTGAGCCGGGCCACCGGAACGATATCGGTCACCGGATTCCCCGGTTGCGGCAGCACACCGAGCTCGAAAGGCAGACACCGGCGCTGCATATTGTTGGTCATGCCCACCCCCGTGCCCATGAGCACGCCGCCACCGGGCAGTCCGATATGGCCCAGGGCGGCCGCGAGCGCCCAAGCGGCCCAGTAGGTCTGCTCACCGTGTTCGGCGCGCTGCAACGCGTACGGCAGTCCGATCAGGCAGCGTTCGCGTGCCATCAGCCGGGCCAGATCGCGGATCTCGCCGGCCGGGATCTCGGCGAGCTCTGCGGCCCATTCCGGTGATTTGGGCACACCGTCGCTGCGGCCGGTGATGTACTCGGCGAGCCGGTCGAAACCGGTGCAGTAGCGGTCGAGGAATGCGCGATCGTGCAGTCCCTCGGTGACGAGGGTGTGCAGCAGGGCGAGCATGACCGCGGTATCGCCGTGCGGGCGGCACGGTATCCAGCGCGCGCCGAGCGCCGGATCGCAATCGTCGCGAACGGGCCCGATATGGACGATATCGATACCGGCCTCGCGCAGCACGGTGAGTCTGCCCGGACCCGGATGAGCCCCGACACCGCCGGGATTGACCTGGGTGTTACGTTGCGGGGCGCCGCCGAAGAACACGATACGGGCGCAGCTGCGGACGATTTCTCCGGTGCTGGGCGCCTGCCGGGCGGCGACGTAGGCGTTCATCCCGAGTACATGCGGTATGAGCACCTCGGCCGCGGCGAAGGAGTAGGTGTCCACCGAGGCGGTGTAACCCCCGAACAGTTGCAGGAAGCGGTGGATCTGCCCCTGTGCGTGGTGGAATCGGCCGGCGCCGGCCCACCCGTAGGAGCCGCCGTAGATGGCACGGTTACCAGCGGTCGCGCGGGTTGTGCACAGTGCGTCGGCGGCGATATCGAGGGCCTCGTCCCAGTCGACTTCCACGAACGGCTGTTGTCCGCGTAGCCCGGGATCGGCGGCCGTCCGGTCGCGGTAATAGCCGAGGCGTATCGCCGGTCGGGCTATGCGGTGGGCCGGATCGTGCAGGGCGGTCAGCGAGCGCCCGATGGGGGAGGGGTGCGGGTCGGCGCCGTGCGGTGTCACCGAGAGCGCTCCGTCGGCGGCGGTGCCGACGAGGTAGTTCCCCCAGTGCGTAGCGGTGGGTCGGGCCCGCGTCATCATCGTCCTTTCCGGCGCCGACCGGCCGGTCACCCCGTCGGCGGGGCGGATTCCGGCCCGCGGCCACCGTCTGTCACGCGCGAACGCCTCGGAGTCCGGCGTGTCTCGGTTGTCCAGTGTGCACGCGAGGCCCGGATACCACGTATACGCGTTCGCAAGCGTAGGGATTGCGGGGTGGTACGGCCGGTGCAGCCGCGGTCCGCTGCCGACACCGCGCCGCTCGCCGACCGGGTCCCGCGCCCCCTCGCCGTTCCCGGCCCGCGAGGAGAGGTAGTTCGGCTCACGGCCGGGCGCAGGCTTGCGGGGTGCCGGGGCTCGCCGGCTGTCGGCACGCTGAAACCGTTCTGTCGGCGGGCCCGGTTCCGCGAATGGGGTGCGGCGACATCCGGTACGCACGCTCGACCCGAGCAGCCTGCGCACGCGGCCGGTCGCGCTGAGTACCGGCCGGCGGACCCCGTCCAGGCGCACGATGCCGACTCCGGACAGGGCGTGCCGATCGGCGGCGGTTTCGATCGACGGAGCGGAGGACGAGGCGGGGTCGTGTCCGCGGTGGGCAGCTGCGTTGCTATCTTGAACGACGTTCAAGCTCGGGTGTTACAAAGGATGGCGTGATGAACGGTGTCGAGGACTCGCGGGCGCCGAAGACTCGCACCACGGCGCGGGATATGGCGCAGATCGCGGTATTCGCCGCGCTCATCGCGGCACTGGGGCTGCCGGGGGCGATCACCGTCGGTTTCAGCGGGGTGCCGATCACCGTGCAGACCCTCGGCGTGATCCTGGCGCCCGCGGTGCTGGGGGCGCGTAAGGGCACCGCTGCGGTCGCGGTGTTCATCGCGCTGACGATCATCGGGCTGCCGCTCCTGTCCGGCGGGCGCACGGGCCTGACAGCGCTGGCCGGCCCGAGTGCCGGCTATCTGATCGGCTGGATACCGGCCGCATTGGTCATCGGGCTGCTCACGGCGCGGATCGTTCCCAGATACCCGCTGGCATTCGCGCTGCCGATCAATGCGCTCGGCGCAATCGCGATCATCTATCTCTTCGGCACGCTCGGTCTGCTGCTGCGCACCGACCTCGGAGTGCTCGCCGCGATCCAGGCCAACGGAGTTTTCCTGCCGGGCGACCTCCTGAAAGTGGTCGTCGCCACGATCGTGGCCAAAGGTGTGCACCGTGCCTACCCGGGCTTGATCCGTGGATAGCCGTGTGCTCGGCGGCACCGGTACGGCGCCCGCGCTGGACCTGGGCGGCCGCGCGCTCACCTATGCCGAACTCGACCGGGCCGTCGATCACTGGATCGACCGCTATCCTCCGGGCCCACGCGGCTACGACGCCTCCACGCTGCCGGTGGCCGACGCCCTCGTCTGTATCTGCGCAGCCGCGCGACTCGCAGTGCCCGTCGCCGTCGAGGACCCGGCGGCCCGTCCGCACCGGACCGCGTGGCCGGCGGCGGCGTTCCTGCTGGTCGCCACCTCCGGCTCCACCGGCCGGCCGCGGCCCCTGGCCCGGACCGCCGCCTCCTGGTACGACAGCTTCCCGGTCTTCACCGAGATCACCGGGGTGACCCCGCAGGACCGGGTGCTGCTCACCGGCCCACTGCACGCGACCATGCATCTGTTCGGTGCCCTGCACGCCCTGTGGTGCGGTGCCTGCGTCACCGACGATCCGGACCGGGCGACCGTTGCGCATGCGGTGCCGTCGATCCTGCGGGAGCTGATACCGCGGGCGCCCCGGTTGCAGACCGCGATCGTGGCCGGTATCGCGGCCGATCCGGGGGCCCTGGCGACGGCCCGCCATCTGCGTGTCGTCGAGTACTACGGCTCCTCGGAAGTGTCGCTCGTCGCGGCCCGCGAGGTCCCCGCACCGCTGTGTGTGCTGCCCGCGGTCGCGGCGCGGATTCGTGACGGGTTGCTGCATGTGCGGTCCCCGTACACCGTGCTCGGCGCACCCGAGTGGTTCTGCGTCGGCGATATCGCCGAACTCGGCGACGCGGGGGAATTACGGGTGCACGGCCGTGGCGAAGCGGTGATCAATGTCGGTGGCACCACAGTCGTCGCCGAGGATGTGGAACGGGTGCTCGGCGGTATCGAGGGCGTCGCGGTGGCGGCCGTGATCGGCAGTCCGCATGCGGTGTTCGGTGAGACCGTAACCGCGGCAGTGCAGTTGGACGGCACCGGACTGGATGAGGTTCGGCGGCAGGCACGCGGACTGCTCACCAAGGAAGCCATGCCGCGGCGCTGGGTGCCGGTCGGGGAAATGCCCACCACGGCCGCCGGGAAGATCGCCCGCGGCCGGTTGAAAGACTTGCTGATATGAACCTCGATCCCGTTTTCGTCGCCGCCCGGCGCACCCCCATCGGCACGGCCGGTCACGGGTTCGCCGATCGCACCGTCACCGATCTGGCGGCGCCGGTACTCGCCTCCGCGGCCGGCGCCCTGCGGGACGCGGGCGTCGACGTCCCGATCGACGATGTCGTCCTCGGTAACTGCCTGGGCCCCGGCGGGGACCCGGCACGCGTCGCGGCGCTCCAGGCGGGCCTCGGCCCGCAGGTGCCCGGAGTGACCGTCGACCGGCAGTGCGGGTCCGGGTTGGACGCGGTGATCCAGGCGGCGCTCCGGGTCCGCAGCGGGGCCGACCGGCTGATCCTGGCCGGTGGCGCGGAATCGGCCAGTACGGCGCCGTGGCGGTTCTGGCCGCCGGCGGCCGGCGCCGACCCGGTGCGCTACACCCGGGCGCCGTTCGCCCCCGCCGGTTTCCCGGACCCTGATATGGGCGTCGCCGCCGATGATCTCGCCCGGCTCCGGGGGATCTCGCGGGAACGTCAGGACGAGTACGCGGCCCGGTCGCACACCCTGGCCGCCGCCGCGGATTTCACCCCGGAGATCGTGCCGGTGGCCGGGGTGAACCGCGACGAGCGGATCCGCACCGGGATGACGACCGCGCGCCTGGCCCGGCTCCGGCCCGGTTTCGGCCCCGACGGGACCGCGACAGCCGGAAACTCCTGCGGTATCTCCGACGGCGCGGCCGTCGTCGCGGTGACGACCGCACAACACGCGGCCGGGCTCCCGGCGCTGCGGATCCTGGCCACCGCTGTCGCCGCCGGTGATCCGGCGCTGCCCGGCCTGGGCCCGGTACCGGCGATTCGCGCGGTCCTGCACCGGGCCGGCCGCACGGTCTCCGATGTGGGGGTCGTCGAGATCACCGAGGCGTTCGCCTCGGTGGTGCTGGCGGTGTCGGACGAACTGGGTCTCGACGAAACACTGATCTGCCCGGACGGCGGCGCTATCGCCATGGGCCATCCCTGGGGTGCTTCCGGCGCGGTCCTGCTGGTGCGATTGGCGAGCCGAATGTTGCGCCCGGACGGACCCGAACTCGGGCTTGCCGCGTGCGCTATCGGCGGCGGGCAGGGAGTCGCGATGCTGGTGGAGCGGATGGCATGAGTGCGTCGGCCCCGGTGGCGGTAGCGGAGCGTAACTACGAAGTGCCCGCGGTCGTGTCTGTTGTGGCTCTGAGCGTGTCCGGTGCGGAGCGGCCGGTGGGGCGTGGCCATGGGCGGCACGCGGTTGTGCCCGAGGAGTGGAGCATGCGGAAGTCCGACGTGGAGTGGCCGGCAGGGCGTGACCGGGGGCTCGTGGTCGTGCCTGTTGGGCTGGATCTGCGCGTGTCCGGTGCGCAGTCGCCGGCGAAGCGTGACCGTGGCGGGCCCGCGGTCGTGCCCGATGGGCAGGATCTGCGCGAGTCCGGCGGGCCGTCGGCGGCGGGCGTGACCACCGAGGGCCCGCACCGAGACCCGGAGGTGCGGCGTGAGTGAGATCGTTTTCGAGGCCGTGAATCATTCCTTCGGTGAGCGCCGGGTGCTGCGGGGGGTCGATCTGCGGATCGAGGAACGCCGTGTCGGGATCGTCGGCGCGAACGGATCGGGAAAATCGACCCTGGCTCGCATGATCAACGGTTTGCTCACCCCTACCTCCGGCACCGTGACGGTGGACGGTATCGACACCGCCCGTAAGGGGGCGCGGGTGCGGCGCAAGGTCGGGTTCGTGTTCACCGATCCCGATACTCAGATCGTCATGCCCACGGTGGCCGAGGATCTGGCGTTTTCGCTGCGGCGCAGCGGTCTGGACAAGGCGGAGGTTGCCGCGCGGGTGGCCGAGATCCTGGACCGGTTCGGGCTCGCGGGGCATTCGGAACATCCGTCGCATCTGCTCTCCGGCGGGCAGAAACAGCTGCTCGCCCTCGGTGCGGTGCTGATCCGCCGGCCGGAGGTGATCGTCGCCGACGAACCCACCACCCTGCTGGACCTGCGCAATGCCCGGATCATCGCCGAGGCGCTGGATGCCGTGGACCAGCAGGTGATCGTGGTGACCCATCAGCTGTCGCTGCTTGCCGGATTCGACCGGGTGATCGTCATCGACGACGGTGCGGTGGCCTTCGACGGTGATCCGGCCGCCGCGCTCCCGGCCTACCGCGAGCTGGTCGAGTGATCGGGCTGTACCGGCCGGGGAATTCGCCGGTGCACCGCACCCCGGCGGGGATGAAACTGCTACTCCTGCTGGTGTTCATCACGGCGGCGGCGGTGTTCGTGCGCACCCCGGTGCAGCTGGGTGCCGCCGCCCTGGCCGCGGCGGGACTGTTCGCGCTGGCCCGGATCCCGTGGCGAGTGGTGCTGGAACAGTTGCGGCCGATGGTGTGGATGCTCGCGATCATCGCGGTTTTCCAAGTGCTGACCACATCCCCGGCGCGGGCGCTGGTGGTGTGCGGATTGCTTCTGCTGTCGGTGGCGCTGGCGGCGCTGGTCACGCTGACCGCCCGGGTCACCGACATGCTGGACGCGGTGACTCGGGTGCTGGGCCCGTTGCGGCGGTTCGGTGTGGACCCGGACCGGATCGGGTTGCTGCTGGCGCTGGCGATCCGCTGCGTACCGCTGCTGGCGACGATAGTGCGGGAAGTCGCCGAGGCGCGCCGGGCGCGGGGCCTGCAATGGTCGATGACCGCGCTGGTCACTCCCGTGCTCGTCCGCTCGTTGCGGACCGCTGACGCAATGGGCGATGCCCTCGCGGCTCGGGGGGTCGACGATGACTGAGGATCGGATCCGGCCTACCGAGACACCGAACACTGATGCGGCAGGTATCCCGGTCGTGTTCGGCCGGGATGGCGTCACCGAACTGCTCGCCGAGCGGATCGCGCGGCAGCTGCGGTCCCGGGCCGCCGTGCGTACCGCCGACGGGGCCGTCGATTATGCCGAGTTCTGGATGCGGGTTTCCCGGGTCGCCGCGGGTCTGGCCGGTATGCGGCGGGTCGCGGTGTTGCCGACCTCGGATATCGATTCGCTGGTCACGGTGGTCGCGGCGATGCGGGCAGGGGTTTGCGTGGTGCTGTTGCACCGGCATCTGACGCCGGACCAGTTGCGGCGGGTGCTGGCCGTGACCCAGCCCGCCGCGGTGGTGGCCGCGGCAGCACAGCATCGGCGGTTGCGGCGGATGGGCTTCGGCGGCGTACCGCAGACCGCGGCCGGACTGGAGCGCGACGGGCCGTGCGGCGGTGCCGGGCCCGACTCCGAACTGCTGGTGGGTATCACCTCCGGAACCACCGGTGAACCGAAACTCTTCGTCCGGGACCAGGCGTCCTGGGCGGCCACCCTGGACCGGTCCGATCGGGCCTTCGATATCGGTCCGGGCGATACGGTCGCGGTACCCGGCGTCTTGGACCACACCCATTTCCTCTACGGCGCCCTGCACGCCCTGACCCGCGGCGCGACGGTCGATCTGCGACCTGCCGGGGACGCGCTCACCGCCGGCGCGACCCACCTGTATTCGGTGCCGACCCTCGCCTGGGATCTCGTGCGCTCGGCGGGCGGGCCGTACCCCGAGGTGCGGGAAGTGCTGTCCTCGGCGGCGCGGTGGCCCCGCAACGGGCGGGCCGCCCTGCGGGAAGTGCTGCCGAATGCGACGCTGACCCATTTCTACGGAGCCTCCGAACTCAGCTTCGTCTCGTTCGACCGGGGTCTCGGTGGAGCCGATGAATACTCGGCGGGGGAGTTGTTCGACGGAGTCGAGGTGCAGATCCGCGACGGCCGGGTGTTCGTACGCAGCGATATGGTCTTCCGCGGGTATCTCACCGAGACCGGTGTGGTGGACGGCCCGGTGGACGGATGGGTATCGGTGGGCGATCGCGGTGCCCTGGACGGTCGTCGGCTGCGGTTGTCCGGCCGGGACAGCGAGATGCTCATCCGCGGCGGGCTGAACGTGGAACCGGCGGCGGTGGAGGCCGCCCTGACCGCGATTCCCGGCATCACCGAAGCCGCCTGTCTCGGGGTCGCCGACGAGCGATGGGGGCAGGTGCCGGTGGCCGCGGTGGTCGCGGCCGGGCCGGCGCCGGACCCCGCGGAGATTCGCCGGCGATTGCGCGCGACGCTACCGGGCCCGAGTGTGCCGGTGCGGATCCAGGTGCTCGAGGCGCTTCCGCGTACACCCCGCGGCAAGGTGGACCGCCCGGCGCTGTTTGCGATGCTGGCCGCGCCCGGGCCGACCCGGCCGTGACTCGCCGCGACACGTTGCGGTTTTGCAGCGATTGTCATTTTCGCCACGCCACAACTATTGCCAAGCTTGGGTAGTTCTTTACTATAAGAGGAGTTGACGAACAGTTTCGCCACGTGATGGCCACCGGGTTCCGGTCATCTGCCCCGGCTTGCTCGCCGACTCGTAATCTCCTGCATCGCAATCTTTTTCATCAGTAATCGGGATCGGCAACGATCGGACCGAGGTGGTTCGGTGAGATATCACCAGCAGTGGAAGTCCTTCTCAGGCTTTGCTTAGTCTTTACTCATACTATGGCGACGGTTTAAGTCTCGGCCCGTAGCCGTGCCGAGTACCTACTTCACCGCGAGATGCCGGTTCGCGGTCTGTGCCCGACTGGACATATTGATCGTCAACCGACCTCGGCCCCGGCCGAGTCGGCGAAGGAGAGCGATGGCAACCAAAATCCCGGAACACACTGCGAAGCAACCTGGTTCGGACCCGGCGGGCCTGGCGCCCACCAGGTCCACGGCCCGCTTCGGCTCCGCCCGGCTGACCTCGATCGTGCGGCACGACGTACCGGCCTCGATCGTGGTCTTCCTTGTCGCACTACCCCTTTCGCTGGGTATCGCGATCGCCTCCGGGGCCCCCGTGGCCGCCGGGCTCATCGCCGCCGTTATCGGCGGCGTCGTCGCCGGTTCGCTCGGCGGCTCTGCGTTGCAGGTGAGCGGTCCGGCAGCGGGCCTCACCGTGATCGTCGCCGAATCGATCCATCAATTCGGCTGGAAGGTCACCGGTTTCATCGTCGTCGCGGCCGGCGTCCTGCAGATCGTCTTCGGGCTGAGCCGGATCGCCCGGGCGGCACTGGCCGTAGCGCCGGTAGTGGTGCACGCGATGCTCGCCGGTATCGGTATCACCATTGCGCTGCAACAACTGCACGTACTGCTGGGCGGGGAATCCGGCAGCACTGCCTGGGAAAACATCACCGCCCTTCCGGCGCAACTGCTTTCGCTGCACGGGCCGGCGACGCTGCTCGGCCTGGTGGTCATCGCCATCATGCTCGGCTGGAAATACCTGCCCGAGCGGATCCGGGTCGTCCCCGGAGCGCTGGCCGCGATCGTGGTGGCCACCACGCTGTCGCTGGTGCTGTCCATGGACGTCAAACGGGTCACCATCGACGGTTCGCTGTTCGATGCGATCGGCTTGCCCGAACTGCCCCGCAGCGACTGGGCCGCGGTCGTGGTGATGGTCCTGACCTTCGCGCTCATCGCCAGTGTGGAGAGCCTGCTGTCGGCCGTCGCGATCGACAAGATGCATACCGGTCCGCGCGCCGATTTCGACCGCGAGATGATCGGCCAGGGATCGGCGAACGTCCTGTCCGGCCTGCTCGGCGGCCTGCCTGTCACCGGTGTCATCGTGCGCAGTTCCACCAACGTCGCCGCGGGTGCGCGCAGTCGCGCCTCGGCCGTCCTGCACGGCGTCTGGTTGCTGATCTTCTCGGTGGCCCTGGTCTCGCTCGTGGAGCAGATCCCGCTGGCCGCACTGGCCGGTCTGCTGATCGTCATCGGCACACAGTTGGTGAAACTCGCCCATATCCGGCTCGCCCATCGCACCGGCGATCTGCTGGTCTACGCGGTCACGCTGCTGGCGGTCGTGTTCTTGAACCTGCTCGAAGGCGTGCTCATCGGCCTGGCGCTGGCCTTCGCGCTGCTGATCTGGCGCGTCGTGCGGGTGGCGGTCACCGCCGAACCGCTCGGCGGTACCGACCGCTGGCTCATCTGGATCGACGGCTCCTGCACCTTCCTGTCGCTGCCGAAACTGTCCACCACGTTCGCGACAGTGCCGAAGGGTGCCCCGGTCACCGTGGAGATGACCGTCGACTTCCTCGACCACGCCGCCTACGATGCCATCACCGATTGGGCCCGTCAGCACGAGAGCAACGGTGGCACCGTGGATTTCGTAGAAATCGGCGAAGCGCGGATGGCGCGGGCCGAGGCGGCACCGCCGTCGCGCAGCCTCGGCCGGGTGGTTCTCGACGATGTTCTCGGGCCGTGGCGGGCCGGTCGCAACCGGTCGGCGGAAGCATCGGGCGATACCGGCGACCCGCTGGTCACCGGTATCGCCGCCTACCACCGCAGCCACGCCCATCTGATGCGGCCGCACCTGGACGAACTGCGTGACGGGCAGGATCCCGACTCGTTCTTCCTCACTTGCTCCGACTCCCGGATCGTGCCCAATGTGATCACCAACAGCGGTCCGGGTGACCTGTTCACGGTGCGCAATGTCGGCAACCTGGTCCCCGAGCACGGCGACGCCTCCGTCGAAGCGGCCCTCGTCTTCGCGCTCGAGAAGCTCAACGTGCGCTCGGTGGTGGTGTGCGGACACTCGTCCTGCGGCGCGATGGGCGCCCTGCACTCGGGCGAATCCGGCGGCCCCGGAATCGACAACTGGCTCGAACACGGACGGGCGAGCCTGGCCCGCTACCACGCCGGGCACGCAGTGGGCCGGGCCGCCGAAGCCGCCGGTTTCGGACCCGTGGAGCAGTTGAGCATGGTCAACATCGCCGTTCAGCTGGAGAACCTGCACCGGCATCCGTCGGTACGCCGCGCTGTCGAGGAGCGCGGGGTCACTGTCTCCGGGTTGTTTTTCGATATCGCCAGCGCCCGGCTGATCCAGGTCTGCGCCGACGGGATCGCGCCGATCGAGAACGGCGGTGTGCTGGAACAGCTACATCGCGAGCCGGCCTCGGCCGGGAAGTAGGCGCTCGGCGTCGCGGCCGGGACCTCGCCCGATGAGCGGCGCGGGTCCCGGCCTGCGGAAAGACTGAACTGCTCGCCGTGTCGAAGCAGGGGCATCGGCGGGTGCATTCGGTTCGGCAGAGGCAGGAACCGGGCGGTGCCGGTCGGCGTCGCAGGGGCGGTCCGATTCGGTGTGGCCGTAAACCGGTGGTTTCGAGGTTACGCAGGGGCGGTCCCGCACATTGGGGATCCGGGCAGGACGCCTCGTAGGCTTGGTACGTGGAGAACTCTTCCGATACCGCGGTCGGGCGGAGCGCCGGGCGCGCTGGGACCGCATCGTCACCGGGCACCGAATCGCCTGCGGGAGACGACGGCGGTCCCGAGCGGTCGGGGCCGGCCTTCTGGCGCGCCTTCCGCGGGCGGATCGCCGGGCGGCCTACGCTCGAGCTGGTCTACCGGGTCGGGGTGGCGGTGGTCGGCACGGTGGTGTTCGTGGTCGGCGTGATCACCATTCCGTTCCCCGGGCCCGGATGGGCACTGGTATTCGCCGGTATCGGCATTCTCGCCACCGAATTCGCGGTGGCGCGGCGTGCCCTGGTCTGGTTACGGGACAAATACCGGCGGGGGATGGCCTGGTACATCTCCCGCGGGCCGCTGATGCAGGTGCTGGCATTCCTCGCGACCTGCGCAGTGGTGGTGGCCACGTTGTGGATACTCGGCACGTTCGGGTTGGTCGGCGGCTGGATCGGAGTCGAATGGCAGTGGTTGCACAGTCCCCTGATGTCCTGAACACGGTGCCGGGGGAGCGGCTGGCGGACGAATCCTGGCTGGCCGCCCGGATTGCGGACCTCGGCGCTTCCTGGCGTACCGATTCGGTACGAGTGAGCGCGACCCTGTGGTGGTGTATGACCGCCTCGGCGCTGGTCGAGCCGGTGGTGCGGGCACTGGTCCGGCGGACGCCGATCGCGCCCCCGACACTGGACCGGTTGGAGCTGTCGTTACGCCCCGACGGCACGGTCGAGCGGGTACGAATGCTCGATGTCGATGTCGATGTCGATGTCGATGTCGATGTCGATGTCGATGTCGATGTCGATGTCGATGCCGAGGGCACGTCGGCGCGGAGTAGCGACGACGCCCCGGATTCCGGGGCGCTTGTGGCGCGGCCGCGAGATACGGACGGGCGAATCGGGAGGTGCGATGAGCGATCGCCGAACTTCGGTGACGTCCCGGAGGAATTGCGAGCGACCCTGTCCACAGTGATCGATCGGATCGCCGTTGTCTCCGGACTGCGAGCACCGGCGCTGTGGGCCGTCGTCACCGATGTGGTGGCCAGTTGGGCGGTCGACGCACGGGCACCGAAGATCGGGCAGCAGCTGGCAGCCGAGCTCGGGCCCGCCCTGCCGGCACCACGGTTCGTCGACGTCGCGGGCAGGGCATTCGTGCGGCGCGCCTCGTGTTGTCTCGTCTACGAGGCCCCGGGCTGCGAGAAATGCGTCAGCTGTCCCAAACGGCCACCGGCCGAACGTGCAGCCCTGCTTGCGGACTACGCACGGCGCTCCTGACACGAGGTAGCGCGCTGCCGGCACCAGACATCCAGCGGCACACCTCGGGCCAGGGGGTCGGTGTCTCGAATAGCGAGACGAGCCAGCAACGAGGGTTGCGGCGTGAGTGTGGAGGGTGCGGGCGCAGCCGGAGGGCGTCGACCAGGGTGGGGGCGGCATTCACTGGTCCGGTGGGCTCGCCGGGGCGGGACGCCATCGCGCGGGTGCGGCTGCCCAGGCGCCTCGTTTCTCGTGCCTCCGCGGCACCGTGGTGAGGCAGCCGACGACGCGGGCAGGCCGCGGATGACACGGCCGCGCGCAGGCCCGCACGGCGTCCCGCCCGGTCCATCGACACGTGTGCGGGTGTCTCCCGATAGCATGGTCGCGGCCGGGCACTGCCCGGTTACCGATCGACGGAGAAGCCGTCACAGAACCGGAGCAGCCGGGGGTGGCGCCGTCCCGTCCGAAGCCGAGCGAGCCGGAGCGGATCCGGCCGCGGAAACCCGAGGAGAGCGACACCGTGACCACCACAGCCCCCCGCAGCCCAGTCACCCCCGTCCGGGTGCCGGCCGGGACTACGGCGGGCGCCGCGGTTCGTGAGGCGGGCTTGCCGACCAAGGGCCCCGAGACCGTGGTGGTCGTCCGGGACGCCGCGGGTGATCTGAAGGATCTCTCCTGGGCCCCCGAACTCGACACCGAGGTCATCCCGGTCGCCGCGAACACCGACGACGGGCGCAGCGTGATCCGGCATTCGGCCGCGCATGTACTCGCCCAGGCGGTGCAGCAGGAGTTCCCCGAGGCGGTACTGGGCATCGGCCCGCCGATCAAGGACGGCTTCTACTACGACTTCCGGGTCGATCGCCCCTTCACTCCCGAGGATCTGGCGAAGCTGGAGACCCGGATGAAGAAGATCGTCAAGGGTGCGCAGCGGTTCTCCCGGCGGGTGGTCGAGGTGGACCAGGCGCGGATCGAACTGGCGAAGGAGCCGTTCAAACTCGAACTGATCGGGGACAAATCCGGGATCGACGATCCGGAGATCATGGAGGTCGGCGGTAACGAGCTGACCATCTACGACAACCTCGACCCGCGCAGCGGCGAACGGATCTGGGGCGATCTGTGCCGGGGCCCGCATATCCCGACCACCAAGTTCATTCCGGCGTTCAAACTGACCCGCAGTTCCGCCGCCTACTGGCGTGGCGACCAGAACCGCGAAGGTCTGCAACGTATCTACGGCACCGCCTGGGAATCGGCCGAGGCGCAGGACGAATACCTGACCATGCTGGCGGAGGCCGAGAAGCGCGATCACCGCAAACTCGGTGCCGAACTCGACCTTTTCTCTTTCCCCGACGAGCTCGGTTCCGGCCTGCCGGTGTTCCATCCGAAGGGCGGCATCATCCGCAAGGAGATGGAGGACTACTCGCGCAGCCAGCATGTCGAAGCGGGCTACGAATTCGTCAACACACCGCATATCACCAAGGCGCACCTGTTCGAGACCTCCAAGCATCTCGAGTGGTACGCCGACGGTATGTACCCGCCCATGCATCTGGACGCCGAACACAACGAGGACGGCACCGTCCGCAAGCCCGGGCAGGACTATTACCTCAAACCGATGAACTGCCCGATGCACAACCTGATCTACCGGTCGCGCGGCCGGTCGTATCGGGAACTGCCGCTGCGGTTGTTCGAATTCGGTTCGGTGTACCGGTACGAGAAGTCCGGTGTGGTCCACGGCCTGACCCGGGCCCGCGGCTTCACCCAGGACGACGCGCACATCTACTGCACCCAGGAGCAGGTGGTCGAGGAACTCACCGACACCCTGCGGTTCGTACTCGATCTGCTGAAGGCCTACGGCCTCGACGATTTCTACCTGGAACTGTCCACCAAGGACCCGGAGAAGTACGTCGGTTCCGATGAGCTGTGGGACGAAGCGACCGAAACCCTGCGCCAGGTCGGGGAAGCCTCCGGACTGGAACTCGTCCCGGATCCGGGCGGCGCCGCGTTCTACGGCCCGAAGATCTCGGTGCAGACCCGGGATGCGCTGGGCCGCAACTGGCAGATGTCGACCATCCAGCTCGACTTCTTCGAACCCGGCCTGTTCGAACTCGAATACACCGCGTCCGACGGCACCAAGAAGCAGCCGGTGATGATCCACCGGGCGTTGTTCGGATCGATCGAACGTTTCTTCGGCGTGCTCACCGAGCACTACGCGGGTGCCTTCCCGGCCTGGCTGGCGCCGGTGCAGGTGGTGGGAATCCCGGTCGCCGACACCTTCGTCGAACACCTCGACGGTGTGGTCGCGCAACTGCGGTCGGCCGGTGTCCGCGCCGAGGTCGACCGCGGTGACGACCGGATGCAGAAGAAGATCTTCAACCACACCGCGCAGAAGGTGCCGTTCATGCTGCTGGCCGGGGCGCGGGATGTGGAAGCGGACGCGGTGAGCTTCCGGTTCCGCGACGGAACCCAGGTCAACGGGGTGCCGGTGGCCGATGCGGTACGAGTGGTCGTGGACTGGGTGCATCGCCGGGACAACACCTCACCCACCGCGGAAACGGTCCGTCCCCTGGTGGACGGTGCGGGTGGTGCGCCGGAGTGATACCGGGTCCGCCCGGGCGGGGAAAGGGTATGGATTATGAGTGAGCGCACGGTGCCGGACGGGCTGACCGAATCGGACGAAACCGATGCGGCCGAGCGGACCGGGGAGATCCGGGACCGCGGTGCGGGCGAACCCGATCGGTTGCAGCGATTGTGGACGCCGTACCGGATGTCCTATATCGCGGAAGCGGCCACCTCGGCGCCCAAGGGCGCGACCGGTCATCCCTTCACCGATATCCCCACCATGTCCGACGAGGACGGACTGGTCGTGGCCCGCGGCGAGCAGGTGTACGCGGTGCTGAACCTGTACCCTTACAACCCCGGGCACATGATGGTGGTGCCGTATCGCCGCGTGGCGAACCTGGAGGATCTCACCGCCGCCGAGGCCGCGGAACTGATGGAATTCACCCAGCGCGCCATTCGGACGATGAAGAAGGTGTCGCGACCGCACGGTTTCAATGTGGGGCTCAATCTGGGCGGGGTGGCCGGCGGCTCCCTCGCCGACCACCTGCATCAGCACATCGTCCCCCGCTGGGGTGGAGACGCCAATTTCATCACCGTGATCGGCGGCGCGAAGGTGATGCCGCAATTGCTCCGCGAAACCCGGGCCTTATTGGCAGCGGCCTGGGAGGAGGCATAGATGGGCGGTGTTGTCGGGCGCGCGTCCGGCGGGTGGGAATTCAGGTCTCCTCGGACCGGCCGAAACCTGCACGGCTGCGCTGGACCGGGCTCCCCCGCACGCTTCCTATCCGGTGGAGCGGGCCTTCGATGTCCCGGTGGAGACGGCAGGAGGCATCGGATGAGCTGGGGACGTAGGTGCTGAGCATCTTCGGGCGGGCAGCCTTCGCCAAGGCCACCGCGCCGCTCGGTAAGGCACTGGTGCGTACCGGGCTCACCCCGGACGCAGTCACCCTGATCGGTACCGCTGCGTCGATCGCGGCCGCCGTGACCCTGTTCCCCACCGGGCATCTGTTCTGGGGGACCATGGTGATCTGGCTGTTCGTCATGTTCGACATGCTCGACGGTGCGATGGCCCGGGCCCGCGGCGGTGGTACCCGCTACGGCGCCGTTCTCGACGCCACCTGCGACCGGGTGGCCGACGGGGCGATCTTCGGCGGTCTGGCCTGGTGGGCGGTCTATCACGAGCAGAGCGAACCGCTGTTCGTCGCGACCCTCGTAGTGCTGGTGACCTCGCAGGTCATCTCCTACGCCAAGGCGCGCGCGGAGGCCAGTGGGCTGTCCGCCGACGGCGGGCTCATCGAGCGGCCGGACCGGCTGGTGATCGTGCTCGTCGGGGCCGGGCTCACCGGTATCGGCGGTTACTGGGGCATCGAATGGCTGACCTGGGCGGTGCATGTGGCCATGTGGATCCTGGCCGTGCTCAGTGTCGTCACCGTGGCCCAGCGGGTACTCGCGGTGCGTAATTCGCCGGGTGCCCGCGAAATCCTGGGTAAGGCGAATTCGGGAACGGAGCAGCCGTCGTGAGCGGATGGCGGGCGAATCTGAGCGACCGCGGTTATGCCGCCGGCTGGCGTCTGGTGCGGGCCCTGCCCGAGCCCGCGGCGCGCGTGCTGTTCGACCGTGGCGCCGATCTCGCGGCGCGTAAAGGCGGGCCCGCCCAGTTGCGGCGCAACCTCGCCCGTGTGACCGGGACTGCGCCGGAAGCCGTGCCGGGCGAACTGGTCCGGGCGAGTATGCGCTCCTACGCCCGGTACTGGCGGGAAGCGTTCCGGTTACCCGCCATGGACCACCGGGACCTGGTGGAGTCCGGCCGTATCGTCGTCCAGGGCCGCGAGCATCTCGATGCCGCGCTGGCCCGGGGCCGGGGAGTGGTGTTCGTTCTGCCGCATTCGGGGAACTGGGATATGGCCGGAACCTGGCTGGTGCAGAACTACGGGACCTTCACCACCGTCGCCGAACGGCTGAAACCGGAATCGCTGTTCGAGCGATTCGTCGCCTACCGGGAAAGTCTCGGTTTCGAAGTGTTCCCGCTGACCGGTGGCGAACAACCACCTTTCACCGCGCTGGCGCAGCGGCTGCGCGCGAACAAAGTGGTGTGCCTGATGGGAGAGCGCGACCTCACCGGGCGCGGCGTCCCGGTGACCTTCTTCGGCGAACGCACCTGGATGCCCGCGGGTTCGGCGAAGCTCGCCGTCGAAACCGGAGCCGCGCTGATGCCGGTGCATGTCTGGTTCACCGTCGACGACACCGGCCGCGAAGGCTGGATGGTGCGCACTCGGGAACCGCTCGACGTATCCGGCGGTATCGCCGCCGCGACCCAGGCGTTGGCCGATTGTTTCGCCGCCGGCATCGCCGAGCATCCCGCCGACTGGCATATGTTGCAGCCGCTGTGGGAGACCGACCTGTCCGAAGCCCGGCTCGACCGGATCGCCGCCGAAGCGGCGCGGCGCGGCAGCAGGCCGGTCGGCTCGGGGGAAGACCTCGCCCGATGAAGATCGGCATGGTCTGCCCGTATTCGTTCGACGTCCCGGGTGGTGTGCAGGCCCATGTGGTGGAACTGGCGCAGGTGTTCCGGGAACGCGGGCACAAGGTGAGTGTGCTGGCGCCCGCATCGGACAGCACCGAACTCCCCGATTTCGTGGTTTCGGCCGGTCGTGCCGTCGCCATCCCGTACAACGGGTCGGTGGCCCGGTTGTCGTTCGGGCCGACGGCCTACACCCGGATCCGGAAGTGGATCGAGGACAACGATTTCGATGTCCTGCATATCCACGAACCGAACGCGCCGAGCCTGTCCATGCTGGCGCTGAAGATCGCCGAGGGACCGATCGTGGCCACCTTCCACACCTCGACTACGAAATCGCTGATACTGGCCACCTTCCAGGGGGTCCTGCGCCCGTACCACGAAAAGATCAGCGGCCGGATCGCGGTATCGGAACTGGCCCGGCGCTGGCAGGTCGAGGCGCTCGGCTCGGACGCGGTGGAGATTCCGAACGGGGTCGATGTGCAGGCGTTCAGCCGGGCACCACTGCTACCCGGCTATCCGCGCCCCGGTGGAACCGTGCTGTTCCTGGGCCGCTACGACGAACCCCGCAAGGGGATGCAGGTGCTGCTGGGTGCACTGCCGGCCCTGGCCGCCCGCCATCCCGATGTCGAGATCCTGGTCGTGGGCCGGGGCGACGAGGCCCGGTTGCGCCGGGAAGCCGGACCGCTGGCCCGGCATCTGCGTTTCCTCGGGCAGGTGTCCGATACGGAGAAGGCCGCGGCCATGCGGAGCGCGGAGGTCTATGTGGCGCCGAACCTCGGCGGAGAGAGTTTCGGCATCATCCTGATCGAGGCCATGGCGGCCGGGACGGCAGTGATCGCCAGCGAACTGGACGCGTTCCGGCGGGTACTGCGCGACGGTGCGGCCGGTGTACTCGTCCCGACCGGTGATTCCACCGCGCTGGCCGGCGCGCTCGACGACCTGCTCACCGACGATTCCCGCCGGGCGGAACTGGTTCGCACCGCGACGCAGGTGGTCGGATCCTACGACTGGCCGGTGGTGGCCGAGCAGATCCTGCGGGTCTACGAAACCGTGGTGGTCGGCGATCTGCGGGTGCGGGTGGCCGGATGATCACATTCTCCGCGACCACCGTTCTGGTCCTCGCGCTGGTCGCCACGCTCGTCGTCGCGCTGGGCGTCTGGGCGTACTCCACCGCGAATCGCCTGGACCGCCTCCATGTACGCACCGACCTCGCGTGGAATGCGCTCGACGGGGCGCTGGCCCGCAGGGCCGTGGTGGCGCGCGCGGTCGCGGTATCACTGTCCGGCCCCGCCCCCGACCCGAAACCCGCCGAACTCGCCCGCCGCCTGACCGTCCTGGCCGACCGGGCCGAACGCACCGGCCGCGAGGACCGCGAAGCGGTGGAGAACCAGCTCGCCGTCACCCTGTCGGCCGTCGATATCGCCCGGCTGCCCCCGCAGCAGGTGGCCGAACTCGCCGACGCCGAAGCCCGGGTGCTCATCGCCCGCCGATTCCACAACGACGCCGTCCGCGACACCCTTGCCCTGCGCACCCGCCGTCCCGTGCGCTGGCTGCGTCTGGGCGGTACCGCGCCCATGCCCACCTACTTCGAGATCGCCGAACGCGCCACGCCTGCGGCCGCGACCGGCCTGGACGTCGACACCACCCGGGTGTCCGCGCGGGTTGCGATCCTGGACGAGCAGGACCGGATCTTGCTCATGCGCGGCCACGATCCGATGCTCCCGGAGGTGTCGTTCTGGTTCACCGTCGGCGGTGGTGTGGAGCCGGGGGAGAGCCTGCGTGCGGCGGCTGTCCGGGAACTCCACGAGGAAACCGGCTACGAGGCCGATCCGGACGCCCTCCGCGGCCCGCTGTGGCGCCGGGTGGCGGTTTTCCCGTTCAACGGCAACCTGATCCGCTCCGAAGAACTCTTCTTCGCCCTGCGCGTGACCGAGTACGCGCCCGACCCCGCCAACCTCACCTACGTCGAACAGCGCTCGATCACCGGCAGCCGCTGGTGCGGTCCCGACGATATCCGTGCCCTGGACGCCGCCGGCGAAACCGTGTACCCCTACCACCTCGACGAACTGCTCCCCGAAGCCGCCCGGGCGGCCGATGCCGGCACCGACCCGGAAGTGCGCTCGATCCGTTAGTTCCGACGTCCGGCCACGCCGCTGCCCGCCACACCGAGACGGAAACCCGCGGACAGCATCGACGCCGAGCAGATCGTGCACACCATCGAGTCGGAGAATATGCCGGTCCCATGGTGATCGCAGCCGTGATGGCGCGCCGGCTCGAACACCCGCGGTGGGCAGATCTCGGCAACGTCCCCGGGCGCGGGTCGGTCCCGGCCCGGCACGAACCCGACGTCACCGCGGCGGTGCCGAATCCGCGCGGCTCTGAAATGGGTCGGCCGGCGCGCCGGAAATACCGCGCCGGGAATACTGTGATGGGTTTCACTTGGCGTGATAATGTCAGCGCAGTTTGGCGCACCGAGGTTGTGTCGATTCGGTGTGTGGAGGTGAAGAAGTGTCCTACATCCTGTTCGATTACCTGTTGCCGATTCTCGGGCCCAGCGCCGCTGAGTACTGGGCGAAGCTGCTGGTGGTCAACCCGATCTGAGTCGGTTCCCGATGCCCCGCCGGGCCGGTGTCGCACCGGTCCGGCGGTGTTTTATCCGGTCCAGTTCCCGGGGTGGTGTGGATAACGCCAGGTCGTGATCAGTCCAGTGTGCTCGGACTGGATATGAAGACGGTTTCGGGGCGCACCTAGAATCGTGGTGTTCATCGACGATTTGAATCGTGGTGTTCATCGACGATTTCCCCTGCACCGGACACAGGAGCTGCCGTGACCACGCCCGAGACCGCCCAGACCACCCAAGCGACCCGCGAGGCCGGTACCGCCCGTGTGAAGCGCGGTATGGCCGAGATGCTCAAGGGCGGGGTGATCATGGATGTGGTCACCCCGGACCAGGCCAAGATCGCCGAGGATGCCGGCGCCGTCGCGGTGATGGCGCTCGAGCGGGTGCCCGCAGATATCCGCGCCCAGGGCGGCGTCTCCCGGATGAGCGATCCGGACATGATCGACGGAATCATCGAGGCCGTATCCATCCCGGTGATGGCCAAGGCCCGGATCGGGCATTTCGTGGAGGCCCAGGTCCTGCAGAGCCTCGGGGTCGATTACATCGACGAATCCGAGGTGCTCACTCCCGCCGATTACGCCAACCATATCGACAAATGGCAGTTCACCGTGCCGTTCGTCTGCGGTGCCACCAATCTCGGTGAGGCGCTGCGCCGGATCACCGAAGGGGCGGCGATGATCCGCTCCAAGGGCGAGGCCGGTACCGGCGATGTCTCCAATGCGACCACGCATATGCGCCAGATCCGCCAGGAGATCGCCCGGCTGGGCTCGCTGCCCGCCGACGAGCTCTACGTGGCGGCCAAGGAGTTGCAGGCGCCGTACGAGCTGGTCCGTGAGGTGGCCGAAACCGGGAAGTTGCCGGTTGTGCTGTTCACTGCGGGCGGTATCGCCACCCCCGCCGATGCCGCGATGATGATGCAGCTCGGCGCCGAGGGCGTGTTCGTCGGTTCGGGCATCTTCAAGTCCGGTAACCCCGAACAGCGCGCGAGCGCGATCGTGAAGGCCACCACGTTCTACGACGACCCCGATGTGCTGGCCAAGGTCTCTCGCGGCCTCGGTGAGGCGATGGTCGGTATCAACGTCGAGGAGATCGCCCAGCCGCACCGGCTCGCCGAACGCGGCTGGTGACAGTTCGCCTGTTCCCGGTCTGCGCGCCGCCGCCGACGCGGCGTGATGCGGTCTGTGCGTCGGGGCGGTGACGTCGAGACCCACCGCTCGGCATGCCGGCTGCGGCCACTGCTTGATCCGGCGACGGTACCGAACGGTGTCAGTCGGAGCCAGTGCGCAGAGCGGGGCGGTCCGGGTGGTCCCAGCGAACGAAATAGTCCGGCGATCCGGGGTGCTCGCGGGCATGGGCCAGGAGCGCGGGGACAGTCCAGGCGCTCGCTGCCGGCGTATGGCGGGTGAGCGCGGCGGGGCTGAGGTCGAGCTGGACGGTGAGGTCGAAGGGGAGGTCGCGGCCCAGCAGCATGGGGCCCGCCACGAACAGGACGGTGCCGGGGTGCGCGCGACGGCGGACGGCGCGAGCGGATCGGTCCGTCTTTTCCTCCCATAGCGCCGGTAACCACTGTCCATCCGTCCGCAGCGGGTCGAGGACCTCGCGGCGCAGCGCCGGATAGTCGAACCAGCCCGTTCGGTAGGCGGTTTCGTCGCGGCCGAATTCCATCCGCAGCGAGGCGGGGCGGACGAAATCGTGCAGTGAGACCAGTTCGGCGGGCCGGCCGTCGGCGTGGAGACGGCCGGCGGCCAGGCGGGCGAAGTCGAGCGGACGGGCGGCATCGGCGCCGTCGACGGCGACCAGTTGCCCACCGGATTCACGCAGCCTGCGGGCGACCGTTTCGGCGAGCGCGTCCTGGGTGATCGGGGTGAATCGCGGCACCCGTTCATCACAGCAGGTACGGCAGGGCGGGCGGTGATGGGGATAACCCGCCGGTGGATCATGGGAAACAGGGCTTTTCGGGCTAATCTCAGCGAATGGCGACTATCGAAGAGGCATTGCAGCTCGAACGCCTCGAACGCGATATCTTCCGCGGCGCGTTTCCCGCAACCCAACTGCCCCGCACCTTCGGTGGGCAGGTGGCGGGCCAGGCGCTGGTCTCGGCGGTGCGTACGGTGGAGCCGCGGTTCCAGGTGCATTCGCTGCACGGCTATTTCCTGCGCCCCGGAAACCCGGCGGCGCCGACGGTGTACCTGGTGGACCGGATCCGGGACGGCCGGTCGTTCTGTACCCGCCGGGTCACCGGTGTGCAGGACGGGGACGCGATCTTCACCATGTCGGCGTCCTTCCACATCGGCGACGAGGGCCCTTCGCACCAGGACGAGATGGCCGAGGTGGCGCCGCCCGAGGATCTTCCGGATGCCGAGACGTCCATGGACCCAGAGCGCCTGTGGGCCATGCGGGAATGGGAGCACTGGGATATCCGCCCCATCCCGCAGGAACAGGTGACCCAGCGTCCCGGTGTGGTGTCGCCGCAGCAGGTGTGGTTCCGTTACCGGCATCCACTGCCCGACGATCCGCTGTTCCACGTGTGCACGCTCGCCTATATGAGCGATATGACGCTGCTCGGTTCATCGAAGGTCACTCATCCCGACGAACCCACCCAGAACGCCTCGCTGGATCACGCCATGTGGTTCCTGCGCCCGTTCCGCACCGACGATTGGCTGTTGTACGACCAGTCCTCGCCGTCGGCCGGTTTCGGCCGGGCGCTGACCGGCGGGAAGATCTTCGACCGCAGCGGCCGGTTGGTCGCCGCCGTCGTGCAGGAAGGGCTGATCCGCACCCTGCGGAGCTGACCGCCTATTTCGGGCCGGCCCGACGATGACCGGCACGTGGGCATAGTGCGCTACCCCACGGCGCGTATCCGTTTGCCCGATGCCGGGAGCGGCGGAAACGGGAGTTGTTCCCGATACGGCCGTGCTGCACACGGACGGGGCCGGTCGGTGTCTCGATTCGCTGCGCGCCGGCCCGGCGGCGTGACCTGGCGCACACCGGCCCGCCTCGTAAGCTCACACGGGTGAACGATACTGCGGTTTCCCGGGACAGCCGTTCGGATGCCGACCTCGTGGCGCCCACCGACCGGCCCACCATCGGTGTGCTGGCGTTGCAGGGCGATGTCCGCGAACATGCCGCGGTGCTGGACCTCTGCGGTGCCGATCCGGTTCTGGTACGCCGTCCGGCCGAGCTCGCCGCGGTCGATGCACTGGTACTGCCCGGCGGGGAATCGACCACGATCAGCAAACTGCTGCAGGTATTCGAACTGCTCGAACCACTGCGGGAACGGCTGCGTGACGGTATGCCAGCGTTCGGTTCGTGCGCCGGCATGATCCTGCTGGCCGACCGGGTACTCGACACCCGCCCCGATGCCCGGCATCTGTCCGGTATCGATATGACCGTACGCCGCAACGCTTTCGGCCGTCAGGTGGATTCGTTCGAAACCGATCTCGAATTCGCCGGGGTGGACGGCGGCCCGATGCGGGCAGTGTTCATCCGCGCGCCGTGGGTGGAAGAGGCCGGTGCCGGGGTCGAGGTGCTGGCCCGGGTGCCCAGCGGACCCGCCGCCGGCCGGATCGTGGCCGTACGCCAGGGCTCGGTACTGGCCACCTCGTTCCATCCCGAGGTCACCGGCGACCACCGCGTGCACCGGCTGTTCGTCGATCTGGTCCGCGGCCGCTGAACTGCCCACCGGCCGCTGTGCGAGTAGGGTGACGGAATTATCCGCCCGGCCAGCCGGTAGCGTGAACCGCCAGACCAGTCATCGACCCGAAGGAAGTAGGGGAATGAGCGGCCACTCCAAATGGGCCACCACCAAGCACAAGAAGGCAGCGATCGATGCGAAGCGCGGCAAACTTTTCGCCAAGCTGATCAAGAACATCGAGGTGGCGGCCCGTACGGGTGGCGGCGATCCCGAAGGTAACCCGACGCTGTTCGACGCCATCCAGAAGGCGAAGAAATCTTCGGTTCCCAACGACAATATCGAACGGGCCCGTAAACGCGGCGCCGGTGAAGAAGCCGGTGGCGCCGACTGGCAGACCATCATGTACGAGGGCTACGGGCCCAACGGGGTCGCCGTCCTGATCGAATGTCTCACCGACAACCGTAACCGGGCGGCGGGCGAGGTCCGGGTCGCGATGACCCGCAACGGCGGCAATATGGCCGATCCGGGCTCGGTGGCCTATCTGTTCCACCGCAAGGGCGTCGTCACGCTGGAGAAGAACGGTCTCTCCGAGGACGACGTGCTGATGGCGGTGCTCGATGCCGGAGCCGAGGAGGTCAACGATCTCGGTGAATCATTCGAGATCATCAGCGAGCCCGGCGATCTGGTCGCGGTGCGTTCGGCCCTGCAGGCGGCCGGTATCGACTACGATTCCGCCGAATCCGGCTTCCAGCCGTCGGTGAACGTCGCAGTGGACGTGGACGGCGCGCGCAAGGTGTTCAAACTGGTCGACGCGCTCGAGGACAGTGATGACGTCCAGAACGTGTACACCAATGTCGACGTCTCCGACGAGGTCCTCGCCGAACTGGACTGATCGTTCCGGGGCGCTCGGCTACGCTTTGCGGCCGATACTGCGCGCTGGGTATCACGGCGGTTTGGCGTATTCCGGTGTCGCCGCACCACATGGACAGAAACAGCCGACCAGCGCCCGGCTTGCGCAGGCGGTGGTCGGATGGCCGGCCGGCTGCTCTGCCCGCGCTGGCACCGGTTCACGACGGTGGTGCGCCCGGGAGGCGGTCCGGTCGGCCGTCCGGTTGTGTCGCTTCCGGAGGTGTAGCCCGCTCAGTCCGGGGTCGCGTTCACGTAGAAGTCCCGCATGGCGGGATAGTAATCGGCGAAGTCGGGCAGGTCTGCGCCGGTGCGGGCGGCACCGAGCATATCCAGGTAGTACTCCCAGCCCGGCCCGGCCTCGCCGGCGAGTTCCGGCGAGGTCAGGTGGTGGGTGAACACCAATTCGGTTTGACCGTCGTGTTCGCTCAGCGTGGCCTCGAGCTGCCAGGAGCCCTGGTCGTCGACGGTACGCAGGCAGAGATGACGCGGCGGAATGCAGGCGTCGATGATGAAATCGGTCCAGGGCTGCTCTTCTTCGTAAGTCAGCTGGACCTGGATCGTCCGGCCCGGTCCGGCTTCGCCTTTCCACGGTCCGAACCAGCGGGCGGTGCGGTCGGGTTCGGTGATACTGGCCCATACATCTTCGGCAGAAGCGCGATAGGTGCGGGTGAGGACCAGGTCTTGTCCGTTCGGAGTGTTCACCAGGCGTCCGCTCGGTCGGATGTTCATGCGGAATTCTCCTTGTTCTGCTGTTCCTGCATGTGCCGACCGGGCGTTTCCGGTTCGGCGCGGTGTTCGCGGCGGGTTCGGTAGATCTCGGTGGCCAGCGCGTCCAGCCGATGCTCCCAGCCGGCGGGCCGGTCGAGCGCGTCGATCCAGGAGCGAAGTTCGCGCAGCGGCGCCGGTTCCAGGGAGTAATACCGTTGCCGGCCCATCAGGTCGTCGTGCACGAGTCCGCTGTCGCGAAGTACGCGCAGGTGGCGGCTGATCGCCGGGCGGCTGACCGGAAACTGCGCCGCGATAGCGCCCGCGGTGAGGCGGGTATCGCGAAGCATCGCCAGGATTTCGCGTCGGATCGGGTCGGCGATTGCCGCGACTGCTTTGTCCACGATCAAAGCGTAACTGCTTGGTTACGCGTTTGTATAGAGTTGCCGCGATACCGAAGGCAAATGGCCTGAGTGTGCCGGGTGGGCATGGCCCGGGCGGTAGGGGCGCAATGGCGACATGGTGGCTTACCACTGGCCCATGGACGACGCGGCTCACATTGCGGTCGGCGCTGTCCGGGATGAGAGCCCCGCCATGATCGGGGAAGTGCGGTTCGTGCTGTTCGATGCCGCCGCATACGACGCCTTCTCCTCCGACCTTGCACGCTGACCCGCCTGGTGCTGCGGGGGCCGAGGGCGAGACCGGCGCCACCGGATAAGCCCGGAAAGCCGAAGTCGAACAGAACGATGACGAGGCCGCTGGACCGAACTGCACGTCCGTGTCACTGTCATCCGGAATCCCCGCGCTGCACTAGACTTCGAACAACTGTTCGTTCTGGGAAAGGTTGTGCGGGTGCGGGTGATGGGCGTCGACCCCGGGCTCACCCGGTGCGGGATCAGCATGGTCGAAGGGGGATCGGGTCGTGCCGTACGCGCGATCGCCGTGGACGTGGTGCGGACCCCGGCCGAGCTGGATCTGGCCCAGCGCCTGCTGCGGATTGCGGACGCCGCCGAGAATTGGATGGGCACCCACCGCCCCGAGGTGGTGGCCATCGAACGGGTTTTCGCCCAGCACAACGTACGCACCGCCATGGGTACCGCGCAGGCGGGCGGGGTGATCGCCTTGGCGGCCGCGCGCCGCGATATCCCGGTGATGTTCCATACTCCCAGTGAGGTGAAGGCCGCCGTGACCGGTCACGGCGGGGCGGACAAGAAGCAGGTGACCGCCATGGTCACCCGGATCCTCGGGCTAGCCGCGCCGCCGAAGCCCGCCGATGCCGCCGACGCGCTGGCGCTCGCCATCTGCCATTGCTGGCGGGCGCCGCTGATCGAGCGGATGGCGGCGGCCGAGGCACAGGCCGAACGGGCCCGCCGGCAATACACCCAACGACTGGAACAGCAGCGGAAGGCGGTGCGCGGGTGATCGCGTCCATTCGCGGCGAGGTCGCAGAACTCGCCCTCGACCATGTGGTCCTCGAAACCGCCGGGGTGGGCTACCAGCTCAATGCCACTCCCGCCACCCTGGCGGGGCTGACCCGCGGCGAACAGGCCCGGCTGCACACCACGTTGATCGTGCGCGAGGATTCGATGACCCTGTACGGGTTCGCCGATACCGAGGCTCGCGATCTGTTCGGTCTGTTGCAGACCGTATCCGGCGTGGGACCGCGGCTGGCCATGGCGGTCCTGGCGGTGCTCGAGCCCGAAACCTTGCGTAAGGCGCTGGCCGCCGGCGATATCGCGGCGCTCACCCGGGTGCCGGGCATCGGGAAACGGGGCGCCGAGCGGATGGTCGTGGAATTGCGGGACAAGGTGAACCTGGTGGCGGTCCCGGCGGATTCGCCGGCCGGTACGGTGCCGGCCCCGGTCCGCACACCGGTACGCGACCAGGTGGTAGAGGCACTGATCGGCCTCGGTTTCCCGGCGAAGAAGGCCGAGCCCGTGGTGGACGCGGTCCTCACCGAACAACCGGATGCCGATAATTCCACCGCGCTGCGGGCGGCGCTCGGGATGCTGGCATGAGCGTGCCGGGCCCGGGGCAGGCAGCCGAGCGTCACCACGGAGGGGGCTCGCCTTCGCCTCGGCCGCGCGGCATGAGCGGGCCCAGCCCCGGACAGGCGGCGAAGCGTCACTGCAGAGCGGCCTCGCGCATGTTCGACGTACACGATTGCAACCGTTAGGCGGTCATGGATTACGACGACTCCCCGGAAGCGGAAGTTTCCCCGGTCAGCGCCGATTATCTGCCCGCGGACGGCGATCTGGAGACGGGGCTGCGCCCGACCTCGCTCGACGGTTTCATCGGCCAGCCCCGGGTCCGGGAACAACTGACGCTCGTACTTCGCGGTGCCCGGGCCCGGGGCGGTACACCCGACCATATTCTGCTGTCCGGCCCACCCGGACTCGGAAAGACCAGCCTGGCCATGATCATCGCCGGCGAACTCGGCACCGCGTTGCGGATCACCTCCGGCCCGGCGCTGGAGCGGGCCGGGGATCTGGCCGCCATGCTCAGCAACCTGGTCGCCGGGGATGTGCTGTTCATCGACGAGATCCACCGGATGGCGCGGCCGGCGGAGGAGATGCTGTACCTGGCGATGGAGGATTTCCGGGTCGACGTGGTGGTCGGCAAAGGTCCCGGAGCGACGTCCATACCGCTCGAGATCGCGCCGTTCACCCTGGTCGGCGCCACCACCCGGTCCGGTGCCCTGACCGGGCCGCTGCGCGACCGGTTCGGTTTCACCGGGCATATGGATTTCTACGAACCGGACGAACTGCTGCTCATCGTGCAGCGGTCGGCGCAGATCCTCGGGGTGGAGATCGATCTCGACGCCGCCGCCGAGATCGCCGGGCGCTCCCGCGGAACGCCGCGTATCGCCAACCGGTTGCTGCGGCGGGTTCGCGACTACGCCGAGGTGCGCGCCGACGGCCGGATCACCCTCCCGGTGGCACGGGGCGCGCTGGAGGTCTACGACGTCGACGCGCTGGGGCTGGACCGCCTGGACCGGGCGGTGCTGGGCGCCCTGGTCCGTGGCTTCGGCGGGGGGCCGGTCGGTGTGTCCACGCTGGCGGTCGCGGTCGGGGAGGAGGCGACCACCGTGGAGGAGGTGTGCGAGCCCTTCCTGGTCCGGGCGGGGATGGTGGCGCGGACGCCGCGCGGGCGGGTTGCCACCGCGGCGGCCTGGGCGCATCTCGGTTTGACACCGCCGCCGGATCTCACGTTCGGCGCGCTCGAGGTTCGCGGTCGCGAACCGCAGCCCACGCTCGACCTCTTCGACCGGTAGCCCGCCGGACGCAGTCGGCCGATGGCGCCGACCGGCCGGTATCGCCCGGCGGTAACTCGCGGTGGCCGGGAAACGCTCCGGACTCGTCCGCGAGTTGTGGCGTCCGGCAATAGCGAGGCGGTTGTCCGGGCGGTGCGCTGTGGCTTTCCCGAAGCCGGCGCGATGTCGCACCATGAGTCGGTACGGCGTCGTCCGATACGGACCACCGATGTGCACCGGGCATGATCCCCGCCCGTTCGGCGCCGGCGTCCGCGCGGCGGCGGTGGTTGCGCCGCGGGGGTGACGGCCGGGCACCCGCCGGTTCAGACCCCGAATTCGGCCCGGACCAGCCGCAGAAAGGCATCCACCTCGTCGGGATGGTAGCCGCGGTTCAGCCAGGCGCCGCCCGGACGGAACCCACTGCCGAGTCGTTCGCTGCTGAGAGCGGTCCGCCCGGCCAGTGCAGCGGCGATATGGTCGAGTAGATCGTCGACATCCTCCATCCGGTAGCCGCGCCGCCCCCACGGCGCTGTCGTGAAAGTGACGTGGTGCACATCGTCGGGCGTCATGGCCCGATTATGGCCGGAACCGGTTGCCCGGCAGGTGGATCGCCGGGACTGCGGCCGCACTCACGTGGCCGGGTGGCTCCGGCCGGACACCACTTTTCCGGCGTGCGGGTGTGGCGCCGGGCCGAGGAACTGGCAGACTGTGTGCGTACCTGTCCCCGGACCCCCAGATCAGGAACTGACTTCGACCATGGATCTCCTGTTTCCGCTCCTACTGGCTGCGATGCTCGCGATGATGTTCTTCGGGATGCGCCGCCAGAAAAAAGAGGCCGACAAGGTCACTCAGATGCAGGACAGCCTGAAGGTCGGTGACCGGGTCACCACCACCTCGGGTCTGCTCGGGACCGTGGTCGAGGTCGACGACGACACCGTCGATCTGGAGATCGCCGAGGATGTCGTGACCACCTGGTTGCGCCTGGCGATCCGGGAGGTGCGCACCGAGGACGAGGCCGCCGCCGAGGACACCGGCGCCGATGCCGTCGCGACCGCCGAGCCGGCCGATTCCCCGGCCGCGCCCGCTGTCGAGGAGTCCGCCGCGTCCGTTGCGGAGGAAACCCCGAAGCAGACCGAGACCCGGCTGACCAAGGACTGAATTCCACGGCCCGGCCACCGGACCGGATACCCGGGCGACCGGTGGCCTCGGCGTGTGCCCGGCCGATCCACGCGGGCGCGCCCGTATCGGCCGGCCGTTCCACCCAGAACTTCCGCCTAGGAGATGACGACCTGTGCCACCTTCCCAGGGATCGGCGCATCAACTCCGCTGGCTCGCCCTTTTCGGCGTGCTGGTGGCCGCGATCTACGCGCTGGTGTTCTTCACCGGTGACAAATCACCGACGCCCAAACTGGGCATCGACCTGCAGGGCGGTACCAGGGTCACGCTGACCGCCCGGACACCGGACGGAAACCGGCCCAGCCAGGACAGCCTGAACAAGGCCCAGCAGATCATCGAGAACCGGGTGAACGGCCTCGGCGTCTCCGGCTCCGAGGTGGTGATCGACGGCGACAACCTCGTCATCACCGTCCCCGGTGACGACAGTCAGCAGGCCCGCACGCTGGCGACGACCGCCAAGCTCTATATCCGCCCGGTACTCCAGGCCGTTCCGGCGCCCGGTAGTCCGCAGGCCCAGCAGCAGCCCGGTCAGCCCACCGCGCCGGCCGTTCCACCGGCGCCCGCCCCGGCACCCGATACGCCGCCGGCCGGGGACGGCGCAACCGACGTACCCGAGCAGCCGGCTCCGGAGACCCCCGCCGCCGCGGCCCCGGTGCCCGCCGAGGACCTCGAGGTCCGCCCGGCGCAGGCGCCCGGTACGCCCGCGCCCGAGCCGCCGCCCGCGACCGAGCCCGCTCCGGCCCCGGCTCCGGGAGAGCCGGCGCCCGCCGATCAATCGCTGAGCCCGCAGGAACAGGCCCAGCAGGAAATCGAAGCCGCCAAGACCCTGCGGCAGAGCACCGACCCGGCCATGCAGCAGTTGGCGATGTCCACGATGGACTGCGCCGCGGCCGATCCGCTGGCCGGTAACGACGACCCGAATCTGCCGCTGGTCACCTGTTCCACCGACGGCACCGAGGTCTTCCTGCTCGACAAGAGCCGGATCGACGGCCAGGAGATCGCCGACGCGACCTCCGGGTTCAACACCGAGCAGTCCCGCCACGAGATCAACCTGGAATTCAAATCCGGTGGCAGTGACGCGTGGGCGGCGCTCACCGGCGAGTACGTGCAGCAGCGGGTCGCCTTCGTCCTGGACTCGCAGGTGGTCAGCGCCCCCGTCGTTCAGCAGGGACCTCAGCTCGGCGGGCGCACCCAGATTTCGGGTAATTTCACCGCCTCGTCCGCCCAGGACCTGGCGAACACCCTGAAGTACGGTTCGCTGCCGTTGTCGTTCGAGACTTCGGAAGCCGAAACGGTTTCGGCGACGCTCGGATTCTCTTCGCTGCAAGCGGGCCTGATCGCCGGCGCGGTGGGGCTGGCCGTGGTGCTGCTGTACTGCCTGATCTATTACCGCATGCTGGGCTTCCTGACGGCGCTGTCGCTGATCGGCTCGGGTATCGCGGTGTACGGGATCATGGTGCTGCTCGGGCGGTGGATCGGATTCACCCTGGACCTGGCGGGTATCGCGGGCCTGATCATCGGTATCGGGATGACCGCCGACTCGTTCGTGGTGTTCTTCGAACGCATCAAGGACGAGATACGGGAGGGGCGAAGTTTCCGGTCCGCGGTACCACGCGGCTGGCAGCGGGCCCGTAAAACCATTCTCTCCGGTAACGCCGTCAGCTTCATCGCCGCGGCAGTCCTCTACGTGCTGGCCGTCGGGCAGGTGCGCGGGTTCGCGTTCACTCTCGGACTGACCACCATTCTCGATGTCGTGGTGGTGTTCCTGGTGACGGCCCCGCTGGTGCAGCTGGCCGCCCGTTCCGCCTTCTGGGCCAAGCCCTCGGTGAACGGGCTCGGCGCTATGCAGCAGCTGGCCCGGGAACGCAAGGTGGCCGAGGCCGCGGTGGGGAAGGCGTGACGATGAACAGTTCCGTGACCATGGACAAGCCCGAACCTGCCCGCGCGCCGGGCGGCCGGCAGAGCTGGATGACCCGCCTGTACACCGGCACCGGTGTACTGGATGTGGTCGGCCACCGCCGGCGCTGGTACATCATCACCGCGGTGATCGTGCTGATCTGCCTGCTGAGCATGGCGATCCGGGGTTTCACCTTCGGTATCGACTTCGTCGGCGGCTCCCGAATCCAGCTACCGGCCGGAGACGCCACCACCGAGCAGGTCGAAACGGTGTACTCCGATGTGATCGGCTCGGAGCCCGAATCGGTGCAGACCGTCGGCACCGGTGATACGGCCACGATCCTGATCCGTTCGGAAACGCTGAGCGCCGAGGAACTCGGTGCCCTGCAATCCGCGCTGTTCGACGAGTTCCAGCCCACCGACGACAGCGGAAACCCGAGCCGCAACGCCATCAGTGCCTCCGATGTGAGCGAGACCTGGGGCGGGCAGATCACCCGGCAGGCGCTGATCGCGCTGGTGGTGTTCCTGGTGATCGTGAGCGTATACATCGGTTTCCGCTACGAACGCGATATGGCGATCGCCGCGCTGGCGGCTCTGGTCTTCGATCTGCTGGTGACGGCCGGTATCTATTCGCTGGTCGGTTTCGAAGTGACCCCGGCGATGGTGATCGGCATGCTCACCATTCTCGGTTTCTCGCTCTACGATTCGGTCGTTGTCTTCGACAAGGTCGAGGAGAACACCCGCGGCGTGCTGCATACCAACCGGCGCACCTACGGCGAACAGGCCAACCTCGCGATCAACCAGACGCTGATGCGGTCGATCAACACCACCCTGATCGGCGCGCTGCCGATCATCGGTCTCATGGTGATCGCGGTGTGGATGCTCGGCGTCGGTACGCTGCAGGATCTCGCGCTGGTTCAGCTGGTCGGCACGGTGGTCGGCGCCTATTCGTCCATTTTCTTCGCCACCCCGCTGCTGGTTTCGATCAAGGAGCGCTGGGGCCCGGTCGCCGCGCACACCAAGAAGGTGCAGGCCCGGCGGGCCGGTCGGGCTCCGCAGGGAGCCGGCCCGGCCCCGCGGCCCGCGGAGCCGGGGAGCCGGGAACCACGCCCCACGCGCGGCACCGGTACCGCCGGGCCCGCGCCCGGCGCGCGTCCTACGGGTAAACGACAGAGGCGGCACTGAAACGAGGGGTACGGATCGATGCGACTGCCATATCTGCGCCGGACGATCGCGGTGCTCGCGGCGACCACCGCGGCCGCCGGGTTGGTGGCGGGATGTTCCGGTGAGGATCAGGTGCCCTCGATCGGGTACGCCGTCGATACCGCGGTCACCAGTTACAACGGTGGTACCGCGGCGGGTGCCGCCTCGGCGCAGGCGGTATTCGGCCGGGTGCTGACCGGGTTCTTCTACACCGGGCCCGACGGTCAGCCGGTCGCCGATACCGATGTCGGCACCGCCAAGGAAGTGCCCGGTGAGGCGCAGACGATCCAGTACCGGCTCAATCCGCGCGGCGTCTATTCCGACGGTGTGCCCACATCCTGCGACGATCTCGTATTCACGTGGGCGGCGCGCAGTGGCCGGTTCCCGGGTTTCGAATCGGCGAGCACCGCCGGTTACGAGGATATCGAACGGGTGGAATGCCAGCCCGGGTCCAAGGACGGCACCGTGGTGTTCCGGCCCGGAAAGCGCTATCTGCCGTGGCGCACGCTGTTCGGCGCCGGTGAGTTGATGCCCGCCCATGTGGCGGCCGAGGCGGCGAATGTTCCCGATATCGTCGCCGCTGTTCAGAACGACGACCGTCCCGCCTTGGACCGGCTGGCCCAGTTCTGGAACACCGGCTGGAACCTGGAGCCGGGCGAACTCGACATCACGCGCTTCCCGTCGTCGGGGCCGTACCGGATCGAATCGTTCGGCCTGGAGGACGGCCTAGTCCTGGTCGCCAACGAACGCTGGTGGGGGGAGGCGCCGGCCACCGGCCGGATCGTGGTGTACCCCAAACCGGCCGATCTCGCCGCGCGGGTGGCGGACGGTTCGGCGGCCGTGGTGGATATCGGCGCGGGTTCGCTGCCCGAACTGAATCTGGACTCCTACTCCGTCCAGCAGTTGCCCAGCCGCGGTATCGAACAACTGGTACTCAATACCGGCGGGGTTTTCGAATCGGCCGCCGCGCGGCGCGCTTTCGCTCTCTGCGTGCCCAGGCAGGGACTTTTCGACCGACTCGGCCGGGTCACCGAGGCGCCCGAGGCGGGGCTCGGCTCCGGGCCGTCGAATTCGCGGACTCTGCAGCAGGATTCGCTGTACTACCCGGTGGTCACCGGCGCCGCCGAAGCGTTCGCGGCCGGTGATGTCGATGGCGCCCAGGCGGCGCTGGCCGACGCCGGTAAGGACGGGATGGTCGTCCGGATCGGCTATCTCGCCCCCGATGCCCGCCGGGCGCAGACGGTGTCGATGATCGCCGATGCGTGCAGAGCGGCCGGTATCACCGTAGAAGATGCGAGCACCCCGGATTTCACACCGATGCGACTGCGGGACGGCGCGGTGGACGCGGTGCTGGGCGGCCCCGGGGGAGCGCCGGGGCCGGCGGGTTCACTCGACGGTATCGCCGCGATCGGGGGCCTGCGCAGCGGGAGCGGGCTCAATATCGGGCAGTTCCGTAACGGACGCTACGATTCGATCACCGATCAGCTCGCCGCCGAAGATGATTCGACCACGCAGCTGAATCTGCTCACCGAGGCCGAGAACCTGCTGTGGGCGCAGCTGCCCAGCATCCCGTTGTTCGCGACTCCCCGCACGATCGCGTTCGCCGGTGGCCTGGACAATGGCATCGCGGGCCCCACTCGGGCCGGATCCGGCTGGAATATGGACCAGTGGGTCCTGCAGCGTTGATACCGAGTGCGGTTGAGAAAGAGGTGTCCCGATGAGTAAGCACGCGGCGGCAGAACCCGCCGAAGCGGCCGGCGAACGCGGCGGACACACCGCCGGCCTCGTCCGGCGCCTCACTCGCTGGGCCGATGATTTCCCGGAGCCCGGGGTGCGCTTCGCCGATCTCACGCCGGTTTTCGCCGATGCCGACGGTTTCCGGACCGTTGTCGACTGCCTGGCCGCGCTGGTTCCGGACGCGGACCTGGTCGCCGGGGTGGACGCCCGCGGTTTTCTGCTCGGCGCGGGGGTCGCGACCAGGCTGGGCACCGGGGTGCTGGCCGTCCGCAAGCGTGGCAAACTGCCTCCCCCGGTGATCACCCGGGAGTATCACCTGGAGTACGGGACGGCCGCGCTGGAGATCCCGGCCACCGGCGTCGAGCTGACCGGTCGGCGGGTGCTGCTGCTCGACGATGTACTGGCCACCGGTGGCACCCTGGCGGCGGCAGCGGATCTGTTCACCTCCGCCGGTGCGCAGGTGGTGGCCGCGGCGGTGGTGCTGGAACTCGAGGGCTTGGGCGGTCGCTCCCGTCAGGGCGATTACCCGGTCACCTCGATCATCACGGCCTAGCGCGCGGCTTCCGGGACTCGTGTGATCCCGGTCCTGAAACGCTGGCACGGTTCCGTGCCGGGGTGTATTCTCGTCGAGGTCTTGTTCCCGGGGATCGGAGATGCCGTTGCTCTCATGAGGTAGTCGCTCGTGCGGCCCGCATTCTGCGCGCCGCGTTCGTATCGATACCTCAGGGGCAATTGTGGCCGATATATCTTTTTCCGATCTCTGTTTTTCCTGGCCGGATGGAACTCCGGTGTTCGACGGGCTCGATGCGGTTCTCGGGCCCGGCCATCTCGGACTCGTCGGGGCCAACGGCGCCGGGAAATCGACACTTCTCCGCCTGCTGGCCGGTGCACTGCGTCCCGCGCGCGGCTCGATCACCGTAACCGGTGAACTCGGCTACCTGCGGCAGGATCTCGGTCTGGCGGTGGGACAGCAGGTCGATGCCGTACTCGGTATCGCCGACGTACGGAAAGCTCTGCACCGAATCGAATCCGGCTCCGGCGACGAGAGCGATTTCGATCTCGTCGGCACCCGGTGGGATATCGAGGAACGCGCGGTGGCTTTGTTCGGGCGGCTCGGACTGGATTACCTGGCCGGGTCCGTAGCACAGCTGGATCGCCGGCTGGAAACTCTTTCCGGCGGGGAAACCGTTCTGCTCGGCCTGGTGGCCGAACTGCTCCGGGAACCGCAGGTGCTACTGCTCGACGAGCCCACCAACAACCTCGATTCGGCGGCCCGCGCCCGGCTCTACGATGTGGTCGACCAGTTCACCGGCACCGTAGTGGTGGTCAGCCACGACCGCGAACTACTGGACCGGATGGGCACCATCGCCGAACTGCGCGGCGGCCGGTTGCGGTTGTTCGGCGGTAACTACCGCGACTACGAGCAGATCGTCGAACAGGAGCAGGAGGCCGCCCGGGCGGCGATCCGCGACGCGCGCAGCGATATGCGGAAACAATCGCGGGAGCTGGTGGAGGCCCGGATCAAGCTCGACCGCCGGCAGCGGTACGGGCAGAAGATGTACGAGAACAAACGAGAACCGAAGATCGTGATGGGACAGCGGAAACGGCAGGCCGAGGTCTCGGCGGGCAAACTGCGCAACAGTCATATCGAGAAGGTTCAGGAGGCCAAGGACCGGCTCGAACAAGCCGAGGAATCATTACGCGACGACCGCGAGATCCGGATCGAGCTACCCGATACGCGGTTGTATCCCGGTCAGCACGTGGTCGCGTTGGAAGCGGTACGGCTGGCCAACGGTCCGGTGGTCTCGCTGGTGGTCGACGGTCCGGAGCGGGTCGCGATAACCGGCCGTAACGGGGTCGGCAAAACCACCCTGCTGCGGCGGCTCACCGCCGAACCGCCGCGGGTGCCGTGGCGGATGCTGCCGCAGCGGCTCGATCTCTTCGACGAGCACCGCAGCGTGTTCGACAATGTCGCCGCCGGCGCTCCGCACGCCGAACCGGAGCGGATCCGCGCCCAGCTCGCCCGTTTCCTGTTCCGCGGTGCCGCCGCCGACGTGCCCGCCGCTGCGCTCTCCGGTGGCGAGCGGTTGCGGGCCGCGCTGGCAATGCTGTTGCTCGCCGATCCGGCGCCCAAACTGCTGATTCTCGACGAGCCGACCAATAACCTGGACCTGGTGAGTCTGCGGCATCTCACCGAGGCCCTGGCGGCATTCCAGGGCGCGCTGCTCGTGGTGAGTCACGATCGGCGGTTCCTGGCCGATATCGGTATCACCAGGCGGGTCGAACTGACCCCGGATGGGCTCGGGTAATGGACCCGAACCCGCGCGTAGTGGGAAGGACGCGGTCGAATACGGTGTTCTATCGGGTGGGTCGGCGTATCGATCGGTGTCGATGGTGTTGCTCTGGGGTCTCCCGTACGGCTGCGGGGTCTAAAGTTGGTGGTCTGAAGCGTTGCGGTGTTACGCCGCGGCACGGAGAGGTGGTGGCATGACTCAGCATCTGGGCGAGGCGAATGTCGAGCAGACATCGGGATCGCCGTCCAACGGTGCCGGGGCCGCCGCCTCCGCGGGTGGCCCGCGTCCGGGTGCCGCGGCCGAGCCCGCCCGCCAGTCCGGTGCCGTCCCGAGTTCGGCCTCCCGGCGGGTGCGTGCCCGGCTGGCCCGGCGGATGACCGGTCAGCGCGGTATTCCCGCGGTGAAACCGGTGCTCGAACCGCTGGCCACGGTGCATCGGGAACTGTATCCGAAGGCGAACCTGACGCAGCTGCAGCGCGCCTTCGACGTTGCCGACGAACGCCATGCCACCCAGTTCCGCAAGTCCGGCGACCCGTACATCACCCATCCGCTGGCCGTGGCGAATATCCTCGCCGAGCTGGGGATGGACACCACCACCCTGGTGGCGGCCCTGCTGCACGACACCGTCGAGGACACCGGGTACACGCTCGAACAGCTGACCGCGGAATTCGGCTCCGAGGTCGCCCACCTGGTCGACGGCGTCACCAAGCTGGACAAGGTGAACCTGGGCGCGGCCGCGGAGGCCGAGACCATCCGCAAGATGATCATCGCCATGGCACGCGACCCACGGGTGCTGGTGATCAAGGTGGCCGATCGGCTGCACAATATGCGGACCATGCGGTTCCTACCGCCGGAGAAGCAAGCCAAGAAGGCCCGCGAAACCCTCGAGGTAATCGCGCCGCTGGCACACCGGCTGGGTATGGCGACCGTCAAATGGGAACTCGAGGATCTCGCGTTCGCGATTCTGCACCCTAAGAAGTACGACGAGATCGTCCGGCTGGTCGCCGACCGGGCACCGTCACGTGACACCTATCTGGCGAAGGTGCGCGCCGAAATCGTGAACACCCTCGCCGCGTCCCGGATACCCGCGACGGTCGAAGGCCGGCCCAAGCACTACTGGTCGATTTATCAGAAGATGATCGTCAAGGGGAAGGATTTCGACGATATCCACGATCTGGTGGGTATCCGAATCCTGTGCGACGAGGTGCGCGACTGCTACGCCGCCGTCGGCGTGGTTCATTCGCTGTGGCAGCCCATGGCGGGGCGGTTCAAGGATTACATCGCCCAGCCCCGCTACGGGGTGTACCAGTCGTTGCACACCACCGTGGTCGGTCCGGACGGTAAACCGCTCGAGGTGCAGATCCGCACCCACGATATGCACCGCACCGCCGAATTCGGGATCGCCGCGCACTGGCGGTACAAGGAGACCAAGGGCCGCCACTCCGGTGATGCGGCCGAGGTCGACGATATGGCCTGGATGCGGCAACTGCTGGACTGGCAGCGCGAGGCGGCGGACCCGGCCGAGTTCCTGGAATCGCTGCGTTTCGACCTCAAGGCCCCGGAGATCTTCGTCTTCACGCCGAAGGGCGATGTGATCACGCTGCCGCAGAAGTCCACGCCGGTGGATTTCGCCTACGCGGTGCATACCGAGGTCGGGCACAAATGTATCGGCGCCCGGGTGAACGGCCGTTTGGTCGCGCTGGAACGGCAACTGGAGAACGGGGAGGTCGTGGAGGTCTTCACCTCGAAGGCCCCCAACGCCGGGCCCAGCCGCGACTGGCAGGGTTTCGTCGTCTCGCCGCGCGCCAAGGCCAAGATTCGCCAGTGGTTCGCCAAGGAGCGCCGGGAAGAGGCGCTGGAGAACGGCAAGGAGCAGATCAACAAAGAGGTCAAACGTGTCGGTCTGCCGCTGCAGCGGCTGATGAACGTCGACGCGATGACAGCCGTGGCCCACGAACTGCACTACGGCGATATCTCGATGCTCTACACCGCGGTGGGCGAACACCAGGTCTCCGCGCATCATGTGGTGCAGCGGCTCATGGCGCAGCTCGGCGGAATCGGCGACGTGGAGAACGAACTCGCCGAACGTTCCACCCCGTCCACCACCCCGCCGCGTCAGCGGCTCAGCGGCGATGCCGGAGTGCTGATCCCCGGTGCCGAGGGCACCGTGGCCAAGCTGGCGAAATGCTGCACCCCCGTCCCCGGGGACGAGATCCTGGGATTCGTTACCCGCGGGGGTTCGGTGAGTGTGCACCGGGTCGACTGCACCAACGCCGATTCGCTGCGGGAGCAGTCGGAACGCATCATCGACGTGGAATGGGCGCCGTCGCCGCATTCGGTTTTCCTGGTGGCCATCCAGATCGAGGCCCTGGATCGCACCCGGCTGCTTTCGGATGTCACCAAGGTACTGGCCGACGAGAAGGTCAATATCCTGTCCGCGGCTGTGACCACCCATGGCGACCGGGTGGCGATCAGCAAGTTCACCTTCGAAATGGGTGATCCGAAGCATCTGGGCCATTTGCTCAATGTTGTCCGCAACGTCGAGGGCGTCTACGACGTCTACCGGGTGACCTCCGCGGCCTGAGCGTTTCGGGGCCTTGGCAGCCGCTCGGGCCGCTCCGGAAATTTGTAACATTCGGGCTGCAACGCGCCGTGGCGCGTACAGGCGGTGCTGGCGGGTCGCGTAAACTCTTCGCCGCTTCAGCGGTGATAGCCGGAATCTGTTACCGTTTACTGCGTTTCGTCGCGCTCGGTAACTGCGGTAAGAGTGATTGCGGGTCGCTATGGCTGTAAGCAGAAGTTTCTCGGGGATGCTGATCGCACTCACCGTCGCTGTGGCGACCGTGACGGCAGGGACCCTCACCGCTCCCGCATATGCGCAGCCGCCCGACTTCTCGGGTCCGTCGGGTCCGTCCACGGAACTTCCGATCGGTACCTGTCCGGCCCTGTATGCCTTGGGTATTCAGGGCACCGGCGAATCGTCGCCGGATGCCGCGCCCACCACCGATACCGGGATGCTGTCCACGGTGTTCCGTCCGCTCATGGCCGCGGCGCCCGAGGAGAGCCTGGTCCAGCGTGCCTACGTGCCGTACGAGTCCAGTTTCGGTGGGATAGACGGCGGTAGCGTCACCCCGTACTCGGAATCGGTGAGCGGTGGGCTGATCCGGTTGCGCACCATGGCGGTATCGGTGGCGCAACGCTGCCCCGAAACCCGGCTCGCCATCGTCGGGTATTCCCAGGGCGCCCATGTGGCTTCGGTATTCGCCCAGGAGGTCGGACAGGGGCAAGGGCCGTTGCCCGACGACAAGATCGCGGCCGTGGCTCTGATCGGCGATCCCACCAGAACCCCGGGGGCCCCGCTGTTTCCCGGCGCACCGGGTAAGGCGAACCCGGATCCCGCACCCGGTACCGAGGGGGCGGAGATCGCCGGTATCGCCGCGCTTCCACAGGCGCCCGCGGCCGGTGGCGGGATCGCCCCGAACCGGGACACCGCCGAGGATTTCGGCACCCTCACCGGACGAGTCGCCAGCTTCTGCGCCGCGGGCGACCTCGCCTGCGACGCACCCGAGGGCGCGCCGATTCTGAAGGCGGTCGCCAGTATCGTGGGGCAGGCCAAGCTCAGTGGTGGCGATCCCATCGCCTCGCTCACCTCGGTGGCCCAGGCGCTCGCCTTCACGTCGATCAAAACCGCGACCAAGGTGGTCAACGAGGATATTTCGGGTACCTCGCTGGCGAACCTGAACATCTCGCCGAAGAAATCGATCTCCGAACGGCTGGCCGATGCCGCCGATCCGCGGACCCCACTGGATATTCCGGGCGCGATGCGCGCGTTGCTGAAGGTGGGCATGATCGGGCTCAATGCGGTGGTCACCGTGGTGCGTACGGTGCTGAATCCGACGGCGATCGCCGAGCTGGCCATGGCCGGGCTGGCGAATCCGCCGGCGGCGTTGCTGATGCTGGGTACCAAGCTGCTGGGCGCGATTCCGCAACTCGTTCCGCCCACCACCGGTATCCGGCTGGTGAGTCAGGCTTTCAACGCCGTCGTCGACAATATCCAGGACAACCACGCCCTGCTCGATACCACGACGTGGGTGCGCTACTGGGACACCATTCAGCGGCACCAGGCCTATGGCAACGCGGCGATTTCGGCAACCGGTGAAGCGCCGACGAAGTTCATCGCCGATTGGTTCGCCGCCGCCGCGCGGGATCTCGCGAACGCCTACGGCAGCGGCAGCGAACCGGTGGCCGGTGAGCCGGCGCCGCTCGGTAGTGTTCCCGGGGCGGCGTCGCCGCCGTCGGCCGGATTCTCAGGAACCGGGCCCGGCGCGTCGCCTGCGCCCGCTCCCTCCGGTACGGGACAATTCCCATTCGGGACAGGAGCCGGCGGCGCGTCCCCGGATCGACCGTCGGCACACCGGTCCGATACACCCCCGACAACCGAAAACGACTCGTTCTCCGTGAACTGATCGCCGAGAGGGATCGATGATGCGATATCACGTGCCCGGCGCCACGGGAATGGGGGAATGTTGAAGTCCTACAAAAAGCTCGATCGATGGTACGACCCGCTTACCCCCGAGGGGGACAGTGCCGCCGTGGACCGCCCGGCCGGACGGTCCGAACCGGAGATCGCCGCGGCCGCCGACGACGGCCCCGCCAGGTACCCCGACTACATCGCCGAGGCCGGTAGCGCGTCCGCCACGCCGGACCCGGCACCCGCCGAACTGTCCGGCCGGCGCAGTGAATTCACCGGCGGCTGGTCCGACTGGGTGGACGAGCCGGCCGATGAGCGTGACGGTGATCTGCTGCGCCTGCCCTGGCCCGACGACGACGAACTCGCCCAGCCCGCCCGTATCGGCCGCACGCCCGGCCGGTTACGCGATATGTCCGGCGACGCCGGTGCCCGCCGGCGCCGGACATTCGGTGTGCTGGCCGCCGCCGTCGTCGTCCTCGCCATCGCCACGGCCGTGGTGGTGTACCTACTGGCTCCGGGCGCACCGCGGGCCGCCGGCCCCGACGACGGGGCCGGGTTACGTTTCACCGCCGGTAGTACGGGCGCCGCGGCCGGTCCCGAATGCCCGGACGAACAGGACGGGTCGGTACTGCGTGGCGCCGGCCCGGGCGGAACGGATTCCGGGCCCGCCGCAATTCTGCGCTTCCAATATGCGTACTACGTAGAGCGTTCCGGTACTGCTGCTCGTGCGGTGGTGGCGCCCGACGCCGCGGTGTCCGCCAGTGCGGTGATCCAGGCCGGGATCGACAGCGTCGCCCCCGGAACCCGGCATTGCGTCCGCATCGTGACCGTCGCCGACGGGCGGTATTCCGTCGAGGTCACCGAGTACCGGCCCGGTGGTGAGCCGGCCACCTACAGCAGGCAGACGGTCACCACCGCGGCGATCGACGGCCGCACCCTCATCACGGGTATCACGGCCGGATAGAGGAGAGTGCAGGATGGGAGAGGATTGGAGCCGCTGGCTCGACACCGCGCCGGATTCGGCGGCGGACGAGACGGGCGGGAACCGGAAGGCGTCGGTGGTCCGGCTGCGTGGTAGTGGTGGCCGCACCCCGGGCGCGGCCCGGCCGATCCTGGTGGTCGGTGGCTGCGGTGGTGCCGGAACGACCACCACCGCGCTGGGTCTCGCGGGCGAACTGGGTCTCACGGGAACGGCCACGGTGGCTGTGGACGCCACCCCGGCGGGCGGCGATCTCGCCCTGCGCGGCGCCGACGAGCATCTGCACCCGATCAGCCTGCAGCAGTGGTTGTACGGTCGCGGGGACGACGAGCCGGCGCCGCTGAAGGACTGTATGTCGCGCGCGACCTCGGGAATCGGCCTGTTGTGGCGGGACGCCGCGCCGCTGCGCCGCCGGGCCAGCTATCTGACGGTGGCGCGGGCGGTGGATCATGCCGGGTACACCGCGATCTTCGACGGTGGTAGCCCCATCGCCGGGCGCCAGCTGCGCCCCCTGCTCGACGACGCGGATGTCGCCCTGGTCCTGGCAATTCCGGCGCGCGTCGACGCGGCCAACCGGCTGCGCGTGACTCTCGAATGGCTGGACGACGAATACGGCGATCAATCCGAGCCGATGGGCGGTGGCATCGTCGGCGACACCACCATCGTGGTGTCGCACCAGCATCCGGGGGTGGATTCGCGGGTCGCCGATCATTTGCGTGAGCATCTGGCCGGCTGGGTCCGCGATATCGTCGAGGTGCCCTACGATCCGCATCTCGCCCGTGGTGAGCTGGTCCGGCATATCGCCCTGGCCGACGAGACCCGGCAGACCTATGAGCGGTTACTCGCCGGGGTGGCATCATGACGGCCGCTATGAATCTTCCTCGCCGACCCGACCGTAGTGCCGCCGCCGGAGTGGTACCCCCGCCGGAATCGCGCCGCGCCGCGATCTGGGATCGACCCGTGCCGGGCGCCGGCCGCGCGCCGCTGGTCTGGCTGCTGGGCGTGCACGGCGGTGCCGGCGCCAGCACGCTCGCGCATATCCTTGCGCCCGCCGCTGATTCCGGGCGGCGCTGGCCGGGCGTTTTCGACCGGGAATCACCGTTCGTGGTGCTGGTCGCCCGGGAGACCATCGCAGGGTTGACCCACGCCCATGATCTGCTGCGCCAGCACCATGCCGGGCTGGCCGGACCGAGCCAGGTTCTCGGGTTGATCACGGTGGCGGCCCGGCCGGGCCGGATGGCGCCGGAGATCCGCCGGTATCGCGATGTCGTGGCCTCGCTGGCCGGGCAGATCTGGCAGGTGCCGTGGTACGAGGAATGGACGCTGGTCGAACCGGAGAAGCTGCCGGTGTGGACGCCCGGGGTGGCGGTCGCCGCGCAGCGCCGCCGCCGGATCGACCCGCTCGACGAAGTTCCCCTGGATATCCGGGAACTCGGCTCGGAGATCGTCGCGGCCGCCCGTGCCGCCCTGGAAGAATCGGAGGCCGCCCCCGCCCGGGGCCGATCGAGATTCGTGGAGGAGTGATGTCGTGATGCCCGTCGAGCACATTTCCCGTTCTGTGCTCCCCGCGCTCGCGCGGACCCAATGTTGCACCTCAGCTATCGAGAAAGGCACCCGATGAGCACCGTACTTCTTGCGGTTCACCAGGTCTACGACACGGCCGTATTGGCGCAGATAGGTAATCCGACCCCGGAGGCGCCGCCCGGTTCCGACAAGATCCTGCAGTTGGTCCGCTATCTCACCTGGTTCGTGCTGCTGTCCGGTATCTGCGGCATCATCTACGCGGGCGGTAAATTCGCGTGGGAGAAGTGGACCGGTGGCGGCTTGGAGTCGCCGAAGATGGTGGCCGGCGCGATGATCGGCGGTGTGGTGGCCACCAGCGCGGGCACCATCATGAACGCCGTCATCGGAACGTGAGGTAGAGATGGATCTGGTCGGGGCGGCCGGTGTACTGGCGTACAAGCAAATGCCGGCCGAAGTGCTGGAACCGCTGATGCAGCTGCTGAACTGGCTGCTGTGGTTCGTCCTCATGGGCTGTCTGGCGTGGTTGATCGTCTCGGCGGGCAAATTGTGGCTCACCTTCAAGGGCGATCTGGCGATGAACGACGCCTCGCACGGTGTGCTCATGAGCCTGCTGGGAGCGGCCGTCGCCAGTACCGCTTCCGGTATCGCGCTGGCGTTCCTGCCCGGATGAGCCGGGGCGAGGCGAGGGGAACGACCTGCGGATGAATTCGACCGAAACACCGTCCGCACCGCGGTTCGGTGCGATACGGGCTGCCGGATTACTGGCAGTGGTCCTGCTGACCGGTGCTGTCGGCTGTGGCGACGGCGACGCGACGGCGCCGCCGGATCTGTCCGCGCCGCCGACGAATGTGCGCTGGCAGCCTTTCCAGGGTGTGCCGTTGCCGCATACCGATCAGGGCCCGACCGTGGAAACCGACGGCGCGGCAACAGGTTTCGATCATTCGCCGACCGGTGCCGGGGTTGCGGCGATGGTGCACGCCGTGCGACTGTCGGTGGCCGATGACAGTCAATGGTCGAATATCGCTGCGCGGGAAGTGGTTCCAGGCCCGGCGAAGGACGAATGGGCGGTGAACCGGGTGCAGGTGTCCATCAGCGGGCCCGCGGATCCGGTCTATGCGCCCCGCCTGCTCGGGTACCGGATCACCGAGTACACCGATCGGCGGGCTGCGGTGGATGTGTACAGCGAATACTCGGACAGCTCGAAAGCCGTCAACCATACGACGGTGGAGTGGTTCGCCGACGATTGGCGGTTACGGCTGCCGGATCCGGAATCGACCGCGCGACCCATCGAACCCGTCGGCGAAATACCCAGTGACGCAGTGAGAGTGGAGGCCCCGAAGTGAGCGGGAAGGAGACCTATCAGCGTGACCGAGTCTCCTTCGGTGTCGTGGCGTCCGCGGCGATGCTGGCATTGATCGTGGTCGTGGGTGTCGTCATGTGGACCGGGCGCGACGACGAGCCTGCGGCGGGGCCCGCACCCGCGCCGGCGGTGGGCGAGGGTTTCGCCGATCCGGACGTGGACGTCTTCAACCGCCGGGTGGATATTCCGAACAACCCGGCGGGGCAGGTGCTGCCGCAGGACCCGTCGTCGCAGCGCAGTCCGTCGGATCCGGATTGGCTCACGGCGGCACCGGCGGGCACCACCGCGCCGCGGGGCTGGCAGCGGGTGTACGGCGCCTCGGTGCCGTTCTCCACTTCCGACGGTCCGTCGCGGATCGAAGACGGTCTGGCAGTGGGCTATTCGCATACCCCGCAGGGCGCCGCACTGGCCGCCGCGCAGATCACCTACCGGCTCAACGCGCGGCCCGGCCACCGCGATCTCTACGTGCGGCAGGTGCGGGTTTCGGCACAGCAGATCGCGGCCTACGACAAGGCCCTGGAGGCGGATGCGCTGCCCGAGCAGCAACCCGAATCGGTGACCCGGTATCTGGTGGCCTCCGATGCGTTCAAGATCGACGACTACGCCGACGACATGGCGATAGTGCGGCTGGCGCTGCGCGCTCCGGCGCTGGGCGGGAAACCGGTATGGGTGACCATGCGGCTGATCATGGTGTGGGATGCGGGTGATTGGCGGTTGAAGCCCACCACCTCGCCGAACACACAGACCGAGTATGTCGAATCGCTGGAGGGGTGGACTCGATGGTGATTCCGTTGTTGGGACGTGAAGTGGAAGCTCAGGTAGTGCGCGAAGACAGCGAGCCCGCCGGTCGGCGCCGGGATCCCGCGGTTTCCCGGCGAGTTACGCTGGCCAGACGATTCGTCACGATCTTCGCGGTGATCTTCACCGTGATGGTCACGACTCCGGCCGTGGCCAACAGCCAGACCTACGGCTGGGACCAGACCTGCAACGAGATACACGACGCCCTCGACGATCTCGGCATTCCCGGGATTTCGCTGGGTGATGCCGCGGCGGCCGTCTGCAAGGCGGGTAACGCGGCGGCCCATCCGGGCGAGGCCGCGACCGCGGTCAAGGACAAGGCGTGGGATTCCACCTTCGGCAAGGTGGTCGATTCGCTGATGAACGGCCTCGGGGAGGCCATCATCCTGGCGCTGACCTTCTGGATGAAGGTGCCCAACGAGGTGGCCAGTGATTCGGGCAGCTTGTTCACCAAGATCAACGACTACACCTATCAGGTGCAGATACTCCTGTTGATCGCCTCGATCATCATCACCGGTCTACGCTTGGCGGAGGCCAGACGCGGGGCGGCTATGAACGAGGCGGCGGAATCGTTCCGGATGTTCACCAGAGTGGTGTTCAGTTCGTGGATGCTCGGCGCGGTGATCGTCGCCGGTACTGTGGCTTCGGACCGGTTCGCCGAGTGGATCATCCAGGATTCCACCGACGGCAACGCTCGCAACCTGGCCGAGCTCATGGTGAAAACCAGTAAACTTCAAGCGTTTTCACCCGGTCTCGTACTGATAATCGCCATCGTCGGCCTGCTCGGGGCGCTCGCCCAGATCGTGCTCGCCATCGTGCGCCAGGGGTTGCTGGTGATCGCGGCCGGTGTGCTGCCGCTGGCGGCTGCGGCCTCCGGGATGAATACCGGTAAACAGTCGTACCAGAAACTGGTCGGCTGGATCATCGCGTTCATGCTGTGGAAACCCGTGGCCGCGATCGTGTACATGATCGCCTTCACCACCGCGGGCCACGTCGACGAGTTGACCCCGGCCGGCGGTCTGCCCGAAGCGGAAGAGGCTCAGCGCATGCTGGTCGCCATCGTGCTGCTGTGCAGTGTCGCGTTCGTCCTGCCCGCCCTGATGCGGCTGGTCACGCCGGCGGTGGCGATCGTGGGCAGCGGCGGTTCGGGCCTGACCGCGACCGGTGGCACCTTGCTCGCCGCCGCGGGCCTGGGCGCCATGGGTACCAAGGCGGTGGGCACCAAGGGGGCGGCCGCCCCGGGCCGCGCCGGGTACGTCGGCGGCGCAGCGGGGCCCCCGCCGCCCGGCGGCGGGCGCGGTGGCGGTGCGCCACGGCCGATGCCCCCGCCGCGCGGCGGCGGTGGCGGCGGCGCCTCGGCGCCGCAGCCGCAACGGTCGGGTGAACCGCCGCGCAGTGGCGGTGTACCGTCCGGTTCGTCCCGCGTTGCCAGCGGAATCGGCGCTGCCCGGTCCGCGACCGCCGGGATGACCCGCGCCGATCAAGCCATGGGCGATGTCGCGGGTGACCGCTGGACCAACCGTTCCCCCGACCTCGGTAGGAGCACCATCCCGCGATGACGAGCACCGAAACCTACGAACGCCGCTCCTACGGGCTGTGGCAGAAACCGCGCAGCGCCGGCCTTTTCGGTCTGCGCTGGGAAGAGACCGTGCTCGGTTTCGTGGTGGTCATCACCGCGCTGGTCGTCGCCATGGTCGGCGGTTTCCAATGGGGCGCCATCGTGGGCGGGGCCGGGGTGGTGATCATGGCGCCCCTGGTCATGCGGCACGGGGGGCGCTCGGGCTACGAGACGGGATTGATGATGTTCCACTGGATGCGTTCACGCAGCCGCGGCGAGCACGTGTACCGCGGTGGCCGGTTCTCCCGGGTCCCGGGTGGTTTCACCCGCCTGCCCGGGCTACTTGCCCCGTCGAAACTGTATGAGGGCATCGACGCCGGCGGCTACAGCTTCGGAATGATCCACCTACCACAGTTCGCGCAGTACACGGTGGTGCTGCGCGCCTGGCCGCAGGGTCACGAGGCGGTGGACCAGCCGGTGATCGACCGCTGGGTCTCGGCCTGGGGCACCTTCCTGGCCTCGGTCGGGCAGACCAGCGATATCGTCGCCGTCGTGCCGGTGATCGATACCGTCCCGGAAACCGGGAACCGGTTGCTCACCGAGGTTTCCACGATCACCCGGCCGGAATCGCCCGACCTCGCCCAGCAGGTGATGTACGAGCTGGCCACCGAACTACCGCAGGAACGGGTGCAGTTGCTGCCGCGGGTCGCGATCACCTTCAAGGCGACCACCGCGGAGCGGCGGAAGAACCCGGCCGAGGAAGCGGTCGAGATCGGTCGCCGCCTGCCCGGTATCTGCTCCGCGCTCGCCGAGGCCGGGGTCCGGGCCCAGCCGATGTCGGCCGAGGAGGTCATCGGATTCATCCGGCGCAGCTACGACCCGGCCTCACAGGCCGACCTCGAAGTCGCCGCCGGGGAACCCGAGGGCCACGGCCTGGATTGGGCGGACGCGGGCCCGGTATCACACGACGAGAAATGGGACCATCTGATCCACGACGGCGGCCGCTCGGTTACCTGGGAGATGGATACCGCACCCGAAGGCGCGGTGGACGAACGGGTACTGCAGCGCCTGCTCGCGCCGAATCCGGAGGTGCCGCGGAAGCGGATCGCCATCGTGTACCGGCCGCATTCGGCCGCCGACGCCGCCGAGATCGTGGACGACGATTTCAAGAACGCCCTGGTCGCCCAGCAGAGCGAACGGGGTGTGGTGTCGGCCTCGGCGACACTTCGGGTCGGGGCGACCCAGCAGGCCCGCGAGGAACAGGCCCGCGGGCACGGTGTCACTCGGTTCGGTGCGCTGGTCACCATCACCGAACCCCTGCGCGGCGATCTGCCGCGGATCGAGGCCATCACCCGCGACCTGTCCACCCAGGCCCGGTTGAAGATCCGCCGGTGCTACCGCTACCAGGCCGCGGCCTTCGCGGCATCGCTCGGCTGCGGGGTGATCCTGCCCGAGCACGCGACCATTCCGAAAGCATTGGCAGGGTGAACGACTGATGGTACGCGAGCACGAACCCCCTTTGCGGGAACGGAACCGGGTCCGGGCCGCCACCGGCGAGCGGACCCGGCCGGGCCGGGACGAGGACCGGCGCGGCCGGGAACCCGACGTAACCGGTCAGCGGCACGAGGGCGGCCGCTCACGTACCGAACGCCGGGCCGCGGCCCCGCGTAGCACCGATCCGGCCGGCCGGACTCCGCGCGAACGGGGCGCCGCGAACCGGGAACGGGTGCGCCGGGCCCGAGTCGATACCACCGCCGACCGGGCGATGGGCACCCCGGAATTCGACAAGGCCGCGCGCCGGGCGAAGGTGCGGGCCGAGAAACGCAAACAGTCGGGGCCGCCGCTGCTCGATCCGGCGACGCGGTCCCGGCTGGAGGAGATCAGCCGCGAGGGCGCCGGATTACGGGCGGCGTGGGCGACCTTCCGGGTCCGCACCGACGATATTCGTCGGCGCAATTACGAGGCCCGCGCCGAACAGGAGTTCCAGGACGGTTTCGACCGGCAGACCGCACAGCTCACCGAACGCGGCTATGCGGGGGCCGGCGGCGGCCGGATGAATGTCGTCGGCCGTCCCGTCGAGTACCGGGCCACGACGGCGCAGGTGGCCGGGCTGTGGCCGTGGTCGGTCGGCGCCGGCGCACCGCTGATCGGGACCCCGCTCGGATCGCATCTGCATACCGGCGCACCTGTGTGCTTCGATCCGATGAACTGGTTCATGCGGGGGAGTTTCATCACCGCGCCGAGCCTGTTCGTACTGGGGCTCAACGGTTTCGGAAAATCGTCGCTGGTCCGCCGCATCGTGCTCGGCGGGGTCGCGCAGAACATCACCCCGTTGATCCTCGCCGATGTCAAACCCGACTACCGGCGCTTGGTCGAGCTGGTCGGAGGGCAGGTGATCGATCTGGGATACGGCCACGGCAAACTCAATCCGCTGGCCGGCGGGGTCCTGGGCGATATCGTGCCGCGGCTCGACGAGCATCCGGAACTGCAACGTCAGGTACTGCAGGATCTGCACGCACGGCAGGTCACGCTCATCGCCGGCTTGGTGGAACTCGTGCGCGGGGCGCGGGTGCGTGATTACGAGGAGACGCTGGTCTCCACCGCGCTGCGGATCCTGTACCGGCCGAGCAGCGGTTACACCCCGGACCGGCCGCCGATCATGGAGAACCTGCTCGAGGTCATCGTCGCCGGTGGCGAGGAGATGATGCTGGACGCCGGCGCCGACAGCCCGGGCGAGTACCAGGAGGCGATCAGGGGGCTGCGGCGTTCGTTGCGCGCCCTCACCCAGGGGCCGTTCGGTGCGGTGTTCAACGGCCAGACCACGGTACCGATCGATACCGATTCGGTGGCGGTCTGCATCGACGTCTCCCATATCCCGAACGGCGACAAGAAACTCAAGGCCGCCGTCATGCTGGCCTGCTGGGCCGACGGTTTCGCCGCGGTGGAGGCGGCGCATACCCTCACCGACGCGGGGATGGCCCCGCAGCGCTACTTCCAGGTGGTGATGGACGAACTGTGGCAGGTGCTCGGCCTCGGCGATTTCATGGTCGACCGGGTGGACGAACTGACCCGTCTGCAGCGCGGTATCGCCACCGCGCTCATCATGATCAGCCATACGATCAAGGACCTGCAAGCGCTCGGGTCGGAAGCGGCCATCGCCAAAGCACTGGGCTTCCTGGAACGTGCCCGCGCCAAGATCTTCGGTGCCCTGCCGGCCGAGGAGATCAAACGGCTGGACAGCACGGTGCCCTTCACCGTTGCCGAGGAGGAGATGGTGACCAGCTGGTCGGCTCCCCAGGCACTTACCGGGGAGGCGCTCAAACCGGGGCAGATGCGGCCCTCGCCACCGGGTACCGGCAAATTCCTGCTGAAGATCGGTGAGGATCGCCGGCCCGGTATCCCGTTCCACATGGAGTTCACCGCGGCCGAGAAGCTCAGTGGAATCCACGACACCAATCAGCGGTTCGACGAGTTCACCGCGTATCCGGGCCGTTCCGGCGCCCGCGAGGCCGCGGCCGGCGACGGTGCGTATTCCGGGGGAGGGAGCGGTTCATGATGCCGCACCGGTCGTATCGGCGGGTATCGCCCGAGGTCCGTGCCGCAGCCGTGGAGCAGGTCATCGCGCTCACCGGCAAACTGCGCAGCGAATCGGAAGCGTGCCGGGTGGTGGCCGAGCAGATCGGGGTGCACACGAATTCGGTGCGCAATTGGGTACGAGCCGCGGAGGGCCCGGGTCTGGACCGGATGGACGCGGCTGCCCTGCGACGAAAGGTCACGCTGTTGCAGCAGCAGTTGGCCGCGGCCGCCGAAGTGAACCGGGCGCTGGCGGACAGCTTGAACGAAAGCCGGCGCCACACGTGAATCAGGCGCGGCCGTGAACGCGAAATCGGTGCTGTGGACAGCGCTCGGAGTGGTACTCGGGCTGATGACGGTGATTCTGGTCATCGTGCTGCCTGCGGTGGACGACCCCTGCGAAGGGGGCTCGGTGGTGGATCCGACCGGAGCGATCCCGCCGGGTGGGGATCCGCGGGCGGCGGGCGATCTCCCGGATGCGACCGCCAACCCCGCCGCGACCGCCACCCCGTCACTCGCCGCCGGTGCCGGGCCGCTGGACCGGACCTGGCCGATGGCCGCCGGAACGTATTCGGTGTCCGATGTCTTCGGTTCGCGCGGCGGCGGGCACAAGGGTATCGACCTGGCGGCTCCGGACGGCACCCCCATCTTCTCGGTCACCGACGGTGTGGTGGTGGCTGCCGGTCCGGCGTCCGGCTTCGGGAACTGGATCGTGGTCGATTCGATCGATCCGCGTAACGGGCGGGCGTTTTCGGCCGTCTACGGGCATATGTGGGACCACGGCGTGCTGGTGCGGGTGGGGGAGCAGGTGCGGGCCGGTCAGCATATCGGGATGGTCGGCTCGGCCGGTGAATCCAGCGGTCCGCACCTGCATTTCGAGGTCGTGCCCGGCGGCCGGTTCACCGGCGGCCGGCAGATCGACCCGGTGCCCTGGCTCGACGGCGCACCGACTCCCGACCTCGGTGGTGCGCGTGCTTATTCGACCGACCCGGCGTGCGTACGCGGTTTCGGTACCCCCGGAGGAGCGCTGGCCGGCGGGAAGGTACCGCCAGAACTCGAGATCTGGTACCGCCGGGCGGGATCGCTGTGCCCGCAGATCACGCCGTCGCTGCTGGCCGCGCAAGGCCGCCAGGAGTCCGGTTTCCGGCGCGGTCTCACCTCCCCGGCCGGGGCGCAGGGTCTCGCGCAGTTCCTGCCCGGTACCGCCGCCAGTACGAACCCCGATGACGGACAGCCGTATGTCATCGACGCCGACGGCAACGGGGTGGCCAGCGTATGGGACGACGGTGACGCCATCATCGGCCAGGGCCGGTATATGTGCGCGATCGCGCACAAGATCAACGGCTGGATCGCCGAGGGCCGGGTGCACGGCGATGTGGTCGCGCTGACACTGGCCGCGTACAACGCGGGCGAGGGGGCGGTACTGGCCTCCGGTGGGATGCCCAACCAGGTTGCCGCACATTATTCGGAAACCCAGCCGTACGTCGCGAACATCCTCGCTATGGAGGCCGAGTACCGCGACCCGGGCGCCGCCGGCCGCTTCACCCCCGATACCGATGCTGCCGCCGGCGACGAGATCGTGCGAGCCGCACACCAATGGCTGGGCACTCCGTACGTCTGGGGTGGCGGGGGGCCGCAGGGGCCCAGCAGCGGCGGCCTCGACGGCCCCGGTCTGACCTCGGCCGCGGTATTCGCCGCGTCCGGCGGCGAGGTCTCGCTACCACCCACCGCGGAACAGCAGTGGGAAGCCGGAACCGAGGTGTCGGTCAGCGAAATGGAGCCCGGTGACCTGGTCTTCAGCGAGTTCGCCGAGCGCGGCCCCGCCCGGGTCGGCATCTACGCCGGTAACGGGCAGATGATCCACGCGGCCCCCGCGGTCACGGCGGATGCCGCCGGTGGAGTCGCCCAGGCACCGGTACCCGGAGATGCCCGAGCGAGGAGGGTGCTGTGAACACGCGCGGATCGGCGGCTCGTCCGGCGTCGTGGCGGTTAACCTGGAACCGGAAGACGAGTGCCGGTGCGGGACTGGTGGTGGCGCTGATGCTGGGCATCACGATGCTGAGCGGCTGTAGCGGTGGCGGCGACGCGGGAACGACAGGCGGCCCGGCCGTTTCCACTCCGCGGCAGCTGGAGGCCGTCCCCGCACCGGATCCGGCCACGCCCGAGGGAGTCGCTGTCGCCGCGCTGCGGGAGATCTACCGGTGGGAACCGGCAACCGAGGTGCCGGGTGATTCCTTGGAACGCGCGCGGAGATTCCTGGGCCCCAGCCTGGTCCGGGTTCTGGACGCGCCCACGGATACCGCGGCGGTTCCCGGTGTTTCGCTGCGCTGGGGTGAATGGGCGGCGGCGGGTGCGCGGGTGGAAGCGTTCACGTTCGCGTCCGGGGAGCGGCCGCCCGCCGGACCGGATCCTGCTGTGCGGCAGTACAAGATCGGAATCGAGCAGACCGTCGTCTACCCGGACGGCCGCGAGGAACCCCTGGCACCGGCCACCGTGATCGCGACCGTGGTGCATACGCCCGCGGGCTGGCGGCTCGACGGCTATCGGTGACCACGGGCGGGGACCACTGAGGAGGCAGGTATGGCGAAGAAGAAACCGGTGAAGGATCCGGCCGTCCCCGGCCCGGATCTCACCCTGATCGCGATATATGTGGGCGGTGCGGTCCTAGGAACCGTCTGGGCGGCGCTGCATCTGGGCAATATGCTCTCGCTGCAGAAGCAGGATATGCCGGTCAATCCGATCGCCATCATCGCGGGCATGGTCAAGGGCGAACTGCGCTGGCCCACCGGCGCCACGGTGATCCTGGTGCTGGTCGTCGCCGCGTTGGCCGGGTTCGTGCTGTGGCGCCGCCGGGCCGCCGCCAAGCGCAGTATCGGCCGGCTGGCGGTGGACGACAAGGCCGATGTCATGGGCAACGGCGGTGCCATCGCGGCCATCACCGAGGCCGGTGTCCGGGAAAAGGCTGCCCAGCTCGGTGTACGGCTCGGCTCCGACGATGCGCCGGGAGTGCCGATCGGGGTCGCCGTCGCCGACGGCTCCATGCTCTACGGCTCCTACGAGGACCTGCACCTCGATATCTGGGGGCCACGGCAGGGGAAATCCAGTTCACGGGTCATTCCGGCGATTCTCAGTGCCATCGGCCCGGTCCTGGCCACCTCCAACAAGCGCGATGTCGTGGATGCCACCCGGGACGTCCGGGAAGCCAAGGGCAGCCGGACCTTCGTATTCGATCCGCAGGGCGTCGCGGCCGAGGAGCCCACCTGGTATTGGAACCCGCTGGACTGGGTGGACGCGCACAGCGACGGTTGCGAGATGCGGGCGGCGCGGCTGGCCGGGCATTTCGCCGACGCCGACAGCGGTTCGGATTCCGGTAAGGACAACTTCTTCGACCCGGAGGCCGAAGACCTGCTGGCGGGTCTTTTCCTGGCCGCCGCGGTCGGCATGCGGCCGATCACGCAGATCTGGGAATGGGTGACCAACCCGAACGACCACGAGCCGGTCATCTTGCTGGCCAATGCCGGGCACGGTTACTCGGCGTCCGGTCTGCGCGCCCAGTACGACGCCGATCCGCGGACCCGCAGCGGGATCTTCAGTACCGCCAAGAAAATGGTGCGCTGCCTGAAACTGCGTAATGTGCACAAATGGGTGACCCCGCGAACCGATCCCAACGAACGAGACCGGGCGCAGTTCGACGAGCTGGAGTTCATCGAGAACAACGGCACGCTCTACAGCCTGTCCCTCGAAGGCCGTGGGTCCGCCGCCCCGCTGGTGAGCGCGCTCACCGAGGCCGTTATCGATGTCGCCATGCGCAAGGCGTCGAGATCGGCGTTCGGGCGGTTGCCGATTCCGCTGCTGGCCGTGCTGGACGAGGCCGCGAATGTGGTCCGCTGGAAGGATCTGCCCAAGCAGTACAGCCACTTCGGGTCACGCGGCATCGTGGTCATGACTGTCCTGCAATCCTGGGCGCAGGGCGCCCGGTGCTGGGGCGACGACGGGATGAACGCGCTCTGGTCGGCCGCCAATATCAAGGTGTTCGGCAGTGGTGTCGACGATGCGAATTTCCTGCGCGAGCGTTCGGAAGCGATCGGCGAGCATTCGTCCATATCGGGGTCGGTCTCGGAATCCAAGGGCAGCAAGAGCTACTCACGGTCGCTGGGCTCGTCGAAGACGTTCACGGTGCAGGCGCTGGCCACGCTGCCACGCGGGCGCGCGATCGTGTTCTCGTCCGGTGCGCCGCCGGTACTGGTGCGGACTGTGCCATGGTGGGAGGGCGAATACGCGTCGCTGGTGAAGAAGTCGATCGAACAGCACGATCCGCAGCAGAAAACTCTTGTCGCCGATCTCATCGGCTCTCCATCGCTCATCAAGAAAACATCCCCGGGACCCGACAGTGGACCGGGAGAAACACCCTCGGGACCGGATAATGGACCGGGAGAAACACCCCCCGGACCGGATAACGGGCCGGGAGACAGGCAGGAGGTTCGCCCGCTGTGACCGAGACCCCCCCACAGCAAGGACAGCTCGTCTACGAGAACGTGGTGGAGTTCGTCGAGAACTACCTCAGCGTTGTCTATCGCCGCCAGGTCAGCGACCTCAGCGATACCGTCTGGTGCCCGCAATGGTGGCAACACACCGAGGCAGTGGTCCGGCTCGACGCGGTATGGCGGGCCTGGGAGCATCTCCGGCAGGATCCGGCCACCGGAATGAGTGTGTGGTTCCTCGACCATGCCGATCAGCACATGGCGGTTCTGCTCGATCCCCGCGGTCCGTTCAAGTACTGCAGCGTACGCAACGGGCACAAGGACAGGCTCGATCCGCTGCCCTTGGCCGCACCGCCGCAGGGGTTGTTCAGCGAACCGGAGGACAACGAGAACAGTTCGGCCGCGGAATCCGAACCCGCCGGTGGTATCGATATCGAGGATCCACGACGCTGACGGTCCGTGGTGCCGTACACGAAAACGCCCGTCGACGACGGGCGTTTTCGTGTTGTGCCGATCGGCACCGGCGGCCGCAGCCCGGTGAAATTCCGGCGAACCGCCGAAGTGCGGTCAGCGGCTCCGTTCCAGTCCGCGACTTCGGCTGAGTTCCTGCTCCCGGGCGCGCTGGACCGCAGGGGTCCGGTCCGGGCGGTTGCGGGCCGCTTCGCTGGCCGGACCCGCCTGACCCACCTCGACCAGCATCCGGGCCGCCGCGAGTTCCGGGGCGATCCCGATCCTGGACAGATGCGCGGCCAGCGCCGCCCGGCGCTCCACCGAGTCGTAACTCACCGCAGTGGCCGCCCCGGTCAGCTGGTCGGAATTCTCCGCGAATCGTTCCAGGGTGACCCGGTCCTTCTCCAGTTGTACCCCGCGATAAGCGCCCGTTTCCCGCTGCGGGACGGAGGAGCCGGGTTTCACCTCGGCCGCCGCCCGTGAAATGGTCTGGGCCAATGCGAGGTTGCGCGGATCCTTGGACTTGGCATCGCGCGCCTCACGGATCTGCAGTTCCCTGGCCTCTTTCACCCGCGCCTCGGTGAGCTTCACGCGGGCCTCGGCCTCACGCTGACCGCGTTCCCGGGTTTTCAGCGCGACGAGCGTCGCGATCTGCAACATCGTCTTCATCATGGCCGCGGTTTCCCGGCCGATATCGTCGATATCCTCGGACATGGCTGCTCCCGATACTGCGGTGGTCACTATGGGTGTTCATGGTGCCCGGCGGCAGCGGAGCCGCGCCGGGCGAATCGGGATTCGCCACCCGACCCGCGAACGGTCCGCCGGGATCCGCTCTCCGGAAGATCCCGCCGGCAGCGCACCGGCCCGAACGGCGACCGGTGAGCGCGACATGGTCACGCGCACTCCCACTTTCGAGATTACCCGAGAGACAGGGGCACAGTCTTCACTACGTAACGCCGACCAGCATATATCTACGGGCCGGCTACGGGGGCGAACCCGCCCGGCCGATCTCAGTCGATCCGTACCGATTTCAGCGTCACCGGCTGGTTCGGTTTCCCGTCGCCCGGGCCGTTGGATTCGTCCTGGCCGAGCCCGGCGATGGTGTCCAGGGTGGCCAGACCGGCCTCGTCGACGGTGCCGAAAATCGTGTAGTTCGGCGGCAACATCGAATCGCCGTAGACGATGAAGAACTGACTACCGTTGGTGCCCGGCCCGGCATTCGCCATTGCCAGCACACCACGCTTGTAGGTGATCGGTTTCGACAGAGCCGGATCGTTCGGCGGGTACTGGTCGGTGGGGTACTCGTTGTCGAACTGATAGCCCGGGCCCCCGGTACCCGTGCCGGTCGGATCACCGCACTGCAGCACCTTCAGCCCCTCGCCCTGGGTGAGGCGATGGCAATCCGTACCGTCGAAATAACCCTGGCCCGCCAGGCTGGCGAAGCTGTTCACGGTGCACGGCGACTCGGCATTGTTCAGCGTCAGCCCGAGTGGGCCGTGGTTGGTGTCCACGCTCAGGCTCAGCGACTCGTTTCCGTCGCCGGTCTGGATCCCCTCCGTGCGCGGCTTCTCCACCGGTTTGGCCGCCGGCTCCGGTGTGTCGTTGTAGACGCAGTTCACACTCGCCGGTTTGGCGGCCGCGGGCGGCGGCGGTGCGACGCCCGGCGTACTGGACAGCGAGGCGTCGGGTGTCTGCGAGGCGGCGGAATCGGCGTTGTCCTCGCCGCGGGTCAGGAAATACACACCGGTCACCGCGGCGATCACCACGACGACGCCGAGCGCGGATCCGGCGATGGTGAGTTGCTTACGCTTGCGCGCGCGTTCGGCCCGGTTGGCGAGCTGTCGTTCCAGCTTGCGTTTCGCCGCCGCTCGGCGCTGTTCGTTGCTCGGCACTACCACGTTCCTCCCGTGCGGCGGCCGGGCCCGGGCCCGGCCGGTCGCTTCTGGTCTGTTGGTTCCGGAATGAGAGTCTGCCATCTCCGGCTGTGAGCCCCCGGATATCGCCCGGTACTGCCGGGCGGGCGCTGCGGTCGCGGTAACCGGTTGGACTCGACCGGGCCGGGTGGTGGAAACTGGTTCACCGTGACCAAGACCAGCAGCTTCTCCGCCCCGAAGGGGGTGCCGGATTACGTCCCGCCCGGTTCGGCCGAGTTCGTCGCGGTGCGCGACGGCCTGCTCCGCGCCGCCCGACTCGCCGGGTACGGGCATATCGAGCTGCCGATCTTCGAGGACACCGAACTGTTCGCGCGCGGCGTCGGTGAGTCCACCGACGTGGTGAGCAAGGAGATGTTCACCTTCTCCGACCGCAGCGAACGCAGCGTGACCCTGCGGCCGGAAGGCACCGCCGGGGTGATGCGCGCGGTGATCGAACACGGTCTGGACCGCGGTCAACTACCGGTGAAACTGAGCTACGCGGGTCCGTTCTTCCGTTACGAGCGCCCCCAGAAGGGTCGCTACCGGCAACTGCAGCAGGTCGGGGTGGAGGCCATCGGCGTCGACGATCCCGCGCTGGACGCCGAAGTGATCGCGGTCGCCGACGCCGGGTTCCGCAGTCTGGGCCTGACCGGTTTCCGGCTCGAGATCACCTCGCTCGGCGACGAAACCTGCCGTCCGCAGTATCGCGAGCGGTTGCAGGAATTCCTGTTCGGTCTCGACCTCGACGCCGAAACCCGCCGCCGCGCCGAGATCAACCCGCTGCGCGTACTCGACGACAAACGGCCCGAGGTCCGCGAGCTGACCGCCGACGCGCCGCTGATGCTCGATCACCTGTCCGAAACGGCGAAAAACCACTTCGACCGGGTCCTCGCCCACCTCGACGCGCTCGGCGTGCCGTATGTGCTGAACCCGCGGATGGTGCGTGGCCTGGACTACTACACGAAGACGACCTTCGAATTCGTGCACGACGGCCTGGGCGCACAATCCGGGATCGGCGGCGGCGGCCGCTACGACGGTCTGATGGCGGAACTCGGTGGGCAGGCGCTGTCCGGTATCGGGTTCGGGCTCGGGGTGGACCGCACCGTCCTGGCGCTCGCCGCCGAAGGGGTCGCCGCGGGCGATCCGGCCCGCTGCGAAGTATTCGGGGTTCCGCTCGGCGATGCCGCGAAACAGCGGATGGTGGTGCTGGCCGGGGAACTCCGGGCCGCCGGGATCAGCGTCGACCTGGTCTACGGCGACCGCGGGGTCAAAGGAGCCATGAAGGCCGCCGACCGGTCGGGCGCCCGCTATACGCTGATTCTCGGCGACCGCGATCTCGCCGAACAGACCATCGGGCTGAAGGATATGCGCACGGGCGATCAGCGGCAGATCCCGTTGGCGGAGATCGTCGCCACCCTGTCCGACCGCCCGTAGTACTCTGCGGGCGACCCTGCTCCCGGACCGAAAAGCGCTGCCGTGACCGATTCGCCCCCACCCGATGCCGATCAGCGAATCGGATTGGACCTGGTTGCACCCGAGATGTACGCGCCGGTGCTGCGCCGCCTGGTGCTGGTCGCGGTTTGTCTCGCCCTGGTCGTCGGTCTGGTGGCCGGACTGTTCCTGGGGCCGGTCACCGGTGTGGTGGCGGCGCTCGTGGTGGCCGTACCGGCCGCCGGGTACGTTCTGGCAGTCCGGCGGCGGCGCCTGTGGCTGGCCGGGAACACACTCTACGCGCGGACACTGTGGCGGACGCGCCGGTTGCGAGTGCCCGCCGTAACCGGTGTCGAGTTGCTGGTACACCCGGGCCGTCTGAGCCGGGTGATCCTGCGGCTCACGGCCGGCCCGGACCGCCAACTGGTGCCGCTTGCCATGTACACAGATGCGGGCAGCGGCCGTGAACTGCATATCCTGGGCCTGCGCCGGCTCGCCGACGCGCTGTCGCGCAGCGAACTCGCCGCCGGCCTCGCGGTAGCCGACCTACTGGTCCACCAGTTGCGCGCCGAAGCCCGCGATGCCGCCCTCCCGGAGCGCCCGCTGTACCGGGCGGCCACCGCGGCCCGGTCCAAGGACTATGTCGCACCGATCGTCCTCACGGACCAGGAGATCACCGGACTGTTTTGAGACAGGTGGCGGTCGATGAGTCGCCGTCCCGAGATGCGTGAGCAGTCTGGATATCGGTGACCTCGGCGGCTGGGCAGCGCAGGTGTGTGCACCCGCCGTGCGCGGCGGCGCGGAGAACGAACGCGCCGGGATGCCGGCACCGTGGCGGCGTCGAGCGGGTTGCAAAGCTCCGAAAGGCGGACAGGCCGGGACTGCACACCGCTGCCGGAGTGCCGTGCCGATCGCTTCGGCGATGGTCCGGCTCGCCCGGCCGGCTCGGTGCAGCGGAGTGAGCACCGCATTCCAGGTGATTATCGGGACGCGGTACCTTGCGCCGAAAACCGCCGCGTGGGCCGATCCGGCTGCCCGGGCCGGCCCGCGGCGCGAGAGGGAATGCGCCGGTCAGACCGTCCAGGTCTCCGATCCGGTGAGCAGACGCTGTAGCGCGTCGGGCCCGGGCGGGATCTTCTCCTGGGCCGCGCTGGTCTGCGCCCGGACGCCGTCGTCGTAGGTTGCTCGCCGGACGGCCCGGAAGATACCGGTGACCACGTGGTCCAGATCCTGGTCGGAAAGGCGCGACAGGGCGTAGGCGTACTCGGGATCATCGCGGTGGGCGTCGTGGACGACGATCTCGTCCTCGGCAACTTCGGCTGTCGGTGCCACGGCGAGTCCGAAACCGCGTTGCACCACCGCGTATTCGCTGTCGGTGCCGAAGCGCAGGGGTTCACCGTGCCGGAGCCGGATGAGGCGGGATTCGCTGTCGCCGCGCCGCAGCACATCGAAGGAACCGTCGTTGAAGATCGGGCAGTCCTGCAGGATCTCCACGAACGAGGTGCCGCGGTGTTCGGCGGCGGCGCGCAACACCTCCGTGAGACCCGCGCGATCGGAGTCCAGCGCCCGGGCAGCGAAGGTCGCTTCCGCGCCCAGCGCGACCGACAGGGTGTTGAACGGATGATCGACCGAACCCATGGGCGTCGATTTGGTGACCTTACCCGCTTCGGATGTGGGGGAGTACTGCCCTTTGGTGAGACCGTAGATCCGGTTGTTGAACAGCAGGATGGTCATGTTCACATTGCGGCGTAGCGCGTGGATCAGGTGGTTTCCGCCGATGGAGAGCGCATCTCCGTCCCCGGTGACCACCCACACCGACAGATCCGGGCGGGTCACCGCCAGCCCGGTGGCGATGGCGGGAGCCCGGCCGTGGATCGAGTGGATCCCGTAGGCGTCGAGGTAATACGGGAATCGGCTCGAGCAGCCGATTCCGGAGACGAACATGAGGTTCTCCCGGCGCAGGCCGAGTTCGGCCAGGAAACCGCGCACCGTGGCGAGGATGACGTAGTCGCCGCAGCCGGGGCACCAGCGCACCTCCTGATCGGAGGTGTAGTCCTTCGCCTTCTGCGGACCATCCGCGCGCGGTACGCCGGTCGAACCCGAGACGGGGGTGATGCCGAGGTCCGCACCGGTCGGTGAGGTATCGATAATGGTCATGCTGTGCCCCTTTCGCGCATGATCGAGGGCCCTCCGCGGCCACACTCCGCTACCGTCTCGGGACCTGACCGGATCATGCGGTGCCCCCGTTCCCCCGATACGTCGCTCGAGCTCGCGCGGTGAAGGCCTTGCTCTGCTCCAGTTCGGTAAGTGTGCCGTCCAGGGCCGCGTCGATCACGCCGACCAGTTCCTGGGCAGAGAATGCCGTTCCCGCCACCTTCGTCCATGGTTGCACGTCCACGAGATACTCGGCCCGCAGCAACCAGGCCAGCTGGCCGCCGTTCATCTCGGGCGCCACCACGGTGTCGTAGCGGCGCAGGACGTCGCCGAGGTCCGGCGGTAGCGGATTGAGGTGGCGCAGATGTAGCTGGGCGACCCGGGCCCCGCGGCGGCGGACACGGCGGCAGGCCTCGCCGATCGGCCCGTAGGAGCTGCCCCACCCGATGAGCAGGACTCGAGCTTGCCCGTCGGGATCGTCGACCTCGGCGGGCGGTACCGAGATACCGTCGATCTTGGCCTGGCGCAGCCGCACCATCAGCTCGTGGTTGGCCGGATCGTAGGAGATGTCACCGCTGCCGTCGGCTTTTTCCAGTCCACCGATCCGGTGCGCGCGGCCCGCGGTGCCCGGTACCGCCAAGGGGCGGGCGAGGGTCTCCGGATCGCGGGCATAGGGCTGGAAATCATCGTCGCCCGCGGGTTCGAACGCCGGGTCGATCGGTTCCAGTTCGCTCACCGCCGGGATGGCCCACGGCTCGGACCCGTTGGCGATCGCCCCGTCGGACAGCAGGAGAACGGGTGTCCGGTAGGTGAGCGCGATCCGGGACGCTTCTACCGCGGTGGCGAAGCAATCGGCCGGTGAGCGCGGCGCCAGCACCGCGACCGGGGATTCGCCGTTGCGGCCGTAGAGGGCCTGCAGCAGATCGGCTTGCTCCGTCTTGGTCGGCAAACCGGTGGACGGCCCACCGCGCTGGACATCGACGATCACCAGCGGCAGTTCGGTCATCACCGCCAGCCCGATGGTTTCGCTCTCGAGCGCCAGCCCCGGCCCGGACGTGCTGGTGACTCCGAGGGCACCACCGATCGCGGCGCCCAGCGCGGCGCCGATCCCGGCGATCTCGTCCTCGGCCTGGAAAGTGGTGACACCGAAGTTCTTGTGTTTGCTCAGCTCGTGCAGGATATCGGAGGCCGGTGTGATCGGATAGGTGCCGAGGAACAGCGGGATGCCCGCCAGCGAGCCGGCGGTGATAAGGCCGTAGGCCAGGGCGGTGTTCCCGGTGATCTGCCGATAGGTGCCTGCGGGCAGCGCGGCCGGGGCGACCCGGTAGGTAGTAGCGAACGCCTCGGTGGTTTCGCCGTAGTTCCAGCCGGATCGGAAGGCGAGGATATTGGCCTCGGCGATTTCCGGTTTCTTCGCGAACTTCTCCCGCAGGAACTTCTCGGTGCCGCCGATGGGCCGCCCGTACATCCAGGACAGCAGGCCGAGGGCGAACATGTTCTTCGCCCGCTGACCATCCTTTTTGCCCACACCGGCGGGTTCGGTGGCCGCCAGGGTCAACGACGTCATCGGGACCCGGTGCACGACGAAATCCGCGAGGTCCTCGCCGGCGAGTGGATCGGCGGTGTAGCCGACCTTGGTGAGGTTGCGTTTGGTGAACTCGTCGGTGTTGACGATGAGGGTGCAGCCGCGCGGTAACTCGGCCAGATTGGCCTTCAGTGCCGCCGGGTTCATCGCGACCAGCACATCCGGCTGGTCTCCGGCGGTGAGGATATCGTGGTCGGCGATCTGGATCTGGAACGACGACACACCCGGCAGGGTGCCCTGCGGAGCCCGGATCTCGGCCGGGAAGTTGGGCTGGGTGGCCAGATCGTTGCCGAACGCCGCCGCCTCGTGGGTGAATCGGTCACCGGTGAGCTGCATACCGTCACCGGAATCCCCGGCGAACCGGATGACGACGCGATCCAGTACCGCTGCACCGGGCGGGTTTTCGGCGGTCGCGGGATCGGACGGGGCGATGTTGTCGGGGTGCGAGACCATATGTGTGCTTCACTTCCTCGTCGAAATGAGCTACCAGTCGCCAACCTACCCTTGCCGGGGGGCGTCGCGCCGGGAAAGTGCGCGTCCGGTGCGCCGTCGGCGCGCGGTCCGGTGGGAGTGCCCGGAGGATCGGCCCGAGTCGGCGAGACCACTTCACACGAACGTTCCGTGCGGCTGCGCCGCGTCCTGGGTCCGCACCGGCCCGCCGAACGGGCGTCCGGGTTCAGGCGAACAGTTCCAGTTGCGGCGTGCGGGCGGGTTCCGGTGCCGGACGGGCCTGCGGAAGACGTGGTTCATCCGGGCGCAACCCGTGCTCGCGCAGTAGTGGATCGACCCGTTCCCGGAGCCACGACGCGTACTCGGGAGCGACCGCCGCGCCGCGCCGGTAGAGCTGCCGGTACCGGCGCAGCAGCGCCGGATGGGTTTCGGCGAGCCAGCCCAGGAACCAGCCACGCGTACTACCGCGCAGATGCAGCGGAACGACGACCGCCGACCCGGCGCCGGCCGCGGCCAGTTCGCCGAACAGTTCGTCGAGCTGGGCCCGGCCGTCGGTGAGATACGGAAGCACCGGCGCCACCATCACATTGACCGCGAAACCGGCATCACCGCAGGCGCGGACCAGATCCAGGCGGGCCCGTGGGCCCGGGGTGCCGGGTTCCAGGCCGCGCTGCAACTCCGGGTCCAGCAGGGCCAGTGAAATCCCGATATGCACCGGGACTTCGCGTGCGGCCAGGCTCAGCAGCGGTAGATCCCGGTGCAGCAGCGTGCCTTTGGTGAGGAGAGAGAACGGCGTACCGGAATCGGTGAGGGCCCCGATGATTCCGGGCATCAGCCGATATCGGCCCTCGGCCCGCTGATAGGGATCGGTATTGGTGCCCAGCGCCACCTGTTCCCGATGCCAGGACCGGCGGGTGAGTTCCCGGCGCAGGACCGCCGCGATATTCGTCTTCACCACGATCTGGGTGTCGAAATCCGTTCCGGCATCGAGTTCGAGGTACTCGTGCGATCCGCGGGCGAAGCAGTAGCGGCACGCATGCGAACATCCGCGCATCGGGTTGATCGTCCACCGGAACGGAAGGTGGGAGCCGTCGGGGACCTTGTTCAGCGCGCTCTTGCAGAGCACCTCGTGAAAGGTGATGCCCTCGAACTCCGGGGTCTGTACGGTGCGGGCGAACCCGGCCCGGCCGAGGCCGGGCAGTGCGCCGTCGTCGGCGTCCAGGGTCTGGTTCTGCCACCGCACGCGACCAGTCGAACACGCGTTCTAACTGCTGTCAAGCAGCCGGGTCGAAATCCGGGAGCGGGGCGTGGGGGTCGGCGAAGAAGGCCACCAGATCGCGCACGGTATCGTCGATCGGCCGGGGCTTATACCCCAGTTCGCCGGCGGCTTTACCGTGGTCGACCAGCGGCGCCGAAACCAACGCGCCGAGCGCCGCCTTGGAGACGACATCGGTCCCCAGGCGTTTACCGATCGGCTCCATCACCGGGATGAGACCGGCGACGAGCTTCGGCGAGATGGAGAAACGGGGCCCTCGTTTGCCGCCGTGCCGGGCGGCCATCCGGCAGAGCTCGAGCATGGAGATCATCTCGCCGCCGAGCAGGTAATTCTCCCCGGTACGGCCGTGTTCACCGGCGAGGATCAGGCCGCGTGCCACATCTCGGACGTCGACCAGGTCGAAACCGCCGTCGATCATGGCGGGGATACGGCCGCGCGCGGCGTCGCGCAGGGAGCGGTTGATCCGCGAGAGCGGGGTTCCGTGGTCGGCGGGGCCGAAGACGCCGGTGGGGTTGCACAGGACCGCGTCCAGGCCGGATTCGATCACCTTCCGGAGTTCGATCTCACCGGCCCATTTGGACCGGTCGTAGACAGGCAGGCCCGCGTCGGTGGAGCGCAGGGTGGTTTCGTCGATCGAGCCGCCGCAGCTGTACTGGTCGAAGGCGTGAATCGAACTCGCGTGCACGAACCGGCGGACGCCCACGGCGTGGGCGGCCTCGGCCACGACACGTACGCCCTCGGTGTTCACGCGCCAGGCGAGGTCGTTCTTGTTTGCCAGGGTGATCACTGCGACCAGGTGGTACACCACCTCGGCGCCGTCGAGGGCGGCCCGCATGGAGGCCGGATCCAGGACATCGGCGCTCACCCAGGTGACGTTCTCCGCGGCGGCGTGCCGGGGCGCTACCCGGTCTATGGCGGTGATCTCGTCGCCGCGCTCGGCGAGCAACGGGAGCAGATTCGTACCCAGGTAGCCGGCTGCGCCGGTCACTGCGACCTTCATGCGGACGACAATATAGAACTCGTTCTAATTTGCAACCTGTTCTAGTTTCGCGTCCGGGCGCGGTCTCGTCCGGGAACGGAGGGGTGGGCTATATTCGGTCGGCAACCATTTGATGCCGCAGGGGCGCGTGTCGTTGTGGCACACGAGAAGTTTCACGCGGTGGCGATGATGTTCACGATGAATCAGGGGGGAGCCCGATGAGCAATACCTCGGTGGAAACCGAAGCGCTACGGGTGTTCGGTACCACGAACGCCGGGATCGGCACCGAAATCGCCGGTGTCGCCAATATCGATGCCCTGCGCAATATCGCCGCGCTGACGCCGGTGTTCGGTTTGATCGGCGCCGACTATCTGGCCATGTTCGCCGCCGCGCAGGTGCTGCAGACCCGCGATATCAACGATCTCGCGGCCAAATATCAGCACCTGTCCCAAGCGGCGTTCTCCTCCGCGCTCAACTACGACCTCACCGACGACGGCACCGCCGGCGCGCTCGGCGCGGCGGGGGGTGCGCTGTGAAACCGCTCGACAACGGCGCGGGCACCGCGGGACTCATCGCTCCGGAATTGCAGCATGCCGTTCCCGCCGCGCCCGCCGATATCCCCGCGACCGCGGCCCCGGCCACCGCACCGGACCCGGGTGCTGCCATCCAAGATATCCCGCTGGCGCAACTACCCGAGGGGGAATCGCCGGTCGAATCGCCGGAATTCATTCTCTCGCAGCGGGTTTCCGAAGACGGCCCCGCGCCGGCAGGCGTCCCGGGCGGGGCTCCGGGGCTTTCCGGGCTCGCCGGTGACCCGCCGGACGCTCAGGACATCCTTTCCGGCGCCGTCGACGACGTATCCGCTCAGGCAGATCATGTGCTGGGCGTCGTGAACCAGGCAGCGGCCCCCATGGTCGAGACGGCGCAGGGCCTCCTCGGCCAGGCGGCAACGGCTGCCGGTGTGGGCGCGCCCGCCGGTGCTGCCGCACCCGCCGCGGGCGTTCCCGCCGCAGCGGCCCCCGCACTACCGTCCGATCCGGTGGGCGCCCTGCTCAACGGCGCCGCGCTCCCGGCGCTGCCCGGGATCGATGTGCTGTTCGCACCCATTCGCGACCTGTTGAGCAGTTTCGGGACCGGGGTCATCGGCGCGCTCGACCCCACCGCCATCCTCAGCCAGGCATCCCAGGTCATCGAGGTGGCGATGGGCGTCGGCAAGAGCAGCCTGACCGCCATGGGGCAGTCGTGGGAGAGCGGGGCTGCCCAGACCGCCCAGACGGCCGGGCAGGAAGCCAACAATTCCGGCGTGCAGACCAGCCAGCGCGGTTTCGACATCTCGGCCATGACGCAGGCCGCGGCCGCGGTGGTGCAGCAGGGCAATGCGCAACTCAGCACCATTGCGGCCTCCTTCCTCACCCAGGCCACCGCCCTCGCGCCGGTGGTGATGACCCCGCCCGCGCAGACCGCGCTCATCGCCTCGGCCACCGAACATCTGGGCCAGGCCGTCACGGTTGCCAACATCACGCGCGGGGACCTCGCGGGCAAGACCGCGGAGCTGGGCGGTGTGGTGCAGCAGATGCTCGGCGTGGACGGTCAGCAGGCCGCGCAGGCCGCCCAGCAAGTGGCGCAGAGCGTCGGTGAACCGATGTTGCAGCAGGCGCAGAGCCTTGCCCAGGATCCGTCGGCGCTGGAGTCGGTACTGGGCTCGACCACTGGGGAACCGGCATCGACCACCGCGGCCGGACTGAGCACCGGTAGTCCCGGTATGCCGAGCGGTAGCCCGGGTTTGTCGACCGGCGGTGCGCCGGGCGGTACCCCGGGCCTGCCCGGAGCGCCGTCGGTGCCGGGGGTTCCCGGCGCAACCACTCCGCCGATCGGCACGGTGGTCCGGCCGGGCGCATTCCCCGCCGGTATGGCTCCCGCGGCCACCACCCCCGCGTCCAGTGGTTTCATGGGTGGCGGCGCGCCGGGTGCGGCCGGTCAGCGCAACAGCGACGAGGAACACGGTCGTACGGTCGAGTCCTACCGCAGCGCGACCGGCAACGACGACCTCACCGGTCCGTTGGGCGAATCGGCACCGGAGGTCATCGGTGCGGTCGATCCGGACGAGGACGCCGGCTACGACAGCCAGTTCTGATACCGGTTCAGCGCAGGCCCTGGGGATTGTCCAGATCCGCCGCGGAATAGGTATCGCAGGCCCGCACCGCACCGGTGCGATATCCGGCGAGAAACCACTTCTGTCGTTGTTCGCCCGCGCCGTGCGTCCATACCTCCGGGTTCACCCGGCCCTGCGCCGCCGCCTGGATCCGGTCGTCGCCGACTGCTGCCGCCGCTGACAGGGCGTCCCGGATATCGGCATCGCCGAGTGGTTGCAACAGGGGAGTGTCCGAGCCGGGCGCGGGTGTCCGGTCGGCGTAGTGTGCCCAGATGCCGGCGTAACAGTCGGCCTGTAACTCGGTGCGTACCGCCCCGGATTCCGGGCCCTGCGGATCCTGCTGGGCCCGGCCGATATCCCCGAGCAAGGTCTGGATGTGGTGGCCGAACTCGTGCGCGACCACATACTCCTGTGCCAACGGTCCGCCCGCGGCGCCGAAGCGGTCCACGAGTTCCTGGAAGAAGCCCACATCGAAGTACGCGGTGCGGTCGGCCGGGCAGTAGAACGGGCCGACCTCGCTGGTGGCATACCCGCAACCGGTGGCCACCGAGCCGGTGAACAGGCGCAACCCGGGTTGTTCGTAGGCGATACCGGTCTGTTCCGGCAGCTGCGTGCCCCACACGGCATCGAGGCTCTGGGCGGTGAGCACCACCCGGCAGTCCACATAGGTATTCGCGTCGGCGCCCGTCCGGCAGTGCTCGGGGGTTCCCGCGGTGACCTCGCGCTGCCCCGTGTCCTGGGCGCCGGTGAACCCGCCGAGCACCGACCCGGGGTCGCCACCCATCAACAGGGCGATGACCAGAACGATCAGTCCGCCGGCGCCCCCACCGAGGGCCAGCTTGCCGCCGCGGCCGGGGCCGCCACCGGAGGAAGCGCGGCCGGGGTCGATCTGCACGCGTTCGTTGAAGGTCATGCGAGCATCCCGTCTGAAAGTATTTGCTGCGACTTTGCTGGTGCTGGCAAATATATCCGTTTCAGTACACCGGCCGGGGCACACTACGATGGCAACCGCATCCGGTGGCCGTCCCGGTGTGCTCCGAACGTCGAAAGGAATCCCGTGCTGCGCACCCACTTGGCCGGTTCGTTGCGAGCCGAGCAGGCCGGTCAGACTGTGACCCTCGCCGGTTGGGTGGCGCGGCGGCGTGACCACGGTGGCGTGATCTTCATCGATCTGCGCGATGCCTCCGGGGTGGCGCAGGCGGTGTTCCGCGAAGGTCCGGCCGCCGAGCAGGCGCACCGGCTGCGGGCGGAGTATTGCGTACGGATCGTCGGTGTGGTCGAACAGCGTCCCGCGGGCAACGAGAACCCCGAACTGCCGACCGGCGCCGTCGAGGTGAACGTCAAGGAACTCGAGGTGCTCAACGAGAGTGCCCCGCTGCCGTTCCAGCTCGACGAGCAGCCCGGCGAGGAAGCCCGCCTCCGGTACCGCTACCTCGACCTGCGCCGCGAGGCTCCGGCCCATGCCATCCGCCTGCGGTCGAAGGTGAACGCCGCTGCGCGCGCGGTCTTGGCCCGGCACGAATTCGTCGAGGTGGAAACCCCGACGCTGACCCGTTCGACGCCGGAGGGCGCCCGCGACTTCCTGGTACCGGCGCGTCTGCAGCCCGGTAGTTTCTACGCACTGCCGCAGAGCCCGCAGCTGTTCAAACAGCTGCTCATGGTGGGCGGTATCGAACGCTATTTCCAGATTGCGCGCTGCTACCGCGACGAGGACTTCCGCGCCGACCGCCAGCCCGAATTCACCCAGCTCGACCTCGAGATGAGCTTCGTGCGTCAGGAGGATGTCATCTTGCTGGCCGAGGACATCCTGGTGGCGCTGTGGGAACTCATCGGCTACCGGATTCCGACCCCCATCCCGCATATGACCTACGCCGAAGCGATGCGCCGGTTCGGCAGCGATAAACCGGATCTGCGCTTCGGGGTGGAGATCACCGAATGCACCGAATACTTCGCCGAGACACCGTTCCGGGTGTTCCAGGCCCCCTATGTCGGTGCCGTCGTCATGCCCGGCGGTGCGAGCCAGCCGCGGCGCCAGCTCGACGCCTGGCAGGATTGGGCCAAACAACGTGGTGCCAAAGGTCTGGCGTATGTGCTGATCGGTGAAGACGGCACGCTCGGCGGCCCGGTCGCCAAGAACCTCAGCGAGGCCGAACGGGAGGGACTGGCCGCGCATGTGGGCGCCCAGCCGGGGGACTGTGTGTTCTTCGCGGCCGGACCGGCCAAGGCGCAGCGTGCCCTGCTCGGTGCGGCGCGGTCGGAGATCGCGCAGCGGGTCGGGTTGATCGACGAGAACGCGTGGTCGTTCGTCTGGATCGTGGACGCCCCGCTGTTCGAACCGGCCGCCGACGCCACCGCCAGCGGCGATGTGGCGCTGGGCCATTCGTCGTGGACGGCGGTGCACCACGCCTTCACCTCGCCGAAACCGGAATCGATCGACACCTTCGACACCGACCCCGGCTCCGCCCTCGCCTACGCCTACGACATCGTCTGCAACGGTAACGAGATCGGCGGCGGCAGTATCCGCATCCACCGCAAGGATGTGCAGGAACGGGTTTTCCAGGTGATGGGCATCAGTGAGGCCGAGGCACAGGAGAAATTCGGCTTCCTGCTGGACGCCTTCGCCTTCGGTGCCCCGCCGCACGGTGGTATCGCCTTCGGCTGGGACCGGATCGTCGCGCTGCTCGCCGGACTCGACTCGATCCGCGAGGTCATCGCCTTCCCCAAGACCGGCGGTGGCGTGGATCCGCTCACCGACGCGCCTGCGCCCATCACCGCGCAGCAGCGTAAAGAAGCAGGATTGGATGCCCGGCCGCAGGACAAGAACAAGGCCGAGACCAACGGTGCGGCCGGGGCCGCGGTCACCGAGGCCGGAGCCGGCTAGAGCAACGGACCCGATACCCGGCCGCTGATGTCATCGACTGGCGGCCGGGTGCGTACCGGCGGTGGCGGACCCGTTTCCGGTTCGCTCCGGCCAGGAGTATCGGTACGGGCGTTCGGCGTTCGACTCCTCGAACGCCGAACGATATTCCGCCGGTCCGGCGCCGGTGTTCTGTGGAAGACGGCGTACGTCAGACGGGTGCGACCGGGCCGCCGGTGAGCGTGCGATATGCGTAGGTCACCGCGATCGCCGCCACCGGACCGGCCACCAGCAGCCCGAAACCACAGGCGAGCAGGCCGAGGCCGGCCACCACGACGACGGTCAGTACCAGCAGGAACACCCGCCACGGATCGCGCAGTGCCAGCAGGAAACTGGATTTGATCGCTTCGACCGGTGTCTGACCCTGATCGATGGCGAAATGCAGCGAGAACATACAGCCGATACCGACCAGCATTCCGGGAATCAAGCACAGCGCGGAGGCCAGAGTCGTTGCCAGAAAGGCCAGCAGCGCGGTCAGGAATGCGTTGCCCGAGTTGCCGATATAGAAATAGGAACCGAAACCGGGCCGGTACCCGTCGGTTTCATAGAGCGCGCCTCGTACGAGGGCGGCCTGGAGCGCCCAGAGACCGGCCATGACAACGGCGAACAGCACCAGCAGAGCGGTCGCCGACCGGGGTTCGGTGATCCGGGCCACCAGGTAGAACAGCAGATAGATGATGAAGCCGAGCGAGGTCGCCGCGACCCAGGGTCCTGGATTGCGACGGAACTTCTCGAGGCCGTAACTGAGCGCGTGCCCGATATCGAGCCGGCCGGGGACTCCCGTGCCGAGCGCCTGGTAGCCGTAGACCTGCGATTCCGGCCCGGGGCCCGTGCCGGGAGGCCCGTAGACGGGTTGGCCGGCGGCCGGATCGGGAATGGTGCCGTCCGGCGCGGGCCGGCCGGTGGTGGCGAGCGGTTCGGGCCCATCGGTGACCGTGCGCGCGGCGGGGTCGGTACCCGGCCCCGCCGTGGTGACGGGTTTCTCCATCCTGGGCGGATCGCTCCGGCCCGGGTCGTGGACCACACCTCCGGGGAAATCGCCTGTTCGCGAGGCGTCCGCGGCCGGGCCACCGGGCGTCGGGGGCCGGGTTTCACCGGGCGTGGGCCGCCTGCCTGCCGTGTCCGGGGCACCGGGGGAGTCGGGGGCGGAACTCGGTGTGTCGGTCACGCTGGCATACCTTTCGGCTCAAATGGTTTCCGGTGTGGCGCACAGCAGTTCAGATCGAGAAAACCCGACCTGCGAAGCGCTGTCAAGCAGGCCGCAGATACACCGGGGAACACGTCTGACACGCCGGGCGACACGGAAAGGTTGTTCAACCGCTCGCTAGAAGTGACCGAATGCGAGTAACTTGAGATGCGATGACTGCACTACTGGCCGAACGAGCCACCGAAGTCGTATCCGCAGCACAGCAGTTGCTCACAAAGCGAATGGGTGCTCCGGTGAAGCTGAGCGATCCCGCCGAACTCAGCGGCAGCGGACGGACCACCGTCCTACGGGTCCGGGTCGCCGAGAACGCGTTCTCCCTACCACGCACCCTGATCGTCAAGCAGGTGCGCGGCGCCGTCGCGGACCCCAAGAACGTGACGATCATGCCGGGGGTCGCCAGCGTCGATTCGGCCTTCCTCCGGGAAGCGGTGTCCTACCAGTTCACCACCGCGCTGAGCCGGGGCGAACGCCCGGGCGCGTACCTCATCGCGCACAGTCTGCCCGACCGATTGCTCGTGCTGAGCGATCTGGGGGAGAACACCAAACTCACCGATGTGCTGCGCAGCGGCGCCGAACCGGCCGCCCAGAACGCGATGATGGCATTCGCGCAGGCGCTCGGCCGGATGCATGCCGCCACGGTCGGACGGGAACTCGATTTCGTCGCACTGCTCCGCCGGGTCGACGTACTGCACCGGGTGGACGGCATAGCCCAGCAGGCCGAGGCCGCCGTCACGGAGGTACCCGCCCTGCTGCGGCGCGAACTCGGCATCGACGTGCCCGACGAGGTGGCCGACCAGGTCGCCCACGGGGCCCGGCTGTTCGGCGGCGGGCGGTTCCGGGCGTTCAGCCCCTCGGACCTGTGCCCCGACAATGTGATCATCAACGACGAGGGCGCCCGCATCCTCGACTACGAATGGGGCGGTTTCCGTGACGCCACCCTCGATATCGCGTACGCGCTGGTGTCCTTCCCCGGCTGTCTGTGCGATATCGAACTGTCCCGCGAACTGGCCGATCAGATGGTGGAGGCATGGCGGGCCGAGGTGGTCGGCGTATGGCCGGCTCTCGCCGATGACGACCTGCTGGCCGAGAAGATCCTCGAGGCGCGGCTGATCTGGGTCTGGCTGAGCACGTACTGGTTCCTGCCCGCGGACCACACCCGGATCGCGGCCGCCCGCGAACACGGGCTGTCGGTGCCGCGATCGGATGCCCTGCTCAACCGGTGGGCCGGGCTGGCCGAGGACGCGCGGTGCCTCGGCAACGACGCGGTCGGCGATTTTGCCGAAGGTGTGTGCGCGCTGCTCGACGAACATCTCAGCTGAGGTAGGGGTCGGTGCAGGCGAAGCCGCAGTTTCAGCGTGGAGTGGGGCCTGTTTACGCTGCTTGCGAGTAGACGGTCTGTAAGGGACGGGCTGTGTTTATCGCCGGCCGCTCCGTGGGTCTGTCTCGAAGGGGACTCACTCGCTCTGGTCGTGGCTGTCGCCCGCAAGAGGGCCGTGACGCGGGTCCAGGACGGTCCGGCGAGTCCACGTGGGGACGGGGGTCGGGGGCGGACGGTACGGTCGCAGCCATGAGTGCGTCAGGCCGGGAAGCGGTAGCGAAAGGTCACCACGGTAGTTCTCTCCGGCCCACAGAAGGCGCGGCATGAGCGACGGGCTGTTCGATATGCCCGGTGCGGGGCCGGATGCACCGGGCTTTGCCGGGCAGGATCAGGCTGTTCGGGTCGGTGATACCCGCGCACCGTTGGCGGTGCGGATGCGGCCCGCCTCCCTCGACGAGGTCGTCGGGCAGCAGCATCTGCTCGGGGCCGGCTCACCGCTGCGCCGCCTCGTCGAAGGGTCGGGTGCGGCGTCGGTTCTGCTCTATGGGCCGCCGGGAACGGGGAAGACCACGCTGGCCTCGCTGATCTCCCATGCCACCGGGCGCCGGTTCGAGGCGCTGTCCGCGTTGTCGGCGGGAGTCAAAGAGGTGCGGGCGGTGATCGATGTGGCCCGGCGGCGGCTCACCGCCGGGGAGCAGACCGTGCTGTTCATCGACGAGGTGCACCGGTTCTCCAAAACGCAGCAGGACGCGCTGCTGGCCGCGGTCGAGAACCGGATCGTGCTGCTGGTGGGCGCGACCACGGAGAACCCGTCGTTCTCCGTGGTGGCCCCACTGCTGTCCCGGTCGCTGGTGCTGCAGTTGCAGTCGCTGACGGCCGACGATATCCGCACCGTGCTCACCCGCGCCCTCGCCGATCCCCGCGGGCTGGACGAGCAGTTCACCGTTACCGACGAGGCGATCGACCATATCGTGCGGATCGCCGGCGGGGACGCCCGTCGCGCGCTCACCGCCCTGGAGGCCTCCGCGGAATCCTCGCTCGACGGCCGGATCGACCTCGACCTGGTCGCCGCCAGCGTGGACAAGGCGGCCGTCCGTTACGACCGGGCCGGTGACCAGCATTACGACGTGATCAGCGCGTTCATCAAATCCATTCGCGGCTCGGACGTGGATGCCGCCCTGCACTACCTCGCCCGGATGCTGACCGCGGGGGAGGATCCGCGTTTCATCGCCCGCCGGCTGATGATCCACGCCAGCGAAGATATCGGGATGGCGGACCCCAGCGCGTTGCAGACCGCGACGGCCGCGGCGCAGGTGGTGCAGCTGGTCGGGTTGCCGGAGGCCCGGCTGGCACTGGCTCAGGCCACCATCCATCTCGCCACGGCCCCGAAATCGGGTGCCGTGGTGGCCGCGATCGGCGCGGCCATGGCCGATGTGACAGCCGGTAAGGCGGGTGCGGTGCCGCCGCATCTGCGCGACGGCCACTACTCCGGTGCGGCGGCGCTCGGTAATGCCCGGGGATACCGGTACCCGCACGACGACCCGGACGGTGTGCTCGCCCAGCAGTACCCGCCGGATGAGCTGGTCGGTGTGGATTACTACCACCCGACCGACCACGGCAACGAGCGGGCGGTCGGTCCCCGGGTGAGTACCCTGCGCAGGATAGTACGTGGCCTGCGGAGCCGGGACGGACGCGGCAGAGGGTAGGCGCCGACCGCGGCGACGTCGTGATCCTCGCCGATCTCGAAGGGGCCGCCGGTGCCTCGGGTCTCGCCGGAGCAGAATGGTCGCGGGCGGCAGGCTGTCCACCGAAGGCACCGGACAGGCCGCGTTCGACCGGTGCGGTGCGGCTAACCCGGCTCGGTGATAATTCGCGTGCACCGTCCCGGTAGGCTGGATATCTGTGCAGACCCACGAGATCAGACGGCGATTCCTGGACCATTTCGTTCGTGCCGGGCATACGGAGGTGCCCAGTGCATCGCTGATTCTCGACGACCCGAACCTGCTGTTCGTGAACGCGGGCATGGTGCAGTTCAAACCGTACTTCCTCGGTCAGCAGACGCCGCCCTACCCGCGTGCGACCAGTGTGCAGAAATGTGTGCGCACCGGTGATATCGAAGAAGTCGGCGTCACCACCCGGCACAACACCTTCTTCCAGATGGCCGGCAATTTCTCGTTCGGCGATTACTTCAAGGAAGACGCCATCCGCTTCGCGTGGGAACTGATCACCAGGTCCCAGGAGGACGGTGGTTACGGGTTCGATCCCGAACGGATCTGGGTCACCGCCTACGAGGCCGATCCGGAAGCCGCCGAGCTGTGGCGCAAGGTGGCCGGCATTCCCGAGGAACGGATCCAGTTCCGCGACGGCAAGGACAACTACTGGGATATGGGAGTGCCCGGTCCCGGTGGGCCTTGCTCCGAGATCTATTACGACCGCGGACCCGAGTACGGCCGCGACGGCGGACCGGTCGCCGACGAGGACCGCTATCTGGAGATCTGGAACTTGGTCTTCATGCAGGACGTCCGCGGCGAGGACAGCCCCAAACTGGGGTATCCGCCGGTGGGTGTGCTGCCGAAGAAGAACATCGACACCGGGATGGGTATCGAGCGCATCGCACTGCTGCTGCAGGGTGTCGACAATGTCTACGAAACCGATCTGCTGCGCCCCATCATCGACAAGGCCCAAGAACTCACCGGCCGGTCCTACGGTGTCGAACACGCCGACGATGTGCGCTTCCGGGTCATCGCCGACCATGCGCGCACGTCCGCGATGCTGATCGCCGACGGCGTCAATCCGGGCAACGACGGGCGCGGATATGTGCTGCGGCGGCTGCTGCGCCGGATCGTGCGCTCGGCCCGGCTGCTGGGTGCCGAGCAACCGGTGATGAGCCAGTTCATGCAGGTCGTGAGCGAGCTGATGGCGCCGTCCTATCCCGAGCTGTCCACCGATTTCGCGCGGATCGAAACGGTCGCGGTCGGGGAGGAGACCGCTTTCCGTAAGACGCTGGCCACCGGATCGCGGCTTTTCGACGAAACCGTCGAGGAAGTCAAGGCGGCCACCCCGGCCGGTAAGACCGGCAGGATCTCCGGAGCCGACGCCTTCACCCTGCACGACACCTACGGTTTCCCGATCGACCTGACGCTCGAGATGGCGTCCGAAGCCGGCCTGTCCGTGGACGAGGCGGGTTTCCGGTCGCTGATGGCCGAGCAGCGGCAGCGGGCCAAGGAGGACGCGCACGCCCGTAAGCATGCCCACGCCGACCTTTCCGTCTACAAGGAACTGGTCGACCGGGGCGATACCGAGTTCACCGGTTTCGACGAACTGACCTCCGAGGCGCGAGTGCTCGCGCTCATCGGCGACGGCGTCCGGGTGCCGACCGCGGTCGCCGGTACCGATATCGAGGTGATCCTGGACCGCAGCCCGCTCTACGCCGAATCGGGCGGTCAGATCGCCGATCGCGGCACGATCACCACCGCCGGTACCAAGCTCACCGTCAACGATGTGCAGAAGATCGCGAAGAAGCTCTGGGTGCACCGGTGCACGGTGGAACAGGGACAGATCACCGAGGGCGATGTGGTGCTCGCCCAGGTGGATCCCGGTTGGCGGCGCGGTGCCACCCAAGGACATTCCGGAACGCATATGGTGCACGCCGCGTTGCGGCAGGTCCTCGGTCCCAATGCGGTGCAGGCGGGTTCGATGAACAAGCCCGGGTATCTGCGGTTCGATTTCAACTGGCAGGGCCAGCTCTCCGAACAGCAGAAGGCCGATATCGAAGCGGTGTCCAACGACGGTGTCGGCGCCGACTATCCGGTGAACACCTTCGTCACCGATCTGCCGAAGGCTCGCGAAATGGGTGCGCTGGCCCTGTTCGGCGAGAACTACGGTGACCGTGTGCGGGTAGTGGAGATGGGCGGACCGTTCTCCATGGAGCTGTGCGGTGGCACCCATGTGGGCCATTCCTCCCAGATCGGCCCGATCACCCTGCTCGGGGAGTCGTCGGTGGGTTCGGGGGTGCGCCGCGTGGAGGCGTTCGTCGGGCTGGATTCGTACCGGCATCTGGCGAAGGAGCGGGCGCTGCTGGCCGGTGTCGCGTCCATGTTGAAAGTGCCTTCCGACGAAGTTCCGGGACGGGTGGAGCAGCTCGTGGATCGGCTGAAGGTCGCCGAGAAGGAGCTCGAGCGGACCAAGGTGGCGGCGGTGTTGTCCTCAGCGGGCTCGTACGCCGACGCCGCGCAACGGATCGGGGATGTGCTGCTGGTGGCGGCGGCCGCCCCGGAGGGCGTCGCGGCCGGGGATCTGCGCACCCTGGCGGCCGATATCCGCGGCCGGCTGGGCTCCACGCCCGCCATCGTGGTGTTGCTCGGAAATAACGAGGGCAAGGTGCCGTTCGTCGTCACCGTGAACAAGGCAGCCCAGGATGAGGGTTTCGCCGCCGGTGCGCTGGTCGGTGTCTTCGGCCCGAGCATCTCCGGCCGCGGCGGCGGTAAGCCCGAGATGGCCCAGGGCGCGGGGTCGGACCCGTCGGGTATCGAGGCGGGCCTGGCGGCGGTCCGGGACCATATCGGCACACACGCCGGCTGATGGCGGCTGGTTCCGGCGCGGATATCCCGGTCGACCGGCCGCACCCCGATGCCGACCCGGGCCGCGGCCGCCGGCTCGGCATCGACGTGGGCAGCGTTCGGATCGGGGTGGCGGCCAGTGACCCCGGCGGTGTGCTGGCCACTCCGGTGGAGACGGTGCCCCGGGCCGGTGCGCCCGGCCGCCGGTCCGGACGCAATACGACAGGTGCCGCCGCGCCCGGTGCGCGCGGGAAGCCGGCCGTCGGCGCGGATATCGCGCGGATCGCCGAGATCGCGGCGGAATACGAGGCGGTGGAGATCATCGTCGGGTTGCCGCGCACGCTACGCGGCGAAAGCGGCACCGCGGCACGGCTGGCCGTAGAGTTCGCCGGAAGATTGCGCGACGCGCTGCCCGAAGTGCCGATCCGCCTTTCCGACGAACGTTTGACTACGGTGTCTGCTGCACGCGCTCTGCGGGACAGCGGTGTCCGAGCACGCGGACAGCGGCAGGTGATCGATCAGGCGGCTGCTGTTTCGATCCTGCAGAGCTGGTTGGACGAACGGAGTTCGATGATGAGGTCGGCCGAGGACGCGGAACGGACCGCGTTGTTCGGAGACGATGAATGACGGATCGGTGGGCGCAGGCAGAGGCGCGGTTCCGGCAGCGTGAGGCCGAGCGGCGATACCGCCGCGACGACAAGGCCTGGGAGCGGTCCCGCCGGGCGGCCGCCACGCCCGTAGCCGACGACCCCGAATGGGATGCCGAGCCGGATACCGGCTGGGACCCGTACGAGGACGACGACACCACAGTCATCCCCCGCTACGTCGACGAGGACGAGTACATCGACGACGAGGACGAGGACGACGAGCCCGAGCCGCGACCGCGCACCCGCTCCCGGCCGGTACCTCGCCGCGGGGGCCGAGCCGCCGCCCGGCGGGCCCGGGAGAAACAGAGCGGGGGCCGCAAGAAGCTGCTCTGGGCGGCCGCCGCGGTGGTGCTCGTGCTGATTCTCGGCGCCGGCGTGTACAAGCTCGTCAACCGCTACACCCCGCCGGAGGATTTCCCCGGGCCGGGTGGCGCGCCGGTGGTGGTTCACGTGGCGGCCGGCGATACGGCCACCGAGATAGCCGCCACCATGGAAGAAGCCGGTGTGGTGGCCAGCTCGGCAGCGTTCTACGAGGCAGCCGTACAGAACGAGAGCATGAGTTCGGTACAGCCCGGCTACTACGCCATTCCGGAGCGCAGCCCCGGTCGGGATGCCGTCGCGGCATTGGTGGCGCCGGAAACCCGAGTGGGCAGCCTGGTCATCTCGGAGGGCCGGCAGTTGCACGATCAGCACGATGTGAACACCGGCGCCCGCAAGGAAGGCATCTACACCAAGATCGCCGCCGCCAGTTGTGTCGGCGACGGCCCCGAACGCCGGTGTATCACCTACGAACAACTCGAAGAGGCCGGCGCCGGTACCGATCTGGCCGCCCTCGGCGTGCCGGAATGGGCTATGGATGCAGTCCGGCAGGTGCCGGACCGGCGGCGTCAGCTCGAGGGGCTGATCGCCGCGGGCAGCTGGGATTTCGATCCGACCGGGTCCGCCCAGGAGATCCTGCGGAAACTGGTCAGCGAAAGCGCGGCGAGCTACGAGTCCACCGGGTTGCTCGAATCCGGGGCAGCCAACGGGTTGAGTCCCTACGAAACGCTCATCGGGGCTTCCCTGGTGGAACGCGAAGCCTTGCCCCAGGACATGAGCAAGGTGGCCCGGGTGATCGTGAACCGGCTCGATATCGGCCAGCCGCTGCAGTTCGATTCCACGGTCAACTACGCCCTGGACAAAACCGAGGTCGCCACCACCGACGCCGATCGCGCGCAGACCACCCCGTGGAACACCTACGCCATGGCCGGGCTGCCCGCCACCCCGATCTCCGCTCCCTCGATCCAGGCGTTGGAGGCGATGGAGAAGCCCGAGCCGGGTGACTGGCTGTATTTCGTCACGGTCGACAAGGAAGGTACGACGCTGTTCACCGAGAGTTACGGCGAGCATCTGCAGAACATCGAATTGGCATTGGAAAGCGGGATTCTCGACAGTGGGCGCTGAATCGGGTGGCAGGCCCGGATCGACGGGGCCTTCCGGGACTGCGGAGGGCTCCGGCAGCACGGCCGACTCCGGATCGGCGGCGCGGTCAGTATCGACCGGCGGTCCACGGCGGGCGGCCGTACTCGGCAGCCCCATCACCCATTCCCGCTCTCCACAGCTGCACCTGGCCGCCTATCGGGCGCTCGGCCTGGACTGGTCCTACGACCGGATCGAATGCACCGCGGCCGAACTGCCACGGCTGATGGACGGACTCGGACCCGAATGGGTCGGCCTATCGGTGACCATGCCGGGTAAGGAGGCCGCGCTCGCCTATGCCGGCGAACGCACCGAACGTGCGATGCTCGTCGGCTCGGCCAATACCCTCGTGCGGACCGAATCCGGTTGGCGGGCGGACTGTACCGACGTGGACGGTGTACTGGGTGCGTTGCGCGGCGGTGGGGTGACCGAGTTGACCGAAGCGGTAGTACTCGGCGCCGGCGGGACCGCCCGGCCGGCGCTGCTGGCGCTGACCGGACTGGGCGCGCGACGGGTCACGATCGTGGCGCGCGACGCCGGCCGGGCCGCCGGTGCGCGCGAACTCGCCACGCAACTCGGCGCGGATTCCGAGGTCATCGGCTTCGACGCGCCCGAGCTGGCGGGGCGCTGCGCGGCGGCCGGGGCGGTGGTCAGCACTGTCCCGTATCAGGCGGCAGCCGGTATCGCCGGCGCGGTGGCGGCGGCGCCGGTGGTGCTCGATGCCCTCTACAACCCGTGGCCGACCCCGCTCGCGGAAGCGGTGGCGGCGGCGGGTCATACCGTGGTCGGCGGCCTGCAGATGTTGCTCGAACAGGCCTACGGACAGGTCGAGCAGTTCACCGGGAAACCCGCTCCGCGGGCGGCGATGGCGGCCGCGGTATCCGACCTGGGCTGATCGCCCGGTTCGCCACCGTATGCCATCGATATTCTGTAACCGGTTCTAGTTTACGGTGAAGAGCGTTATGGTGATCGGCATGACTGCGTGGTTGTTGCGGGCACTGGCGCTCGGTGGGCTGGCCGTCGTGCTCCGGGTACTCCTCGGATTCGCGATGGGGTTCGTCCCGACCTACGGGGTGTGGCTGCGGCTGCTCTGCCTGGTGGTGTTGATCGGTGCCGCGGTCGCGTGGGGCCTGGTGGACGGCCGGGCGGACCGGCGGGCCAACACCGATCCGGAACGCGGCGCCGATCTGACCATTCTGTGGCTGCAGGCCGCGGTGGCCGGCGGTATCGGTTGCGGCCTCGTGTCCTGGCTGCTGGATTTCGTACCGCGGGTCGATCTCGGCGACGCCGGACTGCTCTTCGAGGCGACTGCCGCCTCCGCGTTCATCGTGCTGCTGATCTTCGTCCCGGCGCTCATCGGTGTGGCCGTGGGCCGGCGGCAGGCACGCCGGGAGCAGGGCCGTCCGGCCGATACCGCCGGACTCCGGCCCGCCGGTTCCGCCGCCTGAGACCGGCCTGCCGGCGACGGACCCCGGCCTCACCGGCAATCGCCGTTTCTCCGCGATGTGCCGGTGAGCCGAATCTCGTAGTCAGTCGCCCGGGTGCGCTCGCCCGTATGCCGGCGGGCCACTCGGCCACCGGTACGGTGCGGCTGCGCGCCGTGCGGATTGTCCGGTGCTCGGCTGATACGGCTGTTAACCGTGCCGAGACGGCTGCTGGCAACTGCGTCCCTACGGCCGGGCCGGCGATGAGCCATACGGTCGGTAGGGGCCCACCGGGTTGCACCGATGGCGGCCATCGCCACGCGAACACCGCACCGAGCAACCTCAGGACAGCTCCGCCGGTTTCCATGGAAGGCGAGTACGGCCTGCCTGCGATGCCGGCAGGCAGGCCGTCGAACGGGGGTTGGCTGCCGACTGCCTCGCCGCACTCGCTCCGCTCACAGCAGGATTGCGCCGCCACCACTGGAGCCCGCCCCGGCCACCGCCGAGTACGCGGCAGCGAGCAGCGCGGGGTCCGGGCCTTCCAGCCGCCCCGGCTTGGCCAGCCCGTCCAGCACGACGAACCGCAGCACGCCGGAGCGGGTCTTCTTATCGGTCTGCATACCCTCCAGTAGTTGCGGCAGGGCATCGGGATCGTAGGTGGTGGGCAGGCCCACGCTTTCCAGAATGCTGCGATGCCGGTCGGCGGTGGCATCGTCGAGGCGACCGGCCAAGCGACCCAATTCGGCGGCGAACACCAGCCCCACTGCGACCGCCGCACCATGGCGCCAGCGGTAGCGTTCCCGGCGCTCGATGGCATGACCGAGGGTGTGGCCGTAGTTGAGGATTTCCCGCAGCGCCGATTCCGTGAGATCGGCGGCCACTACATCGGCTTTGACCGCGACAGCGCGCCGGATCAGTTCCGGCAGCACATCGCCGGCCGGATCGAGCGCGGCCTCCGGGTCCTGCTCGATCAGGTCCAGGATCACCGGATCGGCGATGAAACCGGCCTTGATGATCTCGGCCATCCCGGCCACGATCTCGTTGCGCGGGACGGTTTCCAGCGTCACCAGATCGACCAGCACCGCCGACGGTTCATGGAAGCAGCCCACCAAGTTCTTCCCGGCCTCGGTATTGATCCCGGTCTTACCGCCCACTGCCGCGTCCACCATCGCCAGCAGGGTGGTGGGCACATGCACGATCTTCACCCCGCGCATCCAGGTCGCCGCGACGAAGCCCGCGAGGTCGGTGGCCGCACCACCGCCGAGACTGACCACCACATCGCTGCGGGTCAGGCCGATCCGGCCCAGTACCTCCCAGCAGAAGCCGGCGACTGCGAGTTCCTTACCGGCCTCCGCGTCGGGAATCTCGATCCGGTGCGCGTCTACCCCGGCCTCGGCCAGCGTCGTGCGCACCACCTCCGCGGTTTCGACCAGTGAGGGCTGATGGAAGAGAGCGACGGTGCGCACACCACCGGAACCGGTCACGGCCTCGACGAGATCACCGAGCAAACCGCGGCCGATGATCACCGGATAGGGCTGTGCGGTGCGGACCTCGATACGCGTCGGTTCTGTCACCTGGGCTGCTCCGTTTCTGTCTTTGCCTGTTCGGTCCGGGTCTGCTCGGCCTGTTCACGTTGTTGTCTGCGGGCCCGCGCGCGCCGGGCCCGGGCCCGGCGGGACCGGCCGGGTGTGCGCAGGCCGGGGGCGGTGGGTTCGGTTCGCCGGTCCGCCGGTGCGCCCGGCTTCTCACCTTCGGCCGCCGCTGCCCGGCCGGCATCGTTGTTCGCTCCGGTGTCCGCGGTAGCGGCGTCGACCGGGGCTGCCCCGGCTGACTTCTGCTGCGCGGCTGCCGCCCGCCGAGCGCGTGCCCGGGCGCGACGCCGTGCCCGGGAGCGGCTCGCACGCTGCGGGGTGGCTCCGGCCGCGACATCGGTTTCGGTTGTTTCCGGGTGAACCGGCTCGAGGCCGAGTTTGCCCATGATCGCGCGAACCACCCGGCCCGGACTGCGCCCGTCGGTGCGTACCCGCACCGAGGCGACCTCCCGGTAGAGCGGTCGGCGGATACGCATGATTTCGCGGTACTTCGTATCCGGATCGGCGCCGCCGAGCAGCGGCCGGGTATTCGTGGCACCGGTGCGGCGCAGGCCCTCGGCGATACTGATCTCCAGATACACCACCGTGCATTCCCGCAGCAGGGCCCGGGTGCTCTCGGACAGCACCGCGCCCCCGCCGAGTGAAACGACACCCCGCTGGTTGTGCAGCGCCCGGCCCACCACCTCTTCTTCGAGGCGCCGGAAGCCGGGTTCGCCGTCGCCGGCGAAGATCTCCGGAATGCTGCGGCCGGAGGTCTCCTCGATACCGGCATCGGTGTCGTACAGTTCGACGCCCAATTCACGGGCCAGTTTCCGGCCGATCGTCGTCTTGCCCGCGCCCGGCGGCCCGATCAGCACCACCCGCGGGCCGCGCGGATCGGTCTGCGCGGACATTACGCCGGGTCGGCGACGTGTTCGCCCGGGTTCAGGTGCGGGCGAGCGCTGATCCGCTTCACGTAGCCGTCGAGGTTGCTCACCGTTTCGGCGATCGAATCGCCGCCGAACTTCTCCAGCGCCGCCTGGGCCACCACCAGCGCAACCATGGATTCGGCCACCACCCCCGCCGCCGGGACCGCGCAGACATCGGAGCGCTGGTGGATCGCCGAAGCTTGCGCGCCGGTGGCCATATCGACGGTGGACAGCGCCCGCGGCACGGTGGAGATGGGTTTCATCGCCGCCCGGACCCGCAGCGCCTCGCCGTTGGTCATTCCGCCCTCGAGGCCACCCGCGCGGTTGGTCGAGCGCAGCACACCATCGGGACCCGGTCGCATCTCGTCGTGGGCCTGGCTGCCACGGCGGCGTGCTGTCTCGAATCCGTCGCCGACCTCGACGCCCTTGATGGCCTGAATTCCCATGAGCGCGGCCGCGAGCCGCGCATCCAGCCGGTTCTCCCCGCTGGTGAACGACCCCAGACCGATCGGCAGTCCGGTGACGACCACCTCGACGACACCGCCCAGGGTGTCGCCGTCCTTCTTCGCCGCCTCGATCTCGGCGATCATGGCAGCCTCGGCCGCGGTATCGAACGCCCGTACCGGGCTTTCGTCGATCGTGGTCAGGTCGGCGGCGGTGGGTACCACCCCGGTGGTGTTCGCCGCGGTACCGATGGCGACCACATGCGAAACCACCTCGACCCCCAGCGCCTGGCGCAGGAATGCCCGCGCCACCGTGCCGGCCGCGACTCGGGCGGCGGTTTCCCGGGCGCTCGCGCGTTCCAGCACCGGGCGGGCGTCCTCGAAGCCGTATTTCAGCATTCCCGAATAGTCGGCGTGGCCGGGACGCGGCCGGGTGAGCGGGGCGTTGCGGGCGAGATCGGCGAGTTCGGCCTCGTCCACCGCGTCGGCCGACATCACCGTGGTCCATTTGGGCCATTCCGAGTTGGCGATCTCGATTGCGACCGGACCGCCCATGGTGCGCCCGTGCCGGACGCCGCCGATCACGGTGACCTTGTCGGCCTCGAACTTCATCCGGGCGCCGCGACCGTAACCGAGCCGGCGGCGCGCCAGCTGTGCGGAGATCTCCGACGAGCTCACCTCGACTCCGGCGACCATTCCTTCCAGAAGGGCGACGAGAGCGGGTCCGTGGGATTCTCCAGCAGTTATCCAGCGCAGCACGCCGACCATCTTCCCATGTCGGCGCCGCGCTCCGGGCAGGCGGTCGGCGGTGTTCATCGTGCCTGTCGCGCGCGACCGTATCGGATTGCCGGGTGATCACCACAGCGTCAGGCCCAGCAGGGTCGCGGCGCACATGGCGGGTCCGTGCGGTACGGCGGCGGCCGGGGCGCCGGGGGAGCGGGCACATGCCGGGATAGGCATGCTTGCGCGCGGCCGGGTGTACCGGACCCACGCTGCGCTGACGTACTGCCCGAGCAGCAGGCCGATCGCGGCCGCGGCGGTGAACAGCGGTGCCACGAGAGCCGACCACATCCAGGCGTGCGTACCACCGAGCGCGGCAGCGGCGCCCAGCCCTACGGCAAGTTTCACATCGCCGGCGCCGAGCGCGGCCGGCCACAGCAGGTGCACCACCAGATAGGGGATCGCCAACAGTGCCGCACCCCGGAGCGCGGCGCCCGATTGCCCGGCCGATACCGCGTAGGCCAGTACAGCCAGGGCGCCCGTGAGGGTGAGCGGATTCGGCAGGCGCCGGCTACGGATATCGAAAACTGCGAGTATTCCGCACCAGCCGGACAGGAGGAGGAAGAAGAGTGCTGCCACACCGTTCACGATTCCGGGGATCTCGGCTCGGTGGGCGGCTCCGCGGTGATCTGTGGACAACCCGAGCCGCCCCGGTGCGGTGTGAATACCGCGCGTTCCGGTCGGTGTTCGCCGAGTTCGCTCCGGCCTGGCCTGTGTAGCGCACCCGGGTCGGCGGTACTTTTGTCCCATGTCTGCTGATTCCGGCCGTGGCCCGCAGAAGCGGCCCGATTACGCCGCGCGGCGGGGGCTGCTGCGCAACCTGCTGGTCGAGAACGAAATCGACGGCCTGCTGGTCACCGATCTGGTGAACATCCGCTATCTGACCGGTTTCACCGGTTCCAACGCCGCGCTGCTGGTGCATTCGTGGGATACGGCGGGGGCGGAGGAACGTACCGTGATCGCCACGGACGGTCGCTACGACACTCAGGTCGCCGAGCAGGTGCCCGATCTGCGGGCCGAGATCGCTCGCGCGGTCGCCCGGCGGGTCGTGGAATCGGCCGGGGAATGGCAGTTCGGCCGGCTGGGCTACGAAAGCCATATCGTCACCGTCGATCAGCATCGCGGATTCGTGGAACTCGGCACCGGACTCGATTTCGTCGCCACACCCGGATTGATCGAACAGTTGCGCATGGTAAAGGACGATTACGAGGTGGACCGGTTGCGTGCGGCCTGCACGGTCGGCGACGAGGCGCTGGCCGCGCTGCTGGCAGCCGGGAAACTCCGCCCGGGACGCACCGAGCGCCAGGTCGCCCGCGACCTCGAATGGGCCATGTTCGAACGCGGCGCCGCCGGAATCGCCTTCGAAACCATCGTCGCCGCGGGGGCGAATTCCGCGATTCCACACCACCGGCCGACCGATGCCGTACTGGCCGCCGGTGATTTCGTGAAGATCGATTTCGGTGCCGTCGTGGACGGCTACCACTCCGATATGACCCGGACCTTCGTGCTCGGCGAACCCGCGGACTGGCAACGCGAGGTATACGACCTGGTGTACGCCGCGCAGGCCGCCGGCCGGAAAGCGTTACGACCCGGTGTTCCGTGCGCCGATGTGGACGCCGCGGCTCGGGAGGTGATCGCCTCCGCCGGGCACGGTTCGTTGTTCGTGCACGGTTTGGGCCACGGGGTGGGGCTGCGGATCCACGAAGCGCCCGGTATCGCGAAAACGGGCACGGGTACACTGCTGTCTGGCGTGGCGGTGACCGTCGAACCAGGTGTGTACTTTCCCGGCCGCGGCGGCGTCCGGATCGAGGACACGCTCGTGGTGCGTGAAGGGGGCCCGGAACTGCTCACCCACACCAGCAAAGAACTGACCGTCGTCGGATGACGCCGGTCGCCCGAGAACCGAGGAGACCCGAACACAGTGGCGGACACCAGCGACTTCAAGAACGGCCTTGTGCTGAAGATCGACGGTAATCTCCAGCAGATCGTCGAATTCCAGCACGTCAAGCCGGGGAAAGGTCCTGCCTTCGTACGGACCAAACTGAAGAACGTGCTGTCCGGCAAGACCGTCGACAAGACCTTCAACGCCGGTGTGAAGGTGGAGACCGCCACCGTCGACCGCCGGGATATGACCTATCTATACCACGACGGTTCGGATTACGTCTTCATGGACGGCGAGACCTTCGATCAGATCGCCCTCGCCGAGACCACGATCGGTGAGCAGGCCCGCTTCCTGCTCGAGAACATGACGGTGCAGGTTGCCACCCATGAGGGTGCGCCGCTCTACGTGGAGCTGCCGGTCACCGCTGAGCTCGAGGTCACCCACACCGATATCGGCCTGCAGGGCGACCGGTCCACCGGCGGTACCAAACCGGCCACCTTGGAGACCGGTGCCGAGGTCCAGGTCCCGCTGTTCATCAACACCGGCGACAAACTCCGCATCGATACCCGCGACGGCAGCTACCTGGGCCGCGTCAACTCCTGATCGTGGCCGACCAGCCCGCGGACAAGAAGTCCGCCTACAAGAAACTCGGCGCCCGGCACAAGGCCCGGCGCCGCGCGGTGGACCTGCTGTTCGAGGCCGAGGCTCGCGATATCGACCCTGCCGATCTGGCCGATGAACGGATAGAGCTCGCCGCCCGGGACCAGGCGGTGGCTCCGGTGCATGCCTACACCCGCACCCTGGTCGACGGTATCGCCGAGGACCTCGACCGGGTGGACGGCACCATCGAGTCGTACCTGCACGATTGGGCGCTGTCCCGTCTGCCCGCGGTGGACCGGGCGATTCTGCGCGTGGCCGTATGGGAACTGCTGTACGCGACCGACGTCCCGCCGATCGTCGCGGTGGACGAGGCGGTGGAACTGGCCAAGGAGCTGTCCACCGACGATTCGCCCGGGTTCGTCAACGGGGTGCTGGGGCAGGTGGTGCTGGTGGCGCCGCAGATCCGCGCTGCCGCTGCCGCGACCCGGTCGACCGAACCGGAAGCTGATAGCTGAGTGCGTAAATATCTGGTCTTGGCGATCCGGACTCCGGCGTACGACCCGGCTGTCGGCGAGCCGCACCGGCAGTTCCTGGGCGACCTCCGTGCGCGGAGCATGTTGCAGGAAAGCGGGCCGTTCACCGACAGCACCGGGGGTGCCTACATTGTGCTCGCGGAATCCCGCGTGGCCGCCGAGGCGGTGGTGTTCTCCGATCCTCTGCACACCACCGGTTCTGCCGAACTGACGGTGTACGAATGGGAGATCACCGGCTGACCGGGCATCGGCGCTCTATGAGAGAGCGATAGGCTATCTCTCGCAACGTCCCTGATATCGAGGAGTGCGGACGATGACCGAGAAAGCCACCATCCTGCCGGCCGGTGGTTGCACCGTCGCGCAGGCCTGGGAGATCTTCGACAGCCTGCCGGCGGCCCCCGTAGCCGAGGTGACTACCGGCCGTTGGCGCGGCGACGAACTGCCCACCGGCCATCCGATGGACGGTACGCTTACCGAATCCGGCTGGTACGGAAAGCAATTCGACGCCGCCGACGATGTGCACCCACTGTTGTTCACCGATGAGCGGGGCACCGTGTTCGCGGTGGATCCGCGCCGGGTTCCGCTATCGCTGGCCGGTAAGATCCCGGCGCACTGGTTGCGGCCCGTGCGCAACAGGCTGCGAACCGTCGCGCCGCTGCTGCGCACCCGGAAGCCGACGGCCCGGTTACGCGATATCGAGTACCGCGGGGTGGTGAGCGCCGCCATGGTCTACGACCATCTGCCCATTATCGACCATTTCCGGCGGGTCGACGACGAGACCTTGCTCGGTGTGATGGATATGCGCGGAATGCGTGACCCGTACTTCTTCGTCCTGCGTCACTGAGGCGATCGGCGTATCTTCCCGAGCCGGAAGATCGCCGGTGGGGTGCGCAATCCGTGAGCGCAGTGCATTGTCTGCGCTGCAGCGATGTTATGGACGAACTCCCAGTCGTCACGTACCGGCTGCGGGGGATTCGCAGTGCTGGATCGGCCGGCGACGATACGAGCGAGCATCGGCCAGGGAAGGGGCCGCCGGCCCGGCCATGTCCCCACCGCAGTGCCCCGCCGGGCCGGGTGGCGATTCGATCTTGCGCCGTCGACTACATCCCCGTGAGATCGCCGGGGCTGCGGGCGGTCGCGACGTCGACGGTGTCGGTCAGTGTGTCGCGGCCGGTCGCAGAACGACTTTGCCCAGTAGACGCCGGGATTCCACCAGTTCGTGTCCGCGAGCGGCTTCCCCGAGGGGCAATACGGTCTCGACCGGTGGCGACAGGCTGGGAACGCGCGCGAGAATTCCGGCCCTGGCCCGCTGTGCCCGCTGGTGCCAGGCAGGTCCCGCGCAGGCGGTGAGGCTGAGGCCGCCCGGGATCAGATCGGCGGCCGATACCTGTGCCGGCGTGCCGGAGAGCCATCCGTAACTCAGCATCCGGCCGGAGCCGGGTGTCATGGCGCTGAGCAGGGCTGTCGCGGTGCTGCCGCCGATGGAGTCGAAGACGATATCGACGGTGCCCGGTGCGTTCGCCGCGAGCGTCTCCGCCCACTCGTCCGTTCGGTGGTCGATGACCTGATCGGCCCCCAGCTCCCGGGCGCGCTCGCCCTTGGTGGAGCCGCCCGCGGTCGCGATCACCCGCGCCGCGCCGAATTCCCGGGCCAGCTGCACCAGGTAGCTGCCCACGCCGGTGGCGCCGGCTTCCACAACGACCGTTTCCGTGCCGGTCAGGTTCGCGGCTTCCAGTAGAGCCAGCGCGATCGAGCCGCTCATCATCGTGGCCGCCGCATCGTCTGTCGACACCTCCGCCGGAATGACCGTGGTATTCGCCACGGGTGCGCAGACGAATTCGGCATAGGACCCCGAGCCGGCGGTTGCCGCGACAACGCGCCGGCCGAGGAGTTCGCGGGCCACGCCCGGGCCCACCTCGACGATCTCCCCGGCGGCCTGGTGGCCGAACACTACCGGCGGCGGCGCAGCCATGGGGAAAGTTCCGGAGCGCAGCAGGGTTTCGGGGTAGAGCACCGGTATCGCCTCGGCCCGGATCAGGACTTCTCCGGCATCCGGCTGTGGCGCCGGGACCTCTCGTGGGACCAGGACCTCCGGCCCGCCGGTGTGTGTCATTACGATTGCCTGCATCGGAAACTCCATAACTTGACTGTCGGTCCAATTATGTCTGCCAAGATATGGACCGTCGGTCAACTTGTCAATGAAGGTGGTGCCATGCCTCCCGCGAAGGAACGCGCGGACGCCGCCCGCAACCGGCGTGCCATCCTGGACGCCACCGCCGCGCTGCTCGCCGAACACGGTGCCGACGGCATCACCATGGACCGGGTCGCGGCGACCGCCGGAGTGGGGAAGGGCACGATCTTCCATCGCTTCGGCAATCGGGCCGGGCTGCTGCACGAACTGGTGGCCGAGAGTGCGCTCACCCTCCGGGCGCGAGTGGCCGAGGGGCCACCCCCGCTCGGTCCGGGGGCTCCGGCGGCCGACCGGCTGCGGGCATTCCTCGACGCCATGGCCCGGCTGATGATCGACAACCTGCAACTCATGGCGATACTGCGGACCGAGCCGCCGCATCCGCGTACCGCAGAACTGCACCGGTTCTGGCATGAACATCTCACCGCTTTGCTGGAAGAGGCGCGGCCCGAGGTGGACGCCGAGGTCGTCGGCCGGTTGCTACTGGATTCGCTGGCCGGTGCGACAGTGCCCGAACTGGCCCGCGCCGGGGATGCCGACCGGCTACTGGCGGCGGTCCGGGAACTGGTGGATTCGGTGTTACGGAGTCCGTGACTGCCCGGGCTCGAGGGAAAACCCGTTGCTGCCCTGCGGCGGTCGTGCTTTCCTGGGCGGCGTACGCAAGGTCTCAGGAGGTGGTATGACCGCGCGGAACAGCCGGCCGCGCCGTGTCGCTGCCACCGATGGCCAGATCAAACTGCATCGCCGCGTGATGGTGCTCGACGGGCGGGTTCATACCGCCATCACACTGCGTCCCGGCACCGATTTCCGCTTCTCCAGCAATCGCTTTCACGAAACTTGGCATATCCTGTCGGACTGGCGCGGCGCCCGGCTGCTGGCCCGGTTGTTGTGGGGGCTTTCGTATCAACGGCGGCACGGCACGTTCGTGCTGATCGATACGCGCCATCTGGATCCCAACCCGTTCGACGGCGCACCCGCCGATCCGATCGCCCTGGTGCCCACCGACCGTACGGTGTTCACGCGTCGATCTGCCGCGGCATTGAGCCGCAAACTACCGTTGCGCGGTCGGCCGGACGGCACTGTGCGCTGGCGTACGTTCGGGCTCGATCCTGCCGTAGCAGAGGTGGAGGCGTGGCGGGAGCGGATGTTGGCGGGTGCCGGTGAGTACTGGGCGCCGCCTGGGGGCCGATGCCGTATCGATCGGTTCGGCCGGGTGCTCGTCATTGCGGGTTCTGCGCAATGGCTGCGTGATTGGGCGGTGAGTGTCGCACGGTTGGGCAAGGACTCCTGCCCGGATATGGATTACACGTATCTCGACGACGGGGGCGACGGAGAAGTGCAGGTTTTCCGGCAGTACCGCCGCATGGTCGAATCGGCCCGGCAGGCGCGGGCGGAACTCTGTGCCGCGACCGGCGTCTCGCCGCGGCCGGCCGATTCGCTCCAGTCTCAGATCTGGTCGCGTGCCGCGGCGCTCCGTCGCCGCGGTATCCCGGCTGTGCCGGAGCGATGGTAGCGGATCACCGCACCCCGCGCGGCCGGAACTGGATACTGATGCGTGGTCCGGTCGCCCGCCGCGATTTCGGCACGGCATGTTCCCAGGTGCGCTGGCACGAGCCGCCCATGACGAGCAGGTCGCCGTGTCCGGGCCGGAACCGCAGGCCGGTGCCGCCCGAGCGGGGGCGTAGCAACAGCGGGCGCGGTGCCCCCAGTGTGAGGATGGCGACCATGGTGTCCTGTGCGGCGCCGCGGCCGAGGGTGTCCCCGTGCCACGCCACGCTGTCGCGGCCGTCGCGGTAGTAGCACAGTCCGGCTGTCCGGAAGGGTTCGCCGAGTTCGGTGCGGTAGTGCTCACTCAAGGCATCACGCGCCCGTTCGAGGACCGGATCGGGCAGCGCAGCGGACTCGCCGTAGAAGCACAGCAGTCTCGGTACGTCGACCACGCGGTCGTACATGGGCCGTTGTTCCCCGCGCCACGGCACCGCGGTCGTGAGGCGATCGAAGAGTTCGTCGGCGCCGCGCAACCAGCCGGGCCGCAGGTCCACCCACGCGCCGTCGGTCAGATGTGTCCGGCGGATATTCGTGAGCGGTTCTAGTTCGATCGCGCCGAAGCCGTCGAACAGCGATGCCTGGAAGGGGACCGACATAGTTTCCAGCATAGCCGCTATGCGAACATGAGTTCGAATGGTTGGGGGTGCGTACTGGGCCTGCCGACCGTATCGCGCAGATTCGGTTCATTCTGCCCCCGGATTCCATCGGCTATCGGCTCCGCCGGTTCCTCGACGGTCGCGCAGCGAACGGTCCGCCGAATCCCTGGTCCGGCGTACGGTGTCGCCATCGGGGATCCGGAAGCTGTATACCTGCTCGTCTGGTTGTGGGCTGTGTGCGGGCGCCGCCCTGCTTCGGGTGGCTGCCCTTGTGGTATCGATTGTGAGAATGTTTCGGCCGCGGCGTCGGTGCTCTCTGCGCACTCGTTCCGGTTACGGTGCCACGGGGGCGGCCGGGACGGGCTCGGTGGGGTCGACGAGTGCCTCGGCCGGCTCTGTTCGGTCACGGTCACTGAGCGCCTTCGGATTCGGGGGTGCGGCGGCCGAAGGGCGCGGCGGGTTACGTCTCGCCAGTGGTGCCGAATTCGAACAGCGATCCTGCGGGAGGTTGCGGCGCGTTGCTTCCGAGACGTGAACGGGTCCGGGGGTGGACCATGGAACTAATCGGCGAGCAGTATATTCCGGGCAACGGCGACTGCGGCGTCGAAGCATTCGTCGTCGGAGAGGGGGAGATCGCCCATCATCGCCGTGCTCCAGCTGATTGCCAGCAGTGCCTGCCGGGCGTGGAAGACGTCCAGGGGTGCGCGCTCGGGTTCGGTCATCAGGTCGGCGATCAGCCGGAACTGGTAACGCAGGCTCACTCCGAATCCCAGTTCCCGGAAAGCGGGCTGGTTTTCGTGCATGAACCGCACCATATCGCGGCCGGTGCTGTGCAGCAGGGCGCCGTAGCGGTCGAGGATCTCCGCGGCGCGGGCCGGGCCGGGCGGGGTGGTCGCCGCCCATTCGATCAGCTCGTCGATACCGCGGCGGACGTCGTCGGAGAGGCTGGCGACGATATCTTCCTTTGTCCGGAAGTGGTAGTACAGCGCGGCTTTGGTGACGCCGAGGTGTTCGGCGATCTGACGTAACGAGGTCTTCTCGTAACCCTGTTCGGAGAACAGTTCCATCGCCACCGCCCGGATACGGTCGCGGGTATCGCTGCGGCGGCCGGCCAACGGCGTCTCCTTGTGATCGACGGTCTACTCGCGTTCGAGAGTTCTGGTGCTCGAAGGTCTGCCGCAGGGAGCCTAATGGTCCCGCGGCTTCGTGGCCGACCGGTCGGCCACGAAGCGGTCGAGATTCGAAGCGCACGGCTGAGGGGCGTGGTTTACTAGCCGGGCGACAAGTAAGTAACTTGCAGGAGTGCCACCGATGACCGGAGATACCGCACCGCTCCCGGGAGGCACCGGACCGGACACCGGTGAACGGGCTGGGTCCCGGCGGCGAGTCGTGGTTCGCCGCACACGGCTGGAAGACGACGTTTCGCGCCTGGGACGATCTCGTCGCACCCTACGGGCGGCCGGGCGCCATGGGAGGCGGCCCCGCGGTCGGGCATGTGGTGGCAGTCCGGGAGTGACTGTCGCGTGGTGTGCGGTTATCGCGCTCACACCGGCATACCCCTTCGTGGCGAGTGTCCCCGCTCACAACCGGTTCAGCGCCCTCACCTGGTGAAAACTGCTGTCCCCGGGCTGATAGGCTGCTCGGCGTAAAGACATCCTTTAACGGACCGTCCGGTGAGGCGGGGAAGGAGGTCGGCATGGCTGTGCCCGAAGAACGGGCCGCCACGTCCGGCGCTGCCGAGGCGGCGCCACCCGTTGCGCGGCATACGCCGGAATGGGTGGCGGCGGGACGCGAATTGTTGTCCCCCTCCGATGTCGGCCGGACCGTAGCGCGGATCGCGCATCAGATCATCGAACGTACCGCCCTCGATTCCGGCGAACCCGGGACCCCGCGCGTGGTGCTCATCGGGATCCCCACCCGCGGGACGACTCTCGCCGCGCGGCTCACCGACAAGATCGAGGAATTCTCCGGTGTGCGCCCGGCACTCGGATCCCTCGATATCACGCTGTACCGCGACGATCTGCGCACCAAACCACACCGCCCGCTGGAGCGGACCTCGGTGCCCGACGGCGGGGTCGAGGACGCACTGGTGGTCCTGGTCGACGATGTGCTCTTCTCCGGCCGCACCGTACGATCCGCGCTCGACGCGCTGCGCGATCTGGGCCGGCCGCGCGCCGTCCAACTCGCCGTTCTCGTCGATCGCGGGCATCGCGAACTGCCTATCCGCGCCGATTTCGTCGGGAAGAACGTACCCACCGCGCGCACGGAGGACGTATCGGTGCTGCTGAGCGAACACGACGGGCGCGACGGCGTCTTCCTGCACCAGGGGGAGGGGCAGTGAGACATCTGCTGACGGTGACCGATCTGGATCGCGCGGCCGCCATCGCCCTGCTCGACGAGGCCGAACGGTTCGAACAGGCGCTGCTGGGCCGGGAGGTGCGCAAACTGCCCACCCTGCGCGGCCGCACGGTGATGACGGTGTTCTTCGAGAACTCCACCCGGACTCGCGTCTCCTTCGAGGTCGCGGGGAAATGGATGAGCGCCGATGTGATCAATGTGAGCGCGAGCAGTTCGTCGGTCTCGAAAGGCGAATCGTTGCGCGATACCGCGCTGACCCTCCACGCCGCCGGCGCCGACGCGCTCATTGTGCGCCATCCCGCCTCCGGTGCGGCGCACCAGATCGCGCACTGGTTCGAGAGCTGGTCGCGGCGGTCGGGCAGCGCGGTCCCGGCGGTGATCAACGCCGGTGATGGGATGCACGAACATCCCACGCAGGCCCTGCTCGATGCGCTCACCCTGCGGCAACGGCTCGGTGATATCGCCGGACGCCGGGTGGTGATCGTCGGCGATATCCTGCACAGCCGGGTCGCGCGGTCCAACGCCTTCCTACTGTCCACACTGGGCGCGGAAGTGGTGTTGGTGGCGCCGCGCACGCTGCTGCCGGTGGGAGTCGAGGACTGGCCGGTCCGGGTATCGGTGGATCTGGACTCCGAGCTGCCCGGCGCCGACGCGGTGCTCATGCTGCGGGTTCAGGCGGAACGGATGAACGGCGGATTCTTCCCGTCGGCGCGGGAGTACGCGGTGCGGTACGGGCTGTCCGAACGGCGGGTCGCGCTGCTCGACGAGCATGCCGTGGTGCTGCATCCCGGCCCCATGCTGCGCGGTATGGAGATCGCGTCGTCGGTGGCGGATTCGCCGCGCGCCGCCGTATTGCAACAGGTGACGAATGGAGTCCACATGCGTATGGCGGTGCTGTTCCGCCTGCTGGTCGGTGTGCAGGAGGCCGCGGCGTGAGCGGGTCGGGCCCGGAGGAGGCAGCGCAGCGTAACCACGGAGGGCCCCCGGTCACGCCCGATCGACACAGCGTGAGCGGGTCAGGCCCGGAGGAGGCAGCGCAGCGTAACCACGGAGGGCCCCCGGTCACGCCCGATCGACACAGCGTGAGCGGGTCGGGCCCGGAGGAGGCAGCGCAGCGTAACCACACCGTTCTGATCACCGAAGTACGGCTCTACGGTGAAGGTGATCCGGTCGATGTGCTGATCGCCGACGGGATGATCTGCGAGATCGGCAGCGGACTGCGCGCGGACGACGCCGAAATCATCGCCGGTGCGGGCCGGGTGCTGCTGCCCGGATTCGTGGATCTGCACACCCATCTGCGCGAACCCGGCCGGGAAGACACCGAGACCATCGAGTCCGGATCGGCGGCTGCGGCGCTCGGCGGGTACACGGCGGTTTTCGCCATGGCCAATACCTCGCCGGTCGCCGATTCACAGGTGATCACCGACCATGTGTGGCGGCGCGGTCAGGAGGTCGGACTCGTCGATGTGTACCCGGTGGGTGCGGTGACGGTCGGCCTCGCGGGCGAACAGCTCGCCGAAATGGGCACCATGGCCGCCGGCGCCGGCGCGGTCCGGATGTTCTCCGACGACGGGCACTGCGTCCATGATCCGCTGATCATGCGGCGGGCCCTGGAGTATGCGCGTTCGCTGGACGTCCTGATCGCCCAGCACGCGGAGGAGCCGCGACTGACCGGCGGTGCGGTCGCGCACGAGGGCCCGACGGCGGCGCGGCTGGGCCTGGCCGGTTGGCCGCGGGCCGCGGAGGAATCGATCGTGGCCCGGGATGCGCTCCTGGCCCGGGATGCCGGCGCGCGCGTGCACATCTGCCATGCGTCCACCGCGGGCACGGTGGAACTGGTGAAATGGGCCAAGGACCAGGGGATCGCGATCACCGCGGAGGTGACACCACACCATCTGCTGCTGACCGATGCCCGGCTGGAAACCTATGATGCGGTGAACAAGGTGAACCCGCCCTTGCGCGAAGGCACGGATACCGAGGCCCTGCGGCAGGCGCTGGCCGCCGGGATCGTCGACTGCGTCGCCACCGACCACGCACCGCATGCCGAACAGGACAAATGCTGCGAATTCGCGGCGGCCCGGCCCGGTATGCTCGGATTGCAGACCGCGTTGTCGATTGTGGTGGAGACCATGGTCCGGCCCCGTCTGCTGGATTGGCGTGGGGTGGCGCGCGTGATGAGCGAACGTCCCGCCGAGATCGTCGGACTCGACGATCAGGGGCGCCCGCTCGCGGTGGGAGAACCGGCCAATCTGGTGCTGGTCGACCCGGACGCCACCTGGACGGTCGAGGGCGAACACCTCGCCAGTATCGCGAGCAATACGCCCTATCAGTCGATGACACTGCCCGGGCGGGTCGTCACGACACTGCTGCGCGGCCGGGTTACCGCCCGCGACGGTGTCGCTGCCACCCCAGGCACGCCGGTGGGAGGCCGCTGATGGAACGGACACTCTGGGTCATCCTGTGCGTACTACTGTGGGTGCTGGCCGTCTACCTGATGTACCGGGGCTGGCGTAACCGCGCCGCCCGGCAGCAGGACCGGATCGGTGCACTGCCGCCGGTACCGGCCGATACCGGGGCACAGGTACTCGAACCCACCACCGGCCTCTACCTCGGCAGCACCATGGCGCCGAGTTGGCAGGACCGGATAGCGGTCGGCGATCTGGGCTACCGCGCCACCGCCGAACTCACCCGCTACGAACACGGCATCCTGCTGGAACGGCAGGGCGCCACGGCGATCTGGATCCCGGAAGAGTCCATCACTGCCATCCGGACCGAACGCGGGCACGCGGGCAAGGTGATGACCGAGGGCGGTGTCCTGGTGATCCGCTGGACCCTGCCGACCGGAACCGAAATAGATACCGGGTTCCGGGGCGACGACAAAACGGTGTATCCGGCCTGGGCGCGGGCAACGACGGGAGATGACGAATGACGAGTACGACAGCAGCCGCGGCCCTGGTCCTCGAGGATGGGCGGATCTTCCGCGGCACCGCCTACGGCGCGGTGGGGCAGACCCTCGGTGAAGCGGTGTTCTGTACCGCTATGACCGGCTATCAGGAAACCCTGACCGATCCGAGTTACCACCGGCAGATCGTGGTCGCCACGGCCCCGCAGATCGGCAACACCGGCTGGAACGACGAGGACGACGAATCGCAGCAGATCTGGGTCGCGGGATATGCCGTCCGCGATCCCGCCCGGCGGGTCTCGAACTGGCGGGCCACCGGTTCGCTGCCGGAGCAGCTGGAACAGCAGAACATCGTCGGGATCGCCGGGATCGACACCCGCGCGGTGGTGCGGCATCTGCGCAGCCGCGGCTCGATGAAGGCCGGGATCTTCTCCGGGCCCGCGCTCGCCGAACCCGCGGAACTGCTCGCCCGGGTCACCGGGCAGCCATCGATGCTCGGCGCCGACTTGGCCGGTGAGGTCAGCACCGACGAGATCTACACCGTCGAACCCGCGGGCGAGCCCCGGTTCACGGTGGTCGCGGTGGACCTCGGCATCAAATCCAACACTCCGCGGATGTTCGCGCAACGCGGTATGCGAGTGCATGTGGTGCCGTCTTCGACGAGCCTGGACAAGATCCTGGAGCTGAAACCGGACGGCGCGTTCCTGTCCAACGGCCCCGGCGATCCGGCCACCGCCGATACCGCGGTCGCCCTCACCCAGGGAATCCTGGACAAGGGACTGCCGCTGTTCGGAATCTGCTTCGGCAACCAGATCCTGGGCCGCGCACTCGGCCGGGGCACCTACAAGATGAAGTTCGGGCACCGGGGGATCAATATCCCGGTCGTCGAGCACGAGACCGGCCGTGTCTCGATCACCGCGCAGAACCACGGGTTCGCGCTGGAAGGTGAACGCGGCGAACAGTTCGACACCCCGTTCGGCAAGGCCGAGGTCAGCCACGTCTGCGCCAACGACGGCACGGTGGAAGGGGTGCGCCTGGTCGACGGCCGCGCCTTCTCCGTGCAATACCACCCGGAAGCGGCTGCCGGGCCCCATGACGCCGCGTACTTGTTCGACCGGTTCGCCGGTCTGATGAAGGGAGCCTGATGCCTCGCCGTACCGATCTCGAACATATTCTGGTCATCGGATCGGGCCCGATCGTCATCGGCCAGGCATGCGAGTTCGACTACTCGGGTACCCAGGCCTGCCGGGTTCTGCGCTCGGAGGGCCTGCGGGTTTCGCTGGTCAACTCCAACCCCGCGACCATCATGACCGACCCGGAATTCGCCGATTCCACCTACGTGGAGCCGATCACCCCGGAATTCGTCGAGAAGGTCATCGAGAAAGAACGCCCCGACGCCCTGCTCGCCACCCTCGGCGGGCAGACCGCGCTGAACACCGCGGTCGCACTGCACGAACGCGGTGTGCTGGAGAAGTACGGGGTCGAGCTGATCGGCGCCGATTTCGATGCCATCCAGCGCGGTGAGGACCGGCAGAAGTTCAAGGACATCGTGGCGAGCGTCGGCGGCGAGAGTGCACGCTCCCGGGTCTGCTACACCATGGACGAGGTCCGGGAAACCGTCGCCGACCTGGGTTTCCCGGTGGTCGTCCGGCCGTCGTTCACCATGGGCGGGCTCGGCTCCGGCATGGCCTACAACGACGAGGATCTCGACCGGATCGCCGGCGGCGGCCTGGCTGCCTCGCCCACCGCGAACGTCCTCATCGAGGAATCCATCCTGGGCTGGAAAGAATACGAGCTCGAGCTGATGCGCGACGGCCGCGACAATGTCGTGATCGTCTGCTCCATCGAGAACGTGGACCCGATGGGCGTGCACACCGGCGATTCGATGACGGTGGCCCCCGCCCTGACCCTGACCGACCGCGAATACCAGGAGATGCGTGATCTCGGCATCGCCATCCTGCGCGAGGTCGGCGTGGATACCGGCGGCTGCAATATCCAGTTCGCGGTGAACCCCGCCGACGGCCGGCTCATCGTCATCGAGATGAACCCCCGTGTTTCGCGGTCCTCGGCGCTGGCGTCCAAGGCCACCGGTTTCCCCATCGCGAAGATCGCGGCGAAACTGGCCATCGGTTACACGCTCGACGAGATCGTCAACGACATCACCGGGGAAACTCCCGCCAGCTTCGAACCCACCCTCGACTACGTGGTGGTCAAGGCGCCGCGGTTCGCGTTCGAGAAGTTCCCGGGCGCCGATCCGACGCTCACCACCACCATGAAATCGGTGGGCGAGGCCATGTCGCTGGGCCGCAACTTCGCCGAAGCGCTCGGTAAGGTGCTGCGTTCGCTGGAAACCAAGGCCACCGGTTTCTGGACCGCCGAGGACGGGAAGTGGGCGCCCGCCTCCGCGGAACAGCCCGATATCGACGCCGCGATCGAGGCGATCCTGACGGATCTGCGGACCCCCACCGAAGGCCGTATCTATCAGGTTGAGCGCGCCCTGCGGTTCGGGGCGAGTATCGAAGCGGTCGCCGAGGCCTCCGGGATCGACCCGTGGTTCGTCGCCGAGGTCGCCGGACTGGTGGACCTGCGCCGGGAACTGCTCGATTCCGCGGTACTCGACGAAGCGCTGCTGCGCCGGGCCAAGTATCACGGCCTGTCCGACCGGCAGATCGCCGCGCTGCGGCCGGAATTGGCCGGGGAGTCGGGGGTGCGCGCGCTGCGGCACCGGCTCGGGGTACGGCCGGTGTTCAAAACCGTGGACACCTGCGCCGCCGAATTCGAGGCCAAGACGCCTTACCACTACTCGGCCTACGAACTCGACCCGGAAGCCGAATCCGAGGTCGCCCCGCAGCCGGATCGGGAGAAGGTGATCATCCTCGGGTCCGGTCCGAACCGGATCGGGCAGGGGATCGAGTTCGACTACTCCTGTGTGCACGCCGCGCAGACACTGTCGGCCGCCGGCTACGAGACGGTGATGGTCAACTGCAACCCGGAGACCGTCTCCACCGACTACGACACCGCCGACCGGCTCTATTTCGAACCGCTCACCTTCGAGGACGTACTCGAGGTCTACCACGCGGAATCCGAATCGGGGACAGTCGCGGGTGTGATCGTCCAGCTCGGTGGCCAGACCCCGCTGGGGCTGGCGCAGCGGCTCACCGCTGCCGGGGTGCCGGTGGTCGGCACCAGTGCCGCCGCCATCGACCTCGCCGAGGACCGCGGGGAATTCGGTGACGTCCTGGTCGCGGCGGGACTGCCTGCCCCGAAGTACGGTACCGCCACCACCTTCGAACAGGCCCGCAAGATCGCCGCCGATATCGGTTACCCGGTGCTGGTCCGGCCGTCCTATGTGCTCGGTGGCCGCGGTATGGAGATCGTCTACGACGAGGATTCGCTCGAAGGCTATATCTCCCGCGCCACCGAACTCAGCCCCGAACACCCCGTACTGGTGGACCGCTTCCTCGAAGACGCCATCGAAATCGACGTCGACGCGCTCTGTGACGGCGACGAGGTGTTCCTCGGCGGGGTCATGGAGCATATCGAAGAAGCCGGTATCCACTCCGGCGACTCCGCCTGCGCGCTGCCCCCGATCACGCTCGGGCGCAGCGATATCGAAGCGGTGCGCCGCTCCACCATCGCGCTGGCCGCGGGGATCGGCGTCAAAGGCCTGCTGAACGTGCAGTACGCGCTGAAGGACGATGTTCTCTACGTTCTCGAGGCCAACCCGCGGGCCAGCCGCACCGTTCCGTTCGTCTCCAAGGCGACCGCGGTACCGCTGGCCAAAGCGGCCGCCCGGATCATGCTGGGTGCCACCATCGCCGACCTGCGCGCCGAGGGCATGCTGCCCGACGGCGACGGCGGACACGTCCCGCTCGACGCACCGGTCGCGGTGAAAGAGGCGGTGCTGCAGTTTCACCGGTTCCGCAGTCCCGACGGCAGCCAGGTCGATTCGCTGCTCTCGCCGGAGATGAAATCCACCGGCGAGGTCATGGGCATCGACGCCGATTTCGGGACCGCCTTCGCCAAGAGCCAGTCCGCCGCCTACGGTTCACTGCCCACCGAGGGCACCGTTTTCGTTTCGGTCGCCAACCGCGACAAGCGCGCCATGGTGTTCCCGGTGAAACGGCTGCACGACCTCGGCTTCCGTATTCTGGCGACCACCGGAACCGCGGAGATGCTGCGGCGCAACGGAATCCCGTGCGAAGAGGTGCGCAAGCACTCCGATCCGGTGCCCGCGGCCGCGAACGGTGATGTTCCCGCGGCATCCATCGTGGAGCAGATCCGCGACGGCGAAGTCGATATGGTCATCAATACGCCCTACGGCAACTCCGGGCCCCGCGTGGACGGCTACGAGATCCGCAGCGCCGCGGTGAGCGTGAGCATCCCCTGCGTCACTACGGTGCAGGGCGCGGCGGCGGCGGTCCAGGGGATCGAGGCGAGTATCGCCGGCGGCCTGGGCGTGCGGTCCCTGCAGGAACTGCATTCGGCGTTGCGTGGCTGAGGACGCGGCGATGACGACCACTTTCGGCGTGCGCCTGGCCGCGGCCGGGCGCACGCACGGGCCGATCTGCGTCGGAATCGATCCGCATCCCGCCCTGCTCGACGCCTGGGGCCTGCCGGACGACGCGAACGGCCTGGAAACCTTCGCCGAGATCTGTGTGGAAGCCTTCGACGGAGTGGCGGCCCTGGTCAAACCGCAGGTCGCTTTCTTCGAGGCGTACGGCTCGGCGGGTATCGCGGTGCTCGAACGCACCATCGAGGTGCTGCGCGGCTCGGGCACGCTGGTTCTCGCCGATGCCAAACGCGGCGATATCGGCTCCACGATGGCCGCCTATGCCCGCACCTGGCTCGGCGACGGGCCGTTGGGCGCGGACGCGGTTACGGTCTCGCCCTACCTCGGATACGGGGCTCTGCAACCCGCCCTGGACCTCGCTCGGGCCAATGGGCGAGGTGTTTTCGTCCTGGCTGCGACCTCGAACCCGGAGGCGGCTCGGGTGCAGCAGGCGGTGGTGGACGGGCGCACCCTGGCTCAGACCGTGGTCGACGCCGCCGCGGAAACGAACCGGGGGAGCGAACCGGGTTCCGTCGGCGTGGTGGTGGGCGCCACGCTCACCGATATCCCCGATCTCGGCGCACTGAACGGGCCGATCTTGCTGCCCGGGGTGGGAGCCCAGGGCGGCACCGCGGCAGCGGTCCGTGCGCTGCTCCCGGAATCGTTGTGGCCGGCGGCGGTTCCGAATGTTTCGCGCGATGTGCTCGGCGCGGGGCCCTCGGTCACCGCGCTACGCGACCGCCTGGCGGCTTTCCAGGAGGAGTTCGCGTTCCTGCGCTGACCGCGCTTACCCGGCGGTTACGCCAAGTGACCATGTACGTGGGTGATCGCGCTCACGCCGGCCGGCAACCGGCCGGTGCCGAGCGCGCGCGGTTCGGCATGGCCCGGATGCGATACGCCTCGGGAACGGATCCCGCCGTCGCTGTCCGCCCGCGGCCGGTGTGGCGTAGCCCGGTCTGGTGGCTTCGAGTGGCCTGTCGCTGCGGGTGACGTGCGGCCTGGGGCAGGTCCATTCGCCCGCTCGTGAAATGAGCGTGCGGCATATCGGCCGTGGCCCGATCCGGGCGCGGCCGATATGGGGTGTGACGCGCCATGTCGTTCCGCGGAATGTGGCCCGTTGCGGTCCGAATGGTCGGTCACCGAGTGTCCTGCTCGTCGGAGGACGAGTTCGGCGAGCCCCTCGCAGGGGTCGGCAGGAGTGCTGCTTCGGCTGCCGTAGACGCGAGGATCGGGCGCCGAAGCAGCACATCCGAGGCGCCGAACCCCGCGGCGCCGCAGGCGCCGCAAAAAAATACAGAAAATTCCTGGTAGGGCGGCTGGGAGGTAGCCAGCCTGTGGATAACTTCGCTGGCTATCGCGCCGCAACCGGACCCGCGTGCCCAAAATGCCCTGCTGAAAAGGTATTTCGTGGTAGGGCCGGAGGTTGTGCGGATATGGGCAAGCGGGGATGCGGAGTAAGCGGCAAGGGGCCGTTACGGGGTCCGATTCATGCCCTGACCTGGGGGGTGGGTTCGCAATCCGGGGGCGTCGTGGGTACGGTCGCTGAGACTGCCGGGTAGTTCGGCAGGTTTTGATGCAGAACGATGAGACGGAGGAACCGTGGCCCTTCCCCAGCTGACTGATGAGCAGCGCGCCGCTGCTCTGGAGAAGGCGGCTGCCGCTCGCCGTGAGCGAGCAGAGCTCAAGGATCGCCTGAAGCGCGGCGGCACCGACCTCAAAGAGGTCCTCGGACAGGCCGAGAGCAATGAGATCATCGGCAAGATGAAGGTGCGCGCACTGCTGGAAGCCCTGCCCAAGGTCGGCAAGGTCAAGGCAGAAGAGATCATGAACGAGCTCGAGATCGCTCCGACCCGTCGGCTGCGTGGTCTCGGCGATCGGCAGCGCAAAGCGCTGCTCGCCAAATTCGACCTCGGCGCCTGACAGCCTCGGTGATCGAGAACATGACGAAGGGTCGGCTGGTTGTACTGGTCGGCCCCTCGGCCGTGGGCAAGTCCACCGTGGTGCGCTGTGTCCGCGAACGGCTGCCGGAACTGGTTTTCAGTGTGTCGGCGACCACCCGGGACCCGCGTCCCGGTGAAGTCGACGGCCGCGATTACCGGTTCGTCAGCCGGGCCGAGTTCGATGCGATGATCGCCGCCGGAGACCTGCTCGAATGGGCGGATATCCACGGTGGGCTGCAGCGGTCGGGGACTCCGGCCGCGCCGGTGCGGGCCGCCCTCTCCGAGGGGCTGCCGGTACTGATCGAGGTCGACCTCGAGGGTGCGCGTTCGATCCGCCGGGTGATGCCGGAAGCCGTGCTGGTGTTCCTCGCCCCGCCCAGCTGGGCGGAACTGGAGAGCCGGCTGCGCGGCCGCGGCACCGAATCCGCTGAGGTCATCGAACGCCGGCTGGCGACCGCACGGGTGGAATTGGCCGCACGTGACGAGTTCGACACCGTGATCGTGAACGACACCGTGACCAGCGCCTGTGCGCAGTTGGTATCGTTGTTCGTCAGCACGAATTCCAATTCGTAGCCGGATACGCCCGGCCCGCCCGCCGCGTATCCGAGCCCCCGACCCCGCAGGAGCTTCCTCAGTGAGCAGTACGGATATCGCCGCGCCCGCCTACGACACTCCGGTCGGCCTCACCAACCCGCCGATCGACGAACTGCTGGACCGCACCTCGTCCAAGTACGCGCTGGTGATCTACGCCGCCAAACGTGCCCGCCAGATCAACGACTACTACAACCAGCTCGGCGACGGAATCCTCGAATACGTCGGCCCGCTGGTCGAGCCGCTGCCGCAGGAGAAGCCGCTGTCGGTGGCGATGCGGGAGATCCACAGCGATCTGCTCGAGCACACCGAAGGCGAATGATCCGGTAGTTCCCGGGCGAACGGCCGATAGAGCAGGAGGCGCGCGATGGCGCGGGTAGTTGTCGGCGTGGGCGGCGGTATCGCCGCGTACAAGGCGTGCGCACTGGTACGGCGGTTCACCGAGACCGGCCACAGCGTGCGGGTGATTCCCACCGAGGCGGCATTGCAGTTCGTCGGCAAGGCGACCTTCGAGGCGCTGTCCGGGCATCCGGTGCATACCGGCGTGTTCGCCGATGTGCCCGAGGTCCCGCATGTGCGGCTGGGGCAAGAAGCCGAACTGGTGGTCATCGCCCCCGCCACCGCCGATCTGATGGCACGTGCCGCGCACGGCCGCGCCGACGATCTGCTGACCGCGACCCTGCTCACCGCCCGATGTCCGGTGCTGTTCGCGCCCGCCATGCATACCGAGATGTGGGAGCATGCGGCGACCGTGGCGAATGTGGCCGCGTTGCGCGCGCACGGTGCGACGGTCATGGAACCCGCTTCGGGCCGGCTCACCGGTACCGATACCGGCCCGGGCCGCCTGCCGGAACCCGAGGAGATCTTCGGGTTGGCGTCGCTGCTGCTGGAACGCGCCGATGCCGTACCGCGGGATCTGGCCGGAAAGCGGGTCGTGATCACCGCCGGTGGTACTCGCGAACCGCTGGATCCGGTGCGTTTCCTGGGCAACCGCAGCTCCGGTAAACAGGGCTATGCGCTGGCCCGGGTGGCCGCCCAGCGTGGTGCGCAGGTGACGTTGATCGCCGGGAACACCATCGAGATGGCGCCACCGGCAGCCGTGGAACTGGTACATATCACGACCGCCGACCAGCTCAAGACCGCTGTCGACAAACACGCGGTAGGTGCGGATGCGGTGATCATGGCCGCCGCTGTCGCGGATTTCCGGCCTTCTTCGGTGGCCGGCGCGAAGATCAAAAAGGGTAAGGACGAACCCGACAGCATCGCGCTGTCGCGGACCGAGGATATCCTCGCGGGCCTGGTCCAGGCGCGACGCGAAGGCCAGCTACCCGGTACCGCGATCGTCGGGTTCGCCGCCGAAACCGGCGACGAAGACGGCGACGTGATCACCTATGCCCGGGCGAAGCTCGCCCGCAAGGGCTGTGACCTGCTGGTTGTCAATGCGGTCGGGGACGGTAAGGCGTTCGAGGTGGACACCAACGATGGCTGGCTGCTCGGCGCCGACGGCAGCGAACAGGCCCTCGATCACGGATCCAAGGCGCTGCTGGCCAGCCGTGTCCTCGATGCTCTGGGGCCGCTGCTGCGGGAGCGGGCCGAATCCGGCAGCGGCGCGTAACGACGCGCAATCCGCCAGTGCAGACGAGGGCACCGCATGAGCGACGCGGACCGAGCCGGCCATATCGGGACTCGGCCCCGGCCGGGCGGAGCGGCGCCGGGATTCGGCTCGTCGTGATTCGAACGCTTGCCGCAAGCATCATCCACCCGTACTGGTAGTGCGTGCCGATCCGGCCCGCCGGCCGCCGAGCCGATCCGGCGGACGGGTCCGGCGGACCGGAAACCCGTCCGGTGTGGTGTCCGGAACCACAATCCGGCCGCGCGTTCTAATAGTCTGGGAGTCCAGGGTCACGACCGGAGCCGTGCGCTACGGTCCATATCCGGGACACGAGTAACCGTTGAGGAAGAGGGAAACTGTGCGCACGTCCGGTAGCCGGCTATTCACCAGTGAGTCCGTGACCGAAGGTCATCCGGACAAGATCTGTGATGCCATCAGCGATTCCATCCTCGACTCCCTGCTCGCCCAGGATCCGCGCAGCCGGGTCGCCGTGGAAACCCTCGTGACCACCGGTCAGGTGCATGTCGCGGGCGAGGTCACCACCGAGGCGTACGCGGATATCCCGCATATCGTCCGGGACAAGATCCTGGAGATCGGGTACGACTCGTCGGCAAAGGGCTTCGACGGTAACTCGTGCGGCGTCAACGTCGCGATCGGCGCCCAGTCGCCCGATATCGCCCAGGGCGTCGATACCTCGCACGAGGCGCGGGTAGGTGGTTCCGGTGACGAGATCGAACAGCAGGGTGCCGGTGATCAGGGCCTGATGTTCGGTTACGCCAACACCGACACCCCGGAGCTGATGCCGCTGCCGATCGCCTTGGCGCACCGGCTGTCCCGCAAGCTCACCGAGGTCCGCAAGACCGGTGTGCTGCCGTATCTGCGGCCCGACGGCAAAACGCAGGTCACCATCGAATACGAGGGCGATCGCGCGGTCCGGCTGGACACCGTCGTCGTCTCGACCCAGCATGCCGCCGATATCGACCTCGACAATCTGCTGGCGCCCGATATCCGCGAGAAGGTCGTCGACGCGGTTCTGGCCGATATCGCGATCCCGGATCTGGACACCTCCGATATCCGGCTGCTGGTGAACCCCACCGGTAAGTTCGTGCTCGGCGGTCCGATGGGTGACGCGGGCCTCACCGGCCGCAAGATCATCGTCGACACCTACGGCGGGATGGCCCGGCACGGTGGCGGCGCGTTCTCCGGCAAGGACCCGTCCAAGGTCGACCGTTCGGCCGCCTACGCCATGCGCTGGGTCGCCAAGAACGTGGTCGCCGCCGGTTTGGCGGACAAGGTCGAGGTCCAGGTGGCGTACGCGATCGGCAAGGCGGCACCTGTCGGCCTGTTCGTGGAGACCTTCGGGACCGAGAAAGCCGATCCCGCCCAGATCTCGGCAGCCATCACCGAGGTGTTCGATCTGCGTCCCGGGGCCATCATCCGCGATTTGGACCTGTTGCGCCCGATCTATGCGCCGACCGCGGCCTACGGGCATTTCGGCCGCACCGATATCGATCTGCCCTGGGAGCGTACGGACCGCGCGGAGAAACTGCGCGCCGCCGCCGGGCTGTAGGTCCGCGTTCCGCGTGCCGCGATCTGCCGCCGACACCCCCGGGGACATCGAGTCGCCGGGGGTGTCGGCCGCTTCGGGGGGCCGTCGACGTACCGGCCGGGCGAAGAAATCGCCGCCCGGTCTGCCGCCGGTATCGCATCCGGTCGCCCGGGTACTGCCACTGCTCACCCCGGCCCATCTCGACCGCGATTTCGATTATCTGGTACCCCCGGAGCTGGACGAGATCGCCCGTCCCGGGGTCCGGGTCCGGGTCCGTTTCGCCGGGCGGCTGGTGGACGGCTATCTGCTGTCCCGGCACACCGGTTCCGACCATCCCGGCAAGCTGGTGCGATTGGAACGGGTGGTGTCGCCGGAGCAGGTGCTGACCCCCGAGATCCTCCGGCTCGCCACAACCGTAGCTGCCCGCTGCGCCGGAACCCGCGCGGATGTACTTCGTTTGGCGATACCGCCACGGCACGCGCGCGTGGAGAACGGCGGAGCCGGAAAGAACGAATCGGGTGGTGCGATCCGGGCGGTGCCCCCGGCCCGCACCGGCCGGGCGACGGCGGTCGGCCCGGCTGCCGGGGGAGCCGGTGCTGCCGGGAGCGGCCGGGGAGCCGGAGGAGCCGAGGTCGCGGAGGCTCCGGCAGAACAGTCGTTTCCGGGGAACACCCGACCGAACCTGTGCCCCGACCTGCCGGCGCCACCACTGGATACCGAGCCGGGGCGCGACGACTCCGACCGCGCGCCGATCGTTGCCGGTGCTGCCGGGGCCGGAGTCGAGGAACCGGCGGCCGCCGGCAATCGGCAGCCGGCGCAGGACGATACCGGGCGGGTGTCGGAGGGGGGATTCTCGTCGGTCGCTGAGGGAGAGGCGCTCGGCGAGAGCGGGGAGACTCCGGTGGGTGACCGTCGCGGAGAGGCCGGCGGGGGGCGGGTGTCGGAGGACGGTTTCTCGTCGGCCGGTGGCGTGGATGTGCCGGGCCGGGTCGGGGACGCGGTGGCTGTCGACCGTCGCGCGGCGGCCGACAACGCGCGGGTGCTGTCGGCCGGTGTACGGCCGGATGCCGGGCTGTCGTCGCCGAGCGACCGGCCTGGTGGCGGGCGTGGCGAGGTGCCCGAGCGGAATTCCGGCGAGGACGCGGTGACACGGGCCGAATCAGGGGAAGTTGCGAGTTCACCGCTACGAGACCCGGACGACCGGCCCGACATCGGCAGCGGAACCATCGGGGGCCGGGGGCCGGGGGCCCATATCGAGTCCTTTCCGGCCGGCGTGGATCTCGGGGCGTGGCGGCGGTATCGCCACGGGGAATCGTTCCTCACCGCGCTCGCCGGGCACCGGGGTGCGCGCGCAGCATGGCAGGCGCTGCCGGGCGAGGACTGGGCGCGCCGGCTCGCCGAACTGGCCGCCGTCGTCGTGGCCGGTGGGCGCAGCGCGATCCTGATGGTTCCCGACCAGCGTGATCTGGACCGGGTGCTGCGGGAATGTGAAGCGCTGGTCGGAGATTCGGCGGTCGGGCTCTCGGCGGGGCTGGGCCCGGCGGCGCGGTATCGGCGCTGGCTGGCAGTCCTGCGCGGGACCGCGCGGGTGGTTGTCGGTACCCGTAGCGCCGTTTTCGCGCCTGCGGCGGAACTGGGGCTCATCGCGATCTGGGACGACGGTGACGATACCTACGCCGAACCCCGGTCCCCGTACCCGCACGCCCGGGAGGTGGCGATGCTGCGGGCGCACGACACCGGCGCGGCCTTCGTGGCCGCGGGTTTCGCGCGGACGCCGGAAGTGCAGGCAGTGGTGGAGTCGGGCTGGGCGCACGATCTGCTCGCCGACCGGGCCACGGTACGGGCGGCCTCGCCGCGGATCGGCGCACCGGGGGATTCCGATGCCGCACTCGACCGCGACCCCATCGCGCGCGCGGTCCGGATTCCGGGCGCCGCCTTCGCCGCCGCCCGCACGGCCCTGGCCGCAGGAGAGGCGGTGCTGGTGCAGGTACCCCGCCGCGGGTACGTCCCCGCTCTCGCCTGCACCAAATGCCGTACCCCCGCTCGCTGCCGGAAATGTGTGGGCCCGCTGTCGTTGCCGGAGGCAGGACCCGCCGACCCGGCTGCGCAGATCGCACACAGTCCGGTGTGCCGGTGGTGCGGGCATACCGAGGCTGCCTTCCGCTGTCCCGGCTGTGGTGGACGGGTGTTGCGCGCCGTGGTCATCGGCGCCGCCCGTACCGTGGAGGAACTGGGCCGGGCCTTTCCCGGGGTGCCGATCCGGGGATCGAGCGGGGCCGGGCTGCTCGATACCGTCGAACCGGGCCCGCAGGTGGTGGTCGCCACTGTCGGCGCCGAACCACTGCTGCCGGGCGGGTACGGGGTCGGTTTGCTGTTGGACGGATGGGCGCTGCTCGGCCGCGCCGATCTCCGGGCCGCCGAGGACACGCTGCGCCGCTGGCTGGGCGCTGCTGCCTTGGTGAAACCCGCGGGCCGGGTACTGGTGATGGCCGATCCCGGCATCCCGACCGTGCAGGCGCTGCTGCGATGGGACCCGGCCGGGCACGCCGCAGCCGAACTCGCCCAGCGCACGGAGGTCGGGTTCCCGCCAGCGGTGCGGATAGCCGCGATCGACGGACCACCCGATGCGGTCGCCGGACTGCTCGCGGTCACCGAACTACCGGCCGCCGCCGAGGTGCTGGGTCCGGTGCCGTTGCCCGCCACCGCGCGTAGACCGTCGGGTTCGGGTGCCGGCGACGACCATGGCGGCCCGGTCGAGGTCGAGCGGGTGCTGCTACGCGTTCCGCGCCGGCACGGCGGCGCGCTGGCCCGTGCGTTGACCGCGGCACAGGCCGTTCGCAGTAGTCAGCGTGCCGAGTATTCGGCGCGAGTCCAGTTCGATCCGTTGAATATCGGCTGATCTGCCTCCACGGGGCGCCTCGGGGACGTTCGGAAAGCCGGTATGACTCGCGTTGCGGTTGCTGTGGGAGGGCCCCCGGAGCGGTTCGCACGTCGCGACATCTTCGGCGGTCCTCGCCACGAATCTACGGTGTAGCGGGGGCGAAGTACCGAACCATTCGCGGATAAACGAGCTGTTCAGCAGAAACTTCTGCGAGCTCTGCGGCGACAACCGGATCTGCAGTGACTTGTCGCGGGTACGCGCGGCATCGTGGGCAGGCCGCGGTCGCACCGGTGCGGCCGGACTCTTTCGGCGGGCCGTGATCTCGGTGCCGCGTCACGGGGCAGCGCCGGGTGCGGAAGAGGAGTTCGAGCAGATCGGGCCGGTACCTGTCCGTGGCTGTCGTGTAGGAGCCGGTGCCGCTCGCATCACCGGGCAGCGGTTGGGGGTTTGTGCTTCGGTCGGCGTGTGGGTCGGGCGTTCCGAGGCCGGAGTGTGACGCGCATCCGTGCGGTCGCGTCGGTTTCGGTGGCAGGACGAGACGGCTGCGGAAATCTACGAGAGGGTTGCGCTAGATAGATTGCCGATATATCGTCGATGCTATGGAAACAGATCGAGTGGCTCAGGAGGCTGCAATGGAAGACATGGAGAACACGAACTTTCGCAAGGAACGGCTCAGCTGGGCCCGGCGCCACCGTCCCGGTATGGAGCAGCACGGGCCCGGCCATGGCGGTTTCCGCCACGGTGGCCCGCCCGGATTCGGCGGTCCCGGGTTCGGGCCGGGTTTCGGTCCCGGATTCGGCCCTGGGTTCGGGCCGGGTTTCGGCCGTGGCCGGGGGCGCGGCGGCCGTGGCCGGCGCGGTGATGTCCGGGCGGCGGTTCTACTGCTGCTCACCGAACGCCCGATGCACGGTTACGAACTGATCCAGCAGATCCGGGAACGCAGTGAGGACCTGTGGCGTCCCAGTCCGGGATCGGTCTATCCCGCGCTGTCGCAACTCGAGGACGAAGGTCTGATCACCATCGAAAAGGTCGCCGGCCGCAAAACCGCGCAACTGACCGAGACGGGCACCGCCTATGTCGCCGAACACCGGACCGAACTCGGCGACCCGTGGGCCGAGGTGAAAGAAGGCGTCGGCGCCCAAACCAACGATCTGCGTGCGCTGGTCCCACCGCTCATGGGGGCGATCGCGCAGGTCGCGGGTGCCGGAACCCCGGAACAGGCGGCCAAGGCAGCCGAGGTGCTCACCGACGCCCGGAAAGCCCTGTACCGCATCCTCGCGGGCGACGAGGACACCACGAAGTAACGGGGTGATCAAGACCTCGGCCACCGGTTTTCCGGAGGACGGGCAGGGGTGGAAGATTGTGTGGTGAAACGTATTCTGTGGTCGGCCCGCCGGGGCGGCGGGCTCGGCAGGCGCGTGCTGACGGTGGCCGTGGCACTGGCTGGGTCGGTACTGCTGGGTACCGTCGCAGGCGTCGCCCAGCCGGCGGGATATCCCGCACCGGCGGTGCCCACCGAATGGGCACCGCCGCAGGCGGATCATCTGGGCGCCGTGCTGTACATGAAGGATCATCCCGCCGCCGCGCCGCGGGGCGTCAACGATTTCGGTTGTGTCCCGGACGCGGACCATCCGCGTCCGGTGATCCTGGCCCACGGCACCGACGCGAGCGCTTACACCGACTGGTCGGCCATCGGCCCGCGACTGGTGGATGCGGGATTCTGCGTTTTCGCGCTCAACTACGGCGGTAAACCGGGCGCGGTCAGCTTCGGCACCGAGGATATCGTGCTCAGCGCTCACCAATTCGCCGCCTTCGTGGACCGGGTCCGGACCACCACCCGGGCGGCCCGGGTGGATCTGGTGGGTTTCTCCCAGGGCGCCAATATGACCCGTTACTACGTCAACAAACTCGGCGGTGCACCCGCCGTCGACACCTGGGTCGGTCTTGCGTCGCCCACCTACGGCGGTGTCATGTACGGACTGGTGCCGGTGGCCCAGCAGATACCCGGCGCGCTGACCGTCGCGGAGAAGACGATCTCGGTGGCCGCCGTGCAGCAGGCACAAGGGTCGCCGTTCATGCAGGAACTCAATGCCGGTGGCGACACCGTCCCCGGAGTCCGGTACGTGACGATCGGCAGCCGGGTCGACGAGATGATCCAGCCGTTCGAGAACATCGCCCTGCACGGGCCCGGCGCCGAGAACATCGTCGTGCAGGATCGCTGCCCCGCGGATCTCACCGGGCACTTCCACATGGTGTACGACCCGTTCGTCGCGCAACTGGTGCTCGAGGTGCTCGATCCGGAGCGTGCGCCGGAACCGGTCTGCCGGCCGGTCGCGCTCGGCACCGGTATTCCCCAGGTGATCATCGGCGGCAATATCTGAGACACCATGAGTACGGGCGGCCCGGACCTTCGGGTCCCCGGATGCCCGCATCGAGCTTGCGGGTGCGAAGACCCCGGACGTGCCGGCAGGTGCCCGGGGCGACCTAGAATGGTTTCTTTCTGCCCTGTCTCATGTCTCCGGGAGCCGACCTTGACCGTCCAGTCCGTCCGCCTGTTCGGCGATCCGATCCTGCGAGCCCGCGCGACCGAGGTCACCGAATTCGGCCCCGAACTGCGGCAGCTGGTGACCGATCTGACCGACACCATGTACGACGACGGCGGGGTGGGGATGGCTGCGCCGCAGATCGGGGTCGGCCTGCGGGTTTTCGTCTACGACACCCGCGATGCCCGCGGCCATCTGATCAACCCGGTCTGGACCGCCCTCGACGAGGAGGAACAGATAGGGCCGGAGGGCTGCCTATCGATACCCGGGGTCAATCACGACACCCGCCGGGCGATGCGAGTGCGCGCGACCGGAGTCGATATGAACGGTGCACCGGTCGAGTTCGCGGCCGAGGGACTGCTGGCGCGCTGCGTCCAGCACGAAACCGATCATCTGGACGGCATCCTGTTCATCGACCGGCTGGATTCCCCCGAACGTAAACAGGCCATGCGGACCATCCGCGAGTCCGACTGGTTCGCGGCCGGTATCACCGTTCGGCCGAGTCGCGCGCTGGCCGAGCGGGACAGCTGATGCGAATAGTCTTCGCCGGCACCCCCGAGCCGGCCGTACCGTCGTTGCGCCGGCTGATCGAATCGCGGCACGAGGTGATCGCCGTGGTCACCCGCCCGGACGCGGTGGCCGGTCGCGGCCGGAAATTGCAGCGTTCGCCGGTCGGGCAGCTCGCCGACGAATGCGGTATTCCGGTACTGACACCGCGCAAACCCGCCGAACCCGAATTCGTCGAAGCGCTCACCGAGCTAGCGCCGGAGTGCTGCCCGGTGGTCGCCTACGGCGCGCTGCTGCCCGCGGAAGTGCTGGATATCCCGCGCCACGGCTGGATCAATCTGCATTTCTCCCTGCTTCCGGCATGGCGCGGCGCGGCTCCGGTACAGGCGGCCATCGCGGCGGGTGACGAGATCACCGGCGCCTCCACGTTCCGGATCGAAACGGGGCTGGACACCGGACCGGTCTACGGCGTGGTGACCGAACGGATCGCGGTCACCGATACCGCCGGTGACCTGCTGGCCCGGCTGGCCGACAGTGGGGCGGCCCTGCTGGAACAGACGCTGCACGGTGTGGAGGACGGGACGCTGCAGGCGATTCCGCAGCCCACCGAGGGGGTGTCCTATGCACCGAAGATCACTGTGGAGGCGGCCCAGGTGCGCTGGGATCAGCCCGCGCTGGCGGTCGGCCGCGCTATCCGGGCGGTGACTCCGCACCCGGGCGCCTGGACAACCGTGGCCGGTAGCCGGCTCAAACTGGGCCCGGTGGAGCTGGTCGAGGAAGTGCTGCCGGAACGGCGGATCGACGTACGCAAAACGGGCGTCTACATCGGCACCGCGACGACCGCGGTCCGGCTGGACCGGGTGCAGCCGCAGGGTAAACGCATGATGGCGGCGCTGGACTGGGCCCGTGGCGCCCGCCTGGAGCCGGGCGCGGTGGTCGAATGACCGGCCCGGGCGAGCGGCCGCGTGGCTTCCGGCGCCACTCCGGACGCGAATCCGCCGACAACAGGCGCGACGCCGTGGGCCGTGAATCGGACGCCGACCGCGGCGCGGTAGGGCAGGGCGATCGGAACGCCCCTGATCCGCGTCCGCAGAAGCGCTCCGGTACCGGCCGGGATCGCCCGGGGACCGCGGATTCGTCGCGCGACGATCGTACCGGCAGGCGGGCGCAGGATTCGAAGCCTGGCAGTTCCGGTCGCAACGGAACCGGACGAAAACCCGACGACAGTCGGGGCCGGGGTGATTCCGCGGCGAGCGAGCAGCGGCAGCCGGGAAGCGGGGGCGGATCCGGTGATCGCCGTAAGGACACCGGATATCGCGGGAAATCTTCACGCTCTGGCGCAGAACGGCCCGAATACCGGAGCAAGGCGTCGGATCGCAGCGACGGACAGGGCCTGCGGGGCGATTTCGCGGCGGGGGAGCGACCGGGTCGCGATCGCTCGGCGCCAGGCGACCGGCGTAGGGAACCGGGGTACAGCGGGAAATCCTCGCGCGAACGGCCCGGTCACCGGGCCGAGGGGCCGGGGCGCGGCGCAGGGCGAGGGCGCGGAGCCGGCTCGGCGGCGGGGGCGCGGCCGGGTCGCGATCGCTCGGTCGGCTCGATGCAGGGTGACCGGCGTGGGGATATCGGACCGGACGGGAAACCGTCGCGATCGGGTGGGGAACGGACCGGCTACCCGAATGAGGGGCCGGCCCGTCGCGAAGGACGCGGGCGCGGACCGGATGACCGCGGTACCGGCGGCCGTGGCGGCAGCGGGGACGGTCCGCGTTCGGCCGGGCGCCGCGATATGGGTGCGGGCCGGCGTGCAGATACTTCCGCGCGCTCTTTCGGCTCCCGTGCCGCCGGGGGCGGCGACAGGCGCGGTGCGAACGGTCCGAGCCGGCGCGATGATGCATACCGGCGTTCGGGTGCGGGATCCAGGACATCCGGCCCAGGTAAGGGCTCCGGAGCGGGCCGGACGCGCCCCGGGCGCGGAGAGTCCCCCGAACGCCGGGCCAAGGATCCGGCGCGCACTGTAGCGCTGGAAACCCTGCGGGCGGTCCGGGAGCGGGATGCCTACGCCAATCTGGTGCTCCCGGCGTTCCTGCGCGAATACTCGGTGCAGGGCCGCGATGCCGCACTGGCCACCGAATTGGGCTACGGCGCTTGTCGCAGCCTCGGCGTGCTCGATGCGGTGATCGCCGAATGCGCCGGTCGGGCGGTCACGGAGATCGACGGTCCGCTGCTGGATGTCCTACGCCTGGGCACCTATCAGTTGCTGCGTACTCGTGTCGAGCCGCATGCCGCGGTGCACACCGCGGTGGAACTCGCGCGGGCCGAATCCGGTGCGAGCCGGGCCGGTTTCGTCAATGCCGTGCTGCGCCGCGTCGCCGAACGCACGCCGGAGGACTGGGTGGCGCGGCTCGCCCCGCCGGACCCGATCGGCCGGCTGGCTTTCGAATACGCGCATCCGGAATGGGTCGCCCAGGCGTTCGCCGACGCGCTCGGCGCCGACGCGGGCGAACTGCGTGATCTGCTCGCCGCCGACGACGCCCGCCCGGTGGTGCATCTGGTGGCCCGTCCCGGCGATATCACCGCGGAGGAACTCGCGCTCGTCACCGGTGGTGAGGAAGGCCGCTGGTCCCCGTACGCCGTGTACCTCGAGGGCGGTGACCCGGGCGCGCTGGAACCGGTCCGCGAGGGGATGGCGGCGGTGCAGGACGAGGGCAGCCAACTCGTGGCGCTCGCGCTCACCCGCGCGCCGCTACACGGATCCGATAACGGCCGCTGGCTCGATCTCTGCGCGGGGCCCGGCGGTAAAACCGCGCTGCTCGGTGCGCTCGCCGGTATCGACGGTTACCGGGTGGACGCGGTGGAACCGGCCGCGCATCGTGCCGAATTGGTCCGTTCGGCGACCCGGGGCATGCCGGTCGAGGTGCATATCGCCGACGGCCGGGACAGTGGCCTGTCCGCCGGCTACGACCGGATCCTGGTCGACGCCCCGTGCACCGGGCTCGGTGCCCTGCGGCGCCGTCCGGAGGCCCGCTGGCGCCGCACCCCCGGTGATATCCCGGACCTGGTGACGCTGCAGCGCGAATTGGTGGCCGCGGCATGGGAGCTGCTGCGACCCGGCGGTGTGCTGGTCTATTCGACCTGTTCCCCGCATCTCCCCGAAACCGTTGCGGTGGTCACGGATACGGTGCGCCGCACCGGAGCCGAACAGTTGGACGCCCGCGAACTGTTACCCGGCGTCACCGGGCTCGGTCCCGGCCCCACGGTGCAGTTGTGGCCGCACCGGCACGGCACCGACGCCATGTTCGTGGCCGCGTTGCGCAAACCGCGGTAGTGGTGTGCGGGCGGTAGGCGACAGATTTCCAAGCCTGCCGCCGCCGGTCCGGGCAGACTCGGTGGTATGAGCCTCACCTGGGAGAACGTCGTCCGGCTGGCCACCGAACTACCGGAGGTCGCGGAATCCACCTCCTACCGGACCCCGGCACTGAAAGTGTCGGGTAAGAGTTTCGCCCGGCTGCGCACGGAGGCCGAGGGCGGTCTGGCACTGCGATGTGAGATGGCGGAGAAACAAGCCTTACTGGCTTCCGGCGATCCGGCCTTCTACACCACTGCGCATTACGACGGATATCCCTACATCCTCATCGACTTGGCGCATATCGATACAGAGCACCTGCGTGAACTGCTCGACGCCGCGTGGTGGCTCGCCGCTCCCGCAAAGCTGCGCCGAGCAAGGGCACAGGGAGCCGGTGCATAGCCGCGCGACGACGGGGCTTTTCCATATCGCAGGCCGGCCATCGACTCGAACAGGCAGCCCCGGAGTATCCGGCATCGCGGCGCAGTCGGTGATTCGGTCGCTGCGGGCCGGTACGCCGATCGAATCGCGACCAGTCCGCGGGGCGGCGGAAGTGCACGTTCGGCGCACTGCCCCAGGATGCGTCCGCCTACTCGGCTTGCCCGGACGCCGCGTCCGACGCCGCGGCCCTCTGGGCGGTATCGGCCGGCAGCGGCCGTTGCGTTGCCGGTTCGATCTTGACCCAGGTGCTGTTCACCGCGGCGGTCCCGGAGATCCGGTCCACCTGCTCGGGATCGTGCAACAGGTTGACATTCGCGCCCGGCAGCGCGGCCGCCACGGTCCAGCCCACGCCGGGTTCGCGGTGACCCCAGCCGTGCGGGATGGCCACCGTGCCGGGCCGGATATCGGCGCTGACCTCCACCGGTACCGCGATGGCGCCGATCGGCGAGCTGACGGTGGCCTGGTCGCCGTCGGCCAGGCCACGGGCGGCGGCATCGCCGGGATGCATCAGCGCGGTGCACCGATCGCGGCCCTTGACCATCGACGGCACATTGTGCAGCCATGAATTGTTGCTGCGCAGGTGACGACGTCCGATCAGGCGCAGATCGAAACCGTCGTCGTGAGCGGAACCGGCGTCGGCGAGCAGCTTCCGGGCTTCGGCGACGAACGGTGCCGGGGCGAGCTGCACCTTCCGGTCAGCGGTTGCGATGAGGGAAGACAGCCGGGGCCGCAACGGTCCCAGATCGATTCCGCCGCGGGCCGCGCGGACCTTGGCCAGGGTGACGCCGCGACGGCCCCGGCGCAGTATCCCGTGCGGACCGACCGCGATTCCCAGGGCCGCCGCGCGTACCGGGCTGAATCGCGCGAATATCGCGTTGAGAGCCCGGCCGGTCAGCGAACGCAACGGCAGCGGCAGGATCTCGGTGGTCAGCCGGGCCATGATCTCCCAGTCCTCGAGACCGTCCGCCGGAGCATCGACCGCCCGCGCGTTGTAGCGAATGTTGTTGTGGACGCTGAACATCGCCAGCAGAATGTCGAGATCCTCGCGTTCCAGCGGTGATACCGGTGGCAGGATGATATCGGCGTGGCGGGTGGTCTCGGTGATGTACATATCCACGGCCACATAGAAATCCAGCGAACTCAGCGCTTTGCCCAGTTGTCCGCGCTGCGGGGTGGACAGTACGGGGTTTCCGGCATACGTGATCATGGCGCGGATCTGTTCCGGCCCTTCGTCGAGGATTTCGGCGGCCAGCGCGGCCACCGGCAGTTCGAAACGGAACGATTTGTACTTGCCCGATCGATCGGTCCAGGCACCGTGGAACGGCGGCATCCGCCGCGCCAGCGGCAGCAGGTCCACCGCGGGGGTGGCGTACATCTGGCCGCCGGGCCGGTCGAGATTTCCGGTGACCGCGTTGACGGTGTTGACCAACCAGTGGGTGATCGTCCCGGTGAAGGTCTGGCAGACCCCGATCCGGGCGTACACGACCGCCGATCTCGCCGCCGCGTGTTCCCGGGCCAGCCGCCGGATGGTCTCGGCATCGACACCGGCGTGGGGTGCCGCCTCTTCGGGAGAGAACCCGGATACCAGCTGCCGCAGTGTTTCCGATCCGGCGCACTGGGTGCGGACGGCCGTCCGGTCGCACAGGTCCTCGGTGAGCAGGACGTGCAGGACGGCCAGCAACAGGTAGGGATCGCCGCCCGGCAATACCGGCACGTGTTCGTCGGCCAGGCGGGCGGTTTCGGTACGCCGCGGGTCGATCACCACGACCTTGCCCCCGCGAGCACGCACCTGCTTGATCCGATTCTTGGCGCCGGGCATGGTGGTCAGCGAACCGTTGGACACCGCCGGATTGGCGCCGATGATCACCAGCCGGTCGGTGCGATCGATATCGGCGATCGGCATCAGGAAGTTCGAGCCGTACATCTGCCAGGCCACGAATTCCTGAGGGAACTGATCGATCGAGGATGCGGTATAGAAGTTGCGGGTCATCAGGCCCGCCCGCAATGCCATGGCGTACATGATCGCCGAATTGTGTGCCGCCGGATTACCCAGATACATCCCGACCGCATGCGGGCCGTGGTCCCGCCGCACCTGCCGCAATCGGGCGCCGATCTCGCGGAACGCCTCGTCCCAGCCGATCGGCTCGAACCGGTCACCCACCCGCCGTACCGGGGTGCGCAACCGGTCCGGATCGTCGTGCAGGCCGGCCATCGCCGTCGCCTTGGGGCAGATGTATCCCTTGGACAGCACATCCTCGGGGTTGCCTTCGATCCTGGTGACTGTCGAATCCTCGACTGTCACCAGGATGCCGCAGTGGGCCTCGCACAGGGTGCATTGGCGGGCGACGGTTTCCGTGGTCATGGCCTCACATCACCTTCTGCCGCATCGTCGTCGACGCGCTGCGGGTGCCGGATCGCGGGCCGATCCGGCTCATCGGTTGCTCTGCTCTGCGAGAAGCGCGGGCCTCGATGCGAATGGTTCGCTGAGATAATTACCCACTCGATCTCTCACAGATGAGGGTAGACCGATCGGCGAAGCAGGCACAACAGTCGCCCGGAACGAACCGGCGCGTCTACTCCCGCGACGACTGTTCCCGCAACCGGGCCAAGGTTTTCGTGAGAATCCGCGACACGTGCATCTGCGAGATCCCCATCTGCTGGGCGATCTGCGTCTGGGTCATCGACTCGAAAAACCGCATCGTCAGAATCCGGCGCTCCCGCTCCGGCAGGCCCGCCAGCAGCGGCCGGATCGCCACATACTCCTCGACCCGGTCGAACTGCGCTTCTTCCTCGCCGAGCGTATCCAGCAGCGAGGCATCGGTATCCCGGCCCACCGACGCCGCATCGATGGAGGTCGGCTGGTAGGCGTTGCCCGCGATCACCGCCTGTGTCACCTCGTCGGGATCGACATCGAGTTCGGCCGCGATCTCCTTGGCCGTCGGCGACCGGCCCAGCGACTGCGACAGCGCATCCACCGCCGCCCCGATCCGCAGATGGGTTTCCTTCACCCGGCGCGGCACCCGCATCGCCCAGGTGTTGTCCCGGAAATACCGGCGCACCTCGCCCATGATCGTCGGCACCGCGAACGACAGGAAATTCGAACCGCGCGACACATCGAAACGATCCACCGCGTGCACCAGCCCCACCCGGGCCACCTGGGTCAGATCGTCGAACGGTTCCCCGCGGCCACTGAACTTGCGGGCGATATGGTCGGCCAGCGGAATGCAACGGCCGATCAGTTCGTTACGGAGCGCGGTATGCCGGGCAGAGTCCGGTTCCGCGGCCGCCAACTGGGTGAACAAGCCCGCGACATCGTCGTACCCGCCGACCTGGCCCGAATCCGCCAGTTCCGCCTCCGTATCGGCATCGGCCTCTGCGGCCTGGGCTGCCGCTGTCGCCGGGGCGGTGGCACCGTCCCGGCCCGGATCGCCCTCCGGTCCATGGGTACCGGGCGGGCCGGCCGGAGGGTCGAGCGGCTTGTCCTGTTCGGTCACGCTTTCCCCCGGACCCGACGGAACTCGACCGCTGTCGGATATCCGGAAACCTGCTGGTCGAAGGACTCTTGCCGGGCGTCCACCGCATCGGTAAGGGTACGCAGTACATGCCAGCCGAAACTCCGTGAATCGGGCAGTCCCTCCCGCGCCGCGATCCCGGCGACCCGCACCCGCAGATCGGTCTCGCCGATGGTGAACACGCAGTGCAGGCTGGTATCGGGGGCTGCCAGGCCGATCAGCGTCGAACACGCCTCGTCCACCGCGAGCCGGATATCGGCGACCTCGTCCAAGGTGAAATCGCTGAGCAGGACCAGAGTTTCGGCGAGACCGCGCACGATCGGTAGCTGTGTCACCGACGCCGCCACTCGAATCTCCACCGGGGAGCCGTGAATCCCCTCTTCCGCCGAAGTATTGATCACTCTGGCAGGTTACTGGGTTTCCGGCGTGCGCGGGCTTCGGCCCCCTCGGCATCGGAGAATTCGCAGCCGGCCGCCTGCCCGGCAATGCGGTCGGGCGCATTCGGTGGCTTTGCCGATCCGCACTAGACTGCGCCGCGTGACTGCGTCCGAGCCCACCTTCACCCGTCCGGCGGCCCCGATGATCGCCCCGTCCATCCTGTCCGCGGATTTCGCGCGGCTGGCCGATGAGGCCGAGGCGGTGGCGAGTGCCGACTGGCTACACGTCGATGTGATGGACGCGCATTTCGTGCCCAACCTGACGCTGGGTCTGCCGGTCGTGCAGAGCCTGCTGAAGGCCACCGATATCCCGCTGGACTGTCACTTGATGATCGAGGACCCGGCCCGGTGGGCGCCGCCGTACGCGGAGGCGGGCGCCTACAATGTGACGTTCCACGCCGAAGCGACCTACGATCCGGTGGGCGTGGCGCGGGATATCCGGGCAGCGGGCGCAAAGGCCGGGTTGTCGGTGAAGCCGAATACACCGATCGAGCCCTACCTCGAGATTCTCCGCGACTTCGACACGCTGCTGGTGATGAGTGTCGAGCCGGGTTTCGGGGGGCAGTCGTTCATTCCCTCGGTACTGGAGAAGGCGAAGGCTGTGCGGCGGCTCGTCGACTCGGGCGATCTGCGGCTGGTGGTGGAGATCGACGGCGGGATCAACGCCGACACCATCGAGCAGGCCGCGGAAGCCGGAATCGACTGCTTCGTCGCGGGCTCGGCCATATACAACACTGCCGATCCGGGCGCGACCGTGGAGAAACTGCGCAGCCAGGCGGCAGCGGCCCGGTCGCCGCACCACGCCGCGCACTGAGGCCCGCGCCGGCCGGTGCCCTGCGGTCTGGTCCGGCCGGTGTTGCGATGCATGCCGGCGCCCGCCGCTGCGCCCGCGTCGATCCGGCGCGCTGATGCCGCCCCTACTTCGGTAGCCACAACCGATCCGGCGGTGTCACCGCTACTACGCCCGCTGCTGCCCGGCCGCGCCACGGCCCAGGTCGCGGCATATTCGGGAAGCTGATGGATCCCGAGGCGCCGATCCCGAGGCGGCAGCCGCAGGCTCGGCGGGGCCGGTTCCCCGTACGCGATCGGCGATTCGGGGGTAGTCGCTCACATCCGGTGAGCGACTACCGGGAGAGTTCGTCAGCCGCTGCGCGGTGATCGTTCGTATATATCGATTGTGGTGGATGCTCGTCGAGCTACTTCGTGGTGGCCGCCCGTAATCAGCGGTGGTGGCCGCTTGCGCAGACCGCGTCGATCACGGCACGCTGCGGGGGGCGCTTGCCGGAGGTATCCGGCCCGGCGATCCAGACTCGGTAGCCGCTGGTTTCGTCCTCGGCCGAGGGCAGCACGATCTGACTACCGGTACCCGCGACCGTGGTGTAGCGGCGGAACAGTTCGGCAGCGGCGGTGGCGGGGAAGTCGTCGTGCCGGGTGGGGCCGGTGAGGAACGTCCAGCGGCCGGCCCGGGGGTGGGCGAAGACCGGGCCGGCCGAGCCGGCGGCCCGGAGCCGGTGCAGTACCGGTTCGCCGAATTCGGTGGGCATGGTCACCGCGCCGTAGGCGGCGCCGATATGTAACAGGATGCGGTGCGATACCGGGTCGACGACGGCGGGCAGCAGATCTCGCTCCCGGTATCGCCGGCAGTGTCGTTCCAGGGCGGACTCGGTGAATGTGGTCATGGCGGGTTGGGCTTCCTCGAGTGATGGACGTGCCTGGCGGGGGCGCGGTCGTCCGGCGGATCCGTGCGGTTCTGCTACCGCGGGGTCGGATGCCCGGCCGGCGCTGTCGCCGGGGCAGGGGGCACCGGACCGCCGGTTCGCGGCCGGATATTCCGGCCGGAGCCCGGTGATCCGATCCAGTTGTTCGTGAAGGCTTGTGGCGCACGGTCTTCCGCGGCGGTGGCCGTCATCACCGAACATCGGGCCCGTCCGCGCCGCGGGGTGGTCGAGGGCGGTGGGCCGATCACCTCACCATATTGCGTCGTCCGGTGTGAGCGCGCAAATCGAGGAACATTTCGGGTTTCGATGCGGTCTCGTCCGGGCAAAGATGGGGGCTGCCGAATCGGTCCGGACCATGTATCTGCTCGTCGCAGCGTTGTCCGGTGCTGCCGGGAAGAATGTGACAGTGGTCATCCGACCGCAAAATTTCCGGCCGGAGCTGAGTGGTGCGACGCCCCCGGTTGGCCGGGAGCGGGCGGCGTTCCGGCGAATGGGCAGCCGTGGTCGGCCGGTGCGGGCGCCAACTAGTCTGGTCGTGGACGGCGAACTGGGAATATTCGGTACCGCTGACGCCGTTCCGTAGGCGGAACACCGATGCGAACGGGAGAAGTCATGTTCACAGGCATTGTCGAGGAGTTGGGTGAGATCGTCGCCTGCGAACAGTTAACCGACGCGGCCCGGTTGACCATCCGTGGCAAACTGGTCACCTCCGATGCCGGGCACGGCGATTCCATTGCGGTCAACGGGGTGTGCCTGACCGTGGTCGATGTCATCGACGATGTCTTCACCGTCGATGTGATGGGCGAAACGCTGCGCCGGTCGAGTATCGGCGGCCTCGCCCCCGGCGCGCAGGTCAACCTCGAGCGGGCCGCCGCTGTCAACAGCCGCCTCGGTGGTCATATCGTGCAGGGGCATGTGGACGGCACCGGAACGGTCCTGACCCGCACCCCCGGAGAGAACTGGGAGGTAGTCCGGATCTCGCTGCCCGACGCGATCGCCAAGTACGTCGTGGAGAAGGGCTCCATCACGGTGAACGGTATCTCGCTGACCGTATCCGGGCTGGGCCGCTCCGACACACCGGCCGCCGACGGAGCCCGCGACTGGTTCGAGGTCTCCCTCATTCCCACCACCCTGAGCCTGACCGATCTCGGCGCCGCCGCTGCCGGGACCGTGGTGAACCTGGAAGTCGATGTGATCGCGAAGTATGTCGAGCGCCTCCATCAGCGTGGTTGATACCTCCGGCCGCGCCCGGACGGGCCGGACCGACCCAGTAGTGTGATCAGCGACCAACCGAGATGGAGCATTGCAGACGTGACCAGGTTCGACAGCATCGAGCGCGCCGTCGCCGATATCGCGGCCGGTAAACCGGTCGTCGTGGTCGACGACGAGGACCGGGAGAACGAGGGCGACCTCATCTTCGCCGCGGAGAAGGCCACCCCGGAACTCGTGGCGTTCATGATCCGGTACACCTCGGGGTACATCTGCGTACCGCTCACCGGTGACGATTGCGACCGTCTCGGCCTGCCGCCGATGTACGCGGTTAACCAGGACAAGCACGGGACCGCCTACACCGTCTCCGTCGATGCCAGGGAAGGTGTGACGACCGGAATCTCCGGTGCCGATCGCGCCACCACCATCCGGCTGCTCGCCGACGGCGACGCGAAACCCAACGATTTCACCCGGCCGGGGCATGTAGTACCGCTGCGGGCCAAGGACGGCGGGGTGCTGCGGCGGCCCGGCCATACCGAGGCCGCGGTGGATCTGGCCCGGATGGCGGGGCTGCGCCCGGCGGGGGTGATCTGCGAGATCGTCAGCCAGAAGGAGGACGGGCATATGGCCCGCACCGACGAGCTGCGCGTTTTCGCCGACGAGCACGAACTGGCATTGATCTCCATCGCGGAGATGATCTCGTGGCGCCGTAAACACGAAAAGCATGTCGTGCGGGTGGCGCAGGCGCGGATCCCGACCCTGCACGGTGAGTTCACCGCGGTCGGCTACCAGAGCATCTACGACGATGTCGAACATGTGGCGCTGGTGCGCGGCGATATCGGCGACGGCGAGGATGTCCTGGTCCGGGTGCATTCGGAATGCCTCACCGGCGATGTCTTCGGTTCGCTGCGCTGCGACTGCGGCCCGCAACTGGACGCGGCCCTGGAAATGGTGGCCGCCGAAGGACGCGGCGTGGTGTTGTACATGCGCGGGCACGAGGGCCGGGGTATCGGCCTGATGCACAAACTGCAGGCCTATCAGCTGCAGGATTCCGGGCACGATACCGTCGATGCCAATATCGAACTCGGGCTGCCGGCCGATGCCCGGGATTACGGGACCGGCGCACAGATCCTGGTCGATCTGGGGCTGCGGTCGATGCGCCTGCTCACGAACAACCCGGCGAAACGGGTCGGGCTCGACGGTTACGGGCTGCGGATCACCGAACGCGTACCGATGCCCGTGCGGGCCAACGCCGAGAATCTTCGTTATCTGCGCACCAAACGCGACCGGATGGGCCACGACCTGGTCGGCCTGGACGATTTGGATCTGGGGGAGACCGCGCAATGACAATAGCCGGATCGAAAGGCGGAAACCGATGAGCGGCACCGGTGTACCGGAGTTCGCGCTGGCCGATGCGCAGGGCTTGCGGCTGGCGATTGTCGCCTCGCGCTGGCACACCGAGATCTGCGACACCCTGGTGGCCAACGCCGAACGCGTGGCCGCGGACGCGGGTGTCCGGCATACCACCGTCGCCCGCTGCGCGGGTGCGATGGAACTGCCGGTACTCGCGCAGGAGCTGGCCCGCACCCATGACGCGGTGGTGGCCCTCGGGGTGGTGATCCGCGGCGACACCCCGCATTTCGAATACGTCTGCGATGCGGTGACCGCCGGGTTGACCCGGGTCTCGCTGGACGAGAGCACCCCCGTCGCGAACGGTGTGCTCACCACCAACAACGAGCAGCAGGCGCTGGACCGGGCCGGGTTGCCCGATTCGGTGGAGAACAAGGGCGAGCAGGCGGCCGCGGCCGCGCTGGATGCCGCCTTGACCCTGCGCGGGCTGCGCGCGGCGGGCTGAGCGATGCCGGTGGTGCGGATACTGCGGCGCGGTGCGAACCTCGCGCCGGAGCGGTCATCCGAATGGGAGTTCGAGGTGCGCCCGCGTAAAGCCCGTCGCACCGCGGTGATCGTGGCCGCCTGTCTGGTAGTGGTCTTCGTCCTGCTCGGGGTGTTCCTGCGGGTGGATTACACCGGTGTGAACTTCCGGGTGGTGGATCAGTTCGCGATGGCGGGTATCGGTATCTTCGGCGCCATCGCCGTCCTACTGCTCACCAGGCCACGCGTACGTGCCGGGGAACGCGGTGTCGTAGTCCGCAATGTGCTGGGCGACAACGAATTCGAATGGAAGCATATTCGTGGTGTGTCCTTCCCGGACCGTAAGGCGTGGGCCCGGCTGGAGCTGGTGAACGACGACTACGTGCCGATGCTGGCCATCCGCTCCAACGACGGTGAGCGCGCCGCGGCTGCTCTCGACCGGCTACGCGAACTCGGTGCGAAGTACACCGGCGACGCCTGATCCTGCCTCCGGCCGATGCCCGCGGTCGGGGCAGGCCCGCACTCTGGCGTCGATAATCGTGTCGATATTTTGGGCATGCTGTTGATGGCGATTTTCTGCTGAGATATTTGATCGGGACCGAGTGTCCGCTTATGTCGTTGCCAACGTCGAAGTACTCGACGAGGAGACAGGCATGGCCTACCGCCGTGGCCCAGCGGTCGATTCTCAGCCACGGCGGTCGCTACCTGGTCGCGGGACCGACACCCGAGCCCGTGGAAGGTACCTGGGACGCGCCCGGGATCTTGGTCGTCGAATTTTCCGATGCTCAGTGGGCGAGCTTGAGTCCGACCACTCCCGAGATGATCATCGTCAGGAAGACGAGTTTTCCGATCGTGACCGGTTCTTCCCCGGTGGCCATGGCATAGGCCACGGTGAGCACCGCGCCGATACCCACCCACACCGAATACGCGGTACCTACCGGCAGATCACGCATCGCATAGGCGAGACCGCCCATACTGGCGATGAGCGCGACGGCGAACAATACGGTCGGGGGCCATTTGGAGAAACCCTCGGTTTTGCCCAGGGCAGTGGCCCAGACCGCTTCGAGTGCACCGGATACCACGAGAACAATCCATGACAACGCCATGACGACCTCCGTGGGTCGTCTTGTCGCACGCCGGGTACGACCCTCTCGTCCGGAAGCCCGCTGCGTCGGGGCTCTGCGACCAAAATCGCACAACCGCGTGCAGAGGGCAACCTTTTCGCTGCGTTCGGCGAGGCACCTCACAATCGCGCGGCCCGGACCTGAAGAGCGCGGAGGCGGTCCGCGGGTGTGGTGCCCCGTATCAGCGGGTGTCGCCCAGAACCTCGCCTTCGCGCCGCGGATCGGCGCCGCCGATCCAGTGGTTCTCGCCGTCGCGGCTCAGGACACTGAGCCCGCTCGTCTGCGGAGCCACCGATACCTGGTGGCCCCGCTCGCGCAGGGCGGTGACGAGTGGGTCGTGGGCGCCGTCGGCACGCGTATCGATCGCGGGATGCTCGCCACCGACGCCGGTGAGCGGAGTGTTCGCGGCGCCGAACGATACCGCGGAAACCGCCTGCTGCGGGTCCAGGCCCCAATCCAGCATGCCCACCAGCGTTTTCACCACGAACTGGATGATCACCGAGCCGCCCGGCGAGCCGACCACATGGGTGAGGGTGCCGGGCCCGGAGCCGGGACCCGGCTCGAAGACCAGGGTCGGGCTCATGGAGCTGCGCGGGCGTTTACCCGGTTCCACCCGGTTCGCCACCGGGGCGCCGGCGGCATCGCGCGGGTCGGCCGAGAAATCGGTGAGCTGGTTGTTCAGCAGGAACCCGCCGACCATATGGAATGAGCCGAACGCCGATTCCACGGTGGTGGTCATGGCCGCGGCATTGCCGTAGGAATCGACCACCGAAATATGGCTGGTGCCGTGCTCGGGGGTCTGTGGGCCGGTGCCCAGGGTGGTGGGGCCGAAGTCGCCGGGCCGGGCGGTGCCCATGCTGTGGTCCGGATCGATGAGTCCCGCCCGTTCCCGCAGATACTCCGGGTCGACCAGGGTTTCCGGGGAATTTCCCGGCGGCGGAACATAGTCCGGGTCGGCGATGTACTTGTCGCGGTCGGCGTAGGCCAGTCGCTCGGCCTCCGCGATCAGGTGGACCGCCTCGGCGCGCGGAACGCCGCCGTTGCGGTCGACCCGCTGCGGCGGCAGCGCCGGGATATCGAAGTTCTCCAGGATGCCGAGCGTGGCCGCGACGGTGCTGCCACCGGACGAGGGCCCCGGCATCCCGCAGACCTCGTGCGCCCGGTAGCCGGTGCACAGCGGTGTTCGTTGCACCGCCCGGTAGCCGGCCAGATCCGCCGCCGTGAGCGCGCCGGGAGTACGGCCGCCGGTGCTCGCCGCGGTGGCGGCGACGATATCCTGCGCGATGGGACCGGTGTAGAACGCGTCCGCGCCTTCGGTGGCCAAGGTGGTGAGGGTTTTCGACAGCGCCGGGTTGGTGAGTACGGCCCCGGCGGGTTTGGGCGAACCGTCCGGTTCGAGGAAGTATTCGGCGGCCGCCGGATCGCGGGCCAGTTCGGGCGCGGATTCGGCGATCTGGGCGGCCAGCCGGGGACTGATCTCGAAACCCTGGTCGGCCAGGGCGACGGCAGGGTCGAACAGTTCGCGCCAGGCGGTGTGGCCGTGCTCGGCGTGCACCATCCCGAGCATGCGCACGACACCCGGAACCCCGATGGAGCGCCCACTGGCGCGGGCATCCGGCCGCGGTTCGGTGCGGTCGCTTTCGCTGATCCAGCGCAGATAGTTCTCCGTCGCGGCGGCCGGCGCGGTCTCTCGCCCGTCGTAGGCCTGCACCGTTTCGTTCTCCGCGTTGTAATACAGCAGGAAAGCGCCGCCGCCGAGCCCGGAGGCCTGCGGTTCGGTGATCCCCAGCACGGTCTGGGCCGTGATCAGCGCATCCGCCGCGGTGCCACCGGCGCGCAGGACCTCGCAGGCCGCGCGAGTGGCATGCGAGTTGGCGGTGGATACGGCGTAACCGGTGGTGCGCACGGCAGTCATATCCGACCGGTAGCCGGAGGCGATCTCCGGGTTGGTCGCGAGATCACGGGACGTCGGCGCCGCCGAGCCGGTTCCGGGGGCGGCGGTGACGGCGGTGCCGTTGGGTATCGGACTACACGGGCCCGTGGTATCGGTCTCGCCGGTGCATCCACTCAGGGATGCGGCCACGAGTAGACCGGTAATGGTCAGTGCGTACCGAATCCGTTGTACCGGGCGCATATTCCGCACTGTAGCCGTCCGGTGCGACACATGGAGGCCGAACCACGGAGCGCATCGTGCCGCTGCGCGCCGATGCTCCGAGCGTCGTCCTCGATCGCCCGGCGGAGCCACGCCGATTCGCGGGCCGTAGGCGAACAGTTCGACCGGTGGACCGATGTACGGATCCTCCGGCTCCCGGATGCACCCGGCATGGGCGATGCTGCAGCCCGGCAACAGTTCCCCGCTGGGCTGTCGGCAGGGGCCGGTCGAGCGGGCGTCACTGCGATATTGCGGGGCCCGGTCCGGACAGTGCACGCCGGAACAACGGCGACGCGTGGGCCGAGGGGGTTCGCCGCGTTCGCGGATGGCGCGCGATCCTCGGCCGGAGTCGTGAGCCGGTTCCCGACCGGCGGTGAACTCTGTCCGAGCTCGCTACTAACCTTGGACCCGTGGCAGATCCCGCGACGTACCGGCCGCAGCCGGGCAGTATTCCGCTCGAACCCGGTGTCTACAAATTCCGTGACTCCTACGGGCAGGTCATCTACGTCGGCAAGGCGAAAAGTCTGCGTAATCGGCTCAACTCGTATTTCGCCGATGTGGCCGCATTGCATCCGCGTACGCGGCAGATGGTCACCAGCGCCGCAAGTGTGGAATGGACCGTGGTTTCCACCGAGGTGGAAGCGCTGCAGCTGGAATACAACTGGATCAAAGAATTCGATCCGCGTTTCAACGTCCGCTACCGCGACGACAAATCCTATCCCGTGCTGGCCGTCACCCTGAACGAGGAATATCCGCGGCTTTTCGTTTACCGTGGTGCGCGGAAAAAAGGGGTTCGCTATTTCGGGCCCTACGCCCACGCATGGGCTATCCGGGAAACTCTCGACCTGCTGCTCCGGGTCTTTCCGGCCCGCACCTGCTCGGCCGGGGTTTTCAAACGGCACGGGCAGATCGGCCGGCCGTGTCTGCTCGGTTATATCGATAAATGCTCGGCACCGTGCGTGGGCCGGGTATCGGCCGATGAGCACCGCCATATCGTCGACGATTTCTGTGATTTCCTGGCCGGGCGTACCGACCGGATGGTCAAGGAATTGGAGCGCCGGATGCACTCCGCATCCGAGGATCTCGATTTCGAGACCGCGGCCCGGCTCCGCGACGATGTGCAGGCTCTGCGCCGGGCGCTGGAAAAGCAGGCCGTGGTACTCGGCGACGGCACCGACGCCGATGTGATCGCGTTCGCCGGCGACGATCTGGAGGTCGCGGTACAGGTCTTCCATGTGCGCGACGGCCGGGTGCGCGGTCAGCGCGGCTGGGTGGTGGACAAATCCGGCGACGCGGCCGATACCCCGGAACAGGGCGGCGAGCTCGCCGCGCTGGTGGAACAGTTCCTCACCCAGTTCTACGGTGAGCAGGCCGCGGTCGCCGCGCAGACCGCCGGGGATCAGCCGGCCGCGGTGGTCCCGCGGGAGGTCCTGGTGCCGGAACTACCCGCTGATGTCGACGAGGTACAGCGGTGGCTGTCGCAGCTGCGGGGCGGTGCCGTACGCGTCCGGGTTCCCCAGCGCGGCGACAAGAAGGCCCTCGCCGATACCGTCGCCCGCAACGCCACGGAGGCACTCGCCCAGCACAAACTTCGCCGGGCCGGCGATCTGACGTCGCGTTCGGTGGCGCTGCAGGATATCCAGGACGCCCTCGACCTCGATACCGCGCCGCTGCGGATCGAATGCGTCGATATCAGTCATGTCCAGGGCACCGATGTGGTGGCATCGCTGGTGGTGTTCGAGGACGGTCTGCCCAAGAAATCCGACTACCGGCACTACGCGATCCGGGAGGCCGCGGGCGGGGGCCGGTCCGACGATGTAGCCAGTATCGCCGAGGTGACCCGCCGCCGGTTCCTGCGGCTGCGCCGGGAGCGCGACGCCACCGAACAGGCCGATCTCGCCGGTACCGCGGACGTACCGGAATTCGTGACCGTGCCCGGATCCGGCGACCTCGCGGATGAGGAGATCACCACCCGTCCCGGGATCGATCCGAAAACCGGCCGCCCCCGCAAGTTCGCCTATCCGCCGAATCTGTACGTCGTCGACGGGGGTGCGCCGCAGGTCGCGGCCGCGGCCGAGGTACTCGACGAACTCGGTATCACCGATGTCGCGGTGGTGGGTCTGGCCAAACGGCTCGAGGAGGTCTGGGTGCCGGGCGAACCGGACCCGGTGGTCCTGCCGCGCACGAGTGAGGCGCTGTACCTGCTGCAACGCGTGCGTGACGAAGCCCACCGCTTCGCCATCACCTTCCACCGCAGTAAACGATCCCGGCGGATGACCGCCTCCGCACTCGATTCGGTGCGCGGGCTCGGCGCGGCCCGCCGTACCGCGCTGGTCACGCATTTCGGTTCGGTGGCGCGGCTCAAGGAGGCGACCGTGGAGGAGATCATCGAGGTACCCGGCATCGGCCGGGCCACCGCGGAGGCGGTGCTGGCGGCTCTGCACGACCGATAGCCTCCGGCGCGGCGCACGGCGCAACAGCGCGGTGACCGGCGCCGGTCACGTACGTTTGTTCCTGCGCCCCCGCGGCCGTGTTCCTGCGCTCCGGGGCAGGAGCCGGGCGCACGCGCTACAGCAGGGTGACCGAAACGCATTCCCGAACACAGATCCGGGTGGTACATGACTCGCGTCGAATCGAACAGCAGTACGAAAGTGGTGCCGGGCGGGGGACCGGTTTCGGGGACCCCCGTCGAGGTCGTGATGGTGACCGGGCTGTCCGGAGCCGGGCGGGGGACAGCCGCGCGGGTTCTGGAGGATCTCGGCTGGTACGTCACCGACAACCTGCCGCCGGAACTGATCGGGCGGATGGTCGAACTCGGCGCTTCCGCGGACCCGCCCATCCGGCGTCTGGCGATCGTGATGGATGTGCGCAGTCGTTTCTTCACCGGCGATCTCCCGGCGGTAACCGAACAGCTACGCGCCCGCGGCGTGCCCACCCGGATCCTTTTCCTGGAAGCCTCCGACGATGTGCTGATCCGCAGGTTCGGGTTCGCCCGGCGCCGCCACCCATTGCAGAACGACAGCGCCGACGGGACCCTGTCGGCCGGTATCGCCGCCGAACGGGTCCGGCTCGCCGGGGTGAAGGCCGCCGCCGATGTGGTCATCGACACCACGGAACTGTCGATCCACCAGTTGCATCGCAAACTGGAGGAGGTCTACGGCGGCGGCACGCCCGCCGCGCTGCAGCTGACCGTGCAATCGTTCGGATTCAAGTACGGTGTCCCGCTGGACGCGGACATGGTGCTCGATGTGCGTTTCCTGCCCAACCCGCACTGGGTACCAGAACTTCGGCAGCACACCGGTCAGGAAGCGGTGGTCAGTGACTACGTGCTGTCGCGTCCGGGAGCCGAGGACTATCTGCGGACCTGCGAGCACCTGATCGAGCTGACCACCCAGGGTTACCGCCAAGAGGGGAAGCGATACATGACCGTCGCAGTGGGCTGTACCGGCGGCAGACATCGCAGTGTCGCGATCGCCGAGGCCCTCGGTCAGCTGGCCGGCCGCACTCTCGACAGCGACGCGGACGGTGCCGTCGATACGGTGCGGGTACTGCACCGGGATCTGGGGCGTGAATGACCGGCCCCGCATCCCGCCGCGGTCCCGCGGTCGTCGCCCTCGGCGGCGGACACGGTCTATACGCCACTCTGTCGGCGGTGCGCCGGTTCACCCGGCGGATCAGCGCGGTGGTCACCGTCGCCGACGACGGCGGCTCTTCCGGTCGCCTGCGGCGCGAACTCGGGGTCCCGCCGCCCGGCGACCTGCGGATGGCCCTGGCCGCGCTGGCCGCCGATGCCGACGGCGTCCTCACCCGGACCGTGCAGCACCGGTTCGGTGGTACCGGTGCACTCGCCGGGCATTCGGTCGGCAATCTGCTGCTGGCCGGTCTCACCGAGGTGCTGGGTGATCCGGTGGCCGCTCTCGACAAGGTCGGGGAACTGCTCGGTATCACCGGGCGGGTGCTGCCCATGTCGACCCTCCCGCTGGATATCGAGGCCGACGTCTCGGGGTTGGAAGCCGATCCGCGGGTGAGTCGCTGTATCCGCGGTCAGGTCGCCGTGGCCACCACACCCGGCAAGGTGCGCCGGGTGCGTCTGCTGCCCGCCGACCCGCCCGCCTGCGCCGAGGCCACCGCCGCCATCGAACGAGCGGACGCGGTGATATTGGGACCGGGCTCCTGGTTCACCAGTGTTATCCCGCATCTGCTGGTGCCCGGTCTGCGCGACGCGCTGGTTCACACCCGGGCGCGTAAGGTACTGATCCTGAACCTGGTCGCGCAGCCCGGTGAGACGGCGGGTTTCTCCGCCGAACGTCATCTGCATGTATTGTCCCAGCACGCACCGGATTTCGCGGTCGACGAGGTTCTGGTCGATTCCGGTTGCGTGCCGGAGGGACGCGAGCGCGAACATGTGGCCAGAGCGGCCGGGCAACTGCGGGCACGAGTAGTCTTTTCCGATGTCGCCGACGCGGGAACGGCCCGGCACGATGCCGGAAAGCTCGCCGCCGCACTGGATCAACTGATCCACGAGCCCCGTCCGGCGTTGCCGGGGCTTCGAGTCGAGGGACGGCACATGGGTCAGGATGTGCGGTCCGGGTTGGGTGGAAAGGAGCACGTCTCGTGGCGATGACAGCCGAAGTGAAAGACGAGCTGAGCCGGCTCGCCGTAACACAGGTGAGTGCGCGTAAAGCCGAACTGTCCGCCCTGCTGCGTTTCGCCGGCGGTCTGCATATCGTCGGCGGGCGGGTGATCGTCGAAGCCGAAGTCGATATGGGGTCCATCGCGCGGCGGCTGCGGCGGGAGATCTTCGAACTCTACGGATACGGGTCGGATGTGCATGTGCTCAGTGCCGGTGGCCTGCGCAAATCCTCCCGTTACGTGGTCCGGGTCGCGAAAGAGGGCGAAGCTCTCGCGCGGCAGACCGGACTGCTGGATGTCCGCGGCCGGCCGGTGCGCGGGCTGCCCGCCCAGGTCGTCGGCGGCAGTGTCGCCGATGCCGAGGCCGCGTGGCGCGGCGCCTTCCTGGCCCACGGCTCGCTCACCGAACCCGGCCGCTCCTCCGCGCTCGAGGTGAGCTGCCCGGGGCCGGAGGCGGCGTTGGCGCTGGTGGGCGCCGCGCGGCGGCTGGGAATCTCGGCGAAGGCGCGGGAGGTGCGTGGCACCGACCGGGTCGTGGTCCGCGACGGTGAGGCGATCGGGGCACTGCTCACCCGGATGGGCGCGCAGGACACCCGGCTCACCTGGGAGGAACGCCGGATGCGGCGCGAGGTCCGCGCCACCGCCAACCGGCTCGCCAACTTCGACGACGCAAATCTGCGGCGTTCGGCACGGGCCGCGGTGGCGGCGGCGGCCCGGGTCGAGCGGGCGCTGGAACTGCTCGGCGAGGACGTCCCGGACCATCTGGCGGCGGCGGGGAAGCTGCGCGTCGAACACCGGCAGGCATCCCTCGAGGAACTCGGCCAGCTCGCCGACCCGCCGATGACCAAGGACGCCGTGGCCGGACGGATCCGGCGACTGCTGTCCATGGCCGATAGGCGGGCGAAGGAACTCGGTGTGCCCGATACCGAATCCGCGGTCACAGCCGAGCTGCTCGACGACGCCTGAGCCGTCTACATCCCGACGGTGACCGGGACGCGATGTGGTGGTGCCGGCCTGGCTCCACCACACGGCACGCAGGCGGCGCCCCGTATCGGCTCCAGCACCGCGTGTCCATCGCGATCGGCTCCGCTCCCATGGAGCCGGGGTAGTGCGCGTCGGCTGTCAGCGCGACGGCTCGGCGCGCGATCGCAACGGTGACCAGCGAGGTCGTCTTCGGACTGTGCCTACCTCCACCGGGAAGGCCGAGGTAGGCACCGCTTCGCCGAGCTGCAGGTACGAGTGCCGATATGCGGTCCGGGAACAGCGCAGATGGTCCGGCTTTGCCGGATCACACTCCTGTGGTGGGGTGCGGCCGGCACACGACCGGGCCGGGGGAGTGTCGCACCGGGCTCGGGGGCTGCAGCCCGCTCGGAGTTTATTGCTTTCTTCTGAGCACCCGCCGCCGCCGGGCGGCGCAGAACCGGAGCGGTTCGGCCGGTCCACGCGGATTGTTCCGCGCTCGACTTGGTCGAAGTGCTCGTGGCGCAGCGTTCCGGCGCCTCCGACTCGGCTCGGCCCCCGGTTGCCGACACCCGGCCGGGGCAGCAGCCAAGGGCGTGGGATGTCCGGCCGCCCCGCCGTGGCGGGTGCTCGGCCGGGTTCCCGGTGCGCTGACCGTCGTCCTGCACCGTCCTCGGCTATTGCCGAGACCGATCCGCGGCCGCACGGTATCGGCAAGTGCATGGGACTTCACCCGGGCGTGACGATGTCGAGGAATTCCGGGGCAGCCATCGCTATCGGCTCGCTCGCCGGGCAGGCGCTCGGCTGCCGAACGAACCGGAACAGTTACGGCTGCCGGAGCATGCACCAGGTCAGGGGGCCGCCCTCGGGGATGTTCACTTCTGCGGTCACGTGGAAACCGAGGTGTTCGTAGAACCGCACGTTCTCCGCGGTCGACGTTTCCAGGAACGCTGCGACCCCCTCGCGTTCGGCAGCGGCCAGGCCGGGCTCGATCACGGCGCGGCCGAGTCCGCTGCCCCGGCGGGCGGGGTCGACGCCCACGGTGCCGAGGAACCAGACGGGCTCGACCGGGCGGTGTGGATGCATCGCGGCCTCCGCCGCCGCGTGTGCCTCGGCGCGGTCGCCGGCCAGTTCGGTGAAGCGGGGCGCGAGCTCGATGAAGACTGCGCCGGCGTCGGTGGCAGGAGTGGTCCACACGGCGACCGCGTCACCGTCGTCGGCGACCCACACCCGGCCGTGGGGTAGTCCGATGCGGGTGAGGAAGAGTTCCTGGAACTCGGCCAGCCGGCGTTCGTGCTCGTCCGCGGCGATGGTGTGCCGGGTCCAGGGGTAGTCGGCGAAGGCCCGGGTGAGGCTTCTGGTGGCGCGGGGGATATCGGCGGAAGTGGCCGGACGGACGTGCGGCCCGGAATCGGTGCGAGGTGAACTGGACATCCCCACCATCCTGCGGTGCAGCGCCCGGAGTTGCCAGCGATATACGGAGCCGGTCGTGGTCGTATGCCCCCTGCGGGGTTGCGGATTCCGGCCGGAGCTGCGGTTGCCCGCCGGATCCGGCATCCCCCCGGCCCGACACGCGGAGGTAGCGCCCGGATGAGGTTCGGTCCTGCCCGGATAGCTGGTGCTCACGAACACCAGGGGTGTGTCGGAGAGAGGACCCGAAGGCATTAGTGTGGGTGGTGTCGGAATCATCCGCTTGACAGCTGAGGAGCGAGAAACGTGACTGTCCGGGTAGGTATCAACGGCTTCGGCCGTATCGGACGTAACTTCTTCCGGGCGGTGGAGGCGCAGAAAGCGCTCGGCACCACCGATATCGAGATCGTGGCGGTCAACGACCTCACCGACAACGCGACGCTGGCCACCCTGCTGAAATACGATTCGATCCTGGGCCGGCTGCCCAAGGATGTCTCGCTGGACGGCGAGGACACCATCGTGGTCGGCGATCAGCGCATCAAGGCGCTGGCGATCAAGGAAGGCCCGGCGGCCCTGCCGTGGGGCGATCTGGGCGTGGACGTCGTCGTCGAATCCACCGGTATCTTCACCGACGCCACCAAGGCGAAGGGCCATCTGGCTGCCGGCGCCAAGAAGGTCATCATCTCCGCGCCCGCCAAGGGCGAGGACATCACCATCGTGATGGGTGTCAACGACGACAAGTACGACGGCAGCCAGAACATCATCTCCAACGCGTCCTGCACCACCAACTGCCTGGGCCCGCTGGCGAAGGTGCTGAACGACGAGTTCGGCATCGTCAAGGGTCTGATGACCACCATCCACGCCTACACGCAGGACCAGAACCTGCAGGACGGCCCGCACAAGGATCTGCGTCGCGCCCGCGCCGCCGCGGTGAACATCGTGCCGACCAGCACCGGTGCGGCCAAGGCCATCGGCCTGGTGCTGCCCGAGCTCAACGGCAAGCTGGACGGCTACTCGCTGCGGGTCCCGATCCCCACCGGCTCGATCACCGACCTGACTGCCGACCTGGAGAAGAAGGCCACGGTCGACGAGATCAACGCCGCGTTCAAGGCCGCCGCGGAGGGCCCGCTGAAGGGCATCCTGAAGTACAGCGTCGACCCGATCGTTTCCAGCGATATCGTCACCGATCCGCATTCCTCGATCTACGACGCGCCGCTGACCAAGGTCATCGATGACCAGGTGAAGGTCTACTCCTGGTACGACAACGAGTGGGGCTACTCCAACCGTCTCGCCGACCTCATCGGCCTCGTCGGCAAGTCCCTCTAGGACCGGCGTGAGCATCAAAACTCTGGACGATCTCCTCGCCGAGGGCGTCGAGGGCCGCGGCGTACTGGTGCGTTCCGACCTCAACGTGCCCCTCGACAACGGCGAGATCACCGATCCGGGCCGGATCATCGCCTCGGTGCCGACCATCCGTGCCCTGGTGGAAGCCGGGGCGAAGGTGGTCGTCACCGCACATCTCGGCCGTCCGAAGGGCGCCCCGGACCCGGCGCTGTCCCTCGCTCCGGTGGCGACCCGCCTGGCCGCCGAACTGGGCCGCAATGTGCAGCTCGCCGGTGATGTGGTGGGCCAGGACGCGCTCGCGCGTTCCGAGGGCCTCACCGACGGCGATGTCCTGCTGCTGGAGAACATCCGCTTCGATCCGCGCGAAACCAGCAAGGACGACGCGGACCGCGCGAAACTGGCCGCCGCGTTGGTCGAATTGGTCGGCGACGACGGTGCGTTCGTCTCCGACGGTTTCGGCGTGGTGCATCGTAAGCAGGCCTCGGTCTACGACGTGGCGAAGCTGCTTCCGCATTACGCGGGCAGGCTCGTCGCGGCCGAGGCCGAGGTGCTGGCGAAGCTCACCGAATCCACCGACCGCCCGTACGCGGTGGTCCTCGGCGGGTCGAAGGTCTCGGACAAACTGGCCGTGATCGAGGCGCTGGCTCCCAAGGTCGACACCCTGGTCATCGGCGGCGGGATGTGCTTCACCTTCCTGGCCGCGGAGGGGCTTTCGGTCGGATCCTCGCTGCTGCAGGAGGAGATGATCGATACCTGCAAGCAGCTGCTGGACCGCTACGCCGACGTCATCCATCTGCCGCGCGATATCGTCGTCGCCGATGCCTTCGCCGCGGACGCGGAATCGAAGATCGTCCCGTGTCACGAAATCCCGGACGGTTGGATGGGCCTGGATATCGGCCCGGAATCGGTGCAGCGTTTCGCCGCACTGCTCACCGAGGCGCGCACGGTGTTCTGGAACGGCCCGATGGGCGTATTCGAGTTCGACAAGTTCGCGGCCGGTACCCGCGGCGTGGCCGAGGCGATCGCCACGGCCACCGGTAAGGGCGCGTTCACCGTTGTCGGTGGCGGCGATTCCGCGGCGGCCGTACGGGCGCTCGGTATCCCGGAGGGCGATTTCTCGCACATCTCCACCGGAGGCGGTGCCTCGCTGGAGTACCTGGAGGGTAAGACGCTGCCCGGCATCAGCGTGCTCGACGATGCGGAGGACGCGTAATGGCTCGGAAACCGCTGATCGCGGGCAACTGGAAGATGAACCTCAATCATCTCGAGGCCATCGCCCTGGTGCAGAAGATCGCGTTCGCACTGCCGGACAAGTACTTCGACAAGGTCGATGTCACGGTGATCCCGCCGTTCGTCGATATCCGCAGCGTGCAGACGCTGATCGAAGGCGACAAACTGCGGATCACCTACGGTGCGCAGGATGTGTCGGTACACGAATCCGGCGCCTACACCGGTGAGGTCAGCGCTGCCATGCTGGCCAAGCTGGGGTGTGGATTCGCGGTGGTCGGGCATTCCGAGCGCCGCCAGTACCACAACGAGGACGATGCCACGGTGCTCGCCAAGGCGAAGCAGGCGCTGAAGCACGGGATCACTCCGATCGTCTGCATCGGTGAGGGACTGAACGTTCGCGAGGCGGGCACCCATGTCGAGTACAACCTCGAGCAGTTGCGGGGATCGCTGAAGGGGCTGAAGCCGGAGGAGATCGCGAAGGTCGTCATCGCCTACGAACCCGTCTGGGCGATCGGCACCGGGAAGGTCGCCACCCCGGCCGACGCGCAGGAGGTGTGCGGCGCCATCCGCGGTGAGCTCGCTCAACTGGCCGGACCGGAGGTCGCCGAGACCGTGCGGGTTCTCTACGGCGGTTCGGTGAACGCCAAGAATGTCGGTGAGCTCATCAAGCAGACCGATATCGACGGTGCCCTGGTCGGTGGCGCATCGCTCAAGGGCGACGAGTTCGCCACCCTGTCCGCGATTGCCGCGGGCGGACCACTGCCCTGAGTGGGTGAGTCCATCGGGGCCCGCCGGGTAGCTACCCGGCGGGCCCCGATGTTTTTCGGGCGCCCAGTGCCCGGAAACGAAGGCGACAGCGGCGACGAGGCCGATGACCGCGAAGGTGAGACGGTGCGGTGCCGGCCGGCGCGGAATGCGGTGGTAACGGTGACGCACAACCGGCTGCCGAGGCCCTGTCATGATCCCACTGCCCGGCAACGGAGGGCGCGGTGGGCGCATAGTGGACGGGTGAGCGATGATCGGCTGCTGGAACTACGTGGCACTTTGCAAGTGAGACGGCGTCATATCGTGCACTGCCCGCCGCGGTTGCTCGCCGGGACCGACGTCATCCGTTGCTTCGGCTTCGACGTCGAACAGCCGGTTCCGGTGCGCCGACGCAAGATTCCGGGCGGAACCGTCAAAATCGTGTTCGCGCTGGACGGCGTCTTCGACGGAGTGCGCAGGGACCCGGCGGCTCTGGTGGTGGGGATGCACGATCGCGGCTCGACGGTTACCTCGTCGGGGCGGATGCGCAGCGTGCAACTGCAACTGGACCCGCTGGTAGCGCGGCGGGTACTCGGTGTTCCCCTGCACGAACTGCGCAATACGGCAGTACCGTTGGATACCCTGATCGGACCGTCCGCGCGTTATCTCGCCGAACAGCTCGCGGAGTCCGCACGCTGGGAGGAGTCCTTCCGCCTGGTGGCCGATTTTCTGCGTGACCGCGACGCTCCGCGGTCGCCGGATCCCGCTGTCACGGCAGCGGTCCATCGGTTGCGGCGGGAGCACGGCACGGTGCCGGTGGCCGATCTGGTTGCCGAGTCCGGTTGGAGCCGCAGGCATTTCGGTCGGCGATTCGCCGATGAGGTCGGCCTGCCGGCTAGTGCCTATGCGGGACTGATGCGGTTTTCCGCGGTGCTCACCGGCCTGACCCAGCGGCCCGCGGCGGTGGCCGGTATCGCCGCCCGGTTCGGCTACTTCGATCAGTCGCATCTGATCCGGGACTTCCAACGGTTCGCCGGCACATCCCCGGGCCGGTTGCTCCGTGAAATGGTGGCCCATTCGTCCAATACGGGTCTCGCCGGCAACCTTTAGCGTGTGGCTACTGATCTCGGCTCACGAAAGGGGGTGCGGCAATGTCCGGACCACCGATCCCGGTTCGCGTGGCTGCCGCCGGTACAGGAATCCACGCGATCAATCATCTGATAGTCCCGTTGATCCCGCCGACCAGTTGGCATGTCGGCACCGTCTACCACCTGATCAGTGCGCCGCTGTACGCAGCGTTGCTGGTGCCGCTGCTGCGGGGGCGCAACTGGGCGCGGGTCCTCGTGACGGTGCTGTTGGCCTGTCAATTCGGCGGGCGGTTCGTGGTGTGGCTGCTGTTTCCCGGCACCGCCGTCCACCTTGCCCTGCTGGCCGGATGGACATTGTCGGTCGTCGTACTGGCAGCGCTGTGGGTTCCCCGGTCCGCCCGTGCGTACTTCCGCCGCCGGCCGGCCGACCGCGCGCGAACGTCCTGACCGTGCGCCGCCCGCGACAGGCCCATCGACGGGCGGTATGTGGCCGGCAACCGCAGACCGGGTCGGCCATCGGGAATACTGCGGTGCTGGACGTGAACAGCCCGTAATTCCGAGCGAAAGGAGCAGCGAGTGCGATATGTCGTAGAAACCGTGGGTGCCTTCGCAATCGGCGCAGCGATCACGCTGACCGTCCCGCTCAGCGCCCACGCGGCGCCCGGAGAATTCGTCTACCGCTCACAGATCGGTGGCCCGGCCGTGCTGAGCGATCTCGATCCCGACCGGTGCTACAACACCCCGGGCGCCGCCGGAATCCTCGCCAACGAAACCGATATGCACGTCGCGGTTTTCCCCGGGCCCAACTGTGAGGGTGGACCCATGGACGCCGAGGCCGGTGCGTTCGAAAGCGCGGTGTTCAGCCCGTAGCCGGAAGGCCGAGCCCGGTCTCGCCGCTGCCGCCGGCGAGCTGTGTCCCGCGCGCGCCGCAGCGGACGATCGGACTAACGGGCGCGCAGCGTCAGACCGTGGCCGTTCGGGTTGCGCAAGGTGAGGGTATCGGCGTCGACCGTGGCCTGTGCCGTGCCGTCCAGGGCAGCGAGTACCGCCTGTTCCACCTCCATGACCTCGGGTGGACACAGCATCCGTGTCGTGGCCGCGGTGAAGGCGATTTCGGCGCCGTCCGGAGTTTCGGTGATCTCGGCGCGCCCGGTCATCCGGTTGCAGCCGGCGAATCCGGTGAGAGCGCCGTCCCCGGCGATGGTGAGGTTCGGGCGCACTTCGTCGATGGTGCGCGACGAAATCCGGGCGTCCGGGGTCAGCAGCGTGGTGACGGTCCATTCGGTGCCGCGGATCGGGCGGTCCGGTTGTACGACTTTCTTGTCGGCGAGAACCACTGTCGTCTTCTTACCGGTCAGCGTGAGCCGGTGGCCGTCGAGTTCCCAGGTCGGCTCACCGCGGAGCAGTTCGCCGACCCAGGCATCGGATCCGGCACGTTCACCGGGACAGGCGGCGAGGGTGCTCGCCAGCTCGGAAACATGCAGAACGTGATCGCGGAGATCCACCGCACCGCTGTGCTTGTTACAGCCGGCGTCGGCGGTGATCCGGCCGTCGGCGAAAACCAGGGTGAGCGGTCCGCCGCCGGGGATCGTCGTACCCGTGACCTCGGTGGAGATGAAGGTATGGCCCATCGGCGTCGAACCGGGTGGCGCGGGCGCCGGCTCGTCATCGTTCGAGCAGGCCGTGGCGGCCAGCAGGAGTAGCGAAAGGGCCGCACCGAATCGGAGCGATCGTCCGGGCATGCCGCCGATGCTACCCGCCGTCCGCCGTTCGCCCGGGCGGCGACATCCGGGATCGGCCGCCGCTCGCGACCTTCGCCGTCGGTGTTCCGATGCCTCCGGTGGGCGGTCTGGTCTTCGGCCATATCGACGACCGGATCGGCCGGAAACGTACGCTCGCACTGATGATGGCGATCATGGCTCGCCTGCGGATATCTGGGGGGAACCGCGGTGGTGAGCGTGCTCGCCACCCGGTTCATCGGCGAAGAGGATCGCCTCACCGCGTGAGCGTCCGGCAATCGGGCCGTAGCACGCGGCTATGCTGTCCCGAGTGACCACAGCCGCGCCGAACCCAGTTTCCACCTGGGCGCCGCTGCGATCCCCGGTCTACCGAGCCCTATGGATCGCCCAGTTGGTATCCAATCTCGGCACCTGGATGCAGATGGTGGGTGCCCAATGGGTACTGGTCGACGAACCGAATGCGGCGGCTCTGGTGTCGTTCGTGCAGACGGCGACGACGTTGCCGGTGATGATCTTGTCGATACCGTCCGGGGTACTCGCGGATCTGCTGGACCGACGGCGCCTGCTGCTGGGCGCGCAGTCCACGATGGCGCTGCTGGCGGCGGTGCTGGCGATCGCGACCGCCACCGGTCACACCACCCCTTCGGTGCTGCTCACGCTGTTGTTCCTGCTCGGCTGCGGGCAGGCTCTGGTCGGTCCGTCGTGGCAGGCGATCCAGCCCGAACTGGTGCCACGCGACCAGATTCCGTCCGCGGCGGCGCTGGGCAGTATGAATATGAATATCGGCCGGGCGGTGGGCCCGGCGGTCGCGGGCGTGCTGGTCGCGCTGTCCGGGCCGGCGCTGGTGTTCACTCTCAACGCTTTTTCCTTCTGTGCCATCGTCGCGGCGTTGCTGCTCTGGCGGCGGCCGAAGGTGGCACGCGAATTTCCGAGCGAACGCCCGCTGGCGGCGTTGCAGGCGGGTACCCGGTTCATCAAATCGGCGCCGGCCATCCGGCGGGTGCTACTGCGTACCGCGCTGTTCGTCGCTCCCGGTAGTGCGTTGTGGGCGTTGCTGCCGGTGATCGCGCGTGACCAGCTGGGGTTGGGATCCTCCGGTTACGGCGTGATGCTGGGCGCACTCGGGGTGGGGGCGGTACTCGGCGCGGTGAGCCTGGCGCGGGTACGGGCATTGCTCACACCCACTCAGCAGGTCGCTGTCGCCGCGGTGATGTTCGGCGTGGCCTGTTGCGGAACCGCCCTGCTTCGGGTCGAGGCGCTGGTGCTGATCCTGCTGGTCTTCGCCGGTGCGGCCTGGCTGCTCACCCTCTCGACCATGAACGCCACCATGCAGCTGCTGCTCCCGGGATGGGTGCGGGCGCGTGGACTGTCGGTGTACATGCTGATCTTCATGGCCGGCCAGGCGATCGGCTCGGTGGTGTGGGGTCTGGTGGCCGGCGCTTACAGTGCGGTCACTGCCCTGCTGATCGCGGGGGCGCTGCTGGGGTTGGCCGCGTTGAGCACCATATGGTTGCCCATGCGGCAGTTCGTGGCCGGTTTCGACCTGACTCCGCACGCGTACTGGCCCGAACCCGAACTGGTGGTGGAACCGGAGCCGGACGACGGCCCGGTGCTGGTGCTCAAAGACTACGACGTGCCGGCGGACCGGGTACCGGAGTTCCTCGACGCAATGGCTTACGTGGGCCGGTCCCGGCAGCGCACCGGCGCGATGGAGTGGCGGCTGTACCGCGATGTCGGCGCCGCCGACCGCTACGTCGAGGCTTTTGTGGTGCGCTCCTGGTCGGAGCATATGCAGCAGCACAAAGTGCGGCTCACCGCCCAGGATCTGATGCGTGAACGTGCGGTCGCGGAGTTCGCCCACGACGAGACGCTCACCCACCTGGTGTCGGTCGGACCGCGCGCATAGATACACTGTCCGGCATGCGGATGTTCCTGGATATCCTCCTGATCGTCACCAGCCTGCTGCTGGTGCTGCTGGTGCTGTTGCACCGCGCCAAGGGCGGAGGTCTGTCCAGCCTGTTCGGTGGTGGGATGCAGTCGAGCCTGTCCGGTTCTACCGTCGCCGAGAAGAACCTCAACCGCATCACCATCTTCACCGGGCTGGTCTGGTTCATCGCGATTCTGGGGATCGGCCTGGAGATCAAATTCGCCTGATCGTCAGTCGGTCCGGGGTATCCGTCCGTCGATATCGGTGAATCCGTAGTCCTCGGCCAGATCGGCGACTTTCCAGGCTTTGCCCGATCGTTTCTTACGGTCGGGGTCGGCGGCCAGCGCGACCACTGCGCGGCCTGCGAACCGCGGCGTTTCGGCCTCGTCCAGGTCGAAGCTGCCCTCGCCGGGCAGAGTCACCACGCGTTTACCCGTCTCGTCCGCGGGGACCAGCTGCAGTAGTTCGGTGGCGACCAGGCCCGGCCAGATCGAAACGGCGGTGACCTCGGTATCGGCGAGGTCCCGGGCGAAATCGGCGGTCATCCGGTCCAGCGCCGTTTTACCGATCCCGTAGACGGCGTTGTGCATGGCGCGCTGCGCGCCGGGGGAGGACACGTTCACGATGAGGCCGTCCCCTTTCAGCAGCAGCGGTGCCGCGTATACGGCCGCGACGTAGTGTGAACGCACCCCGATCCGGAACGTCTCGTCCCAGGCTTTCGGCGGTACATCCCAGAATTTGCGGCCCAGCCAGCGGGCGGCGGCGGGGGAGTTGTAGACATTGTTGACCAGGATGTCGAGCCGGTCGTGTTCGGCGCCGATGCGCTCGAAGAGGGCCGCGGTCGCCTCGTCGTCGCCGTGATCGCAGAGGACGGGTACGCCGGTACCGCCCAGCTCGTCGATCCGGGCGGCCGTTTCGCCGACCGTGCCCGGGAGTTTGCCGGGCTGCTGCGATCGGCCGGTGACGTAGACGGTCGCGCCGGCCGCGCCCAGTTCCAGTGCGATACCTTTGCCGATCCCGCGACTCGCGCCGGTGACCACCGCGATCCGGTTTTTCAGTGGGTGTGGTGTTCCGCTCACAGTCCCGGGACGTTACCGTGAAACTGTAACGCGTTCTAGTATTCGGGAGGTTCCGTGGCGCCGATACACCGGTTCATCGATACCGGAGGTGTGCGGATGCACATCACCGAACAGGGGCAGGGCGATCCGGTGATCTTCTGCCACGGGTTCCCGCACACCGGCTACATCTGGCACCGGCAGCTCGCCGCCCTGTCGGCGGCCGGATACCGGGCCATCGCCCCCGACCTGCGCGGTGCGGGGCGCACCCAGGCACCCGAAGCCGTCGACGAATACACGAACAAGGCCGTGATCGGTGATCTGCTCGCGTTACTCGACGATATCGGGGCCGAGCGCGCGGTGTTCGCGGGTGTCGATTTCGGTGCCGCCCTGCTGTGGGAACTCGGGATGCGCGCCCCGGAGCGGGTGCGCGGCCTGATCGTGCTGAACAATCCGTTCGCGCCGCGTGCGCCGAAACCGCCCGGGTACTACTGGGCGAAAATGGCCCAACGGCATTTCCTGCATCTGCAGTATTTCCAGGAACCCGGGGTCGCCGACGCCCATCTCGCCGAGCAGCCGCGCGAATTCCTGTCCCGGGTCTACTATGCGCTCAGCGGCGATTACCACTATCTCGATGTCTGGCAGAACCCGCCCGGTATGCGCTATATCGATGCGCTGCCGCAGGCCCCGCAACTACCGTGGCCGTGGCTTCCCGAAGCGGAATTCGACATTCTGGCCGCGGAATTCGAGCGCACGGGTTTCACCGGCGGACTGAATTGGTATCGTGCGATCGACCGGAATTGGGAGCTGACAGCCGATTACGCACAGGCCGCCCCCGCCGCGCCGGTGTATTTCGTCTACGGGCAGAACGATCCGGATATGGAGGGTTTCAGCGGTCGCGACCCGCTGGCGACCATGCGCGCGACCCTCCCCGACCTGCGTGCGGTCCGGTGCGTACCCGGCGCCGGTCACCTGGTCCAGCTGGAAGCCACCGATGCGGTGAACACCTTCCTGCTCGACAGTCTCGGCGATCTCGCGTCCTGAGGTTCGGCAGGGACTACGCGCCCGCGGCCACCGGCAAACCGCTTGTCCGCGCGCGGTGGCGTCGCCGTAACCTGACCGCTATGACTGTCCGCGGTGTGCTGTTCGACTTCTCCGGTACTCTTTTCCGATTCGAACCGGAACTGGACGGGCTGATCGGGCACAACGGAGAAGCCCTCGACGGCGAAGCCCAGGCCGAGGTGGTGCGGCGGATGACGGCGCCGGCCGGGCGGCCGAGCAGCCTGCCGCAGCGGTTACACGACGAATGGGGGCGGCGGGACCTGGACCCGCCGCTGCATCGTGAGCTGTACCTGGCGGTGCTGCGTGGATCCGGGGTCGCCAACCCGGAGTACCTGTACGAACAACTGGTGTCGGCCGGGGCCTGGCAACCGTTCCCGGATACGGAGGCCGCCCTGACTGCGGTGGCGGCGGCCGGGATACCGCTCGCTGTGGTCAGCAATATCGCCTGGGATATCCGGCCGGTATTCGAACGGGCGGGAGTGGCCGAGCAGGTGAACGAATTCGTCCTGTCGTATGCCGAAGGCGTGGTGAAACCCGACCTTCGGCTCTTCGAAATCGCCTGTGGCCGTATCGGTATCGCTCCCGAAAAGGTGCTGATGATCGGTGACAGCTACGAGGCGGACGGTGCTGCCGCCGAACTGGGCTGTGCGGTCACCCTTGTGGAACCCGTACCGGCCCACCAGCGGCCGTCCGCGCTGGTGGATGCGCTTGCCGAGTACGGGATCCGCTGATGCACAGCTGCTCGGCCGAGATCCTCGGCGGCGAGCCGATGACCGGTGCCGGTGCTTCCCGCGGTGTGCGGCGGTACCGGGCTCGCGGGCTCAGCCGGCCAGCGTGGCGGTGGCGGCGAAGGTGGTGTACGGCATGGTGAAACCGCCGCCGATCTCGTCTATGGCGGCCCCGACTCTGTCGAGCACGGCCGCCAGCTGATCCGGTGCGAGCCGGGTGAGCGGGCCGGTGGTGGGCAGATGGTCCAGCCATTGCTCGCGGGTATAGGACTGTTCCCAGTCGAAACGCCACTGTTCCGGTTCGTCGAATCCGCCCGCCCGGCGGATACCGTCGGCAGCTGCGGCGAACATCTCCCGGTAGGTTTCCAGCGCGGATTTCTCCTGGGCGGCCGTGCGGGTGAAGGGGGAATCGGGCGCGACCTGCGCGTAGGCGGCCGCCAATGCCCGGGTGACCTCGGTGGGGGCGTCGAAGGCGTGCCCGAATACGGCTATCCGGCCGCCCGGCCGCAGGACCTGCGCGGCCTTTGCGGGGCCGGTGACCGGGTCGACCCAGTGCCAGGCTTGGCCGGCGACGACCGCGTCGAAGGTCCGGCCGGCCGGATCCCAGGCTTCGAACGTGCCAGTTTCGGCATCGACCCCGGTGCCGCGGGCGAATTCGGCCATCCGGTCGTCCGGGTCGATTCCCAGTACCGTGCAGCCGGCTTCCTGGAACTGCCGGGCCTCGATCCCGGTACCGCACCCGATATCGAGAACATCGCGGCCGGGGCTGGTGGCGATTATCCGCGTTATGAGTGCGTCGGGGTAGCGCGGTCGAGCCCGGTCGTAACGCTGTGTGTCGACGCCGAACGATTCGGCGACGTCGCGGTGCCGGTGCGGCTCGGGCTGGGGGCACGATGAGCGCAAGGGTAGAGTGGGCATATGCCCACCCTAGTGGGCGTGTGCCCACTAGGCAATCGGGTGGGCTGGGAACAGGCGGAAGGATGGACTCGGTGCCGACCGGAGTGCATATCCGAGACGCGCGTCGGCAGTTGTTCGACGCGGCCGAACGAATCCTGCTGCGGGATGGGATGAACGCGCTGACCAGCCGCGCCGTCACCGCCGAGGCCGGGGTGGCCAAAGGCGTCCTGCACAGGTATTTCACCGACTTCGATGCGTTCCTCGCCGAACTCGTCGGCGACCGGCTCGCCCGGCTCTCGGACCAGGCGGTGACCCTGTACGCGTCCGCCGGCACGGGGACCGTCACGGGGAATCTGACCGAGGCTCTGCTCGAGCTTTTCGACCCCGTGGCGGTCGCGGTCGTAGCGCTGGTCGTCGCGCGGGACGAATTGCGCGCGCGGCTCCGCCAGGACAGGACCACTCCCGGCCTGCCCGTCCTCACCGAGGCCGGCGCCGTGATCGCCCGCTACCTCGCCCACGAGTGCGCGCTGGGCCGTATCGCGGCGGACGCGGATACCGAATCGCTGGCACTGTCGCTGATCGGCGCCGGGCATCTGCTGTTCGCGGGTGCACCGGCACAGCCGGACCGTGCGGCGGTCGGCCGGGTCGTGGATACGGTAATGGCCGATGTCGTCCAGCGTCGGCTGCTGTGAGGCGAAGCAGGCAACCACTACCCGGTAAGCGCCTCCCGGCGTAACGCCGGCAGTTCGGCGCGGTACTGCCTGCTCACCGCCGCGGCCCCCGTCATCACCACGGCGACGAAATTCACCGAGGGCGCTTGGCTGATCGTGCTGCCGATGCTCGTCGTGGTGACGCGGCCGGTGCGCGCCGCCTACGGGCGGATCGGGAAATGCCCCGGCGCGAACACCGTGCCCGCACCGCCCCGGCCCGGGGAACCGGTGATCGTCGTCCCGATCTCGGAGGTTTCCGAACTCGGCCGCGAAGCCCTCTCGGCCGCGCTGTCCCTCGGCGACGATATGGTCACGGCCCATGTCCGGCTGCCCGGTGCAAATCCCCGGCTGTTCGACCCGCCCACCGGCTGCAACCGTATCCTGCCCAGCCACCCCAGCGAGGAACTGGAACGACAGCTGCGTTGCACACCCGGCACTCTGGTCGCGCGTCTGCACCTCCAGACCTGACGATCCGGACGGTGCTTCCCCGGCGTTCGGCGTGGACAGGCAGGATCGGATCTCATGAACCTGCTCTGGGATCAGCATGCCTGCCTGCCCTTGCAAGCCGGAACGGATATCGGCGTATTGTCCCGCTTCGCGCGCCCCGGGCCCACCTTCGTCTCGGTCAATGCCGGGTATTCACCGCACAGCTTCGCGGATTCGGTCGCGCTGCTCGAGTACTACCGGAACGCGATGGCCGGTCGTCCGGATCTGGAGGTGATCGCCGCCGTCGACGATATCGAGACGGCCGGTGCCGCGGGACGGATCGCCGTGGCATTCGATCTCGAGGACTCCAATCCGCTCGACGGCGACCTGACCAATGTGCGTGCATTCGCCGACCTGGGCGTACGCACACTGCTGCCTACCTACAACCATGCGAACCGGGCCGGCGGTGGCTGCCTGGATACCGAGGACACCGGGTTGACCGAATGGGGTCGTGCGCTGGTGGCAGAAATGAATGCTGCCGGGATGGTGCCCGACGGGTCGCACTGCAGCGAACGCACCGGATTGGATATCTGCGAAGTCTCCGCTCTGCCCGTGGTGTACAGCCATTCGTGCATGCGCGCGGTATGGGATCACCCGCGCAACATCACCGACGATCAAGCGCGGGCCTGCGCGGAAACGAGAGGCGTCGTCGGGATCACCGGTGTCGGTATCTTCCTGGGCCCCAACACGCCTACTCTCGAAGCCATGGCCCGGCATCTCGAATACGCCGTCGAACTGGTGGGGATCGACCATGTCGGAGTGAGCACCGACCATTCGTTCGACGCCGCGGATTTCCTGGCCGAAGTGACCGCGAACCCGGAGCTGTTCGACGAGTCGTACACACGCTGGGGGCCGATCCGCTGGATGCCGCCGGAAACATTCGTCACGCTGGGTGACCACCTCCGCGCGCGGGGTTGGTCCGATAGCGATATCGACGCCGTGCTCGGCCGGAATTACGAAAGAGTCGCCCGCGCGACCTGGCAAGACCGGAACCGGGTCGGCACCGCTGGGTAGCCGCCGCGCCCCGGCCTGGGCGTGCGACGATTCGGGCATGACCGGTTACGCGACGCCGCAGGAACTTGCCCGCCGTACGTCCGCCGCGGTCGATGCGGCGGTCGGCGCCGCCCGCGATCTGGGGGTCGTGGTGACCGATGCCGCGGTGCTGCACGATATGTTCTCGGTGGTGGTGCATCTCGCGCCCGCACCCGTGGTGGCGCGCATCCCCACCGTGCTGGCACCGGCCCAGCTCGAATCGCTCGGGCGGCGACAGCAGGCGGAACTGGATGTGGCGACCTGGCTTGCGGGGCACGGAGTGCCGGTGATCGCACCGAGTCCGGCCGGGCCGCGGGAACCTGTCCGGCGTGCCGGATTCTCGATGACGTTCTGGCAGTACGTGGAAGAAGACCGGGACACACCACCCGATTATGCGGCGAACTGCGATCTCGTCGCCGATCTGCACGCCGCGCTGCGAGCGTACCCGGGGCCGCTGTCGTTCCTGTCGGCGGCCGAACCGGATTTCGTCACCGAAAGCCTCGCGGTGCTCGGCGAACACCCGGATTTGCTCGATGCCGCCGATCTGGACCGGGCCCGCCGCGAGTGGCGCGTTCTCGCACCGCTCGTCCGCTCGCGGCAAGCTTTCGAATCCGCCTTCCCGGGAATCGAACTGCAGCCTGTACACGGCGATTCCCCGCCGGCCAACATCTTCCCCGGTGTCGGCGGGAACCTGTTCGCCGACTTCGAACTCGTCACCCTGGGGCCCGTCGAATGGGACCTGGCGGGACTGGGGCCCGAACTGGAGGCCGCCTACGATCGCGGCGCGCGGCGCAACGGTATCCGCCCGCTCGACGACGAAGTCCTGCGCTTCGTGAACGCCGTGGGCATGTTGCGAGTTATCGCCTGTCTGGCGCTCGTACCGCAATTACCGGCCCTGCACGAGCACCTGATTCCCGCCCTCGCACAATGGCGGGAGCACCCGTTCACCGGTGCGGTATCCGGGCGACCTCCCGTATGACGGGGAAATCGCTGTACTCGCCACAGCACCGATATGTGTATCGACCTCGGCGGTCATCGTCGGACCGTACTGGTTCGGCGTCGACGATAGCCGCGAGGACCGCCCGGGAACGCTGCTGAACCGCGCCTTGCCGGCGCGCGACGTTTCCTATCGATAGCTGAGTGGCAGCGGTGGTGCCGAGCCCGGCGGGGTCATCGTGGTCGGTGGTGCCCGGCGCCGGAGACCAGCCGGTAGGCGGCCGCCTCGATATCGGCTTCGCTCAGCAATACCGAAGCCGCTGCCGGACCGAGCGGGACGAAACTGTCCGCACTGTTCACCCTCGCCAGGGATCCGGTGAAACGGGCGTCCGCCAGGGCGGCGCACACCGATTCGGCGACCCCGCCGCTGCGGCGGGTTTCGTCGGCGATCAGCACCCGGCCGGTGGTCGTGGCGTGGCGGAGCAGATCGTCGAGCGGTAGCGGGGACAGCCAGCGGAGATCGAGGACGCGGGTGGTGATCCCGCGTCGTTCCAGCCGCCGGGCCACCCGCAGACTCATGGGGACGGAGTTGGCGAAGGCGACGATCGTCAGATGGGTACCGGTGCCGTACACGCGGGCCCGCCCGATCGGGACATGGGTTTCGGTGCGGGCGGTCACCCACTGCTCGTCGCCCGGTTCGTACAGGTCCCGGGTGTGATAGAGCGCGATGGGTTCGAGCAGCACACAGACCCGTCCGTCCACGCGCGCGGCCGAAACACAGGTGCGCAGCACGGCCGCCGCGTCATCGGGCCGGGACGGGGACGCCACGACCAGACCGGGAATATCGCGCAGCGCCGCCACGGAATTGTCGTTGTGGAAATGCCCGCCGAAACCCCGCTGATAGCCGTAGCCGGCGATCCGCACCACCATCGGATTGCGGTAGCGGCCCGCGGAGAAGAACGACAGAGTGGCCGCCTCGCCTCGCAGCTGGTCCAGGGCGTTGTGGACGTAGGCCAGGTACTGGATCTCCGGAATCGGGACGAACCCCGCCAGACCGGCGCCGAGCGCGGTTCCGAGAATGCTCTGCTCGTCGAGCAGGGTATCGAATACGCGGCGCGCGCCGAATCGCCGGCGCAGTCCCTTGGTGACCCCGTAGACGCCGCCCTTGCGACCGACGTCCTCGCCGAAAACGAGGACATCGCGATCGCGGGCGAGCAGTTCGGCGAGGGTTTGGTTGAGCGCCTGCGCCAGCGTCACCGGATCCGCGGGCGGTGGCACCGAGTTGCCGGGGGTGGGGTCGTCCGCGGCCGGTCCCGGAGGCTCGTGGTGAGCGCCGCCCGCGTGCCCGTCCGGCCCGGCTGCCGGACCCCTGCCTTGCCCGGAGCCGGAGTCGCGCCCTGCCGGGGCCGGCTGGTCGCGGTGGATTCGCAGGGCATCGGGACCGCGGCCGTAGCCGCCGGGTATCGCGTCGCCTTGCCCGGCGCCGCCGCTGACTGCCCCGGTGCCGCCGTCGACCGGCTCGCTACCGGCCGCGGTGGATGCGTCGCCACCGGCGGTCGCGGATGCGGCGTAGCGACGGCCGGTGGCGTGCGGCGCGGCCGGGCCCGGCGGACCGGAACGCAGGACATCGTCGAGCACCGATTCCGGGCGAGCCGGCGCCAACGGCATGATCACCTGATCGGCCGAGTCCAGCTTGGGTTCCCGGCACACCTCGCCGGCCGTGGCGGCCACCTGCCCGGCCAGCCGGTCGTAGCGGTCGAGGACCTCCCGCGGACTGCAGATTCCCGCGGTGACCAGCAGGCGTCCGGTGGCGGTGACCGGGTCGCGGGCCAGATCGGCGGCGATCGCGGCGCTGTCGCGATAGGCAGACTCCACATCGGACCCGGCATGCCCGAACAATCGCACCGTACGCAACCGCAGGAATGCCGGTCGCCGGTGTGCTCGCACCCACGCCACGGCGGCGGATGCCGTAGTGACCGCATCGAGGAGATCGCAACCGTCCGCATCGGAATAGCGCAGCCCCGGCCGGTGACCGTAGGCCTGCTCGATCCATCCCGGCGGCGTCGCAACACTGATCCCGAGCCCGTTGTCCTCGCAGACGAACAGCACCGGAACAGGCACTCCGAGATACGCCGTATGCACCGCGGTGTTGATCGCGCCGGCGGCCGTCGAATGGTTGGCCGACGCATCGCCGAAACCGCACAGCACCACCGCATCCGCCGGCCACGGACCGCTGAGGCCGAGTCGGGCGGCGCGATCGATCGCGAACGCGAGCCCCACCGCGCGCGGTAGCTGGGAGGCGATGGTCGAGGTCTGCGGGATGATCCGGGCCGCCGCGCTGCCGAACACCTTGTGCCGGCCGCCGGAGATGGGATCGGTGGCGGCGGCGACCACGCCGAACAGCAGGTCCCGGACCGGGTCGACGCCGCCCGCCCGGCGGACCCGCTCGACGAACAGCGCACCGGAACGGTAATGCGGCAGTAGCGGGTCGGTGGTGCGGGTCGCGGCGGCCAGGGCCACATTGCCTTCGTGCCCCGCGGATCCGATGCTGTAGAACCCTTGCCCGCTCGCCCCGAGCCGCCGGGCGGCCATATCGGCCTGCCGGCTCAGCACCTGCGCGGTGAACAGGTCGAGACAGCGGGCACCGGTCAACCCGGGCGCGAGTTCACGATCGGGCGGCGTCGGTGGTGCGGCGTGCAGGCCGCCGATCTCCGCGCGGAACCGCTGTTCGGCCTCGTCGATATTCACCGGACCCTCACCGTTGCGAGCCTAAGGCGTGTATCGGAACCCGAGGCCGTACCTTCCCGGCAAGTCGCGACGAGACGGCAGGCCGATGGCAGGTTCAGCGAAGTGCGGCGGCCGCGTCCTGGTCCAGGAACCACGTGGTGGATTCGGTGCCGTGGGCGCCCGCGGCGGGGACCTCGATCGGGTCGGCGCCGTTCAGCGCGTCCGCGACCGGCTGGGCCTTGTTGGCTCCCGAGACCACCAGTGCCACATGGCGAGAGCGCCGGATCGCCGGATAGGTCAGGGTGACCCGGACCGGCGGCGGTTTGGGGGAGTCGGTGACCGCGACCGCCGGTTCCCGCTCTTCGCGGATCGTCGCGGTATGCCCGGGGAACAGCGAATTGATATGCCCGTCCGGGCCCATGCCGAGCAGGTGCAGGTCGAAACCACCGGTTGCGGCCAGATGGGCCCGGACCGCGGTGGCGTATTCGGCGGCCGCTTCGACCGGGTCGGGATACTCGCCGTCGGACGTGGCCACGGTGTGGACGCGGGCGGGGTCCACGGGCACGTGGTCGAGCAGTGCGCGGTGCGCCTGCAGTTCATTGCGTTCGGGGTCGCCAGCCGGGACGAAACGCTCGTCGCCCCAGAAGATATCGAGTTTCGACCAATCCAGCGCACCCGGCTCCGCGCGAACCTTCTCCAGCAGGGCGATACCGGTACCGCCGCCGGTCAGCACCACCGACGCCGAACCGCGTTCGGCCTGCGCCGCCACCAAGACCTCGACGAAGTGCCGAGCGGCGGCCGTGGTCAGGGCATCGCTGTCGGGGTGCACATCAACGGCCGGGGCGGACGCGTCACTACTGGTGGTCATAGGTCACCCTTTCGATTCCGGCGAGGGCTTCGGCATAGATTTCGTCGGCGTCGAGCCGGCGCAGTTCCTCCGCCAGGCAGTCGCGGGTCTCCCGGCGCGCCAGCGCGATCCGCTGCTCGGGTTCACCGGTGCGGGTGAGCGTCGCGGTGACCCCGGTCTGCGGGCGGGCGATGGCTATCGACACCGTGGGCCGGTGCAGTTCGACTACCAGCTCCCCGGTTTTCCGGTAGACCGGGCATTCGAGCCGGCCGGCGAGCCAGCCGGCGAGCATATCCAGCGCGGGCTCCTCACGCAGCCCGGAGACCGTCACCGATTCCACCGGTTCGTGCGGGGCCTCGTCCATCGCGGCGACCAGCAAGGCCCGCCAGTAGGTGATCCGGCTCCACGCGAGATCGGAATCGCCGGGGGCGTAGGAGGCGTGGCGTTTCTTGATGGTGGCCTGGGGATCGGGGGCGAAGGTGGCGTCGGTGATACGCCGCGCGGCCAGCCGGCCCACCGAATCCTTCGACGGGAACTCGGGGGCGCCCCGCGGCCACCAGGCCACCACGGGGGTGTCGGGAAGCAGGAACGGGATCACCACGCTGCTCTCGTGATTCACCAGCTGTCCCTGTAGGCGCAGCACGATCACCTCGGCGGCGCCGGCATCGCCGCCGACCCGGATCTGCGCGTCCAGCCTGGTGGCGGCCGAGCGGTCCCCGCGCGCGAGCACCACCACCCGGCAGGGGTGTTCGCGGCTGGCATCGTTCGCGGCGTCGATGGCGCCCTCGGCCTCGGAACTGTCCAGGGTGCACACGACCAGGGTCAGCACCCGGCCCATGGTGATCACACCGTTGCTCTCACGCAGTTGCACGATCCGTTTGGTGACGGCACCGGTGGTGGTGTCGGGAATATCGATGATCACGGCCGCCGCCATTCCCGGCCCGTGCGGGCCAGCATCTCGTCGGCGGATTCCGGGCCCCAGGTCCCGGCCTCGTACTGTTCGGGTTTTCCGTCGGCCGCCCAGTGGGCGAGCACGGGATCGAGGATGCGCCAGGACAATTCGACCTCCGCATTGACCGGGAAAAGGGACGGTTCGCCGAGCAGGACGTCGAGGATGAGCCGTTCGTAGGCTTCCGGAGAGGATTCGGTGAACGATTCGCCGTAGCTGAAATCCATGTTCACATCGCGCACTTCCATGGACGAGCCGGGCACTTTCGAACCGAACCGCATGGTGATGCCCTCGTCCGGCTGCACCCGGATGACGAGGGCGTTCTCGCCGAGTTCCTCGGTCATGGTCTGGTCGAACGGTAGATGCGGCGCGCGTTTGAACACCACCGCGATCTCGGTGACCCGGCGGCCCAGGCGTTTACCGGTCCGCAGGTAGAACGGAACCCCGGCCCAGCGCCGGGTGTCGACCTCGAGGGTCAGTGCGGCATAGGTTTCGGTGCGGGACTGCGGATCGAAACCTTCCTCGTCCAGCAACCCCACTACTTCCTGGCCGCCCTGCCAGCCGGCCGCGTACTGACCGCGGGCGGTGGTCTCGTCGAGGGGTTCCACCAGTTTGGTCGCGGACAAGACCTTGATCTTCTCCATCTGCAGCTGCCGGGGCTGGAAGCTGATCGGCTCCTCCATGGCGGTGAGCGCGAGCAGTTGCAGCAGATGGTTCTGGATCACATCCCGGGCGGCGCCGATCCCGTCGTAGTACCCGGCGCGGCCGCCGAGACCGATATCCTCGGCCATGGTGATCTGCACGTGATCGACGTAGTTGGCGTTCCAGATCGGATCGAACAACTGGTTCGCGAAACGCAACGCCAGAATGTTCTGCACCGTCTCCTTACCGAGATAGTGGTCGATCCGGAAGACGGTCTCCTCCGGGAACACCCGGTTCACCAATGCGTTGAGTTCGCGGGCGCTGTCCAGATCGTGCCCGAACGGTTTCTCGATCACCACCCGCCGCCACGGCGCGGGCCCCTGTTCGGCGTGCCGGCTGGTGAGCCGATGCCGGTGCAGCTGATCGAGCACGACCGGGAACATATCGGGCGGGATGGACAGATAGAAGGCGTGATTACCCCCGGTGCCCCGTTCGGCATCGAGCCCGGCCAGGGTATCGGCGAGGGTCGCGAACGCGTCGTCGTCCTCGAAGGTGCCCTGGACGAAGCGGAACCCCTCGGCCAGATGATCCCAGACCTCTTGGCGGAAAGGTGTCCGCGAATGCGCGCGCACGGCCTCATGGACGATATCGCCGAAATCCCGGTCCGACATCTCCCGGCGCGCGAAACCGACCAGCGCGAAACCCGGGGGCAGCAGCCCCCGGTTCGCCAGATCGTAGATGGCCGGCATCAGCTTGCGCCGGGAGAGATCTCCGGTGACCCCGAAGATCACCATGCTGCACGGGCCCGCGATCCGCGGTATCCGTTTGTCCCGGCTGTCACGCAGCGGATTACGCCACGGGGTGCCGGATGCCGTCCCTGTGCTCTCCGGAGCGCCGGCCATCGGGGTCAGTTACCTCCTGCTGCTGCCCGCAGTTCGGCCGCGGTGGCCTCCAGCAGTTCCGCCCAGGACTTCTCGAACTTGTCCACGCCTTCGCGTTCGAGGACGGCGAAAACATCGTCGAGATCGATACCCACTTCGCGGAGCTGCTCGAAGACCCCGGCTGCCTCGTCGGCGGTCCCGGAGACGGTGTCCCCGCGAACCTGTCCGTGATCGGCGACGGCCTCGAGCGTCTTCTCCGGCAGCGTGTTCACCGTATTCGCGGCCACCAGCTCGGTGACGTAGAGCGTATCCGGGTAATCCGGGTTCTTCACCCCGGTCGACGCCCACAGCGGCCGCTGCCGGTTCGCGCCGGCGGAGGCCAGATGGTTGTAGGTCGAGGCGTGGTCGCCGCCGGCGCCGAACACATCCAGGTACTCGGCGTAGGCGAGCCGGGCATTGGCCACCCCGGCCTTACCGCGCAGCGCGAGGGCCTCGGGCGTGCCGATCGCCTCCAGCCGCTTGTCGATCTCCGTGTCCACCCGGGAGACGAAGAACGACGCCACCGAATGGATCTTGGCCAGATCGTGCCCGGCGACCCGGGCCTTCCGCAGCCCGTCCAGGTAAGCACCCATGACCGCGCGATACCGCTGCACCGAGAAGATCAGAGTCACGTTGACGCTGATGCCCTCCTCGATGACCGCGGTGATGGCGGGCAGGCCGGCCTCGGTGGCCGGGATCTTGATGAACAGGTTCGGCCGGTCGACGATCTTCCACAGTTCGACGGCCTGGGCCACCGTCTTGTCGGCGTCGAAGGCCATCCGCGGATCGACCTCGATGGAAACCCGGCCGTCCACACCACCGGTCTGCTCGAACACCGGTGCCAGCACATCGCAGGCCGCGCGGACATCGTCGGTGGTGATGGTGCGGATGGCGGCCTCGGTATCGGCACCCCGGGCGGCCAGCGACCGGACCTGCTCGTCGTAGGCGTGTCCCTTGCTGAGGGCACCCTGGAAGATGGTCGGGTTGGTGGTGACCCCGACGACCCCGCGGGTGGCGATCAGTTCGGCGAGGTTGCCGGAGTTGATCCGATCGCGTGACAGATCGTCCAGCCACACCGATACCCCGGCCGCGGCCAGGGCGGCGACGTTCTCGTTCTGTGCCATAACCCTTATCCCTTCACATTGTCGAGCGTGCGCTGCGCAGCGGCCACGACAGCCTCCGGCGTGAAGCCGAACTCGCGGAACAAGGTCTTGTAATCGGCCGAGGCGCCGAAATGCTCGATCGACACGATCTCGCCCGCATCGCCGGTGAACCGGTGCCACGGCATGGCGATACCGGCTTCGACCACGACCCGGGCGGCCACTGCCGGGGGCAGCACCTCGTCGCGATAGGCCTTGTCCTGCGCGTCGAACCATTCCACGCACGGCATCGAGACCACCCGGGTGCCGATGCCCTGCTCCTCCAGGGTAGTGCGCGCGGCGACGGCGAGCTGGAGCTCGGAGCCCGTGCCGATCAGAATCACCTGCGGAACACCGGTGGATGCCTCCGCGAGGATGTAACCGCCCTTCGACACGCCGTCGAGGCTGGTGCCCTCGAGTACCGGCAGGTCCTGGCGGGTCAAGGCCAGCGCGGCCGGGCCGCCGGTGCCCACGGCGTCGCTGGAGACGAACGGCGAATTGTGCTTACCGCTGTGCTTCTCGATCACCGCGCGCCAGGCGTAGGCGGTTTCGTTGGCGTCACCGGGACGCACCACCGACAGGCCGGGAATGGCGCGCAGCGCGGCCAGGTGCTCGATCGGCTGGTGGGTGGGGCCGTCCTCGCCGAGGCCGATGGAATCGTGGGTCCAGACGTAGGTCACCGGCACCCGCATGAGCGCGGCCAGCCGCACCGCCGGGCGCATGTAATCGCTGAACACGAGGAAGGTGCCGCCGTAGGGGCGGGTGGGCCCGTGCAGGGCGATACCGTTGAGGATCGACCCCATCGCGTGTTCGCGGACACCGAAATGCAGGGTGCGGCCGTACGGGCTCGCTTTCCACATTCCGGTGGAGATGGATTCCGGGCCGAAGCTCAGCGATTCCGGGATAGTGGTGTTGTTGGATTCGGCGAGGTCGGCCGAACCGCCCCACAGCTCCGGCAGTACCGGGCCGACGGCCGCCAGCACCTTGGCCGATGCCTTACGGGTGGCCAGGCCCTTGGCGTCCGGTTCCCAGGTCGGCAGGTTGTCGGTCCAGCCCTCCGGCAGTTGACCGTTGAACAGCCGATCGAACAGCGTCTTGCCCTGCGGTACGCGCTGGGCCCAGGCATCGAATTCGACGGTCCACTCGGCATGCGCCCGCGCGCCGCGTTCGGCGGCCTTGCGGGTGTGCGCGATGACGTCGGCGTCGACCTGGAAAGTCTGCTCGGGATCGAAGCCCAGGGCGCGTTTGGTGGCGGCCACTTCGTCGGCGCCCAGCGCCGCACCGTGGGAAGCGCCGGTGTTCATCTTGTTCGGCGCGGGATAGCCGATGATGGTGCGCAGCAGGATCAGCGACGGCTTGGCGGTCTCGGCCTTCGCCGCGGCCAGCGCCGCCTCGATCGCGACGACGTCCTCGCCGCCCTCGACCACCTCGACGTGCCAGCCGTACGCAGCGTAACGGGCCGCCACGTCTTCGGTGAAGGCGATGGTGGTGTCGTCCTCGATGGAGATCTTGTTGTCGTCGTAGATCACGACCAGGTTGCCCAGCTGCTGGGTGCCCGCGATCGAGGAGGCTTCGGAGGTGACGCCCTCCTCCATATCGCCGTCGGAGGCGATCACATAGATGTGATGGTCGAACGGGCTGGCGCCGGTCGCGGCCTCCGGATCGAACAGGCCGCGCTCACGGCGGGCCGCCATCGCCATACCCACCGCCGACGCCAAGCCCTGGCCCAACGGACCGGTGGTGATCTCGACGCCCTTGGTGTGCCGGTACTCCGGGTGTCCCGGCGTCAGTGAACCCCATTTGCGCAGATTCTTCAGATCGTCGAGTTCCAGCCCGAAACCCGCCAGGTACAGCTGGATGTAGAGGGTGAGGCTGGAATGGCCGCAGGACAGCACGAAGCGGTCGCGCCCGACCCATTCCGGGTCGGCGGGGTCGTGCCGCATGGTGCGCTGGAACAGTGTGTACGCCAGCGGGGCCAGGCTCATCGCGGTGCCCGGGTGGCCGTTGCCCGCGGTCTGCACGGCGTCGGCGGCCAGGACGCGGACCGTATCGACGGCCTTGGTGTCCAGATCGGTCCAGTCGTCCGGCAGGTTCGGCTGGGTGAGGGCGCGGATGTCGTCTGTCACTGACACGACCGTGTTTCTCCTGACATTTTCGAGGCGTCGAAAAGGGGCGGGCAGGGGCGGCGAACCGGTACGGCGCGGTGACGGCGGCGCCGCATACACCTCATACCCTAGATGCGTCCGGCCGCCCCTGCGCACGACCCCCGGCCAAGACGGACCCGCCGGTTCCGCCGGGCGTAACCCGGCACTGTGGCCGGGGTCGCAGGGGCGCGCGGCAGGGCGCCACGGTCTTGGGTCTACCATCGTGTGTAGTAGTAGCCGCGTCGCAGCCGCGTGCTGCTGACCCGCGAACCGGATGCGATGTGCAGCGGCCTCCGGCTCCGCTCCAGGCCGGTGTGGCTGCGAGCGAGGCGGTACCCGGCTGCGCCCGTTCGACAGTGTGCGAGGAGAGACAGTGCGGATCGGTCATGACCCGGGCGTCGGCGGCGCCCACGATTCCGCGCCGGCACCAGCGGACCGCGTTCTCGGTAGCGAGAGACTCGCCCGGATCGCCCGTCGTCCCCTGGCGTATCTCGCGCTCACCAAGCCGCGCGTGATCGAACTGCTGCTGGTCGCCACCATCCCCACCATGCTGCTGGCCGACCGCGGCCACGTGGATATCCGGCTCATCCTGGCCACCCTTTTCGGTGGCTGGATGGGTGCGGCGAGCGCGAACACGCTGAACTGTGTGGCGGACGCCGATATCGACAAGGTGATGAAACGGACCGCCAAACGGCCGCTGGCTCGCGACGCCGTGCCCACCTCGCACGCCTTCGTGTTCGGCGTCGTCCTGGGGATCGGCTCCTTCGCCTGGCTGTGGTGGCAGGCGAACCTGCTCAGCGGTGTCCTGGTGGTCGCAACCATCCTCTTCTACGTTTTCGTCTACACCCTCGGGCTGAAACGCCGCACCGCGCAGAACGTCGTCTGGGGCGGTGCCGCCGGTTGTATGCCCGCGCTCGTCGGCTGGTCCGCGGTGACCGGGAACATCGGCTGGCCCGCACTTGCCCTGTTCGCCGTGATCTTCTTCTGGACGCCGCCGCATACCTGGGCCCTGGCCATGCGTTACAAGGAGGACTACCGGGCCGCCGGTGTGCCGATGCTGCCCGTGGTGGCCACCGAGCAGGCCGTGACCAAGCAGATCGTCGTCTACACCTGGCTCACGGTGCTCACCACCCTGGCGTTGATTCCGGCGACCGGTGTGATCTACGCGGCGGTGGCGCTGGTGGCCGGAGCCTGGTTCCTGCTCATGGCACACCAGCTCTACTCGGGTGTGCGCCGCGGCGAATCGGTGAAGCCACTGCGCCTGTTCCTGCAGTCCAACAACTACCTCGCGGTGGTGTTCTGCGGTCTGGCCGTCGATTCGGTCCTCGGCTGGACGACCCTCGGTGAGGTCTTCTTCGGCTGACCGAGACGAGCGACCGGTCACCGCGGGTGGTGCGCCGCTACGGAACCGATCGCCCGCCGGGTTGCGTGGCGGCCGTGATCACGGTGGCGAGACAGCCGTCGGGCCGCACCGGGAATTCGCGTCCCGTCGGCGTCGTAGGCCGCGTGGGTGTGGCCGTCGACATCTGAAGACGTCCGCCGAGGCCGGTGCGCCGGGGTGGACCGCGGTGAACACGCGGGTACCCGCCACGGCGGGGGCTCGCCGACGGACCCGAAACACAACCCAGCACCCCGGACGCCGGCCTCGCGACGATCTTCTTGCTCGCCCAGGCGTCTGTTCGCCGCGGTCGAGGAAGGTCGGTGGAACCGGCGGACGACGACGCGGTGGAGGCTGACGCGATTCGCCTACCGCGGGCCGACCGGGCGCGACTACTAAGACCGCGCTCGGCCGGAAACGGGGGAATCAGGGGAGTAGGACGATCGATCCCGTGGTCTTGCGACTCTCCAGGTCGCGGTGGGCCTGCGCGGCCTCGGCGAGCGGATAGGTCGCGCCGATCCGGACGGTGAGCGAACCATCGGCGACGGCTTCGAAGATATCGGCCGCGCGCCAATCCAGTTCGGCGCGATCACGCGTGTAATGGGCGATATTGGGGCGGGTCACGAAGACCGAACCGGCCGCGTTCAACCGCTGCAGATCGACCGGTGGTACCGGACCGCTGGCCGCCCCGAACAGGGCGAGCATGCCGCGGACCCGCAACGCGGCGAGACTGGCGTCGAATGTCGCCGCACCCACGCCGTCGTAGACCGCGGCCACCCCGGCGCCGCCGGTCAGTTCGCGGACCCGGTCGGCGAGATCGTCGCTGTAGCGCAGGACTTCCCAGGCGCCGGCGCCACGGGACAGCGTTTCCTTCTCGTCCGAGGACACCGTGGTGATCACCCGGATATCACGGGCCGCCGCCAGTTGGGTGAGCAGCAGTCCGACCCCGCCGGCGCCCGCATGAACCAGTACGGTCTCGCCCGGTTCCGGCCGGTAGACCGATTCGATCAGATAGTGCGCGGTCATGCCCTGCAGCAGCGCCGAGGCGGCGACCGGCGGGTCCACGCCCTCGGGCACCGCCACCGCGACCGCCTCGTCCACCACTGCGCGCGGTGCGTAGCTGTTCGGTCCGGCGGCCCAGGCCACCCGGTCGCCGACGGCGAACGCGCTGACCTGCGCACCTGTTTCGGTGACGACGCCGGTACCTTCGGAGCCCGGGATATAGGGCACCGGTCTCGGATAGGTGCCGGTGCGGAAATAGGTGTCGATGTAGTTCACACCGACGGCGTCGACCTCGACCAGTAGCTGATTGGGCCCGGGCGACGGGTCGGCAACTTCGGTGAGGGTCAGTACCTCCGGACCGCCGTGCCGGTCTACCTGGATGGCGCGCATGGTCCAGTTCTACACCGGCCCCCGGGGCTGCGGTACACGGGTCCGGCGGGAACGGCGACGGGTGGGCTGTACTACCCGCCGGTAAACTCCGGTACATGAGTGCAGATACCGCAACCGCCACCGTTCGCGCCCCGAAGGAGATCGTCGGATCGGTGCGTAAGTTCGTCGCCGCGCACGGCGGTTCGGCCGAGGCCGTGTCGCAGCCGGTAGGGCGCCGGGGCGTGCGGATCACGCTGGTCGGCGCCGACGGTGTCCTGGGGGACCGGATGGTCGCCGATCCGGCCACCGCGCAGGCCGTGATCGATGCCGTGGACGGCCTGACCGCCGCCGACGGCTGGGAACGCGATCTCGTGGCCAAGACCACCCCGCGTACCGGGCATTGGGCGAAGATGGCGGGCTGGGTTGCCGGGCAGACCCGTTTTCCCAAGGCGCGTAACGAGAATTGACCCGTGTGGCGGCGGTCCTGTGCGCGTTCACAGGCCGCCGGTCCCGGCTTCAGGTAGCTCGGACAGATTCCCGGCGAAAACCTACTGGCGAGTAACAGCTTCGCGCTACCGTTAGGGCTTCGAGCGTCAGCCCGGGGTAGAAGGAGCCGATATGACGGTCAGTAGTCCGACCCGTTCCCGACTTACGGTGTCCGGCCGTCCGATTTCGAATCATCTCCGCGATGTATCGACCCTCTCGCGTCAGATGGTCGGGCATTTCGTCGAGAATGTGGCACCCTGCGGCACCCTCCCCGGTGACGCGCTACAGGGCGATGTCACCGCGGTGACCCGGCTGTGCCTCGAACTCACCCTCGGCCGCCTCGACGGCCGCGAACTCCCGCACGAGATCGAACAGGTTCGCGAGGCCGCCGCCGAATGGGCGCGCGAGGGTATTCCGATCGACACCATCAACCACGCCATCCACGAAGGCTTCAAACTCGGGTTCGACCACATCATGTCCACCGCCGGCCCCGCGGATTCGGCGACCCTGGTCGCTACCGCCCGCCGGATGCTGGAAATCCTCGACACCATCACCTCCGAGGTCGCGCTGGCCTATGTGAGCGAATACCGCGGCGTGGTCTCCGAACATCACACCGCCGTGCACACGCTGACCTCCGCGCTGCTCGGCGGACACGGTACCGCGACCATGGCACGGGAATGCGCGATCGAGATCGCGGAGTCGTACCAGGTCCTTGCCCTGGGGCTGCCGCCGCATCCGGACGAATCCGCGCCACGGGTGGACGGCCGTATCGTCGCGCGCCGGAAATTGCGCCGGGTGCAGGCCGAACTGGCCCGCAGCTGCGGTGAGCGCGCACTTTCCCTGCTCAGTATCGACGGCGGCACGGTACTGCTGCCGGCGCACGCGTTTCCCGACGGCTCACTCGACGAACTGATCGCCCGGCTGTCGCAGGCCGCGCAGGTCCCGGTCACCGCCACCGTCGTCACCGCGGAGACCGCCGATATCCCCGGCGCCACCGACCGCGCCCACGAACTGCTGGATATCGTCTCGCGCATCACCGACGGCGGGGGGCTGCACCGGTTCTCGGACCTGGCCCTGGAGTTCCAGATCACCCGGCCCGGGCCCGCCCGGGAGCATCTCAGCGCCATTCTGGATCCGCTCGACGAACATCCTGAACTGCTGGAAACGCTGCGCCAGCACATCGCCAACAACTTCAACAGGCAGCGCACCGCCCGGCTCATGCATATGCACACCAATACCCTCGACTACCGGCTCAAACGGGTCAGGTTGCTCACCGGTTACGATCCGGCGATACCCAACGGCCTGTGGTATCTGACCTCGGCCCTGGTCGCCCGCAGCTATCAGAAGCATCCCAGCAGCTGAGGACGGGGCGCCAACCCTCGGCCGACGGCGGATACAGCAGGCGCACCGGAACCGGCCGGCGTACCGAAAGCGACCGGGTACGCAGTATCGAGTCGTGCGCGCGAGAAGATACCGGCCCGGGACAGTGTTCCGGCGCCGCGGCTCAGAGGTTCGCGGACCGACCGGGGCGTCCTGCCGTATCGGACCGTGCATCGGCTGCCGGACCTCCAGCGGTACCGGGGACGAGCGGCCCGCCGCCGACGAGGTGTTGTCGTGCCGGCGAATGCGCTCGGTTCGGCAGGGCACCGCTCGCTTCACCTGTGCAGCCCGTCCCTGACCTGACCCCGATCGTCGATGGTTCAGGCGGGCTGAGTATCGGGTTCGGGTATGCCGACAGGCAGGCGTTCACGGGTGTGCAGCGATGCCCACAGGGCCGCGGTGGCGGCGGTGCACAGCGCCGCGCCGCCCACATGGATCGCCACCAGCGCCGCGGGTACATCGGTGAAGTACTGCACCACCCCCACCAGCGATTGCGCGAGAACCAACCCGATGAGCACGAAGAAGCGATTGCGGACCGGTGTGGTGATACCGGTGGCGTACAGGCCGAAACCCAGGCCGATCAGCAGCGCCAGGTAGCCGATGAGCAGTTGCGAGTGCAGATGCACCAGCGTCGTGATCTCTATTTCGAGCCGGGCGACCGGGCGGTCGATGCTCTTGTCGCCGGCATGGGGTCCCGCGCCGGTGACCAGGGTTCCCGCGACGAGTACTCCGGCCAGCGCGACACCACTGAGCGCGGTGAGCCACCGTAGCGGCGCGGGCGCGCGGATCGTATCGACCCCGTCGTCGGGGGCGGCGACCTTGGCGTACATGACTGCGGCCACCCACACCATGAGCATCGATGCGAGCAGATGCAGGGCGACGGTCCACCACAGCAGTCCGGACAGCACGGTGATACCGCCGATGATTGCCTGCAGCACCGTGCCGGCGGGCATCAGCCAGGCGTAGATAAGGACCTCCCGGCGCCGCCGGGCCCGGGTGACCGCGAGCACGATGAGCGCGGCACACAGTGTTACGACGAAGGTGAGCAGCCGGTTGCCGAATTCCACCGCCTGATGCAGCACCGGCACTTCGGAAACTCCGACCGGGGTGAAACTGCCGGGGAAGCATTGCGGCCAGGTGGGGCAGCCGAGCCCGGAGGCGGTGACCCGCACGATCGCGCCGGTCACCGCGATCCCGGCCTGGGTGACGATTACCGACAGGGCGATCAGCAGCTGGACGCGCCGGGAGGGCAGGGGCAGCCGGTCCACGACTCGCAGGAATGCGCGATAGAGCACGTCACGATGGTAGCGGGCGGTGCCGTGGTGGTCGCAGCCGGTCTACTACAAGGCGTCGTGCTCGCGGGCGGCGGCTTACTCGAAGCGGAACCAGCGCGCGGCCAGGAGCCCGGCGACAGAACCCCAGACGAGCAGCACGAGCACGCCGAACCAGTCGACACTGCCGTTGAGCGCATGTTCCAGGGCCACTGCCAGCGCTCCCGAGGGCACGAGCCGGACCAGGGTGTGCACGATCTCGGGCAGTTCTTCGGAGGCGAAGACGACGCTGGCGATACCGAGCATGACGAACCACAGGATATTGGCGAGCGCGAGCACAATCTCGGCTTTGAGTGTGCCGCCGAGCAGCAGGCCCATAGCCGCGAAGGCGGCGGTTCCCAATGCGATCAATACCGCGCCGAGTGCCAGCCCGGCGGGGCCGGGCCGCCAGCCGAGGGCGACGCCGATCAGTCCGAGCAGTACCGCCTGCAGAATCACCACCAGCAGGACCGCGCCGCTCTTACCGGCGACTATGCCCCAGCGTGGCAGGGGAGTAGCGCCCAGTCGTTTGAGTGCCCCGTAGCGCCGGTCGAATCCGATGGCGATCGCCTGGCCGGTGAAAGCGGTCGACATGACGGCCACCATCATCACGGCGGGCACGATCTTGTCGATCTTGTCGGGGCCCATATCGCCGAACGGCAGCAGCGCGAGCCCCACCAGCAGCGTGATCGGGATGAACATGGTGAGCAGTAGTTGTTCGCCGTTGCGCAGGAGCAGTACGAGATCGAGGCGGGTCTGCGCGAACAACATGGCGGCCCGCGGCGCCGGGCGGGGCGCGGGCGCGAAGGTCCCCGGTTCGAACCGGTTGGCGGTGAGATCCGGCTTGGTCACCATGCCTCCTTCGACGGTGGTACATGCGGTTCGCGGAGGCCGTGGCGGAGGTATCGCATCACCGGGCCGCCTTCGAAGCCGACGCATACGGTCCCCGCAGGCCGCCGCGGAAGTACTGCATCATGCGCGCAAGTCCCGTCCGGTGAGTTCCAGGAAGACGTCTTCGAGCCGGCGCTGGTCGATGCGGATATCGGTGGCGAGGACGTTCACCCGGGCGCACCAGGCCGTCACCGTCGCCAGCACCTGCGGATTGATCTCGCCTTCCACGAGATAGGAACCGGGACTCGTTTCGGTGGGCGCGAAACCCTCCGGCAGCGCGCGCTGCAGCAGTTCCAGGTCCAGGCGCGGCGGTGCGGCGAAACGCAACTGGCCGGCCGCGCCGTGCGCGGTGACCTCCGCGGGGGTGCCGGAGGCGACGATCCGCCCGTGGTCGATGATCACCAGATGGTCGGCCAGTTCCTCGGCCTCGTCCATCAGATGGGTGGTGAGCAGTACGCTCACCCCGTCCCGGCGCAGCGCGTCGATCAGCTCCCACACCATGATCCGGGCCTGGGCGTCCATTCCCGCGGTCGGCTCGTCCAGGAAGACGATCTCGGGCCGGCCCACGAGCGCGCAGGCGAGCGAGAGCCGCTGCTGCTGACCGCCGGAGAGCCGCCGGTAGGGAGTCCGCCGACTGTCGGACAGGCCCAGCACACCCAGCAGCCAATCGGGATCCAGCGGATTCGCCGAATACGAGGCGACCAGGTCCAGCATCTCGCCGGCGCGGGCTCCCGGGTACGCGCCGCCGCCCTGCAACATCACCCCGATCCGCGGACGGAGCCGTTCGGAGTCGGCGCGGGGGTCGAGGCCCAGGACGCGGACCGTGCCCGCATCCGGGCGCACGAAACCCTCGCACATCTCCACTGTGGTGGTCTTACCGGCTCCATTCGGCCCGAGCAGGGCGAATACCTGCGCCGGTTCGACGGTGAAACCGATACCGTCCACCGCGACGGTATCGCCGTAGTGTTTGGCGACGTGGTCCACCTGGACGGCGGGTACACGAGGAGCGCTCACGAGGTCACACCGTATGCCCCGGCCGGCTGTGACGGGGCCGACACCCCCTGCTGGCCACGCCACGGCAAGGCGTTGCGAGTGACCACGATGAACAGCACGGAAACGATCACCGTCGCGACCGCGGACCCGACGATCTGGAAAACCTCGAGGTCGGCGCCGCGCGGCATGAGGATCACGCTGACCACCGCGGAGATACCGATGGCCGGGACCCGGAATACCGGCCGGGTGGCCCAGGCCGCCATGGGCACGATCGCCCACAGCAGATACCACGGCTGGACCACCGGGAACAGCAACACGATCGCCCCCAGCGATACCCCCAGCGCGCCCACCGGATGGATGCGGCCGGTCCAGGTCGCGATGAGCATACGCACGGTGATGAAGCCTGCCACCACCCCCGCGATGGGCCGGGTGATGCTCAGCAGAGCGGTGGTGTGATCGCCCAGACCGAGCAGTACGCCGCCGAACCCGGTGACGATTCCCAGCGCCGTCGGCAGCGACATCCAGCTGCGCACCGCGTTGGCCACGCTGACCGTATCGAGCCAGCCGAAGCCCAGACCACTCGCCGTGCTGATCACGAGGGTGGTGAGCCCGGCGACGACACCGAGCAGCGCCGCGGCTTTGACGACCGGGCGAATCCCCGGGCCCCAGCGCCGCGCCAGGGCCATGCCCGCGAAACCGAGCACGATGATCGACGTGATCTTGACCGACGAGGACAGACTGACGGTGACCGCACCACCGATCAGCAGAGCCCAGCCGCGGGCGTCCAGCGGTGGCGGGCCCCCGTCGCCCGGCCGGCCGTGGACGGCCCGCAGCATGAGTTCCAGCCCGGCCAGCATCAGACCGAGCATGAGCGCGTCGTTGTGCACTCCGCCGATGAGATGGAAGAGCACGAGCGGGTTGGCCACGCCCAGCCAGAGGGCGCTCACCGGCGCCACCCCGCACCGCACCGACAGGCGCGGTAGCGCCCAGACGATCAGCGCGACCCCGGCCAGCGCCAGCAGCCGGTGCACCCAGACACCGGCGAGGATGTTGTCGCCGGTGATCTCCGCGATACCGCGACCTATCCACAGGAACAGCGGGCCGTACGGTGCCGGAGTCTCGCGCCAGATGTTCGGAACGTTGTTGGTGAGGACATTGTCGATGCCCAGGCCCGCGACCGGCCCCTCCACATAGGGGTCGATACCGCGCGCAGTGATCTCGCTCTGCGCCAGATACGAATACACGTCGTTGCTGAACATCGGTGGTGCGGCACACAGCGGGATGATCCAGACGAGCAGGGTGCGGTCCAGTTGGCGGCGGGTGATCCGGCGCAGCGGCGAGCCGCCGAGACCGCCGATGGAGAAGCGGCCGAGCAGCAGCCAGGCCAGGACGACGGTGACCGTACCGACCATGCACATCGCCAGCGATCCCGTGTGCGCCCGCGCGAAGATACCCAGCACCCGCATCCCGGATGTGGGGTTCTGGTGCACCGGCTGCGCCCCGATACCGAGCGCGCTGATCGCCATGAGCACTGTTCCCGTGGCGCCCATGAGCCGGATCCGGTCCAGTTGCCGGAGCTCGCGGCGATCGAGCCCCGGAACCTCGGATTCGTCGCTGTGCAGGACGGCGATGGAGTGATCCGAGGCTTTGACGTCCAGTCCGAGTGCATGCCGCATCAGATGCAGCGCGCGCTGCCGGAGCGGTGCCGATGCGCCCGGGGCGCCTGCCTGTCCTGCCACGGCCACCGAGAGTAGTTCGCCGGAGACGCCGGTGAACCCCGGCCCGCGACACTCGGTGTGCCGAATCGGCGGGTCCGGGCCGCCGGAGCGGCAGCCGGCTGCCTGGGAGCCCACCTCGCTGCCGTTGCCGGATATCGCTCAGTTATCGGCCGTCGGCCGATTCGCCAGGGGGGTCGCGCGGGCGGAAGCGGGGCGGGGGACCGGGATCGTCCCCGCTCGCGAACACAGAGCAGTTTCTGTTCGCGGGTGAACGACCGCCCTGCGCAGCCGGGCAGCAAACCGGGCGGAGGATGATCCGGTCTCCGGCCGCGTGGCCGGAGCAGTGAAGCAGATCACTGTAGGAATCTGGTCCGGTCGAGGTGAACGGGACTTTCTCGGTGGAACAGGGGATTTCCGGTTCCGGCCGGAACGGGTGGCGCGGTGGTGCCCTTCCTGGTCAGGGCACCCTTATTAGATTTCGGGAAGGAATTCCGCCACACTGATGTTGTGAAAACTGTGGGTTTGCCGAATGTGGACGAAAGGGCTGGTCACCGGGCCGGTTCCGGGTCCCTCGGCGCGCCCGTGACCGGCGGTGAGGGGCATACCCGAGCGGCGATCATCCAATTGCTGCTCGAGGAGGGCCCTATCACCGCGACCGCGATCGGTACCGCGCTGGGCCTGGCTCCGGCCGGCGTACGCCGGCATCTGGACGCGCTGATCGAATCCGGCCAGGCGAGGGCGGGCCGGTCCGCGCCGTGGCAGCAGAAGGGGCGTGGCCGTCCGGCCAAGCAGTACCAATTGACCGCCGCCGGGCGCGGCATGCTGGGGCACGCGTACGACGATCTGGCCGGTGCGGCCATCCGGCAACTGCGGGAGATCGGCGGCGAAGATGCCGTCACCGCCTTCGCCAGGAAGCGGGCGCGCACTCTGGTCGACGGGATCGATCCCCTGCCCGGGCGGTCGGATGCAGCGGTTGCGGCCGGGGACGATACCGTTCGGTCCGAAACGGTGGCGAAGGCCGACGAGATCGCCACGGCGCTGTCGGACGCCGGGTTCGCCGCCAGCACCCGGCGGGTGGGCGCCGGTGTGCAGATCTGCCAGCACCACTGCCCGGTCTCGCATGTGGCCGAGGAGTTCCCCGAGCTCTGCGAGGCCGAGCTCGAGGCTTTCCGGGAAGTGCTCGGCACGCATGTGCAGCGGTTGGCGACCATCGCCAACGGCGACTGCGCGTGCACCACGCATGTCCCGCTCACCGTCCTGCCGGACCGGGCGGGCGGCCCCCAACCGAACAACGCTTCACCATCAACCGTTGCACAGCCCGCAACGGACGCAACGAACGACTCCGGAAGGAGTGCCGAATGACGACCACCACCGACCAGGCGCCGCAGCTGACCCAGGAGGAGGCCATCGCCTCACTGGGTAACTACGGCTACGGCTGGGCCGACTCGGACGTGGCGGGCGCCAGTGCGCAGCGTGGTCTGTCCGAAGAGGTCGTACGCGATATCTCGGACAAGAAGAGCGAGCCCTCCTGGATGCTGGAGAACCGGCTCAAGGCGCTGCGTATCTTCGATCGCAAGCCGATGCCGCACTGGGGATCCAACCTCGACGGTATCGACTTCGACAACATCAAGTACTTCGTGCGCTCGACCGAGAAGCAGGCCGAGACCTGGGAAGATCTCCCCGAGGACATCAAGAACACCTACGACAAGCTGGGTATCCCGGAGGCGGAGAAGCAGCGGCTGGTCTCGGGTGTCGCCGCGCAGTACGAGAGCGAAGTCGTCTACCACCAGATCCGCGAGGATCTGGAACAGCAGGGCGTCATCTTCCTCGACACCGATACAGCGCTCAAGGAGCACCCGGAGATCTTCCGCGAGTACTTCGGCACCGTCATCCCGGCCGGTGACAACAAGTTCTCCGCGCTGAACACCGCGGTGTGGTCGGGTGGTTCGTTCATCTACGTCCCGCCGGGCGTGCACGTCGATATCCCGCTGCAGGCCTACTTCCGGATCAACACCGAGAACATGGGCCAGTTCGAGCGCACGCTGATCATCGTCGACGAGGACGCCTATGTGCACTACGTCGAGGGCTGCACCGCGCCGATCTACAAATCGGATTCGCTGCACTCGGCCGTGGTCGAGATCATCGTGAAGAAGGGTGGCCGCTGCCGCTACACCACCATCCAGAACTGGTCGAACAACGTCTACAACCTGGTCACCAAGCGGGCCAAGGCCGAGGCGGGCGCGACCATGGAGTGGATCGACGGCAATATCGGCTCCAAGGTCACCATGAAGTACCCGGCCGTATGGATGACCGGTGAGCACGCCAAGGGCGAGGTGCTCTCGGTGGCCTTCGCCGGCGAGGGGCAACATCAGGACACGGGCGCCAAGATGGTGCATCTGGCGCCGCACACCTCCTCGACCATCGTTTCCAAGTCGGTGGCGCGTGGCGGTGGCCGGGCCTCCTACCGCGGCCTGGTCCAGGTGAACAAGGGCGCGCACGGGTCGAAGTCGACGGTGAAATGCGATGCGTTGCTGGTCGATACCGTGAGCCGTTCCGATACCTACCCCTATGTCGATATCCGCGAGGACGACGTGACCATGGGGCATGAGGCGACTGTCTCGAAGGTATCGGAGGACCAGCTCTTCTACCTGATGAGCCGCGGTCTGACCGAGGACGAGGCCATGGCGATGGTGGTGCGCGGGTTCGTCGAGCCCATCGCCAAGGAACTCCCGATGGAGTACGCGCTCGAACTCAACCGCCTGATCGAACTGCAGATGGAAGGAGCCGTCGGCTAGTGAGCGAGCTTGCGAGCGAACCGAAAAGTGCAGCCCGTCGTCCTTCGAATCTTTCGGAGGCCGCGGAGGCTCGTACACCGGCGATCAACAAGGGCGAGGTGTTCACCTCCTTCGACGTGAATGCCTTCGAGATCCCGTCCGGTAAAGACGAGGCGTGGCGGTTCACCCCGCTGCGCCGGCTGCGCGGCCTGCACAACGGCACGGCCACCGCAGACGGACAGGCCGGTGTCGAGGTGACCGACGCGCCCGGTGTCACCGTGGAGACCGTGGGTCGCGATGATGCCAGGCTCGGTGAAGGTGGCACTCCCGCCGACCGGGTGGCGGCGCAGGCGTACTCCGGGTTCGAACAGGCCACGATCATCTCGGTCGGCAAGGAGACCGAGGTCGCCGACCCGGTCGTCGTGCGGATCACCGGCCCCGGCGAGGGGAAGACGGCCTACGGGCATCTGCAGGTGCGGCTGTCCGAATTCGCCGTCGTGACCGTCGTCATCGATCAGCGGGGCAGCGGGACCTATGCCGAGAACGTCGAATTCGTCCTCGGCGACAGCGCCAAACTCACCGTCGTGGCCGTACAGGATTGGGCCGACGATGTCGTGCACGCCACCGCCCACCATGCCAACCTGGGCCGCGATGCGGTCCTGCGGCATACCGCGGTGACGCTCGGCGGCGATCTCGTCCGGCTCACCGGCACCGTGCGCTACGCCGGCCCGGGTGGCGACGCCGAACTGCTCGGCCTCTACTTCGCCGATGCCGGACAGCATTTCGAACAGCGTCTGCTGGTCGACCACGCGGTACCGCACTGCAAATCGAATGTGGTGTACAAGGGTGCGCTGCAGGGCGACCCGGCCTCGTCCAAGGGCGACGCCCGTACGGTGTGGGTCGGTGATGTGCTGATCCGCGCCGCCGCCGAGGGCACCGACACCTTCGAGATCAACCGCAATCTCGTGCTCACCGACGGGGCGCGCGCCGATTCGGTGCCGAACCTGGAAATCGAAACCGGTGAAATCGTCGGCGCCGGACATGCGTCGGCGACCGGTCGTTTCGACGACGAGCAGCTGTTCTACCTACGGGCCCGCGGTATTCCGGAGGACGCCGCGCGTCGTCTCGTGGTGCGCGGTTTCTTCCACGAGATCATCCAGAAGATCGGGGTGCCCGAGGTCGCCGAGCGGCTGGAGGCGGCCATCGAGGCCGAACTCGCCGCCATCGGCGCCTGACCGACCACTCAGCCACAGCCACCGAAGGAATTCAGAAACCGATGACCACCCTGGAAATCAAGGACCTGCACGCCGAGGTCGCCACTCCCGACGGCGATACCGTCAAGATCCTGAAGGGCGTGAACCTCACCGTGAAATCCGGTGAGACGCACGCGATCATGGGACCGAACGGGTCGGGTAAATCGACGCTGTCCTACGCGATCGCCGGACATCCCAAGTACACCGTGACCGGCGGCTCCATCACGCTCGACGGTGAGGACGTGCTGGAGATGTCGGTGGACGAGCGGGCGCGCGCCGGCCTGTTCCTGGCGATGCAGTATCCCGTCGAGGTTCCCGGGGTCTCCATGTCCAACTTCCTGCGGACCGCCGCCACCTCGGTGCGTGGTGAGGCGCCGAAGCTGCGGCACTGGGTGAAGGAGGTGAAGGAGTCGATGAACGAACTCGATATCGACGCCGCCTTCGCCGAACGCAGTGTGAACGAAGGCTTCTCCGGCGGCGAGAAGAAACGGCACGAGATCCTGCAACTGGGCCTGCTCAAGCCGAAAATCGCCATCCTCGACGAAACCGACTCCGGCCTGGACGTGGACGCACTGCGTATCGTCTCCGACGGTGTCAACCGCTACAAGGAGCGGGAGAACGGCGGGGTTCTGCTGATCACCCACTACACCCGCATCCTGCGCTATATCCAGCCGCAGTTCGTGCACGTCTTCGTGGGCGGCCGTATCGTCGCCGAGGGCGGCCCCGAGCTGGCCGAGGAACTGGACGCCAACGGCTATGTGAAATTCACTCAGACTGCCACCGCCGGAGCGTGATATGACAGCGACCCTTCCCGCCTTCGACGTCGCCCGGATCCGGGCCGACTTCCCGATCCTGAACCGTACGGTCCGGGACGGGAAGCCGCTGGTGTACCTGGATTCCGGTGCCACCTCGCAGCGGCCGCTGGCGGTGCTGGACGCCGAACGCGATTTCCTGCTCGAAAGCAATTCGGCGGTACATCGGGGCGCGCATCAGCTGTCCGAGGAGGCCACCGACGCCTATGAGGCGGCTCGCGCCGAGATCGCCGGTTTCGTCGGCGCCGAGGCCGACGAGATCGTGTTCACCAAGAACGCCACCGAATCGCTGAACCTGGTGACGTATTCCTTCGCCGATGCGCGCTTCCCCTACCACGTGGGCCCCGGCGACGAGATCGTCATCACCGAACTCGAACATCATGCGAACCTGGTGCCGTGGCAGGAGCTGGCCCGGCGGACCGGCGCGACCCTGCGCTGGTACGGGGTGACCGAGGACGGCCGGATCGATCTGTCCTCGCTGGAGCTCTCACCGGCCACCAAGGTCGTGGCCTTCACCCACCAGTCGAACGTCACCGGCGCGGTGGCGCCGGTCGCCGAACTGGTGCGCCGGGCCCGTGCGGTCGGTGCGCTGGTGGTGCTGGACGCCTGCCAGTCGGTGCCCCACGCGCCGGTCGACTTCCATGCCTTGGACGTGGACTTCGCGGCGTTCTCCGGGCACAAGATGCTCGGTCCCTCGGGTGTGGGTGTGCTGTACGGCAAACGGGAGCTGCTCACCGAGACTCCGCCGTTCATCACCGGCGGTTCGATGATCGAAACGGTCACCATGGAGGAGACCACCTACGCACCGCCGCCGCAGCGGTTCGAGGCCGGTGTGCCGATGACCTCTCAGGTGGTCGGGCTCGGAGCCGCCGTTCGGTATCTGCGGGATATCGGTATGGACGCGGTGGCCGCACACGAACACACTTTGGTCGAGGCGGCGCTGGAAGGGCTGGGGGCGGTACCGGGTATCCGGATCGTCGGGCCGGCCGAGAACGTCGACCGCGGCGGTGCGGTGGCCTTCGTCGCCGACGGTATCCACGCGCACGATCTGGGGCAGATCCTGGACGACGAGGGTGTCGCCATCCGGGTGGGGCATCACTGCGCCTGGCCGCTGCACCGGCGGTTCGGTATCGCCGCGACCGCCCGTGCCTCGTTCGCCCTGTACAACACCGTGGACGAAGTGGAGAAACTGGTCGCCGCAGTGCGGAAGGCCCAGAGCTTCTTCGGGGTTGCCTAGAACATGCGTATGGAGCAGATGTACCAGGAAGTGATCCTGGACCACTACAAGCACCCGCATAATCGCGGGTTGCGGGAGCCGTACGGCGCCGAGGTGCACCATGTGAACCCGACCTGCGGGGACGAGGTGACCCTGCGGGTGCAGCTCGGCGACGACGGGGATGTCGCCGATGTGTCCTACGACGGGCAGGGCTGTTCGATCAGCCAGGCGTCGATCTCGGTGCTCACCGATCAGGTGATCGGCCTGCCCGTGGGTGAGGCGCTGGGGGTCGTCGATTCGTTCAACGAGATGATCGGCAGCCGGGGTACCGTCGAGGGCGACGAGGACGTCATCGGCGACGGGATCGCCTTCGCCGGTGTCGCCAAGTATCCGGCCCGCGTGAAATGTGCCCTGCTGGGCTGGATGGCGTTCAAGGACGCGGTGCTCCGGATCGACGGTGCCGCCGATACCGTTGCCCCGGCCGCCGCGGCGCCGGAGACCGACCGAGTACGGAACGGGGAATCATCATGACCGATACATCCGCCACCGAATCCACTGCGGATCGCGCCCCCGCCGAGGCCGAATTGTCGGCCGAGGATCTCGCGCAGCTCGCCGATCTCGAGGAGGCGATGCGCGATGTGGTCGATCCCGAACTCGGTATCAATGTGGTGGATCTGGGCCTGGTGTACGGAATGCGGGTCGAGGAGAGTACCGCGGTACTCGATATGACCCTGACGTCCGCGGCCTGTCCGCTCACCGATGTCATCGAGGATCAGTCCCGTAATGCGCTGGTGCGCAGCGGTCTGGTCGACGATCTGAAGATCAACTGGGTCTGGATGCCGCCGTGGGGTCCCGACAAGATCACCGAGGACGGCCGGGAACAATTGCGGGCGCTGGGATTCACCGTCTAGGGGGAGTCTGCGCGACAGCGGATACCGGCTTTCGGGCGGCGACCGATCGGTCGCCGCCCGAAAGCGGTCTATACCCGAATTGGTCCGGCCGGGCGGGCGGGAGCCATCCGCCGGTATGGACCGCTGTGCGGTCGATTGTGAACGGTCGCATTTCCACCCGTTAATGCCGGTGTGCTACCGGATACGGGACATATTCGCACATCCCGACTCGGCGGGCGGACGGGGATTGTGCATCGCGGGGTTATTGTTTTCCGCGCGGCCGGCTCCGCTATCGGCTGTATGCCCCGGCATTCGCGCGCTGCCTCAATATCAATTTTCGGCGCATGTTGCCAATCGCCGACCGCTCGGTCCGGTTTCGGCTCCGCCGCTGGTGATAGGGACGGCCTCACGCTGTGGGCTGCGGCACGCGCGCGGCCGCGGGGGTCGCGGCCGGGGGAATCGAGTTCGTGATCTTCACCCGCGCAATACCTTTCCGCATTTCGCGAGGTCGCGGCACTATCACGGATCGGTGACAATCGATTATCGACGGTTATTGAGAGAGTTCACCACAATGCTGCTACTGTGAGCGAGTCGTCGGGTTCCGGGCCATCGAGGATGTGCTCCGATGGTCAGCGAACGGCCGAATGACTTGTCCCTTAGTTACTTTCGAGTAGCCGAAAGTGCCTAAGGGATATGTCACCGACCGGACCGCCGGTGCCCGGCGCGGACCTCATCCGGCCAGGGGCGAACATGGTCGGCGTCGCGAGGAAGGCGAGACGAAGCGCCGTGGCATGCCACGGCACCGCGTGGCGCACCTCGAGCCCCGTCAACGACGAGAAAGCTGATGAATCTGAATACCGCCGTGCTGCTTCCCTGGATCCTCGCCACCTTACTGGTGCTCGGCGTGGCGTGGTACGCCGTTCGGGCCGTGCGCGAACAACAGAAGCGCCTCTCCGTACTCGAGCGGGAGCTGGCCGTTCGCGAAGATGCCCTCGAACATCTCGCCGCCAGTACACTGCCCGCGCTATCGGAATCCGTACGCCGGTTCGAACAGACCGCCGTCGCGCCCGAAGTACCGCCAGGACTGGAGAACTCGCGCTTCGCGCAGTGCGTGCGCTGGATACTCGATCGGGTTTCCGAAGATCTGCGCACCGTCCAGAGCGAAACCCGCGAAACCGTCACCCGCGAAACCGAGGAACAAACCCGCGCGGCGGTCGCCGCCGCCGAGCAGAGCGTACGCACCGAGGCCGACAGTGGCCGCGAGCGCGCGGAATCTCTTGCCCGCGAAGCAACCAGCGCCGCGGTGCGTTCGTTCGGCACCTCGGTGGTGAGCCTCGGCGCCGACGTCTCTCAGGTGGTGAGCGCGGCGCTGCGCGAACACCGGGACGACCGCGTGTACGAGACCCTCATCCGTATCGACCACACCGTGCAGCAGATGATCCGCCAGGCGCAGTCCTATGTGATCGTCTGCGGCGGCCTGCCCGGCCGCCGGTGGCCCGCCCAGTCGCTCACCGATGTGGTGGGCGGCGCAACCGGCCGTGTGCGTGACTACCTGCGTGTGCGGCCCGCCCAGCTGGATCGCGTCGTCATCAGTCGCGCGGTGGAACCGCTGGTGCACACCCTGGCCTCCCTCATCGATAATGCCCTGCGTTATTCGCCGCCCACCTCGTTCGTCGACGTCACCTTCCAGGAAGGCCATCACGGCGTGACCGTGATCGTCGACGACGCCGGTGTGCGGATGAACGCCGAGCAGATGGAGGAGTCGCGCCAGGTTCTGGCCAACGAACGCACGGTCGATATCCACCAGCTGGGCCCGGCCCCCAAGGTCGGTTTCCCCGGCATCGCCGCCCTCGCTCGCCGCTACGGCTTCACCGTCTACATCGACGGCCCGAACGCCTACGGCGGTATGCGCGCCATGGTCTACATTCCGGAGGCACTGCTGGTCGCTCCCAAGGCCGATAACGACAACGACGCTCTATCCAACGGCGGCCCGGCTCCCCGGGAACTCGCCGCGGTACCCGGGGGCCAGGCATCCTCGGTATCGAGCGGTAACGGTAACGCCCTGGCGGGCAATACGATGTCGGCGCGCGGCGGCGCACACGCCGCCGCCGAGACCGGCGCGCACGCCGCGGTTCCCGCGCCGGCCGAGTCACCGGCGCCCGGTGAATGGGCCTCGGCAGCCGAATCCGCCGAGCCCGGTACCGAACAGCGGACCACCGTGCACGACATCACCAGCGGTGGTCTGCCCAGGCGGCGCCGCCGTGCCGCGGCCGTACCCGCGGATATCAACGATCGTCTGTCCGGGCAATCCAGGACCGAACCGGGGCAGGCTCGCCCCGATATCGCCGCCGCCTGGCAGAGCGGCTCCAAGAGCGGCCGAGCCGCCGCATCCGAAAACACCGAAGGGATGACATCCTGATGGGTTCACCGAGGACAGTGGTATCAGACAGCACCAATAAACTGGGCTGGTTACTGGACGATCTCGAGGTTCCCGGCGTCCGATTCGCCGTTCTGCTCTCCGAGGACGGGCTGCGTATCGCGCATTCTGCCGGTATCGCCAAAGACGATGCCGAACGGTTCGCGGCCGCGGCCTCGGGCCTGCGTTCGCTGGGCAAGGCGCTCGGGGAGTTCTGCGGTAGCACCGGAAACGATGTACGGCAGAACATGACCGAATACGACCAGGGCATGATCATGATCACCGCCGCCGGCGAGGGGGCACTGCTGGGCGTGGCGACCATGACCGATATCGATGTGGGTCTCATCGCACATCGCATGAACGAGCTGGCCGGCCGGGTGGGCCACGAGCTCGGTAGCGAACCCCGCAGAAACGCGCACGGCGGCGATCTGCAATGAGCCGGTCGCGGCGTGACCCAGACCTGGTCCGTGCCTATGTGCGGACCGGCGGGCGCTCGCGTCCGACCCGCGAGCTGGGTCTGGTGACGCTTGTCGTCGCCGTATCGGACCCGGCGCCGGGCGCCACTCCGGACGCGCGCCGAGTGGTCGATGTATGCGCTCGTGGTGCCCTGTCGATCGCGGAGGTCGCCGCGTATCTCGACCTGCCGCCGTCGGTGGTGACGATCGTCGTCTCCGATCTGCTGGACAGCGGACACCTCAATATCCCGACCCCGGCGGAGATCATGCCGGAGATCGCCCTGCTCGAGGAGGTACTCAATGGGCTCCGTGCTCTCCCGGCCTGATCGGTCCGCGGATTACGGCCGCGCGGTCGACTATGTTGCGGAGACGGTGACCCGGTCGGTGAAGTTGCTGGTCGCCGGTAATTTCGGCGTCGGCAAAACTACCTTCGTGAGCAGTGTTTCGGAGATCAAACCGCTGCGCACCGAGGAAACCATCACCGAGGCCAGCGTCGGCATCGACGATCTGGGCGGACTGGGATCGAAAACGACTACTACGGTCGCGATGGACTTCGGCCGCATCACGCTCAATCCCGAGTTGGCGCTGTATCTTTTCGGCACGCCGGGACAGCAGCGGTTCATCCCGCTGTGGGAGGAACTGGCGAAGGGGGCCCTGGGCGCTCTGGTGCTGGTCGACACCCGGCGGATCGAAAAGGCCGACGAGGTGCTCGCCACACTGGAGGAACGTGGTGTGCCCTACGCGGTCGGGGTAAACGAGTTCGAGGGATCGAATCGCTATCCGCTGTCGGAAATCCGGGAAGCTCTCGATCTGACCGACGACACTCCGCTCGTCGCGCTCGACGCCCGGGATCGGCGTACCTGCCTGCAGGGGCTGATCACGCTCGTCGAATATTTGTTCCATCGATTGGAGTCTCGTCTTTGACCACGCAGTACTCTCCGGTTCCCCAGCAACAACCTCCGTTCGCCGGCTGTCCGGTGGTCCACGGAGAACCTACCGGAGGCGTTGGCCCACGATTCAGTCTCTATACCGAGGAATTCGCCGGCGACCCGCATCGCGCCTATGCCGCGATGCGCAGCCGGTACGGTTCGCTGGTCCCCATCGACCTGGCTCCGGACGTACCGGCCACCCTGGTGATCGGGTACGAGGCAGCGGTCCGGATTCTCAACGATCCCGAACGGTTCCCGGCCGATCCACGGACCTGGCAGGGCAGCATCCCGCCCGATTCGCCGATCCGGCCGATGATGGAGTGGTATCCGAACGCGCTGCGCAACAGCGGTGATCTGCATCTGCGCTATCGCCAGGCGTATGTGCACGCGATCGACGGGATCGACCTGCACGAGTTGCATCAGACAGTGGAGCGGATCGCCGTTCCGCTGATCAACTCGTTCTGTGAAACCGGGAAGGCCGATCTCGTCACCCAGTACGCGTTTCCCCTGGTTTTCGAGGTGCTCAACCGGATGGTCGGGTGCACACCGGAATTGGGGGAGCGCGTGGCCAACGGGATGGCCGCGCTGTTCGATACGGTCAACGCCGAGTGGGGGATGAACCATCTCAGCGAGGCGTTGATGGAGTTGATTTTCCAGAAGCGCTCCGATCCCGGTAACGATGTCACCTCGCGGCTGGTCCACCATCCGGCGAAACTGGACGACGAAGAACTGCTGTCGAACCTGATCAGCTTCTACGGCGCCGGTGTGGAACCGCAGCAGAACCTGATCAACAACACTCTGCTGCTGATGATGACCGACGAGCGGTTCGGCGGAAGTATGCTCGGCGGCAGTCTGTCCACCCGGGACGCCCTGGACGAAGTGTTGTTCAACGACCCCCCGATGGCGAATTTCTGCACCACCTACCCGCGTCAGCCGATTCTTGTGGAGAACACCTGGCTACCGGCGCATCAGCCGGTGCTGATCAGCCTGGCCGCATGCAACAACGATCCCGCCATCCGGGGCGGCGACCATATCGGTAACCGGTCCCATCTGGCCTGGAGCATCGGACCGCATACCTGCCCGGCACAGTCTCCGGCATTCGTCGTGGTCCAGGGTGCGATCGACCTACTGCTCGACGCGCTCCCGGAGCTGGAGCTGGCGGTGCCGGCCGCGGAACTCGGCTGGCGCCCGGGGCCCTTCCACCGCGCCCTGGCGGCGTTGCCGGTCGTCTTCCCGCCGTCGCCACCCCTGAATACCGTTTAAGGAGAACGTTCGTTGGAACGCGAAACCATCGTCCTGGATATGGCCGGTGCCGATGTCGCCGGTGAATCCGCGCGACTGCGTGCCCAGGGGCCGGCGGCGCTGGTGGAATTGCCCGGCGAGGTGCCGGCCTGGGCGGTCACCGACGCGGCGGTGCTGAAGAGCCTGCTGGCGGATCCGCGGGTTTCGAAGGATCCGCGGCAGCACTGGACGGCGTTCGCCAACGGTGAGATCACCGAGGACTGGCCGTTGCTGCCGTGGATTGCGGTGGAGAACATGTTCACCGCCTACGGCGCTGACCATCGGCGGCTGCGCAAACTGGTATCGCCCGCGTTCACCCACCGGCGGACCGTGAGTCTGCGGCCCCGGGTCGAGGCCCTCGTCGCCGAACTCCTCGACCAACTGGCCGCGGTCCCGTCCGGTGAGATCGTCGATCTGCGCGAGAACTACGCCTATCCGGTGCCGATCCAGGTGATCACCGAACTGCTCGGAGTCCCGGACACTCTGGGCCCCGGTCTGCGTGTCTGTGTCGACCGGTATTTCGACACCACCATCGGCCAGCAGGAGGCGCAGGCCAACTACGTCGAGATGTACGGCCTGGTCACCGAACTCGTCGCCTACCGGCGCGCGAACCCCGGTGACGACATCACCAGCGTGATGATCACCAACCGGGACGAGGACGGTTCGCAGCTCACCGAGAATCAGATCGTCGATACGCTGATGCTGGTCATCAACGCGGGCCACGAGACAACGGTCAACCTGCTGGACCAGGCCATCGTCGCATTGCTCACCCATCCGGACCAGCGCGCGGCCGCGCTGGCCGGAACGGTGAGCTGGTCAGATGTGGTCGAGGAAACACTGCGCTACCAGGCCCCCGTCGCGCATCTGCCACTGCGTTTCGCGGTGGAGGATATCGAGATCGAAGGTCTGCGTATCGGTAAGGGCGAAGCCATCCTTGCGTCCTACGCCGCCGCCAGTCGTGACCCGAAAGTGCACGGTCCCACCACGGATACCTTCGATCCGGCGCGGACGGTCAAAGACCATATCGCCTTCGGGCACGGCGCCCACCACTGCATCGGGGCGCCGCTGGCGCGGATGGAAGCCGAGCTGGCACTGCCCGCCCTGTTCCGCCGCTTCCCGGATATGCGGCTGGCGGTGGATCCGGGCGAGCTGAAACCCGTGGTCAGTTTCGTTTCCAACGGACATCAGGAATTGCCTGTGCAGCTGTCCTGATGCCGGTACGGTGCTCAGGGCGGATTCCTGCAACTTCATGGTGATGGTCCGTCGCGCCGGGTCGCCGAACGCGATGTAGGGTCGGCGAATTCGTCGGCGAAACAACTGTTCGCCCGCGGGATCGACCTGCCGGGGAGGACAGTATCGCGGCGGCCTCGCCTTTCCGGCCGATGATGGAGTGGAACCCGGACGCGCTCCCGGAAACGGAGTCGGCGGTACGGGGCGACCGGCGTCCGGACCGTTCCACTGTGCCCTGGCGGCGGTACCGGTTGTCGTTTCGCCCTTGCCGCCGTTGAATCCCGGACAGGGAGACGGAACTTCTTCGCTGGGCATCGGAAATCGCCTGTACGGCGGCGTTGTGGCCGGTAGCGTAACAACGCACAACTTCATTGCTGATGGCTCGTCGCGGACGTCGCTGAACGGAGGTATGAGTCGGCGGATAGGTCTGCGAACCCGCACTGTTCCCGATTCGTACGAACCTCGGAGTGTGATGTCTTGACCACAGCGAAAATCGATCGGTACGACGCTGTCGACAGCGTCCCGCCGGCCCATGGCTCTCCCGTCGACACCAGCGGCCCACGAATCCCCTTGTATACCGAAGAATTCGCGGCCGACCCGCACCGGGCCTACCGGGAGATGCGCGAACGCTTCGGATCGCTGGCCCCGGTGGAACTGGCGCCGGGCGTTCCGGCCACCCTGGTGATCGGCTACCACACCGCGGTGCGGATCCTGCACGATCCCGAGCATTTCCCCGCCGACCCGCGGGTCTGGCAGCAGGGGGTGAGTGCCGACTGCCCGGTGCTGCCGATGATGGAATACCGCCCGAACCCGCTGCGCACCGTGGGGCACGACCGGACGCGCTACCGATCGGCCGCGGTCGCGGCGATCGGTGGTGTAGATATGCACGAACTGCACGCCATCATCGAGAAGAACGCGATCCCGCTGATCAACGCGTTCTGCGCGGACGGCTACTGCGATGTGGTCGGCCAGTACGCGTCCCCGTTGGTCTTCGCCACCCTCAACACGATACTCGGCTGCCCACCCGAACTCGGGCATCGGGCGGCACAGGGGCTGGCGGCCATGTTCGACACCGTGGACGCGGGCGACGGGAATGCGGCGCAGGCCGACGCCCTGCTCGAGCTGGCCCGGCTCAAACGCATGCAGCCGGGCGACGATATCACCAGCCGCCTGGTGCAGCATCCGGTTCATCTGAGCGACGAGGAGACTCGGCAGCAACTGGCGCTGATATACGGCGCCGGTACCGAGCCGCCGAAGAGCCTCATCACGAACACCTTGCTGCTGATGCTCACCGACGAACGTTTTGCCGCCACGGTCCTCGACGGCAGCCTGTCCACTCGCGACGCGCTGGACGAAGTGCTGTTCAACGATCCGCCGATGGCGAACTACTGCATCAGTTACCCACGTCAGCCCATGCTGATCGACGGTATCTGGCTGCCGGCGCAGCAACCGGTGGTGATCAGTATGAGCGCCTGCAACAACGATCCCGCGATCAATGCCGGCGGGCCGGCCCACAATCGGTCGCACCTGGCGTTCAGCATCGGCCCACACAGCTGTCCGGCCCAATCGGTGGCGCTGCTGATCGTCCAGGATGCCATCGACCAGCTACTGGACGCGATTCCGGAAATGCGGCTCGCCGTACCGCGTGCGGAACTGCGCTGGCGACCGGGCCCGTTCCATCGCGCGCTGGTCTCGCTGCCGGTCACCTTCCCCGCGAGCCCACCGATTCCCACGGGCGATCAGTGAATCCGCCGTCCCGGTCTCCGGTGAACCGCACGCTGAGCAAACCGCGGTGAGAGGCGGACCCCCGGATTGCCGGGTATGAGTGGACGCCGGTGCGCGGCCGGCCGGACCCGACACGCGGCGATCAGCTGGATTCCAGGTCGCGGCGGCGGAGGCCGAAAGCGCCGGCCGCGCAGAGGATCAGGGCAACTGCCAGGGTGATCAGCACCGGGGTGAGGTCGAGCGGCTGAGCGGGTACCAGTGGGATGTTGTCGAACGGTGACAGGCTCATCAGCCAAGCGGGGAATTTCAGAGTCGCGCCGAACATCAGCACGACCACGCAGAAGGCCATTGCCAGCCAGGCCGCGGCCGTGGCCCGCGGTGCGAAACCGAACAGGAACAAGGTGATCCCGCCGAGCACCCATACCGCCGGCAGGTAGGTCAGTGCCGCACCGGTCAGCGTGATCGTCTGTGACAGCTCGCCGGTCGAAATACCGTAGGTGAGGCCCATCCCGAAACCGCTGAGCGCGACCACGACCGCCGATCCGGCCAGCATGATCACCGCATGCCCGGCCAGCCAGCGCATCCGGGTGAGCTGGGTGGACAGCAGAGGCTCGGCATGGCCGGCCGATTCCTCACCGCGCGGGCACAAGCCGGCGGAGATCGTATACGCCGAACCGATGATCGCCAATATCGCGACCGCCATCGCGTAGAAGGCGTCGACCATACTGCCCATATTCTGGCCCAGCACCTGATTCAGGTCGATTTCACCCAGCAGATCTTCGACGTCGTCGCCGATCGTGCCGAAGGCCAGGCCACCGAAGAACATACCCAGTGCCCAGCCGATCAGGCCGCCGCGCTGGAGCCGCCAGGCCAGGCCGAACGTGCCGTGCAGGGTTTCGGTGGCGCGGGCCGGGCCGGGACGGGGCGGAAGCAATCCGGCGCCGAAGTCCCGCCGGTCCAGCACTCGTGCCGCCACGATCCCGATTCCGGTCGCGGCTGCGAGAGATAGCAGCGCGGGCCACCAGATCTCGTTGTCGTAGGGGCGCATCGCCTGACCCCAGCCCAGCGGCGAGAACCAGGACAGTACACCGCTTCCGACATCGCCGACCGCGCGCAGCAGATACGAGATACCCAGGACAGCGCCCGTGATCGCATAGGCGGTGCGGGTACTCGCGCTGAGCTGGGCCGCCAGCAGGGCGACCGCGCCGAACACCAGACCGGCGCAGGTGGCGCCGACTCCCAATGCGATCGAGCCCGCGACCGGGAGTCCGTAACCGATCAGGCTGAGTGCGATCGCCGCGCCCAGCACGATATTCGCGGCCACCGCCACCACCGCCGCCGCGCAGGACGGAGCGTAACGGCCCACCACACCCGAACGGATGAGTTCGTCCCGTCCGGATTCCTCATTGGACCGGGTGTGCCGGCCGATGAGGAACATACCCATCAGCCCCGCCACCAGCATCCCGAATGCCGCGGACTGGAAAGCGACCTGGCCTTCCACCGTGTTCAGCACCCGTGGTGGGCCCGCCATCGCGATCATCGCGGCATTACTGCCCAGGCTGGCGGCCAGTGCGTCCAATTCGGCCTGTGAGGGATAGGCTGCGTCCAGCGCCACCGCCTGTGACCAGTAGATCATGGTGCCGCCCACGATCCAGGCCACCAGCGGCAGGCGTTCGCGGCGCAGCGCGAACCGGGTGAGAACACCGGTACCGGTGAAGGTGCCCGTATATCGGGCCGTATCCCGCACGGTCACGATTCCGGCACCCCCGCCGCCGCCAGTTCGTCGCCGTAGTGACGGAGGAACAGCTCTTCCAGAGTCGGGGGTTGACTGGTCAGGTTGCGGATCCCGAAGGGGGTGAGATGTTCCAGCACTGCGCCCAGGTCGACGGTGTCCACCTGGAATCGGACCCGGGTGCCGTCGGCGATCAGATCGTGGACCCCGGACAGTTCGGCCAACCCGGTGACCGGACGCTGGGTTTCGGCGTCGATCGAGGTCCGGGTGAGGTGGCGTAGCTGCGTCAGCGTCCCGGATTCGACCGCCCGGCCGTGCCGGATGATCGTCACCCGGTCGCACAGCGCCTCCACCTGCGCCAGGATATGGCTGGACAGCAGAACGGTCCGGCCCGCCCGGCGCACCTCCTCCACGCATTCCTGGAACACCGCTTCCATCAGCGGGTCCAGGCCCGCTGTGGGCTCGTCGAGCAGTAGCAGTTCCACATCGGAGGCGAGTGCCGCGACCAAGGCGACCTTCTGCCGGTTTCCCTTGGAGTAGGTGCGGCCCTTCTTCGTCGGGTCCAGGTCGAAACGTTCCAGCAGGTCCTTCCGTCTGCCCTCGTCCAGGCCGCCGCGTAGCCGCCCGAGCAGATCGATCACCTCGCCGCCGGTGAGACCGGGCCACAAGTTCACATCGCCCGGTACGTAGGCCAGTCGGCGATGCAATTCGGCGGCCTGCGACCAGGGGTCGCCGTCGAGCAGCCGTGCCGATCCGCCGTCGGCGCGCAGCAGACCGAGCAGGACGCGGATGGTGGTGGATTTACCGGCGCCGTTGGGTCCGAGGAAGCCGTGCACCTCACCGGAGGAGACCTGCAGGTCGAGACCGTCCAGGGCGCGAGTTCGGCCGAAGGTCTTCACCAGACCGGAGATATCGATCACGGCTGTCATGGGTGCACCCTATTCCGGTGCCGCCGAGATCACCGGGTTTTGCGCGCCGAGGCATCGGTGTGGTCGGCGCAGCGGCCGGACGTGCCGGCGGCGGTCAGGTCGGTCGGTTACCGGTGCTCGCCCCGCCACGGGCTTCCGGCAGCGTGTCAGCCGAGTCGGTGCAGATCGAGGAAATCGCCGACCGCGCGGCGGGGCGTCGGGGGCTGTGCGGCAGTGGTGGGCGCCGTACCGACCCGGACGACCACCTGCGGTTGCACCTGTCCGGGCACCAGGTTCGCGATAGCGCGCCGGCTGGTGGGGACCTCGGTGATATGGGTCAGCGGGCAGGTGGCCAGCCCCGCGGCCGTGCATTCGAGCAGCACCGCGGACAGGGCTTCGCCGCACCGCAGCCACTGGGCGGGCGTATCCGCGTCCGAACCCAGCACCAACAGTTGTGAGGCATCGGTGAGTTCGCCGCGCCGCAGTGAGGGCGGCGCGGCCGGGAAGGCCCGGCCCACCCCGACCTGGGCGAGTTCCGCGGCCGAGACCAGCGCGGAGATCGGCACACCGTCGGCAGGCGAATCGTTACCGGCCCACCAGTGCAGTTCGTTCAGGTACTGCGGATCGTAGGCCCGTAATGCCGCCGATTGCGCGGAGGCGGCGGCCAGCCGCAGCCGGGCCGACGCGTCGAGCGCGGTCACATCGATCGCACAGGCCGCGGCCGCGGCCCGCAGCGCGGGCTCCACTCGAGCCCAATCGCGCGGCGGCAGCATCGGCAACCGGTCGGTGTAGCGGCGGTCGATGGCCGCCGCCCGCGCCCGGACGGTATCGGAGACATCCCGGGCCGGCTCGAACTCGACTTCGGCGAGATGGTCCGCGGCGGTATCGGGTAACCGGGTCACCCGCGTGGACCAACCCGCCGCCGCGAATGCAGTGCGGATATGGTCCAGCAGGGCGCCGCAGCTGATGATCAATTGCCGGCCCTGTGGATCGGCCGAGGACAACCGCCGGCAGGTATCGCTGTACAACTGCAGCCGGTGACCGTCGAAGACGACCCGCCAGGGCTGTGTGTTGTGGACCGAGGGGGCGCGGCGAGCCAGGGCGAGCGCGGCCTGCACCGTCGGATGGTCGGGAACCCGAGCCGTACCGGTAGCGTCCATCTTCCGAGTCTGCCCGGCGCCGGGACGGCCGACCACCACCTGAGGAGATCCGGACCGAATCGTGGCAGTCAGGGCATGGGGCCGATACCGGTGATCAAGGTTCGGTCACCGATTCGCATCGTCGTGACCAGTTGCGGGTTGTACCCGAGCGGCGCGGACCCGGGCCGGTGTTCGGTGACGACCACGGTGTACTGGCCGACGAACGCGCCCGGCGTAATCCGGAGGCAGTGCGTGGTTCCTGCCGGGATCGTGTCGATACCGCGCTGGATATCGGCCGCGGGTGGAACCGCGGCATCCGGGGCCACCACGGTCCGCGCCTGTTCCGCGGACCGGGCCACGTAGTAGGCGTGCTGGAAACCGAAGATGGCATCGGTTCCGGATCCGGTGCCGCCGGGGCCGTTGCCCTGGATCGTGTTCCCGATACGCTCGGCCGGACAGTTGGGGTCCGCCTCCGACGAGACATCGCCCGCCGCGGCCGCGGGTGGATTCGGCGCCGTGGTCGCGGGGTCCGGTTCGCCGGCGCCCACGACCGCGAATTGCACATAGGCAGCGGCTCCGAGCGCCGCGAGCCCCGCGATGCCCAGCAATATGGGAGCTGACCGGTTTCGCCCGGGAGCAGGTGTCGGGCGGGTGGTCGCCGAAATCGGGGTGGAACTCTCGTGGGTGGTCAGCCGGGCCCGTAGCCGTTCACGCGCGGTGCTCGGCACGGTAGCGGTACCCGAACCCGGCGCCTGCCCGGCGTCCTCCGGGTTTTCCGGCGCACGTACCTCCTCGACCGGAGGTTCGTCGCCTGACGGAGCAGCACCTGGCCCGGACGGATGCGGTTCCACGGTGTCGCCGCCGGGTCTCGGGGGATAGCCGTCCGAAGACATCATCCAGTCCGCCCAATTACCTTCGTACCGGGCGTTCGAAAGCGGCTCGTCTGCCTCGGCCGCAAGATGACCCGGCACGCCGGCATCCAGCGGGTCCGCCGGGTAACCGGCCGGGCGGGGTGGTCGATGCTCCGGTCCGGTTCCGGCCGGCGGCCGGTGTACGGGATCGGCCGTGGTCCCAGGCAGGTTGTGCGACCCCGCCGAGTCCCGATGCCGGCGATGCGGCTCCGCTGATCGCGGAGGTATCGGGCGGCGGGTATCCGCGGCCGGCTGCCCGTGCCGAGAACTGCCGAGGTCCGGCGGCGACGGTTCGGGACCACCTGTGGTGCCGGCGGGAATGGTCCAGGGACCTGCTGTATCGGGTGCTGAAGGGGTGGGAACGCCGGCGCCGGGTGATCCGGTGTGTCGTGGGAAATCCGGGGCGGCTGCCCCCGGAGACGAGGGCTCCGTTGTGGTTCGCAGGCCCGGCCGGGAGCCGGCCGGAGTTCCCGAGGCAGAGCTGCCCATATCCGGCAGTAGCGGGATGGGCACGGTGGGCATCGGATCCGCCTGCGGCTCGTCGGGCGGATACCCGGGTTCGGTGTGGCCGCGCCTGGCCGGGAGCACCGGGCCGTTCGTGCTGCCGGGTCCCGGCCGTTGCCCGCCGGAGTCCGGGAACGGGGGATGTTCCGGGGGGCGCCTGCGGCCGGAATCGTCGGCATCGGGTCCGGGTCGGGTGGGCGGGTTCTCCCCGCCGGTGCCGGGACCCGGCGGCGGTCGGTCCATGACGCGGGCCCCCTTCATCGATTCACTGCGTGCGCTCGCTGACCACTTTTCTAGTGGATCGGCGGGCGCGGCGCAGCGCTGGGGCCGGGCCGGCTCACCAGTGAATGTTCACAGGATCACCGATACCGACGTTCTCGTAGTACCAGGCCGCGTCACCGGGGGCCAGATTGATACACCCGTGGCTGACATTGGAATTGCCCTGCTGGCCCACCGACCACGGTGCGGAATGAACGAAGACCCCGCCCCAGGTGAGCCGTACGGCCCACTCGCCGTCGATCAGGTACCCCTCCGGCGAATCCAGGGGGATCCCGATGGTGCGGGAATCGAAAATGAGGTTTCGGAACTTCTCCAGGACCGGATAGGTGCCGGTCGGGGTTTCGAACCCCGGCTTACCCATCGACGCCGGCATGGTGCGCACCACGTTGCCGCCGATGGAGACGGTGAAGGTGTGGGTGGACATGTTCGCGTCGGCGACGACTCCGCCGTTGGTCTGGAACTGGGTGTGCTGATCACCGAAGTTCACCGTGAAAGTGGTGTTCGCCGGGAGAAAACCGCTCGGTGTCCAGGTCAGTTCCCGGTCGCCGCGCCAGGAGTACGTACCGGGCAGGGGCCGGTCGGCGGTGACCGTCAGCGATTTCTCGGCGCGTGCGCGATCGGTGACCGTATCCGGAAACCGGACGGTAACCGGATGGGCGATTCCGACGACTGCGCCGTCGGCCGGAGCGACCGAGGTGACGGCCGTGGAATCGGCCGCACCGGCCGTCACGGCATTCGCGCCCGCCGGAAAGACGATCAGTGACAGTGCGATCGTGAGAGCCAGAAACAGGTGCCGGGCAACAATATTCATGGTTCCACCCCTTACGGAGGACTGGTGGACAGAGGTCCATCCTAAGGGGCCATGATCAACTAAACCAGCCAGGATATCGTCCCGGCACCTGTTTGCGATGTAGACACACCGGGTGATTGCTATTCGGTGACGAGTTTCCAGTCGTCGGGCAGCCCGTGGACATGCATGGTCGAGCCCTCGGCGTGGATACTCACCGTGGCCGCACCCAATCGCAGGTCCGTCAGGCCGACCTTGCCCCATTCTCGCGGGAGTTGCGGAGTCACCCGCAGGGTGCGCGTCGGCGCGCACGGCGACAGGCCGAGGAAAGAGCGCACCAGCAGCAGCGGGGCGGCGCTCGCCCAGGCCTGCGGCGAACAGGAGGTGGGGTAGGGGACCGGGGAGCGGAAATCGGTACGGGCGAACCCGCAGAACAATTCGGGTAGCCGCCCGCCGAACTCGCAGGCCGCGTCGAGCAGTCCGGTGGCGAGCCGTTCGGCCAGTTCGCTCGCGCCCGCGATATGCCGATACCGCAACAGTCCGGCCACGGCGATGGCGGTGTCGTGCGGCCACACCGAGCCGTTGTGATAGCTCATCGGGTTGAAGGCGCCCATCGAGGAGGCCAGGGTGCGCAGCCCGAAACCGCTGTCCATGGCCATATCGGCGAGTCGTTCGATCAGTTCGGCGGCGCGTTCGTCGGATACGATCCCGGTCCACAGACACTGCGCGGCGTTACTGGTCAGCGCGTCGACCTGGTTCTTCTGGCCGTCCAGCGCCACCGCGTACCAGCCGTTCTTGGCGACCCAGAAGGCCTCGTCGAACTGTGCCTTGAGCGTTTCGGCCTGTTCGCGCAGGCGTTCGGCGGTACCGGTATCCCCGAAGTATTCGGCGAGCTGGGCGCGGGCCCGGCGCGCCGCGTACACATAGCCCTGGACCTCGCACAGCGCGATGGACGGTTCGGCCAGATGCCCGGTTGCGTCGTTGATCGCGTCGAAACTGTCCTTCCAGCCCTGATTGCTCAGTCCGCGATCGGTTTTGCGGCGGTATTCGACGAACCCGTCGCCGTCGGCGTCACCGTACTCGTCGATCCAGGCCAGTGCTGCGTCGGCAGCCGGGAGCAGTTCGCGCACCACCGCGTCCCCGGCGCCCCAGCGCCAGCATTCGGCCAGCAGCATGACGAACAGTGGGGTGGCGTCGACCGATCCGTAGTACACGGTGCCGCCCAGCACCTGGCCGCTGGCCGGGCCGTGCCGCATCTCGTGCATGATGCGCCCCGGCTCCTCCTCGGTGATCGGATCGACCTTCGTGCCCTGCAGATCCGCCAGCCGGCGCAGCGTGCCGACCGCGAGGGCCGAATCCAGCGGTAACGCCATCCAGGAAGTGAGCAGACTGTCCCGGCCGAACAGCGCCATGAACCAGGGCGCGCCCGCGGCCACATAGGCGGGGGCGCCGTCGGTACTGCCGTCGATACGCAGGGCCCCCAGATCGCTCTCGGTGCGCTGCAGCACCTCGGACAATGCCGGATCGGTGGCGGTGAGATCGGTGGCGGTGGCCCGCCACGCCTTGAGCCGGCTGATCGGGCTGTCCTCGTCGTCACCGAAAGCCATCTGCACCCTGCGGTGGGCGAGCACCGGCTGGGCCAGGATCTGGGTATCCCAGCGGCCCCGGGCCGGCACCACCACCTGCCAGGTGATGGTGCCGGGCAGCATGACCGCCCCGCCCGTGGCGCTGACGGTCAGGCCACGGCCGGGTTCGTTGTGATCGGTCAGATGCAGATCGCCGTCCACGGCATTGTGTTCGGCGCCGCCGCCGTGGTTACGGCCCTCCTTCACAGCGAACAGATCCGCGAAATCGGAGTCGACGAACAGGGTTATCGTCATCGCCGTATCCTCGTGACCGAGGTTGTGCACGGAGATGGCCTCTTTGAGCCCGTTGGCGATGAGCCGGCGGCGAACCACCAGAACGGTGCTGTCGGCGACCCCGGCCCGTGGGGGCTTACGCAGGATGAATCGCCCTTTGAACGCCTCCGGCGTGAGGACCGTGAGATGTTCGGCGGGCTGGCCGTCCAGGCGCAGTTCCCAGCGCGAGATCACGCGCGCATCGCGATAGAACAGTCCTTGCGAAGTGCCGGAATGGATATCGCCGAGTGGGTCGGACAGGCAGAAGGTGCTTGCCTCGACCAGGGTGACCGTCCCCCCGCCGCCATTGATGGCGGCGGGCTGGCCGGAGTTGAGAATACTCGGCGTTGCGTTCATGCCCTACTCCATACCGGTGTCGTGCCGGCGTCGGCGCGGATCGCGGGTACGGCGTTGCGGCGCATACCGACGGCGGACAGTGCCTGGCCCCTGCTGTGGGCCTCGTCCCATGCATCGAGTATGCGGTAATAGGCGGCCTCGTAGCCCGCGCCGAGCTGATCCACGCCGAAATAATCCTCGACGCGGCGGCGGCAGGCATGCGGGTCGAGTTCGCTCGCTTTGGCGATGGCGGCGGGCAATTCGTCCGGATGATCGCAGATGATGCCGGTGACGCCGTCCTCGATGACCTCTTCCACCGCACCGCCGCGCAACGCGACGACCGGGGTGCCGCAGGCCATCGCCTCGATCATCACGATGCCGAAGGGTTCTTCCCACCGGATCGGGAACAGCAGGCAGCGCGCACCGGCCAGGAGTTCGCGTTTGGCCACCGCGTCGGCCTCACCGAAGATATGGTCGGATTCGGTGAGCAGCGGTTCGATCTCCTTGGCGAAGAACGCTTTTTCGGGCGGCTCGTTGCACTTACCGGCCAGGACGAGCTTTATCCCGGCCTCGTGTGCTGCCCGCAGCGCCAGCTGCGGCCCCTTGTAAGGGGCGTAGCGGCCGAGGAACAGTGCATAGTCCTGTTTCTCGGTGCGGAACGGCCATTCGCTGGGGCGCAACGCGTTGTGCACACGGCCGATCCAGTTGAAGCTCGGGGCGAGTTCGCGCTGCCGGTCGCTGATCGCGACCAGGCGGGTGTGCTCGTCGAGAGCGCCGTAGTACTCCCACATATCGTTGTCGACCGGCCCGTGCACGGTGACCGCGGTCGGGATGCCCAGGTTCTCGTAGGCCGGGGCATTCAAGGGTCCGGCGAACGTGTGGTCGTGGATGATGTCGATATGCCGGGAGCGGGCCAGTTTCTCCACCATGCGCCGCACCTTGAGGGCGTTGACGACCTCGGGGAACGGGTCGCCCAGCCGTTCGGCCTGAGTGGTCTCCCAGACCGGCACGAATTCCGCATCCGTACCGGGCTTTCCGGCGCCCAGTAGTGTCACCCGGTGCCCGCGCGCGACCAGCGTGTCGGCGAGTTCGGCGACCACGGCCTCCACGCCGCCGTAACCGGCCGGGGGCACATCGAAGTACGGGGGCGCCACCAGCACGATGTTCAGCGGATGGTTACGCCCGGCCCCACCGAAGCGTGCGCGCCGGGGTTTTCGCGCCGGAGTATCCGATTCGGAATCAGCATTCGTGAATATGGTGCTCAACTTTCCTCCTCGTTTTGTGGCCGCGCGACAGTTGTCGAGCGCCGCCCGGCCAATGGGTGGAGCTGATCAAGAACCATTCGTCGAGGTGATGCTGCTGGAAGCACGCCGGAATATCCCGGCGGCCGGAATGAAGCGCGGCATGCGGGGCTGTTCGCCTCCGCCGCGCGGGAATATCAATCGCCGTAACGGGCCGAACGGCCGGGCGAAATGCCGAAAGCAGACCGGTCCGGTGGCGCGGCAATGGCCAGGGTGAGGCCGGCGCGTCTGCGGACCAGACACTCGGGAGAACAAAGTCTGTGGATATCGTGGGCGCGCCGGGCCTGGCCCGGTGTCAAAGTGCCCGGATCCGCCGAGCAGTCGGCGATATTGGAGACGACTCCGTGTTCGGTGATGACATCGATTCCCGGTTCGGTGACTTCCGCCGCGGCCGGCGCCGATGTGTACCCGATCCTCACCGTTACCTCCTGCACTCGTCGAGCTGGAGCAAACAGTTCCCGGCCACCGGAACTCCGCCGGCCGGTCTAGCCGATGGTGCCTGGGTCGAGCGGTGGAGCAGTGTGAATATCTCCGAACGCCGCCCATTCTACGCGTGCCGTGTTCGTACTAATATCTCGAATAATCCCAGTTCGGCATATACCTGGTTAATTTGTGCGTGCTGATATGTGCACGCGTTTCAGGTACGGACCGTATGGAGTACTTCCTGGTGGAGCGAATCCGCACGTGCGGTGATTTCCGAAATCCGGCCCAGGACCTCGGTGAAGGCCGCGGCGCGCGCGTCCGGGAGTGAACCCAGATTGATCTCGATATTCAGTTGTGAGGTCACCGCGGCCGCCCGTGCGGCCGCACCGGCAGCCCCGATATCGGTGACTACATTCGGGTTTCCGATCGGCAGCAATTCGGCTGCGAGAGCCAGTACGCCGTCGGCCTCGTCTACCACGGCCGCCGGTACCCGGGCGGCTTCGAGCAGTGCCGCCTCGATCGCTGCGCTGCGCTGCGCCTGCTCGCTCTCGGATTCCTTGGGCAGCTTGTAAGCCGCGCCCACCGCGGTGAATGCCGCGGCATCCGCGTCGGCAAGGGCGAGCGCGCGTTCGCGGGCCGCGTCGGCCGCCTCGATGATCCGGTCGACGACCGGCCGGTGTTCGGCGTCCTTGGCCCGGGTCGTGTACCGCGCGACCATGGCGACCAGTGCCGCGCCCTGGGCCGCATGCAGGGCGGCGACCGCGCCGCCGCCCGGTGCGGGCACCTTCGCCGCGAGTTCGCCCAGGTAGTCGCCGATGGGCGACCGGCCGAAACCGGTACCGGCGGGCTGGGGCGATTGGTTGGGCTGCGACACGATCGGGCCTTTCTCGATACGGTAGCTCGAAGTTAGCTGCACTGCGCATGGGGTTACCGCCCTCAACCTACCGCGTCCACCGGCGTGGCCGGTGCCGGGCCACCCCGTAGCCGGGTTTATGTTGAGGGCATGCGGATCGGATTGAGCATCAATTACTCGGGCGGCTTCACGGAAGCCGCAGCCGAAGTGGCCGATTTGGAACGGGCCGGCCTGGATATCGTGTTCGTCCCCGAGGCGTACTCGTTCGACGCGGTGAGTGCCCTGGGCTACCTGGCGGCCAAAACCACCCGGTTGCAACTGGCTTCGGGAATCATGCAGCTCTACACCCGCACGCCCACGCTGACCGCAATGACCGCGGCCGGACTCGATTTCGTCTCCGACGGTCGCTTCGTGCTGGGGCTGGGTGCCTCCGGCCCGCAGGTCATCGAAGGTTTCCACGGTGTTCCCTACGATGCGCCGATCGGGCGGACCCGCGAACTCGTCGAGATCTGCCGCAAGGTGTGGCGCCGGGAACGACTCACCTACCAGGGCAAGTACTATCAGATCCCGCTGCCCGAAGGCGCCGGCACCGGACTCGGTAAGCCGCTGAAACTGATCAACCACCCTGTTCGCGAACGCATCCCGGTGCTACTGGCCGCGCTCGGCCCGAAGAATGTCGCCCTCGCCGCGGAAATCGCCGAAGGCTGGCAGCCGATCTTCTTCCTGCCCGAACGCGCCGACGCAGTCTTCGGGGATGCCCTGCGTGCGGGCAAAGAGAAGCGCGATCCCGAACTCGGCCCGCTCGATGTCTACGCCGGACCCGCCCTGGCGATCGGCGAGAACGTCGAGCCGCTGCTCGAGTTCGTCAAACCCATGCTCGCACTCTACATCGGCGGTATGGGCGCCAAGGGCAAGAACTTCTACCACACCCTCGCCACGAAGTACGGCTACGGCGCCGAGGCCGACCGGATCCAGGAACTGTACCTGGCCGGGAAGAAAGACGAGGCCACCCAGGCGGTTCCCGACCAGTTGGTCCGGGATGTCTCGCTGATCGGCCCGGCCGGATACGTCAAGGAACGTATCGCGGCCTTCGCCGAAGCCGGAGTCACCGTTCTCAACGTCGCCCCACTGGCGGCCACCCCCGCCGACCGGGTTGCGCTGATCGAACAGCTACGCGCCCTCTGCGACTGATGTGAAGGCCGGCCGGGGCGCGGTGGAGACGAGCCGTCGCGTCCCGGTTCGAATTACCCCGGTCGAGGTCCCGGGATACGGCCGTATCGCCGGTTGTGGCGGCGGTGAAGCTCAGCGGCGGCAGCCGGTCGGCATGGTCGGGGCTCATCATCACGCCCGGCAGCGTGCCGGTCCCGCGGACACCGGATTCGGAGACAGTAGGTCAGCGGGTCTCGGCGAAACTCGACCGGTCGAATCGCCGGAGAACACGGCGGTCGGGGTCGGGCGGGGGCAGTTCCCGGGACCAACTCGATTCGACCGCACATGAACTCCGTGGGATGTCGACGACGGAGCTGCGATAGCAGGGCCGTGCGGGAGTCTGCCCGTATCGCCCACGCAGTGGCGTGGGGTAGCGGGTGCGCGCTGCTGTCATCCAGCGTGGCCGGGTAGACCCGGTGCTTCACCGGCCTGCCGGGTTACGGGACCGGGCGGATCGCCGGTCCCGGCGGCCGCCCGGTCGAGCCGGGCGGCCGCCGGAGCGGCAGCCTCAGTCTCCCCGGACGCTCGCGAGCGCGTCGTCGAGGGTGGAATGCAGGTCGAAGACCTGGTCCAGCGCCGTCATCTTCAACTGACGGCTGGTGGCCGGCCCCTCGGCGACCAGGGCGATGGTGGTTTTGTCCCCGGCGCGCTGATGTGCGGCGACCAATGCGGCCATCCCGGCCGAGGCCAGGAAGCTCACGGCCGCGAGGTCGACCACCAGGTGGTTCGGCCCGGCGTCGAGGGCTGCGTCGATCGCTGTCTCCAGAGCGGGTGCCGTGGCGAGATCCACCTCGCCGGTCACCGTGAGCACGGTGACGCCGTGGTGGTCGGCGACCGAAGTCGTCATCGTATCCGTGAGTGGGTTCGCGTCGGGGGAAGAGTTCGTCACATCATCACAATCTGCCATGGGCCTCTCGATCTCGCTGCATCGTACCCCCGTGGGATCGGTTGTTCGTTCCGCGCAGGGCGCTGGCCACCGGGAATGTGATCGCCGGCAGGGTCACCGACATCCGTACCCGGGTGCCGGGACCCGGGTGGTCGATCTCGAGTTCCTCGGTGAGTGCCCGCATCATATCGATTCCCCGGCCCCGCGGGCCCGGGTCCGTGGGGCGGGGCCGCCACGTCCCGGTATCGGTGGTTTCGATGATCACCCGGTCGCCGGCGCATTCGGCGGTGATCGTCACGCGTTCGGCGTCCGTGGCGCCGTCCTGATAGGCGTGTTCGATACTGTTGCTGCACGCTTCGTTGGTGGCTGCCACCAGATCGGCGGTGAGGTTGTGCGGGACCGCCGCAGCGGACAGCCAGGCCGTCAGGGAGCGGCGCAGCATGGTCAGCCGGTCGGGCCGGGCCGGTAGGTCCAGTTTCAGCGGTTCCGGGGGCTGGCGGTAGACCACCATGGCGATATCGTCGTCGTATCCGCCGTCCGGCCGCAAGGCCGAAAGTACCGAATCGGCCACCTCGCGCGGTAGCTTCTCGGCCGTATCGGCCAAGGTTTCGGCGATCTTCGTGAAACCTTCGTCGATATCCTCACCGCGGCGTTCCACCAGTCCGTCGGTGAACAGCACCAGGGTCGATCCCGGCGGCAGCGGGGTGGTGGCCTCGGGACGGCGCAGGGTTTCGAAGGTCGCCAGCGGAACCGATCGGCCGCCCTCGAGCAGCCGGCCGGTTTTGTCCACATCGGCCAGGATGGGCGGCATATGCCCGGCATTGCTGTAGCGGACGAGTCCGCGCACCGGGTCGAGAACTGCCGCGCAGACGGTGGTGCACAGGGCACCGGGGATCCGGGCCGCCACGGGATCGAGTTCGGTGAGCAGCTGCGCCGGTCCGGCGCCGCGAAGCAGCAGCGCGCGGGCGGCGGTGCGCAGCTGGCCCATCACCACGGCGGCCGAGAGTCCGCGGCCCACACAGTCGCCGACCACGACCCCGATCGTCCCGTCCGGCAGCGGGACCACGTCGTACCAGTCACCGCCGATCTCGAGCGGCGGCAGCGCGGGTTCGTAGTGCACCGAGAAGCGGGGTGGGAGTTCGATCGGGCCGAGCATGGCCCGCTGCAGGGTCAGCGAGGTGGAGCGGGCCTGGTCGAAGTTGCGTGCCCGCTGCACGGCCAGGCTCAGATGCCCGATGAGCAGCGAGAACAGCGTCCAATCGGCGGCGTCGACAACTCGCGGCACGGCAAACCGCAGCCATAGGGCGGCATCTCCGGTTTCGCCCAGCGGCGCCACGATCCCCTCCGCGCTGCCCGCACCCTCGGGGACGGCGATGAGAGTGCGGCCGGGACGTAGGCGCGCGCGTTTGAGAATGGCCTCGGTCGCCGGTTTCAGGCCCGTGGCGCTCGCTTCCGCGGGCGCGGCGGGCGGTGTTCCGGACACGTACACCGCCGGTGCCTGATGGGCGGCCCAGACCGCCACCACCGCGGTTTCCGCGCCGACCGTCCGCCGTAGTTCGTCGAGACCCACCTCGAGCACCTCGGCCACTGTGGTGGCGGCGGCCAAGGCGGTGGCGAGACGGTTGGCGGCCTGATCGCGCGCCTGTGCGTCGTGTTCGGCCGTGACATCGCGAACGGTGCCGACGAAGATATGCTCCCCGCCGTCGGGTTTCACCAATGAGCTGGTACTCACCCCGATCCAGCGGCGCCGGCCGTCCCGATGCTGGATCGGCACCACGAACCGGGACGCCTCGGTGCCCAAATCGGGGTAGCGCGGTCCCTCCGGTATCGACCACGGATGGGGAATCGGGTAGGGAACGCCCGGCGCGCCGTACCCGGTGAGCTCCCCGAAAGCCTTGTTGACCTCGATGATCGTGCCGCGGGAGTCGGCGACGAAGAACCCGTCCTGCAGCGATTCCACCAGCGCCGTACGGAATTCGTCGCGGCCGGCGAGATCGTCGGCGCGGGAACGCTGCTGCTCGTAGCGCCGGGTGCCGTCGAGGTAGCCACGGGTGGCCACATCGAGGGTGATCAAGGTCTGCAGCAGGAATTCCAGTGCGTTCTCGGCCAGCGGGCTGTCGGCGCGGGCGGCCCCGGTGGCGGCGGTCTCCGGCTCGTCCGCTTCGAGCTGCACCTGTTTCGCCACCCGGAAGTGGTGTTCGGTGAGGTCGAGCAGGCTGATCCCCTCCACGAGCGCGCGGCGACCGAGTTCGTGTGCTTCGGCCAGCCCGTCGCCTTCGGGCACGGCGAGGTGACGGCGCAGTGCGTCGGCGTAAGTGTCGAGGAATGCCGTCAGGATCTCGCTCATATCCTGCCCCGGTGGGTCATGACGCTTCTTGTCCGGGTACGGCGCCCTGGGCGACACCGCGGACCCGGGCGGCCAGCACCAGCGCATCGTCGGTGTCCTTGGCATACCGGTCCACGAGTTCGCGGGCGATCTCCGCTGTGGACGCGGCCAGGTCGATGCCCGCGCCCGGTTCGAACACCACCCCGTCGGTGGACATGAGCAGCAGGTCACCCGGGCGCACCGGCACCGTCTGCGGCTGCAGGTTCGGCGGCAGCCGGTAGCCGACGATCCCGCCGCTCTGTAAAACCGTGGCACTGATCTGCGGCCCGGTGGGTCCGGCGGTCACCACCTGGGAGTCCACATTGCCGACCCCGAGCCATTGCGCTTCCTGCGCACCGAACAACGCCAGCGTCACCGCGGCGCCGCGGGTATCCGACATCGCCCGATGACACAGCACCATCAGCACATCCAGCGGTTCGGCCCGGTTGTCGCCGAGGACCCGCGACGCACGATCGACCGCGGCCGCCGCGGCGGCGCCGTGACCGAGGCCGTCGAGTACCGCGAACAGCACGGAGCCGGTACCGGTGTCCAACACCACGCAGCGATCCCCGGAAACATCCTGTCCGGGGAGAGCGCGGCCGGCCACGGCCCATTCGATCCGGCCGATGAAACCGTCCTCATGCACCCTGGGGTACCCACTTCCACATCTCCACCAACGTGCCCTGATTGGGTGCGGATTCGATGGACATCCCGTCCATCAGTCGTTTGGCGCCGGGTAGACCCAAACCGAGGCCCCGGCCGGTGGAGTACCCGTCTTCCATAGCGCGGGGGATATCGATGATGCCCGGGCCCTGGTCCTTGGCCTGGACCACGAGAGCGCGACGTCCGTCGCGCTCGGCCACCTGCAGTCGGATCTCACCGCTGCCGGCGTAACTGGTGATATTCCGGGCGACCTCGGAGATCGCCGTGGAGATCATGGTCCGGTCGGTGAGGGTGAAGCCGAGTTCCTCGGCCAGCTCACGCCCGGCCTGACGTGCGGTCACGATGTCGTTCGACATCTTCACCGCGATTACCACCCGATCAGCGGCCACTGTCACGACCATCTCGATGCTGGTGCCGGGCCGAGGATTTCCGGTTCAGCCAAGCCAAGCCCTCCTCGAGGTCCAGCGCGGTGTGCATATCCTCGAAGGTGAGGCCGAGTTGCACCATGGCGAAGGCGACCTCGGGCTGGAGACCGACGATCACGGTCTCGGCGCCGCGTAACTGCGTCATATGCGCGATGGTGCGCAGTGACCGGGCGGCGAAGGAATCCATCACGTCGATCGCCGTGACGTCGACGATGATGCCCTGGGCGCGGTACTTGCTGACCTGTTTCATCAGGTCGTCCTGTAGGCGCTCGGTATCGGCATCGGTCAGTGCGGACTGGACGGATGCGATCAGATATGTGCCCTGTTTGAGGATAGGTACTGGCATATCGGTTCCGTCAGCGCGAATCGCGTTCGCTGCGTTCGGTCACTCTGGACACTTCGTAGCCCAGTAACCGTTCCGCTTCTTCGATACCGCCCTGCAGGTCGCCGACCGCGTTCATCTTCGACAGATCCAGTCCGATGGTCACCAGGGTCAACGCGATCTCCGAGGACAGACCGGTCATGATGACGCTCGCGCCCATGAGCCCGGAGGCGTCGACGGTCTGCACCAGGTGGTTGGCCACGGTGGAGTCGATATCGGGCACACCGGTGATGTCGATGACGACCACCTTGGCTCGGTTGTCCCGGATCGCGCGCAGCAGCTGTTCGGTGAGCTGGCGGGCGCGCTGACTGTCCAGCACGCCGATTATCGGCAGGATCAGCAGCTGTTCGCGGACCTGTAGCACCGGGGTGGACAGTTCGCGGATGGCTTCTTGCTGTTGCCGGATCACGCGCTCGCGTTCCTGGACGAACGAGATGGCCACGGTGTTCGCGATTCGATTCGCGGCCGGTTCGTAGGCGTCCAGGACGGCGTTGAGCAGATCGAAGTTGGATTGGTACTTCTCGAACAGGGAGCGGGCGAGGACATCGCGCAGCAGCAGCACCATACCGAGGACTTCGTCGGTTTCGACTCCTCTCGGGATGATGCGCTCGGACAGATCGCGCGCGTACGCCTGCAGTGCTTCGACGCTACCGGTTTCCAGCACCTCGACGTAATTGTCGTACACCGACGTCGCCTCGGAGAAGACCTCGTCGGGCGTCATGGCGGTGAGCAGTCGCGCCTCGGTGATACGCCGCGCCCATTCCTCGCGCAGTGCGGTGCGGTTCTGGCGCAGATGTTCGACCAACTGCGGCAGCAGTTTGTCGACGGAAACCTCGGCCAATGAGTCCGCCGAAAGGCCCATGGACACCTCGGACATGTAACTTGTGCCCCTTTCGACGGCGGTCCGGTACATCGTAATGACTTCGGCGGTCTTGCCGATACCGAGCCTAGTCATACCCGTGCTCCTATGCCGGTGAAACCTGCTGGTCCGGTTTAGTCGCCGGTTGTGACCTGGAACGCGTCCGATCCGGCGAAACCGTGTTCCAAAGCGGCCAGCGCGCGATCGAGATAAACGGTCAGATCCGTGTCGGCGCGGGCCAGCCATGCATCGAAGGCGGCGCGGGCGGCGGCGAGGGTCGTGCGGCCCACTGCCATCGGGATCAGCGAATCCGCCGGTTCGCCGAGCCGGGTGGCGGCGAATTCGCCGACCGCGCGTTCCCACGCGTCGTAGTGGGCGCCGGCGGTGGCGGTCAAGGCGGGGACGTCGGCCACCAGTTTCATCCGGGTCCGCAGTTCCGCGACATCCTCGGCGCGGTAGCGGTTGGCGTTGACGACCACTCGCCGGACGGCGGCCATCATCGGTTCGTCCGGTGTCACGGTCGCGAAGGCGGCGCGTAACCCGGCGACCTCGTCGTCGAACGAGTACCACAGCACTTCGGCCTTGCCGGGGAAGTAACGGAAGAAGGTGCGCCCACTGATCCCGGCCGCTGCCGCGATCTGCTCGACCGTCGTCTCGTCGAAGCCCTGTTCGCTGAACAGTCGCATGGCGATCAGTTCGAGTGCGCGTTTGGTGGTACCCCGGGGGCGGCCCCGTGGATGCTGTGCCGTCACAGGACGATTCTGAACGATGCGCCGCGCGGCCGGGCCACGATATGCCGGGAACACGTCCCGGTTGATTTTGTCAGTGGCTGACGTTAACGTCGGCCCCATGATGGTGGCGGACCTCACATGGCCCGAGGCAGGTGAACTCGGCAACAGTGGTGCGCTGCTCGCGGTGCCCGTGGGGTCCACCGAGCAGCACGGCCCCCATCTGCCGGTATCCACCGATACCGATCTGGCCGTCGCGCTGTGCACGGGCCTGGCCGGCCGGTGCCCGGGTGTGGCGGTGGCCCCCGCCGTCGCGTACGGCGCCAGCGGTGAGCACAGCGGTTTCCCCGGCACGCTGTCCATCGGGCAGACGGCGCTGGAACTGCTGGTCGTCGAACTGTGCCGGTCGGCCACCGATACCTTCGAACGGATCGTGCTGGTCAACGGACACGGCGGAAATGTGGAACCGCTGCGCCGGGCGGTGACGCTGTTGCGTAGCGAATCCCGCGATATTCGGCTGTTCCTGCCGCGTTACTCCGGTGACGCCCACGCCGGACGCACCGAAACCTCACTGCAACTCGGTCTTTCACCCGACCGCGTGCGCGCCGAGCGTGCCCGGCCCGGCGACACCCGCCCGCTGTCCGAGGTGCTGCCGCAGTTACGGGCCGGCGGCGTGCGCGCCGTCAGCGCCAACGGGGTCCTCGGCGATCCCACCGGCGCCACTGCCGCCGAGGGGGAGCGGTTGCTCGCCGATCTCATCACCCAATTGTTCGATCAGGTCCGGCAATGGTGGCCGGAACCAGTGGAAAGGATCCGACCATGAACCCGTGGTTCGAAACCGTCGCCGAGGCCCACCGCCGGGCGAAGAAACGGCTGCCGAAATCCGTGTACGGCGCCCTGGTCGCCGGTTCGGAGCGCGGCCAGACCATCGACGACAACCAGGCCGCGTTCACCGAACTGGGTTTCGCGCCGCATGTCGCCGGCCCGATCGGCGAACGGGACCAGTCGACGACGGTGATGGGGCAGCAGATCTCGATGCCGGTCATGATCTCGCCGACCGGTGTGCAGGCCGTCCATCCCGACGGTGAGGTCGCCGTGGCGCGCGCCGCCGCCGCCCGGGGGACCGCCATGGGGTTGTCGTCGTTCGCGAGCAAACCCGTGGAGGAGGTCGTCGCCGCGAACCCGATGACCTTCTTCCAGCTCTACTGGTGCGGTAGCAAGGACGATATCTCCGCGCGGATGGCACGGGCGAAGGCCGCGGGCGCGGTGGGGCTGATCCTCACGCTCGACTGGTCGTTCTCGATGGGCCGCGACTGGGGTTCGCCGGTCATCCCGGAAAAACTGGATCTGCGCACCATGGCGAGTTTCGCGCCGCAGGTGATCGTCAAACCGCGCTGGCTGACCACCTACCTGCGTTCGGGCAGCCTGCCCGACCTCACCGCCCCCAATATGGCGCTCGGCGACGCGCCCGCCCCCGGTTTCTTCGGCGCCTACGGCGAATGGATGGGCACCACCGCGCCCGACTGGTCCGATGTGGCCTGGGTCTGTGAACAGTGGGACGGGCCGGTGATGCTCAAGGGCGTGATGCGCGTGGACGATGCCCGGCGCGCCGTCGATGCCGGTGTCGCGGCCATTTCGGTGTCCAACCACGGCGGCAACAACCTGGACGGCACCCCGGCGTCCATCCGCGCGCTGCCGGTGGTGGCCGATGCGGTGGGGCACGAGGTGGAGATCCTGCTCGACGGCGGAATCCGGCGCGGCAGCGATGTCGTGAAAGCTGTCGCGCTCGGTGCGCGGGCGGTGATGATCGGCCGCGCCTACCTGTGGGGTCTGGCGGCCAACGGGCAGGCCGGCGTCGAGAACGTGCTGGACCTGCTGCGCGGCGGTATCGATTCCGCGCTGCTGGGACTGCGCAAGACCAAGGTCACCGACCTGGAACGGTCCGATATCGTGATCCCGGAGGGTTTCGAGCGCCGCCTCGGCATCGATGCCCCGGAACAGCTTCGGGTCCCGGACTCGGCCACCGAAGCCGTATAACCGGCGGCGGGTCGTCGCGGCACGACACTGGACGCGTGAGTATCAGAACCGTGTCATCCAGGGTCGTGTACGAAAATCCGTGGTTGACCGTGCGCGAGGATCGGATCGAACGTGGGGACGGGTCGCCCGGCCTGTATTCCGTGATCGAAAAACCCGACTTCGCGCTCGTCATCCCCATGGACAACGACGGCTTCCATCTTGTGGAGCAATACCGGTACCCGATACGCGCCCGGACCTGGGAGTTCCCGTCCGGTGCGTTTCCGGCCGGGGTGACGGGCAGTCCGGCGGAATTGGCCGCGGCCGAGCTCGCCGAGGAAACCGGTTTCACGGCCGGCCGGCTGGAACGGCTCGGCCGGGTCCAGGTCGCGAATGCGATGACCGGGGAGGGCTGCCATGTTTTCCTCGCCACCGATCTGGCGCCCGGCGAGCCGGATCGCGAGCACACCGAGCAGGACATGCGCCAGCAGTGGTTCTCGCGGATCGATGTGGAGGACATGCTGCGGGACGGGGTGATCGCCGACGGCCCGTCGCTGGCTGCCTACCTGTTGCTGAAACTTCGTGTGCAGTAAGACCCCGCGGAAGCCCTGCGGAGGTTACGATTTAGGATTGCCTTACTTCTAGCTGTGCGGGGGTCGCTCGCTAAGCTCGCTGTGCTCGACCCCCGGTACAGCGGCGTTCACCGTGGCTGTACCTGTTCCACCCGCAGCCCACTTCCGAAGGAGTGCGATCGGTGACCGCTCCCGAGTTCCGCTATTCAGACCTGCTCCCGATCGGCGCCGACGACACCCCGTACCGGCTGCTCACCACCGAAGGCGTCCGCACCTTCGAATCCGGCGGCCGGACCTTCCTGCAGGTCGACCCCGAGGTGCTGCGCATGCTCACCGCCGAGGCGATGCACGACATCAGCCACTACCTGCGGCCTGCGCATCTCGCGCAGTTGCGCCGCATCATCGACGATCCCGAGGCCAGCGGTAACGACCGATTCGTCGCGCTCGACCTGCTGAAGAACGTCAATATCTCGGCCGGCGGCATCCTGCCCATGTGCCAGGACACCGGCACCGCCATCGTGATGGGTAAGAAATCCGAGGGCGTGCTCACCGGCGTGGACGACGCCGAATGGATCAGCCGCGGCGTATTCGACGCCTATACGAAACTGAACCTGCGGTATTCGCAGCTCGCGCCGCTGACCATGTGGGACGAGAAGAACACCGGCTCGAATCTGCCCGCGCAGGTCGAGCTGTACTCCGCGCCGGGCGATCCCGCGCAGCCGTCCTACAAATTCCTGTACATGGCCAAGGGGGGCGGGTCGGCGAACAAGTCGTTCCTTTACCAGGAGACCAAGGCCATCCTGAATCCCACCCGGATGCTGGAATTCCTGGACGAGAAGATCCGCTCGCTGGGCACCGCGGCCTGCCCGCCGTACCACCTCGCCGTGGTCATCGGCGGCACCAGCGCCGAATTCGCGCTGAAAACAGCCAAATACGCTTCTGCGCACTATCTGGACAACCTGCCCACAGAGGGTTCGATGACCGGGCACGCCTTCCGTGATCTCGAACTCGAGCAGGAAGTGTTCAAACTGACCCAGTCGTTCGGTATCGGCGCCCAGTTCGGCGGTAAATACTTCTGCCACGATGTGCGCGTGGTCCGGTTGCCCCGGCACGGCGCGAGCTGCCCGGTCGCCCTGGCAGTCTCCTGTTCCGCCGACCGGCAGGCGCTGGCCAAGATCACGCCCGAGGGTGTTTTCCTGGAACAGCTCGAACGCGAACCCGCGCAATACCTGCCGGAACAGACCGACGAGATCCTCGGTGGCGATGTCGTCGAAGTCGACCTGAACCGGCCGATGGACGAAATCCGCGCGGAACTGTCGAAATACCCGGTGAAAACCCGGCTTTCGCTGTCCGGCCCGCTGGTGGTGGCCCGCGATATCGCGCACGCCAAGATCAAGGAACGGCTGGACGCGGGCGAGGAGATGCCGCAGTACCTGCGGGATATGGCCGTCTACTACGCCGGCCCCGCCAAAACCCCCGACGGTTACGCCTCCGGTTCCTTCGGCCCCACCACCGCGGGCCGCATGGACTCCTACGTCGACCAATTCCAGGCCGCCGGCGGTTCCTTCGTGATGCTCGCCAAGGGCAACCGCTCCGCGCAGGTCACCAAGGCATGCAAGGAACACGGCGGTTTCTACCTCGGCTCCATCGGCGGCCCCGCCGCCCGCCTCGCCCTGGACTGCATCAAATCGGTGGAGGTCCTCGAATACCCCGAACTGGGTATGGAAGCGGTCTGGAAAATCGAGGTCGAGGATTTCCCGGCGTTCATCGTGGTCGACGACAAGGGCAACGATTTCTTCGCCGAAACCCAGAAACCGATCGCCCTGCGCGTGCGGACGCGGTCGAAAGAACGTGTCTGAAGCCTGACGGTTCGTCGCCGAAGCCATGCCCGCCCGCAACCCGGTGGACCTGGGTGATTTGGCGTGGCTATCGGAATTCGACAGCGATGACCAGGCCGAGGCGTTGACCGAGATCCGCAATGCTGCGGCATCGACGCTGGCATCCGGGGATTCGGGTCCGTTACGCGAAGTGCTGCATGCGTGGGAGACGACCGCGGCGGTAATGCGTGATCCGGTGCGCCGTGCCGTGCACGCCGGGGCTGTCGAGGAGCCCGATTTCCTCGAGGTGGACGCTCCGCAACTGAGCGACGATGCCTGACCGCGATCCACTGCCCGGTGCGCTGTCGTGAACATCCTCGGTATCGATCTCAGCAGCCACTGACGGTTGTCTCGGCCGCCGTGATGTCTCGGCTGGAGGGGTTTGGGCGACCGAGCGATCGGTCCTCGGTGAGGGTGTCGCCGCCGCTGGTTACGGCCGGTCGAAACGGCCGGATTTCGCGGCGTGGAGGAATGCGTCCCACTGGCCGGGGGCAGCATCGAATCCCGCGACGCTGATCTGGACAGCGCTACCTCGCGGATCCTTTCGGCTTCGTGGGAATACCGGCTGACCTCCGTTTCCCGTTCCAGATACGGGGCGCCGGCCAGGAGTCTTTTCGATCGAGCATGGTTTGTCGTCTGGCTGCTATATCCAACGTGCGATCGACTTCGGGCGGCGGAGCACGCCCGAAGCGCTGCTGTGCAGGTCACTGTTGCGGTACTCTCAACCCGAGTTAGTAGAGGCTAACCTTTGATCGGGCTGGGTGAGGTCGGGCTGTGGAGTTGAACAGGCGTCATATTTTCAAGGCCGGCCTGGGATTGGGTGCGCTACTGCTGGTTGCCGGCTGCGGTGATGGTTCATCGTCGGGTGAAAGGGGCGAGGGGCCGCCGCAGCGGGGCGGAACGCTTCGGGTCGGTGCGCTCGGGAAATCGTCGAAGATCGAGCGGGATCCGCATCGGACATTGAGCAACGAGAGCGATTTCCTCATCGCCTCGCTCGTCTACGACGCCCTGACCGTTCCGGGGACCGATCCGAATGTGGCTCCGCGCTTGGCGGCGGAATGGGAAGCCGATGCGCAGCAGCGGAAGTGGACCTTCACGATTGCCGAGGGGGCGCGGTTCCATGACGGCCGTCCGGTGACTTCGGACGATGTCGTCTGGTCGCTGCGCCGGCTGCGGGAAATCGCGGGCGAAACCAAGGTCCCCGTGCCGTCCGGTGACGATATCCAACCCGCCGGTGCGAATGCGGTGGTGCTGACCTGCGCGGCGCCGAACAGTCAGTTGCCGCTGCTGCTGCGGATGATGACGTTCGTGGTGCCCGCGGGGACCACCGATTTCACCGCGGCGGTGGGTACCGGACCGTTCCGGCTCGAGTCCTACGACAACGGCAACGCGCGCCTGGTGCGCAACGAGAACTGGTACCGGGAAGCCCCGTTGCTGGATGCCATCGAGGTGACGCTGTTCGAAAGTCCCGAATCGATGGCCAACGCGATCATGGCCGGGCAGATCGATCTCGCGTCGAGCGTGGGCGCCGTGGCCGGCCGGACCGCGGAAACGCGGGACGAACTGGAGGTGATCCGGCGGCCCGACGATGTGGCGGTGGCGATCGCGATGCGTACCTCCGACGGTCCGTTCGCCGACCCGCGGGTGCGCGAAGCGTTCCGGCTCGCGGTGGACCGGGAAGCGATGGTGGCGCAGGTGTTGTCGGGATACGGCACGGTCGCCAACGATATCCTCGGCACCGGCGACCCCGAATACGATACGTCGATTCCGCAGCGCGAACGCGACCTCGATCGGGCCCGGCAACTGCTCGCCGACGCGAAATTCGATACGGCGAAGACGTATCGACTGCTGACGAAGCAGGAAGCGGTGGGCGAGGTCGAATCGGCGAAGGTTTTCGCGAGCCAGGCCGCCGAGGTCGGGCTGAAGATCGAGGTCGTGGTGCAGGAGGCGAATGCCTTCTACGACGAGACCTGGTTGACGGCGCCGCTGTACACGGTGAACTGGGGCACCAACGATTCGGTGGTTTTCTTCGCCAGCAAGGTCATGTATTCGCGGACGAAATGGAACGAGACCGGTTTCCGTGACGCCGCGTTCGACAAGGCGTACACCGAGGCCCTCGCCGCGCCGCCCGGCGCGGATTACAGCGCGGCCTGCCGGGAGATCCAGCGGATCCAGCACGATCACGGCGGATACATCGTGTGGGGGATGGCCGACGGTATCGATATCGCCGCCCGGTCCGTGCACGGCCTGCCTACGCTGGGCGGATACGGTCGCGTGCAACTCGAGCGGGCCTGGATATCGCATTGATCGGATTCGCCGCGACGGTCGCGCGCCGCCTCGGACTGCTGATCGCCCTGCTCGCCGTGGTATTCGTGGTCGTCGACCTGCTGCCCGGTAATGCGGCCGGAGCTGTGCTGGGCCGGGATGCGAGCGCGGAACGGGTGGCGGTCAAGGAACACGAACTCGGCTTGGACCGGCCACTACCCGCCCGCTTCTGGGACTGGTTCAGTGGCGCGGTCACGGGTGATTTCGGGACCACCGCGCGGGGGCAGTCGGTGAACGAGCTGCTGGCGGACAAGTTCCCGCAAACACTCCTGCTGGCTTCGATCGCCCTGATCGTCACGGTGACGGTCGCGCTGCTGCTGGGCCTGTGGTGGGCGGCCAGGCCCACCGGTCGCGCCGCGCGGGTATTCCAGCCCGGTTCGGCCTTCGTGATCGCGGTCCCCGAATTCGTTATCGCGACCCTGCTCGTTCTCGTCTTCTCCCTCGGACTGGGGTGGTTGCCCGCGGTGACGTTCACCGGCCGGTCCGGCTACCCGGCCGGTGCGGAGATGCTGATCCTGCCGGTTCTGGCCCTGGCCATACCGCAGGTCGGCTGGAACGTCCGGGTCGTCCGGGGTGCGGTGACCGATGCGGCCGCCGCGCCGCATGTGGAAAACGCGGTCCTGAACGGTCTTCCGGAACGCACGGTTCTGCTGCGACATATCCTGCCGTTCGCACTGCCGACCATCGCGATGTCGTTCGCCACCTCCGTCGGGACCCTGTTCGGCGGTGCGCTCGTCGTGGAGACGATATTCAACTATCCGGGGATGGGCGCCATCATCGCCGGGTCGGTATCCGATCGGGATACTGCTCTGGTCGCCGCCGTCGTCGCCGTCACCGGGGCGACGATCATGGGCATTCTGCTGGTGGCCGACGCGGTTCGGGCCTGGTCGAATCGGGGCCGGCCGTGACCGTCTCCTCCGTTCGCCGGCCCGCCACCGTCTTTTTCCGGTTCTGGTTGCCTGCGCTGCCCGCTGTCGTAGTGGTGGTGGTCGCGATACTCGGGCCTTGGCTCGCGCCCCATACCGTCGACCACCCGGTCGGAATCACCTTCGCGGACCCGAGCGGGGATGCCTGGCTGGGTGGTGATCGGCTCGGCCACGACGTAGTGAGCCGGTTACTGCACGGCGGGTGGGGATTGTTGCTGATCGCCGTGATCATCGCGCTACTGGTGACCGGATGCGCCGCGGTGCTGGGTTCGGTGGCCGCGCTGTACCCGCGCGTGGGTGCGTGGCTCGAACGGGCCGCGGACCTGGGCATACTGCTGCCGCCGGTGCTGGCGATGCTGCTGTTCATGCTGTCCTGGCCGGAGTCGGGTGCCGTAGGACTCGTCATCGTCTGCGTGGTCGCCGGAACGCCGTACACCGCGCGCGTTTTCGCGGCGGCGGCCGCCGGGGTGGCCGCTTCCGGCTTCATCGAGGCGGCTCGGGGGCGGGGGGAGGGTCCGGCCTATCTCGTGGTCCGGGAACTGCTGCCGAATCTGCGGGAAACGCTGCTCACCCAGCTGGGTCTGCGGTTCGTGGAGGCGATGTATCTGGTGAGCACCGCGGCTTTCCTGCAACTGCCGACCACACTGGGCGACGCGAACTGGGCGATCATGGTCCGCGAGAACGCCGGCGGAATCCTGCTCAACCCGGCCGCTGTCCTGGCCCCGAGCCTGGCCATCGGTGTGCTGGCGGTGAGTGTGAACCGTGCCGTAGCGGCGTTCGGCCGGGGGAGGCGCGGCATATGACCACCGGAGTTGCGGTCGAGGACCTCTCGATTCGCTCACGCACGGGTGCCGAACTCCTGGCCCGTACGTCGTTCCAGGTGCCGCCGGGCACTATCACGGCGATCACCGGACCCTCCGGCGCCGGTAAAACGACACTGATGCGGGCGGTACTCGGACATCTGGCCGTCGGCGCCATACGCGTGAGCGGTTCGATCCACATCGACGGACAGGATGTCTTCGGGCTGGATCGTGCGGCGTTGCAGACGTTCCGCCGCGAGAACCTGGCCTACGTCGGCCAGGATCCCGGCGCCGCGCTGAACCCGGTCATGCGGGTCGGCGCACTCTTGGCCGAGGCAGCGCCGCGGTCGGTTCGGGCCGAACGGGGTGCGGCGCTGCGCCGGGTCGGGTTGCCCGAACATATGCTGCGCAGCCGGCCCGGGGAGTTGTCCGGCGGTGAACAGCGCCGCGTGGCGCTCGCATCGGCGCTGGTCCGCGGCGCCGGCGTGCTCGTCGTCGACGAACCACTCGCCGGGCTTCATGGGCAACTACGCAACGAGATCGCCGAGCTGCTGCGGTCCGTGGCCGCCGATGACAAGGTCGCCGTGCTGGTATCCGGTCACGATACCGCGACCTTGCACGGACTGGCCGACGCTGTGGTCTCGCTGGGTGAGCCACGGGCGGCATCGTTGCGGGCTTCCTCCGCCAGTTCTGTCCCGGGACGTATCGCACCACTCGCGAAGGGGTTCCGGGACAGCCGGCCGGTACTCGACCACGGCGTCGGAGCCGAGATCGCCCTGCGCGCGAAGGAGATAACGGCGCGGGCGGGGACCCGCACACTGGTGGCGTCCATCGACCTCTCGGTAGGGGCAGGTGAATCGGTTGCCCTTGTCGGGCCCTCCGGTGCAGGCAAAACCACCGTGGCCCGGGTGCTCGCGGGGCTGCATCCGCAGGCTTCGGGAACTCTCCAGGTCAACGGCCGCAGTCTCGGCGTGGGGCACGCGCGCAGGTCCCGCCGCGACCGGCGGCGCATCCAGTTGATCCCGCAGAACCCTCTGTCCACACTCAACCCGAAACATACGGTGCTGCAGACTCTGTCCCGCCCGCTGCGACTGACCGGTGTGCGGTCGCGCGAGGTGGCCGACCGCGCCGCAGCACTGCTGCACAAGGTCGAACTGGACCCCACGATGCTGTACCGCTACCCGGACGAGCTGTCGGGCGGACAGCGGCAACGGGTGGCGATCGCCCGGGCCCTGGCCGCCGAGCCCGAGGTACTGATCTGCGACGAGATCACCTCCGCCCTCGACGCCGATACCGCCGCCGCGATCATGAAGGTGATCGACCGTACCCGCGAAGACCGCGGGATCGGTGTTCTCGTGATCAGCCACGATATGTCTGTCGTGGCCGGGCACTGTCACCGCGTATTCGTCCTCGCCGACGGCCGGGTGGTGGAATCCGGAAAGACTGCCGCTGTTCTCGGCGAACCCACTACTCCGCAGACGAGAGCCCTGCTCGCTTGACCCTGCAATGTCGGAGGCCCGGAGACGGTTCCATGCCATCGCCTACTCGCGCGTCGCGGTGCGGATCGGTGCGTGCCGTCCAGGGCAGTGCGTGCCTCGGCTTGTTCGGGAATTCGGGACACCCGCGGAGCCGGGAAAGCGGACGAACGTGACCGGGCTCGCAGTGTCCTGCCCTGTCCTGGCCCGGCTACGGCCGGTGGCCAGGTCGCTTCGGTGAAGAACTCCAGGCCCGGTAGAGCTCCGGCCACACCTGGGCCCGGCGGTCCGCTCGGGCAGTCGGCAGCATCGATCAGATAGCGAGGTATTTCGAGGCCATTCCCACATCCCAGCCGCCGGTCTTCGGATCGCAGGCGACGATGGAGAACATCATCGCTTCATGCGAGGCGGTCCAGGAGGGAGGCGAGTTCGCGGGCCCGGAGCACCACACCACCGTGGCCGGCGTCCAAGGTGTGCACGTCGAACGGGTTGTCGGGAGTGAGGCGGTCGGCGTCGGCGATCATCTTGGAGGCCAGGGCGGGGGAGAGGACGTTGTCGCGGTCGAGGCGGATGTAGCTGCGGGGTACGCGGCCCCAGGTTTCGGGCTGGACTCGGGTGTCGGCGAACTGGGTGCGGGCGCCGTCCTCGTGCTGCATACCGAAATTCATGACCGCCAGTGTCTGTTCCAGGGTGGCCTCGGGCATATTCAGCATCCGGAAATCTTCGAGGGCTTCGATATCGGCGGAACGCATGTTGAACCGGATGATGCCCGGGGGAACCGCCTCCAGTCCGAGAAACAGCGAATGGTCCGGGTTCGCGGCCGGGATTCCCTCGGCTGCTTCGGGGGTTTGTGCCAATGCCATGGCGCTGGGGGCCTCGGCCGTGGAAGGGCAGAACGCGGAGAGGTAGACCAGCCGGTGGATGGCCTCGGGGATCTTGTTGGCGACCATGCCGATCGTGACGCCGCCGAGGCTGTGCCCGATCAGGACGACCGGGCCGTGCTGTTGTACCCGCTGCACCGTATCGACGACATGGTCGACGTTGTCCTCCACTGTTATTTCGGCCAGTGGCGAATCCGCGGCGGTGAACGCGGCGAGGTCCTGCGGTGCCTGGTACGACAGCGGGAACGGTGCGTCCAAACCGTGGCCGGGTAGGTCGATCGCCAGGCTCCGGTGACCGAGCAGGGCCAGTTCACGGACCACCGGAGTCCAGTAGAAGCTGTTGCAGGTCAGGCCGTGCACGAAAACGAAAGTCGGTGCAGTGGCACTGGTTTCGGTTTGCTGCGCGATTTCGGGCACGTATCCCCCAGGGGGCGCGAAGTAGCGGACACCGGTTTTCTTACCCGCATCGGGTATCGGTCAACCCTCATGTTTTGCGGCGCCTGCACCGAGGGCGCCCGCGCCCGGCTTCGTCGCGTGGAAGACCTGTCGGTCCGGTTACCGCGCAGCGCACGGCCGGGGGGCCTGCATTTCTATAGCGTCGAACTACTCTTGTTTGTAGTATGAGTACTACAAACTACATAAGTTATTCGTTGACTGAGAAGGGGTGATCATGCCGAAGATCGGTCGATTCACCAGTGACAAGGCAAAGTCCGACTTCCTGCGTATCTACGACGCGTGGGCGCAAAGGTGGCCGGTCCCGTCGACCGTCGTCGACGTCGAAACGTCATTCGGAACGACGCATGTGCGTAAGTCCGGCAGCGGCAAAGGAAGCCCGATCCTGCTGCTGCCGGGGACTTCGGGCAACGGCTTGGTGTGGCAGCGGTTCATTGCGGATTTCGCGAGCGAGCGCGTGGTGTACACGCCGGACGTCATCGGGTGGCCCGGACGTTGCGTGCAGACCGCGCCCGTCCGAGACGGCTCCGATGTGGCGAAATGGGTGGTCGAAACACTCGATGGGCTCGGTGTGAGCCGAGTCCATCTGGCCGGGAATTCACTGGGCGCCTGGATGGCCGTCATGGCCGGCGTCCATCACTCCGACCGTCTGGCCAGTCTTACGATGTTCGAACCCGGCGGGGCGACCTTCACCAAACCGGAATGGAGCCTGTTACTCAAATTCCTGGCCGCCGGCCTGCGCCCGACCCCCGAACGGATGCGCAAGCTCAACGCTTGGCTGACACCCCGCGCTCAGCTCACCGACGAGGAGTTCGCGATGGTGATGGCGGCGGTGAAATTTCGGTCCGGCATGCCGTGGGACCGGGTGCTGACCGACGACGAGCTGGCAGCGGTCACCGCACCGACTCTGGTGCTGTTCGGCGCCCATACCGTTGTCAGCGATCCCGAACGGGGCGCCGCCCGTGCCCGCGAACACATTCCGTCGGTCGACGTGCAGATATACCCGGGTGTCGGGCACGACCTGCTGTGGGCGAACCAGGACGAGGTTATTCCTCGCTTCCTGGAATTCGCCGACAAGCACGATCGGATCGGGAAGTGACGGTCCCGTAGGTGGTGGCTCGGTCCACGGTCGGCCACCGCAGACCACCGCCATGGCGTTCTCGGGACCCCCGTCCCGGGATCACCTCCCGGTTCGCTGGACCGGATACCGGCCGGGTCGAGCCGATGCGGGTTTCGGACGCCGATTCGGGCGATACATCCGGGCGCCCGTCAGCGATACAGGAGATGGGTCGGGAAATATGCACACGATCGATCCGCGGGAAGGAGGTGGGAACGATGGGTTCCTTCGGCCTCGGCGTCGATGTGGGTATCGACCTGTTCCTCAGGTGGCTGTCCGTGATGTTCGGGCTCGACTTCGGCATCAGCTGATACGAGCCCATGGTTACGCCGCCGGCGGCTGTCCCGTGCGGGAGAGCTGCACCTGCGAGAGCGGCAACCGCGGTGGGCGCCGGGTCACCACCGCTCGAACGCTCTCAGTCCTTGTTCGCTCTCAGTCCTTGTTCCAGGAAACAGCGATGCGCTCGCTCGGGTGCGTGGTGCTCGACGGGCGTAGCGCGCGCACGCCGGCCGCCTCGCGCGGACCGCGTGCAGACACGGCGACACCGCGGCCCCGGCCTCGGCACCGCGGTGGCGCCGTGCCGTACTGCAGGACCTCCGATTGTCCTGTACTTGACCTTGTCACTGTGACAAGGTCTTCACTGGCTGTCGGAGGTGGTTCCCATCAATACGGCACACAGGAACTCTCGGCACACGCAAGTGGTGGGCGCATTGGCCGCCCGGGATTCGTCGACGCGGCTGCGGGCGGCGTTGGCCGCGGGCACGCATCCCACGCCGGAGCTGGTCGACGCGCTGGTGCAGCGGTGCGCGATAGAACCGGACTTTTTCGTCCGCGACATGCTCACCTGGGCGCTCACCCGGCTTCCGACGCAGAAAACGCTGCCGAGACTCGTCGCGGAACTCGTTTCCGACGGTGCACAGGCGCGCAGTCAGGCGCTGCATACGCTGTCGAAGATCGGTGACCGCGCCGCCTGGCCCGCGATCACCCGGTCCTTGCTGCGGGACCCCGACGACGAGGTCGCGCGCAGCGCCTGGCGCGCCGCCGTCGTACTGGCGCCGGACGCGGAGAAAAGCGCACTGGCCGCGGAATTGGTTACGCAGTTGGGTCGAGGCGATCGGGAAGTCCAGCTGAGTCTCAGCCGGGCCTTCGTCGATCTCGGCGAGGTGGCCGAGCCGGTACTCGAGGCCGCGGCAGTGGACAATGACCCGGTGGTGCGGGCGCATGCGAATGCCACCCAGCGGCTCCTGCACGACCCGGACGCCGGTTTCGACCTCGCTGTCGACGCGGCCCGGCGGGCGGTGGCGCTCGGACCGGACGGTGCAGAGGCCGCCGAATGCTGATCGGTGAGGTCGCGCGCCGCTCGGGGGTGAGCACCCGGATGCTCCGGCATTACGACTCGCTCGGGCTCGTGCGGCCCACCGGCCGCACGGTGGGCGGCTACCGCGAATACTCGCCCGCCGATATCCGGCGGATCTTCCATGTCGAGGGCCTGCGGTCGCTGGGGTTGTCGCTGCGTCAGATCGGGCAGGCTCTCGACGATCCCGATTTCACTCCGTCCGCACTGGTCGGCGACCTTATCCGGAAGACCGGCGAACGGCTGAACCGGGAACAGGAGTTGCTCGACCGGCTCCGAACCGTCGATGCCGCCGGGCCGTCCGGCTGGCAGGACGTGCTGCGGATCGTCGAGCTGCTGCACGGCCTCGGTTCGCCGTATGCCGCGCGACGCCAGCAGACGATCCTGGGGCCGGTCGAGGGTGTGCCGCCGCCCGCCGAACTGCTGGCTGCCGCTGTTCTCGCCGAATCCGATCCGAACGTCGCGGGATCGCTGCGCTGGGCCCTCGCGCGGGCCGAGGGCGACGCGGTGGCCGGTCTCGCGCCGGGGCTGCGTTCCGGCGATGCCGATATCCGCCGGCGTGCGACCCGTGCGCTCGCCGAGTTACCCGGCGCCACCGAGGTCCTGACCGCAGCGCTCGGGGATCGGGATCCGACCGTCCGCCGGTATGCGGCGCTCGCGCTGGGTGCGCGGGGTGTGGCCGCGGCCGTGCCGGAACTCGTCCGCACTGTCGTCGACGGCCCGAGCGATGTAGAGGCGGCCGAACTGCTGGGCAGTCTGGCCGGAGACGCGGTATGGGCCGACCGGATCATGGCCGCGCTCGCCGCCGAATTCGCCGCCCACCCGGGTGATCCCGAAGTGCGGATTAGACTGACCCAAGCGCTCGCCGAGATGCCGGGAACTCTCGCTCTGGACCTCCTACGGGAACTTGCCCACGACGATGAACAGGCTGTCGCCCTGCTCGCTTCGGCGCTCGTGCGCGCGGTCGAGGAGCGGTCCGCCGCAGATCCCCGGTCGCGACCTACCGGCGAACAGACGTAACCAGCCGACCAGCGGATCGTGGCCGCGCGGAGTTCGTCACGAAGCGCTTTCGGCCCCGTATACGGTGTTGCGCAGGAATTCGCCGGTCAACCGCATCGACTCGCGACTTTCGGGCAGCAACCTGTCGAGTACGGGGAAAGCGTGTACCTGGCCGCGCCAGATATGTGTTTCGACGGTGCGTCCGGCGCCGGCCAGCAGCCGGGTGAAATCCAGGATGTCGGCTTCGAACATTTCCCGCCGTGCCGCGGTGAGGAACGTCGGGGGAAACACCGCGGGATCGACCTCCAGCATCGAGCGCGCACCGCGCGGGGCCACCGGGCCGCGGGTCCATTTCCGTTTCGCGCGCCGGTAGGCCGAGACCGGCATCAGGGCATCGTGGCCGATGACATCGTGATCGCGCCGGTCGGCATCGAGGTCGATATGCGGGGAGTATCCGATCAGGGCGGCGGGTGCGGGTAGTCCGTCGGCGGCGGCGAGTTCGCAGGTCTTGGCGGCGAGAAAACCGCCCGACGAATCACCCGCGAGGACCACTTTGCGGGGGTCGGAGCAGCGCTCGAGCAGGGCTCGGTAGGCGGTGTTGGCGTCGTGCACCGCCGAGCCGACCCCGCCGTGGGGCAGTTGCCGGTAGAGCACCGAGTACACGGGGAGGCCCAAGGTCTGCGCCATTCTGCTCGCCACGCGCCGATGCGTACCGGCGCCGCAGAAGGTGAAACCGCCGCCGTGCAGGTACAGCACGGTCGCTCCGGTCAAGCCGTCCTGTGCAGCTGTGCCGGGCCGGTACTCCTCGACGGGCACCGCACCCAGTTCGGTGACCGTGCATTCGATGCCGGGTAGTCGCGGTAGCCGGCCCACCGCGGCGTCGAGGAGTGCGAGCGCGCGGATCCCGGGATCGTTCAGTGGCCAGATCCGGTAGCCCTGCTTGGCGATCAGGCGCGCCAGCACATACGTCACCCGTGTGCCCAGGCCGGCCTCGTCGTGCTGGTGCAGCGCGGGCTCCGGGGTGTGCGATGGGGGAGCGGCGGGTGCGGTTTCTCTGATCACGACGTGTCCCTCGACTAGACGACGGTATCTGACATGTAGACTTGTCAGATGTTGTCGGCCAGTATGGCACGACGACACCGTGAACCGGAAGGAGCGACGATGGCCGCCGCACGAGAGCGGGGAGCGGGCCGCCGCTATTCCGGTATGGACGCCGCCGAACGGACGCGGGCCCGGCGGGCCGCGATCCTGGAAGCGGTACTGGAGCTGTTCGGCACGGCCGGTTTCGCGGCGACCTCGGTGAAGCAGATCTGCGGCACGGCCGGTCTGACCGAACGCTACTTCTACGAATCCTTCCGCGACCGCCACGCCGCCCTGGCCGGTGTGTACGGCGAACTCGTCGCCGAACTCCGCGCCGCCACCGAGGCCGCGATCACCGCGGCGGACGGCGATATCGGTGCCGCCGCTCATGATGGGCTGGCCGCTTTCGTCGGTTATCTCACGGCGGATCCGCGCCGCGCCCGGATCATCCTCATCGAGGTTGTGGGCGTTTCGCCCGAAATCGAGGAACTACGCCACGGAGTACTGCGCGGTTTCGCCGGCCTGATCGCCTCCGTGTGGTCGGCGGATGAGGGCATCGATCGGTCCGACGAGCGGTCGCGCCTGACGGCGATCGCGTTGTCGGGTGCGGTCAACAATCTGCTCGTGGACTGGATGATGACGGGTATGCGGCAATCGCCCGAAACGCTCGTCGACGTCTGTACAACGCTGTTCCTCGCGGCCCTGGACGGCCTGAAGCGCTAGCTCGGCATCCCGGCTCGGCGAGCGATTCCTTGCCACCCCGCTGTGTCATACTGCACACTTCATCTGACATGAATACATGTCAAATCACCGGAGAGGAGCTGCTTATGCGCTCGACGAATGAGCTGAAGGGGCGAGTCGTCGCGGTGACCGGCGCCGCCCGGGGTATCGGCCTGGCCATCGCCGCCGAACTCGCCGCGGCGGGCGCGCGCGTCGCGATCGGCGATCTGGACGGGGAACACGCCGATGCCGCCGCCGCCCAACTGTCCGGCCAAGCGGCCGGGTTCGCGCTCGACGTCGGGAACGAAGCGTCCTTCACGCACTTCCTCGACGCGGTAGAACGACGCTGGCAGCGAATCGACGTGCTGGTCAACAACGCGGGCGTGATGTGGGCGGGCCGGTTCGACGAAGAACCCGAGCGCGCGACCCGGCGGCAGCTCGAGGTCAACCTGCACGGCGTCATCCGCGGTGTCCGCCTGGCCGCGCCCCGGATGCGCGCCCGCGGCCACGGGCATATCGTCACCGTTGCCTCCGCGGCCTCCAAGCTCGCGCCCGCCGGGGAAGCGACCTATGCGGCGACCAAGCACGGTGTGTACGGCTATCTGAGCGCGGTCCGCACCGAACTCCGTGGCAGCGGAGTCGAACTCTCGGTGGTGATGCCCACCGTGGTCGATACCGAACTGGCGGCAGGTACCTCGCCGGGGCCGGTCGCGATGCTCACGCCGCACGATGTCGCCCGGGCGGTGGCCGATGTCATCGCCCGCCCCCGCTTCGAGGTCACCGTTCCACGCTATGTGGGCCCGCTGGTCCGCGCTGTGGGCATCCTGCCCGATGCGTTGCGTTCGGCGGTGATGCGGCGGATGGTCCCGAATCAGGTCGCGGCGCTGGGCGCCGACCGTTCCGCCCGCACGAAATACGAAAGCGCACTCACCCGTAACGACACCCCAGGAGATGAACGATGACCACCGGAACCGAAGACCGCGGAACCGATCTCATGCGCCCGATTCCCGAATTCGAAGGTGTACACGATATCTGGCCCCGTGGCGAACGCCTCGCCGCAATCCGCGAAGCCGCCACCCGCTACCGTGCCCGATTTCTCACCCAGGGACAGGTGCGGGTCGTCAAAAGCTTCGATATCGCCGCGGCGCCCTACCCCGCCCGCTTCGCCTTCCAGGGCTATTCGCTGAACCTGAACCCGATGATCTCGATCATCAACCGGATGTTCGTGATCCAGTTCGAAGGCTTCGACGGCGCCCGGAAAACCCTCGTCTGGGAGCCCACGGTGGCGGCCGGTTCGGCGGAGGCGCCGTTCTACGCCAAGTTGCAGCGGTTCTCCCAGCGTTTCGGCGCCGACAAATTCTTCGTCAAGTACTACAACGACCCCGATACGGTGCTGCCGCGGCTCGGCCTGCGCAACGACGACGTCGACTACCTCAGTTTCGACCACCTCCACGTCCAGGACGTCCGCATGATCATGGGCAGCACCGAGGTGATCGAAGGCGAAACCGCACCCCGGCAACCGCTGTTCCCGAATGCCGAACTGCTCGTGCACCGCAAAGAACTCGGCACCTTCGAATCCATGCACCCGATGCAATGGGCCTGGTACGTCGACGGCGGTATGAACGGCGTGCCCCGCGACCGGCTGCTGACCTTCGACGGCGATGTCGAACTCGGGGTCGGGGTGAGCCTGCTGTGGACACCGGGCCATACCGACGGCAACCACTCGCTGGTGCTCAACACGCCCGACGGTGTCTGGGTCTCCTCGGAGAACGGAATGGCCGCGGACAGCTGGCAACCCGAACTGTCCGCCATCCCCGGCGTGAAACAGCAGGCGGCGTTCTACGGCCGCGAGGTCGTCCTCAACGGCAACACCCTGGAAGACTCGCTCGACCAGTACGACTCCATGGTCAAGGAGAAAACCCTGGCCTCGCCTTCGCCCCGCGATCCGCGCTGGCTGCAGATCATTCCGTCCTCGGAATGCGCTCCGTGGAAACGTCAATGGCCGGTCGTGCCCACCTACAGTCACGGTGGGCTCGACTACGGCACCATCGTCACCCCGGAGCGGACGTCTGCGTAATCCGCGGATTCAGTTCGCCGCCAGGGAATCGATGGCGGCACGCAGTTTCGCCGCGGCCTCGGCGGCGACCGGATTCAGTGCGGGTTCACCGGTGACCTCGACCATGATGTCGGGGTTCATCGCCTCGACGATGACGGTATCGGCGGCGGTGGGGTCGCGGCGGACCACCACATTGCACGGCAACAGCAGCCCGATCTGCCGGTCCACGCCCACGGCTCGATGTGCCAGCGGCGGATTGCAGGCGCCGAGGATCAGGTACTCCTCCATATCCTCGCCGAGTTTCGCCTTCAGGGTGGCCTGCATATCGATCTCGGTCAGCACGCCGAAGCCCTGTGCGGACAGTGCGGTGCGGGTTCTTTCGACGGCCTCGTCGAAGCCGGCTTTCAAAGTTGTCGACAATGCGATGTTCACGGTATGTCCTTTCGGTTCGTTTCCGGGCGAGGGGGCGCACCGTTCAGGCGAGGGCGAGGAAGAGCTTCTCCAGTTCGGCCTCGGTCATCGGCTCGGAGCCGTTGTCCGTCTCCTCGGTCATGCATTCACGCAGGCCGGTAGCGATGATCTTGAACCCGGCGCGGTCCAACGCCCGGGAGACCGCCGCGAGCTGCGTGACGACGTCCTTGCAGTCGCGACCCTGTTCGATCATCGAGATCACCCCGGCGAGCTGCCCGTGTGCCCGGCGCAGCCGGTTGAGCACCTGGGCAATCGTCTCTTCGTTACCGACCATCGCGTTGTCCTTTCTTGGAACTCACCACCACCGACGATACCCCTGGGGGTATCAGTCGGGATGTCTGCTGTGGCACATCACCGGTGAGCGAAGCTGATTGCCGGCAATGCCTTGCGCAGCCACGCCGGCGACCACCAGGCGGCATGCCCGGTCAGCCGCAGCAGCGCCGGCAGCAGCACCAAGCGCACCAGCACCGCGTCGAGCAGCACCGCGACACCGAGAATGATGCCCATCTCCTTGGGCGGCAGTGGTTCGGCGAGCGCGAAGGTGAAGAACACGGCCACCATCACCGCGGCCGCGGCGAAGATCACCCGCCCTGAATTCGCGAGCCCGTCGATCTGCGCCGTCGCCGGATCGCCGGACCGCTCGTACTGTTCCTTGGTGGTGGCCAGCAGGAACACGGTGTAATCCATCGCGATGGCGAAGATCATGGCGAAGAAGAACACCGGACCCCAGCCGTCCAGGAATCCCTGCGGGGTGAAACCGAGCAGACCGGCGCCGTGCCCGTCCTGGAAGATCAGTTTCGCCACCCCGAACGCGGCAGCGGTCGACAGCAGGCTGACGAGGGTGCCGAGCGCGGCGATCAGCGGTGCCCGCAGTGCTACCAGCAGCAGTGCGAAGCCGAGCACCAGGATCACCCCGACAACGACCGGGAAGTAGTCGTTCAACGCCTGCTGCAGATCGAGATTCTCCGCGGGCGCGCCACCGACCAGCGCCGCGTCCGGCAGTGCACCGCGCAGGCCGGACAGGATATCGCCCATGCGCGGGTCGGACGGGTCGATCTCGGGTACGGCCTGCAGCAACACCGATTCACTGCCGTCTCCGGCCGTCTGTGGTGGAGTGACCATGGCGATCCCGTCCACGCCCCGCGCGACCCGGGCGACCTGTTCGGCGTCCCCGGCCGGGGCGACAATCTGCAGCATGCCCGGCGCGCCGTCGCCCATCTGGGCCTGGACCAGTTCATACCCTTGCCGGACAGGTGCGTCGGCGGGGACGACGCCGATCGAGGGCATGGCGACCTTCAACCCGAGCACCGGGACCGACAGCGCGACGAGTACCGCGGCCGCGCCGACCGCGAACGGCCACGGGTGAGCGTGCAGGATCCGGCCCCAGGCGGCGAATCGCGGTGAGCGGTGCTGTTGCCGTCTGGCGTAGGCGAGGGAACCGGCATCGATCCGGCGGCCCAGGGCGCCCAGCGCCGCCGGTAGCAGCGTCATCGTGGCCGCCAGGACGAAGACCACGGCGAACATGATGCCGACCGCCATGGTCCGCACCGCCGGTGCCGGCACGATCAGCACTGCCGACAGGCTGACCAGCACGGTGAGCCCGGACAGGAGTACCGCTTTGCCCGCCGTGTCCATGGTCTCGGCAACCGCCGCCCGCGCGTCGGCGGCTCCCCGGAGGGCGTCACGAAAACGTGCGACCAGGAACAGGGCGTAGTCGATCCCCAGGGCCAGCGCGAACATCATCGCGAAGTTCATCGCCCACACCGAGATGGGCGTGACCTCGTTCAGCAGCACCAGGCCGCCGGCCGAAGCAACCAGGCCGACCATGGTCAGCAGTAGCGGCAACCCTGCGGCGACCAGTGATCCGAACGCCAGCACCATGATCGCCAGAGTGACCGGCCACGAGAACATTTCGGCCTTGATCATCGCCGTGTGATTGGCCTCGTTGAAATCGCTCCACAATGCCGAAACGCCGGTGGGGTACACCTGCACGCCGTCGCCCGACAGGGCGGTCAGCGCATCCTTGTGTTCGTCGACGGCCCGGACCATCTCGTCGGTGGAGGCGTTCGCGCCCGCGATGAGGATGCCGGTATGCCCGTCCGGGCTGATCGATCGACCCGGTTGTGGCGGCACCACCGTCCCGAACCGGTCGTCACCCGCGAAGACCGCGGTGATCTCGCCGAGTACCGCCTGAACCGGCCGGCTTTCCACCGGCCGGTCCGCCGAATGGACTACGACCTGCACCGCGGCCGAGGAGTTTCCGCCGAAATGCTGCTGGGCCAGCTCGCGCACCTGCACCGACTCCGAGCCGTCGGCCTGCCAGCCGGCTCCGGCCAGTGCGGTGAACACACTCGGGGCGGCGGCGCCCAGCGCTACCGACACGAGTAGCCATACGCCGAACACGATGCGTGCATGTCCCGCCATCAGTGCGCCGAACCTGCCGAGTACGCCGCCGTGCCTGCCCGTATGCGCGGCGTCCGGTCCCGGTGGACGCACGGCTGAACTGACCATCTTCTCCTCCTCGAATATACCCCCGGGGGTATTACGGCTCGCTATCGAACGATACCCCCGGGGGTATCAACGGGAAAGGTGTCGCCGGGCACACCGGCCGATCCTGGGGGCCGGACCATGCCGGCGGGAGCGTCCGGCGGAGACCGGAGTGCTGGCGGTCTTCCCGGCGACAGGCGTGGTAACGCCGGAAATACCGGACAGGACACCATGTCCAGTGCCGCGAGCGGACCACGTTCAGCGGCTCGACGCCGAGATCTTCAGGAGCAATCCGTTCGAAGGAGTACCGCCGCGTGCTACCGGCAGCGCGGTTCCCTTTTCAATTGAGGACAGGAAGTGGCCGGAATTGGCGGCACACTCGAATCATGAGCGAAATCGAAACGACCGCGGGCCGGCCGGAACAGGCCGATATCACCGACTACAACGATCCGGACGCGCCGTGGAATCAGTCCTGGGACCAAGAGGGCGGAATCGCCAACTGGAATGATGACGTGATCAACGAGTTCCGGGAGAACTCGGGCAAGGTGGGTGGTGCGTACGCGGGTGGTGATCTCATCCTGCTCACCACCACGGGAGCCAAGAGCGGTAAACGGCACACCACTCCGCTGGGGCCGCTGTATCGGGACGACACCATGTACGTGAGCTCGTTCATCGAGGACAAGTACCCGGCCTGGTGGTACAACATCAAAGCGAATCCCCAGGTCACCATCGAACTCCGGGACAAGACCTACCAGGCGACCGGCAAGGTACTCGAAGACGCGGACTACGACGAGTTCGCGGCCTGGGTGCTCGCCAACAACCCCCTGCTGGCGGACTTCCAGTCCAAGATCGACCGCCCCATGCCGCTGGTCGTGCTGACCCTCGAGGGCGAGGTCTGAGCACTTCGGGAATATTGTCTATCGCTCCACACTCGCCGAGCGGGCCGGCGGCCACGAGCCGGCCCGCCGGAGCCCCTGCTGCTGCGTTGTTTCCCCGGTAACGACAAGGACCCGGTCATCGATGATCAACCGACAGTGAAACCGGTTGCGACAAGGAGTTTCCTATGCGGCGGAACGTAATGATCGCGGTGCGCGCTGTCGTGGCCGCCGTCGCGGTTTCCGGTTTCGCGACGGCCTTCGGAGCCGGCACGGCCCAGGCCGCGCCGCAGGACTGTACGGTCACGCGGGATCTGACCGGTGCCGCGGCGACCTGCCACGACGAGGGCCCCGCCGGACGGGAGTACGCGCTGATCGTCGAATGTTTCGGCCTGCACGGCGTGCCGAACGCCTTTCCGCTCATGGCCATCGGCCCGTACCAGGGATCGTGGAGTGGTTCCTTCGGCCCGTCCGGACACGGCACGGCCTCGTGCCTTGGGCCGATGAGCATCGGAACCGCCACGAACGCCTACGTAGCGATCTACCGGGACTGAGCCGTCCCGTCCGGTCCGCGGACGCGACCGGATCGGGCGGCCTTTCCGGCGCACGTCAGCTGAGCACGACACCGCCGAGGGTTGCCACCGCGTCGGTGCGAGTGCCGGATGTGCCCGGCCGTGGGCGTTGCCCGGGCGGACCCGATGTCTAGGCTCCGCTCATGACCGTCCTGCGTTCCATCCTGCTGTTCGTTCTGGCCGCCGTCGCGGAAATCGGCGGGGCGTGGCTGGTCTGGCAGGGCGTGCGCGAACATCGCGGCTGGGCCTGGATCGGCGCCGGTGTCATCGCACTCGGCCTCTACGGTTTCGTCGCGACACTGCAGCCCGACGCCCACTTCGGGCGCATCCTCGCCGCCTACGGTGGCGTATTCGTCGCCGGATCACTGCTGTGGGGTATGGCCCTCGACGGGTTCCGTCCCGACCGCTGGGACGTCGCCGGCGCCACCATCTGCCTCCTCGGAGTTGCCGTCATCATGTACGCACCCCGGCCGGCCTGAACACCTTCACTCCCGGTGTGGAGGTGTCTGGCCCCGCCACCGCGGAAACCACCAGCAGTCGCCGCTGTCGAGCGCGGAAGCGACGCGTTCGCCTCTCCCGCCGCACCACATCGGCTTCGCCGCGTGTGGCCCATCGAATTGAGACGCGTCCGAATGCTCAGGCACGTAGTTTCGTGGCGCGTTCGCGGGGGTCGTAATCGGGGCCTACGCCCTCGATCAGCAGCAGGTCGCCATCGATGTGATCGGCGCGCAGAGGCAGGATCTCCTGGTATGCGGGTGAGTGGTACCAGTCCCGTGCCTTGTCCATATCCGGGAACTCGATCAGCACCATACTTCCCGGCCAGTCGCCTTCCAGCACCTCGGTCGGCGGACCGTGGATGACGAATCGGCCACCGAACGGATCCAGCGTGACCTGGATACGTTCCAGATACTCGATGATGTCGGGGTGCGGTTTGCGATTGCGCAAATGGGCGAAGCCGTAAGCGGACATGTTTCGACGGTAGGTTCGTGGTGTGCCGGACAGCAATTACCGCTGAGGTAATGGCGCGACCGGCAAATGCAGGAACGTAGGCGGCACGGCGCACGAGAATTCGATTTACCTGTCCGGCCCGGTCGGAGATCATTTACCGATGCCGATGCTGCTGTCGTGCGCCGATCCACTGAATCCGCGACGTACCGATCCCCATTTCGCCGCCGAGACCGCGAAGGCTCGGCAACTCGGTGCCGGCGTCGGGCTGATCGACCATGATCTGCTGGCTGCCGGCGATGCCGTGGCGGCGGTTCGCAGCATTCCCCGCGACAGCGGCCCGGCCTGGTATCGCGGCTGGATGATCCCCTCGCCCGCATATTCGGCGTTGTCCGAAGCCCTGGCCGCCCGCGGAACACAATTGCTGACCGATACCGCAGCCTATCGATCAGCGCATGAACTACCCGGCTGGTACCCGAATTTCGCGCCGGTCACCGCGACAACCCGATGGCTGCCCAGCCCGCCGGGCCGAGTACCGGACCGGGCAACGCTGGCCGCCTCGGCCGCTCCGCTCGGTGCCGGTCCGGGGATCGTCAAGGATTACGTCAAATCGGCCAAACATGCCTGGGACACCGCCTGCTACATCCCTGACCTGACAGATATCGACCGGCTGCACCGAGTCGTGGCCGCGTTCGTCGCCGAGCAGGGCGACTATCTCTCGGGCGGCATCGTGCTCCGGGCTTTCGAATCCTTTACCGTCGGCGATCGCCGGCCCGCGGAGGCGCGGGTGTGGTGGCTGGACGGTGAGCCGTTGCTGGTGGGTCCGCATCCGGACACGCCGGATGAGTGCCCGGAGCCAGTACTGGACCGGGTCGCCGCATGCGTCGCGCACTCGGACGCCCGTTTCCTCACGACGGATCTCGCGCTTCGCGCGGACGGTGCCTGGCGGGTCGTGGAAGTCGGCGACGGACAGGTATCGGACCTGCCGGCGGGTATCGACCCGACCCCGATCCTCGCGGCCCTCCTCGATGCTCCGGCTCGGTGATCGGCGCGACCGGAGCTCATCCAGGTCGCGACTGTCACCGAGGTGTCTCTCCGGCGGCAGCGTGCAGTGCGGCCAGATAGCCGAAGACGACAGCGGGTCCGATGGTGGCTCCGGGACCGGCGTAGGTGTGGCCCATGACCGGTGCACTGGTGTTGCCGGCGGCGTAAAGGCCCGGGATGGCGGTGCCGTCGTCCCGTTGCACACGGGCATTGACATCGGTGACCAATCCGCCCTTGGTGCCGAGGTCTCCGGGGACCAGGCGCGCAGCGTAGAAGGGGCCGGTTTCCAGCGCGCCCAGGTTCGGATTCGGGCGCTGCCGGGGGTCGCCGTAGTAGCGGTCGTAGGCGCTGGTGCCGCGGCCGAAGTCCTCGTCCGTCCCGGTGTGGGCGAAGGTATTGAACCGGGCGACCGTAGCAGCGAGGTGATCCGCCGGCACTGCGATCTTGCCGGCGAGTTCGCCGATGGTGCCGGCGCGGGAGAGTACTCCGGTGTCGAACCAGCGTCGCGGTAGTGGTTGCCGGGGCGGCAGACCGGCGAAGAGATAGCGGTTGCGGTAGCGCTGATCGAAGATCAGCCAGGCCGGGATATTGGCGCCCGGTCCGTTGCCCTGCCCGTATTCGCCGCCATACATGCGATGGGTGGCTTCGACATAGGGCAGGGATTCGTTCATGAATCGCATACCGCGGTCGTTGACGATGAGGCTGCCGGGCAGGTTTCTTTCGGCCAGGCAGAACCAGGGCATGCGGGGCAGCGGGATCGAGGGGCCCCACCAGGCGTCTTCCATGAACGCGGTGGCCGCGCCGACGGCCAGGCCCGCGCGGATACCGTCCCCAGTATTGGCTGCTGCGCCGACCGTCCAGTCGGTGCCGATCGGTTCGCGCTGGTGCTGTTTGCGCATGGCATCGTTGTGCTCGAACCCACCGCAGGCCAGGATCACTCCGTGTCGCGCGGTGACCGTGTGGTCGGTGCCCTCGTGTCGGAGGACTACCCCGGTGACCCGATCGCCGGTCGTCCGGAGTTCCATCAGGGCGGTGTTCAGCAGGAGTGGAACACCGGCGTCGCGCATACCGACGCGGAGCATGGCGCTCAGGGCCTGTCCGCGGGCGAGCAGGTGCTGTCCGCGCAGGCGGCCCGCGACCCAGCGGGCCCCGATCCGGACCGCTCGGAAAGGGGCCCGCGGATTGCGCAGCCCCAGGTGGATCTGCCGGAAATCGGCCTGAGTCAGCACGAAGTTGCGGGGTGCCTTCGAGTAGTCGGGTTCCATCGTGGCGAGTTCGGCGCCGAGCACGCGGGCATCGAAGGGTTTCGGTTCGACCGATCGGCCGTGTGCCCGGCCGCCGGGCGCTTCGGGGTAGTAGTCGCTGTATCCGGGCACCCAGTGCATGGACAGAGGAGTGTGGCGGGCGAGGAATTCGTATGCCTCGGCACCGCGGTCGAGGTAGGTGTCGATCATCTCCGGTGCGACCCCGTCACCGATGATCTCGGTCAGATAGGCGCGGGCGGCGTCGATATCGTCTGCGGGTGCCTCCCGGCGCAGTACCGGGTTGCCGGGAATCCAGACGCCGCCGCCGGAGCGGGCGGTCGAACCACCCCAGTGGCTCGCCTTTTCCACCACCACCGCGGAAAGACCGTGCCGTGCCGCGGTGATCGCCGCGGTCATCCCCGCCGCCCCCGATCCGACGATCACGACGTCGACCGAATCCGGAATCGTATGTTCCTTCATGGAAGCCTTCTCTGGCTCGAAATGTGGGTAGTGATCGTCAACGGTGGCTGCGCCACCGGTCGTCGAGGACCGCGGCCACGGCCGCTTCGACACAGGCGGGAAGAGAGGCCGATCGATTTCCGGTGTTGCGCAGCCACTGTAGGTAACCGAATTCGGCCGCCGCGAGCATGAGGTGGACCAGCAGGCCGGGGCTGTTATCGGTCGCTGGATCGGTACCCATTCGCTGGGCTGCCAATTCCACCAGGCGCTTTCGATGGTCTGCCGGTACCAGAGCGACTCGGTCGAGTAGGTGTGGGGCGGTGGCGAACGCTGCCCGCCATTGCGCGAGCTCGTCGGTGCCGAGGGCGGCGGAGCGGGCGAGCAGGGACTGTGCCAGTGCGATATCGGCGGGCTCGTCCGCGGGCCGGCTCTCGAACAGCGCCGCGATTCCCGCGCCGCCCTCGCGCACCGGGTCGAGAAGAAGATCCTCTTTGCTGCGTACGTGCCGGAAGTACGTACTGGGTGACACTCCCGCCGCCGCTGCGATCTGGTCCGTGGTCACCGCGTCGAACCCGGAACGTGCGAACAATGTGAACGCCGCGCTCTGGATCTCGTCGCGAACCTGTCGCCGCTGCCGCTCTCGCAAAGACACTCGGACCTCCTGGTCGATCGGCTCCTGTGTGGAACCGTCATCGAGAGTATCTATCTAAATGACAGAGTCTGTCAAGTGGGTAGATTCTGTCTGCGGGACGCGCGACGCCGGAACCACCACACCGCCGTTGCGGCCAGAACGCACAGGATCAGGACGGCGATGTTCGACACCTGCCCGCCGAATTCGGCGACGCCCGTCTCGACGCGGTACTGATCTGCGATGGACAGGATTCCGCCGGCTTCGGGGTCGCGGGCCAGGAACAACAGGAGAACGCCGAGGGCGATCGACAGTCCGCCGGAGATGATCGCGTGCCAGCTGTTCGTCCAGCGGCCGAGGGTGAGTTCCCGTGGGGTCAGCGCGGCGCGGAGCCCGGCCGACCATCGCTTCCAGGCGAGGGCGAGGATCAGCAGGGGTAAGGCCATTCCCGCCGCGTAGATCGCGAGCAGGATTGCCCCGTAGACGGGGTTCGCGCCGACCGCCGCGATCATCAGGACGGACCCCAGGATCGGGCCGGTGCAGACGCCCGCGACTCCGTATGCCGTACCGAGGACGTAGACGGTCCAGGTGCGACCGGCGTCGCTCGCCTGCGACGTGCGGGACAAACCCGGAATCGGTATCCCCGCCAGTTGGACGACACCGAACAGGATCACCACGCCGGCGACGAGGGTGAGCAGCAGGCCGCGGTTCTGGTTGAGAAACGCGCCGATCGTGGCGGCGAAGACTCCCAGTGGAACGAGTGTCGTGATCAGTCCGAGGTAGAACACGCCGGTGCGGGCGGCGAGTGTGGCGGGGTCGGCGAACGCGTAGGCGAAGAACGCGGGCAGCAGCATGACCGAGCACGGTGAAAGCAGGCTGAGCAGGCCCCCGAGGAAGGCGCCGAGGTAACCGATATCCATCAGCGGGCCTGCTCCAGTTGCGCGTCGATGACCTGCCGGAAGGTGTCGACGGGTTGTGCGCCCTGGAGCACTCGGTCGCCCACGATGAAGGTGGGGGTCCCGGTGACGCCGAGCGTCCGGGACTCGTTGCCCTCCCGGTCCACGGCCGCCGCCAGCTCCGGATCGTCCAACGCGGCAGTGAAAGCCGCGGTGTCGAGGCCCTCGACTCGGCTCGCGATCTCGATCAGGGTTTCGCGCCCGTAGTCCTTGGAGCCGGAGTAGGTGTGGGCGAACATCTCTCGCGAGAACTCCCAGAACAGGTCCTGTTCCGCCGCTGCTCGCCCGGCGATCGCCGTCTCGACGGAGTGGTCGGTGAGGATGGGGGTGTCGCGCCATTCGATACGGACGTGACCGGGCTCGACGTACTCGTCGAGCAGTGCCGGGAGGGTGTCGGCGGCGAAGGCGCTGCAGTACGGGCAGGTGAAGTCGGCGTATTCGATGACGACGACCGGAGCGTCGACGGCGCCGATGGCGAACGGGTCGTTGTCGTCGCGGCGCGCCAGATCCGGCAGGCCGCTGTCCTCTTCGGTTCCCGCCGGTGCGGCGCGAGGCAGATCGTTCTGGGTGCTTGTGCTGATCGCGGCCCCGAGTGCCAGGAGGGCGACGGCTATCGCGCCGAGGGCGATGGCCTTCCATGGCAGTGAGCGGGTGGGAGTGTCCGGTGTGGAAATTGTCGTGCTCCTGACTGGTCGCGGGAATGACGCCGGCACCCGAGCGCGGTGCGGGGGTGCGAGCGCATCGACTATGCGGGATAGTCGACTATGCAAGATAGTCGACTATCCGGCATAGTAGAACTGTGCATCGGATCGGACAGTGGATGAGCCGCCGGAAAACGTCGCTGGAGCTCGCGGCGCGGGCGTTGGCTGCGTGGGGTCCCCGGCAGCTGGGCCTCGCTGCCACGGCGGCCGTGGTGGTCGGTGTGCTGGTCGGGCTCGTCACCGTGTTGATTCCGAACCCGGTCTTCGGGCGGGAGATACCGCCGGAGCCGTGGAACTACCCGGTGTGGGTCGGCACTTCCGTTCTCACCGGCGTCCTGTTCGCCACGTATGTTCGCCCGGGTGCCGCGGCGACTCCCCGGTCCGGCGAACCGGTCGAAGCCGGCGACGGTTCGGACCGGCGCAGCGCCCGGCTCGGCGGATTCGCCGCGGTGCTGGCCTGGTTCGCGGTCGGTTGCCCGGTCTGCAACAAGATCGCGTTGCTCGCGCTCGGCTACTCCGGGGCGCTCACCTGGTTCGCACCTGCCCAGCCGGTTCTGGCCGTGATCGCGCTGGTGCTGTCCGCGGTCGCGGTCGTCGGGCGACTCCGGGGGCAGGTTTCCTGCCCGGTCCCTGCCGTACGGTAGGAAGGTCATGGTGACCGGGAAAAGGCGAGATCAGCAGTCCGAGCCGGTGCGGCTGGGGGCTCTCGAACAGCAGGTGATGGACGTGCTGTGGGATCACGGAGCCGCCACGATCCGGCAGGTGATCACCCGGCTCGGCGGCGATCTCGCCTACACCACGATCGCCACCGTGCTGGCCAACCTCGAACGCAAGGCACTCGTCGCCCCTCAGCGGGAGGGGCGGTCCGTGCGCTATGTGCCGCGCCACACCCGGGAGAAACACGCCGCCCAGCTCATGAAGCAGGCGCTGTCCACCAGTAACGACCCGATGGCGTCGATCCTGCATTTCATCGACGAAATCGATCAGCGTGACGTGCAACTGCTGCGCGACTACCTCGACAAGAGCGGGCGCAGGGGATGAGCGCACTGGTCATCCCGGCCGCACTCGCGGTCGTACTGGCCGCGTCCTCGATAGCCGGGCCGGCGCTCGTCCGTGCCGCCGCCCCGGCACTGACGCGGGTGCCCCGCACCGCCGTACTCGTCCTCACCGGCAGCCTGTTGTTGTGGATGCTCGCGGTGGCGTCGCTGAGCCTCATGGCGGCGTGGATGGTGACCGGGCCGGATGTGCTTCCCGCGCCGTTCGCCGAAACCTGCAGGCAATGCCTGGACGCCGCCAGCCCGTTTGCGCCGACCACAGTGGACACGGGGATTCCTGTGGTACTGCTGCTGTTGCTACCGGCGTTCGGGTTGTTCGCCCTGCTCGGACTGGGAGTACCCCGGTGGCTGCGCCGCCACCGCGCCACCCGGTCGGCCGCGCAGGCCCTGGCGGAACGAGCCCGGATCGCGTGCGTCGGCGGGTATCGCGTGCTGGTGATCGACGACCCACGACCGGTGGCGTTCTCCCTGCCGCGGCGGTACGGCGGGATCGTCGTATCCGACGGACTCGACGCGGCGCTGGAATCCGACGAACTCGCGGCGGTCCTCGAACACGAACACGCCCATCTACGCCAGCACCACCACGTACTCCTTTCGATTCTCGGCGGACTGACCTGTCCCTTGCGCCGGGTGCCGCTGGTGGCGGCCATCGCCGATGCGATCCCGCACTACCTCGAGATCGCGGCGGACAACGCCGCGCGCGGCCACGCCGGCACACCGGCCTTGGCGAGCGCGCTGCTCAAACTCGGCGCGCCCGGAAACCACCCCACCGCAACCCCTGGTGAACCGCTTTCCGGGCTGCTGCTCCATGCGGCGGGACCCGACCGGATCGGCCATCTCGTATCGCCCGCCCGAGCCCGCTCGGCAGTGCTCCCGGCGTCCACCCTGGGCCTGCAGCTCATAGCTTTCGCCGTGGTGGTGGCCGCAGTCCACGGGCCTTACCTGTATGTCGTGCTGTCCGGGTGCATCACGGGAACTCCACCGTGGTGAGCCCGCCCGAAACCACCCACAGCGATGGCCTGACCGTCGGTCAGGTCGCGACACGCCTGGGTGTGACGGTCCGGGCACTGCACCACTGGGACGATCTCGGCCTGGCGCGGCCCTCGTTGCGTACCGCCGCCGGATACCGGCTCTACACCGCCGGTGACCTGGAACGCCTGCACCGCATCGTCGTCTACCGCGAACTGGGTCTCGGCCTGAACCGGATCCACGCCATCCTGGACGACCCGACCGCGGACGTGGCCGAAGCCCTGCATACGCAGCGAGCCCAGGTCGCCGAACGTATCGACCGCCTCCAGCAGCTCGGCGCCGGGCTCGACCGGATGATCGAAGCCCACGAACGCGGACTGCTCCTCACCGCCGCGCAGCAGGCGGAGGTCTTCGGACCCCGCTGGAACCCCGACTGGCCGGTGCTTGCCCGGGAACGGTACGGCGATACGGCGCAATGGCAGCAATACGCCGAACGCTCGGCCGCCCGCAGCCCGGCGGAGTGGCAGGCCGTCGCCGATACCGTTGCCGCCCTCGAACAGGCTTTCGCCGAGGCGATGGACGCAGGTACAGAACCCGGCAGCCCGGAAGCGAATCAGCTCGTCGAGCGGCACCGCGAGGTCTTCAGCTCCGCGTACTTCACCCTCAGCAGACAGATGCAGGTCTGCGTGGGCCGCATCTACGAGACCGAGCCGGGGTTCGCCGCCCACTACGACGGTATCCGCCCCGGCCTCGCCACCTGGTTCCGCCGAGCCATCGACGCCGGCGCCCGCGCCCACGGCATCGACCCCGACACCGCGACCTGGCAGTAGCCGCAACCTATCGCGTATCTGCGCATTCCTCATCCGCGCCGGTCGTTTCGATGGAATGCTCCGGTAGTCGAGGGGCGAAAACCAGATCATCGAAAGCCGAATCCGGGACTGAACAGGGAGGCGCGTAGTGCAGGTTCGTAATCCGTTCGCGGTCGACGGGAGATTTCCCGATATCGTCGTCACCGCGGTGGCGGCCTCGACATCCCTCGCCGGGGATATCGACTCGACCTGGGCCGGTCTGCTGGCCGGGGCGTCCGGTATCGACCGCTTGCCGCAGAGCTGGGTCCAGGAACACGAGCTGCCGGTGCGGATCGGCGGTCCGCTGAAGGTCCGGCCGGAAACCTGTTTGACCCGGGTGGAACTGCGGCGTCTGGCCTATGTGGAACGCCTGGCCACGGTGCTCGGGCGGGAGCTCTGGCGGAACGCGGGGAGCCCGGATGTCGACCGGGAGCGGCTCGCGGTGGCGATCGGCACCGGGCAGGGCGGTGGCGATGCGGTCGTGGAATCGCGCGACGCTCTCGAAAATGGTGGCTACCGGCGAATTTCGCCGCTCGCGGTCCAGATGATGATGCCCAACGGCCCGGCGGCGGTGGTCGGCCTCGAACTCCAGGCCCGCGCCGGTGTGGTGACCCCGGTGTCGGCGTGCTCGTCCGGTTCCGAAGCGATCGCGCGGGCCTGGCAGATGATCGCGATGGGCGACGCCGATATGGTGGTCGCCGGCGGTGTCGAAGGTTATATCGATCCCGTGCCGATCGCGGCGTTCACGATGATGCGGGCGATGAGCACCCGCAACGACGACCCCAAAGGGGCCTCGCGTCCCTTCGACTGCGACCGGGACGGTTTCGTGTTCGGCGAGGCGGGCGCCCTGCTGATCCTCGAAACCGAGGAACACGCCCGTGCCCGCGGCGCCACCGTTCTCGCCCGGTTGCTCGGTGCCGGAATCACCTCCGACGGTTTCCATCTCGTCGCACCCGATCCCGAAGGCACCGGTGCCGCGCGCGCGATCACCCGCGCCATACACACCGCGGGCCTGACCGAGCGTGACATCACCCATGTGAACGCCCACGCCACCGCGACACCGATCGGCGATACCGCCGAAGCCGCGGCGATCAATCAGGCGATCGGCACGCACGCCGCCGTCTATGCGCCGAAATCGGCGCTGGGCCATTCGATCGGGGCCGCCGGCGCGCTGGAATCGGTATTGACTGTCCTCAGTCTCCGCGATGAGGTCATCCCGCCGACCCTGAACCTGGAGAACCAGGACCCCGCTATCGACCTCGATATCGTCACCGGCGCGCCCCGCCGCGGCCGAATCGACTACGCGATCAACAACTCCTTCGGATTCGGGGGGCACAACGTCGCCCTCGCCTTCGGCCGGGGATGAAAGTCCCGTACGCCCGCTCGCACGTGCTCGCGTGATCAACTGCTCTCGGCATCCCCCGGCGCGCTGCCGACGCAGCGAGCGCTGACGTGTTGGATCAACTCCACCAGCGCATTCTCGACCTCAGGGCCGGCGACCGGCATCGGCAGGGGGCCGGGGTGAACGCGTCCACCCGCACCGCGCCGCAGGTGTGTTCGTTGCCGGCGCCGAGCACGGCCACGGTTTTGCTCACAGGCCGCCGTGCACCGCCAGCAGCACGGGCCCGGATCCCCGGACCGGATAGGTGATCGGGGTGCCATCGGCCGACAGCACGCGACCGCCGCGGACCGACGTCTGCGAGGCGGTGCCCGGCCGGGGTGCGGTGGTCACCGGGCGTGCTCGCGCTGCTGTGCCGTCGCCGGCCGGAGCCGCCGCACCAGATACGCCGCGTCCCTGCCGACCCCGCGCAGCGAGTTCGACGACGGAGTCCGCTGCCACTCCAGCCCGAGGAACCCCAGCCCTGGGTGGGTGATCGACAGGCCTCGGCGCTGCCGTGGTACCCCGCTATCGGTCAGCGCCCCTGTTCCGGCGAGATAGGGCAGGTGCGGGCGGTAGCCGGTGGCGAAGATGACCGCATCCGCCGAGGTCCGAGAGCTGTCGGGCCACACCACGGCCTCGGGCGTGAACCGCGTGAACATCTCCCGCTGCTCCGGTCGCCCGCCGGCCAGCGCGGCACGGTAGCGGCCTTCGTCGAGCACCGGCTGCGTCGGCGCCTGCTCGACGAGCCGGCCCAGCGGGGCGGCGTCGAATCCGGTGAGGGTGAACCAGAAATGCACATCCCGGCCCAGCGGCCGCTGCGGCACGAACTTCACCGGCGCCCTACTGGCCAGCACCACCTGCGCGTGTCCGGCGAGCTCGACTGCGATCTGCACCGCGGAGTTCCCCGCGCCCACCACGACCACCTGCTGGTCGGCGAACTCGGCCGGGACTCGGTATTCGCTGGCGTGCAGGACCCGGCCTCCGAACTCGTCCCGGCCGGGAACGGCGGGCAGGAAGGGAGAACCGAACGACCCGGTCGCCGCGATCACCCGCGGCGCGGTGAACACCGCACCCGATCCGGTGGTGACCGCGAAGCCCGCACCGCCGGTGGCGGCGACGGATTCGACGCCAGTGCTGGTGTGGATGTCGACGTTTAGGCCGTCGGCGTAGGAGCGAAGGTAGTCGACCACTTCGTCGCGGTGGGGATACCGGTCCGGATCACCAGGAAAGCGGCGTCCGGGGAGGGCGCTGTAGCGGGCCGGGGAGAACAGGGTCAGGCTGTCGTAGTACCGCGGCCACGACCCGGTCGCCTCCGGCGAGGCTTCCAGAATCGCAGTGTTGAAGCCCCCGGTGGTGAGGTGGTGTGCGGCGGCGAGACCGGATTGGCCGCCGCCGACGACCACCGCGTCGTAGTCGTATTCGCTTGTCACAACATCTCTTTCTTCGAAACACGGATACCGGTGAGTGGCGCGATCACCGCAGCGAGGGCGGCGCCGGCGCCGAGGATCAGGTAGGTGTGGGCGTAGCTGCCGGTCCACGCCGACACCACGGTGCCCGCCCACGGGTCCAGCGCGGGATCACCACCGGCGCGGACAGCCGGCCGTTCAACCGGCAACTGGATATCTGAGTCAGGCACAGCACCGCCAACACGCGGCGGCGCCCGGCCCGCGGCAACCCGCCCATTACCGCGGGCGCGGTCTCCACATCGGTCACGCCGAGATCCGGGCTTTACCGGGCGGCAGCGGCCGGCGCGCAGCACGCCACCGTCGACTCCGTCCCGGCTTCCTCGGGTGCGGCCTCGCCGTTACCGGCGGTGCCGCAGCACGCCTGCACCGCCTCACCGTCGTCCTTCCCGGCGAACTGCGGTTCGGTGCCGAAATGCTCGGTATCCGCCAGCACGGTGTATACCTCCCACCGCTCGGCGTTCGGGCCGGTCACCCACACTTTGTCCTGGGTCGCGAAGCAACACGTCGTCGCGATCTGCTCCTCGGTGAAAAGACCGGCCTCCGACAGGCGTGCGATCTCGGCGTGCACCTTCTCCGAAGACTCCACCTCGACCCCGAGGTGATTCACGCTGCCGCCCTGGCCCGGGTTCTCGATAAGCACCAGCTTCAGCGGCGGCTGCTCGACGGCGAAGTTCGCATAGCCGGGTTTGCGCTTGGCCGGCTCCACGCCGAACAGGGTCGAGTAGAACTCGACGGCCTGTTCCAGATCGTCGACGTTGAGTGCGAGCTGAATACGTGACATCATGACCACCACCTGTGTGACATATATCGAAGTACTTACGGCGCCCAGTGTGCCACCTTTTCGACATAAGTCAATATGGTTGGTATGATGGATTTCATGCCCAAAGCGCTGCCTGTCATCGACATGACCACACCCCTGTGCTGCCCACCCGTGGCCGCGGGCCCGGTCGACGACGAGGCCGCTCTCCATGTCGCACTGCGATTGAAAGCCTTGGCCGACCCGGTGCGGGTGAAGCTCATGTCCCTGCTGCTGGCCAGTCCGGACGCCGGCCGAAACGGCGGCGAACTCGCCGAGACGGTCGGACTCTCCGAATCGACAGTCAGCCACCACCTCGGTCAACTCCGCAAAGCCGGGCTCGTGAACTCCGAACGCCAGGGCATGAACGTGATCCACCGCGTCCACCGCGACGCCCTGGCCGCACTCTGCGTAGTCCTCGACCCCAACTGCTGCCGATAGCCGGCAGCAGCCGCCTCGAGGGTGTACGCAGGCGCGGTGGTCTGCCCAACCGGCTCGGGCGTAGGGCCCATTTCTGGGCGGTGCCGGGGGCAACGCCGATCGGGTCGCTCATGATCATCGGTGGGAGTTCTCCGGCGGCGTCGATCATGCCGGTGTTGCGGGCGTGGACGGGGGCAAGCGAGTGGCCACTACGGTGTAGTGGCCGAACTCGAGGTCCCGCCGCGTCTCCCGGGCATGTGGTCGACTATCGCCAGTGCCGCGTTGTGCGGGCCCGACGCTTGGGCGCCGACCCGGCCCCATTCGACCCGAAATCCGCAGCCGGACTGCACAACCCGTTCCACAGTATTCACCATATGGGTGAAGGGGTCGGCGCGAGAATCGCTGCGGGTTGCCTCACTCGACAGAACCGGGTGGGACTGTGAGGCAGAACGGGTGTCCTGAGGGGTCGATCAGAACCCGCCAGCGATCGGGTGCAGGCTGATAGCCGGCCTTGACTGCGCCGCACTCGATTGCCGCTCGCTCCGCGATATCGAGATCATCGACGAAGAGATCGAGATGCATCTGCTTGGGCACCTGGTCGCCGGGCCAGTCCGGCGGTTGGTGGTTTTCCACGAGCTGGATCGTCACCATGCCCCCCTCGCCCCGGAGAACGACCAGTTCGTCGGATTCGTACCGGACTTCGAAACCCAGCAGTGCTCGATAGAACTGCCCTAAATGGTGCGGATCCCGGCTATCGAGCGAAATTGCACCGAATCTGGCTATCGCGGTCATGGCACCCCGTATTCATTGCCCCAGCCATGCGCCGGGCACGTACCTGTCATCGTTACCACAGTCGGAGCCGACTGTCGGCCTGAGCGGGGCGGTCGGTAATTCGGATATGGCTTTCGCGACCGGTGTGGGTCATTACCACTGGTTCGTCATGCCTCACCCGGCAGTGAGGGTGCACCGGCGCACGCAGCGAGTCCGTCCTGGCTCACCGCTCGCCTGCAGACCACGGCAGCGTTCGGATTCCGCTGGCTGAGGCGTGCCGGTGCCTTCGCCGCTCCTGACCAGTGGGCCTGCGCTACCGGCTGTGCGTTGCGAAGGATGCCCAGCCGTCGGTGGCACTCGGGAACGAGGGGGACCACCGGGTTGCCTCACGGAATCGCGCGTTGCTGACGCGTAACGACCGGGTCAACGAGGTGGTGCGGGCGCCGAGGACGGCCGCGAGGCGGCCGGGCGCTCGGAGATAGTGGGTGCGGCCGGCGGCGTGCGCGATCGCGTCGGCGTACTGGTACTTGGTGATCGGGTGATCGTCGACCACGTTGTAGACACCGGCCGGAACCTCGACGGCGGCCGCGACGGCCGCGCCCGCGTCGGCGAGGTGGAGGGAGGATACGAAGCTGTCGCCGCGCCCGAACATCGGGGCGATACCGCGGCGGGCCATGGTCAGGAATTCTCTGCTGTGCACTGATTCGGGACCGTAGAACAACCCGAACCGTAGAACGACGCCGGTTCCACCCCCGTCTACGAAACGCTGCGCATTCGCTTCCGCGGCATGGTTGGTGCGCGCCAGCGGGAAATCGTCGGTGGGCCACTGCTCGTCGATCCACTGGTCTGCTCTGTCGCGGTAGATCATGCACACCGACTCCTGGATCAGCCGGCCGACACCCGTGGCGCGGGCGGCTTCCGCAACTGCTGCCGACCCTTCCGTACGTACCCGCGCGTTCTCCGCCCACGCGCGGTTGTCGAGGAACTTCGACGAGGGCGGCAGCGCGGTGGCGAGATTGGCCACCGCGTCGTGCCCGGCGAATACTTCCTCCAACCGGTCACGGTCGAACAGCGATACGATGACCGGCTCGGCTCCCTGCGCGCGGAGTGCTGCCGCTTTCGCTGCATTGCGGGCGAGCCCTGTCACCGTATGGCCGGCACCGATCAACGCCGGAACGGCGTGGTAACCCAGCGCGCCGGTGGCGCCGGTGACGAAAACCTTCATCGCTCGGTCGCTCCTCTCGACTCGGCGGATTGCGGAGTAAAAGAATGCTTGCCGATCGGTGGTGCCGCGGTTGTCGCCGCGCCGCTACTCGGCGAGGACTTCGTCGATATCGGCGGCAGTGATGGCACGGTCGAACCAGCGGTCGAGAACGTCGAGGTCCGTACAGGTCTGCATATGCTCCCGGGCCGATTCGGGAACATCGATCCCGCGGGCCTCCAACAGTCGCAAGGTTTTGCCGATCACCTCCTCGACACGGCCCTCGACTCTGCCTTCGACGCGTCCTTCGAATCGGCCCTCGGCGCGTCCTTCGACCCGGCCCTCGGCGCGCCCTTCTGCGCGCAGGCGCTGGGATGTACGCGAACGGTAGAACGACAGATCCACGCTCATCAGTTTGCTCCAGGTTTTCGCGGCTCGGGTCGCGCCGAGGCCGAGTTCGGTGAGTTCGGCGAAGACGTGGAAATCTTCCTCGTCTTCGAGTTCGTGCAGGGCATCGGCGAGTGTTTTCAGTATCGCATCAATACTGCGGTCCTTGGCGTGGGTGATCGCCGACAGCACAGCCAGGGGGATGTCGGCCGCCGCAGCGTCGGGATCGGTCACGACGGGGACGTTGTGCGGACCGAGGACGAGTGGGCGCACGATGATACTGGTCCACTGCGGGAGACCGATGGTGATCGGTTGGATGGCCCAGTCGGCTGTCCTGGTATCGCGGCAGACGACGAGCAGCACAACGGGCAGCCGGTACTTCTCGTGCAGATGCGCTAGGTAGTAGGCCCACGCGCTCGGTTTGTCCGAATCTGGTTTGTTCTGGGCTTCGACCAGCAGCAAGAACGGTCCTTCCCGCACGGTGGTGATGCGCAGCAACGTGTCGACCCTGCGCTCGAGCGGGCGGATCTCGGTGAGATCGTTGGTGAGGACTGCGACTTCGGCGGGATCGTCGAAGGGGAGCCCGAGGGCTCGGAAAGCTCGGGCGAATACCCCGGGGTTGTCTTGGACGAGGCGGTGCATTGCCTCGTGTGCGGAGCCGACCATGCAGGCAAGCTATCGGAGGTACCTCGGGTAACAGTAGAAAGTGTGTTCGAATTCCGGCGTGTTCGTTCCTTGGGCGCGTCGTCGTTGGGCCGGGTGTTGCCCGCGCTGGTGACGGACCTCGCCGCCGGATAGGTACCTCGAGGTGGGGTCCGCTGCGATTGCTGTGGCTGTCCCCCGGTCCGGTGGACAGTGTGCCGCAGGCCGGAAACTGTAGGGGGGTTGCGTCAGTGTCCGACGGAGCGCTCGATCATCTCCACTGCTGCGGTTTTGGCGCGTCGCAGCTCCTCGTCGCCGATGCCCGCCTTGTGCAGGAATTCGATCCCTTGCATGACGGTGAACAGAGTTCGTGCGGTTGCCTCCGGATCGATGCCGTGGTCGATCTCGCCCGCTTCCTGGGCCCGCGTGACCTGCCGGGTGAACAGTGCGAGCGTCCGGGAGTAGGCCCGGCACGAGCGGTCCCGGACCTGCTCGTCCTGGGCGCTGAGGGCCGAGGCGCTGTTGGCCATCAGGCAGCCCTGGGGTGGTAGGTCCAAGCGGCCGCCCTCTTCGAATGTGACGGCGGCCAGCAGCCCGTGCCAGGGGCTGGGGTCGGCGGTGATCGCCGCTTCCAGCCCGGTGGCCTGGCGGGTGCCGTACTCGTCCAGGATTCGCAGGAACAGCTTGTGTTTGTTGCCGAATGCTCCGTACAGGCTCTGTGTGCCGAGACCGGTTGCCTCCGTGAGGTCCTGGATCGAGGTGGCCGCGTAGCCGTCGCGCCAGAAGCGGGCCCTCGCGGCGGTGAGCACGGCCTGCTCATCGAACTTCCGTGGCCTGGGCATATCTCGACTCTACCGATTATTGAGTGATCCCTCAAATTTGACAACCGGGCCTGGCGGCGCGAATTATTGAGTGGTCACTCCATAACATGATCGAAGGACGGGCACATGACCACAGGACCGCTGGAAGGCAAGACCGCGCTGGTAACGGGAGGATCCAGGGGTGTCGGTGCCGGCATAGTGGCCCGGCTGGCAGCCGACGGTGCGAACGTGGCGTTCACCTACGCCAACTCCGGTGAGCAGGCGGAAGACGTCGCGGCCGCTGCCGTCGCCGCAGGTGGTACCGCGCACCCTCTTCATGCCGACAGTCGGCACGAGCACGACATCGAGGCCGCCGTCGCGCAGACCGTCGACCGGTTCGGTGGCCTGGACATTCTCGTCAACAATGCCGGTATCGGCGCCTTCGGCCCGATCACGGATCTGAAGATGGACGATATCGACGCCATGCTGACGATCAACGTCCGCTCGGCGATAATCGCCATCCGCGAAGCGCTGATCCATATGAACGACGGCGGGCGAATCATCAATATCGGCAGCATCAACGCCGACCGCACACCGTTCCCCGGTCAATCGGTGTACGCCGCGACCAAAGGTGCCCTGGCGAGCCTGACCCGTGGGCTCGCGCGCGAATTGGCCCCGCGTGGAATCACCGTCAACAACGTCCAGCCCGGTCCGGTCGATACCGACGCCAATCCGGCCGACGGACCCAACGCGTCGAATCTGCTCGGAGTCATGGCCACGGACCGGTTCGGCACCTCGGCCGAAGTCGGCGCCTTCGTGTCGTATCTCGCCGGACCCGACGCCGCCTATATCACCGGCGCGAGCCTGGACATCGACGGCGGATTCGGAGCGTAGCTCCGGATGTAGGCGGTTCGCCCGTCGGGATCGCGACGTTGCGGCAGTGGGCGAACGGGGCCGAGGACACTGCGATTCCGGCCCGGCTGGGTAGCCCCCGTCGAGGTGTCCCTGTTACGGATCGAAAGTCGAAAGTGTTTCCAGCCAGGGATGCCCAGGGTGTACGCGGGCAAGCCAGCCGGCCAGCCGGGACCGCCGTGAACGGTCCAGTGCGGGGAGGGCGTGCCGGAAATCCGACTCGTCTTTCGGGCGACAGGCTTTCGCCTTGAACAGGAGGACGGCCTCGGGGATCACATAAGGGATGTCGTCGGCTGTGTGGAGGATCAGTTCGTCGTAGGGCAAGGTGATCGAGGGATCGCGCCGGCACACCCAGCGATCGTCACGGTGCGGTTCGCGGAACACATCGAGGTGATAGCGCCCGGTCGCCGGATCGCGCAGCCAGGTCTGGTGCTGATTGCCGGCTTCCTCGGGAAACGGCCAAGCGCACCCGTCGCCGACGACGTCCCATTCGTAGCCGGGGAGTGCTTCGGCGATCTCGGCGAAACGAGCGCGGGGGACCCCGATTTCGAGATCGGAGTGCTCACGTCCGAGCCCGCCGACGAACAGATCCAGCGCCCACCCGGCTGCGACGTACCAGCACGGCGGGGCACTCGACAGTCGTTCGGCGGCTTCGGCGGGCGACCACGCTCGCCAGAGCCGGTCGCATTCCTCCTCCGACAACGGACGTCCCGTCATTCGGTGGGCCTCCTATATGCGATGAAACCCCTCCTGCCGGAGGCTTTTCATCGTCTGCAGAGCGTCAGGGCCGGCCGGACTCGCCGGACTTGGTGCCGGCCAGGAAGGTGTCCCATTCGGCGGGCGCGAAGACCAAGGCCGGGCCGGCCGGATCCTTGGAGTCGCGAACGCCGACGAAACCGGTATCCAGGTGTGCGGCCTCGACGCACTCCTTGCTGCCGGAACTTCGGCTGCTCTCGAACCACTGTGCTCCAACTAGGTCAGCGCTGTTCATGGTGCTCCTTCGCTATCTTGTTCACCAGGTCACGGTTGGTATTCGTCGAGCGCAACGCGTCTGATGCCGTCGGCTGCCCTCTGGTACCTGTCGATTTCCTCGGGCCGCTCGAGGCACTGGTCGCTGGTGTAGCCCTGAACGTACACAATCGGCGGTTCCGGCAGCCGTGTTGTCCGATGTTGCGGGAACTCCAGCAGAACGAACAATCCCGTATCCAGACCAACATGAGTGCCGGTGAAGGGGATGGCCTCGAGTGAGACCTGGGGAAGCTAGCTCAGCTCAGCGAGATACTCGAGCGCTCGCGTAGTTGGCGCTCGATCTGCTCGGCCTCACCATAGCCCTGTGGTGGACCGAACAAGGACGCTGAACCGGGCGCTTCCCAGTCGGGAAAGATCTCGGCGCCCGGTTCCGGGCGGAATCACATCTGTGCAGCTCATCGGTAACGCGGCCGGTCGGGGGCAGCGGCGGTCGATAAGATCATCCGCATGTCCCTCCACCTGCGCTCAACAGTCGGTCGTGCCGCCGCGGTGGCGATATCGGCGGTCGCTGCCGGTGCGCTTGCTTTCGGTGGTGCCGAGGCCGCCGCCTCGCCGTTCCCGGTCCCGCCCCTGACCGAGACCGCCGCGGCGGGGACCGAGGGGCTCGACCCGCTGCTGGCGCTCGCTTACACCATGGCCGAGCGGGAAGCACATGCCGCGGGTGTGCCGATGTGGATCAATTCCGGCTATCGCAGCCCGGCCGAACAGCAGGCGATGTGGGAGGACGGGCTGCGCACTTACGGCACTCCGGAGGAAGCGCGCCGGTGGGTGTTGCCGCCCGAGGAGTCCACGCATGTCACCGGCCGGGCCGTCGATATCGCACCGCGTGAGGGTGCCGCATGGTTGGAAGCCAACGGCAACCGGTGGGGGCTGTGCCGCACGTTCGACAACGAATGGTGGCACTTTGAGTTACAGACTCTGCCCGGTACGCCGTGCCCCCCTCGGGCACCGGATGCCGCCCACCGGTAGCCGGTGGGGTCTGTCGTACGCGACAACGATGACAATGAGTGGTGGCATTTGCCCTGCAAACCCTGCCTGGTGCATCGTGTCCGCCACGTCTACCAGATGTGAGGGTGCGGGTCTGTGCGGGTTGATGCCCGCAGGTCTGCCGATGTCGAGTTGATTCTTCGATCGTGTTCGCCGATGCAGCCCGGGGACGGCCTGTCCGCCGCGAGTGCCCGACGCCGCCCACCGCTGAGGTGTGAATCCGCGCCGGGTGACCGCCCACGGAACAGTTCAGGTACCGGATACTGCGCGAAGTTCGTCCAGGTACTCCTGAGTTCGCGGATCGTCGGGGAAGTGTGCCATCAACTCCCGTCCGACTTCGCCGCCGATGCACAACAGCGACGGCAGCGACCGCCGTTTGGATTCGAACGCTTGCAGCCCCTCCGAGACCGCCAGTTCGAGGTCGCGGCCGCGGGCGGCGACCATCGCCAGGGTGAGGTGAGCTTCGGCGACCCGCATCGGGTTGCGGACCGTGCCGTCCAGGGTGGTGGAATCGGCGAGGACGGCCCGGGCGAACCGTTCGGCCCGCGCATCGTCGCCGACCACCCGGCAGCAGTCCATGGCATAGAAATCGAACTTCTGCGGGTCGACGACGAAATGGTTCTCCAGGTCCTCGGGGTGGCCGAGCCGGTCCAGCAGCATCCGGCCCTGCGCCAGGGTCGCGTCCACCGCGCTGCGGTCGCCCAGGCGTGCCCAGGCTTTGGCCCGCTGGGCGGCGAGTTGGACGCCGACGCCGCTGTCGGCGCATTCCGGCGGTACCGAATCGACCGCCTGGATGACCCCGCGGTTGTTGCCCTGGGTCAGCGCGAACCAGGCCGCCAATTCCGAACTCCACCCGATGATTTCGACATTGCCGGATTCCATGCCGAGAGATCGGGCGGCCCGGCGGGTGGCTTCGGCGCCGCCGCGGCGGCCGAGATCGTATTCGAGGCAGCCGAGCAGCAGGGCGACCCACCCGGCCAGCTCGAGGACTTCCTTGTGCTGGGCCAGCGTGAGCCGGCTGTCGAGCAGGGCGGCGATCCGCCGCAGCCAGCCCGATGCCTCACGGTGCAGTTGGTGGGCATCGGTGGACGCGTAATCGCGGCACAGGCGTTCGGCGGTGATCCGGACGGCGTCGAGGGTGGCGGTCGAAACATCGGACATCCGTAGCCGACCCATGAATTCGAGCGTGTCCATACCGGTGGCGGTGAGCAATTCGTCGTCGCGGCTCGGGCGTGCCTTGGGGAAGAAGGCCGCGGCGACGGTGTCGAACGCGGCGGCGATGAGTGGAGCGTAGAAATCGTCGGGGCGGGATTCGCCCGATTCCCAACGCCGCCAATTACGTAGGAGGGTGCTGTCGGTCGGTAGGTTCTGGGACGATTTGGCGCGTAGTGCCCGTACGGCCTCGGCTTGTGACCACCCACGCGCATCGCGTTCCGAGCGCATCCGGATGGCCCACAGCGGACGATCTTCAGCAGCAGTCACGCCGCCAGTATTGCACCAGCAAACTTTTCGCGGACCCCATAGGGCAAGAAGGTGTCCCCCGCATGACCTCTTCTGTGCGGGTTATCCGTCGGTCATGCTCGAATCGGACCGGCTCCGCGCCGGTTCAAGCAACACCCCCGCGAACGCGGGCGGAGATCCCGGAGCAGGAAATAGTTCCCCGTCTCGTGCGGGGAAGGATTCAGGAGGTTCGGGTGGAAGCGTTGGTATATGGGTATTTACGCGACGATCTGGCCGCGGGCGACGGCGACGATATGGAGGCCGCGCTACGTGAGCTGGCCGATGCCCACGGATTATGCTTCGCCGCGACATTCCACGAATCGCATGCGGGTGACGGAACGGCATTCGCCGAACTGACCCGGGAACTCCAACGGGCGGATGCCCACCACGTTGTGGTGCCCTCGCTCGATCACCTCACCGGCCAGACCATTCCACGCGAACTGCTGATCGCGAAACTGGCCAACGACGCCGCCGCCCGGATCTGGTCGGTGGCGAGCTGAACCGGCGGCCCGGCGGCGCGGCGTTCCCCCTCAGCGCCCGAAGCCGCCGGGCCCCCGCCGGCGCAGATACTTCTCGAATTCGGCCGCGATGGCGTCGCCGTCGATTTTGGCCATCGCCTCGTTCACGTCGATCGCGGCGTCCCCGCGCTCCTCGAGCGACCGCACGTACTCGGCGATCTCCTCGTCTGCTTCGGTCATCTCGTTCACCGTCGATTCCCATTCCTCGGCCTGCTGCGGCAGTTCCCGCAACGGCACTTCGATATCGAGGACATCCTCCACCCGGTGCAGCAGCGCGATCGTTGCCTTCGGATTGGGCGGCTGGGAGACATAGTGCGGAACCGCCGCCCAGAACGACACCGCCGGGATTCCGGCCTTTACGCACTGGTCCTGTAGCACCCCGGTGATTCCGGTCGGGCCCTCGTAGCGGGTCTGCTCCAGATTGAACCGTTCGGCCGCCTCCTTGCTGTAGGCCGAACCCGTCACCGGCACCGGCCGGGTGTGCGGGGTATCCGCCAGCAGCGCACCCAGGATCACCACCGTCTCCACGCCGAGCTGATCGATGAGCTCCAGCAGGTCGGTACAGAACCGGCGCCAGCGCATATTGGGTTCGATCCCGCGCAGCAACACCACATCGCGGTCGCTTCCGGGGGGCGAGCACACCGACAGCACCGTCGCCGGCCAGACGATCTCGCGGGTGACCCCCTCCACCTGCCGGACCATCGGCCGGTTCACCTGATAGTCGTAGTAGTCCTCGGAATCCAGTTCGGCCAGCGGCCGCGCATCCCAGATCAACTCCAGATGCTCGACCGCGCCGCTGGCCGCGTCACCAGCGTCGTTCCAGCCTTCGAAGGCCGCAACGAGCACCGGGTCACGCAACGCGGGCAGTTCCCGATCCACCGGAGATTCACTCGAGCTCACCCATGCCAGCCTACGGTGCGGGTCGGGAGCGGCGCGCAGTATCGGTCCGCCCGCGCCTGTCGCGGCCGGCCGGCCCGCTGGGTGACCGGGCTCAACCGGGCGTGCAAGAGGCCGGGGCGCGTGTGCGAAGGGTTTGCGTGAAGATCCGGGCAGTGTGCACCGCCGGTGCGCCGCGGGCCGCACACTGGGCGAATATGCTTCCCGGCCCGATGAGCGGCCCGCGGGCACGGTTCGCTCGCTCCTGTCCTGCCTGTGTTCGCCCCCACAGGTGTGAACTAGGCGAACATCGCCGCGGTGGCGCCCACTACTCTGGAATCCATGTCTGCCTCCCGCCCCGCCGAGTTCGATACCACCCTGCTCGACACGCTCAGCCGCCGTGTCGTGATCGGCGACGGGGCGATGGGCACCATGTTGCAGGCCGTGGATCTCACACTCGACGATTTCCGCGGCCTCGAGGGATGTAACGAGATCCTCAACGACACCCGCCCCGAGGTGCTGCGCGATATCCACCGCGCCTATTTCGAGGCCGGCGCCGACGCCGTGGAAACCAATACCTTCGGCTGCAACCTGCCCAACCTCGGTGACTACGATATCGCCGACCGGATCCGGGAACTGTCCGAGAAGGGGACCCGGCTGGCCCGCGAGGTCGCCGACGAAATGGGTCCCGGCGCCGACGGCGTACCGCGGTACGTCCTCGGCTCGATGGGCCCCGGCACCAAACTGCCCACCCTGGGGCACGCCCCGTACGCGAGCCTGCGCGATGCCTACACCGAGGCCGCGCTCGGCATGCTCGACGGTGGCGCCGACGCGGTACTGATCGAGACCTGCCAGGACCTGCTGCAGGTCAAGGCGGCGGTGAACGGTACCCGCCGCGCCATGGAGCAGGCCGGGCGCCGGATCCCGATCATCACCCACGTCACGGTCGAGACGACCGGCACCATGCTGGTCGGCAGCGAGATCGGGGCCGCGCTCACCGCGCTGGAGCCGCTGGGTATCGATGTGATCGGACTCAACTGCGCGACCGGTCCGGACGAGATGAGCGAGCATCTGCGCTACCTGTCGCAGCATGCCCGGGTGCCTGTCTCGGTGATGCCCAACGCCGGCCTGCCGGTGCTCGGAGCCAACGGCGCCGAGTACCCGCTCACTCCCGAGGAGCTGGCCGCGGCGCTGCGCGGCTTCGTCACCGACTACGGCCTGGCCCTGGTCGGCGGCTGCTGCGGTACCACCCCCGAGCACATCCGGCAGGTCGCCGAAGCGGTCCGCGAGGTCGAACCCACGCTGCCCCCGATCGGGCAGCGCCGCACCCCGCAGCCGGAACCGAGTATTTCCAGCATGTACACGTCGGTGCCGTTCGAACAGGACGCCAGCGTGCTGATGATCGGCGAACGCACCAACGCGAACGGGTCGAAGGCGTTCCGGGAGGCCATGCTCGCCCAGGACTGGGGTAAATGCCTCGATATCGCCAAGGACCAGACCCGCGACGGCGCCCATCTGCTCGACCTCTGCGTCGACTACGTCGGCCGTGACGGCAGCGCCGATATGTCGGAACTGGCGTCCCGGCTGGCCACCGCCTCCACGTTGCCGATCATGCTCGACTCCACCGAACCGCCGGTATTGCGGGCCGGGCTCGAACACCTCGGCGGGCGCTGCGCGGTGAACTCGGTGAACTACGAGGACGGCGACGGACCGGATTCCCGGTTCCAGCAGATCATGAGCCTGGTCGCCGAGCACGGCGCCGCGGTGGTCGCGCTGACCATCGACGAGGAGGGGCAGGCGCGGACCGCCGAGCACAAGGTCGCCATCGCCGAACGGCTGATCGCCGATATCACCGGCAACTGGGGCCTGCAGATCGGCGATATCATCATCGACACCCTGACCTTCACCCTCGGCACCGGTCAGGAGGAGTCGCGGCGCGACGGCCTGGAAACGATCGAGGCCATCCGCGAACTCAAACGGCGCCATCCCGGGGTGCAGACGACGCTGGGCCTGTCGAACATCTCCTTCGGCCTCAACCCCGCCGCGCGTCAGGTGCTGAACTCGGTCTTCATGCACGAATGCGTGCAGGCCGGCCTGGACAGTGCCATCGTGCACGCCTCCAAGATCCTGCCGATGAGCCGGATCCCGGACGAGCAGCGCGAAACCGCCCTCGATCTGCTCTACGACCGGCGCCGTGAAGGCTACGACCCGCTGCAGAAGCTCATGCAGCTCTTCGAGGGCGTGTCGACGGCCGATTCGCGGGCCTCGCGCGCCGACGAACTGGCCGCGCTGCCGCTGTTCGACCGCCTCGAACGCCGCATCGTCGACGGTGAACGCGCCGGTATGGAAGCCGACCTCGACGAGGCGATGCGCGAGGTGCCGCCGCTGAAGATCATCAACGAAACGCTGCTGTCGGGGATGAAGACCGTCGGCGAACTGTTCGGGTCGGGTCAGATGCAGCTGCCGTTCGTCCTGCAGTCGGCCGAGACGATGAAGGCGGCCGTGGCGCATCTGGAGCCGCATATGGAGGCCACCGACGACAGCGGTAAGGGCCGGGTGGTGCTGGCCACGGTCAAGGGCGATGTACACGATATCGGCAAGAACCTGGTCGACATCATCCTGTCGAACAACGGCTACGAGGTGGTGAACCTGGGCATCAAACAGCCCATCGCCAGCATTCTCGACGCCGCGGTCGACAAGAAGGCCGATGTGATCGGAATGTCCGGTTTGCTGGTGAAGTCCACCGTGGTGATGAAGGAGAACCTCGAGGAACTCAACAGCAAGGGCGTGGCCGAACAGTTCCCGGTGCTGCTCGGCGGCGCCGCGCTCACCCGCTCGTATGTGGAGAACGATCTCACCGATGTCTACGAGGGCGATGTGCACTATGCACGCGATGCCTTCGAAGGCCTGCGGTTGATGGACGAGATCATGGCCGCCAAACGCGGAGACGCGGCCGACCCGGACAGCCCGGAAGCGGAGGAGCGGCGGCGCAAGGCCGCCGAACGGAAAGCCCGCCACGAACGTTCGCGCCGGATCGCCGAACAGCGGCGTGCCGCGGAAACCCCGATCGTGGTACCGGAGCGGTCGGATGTGGCTGCCGATGTGCCGGTGCCGGTGCCGCCGTTCTGGGGCACGCGCGTGGTGAAAGGTCTGTCGGTCCAGGAATATTCGGGTCTGCTGGACGAACGGGCCCTGTTCCTCGGTCAGTGGGGGCTGCGGGGACAGCGCGGCGGTGACGGGCCCAGCTACGAAGAACTCGTGGAATCCGACGGCCGCCCGCGGCTGCGGGCGTGGCTGGAGCGGCTCAGCACCGAAGGCGTCCTGCAGCATGCGGCGGTGGTATACGGGTACTTCCCGGCGGTCTCCGAGGGCGACGACGTGGTTGTGCTGACCGAGCCGGAACCCGATGCGCCGCAACGGCATCGCTTCACCTTCCCGCGCCAGCAGCGGGACCGGTTCCTGTGCGTGGCCGATTTCATCCGCTCGCGCGAGCACGCCCGGCAGACCGGGCAGGTGGATGTGCTGCCGTTCCAGTTGGTCACCATGGGCGCGCCGATCGCCGATTTCGCGAACGGACTGTTTGCCGCCGATAACTACCGGGATTACCTGGAGGTGCACGGAATCGGCGTCCAGCTGACCGAGGCTCTCGCCGAATACTGGCATCGCCGGATCCGCGAGGAACTCACCCTCGAGGGGCGCGCCATCGCCGAATCCGATCCCGCGGAGGTGACCGAGTACTTCAAACTCGGGTACCGCGGCGCCCGCTACTCGTTCGGGTACGGCGCCTGCCCCGAGTTGGAGGACCGCGCCAAACTGGTGGATCTGCTCGACGCCGAGCGGCTCGGCGTCACGTTGTCCGAGGAGTTGCAGCTGCATCCCGAGCAGTCCACCGACGCCTTCGTCCTGCTGCATCCGGAGGCGAAGTACTTCAATGCCTGAGCCGGGATAAACACCGGACTGCTGTGATTGTGGTCACTTTTGTGGGTCGTAATTGTGCCGCCTATCGGTCCCGCCCGCGGAAACACCGGCTGACCAGTGCGTGACCGAGTCCGAAATCCCGTACTGCCTGCAGGGTTCGGGGCGTCGCAGCGTACGATTTCCGGGAATTTCCGCCGAGGTTCCCGCGGAACCAGAAATCCGGACAATGCCGTTCGGGTGCGTTGTACGCGCGCCGGGTCGACGCGGAACCGTAGGCAACCGCCTGTGACCGCGGAGTGCTGGACGACTCGGCGGCGAGCAGAAGGGGCCACGACTTCAGATGAGCAAGGATCGGCTGATAGCCGGACGTTATCGGCTCACCGATCCCATCGGCACGGGTGCCATGGGTGTGGTGTGGCGAGCGCTCGATATCCGGCTGCAGCGCACCGTCGCGGTCAAACAGGTGCTGCTCGGGCCGAACCTGACCGAACAGCAGACCGCGGAGGCGCGTAAACGCGCACTGCGCGAAGGCCGGATCGCCGCGCGTCTGCACCATCCGAATGCCATCTCGGTATTCGACGTCGCCGACGAGGACGGCCAGCCGTGGTTGGTCATGGAATACATGAACGCCCCCAGCCTGGCCAACCGGCTGAACCTCGACGGAACGCTCGCGCCGCTGAAGGTCGCCGAACTCGGGGCACAGGCCGCGGCCGCGCTCGCCGCCGCGCACGACGCCGGAATCGTCCACCGGGACGTGAAACCGGCCAATCTGCTGGTGGGCGACGACGGCACGGTGAAGATCACCGATTTCGGAATCTCCCGCGCCACCGGCGATGTCACCGTCACCGCGACCGGTTTCCTCGCCGGCACCCCGGCCTATCTCGCGCCCGAGGTCGCTCGCGGTGAACAACCGATACCGGCCTCGGACGTCTTCGCCCTCGGATCCACGCTCTACCATGCGATCACCGGACGCCCGCCCTTCGGCGACGGCGACAACCCACTGGCGGTGCTGCACGCGGTCGCGGGCGGTCAGGTCGAGCCACCCGAAGGAGCGGGCGCGCTGGGCCCGGTGGTGATGCGGTTGCTGGCGACCGAGGTCGCGAACCGGCCCACCATGGACGAGGCGCGGGTCATGCTGGAAGAAGTGGCGGCCGGCCGCGCGCCGGAACCGGTCGATACCGCGCCGTCCGCGACGACGAAGGTCCTCCCGCCCACGCTCGCCGCCACGGCCACCCTCGACCGGCCGGATTCGGAGCCCGGAACCGCCGAGAACCGCCCGTCGGCTCCCGGAGCCGCCACACCGCCGGTCTTCCGGGGCGCCGGGGCGGTGCCCGCCGCAGCATCGACGGCACCGGCCGCACCTCCGCCCGCCGGCCCTGCCCCGGGCGGTTCCGGCCCCCGGACCCGAGCGGCCGTACTGGCCGGTGCCGCGGCGCTGATCCTGGTGGTCGTGGTGGGGCTCGTCCTCGCCGATGTCACCGGCGGCGACGACAACACCGCCGGCGGACCCGAAAGCAGCCAGATCGATACGCCGGAGCAGACGGGCGAACCGCACGCCGCGGCCGAACCCGGCGCGGACCCCACGGCCACGAGCACTTCCGCGACCACCACGACCACCACCACCGAAACCGGCCCGCCCTCGGCCGCCCGTGTGGAACAGTTCGTCCGGGGGTACTACGGGCTGCTACCCGGAAACACGGCCGCCGCCTGGTCGCAGCTCTCACCCGAATACCAGGCCACCGCTGGTGGCTACGCCGACTACCAGGGCTTCTGGTCGACGATCAGCGCGGTCAGCATCGGGTCGGTCAGCCAATCCGGTGACGGCAGCGCGGTCGCCACGGTCACCTACACGATGCGCGACGGCTCGGTGCAGTCGGAGAGCCGGTCGTTCCGGGTGGCGCCCGACGGGGGACAACTCGTGATCACCGCCTCGCAGGTGCTGTGACCCGGATCAACCGGGTTTGCCGCGCTTTCCCCGCCCGGGTTACGGTCGGCCGGGGTTCCGGATTTCCGCCGAGTCCGGGCACCGGTAACCGCCCGACCACCGTGAGAGAAGGTGTCAGCACGTATGGCCCAGCTCGCCGGCGTCCTGTGGGATATGGACGGCACCTTGCTCGATTCGGAGAAACTGTGGGATATCGGTGTCCGTGAGCTGGCGCGGGAACTCGGCCGGGAAATGACCCGGGAGGTCCGGCACGCGCTCATCGGGGCGTCCGGGGCCGACGCGCTGCGGATCATGTTCACCGAACTGGGGGTCGACCCGCATCCCGAGGCAGTCGAGGCGGCGGGCGCGTTCCTGGAGCAGCGGGTCACCGAACTCATGACCGGTCCGATTCCGTGGCGTCCGGGCGCCGTGGAGGCGCTCGAGATGGTCCGGGCGGCCGGTCTGCCCTGCGCGCTGGTCACCAACACCAAGCGGTCCCTCACCGAACTCGCCCTGGAAACGCTGGGCCGCCACCGGTTCGATGTTTCGGTCTGCGGGGACGAGGTGCCGCACGGTAAACCCGACCCGGCCGGCTACCTCCGGGCGGCGCAGCTACTCGGGCTGGATGTCCGCGACTGTGTGGCCGTGGAGGATTCGGTCACCGGTGTGGCCGCCGCTACGGCAGCCGGTTGCGGGGTCATAGTGGTGCCCTGTGAGATCCCGGTGCCACCCGACCCCGCCCGGACGCACCGCGACACCTTGATCGGGTTGTCCCGCGACGATCTCGAGCTCTGTTTGCGGACCCGGCGTCAGTACGCCGAATCGCGGATGTGCTGATTCCGCACCCGGACACCCGGCACGGACAACTGCCGTGATCCGCGGTCTCGGCTCCGGCTGCCGTTCGGGCGTCGAACCGATGGCTGCCGGTTCGTGCGGGCCGGAGGCCGACCGGCCGCGCGGTGTATGCATGCCGACCTCCGCAAACACCGTTGCCGATGAAGGCCTCGCCGAGGTGGGCAGCACAACCCGCACGTAACCCCGGCCGACTCCGCTTCGTCACCGGAAACCGACGGTCCGCACGAGTCGTCCGATGGGATGTCGAGCAGTAGTGCCGGATACGGCGGCTACGGTGTCCGGGTGCGACGAGCAGCGGCAGCACCCCGGCAATGCCGCTGACGTCCGGAGCGAGCTGGGTCGTCGCGGAAGTGGAACCGTATATGCGGCGACAGCTTGTCGCATCGGGCTCACTAACGCCGCGCGGAGCCCCGGGCCGGACGGCCGGGTCGTTGTGACCGCGGGGTGTGCCGCGGCGCGGACGCGGGCGGGAACGGATGGCAACCGGTACGCCGCAGCCGCGGTCCCGGCCTTTCAGGATGCACTCGACCGGCTCGGGCGACGTCGGCTCCGGGGCGTCACAGTGCACCGGTAAACGGTGTGAAGAGACAATATTCCATGCCGAATGCTGTTGCCGATCAATAAAACCGGATGGTCCGTGACCGGTCTCACCAGTGATCTCCCGGAATCTCCGGGCGTGTCGGCCGTTGGGCGGCAACAATATCGCTATGGCCGCCACGGTGACCTTGGACGAGATCGTCGATACATCCCGCTACCCGCTCGCGGAGCCCGAGACACCCGGGTGGCACGCCGCTGTCGCGGCTGCGCGCGCCGATCTCGCGGAGGACGGCTGCACCGTTCTGCGTGAGTTCATCAGGCCCGAGCTACACAGCCTGCTCGCAGAGCAGGGAAAACGGATGGCGCCGCACGCCTACTACCGCACCGAACGGGTGAACGCGTACAACATCCCGCTCGATACCGAACTGCCCGCGGACCATCCCGGCCGGCTCATCTTCGAACGCGGTAACGCCTTCGTCCCCCGGGACCGGATTCCGGCCGGCGCCCTGATCCACCAGCTCTACACCGATACCGCGTTCCAGCGGTTCCTCGCGGCGTGCTTCGGCCGGCCGCGGCTGCACGAATTCGCCGATCCACTGGCCGGTCTCGTACTGAACGTCGTGGCACCGGGCAATTCCCACCCATGGCATTTCGACACCAACGAGTTCACCGTCAGCATGCTCACGGCGGCGCCGGAGTCCGGGGGTGTGTTCGAGTACTGCCCGAACATCCGTTCCCCGCGCACCGAGAACCTCGCCGATGTGCACGCCGTGCTCACCGGCGCCGGTGACGGTCTCGTCCGGCGCCTGACGCTACGTCCCGGCGACCTGCAGCTTTTCCAAGGAAGGTACTCACTGCACCGGGTATCACCGGTGCAGGGCGCGACCCCTCGGCATACGGCGATCTTCGCCTACAGTGACCGCCCCGGTGTCATCGGCACCGTGGAGCGCACCCGCCAGCTCTTCGGGCGGGTGCTGCCGGATCATCACGCGGCGGCCGATGCCGTCCGCGGCGACCGGCTGCTGGATTGATCAGGGACCCGATCGAGTGGGTACCGCCCTACCGAGAGGAATACAACGTGCCAGTGCCGTTGCACACCACCGGGAAAGCATCCTTCGACGATATCTACTCGAGGCCCGACCCCCGCGACTACTACGCGCGCATGTCCGAACTGGGCTACCGCATCCCGGAGCTGGCGAAACCGTATCTGCGCGAGCAGATATCGGAGTACCTGTCGGTGGTGGGGGTCGCTCCTACCGTACTGGACATCGGATGTTCCTACGGGGTGAACGCCGCCCTGCTCCGTCTGGACACCGGTCTCACCCAGCTGGCCGGCTCCTACACCGAATCGGTGCTCGGTACCGGTGATCTCATCGCCCGCGATCGGGACCGCGTCCGCGCGGCCACTGCGCTACCGGGCGTACGGTTCATCGGAATGGACGCCTCCGCACCGGCTCTGGACTACGCCCGGGCGGCAGGACTGCTGGACTCTGTTGTACACGCCGACCTCGAGGCGGCCGATCCCACCGACGAGCAGCGCGCGATCCTCGCCACGGCCGATCTGGTGATCTCCACCGGCTGTATCGGCTATGTCACCGAGAAGACACTCGTCCGGATAGCGACCGCCGACCCGGACCGCCGGCCCTGGATGGCACACTTCGTGTTACGTATGTACGGTTTCGGGCCGATCGAGGCGGAACTGGACGCCCTGGGGTACCGCACCCGGCGGATGCCGGGCGACTTCACTCAGCGCCGATTCGCCTCCGACGCCGAACGCGAGCAGGTACTGGACACCCTCACCACCAACGGCATCGATCCCACCGGCCTGGAGTCCGAAGGCAGCCTGTATGCCAATCTCTATGTGTCCCGGCCGGTTTCGTGACCTACCGGGACCGGTGAAACCACCGCGACCACCCCACCGCCGAGCAGCACCGACCCGAACCGGAGAGACGACTTGACCGAACGCACCTTTGCCGCCGAAGACCAACTGCCCAGGGTCCCGCTGCCCACCCTGGAGGACAGCTGCGCCCGCTTCGTGCAGTGGTGTACCCCCCTGCTGACCGCCGAGGAACTGGCGGCCACCGAGGAGGCCGTAGCCGATCTGCTGCGTCCCGACGGCGCCGGCCGGGTTCTGCACGAAGCCCTGCGCGAATACGACCGAACCCCCGGCGTCGGCAGCTGGCTGGACCGGTTCTGGCCCTCGCGGTATCTGGGCCGGCGCGACCGGATCGCGTTGAACGCCAACTTCTTCTTCCTGTTCCGCGACGATACCGCGCTGGCCGCCTCCACCGCGGCGGGCCAGGCGGACCGCGCCGCGGCGCTCGTCGCGGCCGCCGTCGACTACAAACTGGCATTGGACCGGGAGGAGATCGCACCGGTCACCCAGCGCGGGCAGCGGCTGTCGATGTGGCAGAACAAGTACCTGTTCTCCGAAACCCGTATCCCCGGCATCGAACAGGACACCGTTCGGGTGCCCTACACCGAGGAGTGGCCGGGCCCCTCCGACGCCCGCCATATCCTGGTGCTGCACCGGGGCACTATGTTCCGGATGGATGTGCTCGGCGCCGACGGCATCCCGTATGCCTTCGGCGACCTGGTCGGCGGCCTGTGCGCCATCCTGAAATCCGCCACCGAAGCCGCGCCCGCCGGAACCTCGGTGGGGCAGCTGACCACCGCGGCCCGGGCCGACTGGGCGCGTGCCCGCGCCGAACTGCTCACCGATCCGCACAACGCCGCCGCGCTCGACACGATCGAAACGGCGCTGTTCTGCGTCTGCCTCGAGGATTTCGCGCCCCGCGACGAGCACCATGCCAGTGACACCCTCCTGCACGGTGACAGCGCCAACCGCTGGTTCGACAAATCGGTGTCGTTCATCGTGTTCGCCGACGGCCAGGCCGGAATCAATATCGAGCACTGCGGGCTGGACGGGACGACCGTGCTGTCCTTCGTCGACGCCCTGCTGGAAACACCGGTGACCGAGCATACGGCCCGGTCCGGGGCGCGGGAGCAGGGGCTGCCGCCGGTCGAGCCGATCGAATTCCGGCTGACCGACGAGCAGCGCGCCGCGGTCACCGCCGCCGGTGCGGCCTTCGCGCAGTACGCCGCCGACAACGCCACCACCACGGTGTCCTTCGACGATTTCGGCACCGCCCGCGCCAAACAGCTCGGTATCTCGCCGGACGCCTTCGCCCAGCTGAGCTACCAGCTGGCCCACCGCCGCAGCAAAGGTCTCACCGGAGCCACCTACGAATCCATCGCGACCCGGCAGTACCGCAACGGTCGCACCGAGGCCATGCGGGTGATCACCCCGGAGATGATCGCCTTCGTCGACACCATGCAGGATCCGGCCGCCGATACCGCCGCGAAACTCGCCGCCGCCCGTACCGCCGCCGGCGCCCATGTGGCCCGGGCCAAACAGTGCCAGTCCGGTGCGGCGCCGGAACAGCATCTGTGGGAGCTCGAATGGATCCAGCGGCGGCGCGGCCCCGAACTCGGCGTCACCGACCCCATCCCGCTGTACCGCAGCCCCGGCTGGACGATCATGCGCGACGATTATCTCAGCACCAGTTCGGCGCCGTCGGTGAACATCCGGTACTTCGGCTTCGGCTCCACCAGCCCGAAATGCATCGGTATCGCCTACGTCCTGCTGCCGGACCGCTGGAACCTCTACCTGGCCACCCCGGCCGCGGTGGCCGATGAGATGCATGCCTTCGCCGGTCACCTCCGCACCGCGGTCGCCGAACTGGAGGCGTTGCTCGCACAGCAGTAGCGCCACGCGGTCGGCGCATGTCGGTCTGCGGGTAGTCGCATGCGACTACCCGCAGACCGAGCCGACCGTTATCGGGCAAGGCCGATGGCAGGGGTCGGTCGGTGCCACTACGCCCGGGCAGGGCGGTGCCGGCATCGCCGTGAATGGTTGCCGTGCCTACATCCGCGCGTCGGACACCGGCAACTTCGTATCGGTGGGTTTCGGGAGTTTCGGCGCCTGCTGGACGCCGGACAGCCCGGCCCAGCACAGGCCGGCGGTGGTGGCCACGGCCTCGTGCCGGGGAAGCGGCTTTCCGGTGAGCACCCAGTACCGCGCGCACGACTGCGCGATGGCGACCACCTCCGCCGTGATCAACCACCTTCGCTCCGCCCGCGCCAGCGGAAACGGGGCCAGCGTCTGCAGGAGGGTGTCCGTGCAGATTGTCGTGGCCTGATGGGCCACCCGCTGCGCCGACGGCTCATCGACCACCGCGGCGCCCGCCAGCAGGGCAGCGCTACGGGGATGGGTATCGGCGAAATCGAATATCGCGGCCACCATCGCCGAGACGATCGATCGCATGCCTTCGGCGGGTGCGAGTGCCGCGGCGACCGTGTCGCCCAGCACCTGCAGTGCTTCGTGCAGTACTGCCAGGTAGAGCTCCAGTTTGCTGCTGAACGAGTTGTACAGGACAGGTTTGCTGACACCTGACCGGCAGGCGATCTCGTCCATACTCGCCGCTCGGTAACCGCAGGCGGCGAACAAACCGGACGCCGCGGCCACGATCAGCTGCCGGCGCTCCTGCCGGGCCTGTGCCATGTTCTTGTCCACCGTCGGCAGCCACCTCCTCGCATCTTCACAGTACCGAGGGCGCGGGCCCGGGTTGCCGGTGGCGGTCCGGCTCGGCGGCCGATGCCCCGCGGAACCGGCCCGATGAGTGCTACGGCACAGCGGTGCGCACTCGGGGACAAGGGCGCGGGGATGGTCTGAAACAATGACCTGCCGTGAAGACTTTCGAGGCCCTGTTCGCCGAGCTCCAGGATCGCGCAGCCACCCGTCCCGCCGGGTCGGGTACCGTCGCCGCACTGGACGCGGGCGTCCATACCCAGGGCAAGAAGGTGCTGGAGGAGGCCGGCGAGGTGTGGCTGGCCGCCGAACACGAAGGCGACGAGGCGCTCGCCGAGGAGATATCGCAGCTCCTGTACTGGGTGCAGGTCCTGATGGTGGGCCGCGGGCTGCGGCTGGAGGACGTCTACCGACATCTGTAGACGCCCCGGCCGTTCCCCGAATCGAAAGGACCCATCAGCATGCTGCGCGTCGCAGTACCCAACAAGGGCGCACTCTCCGAATCCGCCACCGCCATCCTCACCGAGGCCGGTTATCGCAAACGCACCGATTCGCGTGACCTCACCGTCCTCGACCCGGCCAACCAGGTCGAGTTCTTCTTCCTGCGGCCCAAGGACATCGCCATCTACGTCGGGTCCGGGGAACTGGACCTCGGTATCACCGGCCGCGATCTGGCCCTGGACTCCGGTGCGCCGGTAGCCGAGCGGCTCTCGCTCGGATTCGGCGGTTCCACCTTCCGCTACGCCGCCCCGCAGGGCCGGGACTGGACGGTGCAGGACCTGCAGGACAAGCGGATCGCCACCTCGTATCCGAACCTGGTTTTGTCCGATCTGGCCCGCCGCGGAATCGAGGCGGAGGTGATCCGGCTCGACGGTGCGGTCGAGATCTCGATCCAGCTCGGCGTCGCCGACGCCATCGCCGATGTAGTGGGTTCCGGGCGCACCCTGCGCCAGCACAACCTGGTGGCGTTCGGGGAGTCGCTGTGCGATTCCGAAGCGGTACTCATCGAACAGGCCGAAGCCGATCGGGACGACCGGGCACGTAACCAGCTCATCGCCCGGGTAAAGGGTGTGGTGTTCGCCCAGCAGTACCTGATGCTGGACTACGACTGCCCGAAGAGCCTGCTGGAGCGTGCCGCGCAACTCACCCCCGGCCTGGAATCACCCACCATCGCGCCGCTGGCCGACCCGGACTGGGTTGCGGTCCGTGCCATGGTGCCGCGTAAACAAGGCAATGTGCTGATGGACCAGCTGGCCGAGATCGGCGCCCGCGCAATCCTGGCGACCGATATCCGTTCCTGCCGCGCCTTCTGAGTCTATTTGCGGCGCCTACGGCGCCGCAGGTTTCGGCCACCAGGTCCCCGCTGTCCGCGCTCGATCCTCGCGGCTGCGCCGCATTGTCTCGAGCACGGACAGCGGGGACGGGCCGAAACCTGTCAGGGCCGCGTAAGACTCGCTCCGCCGGTTGTTGCGATGGAGTCGGTATGCGTTCTCTGCGTGTTGCCATCGGCGGTGGCTTGCGTGCGGACAAGGCGAGTGGGGGCTCGGAAACCACGGAACGGTCGCCACCGAAAGGACTCAGTCCGATACCGATTCGGCGAAGGTCTCGGCGGCGGATTCGCCGTCGGCGGGCCGGCCCGGATAGGGGGGCGGGGCTCCCTCGAACGCCGGGCACAATTTTTTGTAGGCGCAGTAATCACACAGCCAACCCGGATTCGGCGGAAAATCTCCGGTTTCGGCGGCCACGGATATCGCTTCCCACAGTGCCGTGAGGGTGCGTTCGAAGCGGACCAGTTCCTGTTCGTCCGGGGCATAGGTGAGCAGCTGGGCGTCGGCGAGGTACACCAGGCGCAACTGGGCGGGCACCACGGACCGTAACCGCAGCAGCATCAGGGCGTAGAACTTCAACTGGAACAGCGCCCGCATCTCCCGGGTGGGACCGGGGGCGCGGCCGGTCTTGTAATCCACCACCCGGAGTTCTCCGGTGGGCGCCACATCGATCCGGTCGACGAATCCGCGCAGTGGGACGCCGTCGGCGAGATCGACCTCGAGCCGGGTTTCGCAGGATTCCGGCTCGAAACGCCGCGGGTCCTCCAGGCGGTAGTACGTGCGGACCAGGGCGCGAACCTCGTCGAGGAATCGTTCGAGTGCACCGTCACCGTCGACCAGTTGCGCCGCCGCCGGTTCCGCCGTGAGTACGCGCTCCCACGCGGGGCCGGCCAGTTCCATCGCCCGCTCGGGCTCCCGCTCGGCGGCCGGTAGCGCATACAGATCCTCCAGCACCGCGTGCACCACCGTTCCGCGTACCGCCTGTCGGGTGGGCGGCTCGGGAATCCGGTCTATCGCCCGCAGGCGGTACTTGAGGGGGCATTGTTTGAAATCGGCTGCGCGCGAGGGCGAAAGCGCGGGCCGGGCGGGCCGGGGCGGAGCCGCCGGATCGGAACTCGCCGGGGGTGTGCTCGGGGGCGCTGACATACCTGGCAGGCTATCCGTCGGCACCGACACGGTGCCGCGCGCGAATACGCGCAGCGGAGATCACGGGAACGGAGATACATGACGGCCAGACGGACCGGGCCATTCGTCGTCGGCGACCGGGTACAGCTGACCGATGCCAAGGGCAGGCTGTACACGGTGCTGCTGGAGCCGGGAAAGCAGTTCCACACCCATCGCGGTGCCATTGCCCACGACGATCTGATCGGCGCCGAGGAGGGCACACTCGCGCACTCCAACAACGGCACCCCGTATCTGGCGCTGCGCCCGCTGCTGACCGACTACGTGATGTCCATGCCGCGCGGGGCGGCGGTGATCTACCCGAAGGACGCCGCTCAGATAGTGCACGAGGGCGATATCTTCCCGGGCGCCCGGGTGCTCGAGGCGGGTGCCGGCTCCGGGGCGCTGACCTGCTCGTTGCTGCGCGCGGTGGGGCCCGAGGGATCCGTGGTGTCCTATGAGATCCGCGAGGACCACGCCGAGCATGCGGTCCGCAACGTGGAACGGTTCTTCGGGGAACGGCCGGCGAACTGGGAGCTCACCGTCGCCGATGTGGCCGATTACGCGGGTGAACCGGTGGACCGGGTGATCTTGGACATGCTGGCGCCGTGGGACGCCCTACCGGCCGTATCGCAGGCCCTGGTGCCCGGCGGAGTGTTGATGGTCTACGTCGCGACCGTCACGCAGCTGTCGAAGATCGTGGAAGCGCTGCGGGAACAGCAATGCTGGACCGAACCGCGGTCGTGGGAGTCGATGGTGCGCGGCTGGCACGTGGTGGGTCTGGCGGTGCGGCCCGAGCACCGGATGCAGGGCCATACGGCCTTCCTGGTGAGCGCCCGGCGGCTGGCCGAAGGCGTGGTCACCCCGAAGCCGCAACGGCGGCCGTCCAAGGGCTGAACGGCCCGGTCTGTGCGTGAAAACGAGGCGGTCCGCGGTGGTGTTCCACCGCGGACCGCGTCGTTCGTGTGATTACGGCGTGCAAGAAAGCTGCGCGAATTCGAGCAGTTGGCACGCACCGGCGTCGGAGAGCTTCCAGGCGCCGTCGTCCTCTTCCCAGGTGAACGGCGCCGGCGGCGCACTGCCACCCCGGGGACTGGTGATGGTGGTCTGGCCGGTGGCCGTATCGCCGTCCACGGTGATATCGGCGACCGTGTAGCTGAGCCCGCGGTAGTTCTGCAGGGCGGCGTTGAGCTGTTCGAGCTGGCCGCGCCGTTCCTCGCCGTCGACGATGAGGTTCACCTTCTCGTCCACGGTGACGTCCGGATTTGTGATCTGTTCGAGGATGGACTGTAGGCTCTGCGCGGTGGGTGCGTCCGCGGAATCGCCGTGCCGGTCGTCGTCGCCGGGGTCGTGTTCCGACGCGCTGGTGGTGGCCGCGACGCTGGAGGTTGCGGTGGTGCCGGTGTCGTCGTCGGATCCGCAGGCAGTGATTCCCAGCGCCAGTGTGCAGGCCGCGGCCGTCGCCACCGCGACGCGGGACAGCCGGAGTGTCCGTGCGGGAAGGTGCATAGCTGGCAACCTTTCGGCTAGTCGGTGGGGAACCCCACCGGTCGAGGGTTAGGGCAGGCTAACATGGTCTGACCAGCATGATGGTCGCGGGCCAGATGTGATCACCACGAAATCATGTCGGACAGCGCAAACGGGTCGCGCCCGGTAGCGTTGATAGACCGGGACTGGGAGGAGCAGCACATGAGCCCCATCGAGAATTCGGATTCGGCGGCCTGGAGAGAACTCGAGGCAGTACGCGCCGAAGCGGCTGCACTCCGGAGGCAACTCGCCGACTCACCGGATCGCTCACGGGAATTGGAAGCCCGTATCGATTCGCTGACCATTCGCAACACCAAACTGATGGATACCCTGAAGGAAGCGCGGCAGCAACTCGTCGCGTTGCGTGAGGAGGTCGACCGGCTCGGTCAGCCGCCCAGCGGTTACGGGATTCTGATCGGTGTCTACGAGGATCAGACCGTCGACGTGTTCACCTCCGGCCGCAAGATGCGCTTGACTTGCTCGCCGAATATCGACACGTCCACCCTCGCCTACGGTCAGACCGTCCGGCTGAACGAGGCGCTGACGGTCGTGGAGGCGGGCACGTTCGATTCCATCGGTGAGATCGGCACCCTGCGCGAAGTCCTCGACGGGGGCCGCCGCGCCCTGGTCGTCGGGCATGCCGACGAGGAGCGGGTGGTCTGGCTGTCCGGTCCGCTGTCCAAGCTCGCCGAGGCCGACGATCTGGAGGATCCGGATTCCCCGATCCGCAAGCTGCGGCCGGGGGATTCCCTGCTGGTCGATACCAAGGCCGGTTTCGCGTTCGAGCGCATCCCCAAGGCCGAGGTCGAAGATCTGGTCCTGGAGGAGGTGCCCGATGTCGGCTACAACGATATCGGTGGCCTGGGCCGGCAGATCGAGCAGATCCGCGACGCGGTCGAGCTGCCGTTCCTGCACAAGGACCTGTTCCGCGAGTACGCGTTGCGGCCGCCCAAGGGGGTCCTGCTCTATGGCCCGCCCGGCTGCGGTAAGACGCTGATCGCCAAGGCGGTGGCCAATTCGCTGGCCAAGAAGATCGCCGAGGCACGGGGCGAGGATGCCAAGGAAGCGAAGTCGTACTTCCTGAACATCAAAGGTCCCGAACTGCTGAACAAGTTCGTCGGCGAAACCGAGCGCCATATCCGGATCATCTTCCAGCGGGCCCGGGAGAAGGCGTCCGAGGGCACCCCGGTGATCGTGTTCTTCGACGAGATGGATTCGATCTTCCGTACCCGCGGATCCGGTGTCTCCTCCGATGTGGAGACCACCGTGGTGCCGCAGTTGCTCAGTGAGATCGACGGTGTGGAAGGGCTGGAGAACGTCATCGTCATCGGCGCCTCCAACCGCGAGGATATGATCGACCCGGCCATCCTGCGGCCCGGCCGCCTGGACGTGAAGATCAAGATCGAACGCCCGGACGCCGAATCCGCGCAGGACATCTTCTCCAAGTACCTCACCGAACATCTGCCGCTGCACGCCGACGATCTGGCCGAGTTCAAGGGCGACAAGGTGGCCTGCATCCGCGCGATGATCGAGCGGGTGGTGGACCGGATGTACGCCGAAAGCGAGGACAACCGCTTCCTGGAGGTCACCTACGCCAACGGTGACAAGGAGGTTCTGTACTTCAAGGACTTCAACTCCGGCGCCATGATCCAGAACATCGTGGACCGATCCAAGAAGTACGCCATCAAATCGGTTCTGGACACCGGTAACCCGGGGCTGCGGATTCAGCATCTCTACGATTCGATCGTGGACGAGTTCTCCGAGAACGAGGACCTGCCCAACACCACGAATCCCGATGACTGGGCCCGCATCTCGGGTAAGAAGGGCGAGCGGATCGTCTACATCCGCACGCTGGTGACCGGAAAGAACGCCAGCGCCAGCCGGGCGATCGATACCGAGTCGAACACCGGTCAGTACCTGTAACGGCACTGCTGTCAGGGCCGCGCTCCTCATGGGGCGCGGCCCTGATTCTTTTGCGGTCGAACGGTTCCGGTGCAACCGGCGATAGTCCTGAAGGTGGATATCGCGTGTGCGATATGCGCCCCGGAATCATCCAGGAGGCCGACGGCTGCGGCGCGGTGGCCCGGATATCCTCCGCGGGCAACGTCCACTCTCAGGAGTCCCCATGACCACCACCCGCACCGCGGATCCGCCCCTTCGCGAGACCGGGACCGTACCCGCCTTCGCCACTGTCGCGGTGCTCGGTGTGGCCGCCGCTTCGGCGGTCGTTCTGCTGCTCTCGGCGACTCGCTACGGCTATTTCGGCGACGAGCTGTACTTTCTGGCGGCCGGTCGGCGCCTGTCCTGGGGGTATGCCGATCAGGGCCCGGTTCTGCCCTTCCTCGCGTGGCTGATGGACGGGCTCGCGCCCGGGTCTCTGGTGGCGCTGCGATTACCGGCGATCGTCGCGGCCGTCCTCGCTATCGTGGTCAGTGCGCAGATCGCGCGCGAACTCGGTGGCGGCCGCGGTGCTCAGCTACTCACTGCCGCGGCTTACGCCACCTCTCCCTTTCTGCTCTTGCAGGCGAAGAACCTGTCCACCAATGCCCTGGACAGCGCGCTATGGGTGCTCATCACCTGGCTTGTCGTGCGCTGGGTGCGGACCAGGCGGGACGGGCTGTTGCCGGCCGCGGCCGCCGTCACGGCCATCGATATGCAGGTCAAATGGCTTGTGCCGTTCTTCTGGCTGGCGCTGGCCGTCGGTGTGGCGGTCGTCGGGCCCCGTGACCTGCTGCGCCGGCCGCTGCTCTGGCTGGGTGGGGTGCTGGTAGTCTGTGCAACCATCCCCACACTCCTGTGGCAGGCCGAGCACGGATGGCCACAGCTCGCGCTGACCGCCGCGGTGCGCCGGGAACAGCAGTACACCGGTGGGATGGTCGGGTTCGTTCCGTTGGCGGTGCTCATCGCGGGTGCGCTGGGTGCGGTCCTGCTGTGCTACGGAATCTGGGCCCTGCTGCGGCACCCGAAGCTGCGGCCGTACCGTTTCCTAGGGGTCGTCACGGTGCTGCTCTTCGTGATCTTCGTGGTCACCGGGGGCCGGGTGTACTACGTGGCCGGAATGTATGGCGCGGTATTCGCGGCGGGCGCGGTGGCGGTCTCGGAGTCGGCCGCCCGAGTGTCGTCGCCGGTGCGCCGGCGCCTGCTCATCGGGTCCGGGGCGGTGCTGACCGCTGTCTCTGTACTCGTAGTGCTGGGGTCCACGCCGTGGCAGCCGGCCGAGGATATTCCGCCGCCGGAAAACGATGCCGCGGCCGCCGTGCAACTCGGGCTCTACGGTGAGTTCGGCTGGCCGGAACTGGCCGCCGGTGTCGTTGCGGCGTACGAATCGCTGCCCGCCCGGGAACGCGAGCAGTCCGCCGTGATCACCGGCAGCTACTGGCAGGCCGGTGCCCTGGACCATCTCGCGGGCGACCGGCTACCGCCCGTCTACAGCCCGGCCCGCGGATTCGGCTACTTCGGTGCGCCACCCGACACCGCCACCACCATGGTCTGCGTAGGCGGCGATACCGGCCGGCTGCGGGCACAGTTCGCGGTACTCGAGCCGCTGGGCCGGGTCGACAGCCGCCTCGGCGTTCCCGGCGACACCCGGGACGTGACGTTGTGGAAATGCGCACAGCCGCGGGATACCTGGGCGCGGGTATGGCCCGAGTGGAAGCATATGTGACCGTCCCGGCCGTCGAGGTGCCCGCAATATCGGCAGCAGGGTGGGATCGGGTCGTACTTCGGGCACATTCACGCCGGTCGGAGTGCTTCCATGGGCGAACGCGAAGGCTACGCTCATTGTATGAGTACTCCGGAAACCGAGATCTGGCACAACCCCCGCTGCACCAAGAGCCGCGCCGCGCTGGCGCATCTGGATGCCGCCGGTACCGCCTATACGGTCCGCCGGTACCTGGACGCTCCGCCCAGTGCCGAGGAGTTGCGGGACGTCCTGGACCGGCTCGGCGCCGAACCCTGGGATATCACCCGCATGGGCGAGGACATCGCCAAGGAACTGGGTATGTCCGGCTGGGGGCGTACCGCGGCGGACCGCGAGCGCTGGATTGCCGCACTTGCGGAACATCCCCGGTTGATCCAGCGCCCGATCGTGTTCACCGCCGCGGGCAGTGCGGTCGTGGCCCGTGACGAGGATGCCCTGCGTTCGCTGGATTGAACTCACGCCGGTTTGCCGGGGTTGACCCGATCCGCTCCTATCGGTTCGGCACATTCGGGCGGCGGCGGGGAATCCGGTGTTCGGCGCAGCGACTGTAGGCGCGCTGTGACCTGTCCCCTTCTCGACTCGGCACCGGAAGCGATCGGCTACTGAGCGTCCGCCGGATCCCGCGCGAACCTCGGTGAACGCGGCACCCGGGTGCGTGGTGCGGGCACGTACCGAACTGCGGCCGGTGTCATACGCGGGCGGTAGTGTCGGCTCATGAAAGTTGAACTGCGGCACAACCCCTCGTCCACCGTGGCGCGTTGTGTGCTGGCGGGCGGGGAGCCGGTTCGGGTGGAAGCCGGTGCTATGGTGGCGCATTCGGCCGGAATGACGCTGGAAGCCCGGGCCGAGGGCGGAATCCTGGCCGGGCTCAAACGCTCGATAATGTCCGGCGAATCGTTCTTCGTCTCCACCTTCACCGCACCCGCAGGCGGTGGCTGGGTAGACCTGGCGCCGACGCTGCCCGGCGATATGCTCGCGCTGCCCATTGCCGCGGACCGGCCGTACTTCATCAACCGGGGCGGCTGGGTCGCGCATTCGGCCGGAGTGCGGGTGGAGAGTCAGTGGGGCGGTTTCGCGAATCTCTTCGGTGGCGAGGGCGGCTTCGGACTCCGTGCGGAGGGGCAGGGTGACGTGGTGGTGGCGGTTTTCGGCGCCATCGATACCATCGATCTGGCTTCCGGGGAGCAGGTCAGCATCGATACCGGGCATGTGGTGGCCTACGACCTCTCGATGCAGTTCACTATCCGTCGTGCCGTCCCCGGGCGCTCCCTGCAATCGCTGAAATCGGGCGAAGGACTGGTCTTCGATTTCACCGGCCCCGGCCGGGTGTTGCTGCAGACCCGCAACCCCCGCGCCTTCGCCTCGTGGACAGCATCCGTCTCGTCCAGCTGAAGCCAGCGCCGGCGCGCCGAGAATCCCCGTCGCCGGTGCGGCGATCCAGATCCGCCGGCCGGAATCGCGGGGTTACCGGCTGGACGTGGCCGGACCGGACAGCGGCGCCGCGCTGCTGTGGTCCGGCACCGGGCTCCACATACACCGCACCGCCGCGACGGGTCGTGCCGAAACGATTGCGCCGCGCGGTGCGGTCCGGGTCAGCTGTGGTCGCCGACCACTCCATACCGGAGGCAGGCGAATTCGCCGTTCACGGCCACCTCGGTCACTCGCAGTTCCAGTTCGCGCGGCAGCAACGGTGCGCCGGCGCCCAGTGTGACCGGGGCGACGGACACGATGATCTCGTCCAGCAATCCGTAATCGGCGAAGGTACCGGCGAGCTCGCCGCCGCCGACGATCCAGAGATCTCGGCCGTTCGCCATATCGGTCATCGTCCGGTGCAGTTCGGGTATTTCCGCACAGGTGAAGCGGATATCGGCGTCGGTGCGCGCCGGGAAGTCGCGGTGGGTGCATACCCAGCACGGCACCTCGTAAGGCCACGGTTGCGCGCCCTGATTGTCGAGTATCCATTGATACGTGTTGGCGCCCATGACGATCGCGCCGACTCGGGCGAGGAACTCGGGAAAACCCATGGGCCCGGCTTCGTCGGATTCGCGGGACAGCAGCCAGTCCAGCGAATGATCCGCTGTGGCGATATAGCCGTCCAAGCTGGTCGCCGTGTTGAAGACGGTGCGCGGGGTGGTCAATTCAGTCTCGCTTTCGTAGCCATTCGATCGGATCGCCCCAGCCGACCGTGTCGTCATCCGGTGCGTCATCGCGTATCCAGTACCGCACCTGCTGGCGGCGATACGCGGAGTAGGTGAGCACATGGGCGATCACGCTGCCGAGTACGAAGCTCTCCGGCGGGTCGCACAGTGCGTCGATCAGGGTGTCGCCCCAGCCGCCGCGGCGGTCGATCTCGCGGACCGCGTCCAGCCAGCGCGGTCCCACCTCGTCGAGCCGGGCCGCCAGCGCCGGAATATCGTCGCTGCCGTGATCGGGCGTATCGGCGCCGTCGATCGAGGCCAGCCACGATTCCTTGGTCCGGATCAGATGGTCCAGCACGGCGGCGACGGACTCCTCGGGCCCGTCCCACGGCAGAACGGTCGCCGCACCCACGCGGGAACGCCGATACTGCTCCTCGCTCAACCCCGTCGCCGCTTTCAACAGCAGCCGGGTGTCGTCGAGATCGTGGTGCAGCAGCAGCGCGGTCGGGTCCATAGCGGCACGTCCCTTCGGTTCCCCCTCGACCCACAGCGACATGGGGGGATGGAAATGGATACCGTTCACCGCTGGTAGCCAGCGCGGCGCCCGTCCGGTCGGTGGTGGGGTCGCGCTCGGTGGATGACCGAATGCGCGGGTGAATGCCCGGCTGAACCCCTCCACCGTGTCGTATCCGGCGGCGAAGGCCACCTCGGTCACCGTGGCGCCCGTCCCGAGCTGCCAGCAGGCACGTTCCAGGAGTACGCGGCGCCGCAGGCTCACCGGTGATTCACCGGTGCCCCGGCTGAACTGCCGGGCGAAGTGGAACGGCGACGAGTAGACACCCGCGGCCATCCGGCCGAGGGTCGTGTTGTCCTCGTCGAGAACGGCATCCAGTAGTTCGCGGAGTCGGTCACGTCGGGTGGTCACGGATAGAGTCTGGCGGGTCGGCGCACCGGTCCGCTTGACCGATATTGCGCAGTGTCGCGCCCGCATGCCCGGCACTGCGCTGCCATGAGCTCACCGGCAAAGCCGCTAGCGGCTGCCACAAGGAGCCGCTAGCGGCTGCGCCGCTCCAAACCCTTCCGGTCATAGACGACGGTGGTGACCGCGCCCAGGACGAGCCCTGTCGCCAGTCCGGCCAGACTCATCCAGACCCCGCGAGCGAGTCCGGTGCCGAGCTCGAAGTACAGAATCGCCCGCACGCCGAGATAGATCTGGTGCATCGGCTCGAACGCCGCCAGCCATGCCATGTATCGCGGCGTCGCCTCCAGCGGGATCGTGGCCCCGGCGGAGGGCAGGCCGAGAACGATGAACAGCACCAGATTGATCAGCAGTCCGGCCGAGCCGAACGTCGCCACAATCGAGAGCGCGGTCACCCCGACCGCCACGATCGCCAGCGTGCTGAACAGGAACAGCGCCGGCCCGTGGGTGATCGGCATATCGAGCAGATGCCCGATTCCGAGGAAGACGCCGGAGACGATCGGCGCGGCCACCGCGATCACTCCCCATTTCAGCAAGAGGGTGCGGAATCGGGAATGGGGTGCGGTGGGATGGTGGAAGAACCAGGGGCCGTACTCGGTGGGTATGAAGCCGAGCGCCGAATCGACCATGGTGTGCACGATCATGGCCCCGGTGAAACCGGCCAGGACCACCAGCAGCGTGTAGAAGAACGCCGACAGGCCTTGGCCGGTGCCGTCCGGCAGCGGGCGGTAGGGCTCGGTGATCACGTCGATCGGGTCGGCCAGGACGAGACGTGCGGCGCCGCTGAGTTCGGTGCCGCCGGCGGGCGCGGAATCCAGTTCGGCTTGGACGGTGGCGGTGAGCTGCTTGCCCACCTCGGCATCGACCTGTGTCAGTGCCCGACCGGTCACGATCTGCAGGATCTGGGTGGCGTAGGTGCCGGTGCGGGGATTGGTGATCACGGTGATCGCCGGACGGGCGATATCCCCGGGGACCACCGAACCGGCCCCGAGTATGGACAACCGCTTCGACAGATCGCTGGGCAGCACGATCGCGCCGTAGACTTCGCCGTTGCGCAGCAGTCGCTGCGCTTCCGCGATCCCGGTGACCCGCAGGTCGATCTTGTCCGCCGGAATCTGCTCGGTGAGTGCTTCGGTGATCTGGTCACCGATATTGACGGGTGTGCCATCGCGGATTTCGCCGTCGTCCTGGTTCACCAGCGCGACCGGGAAATCGTGCAGGTTCTTCTCCGGGTCGATCACATAGCCCAGGTACATGGTCGTGAGCAGGGCCATCAGTGCGGTGATCACCAGAACGGGGCCCAGCCATGCCCGTAACGCGGTGCGGCGGCGGGTCCGGCCGGTGCCCGCCGGCACCGCGCCCGCGCTGCCGGTGTCCGATTCGCCGGTGCCGTTCGGCTGCATCCCGTACTCCCTCCGGATCAGTGCGACCGTCCGCGGGACGTGCGGCCGGCCGGAGTCCGATCAGGATCATCGTGGCAGCCGGGCGGCATGTACAGCCGGATCGCCGCAGTGTGTCGGACAACTCGACGGGGTCGCGGCGTGCGCTGATTCACCCGGCGGACCGGATGCGAGCCCCGCCACCGGGGGCCGGGCAGTGTCCGGGACCCGCGACCGATGCGTGTGCCTCGAATACCAGTACGCAGGCTGCTGCATGATCCGAACTCGTCGCTCGGGGCCCGGGCACGCTCCGTTCCGGGACGGTCGCTTACGCGCCGATCTCGTCGCCGGCCATCCAGGCCGGCGGCGTCGGCGGCGGATAGGCGGATTCGTAGTCCGCCTCCATCCGCGGGAATTCCGGCCCCGTGGCGTGCCGGGCGGCCCGTTCGCGGCCTGCCCGCTGGTGATCGGCCGGGTCCGTATCGTCAAATGACGTGCGGCGAAGCTGGTCGCGTCGGACCGAACCAGCGGTCCAGGGCGGCCTGCAGGCCCGTGCTGGAATCATCTGTGGCCCATGCGATATAGCCGTCGGGCCGGATAAGCAGCGCGGTCGCGTCGGTATCGGAGCTGGTGGCGGTGACGACTGCGAGGCCGTCCCGGTCGGCTGCGGTCGCGGCGGCCCCGGATCCGAGATCCACCAGCAGGGGACGGGCCTTGTGCAGCAGATCGGCGATCCGCCGCGGGCCGTCCGCGGTTTCCAGGACGAGATCGGGAACCAGCCGACCCGCGAGCGGATGGCTGTCACCTACGTCGTAGCGCACATCGGAACCGGCGAGCAGATGCCCGATATGCCCTGCTACCTGCGGGAGCTCGAGTAATTCGGCGAACAGTTCGCGCAGCGCGGTCACCTCCGGGCCGGGCGCCAGCAGCGCAGTCTGGGAGAGGCTGTGCATGACGACGCGTTCGGCGACCGGCCGCCGTTCGCTCTCATAGGTGTCGAGTAGTCCGTGCGGCGCCGTTCCGCGCAGGTACGAGGCCAGTTTCCACCCCAGATTGACGGCATCCTGCAAACCCAGGTTCAGTCCGGGGCCGCCGATGGCCGAATGGACATGGGCCGCATCGCCGAGCAGGAGAACCCGGCCTTTCCGGTAGTGATCGGCGAGGCGGGTGTTCTGGTCGACGATTCGCCGCAACGCATGTGGTTCCGGACCTGCCGGTGGCCGCATCGGCAGATCGGCGCCGAGGACGCGGCGCACGCTGTCCCGTAGTTCGTCGAAGGTCATCGGGGTATCGGGCGCGACCGGTGCGGCATTGTGCTCATGCACGCTCACCAGCGGTTTGCCCGGGATCAATTCGGCGAATGCGAACAAACCACCGCTCTCGATCCGGTTGTGCCCGAAATGGAGGTATCCGGCGCCGGGGATCTCCAGCCCGCCGTCGGCCGTGCGGAGTTCGGCCGGGATCTCGGCGTGGCCCAACCGGCCGATATGGTTGCCGGCGGTGATCCCGGAGAAACCGATCCCGAGCTTCTTGCGGACCGGGCTGCGGCCCCCGTCCGCCGCCACGAGGATCCGGGCGGTGGCCCGGTAACCACCACCGCCGCAACGAGTTACCGTCGCCGAGACCGCCTCGTCCGATTCGGTGAAATCGTCGAGGGCATGCCCCCAGCGGATATCGGCACCGAGTTCGCGGGCGCGGTCGGCGAGCAGCCGAACCAGAACCGGTTGCGGCACGGGTAGACCGTAGAGGGGGTTGTCCGGCACGTCCGCGAGTTCCAGCGCCATCCCGGCGAAGATATAGCGCGGCGCGGGTTCCGGAGTTTCGGGCTCCACGGGGAAGCCGAGCCGGGCGAGTTCCGTGGCGAACGCCGGGTACAGCCCGCGCATATCGAGCAGGCGCACCACCTGGCCGATGAGCCCGTTCGCCTTCGGTTCTGCGCTCGGTCCGGGCAGCGGGTCGAGAACGACCGGCCGGATCCCGCCGAGGGCGAGTTCACAGGCCAGCATCAACCCGTTCGGTCCGGCACCGGCGATGATCGCGTCGTGCTCGGGTTCGTGGATTCTGGTGTCGGGCATTCGTGGGTCTCCTTCTCGGTTCGGGGTTTCGTCGCGCGGTCCGAGTGCCCGGAATGCGGTCAGGGCGGCACGACTACTCCGTGTGCGTGTGCGTGTGCGTGTGCGTGTGCGTGTGCGTGTGCGTGTGCGTGTGCGTGTGCGTGTGCGTGTGCGGGCGGTGTGGGGCACGTGCGGATGGTTAGAGCAGACGGGACCTCGGACGGTGTGGGGAGCGCAACGTAGGGAGGTGGGGTGCGGGTGGCCCGGGCAGGGGAGTGTCGTCGGCTACCGGCGTGAGGACTCTGCGGTTCCCGGATACCGGGTGGCAGCGCTGTAGTGGCACGTTGTTCGCCGACGCTCGCTGTGGCGCCGGCCTTCTCGCGGTCCGGTCGTGACGGTGTGGGCGGGCCGAAACACCGTGGGCGGACCGGAATGCCGTGTGCAGGTCCGAATACCGTGCAGGTCGGGACGCTGCGTGCGCGTTGAACGGTGTGGGCAGGTTGAAACGGTGTGGGCAGGGCGGAATTGTGTGGGCAGGGGGACGCCGTAGGCACGTCGGGACGCCCTCGGTGGCGAGTGCGATCAGGCGGCGTTCGTCCGGTCGTCACCGAGGGGCACAGGCCGGCGGCGCGGGATGCACTCGAGGTCAGCCCGCCGGTGCGGGGAGACCTTCGGAGAGTTGCTTCAGCACTTCGCGCAGGACGGTCGTGACCGGGGCCGGGGGGTCGGAATGGGAGTAGGTGTCGAGCGCGACGAGGTAGGCGGCATTGACTGTGGCCGCGACGAGCTTCGGGTAGAGGTCGGTGGGTTCGGTGCCGGTGCGCCGGGCGATCGCGATGATCAGTTCGTCGCCGATCGCTTTCGCCGCGGCGGCCTGCATATCGGGTGCTGCAGCCTGGAGTTTCCGGGTTTCGGTGAGCATCGCTGGGGTGGGCGGGCCTCCGGCCCCGTCTTGGCGCAGCGGTTCGACGAGAGCCTCGGTGAGCGCGGTCCACAAGGGTTCGCCCGCCGGGCGGGTGAGTAGCAGAGCGGCGCTGCGCCGGAGGCGTTCTATATGCCGGTAGGCCAGGGCCTCGAATTTCCCGGCGAAGTAGTTGTTGAAGGTGCGTACCGAGACCCCGGCGCGTTCGGCGATGTCCTCCCGGACCACATTGTCGATGCCACGTTCGAACATCAGCTCCAGTGCGGCATCGCTGAGTGCCTTGCGGGTGTCGCGCTTTTTCCGTTCCCGCAGGCCCGGGTGTGGTTCGGTGGCCATGCACCCAGTGTCGCAGAAAAGTGCCCAGCAGGCAATATTTCCCTATAGGCAATTTTTTGGCGGGTAGTGTCCGGCTACGATCCCGCCAGACGCCGGTAACTGGCATGCCAGAGCCATTCCACCGGACCGCGTTCGAACCGGCGCAGCCAGAAGTGCGCGAAGAGGGCAACCACCAGGACGACCGCCAGATAGGTGGCGATGGTGAACGGCACCCGGGCGTCCGGCGTGAATCGCGCGGCCAGACCGAAGCCCCAGCCGTAGCAGATGATCGCGGCCACCAGGTTCTGCAGGATGTAGCAGCTGAGCGCGGCACGGCCGATCTCCGACAACCGCCGGCCGGTGAACCCGGTGGCGGGCCGGCGCACATAGAACTCGGCGACCAAGGCCAGGATCGCCAGCGAAACCAGCGGCGCGACCGCGTACCGGGTCACCAGCACCCAGTCGCCCCCGCCGAACACGCCGAGCAGCAGGTCGACGGGCGCGGCGACACCGAAACCGAGTACCAGCAACCGTCGCCGCAACCGGGCACCACCGGGCGCGAAGACGCCCGCGTGGAACAGCCGGGCGCCGAGCAGGAACAACGCGATCGACAGCGGAAGGATCAGCACCGGTTCGAACCGGAACAGGCCGGCGTTCTCGATCCGGAACAGCACCAGATCCCAGAACGAGCCGTCGGAGTAGGGGTTGGGGGACAGCGCCTCGGCGGTGGAACCGTCCGTGGACCCGGCCACGGTGAGGCTCAGGGCGTACAAAGCGATCAACGTCAGGTGCAGGCACAGCATGCCGATCAGCCAGCGCCCCTGGGTCCGCGGGCCGCGGGCGAGCAGGAACGCGACGATCAGCGCCGTCACCGCATACCCCATGAGCACGTCGAATTCCGCGATCAGCAGGAAATTGAGCAGGCCGTCGACGAACAGCAATGCCGCCCGCCACGGGTATCCGCCGGGCCAACGCCGGCCACCCCGCTGCGCCGAAGCCTGCTGGATGGCCAGGCCGATTCCGAACATCACGGTCAGCAACCCGAGGAACTTCCCTTGGACGAGTTGCTGGAGCACCTTCTCCGCCCACATCCAGCCGTCCTCCGGTGCGGTGACGAGCCGGTTCAGGTAACCGACCATGCCCTCCGGGTCGGTGAGAATCCAGATATTGGTGCCGAGGGTGCCGAGGATGGCGATCCCGCGCAGCACGTCGAGCGCCACCAGACGGGCGGGGTGTGTCGGTGATCCGGCCGGCGCGGAATCGGCTGCGGTACTGGTCATATCCCGAGCATGGGGACAGCCGCCGGATCCGGCATCCACCGTAAGTACGACTCGGGGGATGATTCGCCGGGGCGGGCCGGGCGCCGATCGCCTGCCGATCGCGAATCGTCGCCTAGGCTCGATGGTATGCAGCGCATCATCGGTATCGAGGTCGAGTACGGGATATCCACACCTACCGAACCGTCGGCCAACCCGATCCTCACCTCTACCCAGGCGGTACTGGCGTACGCCGCGGCCGAGGGCGTGCCCCGCGCCAAGCGCACCCGGTGGGACTACGAGGTGGAATCACCGCTGCGCGACGCCCGCGGTTTCGACCTGAGCCGGATGAACGGCCCTGCCCCGGTGATCGATGCCGACGAGGTGGGGGCGGCGAATATGATCCTGACCAACGGCGCCCGGCTCTACGTCGACCACGCCCACCCCGAATACTCCGCCCCCGAGGTCACCGACCCCATGGACGCGGTGATCTGGGACAAGGCCGGGGAGCGGGTGATGGAGGCCGCCGCGCGGCATGCCTCCAGCGTGCCCGGCGCGCCCCGGATGCAGTTGTACAAAAACAACGTCGACGGCAAGGGCGCCTCCTACGGCACCCACGAGAACTATCTGATGAGCCGGGAGACCCCGTTCAACGCGGTTATTCTCGGGCTCACGCCGTTCTTCGTCTCCCGGCAGGTGATCTGCGGTTCGGGTCGCGTCGGGGTCGGTCAATCCGGGGACAATCCCGGGTTCCAGCTATCGCAGCGGTCGGACTACATCGAGGTCGAGGTCGGCCTGGAGACCACGCTCAAGCGCGGCATCATCAATACTCGCGACGAACCGCACGCCGACGCCGACAAGTATCGCCGGTTGCACGTCATCATCGGTGACGCCAATCTGGCCGAGATGTCGACATACCTGAAGGTCGGCACCACCGCGCTCGTACTCGACCTCGTCGAATCCGGCGCGGACCTCTCGGATATGCAGCTGGCCCGCCCGGTCACCGCGGTGCACACCATCAGCCACGACCCCACACTGCGGGCGAAGGTCGCACTGGCCGACGGCCGCGAACTCACCGGCCTGGCGATCCAGCGGCTCTACCACGAACGGGTCGCCAAATTCGTCGAGGAACAGGGCAACGACGATCCGCGCGTACGCGATATCCTCGAGAACTGGTCGATGATCCTGGACAAGCTCGAACGCGATCCGATGGAGTGCTCCGACCTGCTCGACTGGCCCGCCAAACTGCGCCTGCTGGAGGGGATGCGCAGCCGGGAGGGGCTGGGCTGGGCCGCCCCCAAACTACATCTGATGGATCTGCAGTATTCCGATGTCCGCCTTGACAAGGGGCTGTACAACCGGCTCGTGGCCCGCGGCTCGATGAAGCGGTTGGTCACCGAACAGCAGGTGCTGGACGCCATGACCAATCCGCCCACCGATACCCGGGCCTATTTCCGCGGTGAATGCCTGCGTCGTTTCGGCGCCGATATCGCGGCGGCCAGCTGGGACTCGGTGATCTTCGATCTGGGCGGCGATTCGCTCGTGCGGATTCCGACCCTCGAACCCCGGCGTGGAACGAAGGCTCATGTGGGCGATCTGCTCGACGGCGTCGATACCGCCGCTGACCTGGTGCAGAAGCTCACCGCCTGAGTATCGGGCCCGGTCGGCGCGCGGGGTTTCCGTCGTCGAGGTGGGACGTAATCCGACTACGTGTCGGCCCGGCTGGGTAGTGTTGAAGAACGAGCACACCAGGCTGCTCACGATTCGTCCGGTGCGTACGAGCGCCGGTCGGTGGAAAACAGAGGAGGTCGGCTGCGATGGCACAAGAGCAGACCAAACGCGCCGGGGGCGGCGACGATGACGAAGGCGTCGACGGCGTAGACGCCGCCGGTCAGGAGCGGCGCGAGAAGCTGGCGGAGGACACCGACGACCTGCTCGACGAGATCGACGATGTGCTCGAAGAGAACGCCGAAGACTTCGTTCGCGCCTACGTGCAGAAAGGTGGCCAGTGACCGCAGGTGACCCCTTGCGTCTCCATCTGGGGTACGCCCTGTCATCCTTTTCCGAACATCTGCGCCAGCACGCGCCGGATCTGTTGCCCGGCAACAGATTCGACACGCTGGGCCAGCCCACCGCCGCCGGGATCCCCGGCGGCGGTGCCGCGGGGGATATCGCACCGCACGGAACGACCGTGGTCGCGGTGTCCTACCGCGGCGGGGTGCTGATCGCCGGTGACCGGCGCTCCACCCAGGGCAACCTGCTGGCCGGTCGTGATGTGGAGAAGGTCCACATCACCGATACCTACTCGGCGACCGGTATCGCCGGCACCGTGGGTATGGCCATCGAGCTGGTGCGGTTGTTCGCGGTGGAACTCGAGCACTACGAGAAGATCGAGGGCGTTTCGCTCACCTTCGACGGCAAGGCCAACAAACTGTCGAAAATGGTGCGCGACAATCTCCCGGCCGCCATGCAGGGGCTGGCCGTGGTGCCGCTGCTGGTCGGTTTCGATCAACAGGCCACGGATCCGGACCGGGCCGGGCGGATCGTGTCCTACGACGTGGTCGGCGGGCGCAGTGAGGAGCGGTTCGGTTTCACCGCCGTCGGCTCCGGTTCGATGTTCGCCCGGACATCGTTGAAGAAGCTGTACGCCAAGGGAATCGACGCCGATCGGGCATTGCGGATCGCGATCGAATCCCTGGTGGACGCCGCGGACGACGACACCGCCACCGGCGGGCCCGATCTGCTGCGCGGTATCTATCCGACCGCAATCCTCATCGATGAGGAGGGTGCGGTCGAGGTGGCCGAATCCCGGCTCGAGGAGATCGCCCGCGGTATCGCCGCCGACCGCCAGGCCGCCGAAGAAGGGAGCGCACGGGCATGACGATGCCGCTGTATGCGTCCGCCGAACAGATCATGCGCGACAAGACCGAGCTCGCGCGCAAAGGTATCGGCCGGGGTCGCAGCGTTGTGGTGCTCTCCTACGCCGACGGTGTGGTGTTCGTGGCGGAGAACCCGTCGGCCACTCTGCACAAGGTGAGCGAACTCTACGACCGCACCGGGTTCGCGGCGGTCGGTAAGTACAACGAATTCGAGAGCCTGCGCCGCGGCGGTATCCTGCAGGCCGATCTGCGGGGCTACCAGTACGACCGGCGCGACGTCACCGGCCGGGCGCTCGCCAATGCCTACGCGCAAACACTCGGGTCGATCTTCACCGACCAGCTCAAACCGTTCGAGGTGGAGATCTGCGTCGCCGAGGTGAGCTACCCCGGTCAGGAACCGGAATCGGTGCTCTACCGGATCACCTTCGACGGTTCGATCGTCGACGAACGCGATTATGTGGTGATGGGCGGTACGACCGAACCCATCGTCACCGCCCTGAAGGAGTCCTACCGGCCGGGCCTGGACCTGCCGGGCGCGATCCGGGTCGCGGTCGAGGCGCTACAGGTGACCGAGGGCGCGGACAAGGAGAAGCGGACGCTCGGCGTCGACTCCCTCGAGGTGGCCACTCTCGAACACGCCCGGCCCCGGCGGGCATTCCGCCGGATCAGCAAGGCCGCACTCGAGCGTCTGCTCTCCCCGTCGAGCGACGGGGAGCAGGCGAGCAGCGAGAAATAGCCGGTAGGCGATGCCGCCCGGTACGCACCGGACCCGGTGCGTACCGGTTCCGCGTGATCTCGCGGCGCAAGAACCGGACCGGCCGCGCAGAACGGTGTCCGACGTGGTGGGTCACCTGTATCTCCCGGCCGGGTCGGCACCTTGATGCCCGGCAGCATTCGCGGGAGAACCAGAGCTCTTGTCGGCGTCACGGCATGGCCCGGTTCGCTCGACCTCCTCAGAAACCGCGGTCTCGGCAGGCGGCCCGCCGGTTCCGGCTACCCGGTGCGACGTGGGGGCCTACCGGGTATTCGTGCGGGCCGGAGCGACGCAGTCGGCACAACGATCCCGATGCCGGGACCCGGTGTGCTGATGTCCCGGCGAAGCCACGCCGGAGACCGAGTCCAGCGAGGCCCTCGAACGGGTGAGACCGCGGCGTCGCAGGCACCGCCGAAAAACACAGACCCTCCAAAATCATTACGTTTTTCGCACTCGCCCGCAGGAATCATTCCGCGCTGTAATCTCGATAGTGTGCAGCGACGAATTATGGGGATCGAGACCGAATTCGGTGTGACGTGCACCTTTCACGGGCACCGCAGGCTCAGCCCCGACGAGGTGGCCCGGTATCTGTTCCGCCGGGTGGTGTCGTGGGGGCGTAGTTCCAATGTGTTCCTCCGCAACGGCGCCCGGCTCTACCTCGACGTCGGTTCGCATCCGGAGTACGCCACCGCCGAATGCGACAGCCTGGTCCAGTTGGTCACCCACGACCGGGCCGGGGAGCGAGTGCTGGAGGAACTGCTCATCGACGCCGAGCAGCGCCTCGCGGAGGAGGGTATCGGCGGAGATATCTACCTGTTCAAGAACAACACCGATTCGGCCGGCAACTCCTACGGTTGCCATGAGAACTTCCTGGTCGTACGCGCCGGTGAGTTCTCCCGGATCTCCGATGTGCTGTTGCCGTTCCTGGTCACCCGGCAGTTGATCTGCGGCGCCGGGAAGGTGTTGCAGACGCCGAAGGCGGCCACGTACTGCCTGTCGCAGCGGGCCGAGCACATCTGGGAAGGGGTTTCCTCGGCGACCACCCGGTCGCGTCCCATCATCAACACTCGGGACGAGCCGCATGCCGATGCCGAGAAGTACCGGCGGCTGCATGTGATCGTGGGCGATTCGAATATGGCCGAGACCACCACCATGCTGAAGGTCGGTACGGCCGCACTGGTGCTGGAGATGATCGAGGCCGGTGTGTCGTTCCGCGACTTCGCGCTCGACAACCCGATTCGCGCCATCCGCGAGGTCAGCCACGATCTCACCGGCCGCCGCCCGGTGCGGCTGGCCGGCGGGCGGCAGGCCAGTGCCCTCGATATCCAGCGCGAGTACTACGCCCGCGCCGTGGAACACCTGCGTAACCGCGAGCGGGATCCGCAGGTGGACCAGGTCGTGGATCTGTGGGGCCGCACCTTGGACGCGGTGGAGTCCCAGGATTTCGCCAAGGTCGATACCGAGATCGACTGGGTGATCAAACGTAAACTGTTCCAGCGCTACCAGGAGCGGTACGGCATGGAACTGTCCGACCCGAAAATCGCGCAGCTGGACCTGGCCTACCACGACATCAAACGCGGTCGTGGCGTGTTCGATCTGCTGCAGCGCAAAGGTCTGGCCAAACGGATCACCGAGGACGATGCGGTCGATGCCGCCGTGGACACTCCACCGCAGACGACCCGCGCCAAACTGCGCGGCGATTTCATCACCGCGGCGCAGGCTGCGGGCCGCGATTTCACTGTCGACTGGGTGCACCTGAAGCTGAACGATCAGGCCCAGCGCACCGTGCTCTGCAAGGACCCGTTCCGTTCGGTCGACGAACGCGTGGACCGGCTCATCGCCTCGATGTAGTCGTCGGCCTGGGCCTACGTTCGGGCGCATTCGGTCATGGTGTGTCTGCGCGGCGTGACGGCCCTCCATTACTCTGTGTCGGGTGGCGATATCCAAGGTCGAGCGCCTGATGAATCTGGTCATCGCGCTACTGTCGACCCGGCAGTTCCTGACTGCGGAGCGGATCCGGGACAGCGTTGCGGGGTACGAGGAGTGCGCCAGCGACGAGGCGTTCAGCCGGATGTTCGAGCGGGACAAGAACGAGCTCCGCGATCTGGGCATTCCGCTGGAGGTGGGGGCCTCGGGCCGGTTCTCCGCGGTAGAGGGTTACCGGATCAACCGGGATGCCTATGAGTTACCCGATATCGACCTGACCAGCGAGGAATCGGCTGCGGTGGCGGTCGCGCTGCAGATGTGGGAGTCGCCGGAACTCGCGTCGGCTGCTGCCGGCGCGTTGTTGAAGTTGCGGGCCGCCGGGATCCATGTGGAAACCGATACCGCGTTCGCCGCGATGCCCGCGGTGCCGGCGCGGACCCGGGGATCCGAGCCGGTGCTGGGCAAGCTGCTGGCGGCCATCGATGCCGGTCAGGCGGTGCGGTTCGAGCACCGCGGGGCGAGTAACGCGCCGTATCTGATGCGTGATGTCGAACCGTGGGGCGTGGTCACCCTGCGCGGCCGCTGGTATCTGGTGGGGCACGATCGAGACCGCGAGGCCGTGCGGACCTTCCGGTTGTCTCGGATCGGCGACGAGATCACCCCGTACGGTCCGCGCAATGCGGTGAAGGCGCCGGCCGGTACCGATCTGCGGGGCATCGTCGCGCAGGTCACCGGGACCGCGCCCGTCACCGGTTCCGCGACGATCTGGGTGGCGCAGGGGCGCGGCCGGGAGCTGCGCCGGATCGGTGAGGTCGTCGGCAGCCGCGGTATCGGCGGCCGGCCGGGCAGTGTGCTGGAGGTGCCGATCCGGTCGCAGCACTGGCTGGCTCGCCTGATCACCGGTTTGGGTCCGGACGCGCTGGTTCTCGAGCCCGCGGACCTGCGTGCGGATGTGGTGGCGCGATTGCGCTCGGTGTTCGATCGGACCGAGGTGGTGTTGTGAGTACCCGTTTGTCGGCGCGGCTGTCGCGTCTGCTGAACATGGTGCCGTACTTCGTGGCCAATCCGGGTATCAGTGCCGCGGAGGCGGCCGCGGATCTGGGGGTCACCACCAAACAGCTCATGGCCGATCTGAACCAGCTGTGGATGTGTGGTCTGCCCGGCTATGGGCCCGGCGATCTGATCGATCTGTCGTTTTCCGAAGAGAGCGTGCAGGTCACCTTCACTGCCGGTATCGAGCGTCCGCTGCGGCTGACGTCCATCGAGGCGACCGCGGTGCTCGTGGCGTTGCGGTCGATCGTCGATCTGCCCGGCATGGTGGATCCGACCGCGGCTCATGCGGCGATCGCGAAACTCGAGGCGGCGATCTCCGGTGGGGTGCCGGCGGCGGCCTCGGCCGGGCCTCCCGAGGAGGCCCCCGCGGTCACCACCGTCCGGTCCGCGGTGGCGGCGGGCCGGGCGTTACAGCTCGAGTACTACTCGGCCAGCCGTGACATGGTGTCGACGCGGGTGGTGGATCCCATCCGTATCGTCGCGGTCGATGACAACAGCTATCTCCAGGGCTGGTGCCGGGAGGCCGAGGGCGTGCGACTGTTCCGGTTCGACCGGATCGAATCGGCCGAAGAACTCACCGAACCGGCGCGACCCCCGCAGGAGGCGCGGGCGACCGATGCCGGGTTGGATCTGTTCCAGGACGACCCGGCGGTACCGCTGGCCCGGTTGCTGATCGCCCCCGATTACGGCTGGGTGCTGGACCAGTATCCGATGCACCGGATGGCGGTGCATCCGGACGGCAGTCTGGAGGCGACGATGCGGTTCGCGACTCTGGACTGGATGGCGCGGCTGGCACTCGGGTTCGGGTCCGGGGTGACGGTTCTCGGTCCGCCGGAATTGGTGGCGGCCGTCCGGGAACGTTCCGAGGCCGCACTGGCGGCATATCACGGCGCAGGACTGGACGAATCGGCCTGAACCGGTCGGCTCCACGCCGCCCGCGAGTGTGCCGCGGAAGCGGCGCGGCGGTGAACAGCGGTTGACAACGGGTGTGAAGTGGCTGTGAGTGCCCCCGCTCCGGTTCGGTGCCGGCATTACGGCAGGTAGCATCGGAGAGACCATAGTCTTGGGAGGTTTCCACAATGGGCTCTATGAGCATCTGGCACTGGGTGATCGTCGCGGCGGTGTTCTTGGTGTTCTTCGGCGCGAAGCGGATGCCCGAGGCGGCCCGCGGGCTCGGCCGGTCGCTGCGGATCTTCAAGAGCGAGGTGAGCGAGATGCACAACGACAGCAAGTCCGCGAGCACCGGTGTCGCCGCGCCCGCTCCGGAACTGCCGTCGGGCCGGGAGGCGAACACATCGGCCACCGAGACCCGGAGTGAGTCGAAAACGCTCTGAGGCCCGTCTCCGTGGTCCTGGAAACATCCGGGACCGGTTGTGACGGCTGTCCACCCGGCGCTGCCGACCGGGCACCGAATCCACCCCGCGCAGTGAGCGCCGGGGTCGGTACAGTGCCGCAGGCCGAGCGGAGCGAGGCACGCTGATACGAGGGCATCCACACATATGCGAATTCCGTTCGACCCCCGGCGCAGCAAACGGCGCACCAATCCCGATGGCACCATGTCGCTGGTCGAGCATCTCCGGGAACTGCGCACCCGGCTGCTGATCTCCCTCGCGGCCATCGTCGTCACCACCGTATTCGGTTTTCTCTGGTACGCGAATTCGTTCCTCGGGATGGACAGCCTCGGCGAGATCCTGCGGGGGCCGTACTGCGATCTGCCCGATTCGGCGCGGGCCGCGTTGTCCCCGGACGGGGAGTGCCGGCTGCTGGCGACCGGGCCGTTCGAGCAGTTCATGCTCCGGTTGAAGGTCGGTATGACGGCCGGAGTGGTGCTGGCCTGCCCGATCTGGCTCTATCAGCTGTGGGCGTTCATCACGCCGGGCCTCTACCCGAAGGAACGGAAATACGGGATCGGCTTCGTGGCCTCGGGGTCGGTGCTGTTCGTCGTCGGTGCGGTCCTCGCGTACTGGGTTATCGCGCATGCCCTGAGCTTTCTGCTCAGCATCGGCGACAATGTGCAGATCACCGCCCTGAGCGGCTCGCAGTACTTCGGTTTCATCATCCAGTTGCTGATCATCTTCGGGGTCAGTTTCGAAACGCCGTTGCTCATCATCGGCCTCAACCTGATCGGGATCCTCCCCTACGAGCGGTTGAAGGCGTGGCGGCGCGGCATCATCTTCGGCCTGTTCGTCTTCGCGGCCATCGTCACCCCGCAGGATCCGTTCTCGATGCTGGCCCTGGCTCTGGCGTTGACCGTGCTGTTCGAGGTGGCGGTGCAATTCGCGCGGATCAACGACAAGCGGCGCGCCAGACGTGCCGAACAGGAACTGGGTGCCCTCGACGACGAGCAGGCATCGCAGATCGGTGCGCCCGCCCCGGTCGATCCGGCCGCGCCGATCACCGCGGCGGACCCGGTTCCCGCCCCCGGCCGGTCCACCGGTTCGGCACCGGACTATTCGGACACACTCTGAGACTCCCGGATGGCGTCGTGAGCGACCGGCGGATTTTATCGGCGCGACCGGTGTCGTAATCCTCCATTAGTCTCGGACACGTGACACCGAACGCGTCGCTGACCGCCGAACTGTCCAGGTTCGCCGCCGAGCTGACATTCGAGCTGGACCCGTTTCAGCGCCAAGCCTGTACCGCCCTGGAGAACGGCCATGGGGTGCTGGTGTGCGCGCCCACCGGGGCCGGGAAAACCGTGGTCGGCGAGTTCGCGGTGCATCTGGCCCTGGCCTCCGGCGGGAAATGCTTCTACACCACCCCCATCAAGGCACTGTCGAACCAGAAGTTCGCCGATCTCACCGAACGGTACGGCCGGGGCCGGGTGGGGTTGCTGACCGGCGATCAGTCCATCAACCCGGACGCACAAGTGGTCGTGATGACCACCGAGGTGCTGCGCAATATGATCTACGCGTCGTCGGATGCCCTGCGGGCGCTGTCGTACGTGGTGATGGACGAGGTCCACTACCTGGCCGACCGGTTCCGCGGCGCGGTCTGGGAAGAGGTCATCCTGCATCTGCCGGCCGAGGTGCGGCTGGTGAGCCTGTCCGCGACGGTCTCCAATGCCGAGGAGTTCGGCGCCTGGATGGAGACCGTACGCGGCGATACCGCGGTGGTGGTGGACGAGACCCGGCCGGTACCGCTGTGGCAGCACGTGATGGTCGGGCGCCGGATGTTCGATCTGTTCGACAGCGAATCCTCCGATCAGCGTGTCCTCGTCGATTCCGATCTGGTCCGCTACATCAAACAGCGCGAGGCCGCCGACCGGATGGAAAGCTGGGGCGGCCCCCGTGGCCGCGGCGGACCGCGCCGGTTCTTCCGCCCGCTGCCCCGGCCGGAGGTGCTGGCCCGGCTCGACGAGGAAGGGTTGCTCCCGGCCATCACCTTTATTTTCAGCCGAGCGGGCTGCGACGGCGCACTGGCGCAGTGTCTGCGGTCGGGGCTGAATCTGAGCGGTGCCGCCGACCCGGAGATCGTCGACGCGATCATCGACAAACACACCGGCGAGCTGCCGCGCGCCGATCTCGAAGTGCTCGGCTACTGGGAGTGGCGGGAGGCGCTGCACCGGGGGCTGGCCGCGCACCACGCCGGGATGCTGCCCGCGTTCCGGCACACGGTCGAGGAATTGTTCGTCAAGGGGCTGGTGCGGGCGGTGTTCGCCACCGAGACGCTGGCTCTGGGGATCAATATGCCCGCGCGTACGGTCGTGCTGGAGCGGCTGGTGAAATTCAACGGCGAAACGCACGCCGAACTCACGCCGGGCGAGTACACGCAGCTGACCGGCCGGGCAGGCCGGCGGGGTATCGATGTCGAGGGGCATGCGGTGGTGCTCTGGCAACCCGAGGTCGATACCAGCGCGGTCGCCGGCCTGGCCTCCACCCGGACCTATCCGTTGCGCAGCTCCTTCAAACCCGGCTACAACATGTCGATCAACCTGATCGACCGGCTGGGGTCCGAGGAGGCGCGGATGCTGCTGGAACGGTCGTTCGCGCAGTTCCAGGCCGATCGTTCGGTGGTGGGTCTCGTGCGCGGTATCGAGCGCAACGAGGGCCAGCTGCGTAAGCTCGCCGCGCAGCTCGGCGGCGAGGAGGGGGATTTCCTCGAGTACTTCGGCCTGCGCGAACGGATCAAACAGCGGGAACGGCAGCTGAACCAGCAGACCCGTAACGACCGGCGCACCGCCGGGGTGGCCGCGCTGACCGAACTCCGGCGCGGTGATGTGGTCGCCATCGGCGCGGGCCGCCGGGCGGGTCTGGCAGTGATCCTGGAACCGGATGCCACACCGGGGGATCCACGTCCGCTGGTGCTCACCGAGGACAAATGGGCAGGCCGGGTATCGGTCGCCGATTTCCCGGTGCCCGCCGAACCGCTGGGCCGGATGCGGTTACCGCGCCGGGTCGACCATCGCACGGCCCGCACCCGGCGCGATCTGGCGTCGGCACTGCGCAGTACCGGGATCACCGCACCCGGCCGAGGCCGCCGCGATAAACGTGCCCGGGGCGTGGACGATCCGCAACTCGCGACATTGCGGCGCGCGTTGCGCGCCCATCCCGCGCATTCCCGGCCCGATCGCGAACAACTGGCCCGGGTGGGCGAGCGCTACAACCGGATACGCCGCGAAACCGAGGCCATGCGGCAGAAGGTCGCCGCGACCACGAACTCGCTGGCCCGCACCTTCGATCGGATCGTCGGCCTGCTGGACGAGCGCGGCTTCGTGCGCGACGGCGAAGTCACCCCGGACGGGCGGCGGCTGGCCCGGATCTACGCCGAAAGCGATCTGCTGGTCGCCGAATGTCTGCGCCGAGGGCTGTGGCGCGGTCTGGGGCCGGCCGAGCTGGCGGCCGTCGTCTCCATTCTGGTGTTCGAATCACGAAGCGAGGGCGGATATCTCGGGGCTGCGGGACCGACGGCACCGATCCGCCGGGCGGTGGCCGACACCATCGCCCAGTGGTCGCGGCTACGCACCGACGAAGCCGAGCACCGGCTCGTGCCGACCCGGGAACCCGATCTCGGTTTCGTCGACGGAATCTACAAATGGGCCCGCGGCGATGCCCTCGTGGACGCGATGACGGCCGGCGGGGATCAGGGCTCGCCGCTATCGGCCGGCGATTTCGTGCGCTGGTGCCGTCAGGTGATCGATCTGCTCGACCAGATCCACAGCACCGCAGACGATACCGAGGTCGCGGCCACCGCGGCCAAGGCCGTCCGGGCGATCCGGCGTGGTGTCGTCGCCGTGGACGCGGCATGAGCGGGCGGCGGTAATGCGATGCCTCCGCCTTCGGCGCCTCGGCATCCGTATGCGAGAAGCGATCGTTGCCCTCGCTCATGCTTCGGTAGGCACAGCGTGAGACCATCGATTGTGATTTGATTTCAACCGCACGCGGGGGGCTACCGTGTGTATGACGATGCGAGTGGAGGCAACCAGATGAGTGGGCCGTACGGACCGAACGACACCCCGGGACCCGGGGAGGGACGTAACGATCCCACCCAGGTCTGGGGTGGACAGCAGCCGCCCGGCGCAGCGCCACAGTGGGGGAGCCAGCCACCCGCACAGCCCCTGAACGATCCGCAGCAGGCGCAGCCCACCCAGCAATGGGGCAGTGGCGACCAGAGTGGTCAGCAGTGGCAGCCGCAGCCGCAGCCGCAGCCGCAGCCGCAGCCGCAACAGTGGAGTCAGCCGCAACCCCAGCCGCAGCAGCCGCAGCAGCAGTGGAGCGAGCCGACGCAGCAGCAGTGGGGTCAGCAGCCGCCGCCTCAGCAGTGGGGTGACCCGAATCAGCCGCAACAACAGTGGGGCGACCCCAACCAGCAACAACAACAGCAGTGGGGGCAGCAGCCGCAGGCGCAGTCGGGGCAGTGGGGTCAGCCTGCCCAGCAGCAGTGGGGCGCCCAGCAGCAGCCCGCCGGTGGCGGCGGTAAGAAAACCGGTCTGATCATCGGGCTCGTGCTGGCCGGTGTGGTGGTCGTGGCCGGTGTGGTGGTGGCGATCCTGATGCTCACAGCCAAGGACGAACTCGATCAGGCCGCGGTACAGACCGGGGTGGCCAAGGTGCTCGAGGAGTCCTACGGCATCGAGGATGTCAAGGATGTCCGGTGCCCGGCGGGACAGGAGGTTGCGGTGGACGCGACGTTCACCTGTGACCTGAAGGTCGGCGGCGAGGACAAAAAGGTCAATATCAAGATCACCAAGGAAGACGGCACCTACGAAGTCGGCCGGCCCAGCTGAGTTCTGTTTATTCGGCACCGCCTGCGGCGGCGCGGGTTTCGGTCCCCTTGGTCCCTGCTGTCCGCGCTCGATACTCGCGGCTGCGCCGCATTGTCTCGAGCACGGACAGCAGGGACGGACCGAAACCTTTCCGGGCCTCGTAAAACTCGGCACCACCGCTGGTTGCGCCGGGGCGGTGCGGATGGTCTTCGCATCCCCGAACCGGCCCGAGCGCTGTCGCGGCCAGTGGTGACGAGAGCCCCGATATTGCTGTGGAGGCCGCCCTGGTATGGCGCGGCTGCATCGGTGACCCGGGTCCGATGCGGTGGGTTCGCCCGGCAGCATCCCGGTACCGGGATGCTGCCGGAACATCCGGCGTGGACGGTCAGGCGCAGGTGCCGAGCGCCGTTATCAGTCGTTTGATCGGACTTTCGGCGTTGTAACGGGTGGCAAGCTCCTGGAGCGCGTCGCTATCGGCCGGAATGGGGTGCAGGGTATCGGGGCGGGACAAGATCACATCCGCGTCGCGGACCACCCGCACCACCGGCGCCGCGGCGTCGAGATAACCGGCGGCGGCACGGAGTTTGGCACGGATGCCCTGGGCGAGTTCGGCGGCCGGATCGTCCACGGCGGCGCGTAACGCCTCGAGTGAGCCGAACCGGCTGATCAGGGTGGCGGCGGTTTTCTCACCGATCCCCGCTGCGCCGGGCAGTCCGTCGGACGAATCGCCGCGCAAGGTGGCCATATCGGCATAGGCAGGGCCCGCGTTCTCCGTCGGTACCCCGTATTTGGCCGCGACCTCGGCGGGCCCGAAGAGTTCGGCCTTGGCCAGCCCGCGACCGGCGTACAGCACGCGGACGGGTGGTGCGGGCGTATCGCGTACGAGTTGCAGCAGGTCACGATCGCCGCTGACCACGACCACCGGGGCGGTGCGTTCGGTGGAGGCCAGGGTGCCGAGCACATCGTCGGCCTCGAGGCCGTCCGCGCCGCCGGTGGCGATACCGGCGGCGGCCAGCACCTCCAGGATCATCCCGACCTGCGGTGTCAACCGGTCGGGTACCACTTCGGCGCCTGGTTCGGCGTCCGCGGAGGTGTCCAGGCGATGCGTCTTGTACGTCGGCACAAGATCCACCCGGAATCGGGGGCGCCAATCCAGATCCAGGCATACCACCAGGCGGGCTGGGCGGTGCCGGGTGATGAGGGCGGCCACCATATCGGTGAACCCGCGCAGGGCGTTCACCGATCTGCCGTCCGGTGCGGTGATCTTGTCCGGGATCGCGTGGAATGCCCGGAACCACAGACTCGCTCCGTCCAGCAGCAGCAGTGGACGCGGTGCGGATTCGGTCGTAGTCACCCGCCGGAATCTACCGGGCGCCACCGACCGATCCGGTGTACCGCTCCCGGACAGCGGGTAAGTTCGAGATCATGAGCGCGCACACGGAGTCACGGTTCGCGGCGGAAATCTACGAGCAGCGGCTGGAGCGGGCGGTACAGTTGATCCGCGAAGCGCATCTGGACGCACTGCTCATCACCCCCGGTCCCGACCTGCGGTATCTGATCGGATCGGCCGCCCAATCGTTCGAGCGGCTCACCTGCCTGGTTATCACCTCCGATAAGGCCACCCCCTCGGTGGTGGTACCGAAACTGGAGGTTGCCGGGCTGCGCGAATCCGCGGTGGACGAGTTGGGCCTGCGGGTCCTGGACTGGGTGGATGGCGTCGATCCCTACGAGCTGGTGCAGTCGGCGCTACATATCGGGTCGCGGGTGGCGGTCGCCGACGGTATGCCCGCACTGCATCTGCTGCCGCTGGCGCACAGCTTCAGCGGGCTGCCCGTCTCGGCGACCCCGGTCCTGCGGGAACTACGCATGATCAAGGACGACGCGGAGATCGCGGCACTGCGCCGCGCGGGTGCCGCCATCGACCGCGTCCATGCCCGGATGGGCGAATTCCTGCGGGTGGGGCGCACCGAAGCCGAGGTCGGCAAGGACATCACCGACGCCATCGTGGCCGAGGGGCACACCGAGGCCGCGTTCGTCATCGTCGGCAGCGGGTCCAACGGCGCCGTACCGCACCACGAGGTATCGGACCGGCGAATCGCGGCCGGTGATGTGGTGGTCATCGATATCGGCGGCCCGGTGGAACCCGGCTACTACTCCGATTCCACCCGCACCTACGTGCTCGGCGAACCCGATCCGGAGGTCGCCGCCCGCTGCGCCGAACTGGAACGGGCGCAGGCGGCCGCAGTCGCCGCCGTGCGCCCGGGGGTGCGGGCCGCGGCCGTGGACGCGGCGGCCCGCGAACCACTGGAGGCCGCCGGGTTCGGGGCGGCGTTCGTGCACCGCACCGGCCACGGGATCGGTCTCTCGGTACACGAGGAGCCGTATATCGTCGCGGGCAACGATCTCGAACTGCGCCCCGGTATGGCCTTCAGTATCGAACCGGGGATCTATTTCCCGGGGGAATGGGGTGCCCGGATAGAGGACATCGTGGTGGTCACCGAGGACGGCTGCGTATCGATGAACGAGCGGCCGCACGGCCTCACCGCCCTGCCCACCTGACGATTCGGCCCGCACGTGGTGGGCCCGCGTTCGATCAGGTCGTCGCCTCGCGGTGCAACGGTCCTGTCCGGCCCGGACACTGCGGCTGTCGGATCGGTGAGCGCGGAGCTCACACAGCCCGCAACGCGACCCCGCACAACACCCGGCGGACTTCTATGGCGAGTACCACGCGGGCCGGGTTCTCGCGCGGGGTGCGATAGCGTTCGGCGTAGCGGCGTTCGGCTTCCCGGACCTGCGCCGGATCGTCCAGCACCGTTGCCGGCCCCTCGAGGGTGAGCCAGCGCCGCCCGTCGACCTGACCGACCGCGGCGTAGCCCGATCGCCCGACGTTGCGGGCCTTCACCGAACTGCCACTGGTTATCACGCGGGCCAGCCCGGCGTCGCCGTCCCAGGTGAAGCCCACCGGCACCACATGCGGGGTGCCGTCCGCTCGCAGGGTGGTGAGGGTGGCCAGATGCCGTTCGGTTAGGAACTCGACGGCGGCGGGCGACAGTTCGACGGTATGGGTTGCCATACGAGGACCGTAGCGGGTGACATTTACCGGACTCGGGTCTCCCGGTGCGGGTCGCGACCGGCGCCGGATGACAGACTGAGCGCATGGTTGTGCGTCGTACACGAGGGATCGACCCGGGCACAGTGCTGGTGCTGGGCGGACGCAGCGAAATCGGTCTGCAAGTGGCGCTGCGGCTGGCCCCCGGCCGGGCGGTGGTGCTGGCCGCGCGGCGCTGCGAGGAACTGCACACCGAAACAGCGGCGCTCACCGCGGCGGGCGCGACGGCGGTGCATCCGGTGGAATTCGATGCCGCCGACACCGCGAGCCATCCGGCGTTGCTGGCCAAGATCGTTGCCGACTACGGTCCGGTCGGGGTCGCGGTCCTGGCATTCGGTGTACTGGGGGATCAGGCCCTGGCCGAAGCCGACCCCGGTCACGCGCTCGCCGTGGTGCATACCGATTACACTGCGCAGCTCAGCGTGCTCACCGTGCTGGCCAACGAGTTCCGCGTCCAGGGCAGCGGCCATCTCGTCGTATTCGGTTCGGTGGCGGGTGTCCGGGTCCGGCGGGCGAACTACGTCTACGGGTCGGCCAAGGCCGGGCTGGACGGTTTCGCCAGTGGCCTGGCCGATGCGCTGCACGGTAGCGGGGTGCATCTGCTGCTCGCTCGTCCGGGATTCGTGATCGGCCGGATGACCGAGGGGATGCGCCCGGCGCCGTTCTCCAGTACCCCGGATCAGGTCGCGGACGCGGTCGTGGGTGCGCTGGGACGTCGTGCGGGCCGGGTCTGGATTCCCGGGATTCTGCGCCCGGTGTTCTTCGGAATGCGCCTGCTGCCCCAGGCAGTCTGGCGGCGGCTGCCGCGGTGAGCGCGGGCACCGGCCGGTGGCTGCGGGATTCTTCCGGTGACGGGGCGGTGTGGTGCCGCGTCGTATCCCGGGGACCGCGGATTTCGGCCCCGCGCGGCCGTGGTGACGCCGCAGTGGCCCAGCGGGGCGCGGTATGAGTGCCGGCCCGGCGATACGGTGGGCCGGGCCTCGGGTCCCCGTGGTGGGTATCGGCGCGGACGGCTGGGCGGGGCTTTCCGAGATTTCACGCGATGCGTTGCGGGAATGCGCGGTATTGCTGGGGTCGGCTCGGCAGCTGGCCCTGTTACCGGACGAGATCACCGCCACACGGCACTGCTGGCCCTCGCCGCTGGTGCCCGCGCTACCGGGTCTGCTGGCGGATCTGCGCGGAACCCGGCTCGGAGTGCTCGCCAGCGGCGACCCCATGTTCTACGGCATCGGCACCACCTTGGCGCGGTTGCTCGGACCCGAATCGCTGCGGGTGCTGCCCCAGCCGTCGTCGGCCTCGCTGGCCTGCGCCCGGCTCGGCTGGCCGCTTCCCGAGGTGTGCATTGTGAGTGCGGTCGGCCGTCCGCTGCGGCGATTGCTGCCGGAACTGATCGACGGCCGGCGAATCCTGGTCCTCAGCGCGGACGCCGGGACTCCCGCCGAAATCGTGGAATTGTTGCGCTCGCACGGTTTCGGGCCGTCCCCGGTGACGTTGCTGGAGCAATTGGGCGGTCCGGCCGAACGGATCGTCTCGGGCTACGCCGCCGATTGGCGGGAACCGCCCGGTGATCCGCTCAACCTTGTCGCGATAGCGGTGACCGGTGAACCCGGACATCCGCGTCGCACCCGGTTGCCCGGGCTGCCCGATTCCGCGTATACCGGTGACGGTCAGCTCACCAAATCGGAGGTCCGTGCGCTGACTCTGGCCGCGCTCGCGCCGGGACCAGGGGAGACCCTGTGGGATATCGGCGGGGGTTCGGGCAGTATCGCAATCGAATGGTGCCGTACCGATCCGTCCTGCCGGGCGGTGACATTCGAAATTCTGGACCGGCGCCGCGATCAGATCGCCGCGAACGCATCCACGCTCGGGGTGCCCGAACTCGAGATTCGTGGCGAAGCGGTGGCCGAACTCACCGGCGACGCCGTGCCGGGCACTCCCGATGCGATTTTCCTCGGCGGCGGTCTCACCACACCGGAACTGTTCGATCGATGCTGGACGCGGTTGCGCGCGGGCGGGCGGCTCGTGGCCAATGCGGTCACCGCGGAATCGGAGGCATTGCTGGTCTCATGGTCCGGGGAACACGGTGGGCAGCTACGCCGATTCCAGATCTACCGCGGGGAGCCGCTGGGGCGTTTCACCGCCTGGCGCCCGCAGCTCCCGGTGAGCCAGTGGTCGGTTGTGAAGGACCGGTAGGACGCGCTACGACTGCGTGACTGCGTCATTCGAATGGACGAATCGGACAGCGCGAGTAATGTCATTTGCGTTCCGAGCGTGGGTCACCGGGCTCGCGCGCAACATCGGAGAAACCGAGTGAAATACAAGAAACTCGCCGCGACCGCGATCATGGCGGCCGCGGCCACCGGAATCGCCGCCGGCACCGGCTACGCCGCGCCCGCCCCCGCGGCGCCGGCCGTCGAACAGCAGGCGAACGCGGTTTCGGAGGTCACCGGCCACGACCGCGGCGTCGACTACACCCTGGCCCTCGCCGAGGCCGGAAAATCGCTGATCACCACCGTCTCCGGGGGCACGTTCAGCATGGACGCCGCCAACAACGCGGTCGTGCTGACCAATGCCGCCGGGGAACGCCTCACCAGTATTCCGCTGAGCCAGCAGACAGGTGATCAAGTGGTCGCCGTTGCCGCCACCATCGAGGAGGACAACAGCCGGCTGACCCTCACCCCGCAGGCCACCCCGGTGGCGGGTGCGCCGGCGCAGGCCCAATTCATCGGTGCCCAGCAGTGGTTCATGAACGAACTGCAGGACGCCTCGCTGGGGGCGGCCGTGGGCGCTGCCATCGGCGCGGCTGTCGGCTTCTTGTTCCTGGGTATCGGCCTGCTCCCGGGCGCCATCATCGGCGCGGGTATCGGCCTTGCGGTGGCCGGTGGGCCGCCGCTGCTGGATTCGGCCATCGCCTACTTCAGCGGGCAGCCCTGAGAATCCTGCTGCTGGGCGGGACCGGGGAGGCCCGGGAACTCGCCCACGCACTCGCCGGCGAGCGTGGACTCGAGATCGTGTCCTCGCTCGCCGGTCGCATATCCGATCCGGTCCGTCCCGGCGGAACCGTCCGGGTCGGTGGTTTCGGCGGGGCCGAGGGCCTGCGGAACTGGTTGACCGACAACGCGATCGAGCTGATTGTCGATGCCACCCATCCGTTCGCCGCGACCATGACCGCACATGCCGCCCGCGCGAGCGCGCAGCTGGGGCGGCCCATGGTCCGGCTGAACCGCCCGGGCTGGACCGCGGATCCCGGCGACCACTGGCTGCGGGTCCCGGACCTGGCCGCCGCCGCCCGGGTCTCCGCGGATACCGGCGACCGGATCCTGCTCACCATCGGCAGGCAGGGGGTCGGCGCCTTCGCCGGATACACTCGCCCGTGGTATCTCGTCCGCGCCATCGATCCACCCGAGGTCGCGTTGCCGCCGCGTCACGAGATCCTGCTCGCCCGGGGGCCTTTCACGGTGGAGGCGGAAAGCGCGTTGCTGGCGCGGCACCGTATCGAGGTGCTCGTCACCAAGGACAGCGGCGGTGCGGCCACTGCGGCCAAACTGATCGCAGCCCGAGAGGCCGGCATTCCGGTGGTAATGGTCGACCGGCCGCCGGCGCCTCCCGGGCTCGTCGAGGTCACCTCCGTGCGCGCGGCACGTCAATGGGTGACCGAGTATGCGCGCCGGCACCCCGATTCGACCTCGGGTGTTGGGTAGCGACCTGTCCGGTCGCGACCTCGACAACACCGCTACCGGCGCCTGAGGCGCCGGACACGGCCGGGGACCAGCTGGGAACCACTCACAAATGGCAATGTGTGCCTTGGTCGATCCGACGATCGCCGCCCGATCGAGCGATGCCTGACTGAGAGGCGCCTGATCGAGCACCGACCGATCGAGCGGTGACTGATCGTGCGGTGACCGACCGATCGCCGCCCGGTCCGACGCTGACTGATCGGACGCTGACTGATCGAGCGCTGACTGATCGAGGGGCGACCGCGGAGCTGTCGAGCGAGGAGTTCACGTTTCCAGGCGATGGGATGGTTGGTTCCTCAGGAGGTCAGGATTTCCGGTAGCCGGTCGAACCAGTCCAGAACCGCGCGCTCGTAACCGATCCCGAACTCGAGGGTGGCGCGCGCGAACGGGGGCATCGTCGCGGCTGATTCGGTCCGGTAGCGGTCCAGGCGTTCCTGGTGCACCTTACGACTGCTTTCGATGATGGCGGCCAGATGCGCGCGGTCCAGGTGACCGCCGAAATGCAGGGTGAGCAGCAGTGGAAATCGGATGGTCTCCGCGCTCGGATCGCGTGCGATCCATTCGGCGAATTCCGCGCGCCCGGCCTCGGTGATCCGATACGGGGTGCGCTCCCGGGCGCCGGTTTCCCCCTTCACCACCAGACCCGCCGCGTCCATGGTCGCCAGTTCCCGGTAGACCTGGCTCTGGGTGATGGTCCAGAAATCGCCGATTCGCTCCTGCGCGAGTGTCACCAGATCCCACCCCGACATCGGCCCCTCGTGCAGGAATCCCAGCAGCGAGGCGGCCGTGGAGTTCAGCGGCCGCTTCCGATTGCCGTTCACCACGGTATCCCCTTTCCCCGATCTTATTCCATAGTGGAATGCTATCGGATCGAGGTGTCAGCCGTGATATCGCCGTGCGGTGAAAACCCGCGGTGCGTCGCCACCGACCACGGCGGTGGTGGAGGCCCCGATGATCAGCAGGGTGCGCATATCCACTTCGGCGGGGTCTAGTTCGCCGAGCCGCACTACCCGCACCGACTCCTGCGGACCCCCGACATCGCGCCCCAGAACGACCGGGGTTTCCGGTGTGCGGTGTTCGAGCAGAATGTCTTTCATCGCCCCGACCTGCCAGGTGCGTTTACTGGACGCCGGGTTGTAGACAGCGATCGCCATATCGGCGGCCGCGACGGCCGCCAGCCGGCGCGCCACCACCTCCCACGGTTTCAGGCGGTCGGACAGCGAGATGGTCGCGTAGTCATGGCCCAGCGGTGCACCCACCCGGCTGGCCACGGCATTCGCCGCGGTCACCCCGGGGAGTACCCGTACCGGCACCCCGGCCCACTGTGGGTCGGCGGACTCCTCGAGCACCGCGGCCGCCATGGCGAACACCCCGGGATCGCCGGAGGACACCACGACTACCCGGCCGCCGCGTGCGGCGAGATCCAGCGCCATGGCGGCGCGTTCGGATTCCACCCGGTTGTCACTGGCGTGGCGGCGTTGACCGGCGCGTTCCGGCACCCGGTCGATGTAGGTGGTGTAGCCGACGAGATCGGTCGCGGCGGCGAGCGCCGCGGTGACCTCCGGGGTGGTCCACGCGGTGTCGCCCGGACCGAGTCCCACTACGACGACCTCCCCGGGACCGCTTCCGGATTGCCGCGCAGAACCGGGATGCCCGGATGTGCCGAAGGCTGCGTTCGTCCCCGATTCGGGTTCGAGTGTGGTCGCCTCGTGGCCGTCACGCCGTCGCGCGGCACCCTGCCCAGTGGACCGAACGGCCGGGGCACCGTCGGTGTTGCCGCCATCCGCCCCGGTTATCTCGTGATTTCGCCCGGCGGGCAGCAGCGTCGTCGGTTCCGGCCCCGGCACGATGGTGATCGCGAAATAGGGGACCTGGGATTCGTCCACATCGCCGGCGGGCAGGATGCGTTCGCGGCCGGTGCTGGCCCGTTCCACGTAGTAGGCGCGGTCGAGCCGGCCGGAGTCGGCGAGCGCCTTGCGGACGGCCGGATAGGTGCGGCCGAGTTTCATGATCGCGGCCGCATCGCTGCCGGCGAGCCGGCGGGTGAGTTCGTCGGGCGCCATGGTGCCGGGGAGCACGGTGAGCACCTGTTCGCCTTCGACCAGCGGTGTCCCCAGTGCCGCCGTCGCCGCACTCACCGAGGTGATACCCGGGACGATCTCCGCATCGAACCGGCCGGCCAGCCGCCGATGCATATGCATATAGGAGCTGTAGAACAGCGGATCCCCAGCGGCCAGCAACGCCACCGACCGGCCCGCCGCCAGATGTGCGGCCAGCCGTTCGGCAGCCGCGGCGTAGAACTCGTCGATGGCACCCTGATAGCCGCCCGGATGGTCGGTGGTCTCGGTGGTCACCGGATACACCAGGTGTTCCTCGAGCTGCCCCGGCCGCATATACGGTTCCGCGATCGCCCGCGAGATACTGCGGCCGTGGCGGGCGCTGTGGAACGCGATCACATCGGCTTCGGCGATGATCCGCGCCGCCTTCACCGTCACCAGTTCGGGGTCGCCGGGACCCAGTCCGACACCCCAGAGTTTTCCGGTCCGCACGGTCATTCCGCTTCGCTCGCGATCGCGTTCAGGGCCGAGGCGGTGATGGCGCTGCCGCCGCGCCGCCCGCGGACCGTCAGATACTCCAGGCCCGAGCACTCGGTGAGGGCTTCCTTGGATTCGGCGGCGCCGACGAAACCCACCGGTATGCCGAGCACCGCCGCGGGCGCGGGCCCGCCGGCGGCGACCATGTCCAGCAGGTGGAACAGCGCGGTCGGCGCGTTCCCGATGGCCACCACGGCCCCCTCGAGGCGGTCGCGCCACAGCTCCAGCGCCGCCGCGGAGCGGGTGGTCCCGAGGCGGGCCGCGAGATCGGGAACCCGGGGATCGCGCAGCCAGCACAGCACGTCGTTGCCGGCGGGTAACCGGGTGCGGGTGACGCCCGACGCCACCATGTTCGCGTCGCACAGGATGGGCGCTCCACCGCGCAGGGCGCTGCGCGCCGCCGCCACCACACCGGGCGTGAACGCGATATCGCCCGCCAGATCCACTTGGCCGCAGCCGTGGATCATCCGCACCACCACCTGCGCGATATCCGCCGGAAACCGGTCCAGTTCGGCCTCGGAGCGAATGATCGAGAACGATCGGCGATAGATCTCGCCCGCGTCGGTGAGATAGCCGGTGCGTGTATCGGACATGGGCACACCTTATGCCGGGCCGCGCCGGCCGGGCCGGTGTGGGTGGGGCGCCGGCACCGGCGTCCGTTCCTGAGTTGCCGGTTCTGCGTCCTCCCACGCGCGGGCATCTCGGCCGGGCGGATGCCCGGCATCACCCGATCGGGTTCGACCACGCCGGGGTCGCGGACTCACCGACGCCGGAGGGGCCGGCCGGTCAGGGGTTCGCGGTCCGGTTCGGCCGGTTATCGCGCGGGCTCCGTAGAGTCGGCACGGTCGGCCGGCGCTCCAAGCGCCGGCCTCGGTGCGATACAGGAGGACATAGTGGCCGCGCCCGATCCGATGCAACTACATCCGTCCACTCGTGCGGACCTGACGAACGTGGTGTTCCTGGCGAATCAGGTCGACTCCCCGTTCATCGAGGTGGGCGCGTTCACCTACTTCGACGACGAGGGCAGCGGGGTGCCGTTCCAGCAGGGAAATGTCCTCTACAACTACGGTCCCCAACGGCTGGTGATCGGCCGGTTCACCGCGATCGCACCCCGGGCCACCTTCCTGATGCCCGGCGGCAACCATCCCATGGCCGGCCCATCCACCTACCCGTTCACCATGTTCGGTGGTTCGTGGACGGAGAACACGCTCGAGGTCTTCACCGCGATCGAGCCGACACCCGATACGGTGATCGGCAACGATGTGTGGATCGGCCGGTCGGCCACGATCATGCCCGGCGTGCGTATCGGTGACGGTGCCGTGATCGCCGCGCATTCGGTGGTGACCAAGGATGTCGAGCCCTACGCGATCGTGGCGGGCAATCCCGCCCGCCCCGTCCGGACCCGCTTCGCGCCGGACGAGGTCGAGACGCTGCTGCGGGCGCGCTGGTGGGACTGGCCGGTCGAGGCGATCACCGAGCACGCGGCCCGCATCATGGGCGGCACTCCGGCCGATCTGCTGGCGGTGGCGGAATCGCTCGGAACAGTGTGAGCCGCGCGGTCGCGGCATGATTCATTCGCCGACCGATACGTAACGCCAGATCTCGTCGCCGTCGGAATCCTCCTCCGCATCGTCGGGGTCCAGGTTCAGCTGCACCCCGGCGGGTTCGAGCACCGCCCGCAGCCGGGCCCCCATCTCCTCGCTGAGATAGTTGTGGTGCAGATCCAGGTTGCGCAGATGGGTCAGCGGCTGGCCGGTGAGTAGAGCGGCAGCGCCCTCGTCGGTGAGGACACCCAGCGAGAGGTCCAGGGACTCCAGCCGGGCCACGACGGGCGCGGCGCCCACCGCTGCACAGATCCGGTCCTGGATCTCGCTGTTGCGCAACCCCAGATGCCGCAGGGCCGGGAACTGTTCACCGCCGAGTACGGGTGCCAGATCGGCCGGTTCGGCGTCGGCGCCGTAATCAGCAGTGCCCAGCCATAATTCGAGATGGGTGAGCGCCGGCAGCTCACTCGCGGCGATACCCCGGACCACCGTGGCCGGTAACCCGCCCGCTTCCACCGTCAGTTTCCGCAGGTTTTCGTGCCGGACGCTGTCGAACACCAGGCCTGAGCTACCACGCACACCGAGTTCCGCCAGATCGGGAAACGCTGCCAGCAGGGGTGCGATATGTCCTTGTTTGATCCAGGAGATCTCGCACTCCTCGAAAGTGATGTCGCCGAGGAAGACCGCGCGCAGCCGGGGCAACCGCTTCCGGGCCGCGATCAGCGACTCGATCACCACATCGGCCGTGGAATCGTAGGAGTCCGGCCAGTTACCGGCGATCAGCGCCGTCACCGCCGCGGTATCCACGGAATCGAGGAACCGGGTGAAGGTCTCTTCCCAGGTGCGGTCGCCTTCCCAGCCTGTTTCGGAGATGCGCCAGGCCACCGCGGCCGCCGCGGGTAATGCCCCCGTGACCGGTTTCGGCTCGGGCTCGGGGAAATCGAAGGCCGGCAGTCCGCCGAATTCCTCCAGATGGTCGCCGATCATGCTGTTGTGCCGCCTCTCGTCATGCCGGCCCGTCGGTCCGGTTCGCCGAGGGATTCATATCAACTCGGCCCGACATCTGCGCGGTGAACCGGTCCGTCGGCTCACCGCGGTGCCGGATGTCCCGGCACGGCTGCGGTGTGCATCGCGATCGCAGCCGCCGTCGCCGGTGCCGTGCAGCCATCGCCGGGCCACGGCGGTACAGCAGTAACGCTGCGCCGGGACTGCGGTGAGGCGACCCGGTCTCAGCGCCGCAGCTTCGGTAGACCGTCCGGGACGTCGATTTCCAGCCCGACTGCTTGTCCGCCATGGGGCCGGAAGCGGCCGATGAGAGTCGTGAGGACGAAGACCCGGAACCCGGTGCCGTACTTGGCGGTCAGCGCCCGTTTCGCCGTGCGCACCTGATCCGCGGGCAGTATCCGGGCGGTGCCGGGACGCCAGGGGCTCGTCGGGGTGCCGTCGAATGTGCAGCGTGCGACGTCGACCCGGGGATGCGCGCGGATCCGCCGGACTTTCCAGGACCGGCCCGGTGTGTACCCGTACCAGCGGCCGCCGGCGGGCGCCAGCCAGATCGGGGTGCTCACCGGGGAACCGTCGGTGCGGTAGGTGCGCAGCGCGAAGAACCGGTCGCCGTCGGGATCGTTCGTGAACGCCATGAAACCCAGTGTGGCAAGCGCCGACCGCGGACAGCCGGATGTAGCGGGACGCGCGCCACAGGTCGGCGGTGCCGGGCGTGGCGGGGTGGGCGGCGGCATAATCCGGGACATGGCCGACAACTGGAACGAACAGATCATCGCGGAATTCCGCGCGAACGAGGGACGCGTCGGTGGACCGTTCGAGGGGGCGCCGATGCTGCTCCTGCATCATCGCGGCCGCCGAACCGGGCGGGAATCGGTGGCACCGACGATGTACCTGCCCGACGAACAGAAACCCGGCGACCTCATCTACGTATTCGCGAGTAAAGCCGGTGCGCCGACCCACCCGGACTGGTACCACAACCTCACCGCGGCCGGGCAGGCCACGGTGGAACGCGGCACCGAGACCTATCCGGTCACCGTCACCGAGATATCGGGCACGGAGCGGGACCGGATCTATGCCGAACAGGCCCGCCGCTACCCGGGATTCGCCGAGTACGAGGAGAAGACCCGCGGTATCCGCACGATTCCGGTGCTCGCCCTGCGGCGCGCGTAACGACCGGCGGGCGTCGCGTTCACCGGTCGGCGTCGGTATAGCGGATGATGCCGCGGATATTGCGCCCGGCGAGCATGTCCTGGTAACCCTCGTTGATATCCTCGAGCTGATACTGCCGGGTGACCATATCGTCGAGATTCAGTTTGCCCACCTGATACATCGACAGCAGATGCGGGATATCGTAATGCGGGTTGCCGCCGCCGAAGATGGTGCCCTGCAGGTTCTTCTGCAACAGCGAGAGCATGGACAGGTTCAGGGTGGCCTGGTTCTCGGTGAGGCTGCCCATGGCGGTGAGGACACAGGTGCCCGCCTTGGCGGTGATCCCCATCCAGCTGTCGACATCCTCGCCGTGTACCTCACCCACGGTGACGATCACCTTTTTGGCCATACCGCCCCAGGTGATCTCCGCGCACGCGGCGGTGGCCTCCTCGATGGTGGCGTAGGCGTGGGTCGCACCGAATTTCAGCGCCTGTTCCCGCTTCCACGGCACGGGGTCGACCGCGAAGATGTACCGGGCGCCGGCGTGGACGGCGCCCTGTAGCGCCGAGATGCCCACCCCGCCCAGCCCGATGACGGCGACATCCTCGCCGGGCCGGATATCGGCGGTGCGTACCGCCGACCCGTAGCCGGTGGTGACACCGCAACCGACCAGGCAGGCCACCTCGAACGGGATCGACGGATCGATCTTCACCACCGAACTCTCGTGCACCACCATGTACGGGGAGAAGGTGCCCAGCAGGGCCATCGGATAGACGTCCTGGCCGCGGGCCTGGATCCGGAACGAGCCGTCGGTCACCGAGGTGCCCGCGAGCAGCAGCGCGCCCAGATCGCAGAGGTTGCGCAGCCCGGCCTGACACGACGGGCATTTACCGCAGGACGGGATGAAGGACAGCACCACATGATCGCCCACCGCGAGGTCCTCGACCGCCTCGCCGACCTCGATGATCTTGCCCGCGCCCTCGTGACCGCCGAGGACCGGGAAACCCATCATCGGGATACCGCCGGTGACCAGGTGGTGGTCGGAATGGCACATCCCCGCGGCTTCGAGCTGGACTTTGACCTCGTGTCTACGCGGGTCGCCGATTTCGATCTCCTCGATCTGCCACGGCTGGTTGAATTCCCAGATGAGAGCGCCTTTGGTCTTCATCGTGTACTCGCTTTCTCGCCGCCCCGGGCCCGCCGCGCCGCCGGACGATGGCTCCGAACTCACATGAACATCTGTATGGACAAGAGTCTGGACAACGATACGACAAAGTGACCTCCGTGACGCGGTGATTGGCGAGAGCGGTGTGCTTTACCCCACCCGATCGCCTGAGAGGATGAAATGGTGAACTAGCATCCATCTCAGAGCTTCACCTCGGAGAGAGAAGGAGATCCGGCCATGGGTGCTCCGAACACCGATGTCGAGTCCGCCCCGGTGGGCGCACCGATCGGACCCGGTTCGCTGACCTGGAAGTACGCCGGTGACCTGCGGAACATGCTGTTCCTCGGGCGCACCGGCATCCTGCAGAACATGCACCCGGCGGTAGGCGCAGCGCTCCAGGACCACTCGAACTTCTTCGCCGACCCCTGGGACCGCCTGATCCGCTCCCTGCCGCAGATCCAGGGCATGATCTACGATGCCGACGGCGAGGCGCAGGCCGGCCGGGTCCGCGACTACCACCGCCCGCTCAAGGGCACCGACTCCCGCGGCGAGCGGTACCACGCGCTGAACCCCGACGTGTACTGGTGGACCCACGCCACCTTCGTCGAACTCACCCTCGCCCTGAACGAACATTTCGGCACCCCGCTGACCGTCGCAGAAAAGGATCAGTTGATCGCCGAGGGCGTCACCTGGTGGCGGATGTACGGCCTGTCCGACCGGGTGCTGGTCGCCGACTACGCCGAGTTCGAAGAGTATTGGAACCGCACCATCGACGAGGTGCTGGAAGCCAACCAGACCACCGATTTCGCGCTCCGCCTCGGCAGTGTCCGGATCCCGGCCGTACCCGGTATCCCGGAGCCGGTGTGGTCGGTGATCTGGCGGCCGGTCATGGCGTTCAACGTTTGGCTGGCCAACGCACTGATGCCCGAACGGGCACGCGAAATCCTCGACCTGCACTGGAGTCCGCTCGACCGGAAACTGTTCGGCCTTTTCGCGACGACGGTGCGGACCGTCTGGCCGCTGCTTCCGGAGCGCCTGCGCTACGCGCCGCGGGCCTACGCCGGAATCGAGCGGGTCCGCGGAGCCTGAACCCGGTCGGCGGCTGGGTGTCCCGCGTACGGGTCACCCACCTGCCGGCGGCTCCCGCGCAGGTGGTCTCCCGGCCCGAGCCGTGGCGTTCACGTCGCCGACCGGCGGTGGGGCGGCCGCAGGCGGAACCTCTGATGCGTATGAGCCCGCTTCAGTCGGCGGGGAAGCCGACCTGGTAACCATCCGGCGTAGCGGTGACGTCGGTGATCTGTCCGGCCGGCCGGCCGCAGCGCCGGCCGCAGCCGGACCAGTGCTGCCGGCCCGCCGTGACGACCGCCTCGGCGGAAACGGCGCGGGCTTCCACAGTTGCGGTCGCGGTGGTGCGGCCCGCTTCGACCGCGGCCGCGGCATCGGCGCGGACGTCGGTATGGGCTTTCGCGCAACCCGGCTGTCCCGCGCAGGCGGTGATCTGTAGCCACGGTGAGTCGGCATCGAAGAGCAACCCCATCGGCGCGAGTACCCGGACCGCCTGCTCGGCCGGCCCCTCCTCGAGATCGGTGATCACCAGGCTGCGCCACGGGGTGAGCAGAATCGGGCGTTCGATGGCGGCCAGGAATTCGGCGGTGCGCGCGGGGAGCGAACCGAGGCGCACTCCGGCGCCGAGTGCTACGAGCCCGTCGTCCTGCGGCAGCCAGCCGATCGGCGGGCCGGCCGCCTCGGCGATTTCCAGACGTTCGGTGCCGGGGGAGCAGCCCAGTAGGCCGGTGAGGCGTGCGACGCCGTCGTCGATCTCCTGGAGGCGCCACTGGCCGGTCCCGAGCTCCAGGAAGCCGTGCGCGGCGGCGACCAGCGTGTCGACCGCCGCGGATGCCGGTATCCGGACCCCGCTGTCCCGGCCGGCGAGCAACAGTGCGAAACGGTCGTCGTCCAGCCCGTGTATTCCGATATCGGGGCGCAGGCCGCTCACATCACCGCGGCCGTCGTCCACCGTGAACAGCACGCGGCCGGGGAGGCCGGCCAGCCGTGGGGAGCCGAGCAGCCGTGTATCGAGCGCCGTCACCAGCGGCCGGATATCGGGATGCGGGCCGATCCGCCCGGACAGCGGGGAGGCGATGATATTGCGGACCCGCTCATGGCTCCGGCTCGGCAGTAGTCCCGCGTCGCCCAGGAGGCCGGCGAGTTCGGCGGCATCGCGTACCTGGCGCAGCTGCACATTGCCGCGGGAGGTCAGTTCGATGTTTCCGTCGCCGAGCCGGTGCGCGGCCGCTGCCAGTGCCTGAATCTGCTGGGGCAGCAGCCGGCCGCCGGGTATGCGGACCCGCGCCAGTGGTCCGTCGGCGGCTTCGTGTAACCGGAGGACGCCCGGGCAGGAATCGGCGGTGGTACGTGACATGACCCGACCAGGATACGAGGTCCGCACCGGGTGTTCGGCGGTCGCCGTGACTTGTCCGGCTCGCGCGTCCGGAACAGCGTGCGGGCCGGCCGGCTCCGTCGAAGCGCCGATGCCGAACCTTCGAACAGAGCTAATACTCGGCAATAGAATAGAGGGCGTTATGTCCCCGCTGTCCGGGACGCTCGGCGCGGACCGTCACCCCGGCCGCAGGCGGGCCCCGGCCAGGTTCCCCGGCTCCGGTCGTTGCGGGGAGGTGCCGGGTGGGCACGGGCCCGCGGGCCGGTCGATCGGGTCGGGCTCGGCGTCCTCCGCCGGGAAGGAAAGGATTTCCTGCGCAGAATTGCGAACCGACCGCCGGCGGACTGTTGCCACCTGTTTCCCCGGTCCGAATTCTGCTGTTCCGGAATATATCCGATTCGCCTCGGTCCGGCCGGTGATCGCGATAGTGTCGATCGGTATGCCTGCTTTCCTGCGGGCATTCTTTCCATCACGATATCGGTCCGTAGGAACAGGTATGAGCGCAGGAATGGACAGCGTGGCCGGCACGGCCGGAGCGGAAACCCGGGCAGTTACGGAACAATTGGCGCCACGCGATGCCGTGTTCTACTACGACGAAACCGACCGGCATCCTTCGTCCATCGTTGCGGTGTATGTATTCGATTCCCGCGGTGCGGAATTGCTCGATACCGCCGCGGCGGCGCGCTGGGCGCATGACCGAATCGGGCTCGCCCCCCTGTTCCGCCGCCGGTTGCGCCGGGTGCCGTTCGACTTGGACCTGCCCTATTGGGTTCCGGACCCGGCCTTCGATATCGCCGACCATGTGCTCGTCGAGCCGGCCGGTGTGGACTGGGGTACGGTCCGGCGCCGACTCGGTGAAATCGCCGCGGTCCGGGTGGACCTCGACCGGCCACCGTGGGAGTTTCACTTCTTCGACCGAGTACACGGGGTTCCGGGCGCGCCCGGGCCGACGACTGTAGTGGTGCTGAAGTTCCACCACAGTGCCGGGGACGGGGTGGCCACCCGTGAACTGGAAGCGGAACTGTTCGGCGGGCGGACGGCCGAGGCCGCTGCGGGCGGCGCGCCGTGGCGGGCGCCGGTCGTGGCCGTGCGCGCGGCGTTGCTCTTTCCCTATCGCCTGGCCTGTTTCGCGATCGGCCTGCGTCGCGCCGCCGCTGCCCGGACCGAAGTGCGCACCCGGGCCGCGGCCGGACTGCTGGACGAGCCGCTGCCCACCCGGCCCGCCACCCGGTTCAATCGTGCGACCGGTCCCGGCCGCACGGTCGATCAGGTGACACTGGCCTTATCCGAGGTCAAAGCCGCGTGCGCCCGCTTCCCGGAGCGTACGACGGTCAACGATGTGATGTTGACCGTCGTATCCGGCGCGCTGGCCGGCTACCTCGGCGAGAAGGGGGAGACGCCGCCGGCATCGCTGGCCGCCATGGTGCCCATATCGATGCGCGGTATCGCGGAGTGGGACTCGGCGAACCGACTCAGTCAGATGGCCGTCGATCTGCATACCGACGTCACCGACCCACCGGCGCGGCTGGCCGCGATCCGCGAATCGGTTCGCCGGGAACGCCGCCGCAACATCGATCCGGCGGTTCTGCGGTATGCGGCCCGGGTGGAGAACTCGCCGGCGTGGCTGCTGCGGCTGGCCGGTTGGGCCCGGGCCCAGCGGTCGTTCGCCGGAGTCGACACCGTCCCGCTTAGCAACACCACTATCAGCAATGTTCCGCCGACCGGCGAGGGTTTGGCCTTCCGCGGCGCACCGCTGCTCCGCGCGTTCGGGGTGCTGCCGGTCCTGGACGGCGACGGCCTGCGGCATCTCGTCTCCTCGCAAGGCGACGAACTGGTGATCACCTTCCAGGCCGATTCGGCGATGATGCCCGACCCCGAGCGTTACCGGGAACTCCTGATGCGGTCTTTCCGGGACCTGGTCGACGCCCTCTGACGAGGACGGGCGGCGCCGGCTTCCGGATGTCCGGCCGGGTGGTCCGGAATCAGACACCCAGCGCCGCGGCCAGTAGCGGCCATGAGCGGTGCAGATCGTCCTCCCAGTACCCCCAGGAATGCGTACCGGCCGGTCGTAGATCGAAGACGATATCGGTTCGGCCCAGCTCCTGGGTGCGTCGCTGAAGCGCGCGCGTGCAGTAGTCGGCCGCGGCTTCGATCCCGCCGCCGACCAGCAGCTGGTTCCACAGCATCTTCTGATCCCCGCGCAGACGCGGGTCGGTGGCGGTGTCGTAGCGGCCGGGCAGGCCGGTTCCACTGGAGATGTACATCGGGATATCGGGTAGCCGGTCTGCGTGCAGGTAGGGGTCGTGCTCTCGCCAGCCGGGACCATCGACCGGGCCCCACATGTTCTCTGAATCGCCGCCGCCGAGGCTGACGACCAGCGTGACGAAAGCCCGCCCCAGCGGATCGCTGGTCATCGCGCAGCCGCTGTACGCGGCCGCGGCGCGATACAGCTCGGGTGCGCGGATGGTGAGATCGAGGACCGAGGTCGCGGCCATCGATATACCGGCTATCGCGTTCGCGCCGGTCGTGCCGAAGGCGGTATCGATCACCGGCGGAAGTTCCTCGGTGAGGAAGGTCGCCCACATATTGCGGCCGTTGTTTCCGAGATTCTCCGCCAGACCCGGGTCCGGCCGTTGCCAATCGGTGTAATAGCTGAAGGCGCCTTCCAGCGGGACCACGACGTTCACGTGTTTATCGGCGAAGAAGCCGGCCAGATCGGTCTGCGCGGACCAGCTCGCGGCATCTTCGCCGCCGCCTGCGCCGTTCAGCAGGTAGAGCGTGGGCGCCGGAGTTTCGGTATCGGCCGGCCGCAGGACCTGCAGGGCGATATCGCGTTGCATCGAGGGGGAATACACCGTGAGCTCGACCGAACGTCCGGTTCCGGGCGTCCGGGAGACGATGGACGCGCCCGGGTCCGCGGCGGTGCTCGCCACCGTGCCGAGTGTCAGAAAGGCGGCCGCGGTGAGCAGCGCAGCCGCTCGCCGGGGGACCCGCGGGAAGGAACTCATTTGCGCCTAACGGTGTCGTCGGGAGTTTCCCATCGGCAAGTCCGGGCATGCCTGCAGGGAATAGGGATATGCCTCGGCCTGATGGCAGGGTGTCCATCGGTTCGAATTCGGGTACGCCCAGCTCACGCCGAGGGGGTCCACCCGCAGAAATCGGGTGGACCCCACAATCGATCGCCGAATCTACTTGCCGGCGCCCGGCGTTCCGCCGCTGATGGTGATCAGAGCGTTGACCAGATTCGTGCCGATTTCACCGGCGCTGGCGGTGCCCATACCCAGAATTTCCATGAGGGAGCCCATGCGTTTCTCCTTTTCTTGCTGAACGATCGGAAATCACGTGGGAATTCCGATAAATTGAGGGTTGCCGACGCTCGGTCAGGCGATGATGCCCTGGAGGGAGCCCAGGAATACGTCGAAGAGGCCGTCGCCCGCCACGGCCGAGCCGAGAGTCGGAATCAGGGCCATGATCAGATCCTCCATGGAACCCATGGTGAACTCCTTCAGTGGTGTTGAAAACGCCCTCACCGCCGCGATGAATGGGCGGCCAGAACGGTCCCGGCCGGTGCGGCCGATGGTGACCCAGGCAACATAGCAAGCGTCCAATTTTCCCGCAACGAATTCCTCTAAATTCGTGGACCCAGTTGTCGGCAACCATGTGGCTACCTCCCGGGCAACTGTCTGGGCTACCGGATTTCGCGGGTTCGTCGGCACCCTCCGGCCCGACCTACGAGACCGCCGGCCCGGTGTGCCGACGGACTCGGCCCGCCGTCGCGATACCATGCGAGCGCTCGACGGGTGCCGAGGAAACCGGTGGAACTCCGGTGCGGTCGCGCCACTGACACAGCCAGACCCTCTCCGGCGAGCACACCGAACCCCGACGGGCGCGTCATCCCAGGAAGGTCACTCTTGTGATTCTGCTGCTGTCCACCTCCGACACCGATCTGCTCAGCGCGCGTGCCAGCGGCGCCGACTACCGGTGGGGGAATCCGGCCCGCCTGCTGGTGGACGATCTACCCGGCCTGCTCGACGGCGTGGAGTTGGTGATCGTGCGCATCCTCGGCGGGAAACGGGCCTGGGAGGACGGGCTGGCCGCGGTCCGCGGCAGTGGGCTCCCCGTGGTGGCCGTCGGCGGGGAGATGGCGCCCGACGCCGAACTCATGGAATGCTCCACTGTTCCGGTGGGCGTGGCCTCCGACGTGCACAACTACCTGGCGGCCGGCGGTCCGCAGAATCTGCGGCAGCTGCACAACTTCCTGTCCGATACCGTCCTGCTCACCGGTCACGGGTTCGAACCACCGGTCCAGCTGCCCAGTTGGGGCCGGCTGGAACGGGACGCCCGAAATCCGGAGCCGGTGGCCGGGAAACCGACGGTCGGCGTCGTCTATTACCGGGCCCAGCATCTGGCGGGGAACACCGGTTATATCGACGCCCTGTGCACGGCGGTCGAGGACGCCGGCGCGGTACCGCTGCCGATCTACTGCGCCTCGCTGCGCACCGCGGAGCCGGAACTCCTCGACACCCTCCGGCAGGCCGACGCACTGGTGGTCACCGTGCTGGCAGCGGGCGGGACCAAACCGGCCACCGCCTCGGCGGGCGGCGACGACGAAGCCTGGGATATCGGCGCGCTCGCCGAACTGGACGTACCCATACTGCAGGGCCTGTGCCTGACCGGCGGCCGCGCCCAATGGGAGGACAACGACGACGGCCTGTCCCCGCTGGATGTCGCAACTCAGGTCGCAGTGCCCGAATTCGACGGGCGGATCATCACCGTGCCGTTCTCCTTCAAGGAGTTCGACGCCGACGGGCTGTCGACCTACGTACCCGACTCGGAGCGCGCCGCCCGGGTCGCCGGGATCGCGGTCCGGCACGCTCGGCTGCGGTATATCCCGGCCGAACGGAAACGGCTGGCGCTCATGCTCTCCGCCTACCCGACCAAACACGCCCGCATCGGCAACGCCGTCGGCCTGGACACCCCGGCCAGTACGCTCGCCCTGCTCGGTGAGCTGCGCGCGGCCGGATACGATCTCGGCGCCGCCGGTGCGGTGCCCGGCCTCGACGAAGGCGACGGCGACGCGCTCATGCATGCGCTGATCGCCGCCGGCGGTCAGGATCCCGACTGGCTCACCGCCGAACAGTTGGAAGGCAACCCCATCCGTATCGGCGCGCAGGTGTACACCGCATGGTTCGAAACCCTGCCCGCCGAACTGCGCGAGGCCGTGATCGAGGCGTGGGGTCCGCCGCCGGGCGAACTGTATGTGGACACCTCCGCCGATCCGCGCGGCGAAATCGTCATCGCGGCCCTGCGCTTCGGCAATATCGTGCTGATGGTGCAGCCGCCGCGCGGGTTCGGCGAGAACCCGGTGGCCATCTACCACGACCCCGACCTCCCGCCCAGCCACCACTACCTCGCCGCCTACCGCTGGCTGTCCACCGATATCGAATCGGGTGGTTTCGGCGCCGACGCGATGGTGCACATCGGTAAACACGGCAACTTGGAATGGCTGCCGGGTAAGACACTCGGGATGTCGGCCGCGTGCGGCACGGACGCGGCACTCGGCGATCTACCGCTGATCTACCCGTTCCTGGTGAACGATCCGGGCGAGGGCACGCAGGCCAAACGCCGCGCGCACGCGACCCTGGTGGACCACCTGATTCCACCGATGGCGCGGGCGGAGAGCTACGGCGATATCTCCCGGCTCGAACAGTTGCTCGACGAGCACGCCAATATCTCCGCGCTGGACCCGGCGAAGCTGCCCGCCATCCGCCAGCAGATCTGGACCCTGATGCGGGCCGCGAAAATGGACCACGATCTGGGGCTGGCCGAACGCCCGGACGAAGAGGTCTTCGACGATATGCTGCTGCACGTCGACGGCTGGCTGTGCGAGATCAAGGATGTGCAGATCCGCGACGGCCTGCATATCCTGGGCCGCGCGCCGGCGGGGGCGAGCGAGGTGGATCTGGTGCTCGCCATGTTGCGCGCCCGGCAGCTGTGGGGCGGCGAGATGTCGGTGCCGGGTCTGCGGGAAGCGCTGGGGCTCAGCGAATCCGGCGACGAAGCGCGGGAACGGGTCGATGCCGTGGAATCGCGGGCCCGGGAACTGCTGGTGGCCCTGCAGGCCGCGAAATGGTCGCCCGACGCCGTGGACGAACTCGTCGAACGGTTCTCCGGCGACCTGTTCGGTGACGCCGGTGGCGATCGGGAGGCGGTGGCTGCCGTGCTGCGGTTCGCCGCGGCGGAGGTGGTGCCGCGACTGCGTGGGACCGAGGTCGAGATCGACCGCGTGCTGCATGCTCTCAACGGTGGTTTCATTCCCGCCGGGCCCAGCGGGTCGCCGCTGCGCGGGCTGATCAATGTGCTGCCCACCGGCCGTAACTTCTATTCGGTCGACCCGAAGGCGGTGCCGTCGCGACTGGCCTGGGAAACCGGGCGGGCCATGGCCGATTCGCTGCTGGAACGCTACCTGGCCGATCACGGCGAATACCCGCGTTCGGTGGGTCTTTCCGTCTGGGGTACCTCGGCGATGCGTACCTCCGGCGACGATATCGCCGAGGTACTGGCACTGCTCGGTGTGCGCCCGGTCTGGGACGAAGCGAGCCGTCGCGTCACCTCGCTCGAGGTCGTCGACCTCGCGGAACTGGGGCGGCCGCGGATCGACGTCACCGTCCGGATCAGCGGTTTCTTCCGCGATGCCTTCCCGCACGTACTGGCCCTGCTGGACGACGCCGTCCGCCTGGTCGCCGCGCTCGACGAACCCGCGGAATCCAACTACGTTCGCGCCCACACGCTTTCGGACCTGGCCGGGCACGGTGACGAACGCCGCGCCACCACCCGTATCTTCGGTTCGAAACCGGGGACCTACGGCGCGGGCCTGCTGCAGCTCATCGATTCCAAGAGCTGGCGCACCGACGACGATCTCGCCCAGGTCTACACCACCTGGGGTGGATATGCCTACGGCCGTGACCTCGACGGTGCCCCCGCGGCCGACGATATGCGTACCGCGTACCGCCGGATCACGGTGGCCGCCAAGAACACCGATACCCGCGAACACGATATCGCCGATTCCGACGACTACTTCCAGTATCACGGTGGAATGGTCGCCACGGTGCGGGCGCTGACCGGAAAGAACCCGGAGGCCTATATCGGTGACAGCACCCGCCCCGATTCGGTGCGCACGCGCACTCTCTCCGAGGAGACGACCCGGGTGTTCCGTGCCCGCGTGGTGAACCCCCGCTGGCTCGAGGCCATGCGCCGCCACGGCTACAAGGGCGCGTTCGAGATGGCGGCCACGGTGGACTACCTGTTCGGCTACGACGCCACCACCGATGTGGTGGCCGACTGGATGTACGAGAAGCTCGCCGAAAGCTACGTTTTCGACGAGACGAACCGCAAATTCATGGAGCAGTCCAATCCGTGGGCGTTGCACGGAATCGCCGAACGCCTACTCGAGGCTGCCGAGCGGAAGATGTGGGCCGAGCCGGAAACCGAAACCCTGGACCGGTTGCGGCAGATCTACCTGGAGGCCGAGGGCGAACTGGAGTAATCGGTCGGTTGGGTCGACAGACCGCGGCAAGCAGCTCTGATACCACCTGCACCGGTTCGGCCATCGTTGCACCGGGTCTGGGCAAGCGAGCCCGGTGCGCTGGATCCACCCCCACCGGATCGTCCGCGCAACCGGACGCTTCCCTCTGTCGAGCGTCCGGCACGCCGGCCGAAGACTCACGCCGCCCAGGTGCCCTGGATGTAGCCGTTGCCGGTCGCGAAGATTATCGCCACAGGGTCCTGCCCGTGCGGAAGCTCGAAAGCGATGAGTCCGCGCCGTACTTCGCCTGGGTCGAGCACCCCGAACCTCAAACCACCCGGGATATCGGCGAGCGCGCCGAGGTTCTCGCCGCCGGTGGTGGCCATATTGAGGTCGTACTCACTGATGGCAGCGATATCGCCCAAGGCTTCGACCTCGACGTCGTAGACGAGGACCTGTGCGTCATCCATCCGGGGCGGCATGGTCTGACCGGCGGGCCGCACGGTGACGGCCATATCGCCCAGGCTCTGGACCTGGATGCGGGTTCCCAGCGGCACCGCTTCGGTGGGCTGTTCGGCGAGGATCTCTGCTTGTGGGGCCGGCGGTTCGGCGGGGCCGGGAGCGGCTACGGCCGGGGCTGCGGACAGGGCGGGAAGGGCGATCGCGAATGCGGTGATGAGCTTTTTCATGGTGCTCCTTCGGCGGTTTCGGTCGCTACCGGGCACTGGTCGCTCGAGTTCCGGGCAGACGTGCGAACCGCTCGGCCCGCGACGTCCGGAGTGCTGGTTACCGCAAGGCCACACGCTCACGCATGAGCACTCGTTCACGCGAGGGCACCAGGCCTACAGCGAGGGTATGCCCTGCCCGGTGTCTGCCGAACCCGGGCGGCGGTGATCTTGCCGAAGGCGTAGTACTCGATCTTGACGATGCCTCGTCGTGACAAATCGGCGCGTCATATGCGGTTTCGGCCGCTCAGGCGCGGGGGTGTGCCGGGATCCTGCCCGTGCCGCTGCGGCGGGCCGCTGCCCGACAGGATGCCGAGGGCGGTGCCTGATCATCTGCGAGTTGACGTTTGTCAGAGAGTCCAGGCGCCTTGGACGAAATCGTCGTTCGTTGCGAAAACGATTTCCTGGGGCTGCTGCTGTGCGGACAGCTCGAAGGCGACCAGCCCGCTGCGCGGCTGTCCCGGCTCCACGAACCCACCGGGATATGCCTCGGCGATATTCGTGAGCGGGTAGACCATATCGCCGCCCGTGGTGATCAGCCGCAGGTCCACGGTCGGCAGGAAATACGGCTTACCCGCGGTCTGTTCGGCGCTCACCTCGAAGACGAGTACCGAACCATCCGCCGTGCGGGGCGCGACCTCGGCCTCGGAGGAACGGACCGTTATCGCCATATCGCCGCCCGTACGGATCGGGAAGGTGGTGCCCAGCGGCCCGCTGGCGGCCGGTTCGGCGAGGACCGCGGCGGGTGGGCCCGGTTCGGCCGGGGTGGGTTCGGAGACGGCCGGGCCTGCGAAGACGAGGGGCAGGACAACCGCGGCGGCGGTCACGACGATCTTTTTCATCCTCATCCTTCTCCGGGTTCTCGTTTCATTCGGCGCCGGCTTCCGCATGGTGGCAGACCGTCGCGGCGCGGCAATCGGGGCGTATGTGCTCGGCCCTCCGCGAGCCTAAGGGCGACCCGCCGCTGTGCCCAACCCGGGAGACCATTGGTACCGAAGCTGTGATGTTCGATCTTGGAGAGACCGCACCGTTACCCGCGAACGGAAGCGGAGGCGGCCGGAGGCGAGCCGCATACCGCCCGAGCTGCGGCGCAGCGGCCGTGCAGCCGGACAGTAGCTACGGACATCAGGGGCGAATGGCAGGTTCCGGTGCGGCCGTATTCTCGAGCACCTGCCGGGCGGTGTCGATCTGTTCGGCCAGTACTTCCGGGTCCGGGCGCAATCGAGTGATGATCGCGTCCATCTCCCGCAGCCCGGCGCGTTCGAGCAGTCGTTTTTCATTGGTCACCCATTCGCCGCGGGCCGCCAGGATCGCATGCGCTGTCTGCATCGCCGCGGTGGCCAGCGCGCCGGCGGTTTCGGTGACCCGGCCGCGGGGCGCATACGCGGAGCGGGCGTAGCGCAGGCCGAGATCCGCCTGCCGCCACCAGATCGGTGGCGCCACCGTCCGCATCGCTGCCGGAAATGCGGGTTTCGGCAGTTCGCCCCGTAATACCCGGGATACGGCGAGTTCGCCGACCACCAGGTAGCTGGGAATACCTGCCAGATGGAACGCCAGCGGCTCCCAGCGGAATCGGCCCTGTTCGGCCTCGGCGAGTTCGTACTCGATCACGGTGAGATCCCGGTAGTGCACGTCGACGGCGCGGCCGTCGATCGTCAGCCAGGCGCCACCGTTGAAGACTCCGCCCCAGGCGCCGATATCGGCGACCTCGCCGGGCCAGCCGACGGCTCTGAGGTCGGCGGGGTCGAATCGGTCACGATAGTAGAGCGCGAAATCCCAGTCGCTGTCCGGTGTGTGCGTGCCCTGGGCCCGGGAACCGCCGAGTGAAACCGCGACGACTCCGGGCAGGGCGGCCAGACGGTCGGCGACATGGGCCGGGAAATCGTCGTCGGTGCGCACGCAATCCTTCCTGGTGCGGAATGGCCCCGGGTGCTGCTCACGCCGGGCCGGCGGTCCGGGTCTCGCCGGATACCGTATCGGTGTTCCGTTGCGTACGCAGCCGGGTTTCCAGCCCGTCCAGGACGCACACCAGCCCGAAGTCGAAGCCGAGCGCCTGGCCGACCGTCGAATCCTCGGGCATCACGGTGCGGTAATCGGCACGCATCGCCGGATAGTCCGTGGCCAGTTCGTCCAGTGTTTCGGCCAGATCCGCCCGCCGGACGGGGCCGCCCTGTGCCTTCTCCATGGCGATGATCGGAACCACCTGCCCGAGAACGTAACTGTTCACCGTGCCGCCTGCGAGGTACACGTCCAGCTTCCGGAAACCGGCCGCCGTGAAGGTCCGGCGGAGCCGTTCACCGAGCTGGAAGGCCCGCGGCCCCCAGCTCGGCAATTGGCCGATGAGGGTGGCCGCCCAGGGGTGGGCGAGCAGTACGGACCGCATGTTGTAGGCGTAGGTGGTGAGCACCTCACGGAGAGTGCCCGCTTCCTCCAGTCCGCCCCCGTCGTCGACCAGGCCCCAGAACTCGTCGAGCGCCAGCTCGAGCAGTTCGTTCTTGTTCGCGACGTACCAGTACAGGCTGGTGGCGCCGGCGCCGAGGTGCGCGCCGAGTTTTCGCATGCTCAGCGCCTCGAGACCTTCCTCGTCCAGCAGTGCAATGGCGGCCTGCACGATGTGGTCCCTGGTCAGGCCCGAGGTCCGGGGCTGCCGTGCTGCGCGGGTCCATACGGAGTCGAACTTCTTGGCCACGAATCAATCCTAGGCGACTCGCACAACGTTCGATTTGATCGTACAGTGTTCGAGTGGAATCGAACACTGTACGAGATCCGCGCCGGTGGCTGATCCTCGCGGCGCTGTGCCTATCCCTGCTGGTGCTGATGATCGACAGCACCGTGCTCAATATCGCCATCCCCTCGCTGATCCGTGAACTCGACGCGACCCCCGCCGATATCCAGTGGATCCTCGACTCCTACGTCCTGGTCTTCGCCGGCCTACTGCTCATCGCCGGAAGCCTTTCGGACCGGTTCGGGCGGCGGCGGATGCTGATCCTCGGGTTGGTTGTCCTGGCGGTGGGCTCGCTGGCGGCGGTCCTGGCAGCCGAACCGTGGCAGGTGGTCGCGGCCCGCGCGGTGATGGGAATCGGCGGCGCACTGCTGATGCCCTCGACGCTGTCCATCCTGATGACCACCTTCGACGAAACCGAACGCCGGATGGCCCTGGCCGCCTGGTCCACCGTGTCGATCCTCGGCATCGTCGCCGGACCCGTCCTCGGCGGGCTACTGCTCGAGCACTACTGGTGGGGTTCGGTTTTCCTGCTGAACATTCCGGTGGCCGCGCTGGCGATCGTGGCCGCCCTCGTACTCATGCCGGAAACCACCGGCGAACAACGCCCGATCGACCTGGTGGGCGTGCTGCTGTCGGTGGTGGCGCTGGGCTCCACCGTCTACCTGATCATCGAGCGGGAGTGGAATATCCCCGTCCTGCTGTTCGCCGTCGTCTCGGCGGTCGCGTTCGTGCTGTGGGAGCGGCGGCAGGAGCATCCGATGCTGCCGCTCGGCTTGTTCGCCAACCGGGATTTCACCGGCACCTGTGCCACGGTGCTGCTGATGGTGTTCGGGATGGGTGCGGTGATGCTGATGCTCACCCAGTATCTGCAGTTCGTTCTCGGCTACGGGCCGATGAAGGCCGGTCTGGCGCTGCTGCCCTACGCCCTCGCCGGAGCGGTGTTCAACGGTATCGGCGCCACCCTGGGCAAGAATCTGCCGAACAAAACCCTCATCGTCTCCGGTTTGTCCGTGATGGCGGTGGCGTTCACGGTCCTCGCCGTCGGTGACGGATATCTATGGGTACTGGTGAGCATGCTGGTCATGGGAGTCGGTGGCGGCCTGGCCGGTCCGGCCGCCTATACCGCCATCATGAACACCATTCCGCTACGGCACGCGGGTGTGGGGTCGGCGCTCAACGACACGCTGCAACAGGTGGGGATGGCGCTCGGTATCGCGATCCTCGGCAGCGTGCTGGCCGGCGTCTTCACCGACCGAATGCCCGACGGCGCACCGGCGCCGGCCCGCGAGTCCATCGGCGCGGCTTTCGAACTCGGGTATGCCGACGTCGCGAAAACGGCGTTCAGCGGTGCGGTCTCGGTGGGCGCGTGGGTGAGCGCCGGATTCAGTCTCGCGGCCGCGCTACTGGGCCTGGTTCTGCTACGCGCCCGTCCGGTCCCGGCCGACCGATCGGAACCCGTCGCCGTGGGAAACTGAGCGCGTCCGATCGCGAGGTTGCCGAGTTGCCCGGTCTCACCGAAAGTCGCGGTCGATCATCTCCGCGAGCCGCGCGATATCCTCGCGATCGTGCTCGCCTCCGACGAGCGGTGCGGGCTTCGCGCCGCGGTAGGCGGCCCGGCCCGGTGTGGGCGCGTCGATCAGGTCGATGATCGGGCGGACCGCGACATCCGGGTGTTTACCCGCGATGGCGCCCAATACCGCGGCGGCCATCTTCATACCCGGCCCCACCTCGCCGGTGAAACCGGTTCTCACCAGTCCCTTGGGTCCCCAGGTCACATAGGCGAGGCGCGGGTCTTCCGCGGTGGCGAGCAGACCCAGAAGTTCATTGGCCCGGCGCTGCTGTGCGTTGGCGCGGGCGAAGGAGAATCCCCGGCTCATCCCCGGATCGTCGAAGTCGATGGCATCGGCACGTGTCCCGGGGACTGCGGTATTCACCACGATCGGCCGTCCGGCCGCGCGGAGGCGGTCGGCGAGTCCGGTGACGAGCAGGTATTTCGACACGAAGAATAGGACCCACGATGCCTCGTGTCCCTCGGCGGTCAAATGCCGGTGCCGCCGGATGAACGATGCCGCGAGTACCAGCGCGTCGATGCTTTCGTGTTCCCGCCGCAACTGCTCGACCACCCGGCGGCTGTCGGCGATCGACGACAGGTCGGCCGCGACGAACTCCGCGCGCGCCGCACCGGAATCGAAGGTCGTCGAGCCGGTCGCGCCCTGGTTCGCGGGTGATGCGGCCGTGGCGCGCAGTGCCTCGAACTTGGCCTGATCGCGGCCGATCACGACGACACGGTCGCCCACGGCGAGGTAGTGCCGGGCGAGTGCGGCACCCATACCGTCCGTGCCGCCGGTGATCACGATCGTTCGCATACCCAACCCTTTCCGGAACATTAGTTCCGGATCAGCCTACTACGAGCGGAACGGATGTTCCGGTTCGCTATGATGGGCCGGTGGCAGTGGACCGGAAACAACGGCGGGATGCCACCGCCAACCGCGAACGAATTCTCACCGCCGCGCGTAACGAGTTGCGGGACACCGGGATATCGGTGGATATGCGCGCCATAGCCGCCGCCGCCGGCGTCGGTATCGGCACCCTCTACCGTCACTTTCCAACCCGTGAGAGCCTCGTGCAGGCCGTTACCGGAACGGATCTGGCCCAACTCGCCGAAGCCGGCCTTCCGGACAGTATGTCCGCTCTGGCAGGCCTGCGCGTACTCTTCACCGCGACAACCACGCAGCTCCTGCAGAATCAGGCGATGGTCGACCTGTTGGCCGCGGGACCCCCGTCGAACGCCGACCTGGAACGCTGCCTCGCACACCTCACCGACATCGGCCGCGAGGCCGTCCACCGTGCGCGCACCGACCACACCCTTGCACCCGATATCACCGCGGCGGATATCGCCTATCAGCTACTCGGACTCATTCGCATCGCCCAGTTGATCCCCGATGCCGACAGGAACGCCCTCGCCCACCATGTGGATCTCGTTCTGCGGGGTCTGGCTGCGCAGTGAGACGGGTGACAAGGCCGCGGAAAGGTTTTCGCAACCGCAACGGATAGGTTGACGGGTATGACGAACGGGGTGATGCGCCGGATACTGCTCGGCATGGGGTGGTGTGCGCTGCTCGCCGCGCTGGCCGGCATCACGCTCTACCTGGGTGGCTGGCAGCGGCGGGAACTCATCCTGCTCGCCTCCGGGGCAACCTACCTCATGCTCGGGGCATTGGCGGCACTGCTGTTGTTCCTGTTCGCCCGGGGCTGGCGCAGTGCCGTGGCGGCCGGAATCGCGCTGGCCGGTGTGCTGTGGACCCAGCTCCCGCTGTACGTGCCGGACGGCAACGCCGCCACGGGTACCGAACTGACAGTCCTGCAGACGAATCTGTTGTTCGGCGGTGCCGATACCGGTGCGGTCGTTGCGGCTGTCCGCGAACAGCGGGTCGACATCCTCACCGTCGACGAACTCACCCCCGATTCCGTAACCCGGCTGACGGCATCCGGTATCGACGCGCTGCTCCCATACCACTATCTGGATCCCGGCCTCGGGGGCGGCGGAACCGGTATCTACAGCCGCTTCCCACTGTCGGATACCGCCCGTCACGAGGAGTTCGTGATGGCCAACCTGTCGGCCACGCTTACCCACCCCGCGCTCGGCCCGGTCACGGTTTTCGCTTTCCATCCGCTGCCGCCGAATATCGACCACCGGGTGTGGCTGAAGGAGTTGTCCGCCGCCGCCACTCTTCTGGAGACCACCGACGGCCCGGCGATCGTCGGCGCCGATTTCAACGCCACCAGCGATCACGCCGCCTTCCGCAGGCTGGTGGGCGGCCGATTCGCGGCCGCGGCGGAGCAGGCGGGGGCGGGCCGGATGCTCACCTATCCGAACGACCGATCCTGGGGGCCGGTGATCGGGATCGATCATATTCTGGTGGCAGGCGGAAGCACCGACCACATAGAAACCCTCACCATCCCCGGCTCGGACCATCGGGCCGTACTCGCTCGCCTCCGGTTGTCGGCCTGATCCGCTGCCCGCCGGTCTCTTCGAAAAACCAGCTACCCCCACAGGAGATAGACCATGTTTTCCGGCACCCGTCTGCGCACCGTCACCTGCACCGCGGTCATCACCCTCGCCGCCGGCCTGGGGTCGGCCGCATGCAGCAGCGACCGCTGGTGTGAATTCGACGCCACCGATACCAAGGTCGCCGACTCCTACTGCGAAAAGGGCACGCCCGGTTACGAATGGGAACCGGACAGCGACGGTAAGGGCAAGAGCAAGAAAACGAAGTCCACGACCTCGAAACGCCACCGGTAACCGGCCGATACGAGTTCGTGAATCATTGCCTCCGCGAATCCACCGCCCGTCGCCACCGTACGCGTGGCGATCCCCGGGGCGCGTATCCCGCACCGGTAGAGTGCCGAGCACATACAGCATGTCGGTAGGTCTTCTCGGTAGCGCGATGCGATGTGATCGGGGTGGCGATGGACAGGCGTTCGATATTGTCGATGCTGGCTGCGGGGACAGCGGTTGCGCTGACCGGATGCACTGCGGCGCAGGGAGATCCCGCTGCCGCGCAAGTCCCGGAGGCGGCCGGGCAGGTGCCGGTTCGTCCGGCGTTGCTGCCGCCCCCGCCCGGCGGTCCGAAGACTGCCGTTCCGCCCGCCACCATCACGGCGCTGCCGGGGCCGGGGAGCTGCATGGCGCTCACTGTGGACGATGGGGCGAGCGCGGAGGTCGTCGGTGCCTACATACAGTTCGCGAAAGATACCGGGGCCCGATTCACCTTTTTCGTCACGGCCTACTACCGGTCCTGGTCCGAACATCGCGACGAACTCCGCCCGCTGGTGGAGTCCGGGCAGATCCAGCTGGCAAACCACACCTGGGACCACGCTGATCTGACGGTGCTGTCCGAATCTTCGGTAGCAGATGAACTGTCGCAATGCAAACTGTTCTTGCGCAACACCTTCGGTGTGGACGGCAGCCCCTACTACCGGCCCCCGTTCGGCCGGCACAATGCGGCGGTGGACCGGATCGCCGCCGATCTCGGGTACCGAGTGCCGGTGATGTGGTACGGGTCCCTGTCGGATTCCGGGCTCATCACCGAGCAGTATCTGGTCGAATGCGCGCGCAAATACTTCAATCCACAGACGATCGTCATCGGGCACGCCAACCATGCGCCGGTTACGCGCTGCTACGGGCAGTTGGTGGATATCATCCGCGAACGCAATCTGTCCCTGGTGACCCTCGACGATGTGCTCACCGTCGTGTGAGAATTCAGGGAATGTGCAAGGGGGGCGCGGGTGGGAAGGTGACGGGTAGCGCGGCGAGCGTGCGGTGCAGCGGACCGGGCCGCCAGGTCAGTTCCGCGGTGGGTATCGCCAGCCGGAGTTCGGGAAGGGCATCGAGCAGTTGATCGATCGCCTCCTGCCCGACCACATACGCCGTGTGCTGGGCGGGGCAGACATGCGGGCCGGCGCCCCAGGCCAGATGGGCGCGGTTGCCGGCGTGGTTGCCGTCGCGGATCTCCGGATCGTTGTTGCAGCCGGCGAGGCTGATCACCACGGGTTGATCGGCCGGCAGCCAGGTGTTGCCGACGAGGATCGGCTGACGGGGGTAGGTGACACTGGCGTTCGGCAGCGGCGGATCGTCGAACAACACCTCGTCGAGGGCGTCTCGGGTCGAGACGGCGCCGCCGAGCATTTCGTCGGCGAAACGGTCGTCGGTCAGCATGAGACTCAACGCGTTGATGATCAGGCTCTGCATCGGCCCCATCCCGACGCCGTAGAGCGACAGCACCTGGTGCAGCATTTCTGCGTCGTCGAAGTCGGCGGGGTCGTTCAGTAGCCGGGTGGTGATGTCGTCGCCGGGGGTGCTGCGTTTGAACGCCACGAGATCGGCGACGGCTTCGCCGAATCTCCGGTTGCCGGCTTCGGCGTCGATGCCGTCGAAGATGGCGGCGGTCGCGGCGGCGGCGCGCTCGCTGATCTCCGGCGGGCAGCCGAGCATGGCGTTGATGACCTCGAAGGCGAGTGGGAACGCGTACTCGCGGACCAGATCGGCCGCTCCTGTCGAACAGAATTTGTTGATCAGCGGAACCGCGAACTGCTCCACGGTGTGGCGTGCGGCATGCAGGTCGACTCCGTCGAGGGCTGCTGTGGTCGCCCGGCGATAGCGGATGTGTTCGGTGCCCGCGCTACGCGGGGCGTTCGGCCGCCACTGCAGGACCGGCAGCACAGGGCAGTCACCGGCGACGGTTTTCTCCCAGGTGCGGGGGTCGGCGGGGAAACGGTCGGGGTCGTTGAGGATCCGCAATGCGCTGCGATATCCGATCACCAGGGTTGCGGGAACCCCGGGAGCCAGCTCGACCGGCACCAGAGAGCCGTAACGTTCGCGCATTTCGCGGTATGCGCGATGTGGGTGGGCGGCGAATTCGGCGGTGTACAACGGGACGCGCTCTTCGATGCCTCGTCCGGGGGCGGTGTGAGCACGCCCGGCAGTCGACAGGTCGGTCATGGCTTCTCCAGGCAGGTCTAGGGACAACAACATGGAAAACGAGACGTCGGCCCTGGCGAAACTAGGCCGGTACCGCGACGCTGCGGGGTTTCGAAATCATAGGGCACGGCCGGATACCGGTACGGGCCAACGTCTTCCCACGACCGATGACACTGTCGACTTATGTCAGTTGGTGTCATATTCTCGCTGGTGTGCCGAGCGTCGGGTCATCTATCGCGAATCGGGAGTAGCTCATGGGCAAACTGGACGGCAAAGTCGCCTTCATCACCGGTGCCGGGCGCGGGCAGGGGCGCAGTCACGCAATAGGTTTCGCGCGTGAAGGCGCCGATATCATCGCCATCGACACCACCGCGAAAGTCGACAGTGTTCCCTACCCGCTCGCCGATGCCGACGATCTCGCCGAGACGGTCCGCCTGGTCGAGGCCACCGGCCGCCGGATCATCGCCCGTAATGCCGATGTCCGCGATTACGCGGCCCAGGCCGCCGCGGTATCCGAGGGCGTAAAGCTCTTCGAGCGGCTCGATATCGTGGTCGCCAACGCCGGAATCTCCAGCCCCGCACCGACGCTCGAAATGAGCGAAGAGGTCTGGCAGGACATGATCGATATCAACCTCACCGGCGTGTGGAAAACGCTGAAGGCCGCGGTCCCGCACGTGATCGACGGTGGACGCGGCGGTTCGGTCGTGATCACGAGTTCGCTGGCGGCGGTCCGTGCCAACGAGAACATCGCGCACTATGCGGCTTCCAAGGCCGGGCTGGTGATGTTGATGAAGGTGCTGGCCAAAGAACTTGCCCCGCAGAACATCCGGGTGAACACGGTGCACCCGTCGACGGTGGCCACGCCCATGGTCCTCAACGATGCGACCTACCGGTTGTTCCGGCCGGACCTGGAGAACCCGACCCGTGCCGATTTCGACGAGGCGGCCCGCACCCTCAACAGCCTCCCGGTCGTGGCGGCCGAGCCGCAGGACATCACCGATACGGTCCTGCACCTCGTCTCCGACGCCGCCCGCTATGTCACCGGGACCACCCAGATGGTCGACGCGGGCGGGACGCTGTAAGCAGGTCCGGCGCCGCTGTTGTTGTGGAGCGGCGTCGGCGCAAACCTGCTCGGCGAACTCGTCGATCGGCTGGAACGGGAACACGGCTCCGTTACAGCGGAGGAAGCAGCCGCGAGCTGGACGAGTTGTACGCCGGGAGTGATCACCTCGCCGCTGACATTGATCGAGGCGCACGTTGGGGCGACAGTTCCCGCGCGACGGAACTGGGTGATCTCTCTGGTCGCGGCCTATAGCCCGAGTGGCTGTTCCATCGCCGGCCCGGCCGTCACTTTGGTCGCTCGGCCGGGCAGCCGGCCGACAGTGTCCTGTGTCGGCGGCTCGATCGGCCGCGGCCCGAGTGGCTCCCGCGTGCGTGCGGGGACATCCAGACCGCTCGGGTGATTCCCGCCGGCGCGGGGTTCGCGGTCAGGCGGATTCGGCGAGTTTGTCCGCGGTCCAGATTCCGGCGAGCTCTTCGAGGGGGAGGTCGAGTGCGCGGCTCAGCGAGACCACCGTGCCGAAACTGGGCGAGGGCAGCCGGCCGGTTTCGATTTTGCGCAGGGTTTCCGGTGAGATGCCGGCCGTGCGGGCGACCTCGCCGAGGTCCCGGTCGGCGCGGGCGGCCCGGATCCGGACGCCGAGGCGGCGGCCGGCTTCGATCTGGGCGGGGGTCAGGGGGAGGCGGACCATGGTCATCAGTTTAAGAGTGGTATTAAAGTACCGCAAGAAACGGTATTGAAATACCGGAGACTGATGGAGGTTGTGATGGTGGAACTGAAAACGCCCGAGGAGATCGAGCGGATGCGCGTCACCGGGGCGTTCGTGGCGCAGACCCTGGCCGAACTGCGCGCCGCGGCCGCGGTGGGGGTGAATCTGCTCGAGCTGGAAAAGATTGTGCGGGAAAGGATCCGGGAGCGCGGCGCGCAATCGTGCTACTGGGATTACGCGCCGTCGTTCGGGCGGGGGCCGTTCCGTAATACGGTATGCCTGTCGGTCAACGACGCCGTGCTGCACGGACTGCCGTTCGACTACGCACTGCGTGACGGCGATGTGCTGACCATGGACCTCGCGGTGAGTATCGACGGCTGGGTCGCCGACGCCGCCACCACCGTGATCGTCGGCACACCCGATCCCGAGGACCAGCGGTTGATCCGAGCCACCGAGGAGGCCCTCGCGGCGGCGATAGCGGCAGCGCAACCGGGGAACCGGATGGGCGATATCTCGGCGGCGATCTCCGCGGTGGCGCGGTCCCACGGCTACCCGGTGAACACCGAATTCGGTGGTCACGGACTCGGCCGCACCATGCATGAGGACCCGCACGTATCCAACGCCGGGCGACCGGGACGCGGATTCCCGCTGAAACCCGGGCTGACCATCGCGATCGAACCGTGGTTCGCGAAAACCACCGACCGGATCGTCACCGACCCGGACGGCTGGACCATCCGCTCGGCCGACGGGTCACGCACCGCGCATTCCGAACACACCATCGCGATCACTCCGGACGGTCCGCGGGTGCTCACCACCGCGGGGTGAGCGGCACAGCGGCCACAGGTGCGCAGCCAGGACCTGCAGGACGCCGACGAGCACCGATGTCGGGCGTTCGGGCACCCGGACGGACTTTTGCACCGTACCGCCTACCCGGCGAGCGTCCGCCGAACCTTCGATGGCCGCCGGCGGCAATCATCGCGGAGTCGATCCCCCGCCGTGCCGGGAACCATGCGCTCATGTGGCCCCGAGCGGCCCGAACGGCGAGCGTTCACGCCGGCTCGGGGCCAACCGAAGTTGTACAGCGCTGCCGTTGAGCGCACGTCGACGCGCGCCGAGCCGGATCCGGTGTAATCGTGTGAACCATCGGCGATCCGCCGACCTCGGCTTCCACCACCCGATCTCATACTCGGTGACGATGCCGCTGCTACGTAACGGTCGTGATCGGGGTCGGTGGCTGCGCCCGGGGAACTCAGGTGGCCCGGCTCACCGAGGACATGTGGAAATCCGGGATCCGCAGCGGTGGCATGGCCGTCCGGGTGAACCAGTCCTTCCATTCGCGGGGCAGCGTCTGCTCGGTCGCGCCGGCCTCGGTGGCCCGGCGCAGCAGGTCCAGGGGGCTCTCGTTGAAACGGAAATTGTTGACCGCCGCGGTGACCTCGCCGTTCTCCACCAGATACACCCCGTCCCGGGTGAGTCCGGTGAGCAGCAGTGTGGTGGGGTCTACCTCGCGGATGTACCAGAGCGTGGTGAGCAGCAGACCGCGTTCGGTGCGGGCGATCATCTCGTCGAGACTCGCTGCCGAACCGCCGGTCAACAGCAGATTCTGCACCGGGACGCTGGGGGAGGTGGCGTAGTCGGCGGCGGTGGCGCGTGGATACACCAGATCCGCGATCGCCCCGTCGCGGAGCCAGTCGGCCCGCGGGGCGGCCATCCCGTTGTCGAAGACCGAAACCGTTTCCGAGGACGCCTGGGTGGCCACGAACGGGAGGCATTCCAGGCCGGGCGCGGCGGGGTCGGAGGTGAGAGTCAGCGGGATATCGGTGAGTTTCTCGCCGATTCGCGTACCGCCGGGGGCGGCGAACGCCGTATGGCCCTCATGCGCCCCGCGGCCCTCCATCGACCAATACATATAGATCAGCAGATCGGCGACGGCCGACGGCGGCAGCAGGGTTTCGTAGCGACCGGCCGGCAGTTCCACCCGCCGCGCCGACCAGTCGAGCCGCCGGGACAGTTCGCTGAGCAGGCCGGAGGTGTCCACATCGCGAAAATCCGTGGTTCCGGTGCCCACCCAAGCGCTGGCCGGCTCCGTACCGTTTCCACGTTTGCCGTTGATTTCCACCGACCCGGTGGGCTGGGTGTAGCGGCGGCGGATACCGGTGGAGGTGCCGAGCCAGGTGGTGTGCACCTGGTGGTGCGCGAAACCGTAGAGGCGGTCGGTGCCGTCGAATCCGGTGGACAGGTCGGCGGCCAGACCGGAGAACACTTCGATACCGGTGCCGGCGGCGGGATGCTCCCAATCCGGCGCCGTATCCGCCGCACCGAGCAGCGGCATCGCATCGCGGGCGGGTTCGGCGGCCGCTGCGGCCGCCTCGCTGGCCCGCACCACGGCCTCGATATCGGTGGGGTCCACGCTGGTGGAGGCCACGCTGCCGACCCGCGCCGACCGCGGGCCGGCACGCAGCACCGAGATCACCGACCAGCGCCGCGCCACCGAAGCGCCGTTGGTGGTCATGGAATTACCGGCCCAGCGCAGCGACGCCTCGGCTTCGTCGGTGACGATCACTATCGCCTCGTCGGCCCGGGACAACCCGAGGGCCCGCTCGACCACCGCATTCGCGGGCAGTACCCCCGCGCCGGTCAGTGCCGTCACTGCCCTGCCTCCGTCCGCGTATTGAGCACGTTCACACCGCGTACCAGGACCGACGGACAGCCGTGACTGACGGCTGCCACTTGCCCCGGTTGCGCCTTACCGCAGTTGAACGCGCCACCCAACTGCCAGGTCGACGGGCCGCCGACCGCCTCCATCGAACCCCAGAAATCGGTGGTGGTGGCCTGATAGGCCACATCACGCAGCTGGCCGTCCAGTTCGCCGTTGCGAATCCGGAAGAACCGCTGGCCGGTGAATTGGAAGTTGTAGCGCTGCATATCGATCGACCAGCTCTTATCGCCCACGATGTAGATACCGTCGGTGACCCGCGAGATCAGTTCCCGGGTGCTGGTGTCGCGCTGCGGGTCCGGCTGCAGGGAGACATTCGCCATCCGCTGGATCGGCACATGGTGTGGGGAATCGGCGTACGAACAGCCGTTGGACCGGTCCAGGCCGAGGCGGGGCGCGAACACCCGATCGAGCTGGTAGCCCACCAGGACGCCGTCGCGGATCAGGTCCCAGCGCTGGCCGGCCACCCCGTCGTCGTCGTAGCCGACGGTCGCCAGGCCGTGCCGCTGCACCCGGTCGGCGGTGACGTGCATGACCGGCGTTCCGTATCGGAGTGTGCCGAGTAGATCGGGGGTGGCGAACGAGGTGCCGGCGTAGGCGGATTCGTAGCCGATGGCCCGGTCGTATTCGGTGGCGTGCCCGATGGATTCGTGGATGGTCAGCCACAGGTTGGTGGGGTCGATGACCAGATCGGTCGGGCCCGGCACCACGCTCGGTGCCTGCACCTTCTCGGTCAGCCACTCCGGGATCCGGCTCAGTTCCGTATCCCAGTCCCACACACCGTCCGCACCGGTGACGTATTCCCAGCCGCGTCCGACCGGCGGTGCCAGCGTCCGCATGGTCTCGAACCCGCCGGAGGCGGTATCGACCGTGATCGCCTCCAGTTCGGGTTGCAGGCGCACCCGCTGCTGGATGATCGCCGAGCCTGCCGTATCGGCGTAGTAGGTCTGTTCCTTGACTTGCAACAGGGCCGCGGTGACGTGATCGACCCCGTCCGCGGCCGACAGCCGGCCCGAATAGTGCTGCAGCAGCGCCACTTTGTCAGCGGACGGGATCGTGAAGGGATCGATCCCGTAGGCGGAGACCCAGCGCGCGTTGTCGTAACGGGGTTCGTCCGCCAGCGTGACCCGCTCCCGGTTCAGCGCCCGCAGACTCGTCGCGACCGCCACCGCCGAACGCGCGACTTGCGCGGCGGTTTCCGGATTCAGCACCGCATGCGAGGCGAAACCCCAGGTGCCGTCCACGATGACCCGTACCGCGAAACCCAGTTCCACGGTATCGGTCAACGCCTCCACGCGGCCGTCACGTAACCTGATCGACTGCGTGCACAGCCGGTGCACCCGCAGATCCGCGTGTTCGGCGCCGGCCGCGCGGGCCGCGGACAGCGCCGCATCGGTCAGACTCCGCAGCGGTAGATCCGCGAATTCGGGATCGATATCGTGCCCGCAAGAGTGCCCGCCGGGTTCGGTGGACGTCGCCATGTTCACCCCGACCAACTTACCAACCGCGGAATATTTCCGGCGACTGCTCGGATCCTGCGCCGGGCGCTCGATCCGGCGGGTGTCACCTGAGCGTGTGGCTGCGTAGGGATTCGACGGCAGTCGCGAGTCCCTTCTTGTCGTAACTGTTGAGGGGCAGGGTGGCGCCATGGGCGTGCCGCACGATGCCGTCGCGGTCGACGAGGAGGGTGCCGGACTGCTGCATCGAACCGAAGATTTTGCGGGCGAGCCCGACCGTCTCGTACGACGGTGTCGCGGCGCCGGACAGGACAGGGAACGGGATCCCGCGCCTGGTCTTCCATGCCTGCCCCGCATCGCGGTCCTCGGGTACCACGATGGCGATATGAACGTTGTCGGCGTCGAATTCGTCTCGCCGGGCAATGAGATCGCGAACGTGCCGGTTGCAGATCGGGCACGACGTCGACCGCATGAAATACAGCAGAACGTTGTGTACACCGCGGTGGTGGGACAACCGCCAGGGCTGCCCCGTGGTGTCCTCGAGTACGAGGTCGGGTGCGGGGGATCCGGATGTGAGCATGGGGGGTTCCCTTCGATTCACGGGTTACGGTCGAGGTTGTGGCGGATAGCGGTGCGTGCCCGGTGCAATTGCGATTTCATCGCCGTGGTGCTCAGGCCGAGGGCATCGGCTGTCGCACGCCCGGGGTAGCCGAGCACATCGCGCATGATCAGGACTCGGCGCTGGAGATCGGGTAACGCACTGATCGCCTGTGTGAGCTGGTCGGCGTCGAGGCGGTGCAAGACCTCGTCCTCCGCCGAGGCAACGATCTCCGGGGCGAAGTCGGCGGTCAGCGGCCCGCGATCGAGCAGGTATCGGGCACGACGCAGGCATTCGTTGCGGACGATACGGAACATCCACGACGCGAGAGCCGCGGTGGCATTCAGGGTCCCGATCTTGCGATACAGCGTGATCAGGGCCTCTTGCGCGGCGTCTTCGGCATCGGCGGACGACGCGCACAAATGCTGGGCGAAGCGCCGCACATGCGGGTGGGCCCCCTGCACGACCGCCGAGATCGCTTCCGGATCACCGCGCTGGGCCGCCAGGACGAGCTGTTCACCGGCCCAGTCACGGCCCACTCCACTCACCTCCTCGAGGGCCCGGTGCGGCGGCCGGTGAGTGTGGAGCGGGCGGGGCATTGCCTATCGCGCTGCTTTGTTTCGGTCGCAGTCTCATAACCTATATGAGCGTGCTAGCCCGCGAAAGGATTCGCACCGAGCCCAGAACACCACCGTGACCGCCGGAGCACGGCGCCGGTTCCCGTTCTCGATCGACTTGGGGGCCACCACGGACGACCCGCCGAAGCCGGCGAATCATATGGTCACCGCGGTGCAGTGCAGCCGGGGGCTCGGATGACCGGCGGGGCTGGGGGCGGCGGCTCCGGCCGATCGGAAGGTTCGCCACCGGGTCAGCGATCCCGGGGACGACCGGCGGTCCCGTGCAGCAGCGTATCGATCACTCGGCGGGCGAGAGTGTCCGGATCGGCTGGTGGATCGGCGTCGGTTTCGCCGTGGACGGTTTCGGTGATGAGTGCCAAGTAGACACGCCGGACCCAGTCGAGGTCCGCTTCGGCCGGGACGACCCCCTCGGCTTGCGCACGGCGGAGAACGGCATCGCATTTGCCGAACACCGCGGCTTGGATTTCGGCGACCTCATCATCTGCGGGACCCACCCGGTCCAAGGCGTACGCGGCGCCGTGTTTGATCGCGACGACGTTGGCGGTGGCCTGGTGCAGCGCCACCAGCGGTGGTGCGGTGTACGGGCGGGCGGCGTCGACGGCGGCGTCCATCCGTTGCCACGCCTCGATCGCCATGGTCCGGACGAGATCGTCTCGATTGGCGAATCGGCGGTGCACGGTGGTGCGCGCGACTCCTGCGGCCTCGGCGATCTGTTCCAATGTCGCGTTCGGATTCTGGCCGAGGACACGTTCGGCGGCGTCGAGGATGGTGCGCACGGTGCGTTCGGCATCGGCGCGAAGTGGTCGAGCTCCGGTGGGCGGGTGCATGGGCTCCTCTCGGGTGGACTTCCTCGATAGCTTACTCGAACGAAGCGACTTCAGAGGTAACTGCAACTTATATGTTGCGGTTTATGGAGAAACTGCTACTGTTTCGTGCATGGAATCCGAAGAGTTCGATATCAATCGCTCGACCAGAACCGCGCTCGTCACCGGTGCCTCCTCGGGGATCGGCGCCGAGTTCGCCACTGCGCTCGCTGCCCGGGGCGACGATCTCGTCCTGGTTGCGCGCTCGGCGGATCGCCTGGAATCGCTGGCTGCCGAACTGCGCGCCGGTTATGGCGTCGCGGTCGAGGTGGTGGTCCAGGACCTGACCGAACCCCGGGCCGCCGAACGGGTCGTGACCGCACTGGCCGCACGAGGTATTTCGATCGACGTGCTCGTCAACAACGCCGGCTTCGGCAGCGCCGGCCGGTACGAAGATATTGCCGCCGAGATAGACCACAGCCAGTTGATGATCAATGTTGTTTCCCTGGAGGGGCTTACCCATCGGCTGATCCCGGGGATGGTGGCGCGCGGATACGGTGAAGTGGTCAATATCGCTTCCACCGCGGCATTACAGCCCGCGCCGTACTTCGCGACCTACGCCGCGGGCAAAGCGTTCGTGCTCAACTTCAGCCTGGCGTTGTGGAGCGAATACCGCGAGCGCGGTATCAAGGTACTCGCGGTGTGTCCCGGCCCCACCGAAACCGGGTTCTTCGATGTGGTCGGTACTCGCGACGCCGCCGTAACGGGCTCGATGGGCACCACGACCGAAGTCGTGCAGGCCTCGTTGCGGGCTCTCGCGCGCAACAAGGGTTATATCGTTCCCGGCCGCCAGAACTTCGCGGCCGCGCACCTGATGCCGCGGCGGCCGCGCACCCTGGTGGCGCGGATCGCGAAACGGGTAACGGGAGCGGTCGCCGGCGCAGCGGGATCGCACGCCCATGAGGGACGTTCGGAGCGGCCCGTCCCCTCTGGTGCGTGATCCGGGTGACCGGCCGGGGCGGCAGCGGCTCAGGCGAACTGCTGCCAGCCCAGCCGGATCACCATCGCCACGACGACCACGAGCAGGACCACGCGAACGAATTTCGCACCCCGAGCCAGCGCCATCCGTGACCCGACCACCGCCCCCGCGATATTGGCCACGGCCATGGCCGCACCCAGCGCCCACAGGATGTGGCCGGTGCACCCGAAAAAGATCAGCGCACCGACATTCGACCCGCAATTGATCACCTTGGCCATCGCGGCGGCGCGTACGAATTCGGTCCCCAGGAGGGTCGCGAATGTGATGATGAGGAACGTGCCCGTGCCTGGACCGAGCAGGCCGTCGTAGGCGCCGATCAGCCCGGCGGCCAGCGCGATCACCAGCACCGCTTTGCGGCGTGACGGCGGATGGGTCGCGAGGGTGATGCCGATCGACGGCCGAGCGGTGACGAATATCGCCACGCCCACCAGCACCACCAGCACGATCGGGATGAACAGGTCGCGGTCGATCAAGGAGACTGCTGCCGCGCCGGCCGCGGCGGTGATCGCCGCCAGTACCGCGGCCGGGACAAGCAACCGCCACTGCAGCGGTACCTTGCGGGCGAAGGTGACCGCCGCGGTTGCGGTACCGGCGACCGCGGCGAGTTTGTTGGTGCCGAGCGCGGTCTGCGGCGCAATGCCCGGCGATACCAGCAGCAACGTCGGCAGCACGATCAGCCCACCGCCACCCACCACCGCATCGACCCAGCCGGCCGCCGTGGCGGCGGAGAGCAGCACCACCCAGTCGGTCAGCTCCATCGGGTGATCGGGGCATCGACAGAAAAATGAACAATGACCAGCGGAGACGATGAGCGCACGACAGGTCAGGATATACAGCCGGGCCGGTCGCGACGGGAACCGGCTCCGCTCGGTGCCGCTGTCCGAACGGTTGTGCAACGCATCCCTTCGGACTCCGGTTTCGCCGGGTCCGCCACATGTCATCCGGAAGCCGGGGACGTGCGGACGCGACTGCGGGTACGTCGCCGGTAGCTACCGGACACTGCTGCGGTTACCGGCCGGCGGCCCGGCTCTAAGCTGGTTTCGTGCGCCGGTTCAGTTTGTGGCTTCGAGACAAACCTGTCGTCGCCGATTCCATGCTCGCGCTGTTACTGCTGATCCTCGATCTGGTGATCGCCCGCGAGAGCGCGAACCCGGCCGCGTTCCTGGTGTTCTCCGTGCTGCTCCCGCTGCCGATCGCCTTGCGGCGGGTCTATCCGCGGGCGATGGCGGTGACCTTCATGGTGCTGTCGTTCTGTACCAGCACCATCGGCTACATCGTCGGTGATCCCACAGTGCACGCCGCGCTGCTCGGGCACGGGATCATGCTCTACACGCTGGTGGCGTATATCGGCCGGCTGGAAGGGTTTTTGTACGCGCTGGCGCTGGTGGCCGATACCGCCTACGGGATGGCGGCGGCGACCGGATTCAAGCTCAGCGATCTGGCATTCGTCGTGATCTACTTCGCTTTCTGCTGGGTGCTGGCCGAATTCGCGGGCGCCCGGCGCGCCTACGACGCCGAAGTGGCGGCCCGGCACGCTGTCGCCGAATCCGAACGGGAGCGGCGGGCGCACGACGCGGTCTCGGCCGAACGCACCCGGATCGCCCGCGAGCTGCACGATGTGGTCGCGCACGCGGTGAGCGTGATGATCGTCCAGGCCGACGGCGCCCGCTATGCGCTGCGCACCGCGCCGGACACGACCGAACAGGCTCTGGTCACCATCGCCGGTACCGGGCGGGACGCGTTGCGCGAACTGCGCCGCACCGTCGCACTGCTGCGCACCGAACACGCACCCGACCAAGTGCCTCAGCACGGCACGGCAGGGCTGGCCAGAGTGGCGCAGCTCATGCGCGACGCCGGCCTGGCGGTCGAGCTCGAACTCTCGGGTGAGCTGGACGATATCGCTCCTGAGGTCGGATTGGGCGTACACCGCATCGTGCAGGAGGCGCTGACCAACACTCTCCGGCATGCCGGTGCCCATCCGAAGGCATGGGTACGAGTGCACCGGCACGTCCGGGACGTCGAGATCGAGATCACCGACTCCGGTGGCGTACCGGTGCACCCGCAGGCCCGGATCCAGGGCAGCGGGCTGGGTTTGGCCGGGATGCGGGAACGGATGGCGATACTCGGCGGCAGCCTGGAGGCCGGCCGAACCGCCGAGGGGGCGTGGCGGGTGCACGCCCGGATCCCGCTGACATCGCCGGATGCGGAATAACCGGCCACCGCCACTACATTGGTGTTCGTGCCGATCACCGTGCTCGTTGTCGACGACCAGGAACTGATGCGTGTCGGTCTGAAGATGGTGCTCGGTGCCCACCCCGATCTCGAAGTGGTCGGTGAGGCCGAGAACGGCGCCACCGCCATCAGTCAGGCCGCCGAACTGAAACCGGATATCGTGCTGATGGATGTCCGGATGCCGGTGGTCGACGGTGTCACCGCCACCGGCCGGATTCTCGAGGCCGGCCACGGCGCCCGGGTGCTGGTGATGACGACCTTCGACCTCGACGAGCACGCGTTGGGTGCGCTGCGTGCCGGGGCCAGTGGGTTCCTGCTCAAAGACACCCCGCCGGAGGATCTGATCTCCGCCATCCGCAGCGTCGCCGCCGGGGATGCGGTGGTTTCGCCGAAGGTCACCAAACGTCTGCTCGACCGCCTGATCGCCGAGCAGCCTGCGCCGTCCCGCGATCCTTCGGTCCTGGATGTGCTCACGGCGCGGGAGCGCGAGGTGCTGGAGGAGATCGCCGCGGGCCGGTCGAACGCCGAAATCGCCGGCCGGTTGTTCCTGTCCGAAGCCACGGTCAAAACTCATGTCGGCCGGGTGCTGACAAAACTCGATCTGCGTGACCGCGTCCAGGCGGTGGTGCTGGCCTACGAAACCGGGCTGGTGCGGCCCGGCGGTTGACCGGTCCGGGAGCAAAACGGACATCTCGTGCGTTGTACGGGTAGTCCGACCGAAAGGTTCGCCCATGCAGTATCCATCCGGCAGGCCCGAGGGCCCTGCGTGGTCACGCTCCGCTACCGCCGCCGGGCCCGACCCGCGCCTGCCTGCCCTCGGCTTCATCGTCTATCTCGTCGTCGAGATCGCTGTTTTCGCCGCTGCCGTGTCCTGGCTCGGCGCGGTTCCGGCGATTCTGCTGCTCATCGCCAGCTCCGCCGCGGGCATGCTGCTGCTCGGCTCCCAGTGGCGGCGCGTGGGTGAACAGTTCCGCCGCGCCTCCCGTGCGGAGATCACCCCGGGTGCCGCGGTCGCCGACGGTGCTTTGGTGGCATTGGGCAGTGTCCTCATGTTCGTCCCCGGCCTGGTCACCTCGGTGGTGGGGCTGCTCATGCTGCTCCCGCCCACCCGCGCGCTGTTCCGTCCGCTGCTCGCCGCACTGGCCGCTCGCCGGGTCGCCGCGATCGCCGCCACCATGCCGCGGCAGTCGGTGACGGTTGTGGACGCCGATATCGTCGATGGTGTCGTGGTGGACGAGTGGTACACCGACGAGCCCCCGCGCTCGGCGATCGCGCTGGACAAGCGCGCGGTCATCCCTGACAGTTCCGAGCCCGGCGCCCGCAACTGATCGTTCCGCGTTTCGGCGTCGCCACGCTACCTCCGCCTCGTTCGGTCTCGGCCACCGGATCGGGGGTGCATCCGTGGACTCGATGATTGCCGCGGCAGGCTCAGGGATGGCCTGGTAATCCCCGGGGCCCGGTCCATTTCTCCGCCGGGCGAATGAGCGGTGGTGGGCGTCAGTCGCCGGACAGCCGGTATTCGCCGCGCTCCAGCCGGTCGAGGACACCCGAGGTCCAGCCGGTGAGGTTGTCGAAGACCCCGCTCCACAGTTCGAGTAGATCGGTGAAGTGCGGGGGTTCGTAGCGTCCGGGGTAGTCGGCGATCATGGCGAGAAGATCGTTGCGGACGGCGTGGCTGCGGATGCGCTGCTGTTCGAGTTTCGCGATCACCTCCGCGCGGGGGAGTGCGTCCATGAAAGCGATTCCGGCGCCGAGTTCTTCCATATCGACGCTGGTCAGTGCGGTATCGAGGCGTTCGAAGAATTCCGTTTCGCCATCGGGGGTCAGCTCGAACAGGGTTCGGCCCGGGCCGCGGCTGCCGCCTTCGGTGCCCAGGGTGCGCAGCTTGCCTTCCTGGGTGAGTTGTTTGACGGCGTGGTAGATGGAGCCCGGCTGCACATTGGTCCAGGTGTCCGCGCGCCAGGACAACAGCTCGCGGCGGACCGCGTAACCGTGGGTCGGCTGTTGCCGTCGTGTCACCCCGAGAACCAGTAGCCGTACCGCCGACATCGGACTCCCTTCGTCACCGGAACAGTACGGTAGTCAAATTTGACGACCCGAATTGCTGCCGATACCTTCGGGTAGTCAAAATTGATTATTGGAGGTCCTCATGGGCGATACCGCGGTCCCCGTACTGTCCACCCACGACCTGGCCCGCACCCTGGAGTTCTGGCGCACGCTGGGCTACACGGTCACGCACGAACAGCACAAGCCCTACGTCTACGGGGCATTGCGCGCGCACGACTGCGAGATCCACTACTACGGGGCACCGGCCACCGGGCACGAACGGCAGGCAAGCGAAACAGCCGCATGTCTGATCATGGTCGACGATATTGCGGGCCGGCACCGCGATTTCACCGCCGCGCTACGGGAGCGGTACGGGAAGATGCCGACCAACGGGTTCGGGCGGATCACTCGGTTCCGGCCGGGACAGACCCGGTTCAGCACGGTCGATCCGGACGGTAACTGGATCACCTATATCCAGGCGGGAGAACCGGAAGAGGTCGAATACGGCGGCTCGGCCGAGCTCTCCGGGCTGGCCAAGGTCATCGACAACGCCCGGATTCTGCGGGATTTCAAGGACGATGACAAGGCCGCGGAACGAGCACTCGAGGCCGGGGTGCGCCGTCACGGAGCCGACGCCGGCCGCAAGGACCTCGCCCGGGCGTACGCGGCGCTCGCCGAACTGGCTGTGGCGCTGGAGAACCCGGCCAAGGCCGACGCGCGACGCGCCGACCTCGCGGCACTGTCGCTGACCGAATCCGAACGAGCCGAACTCGCCGGCGAACTCGATGCCGCCGACGATCTCGCCGCCTGGCTCGACGCCGATGGACGGTGAACGCCGACCTCCAGAAGTGGACCAGCGCTTCCGCGGCGAACCGCGGCGGCACCCCGGGCGGCTCCGGCGGCGATCGGGGCGGGTTACCCGGTGCCGGTAGTGGCCGACAGGATGAGCTCGATGCCGACCGTGCCCTTCTTACCGCGGCGCAGAATACTGCCGAGGACGATCAACGGTCCCGACAGCTTGTATTTGCGCCGGATCAGCTTGCGGACGTGCTCGCTGCCGTATTCGTCGAGGATGCGACCGGTACCGTGCATCACTTCGCCGCGCGGGTTGCCGCGGTAGTCGCAGGGTTGAACCGTTATCTCGGGATTGCGGCGCAGGCGCTTGACCTTCCAGGAATCGGTGACGGTCCAGACGTACAGTTTGCCTTCTTCGGCGACTGCCCACAACGGGGTCGGGACGGGGGTGCCGTCCTTGCGGAATGTGGTGAGCAGGACATAGTCGGCGGTGCCGACCGCACCGAGCGTGTTGGACATGTACGCAGAGTAATTCGGAAGCGGGCCACGAGTGCGGGCGCGACCGGTCGCAACGGTCGCGGACCGGTGCGGCACACTGGTCCACTGTGAGTACGCAGTTGCTGGTCGGAGGTCGGATCTACAGTGCGAGCGCACCCGAGGCCACGGCGCTCGCGGTGACCGACGGCATGGTGGTATGGCTGGGCGCCGATCATGTGGGGCGGGCGCTGCATCCCGATGCCGAGGTGATCGACCTCGGCGGCGCGCTGGTGACTCCGGCGTTCGTCGAGCCGCATCTGCACACCACCGCCTACGGTCTGCAACGGTCGGGGCTGGACCTGTCCGAAGCGAATTCCCTGGCGCAGTGTCTGGAGCTGGTGGCGAAGTTCGCCGCTGATCGGCCCGGCGGGGTGATTCTGGCCGACGGCTGGGACGAAACGCGCTGGCCGGAAGGCCGGCCGCCGACCGTGGCCGAGATCGATGCCGCCGTACCGCGCGGCCGTCCGGTATATCTGGCGCGGGTCGACGGTCATTCGGCGATCGCCTCCTCGGCCCTGCTGGACAAGGTCCCGGGTCTGGTACACGCGGCGGGCTATCGGACCGGTGAACCGGTCCGGGCCGACGCCCATCATCTGGTGCGGGCGGCGGCGCGGGCTCTGCTCACCCGGGAACAGCGGGACGCCGCGCGGCGGGCGGCGCTGGATATCGCGGCCGCGCGCGGGGTGGTCGCGGTGCACGAATGCGCCGGCCCCGATATAGAAGGAGAAACCGATCTGCGCGAGCTGCTCGCCTTCGAGCACGGCGTGCAGGTGCAGGCGTACTGGGGGAGGGCGGTACGGACCGCCGACGAGGTGCGCGAACTGCGGCACGATCTCGGCGCGCACGGACTGGCCGGGGACCTGTTCGTCGACGGTTCCCTGGGATCGCATACCGCGTGGCTGCGTGACCCCTACTCGGACGCGCCCGGAACCGGCGTCTCCTACCTGGATGCCGGGCAGATCGCCGACCATGTGCGCGCCTGCACCGAAGCCGGTGTGCAGGCCGGGTTCCACGCGATCGGTGATGCGGCCATGGACGCGGTGGTCGCGGGTATCGGACAGGTGGCCGCTGAACTCGGTGGTCCCACGGTCGCGGCGTGCGGCCACCGCGTCGAACACGCCGAACTGCTCGACAGTTCTCATATCGAGGCGCTCGCCCGCTGGGGGATCATCGCCGGTGTGCAACCCGCGTTCGACCGCGAATGGGGCGGCGCCGACGGTATGTACGCCGAACGCCTGGGCGCCACTCGCGCCGCGGCGCTGAACCCGTTCGCGGCCATGGCCGCGGCCGGGGTCTCGCTGGCCATCGGCTCGGATGCGCCGGTCACGGCGCTGGAACCATGGGCGGCGGTGCGGGCTGCCGTGCACCACCGCACTCCCGGACACGGCCTCTCGCCCCGTGCCGCTTTCGCCGCGGCAACCCGGGGAGCCTGGCGGGCCGGGGGAGTCCGCGACGGCGTGGCCGGGACGCTGGTACCCGGTGCGCCTGCTTCCTACGCGGTGTGGGAGGCCGACGAACTCGTGGTCGCCGCACCCGCGGATTCGGTGCAACGCTGGTCGACCGATCCACGTTCCCGGGTGCCGGGACTGCCGCCGCTGACCCCCGATGCCGAGCTACCGCGCTGCGTGCGCACGGTGCACCGAGGCACCACAATTTTCGCTGCGTGACGCCGGGATGGTCTGCGGTGACCTGCTCGGGCTCAGCGCCGTTGCCCGCGAACCGGATGGGCCCGTGTTCCTCATCGGTCACGAGACCGGTCATATCGCGGTCGGGCATGCTCGCTGCGTCGGAATCCCTGGCCGGAAGTGAACGCGTTGATCTGGTCCCTGCGGGAGCAGGTGAGCCGGGGTGCGGTGGACTTGCGTGGATCAGTTCGCGCGGTGTCGGCGTCGTCTCCTGACAGAGCGCGGCCGCCGCCCGGCTGTCTGCAGGATTGCGTGCGGACGACCTATCGACCGTGTTCTCCTAGGTGCCGGACGTCCGCGCAGCGAGACCTATCGACGGCAAAGGTCGGCGACGAGCAGTACCGGCCGGGGCCGCGCACCTTCGGGATGGCCGCCGCTGGCGTCGACGCCCGCCCGGAACCTCTGCCTGCGCAGTCGGTGGCGAACACGCGATCGGCTTTGTCTGTACATACCGGGTACCACTCTGGATGTCTGCGGGCGCGGGAGTCTCGGAGCACCGGGCAGTGGTGTCTCCGCGGCGGCCCGGTGGTTCGGTGTGCGCAGGTTTCCGGCCGGTGCACTGCACCGCGGTGATCCGGGCCGGACTGCACGAGTACCGGGCTCGGTGCGGGAGGCTGTCGCAGTTCGCCGCGCCGGGGAGCCCGGTTCGCGAAGCGGGTGAACTCCCATGCCGGGTGCGCTCGGGCACATCGGTGCAGGGCGGGCGTGCCCCTGGGATGAGGGGACGCGAGGATAGGGGTGTGGAACAGGGTGTCAGGACGGCGAACCGGTGGTCCGAGCGGCTGGGGCGATATCCCGCGGCGACGCGATCGCTTGCGGCGGTGGTGGCCGGGCTGCTGCTGTTCGGCAGCTTCCCGCCGCGGCCGTGGTGGTTTCTCGCACCCGTCGGGATCGCGCTGCTGACCCTTGTGCTGCGGAGCGGGACCGGGCTGCGGTCCGGTTTCGGCTACGGCTTCCTCGCCGGACTCGGGTTCTTTCTCCCGTTGTTGCCGTGGACGGGGATCTATGTGGGCCCACTGCCGTGGATCGCGCTGTCGACCGCGTGTGCGGTGTATGGCGGTTTGTTCGGGTTGCTGGCCCGGTTGCTGGGCCGGCTGCCCGGCTGGCCGCTGTGGATCGCGCTGGCCTGGACTGCGGCGGAATGGGGTAGATCGAGCTTCCCGTTCGGCGGCTTCCCGTGGGGCCGGTTGGCGTTCGGTCAGGCGGACGGATGGTTTCTGCCGCTGGCGATGCTCGGCGGGGCGCCACTGGTGAGTTTCACTGTCGCGCTCAGCGGTACGTGCGCCGCGGCAGTCCTCTTGGCGGTTCGTCACGAACTCCTCGGTGACCATGAGGCGAATGCAACATCCGAAGCGGTGGCGCGCGGGCGCCGTGCGGCCCCGATCGCCGCCGCACTGGCCTGTCTGCTGCTCCCGGCGGCCGGGCTCGGTCTGCGCGCGGCGCTGCCGGCTCCGATGGAGGGAGACAGCACCCTCACGGTGGCGGCCATCCAGGGTAGCGTGCCGCGCCTGGGCCTGGACTTCAACGCCCAGCGCCGAGCCGTACTCGACAATCACGTCCGGCGGACCGAACAGCTCGCCGATGAGGTGGCCGCCGGGCGGTTCCCGGCTCCGGATGTGGTCGTCTGGCCCGAGAACTCGTCCGATATCGACCCGTTGCGCAATCCGGACGCGGCTGCGCTCATCTCCGAAGCCGCACGGCGTATCGCCGCGCCGATTCTGGTGGGGGCGGTGCTGGTCAACGATGACCGCACCACGACGAATTCGGTAATGGTCTGGACCGCAGCGGGTGGCCCGGGCGAGCGGCACGATAAAAAAATCGTGCAGCCTTTCGGTGAATACCTGCCGATGCGCGGCTTCTTCCGGCTTTTTTCCGACTATGCGGACCGGGCCGGGTACTTCGTCCCGGGGCACGGTGACGGAACAATTCGGACTTCAGGTACGGAAATCGGGATAGCAACCTGTTACGAGGTTGCTTTCGACCGGGCGTTCCGGGATTCGCTGCAGTCGGGTGCGCAATTGTTGGCGGTGCCGACAAATAATGCGACTTTCGGTGACAGTGAAATGACTTACCAGCAACTTGCGATGTCCAGGGTGCGGGCGGTGGAGCACGGGCGGTCGCTGGTCGTCGCCGCGACCTCGGGCGTCAGTGCGATCATCGCCGCCGACGGAAGCGTCCGGCAGGAAAGTGCGTTGTTCGTGCCGGAAGCGCTGGTTGCCGACGTTCCGCTGCGTACTTCCACCACTGCGGCGACCGCGCTGGGGCCGTGGCCGGAATTGGCTGCCGTACTCGTGACAGCAGTGGGCGTGGTGCTCGCGGTACTCCGTCGGCGGGCGGGCGCGCGCCATGCCGACAGCGGGGAAGCCGCCGTCCGTCCCTGACTCCGCGGCCGGGGTTGCCGCCGTCCGTGGAGGGTTTGCCGGTACTTCGCCGGTCGTCGATACGGTAACCGCAAGTGACCGGTTTATTTTTTGCCCGCGGAGGGTAAACAGACTCGCCCCCGATGCGTAGTATCTAGGCAACGCCCGGGCCGCCGGGTAAGAAGTAAGGCGGAATTCCGCCTGGAAGTGTATGACGGCGCCGGAATTCGGACACCGTGGTCCGAACGCTGTTCCGGCTCCAGGTAACCATTCGGTTTCGACTGCCAATCCATTCAACGTGATGCTCCGAATAACCAGTCGTGAATCACACCCACGACCGGTATCGGTCGGCCGTGGGCTGTTCGGGGAGTGTCGAGCTGTAGAACGGAGTGATTGATGAGATCGTCGGCCACCGGGGTCGATAACAGTTCGTCGGCAGAGCTTTCGGCCGAACCTTTTCCGCTCACACCGGCACAGACCGCGATGTGGTACGCCCAGCGGATTCAGCCGGAGATCCCTCTCATCATCGCCGAATACGTGGAGTTCCACGGTGACCTGGACCCGGGCCTGCTGCTCTACGCGATCGAACGCTTCGGCGTGGAAACCGAGGTGGTCCTGCAGCGCATCGTGCAGGTGGACGGTGTACCGCATCAGGTGCTCGATCCCACCGCGCGCCCCGGCTGGGCCCGGCTGGACCTGCGTGACGAGCCCGACCCGCACGCCGCGGCGCTGCGCTGGATGCACGACGATACCCGTACGCCGATCGATATCGACCGCGATCCGCTGGTCTTCAACGCCGTTCTGCGCACCGGGGAACGCGATTACATCTGGTACTCCCGGGTGCACCACATCCTTCTCGACGGCTATGCCGCGATGAACGCGCTGATCCGTACCGCCGAGATCTACACCGCCTACGCGGAGGGCGGCGAACCGTCGGTTTCGCGGGCGGCACCGCTGGCGGAGTTGTACGCCGGCGAGATCGACTACCGGAACTCATCGCGCCGCGCCGCCGACGGTGCGTACTGGAAAGAGGTGCTCGACGGAGCGGGCGAAGTCGTCAGCCTTTCCACCGTGACCAATGCGCCGGCCACGGCGATCGCGGGGCGCCGGCTGGCCACCGGCGTCCTGAGCGCGGAGACCGAGGCCGCGGTCGCGGCCGCCGCCGAACAGCGCGATTCCTCCAATCCGGTCGTTTTCGCGGCAGCGATGGCCTGCTATGTGCGGGCGATGACCGGGCAGGACGATGTGGTGCTGAGCCTGCCGGTGTCGGCGCGCACCACCGTATCGCTGCGCCGCTCGGCCGGGGTCGTCTCGAATGTGGTGCCGCTGCGGATCCGATTCGGACCCGCGACCACCCTCGACGATGTGGTGCGCGCCGTGGGCGGCCAGATCACCGGGGCGCTGCGCCATCAACGCTACCGGCACGACGATATCCGCCGCGATTGCGGATACGACCGCGATACCCGCGGCTTCTTCGGCCCGATGATCAACATCATGCTGTTCGCCCGGCCGCTGCGGTTCGCCGATCTCGAGGTCTCCGTGCACGTGCTGGCGACGGGTCCGGTCGAGGATCTGTCGGTCAACCTCTACAACAGCGACGGCGCCGGGATCCAGCTCGATTTCGAAGCCAACCCGCAGCTCTACAGCGACGCCGAGGTCGCGGCACACCGACAGCGGTACCTGGATTTCCTGGAACGTTTCGTGGCCGCCGGCCGCGACACTCCGGTGCGGGAGCTGACCGCGCTCACCGAAACCGAGCACCGGCAAGTCCTGCACACCTGGAACGACACCACCGCAGCCGTGGAACCGGGCACGCTGGCAGGTATTTTCGCTGATCGCGCGGCACGCACACCGGATGCGGAGGCCGTGCGGTTCGACGACGCCGCGCTGACCTACCGGGAACTCGACGCCCGCGCGAACAGGCTGGCGCGCCTGCTGATCGCGGCGGGAGCCGGCCCGGAGCAGGTGGTGGCACTGTGCCTGCGCCGTAGCCTCGACCTGGTGGTCGCGATGTACGCCGTGATCAAGTCCGGTGCCGCCTATCTGCCGCTGGACCCCGAACATCCGGTCCAGCGGCTGGAACAGATCGTGCACCGGGCCCGGCCGGTCGCGCTGCTGGCCGCGGCCCGCGACGGCCTCGAACTGCCCGGCGCCATCGCGGCGATCACCGTCGACACGGTGGATCTGTCCGGGATGGACCCGGAGCCGGTCACCGACAGCGACCGGACCCTGCCGCTGCGCGGCGATCACCTCGCCTACGTGATCTACACATCCGGGTCGACCGGGGCCCCGAAGGGGGTCGGCGTCACCCACCGCGCGATCGTGAACCGGTTGCGCTGGATGCAGCACGAGTACCCGCTCGACCACACCGATACGGTGCTGCAGAAGACCCCGGCGACCTTCGATGTCTCGGTCTGGGAGTTCTTCTGGCCGTTGCAGACCGGAGCCCGGCTGGTGGTGGCGCAGCCGGACGGTCACCGCGATCCGGGCTATCTGGCCCGGCTCGTCCGTGAACAACAGGTCACCACGGCCCATTTCGTTCCGTCCATGCTCTCGGTTTTCGTCACCGATACAGAGGTGGCCGACTGTGTGTCACTACGGCGCGTGTTCTGCAGCGGTGAGGCACTGCCGCCCGCGACGGTTCGTGATTTCAAGGCCGCATTGCCCGGCCCGCAGCTGCACAACCTGTACGGCCCCACCGAGGCCGCGGTCGATGTGACCTACTGGGAGTGCCCGCCGGATCCGGTCGCCGTACCGATCGGTTCACCGGTGTGGAATACCCGGACCTACGTGCTCGACCACGCATTGCGCCCGGTCGCCCCCGGTGCGGTGGGCGAACTGTACCTGTCCGGTGTGCAGCTGGCCCGCGGATATCTCGGGCAGGCCCCGTTGACCGCCGAGCGATTTGTCGCCGACCCCTTCCGCCCCGGCGCGCGGATGTACCGGACCGGTGATCTGGCGCGCTGGCAGCTCGCGTCGCCGGATACGCGCCGCGGCGTCCTGGAATACCTGGGCCGCACCGATTTCCAGGTGAAGATCCGCGGGCTTCGGATCGAACTCGGCGAGATCGAGGCGGCACTGCTGGACGACGAGCGGATCGCCCGCGCGGTCTGTATCGCCCACGCCACCCCCGCGGGCGATCAGCTGGCCGCCTATGTCGTGGTCCGTGGTGACGAGGCACTCGACACCACGGAGCTGCGAGCCGGGCTGGCGCGCACGCTACCGGGGTATATGGTGCCCACGACGGTCACCGTACTGCCCGAACTACCGCTGAACAGCAACGGCAAGATCGATCGGTCCGCACTGCCGGCGCCCGGCCCCACCGGCGACCGGGTGCGGACCGCGCCGCGCACGGAGGTCGAAGAGGTACTGGCCACGATCTTCGCCGAACTGCTCGGCGTACCCGAGGTCGGTATCGACGACGGCTTCTTCGAACTGGGCGGGAATTCGCTGGTGGCCGCGCGGGCGGTGGCGCGGATCAATACCGCGCTGGGCACTGCCCTGACGATTCGCGACCTCTTCGAGGCCGGCAGTATCGCCGCGCTCACCGACCGGTTCACCGTGCACGAGCCGGACCTCGCCTCGCCGCGGCTCGTGCCGGTGCACCGCCCCGAACGTATTCCGCTCTCCCCGGCACAGCAGCGACTGTGGATCCTCAACCGGTTCGCCGAACACGCCGCGGCCTACAATATGCCGCTGGCCGTACAGCTCGACGGCAACCTCGATATCGATGCGCTGCGCGCCGGCCTGCGTGACGTGCTCGAACGGCACGAAAGCCTGCGCACCACCTTCCCCGACCAAGGGGCGGGCCCGCAGCAATCGGTCCATCCGCCCGCGGAGGTGCCGTTGACGCTGGTGCCGGAGGAGGTCGGCGCCGGCGGAGTCCGGGAGTTGGCCGCCGAATTCGTCACGCGGCCGTTCGACCTGCGCACGGAGTTCCCGTTCCGGGTCGCGCTGTACGCCGTCGACACCGACTGTCATGTGCTGGTGCTGGTGCTGCACCATATTTGCGGCGACGGCTGGTCGGTGGCGCCACTGGTCCGCGATCTCACCGTCGCGGTCACCGCCCGGGCCGCGGGCCGGGCGCCCGGCTGGACTCCGCTGCCCGTGCAATACGCCGATTTCGCGCTGTGGCAGCGCGAACTGCTCGGTGAGGAATCCGACCCGGCCAGTGCGCTGAGCCGCCAGATCACCCACTGGGGTGCCGAACTCGCCGGCCTGCCGGACCAGCTCGATCTCCCGCTCGACCGGCCGCGGCCCGCGCACCGGTCCACCGAGGGCGGGCGGGTCGCGTTCACCATCCCGGCCGGTACCCGCCGCGCGGCGGCGGAACTGGCGGCCACCCGCGGTGCGAGTATGTTCATGGTGGTTCATGCCGCACTGGCGACTCTGCTGTCCCGGATCTGCGGTAGTACCGATATCGTCATCGGTACCCCGATCGCGGGCCGTAGCGATCCCGCGCTGGACGAGCTGGTCGGGATGTTCGTCAACACGCTGGTGTTGCGAACCGAAGTCGATCCCACCGCCGATTTCGACCGGATGCTCGATATCGTGCGGGAAACCGATCTCAATGCCTTCGCCAACGCCGATGTGCCGTTCGAGCGGCTGGTGGAGGTGGTGAACCCGGAGCGTTCCGGTGCGCGCCACCCGCTGTTCCAGGTGATGCTGTCCTACGACAATGCCGGTGAATTCGACCTGACCCTGCCCGGGGTGCGGACCGAGATCCTGGCGCTGGACGCCGATATCGCGAAATTCGATCTCCAGCTCGAGGTACACGACGACAACTCCGGTGGTGAACTGCACGCCGAAATCGGCTATGCCACCGATGTGTTCGACGAACGTACCGTGCAGTCGATCGCCCGGCGGTTCGTCGCCGTACTCGATGCCGCGGTGGCCGCGCCGCAGCGCCCGGTCGGCGATATCGATGTCCTGGACCGGCGCGAATACGGCAATCTCGTACCGCTGGCGGGTGGTCCGGCGGAACCGCCGGTGTCGCTGGCCGAACTTCTCGGCCGGTCCGCGGTCCGTGACCCGGACGGTATCGCGGTGCGCTTCGATGGCCGTGACACCACCTATCGGGAACTGGACGAGCGGGCGAACCGGCTGGCCCGGTTGCTCATCGCGCAGGGGGCCGGCCCGGAAACCGTCGTCGCGATCGCCTTGCCGCGTGGGCCGGCCGCGATCACCGCGATCTGGGCGGTCGCCAAAACCGGTGCGGCGTATGTACCGGTCGATCCGGGCTATCCGCGTGACCGGATCGCACATATGCTCACCGATTCCGGTGCCCTGCTGGGCGTCACCGGCCCGGAACAGCTGGACCTGGTATCGCAGCAACCGGGAGCCGTCCGGCGGTGGTCGGTGCTCGGTACGCCGGAGCTGGAATCGGCCTGCGCGGCAGTATCGCCCGCACCGGTAACCGACGCGGACCGGATCCGGCCGGTGCGTACCTTCCACCCGGCCTATCTGATCTACACCTCCGGATCCACCGGCACCCCGAAGGCCGTCATCGTCACGCACGGCGGGCTGGCCTCGTTCGCCGCGGAACAGTGTTACCTGTTCGGGGTCACCCCGGCCGCGCGCACACTGCATTTCTCCTCGCCGAGCTTCGACGCGTCGGTGCTGGAACTGTTGCTCGGTTTCGTCTGCGGCGCCACCGTCGTGATCGCGCCCCCGCAGATCTACGGCGGCAGCGAACTCGCGACCTTCCTGCGGGTCGAAGGCGTCACCCACGCGTTCGTCACCCCCGCCGCGCTGGCCACCGTCGACCCGGCCGGGCTGGACCGGCTGCAGACGGTCATGGTGGGCGGGGAGGCGTGCGGTCCCGAACTGGTGGCCACCTGGGCCGGCCGGTACCGCATGCACAATATGTACGGCCCGTCCGAGGCCACCGTCGCCGCCACCATGTCCGGACCCATGCGGCCGGGCCGACCGGTACCGCTCGGCCATCCGGTGCGCGGTATGCGGCTTTTCGTTCTCGACTCCCGGTTGCGCCCGGTGCCGCCGGGGACGCCCGGCGAGCTGTATCTGTCCGGGCCGGGCGTGGCCCGCGGATATCACGGGCGGTATGCGCTCACCGCTGCCCGGTTCCCGGCCAATCCCTACGGCCGCCGCGGGGAACGGATGTATCGCACCGGTGACCTGGTCGTGGCCGACCGTTCCGGTCGGCTGCGGTTCCTGGGGCGCGCGGACGATCAGGTGAAACTGCGCGGTTTCCGGATCGAACTGTCCGAGATCGACCACGTCCTGCGCACCCATCCCGGGGTGCGGCGCGCGTTGACCGTTGTGCATACCGACCCGCGGGGCCGGCAACGTCTCGCCGCCTATATCGTCGCCGACGCGGGCGTCGACCCGGCCGCAGTGCGCGCGACGGCCCGGGGCCGGCTGCCCGGCTATATGGTGCCCGACGCCGTCACCGTGCTGCCGGAATTCCCCACCGCCCCCTCGGGCAAGCTCGACCGGAAGGCGCTGCCGGAACCGGTTTTCGCGGTCACCGCCGCGACCTCCCGGCCGCCGGCCACCGATACCGAGCGGCGGGTGGCCGAGGTGTTCACCGAGGTGCTGGGCCGGGAAATCACCGGGGTCGAGGACGGATTCTTCGACCTCGGCGGTAATTCGCTGCTGGCGACCCGGCTGGTGGGCGGTCTGTACGACCGTTTCGGCGTGGACCTGCCCGTGCGCACCGTTTTCGACGCCCCGACCGTTGCCGCCCTGGCCGAACTCGTCACCCGGACGCCGGTGACGGTCCGGATGCCGCTGACCGCCCGGGATCCACGGCCGCAACGTCTCCCGTTGTCGCTGCCGCAGCAGCGGCTGTGGTTCCTCAACCGCTTCGCACCCGAATCCAGCGCCTACAACATCGCCTTCGTGCTCGATATCGACGGTGCCCTCGAGGTAGCGGCACTGCGTGCCGCCTTCGGCGATATCGTCGAACGGCACGAGGTGCTGCGCACCGCCTACCCCGACGACGGAAACGGGGCCCAGCAGCGGATATTGCCCGGCAGTTGGGCGTTGCCCCCGCTGGAGGTTCGTGATACCGATCCGGCCGGTGCCGCCGCGGCCCTGCACGAAGCGGCGACCACCGGTTTCGATCTCACCACCGGAGCCCCGCTGCGCGCCGTCCTGTTGCGGATCGGCGCGGACCGGTACCGGCTGGGCGTGGTGGTACACCATATCGCCGCGGACGGCTGGTCGCTGGCACCGCTCACCCGCGACCTCGCTCTGGCCTATCAGGCCCGATGTGCCGGCCGCGCGCCCGAATGGCTTCCGCTCGAGGTGCAGTACGCCGATTTCGGACTGTGGCAGCGGGAGTACCTCGGCGCCGCCACCGACCCGGACAGCCTCGCCGCCCGGCAACTCGGCTACTGGCGTGACCGGCTCGCCGGGCTGCCCGATGAGCTGCCCCTGCCCTACGACCGGCCCCGCCCGGCCGAACCACAGCAGACCGCGGGGAGCGTACGGTACCCGATCCCGGCGCCCCTGCGGCGTGCGGTGGCGGAACTGGCCCGCGACCAGGGGGTGAGCCCGTTCATGTTGTTGCGGTCGGCGCTTGCCGTACTGCTGCGTTCGGTGACCGGCGGCCGCGATATCGCCATCGGTACCCCGGTCGCCGGGCGGACCGATCGGCGGCTCGACGAGCTGGTCGGCATGTTCGTCAACACTCTGGTGCTGCGTTCCGAGGTAGACCCGGCCCGGACCTTCACGGATCTGCTGCGGGCAGACCGGGATACCGAACTCGCCGCCCTGGCCCATGCCGACATCCCGTTCGAACAGGTGGTTTCGGCACTGGGCAACGATCCGCGCGCCACCGGCCGGCATCCGCTGTTCCAGGTTGCGCTCACCGTCCAGGACACCCCGGTACCGACCCTGGAACTGCCCGGGCTCGCAGTGGACGCGGCCCCGCTCGATATCGCCCGCGCGAAATTCGATCTCGAGCTCCGGGCCGGCGATCTCGGCACCGGGGAACTCGAATTCGTCTACGCCGACGAACTGTTCGACGCCACTACGGTGCACACTCTGGCCGAGCGGTTCCTGCGGGTCCTGGCCGCCGTCACCGCACGACCCGATATCGCGGTGGGCGATATCGATACGCGCACCGATTCCGAACGCGCCACCTACAGCCCCGCCCGCGGTCCGGTCCCCGGAATCCCGCGTACCCTGGCCGGTCTGTTCGCCTCGACCGTTCTCGCGCACGGTGCCCGCCCGGCGCTCTACGCCGAGGACACCGTACTCACCTACGCCGAACTGGATCGGCGGGCCAACCGGCTGGCGCGGGCGTTGATCCGGCGCGGTCTGGGCGCCGGAGACCGGGTCGCGCTCGGGCTCACCCGGTCCGCCGATTCGGTCACCGCCATGCTGGCCATCGCCAAATCCGGGGCTGCGTTCGTTCCGGTGGATCCTAACTATCCCGCCGAGCGGGTTGCGCATATGCTCGCCGATTCCGGCTGCATCGTCGGGATCAGCCGCGCAGGACATGCGGAGACGCTGCGCGCCGCGGGCGGCGACCATATCGATTGGCTGCTGCTCGACACTCCCGCCGGGCGGCGCGAAACCGGTGTCCCGGCGGACCCGGTCACCGATGCCGACCGGGTCCGCCCGGTCCGGGTCGCCGATCCGGCGTACCTGATCTACACCTCCGGGTCCACGGGGAAACCCAAGGGCGTCATCGCCACCCACGGTTCGCTGGCCGATCTCGCCGACGAGTTCCGGGATCGGCTCGCCATCCACCCCGGGGCGCGGACACTGCATTTCTCGTCGCCGAGTTTCGACGCCGCGGTGCTGGACCTGTTGCTCGCCATCGGTCCCGGTGCCGCCATGGTGATCGTCCCGCCGGAGGTGTACGGCGGCGACGAACTGGCCGACCTCATGACCCGTGCCGAAGTGACACACACCTTCATCACCCCGGCCGCCCTTGCCACCATCGACCCGGACCGGTGGCCGCTGCCGCGGTTGCGCGGCCTGATGGTCGGCGGCGAACACGTCGGCCCCGAACTGGTGGCGCGCTGGGCACCGGGCCGGCGGATGTTCAACGGCTACGGGCCCACCGAAACCACCGTCGTGGTCTCGGTGACCCCGGTGGTGCCGGACCGGCCCGCCGGTCTGGCGTCGCTGATCCGCGGGGTACGGGCGGTGGTCCTCGACGAACACCTGCGTCCCGTGCCCACCGGTGTGCCCGGCGAGCTGTATCTCGGCGGACCCGGCCTGGCCCAGGGCTATCACGAACGGTTCGGTCTCACCGCGGCCCGATTCGTCGCCGACCCGTACGGTCCCGCCGGTGCCAGGATGTACCGCACCGGCGATGTGGTCCGCTGGACCGCCGACGGTGACCTACGGTATCTGGGCCGCAGCGACAACCAGGTGAAGATGCGCGGGTTCCGCATCGAGCTCGGCGAGATCGCCGGCGCGCTCTCCGCCCATCCGGCGGTGCATTTCGCGCACACCGCGGTACGCCGGGTAGCCGGGGTGGACCGCCTGGTGGCCTATGTGCACCCGTCCGATCCCGGCCGCCGGCCGGAACCCGAGCAGCTGCGCGAATATCTCGCGCAGCGGCTGCCCCGCCATATGGTGCCCACCGCCTTCACACTGCTGGACGAGATTCCGCTGACCCCGGTCGGCAAACTGGATATCGCGGCACTACCCGAACCGCATGCGCTGCCCTCCGGGGCCGCCGGGCGGGCCCCGCAGACCGCCACCGAATGCCTGGTCGCCGAGATCATGGGTGATCTGGTGGACGCACCCGTCACCGATATCGGCGACAATTTCTTCGAGATCGGCGGCAACTCTCTGCTGGCGACCCAGCTGGTCGGGCGGCTGGAAGCGGCTACGGGTGTGCGGCTGGCGGTACGTTCGGTCTTCACCGCGCCCACCGTCGCCGAACTGGCCGCCCGGTTGGACGGTGAGAACGCCGGTGAGAGCGGCCCCGCGCTGGTACGGCGCGAACGGCCCGCCCGGGTTCCGCTGTCCCCGGCCCAGCAGCGGCTGTGGTTCCTCAACCGGTTCGGTGGTTCCGATCCGGCGGCCACCCCCGGCGCCTACAACATTCCGGTGGTGCTGCGGTTGCGCGGCCCGCTCGACCGGGCGGCGCTGGCGACCGCCCTGCACACGGTGCAGCAGCAGCACGAAACCCTGCGGACGGTGTTTCCGGAGATCGACGGGGAACCCACCCAGCTGGTACGCGAGCTCCCCGGCGCCGCGGTCGAGTTGCAGACCCAGGTGATCACCGGCGAACCGCGCCCCGATATTGCGCGGTTCATCGCCCCGGGGTTCGACCTGTCCACGCAGATCCCCTTGCGGGCAGGGTTGTTCATCATCTCGCCGGACGATCACATCCTGGTTCTGGTGGTACATCACATTGCGATGGACGGCTGGTCGCTGGAACCGCTGGCGGCCGATGTGGCGGATGCGTACCGGACGGTGCGGCTCGGCGCCGAGCCGCGACCCGCGGCCGAACAGCTGCAATACATCGACTACACGCTGTGGCAGCGTGAACTGCTCGGTGCCGAGGACGATCCGGACTCGGTGATCAGTGGACAGCTCGGGTACTGGCGCGACGCGCTCGACGGCTCACCGGAACTCCTCGCCGTACCCGCCGACCGGCCACGTCCGCCCGTGCCGTCCTACCGCGGCGGCACGGTGACGGAACGGCTCGACGCAGCCGCGCACCGGGATCTGCGCGATCTCGCCGCCCGGCACAACGTGAGCGTGTTCATGGTGTTGCACGCCGCGCTGGCGGTACTGCTGCACCGCCTGACCGGGGCCGGCGATATCGCCGTCGGCACCCCGGTCGCGGGCCGTGGCCACCCCGAACTCGACCGGATGATCGGTATGTTCGTCAACACCCTGGTGTTGCGGACACCGGTCGATTCCGGCCGGCAATTCACCGATCTGCTCGATACGGTGCGGGAGGCCGATCTCGACGCCTTCGCGCATGCCGAATTGCCGTTCGAACGGCTCGTCGAGGTACTGAACCCGGTGCGGTCGCAATCGCACCATCCGCTGTTCCAGGTGATGCTGTCGGTGCGCGACGAGCCGGTGCGGGCAGTGGAACTGCCGGGACTGAGTATCGAGGCGATGGATATCGACGCCGGTATCGCGAAATTCGATCTCCAGTTCACGCTGACCGAATGCCGGGGCGAGGATCGGTCGCCGGACGGTATAGCCGTCGCGGTCAACTACAGTGCGGACCTGTTCGACGAATCGACCGCCGCCCGGCTCGGCCGCCGGCTGGTCCGGCTGCTCGCCGCCGTCGCGGCCGACCCGGCCGCGGTCATCGGCGAGCTGGAGTTGCTGGAACCGGCGGAATGGTCGGCGCTGGCCCCGCTGCGCCGGGCCGATCCGGACCAGCCGGTCACGCTGCCGGAGGTTTTCGCGGCGGCCGCCTCGGTCGACCGGCGCGCGGTCGCGCTGGCCGCCGCGGGCGTGGAGGTCACCTACGATGCCCTCGACCGGTGGAGCAACCGGCTCGCGCGGGTTCTCGTCGGTTACGGTGTCGGCCCGGAAACCCTGGTGGCGCTGGGGATTCCGCGCACCGTGGAATCGGTGGCGACGGTACTGGCGGTAACCAAGACCGGCGCTGCGTTCGTTCCGGTCGACCCAGGTTATCCGGCGGCCCGGATCAGTCATATGCTCACCGATTCCGGTGCCGCGCTCGGGCTCACGCTCGCCGAGTACCGGCCGCAACTGGCGGGTGCAGTCCAGTGGCTGGCCCTCGACGATCCCGATTTCCGGGAGGAGGTGCTGGACGCCTCCAGCGCACCGATCACCGATGCGGAACGGACCGGGCCGTTGCGGATGGACCACCCGGCCTATGTCATCTACACTTCCGGATCCACCGGTACTCCGAAGGGGGTCGTGGTCACCCATCGCGGTCTGTCGAACTTCGCGGCGGAAACCGCGCAGCGGTTCGATGTCCGGCCCGGCAGCCGCATTCTGCATTTCGCGACGCCGAGTTTCGACGCCGCCATGCTGGATCTGCTGTTCGCGCTCGGCGGTGCCGCCACCCTGGTCCTGACTCCGCCCGGGGTGGTCGGCGGAACGGAACTGGCGCGGGTACTCATCGCCGAACGCATCACCCACGCCTTCATCACCACGGCCGCCCTCGCCACGGTGGACCCGGCCGGTATCACCGACTTCCAGCATGTGCTGGTGGGTGGTGAGGCGCTGCCCGCCGAAGTCGTGGCCCGCTGGGCGCCGGGCCGCAACCTGCACAATGTCTACGGGCCCACCGAGACCACCATCGTCACTGTGGTCTCGGATCCGCTGGTGCCGTCCGGGCCGATCCCGATCGGGGAACCGATCCGCGGGGTGGCCGCGATGGTGCTGGATTCCCGGTTGCGGCCCGCCCCGCTCGGCGTCACCGGTGAGTTGTATCTCGCGGGCGGCGCGTTGGCCCGCGGCTACCACGATCGCCCCGGGCTCACCGCGCAGCGGTTCGTCGCCAACCCCTTCGGGAAACCGGGCGAGCGGATGTACCGCACCGGCGACCTGGTGCGGATCCGGACGGGTGCCGACGGTGGCCCCAGCGATATCGAATACGTCGGCCGGACCGACCACCAGGTGAAGATCCGCGGCTTCCGGATCGAACTCGGCGAGATCGACTCCGCCCTGAGCCGGCATCCAGCGGTGGAGTTCTCGCATACCGCGGGGCACCGCACCCCGGCGGGGGCCACCGCGCTGGTGTCGTATGTGAAGGCCGCACCCGGTACCACCGCGACCGAGCTGACCGCGCACCTGTCCGAATTCGTGCCCAACTACATGGTCCCGCAGTCGATCATGCTGATCGACCGGCTGCCGCTGACCCCGGTGGGCAAACTCGACCGGGCCGCACTGCCCGAGCCCGTGTTCGCGGCGGGCGAGGGATACCGGGCCCCGGCGAACCCCGTAGAAGCCACCCTGTGTGAAATCTTCGCCGACGTTCTCGGAGTCGAACGCGTCGGCGCGGGGGACGGTTTCTTCGAATTGGGCGGTAACTCCCTGCTCGCCACGAAGGTGGTCGCCCAGGCGCGTGCGGCCGGACTGGACCTGCCGATGCAACTGCTGTTCGGGGAATCCACCCCGGCCGCACTCGCCGCGCGGCTCGGCGACGGCACCGCGGACGACGCGATGGCTCTTGCCCTCGCGCCGCTGCTGCCGCTGCGACCCGATTCCGGATCGGGCCGCGCCCCGCTGTTCTGTATCCACCCCGCTATCGGGCTGTCCTGGTGCTACGCCGGATTGCTCGCCGAACTGCCCGCCGATCAGCCGGTCTACGGACTGCAGGCGCCGCAGGCGACGGGGAAGCCCGGATTCGGCTCGATCGCCGAGGTCGCCGAGCACTATCTGAGTCATATCCGGTCGGTGCAGCCGCACGGGCCCTACCAGTTGCTCGGCTGGTCGCTGGGCGGTCTCATCGCCCACGAGATCGCCGTCCGGTTGCAGGCGGACGGTGAGGAGGTCGCCTCGCTGACCATGCTGGACAGCTACCGGCTCTCCGACGATCTGGCCGAACACGCGATGCCGACGATCACCGAGATCATCGGCGAATTCGGCGGCGACCTCGGCGTCGACGGCGCGGAACCCACCCTGGCCGAGGCCGCCGAAATGTTGCGATCCCGGCCCGGGCCGTTCGCGGCGCTCACTCTCGAGCATTTGGAACGGCTCTACGCCGGCTACGCCGACGGCACGGTACAGGCCAACGGGTTCCGGCCCGGCGTATTCGACGGCGACCTGCTGTTCTTCGCCGCCGCCACCGATCCGGTGAACCGGGCCGCAGCCGACCGCCGCCCCGGCGCCTGGCAGCAGTTCGTCACCGGCGCGGTGACAGCTCATGACATCGAATGCACGCACGCGGAGATGACCACGGCGCAATCCCTCGCGGTGATCGGACCCGTACTGCGCGAACACCTCCGCGCGCGCCTGCGCACCTGATTGCGCGCGGGGACCAGCCCGGTACCGAAACGAAGGAGAACGCTCAGTGAAGCCCGCGGTACAGATCACCGGCCTGGTGAAGAACTACGGCCGGGTCCGCGTTTTGGACGATGTCGATCTCGAAATACCCGCCGGCACCGTGATGGGTCTGCTCGGCCCCAACGGCGCCGGGAAAACCACCACGGTCCGTATCGTGACCACGCTGCTGCGGCCCAACGCCGGAACGGTGCGGGTCGCGGGGGTCGATGTACTGCACGATCCGGCCGCCGCCCGCCGCCTGATCGGATTGTCCGGCCAGTACGCGGCGGTGGACGCCAACCTCACCGGCTACGAGAACCTGCGCATGGTCGCCCGGCTCTATGGAATGAGTCGCGAGAGCGCCGCCGACCGGGCCCGCGAACTGCTCGGGCAGTTCGGGCTCGAGGACGCAGCCGACCGCCGCGCCGGAACCTACTCCGGTGGTATGACCCGCCGGCTCGACCTGGCCGGCGCACTGATCGCCCGGCCGCCGGTGGTGGTACTCGACGAGCCGACCACCGGCCTGGACCCGCGGGCCCGCACCGATATGTGGCGGGTGATCGGTGATCTCGTACGCGACGGCACCACCGTCCTGCTGACCACCCAGTATCTGGAGGAAGCCGACCGGCTGGCCGATCAGATCACGGTGATCGACAAGGGCCGCGTCATCGCCCGCGGTTCGGCCGACGAACTCAAATCCTCGATCGGCGGGGACCGGCTCACCGTCACCCTGGCACCCGGCCAGGATCCGGCGCCCGCCCTGCGGGTGCTCGCCGATGTCGGCCTCGGCGAACCCGCGCACGAGGCAAGTGCCGACGAGGTATCGGTGGTGGTCGCCGACGGGTCCCGCACCATGGTCGAAGCGCTGCGCCGCCTCGACGACGCAGACGTACTGGCAGTCGATGCCCGCGTGCATCGGCCCAGTCTCGACGACGTATTCCTGTCCCTCACCGGCTCTCCGGCGACCCCGGACTCCGAGCCGGAAACCAGCAGCGATGTACCCGAGGAGATCATGTCGTGAGCACCGCAGAAGTGGCGGTCGAGAAAACCGAAACCACCGGCCGGACCGAGGAGGACACCGCGGAAACCGAACACGCGCCCGCCTCGCACCGGATCCCGAAATCGGCCGAGCCCCGGCTGCGGATCGTTCGCGACAGCGCGATCGTCGCGCACCGCAACCTGCTCACCATCATGCGGGTACCCACACTGCTGGTCACCGCCACCGTGCAGCCGCTGATGTTTGTCTTCCTGTTCGCCTACGTTTTCGGCGCCTCCCTCGGCGGTGGCGAATACCGGGAATTCCTGATCGCCGGGATCATGGCGCAGACCGTCGCGTTCAGCGCCGCGTTCACCACCGTCGGTCTGGCCGGCGACCTCGAGAAGGGCATCATCGACCGGATGCGGGCGCTGCCCATGTCGCGGCTGGCGGTGCTGATGGGCCGGACCCTGTCGGATCTCGTGGTGAGTGTGCTGAGCTTGCTGGTGATGACCGTCTGCGGATATATCGTCGGCTGGAGTATCGAGGGCAGTCTCGCCGATGCCGCACTCGCCTACGGTGTGATCTTGTTGTTCGCCTTCGCCATGTCGTGGGTGGGCGCGCTCACCGGCCTGCTCGCGCCGAATGTGGAGGTCGCGCAGAGCGCCGGGCTGATCTGGTTGTTCCCGCTGTCGTTCATCTCCTCGGCGTTCATCTCCGCGGAAACCCTGCCCGGCCCGCTGCGCACGATCGCCGAATGGAATCCGATCACCGCGGTCGCGGCGACCGGCCGGAAACTGTTCGACAACAGTGCGCCGCCGACGTTCGAGGCGCCGACCGGCTGGCCGGCCGAGCACTGTGTGGAATACGCCGTGATCTGCTCGGTGGTGATCCTGCTCATAGCGATGCCGCTGGCACTGCTGCGCTACCGCCGGGTGGCCAGCCGCTGAACCAGCGTGGTGGAGCCGCCACCCGGCCCCACCACCGAAACACGGCAAAGGCCGTACTCGCCGGATCATCCGGCGGGTACGGCCTTTGTCAGCCGGTGTTCGGGTCGCGCCCCGATCCACAACTCCCGAAGAGCTGCGACTCAGCCCCGGCGGCGGGTCTTGAGCAGTTCCAGGCGCTCCTTCAGCAGTTCCTCGAGCTCTTCCTTACTGCGCCGTTCCAGCAGCATGTCCCAATGCGTGCGCGGCGGCTTCACCTTCTTGGCCTCCTGCGAGGTGCCTTCGAGCAGTACCCCTTCCTGACCGTTCTTGCACAGCCAGGTCGGCGGGATCTCGGCGTCGTCGGCGAACGGGACATCGAATTCTTCACCATTGTCGGTCCGGTACCGGGCGATCCGGCGCGGAGCCAGATCATGGTCGCGGTCGGTTTCGTAGCTCACCGCTCCGAGCCGGCTGCCCCGGAGTACGCGATCTGCCATCTGTACAGGTCCTCTCTGTGTTGTCGGCGCGTTACCGCGCGCAGGTCCGCGGGTTCCCGGTTGTTCGGTTCCGGTCACCGGATCGGAAACACCTCTCGGCGTATCCACTGCGGTGCACCGGAACCCGCCCGGGGCGAACCGGTGGGTTGACCCCTGTGGTTGTGCTGTCGCGAACTTCGTGGGTTCGCGTATCGCCGGCCGTTACCTTCCGCCGACCGTTCGGGTCACGTCTGCGGGCCGTTCCCGCTATATGAACCGCGGTTCGTGCCGGTTACGGCCGTGCGCCCTGTTCTTGTCAACGTTCGCGAGGGTCGTTCCGTTCCCAGTTCGGGAGAGCCTTGTAATTGTACGGCGTCGGGCCTGGGAACTCTGCGCGGTGTGCGGTGTGTGCTGCTGAGCGAGCGCCTATTAGGGTGTCGGGTCATGTCGCGCCGGTTGCAGTCCTGTCTGTGGTGTGGTCGGGAAATCGTTGATACGGAAGCGGGGCGGCGGCGCCGGTATTGCCGGCAGTCCTGCCGTCAGCGCGCCTATGAGCACCGCAACAATGTGAAGGGCACTGGTATCCCCGCTGATTCGGTGGTGCTCAGTGCGGCCGAAGCTGCCGCTCTCGCGGATCGCTGGTTCGCGGCGCGCTGTGCCGCCGAGGATGTGGCGACGGCCATCGACGAGGGAGCGGATAACGACGAACTCGCACGTCTCAGCGCGGTGCTGGTGGAACTCGCCCGGGACGCCGAACGCTTGCGTTGATCCCGGCCGCGGGTGATCGGTATCCCGCCTCGCCGGTCCGGCGCGAATCGCCCGGACGGTCGGCCTATTCGCGCCGGGCCGTATCGAAACGATCACGGCAATCAGCAGATTCGCAACGAGAGCTGCGGTACTTCAGCGGCACGGAATCATCGAGCAGCTGCCGATCCTCGGCAACCGTCGCGATCGGGTAGAAACACCAGACCGGCCATCGCTGCGGTACAGAGCAGCAATGGCCGGTGCAGGCATCCGATCACCCGACGAAGATCGGAGATTGTGGAGCGGCCGGAAACTCCGGCTCGCCGGGCGGTGATATCGCGAACGTGGACCGGCGGCAGGAACGGCACCGCACCCGCAACGTCCCGCTGCGGGACCGAGTGGATCCGCTACCGGGGTGCCGGTGCCGGCCGCCGGAATGGGTGCGGGGCAGGTCAGCCCGGGAAGTTCATGACGTCGAGGCCGCGCGCGGCGAACCACGGCTGCGGGTCGATCTTGCCGACACCCGGCTGATGCACCTCGTAGTGCAGATGCGGTCCGGTGGACTGGCCGCGGCTGCCGACGGTGGCGATCACATCGCCGGCCCGTACCGGCTGGCCGACGTGGACCAGAATGTCCTGCATATGCCCGTACACGCCGACGGTACCGTCGTCCTGCTGGACACGGACCCACAGGCCGAACCCGGTGGCCGGACCGGCCTCGATCACCACACCGTCGGTGACCGAGCGGATCGGCACACCCTGCTGACCGGCGAAGTCGATACCGAAGTGGTTGGCACCCCAGCGCGGGCCGAAACCGGAGCTGACCACGGCGTCGACCGGACGTACGGTGGTAGGCCGGGGCGGCGGCAGGAAGGGGAACGCGACGGGCTGATTGTCGGCCGCGGGCTTGTTCGGGTCCCAGGCCGCCGGATCGTGGGAGTGGGCCTGCTGCTCGGCGGCGGGCGCATCGTCGGCGACCTGCTCGGCGGGCGCGGTGGCGGCCACGTTCTTGATGTTTTCGTTATCGGAATCGGCCCCTGCGGCGAGGAGGCCGAAACCGGCGCACAGCGCAGTCGTGGTGGCGACAACCTGCGTCGTTACGCGACGACGGCCGATCGACGGCACCGTGAGCTTGCGGAGAGGTAACGGAAGGGTCACGGGCATGAGTTACAAGTTAGGGGACTTGCACGCGGAGTCAGCAAGCGTGTGGCAACCGTCACCCTGGGTGTATAAGCCCAGGTCGCTGATAACCGAACGGTAACGAAACCCGAAATTTGCCGTGCCGAGCTGCGCAAATGAGACATTCGGCGGGGGTTTGACCGAGGGGTTGCCCGATGGAGACACTGTATGAGTGGTCGCTAACAGAGTTGCGCCGCTGATCGCCCTCGCCGACCCCACCCGGCGGGCGATATTCGAAGCGTTGCCCTCTGGGCCGCGGTCGGTGGGGGAGTTGGCGAAACAGGTGGGGATCAGCAGTTCGGCCGTATCGCAGCATCTGCGGGTACTGCGCGAAGCGCGCCTGGTGATGGTGCGCCCGGTGGGCAACCGGCGGCTCTATTCGCTCGATCCGCGCGGCCTCGGAGACGCCCGCGACTACCTGGAGCAGTTCTGGCCGAGTGCCCTCGCCGCCTATGCCGCCGCAGTGAGCGAGGCGCGCGGACGCGTATGAGACCGGGCTGCCCCGGCCCCGTAGGCGGTCAGCCCACCCGGCGGTACGCGGCGCCCGTCACCCCGGCCTCGGAGCGGCGCTTGCTCAGCTGCCGGTCCAGTGCCGCGATCACCTCGGCGGCGCCGATCTGCAGGAGACCGGGGTCGGGTGTGGCGCCCTCGCGGTCCCCGATGCGACCCGCCCACAGCACTTCGTGCCGGTTGAGCAGGTGCCCGGGCGGTCCGCTCTGCGCGGGGGCGGTGGGGCCGAACAGTTGCACCGTGCGCGTCCCGAACGCGGTCGCGAGGTGCGCGACGCCGGTATCGCCGCACAGCACCACCGAGGCCTCGGCGACGGTGGCCGACAGTTCGATCAGATTCTGGTTACCGGCCAGCACCCGCTGTCCGGCCAGCCCCGCCCGGGAGGCGATACCGTGGGCGCGTTCGCGATCGCCTTCGTTGCCGGTGAGGACCACCTCGTGGCCCAGGACCAGCAGATGCCGGATCACCGCGGCGAACCGATCGGCCGGCCACTGCCGCGCGGTAGCGCCCGCACCGACATGCACGACCACGCAGTCGCGGTGGCTGGTGGTGGCCACCGGCGGTACCAGCCCGAGATTGCGCCGGTCGGCGCCGATCCCGTCGAACTCCAGCAGGTGGCACCAGCGGTCGATCGGATGCCGATCGTCGTGCCAGTCCGGGCCGGGAATCTCCGGGAACGCCGGATTGCGGTAGGTGAGGATACGTTCGGCGCCGGTTTTGGCGAGCTCCACGATCGGCGTGGCTTCGGCGCCGTGCAGATTGACGGCGAGCGAAGGCTTCGGCCCGTCCCAGCGCAATCCCTGCGGATCGGCGATCGGCACCATCTCGTCCACCAGGGCGATCAATTCGACGATCGGGCGTAGGCGATGCGGGGTCGCGAGGACGAGATGATCGTTACGCCGGGCCCGTCGCAGGGCACGCAACGCCGGAACAGCGGTGAGCAGTTCACCGAGACCGCGTGCCTGAAGCACGAGAACTACCGACACCCGACTCTCCTAGCCACCTGTTGCCCATTGCGCCCCCTCCCCGCACCATCCCGAGGGGTGGACCACGACGAGAGCATTCCTTTCGTTGACTACCCGTGAGGTCGGTGGGCAAACGTTGGCCGATCGCGGCCTGGATCACATGTCGTGGCTCACAGAATATGCGGTGGTCGGCCGTGACCGGTCGCTGTGCCGGCCGGTAAGGGGGAGGAGCCGGCCACAGCCGCTCATGGTGCTCCGGTCAATTCCGGCCGGCGGTGATGTAGTAATACATCGGGTCGACCAGTTCGAGCAATCGCGTGATTTCGGCATCGGTGAACCTGTTGCGACGGCTGATGATGATGAGCACGAGATCGTTGATGGCCCGGGCGATGCTGTCGAATTCACCCCCGCCGGGTACTGCGGTCAACGCGGTATGCCGATCATTCGAGGCCGGAATCGATTGTCGCAGTTCGGTACCGGCCTGCGCGGCCCGGGCGCGGAGGACACCGGCGGATCCACGCGGGCTGGTCACCCGGGCGGCGTGATCGTAGAACTGGACGGCAGCCTGGATCAGGCCTTCGGGTCTCGGGTGAACGATCGATCCGGCGGTCGGTTCGATGGCCGGCCCGGCCGTATTCGTATCCGCTTCCGCCGCGGCCAGCGACTGTGCCTTGGCGGTGAGGTACTGCGCGACCAAGAGGTCTCGTAGCGGGCCGAATTCGGCGGTGCGCAGCAGGTCCACGGCGGCTTGCCGGTAGTCCTCGACAGCCGCGGCCACCGCCGCGGGATCGGCGGCGCGTTCGGTACGGCGCACGAATTCGGTAAGGCGCAACAACGCTCGGACGTTGCCCTCGTGCCGCCTGCGCTCGTCGGTGGTGACCGCGAAGCAGGCCAGCAGATCCAGCATCAGTGCCTGCACACCGTCACCGAACAGCGCGGCGAACTGCTCACCGTGCCCGGGAGCACAGTTGTAGGCCATATCGACCCGGCACAGTGCGGCAATGATCTCGGCCAGTTCACCGGCGTGCAGGCGATCCTGCGGTTCGTGGCCGCGGCCCGAATCCGGCGCGCAGAGTGCGGGCAGTTCCCGGGCGACGGTGTGCACGCACCGCATCTCGCGCTGCGGATCCTCCTCGGCGAGCGCGCGTGCGTGGTCGATGTGGAATCGGGCGAGCAGCCGGTGCAGGTCCCAGCCGAGTGCCTCGGCGAATTCGAGTTCGGCTTCCCTGATCGTGCGGATCCGGCTGAGACCTGTTGGTTCGTAATCGAGATTCCGCGACAGCACCGCTTCGGCCGCGGCCGCGGCGCGGGCACAGCGGATGCCCATCATGCAGTCGAGGCGGGAGGCCGGATCGGCCAGTTCCAAGCCGCGCCGTGCCCAGTCGCGGGCGGCGGCGACCGGGGTGTGATCGCCCCGGCGGCGTTCGCGCAGGCCGCGCTCGGCGAGTTCGGCGGCCCAGTAGAGCATATCGGTGCGGTCGGCCGCGGCGGCGGCGCGCTCGAACTGGTCCGCCAGTTGATCGAGGTCGTAGTGCCGGCCGGCGAATCTGGCTTCGAGCCGCCGGGTGTCCACGCCCGCCGGTGGGGTCGCCGTGCGACCCGCCGCCAGCCGGAGTACCTGGTCGGGAACCGGCCGGTCGGCTGCGGTCATGGTATCGGCCACCGCCGCGGCCAGGGCCTCGATTGTTTTGAAGTGTTTCCACATCGTGGCCTTCGGGATCGGTCCCTCGGTGCCGTCGCGGCGGATGTATCCACTGGCCTGGGCGCAGATATCGGCGGTGGTGAGATGGGCGAGCGCATCGTCGGTGTCCGCCTCGCCGAGGCGGGCTGTCATCACTTGCTCGGCTGCCGCCACGATCATCGCCTTCGTCCGTTCTTCGAGCGCTCGGCCGCTGCGCCGCTGATAGCTCGGGTCGGGTGTGCGATGTATTGCTGTAGACGACATGCCGGACAGTCTATTGCAGTGCACAGCGCTGTGAACGCGTCTATTGGAGCTAGTGTCGTCACGGCACAGCGATATCCAGAGCTCGATCGAGACGACGAAGGGCATGCAGGTGGAGGCGACGACCGCTGCAAAACTGAAACAACTGCAGGAGAATCTGGCGGTTGCGCACGAACCGGCCGGCCCGGCGGGAGCCGCCAAACGGGCCGCCAAAGGTATCCGCAGCCCCCGCGAGCGTATCGATATGCTCCTCGACAAGGGCAGTTTCGTGGAAATCGGCGCACTGGTCCGGCAGCCCGGCGATCCCGGCAGCCTCTACGGTGACGGCGTCGTCACCGGGCACGGCATGATCGAGGACCGCCCCGTCGTGGTCATCGCCCACGATCAGACGGTATTCGGCGGCTCCGTCGGCGAGATGTTCGGTCGCAAGGTCGCCGCGGCCATGGATCTCGCCGCCGAGATCGGCTGCCCGTTCGTGGCGATCAACGATTCCGGGGGCGCCCGGGTACAGGATGCGGTCACCTCGCTGGCCTGGTACGCGGCCATGAGCCGGCGGCAGCTGGGGCTGTCGGGGGTGGTGCCGCAGGTTTCGGTGATGCTCGGTAAATGCGCGGCCGGGGCGGTGTACTCACCGATCAACACCGATGTGCTGGTCGCGACCGAATCCGCCTATATGTTCGTCACCGGCCCCGACATCATCCGGGAGACCACCGGCGAAGAGATCACGCTCGAAGAACTCGGCAGTGCCCACAATCAGGCCCAGAACGGCAATATCCATCACGTCGCCGCCGACGAGGAAGCCGCTTTCGCGTGGGTGCGCAATTATCTGAGCTTCATGCCGTCCAACTGTTTCGACCGGCCGCCGCTGGTCAACCCCGGCCTCGAACCCGGACTCACCGATTCCGACCGCGAGCTCGATTCGCTCGTCCCGGATTCCGATCGTGCCGGCTACGACATGTACGACGTCCTGCTGCGGATCTTCGACGACGGTGAATTCCACGAGGTCGGCGATGCGACGGCGCGCAATATGATCACCGGTTTCGCCCGCGTCGACGGCCGCAGTGTCGGCGTGGTGGCCAATCAGCCGCTGGTGTCCAGCGGCGCGATCGACGCCCGCGGCTCGGACAAGGCGGCACATTTCATTCGCTTGTGCGATGCCTTCGACCTGCCGCTCGTCTTCGTCGTCGATACGCCCGGTGTGCTGCCCGGGGTGGAGGAGGAGAAGATCGGCGTGATCAAACGTGGCGGCCGGTTCTTCTACGCGGTGGTCGAGGCCACCGTACCGATCGTCACCGTGGTGGTGCGCAAGGCCTACGGCGGCGGCTACGCGGTGATGGGCTGCAAACAACTGGGCGGCGATATCAATCTCGCCTGGCCGACCGCGCGGATCGCCGTGATGGGGGCCGAGGCTGCCGTGGGCCTGACCCAGCGCCGGCAGCTCGCCGCCGTGTCCGAGGCGGAGCGTCCGGTCCTGCGGCAGCAGATGGTCGACTTCTACAACACGGCAGTGGCGACGCCGTGGACGGCGGCCGAACGCGGATATGTCGACGCGGTGATCGAACCCTCGCAGACCCGGTTGGAGATCCGCCGGGCGCTACGCCTGCTCCGCGACAAGTCCGTCCGGCACGGGCCGCGTAAACACCACCTCATGCCCCTGTAGCGGGTGCGGTGATCGCGCCGTGGTACCGGCACCCGATGGGATACGGTCGACTGCCGGACTCGCCCGGCTGCTAGAGTGAATTCTAGTTTTTCGATTCGGAGGTGGGCCCGTGCCACGGATAGCGGAGCCCCGTGAGCCGGGGCAACCGTCCACCACGGGGCAGCAGGCACGCCGGCGCGCCATTCTGCGCGCGGCCGCCCGGCTCGGTGCGGAAGCGGGCCTGGAGCGGGTCCAGATGTCGGAGATCGCAACGGCCGCCGGAGTCGCGCTGGGCACCCTGTACCGGTACTACCCGTCGAAGCATCACCTGTACTGGGGAGTACTGGCGAACGCTGTCGAGGACTTGCCCGCGCCTCAGGGGAAACCGGGCGACCCGGTGGGCGCCGTGGCGGATTTCCTGGAGACCGCGGTGGTCGCGCTGCTGCGCAGTCCCCGGCTGGGCCGGGCCATGCTGGTGTCGGCCAATGCCGTGCGATCGGCCGGTACCGCCGCCAACGAGATCGGGATGCGCGACCGCATCCTCGCCGTCGCAGACATCACCGACCCGGACGTCGGCGATTACCAGCTCGCGCGGCTGGTGGAACAAACCGCCTACGGCATCATGACCTGGGCCACGGCGGGGCAACTGGATGCGGCGGAGGCCGCGGCCGATATGCGCCGAGCGTGCGCCCTGCTACTGGCCCCGTGGGCCGGACGGGAATAACACCGCCGGGCAGCTACGATGCCGGCTGCGCGTCCGGCTCGGGCTCGGGCTCCACCGGCGGCTCGGCAGGTTTTCGCCGTCGTTCCCAGGCGCGGGCCAGCAGAATCGTGAGCCCGACATACACCCAGCCCGCCAGCACATCGACCACATAGTGTTCGCCTCCGTAGACCAGCGTGAACGCCATGGCCAAGGGGAACAGGGCCAGCGGAATCTTCCACCACCGGTTCCGGACCAGCGGCCACAGCGCAACCGTCACCAGCAGGGCGAACGCGGAATGCAGTGACGGCAGTGCCGCCACTGGGTTGCCTTGGGCCGCAAGCCAGTCGCCACTGATATTCACCGCCACCAGGTGGAACCCGAACCCGGTACCCCGGTAGACCTCGGTATCGATCACGCCTTCGCGGGCCGCATACCACGGGGGAGCGGCCGGCAACAGGACATAGGTCAGCAGACCGAGATAGGACAACAACACGATCCGGCGCATGTACTTCGACCAGCGCTCCCGGGACTGTACATAGAAGATCGCGGCGATCAACCACGGAAGTACGAAGTGGCTGGTGTAGACCAGCCCGGTGAACACGGTCCACCACGGTTGGGTGCCGTCGTGGACGAGGTGGTCCTGTAGCCACACCGTCGGAATGGTGCCGCCGAACAACCAACTCTCCGCCGTGACCAATTCCTCGACCCGCACCGGCATTCCGAGGGTGTTGGCGATACCACGGGTGTGGTCGTAGACCACCAGCGCGGCGATCAGCGGGATCCAATCGATCAGCGTGCGCACATGGTCGCGCCACGGGCGGTCCGGATTGAACGCGACGATCCCGGCGATGAGCCAGACGGCCTGGTAGATCCGGTCGGTCGGCAGTCCGAACACGACGGTGACAACCGCCAAAGCCAGCAGATAGGCCGACCACACGCCGCTGCGCAGCAGCCGGCGCGGCCGCTGCCCGGTCAGCGCCTCGATTGCGGGGGCACCCATCTTCCCAGTTTTCCACCATCCGACTGCCAGATGAACGGGCGGCCACCGGGAAATGACATCCGCCGCCCAGTCGCGGCCGTTCGTTTTCCGCGCGCGTTAGGCTCGGACGGTATGAGAGTGGGCGATGTGGCCGCGGATCTGTACGGGCGCACACCCGCGCAGTTCGTGGCTGCGCGCAACGAGCAGGTACGTGCCGCCAAGGCGGCGGGGGACATGAAACTGGCCGCCGATATCGCAGCCCTGCGCAAACCCACCGTGGCGGCGTGGACGGTGAACATGCTGGTCCGGGCCGCACCCGACGAGGTGGCGGCTCTGCTGCGGCTCGGTGCGGACCTGCGTACCGCGCAGCGGGAACTGTCCGGGAAACAACTGCGCTCGCTCACCGCGCAGCGCCGGCAGGTGGTCGACGCGCTCGCGGCCCGCGCCGGTGCGGTTGCCGCCGAGCACGGGCAGCCGGCGACCGATGCCGTGCTCCGCCAGGTCGGTGAGACGCTGACCGCCGCCCTCGCCGACCCCGAGGTGGCCGAACGGGTCCGCACTGCGACACTCGCCTCGGCAGCGAACTACGCGGGTTTCGGCCCCGTGGGCCCGGACCTGGCCGTCGTACGGGAGGACGAAGACGCCGCCGGGGCCGGGGACAAGCCGCGCGGGCGGAGAGCGGCCACAAACCGCCCGCGCGCAAAGCGATCGGATGATGAGCAGGCGCAACACCGGGCACGTCGGGAAGAGGAGCTACGGGCCGCGCAACGGCGAGCGCGTAGCGCCCTGGACGCCGCCGAACACGATGCCCGGCAGGCCGCGGAGGAACTACGGCGCAGCGAGGGCCGGTTGGCGGAACTGCGTGCCGAGCTCGCCGCCGCCGAAGAACACCATCGTTTCGCGCAGCAGGCCGAACGTGCCGCCCGTCGAGATGTCCGCAGCGCGACAACCGAACTGGAGCGGGCACAGCGGAAGTCGGAATGAGCGCCCGAGGAAGGGCGCTACCTCCCCGACCCGTACCTATGCGTGATCGGCCAGCGACCGGTGCCCGGCCCGGCGTGCGCAGTGCGCACAGCAGAAGACCTGTTCCGCCGCCTCGACACCGTGGCCGAGTACCCGGCAGCCGCAGTGCGCGCATACCGGTGCGAGCTCGCTCGCGGCGCATTCGAAACTGTCGAATGTCCACGATTGCCCATCGCGGCTCACAGTGAACGTCTTGTCGTAATCGTTACCGCAGGTAACGCAGGTGGCCATCGTCCACACCTCCCGAGTGTTGTCGGCCGGCGCCCGACCGTGCCGCCGGCCTGGTGTCATCGGACGCCGTACCCGGCCCGGTACCTGGCAAACACGCCGGAACCGCGCACGCCTGGGCGTGTGCGCCGCCGACCAGCGCCGCGGACTCGGCGCCGACCGCCCCTGGCCGCCTACGTCCAGGTCCGGGTGCGCGAACCGGAGAGCTGAGCGAATGGTGCACCCGCATCCTGTGCGTGGTACCGGATCGTGCGCGGTCTCACCCTTTGTGGATGAGGCCGCATCCAGAACCGCTGAGCACAATCGACCGGTAGCCGGCCAGGTCGTCGGAACCCCACCGGTGGTGCGGCGGCGGTCGGGCACGGCGCTTCTCGTGTGTCGCGCGCACCGGATCGAGGTCATGCCCATGTCACTGCTGGTTCCCGCAAGTCGACGACGCACGCTCGATGAGCTCACCGACCGGCTCGACCTGGGGATCGGTGAAACGACCACGAAGCGTTCCGCCTTCTGGATCATGCTGACTCTCTCCGGCATCATCGCCGCGTCCGGGGTGATCGGCGATTCGACCGCGACCGTGATCGGCGCAATGATCGTCGCCCCGCTGTCGGTGCCGATCCTGGGGGTCGGACTGGGAATCGCCACCGGCCGCGGGGAGTTCGTCGCCCGGAGCCTGCTGCTCGTTCTGGCCGGGATCGTCTTGGTCGTTCTGGTGGGTTTCCTGTTCGCGCAGGTGCTGCCGAATCCGACGAATGTACTGTCGAATTCGCAGGTGATCGGCCGGACATCACCCAAACTGATGGATCTCACCGCCGCGCTGGCCACCGGGCTGGTGGGTGTTGTGGCGATCATCCGGCGCGATGTCGGCGATGTCCTGCCCGGGGTGGCGATTGCGATCTCACTGGTGCCACCGCTGGCGGTGGTGGGTGTCTGCCTGGGTTCGAGCGCGCCGGGACTCGCGCTGGGCGCCTTTGTCCTGTTCGCGTCGAATATGGTCGCCATGGTCATCACCGCCACCGTGATCCTGGTGGTCACCGGCTATCCGGCCGAAGCCGGGGCGGGTGCCCGGCGGCGCGGGCGCGCGTATGCGGTTCTGGCGGCGGGGCTGATAGTGGTGGCCATCCCGATGCTGGTGAATTCGCTGTCCTCGCTGTGGGCCGACCAGATCGCCGACGCGACTCGTCACTGGCTGGCAGATATTCCCGGCGCGCAGGTCACCGATGTCGCCCTGCACTCCGATACCGCGACGATCCAGGTGCTGTCACCGGGCGATCTACCAGCCACCGACAGCCTCGAGCGGTCGGTGCACGACCTGGTGCCCTGGCATCCCGACGTCGTAGTCGTGCATACGGTGGGCAGCCGGATCGCGAACTGAGTCCCGGCGACTTCATCCGATCCGGGTGACGCGGCCGTCGGCGCGGATACGGCATATCTGTCCACGGGGGTTCGGACCAGGAGGACACATGACGCACACGACAGGTACACCCCGCAACCCGGTCTCGCAGGGCGTCGCGGCCGTGACCTCGCTCGGGGTCGCGGTGCTACTGCTCACGGTGGGGGTGCTGTCCATTTTCGCCGGCGGTTCCGCCGTCGCCGCCGACGACCTGTTCGTCGAGGGGCGGGATTACCTGTATCGACTGGACACCACGACGTGGGGCTGGGTGCATATCGTGGTGGGTGCGCTGATCGTGATCGCGGCAGTCGGCCTGCTGGCCGGGGCGGTCTGGGCGCGGGTCACCGCGGTATTCCTGGCCGCCCTGTCGATTATCGGCAATTTCCTGTGGCTCCCGTACTACCCGTGGTGGTCGATTCTCGTGATAGCCCTGGACATCGTGGTGATCTGGGCCGTGACCACCTGGACACCCGACCGGCGATGAGCCGGGGCCGCGCGCCCCGCGACCCGCCGGTTGAACCGCTTTGCACCGGTCGCCCGGGTGACCTGGATCGGCACACCGGCGGAGAGGAATTCCGATATGGGCACGGTAGTCGGTGATCTGTTGCCGCTGGCGGTCGGTGTGGCGATTTCACCGATTCCGATCGTGGCGGTCGTGCTGATGCTGTTGTCACGCAATGCTCGTATCACCGGAATCGGCTTCGCCGTGGGATGGGTGACGGGAATTCTGCTGGTGACCGCGATCGTGCTCACGGCAGCGGGTTCGCTGGGGTCCGGCAGCGGAGGAGGGGGAACGGCCGGGGCGTGGGTCAAGACCGTCCTAGGGGTACTGCTGATCGTGCTCGCGCTGCGGCAGTGGTGGTCTCGTGCGGATACGTCGACGCCGAAGTGGATGCGGGCGATCGACGAGTTCACCTTCGGGAAAGCAGCCGGTCTGGCGGTGGTCCTGTCGGCCGTGAATCCGAAAAACCTGTTGCTGTGCGTCTCCGCGGGTATCGTGATCGGCACCGGGGGGCTCGGTCTCTGCGGCGATATCGCGGCGCTGCTGGTTTACACGCTGGTCGCGGCCGCATCGGTGCTGGTTCCGGTGTGCGGTTATCTGGCCGCGGCGAATCGGATATCGGGTGCGCTGGCCACCACCAAGGACTGGCTCCAGACGAACAACCACGCGGTGATGGCGATTGTTCTGCTGATCATGGGCGCGGTTGTGCTCGGCAAAGGTATCGGCGGGCTCGGGTGAATGCCGTGTCCGGATGGAAGCGCGGAGGCTTACCTCGGCGCTGTTCATCCTCAGTTCGGATGCTGTGATGGACCGGGCCCGGGACGAATTCCACGGGCAGAGCCCGGAACTGTTATCGACCGACCTGTCACACGCACAGGAGGAGAATTTGCGCCGGGCGTTCGCCGATTGAATCCGGTGCGCTGTCAGCGTTCCGGTGCCGAGGTTCGATGCGGGTCCGTCAACGTCATACTGATGCCGATCAGGAGCCCGACGGTCACGATACTGATCACGCCGATCAGTGGGCCGAGGACTTCCAGTGCTTCGGCGCCTTTCGGTTCCGCGGCGTGCTCCGCGGCATGGGCGTGCATTGCCGACATTCCGGTGTAATGCATGGTCGCCACGCCCGCCGCCATCACCAGCGCCGCGCCCACCGTGGAGAGGGCACCCCAGGAGCGCAGGCTGAACCACAGGGTGACGGTGGCCGCGCCCATGGCGATCAGCAGGGACAGGGCGATACGGGCGGGGTCGTAATCGATCTGCGCGTCGGTCTGCATCGCCGCCATGCCCGTGTAGTGCATGGCGCCGATTCCCAGCCCGGTGATCACACCCCCGGTGAGCAGGGTGGCGAGTCCCGAACCGGGCGTGCTCACCAGGTACAGGCCGACCGCGACGACGCCGATTGCGAGGACCGCGCTGAGCACTGTGAGCGGGACGTCGAATCGGATTTGGGCACCGTCGATCGAAAAACCCAGCATCGCAACGAAATGCATGACCCAGATACCGGTGCCTCCGATCGCGATCGAGGCCATGACCAACCAGCCGAGCCGGCGCCGCCCACGGCGGGCCTGTTTGGTGCACTGGAGCCCGATGGCGCAGCCGGTGGCCGAGAGAAAGTACGCCAGTGCGGGCGTGAGCCAGCCCAGTGCGAAGTGTTCCAGGTGAAGCATGTCCATCCAATTTTCCGCCGGGAAATCCCGGTCCTGTTATCCGAGATAGACAGTACGACAGGCGGATCCGCGAAGTGTGCTGATTGTTTGCCGATTTGCGGTGGTTTGCATCACATTCGATGCATCGCCGGTGTGATTACGCAATATTGCATTCTCTGGAAGGGGTTGCCGAATCGGATGGCCGGGGCGGAGTGTTTCGGTGTAACCCCCGTAAAGACCCCACTCGTAGGATGTTTCAGGTCTGTCCGCGATATGACGATGGGGTCGGCGAAATCGATCGGTGTCTGCGGAGATCTGAAACGTAAATGTGTCGACCGGTTCGAAGTCGGTGGTAGCCACTCCGTAACCGGGGCTGTCGAAACTTTCCTCGAGTTCCCTGCTGTTGCGCCCGGGTGGTCTGCAAAAGAGGTATCGCCGGATATCGTCGAACGGTTACATGTACACGGGCAGGGCCGGCTGATAGTCATTGGTTATGACTACTCCGGGTGAGTTCGAATTCGAAGACATCTACCGCACGGGCGGACCCTTCGGGCCCGGCGCCGCGCCGCCCTGGAGTATCGGGGAACCGCAGCCCGCGCTCGCCGCGCTCATCGAGCGGGGGCGGTTTCACGGTGAGATCCTCGACGCCGGATGCGGTGAAGGCGCGATCTCCCTGGAGCTCGCCGCCCGCGGCTACACCACTGTAGGGCTGGACCTCGCGCCGACCGCGATCGAATCCGCCCGCGCCGAGGCTCGCCGTCGCGGCCTGGACAACGCCACGTTCGAGGTTGCGGATATCACCTCGTTCAGCGGCTACGACGGGCGTTTCGGCACCGTCGTGGACAGTACCCTCTTTCATTCGATACCGGTCGAGGCCCGGGACGGCTACCTGCGCTCGATCGCCCGGGCCGCGGCGCCCGGCGCGTCCTACTTCGCACTTGTCTTCGACCGGACCGCGTTTCCCGAGAATGTGGGTCCGGGGCCGGCCCCGGTCTCCGCCGACGAGTTGCGGGCGGCGGTGTCGAAGTACTGGGTGGTCGAGGAGGTCGAGCCGGCGCGCATCCACGGCAATATCCCCGCCGCCGTGCTGGAAGCCCCGATGGACGCCCCGATGTTCCGGCTGGAGACCATGCGCGACGAGCCGCAGGGTCGAAAGTCGGTTCCGGCCTGGCTGCTCTCGGCTCATCGCGGCTGATCGGACGCAGCGGGGGTGGATCGGCGGGCGCCGGCTCACCACCTGTCCGGCGTCCCGCGCATTCCGTGAATGTCCGATATCTCCATTTCGAAACGAGTGACCGGCTCGCGCAATATAATTCGATGAAATACATTGGTGTAATTCCATGTATCGTATTTCCGGCTCCGGTTGTATTTGAATTCTATTAACCTCGGTTTCGTATAACGTTTGCAAAACGGAACGGGTACGTTCGAATTACGTCACTACCAATGTGGGCGACGCACAAGGCGTCACCGGTTGGATGATTGATTGGAGAAGGAAATGGGTTCTGTCGACCTGGGAAACCTCGGGACTCTGCTGGGCGCGTTCGGGAGCATCTTCAGCGGATTCGGCGATCTGACGAGCTTCTCCGCCGAGTGACAAGTGGCTCGTACGAGCAGGTAGACCTGCATGAACGGCCCGCCGGACCAATGTCCGGCGGGCCGTTCTCCTATTTCCCGAATCACCCTGTTATTTCCTGTTTTTCGACGATGAAATTCGGTTGCCGATGGGGCTCTTGAAAATTCGGAATCGGGGTATCGATCGACCGTGGATCGAATCTTCTGAAATCGCCGTTCGCGTGCTGGGCTCTGCTGTTCGGGTTCACGACACAGGCGGTGTGATGTATCCACGACCTGAGCCGGTGCGACCATGTGACCGCCCGTCGGGCAATAACTTCGGGCTGTGAATCATTTCCGGCGGCAGCGGTGCCGACTGCTCTCGGGACGATATTTGATACCGGCGATTTTGTTCGGAGCGGCACCAGTCGGTGACCCGGTTTCGCCGCTCCAGCCCGTGCACCGCCGCCAGTGGACGAACCTGTCGGCTGGGCGGCGAATTAATAGGGCGTTCCCGGCCGATGCCCGGTGGGTGGCGACGCGGTGGCAATCAATCGGGTCCGATATCAGGTCCAGAGCGCGGCGATCAGCACATTGACGATTGCCAGCCCACCGGCCGCGTCGGGCATCCAGGCCGCATCCTTACCGCGTTTCGCATCGGCCCGCGCTACTTCCGCGAACCCGGCCACCAGTACCGCGATCACCAGCTTGATCCCGATCTTCATCATGTTCAGGTCGGTGTTTAGTGAAGACACCGATTCGGCCAGCCCGACCAGGATTACACCGGTGATGAGCTGTGCCCGCGCGCCCCAGACCATCACCTCGTTGACCGCGGGCCGCCCGGCGGCGTATCCGCCGACGAGGGCCGCCATCCCGAGCAGATGGGTGACGACCACAACGTTGTAGACGATTTCCATACAACAGAACGCTACTCGATCTCTCGATCGGCTACTACATAGAGTCGTAAATCGGAATCTACTCCGCATCCGCGCGCTGTTCGGACCCGGTGGTACCGGGGTCCCTTCCGGGTGTTCCGGTAGCGGTCCGGGAAGCCGGCGATTCAGTGCTCGCCGGGGTTCGATGTGGCGAGTCCGGCGCCGAACGGCATCCGGAAACCGTCCTGGACCCGCGAACTCGAATACCGAGCAGATCGAGGGCGAAGCCGGCGTATTCGACCGCGATCTGCTCGGGTGTCGCGGGTCCGTCGAGCCGGAACCATTGGGGTAGTGACGTGCACATTGTCGCGATCGCCCGGCCGGCGACTCGGGCCCCGCCGATGCTCAGGCCCTCTTCGCTGAGGGCCGCGTCGATGTCCTCGTCGAGAAGGTACTGGAGTTCGTTGCGGGAATCGGTGATCCGCACGCGATTGTCGTGGGTCAGGCTGCGCATTTCGCTGGCTCCGATGAACGCGAGTTCGCGGCGGTGGGTATGGAAAAGGGCGAGCGCTTCGACGATGTGGGAAACGCGGGCACACGCGGTGTTCGCATCGCGCCGCGCCGCTCGAACCCGCCAGTGCAATTCCTCCATGGTCAAGTCGAGCGCCCGCACCAGTAGTTCTTGTTTGTCGTGGTAGTGGTGGTACACGCCGGGCACGCTCATGCCGGCGCGCCGCGCGATCGAACGCATGGTGGCGCCGTGATACCCGGTTTCGACGAACGAGGCGATGGCCGCCGCGAGGACCGGATCGATATCCAGCGGCGGGAAAGCCCGCCAGGTCTCGGTCGGCCCGGTGCGTAATTCGGTGCGGTTCGCGCGCGCGATATCCGGTCGCGATGTTCCGGTGGTGGGCAGTTCCTGTTCGCCGACCAGCCACGACACAGTGGTGCCGAGGACAGTCGCCAGCGCGCGCAGGCGCGGGATGGATACGCCGGTCTTGCCGTTCTCCACGGCGCTGAGGGTTGCCGGACTGATTTCCATCCGCTGCGCGACCGCCCGCAACGAGAGTCCCGCCGCAATCCTGGCCTGCCGCACCCTCGCGCCCACGCTGTGCCGCGCCTGGTCCGAGTCGCTCATGCTGTTCAGAATACCTGAACACTGACCGTCTGGTCCTGACCTCGATTGACAGCATCAATCGAGGCATGACACTCTGCTTGGACGGTGATTGCCGAGCGATCGTTCGGCGCACGAGATGGAGGAGTCAACCCGTGGCGATCGATCTGTCCCTTCCTGGCGAGGTGCAAACGCTCGTCGATCGAACCCGCAGTTTCATCCGCGAACACGTCGTGCCGCTCGAGGACGCGCACGACGGTGATATCGCCGCGGCGGGGGGTGACGAGTTCCGCGTCGAGTTGCAGCAAGCAGCCCGGGACGCGGGGGTGTTCGCGCCGCACGCGCCGGTCGAGTACGGCGGGCACGGTCTGGGGATGTCGGATCGGGCCCCGGTCTTCGAGGAGGCGGGGTACTCCCTGTTCGGGCCGACGGCACTGAATATCGCCGCGCCGGACGAGGGCAATGTGCACATGCTCGCGCATATCGCCAACCCGGAGCAGAAAGCGCAGTATCTCGCGCCGCTCGCGCACGGTGAGGTGCGTTCGGCGTTCGCCATGACCGAGCCGGCTCCCGGTGCCGGGTCGGATCCTTCGGCGCTGGCGACCCGTGCGGTCCGGGCCGAGGGCGGGTGGCGGATCAACGGCGCCAAGCATTTCATCACCGGAGCCGACGGTGCAGGCTTGTTCATCATCATGGCGCGCACCTCGGGCGAACCCGGAGAACGGGGCGGCGCGACGATGTTCCTGGCCCCGGCCGACACTCCAGGCATCCGGGTCGGGCGCCATCTCGACACGTTGGACCGGTCGATGGTCGGCGGTCACTGCGAAGTGTTCTTCGAAGATGTGCTGGTCTCCGAGTCGGCGGTGCTGGGCGAGGTCGACCGCGGATTCGAATACGCGCAGGTCCGGCTCGGACCGGCCCGGATGACGCATGTGATGCGGTGGCTCGGTGCTGCGCGCCGGGGACACGATGTGGCGGTGGCCCAGGTGGCTCGGCGGGAAGGTTTCGGTTCGAAACTGGGCGATCTCGGCATGGTGCAGAAGATGGTCGCCGACAACGAGATCGATATCGCCGCCACCCGGGCCCTGCTGACCCGGGCCTGCTGGGAGCTCGACCGTGGCGAGTCCGCCGGTAATGCCACCTCGATCGCGAAGACCTTTGCGGCCGAGGCGATCTTCCGGATCGTCGACCGCAGTATGCAGATGTGCGGTGGTCTCGGGGTGTCCGGTGATCTGCCGCTGGCGCGGCTCTCGCGTGAGGTGCGCCCGTTCCGGATCTACGACGGGCCCTCGGAGGTCCATCGGTGGGCAATCGCCAAACGTACGGTCGGCGCCGCCAAACGCGCACTTCGGGACAGCGAATGAACCTACCGGGTATGGACGTCGCCGCGCTCGAGCGGTTCCTTCGGGAACAGGGTATCGAGGTGCGCGGTGAACTACGGGTGGAGTTGATCAGCGGTGGCCGGTCGAACCTGACCTTCACCGCGGCCGACGATATCTCCCGGTGGGTCGTACGCCGCCCACCGGTGGCCGGGCTCACTCCGTCGGCACACGATATGGCGCGCGAGTACACGGTGACCGACGCGCTGCAGAATTCCGCGGTGCCCGTGGCGAGAACGGTCGCGTTCGATGCGGAAGGCACCACGCTCGGCGCCCCGATGACGGTCGTCGAATTCGTCGACGGGTCGGTGATCCGCGATCAGGACGACCTCGCCGCGCTCAGCGACGAACAAGTGGGTGCCGGTGTCACGGAGTTGGTGCGGGTCCTCGCGGAGCTGCACGCAGTCGACCCCGCGGCGGTGGGCCTCGAACGGTTCGGCCGGCCGGCCGGATTCCTGACTCGTCAGGTCAACCTGTGGGCCTCCCAGTGGGAACGGGTCAAAACCCGTGAACTCGCCGATGTCGCGGCCCTGCACACGGCGCTGGTGGACGCGGTTCCGGCGGAATCGGCGGCCTCGATCGTGCACGGCGACTACCGAATCGACAACACCATCCTCGATTCGGCGAACCCCGGCCAGGTGCGCGCCGTGGTCGACTGGGAACTGTCCACACTCGGCGATCCACTTACCGACGCCGCTCTGATGTGCGTGTACCGGACGCCGGTCTTCGATCTGGTGCTCGGTTCCCGGGCCGCCTGGACCAGCGACCGGATGCCCACTCCCGACGCACTCGCCCAGGCATACGCCGTCGCGTCGGGTCGCGATCTCGGCCACTGGGGTTTCTACCTCGCCCTCGCCAACTTCAAGCTCGGTGTGATCGGCGAAGGGATCACCCACCGGGCCCGCCACGGCTCCGACGCGGGTTCGGCGGCCGGCCGGGCGGCCGAGGCCACGCCGGAGTTCATGGCGGCCGGGTTGCGGGCGCTGAAGACCGGGCGGAAATGACCGGGCCGGCCGGTCAGCCCACGAATTCGGCGGCCCGGCCGGCCATATCCAGCAGCGGTTGCGGCGCGATGCCCAGAACCAGCGTGGCCACTGCGGCAACGGCGATCGACACCATGGTGGCCGGTGGCCTGACCACGATCGGCGGATCGGCCGGGGGATCGGTGAAGAACATCAGCACGATCACCCGGATATAGAAGAAGGCCGCAACCGCGCTCGCCAGTACGCCCACGATCACGAGCAGCCCGGCATCACCGGCGGCCGCCGCCTGGAAAACCGCGAACTTGGCAACGAACCCCGCAGTGACCGGGATACCGGCGAACGACAGCAGCAACAGGGCGAAGACGGTGGCGAGCCACGGGGCGCGCCTGCCCAGACCGGCCCAGCGCGACAGTGCGGTGGCTTCGGTCCCGTCGGATTCGCGCACCATACTCACGATCGCGAACGCGCCGAGCGTGCCCAATCCGTAGACGAACAGGTAGAACAGTGTCGACGAGATACCGCGGTCGTTCGCCGCGACCAGCGCCGTCAGCAAGAAACCCGTGTGCGCGATCGAGGAATACGCGAGCATACGTTTCATATCGGTCTGCGTGATCGCCAGCACGGCACCGACCACCATCGTGGCCACGGCGACGGCGGCCAGCACCGGCCGCCAATCGTCGGCGATCTCGGCCACACCTACCTGCAGCACCCGCAACAGGGCACCGATCGCCGCGATCTTCGTGGCCGCGGCCATGAAGGCGGTGATCGGTGTGGGCGCGCCCTGGTACACATCGGGCACCCAAGCCTGGAACGGAACCGCGCCGATCTTGAACAACAGGCCCACCGCCAGCATGGCGACACCGAGCAACGCGAGTGTCGGCGCACCGGATTCGGCCGCGAGCGCCTCGGCGATACCGGTCAGCCGGACGGTCCCGGCCTGGCCGTAGAGCAGCGCTACCCCGTAGAGGAAGAACGCCGACGAGAACGCCCCGAGCAGGAAGTACTTCAGCGCTGCCTCCTGCGAGAGCAACCGGCGCCGGCGCGCCAGCCCGCACAACAGGTACAGCGGCAGCGACAGTACTTCGAGCGCGACGAACATGGTGAGCAGATCGTTGGCCGCCGGGAAAAGCAGCAAACCACCGAGGGCCAGCAGCAGGAGTGGAAACACCTCGGTGGGCGTGACACCCGCGGTTGCCGCGGACCGTTCGGCACCGCTGCCGGGCACGGCGGACGCTTGCGGCGTGAACGCGTCCATTCCGTAGTCGGGGACGGCTGCGGCGCGACTCCAGGTACCGGGGCCCGACCGCGGCCGTGGAAGCGGGCCACGTTCGGCGACGAAGAGTACCGCCAGAATCCCGACCACCAGCAATGTGCCCTGAAGGAACAGCGTCACCCCGTCGACCGCGACCGCATCGGCGACGGCGGTCATCCGCGTGCCGGAAAGGAGCACCACCGCGGTCAACGCGGCGACGAGAGCGATGAGGGTGAGCGCCACCTGAGTCGGATACCGGCGGGATCGCGGTAAGAACGCATCCACCAGGACCCCGAGCACAGCTGCCCCGAAAACGATCAGAATCGGGGCCAGCGCGTGATATTCGATACTCGGCGCCGGTATCGAGGTGGCGAGGATGTCACTGCCGCGTGGATCAGCGCTCATGGGGCACACCTCCGGTATTCGCCGCCTCCGGTTGTACCGGGACCGGCGGTGGGGGATCGACACTGCCGATGGTGGTGAGGGTCTGGTGCACAGCGGGATCGATGAAATCGAGCACCGGTTTCGGATACACCCCGAGGAAGATCAGAGCACCGACCAGCGGAACCACCACGACCAGTTCCCGAGGTACCAGGTCGCGGATGCCCTCGTTGCCCTCGGTCACCGGCCCCGTCATCATCCGCTGGTAGAGCCACAGCACGTAGATCGCGGCCAGCACCAGGGCTCCCGTGGCTAGGATCGCGGCCACCTGGTAGCGGCTGAATGTGCCGATGAGCACGAGGAACTCACTGACGAACGGCGCCAGGCCCGGTAGCGACAGCGTGGCCAGTCCGGCGATGAAGAACGTGCCGGCCAGGACCGGAGCCACCTTCTGTACTCCGCCGTAATCGGCGATGAGCCGACTGCCCCGGCGGGACACCAGGAAGCCGGCCACGAGGAACAGCGCCGCGGTGGATATGCCGTGGTTCACCATGTACAGGGTCGCGCCGGTCTGGCTCTGGCTGGTCATGGCGAAGATACCGAGCACGATGAAACCGAAATGCGAGATCGAGGTGTAGGCGATCAGTCGCATCACATCGGTCTGCCCGATCGCAAGCAGCGCACCGTAGAGGATGCCGATCACGGCCAGGGCGATCACCAAGGGCGCGTACGTATCCGAGGCGGCCGGGAACAACAGCAGACAGTAGCGCAGCATGCCGAAGGTGCCGACCTTGTCCACCACGGCCATCATCAGCACCGCGCTGGCCGGTGTCGCGGAGACCGCGGCATCCGGCAGCCAGGTGTGCAGCGGCCACAGCGGCGCTTTCACCGCGAACGCGAACATGAACCCCAGGAACAGGGCATTGAGCACGGCCGGGCCCGCGCCGAGATCGCCGGCGTTCGCCGCCGCCACCACCGCGCGCAGATCGAACGTGCCCGCCCCGTCGGCACCGAGATCCTGTTGGACGGTGAGCACGTACAGACCGATCACCGCCGCCAGCATGATCAACCCGCCGAGCAGGTTGTACAGCAGGAATTTCACCGCGGCCCGTGAGCGCTGCTGCCGGACGGCCGCGCTGTCGGTGCGTGGTCCGAACCCGCCGATGAGGAAATACATCGGAATGAGCATGGCCTCGAAGAACACATAGAACAGCAGGATGTCGAGGGCCAGGAAGGAAACCAGCACCATCCCCTCGACCAGCAGGGTGAGGGCGATATAGATATGCGCCGCGCGCCGCCCGGACCCGACCTCGCGGTCGTCGTGCCAGCCCGCGACGATCAGCAGCGGCACCAGCCCGGCGGTGAGCAGCGTGAGCACCAGCGCGATTCCGTCGACGCCCAGGGTGTAGCCCGCACCGAATGCCGGTATCCAGGTGTGGGATTCGACGAACTGGAACTGTTCGCCGCCCGGCTGGAAGGCCATGGCGACGGCGAGCGCCACGGCCAGGGTCGCCACCGCGAACGACAGGCCGGTCCAGCGGGCTGCATTCCGCCGGGCGGCGGGCAGCAGGAGTACAACAGCCGCACCCACCACGGGAAGCAGCCAGAGCACGGTCAACCAGGGCACGGCGCTCACCAGATCCTCACGGCCAGCAGGGCGGCGGCCACCAGGGCCGCGCCGGTGAACATGGACAGGGCGTACGAACGGACGAATCCGGTCTGGACTCGGCGTGCCCGCGCGGACAAACCGCCGATGAGGGCGGCGCAACCGTTGACGAGTCCGTCGATACCGCGGTTGTCGAGGAAAACCAGCGCCCGGGTGAGATGCCGGCCGGGCCGCATGAACGCCGCCTCGTTGACCGCATCCCCGTAAAGGTCACGGCGAGCGGCCACGGTCACAGCGGAGACCGCCGCAGGCGCGGTGTCCGGTACCTTCGCGCGCCCGTACTGCCGGTAGGCGAGCGCGACGCCGATCGCGACCACCCCGAGCGCGAGCCCGGTGATCACGGGTACCGGCAGTGCGGGCTCGCCGTGGTGCTCGCCGACGACCGGAGCCAGCCAGTTCTGCAGTGACGACCCCCAGACGAATACCGCACCGGCACCGACGGAACCGAGCGCCAGCAGGATCATCGGGCCGGTCATCACACCGGGGGATTCGTGCGGGTGGTTATCGGGTTTCCAGCGGCGCTCACCGAAGAACGTGAGCAGCATGACCCGGGTCATGTAGAAGGCGGTGAGCCCGGCGCCGATCAGGGTGACGGTACCCAGGATCGGCCCGGCGACGCCCTCTGCGGCGAACGCGGCCTCGATGATGCGGTCCTTGGAGAAGAACCCGGCGAACGGCGGTACGCCGATGATCGCGAGATATCCGAGTCCGAAGGTGACATAGGTGATCGGCAGTAACGTACGCAATCCGCCGTAGCGGCGCATATCGGTTTCATCGTCCATGGCGTGCATCACCGACCCGGCGCCGAGGAACAGGCCGGCCTTGAAGAAGCCGTGGGTCAGCAGATGCATGATGGCCACTGCGTAGCCCGCCGGCCCGAGGCCGACGGCCAGCACCATATAGCCGATCTGGCTCATGGTCGATGCGGCGAGTGCCTTCTTGATGTCGTCCTTGGCGCAGCCGATGATCGCGCCGAAGAGCAGAGTCACCGCCCCGACCAGCACGACCGCAACCTGTGCGGTGGGCGCGAGGTTGTAGACCGGATTGGAGCGGGCGATCAGGTACACCCCCGCGGTGACCATGGTGGCGGCGTGGATGAGTGCCGAGACCGGGGTGGGGCCTTCCATTGCGTCCCCGAGCCAGGACTGCAACGGCACCTGCGCGGACTTACCACAGGCGGCCAGCAGCAGGAGCAGTCCGATCGCGGTGAGCGTGCCGTCGCTTGCGGCGGAAGCGGACCCGAAGACGGCGTCGAAACCGACCGAACCGAAGGTGGCGAACATGACCATCATGGCCAGCGCCAATCCCATATCACCGACCCGGTTCACCACGAACGCCTTCTTGGCCGCTGTCGCCGCGGTCGGCTTGTGATACCAGAAGCCGATCAGCAGATACGAGGCCAGGCCGACACCCTCCCAGCCCAGGTATAGCACCAGATAGTTGTTCGCCAGCACCAGCAGCAGCATGGCCGCGAGGAAGAGGTTGAGATAGGCGAAGAACCGGCGGCGGCCGGGGTCGTCACTCATATATCCGACCGAATAGATGTGGATCAGCGAGCCGACGCCGGTGATGAGCAGCGCGAAACAGATCGACAACTGATCCAGCGCCAGGCCGAAATCGACCTGTAGGCCGGCGACGGGGACCCAGCTGAACAGGTCCGCGGCCACCGCGCGGTCGGGATCGGCCCGGCCCAGCATGCCCACGAAGGCCACGATCGCGACGGCGAAGGAGGCGAGCGCGGCGAAGGTCGCGAGCAGATGGCCCCAGGCATCGGCTCGGCGGCCGGTGAGCAGCAGGACGGCGGCGCCGGCGAGGGGCAGGGCGGGCAGCAGCCACAGCGTTGCGGTGTCCATCTAGCGTCCTTTCGACCTGTCCGGGAGCGCTGCGTGGTTACACTGCGCTGCCGCTTCCGCGTTTGACCCGAACATGTCAGAACTTCAGCAGGTTGGCGTCGTCGACCGAGGTCGAGCGGCGGGCGCGGAAAATGGTGACGATGATGGCCAGTCCCACCACGACCTCGGCCGCGGCGACCACCATCGTGAAGAACGCGAAGACTTGGCCGTCGAGGTTCGCATGCATCCGGGCGAAGGTCACGAACGCGAGATTGACCGCGTTGAGCATCAGTTCGATGCACATGAACACGATGATGGCGTTGCTCCGCAACAACACTCCCGCGGCGCCGATCGTGAACAACAGCGCGGACAGGAACAGATAGTTCTCGGGGTTCACCGGTTACCTTCCTCATCGGCCGGGCGAGCGGTGGAGTGTCCGGTGCCGGGCGGTGCGGTATCCCCGGTGCCGGGCGGCGCGGCGGCGACGGACAGGACCGCCGCATCGGTGAGCGCTCGGGCGCGGCGATGCCGCAGGATGGTGGAGACCGACAGTTCCTCGAAGGAGCCGTCCGGGAGCCGGGCGGGGATGTCGACGGCATTGTGCCGGGCGTAGACGCCGGGAGTCGGTAGCGGTGTCGGCCGGTGGCCGGCATCGCGGAACCGCCGCCGGGACAGTTCGCGCTGGCCGAGTTTCGGGCTGAACTGTTCGCGGTGCGCCAGCAGCATGGCGCCGATGGTGGCGGCGATGAGCAGCGCTCCGGTGAGTTCGAAGGCCCACACATAACGCACGAAGATCAACTCCGCGAGCGCGCCGATCACGTCCTGCCCCGGGAAACCGGATGCGGGGAAGGCGATACCGGAACGCCGGATACCGTGCGCGATCCCGGTGCACAGCAGAATCCCGAAGCCGATACCCACCAACGCGGCGGCGATCCGCTGTCCGCGCAGCGTCTCCCGCAGGGATTCCGCGGAATCGACACCGACCAGCATGAGCACGAACAGGAACAGCATCATGACGGCGCCGGTATATACGACGATCTGGACGACACCGAGGAACAGCGCGTCCTGGGCGATATAGAAAACGGCGAGGCTGATCATGGTGGCGGCCAGGCAGATCGCCGAATGGACGGCTTTGGCCGCGAAAACCATACCGAGCGCACCGACTACCGCCAGCGGCGCCAGGATCCAGAACTGTACGGCTTCACCGGCTCCGGTCTCGGTGACGGGGGCGGCTGCCAAGAGTGTGGTCGCGGGGCTCATCGGGTACCTGCCTGTGCCACGCCGGCGACGGGTCGTCCGGTATCGCCGTGCACCCGGCCGAGGTAGTAGTCGGCTTCGGTGGTGCCGGGCTGCATGGCGTGCGGTGGAGGCTGCATATCCGGTCCCAGAGGCGCGAGCAGCTGATCCTTCTCGTAGATGAGGTCGGCCCGGTTGTCATCGGTGAGCTCGTAGTCGTTGGTCATCGTCAGTGCCCGGGTGGGGCAGGCCTCGATGCACAGGCCGCATCCGATACAGCGCAGATAGTTGATCTGATAGACGCGGCCGTAGCGTTCACCGGGCGAGAAGCGTTGCTCCTCGGTGTTGTCGGCGCCCTCGACGTAGATCGCGTCGGCCGGGCAGGCCCAGGCGCACAGTTCGCAGCCGATGCATTTCTCCAGCCCGTCCGGGTGCCGGTTGAGCTGGTGCCGGCCGTGATAGCGCGGCGCGGTAGGTACCTTTTCCTCGGGGTAGAACTCGGTATTGGGCTTCTTGAACATGGTGGCGGCGGTCACCGCGAAACCGGCCAGCGGTTCGAACAGCCCGGGCGAGGAGCTGATGGTGGAGGTCCGCTCGGGGAGGGGCGGGGTCGGGAAGCCGAGGAATACCTCGGAACCGCTCGATTGCTGCGTGGTGGGTGCGGCGATATCGTCGTCCGGCGGGAATTCGGGAGCCGGGGCAGGAGTACGGCCGGCCCGCAGGAACACACCGATCAACAGCGCGGTCACCAGGAGACCGGCGATCACCAGGATCGGTGTGGCCGCCGCATAACCCTCCAGATCCAGGACACGGGCGGTGGCTACGACCATCACCCACGCCAGCGAGGTCGGGATCAGCAGTTTCCAGCCGAGGTTCATGAACTGGTCGTAACGCAGCCGCGGCAGGGTGCCACGCAACCAGATGAAGACGAACAGGAACATCCACACCTTGGCGGTGAACCAGAGCAGCGGCCACCAGCCCGAATTCGCACCCGCCCAGAGGTTGATCGGGAAGGGAGCGCGCCAGCCGCCCAGGAACATGGTGGTCGCCAGCGCGGAGACTGTCGCCATGTTCACATACTCGGCGAGCATGAACATCGCGAACTTCAGCGACGAGTATTCGGTGTGGAAACCGCCGACGAGCTCGCCTTCGGCTTCGGGCAGATCGAACGGCGCGCGGTTGGTCTCGCCGACCATCGAGATGCAATAGATCAGGAACGACGGCAGCAGCAGGAACACATACCAGGTGGGCTGCTGGGCGGCGATGATGCCCGAGGTCGCCATGGTGCCGCCGAGCAGGAACACGGCCGCGAAACACAGGGCCATAGCGATTTCGTAGGAGATCACCTGGGCGGTGGAACGCAGGCCGCCGAGCAGCGGATAGGTCGACCCGGAGGCCCATCCGGCAAGTACGATTCCGTACACCCCGATCGAGGTGATCGCCAGGATGTAGAGCACACCCACCGGCAGGTCGGTGAGCTGCAGGGCAGTGTTGTTCCCCAGGATCGACACCTCCGGCCCGAACGGGATCACCGCGAACGCCATCACCGCGGCGATCACCGAGATGATCGGGGCGAGAACGAAAATCGGCTTGTCCACGATCGCGGGGACGATGTCCTCCTTGAACGCCATCTTCACCCCGTCGGCCGCGCTCTGCAGCAGGCCCTTGGGGCCGACCCGGTTGGGCCCCACCCGCATCTGCATCCAGGCGACGACCTTGCGTTCCACCAGTACCCCGAACAGAACGGTCAAGAGCAGGAAGACGAAAACGGCGACGGCTTTGGCGGCGACCAGCCACAGCGGGTCGAGGCCGAAGAGGGACAGGTCAGTCATGATCGGAGACCTCCGTCGGTTCGGCACGCCGCACGGTGACGACGCTGCCCGGTCCGGCGCCCAGATCGGTGTGGACCGAGCAGCCGGGAGAATTCATCGGCAGCCACACCACCCGGTCGGGCATGGGGGTGACCACCAGCGGGAGGGTGACGGCACCGTTTTCGGTGCCGACCGTGACCGGATCACCTTCGGCCACTCCCGTTTCCGCCGCGGTGGCCGCCGACATCCGGGCCACCGGCGCCCGGGCGATCCCCGCGAGATTCGGCTCACCGTCCTGTAGCCGCCCGCGATCGAGCAGCATTCGCCAGCCGGCCAGGATCGCGGTTCCGGCCGCGGGGTCGGTCATCCGGCGGGGCGGATACGCGGGTGCGGTGACGGTGGGCCCGGACCAGCCGGAGAGCCGATCGAGTTCGGCGCGAGCGGCGGCGGTATCGGGCAGGCTCAGCGCGATACCGAGTTCCGCGGCGAGGCTGTGCAATACCCGCTGGTCCGAGAGCGGGGCGGCGGTCCGGCGCACCGTGCTGTCGGTGAGCGCCGCGGTGAACGGTCTCGGGCGACCCTCCCAGGTGCGGTAGGTACCGGATTTCTCCATTGCTGTCGCGACCGGGAACACCACGTCGGCGTACGCGGTGATCTCGCTGTGCCGTTGCTCCAGGGAGACGATGAAATCGGCCCGTGCGAGCGTCGCCCGGGCCGCGGCCGGTTCGGGAAGATCGGCGAGTTCGACGCCGCCGATGACGAGGCTGCCGACGCGGCCGGTGCCGTCGAGGACCGTGCCCGTATCGCGCCCCGGAGTTATCGGAAGTTCGTCGATGCCCCATACCGCGCAGACTTGCCGGCGAGCCTGCGCGTCGGTGATGGGCCGACCGCCCGGCAGCAGACCCGGCAGGGCGCCCGCCTCCACCGCGCCGCGCTCACCGGCCCGGCGTGGTATCCACGCGAGTGCGGCGCCGGTATCGGCGGCGAGCCGGATCGCCGCCGACAGCGCCCCGGGGACAGCGGCCAGCCGTTCGCCGGCCAGGATCACCGCGCCGGGTTCGCGCAGCAACTGTGCCAGGTTCGCCGAAACGGGCTCCGCTACAGCCGAGGTCGACGCCGGTCCGTCGGCTCCGCCGAGCGCGGCGAGAGTTTGCGCTTCGGCGCCCGGGACCGTCGGAACCAGCGTGCCCGATATCCGTTCCAGACCGCGGGAGGCGTACGCGGCGACCGAGTAGATGGGCAAGGCCCGCAGACGCGCCTGCTTGCGCAGCCGCAGGTAGACGATGGGTGACTCCTCTTCCGGCTCGAAACCTGCGAGCAGAACCACCGGTGCGGTGGCCAGGCTGTCGTAGGTGACCGAGTCGGTGTGCCCGGCGACCCACGCGCCGAGGAACTCGGCCTCCTCGGCGGAATGGGCGCGAGCCCGGAAATCGATATCGTTGGTGCCCAGCACCACCCGGGCGAACTTCGCGTAGGCGTAAGCCTCCTCCTCGGTGACCCGCCCGCCCGGCAGCACCGCCGCGTTCCCCACTCCGGCCCGCAGCCCACGTGCGGCGGCAGCCAGTGCCTCCGGCCACGAACAGGGTGCCAGTTCGCCGTCGGAACCACGCAGCAGCGGAGTGGTGATGCGGTCCCGTTCGGTGGCGTAGGCGAATGCCCACCGGCCTTTGTCGCAGTTCCATTCCTCGTTGACCTGCGGGTCGTCACCGGCCAGCCGGCGCATCACCTTTCCGCGCCGGTGATCGGTGCGCTGGGCGCAGCCGGAGGCGCAGTGTTCGCAGACACTGGGGCTGGACACCAGGTCGAAGGGACGGGCCCGGAACCGGTAGCTGGTCCCGGTGAGCGCGCCGACCGGGCAGATCTGCACGGTGTTCCCGGAGAAGTACGAGTCGAGCGGTTCGTGCTCGGCGGTGCCGACCTGCTGGAGTGCGCCGCGATCGAGTAATTCGATGAAGGGATCTCCGGCGATCTGCTGGGAGAACCGGGTGCAGCGCGCGCACAGCACACAGCGTTCTCGGTCCAGCAGTACCGCGCTCGACAGCGGAATCGGTTTGGGAAAAGTTCGTTTGACCCCTTCGAACCGGGTTTCGGTGCGCCCGGTGGACATGGCCTGGTTCTGCAGCGGGCATTCGCCGCCCTTATCGCAGACCGGGCAATCCAGCGGGTGGTTGATCAGCAGCAGTTCCATCACGCCCTGCTGTGCCTTCGCCGCGGCCGCCGAACTCAACTGGGTGCGGGCCACCATGCCTTCGGCGACCGCCATGGTGCAGGAAGCCACCGGTTTGCGCTGACCTTCCACTTCCACCAGGCATTGCCGGCAGGCGCCGACGGGCGCCAGCAGCGGATGATCACAGAAACGCGGGATCTGGACGCCGATCAGCTCGGCGGCCCGGATGAGCAGTGTCCCGGCCGGAACACTCACCGTGGTGCCGTCGATCGTCAGGGTGACCAGGTCGGCGGGCTGCAGATCGGCGGAATCGGAACGAACGGTAGCTGTCATCGGATTACCTCTCCGGCCGCGGTCGGGGCCCAGGCGGTGGCGCGTGCCGGGTCGAAGGGGCAGCCGCCTCGTTCCAGATGGGCGATGTATTCGTCGCGGAAGTACTTCATGGAGGACACGATCGGGCTGGCGGCGCCGTCGCCGAGCGCGCAGAACGATTTACCGTTGATGTTGTCGGCGATATCCAGGAGTTTGTCCAGGTCGGCCGAGGTGCCGAGGCCCGCTTCGAGCCGGGTGAGCAGCTGCACCAGCCAATAGGTGCCCTCCCGGCACGGCGTGCATTTACCGCACGATTCGTGCGCGTAGAACTCCGTCCAGCGCAGCACGGCCCGGACCACACAGGTGGTGTCGTCGAAGATCTGCAGCGCTTTGGTGCCCAGCATCGACCCGTGCGTCATCACGTTCTCGTAGTCCAGGGGTACGTCGAGATGTTCGGCGGTGAACAGGGGAGTGGAGGACCCGCCCGGTGTCCAGAACTTCAGCCGATGGCCCGCCCGGACCCCGCCCGCGTATCCGAGCAGCTCTCGCAGGGTCACCCCGAGCGGTGCCTCGTACTGGCCCGGCCGGGTGATATGCCCGGAGAGCGAGTACAGCGTGAAACCCGGCGATTTCTCGGTGCCCATGGCCCGGAACCAGCTCGGCCCGTTGCGGAGAATCGGCGGTACGCTGGCGATGGATTCGACATTGTTGACCACCGTCGGGCTGGCGTAGAGCCCGGCGACCGCGGGAAACGGCGGCCGCAGCCGGGGCTGGCCGCGGCGGCCCTCCAGCGAATCCAGGAGAGCGGTTTCCTCACCACAGATATAGGCGCCGGCCCCCGCATGCACGGTGAGTTCGAGATCGTAACCCGAGCCCAGGATGTCGGAGCCCAGCAATCCGGCCGCGTAGGCCTCGGCGACAGCCGCCTGCAACCGGCGCAGCACCGGGACCACTTCACCGCGCAGGTAGATGAACGCATGCGCGGCGCGGATGGCGTAGGCCGCGACGATCACCCCCTCGACGAGCGAATGCGGGGCCGCGAGCATCAAGGGGATGTCCTTGCAGGTGCCGGGCTCGGATTCGTCGGCATTGACCACCAGGTAGTGCGGTTTGACCGTACCGTCGGGTTCGGGACCCTGCGGGATGAAACCCCATTTCATCCCGGTGGGGAAACCGGCTCCGCCACGGCCGCGCAGCCCGGCGTCCTTGACCGTGGCGATGACTTCGTCGGGTGTCATGCCGAACGCGATCGGCAACGCCTCATACCCCCCATGCGCACGGTAGGTGTCGAGGGTCCAGGAGTTCGGCAGATTCCACAACCTGCTCAGTACCGGTGTCAAGGTCATCGGGCACCGTCCTCACCGGTCTCCGGGACCTCCGGGGCACGCATTCCCTGTTCGCGCGCGATCTCCAGACCCGCCAGCGTCGGACCGCCCGGCTCGCCGTCCAGCACACCGGGGCGGGGATCGGGGAATCCGGCCAGTACGCGTGCGGTTTCGCGGAAGGTACACAACGGCGCCCCGCGGGTCGGCCGGACGGATTGACCGTCGCGGAGATCGTCGACCAGGGTCTTCGCCGATTCGGGTGTCTGGTTGTCGAAGAATTCCCAGTTCACCATGACGACCGGCGCGTAATCGCAGGCGGCGTTGCATTCGATGTGTTCGAGGGTGATCTTCCCGTCATCGGTGGTCTCCCCGTGCGCGATACCCAGATGCTCGCGCAGTACGGCGAGGATGGCGTCGCCGCCGAGGACCGCGCACAGCGTATTCGTGCAGACACCGACGTGGTAATCACCGGTGGGAGTGCGCCGGTACATGGAGTAGAAGGTCGCGACCGCCGTCACCTCGGCGGCGGTGAGGCCCAGCAACTCGGCGCAGAATTCGATACCGGTGCTGCTCACACAGCCTTCTTCCGACTGCACGAGGTGCAGTAGCGGAAGCAGCGCCGAACGCGGATACGGGTACCGGCCGATGATCTCCTTCGCATCCGGTTCGAGCCGGGCCCGGACGTCGTCCGGATAGGGTTGCGGCCGGGTGCTCAGGCGCAGCAGGATCTCGGTCATCGGTCCACCCCGCCCATCACCGGATCGATACTGGCCACGGCGGCGATCACATCGGCGACCATGCCGCCCTCACACATCGCGGCCACGGCCTGCAGGTTCGTGAAGGATGGATCGCGATAATGCACGCGATAGGGCCGGGTACCACCGTCGCTGACCATATGCACCCCCAGTTCCCCGCGCGGTGATTCCACCGCGGCGTAGACCTGCCCCGGTGGCACCCGGATGCCCTCGGTGACGAGTTTGAAATGGTGGATGAGCCCCTCCATCGAGGTGCCCATGATTTTGCCGATATGCCGTGGTGAGTTGCCCAGGCCGTCCTCGCCCAGGGTGAGATCCGCCGGCCAGGCGATCTTCTTGTCCGAGACCATCACCGGCCCGGGACGCAGCCGGTCCAGACACTGCTCCACGATCTTCAGCGACTCCTTCATCTCCTCGATCCGGATGAGGTAGCGGCCGTAGCAGTCACAGGTATCGGTGGTGGGGATATCGAATTCGTAGTTCTCGTATCCGCAATAGGGATCGGACTTGCGCAGATCGTGCGGGAGTCCGGTGGACCGCAGCACCGGGCCGGTGACACCGAGGGCGATACATCCGGTGAGGTCCAGATAGCCGATGCCTTCGGTGCGGGCCTTGAAGATCGGATTGTGGGTGAGCAGATGCTCCATATCCCGGAGCCGTTTCGGCATCAGCTCCAGCAGTTCCCGCACCTTCGTGACCCCGTCGTCGGGCAGGTCCTGGGCGATGCCGCCGGGCCGGATGAAGGCGTGATTCATCCGCAGGCCGGTGATGGCCTCGAAGACGTCCAGAATCAGTTCCCTTTCCCGGAAACCGAACAGCATCGGGGTGAGCGCACCGAGCTCCATACCTCCCGTGGCGAGCGCCACCAGATGTGAGGAGATGCGGTTGAGTTCCATGAGCAGAACCCGGATCACGGTGGCGCGCTCGGGAATATCGCCGGTGATCCCGAGGAGCCGTTCCACGCCCAGGCAGAAGGCCGTCTCGTTGAAGAACGGCGACAGATAGTCCATTCGGGTGACGAAGGTGACGCCCTGCGCCCAGGTGCGGAACTCCAGGTTCTTCTCGATCCCGGTGTGCAGGTAGCCGATTCCGCAGCGGGCCTCCACCACGGTTTCGCCCTCGATCTCGAGGATGAGCCGCAGCACGCCGTGCGTGGAGGGATGCTGCGGCCCCATATTGACGACGATGCGTTCTTCCCCGGCGCCACGGAGCGCATCGGCGACATCGTCCCAGTCCTGGCCCGCGACCGTTACCACCTGCTGACCGGAATCCGCACCCGGTGCGGTGGAGGCGGCGCCGGTACCGGAGTCGTCGTGGTCCGGCTGACCGGATACGCCGGGCCGGATATCGATTTCACTCATCAGCTGTAGGTCCTCCGCTCATCGGGCGGCGGAATGCGCGCGCCCTTGTACTCGACCGGTATCCCGCCGAGCGGGTAGTCCTTGCGCTGGGGGTGACCGCGCCAGTCGTCGGGCATGGTGATCCGGGTCAGCGAGGGATGCCCGTCGAACCGGATACCGAAGAAGTCGTAGGTTTCCCGTTCGTGCCAGTCGCAGGTGGGATACACGCGGTACAGCGAGGGGATATGCGGGTCCGTATCGGGCGCCGCCACCTCGAGGCGCAGCCGCCGACCGTGGGTGATCGAGTTCAGGTGGTAGACGGCGTGCAGTTCGCGGCCGGTCTCGCCGGGGTAGTGCACGCCGCTCACCCCGAGACACAATTCGAACCGCAGGGCGGGATCGTCGCGCAATGCCCGCGCCACCGCCACCAACTGGTCCCGGCGTACGTGCAGGGTGAGTTCGTCGCGGTCCACGACCACTTTCTCGATCGCCGCCTCGAATCCGGCGCCGGTGCCGAGCGCGGTGCGCAGCAGGTCGACGACCGTATCGAAGTAGCCCCCATACGGCGGGGGTGTGCCGCCCGGCAGAGCGATCTCGTGCACGAGACGCCCGTAACCGGAGGTGTCACCGCTACCGGAGATACCGAACATGCCGCGGCGGCGGCCGATCACCTCGTCCTGGGAGCCGATCGGCTGTTCGGGTTCGACGGCGCGGCTGTCGGTGGATTCGGGACGGTCGGCGCTCATCGCAGCAACCCCTCCATCCGGATCGTCGGGGTCGCGGCGAGGGCGGCCTGCTCCGCCGCCCGGATCGCTTCGGCGCGATTCACCCCCATCGGGGTGTGCTGAATCTTGTCGTGCAGGGCAATGATCGCGTTGAGCAGCATTTCCGGTCGCGGGGGGCAACCCGGCAGGTAGATATCGACCGGCACCACATGGTCCACTCCCTGGACGATCGCGTAGTTGTTGAACATTCCGCCCGACGACGCGCAGACCCCCATGGCCAGTACCCATTTCGGCTCGGTCATCTGGTCGTAGACCTGGCGCAGCACGGGCGCCATCTTCTGGCTGACCCGTCCCGCGACGATCATCAGATCGGCCTGCCGCGGCGAGGCACGGAAAACCTCCATACCGAAACGCGCCGAATCGAACCGGCCGCCGCCGGTCGCCATCATCTCGATGGCGCAGCAGGCCAGGCCGAAGGTGGCCGGCCATACCGAACCCTTGCGCATGTACCCCGCCATGGCCTCGACCGTGCTGAGTACGAAACCGCTGGGCAGTTTCTCTTCCAAACCCATATCCGACTACTCCCTGGGCTATGGGCCCGTGCCGGAGCACGGGCCGCGGCTGATCGGAGGTTCGCGGTTCAGTCCCAGCCGAGGCCGCCGCGCCGCCATTCGTAGGCATAGGCGACCGAGACATTGACGATGAACAGAGCCATCGCGACCAGGCCGAAAACCCCGAGCGCATCGATATGGACCGCCCACGGGTAGAGGAACACGATCTCGATATCGAAAATGATGAACAGCATCGCGGTGAGGTAGTACTTCACCGGAAAACGTTGGCCGGTAGTGCTTCCCGCGCTGCCGGCCACCGCGTGCGGCGTCGGTTCGATACCGCATTCGTAGGCTTGTAGTTTCGCGCGGTTGTAGCGCTTCGGGCCGATGAGGCCGGCGATCAGGACCGAGATGATCGCGAACGCGGCGGCAACCGCGCCGAGGACCAGTATCGGCAGTTCGGTGTTCACGACTGCGCTTCCCCTCCTTGCGAACTCCGGGCCCGGCGGTTGTGCCGCGGGACCCGCGAACGGGGCCGGGCGGGCGATGGGGACGGCCCGCGCCGCCGGATCTCCCCCGGAATCGAGAATGGGCTGGGGAGGATTTCGGTGTCGCGGGTTATATGTCATCTCCCGCGCTCATGTGAGCTACAGCACAGCCTACAACTGTCGCGGCAGGAAGAACGCGGATCAACAGACCGGTTTGATCGAATTCGGGACTGAGATTTATGAGCGAATGAACCTAATCGGCTCCGGCGGTGTCCGATGCGCCCGAGCCGAGCCCGCCATGGGTACGCTTCCATCCCGCCTCGGGGCCGGGCGCGCTCAGGCGGTGTCCATTGCACCCGGGCGCGCGCATGTTCGTGGTGACGTGCCGCTGCCGCTGCGGGTACGAAGTGCTCAGGCAGCCGGGCGGCGGCGAAGCAGGGCGACCACGATCTCGGTGAGCCGCAACGGGTCGATCGGATGGGCGGCAACAGCCTCGGCGCGCGACCAGTTCGCCAGCCAGGCATCGTCGGCACGGCCGGTGAGCACGATCAGCGGCGGGCATTCGGCCAGCTCGTCCTTGAGTTGTTTGGCCAGGCCCATCCCGCCGACCGGCGCGGATTCACCGTCGAGAACGGCGAGATCGGCCGCGCCGGCATCCATCCGCTCCAGCACCACCGGGGCGGTGGCGACCTCGAGATACTCCAGCGGCGGTAGGTCCGGATGCGGGCGACGCCCGAGCGCGAGCATCACCTGACCCCGGGTATCGGCGTCGTTGCTGTAGACCAGGACCCGCAGCACGGCGGGAGGATTCGCATCGGCCACGTCCGCATGGTACGTCCACGACCGCGCGGATGGGGGCAGCTTGGCCGAGATGGTCCGCGCGCCGCGCTGGTCTAAGCTGCCGGCGTGATGGACGAAATGGCCGATGATCTCATCGATACGGTCGCGTGGGTGCTGATCGTGGACGGGCGCATCCTGTGTGCCCGCCCGGCGGGTAAGGAGATCTTCTACATCCCGGGCGGAAAACGCGAAGCGGGCGAATCCGACGAGCAGACCCTGATTCGTGAGATCGCCGAAGAACTCACTGTCGGACTGGTCACCGAAACCGTCGAACCGGTGGGCGTCTACGAGGCCGCCGACGGCGCCGCCCGGGTCCGGATGAGCTGTTACCGCGCCGACTACCGCGGGCAGTTGACCGCGAGCAGCGAGATCGCCGAGCTCGCGTGGTTCGGCTACGCCGACCGCCCGCACGTACCACCGGTGGACCAGTTGCTGTTCGACGAACTGCACGCGGCGGGCGCCTTGCGCTGAGCTTCGGCTGTGCCTGTTGCGCCTGAGCGCGGGCCGTACGTGTTCAGGCTACCTACCGGTTCCGAACCCGACGCGCTCAGGCGGAGCCGGCGAGCGGCTCCGCCTGAGCGGATCACCCGGGATTGGCGGTCAGATCCGGCCGGGTGGCCCGATCGATCAGATACTCGATCAAGCTGAGCAGCACGTTCTTCGCCGACACCCGATCCCGCGCGTCGCAGAGCATCACCGGCATCGAGCCGTCCAGATCCAGGGCGTCGCGGACCTCGTCCACGGTGTAGCGCGGTGCACCGTCGAAACAGTTGACCGCCACGAGGAACGGCAGTCCGCGCCGTTCGAAGTAGTCGATGGCGGCGAAGGAGTTACCGAGCCTGCGAGTATCGGCCAGCACCACCGCTCCCAGCGCGCCGCGCGCCAGTTCGTCCCACAGGAACCAGAAACGGTCCTGGCCGGGCGTACCGAAGAGGTACAGCACCAGATCCTTGTCGATGGTGATCCGGCCGAAGTCCAGCGCCACCGTCGTGGTGGTCTTGGATTCGACACCCGACAGATCATCGATCCCCGTGCTGAGTTCGGTGATCATCTCCTCGGTCCGCAGCGGCGGAATCTCACTGATCGAGGCCACCATGGTGGTTTTGCCGACGCCGAAGCCGCCGGCGATGAGGACCTTGACCGACGCGGCCAGGGCCGGCGCCGCGGGGTCCATCCGGGCAGGGTCAAATTTTTCGGATTCCATCCAGTACCGCTCGCAATATGTTGAAGTCGCCGGGTCCGGACTCCATCTGCACCGGAGTCCGGAAGATCAGATGGCTGTCACCGATCAGATCTCCGACGAGAATCTTGGTCACCGCCAGCGGCAGTTTCAAGGCGGCTGCCACCTCCGCCACTGTCTGTGGTTCCGTGCACAACTGCACGATATCTAGATATTCGGGTTCGGTACGACGTAGTGGCGGGGCTCCGTGGGCTCTGACCACGATCGTGAGCATATCCAGATCGTGTCCGGCACCGACGGTTCGCCCCCGGGTGATCGCGTACGGCCGCACCAGCGGTCCGGCATCGTCGTCGAACCAGGAATCCCGTGTACCGGTCATCGCCGTATCGCTGTTCTCACGACTGCTGTGGTCGGTCCCCGGTTCCGCTGCGGGAACTGGTCGAGAGATGGGTACCGACCCGCTGTACGGTCAGGTTCATCTCGTAGGCCACCATGCCGAGGTTCGCGTCCGCGGCCGCCTGGACCGCGATGCAGGCGTTGTCGCCCGCGGAGGTCACGAACAGGACGGCCCGATCGAGTTCGATCACCGCCTGCCGGACGTTACCCCCCTCGAATCGTGCGCCCGCGCTACGAGCCAGGCCGTGCAGCGTCGACGACATCGCCGCGAAATGCTCGGCCTCGGTGCGGTCCATTTTCGAGGAGTGGCCGAGCAGCATTCCGTCGGTGGACAGTACGACCGCCAGCCGGACCCCAGCGAGTCGCTCGACGAGATCGTCGAGCAGCCAGTTCAGGTCACCTTGAGTGGAAGTTGACACTTAGCCTTCCTGTTCATCCGGGGATGCGCCGTCCGGCGCCGGGTTCGCGGCGCCGGAATCCGCGGCGGGCAGAGGCCTACGGCCCTGCCGGGTACCGATCTCGATCGCCGCCATCAGATCTCGGGCTTGTTCGGCCGAGCGCGGCCGCGCCGCTGCGGCCTGCTGGGCGCCCGAATCTTCCGGTCGCGGTGCGACTTTAGCCTGCCTGGTACGGCGTGGTAAAGCCGGACGACCGTCGGGCAGCACCTCCGGTTCGGTGGTGGCCGAACCGGTCTCCGCCGTCGGGCGGCCCGTCGGCACCGGATCAGGGCGCGGGCGGTCCTCGACAAGGGTGGCCGCCGGGGCCGCTGCGCGTTCTTCGGGGGCCGGTACCGGGGCGGCCGGGCGCGTCAACCCGGTCAGTGGCGCGGTCTCCTCCGCGGGATCGGTGAGCAGGGCGGACGGAACGATCACGACCGCCCGTACGCCGCCGTACTCGGATTCCCGCAGTTGTACCGAAATACCGTGCCGGTGGGCCAGCTGCGCGACCACGAAGATCCCCAGCCGGGAGTCCCGCTGCAGCGAGGCGACCTCGAAGTCGGGTGGGTTCTGCAAGATCTCGTTGAGCCGGTCGCGGCTGTCGGCCGGGATCCCCATGCCCTGATCGGTGATCTCGATGGCCACGCCCTTGCCGATAACCGACCCGGTCACCTGGACTCGTGACTGCGGCGGTGAGAACGAGGTCGCGTTGTCGACGAGTTCGGCGAGCAGATGGATGAGATCACCGACCGCGCTACCCGCGACCCGCAGCTCGGGCAGCCGGGCCAGACGCACCCGCGGATAGTCCTGGGTTTCGCCGACGGCACTGCGCACCAGATCGACCAGCGGTACGGGGGTACGCCACTGCCTGCCCGGTTTCCCGCCGCCGAGCACGATGAGGTTCTCCGCGTTACGGCGTTCCCGGGTGGCCAGATGGTCGAGTTTGAACAATACGTCCAGCATCGCCGGATCCTCTTCGCGCCGTTCGGCCTCGTCGAGGATCTCCAGCTGTTTGTGCACCACGATCTGGCTGCGGTGCGCGATGTTCAGGAAGATCGATTTGACGCCTTCCCGGTTGCGGGCCTCGGTGACAGCGGCCGTGACGGCGACCGCGTGCGCATGTTCGAACGCCGTGGCCACCGCACCGAGTTCGTCGTGGCCGAAGTGGAGTTTCGCCGTGGCCGCGGTGTCGTCGACCTCCTCGCCGGCGCGGAGCCGGTCGAGCATATCCGGCAGCCGCTCGTCGGCCAGGGCCAGCGTATGGTCGCGCAACCGCACCAGGCGGTGGATGAACCGGTTGGCCAGAACCAGGGAGATGCCGAACGCCGCCGCGGACACCACCAGGACGGCGAGCCCGATCAGCAGCGATTGCGTCGTGGTGCGGGCCGCGGCATCCAGTGCGGCCCGCTGCATGACCAGGTTCTGCTCGTCCCAGAGTTCGAGCATCTCGTGATCGACATGGTCGGCCGCATCCTGCCAGGCGGCGAACTGGGCGGGCGGCAGCTCCGAGGCGCCGTCACCGTCCGAGCCCGGGAGGCTGCGGGCGATGAGTGTGTTCTCGGTGCGGGTCAGCAGCTGCCATTGCGGGCTGCTGAGCAGATTGTTCAGCCGTTCACCGAGCTCCGGGTCGAGCTCGCGGGCCAGCAGCGCTGTTTCGATGTGGTAGAAGCCGGTCTGCTGGATGTACTCATCTGGTAGTGCCACCGGCCGGCCGGACCGCAGCGCCGCACCGGCCAGCGCATGGCTACGGGAGGTGGCCTCCAGCATGTGCATGATGCGGGTGGCGAGGGTGAGCTGGGTGGCCGAATGCGCATCCGGCGCGAAGGACTGCGAGAGCTGCGCACCGACCGCGAGCGCATCCAGCAGCCGCGCGTAGAAGGTGTAGGCATCGCCGGCCGAAACCGAGCGGCTGTCGACCGCGCCCCGGATATTGCCCAGCTGCTGGGTGAGCGTCGCGAACGAGCCGACATCGTCGGTGATCTGGTCGGGTTGCAGTTCGCGTAGCTGCTGGGAGGCGTCGAGCAGGCCGAGTAGCGCCCGTTCGCTGTCGGGCCGTACAGCGGTCAGTGCATCGGCCGCATCCGTATCACCGGCGAGGTAGGCAAGGGTGAGGCGGCGTTCGTCCTGAACGATGTCGTACACCGTGCGGGTGGGGCCGGACGCCGCCCGCATCGCCTCGGTCACCTGCCGGTCGTGCTGGCCCTGGTCGATCAGATAGCCGGTCGCGCCCACACCGACCACCAACAGGGTCAAACTCGGGATGAGCGCGATCGCCAGGATCCGGGCGCGGACACCGAGCCTCGCTCTGAACATCGCCACAAAGTAACCTTTCGCCCCGCTTCCGGCACATCGGATCCCATTGAACAGGACTCCCTTCGACCTCGCGACCGACAGTGGTTTCGGCCGCGTGACCGCCCCCGGGCGTGCCGGATGGGTAGATTCGTCCGTATCGCGTGGATTACCGACCAGGTAGGAGGCACCGATGCCCGTCCCGGATACCGCGGTCTTCGACCGCTTGAGCGCAGGGGCCGCGGTCGACGAGACCGCAGCACGCGCGCAGCGCACGATCGATGAGGTCTTCACCGGGGCGCCGCTGGGGTCGATGCCGGTGGGCACCGCGGCGGATGTGGACACCGCGGTCGCGCGGGCCCGGGCCGCGCAAACGCACTGGGCTGCCCGCCCGGCCACCGAACGTGCCCGAGTGCTACACCGTTTCCGGGAGTTGGTCGTCGCGCAGCGCGCGGTGCTGATGGATGTCATCCAGGCCGAAACCGGCAAGGCCCGGTGGGCGGCACAGGAAGAGATCATGGGCCTGATGTTCGCGGCCCGCTATTTCGCGCGGATCGCGCCCGGACTGCTGGACGAACAGCAGGTGCCCGGGGCCTTTCCGATTCTCAACCGGGCCCGGGTCGGTGCCCGGCCCAAAGGTGTCGTCGCGGTGATCTCGCCGTGGAACTATCCGCTGGTGCTATCGCTCGGCGATGCGATTCCCGCGCTGCTGGCCGGGAACGCGGTACTGCTGAAACCGGACAGCCGGACACCGTTCTCCGCGCTCGCGGGGGCCGAACTGCTCTACCGTGCGGGCCTGCCGCGCGACCTGCTGGCGGTCGTGCCCGGTCCCGGGCCGGTTGTGGGCGAAGCCATGGTGGACCGATGTGACTATCTGATGTTCACCGGTTCCACCGAGACCGGCCGGGCACTGGCACAGCGGTGCGGTGCCCGGCTGATCGGGTTTTCCGCGGAACTGGGCGGTAAGAACCCGATGATCGTCACCGCGGGCGCGAATATCGGCCGGGCGGCCCGCGCGGCGGTGCGGGCATGCTTTTCCAACGCCGGGCAGTTGTGTATCTCCATCGAACGGATCTATGTCGAGAAATCCGTCGCCGACGAGTTCACCGAAAAATTCACAGCTACCGTCGAATCGGCGAAACTGGGCGCGGCCTACGATAATTCGGCCGATATCGGCTCCCTCATCTCGAAGCCGCAGTTCGAAACCGTCACCCGTCACCTCGCCGATGCCGTCGCCCGGGGTGCCCGGGTACTCACCGGCGGCAACGCCCGGCCCGATATCGGGCCGCTGTTCTTCGAACCGACCGTGCTCGCCGGCGTGACCGATGAGATGATCTGTGGCCGCAACGAAACCTTCGGGCCGCTGGTGGCTGTCTACCCCGTCGAATCCGTGGACGAGGCGATCGCGGCGGCCAACGATACCGACTACGGGCTGAACGCCAGTGTGTGGGCTGCCACGTCGGCCGAAGGAGAGCGGATCGCCCGCCGGTTGCGGACGGGCACGGTGTGTGTCGACGAGGGCTACGCCCCGGCCTGGGGAACTACCGCCGCGCCCATGGGCGGGATGGAGGCGTCCGGGGTCGGCCGCCGGCACGGCCCCGGCGGACTGTTGAAATTCACCGAAGCCCAGTCGGTGGTGACCACTCGCTTCCTGAACCTGGATCCGCCGCCGCTGATCCCGCAGGAGTTGTGGCAGCCGATCCTGATGACCATCGCGCGCGGGCTGAAATACCTGCCCGGACGGTGATCACCGCGAGCGGTTCAGCCCCGGCTACGTTTGCGAGCTTCGAAGGCGGCGTTCTCGGCGGCGCTGAGCCGGCGGGCGCGCAGCAGGAACACCGCGGTATCCGCCGCGGGTTCGTCACCACCGGCCGGTGGCCCGGCGTCGGCGGGGACGTCCACGGTCAGGTGATCGCGTTCGAAATGCTCGTAGGCCTGCTCGCTCATCCACAGTTCGGTATGCCAGGCCAGCCGGCCGAAGAGAGTATCGCCCGTAGCCGCCCGGAAATCGCGGATGGGCAGCCAGTCGGGCGCTGGTTCGCCCGCGTCGTGACGGCGCAGGTAGAGCAGGATGGGGCCGTGCTGTTCGATCAATTCGCGTAACGCGTTGCGGGCTCTGTCGGTCACCGCTACGCGGTCGCTGCGATACGCCATCAGGAACTCCGCGCCGCGCTGCGGCACCGCGGCGCTACCGATCCGATCCGATGAAACATTCCGCGCTCCTTGCAACTGGGTTCCGGTGCCGGCACCGGCCGGGCGCACCGATTCCGCTCGCCACCGCCCGGTATCCGGATCGCTACTTCGCCAGCACTTTTGCGAACACATTCTTGCGTATCACGTCGGCGGAGGCGAGTGGGTGTCAATGGCCTGGCGAAAAGGCTTGTGGTATAGGGCAGGTGGCGGCGCGGAGGCGGCCGGAAGCCCGCTCGTCCGGTGTCGGCAAGGGAAACCGCAGTGGCAGGCGTGCTATTTCCGGATGAAGATACCGGCCAGATCGGCCCGTTCGATGGGGGTGTCGGCATTGGCCTGAACGGTGCACAAACCGTCGACGGCCGCCATGGACAGGTCCACATTGGTGCCGGTCGGTGCCTGCCCGCGCTGTTCCTCGAGGAATTTGGTGATGGTGACCCGTTTGGTTTCCGGATCCTGCGCGATGTACTCGCGGCAAGGTGTATCGCCGCCCTTGTTCAACGCCTGCTCGATCTCGGTGCACCCGGCCAGTGCGAGCGTGGCGGCCGCGATCAACAGCCCGTACCGGGTTTTCGTGGCATTCATCGACAATCCTCCTGGTGGCTCGGACCGGCGCCGCGCCTGCCCGGGACGAGTACCCACCCTATGTCCGGTGGCTCGCCGGGGCGAAGCCGTGCGGGTATGCAGAAGGTATGAGTTCACCGACAGACTTCCGGTTCGGCGTCAACATGGTCGTGCCGCATTCCCGCGACGAATGGGTACACAAATGCCGGCGGGCCGAGCAACTGGGTTACGACGTGATCGGCGTAGCCGACCATCTCGGCATGGCGCCGCCGTTTCCCGCCCTGGTACTGGCCGCCGAGAACACCGAACGAGTGCGGTTGAACACCTTCGTTCTCAACGTGCCCTTCTACAATCCCGTGCTACTGGCCCGGGAGGTCGCCGGAACGGATCGCTTCGTCCAGGGCAGGCTGGAACTGGGGCTGGGCGCGGGTTATGTGCGTGCCGAATTCGATACCGCCGGTATCCCTTTCGGCAGCGGGGCGAGCCGAGTCGAGTATGTCGAGCAGACTGTGCGAACGCTGCGCGATCTGTTCGCCGATCCCGGCTTCGGGCCGCAGCCCGCGCGGCCGGGTGGCCCGCCACTGCTCATCGGCGGCTGGGGCGACCGGATGCTCACCCTCGCCGCTCGCTACGCCTCCGTCGTCGCGCTGACCGGCGCCGCCGCCACGACCGCCGGCGGGCTGCGGTTGGCCGGACCGGCGGAAATCGATGAACGGGTCGGTTTCGTCCGGGCCGCGCTGGGGGAGCGTGCCGCCGAGGTGGAGTTGAACATCCTGGTCCAGTCGGTGGTGCCCGCCGGCAAGCGCGCCGAATTCCTCGACAGGTACGCCTCGGCCGTGGCGCCCGAGGTGCTGGCCGCGGTGGACGAACTGCCCACGGTGCTGCTGGGCGGTCCCCGGGAGATCGCCGACCGGCTACGGGCGAATCGGGAGCGGTTCGGGTTCGGCTATATCACCGTGCTCGAACCCGATATGGATACCTTCGCGCCGGTCATCGCCGAATTCCGGTGAGCAGGATGCCGGCGGCGATGTCCATAGAAGAAAAGAAAAATTGAGGTGAATATCACGTTAAAAGGCGGGGCGGGGTATGTCGGCCCTGCGGCGCTTCGACGGGTCGCGCCCGAACCGGCCGCGATATAAGATACTGTCGGTTACAGGTAAAAGGTGCGTCTGTCGTGCTCGACGGCGAACCCGGCACGAGCAGACGAGGAACGCAATGACGCGGCATGTCGACGTACTGATCATCGGAGCCGGTCTGTCCGGTATCGATGTGGCCTGTCACCTGGAGAAGGAGAGCACCGGGCGCAGCTACGCGATCCTGGAACGGCGCACCGCCATCGGCGGAACCTGGGACCTCTTCCGATACCCCGGAATCCGCTCGGACTCCGATATGTACTCCTTCGGCTACGGTTTCCGGCCCTGGCGCGGAACGAAGATGCTCGCCGACGGCGCCGGGATCCGCCGCTATATCGAGGAAACCGCCGCCGAGTACGGAGTCACCCCGCATATCAACTTCGGCCGGAAAGTGGTTTCGGCGAGCTGGTCCGGTGCGGACAACCGCTGGACCGTCCGGGTCGTCGAAGAAGCGACCGGTGCCGAGGAATTGTGGACCGGCAGTTTCCTGGTCGGCTGTACCGGCTACTACGACTACGACAAGGGCTACCGGCCGTCGTTCCCCGGGGAGGAGAACTTCACCGGGCGGATCGTCCATCCCCAGCACTGGCCCGAAGATCTCGACTACCGGGGGAAGAAGGTCGTGGTGATCGGCAGCGGGGCCACCGCCATCACGCTGGTGCCGTCGATGGTCGCCACGGCCGCACACGTGACGATGCTGCAGCGTTCGCCCACCTATATTGCCTCGATCCCGGCCGACGACCCGGTCGCGGTCGGTCTCACGAAGGTCAAATCCCCGGCCGGCCTCACCTACCGAGTCGGCCGCGCACGCAATATCGCCGTCCAGCAGGCCAGCTACCAGCTCTCGCGCAGGCAACCGGCCTTGGCCCGGAAAATGTTCCTGAACTGGGTCCGGTCGGCGGTGGGATCCGATATCGATATGCGGCATTTCAGCCCCGACTACGCGCCGTGGGATCAGCGGCTGTGCGTGGTACCCGACGGCGACCTGTTCAAGGCGCTGCGCCGCGGGCAGGCATCGATTCGCACCGACACCATCGACACGTTCACCGAGAACGGCATCCGGCTCTCCTCGGGCGAGGAAATAGACGCCGATATCGTCGTCACCGCCACCGGCCTGACCATCCAGATCCTGGGCGGGGTCACCCTGGAAGTCGACGGCGAACCGGTGGTGACGCGGGAACGGGTCATGTACAAGGGGGCGCTGCTCGACGGTGTACCGAACGCGCTGATGGTTCTCGGATACACCAACGCCTCGTGGACCCTGAAAGCTGATCTCGCCGCGGAATACTTCTGCAAGGTGCTCAACCGGATGCGGGAACGCGGCTACACACGGTTCGTGGTGACTGCGCGCGACAGCGACCGCTCCGAGGTCTCGGTGATGGGTGGTGCGCTCAGTTCCGGCTATATCCAGCGCGGTGACGCGGTGATGCCGCGTCAGGGCACCGGCGGACCGTGGAAGGTGGTCAACAGCTATTTCCGGGACCGTTCCTACCTGCGTAAGAGCCCGATCGAGGACGGCATCCTGACCTTCACCGACAGTGCCGGCCGGTCGAGTGCCGGTGCGCGCCGCCCGGCACGCACGGCCGGCACCGGCTCCCGCTGATCGGTGCTGTCCCGCCTGAGCGCGGGGGCAGCAGGGGCTGCGCGGTCGCAGGTGGCAGCGCGGCGGACCGTGACCGACTGGGTAGGTTGGTCGTATGACCGAGCGGTTGGTGATCGTCGGCGGTGACGCGGCCGGTATGTCGGCGGCCGCGCAGGCACGCCGGTACCGGGAGGCCGGCGACCTGGAGATCGTGGTCTTCGAACGCGGGCATTTCACCTCCTACTCCGCCTGCGGGATTCCCTACTGGGTCGGCGGGCAGGTCGGCAACAGGGATCAGCTGATCGCTCGCACCCCGGCCGAGCACCGCGCGCGGGCGATCGACGTGCGATTGCGCAGCGAAGTCGTCGAACTCGATATCGCCGGCGACCGGGTGCGCAGCCGCGATCTGGCGACCGGTGCCGAAACATGGACGGGCTACGACCAACTGGTGCTCGCGACCGGCGCGCGACCCATCCGTCCGCCGTTGCCCGGTGTCGATGCGCCCGGTGTGCACGGAGTGCAGACACTCGACGACGGTGAGGCGCTCATCGCGACCCTGGCCGCCACCGGGGGACGTCGAGCCGTGGTGGCCGGTGCGGGATATATCGGGGTCGAGATGGCGGAGGCATTGATTCGCCGCGGTTTCGAGGTCACGATCGTGCACCGCGGGGCCGAACCGATGTCTACGCTCGATCCCGATATGGGCGCCCTGGTGCGCGAAGCATTGGGCGGAATGGACATCGTGGTGGCCGGCGGCCGCGAGATCACCGCGATCCGCACCGGCGCCGACGGCCGGGCCCGCGCCGTGGTAGCGGGTAGTACCGAATACCCTGCGGACGTGGTGGTGCTCGGGATCGGGGTCGCCCCGGAGACCGAACTGGCCCGTGCGGCCGGGCTACCGATCGGCGGCTACGGCGGGATTCTGACCGATTCCGCGATGCAGGTCATCGGGCACGACAACATCTGGGCGGGGGGTGACTGTGTCGAGGTGCTCGACCTCGTCTCGGGTATGCGCCGCCATATCCCGCTGGGCACCCACGCCAACAAGCACGGTCAGATCATCGGTGCCAATATCGGTGGCGGCTATGCGACATTTCCCGGTGTGGTCGGCACCGCCGTCAGCAAGGTCTGCGATCTCGAGGTGGCGCGAACCGGGTTGCGGGAGAAGGATGCCCGGGACGCCGGTCTGCAGTACGTGACGGCGACGATCGAATCCACCAGCCGCGCCGGTTATTACCCGGACCCGGCACCGATGACGGTCAAGATGCTGGCCGAACGTCTCACCGGACGGCTGCTCGGCGTGCAGATCGTCGGCCGGGAAGGCGCCGGCAAACGGGTCGATATCGCGGCGGTCGCGTTGACCGCGGGGATGACTGTGGCGCAGCTGACCACACTCGATCTGGGGTATGCCCCGCCGTTCTCGCCGGTCTGGGATCCCGTGCTGGTTGCGGCCCGCAAAGCCGTACGCGCGGTTGGGGAGCGTGGATGAACGCGCTCACCCGGCCACCGCGTACTATCTTCGATCGTCAGAACGCAACGGGTCGAACGAAGGGGGCGGTGTGCGGACTCGCGGTATCCGGGTCGGGGGGCGCCGGGATCTACTCGAGAGTGCGGTGACCGGATGAACCGGGAGACGAATGCCGGGGGCGCCGAACCCGGTGACATCCTCGACGCGGTGACCGAACCCATGCCGGCGGTCCGCGACACCTTGGACACTCGCCGCCGGGCCGCCGCCGCGGAGCGGACCGTGCCGCGGCAGGCTCTCGCCCCGGGGATCCACCGGGTGGCGTTGCCGGACGACGGTCTGTCCGATGTGGTCTGCGTGCACTGCGGAACTCAGGGGCGCGGGCCGCGCTGTCCCGGTTGCGATCATCCGCATCGAGTTCAGGACCGGTTCGAGGCGGATCTCGGAATTGCCGGTCTGGTAACCGACCGCGGTATCGTGCACGCACGCAACGAGGACGCGGTGGCCGCCGCGGTGGTTCCCGACGACAGCGGGCAACCGGAGACTCTCGTACTGGTGGTGTGCGACGGTGTTTCGTCCTCGCCGGATCCGCAGGCCGCCTCCGGGACCGCCGCTCGCACCGGGGTGGATGCCTGCCTGACCGCGCTCGCCGAGCACCGGACGGCCGAGGAGGCGACGGCCGCGGGCATGGCGGCGGCATCGGAGGCGGTACGCAATCTGGTCGGGCCGGACGGGGATGCGCCGTCGTGCACCTATGTTTCGGCGATCGTGCGCACCGAGGCCGACGGCCGGGTTTCGGTGACCGTATCGAATATCGGCGACAGCCGTGCCTATTGGCTGGCCGCCGGAGACCGGGTTTCGGATCAGCCGGCGCGTCCGGGGCACGCCGGCCCGCTCACCGGGCCGCAGAAACTGACGGTCGACGATTCGTGGGCGCAGACGCTGATCGAAGCGGGTGCCATGGACGAGCAGGCCGCCATGGCCGATCCGCGGGCGCATACCCTGATGCGCTGGCTCGGCGCGGACGCCGGGCAGCAGCCCTGGTCGGGAGATAGCATCCGGTCCTATTACGTGGACGGTCCGGGTTCGCTGCTGCTGTGCACCGACGGTCTGTGGAACTATCTACCCGGGCCGATCGAGCTGGCGCAGCGCGCGCTCGGGATGCCGACGAGCGACGGCGCGCGGGCGCTGGTCGACTATGCGGTCGTCTGTGGCGGCAGCGATAACATCACGGTGGCTCTGGCCCCGATTTCCGGCGGCAGGTGATCGGTTTCCCGGCCTCGGCGAATCTGTGGCAAATCCGCGGGGGAGCCGGTATCGGGCGCCGTTCACCGTCGGTTCGACGGTGCGGACACACAGGACATTTGCCTGTCCGCTGTGTTTGCAAAAGTGCGAAGCCGGGTACAAGTCCGGAAAGCCGGTGTGGCCACGAGGGTCGCACGGTGAGCACGTACGCACCTACCGCAAGGAGGTTCGTCATGAAGGGTGGCCTTTCCGCCGCTCCCGGAACAACCATGGTCACCACGAATCATGAGATCATCCGCCAGTGGGCCCAGCGGCGCGGTGCCAATCCGGCGACGACGCCCGGCAGTCAGTACGACGGAGAGGTGGGAGTCCTGCGCCTGGACTTCCCGCACTACGGCGGCGCGGTGCTCCAGCCGGTCAGCTGGACCGACTGGTTCGCCAGCTTCGACGCGCGCAAGCTGAGCTTTCGTTACCAGGAACTTCGCGCCGACGGAACGCCGAGTAACTTCTTCCGCCTGGAGCATGCGCACGACATCTGACAGTGAGTCATTTCACTTCGGGGGTTTACTTCGCAGGCATTGCGGCTACTCGTATAACCGGAAGGTTGCTCGAGTAAGCTGAGTAGCGGGCTGTCGCGTCGGTTTGGGGATGCGAAACCCGCGCCGCGGCACGCCACGTGCGTCTGCAAGGGATTGAAAATTGAGCGCGAACCTGATGATCGTGGAAGACGACGACCGGGTCCGGGGTGCTTTACGCCTGGCCATGGAGGACGAAGGCTACGACGTCGCCGAGGCCGAGGAAGCCGAGGCCGCGCTCACCCATCTGCGGACGATCGGCGTACCCGATGTGATGATCGTCGATCTGATGCTCGGCGGAATGGACGGATTCACCTGCATCCGGGAGATCCGCCGCGACCACGATGTGCCGATCATCGTGGTGAGCGCGCGCGACGATACCCACGACGTGGTGGCCGCCCTGGAGGCCGGCGCCGACGATTTCGTCACCAAACCGTTCGAGATCAAGGAGATCACCGCGCGCATGCGGGCCCTGCGCCGGCGCGCGCGGCTGTCGGTGGAACGCGAGACGGCGCCGATCGAAGTCGTCTTGGACGCCGACCCCACCGCACCCTTGATCCTTTCGCCGGAGGGCGGCGCTGTCCGCCGCGGCGATGAGGAGATCAACCTCACCATCACCGAGTTCCGGCTCCTGTGTGAGTTGGCCGATGCTCCGGGCCGGGTCCTGAGCCGTGATGTTCTGCTGGAGCGCGTCTGGGACCGGGGATTCTTCGGTGACGAGCGAATCGTGGATGTCCATATGCGCAGATTGCGTACCAAAATCGAGCGCGACCCCTCCGATCCGCAGATCGTGGTCACCGTGCGTGGCCTCGGTTACCGGCTGGACGTACAGCGCTGATCGATGGCCGGAACAACGACTGTGGCCCGGGTCGAACGCGATCCGGGGCGCTGGAGCCTGCGCAGCCGGGTGACGACCGCGTTCGCGGCCTCCTCCGGCCTGATGGCGCTGGTGCTCGTCCTGGCGGTGTTCGCCGTGGTCAGCGATGAGAACCGCACCTTCAGCGACCGGCTGCATCACCGTCCGGCGCTGCTGGTGGGATGTGCCGTTGCCGCGGCGCTGGTCGGTGCCGCGGTCGGAGTCGCGGTGGGCCGGCGCATGCTCAAACCGCTACGCGACGTCGCCGAGGCGGCCGCGCTCATCGCCTCCGGTGAACTGGGCACCCGGCTGCCGGACAGCAACGATCAGGACCTCGCGAGTACGGTCGCGTCCTTCAACCGGATGGTCGATTCGCTCCAGCGCCGGATCGATCGCGAACATCGGCTGTTCGGCGATGTGAGCCATGAGCTGCGCACCCCGATGACCACCCTGACCACCGCGGTGGGTGTACTGGAACGCTCACGTGCGGAACTTCCGCCGCGATCCCAGCAGGCCCTGGACCTGGTGAGTGCCGAGGTGCAGCATTTGCGCCGGCTGCTCGACGATCTACTCGCCCTGGCGCGGGTGGAGGCGGGTATGCATCACGGTGACGCGGATCCCGTCTCCGTGGGAGACCTGCTGGTACATACGCTGCGCGACAGTCACCGGCCTGCCGAACTGCTCACAGTGGCCGCGCCTGTCACCGTGCTGGGCCGTAAACTGGAACTGGAGCGCGCGCTGCTGAATGTGCTGAAGAATGCCGACCGGCACGGTGGGGGAGCGGTAGCGGTGACGGTGCGCCGAGACGGCGCGGAAGCCGTTATCGAGGTGGATGACGCCGGTCCCGGGGTCGCACCGGCCGATCGCGACCGAATATTCGAACGTTTCGCAACTACCCGCAACAGCCGCCGGTCCACCACCGGCGGTACCGGAATCGGCCTGGCGCTCGTCGCCGAGACCGTGGCTACCCACCGCGGCCGGGTCGAATGTACCGAACGCCCCGGCGGGGGCGCCCGGTTCGTCCTCCGGCTTCCTGCCATCGATCGAGAGGGGCGTCATAAGCCTGTAACACAATCGTAAAGAACTCGACCAGGCCACCTCAAAGTTGATTCGTAAGCCTGGGAAAGTACTGCAAGCAGACATCGGAGTTGTATGTCTTTACACACTGAGTCCACGCAGATTGCCGGCTCGACCGGCACGCAGACCGCCGGTACCCCCGGCGCCGGCTCGACCACCTCGTCCGCCGCTACCGATGCGGAGCCCGCCAGTACCGGCGTGCGCCTGCGCGCACCGCGGATCACGGACGCCGCGCGATTGTGGCAGATCGCCGACGAGTCGCAGGTCCTGGACGTCAATTCGAGCTATGCCTATCTCCTGTGGTGCCGAGATTTCGCTGCCTCCTCAGTGGTGGCCGAGAGCGACGGCCGCGTCGTCGGTTTCATCACCGGCTACCTGAGACCCGATGCGCCCGGCACCCTGTTCATCTGGCAGGTCGCTGTGGACGCCGACCAGCGTGGCCGCGGAACCGGGGTCGCCATGCTGGACTGGCTGGTCGATACAGTCACCGCGCCGGATCATCCGGCCGGCGGTGCCGTCGACACGATGGAGACCACCGTGTCCCCCGATAACCCCGCCTCGATTGCCATGTTCGCCTCGCTGGCTCGCCGCCGCGGCGCCGAAATGGTGCGCAGCACACTGTTCGAACCGGATGTGTTCCCGGACAGCCACGCCGCCGAGGACCTTTACACCATCTCCCCGATCGCCCGTAAAAACGAAAGGGATCACTGATGATTACCCCTGAAACGACGATCTTCGACGACCTGGAATCCAACGTCCGCGGCTACTGCCGCTCCTGGCCCGCGGTGTTCGAGACCGCTCAGGGGCCGTGGCTCCGCGACGAGAACGGCCGGGACTTCCTCGATTTCTTCGCCGGCGCGGGCGCGCTGAACTACGGCCACAACAACCCGCTGCTCAAGACGGCCCTGATCGATTACCTGACCGGTGACGGTGTAACCCATGGTCTGGACATGTCCACTGTCGCCAAACGCAAACTCCTGGAGACCATCCGCGATACCCTGCTGGCGCCGCGCGGCCTGGACTACAAGGTCCAGTTCCCCGGCCCGACCGGCGCCAACGCGGTGGAGGCGGCGCTGAAACTGGCACGTAAGGTGACCGGTCGCCAGACCATCCTCAGCTTCACCAATGCCTTCCACGGGATGACCCTGGGTGCGTTGTCGGTGACCGGTAACGCCATGAAGCGGGCCGGGGCCGGTGTTCCGCTCAACCATGCGACGCCGATGCCCTACGACGGCTACTTCGACGGCACCACCACCGACTTCCAGTGGATGGAGCGAGTGCTCGACGATTCCTCGTCCGGCCTGGACCGGCCGGCCGCCGTGATCGTGGAAACCGTGCAGGGCGAGGGCGGGGTCAACCTGGCCCGCGCCGAATGGCTGCGGCACCTGGCCTCGCTGTGCTCGGCCCGCGGCATCCTGCTCATCGTCGACGATGTGCAGATGGGCTGCGGTCGCACCGGTCCGTTCTTCTCCTTCGAAGCGGCCGGGATCACCCCCGATATCGTCACCCTGTCCAAGTCGATCGGCGGTTACGGCCTGCCGATGGCGCTCGTGCTGTTCAAGCCGGAACACGATGTGTGGTCACCGGGTGAACACAACGGCACCTTCCGGGGTAACAATCCGTCCTTCGTGACCGCGCAGGTGGCGCTCGAGCATTATTGGTCCGATGATGTATTGGAGAAGTCCACCGGCACCAAGGGTAAGCGGGTGGCCACGGCGTTGAACGATATCGCCGTGGCCGTACCGGGAATCTCGACTCGGGGCCGCGGTTTGGTGCACGGCCTGGTCTTCGACGACGCTTCGCAGGCCGGAAAGGTTTGCCAGGTCGCGTTCGAACGTGGCCTGCTGGCCGAGACCTCCGGAGCGTCGGACGAGGTTGTGAAACTGCTGCCGCCGCTGACCATCACCGACGACGAGCTCGACCACGGTCTGCGCATCCTGGGCGATGCCGTCGAGACCGTCTGCAGCTGAGAGGAACTACCGAAATGATCGTGCGCACCACCGACGAGATCACCGGCACCCACCGCGATGTCGGTGCGGAGGGTTGGCGTAGCAAACGGATCGTGCTGGGCGGCGATGGTGTCGGGTTCTCGTTCCACGAGACCACCATCGAGGCCGGCACCACCCACGTCTTCCACTATCAGAACCATGTGGAAGCGGTCTGGTTGGTCGAGGGGGAAGGAACCCTGACCGATCTGACCAACGACCGCACCTACGATCTCGCCCCGGGCACCATGTACCTGCTCGACGGGCACGAGAAGCACGAGGTGCGGACACGGACACGGATGCGGATGCTGTGCGTGTTCAATCCTCCTGTCACGGGGCAGGAGGTGCACGACGAGAACGGCGTTTATCCGTTGATCGCCGTTCCGGCCGACTGAGAGGAAGGACGAACGACGTTGGTTGACAATCGGATCGATCGCTATCCGACCAGAACCGCCGAGCGGTTGCCGCTGCAGGAGCGACACGACGCGACGGTATGGGGCCGGATCGGCAACGCGGAGCTGGCTGCGTTCGATACCGACGGTTACGCGATTCTGGATCGTTTGCTCAGCCCCGAAGAGGTGGCCGGGTTCGCCGCCGAAATCGACCGGCTGGCCAACGATCCGGATTTGCGGGGTGACGACCGGCTCATCGTGGAGAAGACGTCGCAGCGGGTGCGCTCGGTATTCGATGTGCATACGCTGAGCCCGGCGGTGAAGGAGCTGGTACGCGAATCCCGGGTCGTGGATCTGGCCCGACAGGTTCTGGGTTCGGATGTGTACATCCACCAGAGCCGGGTCAATTACCTTCCCGGCTTCGGTACGGGCTTCTACTGGCATTCCGATTTCGAGACCTGGCACGCCGAAGACGGAATGCCGGTGCCGAGGGCGGTGAGTCTGTCCATCGCGTTGACGGATAATTACCCGTACAACGGCAGCCTGATGGTGATGCCGGGATCGCATCGCACCTTCGTGCCCTGCCAGGGCGAAACACCGGCGGATCACTACCGCGAATCGCTGCGCGAGCAGGAGATCGGGGTACCGAGCCAGGCCGATATCACCGAACTGGCCCATAAATACGGAATCGAGCAGTTCACCGGCCCGGCCGGGTCGGCGTTGCTGTTCGATTCGAACATCATGCACGCGTCGGCGAACAACATCACGCCGTTCCCGCGGTCGAATATCTTCCTGGTGTTCAACAGTGTGGAGAACACCTTGGAAGAACCGTTCGCGGCTCCGGCACGCCGACCGGACTATATCGCGAGTCGCGACTTCACGGCGGTGTAGAAGGGACATCTCGCCCATGGCGACGGGGACGAATCCCGGCGGGTTCGTCCCCGTCGTCGTGTCCGGGTCAGCGGCGTCGCCGGCGCGCCGGGCGGTCGTGCTGCGGCGGCGTGACCGCGTGTAGCCGGTGGTACAGGGTGAGCCATGCCGCCGGCGGAACCAGCCCCACCGGCAGGTCGGTCGCGATACCGGCCGCCGCGCAGCCTTGTGTCACCGCCCGGGCGGGATACGCGCGCCGCAGCGAGGCGGCGAGTGAGCCGCCTACTCCCGAGAATCCCGTTTCGACCATTCGCCGGTAGTCCCCGCGGGCGCCCGGTGGTAGGAGCGGTACCGGGCGACGCACGATCCGCAGTATTGCGCCGTCGACTCGGGGCACCGGAAAGAATTCACCGCGATCGACCCGTTCGCCCAGGGCCGGAAGCCAATCCGGCCAATGGACTACGGTCGATTTGGTCCAGCGGCCGTAATCGCCACTGTATTTCCGGGCGAATTCGTATTGGGTGAGCAATGTGGCGGCGGTGAGCCGCGGCGCGGCCAGGCACCAGCGCAGGATATCCGTGCTCACACCGAACGGGATATTGCCGATGACAGCGAACGGTCGATCCGGCGGTTCGGTGAAACGGAAATCCCTGTGCACGACGCAGACTCGTTCGTCGCCGGCGTACCGTACCGCGAGCCGGCGGGCGTAGCTCGGGTCCTTTTCGTAGGCCACCACCCGGTCTGTGTACCGGAGCAGGTGGCGGGTGAGCATACCGTCGCCGGGGCCGACCTCCAGGACGAGATCGCCGCGGCTGAGGCCGGCGGAAGCCACGATCCGGCGGGCGGTGGCGGGATCGGTCAGGAAATTCTGCGACAACCTTTTCCGGGTCGCGAGCATATGGGTGCGCGGGCGGGACATGGGGTCCTCCGGGGAAGTGGGTCGAATCGGAGTGCGCTGATTCGCCCGGACCCATGCCGGTGCGGGACGCGGCGCCGAAGCGCCGGATGAACTCGACGGAATACCGGTCGAGCGGACCGGTATTGCCTACGGTCGGGAAGTTCCGTCGACGGAACGACCCGGTGGCGTCAGCGGAGTGCGGGGTGCGCCGGCAGAGTCCGAGCTGCCGTGCGCAGGCGGAGGTAGTACGCGCCCGCGCACACTCCGGTGGTGCACAAAGTTCCCATACCGGTCACCCTAAGACTGCCTGCGGAAACTCGTCCAGCCGTTTTCCGGCAGATCCGACAAGGACGCCGCCGTCCGGACGGCGTGATCTCGCGGTTCCTCCGCCGGCCCCGGTGCCGGTGGGTATCCAGCCATGCCGCCGCGTGTGCTGACCGGGTTGTGTCTGCTCACCGCACGCCGGCGGGTTCGCATCCGGTTGCGTCGCGCGGTTGGTCCGGTGCCGGATCGACGAGCTCGGTGGCGAAGGCGGTCGCAGGAGGATCGATCGGCGGCGTGCCGAGGCCCGCGGCGTCGTCGGGGACCGCGCAGTCGGGATCTGTCGTGCTCGGGCCGTGCACCGGGTGCGCCTCATGCGGGAGGCCACCCACCCGGTAGCTGCGGCTCAGGTGGCGGTAATGCCTGCTGCCGAGAGCGTAACCGGTGAACAGTAGTCCGAGGACACCGAGCAGGACGAACACCAGTGCCATACCACGGGCTTCGCCGGTGCCGAACCAGCCGCCGATCCAGCGGGCGCCCGAACCGTCGGTCATGAACGGGATGAAGAAGAACTGTGCCAGTGGGCTGATCAGGAATGCAGTGAGCGGAGAGGCCGCTTGTTCCACGCTCTGCGCGAAACCGAACACCCGGCCCTGCCGCTCGTACGGGACCACCTTCTGCAAGACGGTCTGTTCGGCGGCCTCCGCGAACGGCATGAGCGCCATGAACACTGCCATTCCGCCCACCAGCAGCAATACCGAATCCCGCAGGGGGAACACCAGCATCACCGCCCACAGCGCCAGGTTGATCAGCAGGATCAACCGCACCGGATTCCTCGAGGTGCCGGTTCTGGCCACCAGCAGGCCACCGGCGATCATCACCGCGCTCAGCGCGCCCCAGATGATGCCCCACGCCTGCACCGACATCATCGACAGGGCGTAGGGGTCCATCAGCGCCATCAACCCACCGAAGAGGAGATTGTTCAGCGCCGTGAAGGCGATCAACGGGATCATGCCCGGAATTGCGCGGATGATCCGCACCGTTCCCCGCAGGTCGACCCGTTTGGGGTCGCCGGCGGCCGCGGCGTGGGACAGCGTGTCCGGGAAACCGAGACGTCGCAGGTGCAGCACAGCTGCGGTGAGGACGACGACGGCCATCACCAGCACACCCAGCATTCCGTTCCAGCCGACGAGCAGTGCGCTGGCGACAGATGTCGCCAGTTGCGATATACCGGTGGTCGTGCCGACCAGGCCGTTGGCCCGATCCCGGACACGGGCATCGAACATGGCGGTGACCACGGTCGGCAGCGCGATCGTGCGCAGACCGCCGGCGATCACGCCGGCCATCACCAGCACGATGAGCACCCACAGGTGGCTACCGGCCGCATCGCGCCATTCCTCGGCCGGGGTGACCAGGTAGAACACCAGAGCGACCGAATAGATCGCCAGCGATACCAGCGCGGAGGCCTGCATCACCGACTTCTTGCGGTGATGGTCGACGATACTGCCGAACCACACGCCGGTGCCGGCCATCGCGACCAGGAAGATGCCGGCGATCATTCCGGTGGCGAAAACGGAACGGGTCTCGAGGTAGACGAAGAACGTGATACCGAACCAGACCGTGAAGTTGGTGAACGAGACGAGCAGTATGTTCACCAGCAGCTGGGCGAAAGTCCGTACTGCCGGGTCGGCGAGGTCGAGGCGGGTACCGGTCACGTCGGCAGGCCGATTCTGGGCTTCCATACTCATGAACTCAACAACCTCGACATTGGTTTAGGTCAAGCGGTGACCGGTGGGCATATCACCACCTTGGACCGCCCCCGCGCCCGAAACTCATCGGAGCCGCCGGGTGGTCGCGCGACAACCCGGCCGGTGTTCTCCCCGATAGCCGCGTCCGTCGGTTTCGGCGGTGTGCCCGGCCGGTGCGCGGTAGCGGGTTCGATCGCAGCTGCGTGGAACATTTCGATCCGGAGCAGACCGGCGGCCGGCGACCGACCGGTATCGGGGAATCCGGCGGGCCTATCCGTGATGGTCGCGATATCTTCGCCGGAACCCGGCCGCCGTTTCAAACGATTTCGAGGCGGAAAGGCCGTCCGTGCCCCCTCAGAGACGCATACCGGTGAGGGTTTCGCCGGCGGCCGGGCGGCGGGTCGCGGTGGCGATCACCTCTTCGGCAACCGCCTGGGTACGCCACATCCGGGCCTCCGCACCGGCGCCGCGCTTTTCCAGCAGAACCGCGAGTTCGGCCATGGCGGGAATCATCCGCCGGGCGGCCGCGGCCCGCCACCACCGCTCCGCCGCCCGGGGATCGTCGCGGCGCAGCGATAGTGCGCCGAGGTCGTAGATGGCGCCCAGATGCCCCGCCCGGGCGGCGCGGGTCCACAGCAGGTGCGCGCGGTCGTCATCACCCTGGGCGTGCGCCACCGCGCCGAGCGAGTGGAGCCGGGTGAGGTCGGCTCCGTCGTCCACAGGCGGCCGGTCGGCGGGTGGTACCGGGGCGAGCGAATCATCGGCGATAGTGTCGATGAGTGAGGAGTCGTCGTGCACCGCGAATTCCGTGGCCGCTCGGTCTCCGGCGAGCAGCGGTGTGCCGTACAGGGAAGTCGTGGCGGTGGAATCGGTCGCCGGCTGCCGGGGCGGTTCCGGGCCGTAGTCGGTGAATCCGGCATCGCGGACAACCGGGACCAGACCGGTCAGTTCCGGATTCTCGACCCAGCCGTGCCGCCCGGTGCCCGAATACGAATCCGTGTCGTCCGAGACACGGTGGGCCGCGTCCGTGTTCTCCCGGAAGCGGTGGTTCGCTTCTGTTCCGGTGAGCGGATCGTCGTAGCCGGCGAGATCATCGACCAGCGCATGATGCGCAGCGGTGGCCTCCGGACTCCCGGCGGCGCCGGGACCGTCATCGCGCGCCGGAGTGGACAGCAGGATATCGGCGAAACTACAGGGATAGCCCTGTATCTCGGCATCGTCTTCCCCGGATTTCGGCACAGCAGCCGATCGGGCGGTCGGCGTCGCAGTTTCGCCGATAGGAGATATGCTCGGAAAACCGAGCCCGGGGGTCGTCGGCGCGGTTTCGGCATTCGGCGATTCGTTCGGGAAACCGAGTGCAGCGGCTGTTGTCGTCGTTGCACCGGAGGGGGATTCCACCGGCGAATCGGCGGCGGGTGTTGTCAACCAGTCGGCATTGTTGTGTGCCCCGGGCGAATTGCGGGCTGCCGGCCGGGGGTTGTCCATGGGCGCCGCCGAATGGTCGAGGTCTATGGGGCCGGTCAGCGCGTTGTGCGCCGTCGATGCCGTCGGGTGGCTGTGGGGTGTGGTCGCTGTCAGGGTGTCGGTTGCCGTGAGTGCGGTCGTGAAACCGCGTGCGGTGGGAGTCGGCATGGTGGATGCGGACAGTGGGTTGGTCTCGGTAGGTGTCGATACGGTCGGCACTGCCGGAGAGGCGACTGTGGACGGTGCCGACGCGTTGGGCGCGACGTGCGGCGAATCGGCCGTGACGGACTCCGGTACGGCCGGCAGCGGGCCGGCCGTGGTGTGCTTCGACCCGGTGCGCGTGTGCAGGGAGTCGGCTGTGGGGTGTGCCGGCGCGCTGGGCGTGGGACCCGGGCTGGTCGTGGTGGATGTCGATACGGTCGGCACGCGGGACTCCTCCGGAGAACCGGTTGTGGTGAGTGCCGATGTGTGGGGTGCCGTCGGAGACTCGGCTGTGGTGAGTGCCGATTCCGCGGATGCGATTGGTCGGTCGATTGTGGTGTGCGCCGTTGCCTCGGAGTCGGGTGGTGGGTTGGCTCCGGCCGGTGCCGATACGAGCGGCACTACCGCGCGGCCGGCTTCGGGATGCGACGACATGGTGCTCGCGGTCGGTGCGTCGGCTGTCGTGTGGGCCGATGGGGTGGTTGCGGGCAGCGGGTCGCTTGTGGTGTGCATCGAGACTGTGTGGGCCGCCGGAGGATCGGCGGTGGTGTGTGCCGGTGCGTTGGGGACGGACAATGGGTCGGTGGGCGCCTGCTCGAGCTCGTGAGTACCCGGGGTCGGTGCGGGCTCGTGTGTGGTGGATACCGCTGCGGAGGCGCCGGTGGCGGGTGTCGGTGCGGGATCACCGGCGGGCGGTGCCGGTGGGCAATGGTCGGCGGTGAGTTCATGATGCGGTGCGCCCAGGTCGTGTTCGGGGTCGTCCGAGGCGGGGGCATCGGGTTGCTCCCAATGGTGCCTGTTGGGCCGGAGTTCGCGGGGCGCGGCCGTGGAAACGGTGGGGATCGCTCCGGACATGAACAGGCGCGGGTACGGGGCCAGCGGCGTGCTCCGCACCTCGATCACCAGATCGGCGAAATGGGGTGGGCCTTCCCCCATACTGCACCACAGAACGGTCCGGCCCGTATCCGTGCGCTCGACGACGATTCCGTAGTTCCCGGACCACGATTGGGGTTCGCCCGCGGCAATCGACCAGACCGGGGTGAGCGCGAACAGGGCGTTCGCCGAATCCGCGACCAGATCGAAGGTGATCCCGCGTTCCAGCGCGTCGCGCCAGATATCGACCCCGGCCAGGTGCCGGTCGTCGAGATCGATGTAGCCGTCGATGACCGACAGGCCGATACCGACGGCGGCCAATGGGGCCGGTGGCGTCGCCGACAGCAGAGTCATGGTCAGCGCCGACGCCGGGGCCGGCAACTGTTCGCTGTACATGGGATATACCGTGGCGCCGTCGAGATCGATCGGATCGGCGCTGCGATAGCGGGCGGCGAGGGTGCGGCGCTGTGGTGCCGGCTCTGCGCTGTGCCGCGGTCCGGAGGGTGGCCGCGGAGTTGGCGTCAGCAACGGTGTGGCATCGCGATATCCGCCGCGTAGATACCTGGGCAATTGACCGGCCCCCGATACCGGTGCGGACCTGTCGGCCTGCGACGGAATGAATCCGACACCCGGCGATCCCGGATCGTGCATATCCTGTGCCCCGCCTTTCCCACCGCTTCGAATCACCCCGCAGCAATGCGGTGGCTATACCGTACTCGCCGAATACGCGGCGTGTGTGGGGATTCCGTGGGACACATTCGAGTGCGGCCATCTCGCGTTCGAACGTCCCGAGAGCGCATACACCGGGCGGTGGTGAGTGCGCTGCCCGGCAGCGCGCCCAGACCGCCGGCCGGATCTCCGTGACGTCGGTGGCGGGCGGAGTTGCAGCGCCGCGCCGGGCTGCGTGGCGCGTGGTAGGAACAGGTTCTGTGTCGAGCTGGTGTGCGCGACTGTTCCACATCGATGCCGAACGCACCACCCGGTCGAAGAAATCGACGGACACACCGACCGCGCCTGGCTCCGCGACCTGTACGCGGTGCTGGGCCGTGCACTCGTAGGGAGTCCGGTAGACCAGCGGGGAACCGCCGGAGTATCGAAACCGACCCGCCGTAAGTATGTGTTACCGAGGGTTACACATAAACCGGAGGCGAGAAATGCGCGAACGGCGACACCGACAGACTACACCACGGCATCCCGTCCCGGCCTTCTACAGGATGACCATGCATCCGCCGCCGGACGACAAAGGGCAAGAACCCGGCTCCGTTCCATGATCATGCCTTGAACGGGGTTGGACGGGACAACGGCCGGAGTGATCATCGGTGGCCTGCGTAGCTGGATCGGGAGCGCGTACACCGGGGTAATCGCCCGCACGGGCCGCCGCGTCAGGGCGTCGATCGTCACGGGCACCTACCGACGAGGACCGGGTAAGGCCCGCGACGGTGATCAGCCCAGCGGCATTCCCGGTGCGGGCGGGAATCGAACCGGCAGTGCGAGAAGCGCGCGATGGAAGGGGCCAGGACGCCAGATCGCCCGATCCGGATCGAACGCGGGGCTCAGATCGGGAAGCGCGTCGAGCAGTTGATCGACTGCCTCCTCGGCGAGGAGGCGGGAGATCGTCCGCGCCCGGGCCGGGCATGCGTGCGCGCCGCCGCCCCATGCCAGGTCCCGGTCCGCTCTGGGCAGGGCCGTACCCGGGTGGTCCGGGTCGCCGTGGCAAGCGGCCGCGCCGATGAGTACCGGCTGGTCCGCGGGAAGCGCGACATCGTCGACCACGACGGGCAGCGGGGGATAGGTGATGCTGTGATTCGCCAGCGGCGGGTCGCTTGCCAACACCTCGTCGAGCGCCGCGCGGGTGGGTGGCGCGAAACCGGTCTGATCGCTCGCGAACCGGGGATCGGTGAGTATCAGCAGTAGCGTGCCGGCGATCAGATTGCGCGGCGGTTCGATCCCGGTCCAGTACAGGCCCAGCAGTTGGTGGACGAGTTCCTCGTCGGAAAGGCTCGCCGGATGCCGGACCAGCCGGCTGGTGACATCATCGCCGGGTTCGGCACGTTTACCGGCAATCAGTTCGGTGAGCAGCCGCTGGATACGAGCCTCGGAATCGTCGGCGGCGGCCCCATCGATCATTTCGGTCAACGCCACCCGCAGCGGATCGCCGAGTTCGGGCGGGCAGCCGAGGATATCGTCCATCGTCCGGAACACCAGCGGCACCACATAGCGGTCGAGCAGATCGGCCGCACCCTCCGAACAGAACCGGTTGATCAGGTCCATCGCGATCCGTGAAATGGTGCCCCGCAGCGAATTCGGATCCACACCGGCCAGCGCGTCCACGGTGGCGGCACGGTAGCGGTCATGGTCGGGGCCGTGGCTGCGCAGCGGATTGGGCCGCCACTGCATCATCGGCACGATCGGCAAACCGGCCGGTGCCTTCTGCTGCCAGGCGCGGGGGTCGGACGGGAAACCGGTGGGATCATCGAGGATTCGGCGCGCGGTCCGGTCGTCCACCACCAGGGTGGCGGGTATTCCGGGCGCGAGGTCCACCGGGACGAGCGTGCCGAATCGCCGCCGCATCCACCGGTAGAACCCGTGCGGGTCGGTCGCGAATTCGCGCGAGTACAGCGGAATCCGGGAGCCGGTGGAATCCGCCGGTGTGATGGTGCTGCCGCGACGTCGCGTGGACGCCGGCCGGGACTGCCCAGACACTGGTACCCCCTGCGGTTGTGCGCCGAGACTCCGGGCGCGGTCCGGAACGGCCGGAACGACCTGCTCGAAAGGGTTCGGCCGGTACGCCTTTCGCGCACGGCCGGAAATGATACCCACCTGAACAGCCGCTGTGCGGGACGCCGTCGCGCTGCGGGTCGCCGGGGAAGATCAGCGTTCGCGTCGGATGAGCGCCGGTGCCTGCCGAAGTTCGACCGCGACCGGAAGTTCGACGGGATCGGTGCTTGTCCGGATATTGCGGCCGGTCTACTGCTGACTCCGGCGCAGCCGGTGTTCGGCAGTGTTGTGGTGGATACGCAGGGCGGCCGCATGCGGCCCTGTCCGGTCGGGACGGGGCCGCATGTCGTCGGCGGACGGCTTCTTCTCCCGGCTGGGCTGTTCGGGTGGACTGCCGCAGCCGTTGGCCGGGCGCAGCGTCAGCGCCAGCCGGTGGACCACTGCAGGGCGAGCGCCGAGAGCGCGAGGACCACCGCGAGTACGCCGCCGAACAGCAGTGGTCGTGACCCGGCCGCTCGTAGTCGCCGCCAGGTGAGCGACGTGCCGATCGCGGCGAGTACGGCGGCGACCAGCCAGGAACTGAGCGCGGTGAGGTGCGCGGTCCAGGACGACGGCAGGGCGCCGGTGCCGGCGATGAGCGAGGCGGCGAGGAACAGCACCACGAACACGGGGATGGTCCGCCACAGCGAGGTTCCGGCGGCGGCGTGCCTGCCGGACCGGCGGCCGGTGAAATGCAAGCCCACGCAGAGCGGGACGATCATCAGGCTGCGGACCAGTTTCACGATCACCGCGAAACTCGCGGCCGCCGGTCCGAACGCGATACCGGCAGCGAGTACGGACGAGGTGTCGTTGATCGCGGTCCCGGCCCACAGGCCGAACGCCTCCTCCGACATCCCGAGGGCCCGGCCGAGCGGGGGATAGGCGAGGACCGCGACAATATTGAAGACGAAGATGGTACCGAGCGCGTAGGCGACGCGTTCACGGTCCGGTTTCAGTACCGCGGTGGTGGCGGCGATGGCGGAGGCGCCGCAGATCGTGGTTCCGGCGGCGATCAGGATCACCGATTCACGATGCAGCGCCAGTAACCGGCCGACGATCAGCGCGGCCACAGCGCCCGCGCCCAGGGTCCCGAGCAGGACCACGGCGGTTTCGCGGCCGACCGTGAACACCGCGCCCATCGGGAGACCGAGCCCGAGCAGCACGATCGCCGCGCCCAGCAGATGCTGCCGCGCCCAGTTCAGCCCCGGCCCGAACCGGCCCGAATCCGCCACCTGAGCTCCGGCGCGCATACCGACCGCGGCGCCGGCGACCAGGGCCAGGACCGGTGCGCCCGCGACCGGTACGAGCGCGCCGAGCAGCGTCGCTACCGTCGCGAGGCCGGCGGCGAGGCCGAGTCCCGGAATTCTGCGATACATCTCGTTCACCGATCCCACGTTGTCGGACCTGATCCGGGACCGGTAGCCGTCGAGTCCGCAGGAGCTCATAAGCGGCGCTGATGGGTGCCGGGCAGGCCGAGTCGGCGACCACCCATAATCGAGCTTGTGACCCTGCCACCCGGAACCCCCGATCTCGCCGTACTGGACCTGCTGGTCTCGGTCGCAGATACGGGCAGCCTGGGCGCGGCGGCACGCCGGCACGCGATGAGCCAGCCGGCGGCGAGCATGCGGATCAGCGCGCTCGAACGGCGGCTGCGTGTGCGCCTGCTCGACCGCGGCCCCACCGGCTCCACGCTCACCGACGCCGGCCGGACCGCGGTCGTCGCGGCGCGGACGGTGCTGGACGCGGCCCGGTCGTTCAACGACACCGTCGCCGCGCTGCACCGCACCGACGCCCTGCGCCTGCGCATCGCGGCCTCGAAAACCATTGCCGACCACCGCATGCCGCAATGGCTGGCGGCGCTGCGCGGGATCCGGCCGGATATCGCGGTATCGCTCGAGGTGGACAACACCACGCAGGTGGAAGCCATGGTGCGTGCCGGTGACGCCGACCTCGGCTTCGTCGAAGGCCCCCATCCGCCGCCGGACCTCGGTGGCCGGACACTCGGCGCCGATGAGCTGCTGCTGGTGGTGGGCCCCGCGCACCCGTGGGCCACCCGGGCCGAGCCGGTCACATTGCGTGAGCTGGTCGCTACACCACTGCTGTGGCGCGAACCGGGCTCCGGTACCCGGGACACTGTCTGGGAGATCCTGAGCGGGTACGGGCCGCCGGCCCCGCCGGCCGCCGAACTGGGCTCCGCGGTCGCCATTGTCGCGGCTGCCCGGACCGGAATGGCTCCGGCCGTGCTCAGTTCGCTCGTCGCCGCCCCCGAACTCGCGAGTGGTGCGTTACGCCGGGTGGCGCTCGCCGGCGCGGTGGTCCTCGACCGGCAGTTCCGGGTGATCTGGCGCCGCGCGGCCCCGCCGGCCGGCGCGGCGGACCTGCTCGTACAGTGCGCCACCAGGGCCTGAGCCCCCACGTTCGGTGAGTTCGGGCCGGCGTGAGCTCCGTCGTGTACGGGCAGCCATCCTTCAGGGCGCACTGTCCGGGACACACGTGGCATGCTGTCGGTTATGGCCGATATCCGCCTCGCTGTTTCCGATTCCGTTGCCACCATCACCCTGGACCGCCCGGCCCAGCTCAATGCGTTCACCACCGCAATGGGCGAGGAGCTGATCGAGGCGTTCGACACCTGCGACCGCGACGACGGGGTACGCGCAATCATCGTCACCGGTGCGGGCCGGGCCTTCTGCGCCGGCGCCGATCTCTCGGCCGGCGGGCAGACCTTCGTCGCGCCCGACGGCGACGACTCGGAATCCTTCCGCGACGGCGGCGGGGAAGTGGTGCTGCGCATGTTCCAATCGCGTAAACCCATTATCGCCGCCGTCAACGGTCCCGCCGTGGGGGTCGGTATCACCATGACCCTGGCCGCCGATTTCCGGCTGGCGGTCGAGGGCGCCCGGATCGGGTTCGTCTTCAACCGGCGCGGTATCGTCCCCGAATCCTGTTCCAGCTGGTTCCTGCCGCGGCTGGTTTCCATGCAGAAGGCGCTGGACTGGGTGTATTCCGGTCGGCTCGTGGAGGTGTCGGAGGCATACGAGGCCGGGTTGTTCTACGGATTGTATTCGCCGGAAAGCCTGCTGGACGAGGCCGATGCCCTGGCTCGTCGTGTCACCGAGCATTCGGCGCCGGTGTCGGTGGGGTTGTCGCGGCAGATGCTGTGGCGCGGGCTGGGCGCCGATCATCCGATGATCGCGCACCGGGTGGAATCCCGCGGTATCCGCAGTCGCGGGTCGAGCGCCGATGCGCAGGAGGGTGTTTCGTCGTTCCTGGAGAAACGGGCGGCGCAGTTTCCCGACAGTGTGCTGCGCGATACCCCGGATATTTTCGGCACCGATCTGCCGGTCCCGCCGTTCCGGGGGTGAGCCGGATTCGCCAGCGCGAGTGTACTTTCGGTACCAGTTAACTTTGGAATCGTGAGTTCGCAAAAGTGCGCGGACATGGTGTCTCTTGTCTAGGATCTGTGGCACAACGTTTTTCGGAGGTGCTACATGCCGGACGAAGTCCTGGCGCCCAATATCGAACTCTTCTCCCGGAACGGTTTCGCCGGTCCGAACACGACCATCGTCCGGGCCCAGTACCGGCCTCGTTTCCTGCGGGCCCGCGGCGAATACCTACCGCGCCGGTTCCACACTTGGGATCTGCCGGAACAGGTATTCGCCGAACCCAAAGCGCTTCCGGTGGCGATCCTGGAGGGCGAGGGGACAAGTCTCGAGCTGAACCGCCGTTCCGCCGCCACGACCTTCGGTTACGTGAACGTCTGGGCCGACGAACTGCACTACATCGTCTCCGGTCGCGGACAACTCGATACCGAGGTCGGCACGCTCGACGTCCGCGCGGGAGATTTCGTCCTCATCCCGCGTGCCGTCACCTACCGCTGGGGTGAAATCGCCGAAGAGATCAACGAATTCATCGTGGTCACCACCAGCGAACTACGCCTGGACCCCGAGGGCGCACCCGCGACCTTCAACCCCGACCTCCACCTGGACCGCCCCGTCCCGCACGGCCGGCCCGGACTTCCGGTGGACGACGAATACGAGATCGTGGTTCGCACGGGTAACAGGTTCACCTCCTACTTCTACGATGTCGACCCGATCCCGTGCCTCGATGTCATCGGCGCTCCGCTGGTGGCCCGATTCAATATCGAGCATGTGCAGGGCCTCGCTGTCGCCGAGGGGGGATTGGCGCCCGCCCAGTTGATGAGCAGCACTTCCGGCCGCGATTACATTTTCGGTGTCGGCAGCCGGCACAGCGCGCGGCCCCCGGTCCATCACAATGCCGATTTCGACGAGGTCATCTGCTACGCCACGGGTCCTTCGCCGTGGGGTTCGGTCGATACGCCCGGCACGATCACCTGGACTCCCAAGGGCATCCTGCACCAGGGGCCGGAAGAGAACGTCCAGCCCGGCTACCGCGCCTGGCTGCTGGAGACCCGGTCCCCGCTGACGATGACCCCGGCCGGCCGCGATATCGCGCATCTGATGGAAACCGACCAGTACGGGGTCCATCCGGCCGAAGGACAACCGGTCACCGCACGCTGAGTCCGGTCCCCTCCGCCGGACCCTTCCGGCATCGGGGCCGGCCGTCGCGCGCGGTGCGGCCGAGCCAGTCCAGGATCGACGTGGTCCCGGCACGGAAACCAGGGGAATCGGGACGGTCCAGGAATCCGTGCCGCGTGCCCGGAATCACTCGGTGCTCGGCCGCGACCCCCGCCTCGGTGAGTTCCCCGGCGAAGGCGGTACTCGATGCGCTGAGCGTGTCGTAGGCGGCATCGAGCAGCAGCACCGGCGGCAGGCCGGCGAGTTCACCGCCGCCCGGGAAAACGTCCGGATCCGCGAGCAGTTGCGGCGACCCCACGTAGTTGAGGTTCATCCGGCGGATCATCTGCGGCGTGTAGGTGGCGATCCGGCGCCGTCCCCGCACTCGCGCCCGGACGGAATCCGGCAGCGGCGGCAGTTCGGCGTGCAGAGTCGCGTAGGCGAGGATCATGCCCACCGGCACCTCCGCGGACCGGTCGCGCAGCCGCAGCGCGGCCGACGCGGCCAGACAGGCGCCCGCGCTGGCGCCACCGATCACGATCCGCTTTCCGTCCGCCATGAGGTCGGTGGCGGCGGTGAGGACATCGTCCAACGGCGCCGGGTACCGGTTGTCCGAGGGGCGCAGTACCGGCGGGCCCCAGACCCGGAACCGCGGCACGAGCGCATAGTCGACGGTGCGTACCCGCCGGCCGGACCCGGCCACCCGCAACGCCACCGCATGGGACTCATCCTGATCGAGCCCACCGGAGACGAAAGCACCACCGTGAATCCACAGCAGCGGCGCCGCCGCCGGATCAGAGCCGGCAGGCAGGTAATCCCGGACCGGGACCGCGCCGCGGAGTCCGTCGAGTGTCAGGTCCCGGACCTGTAGATCGTGCATCCGCCGTCCTCGTCTCTGGCGTGCCGCCCGAGATTCTGGGCGTGTTCCCTCGCGTTTCGTGGTACGGAAATCCCGGGTGTTCGCCGGCACGATCCCGGGACTTCGTGGCCCCGGCGATCGTATCGTCCGGGCCGCCCGGTCGGATGCCTGGTCGATCGAGGCGAGGCCGACAACCCCGCGCCGGCTCCGGGGCCGCGGCTGCGGTTTCGTCCGGGTGCCACGCCGCGGCGGGAACCATGACATCGGCAGCGCCGAGGATGAACATGCCCCGTAGCGGGATATCGCCGAAGACGGCAGATGTCCGATCGGTGTAGACGACACCGGCCCGTGACTGCCTGTTCGGCCTGAACCGCGAGACACCGCCCGGTGCCCGGCCTCAGCTCGCTCCGGAGCGGTGGCCGGCCCGTCGAGGTCTCGTCCGGGCTATCCAGGCCGATCGCCGGCAGGTGCAGCTCCGGTGGGCGAACTCACAATCTGGATGAGGAAACCTGCCCACGGGCCATCTGTTGCACGAAAGCGTGACTTCTACCGCTACCGGCACGACCGCGCCCCCGGGGCCGACTGCTCGTACCAGCTGGCATATCCCGGCGATGCTGGCGCTGGCGCTCGGCGGCTTCGGGATCGGTACCACCGAATTCGTGACGATGGGGCTGCTGCCCGATATAGCGGACGCGTTCGCCGTATCCGAGCCCACCGCCGGGCATGCCGTCTCCGCGTATGCGCTCGGGGTGGTGGTCGGGGCGCCGGTGATCGCGGCGGCGTGTGCGTCGGTGGCGCGCAAACGTCTGCTGGTCCTGCTCATGGTGGCGTTCACGGTCGGCAATCTGGCCTCGGCCTTCGCGCCGAACTTCGCGACTCTCGTCGCGGCGCGTTTCGTGGCCGGGCTGCCGCACGGCGCCTATTTCGGGGTCGCGTCACTGGCCGCGGCGACGCTGGCTCCCGCGGGGCAGCGTGCGAAGGCAGTGGCGGCCGTGATGCTCGGGCTGAGTACCGCCAATGTTCTCGGTGTTCCCGCCGCGACCTGGCTGGGGCAGCACCTCGGATGGCGCAGTGCCTTCGTCCTGGTCGGGGTGATCGGCGTGGCCACCGTGGCGGCCCTGGTGCGCTGTGTGCCGGTACTGACCGGGATCGCCGTCACCAACCCGCTCACCGAACTGGGGGCCCTGCGCCGGCCGCAGGTGCTGCTCACCTTGGCCGTGGGTGCGATCGGATTCGGTGGCATGTTCGCGGTCTACACGTATGTGAGCACGACCCTCACCGATGTGGCCGGTTTGAGCGCCGGGCTGGTGCCGGTGGTGCTGATGCTGTTCGGGGTCGGCATGGTGCTGGGCAATATCGTCGGCGGTGTGCTCGCCGACCGCGGTGTGGATCGGTCCATCTTCCTGGCCATGGGCGCGATGATGGTGATCCTGACGGTATTCGTGGCCGCCGCCCACAATCCGGTCACCGCGGGGATCGGCGCGCTGCTTGTCGGGGCAGCGGGCGCGGCCCTCGCACCCGGACTGCAGACCCGGCTCATGGATGTGGCCGCCGACGCCCAGACCCTGGCGGCGGCGCTGAACCACGCCGCCCTGAACATCGCGAACGCGGCCGGTGCCTGGATCGGCGGGCTGGTGATCGCCGCGGGCTACGGCTATACGGCGCCCGCCGTGGTCGGAGCCGGGCTTGCCCTCTTGGGCGTCCTCCTTTTCACCGGCACGGTGTGGGCGGCCCGGCGCACCTGAGGACCTGGCGGATCCGTCGGCACCGGGACGTGAGCACGGGTCTGCGGCCCTGTTCGCCCCACCGGAACACGTCGACCGCGCGCTCCGGCGTGTCGCATCGGTCTCCCGCCGCGGGCACGGCATCGCGTGCCGGGGCGCACCGGGGAACGTGTGCCGGATACGGTGCCCGAGGAATGCGCGATATCCGGCCGCCCGCAGCGATCGCCCAGGTAGGACCTCGATGCACGCTGCCTCAACGCCGCTGCACAGTCCGCGCCCACGGCAACCGCCGCGGCCCCGCGGTACCTCGCATACGGCCGAGGGAGACGGTGCCCGTATCCGCCCCGGCGGCACGCTCGCATTCACTCCGCTCCGGGTTGACCCGCGCATCGACGGCCGTACGGCATCATCGGTCGTGAGTTGTCGGCTGATGATCTGCGGTGTTACTCGGTAGCGGGGCGAGCGGAGAGGTCGGGTGGATGGCCCAGCAGCAGGCGCCGGAACGGGCGGCGAAGGTTACGGTTCTCACGCTCACGGCGATGGTGGTCGGATCCATGGTGGGCGCCGGGGTTTTCTCGCTGCCGCGGCGGTTCGCGCAGGAAACCGGTGTGGGTGGTGCGATCGTCGCCTGGGTCATCGCCGGTACCGGCATGCTCATGCTGGCGCTGGTGTTCCAGCGGCTCGCCGTCCGCAAACCCGGTCTCGATGCCGGCGTCTACGCATACGCCAAAGCAGGGTTCGGCGAATTCACCGGTTTCTACTCCGCCGCCGGCTACTGGGCCAGTGCCTGCGTCGGAAACGTCACCTACTGGGTGCTGATCATGAGCACGCTGGGCGAGTGGATACCGGCGCTCGGCACGGGGGACACACTGATCGCGGTGGTCCTCTCCTCGTTCGGTCTCTGGGGTTTCTTTCTGCTGATCCGGCGCGGCACCAAGGAGGCCGCCGCCATCAACAGGATCGTCACCATCGCCAAACTGGTGCCGATCCTGGTGTTCGTCCTGCTCGCCGTCTTCCTGCTGGACCCGGCGGTTTTCGCGGACAATTTCCGCGGCGCGGACTACGCGGGGTCACTGTTCGAGCAGGTGAGCGACACCATGCTGGTGACGGTGTTCGTATTCCTGGGGGTCGAGGGCGCGAGTGTGTACTCCCGGCACGCCCGGCGCCGCGAGGACGTCGGGCGGGCCACAATCCTGGGATTCCTCAGCGTGCTGGCGATCTTCGCCTCGGTGACGGTGGTGTCCTACGGCATCATGCCGAGCGGGCAGATCGCCGAACTGCGACAGCCGTCGATGGCAGGTGTGCTGGACGCGGCCGTCGGTTCGTGGGGTACCGCGTTCGTCAGCGCGGGGTTGATCATCTCGGTGCTGGGCGCCTATCTGGCCTGGGCGCTGATGGCCGCGGAAGTGCTGTTCGTGGCGGCCGGGGACGCGGATATGCCGGCGTTCCTGGCGCGCTCCACCGACCGCGACGTCCCGATCAACGCGCTGCTGCTGAGTACCTCGCTGTCGCAGGTGGTCCTGATCATCACCATGTTCTCGCAGGACGCGTTCGATTTCGCACTCGATCTGACCGCCTCGCTGACGCTGATCCCGTTCCTGCTCGCCGCGCTCTACGCGCTGAAACTCTGCCTGACCCGCGAAACCTATGCCGACGAGCGGCCGGCGACCTGGCGCGCTGATCTCACGATCGCAATACTGGCCACCCTCTACACCGCATTCCTGCTGTATGCGGCGGGCCCTAAGTTCGTGCTCGTCTCGCTGATCTTCTACGCGCCGGCGACCGTGCTGTTCGTCCTCGCCCGCCGCGAACAAGGTCGCCGGGTCTTCACGCCCCCCGAAGCCACTCTGTTCGCGCTGGTCGCGGCAGGCGCGGTGCTCGGCATCGTCGCTCTCGTGGCGGGGTGGGTGACCCTGTGACCGCATCCGCTTGCCCAGAACCCCGGTTCAGACGACGGAAGGTAGCGCAATGACCGTGAACTCCATACCCATCCGGCACGGCGTCCATTCGGAGGTCGGCCAGTTGCGCAAAGTCCTCGTCTGCTCGCCCGGCCTGGCACACGAACGGCTGACCCCGACCAACTCCGACGAACTGCTCTTCGACGATGTGATGTGGGTCGAGGCCGCCCAGCGCGACCACTCGGATTTCGTCGGCGAACTCACCGATCGCGGGGTGGAAGTCGTCGAACTACACGATCTGCTGGCCGAAACCATGGCCGTTCCCGAGGCCCGTACCTGGCTGCTGGATCGCAAGATCATCGCGAACCGGGTCGGGCTGGGGCTGCTCGATGCCACTCGGGCCTATCTCGATTCCCTGAGCCCGCGCGAGTTGTCCCGCTTGCTCATCGGTGGTCTGTCGACCACGGATCTGCCCGCCGACTACCGCACCCCCTACCTCGCGCTGGCCCGCGAATCCCTCGGCACCCCCGAGTATCTGATGCCGCCCCTGCCCAACACCCTGTACACCCGCGACACCACCTGCTGGGTCTACGGCGGCCTCACCCTCAATCCGCTGTACTGGCCCGCCCGCCACGACGAAACACTGCTGATGAAGGCCATCTACCGGTTCCACCCCGGCTACTCGGATTCGACCGTGTGGTGGGGTGACCCCGAACAGGATTGGGGCCAGGCCACACTGGAAGGCGGAGATGTCATGCCGGTCGGTAACCGCACGGTGCTGGTGGGAATGAGCGAACGGACATCCCGCCAGGCGATCACCCAGTTCGCGAAGGCATTGTTCGACGCGCAGGCCGCCGATACCGTCGTCGTGGCGGGTATGCCCAAACTCCGTGCCGCGATGCACCTGGATACCGTGTTCACCTTCGCCGACCGCGACCTGGTGACCGTCCATCCCCGGATCGTCGACGGTATCCATCCGTTCACCCTCCGGCCCGCCGACAAGGCGCCGGGTGTGGACATCACCGACGAACAGGGGACACCGTTCGTCGACGTCGTCGCGCGGGAGCTCGGCTTCCCGGCGCTGCGGGTCGTCGAAACCGCCGGTGATATGTACGCCTCCGAGCGCCAGCAGTGGGACTCCGGTAACAATGCGGTCGCACTCGCCCCCGGTGTGGTGTTCACCTACGACCGCAACACCCAGACCAATGCCGCACTGCGCCGGGCCGGGGTCGAGGTGATCACGATCGTCGGCGCCGAGCTGGGCCGAGGTCGCGGCGGCGGTCACTGTATGACCTGCCCGATCGCGCGCGATCCGATCGACTGAGCCCTGGCCGGTGCCGTCCGGCCGAGCACTACCACATCGAATCGCCCGCCGTCCCGCACGTTGACGGTGCTGTGGAAATCGGCCGGCCCCACCATTTCGCGATCTTCACCGGTTCGGTCCAGGCTCCCCACCCCCTGGGCTCTCGACGCGCCGGCGCCCTGCTCGTTTCCGGAAGGAGGGAATCGTCCACTGCGCGGCAGCAGTACTCGAATGCCTCCCGGTTCCTACCGGAGATGCTCGTCCGCGGTCACCGTCGTCTCCTGGAGGGCCAGCCAACGGCACGACTGCTCCGGACCCACCCGGACCACCGCGGTCGTCCGGCGGTACTCCTGCCCGCCACCGTCACGCTGGCATTCGACGAAGCGGACCACGGTGGTATCGCCTGTCTCGGACAGAGTTTCGATGTCGGATATCTCGATCACCAGCCCGGGCCGGCTGTTTCGTGCCCGGTGCAGGCCGGACAGTAGTTCGCGTTTGCGGACCACCGTTCCCGCGGCCGTGACCATCGAGAAGTCCTCGTCGTGGGCGGCGGCGAAAGTATCCAGAACCCGCGGCGACGCGGCCGAACCCAGCCAAGTCGCGAGTAGATCGTGGACCCGCTCGATATCGGCCGCGATATCGGCGGCGCCGGTGCGGCCGGGTGACCGGGGAGTTTCCGTCATCCGAGCAGAATAGTGCCGCGGTGGCCGGGATCAGGTCATCGAGCCGGTTTCCGCGCGGCGGTCCGCGGAAGGTGATCCCACCCGCCCCTCGCCGATCGACGATCGGCGAGGGACCCGCGCTGGACCGCCCCTCATCGGCGGCCCAGCGCATTATGTGGCTACCCGATATTCGCCGCGGGTACGCCTGGAACGGCCCGCGGGTGCCCGGTCGCGGCATCGGCGGCGGCCAGACCGAAGACGAGTGCGGGGGCGATCCCACCGGCGTAGGCGTAGTGGTAGAGACCGCCGGTATCGGAACCCGCGGCGAAAAGCCCCGGTATCGTGCCGCCCGCCGCGGACAGGACTCGTGCGGTGGCGTCGATCCGGATGCCGTGGAACGGGAACGTCAGCGCGGGGCAGGTTTCGATGATGTAGTACGGGCCGGCGTCCAGCGGTCGGGTGTCGTGGGCCCGGGTGGGCCGGATATCGGCACCGGCGGCGTTGACCTGCCTGATCTGCTCGGCGACGGCCGCCCCGTCGTATCCCCACTCCGGCGGCAGATAGGCGAAATCCGCCAGGGTCTCCGCGATACCGCAGCGGCCACCGCGACGCTGGGTGAGCTCGAACTTGTCCACCGCGATCGCCCCCTCGACGTAGCTGCCGAGTACCCACTCCCGGTACACCCGTTCGTCGGCAACCAGTAGTCCGCGAGATTCCGGCTGTTCGAGAAGATGCATCGCAGTGAGGTGATCCCCCTGGGTTTCGTCGGTGAATCGCCGGTTGCCGAGGTTGAACAGCAGTGCGTGCTCGCTGTAGTACAGCGACAGCGCCACGAAATCGGCGGGATCGCGGAACGGGACATGCGTCGGCACCAGGTGCCCGTAGAAGCCCGAGCGCGTGTTCCCGGTCGCGGCGCCCACGCTTTCGGCCAGGCGCAGACCGTCGCCCGCGCTCACCGGATTGGCACGCACCTGCATCTCGGCGGCGCGGGGATGGATGTGCTCGGCGACGAGCGCGCTATCGGCCTGGAAACCCCCGGTCGCCAGAACGACCGCGCCGCTGATTATCTCGATTTCCGTGCCGTCGGGCCGGCGTATTCGGGCACCGGTCACCGCGCCGTCCTCGGTGCGCAGGGCCGACGTCTCGGTCCCGGTGAACAGTTGCCCGCCGGTGGTTACCCGGCGGCGGCATTCGTCGAGGTACTGGTTGGTGTCGAATTGGTGGCCCCGGCCGTAACGCAGGATCGGCACCGCGTCGGCGCAGTACACGCCGAGCGCCCGGATCCAGGCGATCCCGTCGGCGAATCCGTCGACCAGTGCGGTGCGCAGCGCCGGATCGCCGTCCGGATTCACCCCCTCCATCACCGAGCGGTCGGGCGCGGTCCAGGCGTAGCCGGCGAAGCGCGCCGAGCCCCCGACGGTTTCGGCTTTCTCGACCACCACGACCGACGCGCCGCGGTCGAGCGAACGGGCCGCGGCGGTGAGGCCCGCCATACCCGCGCCGATCACCAGGACGTCGGTTTCGATCCTCTGCATACTTGCTCCTCGTTGCTCGATCCGGCGGTCAGACGGTGAACCGGCCGCCGTTGCTCAACAGCACTGCGCCTACCACGTTGGCGGCCGACGGTGCGGCGAGATACAGGATGTTGTCGGCCAGTTCCTCGGCGGTGGCGTAACCGCGCGCGGCGCCTTCGGTCATGGCCGCCCGCAGGTGCGGCGGCGTACGGCGGGCCATCCCGGTATCGACCGGTCCCGGCGCGACGGTGTTCACTCGGATTCCGAGATGCGCCACCTCTTTCGCCACCGACTGGCTGAGCGCATGCACACCCGCCTTGGACGCCGCGTAGTGCGGATAGCCGGCCAAGGTGTCGAATGCGGCGGACGAACCCACAGTGACGATCGCACCGCCACCGGTTTCCTTCATCGTGCGGACCGCAGCGCGCAGGACATGGAAGGTGCCGTCCAGATTGATCGAGAGAATACGCCGCCAGTCGGCGTCCTCGAGGTGGGCCAGCACATCCGGCGGCCGGTTCTGTTCGGCGGCCGCGTAGATGCGCTGTTTACTGCGCGGATCGTCGACACCGGCCGCGTGGACGACGATATCGACGCGCCGGTGCCGGGCCAGCACGGTGGCGAATGCCCGGTCGACCTGAGCCGAATCGGCCACGTCCAGTTCCACCGGTACTCCGCCGGCGATATCCGCCGCCACCCCGGCGGCGGCCTGCCGGTCGATATCGCAGAGGTGGACCGCCGCCGCGCCGCGCTGGGCGAACAGTCGTGCGGTGGCAGCGCCGATCCCCGATCCGGCGCCGGTCACCAGCGCCACCTTTCCGGTGAACTGCTGTGCAGGCACGGCCGGTTCCTCCTGTGCTGTTGGTGTTGCGGCGCTCACTGGAAGATGTCCTCCCAGTCGTTGCGGTACTTTTCGGCTCCTTCGCCGATGGTCACCTCGAGGTTCTGGTCCGGAACGTCCTGCGCCACCGCCAGCGCTCCCTCGATACCGGGCAGGACCGACCCGTAACCCGGCGACGTCGCCTCCTGGCCCGGCCGGCTCACCATGAAATCGGCGAGTACCTGCGCTGCATTGGGGTGGGGCGCGGAACCGAGCGCGAGCCCGTACCAGCGTGCGCCCCAGACGTGTGGGCCGGCGGTCCAATCCACGGGAGCGCCCGCGGCACGCTCCGGCAGCATCGGATTGCACATCAGCGCGGCAACGATCTCGCCCGAGGCCAGTGCCTGGCCGAGTGGTTGTGAGCTCGGGTAGATGCGGGGTTCGTCCTGTGCGAGCTTCTCGAGGAATTCGCGGCCGCCGTAATGCTCCTCGATGTGGTCGTAGTAGTCGATGTAGGTCGGCGAGGTGGCCGGTGTGACGATGCCGATCTTGCCTTTCAGTACGGGATCGAGCAGGTCTTCGGCCGACCGGATGCCCTTCGGGTATGCGCCGGTGTTCCACCCGAAGCCGAGGACCACCGCGCCCTCGAGGAAGAACTTCCCGTCGACGAGGCTGTCGGCGCGCCGGTAGTCGGGCGCGTCGAACGCGGGACCGATCACCTCGACGGCGTGGTCGGTATCTGCTGCCGCCTGCATCCAGGCGACATCGGTGATGACCGCGATATCCCCGGCGCCCTTGCCGGTACGGGCCTCGGCGTCGATCCGGGAGAGCAGATCGGCGTCCACGCCCCGGACCACACTCAGATCGATACCGGGGTAGGCCGTTTCGAAGGCTTTCTCCAGATCCGCCAGTACCGGTTGCGCCTGGGTGGAGTAGATCGTGACGGCGCCTTCTTCGTTGGCCGCTGCCACCACCTCGTCCCAGGATCCCGATACCGGCCGGGAGACCGCGGTGGCACCACCACATCCGGCCAGCGTCAACGTGATCGCAGCCAGCACTGCTGCCGTTCCGGCAGCCTTCGTTCGAAGGGTTTTCCGCATATGTACCTCATCCTTTTCCGTGGCTACGGGCCGGGCCGAGACATCCCGGTCCGGCCGCTCGCCGGTCACGCCGGTACCGGCGCAGTTCTCTGGGGCGCTGTCACCCGGCGTCCGCCGGCACCGGCCGCACGCCGCCGATAATCGTTTCCGCGGCCGCGTACCCCTCGGCGACGGCATGCGATACCCGCCGGGGGACGAGTGCGTCACCGATGATCTGCACTCTCGCCTGCGGCAGTCGGTCGGGGAAGGCGCGCCACTCGGTGGCGATCCGTTCCCCGGCGACCACGACCCGAGCGCAGGTCAGCTCCCGCGACTCCCCGGACAGCAGGGTGCGGTAGCCCACCACGACGTCGGGTCCCGCGCCGCTCACCTCGACCGATCCGGCCTGGACGATGAAATCGACCGGGCGTCCCGCCAACCGCCGCAGCAGTTGCACCCGGCTCTCGGCCGGGATACCCGCCGCGATCGCGGGACCGGGGGTGAGCACCGTGACCTGCCCGGCCCCACCGGTCAGCGCGGCCTCCACGGCGCCGAGTGCGGGCCAGTAGCCGAAGCCGTCGTCGACCACCACCACGCGGGAACCGGGCCGGATCTGCCGGGGATCGGTCAGGACCGAGGTGGTCGTCACGGCGCCGGGCGTGCCGGCTTCGGTGGCTCCGGTTGCCACGATGATCTCGTCGAAATCGGTGAGATCTGCCGGAGACACCCGGTGTCCGAGTTCGGTCCGGACGCCGCCCAGGTTGTCCTGGTAGTAGCGCAGCAGTGCCGACCAGCCCGTCCGATTCGGTGCCTGCGCGGCGATCCGGAGTTGGCCGCCGATCCAGGGGTCCGCGTCGAAGAGGGTGACCTCGTGCGACGACGCCAACCGGAGAGCGGCCTCCAGGCCCGCCGGTCCGGCACCGACGACGGCGACGACGACCCGCCCGGTTGTGTTGTGCGGCCGGCCGAACTGTACGGGTCGCGCCGGGCGTGCCGAGTGACCGGGCGGCGCCAGGGTGGGATTCACCGTGCACAGCAGTACCGGGGTGAACGAACGGCAGTCCTCATTGCACGATACACACGGCCGGATGCGGGAGTCGTTGCCGCGCAGCAGTTTCGCCGCGAACTCGGGGTCGGCGACGAAAGGCCGCGCCATGCCGGCCAGGTCCGCGCCGGCGGCGAGGGCCCCTTCGATCTCCGGTCGCGACCGGAACGCCTGGGAAACCAGCAACGGGCGGGTGGTCGCAGTCCGCAGCCGGCCCAGCAGGGGCAGCAGCGGAGGCTGGGTGGTCGCCATATCGCGGACGTAGGTAGTGCGCACGCCCGCCGTGATGTTGAGGTAGTCGAACATGTCCAGCAGGGGCAGTAGTTCGCACAGGCCGTCGGCGTCCAGACCCGCTTCCTCGGCGCCGTCCACCGAAACCCGCACGCCGACGGCGACACCGGGACAGGCCGCGGTGATTTCGGCGTGCAGCCGGTGCAGGATCGCGGCCCGGCCGGCGGGAGTGACGGCATCGGCCCGGATGTTCGTGACCGGGGAGAGGAACTGCGCCAGCAGGTATCCGTGGGCGGCGTGCAACTCCACGGCGGCGAAACCCGCTGCGGTGGCGTGGCGGGAACTGCGGACGAAATCGGCGATCACCCGGTCGATATCGGCATCCGACATTACTCGCGCGCGGACCGGCTCGCGTGGGGACCGGACGGCCGACGGTGCTACCGGATGCTCCCAGATCTCGGCGCCCAGGGTTTCGCGTCCGAGGTGTACGAGCTGGCAGACCGGTACGGCGCCGCCCTCGGTGATCGCCCGGGCGCGCCGCCTCAGCCCGGGAACCGCATCGGGCAGCGAGGCGTCGGTGATGTTTCCTGTCCGGTTGCCGGAGTCGGAGGCGACGACCGTTCCGCCCGCGATCACCATGGCCGCACCCCCGGCGGCGCACCGTCGCCAGTAGTCGTCATCGCCCGGCTGGGCGGCGCCGGCACTGACCACACCGGAGCCGTGCGCGGTCGCTACCAGGCGATTACGCAGCTCGAGACCGCCTATCCGGAACGGGGACGACAGGAGAGGGGAGACCAAAGTTCCTCCTTGAACTGGATTCACTTCATATTATTGCCACAAGGTGATTGACACCACAATGGGTATGGCATAGTTTCAAACTGACATCAGTTCAGTTCTGCGGGATGTGGGTATTCGCACTATGAAGTTGCTGTTACAGGTCACGGCGGCCGTCGCGGCTCTCGCCGTCACCTCCGTCCTCACTGCCTGTGGGACGGGTCCGGGAACGACGGCACCGGTATCGGGCACCTGGGACGACGTGGTCGCCGCCGCCGAGAACGAAGGCAGCGTCCTGCTCTATTCGAGCCAGAAACCGGCCAATCTCGAGCGGCTCGAGGAGGCGTTCGAGACGGAGTATCCGCGTATCGACCTGGAATTCGTGCGAGGCACGGACGCCGATATCAATCCCCGGGTGGAAACCGAGAACCGGACCGGTCGCGGGACCGCGGATGTCCATATGCTCACCGACGCCACCTGGATCACCAACGCGGCCCAATCCGGCAACTATTCGACCGAACTGGTCGGCCCGAGTCTGCGGGCGCCGGAATACCGGCCGCGGACCAGTGTGCTGGAGAACCGCTTCGCGCTCAGCAGCGCGGCCGTCTTCGCGCTGGGCTGGAATACCCGGGCGGTGCCGGATGGCCTGACCGCCCCGGATGACATCCTCGACCCGAAATACACCGGCAAGATCGGCATCGTCAACCCGACCGGCATCGCCTCGTATGTCGATCTCTACCGCTACTACGCCGATACCTATGGCGCCGACTACTGGGAGCGGATGGCCGAGCTGGAACCGCGGGTATATCCGAGTGCGCTCGGTATCGCACAGGCTCTCACCTCGGGCGAGATCGTGGTGACCCCTTCGGTCCAGCCGCTGGTGACCGAGGTGGCCGCGGGCGCCCCGGTCGACTGGGCCCTCCCGGCGAAGCCGTGGGGGACACCCTGGTACAGCCACGCGGTGAGTGTGGCGCCGCACCCGAATGCCGCCCAGGTACTGGTCGACTTCCTGGCAACTCGCGAAGGGCAGACGGCGCTGAACGACGGCTACGCCGCGGCGCTGCCCGATATCCCGGGCGCCGTGGTGCAGGCCCAGGATATCGCTGCACCCGATACCCGTGATCTGACGCCGGACAAGGTCGCGCAGTACTCCCAGGAATGGGCCCGGCGCTTCCAGAGCTGATCCCGCTCCACCGTTACCGGAACCATCGACGAAGGACAGGTATGGACGATACGGCCGAGCCCTGGCACGGCACCCACGTACTGGTGACCGGGGCGTCCGGGGGAATAGGCGGGGCGACCGCCGAACTGTTTGCCGCGAAGGGCGCGACGGTCTACCTCACCGATATCGACGATATCGCCGGCCGGAAACGGACGTCGGCGCTGGGCCCCCGCGCCCACTACCACCACCTCGACGTCACCGACGAAGCCGGCTGGCAGGCCGTGGCCGATGTGATGGAGCAGTCGGGGCATCCTATGAACGTGCTGGTCAACAGTGCGGGAACCGCGATGAAGGCGACCCTGGCGCAGACCACGCTCGACGATTTCCGCCGGATGGTCGACCAGCATCTGGTCGCGACATTCCTCGGGCTGAGAACAGCGGCGGCGGCGATGACCGGTGGTGGGTCGGTCGTGAACATCTCGTCGCTGCGCGGTGTGCTCGCCACCGCCGAACTCGGCGCTTACGGCGCCGCCAAATTCGGTGTACGCGCGCTGACCAAGGTCGCCGCACTGGAACTGGCCGGACAGGGTGTCCGGGTGAATTCGGTGTGTCCCGGCAGCATCACCACCGAGATCACGTCGGCGCCCGGATTCGCCGCCGATGACGTCGAGGCATATGTCCGCAGTATTCCGATGCAGCGCCGGGGCGCACCCGCCGAAGTGGCGGCGGTGATCGCATTCCTGGCCGGCGCCGGCAGCAGCTATGTCACCGGCACCGATCTTCTCGTCGACGGCGGAACCGCCGCCGGCGTACGCACTCCCAGACTATCGACCCAGAAGGCATGAGATGACGTCGCAATTCACCGTTTCCGGCCTGACGAAGACCTATGGCAGCAATGTCGTGGTCGACCGGCTCGACCTGACGATCGAGGAGGGCGAATTCCTGGTCCTGCTCGGGCCGAGCGGGTGCGGGAAAACAACAACACTGCGTTGTCTCGCCGGGCTGGAAACACCACAGGGCGGCACGATCGCATTCAAGGAGCGGTCCGTTTTCGATGCCGACGCCCGGCTGAATGTGCCCGCGTACAAGCGCAATATCGGCATGGTTTTCCAGTCGTACGCGCTGTGGCCGCATATGACCGTCCGTGACAATATCCGCTATCCGCTGAAGGTGCGGAAAATGAAGGAAGCCGTCGCCGGGGGAGCGGTGGAGGCCGCCGCCGAGATGGTCGATTGCGGGCAGTTGCTCGACCGGTATCCGGCGCAGCTCAGCGGCGGGCAGCAGCAGCGGGTCGCCGTCGCCCGTGGTCTGGTCGCGCGGCCGGATCTGGTCCTGTTCGACGAACCGCTGAGCAACCTCGACGCTCGGCTGCGTGATCAGGTGCGTACCCAGATCCACCGGCTGCACCAGAAACTCGGTTTCACGGCGGTATTCGTCACCCACGATCAGTCCGAGGCATTCGCACTGGGCGACCGGCTCGCCATCATGAAAGCGGGCCGGATCGAACAGTACGACGCTCCCGAAGTCGTCTTCGAGAATCCGGTATCGGACTATGTCGCCGCCTTCATCGGGATGAGCAACAAACTGTCGCTGCGGCGCGGACACGACGGCTGGGAGACCGCCGCCGGCGATCCGATCGATCTGGCGCATGGTGTGGTCCGTGATTCCGCCGACCGGCGCACCGCCGCCGTGGCCCGGTTGCGGCCCGACGATGTGCTGCTGCACGCCAGGACCGAGGAGGTCCCGGTGGGCAATGTCGCGCTGCATGCCGAGCTGGTGACCTACGAATACGGCGGACGGTACTTCGATGTCACCGTCGAAACCGGTGGTGAACAGCTGATTCTGCGGGCACCGGCCGCCCAGCACAGTGCGGCCTTGCGCGGTAGCCGTCCGGGCGCACCGCTGGTCGTGAGCTTCTCCCCGGCGAGTCTGCGTGTTTTCGCGGTCCCCGGGGACGAGACCACCGCCGCGCCGTCGCCCGTCGCCGTCACCACGGGAGGCCGCGCCTGATGGCCACCGTGACCGCCGCCGCGAATCGTCCCTTCGCGATACCGGCGCAGTGGCGGACCCGGCTCGGGTATTTCGCCCTGCTTGCCGTACTGGCATACCTCGTGGTGTTGCCGATGATCCGATTGCAGTCGCTGGCCTTCGAGGACGGTGCCCGCGGATACCGGGCGCAGTACACCCGCTTCGATATCGGCGAAACCATCCGGACCACCGTCGCGCTCGCGCTGGGGTCGCTGGTGATCGCCATGGTGCTCGGTACGCTGCTCGCGTTCGCGGCGAGCCGGCTGCCGCAACGGTTCGGGTTCTTGCGGATCATCCCGATCCTGCCGATCGTGATGCCCGCGGTCGCCAATATCGTGGGCTGGGCGTTCCTGCTCTCACCCGGGCCGGGCTACCTGAATGTGCTGTTGCGGAAGCTGCCCTGGTGGAGCGGTTCGGATTCCGGGCCGATCGATGTGTACACCGTGCCGTGGATCATCATTCTCACCGGGTTCGGGCTCACCTCGTTCGTGTACCTGTTCGTCAGCGCCGGGATGCAGAACATCGGTGCCGAACATCTGGAGGCCGCGCAGATCAGCGGATCCTCCACCGTGGGAGTGTTCTTCCGCGTCGTCCTGCCGCTGCTGCGGCCGTCGCTGATCTACGGCGGCGGTATCGCGTTGCTGCTCGGGCTCGGCCAGTTCACGGGCCCGCTGCTGCTCGGTCAGAACTACGGCGTGAAGGTGCTGACCACCGAAATGTATCGCCGGGTCTCGGAATCGCCGTCGGATTTCGCCGCGGCGGCCGCCGCCGGTTCTCCGCTGGTGATCTTCGGGCTGGTGCTGGTGCTGATCCAGAAAGGACTGCTGGGCAACCAGTCCCGATTCGTCACTCATGGTGGCAAATCCTTCGCGCCGGCCGGCGGCCGCTCGCTGTGGGCCACGGTGACCATTATCGTCTATGCCCTGTTCGCGCTGATCATCCCGCTGATCGGCTTGATCATCGTCGCGCTCACCCCGTACTGGTCCGGATCGCTGTCCTGGGACCTGCTCACCCTGGACAACTTCCGTACCCTGGCCGCCGACAGTGCCATCGTGAGTTCCGTGCTCACCAGTGTGTCGACCTCACTGGCCGCCGTGCTGATCTGCGTACCACTGGGCTACCTGATGGCCACCCTGCTGGTCCGCGGGCGGCAGTTCAAGATCATGGCATTGCTCGCCGATTTGATCACCGCCCTGCCCCTGGGCATTCCGGCGGTGATCTTCGGTGTCGGCTTCCTGCTCACCTATACCGAGCCGCCGCTCATCCTGTACGGAACCCAGACCGTGATCATCCTGGTCTACATCGTGCTGATGTTGCCCTACGCGACCCGGATGCAGATGACCGCCATGCTTTCGCTCGGCAACACCTACAGTGAGGCATCGGCGACCAGCGGGGCCTCGCCGCTGATGACGAATCTGCGGGTGATGCTGCCGTTGATGCGGCCCACCATCCTCAGTGCCGTCGCGTTGATGTTCATCCTGCTGACGCATGAATTCGCCGCCTCGCTACTGGTGCGCGCTTCGACCACGCAGGTGATGGGCACTCTGCTGTTCGATCTGTGGCAGAACGGCTCATATCCGCTCGTGGCCGCGATGGCGCTGCTGATGACCGCGGTCACCACCGCGGGTGTGGGGGTCGCGATGCTCGTCGGCGGCCGGAATGTGCTGAACAAGTTGTGAACCGCGGCTCGTCCGCGTCCCAGTCCTCGAAACAGAAAGGCCTGCCATGGCTACGGGTCCGTCGCGGTTGACCGGCAAGGTGGTCCTGGTGACCGGCTCGACCGGCGGTATCGGTGTGGAGATCGTGCGCCGGCTCGCCGCGGAAGGCGCCGTGCTCGTGGTCACCGACCTCGGCGAGGCGGCCTGCGCCGACCTCGTCGCCACCTTGGACCGGCCGGACCGCCATCTCACCCGGCCTCTCGATATCGCCCGGGAGGTGGAATGGGGCGCCACGGTCAGCGCGGTGCGCGATCGGTACGGCCGACTGGACGCCCTGGTCAACAACGGCGCAATCGGCAGCCTGGCCTCGGTGGTCGACGAAGATATCGACCGCTACAACCGGGTGATCGAGGTGAGCCAGACCGGCACTTGGCTGGGAATGAAACATGCCGGAGCCTTGATCGAGCAGAGCGGGGGCGGGGCGATCGTCAATCTCTGCTCGATCCTGGGAACCGTCGGCGGACTCGGTAACAGCGTCGCCTACGCGGCCGCCAAGGGCGCGGTACGGACCATGACGAAGAACGCCGCCCTGCACTGGGCGGCGAAAGGGGTGCGGGTCAACTCGATACATCCCGGCTTCATCGAAACCGAACAACTCCTCGAACGCTACGAAGGCACCGACCGGTATCGCGCGATGCTCGCGAACACGCCGATGGATCGGCTCGGACGGGCCGAAGAAGTAGCCGCCGCGGTGGCTTTCCTGGCCGGGGACGACTCGACCTTCGTCACCGGCAGTGAACTGTATGTGGACGGGGGCTGGACCTGCGCCTGACAGCGCGGACGCCGGGGGTGTCTCCATCGGATGAGGGTGGAGGCACCCCCGGCGATAAGGCATATGCAGGCCGGGCCTGCGGCGACGCCGTCGCCGGTGCGCCGAGCTGCCGAGTCGAACCACCTGTCCGGTCTCCACTTCGAGGTACCGTGGCCGGCCGTCGAGGTCTCCATCCGTTCGGCACGGCGATCCCGTTCGTCGACTCGGCACATCGGTCCGTCGGTCGGCGGGTACGTCGGAGGCGGCATTGCAAATCTGTAGTGCAGTTGCGCTACTGCAGATCGTATTCGTGGCGAGTGCGGTGCCGGTGGCGCCGGACGGTGGGGTCGAGCACCGGGGGTCGGTGACGTTGCGCTGAGCGAGGGCCGGCGCGGAAACCGAATACGTGAGCCGGGGTCGCGCCGGGTATCCGGACCCCGGTCGATATCGTGAAAATGGGACCGCTGGGCGCTGGGGCCCGACCCCGAGATACGGGGGACTGCCGGGTGGACCGAGTGCGGTCAGCGGGCGGGCGCGAAGATGTCTACGCCGGAGTCGGCTTCGGTGCTCAGTACATTCCGGTCGACCAGAACATCGAGGTGCGCCAATGTTTCGCAGGTGGCCACCATCTGATTGAACGTATCGAGGGTCTCGAAGGGGCGCTCCCGGCGCGTCCAGGTCAGCGCGCGGGCGACTTCCAGGCCCGTGCATGGCGCGAGTTCGGCGACGGCGGTCCGGATCTGCGCGAACCGCCGGTCGTGATGCTCGAGCAGGTCTCGGGCCCGCCGGCCGGCGCTGCCGCCGTCGGGACCGTGGGCGGGCAGCATGGTCTGATCGTCGTCGTCGCGGAGCAGGGCGAGCGAATTCAGGAAATTGTCCAGCGGCAGTTCCCAGGTGCCCAGTTCGAAACCGATGGAGGGGGTGATGGTCGGCAGCAGATGGTCGCCGGTGAACAGCAGGCGCCGGGCGCGGTCCTGAAAGACCAGGTGTCCCTTGGTGTGCCCCGGTGTGGCGAAAACTTCGAGTTCGTACCCGCCGAGGGTGAGCGGCCCGGGCTGTAGCCAGCGGTCGGGGGCGGTCCAGTCGGCGACGTCGAACGGTTCGCCGATACTGTCGGCGTAGGCACGCGCCGCGATACCGGTGGCGCCGGCGCGGCGTAGTTCGCGCAGGGAGCTCGTGGGCACGTTGTTGCCGAGTGCGCGGATCGCTGCCAGCCCGGCGGATTCGCCGGCGCCGAGATGGACTCGGCAGCCGTGGCGGCGCCGCAGCTCCACCGCGAAGGTGTAGTGGTCGCGGTGGATATGGGTGACCAGGACATCGTGGATATCGCTGGGGGATCGGCCGATTCGCGCGAGTGCGGCGGTGAGCTCGCGGTAGGTGTCCGGGCGGTGCCAGCCACCGTCGATCAGGGCGAGCCCGGTATCGGTTTCCAGTGCGTAGACGTTCACCGCGCGTAGTCCGTCCTGCGGTAGCTGCAGTGGAATACGGTGGATACCGTCGGCGACCGGGTAGCAGCCGGGCTCGGCCCAGTGTGTGCTCATTCGTCGCTGCCGGCCGAAGCCACCATGGTTTGTTCTTCGCCGAACCAGATCATGCGGCGGCCGCGCATCGCGCCGACATGCTGGACGGCGGCTTTCCATTCGGGGCTCGCCAGCGCGACGTCGAGCGCTTCGCGGGATTCGAAGCTGAGGATCGACAAGCCGTCCCACCCGGCCGATTTGTCGTCGAAGGTGTCGAGGAGTTCGGTGTGCTGCCAGCGCAGCAGGCCGGGCAGCGGGTAGGTCACCTCGGCGTGTTCGCCACGCCACCAATCGATGAACTGTTCGTGCGACCAATCGCTGGGCCGGGATGCCAGCACGATGAGGTTGTACACGGTATCTCCTAACTGAATTCTGTTCGGGTTGGTGGGGTAGGCGACGGCACCGCCCGGTTGCCGCCGCCCCGGAGATCAGACGTAGTGTCCTGGCCCCGGGGGTGCGGAACCGGTGGTCCGGCATCGTGCCGGAGCGTTCATCAAGCGCGCACCATCCGTACCGCGGTATCGGTGACGGTTTCGGTGATCTCGGTCAAGGTCAGTGCGCCGTCCGGGCGGTACCAGCGCCAGACGCTGATCACCACGGCCAGTACCATCCGGCCGAGGATCTTGGGATCGCCACCGGTGAAAACACCGGCCTCGATACCCCGCTCGATCAGTTCGGTCCAGTTCTGTTCGATCTCCTGAACCAGTTCCCGTGACCGGATCCGTTCGGCTTCCTCTTTCTCCGATTGGCGCGGCTGGGCCAGCAGGTCCATATGGTTCTGCAGAATGCGGCGTTGCAGTGCATCGATCGGTTCGGCGCGCAGGGCGGCGGCCACCGCGGCGCGCAGGGCTTTCTCGGGATCGGTCTCGTTCTCGGTCGCCGAGACGAAACGATCGACCGAATCGGCCAGCTCCAGGCGCATGATCGTGAGCAGACAGTGCGCTTTCGACTCGAAGTAGTGGTAGAGCGCGGTCTGGCCGATGCCGACCTCGTCGGCGATGGAGGCCCATTTCGTATGCTCGTAACCGATCCGCCCGAACTGTTCGATGGCGGCCGTCAGAATGCTGTTGCGTTTCGACCGCGGGCTTTCCCGCCGGGCTCCGGTGTCAACGGTCATGAGTTACCTGCCCCCAAAATTCGACTGTGTGTGGATCGGTCAACTCTACTACCCGACCTGAGATGAATTCGAGTCAGCTGCGGCGAGTCGGATGGCCAGCGCGATCGCGTCCGGCCGGGACAGTTTCCCGACCCGGTTCTGCGGCAGGTCGGCGACCGAGAAGAGGTATTCCGGCCATTTGAACTTCGGAAAATCCGCCGCGGCCAGCTGGTCGGTGACGCTGTCCAGCGTCGGCATGCCGCCGTCGGCGACGACCAGGGCCGCCGCTCGCTCGCCCAGCAGTTCGTCGGGCACCGGCACCACGCAGACCTGCACGATCCCCGGTAGCGCCGCGATCGCCGACTCCATTTCGTTGATATCGATATTGCGACCGCCACGGATGATGATCTGCTTCTGCCGGCCCATCACCCGGATGGACCCGTCCGCGGCGACCTCCACGAGATCGCCGGTGGGCAGGAATCCGTCGGCGGTGAGTTCGGGCTGGATCGGGACGCCGCCGCGGGCGTAGCCGACGAACAGCGAAGGCCCTTTCACCTGCGCGTCGCCGATCGCGCCGACCGGCAGCCGGACACCCGATTCGTCGACCGCGCGGACAACGGTTCCGGGAAACGGCCGGCCGTCGCGTCCCAGCCGGATCTCCGGGGGATCATCGAGCCGCGGGGTCGTATGACCGAGACATTCCGACATTCCGAAGACCCGCAGGAAGGTGGTGCCCAGCTTGGTCTCGGCGTCGGCCAGAGCCCGCTGGTTCATCGGCCCACCGCCCACGGTCATGGCCCGCATACCGGCCAGCCGCCCGGCGCTGTTGCCGGTGACCGAGAGTTGCAGGGCCATGGTCGGCACCAGCATCGTCCACGCGACCCGATGCTCCGCGACGGCGTCGAGCGCGGCCACCGGAGTCCACCTGCCGATGGTGACCATGGTGCCGCCCAGTAATGCCGGTAGATACATGCCGAAGCAGAACGCGGCCACCGAGGACAGCGGTACGAACGCGCCCACCGATTCGCCCGGGCGCAGCCCGACTGCGTCGATAGTGCTGCGGCAGGCGTAGCGGATGGCGTCCTCGGATTGCACCACGCATTTGGGCCGGCCGGTGGAGCCGGAGGTCATGGCGATGGCGCTGCCGCCACGCCACCGCTGTACCGGGCCGAATGGTATGCCACGGGAACGCAGTAGATGGTTGCCGAAGGCGGCGGCGGTCGCGGGGAACTCGGTCGCGGGCACATCCCATCGACTCAGGGTCGCGGGCTCGCCGATCACCAGATCGGGCTCGATATCCTCGAGCGCGAGCCGGAATTCCGATTCGGTGGCATGCGGGCTGAACACCGCCACGACTCCACCTCGCAGGCCGACGGCCAGCGCCGTGGCGAGCGTGCGCCAGGTGTTGTCGGCCTGGATGATCACCGTCGGGCCCCGGCCGTCGATGCCCGCGATACGTTCGGCGAGCGTATGCGCTGTCGCCATGACCTCGCCCACGGTGTGTTGTCCGTGCTCGTCGACCACGGCGATTTCCGCCGGAGTCCGGCGGGCCCGCTCGAGCATCTCCTGCGCAAGTGCTTTCATCTACCCGTTCCTCGTGCCGCTGTGCTCTCTGTTTACCCGCCCCCGGATCGCCGTGGGGCGGTTTGCGCCGCTCACGGCGGCGGGACCAGAACCGCGCGGCCGGTGATCCGCCCCGACCGCAGTTGTCGGTAGACCTCGGTCGCCGCGGTGAGCGGATAGGTCTGTGCGGTGGCGTGCAGAGCGCCCCGCCGGGCCATATCGACCACTGCCACCAGATCCGCGTGGGGACCCCAGAACGGGGCCGTGATTCCCCACCCGGCTGCCAGCCCCACATCCTTACCGGCTTCGATACGTCCGCCGGCGCTACCGACCACCGATAATCGCCCACCGGGCGCCAGCGAGGCGGCGGCCGGTGCGACCGTATCCGGTGCGCCGGCGAAATCCAGGATCAGGTCCGCGCCCTCGCCCAAGGCCGCGGCGGCGGAGCCGATATCGCCGAATACGGCATCGGCTCCCAGCCCGCGGGCCATATCCCGTGCGTCCGAGCGGGTGTCGACCGCGACGATACGTCCGACGCCGAAATCGCGCAGCACCTGAAGCGCGAGATGACCCAGGCCGCCGACGCCGATCACCACGCATACGCTCTGTGCGTCGAGGAGATCTCGGTGTTCCCGGACCGCATGATAGGCGGTCAGACCGGCGTCGGCGAGCGGCGCGCAGAGCACCGGGTCGACCCCGGCCGACCGCACCAGGAAGCGGCTCGCCGGAACGATCATCGCTTCGGCCAGTCCGCCCGGATAACCGAGCCCGTTGCCGATGGGTGCGCCGCGACCGTCGCGCGGGCGCAGGCGCAGGCAGTAGTTCTGCCGACCGCGCAGGCAGTTGCGGCAGCCGCCGCAACTCCAGATACCGTGCACCACCACCTGTTCGCCCAGCCAGGCCCGATCGGCGTCCGGTCCCGCCGCCACCACGGTTCCGGCCACCTCGTGTCCCAGGGTGAGTGGCAGCGGGTAGTCGAAACTGCCCGCGGCCGCATCCATGACATGGAGGTCCGAACGGCACAAACCGGCCGCTGCTACCCGGACGAGCAGTTCCGCACCATGCGGCCGGGGAGTGGGGATCTCGCGGAGTTCTGGTTCGGCGCCCCAGGCGGTGAGCTGTACGGCCAGCATCAGCGCGCTGTCCAGCCGCCGTCGACGACGAGCGCCTGCCCGGTCATATACGAGGAGGCGTCCGAGGCCAGGAAAACCACCGCACCGTCCACTTCACCGGTCCGGCCGCCCCGCCCGAGCATCGTGTTCCGCCGTACCCAGCCCGCGGATTTGTCGTTGGTGAACAAGCCATCGGTCATCTCGGTATCGAACCAGCCGGGGACCACGGCATTCACCCGGATACCGCGGCGGCCCCACTGTCCGGCCAGTTCGCGAGTCAATCCGAGGGTTCCGGCCTTGGAGGCGGCATAGCTGGCGCCGCCGATAGGTGCGGTCGATACGAGACCGATCACGGAGGAGATATTGATATACGACGCGCGTTCGCCGTCGGGCAGCCGGGATGCCGCGCAGGCCGACAGATGGAAGCCGGACAGCAGGTTGAGGTCCAGGATGGCGCGGAACTCCGCGTCGGTCTCCTGCTCCGCATTCGGCGGTCCGGGCCGGCCCGCGTTGTTGACCAGGATGTCCAGGCGTCCGTACTGCTCGTAGCAGCCATCCACCAATTCGGCGCGGTCACCGGGGTCGGTGACATCGCAGCGTACCGGGATGATCCGGGGTTCTTCCGCGGCGAGCGCCTGTATCCGGTCCACTCGGCGGGCGGCCGCGTAGACGGTGGCGCCCGCCGCGGCGAGCGCCCGCGCGAAACCGGCCCCGAGGCCGGAGGACGCTCCGGTGACCACGGCGACCCGGCCGTCCAATCCGAAAAGATCCTGCAATGCCGGTGCGTTCATCTGCGCCGCCTTTCAGTACACCGCGGTACGGCCACCGTCGACCGGGATCAGCGCACCCGTCGTATAACCGGCGGCACCGCTCGCGAGATGGGTTACCAGCCCGGCGATCTCGGCCGGATCGCCGAGCCGTCCGGCGGGCAACCGGTCGATGATCTTGCCCACGAACTCGTCGTCCCAGTGTTCGGACATGTCGGTGGCGAACCCGCCCGGCATTACGCAGTTCACCCGCACTGCCGGCGCATATTCCTGCGCGAAAGCCATGGTGAGCGCGTTGAGCCCGTTCTTGGCGGCGGCGTACATCGCCTCCGGTGGGCTCGGTCGCACCGCGCCGATGCTCGAGATATTGATGATCGAACCTCCGCCTGCGGCGGCCATCCGGGCCCCGGCGACCGCCATGAGGCGGAACGGGCCTTTCAGATTCACCTCGATGGTCTTGTCCCACAGGCTTTCGGTAACCGATGCCAGGTTCTCGGCGAGCGGGGCGATCCCGGCATTGTTGACCAGGATGTCGAGGCTGCCGAAACGTTCGATGATCCCGTCGATCGCCGGCTCGAGGGTGTCCCACCGGCCCACATGCAATTCCAGTGGGTACGCGCCGCCCGGCCCGTCGCCGAGCGCGGCGACGGCCGCTTCACAGGCCGAGAGTTTGCGGCTGGAGACGATCACGCCGGCGCCCGCATCGCGTAATCCACGTGCGATGGCCAGTCCCAGTCCGCGGCTGGCGCCGGTCACCAACGCGACTTTGCCGCTCAGATCCGTTGTGCTCATCGGTACTTTTTCACCTCGAGACGCGCGATGGTGCGCAGATGTACTTCGTTGGGGCCGTCGGCGATCTGCAGCGCGCGGGTGATGGCGTGCATCCGGGCCAGGACGGTGTCGTTGCTGACCCCCGCAGCGCCGAAGGTCTGCACCGCGCGGTCGGCCACCTTGTGCGCGACCTCCATCGCCGAGACCTTGATGGCCGCGACCTCCGAACGCGCCGCCGCGTTGCCCTTCGTATCCATCAGCCAGGATGCCTGTAGCGTCAGCAGCCGGATCTGATCGATCTCGATCCGGCTGCGCGCGATCCATTCCCGCACCACCCCGCGGTCGGCCAGCGGTCCGCCGAACGCCGTGCGTTGCAGCGACCGCCGGCACATGAGTTCCAGGGCGCGTTCGGCCATTCCGATGGCGCGCATGGCGTAATGCATCCGGCCGGGCCCGAGCCGGCCCTGAGCGATCGCGAAACCATCGCCTTCGCTGCCGAGCATGTTCTCCGCCGGTACCCGCACATCGGTGAACTGCACCTCACCGTGCCCCAGCCGATCGTGGAACCCGAACATCGGCAGGTCCCGGAGCACCTCGATACCGGGTGCGTCGGCGGGCACCAGGATCATGCTCTGCCGTCGGTAGGCCGGGGCGGCCGGGTCGGATTTGCCCATGAAGATGATCAGTTTGCAATCCGGATCGAGGATTCCGGAGATGTACCATTTGCGGCCGTTGAGGACGTAGTGGTCCCCGTCGCGGCGGATGGTGGAGGTGATGTTGGTGGCGTCGGAACTGGCCACTGCCGGCTCGGTCATGGCGAACGCCGAGCGGATCTCGCAGTCCAGCAGCGGTTTCAGCCACCGCTGCTTTTGTTGTTCGGTTCCGAACATGGCGAGGATTTCCATATTGCCGGTATCGGGGGCCGAACAGTTGATCGTCTCGTTGCCGATGATCGACCGGCCCACCATCTCGGCCAGCGGGGCGTATTCCAGATTGGAGAGCCCGGCGCCGAGGCCGTCGTGGGTCATGAACAGATTCCACAGCCCCTGCCGCCTTGCCTCGGCCTGGAGTTCGCGCATGATCTGCGGTTGTTCGTGCGGGTTGCCCGCGGCGGCGATCTGTTCGTCGTACACCCGTTCGGCGGGGTAGACGTACTCTTCCATGAATTGTCCGAGCCGGTCGAGCAGCTCGCGGGTGCGGGTGGAGTAGGCGAAATCCACTGTACGGCTCCTGAATAGGGGGACAGGACCTCAACCGGCGAGGAGCGCGGTTCCGGTCTCGATGAGGCGATCGATGGTGGCGGGCAGTTTTTCCTGGTCCGGATCGTGGTGCCGGCCTTCGCGGTGGCGCCGCAGGTTGTGGCCCATGATGGCGGCCATCTTGAGCCGGCCGAGCGCGTCGAACCAGGGCAGATCGGGCAGTTGCGGACCACCCGCGCGGTAGCGTTCCACGAGTTCGGCGGGATCGGGCAGACCTCGCACGATGCGGCCCACCTCCGGGAAATTCGTGCCGTCGGCGAATACCAGGAACCAGCCGAGTTCCACGCGCGGGTCGCCCGCGCTCCAGATCTCCCAGTCGATCAGCGCGACCGGTTCGGTACCGGCGGCGATGATATTGCCGAGCCGGTAGTCGCCGTGTACGAGCGTCGGGGGCACAGGTTCGGGAATCGTCCGGCCCAGCAGGTCGAGCAGCCGCTCGCCGCCCGCGACCAGCTCGGGCGGCACCGCGCCCAACGTGCGTGCCCAGCGCGCCAATTCGTCGGCCGGTGTCAGGGCGGTTTCGGCGCCCGGCACCGAGCCGGGGTCGACCGCATGCAGCCGGGGCAGCACCTCGGCGGCCCGCCGCATCCGGGCCGCCGCCAGGGTGGGTTCGACGGCCGGGTCGTCCAGGACCGGTTCCAGCGATTCCCCGGTGACGAATTCCATGGCGAACCAGGCGGGCTCGGCGTCGTCGACGGCCACGATGCGGGGCACCGGCACGTCGGTACCGGCCAGCGCCCGCATCACCCGGGCCTGCCGCAGCATATCGTGGCGGCCGACCGGCCGGCGGCCCTCGGGCACCGCCTTCACCACGAACTCCGGGCCGGTGGTGGTGACCCGGTAGGTGAGGCCCGAATGCCCGCCGGGCAGCGTCTCGAACCCGGTGATCTCGATATCCGGGTCGGTGCGCAACCGGTGGCGTACCCGCTGTTCCAGCGTCATGGCCGCGGCTCCTTGGGTAGGCCGAGCACCCGCTCGGCGATGATGTTGTGCTGGATCTCGTCCGTACCGCCGGCAATCCGGTACCCGGGCGCGCCGAGTACGTGCTCGGCCCAGGCATAGGTGCCCCAGCGCCCGGAATCCGCGATCAGTTCCCGGCCCAGCAGTAGCCGCACGACCTCGGAGGTCCGGGCCATGGTGTCGGTGGCGAGCAATTTGCCGGCCGACGCCTCCGGTCCGGGATCGCGGCCCGCGACCACCGCCGCGGCCACTCGCATTCCCGCGATCCGCTGGACATAACTACGGGTCACCAGGTCCGCGACCCGGTCGCGTTCGAGCTCGGTCAGTTCGCGGCCCAGGTGGCGAGCCAGTTCCACCGCCTGATCCGCGTTCGCCAGACCCAGCCCGGCGCCGTCGAGCCGTTCGGCGGCGAGCACGGTGAGCGCCACCTGCCAGCCCTTGCCGACCGGCCCGAGCCGGAACCCGTCGTCGAGCACCACGCTGTCGAGGTACACCTCGTTGAAGGAACTGCCGCCGGTCATCTGCCGGATCGGCCGGACGGTGATCCCCGGCGTGTCCATCGGTACGAGAAACACGGTGAGCCCCGCGTGTTTCGCCGCCGCGGGATCGGTCCGGCATACCGCGACCCCGAGGTCGGCGACCCGGGCCCCGGATGTCCACACCTTGTGACCGTCGAGTGTCCAGGTGCCGTCGGCATTGCGGGTCGCGCGGGTGCGCACCGCTGCGAGGTCCGAACCGGCCTCGGTTTCGGAGAACAGCTGACAGGCGATGAGATCGGTACGCAGCATCGCCCGCACATAGCGTTCCCGTTGCTGTTCGGTACCCCACTGCTCGATTGCCGGCGCCACCAATTGCTGGGTGACGGAGAACATTTCGGTGCGCCGGGGGACCTCGAACTGTTCTTCTACGCGCCGGAACGCCAGTGCGTAGGACATCGGCAGTCCCCGGCCGCCGTAGTCGGCGGGCCAGGTGAGCGCGCCCCAGCCCGCATCGAATTTGGCTTGTTCGTAGGCGCGGATGTCGTCGGTGTGCCGCCGTTCTTCGGCCGCGGTCCAGTTCTCGAAGACCGCCACCGAATCGTCGCCGTCGCCCCACGCGGATTCGGTACGCGGGGCCGCCGACCCCGCGAGCCAGGCCCGGGCCTGTTCGGTGAATTCGGCGAGGCCGGGAAGCTGCTGTGTACTCACTGTGTCCACCTCAGACCGACAGAACCGTGCAGGCGCTGATCCCGGGGGCGCCGTACACATGGGTGAATCCGGTTTTCGGCGCCCCCGGTACCTGCCGAGCGCCTGCCTCGCCGCGCAGTTGGGTGACGATCTCGTGCACCTGCCGCAGGCCCGAGGCGCCGATCGGCTCGCCGTTGGCGATACATCCGCCGTCGGTGTTGACCGGCAGCCGGCCGTCGATTTCGGTGGCGCCCGCGGCGATCATCGCCTCCTGCTCCCCGTGGGCACAGAACCCGCATTCGGCCATATGCATGATCTCCGCGCCGCTTTCGGTGTCCTGGAGTTGCGCGACGCCGATCTCTTCCGGGCCGATACCGGCCTGTTCGAATGCCGCCGCGGCGGCATCCGCGCTGACACTGGTCGGTTCGCCGGTGCCCTGGACAGCGGGGCTGAACACCTCGAAGGAGCCGAACCGCCGGGTGCGATGACTGATCGCCCGCAATCGCACCGGCCGGCCGCCGAGACGGCGGACGACGGTTTCGCTCGCGACGACCACGGCCGCGCCACCTTCACCCGGCGAGCAGAACATGAACTTGGTGAGCGGATCGTTGACCAGCTCGGCCGACAGGATCTGCTGCGCCGACATCGGTTCGCGGCGCCAGGCATTCGGATTGCGACTGCCGTTGCGGTACGCCTTCTCGGCGACGGCGGCCAGCGTCGCCGCCGAGATACCGTGTTCCCGCATATAGCGGCCGATCTTGGCGCCGAAGAACTGTGTCGTCACCATGAGCCCGGCCGTGCCGTATCCCTCGGGCAAGCCCCAGTCGGCGGGGTCGGGATCGAAGGCGCCCCGGGGATGTTTGTCGAAACCGACCGCCAAGGCGATCTCCGCGGCGCCCGAACGCACCGCGTTGACAGCGGAGAACAGGGCACTACCACCCGTAGCGCAACCGTTCTTGACGTTGGTGAACGGGATCCCGGTGAAGCCGAGTTCGGCCACCAGGGTGTCGGCCAGCCCGGATCCGTCGCTGCCGCCATAGGCGACCTGGATATCGGGCCAGGTCAACCCGGCATCGGCGAGCGCATTACCGATCGCCTGGATGGCGAGTTGCCGCCCGCTGACCCCGGGCTGCCGACCGAACCGGGACAGTCCGCTGCCGATTATCGAAACCTGCTGGGTCACCGGACCTCACTCTGCAGACGGGACAGGGTGGCGAACCGGGGCACCGGAGTCACGGCGACGAGGCGCACCGGTGCCCGGTCCAGATCGGCGAAATCGTCGCAGTCGAGAACTGCCTCGATCCTGATGCCCTCGGGGAGTTCGACATAGCCGACCGCGTACGGCGTGAAGCCGTCGGCAGGAACGACATACGGCGGCGATTTCGGTGCGAACCGTTGCACGGTATGCGCCCACACCATGCCTTTCGTGCTCAGTGTCAACGGTTCGGCGGTCGGCGCGGCGCAGCGCGCGCAGTTCGCGCTCGCCGGATAACCGACCGTGCCGCATACCGCGCACCTGCTGCCTTCCAGTCTCGGTTTCACCTGCTCGCCCATGTCGTCCCTTCCGATTCGTCGCTGTTAGCGGGGTTTCAGCGCCCGACCCATTTCGGCTCACGCTTCTCCAGGAAGGCGTTCACGCCTTCGCGCGCGTCCTCGGACTGCAGGGCATTGCCGACGGCGAGGTGTTCCATCACCATCAGCGACTGGATATCGGCATCCAGGCCGCGGTCGATGGTCATCTTGGTGAGCTTCATGGCGAACGGGCTCTTGTCCACGATGGGGGCGATGAAATCGGCGACGAGTCCATCCAGTTCCGCCGCGGGGGCGGAAGCGTTGATCAGGTCGAAATCGGCGGCTTCGCGGCCGCTGAGCAGTTTGCCGGTGAGCATCAGCTCTTTGGTCTTGCGGATACCGATCATCCGGGGGAGCCGGTAGATCGGGCCGGCGCCGCCGAACAGGGCTCGCCGGATGTGGAAGTCGCCGATCTTGGCATCGTCGGCGGCGACCGCGAAATCGCAGGAGATCATGAGCTCGAATCCGCCCGCGGTGACGTAGCCCTCGAGCACCGCGACCGATGGCGTGTTCATCGAGTACAGCCGGTCGCAGACCTTCGCGGAGAGCACGGCGACGTCCATGGCATTGGTTTTGCCGACGTAGTTCTCGCGCAGTTCGTCGAGATCGAAACCGGAGCAGAACGTGTTGTTGCGACCGCGCAGCACCAGCACCTTCAGCTCGGGGTCGTTGTCGACCTCGACGATGATCTCGTCGAGCCGGTGCAGCAGTTCCACCGTGACCGCGTTTTTCTTGTGCGGGCGGTTGAGCCAGACGCGTGCGATTTCGCCGTCTTTCTCCAGGACGATGTGGTCGGTGTCGATCATCGGAGCCTCTTTCGGGATCGGTTCCTGAACTGGATTCACTTCAGTTGTACTCGACGTCGCGAAGCGCGTCAATACGGATTTCCGGAGAACGTCGCGGCTGGTCACACGCCGATCAGTGCGGCGATACGGGCGCGGTGATTGCGCGCATCGCCCTGTGCTGCTTCGTTTCCCAGTGCCCGGCGGAAATAGGAATGCGCGGGATGTTCCCAGGTGAACCCCACACCGCCGTGGAGCTGCACCGCCTCGGCCGCGGCGTGGACGGCGGCGTCGGTACACACCGCGCCGGCCACGGCCACCGCCAGCCGGGCCGAATCGGGGTCCTCGGCGTAGAGCGCGGCTGCGTACCGCGACGCCGAGCGCGCGCGTTCCAGCGATACCAGCAGATCGGCCAGTCGATGTTTGACCGCCTGGAACGATCCGATAGCCCGGCCGAACTGGTGCCGGGTGCCGGCGTACCCCACGGTCATCTCCAGCAGGCGTTCGACGATTCCGGTGTTCTCGCAGGCGAGGGCGAGCGTCGCCAGGTCCCGCAGCCGGGTGCGCACCGTCGCGGTGGTGTCCGCAGTGGTGAGCGCCACGGCCGGGCAGTCCCGCACCGACAGATCGGCTTGCCGCCGAGTCGGGTCGAGTACCCGCAGTTCGGTACGCAGCGCATCCTCCGGTGGGCGCAGCGCGAACAGTCGCGGGCCGTCGGCGGTTTCGGCCGAGGCGATGACGATATCGGCGCCGTGCCCGCCGATGAGGTGGGTGACCGCGCCGCCGACTCGCCAGCCGTGTGGGCTCGGCGCGGCCCGGAGATCGTCGGTGGCCCGACCGAGTGAACTCATCGTGGCGACGAGGTTCCCGGCGAGAACGTCCGGAAGCGGATTGCCTTCGGCTTCCGGGGCCGTCAGTAGTGCCTGTGTGCCGAGGACTGCGGAGCTGTAGACGGGTTCGCAGACCAGCGCCCGCCCGCATTCTTCGAGGACGACCGCGAGCTCGGCCGTTCCGTAACCGAGGCCGCCGTTGTCCTCCGGTACCGCCAGGCTGGTCACCGACATCTCGTCGACGAGAATTCGCCACAGCTGCGGTGAGTATCCGGGTCCGGTGTCCGCGGCTGCGCGGACCTGTTCGATATCGCTGTACTTCCCGAGCAATCCCCGCAGTGCTTCGCGTAGCTGAATCTGTTCGGGGTCGGGGGTGAGTCCTGGAGGTTCCGAACGTGGCCAGGGGTGTTCGGCGCCGGCTGCCGAGGTCGGAGACATTCTTTCCCCTTGAGTTGAGTTCAATTCGATAGAATCGAGCCTAGCCGCTGACCCTCTCGACAAGAAGAGGTGGGCTGAACTAAGTTCATTTCATGACCCACGTGATCGAGGACTACTACGCGACGGTCGACAGCGGCGAACTGCGGGATGCGACGGCGATGCTGGCCGAGGACATCGAATTCGCGATGGTCCTGCCGACGGGAGTCAACCGGGACCGCGGTCGCGCGGCCATGTTCGACTACCTGAACGGCAGGCCGAAGGTGAACCGTAAACACCGGCTGCTGCGGGTGGCCGTCGACGGCGATATGCAGTTCGCGCACGGTGCGGTCACCGAGAACGACTCCGTGACCACCGGCTGGTTCGTCGCCGCCATGCATATCGGCGCCGACGGCCGGATCGACCGGTATCAGGTCGCGTTCAGCGCGGATTTCGCGCTGTTACCAGTACAAACTCCGGATGAAGGAGCTCAGGCATGACGACGGCGGTCCCGGTACTCACCCGATGGTTCGGCTATATGGACTCCGACGACCCGGACCGGGTGCTCGGCATGATCGCCGATGATTTCACCATGTCCGTGCAATTCTCCAAAGGGGCCGGGCGGAGCGCCGAATTCGTCGGTGACCGAGCGGGTTTGGTTGCCTACCTGGCGCAACGCGAAAAGAGCACGCTGATCCACCACATCGATATCGGCGCCGTGGCCGGTGCGTACGAGCTGGTCGTCGGTCGCACCACCCGCGACGGGGCGTTCGAGGCGTCGTTCAACGCGACCGCGCAACTCGACTCCACCGGCGCCGTCCGCCGCCTGCTCATTGCCCGGACCCCCGAGGTCGCGTTCGTGCGCTGACCCGCGCGCCGGAACGAAGGAACCACAAGGTGAATCGTCACGTGCGGCTGGCCCGCCGCCCGGCCGGGAAACTGGCCGCCACCGACCTCGAGCTGGCCGAGGAGCCGATTCCGGAACCGGGCCCGGGAGAGGTACTCGTCCGCAACACCTGGTTGTCGATCGACCCATCGATCCGGATCCGGCTCGCCGAAACCACTCCCCACGGGTATCTGCCACCGCTGCGGCCGGGCGACGAGCTGTCCGGGCTCGCTCTCGGCACCGTCGTCGAATCGAGATCCCCGGATTTCGCCGTCGGTGATCTGGTTTCGCATACTCTCGGATACCGGGAGTACGCGCTGGTAGGCGCCCGGACACAGACCATCGGCGGCTACGGCGCCGTGTCCCGGATCGACGCCGCAGACCTTCCGCCCCAGTGGTTCCTCGGGCCGCTCGGCAGCGCCGGCCTCACCGCCTACGTGGGGCTGTTCGAAATCCTGGACCTCGGCCCGGCCGACACTCTGTGGGTTTCGTCCGCCGCGGGCGCGGTCGGCGCGCTGGCCGCGCAACTCGCGAAGATTCGCGGCGCCACCGTGCTCGGCTCCGCCGGAAGCCCTGCGAAGGTCGCGTTCCTGCGGGACGAACTCGGCATCGCCGCCTTCGATTACCACGACGCCCCGCTACCGGAATCGCTGGCAGCGCTCGCGCCCGGCGGTATCGATACCTATTTCGACAATGTCGGCGGTGATCACCTCACCGCCGCCCTGGACGCCCTCCGTCCGTCCGGCCGGATCGCGCTGTGCGGCGCGGTCTCCGGTTACGACGGCGCCGCACCGCCGGGACCGCCGAACCTGTTCACCATGGTGTCGAAAGGCCTGCGGATGCGCGGTTTCCGCGCGGGGTCTTTCCTGCATCTCGAGGAATCGATGCGCCGTGAAGTGAGCAGCTACCTCGCGGACGGCCGGTTGGTCTACCGGGAAACCGTCTTCGACGGGATCGAGTCGGCGAGCACAGCTCTGCCGGCGATGTTGTCCGGGCTCACCATGGGGAAAACCCTCTGCCGGCTCGCCTTCTGACGATTCCGCGGGCACCGGACCATACTCGATGGTATGGTAAACGCCCGGTGCGAGCGACAGGCACGATCATGAACTGGGCGATCGGGCGGCGCGCGGGGCGGTCGCGGGTGCGCTGGGCGGACTCGCGGGCGGCCGGACAGCGACGGGCATCCCGAACAGCTGATCATGCCGGGGCAGAGCGTCGACCACCGCTATCCGCTGCGGCAGGACGCCGGGACCCGCCGGTACCACGACCATCCGATGGGCATCATGCGCGCCGACGTCTACGCGGGTCTGGCGGGGATGCTGCTACTGCAGCAATCGAGAAAGCTGACTCCCGAGTTCGTGTCCGAGAACCGGATGACCTACACGGGACAGCTCGAGGCGGTCCTCGCTGCCGGCGGTTTGCTGCGATGCATCCGCTGGGGTGACAAGTCCCTCGAGTAAGAACGGGTGGCACCCGGCGGATCAGCGGCCGCGTTCCACGCCGCCCGCTTTGCGTTCGCGTTCGCGCTCGGCGGCGGTGGCGAGGTAGTCACCGAGTTCGCGCGCGAGCGTCGCGTCCAAGGAACGGGCCAGGCTGCTGTGCACGGCGGCGACGCCGAGTTCGCGCATGGTGTTGAGCATGCGGGTGGTTTCGGCGATCTCTTCATTGGTATCGGGCAGCCAACCCGGCCCGTGTTCATCGACGATATGTTTCTTCGCCGCGCGGATGAGGATCCCGCTGATATCGTCGATCCGGGTTGCGACCTCGGCATATACCGAGATCAGGGTGCCCAGGTCGATCCCGTACTCGTGGAGTTCGGTGAACGAGGTGAGTAGCTGGGTATCGGTGATCGTCACGGTATCGCCGTCGGTGCGGACCAGGTCCATCCGGCGCAGTTTGTCCACCAGTTCCTCGGATCGGGCGCCGAGGATGGTGGTGAGCAGTTCCCGGGAGACCTCGAACGGTTCCTCCTGCGACCAGTTGGCGGTGACCGCGTGCTGCAGGCCCAGTACCTCGGTGAGGTCCTTGCCCGTCTCCCAGCTGGTAATGAAATCGGAGATATGCGCGGTGGTGAAGCCGCGTTGCAGCAGCGCGTCGATGAGACGGAGCCGTTCGAGGTGGGAATCGTCGTAGATACTGGCGCGGCCGTCCTTGGCCGCGGGCGGCGGGAGCAGCCCGCGCTCCTGGTAGGCGCGGACATTGCGGGAGGTGGTGCCCGCGGCACGGGCCAGATCGTCGATCCGATACCTCGGCATCTCCGCCGCACCTCCTCGCCCGCCTACCGCCCGGTTGCCCCCGGTTCGAGTGATCGAGTCTAGCCGCCGCTCAGAACGCCGGGAGCGACGTCGGCGGAATGGCCGATCCGGGCGGTCGTCACCGTGTAGTCGTCGAGGTCGACGTCGCGCAGCTGGTGGCGGTACTGGGTGGCGAAACCCGGGTACATGGTCGGGTTGAAACCGTCCTCGGTGAGATACCAGCTCCGGCAGCCCGAATTCCAGGTGGTCGCGCCCAGCCGGCGCTGAATCGCCGCGTTGTAACGTTCTTGGCGGTCCGGGCGGACGTCGAGCATTGTCAGGTCGCGATCCAGGATTATCCGGACGGCGCGAACCAGATAGTCGATCTGCGATTCCATATACACCAGCGCCGAATTGTGTCCCGGGCCGGAATTGGGACCGAAGGTGAGGAACAGGTTCGGATACCCCGACACCGTGACGCTGCGGTACGCGAATGCGCCGCGTCGCCATTCGTCGGCGAGCACCCGGCCGTCACGTCCCGTGATCGGGATCGGAGTGCCTTTCTTGGAGACATCGAAGCCGGTCGCGAACACGATGCAGTCGGCCCGGTGTTCGATTCCCTCGGCCGTGCGGATACCGTCCGGGGCTATCCGCGCGATCGGCCAGGTGATCAGCTTGCAGTTGTCGCGCTGTAGCGCCGGGTAGTAGTCGTCGGACATGAGCAGACGTTTGCAACCGGCCCGGAATTCCGGGGTGAGCTGACGGCGCAGCCACGGATCGCGCACCTGGCGCCGCAACTGCGCGCGCCCGACCAATTCGACCACCCGGGTGAGGGGCGTATTCCACACGACGCCCAGCGCCACCGATTCGTGACCGTAGAACCAGGCCTGCCGGGCCAGCGTTTCCGCCCCCGGAACCTGCCGGTAGATCTCTTTGGCCAGGGCGCCGGTGCGGTGGTTGACCCGGGGCAGCACCCAGCCGGGCGTGCGCTGGAAAACCTTGACCGAACCGGCCTTGCGAACCAATTCGGGGATGATCTGGACCGCGCTCGCCCCGGTACCGACCACCGCGACCCGTTTGCCGGTGAAGTCGTAATCGTGGTCCCACCGCGCGCTGTGGATTTTATGCCCGGTGAATGTGTCGATCCCCGGAATATCGGGGAAGCCGGGTTCGGTGAGGGGCCCGGAGGCCAGCACCACCGCCCGCGCCCGGACAGGTTCGCGGCCCTCGAATGTGATATCCCACAGACCGGTTTCCTCGTCGAACGACATACCGGTGACATTGTGCTGCAAGCGAATATGCGGCGTAACGTCGTACTTCGCCGTAATCGACTCGATATAGCCGAGGATTTCAGCACTCCCGGAGTAGGTGTGCGACCACTCCGGATTGGGTGCGAAACTGTAGGAGTACAGCCGCGACGGAATATCGCAGGCAGCGCCCGGGTAGGTGTTGTCACGCCAGGTACCGCCGATCGCGGACCCCCGCTCGAATACGGCGAAATTATCGATACCGCTCTGGCGCAGACGTATCGCGGTGCCTATTCCGGCGAAGCCGGCACCGATCACGGCGACGTCGAGCGGCGCCGCATGGTTGGTGGTCATGGTGTCCTCGTTCACGCGGCGGGGGTGTAGGTCAACTCTTTGGACCAGGTCGGGTCCTTACGCAGCAGCTGCCGCGGGATGGCCCCGGTGATCTTCACCAGCGCGTCGGCGAGAAGGTGATAGGGGTGGCCGCGGTCGACAACCCAATTCGCCTGCAATTTCACGATCTGATACATCGGGAGCCGGCGCACGAATTCGCTACGCTCGCCCACCTTGCGGTAGCGCTCCATGGCTGTGTAGAGCTTCTGCTCGTCCACACCCATCGCGACGATATTGTCGCGCATTTTGTTCAGCAACGGCACATAGCTGAGGACCCCGATGAGAAACGTCGGTTTCACCCAGCCGCCGACCAGGTCGATGAGCAGTTTACGCAGCTCCGCGTGCCCGAGCACATCCATCACCGCGAAATCGACGGCGAGATGGCGGGATTCGTCGGCATTGATCCGGCGGAACGTTTCCTGGCAGACCGGGTCTTCGATCTCGTCCATGATGAACTTCACCAGGGCGCCGTCCAGCGCGACCTCCAGCATCGGGATGACGGTGCCCAGGAACGACAGCGACATATCGTCGGAGTATTTGTCCAGGAAGTCGATCACGAGTTTGACATTGATATTCGGCTGCGGGATCTCGTCGCCGTCCAGCATTCCCCAGCGGCGCATCAGCGCCAGTTCGGCATTGGCATGCCGTTGTTCCTCCGCATGGAACCAGCGGTAGATCTCCCGCAGGGTCTCGGTGGGCGCTTTTTTCGCCATCGCCGCGAAACCGCGCGCACCCACGTTCTCGATCCACATCAGATCTGCCATGAACGGCTTCAGGCGGGCGTGCTGTTCGGCAGTGAGCGTTTCCGCGCCGGGCGCGTCCCAATCGATATCGGCCAGCGCCCACTGCCGGTCCTTGATCTTGCCGAGCATATCGTCGAAGTCCATGGTCGCCATCTCAGACTCCTGTTCTTTCCGGGGTGATGGACGCTGCCGCTTCCTCGTCGGGCAACAGTCGCGCGAGCAGACCGGCCACGGCTGTGTACTGGCCGGGGAACAGCCGCTTCAGTAACCAGAGCAGTTGCGCGTCGAGTTGCGGGACGACGTGTAACCGGCCGCGGTCGTGCGCGTCGAGCGTGGTCCGGGCGATGCTTTCGGGGGAGAACCCGGTCCAGCGCATCAGGGTGTCGGCGAGTTCGCGGGGCCCCGCAGGGACCGGTGCGTCACGCGCGATATTGGTGCGGACGAAGGTCGGGCACAGTACGGTCACCGCGATATCGGTTCCGCCGAATTCCGCGGCCATCGTCTCCGACAGCGCGAGCACCCCGGCCTTCCCGGTGTTGTAGGCGGCCATCCGCGGTGCGGTGCCGAACGACGCGGCCGAGGCGACATTGATGATGCCGCCGTGGCCGGCCTCGCGTAGCCGTGGAGCAAAGATCTCGCACCCGTGGACGACGCCCCACAGATTGATGCCCAGGGTGCGCTCCCATTCGGCGAAACCGATCTCGCCGACGGGCAGCCCGCCCGACCCGACCCCGGCGTTGTTGATCACCAGGGTGGCGGGGCCGTCGAAAACGGATTCGGCGTAGCGGGCCAGCACCTCGACATCGTCGCGTTTCGCCACATCGCAGCGGAATGGGTAGGCAACGCCCGGATACTCGCGCCCGATCGATGCCACCGTTTCGGCTGCACGATCCTCGTCGATATCGGCGCAGACGATCCGGCCCCCGCGAGCGGCCAGCTCGTGGGCGAAGGCCCGGCCGATACCGCTGCCCGCGCCGGTGACGACCGCCCGGGCGCCGCGGCTGCGTGGCGGCGGGCCGAAGGGCCGGAAGATATCGAGTCCGAGCATGTCAGCCCACCTTTCGTGCCGTGGACACCGGTGGTGAGGTCCTCGTCGACCTGTTCATACCTGTAAGGATCATTTACGAATGTGCCATTTGTCAATGGCGGATTGTGTCGATGGCGGCCGTACCGATTCCCGGGCTGGTCGGACGCCCGGTCGGGGCGGTGTTGATGCCGGGGTCTTGTCCTGGTCCGTCGATCGATGATTTCGCAGTTCAGCTGAATTCGGCGACAACTCGATAGAGGCTCGGGTACGCGACGGCGGACTTCTCCGCTTCCGCCACCGAGGCCGTGACAATCGGATCGGCGCCGGCGGCGCGGCAGTCCTCGGCGCTGTCCCAATGGGCGATATTGACCAGCTGGAACCGGGAGTCCGGGAGCAGTGCGCGGTGCAGGCGGACATCTCGGAAGCCGGGGGCGGACCGCATACGAGCTACCCGTTCGCGCCAGTGGGCGATGAACTCGTCGACCGCCTCGGCGGGGAGTTCGATGACGTTGATGAAGGTGACACCGGGATCGGTCACGACAGACTCCTGACTGTTCTGAACGGTGGGGAAGGGAGACCAAGGGTTCGTGCCGGCGTGTCGCTAGTCGCCCCAGCCGCCTGCGGCGATGATGTCCTGCCAGGTGGGCACCAGTTCCGGGTGGGTGAGGCGGACGATTTCACCGGGCAGCGAACCCGGTTGCGCCTTCGCGGGATTCGCGACGGCTTGCTCTTCGACGAGGCGGGTCAGTGCGCGGATTCCGCCGAGTCGCGGATAGTCCGTGTGTACGCGGTCGGCGTATCCCCGGGGGAGCATGTCTGCGTTGCCGCCGATATCGATGGCGATACCGTCGACGGCGACCCAGATGGCGGCGGGGCGGCGGCGACGGTAGACGGGGGAATCGCTGAGTCCGGTGGTGTGGGCGGCGATGGCATCCCAGATGATGTCGACTCGCTCGTCGGTCACGCCGTGGGATTCCAGGAATTCAGCGGCGTAGTCGGCGCCGTCGACCTCGAATCGTCGGTCGCCGTTGGCGACTTCGGCCAGGCCGATATCGTGCAGGGCGCAGATGAGGTACACGGTTTCTTCGTCGTAGTCCACGCCGGGCCGCAGTCCACGGTCGGCGGCCGCGGCCCGGGCGAACAGGAACGAGCGGACGCTGTGATTGCGCAGCGCGGGGGTCAGTTCGGTATCGATCACGGTCTGCGCCGCGCGCGCCCGGGGCGTGGTCGGTAGGTCCAGGGACATGGGAACTCCTCGGGGTGAAAGGACATGTGGCAGAGGTGCGTTGACGCATGCCGGTGGACGGCCGGGCCCGTGCAGGCCGGGGCCGGTCGTTATCGCCGGGCTGGGAGAGGGGGGCCGGTCGAGGTTTCGGTCAGGCGGTTACGGCGGGTTGCGCCGTGACGGCGGCGGGAGTGGTGGAGCGGAAGCGGTCCCGGTAGGCCGCGGGCGAAACCCCGAGCCGTCGATGGAAGGCGCGACGTAGTGATTCGGCGGTACCGAAACCACACCGCCGGGCGACGGTGTCCACTGGATCGCCGTCGACCAATGCCGTCTGAGCCGCTTCGATCCGGACTTGCTCGACATAGGCCGCCGGTCCGACACCGAGTTCGGCGCTGAAACGGCGCTGGAAGTGGCGGGGACTCAATCCGGACCGTGCCGCGAGATCGCCGATACTGTGTCGGGCGCCGGGTTCGGCGTGGATGGCCGCCACGGCCGACCGCACCGGGTCGGTCGCGGGCTGTGGTCGCCACAGCGCCGTGCTGAACTGGGTCTGCCCGCCGGGACGGCGCAGGAACAACACGAGGAAACGCGCCAGTTCGAGGGCGACCCGGCGGCCGAGATCATCCTCCACGAGAGCCAGCGCGAGATCCATCCCGGCGGTCACGCCCGCCGAGGACCAGGTATTTCCGTCGCGCACGAAAATCGGATCGCCCTCGACGCCGACCCGCGGAAACTCGCGGGCGAGTTGCGCGGTGAACGCCCAATGCGTGGTAACCCGCTTCCCATCGATTACCCCTGCCGCGGCGAGCAGGAACGCGCCGGTGCACACCGAGGCGACGCGGCGGGCCCCCGCGGCGGCCCGGATCCACCGCATGAGGCGGGGATCGTCGCGGGCGGTCTCGACGCCGGGCCCGCCGACGACTACGAGCGTATCCACGGTCGCCGGGTCCACATCGTCCACACCGCAGTCGACACCTACTGGTAACCCGCTGTCGGACCGCACGCATCCCGGACGGGTGGCCACGACCCGGCAGTCGTACTCACCGGCGCCCTGAAAAACCTCGTAGGGGCCGACCAGGTCGAGCGCTTGGAAATCATCGAAGACGACGAATACGACACGGCGTTGCTGCACACTCCCCACCTTCTGCTGTACGTGGGGTGGCGTCAACGACATACATCCCACAGATCGCGCCATCGGTGCGACGTTGCTAGGGTCTGTGGCGATGATTACCGGGACGGCATTGCGCCACACACAGATGGGCTACCCGGTGCTGTTCTGAGCGCCGCGCGGGCGGGTACGGGTCCGCTGTGCTGCACAGGATTCCGCTGTACTGCCCGGGCTCCGCCTTCGTCGAATCGATCGCAGAACATCGACTACGACAGAAGGGTTCACCGATGGTTGCAATACAAGGAATGCCGGTCGACGTGCGGACGGCCGATGGGGTGGCCGACGCGTATCTCGCCTACCCCGGCGACGGCGCTCCCCATCCGGGAGTACTGGTGATCCAGGACGGTTTCGGCCTGCGGCCCGGTCTGCGGTCGCTGGCCGACCGTATCGCCGCCCACGGTTACACGGTTCTACTGCCGAACGCCTACTACCGGCACGGGCGTGCGCCGGTGATCGAACTGCCGGATTTCATCGATCCGGAACAGCGGCCGGAGATCTTCCAGCAGGTCTTCCCGATGATCCGCGAGCTCACACCGGAGCTGCTGCGTTCGGATGCCGCCGCCTACCTCGAGTGGCTGGCGGCAGCACCGCAGGTGGCCGCGGGGAAGGTCGGTGTCACCGGTTACTGCATGGGGGCGCGGCTTGCGGTGCTGGTCGCCGCCATGTTTCCCGGCCGAGTCGGGGCGGTGGCAGGATTTCACGGCGGGCCGCTCGTCACCGACACCCCGGACAGTCCGCATCTGATGGCCGGAAACATCACCGCGGAACTGTATTTCGCCCACGCGGGCGAGGACGACCATATGACGCCGGAACATATCGACCGGTTCGACGAGGCATTGGCCACCGCCGGCGTCCGGCACCGCACCGAGGTCTACGAGGGGGCCCGGCACGGCTTCACCCAGGCCGATACCTCCGCCTACGACCCCGCGGCTGCTGAACGGCACTACCGCGAACTACTGGCAACCCTGCCCCCGGGCGGGTCTGCGAGCGTGTCCGAGAACTCCGTCAGCGGAGACGGTCGGGAGTAGCCGGTTGATGGGTCGCTCGCGCACCGGCGCACACGGGCTTGGTAGCCGTAGTCCGTCGGCGTGGGTCACGGTAGGGGCGCTTGCCAGCGCACGGTCGTCCCGCCGCCGGGGATGGGTTCGATATCGCAGTGGCCGCCGGCGGCCACTGCGCGAGCGGTCAGGTTCGCCAGGCCGCTGCGCCGGCCGATATCGGGAGGTATTCCTTTCCCGTTGTCACTGACCGTGACCGTGACCTCGTCGCCGACGCGCAGTTCGACCGACAGGGTGGACGCCTGTGCGTGCCGGATGGCATTGCTGACGGTTTCCCGCAGCACCGCCTCCACATCGTCGGTCAGCGGTGCAGCGAGAACGGTGACGGGCCCGGTCATCCGCAGGTTGGTGCGCAGCTCGGTTTCCGCGGTCATCTCGGCGAACAGCCGGTGCAGATGCCGGCGCAGATCCACCGTCCCGCTGTGCAGATCGAAGATCGAATGCCGGATATCCTGCACGATATCCTGGATATCGTCGATGGTGGAGCTGAGCCTGTCGCGGACTTCCGGCGTGCGGGCCCGCTGCAAGGTGCCCTGCAGGGACAGGCCCACCACGAACAACCGCTGGATAACGTGATCGTGCAGGTCGCGAGCGATCCGGTCGCGATCGGCGACCACGTCGAGCTCGCGCATCCGCCGCTGGCTCGCCGCGAGCCGCAACGCGAGAGCGGCCTGGTCGGCGATGACGAGCATCATTGTTTTCGCGTGATCGTTGAGCGGCCGGGCCCCGGGCGGGCGGACCATGGTGAGTACGCCGATCGGTGTTCCGCCGACCCGGAGCGGCAGGGCGAGCGTCGGGCCGGCATCGCCCGCGATATCCGGGTGCGGTGGGGAATCCGGCCGGTCCGCCGCGACCGGTCGTCCCTGCCGGAAAGCCCGGCCGGAATGGGAATCGTGCAACGCGATCCGCTGTCCGGCCAGTTCGGCGCCGTCGGATCCGGCGGCGGCCACGACCACCAGTTCGCCGACCTCGGCCGCGGGCAGATCGGGCTCTTCCGGGAGCGCGATGAACGTATAGGCCGAATCCGTCAGCGCCAGCGCTCGATCGACGACCAGATCGAGAACGTCGTTGGGTTCGCCGCGCTCGAGCAGTTCGGTGGCGACGTCCTTGGTGGCTTCCAGCCAGCGCTGGCGAACCCGGGACTGTTCGTAGAGGTAGGCGTTCTCGATCGCGATACCGGCCGCCGCAGCCAGCGCCTGGACGACGACCTCGTCGTCCTCGGTGAACGGGTGACCACCGGACTTCTCGGTGAGATACAGGTTGCCGAACACCTCGTCGCGCACCTTGACCGGAACACCGAGAAAGCTGCGCATCGGGGGATGCTGCGGCGGAAAACCGACCGAGGACGGATGCACGGACAGGTCGGTGAGCCGGATGGGTTCGGGTTGCTGGAACAGCAGGCCGAGCATCCCGTGGCCGCGGGGAAGATGACCGATCCGGGTATGGGTTTCGAGATCGATTCCTTCGTGGATGAATTCGGCCAGTTCGTGACCGCTCTGCTCGGTATCGCGCACCCCCAGCGCGCCGTACCGGGCGTCCACGAGTTCGATGGCCGTGTGCACGATCGTGCGCAGGGTTTCGTCCAGATTCAGTTCGGCGGTGATGACGAGCATGGCTTCGATCAGCCGGTCCATCCGGTCCCGGACATCGATGATCTGCGCGATCCGGTCCTGCATTTCCAGCAGCAGTTCACGAAGCCGGAACTGGGAGAGCGTTTCCGAGACCGGGGTTCGCTCCGACCCGGCCGAAACCGTTCTCCGCACGCCTATTTCGCCGCCCCGGTGGTGTCCCATCACCGTCGCATTCTGTCATCCGCCGCACGGATCCGGCGTCGGTCCGATCCGGGCAGTCGCTGTTCAGGCCGGATTCTGGTACTTGGTGGCAAGGACCGCCGCCTGGGTGCGCCGCTGCACCCCGAGCTTGGACAGCAACCTCGACACATAATTCTTGACGGTCTTCTCCGCCAGGCACAGCCGCTCGGCGATCTGGCGGTTGGTCAGTCCCTCGCCGACCAGGGCGAGCAGGGCCCGCTCCCGATCGGTCAACCCGGACAGCGGGCCCGCGGCGGCCTCGGCCTCGGAGCGGAATTTGCGCATGAGTGCGGCCGCGGCCCGGTTGTCGAGCAGCGACCGGCCGGCCGCGATATCGCGGATGGCGCTGATGAGCGCGAGCGTGGTGATGTCCTTGACGACATACCCGCGCGCGCCCGCCAGGATGGCGTCGAGCATTGCCTGTTCGTCGGTGAAGGAGGTGAGGATGAGACAGGGCAGATCCGGGCGGGCCGAACATAATTCGCGGCACAGCTCGATCCCGTTGCCGTCGGGCAGGCGCACGTCGAGAACCGCCACATCGGGGCGAAGCGCGGGTATACGTGCCAACGCCCGCGCCGCATCGCCCGCCTCGCCGATGACTTCCATATCGTCTTCGGCGTCGATGAGGTCCGCGACACCGCGCCGGACGATCTCGTGGTCGTCGACGAGGAATACCGTGATCACACCGAGCCCCCTCTCCCGAGTTCTGTCCAAGCTTAAACGGGAGCGGCGGGGCGCGGGCCGCAGTGGAGAGTTCGGTCAGTTCCGGGGGCGGGCGACGATCAACGGGACCTGGGTGCCGTGCAGGACCGCTTGGCCGACGGAACCCAGCGTCATCCCGGCGAAACCGCCACGGCCGTGACTGCCGACGACCACGAGCTGGGCGCGGTCGGCCTCGGCCAGGATGCGCCGGGCCGGCCGGTCCTCCACGACGATCTGGGTCACGGGTACATCGGGATACCATTCGGCCTGCTCGGCCAGGCTCCGCGATTGCAGAGCCTGCGCCCGCGCGTGCATGGCGGCGCGTGCCCCGTGTGGCGAAAGCTCCGACCAGGTCGTGACTGCCACAACGCCGACGGAACGCCGAGACGCCTCCTCGAAGGCGATCCGCACCGCCTCCGCGCCACACGCGGATCCGTCCACACCCACCACGACGGGCCGGGGCGGGAGATCGGCCACGCCACTGTCGGGCACCGGGATCACGGCGACAGGGCAGTGGGCATGGCGTGCCAGGGAGGTACTGACCGAACCGAGCACACCCCGGCCGACGGCCCCGACACCGCGGACTCCGACGACGACGGTGCGGGCGTCCTCGGAACAGTCGATCAGCACGGTCTCCGGCCGCGCATCGGCAACCGTGCAGACGATATCCAATTCGCCTCCGGCGCGGTCGCGCGCGAGATCGCGGGCGGTGGACAGCAAAGTCGCCGCATCGTCGCGCAGCGCCCGATCGTCGCAGACATCGGCGCCGTGGTCGGGGCCGGGTTCCCCGGGGACCGCGACGGCGGACACCAGATGCAGCGCGGTGCGGTGACGTGCCGCGGTGCGTACCGCCCACCAGAGTGCGGCCATCGATCCGGACGACCCGTCGATGCCGACGACAACGGGGGCTCGCGTGCGCGCGGTCACGGGGATTCCTTTCGCTCGGGTGGTCTGCTGCCCTCGACCAACCGCATTCGGCGTAGCCGGGCCAACTCCGCTGTACAGACTCGCCGCCGACACTAGAACGCGGCACGGAGCGGAGGATGCGGGCGATGGTCCTCTTCAGGAAGGGCCGAAAGACCCTGTTGAGTGAGGACTCCATGATCACCTGCAGTGGTACCGCGTAGCCGGTCTGCGGCAATGCCGTGCACCCGAGCATCGGTTCGATGAGGTCGGCCGACCGGCCGGTGCCGCCCGTCGGCCCGAGCGGGCGCGGCGGCCGGGCCGGCCGGGTGCCGGACGAGTCTGGACAGCGATCCCCGCGGCGCGGACCATGGGGTGGAAACACTCGCAGCACAGCAAGGTGAGTCCCCGGCAGGGTTGCATCACGGTGGAAGGAGAGCACGATGATCACAGCACGCGAGCTCATGCACACCGATGTGGTGACCATCGGTGTGCGCGACACCATGGACACCGCCGCTCAGCAGATGCGGCAGCGCGATATCGGGGCGCTGCCGATCTGCGACGGTGAGGGACATCCGGTCGGAATCGTCACCGACCGGGATATCGTGGTGAACTGCCTGGCACTGGGCCGAAATCCCGCGACGGCGACGGCCGGCGAATTCGCCCAGGGCGACGAACTGCGCAGCGTCGAGGCGGATACGGAGTTCGGCGAGATCCTGGCGCTCATGCAGCAGTACCAGATCCGCCGCCTGCCCGTCACCGAGCACGGCCGGCTGGTCGGCATCATCACCGAGGCGGATATCGCCCACGGCGTATCGGATACGCAGACCGGCGAATTCGTGGAGGCGGTCTGTGAGCAGCAACTGCCGGCCCGGGTCGGTGAACCCGCCCTCGGGGTTTGATCGCCGCCGCGGAGACGGCCGGTCGGCAGCGGCAGGGGGTCAGCGGATCTCGAACTCGTTGCTCGTGCCGGTGACGGGGTGCAGGGTCCCGTCGGGAGACAGGCGGTCGGCCCGATGGGCGAACCGGTACCGCCCGGCCGGTGTGCCGCCGGGGATGTCCCACGTGAAGGCCGCGATGGAGGTCGCCGGTGGGCGTTTGCTCCAGTGGAAGCGCACATTCCATTCGCCTTCGTTGGCGATCCGGGTCCAGCGGCCGTCGATCGACCGCTGGACTTCAAGGAAGGTGTCGTTGCGGCGCGGGTTGTGCTTGGGATGGGCGGAGACGAACTCGACGCTCGCCCGGGTGCCGGCGGTGTAGGTGGGCGCCGGTTGGGTGAGCACCGCGCCGAAATCGGACCCGGGCGGTGCGGTATCCGGGCCGGGCGCGGGAACGAAATTCGGCTGCAGATGCGAGATATCGCGCGGGGCCGGGCCGCGCGCCACGGGCGTGCCCGCGGCGAATGCCGCGGCCAGGCGGGTGAACTCCTGCTGGTAAGCGGGCAGGGTACAGCGACCGAACAGGGTGGACGCCCCTTCGTACTGCTGGGCGTCGTATTCCTCCGGAGTCGTGACGTACTCGTGGTACGCGTTGGCATAGCCCTGCAACAGGACCTGGGCGATATCCACGCCCAGTGCCGCCGCGACGGCCCGGCGTACGCGCAGCCCCGCGACAATGGTGAACTCACCTCCGGCCGCTGCCAGATACAGCTGCCCGATGCGCACGATCTGGATCGGCACGATATTCGGCACCCACGGGGCAGGTGGCAGCAGGCTGAACGGCACCGCGATCGCCTTGGGCGCCTGGGCGTCGGCGAGCCAGTCGGGCGCGGGCAGGTGCGGGTCGCCCAGTGCGTCGATGAAGGGGTTGCGCACACCTTCGGGGATCGGCCCGCCGGGCAGGCCGGGCCCGTCCTCGACACTGCCCGCCAGCAGGGAGACGCCCGCGGCGGCGGGCGCCGTACGGCCGACCGTGCCGTCCGGAGTGAACCGGCCGTCCACGGTGACGTCTGCCAGATCGATATAGCAGAACACGGACCCGACCGGGCCCGTCAGCGGGCGGGCCGCGGCCAGCGCCGCGCGGGAGGCGTGGTACTGCCGTTCGCCGATGATCCGGGTGTTGTCGAATTCGTCCTCCGTGGGCCCCGAACCCGGTCGCAGGTTCAAGTTCGGTGACATGTCACCGGCATTGGTCTGCGCGAAGGCGGCGACGAAACCGGGTGGACTCTCGTCGAGGTAGCGGACGCCGTGCTCGGTGTGTTCGCAGGTGAACGCCGCGTAACCCTTATTGTCCGAGCTGATCAGCCGGTTCTTGTTGGTCATCGACGTGTTGTGGGTGGCGAACCAGGTGATCGCCCCCGCCGGCCGTCCGGCCCGGGTGATCGACAGGGCGGTGACGGCCGGATCGATGGCGCCGGGGAAGTGGGCCTTGTCTGCGGCGGGGTTGCGATCGAATGCGACTCGGGACCGGTTCACGCTCGCGTCGTGCAGTTCGGCGCGGCCCAGCGCCATGGTGCCGGGTGCGAGATCGGCGTGGGCGGCGGTGATCGCCTCGACCAGTCCGCCGACCTCGGCATCGTAGACCTGCTGCTGGAATCCGAGGATCGACAGGTTGTAGGCGTAGTCGTGACTTGCGCCGCCGCATACGGCATGGGAGTGCGTGGAGGTGAGCAGTACGTTGCGTTCGGTGTAGAGGTCGCCGAAGCGCCGGGCCAGTTCGGTGAGCACACCCCGGTGCACCGACTGGAAGATCATCGCGTTTTCCGCGACCGCGAAGACCACCCGCTCGGTACCGGCGACGATGACGAACGCGCGGGCGCGGGGCCGCAGATGGATCCCGGCGGTGGTCTGATCCTGCTGGGAATACCCCATCATCCCGCATTCGGCGGCGGGCCCGGTGATATCGGAGATTCCCATCCCGATCAGGTATTCGCCGGATTGCGGCGCCGCCGTCGCGGGGGCACCGGGGCCGAGTGCGGTGACCGAACCGAGGGCGAAGGTCCCTGCCGCAGCACCGGCCAGTACGGTGCGGCGCGGTAGCGCGGCGGACCGGTCGCCGGACTGGCCGGGGGCGGTGCGGGATTCGGGGGTCGCTGCCATCGCGGTTCCTTTCCTGTCGAGTGGCAGCGAACCACACTGTTGAACGTTCGTCCAGATACGGTTGGTCAATTGTTCAGTTCACGGTGTGCCGGAGGGGCCGTGCGCCAGGCGGAAATACGGCCGCGATCAGTCCGGCAGCAGCGGCACGGACAGCCCTTCGCCCCGGCCGAGAAGGGCGGCGCGGGTGACGGCGCTCGACCCGAAGCGGGTGCGCACCTCGTCGAGAGTGGTATCCAGCTCCGGCGCGGGTCCGTGATCGAAGGGAAGCGCGAGCTGGCGCGGGTCCGCGTCGTCCAGGTTGGTCAGTGCCGATCCGATCAGGGTGAGTCCGCGTTCATCGATCAGCGGCCGGGCCTCGGTCAGCAGTCCACGCGCCGTGCGCAGGATCGTATCGGTGTGATCGGTGGAATCGAGCAGGGTGTGCGAGCGGGTCGCGCGGCTGAAATCGTCGAAACGCAGACGCAGCACCACGGTCCGGCATACGCGATCCGCCGCCCGCAGCCGCCGGGCGAGGCGATCGATGAGACCGTGCAGATACCCCTCGATCTCGGCCGGCGACCGCGCCCCGCGGCCGAGTGCGCGCTGCGCGCCGATCGAGCGCCGCCGCCGTCCGGTTTCCACCCGGCGCGGGTCGCGGGCCCAGGCCAGGGCGTGCAGATGCCGCGCCGCGGCCCGGCCGACGATCGATCGCAGGCCCGGCTCACCCAGCTCGGCCAGCTGTCCGATCCGCTCGATACCGTGCCCGCGCAGGGCTGCTGCCGTCACCGGTCCGACTCCCCAGAGGCGATGTACTGGCAGGGGGTGCAGGAACTCGAGTTCGCCGCCGTGCTCCACCAGCAACAATCCGTCCGGTTTCGATACCGCGCTGGCGACCTTGGCCAGGAATTTGGTGCCGGCGATGCCCACCGAGATGGGCAGGCCGACCTCGCGCCGCACCCGTGCGCGCAGTGCCGTGGCGATGGTATGCGGTTCCCCGGCCACTCGCCGCAGCCCCGCCACATCGAGAAATGCCTCGTCGATGGAAATGCCCTCCACGATGGGTGTGGTATCGGCGAAGATCGCGAACACCTCTTTGCTGGCCCGTGCGTATTCGGACATTCGCGGCGGCACCACGATCGCTTCCGGGCACAGCTGCAGCGCCCGGCCGGTATTCATCGGGGTCCGCACCCCGTGGGCCTTGGCTTCGTAGCTGGCGGCGAGCACGACCCCGCCGCCCACCAGTACCGGTTTCCCGCGCAGATGTGGCTCGTCTCGCTGTTCGACCGAGGCGTAGAACGAATCCAGATCGGCGTGCAGGATCGATGCCTGCGACCGCGCGGCGATCCGGGGCCGCGGGGCGGAGGCGGCTGAGTGACGAGTGCGCCCACGCTGCCGCAAACCGTCGCCTGATTCGAACATATGTTCACATTAACACTCGGTCGTTCGGAAAACAGCAGGCCGCAACGAGGCGTAGTCGCAGCTGGGGCTGATGGAGTGGATGTCTTACTGCTACGCTCAGCAAGCAAATGCTTGGTAGGTTGGAGGTGGGATGGTGGACGATTTCTCCGGGCGTCCCGGAGCTGCGCTGGTAGTCGGCGGGACCGGTGGAATCGGCGCCGCGGTGGTGCGGCTGCTCGCCGGGCGCGGCAGCGATATCGGGTTCACCTATCGGGTGAACCGGGCGAAGGCCGATGCCCTGGCCGGCGATATTGTGCGACTCGGTCGTTCGGTCTCGGCATGGCCGCTGGATCTGGCGGATCCGGACGCGGTGGCCGATATCGTCGCTCGGTTCCGTGAACGGTTCGGTGGCCTGCACACGGTGGTGTACGCCGCCGGCCCGCATGTTCCCATGGTCCACCTGAGCAGAGTGCCGCCACAGCAATACCGCGACCAGCTACTCGGCGATGCCGCGGCGTTCTTCAATCTGATGCATGCCACCTTGCCGCTGCTGCGGGATTCGCGCGGGGCCGTGGTCGCCGTGACCACCGCCGCGACCCGGAGATACCCGGTCCGGGACGGGTTGTCCGCCGGGACGAAGGGGGCGGTTGAGGCGGTAGCCCGGGGGCTGGCCGTGGAGGAGGGGCGCTATGGCGTCCGGGTCAACTGTGTGGGCCCCGGAATGCTCACCGACGGGATGGCCGAACGGCTGATCGGATCCGGTGATCTCGAGGAGGCGGCCCTCGAGATCGCCCGGGCAAATATTCCGCTGCGTCGCTTCGGCGATGCACAGGATATCGCCGAAGCGGTCGCGTTCCTCGCCTCGGATCGAGCGGATTTCATTTCCGGGCAGACACTGGACGTGGACGGGGGATACACCGCCTGATCGCCTCCGGCGCCGGCGGCGTCGCTTGCTGTCGGGTGTGCGGTCTACGCCGGGGTTTCCTGGGCGATCTGGATGAGGTTGCCGCAGGTGTCGTCGAAAACCGCGGTTTTCACGGTGCCGTAGTCGACCGGCTTCTGCGTGAACCGCACGCCGAGCCCGCACAGCCGCTCGTATTCGGCCGCGAGATCCTCCACCGCGAAGGAGGTGAAAGGTATCCCGTCCGCCACCAGGGCCTCCTTGTACACCTTGGCGGCGGGATGGCCGGTCGGTTCGAGCAGTAATTCGACGCCGTCGGGTTCGGCGGGAGAGACCACGGTCAGCCAGGAGGCATCGCCGACCGGAACATCGGTCTTCTTCCGGAATCCGAGTATCTCGGTGTAGAAGCGCAGGGCTTCGTCCTGATCGTCGACGTAGACGCTGGTGATATTGATCCTCAGCATTATTCCTCCAGCCAGCGGTCGGTGAGACCGCGCAGGGGCGCGCGGTCGAGATAATGGAATTTGTGCCGTCCGGCGCGGCGCGTGTGCACCAGGCCCGCGGCGGCCAGGTGGTCGAGATGCTGGGAGATCGCCTGTCGGGTGGACGACAGGCCGTGCATCATGGTGAGCCGCCCGCACAATTCGAACAGTGTCTGTCCGTCTCGGTCGGCCAGTTCGTCGAGAATTGCCCGCCGGGTCGGGTCGGCGAGTGCTTTGAAGATCGGACCCTGGTCGGCGTGCACGGAACCACTATACGCAAGTAATTACTTGCCTATCAAGTGTGGGCGGTCGAACCGGCGGTGCGGGTCGCGAGGCCGGACGGCGGTACGCCGACAACACCCGGGCACACGGCGTTCGGCCCGGGTGAAGCGGGCCGCAACGCCTTCGGCGGCCGGCCGGGGCGCCCGCGCAACCCTCGATTACGCCCTCAGGTTCCCGGCCGGAGCCGGCCGCCGTGCGGCAGGACCCAGGAAGCGCCGAGCGCGGCCCCCGCCCCCGGTGAGGTGATATCCGCCGTATAGAACCACTCCATGCGCACCCGCTCGGCGGCGATGTCGACTACGCCGTAGCCGTGCGAATCGAGCTCGGTGTAGCGGATATGCGGGTTGAGCGTACGGATCGAGTTCTCCAGCGCGACCGCCCCCGTGCGCGGCGGGCCCGGTAGCAGATCGCCGATGCCGAGGGACGTCACCGAGGGGACCACGAACTCCGCCCCCGCAGTGGGGCAGTGCGGATAGGACCCCGCGTCGAGCGGGACGTCCGAGGCCCACGAACTGTGGATATCGCCGGTGAGAAAGACGATATTCGTCGCGTCCAGGTCGGTGAGAGTCGTCAGCAGACGCCGCCGGTCGGCCGTATACCCGTCCCATTGATCGGTGTTGGGCGCCAAGCCCTCCCGCGGTATCCCGAGAACCTCGGTCACCGCGGCTGTGGTGGCCGGGTCCATGGGCGGGAAGGCCAGCGGCGAGATCATCACCGAGTTGCCGACCAGCTGCCAGCGTGCCGAACCCGAAACCAGCCCGGCCGTGAGCCAATCCATCTGGGCTGCACCGGTGATGGTGCGGGCCGGGGCGTCGACGTCGCGGGAGCCGAATCGTGGCGCGGCGTCGCGATAACTGCGGAGATCCAGCATGGACAGCTCGGCCAGCGTGCCGAACCGCAACCGGCGGTAGATCCGGGGCGCCGAGGCCGTGTCCTCGGCTCGGACCGGCATCCATTCCAGGTACGCGCGCACCGAGGCGGCCCGGCGGGCCGGCCAGTCGCCCTCCGCGCCCGGGTCGTGGTTACCGGCACCGCCGGACCAGGAGTTATCGGCCGACTCATGGTCATCCCATGTGCAGATGAACGGTAGCCGGGCGTGCAGCGCCTGGAGATCGGGATCGGTCTTGTACTGTCCGTGCCGGACCCGGTAGTCGGCGAGCGAGACGATCTCGTGCGCCGGTTCGTGGCGCCGGATGGACCCGGCGTCGCCACCGTAGGACCCCGCCGCGTACTCGTAGAGGTAGTCGCCCAGATGCACGACCGCGTCGAGATCGTCGCGGCCGGCCAGGTGCCGGTAGGCGGCGAAATAACCGGCCTCCCAGTTCGAGCACGACACCACGCCGAAACGCAGTCGCGCGGGAGCGGTCGCGGCGGGCGGCGCCGTACGGGTGCGGCCCACGGGCGATCCTTCGCCCAGGGCGGTGAATCGGTACCAGTAATCCCGCGCGGGAGCCAGGCCCCGCACATCGACCTTCACGGTGTGGTCGCTCGCCGCGGAGGCGTTCACGCTTCCCGATGCCACCATCGCGGTGAAATCAGGATCCTCGGCCACCTCCCAGCGCACGGCGGCCGGCGCCCCGGCGCCGGAGCCCGGCACCGCTTCCGCGCCGACGGTCACCCGCGTCCACAGAATCATTCCGTCGGGCAGCGGATCTCCGGAAGCGACACCATGGCCGAATACCGGTACTGCCGCGCCGGCGGCCGGCGCGGTCAGCACACCGGCTGCTGTCACTGCGCCGGCCTGAAACAACGCCCGGCGACCCAGCACGCCCGGGCCGGCGGCTTTCGCAACGATCCTGTCTCCGCTCACGTGCACCGATCACAGTGGACGGCGAGCGAATCGGCAAATCGAATCGTGCCGGGCGGTTCGCGCCGGCCACTGTTCGTGACCGTGCGCGGATCGGCGGCGGTCAACGCGGACCTGTGCCGCGAAAATATTCGCGGGCGCAAATGCGCTGCCCGCGCGATCATTTATGCCATGAACGAGTACGAGACCGAGATCCGACCGAATTCTCCCACCGACCGGAGTAGCAATGCCTGTCCCTGACGAACCCGAACGCCCGGACCTCACCGGCTGGCGCCGACGCCAGCAACTCCGTCGTTCCAGCGCCGCGCAACCCATTCCCTCGGGAAAGGGCTACCGGCGCAAGCCCAAACATCCACGGGACCGGGAAATCCGCGACGCGTACCGCTGAATCCGGGACGCACCGTTCCGCCGAGTCCTCGCGGTGGCGCGCGCCGCCGCCGGCGGTCGGCGAATCAGGCTGGTCGCGTCCGCGTACGTATGACGAGGTGAGTCGCTACGTCTCGGCGTTCCCGAGTAATATCGGTTGATTTCGCTATTGTCGGCCTATGACGGGTCAGTGGCAGGTACCGCCCCGCCGGAACACCCGGCGCGGATGACCGGTATCGCCGATTCCACGGCCCCGCCCCGCACTCGCGGGCAGATTATCCGCCGGGGCAGTGGGCGGCATCCGCTGATCGCCGCCGGTATGCGTGGTATCGACGCGATCGCGGCGGAACTCGCCACATCCTCGTGATGACGCGGGTTCGCTGTGCCCGGGACAGCCGGCGGCGCCACCGGGCACGGAAATTCCCGCCTCGGCTACCCCGGCGCGCGCAGACACGGGTACTCGGGCCGGGCGATACCGATGTCACGGTGTATCGAGCCGCAGTCCTTTAAGGTCGGTCCTCGAAAGCCGGTCCCGATACACACCGGTGACGAGCCGTGCACCGCGACGGAAGGATTCAGGATGGTCACTGTCCTCGGCGGCGGTATCGCCGGAACCGCACTGGCCGGTGCGCTGGCCGGATCCGGCCGGCCGGTCACCGTCTACGAACAGCGTCGCGGGGACGGTGGCGGAGCGTTCCTGATCCTCGACGGTCGCGGGCATCGTGGCCTGATCGACCTTGGTGTGCCGGAACGAGACCTGCATGCCGCGTCGTATGCGCTCGACGAACTGCGGTACACCCCGGACGGCGGTGTCACCCAGCGACGTCCCAGTGCGGGGCACCGGTTCTGGTTGCGCCGCGATCTGATGGCGGTGCTGAACAGGTTCGCGGCGGAATCCGGCGCGGACATCCGGTACAACGACCCGGTCACCGCGGTCCGGGTGGATCCCGTCGAGGGCACCGTGCTGCGGTTCGTCGGCAGTACGGTGACTACCCGGGAACTCGTAATCGGCGCCGATGGTATCGATTCGGTGGCGCGTGCCGGTATCGAACCGCACCGGTCGGCGGAATATGCGGGGGATGTGGTGATCTACGGGATGACCGAACGTGCGGTGCAGTGCCCGACGGACCCCTTCGTCCTGCATTTCGATGCGGCAGCCGGTTCCGATGGTCGTCCGGCCGCAACAGTCGGACATATCTGGCGGCCCGGAGCCGGTGCGGCCCTGTGGTTTCTGCGGATTACCCGGGCGCCGTTGGCTGCGCCGGAGACCGGAATCCGGCGGGTCGGGGAGTGGGCCGCGGCGGTCGTGGCCGCGGCGCCCGGACCGGTCCGCGAGTTGACCGCTGAGCTGGTGGCCGCGACCGAACGGGTGCATATCTCCAACGCCCGCAACGTTGCACTCGGTCCCGCGGCGCCGCCCGCCCAACCGGTGGTGCTGGTCGGCGATGCCGACCACGCCATCACCCCGGCGGCCGGTGTCGGCGCCCGGGAGTGCATCGAGGACGTGGTGGCCGTGTACGAGGCGATCATGGCGGGGGAGTCGCCCGCCGCAGCCATGTCGATCCGCCGCCGCGCGATAACCGAGGAACGGCATCAGGTGGCCCGCCGGATGCGCAGCGCTGCCGCCACGCAGTGACAGCGGAGTCTGCATACGCGCGCGGCTCCGCGTTGCCGTTACGGAGTCACCGAGGGTGGCAGGGGGCGCTCGGTGGGTTGTGATTCACCCGGCGTCCAGACGTCGAACGGGACCGTCAGCCGGACGGTGCCGGCTTTTTCGAAAGTGAAATCGAACGGAAAGGTCAGCCCGGGCGATGCGCCGGGATCCTTCATGGTGACGGCGACTGTGATCGGTTGGTCCGGAGCGGTTTCCGGATCGAGATTCTGAACGGGTTCGCCCGCGGCAAGGCTGCTCTGCGGGCCCAGTTCCAGTGCGGGCCCGGGGCCCTGGATCGCCACCGATTCGGCAGCCGGTGATTCGATCTCGACCAGCCGGTCCGATTCCGTTTGGCTCGTATTCACCGCGGTGAACGCCAGCCGGACATCGGTGTAGATCGGGGAGGGCTGATCGGCGACCTCGGCGTGCAGGTAGACATTCTCCAGGTCGATGGCGCCGACGCTGCCGTTCGTACCGTTGATCGCCGGCGCCTGTTCGGCGGTCTGGGCTTCCTGCCCGGCAGAACAACCGGTGATCAGCAGTGCAATCGCGGAGAGAACCGCCGGCCACCACGCGCATCCGCGTGACGGGCGACGGTTCTTCCGGGGCAACGTGCTGTCCGGGCTCGTATTCGCAGTTCTCACGCGGCCCCGGGTACCCGGGACCGCGTCGTCCACACCACGGAGAGGTTGCGGTTGGGAAACGGCCGGGCGCTGTGGGTCCGCGTGGTTCCGCTCAGTTTCCGGCGAGTACTCGCTCCGGGGCGGGTTCGGTGGATGCCGTGTCGAGCCTCTCGGCGAGTCGTTCGCCCTCGATATCGAAACCGGGCACGAGCGGGGACAGCCATTTCGGCATCCACCAGATCCGCTCGCCGACGATCAGCATGACCGCGGGAACGATGAGCATCCGGACCAGGAACGCATCCGCCAGCACACCCACCGCTAGGGCGAAGCCGATGGATTTCAGGATGACGTCGTCGACGAGGGCGAACCCGGCGAAGACGCCGATCATGATGATCGCGGCGGCCACCACCACGCGGGCGCTGTGGGCGAACCCGTCGAGCACCGCCCGCCGCGCCGGGGTCCCGTGAACGTAGGCCTCACGCATCCGGGTGACGAGGAAGACCTCGTAGTCCATCGCGAGACCGAAGAGGATACCGGTCAGCAGGATCGGCAGAATGAACAGCACCGGGCTGGTGGTGTCCAGGCCGACGAGCTCGTTCAGCCAGCCCCATTGGAAGACCGCGACGGTGGCGCCGAGCGAGACACCGACCGAGAGCAGGAAGCCCAGTGCGGCCTTGACCGGAACCCAGATCGAACGGAACACCGCGATCAGCAGGATGATCGCCAAGCCCACCACCACGGCGAGGTAGAGCGGGAACACCTGGGTGAGCTTGTCGGCGATATCGACGCCGACCGCGGTCTGTCCGGTGACCAGGGCGCGGGCGCCGGTCTCCGCCGGTAGGCCGGCGACGGTGGCCCGGATGTCGGCGACCAGGTCCTTGGTGGCCTGATCCGAGGGGCCGGAGTCGGGAATGACCGTGATGGTGGCGAACCGGACCGTCTCGAGCTGCTGGGCGAAGATCTGCCGGGCCTGCGGCGTATCGCTGGTGAGCGCGGGGACGACTGCGGCGATACCGGAATCTGACCGGCCGGCCAGGTTCTGCAGATCGGCGGTGACCGTATGCACAGCCGCCGCGGGGTCGGCCGCGTTCGCGGTGTCGACGACCACGACCAGCGGACCGTTGGCGCCGGCGCCGAAGTTCTCGGCGATCAGGTCGTAGGCGACGCGGGCGTCGCTACCGGCGGGTTTGCTGGAATCGTCGGGCAACGCCAGCTGCATGGAGGCCATCGGCAGCGCGGCGACGGCGGCGACGGCGATACCGCCGGCCAGGGCGAGCCATTTGTGCCGGGCGATACCTTCCACCCAGCGCCGGCCGTGGGTGCGGAATTCCGTGTCGCCGGTCTGCTGCTTCAGATAGCGGGGCTTGCCCCGCATGACCTTGTCACCGGCGAATCCGAGGATGGCCGGGAGCAGGGTCAGCGAGATGAGTACGGCGACAGCGACCGTGAACGCGCCGGCCAGGCCCATCTGGGTGAGGAATCCGATATTGCACACCGCCAGACCGACCAGCGCGATGATGACGGTCGCTCCGGCGAAGACGACCGCGGACCCGGCGGTGCCGACCGCCCGGCCGGCCGCTTCCGCGAGCGGACGTCCGGCGCGGACCTCGCTCTGGTAGCGAGACATGATGAACAGGGCGTAGTCGATCCCGACCGCCAGGCCGAGCATGGTGCCCAGCGCGGGAGTTGTGGAGCCGAGTTCGACGAACCCGGTGAGAGTGGTGATGGCGAGCATGCCGACGCCGACGCCGACGAGCGCGGTCAACAGCGGCATCCCCGCGGCGACCAGCGATCCGAAGGTGATCGCGAGTACCACCAGCGCCACCGCGATACCGACGACTTCCGCCAGTGGCATCTCGAACGCGGCCAGTGCGTCACCGCCGATGGCGACGTCGAGGCCGGCCTGTTCCGCGTTGTGGGCGGCGGTTTCCAGCGCGGACCGGTCGGCGTCGGAAAGTTCGTTCGCGGTTTTGCTGTAGGTCACCGCGGCGTAGCCGACCCGGCCGTCGGGAGAGAGGGTGCCTCCGGTGAAGGGGTCGGCCACCGACTGCACGTTCTCGGTGGACAGTTCCCGTAACGCCGTGGCGACCGCCGAGTTGTAGGACGGTTCGGTGAGCGACCGGCCCCCGGGGGCCTCGAACACCAGACGTGCGGTCGCGCCGTCCGGTGCGGCGTGCGGGTTGCGCTGTTCGATGAGTTCGAAGGCCTGCGTGGATTCGATACCGGGCAGCTCGAATTTATCGCTGGTCTTCCCGGACAAGGTCATCGCCGCGACCGCCAGAACGGCCAGTAACGCCACCCAGATCGCCGCCACCACCCTGCGGTGCACGAACGACCAGCGGCCGAGCCGGAACAACTGCCACGCCATGCGCTTTCCTCCGAGCGATTATGTGGACCCAATGGTCCGGTTATGCTTCAGGGTAGAAGCGAGCGGACCCGAGGGTCCACTTCGGCGAGGAAGTTGTGGAGCAACTCACCCTGTGTCCGGGAAGAGACGTGCATCTCGATCCGGCAGGATGGATGCGGATTTCGTGGAGGCGACACCATGACCGGTAGGTCGGCAGCGCTGCCGGATACCACGCGCGACGACGCGCAGAACTGGGCGGGCCGCCGGGCGGACGCCCGGCTGAACCACGAGCGGGTACTGGCCGCGGCGCGGGAAGTGTTCACCGAACACGGTATCGGCGCCACCATCCCGCAGGTCGCCGCCCGGGCCGGAGTCGGCAAGGCCACGGTCTACCGCAGTTATCCGGCCAAGGCCGACCTGGTGCGCGCGCTGGCGCAGCAGCATATCGAGTGGTTCCACGAACTCGCCGCCACCGCGGTCGCCGCAGCGCGCGACGACGCCTACCGCGCGCTCGAGGGACTGCTGGAGCAGGTGACCACCCGGCTGGCCCAGGACCGGTTGATGATCGAGGTACTCAGCGGTTTCGAAGGACTCGACCAGGGTCTGGGGGACCGGCTGGAGGAAATCCTGACGCTCGGACGGAGACAGGGAAGCCTGCGCGCGGACGCCACCGGGATGGATGTGCAGATCCTGGTGTCCGGTGTCGCCCGCGCGCTCATCGACCTCGATATCCGCGATCCCGCGGTATGGCGCCGCTACGCCCGTCTCGCCCTGGCCGCCTTACGCCCCTAGCCCTCGGAACCCCGGCACCGGGCTATCCGGTCGGCTCACTCGGGCAACAGCCAGTCGTCCGGGCTGAACAGTTCGAAGTGCACACGTTCCGGTGGAATCCCCGCGGCGGTCAACTGGGCGCGAACCGACCGGAGGAACCCCGCGCCGCCACACAGATAGAAATCGGCGTCCGCGGGCAATTCGAGTTCGGCCACGGTGAGTGTGCCGGGCCGGCCCTCGCCGGTGTGCTTTTCGTACCAGAGTTCCAGGGCGGCGTTCGGCAGCGCGGCCACGAGGCCGCGCTGGACCGCCCGCAACGGGTGGGAACCGGTATCGCGGTCGGCATGCGCGGCGAGCACCCGACGTTGCGAGCCACCGGCGGCGAGGTGTTCGAGAATGCCGATCATCGGCGTGATGCCGATTCCGGCCGAGATCAGCACCAGCGGTGTGGCCGCCGCGGGATCGATGGTGAGGTCGCCGAACGGCAGGGTGATCGCCAGGTTGTCGCCGACCGCGAGATGACCGGACAGGTGGTTGGAGACCTCCCCGGCAGGTTGGGCCGCGGTCGCGGCCACCGGCCGTACGGCGAAGGCGAGCCGTCCGTCGCCCGGAGCCCGGACCAGGCTGTACTGCCGTAGCTGCCGGGCCCCGTCGGGAAGCGTCGCGCCGACGGAAACATACTGCCCCGGCACGAAATCCGGCAGCGGGCGGGTCGGGTCCGTGGATTCCACGACGAAGGTGACCACCCCGGACGGGTCGTCGATACGTTCGGTGACCACTGTCTCGCGGAACACATCACCGGGCGCCACCCCGGCGCCGGCATAGAGCCCACGCTCGAATTCGACGAGGGTATCGGCCATCAGCCAGTAGACGCGATCCCATGCCGCGGCGATCTCCGCAGTGACGGTATCGGCGCCCAGCACATCGACGATCGCGGCGAACAGATGCTCGTGCACCACCGGGTACTGCTCGGCCACGATCCCCAGGGAGGCATGCTTGTGCCCGATCCGGGCGAGCATCTCCGCTGGATGCGGCAGCGCCGGATCCACCAGGTGGGTGGCGAAGGTGGCAATCGACGCGGCCAGCGCCCGCTGCTGCGCGCCCTGTGCCTGGTTGCCGCGGTTGAACAGGTCGGCAAGAAGATCGGGGCGGGCGGCGAACATCTTCTTGTAGAACAATGCGGTGATGTCGTCGATATGCGCGGCGATCACCGGGAGAGTCGCGCGGACCACTTCGGCGTGGTGTTCTTCCAATTCCGCGGGAAGGTCCGGAGCCGATGTCGCGACGGTTGTCATGCTGTTCTCCTCGTCGAGCTTGTTTGCGGCTCGAATGCCACGAGAACACGGTATCGAATTCGATCGCGCGGAATAGGCCGCGGCGGCGTGAAGTCAATTACCCGCCATTGTGCGGAATATGTCGGCCGCGCCACACCGTCGGCGGGACTGGGCGAAAACGTCGGGACCGCAGGCGGAATCACCGGCGGCTCGGGGCCGTGCGCGACACAGAGGGGGATGGAAAAAGCCGGCAGAGTTCGCTGTTGTAATCAATTCCTCCGCAGCGAAATCGTGGATTTATCCGGTCACGCGGAGATTATCGGTGAGTGGAATGTCTAACTTTCCGGAATTGCCGGCATATAGAGTAATTGCACCGTCCGGCTGTCGACCAGATCGGCCAGGGTGTACTGGTCGAGATTCCGGTAGAAACTCTCCTGGGCGTCGGCCAGCATATGCCGTAACCGGCACGCCGATGCCAATGGACACGGTCGGGCGCCCGTGCATGCCACGACCTCGGTGCGTCGCTCCAGACCCCGCACGATCTGCCCGACGGTGGCCGTGCGCCCGCGCTCGGTGAGAAAGATGCCACCGGTGCGCCCGCGGTGGGAATCCACCAGGCCCAGCTCGGCGAGTTCGGTCACCGCTTTCGCGATGTGGTGTTCCGATGCATTCACCTGGCGGGCGACGATTTTGACGGTGACCCGTTCGGCGACGGCCCCGCTGACGGCCAGGCGCATCATCACCCGCAGGCCGAGATCGCTGAAGCGGGACAGTTGCACCGGACCAGCCTATTAATCCGGTGTTTGAAACGCGAATTTTTCGATGTGGCGTTCGGCACGCCGTCCGCAGTGGGGGCTCAGCCCGCCGCGCGAGCCGAAGCCGAGGTAGCCGGTTCGTTCGCCTCCTGGAAGGCGACGAAGGCATCGCCGTGGTCGCGCGCCCGTGCCACCGGCCGAACTCGAGGCCTTGCTGTTGACCGCCCTGCGATCACCGACGCCGGCCGCGATTATCGCAGCCGTTGGAGTGCCGACCGGTGTATTGCGTGGCGCAACTCGTCCCGATCGTCGAAGGCAAACGTGGTGGCGCCGAATGTTTGTACCGGGTCGTGCCCTCGACCGGCGACGACTACGACATCACCGGGCTGTGCGAGCGTGGTGGCCAGGGCGATCGCATCGGCGCGGCCGGGTTGGAGGATGACTTCGGCGTGGTGGGCGGCGCGGGCCCCGGCGGCGACAGCGTGCCGGAGGGCGGCGGCACTTTCGGAGAAGGGGCTTTCGTCGGTGACGATCACGGTATCCGCGAAATCGCCCGCCGTCCTCCCCAGCGGTCCGCGTTTGCCCGGGTCGCGTTCTCCGGTGGCGCCGATGACGGCGATGACCTTGCCTGCGGTCAACGACCGAAGGTAGGGGAATTGCCGCTGCTGACCGGCGGTGTTGTGCATGTAATCCACGAAGGCGAGGAAGGGCTGGCCGGCGTCGATCCGCTGCATACGGCCGGGAACGCAGTCCAGGTCTTCCATACCGGCGATGGTCGCGTCGAGATCGATCCCCAGCAGGTCGAGCGCGGCGATGGCGCCGAGCGCGTTGTCGGCCTGGTGTGCTCCCAGCAGCTTCAACTCGACCGTGGCGCTACGACCGCCGCCGTGGACAACGAACGAGGTGCCGTGCTCGTCGGCTCGGATGCGGTCGGCGTAGAAGTCCGCGGCCGTGGACTGCGTCGAGACGGTGCGGTAAGGGATGTCCAGTGCGGCGGCGAGCCGTTTTCCGTGGTCGTCGTCGATATCGACGACCGCGGTATCGCAGCGCTCGGGCTCGAACAGTGTGGCCTTCGCCGAGAAGTAGTCGTCGAGGTCGCTGTGGAAATCGAGGTGGTCTGCGGCCAGATTGGTGAAGATGCCGATACGGAAGCGGGTGCCCTCCACCCGGTGCAGTGCCAGGGCATGACTGGACACTTCCATCGCGACGGCACGGGCGCCGTGGGTACGAAACGCGGCCAGTGTCCGTTGCAGTTCACCGGCTTCCGGGGTCGTCCGTACGGTCGGGTACGCGCCCTGTGGTCCGCGGGCGGTGATGCCGGTGATCAGCCCGTTCTCGACGCGCGCCCCGCTCAGGCCGGCGCTGAGCAGATAACTTGTGCTGGTTTTGCCGTTTGTTCCGGTGACGCCGATGACGTCGAGGTGTTGTGACGGTTCGCCGTAGACCCAGGAGGCGAGCGGACCGAGGGCGCGCCGCGGATCGGCGACCACGAAGGTCGGTAATCCCGCGCAGGGCCGGTCGCTGATCGCCGCGATTGCGCCGCGTGCGGCGGCCTCGCCGGCGAAATCGGCACCGTGATGGTTCGCGCCGGGGAGCGCCGCGTACATCTCGCCGGCGGAAACCAGGCGCGAATCCTGGGAGAGTCCGGTGATCGATGTTGCGCCGTCGCAGGCCGCCGCGCAGGTCCAGGGCACACCCAGCCGCGTCGCCAGATCGTTCAGTGCGCGCTTCTGTTGCAGGCGCGGGCGATCGACACTCTCGGACGGCGAGGTCATGGTCACAGTGAACCACCCCACGGCCGGATATCCGGGCAACCGTGATCTTTCTCCGGGCGAACGTCGCCGGAGGGCCCGGAGGCTCGGGTCACCTCCGTCGTCCGTCGGGGCCGATGACGATACGGCCGTCGGGTGCGCGGACGGTGTAGTGGATCGTCTGGGTGGCGATCTTGCCGTCGACGATCAGGAAACTGTCGGCGCCGTCCTCGACGGCGGCCGCCCCGGCGTCGGCGGACCATTCGAGATAGGCCATGGTGCCCTCCACCAGGCGGAGACGATAGTGCCATCGCCCCTCCGGTAGTTCCGCCGCCAGGGCATCCGCGAGACTGCGGACGCCGTCATGACCGTGGTAGACCCCGCGGCCGGTGAGGATGACGCAGTCGTGGGCGTAGTTGCGTTCGAGATCGGTGTCGACGTCCCGGACCTGTGCCAGGCGCAGGTGGTCGTCGAAGACTTCGCCGGTTGTGCGGGCGGAGAGCCGGTCGGGCCCGGTTTCCCCGGTTTCGGCGGGGTCGTCGGCGCCCTCGGCCTGGTCGGGCTGCGGACGAAGACGCTGTGGCTGCAGCATTTCCGGGTCCGCGTCGGGGTCGTAGTCGTCCTGGTCGTCGGCCACGCTCACGCTCGCACCTCCTCGTCGTGTCGACGCATGCGGTACCCGGACCGTGGGCTCCGAAACACCGGCACCGGTCATGGCCGGCCCGCGGACCTGGGCCACGCGCGCCAGGACCGCGACGAGCACAACCAGTCCGGTGACTATGCCTTGCGATGTCCGGGCGTCAGACCGCAGCGGTGCTCACGGTGAGTGCTGTCCCGGTCGCTTGCCGCACCTGTTCGACGCTCACTCCGGGTGCGGTTTCGCGCAGGACCACTTGACCACCGGCGATATCGAGGACGGCGAGATCGGTGATCACCCGGTGGACGACGGCTTGTCCGGTCAGCGGCAGGGTGCAGGTGTCGACGATTTTCGGCGAGCCGTCGCGAGTGGTGTGTTCCATCAGCACGATCACCCGGCGGGCGCCGTGGACCAGGTCCATCGCGCCACCCATGCCTTTGACCATCGCGCCGGGCACCATCCAGTTGGCCAGGTCACCGGTTCGTGAGACCTGCATACCGCCGAGGATCGCGGTATCGATATGGCCGCCGCGGATCATGCCGAACGACAGTGCGGAGTCGAAGAATGCGGCCCCCGGTTCGACGGTGACGGTTTCCTTGCCGGCATTGATGAGGTCGGCGTCGACCGCGTCCTCGGTGGGGTAGGGGCCGGTGCCGAGGATCCCGTTCTCGCTGTGCAGGACGACCTGCACGTCGTCGGGCAGATGGTTGGGGATCAGAGTGGGCAGGCCGATGCCGAGGTTGACGTATTCGCCGGCCGTGAGTTCACGGGCCGCGCGGGCGGCCATTTCGGTGCGCGTCCAGCTCATCGGGTGGCCTCCTGCCGTACGGTGCGCTTCTCGATTCGTTTGTTCTGGGGCCCGGTGTGCACGACCCGCTGGACGAACACGCCCGGTAGGTGGACGTGGCCGGGGTCCAGTTCGCCGGGGGCGACGAGTCGCTCGACCTGGGCGATGGTCACCCGCCCGGCCATCGCGGCCAGTGGGTTGAAATTCCGGGCCGTTTTCTCGAACACCAGGTTGCCGTCGGTATCGCCGGCGACGGCGTGCACGAGGGCATAATCGGCGACGATGCTCTCCTCGAGCACATAGCGGCGGCCCCCGAACACGCGCACCTCCTTGGGCGGCGAGGCGACCGCCACCGACCCGTCCGGTGCGTACCGCCACGGCAACCCGCCCTCGCTGATCGGAGTTCCGACCCCGGCCGGTGTATAGAAGGCGGGGATGCCCGCGCCGCCGGCCCGCAGTCGTTCGGCGAGAGTGCCCTGGGGCAGGAGTTCGACTTCGAGTTCGCCGCCGAGATACTGCCGGGCGAATTCCTTGTTCTCCCCGACGTAGGAGGCGGTCACCCGGGCGATACGGCCCGCGGACAACAGGATTCCCAGCCCGTAGTCGTCGACTCCGCAGTTGTTGGAGAACACCGCGAGATCGCCTGCCTCGCCCGCGGCGATGGCGGCGATCAGGGCGTCCGGGACGCCGCACAGCCCGAACCCGCCGACCGCCAGGGTCGCCCCCGAACCGATATCGGCGACGGCAGCGGCGGCGGTCTCCACCACTTTCGATTCCATTCCCAGCTTGCCTTTCGTCGATTACGTTCACTCAGCAAACGCTGCTCCCGCGGTGTTTCCACCACAGCATTCGCCCATATCGACTGGCAAGCACTCGGGGCGAGCGAAGTAGGAATTGCTCGTCGAGTGGACACCACACTGTGCACCGTCCATTCAGTGAACGTATGGTCGAGGTATGAGCGCTGAGCCCAATCCGTCGGTGGTCGGACGCGCGGTGTCGCTGCTGCGCGCGGTCGCCGCAGAAGGCGAACAGGGCGTGACGACCAGCGAGCTGGCGCGCCGGGCCGGTTTGGCGCGGCCCACAGCGCATCGACTGCTCGTTGCCCTCGCCGACGAAGGTTTCCTGGATCGTGACGCCGGGTCGGGCCGGTGGCTGCTCGGTCCGGAACTGTTCCTCATGGGCTCCCTCGCGGCCGAGCGCTACGACATCACGCACGCGGCCCGGCCCGTGCTGCGGGAACTGGCCCGCGAGACGGGGGAGAGCGCATTCCTGTCCGCCCGTCGCGGTGACGAGACGGTATGCCTCACCAGCGAGGAAGGTAGTTTCCCGCTCCGCTCCCATGTGCTGTATCCCGGGATCCGTTTTCCGCTCGGCGTCGCGTCGGCGGGTTTGGTGATCCTCGCGCACCTGCCCGACCGCGATATCGAGGACTATCTCGCCCATATCGATCTGAGCGGGGACTGGGGTGCGGCACACGCGCGCGGTGAGCTCACCCGGCGAGTGGCGGCCACCAGGGAATCGGGATGGTGCGTGAACCCGGGCCTGCTCGTCGAGGGCAGCTGGGGTATGGCGGCGGCGGTGTTCGACCGGCGCGACGAACCCCAGTGGGCGCTCAGCCTCACCGGTGTCGAGAGCCGATTCCGTGCCGACCGTCGCCCCGAGCTGGGTCGTCTGCTACTGCGCCACGCCCACAACCTGTCTCGGGAGCTACGCCGCCGCCCCGCGGGACGCATTCGGTGAATCTCGACGGTCGTCGGCCCGCTCGGGTCGCCGACCGCTCGCCGGGTTCCGCCCGGCTGCCGGCCCGGGTGCGACAGTTGTGGTGTCGAAACGGTTGCAACGCAACGGTGGGGTTCGGGCGCGTCCAGTAGGCGCATTCGGACCTACAGCCACCGCGACAGTACGGACGGTACGTCGTAAGGGAAGCGTCGCTCATCGAGTCGCAGCGATACCGGCTGTCAATGTAAGGTAAGCCTAAGCAACGGCTCCCGTGCCGATATCTGAGAGGCGTATCGTGACACCCCCTACCGCGTCCACCACCTATCGCGACGGCTACGTTCCCTTTCCCGCCGAACAGGCCGCCGAATACCGCAGCGCCGGCTATTGGCAGGGTCGCTCGCTCGGTGAGCTGCTGCGTGAGACCGCGAAAAGGTCTCCGCAGCGGACTGCGTTACTCGGTGGCGCGGCGTGCAGTTATGCGACGCTGGACGCGGAAGCCGATCGGATGGCACACGGATTCCGTGCGCTCGGGATGGCCCCCGGGGACCGGGTCGTGGTGCAACTGCCGAATGTGGTCGAGTTCGTGCCGGTGTTGTTCGGGCTGTTGCGGGCCGGAATAATCCCGGTGCTCACTTTGCCCGCGCATCGGCGCAGCGAGATCGAGCATCTGGCGCGGCTTTCCGAAGCAGTGGGCTATATCGTCGCCGACCGGCTGGGTGACTTCGACTACCGCGAGCTGGCCGCCGAGGTCCGGGCGGCAGTGCCGTCGCTGCGGCACGTACTCGTGCTCGGTGACCCCGGTCCGTTCGCCGCCCTCGATTCCGTCCCGCGCGACGGTGATTCGCTGCCCGTGGTCGATCCGGGCGATATCGCGCTCATGCTGGTTTCCGGCGGCACCACCGGGCTGCCGAAGCTGATCGCCCGCACCCATGACGACTATGTCTACAACGCGACCGCAAGCGCCCGGCTGTGCGAACTGACCGAGGACGATGTGTACCTGGCGGCCCTTCCCGCGGCACACAACTTCCCGCTCGCCTGCCCCGGAATCCTCGGCACCGTCGCCGTGGGCGGCGCGGTCGCCTTCGTCACCGAGCCCAGTCCGGAGAACGCGTTCGCCGTGATCGAACGGCATCGGGTGACCGTGACCGCGGTCGTACCGCCGCTGGCCCAACTGTGGTGTGCAGCAGTGGAATGGGAGGAGGCGGACCTGTCGTCGCTGCGGTTGCTCCAGGTCGGCGGCGCCCGGCTGGCCGAGGTGAACGCTCGCGAGGTCGAGCCTGCGCTGCGGGCCCGGTTGCAGCAGGTGTTCGGGATGGCCGAGGGCCTGCTCAACTTCACCCGTCTCGACGATCCGGACGAGCTGGTGCACGCCACGCAGGGCCGGCCGCTGTCCCCGGCCGACGAAATCCGCGTGGTCGACGGTGACGGCAACGATGTCGCTCCCGGGGACGAGGGGGAGCTGCTCACCAAGGGCCCCTACACGATTCGCGGCTACTATCGGGCCCCCGAGCACAACGCCCGCGCCTTCACTCCCGACGGTTACTATCGCAGCGGCGATCTGGTGCGCCTCCTGCCCAGCGGTCATCTCGTTGTTTCGGGTCGCATCAAAGACGTCATCAACCGCGGCGGTGAGAACGTTTCCTGCGATGAACTCGAGGAGCATCTGCTCGCGCATCCGGCGGTCCGCCACGCCGCTGCCGTCGGGCTGCCCGACGCCGCGCTCGGCGAGAAGGTCTGTGCCGTCCTGGTCGTCGACGGTGAGATGCCGACGCTGCCCGCGATCAAGACATTCCTGACCGCTCGCGGTGTGGCCACGTACAAGCTGCCCGATGTGCTGCGGCGCGCGGAGGTCCTGCCCACGACCGCGGTGGGCAAGATCGATAAGAAAGCCCTGCGCAACGCGGGCTGACGGACGGGTCTCCGGCCGGCGCAAACCGTTCGAGCGCGGGGTCCCGCGGCGAGCGCGGGTGGGCGCCGGTCGCCCGGCGTTGTCCCGTTATGCCGCGACGACGTAGGGCGCGATACTTTCCAGTTTCTCGCAGGTTTCCTCGAATTCGCGCTCGGGGGTGGATTGTTCGATGATCCCGGCACCAGCCCGTAGCCATGCGCCGTGGATGGTTTGGTAGACCGCCCGCAGTACCAGCGTGGCCTCCAGTGAGCCGGTGGAGGAGACCTTCAGCACCGCACCGGAATACAATCCGCGCGGATCGCGGTCGAGCCGGAAGATGGCGTCGACGCCTTCACGTTTGGGGATTCCCGCGGCGGTGACAGCCGGGAACAGCGCTTCCAGGGCGTCCCAGCTGGTGCGGTCGGCGGGGAGCAGGCCGCGCACGGTGGAGGTGAGGTGCTGGACACTACCGCGTTCCCGCACCGTCATGAACTCGCTGATGGCCGGTGTGCCGGGGGCGGCGATACCGGTGACCTCGGTGAACGAGGTGTTCACCGACATCGCATGCTCGGCGATCTCCTTGGGATCGCCGAGCAGATCCGCCCGCGCGGCGAGATCGGCCGCGTGGCTGCGGCCGAATCGTCGGGTGCCGGCCATCGGCTTGGTGGTGATCACGCGGCCGTCGTCGACGGAAACGACCAATTCCGGACTGAATCCCGCTGCCGCCAACCCGCCCAGCCGCAGCAGGAAGGAGCGAGCGGGGGTGTTGTGTGCCCGGCCGAGCCGGTAGGTGGCCGGTACGTCGACCATGAAGGGCAACTCGACCTTTCGCGACAGGATGACCTTTCGGTACCGGCCGTCCCGGATTTCCGCGGACGCCTCGGCAACTCGTTCGCGGTAGCCGGTCCGGTCGCTGCGGATATCCGTCGGATGCGGGATCGGCGTCGCACTGTCCTGCGCGGCCACGACGAGATCGTGGATGGCCCGGGTCTCCTCGGGGGTCGCACCACAGACCTGGATCCCCGATGTCGCGATCCGTACCTCGATACGCGGGATCATCAGATGCGCGAGTGTCGTCGGCGCTGCCACATGGGCAGTGGCCTCCAGCGCCCATGCGCAGAATTCGAAACCGATCCATCCGTACACATTCCGGCCCTCGAGGGGCAGCGCGCGCAGGGCCTGGTCGAGGGCGTGTGCGGGCCTGCCTGTCCACCGGCGTGAACGACTGTGCCCGTCCCATTCGACCCGCAGTTCCTCGACGCCCAGCTCGACAGTGCCGATCGGATCGGCCGCGAACACCCACTCTCCGGGGCGTTCGTAGACCACGTACTCGCCGAACAGGTCGGCCCCCGCCAGCCCCGCTACCGCTGCCACCGGATCGGTCACATACTCCGCCTGTGAACGTTCATCCGTGATCGACAACGGTCCTCCAAGATCATGCGTACCAGCGAAGAATTAGGCTAGCATAGCCTTACCTTGGTGGGGCGGGTTCGTGGTGTGGCGCGAAAGGGCTGGTCATGCCGCCCTGTGAGACGGCTGTAGTGGGTGGTGAACCTGTCTGCGGGAGTACCGGCCTTCGATTCGTGGATGTGGCGCGGCCGGTTTCCCGGCTCTGGTTTTCGAACCCTTGGTATGTGTAGGCTAACCAAAGTTGCCGGGCGTGTCCCGAAATGGGAGACGGGATGGCGGCGCAGGAGGCGGTGCGCCCGACTCGTGCGCCGTGTTGTTCGGCAGGTGACCTGACGGTCATCGAGTCTGGTATCGGAGGGCACATACCGCAATGGCGCGCAGAGGATTTCAAGGTGTGGTACTGAACGCCTTCGGCGTTCAGTACCACACCGCCACCGTCACGAGTACAGAGCAACCGACACCGCGTATGCGCCGGGTCTGGTTGAGCGCGCCGACCCTGCTGGCGGATATCGATATCGAACCCACGGCATGGCTGCGGATGTGGTTCCCGGACAACAAGGGAACGGACGCCGAGTTCCAGCGCGGATACACGATCGCGGAGGTCGATCCGGATACCGCCGGCCGGTTCGCGGTGGATTTCGTACTGCACGAGCCCGCGGGACCGGCCTCGGCGTGGGCCTTGAACGTCACCGGCGGTGAGACGATCGAGGTGACCTCGTTCGGGTCCCGGGGTTTCTCCGTATCGGAGGATCTGCCGGCCGGGTATCTGCTCATCGGTGATTCGGCATCCATTCCGGCGATAAATACGATCCTGGCCGCGTTACCGCATCAGGTGGCCGTCGAGGTGTACCTCGAACAGCATCACGAGGACGATCTGCTGATCCCGCTGGTGCAGCACCCGTTGGCGCGGGTGCACTGGGTGCCGCGGACCTCGGAGGAAGCCCTTGCCGCGGCCCTGGAAGTGCGGGACTGGTCGAACTGGTACGCCTGGATGGGGCCGGAATCGAAGGCCCTGAAGCATCTTCGGGCGCGGGTGAAGGAATTCGGCTTCCCCAAGACGGATGTGTACGCCCAGGCGTACTGGGTGCACGGCCGGGCGATGGGCAAGGAGCGCGGTGGCGAGGAACGCGCCGCGGCGGCCCCCGGCCTGCCCCCGGGCGGTGCCGCGGAGAGCGGGGGTGTCGCCGCTGTTTCGGCCGATGGTGTGTCGAAGGCGCCTGGTGGTCCGGCGCCGAAGGCCGTCGAAATCGAATCCGGGTCCGGCGCGGTCGTCGCGGCAGTGCCGAATGCCGCGGACGGCGCGCCGCGCGCCGACGGGGACGGCGCAGGGCAGGACACCGGGAGCAGTTCGGCGCCGGCGGCGCGATCCATCCGGGCCGGTAGCTGGCGTTCCCAAGCGGGCAGCCGCCTGTTCGCCGGCGTCAAACCGAAGCTCTATGCGGCGGGCATCCTCCAATTCTTCGTCACGCTGATCCAGTTGGCGCCCTACGTGCTGTTGGTGGAACTGGCGCGGGAGCTTCTCGCGGGCAGCGCAACCGACACACTGTGGCGTATCGGCCTGTGGGCGCTGGGATTGTCCGGGTTGGGCCTACTGGTGGAATCGGCGTTGCAACTGTGGTTGCACTCGGTCGACGCGCGGTTCAGTCGTGATCTGCGGGGCCGGTTGCTGGGCAAACTGGCGAAACTGCCGCTGGGCTGGTTCACCGCGCGCAGTTCGGGGCAGGTGGACAAACTGATCAACGGCGACACACTGTCGCTGCATTATCTGATCACGCATGCGGTGGTGGACGCGGTGGCCGCGGTGGTGGCGCCGCTGGCGGTGCTGGTCTACCTGTTCTTCGTGGACTGGCGCATGGGCCTGGTGCTGCTGATCCCCATCCTCGCCTACATATTCACGATGATGACGATGATGGCGACATCGGGCCCCAAGACGATGCAGGCGCAGCGCTGGGGCGAGCGGATGAAACGCGAGGCGACCTCCTATATGGACGGTCAGCCGGTGATCCGGGTATTCGGCGGTTCGGCCGCGTCGCCGTTCCGGCGCAGCCTGGATCAATACATCGGCTTCCTGGACGGATGGCAGCGGCCGTTCGTCGGCAAGAAGTCGGCGATGGACCTCATCACCCGGCCGGTCACTTTCCTGTGGCTGATCTTGGTGGCCGGCACTGCGCTGATCGCGGCGGATAGCCTGGCGCCGGTGGATCTGCTGCCGTTCCTGTTCCTCGGCACCACCTTCGGCTCGCGCCTGCTCGGCATCGGCTACGGGATGATGGGGTTGCGCGAGGGCCGGGAAGCGGCGCAGAAGATCCAGGTCGTATTGGACACCGACGAGCTCGAGGTGCGCTCGGGGCAACCGGCTCCGGCGGCCGAGCCGGGCCGAGTGGTGTTCGACGAGGTGACCTTCGGCTATCGGCCCGGCGCGCCGGTGATCGAGAACATCTCGCTCACCCTGGAACCCGGTACCGTCACCGCGCTGGTCGGTTCCTCGGGCGCCGGAAAGTCGACAGTGGCCGCACTGCTGGCCCGTTTCCACGATGTCGGTTCCGGTGCGATCCGGGTGGGCGGCCGAGATATCACGACACTGCCGCCGGACGAGCTGTACGCGCAGGTCGGGTTCGTCTTCCAGGATGCCCAGCTGATCCGCGGTACGGTCCGGGAGAATATCGCCCTGGCGGTGCCCGATGCCTCCGATGACGCGATCGAGCGGGCCGCGCGGGACGCCCGGATCCACGACCGGATTCTGCGGTTGCCACAGGGGTACGACACCATGCTGGGCGCCGACAGCACCATGTCCGGAGGGGAACGGCAGCGGCTCACCATCGCCCGGGCGCTGCTGGCCGACACCCCCGTACTCGTGCTCGACGAGGCCACGGCGTATGCCGACCCGGAATCGGAGTATCTGGTGCAGCAGGCGCTCAACCGGCTGACCATCGGGCGGACGGTCCTGGTGATCGCGCATCGGCTGCGCACGATCACCGAGGCCGACCGGATCGTGGTCCTGGAGGCCGGCCGGATCGCCGAATCCGGAACGCACAGCGAACTACTCGCCGCCGGCGGCCGCTATCGGCAGTTGTGGAACGCCGGCGCCGATACGAAGGAGACCGCCCGATGATCCGCACCATGCTGAGTCTGCTGCCGGTCGAGCAGCGCAGCCGGACCACCGGATATTTCGGTCTCCTGATCATTTCGGTGATCCTGCGGGCGATCGCCGTGGTGCTGGTGGTGCCATTGGTCACGGAACTGTTCGGAGACAACCCGGCCGGTGCGTGGCGGTGGGTGGGGGCGTTGACGGTCGCCGTCGTCGCCGGCTGGGTCGTGGACACGATCACCTCGCGGATCGGTTTCGACCTGGGATTCCACCTTCTCGACAATGCCCAGCGCTCGGTATCGGCTCAGGTGGCGCGAATTCCGCTGCGCTGGTTCACCGAGGACAACTCGGCGGTCACCCGGCGCGCGATCGCCACCACCGGCCCGGATCTGGTGGGCCTCGTAGGTTACCTGGTGACGCCACTGTTCCAGGCGGTTGCGCTACCGGTGGCGATCGCGGTCGCGTTGGTGCCGATCGCCTGGCAGCTGGGTCTGGTCGCGCTGCTGGCGCTGCCGTTGATGCTGGGTGCGCTGTGGCTGACCGGCCTGCTCACCCGGCAAGCCACCACAGTGTCCAAGGAAGCCAACAGTGTGCTCACCGAGCGCATTCTGGAGTTCGCTCGAACCCAGGCCGCGCTGCGGGCGGCGCGACGCGCGGAGCCGGCCCGCAACGAGACCGGTGCGGCACTGGCCGCCCAGCACGGTGCGACGACTCGGTTGCTGCTGCTGAACATTCCGGGGCAGGTGCTGTTCGGTCTGGCGAGCCAGCTCGTGCTCCTGCTGATGGCGGGAACCGTCGCATGGCTGGCAGTCGCCGGCGCCATCGGGATTCCCGAGGCCGTTGCGCTGATCGTCGTGGTGGTGCGGTTTCTGGAGCCGTTCGCGGCGTTCGGCGATCTCGCGACGGCGCTGGAAACCAGTCGTGGTGCGTTGCAGGATATCCGCACCGTCGTCGAGGCGCCCGAACCGGAGCGGAACAGCACGGCGGCGCGCGATGCCGACGAGCCGGCTCCGGTTGCGTTGCGCCAGGTGTGTTTCGCCTATGGCGACGAACCGGTGCTGGACGGTTTCGATGTCGAGTTCGAGGCCGGCAAGGTGACGGCGGTGGTCGGACCGTCGGGATCCGGTAAGAGCACGCTGCTCGCACTGGTATCGGGTCTGGAAGCGCCGGGGTCCGGCAGTGTCACCGTTGCCGGTGTGGACCGCGGTGCTCTCGATGCCGCGCATCGTCCGGCCGTGGTCAGCATGGTGTTCCAGCAGCCGTATCTCTTTGCCGGCACCATCCGGGAGAACGTCGCGGCAGGTGCGCCGGAGGCCGATCCGGAACAGTTCGCCCAGGCATTGCGCCTGGCCCGGGTCGACGAGCTCGCGGCGCGGCTGCCGGACGGGCTGGACACCCTGGTCGGGGAGGCAGGGACCGCCTTGTCGGGCGGTGAGCGCCAGCGCGTGTCGATTGCGCGAGCGCTGCTGAAACCGTCGTCGGTGTTGCTCGTGGACGAGGGCACCAGTGCGCTCGACGCGGAGAACGAGGCCGCGGTGGTGGCTGCCATCACGGGTGACCCGCAGCAGCGGACGCGGGTGGTGGTGACGCATCGCCTCGCCACCATCGCGGGAGCGGATCGGGTGCTGTTTCTGGACGAGGGCCGGATCGTCGAGGACGGCACGGTCGACGAGTTGCGTGCCGCGAATGGTCGTTTCGCCGAATTCTGGGCGCAGCAGCACGCGGCTGCCGGATGGCGGATCGGTGCCGACTCCGCGGCGGTGGGCCTGCTCTGACGGCCACGGCCGGTCGTCGGGCGGCGCATCCGTGGCAGGCGGGTGCCCCGGTTCCGTTCCGGCCGAGGGGAAAGTGGAAACATCCCATTTCTACTTCGCTTAGCTTAGGCTAAGCTACCTTTGAATACCTTGATGCGCGGGCGCTCACGGTTGCGCTGCTGTGCAGTGGTTTCCGTGCGGCCTCCTGGTGTCAAGGGTTGGTTAGCCTAACCTAAATCATTAGGGTAGGCTAAGCCCGCTAGATGTTGATCTTCGAGAGGCGCTCTCATGGTGGTTGCTCGTCCGGACACGAGTGCGGATATCGATATCCGGGCAGAGGTGGGAGCGATCCTGGGTGTCTCCCCGGAATCTCTCGAACTCGATACCGACCTGGTCACACAGGGTTTGGACTCGCTGCGCATGATGCGCCTGGCCGGCCGGTGGCGTAAGCGGGGAATGGATATCGACTTCGCGCGGCTGGCCACCGCGCCGACGATCGGCGCGTGGGCGGAGCTCGTGCGGCCCGGCGACGCCCCGGATCAGCCGGATGCTACTCGCGACGCCACTCCCGCAATGGATATCGAGCAGCCCTTCCCCTTGGCGCCGATGCAGCACGCGTATTGGATCGGTCGCTCCAGCAGCCTCACCTACGGTGGGGTGGCCGCCCACCTCTATGTGGAGTTCGACGGTCGCGAACTCGATCCGGAACGTTTCCGGGCAGCCGTGACAGCACTGGTGGCGCGTCACCCGATGCTGCGGCTGCGGGTGCTGCCCGACGGACGGCAGATCATCGGACAGCATGCGGATGTTTTCGCAATGCACGACCTGTCATCGGAAACTCCGCAGGCGGCCGCCGAAATCCTGGAGCGCCGCCGGAACGAGGGAACGCACCGTGCGCTGCCGATCGAGGACGGCGAGGTGCTGCGCATCGAACTGACCCGGCTCCCCGCCGGCGGCTCGCGGGTGCACCTGGATGTGGACATGATCGCCGCCGACGCCATGAGCTATCGGGTGCTCGTCGACGATCTGGCCCATCTCTACCGCGGCGAGGAGTTGCCGGAGTTGGGCGTCACCTTCCCGGAACTGTCGGCGCACCGGGCCGGGCGTACCGCTCGCGCCGAGGATATCGCCTGGTGGCAGCAGAAGATCGCCGACCTGCCGGGCCCGCCGGAACTGCCCGGGAACGAAGACCGAGCCCACCGGGATGCCGCCACTGTCCGGCTCCATCACGTCATCGACGCCGGCGACCGGCGCCGTCTGGAAGACCACGCGCATCGCCGCGGCGTGACACCCGCAGCCGCGGTGGCAGCCGTGTTCGCAGAGGCCGTCGGCGCATACTCGGCCACCCCGCGCTTCCTGCTCACCGTCCCGCTGTTCGACCGCGATATGGTGCACGCCGATGTCGACAAGGTGGTCGGCGATTTCACCTCCTCGCTCGTGATAGATGCCGATCTGCGCGCACCCGCGACCCTGGCCGAGCGGGCCGGGCAGATGCGTACCGCGATGCACGAGGCCGCCGCGCACGGCAGTTTCGGCGGTCTGGATGTGCTGCGCGAACTCGGCCGCCGCCGTGGCGAACCCGTGGTATCGCCGGTGGTTTTCACCAGTGCGCTGGGTCTCGGCGAGCTGTTCTCGCAGGCTGTCACCGATGTGCTCGGCGAACCGTCCTGGATCGTCTCCCAGGGCCCACAGGTACTGCTGGATGCCCAAATCACCGAGGTGGCGGGCGGTCTGCTGCTGAACTGGGACGTGCGGGCGTCCGATCTCGAACTGCGGACCGCGCGGGCGATGTTCGCCTACTACGTGCGCCTGCTGGACCTGCTGATCGCAGGGCAGTGGGACGGTCCCGCGCCCGATCCGGTCCCGGACGAGGTACTGGCGCAGCGGCGGGCGACCGAGCGTCCGCTACCGGAAACCGACGCTTTCGACGGCACTCTGCACGGGCACTTCCTGGCCGCGGCCGACCGCCGCGCAGATGCACCCGCCATCGTCACCGACACCCGGACCTGGACCCATATCGAGGTCGCCGGGGAGGCTCGGCGCATTGCGGGCGCGCTGCACGCGGCGGGCGTGCGGTCCGGCGATACCGTGATCGTCGATTTGCCCAAGAGCGGTGACCAGATCATCGCAGCGATCGGTGTGCTCACCGCCGGGGCCGCTTACGTGCCGATGGCGCCCACTCAGCCACGGATGCGCAGAGAACGGATCGCCACGGTCGCGACCCCTGCCGCCGTCCTCACCGATCGGCCGGAGCGCTGGGCGGATTCGCCGAGCCGGGTCCTCGACCTGGCGGCCGCGCGGACCGCCACGGCTGTCGAACCGGTGCCGGTCTCGCCGGATGCGTTCGCCTACATCCTGTTCACCTCGGGTTCGACGGGACAGCCCAAGGGGGTCGAGGTGCCCCATCGTGCCGCGGTGGCGACCCTCACCGACCTGACCGGACGATTCGGTCTCGGTGCCGGGGACCGCAGCCTGCTGGTCTCGTCGCTGGAGTTCGATCTCTCGGTCTTCGATATCTTCGGGTTGCTCGCCGTCGGCGGGGCCGTAGTGGTCCCCGGCGCCGACGAGGACACCCGAGTCGACGAATGGTCCCGGCTGCTGCGGGACGGGGCTGTCACCGTGCTCAACTGCGTGCCGTCGATCCTGGGCATGCTGCTGGACCTCGCGCCGCTGCCCGAATCGCTACGGGTGGTGATCATGGGCGGCGACAAGGTACCCGTCTCCCTGCTCGACCGTGTGGCGCGACAACTGCCGCAATGCCGGGTCGCCGGCCTCGGCGGTACCACCGAAACCGCGATCCACTCGACCATCTGCGAAGCCGCCGACGTGCCCGCGGGCGCGGCTTTCGTCCCCTACGGCGTCCCGCTGGACGGTGTGCGGTGCCGGTCGGTCGATCGGGCCGGCCGGGACCGGCCCGATCTCGTCCCCGGTGAGCTGTGGATCGGCGGTGCGGGCGTGGCCGGCGGGTACCGGGGCGACTCCGATCGCACCGCGGACAGATTCGTGGACTACGACGGCGTCCGCTGGTACCGCACCGGAGATTTGGTGCGGTACCTGCCGGGCGGCTTCCTCGACTTCCTCGGCCGGGCCGACCATATGGTCAAGATCCGGGGGTACCGGGTGGAACTCGGCGAGGTCGAGGCCGGCCTGCTGACCCTGGACACCGTGACCGCCGCGGTGGCCTGGTCGGATGGAAGGGAACTGGGCGCGGCCGTGACCGCCGGCCGCGCGGACGGTGCCGCGATCCGCGCGGCACTCGCCGAAGTGCTTCCCGCCCATATGATCCCGCGGACCGTCACCGTGCTCGACGAGCTGCCGCTCACCTCGAACGGCAAATACGATCGCGTCGCGATCGGTACCCTGATCGCGGCCGTCGACCGGGTGGAATCCGTCGCCCCCCGCACCCCGCTGGAAGCAGCCCTGGTCACCGTGCTCGGCGAACTGCTGAGTACCCGCCCCATCGGGGTCACCGACGATTTTCTCGCGCTCGGCGGTGATTCCGTGCTGGCCACCGCGTTCGTCGCACAGGTACGCCAATGGCTGGACGTGCCGCGCCTGACGGTGTCCGATATCTTCCGGCGGCGCACCCTGGCGGCACTGGCCGAACGACTCGTCGAACTGGAAGGTGAGCGGACAGCGCAGGTCGCCGAAATCTTCCTCGACGTGGCGCAACTATCCGACGAGCAGGTTCGGGCCGAGGCCGGTGCCGGCGCCACGACGTATCATTTCCAGTCCCGCAGAATCGATGTGGACCGGGATCTGGAATCGGTGCACCGATGGCTCAACCACCCCAAATCCCACTACTGGGACATGCTGAACAGTTCGCTCGGCGAGGTGGAAAAGCTGATCCGCGATGCCGGCGCCGATCCGGATCCGCGATTCGGCATGCGCATCGGGTACTTCGAGGGTGAACGTCAGTTCCTCTTCGAGCTGTACAACCCGCAGACAAGCGATCTGGCCCGGCCGGGTACCGGCTACGTCTACGAATCCGGTGATATCGGTATGCATCTGCTGGTATCCAGCAGCGAGCGGCGGCTGCCCGGTTTCACGGGTGCGGTCATGCTGCACATCATGCGCACCGTATTCTTCGAGGCCGGCGCCCATCGTGTGGTGGTCGAACCCGATGTGCGCAATACCGATGTGCAGCGGCTCAACGCCGCCGTCGGGTTCCGGGTCGCCGGTGATTTCCCGGTGCCGGGAAAAATTGCCCGGCTCAGCTACTGCACCCGTGAAGATTTTGCCCGGGCGACCGATAACGGCCGTACCCTGGCCGGAGAGGTCGAGTCGTGAGCATCGATATCCCGGATGCCGCCGAGCTACCCGATTCCACCTGCTCGTACCGTCAGGTCTACAACACCCGGCTCGCCCGGAAGATACTGGCCGAATTCTGTCATGAACGGTTCCTCCGGCCCACCGAGCTGTCCCCGGGCGAGTACGTCGTTCACTCCGACGATCGCGAGACCGAATACCGGTTCCGCGCCGAGGTCCTGTCGCTCGACAGCTGGTGCATCGACCCGGCGTCGCTGCGGCGAATCCGCCGGGGCGAGCAACTGCCGATCGACTCGATCGACCTGCTCGTCGACCTGAGCGGCCGGCTCGGTATCCCGGGCGATGCGCTACCGGAATACCTCGAGGAATTCGTCAACACCGCCACGATCAGCATGAACCGTCCCGATTCGCGCCGGATCCCGGCGGCGGATCTCGCGGTCGCGGATTTCCAGACCATCGAGAAGACGATGACCGAAGGCCACCCGTGCCTGGTCGCCAATGCGGGCCGGCTCGGATTCACTGCCGACGATATCGAGCGGTACGCGCCGGAATCGGGCGGCCGATTCGCTCTGATCTGGGTTGCGGTGCTCCGGGCGAACACCGATTTCGCCGCGGTCTCGGGTATCGATTACGACAGCCTGGTGCGCGACGAACTCGGCGCCGGCACCCTGGCCCGGTTCGATCGCGTGCTCACCGGGCAGGGGCTCGACCCGGCGTCCTATTACTACATGCCGGTACATCCGTGGCAGTGGTCGGCGAAAGTCGCCCGGATCTACGCGCTCGATATCGCCGAACACCGGATCGTGCCGCTGGGTGCGGGGCCGGATCGGTACCAGCCGCAGCAGTCCATCCGGACCGCGTTCAACGTGTCGGCTCCGGCACGCCACTATGTGAAAACGGCGCTGTCGATCGTCAATATGGGCTTCACCCGGGGTATGTCCGCCGACTACATGCGCACCACCCCGCTGATCAACGACTGGGTCCGCGGTCGGTTGCACGGCGACCGGTACCTGGCCTCGATCGGCTTCGAACTGATCTACGAGGTCGCCGCCATCGGTTACCGCAATACCACGCTCACCGCCCTCACCCGGCCGGGCTCGGAATACCGCAAGCTGCTGAGCGCGCTGTGGCGGGAAAGCCCCGTGCCCCGGGTCGCCGAGCACGAACAGCTGACCACCATGGCCGCCCTGCTGCATATCGACCACAACGGTATTCCGCTGGTCGGGGCGTTCATCGAGGTATCGGGGCTGGCCGCGCGGGAGTGGCTGGCCCGGTATCTGCGGGCCTATCTGCACCCGATCGTCTATCTCCTCTATCGCTACGAGTTCAAGTTCTCTCCGCACGGCGAGAATCTGATCCTCGTACTCGAAGGCGGGGTGCCGGTGCGCGCAATCCTCAAGGACATCGGTGAAGAGATCTGCATATTCGACGCGCCCGACGATATCCCGGAGGACTGTCGTCGTGCGGTCACCGAAGAAGGCGACGAAATCCGCAATCTCGGTGTGCTCTCGGATGTGTTCGACGATTTCCTGCGCCACCTCGCAGCGCTGCTGCACGAGAGCGGGCTGGTCACCGACGCGGAATTCTGGACCGTGGTCGCGCACAGTATCGCCGAATTCCAGGCCGGGCATCCGGATCTGGCCGATCGCTTCGAGAAATGGGATCTGTTCGTGCCGACCTTCCCGGCCATTCATATGAATCGACTGCAGATGGCGAACAGCCGCCGCATGGTGAACCTCGGTGACTCGTATTCGACACTGGTGGACGACGAGCACGCGCTGGTGAATCCCATCGCCCGGCACCGATCCGCGATCACGGCAGCCGGAAAGCAGGTGCATGCCGCGTGAACACCACAACCGACGGCAGACCCGATCTGGAAATCATCCGGGACGACCGGGGCATCCCGCATATCACCGCGGCTTCGGCCGAGGGCGCACTGTTCGGCCAGGGATATGCATGCGGGACCGACCGCGCCTGGCAGATCGAATTCCTGCGGTTGCGTGCCGAAGGTCGTACCGCGGAGGTTTTCGGTGCGGACACCGTCGAATGGGACGCCTTTGCCCGCCGCTCCGGAATGGATCGCGCCGCCCGCCGGATCTACCAGGCGTCCTCGGCACGTACCCGCTGCTTGCTCGCGGCCTATGCCGAGGGAGTCAACAGCACCCTCGAAACGGCCGAGGCCCCGGAACTGACCGAACTCGCGCACCGTCCGGCACCCTGGCAGCCGTGGACACCGATCGCGGTGTTCCTCATGCACCACATCCTGTTCGGCCGTTTCCTCACCAAGCTGTGGCGGTTGCATGCGGTGCGCGCGCTCGGCCGTGACGCGTTGACCTTGTTCGATTGCGAAGGGGTGGATCCGGCCGGTGACACGGTGCCCGAGTATCCGGACGACGCATTCCTCACCGAACTGCTGGCGGGTTTCCCCACCGGCCCCGAGCGGATCGCCTCGGTGACGGAGTCGTTCGGTGATGCCCTGTCCGGCAGCAATGCCTGGGGCGTCGCCGCAGCTCGCACCGCGACCGGTGCACCGCTGATCGCGGGCGATCCGCACCGGTTCCTGGAACTGCCCGGTATCTACCAGCAGTTCCATCTGGCGGCACCGGAATTCGACATTGTCGGCTTCGCCTTCGCCGGGGTACCCGGTACGCCGCATTTCGCCCACGCCGGGACCGTGGCCTGGGGCATCACCAACGGGATGGCCGACTACCAGGATCTGTACCTCGAGCGGCTCACCCGGACCGGCGCCGGCGTGCTCGCGGCCACCGCCGACGGCCCTCGCCCCGCCGAGACCCGAACCGAGCGGATTCTGGTCCGCGACGGCGACCCGGTCGAGCTCGAGATCATCACCACGGGCAACGGCGCGGTCGTATTCGGCGGTCCGGAAGCACCGTTCGCGGTGAGCCTGCGAACGCCCATGCTCACCGATCCCGAGACGACTTTCGACGCCGCGCTGGATGTGCTGTTCGCCGCGAACGCCGCCGAGGTGCAACGAGCGCTCGGCCGGTGGGTCGAGCCCGTCAACCGGATCGTCATCGCCGACACCGCCGGGCGGCTCACCCACCATGTCACCGGAAAGTTCCCGCTGCGGGCCCCGGAGAACTACTGGCTGCCGGTGCCCGGCTGGGACGAGCGCTACCAGTGGCGCGGCTACGTGACCGAATCGGTGCGCGACGACCGGTTCGATGCCCTCGTGCCCGGCTATTCGGTGATCGCGAACCAGCGTATCCCCGAAACGCTTGCGCTCCAGCCGACCACCACCGAAACCGTGCCGCCCCATCGCGCCGACCGTATCGATGCGCTTCTCGCGGACGCACCGGCCATGACGGTGGCCGACTGCGAACGCGTCCATGCCGATGTGCACAACGCCGCGGCCGACGCATTGCTTCGCCTGCTCCCGCCGCTGACCGGGTTGAGCGCGGCCGCCGACCGGCTGCGGAGACGGCTGCTGGAATGGGACCGCCGGATGCACGCCGACAGTACCGACGCGTACCTGTTCGCCGAGCTACGAGCACACCTGGTCCGGGCGATCACCGCCGATCCCGCTCTGGCCGGGCTGGCCGCACCGCACGGGTTCGGCGTCACCTTCACCCCGTGGTTTCTGGCGCAGACCCGGATCGCGGCCGCGCTGGAATCGGTTGTCGGCGGTGCCCCGGCGCTGGGCGTCGATATCCCCGGCTTGCTCACCGGCGCACTCGAGGCGGTCGCGGAGTCCGCCGGCGCTTCGCCGCTGCCGACGTGGGGGAGTGTGCACGTACTCGCTCCTATCCACGGATGGGATCTGGTCGGGGCCACACCGAAGCATCCCGAGGTCGCGCGGCAGTTGCGCCCGCGGCCGCAGCCGCTGGGCGGAGATGCCGAATGCGTTATGGCCAACGCCAGCGCGGTGGGCTTTTCGCATGCGTGCGGTGTCGGGTCGGCCGCTCGGTATGCGTGGGACCTGGCCGACCGTGACGCGAGCCGGTGGATCGTGCCGCTGGGCGTCAGTGGCGATCCGCGTTCGCCCTGGTTCGAAGATCAGGCGCCGGTCTGGGCACGGGGGGAGCTGATCGACATCGTCAGCGACTGGACGACAGTGCGGGACACCGCGGTGCAGCGCGATGAATTCACCCGGATTGCCGGGACCACGCGGTTCGCGCAGCCGGTGCCCGCTGCACCGGCGCAGGCCCCGCTCACCCGGAGGCAGGAAGAAGTATGACGACATTATTGACCGATGCACGACTGGAAGTCCTGCGCCGGCGCCTCGCTGTCGCGGGAGCCGGTGGCGGCCCGGTCGCGAACCCCGCGACCATCGAGACGGCTGCCACCGGCGGTCTCGGCGTCGCCGAACGCCGGATGTGGAAGATCTACCAGCTCGACCCGAACTCGGTATCCCACAATATCGGCCTGATCCTGGACTTCACCGGCACCCACACGATCGACTCGGTGATCGCCGCGTTCGAGCTCATGGTGGGTGGTGCGGCCGTGCTCAGCTCGGTGATCGTCGCCGAGGCCGACGCGGAACCGCGCCGGGAACCCGTGGAGCACACCGGCCGCTGGGTCGAGCCCGGGGCCGTCTGGGAGTGGGGCACGCTGCCGCCGGGCCCTGTCGCGACCGCTGCGGGGAAACCGATGGGCCGAGCGCAGATCCGGGCGGCCGCCGAGGCATCGGCGCAGATGCCTTTCGACCTGACCCGGGAACCGCCGTTGCGGGCGCGGATCTACGCGAATGCCGACGGCACGGCCACGATGGCGCTGGTCGTGCATCACCTGGCGGTGGACGACACTTCCTGGCCCCTGCTGCTGGGCACGCTGGTCTCCGGCTCCCGGCCCGCCGACGCCGGCCGTCCGGTGCGGCCGGCGACGGCCGCGAGCCCCGGCGAGATCGCCCGGGCACTACAGCACGCCCAGGACACGTGGGCGGCCGCGGACGTCCGGTATCCACTGTCCGGTGAGCTACCGGCGGACAGCGCCGAGCAGAGCTGGCTCGCTCCGCTCGTCGATGCCGCCGGTATCCGTGTCGAAACCCCGATCGAGCCGGCCGGCATCGAGGCCATGGACGGTGTCGCCCGCGAAGTGGGTGCCACCCTCAACGCGCTTCTCATCGGCGTTTGTGCCGTGAGCGTGTACGCGCTCACCGGTGCCGCCGACCACGTCCTGCTGGTGCCCGCCGACAATCGTGATCCCGGGGCCGGCCCCGACCGGGTCGGCTACAGCGGCAACATCGTCCCGATGCGCTTCGGTTTCGAGCCCGCGGCGAGCGTGCGCGATGCCCTGCGCGCGGCGGTGTCGGTGGTATACCGGGCGATGGAATTCGCCACCGTCGACTACGGCACCGTGCTGACCGCGCTGCGCACCGCGGGCGGGCGCTTCCCCGTCGCCGAAATCATGGCTTCGGTGCGGAACGCGCCGCTACGCGGCATCCCGAGGCCGGAGCGGGGCCGGGTGAACTGCGAGTCGGTGTTCCACGGCGTCGGCAACTATCCGCTGACGCTGGCGTTCGAACGCGGTGCCGACGAACGCGTCCACTTGGAGATCGACTATCAGCCGGAGGTAGTCGGCGCCGAACTCGCCCGCGAGGCAGGAGTACTGGTGTCCGCAGTCGTCACGGCCATTCCGCGTGCACTGGACCGCCCCCTGAACGAATTCGTCCGGACGGTCCGCGAATCCACGGCCGGAACCACCTAGATCACGCTGTCGAAAATTGCGTCGGGCGTCGCGGTGGGGACGAACGGGGGCCGAACGCAGTCGTTATCCGTATTCGAGTCGATGAGGCTACCCGTGTCAGAGAAAATCGCAGTCCCCCGAAGACAGAGATCCGAGTTCGTCACGCCGGGAGAGGGCTGGACGGCAGTCGGCCGCGGTCTCGCGCGGCTGGCCGATCCGGTCCGCACCCGGCACCACGGCGCACCGCTGCCCTGGGGAAATCCGGCCGAAGTACTCGACGCGGTGGCCGGGCAACTGGGCCCGGAGCGGGTTCCGGACAACGGGATGGGCGAGGCCGCGGCGCTCGACCGGGTGGCCGAACTGATCGCGGCCTACGGCCTGGACCTGACCCACCGGCATGCGGCGGCGCATCTGCAGCCGCCCTCGCTGCGGGTGGCCGTGGTCGCCGATGCGCTGGCCAGCGCCACCAACGCATCGCTGGATACCTACGATTCGGGGCCGGCAACTCTGGCGATCGAGAAATGGACCATCAGCGCGCTCGCCGAACTGGCCGGTTTCACCGAACGGTCCGGTGGCGTCTTCGGTCCCGGTGGTTCCTACTCGAACCTGCTCGCACTGCTGATCGCTCGCGACTACAGCGCCGCCCGGCTCGGCATCGATATCCGCCGCAACGGTGTGAGCGGCCTGCCCCGCCCGGTGGTGCTGTGTTCCCGGATCGCGCATTTCTCGGTCCATCGCGCCTGCGCCGCACTCGGTCTCGGGGAGAGCGCCGCGATCGGAGTTCCGGTCGATTCCGCGCACCGGATGATCCCGGAGGCCCTCGACGAACTGCTCACCGAACTCGCCGAGAGCCACACCCCGGTCGCGGTCGTGGCCACGGCGGGCACCACCGACTTCGGGTCTGTCGATCCGCTGCCCGAGATCGCCGATATCGCCGCGCGCCACGATGTCTGGATGCACGTCGATGCCGCATACGGTTTCGGCACGCTGTTCTCCGATAAGCTGGCCGGGCTGCTCACCGGCCTCGACCGGGCCGACTCGGTGACTCTGGACCTGCACAAGATCGGCTGGCAGCCTGCCGCAGCCAGTGTGCTGCTGCTCGCCGATCACCGACGATTCTCCTCGCTGAACCGGTCGGTGGCCTACCTCAACCCGGACGACGATATCGAGGCCGGTTTCGGTGGCCTGCTCGGCCAGACCTTGCAGACCACCCGCCGCCCCGATGTGCTCAAGGTCCTGGCCACCTTTCTCGCCTACGGCCGCACCGGGCTGGGCGAGATGCTCGATACCTGCCACGCTCTCGCGCGCCATGCCGAGCGTCGTATCGCGACCGAGCCGCAGCTCGAGCTCGTCGCACCGGTCACCATGACCACCGTCGTATTCCGCTACCGCTGTGAGGACCTGGACCTCGACCAGGTGAACGGGGAACTGCGCCGGCGCCTGATCAGCTCCGGTAAGGCGCTCATCGGCCGCACCCAGGTGCGCGTGCACGGCGAGGGCGAGCCCCGCACCTGCGTGAAGCTCACTCTGCTCAACCCCGAGACCACCGAACGCGATATCGATGTCCTGTTCGATGAACTGCTGCGTGCCGGGCTGGAAGTGGAATCGGAAGGGCTGCGCAGCGCGCACGACGAGATGGTGAAGATCCATGAGTGACATACGGAAAGTAGACGTTCTGGGGATCGGTTGCGGGCCGTTCAACCTATCGCTGGCGGCCATGGCCTCCACGATCGACGGCCTCGACATACTCGTAGTCGATTCCGCGCCGGAATTCCGCTGGCATCCCGGTCTCCTGTTCGACGAGGCGAAACTACAGGTCAGCTTTCTGTCCGATCTGGTCTCGCTGGTCGACCCGACGCATCCGATGTCGTTCCTGGCCTATCTGGCCGACGTCGACCGGCTGTACCCGTTCCTGGTGCGTGAGGACTGGTTCCCCACCCGGCGCGAGTACGAGGCGTACCTGCTGTGGGCAGTCCGGAAGCTGGACTCGCTGCGGTTCGGCAGCACCGTCGACGCGGTGCGCTGGGATGCCGTTCGCGGGCATTTCGAGGTGTCGATATCCGGCCTCGGCACCACCTCGACGCTGTATGCCGAACATGTGGTGGTCGGGGTGGGCACCGAACCCTCGATTCCGGAAGCACTCTCGACCGATTCCGCCGCGCTGGTGCACAGCGCCCAGTACCTGTACCACCGGGACAACGCTCATTGCGCGGACGCGGTCACCGTGATCGGCTCCGGTCAGTCCGGTGCCGAAATCGTCATCGACCTGCTCGAAGAGAATCTGCGCGGTGGTCCGGCCGTGCGCTGGTGGACCCGCACGCCGTGGTTCGCGCCGCTGGATTTCACCAAGCTGTCCTTGGAGATGACCACTCCGGCCTACATGGACTATTTCCACAGTCTGCCGGAGGACACCCGCGACCGAGTGCGGGCCGGGCACTGGCAGTTCCACAAGGGCATCTCCACCGAAACCCTGGAACGCCTGCACGATCTGCTCTACCGGCGTCAGTTGCTGGAGAAGTCGCGGCCCGTGGAGTTGCGTAACGGTGTCGCGGTCGAGGGCCTCGAGACGTTGCCCGAAGGCCGCCTCCGGGTCCGGGGACAGCACCGCGACACCGGGACGAAAATCGCACACACCGCCGACCTGGTGATCGCCGCCACCGGGTACCGGCACCGTAGAACCGACTTCCTGGGACCTCTGGAAGAGCACCTGCGCCGTGATTCGCGCGGCCGTCCGATAGTCGAGAACAACCATTCGGTACGTGCCGACGATGCGCTGCGGGATCGATTGTTCGTGGCCAACGCCGAGGAACACAGCCACGGTGTCTCCGCGCCGAACCTGGACATCGGTGCTGTGCGCAACGCCAAGATCCTCAACACCGTGACCGGGCGCGAGGTCTACCGCATTCCGCGGAATACGGCGTTCACCAGCTTCGGGGTCACCGGCGAGGAGGTCGTCGAGCAGGACTAGCCACTCTTTGTCAGTCCGACCTGCCTTGTGCTTCCGGTGTTCATGGCAGCCGCGCCGGCTCGCCGGACACCACCAGTGGCGTTCCTCCGGTCCGGCCGGAGGAAAATCGCCGGCCCCCGTCCGGCGGATCCGAACAGTATTTTGAGGAGTTCTAGATGTCCGACCGAATTCGCGATGTGCTCAACAGCATCCTGGAAGAAGATCTCGACCTGTCGCTGACCGACCTCGACCGGGATGCACTCCTGGTGGAGGATCTCGGCATCGATTCGGTCGCCTTCGCCATCGGCGTCGTGGCAATCGAAGAGCGTCTGGGCGTCAAGCTCACCGAGCGGGAGATGGCCGAGGCGGCGTCGGTCGGGGATCTGGAGGATCTGATCCGTGCCAAGTCCGGCGCCGTGGCATGACAGTCGCCGCCCCCGCGGATTCGTACGCCGATCTGCTCGCCCGGGCCTTCGACGACCGCGTGGTCCAGTGGACCGAACAGGCCGAACAGGACAACGAGTTTCCGCGAGTCCTGCTCGAACACCTCGGTGCCGAAGGCGTTTTCGCGCGTAAATGGGACAACCGGAAGCTGACCGATCTCGGCGACCATTTCGCACTGGCCCGTGAACTGGGTGCGCTCGGTTCGGCGGGGATCGGCGTCGGAGTCAGCCTGCACGATTCGGCGATCGCCATGCTGCGCCGATTCGGGCGCACCGATTTCCTGCGGCAGCTCGCCGAGGAGGCGATCGCGGCCGATACGGTGCTGTGCATCGCGGCGTCGGAAGAATCCGGCGGCTCGGACCTGCAGAACGCCCAGACCCGGATCGAGCCGGAGAACGGCGGATACCGGGTCGTCGGCCACAAGAAGTTCGTCTCCCTCGCGCCGATCGCCGACTATATGATCGTCGTCGGGCGCAGCCGCGGCGACGACCCGGCAACCGGATCGGGCAATGTCGCGCTGGCCGTGGTGCCGGTTGCACAGGTGCAGGTCGGTAAGCCCTACAACAAGCTCGGTGCCGGACCGTTGGACACCGCCGCGGTCGGCATCGACACATGGATTCCGGCGGAAGCGCTCCTCGCCCGTCCCGGCACCGGCCTGGCAGTGATCAGCTGGGGGCTGGCGCACGAACGCTATTCGGTGGCCGGTCAGATCGCCGCGTCCTGCGAGCGCATGCTCGGCGTAACTCTCGCCCGCATGTACGACCGCACCCAGTTCGACAAGCGGCTCTACGATCATCAGGCGTTGCGGTTACGCGTCGCCGAGTTGCAGTCGCGGGTCGATCTGCTGCGCTACGCGCTCGCCGGTGTCGCCGCCGAGGGGCGAATCAACCTGCGAACCGCCGCCTCGCTCAAGGCCACCGCGGCCGGGCTCGGCGAAGAAGTGGCCTCCCAGTGCCTGCACATCTGGGGCGGTATCGGTTACCTCGATATCGGGCTCCCGTTGAACCGCTGGTTCCGGGACATGAAATTGGCGCGCGTCGGTGGCGGCACCGATGAGGTGCTGTGGGAGTTGGTGGCCGCGGCCATGAAACCGGATACGGACGGCTATCGGGCCCTCCTCGCGAAAGTGGATACGCAATGACCGATGCCCCGGTGACGAAGCTGACCCCGACGGATCACACCTACCTGCACCTGGATACCGACAGCAGCCCGATGCACTGGGCGATGTTGCTCGAACTGTCCGCCGACGGCGGCCACCTGGATCACGGTGACGTGCGCGAACGGGTGCGCGAGCGCAGTGAACTGTTCGAGTTGTTCCGGCTCGGCATCGACCGCGGACGGTGGCGCCGCCCGCGCGAGACGGTAGCCGAGAAAGTCGATGTGAACCGGCATCTCGCCGCGGCGGGCTACGCCGACGCGACGGAGTTGAACCAGCAGATCACTGTGCTGCTCGAGACGCCGCTGCCCCGGCCGCAGCCGATGTGGCATCTGACCCTGTTCACCCCGGCCGGCGCGGGCTCCCAGTACTTCCTGCTACGGGTGCACCACGCGGTATCCGACGGTATCGCCGGTGCCGCCTTCGCCGCACTACTGGCCGACGGGTCGGCCGCGGAACTCGCCGAGTTCGAGCGATTCGCGACCAGCCCCCGGTTCCGTACGCCCGAGATCGATCCGGCCGTGCTGAAGGAGGCCAAGGCCGCCTTCGCCGAACAGCATGCCGCCGGCAAGACCGGCCGTGCCTGGCCGAAACTCACCACATCCGGCCGCCGGGAATACGCCCTGTACAGTGCGTCCACCCGCGACCTTCGCCGCGCTGCCAAAGCGCACGGCGCCTCGGTGCACGAGTTCCTGCTCGCCGCCGTCGGCCGCGCGATCAGCCTTGCCCCGCCCGGTTGCGTCCCCGCCGAAATCATCCGGGTGACCCTGCCGGTGACCAACGATCCGGAATTCCGGCACACCGGTAATGCCGTGATCGTCACGCCGCTCAATCTGGCCGGCAACGAACCGGATCTCGACCGGCAGATCCAGCGATGCAAAGCGGAATTGGCCGTCGTCGAGCGGCGCCGCCCCGAACTGGCTTCCGCGGCGCCCGCGACGGAACCGGCGCTGCCCTGGGCACTGCGGCGGATCATCGGCGGCGCGGCCATGAAACATATGAGCCCCGATATCCATATCGGTATCAATCCCGGTTTCTCCCGGGTGCGTTCCGTGCTCGGGAAACCGATCACGGAACTGACCGCGCTGTCGCCGCTGGCCGGTTATTCGTTCTCGGTGACATCGCTCATTCTGGGCAAGCGGACATCGTTCGGTATCGTCATCGACCCCGCGGCCCTGCCGTCCGGGTACGCCGACACCTTCATCGAGCACTTCGACCGGGTAATCGGCGAGGCTTAGTGCGCCCCGGCCGGCAGTATCCGGTGGGCAGAAATGGAATTCCGATGAGCAGAATCACCCAGTCGCTTTTCGACGAACCGGTTTCCGAGGCCACAGGCTTGTGGAGCGGGCCGGACGCGTCGGAGCTTACTTTCCGATCCTGGGATCAGCTGCGGGGCACGGCCCGCCGGGTGGCCGCCGGACTGGCCGAAGCCGGTGTGCTACCCGGCGATTCCGTCGCCATCCTCGCGGGCCCGGCCGACGACGTCACCGTTGCCGTCCAGGCGATCTGGATGCGTGGCGCGGCGTTCACCATGCTGCATCAGCCCACCCCGCGGATGAATCTCGAGACCTGGCTGTCGGATACGCGTGCCGTGATCGAGATGCTGGGTGCCCGGGTGGTGGTACTGAGCGAGCCGTTCACCGAGGCCGTGCGCGGTCTCGACCTCGGTGCCCCCGTTGCCGTACTCGGCGAACTGGCCGAACGAACCGAATCGATCGAGCATATGCCGACCGCCGAGGACGATACCGCGATCCTGCAGCTGACCTCCGGCACCACCGGTGTGCCAAAGGCGGTGGCGATCTCCTACCGGAACCTGCACCAGAATCATGCTGCCATGGTGGACCGGACCGGTTTCACCGCCGAGTGGGTGGGTGTCAGCTGGTTGCCGCTCTACCACGATATGGGGATGATCGGCATGCTCATGACGCCGCTGCTGGCGCAGGCGACAACGGTGATCGTGCCACCGCTCGCGTTCCTGAAAAGTCCACTGTCCTGGGCGGAGCTGATCGGTCGATTCGACGGAAATTACACCGCGGCGCCCAATTTCGCCTATTCACTGCTGGCCCGGCGGCTGCGCCGCGCGCCCGACGGGGCCTACGACCTGTCCTGTCTGCGGGTCGCGGTCAATGGTGCGGAGATCGTCGACGAAGCGACTCTGCTGGAATTTCTGGACGCGACAGAACGATTCGGCTTCCGGCCGGAAGCTCTGATGCCGGCCTACGGGATGGCCGAGACCACCCTGGCGACATCGTTCACCGATGCCGCCGCGCGGTATTCGGTGGATGTCATCGATTCCGCACGGGCCGAAGTCGCAGGTGTGGTCGAACGCGATTCCGGCGGCCTGTCGCGAACACTGATGCGGTTGGGAACACCGGTCATCGGGATCGAATTGAAGGTGGTCGATGCCGCCGGCGCGGCGCTACCGGCCGACCGTATCGGCGAGATCCTGGTCCGCGGCGACGCGGTGGCCCGGCGGTACCTCCTGCCCGAGGGGTATGTATCGGCCGTGGACGCCGAAGGCTGGCTTGCCACCGGTGATCTGGGGTACCGCACCGATACCGGTGAGACCGTGGTGACCGGACGTAAAAAGGACATCATCATTGTTTCCGGCCGTAATATCGCGCCCACCACGGTGGAGCGTGCGGCGGCGGAAGTCGGTGGCGTACGCGCCGGCAGCGTGGCGGCAGTGGCCGTGCGGCTGCCGGGGATGGCGCGCGAGGGCATCGCGGTGATCGCCGAATCCGACCTCGCCGAGGACGCCGAGGCGAGCGAGCGGATCCGTAAGGAAGTGGCGCGCGCGGTGTACGACGATATCGGCATCGCCCCGGCAGTCGTCACGATCGTGCACAAGGGCGCGCTGCCCAAGACGCCGTCGGGCAAGCTGCGTCGTTCGTCGGCCGCGCACCTGATTTCGTCCTGATCGGACGCGTTCCGTGTACACCGATCGGCGCGAAGTTAGGATTGACTGTCCTAACTTACGCGGATTATTGTTGGACCGGCCCGGAGGCTCGGGTCTGTTTCTCATTTGGCTCGAAGGGACCGCCATGCCAAAGCTCATCAGGATTGTTTCCGCCGTGGTTTTCGCCGCTTTACTGGGTCTGGGCCTGGCCCATCCCGCCGCGGCCGATGTGTCGATTCGCGACGGCAAGGTCGGCGACCTCTACATTCGCGACGAGGTGCCGAATCTCGGCCAGCTCGAGCGGCAGTTCGCTGCTTTCTGGAATCCGAATATCGGTATCGCCCCCAAACTCGAGGTCAGCTATAACGGCGCGCAGGCGCGGGGCGCGATCGAGAAGGTCATGGCGAACAGTCAGACCATGGATTTCTTCTCGATCCAGGGCCGCGCCGTCGGCAATGTCAATGTCTCGGGTAATTCCATGTCGGTGCGGGTCGAGGGCGTGATGGCAGGCTTCCCGGCCACCTCCACCAACTATCACTTCGTCCGTGAAGGCGGTCTGTGGAAGTACGACTGGAAAGCGATCTGCGCCGAAATGCAGTGCGCCGGTAACCCGGACTTCGGATACTGATTCCCCGCACTATCTCCGCAGCGACTCCCCGGCGCCGCGACGGCCGAACGGGGAGTCGCTGCGCGTATGCGCATCTGCACCAGCAATTCACCTCGTTCAGGAATGTATCGATGATCAGTGTTCGCGGCGTGTCCAAACGCTTCGGCGACAACGTAGCCGTAGACGATGTCAGCTTCGAAGCCGAACCGGGCTCGATCACCTATCTGCTCGGGCCCAACGGCGCCGGCAAAACCACCGTTATGCGGATGATCGCCGGCCTGACCCGGCCTACCGGCGGGAAGCTCACTATCAACGGTAAGGGCCTCCTGGATTTCCGGGACACCATAAGCGAAATCGGTTTCGGTCTCGGCGCGTTCACCCGCAATCCCCGGCATACGGCGACCCAGCATCTGCTGTGGCAGGCGCGCTTGGGGGGAGTGCCGGCGGCCGCCGTCGGCCGGGTACTGGAACGGGTCGGGCTGGAAAAGGTCGCTCGACGCCCGGTCGGCAAATTCTCCTACGGCATGCTGCAGCGACTCGGTATCGCCGCGGCGCTACTGGGCGATCCGCGGACTCTGGTTCTGGACGAACCGGCCAACGGGTTGGACGTCGAGGGCACGCTGTGGTTGCGCGAACTCGTCACCGGGCTCGCCGCCGAGGGGAAATGCCTGCTGGTGGCTTCGCACAATCTCACCGAGGTCGAAATCACCGGTGATCGGATCGTCATCATGGGCAAGGGGAAAGTGCTGTCCGATACGAGCAAGGACGAGTTGGTCGTCCGTGGCTCCGGCCCGCGACCGCTGGAATCGGCTTACCTCGAACTCACCGCGGACAGCGTCGAATACACCACGGGCAAGGGGGAACAATGATGCTCGCTCGCTATCTTGTTCGCTCGATCCGCAGCGAACTCACGAAACTGTCGTGGCATAACCCGCTGTGGTACACGATCGTCCCGCTCGCGATCCTGATTCCGGTGGCGCTCAACTTCGGCATCGCCAAGGCATCCCAGGCCCAAACCATCAACGGTTACGGCGGAATGGAGACCAGCAATACCACCTACTGGGTGCTGATCTTCTCGACTTTCATTCTCATGTCGGGCGCGGTGTCCTCGCTGAGCAATGAATTCAAGGACAAGACCGTCGAGACGGTCGCCGGAATCCAGGCCCGCCGCTGGCTGCTGCCTGTCGCGAAGCTGATCGTGTTCGGCCTGCTTTCCGGTGCGGTCGCCGGAGCGACCACGCTCCTGCTGCTGGGCGGCTTTCCGTATCTGTTCCCGGACGTATGGGGCGATGTGGACGCCTTCTCCGGCACCGGTATCCGCCTGCTGATCTGCGTGCCCGTTTTCACGATGCTGGTCTGTGCTCTCGGCCTGGGATTGGCCGCACTCCTGCCGAAACCCGGCCTGGTGGTGATGATCGTGCTGCTGTGGAAATTCGGCATCGAAGTTTTCGTCACTTTCGTCAACAACGACCTCGGGCGCATGCTGCAGCGGTTGTCGCCGTTCAAGAACGGCGAACTGGGCGTCGGCCAGCTCTCCACCATCGAAAGCTACTTCGGCGGCCCGAACGGATCACTGCTGTACTTCGCGGTGCCGTGCCTGATCATCTTCGTGCTCGGCATCCTGCGCCTGTCCACCGGCGATATGAAAAGCGACTGATCGAGGCCGGGACTCCGGTGCGCACCGCTCGGAAAAGCGGTGCGCACCGCCGCATTGTCAGCGGCGTTCCGCGGCATGCCGGTAGCCGCGGGACGCCACCGGGCCGAACACGACGATCAGCCCGATCGTCCACAGCACCGTGGCGGCCAGTGGCTGCGCCACCGGCCCGCCCTCGGTCAAACCACGAACCGTGTCGATCGCCGGTGTCATGGGCTGATGGCGGACCACCGGCTGCAGCCAGCCGGGGTACTCGCCGACGGGCGCGAAACCTCCGTTGAAGAACAACAGCAGCAAGAAGAAGCCATTGAGCTGCTGGACGGCCTGCCGGCCGGAGGCAACCGTCGCCATGGCGATCACCGGTACCGCGATCCCGACCGCGAACAGCATGGCCACCAGCACCGCGCCGATACCGGCAGCGATGCCCTGCTCGAACCGGAACCCGAGGGGGACCGCGACGGCGAACAGCACAACAGTGGCTATCCCGGTGCGCAGTGCTTCGGCGAGCAGCCGTCCGGCAAGGAAACCGGGACGTGGCACCGGCAGCGTCCACATCCGGGCCAGCAGCCCGGTATCGCGTTCGTGGATGAGGCTGATGGCCGTGGCCAGCGTGCCGAACAATGCACCCACCAGCGCCACCAGGCCGGTGTTGCCGAAGATGCTGTCACCGCCGCCCATCGAGGTCACGGTTTTGCCCAGCACCAACTGGAACATCAACAGCATGAAGGCGGGAAAAACTATCGACTGGACCACGATCCCCGGATCGCGCGACCAGGATCGCAGTAGCGCACCCGCCTGGACGATCGAATGGCGCAGTACCGGCACGGTCTGCCGGCGCGGCCAGGTTGCTGGGTATGTCATCGTCTCCGTCATCGTTTCACCTGCGCTCGACCCGCCACCACAATTGCCGTAACGCCGATGGCGAGCAGCGCCACCGACCAGAGCAGCACCGCGAGTGGTTCGACCGCGGAGCCCGAGGCGAGCGCCCGGAGCGTGTCGGCGTAGACCGACATCGGCTGATTGCGTACGAACGGCTGTACCCAGTCGGGGAATGCCTGCGCGGCGACCAGGCCGGTCGATTCCATCACCAGGATCAGTTGCGGGATCATGAGAACGCTCGCGATCGACACCGAATTACGGGCCACCGTGCCGATCGCATCGGTGACCATGCTCAGCGCCGAGCCGAATACGACGACGAGAAGGACGAAGGAAAAGGTTTCCACGATCGTGCCCTGGAACCGGAAGCCCAGGGCGCAGCCGATGGCGAGCCCGCCGCCGAGCGTCAGGACCATCCGCACCACGACCCAGGCCATACGCCCGAGGAACGGGGCGACGCGCGGGATCGGCAGCGACATCATCCGCTCGTGCACACCGGCGCGTGCGTCCTGCCCGGCGGTCTCGGTCGCGGTGATAGCGGTGAACAGCCCGGCCTGCAAAAGAATTATCGGCGTCAGGAATTGCGCATAGTCGCCCCCGCCGAGTTCGAACTGGCGGTGCAGCGGCGTATAGAAGCAGAGGAAGAACACCACCGGCCCGAAGACGGCGAAGATGACATCACCCGAGCGGATCGCGGCCGAAATCTTCTGGCGGGCGAGCGTGGCAGTGGCCGGTACCAGCCCGACCGAACTCCGGGGCACGGCAGTAGCGGTGGTATTCATGGTCGGCCCGTGCTCGACAGCGGTCGTCGTCATCAGACCGTCTCGGTCAGTTGGAGGAACACCTCGTCCAGCGAGGGCTGGCGCAGGCCGATATCGACCACATCGATTCCCGCGGTGTCCAATCGGTCGATAACGCCGGACACCGTCGCCATCCCGTTCGGCGCCCGGACCACCAGTCGCGGATGGGCCTGCGGCCCCGCGGCCGTGCCGTCCGCCGGTGATTCGACGAGTTCCAGCCCCTCGAGCAATTCGAGGACCCGGGCCGTATCGGCCCGCTCCACGAGGGTCACTTCGCACACAGCCGCGCCCACCTGCTTTTTCAGCTGACCCGGCGTACCGGCGGCGACCACGGTCCCGCGGTTGAGCATCACGATGCGATCGGCGAGCCGGTCGGCTTCCTCGAGGTACTGGGTGGTCAGCAGGACCGTGATCCCTTCCTTCCGCAGGCCGGCGACGGTATCCCAGACCGCGGCGCGACTGCGTGGATCCAGACCGGTGGTCGGTTCGTCGAGGAACAGCACCTCGGGCCGGGTGACGAGGGCGCCGGCGATATCGACCCGGCGCCGCATCCCGCCGGAGAGTGTGCCGACTCGCTGATTGCGCACCGCGGTGAGGTCGAACTGCTCGGCGAGTTCGTCGATGCGGGTGCGCAGTCGCGACCCGCGCAAACCGGTGAGCCGGCCGAACACGGACAGGTTCTCCACGGTCGTGAGCCCCTCGTCCAGAGACGCGTATTGCCCGGTGAGCGAGATATGTTCACGCACCCGGGCCGCCTCGGCGACCACATCGTCACCACAGATCCGTGCGCTGCCCGAAGTGGGGCGTTGCAGCGTGGACAGCAATGTGACCGTTGTGGTCTTACCACTTCCGTTCGGGCCGAGCAGGCCGAGTATCTCGCCGCGTTCGACCTCGAACGAGATACCTTTGAGGGCCGCCACCTCACCGTATGTCTTGACGAGATCGGTGACCTTGATCGCAGCCACATGTACTCCTTCTATGGAGGTCATCGCATCGGCACCGGGTTCTCTGCGGGTGCGGCGAAGCCACCCCGTCCGGCACTTAGGGAAGGCTATACTATCTTTCGTTGGTGTGGGGGGAATGGCTGTGCCGCCGAGGCAATTCGGAAATCCATGCCGGTCGGGTTCCGGCAGAGCCGAACTCGCAGGCTGCTCAGGTCCGGCGTGTGCACGGAAGAGATCGGGATCGGTCCAGACGGTTGTGGGCCGGCAACGACACGAGGTGATCGCGGACGTCCACCTCCTGCTCACTGTGGCGAGGGCTGCTGTTCGGCCGCCGGGCGGACACCGGCTGAAGACGGCGCCTGTCACCTACCGTGGAAGCGGTTGCGGTAGTACCACGGTTCCGGGCAACTGGCGGGATTTCGGCAGGTTCCGGCCTTGATCAACTCCGCTCGGAACTCAGCGGTGGCGTTCGGATGATGTGCCAGATTTTCACGCAGCGTGAAGTCCTGGTCCCCGTGCCGGTCCGCTTCCAGTGCTGCGACGTGCCTTAGCGCCGCCGGCGGCACGCCGGGATTCGTGATCGCGTTCCACCGGACGGGGTTGTCCTCATCGACAATGAGACGTACGAACGCGTCCGCCGGAACGTTGGGATTGCGGGCCGTCCACAGCCGGACCGGCAGGACCGGATCCGCGGCCAATTCGCGCAGGCGATCCGGGCCGGTCATCGGATCCCGAGTCTCCAAGACTCGGCGATACACACTCATCCGCTCCGCACGCGAGCGCACCACACGTGCACACATCTGGAAAGCATGCCACCTCGGACAGCGCGTCGCCGGTCGATCAGTTGGTACTGGGATCCAATAAATTACTTATAGTTCCTAAGGAATATGGTGGAGTGATGGACACCGCGATATCTGTGGGTGACGGTATTTTCCGGATCCCGGTTCCGATCACCGGTAACCCGCTCGGGAACACCCTCGTATACGCCCTGGAGTCGCCGCGCGGAATTGTGCTCATCGATGCCGGCTGGTACGACGACAACGCGTGGGACGGGCTCACTGCAGGGCTCGAAACCATCGGTTTCTCGGTGCGGGATGTCGAAGGTGTCGTTCTCACCCACTTCCACCCGGATCACAGCGGCTTGTGCGGCCGGGTGCGGCAGGTTTCGGGCGCGTGGATCGCGATGCACGAAGCCGATCATTCGCTGTTTGCCGATATGACAGCGGACAGAGACGCGGCGTGGTTGGCGGGTCAGAAGAAGAACCTGGCCCGGGCCGGCGCCGCCGACGCCGATGTGGAGGCATACGAGCGCGCCGTGCACGAGGAGACGCGGGTGAGCCGCGACTCGGCTCCCGACCGCACTCTCGTCGACGGCGAGCGTATTGCGCTCACCGGCCGCGACCTGCGCGCGGTCTACACCCCGGGGCATACCCCCGGCCACGTGTGCTTCTATCTCGAGGACGCCGATGTGCTGTTCACCGGCGACCACATTCTCCAGAAGACGACACCGCACGTCGGCAATTTCGTCTACCCGCTCGAAGCGCGCGACGCGTTGGCGGAGTTCACCGATTCGCTGCGGCGGGTGCAGGCAATGGGCGTCACGCGCGGGCTCGGCGCGCACGGGCTTCCGATCGACGACGTCGGGGGTCGCGCGGCGTCCTTGATCGACCATCACGAGGAGCGACTGGATCACCTGTACAGCGCTTTCGGCGATGACCGGCTCACGGTGTGGCAGGTCGCCGAGCGGATGAAATGGTACAAGCCGTGGGCGGAGATCTCACCGCTGGGAAAGAACATGGCGCTGTCCGAGGCGGCTGCCCACCTCCGTCACCTCGTGGCAAGAGAGCTCGTTGTCCAGGTGCCGGGTGAGGAACCGGCCCGTTTCGCTCGTAGGTAGGGCTTCCGTTCGGGTCGACAGAATCCGACCCGGCGACCCTCGACACGGGCTCGATGGCCGGCCTCGGCAGCCGGGCCGGACCAGCGAACAGGCCGGCCCGACCGCATTCCGGATACCGCGATCGTGTCCTCGGCCGGGATCGGTCAGTGACTGCCGGGCAAACCGGGCATCGCGCCCACGTCCGGCCAGCACATCCTCGATCAACGCGTGGCGGCGGCGTTCGTCGAGCCGAACCCGGTCGAGTTCCGCACCGCGATAGGAGGTGACCAGCGCCGAGGACATGCCGTCGATGACCGCCCACATCGTCGTGCCCATCTCCCGGAAGTCCGGCGCCGGCAGCGCGCCGCCCCGGTCCAGCAGCGCCTCCCAGACGATCCGCCCACCCAGCCGGAAGGTGCGCAGCATCGCCTCCAACGGCACGCCCTGTACCGCCCGGTGCGCGCCGATCGCCGCGGCGACCTCGTCGTGCTCGGCGTGGAGCTCGTTCTGCTCGACGCGATCCAGCACCCGACCGAGGAACCGCCGGCAACCTTGCTCCAGGTCCACCCGGGCCACTGCCGAGTAGTCGGTCCACTCGGGATTGTCGGTGAAGATCGCGGAAATGAGCCGTTCGGTCAGCACCGCGGTGTCTTCGCGGCATGCCGCCACCAATTCCGCGGAGCTCGTCACGGGCCCGGAATGATCGGAGTCGGCCACGTCGGCCACAGTACGTCCAGGCCGCGTCCCCGATGCAGTCGGTGTTTTCGATCAGCCCCGAGGCTGCATCGCGTGGTCTCGCCCGTGCATCCGGGGATGGGCTACCATCGAAATTAGGGTGGCCTAATATCGAGAGGTGGCGCAGTGGAGTCGATCAAGGCGGGGGTCTGGCAGCGAACGCGGGGCCGTCGGCTGTTATCGCTCGAATTGTCCGTTGCGGGGATCGGTTCCCTCACGCCGGGATTCACTCGCGTCGTCCTGGAAGGAACGGCTCTGGACGAATATCGCGACCCGCATCCGGCCGACGCATTCAAACTCATGCTGCCACCTGCGCGGATCTCCGCGGTGCCGACACCGGCACGCAGCGGGTCCGGGCTTCCGCAACGGCCCGACGATACCGTGGAGCCGGTACTTCGCGCTTTCACCGTCCGCGGATTCGACCCGGCGGCACGCCGGTTGACCATGGACGTGGCGCGGCACGATCACGGTGTGGGAATCGACTGGCTCGCTGCCGCGCGCCCCGGCGACCCGGTATCGCTGTCCGGAATGCGACCCGAATGGGCGGTCGGCGCCGGAATCCGTGATCATGTGCTGATCGGCGACGGCACCGCACTCCCGGCCATCTCGGCCATTCTCGACGGTCTCGACCCGGATCATGCCGTATCGGCATATGTCGCCACCCCGGACCCTGCCGATATCGAACTCGTTGCGCCCCATCCGAAACTGACGCTGCACCACCTCGCCGATATCACCCGGGTCGTCGATCACGCACCTGCCTCGATAGCCGGCGGTCGCCGAACTCAGGTCTGGGTCGCTGCCGAAGCGGCCGCGGTGCGCGATATCCGCGCGCATGCCGTCGGTGTATGGGGAGTCGATCGCTGCGATCTCCTCGCCAGGGCTTACTGGAAACGTGGCGTCACCAGCACCGAGAACGATTCGGTGAACCTGATGGCCTATCGGCATGCCGCCACCGCCGGTGCCGATATCCGCGATCCGGAGTTGGCCGAGTCCATCGATCTGGGCGGCGTCGGCCGCGATCTTGTGCTCGAGCCTCGGGCGACGCCGATCAGCTAGACGAATCAGACCGGACAGTCGGCTTTTCCGGGAATGTCCGGCACAATCAGCAGATGGAGTTCACACTGGCGGTCACGGCCCAGCCGGACAGCCACCATTTTTCGATTATCGTCGAGCCGGAGGCGATGACGTATGAATTCCCCGCGGCGGGCAAGGTTGTTCTGACGTTCCGCGGACCGGATTCGATGTCGGCCGAACTGTCGCACTATCCCGACCTGCTGGTCATCTGGCGGCCCCCGGACACCGAGGTCTGGGCCGGGACGGCGGACGGGGAGAAGCAGCAGATCGGTGGGTTCGCCGATAATCCGGCGCCTGGATTCGACACCGGCGGGAAGCGGTTGGATCGACCACTCCGGGAGACGGTCGAGCGGATCTTCTACGACCGGCCGCCGACGGACAGTTCTTCTCGGTGAGCAGGCTATAGGGCTCCACCAGCACGGTGGCCGACGGAGGTAGTCGTCCGTCCAGGGGAGCGAACGGGACCGGTACATCGAGTTTCGGAGAACAGTCAACGACGCAGACCCGGCTGCTTGCCAGCTCCGACCCCGGCGGAACCGTATGCGGCGGCACATCCGATCTGCCGGCCGATCCGGGTGAGTAGCCGGCGGGTCAGGCCGGGGTCGTCGGTCGTATCCCGGTCGGTGTGGTCGCCCAGGGTGTGCATATCGGTGAACCCTGCGGCGCCCCAACGGTCGGGGCGCAGGGTGCTCCGGCCGGCGACAGCGACAACTGGAACGGGGTATGAGCGGCGGGCCACCACTGTGGGCAATTTGCCGTTCACGGTCTGCTCGTCGATACTTCCCTCCCCGGTGACGACCAGATCGCACCCGGGTAGATGGCGGTCGAAGTCGAGCAGATCGAGGAAGTAGCCGGCACCCGATACGATTTCGGCGCCGAGCATCAACGCGGCAAAGCCCATTCCGCCCGCGCTACCAGCTCCGGCCGCCTCCGCGGCAGCTCTCGCGTCCGGGTAGCCACTACGGGCGAACGCTTGTACGAGGTTGTTCAGACCGGCGTCGAGAAACCGCACCTCTTCTCCGGTGGCCCCCTTCTGCGGGCCGTACACTGCTGCCGCACCGTTCGGCCCGAGCAGGGGATTGGTGACATCGCCGGCGACCACGATCTCGACTCCGGTGAGCCGCGCGGCCCGCGAGGAGTCGATCGTATGGACTCGCCCCAAAGACCGTCCGCAGCCACGCAGTCGTACCCCGTTCGCATCGGCGAACGTGTAGCCCAGCGCAGCGAGCAGTCCCATCCCGCCGTCGGTACTCGCGCTGCCGCCGAGGGCGAGGACCAATCGGCGCGGCCGATAACGCAGTGCTTGCGAGATGGCTTGTCCCATACCGAGGCTGCTCGCGTCCAACGGCAGCTTGCGACCGTTCGGCAGGGTGGTGAGACCGCAGGTGCCGGCGACCTCGATCACCGCGGTGCCGTGGCCGGCGGCGATCCGCCCGTATGCCGGGGTACCCGCCGCCCCGGCCACAGTCACCGGTCGTGGCGTGAATCCGGCCGCGATCGCCGCGTCCACGCTCCCGTCACCGCCGTCGGCCAGCGGCATCCGGTGACTGTCGACCCCCGCCGCCGCCAAGCCCTCCGCCAGCCGGTCGGCCACCTCGGATGCCGAGAGGCTTCCCTTGAACTTGTCGGGGGCAATCAGGACCTTCACGCGGTCGGCTTCCTGTCGGTATGTGGGCGGTGGATCGAGTATCAGTCCGCGTGCGCTGCCGCGCCGAGCAATTCCCGGACCCGGTTGGCGACGCTGATGAATTCGGGCTGTTCCATCGTCGTGGCGTACTCCCGGTGGGCCGGCAGGTCCACGTCGAGCAGTTCGACGATCCGGCCCGGCCGCGGGCTCATCACGACCACCCGGTTGGCGAGGTAGACCGCCTCGGCCACCGAATGGGTGACCAGCAGGACCGTTGTGCCCGTTTCGCGCCAGATCCGATGCAGTTCGATATTCATCCGTTCCCGGGTGAGTGCGTCGAGCGCGCCGAACGGCTCGTCCATCAGCAGCACTTCCGGTTCGTGCAACAGGGCCCGGCACAGGGAGACCCGCTGCTGCATACCGCCGGAGAGTTCGTGCGGCAGGGCGTTCTCGAATCCGCCGAGCCCGGTCATCTCGATGAGGCGCGCGCATTCGGCCTCGGCCGCCCGTTTGTTCAAACCGCGCATCTCGGCCTGGAGCAGGATGTTCTTGCGGACGGTCCGCCATTCCAGCAGTGCCGACCGCTGGAATACGTAGCCGATATTGCGCTGTGCCCCGCGTACCGGGACGCCGCCGAGTTCGACGCTGCCCCCGCTCGGATCGGTGAGGCCGGCGACGACTTTCAGCAGTGTCGATTTGCCGCAGCCGGACGGGCCGACGATCGAAACGAATTCGCCCCGGCGTACGTGCAGCCCGATATCGTGGAGCGCGGTCACCTCGCCGCGTTTGGACGAGAACCGTACGGTCAGGTCCGCTACCGCGACGGCGGTATCGGTGCGGGGGAGGGTGTCGGTGGGTGTGCTCATATCGTCACCTGCTCCGGTCACGGCTTGCTGGTGGGGGTGAACGCCGATTCCCAGTACTTGGCCGGGTCCTCGGCCTTGTCGAGGAGTTTCGCATTGCTGAGGACCTCGACGGTGGCGCGCCAATCGGCTTCGGAGTTGGTGCCCGGCGCTGCACCTTCGGTTTCCGGCGTGCTGAGCAGCGGGACGGTCTGCTGCCACTGCTGGAGCAGGACCTCCTGCGGCGGCAGTTGCGGATCCTTGCCTTCCATCGCCGCTACCGCGGCCTCCGGGTGCGCGACGGCCGCGGCGAAGGCCTCGCTGGTCGCATCGACCATGGCCTGTACCAGCTCGGGTGAGGATTCGATGGTGGCCTCGTTCGCGATGAGCCCGTTGCTGAAGAAGCTCAGTCCTTGGTCGGAATACCGCAGATAGCGAACCTCCCGGCCGCTCTTGTTCGCGATGGTGGGGCCCTGATCGTGCGCGAACCCGATGAGGCCGTCGACGCGGCCGGAGAGCATCGCCGACATCTTGCCTGCCGAGTCGAGGCTCTGCTGGGTTACCTGATCCGCCGCAACGCCCGCTTTGTCGAGGTAGACCGGGAAGGTGGTGGTCGGTGCGTCGCCCGCGGAGACGGCGATCGTTTTCCCTGCCAGGTCTGCGGGTGTGCGGATATTCGAATCGGCGAAGACCTGCACTGCCGACGGCGTGGTCTGGAGGAATACGCCGACGCTTTTGACCTTCACGCCCTTATCGATATTGCTCAGCACGGCCGGGGTATCGGCCCAGCCGAAATCGGTCTGCTGGGAGCCGGTGGCCTGTGTGGTTTTGGTGGAGCCCTGGCCGGCCGAAATATCGAGGTCGATTCCGTGCTTGGCGAATATGCCCTCCTGCACACCGTAATAGAACGGGGCGTGTTCCCCATAGGGATACCAGTTGAGCATCAGCGACACCGTGGTGGTCTCCCCGTCGGCGCCGGGGTCCTTCGCGTCGTTGCCGCCGGCCCCGCAGCCGGTCGACAACAGAAGTGAAGCAGCCGCAGCGGCGGCCATCGTCGTGAGTCTGCGAGTTACGAATTTCATGCGAGTTCTCCAGCTGTGGCGTGAATGCGGTGGTTCGGCATGCTCAGACCGTGCCGACGGCGGAGGCCGTGGATCGGCGAGAGGCGTGCCAGGGGATAAGGAACTGTTCGGCGATTTCGATGATCGCGAACAGGATGATGCCCAGCAGGGACATGATGATCAGGGCGGCGAAGAGCATGGCGGTGTCGATATTTCCGTTGGCTTGCAGAATCACGTAGCCGAGGCCTTCGTTCGCGCCGACGAATTCACCGACGACGGCACCGGTGACCGCGAGAGTGGCGGCGATCTTGAGGCCGGACATCAACTGCGGCAGTGATGCCGGAAAACGCACCTTCACGAACGTTTTCCAGTTGCTCGCACCCATGGTGGACGTGAGTTCGAGTATTTCGGGATCGACCGAGCGCAGCCCGGCCATACCGGCGATGACGATCGGGAAGAAAGCCATCAATACGGCGACGAGGATCTTGGGGCTGGTGCCGAACCCGAGCCAGACGATGAACAGCGGAGCAATCGCGATCTTGGGGATGACCTGAGCGAAAAGGATGAGCGGATACATCGTCCGCTCGACGCCGCGGGAGTAGATCATCACCAGTGCGACGGCTTCGCCGATCACTGCGGCGATAACGAAACCGACCACGGTTTCGTAGGTGGTGACCCATGTGTTCTGGAGCAGATACGCCGAGTTGTCGGCGGCGGTGCGCCAGGTATCCGCCGGTGACGGCAGAATATACGGTTCGACGAGTTCGAATTCGGTGACGGCCCACCAAGCGGCGACAAGCACTGCCACCAGGGCGAGCGGCCGCCATATGGACGACCATATTGTGGATGGGGGTGGGAGTTTCCGGCGCCGAATGCGAGCGGGTTCGGTCGCTTTCGGTGCGGAGGAACCGGCCTCGACGGACGTGACTACCGCCATCTGGAGTCCTAAGAGCTAGTAGTGGAGCGGGGTTCACACTACACCCGCCGGGAATGCGCTTTCCGACGCTGGAACAGAGGCTAGTGTGACCGGCCACACAGTGTCAAGGGTTTCGTGTTCGTGCAGGTCAGGCCCGTCGCAAAATACTGCTGTCGCGCAGGATCACGCGACCCGGCACGAATTCGTGGATATGTGCGGCCGTCGCGGAGTCGTCGAGTGCGAGCGCCACGGCACGTTCGCCGATGTCGACCAGCGACAGCGCCACCGTCGAAAGGCTCGGCACATGATCGCGCAGCGTCGGGATATCGTCGAACCCGGCGACGCAGATATCATCGGGCACCGTGAGGCCGAGTTCGCGCCACGCCGCGATCGCTCCGATGGCCATCACGTCGCTGACGGCGAAAACGCAGGGTGTTATGTCCCCGGCCTGTCCGGGGCGCAGTTCCAGTGCTGCGGCGAGGCGGCGAGCGGCGCTGAAACCCCCGTCCCGGGAGAAGTCGCCCGCGATTTCCACCAGCGGTGTCACGCCCTGCGTCGCGAGCGCTTCGACGAAGCCGTTGCGCCGGTCGACGGCGGTCCTGATATTGCCCGGACCGCCGATCACCGCGAAATCCCGGTGGCCCTGCTCGAGCAGGGCGTAGGCGAGTTGAGCAGAGGCTGCGTGGTTTTCGGGCTCCACTGCGGCACCGAAGGGGAGCGGCTGTCCGACCACGACCACTTTGCCGTTGTTGTCCAGGTATCGCGCACAGTCTTTCTCGAGATCGCGGTCGAGATCGCCGCTCTGGCGCGAGCCCGCCAGGATGATCGCGTCGGCGCGATGGGAGATGAAGGTGCTCACGGATTCGCGTTCGATATCGAAATCGCGTTGTGTGCTGGACAGCAGGACGAGTTTGCCGGCGCTGCGTGCCGCCGCCTGCACGCCCTGCACGATCGAGGAGAAGTAGGGGTCGGCGATATCGTGCACGACGAGTCCGATGAGGCCGGTCGAGGCCCGTGCAAGGGCCTGGGCTTGGGCGTTTGCCACATACCCCAGCTCGGCGGCGGCCGCGCGAACCCGGTCGGCGACGTCTTCGCCGGGCACCCGTGCCGAACCGTTCAGCACTCGGGACGCGGTTGCCTGGGAGACGCCTGCCCGGTTCGCGACATCTTGCAATCTCACAGCCGCCATGGCTTCGTGCCTCGTTTTCTCGTGCGCGTGGGGTTGACCGGACTTCGGGACTAGCATAGCTTGGAAAGCGCATTCCGACGCTGACTTGTCCACTCGACAGCTGCGGCTCCCACCGCGCCGTCCACGACCCATTCCGCGGTCGTCAGCCACGCAAATCAGAAGAGGCACCCAGCCATGCCCGATTCCTCTCCGCAGCGCACGCTCCGCATCGCCATGAACGGTGTCACCGGCCGTATGGGCTACCGCCAGCACCTGGTGCGTTCCATCCTCCCGATCCGCGACAGCGGCGGGCTGCTGCTCCCGGACGGCACCCGTATCCGGGTGGAGCCGGTCCTCGTCGGCCGCAATGCCACCAAACTGGCCGAACTCGCCGAACGCCACGAGATCGCCGAATGGAGTACCGACGCCGCCGCCGTGATCGCCGATCCCTCGATCGATATCTACTTCGACGCCCAGGTCACCTCCCGGCGCGCCGAGGCCCTGGCCGCCGCGATGAAGGCGGGTAAGCACGTCTTCACCGAGAAACCGACCGCCGAAACCTTGACCGAGGCCGTCGAACTCGCCCGGGTCGCCGCGAACGCCGGGGTCACCGCGGGCGTCGTCCACGACAAGCTCTACCTCCCCGGTCTGGTGAAGTTGCGCCGGCTCGTCGACGAAAACTTCTTCGGCCGGATCCTCTCGCTGCGCGGCGAATTCGGATACTGGGTCTTCGAAGGCGACGGCCAGCCCGCCCAGCGACCCAGTTGGAACTACCGGGCCGAAGACGGCGGCGGCATCGTCGTCGACATGTTCTGCCATTGGAACTACGTGCTCGAGGGGTTGCTCGGCAAGGTCGAGGCAGTCACCGCGAAGGCGGCCACCCACATCCCCACCCGGTGGGACGAAGCGGGCAAGCCGTATCCGGCCACCGCCGACGATGCCGCCTACGGGATCTTCGAGATGGAGAACGGCGTGATCGCCCAGATCAACTCGTCGTGGGCGGTGCGCGTGTACCGTGATGAGCTCGTCGAGTTCCAGATCGACGGCACGCACGGATCCGCCGTCGCCGGCCTGCGCAAATGTGTTGCCCAGCATCGCTCGCACACACCGAAACCGGTCTGGAACCCGGACCTTCCGGTCACCGAGCCGTTCCGCGACCAGTGGTTGGACGTGCCGGCGAACGCGGAGCTCGACAACGGATTCAAGTTGCAGTGGGAGGAGTTTCTCACCGACGTGGTGAACGGACGGCCGCACCGCTACGGGATGCTCTCCGCCGCGCGCGGGGTGCAACTCGCCGAACTGGGACTGCGTAGCTCCGCAGAAGGCCGCCGGATCGAGATCCCGGAGGTGACCCTGTGACCGCGGCATCCACGGGTGTGTCGGTCGTGCTGCCCCTCGGCGGCCGGCTCGAAACCTACGTTCTCGGTGCTCCGGGCGCGTGGACGCGGCCGACACGGCCGATCACCTCGCGTGTGGCCTTCGCTGCCGCGCATGTCATTCCGCGCGCTACGGCGGACAACACACCAGGTGCGCCCGCCGCCGTCGATTGGGACGCGACACTGGCCTATCGGCACGAACTGTGGTCCTACGGGCTGGGTGTCGCCGACGCCATGGACACCGCCCAGCGCGGAATGGGGCTCGACTGGCAAGCGACAGCGGAACTGATCCGGCGCTCCGGCGCCGAGGCCGCGTCGGCCGGTGGCAGGCTGGCCTGCGGAGCCGGAACCGATCAGCTCGACCTCGCCGGGCTACCCACCGGACCGGCCGGTCTCGCCGCGATCGTCGACGCCTATCGCGAGCAGATCGACGTGGTCACCGAGGCCGGAGCCCAGGTGATCCTGATGGCTTCCCGGGCGTTGGCGCAGGTCGCCCGGTCGGCAGCCGACTATGTATCCGTCTACGAGAAATTGCTGGCCGGCGTGGATCGGCCGGTGATCCTGCACTGGCTCGGCACCATGTTCGATCCCGCGCTGTACGGATACTGGGGTAGCGCCGATATCGACACCGCCACCGAGACCTTCCGCATGCTCATCGAGAACAACCGATCGAAAATCGACGGAGTCAAGGTTTCACTGCTCGACGCGGCACACGAGATCGCCCTGCGACGCGCGCTCCCCGAGGGCGTGCGGTTGTACACCGGCGACGATTTCAACTATCCGGAGCTGATCGTCGGTGACGCGCAAGGGTATTCGGATGCGCTGCTGGGCATCTTCGCGGCGATCTACCCGGCCGCGTCCACCGCGCTACAGGAACTCGACACCGGCAATTCGACGCGGGCGTCGGATATCCTCGGCGCCACCCAGGCGCTCGGGCGCCATATCTTCGCCGCGCCGACCTATTACTACAAGACCGGAATCGCGTTCCTGTCCTGGCTCAACGGCAGGCAACCCGGTTTCTCGATGGTCGGCGGGCTGTCCACGGGACGGTCCGTGACCCATCTGGCCGAACTGTTCCGGCTCGCGGACAAGGCTGGGCTCTTGTCGGACCCGGAACTGGCCGCGCATCGCATGCGGATATATCTCGAACTGAACGGATTGACGTCATGACAATGCTTGCGGCACAGGAGTCTCCGTTCGATCCGGCCGATCCATACCGTTCACTGTCGCTGAATACCGTGACCACCAAGCGATGGACACTCGCCGAAGCGGCCGACGGCGCCGCCCGCGCGGGGCTCGGCGCGATCGGATTGTGGCGCGATCGTGTCGACGAAATCGGTGCCGCGTCGGCGGCAAAGATCGTCGCCGACGCGGGGCTGCGTGTATCCAGCCTGTGCCGCGGCGGCTTCCTGACCGGACCGGGCGAGGCGCAGGCGGCACTCGACGACAACCGCCGTGCCATCGACGACGCGGCGACACTGGGGACCCGGGAACTGGTGATGGTGGTGGGCGGTATGCCCGACCGTGACCTCGCGGCCGCCCGGGCACTGGTGGACGAGCGGCTTGCACTGCTCGTCCCGTATGCGGCCGAACGCGGCGTCCGCCTCGCCCTCGAGCCACTCCATCCCATGTTCTGCGCCGACCGAGCCGTGGTTTCCACTCTCGGCCAGGCGTTGACGATGGCCGAGCCGTATCCGGCGGACACCGTGGGCGTGGTGGTCGACACCTTCCATATCTGGTGGGACCCGGCCCTCGCAGAACACATCGCACAGGCCGGCGCCGCCGGACGGATCAGCTCATATCAGGTATGTGACTGGCTGAACCCGATGACCCCCGACCCGCTGCTGTCGCGCGGCATGATGGGCGACGGCGTCATCGACTTCGCGGCCATCGGCGGATGGGTTCGCGCCGCCGGTTACCGAGGTGACGTCGAGGTCGAGATCTTCAATGCCGATATCTGGGCCGGCGACGGCCGGGAAGTGCTCGAGACGATGAAGCAGCGCTACCGCGACTTGGTCTTGCCGGCCCTCGTGGACTGAGCGGGGGACAACCTCGGGTTCGGCGGCCGGGCGGCAGTCGAACCGATGAGCGCTCGTCGATATCCCCGACCTACCCGCGCCAGGCTTGTGGACCTATCGGAATTCGTGCACCACGTCGATGCGGCCCACGATGTGGCGGTTGAATTCTTCGAGTTCCTCGGCGGGCACCCACAGTTCGAGGATCGTTTGCCCGCCTGCCTGGCGGACGGGATACCTGGCCGCGAAGTCGGCATCGATTCGGAACCGGGTCACGTAGCCGACGCCCGATGCGGCAACGTTCCAGTCGCGTGCGATGCGTATCGCATAGTCCTCGTTCAACACCGGGTAGAAGATCGGCTGCTCGAGCAGCCGCGGCGGCCACGCCTTCCATTCCGATGCCTCGACCAGCGCCAATTCCTCCGGCCCCGTGGGCCGCCACAGGGTCAGTGTTTTGCGTTCGATCATCGCCATGCCTCGGTCGGTCGGTTCGGCGAATACTGTCCCACGGCCCTCGGTCGGCCATTCCTTATTCGCTGCTGAATCATCCGCCGGCCTCGCTGGGATGTCCAGGGAGTTTGTGCCGCGTTCGCAGAATTACGGCGCAGCTGTTGCGCGGTGCGGCGGACCGATCGGCGAGTCCGGCTGCGCCGCATCGCCGGTAGCGGTTGATTCATCCCGGCGTGCACGCGCGTGAGGTGCTCAGCTCGACTGCCACGTGGGCGACCGGCCGGGTCTTGCACCGCTCGATCAGTCGTCGCCGACCTTCGACGGGCAACGGCGCGTTCTGATGAGGCATCCTCAGCCTTCCTTCTGCATCGCGCCGGTGCGAACTGATCTGTGACCGGCAGTGTCGTGGCGCGTTCTGGTGACCGTGCGCCGGCTCAGCGCCCAGGTGAGTAGTCCGCCGAGTGCGAAGCCGGCACCGAGAACGGCAGATCCTGTCCACCCTGAAGTGGAGTACATCGTGGTCGTGGCGGTCGCGCCGAGGGCAGAGCCGAGCGAGTAGAAGATCATGTAGCCACCGATGACACTGCTGGTCCGGCCCGGGTAGGCAGCGGTGAGAAGAGACTGGCTGCTGACGTGCACGGCTTGCACCGCGAAGTCCAGGACGATGACACCGACGATCACCATCCAGAGTGACCAGGTCGCCTGCCCGGATGCGAGCCAGGACAGTGCCAGCAGTGCCAGTGCAACACCGGTCACGGGATCAGCTCTGCCGGCGTCTGCCCATCGGCCTGCCCGTGCGGCCCCCAGCGCCCCAGCGAGCCCGGCGATTCCGAACATGCCGATTTGAGCCGTGCTCAGCTGCCACGGTCCGGCTGCCAGTGGCAGCGCAAGACCGCTCCAAAGCGTGCCGAAGGACGCGAAAAGGAAGAATGCGATCAACCCGCGCGAGATGAACAGCGGCTCACGGAAGAGGTGCCCGAGCGCGGTCAGCACGTCGCCGTAGGTTCTGCGATTTGAACGGGGGTCTGCCGGCAGCTGCTTCAGAACCACGATCGAGAGCACGACGAGCAGCAGCGTGAGCGTGACATAGACGCTTCGCCACCCCCACAGGTCAGTGAGGAATCCCGCCAGGACGCGGGCCCCGAGGATCCCGATGATGACACCGGAAGTGACGATTCCGAGCGTGCGACCACGCTCGGTAGGCGCCGACAGGTCGGCAGCGAATGCGACGGTGGTCTGTACGACAACGGCGAACAGCCCCGTCGTCGCGAGACCGATGAGCAACAGCCACGCAGTCGAAGTGACCGCCGCCACCAGCATGCCGACGGCGACGAGAAGGAGTTGACCCCCGATGAGCTTGCGCCGGTCCAGCATGTCCCCCAAGGGAACGAGGGCAGCCAGGCCGACCAGGTAGCCGATCTGTCCTGCTGCCACGATCCATCCCAGGTCGGACTCGGGCACTCGCAGGTCTCGCCCGATCTGCGCGAGTACGGGCTGGGCGACGTAGATCGTCGCGACGGCGGCCGAGCAGACCGCTGCGAGCAGCATCCTTTGGCCATACGTGATGCCCACACCTTCTCCAATCAGTAGCACTTTGCAACTGTTTGGAGTATGGCAGAATGGTTTCGTTCTGCAACTCATCGGGAGGTGTCATGGAGCCGGTCGTACGCCTCGACGGCGCAACCTGGACCGACCCGACATGTCCGGTCGCGCGTACGCTCGACCTTGTCGGGGACCGGTGGAGCCTGCTGATCATTCGCGATGCGATGGACAGTGCTCGGTCGTTCACCGACTTCCAACAGCGCACCGGGGTCGCGCGTAACATCCTCACCGACCGGCTCCGTCGCCTCGTCGATCACGGCATCCTCGAGCGAAAGACAGCCGAATCCGGACGCCGTCAGGTCTACGTACTCACCGACCCGGGCCGCGACCTCTTCACCGTCATCGTGGCTATGCGTCAGTGGGGCGAGCGATACACGTTCGCCGACAACGAGGCGCGCTCAGTTCTCGTGGACGAGAGCGGCCACCCGCTCGCCCGGTTGCGCCCTACCGACTCGCACGGGGATCACGTCGATATCGACTCGACCACCGTCGTGCGAAACAACTGATCGGAACACTCCTGGGCACCTTCGGCGCCGGGCCGTCTACCCATTCGACAGTGCGGTGATCGCGGATCGCAGGCCGCGTACGAGCGCGGTGATAGTCGTGGCCTCCCACAGCGGTGCGGCGTAGCGGATCTCGCCGTGGATGCCGGCCGGCTCGCCGCCCGGGCCGATGGCCTCTCCGAGCTGAATGAGGATCTCGAACTCCGCTCGTTGCGGTGGCAGTTCGCGCAGCCGGACCTCGATATCGCCCGCGCCGCCCGGGACCGGGATATCGCGGAAGAACGTGGTGACGATCTGCGGCAGTGGGCGGTCCGGTCCGGTGTGGGCGGCCGTGGTTCGCTCGAACGGGTAGCGCCTGTTCTCGTGGGCTTCCAGGATGCGGTCGCGAATCTGGTCGATCAGTGGTCCGGCGGCGGGTGCTGCGGTGCGGTCGGTGCGAATCAGTACTATCTCGGCCGCGCAGCCGAGCATCGTGTCGAGTTCGGGGCGATCGCGTCCGCTCAAAGCCGTGCCGATGAGCAGATCTGGCCCGGCACCCATATCGGTGAGGGCGTGGACGAGGGCTGCGTGCAAGACGGCGTAGGTGGTCGCCCCCCTGCGACGGGCGGTGTCCCGCACTGCGGCGTGGGTGGCCGCGTCGAGTGTGAACGGCAGCAGCGCCGCCGGGTATCCACCGGCAGCGGACCGGGGGTGGTCGACGGCCAGCGGCGGGGTGTACTCCAGTCCGGCCAGCCGGTCACTCCAGTACTGCGCGTGGGCGGGATCTTCGTCGTGGTCACGCAACCATCGGGCGTAATCCGCGAACTGGACCGGCGGCGTCGGCCAGCCGGGTGCCGCGCCTGCGGCGCGTGCGAGGTAGGCGAATTCGAATTCGCGCAGCAACAGCGCCAGCGATTCGGCGTCGCCTGCGCAGTGATGCAGGATCACGAGCAGAACGTGATGTTCGGGCGTCAGCCGGTACAACCGCACCCGCAGCGGCACCTCGGTGAGCAGCCGGAAACCGCGGTCCAGCTCCGCTGCCAGCAATAGGTTCAGGTCCGCGAGGTCGGTGACTTCGCGGTAGTCGACAGCGTCCTCGTCGAATGCCGTGATCCGCTGGATCGGCCCCGAAGCAGTGAAAGGCAGGGTGGTCCGCAGTATCTCGTGCCTGCGCACCACATCGCGGATTGCCGCCCGCACGCTCGGCGCGTCGAGTGGACCGAGGAGGTCCACGGCGGCGGGCATCAAGTAATCGGCGGCGCCGTCGCCGAGATAGTTGACCGTCCAGAGTCGCTGCTGGCTCGGTGCGAGTGGAATCGCGTCACCGGGACTCGAGGCGGTCCCGTCACTTTCCCGATATGCGACGGCCACTGATTCCCGGTCGGCAGCGCCGGCGTCGGCGCCGCGCTCGGCGATGCGCCGCTCCAGCGCGGCGACGGTGGGCGCGTCGAGCAGATCGCGCGGACTCACCACGACACCGAAGGTCCGGCTCGCCGCCGCCGCGAGCCGGATCGCGGCGAGGGAGTTCCCGCCGATACGGAAGAAATCGTCCTGGACGCCGACCCGCTGCTGTCCGACGGCGTCGGCGAACAGCCCGGCGAGGATCTGCCGGCGCGGTGTCCGCGGGGGCTCCGCGTCGGCTGCAGCGGGTATGGTCAGCGCGGTCCGGTCGACCTTGCCGTTGGCCGTCAGCGGTAGCGCGGGGATCTGCACGATCACGGCCGGCAGCAGATAAGCGGGCAGGACTCGCGCCAGCCGGGTCCGCATCACCGCGGTGTCGATCGGTTCGGCGGCGACCACATGGGCGACCAGGCTCTTACCCGCCGCCACCCGGTGCGCTGTGACGACCGCCGCGGTCACCCCGGGCATATTCCGGATCGCGTGTTCGATCTCGCCGGGCTCCACCCGGATGCCGTTGACCTTGACCTGCCGGTCCCCGCGGCCGAGGAACCGCACGGCGCCATCGGCGCCCCAGCTGCCGTGATCGCCGGTCCGGTACATCCGTGACCCCGGGGCGCCGAAGGGGTTGGCCGTGAAGACGGTTGCGGTGCGGCCGGGCATCCGGTGATATCCCTGTGCGAGGCCCGCTCCGGTCAGATAGATCTCACCGACCGTGCCCGGCGGTACCGGGCGCAGCAGGGCGTCGAGAATCAGGACCTCGGTGTGGTCCACGGCCCGGCCGACCGGAATCGCCTCGTCGGGCAGCGGCCCGGTCGGAATCGAGTAGGTGGTGGCGTAGGCGGTGGCCTCCACCGGACCGTAGATGTTGACGATGGGCAGTCCGGGCGCCGCCGCGCGCATCGCTCGCACGGTATCGAGAGGCAGGATGTCACCGGCGGTCGACAAGGTGCGCAGCCGGCCGAGGCTGTCCGGTATATCGTCGACGAGGACCTGGAACAGCCCGGTCGCCAGCAACGCCGCAGTGACCTCTCCCGCCCGTAGCACCTGGCGGAAGTCTTCGGCTCCGAGCCGGTCCGGTGTCGCGATCACGACGGAGTGCCCCTGTAGTAGCGGCATCCAGAGTTCCCAGACGACCATGTCCCAGACGTGTGGCGAATGCATCAGCATTCGTGCGTATTCCGGCCCCGCGGCGATCCGGTCGACCGCGCGCGCCACCATCGCCCGGTGCGTGGTGAGTACACCTTTCGGTGCACCGGTCGATCCGGAGGTGAACATCAGCCAGGCCGCCGCATCAGCGGGTACCGGGCGGGCCGGTGGGGTCGGTACCGGCCCGCCGGACCGCGAGACGTTGCGCACCAGCGCGATATCGTCGACAACGAGTTCGGCACCGGAATGGGACAGTATCCAGGCGATGCGGTCGGGCGGGTCCTGCTCGTGCAGCGGAACGCAGATCGCGCCGAGCCGCAGCAGCGCCAGCGCCGCGACGACCAGCTCCGGGGTGCGCGGCAGGCGCAGTCCCACCGGCGTCCCGAGTCCGACACCGTGCCGGGACGCGAGGTGGTGGGCGAACCGTTGCGCGCGGACCTGCAGTTCGCGATAGCCGATGTGCTCACCCTCGTACCAGAGCGCAGGGCGTTCGGGGTGCCGGCGAACGACCGAATCGAAGACCTCCGCGATCCCGTGGTCCGTCACGCCCGCCGGATCCTCGTGCGGGCTGCGCGGCACGACCACCGCGGGCGCGCGGGTCAGCCGGCCGGCGGGCGTATCCGCGCACGCCGCCGCCACATCGTTCATCGCGGTCAGGAAGCGGTTGTGCAGACTCGCCAGGGCCGCGGGATCGCACCGATCGGCGGTGGTGTCCATATCGATGCGCGGCGGCCCGTCACCGAGATAGACGGCGATGCCGAATACCTCGGTGTATCCGCTGGATGCCGGGATCAGCCGGGCCACCACGTCACCGAAGTGGATTCCGGGCGTGGCGGGGAGGAGGTTGAGCACCGGGCCGGTGATCCGGTGCTCGCCGCCCGGGGACGTGCCGTCGGCGAGCAGGTCGAATCGCCGGTAATGCTGGTGACGCAGTACCGTTCGCAGCTCTGCCTGCGTCGCCGCGGCCAGTGCGCCGATGGACGCGCCGGGATCGACCTCGACGCGCAGTCCGACGACGTTCGAGGTCATCCCGAGCGCGCGCCAGGAGCGTTTGGCCGGTACCGGTAGGCCGAGGACCACCGTGCGCGCCCCGGAGTCGGCGTGCAGCAGCAGCGCCGTCGTCGCGGCCAGCAGGGCCGGCGGGTCCACGCCGAATCGCGCTGCCGCCTGCTCGAATTCCCGCCAGTCGCCGTCGGCGGGACTACCCGAATGCCGTATCGGCCCGGACGCGCCGACGGTGACAGGGGGATGGGTGAACATCGGCGCGTCGGGCAGCCCGGCGAGCCGTCCGGACCAGAACGCGCGGTCGTCGGTGAACCGTCGCGAGGCGCGATACCGCCCGTCCTGCTCGACATATCCCGCGACCGTATCGGCGAATTCCGGTGCGGGCTCACCACCGAGCAACGCGGTGTAGGCCCGCGCGACCGCCCGGATGAGTGCCAGCGATGCGGCGCCGTCGAGGACGATGTGGTGGGCCCGGAGGGCCCAGAGATGACCCGCCGCACCGAGGTCCAGCAGGTAGTGGTCGAACAGTGGTGCGACGGCCAGGTCGAAGGCGGGTGGTTCGGCGCGCAGGTAGGCCAGTGCCGCCTCGACCGGATCGGATGCCGCACCGAAATCGCCTCGGCGCAGGATCCATTCGGTGCAGTCCTCGATCACCTGGCGTGGTTCGGGGCCGTCGGTGTCGAGCCGGATGCGTAAGGTCTCGGCGGCCGAGACGACGCCGCGCAGCGCGCGTTCGAACAGGCCGGGATCGATGTGCCCGCGCAGATGGACGTAGCCCTCCAGGTGGTAGCGATGGTCCGCGCCGTTCAGAGTGGTGTAGGCCCAGATCTCCTGCTGCGCCGCGGTCAGTGGGAAGTCGATCCGGCAATCCGTCGTCTGCGTCATCTCTCTCCGTTCGCGCCGTCGGCGGGCAGGGTCGCGACCCGTTCCAGTTCGGCTTCCAGCCGGGCGATCACCCGGCGCGCCAGATCGTCGTCCAGCAGATCGCGGTGCCAATTCAGGGCCACTGTCAGCCGGTCGCGCGGCCATACCGTCGCGGTCAGCGGAAACAGAGTGATCTCCCGTGACGACAGATCGGTCAGCACCAGATCGCCCACGGTGATGGGGGTCGGCGCGATATCGACCGGATACGACTCGAACACCAGCAGTGTGTCGAAGTATTCGCGCACCGGAACGCCGGCCGCGGCCTCGATCTCGGCGGGCCCGAGATGGTGGTGATCGAGTAGTACCGCCTGCTCGGCCTGCAGCGCTCGTAGCCGAGCGCCTATCGGCCGGTCGTCGCGGCGGCGCACCCGCACCGGCACGGTGTTGATGAACGAGCCGACCATGGCGTCGACGCCGGGAATACTCGCGGGCCGTCCGGAGACCACCGCGCCGAACACGACGTCGTCGGACCCGGTGAGATCACCCAGCACCGACGCCCACACGTACTGCAGGACGGTGTTCAGCGTGACACCGGATGCGGCGGCAACGTCGGCCAGTGCGGCGGTGCGCGCGGCCGTCAGCGTCACCGTGTGCTCGGTATGCGACCGCACCGGATCGCGTGGTGCGGCGCCCGTCGCGGCGACCAGAGTCGGACCGGCGAGATCGTGCAGGGCAGCGTGCCAGGCCGCGGCGGCGGGCCCTTGGTTCTGCGCGGCCCGCCAGCGCAGGAAGGTGGCGAACCCGTCGTCCACCTCGTCCGGGCCGTCCCCACCGAGCGCGAAGGCGCTCAGCAGGTTTCGCATCAGGATCGGCGCGGACCAGCCGTCGAACAGCAACCGATGATTGGTCACCGACAGCACGTAACGGCGCTGCGCGGTCCGGATCAGCAGGAACCGGATGAGCGGTGGGGTTTCCAGGTCGAATGGGCGCACCTGTTCCGCGGCCAGGATATCGTCCAGTTCGGTACCGTGTTCGCCCAGGTCGATTTCCCCGATCTCGATCGGCGCGGTCGCGACGACGAGCTGACGCCAGCGGCCGCCGCCGTCGCGGACGAACGCTGCCCGCAGCGCGGAATGCCGATCCACGACATGCTGGGCGGCAGCACGCAAACGTGCGAGATCGGGAGTTCCTTCGCAGGTCAGCACCACCTGGAGGGTGTGGACCTCCGGTCCGTCCACGGGCGCGAGGTCGGCGAACTTCTCCTGGATCGGTGTGAGCGCCCGGATATCGCACAATCGGCCGTAATGGCGCTCCCAGCGATCGATCTCGGATTGCCGCAGACCGGCGGGGGAGAAGTCCGAGGGGGTCCACCCGCCGGCGGCCGGATCGGCCGCGTGTCGCGCGAGGGTGCGCAGGACCGTCCCGAACAGCTCGGCGAAGTCGTGGACGCGGTCGGGGCGGATCAGGGTTTCGGGGAACGAGAAGCCCGCGGTGAGCCGATCACCGACGACCGCGGTATCGACCGCGAGGGCCACCTCGGCAGGTAGGCCGGGGTCGATCGGATCACGGTTGCTCGCGAGGGCCGTGGGCAGCCAGGGGCCGTTCGCTGCGGAGATCGCGCCCAGATACGTGAACGACAGTTGAGTGGTCTCGGCAGGCAGGTCGACACCGGTATCGAAGTAGCGCAGCAAGCCGTAGCCGATGCCGCCCTCGGGTACGGCAAGGATTTGTTCCTTGACGGTTTTCGCCGCTGCGGCGAGGGCGGGCCCGCCCACGATCGCGTCCGCGATATCGATACCTGTCAGGTCGAAACGGCACGGATATGCTGCGGTGAACCAGCCGACCGTACGTGCGAGATCGGCACCGGGCACGAGATCGCCGTGCCTGCCGTGGGATTCCATCCGCACGGGAACGACAGAGCTGTCACCGCCGCGCCACGCGACCACAGCCAGAGTCAGCGCGGTCAACAAGACGGTGTTCGTATCGGTGCCGTAGCGCGGAGGAACCGTGGTCACGACGGCGGAGGTGGTCGCCGCGTCGAACTCGCAGACGATACGGCGCATCGTGGAGTGGTGGTCGATTTGCGGATCGAGGCGACGATCGGTGAACAGCGGATCGGGCCCCCGCAGCAGCTCCCGCCAGAGGTCACCCTGGGCGAATAGCCCTGGGTCGGATGCTCTGTCGCGCAGCGCGTGGGCCCATCGCCGCACCGAGGTGCCCGTGGCGGGCAACCGCGGCGGCCGGCCCGACTCGAGCCGGGCCCATGCCGCGACGAAGTCCGGGATCAGGATGCGCCAGGACACACCGTCCACCGCGATGTGGTGGATTACGACAACGAGGAGCCCACTGCGATCGTCACGGCCCCGATCGAGCCAGACGCACCGCAACACGACCCCGTTCGCTGGGTCGAGCCGGGCGATCGCGGCTTCCGTCTCACGAGCGAGGATCGCGGCTTCTTCGGCATCATCGGCCGACGAGATATCGACCCGGCCGAGAACCGGCCCGATCTCGAAGGATCCGGGTGGGTCGGCGAAGAGGCGCCACTCGCCGCCCGCGTCGCGGTAGAGCCGTGCGCGCAGCATATCGTGCTGGTCGACGACCGCGCCGATCACTTGTCGCAGTGTGGTTGCGGTGATTCCCGCGGGCAGGTCGAGCACCATGTGCTGGGCGTACCGGTCGAACGGCACGCGTCCGGATGCGGCGCGCTCGATCAGTGCGCGGACGGCGGGCGGCAGCGGTATCTCGCCCACTCCGCCGCCGGGTAGTTCGGCGAGCATATGCCGCTCGGGCGCACCGGTCGTGGCGACCGTGGCCAGCCCCGCGACGGTGGGCCGTTCGAAAACCTGCGCGGGTGTGACGTGGACGCCCCGCGATTTCGCCCGGGAGACCAGCAGAATCGACATCACGCTGTCGCCGCCCGAGGCGAAGAAGGATTCGTCGACGCCGATCCGATCCCGGCCGAGCACCTGCCCGAATACCTCGGCCAACGTCTGCTCCACCGGCGTCGACGGGGCACGATACGGAAGGTCCCGTGGCGCCGGTTCGGGCAGTGCCGCCCGGTCCACCTTGCCCGCGGTGGTGGCGGGGAACGCTTCCAGTACAACGATATCGTCGGGCATCATGGCGGCCGGCAGGACGCGGGACAATTCCGTGCGGAGGGCGTCCGGCGCGCAGACCGCGCCCGCTACCGGCACGACATAGCCGAGGAGCCTTCCGTCGGGACGCAGCGTCGCCACCGCCTGCGCGACCGTCGCGCACGCCGAGAGTGCGGCCTCCACCTCGCCCAGTTCGATGCGTACACCGTGGCGTTTGACCTGAAGATCGGCTCGGCTCCGGTACTCCAGCAACTCGGTCGCCGCATTCCACCGGACGATATCGCCGGTGCGGTACAGCCGGGCACCGGGCTCGAAAGGGTCCGCGACGAAACGCTCGGCCGTACGCGCGGGCTCGCCCTGATAGCACCGCGCCAGCTGTGCGCCGCCGAGATACAGCTCACCGGGCAGCCCGTCGGGCACCGGACGCAGTCGCGCGTCGAGAACGTACGCCCGCGTATCAGTCGCGGCCGAACCGATGGGTATCGACGCCGAATCCGGCCCGTTCACCGGATATCCCGTGACAGCGCCGGTCGTTTCCGTCGGCCCGTAGAGGTTGTGCAGCCGCGCGGGTGTCGCCGCACCGAAGCGCTGAGCGAGGGCGGGGGAGAGCGTCTCCCCGATGGTGAGCACGCGGCGGACGCAGGCCGGAAAGCCGGACACCACAGTGAGGTGGTTGCTCAGTGTCGAGGGCACGAACTGGAGGGTCGTCACCGCGTGCGCGGCGATCAACCGGGTCAGTTCGGCCGGATCGGTATGCGCCGACGGCGGTGCGATGGCAAGGGTCGCTCCGGTACTCGCGGCCCAGAACAGTTCCCAGATCGAGACGTCGAAGGTGACCGGCGTCTTCTGCAGGACGATATCGGTCTCGTCCAGGCCGATATGCTCACTCATCCACCGCAGATGGTCCACCACCGCCGCATGCGAGACCGCGACACCCTTGGGCACGCCGGTCGAGCCGGAAGTGAACATGAGGTAGGCCAAATTGCCGGAATGCAGAGGTGCGTGCCGGTCGGCATCGTGCAGCGGTGTGCCGTCCTCGTCCACGTCATGCGGCTCGTCGAGGTAGTGGACGGGCACGGCGTCGGTGGCGAAGCCGTCACCGCGCGTGCTCAGCACCAGTACCGGCTCGGCCACTGCCAGGATTCGATTCAGCCGTTCGGCCGGATGTCCCGGTTCCAGCGGCAGGTACACCCCGCCCGCCTTCAGCACCGCGTACACCGCGACGACCGCTTCGATCGAACGGGCCATCGCCACGCCGACAACGCACTCCGGTCCGATGCCACGCCGAACCAGAGTGCGTGCCAGTCGATTCGCGCGGGCCTCCAGTTCGCCGTAGCTGAGCGATTCCGCGCCGTACACCAGTGCGATCGACTCGGGTGACCGGCGTGCGATCGATTCGAAACCGGTCAGAGCCGTAGCGTGCAGGTCTCGGGCGCGCACCGGGCCGCCGCGGCGCAGAATGCGCGCGCGTTCTTCCTCGGTGATGAGATCGACTCGGGCGACCGGCGTTCCCGGAGCGGCTACTAGTTTCGCGAAAAGCCCTTCGAACACAGGTAACTCGGCCTCGGGCACCCCGACTTGCCACCCGTCGTTATCGTGCACAACGGTCGGACATTCCGGCCCGGCAGGACCGGTCGCGCGCTGCCGCAGCAGCGCCCCGACCTGGGTGGCGACGCTGCGGAAACTGTCACGCGCCGCCAGTGTCACGCCGATCTCGAACGCGGTGGTACCGGATCGATAGCCGACGATCACCCGGTCCGCGCCGGTCCGGCGATGCGTGTACACCGCGAGCGCGGCCAGGACGACCGCCGCTGTCCCTCCACCGCTGCGCCGGGCCAGCGGCCCCAGCCCCGGCGTCTGTTCGAGCGGGTGGTCGAGTGTGCTCGCCTCAGGGGTAGGCATGGAATCCCCTTCCCGATTTGCGGCCCAGATGCCCGTTTTCGACCAGCGTGGCCAGCACGTCCGGTACGCGATAGCGGCCGTCGCCGGTGGTATCGCGCAGAACCGCGAGTGTGTCGGCCACATTGTCGAGGCCGATCAGATCCGCGGTGCGCAGTGGCCCCATCCGATGCCCGAGGCAACCCTCGAACAAGGCGTCGACCGTGGCCGCGTCGGTTCCGGATCCGGTGACAGCGGCGGCTTCCGCGATGGCGAGCATGAGCACCCGGTTGATGACGAAGCCCGGACCGTCACCGACCACGATGCCGCGTTTGCCGAGTGCATTCAGGAAGTCGAGCGCGGTGGCCAGGGTGGCGGGCGCGGTCTGCGCGGTGGTGATCACCTCCACCGCCTCGGTCAGCGGCGCGGGGTTCATGAAATGCAGTCCGAGCATCCGCTCCGGCCGGGTGGTGTGGGCGGCCAGGTCGGTGATGGGGATGGCCGAGGTCCCGGAGGCGAAGACGGCCGACGGCGCACACACACGGTCGAGTTCGGCGAATACGCGGTACTTGAGTGCGACTCGTTCCGTGACGGATTCGATGACGAAGGTGGCTTCGCACAGCTCCTCGACATGCTGCGACCACCCGATGCGTCCGGTGATCTCGGCGAGCTCACCGGGGCGCGGACCGCGGCCCAGCAGCACGCTCGAACGCAGCGCCGCGCGGATATCGCGCCGGGCACGTTCGGCAGCAGCGGGATCGGGATCGACCACGGTGACGGGTAGGCCCGCTGCGGCCACGCACTGGGCGATACCCGCGCCCATCGTGCCCGCGCCGACCACCCCGACCCGGTGCTGTGCGGTCACTGGTGGATCTCCTGTTCGTCCTGGAAGGCTTCGATGCCGAGCACGGTGTCGTGCACCGGTTCGTCCGGTTTGTCGATTGCGGCCCGCGCCAGCGCGACCAGTTCGCCGGCGATGGCCTCGGCGGAGGCTCGGTCGAACAGTGCGGTCGCGTAGTGCACCCGCAACTCGGCGGAGCCGGGCACCCAGGCGAGCGCGAGTTCGGTCGCGGCGGCCGCCGGCACGACCTGCGCGTGGCCGAGGTACCGCAGGGGTGTCGCGCCGGTACTCGCGACCGATTCCGGCGGGCCGGCGCGCAACGTCCGCCAGGTCGTGTCCGGACGGACGGTCACGATGACGTCTCGCGCACCCTCGGGCCCGTCGGGCAGGCCGATGCGCAACCGGTCACCGCCGCTGTACCAGGCGAGCAGGACCGTATATGCGTCGAACAGCGTGGTCTCGAAGGGTTCGAGTTCGGCAGGATCCAGCTCTACCGCACGGGCGACCACGTCGTATTCCAGGGTGTTCGAGGCGCGTGGTCGATCGGTGGGGATCGATACCGTTACGTCCGAGTCCCGGCGGAGTCCGGTGATCAGCGCCTCGATCGGCGGCGTGCCGGGATCCGCCACCATCGCCCTCAGGATCTCCAGGAATGCGTCGCCGAGCGCGGCCACCGTCTGCGTGGTGAACAGTTCGGTGCTGAACTCCAGGCACGCGCCGATATCGCGGGGGACGCTGTCGGCGTATTCGAAAGTAACCAGCGTCAGGTCGAATTTCGCAGTTCCGGTGGGTAGTCCGCCGAATTCGTTTCCTGCGGTGTGGTCGAGATCGAACAGTTCCGCGCTCGCCTCGTCGATTCGCTCCATTCGTGGCGTCACCTGGTGGATGTAGAGCACATCGAACAGCGGTGTGCGCGACAGGTCGCGCTGCGGCGCCACAGCATTGACCACCCGGTCGAACGGGATCTCCTGATGTTCGAGCGCATCGAATACGACCGAGCGCACCCGGGTCAGCATGTCCGGCAACGTGGTGTCGGCGGTGAAATCCGTGCGCAAGGCAACCGTACTGTTGAAATAGCCGATCAGATCTTGGAATTCGCTTCGTCCGCGTCCGGTGGTCGGGGTGCCGACGACGATATCGCGCTGGCCACTGTGCCGCGCGAGAGTCAGATAGAAGGCGCTGAGCAGGACCACGAACAGCGAGACCGATGAACGGCTCGCCAGCGCACGCAGGTCGGTGAGCAGTTGCGCGGGGAGGGTGAACGGATGCAGATCGCCGGCATAGGTCTTGCGGTCGGGTCGGGGAAAATCTGTGGGTAGCCGTAACACCGGCGCGCCGGCCAGCGTCTCGCGCCAGTAGTCGAGTTCGTGGTCGAGCGCCGAACTCGCCAGCAGTGCGCGATGCCAGGCGGCGTAGTCGCGGTACCGGATCGGCAGTGGTGCCAGACGGTGCGGCCGGCCCTCCCGGCGCGCGGCGTAGAGCTCCGGCAGCTCGCGGGCGAGAATTGTCGGCGTCGCGCCGTCGGTGACGGCATGATGGCAGGTCAACTGCAGTACATGGGTATCCGGCCCCACGGTGATGAGCAGTACCCGCAACAAAGCGTCCACAGCGAGGTCGAACGGCTCGGTCGCGGAAGCGTGCACGAGGTCGCGGGCCGCGGCGTGCGGATCGGGTTCCGCGGAGACGTCGACGCGGCGGACGTAGTCGTCCAGCCGGTCACGGATGCGCAACACCGCGACGCCGTCCACCTCGGCGAAGTTGTACCGCAGGGGCTCGTGTCGCTCGACGAGGTCGTCGAAGGTACCCTGCAGCGCGTCCGGATCGATCGGCCCGCGCAACAGCTGGACCACAGGGTAGTTGTACAGCGTCGTCCGCGGATCGAACTGGTGGTGGAACCACATCCTTTCCTGTCCCGAGGACATGACCGGTTCGTCGTGCGCGACCAGGGCCGGGATCGGTGCGCGCGTGGTGCCGGCGGCGCGCCCGGTCGCGAGAAGCTCGGCGAAATCGGCCAGCCGGGGACGCTCGTAGACGTCGAGCAGTTTCGGCCGGAAGCCGTAGGTCTCCTCGATCCGGTCCACCAGTTGTACCGCGATCAGCGAATTGCCGCCGAGGGCGAAATAGTCGGCGTTTTCGTCGATCTCGTCGTCGGTGTACAGCAGTTCGGCGAGGGTACGACGCAGCCAGCGCACCGGATCGGAGTGGTTGTGCGGCGTGGCGGACAGGGCGGGCGGTACGGTGGCGGCCGCCGCGGCGCGGGGCATGTCGACCCAGCAGCCGGATTCGCGCATCGGGTGGCCGGGCAGCCGCATCCGGCGGACGTGGCCGGGCGCGACGGCCGACCAGTCGAGGTCGACACCGTATTCGTACAACCGGCCCAGGAGTTCGTCCAGATCGGCGGTATCGGCGGCTGCGGAGACGATCTCGGCTTCCGGCACGGCGTCGGTGATGAGCTCGGCGAGCCTGCCGTCCCGGCCGGGCTCCACGAAAACCACCGGTCCCGCGGCCATGAGGGTGCGCACCGCGTCGAGGAGCCGGTCGCCGTCGATGGTGGGGGCCGCGCCGGCGAGTTCGGCCGGTTCGACTGCGTCGCGGGAGCCGAGCAGGTACCGCGCGGCGAAGCGTGACGATCCGGCACTCAGCAGTGCCGCGAGCCGGAGCCCGCACGCGGTGAGCCGTTCGTGCACCGCGATCTGCCCGGCCAGCACCGACGCCGTCGTTCCGGTGGCGGGTAGTTCAGGGGGCAGTGTGGGTGGCTGCGCCGCGACGGTGCCGGCCGGGCCCGGTGGGACCGGAACGGCGTCGGGAGACAGCAGCAGCACCACGCGCGGCGCGGTCGGCACGCGGCGCGCGCGCACCGCGGCCTTATCCAGCGCCTCGGCGAGTTCCGCCGTATCCGAGGCGGTCACGGCGACCCGGTGCTCGTACTGGTCACGACCGACGGTGAGAGTCGCGGCCACTTCTTCCAGCTCGGCATCGGTGCTGCGCACTGCGTCGGCGAGCCGGACGCACAGCTCGGTCAATGCCTCGGGCGTACGCGCGGAAACGCCGATCAAGTGGGCGCGGCGCGACCGTGGGGTGGCGGGTACCGGCGGAGCCTGCGACACCACGCAGTGCGCGATACTGCCGCCCAGGCTGAAGGAGCTGACGCCGGCGGCGCGCACCGCGTCGCCGCTCCACGGCCGCCCCTCGGTCACCACGTCGATACCGGCGGCCGCCAGGTCGAAATCGCCGGTCGGCCGGGTGAAGTGCAGCGAGGGGAACAGCTGCGCCTCCGATACGCTCAGCACCGCTTTGACCAGGCCGGCGATACCGGAGGCATGGTCGAGGTGACCGATATTCGTCTTCACCGAGCCGATGGGCAGGCCGGGGCCGCCACCGAAGACCGCGCTGATCGCTTCCAGTTCCACCGCGTCACCGAGCCGCGTCCCGGACCCGTGGGTCTCGAGGTAACCGGCCGCGTGCGGATCGAGTCCGGCAGCCTCCCATGCCTTGGTGATGACGGCGCTCTGGGCGGCGGCGCTCGGCGTGCTGATGGTGGCGGCGGCCGCGCCGTTGTGCCGGGTCGCGCTGCCGCGGACCACCGCGTGGATCGGAGCACCGTCGGCCAGTGCCCGGGCCACCGTGGTGAGCAGCAGGATCGCACCACCCTCGCCGTTGACAGTGCCGTCGGCGTCGGCATCGAATGCGCGGCAGACGCCGGTGGGCGACATGATCTCGGAAAAGCTTCCCCCACCCCAGGACGGAGTACCGTGCACACGCACGACAACACCACCCGCGAGTGCGTAATCTGCGTCCCCGGAACGTAATTCGCGGCAGGCGTGATGCACCGCCACCAGCGCGCTGTTGCATCCGCTGTCGACCCCGAAACACGCGCCGGTGAATCCGAACCGGTGCGCGATACGCGCCGGGCCCGCGAAGGTGGCGTTTCCGAGCAGGCTCAACGGACCCGGGTCCACCGCGGCGGAATGGTAACTCGACTGCGCCGCACTCAGCGTCACGGCGGTGACCGCCCGGGCCAGCCGCTGCGTGGTGTACCCGGCGTCCTCGATCGCGCGCTGGGCCAGCAGCAGGGCGAGCCGCTGCTGCGGATCGGTGACACACGCCTCCCGGCGGGACATCCCGAAAAAGCGGTAGTCGAACCTATCGATCTCCGTGAGGTGCCCCATCGGCAGGTACGTGACGGTGTCGTCCAGGCCCGTGGCGGTGATCCGTTCGGGCGGCATCGGCCCCACCGAATCGCGCCCCGCGGCCAGGTTGGCCCGGAATTCCGCGAGGTCGGCAGCGTCGGGGAAGCGCGCACCGATACCGACGATGGCGATATCGGTATCACGTGCGTGGGCGGTGGCGTGGCTGCCGGGATCCGGCACAGTGTGCTCCTGAGGGGTCACAGCTCGAAAGCTCGAGTGGAAGCGGGTACCGAGGGCTCGACCGGCACGGCGGCGGTGGCCGCGAGCGCATCGGTCTGGTCGCGGATCGTGCGCAGATCGAACAGCTGACCGACGCGTACCGCGCCCGGCCGATATTGTTCGAGCAGCAGATGCAGCACGACTACCCGGTGTGAGTTGCCGCCGATCTCGAAGAACGAATCGTCGAGATCGAAGTCGTCGTGTTCGAGCGCAGCGGACCACAGTTCCGCGATCTCGCGTTGCCCGGGAGTCCAATCGGCGCGCGAGGGCCCGGGCAGCGCGGGGTCGTCGGCCCTGGCCAGCAGAGCGGCCGTGTCGAGTTTGCCCGCCGCGGCGATCGGGATCGTATCGATCGGCACGAACCGGCTCGGCACCTCCAGCGGAGTGAGCCGTTCGGCGCAGTGCCGGGCCAGTTCCCGGCGACCGGGCGGCGCGGTATCGGCGGCGGGCACGATGAACGCGATGAGGTCGTCGATCTCATCGCGGCCGGCGCGCACCACGGTCACCGCGTGCGCAACCCCCGGATGGGTCTCCAGCACCGCCTCCACGGCGTCTCGTTCCACCCGCGCGCCGCGTATCTGTACCTGGCCGTCGGCGCGGCCGAGATAGTCGATATCGCCCGCGCCGGTGAGCCGCGCGAGATCGCCGGTCCGATACATCCGCGCGCCGGGCTCGCCGGCGAACGGGTCGGCGACGAAACGGGTCGCGGTCGTGCCGGGACGACCGGCGTAGCCCATGGTGATCTGGTCTCCGCCGATATACAGCTCGCCGATATCTCCGTCGGTAGTCACCGTCAACTCCGGCCCGAGCACGCGCGCGGAATTGCCCGGTAGCGGCCGGCCGATGGGCACCCTCCCGGTATCGGTGACAACGTGCCACACGCAGGTCACGGTCGCCTCGGTGGGGCCGTACTCGTTCATCAGGACGACGCCGGGCAGCAGTTCGCGATGCCGGGCGGCCAGCGACGAGGACAACGTCTCGCCCGCCAGCGCGACCACCGTCGGCGCGGCCGCCGCCTCGGCCAGAATCGGCAGCAGCAACCGGTAGTACGACGGCGTGGCGACGAGGTGACTCACCCGCGACCCGGCCACGAGCGCACCGACCGCCGCGGCGTCGGGCAGCTCACGGTGGGTCGGCACCACCACAGTCCCGCCCCGGGTGAGGGCCCACGGACCGAAGAGCAGTGCGGCATCGGCGGTGAGCGGGCAGGTCGACAGCGTGACCGGTGCGCCGTCCTCGCACGGATAGTCGCGTCCGGAGATCATCGCGGCCAGATTGCCGCGGCTGACCACGACTGCTTTGGGTGCGCCGGTGGATCCCGAGGTGGTGATGACGTAGGCGGGCGCCGACGCGGGCGGCGACGTCGGCAGCGGACCGGCCGGTGAGGTCGCGCCCAGCGGTACCAGGGCGGGCCGGGCCGACGCGGGGGCGAGCAGTGCCTCCACTTCCCCGTGCGGTGTAGGGGGCGCGTGCTCGTCGAATATCACAGCGGTACACGGCAAATCGTCGACCAGTGCACGCACCTGCGCGGCGGCCCGCCCGGGCTCGACCAGACACCACGCCGCCCCCGCGCGTAGTGCGGCCAGCATCGCCACCACCGTCCACATGTCCTGCCGTAGCAGGCACAGCACCACATCGCCGGGACGCACACCCGCACCGACCAGACGCCCGGCGAGAGCGGCGGTGCGGTCGACGAGTTCGCGATAGGTGAGAGTTTTCCCGCCCGAGATCAGCGCGCACCGATCCGGGAACTCGGCGGCCCGCCGCAGCAGACCGCCGATCAGATCGCCGGGCGGCGTCGGCGCATCGGCCGACCGCACGAGCACGTGCGCGCTGTGGGACGCCACGGTGCGTCCGTCGTGACCGAGCAGCACCCGTTCCGGGCCTTGTTCCAGCACCACGAATCCGGCGAAGCGCAGCGTGACGAGCATGACCCGGTTCACCTCGGTCGGCACGAACTCCGCGACACAGCGCTGCCCGCGCGCACTCGCCCGCTCGACCAGGTGCGCCAGCAGCGCGGCACCGACCCCGCGCGACATCACCCGGCAGGACATGAGCATCAGCAGCAGTACCGAATCCGTGCCGCGCATCTCGGTGACCGCGAGCCCGATCGCGCCGTACTCGCCGAACCGGTCGCGCAGGGTCGCGATCAGCACCTCGTGCGCGGGATCCGCACTCAGCTCCCGCAGCTGCCCGATATCGAAGGTGCGGCCGGTCGTGTTGAGCTGGTGGGTGCGTACCGTGAGTTCGTGCGCACGGTCCAGGTCCGCCGCACGCGCCCGGCGCACGGTCATCACCAGCCCGAGCCCGCGCAGGAATTCGGCATCCGAACCGGCGAAGGACTGCTCGCTGGTCCGCCTGCGCGCTTCGGCGCGGTAGCGCTGCCTGCGCTCGCGTGCGTCGCGGGTGACGATCGCCGGGCTGAATTCCGCGAGATCCGGTAGATCCGCGACGTCCTCGGCGCCATAGCACCGCACCTGCGGCAGCGCGGTCGCCACCTCGGCGCGTTCGACCGGATCGTTGTCGACGAAGGCGACGGTATCCAGGCCGATGTTCAGCGACTCCGCGATCCGGCGCACCGCCGCCGATTTCGGTTCCCAGCCGATCTGCGTCGCGCAGAACATCTCCTCGACCCCGTGCGCCGCCAGATGCGCGAGCGCCGGAGCGGGTTCGCCGCGGCTCGCGACCGCGTGCACGATGCCACGCTCGTCCAGCAGGCGCAGCGCCCGGCGCGCTTCCGGACGCGGTGCGCGGGCGTCGCCTTCCAGCACCACGCCGTCCCACAGTGTGTCGTCCAGATCCCACACCAGGCATTTCACGATCGAGTTCATGAAGCCGTCCCTCCCGTGTCGCCGTCCGGCAGGCGACGCAGCAGGCTGGTGCTCCACGCCGCGACCGGGCTGCTGTTCAGCAGCAGCAGGTGATCCCCCGGCGCGCGCGTCCGCGCCGCGAGGTCCAGATTGACCAGCACATCGGCCGAGCCGAGATGGCCGAACCCGGCGAGATTGCGGTGGCAGGCCGGATCGATGCCGACGCCGAGCGCCTCCTCCCAGAAGGCGAACGCACCGGCCGACAGGTTCTGCATCAGTACCGAACCCAGATCGTCCATACGTAATCCGTTGCGGGACATGATCTCGTCGTTCATCGCGGTGAACCGGTTGCGGCTTTCGACCGCGAGCCGGAAGCTGTAGGTGGCCTCGTCGGCGCAGGTCTCGCGCCACTGATCCGACGGTAGGTCGCGGTAGTCGATCCGGAACAGGTCCGCGTAGCGGCCGTCACTGCGCACCTCGTGGTCGACCAGCTGGTACAGGCCCTTGGGGCCGGTAGCGAGCACAACGGCGGCGGCTCCGTCACCGAGGATCGTCATCGGCGCGCGATAGCGGAACCGGGTCGGGGCGGTCGCCGCGGCGACGACGAGTACGGTGCGGCATCGGGGGTTCCCGCGCAGCAACGCCGCCCCGAGGGTGAACGCGGCCGAGATCGACACGCATCCGAGCTCGCCGATCCCCGCGACGAACGCGCGATCCGCGCCGAGGCGCTGCTGCAGGCGCGTGGCTTCGGAGGCGAGCAGATAACGCGGTGCACGCCCACCGACTACCAGCAGTGCGTCGAGTTCGCTCGCCGCCAGCCCCGCGCGGTCGAGTGCCCCGCGGGCCGCCTCGGCGGCGAGATCGTGTTCCGCGGTATCCCCGGCGCAATGCACGGAGGTGATGCCGAGCGACAGCGCGTGTGCGCGGCGAGCGGGCGGTAGTTCCGAAAGCTCGGCGAGATCGGCTATCGCGACGGTGGATTCGGGGAAAGCGGTCGAAACCGGTCCTAGAGAGATCATGAATTTCGCCGTCAGCTCTCCGCCACCAGAGCCGCCGCGGCGCGCGATTCCCCGACGGACCGCAGCACGAAATCGCCGAGATCCTGTTCGGCGATTTCGCGCGCGCCCTCGATGATCTGCATGACCTTGGCGTCGCGGTAGAAGCGGCCGGCCCGGTTCCCGGGGGCACAGCCCGCGGCGCCCAGCATCTGCACCGCGCGCTCGCTCGCCGCGCACGCTGCCCGGGCTGCCGCGTATTTCGCGGCGATGGTGGTGAGGTACGCGGTCGGCTCACGGCCATCGCGGTCACCGGCCGCGCGCAGGCACAGCGCCTCCGCACCCGCCACGTCCACCCAGCTGCGTCCGAGCACGGCACGCACCGATTGGTGGTCGGCGAGCCGGATATCGCCCTGGACCCGGTCGTGCGCATGCGCCGCGGCATCGCCCAGGCACGCCCGCGCCATCCCGGTGCAGCCCCACGCGATCGTGTACCTGCCGTGGTCGAGTGCGGTTCCCAGCACATGCGACAAGCCGAAACCCGCTCGGCCGAGGATGTTCGCGGCGGGCACCCGCGCCGCATCGAAGGTCAAATGTGCGAGGCGAGCGCCCCGCATACCCAGCTGATCGATCACCGGTTCCACCTGCACGCCGGGTTGATCCCTTTCCACCAGCGCGGCAACCGGGCCGTGGTCGGATCGCCCCACCACCAGCACCACATCGGCCAGCGCCCCGAAAGTGACCCATAGTTTGCGGCCGGACACACGTCGCTCGGGCCCGGTACCCGTGAAGCGGGTGGTGATTCCCGAAAGGTCGCTGCCGGCCCCGGCTTCCGTCGCCGCGAGAGCCGCGACCAGCTCACCATGCGTCAACCTGGGCAACCAGTGCGAACGCTGCTCGGGGGTGCCCCAGCGGTCGATCGCCGCAGCGACCAGGCCCTGCACCGTGAACAACGAACGCAGCGACGTGCACACCGCGCCCAATTCGGCGGCCGTGCGGCCGGTTGCCGACGCATCCGCGCCGCGACCGCCGTAACGCACCGCCCGATCCATCCCGAGCACGCCCGCTTCTGCTGCGGCGCCGATTATTTCACGCGGCATCCCCGTGCGGTCCCATTCGGCCGCACCCTCGGCGGCGCGGCACAGTAGAGACTCCAACCGGCTCACCTGCCCGCACCGAGACCTGTGGTGGGACCACATTTGCGGGTGACGAAGACGGCCGTCCGCCGCGCCGTCCGGAAATTGTCCAGATCCAGATCGTCGATATCGATCTCGATGTCGAAAGTACGCTCGAGATAGGCGACGATTTCCAGTGCTCGGAGCGAATTCACCAGACCCATACCGAAGTAGTCGTCGTCCGCTCCCAGCCGTGTGTCCGTGACCACACCTAAATACCGCACCAGTCGCTCCACCAGATCCGGATGCGGTGGGGTGCCTTCGTCGCTCATTTACAGCCCGTCCTCGCCTGGATATCACCCGCCGGATATCCAGGCGGAAAGCTATCAGCGGGCGGCCAGTCGCACTTGCCCCCAATTCCTTTGCCGCCGGAACTCCGGGATGAGTTCCACCGCGCGCGCTGCCCCTGACACAGGCCGGTCAACACGGTATTCGGAGCCGAACGCGGTCGGTTTTCGTGAGGGCAGGCACCTGAGGCAGCAGGCGACCCGGGTGAGCCGAACCGGCACCACAATGCTCCGTGGCAGTGGGAGCGCGTTCCGCTCGCCGCCGCCCGGCGCAGCCCATCGACACCCCTCTGACCTGCCGATTAGTAGTCACAAACGACTCTGAGGTAATCTCATCGAGCACCCCGACGGGGTGTGACGGGCTGTGGCGCAGTTTGGTAGCGCACTTGACTGGGGGTCAAGTGGTCGCAGGTTCAAATCCTGTCAGCCCGACCATAGAAAACCCTTCCTGACCAGCGCAGGAGGGGTTTTTGTCGTTCAACCTCCCCCAGGGCGGGTACCAGAGCGGGACCGAGGATGCTTCGAGAGCTTGCCCAGGACCCGGTGATCGCTGTTGATCCGGGGTAGGTAGCGCTCTGTGGTCCGACTGTCGGCATAACGGACGAGAGCGCACTCTCAGCGGTTCGTGGGCCGGTGTGTTCAGCGACTCGCTGCGACCGATGCAACCGTACGCCGGCGCCGGCGACCAGGCGCGATCGTTCGATCGCGCAGTCGACCGTCGCCGGTAGCTCGCATGGAGGCGAGTGTCAGAAGGTTACAACCGTGGGTTAGGGTTACGGCGAATAGTTCGGGTATTAACTATTCGTGAGCTATCTTGAAGTAGGTAGAGAGAACGGAGTGCCATGACCGCGGAGATCGATGACCCGCTGCGGCTGGAACGGCAGGTGTGTTTTGCGCTCGCCGTGGCGAACCGTTCGGTGCTCGCGGTCTATCGGCCGCTGCTGGAGCCGCTCGGATTGACGCATCCGCAGTATCTCGTCATGTTGGCGTTGTGGGGAGAGGCGCCGATGTCCGTCAAGGCCATTGCCGAGGCGATTCAGCTCGATTCGCCCACCTTGTCGCCGCTGCTCAAGCGGTTGGAAGGCGCCGGACTCGTCAGCCGGCGACGCGACCCCGGTGACGAGCGGACCCTGGTGGTCGACCTCACCGATGCGGGGCGTGCGCTACGTCGCGAGGCCGAAGGGATTCCGCCCGCTGTTGTCGACCGGCTGGGGGTGGGACTGGATGACCTCGAGGAATTGCGCACAGTGCTCGGCCGGGTCAACGAGGCGGCCCGCCGGGCGGCGCTCGTGCATCCGGAGAACAAATCGTGAACGCATTCGGGAACCGCCGCGGCGAAGCGCCGGTTCCGGACCGTAGGCAGGAGGGCCCCGTGACCGACCGGACTCCCACACCGATTCAGCGCATCCGCTACATCTTCGGCGAACCCTTGCCGGCCTCGATGCAGCAGTGGGTTCTTCACGACCAGACCGGGCCGGGCGCCACCCGCCGGTACCTGCAACGGTTCCTGGTGCCTCCGATCCCGTTCCTGTGCCTGTTCGCGCTGGTTCCCGGCCCGTGGTGGATGGGCGTTTCGATGGCCGCCCTGGTGTTCCTGCCGCTTGCCTTCTTCGCGGTCGCCCTGGTGTATGTGCACCGGCGTCATGTCCTGGTCAAGCACGGTCTCGATCCGGTGCTGGCCGACCCGGACCGGCAACGCCGCGCCGCCGAGGTCCGCGCGAGCTATGAAAGGCGCTACAACCGCGGCTGAGGCCGGAGTTCCGGCATCGGAAACCATTTGCTCGTGATCGGTGTCCAGGAGCGGACGAGCCGGGAGTGGGACGCGTGGCCCGCGAGGGGATGCGCCGCTGAGCGGACGACCCGTAACAACGAAGGATTCGGTGGGGTCGGCACCGCCGCGTGTCGGGTGGGTGCAGGATCTCGGTGCGCTCCCGCGGCGAACCGGTCTTCACAATCGTTCCGGTGCCGGAACCTGCGTGGATCTGCGCGATTCGGGTAATGCGAGGTCGGCATTGCTGTCGATGATTGGAGGCGTCATGAGAGACGTCGACGAAAATGTTTCCGGTGGGCGCGGGGGGCGTCTGCATATTCCGCGTAGTCGCGGTGCCCTGGGCGGTCTGGCCGTATTGCTGCTGGGCATCTGGGGCGCGCTCATCCCGTTCATCGGGCCGTACTTCAATTTTTCCTACACTCCCGACGAGCCGTGGGTGTGGTCGGCGGCACGCGGCTGGCTGCAGGTTCTGCCGGGGGTGGTGGCGATAATCGGTGGGCTGCTCATGCTGCTGAGCCGGAACCGGATCGTGGCGAGTACGGGAGCGTGGCTGGCCACGGTGGCCGGTGCGTGGTTCGTGATCGGGCCGTTGCTGGCGGGTCCGCTGGGCCTCGGCGATATCGGTGCACCCGTCGCGGGTTCCGAGTGGAAGCAGGCCCTGGTGCGGCTGACGTTCTTCTACGGGCTCGGCGCGCTGATCCTGTTCTTCGCCGCGACCTCGCTCGGGCGGCTGTCGGTGCGCAGTGTCCGCGATATCGCCTTCGGCCGGCGTGAAGTCGACGCGGCCGAACGACGCCGGGCCGCGGACGCGCCCGCTCCCGTCGCGGCTGCCACCGATCCACGGGTAGGCAGGCCCGGCTTCTCCGGCGGGCCGACTCTGCACGGTGGGCCGGCGTGACACCGGCTACGCGATATGGTCCCGATCCGGCCGGCCCGGATCGGGATCGGCGTGCTGTGCGCTGAACGCACAAACTGTGAAACTGCGCCCACCCCGCGGCCGAGCATTCGCTACCGGCCAGTCGGCCGGCGATAAGGACGGCTAGGCCGTCCGCGACCGCCGCGCGGGCGCGGTCCGCCGTGGCGCCCGCGGTAAACCGTGGAGTCGATGGCCGGGATCGGGACCGACGTTCACTGCGGGAAAAGTGTGAGAACCTGCGCCATCACCTCGCGGGCGACGTTGTCGGTGGCCGAGGTGACTTCGACGGCCGGAACGCGGGGGACGGACGCTGTGCTGTCCAGGGGCAATTCGGGACCGACGACGGCGGTGTAGATCGGGATGCTGCTGTCGTAGAGCGAGGTCGTGCGGAACACGGTGCGGTCGCCGATCTTCTCCTCGGTGGCGCGGGCGTGCACCTGGTCGGTGACGCGGTAGTCGTAGGCGACCGTGACGGTTTCGCCGCGGTACCGGAACAGGCATTGGGTCAGCCGCCACTCGCCGGTATCGGCGGTGCCGTCCAGTTTCGCGCGGACGGCGCACGGGTCGGCGCCGAGCAGGACCGTGCTGACGGTATCGGGGGAGGTGCCCTGGGCGGGCGACTGCCGCCAGTGATCGATCATACCTGCCAGCAAACCATCAGCGACCGCGCACGAATCCTTGTTCGGGACGGTCAGGCCGAGGTAGAAGGCGGCGCCCGAGGGAAAGCGGGCGGTGGCGCCGCAGGCGCGGCCGCCGGGCTCGCGGTCGGGAACCAGCAGGACGCTCACATCCCCGATCTGTTTGCTGGTACCGAGTCTCGGCTCCAACGGAGGTAGCAAGGTCGAATGCCAGGTGAGGGTGGCAGCCGGGTCGCCGAGGAGGGCGCGGCACGAATCCAGGCCGATAGTAATGTCCTGGATTTCGCCGAGACCCAGGTCGTCGAGGGTATCGCGGGGGAGCAGGGCGCAGACGTCGATCTGGCGGGTCGCCTGGGCGACGGCGGCTTGCTGTTGCGGTGTGTCGGCGGGGGTCGACCAGAATTGTGGTGGTGGGGCAGGGATCACCGGTGAACGGGCGGTGCCGGCGTCCGGGTCGTCGCTGCAACCCGCTATGGCGAGCAATGCGGCTGCGACAAGGGTGAGCGTGCGATAGACCGTCACTCGTGACCTCCCGGTGCGAGCTGAGCAGGACGTTGCCCGCTTCGAGTTTGCGCGCACCGGCAACCTCGGTGCAAATACCGGAGAATGTCGGCCGGTCCCGGGGTGCCCACGTGATGCGGTGCGGGACGCAGGCGGCAACGGCGTGGACTGGCCGGCCCGAGGAGGCAACCGTCCGGCGCGCAACGGATGTGATGGGGCGCGATCACATCCAGGAACCACATCGAGAGGCGCCCCAGCCGCTCACGGCCGAGATCCGCCACCGCAGTAGCCCTGGGGCGGAATGCGGGCGTCGGGCGGCCGCCTGGGGTGACAGCTCAGCGTGGCGCCGCGGGCCGGTCACGTCCCGCGTTGCGCGCAGTACCGCGGTGGGCAGGTGTCGTGCTGGGATCTTCCGGCCAGGCATGTTTGGGGTAGCGGCCGCGGAGTTCGGCGCGGACCTGTGGCCAGCCGGTCTGCCAGAAGGACCGCAGATCCGCGGTGACCGCGACCGGGCGCTGGGCGGGGGAGAGCAGATGCAGCACTATCGCGACCCTGCCCTGGGCCAGGCTCGGGGTCTCGGTCCAGCCGAAAACCTCCTGCACCTTGACCGCCAGCACCGGCGGGTCGGCCGAGTAGTCGAGGCGGAGGCGGCTGCCGGAGGGAACCTCGAGGCGTTCCGGTGCCAGCTCGTCCATCCGGGCGGCGTCCGGCCAGGGCAGCAGGCGATGGAGCGCCTGTCCGGTGTCGATACGTTCGAGGTCGGTGCGGCGGCGGGCGGTGGCGAGCTCGGGACCCAGCCAGGTATCGGCGGCGGCCAGCAGTGATTCGTCGTCGACCGGTGGCCACGGGGCGCCGAGGGTGCGGTGCAGAAAGTCGAGACGTTGCCGCAGGGCGACGGCCGTCGCATCCCACGACAGCACGCCGACGCCGGTCGTGTTCAGTCCGCTCCGCACCGCTGCCGCGAGCAGCCGGCGATCGGGGTCGCGGAGCCGGCGCTCGGACAAGGTGATCGCACCCAGCCGTTCGATCCGCCGCGCGACCACATCGCCGTCGGCCCACGCGATTTCGTCGGACGTCGTGACCAGGTTCGCCGCGGCGCGGCGCGCGAGCTGTTCATCGGCGGCCGCCGCCAGCCGGATATACCCCTCGGACCGCCCGGGATCACGTGTCGCGACACCGACCGCCAGCCATTCCGCGTCGCCCGTCCCGGCGCCGGCGGGCAGGGTCACGGCGGTACCGCCGGCCATGAGGTAGCTCGCCGAATCCGGGCCGCGGCGGCGAGCCAGCCGTTCGGGATGGGCCAGCGCGACCACGTAGGCGGGATCGTCGACCCCGTCCGGGCCCTCGACCGAGCGGCTCAGCCGCTCGACCTCGCGCCGCCAGCGCGCCGGTTGCTCGCGCCGCAGCGCCCGCAGGCCGGCCGCCAGATCGACCCCGGAGGTGTAGGAGTCGTCGTCGAGGACGGTGACCACTTCCGCGGCCGCGCGCGCCCCGACCACGGCCGCGCCGTCGAGCAATGCGCGCGCCAGCCGGGGATGTAATCCGATCCGGGCCATCCGCCGCCCCCGGTCGGTGATCTCACCGCTTTCGTGCACGGCCCCCAGCACCCGCAGTACCTCGCGCCCGGCTGCCAGCCCGCCGGGCGGCGGTGCGTCCCACCAGGCGAGGCCGTGCCCGTCGGCGGTGCCCCAGCAGGCGAGCTCCAACGCCAACCGGGTCAGGTCGGCGGTGCGGATCTCGGGCTCCGGATAGGCCGGGAGGGTGGCGTGCTCGTATTCCGGCCAGCAGCGCCACACCCGGCCCGGGGCTTCGCGACCGGCGCGGCCCGCACGCTGGCCGGCCACCGCCGCCGAAACCCGGACCGTCACCAGCCCGGACAGACCCCGCGACCGGTCGATTCGCGGCACCCGGGCGAGACCCGAATCCACCACGGCCCGCACGCCCGGCACGGTCAGGCTGGACTCCGCCACCGCGGTCGACAACACCACGCGCCGCCGGGGGCCGGGCTGCAACGCCGTGTCCTGCCGCGCCGCCGGCAACCTTCCGTGCAGCGCGACGATATCGATATCGCCGAGGTCGGCCAGCAGTGCCGCCGTCTTCCGGATCTCGGCCGCGCCCGGGAGGAAGACGAGGACGTCACCCCCGGTAGCGGCGAGCGCGGCCCGGGTGGCGCGAGCGACCTGCGCTTGCTTGTCCTCCCGTGGCAGCGGCGGAACATATGTCGTGTCCACGGGATGGGTCCGGCCCTCGACCTGGATCACCGGCGCGGGACGGTCACCGCCGAGCAGCGTCGCCAGGCGGTCCGCCGCGACGGTCGCCGAGGTGGCGAGCACCCGCAGGTCCGGTCGCAACCCGGCCCGGGCATCCAGGAGCAACGCCAGCAGCAGGTCGGCGTCGAGGTGCCGCTCGTGACACTCGTCGAGAACGACGGTGTCGGCACCGGCCATTTCGGGATCGTCCTGTAACCGCCGTACCAGCAGGCCGGAGGTCACGACTTCGATCCGGGTGCGCGGCCCGGTCCGGCGATCTCCCCGGACGGAGTAGCCGACGGTTTCGCCCACCCGCTCGCCCAGCAGCGCGGCCATCCGCCCGGCCGCCGCCCGCGCCGCCAGCCGCCGGGGCTCGGCGACGAGCACGCGCCCCGTGCCGCCCGCGGCCAACGCCAACGGAACGAGCGTGGTCTTGCCGGTTCCGGGTGGCGCGACCAGTACAGCGGCCTCATGGTCGGCCAGCGTCTCGACAATGCGATCGAGAACAGCACGGATCGGTAGATCGGGAAGCTCGGGCAGTTTCATCACCGATCAGTGTGATGCCTGGGTGCCCGCCATCCACCGCTCGGTAGGGCTTATCTCCTCCAGTGCCTTCGGCGCCGCGCGCCATCACTGCCTTCGGCACCGCGCGCCATCACTGCCTTCGGCACCGCGCGCCATCACTGCCTTCGGCACCGCGTGCGCCGGCCGGTGACCCGGCTGCCGCTGCCCGGTGCCGGGGTCAGTTCCGCCGCGCCAGCTCGCGCAGCAGGCGGTCGTGCTCGGTGTCCGGTTCTTCGCGGGTGATCTGCGGGGCCCGGTACGGGCGCGGGCGGGCCGGCCGGTGTTCGGATTGCCGGCGAAGTTGCAGCGCGGTCAGGGCGCCGACCACGGTCGAGTGGACCGAGAGGCGGGCGATCCGCGGATCGGCGCCGGCGAGGCGGGCGATCCGCGGGTTCGGGGTGACCAGGCATATCTCCACCCCGTCGCGCCGATGACGCTCCGCGTCCTCGGCCAGCGCGGCGAGCGTGCGCAGCGACAGGAAGTCGAGTCTGGTGGTGTCGACGATCAGTGCCCCGCGGCCGGTCGCCGCCGTTTCGACGGCATTCCCGACTTGCTGCCGCCACAGCGCCAGGGTGTAGGCGTCGGCCTGGCCGCGGACCGACAGGACGACGATCTCGCCGCGGCGCCGGACCCGGAAAAGCAGTTGCTGCTCGGGCGAGCGCGTAGCCGACGCGGCATGGGCCGAAGCGAAGGACGAGGAGCTGGTATCGGTATTCATATTCCACCCGATTCGGCTCAGGATGCGTTCGCGCATCGCGGTCACGCCGACCCTGCGTGTCTCAAGGTGAACCCGTGACTGTGTTCCACCCTAGCCCAACAGGCCGTTACGGGCGGGGTCGGATGTGATCCCGGCGACCGTGCACGGATACGCGTTTGCCCCGTTGCCCGCCGGGTAGGCCGCCCGCTGACGGCAGCGCGCCGTCGCCGGCCGGTACCGGCAGCAGCCGGGCCCGGCCGAGCCGGCCCTTCGTCGCACTGTGTGTCCCCCACCTTCGAGAAGGGAGTTCGTCATGAGCCAGCTCAGCCCCATTCAGGTCCAGAAGTATCTCTCCGGTATCGACTACCCCTGCGACCGGGACGGCTTGGTCGCCGCAGCGGAGAACAACGGAGCCGACGCGGAGGTACTGCACGCCCTCGAAGCGCTGCCGGACCGGACGTTCGACGGACCCAACGCGGTCAGCCAGGCCATTTTCTGAGCCGCGCACAGCGGTTGTCCGGGTGGGGCCGCACCGGCACGGTGGGCCCCACCCGGTCGCTGTCGCGGTCCCGCCGGACCAGCCCCGTCCGGACGTTTGGCCTCGGCCATCCGGGATATCCGGCGCGGGTGAAGAAGAATATTTTCGTGCCGGCTCTCACCGAGACCCAGCGCGGCGAAATAGGAACCGTCGATATCCCGGGGGGAATATCCGTACACGGACTGCTCGATTACGAATCGTTGATATCCGCCGAGGAACTGGATTTCGACGAATTATTGGATCGGGCGCGCACGGAATTACGTTCCTTCGACGGCCCGGTGGACGCCGTGATCGCACACTGGGATTTCCCCACCAGCGTGATCGTGCCCATTCTCGCGCATGAATTGGGTTTGCCCGCACCCACTCTGGAAAGCGTGCTGAAGAACGAGCACAAGTACTGGAGTCGAGTACTGCAACGCGAAGTAGTTCCCGAATGTGTTCCGAAATTCTGTGCATTCGACCCGTTCGACGACGATGCGCTCGACCGTATAGATATCCCGTTCCCGTTCTGGGTGAAGCCGATCAAATCGCATTCTTCGCAGCTCGGTTTCGAGGTGCCCGATGCGGACGTCTTCGCGGACGCGGTACAGCAGATCCGGGAGGAGATCGGCCGGATCGCCGACCCGTTCGACCAGGCGCTGGCGCGGGTGGAGGTCCCCGGCGATATCCGGATGGCCGGTGGGCGTACCTGCCTGGCCGAGCAGATCGTCACCGGCACCCAGGCCGCGCCGGAGGGATCGATGTTCCGCGGCGACTATCACGTGCACGGGGTGTTCGATATGCGCAAGGACGCCGAGGAACGAAGTTTCACCCATCTGGACTATCCGGCGCGCACGGTGCCGCCCGATGTCCAGCAGCGGATGATCGACGTGACCGAGCGCTACCTGCGCCACACCGGCTTCGACAACGGCTGCTTCAATTCCGAGTTCATGTGGGACGCCGAGACCGGAAAGTTGTGGCTGATCGAGGTGAACACGCGGATCTCACAGTCGCACAGCGATCTGTTCGCCAAGGTGGACGGCAGCTCCAACCATCGCGTCGCCATCGATGTGGCGCTGGGTATCCCGCCCCGGATGCCGCACCGCAAAGGCGAGTTCGCCGTGGCCGCCCAGTGCCTGGTGCCACGCTACGAGGACGGGATCGTCACCAAGGTCCCGAGCGAGGACGAGATCGCCGCATTGCGCAGCCGTTTCCCCGGCACCGTGGTGAAGATCGATGTGCAGGTCGGGGAGAAGCTCTCGGAAATGCCGAACCAGGACGCCTACCGCTACAAACTGGCCACCCTCTACATCGGCGCTCCCGACGCCGACCGGCTCGAGCAGCGCTACCACGACGCCATCGCGGCGCTGCCGTTCGAATTCGAGGAGGTCCGCTGAGCTTGCACACCGTCGAGACTTTCCCCTACCGGGTGCACGAGACCGAGAACGTTTTCATCCCGATGCGCGACGGCGCCCGCCTCGCCGCCCGCATCTGGCGGCCGGACACCGACGAGCCGATGCCCGCGGTACTGGAGTACATCCCCTACCGGAAGCGGGACCTCACTCGTGCCCGGGATGCCCTGAACCATCCGTACCTGGCCGGGCACGGCTATGTGAGTGTGCGGGTGGACCTGCGCGGCAGCGGTGATTCCGACGGTGTGCTGACCGACGAATACCTGTCGGTCGAACACGAGGACGCCTGCGATGTGATCGAATGGCTGGCCGCGCAGCCGTGGTGCGACGGCAATGTCGGCATGATGGGGATCTCCTGGGGCGGTTTCAACAGCCTGCAGGTGGCCGCGCGCCGGCCGCCGGCGCTGAAGGCGATCATCAGCGCGTCGGCGACCGAAGACCTCTACGTCGACAATATGCATTACATGGGCGGCTGCCTGCTGTCGGACAATTTGTCCGAGGCGACGGTGATGTTCGCTTTCAACAGCTTGCCGCCCGACCCCGCGATCGTCGGGGACCGCTGGCGCGAGTTGTGGCACGAACGCCTGGCGGGCAGTGGGCTGTGGCTCGAGCGCTGGCTGGAACACCAGCACCGCGACGACTACTGGAAACGCGCCTCGGTGAACGAGGACTACCGCGCGGTGCAGTGCCCGGTGCTGGCCGTCGGTGGGTGGGCCGACGGGTACACCAATGCCATCTTCCGGTTGCTGGAGCATCTCGAGGTGCCCCGGCGCGGACTGATCGGCCCGTGGGGCCACAAATATCCGCATCTGGGCGTGCCGGGCCCGGCGATCGGGTTCCTGCAGGAGGCGGTGCGCTGGTGGGATCACTGGCTCAAGGGCCGCGATTCCGGAGTGCTGGAGGAGCCGATGCTGCGGGCGTGGATGCAGGACAGTGTCTCGCCGCAGCCGTCCTACGCCGACCGGCCCGGCCGCTGGGTGGGCGAACCCGGCTGGCCGTCGCCGAATCTGACCCCGCGCCGCTTCACGCTCACCCGGTATGCCCTCACCGAGGACGCGGATCATACCGAGCACCGCCGGATGGATGTGCAGTCGCCGCTGAGCGTCGGCATGTTCGCCGGTAAATGGGCCTCCTATGCGGCCACTCCCGACCTGCCCGCCGACCAGCGGGAAGAGGACGGCGGCTCGCTGGTGTTCGAAACCGAGCCGCTGGGCGAAACGTTCGAAGTACTGGGCGTCCCCGCTCTGGACCTGACCGTCTCGGCCGACCGGCCCAACGCGATGGTGGCGGCCCGCCTGTCCGATGTCGCACCCAACGGCGAAGCCACGCGGGTGACCTACGGGCTGCTGAACCTCACCCACCGGGACGGCAGTGCGGCGCCGAAGGCGCTGGAACCGGGCCGCGGCTACCGGGTGCGGGTCCCGTTGAACGGGATGGCGCATTCCTTCCCGCCCGGACACCGGATCCGGTTGTCGATCTCGTCGTCGTACTGGCCGCTGGCGTGGCCCTCACCGGAAGCGGCGATGCTCACGATAACCACCGGGCAGAGCGCACTGACCCTGCCGCACCGGCCGCCGCGCGCCGAAGACCGCCGGTTGCGGCCGTTCGAAGACGCCGAGGCCGCGCCCGAGGCGCCGTCGACGCATCTGGAGCCGGGCCGGCACCACTGGAAGGTCGAACGCGATCTGGCCACCGGGGTTTCGACCCTGGAGATCGAGAACGACCAGGGCACGATCCGGCTCGACGACACCGATACCGTCGTGCGCCGGGCAACCACCGAATGGTTCAGCTTCCGCGGCAACGACCCGCAATCGGTCTGGGGCGAGACCCGCACCGTGCGCCGGTTCGAGCGCGCGGACTGGCGGACCGAGGTCACCACGCACACCACACTGCGTTGCACGGCGGGCGAGTTCATTCTCGACGCCGAACTGGACGCCTACGAACTGGACGATCCGGCCGCCGACCCGCGTACGGCACAGAAGCGGGTGTACTCGCAGAACTGGCATCGCCGGATACCCCGCGATCTGGTCTAGCGCGATCCGGCGGGGCGGCCGGCGCCACGATCCGGCGGGTCAGAGGGCGTGGGGGTAGGTGTCCCCCGGCTCGTCGGGTCCGCGGTGGGTCACGAGGTCGAGTGGGGTCAGGGCGCTGGTCTCGTCGATATGCAGCAGGGCGTCGAACCGGTGCGCGGGCCGGGCGTGGAAGTAATGGCTGCGCCGTTCGTTGTCCGGACGGTAGACCACTCCGATCGCACGTTCGAGCTGGGGCGCGTCCAGTGCGGGGATAGGTTCGCGGTCGAAACGCAGCAGGAACCGCTCGACTCCGGTGCGGTGCAGCAGGTTCTCCACGCTGCCGGGAAGCGACGGGCGTACCCGTTTTACGCGGGGCGGGCCGTCCCATTCGTCGGCGGCCAGTACGGTGCCGGTGTGGGTGGTGAAGCCGAGGATCCGGGATTCGCCCGGGCAGTTCTGCCGGACCAGTTGGCCCAGGTTCAATTCCCCCGCCGCCCCGAGTTCGGTGGCCCGGGCGTCGCCGAGATGTGAATTATGCGCCCACACCACGATTTTCGCCGCGCTGCCGGTACGCTGCCGCAGATGCCCGCGTAATGCCGTCAGGGTGGCGAACATATGCTCGTCGCGCAGATTCCACGACGACACCCGCGAACCGAACATCGCCCGGTAGTACTGTTCGGCGGCGGCGACCAGGCGGGCGTTCTGTTCGGCGTAGAACTGTTCGTCGGGATCGCCCTGCCCGTCGGTGCGCAGGTCTCGGGTGCTCATCCGCTGTATATCCGCCAGCTGCGCGACGACTGCGTCCGCACAGTCTTCACCGGCGCCGAATGCGGCGGCGTAACCGTAGTGTTGTTCGTCGGTGTGCTGGTCGAAGCAGGAGTACCGGTCGCGGGCCCGCCGCGCGGCGGCCGGGTCGACACGTTCGAGGTAGCCGACCACCTCCGCGGCGGAGCGGCGCATGCTGTAGAGGTCGAGCCCGTAGAAGTCGACGGTATGCGCCGCAGCGCGCCGGTTGTACTCGCGGAGCCATTCCACGAAATCGCGGACGACGGTATTGCGCCACATCCACATCGGGAAGCGCTGGAAACCGGACAATGCCTGCGCGGCGTCGCCGTCGTCGCCGCGGCCGCGGATATAGCGGTTCGCGCGGTGGGCATCGGGCCAGTCGGCCTCCACGGCCACCGCGTCGAACCCCGCCCGTTCGATGAGGGTGCGTGTCATCCGCGCCCGGGCAGCGTAGAACTCCGAGGTGCCGTGGGTGGCCTCGCCGATCAGCACGAACCGGGCGTCGCCCACCAGATCCAGGAGATCCTCGTCGGTGGGTACCCCGTCGGGCAACGGGGTAGCGGCGGTCCGGACGGTCACCTCCGGGCCGGTGGCGGCCGCATGCGGTCCGCCTACCGGGACCCGCGCGGCCCGGTCGAGCAGATCGCGGATCTCTTCGTCGGAGGCCTCGGTGAAGTCGAGGTACTCCGCGCCCACGCCGGAGAAACCGGCGGGAACACGCGCGCAGACCATCTCGTCCACGCGTTCGCGCAGACCGGCGCAGGTGGCCTCGAGCGCGACGGGCACCGCGACGACCACCCGGGCCGGATGCATCCGGTACACCGTGCGGACGGCAGCGTCCATCGTCGCACCGGTGGCGAGGCCGTCGTCCACCAGGATCACCGTCCGGCCCGTGACATCGAGCAGCGGCCGCTCGCCCCGGAACGCTTGCTCCCGGCGGCGCAGTTCGCGGCCCTCCGCGCGGGCGATCCGTTCCAGGACGTCCGGGCCGACCTGTTCCGCGGCCAGCACATCGCCGTTGGTGACCAGGACACCGCCGCTGGCGATCGCGCCCAGCGCCAGTTCCGGGTTACCCGGGGAACCGAGTCTGCGGACGACCAGCACATCCAGCGGCGCTTCCAGCGCCTGCGCCACCTCGTAGGCCACGGGCACACCGCCCCGGGGCAGGCCCAGAACGACGGTATCCGGCGAGCGGAACCGGTCCAGTAGCGTCGCGAGCGTCCGGCCGGCCTCGCGACGGTCACGGAAAGCGCTTGTCGCCATAGGGGTGCGCTACCCGGTGCGGACCAGGGCAAACAGGCGGTTCAGGAGGAACGGGTCGTCGCCGCGGTCGGATCGCCGTCGGTGCTGTTGTCGATATCGTGGTGCAGGGTCAGCAGCACATGGTCGAGGCGGGTGCGCAGCCGGACTTCCTCGTCGGCGATACCCGGCAGGGCGGCGACCATACGCTCGGCGACGCGGCGCAACTTGATATTGGTTTCCTGCGACCGCCAGCGCAGCACATGGAATGCTTGTTCCGCGTTGATCCCATAGGCGAGCATGAGCGCGCCTTTGGCCTGTTCGATGACGATCCGGGCATCCAGAACCTGCGGCAGGGCATCGTCGAGAGCTTCCCGCCGGTATTCCGCGGCAGTGGCGGACAGATCGATGTAGAAACCCTGGGTGCCGATCACCTCGCCGCTGTGCTCGTCGACCATGGGCTCGGAGACGACCAGCACCTCGCGCACACGGCCCGCCGTATCGATGATGCGGTGCCGGCTGGAGAACGGGCCCCCGTCCTCCACCGACAGGATCATCGCCTCGAGCCGGTCGCGGTCGTCGGGATGTTTATGCGAGAGCAGCAGCTCGGTGGTGGGCCGGACCTCCGGAGGATGACCGTGGATCCGGGCGGCTTCTGCCGACCATTCCCAGCTCCGGGTCGCGAAGTGGTACCGGAACCGGCCCACCTGCAGGGGATCGCCGGCGCCGACCACCCGTTCGACGAGTTCGACTTCGGACTCCGGCAGCTCGTCCCGTGCGTTCATGGCTGTGATTATTCCCCGCATCGCCGGCACGAGGGCGTCCGGCCGACGGCCCGGGCAGCCGGCGGTCCGGTGAGAACCGGGAACCGCCGGTCACGGGTCCATACCGCTGTGTCCCTTCGGCGTCGACTCGTCGGTTTCGATCTCTGCATCGATGGGATGCTCGTCGGCGTGGGTGGGCCGGGCGTGCTCCTCGGCGAAATCGGGTTCGTCCCGATCGGCCGGGTCCTCGGCACCGGGGTCCGGTGTGGTCATAGGCGGGCGGTTACCCCGCCGGCGCTCGGTGACACAGGAGCCGATCGCCTCCTCTGTGTTTACCGGCCGGGGATCCGGGAAGCCGCCGACCGACCACGTTCACGGGCCGGGCACTGCCGGGCACGCCATCGAGGAGGACAACTCGTGGACCGAACACCGGAGCAGGGATCCGCGACACCCGCCGCGTCCGAGGCGGCACAACGCCCGCTCGGCGAAGGCCGGGGCGATACCGACCCCAAACAACGACAGCTCGATCCGCTGCGGCAGGACCGCGAGAGCGGCTACCTCACCACGCAGCAGGGCGTCCGGGTGGACCACACCGACGATGCACTGACCGTCGGCGCACGGGGTCCCACGCTGCTCGAGGATTTCCATGCGCGCGAGAAGATCACCCATTTCGACCACGAACGGATACCGGAACGTGTCGTCCATGCGCGCGGCGCCGGCGCCTACGGCTATTTCCGGCCCTACGACGATTCGCTGGCGGAATATACGGCCGCGAAATTCCTGACCGACCCCGGCGTCCGGACGCCGGTTTTCGTCCGGTTCTCCACCGTCGCCGGTTCGCGCGGTTCGGCCGATACGGTCCGCGACGTGCGCGGTTTCGCCACGAAGTTCTACACCGAACAGGGAAACTACGATCTGGTCGGTAACAACTTCCCGGTGTTCTTCATCCAAGACGGCATCAAATTCCCCGATTTCGTGCACGCGGTGAAACCCGAACCGCACAACGAGATTCCGCAGGCGCAGTCCGCGCACGATACGCTCTGGGATTTCGTGGCCGAGCAGCCGGAAACGCTGCACGCCATCATGTGGCTGATGTCGGATCGCGCCTTGCCGCGCAGTTACCGGATGATGCAGGGATTCGGTGTCCACACGTTCCGGTTCGTCGATGCGGAGGGCCGCGGAACATTCGTGAAGTTCCACTGGAAGCCGGCCCTGGGCGTGCATTCGCTGGTATGGGACGAATGCCAGCAGGTCGCCGGGCGCGACCCGGACTACAACCGGCGCGATCTGTGGGACAGTATCGAGGCCGGTGATTTCCCGCGCTGGGAGCTGGGCGTACAGCTCGTACCGGAGGAGCAGGAATTCGATTTCGATTTCGACCTGCTCGATTCCACCAAGATTATCCCGGAGGAACAGGTGCCGGTGCGCCCGGTCGGTGAGATGGTGCTCGACCGCAACCCGGACAATTTCTTCGCCGAAACCGAACAGGTCGCCTTCCATACGGCGAATGTGGTGCCCGGTATCGATTTCACCAACGATCCGCTGCTGCAGTTACGGAATTTCTCCTATCTGGACACCCAGCTCATCCGCCTCGGCGGACCAAATTTCGCCCATCTTCCGGTGAACCGTCCGCTGGCCGATGTCCGCACCCATCAGCAGGACGGATACAGCCGCCACGATATCCCGCACGGCCAGGCGTTCTACACCAAGAACACCATCGGCGGCGGATGCCCGGCACTGGCCGACGAGGATGTGTTCCGGCACTACACCCGGCGGGTGGAGGGCGAAACGATCCGGGCCCGCAGCGAGAGCTTCAAGGATCACTATCGGCAGCCCCGCATGTTCTGGCGCAGTATGACCGCGACCGAAGCCGAGCACATCGTTTCCGCGTTCGCCTTCGAACTGGGCAAATGCAAGCGGGTGGAGATTCGCTCGCATGCGCTCGAACAACTGGTGCGGATCGACCCGGACCTGGCAAGCCGGGTCGCCGAGCAACTCGGGCTACCCACTCCCGAGGGCGGTCCGGTGGAGGAGGTGCCGGTATCGCCGGCGCTGTCGCAGGTGAAGGATCCACCGCCCACCATCGCCACCCGCAAGATCGCCGTTCTCGCGGCCGACGGGGTCGATGTGGCGGGCGTCGAACGGCTGCGCACTGCGTTGCGTGAACGCGGCGCCGAAATCGAGGTGCTGGCCGAACACGGCGGCGAACTGCGCGGTGCCGGCGACGGCAGCCTGACCGTGGACAAAACCCTGGCGACGATGGCATCGGTGCTCTACGACGCGGTAATCGTGGCCGGTGGCGAAACCTCCGCCCGCACCGTCGCCGCCGCGGGCCCCGCCGTGCACTTCGTGACCGAGGCATACAAGCACTTCAAACCGGTGGCGGTGCTCGGCGCGGGTGCCGAGGTACTGCGGGCCGGTGGTATCGCCGTCCCGCCGGAGCCGGACACCCCGGTCGACGGAGTGATCCAGGCCGGCGAAACGGTGTCCGACGGTTTCGTGGAATCCTTCGCCACGGTGCTCTCGGGGCACCGCGTCTGGGAGCGCGACGCCACGGCGATACCCGCCTGACAGCCCGGACTTCGCCCATACGGAGAGGCAGCCCGGCCGGTGCGAGTCCATGCACCGGCCGGGCCGAGTGCGCTGTGGCCGAACAACCGGAGCCAGGTTCGGTGGATCCGAGGTAGATCGGCGGCGGGCCTGCTACCGCGACGGCGCGCGGTGGAGATTTCGCCACGCGGCCGTACGGTGGTGCGGCTGCCGCGGACCCGCACGCTGGTGAAACGATCGGCACCGGCCGTATACCGGTGTCAGCGCGACCGTGCCGCCCGCCGACGTTACGAGGCGGTGGCGACGTCGGTCGTGCGCTGCCAGAGCGCGGGGCCCGCAGCTGCCGCCCTGGGCTGCCGGCTGTGCGTAGAACCCGGGTGAACAGTTCGCCGGCTATGAACGGAGTTCTGGGCAGGTCGGTTGGGTTGCGCGTGCCCCGCGTAGCCACCTGTTCGCCGTTGTATGCCGAACTCGCCTCCGCACTCGCAGTGGTACCGGGGGGACGCGAGTGGGCCGGCTGTGCTCGCGGCACCGTGGGCTCCGACGTGGGCGTACGCGGTGGAGGCGGTTTCAGCCGCGGCGATTCTGCTCGCCGGTGCCGATGCCCAGGACTCGGAAACCGGTGTGGTCCAATGTTTTTTCGTCGAGCAGGTTGCGGGTGTCGACGATAACCGCTCGGGCGGTCCCGGCTTCCAGTCGCGCCCAGTCCAGGGACCGGAACTCGGGCCATTCGGTGAGGACGACCAGTGCAGCGGCGTCCTTTGCCACCAGATAGGGGTCGTCGACGACCTGCACGGGTTCCAGGCCCGGGGTCCCCGCGGGTACGCACGGATCGTATGCGACAACGGTGACCCCGTGGCGGCAGAGCTGCCGCGCGACCGCCACCGCAGGGGAGTCGCGGAGATCGCCGGTCCCGGCTTTGAACGCGAGTCCGAGCACACCGACCCGGGTGTCCGCGAGATCGCCGTCCACCGCACCGGTGACCGCGTACCGGATCTTGCGCACCACCATCGCCTGCTGGCGCTCGTTGGCTCGGACCGCATCGCGGACGAGCGCGAAATCCACGCCCTCGGCCGCCGCGGCGCGTAGCAACGCGTGGGTGTCCTTGGGCAGGCAGGAGCCGCCCCAGCCGGGGCCGGGGGTGAGGAAATCGGGGCCGATCCGGTCGTCCATGCCCATCGTGTCGGTGACCCGGCCGATATCGGCGCCGACGCGTTCGCACAGGTCTGCCATCGTGTTCACGAAGGACAGCTTCACGGCCAGGAAGGCGTTGCTGGCGTATTTCGCGAGTTCCGCACTGGCCGTATCGCAGCGGACGACCGGACAGCCTGTGCCCGCGTACAGTCCGGCGACCCGGTCGGCGGCCTCGGCGTGTTCGTCGCCGGCGCCGATGAGGATGCGGTCCGGGTGCAGGAAATCGTGAACCGCATGGCCTTCCCGGAGGAATTCGGGATTGCTGACCACCGCCCGGCCGGCGACGCCGGGGGAGACGGTGAGACGAGCCGCCGTGCCGACAGGAACGGTGGATTTGGTGACCAGGGTGCAGTCCGGGCGCAGCACAGTGGCCAGGGTGCCGAGGGCGTGGTCGAGTACTTCCAGGTCGGCCGCACCACCGTCACCCATGGGGGTCGGCAGGCACAGCAGCACCACTTCGGCCTCGGTCAGCGAACCCGGATCGGTGGTGAAGGCGAGCCGCTCCTCGGCCAGGCCCTCGTCGACGAGTTCGGCCAGCCCCGGTTCGACGATCGATACCGTACCCGCCCGCAGCTGCTCGACCTTGGCCTCGTCGTTGTCCACGCAGATCACGTGATGCCCCAGATGGGCCAGGCATGCGGCGCTGGTGAGCCCCACATATCCGGCGCCGACGACGCCGACGCGACTACCCATGATGCGCCCCCTTTCCGAGTACTTCGGCCGCGGCGGTGAGCACCCGTTCCGGACGCACCATGAGCAGCCCGGAATCCGGGCGATCGGCGTGGGGGTCGCCGGTTCTGCCCGCCCACAAGGCGATATGGTGCCGCGCGGTGACCGGTGGGCCCCAGGTATGCGGCGGGGTGGGGCCGAACAGTAGTACCGACGGGGTGCCGAAGGCGGTGGCGAGATGTCCCACCCCGGTATCGCCGCAGATCACCAGCTCCGCCTCGGCCACCAGCGCGGCGAGTTCCAGCAGTTCGGTGCGGCCCGCGTACACCGCCGAGGGTGGCAGGCCGGCCTGCGCGGCAACGGAATTCGCCAGCGGAACCTCCGCGCGCGATCCGGTGACCACGACCGGCCGGCCGTCGGCGCGCAGGGCCCGTGCCACCCGTGCGAAACGTTCGGACGGCCAGCGCCGCGCAGGATAGGCGGCACCGGGGTGGATCACGACCGCCCGCGATACCGGTGCCGGTACCGGCGGAGCCGGCAGCCGTAGCGCGTCGCGATCGCTTGCTATCCCGCGGTACTCGAGCAGCCGGCACCAGCGATCGACCTCGTGCAGGTCCGCCCGCCAGTCCGGGCCGGCCAGTTCCGGGAAGTCCGGATGGCGGTGGGTCAGCAGCGATTGCGGCTCGGCCGTCCGCAGATCACGGATACTCTCCGGCCCCCTGCCGTGCAGGTTGACCGCCAGCCTGGGCGGTGCCCCCGCCCACCGCAGCGCTCCCAGCCCGGGGGTAGGCAGCAGTTCGTCGACCGCGTCGATCGACTCCACTAGCCCGCGTAGCTGTTCGGGCGCCGCGAGGATCAGCCGGTCGCCCGGGTAGGCCGCGCGCAGCCCACGGAGTGCGGGCACCGCGGTCAGCAGATCGCCGAGCCCGAGTGCCCGCAGGACGAGTACCGATCCGCTCAGGGCCACGACCCCTCTTCCGAGGTGCAGACGACTAGTTCGCGGACCTCACAGCCCGGCGGCTGGCTCAACGCGAACAACACCGATTGCGCGACATCGGCGGGCTGGTTGAGTTTCGCGTCCGGTGGGGGTTTGTACTGTTCGGCGCGCCCGTCGAAGAACGCTGTATGCATGCCGCCGGGAATCAGCAAGGTCACCCCGACTTCACCGGCGGTTTCGGCGGCCAGCGCGCGGGTGAAGCCGACGATCCCGAACTTCGAGGCACAGTAGGCGGTGGCATCGCTCACGGCCTTGATCCCCAGGGTGGACGCGCAGGTCACAATCGTGCCCCCGGTTGCCCGCAGCGCCGGCAGGGCGGCCCGGACCACGGCCACCGTGCCCAGCAGGTTCACCTGGACCACCCGTTCCCAATCCTTGGCCGGCACCTCGTCGAGACGTCCGCAGGCATCGGTGCCCGCCGCGGTGAACACACCGTCGATCCGGCCGTCCACGCGGTCGGCCAGTTCCTGTACCGCGTTCTCCGCGGCCGCGGTATCGGCGAGATCGGCCCGCACGAAATCGACGGTGGTATCCGGCTGGTCGCGGTCGATGACCAGCGGGCGGCCCCCGCGTTCGAGGACCGCCGCCGTCACCGCCGCACCGAGTCCGGAAGCGCCGCCGGTGATCAGGATGTTGCCGAGTGTTCGCATCGCACTCCTTCGTGGTCGGGTCAGCCGCGGGACCGGCTGACCAGCTGAGTCGTCGAATAACCGCGGACCGTGGGGATCAGCGCTATCTCGCCGCCGTGCCGGCGCACCACCTCGGCTTCGGGCAGTTCCGCCTCCGAGTAATCGCCGCCCTTGACCCAGATATCGGGCCGCAGCCGATCCAGCAGCGCGCTCGGTGCGGATTCGTCGAATATCGCGACGGCATCGACCGAGGACAGCTCCAGCAGCAGCCGGGCGCGGTCGCGGGCGGCGACGATGGGCCGGCTCGGCCCCTTCAACCGGCGTACCGAATCGTCGGAGTTCAGGCAGACGACCAGCGCGTCACCCATGGCCCGCGCCTGGCGGAGCAGGCTGACGTGGCCCGGATGCAGCAGATCGAAACAGCCGCCGGTGGCGACGAGCCGGCCACCCCGGTGCCGGACGGCGGCCGCCACATCGAAGGCCGACCCGGCGATATCCGCCTCGTCGGTGGTGGCCGCGGCGGGACCGTCACAGGTCGACAGCGTGGCCGCGGCACCGGTCGCGACGAATCTGGCGGCCGTGTCCACGGCATGGGTCACGGCATCGGCCACCGTCGAACCGTCCAGCAGGGCCGCGGCGGCAGCCGAGGCGAACCGGTCGCCGGCGCCGCAGGTATCGGGCGCGATCCGGTCGGCGCTGCGGATCGCCGCGGGGACGGGCACTGTCGCCAGCCGTTTACCGTTGGCCAGTACCGCACCGGACGATCCGAGCGTCACCGCGACCGAGTCGGCGGACCATTCGTCGCGCAACACTTTCGCCAATTCGTCGGGTTCGGCGTAGCCGGGCGCGAACTGCCGCGCCTCGTTCAGATTCGGTGAGATCAGCGAGGCGCCCGGTGTGGGCGCCGGCCCGCGCGGATGGGGGTCCCACACCACCGGTACGACCCGGGCGAGTTCGGTGAGCAGACGCCGGATACGTGGGTGCGCGGCCACACCGCGCCCGTAATCGGCGACCAGGATCGCCCCGGCCGACCGCAACGTCCGCACCACCGCGGAACTCACCGGCTCGGCATCGGCGGTGCCGTCACCGGTGTCCAGCCGCACGAGCGACTGACCTCCTGCCCGCACCCGCGTCTTACGCACCGTCTCGCCGCGCAGCACCATCGGCACGAGGTCGACCTCTTCGCCGAGCAACCGCAACAGGCTGCGCCCGCCGTCGTCCTCGGTGGTGGCCGTGATCAACGCGACCTCGGCCACCGACCGGGCGGCCAGCAGCGCCGCCAGCCCGGCGCCGCCGGGGCGCAGCCAGCGGCGTTCCACATCCACCACGGGCACCGGCGCTTCCGGGCACAGCCGGTTGGCGGCGCCTTCGATATCGACGTCGAGCAAGGTATCGCCGAGGACGACCAGCGGTTTCACGCCGGAATTCCCAATGCCTCGTCGAGCGCCGCACACAGTGCGTGCACCAATGCCAGATGTACTTCCTGCACCGTCGCGGTGGTCGCGGCGTCCACCGCGATCGCGTCGTCACACAGCGCCGCGAGCGGATTGGGCATCGGCCCGGTCATCGCCCAGGTGCTCACGCCCAGCTCCTGGGCGGTTTTCGCGGCGGCGACCACGTTCTGGCTGGTACCGCTGGTGGACAACAGGACCAGGACGTCACCGGGCCGCCCGTGCGCGCGGACCTGGCGGGCGAACAGCTCGTGCCCGCCGTAGTCGTTCACGATCGCGGTGCCCGCCGACGTATCGGCGTGCAGGGCGATCGCCGACAACGGTTGTCGCTCGTGGTGGAATCGGCCGACCAGTTCCCCGGTCAGATGCTGGGCTTCGGCGGCGCTGCCGCCGTTACCGCAGGCGAGTAACCGGCCACCGTTGTCGAGCACGGCGGCCAGCTCGCGACCCCATCCGCTGATCTTCGGAGCGAAGGAACTGGTGCGTTGCAGCGCCGTGCACAGCGCCGCGAAATGTTCCTCGATCACGACACACCTCCTGTCTGCAGACCCCCACCCCGGTCCGCGCTGAGTTCTTCCGCCGCCTGCACCACCCGGTCCGGGGCGATGGACTCCAGGCACGGATGCCCCGCGATCGGGCATTCGCGGGCCCGGCTGTCCCGGCACGGTGCCGCCTGGTCGCCGAGGACGATCACCGGTACGCCGTAGGGCGCCCACCGCGCGGCAGGCACCACCGGCGCGAACAGTGAGACCACCGGTGTACCGACGGCCGCGGCGAGATGCGCGGGACCGGTATTCGGCGCCACCACCACGATCGCGTCCCGGAGCACCGCGGCGAGTTCGGGCAGTCCGGTCCGGCCACCGAGATCGACGGCATGGTTGCCGGCGACCGCGGCGGTGAGCGGCCGGTCGGCGGGGCCCCCGGTCACGATCACCCGGTGGCCGGCCCGGATGAGCGCGGTGACGATCGCCGCCGACCGCAACGCCGAGGGTTGCCGGGCCGGCACGGATGCGGCCGGATGCACCACCACATAGCCCGGCCCGCCGGTGAGCGCGCGGGTATCCGGCAGCGGCTCCCGGACGGCGAGTTTCCCGTCGTCACCGGGCGGTAACCGGAACCCGGCCGCGGTCGCCAGGGAAAGCGCACGCTCGGCCTCGGGCGGATCACCGTCGACCCGGTGCCGCAGATCCAGCAGCGAACCGGGATAGTCCTCGGAGATCGCGCCGATCCACGGGACTCCCGCCATTCTGAGCAGCAACGCCAGCGGTAGCGGCGACTGGTGGAAAGACGTGAGGATCAGCGCGCGGTCCAGTTCGAGATCGCGCAACCGATCGACGAAAGCAGCGGTATCGGCGGGGGATACCGGCGCCGGTTCCGGATCGATCCACGGCGCGCACCAGGTGAGAATCCGGTCGACTCCGGGCAGTAGTTCGGCGCCGGCCCGGCCGCGAGGGCCGGCCAGCAACGTGACCTCGGCGGCGCCGGCGGCCACCGCGCGCAGACACGGTCCCGCGAGCAGCACATCGCCGACGTTGTCCATCCGCGCCACCAGCACCCGGCCTGTCATGACGCCGCTCCCCGCATGGGTCGTCGGTACTCGATGACATTGCGTGCCGCCCGGACCCGGCTGGTTATGGCGTCGCTGCGCATGGGTCGTCGGTACTCGATGACATTGCGTGCCGTCCGCGCCCGGCCCGTCATGACGCACCCGCCAACGCCAATCGGACCGCTTCGGTGAGATCGTGCGCGACCTGCGCCTCGGCCCGCGCCCGATGCACCTCTTCGGGCCGGGTGCGTGCAGTGGGGACGAGTATGGCCCGCGCCCCGGCCGATAGCGCCGCCGCGATATCGGCGCCGGTGTCCCCGATGAGAACGCATCGGCCCACCTCGACGCCGAGATCGGCGGCGGCGCGCCGCACCATGGCGGGCGCCGGTTTACGGCAGGCACAGCCGTCGTCCTCGCCGTGCACGCAGACCTGCCAGGTCGCGAACGGGCCGAGTAGTTCCTCGACGCGCCGGTTCACCGCCGCCAGCTGGCCCGGGGTGATCAGGCCTTTGGCGACACCGGACTGGTTGCTCACGACGCCCAGCTGGACACCGGCCGCGCGCAACATCTGCAGTGCGTCGGCGGCGCCGGGTACCGGCCGGACACCGGCCGGGTCGGCGAGGTAGGGGATATCGACGATCAGCGTGTCGTCCCGGTCGAACAGCAGCGCATGCGGGGCGGGGTGGGTGGCGTGGCGGTGCCGTAGCTCGCCGCGTAACCGGTGCCAGCACGCGGCCGGGGGGATGAGCGCACTGGTCACCGTCATCCGGGTGATCTCGCCGGGCGTGCGCGGTCCGGGCAGGATCCGACGTACCGCGAACCGACCGGTCAGCACCGTCCATGCGGCCGCGAAAACCGATGCGGGGCGGCGTCTCCCGGCGATACCGGCCGCCACGGCCGCCGCACCGAGCGCCGTGGTGAGGACGTGCCGGGGGAGCAGGCCGGGGCCTTCGCCGATGCGCCGGCGCCAGTGGGCGCCGTACTTGCGCCGCATCAGCGCGTTGTCGGCGTTCCCGCGCTGCGCGCGGAGACTGGCCAGCGGACCCGAGTTCCGTGCCGGGTGAACCGTGACCCGCTCGCCCGCCGCGATGGCATAGCCGGCCAGGCAGACCCGGATCGCCAGATCGGCGTCCTCCCGGTACGCGCGCGGGAATCGTTCGTCGAAACCGCCCACCGCGTCGAGGACCGACCGGCGGTAGGCCATATCCGCGGTGATCCAGCGCGCGGTCGCCAGGCCCGCAGTGCCGCGTTCGTCGTCGGTGGGCCGGCGATCGCGCGGCAGCGGGACCTCGATACGGGCCGTGGACGCGCCCGTGGTGTCCGCCAGGCCGAGGAGATCACCGGCCAGCCGGGCCGGCCAATCGGGGGCGACCAGCACATCGTCGTCGAGGAAAGCGATCCACGTGCCCGTGGCATGCCGCCATCCCGCATTGCGTGCCGCGGCCGGGCCGCGGCCGCCGGAGCGGATCACCTGCACCGGTGGAAGTCCCGGTGGCAGGGCGAGTTCCGCGCCGGCGCGCCGATCGTCCACCACGACGATTTCCCGGGGCGCGGGTCCGGTCGCGGTGGCGAGCGCCGACAGCAGCAGCCACAGGCTGTCCCGGCCCATGGTCGGGATGACGATGCTGTAATCCAGCTGCGGGCCCTTCATCGGCGACGCACCAGGAACGGGCCGAGAGCCAGCAGATCGATCGGCGCGGAACCGAAACATTCGAGGGCGTCGCGCGGTGAATCGACCATCGGCCGACCGGCCGTGTTGAGGCTGGTGTTGACCACGACGGGCAGTCCCGTGCGCCGCTCGAATTCCGTGAGCATTCGCGCCGTCAGCGGACTGTCCGCGGTATCGACGGTCTGGACCCGGGCCGTGTGGTCCACATGCGTCACGGCCGGAATACGGTCGCGCCAGACCGGGTCCACATCGTGGACGAACAACATGTACGGGCTGGGCAACGGGCCGCGGTGGAAGATCTCGGCGGCCCGTTCGGCGAGCACCATCGGCGCGACGGGCCGGAACTGTTCGCGGCCCTTCACCTCGTTGAGACGCTCCAGATTGGCCGCCCGGCCGGGATGCGCCAGCAGGGACCGGTGCCCGAGCGCGCGCGGGCCGAATTCGGCGCGGCCCTGGAACCAGGCCACCACCTGATCCGCCGCGAGCGCTTCGGCCACCTCGCCGGCGATGTCCGTGGGCCGGGTGTAGCGGACCTGTGCCGTTCGCAGCACCGCTTCGAGCTCGGCATCCGGCCATTCGCGTCCGAGATCGGCTCCGCGCATCGGGGCGGCTCGTTCCCCGAATTCGGCGGCCAACTGCAGTGCCGCGCCCAGCGCGGTGCCCGCGTCACCCGCCGCGGGCTGTACCCAGATCCGGTCGTAGGGACCTTCGGCGTGCAGCCGGGTATTCGCCACACAGTTGAGCGCGATACCGCCGGCCAGCGTCAGATTCGGCTGCCCGGTCTGCCGGTGCAGCCACGAGGTGAGCTCGAGCAGCACTTCCTCGAGCCGTTGCTGCACACTCGCCGTCAGATCGGCGTGGTCGCGGCCGAGCTCCCCACCGGTGACAGCGGGCGCGAACTCCTCCCAGCGCACCGGTTCGGTACGGAAACCGCCGTCGGCGGTGGGGTAGACGAGTTCCCGGAAACGTTCGAGGAACCGCGGTGTGCCGTAGGACGCCAGCGCCATCACCTTGTACTCGTCGCTGGAGCGGGCGAAACCCAGGTGTTCGGTGAGGTCCTCGTACAGCAGACCCAGCGAATGCGGGAGCTGCTGGGAGGCGAGTTCGACGAATTTGCCGTCCCGGTACTCCCCGGCGAGATAGGACTGGCTCTCGCCGCGACCGTCGGCCACCAGCACAGCCGAATCGCCGAACGGCGCGGCGAGCGCGGCCGAGGCCGCATGCGCGACATGGTGGCGGACGAAACGCACGATCGCCGGGTCGAGACCGGGCAGCGCGGCCCGCAGGAAGGCCGGCGCCCGCCGCGCGTAATCGGTGCGGGTCTCCTCACTCCCGGCGTCCAGACCGCCCAGCGAATGATCGACCAGGCCCGGGTCGTAGGAGTAGCCGACCGCATCGAGCTGGTCGGGCCGCAGGCCGGCCCGTTCCAGGCACCAGGCAGCGGCCTGTTCGGGCATCTCCCACGCCGAGAACGGCACGGGCCGCTTACCGTGCTTACGACGGCTGAATCGTTCTTCTTCCGCGGCGGCGACGATTTCGCCGTCCACGATCACTGCGGCCGCGGGATCGTGGAACACTGCGTTCACACCTAATATGCGCACCGGCTGCCTTTCCACTCGGAACGCGGGCTCGGCCCGCCGATTCGTTCTAGGCGCTACCCGGCACAGTGAGCGCCAAACAAGAGCGCTCCGCTTCGTTACCCGGCGGCGACTAGGCGGATCGCTCAGCGCGCCGATCACACCGGTATGCGACCCCGCGGCAGCGCCGGAAGTTCACTGCGGGGAACGCCCGGCCACCGGGATCGGCGCAGGCGCCGGCGGTACGGTGCGGCCGGCGAACCAGTCGATCGTGCGGCGCAGGCCCTCGGCGCGGTCCACCAGCGGCTGCCATCCCAGCTCGCGCCGGGCCAGCGTGATATCGGGGCACCGGCGTTGCGGATCGTCGATCGCTGCGTCGATGTACTCCAGCGTGGACCCGCTGCCGATCGCCACGCGGATCTCCTCGGCCAGCCCCCGCACGGAGATTTCGTGCGGATTGCCGATGTTCACCGGTCCGGGATGCCCGGAGCCCGCCAGCGCGCGCAACCCGCGCACCGTGTCCTCGACATAACAGAGCGACCGGGTCTGCTCGCCGGTCCCGGCGATGGTCAGCGGTGCGCCCGCCAGCGCCTGGGCGATGAAGGTGGGCACCATCCGGCCGTCGTCGGCCCGCATCCTGGGCCCATAGGTATTGAATATCCGGGCGATTGCGGTGTTCAGCCCGCGCTCGCGGCGATAGGCCGTGGTCAGCGCCTCGGCGTACCGTTTCGCCTCGTCGTAGACACTGCGCGGGCCCACCGGATTGACATGGCCCCAATAGCTCTCGGGTTGTGGGTGGATGCCCGGATCGCCGTACACCTCGCTCGTCGAGGCCAGGACGAAACGGGCACCGTGGCGTTCGGCGAGGTCGAGCGCGTTGGCTGTGCCCAGCGAACCCGCCCGCAGCGTCTCGAGGGGCAGCCGGAGGTAATCCGGCGGGGACGCGGCGGACGCGAGATGGAAGACGATATCGACCGAGCCGATCGCGGGAAACGGCTCGGTGACATCGTGGCGGACGAACTCGAAACCGGGCCGGTCCAGCAGGGCGGCGATATTGTCCGGCGCCGAGGTCGCGAAATTGTCCAGCGCGAGCACGGCCGCGCCGGCGTCGAGCAGCTGCGCGCACAGATGGGAGCCGACGAAACCGGCACCCCCGGTCACCAGCGCACGTTCACGGGCTCGGGCCATATCCACTCCTACCCGGGCAGCCCGCCGATCGCCCGGCGCCGGCTCGGCTGCCCTGACTCGTCACGCAGATGTGCAGATCAGATCATCATTGGGCCTGTTCCCGGCGTGTTCCGGCGGTAGCGTTCGCGGCGGCCACCCGATGGTAGGCACGCAGCGTCTCCACGGTGATCCGGTCCCAGGAATAGCGGGTCCGGACCCGATCACGTCCGGCCCGGCCGAACCGCTGCCTGGTCGACGGCGAATCCAGCAGTTCGCGGACCGCATCGGCCAGCTCGTCGGGCGCCTGCGGGGTGACCAGCGTGCCGGTGACACCGTCGACCACCGTATCGGTCAGGCCGCCCACCGCCGCCGCCACCACGGGCACCCCGCAGGCCATGGCCTCGAGCGGAGTGATGCCGAACGGTTCGTACCACGGAGTGCAGACGGCCACATCCGCCGAGCGCAGCAGCGGCGCCATCTCCTGTCGCGGCACCTGACCGAGCAGCCGCACCCGCTCGCCGACACCGAGTTCCGCCGCCAGCGCCAGCAGCCGGACCGCCTCCGGATCCTCGGCGAGGTTGCCGTCGTCCGGCCCGCCGACGAGGAACAACTCGGTATCGTGCAACCCGGTGAGCGCGGTGATCGCGATATCGAACCCCTTGCGCGGCACCAACCGGCCCACACTGACGATCCGGTGCCGCCCCGACCGCGGCGCGCGCGGTCCTTCGGGCATGAACCGCTCCAGGTCGACACCGCAGGGAATCACCGAGGTCCGGGTGCGCGGCAGGCCCAGCCGGGCCAGTTCGAACACCTCGTCGGTGCAGGTCGCGATCACCCGGTCGGCCTGTTCGGCGATACGCCGTTCCAGATCCACCCGTCCGGGCGGGCTGGTGTCCTTCGGGCCCTGGTAGCGACGCTTCACCACCCCCAGCGCATGGAATGTCTGCAACATCGGGATGCCCAGGGGCCGGCTGGCCGCCAGCGTGGCGAGACCGGACATCCAGAAATGCGCATGCGCCACATCGGGTGGCCGGCGCTGCCATTCGGCGCGCAGATACGCGCCGAATTCGTCCATATGGGGCAGGAGTTCGTCCTTCGGCAGCGGGTGCGGCGGCCCGGCCGGGACCCGGGTCACCCGGTATCCCTGTTCGGTCGTCACAGTACGCGGCGCATCCGCCTGTTCGTGCCGGGTGTAGACGGTGACCTCGTACCCGCGCCGGGAAAGACCCGCGGCCAGTTCGGCGACGTGGACGTTCTGCCCCCCGGCGTCGACACCGCCCAGTGCGGCGAGGGGGCTGGCGTGTTCGGATACCATCGCGATCTTCATCGTTACGCCCTTTCCGACCCGGCTCGAGGCCTGGATATATGCGGCTAGGTGACTTCGGCGAGCAGGACATCCCACCGGCGCAGAAAGGCGCCGAGCCCGTAGTGCTCCAAAGCGAACTGCCTGCCCGACTTGCCCGCCAGGACCGCCAGATCCGGTTCGTGCAGGAATTCGTCGAATTTCGCGGTGAGGGCCGCGATATCGGTGCCGATCGCACCGGCCTCCGGCGGTACCGCGGCGACCGCTTCGGTGGTCGCGAGGGCGACCACCGGCATGCCCAGATGCATCGCCTCCAACAGGGACAGGCCCAGCGAGGTCCACCGCGCGGTGTGCAGATAGACCCGGCGGCGCGCCATCTCGGCGTGCAGCTCGGCCTGGGCGAAATCGCCGATCCCGCGCACCGGATGCGCAGCCGGCCCGGCCGGGACGAATTCGCCCGCGCCGATCCCGAACAGATCGATCGGCCCGGCGCGGGCGAAATCGGCCAGCAGATCGCTACCGGTCACCCGGGCGCGGCGCGTCGCCTCGTTGATGAGCGCGACGCCGTGCGGTAACTCACCGGTGTAGAGCGGCCCCGGATCCACGATGCCGTGCGGCACCACCCTGGTCGGCGCCCGCCCGCTGTCCCACATCAGGTCGTTGAAATGGGTGACGTGCGCCAGTGGGATATCGGTGCGTTCGGCCAGCGGATGCCGGCTGGTGGCCGCGCCGTCGCGGGGCGCGTTGTGCTCGACGTAGATCGCGGGGATATCGGCGCCCGGGCGGCGGCCCAGCCAGCGCTCGGTGAGTTCGATTTCCTCCGGCCGCTGCAAGACGACCACATCGGGTTCGGCACGGCGCAGCGCGTCGGCGGGTACCTCCTCGGCAGCCGGCCAGTCACGGCCGCACCGGCCCCGGCCCCACGGTCCGCCGCCGGCGACCACCGGGAGCAGATACCGGTGCCGGCCTCGGACGAACGACGTGGTCCACGAGCCGTGGACGTGCCAGAGCAGAACCCTGAGCTGCCTCGTCTCGACCATGTCGGTAGCTCTTGCCCTTTCCCGCCGGTTCAAACATGCCGCTGTTCAGCGGAAGATGCGCCCCGCGCAGCCGGTCACCGGTGTTTGAACCGGCCGTTCCAGGCAAAGCCGGAGCGTATGAGCGGACCGAGCACTGTCACAGAACCCATCCGGTACCCGGTAACCGACACGATCGAGATCATCGACCCGGCCACCGGCGGCGCCGTCGGCACGGTGGCCATGACCGGAATCGCGGAGGTGAACCAGCGGGTCGCCACCGCCCGGCGGGCCCGATCGCACTGGGCGTGCACTCCCGCGGCCGAACGCGCCGCGGCGGTACGCGCGGGTGCCGCCCGGCTCCGGGCCCGCACCGGAGAGATCGCCGCGCTCGCCGAATCCGAAACCGGACGCCCGCGCAGCGAAGGCGCCGAAGGAGTAGCGGCCGGGGCGGCGACCCTGGAACAGTACGCCGAACTCGGCCCGGTACACCGGGGCAGAAGCCTGCAGGGCGATAGCGGCGCCACCGACCTGATGGTGTGGGAACCCCGCGGTGTCGTGGTCGCGCTGACCCCGTGGAACGATCCCGTCGCCGTATCGTGCGGCCTGCTCGGCGCCGCCCTGGTCACCGGAAACACCGTGCTGTACAAACCGAGCGAACGTGCCCCGCATACCGGCGCTCTGCTCGGCGAACTCCTCGCGGAGGTGCTACCGGAGGGCGTACTGCAGACACTGCAGGGCGACGGGACCGTCGGCGCGGCATTGGCCGAGCACCCCGGGGTCGATCTCATCGCGCACGTCGGCAGTACCGCCGCGGGCCGGGCGATCGCCCGGAGCGCGGCCGTGACCGGCGCGCATGTGCTGCTGGAGAACGGCGGTAACGATGCGCTGGTCGTGGACGCCGATGTCGACCCGGAATGGGCCGCGGAACAGGCCGCGCTCGGCGCCTTCGCCAACTCCGGGCAGATCTGTGTCGCCGTGGAACGAATATTCGTCCACGAGGCGATCGCGGAGCCCTTCCTGGCAGCCCTGGCCACCGCCGCCCGCTCCTGGTCGCCGGCGCCGCTGGTCGACCGCCGTCATCGCGAGCAGGTGCACGCGCAGGTACGCGACGCGGTGGCCGACGGCGCCGAACCGCTGACCGGCGGGATCGTCCCGGACGGTCCCGGTGCCCACTACCCGGCGACCGTGCTGGCCGGCTGCACCCCGGCGATGCGGATTCTGCGCGAAGAAACCTTCGGCCCGGTCGCACCCGTGCGGGTGGTGCCGACATTCGACCAGGGACTCGCCGAAGCCGCGCAGGACGACTACGGACTCGCCGCGACCGTACTCACCTCGTCGATGGCCAACGCCCAGACCGCCTGGCGGCAGCTGCCCGTCGGCACGGTGAAGATCAATGCGGTGTTCGGTGGCGCACCGGGCGGGGCCGCCCACCCCCGCGGCGCCAGCGGAAGCGGTTACGGCTACGGCCCCGAACTGCTCGACGAGATGACCCGGACGAAAGTCGTGCATATGCAGCCGCCGCCCCGGTAACCGATCGGCGAGCCGACCGAGGCCGAACCGGCCGGGTGACGTTGTCCGGCCGACCAGCCCACGCACGCGATCGCGCCCGGATTGTCTCATTCGGCCGGCAATGCTGGACCGGCCGAGGGCGTCGGTCGGCGAGGTGCTGTCCGGCCGGTACCCGCTCGGATGCCCGAAGCGCCGATGCACAGGGATGTCCCGGCCGGTGAGTCGGCTCGGTGGGCATGCCGCTCGCCGGAGGCCGAGCGTCGCGCCCGGTTCGGCCGGGGTTGCCCCGCTCTGTCGGCCACAGTGGGGTCGAATGCGCATACGGTGGCGGATACCACCTGGCGGGACAACCGGGGCAGTGTCGCGGTGCCGGTGCCAGCGGTGCCCGCGAAAGGGTGTGTTGCAGGACGTGCGGCTGGATGTCGCCCGGCGGATTGCTGTCGGATCCGGTCGATTGGCGCGGTGCGAACCGGGTAAGCGCGCACCATGCGCGTACTGGTGACGGGATGGTCCAGCTTTGTGCACGGGGAAGCGACGGCCGGGGACGTGCTGAGTATGCGCCGGGTCGGCGAGACCTTGGCCGGGGCCGGGATCGCGTACGAGACGGCGTGGAGTCCCCGGTTCCGGCCGCAGGCGCTGCATCTCGACGACGCCGATTCGGGCCGCTACACACATCTCGTATTCGTCTGCGGCCCGGCGCACGGTGAACAGGTGCGCACCTTGCACGAACGCTATGCGAGCTGCCGGCGCATCGCCGTCGGCGTCTCGGTGCTCGACCCGGCCGACGCGGCGGTCACCGGATTCCATCGCGTGCTGGCGCGCGACGATCCGAGCACCGCCCGTCCCGATATGTCGGTATCGGCCGGCACCAGCACTGTTCCGGTGATCGGCGTGGTATTTGCCCCGGGGCAGGCCGAATACGGTTCGGCGCGGCGACACGATTCGGTGCACGACGCACTGGAGCGCTGGCTGGGCGGGCTCGACTGCGCCCGGTTGCCGCTGGACACCCGGCTCGCCGGCGACGACTGGCGCCAGTGCCGCACGCCCGATCAGCTCGCCTCGGTTTTCGCGCGGCTCGACGCGGTCGTCACCACCCGGCTCCACGGCCTTGTCTTCGCCCTGCGTGCGGGCGTGCCCGTGCTGGCGGTGGACCCGGTGGCGGGCGGTGGGAAGGTGACCGCGCAGGCGGCCGCGCTGGGCTGGCCCGCGCTGATCCCCGCCGAAGCGGCTCTCGACAGCACCGTGGTCGACCGATGGTGGCGGTGGTGCCTGTCGGCGGAGGGGCGTGACCATGCCCGCCGAAACGAATTCCCGGCCGCCGATTCCCTGGCGAGCGCCCTCCTCGACGAACTGCTCCCGGGAGCTTGCGCATGAGCCCGGCCGAGGACTCGCTCGCCACCGGCCACCCACCACGCCGGTCGGCCGGAGCCGCAGAATTGACCGCGGCCGGTGCGGCACGCCGTGCTGCCGGTACGGGAGCGCGGACCACCGTGGTGATCGCTACCCGTAACCGTGCACCGGAACTGGCCCGCACCCTGACCGAGTTGCGGGCGCTGCGGCCGCGCCCGGAGATCGTGGTGCTGGACAATGCCTCCGAGGACGACACCGCCGCCGTGGCCGGAACTTTCGCCGGGGTGACGGTGATCCGGTTGCCGCGCAATCTCGGGGCGGCGGCCCGCAATCTCGGCGTCGCGCGGGCCCGTACGCCGTACGTCGCATTCAGCGACGACGACTCGTGGTGGGCCGGTGACGCACTGCCCCGCGCAGAACGGCTGTTCGACGCCTGTCCGCGGCTCGGTCTCGTCGCGGGCCGCACCTTGGTCGGGGCCGGCGACCGGGACGATCCGGTCAACGAACTGATGGCGACCAGCCCACTGGGGCATTCCGCCGATCTGCCGGGCCCCTCGGTTCTCGGTTTTCTCGCCTGCGCGTCGATCGTGCGCCGGGAGGCATACCTGGGGGCAGGCGGGTTCAGCCCGCTGTTGCATTTCGGCGCCGAGGAAAAATTGCTGGCGCTCGACCTGGCCGCGGCCGGCTGGCAGCTCTGCTACGTGGCCGGTATCCGCGCCCACCATCATCCGTCGGCACAGCGGCCACCACCGGGGTGGCGGCGGCGCGCCGAACAGCGCAACAACGCGTTGATCACCTGGATGCGCCGCCCGCTGCGCAGGTGCGTGGCGGAAACAGCCCGGCTGCTCGGCCGGGCGGTGCGGGACCCGCGGACGGTGCCGGTGGTGGCGGGAGTCCTGGGCCGGCTGCCGCGGGCGCTGGCGCAGCGGCGCCGGTTGCCGGCGGAGGTCGAGCGGTGTGCGGGAACGCTGGAACTCGCCGAGGAGAGGAAGTGATCGGATGGGCACCGACCGCATCACGGTGGTGATCATGACCCGTGACCGCCGGGCGCAACTGCTGGACACGCTCGCCGAGATGACCACGCTGCCCGACGCGGCGCCGATCGTTCTCGTCGACAACGCCTCCACCGACGGAACGGCCGACGCGGTCTCCGCGGCGTTCCCCTCGGTGGAGGTGATCCGGGCCCGCGAGAACCTGGGCGCGCTCGCCCGAAATCTCGCGGTCGAACGGGTGCGCACACCCTATGTGGCGTTCTGCGACGACGACACCCAATGGCAGCCGGGTGCGCTCACCCGCGCCGCCGATCTGCTCGACAGGTATCCCGGCCTCGGTTCGGTCACCGGGCGTTGCCTGGTCGCCCCGGATCTGCGCGAGGATCCGATCACGCCGGAACTGCGCGATTCACCCGTGCCCGGCCCCGACTGGCTGCCGGGTCCGGCCCTGCTCGGCGTGATGGCGGCCCTGTCCGCCTTCCGGGTCAGCGCTTTCCGGGAGGTCGGCGGTTTTTCCCGGCGGTTGTGGTTCGGTGGTGAGGAGGAGCTGTTGGCGCTCGATCTGGCAGCGCACGGCTGGTGGATGTGCTGGATCGAGGACATGGTGATCCAGCACGCCCCCTCGGTGATCCGGGATTCGACCGGGCGCCGCGGCCTCGGTATCCGTAACACCCTGTGGACATTGTGGTTACGCCGGCCGCTACGCAGTGCGGCCCGCCGGACCGTCGCGGTGCTGCGGTCCGCGCCGGCCGATGCGGCGACAGCGCGCGCCGTCCTGGCAGCCCTGCGCGGGGCCCCGTGGGTGGTGCGCGAACGTGATGTGGTGCCGGCCGAGGTGGAGGCCGGTCTCGTGCTGCTGGAGGAATCGCAGGCGCGCTCCCCGGCCCGGCGTTACGTGGGCTGAGCCGCCCGCGCCGGACCTGTTCGCTGCGACGTGTCGAATTGCGGGCTCCGGGTATCCGCCGCGCATGAACGCACCGACCGGAATGGCCGAGTCGTACTGGATTCATTCGACCGGGCCGACCACGTACCCGCGGCTCGACCAGGATATCGACACCGAGGTGGCCGTGATCGGCGGCGGTATCGCCGGGCTGTGCTGTGCCTGGGAGATCGCGGGTACCGGCCGGTCGGTCACGGTGCTCGAGGCCGACCGGATCGTCAGCGGAACAACGGGCTACACCACCGCGAAGGTCAGCGCCCAGCACACGCTGGTGTACGACGCGCTGCGGTCGTCGTTCGGCGCCGGTACCGCGCGCTTGTACGCCCGCTCCCAACAGGATGCCGTGGAACATCTGGTGCGTACCGCCGCCGATCTGGGTATCGACTGCGAACTCGAACGGGCGCCGGCCTACACCTATGTCACCTCCGCGGGCGAAACCGCAACCGTGCGCGCGGAGGCCGCTGCCGCGGCCGAGGCCGGGCTACCGGCATCGCTGGTGACCGAGACCGGGCTGCCGTTTCCGGTGGCCGCCGCGATCCGCGTGGACGATCAGGTCCAGTTCCATCCGCGGCGCTACCTGCTCGGGCTGGCCGAGAACCTGCTCCGCGCCGGGGGCACGATCTACGAACGGACCCGGGTGGTGGGACTGGATGAGGGCGATCCCTGCCGTGTGACCACGGAACAGGGCGCGACGGTGCGGGCCCGTGATGTGGTGGTCGCGACGCACTATCCGATCTTCGATCGGGCACTGCTGTTCACGCGATTGCAGCCGCGGCGGGAACTGGCCGTAGCCGGCCCGCTGGACCCCGGCGCCGATCCGCACGGTATGTACATCACCCCCGAGGAGAACACGCGCTCGGTCCGCACCGCCCCCTACGGTGACGGCCGCAGGCTGCTCATCGTCACCGGCGAACATATGCGGCCCGGCGTGGGGTCGACTGCCGCCGCCGTCGATCGGCTGGCCGGCTGGGCGCGGACACATTTCCCGGTGGACTCCCTGGACTTCCACTGGGGCGCCCAGGACAACACCACCTCCGACGGCTTGCCCTATATCGGCCGCTTCCACCCCGGAGCCCGCCACGTCTATGTGAGCACCGGATTCGGCGGATGGGGAATGACGCACGCAATCATGGGCGGCCGGCTGCTCGCGGCCGAACTGGCCGGTGATCCACTCCCGTGGGCCCGGATCTACGACCCGCGCCGGCTGCACCCCCGCGTCGAAACCGGCACCCTGCTGAAATCCGGCCTCGAGGTGGGCCGCCACCTGATCGGCGACCGTCTCGCCCCGAGTACCTTCGTCGATTCCGCCGCTGATCTCGCCCCGGGCAGCGGGGCGGTGATGCGCCGGTCCGGCCGGCGCAGCGCGGTGTACCGGGACCACGACGGCCGGCTGCACGCCGTATCGGCGGTATGCACCCACCTCGGCTGTGTGGTCGCGTTCAACGACGCCGAAACCAGCTGGGACTGCCCCTGTCACGGGTCGCGTTTCGATATCGACGGCAATGTCCTCGAGGGGCCGGCCACGACCGCCCTGGAACGAATCGATCCGGACGAAGACTGACGCCACTCATCGCGCAACCGAACTCGGTGCCGCACCGCCGAAGTGGCACCCCACGATCCGGCTTTGCCGACCACCGGCGGAATCCGTACTCCGCAAAGTCCGGTGCGGCGACTGCCGCACCCTGGCCCGCCGATTGCTGTCGCGGGGCAACTGCGGGCCCGCTGCGACTTCGGCGTTCGAAATGGTCCGGGACCGAGTTGCGCGCTCGTGCGGAGGCAATCGAATCGGGACGCGACTATTTTGCTCGACGCTGTCGCCTTGCTCACCTTGCCCGGTCCCGGCCGAATGCCCGGATCCCGTGCCGACGAAAGGTGGCGCGATGAACACAACGAGGGCGGAATCCGGCTCAATGTGGTGGCGCCACACTCCGTAACCCCGCCGGTTCGACCGTGAATTCCAGCCTGTAGTTGTCGAGGGTCGCGGGCAGCGGGATGCCCGGGGTGAGATCGTGCGAGCGTAACCGCAGTTCCGGTCCGGACAGCAGATGGGCGAGCAGCGCGCTGGTGACGAACAGGACCAGGTTCCGGCCGGGACATTCGGCCGGACCGGCACTGAAGGGCACCAGTTGCGGATACTGTTCCGCGCGGCCGTCCAGCCATATCTCCGGGTCGAAGCTGTCGGCGAACGGCAGCCGCCGGTCGCGGTGGAACGCCGGGGCCAGGATCAGCAACGCTGCGCCGGGCTCGAGCGCGAACTGTTCGGAACCCGTGCGCCATCGGGTCCATTCGGTGGTATCGCGCAGGATCACCGGGGTGGTGGGCCACAATCGGATCGATTCGAGAACACACGCCCGCAGGTACGGCCGCAGCCGCGCCCGTTCCGGCGCTTCGGCGTCGGCCCGGGCGCGAGCGCGCTGCTCCGGGTGTTCGGTGAGCAGGGCCAGCGCCCGGGACAGCGCGATACCCGCCGCGTCGAAGGCGAACAGCCACTGCGGCATCTGTCCCACCGGGTCGATTGCCCCGCCGGCGGGGATATCGGCCAGCGCCCCGGCCAGACTGCCGGGTTCGGCCGTTTCGACATAGCCGTACAACCGGGCGAGGAACCGCTCTCGCCGTTTCCGCAGCGGTGGTGCCGCAAACGACCAGTTCGCCGCGCCGCGCAGCCGCCACAGCTCATCGGTGATCGCGTCGTCGGTGCGGGCCTGCTCGCCCAGCACCACCCGGCGCACCAACCGCCACCACGCGGCCGTGAAATCCGCTGCGTCCACCGCACCGCGCCGCCCGGCCTGTTCGATCAGGACCTCGGCTTCGCCGGCCACTTTTGCCGCGAACGGTTCGGCCAGACGATGCAGGGGCGCACCGGTATCGAGTGCCGTCTCGTTCACGGACCGGCGCCTTTCGCGGATGGGTCCCTGCGATATCAGCACTCCGTGCGGCTGGAACTGCTCCAGCGCGGCCCGCTTCTCCCGGTTCGCCGGATCGAAGGGGGCAGGCGCTCCGGCCAGCACCCGGCCGATATCGCCGGGGTCGAGTATCACGATCACCCGGCGCCCGGGTACGACCAGCTCCACCGGCCCCCGGCCGAACTCCGTCCGCAACCTTTCCCAGCGGCGCGCTGCGCGTTCGTCGGCCTGGATCCGTTCGAGTAGTGCGAGCACCGGCCGGCGGCGCGCGATCACACCGGCGCTGATCGCCGGAAAGCCCAGCTCCACCAGGGTTGTGGCCGCCCGAATCCCAGTGAGTCGGTGCGCGTGCACATCGGCCATCCCGTCTCCTTCCGCCGTTTTCGTCGCCGGCTGCCCACCGTCGAGTGCGCGAGCGCCGACTGCGCGCCTCCTGAGTGCCCGACTGCCGGTCGTCGAGTGCGTGACTGCGGGTCGTCGCGTGCCTGACTGCCGACCGCTGACTGCCGACCGCTGACTGCCGACTGCCGACCGCCGACCGCCGACCGCCGACCGCCGACCGCCGACCGCCGACCGCCGACCGCCGACCGCCGACCGGGCTCGCGTACCCCAGCCGCTCCTGCCGAAACAGGGGGTCGGTAACAGGGGGTCGGTCTGGGCGGTATCGCCCCGTTCCAACCGGGGGCGCCGAGAACTTTCACCCGTCACTCGGCCGGGTCCTCCTCCCGGGTGCGGCCGTGAGCCCTACAGAATCGGCCGCCCGCCGGTCACCGCGACCCGTGCGCCGGAGATATAGCTGCCTTCGTCGGAGGCGAGTAGCACGTAGGCGGGCGCGAGTTCGGCCGGCTGACCGGCGCGGCCGAGGGGGGTATCGTCGCCGAACGCGCTGACCTTCTCGTTGGGCATGGTGGACGGGATCAGCGGGGTCCAGATGGGCCCTGGTGCCACGCTGTTGACCCGGATTCCCTTGTCGCCGAGCAGTTGCGCCAGACTGGCGGAGAAGTTGGCGATGGCGGCCTTGGTGGCGGCGTACGGTGCCAGCGTGGGGGAGGGAGTATCGGAGTTCACCGAGGAACTACCGATGATCGAGCCACCCGCGGGCATATGCGGCAGGGCGGCCTTCACCAGGTGGAAATAGGCCTGGATATTCACTTTGAACGTGTAGTCGAATTCTTCGTCGCTGATCTCTTCGAGGGTGTTGTGGGTCATCTGGTAGGCCGCATTGCTGACCAGGACGTCGATCCGGCCGAATGCCTCTACTGCCCGGTCGATCACGGCCCGGCAGTGCGCCGGATCGGACAGGTCGCCGGGGACCAGTACGGCCCGGCGGCCCGCCTCCTCGATCAGCGCACCCACTTCGGCGGCGTCGTCGTGTTCGTCGAGGTAGGAGATCAGGATATCGGCGCCCTCGCGGGCGAAGGCGATGGCGACGGCCCGGCCGATTCCGCTGTCACCGCCGGTGATCACCGCCGTTCTACCGGTCAGCTTCCCACTGCCCCGGTAGCTCTGCTCGCCGCAATCCGGAACCGGTGTCATCCGCGACTGGACACCGGGCACCTCTTGCTGTTGTTCCGGGAACCCCATTGTTGTGCTCCTTCCGTGGCGAACGAGAACCGCCGTATCGATGCCGTACCGGTCGAGCACCGGGTTGCCGCGGTGCCGTGATCGAAACCGGCCGGGGCGATCCGGCCGTCGGCGCGAGGTGCCGTCGCCCGCGAGTTCTCGGGCGCGGCCACCCGGGCCGCGGGTTTGGGCGCGCCCCGAGCGGGAAGCGCCTCCCTCGAGGCGCGGTCTGTGTGGGCCGCGGACCCCTTGTGAGCAGGAGGATGTTTGTGACCGAAACGCCGGATCCCGGCACTGTGGTCATCGGTGTGGTGGCCGATCCCGACCTGCCCGCGCGCCTCGCCCAGGACCTGGCGCGATCCCTGCCCGCGGCGCTCGCCCGCGAGGACGACCGGATCGAGTGGCGGGTGGAAGTTCTCGACGACCCGTTCGAAGCGATGTATCCGGATATCGAATACGTCATCGACAAGGCCGCGCGTCATGTTCGCAACACCTCCTGGGACCTCGCCCTGTGCCTGACCGACCTGCCGATGCGCAGTGACGGCCGGGTCGTACTGGCATCGCTGGATCTGCGGCATCGGGTCGCCCTGGTTCCGTTACCCGCGCTCGGTGGCCTCCACTTGCGGCGCCGGCTCCGGGAGCTGGCGGCCGGGCTCGTCGAGGCACTGCGCACCGGCGCGGCGACGACCGCGCGTCCCGGGTACGAGGCGGCGGTCCGGGCACCGTTCCGGGCCGTGCGGATCGTCGACGACGGTGCCGACGCGGTACTCGTGGAGCGGGGCGGTCCGGCGCGGCTCGCGGGTCTGCTCGCCGGTATGGTGCGCGCGAACCGGCCGTGGCGGTTGTTCATCGGATTGTCCTCGGCCCTGGCCGGGTCGCTGGCCGGTACCGCGTTCGGGATCCTCTATTCGAGTATCTGGCAGCTGGCGACCGCGCTGGGCGGGTTCCGGCTCACCGGAGTGGTGCTCGTGGCGGTCACCGCGCTCTCGGTGTGGATCGTGGTCGGCCACGGTCTGTGGGAGTCGCAAACTTTCCAGGGCTCACTCCGGGCGCGTGATCTCCGGTTGCGGAATACCGGAACGGTGCTCACGGTGGCCATCGGCGCGGTGGTCTTCTACGCGGTGCTCTTCCTCTGCACTTGTGCGGCAGTAGCTCTCGTCATCCCGCCGACCTACCTGGCGACCGTACTCGGTGGCCCGGTCGGCCCCGGCGATTACCTCACCATTGCCGCGATGGCGAGCGCGCTGGGCACCGTGGCCGGCGCGGTCGGGTCGGGGCTGGAGGACGATCTCACGGTCCGCAAGGCCACCTACGGCTATCGCGACCGGGAACGCCGTAGCCGGGTCGATCGGCAGCGCGATCGAGAGACCTCCTGAACCGGCGCCGCCGACCCCGGCCGGGCCCGGGCAAGTGCGAAAACTCGCCCGGTGATTGCGGTGTCATCGCCGGCGAGCCCCGGACACCGGGCGGGAGACCAGACGGCTCAGACCCGCAGCTCCTGAGCCTTGGTCTTGGCCCCCTGCACCATGAGATGGAAGGCGTCCGGGTCCCCGCGTAACAACGATTTACCCAGATCCTTGATCTGTTCGTAGGAGGCGTGCGGCGGAATGGGTGGAACATCCGGATCGCAGCGCACGTCGAGCACCGTGGGGCTGTCGGTGGCCAGGGCCCGCTCCCACATATCCCCGATATCGCCGGGACGGTCGATGGCGATACCCTCCAGTCCCATCTCGTGTGCCAGATCGGCGTAGGGTACATCGGGAAGATTCTGGGATTCTTCGAATTTCGGCGCCCCGCCCATGGCGCGCAGCTCCCAGGTGACCTGGTTGAGGTCGTTGTTGTGGAAGACACAGACGATCAGCCGCCGATCCTGCCAGAGGTGCTGGTAGCGCGCGATGGTCATGAGTTCGCCGAGGCCGTTCATCTGCATGGCTCCGTCGCCGACCAGGGCGATCACCGGCCGGTCGGGGTGCGCGAATTTCGCGCCGATCGCATACGGCACACCGGGCCCCATGGTGGCCAGCGTGCCCGAGAGCGAGCCACGCATATCGCCGCGGAAGCGCAGACAGCGGGCATACCAGTTGGTGGACGACCCGGAATCGGCAGTGACGACGGCGTTCTCGGGAATCCGCTCGGAGAGTTCGGTGACCACTCGCATCGGGTTGATCGGTTTCGCTTCCACCGCCGCCTGCTGCGCGATCGTCTCCCACCAGCGGGTCACATTCTTCTCGACGGTATCCCGCCACGTGCGGTCCGTTTTGCGCTCCAGCAAGGGAAGCAACTGCCGCAGAGTCGATTTCGCGTCCCCGACGAGATTGACCTCGGTGGGGTAGCGCATGCCGATCAGCGCGCCGTCGATATCGATCTGCACCGCACGGGCCTGATCGAAGTCCGGCAGGAACTGGCTGTACGGGAAATTGGAACCCACGATGAGCAAGGTGTCGCAGTCCCGCATCAGTTCATAGCTGGGCCGGGTACCGAGCAGCCCGATGGACCCGGTGACGAACGGCAGCTCGTCGGACAGTACATCTTTGCCGAGCAGCGCCTTGGCGATCCCCGCACCGGTGAGTTCGGCGACCTCGAGCACCTCCGCGGCGGCGGCCCGCGCGCCCTGCCCGATGAGCATCGCGACCCGTGTGCCCTGGTCGATCACCTCGGCCGCCCGCTCGAGTTCCGCCGTCGGCGGGGTGAGCGTGGTGTGCTGGCTGCTGGGCGGGCTCGACGGCACCTGTTTGAACGCGTGCTCCGGTGGCTCGTACTGCTCTTCCTGCAGGTCGGCGGGCAGTATCACCACCGTCGGCGCGCGCCGCGACATTGCGGTGCGGAAGGCGCGGTCCAGCGCGTTGGGGAGCTGGCTCGCGACGTTCACCTCGACGAGATAGTCCGAGGCGACATCCTTGAACAGCGATTGCAGGTCGACTTCCTGCTGGTAGTTACCGCCCATCGCGCTGCGCGCCGTCTGGCCGACGATCGCGACCACCGGGACGTGGTCGAGCTTGGCGTCGTAGAGGCCGTTGAGCAGATGGATCGCACCGGGGCCCGAGGTCGCGGTGCACACCCCGACCTTCCCGCTGAACTTGGCGAAACCGGTCGCCTGGAATGCCGACATCTCCTCGTGGCGTGACTGGACGAACCGGGGCCGGTTGTCGGCGCGGCCGAAGGCGGCCACGAGCCCGTTGATCCCGTCGCCCGGGTAGCCGAAGACCTGGTCGACACCCCATTCGCGGAGACGTTGCAGTACGTAATCGCCCACCTGCAGCGACATGAGTCCTCCTGGGTGTGGTGGATGGCGCGGCGTCGCGGGCGGCCTACCCGTTCGGCGCCTGTTCAACCACGGCGCCCGGCGACGGTGCGGGCTGGTGCCGCCCCGGTCGGGTCGAACGTTGCGGCAGCTCGTTCCTGCAACAGCTGGTCCGGTGACCACCGGACGATTTCACGGCCGGTGCCCGCGGCGCCGGCGATCAGGCGGCAGGCGGCTCTCGTCGCGTGGCCATTGCCGTTGCGGCGGCGGATGGATACCCGACCGTTGCCGCCGCAGCCGCAGCGATGCCCGAATGTGATCGGCTGCCGTATTCGGGTAACCGGTGCCGGAGAACCCTGGAGGTGGTTGGCATGAACGATAACGGTGGCCTCGAACGCGATACTGCGTGGTCGCTCGACCCGGCGAATCCGGCCGATCCTTTGCAGATGGCCGATCCGATGAGCCCCGCCGACCCGATGAGCTCGGCGGACCCGGTCGATCGCGTGGACTCGGAAAACGCGACGGTTCCGATGAACCCGGGGGACTCGATGAGTCCGGTCGACCCGGCCGATTCCATGACGCCGCGGGTTCCGGTGGCCCGGGAGAAGCCGATGCGAACCTGGCTGTGGCCCACGCTCTTGATCTTCGGGCTGGTCATCGGTGTAGCGCTGGTGGTGATGGTGCTGGTGAGCTCGGCGGACTTCGGCGATCAACCCGCACGGGTGACCCCGACGCCCGGATCGTGCCACCCGTTCTGTACGGAAACCGGCGCGCCGCCTGCACCGTGATCTGCTGATCGACGGTCACCGGCAAACGCCGCGCAGGTCCGCGGCGGAACAGGCGCAGGTTCGTCCGGACCGCGGTATACGCAGCCGATTCCGGGCAACTCTGGCGAGCGCGCCGCGGGAAGCAGCATGGCCGGCACCGGCCGTCCGACGGACGGGGCGGTTTTCGCGAGTCGACGCGTCCGGGCCGGGTACGCGCTACCGGGTCAAGCCGAATGCGGCAGGCTGGTGAGCGCGCGGACCGCGTCGGCCAGCGGGATCATCCGTTCGGACTGCTCGGCGAGCAGGCCCATCTCGATGTACTGGCGGATCAGGATGGACGGTGTCACACCGTGTTCGGCGGCCTTGCGCCGGACCCGGTCGCGCATCTCGGGCGTCCATTTGAACGAGGTGGCGACCATACCCTGTTCGATCCGGTCCGTGGTCGGCGGTAGCGGTGGCAGAGCGGCCGCGTCGTCGTAGGCGAGCGAGTTCAGGAAGTCCTCGGCCGCCTCGGGAGTCCGGGGGTAGCCGGGGCCGGGTTCGTTATCGGTCATCTCGGGTCGCCTCCCATGCGGTGTATTCGGCGAGCTGGTGGGGCCGCATCGGGCTCGCCAGCAGAATCTGCCAGCGGGCGTCGGCGCGGAGCCACCGCAGCAGCACGATCAGGGCGCGGCCGTCGTCGGTACGACCCCAGACGGTCGCGGTGGGTAGTCCCTCGCGGCTCGTCGCCGCCCGGGGCCACCGCCGCGGTGAATACAGCACCTCCAATACTTCCCAGGGCTCGATTCCGCTGCGGTGGAGCAGGTCGTACGCTCCGGCCCACCATTCGTATTGCCCGTGATCCACGGGCACCCACGATAATACCCCGGTATTACCCGCGCGGCCCAGAGCCGGCCCCGGCGGACACGGTCAGGCGGATGCGGGTACCGGGGTGTTCTGCCGTGCCGCGACCCACCAGCGCCCATCTTCCTGGACCAGCACGTACAGCGCGACCATCGCGGGATCGCGGTCGATGGGTTCACCCTGCGCGGTGACCGCGCGGGCGGCCTTGTGGGCGATGGCGATATCCGGGCGGAGGAACACGATATCGGTCACCTCGTACCGTACGTATTCGTCGGCGAGGAAACCGGCGAGACCGTACCGGGCGGCATCCAGGAGGGCGTCGTACCCGGAGACGATCGCGCCCACCGCATTGCCGGCCGCGGCATCGGCGGTGAATCCGCTGACCATCAACTCCGCGTCGTTGGTGTTGTATCCGGTTTCGACATCGGTGACCAGCTGCCGGATCGCGGCGATATCGGCGGCGTGGTCGGCCGTGTGGTCGGCGACCACGGGGCGTTCGAAGGCTGTCGCGCTCATGACGACAGCTTGCAACCTCGACCAAGGTTGCGGTCAAGGCTGCTGAGTGTGGTACCGATCACGGGCTGCAGCCGGTCAGCGCAACCGGACCACGGCTGTCGCGCGGCCGAATACCCGGCGGCCCTGGTGCCGGGCGGTGAGCGCGACGGTCGCGGTACGCGTGGCGGGATCGGTTGCCTTCACCCGGCCGGTGAATTCGATGTCGGCGCCCTCGCGGGTGACGAAGACCGGACTGGTGAGACGGACCGCGTACTCCCGGAGCGCACCCGGATCGCCGAGCCAGGAGGTGACGAAGCCGGCGGCCGTGCCGATCGTCAGCATCCCGTGCGCCACCGGGGCCTCGAGGTCCACGCGGCCGGCGACCTCGGCACTCCAGTGAATCGGGTTCGGATCCCCGGAGACCCCGGCGTAATTCACCAGATCGCCGATCGTGAACCGCACCGTCCGGGCGGGCAGTTCGTCGCCGGCCCGGACCGTATCGAAATCGCGGACGGACGGGCCGGCCGGCGGCTCGGCGGCGGGCCGGGCGGGCCGCAGAGCCGGTGGGCGCACGGCCGAACCCGCCCGCCGGACCGGGACGGTGCGATCGCCGCCGGGCCGGAAACCGTGCATGAGGACGCCGGCACCCAGTTCGCCGAGATCCGGGCCGGCGCCGCTACGCCCGACCACATCGGTCCGCGACACCAGAACCAGCGCACCATTCTGATCGGTGACCACGGTTTCGAACGACATGAGATCGCCGCCGAACGCATGGCGTACCGATTCGAGATGGACCTCGAATGATAAGGCGTCACCCGGCCGAATCGGCTGGTGATAACGGATCACCTGATCGGTCTGCATGACCTGGCTCAGGTCGTAGCCGGTCATCACGGATTCGAACATTTCGGTCTGCGCGAGGAACCCGGGCACCGAGAAGAACGTCGCCGGGGCGATCAGGCCGTCGTATCCGTAGTCGATACCGGCGCCCTCGGACCAGTGCACCGGATGGTGATCCTGCACGGCGCGGGCGAACTCGCGGATCTTCTCCCGGCCGACCACATAATGGTCGCGGGCGCGGTAACGCAACCCCACCGGGAGCTCACCGGCGACGAAAGTGTTGCCGGGGGAATCGATTACATCCTCATGCGCCATGAACCCGAACCTTACCCAGTCGATACCGATACTGCTGAGCGACTGCATTGCACCCGGGCCGGGCATAGCCGTCCGGGGCCGAGGCGGCAGACGTCACCCGATATTCGCCGAGAGGTCAGGCAGCATCCGAAGAGCCTGATCGGCCCAGTTGTTCCAAGCGTGGATACCGTGGGAGGGGAAGTCGTAGTGCACGTTCTGTGCCCCCAGGGTCGCCATCCGGACCTGGAATGCCCGGGTGTTCACCAGCGCCAGCGCCTCCAGACCCATGCCGTTGACGGTGCCGATACTCGGGCCGTCGGTCGCGGTGGGCAGCCCGCTCGCGGCCGAAACCCACAGGCGTGTGTTGTTGGCGACCAGGTGGGGTGCGGCGACGAACGGGTCGATATGCAGCCATTTCGGATCCCACGGCGCAGCCATCGAATCCACGTTGTAACCGCCGGCGTCGATCATCGCCACCCGGATCGCCTCCCGCATACCGGGCGCCGAGATGTTCAGGTAGCCGGAATAGGAGCCGGCGAAGCTGAACTGGCCCGGGTAGTGCGCGGCAAGGGTGAGTGCGGCGCTACCTCCCATCGACAGGCCGAACACGCCGTTGCGGTGGCTCGCGAAACCCAGTCGGTCGCGCAGGGCGTTGGGCAGATCGCGGGTCAGGAAGGTCTCCCACTTATAGGTGTAGGACTTCCCGGGGCCCTCCGCCAGCACCTGCAGCCCGCCGGATCCGGACGCCGAACCCGACGACGACCCGTTCCCGGACCCGGTTCCCGGCGGAAGGCCGAGGAAGGTGCTGGGAGCGTTCCAATCGGTGTAGAAGCTGGACTGCCCGCCGACCGGCATCACCACATTGATATTCCACTTGGTGAATTCCCGGGCGATATCGGTATCGATCTCCCAGCCGCTGAGATCCTCCCGGGCGCGCATCCCGTCGAGCGCGTACACCACCCGGGAGGTATTGCCGTCGGCGGCACGGAATACGCGGGATTTGATGGGGCCCATGGCGGAGTCGACCCAGAAATCGGTACCCGCGGGATCGAAGGCGGCCCGTGCGGCGGGAGCCCCGCCACTGACCAGTGATATTGCCTGGATCATCACGGCGAGCGCGGCGGTGGCCAGCCAGAATCTACGGCGGCTGCGGAGGGCGAGGGTCGCCGGTGACAATCGCATGAGGGAACAGGGCCTTTCGTCCGGTGTGAGCACATCGTGCGTCCGGCCGGCTTCCGCCGTCCGGACGCTTCCCGACCGGTGCCGAACAACGCGTGGCCCCGCCACGGCATCGGCATACCGGTAGCTGTGTCGTTCCCGGAAAGCGTTCCGTTACCTTTTTGTGATGTGTCACGCGACAGAGCCGGTCCGCCTATGACCGGTTCCGGTCGCCCGGGGTGGCCGCCGCAATCCCCTCCCCGCTACTTGTGCGCTTTCTTGTACGCCTCGATCACCTCGGCCGCGATCCGGCCGCGGTTCGAGACCTCCATACCGTTGGCGCGGGCCCATTCGCGGATGGCCTGGGTCTGCCGTGTATCGGTCGCGGCCTGGGCGGGACGTTTGCTCTTGGTGGCCCGGCCGCCGGTCCGGCGTGCGTGCGCAGCCCACCCTCCGACGATATCGCGCAGCTTGCCGGCGTTACGTGCCGAGAGATCGATCTCGTAGGTGACACCGTCCAGAGCCAAGGTGACGGTCTCCTCCGCCGGGGAAGTTCCGTCGTAGTCGTCGACCATCTCGACGATGACCTTGCGCGCCATGCGTTCCTCCGAAAGTGGGCATAATGTCCCGGCAATCGTAGCGATAACCTTACGGCGCACCGGAACCGGCGCTGTGGCAGCGGAGCCGGCTCGGCCGGTCGGCGGCCTGCCGCACCGAGCCGGTCCCTGCCGTTTCCGCCGCGCTGTTTTCACGGTGCCATGACGCGGCGGATCTCCTCGTTCACCGACCCCGGGATCGGTGAACGGAGGGTAATGGCTCGAATTGTGCGCGAGAACATGCCGTCCGCGGGCACCGGCCGCGCTGTGCGTGCTCGGCATCGGCGGCGGCTCGGACCCGCATTTTCATCCCGACGCCGGCGCGTGCGCCCGATATGACGGTGAACGGTTCTCGTCGAAGCTGCTGCTGGAGCCGTGGCCGGACAGCCGTTCTCCCACTGGTGGAGCTATCGGGGAACCCTGGCGACAGGGTCGGCGGACCCGGGGCCGCACGGAGCCGAGGGACCGGTTACCCGACTCTGGTCGTGTGGAACTCGTGGAATGCGCGCAGCGTCTCCTGCGGAGCTTCCAGCTGCGGGTAGTGGCCGACAGCGGGCAGTTCCACCACATCGGGTTCCGCGACGAGGCGGCGATAGCGGCGCACCATCCGTTCGCCGGACACCGGATCGCGTAGCCCGTCGATCAACCGGACCGGTACGTGCGGCCGGACGAGGGCCCCGACCCAGCGTTCCCGGTGGATCCGCCGTTCGGCCATATAGCCCATCAACTTGTGTCCGTTGCGTTTTCCGTGCTTACTGCACCACAGCAGCCAGAAACGATGCATTTCGCCGGCATCGGGTTTGCTGTCGGGGCCGAAAACCGCGGCCAGGCTGTGCGCGAAGGTGCTCTCGGTACCGAACCGGCCGACCAGCGGGCCGAGCGGGCCGGCCAGGAGGCGCTGGATCGGTCGTGGCCGGTGGGCCTCCGGGAAGAGCCCGCCGTTGAGCAGGCAGACCGATTCGATGACCAGCGAGGTATCGCCGCCGGCCCGGCGCCCTTCGGCGCGGGCCAGCAGTTCCTGGGCGACGGTATCGCCGTAGTCGTGGGCGAGGATGTGGAAGCGGTCGACACGCTGCTCACGCAGCAGCTGTTCACACAGATCGGCCTGATCGGCGATCGTGTAGTCGTAGCGTTGCGGTTTGGCCGACCAGCCGAAGCCGATCAGATCCGGAGCCAGGACGTGGGCGAACTGCTCGCACAACTCCGGCCAGATCCGATGCCAATCCCAGGACGCGGTGGGAAATCCGTGCAGGCACAATAGTGTCCCCGCGGAACCGGTTCCGCCGGTCCGCCAGAAGATCTGGTGTCCGCGATGGGTGAAACGCTGCCCGTTCGACCGCCAGCTCGCAAACTCGTCCATGCCCACAGCATGCCCCGCCGCGGCCTCCGGGTCGAGGAGGTTCCGGGCGCGTCGGGCAGCACGGATACCGGTACCGCGGCAGTGCGGGTGCATACGGTCGGTCGCCGTGCTCCGCCGCACCGCGTCCGTTAGTGTCTGGGCCGCAACCCATCGAGATCCATCCCAACGAGCCGTCCAGGAGGCCCGCCGTGCGGATCGGCATTCTGCTCAGTGAACGATCGGGAAGCGATGCCCTGCGTCTGCTCACCGATGACCTGCGCCGGACCGCCGACGAAGGATTCGTCTCGGCGTGGATGTCACATATCTTCGGCGTCGACGCCCTCACCGCGCTGGCGGTGGCGGGCAGCCAGGTACCCGATATCGAGCTCGGGACGGCGGTGGTACCCACCTACCCGCGGCATCCGGGTGCCCTGGCACAGCAGGCTCGCACGACCGCGCTGGCGGTGGGCCCGGGCCGTCTGTCCCTGGGGATCGGGTTATCGCATCGCGTCGTCATCGAGAATATGTTCGGCTACGGATTCGAGCGGCCCGCCCGCCATATGCGTGAATACCTCTCGATACTCGGCCCCCTGCTGCAGCGCGAACCGGTGGCCTACACCGGCGAAACGCTGACCGGGAACCTGGAGCTCACGATCCCGGACGAGGGCCGTATTCCGGTCCTGCTCGCCGCCATGGGCACCCGGATGCTGCAGCTGGCCGCGCGCCGCGCCGACGGCACGGTGCTGTGGATGACCGGTCCGGCCACGATCCGGGAACATATCGCCCCGACCATCACTGCGGCGGCCACGGAGGCCGGCCGGCCCGCAGCCCGGATCGTATGCGCGCTGCCGGTGCTGGTGACCGATGATGCCGATGCCGCGCGCGAACGGGCGGCGCGCACCTTCGCCGCCTACGACACCCTGCCGTCCTACCGGGCGATGATGGACCGTGAGGGCGCGGCCGGCCCGGCGGATCTGGCGATCATCGGTACCGAGGAACAGGTCGCCGCCCGGGTGCGCGAGGTATTCGACGCCGGCGCCACCGAATTCGTCGCCTCCATCTTCGCCGGCGGTGCGCAGGCGCAGCGTACGCGGGCACTGCTGGCCGGTCTGCTCGGCTGACCGGGCGGCCCCCCCGCCGCGCTCAGCCCGGCCGGGTGATCATGACCGGGCAGGCGGCCCGCTGGATCAGCGACTGACTGGTCGAGCCGAGCAGCAGCCCACGGAATCCGCCCCGGCCGCGGCTGCCCACCACGACCAACTGGGCATTTTCGGACCATTCGCGCAGATGCAGCGCCGGGGTCGAGGGATAGACCTCACGCCGGACGGTGACCTCGGGATAACGTTGCTGCCATCCGGCCAGCCGCTCGGCGAGCACGGCTTGCTCGGCGGTCTGCAGATCTTCGGCCGGTATCTCGATGAATCCGGTACTGGCGAATTCGGTGAAGGTGAGGTCGCTCCAGGTGTGCACGGCGACCAGTTCGGCTCCGCGTTCGGATGCCTCGGCGAACGCGGCGGCGACGGCGGTATCGCTGACCGGGCTGCCGTCGACGCCGACCACGACCGGGCCGCTGGTGATGTCCTCGGCGTCCTCGCGGACCGCGACGATGGTGCCCTGCCCGTGCGCGGCAACCGCCAGAATGGTCGACCCCAGATGTGCGATGGCACCGCCGCGGCGCGACCCGAGCACCACCATATGCGCTGATTTGGACAATTCGATCAGCATTTTTGCGGGGCTGTGCTCGGAGAGCAGGGTGTCGGGAGCCAGGTCCGGCGCGGCTTCGCGGACGACCTGCACGCCGGTGGCCAATGCCTGTTCGCCGTGCGTGCGCAGGGTCTGCACGGCCTCGTCGACCATCGGCTGATAGGCGACCAGCCACGATTTGGCCGGGGTGGAGTTCATTCCGTAGGCCAGGACGAGCCGCCGCCCTCGGCGGGCGGCCACCATGGCGCCCCAGCGGATGGCCGAATGGGCAGCGGGGGTGCCATCCACGCCCACCACCACGGCAGCGGATACGAGCCGATGCGGATCCTGCGGGTTATCGGTCATAGCCCGAGTATCCACCCGGCAAACCGCGCCGGTCATGTCCTGCGGGCGTGTCTGCACGACGGGATGTCGCGGAGTGGTTGCTCGCCGGTATTTGCCGGACGGCCGGGAATGCTCGTCGGCGGCACGCCGTCCATGGGGCTTGTCGAACGCCGTGGAATATGCAGATCATGATCACGTGCTGATATCGGATGGGGTGATCGGGCTACGGCCGATCGAGGTCGCCGACGCCGCCGCGCATATGGCCGCCCAGGATCGGGAGTCGGTGCGCCGGACAGCCGGGCCGGGCACCCCGAATACGGTGGCCGAATTCGAGCGGTGCGCTGCGGAATGGGCCGACGAGGGGCCGCGGAGAACTTTCGCCGTGGTGGACCTGTCGTCGCATGCGCTGGCCGGGACGCTGGATGTGATCCTCGAACCGGAGTTCCTGGCGAAGCGGCAGGCCGATATCGGTTACGGAATCCATGCGCCGTGGCGCGGCAGCGGTGTGCCCGGCCGGGCGGTCGTCCTGGCCTGCCGGTACCTGGCCCGCAACGATCTGGCGGATGAGGCCGTGCTGCGCATCGATACGGAGAACAAGTCGGCGATCGCGCTGGCCCATCAGCTAGGTTTCCATTACCACCGCAGCAGCACCGGCCCGCAGGGCCGCCTGGACTGGTTCATCCAATCCCTGTGATCGCAATCACGCGCCTTTGCGTGTGCGTTTCTGCGCGGTTTTACGCTGAGTCGTCTTCCGGGCTTTCGCGGCGCCGGAACTCTTCGCACCGCCCGATTTCGTCTCGCCCGGCTTGCTGTCACCGCGGGCACCGGCTTTCCCGCCGCCGCGGGTGCCGCCGGCCTCCAGGCTGCGCTGCAGCGCAGCAACCAGATCGACCACCTCGGCATCGGTTTCCTCGGCCGGTTCCTCGGCTCGTTCGGGAACCTTGCCGTCACCGCGGGCGATCGCCTCCTCCAGTAGCCGCTGCAGTTCGACCTGGTACTCGTCGGTGAATTGATCGGGATCGAAATCGTCGGACATCGATTCGACGAGAGTTTCGGCCATTTTGATTTCCTGTGGCCGGGGCGCCTTCGCCTCCTCCAGCGATTCGAACGAGACCGAGCGCACTTCATCGGGCCACAGCAGTGTCTGCAGCACCAGCATCCCGTCCCGTACCCGCATCGCGGCCAGCCGGGTCTTCTGCCGGAGCGTGAAATGGACCAGGGCGGTCCGGTCGATACGTTCGAGGGTGGCGGCCAGCAGAACATAGGCCTTCGGCGTGGTCGAATCCGGTTCCAGATAATAGGTCTTGTCGTAGAGGATCGGATCGATCTGCTCCGACGGGACGAATTGCAGAACCGGGATCTCGTGTTTCTCGGCCACCGGTAATCTGGCGAAATCGTCGTCGGTGAGCACGACCTTCTCGCCTTCCGGTGATTCGTATTGTTTGTCTATATCGGCGAATTTCACCGATTGCCCACAGACGGTGCAGACGCGGTCGTATTTGATCCGGCCCCCGTCCTTGGCGTGGACCTGGTGGAACCGGATGTCGTGGTCCTCGGTGGCGGTGTAGACCTTCACGGGGACGTTCACCAGCCCGAACGCGATCGAGCCTTTCCAGATTGACCGCATCACTCCATGATGACCGAACCGGACCCCCGGTGCGAGAGAGGCGGCAAATGGAGTGTCGCCGCGGCGAGCCGCGCACGGATATCGGCGGGTACGGCCCCGAACAGCCGGGTCATGGCGGCGACCGTGCCGGGAAGATCGGCGTGACCGGACAGATAGGCGCGTTGCAAGCCGATATCGAGATCGAAGAACGCGTCGAAAAAGCGGGGAAGTTCACCCGGCGGTAATGCGAGCAAGGCGCGGAGCCCGGCGCGGCGCAGGCGATACACGGCCCGGGCGGTATTCGAGACCTCCGGGTGGCCGGCCGCGATATCGCCGGCCGCCGCCAACGCCGCCCCTACGCTGTATCCGGTGGCCGGATGCAGGTACCCGCCGGCGGCGCCGAACCGGCCGGCCCGCGGGGCACCGCCCACGACCGGGAAGCGGACCCGCTCGACCGGCTCCTGCCCGTGCACCGGAATACCGCGCGCCAGCAACCGGCAGCGCAACCGGCGGGCGAGTTCACCGAGGCCGATCGGTGGTGCGCCCACCAGACAGGTCTCCTCGAACAGCACGCGGCCACCGCCGACGGGGATCGTGTACAGAAACGACCGCGGCGAGCCGTTATCGGCGCCGTTGTCGGCCCGCCAATCCATGAACAGTGCCGGCTCGGCCCGGCCCGGATCGTCGAGGACGAGCCCGAAGGCGGTTTGTTCGGCGCGGCCGGGCCGGCGCCGTAGGCCGCGCGCGTCGATCACGCGCCCGGCCCGCAGTGTTCGGCCGGTGTCCAGAGTGACGGTGTGTCTGCCGAGGGCGGCGGCCCGCCCGGCCAGGACGGTCGCTCCGGTGAGGTCGAGACTGTGTTGCAGGCGGGCGGTGTCCAGCACCGTGTACGACCGGGGGATCGTATGCGCGCGCAGGCCGTGGGCATGCGGCCGGGCGATCACCGCCGCGACGGCGGCGGCGTCCAGCCAGGGCGGGAGTTCGTCGGTCCAGGCGGCATAGGTCGCCTGCCAGCGCCGTTGTGGATTCGGATCGATTGCGACAACCGACATACCGCGGGCCAGGCACCGGTGGGCGAGCGCCCGGCCGGCCGGGCCCAGACCGCAGATCGCGATATCGGCGCGCACGGGAGGATCGAAGCACGGCCGGGACCATACGGTGTCGCCGGGGTGCCGGAATCGCGCTGACCCGGCTGTGCGGCTCTGCTGACCGGACGACCGTGCCCGACGCCCTCGCCGACCGAATCCGGAGGGCTGCTGCACTTGCCGGGGGCGTCGGGCTCCGCCTGTGCGCTGGGCGTTCGGGCGGTGCCGGCCCCTGGGGACTTCGAGGGCGGGTGCGCACGGTCCCGGCGGGCGGGATCAGACCTGAGCCATCCCATCGACGGCCCTGCCGTCACGCCGGAATATCGACGGAGCAATCCCTGCATGCCCGGTGCTCGTAGCCGGCGGTCCGCGGCACGGTGCCCGCGTCCCACACCGATACTGCCGACGGCGGCACGCAACTCGGAATGACGAGGTGTCCGGCGGGGTGTACCGCCGGACACCCCGGTCTCACTGAGGTGGCGCGCCGTAGGGCGCGGCCGTGTACCCCTCGGCCGCGCCGATCGCCCCGCCCACAGCCGCACCGACCGCCATCGCGGGCGCCGCGATCACCGCGTAGCCGATGGCCGCGCCGAGTACCGGGCCGACGACGAGGCCGATCGGCAGGAACGGAACGCCGGAGATCAGCCCGGCGACCGCGCCGACCATCGCGGAGGTGGTCGCGATCGGGGACGCCAGCGTATTGGCGACCGATGCCCCGATGGCCGCGGACCCCACAGTCTGTGCGGCCATCCGGTCCGACCGGCTGCGCTCCACACCCACCGAATCATAGAAGGTCGCCACCTGGGCTTCCGCCTGCGCGGCGCCGGTATTGATCTCCCGCACATCGAACGGCGGCGCGTCCATGATGATGTTGCCGATCCGGAGTTTGCCGGGCGGCGCCTCGATCGGCGCCACCGGTGCCACCGGCACGGGCGCGTGCAAATCGCCCTGTGGAGCCAGGTAGGCGTGCTGCGGCAGCGGCCTGGTCGCCGGGGCCTGGCCCGGGGCCGGTTCGGCGACCCCCGCGGGTGCGGGGGCCGGCGGCGCGGGAAGGAACGGCGCCGCCGCCACCCCGAACGTATCGGTGGCCGACCGTACAGCCACCCGGGTTGCGTCGTGTACGGCCGTGGTGATCTCGCGAACAGGGTCGGGTGCGGCGGACGCAGGTTGGAGCGGATTCGCCGGCAGTGCGGGAATCAGGGGTGACGCGGGTGGAGCCGGAAGTGCTTCGGCGTTGGCCGTACCGGCGCCGATCAGTGTCGCGATGAGCGGAACCGCGCCCGCCGCGACCACCGATCCCGCAGCCCGCCGAGCCGGACCGGTAGCTCTGTGCTTACCCATGGTCGCCTTTCTCCGGGAAATTGTCGGTTTGCCCGACATTCGGACCGGAGCGTCCGGCGGATGGGATCGTCCTGTTCAGATCGCTGGGCAATTCGTTCACGAACCGGTAGCGGGCCTGCGTGAGATACCGATAACGGTTTGTTTGCGGGGCCCGGAGAGCGTGCCGGCACCCGTGGTCGTGCGGCCGGCCGCGGAAATCGACCGGACACCGGTTTCACGGCTGCGCCGCGCCGAGTAGTGGTGCAGTGAAACCGTCGGTGACACCGTACGCCGCGCCGAGTGCGGCACCGGCGATCATGGCCGGCACTGCGACGACGCCGTACCCGACCGCGGCGCCGAGCACGGGGCCGACGACGAGCCCGGTCGGCAGGAACGGTATTCCCGCCACGAACCCCAGCGCGGCGCCGAGCATTCCGAACGGAATGGCGACCGGTGCGGCGACGGCGTTGCCGATGGCCGCGCCGATGACGGCGTTACCCAGTGTTTGGGCGGCGAGCCGATCAGACCTGCCCGACTCCACACCCATCGAATCGAGGTAGGCCGACACCTGCTCCTCGGCCTGCGCGGCGCCCCGGTTGACCGGGCCGGCGTCGAACGGTACGGCGACCACGAAGTTGCCGATCCGTAGTGTGCCCGGTGGTATGTCGATCGGCGTACCGGGAGCGACCGGCTGCGCCGCGGGAAGCGAACCCTGCGGGGTGCGATAAGCAGGTGCGGACAGCAGTCCAGTGCCCGGGCCGGCGAGCCCGGCCGGCGGGGCGATTGCGGGAACGGGCCGGGTCAGCGGTGCCGCAGCCGCGCCGATCGTCTCGGTCACCGACCGGACAGCGTCCTGCACCGCGGTGGTCGCCGCCGTGACCGGATCCGGCGCGATCCTCGGCCGAGCAGCAGGAGACGGTGCATCGGCGGCACTCGGTTGTGCGGCCGGCGAAGCCGGGACCAAGGCGCCGAGTGCGGCGAGTGGAGCGGGTGCTGGGTGGGCGGAGGTGGTGGGCGGACCGGGGATCGGGGCAGCCGGCGTACCGGGATGGTCGCCCGGTGGCGCCGGGCTTGCCGGTGCGCCGAACAGGTTTGCGATCGGTGCGGGGAGCGCCGAGGCCGCCGGCGGAGTCCGGGCCGGGTCGGCAGACGTGGCGTGTGCGGCAGGGGCCGGGTCGGTGTGCGCGCGGCTGGGGCCCGGGGGCGGAGCTGCCGGTTCCGCGAACAGGTTGGCGATCGGTGCGGGGAGGACGGGCGCTTCCGGTGGGGCCGGCATCGCTGCGGCGGGGGTGGTGAAAAGATTCCCGACCGGCGCGGCGGGCGCAGGGGCGGCGGACGAGGTGACCGTGGCCGGGGTGGACGCGGTAGGGGTTGCTGTGGTGTCCACGGCCGGCGTGGGAGCCGGTGGGAGGAGTCCCGCCGGAAGTGCGGGCAGGGCCGGGAACGCGGGTGGCGCTGGGAACGCGGGTGGCGCGGGGAGTGCATCGGCATTGGCTGTACCGGCGCCGATCAGTGTCGCGATGAGCGGAACCGCGCCCGCCGCGACGACCGATCCGGTAGCGCGCCGGGTGACACCGGGAGCTCTGTGCTTACCCATGGTCGCCTTTCTCCGGAAATTATCGGTTTGCCCGATATTAGCTCCGGAAGGCGTCGGTGCCTGGGATGTCGGCCGGTCAGCCGACCTTCCGATCCCCCTCCGATTTGCCACCCGTGGCGGCTACCCCGTTACCTGTCGGGTTCGCCTGCGAGGAGCCGGGCGGGCGGCGGCCCGCGGCCCCGCGCACGATCTCCTCGCTCTCCTCGCTGTCGCCGTATACCGCCTCCAGTGCGAGCCGCGCGAAGATCCACTGTTCGGTGGCCGCCATCTGGCCGCGGCCGCGGCCGAGGAAGGTCACGAACCACTGGATGATCGTGACGATCCGGCTCCGGTAGCCGACGAGGTAGTAGAGGTGCAGGGCCAGCCACGCCAGCCAGGCGATGAACCCGCCGAATTCCAGCTTCCCCACCTGGCAGACCGCGCTGAACCGCGAGATCGTCGCCATACTGCCTTTGTTGAAGTACTTGAACGGCCGCCGGTCTGCCACGGTCTGTTTACCGGCCACCTCGGCCTTGATCTGCTTCGCGGCGTAGGTGGCGCCCTGGATCGCTCCCTGGGCCTGTCCGGGAACGCCGGGCACCGACATCAGGTCGCCGACGACGAAGACGTTGGGATGGCCTTTGACGGTGAGGTCCGGTTCCACCACGACCCGGCCCGCGCGGTCCACTTCGGTACCCGCCGAACGGTCGGCCAGCATCTTGCCCAGCGGGCTGGCCTGCACTCCGGCGGACCAGACCTTGCAGGCCGATTCGATCCGCCGGGTGGTGCCGTCCTTGTCCCGCACCGTGACGCCGTGCGCGTCGACATCGGTGACCAGGGCGTTCAGCTGGATCTCCACGCCCATGGATTCGAGCCGGCGCTGCGCCTTGCCGCCGAGCTTCGGCCCCATGGGGCCGAGTACCGCACCGGCGCCTTCGACCAGGATCACCCGGGCGTCGCGCGGGTCGATGTTGTGGAAGGTGCCCTCGAGTGTGCGGTCGGACAGTTCGGCGATCTGGCCCGCCAGCTCGACCCCGGTGGGACCGGCGCCGACGACCACGAAGGTGAGCAGCCGGTCGCGTTCCTCCTGCGTCCGCGCGACCTCGGCCTGTTCGAAGGAGCCGAGGATGCGGCCGCGTAGTTCGAGGGCATCGTCGATGGTTTTCATGCCGGGGGCAAAGGTGGCGAACTGGTCGTTGCCGAAGTACGACTGTTGCGCGCCGGTGGCGACGATCAGGCTGTCGTAGGGGGTTACGGTCGATTCGCCGAGCAGTACCGAGGTCACCGTGCGCTGCACCGGATCGATATCGGTGACCTCGCCCAGTAGTACCTGGGCATTCTTCTGTTTCCGGAGTACCAGCCGGGTCGCGGGCGCGATCTCGCCGACCGACAGGATGCCGGTGGCCACCTGGTAGAGCAGGGGCTGGAACAGGTGGGTCGTGCTCTTGGAGATGAGGGTGACCTCGACGTCGGCCCGCTTGAGGTGTTTGGTCCCGAACAGGCCGCCGAATCCGGACCCGATCACCACGACGCGGTGCCGGCCGTTCCCAACAGGTTGCGTGCTCATGGTCGCTCCTCGCCAGCGGTGGGCGGTGCTGCCCGGTGATGATCATGTCCGACAACGCACACGGTAGTAGCAGTACCCGTCGCGGACACAGTCCGACGCCCGTTGTTCACTCGTGGTGGTGTGGCAACTCACCACGATAGCGATCGCGCGCCGGTCTCGGGGGATGCGAGCAGGTACCGATTCGGGCGAAACCGCCGAGTCTGTGCAACAAAGAGAATAGGATGAGTGCTATCTCTCAGGAGGTTCCGTCATGGTCACCGTCGACCGTGTCGCCACGCGAGGATCGCGGGCGCGCACCGATACCGAGAATTCCGCGCTCATCGAAATACCACGGCGCCGGGTACTCGACCGACTGCTGCTGAAGATCCCCGAGCGACCGCGCACCCTGGCCACCCCGCCGAACGCGAACGATACGGTCGCGGTACGCGGTGACGGGGGCCTGCCCTATCTGGGGCGCACCTTTCACTACATGCGCTGGGGTCCGGCCGAGATGATGGACCGGTACCGCCGGTTCGGTCCGGTCACCCTCAACAGTTCGATGGGGATGGACCGGGTGTTCGCCGCGGGCCCGGAGGCGATCGACGAGGTGGTCGGCCGGCGCCGCCGCGATTTCGGGCAGGGCTGGGACTACTTCATCGGCCCGTTCTTCCGGCGTGGTCTGCTACTGCTCGAATTCGACGAACACATGTTCCACCGGCGCATCATGCAGCAGGCCTTCACCCGGGAACGGCTGGAAGCGCATCTGGCCGAACTGACACCGGTCGTCCGGTCGACGATCGGTCGCTGGGTACCCGCGGGTGCGGGGGCGAGCCGGACTGTGCAGCTGTTCCCGGCCATCAAGGAGCTGGCGTTGGATATCGCCGGCGAAACCTTCATGGCACTCGAGGTGGGGGAGGAGCGCACGGAACTCACCGATGCGTTCGTGGCCTGCACGCACGCCGGGCTCGCACTGGTCCGCCACGATGTGCCCGGCAGCAAATGGCGCGCCGGATTACGCGGCCGCAAGGTTCTCGAAGCGTACTTCCGCGCGATGCTGCCGCAGAAGCGGCGCAGCGACGCCCCGGATTTTTTTTCCGGGCTCTGCCACGCTCGCGCCGAGGACGGTTCGGTGTTCAGCGACGACGACGTGGTGAACCATATGATCTTCCTGATCATGGCTGCGCACGACACCACGACCACCACCGCCACCGCCGTCGCCTACTACCTGGGCAAACACCCGGATTGGCAGCAGAAGGTGCGCGAAGAGGTGCTGGCGCTGGATCTGGCGAACGATTCGCCGGCCATCGCCGATCTGGACACGCTGCGCAACCTCGACCTGGTGGTGAAGGAGAGCCTGCGGCTGATGCCGCCGGTACCCGGTATGGTGCGCCGCGCCGTACGCGATACCGAGATATGCGGGCACTACATCCCGGCCGGAACTCCGGTGGACCTCGGGTACCAGGTCAACCATCTGCTCACCGAATTGTGGACCGATCCCGAGGTTTTCGATCCGCTGCGGTTCTCCGACGCGCGCCGGGAGGACAAATCGCATCGGCTCGCGTGGATGCCTTTCGGTGCCGGTTCGCACAAGTGCATCGGCATGCATTTCGGCACCTTCGAAGTGAAGACGATCATCTCCGCCCTGGTGCGCGACTACGAGTGGAGCTTCCCCGAGAACTACCGTATGCCCTGGGGTTTCACCACCATTCCGTTCCCGCGCGACGACGCCCCGATGCGGCTGCGGCGTCTCACCTGAGACATCGCAGCGCCCGGCCCCGGTTCCCGTGGTCGAACGGGAAACCGGGGCCGGGCGCTGCGGGAACGGATCCGGTGCGGAGGTTCAGCGGCCGGACAGCAGGTATTCGGCGACGGTGGTATCGGTTTCGGCGCCTTCCCGGTAGCCGCCCTCCCCGTTCATCGCGGTCATGATCGCCAGGGTGTAGCGCTCGCCCGGACCGGCGAAACCGACCGAGTTCACCACCCAGCCGCCCTGTTCGTCGGACCAGCCGTTCTTCAGGCCCGGCCGCATCGCCGCGCCGGCGCCCCAGACGCCCCAGTGCTGATTCGAATCGACGCGACGCATGAGATCCAGCAGGTAGGCGCGGTCGTCGGGATGCATCCGGTCCAGGACATTGGACATGAGCCGGTCGAGATCGGCGGCGGTGGTCTTCTGGAATGCCCAGTGCGGCCCCGGATTGGGCGAGGGCTGCGGCGCCAGGCTCGTCATACCGTTGGCGCGGAAGGCGTTGTTGAACGCCATCCGGTCCAGGCCCGCGTACTTGTTCCAGAGAATATCGGTGGCCTGGTCGTTGGATGTCGACATCATCTGCTCGATGAGCCCGCGATCCTCCGGCGGCAGGGTGATGGCGCCGACGCGAGCCCGGTTGAGCAGATCCTGCGCGATGGCGAGTTTGATCGTCGACGCGCTCCAGACCATATCCTCGGCGTGCGGGCTGGCATAGACGGCGCCGGTGTTGCGATCACGAATCACATACCCGGTGACGCCGGGTCGGGAATCGAGATACGAGTTGACGGTTTCGATACGGCCGGCGAGATCGCAGTCGAAGCCGTGCGCGCAACCCTGGGTGTGCGCGAGCGGAACTGCATCGGCCGCGGGCAGGCCGGCGGGCACACCGGCGAACATGATCGCGGCGGCGGCCAGGACGGTGGCGGGTGCGGCCACGCGGGGCGCAGCACCGGTGATCAGGGGGTAACGCACGAGGAAACACCTTGTCACATCGGCGCTCGGCGCGCACGTTTTCGGGAACGGCTAGTGCACCCGGGCCGCGGCCTTCAGATCGGCCACCGGGCGGCCGTTGAGGCGGTAACAATGCTCGAACGCCTCGGTGTGCTGGTCACGCGGCCACGAATGCAGAACGACGGTCCGACCGTAATGGCGGGAATTGACCAGTTCCCATCTGTCCCCGCAGCGGCGGACGGTGAAACCGTCTCGCGGTATCAGGGGAACAACCAGCGCTTTCATCGACGCGAACCAGCCTTTCGTGCGGTAACCCGTTCCTCCCGGGGTTGCACTGTGACACAGCGCCTCCGTCGGATCCCGGCCATCCGGCCGCGTGTCGGCGACTCGTGTGCGATAAATCACTGTGCGGAGCGGCTGAATATCGGGTAGAAGCGTTCGGCGCTAGGGACATTCGGCTGATGATCATCTGTCCGCAGGTTGTCCTCTGCCGTCGTGGGGGGCGACCCGGCGCTGTCGGTGGCGGAGCGTATAAACGGGTGGACGACAGAGCCGCCCGAGCTGTGCGGATGCGGCGAACACGGGTGATCGGACCGAGCGGAAGGGCGGAGATGGCGCTGCACATCCACCGTGCCGAACGCGCGGACGCACTCGCCGGCGCGCTCGCGGCGGTGCTCGCCGATCCGCTGCCCGATCCCTTCGCCACCGAAGTCGTCGCGGTACCCGCCAAAGGGGTGGAGCGCTGGCTGGCGCAACAACTCTCGGGCGTTCTCGGTGCCACGCCCGGCATACGCGACGGGATCGCGGCCAATATTCGCTTTCCCGCTCCGGCCGCGCTGGTGGAGGAAGTGCTGGCCGAAGCCACCGGCGTGGGCACGCAGACGGACCCGTGGGCGCACGATCGGGTGGTCTGGACGCTGCTGCAGGTGATCGACGCCGCGGTGCACGAGCCGTGGTGCGCGGTCCTGGCGCATCATCTCGGGCTGGGTGCGGCCGGTGCCGCCGAGGCCGGAACGGGTTGCGAGCCGGCCGCCGGGGAACACCGGCTCGGGCGGCGATATGCCACGGCGGCACGTCTGGCCACACTGTTCGACGGGTATGCCGCCCAGCGTCCCGACCTGATCACCGAATGGGCGAGCGGAGCCGATACCGACGGCGCCGGCCGGCCGCTCCCCGAAGACCTGCTGTGGCAGCCCGCCCTGTGGCGACGGTTGCGCACGGCCGTCGGTGCGCCCGGTCCGGCGGAGCGTTTGCACACCGCGTGTGCGCGCCTGCAGGCGGAACCGGATGCTGTCACACTGCCCGACCGGCTGTCGCTGTTCGGGGCGACCAGATTGCCTGCGGGACACCTGGCGGTACTGACCGCTCTGGCCGAACACCGGGACCTGCATCTCTGGCTGACGCATCCGAGCCCGGCGATGTGGAACTCGCTGGACCGGCACCGGCGGACCCCGGGGGGTCCGGCCTGCGCAGCCGGGGGCCTCCGGCCCGTCGCGCGGGCCCGAGATGATTCGGCCACCCTGGTGCGGCATCCGCTGCTGACGGGACTGAGCCGCGATATCCGGGAACTGCAGCTGCGGTTGCCGCAGGCCGGAAGCGATATCCGCTACCCGGCGGCGCCGGACAACGGGCGCGACGAGACCGTGGTACCGGGTATGCCCGGAGGCACAGAACCCGGTGCGGCGGTGTTCGCCGACGACGGTGATGGTCACACCGGCCCGGCGACCCTGTTGCAGGCGCTGCAGGCGCACCTCCGCGACGACGACTGGCCGCCGGCCGAGGGGCGGCACACCGGCGACGGCAGCGTGCAGATCCACGCCTGTCACGGCCCGGTGCGGCAGGTGGAGGTGCTACGCGAATGCCTGCTCGGACTGTTCGCTGCCGATCCCACCCTGGAACCGCGCGATGTCGTGATCATGTGTCCCGAGGTCGAATCTTTCGCACCGCTGGTGCGGGCGGCGTTCGGGCAACCGGTACCCGTCGGTGCGGAAACACCCGATACGCCGGCGCATCCCGGTCACCGCTTACGTGTACGGCTCGCCGATCGCGGGCGCGGGGCGACCAATCCGCTGCTGGGTCTGGTGTCGCTGCTGCTGGAACTGGCGCGGGGGCGGGTCACCGTCACCGAGGTACTCGATCTGGCCGCCTGCGAACCCGTACGCCGGGCCTGCGGTTTCGACGACGACGATATCGAGCGGATGCGGGAATGGTCCGTCGAGGCCGGCGCCCGCTGGGGGATCGGCCGCCGCCAGCGGCATGCGTTCGGCCTCGGCGAGTTCGAACAGAACACCCTCAACGCCGCGCTGGACCGGATTCTGCTGGGCGTGACCGCGGACGAGAGTTCGCAGGACTGGCTCGATCGGGTGCTGCCGCTCGACGATGTGGACAGCAACGATATCGACCTGGCGGGCCGGTTCGCCGAATTCATCGATCGGCTCGCCTCGATCCTGCGCGATCTGCAGGGGCCCGCACCGGCCGCGGAATGGTCGGCGATCCTGGGTCGTGCCCTCGAACTGCTCACCGATGTCCCTCCGTCGCAGGAATGGATACGGACCGAGGCGCGCCGGGAACTGGCGGCCGCGACGGAGTATGCGGGCGATACCGTGCTGCGGCTCGCCGATATCACCGAACTGCTGCTGAGCCGGTTGGCGGCGAGTCCCACTCGTGCGAACTTCCGCACCGGCGAGCTCACCGTATGCACGATGACCCCGATGCGCTCGGTACCGCACCGGGTGGTGGTACTCCTCGGGGTGGACGACGAGGTCTTCCCCCGGGGCGCCGGTCTCGACGGCGACGATATCCCCGCGCGGGATCCGTTGCTGGGGGAACGCGATCCGCGGTCGGAGGATCGGCAGCTGCTGCTGGACGCGATCATGGCCGCCCGCGACACCCTGGTGGTGTTGCACACCGGCGCGGACCCGGTGACCGGTGCCTACCGTCCGCCCGCGGTACCGGTCGCGGAGCTACTCGATACTGTCCGGGCCCATGTCGGATCGGCGGGTATGCCCGCGGTCCTCACCCGCCACCCACTGCAACCGCACGACCGGCGTAATTTCGCCGCGGCGGCACCGTTTTCCTTCGATGCCGCCGCCTACGCCGGCGCCCGGGCGACGCTGCGTACCGCGGATCCCGCGTCCGGCCCGTTCGCCCGGTCCCTGCCCGCCGCCGAGATCACCGAAATCGGCCTGGCCGAGCTGATCGCCTTCCTGGAACATCCCGTGCGCGGATTCCTCTGGCAGCGGCTGGGTTTGCGTATCCCCGATCAGGAGGAGGAGATCACCGATCGGCTGCCGATCGAATTCGGCGGCCTGGATACCTGGTCGCTCGGGGAACGGATGCTCGCGGCCCGGCTGGCCGGGGCCGATCCCGCCGAGCTGCGCGCGGCGGAGTGGCGCCGCGGCACCCTGCCGCCGGCCGAATTGGGCCGTGCAGTGCTGGACGAGGTGGAGCGGACGGTCGATACATTGTTCCGCGCCGCCGCGCCGGATTACGCGCAACCGCCCCGCGATATCGATATCGCCGTCGATCTCGGTGGCGGCCGCCGCCTGACGGGCACTGTCCCCGAGGTTCGCGGGGAGCTGCTGGTACGCACCACGTATTCGCGGATCGCGCCGAAACACCGGCTCGCGGCATGGGTCTCGGTTCTGGCCCTGGCGGCGACCGAGGACCGGGCGTGGCGGGCCGCGGTCACCGGGCGCGGCCGGTTCCCGACTCCCGCCTGGCGCGCCGAGCTCACCGCGCCCGGCGCGGACGAGGCGAGCGGAATTCTGCGGACGCTGGTCGCGTTGCGTGATGCCGGGCTGGCCGAACCCCTGCCGATCCCGACCGCGACGACCGCCGCCTATGCCGAGGCACGGTTTCGGCGCCTGCCCGCGGAGGAGGCATTGATCGCCGCGGATCGCGAATTCGGCGGTGGTGACAAGAAACGCGATTTCGCTGAGCGCACCGACCGCAATCTGCGATATGTATGGGGGCCGGCCCCGGACCTGAGCCGCCTCACCGCGGCCCCGGCTCCGTCCGGTGAACCGGTGGAAACCACCCGGTTCGGTTCCATCGCCCGCCGCCTCTGGGTGCCCCTGCTTCGGGCCGAACAGCAGGGGGCGCCATGAGCACCGTGCGCAGTGAATACCGGTCGGCTCCCATGACGACCACCGCTGCCACGCCGTCCGCGGCAAGCGGCACCTTCGGGCTCGGCGAGGCACTGCCGGCCGGTACCACCGTGCTGGAAGCCAGCGCGGGCACCGGGAAAACCTATGCGATCGTCGGCCTCGCCGTCCGCTATGTCGCCGAGGCCGCGATCCCGATATCGCGGCTGCTGCTGGTGACCTTCAGCCGCGCCGCGACCCAGGAGTTGCGTGAACGCACCCGCGACCGGTTCGTCACCGTCGCCGCGGCGCTCGCCGATCCGGTGTCCGCACGGTCGGCAGCCGACGAGTTGGTGCGCCACCTCGCGGCCGCCGACCCGGGTGAGGTGGCGGCCCGCCGGGCCCGGTTGCTCACCGCACTCTCCGATTTCGACGCCGGGGTGATCGCCACCACGCACAGTTTCTGCCGGCGAATGCTGGCCGAACTGGGTGTCGCGGGCGATCTCGACCCCGGTGTGCGGCTGGTGGAGGAGGCCGACGATCTCACCCGCGCGGTGATCGACGATCTGTATCTGAGCCGCTACGCCCGCACCGCCGCGCCTTTCACGGTGAAACAGGCCCACCGGTTCGCGGCCGCCGCCGTGCGCGACCGGCAGGCGGTACTCACCCCGGACACCGACGACGTTTCGGCGCAACGGGTAGCTTTCGCCGCGGCGGTGCGCGCGGAAACCGAGCGACGGAAACGGCTTTCGAATATCCGGGATTTCGACGATCTGCTGGTGCTGCTGCGCGACATCCTGACCGATCCGGTGCGCGGTCCCGGTGCGTGCCGCCGGATCCGCGACCGGTACCCGGTGGTGCTGGTGGACGAATTCCAGGACACCGACCCGCTGCAATGGGAGATCCTGTACCGCGCGTTCCACGGTCACAACACACTCGTGCTGGTGGGCGATCCCAAACAGGCGATCTATGCGTTCCGTGGTGCCGAAGTGCTCAGTTATCTCGACGCGGTGGGGCATGCGACCGCCCGGCGCGAACTCACCACCAATCGCCGCAGCGATGCCGGTCTGCTGCGGGCGCTCGACCACCTGTTCGGCGGCGCGGCGCTCGGGCACGACGAGATCGTCGTGCCCACGGTGACCGCGACCCAGCCGTGGTCTCGGTTGCGCGGACCGGCCGAGCTGATCACGCCGCTGCGGTTGCGCTGCCTGCCGCGCACCGGCGCCGGGCCGCGGGGGCTGTCGGGCTTTCCGAATATCCACCGGCAGCGGGCGCGGGTCGCCGCGGATCTGGCGGGCGATATCGTCGCACTGCTCGGGTCGGGCACGGTGCTCACCGCGGCCACCGGCCGGCGCCCGGCGGCGCACAACGGCGCTTCCGGTGGAAAACCGGCGGCGGCCGAGCGTCCACTGGGGCCCGGCGATATCGCGGTGCTCGTGCGTACGCACACCCAGTTGGAGGTGGTTCGGGAGGCGCTCGAACGGGCGGGTGTGCCCGTCGTACTGACCAGCGGCAGCAGTGTTTTCGCGACTCCGAGCGCCACCGACTGGTTGTGGGTGCTGTCTGCGCTCGAACAGCCGCATCGCGCGGACCGGGTGCGGCTGGCCGCACTCACCCCGATATTCGGGTATCCGAGCACCGAACTGGATACCGGCGGAGCGGATCTGGTGGGGCGGGTCAGCGCCGAATTACGCGATGCTGCCCGCCTGTTCGCCCGGGCCGGGTTCGCGGCCGTTTTCGAGGAACTCGCCGCCGCGACCCGCCTGGTGCCGCGATTGCTGGCCGTCGAGCACGGCGAGCGCCGGCTCACCGATATCCGCCAGCTCGCCCAACTGCTCGACGAGGTGTCGGCCACCGAGGGGTTCGGGCTCACCGCGCTGACCCGATGGCTCGCCGACCGTATCCGGGAGCCCGGTTCGGGGTCGGTGGCCGGGCGCAGCCGGCGGCTGGACCGGGATCTGGCCGCGGTGCAACTGGCTACCGTGCATGCCAGCAAGGGGCTCGAATTCCCGATCGTGTACCTGCCGTTCGCCTGGGACAGTTCGGCCGATCCCAAACCGGCCACCCTGTTGATGCACGAGAACGGGGCCCGGGTGCTCGATATCGGCGGCCCCGACGCGCCGGGTTACAACGCCCGGAAGGACATCGCGGACAGTGAATCGGCCGGTGAGGAACTGCGGCTGTGTTACGTGGCGCTCACCCGCGCGTGCTGTCAGGTGATCGCCTGGTGGGCACCGTCGTTCGGGACCGCGGTGGCTCCGCTGCACCGGTTGCTGTTCGGCCGGACGCCGGAGTCGGCGCAGCCGAAACCGCGCGCGCCGGTCGACGAGGACGCGGCGGTGGTGGACCGGATCCGCGCCTGGGCCGCGGACGCGGCGGAGACCATTTCGGTTACGGCGGCGGACCCGGGCCCGCAGATGCCGGTGTATCACCCGCCGGCCGATACCGCCGAGCAGGCGCTCGCGGTGGCCACCTTCGACCGGGATCCGGACCAGCTGTGGCGGCGGACGTCGTACTCGGCGCTCACCGCAGCGGCGCACAGTACGGTGCCCGATACCGAACCGGAGGACGTGCTCGGTCCGGACGACGAACCGGATGCGCCGGCGCCTGCGGCCGAGCCGGAACCGGGTGCCGCCTCATTGATGAACACGCTGCCCTACGGTGCGGAATTCGGCACTCTGGTGCATGCGGTGCTGGAGCGGGTGAGCACCGATAGCGCCGATCCGGTCGCCGAGGTACGGGCCCGCTGCGCCGAAGCGGTCGGCGAGATGCTGTCCGCGGCCGACCCGGATGTGCTGGCGGAGGCACTGCTGGCCGTTCTGCGCACCCCGATCGGGTTCGGGTCGCTCGCCGATATTCCCGATCGGGACCGGTTGTGCGAACTCGAATTCGAGCTACCGCTCGCCGGTGGGGACGCGCCTGCCGCCGTTTCGGCCACACTGCACCGGATCGCCGCGCTGGTGCGGTCCCGGCTGGACCCCGGGGATGTATTCCACACCTACGCCGATGAACTGGACACCCTCGACGACACCCCGTTGCGGGGCTACCTCACCGGCAGCATCGATGCGGTGCTACGCACATCCGACGGCCGTTTCGTCGTGGTCGACTACAAGACGAACAGGCTGGGCACCGGTGATCTGACCGTCGCCCACTACTCCCGCGACCGGATGGCCGCCGAGATGATCCGCTCGCACTACCCGCTGCAAGCTCTGCTGTATTCGGTGGCATTGCACCGGTACCTGCGCTGGCGGCTGCCCGGCTACGACCTCGCGGTACATCTCGGTGGGATCCGCTACCTGTTCGTCCGCGGCATGATCGGGCCGCAGACCCCCGACGGCGCCGGGGTGTTCGACTGGACGCCGCCGCCCGATCTGATCACCGAACTGTCCGAGCTGCTGGCCGGAGGTGCGGCGTGATACCGATCCGGGTGGCTCAGCGCGGACGCGGGATACTGCGGGAATTCAACGAGGCGGGGGTGCTGTCGGCTGCGGATGTGCATGTGGCCACCCGGCTGGGACGGCTCGCGGGGGAGGACCGCGAACCCGTGCTGTTCGCGGCGGCGCTGGCCGTGCGCGCGGTGCGGTCGGGGTCGGTCTGCCTGGATCTGACCAGGATGCGGGATATCGGTGTGGATACCGACGACGAGCGTCCGGACCAGTTCGACCTCGCCGAATTGCCCTGGCCCGACGAACAGTCGGTGATCGACGCGGTTCGCGACAGCCCGCTCGTGCGCGGCGGTCCGGCCGGACCGCTGCGGCCGCTGCGGCTCACCGAACCGGCCCGGCCGGGCGCCGGCCCGCTGCTCTACCTGGACCGGTACTACCGGCAGGAGCAGACCATCCGCCGGGTGCTGACCGCGCGGGCGGCCGGTCATCCGGACGCCGACCCGGCCGTGGTGTGCCGTGAACTCGATCGGCTCTTCGGCCCGGCGGGCGATACTCCCGACCGGCAGCGGCTCGCCGCGGCCCTGGCCGCCACCCGCTGGACCACCGTCGTCGCCGGCGGACCGGGCACCGGGAAAACACATACCATCGCCCGGATCCTGGCCTTGCTGGTCGCGCACCGTGCCGCCGAATCCGGGGGCGACGGTGCGCCGCTGCGTATTGCGCTGGCCGCCCCCACCGGTAAGGCGGCGGCCCGGTTGCAGGAGGCCGTCCGCGATCAGGCCGGGGCGTTGGGCCTGCCGGAACTGTCCGCGGCGACCTTGCACCGCCTGCTGGGCTGGCAGCGCGGTCGCAGTACCCGGTTCCGATATCACGAACACAATCGCCTGCCCTACGACGTGGTCGTCGTGGACGAGACATCGATGGTCTCGCTGACCATGATGAGCCGGTTGCTCGCCGCGCTACGCCCCGATACCCGGCTCGTCCTGGCCGGGGACCCGGATCAGCTCGCCTCGGTGGACGCGGGGGCAGTACTGGCGGATCTGGTGGCCGCGCCGTTCCCGGGCGAGGCGGATCCGGCCTTCGAGACGATTCTCGCCGCCGACCCCGGATTCGCCGGTGCGTCCGCGCCGGCGGAAGGCCCCGAGGCGCTGACCGAATCCGAGCGAGAACGGCTGCGCGGCGGGATCGTCCGGCTCAGCCGTGGGCGCCGGTTCGGCGGGCGGATCGCCGATCTGGCGGTGGCGGTCCGCGCTGGGGACACCGAGGCCGCGCTGGAACTGCTGCGGTCCGGCGGGGATACGCTCGAACTGCGGGGCGCCGACGATATCGCCGCGGTCCGGGCCGATATCGTCGGCACCGCGCAACAGGTCACCACCGCCGCGGAGACCGGGGATGCGGCGGCGGCGCTGGCCGCGTTCGAATCCCATCGCCTGCTCTGCGCCCATCGGCGCGGCCCGTACGGGGTGGAGCACTGGGATCGGACGGCAGCCGAATGGGCCGCCGCCGCGGGCGCAGGGCCCGAGCACCGGAGCGGCACCTGGTATCCGGGGCAGCCGCTGCTGGTGACGGCCAACGATCACGAGGCACGGATCTACAACGGCGATACCGGTGTGGTCGTCCGCCGCCCGGACGGGTCGCTGCGAGTGGCACTGCAGCGGGGCGAGGAGCCGTTGCTGATCCACCCCACCCGGTTCCCCGCCGTGGTCACGGTTTTCGCGATGACGATCCATCGTAGTCAGGGCAGTCAATACGATGCGGTGACCATCGTTCTACCGGAGCCCGGGTCGAGCCTGCTGACCCGGGAACTCCTGTACACCGCTATTACTCGCGCCCGCCGGCACGTGCGTATCCTCGGAACCGAGGAGGCCATCCGAGCCGCGATCGACCGGCATGTCCTGCGTGCCAGCGGACTCAGTCGCGAGCAGGCCGATCAACTCCGCTGACCCGCGGCGGCTCCGGCGATATCGTCCGGTGCGGCGGGGAACAGTCCCGGCAGCCCCATGGCATACCGGAAATCGGCGGTATTGCCGAGTGTTGCCAGAACCACGCGGATCATCGTGAGCCGGGCGTCGGCGACCGTGGCCGGATCGGGTTCGCGTCCGGGTTCGGCGGCGGCCGAGATCCGGTACACCACGTATTCGCAGACGTGCAGGGCGGCGTCGAGATCCAGCGGTCCGGGTACCGCGCGACCCAGTTCCGTGAACTTGGCGCGTACGCTCTCGCGGATTCCGTCGAGCGCCGCGTTGCGGTAGGCCGAGACCGGGGAGGCCGGATCGTGGAGTTCGGCGAACAGTGGCCGTAGCATCGCGCCGTGCCCCCGGGCCCAGTCCAGGTAGGCGTCGATGAGCCGGATACCAAGCTCCACGCCTTCGCCCGTCGCCTCCAGCGCGGCCGCTATCGCGCCGACCAGTTCCGCGTTCGATACCTCCAGCAGCACATGTAGCGGTTCGGTGGCGTTGGCGAAGTAGCGGTAGAACGTGGGCCTGGAGAGGCCGGCCCGGTCGATGATCTGGGCCACGCTCAGTCCGCGGGAGCCGGTATCGGTGAAGACCTCGGCGGTGGCGCCGACGATCCGGGCACGGACCTGTTCGGCCTGGGCCGGAGTCTGCGGCGGCCGGCCACGCCGCGGTGGTGGGGAAGTGCCCGGCCGTCGTAGTGCTTCGGTGGCGCCCGCCGCGGCGGCGCCGTCCCCGGCCGGCTGCGGGCTGCTCATTCGGCGCCGTCCCGGCCGGCTGTGAGATCCCACAGCCGGCCCTGGTATCCGGCTGTTGTCCACACCGGGCCCCTTGACACTCCACACCACACGAGCATTAGATTAACACCACTGTTCAATTAATCACTGTGCCGCGAATCGCCGATCGCGGCGCGTCCTCGCTCCCAGGAGAATGCCGACGATGACCACCGCCCAGCGTCCCGCCGCCACCGGCGCACTCACCCCGGACCTGGTCGAACGGCTGCTCGCCAGGGCTGCCGCCGGGGGTGCGCCCGCCGTCGGGGTCCACGCCCCGGTCACCGGCGAACCGGTCGCGGAACTGCCGCAGTCGTCGGTCGCCGATATCGACGCCGCCTTCGAGCGGGCCCGGGCGGCGCAGCGGCAGTGGGCGCAGGTGCCGGTCCGGGAGCGGGCCGCGGTGCTGCGCCGCTTCCACGATCTGGTGCTGGCCGAACAGGACACCGTTCTCGATATCGTGCAGACCGAAACCGGTAAATCCCGGGTGCACGCCTTCGACGAGGTCGGCGATGTCGCGGTGAATTCCCGGTACTACGCCGCCACCGCACCCAAACTGCTGGCCCGTCGCACTCCGCGCGGAGTGCTGCCGGTGCTCACCGATGTGCAGGTGCGGCAGCGGCCCAAGGGCGTGGTCGCGGTGATCTCTCCGTGGAACTACCCGCTGGCGCTGGCGGTGTCGGACGCACTGCCGGCCCTGGTTGCCGGTAACGCGGTGGTGGGCCGCCCGGACAACCAGACCGCGCTCACCGCGCTGTGGGCTGTCGACGCGGCGGTCCGGGCCGGCCTGCCCGAGGGCCTGTGGCAGGTCGTGCTCGGCCGCGGGTCGGTGATCGGCGGTGAGATCATCGACCGCGCCGACTATGTCGACTACACCGGTTCCAGCGCCACCGGCCGGACCATCGGGCGGCAGGCAGGGGAGCGGCTGATCGGCTGTTCACTCGAACTGGGTGGGAAGAACCCGCTGCTCGTGCTCTCCGACGCCGATCCGGTCGCCGCCGCCCGAACCGCCGTGCGGGCGAGTTTCGCTTCGGCCGGCCAGCTGTGCGAATCGATGGAACGCATCTATGTCCACGAATCGGTCTACGACCGGTTCATCGCCGAATTCGTGCCGGCGGTCAAGGATTTACGGCTCGGCGCCCCGCTGGACTACTCCACCGATATGGGTTCGCTGACCTTCCCGCGCCAGCTCGACACCGTCCGCGCCCACGTCGACGACGCGGTGGCCAAGGGCGCCACCGTGCTGGCGGGTGGCGTGCACCGGCCCGATCTCGGACCGTACTTCTACGAACCCACCGTCCTCACCGATGTCACCGCCGAGATGACGGTGTACCGGGAGGAGACCTTCGGCCCTGTCGTCTCGGTGTACAAGGTCGCCACCGACGACGAGGCGGTGGCCCAGGCCAACGACACCCCGTACGGTCTGAACGCCAGCGTGTGGTCGCGTAGCGCCGCCCGGGGCCGCGAGTTCGCGGCACGTATCAACGCCGGCTCGGTGAATGTGAACGAGGGTTTCATCGCGGCCTGGGGAAGTGCGGACGCGCCGTCCGGCGGTATGGGTATTTCGGGAACCGGCCGCCGGCACGGGCCCGAGGGCCTGCTGAAGTATGTCGACACCCAGACGATCGCGGTCCAGCGGCTGCTGCCGATCGCGCCGCTGCCGGGGATGTCGGAGGCGATGTGGGCGAAAACCATGACACTGTATTTCCGGGTCATGAAAACTCTGCGCCAGAAATAGGCCCGGCCGGGATCAGGCCGTAACCCCGCATTTCTCTGCGATGACAAAGGATCGGAATCGATGAAACTGGATACGGTGGCCGGTAAGAAGGTGCTGATCACCGGTGCCGCCATGGGGCTGGGCAAACTGTTCGCCGAACAGGCGGTACGCGAAGGCGCCGCCGCGGTGGTCCTCTGGGATGTCAACGAGACCGCCCTGCACGCGACCGCGGCCGAACTCACCGCGGCCGGGGGCGCGGTCCACACTCACACCGTCGATATCTCCGATCGGGATGCTGTTGCGGTCGCCGCCGAATCGGTGCGGGCGGAGGTGGGCGATATCGACGTGCTGGTGAACAATGCCGGGATCGTGCGCGGGAACACCTACTTCTGGGAAATGAAGGACCGTGACGATATCGATCGCACCATGGCCATCAACGCCATGGCGCCGATGTATGTGACCCTGGAATTCCTGCCGGCCATGGTCGCGAGGAACACCGAGGCCCGCGTACTCACCATCGCTTCCTCGGCCGGGCTGGTGCACAACCCGCGGATGAGCGTCTACGCGGCGTCGAAATGGGCGGCGCTCGGCTGGTCGGATTCGGTACGGATCGAACTCGGTCAGGCCGGCCACGACCATGTCAAGGTCACCACCGTCTGCCCTACCTACATCGACACGGGAATGTTCGAGGGCGCCACGGGTTTCTGGTTCACGCCGATCCTCGACCAGCACAAGGTGGTGGCGACCGCGTGGGCGGAGATGAAGAAGGGCACTCCCGTGGTGATCATGCCGTGGACCTCTCGTCTCAACAAGGTGCTCTCGGGGGTGCTGCCGTTGAAACTGCGTGATCTGTTCCTGAACACCGTCGGGGTGTATCACTCGATGGACGAGTTCACCGGCCGGAAGTAGCGGTCGCTCGCAGACCGATCGCCACGGTGGCGCCGAGTTCGGCCGACCGGGCGATCCGCACCGCGAAACCGTTTGCGGCCAGTAGTGCGGTGGCGGCGGGGATCTGATCGGTGCCGATCTCGATCAGCAGGCTGCCGCCCGGCGCCAGCCAGCCGAGGGCGGCCGCGGCGGTGCGGCGGGCGAGGTGCAGGCCGTCCGGGCCGCCGTCGAGTGCGGTCGCCGGTTCGTGATCGCGGGCTTCCGGCGGCATCTGTGCGAGGAACTCCGACGGTACGTACGGAGTATTCGCGAGCACGATATCGATTCGCCCGCGGAGCTGTGTGGGCAGTGCGTCGAAAAGATCACCCTGGTACACCCGCCCGCCGATACGCGTGAGGTTGCTGCGGGCGCAATCGGTCGCCACCGGGTCGATATCGGCGGCGTACAGGTCCGGTGGTGGATCCGGGTGGCCGGAAAGACCGGTGATCAGCGCCAATCCCAAGGCCCCCGAACCGCAGCACAGGTCCACCACCGTCCGTGGCGAATCGACCCGGGCCAGGGCGAGTGCCTCGTCCACCAGCAGCGCCGAGCGTCTGCGCGGTACGAACACACCGGCCCGCACTCCTACTCGTAGCCCCATGAATTCGGCCCAGCCGAGGACGTACTCCAGCGGATTACCGGCAACCCGCCGCGCCACCAGGTCGGTCAGTTCGCCGGTGGAGCGGGCGCTGTGCACCAGCAAGCGCGCCTCGTCCTCGGCGAAAACGCAACCCACGGCGCGGAGCTCCCGGGTGACGGCCTCGATATCGAACGCGGGCATGAACACAGTCTGTCGGGTTCACCGGCCCGGCGCACCGGATTATCGCGCGCCGCAGGAGACGCCGGGGCGGGGTATCAAGGGCGGAAGGCGCGCAGGGTGTGCTCGACCAAGGCGTCGGCGTACTCGTCGGTGAGCGGGCCGGTGCGCAGCAGCCACCGCTGGAACAGCGGTGCGTAGAGCATCTCCAGCACGAGGTCGAGATCGGCGCCGGCGTGGAGCTGGCCTGCCGCCTGGGCGCTGCGCAGCCGCGCTTTCTTGGCTTCGTCGACCGGGCGGGCCAGCGTTTCACGGTACCGTTCGGCGAGTTCGGCATCGTGGATGAGCTCGGCATTGAGTGCCCTGATGGGCCGTTCGAAATCGGGGTCGGCGAATTCGGCGGCGGTGGCGCGCAGAACGAGTTTCAGATCGGCGGCGAGATCACCGGTGTCCGGTAGTTCGATCCCGGTGCCCTCGGCGGTTTCGCTGAGCGTCAGGAAGGAATCGAAGATCACCGCCCCCTTCGACCGCCACCACCGATAGATCGTCTGTTTCCCGACGCCGGCGCGTGCCGCGATGGCCTCGATGGACACCTTCGCGTACCCCGTTTCGGCGATCAGCTCCCGGGTCGCGGCGAGGATGGCCTGCCGGGACCGTTCGCTGCGGCGGGAACGGTCCGGGGTGCGGTCGGTAGTCATGCGGACCAGGGTAGCAACCCAACGAGACGAAACGGTTCGTTTGACTTTCATGCTCACACCTTGCATACTCGAAACACGAACCGAGACGGTCCGTCTCGCGAGGAAAGGGTTGAATATCGTGACTACTCCACGAACCTGGTTCATCACCGGTGCTACGCGAGGGCTGGGCCGTGCGTTCACGGAAGCGGCACTCGCCGCGGGCGATCAGGTTGTCGCGGTGGCCCGCAACATCGAACCGCTGGACGACCTGAGCGCCACCTATCCCGGTGCCCTGGCCCGGTTCTCGCTGGACGTTTCCGATCGTGGTGCCGTATTCGCGGGGGTGGAGCGGGCCTTCGCCGCGTTCGGCCGCATCGATATCGTGGTCAACAATGCGGGCGGGATGCTGTACGGCATGGCGGAGGAAGCCACCGAGGAACAGATCCGCGCCCACTTCGAGGTGAATTTCTTCGGCGCCGTATGGGTTTCGCAAGCGGTGGTGCCCCGGCTTCGGGCCCAGGGCGGCGGCCGGATCCTGCAGGTGAGCTCGATGGGCACTGGGGGAGGAATGGCATCGGTCGGGTTCTACGGAGCGGGAAAGGCCGCCCTGGACTCGTTCGGCCAAGCGCTGGCGATGGAGGTGGCGGCATTCGGAATCCAGGTCACCAGCCTGCAAATGGGTGGTTACGACACCGGGCTGTTCACCGCCGGCACCACCGCGACCGATCCGCTCCCGGAGTATGCGGCGCTCCGGGAAGAGATGGCCGCGATGTGGGGAGACGATGCCGGACCCGATCCGGCCACCGCAGCGGCAACCATCATGCGGTTGGTGGACGTGCCGGATCCGCCCCGTGCGCTCGTCGTCGGCAGCCATTCCTACGATCTGGTTCAAGAAATGGATCAGGACCGGGCCCGGACGCGTCGGGAATGGGAGCAGCTCAGCCGCTCCGCTCCGGGCTGATCGGACGGGGACCGGCCCCGAGCGGGGCACCTGTTGTGAGCTCAGCAGATCGGTACTCCGGGGCAGCCGATGCTGTTCACTACGGACCGCCGGCCGGTGCCGGTTCTGGCCGTGCTCAGCCGGTGTGTGGCACGGGCGTTGCCGCGTCCGGCGAGCGCGGTGCGCCGCAGCCGGGTCGAGCCCGGCGCGACCCGTTACGGCTGCGGGTCGCGGAACGCCCAGACCGCGGCCGGCCGGCCGGTGGCTCTGGTGCGGCGCCGTTCCTCGGTTTTCACCAGCCCGGGAATTCCGGCCAGCGTGCGATTGAGGTTGGCGGCATCGGGCCGGGCGCCCAGGAGCGAGGCGGCCAGGTCGACGGCACGGGTGGCCGGGAACTGTGCGCCCAGCAGGGCGCGGGTCAGCGGGAGGTCCCGCCACAGCAGTCCCGCCAGCAGGCCGCGCGCGGCGGCGGCGATGGTGTTGTGGTCGAAGGCCAAGGCCGGTGGCTCGTCGAACGAAACCCAACGCGCGGGCCCTTCGTGCGGTTCGGTCACCGCCCACATGACGATGGACAGGGTGGGCCCGCGTGGATCTCGATTCGGCTCGTCGAAGGTGACGAGCTGCCCGACCGGACCGAGGGCGGCGGGCGGAACCCCGAGTTCGGCGTGCACCGCCCGCGCCGCGGCATCTGCCAGGCGTTCTCCCCGACCGAGCAGCACCCCCGGGAGCGCGAGCCGGCCCGGGAACGGTTCGTGTCCGCGGGTCGCGACGCCGAATGTGACCGCGGCGTCCGCGGTCCAGAACCGCAACGCCACGACATCCACCGATACCGCCGAGTGGTCCACGACCCCATCCTGCCGCATCGGGGCCCGGCCCCCGGGAATCCGGTGCCCGCGACGTGCCCGCCGCGGTGTCGTGAGCACGCCACCGCCGGGGACCCGCCGGTCGCCGAGACGGGGCCGGGGCCGGTCGGGCTGGTTATCGTGAAGGCGTGCCGAACCGTATCGTGAAGCGCACTGCGACCTTGGCCGACGGCCGGGAGCTCATCTACTACGACGACGCCGATACCCGGCTCGGCCCCGAACGCCGGATCGACACCCGCTGCCTGGAACCCCGGCCGCCGACGGCGGTCATGCGCCAGGATGTGCTCACCGGGGAGTGGATCTCGATCGCCGCCGCCCGGCAGAGCCGGGTGGTGCTTCCCCCGGCCGACCGCGATCCGCTGGCCCCGCAGACACCGGACAACCCGTCGGAGATTCCGGATCTCTACGATGTGGCCGTCTTCGAGAATCGTTCGCCGTCCTTCGGCCCCGCCCTGCCCGGTGACGGCACGGGGCAGGGCGCGGCGCCGGGCGGCCTCACCGATATCACCGACCTCGGATTCGGCCGGGAACGCGTGGCGGTCGGACGGTGCGAGGTGGTGTGTTTCAGTCCCGAACACGAAGGCTCCTTCGGTGATCTCACCCCGAGCCGTGCCCGCACCGTGATCGAAGCCTGGGCCGACCGCACCGCGGTCCTGTCGGCGCTGCCGGGAGTCGAGCAGGTTTTCGTCTTCGAGAATCGCGGGAAGGCGATCGGTGTCACGCTGCCGCATCCGCACGGCCAGATCTACGCCTACCCCTATGTGACGCCGCGGACCACCCGGGTGCTCGAATCCGCACAACGGCTCGGACCCGATATGTTCCAGCGCATCCTGGATACCGAACGCGCGGGCGACCGGGTGGTACTGGCGGGCGAGTACTGGACGGCGTTCGTACCGTTCGCGGCGCGCTGGCCGATCGAGGTGCATCTGCTGCCGCATCGGCATATTCCCGATCTCGCGGCGGCGAACGAGGTCGAGCGGGACGAACTGGTAACGCTCTACCTGCGGTTGCTGCGCGGTATCGACGCCCTGTACGAGGACCCGACGCCCTATATCGCGGCCTGGCACCAGGCTCCCGTGCACACCGGGCGCGATACGGTCCGGCTGCATCTGCAGCTGACCTCGATCCGGCGCGGAGTGGACAAGATCAAATACCTGGCCGGTTCCGAGGCGGCGATGGGCGCCTTCGTCGCCGATATCGTCCCGGAGGATGCGGCCGCCCGGATCCGGGCGGCCGTCGCCACCGGTTGATCAGCGGCTGGTGCTGAGCTGGAATGTGCGCGTGGCATCGAGGTAGATGCTGTACTGCGCCTGTTTGCTCGGCGGCGGTAATTGCGACACCAGCTGGTTCAGCGAGGTCGTCGCACCCACCACCGGGATCCCCGCGACGTAGAGATCGGCCACGGCCCGCCGGATATGGTTCGGCGAGGTGACCGCCACCGCGGAATGGACACCGAGACCGTGCAGGATTTCCGCGCTGAACAGTGCGTTCTGCACGGTGGAACCGGCCCGGTCCTCCACGTGGATCCGGTTCGCCGGAATCCCGCGGCCCACCAGCCAGTTACGCATCGCCTCGGCCTCGGTGATCCCGTTGCTGGGGTTGTAACCGCTCACCACGATGGGGGAGAACGGTGAGGCGATGGCCTGTAACCAGGCGGCCTGCAGCCGGCCGGCCAGTTCGGGCCGGGGCGTGCCGTCGGGCAGGAGTCCGTAACCGAAGACCACGATGCCGGTTTGCGGTCCGACCAGGGCGGGCAGCGGATTGGGGAGGGTGGCGATCCCCGCCCCGATCCCGTGCAGGACGCGGTCGGTACCCGCGGCCATTTCCGGGTCGACGGCCCGCAGCCGCCCCATGGCGTCGTGCAGGGCCGGGATATCACCGGCGTAATGCGACCAGATCGCCTGCAGCGAAAGGGCCTCGGCATCGGCCGGATCCCGGCCGATCAGTTCGCGCAGGTCGGCGCGGCCGGCATCGGAATCACCTTCGGTGAAATGCCGCTGGGCGGAGTTGTAGAGTGCGTCCGTTTCGGGGCTGGCCTGAGCGGGCGCGCCGAGGAGACCAGCGAGTGACACGCTTGCGGCGGCGGCGATCGCCACCAGATATTGCAGACCTCTGCGATTGTGCACTACGGCGACACCTTTCCACGGGGGAGTTGGTTCTCGTAGGGGATCGGGTCGGAACTGACAGATTTGCGGTACGTGGCAACTCACCATAGAGCCGGGCAGGGCCGGGACCGCGGATTTGCGCCTGTCCGACTCGTGACATGTCTCAAACCCGGCAGCCGCCGGATACCGCGAATCCGGCGGTATCCTTCCCGCCGCTGCGCCGTGTCGTGTGATGCCCTCGCGGGCCGCGATCGCCCGCGGCGCTAGGGTGGATGCTCGTGGATACCGCATCGCTGACCGGGAAAGACCTCGCCGCCGCTCTCAACGCGGAGACGACCGCGCGGGCGCAGGCGCTCACCGAGCAGACCGGCCGGGCGCCACGCCTGGCGTTGATCGTCGCCAACGATGATCCGGCCAGCGCCTGGTACGTCAACTCGCTGAAGAAATCGGCCGCCAACCGCGGTATCGAATGCGACACCGTGGATCTGGGCGCCGACGCCTCGGCCGATACGCTGCGGACCGAACTGTCGGTGCGCAGCGCCGACCCGGGCACCGACGCCATCATGCTGCAAACCCCGCTGCCCGCCGGGGTGACTCTCGACGATGTATCCCCGGCGATCGCGGCCACCAAGGATGTGGACGGAGTGAGCCCGCTGTCGCTGGGGCTGCTCACCGCCGGCTCGGCCGGATTCGCGCCCGCCACGGCCGAGGCCGTGGTCGAGTTGCTGAAATACCACGGGGTCGCGCTCGAAGGCCGCCACGTCGCGGTCGTCGGACGTTCCAATGTGGTCGGCAAACCATTGGCCCAGCTGCTGCTGGCCGAGAACGCCACGGTCACCGTCTGCCATTCCCGCACCACCGATCTCCCCGCGGTGACCTCGGCCGCCGATATCGTGGTCGCCGCCGCCGGCCGGATCGGGCTGGTCACCGGTGCGAATCTGCGTCCCGGCGCGGTGGTGATCGATGTGGGCACCAACGAATCGGCCGACGGTTCGATCGTCGGCGATGTGGACCCGGAATCGGTCCGCGGCACGGCGGCGGGGCTCAGTCCGGTCCCGGGCGGGGTCGGGCCGGTGACCACGGCGCTGCTCATGCGGCATGTGGTGATCGCCGCCGAACAGGCCGGGCGGACCGCCGATACCGCGCTCGCCTGAGTGTGCCCCGCGCCGGGTTGTGGCCTGCGTGTTTCGCGACCGGCTGGGTACGGGTAGCGCTAGAGAGTACGGTCCATCGGACCCTACCTACAGTCGAGCTAAGGTGACATCGTGAACGTCGAAGTGACACCCTTGCCGGGAATAGGCGTACGCAAGGACTTTCCACTCACCACCGTGCGCCGGCGGATCGGGGTAGTCGACCACAAGGACGGGACCATCGACCTGATCTTCACCAAGATCGGCGATCCCGACGCCACCACACAGATCCCGATGACCGAGGCCGAGGCCGGAACACTCGCCAATCTGCTGGGGGCGCCACAACTGGTGGGCCAGCTGCGCAACGAACACCGCGATATGGACGGCGTGAACACCCGCCAGCTCCCGGTGGGGGAGAACTCTCCCTACGACGGGCGGACGCTGGGCGAGACGCGGATGCGGACCCGCACCAAGGCTTCCATCGTGGCGGTGATGCGCGCGGGCCAGGCTTTGCCGGCGCCGGGACCCGATTTCGTGTTCACCGGCAACGATGTGCTGATCGTGGTGGGGACTTCGGAAGGTCTCGACGACGCCGCGGACATCCTGAAAGACGGCTGACCCACCGGCGATGAATGCAACCACGCTGGCGATGATCCAGCTGGGGGCGGTGTTCTTCGGGCTCGGCGTGCTCGGACGCATCGCGGCCCGGATCGGCATGTCCCCGATACCCCTGTATCTGATCGGTGGACTGGTATTCGGGGAAGGAGGTTTCTTCGAACTCCACGAAGCCGACGAGTTCATCCATCTCGCCAGTGAAATCGGCGTGGTGCTCCTGTTGCTGCTGCTCGGCCTGGAATACAGTGCGGCTGAACTGTTCACGGGTATGCGCCGGTCCTGGATGGCCGGCCTGCTCGATCTCGTGCTCAATACGACACCGGGTGTGATCGTGGCGCTGCTGCTGGGGCTCGGGCCCACCGGGGCCCTGGCCATGGCAGGTGTCACCTACATCTCGTCGTCCGGGATCATCGCCAAGGTCCTCAACGATCTGGGCCGGCTCGGTAACCGGGAAACGCCGGTGATCCTGTCCATTCTGGTCTTCGAGGATCTGGCGATGGCCGCCTACCTCCCGGTATTGACAGCCGTCCTGGCCGGTCTGGGTTTCGTGGCCGGCCTGCAATCGCTCGGTATCGCCCTGGCGGCGGTCACAGTCGTCCTCGTGGTGGCGCTGCGCTACGGCAAGTACGTTTCGGCGATCGTATCCAGCGAGGACCGCGAGATCTTCCTGCTGAAACTGCTCGGTTCGGCGCTACTGGTGGCCGGGGTGGCCTCCGCGCTGCAGGTATCGGCCGCGGTCGGCGCCTTCCTGCTGGGTATCGCCATCTCCGATACCACCGCGCACAATGCGACGAAAATCCTCGAACCGCTGCGTGACCTGTTCGCGGCCATGTTCTTCGTCCTGTTCGGGTTGACCACCGATCCGCGCAGTATCCCGCCCGTACTGGGCTGGGCGGTACTGCTGGCGGTGATCACCACGGTGACGAAGGTCGTGACCGGCTGGTGGGCCGCCGCGCATGCCGGAGCTTCCCGGCTCGGTCGAGCCCGGGCCGGTGCCGCGCTCGTGGCCCGCGGCGAGTTCTCGATAGTCATCGCGGGCCTGGCCGTGGCGGCGGGCGCCGTACCCGACGGATTCGCTGCCCTGGCCACAACCTATGTCCTGCTGATGGCGGTAGTCGGCCCGATCGCGGCGCGCGTGGTGGAACCGGTACTGCGGTTCGTCACCCGCCAGCCGAAACCGGAGCCGGATACGGCGGACGAATAACCGGCCCCGGCCACAGGCGGTGTAGCCGCCGTCGACCGGATAGCCTGCGCCGGAGATCCGCCGATCGGCCTCCGCGGCGAAGGAGGCCGATCGGCGAACCGGAGGCCCGCCGGTCAGGCGGCGGCGGCCGAATACAGGGATCGCAGCACGGTCGCCGGGTCCTCGACATCGACGACGACCCGGGTGTAATCGGTGCCGCGCAGATCGATACGGACGGCCTTACCACCGAACAGGGTGTCCCAGAATTCCTTCCGGCCCTTGCCCCGGAACGTTCCGGCGGCGATCGCACCGGGGAAGAAAGCGCCGGGCGCGCGGACCCAGGGCGGGCGCAGATCGATTTCGGCGGGGGCGACCGCCGCGATATTCGCCAGATCGAAGGTGATCCGGTCGCGCAGCGACAGCACCCGGTGCGCGCCGCGGACCTGAACAGTGACGGTGGTGCCGGTGATCTCGATATCCACCATGGGTTCCTCCCGGGGCCGAGTTCCGCTCGTCTGTTACCAGAATGCCGCCGGGATCTGTCGGTTGGCTGTGCTGCTGCTGTGAATGTTCTCAGGTTCGCTGTTTCCCCGGTCACCGCAGGTGGCGATGGCCGGGGCAGGCCGCCCGGCGCCCGCGGTGGCGCGGCGTGGGCGGTATCGGTCAGACTCGTCGGTGTGGAACAGAAATCGAACGAGTGCCCGGCCCGGTGCCGGGGAACTCGGCGTACCGGCAGGTGCCAGTACGCGTCGGGCCGAGGTGATATGAGGTGACCGCACTCGCTCCGGGGGAGAATCGGCCCGCACCGGGCGACCGATTGACCGTCACAGTGACATGTTCGGCGGCGGTGGATGTCTCGGCACTGCTGCTCGCCGGGAACGGCAAAGTCCGGTCGGACGGGGACTTCGTCTTCTTCAATCAACCCGTCGGCCCCGGCGTCACCTACCGGCACGGCCGGGGCGCCGGGGACGCGGTCGATGTACAGATGCCGGCGCTACCGGCCGATATCGACAAGGTGGTGGTCACCGCGAGCCTGGACGGAAGCGGACCGCCGGCCTTCGGTTCGGTGGGATCGCTGACGGCGACGATCGCCGGCCCGCAGGGCACGCTCACGTTCCCGGTTTCCGGGTTGAGCACCGAAACCGCGGTGGTGTGCGTGGAGATCTACCGCCGAGCGGGCGCCTGGAAGGTGCGCGCGGTGGGCCAGGGCTACGACAACGGCCTGGCCGGTATCGCCACCGATTTCGGGGTCAATGTGGATGACGACCCCGTTCCGCCGTCGTCCGTGCCGCCGGGACAGCCACCGGCCTCCCGCACCGACCCGACCATGGTTGCCAATCCCGTGGCGACGCCACAGTATTCGCCCCCGCCGGCACCGAATATGCCGCCCGCGCCGGGCTATCCACCGGCCGCGGCTCCCTATCCGTCCGTGCCACCGGCGCACCCGGCACCCTACCCCTCGGGATATCAGTCGGCGCCCGGTTACCCGCCGCAGCCGCCCTATCCGCCCGCCGCCCCGTACCCGGCGGCAGCGCAGCACGATCCCGCACACTTTCCTCAGCAAGGAGCTCAGCCGATGCACAGCGAGCTGTTCGATCCGCGTCATGCCGAAGTCTCTGGTATGGGCATCCAGAAACAGGGCGGCAAAATGATCAAGGTCGGGGTGAACGGCGAAACGCTGGTCCGCTCCGGTTCCATGGTCGCCTACCAGGGCGACCTGCATTTCCAGGCGCTGGGCTCCGGCGGTATCGGTCGTGCCATCCAGCAGCGGCTCACCGGTGAAGGAGTGCCGCTGATGAAGGTCTCCGGCCGCGGTGATCTCTTCGTCGCCAACGGTGCCGCCGAGGTGCATATCATCGATCTGGACGGGACCGACGGGCTCACCATCAACGGGTCGAACGTTCTGGCCTTCGATCCCACCCTCGGCTACGACATCCGGATGGTGCAGGGCGCGGCCGGGGTCGCCAGCAACGCCGGATTGTTCAACTGTGTCTTCTCCGGTCGCGGCCGGATCGCCATCACCAGCCACGGCACGCCGGTCGTCCTGAACGTCGACCAGCCGACCTACGCCGATCCGCAGGCGGCGATCGCCTGGTCGTCGAGCCTGCAGACCGGCGTGAAACGCAACGATTCCTTCGGTCTGGGCCGCCTCATCGGCCGCAGCACCGGCGAGGGGATCACGCTGTCGTTCTCCGGCCGGGGGTTCGTCATCGTGCAACCCTCCGAACTCCCGCCCGGCGGCCTGCTCGGTGGTACCGGCGGTGGACAGGAGGCGGGGCAGAGCGGTGGGCTGCTGGGCGGCCTGCTCGGCTAGGATTCGGCCCGTGCGGTCTGCTCTGGACATGCGGTCCATGCCGGCTCGAAGGCGCCGGGGTATCGGAGAAATCCGCTGACCATCTCCTGGACGGCCCTGGAGCCACCGCCCCCTCGGCGACTACCTCACCGGCGACCGCCCAACCTGCCCAGGGGTCGCTGGGCAGGTCACGGGCTGCACCGGCCCCGTCGTGGACGTCGTCGGTACCGACTCCTGCGGGAGTGTGGTATCGACAATCCATGGTGATGAGCGCACGGTACGACGTGGTGATCGTGGGCGGCGGGCACAACGGGCTGGTGGCAGCCGCCTATCTGGGCCGGGCGGGGTATTCGGTACTCGTACTGGAACAGGCGGGAGCCGCCGGGGGCGCGGCCGTTTCCGCGCAACTGTTCGCGGGGATCGATATCCGGGTTTCGCGCTACTCGTACCTGGTCAGCCTGTTGCCGGATCGGATCGTGCGGGATCTGGGTTTACGGTTCCGCACACGGAAGCGACGGATCTCGTCCTACACCCCGGCCGGGGGCACCGGCCTGCTGGTGGACAACGGCTCACCGGCGGCGACCCGGGAGAGTTTCGCCCGCGTGACCGGGTCGGACCGGGAATTCGCTTCCTGGCAGCGGTTCTATGCGATGACCGGCGCGGTCGCCCGGGCGGTGTTCCCGACCCTCACCGACCCGCTCCCCACCCGGGACGAACTCCGGCGGCGGGTGGGTGCGCGGCACTGGGCGGCCCTGTTCGAGCAGCCCCTGGGTGAGACGATCGAGGCGTATTTCGCCGATGATGTTGTCCGCGGTGTGGTGTTCACCGATGCGCTGATCGGTACGTTCACCCACGCCCACGATCCCGCACTGGCCCAGAACCGTTGTTTTCTCTATCACGTGATCGGCGGGGGAACCGGCGACTGGGATGTGCCGGTGGGCGGAATGGGCGCGCTGACCGATGCCCTGCTCGCCTGTGCTCGGTCGGCCGGAACGGAAGTGGTGACCGGTGCCGAGGTAGTCGAGGTGGCGACCGACGGGAAGACGGCGCACGTTCGTTTCGTGACCGATGAAGCGGCGCCGGCCGCCGTCGACGCTCGGTACGTCCTGGTGAACGCGGCACCCGCCGAGCTGGCACGATTACTCGGCGAATCGGTGGAGACGGAAGCCGAAGGCGCACAGTTGAAGATCAATATGGTGCTGGACCGGCTGCCTCGCCTGCGCGATACCGGAACCGATCCGCGGACGGCCTTCGCGGGGACCTTCCATATCGCCGAATCCTACGAACAGCTGGATCGTGCCTACCGCGAGGCGGCCGGTGGCCGGCTGCCCGCGGCACCGCCGTCGGAGATCTATTGCCATACGCTCACCGATCCGAGTATCGCCGGTCCGGGCGAGCCGGGCACCCGGCATACGCTCACCCTCTTCGGATTGCACACACCCGCACATCTTTTCGCGGCCGACCCGCAGTCGGCGAAGGAAACGGCCGTCGCCGCCACCCTGGCGCAACTGAATACGGTACTGGCCGAACCGGTCCAGGACTGCCTGGCCCGCGACGCCCACGGCGCCCCCTGTCTGGATGCGGCCACACCGGTCGATCTGCAGCGGACCCTGCGCCTGCCCGGCGGGCATATCTTCCACGGTGACCTGTCGTTTCCCTATCGCACCGATCCCGCCGAGACACCGGCACAGCGCTGGGGGGTCGATACCGCGTATCGCAATATCCTGCGCTGCGGTGCCGGAACCGTTCGCGGTGGTGGGGTGAGCGGTATCGGCGGGCACAATGCCGCTATGGCCGTCCTTGCGGAAACCACCGCCCATCGGCCGGGAAATGCGCGGTGAATTCTGGTCGGAGAATCGGCTGTCGTGCCCGCTCGTGGGAGTGTCCGAATACTTTGTGGCGGTAGGGTTGTCGGCTGTGGATCGGCCCCGGCGGGTCGTTTCGTTTTCGCTGTCCGGCGCCGAGGAGATGGACGTGGCACTCGATACCGCACCCGAGGGTGGGGCCCCCGACGACAAAGCCGCGCGTGAGCTGAAAGCGATCCGCGCACTGGAGAGCCGGCTGGCCGCGGCCTATTCGCCGGACCGTACGGCGGCGGAGGTGGGTGTCGCGGTGCGGACGACGCACGACCGGTTCTCCGGCAGCGCGGTCCGCGATTTCGTGCCGATCCTGGTGGAACGCGCGGTGCGCCGTGAACTGGCGCCGGTACCGGAGCCCGATACCACGTCCATCGCGGCAGACGACGTGACAGCGCCGGCCGGTGAGGACACAACGGGTTACGCCGGGACCGATCCGTCGGCGCCCGGCCGTCCCCGGGCCACCGACCGGCGCGGTCTGTTCGTGCTGGCCGGGGCCGGTGTGGTGGCGGCGGGCGCGGCCGCCTGGGCGGTGACCAGGCCGGATTCCGAGACGACACATGCGGCGGCGCCCGTCGCGGGCGCCCCGCTGACAACCGTCACCGGGATCGTCGGATCCGAGAAGACCGCGTTCTTCGGCGATGCGCGGGTCGCGGAAATCTTTGCCGCACACGGTTTCGAGGTCGGGGTGAAAGCGGCCGGGTCGCGGGAGATCGCCACCTCGATCGATCTCGCCGGGCAGGCATTCGCCTTCCCGTCCAGCCTGCCCGCGGCCGAGAAACTGAAGCGCGAGGTGGGGGTGCGGACCCAGTTCACGCCCTTCTATTCGCCGATGGCAATCGCCACCTTCGCGCCCATCGTGGAACTGCTCGACGCGGCCGGGGCGGTGAAGTACGACGGGCCCGTCCCGGCGCTCGACTTCTCCGCCTATATCGATCTGGTCCAGCGTGGTGTGCAGTGGGACGAACTGGCCGGGAACCGGGCCTATCCCGTGGCGAAGAACATTCTGATCAGCACCACCGATATCCGTACCTCGAATTCGGCGGCGATGTATCTCGCGGTGGCCGGCTATGTGGTCAACGATCATGCCGTGGTACGCGGCGCGAGGGCCGAACAGCATGTTCTGCCTACCTTGCAGCGGCTGTTCCTGGCGCAGGGCTATACCGAGGACTCGAGTACGGGGCCGTTCGAGGAGTACCTCACCGCGGGGATGGGTGCGACACCGATGACCTGGATCTACGAGGCGCAGTACGTCGCAGCGGCCGTTGCGGGCCGTCTGCGCGACGATATGGTGCTGCTGTATCCGTCGCCGACAGTGCTGTCCCGGCACACCCTGGTTCCGCTCACCCCGGAAGGGGAGGCGGTCGGTGCGCTGCTGCACAACGACGCCGATCTGCAGGCGCTGGCGGCCGAATACGGGTTCCGCACCGGCGACGCGGCCCGGTTCGACGAGGTGGTGACCGAGCACGATGTGCCGGTCGGCCGGGATCTCGTCGATGTGGTGGACGTACCCGCCTACGAAACACTCGAACATCTGCTCGACGGGGTCGCCGGCGCCTATTGACCGCTCCGGCGGGGAACCGTCCGGCTCCCCGCCGGGAACCTCACAGTTGGGTCGCGACCTCGTTGGCGATCAGCGTCAGGTGTTCGAGATCGGTGAGGTCGAGGATCTGCAGATAGATCCGCTGGGCACCGATCTCGCGGTAGCGGCCGATCTTGTCGACGACCTCGGCGGGGGACCCGGCCAGCCCGTTGGTACGCAATTCGTCCACCTCGCGCCCGATGGCGGCGGCCCGGCGGGCGATCTCGGCCTCGCTCGTACCGATACAGGCGACGAGTGCATTGGAGTACACCATGCTGTCGGCCGCCCGGCCGTGTGCCGCGACCGCCGCGCGGACGCGGTCGAACTGGGCGGCGCTGTCGGCGGCGGAGAGGAACGGAATATTGAACTCGCTCGCGTACTGCGCGGCCAGCCGGGGCGTCCGCTTCGGGCCCTGCCCGCCGACGATCACCGGAACGGGCTGCTGAACCGGTTTGGGCAGCGCCGGTGAGTCGCGCAGTTCGTAGTACTTCCCGGTGAAGTCGAAGGTTTCGCCGAGCGCGGTCTCCCAGAGTCCGGTGATCACCGCGAGTTGTTCTTCGAATCGGTCGAATTTGTTGTCCGGGAACGGAATACCGTAGGCGGTGTGTTCCTCGGCGAACCAGCCGGTGCCCAGACCGAGCTCCACGCGGCCGCCCGACATCTGGTCCACCTGCGCGACCTGGATCGCCAGCGGGCCGGGTAGCCGGAAAGTGGCGGCGGTGACCAATGTGCCGAGCCGGATCCGGCTGGTCTCCCGGGCCAGGCCGGCCAGGGTGATCCACGCATCGGTCGGTCCGGGCAGGCCGTCCACCGATCCCATGTGCAGATAGTGATCGGACCGGAAGAACCCTCCGAAGCCGAGTTCTTCCGCGGTCCTGGCCACCCGCAGGAGTGTCGTGTAGTCAGCGCCCTGCTGCGGTTCGGTGAAGATACGCAGTTCCATGCGCCTATCGTGCCGCACGGCCGGGTGGCGGTCCCGGCCGCCCTGCGGCGGCCACGGTGGGCCGCCGATCTCAGCCGAGCCGCGCGGCCGGACCGGTCATCGTGGTCGGCAGAACCTGGTCGGACCAGCCGCACGGGAGACCACAGCTGGCGATGACCAGAGTCTCGACCTCGCCGGTGTTGTAGACGCGGCGGTAGGATTCCGCGCGCGCCGGGTAGCCGCACGATCGGCATTTGCCGAAGTAGTTGAGAATTTCGTCGGTGTGGTTGCGGACCACCCGGCGCCGGGTCTCGGGCATGGTTTCCTCCGGGGTCGCCAGTGAGTGCTTCGGCGCCGAATGTAATTCGCGCGCAGCAGTTCCGTACCCGGAGTGAATCGTGGCTGGGATCACTCACACCGCGGTCGGCGGAAGCTTTGGGCAACCTCCAACCACGAGGTGGGAGGGCTTTCCGGGGCTGGGGTGAACAGTCGGCAATTCGATTTCGTGACCTGTCACAGAGCGCTCCCGAAGTAGGTGCTACTCGCTGGTAATAACGGGGCCGCCCGGCTATTGTGAGCGACGTTACAGATGGGTTTCCCCGCCGACCCAGTTGTCCGTTGCGGGCCGACGAGAAGTTGTACGAGTTGGTTACCGACGTCATCGATGTGGTCGCGGATCTGCCCGCGGCGCGCGCCGCGGTATGGGATCTGCTGCTGGACCCGCAGACCTATCCGCGCGTGTTCACCGGGATAGGCGCGTGCTCCAGGCTCGACCTGCCGGGGACACAGCCGGTTTTCGAGTTCCGGATCGGCACACCGGATACCGGTATCCGGGTGCTGCGGGTGCGGGTGGTCACCGGCCGCTGGTATGAAAGTTGCGAACTGCATGCGCCGGAGATCGGCAGCTTCGCCGCCTTGCGGCTGACCGGAGAGGGCGATCGCAGCCGGGTGGCGGTCACCTTCTTCACCCCCGGCCGGGTGCACCGGCAGGTGGCCGGTCTGTCGAATTCCGCCGTGCAGGATTGGGCGGTCAAGGGTCTGCGCCGGATCGCCGATATCGTGTCCGGCGCCCGCACCTCGATCGTGGCCAACGGGGAGGCGTCGCCGGTACGCCGCAGCTTCGGAGTGATGCGGCAGGTGACTGCCAGCGGTGTGGTGCGCACCAACGCCCAGGTGGCGGTGAAACAACTGCTGTCACTGAACAAATGGGGTTTCAATCTGGCCGGCGGATACGCCGCCGGCGCCGCGTATTCGCCGCACCGGCTCGCCGTGATCGACGAGTGGGGCGCGCGGACCTTCGCCGAAATGGACGAACGCACTACTTCGCTCGCGGCGGCCATGGCGGCAGTCGGTCTCGGTGCCGGCGATGCCATCGGCCTACTGTCGCGCAACCATGCCGGCATGGTCGAAACCATGGTCGCGGCCGGGAAACTCGGCGTGGACGTGGCACTGCTGAATGCCGGCCTGGCCGCCCGCACCATAGAACAGATCGTCCAGCGGCATCGGCTCTCGGCCCTGTTCGTCGATGGCGACCTGGAGGCGCTGGTGCAGTATCTGCACGCGGACCTGCCCAGGTTCACCACCGATCGGCGGCCGCCGTTCCCGGACCGCTACACGGTGGACGATCTGATCGAGATGGGGGAGAAGGATTTCCGGATACCGGCCCATCCCGGCCGGTTGATCGTTCTCACCTCCGGAACGAGCGGGGTCCCGAAAGGGGCGCGGCGCCCACATCCGAAGGGATTCGCGACCATCGCCGCGCTGCTGTCGCGGATCCCGCTCGAAATGGAATCGGCGATGCTCATTCCGGCGCCGCTGTTCCACACCTGGGGGCTGGCCGGACTGCAACTCAGTACCGCGCTGCGTTCCACGGTGATCCTGCCGGAGCGTTTCGATGCCGAGGATTGCCTGCGCCTGGTCGCCGAGCACGCGATCACCACCATGATCGTGGTGCCGACCATGGTCAACCGTATCCTCGACCTCCCGCCCGCGGTGCGCGCCCGCTACGACACCTCGAGTCTGCGGCACGTGATCAGTTGCGGAGCACCGCTGGCCGGGGCCACGGTCCTGCGGTTCATGGACACCTACGGCGATATCCTCTACAACGTCTACGGATCGACCGAAGTGTCCTGGGCGACCATCGCGACCCCGGCGGATCTGCGTTTCGCGCCCACCACGGCCGGCCGGCCGCCGCTCGGCACCCGGGTCGCGGTACTGGGCCCGGACCACAAACCGGTGCCCATCGGCGCCACCGGGCATATCTTCGTGGGTAACCACATGCTGTTCGACGGCTATGTCAACGCCGCGCCGCCGGACGAGGCCCACGGCATGCTGGATACCGGTGACATCGGATATTTCGACATCAACAGGCGATTGTTCATCGCCGGGCGCGACGACGAGATGATCATCTCCGGCGGTGAGAACGTTTTCCCGCGCCCGGTGGAGGAGGCGCTCGCCCATCTGCCGCAGGTGAGCGAGGTCGCGGTGGTGGGTGTCCCGGATCCGGAATTCGGGCAGCGCCTGGCCGCTTTCGTCGTGAAACACGAAGGGTCCGGGCTGGATCCGGATATGGTGCGCACCTATATCCGGCATCGGCTCAGCCGGTTCTCGGTGCCCCGGGATGTCACCTTCCTCCCGGCCCTGCCGCGCGGGGAAACCGGAAAGATCTTGAAATGGCTGCTGGCGGGCGGGCACAACGGAGAACTTCCGCCTTCCGGTATGGGCGGGCTGGGAGTCAGCGGGTCGGTGTGACCCGGCCGCTGTAGCGGCGGTGAGCACCGCACCGCGCAGGGGCGGATGCCCGGAAGATGCCGGTAGCGAAGATATTCGCGGTGACATGGTGTGATCCGGGGTTGCCGGGGTGCGGGCTCGCGGCCCGCCGGTGCCGTCGGGGCGAGCAAGAGGAACGGGGGCCACGGACCGCCGAGCGGACACGAGTAGATTCAGCATCCGCATAGGCAATCGGTCAGGGAGAGGCATCCTCCGTGGTAGTAGTTTCCGTGCTCGCAGGGCTGGCCGCGGTGGTGGTGCTCGCCGGGTTGCACTGGTACCTGTGGCGACGGCTGGTCCGCGACACCACGCGAGCGGGCTCGATATGGCGGCCGGTCGGCGCCGGGGTGCTCGGTCTCGGCGTGGTGCTGATGGGCGGTTCCTTCGGTGCGGTGTTCGCCGGTGCGACCTGGGATTTCTGGCGTATGGCGGTGTGGCCCGGCTTCGTCTGGGCCGCGCTGTTCGTCTACCTCCTGATCGGTGTGCTGGCGGGGGAGATCATCCGGCCGCTGCTGTTGCGTGCACTGGAGCGCCGCGACGCCGGCACCGCCGCACCGCAGCCGGCTCCCGCCGCACCGCAGCCGGCTCCCGCCGCACCGCAGCCGGGTCCCGCCGCGCCACCGGCGGCGGCGCCGGAGCCCGTGGGTGCAGGGGTCGGGGACAGCGGGGGGCCACCCCGGCCGTCGGCAGCTGCCCCGGTACTCACGGCGTCCCGGGAGCCGCTGTCGCGGCGAGTGCTCATCTCCCGGATGGCGGCGGGCGCGACGGTACTCACGGCGGGCGCGGTGGTGGGGACCGGTACGTACGGAGTGCTCGACGGGCCGATGGTACGGCGGGTCACCGTACCGCTGGCCAAACTTCCCGCCCAGGCGCACGGCCTGCGGATCGCGCTGGTCAGCGATCTGCATCTGGGGCCGGCGCTCGGCCGCGGGTTCTGTGAAAGGGTGGTCCGCACGGTGAACGGGACCCGCCCCGATCTCATCGCCCTGGTAGGCGATCTCGCCGACGGCGGCGTGGCGGATCTGCGGGCCGAAACCGAACCGCTGGCCGGGCTCAGTGCCCGGCTCGGCACCTACTTCGTCCCGGGCAACCACGAGTACTACTCCGACGCCGACGCCTGGCTGGACCGGGTCGGTGAGCTCGGGATGCGGGTGCTGCTCAACGATCGGGTGAGCCTGCCCGATTTCGATCTCGCCGGGGTCGACGATCCCGCGGGCGCCACCGTGGGCCGCGGCCCAGATTTCGCGGCGGCGCTGGACGGCCGGGATCCCGAACGGGCCTGCGTTCTGCTCGCCCATCAGCCGGTGGTGGTCGACGATTCGGTGCGTTACGGCGTGGATCTGCAACTGTCCGGCCATACTCACGGCGGACAGTTGTGGCCGGGCAACCTGCTGGCACGGTTGGCCAACCCGACCGTGGCAGGGCTGGAACTGTACGGGGCGACGGCGCTGTACGTCACCCGCGGCGCCGGGGCCTGGGGGCCACCGGTTCGGGTCGCGGCACCCTCGGATATCACCGTGCTCGAGCTGGCGTCGCTGCGGGGAGTCTGAACCGGGGCCGCGAACGTGGACACTCGCTTCAGAGCCGGGTGAGCAGCGTGCGCAGACGCTCGATCCGCGGACGCTGGACCGGTGCGAATTCCGGTGGATGGTGGATCTCGATACTGAGTCGGTCGTCGTAGGTGGTGATGATGCTGGTCCCGCCGCCCGGCTGCGGGGGGCGGCGGCCGGTGGGGTCGGATTTGGCGATCATGGTGGTGCGGAAATCGTCGATCCGGACGCCGTAACCGGACAAGCCGGGTAATCGGCCCCAGTTCGTGGTCATCACCGTGTCGACCGGATTCGCCGGTGGTGCCGCCAGGGTGTCGGGCAGTTGTAGTGGAGTCTGCTGGACGTAACCGGTGGTGAGACCGTCTCGTAAGGCGTCGAGGACCCCGCGGGCGAGTGTGGCGAGCGTGTACTGCTCACCGGGGGCCGGGCGGAAGCCGGCGAAACCCAGCACATTGGTGCCCTCGGCCGGCCCGATGGGCGGTCGGACCCGGTGCCGTAGATCCACCGAGTACGAACACTGCAGGCCGGTCACCGGTATCCGGCGGGCCTCGGATTCGGTGAGCAGCAGTGCCGCGGCCACCAGGCTGTGCACGGTCACCCCGGCGCGGTGCCCGAATGACACCAGCGCGCCGGTGTGCTCCCGGCTGAGCCGGCACCGGGCAGTGATCAACGGCGGGTATTCGTGGTGGTTCGTGGTGAGTGCGTCGGGTGGTGGGAGCGGGGGTTCGCTGCGGCCCGGCCCGCTCCGGCCGGGAACAGGGCGGCGGGTGATTCCGCGGGCCGCGAGCAGGTCTTCGACCGGTAACGGCTGCCGGGCCGGTGGGAGAACCGGGACCCGGCCGGCGGCGGCGGTCGAATAGCACTGCCACAGATGTTGGTAGAGGTGCAGCGCATGTGTCGCGTCGGCGATACTGTGGTGGACGAGCAGGGTGACGGCGGCGCCGGTCGCGGATCGCACCACATGCACCGAGCCGAGAGCCCGTCGCTGGTCCGGTTCGGCACCGGTGAGCAGGAATTCCGGGTTGCCGTCGGCCACCGTGACCACGATCGCGGGTGGACCGGAGGTGACCAGCGTATGCCCGAACGGCTCACTGGGTACGAGCTGGGCACCGAGTACGGGATGGGCGGTGACCAGTGCCTCGTACGCGGCGGCCAGGGCCGTGGTGTCGAGCCGGCCGGATACGCGCGCGCAGTATCCGACGAAAACCTCGCTGAAGGCGAAGATCTGCTCACTGGGAGCCAGCGGTCGGATGACGGTAGCCGCGGTCATGGTGGTGCCTCTGTCCGGATGTTGGTGAGAGATTAACCCAAAAAGGCGTCGTTGCCTCATATTTCGCCGCGGACGAGACGGATGCTACACAGTTGCCCCGAAGAGGCTGGTACGTTTGCTTAGGTATACCTAATAAGTGAGGAGGCCGGATGGCCAGGAAACGCACGACCATGACCGTGGCCCGGACCGAGCGGCTCAGCTCACACCTCGTCCGCGTGTATCTGGGCGATCCCGGTTTCGACGATTTCACCGCGAACGAATTCACCGACGCGTATGTGAAACTGCTGTTCGACCGGCCCGACGGCGAGGTGATGCGAACCTATACCGTCCGTTCGGTCGATACCGCGGCGCGGGAGATCGCCATCGATTTCGTGGTGCACGGTGACGAGGGGATCGCCGGACCGTGGGCGGCCACCGTGCGGCCCGGGGAGCAGATCACGTTCTTCGGTCCGGGCGGGGCCTATGCGCCGCGTACCGACGCCGACTGGCATCTGCTGGCCGGCGACGAAGCCGCGCTGCCCGCGATCTCGGCTGCGGTGCAAGCCCTGCCGGAGGGCGCGCCCGCGAAGGTCTTCCTCGAGGTCGCCGATGAGTCCGACGAGATCGCGCTGCCGTCCAAGGCGTTGGTCGATATCACCTGGGTGCATCGCGGCGGCGCGGCGCACGAGGTCGGCGACGACCGGGCCGGCGACAATGCCCCGCTGATCGCCGCGGTGCGCGGCGCACCCTGGTTGCCGGGGCAGGCGCAGGTATTCATCCACGGCGAGGCGCAGGCGGTGATGCACAATTTGCGCTCCTATATTCGCCGGGAACGCGGGGTCACCGCCGAATTCGCGTCGATCTCCGGATATTGGCGGCGCGGCCGTACCGAAGAAGGGTTCCGGGTCTGGAAGAAGGAACTCGCCGAGGCCGAGACCGCCGGCTAGCCGGGTCGCGATCAGCTCGCCGGGCAGCCCGCCCCGCCCGGAACCGGCAGGCAGAGGCCGGCCGTCGCCGAGAGCAGGAGTCCGGCGCCGGCCACCAGTGCTCCGAGAGCGACGACGAGGAAAATCGTCACCCACAGCAGTCCCGGTAGCCGGGTCAGCCGGGCCAGTTGGTCGGCATCGGTGGTGCCGTCGCGCATCCGGGACCGGGTGCGCTGCAGTTCCAGGACCGGACGACTGCCGGCGAGCAGCAACAGCCAGGTCGCCAGATAGGCGAAACCGGCCTGCAGCGCATCGGAGCCGAACCAGGACACCACGAAAACCAGGGCTCCCGTGGTCATTACGGAGACCACGCCGTACACGTTGCGGATCATCACCAGCATGGCGGCCAGGGCGGCGATCGCGATCCACAGCATCAAGGTGATCCGCCCGGCACCGAGCAGGGCGGCGAAGCCCAACCCGACCAGCGGTGGCGCCGGATAGCCGGCGAGCGCGGTCAGGATCATGCCGAAGCCGTAGGGCTTGCCGCTGGAGACGGTGAGCCCGGAGGTATCGGAATGCAGGGTGATCGCATTGAGCCGGCGACCGCTCAACAGGGCGACCACAGCGTGACCGCCCTCGTGTGCGATGGTGACCACGTTGCGGGTCACCCGCCACAGTGGCCCGTACCCGACGAGGATCAGGGCCGCTATCGCGGTCGCCAGTACCAACCAGGACGGCGGAGCCGCCTGGGTCGTCGTGAGCCGCTCCGCGATGGAACTGCTGCGGTCTATCAGATCACCGGTATCCACTGCCGCACCATATCCGGGGAGGGCGCTACGGCGCGCGTCACCGGGAACACGGCCACCCCGGCGCGACCGGGTCGTGCGGTCGCGCGATACCCAGGTATGTGTTGATGGGACGTTTCACTATCTTTGGCGGGATGTATTCCGAGGTGGACCGAACTCGGGGCGTTGAGTCGTACGCAGAACCATGGATAACTATACGTTTGTCCATATCGGTAGTCGGTCGCTGGCGGAGGGAGCACGAATGTGCACGAGTGGGCAATACGACCCCGAACCGGAGGACTCCGCCGAAGTCTTCGATGTGCCGGAGCTCCCCGAATTGCTGCGGATCTGGTCTGTGCGCGGCACGGGCGTGGTGAGCGCGTCGCGGCCGTCGGCGGATTTCGGGACGGCCTTCCGGGTCGGATTGGGGCTGGCGCTGGCGCTGCTGGACGATTCCGATCCGTCGGGCCGGCAGGTGCTGGCCCGGCTGGAGGTGGCGGCCGCCCGGTGGGCCCGCGAGGAGGTGCCGCTCGAGATGATCCAGCACGCCTTGCACGAAGGGGTCAAAAGCGGACTGGGCCTCCGTGATTCACCGCTGTCGCAACGACCCGACCCGGCCTCCGGCGGCATCGACGGGTCGTTCGTGGTGGATGTGCTGGATACGCTGACCGCCGCGGTATCGCGCGCCTATGTGGCACAGGTACGCAGCGGCCGGGAACCGGCCTGATATCACCTCGCCCGGTAGCTGCGCGCGACGAGCGCGGAGCGCAGATACCACAGACCCGACGGCTGGGTCGGGTCGAAACCGGTCAGCTGCGCCACGCGTTTGAGCCGGTAGTCGATGGTGTTGGTGTGAATATGCATGAGCCGGGCCGTGCGCTGGCGATTGAGGTTGTTGGAGATATGGCGCTGCAGCGTTTCGAGCAACTCCGGGTGATCGTCGAGCGGATCGAGCAGTGAACCGAGGTACTCCCGGCCCGGCCCGGGACGGGTGAGCTGGTATTCCAATGCCATATCGTCGAACCGGTAGAGCCCGGGCACGCATTCGAGCCGCTGCACCATATCCAGCAGCTCATGGGCCTGGTCCGCGGCGGCGGGGATATCGGCGGTAGGCGATTCCACCATCGCGGCACTGATCGGCACCTGCGCCGCCCGCGACAGGTGCGGGATCAACTCGTCGAGCTGTTCGGCACTCAGCGTTTCGGCCGGCAACAGGACGGTGCCACCGTCCACGCTCAGCAGCGACAACGCCGCGTCGGTGCAGCGGGTCGCGAGTTCCGCCTGGACCCGGCGCAGTTTGCGCCGCGCCACCACTTTGCCGTCGAGCGCGGGAACGGTTTCGTCGGAATGAGCCGGAATCGCCACCGCCAGAACGACATATGCGGGGGCGATCTCGATACCGCATTCGCGGGCCATGGTGGAGGTGCTGTGCCCGCCCAGTAGTGCCGAGGTGAGCGTATGCACGGCCGTATGGTGTTCGCTGACCACCGAGCGCAGTTCTCGCATATAGGCCATCGAGATGCAGACGGTCATCTTGTCGAGCATTTCGACGACGAGTTTGGCCCCGTCGACCAGAGCGGAGTAGTCGGTCACCGTCGCCTGGGATACGACCAGGTCCAGGCCGAGCCGGAACCCTTCGTGGACGGCGTGGTGGATGGTGTCGATCGGCACCCCTTCGCGCGCCCAGCCGGCGGCGGCGTTCTCCAGTCTCCGGGTCTTCTCCGGGATGTCCTGCCCGTCGAGCATGCTGACGGCGAGTTCCAGGCAGGTGCGGGTGATCGCGGTGACATCGCCGTAGATGGCGTCGCCGGGCAGGGTTCCGCACGGCACCACGTTCTCCACGAAATGACCCACCATCCGGCGCGACAGCTTGCGGACATCCTGTAGTGGCGCGGACATGGGCTGTCCCGACAGCGTCAGCTTCGTTCTGGTCGTGTCGACGGTCATGCTGACTCCTTCTACCCCCGGATGGTGAGACTGCGGCTACACAGTAACGAGCGCCTGTCGAGCCGGGAACCGCTTTGCGAACTGGACTGGACGACCGTGAAGGGGTGCGTCGATCGTATTGTGACTGGTCACAGTGGTTCGGGCTATGGTCGAATCCGCTGATCAGGCCGGTAGCGCGGGCTCGAGGACGCTGGTCACCCGCTCGGCCCGGCCGCATACTTCGCCGCCGGTTCCGGGGCCGGCGCTGTCCAGCCGGACCCGGATAAGGCCGCCGTCCTCGGTGGGCAATACCACCGTGCAAGTCACCGCGGGATCGGCGGCTGCCGGCTGCACTCGCTGCCCGGCTCGGTCCGCCACGGTGATCTCGGTGTGGGTGGCACCGGCGCCGCCTACGTCCGCCGGGGACCCGGCGGTGGTGAACAGCACCCGCACCACGGCCTCGCCGCTGCTCCAGCCACACCCCGCCCAGCCCGGCTCCGCGGCGACATCCCGGCGTTGCGATCCGGCCGGGAACCCGGCCTCGGCGATCAGATCGGCGGGCAGGTCACAGGGGTCCCATACCGCGGCCGGATCCGTGACATCCGCCGGTCCGCAGGCTCCGGTCCCGAGCGCGGCGGCGAGAACGCACCACAGCAGCCGGTGGCGAACGAGGCTGCCCGGGACGGCTGTCGATTTCGTCATTCCGCGGATGCTAGCCGCGGGTTGTGCTGCGGCACAGGGTATCTGTGGGCCCTCACAGGGGTGCCGCGACGCTGTTGCGTCGCGGCACAAGCCGGTTTCCGCCGGTATCGCGGCAGCAACTCTTCCACTATGTGGAAATCCCGGCGCCGGGCCGGGCGGTGCGGGAATAGCGTGACCGGACGGCCGTGTTGGCCTGTCTGTTGTCCGAGGAGAGGAGTACGCCGGTGGTGGCGGATACCGCAAAGGCCGGCGTTGGGCTTCGCTCCGACCGCGGCGCGATACTCGGCTCCCTGATGCTTGCCACCGGGCTGATCGCGCTCGATTCGACGATCATCGCGACCGCGGTGCTCTCCATCACCTCGAGCCTCGGCGGTTTCGCTCAGTTCCCCTGGCTGTTCTCCATCTACCTGCTCGCGCAGGCGGTCACCGTGCCCATCTACGGCAAGGTCGCGGATATGGTGGGCCGCAAACCGGTGATCCTGTTCGGTATCGCGGTATTCGCGCTCGGTTCGCTGCTGTGCGGGCTTGCCGGGAACATGATGTGGCTCATCGTTTTCCGGGGAATCCAGGGCATCGGCGCGGGCGCCATCCAGCCGATGACCATGACCATCGCCGGCGATATCTACACCCTCGCCGAACGCGCGAAAGCCCAGGGATATATCGCCGGAGTCTGGGCCCTGTCCTCGGTGGCCGGGCCCCTGCTCGGCGGGGTATTCGCCGACTACCTCGGCTGGCGCTGGATATTCCTGATCAATCTGCCGCTATCGGCCTGGGCGGCCTGGATGCTGGCCCGCCATTTCACCGAAACCGTGCCCCGGCAGCGGACCCGCCTCGACTATCCCGGCGCGATCCTGCTGACCACCGGCGCGGGAGCGGTGATCCTGGGCCTGCTCGAAGGCGGCCGGTCGTGGGCGTGGGGTTCGCCGGCCGGTATCGGGATCTTCGCCGGCGGCGTGGCCGCGCTGGTGGTGTTCGTCCTCGTGGAGCGCCGGGCCGCGAATCCGATCCTGCCGTTGTGGCTTTTCACCCGGCGAGTGGTGCTGGCGAGTTCGGCGATCTCGCTACTGGTCGGCGCGCTTCTGCTCGGCCTGACTTCCTACGTCCCGACCTTCACCCAGGGGGTGCTGGGCGCGAGTGCCCTGGTCGGTGGGCTGACCGTGGGCGCGCTCACTCTGGGATGGCCGATCTCGGCCTCCCAATCCGGCCGGGTGTACCTGCGGATCGGTTTCCGCTTCACTGCCGTCCTCGGCGGTGTTCTCGCCACCATCGGCGCGTCCGCCACGCTGTTCATCGACGCCGGATCGTCGATCGGGCAGATCGCGGCCACCTGTTTCCTGATCGGCCTCGGGATGGGCCTGGTGGCCAGTCCGACTCTGATCGCCGCGCAGACCGCCACCTCCTGGAACGAACGCGGCGTGGTGACGTCGGCGAATATGTTCGCCAGGTCGATCGGCAGCGCGGTCGGCGTGGCCGTGTTCGGGGCACTGGTCAACTCACGGGTCGGTGACGCGGCCGTACCGACGCCCGCGGCGCTGGCCGAGGGCGTGCACCTGGTATTCGTGGCGGTGCTGGTGATGACGGTGGCCATCGTCGGTGCGGGCGCCCTCATGCCGGGCCGCTCCGGATCCGGCCGGTAGCGGCCCGGCGTCGCGGCGGCTACGCCTCGCGGCCGAGCACCTCCACCCGTTCCCCGGCCTCGAATTCGATCACCTGGTGAACCCGGGAGTCGCCGACCGGGCCGAGATCTGCGAGTACCACCTCGCCGCGCCGGGTCAGCGATTCGACGATCGCGTCCACCGGCCGGCCATCCGATCCGGCGATGCGGATTCGGTCGCCGACTCCGAGAGCATCGGCACGGACACCGCTGGGCGCCGCCTGCGGGTTGTACACCCCGCAGTAGGTGCGGCCGGCCGCATCGCCGATCCCGCGGTGGGCGATGGTCCACCACACCGGCGCGGAACTGTCGCCGACGGTCCGGCGGTGGCGGTGCAGCACCCGATCGCGACCGTCCTCGGCGGCCGCGCGGCTCTCGTGCACCGAAACATGCCGCCGTATCGGCGCACTCCGATGCTGCACGGTGCCTGCCGCACCGTCGACGACCAGTACCCAGCCGCCGGAGAGATCCTGGTCCCGGGCCGCGTTCACTCGTTTGGCCAGCGCCTGCCCCGGCGTGGCGCCGAGCCGGTCGGCCACCTCGGCCAGGCTTTCGGCCAGCCCCAGGGCCCGCAGGAATCCGGCCACCTCGATCTCCGCGGTGCCGAGCCGCTGGGCCAGAACCGGCATCGGCGTACGCTCGCGCCACGCCTGCCGGGCGAGATGCTCGTGGTCGGTGAACCACAGCGCGGACGGGCCGTGGCGGTGGTTGTCCACAACGACCGCCCACCAATCCCACTCCGGCTCGGTGGCCAGCCGATCCCGAATCCAGCCGGCGCGTTCGGCGGCGCGGACTCTTTCCTGCGGGGGTATGAAATTGCGCAGCGCGGCCCGCACCGCGGACGGGGTGCGGCCGAGCTCATCGGCTATCTCGGGCAGATTCTTACCGGCTCGGAGTTGCGACACGATGGTCCGATACTCCGATTCACGCCACGATGTGCCGTGCTGACGCGGCGGCAGCAGTGGTTGTTGTCCGAATTCACTCATCACAGAACCCCCGGTTCCGTTGCGCCGGAGCGTATCCGCCGCGATCGGTCGGCCGATCGCGGCTTACTCTCCGACTGTGTCCTACCTGCACCATTTTACTGCGGGGGTATGACAGAAACAGCTCCGCGACGCGATGGTGCACGAACGGATGCGGTGCCCATATCGCTTCGGCGGCAACGGAATCGGCGCAACGTTCGTGCCGGGCCGGCTCGGCCGTGCACTGTCGCGAGGACGGAGCACGGCCGAGCCCCGCTGTTACGGAGTGGAATAGCCGATCAACGCACCGATACCCGCACCGATCGGGATGGTGATCAAGGCGCCGACGCCGCCGAGGAAGAAACCGAGTACCGCGCCGATACCGCCGCCGATGAGCGCGCCGATTCCGGCGTTGTGCATCTTGCGGGCTTCGGTTTCCGGATCGGCGACCAGCTGGGCGATATGCTTGCCCGCCGGTGAGGCGGCATCCGGGGTGAGGGTGAGGGTCCGGCCGTCCGCGGAGATCGCCGCCGCCAGTGGTGCGGTGGTTGCGCCGGCGGCGAGCCCGAGCGGCACGGCGGTGAGCGTATGCCCCGACGCGTCGGCCAGGCTCACCGCGGCCCCGTCCGCGGTGAGCCGGAAACTGCCGCTGTCCAGCGTCGCGACTACCGCTGTACCCGTCTCGTTCGGCGCGACCACGTAGCCCACCCCATGCTCGGCGCCGCGGACGGCCACCTCGGCAGTCTGCGGATCGGCGTGTGCGGTGCCCGTGGCCGCCCCCAACGCTGCGATGGAGATCAGCGCGGTCGCGGCGAAGTGCTTGATTCTCATGGTGTTTCCCCACTCGTTCTGCCGGCGTGGCTACGCCGGCGGTCCCCAACGGCCGGATCTCGGCCCGAAACCCATTCTCGAGGAACCGGTTACGACAGACAATGCTTTCGCGTCGATTGACTCCGACACGCCGCACGGATGCGGGGCCGTTTCACGAGCGTGGGGCGAACCGTGCGTATTCACTGCCGTTCGTGCGCTTTCTTATACCGGCGTGTCCCGGACGACGCGCGGTGGAGGTCGGCTCCGGCGTGACACCGGCTGTGCTGTGGCCGCGCCCGTTCCCGCCGGTGCGCTCGCCGATCGGGAGGTCAGATATCCAGGATATGAGGTAGCCCCGCCCGGAACCGGTCGGCGTCGAGTTGCTTGGCCGCCTCGAACGCCGGCAGCGCGACCAACGGGAACACGGGGGCATGCGGGGCAGGATCACCGGCGGCGTCGATGATCGCATTGGCGGCGCTGCGGCCCGATTCGTTGGCGCTCTCCATGGTCGCGAGGTCGATATGGCTGCGTACATGGTCACCGCCGAAGAACAGATTCGGGATCGCGCAATGCGCGTGCGGGCGATGATCGTAGGAACCGACGGTATTGACCAGCAGGGGTGTCTCGTTGTGGGTGACGCCGCCGGACCAGGTGATCCCCGGATCCAGATGCCAGGAGTGGATATCCTCGTCGCGCAACCAGCCGGTCCCCGTATTCAGCCATATTTTCAGTTGCGCCCATACTTCGGCCGCGATCTCCGCCGCGGTGCACTGTCTGGCCGGCCGGCGGTGCACGATCCCCGGGGTATCCCAATCGGAGATATCCACCGAGAAGCATTCCCGCACCGAACCGTCGCCGTACCGACCGGCGAAATCGCCGACCCACATCGGCGCCTGGCGCAGCGCGGTGAGTGCCCAGGGTGAACCCAGGGCGGCGATATGCCCCTCGGGGATCTCGGTGGCGCGGCGCAGATAGAACTGGATACCGACCATCCAATCGGTGAGCAGTTCCCGCATCCCGGCCAGGTGCGGATCGGCCTCGAGGATCCGGTTGTTCAGCAACGGCACCGTTTTCTCCACCGGCATGGCACAGACGTAGTAGTCCGCGACCACGGGCGTCGCCGTACCCTGCGCGTCGGTGACGGTGGCGGAGTCGATCCGGCCGTCGGTACAGGACAACCGGCTCGCGCGCTGCCCCATGACGAATCGCACGCCGAGCGACTGCAGATAGGCCACCCACGGATCGATCCACGCGGCGTTCGTGGGACGGTTCAGGATCCGGTCCACACCGCCGGCGAACTCCGGGATCAATCCCGTCCCGGCGAGCACCAGGGCCTCGCCGATTGTGCCGATCGTGCGCGCCGAACTCAGATGTGGTTTGGCGGCCACCGTGATACGGGTCAGCGCATTGACCAGATACGTCCGGTAGGCCGCGGATTTACCGTCGGCCCGCATGATCTGCTCCCAGGTCAGGTACTCCCACTGCCCGAACCGCCGTTCGGTGCTCGAGGTGAACCACATCAGCATCTGTTTGCCGAAGAAGGCCAGTTCGTGCGGGGGCAGTTCCGGGATGAAGCCGAATGCGCTGACAATGCTGTTCTGCAGGCGTTCCGGGGTGATCTGGTCCAGGCCGGCGATCTCCACGGGCACGAAGATCGGCGGCCGGTCGCGGAAACCGGCCACGGTGCCCTCCACGCGGGTCAGATTGTCCAGGACTCCATTCGGATTGCCGGGGAACGGTATCCGGCGCATGGTGTCGGGAATGTTCTGATAGCAGCCCGGGAAGAACCGGAAACCGTGCTCGCCGGGCAGATCGGCGCGTCCGCCGGTGCCGGTGCCCGCAACACCCATACTGCGCGCCTTTCCGCCCAGATAGGACGGTTCGTAGACGGTCACCCGGAAACCGCGTTCGGCGAGTTCGTGGGCGGCCGACAAACCGGCCATTCCGCCGCCGAAGATCGCGACCTCCTTACCGCCGGTACGTAAACCGGGAGTTCGGTGGCGCGCGGGGGCCGCGGTGGCGATTCCCGGTCCGGCCGCGAGTACGGCGGCGCCGGCGAGTGCCCCGCGCAGCGCGGTACGACGGTCGATCGCGGCTGACTTCTTCGGCAGCTGATCCGACATGGTGCTCTCCTGGTCAAGCGGTTGAAGTGCCGGTGACGGGTGGGGTGCCGCGCAGCGTGGTGCACGACGTACGGAATTCACGGGCGGCCACGGCGAGTTCGTGCGCGATATCGCCCAGGACCGGCCGTGGATCGTGGCGGTGCCGCCACAGTGCGCCGGCCGTGAGCCGCGCCATCCGGGCCGGTGTGTAGAGCTCGGCGGGACGTCTGGTGCGGGAGAAGATCCCGGTGGTGACAGCCGCCAGCTCCGGGTCGGTGGTCGCGGCGCGATACAGCTCGACCTCGAGCGGGCTCATCGCGGTTCCGCGGGCGAGCCGGTTGGTCCAGTGGTAGATCTCCCGGCATTCGCGCACGCGGCGCCGTTCCCAGGCGGCGACCGCACGGTCCAGCCGCGCGGGATCGTCGAGGACCGGGGCCACCGCTTCTGCGAGCAGGCGGCCGTAGTGCAGGGCGTCGCGAATGCCCTGAGCGGTCACCGGATCCTTGAAATGCCCGGAGTCGCCGGGTAACGCCCAGCCGGGCCCGCTCGACCGCCGGAAGTACGAGGCGATCCTGGTGGCCGCCCGTACCCGCCCGGCCTGTTCGCAGCCGCGCAGACGTTCGCGCAGCGGCGGGATCCGGTCCAGGGCGGCGGCGTAGCGGCGTCCGGCATCGCCGGGACGGAGTTTGCCGGTGTCGGCCGGCGGCTGGACCAGGCACAGCACCAGTCCGTCGTCGCACGGGAAAGCCGTGCCGAGATCGGCTCCCACCCGCCATTGCGCGGCGGTCGAGCGCCATTCGGCGGCGCTGTCGCGCCAATACGCGAAATAGCAGTCGCGACCACTGGCTTCGGCCTCGTACGGCGTTTCCGCACCAACCTGCCGCGCGACGGTACTGCGCCGGCCGTCCGCCCCGACCACCAGGGCGGCGCGGAGTTCGACGGTGCGTTCATCGGGTCCGGTGTACCGGACGCCCGCGCACCGCACACCGTCCCAGACCAGTTCGGTGACCCGGCAGTGCTGGCGTACCTCGGCCCCCGCACGGGTGGCTGTGCGGACGAGCGCGTGATCGAGGCCGGTCCGGCGGACGCACAGGGTGTAGCCGATGCCGTCCACCTCGGGAAACGGTGTCGCGATGGTATACCCGGAGCCCGCCGCGAAGGCATGGGTGAGGGCGGGAGCGCCGAGTGCCGATACCGCGTCCAGCGCGCCCAGCCGGGACAGTTCGGCGACCGTGGCCGGCCACAGCAGATGGGTGGACAGGGTATCCGACGGAAATCGGGCGCTGTCCAGGACGATTACCCGGCGCCCGGCCCGGGCGAGTGTGGCCGCGGTCGCGGAACCAGCGCAGCGGGCGCCGACGACCACGACATCGGCTTGTTCGACCGCGGCGGGGAAGCCAGCCATACGAACCGCCTCGGTCATCGAGTCTCGGACACTATGTCCGATTGATGGTGCGGTGTGGTGGCGAGGTTGTCAACCGTCCGGGCCACACTGTCCCGCACAGTTTTCCACGCCGAACTGCGGGCACAATGGGCCCATGGACCTTGCGAGCGGACACCCACCACAGTGGTCGAGCGATACGGCGGTCCCCGGATGCCCTCGCTGACCCGCGCCGCCCGGCCCGCCCGGAAGCCCGACGACGATCGCCGGGCCGAATTCGAGCAGCGGGTCCTGCGCGCGGTCGAGGATCTACTCGCCGACGGCACCCCGTTCACCGAGATCGCGGTGCAGCGGATCGCCGCGACCGCCGAGGTGGCGCGATCCACTTTCTACCGCTACTTCCCGGACAAGAGCCGATTGCTCATCCGGATGGCGGAACTGGCGACCAGTGATCTGTTCGCCGCCGCCGAACGCTGGTGGAACGCCGAGCACACCGATCGCGAAGCCGGTGTACGGCAAGCGATGAGCGCCATGATCGCGGGCTTTCGCCGGCACCGCTTCCTGCTGCTCGCGCTGAGTGAACTCGCCGCCTACGACCGCGACGTCGGCGCCTATTGGCGCGGCCGGGTCGCCGGTTTCGTCGATCTGGTACGCCAACGGCTCGAGGCCGACCGCGCCGCCGGCCGGGTGGCGCCCGAACTGGACCCGGCCGCGACGGCGCTGGTGCTGGCGGCCATGGTGGAGCGGTCCATCAGCACGGCATTCGCCGTGCGCACCGGCATATCCGATGCGGAACTCGCCCGGGCGCTCGGCCGCTCGATCTGGCTGGTGGTCTACGGTGACGCCCCGGCAGGCCCGGCCTGAGGGGGAGCTATCGGTCCGCCGGCCCCGGCTCGACAAGCCGGCGCGCGGCCAGTACGACGGCGGCCCGCTGCTCGGCGACCCGGCGGGCCGGTCCCGCGCCGCTGTGGACCGCGGTACTGCGGGCCAGTTCGGTGAGCATGCGCAACAGGGTCGGGGCGGCGATATCGGCGGTGATCGCCCCCGCACGCTGACCGCGTCTGATCTCGGCCAGTTTGGGGTCGACGGCGCGGCGCAATACCTGCGCAATCCGCTCGTCGGCCGGTTCCAGGTCTGCCCACGCCTGTAATCGTGCGTTCTCCGGGTGGGTGCGGAAATGGTCGAACAGCCGGCCCACGTAGCCGGGCAGGTCGTCGGCCCGCAGGGCGGTTTCGGCGGTGGTCTGCGCGGTCCACTGTTCGGTGACCGCGGCGTACAGGTCCGATTTACCCGGGAAGTAGGCGTAGAGCCGGTCCTTGCTGGCCCGCGCGGCCGCGGCGATCCGGTTGATCCGGGCGCCCGCGATGCCGTGCTCGGCGAACTCCGCTCTGGCCGCCGCGAGAATCCGGTCCCGGGTCGCCTGGCCTGCCGCACGCATACGGTGAATCGTAGCTTGCCGAACAAGATGGTTCGGAACTATGTTCGTTGCCGAACCAGATGGTTCGCCGAACCGGTCGATGGGACAGATGTGAGCGCGGATACACCACGGTGGCAGCAGTTGCGGGAGCAGACCGAGGGGGTCTCGGTCGCCGAACTCGACGATCTCTGGGCGCGGCTGCGGCCCGCGCGCGCCGAGGACATCCTGGGCGAATGGCGCGGTGCCGCCTTCCAGACCGGCCATCCACTATGCCGGGCGCTCCCCAAGAGCCGCTGGTACGGCAAAACCTTCCATGCGCTCGACGATGCGAAACCGCTGATCTGCCGGGCCGAGGACGGTTCGCTGTTCTCCGATGTGGAACTCGGCGGGGGCGAGGCCACCCTGTGGAATATCGAGTTCCGCGGCGAGGTCACCGCCACCATGGTCTACGACGGCCGTGCGGTGTTCGACCACTTCAAATGGCTCGACGACACCACCCTGATGGGCATCATGAACGGCCGCCCGGAACTGGTCCTCGCCGGTGGCGAGTACTTCTATTTCCTGCTGGAACGGGCGTAACGATGCGGACCACGGCGCTTCTGTCCCGCGATCCGGCGGCACCGTTCACCGCGGAAACGGTCGAACTCGACGGCCCCCGCGACGACGAGATCCTGGTACGCATCCTTGCCTCGGGAATCTGTCATACCGATCTGGTCAACCGGGCGGCGGGCAAACCCGACCGGCCGGTTCTGCTGGGTCACGAGGGCGCCGGAGTCGTGACTGCGGTCGGTGCGTCGGTGACCTCGGTGGCCCCCGGCGACCATGTGGTGCTCACGTTCCGGCACTGTGGCGCCTGCCCGAACTGCGCGACCGGCCGGCCCGCCTACTGCCGGCACTCCACCGCGCTCAACCATTTCGGACGCCGCGCCGATAAATCGCCGCGCGTCACCGTCGACGGCGCCCCGGTGCGCGACGGCTTCTTCGGGCAATCCAGTTTCGCCGGGTACGCACTGGCGACCGCGGACAACACCGTCGTCGTCGACCCGGCGGTGGACCCCGCCGTCGCGGCCTCCTTCGGCTGCGGTTTCCAGACCGGCGCGGGCGCGGTACTCAACGCCCTGCGGCCCGAATCCGGGGCCTGGCTGGCGATCTACGGCGGGGGAGCGGTCGGCTCGGCCGCGCTGCTGGCCGCGCGTACCGTACCGGGCGTGCGCACCGTCGTGGTGGAAACCTCCGCGGCGCGGCGTACTCTGGCAGCGGAACTGGGTGCCGATATCGTCCTGGATCCGGCCGGGGCGGGAACTGCGGAAACGGTTCGGGAGATCACCGGTGGCGGGGCCACGCACGCCTTGGACACCACAGGGATTGCGGCCGTGCTGGCAGATGCGTTCGCGGCGCTCACCACCGGCGCGACGGTGGTTGCGGTGGGCCTCGGCACCGGGGTGCCGCCCATCGACGTGCGCGATATGGTGCTGCAGGGCAAGACGATCCGCGGCTGCCTCGAAGGCGATGCGGAACCGGCCGGCTTCATCCCGCACCTGCTCGGCCTCTACGCCGACGGGAAGTTGCCGGTGGACCGGCTCGTGACCCGTTTCCCCCATACCGAGATCGCCGCGGCCCTCGCCGCCCAACATGCGGGATCGGTGATCAAACCCGTACTCACCTGGTGAGACGGCATCGGCTACGGGGCTCGCCGAACCCGTCGGCCGGTGGACGAATCCCGTTCGCCCGGCAGTCATCCGGTGGTCGTCTCGGTGGGCGACCCTGTGCAGGTCGGTTACCGGGCCGACCAATGCCCATCTGCTGACCGGTGCCGGGCACCGGGGAAAGGGCCGGCCGCCGTGTCCGATATGCCGATCCGCGACTACATCGCCGAATTCCTGCGTACCCACTGCGATCTCGAGTTCGACACCATCGCACCCCAGGCGACCCCGGCCGAACTCGGCCTGGATTCGCTCACCGTGCTGTCGATCATCGTGCTGGTCGAGAAGAAGTACGGTATCGAACTACCGGACCGGCAAGTGGCCGGCGCGCGGACCTTCGCCGAACTGATGGAGCTGCTCGGAGTGTCCGCGGCGCCGGCCTCCTGACCCGATCAGCCACCCCACCGCACAGCCTGTGAGGCAACTGTCGCAGAACCGCAACGCCCCGGTGACCGTATGGCTTCACGGCCGCGCTGCCCCGGGCACACCGGATGCCGGCCGGCCGCCGGCCGGGTAGTGGCCCCCGCGTGTCGTATCGGCGACACGCCGTGATTTACGGCGCTGACCAGAAGAATTCGGCGAGTCTCTCCCCATGAAGGGGTCGATTGCGCTTCAATAACCGATCGGGTTCGGCTTTACGGAAACGGCATTCGTCCGCCACCGGATACACCGGCATCCGAGAGGGGCACGACCACAATGAGCATGATCCTCACCGCACTGCACGACGGCCTTCCGGCGCTGCACGACAGCTATACGACGCTCGCCCAGGTCGGCAATCCCACCCCCGAAGCGCCACCGCTATCGGACAAGATCACCCAGATGACCCGGTATCTGACCTGGTTCGTCCTGCTCTCCGGCGTCACCGCGATCATGTTCGGCGGCGGCAAGTTCGCCTGGGAGAAATGGAACGGCGGCGCCCTCACCGCGCCGAAGCAGATCGCCGGCGCCATGATGGGCGGTGCGGTCGCCACCAGTGCGGGAACGATCATGAACGCCATCATGGGCGGCTGACCGGTCCCACCGGCTCCACAGCCACGGCATCGGCCGGACCCGTCCACCGCGATGTCGGGTTGGCGTCACCGGCGTTTCAGTCGGCATGGGCTTCCCTGGCGACCGCGATCCCCCGGAATCGCGGTCGCCAGGGGCTGGTCCGCTAGGCTCCACGGCTCCACGGCTCCACGGCTCCACGGCTCCACGGCTCCACGGCTCCACGGCTCCACGGCTCCACGGCTCCACGGCTATATGGCTATATGGGTCTCGATGGCTCGACGGGGCTCAACGCTCCACGGCTCCGGCGCAGCCGGTCAGGGCGGTCCGGATTCCGCGGCCCGCGGGTTCCGGGATCCAGCGGTTCGGGGGGCCCGGTTCCAGGACCCGGGTACCCGGGTCCAGCGACTCGGGGTCCGGCGAACGGCCCGGACGGGTTACCGGCGGACGTCGAGCCGGTCGAACGCGAACCGGACGTTGCCGACGCAGGCGGGAACCGCGACGTGGAATTGCCGGCGGTCTGGGCAGGGGCCGCCCAGGGGCGGCGAGGGCCTGCCGCCCTGTTCGACGCCGACTATCGCCATCACGTGGGTCGGTCGGGTCTCGGTACTGTCGGTCCGGGATCGCCGCTGCCGTGGCGCTCGCGGTGCCGGGTCCGTTCGACGTCTCGTGTACGGCGTGGGTGCTCTGCCCTCGAGAACGCCGGGTACCGCAGAGTGCACCGGCTACCGGCGGCCGGGTGATCGCGGGGGATCGTGGCTCCGGGGCCGCGGCCGGTTCCGGTCGGCGCCTCGGGAGCCGACCGGAGAACAGCGACCGCGGCCTCCGCTGCCGCGTCGAGCCTCCGCCGGAACGGGCCGCGTAGACGTGGGAACTGCATAGACGGGTGAGCAATGGGGACGGTAATGCCCGTGACGGCCGGGTGCGGAGCAGGTTGCTAGATTCGGTTCCGTGCACTCCGGCATCGCGGGAACGTTCGTTCGGTGGATGCTGCCGGCCTTTCTGGCGGTGGCACTGCTGGGCATGCATCATCTCCCCGCCGGCGATCCCGCTGCCGCCCCGGCGCACCATGAGCTGCTGCTGTCCACCGTCCCGGGAACCGGTTTTCCGGCAGCCGGTACGCAGTCCGATCCGGCAAACTCACGCTGTTGCACCACGCCGGCCGCGGTCGCGTCGGACCCCGCGCACGACGTTCCCGGCGGCCATGGTGCCGGCCACGAACTGTTGCATCTGTGCCTGGCCGTCCTGACCGCACTGGCCGGGATCGTGCTGGCGTTGTTCGTCGTCGCCCACGGCATGGACGGGTACACACCGGTGACGGTCATCCCGCCCGCCCCGATCGGCTGGGCGCGCCCCCCGCCACCACTTGCCCGGCGTTTGGCTTCCTTGGGTGTGTTGCGGCTGTGACGGACGCCCGCCGGGCCCGGTGTTCCGGGTCGCGGCGCTGCCGCGCCAGTCACGACAACCGACACTCAAGGAGAACGCAAATATGAACACGAAGTCGCTGACCGCATCCGCGCTCGCCCTCCTCGCCTCGGCCGTGGTGCTGACCGCCTGCGGTGACGACACCGGCGAATCGGGCACCGGGCCGGCGAGTGGTGCGATGACCACCTCCGCGGTCGCGGGTCCGTCGGGTACGTCGCCGGCGGAGGGCGAGCACAACGATGCCGATATCCGCTTCGCGCAGGAAATGATCCCGCACCACCGGCAGGCCGTGGAGATGGCGGCGCTGGTGCCCTCGCATTCGACCGACCCCCGGGTGATCGATCTCGCCGCCCGCATCCAGCAGGCGCAGGATCCCGAGATCACCGCGATGACGGGGTGGCTGCAGGCGTGGGGTGCCCCGGTACCGGAGGGCACCGGTCATTCCGGCGGCCATCACGAAGGTATGCCGGGCATGATGACCGATGAGCAGATGGCCGAACTCGAGGCGGCGCAGGGTGCGGAATTCGACCGGATGTGGCTGACGATGATGATCGACCACCACGAAGGCGCGGTCCAGATGGCGCAGACCGAACTGGCCGAGGGCAGCGATCCGCAGGCCCGGACCATGGCGCAGGAGATCATCGACGCCCAGCAGGCCGAAATCGAGGAGATGCGGGCGATCCTGGAAGGCTGAGCGAGTGAGGTGACCCGGCCGTATTCGGCGGGCCGGGTCACCTCGCCGGTTTCCGGGATGCCGTGGTTCGAGCGTGCGTTCGGAGCAGGCGACCCGGCTGTGTCCAGGCCGCGCCGTTCCGGGGATATCGGGCGCAGTCACGGGCCCGCTACCCGGTGCGGTTTCGCCGGGTAGCGGGGTTGTCGTTGCGGTGAACCGCGGGCGGAAGCTGAAACGGCATAGGGGTTCCCCCGGGCGGGGCGTGCTGTTCGCGGCCGGTGGCGATCCCGGTCATCCTGTTTCCGGCCCGGCCGGAGGTCGGTTCGTCGCCGAGCGTGGTGAGGGCTGTCAGAGCCGCGGTCATCGCGGCGGTGTCGATCGTGGAATCGTTGGACAGGGCGTGCAGCAGTACCCCGTCGAGGTACATCGCGATCGCCCGGGCGGCGGTGGCACCGGTGTGCGGAGTGAGGATATCGACGAGTCCGTCGAACCACACCCGGGCCAGCGGGCGGAGTTCGGGGTGGCGGGTCGCAGCGAGATAGAGCTCGTTGACAGTGAGCATCTGCTCCGGGTGATCGAGGTAGCCGGCGGTGAGCGCCGACAGCGTGGCCGGCAGATCGGCGCCGCCGGCCAGTCGGTCGGCGCAGTCCGCCAGGGCCGCACGGGTGGCCGCGGCGGTTTCGGCCAGCGCTGTCTCGGTGAGCTCGGCCAGGTCGGCGAAGTAGTAGGTTGTCGAGCCGACCGGCACGCCGGCTTCGGCCGCCACCAGGCGATGGGTGATTCCCGCGATCCCGTGACGGGGGATCAGGGCGCGGGTGGCGTCGAGTATGCGGCGGCGCCGGTGCGGGTCCCGGGGTGTCAATGCGCGCCCGCCAGGTTGAGGGTGACCACACCGGCGACCACCAGCGCCACCCCCGCGATCTTGGCGGGGCCTAGTGATTCGCCCAGGAACAGCGCGCCGACGATCACGATCAGGGTGGTGCCCAGACCCGACCACACCGCATATGCGAACCCCACCTGCATTCCGCGTGCGATCGCCTGGGCCAGCAGGACGAAGGCGACGGTGTACGCGGCCAGCGAAGCGACGGTCGGCCAGAGCCTGGTGAATCCCTCGGTGGCCTTGAGCAGGCTCGTTCCGACGATTTCGGCGACGATCGCCAGTCCGAGCATAACCAGTGCCATGGCCCGGTCCCTCCGTAGTGTGTACGTTTGTCCATGGACAAACGTACACCGATGCGCCCACGGTGCTTGGGCCCTGGCGTGCACCGGCGCCGGCTTTGCGGGTGACAGGCCGCTCGCCCGGGCCGGCGGGGAAACAGCGTGCGAAGGAGGCTCCGTCCGGATCGCGTGAAGGTGTTCGGGTTGTGGGCCGTGCGAGGCGCGCCTACCCGTACTCCCGCCGATTCCGGGACAGCCGGAACAGGATCACCAGCGCTGCCGCGCCCAGCGCGAGCAGGAGTCGGCGATCGGCGGAGAATCCGGCGGCCGCCATCAGGTCGATGGGTTCGGCGGCGGGCCGCGCGGCGACAGATGTCGGCGCGGGCGATCGAGACGGTGCCGGCGAGCCGGCCGGTGCGGATCCAGCGGGTTCGGTGGCGTCGGCGGGGGCGGGTTCGGTGGCGTCGGCCGTAGCCGCACTGCTCGCCGCATCGGATACCTCGTCGTGGGCGACCCCGCCCGCCGACGAGGTGATCTCCGCGGCGAGGTTGTCGGCGAAGGCGCCGATCAACGTACCCGCCACATCGGCCAGTGCGCCCCGGCCGAACTGGGCCGGTTTACCGGTGATCGCCAGTTCGGTGTCGACGAAGACATCCGTGACCCCGCTGGATTCCACCAGGCGGCAGGTGATCACCGCCTTCGCGGTGCCGTTGCCGCGGGTTTCGCGACCGCCACCTTCGAGGACCGCGATTCTGGCGTCCGCGTCCTGGGACAGGATCTTGATGACACCGTTGTAGGTGAGCCCGACCGGTCCGAGTTTCACCTTGATCTTGCCGTGGAAATCGTCGCCCTCCCGGGACGTGAGGGTGGCTCCCGGAACGCACGGCGCGAGCCGCTCGAGGTCGAGCAGAACGGGCCAGGCCCGGTCGGCCGGAACGGGGATCTGGAAAGTGTTCTCGAGTTTCATTCGCGGTCCTTGGCTTCGGTGGGCCGGTCAGGCATGCGGGGTCGCGGGGGTTTCGGCGGCGATCGTGGTGGCGGCGTCCCGGACGGCCCGGATGATGCCCTGGTAGCCGGTGCACCGGCAGATGTTCCCGGACAGCGCCTCGCGGATCTCGTCGTCACCGGGGTCGGGATTTTCCGCGAGGAACGCGGTGGCGGAGACGACGAACCCCGGCGTGCAGAAACCGCACTGCAGGCCGTGGTGGTCGCGGAATGCCTGCTGCACCGGGGAGAGCCGGCCGTCGGGTTCGGCCAGACCTTCGACTGTGGTCACCTCGGCGCCGTCGGCCTGGACCGCGAAAACCAGGCAGGCGCGCACCGCCGCGCCGTCGAGCAGCACCGAACAGGCACCGCAGACGCCGTGCTCGCAGCCGAGGTGGGTGCCGGTGAGACCGCAGGTCTCGCGCAGGTAGTCGGCCAGGGTGCGCCGGGGCGGGATCCGGTCCCGGCGCCGAACCCCGTTGACCACCACCGAGATCTCGATATCAGTCATTGCTCGCCTCCTCTACCGCGCGAGTCCAGGCCCGCGCGACCATGACCGCCCCGATCCGGCGCCGGTACTCGGCGGATCCGTGGATATCGGCGGGAACAGCGTTCAGAGCCGCGGTAGCGGACCGCCCGACTTCCGCGGGGTCGATCTCGGCGACCGGGCGCCCGAGCACCTCGGATTCTGTGGCGGTGGCCCGCACCGGTGTCGGTGCCAGGCCGAACAGTCCCAGTGCGACCTGCTCTACCCGGGAGTCCGCGTTCAACCGGACCGCGACGGTCGCTCCGGCCATGGCGAAATCACCGGCCCGGCGGGTGAATTCCTCGATCGCGAACCCGGTACGTCCCCGCCACACCGGGAAGGTGATCCCGGTGAGTAGTTCGTCGGGCTCCATGGCGGTGCTCCACATTCCGGTGAAGTAGTCCGCCGCCGCGATTTCGCGCCGGCCGCGCGGCGAGAGGGTGTGCATCCGCGCGTCGAGGGTCAGCGCGACCGCCGGGTATTCGCCGGCGGCGTCGGCATGGGCGATCGCACCGCCGAGGGTGCCGCGGTTGCGGATCTGGAAATGGCCGATCAGCGGGGTCGCCCGGTGCAGCAGCGGGATATCGCGGCGGATCTCCGCGGACCGCCCCACCGCGGCGTGCGTGGTGCCGGCCCCGGCCCATATCGAATCGCCGCGGGTTTCGATACCCCGCAGTTCGTCGACGCGGCGCAGGTCGACGAGATGGTCGAAGACGGCGAGGCGCAGCGCCAGCATCGGGACCAGGCTCTGGCCACCGGCGATGATCTTGGCCTCGTCGCCGAGGTTCGTCAGCAGGGCCACTGCTTCGTCCGCGGTGGCGGGGGCGTGATAGTCGAAGGCCGCGGGTTTCATGCGGTCACCTCCGGGTTCCGGTTCGCGCGGGCCGTCTCGATCATTTCCACGATCCGGGCCGGGGAGAGGGGGAGCCGGTCGATCTGCACGCCGAACGGCGCCAGCGCGTCGGCGACGGCGTTGAGCACTGCCGGTGTCGAGCCGATCGCGCCGCCCTCGCCGACCCCTTTGAACCCGCCCGGCCCGGAACTCGGCGTTTCGACATGACCGAGTTCGATCACCGGGACCTCGGTCGCGGTGGGCAGCAGATAGTCCAGGAAGGTGGTGGCGACCGGGTTCCCGTCGTCGTCGTAGGCCAGATGCTCGTAGAGCGCGCCGCCGATACCCTGCACGGTGCCGCCGTAGATCTGGCCCTCCACCACGTTGGGATTGATCATCGGCCCGACGTCCTCGCTGACGACGAACCGCAGCAGTTTCACCGCACCGGTGTCGATATCGACCTCACAGGTGCAGACGTGGGTGGCGTTGGCCCAGATCATCATCTGATCGGCGCGGTGCCGTCCGGTGGCCTCGAGCCCGGGCGTGACTCCCGCCGGAAGGAGTTCGGTCTGGAAGTACGCTATCTGCGCTATCTCGGCCAGTGACAGCGATTTCCCGGTCCCCGTCACCTCCGCGCGACCATGTGCGAACTCGACGTCCTCGATCGGGACCCCTAGTTGATGCGCCGCGATGGCGACGATCCGGTCCCGCAGTATCGCGGCCGTCTGCGCGATGGCGCCGGCGGCCATGGAACCGGATCGGCTGCCGTTGGTGCCGCCACCCTGCGGGGCCACGGCGGTATCGCCCTGCACGGTCTGCACATCGGCGAGATCCACGCCGAGCGCGTCGGCGGTGAGCTGGACGGCGGTGGTCTCCAGGCTGTTACCCGCCGACCCGCCCGAAAGGTAGACGTTCACTTTGCCGGTGGCCGAGATCCGGATGGTGGCGCCCTCGGTGCTCAGGAACGGGGTGCTGCCGGTGGTCGGTTCCACATAGGTGCAGGTTCCGACCCCCAGGTAGCGGCCTTCCGCACGGGCCCGGGCCTGTTCGGCGCGGAACGCGTCGTAGTCGAGGATCTGCAGCGCTTGTTCGAAGGTCTCCAGCGGCGAGGCGTCGGAGTAGGGCATACCGTTCGGATTGGCGACGGGCATTTCCCTGCGGCTGAGCATATTCCGCCGCCGCAGTTCTACCGGGTCCAGACCGAGACGGCGGGCGGCCGTATCCAGAAGTAGTTCGCGGGATACCGATTCGAACTGCCAGGGACCGCGGTAGGCCACCCGGCCGACGGTGTTGGAGTAGTAGGAGGCGGTGCTGAATCCGGCTTCCGGTACCCGGTACGGGCCGGGGAACAGCATCCCGACCGCGATCGAGGAGGTGAGCGGCGAGGGGATCGGGTAGGCCCCCACGTTCTGCACATGCTCGATGGTGGCGGCCAGGATGCGGCCGTCGTCGTCGAAAGCCATGGCGACCTCGCCGTGTTCGTGGCGGGCGGCGCCGGCGGCCATCAGGTTCTCCTGCCGGTCCTCGATCCATTTCACGGCGTGCCGCAGCGTACGGGCGGCCAGCATCACGCAGGTTTCCTCCCGCTGGGGGGCCACTTTCTGGCCGAATCCGCCGCCGGTGTCGCGCACGATAACTCGCACCCGGTGCTCGTCGACGCCGAGCAGCCGGGAACAGAAGCCTCGCACCTCGTGTGGTGACTGGGTGGAGGTCCAGACGGTCATCTCGCCGGTGGGGGCGGTCCATTCCGCGACGATGCCGCGCGTTTCCAGCGGGACCGGAGCGTAGGCCTGCTGGTGCACGGTCTGACGCACCACATGCGGGGCCGATTCGAACACCGGGGCGAGATCGGCGGGAGCCCGCCCGGCCAGCCCGCCCGCGGAGTTGCCGGGGTGTTCGGCATGAACGAGTCCGGTCGCGGTACCGGCGGTTTCGTAGTCGACCACGGGGTCCAGCGGTTCGTAGTCGATCACCACGAGTTCAGCGGCGTCCTCGGCGATGTAGCGGTCGGCGGCAACCACCAGGACCACCGGGTCGCCGACGAAACGCACTTCTCCCTCGGCCAGCGGCGGCCGGGGTACCTCCGGGAAGCCGGGAGTGTCCAGGGCGTAGGAGATCTCGGTGACGAGCGGGTTGAGTTCGGCGGCCGTGTAGATCGCCACGACACCGTCGAGCGCGGCGGCCTCGGTGGTGTCGATCGCCGTGATCCGCGCCCGGGCGAGCGGGCTGCGGACGAAACACGCGTGGACCATGCCGGGGCGGGTGATGTCGTCGACGAAGGTGCCGGCGCCGGTGAGCAGGCGCAGATCCTCGATCCGGGGGATCCGTGCGCCGACCGCGGTCGTTTTCTCGGTGGTGCTCATCGTCGGCTCCGTCGCGTCGGGGCAGGGGGTGTGGCGCTGCGGAACAGTCTGTGTCGACCCATCCGGCGTTCCTCCGTTCGCGGGATATCGCGGGTACCGGCGTGCGGACGCCCGGACCGCTGTGTGGTCCCCGATTCGGCCGGTCGGGCCCGGTGGCGTTACGGGGTTCGGCACGCCGATGCTGAGCACTTGTTTAGCACCGGCCTCTCGGCAGTGTCAATACAGGATATGCCGATTCAAAGAATTGCAATATCGGTTTTGGACAGTATTATTCTCGCATGTGATCCGGGGTTTCCCGCTACCGTCGCGGTGAGGAGATGGTGTATGCGCGAGCTGGCAGCACACCTGGCCGGTTGGCATGCCGAGGAGGTCGAGTACGCCCTGGCGACTGTGGTGGACATCCGGGGAAGCGCGCCGCTACCGCTCGGGGCGAGTATGGCGGTGGACGCCTCCGGTGCGGTCCGGGGCAGCCTGTCCGGCGGATGTGTCGAGGGCGCCGTCTACGATCTGTGCACCGCGGTGCTGGCCTCCGGGGTGCCGGTCCGGCAGCGCTTCGGGTACAGCGATTCCGACGCGTTGGCCGTCGGCCTCACCTGTGGCGGTGAACTGGAGGTTTTCGTCCAGCGGATCGGCGCGGCCGAGCGGCCGGTGCTCGAAACCGCCCTGAACGCGCGCGGCTCCGCGGCATTGGTCCGCGATCTCGCGACCGGGGAAACAGTGGCCGTGACACCGGAGTCGGTGATCGGATCAGGTGGTGACCCGCCGGAGTCGATGGCGGCGTTCGCCCGCTCCGCGGCGCAACAGGGCGTCTGCGGAATTCGGACGATCGGATGCGGAGCATCGGCCCGCGAACTGTTCGCCGAATCCTTCACCGCGCCACCGCGGATGATCGTCTTCGGTGCCACTGTGTTCGCCGATGCGCTCGCCCGGGTGGGCCGGTTACTGGGCTACCGCGTCACGATCTGCGAGGCGCGACCGGTTTTCGCCGACCGCGGCGGATATCCGGAGTACGTCGAGGTGGTCGCCGAATGGCCGGACCGCTATCTGCGCACCACCGAGGTGGATTCGCGGACCGTGTTGTGCGTGCTCACCCACGATCCGAAATTCGATATCCCGGTTCTGGTCGAAGCGCTCCGGCTGCCGGTCGCCTATGTGGGCGCGATGGGGTCGCGCCGAGCCGATATCGAGCGCCGGGCCCGGTTACGCGAGGCCGGTGTCACCGCGGCCCAACTCGCCCGGTTGCATTCCCCGATCGGGCTCGAATTGGGAGGCCGGACCCCTGAGGAGACGGCGGTCGCCATCGGCGCGGAGATCATCGCGCATCGGCACGGTGGTTCGGCGCGTTCGCTGTCGGCCACCACCCGGCCGATTCACGCGCCGGTCGCGGCGGTGGAGCGGTCCGGGGATCAGCGGATGAGGTCGTGCGGGGTATCGACATCATCGGGCGAACCGGTGTCGTCGCACGGAACATAGTGGATCAGTTCACGATTGGCGGCCAGGAACGTGCGTGCTCCGGTATCGCCGACCGCGGTGGCCATCACCGCCGGGAAGTGTTCGGCTCCCAGGAGCACCGGGTGCCCGGTCCGGTCGCCGTAGGTCGCCACGGCGAGGCGGGCGCCGGTATCGAGCAGTCTGCGCACGGCGCCGGACCCCAGCCAGGGCATATCGACCGGTACCACCACCGCCGCGCTTTCCCGGACCGCGCGCAGGCCGGTCACCAGCGACGAACCCATACCGCCGGCCCAGCCGGGATTGTGCACCACCGTGGCCTCTGCGACCTGTAACCGCACCGCACCCGATACCACGACCACCCGCGTGCAGCCGCCGTCGCGCAGCAGCCGGACGGCGCGATCCACCAGCCGCTCCCCCGCGAACCGCACCTCGGCCTTCGGCCGGCCGAACCGGCGGCCGGCGCCGGCGGCGAGCACCACTCCCGCGGCTTCCGTGCGCGGACCGGAACTTTCGGCATCCATGGCCGGCGGGGCCTATGCCTGCGGTAGGTCGATACCCAGCAGCGCGGCCTGCACCTGGTACAGCCGGTCGACGTCGCCGCGGAGCCCGGTCACGTTGTCGTGGTAGAGGAATGCCTCACCCAGTCGCACCAGGGAGTAGGCGAGCAGCGGGCGTTCCAGTTGCGGTGCGTATCCGTCCTGTTCTTCGGCGCGGGTGATGAGCTGTTGCACCGCGGCGAGGACGCGTGGCTGGACCGGGCCGTCGCTGGAGGTCAGGATGCGCAGGCCGGCCAGTGGTTCGTTCTCGAAATAGCGCCGGAACGGTTCGTTGCCCGCCATCCAGCGGTTGACCCGGTCGAGTACGGCCAGGATGCGCCGGGCGCCCGTATCGCGCCGTCGCGCGTCGGCGCGTTCGATGAGTGATTCGAATTCCCCGGACAGGACCGCGCCGAGGACGCCGTCGCGGGAGCCGAACCAGCGGTAGATCGAGGCGCGGCTCAATTTGAGCTGGGCGGCGATCGCCTGGATATCGACCCGTTCGCCGGCCAGAAAGGCCTGCCGGGCCAGGGCTACGACTTCTTCCCGGGTGGCAGAGGCAGGACGGCCGGGGGGTCGGGACGTACGGCTGGCTGTGGTCACCCCAGTTACGATACACATAGTGTCCCGTGTATCTAAAGGGTGGTTTCTGGGGTCATCCGGGCTCCGAGTGTAGAGATCATGCCACCGGCTGGGTCACCGGGGATCGGGCGGACCAGCGGCCGCCCCGGCGGTCGACGCGGACTGGATGGTCGAATGCCTCGGAAATGTTTGCCGTGGTGATGGTTTCGTCCGCCGCGCCGGTGGCGACCGGCCGCCCCCCGGCGATCAGCAGTGCATGGGAGGTACTCGTCGGCAGTTCCTCCAGGTGATGGGTCACCAGCACGGATGCGAGGTCGGGCAATGTCCGGTCCAGGGTGGCGATGGTGTGCAGCAGTTGTTCGCGCGCGGCCACATCGAGGCCGGTCGTCGGTTCGTCGAGCAGTAGCAGCCGCGGGGCGGTGATCAGCGCGCGGGCGATCAGCGTGCGTCCCCGCTCGCCCTGGGAGAGAGTGGGCCAGGTCCGTCCGGCCTTGGCGGCCATGCCGACCGCCTCGAGCGCATCGTTCGCCGCATCGATATCCGCCGGGCGCGGTGTCCAGCGCATCGGGAAATCGACCGTGCCGGTGAGCCCGGTGAGTGCGACTTCCCGCACCGTCAGTGGCGACCGCAGTGGATGACGGGGATTCACATGCCCGATGGAGCGCCGGAGTTTCTGCAGTTCCACCCGCCCGAGTTGTTCCCCGAGGATGCGGACCGTCCCGCTGGTGGGATGGGTGAGTGCGCCGCAGAAACCGAGCAGTGTGCTCTTTCCTGCCCCGTTCGGGCCGAGCAGTGCCCAGTGTTCGCCGGCGCGGACGGTCAGCGAGATGCCGTCGATGATCGGATTGCCGTCGCGCCGGAAGGTGACATCGGTCAGCTCCACAACGGTGGTGTTCACTGTGTTTTTCCTTCAGGTGTGGGTGTGCTCTGTGCGATGGGGCATCGTCGGTGACTCTGGGGGCTGGCCGGCGCTGTGACCCGCCGCGGTGACACGCTCACGCGAAGGCTTCCTTGATGGTGTGGAGGTGGGCGCGGCTGTAGGTGGCCGCCGCGGCGGAGTCGCGCGCGGCGATCGCCTCGGCGAGCTGTTCGTGCGCCGCGTGGTCCTCGTCCGGGGTGGGCATCGGGCGCAGTTGCAGCATATCGATCATCGCGGCCCGGGACCGGGGGAGGAAGGTGTCGAAGAGCTGGGTCAGGATGTCGTTGTGCGCGGCCACGATCACGGCGCGATGGAACGCCGTATCGGCGTCGACGAGGTCGGCGATCGTGCCACCCTCGGTGGCCCGTACCGACAGCGCCCGCCGGATGGCGCGCAGATCGGCCGGAGTACGCCGCGCGGCGGCCAGCGCGGCGGCCTCGGCCTCGATGGCGATCCGGGCTTCGAGGACCGCGGCGATGGTGGCCCGGCGCAGCACGATATCCCAGTCCTCAGGGATGTCCAGTGCCGTGACGAAGACACCCGCGCCTTGCCGGCTGGCGAGCACGCCCTTACCGGCCAGGACGCGCACGGCCTCGCGCAGTGTCGAGCGTCCCACGCCGAGCTGGGCGGCCAGCGTCGTCTCGCCCGGCAGCTTATGCCCGAGCGGCCATTCGCCGGCCCGGATGCGGGCCAGTAGTAGATCGGCTGCCTGCTCGGCCAACGGGTGGCGTCGCACCTGGGTAACCATCCGAACCTCGCTACTTGTCTGATGAGTTGTGTACAGTCTGCCATATGTCGCAGCAGCTTCTCCTCGGCCGCCACGGCGGGGCCTGAACGATCGGCCGCCCCGCCGTGGGGTCTTGTCGTCGGCCGATCACCGTTTCCGTGCGGCCGAACGAACAGGAAGATTCGGGACGAATCCCCATGACCACGACATACCCCACCATCGACACACCCGCCGGCGCGCTCCCCGAGGCCGCGCCGGACTGGTACCGGCAGCGGCACTCACAGATGCCGTCGCACCGGTATCGCGATATCCACGATCGGGTACAGGTTCCCGAGCAGGAGCGGCGCTGGCCGGGCGCCCGGATCCGGCAGGCCCCGCTGTGGGTCCCGGTGGACCTGCGCGACGGCAACCAGGCCCTGGCCGAACCGATGGATCCCGAGCGCAAGCTGCGGTTTTTCGCCCTGCTGGTCGCCATGGGGTACAAGGAGATCGAGGTCGGCTATCCGTCGGCTTCGCAAGCCGATTTCGATTTCGTACGGGTCCTGGCCGATACCGGGACCGTCCCGCCGGACGTCACGGTCGTGGTGTTCACCCCCGCGCGGCGGGACCTGATCGCCCGGACGGTGGAATCGGTCCGCGGGCTGGCCGGCGAGGTGGTGATCCACCTGTACACCGCCACCGCCCCGGTTTGGCGGGATACCGTGCTGGGCAAAGATTCCCGCGAAGTCCGCGAACTGATCCTGGCCGGCGCGCGCGATGTTCTCGAACTCGCCGGTGATCTGCCGCGGGTGCGTTTCCAGTTCTCCCCGGAGGTGTTCAACCAAACCGAACCCGGCTACGTCCTCGACATCTGCGACAGTGTCACCGAGCTGTGGCAGGCGAGTCCGCAGCGCCCGGTGACCCTGAATCTGCCGGCCACGGTGGAGATCGCGACTCCCAATGTGTACGCCGACCAGATCGAGTACATGCACCGCAATCTGGCCCGTCGCGACAGCGTCGTGCTGTCGGTGCATCCGCACAACGACCGCGGCACCGGGGTGGCCTGCGCCGAACTGGCGGTACTGGCCGGTGCACAACGGGTGGAGGGCTGTGTCTTCGGCAACGGCGAACGCACCGGCAACGTCGATATCGCCACCCTCGCCCTGAATCTGCATGCCCAGGGCGTGGACCCGATGATCGATTTCTCCGATGTCGACGAGATCCGGCGCACCGTCGAATACTGCACCCGTCTGCCCGTCCATCCACGGCATCCCTATGTCGGGGATCTGGTGCACACGGCGTTCTCCGGCACCCACCAGGACGCCATCAAGAAGGGATTCGCCGAGCATCGGGAACGGGCCGCGCGCACGAACCGACCCGAACACGAGATCGAATGGCGGGTACCGTACCTGCCGATCGATCCGGCCGATATCGGACGCGGTTACGACGCCGTGGTCCGGGTGAATTCGCAGTCGGGCAAGGGCGGTATCGCCTACCTGCTCGACACCGAATACGGTCTGGACCTGCCCCGGCGGTTGCAGATCGACTTCGCCCGGCAGGTGCAGCGGCATACGGACGGTTCCGGGACGGAGGTCACCGGAGCCGAACTGCGTGCCCTGTTCGACGCGGCCTATCTGGATACGCCGGAACCGCCCGACGTAGAGTTGAAAGACCTGCGTGTCGTCAGCTCGGAGGAGTTCCCGGTGATCAGCGTGGGGCTCGTGGTCGACGGCCGGCCGCACCGGAGTACCCATGCGGAGCGCAGCCCGGTATCCGCGGTGGTCTCGGCACTCGGGCAGGTGGGCCGCGTGATCGAGGTGCTCGGCCTGTCCGGCCACCCTGTCGCCGGACAGGCGATCGCCTACCTGGAGTATCGGCGTGCCGGCCGGATCGGATGGTCGTGTGCCCGCGCCGATTCGGTGGACGCGGCCGCGGTGGCAGCCGTGGTGCGGGCCGCCGGGACGGCCGCTCGCGGGTGAGCGGGGGCGGAATCCGTCCGGCTTCGTCGCGGCGCTCGCTCGCGTGGCCGCCGGTCGTACCCGGGGGCTCAGTCTCCGGTCCGGCCGTCGATCTGTTCGCGCAGCAGATCCGCGTGACCGTTGTGCCGGGCATACTCCTCGACGAGATGTAGATATACCCAGCGCAGGCTGTATTCGGTTCCGGCCGGATGGTGGCAGCGGTGGTCGAGTGGGAGATCGGCCACCGCTGCGTCCGCCAGCTGTGTCTCCTGCCGGTAGACGGCGAAATCGGCAGCCGGATCGGCGGTGCCGGTATTGCCGAAATCGCCGTTCGGGTCGGTTTCGGAGCAGTAGAGATACTCGAGCCGCTGTCCCGCCGCGGTGATTCGCAACCAGCCGCGCTCGACCTCCGACATATGGCGCACCAAGCCGTGTAACGACAGTGCCGAGGGTGGTACCGCACGCTGTTTCAGCTGCGCGGTGCCGAGGCCGGCGCATTTGGCGAGCAGGGTCTGCCGGTGGAAGTCCAGCCAGGACTGCAGCATCGGCCGTTCCGGGCCGGTGGGTACGGTGTCGATCCGGTCGATATCGGGGGCGCGCCAGCTCATCCCGACCAATCTAACCGGTCGTCTGCGACGCGCCACTGTCCCGGGACCGACCACATCTCCGGGTGCGGAGATGACCACACCGGCCGGCGCCGGGTTCGGCCTGCTCGAGCCGAGTTCCCCGGATCACTGCATCCGGGGAGCAGTCTGTCGCGAACCGTTCGGCCGGTCCGGAAGCCGGGCTCGCGCCGCGATACGGTGCGGTGTCCGGCCGGGTCAGAACCAATCCTGTGCCATATCGAGTGTGGTGGTGTCGAGATCGCCCAGCAGGTCCAGTTGCGGTCCGGTACGGGGAAGTTCGTGGCGGAAGAAGTAGCGAGCCGTATGCCGTTTACCGTCGTAGAAATCGCCGGTGCGGCCGTGCGCGGCGAGCATCTGCTCCAGCCAGATCCAGGCGACCACGTGGTGGCCGAAGGCTTCCAGATAGACGGAGCTGTTGGCCAGCGCGACCTCGATATCCCCGGTGGTGAACAGGTTGCCGGTGACCGTGATCAGTCGACTCCACGACTTCTCCAGCCGGTCGGCGAGTTCGGCGGGCTCACCGCCGAGTTCGTGCGCGGCCGAAAGGGTGGCCCGGATGCGGTCGTCGAGTTCGCGCAGGCTTGCCCCACCCTGCTGGGTGACTTTACGGCCCAGCAGGTCCAGGCCTTGGATACCGTGGGTGCCCTCGTGGATGGGGTTGAGGCGGTTGTCGCGGTAGTGCTGTTCGACGTTGTATTCGCGGGTGTAGCCGTATCCGCCGAGGACCTGGATGGCGAGATCGTTGGCGGTCAGGCACCACTGCGAAGGCCAGCTCTTCGCGATCGGCGTGAGTATGTCCAGCAGCAGGGTGCGGGCGCGGCGTTCCTCATCGGATTCGGCGGTGCGCTGTTCGTCGATCAACCGGGCGCAGTACAGCACCAGGGCCAGCCCGCCCTCGGCGTAGCTCTTCTGCGCCAGCAGCATCCGTTTCACATCGGCGTGCTCGATGATCGGGCGTTGCGGGGCGGCCGGATCGGCGGCGCCTTTGGTGCGGCCCTGGGGACGGCTGCGGGCGTAGTCGAGGGATTCGAGGTAGCCGGTGTAACCGAGGGCGGCGGCCACCAGCCCGACCCCGTTGCGTGCCTCGTTCATCATGTGAAACATGTATTTCAGTCCCTGGTGCGGTTCGCCGACCAGGTAGCCGATCGCGCCCGCGGCACCGTGTGGCGTCCAGCGGCCCTCGCCGAAATTGAGGACCGTGTTCACCGTCCCGCGGAAACCCATCTTGTGGTTGAGTCCGGCGAGCGCCACATCGTTGCGTTCGCCGAGCGATCCGTCCTCGTGCACCAGGAATTTCGGCACCACGAACAGTGAGATTCCCTTGGTGCCCGCCGGGCCGCCGGGGATCTTGGCCAGCACCAGGTGCACGATATTGTCACCGAGTTCGTGATCGCCGCCCGAAATCCACATCTTGGTGCCGAACAGCCGGTAACGACCGGGCCCGGGCGGCGGCCCTGCGTGGTTACCTTCCGCTACCGCCTCCGGGTCGGGCCCGCTCATACCGGAAGCGTCGGGTTCGGCGCGGGTGACGATATCGGCGAGTGAGGATCCGGCCTGCGGTTCCGACAGGCACATGGTGCCGAAGAACCGGCCCGCCAGCATCGGCGGTACGAACCGGCGTACGAGGCCGGGTTCGGCGTGGGCGGCGAGCAGGTTGGCATTGCCGATGGTCAGCAGGGGATAGGCGCTGGTGCCCGGGTTCGCGGCGTGGAACCAGGCGAAACCGGCCTGCGCGACGGCCGCCGGCAACTGCGCGCCGCCCAGCTCGGTGTCCATGGTGGCGCCGACCATCCCGGCGTCGGCGAAAGCGGACAATGCCTGTCCGACCTCCGGGATGATCGTGACCTTGTCACCGTCGAAGGCCGGTTCGCGGCTGTCGTTGAGTTTGTTGTGGGTGGCGAAATATTTGGTGGCCAGCTGCTCGCTCAGGTCGAGAACGGCATCGAAGGTCTCCCGCGAATGCTCGGCATAGCGGTCCCGCCGGGTGAGGCTTTCGACATCGAGCCATTCGTAGAGCAGGAACTCCAGATCACGCCGGGACAGCAGAGTAGACCGCATAACCACCCTTTCGGTACAAGTTGCGGCCAGAGTATCAAATATGGCCGGATGTCGTGATCCCGAACGCCGCGGGTCTCCGCGCTGGGCCGGCCGTGCGTATCAGGCGTCGTCCTCGCTGGCCAGCAACGCCAGGATCGCGGCGGCCATCGCCGCGGGGTCGCCGTCCTCCGGCCGCAGCACGAGCGCCGGGGCCACGGGCGGTTCATAGGGATCATCGATACCGGTGAACCCACGGATTTCCCCGGTCCTGGCCTTGGCGTACAGCCCCTTGGGGTCGCGGGCCTCGCAGATGTCCAGCGGGGTGTCCACGAAGACCTCCAGGAACGCGATACCGGCGGCGTCGTGCACCGCTCGGGCCCTTTCGCGGTCGGTTCGGTAAGGACTGATGAGCGAGACGATCGCGACCGTTCCCGACTCGGCGAACAGTCGCGCGACCTCACCCACCCGGCGGATGTTCTCCGTCCGGTCCGCGGCCGAGAACCCCAGATCGGCATTGAGGCCGTGCCGCAGATTGTCGCCGTCGAGCAGAAACGCCGGCCGCCCCGCCGCGACCAGGCGGCGTTCGAGCTCCACCGCCACCGACGATTTCCCGGAACCGGACAGCCCGGTGAGCCAGACCGTACGACCACGAGTGGGCCGTTCCGCGCGGCCGACCGCGCTCGAATGCCACACCACCCGCGAGGCGGGCAGGCTGGGACCGGTGATCATCCCGGCGCCGACGGTATCGCCGGTGGCGTCGTCGACCAGCAGGAAACTGCCGGTGGTGCGGTTACGGCGATACGGATCGAATTGCAGCGCCTGCCGGGTCCGCAACTGGACCCGGCCGATCTGGTTGAGCGCCAGGGTATTCGCGTTCTCGTCGCGGTGCAGGGTGTTCACATCGAGCCGGTAGTCCAGGGAGCGGATCTCCGCCGTGACACTGCGGGTGGTGTGCCGCACCGTGTACGACGCGCCGGGGCGCAGCTCCGCTTCGTCGCTGAACCAGCACACCATGGTGTCCAGATCGCGGCCGGTCTGCGGCCGGTTGGCCGGGCGGCACAGCATATCGCCGCGGCCGATATCGAGCTGATCGGCCAGCGTCACCGTCACCGCCTGCGGGGGGAAAGCCTCGGTCAGCGGGCTGCCGCCCGGCCCCCAGATCCCGGTCACCGTGGTGGACAGCCCCGAGGGCAGTACGGTGATCTCGTCCCCGGGCGACCACACCCCGCTGGCGATCGTTCCCGCATAGCCGCGGAAATCGGGGGTGTGACTGCGGATCACGTACTGCACGGGCAGCCGGGCGTCGATCAGGTTGCGGTCGGAGGCGATATGCACTTCTTCGAGATGGTGCAGCAGCGGCGTGCCCTCGTACCAGTCCATGGTGGCGCTGCGGTGCACGATATTGTCGCCGTGCAATGCCGACATCGGGATGAAGGTGAGATCGGCGATGTTCAGCCGGGACGCGAAACCCGCGAATTCCTCCCGGATCTCGGCGAACCGCTGCGCCGACCAGTCCACCAGGTCCATCTTGTTCACGCACAGCACCAGATGCGGTACGCCGAGCAGGGAGGCCAGGAAGGCGTGCCGGCGGGTCTGTTCCACCACGCCGTGCCGGGCGTCCACGAGGATCAGTGCCAAATCGGCGGTCGAGGCGCCGGTCACCATGTTCCGGGTGTACTGCACATGCCCCGGGGTATCGGCGATGATGAATTTGCGGCGCGGGGTGGCGAAGTAGCGGTGCGCGACGTCGATGGTGATGCCCTGTTCCCGTTCCGCACGCAATCCGTCGGTGAGCAGAGCCAGGTTCGGATAGTCCTCGCCGCGGTCGCGGCTGGTGCGTTCCATCGCGTCGAGCTGATCGGTGAACAGGGTTTTCGAATCGAACAGCAGCCGGCCGATGAGGGTGGATTTCCCGTCGTCGACGCTGCCCGCCGTGGCCAGGCGCAACAGGGAGCTCATCAGAAGTAACCCTCTCGTTTACGGTCTTCCATCCCGGCCTCGGAGATCCGGTCGTCGGCGCGGGTCGCACCGCGTTCGGTGATCCGGGCGGTGGCGACCTCGGTGACCACCTCGGCCGGTGTGGCCGCGGTGGATTCCACACAGCCGGTGCAGGTGGCATCGCCGACGGTGCGGAACCGGACCAGCGCCTCCCGCGGTTCCTCGCCGTCGAGCAGGGTGAGGAACCGGGTGTGGGCCAGTAGCATCCCGTCGCGCTGGACCACCGGCCGGCGATGGGCGTAGTACAGCGGCGGCAGATCGATATCCTCGGCCGCGATATAGCTCCAGATATCGAGTTCGGTCCAGTTGGACAGCGGGAACACCCGGATATGCTCGCCGGGGCGGTGTTTGCCGTTGTAGAGATTCCACAGCTCCGGCCGCTGCCGGCGCGGATCCCATTGGCCGTACTCGTCGCGGAAGCTGAAGACCCGTTCCTTGGCGCGGGCTTTCTCCTCGTCGCGGCGGGCGCCGCCGAATACTGCGTCGAACCGGCCCTCGCGCACACTGCGCAGCAGTGTCGTGGTCTGCAACCGGTTACGGCTGGCCCGCGGGCCGGTGTCCTCGGTGACCCGCCCCGCGTCGATATCGTCCTGGACCCGGCCCACGAGCAGGCGTAACCCGTACTTCGCGACGACCTCGTCGCGGTAGGCGATCAGCTCGTCGAAGTTGTGCCCGGTGTCGATGTGCAGGATCGGGAACGGTACCGGCGCCGGCCAGAACGCTTTGGTGGCCAGATGCAGCATCACCACCGAATCCTTACCGCCGGAGAACAGGAGAACGGGACGTTCGAAGGTCGCGGCCACCTCCCGCAGGATGTGGACCGATTCGGCCTCGAGTGCGGCCTGATGCGAAAGCTCGTAAGTGCCCGCTGCCGACTTCGTGTGCTGGCTCACGCTTAAAAACTAGAACACGTTTCTATGAACGGTCAATGGTGTTGCGGCCGCTGCCCGCCCGCCGCCGCGGTGACCGCGTCCGCTGCCGCCACGAGCGCTGTGCCGCGGCGGGCGATCTCCGCGCCGGTGATCGAGGTGCCCACATACATCGTGAGCACCAGTTGCTGGCGGCCGTCGGCGTCGTACGTCGGGGCGGCCAGCAGACTCACCGGATGCTCCTTGCGGGGACGCAGATCCGCGCCCAGGTACACCCGCTCGCCGAGTGTGGTCACCAGCTCCGCAACGGCGGTGCGCAGCTCATCCGGCATTTCGTGGCCGCCGACCCCGGCCAGCATGGAGTACAGCTGCCGGCCCGCGCCGGTCATGCTCTCCACCAGATAGCCGCGCTCGCGGCATTCCGCGACGAGTCGGCGCAGCCGGGTCTCGTCCTGATGCAGGGGCACCGTCGGTGGGGTGGTGAGCCAGGCGTCGAAGGCGGCATCGGTATCCCACAGCACGTACATCAGGCCGACCGGCGGCGCGAAACGATAGGTCGCTCCGACACGCACCATGGCCGGGCCGGCGCTGTCCAAGACGCTGATCCGTTCGCCGACCACGGCGGACGCGGTGCAGGTGGTGGCATATTTCGCGCTGAGGCGCCCCAGTTCGGGGTGGGCGAGCCCGGCAATGGCGAAACTGTCCTGGGCGACCCGTCCCGCGGCGATGAGTGCGGGACCCGGGCCGTAGTCGCGGGTGCGGGGGTCGCGGGTGAGGTAGCCGGCGGCGGTGAGCTCGGTGAGGATTCCCAGGCAGGTGGGTTTGGCCAGACCCAGGTCACGCGCTATTTCCGAGAGTCCGGCGCGGCGGCCGCGCCGCGCGGTGAGGTAATCGATCACCTGGATCACGCGCTGTGTGGGCGCCGATCGCCGTCCCACCTCGCGCACCTCCGCCGGGCCCGCTGCCATTGACCACTCCTAGAACAGGTTCTAATCTTTTTGATATAAGAATGTACCAGGGCGGTACATATATGGAACACCGGGAGTATCGTGCTGACTCAGCCGTTCGCGGACGCGATCGCCGCCGCCGAGGAAATCATCAAAGGCGCCCCCCATATCCGCACCGAACAGGATCTGGCCGAGGGGTACGACTATCTGGCCGCAAGTATCCGGGCCGCCATCCAGATGTCGTGGGCCTTCGACAAGGATTTCCCGTTCTTCGTGACTTCCACCGGCCCCTATACGAAGATGGGCCTGGACAACCCGGATACCCTCTACTGGCACGCCAACCTGCGCCCCGACGCCGAATACGTGGTGACGGGGACCCGCGGCACCACCCGCGACCTGAGCTTCCAGGTGCTCAACGGCAACTATTCGCCGACCGAGGTGCCCGGCGGGGAAACCGCCTTCGACGACCGCTCCATCGATATCGCGGCCGACGGCACCTACGAACTGACACTGGGCCCCGGAGCCGGCGGCCGCAACCATATCCAGCTCGCCGCCGATTCGACCATGCTCGCGGTGCGCGAGGTCTACGGCGACTGGGCGAACGAGAAGGCCGGTACCGTCCGGATCCGCCGGGTCGACACCGCCGGCACGGCGCCACCGGCGGTCACCACCGACCTGATGGCCAAACGGTACGAAGTCGCCGGCAAGATGCTGGTCTCCCGTTTGAAGACCTTCCTGGCCTTCCCCGAATGGTTCTATCTGAATCTGCCGGTCAACACCATGACCGAACCGCGGCGTACCCCCGGTGGGCTGTCCACGCAGTTCTCCTCGGTCGGCCACTACGAACTCACCGGCGACCAGGTCATGATCCTCACCGTGCCGAAATCCGACGCCCCCTACCAAGGGTTCCAGCTCGGCAGTATGTGGTACCTGTCGCTGGACTACATCAACCACCAGACCAGCCTCAACGCCGACCAGGCGAAGGTGGATCCGGACGGCATGATCCGGCTGGTGATCAGCGAACGCGACCCCGGCCTGGTCAACTGGATCGAGCGCACCGGCCACGACCGTGCCTACCTGCAGTTCCGCTGGCAGCGGCTGTCCCGGGAACTGAAACCCGAGGACGGGCCGACGGTGGAACTGGTGTCCTTCGACGAACTGCCGGACCGGCTGCCCTATTACCGGGAATCCCGGATCACCCCGCAGGACTGGAAGGTGCGCATCGCCGCCCGGCAGGCCGCGGTGGCGGAAAGGATGCTGGGCTGATGCTGTTGCGGGACAAAGTGGTGGTCGTCTCGGGAATCGGCCCCGGGCTCGGCCAGGCCATCGCGGTACAGAGCGCGAAGTCGGGCGCGAAGGTGGTGCTCGCCTCGCGTACCGAGAAACGCCTACGCAAGGTGGCCGCCGAAATCGAGGCGTTGGGCGGGCACGCGCTGGTCGTGCCGACCGATATCACCGATGATGCGGCGGCGCAGGAACTCGTGCGCGCCACCCACGAAGAATTCGGCCGGGTGGACGCGCTGGTGAACAATGCGTTCGCCATGCCGCCGATGGCCGACCTCGCCGATGTGGCGATCGACGATCTGCGCGCCAGTTTCGACACCAACGTTTTCGCCGCACTACGCCTTACCCGCCTGTTCGCACCGGCGCTCGCCGAACGCAACGGGTCGGTGGTGATGATCAACTCGGCCGTCCTGCGGCACTCCCGGCAACCCTACGGCCCGTACAAGATGGCCAAGACCACGCTGTTGGCGCTGGCGCAGAGCCTCGCCACCGAACTGGGACCCCGGGGTATCCGGGTCAATTCGGTGGCGCCGGGCTGGATCTGGGCCGACACTCTGAAATGGTATTTCGACTACCTCGCCAAGGAACGCGGAATCACGGCCGCGCAGGTATACACCGAGACCGCCGCCGATATCGATCTGCGCCGGCTGCCCGAACCCGACGAAATCGCCGATGCCGTCATCTTCTTCGCCTCCGAGATGTCCCGGGCGATCACCGGGACCTGTCTCGACGTGAACTGCGGCGAATTCCACCACTGAGGAGAAACCAGAAATGATCGGCAGGGAAGACGTCGGCACGATCGACGATCTGCACGCCTCCGCCACCAAGGTGATCGGCCTGGACGATTTCGGCGCCGACGACTACCGCACCGGACTGTCGGTGCTGCTCGAATCGTTCGAACGGGACGCCGAACTCACTCCGTTCGGCAACAAGGTCAACCGCGCGTTCCTGCGCGGGGCGCTCATCGCCCGGGCGTTGAGTGAAGCCGGCTGGAAACAGTATCCGCAGCATGCCGAGGTAGGAGTCGAACGCCCGATCTTCGTCACCGGGCTACCGCGTTCCGGGACGACGGCCGTGCACCGCCTGCTCACCGCCGACCCCGGCCATCAGGGCCTCGAGATGTGGTTGACCGAGATGCCGCAGCCGCGCCCGCCGCGCGAGACCTGGGAGCACAACCCGGTGTTCCAGCAGTTGCAGGCGGCCTACGAGAAACATCACGTGGAGCACCCGGAGTTCATGGGCGTGCACCATATCTCGGCCGACCAGGTGGAGGAGTGCTGGCAACTGCTGCGGCAGTCGGCGATGTCGATCTCCTACGAATGCCTGGCCTACCTGCCGCGCTACTCCGACTGGCTGCGCAACCAGGACTGGACACCCGCCTACGAACGCCACCGCCGCAATCTGCAACTGATCGGGCTCAACGATCCGGACCGCCGGTGGGTGCTGAAGAACCCGAGTCACCTGTTCGCGCTCGACGCTCTGCTCGCCGTATACCCCGACGCGCTGATCATCCAGATGCACCGGCAGCCACGCACGATCGTGGCGTCGGTATGCAGCCTGAACGAACAGGCCACCGACGGCTGGTCGGAGAAGTTCCGCGGTCCGGTGGTGGGACAGGCGCAGCTCGAGCTGTGGTCCCGCGGCGCACGGACATTCCTCGCCGATCGCGCGAAGTATCCCGCCGCGCAGTTCTGCGATGTGTACTACGAGGACTTCGTCACCGATCCGATCGCCACCGTCGAGCGGGTCTATGACCACTTCGGGATCGAGTTCACCGGAGCGGCGCGCACCCGGATGGCCGGCCTGCACAGCGAATCCACCTCGGGCGCCGCACGTCCCGCGCACAAGTACTCGCTGGCCGATTTCGGTCTCACCGCCGAACAGGTCGACGAAGCATTCGCCCCGTACCTGGCCGAGCACTATCCGGCCGGTACCGGCAGGTAGCCGAGCGCCGGACAGTGGGCGCATCGGCGCTCGCTGTCCGGGCGTGCGCGCCGGCCGCGTGCGAGGCCCGGCCGTGGACGCAACACGGGTTACCGCTGCGCCTCCGAAGCGCTCCCGGACCTGCGCGTTCCGATGGGTTCGTATTCTTCGGCGGCGTCGTACCGGGATTCAACCGGGTGAGTCGATCGAGCTTGTTCTGCACCATGATGACCATGCTCGGAATCCACCGGTCTGCACCCCCGGTATTCCTCGCCCGATGCGCATACTTCGGCTCAGCTCAGGGAGTGAGCCCGCCGTCGGCTGTCGATCCCACTGCCGCGGCGGCGGCCGGCGCAGCCGGGCCGAGTGTCAGGGCTGGCCGGGTTTCAGCACGATGAAAAGGCCGTGGGCTTCGGCGCAGAGCAGGTCGCCGTCGTGCAGGGTGGCCTTGATCCAGACCTTGCGGCCCTCATGCCGTTCCCCCCAGGCACGCAATTGCAGTTCCTTGTTCAGCGGTGTGATCGCCCGATAGTCGACGGTCAGCGAGGCCGTGCGAGTGACCGACCCGGAATACAGGGAACCCGCCAGACCCATCAGATCGTCGAAACCCAGGGAGATGTATCCGCCGTGGGCCGCTGCGTTCCCGCCCAGATGGAAGGTGCGGTAGGTGATCCGGGCCTCCACCCCGTCCGGTTTCGCCCGGTCCACACGGTAGGGCGGCAGGGTCACATTGCCTCGCGACGGCAGATCGAACCGGGTCCAGCCGGGGGCGTCCCATTCCTCGTGGACATGCCCGGCCAGCCGGTCGTTGAGCTTTTCCAGGATGCCGGCCGCTTCCTGCACCAGATCGTCCGGCGGTACCGCCAGCCGGGCCCGGTCCATGAGCGTGCGGACCTGTTCGATGAAATCGCCGTAGTGGGGTCCGCCGCGGCTGGTGTCCACCGAACGGATCTGATCCATCAGCTCCGACATCGGCCGGAAGCCGCCTTCGTGATGCTCCGCGCTCGGCAGTGCGTTCCCGGCCTCGTTTTCGCTCATGAGAACACGTTATCGTTCGGGTCCGTGGTCGCGGCCGGCCGGGGCCGTACCGCGCGCCCAGCACCGATCGGCCCCGTGCTGCTCGGACCGCGTAGGCTGCCGGGCAACGGCTGTCCGGCAGTACTTCTTCGCCGGGCATCCGGCGCTCGTTCATGGGAGTATTTCCGGACGGGTGATACGCACGCGGGGCGGTCGGCGCGGGCCGCCGGGAGGACGACAGATGCCGACGACGCCACTGACCCAGCAGAACTTCCAGACGGTAGTTGCCACCAATCACATTGTGCTGGTTGATTTCTGGGCGACCTGGTGCGGTTGGTGCACCCGATTCGCGCCGGTGTACGAGGCATCCTCGCAAACACATCGCGATATCGTGCACGCCACGGTCGAGGCCGAGGCCGAACCCGCGCTGGCGGCGGCCGGACAGGTCGACCGGTACCCGTGGATCATGGCGTTCCGCGAGGGCATGCTGGTGCATTCGCAGGCCGGCTTCCTGCCGCCCGCTCAGCTCGAGGAACTGGTCCAGCAGATCCGGTGGATGGATATGGAGACCTTCCGGCGCGAGCACGGACAGCCGTCACACGGGGCCACCGCTCCCGCCGTGACCGAACCCGCGGACGGGCGGGCGGGGCTCGTCCCCGGACCCCATCCCTACGGGTGGCCCGGTCTGCGGCCGGCGTGAACGGCGCACTCGAACCGGGCGCGGTTTTCGCCGGTTACCGCATCGAGCGGCTTCTCGGCGTGGGCGGAATGGGGCAGGTGTATCTGGCCCGCGATCGTGACCTGCCGCGCCCGGTCGCCCTCAAACTGCTGAACCCGGTGGCCGGTGCCGAGCAGGAGGTCCGGGCCCGGTTCCTGCGCGAGGCCGATACCGTCGCACGGCTCGCACACCCGAATATCGTCGCCGTCTACGCCCGTGGGGAAGAACAGCACCGCCTCTGGATGGCGATGCAGTACATCGAGGGCACCGATGTGGCGGCGGTCCTGCGCGACGGGCCCGTCCGGCCCGACCATGCCGTACGGATCACCGAGGAGACCGCGCGGGCCCTGGACCACGCGCATACCGCCGGAATCCTGCACCGCGATGTGAAACCCGCGAACATCCTGCTGGCCTGGGGCGAGCACCAGCGGGTGTACCTGTCCGACTTCGGTATCGCCAAGGCACTCGACCGTTCCGACGGGCTCACCCGCACCGGCGAGTTGTACGCGAGTTTCCACTACGCCGCACCCGAATACTTCGAGATGCGCCCCGATATCGACCGCCGCGCCGATGTGTACTCGCTGGGCTGCACGCTGTACTACCTGCTGACCGGCCGGTTGCCGTATCCGGCGGCCACCACCGGCGCGTTGATCAACGCCCATCTCAATGCGCCGGTCCCGCGACCGTCCGAAGCCGATCCCCGGGTGCCCCGCGGTTTCGACGGGGTGATCGCCAAGGCCATGGCGAAGAACCCGGCCGAGCGTTTCCCGACTTGCGGTGAGCTGGCGCTGGCCGCCCGCCGGGCGCTCGTCGACCCGCCGGTCACCCGGCCGGCGAGCCTGCCCGTGCCGCCGATCGCGCCCTCCACATCGCCTCTGCCGGGGCGGCCTTCGCGGGGCAGGCGGGTGCTGACGGCACTCGCCGCCGCGACGGCCCTGACTGTGTTCGGCACGGCGGCCTGGCTCACCGGGATCTCGCGCACCGGCACCGCCGGCTCCGACGGTCCGCCGGCTCCGCCCGCCGGCGCGAAAGCCGCCGCCGAACAGGCCGCCTGCGCCTACACGACTCTGGTCGGCACCTACGACTACGCGGACCCGGCCGGCTGGGAACAGGAAGTACAGGCCGGCGCCACGGGGCAGTGGAGGAGCCAGGCCGAAACCGTCCTGCCGATGGCCAGGGTCCTCATCTCCGCCGATCCCGAACGGTCCCGGGTCGAGAAGGCCACCTGTGTGGCGACGATGAGCGCGGCCGATACCCGGGCCGAGGTCCAGGTGCAGCTCACCACCCTCAACGCCGAACCCGGCGCCGCGGAGACACCGCGGGAACTGTCGGTGTCCACTGTGATGGAACTCGTCGACGGGCGGTGGCTGTGCAGCGTGTTCGACGCCCCGTTCATGCCGGGATGATCGGCTAGGGGGGGTTTGCACAGCCCCGGAACGGGGCATCGTCGATAGCGTCCGGTTCGCTACGCATAAGCTGACCGGGCTGCACGATGGAGGTAAGTCTTGACGGTCGAGGTACTGGCCGACCCGGAGCCGGGCGGGTCGTGGCAGGGCGGGCGACAACCGGCCCGGCCCACACCACCGGTATCGATGATCGAGCGGATGACATCGATCCTGGACGCGTTCGCGCCCGCCACACCGATGCTCACCCTGCACGACCTGGTGGAGCGCACCGGTCTGCCCCGGTCCACGGTGCACCGCATCCTGGACCAGATGATCAGGTTGCGCTGGCTCGCGCATTCGCCCGGCGGCTACCGCCTGGGCCTGCGGGCCCTGGAACTGGGCGGGCTGGCGGCCGGGCACAACGAACTGCGCGCCGTGATCGGCCCGCTACTGCACGAACTGTGCCAGCGGACCACCTCGGTGGGGCATCTCGGCGTCCTCGACGGCCGAGATGTCGTGTATCTGGACAAAACCGGTGGCCGTACCAGCGCCACCGTCCCCACCCGGGTCGGCGGTCGGCTGCCGGCGCACAGCACCGCGCTCGGCAAAGCGCTGCTCGCCGGCCTGGACCCCGGTGTCGTGGAAACCTCCTTACGCGAACAGCTGCCCAGGCTCACCGCTCGCACGATCGGTGACCGGCTGGAACTGCACCGGGAACTGGCCCGGATCCGCAGCCGCCAAGGGGTCGCGGTGGACAACGAGGAAGCGGTCGCCGGAATCGGCTGCGTGGCGGTACCCGTGCGACGCCGGGGAGTGGCGGTGGCGGCGCTGTCGCTGGCCACCCGGATCGGCTCCGGCCGCCCGGTCGTCGATACCGGACTACAGGCCCGCCAACTGGGCGCGCTGGCGGCCGAAGCGGGCCGGCTGCTCTCCCGGGAATGAGGCCCGCAAGCCATGCGTAACAGCCGTCGCCCGCGCGTTCTCACTGTGCGTGGTCAGCAATTCCGCTGGCGGACCTACCACCGGCACGTGGATGGCTGCGAGGAGGTCCTGTGGATACGGCAGCGTGGGGCGCCGGCCGGCCTGACACTGGTCTTTCGCCCGGGTGCGGAGCGCCGTATACCCGACGGCGGTGTCTCCACGGCGGGCGTCGTCGGGACCCGCGACCTCTGGTTGAACCTGAACGAGCCGGGTGTGGTCCGGGCGTTTCTCGACGCGGCCGTTCGGCGAGGCTTCCCAGCCGTCGCACGGACCGCCGGTCCGTGCGACGGCTGGGAACTTTTCGATGAGGTACACGCGCATGTGACGGCGAGTCGGCGATACGCCGAGCGCCCGGGACCCGAGTAATCCCGGTGCAGTGCGGTCAGGGCGTGTCCAGCGACCGCGCGAGGGCGCGGCCCGCGGCCCGGCCGGAGAAGATGCAGCCGCCGAGGAACGTCCCTTCCAGCGCGTTGTAGCCGTGCACGCCACCGCCGCCGAATCCGGCGACCTCGCCCGCGGCGTACAGGCCGGGGAAGGGGGCGCCGTCCGGGCGCATCACCCGGGAGTCCAGGTCGGTTTGCAGGCCGCCGAGCGTCTTGCGGGTGAGGACGTTGAGCCGGACCGCGATGAGCGGCCCCGCCGCCGGATCGAGGATCCGATGCGGTTTCGCGACCCGGGCGGTCTTGTCACCGAAGAAAGTTCGCGCGTTGTGGATCGCGGTCACCTGGGCGTCCTTGCTGAACTTGTTGGTGATCTCCCGGTCCCGCGCAACGATCTGGCGTTCCATATCCGCATAGTCGAGCTGCGGTCCGCGGGCGATCGCGTTCATCCCGTCCACCAGCTCGCGCAGGGTATCGGCCACCACGAAATCGGCGCCGTGTTCCTTGAACGCCTCCACGGGGGCGGGCGCCCCCTTGGTGAATCTGCTGCGTACGGTGGTGAGCCGGTCTTTGCTGGTGATATCCGGGTTCTGCTCCGATCCCGAGAGTGCGAACTCCTTCTCGATGATGGCCTGGGTCAGCACGAACCACGAATAGTCGTGGCCGGTCGACAGGATCGCCTTCATGGTGGTGTTGGTGTCGAAACCGGGGAAACACGGCGCCGGCAGCCGTTTACCGTTCGCGTCGAACCACAGCGACGACGGGCCGGGGATGATGCGGATCGCATGGTCGGGCCAGATCGGGTCCCAGTTGTTGATGCCTTCGGTGTAATGCCACATGCGGTCCCGGTTCACCAGTGCGGCACCGGCGGATTCGGCGATACCGAGCATCCGGCCGTCCACATGCGCGGGCACCCCGGAGATCATGGTGCGCGGCGCGGGCCCCAGCCGATCGACCGGCCAGTTCCGCCGGATGAGGTCATGGTTGTGACCGATACCGCCGGAGGTCACCAGGACAGCACCGGCCCGGAATTCGAAATCGTCCACCACGGTGCGCGACGTGGCGACCCCCCGGGGCAGCTCGGTGGGCTCCAGCACACTGCCGCGGACCCCGGTGACCGCACCGTCGTCGACGATCAGTTCGTCGACCCGGTGCCGGAACGCGAACCGCACCAGGCCGTTGCGTTCCGCTTCCAGGACCGGGTTCAGGAAGACCTCGAGCACGCCGGGGCCTGTTCCCCAGGAGATGTGGAACCGCGGCACCGAATTGCCGTGTCCGTCGGCGAGGGCGCCACCGCGTTCGGCCCAGCCGACCAGCGGCGTCACCCGGAGACCGAGGTCGTAGAGGTAGTCCCGCTTCTCGGTAGCCGCGAACTGCACGTAGGCCTGCGCCCACTGCCGGGCCCAGTGGTCCTCGTCGTCCCGGTCGAATCCGGCCGAACCCAGCCAGTCCTGCAGGGCGAGTTCGTAGGAGTCGCGGATTCCGAGCCGCCGCTGTTCCGGGCTGTCCACGAAGAACAGCCCGCCGAGCGACCAGAAGGCCTGCCCGCCGAGATTGTTGCGGTTCTCCTGGTCGACGACGAGAACTCGGTGCCCGGCCCGGGTCAGTTCGTAGGTGGCGACGAGACCGGCCAATCCGGCGCCGACGACGATCACGGGATATTCGTCGGATACCCGGTCACCGGGAGAGGTTTCGGACACGGTTCACCCTTCGCTCACGGTAGTTACCGGCGGGAAACCTATCAGACCCGCCGGCCGGCCGGACAGGGTTCAGCCCGGCCGCCGAACCGCGAATTCGGCGGCCAATTCGGTGAACACCGCGCGGTTCAGGACGAAGGCCCGTTTGCCCTCGTCCAGGATGCGGCGCTGTTCGAGTTCGTCGGCGCCGATCCGGTCGAGCAGGGCCCGGTATTCCCGTTTGAACGCCGCCGGATTGCCGATACCGTCGAAAACATAGAACCGGACGCCGTCACCGCGATGCGGTAGATCCCACAGCTTCTCGGCGTGTCCGCGGATCACCTGCCCGCCGGACAGATCGCCCAGATACCGCGTGTAATGGTGCGCGATATAGCCGCCCGGCCAGGTCCGGGCGCATTCCTCGATCCGGGCGGCGTAGGCGGCGGTGGCGGGTAGCGGGTCCAGTTGTTCGCGCCAGCCGGGCCCGGCCAGATGGGCCAGGTCGCGTTCCAGCTCCGCCGTACGCGCAAGTTCGGGTTTGATGAACGGTCCCGCTACGGGATCGTCGGCGAGCGCCGCGCTGTGATCCTCCAGCGCCCGGTAGATGAACCAGAGCTGCGCGGTGTAGCGGCGGTAGGAATCGATGCCGAGCGCGCCGGCGAGCATATCGGTGATGAAGGAGGAATTCTCCGCTTCCTCGTGTTCGCGCGCGGTGGCCTCCCGGATCCGGGTGGAGAAAGGGGCAGCCGGATCGGCGGTCTCGGTGGTCTGCGGCATACAAAACCCTTCCTGCGAACACGGCGGCAGTGCGCCGCTCCTTCCACGCCGCCGGCGGCGGCGCGGCTTCGTACCGCGCCGCCGCCGGCACCGGCAACCCGACGATACCGGGCGGATACCGCCCGTGGGGATCTCCGTCAGCCGGCGTCCGGGCGCCGGGACGCGGGGAGCGGCTCTGTCGGCACGGGGCCGGATTCACCCGCACCCACGCCTACCGGCTCGGCCGCGGCGCCGACACCGACCGGCTCCGGCGGGGCGAACGGTATCGCCGCGGTGGGCAGCATATCCTCGGCCATACCCAGTGCCGCAGTGGGCAGGGACAGCAGATCTGCGGGTAGTACCGGCATCTCGCGTATCTCCGGCGACGCCGCCACGGCCGAAGTATCGGACAGATCCAGCGGCTGCGCCGAGACCGCCGAACTCAACGGTGCCGGATCCAGGTCGTGGGTCCAGACGTTGTAGCCGGAACCGGATACCGTGGCCCGCCCGCGCGCGGGCGGTACGGGTGCGTGTGGTGCGGTGGTCCGCCGTGCCGGCGGAGCGACCGGCACGGGCGCCTGCGGCAGTTGCCCCGCGACCGGGAACCCCAGCGGCATTTCCGGCGAAGCCATGACCGCGGCAGGCGGCGCCCCCAGCACCGGTCCGTGGGCCCGGCCCAGCGGCGCGGCCCGGCGCTTGCCCAGGTTCACCGAGTACAGGCGTTTGGCCAGGTTCACCGAAGGCAACCGCTTGCGGGTGACCACCGGGCGCCGCAGCGCCCCGAACTTGCGCAGGATCGGTGGGCGGCGCACGGTCCGGTCGAACCATTCGCCGAGGGTCACCCCACCGGCCAGCGCGCAGCCGATACCGAACGCGGCCAGCAATTGGTCCGCGCCGCGGGTGAACTCGTCATTGAGCATGCCGTACAGGCCGCGGTAGATGCTCAGGCCGGGCAGCAGCGGGGTGATACCGGCGAGTGCGACGACCAGCGGCGGCGTCAGCGCCCGCCGGGCGAGCAGACCACCGACCATGCCGATCACCACGGCCGCCGCACCGGCGGCGAGCACGGGCCCGAATCCGGCCGCCATCACCAGCAGGTAGCAGATAGTGCCCATGGCGCCGCTCCCGGCGGCCGCGGCCAGTGCCCTCTTCTCGGCGTAGCAGGCGAGGCAGAACGCGAGCGCGGCCGTGGCGCCGGCCATGACCTGCACAGGCAGATTGGTCAGCGCGTGGCCGGGCCCGAGGTCCAGGGGCACCGTTGCGTCGAACATTTCGCCGACCCGCAGCGTGAGCGCGATACCGGCGATGATGCCGCCGGTCATCATCAGCAGTTCGAGCATTCGCGCGCCCGCGGTGATCGGCGCCCCGGTGATCGCGTCCTGGACCGAGCCCACCAGGCTCAGCCCACTGAGCAGCACCGTGATCCCGGCCGCGATGATCAGCGTCGGACTCACCGAGATACCCAGCGGTTCGGCGACGGCGGCCAGCACCACGGCCGGTGTGGCGGCGATGGCGCCGCCCACCAGATGCTGGAAGAAGAACGGCAGACCGTACCGGTTGAGGGCGCGGTTGGTCCGATCGATCAGGGCGGTGGTGACAAAGCTCAACGCGACGACCAGTACACCGCCGCCGAGCAGCAGCGAAATCGCCGCGGCCATCAGCGACCAGCCGAAGGTGGCGGTCCACCGCTTGTAGGGGTGCGGCGCCGAGGTGATGGCATCGAGTGCGGCGCGCGCCTCGGCCGGGGGCACGACTTCGCGACGGATCCGGCGGGTGAGCCGATCCACCGCGGCCAGCCGGGTGAAGTCCAGTGAGCGGTACTGCACCACCCGCATGGAACTGACCGGGGGAAGCCGGCGGCCGCGATGCACCGAGATGCGGATGGCGTTGTAGGTGACCTCGACATCGCATTCGGACAGACCGTAGGTGGCGACGATGAAACGCACTGTGGTCTCGGTATCGGTGACGGCGGAACCCGAGGCCAGCACCACTTCACCCATCCGGATGGCCAGATCCATCACCTCGGCCACGGTGGCGTCGTCGGTGAGATCGATCGGCTGCAACGGGGCGGGTGCGGAGACGATCGTATCGGCCGTCGCGGGCCGATCGGCGACCAATTTCTTGATGGCACCGGTGATCACAGGCAAACGCAGGGGAGTACGCCGGTGCTCGGCGTAACCCGACGGGTCCGGAGAGATCTGTGGTGTGGAGGTCGCTCCTTCCAGGAATCCTTGCGCAGCCATAGCCGCGAAGGTAGTGGCCGGAGGGCCCTCTTATCCACCGAAAAATAGGTCGGATGAATGTGATCTTCGTTACGTGCCGGTTTATTCCCGGTTCGAAATGGAAAAAGAGGCACGTTTCCCCAGCTGAGCGAGGTCTTTCCTAATGCGTCGGCGGGTGCCGCGCAGGTGTTACGCCCGCGCTGCCGATACGTCCGGCGCATCGCCACCCGCTGTGGTGCCGACTCCGCCCGGCCTCGTTCCGCGTTCCGGGCTTACCCGCTCCCGTCGTGACCATGTACGCCCGCGGGCGCCGCGATCGTGTGCGGTTTGTCGCCGGGCTTCCCCCTGCCGCCGCCATTAGGGTCGAAGGTATGAGCACCGGGAGCACTGCGACAGCACAAGAGTTACGGCAGGCACTGGACGGGCCGTGGCGCGAAGTCCGGGAGGAGGCCCGCACCCAACTCGCGGACGGGCGGTTCGCCGGTGATCCCGGCCTCGATCAACAGGACGCCCGCGCCCGGGTCCTGGACCAGATGCGCGAGATCGCGAAACTCGGCCTCGCCGAACGCGGTTTCCGGCGCGAGCACGGCGGTACGGGCGAGCCCGGCGCCGCCGTGGTGGGATTGGAGATGCTGGCCTACGCCGACCTCTCGCTCTGGGTGAAGTCCGGGGTGCAGTGGGGTCTGTTCGGCGGCGCCGTGGAGAACCTGGGCACCGAACGGCACAGCGAGCATATCCGGCGGCTGATCTCGCTGGATCTGCTCGGCTGTTTCGCGATGACCGAATCCGGGCACGGCAGCGATGTCGCGAATCTGGAGACCACCGCCACCTACGATCCGGCCACCGAAGAGTTCGTGATCCACACCCCCACCCCTTCGGCGCGCAAGGACTATATCGGCGGTGCCGCCGAACACGCCCGGATGGCGGCGGTCTTCGCGCAGTTGCGGACACCGGCGGGCGCACACGGGGTGCACTGCCTGCTGGTCCCGATCCGGGACGAACAGGGTAACGACCTGCCCGGCGTCACCACCTCCGACTGCGGCGGCAAAGGCGGCCTGCCGGGCGTGGACAACGGCCGGATCGTCTTCGACAAGGTACGGATACCGCGGGAGAATCTGCTCAACCGCTACGGCGATGTCGCCCCCGACGGCACCTACAGCTCCGAGATAGACAACCCCAGCCGGCGTTTCTTCACCACCCTCGGCACCCTGGTACGCGGCCGGGTGAGCGTGGGCGGCGCCGCGGCGGCCGGCGCCCGGGTGGCCTTGAGTATCGCGGTGCGCTACGCGCTGAAGCGCCGCCAGTTCGGCAACCCCGACGACGGCGGGGAAACCCTGCTGCTGGACTACCGGATGCATCAGCGCCGGTTGCTACCGCTGCTGGCCCGTTCGTACGCGCTGGCCTTCGCGCAGAACGATCTGGTCCGCCGGATGCATCTGGTCCAGACGGGCCAGAACCTGGATCCGCATGCGCAGCGCTCGCTGGAGAAACGCGCCGCGGGTTTGAAGGTGGCGCAGACGCGGCACGCCACCCGCGCCATCCAGGAATGCCGGGAGGCCTGCGGCGGTGCCGGTTATCTCACGGAGAACCGCCTGGTCACGCTGAAGGCCGATACCGATGTGTTCACTACGTTCGAGGGCGACAATGTGGTGCTCACCCAACTCGTCGCCAAGGAGATCCTCACCGCGTACGCCGATGAGGTACGCGATCTGGACGCGCTCGGCTGGGTCCGCTTCGCCGCGACCATGGCCGGCGATGTGGTGCGCAAACGCTCCGGCGTGCGCCAGCTGATCCAGACCCTGCGCGACCGCAGCGGCGAAACCGTCGACGAGGGCGACCTCGGTAAACGCGCCACCCAGTTGCAGCTGTTCGCCGACCGCGAGGACTATCTCACCCGTACCGCCGCCCACCGGCTGCGCGCCCGGGCCGAGGAAACCGGGCCCTTCGAGGCATTCAACAATGCGCAGGACCATATCCTCGCGGCCGGGTCCGCCCATATCGATCGGCTGGTACTCGAGGCGTTCATCGAGGGGATCGCCGATATCGAGGACGAGCACGCTCGCGCGCTGGCCGAAACCGTCTGCGATCTCTACGTGTACTCCGTGCTGGAGGAGAACTCCGCCTGGTTCATCATGCACCGTTTCATCTCGGTCGAACGGGCGAAAGCCATCCGGCGCGGGGTGAACGAACTGGTCGACCGCCTCCGCCCGGATGCCCTCACTCTGGTGGAAGCACTCGGTGTACCCGAATCGATGCTGGGCGCCGCCATGCTGGACGACGCCAGCGTCTACGAGCGGCAATAGCGGGGCGCCGGCCTTGCAGGCAGCCGGGCGCGTCTCCGATATGTACGCCGACCATGTATGTACGCCGCCATGGCACCGGTCGGTGGATCCGTCTCGACCACTACGGGCGGGTCCGGATCCGGTTGTTCGGGGCCGGTAGTCCTGGGGGTCACGCATAGCGGTGGCCGCGCGGAGCCCGGTCGGCCCGGCGGAAACAAGCGGCAACCAGCGGCGAAGCCCGGTGCCGCCGGGTACGAGGCGAAGGCGGGCAACCGGGTACGACCAGCCGAACTCAGCCGGTCATGGGTGTGGTCGCGGCTGTCGCGCCGGGCGTCGCGGTCAGGGATGAGCTGGATGGTGCGGTGCCGTGGCATGGGGGTCAGCGCGGGCGCGGCCCGAAAGTGCGGCGGATCCACACCGAGACCCAGTAGAGGGCAATGGTCAGTGAGATCCCTGCGGCTGCCCCGCCGATGATATCGGTGGCGTGGTGGTAGTCGAGCGCGATCATACCGGCCGCGCCCGCACACCAGGCGGCCGTGGCGAGCGCGACGATCACCGCCCGGGCCCGCGCGGAGCGCAGCAACAGGACCAACGCTGTGACCACCGATACGAGATGCACGGTATGGCCGCTCGGATACGCGAGATAGTCGTGCAGCGGCCGCCCCCACCAGGGTTTCAGCACCCAGGTGTTGACCGCCACCGCGAGTTCCGGCGCCAGGACCACGGTTGCCGCCTCCCACCACCGGCGTTGCCAGGTGAACCACAGCGCGCTACCGCAGAGCAGCGCGAGCACAACTCCGGTGTTGGTCGCCAGCGCGAGGACCTCGGCCACCCAGGGCCGCGGATCCAGCCGTGGGTCCACGCGCGACCCGACCACCAGATCGAAGGTTGTGGGCCCGCCGCCTGGCGGGAACGACCAGGGTAACGCCGCCGCCACCGTCGCTGCGGTCGCCGCGACGACTCCGGTGCCCAGGGGGCCGGCGGCCTGCGGTATCGAGGCGGTAACCGGGTGCGGGCCCGGCGGCCGATCCCGGTGGGCGGGGGACAGGTGCGCCGGTGGCCTCGGGCGGTTCTCGGCCGGGCGGTGATCGTCTCCGGTGGGCTGATCCGCGGGATACGGGTTCGGCGCGCCGGATGTGGTGCTCACCAGCCGACCATATCCATCGCGGGCGGCCACGGGGTAATCCGTGGTGCTGCGACGGCTACGGCTCAGCCGGGCCCGTAGGTGACGAAGGCCGTGATCACGAACCACAGGACCCATGCCACCGCGACGAAGATTCCGAGCGCGTAGAGCGCGCGCATAACGGCCCGGCCGAAATCGATATCGCCGGTCTCCCTGGGATACAGCAGCCACGGGCTGTACCAGGGTGCGCGGAACCGGCGTGTTCCGGCGAGCCGCTCCATCTCGGCCAGATCCTCGGCGTACTTCTCCGCCTCCGCCTGCGCGGGACTGCCGTGCCACCGCGTGACATCGATCGGGCCGAGGAACCCCTCGTCGATCAGTAGCTGGGGTGCGGGGAGGTACGCCAGGATTCCCAGACCGCGGAATGCGGCGGCCACATCGTTGGCGGTCCAGCGGTGCGATTCGCGTTGGGCGAGGACCCCGAAATAGTGCCGCAGTCGTTCGGGATCGTTGCCGACGATCACATCGAAACTCGGGTCGTGCACTTTCTGGTCGATCTGCACCGGGACCGGATGGAACGGCACGATCAGCGCGACACCGTGCACCATGCGCTGTCCCAACCCGCGCGCGGCCAGCCAGTTCTGCATCGCGAAAGTGTGTTCGCGGGATCGTTCCAGCAGCGAGCGGTCGTCGGCGGCCTCCAAGTCCGCGCGGACCCCGTTGAGCGTCGACCTGCCGGTGAGCGGAACATGCAGGGTGCCACCCTGATCGCTGCGCAAGCCCGCCACATCGATGACAACGCAGCTCGTGGGTGTCCACACCACGGCATCGAAGTGGTGGATCTCGTTGTCGTACCGCAGATCGCAGTTGAGGATCGCCACTCCGTGCGGACTGTCGACCGTGCCCCACCCACTGAGCCAATCGATGAGGGACCGCTCGGCAAAACTGTCGGTGCCGTCCTGAACCTGCACGAGCATGGTGACCGCCCTTCGCGTCCGAACCGGGACTCCTGCGGCGCCGAGCGCGGCGCACCTCTCGAAACTACCGGTCCGGCTCCTCCGCCGGAAGTTTCCCCGCCCGAACCGCGGCGGCGAGTTCGTCGTGATCGGCTTCCGTGCGATCGGCGTAGCGCACCGCGAAATCGGCCACGGCTCCGTCGAAGTCGGCGTCTTCGCCGAGGTAGCCGTTGATCAACCGGGGATCGAGGGAACGGGCGTGGGCGCGCGCCAGCAGGGCACCGGCGAGACGGCCGTAATCGTCGAGATCGTGCGGTTCGAGTTCTTCCGGCGCTATTCCGCCCTTGAGATTGCGGAACTGGCGGACGATGAACGGCAGTTCCCGGCTGCCGCCTCCGGGCTGTGGAATCGTCATGGTGGTCCAGCCGAGAAGGATATCGGTTTCCGTCTGAACCAGTCTGGCACCCTGGACAATTCGCTTGCCTTCGTGTTTCGGTGCGGCGGTCCCGAGTACCGATGCCAAGGCCGAAGGCGCGGCCTGTTTGAGCTGCAATACCAGTACTTCACCCGAATTGCCGTGCAGTAGAGCGACATAGCTGTGCATACCCACGCTACCGGTGCCGACGATCCGGAACGCGATATCGGCGACGGCGAACCGTCCCAGCAGTTCCTGCCGGGATTCGCGCAGACTCGATCCGTAACGTTCCAGTGCATCGATGGCCGCGTCCTCCACCTCCTGTGCCACGGTGGTGAGGATCGGCGGATCACTGACGAAGCGATGACTTTCGATACCCGTTTCGTGATCGTCGATATGTGTCCATTTGCGGACGACTTTCTCGCTGGTGTTCTTACGCGCCTTCTTGGCGGCCTTCTTGAAGTTGTCCAGCAGATCGTCGGCTTCGACGCGATCCAGAATCGATTCGTCGGCCAGGGCCGACCACGAGGTCAGAAACGGTCGCTGCGCCAGCGCCGCGGCGGTGCGCCGGTAGCTGCGCGCGGCATCGGCAGCGGCGGTACGGCATTCGTGCTCGTTCGCGCCGCCGACCCGCCCGGCCAGGACCAGGCTCGCTGCCAGCCGTTCCAGGTCCCATTCCCACGGTCCCGGTACGGTTTCGTCGAAATCGTTGATATCCATGACGATTTCGCCCCGAGAGGTGCCGTACAGGCCGAAGTTGCCCGCATGTGCGTCACCGCAGAGCTGGGCGTGGAACCCGGTATCCGGGCTGCCCGCCAGGTCGCGGGCCATCAGACCGGCCGCGCCCCGGTAGAACGCGAACGGCGACGCCAGCATCCGGCCGATCCGCAACGGGACCAGATGTTCGAGCCGGCCCTTGTTGGTGGCCTCGACGAATTCGACGATCGACGGCCGCCCCTCGGTGCGGATCGCGCGATCCCGTGCGGTGAGCGACACCCGGCCGCGGACCGCACGGCCGCGGGCCAGCATGTCCTCGGCGGGGATATACGAGCGCAAGGGGATCCGGCTGTTCGACACCGGGTAACCGTACCCACGGTGATCGTGGCTCGCGCCGGATCACAGCGAGGTTTCGGTATGCCGGACCCCTCCCGTGCTCCTGGCGGCACAGAATCGAGTGGTTCCGGCCGGTGCGGGCTTCTCGGTCTGGATCCCGTGCGCACTCGCCGTACTGCTCGGTCAGGCCGTGGCCGCAGCCCCGTCACGGTGAGCCTCTGCCGCGTTGTCCAGAGTCGCCGCCGGGCGGTGCCGCGGTCCGGTGAGCACAGTCCGGCCGGGCTCGGGGGAGGTCACCCGCCGGTCCGCCGGTCCGGCGCAGCGTCCCGGGCCAGGACCTGGATGTGGCCGGAAGCAACATCCGAATGCCGCACCCGACATGCCGTTCACGCGCGGCAGTGCGACCGGAAAGGCCGAATCGGAACGAACCCCGCCGACCCGACATGATCTTTCTCTCACTCATACCGGGGGTACCGGGTGTTCGATGCTCGTTACGTCTCCGCGGCCCGTGCGGGGGGCGTGCTGGCATCTGCGGAGGTCGTGCGGTAAGCACTGGCATGTGACGAGTGATTCGGGAACCGGCGGATCCGAGACCACGGCCGCGGGCCGCGGATCCGGTGGCGCCCTGGCGGCGGTGCTGTCCGATCGGCTGCTCACCGTCCCCAATGTGCTGAGCGTGCTGCGGTTGATCGGGGTCCCGGTGTTCCTCTGGCTGCTGCTGGTGGAGCGCGCCGACGGCTGGGCGTTCGCCCTGCTGGTAGTGAGCGGCCTGACCGATTTCCTGGACGGCAAACTCGCCCGGTTGCTCGATCAGTCGTCGCGGCTGGGCGCGCTGCTGGACCCGTTCGTGGACCGCCTCTACCTGGTGACCACGCTCGCCGCGTTCGTCGCTCGCGGTCTTCTCCCCTGGTGGGTGGCGGCGCTGCTGATCGGCCGCGATCTGGTGCTCACCCTCACGCTCACGGTGTACCGCCGGCGCGACCTCGACCCACCCGAGGTCATCTATCTGGGCAAGGCGGCCACGTTCGCGCTCATGTCGGCATTGCCCTGGTTACTGGCCGGACAGATGGACTGGGCCGGGGACGGCTTCGGCCGGGCCTTCGGTGGGGCGCTGCTCATCTGGGGCACCGCGGTCTACGTGTGGACCGGCCTGTTGTATCTCGGCCGCGCGATCGCCGTCGCGCGTACGGTGCCCCGGCCCCCGGCGCGCCCCGGTGACGCCCGCAGTCGGGATACCGGCGCGGCGAATCCCGGCGGGCTCGCATAGAGTTGCTGCATCGTGCACGACGACACGAGGAAAGGACACCACGTGAACCGGGCTCCGGAGGACCTGCGCTACACCGCCGAACACGAATGGGTGCGTCGGATCGAGCCCACCCGGGTCCGGGTGGGGATCACCGATTACGCGCAGTCGCAACTCGGTGACGTCGTGTTCGTTCAGTTGCCCGAAACCGGTGCCGAGGTTGCCGCCGGGGACGGCGTCGGCGAGGTCGAATCGACCAAGAGCGTTTCCGACATCTACGCTCCCCTGAGCGCGAAAGTCGTTGCGGTGAACCAGGAATTGGAGGCGAAGCCGGAAACGCTGAACACCGATCCCTACGGTGGCGGGTGGTTGTTCGAACTCGAGGTCGACAGTGCTCCGGCACTGGACTCGAGTCTCGGTGAACTGCTCGATGCCGCAGGTTATCAAGGAGTTATCGGGGGCTGATTCAGCCTTCCCGGTTCTACCTGCACGGGCACGGCCCGGCAGGGTACGGTCAATGCCAACGGATGTGCCGCCCGGAGTCGGGGCCGCCGAGCCACGTCGCACCGCGGCATCTGCCTGCATGGTTTATGAGGTTCGAGGAGGAGAGAAACGGTGAGCGAGAACAAAGACCCGGGTTACGGGGAGACCGCGGCCGAGACGACGTCGGTCTTCCGCGCGGATTTCCTGAACGAGGTCGACGCATCGCGCTCCGGCGAGCCGACCGGTGAACAGCCGGTGCAGGGTGTCGAGGGTCTTCCGGTCGGAGCGGCGCTGCTGGTGGTCAAACGCGGCCCGAACGCGGGTTCGCGGTTCCTGCTGGATCAGCCGACCACTTCGGCCGGCCGTCATCCCGACAGCGATATCTTCCTCGACGATGTCACCGTCAGCCGCCGTCATGCCGAGTTCCGGCAGGACGAGGACTCCTTCCAGGTCGTGGATGTGGGCAGTCTGAACGGCACCTATGTCAACCGGGAGCCGGTGGACTCGTCGGAACTGCAGAACGGTGACGAGGTGCAGATCGGTAAGTTCCGGCTGGTTTTCCTCACCGGGCCGCGGACACAGGAGGCCGGTTCGGCCGCCGGTGCCGGTAGTTTGTGAACAGGTGATGATCGGTGCGCCGATCCGGGTGATCGGCGCTTCGGCATGAAAGACTCCAAGTCATGACAGGCGCGGCGCAGCAATGGGCGCACGGAGGGATGTCGATAGGCTCCGTGCTCGATCTGCTGCGGCCGGATTTTCCGGATATCACCATCTCCAAGATCCGTTTCCTGGAAGCAGAGGGCCTGATCCGGCCGGAACGAACCCCGTCGGGTTACCGCCGGTTCTCGGTGGCCGATTACGAGCGGCTCCGATTCGTGCTCACCGCGCAGCGTGACCAGTATCTGCCGCTGAAGGTGATCAAGGAACAGCTCGAGGCCATCGACAGCGGAGCCGCGACGCTCGGGGTACGTGAGGCCCGTGCGCGGGCTCGCACCGCCCGGCCGGACGCGGGGCGGGATGTGGCGGACGAGGCCGCGTTGACACCGCGGCCGCCGCGCCGGTTGGCGGTCCAGCCCGGCCGGATCACCGCCGACGAACTCGAATTCGATCACGAGATCCGGGTGACCCGCGAGGATCTGCTCGAGCAGGCCGGTATCGACGATAAATTCCTCACCGATCTGATCCGGGCGAATCTGATCACCCCGGGTGCCGCCGGTTTCTTCGATGCCGATGCGGTGACTTTGGCCACCACAGCCAAGGCGATGGCCGAATTCGGTTTGGAAGCCCGGCATCTGCGGGCGTTCAAACTCGCCGCGGACCGGGAGGCGGCGCTGGTTGCGCAGATCGCCGCGCCGATCGCGAAGAGCCGCGACGCGGGCGCCCGCGCCCGGGCCGAGGAGACCGTGCGCGAACTGGCCGCACTGTCGCTCACCCTGCACGCGAGCCTGGTGAAGGCGTCGGTGCGCAACTCGCTGGGCGGCTGAATTGCCCGCGCCGGGTGCCGTCCCGGCGGCGGTATCGGTCTGACCTGCGGGGGGATCGCCGGCGCCGACGCCGGTGGCAACACACCGATTCCGCTAGCCCCGTGTGCCATCGCGGCAGCGCCCGGAATTCGCCTAGACTCGTGGTACGGCGAGTCCTGCATCGGCGAGGGCGGGCGGCCGGGGAGTATGGGAGGCAGTGCGATGAGCGAAATGCGCGTGATCGGCATCCGGGTCGAGCAGCCACAGAATCAGCCCGTCCTGCTGCTGCGGGAGGCCGAGGGCGAGCGGTATCTGCCCATCTGGATCGGGCAGGCCGAGGCTACGGCGATAGTGCTCGAACAGGAGGGCGTCACACCGGTCCGGCCGCTCACCCACGATCTGATCAAGATTTTGATCGCCGATCTGGGGCACACTCTCGAAGAGGTCCATATCGTGGATCTGAAGGAAGGCACCTTCTACGCGGATCTGGTGTTCGAGAACGAGGTGCGGATATCGGCGCGCCCCTCCGATTCGGTGGCCATCGCGCTCCGTGTGGGCTGCCCGATCTATGCGGCGGAATCCGTGCTCGAGGAAGCCGGTCTGGTGATGCCCGATGAACGCGAGGACGAAGTCGAAAAGTTCAAGGAGTTCCTCGAGTCGGTATCCCCGGACGATTTCAAAGCGACCGACAGTTGAGTTTCCCGAATATTTTCTAGACCTCAACTACAGGTCGAGACCATTACCGCGCGTCGCGTTTGGATCGGCACCTCTGCGGCCGAGAGAATGGGAAGAGTAGCCTCGTACTCGACGCCGGGCCGTCGGGTATGGGCACAGATCGGCGGAGCAAGGGAGTAGTTCAGTGGCAGAGCATATGCGGGATATGCGGTCGGAAGTGGGCCCGCCTCGGCGCTACGAAATACAACCCGGATTGTTCCCCGACGATTCGGTCCCCGACGACCTGGTCGGATACCGGGTTCCGACGGCGTGCCAGGTCGCGGGTATCACCTATCGGCAATTGGACTACTGGGCGCGGACCGGCCTGGTCAAACCCTCCATTCGCAGCGCGGCCGGGTCGGGTAGCCAGCGGTTGTACTCCTTCAAGGACATCCTGGTCCTGAAAATCGTGAAACGTCTGCTCGATGCCGGTATTTCGCTGCAGAACATCCGCATCGCGGTCGATCATCTGCGTAGCCGCGGCGTGCAGGATCTGGCGAATATCACCCTGTTCTCCGACGGCACCTCGGTCTACGAGTGCACCTCGCCGGAAGAAGTCGTCGATTTACTGCAGGGCGGCCAAGGCGTATTCGGTATCGCGGTCAACAGCGCGATGCGGGAGCTCACCGGCGCGATCGCGGCTTTTCCCGCGGAACGCGCGGCGGAATCGACCGAGCGGCCCGAGGACGAATTGTCCTACCGGCGCAAAGCGCGGATGACCCGGAAAACCGGCTGACGTAGCCCTGTGCCCGGTTCGCGGGATTCCGGTGCGGCGAAGGACACATTCTGGGTGAGTTCTCGTCCCGCCCGGCCACCGGGATAAGATAGCCGGGCGCCGTAGCCGTGCGGGAGAGCCCCGGATCCTCGATGGAGCCGGGCGCCGAAGGAGCAGCACCTCCCCGTCAATCTCTCAGGCACCAGGACCGTGCGGGAACCGGCGCCTCTGGAAAGAGGTGGCTGCGGGCCACCCGCCCATGGTGAAAGGCGCCCGGTCCCCGGCCGGTTGCCGAAGCTCTCAGGCGCCGCGACAGAGGGGGAGGGTCCAGCGCCGGCCGTACGGTCGGCCCGCTCTACCAGGGAGCCGTGGTGACCCAGAGCTTCGCAGACCGGCATATCGGACCCGACGGCGCCGGGTTCGCGCATATCCTCGCCGAGATCGGTATCGCCTCCGCCGAGGAACTCGCCGCCGCCGCACTGCCTACCGGGATCCGGGACAGTTACCCGCCGACGGGCCCCTCCGACCCCCTCGCAGGGCTGCCGCCGGCCGCGAGTGAGCACGAGGTACTGGCCGAACTGGCCGCGCTCGCGGCCACCGATACGGTGGCCACTTCGATGATCGGGCTCGGCTACTACGACACCCTGACCCCGCCCGTGCTGGTGCGCAACCTGCTGGAGAACCCGGCCTGGTACACCGCCTACACGCCCTACCAACCCGAGATCAGCCAGGGCCGGCTCGAGGCGCTGCTCAACTTCCAGACCATGGTCACCGACCTGACCGGTATGGACGTGGCGAATGCGTCCATGCTGGACGAGGCCACCGCGGCGGCCGAGGCGATGACCTTGATGCACCGGGCCGGCCGCGGCCGCGGTACCCGTCTGGTGGTCGATCGGGATCTCTTCCCGCAGACCCGCACCGTGCTGGCCACCCGCGCCGAACCGCTCGGTATCGAAATCGTCGAAGCCGATCTGGCCGGCGCCGGGCTGCCCGACGGCGAGTTCTTCGGCGTGCTGGTGCAACTGCCGGGTGCTTCCGGACGCGTGGTGGACTGGACCGGCACCATTGCGCAGGCCCACGAGCGCGGTGCGCTGGTGGCGGCCGGCGCCGATCTGCTTGCGCTCACCCTGATCACTCCGCCGGGGGAACAGGGCGCCGATGTCTGTTTCGGCACCACGCAACGGTTCGGGGTGCCCATGGGCTTCGGCGGGCCGCATGCCGGTTATCTCGCGGTGCGTACCGCGCACGCGCGGCAGCTGCCCGGCCGCCTGGTCGGGGTGTCCAAGGATGCCGACGGCGCTGCGGCCTACCGGCTCGCATTACAGACTCGGGAGCAGCATATTCGGCGGGAGAAAGCCACCTCCAATATCTGCACCGCGCAGGTGTTGCTGGCGATCCTGGCCGGAATGTATGCCTGCTACCACGGCGCCGACGGATTACGGGCCATCGCGAGGCGTGTGCACCGGCACGCCGAACGGCTGGCGGCCGCGCTGGGCGAGGCCCTGGTGCACGACAAGTATTTCGATACCGTTCTGGCCCGCGTGCCCGGGCACGCCGAGAGCGTGGTCGCCAAGGCCGCGGCGCGCGGGATCAACCTGCGCCAGGTGGACGACGACCATATCGCTGTTGCCTGTGACGAGGCCACGACCGAAGACCATATCGCCGCGGTGCTCGACGCATTCGGCGTCGCGCCCGCCGAACCTGTCGGCCCTGGTATCGCCGACCGCACCTCGGAGTTCCTCACCCACCCGGCGTTCACGCGGTACCACACTGAAACAGCGATGCTGCGGTACCTGCGGGCACTGTCGGACAAGGATATCGCGCTGGACCGCAGTATGATCCCGCTCGGCTCCTGCACGATGAAACTCAATGCGACTGCGGAAATGGAGCCGATCACCTGGCCCGGCTTCGCCCGGCTGCACCCGTACGCGCCGGCCGGCGACGCCCCCGGGCTGCTGCGGGTGATCGGCGATCTGGAGCGCTGGCTGGCCGACATCACCGGATACGACTCGGTGAGCCTGCAGCCCAACGCCGGTAGCCAGGGGGAATACGCGGGCCTGCTCGCCATCCGCCGCTACCACCTCGGCCGCGGCGATACCGGCCGCGACACCTGCCTCATCCCGTCCAGTGCCCACGGCACCAACGCCGCCTCCGCGGCCATGGCCGGTCTGCGGGTGGAGGTGGTGAAATGCCGGGCCAACGGCGATGTCGATCTCGACGATCTGCGCGCCAGAATCGCCGACCACGCCGACCGGCTGGCCTGCATCATGATCACCTACCCGTCCACGCACGGCGTGTACGAACAGGAGATCGCCGAGCTGTGCGCGCTGGTCCACGATGCCGGCGGCCAGGTCTACGTCGACGGTGCGAACCTGAACGCGCTGGTCGGGCTGGCCCGGCCGGGCCGGTTCGGCGGGGATGTCAGCCATCTCAATCTGCACAAGACGTTCTGCATTCCGCACGGCGGCGGCGGACCAGGTGTCGGCCCGGTCGCCGTTCGCGCACACCTGGCCCCGTACCTGCCCGGTGATCCGCTGGTCCCCGATTCGCACGCCGTATCGGCGGCGAAATACGGTTCGGCATCGATTCTGCCGATCACCTGGGCCTATATCCGGATGATGGGTGCGGACGGTCTGCGCCGCGCCACCCTCACCGCGATCGCCTCGGCGAACTATCTGGCTCGCCGGCTGGGAGAGCACTATCCGGTGCTGTACACCGGGGCCAACGATATGGTCGCCCACGAATGCATCCTGGATCTGCGCGAGATCACCAAACGCACCGGTGTCACCGTCGACGATGTGGCCAAACGACTGGCCGACTATGGATTCCACGCCCCCACCATGAGTTTCCCGGTGGCGGGCACACTCATGGTGGAGCCCACCGAAAGCGAGGACCTCGCCGAACTCGACGCATTCGCCGACGCGATGATCGCCATCCGCCGCGAAATCGACCGGGTCGCCGCGGGGGAGTGGCCGGTGGACGACAACCCGCTGCGCAACGCGCCCCATACGGCGGCGTGCCTGGTCGCGGAATGGGATCATCCCTACAGCCGGGAGGTCGCGGTATACCCGCGTGGGGTCGCGCATACCCGGGCCAAGGTGTGGCCGGCGGTACGCCGGATCGACGGTGCGTTCGGCGACCGCAACCTGGTGTGCACCTGCCCACCGCCCGAGGCGTACATCGACTGAGCGGTTCGATCCGAAGACGCTGACCACAGTGCCGTCCGGTATCGACGCTCCGGCTGCCCGGTCGCCGGGGTTCGCCTCCGGGCTCGACCGTTCGGCGGTTGTCGGGCAGCCACCCGGCCGTCCCACCAGCGGTTCGGTCGTCCGCCGGCGGTGCCGGTCCGGTGCCGTATCGGAAGACGGGGTACGGGGAGGCTCGGCCCGCGTTTCGCGGCGGCGGTTTCCGTGAACCGCTGTGCTGGGCCCGTTCGCCGATGAGCCGGTCGGCCGCGGATTCGACTGTGCCGCCGATCGTGTAGCGCCCGTAATCGGGCACGAAGTCTCCCAGCGGCCAGCGCCGGAACCACCGCTCGCACCGCAGAGCCGGCCCGTGGCCTGGGCCCGCTCGACGGTGTGAGCGGCGTCGGCTGACCTCGTCGGCGGGTCAGGGGGCGGTCAGCGCGTTGACCATGGCCGTTCCGAATTCGAGATCGTTGCTGGTGGGCAGGACCTTGTAAGTGCCTCCGGTGCGTTCGGTGAGGATGCGCAGGGTGTCGGCGCCGGCGCCGACACCGCCGATGACGATGACGTCGACGCGGATCGGGGTCTGCGGGCCGCCTGCCGCCTCGATGGCGTCCAGCAAGTCGGCGCCACTCAGGGCGGAATTTTCTTCCGGGCCGTCGGTGACGAGCAGCAGGGAATTGGTGCGGTCGGCGGCATAGTTCTCGACTGCGGCGCGGTAGGCGGCGAGCAGCGCCGGGTAACACTCGCCGGTGTCCGCGGCCGCGGCCTCGATATCGCCCAGCGAACCCATGAGTGTCCCGCGGTGCTCGTCGGTGAGTGCAGCGGTGCCGACGACCACCTCGTACGGGTTACCGCCGCCGGTGTCCGCGCCGACGGTCCATATGCCCAGGCCGAATTCGGGTGGCATGACGTTGACCGTGGACGCGAGTGCACCGACGGTATTGGTGAGCCGGCTCTGTTCGCCGTCGGTGGTCGCCATCGACGCCGAGATATCCACGAGCGCTGTCGCGTGTACCCCGAGGACAGGGTTGTCGAGGACAGCGCGGAGCCGGTCCAGCGCTTCCCGCGGCGGGACGGGAACGGGTTGGGCCGGCGGGGCGGCGAAGCCGGCCGCGATCAGATCACGTTGCTGTTCCGGTTTGCGCAGGTACTCGGCGAACAGACCGGCGATCAAGTTCTCGGCCTTGTCCACCCACGGCCCCGCCATCACCGCGGCCGGATAGTCGGCCACGGGTGCTGCGCCGACCGGTAGGTAGAACGTGGCGCCAGGGTTCGCCGCGAGCAGCCGCTGGGTCACCGGCACCGCGTGGACCGCGGCCTCGGCCGGGGCGGCCGCCGACAGTGCCGTGATCGCTGCCGAGGTGTCGGCGACCTCCGGCGCCGCGGCCGCCAGCGCGGATACCGCGGAGACGGCTTGTCCGCCGGTCGCCGCCTCCGCGGTGAGCGGGTCGGTTCCCGCGACGGCTCCCGCCACCGCGGCGGCCACCGCCAGCGTTGTATCGCCCGGCGGCAGCGCCAGCTCGAGTCCGTTCCAGCCGGGTAGACCGATGGCCTCCAGTGAGTCCTGTTGCAGCCGGGGCAGGTCCGCCCAGGACGTCTGGGTGGCGGCGAGTGCATGGCGCAGTATCTCGGGGACGGCCAGCACGATCGGGCTGGACGCGATGGAACGCGGCGTGCCTTCGATCAGCCCGGGCACCCGCATCGACTCGATCTGCCTGCCCGATACCGGAATCCACAGTGCCGGCCGGGGCCCCAGGACCGGATTCCAGGTGGCACCCGATGTGAAGGCGGCAACCATATCCGCGGTCGGCCGTTCGGTGACCGCCACCTCCGCGCAATGATCGAGCACCACCGGCCGGGTCTCGTTGTAGCGGGCCGCGATGGTGCGCACCGGGTCGGCGATTTCCGGGTCGACGGTGACATCGAGGATGGCGCGGCCCTCCGAGCAGGTGCCGCCGGCCGTTGTGCCATTCGCCGAATCCGGGCGTAACTGCCACCAGCCGACGACGACCGCGATCAGGGCCACGACCACCACCGCGGTGATCACCGGCCCCCTGCTGATTTCCCGGGAAGAGCCGGTGCTGCGATGGGTACCCACGGCCAGTCAGTGTAAGGAGGACAACCGATTGTGGCGCCACGGACGGCTCACCCCACGACGCCGGAGGGGTGCACTCGGCACCACCTCCGGCGTCGCGCCGGTTCGAGCCGGCTATTCGCGGATCATCTTTCCCCGGTCGAATTCGTGCCCGCCCCACACCCCGGACTGGCCGGTCCGTTCGGCGAAGCCGCGGCAGTCCGGCCGGATCGGGCACCGGCCGCATACCGCACGCGCGTACTCGAAGTCCTGCGATGGATACGGGAACCACGCTTCGTGGTTCGGGTCGCCGCGACAGGCGGCGCGGTGCCATCCGCGGCTGTCGGATATGGGCAGCAGGTCCGCCAGCACTTCGACGGTCATATCGATCCCCTCCTTTCGCGGATCGGTTCAGGGGGTAGCGGCCAGGTGTTTCCACACCCGCCGCTGTTCACGGGCCAGCGGCTGCGGTGCCCGGGGTTCCCACAGCAACCGCATCCCCGCCTCTTCAGGGGTGCGGTCGGCCTTGCCGGTGTTGCAGGGGACACAGCAGGCGATCAGGTTCTCCCAGGTGTTGGGTCCGCCGCGGCTGCGGGGCCGGATATGGTCCACGGTCGGCGCCCAGTCACCGCAGTAGCCGCACCGGTTCCCGTCCCGTCGCAACACCCCGGCGTGGGTGGCCCGGCTGCCCGGCGTCCGGACGGCGATATGGGCCAGGTACCGGTACCGCACCAGCCGGATGGTCTCGGGCAGCATGATCTCGGTATGCCGGGACCGGATCGGGAAATGCGGCCGGCGGACCACTACCGATTCGGCGATCCCGCTGATCAGCAGCACCACCGCCCGATCGGCGGCAACCCGGTCCAGCGCCTCGTAGCTGGCATTGAGCACCAACACTCGACTGTGTATCCAATTGTCCGCAGTGATGGTCACCGGTTCGGTGACAGCGGGAAACGGCATGGGAATCACCAGGTTTCGACGGCCGGGAGAGCCCGGACTTGAACAGGGAGCGAGGTGAGCGACTCAGCGCTGCTGCGGGAGGAGCCGGTCGATCGAATCGTTCGCGTATTTCGGCTGCCGCGACTGTTCGGCGTTCATCGGCCGCTCGGCGACGCCGGCGCACTGCCCGGACGGCACACACGAACCGGGTTTCTCTGCCGGTGCGATGGGATACAAGACCACTCCTCCTTCCTGAGAATCATCGGCCGCCCCTGTGATGGCCGGTGGAATACATGGTGGCACAGGGCCCCAGCAGTTGTCGGCCCATTTTTCGGGGCCGTTGCGGCGCCTTCGACTGTGCCGGAACGGCCGGCGGAGGAGTGAAGAACAGGGGTCGACAGGGCCCCGACCCCCGACGCCGGAGGCGGCGCGATATACACAGCTCACCCGGCGGCCGAAGCGGCACTACCGGTCGGTAACATATCTATCGACTTTCCACCCGGTATTCGCGGAAGTGAGGCAAGTAGATGACAGAGCGGAAAAAGGTCGGCGGGCTCGAGGTTGCCACCGTTCTCCACGACTTCGTCGAGAACGAGGCGCTGCCCGGCACCGGCGTCGATTCCGCCGCGTTCTGGGCCGGCGCCGAGCGGATCATCGAGGAGTTCGCGCCGCGCAACCGGGCCCTGCTGGCCGAACGCGACGAAATCCAGGGCAAGCTCGACGCCTGGCACAGCGAGCACCCGGGCACGGGCTACGACCGCTCGGCCTACAAACAGTTCCTGACCGAGATCGGTTACCTGCGTCCCGAACCTGCGGATTTCACGATCGGCACCACCGGTGTCGATGACGAGATCAGCAGCACCGCCGGCCCGCAGTTGGTCGTGCCGGTCAGCAATGCCCGCTTCGCCGTCAACGCCGCGAACGCGCGCTGGGGTTCGCTCTACGATGCGCTCTACGGCACCGATGCCATCCCGGAGACCGGCGGTGCGGAGAAGGGCACCGGCTACAACAAGGTGCGCGGTGACAAGGTCATCGAATGGGCGCGTAACTTCCTCGACGACGCCGTCACCCTGATCACCGGCTCGCATATCGGATCCACCTCGTACGCGATCGTCGACGGTGAGCTCGAGGTCGGTCTGGAAGACGGCACCACCATCGGCCTGGCCGACGCCGGCCAGCTCATCGGCTATATCGGCGATCCGGCCTCGCCCAGCGCGATCCTGCTGAAGCACAACGGCCTGCATATCGAGATCCAGATCGACCCCGAATCGCCCATCGGCAGCACCGATACCGCCGGTGTCAAGGACGTCGTCATCGAATCCGCGGTCACCACGATCATGGACTTCGAGGATTCGGTCGCCGCCGTGGACGCCGAGGACAAAACCCTCTGCTACCGCAACTGGCTGGGCCTGATGAAGGGCGATCTCGCCGAAGAGGTCACCAAGAACGGCAAAACCTTCACCCGCACCATGAACCCGGACCGCGTCTATACCGCGCTCGACGGTTCCGAGCTGGCGCTGCACGGCCGGTCGCTGCTGTTCGTCCGTAACGTCGGCCATCTGATGACCAGCGATGCCGTCCTCGACGCCGAGGGCAACGAGGTGCCCGAGGGCATCCTGGATGGCATCATCACCTCCCTCGTCGCCAAACATTCGCTGCGCGACGATGTGACGCTGACCAACAGCCGCACCGGGTCGGTGTACATCGTGAAGCCGAAGATGCACGGCCCGGACGAGGTCGCGTTCACCAACGATCTGTTCGCCGCCGTCGAAGATGTCCTGGACCTGCCGCGTAACACACTCAAGGTCGGCATCATGGACGAGGAACGCCGCACCACGGTGAACCTGAAGGCGTGCATCAACGCCGCCGCCGACCGGGTGGTGTTCATCAACACCGGCTTCCTGGACCGCACCGGCGACGAAATCCACACCTCGATGCTGGCGGGCCCGATGATCCGCAAGGCCGAGATGAAAACCCAGCGCTGGATCCTCGCCTACGAAGACTGGAACGTCGATACCGGTATCGCCGCGGGCCTGCCCGGTAAGGCACAGATCGGCAAGGGTATGTGGGCCATGCCGGACCTGATGGCGGGGATGCTGGAACAGAAGCTCGGCCATCCGAAGGCCGGCGCGACCACCGCCTGGGTGCCGTCGCCGACAGCGGCCACCCTGCACGCCACCCACTACCACCTGGTGGATGTGTTCAAGCGGCAGGCCGAAATCGCCAAGGGCGGTGCCCGCGCGAGCGTCGACGAGATCCTGGAGATCCCGCTGGCGGCCGATACGAACTGGAGCGAGGAGGACAAGCAGCAGGAGCTGGACAACAACTCGCAGTCGATCCTCGGTTACGTGGTCCGCTGGATCGACCAGGGTGTCGGCTGCTCCAAGGTTCCCGATATCTCCGATATCGCGCTCATGGAGGACCGCGCCACGCTGCGCATCTCCAGCCAGCTGATGGCCAACTGGCTGCGGCACGGCGTGGTCACCACCGACCAGGTGATCGCCAGCCTGGAACGGATGGCCCCGGTGGTGGACCGGCAGAACGCCGGTGACCCGGACTACCGGCCGATGGCTGCGGACTTCGCCGGAAGCGTCGCCTTCCAGGCCGCGAAGGAGCTGATCCTGGAGGGCACCACCCAGCCCAACGGCTACACGGAACCGATCCTGCACCGCCGCCGCCGTGAGGCGAAGGCACTGGCGGGGAAGAACGGGTCCTAGCTGCCTGCCTGTCGCCGTATACGCCGCCCTCGACCGCGCCCGGTCGGGGGCGGCGTCATTTTTCATGATGGGACCGTGCAAACCCGGGTGCCCGGCGGGGGCCGGGCCGGCGACCTGTCCGCCCGGCCGACAGATCCCAGACTGTGGCGGCACCGCAGATGACACCGCCGGAGGCGACCACTGTGCGACGTGATCCGAGCGTTGCCGGCCGGACTGCGGATACGCCCGGTAAGGGCCGGTGACGAGTCCGGTGCGGTGGGGTAGACGCGCCACCAGCGACTCGTCGTGCCGCGAGAGAACGGAATGTACTGGTCGACCGGCAATTACATCGCGGCAGATAACTATTGCCGGGATCACCCGGACTGCGGGTACCCCGCTGACGGATTAGCTTTGTCGGGAACCGAAACAATACGTTGGGATCGAACAGATCTCACCCGATGGAGGAAACCTTGCGCGTCCTGCTCGTCGCCAGCGCATTCAACAGTCTCAGCCAGCGCGTGCACACCGAGTTACGTGGTCGTGGGCACGAGGTGGGGGTCGAACTGGCGCTCGGCGACGATCTGCTGCGGGCGCGGGTGGGGCATTTCCGCCCGGACCTCATCGTGGCGCCGATGCTGACGACGGCGATCCCGGAGGACATCTGGACCGCCTGCACCGTGCTCATCGTGCATCCGGGCCCGAAGGGGGACCGGGGGCCCTCCTCGCTCGACTGGGCGATCAGCACCGGCGCCCGGGAATGGGGGGTGACCGTACTCCAGGCCGTCGCGGAAATGGATGCGGGTCCGATCTGGGCTTCGGTGCGTTTCCCGGTGGCTGCGTGCGGGAAGAGCGAGCTGTACCGCAATGAGGTCTCGGACGCCGCCGTGGTTGCGGTGCTGCTTGCCGTCGACCGGTTCGCCGGGGGCGAATTCGAGCCCGAGCCTTTGGATTACAGTCGGGCAGATGTGTCCGGGCAGCTGCGCCCCTACCATTCCCAGCAATATCGCCGGATCGACTGGGCCGGTGAAGATACCGACTCGGTGCTGCGTAAACTACGCGCCGCCGATTCGCAGCCGGGTGTGCTCGACGAACTGTACGGCCGGGAGTACTTCATCCACGGCGGCCATCGCGAGGACCGGTTGCGGGGCACGCCCGGGGCCGTGGTCGCCACTCGCGACGGCGCGATCTGCCGCGCCACCGTCGACGGCGCGGTGTGGTTACCGCAGCTGCGGCGGCGCCGGGCGCCGGGCGGCCCGGCCACCTTCAAACGTCCCGCCGTCGACGCGCTCGGCGCCGATCTCCCCGCGGATACTCCCGAGGTGCCGGTCACCCCGGCCGAGGCGGCGGTCCGCGATACCTGGTCGGAGCTGTGCTACTACGAGCAGGGCTCCGTGGGCTACCTGGAATTCGCCTTCGCCGGCGGTGCCATGAGCACCGGGCAGTGCCGTCGCCTGCTCGATGCCTACCGGCAGGCCTGCGCGCGGCCCATCCGTGCGCTGGTACTGGGCCCGGCTCGCGACTTCTTCTCCAACGGTATCCATCTCGGCGTGATCGAGGCGGCCGATGATCCGGCCGAGGAATCGTGGCGCAATATCACCGCGATGAACGATCTGGTGGAGGCGATCCTCACCACGACGGACAAACTGGTGATCTCGGCGCTGGCCGGGAACGCGGCGGCCGGCGGGGTGATGTTCGCGCTCGCCGCGGACGAGGTGTGGTGCCGCGAATCGGTCGTGCTGAATCCGCACTACCGGCTCATGGGCCTCTACGGCTCGGAATACTGGACGTATTCGCTGCCGCGCCGTGTGGGAGCGACCGAGGCCGCGCGGTTGACCAGGGAAACCCTGCCGGTCGGCGCCGGCGAGGCCGCGGCGATCGGTCTGGTGGACCGGGTAGCGGCGGGCGGTACCGCCGAATTCCGCGAATGGGTGCGCCGGGAGGCGCTCCTGCTCGCCGATTCGCCGGAACTGGAGGGGCGTCTGACGGCGAAGAAACGGCAGCGGGAAGCGGACGAAGCGGTCAAACCACTGGCCGATTACCGGGCCGAGGAGCTGGCGCATATGCGTCGGAACTTCTTCGCCGAGGGCGAGCCGTACCACCGGCTGCGGAAAAATTTCGTCTACAACGTCGAGCCCCCGGCCACCCCGGCGTATCTGCTGGGTTGACCGGTCCGGTCCGGTTAGCCCAGTTGTGACATCAAGTGGCGAGGTCGAGCCGTCTGAGGTGAAATTTTTGCTTTGTACCCGGCTTCGGGTGCATCGAACTCCTGCCGGTGGGGCTGTGGTTCGGAAATCGACTGAATACAAGCGGAGTAGAGACGTGCTACATCTCGAGCACTTCAGCAGCGGCTGGGTGACTCCTGTCCTTGCCTATGTGATCTCCTTCATCGGCTCGGTACTGGGCCTGCGCTGCGCCGTTCGCGCGCGCACGGCGCAGCCCGCCTACGGCTGGCTGGTCGCGGCCGCGGTCGCGCTCGGTGGGGCCGGGATCTGGGTGATGCATTTCACGGCGATGCTCGGCTTCGCCATCGACGGTACGAGTATCCGGTACAACATGCCGATGACCCTGCTCAGCGCCGTGATAGCGATCGTGGTGGTCCTGATCGGGCTGGTGATCGTCGTCCGCGGGCAGCGGGAGGCGGTCGCACTTCCGCTCGGGGGCGCCATCACCGGTCTCGGTGTGGTGGCCATGCACTACCTGGGGATGGCCGCGATGAACACCGGCGTCGCGATGGAGTACGGCACCGGCCTGGTCCTGCTGTCGATCGCGATCGCGGTGGTCGCCGCCACCGCCGCGCTGTGGTTCATGCTGCACGTACAGGGCTGGGGCAACACCATCGGCGCGGCGCTGATCATGGGTGTCGCGGTCTGCGGTATGCACTACACCGGTATGGCGTCGATGAGCGCACACCACGGTGAACACGACGTGTTACCCGAGGGGATCGCGCCCGTCGAACTGCTCACCCCGCTGCTCACCACGGTCGCGCTGGTCGTCGTGGGGCTGGTGGTGCTGGTCGGTGTGGCCGAACTCGAAGTGCGCAGTGTCGCGGCGGCGAGCCCCGCGTCGGAAACGGGCGAAGCCGGCACCCTGCTCACCACGGACCCCGCCACCTTGGCCCATAGTGGCCGTCAGTGGCCACGACTGCCCACCCACGATTAGCCTCGGATATCGCAGTCGTGACACCGTGGGCGGGGCCCGGTTGTCTCGACGGGCCGACGGTCCTATCCTGGGCCGCCGTATCTGCAAGCTGATGTGAGGAATACTCGATGGGTAGTACCGTGCTCGATATCGCCGCGCTGATCGTGATGCGAGTGGGGGATTTCTGGAACTGGATGGCCACCGGCTCGGCGGGGTTCCCGCCGCTGTGAGTCGCTGACCGCCGACGTGGAGCCCGGGTGCCGAATGGGCCCGGGCTCCGTTGTATCGGGTGCCGCTCAGGAACCGACCACCGACTGCTGATCGGCCGGCGGGGTGTACACTGATTCGTCGACGTGCAGGACCATGAAACCGTTGTCGGAACAGGTCACGTAGAGATCGTTGCCCCGCCATTCCGGCGGTGACAGGCACCAGTCGGTCGAGACATCGCCGAAGGCGAGCTTGCCGGTCCGCGACGACAGCGCCTGCGACGGGTCGAACTGCCCCTCGAGCACCGCACGGGCCGCACTGGGCGCCGTCATCGCCGGAATACCCAGCAACGAGGCCAGCGCATGGGGCGAGTTTGTCAGTTCGAGGTTGCGGCCGGTGCGCGCCGGCGGATTGAAGTAGGCGATCTCCCGGATCGCGTGCGGATCGCGGATATCGAATACCCGGATCCCGGACGATATCCAGCCACAGGCCAGTGCGGTGGGATCCGCCGGCCGGTCGGCGGCGCAGTAATGGGATTCGTAGGCGAATATCGAACCTCCCATGGAGGAGGCGATACTGCTGTCCAGATGCTGCGGCAGGTTGATCTCGAGTTTCACCTTCGCGACGACTCGCGGGTCGGCGTCCTCGGAGACGTCGATCAGTTTCACGCCGCCGGAACCGCCTTCGTCGACGGTGTAGATATGAGGTTTGCCGTCGTAGGTCACCGGGATACTGTGCTGGGTGGCCCAGCCGTCGGACCAGAACATGCGCCCGATGTGATGAACCTGCGGATTCGGATCGCGCCGCTGCACGGCGCTCACGTCGAGAACCGTGATACCGCTGAGTGCCGACAGATACAGCCGGTTACCGTCCGGGCTGACCCCGAAACCGTGCGCGGTGATACCGGTGAGCCCCTGCCAGACCACCCGGGGGTGGGCGGGATCGGTGAGGTCGACCGCGCTGAGGAATCCGGGCGTGATGCCGGAGGCCCAGTAAGTGTTGCCGTCGGGGGAGAATCCGCCCTCGTGCGTGGTGATCGGTAGCGGCATACCCAGATTCGTTCCCGGGCCCGGGTTCAGCAACCGCGGATGCGCGCAATCGGAAATATCGTAGACCGAGAGATATCCGGCCCCGACGAGCATCGGGACCCCGGTGCCCACGAGCAGTTTCCGGCGGGCGTTCACCTTCAAGCTTTCCCAGGTACCGGCCACCATGGCCGGTTCGTTCAGCGTGACGGTGGGGCGCGGATTCGCCGGATCCGAGACGTCGAGGACCTGCACTCCGCCGTTCTGGTGCAGCAGGTTACCGGGAAAGAAGGTGCCCATATAGGCGCAGTGTTCGAAACTGGTGGAGGTGATACCGGCGCCGCGGCCGGCGAACTGGCCGACCAGTGACATATTGCAGCGGTACCCCTGGGTGCTGCGCCCGCTGTCGCGATCGGCCGCCGGAACATCGCCCTGCAGACCGGTTTCGGGCATGGCCCCCGGTCCGCATTCGGCGCGCGGTACGGCGGTACGGCCCACGTCGAGGAATTCCCGGACCTCGTTGTGGATATCGGCCTGCAGATCGGCCGTGGCACTACCCGGCAGCAGTACGGCAGTGATCACGGCGACCGCGCCGAGCGCAATCGCTCTGACCCGATGGAGTTCTCCGAAGGGACGCCCCATTGCATCCTCGCGCTTCCCGAGCTGTCTCGTCCGACCCGTCCGGGAGATGTTTGGGACATAACCCGGAATTGTTCAGTGATAGTAGCCATTCGGGTGTCCGGCACGGAGCGGTTTCACCGAATGACGGTGGCCTGCGCAGTGCCCGGCCGGATTCGCAGGTGTCCGGCAGCTTACGGCGCACAGTCGCCATCCGGGGCCTCCGGCGCCAAAGGCGGCTGCATCCTTGGGTATGTCCGGGGTGACCCGAGGCCACTCGAGGTCTTGGTGTGGCCGAGTTTCTCCGACGGAAGCGCAGCTTTGCGGTCGACGGGCTTCAGTCCCAGTAGTTGAAGAGAGCGTCACCGACAGTCTCTGGTTGCCAGAACCGGATTTCGGCTCGGTCCAGCTCAGGCCAGGCCGCGGCATCGAAAGGCCGAGCGAGTTCGGTCCCAGTAAGTACTTCGACTCCTGCTCGCTCGGCACGCTCGGACAGGGCAGTCACTAGATCGGGAGCCTCGACAAAGGTCAGGGGACCAGCCTCTCGCGCACCGTTCTCGGACGCGATCACCCGTGGCTCGGCGATCGCGAGCACCGCAGAATCGCGCAACGCAACCACCGCAAGGTGCCGGTCGCGGTAGGCGATGATTCCTTGGTGGAAGTTCGGCGTCACACCCTCAGTGAGGCGGAACTCGATCAGTTTGCCCCCGGTGCGCTCGGCGGCTTCGTAGCACGCTTGGCGGAAGGCGCGGAGCTCGATCATGACTGTGAAGGTATCCGGCGCTGTCGGAATTCGCGATTAGACCTCTCGGGGGCAAAACTCACCGGGGACGCTCGCCGAGTTGGTTCAAGGCCAGCGGAAGTCCTGGGTTCGATCGGTCCAGATTTCCGACCAGTCCCACAGCGGTTGAAGGGCTTGTCCGAGGCGGACACCGGCGATGGTCAGTTCGTAAGAACCCTTCGGGCCGTGCTTGTGCAGCAGCCCGGCTGCCTGAAGTTGCTGGAGTCGGTTCGACAACATGCTCGACGAACAGTTGCCCATCCGCCGGCGCAGTTCCAGGAACCCCAGCGGCCCGGGTTCGAGTTCCCACACCACCCGCAGCATCCACCGCTGCCCCAACAGGTCGATCGCCGCCAGAACCGGTGCGTTGCCGGACTCATCGGCCGACCCGGCCGGACCGCCATCATTTGCGCTTCTCATTTCGAAGCACCATAGTTGCTTCTCAATCAGAAGCAACCGGGCCGAGCGAGGAGAACATCTGATGGACAGAGCGGAACCGTCTTTGCGACGAATCGTGCTGGTGACAGGCGCATCACGGGGTATCGGCGCCGTCACCGCCCAGCAGTTGGCAGGCCCGGACATCCACGTCCTGGTCAACTACCGCGAGAAGACCAAACGAGCACAGACGGTGGTTGATACGATCACCAACGCCGGCGGCAGCGCCTCGGCGGTCGGGGCGGACCTGTCCGACGACACCGCGGTCACCGAGATGATCGACCACATCCGCGACCGGCACGGCCGACTCGACGCGCTCGTGCTCAACGCCTCGGGCGGACTCGAACGCGGTGCCGATCCAGGCTACGCCCTGCGCCTCAACCGTGACGCCCAGGTCCGGCTCGCTACCCTCGCCCTGCCACTCATACCGCCCGGCGGGCGAATCGTGTTCGTCACCAGCCACCAGGCGCACTTTCATGCCGACGGCGGTCCGCTGCCCGATGGGTACGAGCCGATCGCCGCCAGCAAACGCGCTGGCGAGGACGCCTTGCGCGCCCTCATTCCCGAATTCACCGACCGCGGTGTCGGGTTCGTCGTGGTCTCCGGCGACATGATCGACGGGACGATCATCATCCGGCTGCTGGAACGCCGCGACCCCGGCGCGGTCGCCGCCCGCCGAACTCACGGGCCGCTGCCCACTGTCGACGATTTCGCTGCGGCCATCGTCGCCGCGATCGACGCCCCCGCGGCCAACGGGCACACCTTCCTCGTGGGCGGGCATGACTACCTCACCACCACCATGATGCGCTGAACCGCTCACCCGTGCGGCTGTGTCTACAAATGGGCGCTTGATGGACAAGCGTTCGGAAGAATCGTCGTTGACCAGCGATGATCTGGCGATCAGCGTTCAGGAATGCATCAATTTATGACCGCCGCGTCCTCGCGTATCCAGTCCGCCTCAGCGAATAATCCGAGCGGCAGTTCGGCGAAATCGGGATTTCCCTCCCGCGCGCAGTCCAGCGCAGCGAAGGACGCCGGCGGAAAAGGTTCCGGGAAGAAGTCGGTCTCTCGATCAGGGGTTCGGATGAGCGGGCACCTGGTCTGTATGGCCCGAGCGCGGTCCAACCGCCGATAGCCGCCAGAAAAGTGACCTTACCGGCGGTCAGGCGCTCAATTTGGGGTTCAGGTGCTCCAGGAGGTGTTCGCATTCGGCGAGCAGCCGGGCCCTGAGCCCGGCAGCGCGGTCGGCGATGGCCGATTGCTGTCGCACATAGGCCGCCCGGCCGGCGGGGGTTTCGATTTCGATCGGTTCGTACCCGTAATCGCGCAGATCGTAGGGGGAGGCCCGCATATCGAGGATCCGGGCGTCACGAGCCAGTTCGAAGCAGTCCAGCTGCAGTTCGGAAGTGGTGAGCGGACTCGTGTGAAAGCACCACTTGTACAGGTCCATATTCGCGTGCAGGCAGCCCGGCTGTTCGGTGTGCCGCTGATCGGCGCGGGTGAGGTGCTGGTTGTTGCGGCCTACGGCGGGTGGAGTGAAGAAGCGGAAGGCATCGAAATGGGTGCAGCGCACCGGCATCGACTCCAGCACGGCATCGGTACCCGCCGCGCCCAGCCGCAGCGGGACCCCGTCGTGGCGGATTTCCCCGGCCCGGTACACCATCGCCCATTCGTGCAGACCGAAACAGGACAGCTGGGCCGGCCGGGATGCGGTCGCCCGGAGCAGGTCGGCGATATAGGACAGGGTCTCGCCGCGGCTGCGCAGAAAATGCGGATCTGCGGTCACCACCGGGGCGGATGTGGTGTCGTCGAGCCGGTGATAACCGCGGAGACCGGTGTACTCGCCGGCGCCACGTAATGCGACGCCGTACCCCGGATGCCAGCGTCGAAGTTGCGCCGGCCGGTGACCGTAGTAGGTCCACAGGAAGTCGAGGACCGGATGTTTCGTCCCGGTGGCCCGCCGGCGCAGATAGTCACCGGCGAGCTCGCCGGCGCGGGCGTTGTGCGCCGCGGCGCGGGGCCGCCACTCGGATTCGGCGAGGACCACCACATCCGTACCGACCGTCATTCGGCCACCCGGTGCGTGGCATCGCGCACCGTGCCGACGAACTGTTCCACCAGATCCTCGAGTGCCACGATCCCCACCGTATTGCCGCGGGCATCGACTACCCGGCCCAAGTGACTGCTGGTCCGGCGCAGCCGGGCCAGCGCCTCGTACAACGTGGTGCCCAGCAGTACGGTCGGCAGCGGCCGGATATCGGTGCGCGGGATCTCGGTACTCGGTCCGGCCGCTTCGTCGGAGACCTTGTCCAGGACATCCTTCACGTGCAGGTACCCGACCAGCGAGCCGTCCGCGGCCCGCACCGGGTACCGGGAGAACCCGGTTTCGGCGACAGCGGTTTCGATATCGCCGAGCGTGGTACCGCCTGCGCCCCGCAACGGTACGGTTCGCATCCGGTGCAGCGGGATCATGACCTCGGCGACGAACCGCTCCCCGGTGCCCAGCGCCTGGGTGAGGCGGCGATGCTCTTCCTCGTCCAGCAACCCCTCGGACCGCGATTCGCCGATCATCTCGGCGAGTTCATCGCTGGACACCGCGGATTCGAGTTCGTCCTTCGGTTCGATACGCAACATGCGCAGGGTCGCGTTGGCCGCGAAGTTGTAGAGCGCGATCAGTGGCCGGGCGATCCGCAACCAGGCCAGATGCAGCGGCACCAGCAGCAGTGCGCTGCGTTCCGGACCGGCGAGCGCGATGTTCTTCGGGATCATCTCGCCCAGCAGGATGTGCAGGATCACCACGATGGTCAGCGCCACCACGAACGACACCGGATGCAGCAGCGCCTCCGGCAGCCCGACCAGCTCGAAGGGGTATTCGAGCAGATGCGCGACCGCGGGTTCGCCGACCCGGCCCAGCAGAATCGAGCAGATCGTGATTCCGAGCTGCGCCGCCGCCAGCATCATCGACAGATTCTGACCCGCCCGGATAACGGTATCGGCATTGCGTTTCCCTTGTGCGGCGAGTGCCTCGAGCCGGTCGCGCCGGGCCGAGATCAGCGCGAACTCCGCAGCGACGAAGAAGGCGTTCCCGGCGAGCAGTACAACGGTCAACGCGACGGCCAGCAGATCACCCATGGTGGTACTCCCGTCCGGCCGGCTGCTGTTCGCGGTCGAGCGACCGGTCGTCGACCGGCACCAGCCGGACCCGGTCTACCCGGCGTCCGTCCATCCGCTCCACGCGGGCCAGCCAGCCGCCCGGTCCGTCGATATGGCGCCGGTCGTGGCCACGGCGTTGCGGCAGGATCACGATATCGCCGGCCGCCGGGATACGCCCGAGCCTGGTCAGCACGAGACCGCCGAGGGTTTCGTATTCGCCCTCCGGCGCCTGGTAGCCGGTTGCGCGGGATACCTCGTCGATTCGGAGCAGTCCGGAACAGTCCCAGCCGTCGGAGACGCGGCGGACGTCGCGTTCCTCCTCGTCGTGTTCGTCGCGGACATCGCCGAGGATCTCTTCGATGATGTCCTCCATGGTCACCAGGCCGGCGGTGCCGCCGTACTCGTCGACCACCAGCGCGACCTGCATACCGTCGGCGCGGACCCGTTCCAGAACCTCGTCTCCGTCCAGGCTGGCGGGGACGACGGGTACGGGTTGCGCGATCTGCGCCAGCCCCACTCCGGCGCGCGTGCGCGCCGGATGAGTGAAAGCCTGTTTGACGTGGACCACGCCGAGCGTGTTGTCCAGATCGCCGTCGATCACGGGGAACCGCGAGAATCCGGTGCGGGCGGCCGCGGCCAGCAGGTCGCCGATGGTGTCGGTGCGTTCGAGCGCCTCGATCTTGACGCGAGGCGTCATCAGTTCCTCGGCGCTGCGGGCCCCGAACTGCAGCGAACGGTCCAGGATCTGCGCGGTGCGCTGATCGAGCGCGCCGTGCTGGGCCGAGGTGCGCACCAGCGAACCGAGTTCCTGCGGTGAGCGGGCCGAGCGCAGTTCCTCGGCCGGTTCCACCCCGAGCCGGCGAACCACCCAGTTCGCGGTGCCGTTGAGGAACTGGATCATCGGTTTGAACACCGTCGAGAAGGCCACCATCGGCCCCGCGGTGGTGCGCGCGGCGGACAGCGGCGCCGCGATCGCGATGTTCTTCGGCACCAGTTCGCCGTAGATCATCGACAACGAGGTCGCCAGGATCAGGGCGAGGACCAGCGAGATACCGGTGGCTGCGGAATCCGGGATGCCGGTCAGGCCGAACAGCGGTGCCAGTAAGCGCGCCAGCACCGGCTCGGCGATATAGCCGGTGATCAGAGTCGTGATGGTGATGCCGAGCTGGGCCCCGGACAATTGGAACGACAAGGTGCGGTGCGCCTGCCGGACCGCGCGCGCCCGGACGTCACCGTCGCGCGCATGCGCTTCGACGGTACTGCGCTCCAACGCGGTGAGAGAGAATTCGGCGGCCACGAACAGGGCGGTGCCCACGGTGAGCGCCACGAACCCGATCAGGCTCGCAATGGTGAGAACGACGGTCATATCGCCACCGCCCGGCGGGCTTCGGCAGCAACGGCCGGACGAACAGGTGGTCGGTGGAGGGTCGTACGGAGGGGGACGCCGGGTCTGTCACCCGGCTCGATAGATGAGCCCTCCTGAGTGGCGCCCTCGGACGCGGGTGACAACTGGTTCCTTTCGTCCTGGTGAATTCACGGCCGGCAGCCGCCGACGGAACTCATCGTACCGGCCCGTACCCCCGGGTGCACGGGCCGGTCGGCGTGCCCGCCCGCTCACCACCCGCCGGGCAGCGGCCTTCCCTCGGCGAATCCGGCGGCCGACTGGACCCCCAGCACGGCGCGGTCCCGGAACTCGGCGAGCGTGCGGGCCCCGGCATACGTGCAGGCACTGCGGACGCCGGAACAGATATGGTCGATCAGATCCTCGACCCCGGGCCGTTCGGGGTCCAGCAGCATCCGGGAACTGGAGATACCTTCCTCGAACAGGGCCTTGCGCGCGCGGTCGTAACCGCGGTCGGCGGCGGTGCGGGCGGCAACAGCCCGTTTGGAGGCCATTCCGAAGCTCTCCTTGTAGGCGTTGCCTTCCCGGTCCACGCGCAGATCACCGGGCGATTCGTAGGTACCGGCGAACCAGGAACCGATCATGACATTGGCGGCTCCCGCCGCGAGCGCCAGCGCGACATCACGCGGATGGCGGACACCGCCGTCGGCCCAGATATGCGCCCCGAGATCGGCGGCCGCGGCAGCGCATTCGGCCACCGCGGAGAACTGCGGCCGGCCGACCCCGGTCATCATCCGGGTGGTGCACATAGCGCCGGGGCCGACGCCGACCTTCACGATATCGGCGCCCGCGGCGATCAGATCCCGGGTGCCTTCGGCCGAGACCGTGTTTCCCGCCACCAGCGGCACTCCCAGGCCCAGGTCGCGGATGGCGCGCAGGGTTTCCAGCATTTTTCGCTGATGCCCGTGGGCGGTATCGACCACCAGGAGGTCGGCACCCGCATCTACCAGCGCCTTGGCCTTCGCCGGGACGTCACCGTTGATCCCGACGGCGGCCGCGATCCGCAACTTCCCGTCCCCGTCCACGGCCGGGGCGTAGATGCCGTGCCGTACCGCGCCGGTACGGGTCAGTACACCCGCGAGGGTGCCGTCCGGGGCGAGCAGCACTGCCAGATCGGCATGCGCGGCTTCGAGCCGGTCGAAGATATCGGACGGTTCGGCCGTGGCCGGGGCGGTGACGAAATCGGTGGTGGCGATCTCGTGCAACCGGGCGAACCGGTCCACATCGGCGCAGGCCGCTTCGGTGACCACACCGACCGGCCGATCCCGGTCGACCACGATGACGGCGCCGTGCGCCCGCTTGTGGATCAGCGCCATTGCGTCGGAGACCGAATCGTCGCGGGTGAGCGTGACCGGAGTGTCCGCGATGAGCGAGCGGCTCTTGACGAACGCGATCGTCTCGGCGACCGCGCTGTTGGGCAGGTCCTGCGGCAGGACCACGATCCCGCCGCGCCGGGCCACCGTTTCGGCCATCCGCCGCCCGGCGACGGCGGTCATATTCGCGACCACCAGCGGAATGGTGGTGCCGGAGCCATCGGATGTGGTGAGGTCGACATCGAACCGCGACGCGATATCGGTGCGGTTCGGGACCAGGAAGACGTCGTTGTAGGTCAGATCGTACGGCGGGGTGTGTCCGGGGAGAAACTGCACTGCACCCATGGTAATCGGGAGCCGACCGCGGCGGGCGCCATCGCCTTCGGCGGCGAATCAGGACATTCCCCGGGGGGGGGGGCTCGCTGCGGCCGGGGGACCGTAACTATCCGACCTGGTCCTCACCGAAAGGGGGCGGGTAGCGCCTCGCCCGGGCGTGGGCAGCCCTCAGCTCGGCTGTCCACGGCCGCCATCTGTCGGACGGCTGCCGCCGTCCCCGGCCCCTCCCGTACTCGGCCGGTCCGTTCTGGCGTCCCTATCGCCCGGAGAACACATTCGCGTCCGGTTGTGACTCCTGGCCTGCGTCGTTGCGGGTCTACGCCGGGAGCGCAGGACCGGCGCGCCCGGGGGCCGATGCGGCAGTGCCTGTCGCGGAGACGCCGGACGTAGCCGGACGGATCGGGCGCTCATTTCTTCCGGCGTCGATGGGGGCGGCGCGGGCCGGAGGCATCGGCCGCCCGGTATCCGCGTGCTGCTCCGCGCCGGGACGGGGCGCGGTCGGGGGCGGCCGGTGCGGGGGCTGGCGGCGGACCCGCGGGGGAGCGGGCGCCGGTGAGCTGCCGGAGTTCGGAATCCTGGGGCCCGACGGTGTGGGTCACCACCTCGACGCCCGCTGCCTCGGTGAGGGCGGCGACCTCGGCGCGCTGATCGGGGGTCACCACGGTGACGACCGTGCCGGTGGCACCACCGCGCGCGGTGCGGCCGGCGCGGTGGACGTAGTCCTTCGGGTCGGTGGGCGGATCGGCGTGGACGACCAGGGATACCGCGTCGACGTGGATACCGCGGGCGGCGATATCGGTGGCGACCAGGGCCGGCACCGCGCCGTCCGCGAATTGGGCCAGCGTGCGCAGCCGGCGGTTCTGTGCCTTACCGCCGTGCAGGGCGGCCACCGCTACCCCTTGGTCGCGCAGCCGGCGGGTGAGTTTCTCGGCACCGTACTGCGTGCGCACGAACAGAAGCGTGCGGCCTTCGCGGGCCGCGATGCGCGCGAGGACGTCGGGTTTGTCGGCCGTCTCCACATAGAGCAGGTGGTGAACCGCGACGGCAGCGGTGGGTTCGGGAGCGACACTGTGGGTGACCGGGTTCCGCAGGTAGCGGCGAACGAGGTCGCGGACGGATTCGTCGTCGAGGGTCGCCGAGAACAGTAGCCGCTGCCCGTCGGCGGGGGTGGCGTCCAGCAGCCGGCGGATCTGCGGCAGAAATCCGAAATCGGCCATATGGTCGGCCTCGTCCACGGCGGTGACCTGTACCGCGTCCAGGACGGCAGCGCCCTGCTCGACCAGGTCGGTGAGCCGGCCGGGCGTGGCGATCAGCAGATCGACACCGCGCTGCAGTGTGTCGGCCTGCCGGCGGGTAGGCATCCCACCGACGGCGGTGCCCAGCCGAAGTCCCAGCGCGAAGGGTTCCAGCGCGCGCTCGATCTGTAAGGCCAGTTCGCGCGTCGGCGCCAGGATCAGCCCGCGCGGGGCGCGGGGGATCGCGGGCCGTCCGGCGAGTCGGGCCAGCATGGGTAACCCGAAAGCGAGGGTTTTGCCCGACCCCGTCGGTGCCCGGCCCAGGACGTCGCGGCCGGCCAGTACATCGGGAACGGCCACCTCCTGGATGGGCAGGGGATCGGTGAGACCTTCCCGGCGCAGCGCCTGGACCGTGAGCACGGGCAGGCCCAACCGGGCGAACGGAGGGGGTGCGGTCGAAGACCGGGATTCGGGTGACTGCCGCTGCGGGGCGGATACCGGATCAGGCACGGAAGAGCCGGCTCAGCTCGACGAGCCAGGGAATCGCGACGGCCAGGGTCGGCACTACCAGGATGGCGAGCGAGGCGAGATAGGCGGCGCCGGCGATGCGTACATCGCCGAGCGGCCCGGCCAGCCGCTGGATCCGGATGAGGGTGCTCGGGCCGCCGACCGCGAGAGCGCCCTGCGGGGCGGTGGACTTCGAACAGGCGACCAGCGCCCGGGCCAGCGGTTTGGGGCCGGTCACCTTCACCGCGGAATCGTCGGCGAGCAGTTCGATCAGCAATTTCACCGAATCCAGTGCCGATTTGCTGCGGACGAACCGGGGAAAGGCCTCGTGTGCCGCGGTGAATGCCTCGAGTACCAGATCGTGGCGGGCCCGCAGATGTGACCGTTCATGGCTGAGGATGGCGGTCAGTTCCTGTTCGGTGAGGTTGTCCAGGGTGCCCGCGCTCACCACGACCCGGCGCCGGAGACCGGGCAGGCAGTATGCGATCGGTTCGGTGGCCGACAGCACCCGGATATCGGCGGCGCGACGGACCGGTCCGCTCTGATCGAGCAGATCCACCAGCATGCGGTGCCGGGCCCGGCGCCGCCGGGTGTGGATCCCGACCCTGATCGACGCGTAGACCAGCCGTGCACCGACCAGCAGGGTCAGCATGAAGACGGAGACGTAGGCCAGCCACAGCGGCAGCCCGAGCGCATCGATCTCATCGGTGGGCTTGGTGGTGGGCCGGCCGTCGGGGCCGGGCACCAGGAGTTCCGCGGCGATGGCGAGCCCCGAACTGAAGGCGCTGAGCACGGCCGCAAGCGCGATGGCCTGCCAGAGTACGAGCGCGGCCCGGGGCACCCGGTAGGTCCAGGTCGCACGGCTGAGCGCTTCCGGGACGGGACCGGCGAGAAGCAAGGCAAGTACGGCGAAGGCCGGTGCTGCTGCGTTCATCGACTCTGCTCACTGCGTTGTGGGGCCAGGGTCCGAGTTCACTGCGGTGGTGCGGTGTCCTCGGTTGCTTCGAGCTTAGCGAGCGCATCCCGCAGGGCCGCGGCCTCGTCCTTCCCGACCTGCTCCACGAAATGCACCAGCGCGGCCGCTCGGCTGCCGGCCTCGTCGGCTTGCTGCAGCGCATCCATCATGAGTCCGGCAACCAGTTCGTCGCGGCTGTGTACCGGAGCGTACCGGTGCGCGCGGTCGTCGCGCCGCTGCACCACGAGATTCTTCTTGGCCAGTCGCTGCAGCACCGTCATCACCGTGGTGTACGCGAGTTCGCGGCGTGCCGACAGGGCTTCGTGCACCTGCCGGACCGTTTGTGGTTCATCGGTCGACCACAACTGGTCCATAACCGCTTTCTCGAGTTCACCAAGTCCAGCCATCTCTCGATTTTACGACCTCAACGACACTTGGTGGTACTACAGGGTGTCGTAACCGCGTGGGATTGGTCATAGCCCGCACATCGCCCGGTGGGGGCGATGATTCGGGGAGTGGTGCAGTTGTGCGATTCCGCCCGTGCGATCCGTTTGCGTGAAACACTTGTCAGGTCTGGTAAGGCTAACCTATCTTTCGATCAAGTCGTTGCTGCAACGCCGATCCCGAGGAGGTTCGAATGTCCGAACTGGCCACTGTGCGTATCCCCCGTCCTTATGAGGCGGCGTTCGGTTCGGCATGTTCCCGGTTGCGGGCGTTGCAGCCGGAGCATCCGCGTGTCTATGCGGCCGCGGCCATGGCAGACCAGGGCAAACGGCGCTGGTGGGCGTTGTCCACGGGTCTGCGTGAGGGGCGGATCGACCTGATGTACCGGCGGCACGCCGCCGAAATGATCAGCGCCACCGCAGCCGCCGAGGTGGTTGCCACCGCCCTCATCCATGCGGTGGTCGGCCGGGTGGCGGCCTTGTGGGTCGCCGACGGCCGGGCCTGGGATCCCGGGCTGGAGAATATCTGGATCCATACCGACAACGACGGTGGTATCGACTGGGCCGGCCTGGCCGATACGACGATTCGCGTGGTGGCCGGGGATCCGATGGCCGATTCGCCGGGAGTGGTGGCGCTGCCGTGTGAGCGGGCGATGTGGGTGTGGCTCGCCTATCGCTGCGAACCCTCGCTCCTGCTGGTGCAGGGGGCGCTGGCCCGGTGTGCCGGATTGAATCCGCGGCGTTTCTGGACGTTGGTCGCCGAATCCGTGTGCGGTGCTACGACCTATGTGCCCGCGCTGGCGGGCAGTGATGCCGTGGCGGGGGCGCGGCGTGGTGAGGGCTTGCTGACGGCGCTGGAAGATCGCGGGCTGGCGATCCGGCGCGCACAACGTGTTGCCTAGTTAGGTAAGCCTGCCCTATAGTTGAAGGTGGCGTACGGATCGCGCGAGAGTCCCGAGGGCTGCGGTGACCCCCGATCCAAACGCGCGGCGGACCCCACCGGCGGTGGGGTCCGCCGCTTTATTCGTTCCCGGGGCGACCGGTCCGCCCCGATCGCGGTCATCGTGCGATTGTTGAGGCATGACGGAACAGCAGACCCCGCTCCCGCAGTCGATGGCCGATCTCGGCCCCGAGGAACTGAACGAGATCAGCAAAGGCACGTTCGCGGACCTGATGGGCCTGCGGGTGACCGAACTGGGGCCGGACCGGGTGCGCGGCGAATGGATCGTCACCCCGCAGCACCACCAGCCTGCGGGTATTCAGAACGGTGGTGTCCTGTGCACCGCCGTGGAAACGCTCGCCAGCACCGGCGGCGCCGCCTGGTACGGCGAGCGGGGAGTGGTCGTCGGGGTCAACAACTCCACCGATTTCCTCCGGGCCGTTCGCGAGGGCAAGCTCACCGCCGAGGCCACCCCGATCCACCGGGGCGGGATGCAGCAGCTGTGGCAGGTTCTGGTCACCGACGAGGACGGACGGCTGGTCGCCCGCGGGCAGGTGCGCCTGCAGAATCTGCCGCACCGGTCCTGAGTCCGGCGGCCGAACCGCCGGAGAGCACGCGGGCCGCGACGGTGCACCGGCATCGTCGCGGCCCGCGGTGGAGGAACTCAAATACCGCCGGTCGACAGCAGGCCACCGTCGACGCGCACCGTTTCGCCGGTGATCCACTGCGCCTGATCCGAGGCCAGGAAAGCGATCAGCCGGGCCACGTCCTCGGGTGCCCCGAGCCTCTTCATCGGATAGACCTGCGCGGCCGCGTCCTCGTCGGCCGAGTACAGCGCATCCGCGAAACTGGTCTTCACCACTCCGGGGGCGACCGCGTTGACCCGGATCTTCGGGCCGAGCTGCCAGGCGAGTTCGTCGGTGAGCCGGATCAACGCCGCCTTGGACGCACCGTAGGCGGCGATCACCCCGGTGGAACGCAGGCCCGCGACGCTGGCCACATTCACCACCGCACCGCCGTGCTCGCCCATCCATGCCTTGTACGCCTCCTGGATATAGCCCAGGGCGGCGACCACGTTCACATCGAAGATCTTGCGGACCGCGTCGAGATCGGCCTCCATCAAGGAGCCGTACACCGGGTTGATTCCGGTGTTGTTGATCAGGATGTCCAGCGACCCGAATTCGGTGACCGCCCGCTGCACCGCGGCCGCCCGGGCCTCGGCGTCACCGGAATTGCCGGCCAGCGCGACGACCTCACCCTGATGCCCCGACCCGCGCAGTTCGGCGGCCGCCTGCTCCAGCGGTTCGGGCTTGCGCGCGGTGATCAGCACATTCGCGCCCCGGCTCAGCAGTTCTGCGGCCACCGCATAGCCGATACCCCGGCTGGCCCCGGAGACCAGCGCGCTCTTACCCAACAGATCGGTGCTCATAGCCGGGCACGTTACCGTGTCCGATCCGGCTGCCGGTCGGCAGCGGAGCGGCCGGAGGCCGCAGCGGGCGGGGCTACTGTGCGGGCGGGTAAAATCGATGGTTCCGTGTCCGGACACGGCCGATCATGGGTGGAAAGTTCCTCCTGCCGAACAGCCGGACCATCGCCCCCAACTTGCTGCCGAGGAGATATCTGTGATCACCGCGACCGACCTCGAGGTCCGGGCCGGCGTCCGTACCCTGCTGTCCGCGCCCGGGCCGGCGCTGCGGGTGCAGGCCGGCGACCGGATCGGCCTGGTCGGCCGTAACGGCGCCGGTAAGACCACCACTCTGCGCATTCTGGCCGGAGAAGGCGAACCGTACGCCGGCACGATCATGCGGTCGAGTGATATCGGTTACCTGCCGCAGGATCCGCGTGAGGGCAACCTCGATGTCCTGGCCCGAGACCGGGTGCTGTCGGCGCGCGGTCTGGACGCGTTGATCCGGGATATGGAGAAGCAGCAGGCGCTCATGGCCGAACTGGCCGACGAAACCGAACGTGAACGGGCCGTGCGCAAGTACGGACGGCTCGAGGACCGGTTCTCCGCGCTCGGTGGCTATGTCGCCGAAAGTGAGGCGGCCCGCATCTGCCACAGCCTGGGCTTGCCGGACCGGGTGCTGGACCAGCCGCTGCGGACGTTGTCGGGCGGTCAGCGGCGGCGAATCGAACTGGCTCGCATCCTGTTCGCGGCCTCCGACGGCAGTGGCGGGCGGTCCGACACCATGTTGCTGCTCGACGAGCCCACCAACCACCTGGACGCCGATTCGATCACCTGGCTGCGTGGTTTCCTGCAGAACCACGACGGGGGACTCATCGTGATCAGCCACGATGTCGATCTACTAGCCGATGTCGTGAACAAGGTGTGGTTCCTCGACGCCGTCCGCGGCGAAGCCGATGTCTACAACATGGGCTGGACGAAATACCTCGACGCCCGCGCCACCGACGAACAGCGGCGCCGCCGGGAACGCGCCAACGCCGAGAAGAAGGCTTCGGCGCTGAAGGCTCAGGCCGCCAAGCTGGGCGCCAAGGCCACGAAAGCGGTTGCCGCCCAGAACATGGCCAAGCGGGCCGATCGGCTGCTCGCCGAACTGGACGAGGTGCGCGTCGCGGACAAGGTCGCGCGGATCAAATTCCCCGAACCGGCGGCCTGCGGTAAGACCCCGTTGATGGCGGAGAACCTCACCAAGGTCTACGGCTCGCTGGAGATCTTCACGGGGGTGGACCTGGCGATCGACCGCGGCAGCCGCGTGGTGGTCCTGGGCCTCAACGGTGCCGGTAAGACCACCCTGCTGCGGCTGCTCGCAGGTACCGAGGAGCCGACCGGCGGTGCGCTGGTACCCGGTCACGGGCTCAAGGTCGGGTATTTCGCTCAGGAGCACGATACCCTCGACGATTCGGCCAGCGTATGGGAGAACATCCGGCACGCGGCACCCGATGCGGGTGAGCAGGAATTGCGCGGTCTGCTGGGCGCCTTCATGTTCAGCGGCCCGCAGCTCGACCAGCCCGCGGGCACGCTGTCCGGCGGTGAGAAGACCCGGCTGGCGCTGGCCGGGCTGGTCTCGTCGGCAGCCAATGTGCTGTTGCTCGACGAACCGACCAACAACCTGGATCCCGTCTCCCGCGAACAGGTCCTCGACGCGCTGCGCACCTACGCGGGGGCGGTCGTCCTGGTCACCCACGATCCCGGCGCCGCCGAAGCCCTGAATCCGGAGCGGGTGATCCTGCTTCCGGACGGCACCGAGGACCACTGGTCGGCCGAGTACCTGGAATTGATTCAGCTCGCGTGAGTTTCATCACACGAACTCATTGCCGGATGCTCGCCGAATGCTTAGCCTGAGAGTGACGCTGCTCGGCGACTCGGAGGAAGCCATGGGCGACAGGCCGGTACAGAGCAAGAGCACATTGGGCAAGGGCACTCGCGTCACGGGAAAGTCACGCGACCGCCTGCAATCCCAGTTGAAGAAGCAATACGAGGCAGGGGCGAGCATCAGGTCGCTGGCCCGCGCGACCGGGCGTTCCTACGGGTTCATCCACAACGTGCTGACGGAGTCGCATGTGCAACTCCGCAGCCGTGGTGGGGCGAACCGCCGTAAAGCCCGCTAGCCGCACCGTATCCGCAGGTTCGCCGCCGGGCATCGGACCCGGCGGCGCGAGGTGGAGTGCGCCGGGGCGAAGCCCGCTGTGCCGGTCACCAGCCGGGTACGGCACTGTCGCCGTGGGCCAGGAGACCGGCCAGGCTGGCGAAGATCGGCAATCCCGTCTTGATCTCGAGATAGGCGAACTGCCCCTGCGGGTTGACCTCGAGGAAATAATGCTCGCCGTCGAGACCCACCCGCAGGTCCAGCACACCGAAGCCGAGACCGAGCGCGCCCATCAGTGTGGCCAGCGATTTGCTGACCGGGGCCGGCAGTCGGGCCGGGGTGAAATCGACCGAGACGTCGAGCCGGGAGTCGACGCGGCCCGCACCCGCGCGGGAATCGATCCGGACCACCCACTCCTGACCGTCCACCCAGACCACCCGTAGATCGCATTCCGGATCGATATACCGCTGGAAGATCGTCGGGGCCCAGCGGATCGCACCGAGCCGGTCCAGATCCGTGGAGGCGACCAGCCGGGTCTCGGCGAATTCCGCCCGGGAGGTGCCGGTGCGTTTGAAAACGACTCGACCCGCGCAATTTTCGATGAACTCGCGGGCCTCCCGGGGATCATTGGTGATCAGCGTCTCCGGGATCGCGCAGCCGGCCCGACGGGCGATATCCAACTGGACGATCTTGCGATGAGCGAGCCGATCGTGGCCGGGATCGTTGACCCACCGGGCCGGCAGCGACCACAGCAGGCCCTGCGCGAACGCATCGCATTCGGCCTGCCGATAGGCATCGTCGTCGGCCCGGACGCCGGCTGGAACCCGGCTGGGATGCGGCCGTCGCCACCAGACCGCCCGGACGTCGTCGAGGCCGTCGAGACCGGCCAGGGAGCGGGTACTCGCAGACCGGTCGATCCGGAAGCTGCCCTGGGCCCGGGGAAAATCGCGGAGATCGAGCCGTAATGTGTTGACCCCGTGCTGTTCTCGCAGCGTGGCCTGCATGGCCGCGGCGTGCAGATCATCGGATTCGGAGACGATGAGGACCGACCCCTGCCGGGTGGTCATGCCGGTGGCCGCTCAGTCGAGACTGTCGCAGTGGATAGCGTCGTCACTGCCGTTGTGCGACCGGGTCTGCGTGCAGGTGAAGGTGGCCGGATGGTGCGGGGGATCGGCTAGGTGCAGCCGCCGTGCCCAGGATTCGGTGAGCTTGCGTAGCTGGATATCGCCGAACGCCGGCGACGATGGCGCCGCCAGCGTCAACGGACGTTCCCCCACATCGATGCGAAGCCGGCGCGTGAAATCGGCGGTCGCGCCGGGGCGGATATCGACCAGTACCGCGCCTGCGGGGGCGTCGGGGCGGCCGTCGTGTTCGCGGATGCCGAGCACATCGCCGCGGTCGAACGTCCACGTCCCGTCCGCAACCCGGATCCGGACGGTATCCCCGCCGCCTTCGTTCAGGAGCACACCGGCGAGGGTGGCCACCGCATCGGATTGCGTTGTGCCGACGGGAGGCAGGACATCGGTCATCTGATTTTCTCCGATCTAGCTCGCAATGTGCCACGATCCGAGCGCGTCCGGATCATAACGCCGCCGGCGGACGGCGGCGGCCGATATCGCCGGATTTGCGTCCGCTGAAAGCGGATCTCGAGACCGGTGAAATCACCGTGACGGAAGTTTTCCGGAAACGGGGCGGGACGGCCGGGCAACCCGATGTTTGCCGGACGCTGTCCGCACGGTTCACCCGCCGAGTAGTTCGGGTTTCTCCGCCAGTGCACGCAAACGGCCCGCCGGATCCTCGACCAGCCGGCGGGCATCCAGGTCCAGCACTCCGCCGACACCCAGCACTTCGGCCGAGAGGGTGCCGTCGGCGCGGATCATCTCCTGCCGGATGCGATAACTCTTACCTGTACCCCATTCGAATTCGCAGGTCACCCGGATCTGGTCGCCACCGCGCAGTTCACGTCGATACTTGATGGTGGTTTCCAGGATTACTGGTCCCAGCCGGGCCGCGACCAGTTTGTCCGCCTGCAGGCCAGCGGCGACCAAGCATTCCCAGCGGGCGTGTTCGGCGTATTGGAGGTAGACCGCCTGATTGACATGGCCCTGGACATCGAGTTCGTAACCGCGGACGGCCACGGGGACGGAGAAGGTCATAACCGTGCGAACTCGCTGCGGACCGCGGTTGTTCCCGGTCAGCGACGCTGGGCGGTGCGTTCCTGCCACCACCGGGGCGCGTCGACGAAGTGGTTGTCGTATTCGTCCTGTGACGCCGCCAGTTCGTCGAAAGTTGCCTCACCGCGGGCGATGCGTTCGAGCAGCCGGAAGTAGCCGAAGCGTTGGACACCGGGCATGAGCGCGATCAGGATACGGGCGCCGCTGTCCGGGGTGGCGCCGAAGGCGTGGGTGGTGTTCTTCGGGACCACGGCCGTGCCGCCCGCGCCGACGGTGACGAGGCGTTCGCCGGCCAGGAGTTGGAGTTCGCCTTCGGCGACGTAGAACAGTTCGTCGGAGCGTGTGTGGAAATGTGGTGCGGCGCCGTCGGCCCCGCGGGCCATGGTCACCTCGAGGGTGCTCACCGCGCCGCCGGCCTGTTCGGCGTCGATGAGCAGCCGCATGGTGACCGATTCCGTGTGCAGGGTTTCGGCGTCGTCGGCCTGCTGGATCGCGGGAGGGCGGGGTGTCGGCACGAGGACTCCTGATTATTCGGCGGCTTATAGTTAGATATTTAACTATAACGCTGATCCGCCGCGTGACAACGGGTCAGTGCGTGGTACCGCATCGCGCTCAGGGACGGCGTCGTACCGAAGCTTCCACCAGATCCAGCACGGCGGTGAGGTTTTCGTTCGTATGCCCGGAGGCGATACGGGCGATGAGGCCGTCCAGCACCAGGTCGAGGTAGCCCAGCAGGACATCGGTGGGCACATCGTCGCGCAACGCTCCGGCCGCTTTGCGGCGTTCGAGCCGGGCCAGAGTGGCCGCGTGCAACTCGGCCGAACGCTGCGTCCAGCCGGCCCGGAACTCCGGATCGGTGCGCAGGCGCCGGGCGATTTCGAGCCGGGTCCCCAACCAGTTGTACTCCTGCGGATCGGCGAGCATATCCCGCATCACCTGCACGATGCCCTGATTGGCCGCGACTTCGGCCATCCGCTCGGCATCCTCCTGGGCCAGAGCCAGAAAGAGCGCGTCCTTATCGCGGAAATGATGGAAGATCGCGCCTCGGGACAGGCCGATGGCATCCTCCAGACGGCGCACGGTGGCGCCGTCATAGCCGAACTCGGCGAAACAGCGGCGCGCGCCGTCGAGTATCTGTGTGCGCCGGGCGGCCAGATGATCGTCGCTGACCTTGGGCATGGACTCTCCTCCACAGCGGGGTGGACACGAAATGACAGGTGGTGGTCACAGATACGCGATTCCCCGCCGCGGCCGAGACCGAGGCGGGGAATCCCGGTGTCTACTATGCGTTCTCGTGCAGACCGTGTGGCATCCGGGTCCGGCACGGCCTGCTCGGCCGGCCGTTCGCCGCCCATCGGGTGACCCGGAGTCTCCGGGCGCCGGCCCGCGTACCGGACCGCGGGACCGGATGAGCCGGCCGGCCCGGGTCACGAAGTCCGGTACGCGAACTCGGTAACGCCCGAACTCGCGGTACCTGCGATCAGTTCCGGATCATATTCCGCAGCACGTACTGCAGGATGCCGCCGTTGCGGTAGTAATCCGCTTCACCGGGGGTGTCGATACGGACCACCGCGTCGAACTCCACCTTCGACCCGTCGTCCTTGGTCGCCGTGACATGGACGGTGGCCGGGGTAGTGCCGGAGTTGAGCTCCTCGATCCCTTCGATATCGAAGACCTCGGTACCGGTCAGGCCCAGGGATTTCGCCGATTCGCCATGCGGGAACTGCAGCGGGATCACGCCCATACCGATCAGGTTCGACCGGTGGATACGCTCGAACGATTCGGTGATCACGGCCTTCACGCCCAGCAGGCGGGTGCCCTTGGCGGCCCAGTCGCGCGACGAACCGGAGCCGTACTCCTTGCCGCCCAGCACGACCAGCGGGATACCGGCCTTCTGGTAGTTCTGCGAGGCGTCGTAGATGAACGCCTGCGGGCCGCCGTCCTGGGTGAAGTCGCGGGTGTAACCGCCCGAGACATCGTCGAGGAGTTGGTTGCGCAGCCGGATATTGGCGAAGGTACCGCGAATCATCACCTCGTGGTTACCGCGGCGCGAGCCCAGCGAGTTGTAGTCCTTGCGCGCCACGCCGTGCGAGTCGAGGTAGTCGGCGGCCGGGGTGCCCGGTTTGATGGCACCGGCGGGGGAGATGTGGTCGGTGGTGACCGAATCGCCCAGCAGGGCCAGGACCCGCGCGCCCTTGATATCGGCGACGGGCTCCGGCTCCATGCCCATACCGTCGAAATACGGGGCCTTGCGGACGTAGGTGGAATCGTCGCTCCACTCGAAGGTGTTGCCCTCCGGGGTGGGCAGGCTGCGCCACCGCTCGTCGCCCTTGAAGACATCGGCGTAGGACTTGGTGAACATCTCCTGGTTGATCGCCGACTTGATGGTGTCGTCGATCTCCTGCGCCGAGGGCCAGATGTCCTTCAGGAACACCGGATTGCCCTGGGGGTCCTTGCCCAGCGGATCGTTCTCGAAATCGAAATCCATGGTGCCCGCGAGCGCGTAGGCGATGACCAGCGGCGGCGAGGCCAGATAGTTCATCTTCACATCGGGGGAGATACGGCCCTCGAAGTTACGGTTGCCCGACAGCACCGCGGTGACGGTGAGGTCGTTGTCGTTGACCGCCTTGGAGATCTCCTCCGGCAGCGGACCGGTGTTGCCGATGCAGGTGGTGCAGCCGTAGCCGCCCAGGTGGAAACCGAGCTTCTCCAGGTACGGCCACAGACCGGCCTTCTCGTAGTAGTCGGTGACGACCTGCGAACCCGGGGCCATATTGGTCTTGACCCACGGCTTGCTGGACAGGCCCTTCTCCACCGCGTTACGGGCGAGCAGCGCGGCACCGATCATGACCGACGGATTCGAGGTGTTGGTGCAGGAGGTGATACCCGCGACCGCGACCGCGCCGTGGTCGAGGACGAACTCGCCACGCTCCTCGGAGACCACGCGGATGGGCTTGGACGGCCGCCCCTCCGCGCCGTCGGCGGCGGAGTTGACATCCACGGCACCGTCGTCGGCGAAGCTGAGCATCGGCGCGGGATCGGAGGCCGGGAAGGTCTCCTCGACGGCCTCGTCCAGCTTGCTGTGCGGAGTCGGGTAGTCCTCCTCCACGTACTGGTGGATGTCCTTGCGGAACGCGACCTTCGAGTCGCTGAGCAGGATGCGGTCCTGCGGGCGCTTCGGGCCGGCGATGGAGGGCACCACGGTACCCAGATCGAGTTCCAGGTACTCCGAGTAGGTCGGCTCCGACGCCGGGTCGTGCCACATGCCCTGCTCTTTGGCGTAGGCCTCGACGAGCGCCAGCTGTTCGTCGCTGCGGCCGGTGAGGCGCAGGTAGTTGATGGTTTCCTCGTCGATCGGGAAGATCGCCGCGGTAGAGCCGAACTCAGGGCTCATATTGCCCAGCGTTGCGCGGTTGGCCAGCGGGACCTCGGCCACGCCGCGGCCGTAGAACTCGACGAACTTGCCGACCACACCATGCTTGCGCAGCATTTCGGTGACGGTCAGCACCACGTCGGTGGCGGTGACACCCGGTTGGATCTCACCGGTCAGCTTGAAGCCGACCACGCGCGGGATCAGCATGGACACCGGCTGGCCGAGCATGGCGGCCTCGGCCTCGATACCGCCGACGCCCCAGCCCAGCACGCCCAGGCCGTTGACCATGGTGGTGTGCGAGTCGGTGCCGACGCAGGTGTCCGGGTAGGCCTGGCCGTTGCGGACCATGACGGTGCGGGCCAGGTACTCGATGTTGACCTGGTGCACGATACCGGTGCCCGGGGGGACGACCTTGAAATCGTCGAACGCGCCCTGGCCCCAGCGCAGGAATTGGTAGCGCTCACCGTTGCGCTCGTATTCGAGTTCGACATTGCGCTCGAAGGCGTCGGCGCGGCCGAATACATCGAGGATGACCGAATGGTCGATGACCATTTCGGCGGGGGAGAGGGGGTTGACCTTCTCCGGGTCACCGCCGAGCGCGGCGACGGCCTCGCGCATGGTGGCCAGGTCGACCACGCAGGGCACGCCGGTGAAGTCCTGCATCACCACGCGGGCGGGGGTGAACTGGATTTCGATGCTGGGCTGGGCGCTGGGGTCCCAGTTCGCCAGGGCGCGGATATGGTCGGCGGTGATATTCGCGCCGTCCTCGGTGCGCAGCAAATTCTCGGCGAGGACCTTCAGTGCGTACGGGAGTTTCTCGGTGCCGGGCACGGCCGAGAGGCGGAAGATCTCGTAGGAGTTGCTTCCGACCTCGAGGTTGCCCTTGGCGCCGAAAGTATCGATACTTTTGGTCACGTCAGCTCCACTTGTCGGGTGTGGGCGCCGTCGGCGGGGCTGTGCCGGCGGCGTTACGTCTCTGGCATGAGGTGCCGGCCCGGGATGGCGCCGGTTCCCCGCGGTTCCCAACCCTAACAGTACGCTTGTCCTGTGAAATTTCCGGGGCGGCGCCCGGTCACCGAGGCGTGGCGCGGCAACCATTCGGCGCGGCGGGTGTGCACCGGCCGCTCCGTTGTCGCGTAATCTGCTCTCGAGCTGGACCGGGTTGCCGGGGCGTACCGTCGGGTACTCCCGGATTTCGTGCCCAGTATCGCTACCCCTGTCGCCTCGTCCGACGATGCGGCCACGACCACAGACCGGATGGAAGATGACCGTCACCCACACTTCGGCCTTCTCCCTCGAGGCCACCAAGCTGCCGGCCGGATTCGACGCGGACACCATGCAGGAGGTCCGGTCCGATCTCGCCGACAACGGGGTGGCCGCACCCGACGGAGACGACCAGAGCGAACTGGCCGCAATCGTGGCCGATGCGCGGGCGCACGGCATCGAGTTGAGCATCGTGGTACTGCACGGCAACCCCGGCCACGATTCGGAACTGCGGGATCTGGCCACCGAGGTCGCCGGATTCCAGCACGGCACGATCGCGGTCTTCAGCGACGACTGGATCGGCACCACCAGCGATTCGATCAGCCGGGTGCGGCTCGAATGGGCCGAGGACACGGCGAAGTTCAAAGGTGGTGACAGCGAGGAAGCCGCGCAGATCCTGGTGCAACGCCTCGAACAGACCCCGACGGTGACCTGGACCGAGATCACGTCGGTACTACTCGCCGGGCTGGTCCTGGTGGTCGGCGGGCTGTACTGGGTCAAGGCCCGCCGCCGCGAGGATCCGGCGGCCCCGGATACCGCGCCGCCCCCGGAGGGCACCCAGATTCCGTCCGCGCTCACCGAAGAACCCGTGCGGGAACCGGCCGCACGATAGAAACCGGTCGCAGGTAGGACCGTTCGGGCCGGCACGCGACCCGCCTGCGCCGCCGTGCGCGCGAGCCGCCGGGAATACCGGTAGGTCGTTCGTCGGCGTCGATGGGGCGAATCGTCCGGCCAGGGATCGTGGGTCCGCGTGGTGGCCCACCGGAGCAGTCCGTGCGCGATCTACCGGAACGCCGGAGATGTGGTCGGAGAACCAGTTGATGACGGGCCGCATTCGTGTGCGAAAACGGCTTTGGAGCACGGCCCGGCCACCGGCGTCACCAAGGTTTCGGTGGGCGTCACGGCGGGCATCATGCCTTATCGGTACGTATGGTCGAGGGCGACGGGCGATACCGGCGGACCGACCGCCGGGCGGATACCGATCCGGAGACCGGCTACCGCAGGTGAAGGCGGCGAAAACCGTGACAGTGGAAGCCGGTTGCGGCGGGTACGGTCATCACCTGGAATAGTTGTGACAGCACGCACAGGACCGAGGCGAAAGCGGGGATGTTGGTGACTTCGACGGACGGTGTCAAAGGGGCGGATTTGGCGAAAGAACCGCCGGCGCCTGCTTCGAGCACCCTCGAACGTGACGTCCAGACCCTGGAAAAAGCGATCTACGAGGTCAAGCGGGTAATCGTCGGGCAGGACCGGCTGGTCGAGCGGTTGCTGGTCGGGGTGCTCGCCCGCGGTCACGTGCTGTTGGAAGGTGTCCCCGGTATCGCCAAGACGCTTGCGGTGGAAACCTTCGCCAAGGTGGTCGGCGGGTCGTTCTCCCGGGTCCAGTTCACCCCCGACCTGGTGCCCACCGACCTCGTCGGTACCCGCATCTACCGCCAGGGCCGGGAAGAGTTCGATACCGAACTCGGCCCCGTCGTGGCCAACTTCGTACTGGCCGACGAGATCAACCGGGCCCCGGCGAAGGTGCAGTCGGCGCTGCTCGAGGTGATGGCCGAACGGCATGTGTCGATCGGCGGCAAAACCTATCCCATGCCCGACCCGTTCCTGGTGATGGCCACCCAGAACCCGATCGAGAGCGAAGGCGTGTACCCGCTGCCGGAAGCGCAGCGCGACCGTTTCCTGTTCAAAGTGGTCGTGGACTACCCCTCCGTCGAGGAGGAACGCGAGATCATCTACCGGATGGGGGTCACACCGCCCGAACCCGGACAGATCCTGGAGCCGGCGGAACTGCTGCGGTTGCAGAAACTGGCCGCGAACACCTTCGTGCACCATGCGCTGGTGGACTATGTGGTCCGGGTGATCTCGGCCACCCGTGTCCCGGCCGAATTCGGTATGCATGATGTGGCGAACTGGATTTCCTACGGCGCCTCGCCGCGTGCCAGCCTCGGCATCATCGCCGCCGCCCGCGCGGTCGCGCTGATCCGCGGTCGCGATTATGTCGTTCCGCAGGACGTCCTCGAGGTCATCCCGGATGTGCTCCGGCACCGCCTGGTGCTCTCCTACGATGCGCTCGCCGATGAGATCAGCCCCGAGGATGTGATCCAACGGGTGCTGCAGACCGTCGGCCTGCCGCAGGTGGCGCCGCAGGCGGTTGGACCCGGTGCGCCACCCGCCGCCGAGAACGGTAACGGCCGGCCGCCCGCGCCGCCGCAGCAGGCGCCCCAGGTGCCGCAGACCGCCGGCACGAACCAGTCCCAGTGACCCGGCCGGACCCCCGTGCCCGCGTCCCCATGGCAGATCACGCGCCCCCCTCGTTCCGGTCCGGTGAACTGACCGACCCGCATCTGGCGGCCGCCCTGAAAACCCTGGAGCTCACAGTGCGCCGCCGGTTGGACGGCGTACTGCACGGCGATCATCTCGGCCTGATCCCGGGCCCCGGCTCGGAACCGGGTGAGGCCCGTGCCTACCAGCCCGGTGACGATGTCCGGCAGATGGACTGGTCGGTGACCGCCCGCACCACCCACCCTCATGTCCGGCAGATGATCGCCGATCGGGAACTGGAAACCTGGATGGTGGTGGATCTGTCCGCCAGCCTGGACTTCGGCACCGGCGCCTGCCAGAAACGCGATCTCGTGGTCGCCGCCGCGGCCGCGATCACCCATCTGACGATGGGCGGCGGGAACCGGGTCGGCGCCGTGGTGGCCACCGGTGAGCAGCTACGGCGGATTCCGGCGCGCAGCGGCCGGGTGCACGCGCAATCGCTGCTGCGCAGCATCGCCACCACCCCGCACCCGCGTGACGGGGTCCGCGGTGATCTTCAGGGCGCCATCGAATCGTTGCGCCGGCCGCAGCGTAAACGGGGTCTCGCGGTGGTGATCAGCGATTTCCTCGGGGATATCACCTGGCAGCGGTCGCTGCGGGCCATATCCGCGCGGCACGAGTTACTTGCCGTGGAGGTACTCGATCCGCGCGATATCGCCCTGCCCGATATCGGTGATGTCGTATTGCACGACCCGGAAACCGGGCGCACCCGCGAGTTCAGCGTCACGCCTCAGTTGCGCGCCGACTACGCGGCGGCCGCGCAACGGCACCGGGTGGAGGTCGAACAGACCTTGCGCAGCTGCGGCGCACCCGTCATGACCTTGCAGACCGACCGGGACTGGATCGCCGACGTGGTCCGGTTCGTGTCCACTCGGCGCCACAGTCTCGGTGCCTCGACTTCGCGGGTGCCACGCCAGTGAGTATTTCGAATTTCGCCGCCCCGATCTGGCTCGGGTTCCTTGCCGTCATCCTGCTGCTCGCGCTGGCATATCTGCTGGTACAGCGCAGTAGGCACCGCCATATGCTGCGCTTCAGCAATATGGAGCAGCTGGAGAAGGTGGCCCCGAACCGCCCGGCGTTCTGGCGGCATATCCCGATCATCCTGGTGATCGTGGGCATGGTGTTCTCCACTATCGGAGCGGCCGGGCCGACGGCCGAGCAGAAGGTCCCCCGGAACCGGGCCACCGTCGTCCTCGTCATGGACGTCTCGTTGTCGATGGAAGCCACCGACGTCGAACCGAGCCGGCTCGAGGTCGCCCAGGAGGCGGCCAAGGATTTCGCCGAAGGTCTCACCCCGGGGATCAACCTGGGTCTGGTGACCTTCGCGGGGACCGCCTCGGTACTCGTCTCGCCCACCACCGACCGCGGATCGGTGAAGGCCGCCATCGACAACATCCGGCTCGCCGAACGGACGGCCACCGGTGAGGGGATCTTCACCGCCCTGCAGTCGATCGAAACCCTGGCCTCGGTACTGGGCGGTTCGCAGACCCCGCCGCCCGCGCGGATCGTGCTGATGACCGACGGTAAGCAGACAGTCCCGGATTTCGAGGATTTCGACAATCCGCGCCATGAATTCGTGGCCGCCCGGCTCGCCAAGACCAAGAACATCCCGGTTTCGACCATCTCGTTCGGGACGCAGTGGGGCGTTGTCGAGATCCCGCGCGACGACGGCGGCGCCGATCAGGTCGAGGTTCCGGTGGATGACGAGGCGATGCAGGAAATCGCGCGACTGTCCGGCGGTGAGTTCTATACGGCCTCCAGTCTGGAGGAGCTCTCCAGCGTCTACGACACCCTCGAGGAACAGATCGGCTACGAGATCACCCGCGGCGACGCGAGCCGGCCGTGGTGGCTGCTCGGTTTGCTGGCCACCCTCGCCGGTGTGGTGGTGGCCTTGCTGCTGCGGCAGCGGCTGCCGTAACCGGACACCACCGGCCTCCTGCGGGCCGCTGCGTACGTGGCCGACGGGCCGGGTTCGTTACCGAACCCGGCCCGTCGGCGTCTCCCCGGTTTTGTGCGAGTCGCACAAGTCCACCGGCGAAATATGGGTGGACGTCCCATGCGAATAGTGCCGACGCCGCCAGGTAGGTTTGTCCCCATGTCGAACTTCACAGCACGCTCGGTTCTGGTGACCGGCGGCAACCGCGGGATCGGGCTCGCGGTGGCACAGCGCCTGCACGCCGACGGCCACAAGGTCGCCGTCACCCACCGCGGTTCGGGCGCACCCGAGGGACTGCTCGCAGTGAAATGCGATGTCACCGACAGCGAATCGGTGGATCGGGCGTTTTCCGAGGTCGAGGCGCAGCAGGGGCCGGTGGAGGTACTGGTCGCCAACGCGGGGATCACCGACGACACGCTGCTCATGCGGATGAGCGAGGACCAGTTCACCAAGGTGGTCGATGCCAACCTGGCCGGCGCCTTCCGCTGCGCCAAACGGGCCAACCGGGCCATGCTGCGCGCCCGCTGGGGCCGGATGATCTTCCTCGGTTCCGTGGTGGGGCTCGCGGGTCAGGCCGGGCAGATCAACTACGCCGCCTCGAAGGCCGGTGTCGTCGGTCTCGCGCGCTCGATCACCCGTGAGCTCGGCTCGCGGTCGATCACCGCAAATGTCGTCGCGCCCGGTTTCATCGAAACGGATATGACCAAGGACCTGCCGCAGGAGATGCGGGATATGGCCGAGAAATTCATTCCGCTGCAACGAGTCGGCAAGCCCGAGGATGTCGCGGCCGTGGTCAGCTTCCTTGCATCGCCGGATTCGGCGTATGTCTCCGGCGCGGTGATCCCGGTCGACGGTGGTATGGGCATGGGGCACTGACTCCGTAGGCCACCGAGCACATCTCGACAGCCGCGCCGGCGGTACGGTGAGCGCGGTCGGCGCCGGCAGTCGAGCGCGATATACAACACCACACATCAGGGAGAACCGAGAACTCATGGGCGGATTGCTCGAAGGCAAGACGATCCTCGTCACCGGCATCATCACCGATGCCTCGATCGCGTTCCACGCGGCGGCGATCGCGCAGAAGGAGGGCGCCCGGGTGATCATCACCGGCCTCACCGAGCGCCTGCGGCTGATCGACCGGATCGCCAAGCGGCTGCCCGAGGAGGTGCCGCCGGCCATCGGGCTCGACGTCACCAACCAGGAGGATCTGGACAAACTGCCCGACGAGCTGCGTCGCCTCGCGCCCGAGGGAATCGACGGCGTACTGCATTCGATCGCCTTCGCCCCGAAGACCCTGATGGGTCCGGATGCGGTGCCGTTCCTCGAGGGGCCGAGCGCGGATGCCGCGAAATCCTTCGAGATCTCGGCGTGGAGCTATGCGGCACTCGCGCGGGCGGTACTGCCGGTGATGAACGAGCGCGGGTCGATCGTCGGAATGGATTTCGATCCCCGCACCGCCATGCCGTACTACAACTGGATGGGCGTGGCCAAGGCCGCACTGGAATCGGTGAACCGGTACGTGGCGCGGGAAGTCGGATACGCCAAGCAGATCCGGTCCAACCTCATCGCGGCCGGACCGGTGAAAACCCTGGCGGCCAAGGCGATCGCCGGGACGGCGACCGATGACGCGAAGCAGCTCAAACAGCTGGATACATACTGGGACGGCGCGTCCCCGATCGGCTGGGACGGGGGGGCCGAAGTGGTCGGCAAATCGATCGTCGCGCTGCTGTCGGATTGGCTGCCGGCAACCACCGGATCGATCATCTACGTCGACGGCGGAGCCAGCCACAACACCTGGTTCCCCGAGAACATGCCGCAGGACTGATCACCCCCGACCGAGGAGGAGGCGCCGTGGCCCGGGCGGCCGACGCATTGCTGCTGTTGTCCTTCGGCGGACCCGAGGGTCCCGAGGATGTGCTGCCGTTTCTGGAGAACGTCACCCGCGGTCGCGGTGTCCCCCCAGAACGTCTCGCCGAGGTCGCCGAGCATTATCTGCACTTCGGCGGGATTTCACCGATCAACGCGTGTAACCGCGCGATCATCACCGCGGTGGAGAACGAGCTGGCGCGGTCCGGGCTGGATTTGCCCGTCTACTTCGGCAACCGCAACTGGCACCCCATGGTGGAGGACACACTGGCCCGGATGGCCGCCGACGGGGTGCGTTCGGCCCTGGTGTTCCCCACCTCGGCCTGGGGTGGCTATTCGGGATGCCGGCAGTACGACGAGGATATTGCCCGCGCCCGGACGGCGGTGGGAGCCGCAGCGCCGGAGCTCACCAAACTGCGGCACTATTTCGATCACCCGTTGCTCATCGCCGCTTTCGCCGCGGCGATAAACGAGGCCGCGGCGTCGCTGCCGACCGGCCGGGCCGGGCGCCCGCGGCTCGTGTTCACAGCGCATTCGGTGCCGGTGGCTGCCGACAACGCGGCCGGGCCGCCCGCTGACGGCGGCCGCCTCTACAGCCGGCAGGTCGCCGAGGCGGCCGGCTTGTGCGCTGCGGAAGCAGGTTTCGACGACTATGACGTGGTGTGGCAATCCCGGTCGGGGCCACCGCAAGTGCCGTGGCTGGAGCCGGATATCGTCGACCATCTGGAAACCTTGCCCGGCAAGGGTTTCGACGCCGTCATCGTCTGCCCGGTGGGTTTTGTCTCCGATCACCTCGAGGTGATCTGGGATCTCGACAACGAAGCCGCCGAAAAAGCCGCCGAACTCGGTATCGCCTTCGCCCGTGCCGCGACACCGGGTACCGATAACCGATTCGCCGAGATGGTGGTCGAGTTGATCGCCGAGCAGTTGCGCGGAACACCGGCGCGGCGCCTCGGTGACGTACCCGGTTACGGTTGCACGGTCGACGGTGCGCTCTGCGCCGCCGGCTGCTGCGAACCGGTACGGCGTCCCTCCGGGCGTTAGCGAGGTTACGCGTCCGGCGAACGTCCGCGCGGTCCGGGCCGCACGGTGGCCTGCGGGCCCTCCGCCTCGAGCGGCGGCGATGAGTGGCGACCCGGTTCGGGTATGCCGGGATGCCGGTGCCGGGCGAAAGCGAGCGCGCAGACGCTGCGGTTGCCGTGAGCCCGCTCAGCGAGACTGCGGGGCCGCGGTGTGCACGGCCACGAGACGAGCGGCGCGGATGGCGTCCCACAGGGGACGGAGCAGGGATTCGTGCGCCGTGGCCGCGGTGGCCGAGGTGGGCGCGGAGGCGGGTTCGCGCTGGGCGACGGTGAGGATCGCCGCCACATGATCGGCGGTGTCGAGTATGCGTTTGGCCCGCAACGGTACATACTCGGGGTAGGTGTGGCGGGAGTAGTCGGCCAGTTCGGCCTCGATGAGTTCGCGCGGATCGGCGTCACCGGCGCCGAGGCCGGTGGTGTGGAGCCGCATGAGCGCATCGGCGGCGTCGCGGACGGCTTCACGCATGGCGTACTCGGCCTCACCCAGCGACATATCGGGACCCGCGGCCCCCGGCATCGGGACGGCGTAGACCGTCCACTGCAGGGTCGTTTCGTCCTCGTGGTACGGAATGAGCCCGGTGCCCTCCGCGCCCGGGACCCCGATGAGAATTCCCTCGCCCGCCTCGATCGCATCGGCGGCGAACGCGGTGCCGACCGGGAGTCCGCGGACATCGCCGGGTACCGGCAGCACCAGCCGCAGTTCCGCACCGGGCGCGGCCAGCGCCTGCCGAATCATCTTGAGCAACGGCATAACCGCCGTCCCGGCGTTCTCCCCGAGTGCGGTCCACGGCAAGTCCGTGCGCCCACCGGTCACCGGATCACCGGCGGCGAGCGTATGCCGCGGAGCCCAGGCGTGCAGGGCCTCCAGGACGTCGTCGGGCGCGCTGCGACCCGCGAGCCACGAACCGGCCCACAGCGTGAGGGTGGCACTGGGAGAGCACATAATCATCGAGCATAAAGGGTGCCGGCAGCCCGCGGGCGGCGTCTGCGCAGGCTGTCGGCACGCGTTAGAATTGTTGCCCCGGTTCGGTGACGAAATCGATCAGCCGCTCCACCGCCCCCAATAGCGGCGCCTCCAGATCCCGGAACGAAGTCACCGCCGAATACACCCGTCGCCAGCCGTCCTGTGGTGTGCCCCAGCCCAGTCGGCGGCAGACACCGGTTTTCCAGTCCTCGCCACGCGGGACCCGCGGCCATTCCGGTATTCCGACGGCCGCCGGTTTCACGGCCTGCCAGATATCCACGAAGGGATGCCCGGTGACCAGGACGAATTCGCCGAGCCCGGTGGTGAGATGTGTTTCCTTGGATCCGGTCACCAGATGGTCCACGAGCACGCCGACACGTCTATCCGGTCCGGGACCGAATTCGGTCAGGCGGGCAGCGAGATTGTCCAGCCCCTCCAGATGCTCCACCACGACGCCCTCGACCCGCAGATCGTGGCCCCAGACCCGTTCCACCAGCGCGGCATCGTGTACGCCCTCCACCCAGATTCGGCTGGGGGCAGCGACTTTCGCGCGTAGCCCCTCGACGCGGGTCGAGCCGGAGGCCGAACGGACCGGCCGTGCGGGTGCGGATTTCGCGGGCCGCAGCAGTGTCACGGGTTTGCCGTCGATGAGGAAGGCGGCTTCCCGGAGCGCGAAAAGACGTACGGCGCCGCGGGCATCGGCCAATTTCACGAAATCGCCGTCGTAGCTGCGGTCGAAACCCACCACCGCGCCACAGAAGCCACTGGCCGCGTCCTCCACCACGAGTTCGGGTTCGGCCACGACCTGTGCAACGGTGCGTTTCGCGGTGCGCGGATGGCCGGAAAAGATATCGCCGTATCGATCGCTCACCGGGCCGAAAGTAGCGCATCGGCGGATTCCGCGGCGGCTGCCGGGGCGGGGTGTTGCCGTCCGGCCCCGTGCGGGCGGATATCCCACTAGGCTGGTCGACGTGGCCGCTATTGTCTGGCTGGTCGCCGGTGTACTGCTGGCGGCTGCCGAGATGTTCGTCGGTGAACTGACGCTGCTGATGCTCGGTTCCGCCGCGCTGCTGACCGCGGGGGTGAGCTTCCTGACCGACGCCCCCGTCGTCGTGGACGCGGTGGTCTTCGCGGTCTCGGCGGTGGTGCTGCTGCTCGGTGTCCGGCCGGCCCTGTTGCGGCGCTTCGGAACTCCGCCGCCGACACCGACCAATGTGGACGCCCTGACCGGTAAGACAGCGCTGGTGCTGGAGCCGGTCGGTGAACACGGCGGCCGGGTGAAACTGAGCGGCGAGGTGTGGAGCGCCCGGTCCCTGGACCCCGGGGAGGAGTACCCGGAGGGCGCGACCGTGTACGTGATGAAGATCGACGGGGCGACCGCGGTCGTCTGGAAGGGCCCGTAATGGCTGCATTGATACTCGTCGCCGCCCTGGTGGTCTTGGCGGCTGTGGTGGTTTTCAAGTCGATCGCGCTGGTCCCACAGGCCGAGGCCGCGGTGATCGAGCGGCTGGGCCGGTATTCGCGGACGGTTTCGGGACAGCTGACGTTCCTGGTGCCGTTCGTCGACCGGATCCGCGCCAAGGTCGACCTGCGGGAACGGGTGGTGTCCTTCCCGCCGCAACCGGTGATCACCCAGGACAACCTCACCCTGCAGATCGACTCGGTGGTGTACTTCCAGGTCATGCAGCCGCAGGCGGCGGTCTACGAGATTTCGAACTATATCGCCGCGGTCGAACAGCTCACCGTGACCACACTGCGCAATGTGGTCGGCGGGATGACCCTAGAGGAGACGCTGACCTCCCGCGATCAGATCAACAACCAACTCCGCGGGGTCCTCGACGAAGCCACCGGGCGCTGGGGCCTGCGGGTGGCCCGGGTGGAACTCAAGGCCATCGATCCGCCGCCGTCGATCCAGGAATCGATGGAAAAACAGATGAAAGCGGACCGCGAGAAACGCGCCATGATCCTCACTGCCGAGGGCACTCGGGAATCGCAGATCAAGACCGCCGAGGGCGCCAAACAGGCACAGATCCTCTCCGCCGAGGGCGCCAAACAATCGGCGATCCTGTCCGCCGAGGGCGAGCGGCAGAGCCGAATTCTGCGGGCCCAGGGTGAGCGCGCCGCCTCCTACCTGCAGGCGCAGGGGCAAGCCAAGGCGATCGAGAAGGTTTTCGCCGCGATCAAATCGGGGAAGCCGACCCCTGAGCTGCTGGCCTACCAGTACATGCAGACCCTGCCCATGGTTGCCCGGGGTGATGCGAACAAGGTATGGCTGGTGCCGAGCGATTTCGGGAAGGCGCTGGAGGGTTTCGCGAAGAATTTCGCGACCAAGGGCGAGGACGGTGTGTTCCGGTACGAACCCCCGGCCGGAGACGAGGTCGCGGGAAAGCCGGACGACGATGCCGACGAGGTCGCGGATTGGTTCGATACCAGTACCGACCCCGCTGTCGAGCGCGCGGTTCGCGCCGCCGAATCCGTGGCCCGCACGCCGGTGGATACCGCGGCGCCCGTGAACCCCGGGAAACCGGAACCACAGTCTCCGCCGCGGCAGCAACCGCCGCAGGCGGTGCTGCCGCCGCAGCCCGGCCCCGCGTACGGGATGCAACCGCAGCAGCCCGGTATGCCCCCGCAGCAATACCACCACCAGCAGCCGCGGCCGCCGCAGCAGCAGTAGCCTGCCCGCTCCGGTCGAGCGGATAGCCGATCGGCCATCCGGCGAAAGCGCGCCACGGTACCTCCGGTTGGGTGATAATCGAAACCCTCTGCTGGACACGGGTATCGGGGGAAGTGTGAGTACACGTCGTACCGTGCTCCGGGCCGCGGTGGCGCTGCCGCTACTGGCGGCCTGCTCGCCGGATGTTCTGCTCGGGACGCCGGGCGCGGTGCGGATCGCGGTGTCGTGGAGCGGTCAGGAGCTGTCCTCCTTCCGGTCGGTGCTCGCGGGCGCGCGGCTACCGGAACCGGTGGAGGTCGTACCACTCGGCGACGAGATCTACACCGCGCTCACCGCACGCGGGCGGTCCGCACCGGATATCGTCATGCTCCCGCAGGCCGGTCTGGTACGCGATCTGGTCACCGACGGCCGGTTACGCCCGGTGCCGCAGGATCTCTGGTCCGATGCCCAGGGATCGCGGTACGCCGAGCACTGGCGCCGGCTGTGCCGGCACAACGACCGCTTCTATGGCATGCCCTTCAAGGCGACCGCCAAATCGCTGGTCTGGTACGACCGGGAAGCCGTCGCCGAACTCCGGGCCGGTGAGCCGGCGGAATGGACCTTGCGCGACTGGTCGGCCGGGGTGCGGCGATTCGCGGGTACCGCACGGCGGTTCTTGTCCCTCGGCGCGGCCGACGGCTGGGTCCTGACGGACCTGTTCGAGAATGTGCTGCTGGCCGAATCACCGCAGGTGTACGAATCCCTCGGGGCCGGGGAACGGTCCTGGGACACATCGGCGGTCCGCGATACATTCGCGCGGCTCGGGGACCTGTGGGGAGTGCGGGAGGGTTTGGCCGGCGGGGTCGCCACGGCATTGGTCCGGCAGTTCGCCGACGCGGTGCGTGATGTCTTCGAGCACCGGCGGGCGCTGGCGGTGGCCGCCCCCGATTTCGCCGAGACGGTGGTGCGTGACGCACTCCGCACGGCGGGGCGCCCCGAATCCGCGGTGGGTGTTGTGCCGTTTCCGGCCGTGGCCGCGGGGCGGGACGGACCGAATATCGTCGGCGGCGATGTCATGGTGCTCACCCGCGCCGCGGGAGACCGCGCCGATGCGGTGGTCCGCGCACTGGCCGACGCGCGCGCACCGTTGCCGTGGATCGAGGGCGCCGGCGGATTCCTGGGCCCGAACCTGCGGACGCAGGCACGGTATTCGCCGTGGACGGCAGCTCCGGCCGCCGCGCTCTCGGACCGGTCCGCCTTCGACCTGTCCGACCGGATCGGTGCCGTAGGTGGCCGCGAGGGGCTCTGGCGGGTGCTCACCGAATTCCTGATCACCGTAGGTGACGCCGGTGGTGATGTGCGTGCCGCCACCGATACCGCGGTGGCGACGCTGACCCGGTTCGAAAGGGGGTGGCGATGACATCGGCGCAGCCCGGTGGGCGGGACCCGTCGGTACCGGCGGCGCACCCGGAGACGGTAGGGGTGACGGGGCCGGCGGCAGAGATGACGGAGCCGCGAACGGCAGCCGAGCGGCCCACGGCTACGGGAGCAGGGGGTTCGGAACAGACGCGGCTGAACACCGATCCCCCGGGGCCGACGGTGTCGGGCACCGAATCTGTGGGGCGCACGGCGGCCGTGGAGATGTGGCCGGCGCCGGGATTTCAGGAGACCGAATCCGATCGCAGGGATACCGCCGGGACGGACTCGCCGGCGGACGCAGTGGCACCGGACATCGCCGGGCCGGCGGCGCAGGAAACGGCCGGCGGCGGCCCCGGGGCCTCTACTGTGGGCCCGACGGGATCGCCGATGACCCGGGCGCCGGCGATGCGGCATCCCGGGGACCGGTTGTCGCGAATCCATCGAGCGCACGGGGTGGACCTGGAACTGCCGCTCGTCCGGCTGCGCGGCCCGCTCGTACCGGGCAGCCCACCGCCCCGGGGAATCACCAGAATCGCCTGTACACCCGCGGTGCTGTTGCTGGTGATGTTGCTGATCCCGACGGCTGTGACCGTGGTACTGGCGGTGCGGACCCGATTGTGGCCGGTGGCGGGCTGTGCGATCCTGGCCGCAGCGTTCGTGGCGGTGGTGATGCGCGCCCGTTCGGGTCATGCCGGCGGCCGGGATGGGTACGCCACACCGGCCGGCGCCGATCGTCGGTTGTTCCGGTGGTTTGCGGTGTCGATCCTGGTGGTGTCCGCAATCGCCCTGTACCTGATCGGTCAGCCGTATGCCCGCAGTCTGTACTGGATGGGTTTTGCGGCGGTCCTGCTGGTCACGGCGATGCTGCTCGCCTGGTGGAGCCGCGATACCCGCGGATTGTGGCTGCTGCCGCTGATCGTGCCGTTCGGGATCTCCGCGTTCGTCGCCGGTGTGGCGTTCCGGCTCATCTTCCAGTACTCGGGCGCATACGTCGGCTTCGACGGGTTTCCCGGATACCGCGCGTGGTTCGTGGTGATGCTCGGTTCGGCATTCCTGTGGACGTGGCTGGGTTTCCTCACTGCGCTGTTCCGGGCGAGTATCCGCGCGCTCACCGCCGATCCGGTCCAGTGGACCAGGATCAGCAATCTCTCCGGTCTCGCGCTGTATCGGCGGCTGTTCGCACTGCAGCGGCCGGTGGTGCTGGTGGCCGGACTCGTCGTCGGAGTGGCCGCCGCCCGGGTTTTCGATGTGGTGCTGATCGGTGTCCCCGGATCAGTGCAGTACCGGCTCGACAGCGCCACGGTGCACTGGTGGCGGCTGGCCGCCGACCCGGCCACCGCGGGCGAAGCCGCCGCGTACGCCCTACCGCTCACCGTTCTGGTCGCGGTGGCGGCGTGGACATTGCAGAGCGACCTCCGTGATCGCCCGGCCGGTCTGTCCCCGGTGCCGGCGGTGGCCTATACGGGGCCCGCCGTATCCGGTGGCGGCCTCGCCGGATACGCCCGAACGGCCGGCTTCGGACTGGTGGCGGCTGTGGCGCTGCTGCCGCTGATCGCACTGCTGGTGGTGGCTTTGCAGGGTCCCGGCGGTTGGTCGTTGCGCGCGTTCACCGATATGTGGACGGATCCGGCATTGCGCAAATCCATCCAGGCGACACTGTGGGTGGCCTTCCTCGCGACGGTCGTCGTGGTGGCCGCCGCGGCGCCCCTGGCGTACCGGCTCGCCATCGCCCCGGACGGCCGGTTGGCACGCGGTACGGTCACCGCGCTGGCGGTGCTCGCCGTGCTGCCTGTGCAGGCGTATCTGGGTCCGCTCGACACGTTCATCGACGAGCACGGCCTGTCCGGTACCCGGATTCCGCTGGTACTCGTCCATGTGGCCGCCGGTCTGCCGATCGCGGTGCTGATCCTGCGCGGTGCGATCGCCGCGCCGCGGGGCAGCCCGGCCGCGGACGCGCTACGCGGGATGGCCGCCCCGGGCACTGTCGCGCGCCGGCTGGTCACCGCGGCCGGACCGGCTCTGGTCGCGGTGGCGGTTCTCGAATTCGTCCAGGTCTGGAACGATTTCGTGGTCGGTCTGCTGATCAGCGGTGCGGGTGCGTCGCCGTGGTCGCTGCTGTTGTGGGGCGAGGCGCGTCAGTTCGGGGAGAACGCCGCCCAACTCGCGGCCGGATCGTTGATTTCGGCTGTGCTGCCGGTTGCGCTGGTGCTGGCGACCTGGCGGCGCTGGATCGTCCCCGGCCTGACCGGAGGGGTACTGCGATGACCGAACCGCTGCCGCGTTCCGCGGTGGTACCGGGAGTACTCGGCGGCCTGTCTGTTCTCGCCACCACTCTGCTGCTGGAACTGGGTCGCACGCTGGTGATGAACTCCTTCGGCGAAAGCGACGGGGTCCGGCTGCTTTCGTCCGGATTGCGGTGGCTGGCCGTGCTGATCGTGGTGCTGGCCGTGCTGTACGCCGGTTACCGGTTCGCGATGGAGCGGCGAGCGCGTCTGCGGCTCGTTGCTCGCCGGGACACGCTCGCGGTGCTGGACGGGACACGTCCGGCGGGGCCGCCCGTTACCCGAGATATCGCCGCGCCGACGGATTCCCCGCATATCCCCGGCTGGCGCAGTGACGTGGTCGCCGCGCTGCGAGAACTGCCGGTGCGCAGCTACGACACCGCGACCCTGCACGCGGTGCTGGCCGCGGTGGCGGCTGTGCACGATGATCTGCCCGGTCCGCTGCCCCGGCCCGCAGAATCCGCGTCATCGGAATCCGCGGAACCGGGTCCGCTCGCCCTACCGTGCACCGCGCCGGGCCTGCGGCAGCGGTTGGAACATTGCGGGGTCCTGGACCACAGAGCTGACCACTATGTGCTGGTGAAGGTGCCGGAAGCGCCGGGGGCGCCGCAGGTGCGGGCCGGTTCGATCTGGCCGGCGGCGCTGTACGCCTTGCTGTCGCACTGTGCGGGGCAGGCGGCGAGCTGGGCAGTCGCTTTGACCAGGATCCCGTTCGCGCCCGGCGCCCGGCGCTGGTTCACGGTGGAGCAGGCATATCTGGTGGCGCTCGTGGAACGGGTGTGCGCGCCGCCCGGAACCGGCGGCCGGTCGGCCGGTCACCCCGATGGTGTCCGGTCGATTCCCCCGGCCACGGTCGTACAGTTGGTGCGGATCGCCGATGCACTGGATATCTGGTACTCGCATCAGGTCCGGAGGTCGGACGACCAGAGCGCCGCGGTTGCGGCGACCCTCGGCCGGCTCACCGAACGGTCGGCGATGAGCTGGTACACGCGGTCGATGGAGTTACGGCAGCCGCAAACCCGCGGACCCGGGCAGCGACCTGCGGGAGCCGGTGCCGGGGCACAGGAGCATCGGCTGCAGACCGCCGGCGACCCGGCGGCCCATCCGGAGCCGCCCCGGCGGGGGGACTCGCAGGAACACCCCGCCGGGCCACCCTGCGGGGTACGACGACAGGCAACCGGTCTCGCTGCCCGGTGGCAGCACCGCGCGGCGCTGGAGCAACTGAGTACAGCCGGAACGGCACGCGAGCTCGAGGCCGCCGTCCAGCTTCTGCGGGCGGCATGGTGGCGGTTGCCGCGCGAGGATGCGACCAACCAGGTGCGTGTGCTCGCGAACCTGGCGGTCGCGCATATCGAACAGGGCCGGCTGGATGCGGCGGCGGACCGGCTCGAGCTGGCCGCGGTGCGCGCCGCCGGCGAAGAGGACGACGATGGCCGGGCGCTCGTTCACGAATTGGACGGCGCGGTGTGCTGGGCGCGCGGTGAGCCCCGCAGCGCGCTGCGGCATTGGCAGCGAGCGCTCACCCTGTACGAGGATCTGGCCGATGATCGTGGTATCGCGAGGTGCCTGCACCATATCGGTTCGGCGGTGCTCGTCGTGCCCGAGCACGCCGACGTGGTGCTCGGTGACGACCCGCTACCGGCAGCCCGTGATATCTCGCGTAACGCACAGGACTGGCTGGGCGAAGCCGCGGCGCGGCGGACGGGCGGGCCGCTGCCACGGGTCGACCGCCGCCCGCTGCGGGCCGGCGGCGAAACCGGCGGAGTCGGCCCGGAATCGGACGGCGGGTAGGCGTATCCCCGTCGGTGACCGGGCGGCATGGCTACCGGACGGCCCTGCTCTCGTCCGGCGCTGTGGCACCGGTTTCGCCGGGCAGCGTGGCCGGATCGCTCGCGACCGGTTTCCAGCGCTGATCGATCAGCAGGCCGAGGCAGCCGGCGGCGATACAGGCGATCGATACACCGATCATCACCGGATGCGTGCCGCCGGTCAGTGCATCGGCGAGTACCACGGTGGCCGCGGTGCCGGGCAGGATGCCCACGATAGTGGCGCCGAGATAGGGCCAGAACCGGATCGAGGACAGCGCGCAGGAGTAGTTGACGACGGAGAACGGCGCGAAGGCGATAAGCCGCAGTGCGCCGACCGCGAGCCAGCCGCGGCGATGGAGGCGATCGTCGATGATCTGCACCGTGGGGTGGTTCAGATAGGGCGCGACCCGGGCCCGGCCGAATGCGCGGACGAGAAGGAAGGCCACCGCGGCGCTCAGCAGCGAGGCGGTGACCGCCACACCGAGACCGAGGACCGGGCCGAAGAGCAGTCCTGATGCCACCGTGAATACGGTGCGGGGGACGGGCGCGATGATGATCAGGGTATGTGCCGCGAAGAACGCTATCGGGAACCAAGGCCCGGCGTCTCGGGCCCATTCCTGGATCTGGCGGGGGTCGGGGAGCGGGGTGATCAGCGCCGCCGTGCAGACGACCGCGGCGAGGCACAGCACGAGGACCAGCCGGCGGTCGCGGAGGATGCGGGGCACCGGGCGAGATTACCGAGTGGTGTCTGCGTTGCGGCAATCGGTGCCGACGCTGTGGCCGGGCACGGTAACGGCGCGCGGCGATTGTGCCCTCGGCCGATGCGGGCGAGAACAATAGCGGATCGGCGCGGGGGCCGTCGCTGCCGGTTCCGGTTACTCGTTGGTAGCGGTGGCCACGGACGCTCGCCGGCGGCGCCCCCGCTAGCATCGAAGGGGCGGGCTGAATGCCCGTTAACCAAAGTATTCGCTGAGCTGGGCGGATGCCAAGGTACCCGCGCACGCAGTTGGTGCGCTTGTACTGGAACGACAAGAGGGAACAGGGTATGCCGATTGCTGCAGAGCCCGCGGCCGGGGCTGATCCGTCCTCGTCCGCGGTGCCCGAATATCCCGCCTGGCGCAAGGGTGTGGCGGGTGTGCTGGCCAAGGCCCGCAAGGTCGATGCGGCCGAACTCGGTGCGGAACCCGAAAAGCTGCTGAACCAGACCACCTACGACGGGCTGGATATCGCACCGCTGTACACGCGCCGGAACGAACTGCCCGAGCAGCCGCTGCCCGGTGCCTACCCGTTCGTCCGCGGCGGCGATGCCACTCGCGATGTCCATCGTGGCTGGTTCGTCAATGTCCGTATCGACGCCGCCGAGGCGGTGACCGCGAACCGGGAGCTGACCGCCGGTCTGGAGAACGGCGCGAGCGCCGTGGAACTCACCGTAGGTACGCACGGGGTGCCGGTGGGGGATCTGGCTGCCGCGCTCGACGGCCTGCTGTTCGAACTGGCACCGCTGACCCTGCGCGCGGGTATCGAGTCAGCCGAGGCTGCCGCGGCCGTCTACGAGGTGGTCGACGGGTATTCGACGCCCGACCGTGCCGCGATCCGGATTTCCCTCGGCGCGGCTCCGCTCACCGCCGCGTTCGCCGGAACCGATGACCTCGGCCTCGCCGAGACGACAGCCCTGGCGGTCGCCGCCGGTCGGCGCCCCGAAACCGTCCGCGCGATCACCGTGGACGGCACCGTCTTCCACGATGCCGGTGCATCCGACGCCCAGGAGCTGGGTGCCGCGGTCGCCGCCGGACTCGAATATCTGCGCGCGCTCTCCGGGGAGATGCCGGTCGCCGAGGCGCTGCGCCAGGTGGAGTTCCGGTTCGCCGCCACCGACGATCAGTTCGCCACCATCGCCAAGTTCCGGGCCGCGCGCCGCCTGTGGGCGCGGGTCGCCCATGCCCTCGGCGCACCGTCGCAAGGCGCGGCTCCCCAGCACGCGGTGACCTCTGCCGCGATGATGAGCCGGCGCGACCCCTGGGTGAACCTGTTGCGTACCACCCTGGCCGCCTTCGGCGCCGGCGTCGGCGGCGCGGATACCGTCACCGTTCTGCCGTTCGATTCCGCGCTGCCCGCCGGTGAACTCGGCGTCTCGGCATCGTTCTCGGAACGGATGGCCCGTAACACCCAGCTGCTGCTGCTCGAGGAATCCCACCTCGGGCATGTGCACGACCCCGGTGCGGGTTCGTGGTACGTCGAGCAGTACACCGCCGACCTGGCCGGTGCCGCCTGGCAGTTCATGCAGGACCTCGAGGCCGCCGGTGGCTATCGCGCGGCGCTGGACTCCGGCGTGCTCGGCACGCGGATAGCTGCGACGAAAACGCGGCGGGACAGCGATATCGCGCACCGCCGCACCGCCGTCACCGGTGTCAACGAATTCCCGAACCTGGCGGAGGCCCCCTTGTCGGAGGCCGCTCGTACGGCCGGGCCGGGACAGCGGTACGGCGCCGCGTTCGAAGCGCTGCGCGATCGTTCGGATACCTATCTGGCGGCGCACGGCACCCGGCCGCAGGCGCTGCTGGTGCCGCTGGGCACGGTGGCCGAGCACAATGTGCGAGTCACCTTCACTGCCAACCTGCTGGCGTCCGGCGGTATCGAATCGGTGAATCCGGGCCCCCTGGCCGACGGTGAGATCGCCGCGGCGGCAAAGGAAACCGGCGCGACGATCGCGGTGCTCTGCGGCACCGACGCCCGGTACGGCACCGATGCCGCGGCGGCGGTGGAACAACTGCGCAGCGCCGGTGTCGAGACGGTACTGCTGGCCGGGCCCGAAAAAGTCGTGAACGGTATCGAGGAGGCCCGCCGTCCGGACGGGTTCCTGGCGGCCCGGATCGACGCGGTCGCCGCCCTGACCGCCCTGCTGGAGAAGGTGGGAGCCTGATGACGACACAGCGAATCGAGCAGGTGGTCGGCAGTTTCGCCGAGGTGCCGCTCACGGAACCGGGTTTCACTCCCGCCGCATCCGACGAGAGCGCACGTGACGCCTTCGTCCGGAAATCGGCCACGGCCAACAACTACGCCCCCGAACAGCTGGTGTGGTCGACCCCCGAGGGGATCGATGTACCGCCGGTGTTCACGAAGGCCGACCGGGACGCGGTTGCCGCGGCGGGTTTCCCGCTGGACAGCGTTCCCGGTGTCGCGCCGTTCGTGCGCGGACCGTATCCGACCATGTACGTGAACCAGCCGTGGACGATCCGCCAGTACGCGGGTTTCTCCACCGCGGCCGATTCCAACGCCTTCTACCGCCGTAACCTGCAGGCCGGTCAGAAGGGCCTGTCGGTGGCGTTCGACCTGGCCACCCACCGCGGATACGACTCCGACCATCCGCGCGTCCAGGGCGATGTGGGAATGGCGGGTGTCGCCATCGATTCCATTCTCGATATGCGCCAGCTCTTCGACCAGATCCCGCTCGACCAGGTCAGCGTCTCGATGACGATGAACGGCGCGGTGCTGCCGATCCTGGCGCTGTACGTGGTGGCGGCCGAAGAACAAGGTGTGGCGCCGGAACAGCTGGCCGGAACGATTCAGAACGATATTCTGAAAGAGTTCATGGTCCGCAACACCTATATCTATCCGCCGAAACCGTCGATGCGGATCATCTCCGATATCTTCGCCTACACCAGCGCGAAGATGCCGAAGTTCAATTCCATCTCCATTTCCGGCTACCACATCCAGGAAGCCGGTGCGACCGCCGATCTCGAGCTTGCCTACACCCTCGCCGACGGCGTGGAATACCTGCGCGCCGGAATCGACGCCGGAATGGAGATCGACAAGTTCGCGCCCCGGCTGTCGTTCTTCTGGGCCATCGGCATGAATTTCTTCATGGAGGTCGCCAAGCTGCGCGCGGGCCGGTTGCTGTGGAGCGAACTGGTCGCGAAGTTCGATCCGAAGAATCCGAAATCGCTGTCGCTGCGGACCCATTCGCAGACCTCGGGCTGGTCGCTGACCGCGCAGGACGCCTACAACAACGTGGCGCGGACCTGTATCGAGGCGATGGCGGCGACCCAGGGCCACACCCAGTCGCTGCACACCAACGCCCTCGACGAGGCGCTCGCGCTGCCTACCGATTTTTCGGCCCGGATCGCGCGTAACACCCAGTTGCTCATCCAGCAGGAGTCCAACACGACCCGCCCGATCGACCCGTGGGGCGGTTCCTACTACGTCGAATGGCTGACCCATCAGCTCGCCGAACGCGCTCGCGCGCATATCGCCGAGGTGGAGGCGCACGGCGGGATGGCGCAGGCCATCGGTGAGGGCATCCCGAAGCTGCGGATCGAGGAAGCCGCGGCCCGGACCCAGGCCCGCATCGACACCGGCCAGCAGCCGGTGATCGGCGTGAACAAGTACCAGGTCGCCGAGGATCACGAGGTCGAGGTCCTCAAGGTCGAGAATTCGCGGGTGCGTGCCGAACAGCTCGAGAAGCTGCGACAGTTGCGCGCCGATCGCGACCCGGACGCGGTGGAACGGGCATTGGCCGAATTGACGAGGGCCGCCGGCTCTTCCGAAGGCGGGATGGCGAACAACCTGCTGGCGCTGGCCATCGACGCCGCGCGCGCGAAGGCGACCGTCGGTGAGATCTCCGACGCGCTGGAGAAGGTCTACGGCCGGCATCAGGCCGAGATCCGTACCCTGTCCGGTGTGTATCGCGACGAGGCCGGCAAGGTCACCAATATCACCACCGCCGGGGATCTGGTGGAGGAGTTCGCCGAGGCCGAGGGGCGGCGTCCGCGCATCCTGGTCGCGAAGATGGGCCAAGACGGCCACGACCGCGGCCAGAAGGTGATCGCCACGGCCTTCGCCGACCTCGGTTTCGACGTCGATGTGGGCCCGCTGTTCCAGACCCCCGAAGAGGTGGCCCGCCAGGCCGCGGACAACGACGTGCACGTCGTCGGTGTGTCCTCGCTGGCGGCCGGTCACCTCACGCTGGTGCCCGCCCTGCGGCAGGCATTGGCCGATGTCGGCCGGCCCGACATCATGGTCATCGTCGGCGGCGTCATTCCGCCCGGTGACTTCGACGAGCTCTACGAGGCGGGCGCCGCGGCGATCTTCCCGCCGGGCACGGTGATCGCGGACGCCGCGATCGACCTGCTGCGTAAGCTCGGCGCCGCGCTCGGTCACGTGCTCGGTTCCGGCGCAACCGGTGGCGAGGCGAATACGCAGAAATGAACGCGCGCGCCATCGACGTCGACGCGCTCGCGCAGGCGGTCCGCTCCGGTGAGCGGGCCGCCCTTGCCCGGGCGATCACCCTGGTCGAATCCACCCGGACCGACCATCGGGAGCAGGCCCAGCAGCTGCTGCTGAAACTGACCCCGGAACCCGGTGCGTCCCTGTCGAACCGGGTCGGGATCACCGGCGTACCCGGGGTGGGCAAGTCCACCTTCATCGACGCGCTGGGTATGAGCCTGATCCAGCAGGGGCATCGGGTCGCGGTACTGGCGGTGGATCCCTCGTCCACCCGGACCGGCGGGTCGATCCTCGGTGACAAGACCCGGATGGCGCGGCTGTCGGTGGAGGCGAACGCCTTCATCCGGCCCTCGCCGACCGCCGGGACGCTCGGCGGTGTCGCCAAGGCCACCCGTGAGACCATCGCGCTGCTCGAAGCGGCCGGTTACGACGTGATCCTGGTGGAAACCGTCGGCGTCGGCCAGTCCGAGGTGACGGTGGCGAATATGGTCGACGTGTTCTGCTTTCTCACCTTGGCTCGCACCGGCGATCAGCTGCAGGGCATCAAGAAGGGCGTGCTGGAACTGGCCGATCTGGTCGCGGTCAACAAGGCCGACGGTAAACATGAGATCGAGGCCAAGGGCGCGGCCCGGGAACTGTCCGGCGCGCTACGGCTCATCCATCCGCACGATGCGCTGTGGAAACCGCCCGTGCTCACCATGAGCGGCCTCGAGGGTACCGGGCTGGACAAGTTCTGGCAGACCGTACTGGACCACCGCCGGGTGCTCACCGAGGCGGGGGAGTTCGCCGAGAAGCGGCGCCGCCAGCAGGTCGACTGGACGTGGACCATGGTGCACGATCAACTGCTGCGCCGGCTGGCCGACAATCCGAAGGTGAAATCGATTCGCGGGGAAGTGGAGTCGCAGGTGCGGGCGGGTGCGCTCACTGCGGCGCTCGCCGCGGAACGGTTACTGGACGCCTTCGACAGCTGATCGAGGTCTCCGGCGGTGCACGCGTTGTCGGAGACTCCCGTCCTTCGATAAATGATGATCTGTAGATATGCGCACTAATATATGTACTCGGGCGGTGCCGCACCGTTCTGACGGGGTGGTGCGGGCAGTTCGGCTCGGAGGTCAATCGAGAGCAAAAAGCGTTGCAGCTGTTCGGTAACAGACCGCGCGCAGCCAGTCGTCGCCGAGGTCCAGGCGTTCCAGTGCCTGGACGGCGTGGCGATAGGGATAGGGGATATTCGGGAAATCGCTGCCGAACATGATCCGGTCACCGTAATCGGCCAGTCGCTTCCGGGCGTCGGGCGGGAACGGGCTACCGTCCTCGGCGAAATCGGTGAAGGCCATGGTGGTATCGAGGTGGACACCGGGATAGCGGTCGGCGAGATCGAGGAATTCGCGATACTCGGGCATACCCATATGCGCCACGATCAGGCGTAGCCGCGGGAATCGGCGAAGTACCTCGGTGATCGGTTCGGGGCCGGTGAACGCACCGGGGGCCGGGCCGGAACCGCAGTGGATCACCGTCGGGACCTGTGCGTCGGTGAGCGCACCCCAGACGGGTTCCAATAGGGGATCGCGGGGATCGTAGGCACCCACCTGGATATGGGCCTTGAAGACCTGTGCACCCCGCTCCAGTGCGTCCGGTACGTATCCGGCCGCGGCCGGTTCGGGATAGAACGTCGCCGTATGCAGGCATTCCGGGACGTCGGCGGCGAACTTCGCCGTCCAGTCGTTGAGCCAGGCAGCCATCTCCGGGCGGTGCGGGTACGCCAGCGCCGTGAACGCGTGGACCCCGAACCGCCGTAGGGTCGCGAGCCGGACCGGTTCCTCGTCCCGGTACGTGATCGGCCACGGACGGCCGGTGAGCGGCCCCGCCGAATCGAAGTATGCCCAGACCTTGCGCAGCACCCGGTGCGGCATGAAATGGGTGTGCACGTCGATCAGGCCGGGCAGGCCGAGACCCTGCCGGAACTGCGTCAGGTACGCCTCGTCGGCCGGGATCTCGGAGACACCGGGGGTGGTCACTGGCTTGCTCTCCTCAGGTCTCGGGTCAGCTCGATTCGGTGATGAGCCGTTGTTCGCCGGCGGTCGCGGGGAACCGCGCGCGGGCGTAGTCGCCGATCCGGGTGATCAGCCGGTCGAAGAACCGGTCGGGGTCGGCGGCGACGACGATATCGGCGTTGGGTGGGCGTCCCCACATACCCGCCCAGTCGGCGACGGTGGTGGCCCGGGTGAGGGTTCCGGCGAGTTCCACATCCACCGTCGCCGGCCGGGTCCGGGCGAGGGTGGGATCCAGGGCCACGGCCGCCGCGAACGGATCGTGCATATGGGCCAGATACCCGAGGTCGTAGCCGTGGTGGAAATCGAAATAGAAGCGGACGGCGTCGGTGACATGGCGGATGATCGGATTGCTCGCGGCCGACCGCGTCGTCGGCGGGTCCGCCGGCGATACTGTTTCGATCGGGAAGCTGGCGGCCCGGCTCGCCAACCGGGTGAGATGTGCGGGCCGCATCTCGATGGTTTCGGTGATATCGAGTGCGCACACCACGGGACGCCGGTGCGCGGGCGCAGCGGAGAAGGCATCGAAAACGAGTTTCGCGGCTTCGGGGTCGACGTGGACGTTCCACTCGTTGGTGGGAGTGGTGTTACCCGGGTGGTTGAACGCCCCGCCCATGATCACCAGCCGGCGCAGTAGCTGCGGGAGCTCGGGTTCGATTCGCAGCGCGAGGGCGAGGTTGGTGAGCGGCCCGGTGCACAGGCCGAGTAGTTCACCGGGGTGCGCTCGCGCCAGGTCGGCCCACATCTGCGCCGCGCTGCGGTCGGAGATCCGCCGGGCGGGGGCAGGGAGTTCGGCATATCCGACGCCCTGCGGACCGTGGGTGTCCTCGGTGGTGCGCAGCGGTACCTCCAGCGGGTCGGCCGCGCCCAGTGCTACCTCGATGTCGGGTGCGCCGACCAGGTCCAGCCAGGCCAGGCTGTTGATCGCGACCTGCCCGGCGGGCACATTCCCGGCGGTGGCGGCGATTCCGGCGATCTCGGCATCCGGGCTGGCGAGCAGATACAGCAGGGCGAGGGAATCGTCCACGCCGGTATCCACATCCATGATGATCCGCTGCCGCACTCCCCGAGCCTAGTGGGCGTCGACAGGTGTACGAGTCCGCGCCCCGGCCGGCACGTGGCGCGATGGCCTTGCCGGCCCCTGTGCAGGTCGATTCAGACTGGCCGCAACCTGGCTACCGGGCCCGTGTGGCGGGGTGAGAACTCTTTGTCGCCCGCCCGGCCCTGGGTGGCGACCTCCACGTCGCGGGCTCCGGTCGTACGTGCCACCAGCTCGCAGAACATGACGCGGTCACGTCACGTGACGCATTTCGGCCATGTGGGCGTGGGCGACAGAAGTTCAGTCCCGCGTGGGCCAGTAGTTCTCGGTCGCGGGCCGCCGGGGGAGCGGTGCCGAATCGCCGACCTCGGTGAGGCCCAGATGGAACAGCATGCCGACGGTAACCAGGCTGACACTCACGATGAGCGGTGTGAGCAGTTGCGCGGCACCCGCCCCCGCCGGCGGCATTTGGTGCTGCTGATCGCCGATATGCATAGCGAACATCCCGGTGTAGTGCATACCGGCCACGGCCACCCCCATAGCCAGAGCGGCGCCGAGAGTGGCCGGCGTGCCCCGCACATTGAGCGTGAACCACAGTGCGGCGGTCGCGGCGAGTACCGCGATGATCAGCGACAGGATGACGGTCGGTCCGTCGTAACCGATCTCCACATCGGTTTTCATCGCGTACATGCCGGCGTAGTGCATGGCGCCCACGCCGAGTCCGGTCACCACGCCGCCGATCAGCAAGCCTCGGGTGCCCAGCCGGCGCTGCTGGGCCAGGCACAGCCCGAGCCAGACGACGACCATCGCGATCAGGGCGCTGGCCAGCGTAACGGGGACGTTGTATTTGATGGCGCCACCGTCGATCCGGAATCCGAGCATCGCGATGAAATGCATAACCCAGATTCCGGTGCCGCCGATGGCGACCGCGGCGGCGATGAGCCAGCCGTCCAGAATCGAATTGCCGCGTACCCGGCTCATGCACCGTAGTCCTAGCAACGACCCGGTGAACGACATGACGTAAGCGACCACGGGGGTGAGCCAGCCGTGACTGAAGTGGTCGATCTCCACCGGGACCTCCTCGCTGGACGGAATCCCTACCGCACGACGGCGGAATGCGGGCATTTCCGGAACGGTGAACGTGCAGGGAGAGAATTTAAAGGAGGTATATCGTAAAAAACAAGGGCCGCAGAAGGGACATCAGGCGTATCGGAGACAATCGGGTGTCGGGGGCGGCGCCGGTGGCGCCGAAGCGCTGTCGCGAAACCCGGACCCGCACGCGGCGGCCATTATTGCCTATCGGGCCGGGCCGGATGTTTTCCGGTTGCGCTGTGGCGCACCGGCGGGCAGCGTAGGCTGCGGGCAACCTCGAAGGAGACCCATGCCTGGCACATCCAGCCGTCCCACCCCTGTCGATCACGAGCTACCCGAGGCCGAACTGGCCGAGTTCGCCGAGATCCGCAGCGCCGAGCGGGCCGAGGTCGCCCGCCGCAGCGCCATCGCCGCCCGGATCGTCGCGGGACACTCCACCGACGCCGCGGACTGTCGCAACCTGCTCGCGATGCTGGGTCTCGATGCGGAGGCGGGTAAACTCGCCGGTCTGCAGACCTGATCCCGGCCGATCCGGCCGGAATATCGGCGCATCGCCGGGACGCAGCACTCTCCTGGCGCAGGGTTGAGCCGGTGATGGCGCAACCCCGTACTCTCGGGAGCATGTCCGATACGGCGCTGCTCGATGACGATCGCCCGGTACCCCACGAGGACGCAGTCGACGATCTCATCGCGCTGATCGGAGACCGGCGCGTGGTCGTGCTCACCGGTGCCGGGATCTCGACCGACAGCGGTATCCCCGATTACCGGGGGCCCGATTCGCCGCCGCGAAATCCGATGACCTACCAGCAGTTCGTGGGCGATCCGGAATTCCGCCGGCGGTACTGGGCCCGTAATCACGTCGGCTGGCGGTATATGGACGCCGCCCGGCCGAACGACGGGCACCGTGCGCTGGTCACCCTCGAGCGTCGCGATGTGGTGGCCGGAGTGATCACCCAGAATGTCGACCTGCTGCACACCAAAGCGGGCAGCAGGCGGGTGATCGACCTCCACGGTAGTTACGCACAGGTCCGCTGCCTGGCCTGCGGTGAGCGGATCTCCCGGATGACGCTCGCCGACCGGCTGGAACGCGTCAATCCCGGTTTCGGCGTCTCCTCGGTGACCGGTCTGGAGGTCGCGCCCGACGCGGACGCGGTGGTCGAGGATATCGCCGGTTTCCGCATGGTCGATTGCGCCCGCTGCGGCGGACTGTTGAAGCCGGATATCGTCTATTTCGGCGAGAATGTGCCGCCGGAGCGGGTGGCAGCAGCCAATGAACTGGTGGATGCGGCCGAGGTGATCCTCGTCGCGGGCTCGAGTTTGACGGTATGGTCCGGCCGGCGTTTCGTTCATCGCGTCGCCCGCCGCGGCGGCACCGTACTCATCGTCAACCGCGGCGCCACCCGCGGTGACAGCGTGGCCGCGCGCACGGTGGATGCCGGCTGCTCGCCGATCCTGGCCCGGCTGGCCGGTCGCTTCGCCGACCGTCGCCCTGCCGCACCATACGGCAACCGATGATCGGGCGGTCGCCGGCGTGCACGCTGATCGGAGCTGAATCCGGGCCGCGTACCCTGCGGGTATGCGGAGCACACTGATCGCGGTACACACGGGGAACACCGAGACGGTCCGGGATATCACCGGTGAATGCTCGGAATTCGTCCGGCAGGCCGGCGGTGACGGGCTGTTGCATGTTTTCGTTCCACACGCCACCGCGGGCGTCGCCATCATCGAACTGGGCGCCCGCAGCGACGACGATCTGCTGGCCGCTTTGCGGGATCTGTTGCCGGCCGATGACCGCTGGCGGCATGCGCACGGTTCGCGCGGGCACGGTCGCTCCCATGTCCTCCCGGCGCTTATCGCGCCCTACGCGACGGTCCCGGTGCTCGACGGCGAACTCGCCCTGGGCACCTGGCAATCCATCGCCCTGGTCGATGTGAACGTCGACAATCCCGACCGGCAGGTGCGGCTGTCGTTCCTGACCTCCGCGGGGTGAGCGGGAGCGCCGGGTAACGTCGCGGGTATGAGCAGTCTCGGCGTCGCGATCATCGGGTACGGCCTGGCCGGTGCGGTATTCCACGCACCGCTGATCGCCGCCGAACCACGGTTGCGGGTGGCCACGGTGGTGACGGGATCACCGGAACGGGGCCGGCAGGCCCGGCGTGAGCATCCGGGTGTCCGGGTTGTGCCGGATGCCGATGCCCTGTTCGCCGATCTGTCCGGGATCGATGTGGTGGTCGTCGCCGCACCCAACCGCACCCATGCCGACCTGGCATTGCGAGCGCTCGCGGCAGGTGTCGCGGTGGTGGTGGACAAGCCGTTCGCGGTATCCGCCGCCGCGGCGGCCGAGGTGGTCCGGTACGCCGCGGACACCGGCCGCGTGCTCACGGTGTTCCAGAATCGGCGGTGGGACGGGGATTTCCGGACGGTCGGGGAACTGGCCGGGTCGGGCCGGTTGGGCCGGGTGCGCCGGTTCGAATCCCGGTTCGAACGCTGGCGGCCGGTGCCCAAGAGCGGCTGGCGGGAGACCGGTAGTGCCGCCGATGCCGCCGGTACCCTCTTCGACCTGGGTAGCCACCTCGTCGATCAAGCACTGACCCTCTTCGGTCCGGTCGGCGCCGTCTACTGCGAGCTCGACTCCCGGCGCCCCGGGGTGAGCACCGACGACGATGTCTTCCTGGCGTTGACCCACACCGGCGGCGTCCGCTCCCATCTGTGGGCCAGTGCGGTGGCGCCGCGCCTCGGCCCGCGCTTCCGGGTACTCGGCGAGAAGGCCGGCTACGAGGTCTACGGGATGGATCCGCAGGAAGCGGCACTGCGCAGCGGCCGGCGTCCCGATGACGGAAAGCCCTGGGGAATCGTGGAACCCGAACGGTACGGAATCCTCGGCGCGGATCCGGAGGAGTCGGTGTATCCGAGTTTGCCCGGCGATTATCTCGCCTTCTACCGCGCCCTGGCCGATGCGATACTCGACGGTGCGCCGGTCCCGGTCGACCCGCGCGATGCTCTGGCCGGTCTGCAAATCCTCGAGGCCGCCCGGGAGTCGGCGGGTTCGGGCAGTGTGGTGCATCCTGGACAAGCTGGCGGAGTTGACTGAGGGCACGGTGCCGCAGTTGTATCCGCGGAATCGGCCGAACACTACTCGAGCGTCGGCTTACCGGGCCATGATGGAGTCATGGCCCGACCTACGTCTCCTATCGATTCGGCGACCGGCTCCCGGAATCTGCTGCGCACCTGCCCGCTGTGCGAGGCGGTATGCGGTCTGGAACTCACCCTGGACGCCGACGACCGGGTGACCGCGGTCCGCGGCGATCGGCACGATCCGTTCAGCGCCGGTTTCCTCTGTCCGAAAGGGGCGAGTTTCGGCCGCCTCGACAGCGACCCCGATCGGCTCACCGAGCCGATGATCCGGGACCGCGCGAGCGGCGCCTGGCGCACCGCGAGCTGGGACGATGCCTTCGATCTGATCGCCGAACGTATTCCCGCGATCAAGTCCGCGCACGGCAGCCAGGCGGTCGCGCTGTACCTGGGCAACCCGAACGCCCACACCGTCGCGGGCACCCTGTACGCGCCGGCGCTGATCCGCGCGCTCGGCACGAAGAACCTGTTCTCCGCCAGCACCGCCGATCAGATGCCCAAACAGCTGGCCTGCGGTCTGCTCTTCGGCGACCCGCTGGCCGTGCCGGTGCCCGACCTCGATCGCACCGGCTATCTGCTGATGCTCGGCGCCAATCCGCTCGAATCCAACGGTTCGGTCTGCACCGCCCCGGATTTCCCCGGCCGGCTGCGCGCGCTGCGGAAACGTGGCGGCCGGCTGGTCGTGGTCGATCCGCGGCGCACCCGGACGGCCGCCGTCGCCGACGAACATCTCTTCATCCGGCCGGGCGCCGATACCTATCTGCTCTTCGGGATCGTGCACACCCTGTTCGCCGAAGAGCTCACCGATATCGCCGTCGACGCGAACGGGGTGGACGAGGTGCGGGCCGCGGCCGCGGACTTCCCGCCGGAACTGGTAGCCGAGCGCACCGGGGTGCCCGCCGATACGGTGCGTCGTCTGGCGCGTGAGCTGGCCGCCGCTCCCACCGCCGCGGTGTATGCCCGGATCGGTACCTGCACCGCGGAATTCGGCACCCTGACGCAATGGCTGGTCGACGTACTCAATGTGCTGACCGGCAATCTCGACCGTCCCGGCGGGGTCATGTTCGCGACCGCCGCGGCGCGCGGCATCGTCCGCACCAAACCCTTCCGGCCCGGCCGGTGGCGCAGCCGGGTGCGGCAGCTGCCGGAGACGATGGGGGAACTGCCGGTCGCCACCCTCGTCGACGAGATCACCACGCCGGGTGAGGGCCAGGTCCGGGCTCTGATCACCGTGGCGGGCAATCCCGTGTTGTCCGCGCCGAGCGGTCCCCGGCTGAACGAAGCGTTTGCCGGCCTGGAATTCATGGTGAGCGTCGATCGCTACCTCAACGAGACCACCCGGCACGCCGATGTGATCCTGCCGCCGCCCCGCCCGGTGCAGTCCCCGCACTACGACTTCGCGCTGCTGCAGTTCGCGGTGCGTAACTACGCCAGGTACTCCCCGCCGCTGGTGCCGCTGCGAGACCGGCCCACAGAGGCCGCCGTGTATGTGCGGCTGAGTGCGGCGGTGAGCGGACAACCGCACAACCCCACCGCGGATTTCGATCCGCTCGCCGCCTTCGACGAATTCGTTCTCGGCGATACGCTGCAACGCGCCGGTTTCCCGCAGCGCCGCCCGGACCTGCTCGGCGCCACCACGACCGAACAGCGCTTGGACCTGATGCTGCGCCTGGGCCCCTACGGTGCCTGGAACGGCGGCGACCTGAGTTTGCAGACGCTGCTGGACAATCCGCACGGTATCGATCTCGGTCCGCTGCGGCCCCGGCTTCCGGAGATCCTGCGAACCACGTCCGGGAAGGTCGAACTCGCGCCCGAGCCGCTGCTGGCCGATATCGAGCGACTGCGTGCCGGTTCGGCGTCGGCACCGGCGGATCTGGTGCTCATCGGGCGGCGTCACCTGCGCTCGAACAACAGCTGGATGCACAATATGGAACGCCTGGTCGGCGGTACCAATCGGTGCACGCTGCAGATCCATCCCGACGATATCGCCCGCCTCGGCCTCGGCGACTACGCGATCGTGAAATCGGCCGCCGGTGCACTGACCGTCCCCCTGGAACCGACCGACACGATCATGCCCGGGGTGGTGAGCCTGCCGCACGGCTGGGGCCACACGGACAGTGCGCAGCAGGTGGCCGCCGCGAATCCCGGAGTGAACGCCAATGCGCTGACCGATGATTCGGTCCTCGATGTACTTTCCGGCAATGCTGTGTTCAACGGGGTACCGGTCTCGGTGGCGCCGGCCTGACGGGTACTCGCTGCCGGTGCCGAACGCCGGTGTCACCGGCCGACGGCGCGACCGCCGACCGGGGCGTCGCACCGGCCGCGGGGCGTCACAGCAGCCGGTACACCCGACGCATGGATCGGTAGCCGGTTCGCCCGCGGTGTGATCGCCTGGTGTGGCGGCACCCTGAGATGAGTTGCCGGGCCCGGATCGGCGCGCGACCACCCTCGTTCGGTCCCGCGTGGTGGGCCGGGGCCTACCAATGGGTTGTCGCCACCGCCTATGTCACCACGGCGAAGGCCGGTCCGCTGCTTTTCCGCGCCATGGGTTCTCCGGCCGGCCGGATCGCACGGTTGCTCGCCGCACCGCTCGTTCGGTTCAACTACCTGTCGATCGTCGGCCTGCTCGATCCGCGGCCGCGGACTTCTGCGTGCCGGTCACGGTGATCCCGGGTGATTGATTCGCCCGGTTGGCTCAGCCTCCGCCGGGATGCGGGTACATGAGCGGCGCGAGGTAGCGCCGGGCGAATTCCCGCGCCGCCTCGGTATCGCCGAGCGGTAGTACGCCGCGCGGATTGGCGATGAACGAGATGGTGAGCCGGACGAACAGTTCGGCCACCACTTGCGGATCGAAACTGCCGAGTTCGCCGCGCTGCTGCCAATAGGCCAGGAAGCGCGCCACCAGGTCGCGCCCCTGGGCGACCGCGTCGTCGCCGGTGAGGAAGTCGGTGAGCTGCCCGGCGCCACCCGAGGAACGCAGACTGCGGGTGAGCAGCCGGGGTGCGGTGGCCTCGCTGACGAACGCGGCGAACATATCCGCCAGTGCGCCCACCGGCCCGGCCGACCGGTGCATCGCATCGGCGACGATCGTCGAGACGCGTTGTGATTCGGCCATCAGCGCGTAGCGCAGGATGGCCGATTTGGTGCCGAACCGCCGGTACACCGTGGCGACGCCGACTCCGGCGGTTTCGGCGATCCGGACCATGGTGGTGTCTTCGAATCCGTGCGCGGCGAAACATTCGCGGGCGGCGTCCACGATCGCGCGGGATCTGGTGTCCAACTGCTGCAGTTCGGTCCACGGTGCAGCGGCGGTCTCCATTCGCGCCAGCCTACCGGCTCGCCACGCGGCGGGATGATTCCCGAGCCGCGGCCGGCCGGGGAGGTGTAGTGCGCGAACCGCCATCGATGATAGTCTGAGGATGGTCAAACTATCACTCCTCTTTTTGTCCGAGGTGACGATATGGCGAACAACGCAACGGTGCGTCCCGCCGAAGAGTCCGCCGCTCCCCGGATCCGGCCCGAGGTCCTGCGTGAGTTCCGTAAACATTCCGGCAGTGTGCTGGCCGGCGTCTTCGCCGGGGCCGCTTTCGATCAGGTCGCCCTGGTGCCGGTGGCCGCCTCGGTGGATCGCACCGGCCGCTTCGCCGCCAACTTCGCCGACCGCGGCGTGCGCAGCAGCGCCTCGGCGATGATCGCGCTGTGGGGCGATTCCGACGACCGCCGTGCCGAGGCCGACTGGCTGAAACTGCGTCACCGCGACGTCCGCGGGACCGGTACCGCGGATTTCGGGGAGGTGAAATACAGTGCGCTGAGCCCGTTCACCTGGAAATGGATCGCGGTGAGCGGCATCTTCGTCGTCCTCAACACTTTCACCTACTGCACCGGTACCGAACTGCGGCCGGAAGAGGAAGAAGCGGCCTACCAACTGCTACGCGAGGCATTCGCTCACCTCGAACTGCCCAGTACCGCAGGTAAACTCCCCGTCGATCTGGCGGAAGCCCGCGCATATTACGCCGAGATGGCCACCGCGGAACTGCGCAGCAATCCGTTCCTGGTGGAGAAGTTCGCCGGTCTCACGAAGCTTCCACTGCCCACTCTCGGCCTGCCGGCGCCGGCCCGGCGGGCACTCACCCCGATGTGGCTGGTGGTGCGGCCGGTCGCGGGCCATGTGATTCAGGTGTGCTCGTCCAAGGCGATGCATCCGCGGGTGCAGGAGCTGACCGGTTTCGAACTGAAACCGCGTCACGATGTGGAGTTCGCCCTCTATGTCCGGCTCCTGCAGTGGGCCTGGCGCAACCTGCCCGACCGGCTGCTGCTCCAGCCATTGGCCTACAACCGATTCCGGTACGAGAAGCTGATCCGCACCCTCCGCGGTTTCGGCCTGGAATCCTTCGGCGTCCCCGAGGACCGGCGCTGAACCGCGCCGGAACAGCCTTGTCGCACACCCATGAACATCGCACCGGCACCGAGCTACGCCCGTGGGGCCCGCAGTCGCTGGGCCAGGATCCGCTCCACTGCCGCTTCGGCCCGCCGCTTCAGCGGTCTGGACGGGCCCGCCGCCGCGATCGAGGAAGGGCAGCGGCCGCGCCGGGTACATCGCGAGATCCGGGGCCTCGACGCGGCGGGCCGCCGCTATCACGCACTGGACGCCAACGCCTACCTGTGGGTCGCCGACACCGGATACTGGGCCGGCGCCGTCGTCCGGCGGCTCCACGCACAGGAGTCGACGATACGACCGAGGCAGCCCTCTACGCCGAATGGACCGATCAGGCCCGCGTGCTGCGCATCCCCGACCGGATGATCCCACGGACCGGGCCGCCTTCCGGACCTACATCGACCACACCGTCGCCACGGGACTGGAACGCAACAGCACCACCGATCTGCTCATCGAGCTGGACCGCCACCCCATGCCGCCGCCCCCGGAACTCCGGGTGCCCCGGTGGCTGTGGAATGTTCCGGCCGTGCCGGTGGCAGCGCTGCTGCGGCTAACCACCGCGGGCTACCTGCCGCCGGTACTGCGGCCGCGGCTGGGGGTCGAATGGTCGCCCGCGCGCCCGCCGGTTCGACCGGCTGGTGCGCGCGGGCGACCTACTGGATCCGTTGCTCCCGGAGCGTGCCCGCTATCCACTGTTCGGTCGGTCCACGCCCGCCGCGGGCTGCCCGCAGGGTGCGACCCGGTCCTGACACATGAGCTCTGCGCGGCTCGCAGGAATCACCACCGGTGCGTGGCCCCGGTTTACCGGAACCGAACGCCGAAGATATCGACCGCCCCGGTGCAGGGCAGAGACGCCGGGCCGTCGATCGGCCCGGCGCACGGTCAGCTGGTCCGGACCTCGGACCGATCCTCGCTCCACAGTGTGTGGTACTTACCCTCGGCATCCACCCGCTCATAGGTGTGCGCACCGAAGAAATCGCGCTGGGCCTGGGTGAGGGCCGCCGGCAGCCGGTCCGCGCGCAGCGCGTCGTAGTACGACAGCGACGAGGCGAACGCCGGCACCGGGATGCCCAGCAGGGTGGCGGTGGCGACCACCCGGCGCCAGCTGTCGATCGCGGTTTCGATCGCGCTCCGGAAATAGGGGTCCAGGATCAGGCTCGGCAGCGCCGGATCGGTTTCGTAGGCCTCCTTGATCCGGTTCAGGAAACGGGCCCGGATGATGCAGCCACCACGCCAGATGGTGGCCAGGTCACCGGGAGTCAGATCCCAGCCGTACTCCGCGCTGCCCGCGGCGATCTGATCGAAGCCCTGGGCGTAGGCGACGACCTTGGAGGCGTACAGGGCCTGCCGGATATCCTCGGTGAACTGGGCGATATCGGTCGGTTTGGCGGCGAGTTCGCCCGCGGCCAGATCCTTGGCGGCGGCGCGCTGGGCCCGCGACCCCGACAGCGCCCGGGCGAACACCGCCTCGGCGATACCGGTCACCGGGATACCGAGATCGAGCGCCGATTTCACCGTCCAGCGCCCGGTACCCTTCTGCTCCGCGGCATCGACGATCACATCGACCAGCGGTTTACCGGTTTTCGCATCCACCTGCCCGAGGACCTCGGCGGTGATCTCCACCAGATAGCTTTCCAGATCGCCGGAGTTCCACTGGGTGAAGATATCGGCGATCTGCTTCGGATCGAGATCCAAGGCCGCACGGAACAGGTGATAGGCCTCGCCGATCAGCTGCATATCCGCGTACTCGATACCGTTGTGCACCATCTTCACGAAATGCCCGGACCCGTCGGGACCGATATGGGTGCAGCACGGCGTGCCGTCGACCTGTGCGGCGATCGACTCCAGCAGCGGACCCAGCGATTCATAGGATTCGGCCGGCCCGCCCGGCATGATGGACGGCCCGTTGAGCGCGCCTTCCTCGCCGCCGGAGATACCGGCGCCGACGAAGTTCAGGCCGCGCTCGCGCAGCGCCGCCTCCCGGCGGATGGTGTCGGTGTAGAGGGCGTTACCGCCGTCGATGATGATATCGCCGGGCTCCATGGCCGCGGCGAGCTCTTCGATCACCGCGTCGGTGGCGTCACCGGCTTTCACCATGATGAGCACGCGCCGCGGCTTCTCCAGCGCCGCGACGAACTCGGCGACGGTTTCGGTGCGGATGAAATCACCGTCGCCGCCGTGCGCTGCCAGCAGCGCGTCGGTTTTGGCGACGCTGCGATTGTGCAGGGCCACGGTGTAGCCGTGCTTGGCGAAGTTACGAGCGATATTGCTGCCCATTACCGCCAGGCCGGTGACCCCGATCTGGGCACGCGCTGTGGAGGACGCCATGAACCTGCTCTTTCGTTCGACGGTTGTACATACCGGCCGGTCGCGCCGGAGCCCGCGAACAGGTGCGGTTCGCTCGCGAGTACGGCCGACTGCCTCACTTCTTTCTACCGGGTGGCGCGCGGCCCGCGCGCGCGGACCCGCCGCCGGCGGCCCGGTGCGCTGTCGCCGCGGCCGGTCGGAGCCCGATGACCCGGCGGCGCGAAACTCGGCGCGCGGCCCGGTGCCCGGGGTCGGCGCCGGGCTCGGCTCGGGCGCAACGGAACCGGTGCGGGCGACCGAAATACCGCGGGACGTTGCTGCGGCACGAGAACGGGTACAAGGCAGAAGTGCGGTGGAAATATCTGTTCGCGGTATCGAGCGCGGCGCTCGTCGCCGCCGTGTCATTGTTCGTCCCGTCTCCGGCGGCGGCCGCGCCGGGCCCACGGGTGGATGCGGAACGGCCGCTCGGCGGGCGCGCCGTTGCGCTGGACGTGTTCTCCCCGGCGATGAACAGGGTGATCACCAACCGGGTCATCCCGGCGGCCGGTGGCGGCCCCGCTCCCACGATCTACCTGCTCACCGGTATCGGCGGCGGGACCGACGGCATCTCCTGGTGGGACGATACCGATGTCCGCCAGTTCTTCGCCGACAAAAATGTGAACGTGGTGATGCCGATCGGCGGCGCGTACACCCTGTACACCGATTGGCATACCGACGATCCGGTGCTCGGCCGCGCCCGCTGGCAGACCTATCTCACCACGGAACTGCCGGCGGTGGTGGATGCCCGGTTCACGACGACCGGCCGCAACGCGATCGCCGGGGTGTCCATGAGCGGAGGATCGGCGGTGGACCTGGCGATCCAGGCGCCGGGCCGCTACCAGGCGGTCGCTTCCTACAGCGGCTGTCCTTGGTCCGCGGACGCGGCCGGGGTCGCGATGGTCGGCGCGCAGGTGCTGCGCGGTGGCGGTAATCCCGGCAATATGTGGGGCCCGCCCGGTGGCCCGGGGTGGCAGGCACACGACGCTTTCCGGCACGCCTCGCGGCTCGCGGGCACTGCGGTGTACCTGTCCGCGGCCTCGGGGATCCCGGGCACCATCGACCGCGGCTGGGGTTTCCCGCCCGTCGAGGCCGTCGCCAGTGCCTGCACCTCGGCCTTCGCCGGCCGGTTGGCGCAGATCGGTGTCGGCGCCGTACACATCGACCGCCCGGCCGGCGCGCACACCTGGGGACAGTTCGAATACGACCTGCACGATTCCTGGCCGTATCTCGCGCGAGCGATCGGGGCGTGAGTGTGCGGAGGACAGAATCGGATGGAGCGGCCTGCCGCTGCGGCACGAGCACGGTCTCGTCACAGCGGTGACACCGCGACGCGGTGCGGCAGCAATGACCGGGTCCTCGGTAACTCGCCGGTTCGGCGATCATGAACTTATGAAGGAACTGCGGTGCACCTACTGCGCCGGAACGGAGTTGGAGCCGGGTTTCCTGGAGGATCGCGGGGAGGGATCCGGCGGGCATGTGCGCTGGATCGAAGGCGCCCTCGAACGGGGAATTCTCGGCGGCGCCAAACGTCTCGGCCGGCCACGCCGCGCGGTCGACACCTACCGTTGCGTGCGCTGCGGTCATCTCGAGATGTTCGCCCGGCCCGAACGCGAATAGCGCCCTGGCCGTACCACCGGGCTGCCCGGCGAACCGAGGGTCGAGGGCACGGCTCGGGTCGTGTCGTCCGCGAGTAGCGGGAATCCGGTGCCCGGGTGCCGAACCCGGACGAGGTATGGCGTCGCGGGCTCCGATACACCAGGATGGACGGTATCGGGGACGGCGGGCGGGGACAGGACCGGGGTGTGATGGTGGACGTGAGGCGGAGCCGGGCTGTGCGCCGCGTGGCCGAGCAGGATGAGCGGGGCCCGCGATGACGGCCGCGGGCTGGGACCGGTTCCGGTTGTTCAATATCGGTGATCTGCTGATCCATCGGGGCCGGTCGCTCATGTCGCTGATCGTCATGGCCGTATCGGCGGCGCTGCTGGTCGCGGTGTTCAGTATTTCCGGCTCGGTGACCGGTTCGGTGGACGAGCTCGTCGCCGGCCTCGGTGGCGAGGCCCAGCTCGAGGTCAGCGGTATCACCGATGCCGGGTTCGGCCAGGACCTGCTGGGCCCGGTATCGGCGACCCCGGGGGTGCGGACGGCGGTGCCGATGCTGCGTGCGCAGACCGGTGCCGACGCGGACCGGGCAATGCTGGTCGGGGCGGATGCCCGGATCGCCGAACTCGGCAGTTCGCTCACCGGATCGCTCGGCTCGGATGCCGCGAAACTGCTGACCGTACCCAACGGCGTGCTGACCGGCGCGGCCATGGGATACCGGGAGGGAGAAACCTTTACGCTCGGCTCGGGCACCGCCACCGTGGCGGGCATCCTCGACACCGACGGCGCCGGGCAGCTCAACGGCGGGTATCTGATCGCCACCACCTTGGCGACCGCGCAGAAACTCACCGGTCGCACCGGGCAACTCGATTCGATTCAGATCATCGCCGAACCCGGCACCGATATCGAACGGCTGCGTACCGCACTGACCGATACGGTGGCGGGCCGGGCAGTCGTCGCCGACCCCGGCCTGCGGGCCGCCCAGGCCGGCGGTGCGGTGATGATCATCCGTTACTCCACGCTGATGGCCGCGGCGGCGGCGCTGGTGGTCTCGGCCTTCCTGATCTACAACGCCATGGCCATGGCGATCGCCCAGCGGCGCCCGGCATTGTCGCTGCTGCGGGCGATCGGCGGCCGCCGCGCACCGATGGTGCGTGACCTGCTGGGTGAGGCGGTGCTGGTCGGGATACTCGGCGGAATTCTCGGCTCGGGCGCGGGAATCGTCATGGGACGTATCGCCATCGACCAGTTGCCCGCCGCCATCGTGCAATCGGTGGAGGCCCGCACCGAATATCATGTGCCCGCCTATGCGATACCCGTGGCGGTTGCGTTGTGTGTGCTGGCCGGTGTGGCGGCCTCGGCGTTCGCGGCCCGCGCGGTGTACCGGGTACAGCCGATCGAGGCGCTGGTACCGGTGGGCGCCGCGGTCTCCGATACGGTACGCCCGGTGCTGCGCTGGGCAGCGGTGGTCCTCGGCCTGTTCATGGTGGGAGCCGCGGTGTACCTGGCCGAAACGGATTTCGGGATGTGGTCGCTGGCTTCGATCTCGCTGTCTTTCGGCGCAGCGATCGTTGTGTGTTTCGCGGCGACCGGGCCGATCGTGCGCGCGGCCGGGGGGATCGCCCGATTGTTCGGCGGCCCGGGTGCCTTGGGCGCCACCACCCTCGAACGCTCGCCCCGGCGGGTGTGGGCCACCGCGATGACAGTGCTGATCGGGGTGGCGGCCGTGGTGTCCACCGGCAGCGCGACCCGCAATGTGGTCGATTCGGCGGGGGCGAGTTTCGAGAATCTGGCCGCGACCGATTTCTGGGTCACCCCGGGGTCCATGGCGCAGTTCCCGACCGGTCCGCTGCTGCCCACCGGCCTCGCCGAACAAATCGAAGCGGTCCCCGGTGTGGCAGCGGTGAATCCGGCGCAGCTGGCATTCGCCAGCGTCGGCGCGGGCCGGGTGCTGCTGCAGGGGTTTCCTGCGGGCTCCGATAGTTCGCGGTTGAGCTCGCAGATCAGCCCGGAGACCGCCCGCTTGCTCGTCACCGGTCAGGGCGTGGTGGTCTCCCGGGATGTCGCGCGGTCGTTGCATATCGCCGCGGGCGATACCCTGACGCTGCCGACGCCGACCGGACGCCATGAGGTACAGGTCTTGCAGGTGATCCCGTACTTCTCCGCGATCGCCGGTGTGATCATGATGGATCTCGACCGGATGCGCGGCTGGTACCAGCGGCCGGGGGAGACCACTCTGGCCGTGGATTTGGCCCCGGGCGCCGACCCGGAAATTGTGCGCGCCGAATTGCGGCGGGTGGTGCCGCCGGAGCTGTATATCGACTCCGGCCGGGAAGCCGTCGCCGCCACCTCCGCCAGCCTGCGCCAGGGGACCGCACTGGCGACGAATATCCTCTGGATCGTCGTGCTGGTGGCGACCATTGCCCTGCTGAACACCCTGATGTTGTCGGTACTGGACCGCCGCCGCGAGATCGGGGTGCTGCGGGCGATGGGTACCAGCCGCCGGTTTCTCCTGCGGTCGGTACTGGCCGAGGCCGCCGGGATCGGGTTGATCGGTGCGGTTCTCGGGCTGCTCGTCGGTGCCGGGGTGCAGTACCTGTCCGCGATCGCCATCGGCCATGCGATGACCATCGATGTCGTCTACGAACCGAGTCCGCTGCTGGTGGTCTACGGGGTGGTGGCTCTGCTGCTGGCGCTGCTCGGCTCGATTCCGCCGGCCTTGCGGGCGGCGCGGATGCCGATCGTCGAAGCCCTCGCGGTGGACTGAGCGAGTGGAGCGCGGGTGGCCTACTCGCGTTCGGCCGCGGCCGAACGGATGATCCCGCCCAGCGTGTCCAGATACCGCCGGACCGAGGCGTGGGCGATCGGATTGTCCGGGTAGATCACGCTGATCGAGGTCTCGTGCGGCAACCGGTTGATCCAGATGAGAGCTTCCTCGCTGGCCGCGCGGTTACCGTACAGACCGCTGCGGGCTATATCGAAGAACTCGCTGCCGGCGAAATCACGGGCGTCGACATAGGAGATCATCGGGTTCGACCAGTGCGGTCCCACCGCGATACCGCTGTCGGCCGGTGCCAGCTCGAGCACCCGGTGGACAGCGGTGTTCTTCAGCCGCATACCGTTTTCGTAGGCCCGCTGGGCCCGCGCCACCGTGCGTTCGAACGACGCCCGGATCCCGATCGGGAACGCGACCGGAACCAGGGCCACATACCAGCCGATGGAGGCCATTTCTTCGAACGTGGACCTGGTATTGAGCGGTGTGATGCCGAAATAGTAGTCGCTGTCGGCGAGTTCGCGTTCGGCCAGAGCCGCCGCGGCGAACACTCCGCCGGCGAATTCGCCACCGTTGTCCCGGCAGATTTTCTCGAAACGGGCTGCCGCATCCTCGTCGAACAATCGCACCGTGCGGTGGGCGCTGCGGTGCGGATCGTCGCCGCGCAGACCCAGATCGAGCGGAAACGACGGCAGTTCGCCGTCGTTTCCGCGTAGCAGCCGCAACCAGGCGCCGACCTCGGGAGAGGCGAGCGACAGCCGCGCCGAGGCCGCGCGTTCGCGAGCACAATACTCGGTGTAACTGGCGGGCGGCAGAATGGGCGGGGTCTGGTCCCAGGCGTGCTTCGCATACAGGCAGGCCAGTTCGAAGGACGAAATGTGCTGGCCCACACCGTCGGTGTGCAAATGATCGATCGCCATGAACACTGTGGTCGATTCGCCGTGTTCGACGGCCCAGAAGGTGAAGCAGTCCCACTGGGCGGGCGACGGCGTGCGGTCCTGCGCGAGCTCGCGGATCGCGGCGGAATCGGTCAGCGGGCCGTGATCGACGGGCGCGAATTCGACCTTTCCGGCCTCTATGAGATGCCGCCGCAGCGTGCCGTCCGGTTCGAGGGCGAACCAACTGCGGAAAGTATCGTGCCGGCCGAGGAACTCGTTGACCGCCCGGGTCATCGCCGCGCGATCGAGCACAGCCGGCACCTCCGCGGTGACCAGGCACAACCCGGAAACCCGGTACTCGGTGCCGGCGTTGCGGTACGCCTGCCGCAGATAGTGCTCCTGCTGATGTGACGGCGGCGCACTGTGGGCGGGCGCCGCGGCGGCCGCGGCTCGTGCGGCGGGGGTCGCCTCCCAGCTCACCACCCGTCCGGGCGCGGGATTCCATTCGTCGATGAGACCGAAATCGACCATCTCTCGTTCCTCAGTTCGCCACCGGCGCGGGTGCCGCGGCCGAATGGTCCGGCGTGGCCGGTTCGGGAAGGGCCAGGGTGACGGCGGCCAGTACCAGCGCGACCACCGCGATCGCCGACAACATCACGGTGCTGCCGCCGAGCGTATGGGCGCGGAAGAAGACGGTCGCCAGCAGTGCGAGACCGACGCCGTTGCCGATCTGCTCGATGGTGGGAACCAGACCGGAAGCCTCGGCCATCTGCGAATCGTCGAGACCGGACAGCATGAGGGGCTGCAGCGGCACCGCGAAAACCCCGGCGCCGAACCCGCACAAGAAAACCGGTGCGGCGCACAGCAGCATATTGACCTGACCGCCGGTGATGTTCACATATACCACTCCCATGAGCACGCAGGCCGCGTACAGCGCGAGACCGCCGGCGAGCACCCGTACCCCCCACCGCTGCACCAGCAGCGGGGACAACAGGGCACCGGCGCCGGCGCCGAGGGCGAACGGGGTCATCGCGATCCCGGTGCGCAGCGCCGAGAACTCGAGCACATCCTGCAGGGTGATGGAGATGGCGAAGACGAAGGCGGTGAACAACCCGAAGAAACCGGTGATCACGATCGACCCGACCGCAAAACCACGGTCGGCGAAAAGATCCAGCCGCACCAGTGGTCCACTGTCACGCCGGGTCGCGGCACGTTCGTGGAGCAGAGTCAGTGCGCCCAGCCCGAGCGCCGCGACGGCGATCAGGCACGGAATCGGGCGCCAGCCGCGCAGATGGATTTCCGACAGCGCGTACAGCAGGGCGAACAGCGTGGCCGCGCACAGTACTATGCCCGGGAAATCCATCGGTACCCGCTGCGCCGGAGTATCCAGGCGCAGGAAACGCCAGGCGAGGGCGAAGGCCACCGCCCCCAGCGGCAAGTTCATCAGGAAGACACTGTGCCAGCCGAGTCCGGCGATATCGGCGGTGACCAAGGCGCCGCCCAGGATCGGCCCGAGCAGGCCCGCGAATCCCGAAGTGGCGCCGTAGAGCGCGAATACCCGGGTATGCATCCGGCGGGGGAACAGGGCGGTGAGTATCGCGATCGTCTGCGCCGCCATCCCTCCGCCGGCCACCCCCTGGACGATCCGCGCGAGCACGAGTTCGTTTGCGCTGCCGGCCGTACCGCACCACACCGACGCCGCGGTGAAGGCGACGACCGCGAACAGGAACAGCCGCCGCCGTCCGATGCGGGCGCCCAGCCGGGCGGCGGCGAGCAGGGTGCACGCGAAGGCCAGCGAGTATCCGGACACGATGAGCAATTGCTGCGCGGAACTCGCGTGCAGGTCGGCAGTGATCTCGGGGAGCGCGGTATTGACGATCGTCACGTCGATCATCTGCATGAACACCGAGAGCAGACAGCCGGCGAAAGCCGCCCAAGCGCCCGCCCCTGTCCTCGCCCGCGCGTCTGCGGCGGCGCCGGTGATCACCGAGGAGGCTCCCCGCCGAGCAGTACGCCCTCGCCATCCTCGGACCCGGTGCTGCTGCCCTCTGTGGGTTTGCCGCCATTACCTACGGGTTCGCCAGCGATATCCGATGCCGCCCCGCCGTGGTCGTCCGCTGTCGGTTCACCGTTTTCCGGTGCCGCCGACCCACCACCGCTGTCGCCGGTCGGCGCACCGCGGTTATCTCCGGCCGGCTTGCCGCCGTTGCCTCCGGTCGGCGCGCCGCCGCGACCTGTTGCGGACTCGGCGTCGTTGCCTGCCGCCCCGCCTCCGTTACCTACTGCCGACCGGCCGTTGTTCTCGGTTGCCGGTCCGCCGTCGGAGCCTGCTGCCGGCGTGTCACGGTCAGCTGCTGTCGGCGCACCGCCGTTGCTTGCTGTCTGCGCACTGCTGCCGGGTTCTGTCCGCCTGCCATTACTTCGTACTGTCGTCTTGCTGCTGCTACCTGCTGCCGGTCCGCGTTCGGTGCTCGGTGCCGGAATCGGGTCGGCAGAGCTCGACACCGCGGCGTGCGGATGTGGTGACGGGGAAGCTGAAGGGTCCACTTCACTGCCGCGGTCTGCCGGGCCGCTGCCATCGGCGGCGTAGTTGCCGGTAGCACCGTAGCCGTTTCCGGCAGCGGCTTCCAGGTTCCGGCCGGTGGCCACTTTCGCGCCGGAGGGGACCGCGGAACCCGGGGAGCCGTCCGGCCCGGGTGCGGCACCCGGGAGGGACGCCGCGAAACCGGATGCCGGATCGGTGGCCAGAATCAGTTCGGCGACTTTCGGTCCCGCCTGTTCGAGGGTGAACGAGCGTCCCATCTGCAGCGACATCAGCTCGATCCCCAGCTGTTTGCTGACGCGGGAACCGAATTCGACCGCCATCAGCGAATCCAGGCCCAGTTCGGTCACCGGCGCGGTCAGGTCGATGGTGTCGGCTTGCACCCCCATGACCACGGCCAGCTGATCGGCGAGCAGCCGCGCCATGGCCTGCCCGCGCTTACCTTCTTCGAGCGCGGCCAGATCGGATTTCAGTTTCGCCAGCATCGAGTTGTCCTGGACCGAGGCCGCGACGAGCGCGGCGAGCCGCCCGGTACGGCTCATCTGCGGAAACGCTGCGGTGAGTTTCGACCAGTCGGTGGGGATGACCGCGGCCCGGGTGACGCCCAAGCGCAGGGCCTGTTCCAGGTAGAGGGTGCCGTCGGCCATATCGATGGGTCCGAAACCGGCCAGTTCCAGGTATTTCGCGACCTTTTCGTCGGCGGCCATCCCGCCGGCGGCACCGGACATATGCCCCCACCCCACGCACAGCACCCGTTCCCCGGCCCGCGACCATTCCTCGGCGAGCGCTTCCACAGCGAGATTGGCGGCTGTGTAGTTGTACTGACCGAAAATCCCGAACATGGAGCCGCCGGAGGAATACAGGACGAACATATCCGGCTGCGCCCCGGCGCCGGTGACTGCATCGTGCAGTACCCGTGCGCCGTGCACTTTCGACCGGTAGACCCGTGCCAGCTGTTCGGCGTCCATATGCTCGACCCGGTTGTCGGCGACCGCCCCGGCGGCGTGGAAGACCCCGCGCAGCGGATGCCGCGGGTCGTGGGCCCGGGCCACCAGCGCGGCGACGGCCTCGGCGTCGGCTATATCGGCACGTTCTTCGACAACGGTGACCTCGGCGGCCCGCCAGGCAGCCAGTTGCTGGTGGGCCGCGGGTGTGGCGGCACCACTGCGGCCCACCAGCACCAGCCGGCGCGCGCCTTTGGCGACGAGCCAGGTTCCGGTGGCCATTCCGAAGCCACCGAATCCGCCGGTGATGAGATAGGTTCCGGCCGGGTCGATCTCGAGTTCGGGCAGCATCGGCCGGACCGGTGGTGCCTCGTCGGTCATCGACAGGGCGATCCGGCCGATCCCGGTCGAGCGGATGGTGTCGTCGAAAGCCTTGGCGACCTCGTGTGTTCCGTACAGTTCGTAGGGCAACGGCCGGTACTCACCGGTCCGGAACTTCTCCACTACCCGGCGGAGCAGATCCGCCAGCTGCAGTGGCCGGAACCGGCACATACGGTCGAGGTCCATCGAGAAATAGGACAGGTTCTTGTCGAATACGGCTAGTTCGAGCAGGCCGCCGGTGTAGATATCGGCCTTGCCGACCTCGACGATGCGCCCGAATTCCCGGATCGCCTTGAAATTCTGGCGTAGGGCCTCACCCGGCGCCGAACTCAGGATCACGTCCACTCCGGCCCCGTCGGTCAGGGCCAGTACATCGTCGGCGAAGTTCAGCGACCGCGAATTCATCGCGTGGTCGGCGCCGAGTTCACGGATATGCGCCCGCCGCTCTTCGGTACTCGCCGTGCCGATGATCCGCGCGCCGCGTGCCTTGGCCACCTGGATCGCGGCAGACCCCACACCGCCGGCGGCGCCGTGGATGAGAACGGTTTCGCCCGGTTCCAGGCGGGCGAGATCGAGCAGGGAGTATTCAGCGGTGCCGAACGCGGTGGTGCTGGTGCATACGGCGGGGTCGGTGCCGGCGGGCAGCGGGATGACCGCGGCGCGGTCGACGATGTGGTAGCGCCGCATCATGCCCTTGGCGGCCAGTGCGACCAGATCGCCGACCGCGATATCGGTGACCCCGGCGCCGATCCGGGTGACGGTTCCGACGCCTTCCATCCCGGGGCTCGTCCCGAAGAAGGTTTCGCCGAGTTCGCGTTCGCCGAGAATTCCCATGACCTTGAGCGGGTCCTTGTAGTTGAGGCCGATGATGCGCATCCCGACCTCCACCTCGCCCGGCCCGGGATCTCGTCGCGGGGTGCGCCGCCAGGCCAGTGCGGACAGCAGCTTCGATTTCGGTATCTCCAGCTCGAAATCGGCCTCCGGGTCGGTGAGCGGTTCGGCGGTTTCCAGGACGTCGATACGCTCCTGCAGCGGGGTGGTGACCCGCGGCAGCCGGCGTGCGCCGTCGCGGAGCACGACCTCGTCGGAATTGTCGTACTGGAACGCGCCCGGAACGCCCAGTTCGGCAACCAGGTCGCCGATCGGCGTATCAGGTGCGGTGTCGATGAGCCGCCAGCGCAGTGCGGGCTGTTCGTTCAGCAGGACCCGCCGCGCGCCGGCCAGCGCGGCCTGCCGGGAATCCGGGGGCACCGGCGTATCCGGCAGGGCGAAGGCGTGTTCGGTGACCAGCGTGACATGGCAGGAACCGTCGCCGATTCCGACGATCGGGGTATCGCCCTCACCGGGTGCGGTGAATTCGTGCGTGGCGACCGCGATCCGTTTCAGGGTCCACAGGCCGGCCAGGTCGTCCTCGATACGTCCCGCCACGAGCACCAGATGCACCCGGTCGGTATCGGGATCGTCCGTGGCCGTGCGCAGCAGCTTGGTGAGATCGGTTTCGAGGTCGGGATCGTCGCCCGCGGTGCACCGGTACCGGGCGCCCGGCATCGTCTCGGCGAGTGCCCGGGCCCGGTCGCTGTCGCCCAGCGCGAGCACGACGGTCGCCGGAGTACCGGTGTCACCGAGCGCCGCCGCATCGATCGGTTCGGCGAGCTCCATGGTGTCGGCGTAATAGAAGTCGGCCATTCGTTGCAGCGGGCTGCCGCCGGGCGTGAGGGCGCCGAGACGCACCCCGATGAGATGCAGGCACAGCGTGCCGTCGGAGCCGAGCAACCGCACATCCGCGAGGTGGCCCGTTCCCGGAGCCCGCCGTGCGACCACGGTCACCTCGTCGGGCAGGGTCCGGTACATCCGCACCGCCTCGACCCCGACCGGAACCATCGCGCCGTCACCGAACCCGTCCTGCGCGAAGAGCAGTGCCACGGTCTGCATAGCGGCGTCCACCACCGCGGGATGCGCGAAATGCCCGGAGCCCGCGCCGATGGACGCGTCGACGGTGGCGACCACCGCATCGCGCCCGGCGCGCACGGCCGTCACCCGCCGGAATGCCGGACCGTACTGAAGTCCGCGCGAGGCCAGGGCGGCGTAGAACAGTTCGGGTTCGAACTCCACCGCGGATTCCGGTTCCGGCACCGTCTCCACGCTCGTCTCGTAGCTGCCGTTGAGGATCCGGCCCGTGGAATGCACCGTCCACACCGACCCGGTGGCGCTACGCGACCGGATCAGAAAACGCCCGCCGCCCTCTTCGATCCCCAATTCGAGGAATGGCACATCCGGTTGTGACATGACCAGCGGGGCCACGAACCGCACATCCTCGAGCGCAACCCGTTTGTCACCGGAGCGGGTGGCGGCGGCGCTGAGCGCCGCATCGAGATACGCCGCGCCGGGCATGATCCGCATACCGCCCACCACATGATCGGGCAGCCACGGCAGCAGCTCGGTCCCCACCTGTAGCATCCAGCCGGGGCGGCCTTCCATATCCGGGTCGCCGAGCATCGTATAAGTGCCGGGGCTGCCCAGCCTGAGCTGTTCGAACAGCGGCAGCGGATTGTGCAGCCGGGTGTTCTGCCACGGATACCGGGGCAGCGGCAGGTGTTCGGTGGCCGGCCGGTCCGGCGGGAACAGGGCCGCGATATCGAGGACACCGGCGGCGTACACCCCGGCGATCGTGCGGCGGATACTGTCGGCGTCGTGCTCCTTACGGTTCAGAGTCGCGACCGTCGCACCGTTCTCGCCGGCGGCGAGCAGCACCTCACGGATATTGCCGGACAACACCGGATGGGGCCCCACCTCGACGAATACCCGATGCCCGGCGGCGACCAGACCGGCGATCGCATCGGCGAACCGGACCGGTCGGCGGACATTGGCGCACCAGTATTCGGCGTCGAAGCCGTCCTCGGCCTCCACCACCGCTTGCGCGGTCACCGTGGACACCAGCGGGATCCGCGGCGCCCGCGGGGACAGATCGGCGAGCGCGGTGCGCAGTTCGCCGAGAATCGGATCCATGAACCGGCTGTGGTACGGAACCTCGACCCGTAGCGCGCGGGCGAAGGCGCCGTCCTCGGTGAGTTTTTCGGCGATCTCGTCGAGGCGTTCCACATCACCGGCCAGCGTGAGCGAACCGGGACTGTTGATCGCCGCGATATCCACCGCGTCGCCGGCACCGAAATACTCGCGTATCTTCTCCGCACCGGTACCGACGGCAAGCATTGCACCGGTCCCTGCGGTGGTGGCCTGTAACCGGGAACGGTGGTAGGCGACAGCCACCGCTTCGCGCAGCGTGAGCATTCCGGACACATATGCGGCCGATACCTCGCCGACGCTGTGGCCCACGATACGTGCGGGTGTGATTCCGTACTGGGCGAGTTCGGCGACGAGCCCGACCTGCACGAGAAAATTCGCGGGCTGCGCGACTTCGGTGGCGGTGACCCGAGAATCCCCTTCCGGCCGCAGCAGTTCCTCGATGATCGACCAGCCGGCCACCTCGGCGAACGCGATATCGACGGTGCGCGCGGTCGCGGCGAATACGCCGTCGGCGGCAAGCAGATCGCGCGCCATACCCCACCACTGCGGTCCCATCCCGGAGAATACGAAGACCGGCTCATCGGTGCGCTGGGAGACGGTGCGCACGGCGTCGCGGCCTTCACCGGCCGCGTACTGCCGCAGCTCCGCGACGAGTTCGTCGTGTTCCCGCAGCGGTACCCCGGTACGGAACTGGTGGTGCGCCAGCCGCGTCCACGCCGCTTCGGCCAGATGATCGGGGTCCGCGCCGGCGTCGAGCAGATCGGCGAACCGGCCGGCCATGGCACGGACTGCAGCAGCGCTGCGTGCCGAGAGCGGCAGTACCCCGAGATGATGGCGTTCGCGGTCCGTCGGCGCCTCGGCGGCCGGGCGGAACTCTTGCAGGATGGTGTGCGCGTTGGTTCCGCCGTAGCCGAAGCCGTTCACCGCGATCGTCATGGGCCCGGCCGCGGCGGACAGCGGTTGCGGCTCGAGCTGGATATGCAGATTGAGTTCGGCGAACGGGATATCGGGGTTGGGTTCGTCGAGCCAGCCCTGTGGCGGGATGGTGCGATGATGCAGGGCGAGGGCCGATTTGATGACACTGGCGATTCCCGAGGCGGCCTCGGTATGTCCGAGGGTGGCCTTCAGCGAGCCCACGCCGAGCGTGCCCCGGCGGTCTCCGGACGCGCCGTAGACGGTACCCAGGGCCCGCAGCTCGATCGGGTCGCCCACCGGTGTGCCCGTGCCGTGCGCCTCGACGTAGGTGATCTCTTCGGGGGACAGCCCCGACCGCGCGCAGACCGTCCGTGCCAGCGCCTCCTGGGAATCGGCGTTGGGTACGGTGATGGCCGCGGTGCGCCCGTCCTGGTTGGACCCGGTTGCCTTGACCACCGCGTAGACGCGGTCGCCGTCGCGCAGGGCATCGTCGAGCTTCTTGAGGACGACGATGCCGCCGCCCTCGCCGCGGCCGTAGCCGTCGCCGGCCGCATCGAAGGATTTGCAGCGCCCGTCGGCTGCCAGGAATCCGCCCTTGCACATCATCACGAAGGTTTCCGGTTGCAACATGACGTTCACCCCGCCGGCCAGGGCCATCGTGCAGTCGCCGTTCTCGAGGGCCTGGCAGGCGAGATGGAACGCCACCAGCGAGGATGAACAGGCGGTATCGATGGTGAGTGCGGGCCCGACCAGATCGAGGGCGTAGGCGATCCGGTTCGACAGCATGGTGTAGGAGGCCGAGGCCGCGGTGTGCATATCCACATGCGCCAGTGCCGGGCCCACCACACCGACCACGGACTGGTCGACCACGAATCCGCCGATATAGACACCGACCGATTCCCCGGCGGCCTTACCGGCGGCACCGGCGTCGTCCAGGGCCTCCCAGGTGACTTCGAGCAGGAGGCGTTGCTGCGGATCGAGGCCGGTGGCCTCGCGTGGGGAGATGCCGAAGAAATCGGGGTCGAATTCCCAGGGGTCGGTGGTGAGGAATGCGCCGCGTTTGGTGTAACTGCGGCCCGGTGTGCGTTTCTCGGGGTCGTAGTAGCGCCGGTAATCCCAGCGGTCGGCGGGGATCTCGACAACGGCATCGCGTTTACCGACCACGAAATCCCAGAACGATTCCGGGGAATCGATTCCCCCGCCGAATCGGCAGCCGATACCGACTATGGCAATATCCGACATCTATGTGTCCTCCCCGGTCCGGGTGAGCTGCGGTGTTCGCCGCCGACGCCCGGAAACGTCAGTTGCGATGAAAGTCCGGCCGAGATGCCAAATGGTCGCAAAATATCCGGTGCGGCTACGACATTGGGGCCGATGCTACCGATGCGGTTCGGGTCTCTGGAATGGCTTCCGGACAAACTTCCGTCACCACACAAGGGGGTACGTGCCGAATTGTGAAGTAGCCCAGCGCGGTTGCGTTCACCCATTCAATGCCGCCGCGAACAGCGGCCACGAATCATGCAGTTCCCGCTGCCAATACCCCCAGGAATGGGTGCCGTCGGGGCGCAACGCCACCGTCGCCGGGATACCCAGATCGGCCAGGTGTTCCCCCAGCCGGGCCGTGCATCTCGCCGTAACCGTCTCCAGTAGTCCGCCGATGAGCAGCTGGTCGAGCAATTTACCCGGATCGCGCCGGATCCCCGGGCCGTCCATGGTGTCCAGGGCGCCGGGTGTACCGGTGCCGGAGGATATATACAGGACCGTCCCGCGTAACTGCTCGGCGTGCAGGAACGGATCGTTGTCCGGCCACGCGGGGTCCTGCGGCGGGCCCCACATGTTGACCGGATTCCCGCCGTTGCTGCGCACCACGAGCTCGACCAGCGCGCGGCCCTGCGGATCACTGGTCCGGACACAGCCGCTGTAGGAGCCGAGCGCGCGGTACCGGCCGGGTGCGGCGAGCGCCAGCTGGAACACCGACGCCGCGGCCATCGAGACTCCGGCGAGTGCGTCGGCGCCGCTGCCGCGGTAGGTGGCGTCGATCAACGGCGGAAGTTCGGTGGTCAGGAATGTGGTCCAGCGCTGACGGCCCAGCACCGGGTCGTCGGCTTGCCAGTCGGTGAACCAGCTGCCGGCTCCGCCGATCGGATTGACGACGGTGACCTGCTCGGAGCCGAAGAATTCGGTGAGGTCGGTGCGATCGAACCAGTTGCCCCCTTCGCTGCCGCCGGTGATCCCGTTCAACAGGTACAGCACCGGGGCCGTGGCCGCCGGGTCCACGGCCGGCAGTACCCGTACCGGGATCTCCCGGCCCATCGCGGCCGAGTACACGGCCAGTTCGACCGCGCGCCCGCCGAGTGCCCGGCTGCCGGTTATCCGGGTAGCCGGCGTTTCCGGGGACGCCGGGGCGCCGAGTGAATCCGGGTATGCGGGCGCGGCGGCCCCCGGGGAGACCGCGAGGGGTGCGAGAGCCAGTGTGGCCACGGTGGCGAGCAGTACCCGGTGCGTGCGGCGTCGGTGTCGCATCGCCGGAAGTTATTGTGCCCGGTGGCCGGGCGGGCACGGTTCCGTGGAACTCTGTGATGTGGGCCAGGACGCCGTGCCGTTCCCTGCCACCGATCCCAACCCGCTCCGCTGGAGTGCCGCGGCGCCGGCGGCGGCTCCCGGGATATGGACATACGACTGGACAGGTGTCACGATCGGTGCGCAGCCGGTATTGCGTGGCTGTGCCGAGCGACGAGAGGAACAGGCGCATGGAAACCCGTGCGAATCGAGGACCGGAGCATACGATCGGCGGTGGCCGGCGATGAGCACGATGCGCCCCTGTGAACGGGTCGGGCTCGAATTCATCGAGAACGCGCCGGTGCGATGCAGTAACAGTGTGGATCTGGCGATCACCCCCGAGCAGCTGTTCGAGGTGCTGGCCGACGCCGAATCCTGGCCGCAGTGGGCGAGCGTGATCACCAAGGTCACCTGGACCAGCCCGGAACCCCGCGGTGTCGGGACGACCCGGGTGGTCGATATGCGCGGCGGGCTGGCCGGAGACGAGGAATTCCTGGTCTGGGAACCGAATACGCGGATGGCCTTTCGGTTCAACAGTTGCTCCACCGGCGCCCTGACGGCGTTCGCCGAGGACTACCGGATCGAGCCGACACCCGAGGGGTGCCGGCTCACCTGGACCCTCGCGCAGCGGCTGGCCGGACCCGCGCGTTTCACGGCGTTCGCGGCAACACCCTTGATGAATATGGCATTCCGCCGGTTCCTGGCCAACCTGCGTCGCTACACCGACCGCAGGTTCGCCCCCGCGCGGCCGTGAAGGCGAGCGGGACGGATCGCCGGTCCGTCCCACCTCAGCCCATCAGCAGCGAACCCGCCAGCCAAGCGGCCAGCACCAGTGCGACACCGATCAACGCGCCCGGATACAGCGCACGCCCGCTGCGTGCCGCGTTCACCGAGGTGGCGGCCCCGAGCAGAAACCCGAAGCAGCCGCCCAGCACGATGATCCAGTTGCCGGTGCTCGGATCGGTACTGCAGCCGGTACGTCCTTCGCAGACGCCCATCGCCAGCAGGAACCACGGGGAGATGACCACCGAGACGATGGCCAGGGTGGCGAGCAGGAACCACAGCAACGCGGTGATCACCAGATCGGTCTCGCGCGGAGGCGGCAACGGCGCGCCGCGACCGTAGGCTTCGTCCGGAATGGGGGCGACGGGGTAGTCGGTGGACATCTGGTGGGTGAACATATGCCTCGCGATCACTCGAGCCGACAGGGCCGCTGGACGGTGTTTCAGAAGCTTGCCTGTGCCGCAACCGATCCGGCACGCGCGCGACACTACACGGCGTGGCCGGTACCTGGCAGCGCCGGCGACGACCGGGTCTGTCGGCCGGCACGAGCCGGATGGCGTGGGCTGGGCCGCACCTAGCGTTGCGGTGGCCCCGGGTCCGCCGATGCGGACGCTCCGGACTCGTCCGCGGGCGGGCCACCGTCGGCCGACCGTGACTCTTCCGATCGGGTTACCGCGGTATCCACCGTGGACACCGGATCCGGTGGTCGTTCAGTGCCCGCGGCCACGTAATTCGCCGTGGTCGCCCGGGATACGCTGATCCGCCAGGGCAGCCACGACGACCCCGCAGCGGGCCGCGGCATCATCGCGACCGCGATCACCGCCCCGGCCACCGCGACGATCACCGCGGTGATCGCGGCGGCGGTGACCGTGCCCGAGGCCACGTATTCGATCTGGTTCAGACCGGCCACCGGTTTGGTGCCGTCATTGAACGCCCAGTCGATCCAGGAACCGATCTGCCCGCCGAGATCCCAGCGTCGCGCCGTCATATTCTTCAGGCTTTTCTGCCGGGCCGTCAGATACAGCAGATTCGCCACGACCAGTACGGCGGTGAGCACGGCCGCGCCGGTGGCGACCCGGGCGAAACGCGGTGAGTCGGTGACGATGTAGATCGCGACCGCGGCGAGCGTGACCGCGATCGCGGCGCTGGCGGTCACCGCCCACGAACCCGTCAGATCGGCGGCCGGCGGCGCTCCCTTGGACGACCATACGGCCAGGTACCGGCTGGTCGTATCGATTCGCCCGAAGGCCGTGGCCGCGGCCATCCCGTCCGGGCCGCGGGCCACCATCCAATGCTGGAACATCAAGATGAAGGTGACGACGCCCCCGAGTGCGCTGAGCACATAGCCCCATTTACCGCTCAGCCGCGGTGCGGTGCGGATATCCTCGGCGCGATCGCGCGTCCGCCGGAGTAGGGCGGCGGCGGTTGCCCGGTGCCGGTTCCAGCGTTCGGTTCGGTCGTCGGCCGGTCCGGTGGCCGCTGCCGCGCCGCCCGGGGTACCGGCGAACGCGGAGCCCACCGTGCCGGCGGCGTCCGCGCCGGCGCCGCGGCCCCAGGGGGTCGGTTTGGCCATCACCCCAGTGTATTTCTGCGCCCACTACTGGGAATAGGCCCGGAAGCACCGCGGGGCCCGGCATTTTCGGCGTTACGCCGCATCCGACCGGCGAGCGTGTCCGTTGGCCACCAGGTCGACCACGGTATCGCGTAACACAGCCTGGATACGGTGTGCGTGCTCCAGGAGCAGCGCCGTGGATTCGCCGCCGCCCGGATCCGCTTCGGCGACAGCGACGAGATCGTTGACGGTATGACACAGCGCGATCAAGCGCCGCACCGTATCCCGCCGCTCGGCCGGGGGTATGACTTCTGCGTCCACGACGATGTCATCGCCCATGGCGTGGTAGACGTTTCGCGAAATCTGCAGATCATCGAACACCCCGGGGACTGCCCGAGCGCCGGTCGGTCACGGACCGGGCCACAACCGCCGCATCCCCACCGCACCGCTTCGCCCGGCACGGTATCGCTTCGGTAGCGTCCATCTCACTGTCCATCCATCCGCCGGGAGGTGAACGGTGTACGCAGGCCGGGTACTGCTGACGCTGCTGGCTGCTGTGCTGCTCGCGCCGGTCGCCGCCTGCGGTTCCACCGCCCCCCGGGCGATCGCTCCGGAGTATCGTGGGCAGATCGTGTCGGCGACCCCGATGCCGGCGATGGACGGTCCGGAAACCGCCGCCTATCTCGACAAGTGGGCATATCCCCTGACGCAGGCCGGCGGGGTCCGTCGATATCGGGTGGAATACCGCACCGTCGCCCCGGACGGTGCTCCCACCACCGCCAGCGGCCTGGTGGTGGTGCCCGATACCGATACACCGCACCTGCGCGCGGTGTCCTACGCCCACGGCACGATCGTGCGCCGCGACGAGGCGCCGACCGAAGCCGGAGAAGCCGATCGCGCCCGGGCGACCCTGTTCGCCGCCGCCGGCTACCTAGCCGTGGCACCGGACTACCTCGGCCTGGGTACCGGGCCGGGACCGCATCCCTATGCGCACGCGCCGTCGGCGGGCACCGCGTCCGCGGACCTGCTGCTCGCTGCCCGCGAGTTGCTCGGCCGGCACGGGCGTGAGCTCCGCCCCGAGGTTCTGGTCACCGGCTTCTCACAGGGCGGACAGGCAGCGCTCGCGCTGGCCCGGGATCTGCGTGAGGGAGACGTGGAGGGGTTCGGTCTGCGCGCGGTGGCCGCGGTGAGCGGGCCCTACGCCGTGCAGGAGGTCCAGGCCCCCGCCGCGCTGGACGGGCGAGTCGATCCGCGGCAGGCGGTGGTCTTCCTCGCGTACTGGATCACTGCCATGAACCGTATCTATCACCTGTACGACGAGCCCGCCGAAGCATTCCGGCAACCGTACGCGCAGCGCGTCGAGGAACTGTTCGACGGCCGCCACGACCTGCTGCGGATCGGGGCGGGTCTCCCGCGGACTCCGCAGGAGTTGCTCACCCCGGAATTCTTGTCCCTGGCGCGGAACCCCGCCGGCGCCGCCCTGCGGGCCATGGCCGACAGCGATGCCGTCTGCGACTGGACGGCCGGTGTTCCGGTCCGGTTGTACGCCGCCCCCGGTGACCGCAGTGTGCCGTTCGAGAACTCGCAGCGTTGTCTGAAAGCCGAACTCGGCGCCGATGCCGAGCTGATCGAACTCGGCGATCCGGACCACGGGGACACCGTCCGCGCGGCGCTCCCGCAGATCCTCGAATGGTTCCGGAATACGGCACCGCCCGCCTGAACCGGCTGGGTTCGGGCGGGCGGTGTGGTCCGTTCCGGTGTAATCAGTGCATGAGCACCGGTGCCGGAGCGTTCTCGCCGGATTCCGGCACCGAACTCGCCTTACGCGGCAGCAGCAGTGAGAAGACGACGGTCACCACACAGAGCACGAAGGCGACCCAGAAACTGGTCGCGTAGGCATCCGCCATCTCGCCCAGCATGATCTGCTCGAACTTGTCGCCCATGCTCGCCAGGTACTGCAGTACCGAGGGATCCGGCTGGGCACCGGTCTTCTGCGCCTCCATCATCGCCTGACCGGCCGCGACCGCCTCGGAGCTCTGCATCCGGTTGGTGAGCACGACCGAGATCACCGCGACACCCACCGAGCTGGCGATCTGCTGAATGATGTTGAGCAGGGTGGACCCGCGGGCCACCTGCACCTCCTTCAGCGTGCGCAGCGCGGCAGTCATCAGCGGCATCATCGTCAGGCCCATACCGAGACCCATGACGAACAGCACGCCGAGGACGTAGAAGTAGGAACTGTCGGCGCCGATCTGTGTCAGGCCGAACATGGTCGCGGTGAGAATTGCCAGGCCGACCGGGACGACCCGGCCCACCGGCACCTTGTCCACCAGCATGCCGGCGATCGGCATGGTGAGCAGTGATCCGAGGCCCTGCGGCGCCACCAGCAGACCCGCCATCAGCGCGCTCTCACCGCGTACCTGCTGGAAGTAGGTCGGGATGAGCAGCAGGCCGCCGAAGAACGACGCCGAGAACAGGAACATGGTGATGGTGGCAACGGTCAGATCGCGGTTCTGGAACAGCCGCAGATCCAGCAGCGGGTTCTTCGGCTTGAACGAGTAGATGATGAACGCGGCCACGAGCGCGCCGCCGACCAGCATGGTCGCCCACACCTTCGGGGTGTTGACGGTGCCCTCCTCCGGGATGGAGGAGATGCCGTACAGGAACAGCGCCAGACCCGGTGACAGCATCAGCATGCCCACGAAATCGAACTTCTCGGTGGGCTGTGCCTCGTCCTTGGGCAGGGCGAACCAGGCGTAGACGATGGCGATCGCGCCGAGCGGCAGGTTGATCAGGAAGATCCAGTGCCAGGACGCGTCCTCGATCAGCCAGCCACCGAGGATCGGGCCGAGGATCGGGCCCAGCAGCATCGGGACGCCGAGGATGGCCATCAACCGGCCCATCCGTTCGGGGCCGGCGGCCTTGGTCATGATGGTCATGCCCAGCGGCATGAGCATGCCGCCGCCGAGGCCCTGGATAACCCGGAAACCGATGAGTGCGCCGATGTTCCACGACAGTGCGCACAGGACCGATCCGGCGGTGAACAACAGCAGCGCCATCATGTAGAGGCGTTTGGTGCCGAAGCGGTCCGCCGCCCAGCCGGTCAGCGGGATGACGGTGGCCAGCGCGAGAGTGTAGGCGGTGACGGTCCATGCGACCGTCGAGTAGTTGGCGACGTCGAATTCGGACTGGAACGTCGGCATGGCGACGTTCACCACCGTGATGTCCAGGATGGACATGATGGACCCGAGAACGACGACACCGGCCAGTTTCAGCACTGATGCGTCGATCTTCTCCGGGGCCGCCCCCGCGGCGGGCGCGGGGGCTGGACTTGCGTTCACGAAATATCTCCTGAAGATGCTGGGGGGCACGCCACGACGTTGTGTATGGCCCCGGATTCGAGGACAGCGGTGAGGACCCGGCAGAGGTCGGCCCGCAGCGGTTCGGGGAGACGGGCAACCACCTGGTCGATCGTCGCGCGGTGGATCGCGATCTGATCCCAGGCGAGCTGACGCCCGTCCTCGGTGGGGCCGACCAGTTTCACCCGCCGGTCGGTCGGGCTTTCCTCCCGGGTGAGTAGACCCAGGCGCACCAGCCGGTCGACATTGCGGCCGGCTGCGGTCATCGACAGGCCGAGTGCACCCGCGATGGTGTGGATCGGTTGCGGTTCGCTGCGCCGAACGACACTGAACAGGACTCGCGCCTGCGCCAGTGTGAGATCCAGTTCGGCGAGCCGGTCCACCCCTTCCCACCGTCCCGGATCGCAGACCGCGAGCACGAAATGCTCGATCAGTATGCCCGTTTCCGCCTCACTTGCCACCGCGCGATGATATGGGTTCCCGTAATAGTTGCGGAAGCGGGATTATCGCGTCTGTGATGGGAAACATAACCGGCCGTGCGGTCGCATCACCGGCGGACGAGCCGACGAACCGGCCGGAGCCCCCGATACCGCCGACCGGCCGGGACGTCGGAACCGCTCAGTTCCGCGGCGCGGAACCGCCGGTGAGGTAGTCGCCGATCAGTCCGGCGATCGGCTCGGGCTGCTCCAGGTGCAGGAAGTGGCCGGCGCCCGGGATCACCTCCACGGCCCCGCCCGCCGGGGCCAGGACATCGGCGACCCCGGCGGTGAACGCCGGATGCAATGTCGTATCCGCCGAACCGTGCAGATACAGCATCGGCACCTGCGGTGCCCGATCCCAGAACCGGTGTGGTCGGGCATACGGTTCGGGAACCTTCGCCGTCACCCGCAGGAACGCGCGGTAGTAGGACAGCGCGGCGGTCCGATGTGCCCCCACGGGCATGGCATCGAGCGCATGGGCGATATCGGCCGCCGCCGGGTAGCCCGGGGACCAGTCCTGCCACAGCCGGGGCACCAGCCGGTCGAGTGTACGTTCGGCGACCCCGGGCAGCTGGTTGAACAGGATGTACCAGCTGTACCGAAGTTGCCGCAGATACGCCCCCGCGGACCGCAGGGTCGCCACTCGCCGCGGGCGCATACCGGGGACCGGGGGTACCGCGAGCGAGACCACGCGCCGGAACGGGCAGTCGGGATCGGCGGCAATCGTGTTGGCGGTCAATGCGCCCCAGTCGTGCCCGATGAGTACGGCATCGTCCGGAGCGCCGAACGCGCGATGGATCGCGAGGGCATCGTAGGCGAGAGCGCCGAGGTGATAGACACCGTCGGCCGGTACCGCCGTCGGGGCGTACCCCCGGGTGAAGGGCGCGATCACACGGAAACCGCGCGCGGCCAGGGCGGGCCCCAGCCGGCGCCAGGTCCACGCACTGTCCGGGAAACCGTGTAGGCACAGCGCGAGTCGGCCGTCCGGCGCACCCCAGGCGAGGGCGGTCATCGCCAAGTGGGGGAGTCCGAATTCCAAGGTCTCGGGCTCGTCCCCGCGGTGTGTGTTCATCCCGGTCCTCTCTGATCTGCCCGTCACCGTAGCCCGCCGGCCCGGATTCCGCCCCGGCGTCGCGACGTTCACCCATAGCGGTATGCTCACATCCCCCGGGAGAGGTAGCGGTGCCGGTGCTGCGGGCGGGCCCGGATTTCGCACCGCCGCGGGGATGTTGATGTCATAGCTGGCAATGTATTCGGGGATCGGAGGAGTAGGCCCATGGCGCGCAAGGTCGTCATCAGTTTGATCGATGACCTCGACGGCGAATCACCCGCAGCCGAGACGGTGGTGTTCGCACTCGAGGGCGTGACGTACGAGATCGACCTGACCGAAGCCAACGCGGGGGAATTGCGCGCAGTCTTCGGAAAATGGACGCCGTTCGCCCGCCGGGCCGGACGACCCGGGCGGACAAAGCGGGAACGGGCGGGCCGGTCGGCCTCGGCGAAGGTGGTCCGGGAGTGGGCGCAGCGCAACGGGCACGAGGTATCGGCACGCGGCCGCATCCCGGCCGGGGTGCTGGCCGCGTTCCACGCAGTGAACGGCTGATATTCCGGTGCTGTGACCGGCTGAGCGGACTGCGTTTTCACCCGGCCGTATGTGGTGTGCGGCCGGGTTCGTTTCCGTTTTCTGGGGCGTTCTGACCGAGTGCGGCGGTTTCGTGGTAAATACCGCCGGTGGTATCTCAGGGTTTGTAGGCGATACCGCCCACCATGACCTTCTCCTCCGGAAACCGCTCACGCAGCGGTGGACCGGCGGGCCACCAATCGTCCAGCTGAACCAGGCCCGGCGCAACCAGTTCGAGACCGCCGAAGTACTCGAGGATCTCCTCGGTGGTGCGATACCACCCGGAACCGAGCCCCTTTTCGGTGAAACGGTGTTCGAGCTCGCGGGCCAGCGCGTGCAGTTCCGGATCCCGCGGGCCGGGGTCGTGGAAATGACTGATCGCGAGATAGGACCCCGCGGGCAACAATTCGACGTACTCGCGCATCATGCCCACCGGATCGAAATGCTCGTCGATATGGTGCAGTAGTCCGCACAGGATGAGCCCGAGGGGCCGGTCCATATCCAGAAATTTGGTGATATCGGAATTGCCCAGCAGGGTACCCGGTTCCAGCAGGTCCGCCGAGACGAAATGGGTGTTCTCGTTCTGTTCGAGCAGCACCCGGCCGTGTGCATTGCACACGGGATCGTTGTCCACGTAGACCACGTGGGCGTCCGGATCGAGCTGCTGGGCGATCTCGTGCGTATTGGCGACCGTGGGCAGCCCGGCGCCGATATCGAGGAATTGGTCGATCCCCGAGGTCCCCGTCAGGTACCGGATCACGCGATGCAGCCAGCGGCGATTCATGATGGAGACATCGCCCTGCCGCGGCGCGACTTCCAGGATCTGCTGATAGGCGCAGCGGTCGACATCGTAGTTGTCCTTACCGCCGAGGCTGTAGTCGTAGACTCGGGCGATACTGGCGCGGGTGGTATCCACTCCAACGGGTTTGCGGGGGCTGATCCGGGAAGCCGGCTCGGCCATATCGACCTCTCTCTGCGCAGAATGAACTGGACGAACGAAGTGTGAGTCGGATCACTCAGCGTAGAACGTGACCGGGACTCGGGCAATATCGTGATCACCGTGCGCGGCAACACACTTCGCCTCGTTGTGCGGCGGAGCGGGGCCTGCTGTTGCGGTTCGCGCCGTGACGGAATCGAATACGGTGCCGCACAATCTGTTCCGGAAACCCGTCCCGCAGCGCGCCGGCCGACGCCCGACCCGGCTATCCCACTCCGTCGACACTGTGCAGCCGGACCGCGGGAGCACCCGGTTTGTACCCGACTCCGCCGATCACGACCTGTTCCTCCGGCAGTCGCGGCCGCGTGGGCGGACCCGATGGCCACCAGTCCTCGAGTTCGGTCAACCCGGGCGCCACGAGTTCCAGACCCTCGAAGTACTCGAGCTGCTGCTCCCGGGTCCGGTACCACCCCGAACCCAGACCCATTTCGGTGAAAGCCCGCTCGAGTTGTTTCGCGAGCGCGTGGAGTTCGGGATTCTCGTCCGCCGGATCCCAGAAATTGGTGATCGCGACATACGATCCGGCCGGTAGCCGGGAGATGTATTCGCGCATGACCGCCGGTGGGTCGAGTTCGTCATCGACGTGATGCAGCAGCCCGCACAGGATGATCGCGATCGGCCGATCCGGATCCAGGTACTGCAGAACACTCTTGTTCTCCAGCAGGGTGCCCTTTTCGAGGACGTCGCCGGAGACGAAGTGGGTGTTCTCGTTCTGTTCGAGCAGGACCCGGCCGTGCGCGTTGCACACCGGATCATTGTCGACGTAGACGACCTTGGCTTCCGGATTCTCCTGCTGCGCGATCTGATGGGTGTTGCCCACGGTCGGCAGACCGGCACCGATATCGAGGAACTGGTCGATTCCGGCCGGCCCGGCCAGATACCTGACGACCCGGTGCAGCCAGCGCCGGTTCATCCGGGAGACGTCGCCCTGCCGCGGCGCGACTTCCAGGATCTGCTCGAATGCCGCACGGTCGACGTCGTAGTTGTCCTTGCCGCCGAGGCTGTAGTCGTAGACGCGTGCGATGCTCGGCCGGGTGGTGTCCACCCCGACCGGTGCACGAACGCCCGTCCGAGGAGCCGGTTCGGCCATGAAAACCTCTCTCTGCATTAACGATCGAACAGCGTGATGGTAGGACCGTGCGGCAGCGGGCGTGCGCTCAGGCTCCGTTTCCGCGTTCGAGTACCTTGCCCGGCAGCCAGCCGCCACCCAGATGGGTCACCCGCCACCAGTCGATATCGATGACCACCGCGGTGACCGGAGACGCGAAGAACGGTTCGACCTGTGGTTCCTTGCGCAGCAACGCCTGGAAGGTTTCGTCGCGTTCGCTGTCGTCGCGCAGGGTCACCGTGCCGAGGCCCTGGGCGAACGGATCGGCGATACCGCCCGGCACCACCTTCACCCCCACGTTGGGGTTGGCCCTGAGCTGGTCGAGCGTGCGACCGCGGTTCTCGAGGATCAGCGTGAGCCGGAACAGGTCTTCGTCGAGGTTGGCGAAGAACGCGCTGGTGGCCCAGTTGACACCGTCTTTGGAGGTCGCGAGGTCGATACTGGAATGGGTGAGGACCTCGGTCAGTTTCTTGCGGATCTCGGTGGCGGTGAGTTCATCGGACATGCGGTCCTCCAGTTTTACTCGGTGTGCAAGGTGGTGATTCGTTCTCGAAATGCCGCTGCAGTCGCGGCGAATCCGGGCCGGGATGGTTGCGCGCGAGCCTAGCGGTCCGCGCCGATGCGGAACAGTCCGGGAGATATCGTGGGCACGACGGTGAATGGTTGCCGCCCAATCGGTTACGGAGACCCGCCCGGTCGCCCCGGCCGTAGCCGGAAGCGGGGCCGACGGGCGGCGCCGGCCGGCTCCGGTGCCCGGCCGCCGGGCGCGCCGGGGGACACGTTCCCGGGCCGACTGCCGGGCTGTCGCGATTCGGGCGGGCAGGCGGTATGCTGGGAACTGCTTCCGCGGTACCCGCACCTGCTTCCGGTGCCCTCATCGGTATCATCTCCCCAGGTCTTCGTGCTCATGAGGCCGGATCGTCGTGTCGTGGGGGAGTTTACGCAACCAATCGCGATATCGCGCGTAAACGTTGGAGAAGCTACGGATATGCGGCGCTGTAGAATTCGGGCCGAGGTGCACGGCAACGGGTTGCCGTGTGGATGCCGGTTGCGCCCGCCGCGGGCGCGTTACCGGAAATTTGTCCCTACCACGGAGTAGGATCGCCTGCCGACCGGTGCGGTTCGTCGGTGGCGGGCGCCGAACGATGCAGCACAGCACGAACTGGCCAGAGGCGATCATGACTAACGAGCAGGACGATTCCGATCTCCCGGATAAGGCGGAAGCCGACCGCGGACCCACCGTATTGCGTATATCGCTCGGTAGCCGCCTGCGGCAACTGCGTGAGGCATGCGGTATCAGCCGCGAGGATGCGGGAGAGCATATCCGCGGATCGCACGCCAAGATCAGCCGCCTCGAATTGGGCCGCACCCGGTTCCGGGAACGCGATCTGGTGGATCTGCTGAAGCTCTACGGTGTCGACGATCCGGAGAAGCTCTCCGTCTACCTGGAGTTGATGAAGAAGGCGAACGATCCGGGGTGGTGGCAGCCGTTCAACGATCTGCTTCCGCCGTGGTTCGAAACCTATATCGGCCTCGAGCAGGCCGCGACAACGATCCGCACCTATGAGGCGCAGTTCGTCCCCGGCCTGCTGCAGACCGAAGCCTATGCGCGCTCGGTGATCAAACTGTTCAACGAGGAGGACACCGAACGCCGGGTGGGTGTGCGGATGCGCCGCCAGGAGATCCTCAGCCGCGCCTCGGCTCCCACCCTGTGGGCGGTGGTGGACGAGAACGCACTCCGTCGGCCGGTCGGCGGCTATCCGGTGCTGCGCGGTCAGATCGAACATCTGATCGCCGTATCCGACCGGCCGAACGTGAAGATCCAAGTACTGCCCTACGAGGTCGGTGGACATCCCGCCGCGGGTGGTTCGTTCAGTATCCTGCGTTTCCCGGAGCCCGAGCTGCCGGACATGGTCTATATGGAACAGCTGACCACCTCGAACTACCTCGAGAAAAAGCACGAGGTGGAGGTGTATATGACCGTTATGAACAAACTCAGCGTCATCGCCCCGACTCCGGGGGAGAGCCGCGATTACCTGCGCCGGGTGCTCAGCGACCTCTCCGACAAATAGGATCACCGCGTGCCGTCGGCCGGCAGTTGTCACCGGGAGGCGGTTGGGGGCAGTGTTCGAACCGCGTGGGTCACGCCTTCATGCGCATTGTGGGCCCGGACAGTCGTTCCCGGGCGAACGGACCACGGGAATTGCAGCGGCAACTGCCCGAGCGGACAATCGGCACAATGTTCATACGTAGATATGCGCATCACACTATTTTCATTGCCGTCCGTCGCCGACGTACGCATTGCACAACACCACCGAAACGAATCAATGACGGGCTTGATGGTAGGAAGGGTGCGTGGCCGCGACAGGTGATAACTCTGGCTCCGCTCGTTCCCGCGCCGTATCGGAGGTGGTGGATCTGGTCAGTTCGCTGATCCGTTTCGACACTTCGAACACCGGCGACCCGGCGACCACCAAGGGGGAACGCGAGTGTGCCGAGTGGGTTGCCCGGCAGCTGGAGGACGCCGGTTATACAACTGAGTACGTGGAATCCGGCCTGCCGGGCCGGGGTAATGTCTTCGCGCGGCTACCGGGCGCCGATTCGAGCCGCGGTGCCCTGCTGCTGCACGGGCATCTCGATGTGGTGCCGGCCGAGGCGGCCGACTGGAGTGTGCATCCCTTCTCCGGCGCGGTGCAGGACGGCTACGTCTGGGGCCGCGGCGCCATCGATATGAAGGATATGGTCGGAATGATGCTGGCGGTGGCCCGCCAGTTCAAGATCGAGGGCACCGTACCCCCGCGCGATCTGGTGTTCGCGTTCCTGGCCGACGAGGAGAACGGGGGGAAATGGGGGTCGCAGTGGCTGGTGGAGAACCGGCCGGATCTCTTCGCGGGCATCACCGAGGCAGTGGGCGAGGTCGGTGGTTTCTCCCTGACCGTGCCCCGTCCCGACGGCAGTGAACGGCGACTCTATCTGGTGGAGACCGCGGAAAAAGGTCTGGGCTGGATGCGGTTGCGGGCGAAGGCCCGGGCCGGGCACGGGTCGTTCCTGCACGAGGACAATGCGGTGACCATCCTGGCGGCCGCGGTGGCCCGCCTGGGCACGCATACCTTCCCGCTCGTCCTCTCCGATTCCGTGGCCGAGTTCCTCGCGGCGGTGTCGGAGGAGACGGGACTGGCGTTCGATCCGGGCAGTAAGGATATCGAGGGCACGCTGGCGAAGCTGGGGTCGATATCCCGGATCATCGGCGCCACCCTGCGCGATACGGCGAACCCGACCATGCTGAACGCCGGCTACAAGGCCAATGTGATCCCGCAGACGGCGGAGGCGGTGGTGGACTGCCGGGTGGTGCCCGGCCGCCTGGCCGAATTCGAACGCGAAGTGGACGAACTGATCGGCCCGGACGTGGAACGGGAATGGGTCACCAAACTCGATTCCTACGAAACAACTTTCGACGGTCACCTGGTGGACGCGATGAACGAGGCGATCCTGGCGCACGATCCGCAGGGGCGTACGGTGCCCTACATGCTGTCCGGCGGTACCGACGCGAAGGCGTTCGCGGACCTGGGGATCAGGTGCTTCGGGTTCGCTCCGCTGCGGTTGCCGCCGGAACTGGATTTCGCGGCGCTGTTCCATGGCGTCGACGAACGGGTGCCGGTCGATGCCCTCGAATTCGGCACCGATGTCCTGGAACACTTTCTGTTGCACAGCTGATCCGATTCGAGAGAGGTTTCCATGACCTACAACCCCTATGACGCCTTGCCTTCGGTGCCGTCGTTCACCGTGACGTCCGCCGATGTGTCCGACGGTGCGCCGCTCGGCAACGACCAGGTCAGCGGTGTGTTCGGGGCCGGCGGTAAGGATGTTTCCCCGCAGCTGAGCTGGTCGGGTTTCCCGGCGGAGACGAAGAGTTTCGCGGTGACGGTGTACGACCCGGACGCGCCGACGGCTTCCGGTTTCTGGCACTGGGCGGTGGCCGATATCCCCGCGACGGTCACCGAACTGGCGGCGGGTGCGGGCAGTGAGGGCGGCACCCTGCCGGCGGGCGCGGTGATGTTGCGCAACGACGGCGGCTTCGCCGGCTATGTCGGCGCGGCGCCGCCGGCCGGACACGGTCCGCATCGGTACTTCATCGTGGTACACGCGGTGGACGTCGAATCACTGGGTGTGCCGCCGGAAGCCACTCCGGCTTTCCTCGGGTTCAATCTGTTCTCGCACACGCTGGCACGGGCGACGCTGGTGGGTACCTACGAACAGAAATGATTCGCGACAACAGTGTGGCCCCTGGTGGTTCCGGGGGCCACACTGCTGTGTTCGGCGTGCGATCGGCTCAGCCGCGTACGTCGATCACGGTGGCGGGTATGTCGTCGGCATAGAGCGCGGTGATCTGTTCGGCGTATTTCTCCGCGATCGGTGCGCGTTTGAGCGATATCTTCGGGGTGAGTTCGTCGCCACCGGGTTCCCAGACGGTATCGACGATGGTGAACCGTTTGATCTGTTCGACCCGGGACAGTTTCGTATTACCGGCCTGGACCGCGGCCCGGACGTCGTCGACGATACGGGGATGCCGGGCGAGGGTGGCGATATCGGCGTCGGTGGCGTCGATTTCCTTCGCGCGGATGGCCGCCATATCGGGGTCCAGCACGATGAGCGCGGTGATATAGGGTTTGGCGTCGCCGAGGGCCACCGCTTGCCCGACGAGCGACGAGGCAGCCTTGACGGCGTTCTCGATATTGCTCGGCGCGATATTCTTTCCGCCCTCGCTGATGATGATCTCTTTTTTGCGGTCGACGATGCGCAGGTACCCGTCGGGGTCGAGGGTGCCGACGTCGCCGGTGTGCAGCCAGCCGTCGGTATCGATTGCCTCGGCGGTCTTCTCGGGCATGGCGCGGTAGCCGTGGGTGATGATCGGGCCGCGCACCAGTACCTCACCGTCGTCGGCGAGCCGGAGTTCGAGTCCGTCGACGGCGCGGCCGACAGTTCCGGGCCTGGGTTTGTCGAGTTCGGTGTAGGTGGCCACGCCGGTGGTTTCCGACATACCCCATACCTCGGAGACGCAGAAACCGAGACCGAGGAAGAATTCGAGAGTTTCCGGCGGGATGGGTGCCGCGCCGGAGGAGGCGACACGGAGTTCGCCCAGACCGAGCGCCGCCCGCACTTTGGCCAGCAGCAGCTTTTCGGCGATGCGATGCTGGACGGTCAGCAGCGGTCCGCGGCCCGTACCTGCCAGATCGGCTTTGGCGGCAGCGATTCCGGTGGCGACGGCCCAGTCGGCGACGGCTTTCTTGGCCCCGGTTTCGGCGGCCAGTTTGGCCTCGACGCCCGCTTTGATCTTCTGCCAGACGCGCGGTACTCCGAAGAAGACGGTCGGCCGGGCGTCGGGTAGTGCCGCGGCGATCTCCCGGGGGTCGGGAACGGTGGTGATCTGGATACCGGTGACCAGATTGATCGCGTGCCCGGAGATGCGGTCGGCGACATGGGCGGCGGGCAGGTAGGACAGCGCGCGGTCGTCGATCCCGACGTCGAGCGGGCCGCTGGTGAGAGCGAGGATCTGGGCCAGCACATTGCTGTGGGTCAGCTCGACGCCTTTGGAGGGCCCGGTGGTTCCCGAGGTGTAGATGAGGGTTGCGAGGTCGGCTGCCTCCACGGCCTGCCAGGCGGTGTCGAAATCGAACTCGGGATCGGGGTTCGCCTCGAGGTCGGCGAGCGTGGTCGCGCCTTCGGCCGGCCCGTCGACGACGACCAGATGTTCGATCGGTACGCCCGCGGCGCGGATGGTGCCGAGGAACTGCTGCTCGGTGATGACGATCTTGTTGCCGGCATTGCCGAAAACATGCGCGATCTGTTCGGCCGAACAGGTGTTGTACACGGAGAACGGGGTGGCGCCGACGTGCAGGGCGGCGGTATCGAGGAGGTTGAACTCCGGCCGGTTGGTGAGCATGATGCCCACGGTGTCGCCGCGGGTGAGCCCGAGTGCGGCCAGGCCCGCGGCGAGACTGCGGACCCGGTGCCCGTATTCCCGCCAGGTGATCTCCTGGGTGCCGCCGACGGTGCGCAGGGCGACCGCGTCCGGGCGGAGGGTGAGGGTCTGCTGGAAGGCCGCGGGCACTGTGCTGACAGTGGCGCCGGTGCGGTGGGTGTAGTCGATATCTGTGGTCATGGTCCGTTCCCGAGGTGCTGGGGTTCCGGAACACTCGCCGTAGGTTACCGCCGGATGCCGTACGGGCCCTGGCGACCGGCGAGTGACGCGGATCACCAATGGTAGCGGGGGAACGGCGCCGATGGGACAGTTCTGTCTGGGTCAGCGAAGAGTGCCCGCGGCCTGCTGCTCCGGCGTCCGGTCGGCACCCCGCGCAGGAACCTGTACCGGTTCACTCGCCGGGATCCAGTGCCCGCGGTGGCGCCGCTTGGCCTCCAGATAGGCAGCCGCCCGTTCGCTGAGCGGCGGTGTATACAGCGGCTCGGGGGTGACGGCGATGTCCGCGGCGCGCAGGGCCGCGACCTTGTCCGGATTGTTGGTGAGCAGCCGCACCCGGGTGAGCCCGAGCTTGCGCAGGCCGGCTGCGGCGTGCGCATAGCTGCGGGCGTCTTCGGGGTATCCGAGGTTGCGGTACGCGGTGAAGGTATCGGTGCCGGTGCGTTCGGCTTCCCGGTAACCCAGCGCTTTCGCGATGAGTCCGGCGCCACGCCCTTCCTGTTCGAGGTAGACCAGCACTCCGTCGCCGGCTTCCTGGATCAGATCGAGGGATTTGCGGAGTTCGGGGCCGCAATCGCAGTCCTGCGAATCGAGTGCTTCACCGTAGAGACAGCGGGAGTGGATCCGCACCAGGCAACCGTCGGCGGGCCGGCCGAAGACCAGTATGTGACCGAGTTCGGGCCTGTCGTCGACGGTGAAAACCGTCAGCGGTGACTCGTGGCCGTGCCGAGTGAACCGGTGTCCGGTGGCGGCAGCGGAGGCCTCCGCGGCTGCGGTCAAGGTCGATACTCCTTCGATGTTCTGTCGGTACCGCGAGGATGGTGGGGCCGAGCTACCGCAGCGCGCTCGGCCCGCCGACCGGGACATCGTTCCCGTGCGATGGCGGGCCGATAGGTGACTTTACGCCTGCGCACACGCACTCCGTGCGCGGCGGGTCGGTGCGCCCGATGGCCGGGCGGACTCCTCATCGGACGGGGTCGTTCAGTGTCTTTCGGCGGTGAGTCGGAGGATACGGTCCACCTCGTCGGCGGTGGGCATCGCGCCGGGTACGTCACCGGCGAACGACTGGGTCGCCACCATGGCAGCCGTCGCCCAGGTGTAGTCGTGTTCGTCGGCGACCCGGCGAGCGGGCTCGCCGTCGTCGTCGGCGACCGCGGGGCGCGACAGCAGCCGGTACACCAGTGCGGCGGAGAAGGCGCCGCGCGAGCCCGGAACATCGGTGAGCGCCGCGGCCTGGAAACGGGGGATATCGAGGGCGAGCCGGTCGGAGCGGACGGTGCAGCCGAAATCCTCGACAACGCAGACGACGCGGGTGCCCAGCATCTGGAGTTGCTGGGCGATATGGGCGCCGGACCGAGCGGGTATCTCGGGAACCATACTGTCGAGTTCCTGGGTCGATCCGATCAGGTAGTCGACGGTGGACAGGTAGCGGTACAACACCTGGGGGGTTTCGACATCGGCCGCGGTCAGTAGCAGGGTGGGTCGTTTGGGGAGGGTCTGCAGGGTGGACAGGACCCGTTCGATCACCGGTAAGGGTGGTTCCAGGGTCACCAGGACCGCATCGGTTTCGGTGAGTGCGGCGCGGACTGCCGGTCCGGTCAGTTCGGCCGTGGTGAGCCGGATGCGGTCGTCCTCGCAGAAGATGGTGCCCGCGATACCTGTCTTGCCGACGATGAGCGCGGTGATGGGGGTAGCGGCGTCGGGAACGACCTTGACCAGCGATGTATCGACCTTCTCGGCACGGAGATAATCGAGGATCCGGTGCCCGGCCTCGTCGTCGCCGACCGCGCTGACCAGCCGGACGTCGAGGCCGAGGCGGGCGGCGGCGACGGCGCGGTCGAGTCCTTTACCGCCCGGATTGTCGCTGAACCGGCCGCGGGCGAACCCGCGGGCGTCGGGGATTTCGTCGACCCGGTAGATATGGTCGATCACGGCGTCGCCGACGATGGTGAGTGTGCCGATCCGGCCGGGGCTGCCGCGGTGGGTGGCGTCGCGCGGGAAGGATGCGTCGGTGTAGACATTTCCGGTGACCAGCAGGGCGGCCAGTGCGGTGAAGGCGCGCCGTTCGGGGGTGGCGCGCAGCGAGCGCACGGTGGGAGCCGGGGGGATGGCATCGGCGTCGGCGATCTCGTGCAGCAGGCGCCAATGCGCCGAGAGGTATTCGCGGCGGTCTCCGAGGTCCTGCGAGTAGAGATCGTCGGGGTCGATTCCGGTGGTTTCGGATTCACGCAGTAGGCCGAGGGATAGTTCGGCGTCGGTGATGACACGGTGGGTCGCGGGAAGACGGCGCGCGTGGTCGCGGACGACAGGGAGTACGGCCGCGGTGCGGGTGGTGCCGTGGGTGGCGGCGTGACGCCGGATGACCGGGAGATCGAGGAGGGGACTGATATCGATTTCGGTGGTGGCGAGGCGGTCGGGGCTGAGTCCGGAGCGTTTGCACAGCCGGGTCAGGATATTGCGGATCGCGACGATGGCGGTGTCGTCGGTGGGGGACATACGGCACGCCTTTCTCGTATTTCGCCGTCGCCGAGGGGTTTCGACCCGGTCATCGATGGCAATAACCATAGTGCAGGACGGCGTTTGACATCGACATTGACTCACGGAACCGTCAAATGACACACTGGAACCAGCGTTTCCCTCGAGCAGAGGAACGGGAGGGCCTGGTGATGACAATGACGACAGCCCGGTTCCGCGGACACCGTTATCCAGCGGCATGCCGATGCGTCTCCTGCACCGGGGCGGATCCGGAGGCATCCTCCGCGACGGCGCGCTGAGCGCCCGGCAGTCCCCCTTACCCGACGGCAGCGAAGCCGCGCCGGCTGTAGGCCCGGCCCGGTCTCGGTGCCGAGCCCCCTGAGGAGGCAGCTGTGACCATCCAAATCACCGACTGGCAGATGACCAGCGGTATCTCCCTCGAATTCGCCGAGCGCGTGCAGACCCGTCACGGATCGTCGTGGCTGTTGAGCTGGTTGCCCGGCCGAGCCCTGTCGTTCGAACAGGCCTATGCCGCAATGGAACTCGACGAGATTCTGTCCGACCCGGAGCTGGTGTACGACAATGCCGCGCTGCGCTGGGCGCGGCAGCAGGCCGAGCAACTGGGGCTGGTGTTCGAACAGGTCGTGGTTCTGCTCGCCAATCGTGTCGAGGACAGGCTGGCGGAGGCGCGGATCATGCGGGACGAGCCGGTTACGGTACCCACCGGATACCACGACGATCCCGGCGCGATCCGCAGCGGTTCGGTTTCCTGACCGGACCGGTCAGCGGTTGCCGGCCCCACCCGCGCCGACAGCGTCGGCCAGGCTGCGATAGCCGCCGGCGCGCAACCGTTCGGCGATCCCGCGGTGAATCCGCCACGTCCACAGCGGCCCGCCGTAGATGAAACCGGTGTAACCCTGGAGCAGTGACGCCCCGGCCAGGATCCGCTCCCAGGCCTGGTCGGGGGTTTCGATACCGCCGACCGAGATCAGCACGAGCTGTCCGCCGACGCGGGCGTAGAGCCGGCGCAGGACCTCCAGGGAACGGTCGGCCACCGGCGGCCCGGACAGTCCCCCCGCGCCGATGGCCGCGACCTCGCCGGGATCGCTGTGCAGGTCGTCGCGCCCGATGGTGGTGTTGGTTGCGACGATCCCGGCCAGGCCGAGTTCCACGGCCAGGTCGGCCACCGCGTCGACATCCTCGTCGGACAGGTCCGGCGCGATCTTCACCAGCACCGGCACCCGCACGCTCTCCAGCACCGCGGTCAGTACGGGACGCAGCGACTGCACAGCCTGCAGGTCCCGGAGCCCGGGAGTGTTCGGGGAGCTGACATTGACGACCACGAAATCGGCATGCGGCCCCAGCAGACGGGCGCTGGTGGCGTAATCGCCCGCCGCCTGCTCGGCGGGCACGATTTTGGTTTTGCCGATATTGGCGCCGATGGGCACCGAGGGCACGCGGCCGTGCAGTCGGGCGGCCGCGACGGCCGCCCCGCGGTTGTTGAAACCCATCCGGTTGATCAGGGCACGATCGGCGGGCAACCGGAACAACCGGGGTTGCGGATTACCCGGCTGGGCCTCGGCGGTGACGGTACCGACCTCGGCGAACCCGAAGCCGAGCGCACCCCAGGCGTTCGCCCCGGTGGCGTCCTTGTCGAAACCGGCGGCGAGCCCGAGCGGCGCCGGGAAATCGACCCCGAACACGCGAGTGCGCAGGATCGGGTCGGGTACGGCGAAAAGGCGATGCAACAGCGCGCGGGCGGGAGCGAATGCGGTGGCCGCGCGGATCACTCCGAAGACGAGGCGGTGGATCCGCTCCGGTGGCACCAGGAACATCAGACGCAAAAGTAATCGGTACAGCACGCTCATAGCTCCGTGGTATGCCCCGCCGGGCTGGTGAGCGCGGGTTTGCGCCGGCGCAACAGGACCCGCCGGCTGCCGTCGGTATAGGCGCGGACCCGCGACAGTTCCCAGCCGCCGAATTCGGCCTGGATGGCGAGCCGCATGGACGCGGTCACGCGGGTGACGTCGGGCGGGAGCCGCAGGGGGATGTACTCGTAGTCGTCGCCGGTGGTTTCCCATTCGGCGGGGAATTTCGCCCGCGTCGCCGCGCCACGGTGAGTGGATGCCATCACTGCCCTCTCTCGCGCTGGTCCGCGGATATCCGTTGCAGACCCGGTTCGGTGGCCGAGCCGATATAGAGGTCGCCGGTATCGGCGTCGACGGTTACCGCGTTCGGCTGCCGGACGGTGGGGTAGCGGCCCACCTCCCGCGGCGCTCCCGTCGACAGGTCGTAGCCGACGATCTCGTTGCTCTGCGTACACGTCACCCATACGGTGTCAGAACCCCGGTCATAGGCGAGTGCGTAAGGCGACGATCCTACCGGGTAGCGCTGTCGCAGGACGAGCGGTTCGGTGGTGAACACCAGCAGTTGACCGCTGTCGGGGTCGGTGACTACGACCCGGTTGTCGGGCGCCTCGAGCACGTTGACGGCGCCGGTTCCGGCGCGTAACGCCAGCCCCAGGTTGTCGTAGCCGGGTTCGATCTCGGTGAGCAGTGTCTGGCGGCGGTCGAGGACGGCGAGGGTGTCGCCGGTCAGAGCGATCCCGTCGGCGGAGGCCAGGCCGCCGACGGTGTGCCGGATCTCGCCCGTGCCGTCCAGGACGAGGACACGGCCGTCGGCCGTCCCGGCGATCAGAGTGCCGTCCGGACGGGCCCGGACGGTCCGCAGATCCCCGTCGACCGGGACCTCGGTGACCGTGCGGGCGGCGGCGTCGATTCGCAGGATCACACCGTCGCCCGCGGCGAGGAATTCGCCCGGGTTTCCGGCGGCGAGGTCGCGGGCCGGGGTGGGCAGGCGAACCTCGTGGCCGGTGGGCGGCGCCGTCGCGGGGTCGAGCACCACCAGGGTGGTACCGGCCGGGTCGAGACCGGCGAGGAAACTGCTGCCGGGATCGGCGGCCAGGGAGACGAGCGGTGCGGGCACCGGATACACGTCCCCGGCCGGGGCGGCGGCCACGGGCGGAGATACCGCCGGGGTCGCCGGTTCGCGCGTAGGCGCATCGCCGGCACCGGAATCGGATTCGCCGGAACAACCCGCCAGCAGGGCGGCGGCGAGCAGCACCACGACGACGGTACCGCGGCGTTGCCGGCGCCGCGTTCGTCTCGCTGTGCCCGGAAACGACCGATACTGCATTGGATTATTCGATCACGACGGGGTAGTCGCCTGTATCGGCGGGGTGTGGGGTGTCGGCGGCGGGTCGTGGACGGGGCGGGTTACCGTACGGATCAGACGGTGCGGAGTTCAGGAGTCGACGATGCACGAGGTGCCGGGGTTTTCCGCCGAAGAAGTGACGACGGGTCCGTTCGCGCACGGGTTCGGCCGGACCGGGGACGGACGGACATTCGCGTTTCGCACGGTCCGGGCGACCCTGCAGGTGGAGATCTACCGTCCGGATCTCGATTCGGAGGTGCCGGGGCCGGAGGATGTGGTGGCCGTGGCCGAAACCCAGGTGACCGATATCGATCTCGACGACGCGCGCAGTGTGGTCGCCTCGGTGCGGGATCTGCTGCCCCGGGCGACTTCCCCGCCGGGGGGCCGTAATGTTCCGACGGTACGGGCCTTGCTGGCACGTATCGGCTCGGTGATCGAAGGCAGGCAGTGAGAGTGGTATGCAGGACGTGATGCGGTACACAGCTGTTCCCCGGCCGATGCGCGCACTGCGTGCGGGCTGCGCCGTGGCGGCTGTGGCCGCGCTGGTGCTGCTCACCGGCTGCGGGACCGGTGCCGACGAGGATTCGGTGGCGGCGGCCCGCTCGTCGGCCAAGGCGGCATTGTCGTCCTCGGCGTCGGCGACCTCACGGGAGTTGGCGTCGCGCACCCTGCCGACGGCGGCGGAACTGGACGATCAGATCAAGCGGGCGCTGGATCCGGCGCTGCCCGATTCGGAACGTACGGCGTTGATCGAGGACGGCGAGGCGTTCCGGGAGGCGATCCCGGATATGTACAAGGCATTGCAGGACAATCCCCGTGCCGTCTACGGGGTGACCGATCCGGTGTTCGACAATCACGACGGTACTGTGACGGCGACATTGCGCCTGGACAAGGACGGTTCGGGCACCGCGGTCCGGACGACGGTGGTGCACTTCATCTACCTCGACGGTGTGTGGAAGCTGTCGCGGACCGATCTGTGCGGGATCCTGCGTTCGGCCGACTACCGCACTGCGGCCTGCGGTTAGCCGCGGTCCGGCGCAATGGTGGCGGCGGGGACCCGGCGGTGGGGTCGTTTCGTGTACCGGCACCGGATCGCGGTGCTGGTGATTTCGGTGTTCGTGGTCGCGCTGTCCGGTCTGTACGGGCGGGATCTGGCGGATCGGCTCACCCAGGAAGGCTGGTTCGACGAATCCAGTGAATCGGTGGCGGCCTCGAAACTGGCCGACGCCACCTTCGGTCGCGATACAGACAGCGATGTGATCGCCCTCTACACCGCCCCACCGGGGAAGACGGTGGACGATCCGCAGGTGCGGACGGCGGTGACCGCGCAGCTGGCGGCTCTGCTGCGCGACCATCCCGATCGGGTGCTGCGGATCGACAGCTATTGGGACAGCGCCCTGTCGGCACAGTTCGCCGACGATTCCCGGACGTACGCGTTCGCGAGTATCGGGTTGCGCGGGGAGGGTTCGGCGACGGTCGAGAACTATCTCGCGATCGAGGCCGACCTCGCGGCGGACACCCCCGGGGCCGGGCCGGCCGGGACAACGGTGCAGCTGGCGGGGTTGCAGCCGGTGGTGGAGGGCATCAACACCGGGATGCAGGACGATATCCGGCGCGCGGAGATGATCGCGCTACCGCTGGTGGCGTTGCTGCTGTATTTCGTCTTCGGCGGGGTGGTGGCGGCGTTGCTACCGGTACTCGTCGGCGGTATGACGATCCTCGGCACCCAGGGCATCATGCGGCTGCTCACCGGCCATATCGAAGTGAACGTATTCGCCAGCGCGGTGGTGACCCTGGTGAGCCTCGGTCTGGCGATCGACTACGGTCTGTTCACCGTCACACGGTTCCGGGAAGAGCTGGCGGCGGGCCGCAGCGTGGAGGAGGCAGTATCGCGGACGGTGGCCACGGCAGGTCGCACGGTGGTGTTCTCGGCGGCGATCATCGCGGTGAGCCTGGGAGCGTTGTTCATCTACCCCAACGGCGTACTGCGGTCGGTGCCCTACGGCGGTATCAGTTCGGTGCTGCTCGCGGCGGTGCTGTCGGTGACCGCCCTCCCGGCCATGCTGGCGATCGTCGGCCGGCGTATCGATCTGTGGCAGTGGCACCGGTTCGCCCGTGCCGGTACCGAGGCCGAAATCGATCGCGGGATCTTCTCCCGGCTGGCGGTCCGGGCGATGGCGCGGCCGTGGGCGGTGATCGTGCCGGTGGTTCTGGGCCTGCTGCTGCTGATGGTGCCGTTCCGGCATATCGAGTTCGGTGGATTGAGCGAGAAATACCTGGCGCAGGACAATCCGGCCCGGGTGGCGCAGGAGAAATTCGACGCCTTGTTCCCGGGCTTCCGCACCGAACCGCTGCGGCTGGTGGTGACGGGCGCGGATGCGGCGCAGTTGAGCGATATCCGCCTGCAGGCGAATATGACACCCGGCCTGACGGGTCCGTTCGAACCTGCGGCACCCACCCGGGACGGAATCAATGTGCTGGAAGCCGGCCTGGTGGACGAGCGGGCCGCCGACACCGCGATCGCGGTATTGCGCGCCATCGAGGAACCGGACGGTGTGCGGGTGATGGTGGCCGGGGTGCCGGCGCTGGAACGCGACAGCATCCACGGGTTGCTGGAAGGTCTGCCGCTGCTGGCGCTGTTGCTGGTGGTGGCCGCGGTGGCATTGATGTACGCAGCGTTCCGGTCGCTGATCCTGGCGGTGAAGGCGGTCGCGATGTCGGCGCTGGGGCTCGGTGCCACCCTCGGCATCCTGACCTGGATCTTCGTGGAAGGGCACGGCGCGGAACTGTTCGATTTCACGCCCGGACCGCTGATGTTCGCGGTACTGGTGCTGATCGTGACCGTGGTGTTCGGGTTGTCCACCGATTACGAGGTGTTCCTGCTGTCGCGGGTGGCCGAGGCCCGCGCGAACGGCGCCGACCCGCCGGAAGCGATCCGGTACGGAATCGCGCACACCGGCGGGGTGATCACCTCGGCCGCCGCGATTCTGATCGTGGTGACGGGTGCGTTCGGTTTCTCGGAGCTGGTGATGATGAAATACATCGCCTACGGGATGATCGCCGCGCTGATCCTGGACGCGACGGTGATCCGCATGCTGCTGACCCCGGCGGTGCTGAAACTGATCTGGCGGCCGAAACCGCCGCGCGCCACGGCCGGTCCCGTGGCGGAGCCGAACGCCGCGGTGTCCGGATCATCGACCGCCGGAAAGACCTAGTCGGCCGGTTCGCGGGGCTTGGTCTCCGGACACGACCCGCGGGATCGACCGCATGCCCCCGGAGCCGCGATACCGATGGGACCGAGTACAACATCGCCTGTCCTGCCCGGCGGCCGCGATCGTCGCGCAGGCGCGACGATCGCCGCTGGATCGGTGGCTTCCAAGGCGACTGGGTCGCCGGCGCGACCGGCATATCCACCGGAGCCCAGGAGGCTCGTGTCCTGGCAATTCTTCCGGACAACATCCGATCACTCGAAGTAGGGGCCCGGTGGCGGTGCAGTACGGAGGCGAGCATTGCTCTCGCTCACCGCGATTACACCGCTCCACCATGCGGTGCGGCGCGCGGTGGCCGGTTTCGGTGTGGCCCGGGGAGATCGGTGGCACGGTTCGGCCGGGCCGGTAGTACCAGTTGCGCGCCGGTGTCCGGATGGTCGAGGACCTCGATCGGATAGCGGTAGACGCGGCTCAGCAGCTCCCCAGTGAGGACCGCACGCGGTGTCCCGGTGGCAGCGAGCTGCCCGTTGTCGAGGACGGCGACGCGGTCGGCGTAGGCGGCGGCGGAGGCCAGATCGTGGAGTACCACGACCACCGCGGCACCGGCGGCGGCCCGGTCTGCGGCCAGGGTCAGCACGGCTTCCTGATGGCCGAGGTCGAGCGCCGCGGTGGGTTCGTCGAGCAGCAGGGTGGCGGTGTCCTGGGCCAGTACCCGGGCCAGCGCGACCCGGGCCCGTTCCCCGCCGGAGAGGCTCGGGAACGACCGTCCGGCCAGATGCGTGCAGTCGGTCGCGGCCATGGCGTCGGTGATCATCGCGTCGTCCCGGTCGGCGCGGGGCGTGCGCTGCCAGGGTGCGCGGCCCATGGCGATCACCTCGGCCGCGGTGAACGGAAACCCGACGGTGTGCGATTGCGGGAGGACAGCTCGGCGGCGGGCCATATCGATCGGAGTCCACCGCTCGAGCGGCCGGCCGTCGAGTTCGACCCCACCGCGTCCCGGGACGAGTTCCCCGGCCAGAACGGCGAGCAGCGTGGATTTACCGGCGCCGTTCGGCCCGACCAGCGCCAGGACTTGCCCGGCGGTGACGTCCAGATCGACGTCGTCGAGGACCCGGCGGGTACCGCCCCCGCCGCCGTGCCGGTCCAGGGTGATGCCGCGAGCGCGCAGGGTGACGGTTCCCGGTGCGGTGGCGGCAGGCAACCGGTGTGCACGATGCAACAGCCCGGTGAAGCGGCGTCGCAGCGGGATCCGAGTGACCCCGCCGAGCGCGCCGGCCGTAGAAGGGAGCGCGGCATGGTCGTGATGCTGCGCTGCGTGCTCCGTGCCCGGTTCTCGCGTGCCGTGCCGAGTGGCCATGGACGAGGATCCTTCGTGGTGCGGAAGCGCTGCGGCCCCCGGTTCCTGTGCGCCTTGTCCGTGGGGCGCGGGGGAGTGCCCGGCACCGCTGCGGTGCGCTGCCGTATCCGGCGCCGGTTCGTTCATGCCCACCCTCCCGAACGGGCGCGGGTGCGGCGCAGCAGCCAGAAGAAGAACGGCCCGCCGATCAGCGAGGTGAGCATGCCCAGCGGGAGGTCGGCGTTGTCGACCAGCGAACGGGCCGCGACATCGGCGGTGAGTAGCACGACCGCGCCGGTGACGGCACTGACCGGGATGAGGGCGCGATGGCCGGGCCCGACGATCATGCGCACTACATGCGGGACGATCAGCCCGACGAACAGGATGATCCCGGTGAACGCGACCCCGGCGGTGGTCAGCACGGCGACGATCACGATCACCGTGCGCCGCAATCGTTCCACATCCACGCCGAGATGTCGGGCCGCCGATTCGCCGAGTGCCAGCAGGTCCAGCCGCGGGGCCACGAACACCGCCGCCGCGATCCCGGCCGCGGCGAGTATCGCGACCACCGCGACCGCGTCCCAGGTGGCGCCGTTGAGGCTGCCCAGTTGCCAGAACACGATCTGGTCGCGGGCGGCAGGGGAGGCGATGAACAGTAGGAAGGCGATGAGTCCACCGGCGAACGCGTTGACGGCGACACCCGTGAGAACCAGCGTCACCACTTCGGTGCGACCGCCCGACCGCGACAGCACATACACCAGCACGGTGGTGATCAACCCGGCGACGAACGCCGCAGCCGCCACCGACCAGGCGGCGACGAAGGCGCCGCCGAATACGATCACCGCGCCCGCACCGACCGCGGCCCCGGACGACACCCCGATCACGCCGGGTTCCGCGAGCGGGTTGGCGAAAACCCCCTGCAGCAGCGCACCGGCGGTGGCCAGGGCGGCGCCGACCAGGATCGCGAGCAATACTCGCGGGAACCGCACCTCCCACAGCGTGACCTCCCCGGCCGGATGAGCGGGCAGCGGCCCCCAGTCCAGGCCGATCCGGTGGGCGATACTGCCGGCCACCTCGGCGGGTCCGGTGGGGACCTGCCCGATGGCGGCCGAGGCGATGGCCAGTGCGATCAGTGCGAGAACGGCGACGGTGAATGCGAGCACCGCCCGGCGCCGCCGGTGGTGGCCGAGGTCCGGGGGGACAGCTTGTCGCGGTTTGTCCAGGTCTACGGTCATGCCGCTGCGCCCATTGCCACGCCCGGGAATTCCCCGGCGTTGCGGCTCGTAGCCGCCCGAATCGGCCGTCGGTGGCCGGCCCGGCCCACGAGTGCGGAGGGTGCCACTGCCGGTCCGGGCCCCGCTATCGTTCCGGCAATCGACCGGCCCCGACATTCCCGGCCGTGCGCGAGCCCCGTCCGGCTCTGCCTTGCCGCCGCAGAGTGCGAAGTGGTCGTGCTGCGAGTGATGACCGTGGTCGCAGGGGGCCGGCTCGTCACTGCGCGCGGAACCGGCGTGCTCATGCCGTCGGATGACCGTAGATCGCGTCGGACAGGGCGGTGATGACGCGGCCGGTGTTCGGACCGAAGGACAGCAGCACCGAATCCGACATATCGACGATCCGTTTGTTGCGTCCCGCGGGGGTCTGGGCGATACCGGGTATCTGCGCGATACCGTCCACTCCGCCGATCGATTTCATCCCGTCGGTCATGACCAGCAGCACATCGGGCGCCGCCGCGATCATCGCTTCGCTCGTGATCGCCGTGAAGGGTTCACTCACCCCGGATTCGGTTCCGGCGTCGCGGGCACCGAGGGCGTCGATGAGCGCGTCCGCGCCGGAACCGGGGCCGGCGAGCATTGTGATGGCGCTGGAGCGCAGGTACAGGAACGCGATCCGCAGCGGCGGATCCTGCGCGGGCACCGCGGCCGACGCGGCGGTGATCTCGTCCCGGGTACGCCGCGCGAGCTGCTGCCCGCGCTCGGGGACCCCCAGCGCGGCGGCGACGGCCTCGATCTGCGGAACGACCCCCTCCATGGTGCGTTCCGGGTCGAAGTACACGACCGTGACCCCGGTCGCGCGCAGTTGTTCCCGCACCGCGGGCGATGCGCTGGTGGTATCGGTGAGGAACACACTGGGCCGCAAGGCGAGAATCGACTCGACGTTCAACGCGCCGTTACCGCCGGTGACATTCGGCAGATCCGCTACGGCGGGAAACGACGCGGCGGTGCTGCGGCCCACCAGGTTGCTGCCGAGTCCGAGCGCATACACGATCTGGGCGAGGGTGCCGTACCGGTCGGCGGCCACAATCCGGCTCGCATCGGTGACGGTGACATCGGCGCCGTCGAAGGACCGGACCGTCGCGGGCAGGGCTGGATTCGGCGGCGGAGTGAGTGGTACCGGGTCCAGATTGTCCAGTACCGCCGTGGCAGGCCCCTGCTGTCCGGCCGCGCCGGACGTCTGGGTGCCGCCGCAAGCCGCGGTGAGGACCAGCAGGCCGGCGGCGATACCGGCCAGTACGGCGCGCACCCGTCGGGTACGGGCCGGCGGCCGGTTCGGGCAGTGCCGGTCCGGCTGCGGTGCAGACGGTTCGCTATGACGTTGCGTTCCCGCCTGCGGAACCGATTCGCCCCTGATGTCTCTGCCGCGCACGAGCGTGGACCCTCCGTGGTCACGTTTCGCTGCCGCCTCCGGACCCGACTCGCTCATGTAGGCAAGGCTAATCCGTGCCGCGGTGTGGTGATCGCCCGCGCCCCGGCTACGGGGTGGAGCTCACATCGTCGAGCGCGGCGGCGATCGCGCGCGGCAGTTCCAGTGTTTCGGCGGCCAGCACCCCGGTGAGCTGGCCCATATCGCGGGCACCGACGAACATGCTCGCCACCCCGGGCCGGTCGCGAACCCAGGCCAGCGCGACCGCCAGCGGTGAGGTCGCCAGGCCGTCGGCCGCCGTGACGAGGGCATCGACGACGGCGGTGGCTCGATCATCGTCGAGACGGCCGCGGATCTCGGCGGCAGTGGCTTCGTCGGCGGCCCGGGAATCCGCGGGCACACCGTCGCGGTATTTGCCGGTGAGTATCCCGGCGGCCAGGGGCGCGGTGGCGACGATTCCCGCGCCGTGGTGGGTGGCGGCCGGGACCATATCGTCCTCGGCGCCTCGGGTGAGCAGCGAATACGGCGCCTGCACGGCGGTGACGGGAGCCCGGGCGGCCAGGCTCGCCAGCTGCCAGGCGGTGAAACCGCGGACCCCGGCGTAGCGGACCCGGCCGGAACGTATCGCGTAGTGCAGCGTATCGGCGATCTCGTCGAGCGGTGTGGCGGTATCCCAGGCGGTGACCTGCCACAGGTCGAGGTGGTCGGTACCCAGTTCGAGCAGTGTGCGGTCGAGTTGGCGCAGCAGGGTGCGGCGCGAGCAGTCGACGGTGATCCGCGCCTGATCGGGCGTGGGCGGTTCGCTTCCGGCGGGGACGGCCGGTAGATAGGGCACCTGACCCGCGCCCGCGCACAGCACGAGCTCATCGCGGGACACCAGGTCGCCGAGGAGACCGGCGAGTATCCGCTGTGCGGCCCCGCCGCCGTAGGCGGGGGAGGTGTCGACGAGGGTGCCGCCGGCTTCGGTGAACGCGATCAGTTGCGCGGCGGCCGTCTCGGCGTCGGTACGGCTGCCCCAGGTGTGGGTCGCCAGCCCGATACGCGAGACCCGCAGCCCGCTGCGGCCGATGGTGCGTTGTTCCATCACCGGGTCTCCGGGCCCGGCGGACACAGCGCGGGTGCGTCCGGCCCGGCGGCCGTAGCGGGGCGTAACCGCGTGGGGCCCTCGCCGGCGCGCAGCAGACACAACAGGGTTCGACGTTTCCTCACGGCGCCCAGCCTAGAGCGTGACCAGCCGGTGACCGTTCGCGGCGAACGGTGGGCGCGGCGTGTCTCGCGCGCACGGATCGACAGGGGGTGTGCCCGGTCGCCGCGCGCGTCCGGTATCGGGCACTGTAGGGTCGCTGCGGTCGATCGCCGGGGATCGTGCAACGGCTGCGGTGCCGTCGAGAGTGAAGGAAGAGCGGGGTTTTCGGCGTGGTTCAGGAGGATGTGTGATCGGCGAGTCGATGACCTGGGTGCAGGCGCTGGTACTCGGTTTGGTGCAGGGATTGACGGAGTTCCTGCCGGTTTCGTCGTCGGGGCACCTGCGGATCGTGTCCTCGGTGTTCTTCGGTGAGGATGCGGGTGCGTCGTTCACCGCTGTCACCCAGCTCGGTACCGAGGCGGCGGTGCTGTTGTTCTTCGCCAAAGACATCTGGCGGATCGTGCGGGTGTGGTTCGCGACCGTATTCGAGAAGCTGAGCGCCCGGGAACGTGTGCCGCTCGCCGAACAGGTCACCACGAAGCTGCCGGTCGTCACCGGTTCCGGGCCGGTGGGTTACGACCCCGGAGCCGAGGCGCAGCGCGAACTCGACTACCGCATGGGCTGGTATGTGATCATCGCCACGATCCCGATCGGTCTGGTGGGCTTCGTCTTCAAGGACCAGATCCGCACAGGCGCACGCAACCTGTGGCTGGTGGCGATCATGTTGATCGTTTTCGCGCTGGTGATCGCGGCGGCCGAGTACTACGGCCGTAAGGAGCGTCCGATCGAGCAGCTCACCACCCGCGACGGCCTGGTGATGGGTTTCGCGCAGTGCCTCGCCTTGATTCCCGGCGTGTCCCGGTCCGGCGCCACTTCCAGCGCGGGCCTTTTTCTCGGTTTGAAACGCGAGGCGGCGGTGCGGTTCTCGTTCCTGCTGGCGATTCCCGCGGTCACCGCGTCGGGCCTGTTCAGCCTGCCGGACGCTTTCGAACCGGCCGGTGAGGGGTTGAACGCATCCGGGATGCAGCTACTGGTGGCCACCTTGGTTTCGTTCGCGGTCGGGTACGCGTCGATCGCGTGGCTGCTGCGGTTCGTGGAACGGCATTCGTTCTATTGGTTCGTCGGATACCGGATCGTGCTGGGGTTCGTGATCATCGGTCTGCTCGCCGGCGGAGTCGTGTCGGCGACGTGAGCCGGTCGGGCCCGGGAGGAGACGTGGCGGTGCCGGGCGGGTTCATCGGGCCTCGCCGCGCTGTGACCGCCGTTAGGCTGGCAGCATGACGGTCATCCTGTTGCGACACGGCCTGTCGACGTCCAATACCGGAGGGACTCTCGCCGGGCGCAGCCCCGGAGTGGAGCTCACCGACCGCGGCGGCGAACAGGCGCGAGGGGTCGCGGCGCGGCTCGCGAGCCTGCCGATCACCCGGATCGTGACCTCCCCGATGCTGCGTTGTCAGCGCACGGTATCGCCGCTGGCCGCCGGTCTGGAACTGGAACCGGTGGTCGACGACCGGCTCGCGGAGGTCGATTACGGCGAGTGGACCGGCCGCGCGATCAAAGACCTACTGGCCGAACCGCTGTGGCAGGTGGTGCAGCGGCACGCGTCGGCCGCGGTGTTCCCCGGCGGGGAAGGGCTGGCGCAGGTGCAGGCCCGGGCGGTATCGGCGATCCGGGAACACGATCGGGCCCTGGCGGAGTTGCACGACGGGGATCGGCTGTGGGTGGCCTGCACCCACGGTGATGTCATCAAGGCGGTGCTCGCCGATGCGCTGGGAATCCATCTCGACGGATTCCAGCGGATCATGGTCGAACCCGCCTCGCTCAGCGTTATCCGCTACACCCGGACCGCGCCGTTCGTCACCCGGATGAACGACACCGGTTCCGACCTTTCCGGTCTGGCGCCGGCAACCGCCCCCGAATCCGGGGCTTCGGGCCCGGTCCCCGGCGGGGAGATCGGCGCGGGAAGGAAAGACGGATAATGGGTATGCCCGATACCGGCGGATGCGCCACCTCTCGGCGGCGTCGGGCGACTCGGCGTGTGCGCCGGGAAACGGCGCGGCGGAGCACCGCAGCCGAACAGGGTCACGTATCAGGAGGTGCATGTGTCACGAGCAATCCATGTTTTCCGCACCCCCGAACGTTTCGTCGCCGGAACTGTCGGTGAGCCGGGCGATCGCGCGTTCTACCTGCAGGCGGTGGAGGAACTCCGGGTGGTGAGCGTGCTGCTGGAGAAGCAGCAGGTCAAGGTCCTGGCCGACCGGATGGGTCTGCTGCTGGACGAGGTGGCGCGCCGGTTCGGGGCCGAGGTGCCGCCGCAGGCCGAGCAGGTCAGCGACAACGACCCGCTGGTGACCCCGATCGACGCCGAGTTCCGGGTCGGCACGATGGGGCTGGGCTGGGACGCCGACGCGGGGGCCGTGGTGGTCGAGCTGCTGGCGATCACCGAAACGGAGGTGGACGAATCGGTGGTCCTCGACGACACCGAGGAGGGACCCGACGCGGTGCGGGTCTTCCTCACCCCGGACCAGGCGCGGGAGTTCGCCTTGCGGTCCACCCGGGTGATCGCCGCCGGGCGTCCGCCGTGCCCGCTGTGCGGGGAGCCGCTGTCGGCGCGCGGGCATATGTGTGTGCGCACCAACGGGTACAAGCGCGGTGAACTGTTCGGCGCGAACGATCTGGAGGAATGAGCGTGCCGGAGGCCGGGGACGCGCTGTCCGCCGGTGAACTGACGGTACTGGGCCGGGTGGGTGTCGCCAGTAACGTGACCCTGGTGTGCGACCTCGCAACCGGCGACAGTGCCGTACGTGTGGTGTACAAACCGGTGCGCGGGGAACAGCCGCTGTGGGATTTCCCCGACGGCACCCTGGCCGGCCGGGAGGTGGCGTCGTATCTGATCTGCACCGCGCTGGGCTGGCCGGTGATACCGGAGACGGTGCTGCGGGACGGACCGTACGGTCCGGGCATGGTGCAGCGCTGGATCAGCACCCGCGAGCCCGCCGCGGCCGGCGGCACCCGCTTGGATCTGGTCGATCTGTGCCCACCCGGACTGGTCCCCGACGGCTATCGGGAGATCCTGCGGGCCTATGACGGCGCCGGTGACGAGGTCTCGCTGGTTCACGCCGATGATCCGCGGTTACAGCGGATGGCGGTGCTGGACGTGCTGTTGAACAACGCCGACCGTAAGGGCGGGCACGCGCTGGCGGGACTGGACGGCGAGGTGTACGGCGTCGATCACGGGATCTGCCTGCACCAGGAGAACAAGCTGCGCACCGTGCTGTGGGGATGGGCCGGTGAACCCGTTCCGGCGGATCTGCTCGCCGATATCGCCGCCTTCACCGACGTGCTGCCGGGGGAGCTCGCCGACCGGCTGGCCGAGCATCTGACCGATCCCGAGATCGATGCCGTGCTGCGTCGCGCCAAACGGTTGCTCGACGATCCGGTGATGCCGCTGCCGGTCACCTCCCGCCCCATTCCGTGGCCCGCGTTCTGACCGGTCACCGGCGGTTCATCCGACGATTCGTTCGCGGCGCGGACAATACTTGCCTTCCCCGTTCCGCGGGTCCGGTGCAGGTCCGCGAGGCGCGGTATTCCGGGGCCGGGGCCGGGACGGCGGGGTGGGCGGCGCCCGGCCGTTACCGACCTCTACTCTCGACGGTATGCAGTCCTGGTCCGATACCCCGATTCCCGCGGTCCCCGGAGCAGGGCCACCGTTACGTTTGCACGACACCGCCGACCGCGGAATCCGGCCGGTGGCCCCGGGCGCGACAGCCACCATGTACGTCTGCGGTATCACCCCCTACGACGCCACGCATCTCGGCCACGCCGCCACCTACCTCACCTTCGATCTGGTGAACCGGGTGCTTCGCGACAACGGGCACGACGTGCACTACGTGCAGAACGTCACCGATGTCGACGATCCGCTGTTCGAGCGCGCGGCCCGCGACGGTGTGGACTGGCGGGATCTGGGCACCGGTGAGATCGAACTGTTCCGCGCGGATATGGCCGCGCTGCGGGTGCTGCCGCCGCGCGATTACGTGGGGGCGATCGAATCGGTGGACGAGGTGATCGAACTGGTGCGCAAGCTGCTGGCCGCCGGTGCCGCCTACACCGTCGAGGACGACGAGTTCCCGGATGTCTATTTCCGTACCGATGCCACCGAACAGTTCGGGTACGAATCGGGTTACGACCGTGAGACGATGGCGCGGCTGTTCGCCGAACGCGGCGGCGACCCGGACCGCCCCGGTAAACGCGATCCGCTCGACGCGCTGTTGTGGCGGGCCGAACGGCCCGGCGAACCGTCGTGGCCGTCGCCGTTCGGTCCCGGCCGTCCCGGCTGGCATATCGAATGTGCCGCGATCGCCGTGAACCGGCTCGGCACCGAATTCGATATCCAGGGCGGTGGCAGCGATCTGATCTATCCCCATCACGAGTATTCCGCGGCGCACGGGGAGGCGCTGGCGGCCGGTCGCCGGTTCGCCCGTCATTATGTGCACACCGGGATGATCGGCCTGGACGGGGAGAAGATGTCGAAGTCCAAGGGCAACCTGGTGCTGGTGTCGAAGCTGCGGGCAGCCGGAGCGGATCCCGGCGCGATCCGGCTGGGTTTGTTCGCCGGTCACTACCGCGCCGACCGGATGTGGACCGACGCGGTGCTGACCGAGGCGCAGGCGCGGCTGGACCGCTGGCGGCAGGCGGTGACGGCCCCGGCTGCTCCCGCAGCCGCCGATACCGTTGCCCGGCTGCGTACCCATCTGGCCGACGATCTCGATACCCCGCGGGCGCTGGCCGCGGTCGACGCCTGGGTTCGCGACACCCTCGATTACGGCGGGACCGATACCGGCGCGGGTACGGAGATCGCCACCGCGGTCGACGCGCTGCTGGGTGTGCAATTGCGCTGACCGGTCCGCTGCGCCGGCCGGGGAACGCGCGGAACCGGCGAATCCGCACACCGCCGCGGCGTCCGGAAGCGTGGCGAGGTACCGGCACTGCGCCCGGTCCGATTCGTTCACGCTGGTTCGGGCGGAGGGCTTACCGTCGCCTGCACGGTCTGTGAACCCTCATAACCTCCGGCCGCCGCGATCCGGCGATACGGTACTGTTCGATGCTCGAGATCCCCTGTTCCCCGAGCAGAACGGCGCCGTATGTCTCGTATCGTCAGTAAGGACAACTATTTCGACACCGGCCTGGAGGTGCTGTCCGACCTCGGGTTCCGGAATCTCAATATCGGCGTGTTGTGCCGGCGGCTGGGGGTGACCAGCGGTTCCTTCTACCACCATTTCGGCAGCTGGCAGTCGTATGTGGATGCGCTGCTGGAACATTGGGAGAACCGGCAGGTGGTGATCCTGCGTTCGCTGCGGTTCGATCCGTCCACCCCCGATTCGGCGATCGGGACGCTGTCGGATCTGACCCTGGGCCTGCACCATCGGGCAGAGGCGGCGATCCGGGCGTGGGCGGCGAACGACGAATCGGTGGCGGTGGCGCTCAAACGGGTCGACGAATCCCGTCGGCGCACCGTGTTCCGGACGATCTCCGGTGTGGTCGGTGACGCGGAGATCGCCGCGGTGGACACCGAATTGGGGATGGCGATGCTGATCGGGTATCAGCAGATGATCGCGTCCGGGCAGGATGTGCGCCTGGAACTGTTGCTCGGTGAGTACGCCCGTCTGGTCTACTCCCACCGGCGGCCCACCGCACCGGCCTGATCCGGGCCGAGCGGATACGAATCGCGGCGGCAGTTGCCGACCCGGAGTTCAACCGTCCGTTCCGGCATCCGGTCCGGGATCCGGGCGGCCGGGTTACTTCAGGACGAGCAAGGCGGCACGTTCGAGCCGGTCGGCGATATCGGCATAGGACTCGTACCCCATCCCGGCGCGGACCAGCGCTCCCGCATACAGCAGTTCGAGCGATTCCACAGTTTCGGGGTCGGCTTCCGGTTCCAGCGCGCGGGTGAGCCGATGGCGGATCTCCACTCCGATCCGGGTGCGCAGATGCTGGACGTCGGGGTCGCGACCCAGCAGTGCGCTGGTCACCGCGCCCGACAGTTCCTGTTCGTCGGCCACCAGCAACGCGATACCGCGCAGTTCGGCCAGCACGCGCACCGTGGGGTCGGCGTCTTCGCTGACCGGTGTTTGCGACGATCGCAACCGCCGCCAGAAGATCTCCGCGACCAGATGTTCCTTCGAGGAGAAGTAGGTGTAGGCGGTGGCGGTGCCCACGCCGGCGGCGCCGGCCACCATCCGGATGGTGAGTCCCGCGAAACCTTCCCGCGACAGCACTTCCATCGCCGCCCTGGTGAGCTTGTCGACAGTGTCCGCCTGCTTCCCGCTCAGCCGGCGCCGGGTGGCCTCGAGAATTCTGGAATCGCCTTCGGACATGTGTCTAGATAGTAGTGTCGGTGCGGTACCGGATCAACCGACTCCCCGGCCACGGCGGCGAGTAGTGTCGGTCACCGCCCCGTGCCGGACACGATCTGCCGAAGAGAGACCACCTGCGATGACTGCCCCAGCCCCCACCGCACCGCTGACCGACGAGCAGCTGTTCGACCATGCCCGCCGCGCCACCGGATTCATGCCGGAGGACGAAGGCCGGGCCCTGCACGCCGCCGCGGTGCAGTACTGCCACGGCGGAGTGATCACCGAAATCGGCACGTACTGCGGTAAATCCGCGATACTGCTGGGCGCCGCCGCTCGTGCGAAACACGGCGTGGTTTTCACCATCGACCACCACCACGGCTCCGAAGAGCACCAGCCCGGCTGGGAATATCACGACACCTCATTGGTCGACCCGGTCACCGGGCGCTTCGACACCCTGCCCCGATTCCGGCACACCGTCGACTCCGCGGGACTCAGCGATACCGTGATCGCGATCGTCGGCGCTTCGGCGCGCGTTGCGGAAACCTGGCGCACTCCGATCGAGTTCCTGTTCATCGACGGCGGCCATACCGAGGAAGCCGCCGACCGCGACTACCGCGGCTGGGCGAAATGGGTCGTCCCCGGCGGCGGCCTGGCCATCCACGATGTGTTCCCCGACCCGGCCGACGGCGGACAAGCGCCCTACGGTATCTACCGCCGCGCCCTCGACAGCGGCGAATTCCGTGAGGTCTCGGCCACCAACTCGCTCCGCATCCTCGAACGGGTCACCCCGTCCCCCGAAGTACCGGCCGGCTGACAGCGGAAGCCGCCGCGGACGCCAGAGCATGATCCGGTGACCGTGGGCGATCGCCGTGATATCGCAGCGCCGTACGCGGATATCCGCGGTGAGCCGGCCGATGTGCCGAGGCGATGTAGAGCGCAGCAGGCCCCGGCAGCCACCGTCACCCGGATCAGTCCAGGCAGAACTCGTTGCCCTCCGGGTCGGTCATCACGATGAAACCGGCTTCCATCGGCGGCTTCGGCTCGAACCGCTGCACCCGGGTCGCGCCCAGCGCGACCAGACGCTCGCATTCCGCCTCGAGCGCCGCCATCCGCTCGTCGCCCTGTAATCCCGGTGCCGCGCGGATATCGAGGTGCACCCGGTTCTTGGCGACCTTGTCCTCCGGTACCTGCTGGAAGAACACCCGCGGACCCCGGCCGTCCGGGTCTTCGATGGCCGATCGGGTATTGCGCTGTTCGGGCGGTACCCCTATCCCGGCGAGGAACTCGTCCCACGCGGCCAGCGGATCGGCTCCTTCGGGCAACCGGACTCCCGGCGGGCCGGGATGGACGTAGCCCAGGACGTCGCGCCAGAAGGTCGACAGGGCCCGCGGATCGTGGGCGTCGAAGGTGAACTGGATATCGCGGCTCATCGTGTTTCTCCGTTCGTGGCGGCGTGTGTGTGCAGGTAGAGGTCGCGCAGCAGGCAGACCTCGGACAGATGGTGGATCAGTTCCCGGTGAATATGTAGCACCAGATCGGCCATGGGGGCGTCCGCGTAGGGCTCTTTCGGGCCGACCGGTACGGCCAGCGCGGCGGTCCCCAGGTCTCGCACCCCGTCCAGCCAGATTCTCAGCTGGGATTCGAGCTGCTCGAATGCTGTTCTCGCGTCGCCGGCGTACGCCCAGGATTCGTAGGAGGCGGCGGGTGCGCCGAAATGTGCCGCGTTTCGCGCGGCGAGCACGCCGACGATGACATGCCCGAGTCGCCACGCGATGGTGGTGAACGGTGCGGGGTCCGGTGGCGGAAAGCCGTAGTCGATGGTGAATTCGCCGGTGCCGGCCTGAATCGGCGCGGACGAGGTGCCGCGGGGGCGCACGCTCCAGGTTTCCGGCACCGGCGACCAGAAGTACTCGTCATCGGTCAGGTCCTGGAGCCGGCCGCGAAGCTGATGCTTCCAGTGGAACTCGAACTGCTCACGCAGGGCTCGATTCCAGTCGAGTGTGTCGGTGTCCATAACGCCACTCTGGCATCCATGGCGGACAGGAACGGTCCGCTATTTCTGGAAAACTGGCGATATGGCAGATGGTGACGAGCGCAGTACGACCGAGCGGGTTCTCGCTTTGCTCGGCCTGTTGCAGCAGCGCCGGGTGTGGACCGGCCCCGAACTCGCCGGCCGGTTACGGGTCACCGCGCGGACGATCCGGCGCGATATCGAGCGGCTGCGTGCGCTCGGTTACCCCGTCTACGCCGGCCAGGGCGTCGGCGGCGGGTATCGGCTCGGCCCGGGAAAAGAACTGCCGCCGCTGCTGCTCGACGACGAGGAGGCAATCGCCACCGCTGTCTCGCTGCTGGTGGGGGCGGGTGGGGAGAGCACCGGTGATGCCGCGTTGCGGGCGCTGACCAAAATCGACCGGGTGTTGCCCACCCGGTTGCGACAGGAGGTACGCACCCTGGCCGCCTCGGTGGAATCCTTCGGCGCCGGCCGCCCACCGGTCGACGCCGAGGCTCTGATGACGCTCGCCCGAACCTGCCGCGACGAGGTCGAGGCCGGTTTCGACTATCCCGGCGTGGACGGGCGGCAACGCCGGCGGGTCGAACCCTATCGCCTGGTGGCCTCGGACCGGCGCTGGTATCTGCTGGCCTACGATCTCGACCGCGACGACTGGCGCACGTTCCGCGTCGACCGGATGACGGCGGTAGCCGCCCGTACCTGGCGTTTCCGCCCGCGGCCTGCCCCCGCCGCCGCCCCGTACGTACAGGAGGGCGTGGCGAGCCGGGCCTACCCGCACAGCGCGCGGTTCCTCGTCCACGCACCGGCCGAGACCGTCCGCGAACAGGTCCCGGCGGCCGCGGCCGTCATCCGGCCACGCGGCAGCGACCGGTGCGAGCTGCTCAGCGGCGCCGGCGATCTCGATCGTGTACTCGCACACGTACTGTTGCTGGGACACGAGTTCGAGGTGCTCGACCCGCCGGAACTGGCAGCTCGCTGCCGGACGCTCGCGCAGCGACTCGTCCGGGCCGGCGTGCCGGCTGCACCGCAACCGGACCCGGACCGGTAATCGGTTCCGGCAGTGCCGTTATCGGTGCGTCGATGGATTTTCGCCGGCATGCCCATTGGTCCGGCGCGATCTCGTCCGACCCCGCGGTGGTCGGTGCGCGAACGCCGAATCGACGGCACCGAAGCTGCGTTTTCGGCGGCGGTCGGCGCTCACTCGGCGCGGTAGTCGGGCGGGCGATCCGTCGCGTACCTCCGTGCCCAGGTGTAGTCGGGTTTTCCACTGGGGGAGCGGGTTACTGTCCCGGTGACCCAGATAGCGCGTGGCACTTTGTAACCGGCGAGATGATCGCGGACATGGGCCTGCAGGCCGGGCAGGTCCAGGACTCCGCCCGCGCCGGCCGACAGGCTCACCACCGCGGCCACCTGCTGACCCCAGCGCGGATGGTCGATCCCGATCACGGTCGCGTCGTAGACGGCGGGATGGGCCTTCACCACGCCCTCCACCTCTTCGGCGAATACCTTCTCCCCGCCGGTGTTGATGACCATATTGCCGCGGCCGATCAGGCTTATCGTGCCGTCGTCCTCCAGGATCGCGCGGTCGTCGGTGATCACGATCCGTTTCCCGTCGACAGTTTTGAACAGTTTCGCGGTCTTGGCCTCGTCCTTGTAATAGCCCAGCGGTACCGCCCCGGTTTTCGCCAGCCAGCCCTGGTCGCCGGGTTGGACGGGGCGGCCGTCGTCGTCGACGACCACCGCGCCGCGGCCGATCGAGACCCGCGGTTTGCGGGATGGGTCGGCGTCGCGTTGCGCAAAACCTATTCCGCCGAAACCGGTTTCGGAGGAGCCGATGGAATCGGAGACGAACAGGTTCGGGATCAGGTCCAGCAGATCGTTCTTCGTGGCCTGGGTGAGCAGAGCCGCGCCGGAGGCGATCATGAACAGTCCGGTGGTGTCGACCGGTGCGGCGCGGTAGGCGTCGATCAGCGGCCGGGCCATGGCATCGCCGGTGATCACCATGACCCCGGGGTGTTCGGCGGCCACCGTCTGCCAGACGGCGGCCGGATCGAAGCGGGGTTCGAAGATCACGCAGTTCCCGGACCACAGCGCGATGAACGTGGGCATCATCGCCGCCAGATGCATCAGCGGCGGCAGGATCAGCCAGGTGGAGGGTTCACCGGCCGCGCCGGTACGGGACTGCTGGTATTCGTCGGTGACGGGCTCGTTGCTGTAGAAGTCGATTCCGCCGCCGAGGACCCGCCACATATCCTCCTGCCGCCACAGCACGCCCTTGGGCATCCCGGTGGTGCCGCCGGTGTACATGATGAACCGGTCGTCGGCGGTCCGGGTGACGTCGGGGCGGGTCGCGGGCGCGGCGGCGGTGACCTCGGCGAGGCAGTCCACGCCCGCATCGGCCGCGGTCCGGTCGTCCGCGGCGCACAGCAGGTATTTCAACCTCGGCGATCGTTGCGCCGCCGCGCGCACCGTGTCCCCGTAGCAGGCGTGGTAGACCAGGTGTTCGAGGTCGGCGTTGTCGTAGAGGTAGGCGAGTTCCTCCGGCCCGTACCGGAAGTTGATGTTCACCGGGGCCGCCGCCAGTTTGAAGCAGGCGATCAGCGTTTGCATCGTATCGATGCTGTTGTGCATCTGGAACCCGACATGGGTTCCGCGTCCGACGCCCACCGACGCGAGATGGTGGGCCAGCCGGTTGGCCTGCTCGTCCAGTTCGCGGTAGGTGATGCGCCGGCCCTGCTCGATCAGCGCGATCCGGTCGGGCATGGCGTCGACGGAGTGTTCGAACAGGTCGGCGAAGTTATTTGCCATATCAATCCTGCGGTGCCGGCGGAACCTCCCGGGGCCGGGAGGGTCAGAGAACGGTGAGGGGGAGCGGTATTCCGCGATCGGTGAAGCGGAAGTCGACGCCGGTGCTGAACCGGGTGATCGCCACTTCCGAGAACTCGTCGAACGGTTCGGGGGCCGCGGTGATCTCGGCGGTCCAGCCGCCGGGGCCGTGATCGGTGACCCGGGCCTGGAAGTGCGGGTTCACGCCCCGCACCAGGGAATCCAGTGGCCCGAGATGATCGGGGTCGATCATCGACGGCCACGCGCGGTCGGTGAGTGCGCCGCTGGCGCCGGGGAACCGGATCCGCACGTTATCGCTGCCGGGCTCGACTTCGACGTCGGTGTAGTGCAGCGGGTTCAGCGCCGGGTGGATACGCACGACCTGCGCGAGCGCGTCCATATCGTCGCCGAGCCCGAGGCAGGCGCGGATTCGTTCGGAGGCGACCCCGGCGATCCCGGTGAACTGTTTACGCCCGATTTCCAGCGCGGAATCGTCGTCGGTGCGTTCGTGGACGGCGATCATGAAACCGAGTACCAGCAGATGCTGCTGCAGGCACACCTCCTCGGCGATGCGCACGAGTGCGGAATGGGAGAAATCCGGGAACCGCAGATCGCTGAGCAGCGGTCCGCTGTAGTCCCCGCGGCCCTCGCCGGTGGGGTCGATCGCGGCGAGCGGCAGCCGGGCGGCGACCGATTCGGCGACCAGCGGCGCATTGCGCGGAACCTCCGGCGGGGTATGCGATTCGTCGATGATCACCGTCCACGCGCACACCGGGTGCCGGTCGGCGGGGACGCGCGGCGGGCGGTGGATCGGCCGGACCTGGGCGTATTTGTTGGTCGCCAGTGCCGTGGCATCGAAGGTGGGGTCCTCGATATCGTGGCACATCGCCTTCACATACGGCTCGCCCATGGGCTCCACATCGGCGAGTGCGCCGCAGTGGTCGAGCCAGAACTCGCCGTGGCGGGAATCGTCGACCCGGAACCGGAAATCCATGAACTGCGGTGGTGCCCCGATATCGAGCTGCAGGCCCTTGAAGATGGTGACGATATCGTCGCCGGTGTACCCGAGGGCCTGCTGCATCCGGCGGGTATAGACCGGGCTGGACAGCTGCCATTCCTCGATCGCGACTTCGGCCATCCCCTCCCGGCCGAAGGCGGAGATACAGTGCGCCATCCCGGATCGGTCGATGAGCTGCCCGCACAACAGCAGTTCGGGCACCAGAGCCGCCAGCGCCTCCCGGCTCAGTGCGTGGAACCTGCTGGTGGGTACGGTCATCGGGGTCACCACAGGGATGCCGGCGCCGTGCCGATCTTGTACCAGCCGGGCAGTCGCGAGGCGGTGGCTTTCGCGATTCGCTGGTTCATCGGCTCCGACATCGCCTTGTTCGTCATCATCTCCAGGAACAGCGCCGAGACATTTCCGTAGTCGAAGAAATCGCGCTGCCACGACCATTGGTAGTCGCCGCCGTACCGGAACCAGCTGCCGCCGATCCCGTTCACCGTGTACAGGCTGCCGTCCTCCCGGGGCGTGGTGGTGTACTGCTGCTTCCAGAATCCGATGCAATCACCGCTGCGCTCGTCGATGACGAACTGCTGGTACGGGTATTCCCAGCCCTGCAGACCCTCCATCTCCTGGCCGAGGGCCAACTCGCGGATCTCGTCGCGGCCCACCGCCATGAACTCGTCCTTGGGGCCGTAGTTCCAGCCGTAGGTAGCGTCGGCGGTGTACATCTCGGCCAGCGGCTTCCAGTCACCCAGCTTCTCGCATCGCTCGTTCTCGGCGATCCAGCGGCGCACCATCTCGTCGAGTTCGGCGCGATCGAAACCTGTCATCGGTGTTGTTCCCTTTCGAAAAGAAACTGTCGGGCTGTGAATCGGTCGGTTCCCGTGCTCGTCGGGCGTATGCGAGGACTTCGCGCCCCGACGCGGCGTTCAGTCCGGGGCGGCGGCGATCAGCAAGGCTTGGGTCGGGCAGTACCGCACGGCGTTCTCGACATCGGCCTGGTGTTCCGGGCCGGGGTTCGGGTCGAGGATTTCCACCTGGCCGCGTTTGGGTACGGCGAAGATGCCGGGCGCCTCGGCGGCGCAGACGGCGTGCCCCTGGCACAGGTCCATATCGGCCACGATCTTCATGGTGTGCGCTCCCTCGGCGTCGGCTGTTCCGAGAACGAGTTCTTCCCGGTTCGCGAGGGGCGAAGCCATTGGGAAGACAGGTAGCTGGACATGTGTCTGGACGCTACCATCGGTAACTGCGTCCGACAACGATTCAGCGATCTTCCCAGAACTCGAGGTGGCTTCGAGGTGATTTGCGGATGTCGTCACCGCCATGGGCCGGCCGGCTGGTTACCGGCCCGACGAGAACACGTTCTTGCGTGGCGGAGAGTGTCCGAATTATATTCCGTACACCTGTCCAGACACTTTCGCCGGACCGTTGCGGCGCCGAAGGAGCAGCATGACCGATCCCACGACCCAGCCCGCGGCGAACGACCCCGCCTCGCAGCCCACGGTGCGGGAGCGGGGGCTGGCCAAGATGGCGGAAGTCTACGGATGGGAATTCCAGGACGGCCCCGGTGACCATTTCGCCGTCACCGCCGACCACCTGTTCGCCGATATCTGGTCCCGGCCCGGCCTGTCGCTGCGCGACCGGCGGCTGCTGCTGCTCGGCGCGCTCACCGCGCAGGGCCTGTTCGATGTCGCCGGTATCCAGGTCGGCGCCGCGCTGAAGAACGGCGAGCTCGACGACACCGCGCTGCGCGAAATCTCCCTGTTCCTGTGCCACTACGTGGGCTGGCCCGCCGGTACCTCCCTCGATCATGTGATCGGCGCCCAACTCGATCAGCACGCGAAAGCCGCGAAGAAAGCCGCTCGCAACGGTCAGTGACCACAAACATGCGGGCCGGGGACGCGGGTAGCCCACGTAGCCCACGCCGGGCTACCGCCCGTGCTCGACAGGTACAGCCAACCCTCCGCCGGGACGCCGCCGCGGCCCGAACCACCACCACGACAGACAAGGCTCAGGTATGCGCTTCGGCATCGTTCTGTTCACCAGTGATCGCGGGATCGCTCCCGCCGCCGCCGCCCGCGCGGCCGAGGACAACGGCTTCTCCTCGTTCTACGTCCCCGAACACACCCATATCCCGGTGAAGCGCGAGGCCGCACACCCGCAGACGGGGGACGCCACGCTGCCCGACGACCGCTACATGCGCACCCTCGACCCATGGGTGTCGCTCGCCATGGCGGCCGCCGTCACCGAACGGATCGAACTCGCCACCGCGGTCGCACTGCCGGTCGAACACGACCCCATCACCCTCGCCAAGACCATCGCCTCACTCGACCACCTGTCCGGTGGCCGGGTCACTCTGGGGGCCGGTTTCGGCTGGAACACCGACGAGCTGGCCGATCACGGAATCCCGGGGAAGAAGCGCCGAACGGCCCTGCGTGAATACCTGGCGGCCATGCGTGCCCTGTGGCGTGAGGACGAGGCGGCCTACGACGGTGACTTCGTGAAATTCGGGCCGAGCTGGGCATGGCCGAAACCGGTCGACCGCACGGTTCCCGTGCTGATCGGCGCGGCGGGCACCGAACGCACCTGCGCGTGGATCGCCGCCCACGCCGACGGCTGGATCACCACCCCGGGCGAAAACGATATCTCCGGCAGCCTGGCGACCCTGAAGAAGGCATGGGCCGACGCCGGCCGAGAGGGCGCCCCGCGAGTGGTGGCACTCGACTTCAAACCCGATGCCGACCGGCTCGCCGCCTGGGCCGCCGACGGGGTGACCGATGTGCTGTACGGGCTGCCGGACAAGCCGGAACCGGAGGTGCGTGCCTACCTCGAACGGCTGGCTGGCAAACTGCGGGACATGAATTCGATCACTCGTGAGGTCAGCTAGCCGTGCGAATCGCCTTGTTGTCCTACCGCAGCAAGCCTCATTGCGGTGGGCAGGGGGTGTATGTGCGCCGGCTCAGCGCCGGATTGGCCGAACTCGGCCACCAGGTGGAGGTCTTCTCCGGCCAGCCCTATCCGGCCGACCTCGACCCGCGCGTGACCCTGACCGAGGTGCCCAGCCTGGACCTCTACCGTGAGGACGATCCCTTCCGCACGCCGCGCCCCAGCGAGATCCGGGACCGGATCGACGTGCTGGAACTGGCCACCATGTGGACCGCCGGGTTCCCCGAACCCCGCACCTTCAGCCTGCGCGCGGCCCGGATCCTGCGCGACCGGGTCCAGGATTTCGATATCGTCCACGACAACCAGTGCCTGGGCAGCGGGCTGCTCGATATCGCGCGGCGGCTGCCGCTGGTCGCGACCGTGCACCACCCGATCACCAAGGACCGCGAGGTCGATCTGGCGGCCGCGATCTGGCGGCGCAAACCGCTGGTCCGCCGCTGGTACGGGTTCCTCGGAATGCAGCAGCGCATCGCCCGGCAGATCCCCGATCTGCTCACCGTGTCCTCGTCGTCGGCGAGCGATATCGCCGACGATTTCGGGGTCGACCCGGCGCAGTTGAAAGTGGTCCCCCTGGGTGTGGACACCGAATTGTTCGCACCGCGCGGGCCGCGGGTACCCGGCCGGATCGTCGCGGTCGCCAGCGCCGACAAACCCCTCAAAGGCATCACCCATCTGCTGCAGGCCCTCACCCGGCTGCGGGTCACCCATAAGGTGGAACTGCAGCTGGTCGCGAAACTGGAACCGAACGGGCCGACCGAGAAACAGATCGCCGAACTCGGGCTCTCCGATATCGTCACCGTCCGTCCCGGGCTGACCGATACCGAACTCGCCGAACTGCTCGCCTCGGCCGAGATCGCGTGCATCCCCTCCCTGTACGAGGGCTTCTCGCTGCCGGCGGTGGAAGCGATGGCTTCGGGAACTCCGCTCGTGGTCAGCCGCACCGGCGCCCTGCCGGAAGTCGTCGGTGAACCCGGCGTCTGCGCCGAACTCACCGAACCCGGCGACTCGGCCGCCCTGGTCCGGGTGATCGGCCGCCTGCTCGACTCCCCGCAGATCCGGCAGCGGATGCAGGCCGCCGGCCGCGACCGCGCCGTCTCCGTGTTCAGCTGGGAGTCGGTGGCCGCGCAGACCGTGCAGGTGTACCAGAACGCGATCGACCGGTATGCCGGCCGGGTCGCAGGCGACCGGGGAACCGGCGCATCCGCCCAGCTCACCACCGCAGGAGGCGCCTCGTGCTGACCGTCGACTTCGACCGCGCCGGGATCGGGCCCGCAACCCGGGTCATCGATGTGGGCTGCGGCGCCGGCCGCCATTCGTTCGAGGCTTACCGGCGCGGCGCCGATGTGGTCGCCTTCGACCAGGACGCCCCCGAACTCGCGAATGTCGCCACCATGTTCGAGGCCATGGCGCAGGAAGGGGAGGCCCCGGCCGGCGCAAAGGCCGAAACGGTCGAGGGGGACGCCCTCGACCTGCCCTACGGGGCGGGCGAATTCGACGTCGTGATCGCCTCCGAAATACTCGAGCACGTTCCCGCCGACGATGCTGCCATCGCCGAACTCGTGCGTGTGCTGCGCCCGGGCGGGCAACTGGTGGTCACCGTCCCGCGCTGGCTGCCCGAGCGGGTGTGCTGGGCGCTGTCGGACGAATACCACGCCAACGAGGGCGGGCATATCCGCATCTACAAGGCCGACGAGTTGCGTGACAAGATCACCGCCCGCGGGTTGCGGCATACCCACCGCACCCATGTGCACGCCCTGCATTCGCCGTACTGGTGGATCAAATGCGCGGTCGGCGTCGACAAACCCGACCATCCGCTGGTGCGTGCCTATCATCGGATGCTGGTGTGGGACATGATGAAACAGCCGCTGCTCACCCGGACCGCCGAGAAAGCACTCGATCCGCTGATCGGCAAAAGCGTGGCCCTGTACTTCAGCAAACCGGCGGTGACCAGTGCCGCCGGTTGACCTACCGTCGGTACCCTCGGTTCTCACTCGCCGCCAGTGTCTGCAGACCGCGCAATCCATCGCCGCCGACCAGGAACCCTCCGGCGCCATCCCGTGGTTCGCCGGCGGCCACACCGACCCGTGGGACCACGTCGAATCCGCGATGGCGCTCACCGTCGCCGGACTGCGCGACGAAGCCGTCGCCGCCTACACCTGGTCGGCCCGCACCCAGCGGCCCGACGGGTCGTGGCCGATGCAGTTCCGTGACGGCGAAGTCGAGAACGCCGCCACCGACGTCAACTTCTGCGCCTATATCGCCACCGGACTCTGGCACTACCTCGCCGGCACCGGTGACACCGCCTTCGCGTCGGAGATGTGGCCGGTGGTCCGCGCGGCCATCGACCTCGTCGTCGACTGCCAGGGCGAGCAGGGCCAGATCTACTGGCTGCGCGACGGGACCGCTGTCCTGCCTGAAGCACTGGTCACCGGATCGGCCAGTATGTACCACAGTCTCGGTGCCGCACTGGAATTGGCGCGGCACCTCGGTGACCCGCACCCCGAGTGGGAACTGGCCCGCACCCGGCTCGGCACCGCGCTGCGCGAACACCCGGAGCTGTTCACCGCGAAGGACCGGTACTCGATGGACTGGTACTACCCGGTGCTCGGCGGTGCGTTACGAGGTGCCGCCGGGCGGGCGCGGATCGCCGAACGCTGGGATACGTTCGTGGTCGGCAATATCGGTATCCGCTGTGTCTCGGACCGCCCGTGGGTCACCGGCGCCGAAACCTGCGAACTGGTGCTGGCCCTGGACGCCCTCGGCGACCGCGATCGCGCCAACCAGCTGTTCGCGAATATGCAGCATCTTCGCGAAAGTGACGGCTCGTACTGGACCGGCCTGGTCTACGCCGACGGGAAACGCTGGCCGGTGGAACGCACCACCTGGACCGGCGCCGCGATGATCCTCGCCGCGGACGCCCTCTCTCGCACCACACCCGGTAACGGCATCTTCCGCGACCTCGCCGCCGATGCCGTGCCCGCCCGGCCGGTACCGGTACGGGTCAGCAGCGGGTAACCCTGCGGGCGCGTTCGGGTTCGACCGCGCACAAGGTTCGGTGCCTGGATCCGGCGTTCGTCGACGCGGTCCACGCCGCCTTCCCTCGCGGCCGTGCCGGCACACCCGACGATCCGGCCCGGCTCATCGAATGGCTGGTTTCCGACGACGGCCGCTGGGTGGTGGGTCAGGTCATCGATTCCGAAGGCGGCTTCCGTCGATCCCGGTTCTGACCCACCACTACGGTCAGAGTTCGGCGAGCTGTGAGGTCGCCGGCGCGATGCTGTCGATCCACGCCGCCGGTGACCCACCGGGCGGCATCACGATGGCGGTGTGCACGCCGAGTTCGGCGTAGCCGGCCATCTGGCGAACGAAATCGTCGAGCGCGGCCGGATCCGGGCTACCGGCGAGCACGGTTTTGCGGATCCGGTCGTAATCGGTACCGGCGTCGTCGCAGTGCCGGCGCAGAACATCGAGCTTGTGCGCAACCTCTTCCGTACTGGAAGCGAACAGGTTGCAGGCATCGCCGTAGCGGGCGACCAGCCGCAGCGTCCGCTTCTCGCCACCCCCGCCGATGAGCACTTTCGGCCGGTGCAGCGGCTGCGGTGCGCACAGGGTTTCGGCCAGGTGGTAATACTTGCCCTCGAAGGGGCCGTCGTTGCCGGGATCCCACATCTGCGCGCAGATCCGCAGCGTCTCCTCCAGCCGGTCGAACCGTTCGCCGACCGGCGGGTACGGCACACCCAGACCGTGATGTTCGCGTTCGAACCAGGCAGCGCCGATTCCGAGTGCCGCGCGGCCCCCGGACAAGACGTCCAGCGTGGTGACGATCTTGGCGAGCAGGCCGGGATGCCGGTAGGTCACGCCGGTCACCAGCAGGCCGAGTTCGATGGTCGAGGTGTGCGCGGCCATGAATCCCAGACTGGTGTAGCCCTCCAGCATATTCGCTTCGGCGGGCAGCCCGGTGGGTTCGATCTGGAAGAAATGGTCCATGAACGACAACCAGGTCCCGCCGGCCGCCTCCGCTGCCGCGCCTACCCGCGCGAGTTCCCCGGCAATGGCGGCGGTGCCGCCGTCGATCTCGAAAATCGGTACATGGAATCCGAGTTCCATACTCATCCCCTTGTGATGGTGGGTGATCGGGTCGATCACACGCTACGACCTGGAGAGCGCTCCAGGTCAAGGGTGAAGGGGAAGTGTCCCGATCCGAATACCGGCCGTCGAGTTTCCGGTTCCCACCGCACCGCCTCGGCGGTGCTCGGTCAGGTGTGCGAATCAACTCGGGAACGGACAGTTATCGAGGTCCGCCCTGGCCTGTGGGGCCGCTCGGTGACAGCGCAACGACGGCTGGTCCCGCCACAGCGGGTACGGAAGAACAGGGTTAATCTGAGTGGCGCCCGGCCGGAGAGAGCGGTTCCCGCCCCATGCGCGTGTGACGCCGGGGCCGTATCCGCTGTGGCGTTCGTACCCGGTGGGCCGAACCGAACAGCCGACCTCAGCGAGGAGCAGGTAAGACATGAGCAGGCAGTCGCGGCCGTTCGGCGCGGACGAGGGGGAGGACTGGACGACCCCGCGCGTCGTCGATTTCCTGGGCGTCAGCCGGCAGGCCGTGAACAAGAGGCTGCACGGCCGCACGATCCTCGGATATCGGGACGGCCGCCGGACGCGTTTCCCGGCATGGCAGTTCGACCGGGAAGCTGCCGAAGTCCGTCCCGAAGTGGCGGAACTGCTGGAAGCTCTCGGGGATGGTTTCGAACCCGCGGAGGTGTCGCGGTGGACTGTCACGGTCATACCGGAGTTGAATGCCACTCCGGCGCAACTGCTTCTGTCCGCCGCGACGAAAGGGGAGGCGCTCCGGCTGGCAGCGCAGCGACGCCGGGCCGGGAAACCGACAGCGGATGACGAGGGAGCGGCGGACGACCGTCACGAGGCGAGTTCGCACGGCCGCTTCTTCGAGCGGGTTCGCGCGGAACTCGAATCGCAGGAACAGAACTCGCGATTGGCAATTCTGCTCGCAGCGGCGGAACTCTTCGCCCGGCACGGCCCGGCGAAGGTATCCCTGCGCGAGGTGGCGGCCGCGGCCGGGGTGCCCTACAGCCTCATCTACCGTTTCTTCGGGACCAAGGACAAGCTCCTGGCCGCCGCCATGGAGTTGCTCGTGACCTACGGTGGCCAGTCGCTCTACGAGGAAACCGATGCGTACTCGGCCATCGCGAACACACTCGGTGCGGATTCCGGGCAGTGGAGCAAGATGGTGACCTGGGCAATCCTCGACGAGGTGCCGCCGTCCCGGCTCTTCCGGCCCGGCCTGCGCTCGGGGGGGTACCGGCAACAGATCGAGAAGTTGTGGGAGGATCCCGAACCACCCCGGGTGCGTGAGAACTTCGATCCACGTGTGGTGGCGTCGCTGATTCAATTGGTGATCGGCAACTGGGAAACGTTCGAGCCCTACCTCAGCATTCTGCTGGGTGACGACGCTCCGGACTCCGCTGCCCAGCACGAAGAGGTGGTCGAGTTGCTGCAACTGCTTGTCTGGGCCGCCCGACCCGGCAGGGCCGGCGCGTAAAGCATAGAATTTGCAGTACTTCCGGCGACTGCCCACCTGATGGCGTCAACTCTCCCTTGCGGCCCGGGTGTTCTCGAAGAGCGTGGTGTATTCGTCGAAGAGTTCGGCGAGTAGCAGCCGGCGCTGCGGGTCCATGGGAGTGAGGGTCTCGCGCATGACATTCCGGCGCTCCTCCATCACATGCGCGATGGCTTCCTTACCCGCCGGGGTGCAGCGCAGCAGGACGTACCGCCGGTTGCTGGGGTCGGTGTAGCGCTCGACGAGTTCCAGGTCGACCAGCGGATTGATGGCGCGGGTGACGGTCGACGGGTCGAGTCCGAGCCGGGCGGCGAGCCGGTTCATATGGATCTCGCCTTCCTGGGCCACTGCTTCGAAGGCGTCGATCTGGGCCGGGCCGAGTTCGCGACCCTTGACCGTGTAGAGCTTGGTCTGGATACGTTCTCGCCGGTTCGAGCGGAGGAACCGCCGGGTCACGTCGATGAGGCGGTCGCCGAGCACCTCGAACGCGGCGTCCGATTCGGCGTCGGTCCAGGTTCGTCCGGCGGGACCGTCCTGCTCGGAATCGAGCCGGTCGTGACTGGGGTGAGCGGGCACGCTCGTATCTCCTTCGGGTGGTCGTGGGCCTGCGTGGGCAGGCTGGTGTTGGTCCATAGTAGCCCCACTGCAACTCTTGGTGGATACAAGGCTTGTGGAAAGCAATTATTGATTGTTACCCTCCTCACACCGCATTCGTAACAAGCGGTGGAATGTGTGGCGGTCGTCCCCGCCGAAACACTCCTCGATCTCCCGTCGGTGCCGTTTCGAAGGCACCGCATCTTGCAGGAGCGCCATGACCACATCGGATATCGCAGAGCCGTCGCGCGAAACCGTACGCAGAGCATCTCTGGCGGGTTTTCTCGGGACCGCTGTGGAGGCATACGATTTCATCGTCTTCACCTACATCATCGTCTACCTGGCGCCGCTGTTCTTCCCCAGCGACGATCCGGTAACCGGGGTCCTGAACTCGCTGCTGGTCCTGGGGACCGGCTTTCTCGCCCGGCCGATCGGCGGAATCGTCTTCGGTCGTATCGGGGACCGGCGCGGCCGGCGATTCACCCTGATTCTGACAATCACCGGAATGGGGGCGGTGACCGCCTTGATGGGCGCACTACCGACCCATTCGACCGTCGGCACCCTCGCCCCCGTCCTCCTCGTCCTCACCCGGCTCCTCCAAGGGTTCTTCGCGGGGGGCGAGCAAATAGGCTCGGCCACTTTCGTCACCGAACATGCGTCGGTCGCGAACCACGGGTTGCTGAGCGCGATGACCCCGATGGGCTTCGGTATGGGAACAGCGTTGGCGCCGGGCGCTGTAGCCCTGACCACGATGCTGACCTCGGAAGAGACGATGGCAGCCTGGGGCTGGCGGATCCCGCTGTTGCTGTCGATTCCGCTGATGGCATACACCCTGTATCTGCGTACCCGGTTGGAGGAATCGCCGGGATTCCGCAAACTGGCCGACAATCACAAAGTCCCGACCGCACCGGTGCGGGCGCTGTTCCGCGGACATGCGAAGAACCTGCTCAAGGTGACCGGGCTCAGCGTCTCCGTACTGGCCATCGGCTACATTGTGCCCGCGTACATGCCGTTGTTCATGCAACAGCAGGTCGGTATGGCGGCCGGCATCACCGCAGGTATCGCGACGTTCGCCTCCGCCTGCTCCATCGCGATCGGATTCGGCGCGGGCCTGTTGATCGACAAATCCGACCGCAGGGCCACCATGGTGATCTTCCTCGGTGTCCTCGCCGTCATCATGTTCCCGATCATGTACCTGATCAAGGCAACCGGCGGCAATATCGTGGTCACCGCACTCGGCCAGATGCTCCTCATCGGGTTCGCCGGTGCGGCAGCGGTCCCCGTCTATGCCACACTCACGGCGACCTTTCCCGCCGCGGTGCGATACACCGGCGCGGCGATGGGATTCGGCATCGGGTCCGCGCTGGGCGGTGGACTAGGCCCCTACCTGGCCGGAAAATTCACCGATATGACAGGTAACGCCTATGCGGCCGCCGGTGTGGTCGCTGTGGCGGCGGCGCTGGGTATCTCGGTGATCATGACCATGCCGGGCCGGAGAATCGCGGGCGACGACGCCCCTGCCGAAGACCGGAGGGAGCGCCCGGTCGGCCGCCCCGCCTTCGAGGTCGGATGATCCGCCGGTGATCGGATAGCGGACGCCGTACCGGCCCTACCTCGGGCCGGTACGGCGCTGTCCTGTAGCCACTTCGGACTATCCGACGGGATCACGCACCTCGGCGTCGGGCGCTGCCGGCGAGGCGGCGAACGAACTCGCCGAATGTTTCCACCGCTGTGCCCGAATCCGGGTGATCGGGTTCGATCAGCGGCCACGTATGACCCCGTCCTGCCATGATTTCCAGTCGGCACGAGACGCCCGCTGCCGCCAGCCGCCCGGTGAAGGCGACCGAATCGTCGAGCAGGGTTTCCGTCGTGCCGACCTGGATCAGTGCGGGCGGAAAGACGCCGGGATCGGCCCGCAGGGGGGAAACCAGCGGGTCGTCGCCGTCGTGGCCTTGGAGATACGCCTCCCGGGCACCCACAGCGGTCGTGCGGTCGAACAGCGCATCGGTGGCCGATGTGTACGACGGTGCGTCGCACCGCAGATCGAGCCAGGGCGACAGCAGGGCCATGCCCTCGGGCCCGGCGACACCGATCCGCGCCGCGGCGACCGCTACGGCTGCGGCCAGGCCACCTCCGGCGGAGTCGCCGGCGACGACGATCGGACGGCCGGGGCGCCGGTTTCGGAGTTCCAGATAAACCGAAACCGCATCGCGCACCGCCGCCGGGAACGGAGATTCGGGGGCGAGCCGGTAGTCGGCCAGTACCACCTCGGCGCCGGTCGTGCGCGCGATTCGGGCACCGTAGCGGCTGTAAGCCGCGGCGCTGCCCATCCGATAGCCCCCACCGTGCAGGTACAGCACGGTGGCGCCGGCGCCGCCGCCGAGAACGCGGCAGGGGACCGATCCGAGACAGACCTCGGTCGCGGTCGCGGATTCGTCGGACTCGCCGGCTGTGAACTGCGCACGTCTGGCGCGGAGATCGGCGGTTGCGGGCATGCCGTAGCGCTCGGGCGGGAGCATGTCCAGCAGTGTGGCGCTATGCGCTGGTCCCTCTTTCGCGGATGGGGTGGAGCCGTCGGTCATCGGCCGTCGGTTCCGCTCTCGAAACCCTGCATCCGGTATGGGTAGCTGGACGTCGCGCCGGCATCGATGACCAGGGTCTGACCGGTGACCGCGGCGGCAAGGTCACTCACCAGGAATGTGATTCCGGCGGCGATATCGGACGGCGTCGTCAGCCGGGGGAGCGGTGCGGCTGCCCGGCTGTTCTCGAGTTGTCTCGAGTCGAGGACATCGGCCATGCGCGGGGTGAGCACGAAACCGGGGGCGACCGCGTTGACACGCACTCCGCCCGGTCCGAGTTCGACGGCGGCAGTGCGGACCAGAGAGACGAGCCCGGCCTTGAAGACGCCGTAGGCCCCATGGCCCGGTGCGCTGCTCAACCCGGAGACGGACGCGACGAAAGTCAGGGTTCCCGAGCCTTGCTCGGCCAAGCGGCGGCCGAAATGGCGGACGGTCAGCCAGGCATGACGCAGCACGATATCGTGTTCCCACATCCAGTCCTGTTCGGAGACATCGAGCAGGGTCTTGTAACGAGCGATGCCGATAACGTCGACCACACCGTCGACCTTCCCGATATCCCGGGCGAGGGCGGCCATATCGGTGTCGCTGGTTGCGTCGACGACCCTGGCGGTGGCGCCGGCACCGATTTCGGCGGCCACGGCGCCTGCTCGTTCCCGGTCCGCGTCGACCACCACGACGCGAGCACCCAGCTGCGCGAGCGAATGCGATGTATGCCGGCCCATTCCCCGGCCGCCACCGAGGACGACGTAGTGCCGGCCGTCGAGACGGAACCGCGCCGGCAGGTCGGTGATCTCTTCGGCGGCTTCGACGAGTTCCGCTACGGATGGGGTGGTGCCGGGATTCTCGGTGGTCATGGTTCTCCGGTCGTCGTTGTGGACAGGGTGTTCGGGTCAGGACGGGAAGGTCAGGACCCCGCGGTCCAGCCGGGCGGCGCGCGCGTCGTCGATGAGCTGATGGAAGTCGTCGAATCGGTAGGTGCGGGTGACGAGTTCGTCGAGCAGGAGGCGCCCGGATCGGTACAGGTCCAGATAGCGGGGAATATCGGCGCCCGGACGTGAGCTGCCGTAACGGCATCCGAGCACCGATCGGTCGAGGTAGAGCCGGCCCGCCGGTACGGACAGTTCGGTATCCGCCGGGGGCACACCCAGCAGGATGAGCTGACCGCCCCAGTCCAGCATTTCGACGCCCTTCCGCACGGTGGCCGGAGCGCCGACGCAGTCGAATACGTGGTCGACACCGCTGCCGGTGAGGCTTTCGACGGCCTGGACGGCGTCATCGAGACCGGAGTCGACGAAGTGGGTGGCCCCGAACCGTTCGCTCTGCGCGCGCTTCGCCTCGTTGGTGTCCACGGCGATGATCGTGGTTGCTCCGGCGATGCGGGCGGCCTGCAGCACATTCAATCCGACTCCACCGGCCCCGATCACGGCCACACGGTCGCCGGGGGCGACCCCGGCCCGGTGGAACACCGCTCCGGCGCCGGTGAGCACGGCGCAGCCGACGAGGCATGCCGAAGTGAAGGGGATATCGCCGGGGATGACCGTGGTCTGAACGGCACGGACCACGATTCGTTCGCTGAAGGTCGACAGCGCCGCGAAATTGTGCACCTGCTGTCCGCGCCAGCGGAACGGTGCGTCCTGTGCGCCGAAGGAACGCCGGCACATGGTCGGCCGGCCCGATACGCATGCGGCGCACCGGGCACAGTTGGCGAGAGTGGAGGTCACCACGTGATCGCCGACGCGCAGGGTGGACACCCCGGGGCCCAGTTCCTCCACCACGCCCGCACCCTCGTGACCGAGTACCACGGGAACGGGGAAGGGGATGGTGCCGTTCACGACGCTCAAATCGCTCTGGCACAGTCCGCTGGCGTGTATTCGGACGACGACTTCGCCCTCGGCCGGCGCTCGGAGTTCCATATCCTCGACGATCCGGTTGCGGTTGCCGTCGAACAGGATCGCTTTCACGTGTTTTCCTCGCTGTACATGCTCGGATGCGTAGGGATGTGTCGGCGCACCGACTGGACGGTGCCGTGCGGCCGATGCTCATCGGCGCGAAGTCGCGGCGCTGGATGGTTGACGTAGGCGAGTTCGCGGAGAGGTCTCCACGGTAGCCAATGGCTACATTGGAGGTCAATATCGTTTACCCGATTTGTGGTTTCGGCGTACGTTCGGCCGAGCTGGGAATGTGCGAGAAATGCTGTGTTATAGCGGTTATAAGCGCTTGTGAGTGCCGTTGGCCGGGTTTTTGCCGTGGTCGGCGCAGCCGGGGGAAGGCGTCGGCAATCGACGGTGTTCGTCAACCTGGATGCATTGCCATCACTGTAGCCAATGGCTACAGTGATGGCTATCACTGGCTTGCGTGGAGTTCCGCTCGCGTTCGAGGAATGAGGAGAAGTAATGCCGTCGATGTCGTTGTCGATGAAACCCACGGGCTGGTTCCAGATCGGGTGGTCCGATGAGCTCGGTGCCGGTGCGGTGACCCCCCTCCGCTTCTTCGGTCGTGACCTGGTGGCGTACCGCACGGACGCCGGGCGGCTCGTAGTACTCAACGCGTTCTGTGAACATCTGGGCGCCAATCTCGCGTACGGGGGTTCTGTCCACGGCGACGACATCCAGTGCCCGTTCCACGGCTGGCGGTGGAACCCCCGGGGACGCAACACCTGTATTCCGTATCAGGAGCAGCCGAACCGGGTGCGGCGCATCGGAACGTGGACCGCGGTCGAGCGGGACGGAGTGATGTTCGTATGGCACGCCGCCGACGGCCGGGAACCCGATCACGAGGTGCCGAGCATCTTCGAACTGTTCACCGGCTCGGGTCCGGCCGACGATTACCACCCCGCTCGCTCCGGAGGCACCTTCAGCGAGACGGACCTGGCGATCCACCCGCAGTACGTCATCGAGAACGGGGTCGATTTCGCCCACTTCAAATACGTGCACCGCGCCGACGAACTCCCCGAGGTGACCCGGCGAGTGTTCGGCGAGTACGACTTCCGCACCAGCCTGGCGTTGAAATTCAAACGCAAGAATGCCGAGGGCGCCGTCGAGGAGGTACAGGGCAGTGTCGATGCCGTCATACTCGGCGTGGGACTCGGATATTCATATGCCGCCGGCGCGGGCCGGATCTGCAGTCTGACCGCCGTCACTCCGATCGACGACGAGAAGTCGATGCTGTGGTACTCGGCATGGGCCGGCAAGGAGGACGAAGACGAACAGACGCTGCGGCGCCGGCAGCGAAGCGCGATCGCCCAGGTCAAGGCGGATCTCGCGATCTGGCGGCATCAGCGCTACACCGAGCCGCCGGGCCTCGCTACCGCCGAAGCGGTGGGTTTCCGCGATATCCGGCAGTGGGCGCGGCGCTTCTATCCCGAGGGAGAGCGCGGCCACGCGGCCGAGGACCAGCGTGCGGCGACCGATGTCCAGGTTGCGCCGGCCGGCGACGAGATCACGCGATGAGGCGCCCACTCGGCCCGGAGCTCGAGGCATGGCGTGCCGAAATCCGTGCGTTCCTCGCCGCGGAACTGCCTCCGGACAAGGCGTTCAACACCGAGTTCGACGATGCGCCGCAGCGGTGGGAGATCGCGCTCGAGTTCAGCAGGAAGGTGGCAGCGCGGGGGTGGATCGGACTCACCTGGCCCGTCGAGTACGGCGGCGCCGGCCGATCTCCACTCGAGAACCAGGTTCTGCTCGAGGAACTGAGCGCGGCCGATGCGCCGATGGTCAACTCGGTGGGTATCTTCCTGGCCGCCGGCACCATCCTCGCCGCCGGCAGCGAGGAACAGAAAAAAACGTTGCTGCCGGCGATTTCGTCGATGCGGACACTATGGGCCGAAGGGCTGACCGAGCCCGAAGCCGGCTCCGATCTCGGATCGCTGCGGACCCGTGCGGTCCGCGACGGCGACGACTGGATCATCACGGGGCAGAAGGCATTCACCTCGTGGGGGCCGATGTCGGACGTACTCTACGTCGCGGCCAGAACTTCGGCGCAATCGTCGCCGAGTGAGGCCATCAGCATCTTCGTGGTGGATCTGAAGGCGCCGGGGGTGACTCTGCACCCGATGCGCAATTTCGGCGGCGGAGTGCAGTCGACGACCTACCTCGATCGCGTGCGGGTTCCCCGTGACGCGCTCATCGGCGCCGAGGGGATGGGCTGGCGATACATCATGGGGGCGTTCTATGCATCGGGCACGGTGGAGCCGATCTACTCGTCGCAGCAGGCGCGCCTCGACGCACTGATAGCGCATATCCGCGGAATTCCCGGCGTCTACGACGACCCTGCCGTGGCCGCCGATATCGCCGAACTCGCCCGCATGATCCAGGCACAGCGGCTACTGGCATACGAGGTCGTCGGCGACAACGTCAACGGCCGGCGAACACCGTACGGCGGGGCCGTGCAACAGGTCGTGGCCAAGGAATACGAGCCGCTGTTCGCCCGAGTGTTCAACCGTGTCCTCGGCCCGGGCAGCCAGCTCACCGGAGATTCCCGCTGGGCCCCCCTGGGTGGCACCCCCGAGGCCTGGTATCGCCAGTCGTTCGCGAATCACGCGGGCGGAACCAGCCAGCTGAAACGGATGGTGCTCGCCACCCGTGGACTCGGTCTTCCGCGATAGGAGCTAGGAATGGAATTGATCTGGGGCGAGGATTACGACGTCCTCGCCGAGGTAGCGCGATCGGTTTTCCAGCGCCTGTCGCCATTGACCGACCGTGACCGCACCGTCGACTTTTCCGATCAGGTCCGGCAGTTCGCCCAGTTGGACTGGCTTACCCTCGGGGATCCTCGGGGAGGTGCCACCGGGACTACCGGGCTGGCGAGCGCGGCAGCCGTTTTCGTGGAATCGGGCCGAGCCCTGGTGCGCAGCCCGCTACCGGCACTCACCACCGCGCGCGACGCGGCTGTACTGTGCAGTTCGCCGACAAGCGACGAACTCGCGGCCGCGGTCGGAGCGGGCGACACCACGATGGTGCCGGCCTTCCACGACCCGGCCTGGGGACAGCCGATGCCGACGCTACGCGGGGGCGTCCTGAACGGCACGGTACTTGCGGTGCCCTATGCCGATGTGGCGGACCTGCTCCTGGTGGAAGCGACAGCGGACGCGCACGGCGGGCACCGGGAGAAGGTTCTCCTCGCCGTACCCCGCACACCGGCGGTGGCGGTGGAGCCGATGCCGAACCTCGGTGAGCATTCGATCTTCGCGGTGACCTTCTCCGCGACACCGGCGAGCGACGCCGTGGTCCTCGCGCGGGGCGGCACCGCACACACCGCGGTCGATACGGCCCGCGCCAGGGCTTCGGTCCTGGTGGCCGCGCAGGTACACGGAGCCGGCCTGGCGCTGCTGGACCGGACCGTTCGCTACGCACAGCAACGCCGGCAGTTCGGTGGGCCGATCGGCCGGTTCCAGGCGGTCCAGTACCTGTGCACCGATATCGCGGTGGGTGTACACCTGACCTCCGCATTCGTCCGCGACGCCGCCCGCCTCCTCGACGGAGGCGCGGAGGCGGCGCTGGAAGTCGCGCTGATGCGCAAGCAGGCCCGGCAGACCGCAGAAGAAATGGTGCACGCCGCCCACGAGGTCCACGCCGGTATCGGGTTCATGGTCGAGTCCGACGTGCACCTGTTCACCAAGACCGCCGCGAAATGGATGTTCGACCTGGGCGGCGACCACCGCGACGACAAGGTGATCCTCGCCGGATTGTGGCGGGAACAGATCGGAGGACAACGATGACGACGGTGCAGTACCGCGTGGACGGAGCAATCGCGACGATCACGCTGGACCGTCCGGACAAGCACAACGCCCAGGACCAGGCGCTGCTGGTAGAACTCGACGCGCGTTGGCGCGAAGCCGCCGTAGACGACGCCGTCAAGGTGATTCTGGTGCGGGCCAACGGGGCGAACTTCTCGGCCGGGCACGATCTGAAATCGGAAATCGCCGATTATGCGAGGGAAGACCTGGGGGCGGTTCAATCGGGCTTCCGCTGGGAGGCCGAGCATTATCTCGGTTTCAGCCAGCGGTGGCGCAATATCGCGAAACCGTCGATTGCGGCGGTACAGGGTGCGTGTATCGCCGGTGCGCTCAACGTCATCTGGCCCTGCGATCTCATCGTCGCGGCGGATAACGCCTGGTTCAGCGACCCGGTGGTGCGCTACGGCATCGGCGGCGTGGAATACCATGCCCACACTTGGGAACTCGGGGCCCGGAAGGCCAAGGAGCTGCTGTTCACCGCTGGTTCGCTGTCCGCGCACGAGGCGCTGCAACTCGGCATGGTGAACCGCGTGGTTCCGCTCGACGAGCTCGAGGCGCAGAGCCTGGAACTCGCCCAGCGGATCGCAACGATGGACAGTTGGGGGCTCGCCCAGGCCAAACGTGCGGTGAACCAGACACTCGACATCATGGGCCAGCACAGTGCGCTGCAGGCCGCGTTCGAAATCCATTGGACGGGACATGCGAACGCGCTGGTCCGTACCGGTTATCCATTGCTGCGGGAGGGACCGTTGGATCCCGCCGAAGCCGGCCGTGGCGGGGGACGAGCGTGACCGGTTTCGCTACCCTTCCGAACACCCTGTGGGGCCTGATCGCCCACCGTGCGGCACTGACCCCCGACAGTACGATGCTCATCGACGAGCAGCACCGCAGCGTGACCTTCGCCGCGGTGCTGCAGCGCGCGCAGCGCGTGGCCGCCGGGCTGCACGAGCTCGGCATGCGGCCGGGCGACACGGTCAGCTGGCAGCTGCCCAGCCGCATCGATACGGTGGTGCTGAGTCTGGCGCTCGCCCGGCTCGGAGTGACACAGAATCCCATCATTCCCGTCTACCGCAGCCGCGAGGTAGCGGCGATGGTGCGACAGTGCGACTCGGCGTGGCTCGTCACTGTGGAAGAGTTCCGCGGTTTCGATCACGGGGCGATGGCCCGCGACATCGCGGCGGTACAGGGCATACGTGCGCTGGTCCTCTCCGGCGAACTCCCCGCGGGCGATCCGGACCGGCTCGGACCACCGCCCGAATCCGATACCGCGGTCAGGTGGATCTACACGACCTCCGGCACCACTTCCGCGCCCAAAGGCGTCTGTCATTCCGACGGTTCGCTGATCGCCGGCGGGTTGGGAGTGGCCGATGCCCTCGCCGTGAGCCACGACGATGTCTCCACGATCTTCTTCCCGTTCGCTCATATCGGCGGGCCCGATATGCTGATCGCCGGGCTGGCCGTCGGTATGCCGATCATCATGTCGGAGGTGTTCGAACCGGCCGCGGCGATGACGCTGTTGCATACTTACGGCGCCACGGTGTCCGGGGGCGGTCCGTCGTTCTACACGATGTATCTGGAGCAGCAGATCCGCAGTGGCCCCGAACCCGTGGCCCCCACCCTGCGATTCTTGGCCGGTGGCGGTGCGCCGATGCTGCCGCGCGTCTACCACGATGTGGTCGCGGGCATGGGGATCCCCGTCCTCCACGGATACGGTATGACCGAATGCCCGATGATCACGCAGGGGCGCCCCGGCGATACCGCCGAACAGTTGACGTCGACGGCCGGTCGCCCGGTGCTGGGCTGTGAGGTCGCCGTGCGCTCCGAGAGCGGGCGGCCGCTCGGCCCGGAAACCGAGGGGCAGGTGTGGGTCCGGGGAGCGATGCTCTTCCACCACTATCTCGTCGACGGCGATATCGTCGTCCCCCACGACGAGGACGGCTGGTTCTACACCGGCGACGTGGGATACCTGCGGCCGGACGGACACGTCGTGCTGGTCGGTCGCGAAAAGGATCTCATCATCCGCAAAGGCGAATCGATCAGCCCGATGGAGATCGAGGACGTGCTCGGGCAGCACCCCGCCGTCCAGGACGTAGCCGTCATCGGCCTGCCCGACGTTATCCGCGGTGAGCGGATCTGCGCGGTCCTCGAGCTGGCGCCCGGCGCCGCGGCTCCGACCGTCGCCGGGCTGCGCGAGCATTGTCTCGCCGCGGGGCTGGCACCGTTCAAATCACCTGAGCAGGTCGAAATCGTCGACCTCATGCCCAGAACTCCGACCATGAAAATCCGCAAGCACCAGCTGCGTAACCGGTTCGCCACGGACCCACCCGCCGTGACGGCCACACCGCAGAAAACCGGCGCGGGCAGCTGAACCTTTCGCCCCGAGCCGGTCGTGTTTCCCCTCCAGAAGAATCGGAGCCTTGCCGATGCCCGACCAGAAGCCCGACCGCAATTTCCTCGAGCGCGCCGTTTCGTTGGCCGATGCCAACGCCCTGCGGATGGCGTTGTTCCAGACAACTCGTGACCCGGAGATAGCCGCCATACCCGCGCGCCGGGTGATGCGCGGCGGTTCCGAAGCTGTGGTGATCGACCCGGCCGATATCGAAAGGATCCAGAAGAAGGCAGTCGATTTCCTCATCGATCACGCCGGGGAGCCGACACCACCCGAGGTCTCCGTCGCGGAGCTCGACGAGTTGGTGCAGATGGCCGAGGCGCGCACCATCGCCCCGTCCGACCTCGAGATGCGCCGGCTCTTGCCCAGCTTCGGGGATTTCCCGCACCGGGCCCGTTGGACCGGCCCGAGCCGGGCACCCGAGGGATTCTCGGTGGCGATCGTCGGCGGCGGATTCGCGGGAGTGGCTATGGCCGTCCAGCTCGAGCAGCTCGGTATCGGCTACCACCTCTTCGAACGTCGCGGTGAGCTGGGCGGGGTGTGGAGTGCGAACCGCTACCCGGACGTGCGGGTCGATACGCTCAGCGCCATCTACCAATTCGGCTTCGAGAAGCACTATCCCTGGTCGGAACACTTCGCGCGGCAGCGGGAAGTGCGTGCCTACCTCGATCACGTGACGACCAAATACGGTGTGCACGAGAAGCTCCGGCTCAACCATCACGTCCGGTCGGCACAGTGGGACGACGATGCCGGCGTGTGGCATCTGACGATCGAGGTCGACGGTGAGCGGATGGTCGAGCACACGGCGCAGGTGGTGGTCACCGCGAGTGGTTTGTTCGCGCAGCCGAAAACGCTGGACGTGCCCGGAGTCGCGAGTTTCGCCGGGGATCTGGTGCACACCACCGAATGGAGCGATGCGGTGTGCTACGCGGGGCGGAAGGTAGCGATCATCGGCAACGGCTCCACCGGCGTACAGCTGCTCTCCGAGGTCGCCGCCCGCGCCGATACGGTCTATGTCTGCCAGCGCACGCCGCAGTGGATCATGCCGCGTGCCGGGTACGGCCGGCCCATCGAAGTGGAGCTGCGCTGGCTCATCGAGAACATGCCCTGTTACTGGAACTGGGACAAGTTCGTGGCCGGTATGAGTTCCACCGATCTGCGCGAGCAGCTGATCGTGGACCGTGACTGGATCCGCAACGGCGGCAGTGTCAACGAGCGCAACGACGCATTGCGCGCCGTTCTCGAGGGATATATCGCCCAGCAAGTGGGCGGGCGGCAGGATCTGATCGATCGTCTCGTGCCCGACTACGCGCCCATGGCCCGCCGGCCGGTGGTCGACAACAACTGGTATGCCACGTTGACCCAGGACAACGTCGAACTGGTCACGCAGGCAATCGCGTCCCTCGATGAGCGAGGCATATACCTCGCCGACGGGCGCCACCTGGAGGTGGATCTGATCGTCACCGCCGTCGGATTCGACACCCAGAACTACCTCTGGCCCACCCGGTATCAGGGCCGGAACGGGGTGAGTCTCGAACAGGCCTGGCGCGATGAGGGCGCAAAGGCCTACCTCGGGATGACGGTTCCCGGCTTTCCGAACCTGTTCATGCTCAACGGCCCGAACTCGCAGCCGGTCGCCAGCGGTACCGGGCTGCCGTGCTGGTTCGAGATCTGGTCGCGTTATATCGCCGAGGGAATCGTCGCCATGCTCGAGGGCGGCCATTGCGCCATGGCCGTGCGACCGGAGGTGTGCGCCGAGTACAACCGCCTCGTCGACGAGGAGGCCGGCCGGTTGTTGTATCTGGCGGAGAACGGCGCCCGGAAGAAGAACTACTACGTCAACGACCAGGGCCGGCTCCAAGTGATCGCACCCTTCACCGGCGAGCGGGTGTTCGCCATGTCGGCGCACCCCGACCTCGCCGATTTCGAGCTGACCCCGGCCCGCCGGTGAACGCTGGGGTCGTGCGCCGACCGTGACCTCGGCGCGGACCGGCGCCGAGGCCACGGTCACTCGTAGCAGCCGGGGCCGAACCGGTGCCAATCGTCGGGGTCGTGTCCTACCCAGATGTCGGCGCCGAACCGATCCCCGACAGCGCGCAGGCGTTCGATCGATCGCACCGCGGATGCGCTGTCGTGATCGAGAGGGAAGGGCGAAGCCGATTCGAGCGCCGCGCGGGTATGGGCGATATCGCCCGAGAGGATGATGGTGCGTCCGGGTAACCGGACCATCATGGCCAGGGAACCGGGCGAGTGGCCGGGCAGGAAGAGCAGCGAGATCGCGGCGTCGCCGAAAAGATCGTGGTCGCCGGAGATCTCGTGTAGCCGCAAGTTCCGGGCGTCCTCCAGTTCGTCTCGCCGATACAGACCACACAGGTGCGCGGCGGGGTTCAGCGCATAGCTCAGCTCGCCTGCGCCGAGGTAGAACTGCGCATCCGGGAACAGTTTCATCCCGCCGGTGTGGTCGAAGTGCAGGTGGGAGAGCACGACGTGTTCGATATCGGCCGGTTCGAAGCCGACGGCGCGTAGCCTGCGGTCGAGCCGTTGCTCCCGGGAGTACTCGATACGTGAGTTCGTGCCCGCGCCGTATACCGCAGCCGGGTCGCCGGCCGCGTCGGGGGACAGTCCGGTATCGAAGAGTACGAGCCCACGGGGATGTTCGATGAGGAAGGTGGGGAACGGGGTCATCCAATCGCCGGTTGCCCCATCCTCGATGAGACCTTTGTCGATAATGGCGGTCGGGGCATCGAATACCCACATGCGGGTGGCGGTGGTGCCAGTCGTCATCGAGGTACCTTTCGAGAAATCCGCGGACTCGTGGTCCGTCTGTTGATCTGCGAAAACTCGTGTCGCAGAGAAGTATTCGTGTACGTTGGGCCGCCGATATCCATCGCGCACCGGTGCGGTGCCCGTCCGTGCCGTGGTTCGTGAAGTCTCTCGGTTGCCCCTTGTTTGTGCGTCGATATCCAGGTACCGTCCAACTACCTCCAATGCTTGTAGTTTACAAGTCTTGTAGGAGCCTTATGTTGCTTTTCCGTTGGATACCTGCGGGAGGCGGCGGCGCAGATGTGGACGGCCGGCGGTCCGACCCACCGTGTTCCGCCTTCCAGGGCCTATCGCCCGAAAAGCGATTCCCGACCGATACGACGCAGGTATGCGTCCATATCCACGATCTAAGGGGCTGGTATGACCACTGAGCGCATCGAGGAAGGAGCCGAGGAGGCCGCCTTCGTTCTCGCTCGGCACGCGGTGGCACTCACCTACGGTGACCTCCCGGACGGGGTGGCCGATATGACGAGCAAGACAATCCTCGACACCACCGGTGTGATCCTCCCGGCCGCTACGACGTCACCGGAGGCCAAGGCGCTGGCCGATCTGGTGCTCGACCTCGGCGGTAAGGAGGAGGCCACACTGCTCGGCTTCGGACGGAAGGCCCCGGCGTGGCTCGCCGGTTACGTCAACGGGGCAATGGCCAACTGCCAGGACTTCAGCGATCTGCACCCCGACGCCGCGCATATCTCCTCGCCCGTGCTGCCGGCGGCCATCGCCCTCGCCGAACGACAGGGCGATATCACCGGAAAGGAATTCATTACCGCCGTCGCGCTGGGTGTCGACCTGCAGTGCCGCCTCACGGTCGCGGCGGGAAAGCCGGGCGGGCGTATGGCCCCCTGGCATCCGGCGCCGCTGTTCGGCGTATTCGGGGCCGCGCTGGCCTGCAGCAAACTGTTGCGTCTCGATGAAGACCAGACCGTGAACGCACTGGGTATCGCGTTCACCCAAGCCGGGGGTACCCACGAGATCGTATTCGGTAAAGACTCCACCATTCGCGGTTTCGGGCATGCCGTCCCAGGCGAGGTCGGGGTGCGAGCCGCCCTGATGGCGCAGGCCGGTATCAGCGGGGTGCGCCGCAGTTTCGAAGGGACACACGGTCTCTGGAACGTGTACTACCAGGGCGACTACGACCGCGAGCTGCTACTGGGCGATCTGGGAATCCGTTATGCCGTCCTGGACAACGGGTTCAAGCCGTGGCCCTCGTGCGCTTTCACCCATGTGTTCATCGATATGGTCCGGGTCCTGATGCGTGAGCATACGTTCGCGCCCACGGATGTCGCATCGGTCACCGTGACCGTGGGAGATTTCGCCCGCGGCCAGACCGAGCCTCTCGCGGAGTGGCGCCGCCCGGCCAACCCGATGCTGGCGAAACTGAGTATCCCGTTCACCGTGGCCACAGCGGTGCAGCGCGGCGATGTCACCATCGCCGACTACTTCGACGAGAAACTGGCCGATCCCGATATCCTCGCCATGGCCGACCGGATCGACGCACGCTATGACGAGCGGTACGACTTCGTTCCGGGTTCCGGGTTCCCCGGTGGTGAGATCGAACTCCGGCTCCGGGACGGCCGCACACTGACACGGAAACAGCCACGGGCATACGGCCATCCGCTCGCACCGATGACCTGGGATGGGCTCATCGCGAAATTCAAGGATTGCGCCGGCTATGCCGCCCGACCGATTCCGGGCGACGCCCTCGATCGCGCAGTAGCGGGATTCCGCGCACTCGATTCCGTCGAGAACGTCGCAGATCTGTTCGCCCTTCTCGGGTGAAGAGCATCCGTACGCGCAAGTACCCGGAAACACCGATACCCGAGGGACACAGCAGATGCAATTGAAAGACAAGGTCGCCGTCATCACCGGATCGGCCGCCGGAATCGGCCGCCGGGCGGCTGTTCGTTTCGCATCCGAGGGCGCGCGAGTCGTTGTGAGCGATCTGGACGATGCGGCCGGGGCCGATACCGTCGCGGAGATCCGCAGCAACGGGCACGAGGCGGCGTACTGTCACAGCGACGTCATGAAGATCGCCGACCTCGAGGCTCTGATGGACTTCGCGACCGCCACCTACGGCGGTGTGGACATCTTCTGGCACAACGCCGGAACCACCAGTGCGGCGATCAATTCCGACCGTAGCGGCTACCACCCCGGTATCACCGAGGCCGACTGGGACCAGCAGATGAACGTCCACCTCAAAGCGGGCTTCTTCGGGGCGCGGCTGGCGGTGGACCAGATGATGAAGCGGGGCGGCGGCGCGATCCTGTTCACCAGTTCGGCGGCCGCGCTCAAACCGCCGGTCGGGACCGCTCCCACCTATCCGATCGCCAAACACGGTTTGATCCTGTTGACGAAAATGATGGCCGTCGACCTCGCGAAGCACAACATCCGGGTCAACGCCATCTGCCCCGCGTCCATCAAAACGGCCATGATCGAGGGGCTGCTCGCCGACGATTCGACCAAAGGCATTGTGGACGATCTGGTGAAACAGATGCCCATGGGCCGGATCCTGGAGATGGACGAGGTCGCCGCCTGCGCCACCTTCCTGGTCTCGCAACAGGCGTCCGCTATCACCGGAACCGTGCTGCCCATCGACGGAGGGCGCACCTCCCTATGAGTGTGACGATGACGGCCGGCGAGCAATGCCTGGCGATCGAGGCGATCAAGCGCGTCTTTGCGGCGCGGCTACGCGCCCTGGACGAGAAACGCTGGGATATCTATCCGGAACTGCACACCGAGGATGTCGTCAGCGAAACCTGGGCGGGGTTGCCGGCGGACAAACAGCCCCGGACCGGCGGAACCGCGAACCGGGTCGTGGGCCGCGAATCGCTGACCACCGCGATCCGCGGCATGCTCGGCGCCGACACCTATGTGACGACGGTGCATCACGGGCACACCCCCGAGATCGTCCTCACCTCCGATACCACCGCCACCGGAATCTGGGCCATGGAAGACGAACTGTGGTGGACCAACGGCGATACCGAGGAACACCTCCACGGATACGGCCACTACCACGAGGAGTACCGCAAAGTAGGCGCGGAGTGGCTCATCAGCTATCGCAGGCTCACCCGGCTGCGGGAAACGCACACTCCGCACTTCTTCGACTACCTGGCCGCACTCTGATCCACGGCATCCGCAGGATCGGCAACACCGCAGAGGAACTGTTATGACCAATGTCGTTATCGTGGAGGCCGCTCGCACGCCGATCGGCCGCCGCCGCGGTGCGCTGTCCGGTGTGCACCCCGCCACGCTGCTCGGCGTCGCCCAGCGAGCCGTGCTCGAGCGGGCGGGAATCGGGCCCGGAGAGATCGGGCAACTCGTGGGCGGCGCCGTGACGCAGGCAGGCGAACAGTCCAACAACGTCACCCGCAACGCATGGCTACACGCGGGGTTCCCCTACTCCACCGCCGCCACCACGATCGATTGCGCATGCGGTTCATCGCAGCAGGCCGTTCACCTGGTGGCGGGACTGATCGCCGGCGGGCAGATCACCGCCGGAATCGGTTGCGGGGTCGAGGTGATGAGCCGGGTGTTCCTCGGCCAGGCCGGGACCCCGGGGACGGGCCGGCCGCATCCGGAGGACTGGTCACTGGATATGGGCGACCAGTTCACCTCGGCCGAACGTATCGCGGCCGCGCGCGGTATCGAACGCGGTCATACCGATGCCTTCGGATGCGAATCGCAACGCCGGGCCGCGCAGGCGTGGGCCGAAGGCCGGTTCGACCGGGAGATCGTGCCGGTCGAAGCGCCTGTCGTCGACGAGGACGGGGTGCCCTCCGGTGCGCTGGCGACGGTGTCCCGCGACGGCGGTTTGCGCGAGACCTCCCTGGAGGGACTCGCGGCGCTGCGCCCGGTTCTGGCAGGTGGTATCCATACCGCGGGTTCTTCCTCGCAGATCAGCGACGGCGCCGCCGCGGTGCTGTTGATGAGCGAGGAGAAGGCGTATGCGCTGGGCCTGCGGCCGCGGGCCCGGATCGTGGCATCGACCATGGTCGGCTCCGACCCGTACTACCACCTGGACGGTCCGATCGATTCCACCCGGGATGTGCTGGGTAAAGCCGGAATGACATTGAACGATATCGATATCGTCGAGATCAACGAGGCGTTCGCGTCCGTTGTGCTGTCGTGGGCCCAGGTGCTCGAAGCCGATATGGACAAGGTGAACGTCAACGGCGGGGCGATCGCGCTCGGTCATCCCGTCGGATCCACCGGCGCGCGCCTGATCACCAGCGCGCTGCACGAGCTGGAACGCTGCGACCGGTCCACCGCGCTCGTCACGATGTGCGCCGGGGGCGCCCTGTCGCCCGCCACCATTATCGAGCGCCTCTGATTCCAGCGGGTTCGACGACATAAGTGCCCCCGGCCCTCTACAGGACCGGGGGCAACTATTTGCGCAGCCGAATTCTCACACGTCGATCTGCCTGCGGATGATCTTGCCCGTGGCCGTGCGTGGTAGCGGCACCGTGGTGATCCGCCACCTGGTGGGCACCTTGAAATAGGACAGCCGGGCCGCGGCGTACTCGCGCAATTCCGCTTCGGTGACGGAGATATCCGGCGCGGCGACGACGACGGCCGCGACCTCCTGGCCGAGATCTGGATGCCGGATACCGGTCACCGCGCATTCCTGGACAGCAGGATGCTCGTCGAGCACCTGCTCGATCTCGGTCGGGTACACGTTCTCGCCGCCGCGCAGGATCAGATCGGAGCGGCGCCCGGTGAGGTAGAGGCGACCGTCTTCGATGATTCCGTAGTCACCGGTACGAAGCCAGCGATCGGGCGTGATGGCGGCGGCCGTGGCCGCCGGATCGTTCCAGTAGCCGAGCATCACGAACGGGCTGCGTGTGCACACTTCGCCTGCCGTACCTTCGGGGAGGGGGTTGCCGTCGGCATCGCGGATCTCCACGGCAACGGTGATGATCGGCCGGCCGAGGGTTCCGGGATAACGCTCGAGTTCCGCGGTGCTTGCGGCCGCTATCGCAGTACTGCATTCGGTGAGACCGTAACTGTCGACCAGTGCGGTGCGCGCGAACGGAAGTTTCTCGCGGACCCGGGCTTTGAACGCCGTCGACGACGGCGCCGATGCCAGCGCGAAGGTCGTGAGCGAGGACAGATCGTATCGGTCGAGGTCATCGTGCTCGAGTAGGCGCGACGCCATCGTCGGCACCGCACCCCAATTCGTCACCTGCTCCCGCTCGATGAGCGTGAGGACCCGGTGGGCGTCGAACCTGCCTCGGCTCATGATCACGGCGCTGCCGGTCGCCAGCCGGGGAACTACGAGATTGTGCAGGCTTGCGATGTGGAACAGCGGAGAGGTGAGCAGATACCGTCGATCGCTCGGACCGTCCGGGTCGCCGGGTTCGCCGGTGAACGCGTCCGCCCGGGCGTCGCTGAATCGGAGGTAGTCGACGACGGCGAGCAGATTGCGCTGGGAGTGCAGCGCGCCCTTGGGACGACCGCTGGTGCCCGAGGTGTAGAGGATGACGGCCGGATCGTCTTCGTCGATATCCACACCGGGGACAGGGGCGTCCGGGAACTGCGCGATCAGGCGCGGCAGATCCTCCTCCATGGTCAGTACCACCACATCCGTGGTGTCGACGCCGGCGAGCGCGGCGGCGCGTTCGGCGTCGGCCACCACCACCTTCGGCGCGCTGTGCTGCAGGCCGTACTCGATTTCGCGCGGCACCCACCAGCCGTTCAAGCCCACCGAGATCGCGCCGAGCGCCTGCGTGGCCCAGAACGTCGTCACCCATTCGGGTGTGTTGGCGGCCAGGACGGCGACCCGGTCGCCCTTCTCGACGCCGTACAGTTCCCGCAGGGCGCAGGCGAGTGAATAGGCGGCAGCGGCGTTTTCGGTGAACGTGATCCGGCGGTCGGCGGTGACCAGGTACTCGCGATCACCCCATCCGGCGGAGTCGGCGAGTAGTTCGCCTACCGCGTGTTTGCGGTTCTTCATCACCGCCAGGCGAGCGCCCAGCACTTCTTCTTCGACGATCTCGAACCGCCCGCCCGGCCCGGTGAGCCGGGACACCACCTGATCGAGATGTTCTTGCGGTTTTCCGGGAGCAGCCATACCCGGTCCTTTCGTATCTCGGTGCACTGATGACCATCGCCGGGTCAGTCCCGGATGAACGCCTCGTCGAACAGCATGATCTGGTCGATCGACGGATCGGCTCCGAAGACGTTGTCCGACCACGCCACATAGGTCCGGCCGGCGCCCCAGGTGAGGAACGACTGCTGTTCGTTGATGAACCGCTGGATCTCGTCGAGTGCGTGTTGTTTCGTCTCGGTGTCGGGAGCCGACAACACATCACCGAGCAGGCCGTCCATCACCGGGCTCTGCAGGCCGACGAGGTTTTTCGACGTGCTGTGCAGCGCGTTGAACAGGCGGATTTCCGGATCGATATCGGAGACGTTGTAACCACCGAGGGCAATATCGAAATTGCGGTCGGCGTAGAGGCGCCGGACCATATCGGGGACGCTGCCGGCGTACTCGATCGAGGCGTCGAAACCGACGGCGTTGAGCTGGGCCTGCACCGCCAGCGCGACCTCCTGTGCGTCGGGATCGTTGATACCGACGTAGGTCACCTTGCCGTCGAAGCCGTCCGCCACGGCTTGGTCGAGCAGTTGTTTCGCCTTGACTGGATCAGGGGTGATTCCGGTGGTGTCGCCGTGCCACTGCGACCACGGCTGGAACAGATCTGTGCCCATGATTTCCTGCCCGCCGCGGGCACGCTGGTTGAGGATATCGGTGTCGATGGCATAGGCCATGGCCTGCCGTACGCGCCGATCGGCTCCCGGACGGCCTGGGGCACTGTTGATCTGTCCGATGGTCGTCATGCTGTAGGTGGAGACGAATCCGGGAAATTCCGCGGTGGCCGCGTTGACGGTTTCGGCATTGCGGAGGTAGATCATCTGCACACCGCCGGTTCTGAGTGCCTCGATCTTCGGTTGTTCGCCCGCGATGGCGACGAACTTCAGGCCGTCGAGATGCGGTGCGCCGCCCCAGTAGTCGGAGCGTGCTTTCAATTCGAGTTCCTGCTGCGGACGCAGGTTCACGACACTGAACGGTCCGGCGCCGATGGGGGTGAAGGTATCGCCCTGCTGCGACGACGGGGCCACGATCATGCCGTGCCCGTAGGCGAGGATGGCCGGGAAGTTGCTCCACGGCTGTTCGAGCCGGAACTCGACGGTGGTCGCGTCCTTCGCGGTGGTGCTGTGCACCATCTTGGTGTAAAGCGGCGCGTAGAGGCCGCGCCGCGTGTTGTAGCGTTCGATACTGGCCACCACGGCGTGCGCGTCGAAAGGCGTTCCGTCGCTGAACCGCACGCCTTCCCGCAGCCGCATCGTCCAGGTCAGCCGGTCCGGGCTCTCTTGCAGGGACTGTGCCAGTTGTGGTTCGAATGTCTGCGAGTCGTAGTCGTAGCGCATGAGCACGTCGTAGACGGCTGCCAATTCGGTACCGCCGGTGGGACCGGTCGCCACGGTCACCGTCGGGTCGAGACTCGAGACGGGTGAGTACGTTGCGAAGCTCAGCGTGCCGCCTTCGACCGGTGGGCCGGGATCGCCCTGGTCGCCGATCGGGCCGTGGGCTGCCGAGGCGGCCGACGATCCATTGTCTTGACCGGGTGTCCCGGAGTTCGCACAGCCGGTCAGCGCGATCGCGCCGACTGCCGCGGTAGCCATGAGCCGGATGAGCCGGCATTTCTCGAGTTTCATGTGACCAACCTCCGCGCGGTGGAATCGGCGCCCGCTTGCCGGGCGTGGGGCCGGGACGGTTCGCCCGGTGATTGCGCCCACCGGAAGCAGCGCCGACGTGTGGGCCTCGGACCCGGACGCTGAGTGGCTGCGGACGCTCGTTTCGGTCCGCTGCAGACAGGGGAGGGCGCGTTCGGCGTGAATTGCCTTTTTCGGGAAGGCGATTGTGAGTACAGCGGAACACGAACCGGTGGACAGCGGCGGACCCAGCGCGTTCAGGCGGTCCCTGGTACGTGGTGCCGATCGCCGCGCCCTCGCGGCCGCGTCGACCAGGGCCCGCGCTGCCCATGGGTAGCATATGCCAATACTTGTTTAATGCAAGACTTGTGCTAAGCAACTATTGATTGTTAGCCTCGCCACACCGCGTTCCAACCGGGGTTGTGGTTGCGCGGCACCGCGTGTCGACACGGAGAGAGAGGCGCCGGGTGTATCTACGTCCTTCGGAACACATCACACGCTTACGTGGGGAACTTCGTCAGTACTTCGGTGCACTGCTCACCGATGAGATCCGCGCCGGGCTACGAGCGGAAGGCGCCGCGGGCGGACCGGTCCGCTCGCGGGTCCTGCGCCGGATCGGTAGCGACGGCTGGCTGGGGATCGGCTGGCCGGCCGAGTACGGCGGGCAGGAACGTGGACCGGATGCGCAGTATGTGCTCTTCGACGAGGCATATCGAGCGGGAGCACCACTGTCGATGGTCACGCTGACCACCGTGGCCCCGACCTTGATGGCGAAGGGTTCGCAGGCCCAGAAAGACTATTTTCTGCCCCGGATTCTCCGGGGCGAACTGATCTTCGCGATCGGCTACACCGAACCGGGCGCGGGTACGGACCTCGCATCGCTGCGCACCCGGGCCGTGCGCGACGGTGACGAGTACGTCATCACCGGGAACAAGGTGTTCACCTCGGGCGGCGACGGCGCGGATTGGATCTGGCTCGCGGCCCGCACGAACACGGAAGTTCCCAAACACAAGGGGATTTCGCTGATTCTCGTGCCGACGTCCGCTGCGGGCTTCTCCGCGACGCCGATCCGCACGGTCGGTGGCGGTTCCACTACGGCGACCTACTACGACGATGTCCGGGTACCGGTGACGAATGTCGTGGGGGAGCAGGATCGCGGCTGGGACCTCATCACCACACAGCTGAACCACGAGCGGGTGGGCTTGGCCGCGTTCAGCGGTATCTGCGGTGCAATGCTGGAAAGCACGCTCGAATGGGTGCGGACCTCCCGGGCGACCGATGGGCGCCGCATGATCGACGTGCCCTGGATTCGGACGACGCTCGCGCAAGCGCAGGCGCGAGTCCGGGCCATGGAACTGATGAACTGGCAACTCGTGGATTCGGCGAAGGGAGAATCCGCGACCCCCGGAGACGCCTCCACCGCCAAGGTCTTCGCCACCGAGACCGCTGTCGACGTCTACCGAGCGCTGCTCGAGGTCCGGTCCGGCACTGCCATGCGGGTCACCGATCAGCCGTGGCGGATAGAGTCCGGCCGCCTCGCGCAGATGAACCTTGCCGCGCAGATCAACACATTCGGGGGCGGTGTCGCAGAGATCCAGCGCGAAATCGTCGCGTGGACGCGGCTGGGCATGGCAAGGAGGCCACGGTGAACGAACCCAGTATGGAATTCGCATTCGACGAACAACAACAGATCCTGAGTGACCTCGCATCCTCGGTGTTCGCAAAACACGGCGCCGACGAGCGAATCACCCGGACCGAACACGACGGCACGACCTACGACCACGAGCTGTGGGCGCAGCTGGTCGAGACCGGACTGCTGGAGGCGATACTGCCCACCACCGCCGGTGGGGGCGGTCTCGGGATGGTCGGTCTCGCCATCGCCCTGGAACAGCAAGGACGGTATCTGTGCCGTGTTCCGCTCGTATCCACGGCGACGGCGGCAATGGCGCTGGCGCACTTCGATACCGACGGCACCGGTCTCCTGTCTGCGATCCTGAGCGGCGGCGCCCGCGTCGCTGTCGCCGGAGACGATTCCCTGACGAGGGTGACCGCGGAAAAACGGGCCGACCGGTGGGTCCTCGACGGCAGTCTGCCGCAGGTGTACATGGCGGGGGCGTGCACACACCTTCTCGTGATAGCCGACGATTCCGGACAGGACCGGGTGCTGCTCGTACCCGTCGACCGCGACGGTGTCGACGTCGACCCCTTCGACGGGATCAGCCGCAATACCCATGCCGCAATCACATTCACCGAGTGCCTCGCCGCCGAATCCGAATGCCTCCGCGGTGACATGAGCACCGGTGAGCCCGCGCGCTGGATACGTGATCGGCTGCTGACGGGCCTGGCCGCGATCGAGTCGGGTCTGTGCCGGGAAGCCGTGCGGCGCACCGCGCACTACACCTCCGAGCGGGAACAGTTCGGCCGCCCGCTGTCGACCAATCAGGGGGTCGCGATGCGGGCCGCCGATGCGCATATCGACACCGAAGCGGTTCGTTTGACGATGCTGGACGCGGCCTGGCAACTCGATCAGGGCGGCAATGCCGCCGAGGCGGTGCTCATCGCCGCGTGGTGGGCCCGCGAAGCCGGCGTCCGCGTGGTCCACGCGGCACAGCACCTGCACGGCGGAATGGGCGCCGATATCGACAACCATATCCACCGGTTCTTTCTGTGGGCCCGGGAACTGGATATCGTGGCGGGCCCCGCGCCTGCATTGCTCCACGAACTCGGCGACATCCTCGGCGCGACGGAGACGGCGCGGGTACCACGGGGCCGGTATGCGGCAGCAGAGGTCGACCGTTGACAGGCCGGACGACACAACCGGACGAAACGGCACTGACGACAGCCGACCTGCTGCGCAGGCGAGCCGACGATGATCACGATGCCCTGCTTTTCGAGGATTCACGGTGGTCATGGCGCGAGTTCGTCGCGGAATCGAGCCGGCGTGCGCACCTACTGCACGATCTTCGTGCGGGCCAAGGCCCCTTTCACGTCGGCGTGATGCTCGAGAACGTCCCGGAATACTTGTTCATGATATCCGGCGCTGCTCTGTGCGGTGCGACTGTGGTCGGCATAAACCTGACACGTAGAGGCGCCGAACTGGCCGACGATATCCGCTTCACCGACTGCCAATTGATCATCACCGACAGTGCGCTCGCCGAACGACTCGACGGGCTCGATCTCGGTCTCGACCCGGAAAGAATTCTCCTTGTCGATTCACCCGGATACGAAAAGCTGATCGACAGGTACCAGGAGGCGGATATTCCGGACTGCCCGGCAGCTGATGATCCACAGACTCGGCTGCTGCTGTTGTTCACCTCCGGGTCGACCGGCCGGCCGAAGGCGGTGATCTGTTCGACCGGCAGATTCGCCGGTATCGCATCGCGGCGGCATATGAACCTCGGCCGCGCCGACATCTCGTACAACGCCATGCCGATATTCCACGGAAACGCGCTGATGGCGTGCTGGTCGAATCCGCTGTACACGGGCGGAACCTTCGCGCTGGCCCGCAGGTTCTCGGCGTCCCGGTTCGTCGACGATCTCCTGAAGTTCGAGGCGACGTACTTCAACTACGTAGGGCGTGCGCTGGCCTACATTCTGGCTCGGCCCGAACGTCGCGAGGAGAAGTGCACCCGGCTGCGAACCGCCTTCGGCACGGAGGCGTCGAAGGCAGACCGTGCGGAATTCGAACGCCGTTTCGGGGTGGTGCCGACGGAGAGTTACGGCGCCAGCGAAGGCGGCCTCGGCATAGTCCGGACACCCGACACACCCGACGATGCGCTCGGGCGCCCACAGGCGGATATGACCGCGGCAATCCTGAACACAGAAACCCTGGAGGAATGTCCACCCGCCGAGTTCGACGAGTTCGGCCGCCTGCTCAATGCGGACGAGGCCATCGGAGAAATGGTGAACATGACCGGCGGCCGAATGTTCGAGGGCTACTACAAGAATCCGTCCGCCGGTGCGGAACGGGTGCGCGGCGATATCTTCCTGTCGGGCGATCTCGGCTATCGGGACGAGAACGGCTATTTCTATTTCGCGGGCCGGTCCGGGGAGAAGATCCGGGTCGACAGCGAGAACTTCTCGGCCGCCCCGGTGGAGCGAATTCTGTCCCGCTATTCCCGCATTGCGCTGGCGACCGTGTATCCGGCGCCGGACGAGCGGACCGGCGACCAGGTCATGGCCACATTCCAGATGGCGGAACCGCACCGCTTCGACCCGGAGGATTTCGCGGAGTTCCTGCGCAATCAACCGGATCTGGGCACGAAATGGGCGCCGAAATACATCCGGATAGTCACCGATGTGCCCATCACCGCCACCCGCAAGATCAACAAGGTCATATTGCGCAATGAGTTGTGGTATGTCGACGATCCGATTTTCTACCGGCCATCCGGCGATATGCGGTACCGGCTCCTGACCGCAGCGGACCGGGACCGTATCGAGGATGAATTCGAGACGAACGGAAGAACCAACCTGCTGGCGACGAGGCAGCGATCCGGCGATAGGGAAACGAGGAATTCTCGATGAGTAGCGACGAGATAGCGAAACAAATCCAGCGGATGATCGATTCGGGTGGCAGCCGGACATCCGTTGCGCGGGACCCTGTAAACCGGCCGATGATCCATCACCTGTGCGATGCGCTGGGCGACCGGAATCCGGTTTATCTGAGCCCGGAATCTGCGGCGGCGGCCGGCCACACCGATGTCGTCGCACCGCCCGGCGCTCTGCAGGTGTGGAATATGCTCCCTCCCGGCGATACCGATGCCTCCGCTCCGAGCGAGGTGGAGCGCGCCTACGACCTGCTGCGGCACGGCGGGTTCCCGAACGTTGTCGCGGTCAACTGCGAACAGGAATACATCCGGTATCTGGTCCCCGGCGATGTGCTGACATGCGAGGAAAAGGTCGAGCATATTTCCGAGCCGAAGACAACAAAGCTCGGACCGGGCTATTTCATCACCACTTTGACCACCTACACCGATCAGGAATCGCGCCCCGTCGGATCGATGCGATTCCGAACACTGTGGTACGCGAGCACACCCGAAGGAGCCGGCGATGAGTGAGGCTTTGCGACCCCGGCCGCCCGTCAACCTCGACAACGCCTTCTTCTTCGACGAACTGAAGGCGGGCCGGATTTCGGTGCAGTGCTGCGATTCGTGTGCACAACTGCGCCACCCGCCGGTGCCGATGTGCCCGCAGTGCCACTCGCTGGACTGGTCGGCGCGCACGATGTCCGGAACGGGCGAACTCATCAGTTACGTCGTGATGCACCACCCGGTCCGCCCTCCGTTCCAGGACGGATACATCGTTGCGCTGGTCGAACTCGCGGAGGGCCCGCGTTTGGTGATGAACCTCGAGGACATCGAGGAAGACGATATCGAGATCGGCATGAAAATCCGTGTCGACGTCCGGGCTGTAGACGCCGAATTGATTCTTCCCGTCGCCATACCAGCGCAGTGACCGCCGATCACCGATCTCGACAAGGAGATATGTCATGAACAATTGTCAGGTGGGCGACCGACTGCCCGAGTTGGAAATACCCGTGACGACCCAGTTGGTGGTCACCGGCGCCATCGCCACCCGCGACTTCCAGCCCGTTCACCACGACCGGGATGCCGCCCGGGCCGCGGGAACGAAAGATATTTTCATGAACATCCTGACCACCAACGGTCTGGTGAGCCGGTACATCACCGAATGGGCCGGCCCCTACGCCCGGTTGTCGAAGATGAAGATCGGCCTCGGAGCGCCGAACTTTCCGGGTGACTGCCTGACCTTCACGGGAACGGTGGACGATATCGCCGACGACGCAACGGTGCGCGTCGTGGTGGAAGGGCGGAACTCGCTGGGCGTGCACGTCTCGGCGACAGTGCAGCTCACCTGGGCGCCCGAGGAGGTGCCGGCGAATGCGTGAGATCGTCGACAAGACCGCCATCGCCGGAATCGGTGCCACCGAATTCTCGAAGGCATCCGGTCGTTCGGAGCTGCAGCTCGCGCTCGAGGCCTGCAAGGCAGCGCTCGACGACGCCGGTATCGCGCCCGCCGAGGTCGACGGCATGGTGACCTATTCCATGGAGACCAACCCCGCGATCGAGGTGGCTCGGGGGCTGGGATGCAAGGAACTGTCCTTCTTCAGCCTGGTCGACTACGGCGGCGGCGCCGCGGCGGCCACCGTCCTGCACGCCGCGATGGCGGTTGCCAGTGGAGCCGCCGACACGGTGGTCTGCTACCGGGCATTCAACGAACGGTCGGGAAACCGCTTCGGAAAAGGTATGAGCGTCGACGGTATGGCACCCGACGCGCGCGCGGTGAACTACGGCTGGTACCTGCCCTACGGGCTGCTGACTCCGGCATCGTGGGTAGCGATGCTCGCGCGCCGATACATGCACGTATCGGGTGCCACGAGCGAGGACTTCGGTCGCGTCGCGGTCGCGGCCCGGCGGCACGCCGCAACCAATCCCAAAGCCTGGTTCCACGAAGCGCCCATCACACTCGACGACCATCAGGCTTCCCGGTGGATCGCCAAACCCTTGCATCTGCTCGACTGCTGTCAGGAATCGGACGGCGGCCAGGCCCTCGTCGTCACGAGTCTGGAACGGGCCCGCGATCTGCGGTCGAAACCCGCGGTGATCCGGTCGGCCGCGCAGGGCTCCGCCTACGACCAGCATTCGATGACGAGTTTCTATCGGGCGGACAAGGATCGGCCGCTACCCGAGATGGGGACGGTCAGCCGGCAACTCTGGTCCGATACCGGGCTCGGTCCGCGGGACATCCAGACGGCGGTCTTCTACGACCATTTCACGCCGTTCGTGCTGTGCCAGCTCGAAGAGTTCGGCTTCTGTGATCGCGGCGATGCGAAGGATTTCGTTCGCGACGGCGCCGTCGAACTCGGCGGTCGGCTCCCGATCAACACCCATGGCGGGCAGTTGGGGGAGGCATATATCCACGGAATGAACGGGATCGCCGAGGGCGTGCGCCAGATTCGCGGGGAATCGGTGAACCAGGTCGCCGATGTCGAGAACGTGCTGGTGACCGCGGGTACCGGCGTCCCGACCAGTGCGCTGATCCTGGGAGCCGGCGGCTGACCGTACGGCGTCGATCCGTCGCGTCACCGCGCGCGGGCCGACACCGGCCGGGCCATGGAAAGTCGAGGGAAGGAACGGGATCGGCTCGTGAGCACGAGACTCGAAGGCAAGGTCGCGTTGGTGACCGGAGCCGGACAGGGCATCGGCCGCGGCACCTGCCTGGCGCTCGCCCGGGAGGGGGCGAGGGTTGCCGTGGCCGGGCGCACCGAGAGCAAATGCATTGCGGTGGCGGAGGAGATCCGGGCGTTCGGCGGCACAGCGATTGCCCTGAGGTGCGACATCACCGCACGCAGCGACGTCGAGGACGCCGTGGCCGGCACCGTCGCGGCGTTCGGTGGCCTGACGACGCTGGTGAACAACGCTCAGTCGTTGACCGACGGACCGCTCGAGTTCGTGACCGAGAACGATATCGGGCTCTGTTGGGAGAGCGGCGCGCTGGGTACGTTCCGGATGATGCAGGCCGCCTTTCCGCATCTGCGGGCGAGCGGAGATTCCTGCATCGTGAACTTCGGCTCGGCCACCGCGCTCCGCGGTGATGCGGGATTCGGCGCGTACGCCATGGCCAAGGAAGCGATACGCGGTCTGAGCCGGGTCGCCGCCACGGAATGGGGACGATACGGAATACGGGTGAACGTCGTTGTGCCGTATGCCCTGTCCCCGGCGACGGCGCAGTTCCACGCCGCCGATCCGGAAGGCGCGGCCCGCCGGCTGCAGGCCGTTCCGCTCGGTCGTGTGGGGGATCCGGAACTGGATATCGGGCGCGCGGTGGTCGGCTTGGCGAGTTCGGATCTGCGTTATATGTCCGGGCAGACCTTGATGTTGACCGGAGGCCCCTGACGGGCGTGTCCCGCGCCCGGGACGCCATCGAGGAACAGCACGGGGGAGCGAAGAAAGGAGGTGGGCAACGATGACGAGAACAGTGGTGAACAAGGTACTCGAAGTGATCGCCGTACTGTTCATGGTGAGTCTCGGTACATTCACGCTGGTATCGCTGATTCCGGGTGATCCGGCGGTGGCGACACTCGGGGAGGGGCACGCGCCCGAGGACTATGCACGGGTCCGTGGGGAGATGGGGTTGGACGATCCTTTCCTCACGCGCTACTGGCAGTGGCTGTCGAATGCCGTGGGCGGCGATCTCGGTACCTCGCTGGTGCCGCCGCAGAGCTCGGTCACCGAGAGTATCGCTGCCGCGTTTCCCGTGAGTCTGCAGTTGGCGGTGATGGGCCTGTTCATCGCCTTGGCGGTGGCGGTGCCGCTGGCGGTATGGTCGGCACGGCATCAGGGCGGCTGGATCGACCGCGCCATCAGTACCTGCACATTCGGCGTGCTGTCGGTCCCCAGCTTCCTGTCCGGCCTGTTGTTGATCATGGTGATGGTCAACTACCTCGGCTGGTTCCCGCGCTCGCAATGGGTGCGCCTCTCCGACGGGCTGGGGCAGAACCTCTACCACGCGATTCTGCCCGCTCTCGCCATCAGCCTGCTGGAGATGGCGATGTTCCTGCGCATCCTCCGTAGCGACCTGATCGAGACGTTGAAGGAGAATTTCATCCTCGTAGCCAAGGCCAAGGGGATGTCGAATGCCCGGCTCCTTTTCAGTGATGCATTGCGGCCGTCGTCGTTCTCGCTGATCACCATGCTCGGGATCGTCCTGGGCTCGATGATCGGCAGCATGGTGATCGTCGAAACGCTGTTCTCGCTGCCGGGCCTGGGGTCGTTGGTGGTGCGGGCGGCGCAGCAGGGGGATATGCCGATGGTCCAAGGGGTGGTGCTGGTCATCGCGGTCGTGTACGTGGTGGCCAACAGCGTTATCGATATCTCCTACGGATATCTCGACCCGAGGAGCCGGCGCGCCCATGTCTGATACAACGATCGCCGGGGTCGACGTCCCGGCTTCCGGGGGTGCCGGCTCCGCCCCGTCGGAGTTGCCCGCAGGCTCGCGGCCGGCGCGACGCCGGCATCGCTACCGGCCGGGAGCGATTCTCGCTGTGGCCGGGTCGGTCGCGATCGGTTTCGGCCTGGCGCCGTTACTGGTGATGCCGGTCCGTGTGGTGCTCTTCGTCGCCGGTGCGGTCGCACTCTACGCCGGCGTCCGGCGACTGGGCCGGGCCCGCTTCGGGCCGGACTTCGATCTCGCCTTCCTGGTGTCGTGTCTCTGGTTGACGGCACTGATCGGCGCGGCCGTGCTCGCGCCGCTGCTGCCGCTGGCCGAACACCAGGACACCAGTAGGACGCTGACCGCCGAAAGCTACCGGGCGCCCATCCTGTTCTCCCAGCATCCCCTGGGTACGAACAATTTCGGTCTCGATATGCTCGCCCGGTCGGTTTACGGCGCCCGTTCTTCGCTCATCGTGGCAGTCGCGGCCGTGCTGATCGGAATCGTCGTCGGCGGCGCACTCGGCATCATCGCCGGCTACTTCGGTGGGTGGATAGACCGGTTCATCGGCATCCTCACGAATTCGCTGCTCGCGGTACCGGCATTGATCCTGCTGATCGCGCTCGCCTCGGTGCTCGAGCCGAACCTGCGCAATATCTCCTTCGCCCTGGCGATGCTGGCTGTTCCCAGTATGGTCCGCATCGCGCGGGCCAACACCTTGACGTTCGCGCAACGCGAGTTCGTGTTGGCGGCCCGCGCCATGGGAGCTACCCGTGTACGGATAATGGTGCGCGAACTCGCCCCGAACGTCGCGCTACCGCTGGCAGCGCTGGGCATGGTCATGATCTCGGTGATGATCGTCGCGGAAGCCTCGCTGAGTTTCCTCGGGCTCGGCATCCAACCGCCTACCCCCACCTGGGGAAATATGATCTCCGAAGGCCAGGGCAACGTCTTTCATCAGCATCCCTACATTGTCATCGTCCCCGGACTGTTCCTGTTCCTGACCGTCGTCTCGTTCAACATCGTCGGCGAGAAGGCACAGCAGCGGGCCGGCGGCGCTCGGGAGGTGACGCTGTGAGTACCGAGCCACTCCTCGGCGTGGACCAGGTGTCCACGCTGTTCCGCACCGATCGGGGCCCGCTGCGCGCAGTGGACAACGTCTCGCTGCAATTGTTCCCCGGCGAAACCTTGGGCCTGGTAGGCGAATCCGGTTCGGGCAAATCCGTACTGGGCAAGACGATCATGGGACTGATCTCGGCAGACGGGTCCACGACAGTATCCGGCGGTATCCGTTTCCTGGGCCGGGATATGCGGACACTGAGCCGCAAGGAACAGCAGCGATTGTGGGGCAAGGATATCGCGATGGTGTTCCAGGACCCGATGTCGGCGCTCAACCCGTTCAAACGGATCGGCACCCAACTGACGGAGCCGCTGCGCGTCCATCTGGGGCTGACGAAGGGCGAGGCCCGCGAACGAGCGATCGATATGCTGCGCAAGGTTCGCATCCCCGAACCGTCTCGGCGGATCGAGCAGTATCCCCACGAGCTGTCCGGTGGTATGCGCCAGCGTGTGGTGATCGCGATGGCCCTGGCCTGCGATCCGAAGTTGACCATTGCGGACGAGCCCACCACTGCCCTCGATGTCACCGTACAGGCACAGATTCTCGAGCTACTCGAATCGCTGCGCAGCGAGGCCGGAATGGCCGGCATCCTCATCAGCCACGACCTGGGTGTCGTGGCCGGACGGACCGACCGGGTGGCGGTGATGTACGCCGGCCGGATCATCGAAACCGCGCCGACACGGGAACTCTTCGGCAACCCGAGGCATCCGTACACCGAAGCTCTACTGGCTGCCGTGCCGCGGATCCAGGACGAGCCGCATACCCGGCTCGAATCGATCGACGGGGGCCTGCCGGATATGACGAAGCCGATGCGGGGCTGCGCGTTCGCCCCGCGCTGCCGGTACGCGAAGCAGAAATGCCTCGACAACATCCCCGAGCCGGCCGTGCCGGATACCGCGGAGGGCATCCGGGCACACGTGGTGGCATGTCACTTCCCGCTCGGCCGCGGGACGAGCACCCTGGGCGTGTCCGCCGAGCCGGCCGGCGATTCGAAACCGAAGGTGGAAATATCTGATGGCCGTTGACGGAACAGCGCCGGTGCGCACGGGTACCGATCCGGTCCTGTCGGTTCAGGATCTCGTCGTGGAGTTTTCGGTGCCGCGGCGGCGGACGGTACACGCCGTATCCGGGATCAGCTTCGATCTGTTCGCCGGAGAAACCCTCGGTATCGTCGGGGAATCGGGCTGCGGCAAGTCCACCGCCGGCCGCGCGGTGATGCAACTGCCGCGCCCCACCTCGGGCAGCGTCGCACTGAACGGCACCGATCTCGTCGAGCTGGGGCCGTCGGCACTACGGAAGGTGCGGGCGCAGATGACAATGATCATGCAGGACCCGATCTCGTCGCTGAACCCACGGCGTCGCGTGAAGCATCTGGTGACCGAGGGCGCGCGGATCTGGCGGGTCCACGACAAGAAACGGCTGGACGAACGCGCGCGCGAGATGTTGACGGCGGTGGGTCTCGACCCCGAGAGCGTCTGGAATCGGCTGCCGGCGGAACTTTCGGGCGGTCAGTGCCAGCGAGTCTGCATCGCCCGCGCGATGATGCTCGAACCCCAGCTGCTCATCTGCGATGAGCCGGTTTCGAGTCTCGACGTATCCGTTCAGGCGCAGATCATGAACCTGCTCGAGGAGACGAAGAAGAAGTTCGCGCTGAGCATGATCTTCATCGCCCACAACATCGCCGTGGTGAAGAACATCAGCGACCGCGTCATGGTGATGTATCTGGGCAAAGCCTGTGAGATCGTTCCCAGTACCGATATGGAGAACATGGTGCGGCACCCGTACTCCCGGCTACTACTGGCCTCGATTCCGGACCCGGAAAGGCACCGGGAGCAGCTCGAACCGGCACCGGAGATCGAGGGCGATCCACCCTCGCCGCTGGCGCCGCCCTCGGGTTGCCGCTTCCGCACCCGGTGCCCGCTGGCGATCGAACGATGTTCCCGGGAGGAACCACAGATGCGGAAAATGGCGGAAAACCATTACGTCGCCTGCCATCGCGTGTGATGACGGCGTGCCACACTGCGGCGAGCAGCTGTGCTGCTTCCACTATCGGCCACGTGGACCTCGCTTCCGCCCTACGCCGACCGCCGCCGCCCACGGCTCGCCGGGAGCGGCGGCGCGGCGATGCCGGCCCCCCGGCACCTCGTGGAAAGCGGGGCGGGTCGACGGTGAGGTCAGGGCCCGGTTCGGCAGCTCCGCTATGCGGACTACGTGGCCAGTGCCGCCTTTTCCAGGGCCGCGATGTCATGGGCAGCATAGGTCTCGTGCCGGCCGCGCCCGGTGAAGTACTGCGTGAGCTGTACACCGAGCTCTTCGGCCGAGAAGGCCGAGCCTGCGGCATCGAACCGCTTCTCGACCTTCGGGGCCTGCATCAGCGCCACCATCTTTCCGTACACGATGAACACCTGTCCGTTGATCTCGTCCGCGGCGGGCGAGGCGAGGTAGCGGACCAGGGTGGCCACTCGTTCCGGAGACAGCGGGTCGGCCTCGGCGGCCTCGGTGTGGTGGCCGAACGCCTCGGCGGTCATCGCGGTGCGTGCCCGCGGGCAGATGGCATTCGCCCGGACCCCGTACCGTGCCAGCCCCTGCGCGGTGGACAAGGTGAGTGCGGTGATACCGGCCTTGGCCGCCGAGTAGTTGGGCTGTCCGGCGGAACCGAACAAGGAGGCTTCCGAAGACGTGTTGACGATACGCCCGTAGACGGGTCCGCCGGCGGCCTTGCTCGCCCGGCGCCAGTGCGCGGCAGCAGCACGCGAGGTGGACGCATGCCCCTTGAGATGCACCCGGATGACATCGTCCCAGTCGGATTCGGACAGGTTGAAAATCATCCTGTCCCGCAGGATCCCGGCATTGTTGACGAGAATGTCGAACGATCCGAAATGCGTGACGGCGCGATCGACCAGGCGGGCGCCGAGGGACCAGTCCGAGACATCACCTGTTACGGCGACTGCTCGCCCGCCGCCGGCGATGATCTCGTCGGTGACCGCGTGGGCATTGTCGTCCATATCGTTGACGACGACCGCTGCTCCTGCCTCGGCCAAGGCGAGCGCCTCCGCCCGGCCGAGTCCCGCGCCCGCGCCGGTCACCACCGCTGTGCGACCGGACAATCGGAGTTCCTCGATCAACGTTGCTCCCTCCGGAGATGGCAGGCGGTACTAGTATTCGTTCTCGTACCGCATGGGTCATACCTCCGAATCACCTTGCGCCCGGCAGCGTTTCGGGGCGAGCGCGTGTCCTACCCAGTGAAACAAACATATCCCGCGCATGCTCTCGGCTTGTCCGATGGCTGTGCTCCATGGATCGTCTCCCTCGATCCGCCTGGAGCGACTGGTGTTGTCGATTGCCCTCGGGATGACATGACCGGTAAATACAATGAAATTGATTTCAGTGCCGTGACCTGCTCGATGCAGGGACCGGTCGGTTGGAGGTGCGATGACGGTAGTTGATTCCGGTTCGGTGGCGCCGGTGCGGAACCCGCGGCCCGACCTGCCGCCGTCCAGGATGGTGGAGCGGATGACACTCATCCTCGAGGCATTCGACGGCCCCATGGCGCGCGTGAGTCTCGAGTCGATCGCCGCCCGTACCCGGCTGCCACGGTCCACCGTGTATCGGATACTCCACCAATTGATTCGGCTGGACTGGGTGGAGCACGCCCCATCCGGCTATCGGCTGGGACGGCGGGCACTCGCGCTCGGCGGCGGCGACAGCGGCCGGTCCCGGATCCGCGCCGTCGCTGCGCCGCTGCTGCAGGACCTGCATCTACGGACAGGGCTGGTGGTGCATCTGTCGGTACTCGACGGTGGTGAAACGGTCTATCTGGACAAGGTCGGCGGCCGGTTGGCCGCAGCCCTGCCGTCCCGGGTCGGTGGCCGCGGCCCGGCGTATGCCACTGCCGGTGGTAGAGCGATGCTGGCGTGGACCGATCCGGAGCGCGTCGACGCGCTCTACCGGCATCGGCTCGACCGGGGCGCCGAACGCATCTGCGATCCGCTGATCCTGCACCAGGAGCTCAATCGTGTGCGGCAGCGCGGCGGCCTGGCATTCGGACGGTGTGTTGCGCTGCGTGGTATCTCCTGTGTGGGTGCGGCGATTCGCGGGATCGACGGCCCGGTCGCCGGTATCTCGTTGTGTGGTCAAGCCGACCCCGCGCAGCTCGAACGAGTGGCGCCGCTGGTCGCTCACGCGGCGCGGGAGATCGCGCGAAACCTGCACCCGGTCCGGCATCCGACGTCGTAGCGGCCGGTGCGCCGCCCGCCGCCGCTCATGCGAACCCAGGTCGCCGCCGCGCGTCGCGCCGGGGCCGTGACGGCCACCATCGAGAATCAGGCGGCACTTCCGGTGATCCGGGTGAACGGCCGGTCCGCTCGGCGGGCGGACTGTGCAGTTCCTACGGTGGTGGGCAGACGATCACCCGATCCGGGGTGGCCGGCGACGAGGAGGATGGACGGTGCCGAGGATCGGCGAGGCGCGGGACGCCGCGGAGCCCAGTTCGGACGACCAGCGGGCGCGGCAGGTGCGGATACTCGCGGCCGCCGCCGAACTGGCGACGGAGAAGGAGTTGGCGAAGGTGCAGATGCACGAGGTCGCCAAACGTGCCGGGGTCGCGATCGGCACGTTGTATCGGTACTTTCCGTCGAAAACGCATCTGTTCGTAGCGGTGATGGTCGATCAGATCGACCAGATCGCCGCGTATCGCGCGAAGTCGGGCGCGACGACCGGCGGTAAGGACGCTGTCTACGGGGTGCTCGTCCGGGCGACGCGCGCCCTGTTGCGCCGGCCCGCGCTGGCCACGGCGATGATCCAATCGAGCAGTAACGCCAACGCGGCCACCGTGCCGGATGTGGTGAAGGTGGACAAGGGGTTCCGGGCGATCCTGTTGGACGCGGCCGGCGTCGGGCAGCCGACCGAGGACGATCATGCGGCGATCCGGTTGTTGATGCACCTGTGGTTCGCGGTGATCCAGTCGTGCCTCAACGGCCGCGTTTCGATTCCGGATGCCGAAACCGATATCCGGAACGCCTGCGATCTGCTGCTGGTGCAAATGTCAATATCGCACTGAAATTTATTCTAGCCTGATACCGAGGTCGATCACGACTTCGGCGTCGATTTCCACGTCGATTGACCCTTGCCCCGCTGGGTGTCAATAGAATACATTCTATCCAGCTGCTCGGGCAGACTCTCTGCGCGGCACCCGATGGAGTGGACACGCGCACTGTGCTGAGCGCCGCAGCGGCTGTCCTTCGATGCGTGCGGGTGGAATGACGTCCACCGCCGGATCATCGAAAACCTGTAATGCGGGATCGGCGAGACAGTGGGACCGGTATGGGAATCGAACTGACCGAAAACGAACGTGCTTTGCGTGATTCGGTGCGTGGATGGGCGGCGCGCCATGCGACCCCCGCGGTGATCCGGGCGGCGGTCGACGCCGAAACCGAAAAGCGACCGGACTGCTGGAAGTCCCTGGCGGATCTCGGGATGCTCGGCCTGCATCTACCCGAGGAATTCGGTGGTTCCGCCGCGGGGCTGGTGGAACTGGCGATCGTCACCGAGGAACTGGGACGGGCGCTGGTGCCCGGACCGTTCCTTCCGACCGCCGTACTGTCGACGGTGCTGCACGAGGCCGGTCACCACACGGAACTGGCCCGGCTGGCCGATGGCAGCCGCTGCGGTGCGGTCTCGCTCCAGCCCGGATCCCTGCGGTTGACCCGTACGGGCGGCACAGTGACCGTTTCGGGTGTGTCCGGTGCGGTCCTGGGCGGCGGGACCGGTGATCTGTTCCTGCTGGCCGCCGACGACGGCGGCGCGCGTGCCTTCGTGGTGGTGCCGCGCGACCGCCTGCTGGTGGCCGAACTGGCCAGTCACGACCCGGCCCGCCGCAACGCCCGGGTGGAGATCGCCGGCGAGGTCGAAGTGGACAGCGAGCTACTGGATCTCCCCGCGCGGCGAGTACTCGATATCGCGGCCACCCTTTTCGCCGCCGAAGCGACGGGCCTGGCGTATCGGGCGACCGAGATCGCGGCCGAATACGCCCGCACTCGCCGGCAGTTCGGCCGGGTCATCGGCCAGTTCCAGGGGGTCAAACACAAAGTTGCCCGGATGCTGGCACTGGCCGAGCAGGCCGGTGTGACGGCGTGGGACGCCGCGCGCGCGATGGGGCCGGGCACCTGGGGATCCGAAGCTTCGCTGGCGGCTGCGGTCGCCGGCGCCACCGCTCCCGAAGCCGCGTTCAACGTGACCCGGGACTGCATTCAAGTACTCGGCGGTATCGGTTTCACCTGGGAGCACGATGCGCATCTGTACCTGCGGCGCGCCCAATCCCTGCGTATCCTGCTGGGCCCGACGGCGGTGTGGCGACGCCGGGTCGCCACGCTCAGCCGGCAGGGAGTGCGGCGCAGCCCCGGCCTCGAGCTGCCGCCGCACGCCCAGCGGATCCGTGCCGGGATCCGCGCCGAACTCGCCGCCGCGGCGGGCCGCACGGGTGCCGAACGCACCGCTTACCTGGCGGATAACGGTTATACGGCACCGCATCTTCCCGCGCCCTGGGGTAAGGGCGCGGACGCGGTGACGCAGCTGGTGATCGCCGAGGAACTGCGGGCCGCCGAGCTCGAACCACACAATATGGTCATCGGAAACTGGGTGGCGCCGACCCTGATCGAACACGGCAGTCCCGAACAGGTGCAGCGTTTCCTACCGCCGACGCTGCGCGGGGATATCGTGTGGTGCCAGCTGTTCTCCGAACCGGGTTCAGGGTCGGACCTCGCGGCGCTCGGCACCAAGGCGACCCAGGTCTCCGGCGGCTGGCGGTTGCAGGGACAGAAAGTGTGGACCTCGAAAGCAAGCGTCGCGGACTGGGGCGTCTGCCTCGCGCGCACCGACAGCACCGTCCCCATACACAAGGGCCTGTCGTACTTCTTGATCGATATGCGCAACAGCCGCGGTCTCGATATCCGCCCGCTCCGGGAGATCACCGGTGAAACACTGTTCAACGAAGTCTTCATCGATGACGTGTTCGTGCCCGCCGACTGCCTGGTCGGCGCACCGGGCGACGGCTGGAAACTGGCGCGCACGACCCTGGCCAACGAACGGGTCGCGATGGCCGGCGAGTCGATGTTGGGTTCCGGTGGGGAAGCACTGCTGGCGCTGGCCGCCGCCCTGCCGGACGGACTCGACGACGAGCAGTCGACCGTTTTGGGCAAGGTGCTCTGTGACGCGCAGTCCGGCGCATTGATGGGCCTGCGCAGCACCTTGCGATCGATCACCGGGACGCAACCGGGCGCGGAGTCCTCCATAGCCAAACTGCTCGGTGTCGAACACACCCAGCAGGTGTGGGAGGTCGCCATGGACTGGTCGGGTCCGAGCGCGCTGGCCGGTGGGCCGGACCGTTCGGCCCCCGCACATAAATTCCTCAACGCCCAGGCGTTGTCGATCGCCGGCGGGACCACGAACATCCAGCTCAATATCATCGGTGAGCGAGTGCTCGGAATGCCGCGCGACCCGGCGCCGGGGACGTAGCGACAGCGCTGCCTCGAATCCACCGGCGCAGGTGCACGCCGGTGGGGCCAGTGGCACATCACTCGCCTCGGATCGGCGGGTGCGGATTGTGGCGGCGACGCCGGCGAAGCACCGTGGTCCGCCGATCTCCCGAAACGGGACGTCGGGCAGGGGCGCCGGAACCGCGGCCTACGCAATCGCGCCGAGGGCGAAATGGAGTTCCCGAAGCGGCCGGAACATGGAAACCGAGTTCCGTTCTCGTCCCCTTGTGATGGTGGGTGATCGGGTCGATCGCACGCTAGCACCTGGAGAGCACTTCAGGTCGAGTGGGAAGGCCCACGTCCGGCACTCCGGCGCCCTCGCCAAAGGATGTGAAGAAGGCGCTGTATCGGGTGCGGCGGCACCGGCGACGGCTATTCGATGGCCTATCACGCCGCGAAGCAGGAGAACGCTCGGTGCCGCCGCGGTGTCTAGGTGAGTGTTGGAGCCGTTGTTTGCAGGGCGTCGGGGATAGCGGCGAAGGCTTCGTGCAGGCGGGTGGTGAGCGCGGACCGGCCGCCTGCGCCGTCGGCGGCGACCCAGCCGCGCCCGGCGATGCTCCAGGCCGTGGTGGTGAGTTCGGCGAGGATGCGGGGGCGCAGATCGCCGGGGGAAAGCGCGAGTTTGCTCGAAAGGGTTGCCGCCACTTCGGTTTCCACACCCGACCGGGCGTATTCGACGTAGCCGAGCAGGCTGGGGGCGGTCAGGATCAGGCTGCGTGTGGCGATGTAGCGCTGATCCCAGTCCTCGGGCAGCGCGGTTGCTGCGTCGGTGAGGACGTCGCGTAACGCGGTGAGGATCGGCCCGGTGAGTTCACTCGCGGCGAGGGCTTGGAGATAGCGGGCCCAGAGCTCGGTCTCGGCCTCGACGGCCACCGCCTCCTTGGTGGGGAATGCCCGGAAGAACGTGCTGCGCGAGACCTCTGCTGCCTCTACCAGTTCCTCGACGGTGGTGGCGGCGAAACCCTTCTCCGTGAACAGCGCCAGTGCGGCGTCGGCCAGGGCACGGCGGGTGCGGATCCGCTTGCGCTCGCGAAGTGGCAGGGCGCGGTCGTCTGCGGGCATAGCGAGATCGTAGCGCCATAAGAATCTCAGAATCAAAAGGAACTAGGTCCAAAGTGATACTTGCGCACATCTGGAACTCAGTGTCAGAATTGAGCGCGTCGCCGAGCATCAACCGGAACGAGGAGATCGCAATGAGCACCGATGTCACACCGGCAACCCTGACCCCCTCGGTTATCGGCCAGGCCGAGAAGCACCACACCGCGGTCCTGGCCCGCGCACTGGCCGGCACGACTCTGGATGAGAAGCAGTGGATCGTGCTGAATCAAGCCCTTGCCGCCGGCGCCCCGGTCGAGCGCGGCGCCCATATCGCCCAGGTCGCCGCAATGACCCAGTGGGCCCGCACCGAAGTCGAGACCGCCGTGAACGCACTGCTCGCCGGTGCTCTGCTGGCTACCACACCCCACGGACTGCTAGAGCCCACCGGCACCGGCAAGGCCATGGTGAGCAAGGTTCGTGCCGAATCCGGCGCGATCGTCGCCGCTGTCTACAGCGCGGTTCCCGCCGAAGATCTCGCCACCACGGCCCGAGTGCTGGCTACCATCACCGCGCGCATGGCGCAGGAACTGGCCGGCGCCTGAATCGATTCGCCACCGGCTCCTCGCTGCAGCGAGCGCGGACTGGTGGCACACGAGCGCCGTTGCGAGGTTCGTCCATCCACCTGGAAGAGGTTTCACAAAATGAACGGCAGGACTTCCTTTGTCGCCGTATCTGTTTCGTCCATCGGCGCAGCTTTGCTGCTCACCGGTTGCGGCGGAACGGCCATCGAGGCCGGGCCGCCCGCGAGCAGCGCCGTTGCCGCCGCGACTACAGCCCGGCCAGCGTCGGCCCCCTCTACTTTGACTCCCTCGATCATCGGCCGAGCCGAGAAGCATCACGCCGCAGTGCTGGCCCGCGCACTGATCGGTACCACTATGGATGAGAAGCAGTGGATCGTGCTGAATCAGGCCATCGGCGAGCCGGTCGAGCGGGCCGCTCACATCAACCGGATCGCCGGACTGACCCAGTGGGCCCCCGCCGAAGTCGAAACCGCCGTGAACGCACTGCTCGCCAAGGGCCTACTGGCGAACACACCCCACGGCCGACTCGAACCGACCACCGCGGGCAAGACCGTCGTGGGCAAGGTTCGCGCCGAATGCGCTGCGATCGTGGACGCCGCCTACAGCGCTGTCACACCCGAGGATCTGGCCACCGCGGCTCGAGTGCTGGCCACCATCACAACCCGTATGGCCGACGAATTGACCCACGGCTGAATCGAATCGCCGCAGGTTCCGGTGCGTCGGGGTGCGCGCGGGGCAGCACAGCCGGCAACGCGGTTCAGCGCAGTGTCCGTCCGCACCCGTTGCCGGCGACACTGCATTGTCCGGCCGCGATCAGCAGGGAACGCACTACTTTGCCGCATGCCGCGTGTTCGACAGCTTCGCTCGAATCCCTTCGAAACCCGGACAACGGGTTGTTATCCGGGGCAAGCCGGCAGAAGCCGGGCGGATGGCAGCGAAGGTGTCCCGGCTGTGGATCCCGCCGACTCAGTTCTCCCGGCGTCGGCGCCGGTAACGTACCGTGCACGGCTGCTGCAACTGCACCACCATCTTCGAGTGATCGTTGCGGTAGCTTTCCGAGGGCTGCGCCATCTCGAATTCCCAGTCCCGCAGCAGTACCGAGAAAATGGCCTTCAGCTGCATCAGCGCGAACGCGGCGCCCACGCAGCGGTGCCGGCCCGCGCCGAACGGGATCCAGGTCCAGCGGTTGACGAGATCTTCCTGGTTGGGGTCGATATAGCGGCCGGGGTCGAAACTGTCCGGGTTCGGGAAATCTTCCGGCAGCCGGTTGGAGATCGCGGGCGTGGCCGCGACATGGTCGCCTTCGGCGATGGTGTGCCCGCACACCTCGAATTCCCCCTGCGCCACCCGCATCAGGATGATCAGCGGCGGATGCAGCCGCAGCGTTTCCTTCAGCACGGCCTCCAACTGTGGAATCTGGCGCAGCGCGTGGAAACTCACCTCCTGGCCGTCGGCATAGAGTTCGTCGAGTTCCTTCACGACCCCCGACAGCACCTCCGGATGGCGCAGCAGTTCGATCACCGACCAGGCGGCGGTACCGGAGGTGGTGTGGTGGCCGGCGAACATCATCGAGATGAAGATGCCGGTGACCTCGCTGGCGCTGAAATGCGGGGTGCCGTCTTCTTTCTTCACCGACACCAGCACGTCGAGCAGATCGCGGTCCTCTTTGTCGGCGGGCGGGTTCGCGATCCGGTTGTTCATGATCTCCTGGACCAGCTCGACCAGTTTCGCCCGGGATTCGTCGCGGATCCGGAAACTTTCGATCGGCATATAGGGGTCCACGTAGGCCAGGGCGTCGGTCCCGCGTTCCAGGTTGTGGTACAGGTGCGCGAACCGGCTGTCGAGTTCCTCGCGGAACTTCGTGCCGATAAGGCAGGCCGAGGAGGTGTAGATCGTGAGTTCGGCGAAGAAATCGAGCAGGTCGATTTCGCCCTCGTCGCCCCAGTTCGCCAGCATCCGGGCGACTTCGCGTTCGATGGTGGCGGCGTGGCCGCGCATCTGGTCGCCGCGCAGCGCGGAGTTGTGCAGCATCTCCTTGCGCCGTTCCGGGCTGGCGTCGAAGACCACGCCCTCACCGAAGATCGGTTTCATGAACGGGTAGGCGGCGGCCTGGTCGAGGTCTTCGTCGGCGGCGCGGAAGAAGAATTCGTTCGCCTCGGCTCCCGTGAGCAGGATGACGTGGCGGCCGGCGAGTTCGAACTGGCCGACATCACCGCATTCTTCACGCACCCGGCGCATCAGCGCGATCGGGTCGGTGCGGAACTCTTCCAGATGGCCGTGTTCGTGTTCGCCTCCGGACACCCGCGGCGGTTTCACCGAAGTCATGTGGAAATCCTTCCCCAGATTACTGTCCAGGATCTATGGTAGACACCTGTCCAGACAGTACTACGGACCGTTTCGTATACGCAACGCGTACGCGTTGCGCCTAATCGGCGGCGGTGATTCGCGGACTTGCGCGACAGTAGGGTGGCATACTGCTCGGACACCTGTACGGATAAGTGTTCGGCCGTAGCTTGTCGCCGGCCCGGGAAACGAAAGCAGGTCCATGAGCGGTCAGCAAACCCTGTGGGGCCGCGGCGCCGTGGTCGTCGGCGCCACCAGCGGTATCGGTCACGCCGTCGCCCACGCCCTGGCCCGGCACGGTGCCGGCGTGGTGGTGAACGGCCGGGACGAAGCGGCGGTCGAACGCACCGTCGGCTCGCTCGCCCTCGGCGGGCAGCGCGCGGTCGGCGTCGCGGGCAGTGCTGCCGAGGAATCCGTCGCGACCGAACTCGTCGACACCTGCGTGCGCACGTTCGGCACCATCGACGTCCTGGTCAACTGCGCCGGAATCGCCGAGCCCGCCGAATCCTCGATCCTGAACGTCACCACCCGCGACTGGCGCGCCCTGCTCGACTCCCACCTCACCACCACCTTCAACACCTGCCGCGCCGCCGCCCCGAAAATGGTGGCGCAACGCCGCGGCAGCATCATCAACACCAGCTCGTTCGCCTATCTCGGCGATTACGGCGGCACCGGTTACGCGGCCGGCAAAGGTGCCGTCAACAGCCTCACTCTCGCCATTGCGGCCGAACTCGCCGAACACGAGGTCCGCGCCAATGTCGTCTGCCCCGGGGCGAAAACGCGACTTTCCAGCGGGTTCGCCTACGAGGCCAAGATCATGGAGCTGTATCGCCGGGGCATGCTCGACGAAATGAGCAAGGACGCCGCCCTCGACGCCCCACCCGCCGAATATGCCGCCCAGCTCTACCTGTACCTGGCCGGCGCGCAAGCCCGCGATATCACCGGGCAGATCTTCGTAGCCGCCGGCGGGTTCCTCGGCCGATACGACCGGCCCACTCCCAGCATTCTCGGCTTCCGCGACCACAACGACACCCCGCCGTGGACCACCGAAGAGCTGCACCACATGATCGCCGGCAGCCGCGACCGGGCCGGTCGGGCATGAACGACCCAGGACCGGATGCGGCCGACCGCGACCGCGAGGCGCCCGCGGTCGCCCCGGAGGAAAACCGCTCAGCCGAATTCCCCGAACTCGGCTGCTACGGGCTCGCCGGGCCCGCCACCGACCCGCACGCCCTGCTCGAAGAAGCCCGTGCCGCCGAAGAGCTGAGCCTGGGCACCCTTTTCCTGTCGGAACGTTTCAACACCAAGGAAGCATTCACCCTCGCCGCCGCCGCGGGCGCGGTCACCACCGGCTTGCGGATCTGCACCGCCGCCACCAACCACAACACCCGCCACCCACTGGTCACCGCCGCCGGCGCGGTCACCCTGCACCGCCTGACCCGCGGCCGCTACAGCCTCGGCCTGGGCCGCGGTTTCGACGCCCTGTTCGACGCGATCGGCCTACCCCGCATCACCTCTGCGCAGATCCGCGACGCCGTCGATATCTATCGTCGCCTCTGGCGCGGCGAAACCGTTCTCGGCCACGACGGACCCGCCGGGCGCTATCCACTGCTACAGCTGGACCCCGCCTACGAGGAGAACATCCCGGTCACCCTCACCGCGATCGGTCCTGCCACACTCCGGCTCGCCGGGGAGATCGCCGATTCCGTCGTTCTGCACACCTTCTTCACCGACGAGACCACCGCCCACGCGGTGCACACCATCCGTACTGCCGCCGAAGCCGCCGGTCGCGACCCCGCCGCTGTCCGGATCTGGTCCGTTCTGGCCGTCGTGGACGAATCCCAGGGAGAATCCGCCCGGCTGCGTAAACTCGCCGGCCGTCTCGGTACCTACCTGCAGGGCTACGGCGAGATCCTCGTCCGGGTCAACGGCTGGGATCAGCGAGTACTCGACGGTTTCCGCGCTCACCCGCTGGTCACCGGGGCAGGCGGGGCGCTGGACGCGGTCGCCGACCCGGAAACCCTCGCCGCGATCGAGGAACTGCTCCCGGCCGAGTGGCTCGCGGCCTCGGCTACCGGCACCGCCGCGGACTGCGCCGACCGGATCGCCGACCAGTTCCGGGCCGGCGCCGACGGCGTGATCCTGCACGGCAACACCCCGTCCGAACTGGCCCCGGTGCTCGCCGCGTGGCGGGAACACCGCCGGAACGGGGGAGCTGCCGGGCGAACCGATCCCCGGAGAAGTGACCGATGACGATCCCCACCACCGTCGCCGAACTCACGCCCGAATGGCTCGGCACGGCGCTCCGCGGCCACGTCGACGGCGTTGTCGCCGAAGCGGTCGGCACCGGCCAGATCGGGTCGGTGTACCGGCTGCGGCTCACCGGAGACTCTGTTCCAGAGCAGCTACTGGCCAAACTTCCGGCCGCGGACCCGGGGACCCGGGCGATGCTCGCCGGCGCCTACCGGCAGGAGGTCCGGTTCTACACCGAGATCGCCGCTACGGTGGCGGTCCGCACACCGCACTGCTACTACGCCGGCATACGGGGCGACGGCAGCGAATTCGTGCTGCTGCTCGAAGACCTCGCACCCGCCCGCCAGGGCGACCAGATCGCGGGATGTCCGGTGACACACGCCCACTGTGCTGTCGCGAACCTCGCCGGCCTGCACGCGCCGCGCTGGTGCGACCAAACCCTGCTGGACGTTCCGGGGTTCAGCCGCAACGGGCCCGCGGAAGCCGAGACGCTCGGCGAGCTGTACGGTCCCACCACCGATCTCTTCTTCGGCCGCCTCGGTGATCGCCTCACACCCGAAGACTGCGATACCGTGCGCGCCTGCGGTGCGGTCATCGCCGACTGGCTGCTTGCCCGGCCCGAACGGTTCGGCCTGGTCCACGGCGACTACCGCCTGGACAACCTGCTGTTCGGCACGGGTGAGCCGGCGGTGGTGACCGCGGTCGACTGGCAGACCGTCAACCTCGGGCTGCCGGCCCGCGACCTCGCCTACTTCGTCACCACCGGTCTCGATCCCGAAATCCGGCGAGCCGAAGAAGACGATCTCATCGCCACCTATCATCGGCGGCTGCTCGAACTCGGAGTGACCGGCTATTCGCTCGACGATTGCCGCCAGGACTATCGATTCGCGACCCTGCAGGGTCCGCTGGTCGCGGTATTCGGCGCAGCCTACGGCGCCCCGACCGAACGGGGCGACGCCATGTTCGCCACCATGATCCGCCGTAGCTGCGCCGCGATCCGCGAACTGGACTCGCTCACCGCGCACCCGGCACCGGTGCGCACCGCTCACTCCGGCACCGGCGCAACGTCGGATCATCGGTAGTGCCGAGGGCTCGGCGACACTGACAGTGTTCCTTGCGATCCTGCTGCCGTTCGGTGGCGGGATCGTCCAGCTGCCGGCGGACGGCGAGGATACTGATCTGGACATTCTCCAGATGTTCGGCATGCTTCGCGTTCTGATTTTCGAACCGGCGGTGCTCGCGCCGGTGACTCTGTGGACGATGGCGCGGGGCGATGTCGACGTTCGCCGGCCCGTCCGGTCCGGCACCCAGATGCGGGACGGCGGAGCGCACTCTGCGCGTTGCCCTGCCGTGAGTAGGGTCGTGTGCCCGGTACGCGCTGGAATAACCCCGCCGGCCCCTGGGTTGAGGTAGATGCAAATGCATAGAACCTACGTCGGGAGTGACATCAATGCAGTTCGGAATCTTTTCGGTCAGCGATATCACGCGTGACCCCGTCACCGGCGTGACCCCCAGCGAGGCCGAACGAATCGACGCGATCGTGCAGATCGCGAAGAAAGCAGAGGAAGTGGGTCTCGATGTCTTCGCCATCGGCGAGCATCACAATCCACCGTTCTTCTCGTCCTCGCCGACGACGCTGCTGGCCCATATCGCCGCCCTCACCGAGCGTCTGATCGTCACCACGGCGACCACGCTGATCACCACCAACGACCCGGTGAAGATCGCCGAGGACTACGCGATGCTGCAGCATCTGTCCGGGGGGCGCATGGACCTCATGCTCGGACGCGGTAACACCGGACCCGTCTACCCCTGGTTCGGCAAGGACATCCGGGCCGGTCTGCCGCTGGCTCTGGAGAACTACAATCTGCTGCACCGGCTGTGGCGCGAAGACGTGGTGGACTGGGAAGGCAAGTACCGGACCCCGCTTCAGGGTTTCACCGCGACCCCGCGGCCCCTCGACGGTGTGCCGCCGTTCGTCTGGCACGGTTCCATCCGCACCCCGGAGATCGCCGAACAGGCCGCCTACTACGGCAACGGATTCTTCGCCAACCACATTTTCTGGCCGACCGCGCATTCGCTGCAGCTCATCGAGTTCTACCGGCAGCGATTCGAGCACTACGGCCACGGCACCAAGAAGCAGGCGATCGTCGGTCTCGGTGGACAGGCCTATATCGCGAAGAAATCCCAGGACGCGTGGAACGAATTCCGGCCCTACTTCAACGAGGCGCCCGTCTACGGTCACGGCCCCTCCCTGGAGGATTTCGCCGAGATGACCCCGCTGTCGGTGGGCAGCCCGCAGGAGATCATCGACAAAACCCTCACCTTCCACGACACCTTCGGCGACTACCAGCGCCAGCTCTGGTTGATGGACCACGCCGGCCTACCGCTGAAAACGGTGCTGAACCAGCTCGACCTGCTCGGCGCGGAAGTTGTTCCGGTGCTGCGCAAGGAATTGGAATCGCGCCGCGACCCCGAATCGGCCCCCGCCCCGACGCACCGGGCACGGGTCACCGCCGAATACGGCGACACCCCGCCCCGGCAGGCCCGGCCGGGTGCAAACCAGGGCGACAACCTCGCGGGCGCCAGCCCGTACCTGGATGCCCCGGCATGAGCGGGTCAGGCCCGGAGGAGGCAGCGGAGCGTGACCACGTAGGGCCCCCGCTCGTGCCCGATGGACACAGCATGAGCGGGTCAGGCCCGGAGGAGGCAGCGGAGCGTGCGGACGTGTCCCGGACCAGCAGCCGGCTCGCCAACGACGCGTGGGAGTCCTTGCTCACCGCGCATGCCGCGCTGATGAAACAGTTCGCCGCCGAGGACGTGTGGCACGGGCTGACCATGCGCGAATACGACGTCCTCTACACGCTGTCGAAATGCCCGGAGCCGATCCGGCCCGCCGAACTGAACCGGCATGTGCTGCTCACCCAGCCGGCGCTTTCCCGGATGGTGGACCGGCTCGTCGAACGCGGTTTCGTGCAGCGCACCCGGGACCCGCACGACGGCCGCGGGGTGCGGCTCTCGCTCACCGACGCGGGCCGGACCAGGCAACGCCGGGTGGGGGGCCGGCACGCGGTCGGCGTCGCCCGGGTGCTGACAGGCGCCCTCACCGACGACGAACTGCACGCCCTCGAAGAGATCTGCGGGAAACTCGCCGACACCGCGAACAGGAGACAGTCATGAAATCGAACGGACAGGCCCGCGACCCGTATCGGCTGGTCGTGGTCAGTGGCGGCACCAGCAACCCGTCTTCGACCCGGATGCTCGCCGACCGGATCGCCGCCCGCGTCGGCGCCGTGGCCGCCCGCCGCGATGCGCGGGTGACCGTTACCGTGATCGACCTGCGGGAGCTGGCCACCGAGATCACCACCGCCCTGGTCTCACAGTTGACGGGCCCGAAAATGACGGCGGCGATAGATAGCCTGGCCGCCGCCGACGGACTGGTCGTGGCGGCCCCCGTCTACAAGGCCGCCCCGAGCGGTCTGCTCACCTCCTTCTTCCATGTCCTCGACAATGACCTGCTCATCGCCAAACCGGTGATCCTCGCGGCGACCGCGGGCACATCCCGGCATGCTCTGGTCGTGGACGAGCAGATGCGTGCGCTGTTCGCCTTCCTGCGCACCATGACCGTGCCCACCTCGCTGTTCGCCGCCGCCGAGGACTGGAACGACACCGACCTGAACAAACGGATCGACCGGGCCGCGCTGGAACTGGTGCTGCTCATGGAAAGCGAATTCGCGCATCGGGTGAAGGCCGAATCCTGGGACAGCTACCAGCACTCCTTCGGCAGTGCGGGCGGCAGCGAAGTGGGTATCGATCTCGATACCGATCTCATGCGCCTGGCGACCGGCGGAGCGGGATGACCTCAGCGCACCGGCCCGGGCCGACTGGTGGAGGGCCGACTTCCCGGCGGCGGGGCGGGCGCGGCCGCACGTGTTAGTTTGCTGCCGTGGCCGCACCCATCGACACCATCGACCAGGTCACCCGGTATCTGGATCTGGCAGGTGTGCTGGCGTGCGCGATGCTGGGCGGCGCGGTCTCCCGTAGCGAGGGACTCGATCTCTTCGGGTTTCTCGTCGTCGGTATCGTCTCCGGGCTCGGCGGCGGCATCATCCGCGATACCCTGCTGCAACAGGGCCCACCGGTCGCGCTCACCGACTACGCCTATCTGCCCACCGCGGTGCTGGGCACGCTGATTTCCTTCGTCATCCATCTCAGCGAACCCGCGTGGGACAGGCTGTTCACCGCTCTCGATGCCGCCGTTATCGGTTTCTGGGCGGTCACCGGCGCGCAGAAGACACTGGCCGCCGGACTCGGCTGGCTGCCCGCGGTGCTGCTCGGTATCACCACCGCCGTGGGCGGCGGCGCCACTCGCGATGTGCTGTTGCGCCGGGTGCCGGCCGTATTCGGCGGTAACGGCCTCTACGCGACCGTTGCCGCCGTCGTCGCCGGCACGATGGTCGTCTGCACCTATCTCGGCGCACCCGCGCTGGGTATCGTCCTGGGAATCACCTGTTCTCTCGTGCTGCGACTGGCCGCCGTCCGATTCGGCTGGGGCCTGCCCAACGGGTTGGATTGGCAGCCACACACCCGTTTGGCACAAGCTTTCCGCGGCGCCCGGCCGCCACGCCGCCGTCGGCGCGTGCGCCGCGCCGACGGGGAGGATTGACCGTCGCGGCCCTCGCGTGGCTGTCCGCTCCGCCACCGGGCTGACGGAACCGGCCGGCCGAGGCTGGGCAACCGGCGCCGGCTGTGGCACGATTTCTCGCGTGACCAGCAAACCCGCCGCCGATCCGCGGTTGCGCGATCTCGCCCTGCTGCGGCGGGTCCGTGACCGGATGGACCGCGAGTTCGCACAACCGCTCGACGTCGCCGCACTCGCCCGCGGCGTGAATATGTCGGCCGGCCACCTCAGCCGGCAATTCCGCCTCGCCTACGGTGAATCGCCCTACGGCTATCTGATGACCCGGCGGATCGAACGGGCCAAGGCGCTGCTGCGCCGCGGCGATATGACCGTCACCGAGATCTGCTTCGCGGTGGGCTGCTCCTCACTGGGCACGTTCAGCACCCGCTTCACCGAACTGGTCGGAGTTCCGCCGAGCGTCTACCGGCAGCAGGAGTCCGCCGAAGCGGCGGGGATGCCGAGCTGTGTCGCCAGACAGGTGACGAGACCGATCAGGAATCGAGAAGCACCGGTCACCGCGGCGCGGCTAGCGTCTTCGTCATGAACCTCACCATCCACTCCAGCTATCTCCCGCACGACGACCCGGATGCGGCGCTGGCCTTCTACCGGGATCTCCTCGGCTTCGAGGTGCGCAAGGACGTCGGCTACGAAGGGCTGCGGTGGCTCACCGTGGGCCCCGCCGATCAGCCCGGCATCTCCATCGTGCTCACCCCGCCGGCCGTGGATCCCGGGATCACCGACGACGAACGCCGCGTCATCGGCGAGATGATGGCCAAAGGCACCTACGCCGGGATCAACCTCGCCGCCGCGGATCTCGACGCCACCTTCGACCGGCTCCAGGCCGGTGATGTCGAAATCGTCCAGGAACCCACCGATCAGCCGTACGGTATCCGCGACTGCGCTGTCCGCGATCCCGCCGGGAACATGATCCGCATCCAGCAGGCCGGCTGAGCGACCCGGAGCAGGCGTCCACACCGCGTGGTAGCGCCGGCCGTGAACTATTCGATACCCGAGCGGATAGCCGCCGGACGCACGACGGTCCGGCGGCCCGTCTCACGGGTACGCCGGGCCGTTTCCGGACCCCCCGGGGAAGCGGCCCGAAATCGCGGTCCGGTGCAACGGAATCTGACGCCTCGTTCTGGTTTGATCGACCGGACGACGGCGGCGGGGTCGCGCGGGCGGCCCGAAAAACCGAGGGAGACCAGGAGAGCAGATGAGTATGGCCACGAAGACCGGCAGACAGATATCCGAGCCGCATCTCGCCGACACCCACGATCTGATCCGCGTGTACGGCGCGCGGGAGAACAACCTCAAAGATGTCAGTGTCGAAATCCCGAAGCGCCGGTTGACCGTGTTCACCGGTGTCTCCGGGTCGGGGAAGAGCTCACTGGTCTTCAGCACCATCGCCGCCGAATCGCAGCGGCTGATCAACGAGACCTACAGCGCGTTCATCCAGGGTTTCATGCCCAATCAGGCCCGCCCCGATGTCGACGTCCTCGATGGGCTCACCACCGCCATCATCGTCGACCAGGAGCGCATGGGTTCCGATCCCCGCTCCACCGTCGGTACCGCCACCGACGCCAACGCCATGCTGCGGATCCTGTTCAGCCGGCTCGGCACCCCGCATATCGGCTCACCGCAGGCGTTCTCCTTCAATGTCGCCTCGATCAGCGGCGCCGGCGCGGTCACCGTGGAGAAGGGCGGGCAGACCGTGCGCGAGCGCCGCAGCTTCAGTATCACCGGTGGTATGTGCCCACGTTGCGAGGGCCGCGGCTCGGTCTCCGATTTCGACCTCACCGCCCTCTACGACGAGAACTTGTCGCTGAACGAGGGCGCCCTCACCATCCCCGGTTACAGCATGGACGGCTGGTACGGCCGGATCTTCCGCGGGTGCGGATTCTTCGACCCGGACAAGCCGATCAAGAAGTTCACCAAGAAACAGCTCAACGATCTGCTGTACAAAGAGCCCACGAAGGTCAAGGTCGAGGGTGTCAACGTCACCTATGAGGGCCTGATTCCGCGAATCCAGAAATCCTTCCTGTCCAAGGACCGGGAAGCGATGCAGCCGCATATCCGCGCGTTCGTCGACAAGGCGATCACCTTCGACACCTGTCCCGACTGTGCCGGGACCCGGCTCAGCGCCGAGGCCCGGTCGTCGAAGATCGCAGGCATCAGCATCGCCGACGCCTGCGCGATGCAGATCAGCGATCTCGCCGCCTGGGTACGCGAGCTGAACGAACCGTCGGTGGCGCCGCTGCTCACCGCGCTCGGGCAGACCCTCGACTCGTTCGTCGAGATCGGGCTCGGCTACCTGTCGCTGGAACGCCCCGCGGGCACCCTGTCCGGCGGTGAAGCGCAACGGACGAAGATGATCCGGCATCTCGGGTCCTCGCTCACCGATGTCACCTACGTGTTCGACGAACCCACCATCGGCCTGCACCCGCACGATATCCAGCGGATGAACGAACTGCTGCTGCAGCTGCGCGACAAGGGCAACACCGTGCTCGTCGTGGAGCACAAACCCGAAGTGATGGCCATCGCCGATCACATCATCGATCTCGGGCCCCGCGCCGGTACCGAGGGCGGGCAGGTCATGTTCGAGGGCTCCATCGAGGGCCTGCGCGGCAGCGACACCATCACCGGCCGCCACCTCGACGACCGCGCCGCGCTCAAACCGTCGGTCCGCACCTCGAGTGGTGCGCTCGAGGTCCGCGGCGCCGATACGCACAACCTGAAGAACGTCGACGTCGATATCCCGCTCGGCGTGCTGGTCGTTCTCACCGGTGTCGCCGGGTCCGGCAAGAGCTCGCTGATCGATTGCGCGGTGGCCCGCCACGACGATGTCGCCATGGTGGACCAAACCCCCATCAAGGGGTCGCGGCGCAGCAATCCGGCCACCTACACCGGCCTGCTCGATCCGATCCGCAAAGCCTTCGCGAAAGCCAACGGGGTGAAACCGGCCCTGTTCAGCTCGAACTCCGAAGGCGCCTGTCCGGCCTGCAACGGCGCCGGGGTCATCTACACCGATCTCGGGGTCATGGCCACGGTCGAATCGCCGTGCGAGGAATGCGAAGGCCGGCGATTCCAGGCGCAGGTTCTGGAATACACCTTCGGCGGTCGCAATATCGCGGAGGTTTTCGAGATGTCGGTCGCCGAAGCCGAGGAGTTCTTCGGCGGCGGTGCCGCCCGTATCCCCGCGGCCCACAAGATCCTCGAGCGCCTGGTGGACGTCGGCCTGGGCTATATCAAGGTCGGGCAACCGCTCACCACGCTGTCCGGCGGTGAACGGCAGCGGCTGAAGCTGGCGACCCGGATGGGTGAGAAGGGCGGAATCTACGTCCTGGACGAACCGACCACCGGTCTGCACCTCGCCGATGTCGAGAACCTGCTCGGCCTGCTGGACCGGCTCGTGGACTCGGGTAAATCGGTGCTCGTCATCGAACACCACCAGGCGGTGATGGCGCACGCCGACTGGATCATCGACCTCGGTCCCGGCGCCGGGCACGACGGCGGCCGGATCGTTTTCGAGGGCACCCCCGCCGATCTGGTCGCCGCACGGTCCACTCTCACCGGTGAACATCTGGCAGCCTACGTCGGCAGCTGACCGAGCAGGAGATAGCGAGACCACCCGGTCACCGGCCGGCGCGACCCGCTGGCCGGTGACCGGGTTGCCCGGCCTGCTCGGTCAGCGGGTGAAAGTGCCGAAGCCTTCGGAGTCGTAGAACTCCAGCCACAGGCGGTCGTCGTCGAACCGTGCCTGCGATATCGTTCCCGGGTTCGCGGCTTCGCCGGTGGGGGTGAAGACGAAAGTATCGCCGTCCCAGTGCCGCAGCGGTACGGTCACCTTTCCCGGGCCCAGGGTCAGCAGTAACCGGTCACCGTCCGCGACGACCTGCGCGGGGCCGAAATAATCGTTACCGTATATCCCCGCATATTCGGCCGGTGGCCCGGCCGGCGCGGGATTCGGCGGTGGTCGCTCACCCACCAGCTCACCGGTGGGGCCCTCGATTTCCGCGAACGCTTCCTGGTACAGCCCCCACCAGTCCTCGCGCACCTCACCGAACTGCACGAGATCGGCGAATTCGGCGTTCAACGTCTCCGGTACCCCGATCGGCGCGGCATTCGTCAGCGTCACGATCCCCACATTCGCCGACGGGATCAACGTGAACGCCGTCGCCGCGCCCGCGTTGAAAGCCCCGGAATGGCTCAGCACCACCCGGCCGGCCGCCGAGGTGCCGACATTGAATCCGTACCCGTACGAACCGGCCCGCGCATCCGGTGTCGCCGGCGGCGCCGAGACGATCTGCGGTGATACCGCGGGCAGTAGCGCGTCCGGGGCCACCACCTCCCGGCCTTCGTAGGATCCGTTCCCCAAGACCATTGTCATCCAGCGCGCCATATCCACCACCGATGAGCTGGCGCCGCCCGCCGGCGATTGCGCGTCCGGCCGGCGCGGCGGTTCGGTGCGCCGGTAGTCCTCGCCCACGCGGGTGTGCCCCACCGCGCGGTTCGCGGCGGCCGCGAAATCGGCGTAGCGGGAGCTGGTGGCCGTCATGCCCAGCGGCTCGTAGATCGCGCGTTCCGACAGGTCGGCCCAGTCCGTGTGCGCGGCCTCGGCGACCGCGGTGGCCGCCGCTGTCAACCCGAAATTCGTGTACTCGTAGGCGGCCCGGAACGGTTCCAGCGGGAGCAGCGGTAACCGTTGCAGCACCTGTGCCCGGTCGAATCCGAGGTCTTCCAGCTTGTCTCCGGCGTGGTCGGGCAGCCCGGACCGGTGTGCGTACAGGTCACCGACGGTCGCGTGATCGCCGATATAGGGATCGTTCAGCGTGAACCACGGCGCGAGCTGCCGCAGCGGTGTATCCCATTCGAGTGGCCCGGCGGCGACTTCGCGGGCCACCACGGTCGCTCCGATCGGTTTCGATACCGAGGCGAGCTGGAACACGGTATCGGGTTCCACCTGCTGTTCGGTGCCGACCTCGCGGATCCCGAACCCTTCCTGATACACGACCTTTCCGTCGGCGACGATGGCGACAGCCATGCCCGGGATACCGGTTTCGCGCAGCAATTCCTGCGCGCGCTGGTCCACCCGGTCGACGATATGTTCCACCCTCCCGTCGGGGATGACGATCCCGGGTGCGCGGGCGGGCTGCGCGACGGTCGCGCTCGTGGTGGTCGTGGCACCGGGCACCGGTTCCTCGATCCCGCACCCGGTGCCCGCCGCGGCGACGATCGTCACCGCGGCCCCGAGAATGGTCAACCGACGTCTGTGCACAGCTGCCTCCGGGAGGTTGTCGCCGACACTAGCCCAGCTGTCCGAGCCTATCGCTGCCGGTGTTCACCGCCGGACAGCGCGGCCCGCATGGCCTGGTTCGATCGTGACCCGGCAGGCCCGCCCGCGGCACTGAGCAGTGAAATGGGCCGCTCCCGTGAGTCCACGGCTTGCTCGGCCACCGGGGTGCGGTTCCGGCGTTCCCGGTGGTCGAAGCGTGGAATTGGGTGGCGTCCCGGCCGATATCCGACCCCGGGACGGCCCGGCGGACCGACCCGCCGCCACGGCACGATGGGCTGGTGTCGCCCTTCGGCGCGGTGGTGAAAGCCCACGCGAAACGGCCACCAGGCCAGAGCCTGCACCGGGCCCGGCCCAGGGCGGGTGAGTCGGACCCGGCCCGCGCCGCGACACGATGGAGCGGAGCCGCGCCGCTACGGGGCCGCGTCTGTTGCTTCGGGAGTTGTGCCGCTCAACCGGCGTGCGGCAGCGCGGACGAGAGCTCCCACGTGTGCGTATTCGCCGGGCGTGAGCCGGGTATCGGGTGCGCTCACCACGATCGCCGCCTGGGGTGCGCCGGTGATATCGAAGATCGCCGCGCCGATACTGGTCGAACCGTGCTGGACCGCGCCTTCGCACAGCGACCAGCCGCGCGTCCGGATCCGGTCGTATTCCGCTGCGGACAGCAGCGCTTCGGCCGTTTCGGCGCGTTCGGCGCGTTCGGTGGGGGGCAGGTGCGCGAAGATCGCGCGCCCGGCGGCGCTGGTTTCCGGCGGATGGACCTGGCCGATCGGCAGGGCGGTGCGCACTGTGTGGGTGCCGTCCGCGACGGTCGCGACCACGAGTTGCCCGCCGTCGAGGAGTGCGAGGTGGCTGGTTTCGCCGGTCGTATCGCGCAGGGCGGCCAGCACGGGACGGGCGCGGACGAGTAGCGAGGAGGTGCTGTGGGCCTGTCCCGCCATCGTGACGATTTTCGCCGAGAGTTCCCATCGCGGCGGGGACTCGGGAAGCGGCCGGATCCAGCCGGCTTCGTGGAGAGTCGCGAGGACGCGCTGCATGGCGCTCTTGTCTTCGCCGAGGGCCCGGCACAACTCGGTCAGTCCGACCGGCTGGGCCGCGGCAATCGCTTCGACGACGTGTAGGCCGCGCAGCAGGCCGCTCAACGTCTTGACCGGAATATGGATCACCCCTACCTTGGTATCAACAGGAGATACCAAGGTATCGCATAGCGATACTAGATTCAAGGTGTGGGCCGTCCCCGTGGCGCACCCGCTGTGTGGAGGAGAACCCGTGGCAGCACCGCAGCAGGCACTCGACCCCGAATTGTTCGACCCGGAACCCGAACCGGCGGCCGTCCGCTACACCGTGATCTCGGTGGACGACCATGTGGTCGAACCACCCCATCTCTTCGAGACCTGGATGCCGGCCGCCCTGCGCGATCGCGGTCCACGGATCCGCGAGACCGCGGACGGTGCACAGGTCTGGGAGTTCGAGGGCAAGACCTACTCGCAGGTCGGGATGAACGCGGTGGCCGGACGGCGTTCGGAATCGGTGAAGTACGAACCGTTCCGGTTCGAGCAGATGCGCCCCGGCTGCTACGACATCCATGCCCGGGTGCGGGATATGGATCTCGGCGGAATCTGGGCGATGCTCAATTTTCCGTCCCAGATCACCGGCTTCTGCGGCCGGGTGTTCGCCTTCGCCGCCGATCGCGAGGTCGGCAAGGCCGCGGTGCGGGCCTGGAACGACTGGATCTACAACGAGTGGTATCTGGCGTATCCGTCCCGCGTGATTCCTGGTGGTATCACCTATCTGGGCGATCCGGTCGAGGCCGTCGCCGAGATCGAGCGCAACGCGGCTCGCGGATTCACCTCGGTCACACTTCCCGAACGTCCGCACGCGATCGGGCTGCCGTCGCTGTGGGAGCGCGACTATTGGGATCCGATCATCCGGGCCTGCGTCGAGACCGACACCGTAATCTCGTTGCACGTGGGCAGTTCGGGAATGTACGCCTACCCGCAGGGCGCGCCCGGACTCCAACTCGGCGCCACGATGTTCGGCCAGTTGTCGCTCGGGGCGTGCAGCGAATGGCTGTGGTCGGGATACCCGAAGGACAACCCGACCCTGAAAATCGCGATGAGCGAAGGCGGTATCGGCTGGGTGCCGATGCTGATCGACCGGCTGGACAACATCATCGACCGCTCCGGGTACGGCCTGGGCTGGGACGAACGCCCGGCGGATATCCTGCGCCGCAACTTCTGGTTCTGCACCCTCGACGATCCGTCCACGATCGCCTTGCGCGAGGTGATCGGCGTCGATCACATCATGCTCGAAACCGACTATCCGCACGGTGACGGCACCTGGCCGCATACGCAGGACGTGATCGAACGGTACTGGGCCGGTATCCCTGCACCCGAACTCCGCAAGATGTGCAGCGAGAACGCGGCGCGGCTCTACCGTCATCCGCTGCCCGATACCGTGCTGCCGCGGGATTGAGGAGGATCGGATGGGTTTCCGGCCGACCGCCGACCGGCTCCTGCCGGACCTGGCTCCCGCCGAGGAGATCGTGCTGCTGGCGCGGGCCCTGTGGCGCGCGGGGTATCGCGACCATCTGGCGGGTCATATCACCCGCAATATGGGTGACGGCACACTGCTGTGCAATCCGTGGCTGCTGACCTGGCCGGAGTTCGGGCCCGGCGATGTGCTCCGCATCGACCTGGACGGGACCCTGCTCGAAGGGGAGTGGCCGGTGCCGCTGGGTATCCCGCTGCATCTCGCCCTGCACCGCGCGCGCCCGGATGTGCAGTTCGTGGTGCACAACCATCCCGAGTTCGGGACTATCTGGAGCGATCTGGCGGAGGTGCCGCCGGCCTACGATCAGAGTTCGAGTCTCGGCGGCGGGGAGCTGGTGCTGGTCGACGAGTACGCCGGTGCGGTGAACAGTGCGCAGGCCGCCACCGCGGCGATCGCCGCGGTGGGCGATGCCGATCTGGCCCTGCTCGGCGGTCACGGTGTGCTCGTCATCGGTAGTACGGCGCGGGCGGTGTATCTGCGGGCGGTGGCGCTGGAGCAGCGGGCCAGGAATGCGTGGATGGTGCGGGTCGCGGGTGGGCCGGAGAAGTCCGCGTTGCCCGATTGGTGGCTCGATCGGCAACGCCGCGGCGACGGGAACGGGTTTCACGGATTCTGGGAGGCGGCGGTCCGGGCCGAGTTGCGCGACGATCCGGAACTGGAACGGCAGATCCGGTCGCTGGGTGGCTGATCAGCCGAGCTTCCGGCCCGTCTCTTTCCGATCGGCGGAAACATTCGAGAACCAGTTACCAAACAAGTGCTTGGTTGGATAGAATGCTGTTTCAGCAGTCCTTATCGATCGAGAGGGCAGCACCTTCGTATTTCGGTCAAGGAGGACTCATATGGGCAATCCGGTCATCGTCGACGCCGCGCGCTCACCGATCGGCCGCCGCGGCGGCTGGCTGTCCGAACTGCACGCCGCCGAACTGCTCGGGGCGGTACAGAAAGGCATACTCGACCGGCTGGGGCTGGACCCCGCACTGATCGAACAGGTGGTCGGCGGTTGCGTCACCCAAGCCGGTGAACAGTCGTCGAACATCACCCGGACGGCATGGCTGCACTCCGGGCTACCGGAACGCACCGGCGCCACCACGATCGACGCACAATGCGGCTCCGGTCAGCAGTCGGTGAACATCGTGGCGGCCCAGATCGCCGCCGGGGTGATCGACGCGGGGATGGCCTGCGGAGTCGAGGCGATGTCGCGGGTACCGCTGCTGTCGAATATCCCCGACAATGTCGGCCGCCCCCGGCCCGCCGACTGGTCGCTGGATCTGCCCACCCAGTTCGTCGGCGCCGACCGTATCGCGCGCCGCCGCGGTTTCACCCGCGCCGACCTCGACGAATTCGGTTTGCGTTCGCAGCAGCGCGCCGCGACGGCGTGGCAGGAGGGCCGATTCGACCGGCAGATCATTCCCGTCGAGGTACCGGGTCGCGACGGCGCCGCGCCCGGCACCGTCTCCCGCGACCAGGGACTGCGGGACACCTCCCTGGCGGCATTGGCCGCCCTCGCGCCCGTGCTGGAAGACGGCCTGCACACCGCCGGGACGGCCTCGCAGATCTCCGACGGTGCGGCGGCCGCCGTTCTCATGGACGAGGACCTCGCGCGTTCGCTCGGGTTGCGGCCCCGCGCCCGCATCGTCCGGCAGTGCCTGCTCGGCAGTGAGGTGCCCTACCTGCTCGACGGCCCGGTCCTGGCGATCGAGCATCTGCTGGACCGCACCGGGATGTCGCTCGCCGATATCGACATATTCGAGGTCAACGAGGCGTTCGCGGCGGTCGCCCTGTCCGCGGCCCGCACCCACGGTATCGACGAGGACCGGCTGAACGTCAACGGCGGGGCGATCGCGCTGGGACATCCGGTGGGGTCCTCAGGGGTCCGGCTGGTCGGTGCGGCAATCGACGAACTCGAACGCCGCGACGGCGAGCACGCGCTCGTCGCCGTCTGCGCCGGCGGAGCGATGGTTTCCGGTGCCATCATCGAAAGGGTCTGAACGATGCAGCTCACCGGGTTCGAGGGCAAGGTGGCGGTGGTCACCGGAGCCGGCCGGATGCGGTCCATCGGCCGGGAGACAGCGCTGGCGCTGGCCCGCGCCGGTTGCGATGTCGTCGTCACGGGCACCGGGCGCACTCCGGATCGCTACACCGGCGAGGAACGTGCCGCCGGCTGGCGCGATATCGATTCGGTCGTGGCCGAGATCCGCGAACTGGGGCGGCGCGCCGATGCGGTGGTCTGCGATATCGCCGATGAACCCGCGGTGGACGCCCTGGTACGTAAGGTGACCGACGACTACGGGCGGGTCGATATCGTCGTGAACAATGCCGCCGCGGCGCGCGCCGGGGACCGGGTTCCGGTCCTCGAGCTGCCCACCGAGTCCTGGGATGCGGTGCTGCGGGTCAACCTGCGGGGCACCTTCCTGGTGAGCCGCGCCTTCGCCCGCGCCATGGTCGCGCGCGCGGACGGCGCGGGCGGCAGTATCGTCAACATCTCGTCGATCGCCGGGAAACTGGGCGGCGCGAACACCGCCGCCTACGCCGCGTCCAAGGCCGGTGTGCAGGCCCTGACCTCGTCGATGGCGAAAGAACTGGGTCCCGCCGGGATCCGCGTGAACGCCATCTGCCCCGGGGTGACCGGGACCAGCCGGCTCGACGATCTGCCGGCGGAGGCGTGGCGCAGCTACGTCGAAGCCAATCTGCCACTGCAGCGGGTCGGGGACGCGCGCGAGGTCGCCTGGACGGTGGTATTTCTCGCCAGCGAACAGGCCGGCTGGGTCACCGGCCAGTCCTGGAACGTCGACGGGGGCCAGTTGACCGTCCGCTGACCGATCCGCCGTAGTACGTTCACCGCCCCGCGTGCGGTTTCCAGGAAAGGGATCTTGCCCATGTCCGATCGTTCGACGACACCCGACCCCCGCGCGGCCGTCACGGCCCGCCTCACCGCGCCCGGCGCCGCCCTCGAGATCACTTGCGAGCCGGTCCGCGGGATTCCCATGCCGGTGTTCCGCAATCGCAGGCATACGCTGCCGGAGTTGCTGCTCGAATCGGCCCGCTACGGCGACAGCGAATACCTCATCTGCGGTGACACCCGGTGGAGCTTCGCCGAACATCTGGACCGGGTGGCATCGCTGAGCCATGCGCTGCGCACCACCCACGGGATAGGCAAGGGTGACCGGGTAGCGATCCTCGCCGCCAACTGTGCCGAATGGATTCTCACGTTCTGGGCGACGACCTCACTCGGCGCCATCGCCGTGGGAATGAACTCGATGTGGTCCGCGCGCGAAATCGCCTACGGTATGCAGCATTGCACGCCGGCGCTCGTCGTGGCCGACGCATCGCGCCGGGACCTGCTCGGCGCGGTCGAGGCGCCGGTGCTGTCGATCGAATCGGATATTTCGCGACTGGCCACGGACACGCCGGGAAAACTCTTGCCCACCACCGAGATCGACGAGGACGATCCGGCGGTCATCCTCTACACCAGCGGCACCACCGGCCGCCCCAAGGGCGCCGTGCATTCCCATCGGAACATGATCGCCGCGGTCGACTTCTACCGGTTGAACGAAGCCGTCGCCGCCGAACTGGGCAGCGCCCCGGGCACGCGACGGTTCCTGCTGGCCACTCCGCTGTTCCATATCGCGGCGCTGCACAATCTCGCCGTCCCCCGGCTCGCGCTCGGCGATACCGCGGTCATCCACACCGGCCGCTTCGATATCGACCGCGTACTGCGGCTCATCGAGACCGAACGGGTAACCAACTGGGGTGCGGTGCCGACCATGCTGCACCGTCTCCTGGAACACGGCGACCTGTCGGGATACGACCTGTCCTCGCTGCGCACGATCTCGGTGAACAGCGCGCCCTCCTCCGCATCGTTCAAGAAACGGCTGCGGGAGGCCCTTCCGGTCGCCGGACGGTCGCTGGGAACCAGCTACGGCCTCACCGAATCCTCTACGGCGGCGACCTTCGCGACCGCCGCCGACCTGCAGGAACGTCCCGACACCGTCGGAACCCCGGTGCCGACGATGAATGTGCAGATCCGCGACGAACACGGTGAACCGGTGTCCGACGGGACCGAAGGCGAGATCTGCCTGCGCGGTCCGCTGGTGATGCTCGGCTACTGGAACAACCCGGAGGCCACCGCCGCCGCGATCGCCGCGGACGGCTGGATGCGCACCGGCGATCTGGGCACGATGAACGACGGCTACCTGTGGGTGAGCAGCCGCCGATCCGATCTCATCCTGCGCGGCGGGGAGAACGTCTACCCGATCGAGGTCGAGAACGCGCTGAGCGAGCATCCCGCGGTACGGGAATGCGCGGTGCTCGGCGTCGCGCACGCGGACCTCGGCCAGGAGGTGTGCGCGGTGGTGGTCACCGCGGATACCGATCCGGTGGGCGCCGAAGAGCTGAGCGCGTTCGTCACCGAGCGGATCGCCCGCTACAAGGTGCCCACACGGTGGGAAATCACCACCGAACCGCTGCCCCGTAACGCCACCGGGAAGGTGAAACGACTCGAGGTGGTCCGGGCCTACGCGGGCACCGGCGGCTGAAGGAGCTCGGCCGGGGGCTGCTCGAGCGGCGAATCGCCCGCCGCGACAGCCGTTCCCGGTTCCGGCCGTGCGGGAACGGCCGAAAGAGTGCCGACTACCCTGTGAACGCACGGGGTATGCCGTGCAGTGGTCAGCGGAACTCGTCGAGGTTGTCCGCAACCCAATCCTGGAAAGTGCGGGGCGGGCGCCCGATGATCGCCGCCACGCTCGGACGCTGGTCGAGTGTCCACTGCGTCAGCTCTGCCGTTCGTGCCGCGTATTCCTGTAGCGCGTAGAGAGTTACGTCGACAGCGCTGTCGGGCCAGCCCTGCGTACGCCACCGCTGACGGGCTTCGGCTTCTGTCAGTGCGACCAGGTCGATCTCGCGGCCGAGGGCAGCAGCCAGGCATGCCACCCGGTCGCCGGTGCTCACCGGTAATCCGACCGCCTCGAGGACCATCCCGGTGTATTCGTCACCGAGCAGCCCGGCCGCGGCGACGGCAGCGAGATCCTCTTCGTGGATGAACGGGTAGCAGCCGGCCGCGCCATAGGGCTCCCACACGGTGCCGGCGGTTTCGATCGTCTCCCGCCACCCGAAGCCGGTGGCCGGGTAGGTACCCGCGAGCATGGCGCCCATCACCGCCGAGGGGCGGATGATCGTCGCCGGGATACCCGAATTCCGGACGGCGTGTTCGATTGCCAGCCAGAACCAGGTCTCCGGAGGATAGTTCTCCTCGTATTCGGGCCCATGCGAGGAGAGCAGTACCAGCCGCCGGATCCGGGGGATGTCTCCTGCTTGCAATACTTCCGCTGCGCTCGCCGGATCGGCGTCGGCCAGGAACAGTGTGCTCACTCCGGAGGACACCGATTCGACATCGGCCGGCGAAGCGACCGAACCCTCCACGATTTCGCAGTGCGGCGGCCATCCGCCGGCCTGTGCCGGTTCGGCGAGCACCCGGACCCGGCCGCCCCGGCAAGCAACCGGCGTGCCAGCGCCCGGCCGACGATCCCTGTCGGACTACTGCCCTCGCGCCGCCCACCGTTACCGACGGTGAGGAGATGCAGCGGACCCTGGCCCGAACCGGCCGAAACATTCGAAATTCCACGCACAGCAGAACACCCTTCGACGGAAGTGGCGATCTTGCGCCTCCCCGGCCCTGGCGGGCCGGTGGACGAGGGTGCGGATCACTGAGTTTCGATCATATCAGCAGCGACTCGACCACCTGCCCGGGCACTGCGCGGATCGGAGGGCCCTAGCCGATTCGCGCCCGGAGCAGGTTCAGCGGGTCCGAATCGTCGCGCCGCCCGCGGGGTCCGTGCCCCTCGGGGGCGGTGAGCCGGCCGGCGTCGGAGCGGGTCCATTCGCGGACCGCCCACCGTTCGGCGATGGCCCACCTGCCGTCGCGCAGTTCCATCAGGTCGATATAGCGGCAACCGCTGGTGAAATCGTCCCGGCCGGGGGCGCCCCAATGGGCCGCCGTGGAATACGATTCGCTGATCGCCCGGTCGCCGTGCAGCTCCACCAGGTGATTGCCGATATGGTGCATGGTGCCGCCGAGCCTGCGGAGCTTCGGACGCACCCATTCGATGAATTCGTCGGCCGTGCCGTCGAATCCGGTGTGATGGTCGATGGCGCCGGGATGGTAGGCGGCACGCACCAGGTCGAAGTCGAGCCGGTCGATACCGCGGCAATAACGCAGCACCACCTCGTAGATGGCCTGTTTGTGCAGCAGTTCCCGTAATGCGTCGGTCACCGGGACTCTCCTTCTGTTATTCGTGCCCGACGCCGACCATCCAGTCGAGCAGTTCGGGTAGCCGCTCGGCTTCCCGGCCGAACGTGGTCGGGCGGAAGACGACGGCCGTGGCCCCGTTGCGCCGGAACTGCTGTGCCGCCCGGGCGGTGGCGTCCAGGTCGACGCTGCCGTCCGGACGCCGCACCGGCGTGAGGGATACCTGGATACGTGCTGTGCCGGGGTCGCGGCCGTGCGCGGTGAACCTGTCCCGCAGTAAGGCGACACTGTCGGTGAATCCGGGCAGATCGGTGGGGTTGACCGACCAGCCGTCGGCAACCCGGGCGATCCGGTCGAAATTGCGGGGGCTCGGACCGAGACCGAACAGAATCGGCACCCGATCCTGCACCGGGAACGGCAGGCTGTGGAAGTCGTCGAAGGCGAAATCCCGTCCCGCGAACTGTGCCGGGGCCCCGGTCCACAGTTCCCGGCACGCGCGCACGGTATCCTCCATCCGGCCGAACCGGGCGTCGAACGGCATACCGGTCGCGGTGTATTCGGCCTCCTGCCAGCCCACACCGAAACCCATGGTGACCCGTCCACGGGAGAGACGGTCGAGGGTCGCGATCTGTTTGGCCAGCAACACGGCGGGCCGGACGGTCGCGATCAGTACCGACACCCCGAGCTGGGCCCGTTCGGTGACGGCGGCCACGGCCGACAACAGCGAGATCGGCTCGTACCACGGGTGGTCGAGCGGGAACGGGAAATTGTTGTCCCGGACGCGCTGTGCGTGCGCGCCGGCCGCGAATCCGAGGTGGTCGCCGGTGGACAGCAGGTCGATACCGCGGCGATCCGCTTCGGCCGCCAGGTCGGGCACGCAACTGATGTCACCACCGAACAGAGCCTCGGCGCCGAGAAGATTGAGCCCGATTTCCATGGCCCCATTTCAGCCCGGCCGCGCCCGGGACGGAAACCGGCTTTCCGTTGGGTGAGACCTCGGCAGGCCCGGAATCGCCCGGCGCATTAGCGTCCGGGCCACGCCGACGGCCGTGCACGGGATAGGAGAACCACGATGGATTTGCGGGAGTCACCCGAGCACCGGGAACTCAGGCGGGAATTGCGTGCCTACTTCGCGGAGCTGCTGCCCGCGGACGAGCGCCGCGCGGCCGGTGAACAGGGTGTGGGCGGCGACCGGTTCCGGGAGATCGTCAAAATGCTCGGCGCGGACGGGTGGCTGGGGATCGGCTGGCCGGTGGAGTTCGGCGGCCAGGGCCGTTGCATCGAGGACCAGTTCGTATTCTTCGACGAGGTCCAGCGCGCGGGGCTGCCGTTCCCGTTCGTCACCGTCAACACGGTGGGCCCGACCCTGCAGAAGTACGGCACCGACGAGCAGAAGGCGAAGTACCTGCCCGGGATCCTGTCCGGCGATATCGTTTTCGCCATCGGCTACACCGAGCCCGGCGCCGGCACCGATCTGGCATCGCTGCAGACCCGCGCGGTCCGCGACGGCGACGGCTGGGTGGTGGACGGCAACAAGATCTTCACCTCCGGCGCGAACACCGCCGACTACATCTGGCTGGCTTGCCGCACCGATCCGGAGGCCCCGAAACATCAGGGCATCTCGATTCTGATCGTGCCGACCGATACCCCCGGTTTCTCCTGGTCGCCGATCCATACCGTCGGCGGCCTGACGGTCACCTCCACCTACTACTCCGGTATCCGCGTCGGCGCCGATGCCGTGGTGGGCGAACCGAACGGTGGGTGGCGCCTCATCACGGCACAGCTCAACCACGAACGTATCGGGCTCGCCGCGCTGGGCGGGCGCACCGAAGGCCTGTGGCACCAGGTGCTGGACTGGGCGCGGGAAACCGGCGCAATCGAAACACCCTGGGTGCGGCAGGAATTCGCGCGCACCCACGCGAAACTGGTCGCGATGCGGCTGATGAACTGGAAGATGACCGCCGCGGTAGCGGCCGACACCCTCTCGGGTGCGGACGCGGGCGCCACGAAGGTGTTCGGCACCGAAACCCATCTCGACGTCTACCGCACCCTGCTCGGCATCCTCGGGGCGGCCGGCCGGATCCGCCCCGGGAGCCCCGGCGCGGTCCTGTCCGGGCAGATCGAACAGATCTCACGGCAAGGGGTGGTCAACACCTTCGGTGGCGGGGTCAACGAGGTACTGCGCGATATGGTCGCCACCCTCGGATTGGGGACGGTCAAGGCGGGCCGCGGCCGATGACCGTTCTCGACACCCTGAACACCTTGATAGGTCGCGAACTGCAGCCCACCACCTGGGCGCCGGACCCGGTGAACACCGCCATGATCCGGCACTGGGTGGAAGCCATGGGCGATACCAACCCGATCTATCTCGACGAGACCGCCGCCCGCGCTGCCGGCCGCGCCGGCGTCATCGCCCCGCCGACGATGGTGCAGGCGTGGACCATGCGGGGCTACGCGGCGACCGCCGCCGGCGCCGGCGTGTCCGAGGTCGCCACCCGGCTACTGGACACCCTCGCCGAGGCCGGCTTCACCTCGGTGGTCGCCACGGATTCCGAACAGGAGTATTTCGCCGAACTCCGCCCCGGCACCCGGATCAACGTCACCGAGGTCATCGAATCGATCTCGCCGGAGAAGAACACTGCCCTCGGACCCGGGCATTTCGTGACCACCGTCAAGACCTACCGGGACGACACCGGTGTGGTCGTCGCCACCCAGCGCTGGCGCACCCTGCGTTTCCGGCCCGTAGCGAAAGAGCCGCCCCGCGCGTTGCGGCCACGTCCGGCGATCAACCCGGACAATGCCTTCTGGTTCGCTGCCGCCGAGGAACATCGCCTGGTGATCCAGCGGTGTACCTCCTGCGGCACCCTGCGGCACCCGACCGGGCCGATGTGCGGGCACTGCCGATCACTGGATTGGGACACCGTCGACGCCTGCGGCCGCGGCATCGTCTACAGCTTCGTGGTCAACCACCATCCGCGGCTCGACGCCTTCGACTACCCGCTGATCGTCGCGGTCGTCGAACTCGAGGAGGGCACCCGGCTGGTCGCGAACATGGTCGGTGCCGAACCCGGCGAGATGCGGGTCGATATGCCCGTGCAACTGGACTGGATCGACGCCGACCCGGAGCTGACGCTGCCCGCGTTCCGTCCGGTCATACGCGAGGAGAACTGATGGATTTCGCCTTCACCGAAGAGCAGACCGCGATCCGCGACCTGGCCGCCGATATCTTCACCGGCACATCGGGCCCGGAGCGTATCAAGGCCGTCGAGGCATCCGCGGAACGTATCGACCGGGACCTGTGGCGCGAACTCGCCCGCGCCGGGCTCGTGGGAATCGCGCTGCCCGCGGAATCCGGCGGTGGTGGAATGGGATTCACCGAACTCTGTGTGCTGCTCGAACAGCAGGGGCGCAGTGTCGCCCCCGTACCGCTGTGGGAGACCGCGCTCGCCGCGGCGGCCGTCGCCGAATTCGGCACACCCGACCAGCAGCGCGAGTATGTGGCGCCCGCGGCGGCCGGGGAACTGTTCCTCACCGTCGGGCTCGAAGAGTTCGGCCCCGCCGACCCGGTGGCACCCGAGACGTCGGCGCACCGGTCCGGCACGGGAACATGGGTATTGACCGGTGCGAAAGCGGTGGTCCCCGCGGCGCATATCGCCGGCCGGGTCGTGGTCTCCGCCGCGACACCGACCGGAACCGGGTTGTTCCTGGCCGACCCCGCCGGCGCGGGCGTACACGCCGAGAACAACGAGACCACCACCCGCGCGCTCGCCGCGACCCTCGCCTTCGACAACGCGCCGGTGGAACTGCTCGCCGAGGGCGATTCGGTGCAGTGGCTGGTTTCCCGGGCCGAAATCGCGCTGGCCGCGGTACAGACCGGGGTCGGCGCCGGTGCGGTGCAGCATGCGGTGAACTACCTCAACGAACGCCGGCAGTTCGGGCGCCCCCTCTCGACCTTCCAGGCGGTCGGTCATCAACTGGCCGACTGCTATATCGATCTCGAGGCGATGCGGGTCACGCTGTGGCAGGCGGCATGGTTGCTCGGCAACGACGAGGACCCCGGTACGGCGGTGCCGGTGGCCAAATGGTGGGCCACCGACGGCGGGCAGCGGGTGGTACACCGCGCCCAGCATGTGCACGGCGGGATCGGCGTGGATATCGACTACCCGGTGCACCGCTACCTGCTGTGGGGTAAGCAGATCGCCGCGACCCTGGGGTCGGCGAGCGCCGATCTCGCTCGCCTCGGCGATCTGCTCGCCCGCCCGGAGGTGGCGGTATGAGAGCGGCCGCGGATATCGCGGTGGGTGAGGTGCTGCCGGAACTCGCTGTCCCGCTCACCCGCACGCTGATCGTGTCGACGGCTATCGCGAGCCGGGACTATCAGGACGTGCACCACGACCCCGACCTGGCGATCGAGCGCGGTTCCCGGGATGTGTTCATGAATATCCTGACCACCAACGGGCTGGTGGGCCGTTATGTCACCGATTGGGCGGGGCCGCGGGCGTCGTTGCGTAAGGTCGCGATCCGGCTCGGCGCCCCCAACTACCCCGGCGACACGATGACGTTGAGCGGTGAGGTGACCGATAACACCGGCGGTGTGGTGTCGGTGCAGGTCCGCGGCGCCAACAGCCTGGGCGATCATGTGCGCGGTCTCGTCACCGTCGCCTTCGTGGAAGGAAACGCCCCATGACGGTGAGTGCACTATCCGGCGCGGCCGCCATTGTCGGTATCGGCGCGACCGAGTTCTCCAAGAATTCCGGCCGCAGCGAACTGCAACTGGCCTGCGAGGCGATCGTCGCCGCGCTCGCCGACGCCGGTATCGACCCGGCCGAAGTGGACGGACTGGCAACCTATACCGCGGAAACGAACGGTGAGGTGCTCGTCGCCCGCAATTGCGGGCTAGGGGAGCTCACTTTCTTCTCCCGTGTCGGTTACGGCGGCGGCGCCGCCTGCGCCACGGTGCAGCAGGCGGCGATGGCCGTGGCCACCGGAGTCGCCGAGGTCGTCGTCTGCTATCGGGCGTTCAACGAACGCTCCGGTGTCCGTTACGGTCTCGGCCAGCACGATCGGCCGATGGACAGCACCGCCGACCGGGCGGCCTATGCCTGGCTGACACCGCAGGGGCTGTCGACTCCCGCCCAATGGGTCGCGATGTTCGCCCGGCGGTATATGCATCAGTACGGCGCCACCAGCGAAGACTTCGGCCGGGTGGCCGTGGCCGCCCGCGCATTCGCCGCGAACAATCCGGCCGCCTGGTTCTACCGGCGGCCGATCACGCTCGCCGATCACCAGAATTCCCGCTGGATCGCCGAACCGCTGCACCTGCTGGACTGCTGCCAGGAAACCGACGGCGGCCAGGCTCTCGTCGTCGTTTCCGCCGAACGTGCCCGCACTCTCGCCCACACGCCGGCGCTGATCAAGGGCGCCGCACAGGGCAGCGGTAAGGACCAGCACATGATGACGAGCTACTACCGGCCCGATATCACCCGCATCCCCGAAATGGGGCTCGTCGGCCGGCAACTCTACCGCCAGAGCGGGTTGCGACCCGCCGATATCGACGCCGCGATCCTCTACGACCACTTCACGCCGCTGGTGCTCCCGCAACTGGAGGAACTCGGTTTCTGCGCGCTCGGGGAAGCGAAGGATTTCATCGCCGACGGCAATCTCGAACTCGGCGGCCGGTTACCCGCCAACACCCACGGCGGTCAGATCGGCGAGGCGTACCTGCACGGCGTCAACGGGATCGCGGAGGCCGTGCGGCTGCTGCGCGGCACTTCCGCGAACCAGCCCGACGGTGTCGACAACGTCCTGGTCACCGCTGGAACCGCGGTGCCGACGAGCGGGTTGGTACTCGGTGTCGAATGAGGCGAGGGGCGAGGGCGGCGGCTCGACGGGGCCGCCCGGCCGCCGCCGGATACGTTCCCATCTGCCGGTGAACACTGGGACGGCGCACCACGACCGGCGTAGGCACAGTGCTGGAACACCCCCGCTCACTCACCCCTGGAGATGCCGATGAGTTACGACCCGCCTGTCCGTCCCACCGTGCGCACCGCGGCCGACGGCACGGTGCTGACCTCTGCGCCCCGCGATGCACCGGTCGACCGTGCGACGGCAGCGGCGCGGCGGGTGATCGACGCGTTGCTGCGCACCGACCGCTCGAACGCGAACCTGGACCGGGTGGCCGAGGAACTGCAGAGTATCGCCGACCATCTCGAGCAGCACGCACCCGAGGTAGCCGAACGCCTGGTGGATATGTGGCACGGTGAGGGTGTCACACGCCATGACCCGGTCACCGGCCCGGAGAATGCGCTCGCGCCGCCGCTCGTGCTCACCGGCCGGGCCGACGGATCGGTCGACGGCGTGGTCACCCTGACCATTCCGTATCAGGGCCCGCCGGGGAGTGTGCACGGGGGAGTGGCAGCCCAGCTGCTCGATCACACGCTCGGGGTCGCCAACACCTGGGCGGGCAGCAACGGTCCCACCGCGCAATTGAATGTGCGGTACCACCGCCCGACACCGTTGTTCGTACCGCTCACGGTGAGCGGCCGCATGGTCGCGCAGCACGGCAGCAAGATCAACTCCGTTGGGGCGATCCACACAGCGGACGGTGAGCTCTGTGTCTCCGTCGAGGCCCTGTTCATCGACAAAACCGTCCCGCGGCCTCGCGCGGCGGCAACAGGGGAGCCGATACCTCGGCCGAATGTGTCCGAGTCGTCCAGCCGGGCGCCTCAATAGTCGGCCGTGACCGCCCGTCAGCCTCGCTGCAGGCGTAGTTCCCGGACGGCTTCCTCGAGTTCGCGGATATTGCGCTGCAGGTCGATGAGCGCCGGTTCGGAGGCAGTGCCCTCGGTTACGGCTGCCGGCTGTCCGGCCGGGATTTCGGGGACGGGCGGGGCGGGCGTCCGGGCCGGCTTCGCGGCGGCGAAACCGTCGAGGAAGACCGCGATCAGATCGCGGCGCAGCCGATCGGCGTCGGTGGCCAGCGAAGCGCGGTGGAAACGAACGGTGAGCCAAACGGATTCACGCAGCATCCGATGGAAGTGGTGCGGGTTCACATCGGTCCGGAATTCGCCGGTGTCGACGCCGCGGGTGATCGCGTCGTCCCAGTACTGGTTGGCGCGGCGTACGGCGGTGGCGATACGGCTGTCGGCGGGCTGCGCCGACAGCGTGCTCTCGTTCTGGTAGATCTCCGTCGCGTAGGGGTGGTCGGTGGCCGATTCGAAGGAGACCGCGACCATCCGGTCGAGCCGCTCGCGCGCGGTTTCGCCGGGAACGAGCGCGGCCTCGTAGCGGTCGTTGAGATCGTCGATGAAGGTGATGACGATTGCGAAGACGATCGCATGCTTGGAGGCGAAGTGGTGATACAGACTGCCCGAAAGGATCCCGACTTCGTCGGCGATATCGCGCACGGTGGTGCGCGCTACACCCCGTTCGCTGAACAGTTTTGCGGCATGGAACAGGATGGCCTCTTTTCGAGTGGATGACACCTGGCGTCTCCTCGTGCCGTGTAGCCGGTTCCCTATCAAGCACTTGCTTGAATCGCAGATTACACGACCGTGTCGCGCCCGGTGCCCCTTCGATGGACCGGCGCAAACGCAGGCTGACAATGTGTCGCGACGAGACGTCACGTGCGGACCGATAGCAATTCGCAATTACCGCGACCTCCCGGGCCTCCGTGGTGAGGCACCGACCTCCCCGAAAATCTTGCCTGCCGCCCGGCCCCTGACCGGCACGCAGGTGGCCGCGCTCGCGCGGTTCGGTGTGGCCGCGGTACAGCCTGCCCGCAATGAACGACTCGCCGCCGAGGATGTCGATCTATCGACCCGGCCGCACGTCGCACTCGCCCTGCTCGAGACGGGCTCGGGCAGGGCGGGGTGGCCACGGCTACTCGCCGCCTATCCGTTGGTGGGCAACCGGGAGCAGCTTGCCGCCTGTCCGTCCAGCGCCGGATCTCCGTCGGACGCGTCCCCCGTTTCCGGTGCCTCTCGGGTGTCGGGCAGGCGATATTCGGCAAACCGTTGACAGGCTCTTGTGATCCATCTAACGTTCCAACCAAGCGATTGCTTTGGAGTGACCTAACAGTGCTTGGTCGCCGTGGTGAGCGCTGATAACCAAGCAGCATGCAAGGAGAGAGCATGGGTCTCGGTTCATTCGATGCGGCGATCTCGCCGGTTTCCCCGACGAGGCAACAACACAACGACGACCGCGGTGACCGGCCCGAACTCGTCCCATCGCAGCCACGAACGTGCTGAGCAACCACTCCAGGCTCCGGCGACGCGACACCCCGAAACCCGCACGACCCACACACCGATGAACAGCACCCGGTAGCAGCCCGGCCGCCCCGCAGGCAGCCGCCGAGACCGGCCACCCCGAACCCGGATACGCGCAGGCCCCGCGTGCCCGACCGTAAACCCTCGTCCCCACGGACACCGGCCGCGACCACGAAGCGCCCGGCCACCTCCCGCCCCGGCCGCACCGACCCGGCATCCCGTCCGAACTCCGGCCCCGAGCAGCCGGGTACCGGTCCTCTGACCCCACCCGATCGGACGGCTCCCGATACCGGCGCCACCGCGCCCACCAGCCGGCCCGATCCGGAAGCTCACATCTTGCTGAAAGGAACCCCATGAACCGCAGAAGGTTTCGCCGTGCCCGGCATCTGCTGGCCGCGGCCGCGGCGACGCTGGTCGTGGCCGGTTGCGGGGGCGGCCCCATCGACGGCGGCTTCGGCGGCCCGGTCGGCGATATCGACCCCGATGCGATCCTGCGGGTCACCAGCAGCTCACCGACCAGGAACCTGGACCCCTACCTGCAGACAAGCTACGGCGGCTGGGGCTACCTGACCGTCCTCTTCGACCGGCTCACCACGGTCGACAAGGACGGCAACCTCATCCCGGGACTCGCCGAATCGTGGCAGTTCGCCCGCGACGGCTCCTATCTGGAGCTGAAACTCCGCACCGATGTGTCGTTCCACGACGGCACCGCCTTCGACGCCGCGGCCGTGGCCGCGAATATCCACCGCGGCCAGAACATGGAAGGCAGCACGGTCACCGCCGCCCTACAGAACATCACCTCGGTCGAGGAAATCGACGACTACACCGTCCGCCTGCATCTGGTGCCCGGAACGGGCGTGGAACTACCGGGCGTGTTCAGCACCAACGTCGGAATGATGATCAGCCCGAAAGCGATCGCCGCGGGCACCGATCTCCGCAACGGTCCCGGCACCGCCGGCTCCGGCGCGTACGTGGTCACCGAATACGTACCCGAAGAATCACTGTCGCTGGTGCGCGCCGACGGCGCCCCCAACTGGGATCCCAAGGCCGGTCAGCTCGCCGGAATCGAATTCGAATGGATCCCCGACGCCCGGACCCGGCTCAACGGAATGAAAACAGGCATGACAGACCTGAGCTGGGTCAGCTCCGCCAACGAAGTACTCGAAGCGCAGACACTGGGACGCAACCGCGCCGTAGGAGTCCACGAAGTGGTCTTCCGCAATGTGCTCGGCCTGTACATGCGCCCCTACGGCGACCTGGCCGAACCGGAGGTCCGGCAGGCCGTGGCCGCCGCCATCGACCCCGCCGCCGTCAGCGCCCTGTTCTCCGGAACATGCACACCACACCGGCAGCTGTACCCGGCGGGCAGCTGGCCCGCCGACGAAAACTACGAATACCCGTACCCATACGATCCCGGCAAAGCCAGGGCCCTGGTGCAGGCGGCCGGCGGCGCACGAATAGCACTCACCTTCGCCGCCGGCACCAACACCGAGAACACCGCGAACGTCCTGCAATCGAGCCTGTCACAAGCCGGCATCGACGCCGACCTCAACCCGGTCCCCAACACCCAGAACGAACCCCGCTATATCGCCGGCGATTTCGAATCGATGGTCGCCAACAGCTTCAACGCGAAAACCGATCCCGCCGAGACCGTGAACACCTTCCTGTTCGGTGCCTACGCCCTCGCCAACGACAACCCGCAGATCCGCGACCTGACGACCCGCGCAGCCGACCCCACCCTGACCGAAGAACAGCGCGCCCCGCTGTACCACCAGGCCTGGGACCTCACGCTGAAAGAAGCCATGTTCGTCCCGATCTGCAACCAGACCAACGCCACGCTGTTCACCAGCCAGGTCGTCGGCGCATACGACATCCCCTGGGCCGATCTCGGGATCTTCGACCTTCGCCACGTCGCAATGACCGAATAGTCCGCCGCAATGATGAGGAGACCCCGTGCTGCGTTATGCCGGGCAGCGGTTACTGGCGGCGATTCCGCTGCTGCTGATCGTCCCACTGCTGATATTTCTACTGATGGACCTCGCCCCGGGCGACCCGGCGGTCGTACTGGCCGGGGAGAACGCGACACCGAAACGGTTGCGCGAACTACACGAGAACCTCAACCTCGACGAGAACGTCTTCGTGCGATACCTGGACTGGGTCGGTTCGGCACTACGCGGCGACCTCGGGATGTCGCTGTGGTCGAACCAGACCGTAGCCGAACTGCTGTTGCGGCGGATGGCCACAACCCTGTCGCTGGTGCTGTTCGCGATGGTGCTGGCCGTGCTGATCGGCGTAACCCTGGGCATCCTCGGCGCGCTGCGTCCCGGCGGTGTCGTCGACCGCGGCATCAACGCCCTGGCCTCGATCGCGATCGCGATCCCCGCCTTCTGGTTCGGACTGGTCCTGGTCCTGCTGTTCGCGGTCACACATCAGATATTCCCCGCATTCGGCTACGTGCCCATATCGGAGGGAGTCGTACCGTGGTTCCAGCACCTGGTACTGCCCGGAGTCGCGCTGGCGCTACTGCCCGCCGCCGAAGTGACATTGCAACTGCGGTCCGCGCTCGGCCAAGTCCTCGGCAGTGACTACATCCTCAACGCCGAAGCCCGCGGACTGTCACGGGCGAGCGTGATCGGCAAACACGGGCTCAAGAACGCCTGCATCCCCGTCGTGACCGTGCTGGGATTCCGGGTCGCCGAAGTGCTCGGCGGCGCCGTCACCATCGAGATCATCTACAACATGCCCGGCCTGGGCAGCCTCGCGGTCAACAGCGTCCAGAACCACGACGTACCGGTACTGCTCGGATTCGTCCTGTTCACCACCGTCGTCGTCATCCTCGTCAACCTGCTCGTCGACATCTCCTACGGCTACTTCAACCCGAAGGTGCGCTCATGACCGCGACCACACCTGCCGACACCGCCGCCCGGCCCGGCGCGGCCCGCCGGACAGCCGCCGCCCTGCGCCGCCGCCCCGTCACCGCCACCGCCGCATTGTTCGTCGCCCTGCTGATACTCGTCGCGCTGTTCGCGCCGTGGATCGCCCCCCACGACCCGTACACCCAGGACCTGCTGAACCGGCTGCAACCCCCCGCCGCCGAACATCTACTGGGCACCGACGACTACGGCCGCGACGCACTGAGCCGGCTGATCTTCGGCGCCCGTATCTCCCTGACCGCTGCACTACAAGCGGTGGCACTGGCACTGATCCTCGGACTACCGCTCGGCGTGGTCGCCGGCTACCGCGGCGGCTGGACCGACACCCTGCTCACCCGGCTCATGGAAGCCCTGATGAGCGCACCGTCCCTCGTCCTGGCCATCACGATCGTCGCCGTCCTCGGCTCCGGAATCACCAACGCGATGTTCGCAGTCGGCCTGGTGATGGCGCCCCGGTTCTTCCGCGTCGCCCGCGCCTCCACGATGGACGTCCGCGGCGACACCTACATCGAAGCCTCCGTCGCCCTGGGATGCACACCATCCCGGACAATCATCCGGCACATCCTGCCGAACGTGATGCCCCCGATCGTCCTGGTCATCTCCGTCTCCCTCGGCACCGCCGTCGCCGCCGAAGCGAGCCTGAGCTTCCTCGGCCTCGGCGCCGAAGCCCCCGCCGCGAGCTGGGGATCGATGCTCAGCACCGCCGCCTCCAATATGCAACTCGCCCCGCACCTCGTATGGCCGCCCGGCGTGATGATCTTCCTGACCGTGCTCGCCTTCACCTACCTCGGCGACGGTGTGCGCCGAGCCCTGACGAGGAGCCGCAATGGCAGTAACAAGTAACGGACTCCAACTGCCGGAAAACCCAGCAGCCGCAACCACCGGCACCCTGCTGCGCGTACGCGACCTCACCGTGCAGTTCCCCGCCGGCCGCGGCCGCTGGACCACCGTCGTCGACGGCGCCTCCTTCGACGTCGGCGCCGGCGAATCCGTCGCCCTGGTCGGCGAATCCGGCTCCGGAAAAACCGTAACCTCCCTGGCGGTCATGGGACTGACCGCCCATACCGGCGGCCGCATCGCCGGCGGCTCCGTAGAATTCGACGGCCGCGACCTCACCGCACTCCCACCACGCGAATGGCGCGCACTGCGCGGCACCGGAATGGGCATGATCTTCCAGCAACCCATCCGCAGCCTCAACCCCGCCTACACCGTCGGCGACCAGATCGCCGAATCCGTCCGCCGCCACCTCGGCCTCGACCGCCGCGCCGCCATGGCCCGCGCAGTGGAAATGCTCGAACTGGTCCAAGTACCCCGCGCCGCCGAACGCGTCCGCGAATATCCCCACGCCTTCAGCGGCGGAATGTGCCAGCGCGTCATGATCGCCATGGTCATGGCCTGCAACCCCCGCCTGCTCATCGCCGACGAACCCACCACCGCCCTCGACGTCACAGTCCAGGAAACCATCCTCCAACTCCTGCGCGACCTCCAGGAACAAACCGGCATCGGCCTGCTGTTCATCACCCACGACCTCGCCGTGGTCGCCGAACTGTGCCGGCGCGTCGTCGTCATGTACGCAGGCGAAGTAATCGAAGAAGCCGACGCCGAACAACTGTTCTACACACCCCGCCACCCGTACACCGCCGGCCTGCTCGCCTCCATCCCGCACCCGGGCCGCCGCCGCGACCGCCGCCTCACCGCCATCGAAGGCCGCGTACCGGTCGCGGGGGAGTGGCCGCCCGGCTGCCGCTTCCGCGACCGCTGCCCACACGCCCGGCCCGGACTGTGCGACACCACCCACCCGGCCACCACCCCCACCGGCGACCGGAGCACCGCCCGCTGCCTGCGCACCACCGAGATCGAACTACAAGGAGTACAGCAACCATGAGCCTGCTCCAGGTAACCGATATATCGAAATCGTTCTCGACAGGCCGCGACCTCCTCGGCCGCCGCTCCGGCCGGACCCACGCCGTACAGAACGTCTCCTTCGAACTCGGCACCGGCGAATGCCTCGCCGTGGTCGGCGAATCCGGCGCCGGGAAATCCACCGTCGGCAGAATCGTGCTGCGGCTGATCGAACCCGACACCGGCAGCGTCATCTTCGACGGCCACGACATCCGCGCCGCCACCCCCACCCGGCTCCGCACCCTGCGCCGCGGAATGCAAATGATCTTCCAAGACCCGCACAGCTCACTCGACCCCCGCATGAGCATCCTCGACGCCGTCGCCGAACCCCTCGTCGTGCACACCGACCTCGACCGCAAAACCCGCACCGCCACCGTCCGAACCCTGCTCGACAAGGTCGGAATCGGCGCCCGCTACCTCGACCGCTACCCGGCCGAACTGTCCGGCGGACAGCTACAACGCGTCGCCATCGCCCGCGCACTCACCCTGAAACCGAAAATGATCGTCTGCGACGAACCCGTCGCCGCCCTCGACGTCTCCGTCCGGTCACAAGTACTCAACCTACTGCGCGACCTGCAAGACGAACTCGGACTGGCCTACCTCTTCGTCTGCCACGACCTCGCACTCATCGAAGTGATCGCCGACCGCGTCCTGGTCATGGCCGGCGGCAGAGTCGTCGAAACGGGCACCGTCGAAGAGATCTACCACAACCCCCAGGAGGAATACACGCAGAAACTACTGGCAGCCATCCCCGTACCCATCCCGCGCAGCGCGCGGCACTGACCACGAGACCGGGGAAACCATCATGGCAATGATCGAACGGATCACCGTAATCCTCGACGTCTTCGACGACCGCACCTCCCGCCTCACCCTCGAAGAAATCAGCCGCCGGTCACAACTGCCCCGCTCGACAGTGCACCGGATCCTCAAACAACTGGTCCGGCTCAACTGGGTCGAACACACCCCGTTCGGCTACACCATCGGCCGACGCGCGCTACGAATGGGCGGAATCTCCGACGGATACAGCGCAATCCGCGCCGCAGCGGCCCCCGTCCTGCACGATCTGCACGCGCAAACCGGAATGGTCGTCCACCTGGCCGTCCTGGAAGGCGGCGAAAGCGTCTACCTCGACAAAGTGGGTGGACGTAACGCATCGGCGCTGCCGTCCCGCGTCGGCGGCCGCGCACCCGCCTACGCCACCGCCTGCGGCAAATCCATCCTCGCCTACCTCGACCCCGAATGGGTCGACAACATGTACGGGCAACGACTGCACCGGTGCACCGAACGCACCATCGGTGAGATCACCACCCTGCACCGCGAACTCACACTCATCCGGCAACGCCGCGGCCTCGCATACGAATCCGGTGAAGCCTTCCGCGGCCTGGCCTGCGCCGGCGCCCCCATCCGCGGCCCCCGCGGCCCCGTCGCCGCGCTCTCGATCTCCCACGCCGCCGACACCGCACCACTCGAGCGAACCGCCCCGTTGATCGCATCCGCGGCCCGGGAGATCGCGCTGACACTCGGCCGGCACCACCCACCGCGCACCGGGCCGGCACCCCGGCGCTTGCGCGACAACGAACCCATCCACAGTCACGAAGACAGGCGGTCCGCCTCATGCCCCGAACCCTCACCGGCCACGGCGCACTGATCACCGGCGGCGGAGGCGGATTCGGCCGCGCCGCCGCCGCGCGCCTGGCCCGCGACGGCGCCTCGATCACTCTGCTCGGCCGAACCGAAGCGACCCTGCGCCGCGCCGCCGAATGGATGCGAGACAACATCCCGGACGCCGCACCGGTGCAGTGGACGGTAGGAGATTCCGCCGACGAGGACGATATCGCCCGCGCCGTCGCACTGGCCGACACCGACAGCACACCCCTGCGGATCTGTGTCTGCACGGTCGGCGGCGGCACCATGGCCCCAGTGCTGGCATTGACCGGAACAGTGGCCGCCGCCGATTTCGAACGCAATGTGCTGACCGCCCTACTGGCGATCCGGCACAGCGCCGCCGCGATGGCGGCCCACGGCGGCGGATCGGTCATCTGCCTGTCTTCCACAGCCGGCGGCGGCTCGTTCCCCTTCATGGGTTCCTACTCCATCGCCAAAACCGCACTGGAAGCCCTCGTCCGGGTAGCCGCCGACGAACTCGGAGCGCACGCTGTCCGCGTCAACGCGATCCGCCCCGGCCTGGTCCCCACCGACGCGGCAAAACCGGGCCTCATCGCCGCCGACGAAACACAACGGGCCCGGGTACTGCGGGAGAAACCACTGGCCCGCGTCGGAACAGCCGAAGATATCGCCGAAGCCGTCCGCTACCTCGCCGGCCCGGAATCATCGTGGGTCACCGGCGCCGTACTCCCGGTCGAAGGCGGCAACCATCTACGCCGCGCCGCCGACCTGGAAATCCTCGCCCGAAAAGTATGCGGCGACGACACCGTCGACCGGGCACTGCGGGGGCAGCTCCCCGAACGCCCGGAGCGGGCAACAGCGACATAACCGGGAAAGGCCACGCTACCGGCCACCCCGACCCACGCCGCTACATGAACCGCGAAGTGCGCGCGAGTGTCCGGAGAAACCCTGAACTTCCAGACCGGCACAACGCCCGCCGCGCGTCGTCATGGCCGATGAACGCGGACGAGTATCGAGATATCAATCCCGTTGCCCTGAGCGGCATCCTTATGCCCCGTCCACATGGCGTGGGCCGCCACCGACGCCATGACCTGGGCGATAACCGCATGCGCGGGCAGAACGAGCCCCGTGAGCCATCGCCGCCGGTAGCCTCGTTGGTCTCCCGTTGTACGAAGCGACTTTTTATGCCCTCCCCGGCAGGCCGATAGCGTCCCATTTCATGGACCCGAACTATCAGTCGGCGGAAGAACTCCTGAACGCCTTGCGTGCCGGTGACGTGACATCGACCGAACTGACCGATGCGGCAATCGCGCGGATCGAACGACACGACGACGCGATCAACGCGATCTGTGTGCGGACCTTCGACCGGGCACGAACCGCCGCCCGCGCAGCCGACGAGGCCCGCGCCCGCGGCGAGGACCGACCACTGCTTGGTGTCCCGGTAACCGTCAAAGAGTCCTACAACATCGCCGGACTGCCCACCACCTGGGGTATGCCACAGCACGCGAACCACATACCGTCGGAGGACGCGGTACAGGTGTCACGGCTCGAGACGGCCGGCGCGGTGGTGCTCGGCAAGACCAACGTGCCGGTGCAGCTGCGAGATATCCAGAGCTTCAACGAGATCTACGGCACCACCAACAACCCGTGGGATCACAGCCGCACATCCGGTGGGTCGTCCGGCGGATCGGCGGCAGCCCTGGCGTCCGGATTCGGCGCACTGTCCATCGGCTCCGACCTCGCCGGATCCCTGCGCACCCCCGCGCATTTCTGCGGAATCTACGCACACAAGCCGACACTCGGACTGGCACCGACCCGCGGCATGGTCGCGCCCCCCACGCCGGCCCTGCCGATCGACCTCGACCTCGCTGTCGTCGGCCCGATGGCGCGCACCGCCCGCGACCTCACGCTACTGCTCGATGTGATGGCCGGCCCGGACCCGCTCACCCACGGCATCGCCTATGACGCCGAACTGCCGCCCGCGCGCCACCAACAGTTGGCTGACTTCCGTGTCCTGATCCTCGAAGACCATCCGCTCATTGCGACCGGCGCGGCGGTACGAGCGGGCGTGAACCGGGTCGCCGCGGCCCTCGCCGACGAAGGCGCCCGCGTCGAACGGCACAGTCCGCTACTGCCCGATCCGGCCGAAGCCGCGACGCTCTACATGCAATTGATGCTGTCGAACGCCGCCGCAAGCCTTCCTGCCGACGTGTACGAACAGTTGCAGATCCAGGCCGCGGCCTGCAGCGCGGACGACCGGAGTCTCGAGGCAGCGCGACTGCGTGGCATGGTGCTGCGCCACCGCGACTGGGTCGAGGCCGACAACCGTCGCGAAAATCACCGTCGGGATTGGCGCCGGCTCTTCGCCGAATTCGACGCCGTCGTATGCCCCATCACGCCCACCACCGCTTTCGCGCACAATCACAGCGGAGATCTGCAGGATCGGCATATCGATATCGACGGTGTCGCATACCCGTACTTCGATCAGCTCGTCTGGGCCGGTGTCGCCACCATGCCCGGGCTGCCCGCCACTGCCATACCCGCTGGCCTGTCTCCCGAAGGACTGCCGGTGGGAGTGCAGCTCATCGGCCCGATGTTCGAGGACCACACCCCACTGCGGCTGGCTGAGCTGCTCGAGCGGAAGATCGGCGGCTTCCAACCACCGAAGTAGTGCCCAGTGACCACGCAGGCCGCCACCGGATCGGTGACCGATCCGGTGGTATTCGCGACTCAGGAATGACAGGGCCGGCGACCGCCGGCTACCACCGAAATTCCTGAGCAGGGGAGTACTCCGACACCCTGGAGAGTCGGACCGGTAGCGACGAGACGGGCGCAGCCCGGTCTGCGAAGTCCGGGTGAGACTTCGTAACAGCCCGAATGGAGACCTTTGACCGACAGTATCACCATGAGACTACTTAGATATGCGTATCTAACCATTGATCTTCAACGTCTATATTGTTCAGTCGCAACCGGAAAGAAAAAGACAAAGGAAGAGGCGTATTACATCGGAGCTCGAAGCGCAGTAAGTTCAGTAAGCGCAGGTCAGGCGTCGAATGGACGGGCGCCCGGCAGGAAAGTGTGGTTGCCGGAGGTAGTCGCCGCAGCATTGGATAACGGCGGCATGGCGGAGCTGTCGGAGTTCAGCGGCGCAAGGCAATCTGCCGACGAAATCCTCAGCGCATATCGGTGAGGTCTGCCCGGGGCGGTGTATGCGGGCGATCCCTGCCGGCCCCCCGATCCCGGTAAAACGTCACTGTGACAAAAAGTCGTGACACTATGTGCCGTACCGGCAACTAGGGGAGGATTCGCTGAGCGGCACCTGTGGCGATCGGCCGCTCTGCGGGAAGGGGTTTTGGGCGCGTCCAGCTCAGATGCTCATGGGGGTGCGCCGTGGAGAAGGCGCATGCAGGAATGCGGGCGGCGGGTTGTGGGGCCCGGTCGGAGTGACTCCGCAATGGTTCCGCGTATAGCTGCGAGTTGACATAATGCCTGCGCCTCAGATCTGACCGACGTCGAATCGGTCCGGCTTCCGCAGCGAGTCGTCGCGTTCTCTGAAACGTCCCAGTCGAGAGCTTCGGTCCGAGCTGGGGCCGGCAAATGCGCTGCACGAAAGTGATTCTCACGAGAAGCCAGTTGTCCGGACCCGCCCTTCCGAAAACTGCCGATAATCTACATTATGTAAAGTAGCTGAAGGAACATGTCGTGTTCGGCGACCGAAACCGCATACGCGCCGACCGCTCCACCCGCACCGGCGAACACCTCGCCACCTACGTCGGCATCTGACCGCTGCGGACCTGATTCCGGCGGTGCACTCCCCGCGATAGCCGGGTGGGTGCACCGCCTTCAGGGCCAATGCGGCCGATAGCCGGTGCAGCCGCGAAGAAACGGGCGTTACCAACATCGCCCGGCCATTCTCGACCCGCGCCGAGCGCGGGTTCAGGGCTGTCGTGCGGGCATCCCATTCGGGTAGGCCCACGCCAGACGCGTCAACACGAGCGCCGCTGCCATCAGCCCGAAGTCCCGCAACGCGATATCGCCGTACCCGCCGACCAGTAGCAGATTGACAATGATGCCGCCCAGCCACACCGCAACCAGCGGCGCACCCAAGCGCGGAAACACAAGCACGGCAATGCCGGCGACGATCTCGACGACGCCGACTACGTTCATCGCCGTGGCCGCGTCACCGGGAACGAGGTCGTTGACGAAGCCGGCCAGATAGCGGGTCCAGTCATCGGTGAGGACATTGACGAATTTGTCGAGCCCGAACAGGATCGGCAAGACACCGAAGCCGAGTCGCAGCGCCCAAAAAGCCTGGTAACCGGGATCGGCGAGCGACGCCACCTGCCCGCTCCGGTCGGTGTGCACAGTCATCAGATTCTCCTTCGACGTTGACGGTCACACTGTTAGTGGCCGCGTCTGCGAAGGTCTTACCGACACACAGCAACATTCACGCCCGGCGAACCCGCGTCATCGCTACGGTCCGGGCCGCTGATCGAGCAATTCCTGCAACGCCAGCGCCTCATCAGCACAGGCACCACAACCGGTCAGATGGGTCTGCATCGCGACATCTTCATACCGTGGGTCGTCCAGACGGCGTTCAACATACTCATCGATCCGGTCGAAACACTCGTCACAGGACAGGTAAGGGCTGGTATCGGCCAGCAAGCCGGCGATGAGCTCGGCGCGCGACGCCGCTGTCGGATCGGTCATGAGATGCTCCGATCGGGGCGTGGTTCGAGATGCCCGCTGTCGATGAGCGCGGCGCGCAGCCGGCGACGAGCATCATGCAACGTTTTGTAGAGCGCATTGCGGGTGCTGCCCAACCGATCGGCCAACACGTCGATCGGCACCTGCTCCACCACCAACGCCACTAGGATGCGCCGCTGATGTGCGGTGAGATCCCGCGCGACCGCCGCCTCGACCGCGCGAGCGAGCTCGGAGGCACCCAACACGGCCTCCGGCGTCGCCGATCTGTCAGCAACCGAAGTCAGTGCGTCCGGCAACGGAATTTCCCGATGCCGCCAGGCCTGGCGGCGCACCGCGACACCGGCGTGCAGAACCCCGAACTTGTAGACCCAGGTGGTGAAACGACTGCGGCCCTCGAACGTGGGCAGCTGACGCAGCACCGCGACCACGGCGTCATTGGCGCACTGCTGAGCCAGATCCTCCAGATCACCGGCACCGGTGCCCGGCAGTAGACCACGCAACCGCCACACTTGATGCCGGGTGGCTCGCAGCAACACCTCACGCAAACGCGCCACCGCGTGACGGCCGGCGGGTCCGTCATCGGTCAGATCGGCCAGCCACTGTTCATCGGCCTGTGGATGCGCCACGCCGGAGGTCGTGGGGTTCACAGTGCTCACAGTAGCGCCTCCCGCGACGGCATCGGCGCCAGAATGCGCACCGCCAACTCCGGCGGGCAACCCCTGTCGAGCAGCTGCAACAACGCGTGCAGGTCGAACCCGGGATCAGCGACCACGGCATCAGCCACATCTGTCGGGAAACCCGAATCGAGCAGCCGGCGTCGCCGCCAGGCCCGGACCTCGGCAGCCGACGCACGATCACTTCCGGCAGTCGTCTGCGGCGGCAGATGAACCATCATGCTCAGTTGGTGTCGCGCGCCGCGGAATTCTTACCGCGGACTATGAACCGTGCCTGATCCGACATCCCCGGACAGTATCCCCCATGTACATAGATAGTATATATAAAAGTGTTATGCTCTGCGTGTGAGTCGTCAAGACATCGCCCCCGGCGCGTCCGCTGCTATCGGGGCAGCCCTCTACAGCCTGGCTACCAGAGCCGTGAGACGCCTACCCCGGGACATGAGCCTGACGTCCGCTGCCACCTTGGCCACCCTGGACCGAACCGGCCCGCGGCGGATCACCGATCTGGCCGCGGTCGAGGGCGTCACCCAGCCCGCGATGACCGCGCTGGTCCGGGTGATGGAGGAGTCCGGCCTGGTCGAGAGGCGGGGCGACGCGTGCGACAAGCGCGTCACGCTGGTGTGCCTGACCGAGGCCGGCGCCTCCTACGTCCGGACGCGGCGCCAGGCGGGCGTCCAGGCGTTCGAACGGTTGATCGGCGAACTCACCGGCGACGAGGTCGAAGCGCTGGTGGCGGCCCTTCCGGCGCTGAAGCATCTGGCAGAGCTCGAAAGTCAGGACCGTGAAGGGCAGAAGCAGTGACCGGGCAGCCGGTCGGCGGGATCACGGTGAAGGCGTTCCCGGTGGCGCGTTCCGAGGCGCGGCTGCTGGTCCCCGCCCTGATGTTCATCGCTCTGGTCGTGGCGGCAGTCGCCAGCCTCGGCGCGCCGCTGATCACCAGCGTGGCGACCTCGTTCCACGTCTCGCTCGGCAGCGCGCAGTGGACGCTGACCGTCGCGCTGCTCAGCGGCGCCGTCGCCACGCCGGTCCTGGGCCGCCTCGGAGCCGGCCCGCACCGGCGGGCCACGATCCTCGCCACGCTGGCGATCGTCGTCGCCGGCAGCGCGCTCACCGTGCTGCCGCTACCGTTCGCGTGGCTGCTGGCCGGCAGGGCGGCCCAGGGCGTCGGGCTCGGGCTGACGGCGCTGATGATGGGTGTGGCCCGCGACCACCTCCCCGAGGAGCGCAGCGCGGCTGTGATCGCCCTGCTCTCGGTGGTTTCGATCATCGGGGCCGGCGTCGGCTATCCGCTGGCCGCACTGCTCGTCGAGCTCGGCGGACTGCGGGCCGCCTACGGCCTCGGCCTGGTCGTCACCGCCGCTGCCCTCCTGACCGCGTGGCGCTCTATACCCGAAGCCCCCGAGGGCCGCTCCGCCCGCGTGGATGTGGTAGGTGCGGTCGTTCTGGCCGCTGCGCTGGTCCTGGTGCTGTTCCTCGCCGGCGAACAAAATCTGTGGAGCCGGCACCTCGCCGTCGCGGCGGGCCTCGCCGTCGTCGCGGTGGTGCTGCTCTGCGTCTGGGCTGTCATCGAGCTGCGCAGCACGACGCCGCTGGTCGATGTGCGGGCGGTGCGGCATCCGGCGGTCGCCGGGGCGAACCTTGCCATGTTCGTCGGCGGGATCGGCATGTATCTGCTGCTCACGCTCATCACCCGGTACGCACAGACCCCGCACGACGCCGGTTATGGCTTCGGGTTGACGACCTTCGTCGCCGGGCTGGTCCTCATCCCGTTCTCGGTGCTGGGGTTCGTCGCCGGCAAGCTCACGCCGCGGGTTCGGACGCGGATCGCCGACCCCCTGCTGCTGGCCGGTAGCGCCGTCGTGGTCGGCGGCGGGTTCGCTCTGTTCGCGGCGGCCCGGTCGGACCTGGCCGAACTGTTCGTGGCGATGGGTGTGCTCGGCTTCGGCGTCGGCGGCTTTTCGGCCGCGATGCCCGGCGTCATCCTGGCCGTCACCCCCAAGAGTGAGACGTCGAGCGCCATGAGCTTCAACTACGTCGTCCGCAGTGTGGGGTACTCACTGGGCAGCGCCATCGGCGGTCTCATCCTCGCGGCGGGCACCGGCCCCGGCCACCTCTTCCCGGACGACAGCGCCTACACCACTGCGGCGCTGATCGGCATCGGCACCATGGCGATCGCGATGCTGACAAGCCTCGCTCTCGCCCGTCGACGCTCGTAGAAGACCACCCCGATGTATTAAACCCAACACTGGAGGTTTCCATGCCCAAGGGCTACTGGGTCAGCGTCTACCCCACTATCGAGGACCCTGAGAGGTTTGATGTCTACAACGAACTGGCAGGTCTAGCCGTCGCGGCCGCGGGCGGGCGGGTGCTGGCCGGCATCGGCAGCCGGATCGACGCACACGAAGCCGGAATCGCCGAGCGCGTCGTCCTGATCGAGTTCGACAGCTTCGAACAGGCGGTCGCCGCACGGGCGAGCGCGGCCTACCAGAAGGCGCTGGCCGAACTTCCCGACGGCTTCGAGCGCGACTTCCGCATCGTCGAAGGACGCGAGTGACCGAGGTCCGGTCAGGTTCCCGGCGGACTGCCGGAAAGTTCGAGGACGGCATCTGAACAGGCGGGCACAGCCCCGGTATGGAGGTCCCGGACGGACCGCACACGGGGGTTGTCATCCGTTCTGCCGGGGGGCCTCTCGATCGAGTTGTTCGTTCAGGACGTGGGCGATGTGGGCCAGCACGGCGGGTTCGGTCATTGCGAGGTGGGTGGCGTCGATATCGATGTCGGTGATGTGGCCGCGGACCGCTGGTTCCCAGCCCTGGTGGCCGGTGGCGTCGGCGCGGCGTTCGCGAGTGGCGGTGAAGTACAGCATGTCGCTGTCGAGTACCCGGGGTTGCCAATCTGCGGCCGCCTGGATCGACTGGTTGTAGGCGTCGGTCATGCGCTGGATGAGGGTGGCGTCGATGCCGATCCCCTCCCCCAGGTTTTGTTCGATCAGTGCGGCGGCTTGTTCGGCGGTGGCGTCGGTGGGGACGAAATCGATACCCAGGACGGGGCCGAGGTTGGCGACCAGTTCCCCGGCGGTCACGGTGGTGACGGCGGAGCGGTCGAATCCGTCGGCTTCGGCGTCCAGCAGGGCCAGGAGCGCGACTTCTTCGCCGGCGGCGCGCATTTCGACGGCGATCGCGTGTGCGATCTGGCCGCCGAGGGACCAGCCGAGTAGGTGGTAGGGGCCGTGCGGCTGGACCTTGCGGATCTCGTCGAAGTACCGCTGGGCGGTGTCTTCGATGGTGGGGGTCTCGTGGCTGTCGCCGGTGAGTTGCGGTGCCTGGATTCCGTAGATGGGGCGGTCGGCGGTGAGGTATTCGCCGAGAGGGCGGTAGCTCCAGGCCAGGCCAGAAGCGGGGTGGATGCAGAACAGTGGTGGCCGCTGTCCGGTGGTGCGGATGGGTAGCAGGACTTCGAATCCGGGGGTGGTGGGTTCGGTGGTGGCGTGGCCGGTGCGCATCCCGGTTTCGATGCGTTTGGCGAGGTCGGTGGGCCGGGGGTCGGACAGGATCCAGCTGACGGGGACCTCGTAGTCGAGTTCCTTACGGAGTTCGCTGACGACCTGTACCGATTTGAGGGAGTTGCCGCCGAGGGCGTAGAAGTCGTCGTCGGCGCCGACGCGGTCGACGCCGAGGACGTGTCCGTAGGCGCGGGCGACTTCGCCTTCGAGCCAGGATTCGGGTGCCCGGAACTCCCCTACCTCGAATTCGGGTTCGGGGAGGCGTTTGCGGTCGAGTTTGCCGGAGGCGGTGAACGGTACGGTGTCGAGCACCATGACGGTGGTGGGCACCATGTAGCCGGGGAGTTCGGCGGCGGCGTGGGCGAGGACGGCGTCGGTGTCGACGGTGGCGCCGGCGGTGGGCACCAGGTAGGCGATGAGCCGGTCGCCGGTGCCGGAGGTGTGGACGGCGGCGATGGCGCGCGCGACGGTGGGGTGTTCGGCGAGGACGGCTTCGATTTCGCCGAGTTCGATGCGCAGGCCGCGGAGTTTGACCTGGAAGTCGTTGCGGCCCAGGTATTCGAGTTCGCCGGTGTGCAGGCGGCGGGCGCGGTCGCCGGTGTGGTACATGCGTTCGCCCTCGGTGAAGGGGTCGGGGACGAATCGTTGCGCGGTGAGGCCGGGTCGGGCGTGGTATCCGCGGGCGATCTGGTTGCCGGCGAGGTACAGGTCTCCTGCCACTCCGGGTGGGACGGGGCGTAGGCGGGTGTCGAGGATGTAGGCGCGGACGTTCCAGACCGGTGTGCCCATGGGGATGCTGCCGTCGTCGGTGTCGGTGACGTGGTGGGAGGTGGCGTGCAGGGTGAATTCGGTGGGGCCGTAGAGGTTGTGCAGTTCGGTGTGGGGCATGGCGCGGCGGGCGGCGGCGACTACGTCGGCGCCGAATGCTTCACCGCCGACGAGTAGTGCCCGCAGGGATGTCAGGGATTGTTCGGGTGCGGCGTCGGCGAAGGCGGCGAGCATGGACGGAACGAAGGAGGTGATGGTGATGTGCCGGTCGTCGATGATATGGGCGAGGTAGGCGGGGTCGGTGTGGCCGTCGGGTCGGGCGATGACGAGGCGGGCGCCGACGGCGAGGGTGGCGAACAGTTCCCACACCGAGACGTCGAAGGTGGCGGGGGTTTTCTGTAGGACGGTGTCGGCGGCGGTGAGCCGGTAGGTGCCGATGATCCAGTGCAATTGGTTGAGGACGGCGCTGTGCGGTACGGCGACGCCTTTGGGGCGGCCGGTGGAGCCGGAGGTGAACAGGACGTAGGCGGTGTTGTGGGGTCGTAGTGGGGCGTGGCGGTCGGTGTCGGTGACGGGGGTCTCGTCGTAGCCGGTGAGGTCGATGTCGTCGAGGGTGGTGAGGTCGACGACGGGGGCGGCGGTGGTGAGCATGTAGTCGATGCGGTCGGCGGGGTGGGTGGGGTCGATGGGGACGTATCCGCCGCCGGCGGCGTGGACGGCGTACATGGCGGTGACCTGGTCGAGGGATCGGGGCATGCGGAGTGCGACCAGGGTGTCGGGGCCGACGCCGCGGGTGATGAGCCAGCGGGCGAGGCGGTTGACGCGGGCGGCGAATTCGGCGTAGGTGAGGGTGTGGGGGCCGGATTCGACGGCGGGCCGGTCGGGGTGGGCGGTGGCGGCGCGGGTGAACAGGCCGGGGAGGGTTTCGTCGGGGTCGAGTGCGTGTTCGGTGGCGTTCCAGCGGTGCAGGACGGCGTCTCGTTCGGTGGTGTCGAGGAGGTCGACGTCGTGGATGTGTTGGGTGGGGTCGTCGGCGAGGGCGCGCAGGATCCGGTGGAGGCGGTCGGCTGTTGCGGTGGCGGTGGCGGGGTCGAACAGGTCGGTGGCGTAGGTGATGGTGCCGGTTATTCCGGTGGGTGCGCCGGTGTGGTCGTAGGTGTCGGAGACGGTGACCTGTAGGTCGAACAGGGAGGTCGCGGTGTCGGCTTCGACAGCGGTGGCGGTGAGTCCGGGGAGTTCGAATTCGGTGCCGGCCTGGTTCTGGAAGGCCAGCATCACCTGGAACAGGGGGTGGTGGGCGTGGGATCGGACGGGGTTGAGTTCTTGGACGAGGCGTTCGAAGGGGACGTCGGCGTGCCCGAAGGCGGCGAGGTCTGTGTCGCGGATGTGGTCGAGGAGTTCGGTGAAGGTCATGTGGCCGGTGAGGCGGGTGCGGAGGACGAGGGTGTTGACGAACATGCCGACGAGGTCGTCGAGTTCGGGTTCGCCGCGTCCGGCGTAGGGGGTGCCGATGGCGATGTCGTCGGTGGCGGCGAGCCGGCCGAGGGTGACGGCGAGGGCGGCGTGGAACACCATGAACAGGGTGGTGTTGTGGCTGCGCGCGGTTTTGTCGAGTGCGGCGTGCAGGTCGGCGTCGATGGTGAGTGGGAGGTTGGCGCCGGTGTAGGTCTGGGCCGGGGGCCGTGGGTGGTCGGTGGGGAGTTCGAGCAGTGGTGGCAGGTCGGCGAGTTGGGTGGTCCAGTAGTCGATTTGTGCGCGTAGCAGCGAGTCGGGGTCGTGTTCGGAGCCCAGGACGGTGTGCTGCCAGATGGCGTAGTCGGCGTATTGGACCGGTAGTGGTGTCCAGGCGGGTGGGCGGGCGTGGATTCGGGCCTGGTAGGCGGTCATCATGTCGCGGGCCAGTGGGGCCAGCGATGATCCGTCGCCGCAGATGTGGTGCAGGACCACGGCGAGGACCCAGGTGTCGGGTCCGGTCTGGTAGAGCCGGGCGCGTACCGGTACTTCGGTGGTGACGTCGAAGGTGGTGGCGACGAAGCCGGCGAGTGCGGCGGGTAGGTCGGTGTCGTCGGTGGGGATGGGGTGCAGGGGTGGTGTGGTGTGGTCGGCGGGGAGTACGACCTGGGCGGGTTCGCCGTCGGTGTGCGGGTAGTGGGTGCGCAGGATTTCGTGCCGGTCGATGACGTCGGTGAGGGCGTGGTGCAGGGCGTCGGTGTCGAGGTGGCCGGTGAGGCGGATGATGATGGGGATGCTGTAGGCGGCGGAGTCGGGTTCGAACCGGTTGAGGAACCACATGCGCTGCTGTGCGTAGGACAGCGGGATGTGCGGGGGCCGGGGTTGTGGGGTGAGGGCGAGGTGTCCGGTGTCGGCGTGGGATTCGGCGCGGGCGGCGAGTTTGGCGACGGTGGGTGCGTCGAAGATCATCGCGACCGGTACGGCTGCGTCGAGGGCGGCGCCGATGCGGGCGGCGACGCGGGTGGCGATGAGGCTGTTGCCGCCGAGTTCGAAGAAGTCGTCGTCGGCGCCGACGGCGCGGTCGAGGGCGAGGACGTCGGCGAAGATGCCGGCGACGATTTCTTCGACCGGGGAGGTGGGGGCGCGGAATTGTTTGGTTTGCAGGACGGGTTCGGGGAGGGCTTTGCGGTCGAGTTTGCCGTTGGGTGAGAGCGGGATCCGGTCGAGGACCATGATCGCGGCGGGCACCATGTAGGCGGGGAGGGTGTCGGTGAGTGCGGTGGTGAGGGCGTCGACGGCGATTTCGGCGCCGGGGGTGGCGACGATGTAGGAGACGAGGGTGGTGGGTCCGGTGCCGTCGCGGCGTGGGATGGTGACGGCGTAGGCGATATCGGGCTGGGCGCCGAGCGCGGTGTCGATTTCGCCGAGTTCGACGCGGTAGCCGCGGATTTTTACTTGGAAGTCGTTGCGGCCGACGAATTCGAGGTCGCCGTGGGTGTTCCAGCGGACGAGGTCGCCGGTGCGGTACATGCGGGTGCCGGGTTCGGCGTAGGGGCAGGCGGTGAATCGGGCGGCGTTGGTGGCGGGGCGGTTCAGGTAGCCGCGGGCCAGGGCGGGGCCGGCGAGATACAGTTCGCCGGTGACTCCGGTGGGTGCGGGCCGGAGTCGGTCGTCGAGGACCAGTGCTTGCATACCGGGTAGCGGGGTGCCGATGGTGGGTCGTTCGCCGGGGTGTACGGGGCGGGTGGCGGTGGCGACCATGGTGGTTTCGGTGGGTCCGTAGAGGACTCGGAATTCGCGGGTTCCGGCGTGGTCGGTGCCGGCCCACCGGTTGATGAGGTCGGCGGGGACTTCGTCGCCGCCGGACATGACGGTGTGGAGGTCGTCGAGTCCGGTGGGGTCGACGGAGGCGAGGGCGGCGGGGGTGACGAAGGCGTGGGTGATGCGGTGGGTGCGGAGGAATCGGGCGAGTTCGTCGCCGCCGTAGATGCCGGTGGGGGCGATGACGAGGGTGGCGGCGCGGCCGGCGGCGAGCAGGATTTCGAGGAGGGAGGCGTCGAAGGAGGGTGAGGCGAAGTGCAGGATGCGGTCGGTGTGGTGCGGTGGGGTGCCGCTGCGTTGGGCGGCGATGAAGTCGGCGGTTCCGGTGTGGGTGACGGCGACGCCTTTGGGGCGGCCGGTGGAGCCGGAGGTGAACACGATGTAGGCGGTGTCGGTGGCGTGTAGTGGCCGGATCCGGTCGGTGTCGGTGACGGGTTCGCCGGGTTCGTTGTCGATGCGCGTTTTTTCGGCCGGGGAGTCGAGTAGTAGCCAGTCGACGGTGCCGGGGAGTTGGGGGCGGGTGGTGGTGCGGGTGATGCCGAGGCCGGCGTGGGAGTCGGTGACCATCTGTTCGATCCGGGCGGAGGGATAGCGGGGGTCCACCGGGACGTAGGGTGCGCCGGTTTTGACGACGGCCCACCAGGCGATGATCGCTTCGGCGGTGCGGCCGGTGGCGACGAGGACTGGGTTGTCGGGTCCGGCGCCGCGCCGGATCAGTTGCCGCGCCAGCTGGTTGGATCGGGTGTCGAGTTGCTGGTAGGTGAGTTCGGTGTCGTCGGCGATGAGGGCGAGGCCGTGGGGGTTGTCGTGGACGGCGTCGGTGAATACGTCCGGGAGCAGGGTGGCCGGGCGGGGGCCGGTGGGGTGTGCGCCGACTCGGTTGGTCAGGTCGTGGTGTTCGGTGTCGTCGAGCCAGTCGATATCGCCGATGGTTGTCGTGGGGTCGGCGGTGACGGCTTCGAGGATGCGGTGCAGTCGCGCGGCGAATGTGTGGGCGGTGGTTTCGTCGAAGAGGTCGCGGGCGTAGGTGAGGGTTCCGGAGAGTCCGTTGGCCGCTCCCCCGTCGTCGTAGGTGTCGGCGAGGATCAGTTGCAGGTCGAATTGGGACAGTCCGGTGTCGGCGTCGGCGCGGGATACGGTGACGCCGGGGAGTTCGATGTCGGTGCCGGTGAGGTTTTGGAAGGCGAGCATCACCTGGAACAGGGGGTGGCGGTCGGCGGTGCGTTGCGGGTTGAGCTCTTCGACGACCCGTTCGAAGGGGACGTCGGCGTGTTCGAAGGCGGCGAGGTCGGTATCGCGGGTGCGGGTGAGGTGGTCGGTGAACGGTTCGCCGGTGTCGAGGGGGGTGCGCAGGGCGAGGGTGTTGACGAACATGCCGACGAGGTCGTCGAGGCCGGGTTCGCCGCGTCCGGCTATGGGGGTGCCGATGACGATATCGTCGCTGCCGCTGAGCCGGCCGAGGGTGGCGGCGAGGGCGGCGTGCATCACCATGAACAGGGAGGTGCCGTGGGTGTGGGCGAGTTCGCGTAGCCGGGTGTGCAGGCCGGTGTCGATGTCGATGGGGATGCGGCCGCCGGTGAGGGAGGCGACCGGTGGGCGGGGGCGGTCGGTGGGCAGGTCGAGTCGGTCGGGGGCGTCGGTGAGGGTGTCGCGCCAGTACCGCAGTTGGGTGGACAGGAGCGATTCGGGGTCGTCGGCAGCGCCGAGGACGTCTCGTTGCCAGAGTGCGTAGTCGGCGTATTGGACGGGTAGGGGCTGCCAGTGGGGTGCGTGGCCGGCGGCGCGGGCCGCGTAGGCGGTGACGACGTCGCGGGCCAGTGGGCCCATGGATTGTCCGTCGCCGGCGATGTGGTGGACGACGAGGACGAGCATGTATTCGCCGGTGCCGAGGTCGAACAGTCCGATGCGGAGTGGGACTTCGGTGGTGACGTCGAAACCGGTGCGGATGAACGCGGTCACGGTGTCGGTGAGGGTTGCGGGGTCGGCGGGGACGGTGTGCAGGGGTGGTTCGGGGTCGGTCAGGATTTGTTGCCGGGGTTCGCCGGCGGTTTCGGGGTAGATGGTGCGCAGCACTTCGTGGCGGGCGGTGACGTCGGTGAGTGCGGCGCGCAGTGCGGCGGTGTCGAGGTGGCCGGTGAGGCGCAGCATCACGGGGATGTTGTAGGCGGCCGATTGGGGTTCGAACCGGTTGAGGAACCACATGCGCTGCTGGGCCAGCGACAGCGGGATGGGTTCGGGGTGGGGGCGGGCGGTGAGCGGTATGCGGTGGCCGCCGCGCTGGGTGGTGGTGTGGTGGGCGAGGTCGGCAACGGTGGGGGCTTCGAACAGGACGCGGACCGGTATCCGGATATCGAGGGCGGCGCCGATGCGGGCCACGGCCAGCGAGGCGCTGAGCGAGTCGCCGCCGAGGGCGAAGAAGTTGTCGTCGGCGCCGACCTGGTGGACGTCGAGGACTTGGGCGTAGGTGTCGGCGACGAGTTTTTCGGCCGGTGTGGCGGGGGCGCGGTATTCGCGGGTGGTGAATACCGGTTCGGGGAGGCGGTCGCGGTCGAGTTTGCCGTGGGCGGTCAGCGGTACGTCGTCGAGGACGATGATCGCGGCGGGGACCATGTAGGTGGGGAGTGCGTCGGCGAGTGCGTCGGTGAGTGTTTCGACCGATACGGTCGCCTCCGGTGCGGGTACCACATAGGACACCAGTCGTGCCGGGCCTCCGTCGCCGGTGTGGGCGAGGGTGGTGGCGAAGGTGATGTCGGGGCGGGCCGACAGGACGGCGTCGATTTCGCCGAGTTCGACGCGGGAGCCGCGGACTTTGACCTGGAAGTCGTTGCGGCCGACGAATTCGAGGTCGCCGCCGGGGTTGCGGCGGACGATATCGCCGGTGCGGTACATGCGGGCGCCGTCGGGGGCGAACGGGCAGGCGATGAACCGGGCGGCGGTCAGTCCGGGCCGGTCGATATAGCCTTCGGCCAGGCCGGGCCCGAACAGGTACAGTTCGCCGGTTGCGCCGTTCGGGACGGGCCGTAGCCAGGTGTCGAGGACGGTGGCGGCGACGGGGCCGACGGGGCGGCCGATGCCGATGGGTGCGGTGGTGACCAGTTCGCCGGCGGTGGCCCAGATGGTGGTTTCGCTGGGGCCGTAGAGGTTGATCATGGTGCGGCCGGGTGCCCATCGTTCGACCAGTTCCGGGCCGACGGGTTCGCCGGCGGTGGCCAGGACCCGTAGGCCGGGGAGGTCGTCGGTGGGGATGGTGGCCAGGGCGGACGGTGTGATCACCGCGTGGGTGATGTGTTCGCGGCGGATGAGGTCGGCGAGTTCGCGGCCGCCGTACACGTCGGGGGGTGCGATGACCAGTCGTGCGCCGGACCCGTGTGCCATGAGCAGTTCGAACAGGTTGGCGTCGAAACTGGGGGACGCGACTTGCAGGACCGTGGAGTTTTCGTCGACGTGCAGTGTGCGGTGTTGGGCGGCGACGACGTCGGTGAGGGCGCGGTGGCCGACGAGGACACCTTTGGGGGTGCCGGTGGAGCCGGAGGTGTAGATGACGTAGGCGTTGCGGTCGGGGTGCAGGGCGGTGCCGCGGTCGGTGTCGGTGATGGGTTGCGGTGATTCGGCGGCCAGGTTGCGGCGGTCCGGTTCGTTGTCGACGATGAGCCAGTCGATGCCGTCGGGCAGGTTCGGTGTGGTGGCGGTATCGGTGATGCCGAGTTGTGCTGCCGAATCCGACAGCAGGAATTCGATCCGCCCGGCGGGCAGGTTCGGGTCGATCGGGACGAACGGGGTGCCGGCTTTGGCGGCGGCCCACAGCGCGACGACCCCGTGCAGGGATCGTGGGAGCGCGATCGCGGTGATCCGGTCGGGGTGGGCGCCGCGGCGCAGCAGGGCGCGGGCGAGCCGGTTGGATTGTTCGTCGAGTTCTCGGTAGGTGAGGGTTGTTCCACCGTAGTGGGCGGCGACGGCGCCGGGCGTGGCGGCGGCGGTGGCGGTGAGGATGCCGGCGAGGGTGTCCGGGGTGTGGTGGGCGGTGTCGGGGTGGGTGGGCGCGGGTGCGCCGGGTAGTGCGAGCGTGCCGAGGCGGGTGGCGGGTTCGCGGGCGATGCGGGTCAGGGCGTCGACGAAGCGGGTGAGGATGTGGTAGGCGCGGGTGGCGTCGAATTCGCCGGTGAGGAAACGGAGACTGATTCGCAGGCCGGGTGAGCCGTCGCCGGTGGGGGCGACGACCAGGCTCAGTGGGAACGGGGTGGCGTCGACGCCGGTGATATCGCCGACGCGCAGGCCCGCGGAGTCGACGAGTTGCTGCAGGGCGGGACGGTCGACGGGGAACGATTGGTATGCGATGGCGGTATCGAACAGTTCGGTGACGCCGGCGCTGCGCTGGATTTCGGGCAGCCCGATGTAGTGGTGGTCGAGCATGCGGGCGTGCTGTTCCTGGATGCCGGTCAGCAGGTCGTGCAGTGTCTGCGCCGGGTCGAGCCGGACCCGGACCGGGATGGTGTTGAGGAACATGCCGAGGGCGCGGTCCACATCCGGTAGTTCGGGGGGCCGGCCCGATACCGCGGAACCGAAGATCACGTCGGTGTCGCCGGTGAGGACGCGCAGGTTCAGTGCCCAGGCCGCGGCGATCGCCGTGTTGACGGTGACGGCGGTATCGGCGGCGACCTCGCGCAGCGCGCTGTGGAGGTCGGCGGGCAGGTCGGCGTTCACCTCGGCGGCGGGGCCGGCGGCGCCGGTGCCGCGGGCGACGCGGGTCGGGGAATCCACGTCCGCGTATTCGTGCGCCCAGGCGGCTTTGGAGGTGGCCGGGTCTTGGCGTCGCAGCCAGGTCAGGTAGTCGCGGTAGGAGGGTGCGGGTCCGGTGGTGCCGATCCGTTCGGGTGCACCGTAGTTTTCGAGGAGTTCACCCATGAGCAGCGGCATGGACCAGCCGTCGAGGATCACGTGATGGTTGGTGACCAGTAGCCGGTGCACGCCGGGTTCGAGGTGGAGCAGGGTGAACCGGATGAGTGGTGGCGCGGTCAGGTCGAATCCGGTGGCGGCGTCGGCGGCGGCGATATCGGTGGCCGGGCGGGGGTCGGTGGTGAGGTCGATTTCCCGGAAGTCGGTGTCGGCGTGGCGGAGGACGATCTGGCGGGGTCCGGCGGTGGTTTCGGTGAATGCCGCGCGCAGGATGTCGTGACGGTCGATCAGTGCCTGGGTGGCGCGGTGCAGGCGGCCGGTGTCGATCTCGCCGGTGAGGTCGATGGCGGTTTGGACGGTGTAGTTGTCGGCGGTGCGGGTGTGTGTGTCGCCGGTGAAGGTGGAGTGGAAGTGGATACCGGATTGCATCGGCGACAACGGCCACACGTCGGCCAGGCCGGGATATTCACGGCGCAGGGCGGCGGTCTCGGAGTCGTCGAGTGCGATGAGCGGGGATCTCGTGTCGTCGGTGTCGGTGGCGGGGGTGTCGCGGCGGGCGGTGGCGGCGAGCGCGGCAGGCGTTTTGCCTTCGAACACTTCGCGGGGGGTGAGGATGAGCCCGGCGGCTTTGGCGAGGGCGACCAGGCGCATGGAGACGATACTGTCGCCGCCGAGGGCGAAGAAGTTGCTGTCGGCGGATACGTTGGCGCTGTCCACGTTCAGGACCTGCGCGAACAGGTCGGCGATGAGCTGTTCGGCGGGGTCGGCGGGAGCCCGGCCGGTGGTGTCGGGGGCGGTGAATTCGTAGTGTTGCAGTGCTTTCCGGTCGATTTTTCCGGTGGCGGTGACCGGCATCCGGCCGAGTTCCACGATCGCGGCGGGGTTCATGTAGTGGGCGAGGGTGCGGTCGAGTTGGTTGTGTAGTGCGGTCGTGTCCAGGGTTGCTCCGGGTGCGGCGACGACATAGGACACCAGGATCGGTTCGCCGGTGGGGCCGGTGCGGGTGACGGTGGCGGCGCCGGCCACGGCCGGGTGGCGGGTGAGTTCGGTGTCGATCTCTCCCGGTTCGATGCGCAGGCCGTGGATTTTGACCTGTTGATCGGTACGGCCCAGATATTCCAGTTCGGGTCCGGTGCGGCCGGGTATCCAGCGCACGGCGTCGCCGGTGCGGTAGAGGCGTTCACCGTGGGCGGCGTGCGGGTCGGCGACGAAACGGGCGGCGGTGGTGGCGGGCCGGCCGGCATAGCCGTGCGCGAGGCCCGGTCCGCCGAGGTACAGCTCTCCGGCGACCCCGGCCGGTACCGGTCGTAGCCACATATCGAGGACGGCTACCGAGACGCCGCGGATGGGGCCGCCGATCGTAACCGGTTCCCTGGGCTGTAGGGCGGTGGATCCGGTGGCCCAGATGGTGGTTTCGGTCGGGCCGTAATGGTTCATCAGCCGCCGGCCGGGCGCCCACCGGTTCACGGTGTCGGTGCCGGTGGCTTCACCGACGACGGCGATCGTGGTGAGGTCCGGTAGCCGCGCCGGGTCCATGGTGTTCAGTACGGACGGGGTGATGATGGCGTGGGTGACGTGTTCGCTGCGCAGCAGTTCGGTCAGGTCTGGGCCGCCGTACACGTCGGGGGGTGCGATCAGCAGGCAGGCGCCGTTGCCGTGTGCCAGTAGCAGTTCCGAGACGCTGGCGTCGAAACCGGGTGAGGCGACCTGTAGCACCGTGGATGTGGTGTCCGCGCCGAAGGCGTCGGTGTGGGCGGCGACGATGTCGGCCAGGCCGCGGTGGGGCACCTGCACCGCTTTCGGGGTGCCGGTGGAGCCGGAGGTGAAGATGAGGTAGGCGGTGCCGGCGGGTGTGGCGGGTTGTGCGGGTGCCGGCGGCGGGGTGTGGGGGGTGTCGTCGAGGGTCAGCCAGTCGACGGTGCCGGGTAGGTGTGCGGCGGTGGGGCCGGTGGTGACGCCCAGGGTGCTGCCTGCATCCGTGAGCATCCGGGCGAGCCGTTCGGTGGGGTTGGCGGGATCGAGGGGGATGAACGCGGCACCGGTGTGCGCGACTGCCCAGATCGCGACGACCAGGTCGATCGATCGCGGGAGTGCCAGGGCGACGAATGTTTCGGGGCGGGCGCCGTGGCCGGTGAGCCGGGCGGCGAGGTCGCCGGCGCGTTGCTGCAGTTCCCGGTAGGTGAGGGTGGTGTCGCCGGATCGTACGGCGGCCGCGTCCGGGTACCGGTCGGCGGTGGCGGTGAGGATGTCGTGGAGGGTGCGTTCGGGGACCGCGGGCCCGCCGGTGGCCGGTAGCGGTTCACCGGGGTCGTGGCCGGGGGTGATGGCGGCGGTGCGGGTGCCGGGGTCGGTGACCAGCCGGGTGAGGATCTGTTCGAATTGCCGGAGCACGGCGGTGGCCTGTTCGGTGTCGAACCGGTCGGTGGCGTAGCGCAGGGTGACCGTGTAGGCGCCGGGGTCGTCGTCGCCGGTGGGGCGCGGCGGGGTGACTTGCAGGCTCAGCGGGTAGGGGGTGGCGTCCTGGGCGTCGAGGTCGATCAGTTGCAGTCCGGCGGCGGCGAGGTCGCGGGCGAGGCCTTCCCGGTCCAGTGGATAGGATTCCAGCACCGTGACGGTGTCGAACATATCGGCGATTCCGGTGGCGCGCTGCAGTTCCGCCAGACCGATATGGCGGTGTTCGAGCATCGCGGCCTGTTCGGACTGCACCCGGGTAAGCAGGTCGCCGACGGTTTCGCGGGGGTCGAGCCGGACCCGGACGGGCAGGGTATTGATGAACAGGCCCACCATGTGTTCGACGCCGAGGAGTTGCGGCGGCCGGTGCGAGACCGTATTGCCGAACACCACATCGGATGTTCCGGTGCGGGTGGCGAGCAGCATCGCCCACGCCACCTGGATGGCGGTGCCGGCGGTGACGCCGTGGGAGCGGCCCAGATCGAGCACTGCGGCGGCGGTGGCGGGGTCGAGGTCGAGTCCGGCCTCACCGCTGGGTGCGCTGCCGGTGCGGTCCGGGCGGCCGGTGACCCGGGTCGGGTGCTCGACCCCGGCCAGCATCCGCTGCCAGGCGGCGGTGGCGGCGGCGTCGTCCTGGGTGTGCAGCCACTGCAGGTAGTCCCGGAACGATCGGGGGGCTGCGAGCTCGCCGCCGTCACCGTCGTTGGTGTACAGCACGAGCAGTTGGTGGATCAGCAGCGGCATCGACCAGCCGTCCAGCACGAGGTGATGGTTGGTGATCAACAGCCGGTATTCGCTCGTGCCGGTTCGCAGGAGCTGGAACCGCAGCAGCGGCGGGCGGGCGGGGTCGAACGGTGCCGCCGCTTCGGTGGTGCGGCGCCTGAGTTCGCGGTCGCGGGCGGCGGGGTCGTGGCCGCGGAGGTCGGTGACGCGCCAGTCGGCCCGGACACCGTGCAGCACGATCTGGCGGGGGCCGTCTGCTGTTTCGACGAATGCGGTGCGCAGGCTGTCGTGGCGGTCGATCAGTGTTTGCGCGGCCTGACGCATGCGCTGCTGGTCCACCTCGCCGGCCAGGGTCAGTGTCGCCTGCACGATGTAGCTGTCGTCGCCGTCACGGTCGTAGCGGGTGTGGAACAGCAGCCCGGTCTGCAGCGCCGTCAACGGCCACACATCGGTCATTGCCGGGAATTCCCGCGACCAGCCGTCGATAACGTCCTGTGTGACCGGGACCAGCGGGAAATCGGACGGGGTGAACCCGCCGGCGGGTTCGGTGTGCAGATGCGCGGCCAGGCCGTGCAGGGCCGCCGCCCACAGGTCGGCCAATTCCGCTATCTCGCCGGCGGATACGATGTTCTGCGCGAACTCCCAGGTGGCGTCCAGTTCGAGGCCGTCGGGGCCGGCTTCGGCGATCGCGTTCACGTCCAGGACCGCGGGCAGCGCCATCCGCGGATCCGTGGTCGCGGTCAGCGAGGTGAATTCGGTGGTGGGTGTCCACGCCCCCGAGTGGTCGCGGACACCCACCCGCCCCAGATAGTTGAAACTGATCTGGGGTTCCGGCGTGCTCCCGAGTTCAGCGCTGCCCACGGGGTCGAGGTAACGCAGCATCCCGTAGCCGATCCCGTTGTCGGGGACCGCGCGCAGTTGTTCCTTCACCTGTTTGATCGCCGACCCCGCGGCGGGGCCGCCGGCGAAGGCGTCGTCGAGGTCGACGCCGGACATTTCGAGCCGGACCGGGAACCGGGTGGTGAACCAGCCGACGGTGGCGCTGAGGTCTGCGCCGGGTACGGCCTGCTCTTCGCGGCCGTGGCCTTCCAGCGAGATCAGTTCCGGTCCGGCGGGATCGCCGCCGCGGCGGTTGCGCCATTGCGCCAGCGCCAGCGCCAGCGCTGCCAGCAGTGGGTCGTTGGCGCTGCCGTGGAACCGGGCCGGGAGGGTGGTGAGCACGGCTTCGGTGATATCGGCCGGGATCCGTAACCGGATCCGGCCGGCGCCGGCCATGACATCTCGTTCGGGGTCCAGTGGCCGCGACCCGAGTAGCCGTTCACCGCCGGCGAGGACCTCGCGCCAGTGCGGGAGTTCGGCTGGGCGCCGCGCGGCGGCTCGTTCGGTCAGTCCGTGGACCCAGCGCCGCACCGAGGTGGTGCCGGCGCCGGGTTGCGGGTCCTCACCGGTGGACACCTGCAGCCAGGTGTGGGCGAGGTCGGCGAGCAGGATCCGCCACGACACCGCGTCGACGGCGAGGTGATGGACCACCAGCCACAGCAGGTCCGGGCCTGTGCCGGCGCCGTCCTGCATGCGGACGGCCTGCACCAGCACACCGGTGGCGGGGTCGAGGCGGTCCGCGGCCGCCTGTAGCTGCCGGTCGACCTCGGTGGCGTCGCGGTCGGGCAGGGTCGTGTGGGTGAGTACGGTGGCGGCGTCGACGCTGCCGGGGGCCGCGACGTCGAGGCGGTGGTCGCCGGAGGCGGTGCGGTGCAGGGTCGCGCGCAGCATGTCGTGGCGGTCCAGCAGGGTCTGCAGGGCGCGTACGAGATGGCCGGGGTCGATCCGGTCGGGTAGTTCGACGAGGGTGGCCTGCGCGAACCGGTCGTAGTGTCCGCGGTCGAGCATGGCGTGCACGATCGGTGCGAGCGGGATCGGGCCGGTGCCGCCGCCGGGGAGTTCGCGTAGTTGCGGGGCGCCGCCGGCTTCGGTGGCCATGGCGGCCAAGGCGGCGACGGTTTTGTGTTCGAACACGTCTTGGGTGGAGAAGCCCAGGCCGACGGCTTTGGCGCGGGCCACCAGCTGGATCGACAGGATACTGTCGCCGCCGAGGGCGAAGAAGCTGTCGTCGGCGCCGACTTGCGGGACGCCGAGGATCTCGCTGAACAGGCCGGCCATCAGGATTTCGCGGGCGGTTTCGGGGGCGCGCCCGGCCGGGGCGGCCCCGAATTCCGGTTCCGGTAGCGCGGCGCGGTCGAGTTTGCCGAACGCGTTCACCGGCAGCCGGTCCAGCGGCATGATCACCGCCGGCACCATATGCGGCGGCAGGGATTCGCGGGCGAATCGTTGTAGTTGCGCCGGGTCGGCGCGGTGGTCGTCGACGGGGACGACGTAGGAGGCCAGGACGGTGGCGCCGGCGTTGTTGTGCACCGGGACGGTGACCGACAGGTCGACATCGGGATGGGCGGTGAGGGCGGCGTCGATTTCGCCGGGTTCGATCCGGTAGCCGCGGATCTTGACCTGGAAGTCGCTGCGTCCCAGCAGTTCCAGCGACACCCCGGAATCCTGGATGGTCCAGCGGGCGAGGTCGCCGGTGCGGTACATGCGTTGCCCGCGGCCGCTGTAGGGGTCGGCGACGAACCGGGCCGCGGTGTCGGTGAACCGCCGGTTGTAGCCGCGGGCCAGGCCGGGCCCGGTCAGATACAGTTCTCCGGCGGTGCCGGCCGGTACCGGTTGCAGTGCCCGGTCCAGCACCATTGCCGCCACGCCGCGGACGGGGCCGCCGACGGTGAGGTCGTGGCCGGGCCGGATCCGGGCGCCGGCGGCGGTCACGGTGGTCTCGGTGGGCCCGTATTCGTTGAACATCGCGCAGTGCGCCGACCACCGTTCGATCACATGGGGCGGGCATACGTCGCCGCCGACGACCACCACCTGCAGGTCGGTCAGTGGATGCGGGTCCACGGTCGCCAGCATCGCCGGTGTCAATGTCAGGTGGGTGATGTGCCGGTCGGCCAGCAGTTGGGTGAGCCGGTCGCCGCCGATCACCTCCGGCGGTACCACCACCAGTGTGGCGCCGTTGCCGAAACAGGTCAGGAACTGTTCGAAGGATGCGTCGAAGGCCGGTGAGAGGGCGTAGGAGACCTGCGAGCGCGGGTTCATACCGTAGGTGTCGCTGCGGTCGGTGATGAGATTGGCCAGGCCGCGGTGGGTGACCTGCACGCCTTTGGGCGTTCCGGTGGAACCGGAGGTGTAGGTGATGTAGGCGAGGTCGGCTACTCGCAGCGGGCGGAGGCGGTCGGTGTCGGTGACGGGCCCGTCGTCGCTGACCGCGCAGCCCTGCCGGGTCGCGGGGTCGTCGAGGATCAGGACCGGCGCGGTGTCCGGTAGCCGGTCGCGGAGCGCGTCGAGAGTGATCACCACCCGGGCGTCGCTGTCGGCGACCATATGCTCGATACGTTTCGCCGGATAGTCCGGATCGATCTGTACGATCGCGGCCCCGCATTTCGCGACCGCCCACGCCGCGACGATCGACTCCGCCGACCGGTGCAGCGTGATCGCGACCGCTGTTCCCGGCCCGCATCCGCGGCCGATCAGGTACCGCGCGAGCTGTGACGAACGGGTGTCGAGGTCGCGGTAGGTGAGCGTGTCGGTGGTTGTGGTGACCGCGGTTGCGGTGAGGTCGCGGTGCGCGCCGGCGGTGAGGATATCGGGTAGCAGCCGGTCGCCGGTGCTTTCCGGGCCGCGTACGGGCAGCAGCGCGGTCCGTTCCGCCGGTTCCAGCAGCGGCAGGGTGCTGACGGGGTGTTCCGGCCCGCCGGCGAGGAATTCGTGCAGGAACATCAGGAACCGGGCGTGGTGGGTGGCGAGTTCGTCGCCGCTGTAGATGTTCGGGTTGCCTTGGAAATCGATCTGGGTGCTGTCGCGGCCCGCGCCGGGATAGATGTTGACGAAAAGGTCAGCGGTGGGGCCCGAGGTCAGCACATGTAACCGGCCGGTGGTGGAGCCGAGCACGATCTCGTTGTCGACCATCATGAGGTTGACCGCCGGCCCGAACGACGCGGTTTCGTCGCGGGCGATCCCCATATCGTGGAATATGTCTTCCTGCCGGTAGCGTTGCCGGCGCAGTGCACTGGTCAGCTCGCTTTGCACGAGGTCGATGACGTCGCCGGTGTCGCGGCCGGCGACGGGGACTCGCAGCGGCACCACATTGGCGACCATCCCGCCGGACCGTCGCAGCACTGCGGAGTGCCGGCCGGAGACCGGCAGGCTCAGTAGCACTTCGTCACTGCCGGTCATCCGGGCGAGGTAGGTGGCGAATGCGGCGACGACGACGGGTGTGACGCTGGTTCCGCGGTCGGTGACGACCCGGTCCAGCAGTCGGGCGGTGTTTTCGGGGAGGTCGGCGCTGACGAGAGCCGGGTGGATGGTGGGTTTTCCGACGCGGCCCGCGAGGCTGACGACGGGTGGGGCGCCGTCGAGGTGCTCGGTCCAATAGTTGCGGTCGTTGTCGAATCGTGGCGAACCCCGGTAGGCCAGATCCTGGTCGACGATTTCGCTGAGGTCTTTCGCCGAGGAGTCGGGTGCCTGCTCCCCCGCCCGCCACGCGTTGTACAGCTCGGTGATCCGCTGCAGCATGGTGACCGCGGCGAATCCGTCGAGCACGATATGGTGGGCGCGCTGATACCACAGGTAGTGGTCGGGGCCGACCTGGAAGACAACGCATTTCATCAGGCGGTCGCTGTGCAGATCCAGGGGGGCGGAATAGTCGCGGACCATCAGGTCGTGTGCGGTGGCCACCGGGTCGTCGTATCCGCGCAAGTCCAGCACCGACACCGGTGAGGGCAGTCTTTCGTCGACGAACTGATACGGTTCGCCCTCGATCTCGGCCAGTCGTACGTAGGCGGAGCCGAACTCGTGGCCCGCGGTCTCGCACGCTGCCACGAGGACATCGATATCGAGCGCGCCGGCGATTTCGACATACTGCGCCACCGAGATCGGGGACGAACCGGCCAGGTGCTGGGCGAACCAGATCCCTCGCTGTGCCGCGGACAGGCGCAGCGCACCACCGGGCCGCGGTCCCGGCCCGGCGCCGTTGCCGTTGCCGTTGCCGTTGTGCGAGCGTGCGCTGTTACCGGGGACCTCCGCCGCGCCGCCCGGCGCGGAAACCGACTGCTCCCGGCTGCTGTCGAGGTTGCGCTTGGACTGGGTCACCTGACCTCCATGGATTTCGTCATTTCGCGGGCTGTCCGACAGGTCGGACAGCCCCTCCACCACAAAGAACGTGAATCACTCCGGAAATGTGAAGCGAAATTTATCGAAATGGCATCGAATGCCGCCGATGCGGAATTGGTTCGCGATTTATGCGGCTTTCGGAAGTGCCGAATAATTTGTGGTCGATCCGTGATGAATCACCTGCGAGTATCGAGACCGGACGGTTACCGATTTCGTGTAGAAGGCCGACGGGAATTATCGGCGGCCGGGATCGCGGCCGGCCGGCCGGTCATCGGCGCGGACGGCAGCAAAACCGAAAGGGCGCGTTTCCGGCGGGCCAGATGCTCCTCGGGCAGACTCCCGGAAGACCCGGTGCGCTCCGGCGGTGCCGTACGCACACATTCGCTCCTGCTGCCCGGTGGGCAGCAGGTTCGCAGGTCACAGTGGTGTCTCGGCCCCGAGGCGGGTGCGGCGAGCAGGAAGCGGACCGTAGTGGAATTCATTGGTTGCACTGGATCGCCTTCTCGGAAGTGGCGTGCCTATGTACCAGTTTGTTCCAGCAGAATTCGGCGACCGCACTGTCGTCGAATTCGTGCTATGGATTCCCCGCAACCCCGACAATTGGAGGATCATCGTTTCGCCCGACCGGTCGGTGATGGCATCCGGTCCGGCAGTCGCCGGAGCGCACTTGCATTCCGGCGACCAAGCTCGAGAAGGCAATGATATGCAAGTTTCGACGAGCCGCGCAACGGGTATTTATTTTCTGCGCTCTGTGCGGGGGATGTGAACCCGGAGCCCCGGTGTGCGGCCGCATCGGCGATGCGGGGGCGAATTGTGCCCGGTGGGTCCGTTCCGCTCGTCGCCGGGCGTTCCACGGTGCGCCGGTGGTGGCAGCCCGGCTTCGTTCCGTCGTTGTAGCAGGTCTCTCCCCGGATGATGCTGAACCACCTGCGGTGGATCGGGGTGCGCATCCGGAGCAGTGGGAGGGGTGCGCGGTGACCGGAGGGGTGGGACCGGGAGCGACCGGCGTGGCGATTGTCCTGCGGCGGGCCGGGGGACGCATTATCCTCGCCCTCCTGGGCGGGATGGGTTCCATCGCGAGGCTGTCGGCGTTGCGCGGATGATAGCCCGCGACACCCGATTTCGGGCGTCTTCTGGATATATACTGATACTTGATTGGTTCCAGAAAAGCGGTAAGCTTCGGGCCGTGACCCCGGCCGTGGAGTTCGAGACATGCCGCGCTGCGCCGCGCTGCGCCGAACGCGGTATCCGGCCCCACTCCCCCGAACACGGGACACGTGCACACCCGCCCGGGTTTCAGCTCCCGTGTACCGCAGGCGTCGACGGCCGCGAACACCCGAGTCGCCGGCGACCACCTCGTCTGCCGGTCCCGCGGTGCCGTCACCGCCGCCGATGGCGCCACACGGCATTTCGGCCGTCGCCGGCGACGGTTGGCTCCCTCGACGAAACCGAGGTCGACTCCGGGGGTCTGCCCCCGCCCGCGCTACCTCACCCCAGCCCGCAATGACTCCTGTCAACCGGAAGGAAAGCAGTGTCCGAGACCACCACAGGCCAGTGCCCGTTCGCGGCCAAACACCCCACCACAGGTGCCGGCAACCGTGACTGGTGGCCCAACCAGCTCAACCTGAAGATCCTGCGCAAGAACGCGCCCGCCTCGGATCCGATGGAACCCGATTTCGACTACGCCGCGGCGTTCGAAACCCTCGACCTGAACGAAGTCCGCAGGGACATCGCCGAGGTGCTGACCACCTCGCAGGCATGGTGGCCCGCCGACTTCGGCCACTACGGCCCGCTGATGGTCCGCATGGCCTGGCATTCCGCCGGCACCTACCGCACCATCGACGGCCGCGGCGGCGGGGGCGGCGGCCAGCAGCGGTTCGCGCCGCTGAACAGCTGGCCCGACAACGGCAACCTGGACAAGGCCCGCCGGCTGCTGTGGCCGGTGAAGAAGAAGTACGGCAAGAAGCTGTCCTGGGCCGACCTGCTGATCTTCGCCGGCAACGTCGCCCTGGAAACCATGGGCTTCGAACCCTTCGGTTTCGCCGGCGGCCGCGCCGATGTCTGGGAGCCCGACGAGGACGTCTACTGGGGCCCCGAAGCCACCTGGCTGGGCGACGAACGCTACAGCGGTGAACGTGACCTGGAGAACCCGCTCGGCGCTGTCCAGATGGGCCTGATCTATGTCAACCCGGAAGGTCCCAACGGCAACCCCGACCCGCTGGCCGCGGCCGTGGACATCAAGGAAACCTTCGGCCGGATGGCGATGGACCACGCCGAAACTGTCGCGCTGATCGCCGGCGGCCACACCTTCGGCAAAACCCACGGCGCCGGTGACGCCGACCTCGTCGGCGCCGAACCCGAGGCCGCGACCATCGAACAGATGGGACTGGGCTGGAAGAGCGCCCACGCCTCCGGCAAAGCCGGTGACGCCATCACCAGCGGCCTGGAGGTCACCTGGACCACCCAACCCACCCAGTGGACCAACGACTTCTTCGAGATTCTGTTCGGCTACGAATGGGAGCTCACCACGAGCCCCGCGGGCGCCAACCAGTGGGTGGCCAAAGACGCCGAGGCGATCATCCCCGACGCCCACGACCCGGGCAAGAAGAAGAAGCCGACGATGCTGACGACGGATCTGGCGCTGCGCTTCGATCCCGAATTCGAGCCGATCTCGCGCCGTTTCAAGGACAACCCGGATGAGTTCGCCGACGCCTTCGCCCGCGCCTGGTACAAGCTGACCCACCGCGATATGGGCCCGATCGAACGCTACCGCGGCCCTGAAGTTCCCGCCGAGGTCCAGATCTGGCAGGATCCGATCCCGGCCGTGGACTTCCAGGTCGTCGACGACGCCGATATCGCCGCGCTCAAGGAACAGGTCCTGGCCGCCGGACTGACCGTGCCGCAGCTCGTATCCACCGCATGGGCCTCGGCGTCGACGTACCGTTCCAGCGATAAACGCGGCGGTGCCAACGGTGCCCGGATCCGGCTCGAACCGCAGAAGAGCTGGGATGTCAACGAGCCCGAGCAGCTGAGCACCGTACTCGGCGCGCTGGAGAAGATCCAGGAATCGTTCAACACCGCCCAGACCGGCGGCAAGAAGGTGTCGCTGGCCGATCTGATCGTGATCGCCGGTGCCGCCGGAATCGAACAGGCCGCCAAGGAAGCCGGCGTGCAGGTCACCGTGCCGGTCGCGCCGGGCCGCAACGACGCCCTGCAGGAGCAGACCGATGTGGATTCGTTCGCGGTACTCGAACCGCGGACCGACGGTTTCCGCAACTACATCGGCAAGGGGCACCGGCTGCCGCTGGAGCATCTGCTGGTCGACCGCGCGAACCTGCTCGGCGTCACCGCACCGGAAATGACCGTACTGGTCGGTGGCCTGCGCGTGCTGGGCGCCAACTACCAGCAGTCGGCGCACGGCGTGCTCACCGACAAGGTCGGCGCACTGAGCAACGATTTCTTCGTCAACCTGCTCGATATGGGTGTGGAGTGGAAATCCACCGACGAAACCCAGGAGACCTTCGAGGCGCGTGACAGCGCGTCCGGCGAGGTCAGATGGACGGGTACCCGCTACGACCTGGTATTCGGTTCCAACTCCGAACTGCGCGCCGTCGCGGAGGTGTACGCGGCCGACGACGCGAAGGAGAAGTTCGTGCACGATTTCGTGGCGGCCTGGAACAAGGTGATGAACGCGGACCGGTTCGACCTGGCCTGATCCTGCGTGCCCCGTCTGCCGGGGCGTGGATTCCTGGGTACCCCCGGTGTCGTCGGACGCCGGGAGCACTGCGCTGTTCAGCGTCGCCAGAACAGGTGGTGCACCACGCCGCTCGGGCTGGGTGCCTTCTCCAGATGGAACCGATCCAGCAGGTCCTCGGGTCGTTCCCACAGGCGTTCCCCGGCGCCCAGTTCGTTCGGTGCGACCACGACGTGCAGGGCATCGATCAGATCGGCTGCGAGGAATTCGCGGACGGTCGCCACACCACCTCCGATCCGCACATCCTTACCGTCGGCGGCAGCGAAGGCCTGTTCGAGCGCTTTCTCCGGGGTGGTGTCGAGGAAGTGGAAAGTTGTCTCGCCCAGTGCGAACGACGGGCGCGGGTAATGGGTCAGGACGAAGACCGGGGTGCGGAACGGTGGTTCGTCACCCCACCAGCCCTGCCAGTCGTAGTTTTCCCACGGGCCGCGCTGTGGGCCGAATTTGTTGCGGCCCATGATTTCCGCGCCGATATTGTGCGCGAAATCGCGGGTGAAATAGTCGTCGAGACCGCGCGTACCACCGGGGTCGGTGCGGTTGGGCCAGCTGGCGGTGGCGCCGGCCCACGCCATCATGGCCCCTGGATCGGCGTGGCCGAACGGCCGGTCGAGGCTCTGGCCGGTGCCGGCCCCGAAACCGTCGGCGGAGACGGTGAAATTCTGCACGCGTACGAGCTGGCTCATCGGGCCACCCTTTCTGATCTCAATCTGCAACCGGTTGTGAACCTACCTATGCTGATCTCATGACGCAACCAGTTTCCGCCGAGGCGCTCCGCGTGGCACCCGGAAAATCCGGATGCCCCATCAACATGACCATGGAACTACTCGGCGACCGCTGGAGCCTCGTCGTCCTGCGCGACATCATGTTCAGCGGGAACACCCACTTCCGGGAACTGCTCGGCGCCTCCCTCGAACGGATCGCCTCCAACACTCTCGCCGCCCGGCTCGCCAAACTCGTCGACGCCGGACTGCTCAGCCGCGACGACGACCCCAGCCACCGGCAGAAAATCGAATACCACCTCACCGAAGCCGCCATCCAGCTCGTCCCCCTCCTCACCGAACTCGGCGCCTGGGGCGCCCGCTGGCTGCCCACCACACCCGAACTCGCAATCCGCGCCCAACTGCTCGCCGACGGCGGCCCCGAACTCGGACAACGGTTCATGGACGAACTCCGCCACATCCACCTACACCGCAAACCGGCACCCGAGAACGGAGTACTGGCCGAACTGACCGCCGCCTACCAGCAGACCGCCCGGGCCGCCGCTGCGCACCGCGCGGACGAGTAGTTCTCGGACGCGCGGCTGCTCCCGCGCACACGCCGCGCTTGGGCCCCGGCGAACGCGACGAACTGCTCGCCCGGCTCGACCCGGTCCGCCCCTCGACGCGCAGCGAGCGCGGCCCGGAAAGTACCTCGTCTGAGCCCGATCACTCGGCTTCGCCGAGATCACCACACCGGACCGAACGGAAACGGAATCGACCGATCTCGCACCGACTGGCAAGATCGTGGAAATGACACTGACCCACCACTATGCATGTCGCACCGACTGGACCGGGGCCGGCGTAACCGGAACGCTCGACTACCGCTCCTACGAACGGTCCTACGTGACCCGAGCACCCGGCCGCCCCGACCTGCACGGATCCGCCGACCCGGCGTTCCGCGGCGACGACACCCGCTGGAACCCCGAACTGCTACTGGTTGCCGCGTTGAGCCAATGCCACCTGCTCTGGTACCTGCACCTGTGCGCCGTGAACAAGGTGACGGTCCTCGGATACCACGACGAGGCGCAGGCGACGATGAACGAAACCCCGGACGGCGGCGGGCATTTCACCGGTGTGGAACTGCGGCCGGTGGTGACGGTCGCCTCGGCCGACATGGTCGAGCGCGCATCCGAACTACATGGTGACGCTGCGGCGAAATGCTTCATCGCGGCGTCGGTGAACTTCCCGGTAACCCATACCCCCCGCGTCGACGTCGCCGGCGAGTGAACCGCACCGGCAGGCCCGCGTCGGGACCGGCCTCCGCTGGTAGCGCGTGAGATGGCCCGAACGGTCCGACCCGAGACGCTGCAGCGCGTCACCAGACCAGGGTGAGTTCCGGGATGCGGACCCGGCCGAAGAAACGTTTCGCGATATCGCTGCCGTCGAAGTTGTAGCCGTTCATGATGTCGGCCAGTTCGGTCGCCAGTTCCTGCAACTGCGGACTCACCCGCTCGATACCGTCCTCGACCACCCAGCCCCAGTCCCGCGGCACCCTGTCGATAGTGATATCGATGCACGCGTGATGCGGCAAGTCCACCGTGATCTCGATCTGCACCGGCGCATCGCCGAGCGGATCCCGGATCGCCGGTTCACCCAGCCGGGTTTGGGGCGCGAACATGATCCGCCCCAGCGCGATATCCGCCCGGATCATCTCCGCCACGGCCGGCAGATCCGCATGTTTACCGACCCGGTGATGGCGGTCGCCGTAGGTGCGGTCACCGACCGGCGCGCCACCGCTGCGGGCCAGCAGCCGGTCCAGCATCCGCTGCGCGGTCGCCCGCTCGCCGGCCCCGGTGTTGGGGTGCTCGATCAGAGCACGAAGGCGCATGATCCGATGGCTCGCAATGATCGCCATAGCAGGAAAGAGTAGCGAAACCCGGACCGATCCGGCGGTTCAGTCCGAGGCGCGTCTCCCCGAACCTCCCGCGCTCGCGATCACCGAGGTCAGGTGCTGGTCCGGTGTCAGCGTGTCCGACTCCGGCGACCGTATCGCCAGCGGCGAACGCAGCGCCGTCCACACCTCCAGCACACCGAACGCCGCCATACAGCTGCCCGCGACCGCGGCCAGCATCTCGATACTGTCGAACGGGGCCACCGCGATCACCAGACCGGCGGCCAACGTCACCAGACCGAACATTTCCTGTTTGCCCTGCCCGGTCACCTCGTCGTCGTCCCACACCCCCGCCACCGCATGCGCGATCCCGCGCACCGACCACGCCAACCCGAGCCACATCGCCAGCAGCAGTGTCCAGTTCCCCGCCCGGAAGCACAGTGTCGCCGTCACCAGCGATACCACCGCCGCCAGGAACAGCAGGGTGCGCGGAAAACGGCCCAGTGCACTGCCCACCGCCACCGTCGCCAGCGACACTGTGCCGCACAGCAGCGAGAACATGAACAGATTCCCCACCGCGCCCAGCGATTTATCGGGCCACACCACCGTCGCCACCCCGATCATCACCGAACACACCCCCATCGCCAGCACCGTCTGACGTACGCCGCGACCGAATACCGGAGCGGCCCCCGCTTCCTCGTTGGTCGGCATAGCTGAATGATATGGGTCGGCGTGCCGGATTGCCGAACAGTTGCCCCGACCCGCCTGTCGGGGCAATCGCCGGGTCCCGCCGTAGAGCCGCCGGCCGGCACCACACGAGCGATGGCATCGCCCGGCGCGGACCCCGCTCCCTGCTCGCGTCGTCTTCGCCGATTCCCGCACCGGCCGTGTCACCGGCGCCCGCGCGCGTCCCGGAAGCGGGGGTCCGGGAACATCCACGAGAAAAGTCACGCTAAGGAGTTACCGCAGATAGTGACATACTATGTGCGGTAACTGCTGAGTCATCCTGGCGTTGTGAGTATTCCGCGCACCAGCGACTCGGTGAGAGGCGACTTGAAGATGTCAGTGGGGTGGCCTGGTAATACGACATCAGTGTCAGTGGTGGGCGACACCGGATGTCAGTAGCTGGCGGCGTCCAGTTCGGATGCCTACCGCATCGCAACGGCCCAGCAAGGCACTATTGTTCGGAAACGACAGCGGCACACTGCCGCAGTGCTTTGCGGACTGGCGAGCCGAGGACCGTCGCCGACGCGGTGCTCATCCTGTGCGTGGCCGGGATCGAGTTCGGTGGTGCCGTCGAGATCTGGTCATCGACGGTTATGTTATCGGCAGGCGAGGGTTGCCCGACCCGCAGTCTGGTCATGGTGCCGTGTTCGGGAGGGTGTGCGAGGCAGCTGTCCGGGTGTTGGGCGGGAACCGTTGAAGGCAGGCAGATGCCGTCGGCAGTTCAGGCACCACTGTGTGGTGGGAATGGTTTGTAGTAGCTGAATCGGGATTTCGGTGTGGCAGCGGCGGCAGCGCCCGTAGCGGCCTCTGGTGATGAGGGTGAGAGTTTCGTCGATATCGGCCAATGCTTGTCGTGCGGCTGCGGCCAACTTGAGGGTGACCTCATGCCTGGCCCGATCAGCCGCGTCGGTCGGGATGGCTGCATGGTCGATTTCGGCATCGAGTTCGGTCAGTTGCTGTATCCGGAAGCGGCGTTGTCGATCGAGTTTGGCGCGCAGCGCGGGTAAGTGGTCGGAAAGGCGGGCTTGTGAGATGGGGGGTGCGAGGGGCATCTGGTCTCCGGGGCGGAAGGTTTGGACTGTGGTTCGAGGTGCGGTCCACGGGACTATGGCGTTCGTCAACGTTCGCAGGGGTGCACTCGAATCCGCCGGCGTGGCGGAGTGCTGCTCACGTCGGAAGGTCGGATTCATTTGTTGGGGTGAAGTGGTGTCAGTGCACCGCTGCGGCGGCTGGAGTGGTCTCAGCGACCGGTGCGATCGCGATGGTCGCTGCCGGTGTGGTCGCGATGGTCGCGGTGTGGATGCCGGGCACTGTGTGGGTCAGGGCGACGGCGATGCGCCGTTCGGATTCATCGGCGAATCGGCCGGAGATACTGGCGTGGCCTTCGTCGACGGTGACATGCCAGCGTCGCGCGCCGATGTATCGATCGAGGAGGTACTGGGCCTCGCCGGCGAGTACGTCGTCGGGGGTGAGCATGATCCGTAGCGCGTCGCCGCGGCTGAACATGCCGGCCACACGGTCGTTGGCATCGACCACCGGCAGACTACGCAGTCCGTGTGTCACCAGCCTGTTCATGACCTCGACCAGTACCGCAGTGCCGGGGACCGAGACCGCGGGGGCGGTCATCACCGCGTCGACGGGGTCGTTGAGGTCGCCGGCCCGCAAGAGGTCACCGCTGGTGACCACCCCGACGAGCCGATCGTCGTGGTCGAGAACGGGTAGCGCCGCGTAGCCCAATTCGGCGAGGGTCAACGCCGCCTCGCGTGCGGTATTGTTGTACCGCACGGCGACGACTGGTCGTTGCATGAGCTCACACACCTGCATGTTCATCATTGCGTTCAACTCCGCTTCATTTGGTGACCGGATCGGCTCCGAAGCCGGATACACACCGGGCCGTCTCGGTGTTTCCGAGTGCTCGGTGGTGCGTTTCGTGCCGAATCAACGCAGCAGGCCGGAGTCGCGCATCGGGGCACGTCCCCCGGATTCGGGGGCATGATGGCCGGCTGGGGTCGGTAGTCGGTCTGCTCGGTGCGCACAGTTTCACTGCTACTACCTGCGACTTCTGCTCAACTCCATGATAGGGATCGAGCTGCGGCGATCGGTTGCGCTGATCCGACAATCGCGGTGCCGGGATTTTGGGGATCCCACAGCGCGGGGCGTCAGGCGTCGCCGGTGACAGCGAGCTCGATCATCGTGGCGAGTCGTCTGCGGGGGTCATCCAGGCCGAGATCGGTCACCTCTGCCATTTTGCGTAACCGGTTGCGTACGGTGTTCTCGTGCACGCCCAACTGCGCACCCGCCGCTACCGGGTCGCCTTGGGCCTGCAACCACGCACCCAGCGTCGCCACATACTGGGTGGAGTTCGCCTGGTCGTGGCGCCGCAACTGCGACACCGGCCCGCGCACGGGGGTGCGGCCGGACGACCCGGCGGTGCGCAATCGTTGTAGCAGGATCTCGTCCCACGACTCGTCATAGGCGAGGGGCTCGGCATCGGCTGACTGGGCTTGGACTGCGCACAGCGCCAGGCATTCGTCGGCCTCTCGGCGCGCCGCTGCCAATTCCGTGGCTCGGGCGACGCCGCTGATGCCCGCCAGCACTGTCATCTGTGGGGGCAGTGCCGCCTGCCGCTCGGATATCCAGCGGCGTGCGGTCGCCGCCTGATCAGCGGGCAGCACGGTGTAGACGGTGTCGCCGACCAAGGCGCTGCGGCTCGACCGCGACCAGCCGAATCCGGTTGTTGCTCGTTCGAAGATCACCAGCAACGCGGCGTGTTGCTCATCGGCGATCCCGGCCTGCAGCGCGATCACCCGCAAACCTTGCGGCGCCAACCCCAGCCTGCCGGCCACCGCCGCCGCGTCTGCAGCGCCCTCCAGCAAGCGGATCACCAGTTCGGATTCCACCTGACGTTCCAGATCCGCGCTGGCCCGCGACCGCAGCAGGTGCAGGGCCACCGTACGCGCGCCGGCGGCCAGGGCCTGGTGCCGGGCCCCGGTCAACGGGGCCGGGCACGACACCCACACCGAGCCCAGCAGTTGCTCGCCCACGCGCACCGCCACCACCATCCGCCCGGTCATTCCACGTTCTTCCTGCGCGGGAACGAACAGTGGTTCATCCGAGGCCGCTAAATGGGCGAAGACACCGTGGGCATCAAAGACCGCATGCAACCATGGCGGCATCTGCCGGCTCAGGATCGTTTCGACGCGTGCGGGGTCGAGGTGCTGCTGGGGCCGGGAGTAGGCCAGCACGCGAGACAGGCGGTCCTCGATCGCCACCGCGCCGTCGACCGCGGTGGACAGGCTGTCGGCCAGAGCGAACAAATCGGTCGGGCCGCGACCGGCCTCGGTTTCGCGGCCTTCCTGCACCAGTCCATAGACCGCCGCGGCCACCTCGCTCCACGCCACCGCAGGGTCGATCACCATTACCGCCACCTCCTCGGTCTGCGGGTCGTCTGCGAACTCGTCCTCCCCGCGGACAAGCGCGACCACGGCCCGCGCCGACACCGCCCAGCCCACCACCTCCGCGACCGAGCGCGCCCCGACACCCAGAAGCACATCGCCCACCTCCGCGGGGCCCTGATCGCCCCCGTGTAGCACCACGCTGCGCAATTCCGTGGATCGGGGCATCGAACCCAACCGTAGGCGGACCCCGTAGCCACCCAGGATGTTCGCCAACCGGTCCAACGTCACCATGAGCCGCTCCGAGGTCGAACCGATACTGCAGCGCTGTTCAGCAGTAGACGCGACCGGTAGAAGGTCGTGGTCGGAGCGCGGGGACTGCCGCCTGTCGGTCGGCGCATCGAGTTGGACACCACCGCGAGCCGGTGTCGGGGACTTTGGAGACCTGGGCCGCTTCGACCGGAAGAAGTGTCCACCGCCGCGTCTTCGGTGCTGGGGAACCCTGTTGCAGGCGCGGGCCAAGAGTACAAGTGCGGCATTGCGTCCGTGGCCCGGTAGTGCTGGCGTTTGGTCACTGTCGAGGGGATTTGTTCGGATGTGCGATGAGGTCGGCGAGTACGGCTGCTTCGCTGATGCCGGTGTTCTTTGTGGCGGTGAGCAGCGTGAGATCGTTGTGGTCGGCCAGTTCGCGTAGATGTGAGAGTGCCGCGGCGCGGGCGGGTTGGGTCAGTTCGTCGCGGTAGCGGCGGGCGAAGGCGTCGAAGAGCTGCGGGTCGTGGCCGTACCAGGTGCGTAGTTCGGTGGATGGGGCGATCTGTTTACACCATTCATCCAGGTGCGCTCTGGTTTTGCTGACGCCGCGCGGCCAGAGCCGGTCCACCAGTACGCGGGTGCCGTCCTTCGGGGTCGGGTCGTCATAGATTCTGCGGATCTGCACAGTGCGTCGAGTCATCATCGACTCCCGGTCTCATCGCTGCTCGCATGCGGAGTCTCAGTGGGGATGCCGACCGCCAAGGCGATGGTCCCCGCGCCCGATCCGGGCCCTCACCACATACCGGACGGTACGCCTACCTGCGATTCCGGGCGGTGAGATCGCTGCCCTGATATCGAAGCGAAATGGTGCGCTCCACAACAGCCGGTAGCGTGGTGCAAGGGGGGTGAAGCTTCCGAAGGGAAACAGATGAGCAGCGTACGGGCCGCATCGTGTTTGGTGGAAGTATCCGATCTGGATCGTTCGATACGTTTCTACTGCGACGTATTTGAATGCAGTATCTCGATTCACGAGCCGGACGCTGCTCTGCTGCTCACACCCGCCGGCTTCCAGCTGTATCTACGGGTGAGTGAAACGCCTCGCCGACGCAATATCGGTGACCTGGGCGTGGTGTATCTCATCTGGGCTACCGACAGCAAAACAGAACTGGACCGAATCGAACATCGACTGCGCGCCTACTACCCCAGCACCTACGCCCACACTGCGAACGAGATCAGTTTCATCGACAGTGTCGACCCGGACGGCGGCCGGGTACTGATCGCCTACCCGAGTCCCGAAAAGCTTCCTCGCGAGGTGATCGCGGACCGCTTCCGCTGACCGCCCGCGGGACAGGTCGGTCACCGGCGCTTCCGCGTTGCTTAGATGCGACCGAGACGTTGTTCGGAAGGAGTTCGCCACCGCAGGGAGTGCCATGCCGCTCGTCTACACCATCGGCCATTCCACCCGTCCCGTCGCGGAGTTCATCGGGACGCTGGAGTATGTCGGCATCGGCCTGGTGGCAGACATCCGAACCGTGCCCAAGTCCCGCCACAACCCGCAGTTCCATATCGACCGGCTCGCAGGATCGCTGGCCGCGGCCGGTATCGGGTACCGGCCGCTGCCGGGGCTGGGTGGACTACGGAAGCCGGCACGAGATTCGATCAACACGGGGTGGCGCAACGCGTCCTTCCGCGGGTACGCCGACTATATGCAGACGCGCTCGTTCGAGGAGGCGATCGAGGAACTCATCGCGCTGACCGCAGAACATGTCACCGTCATCATGTGCGCTGAGGCCGTCTTCTGGTGGTGTCATCGCCGGCTGGTCGCCGACGCACTTCTCGTACGCGGCATCGATGTCCAGCACATCATGGGCGCGTCGACGCTCACACCGGCAGCGATGACGAGTTTCGCCTCGGTCCGCGGCACACGAGTCACCTATCCGTCGACGCCGCGGTGATCGGGCGGGCCACTCCACTGGGCGCGGGCCATATCCACGCGGTTGCCGCGCATCGGGGTGGCTTCGGCGCGCAGCAGGTCGAGAGCGCGACCGGCGTGGCAGGATGCGGGCGTGCCGTCGGCGTATACGACCCGATGCCAGTGGGTTTCTTCGGCGCAGGTGGTCATGACATGTCCGACGTGTCGGGGGCTACCGCCGACCAGGTCGCCGATCGCGCCATAGGACATCACCCGGCCGGCCGGAATCTGGTCGATCACGTCCAAGACCCGCTGCGTGAACGGCGATATCGACTTGTCACCCGGTTGCGTCATCGGTCCTCTGAACTGGCGGGCATCGAAGCCGGCCGTTGGAGTGGTTGAGGGTTGCGGTGGTGAGAGCGCGCTGCAGGAGGTCGTGGAGCATGGCGGGGGTGAGGGTGCGGGTGGATATGTTGCGCTGGCTGGGGTGGTAGCAGCCGAAGAGGTGCAGCCCGTGCTGGGTGGACCGGTCGTCGATGAGAATGTGTCGGCCGTGGCCGAAGGTGGGCCGGGGTGCGGGCAGGTGCCAGCCGATGTCGGTGAGGATCGGCAGTAGTGCGCGCCAGGCGAATCCGCCCAGGGCGACGATCACGGACAGGGTGGGTTGCAGGAGTTGGAGTTCGCGGGTCAGCCAGGGCCGGCAGGTGTTGCGTTCGGTGGTGGTGGGCTGATTGTCCGGTGGGGCGCAGTGCACGGGGACGGTGATGCGAACCCCGGACAGGCTCTGGCCGTCGCCGCGGTGGGTGGCGGTGGGCCGGGAGGCGACGCCGAGTGCGTGCAGGGTGGCGTAGAGGAGGTCACCGGCGGGGTCGCCGGTGAAGATGCGGCCGGTGCGGTTGCCGCCGTGTGCCGCGGGGGCGAGGCCGACGAGGGCAACCGCCGCATCGCTGGGCCCGAACCCGGGGACAGGCTTGGACCAGTAGTCCCAGTCGCGGTAGGCGCTGCGCTTGACGGTGCCGACGTGTTCACGCCAGGTGACCAGGCGTGGACAGGCCCGGCATCGGATCAGTGCGTCCTGCACCTCGTCGATTGTCTCGGCGCGATCGGCTCGGATCGCCGGATACTCGACGGTGGCGGGATCGGGACCCGGCATCGGTCGAGTGTCGGGGCCATGGTGTTGTGGCATACCGGGCTCCTGTGGTGTCGTGGCTGTCCTGCGAACCACGCTGACCGTGGTGTTTCAGTCTGTGAGTAGTTGGCGTAGCACGTAGGGCAGGATGCCGCCGTGTCGGTAGTAGGCGGCCTCGGCGGGGGTGTCGATCCGCACGGTGGCGGTGAATTCTGTCGGGTGCCCGGTGTCGTCGATGGCGCGAACGCTCACCTGCCGCGGAAAGCCCTCGGCGGTGTTCGCGTGCGTCAGCCCGGTGATCGAGTAGGTTTCCTCACCGGTCAGGCCGAGTGACTGCACCGTTTCGCCGTCGGGGAACTGCAGCGGCAACACTCCCATACCGATCAGGTTCGACCGATGGATACGCTCGAACGAGCGCGCCAGCACCGCCCGCACGCCGAGCAGCAGTGTGCCCTTGGCTGCCCAGTCTCGCGAGGACCCGGAGCCGTATTCGGCCCCGGCAAGGATCAACAGCGGCACCTGTTCGGCGGCGTAGACGGTGGCGGCGTCGAAAAAGCTCAGTTGCCGGCCGTCCGGTAGGTGTCGGGTCACCCCGCCCTCCGTGCCCGGGGCGAGGTGGTTGCGCAATCGGATGTTGGCGAAGGTGCCGCGGATCATCACCTCGTGGTTGCCGCGGCGCGAGCCGTAGGAGTTGAAGTCTTTCGGTACGACGCCGCACTGCTGGAGGTAGGTTCCGGCGGGGCCGTCGTGTGTGATGGACCCGGCCGGGGAGATGTGGTCGGTGGTCACCGAGTCACCGAGCATCGCCAGTACCCGGGCGCCGGTGATGTCGGTGACCGGTTGTGGTTCGCGGGTCGTGTGCTCGAAGTAGGGTGGGCGCCGCACGTAGGTCGACTCGTCGTTCCAGGTGTAGATCTGCCCGGCCGCGACGTCGAGCCCGCGCCAGCGGTCGTCGCCGGTGAACACGTCGGCGTAGCCGCCGGTGAACATTTCCGAGCGCAGGTTCGCGGCGACGATCTCCTCGATTTCGGCGGTGGTGGGCCAGATGTCGCGCAGATACACCTCGGTGCCGTCAGGGGCCGTGGCGAGCGGGTCGCGCAGCAGGTTGATGCGCATCGTGCCGGCCAGCGCGTAGGCGACGACCAGCGGTGGCGAGGCGAGGAAATTCATCTTCGTCTCCGGGTGGATGCGGCCCTCGAAGTTGCGGTTGCCCGACAGCACCGAGCACACCGTGAGATCACCCGCGGCGATGGCGGTGCCGACTTCGGGGATCAGCGGGCCGGAGTTGCCGATGCAGGTGGTGCACCCGTAGCCGACGAGTGAGAATCCCAGCTCGTCGAGGTAGGGCGTGAGCCCGGCGCGGGTGTAATAGTCGGTGACCACCCGCGAACCCGGCGCGAGCGTGGTTTTGACCCACGGTTTGCGGGTGAGGCCCTTCTCGACGGCTTTCTTCGCCAGGAGCGCCGCGCCGATCATGACCGACGGATTGGAGGTGTTGGTGCAGGAGGTGATCGCGGCGATCACCACGTGCCCGTGGTCGACGGTTGTGGTGGTCTCGTCGGTGAAGGTCACCGACTGCGGCGCCGAAAGCCAGCGGTGTGTGTGCTCGCATCGACACCGATCACTCGGATCCCGCGGCCTGTCGACGGCGCGGTCGCGGTCGACGGCGATGGGGTCGCTGGCCGGGAACGACTCCCCCGATGCCTGGTCCAGCCCTACTGCCGCGGGTGCGGCGGGCGGTCCGGTCAGCAAGGATGCGACCGCGTGTGGGGCGTCGGCCAGCGCGATGCGGTCCTGCGGGCGTTTGGGTCCGGCGATGGAGGGCTCCACGGTAGTCAGGTCCAGTTCGATCCGCTGGCTGTAGTCGGGTTCGTGGCCGGGGTCGTGCCACAGCCCCTGCTCCTTGGCGTAGGCCTCGACCAGGCGGATCTGGTGTTCGGGGCGCCCGGTGAGCCGCAGATAGTCCACTGTCACGTCGTCGATCGGGAAGATCGCGCAGGTGGAGCCGTACTCGGGGCTCATATTGCCGATGGTGGCGCGGTTGGCCAGCGGCACGTTCGCCACCCCGGGGCCGTAGAACTCGACGAACTTGCCGACCACGCCGGTGCGGCGCAGCAGTTCGGCGACGGTGAGCACCAGATCGGTAGCGGTGGTGCCCTCGCGTAACTCGCCGGTCAGCTCGATCCCGAGAACCTGTGGGAGCAGCATGCTCATCGGCTGGCCGAGCATCGCGGCCTCGGCTTCGATGCCGCCGACACCCCAGCCGAGTACGCCGAGGCCGTTGACCATCGGGGTATGTGAGTCGGTACCCACGACAGTGTCCGGATAGGCCAGCGACGGCCCGCCGCCCGGGTCGTCACGGGTGAACACCACCCGCGCGAGGTATTCGAGGTTGACCTGGTGGCAGATCCCGGTGTCGGGAGGTACCACGGAGAAGCCCTCGAAAGCCTGCTGCGCCCACCGCAGTAGCTGGTAGCGCTCCATATTGCGGGTGAACTCCAACTCCGCGTTGATCGCGGACGCGTCCGGGCGGGCGAAGACGTCGGCGATCACCGAATGGTCGATGACCAACTCGGTCGGGATCAGCGGGTTGATCCGGCCCGGGTCGCCGCCGAGTGAGGTCATCGCATCTCGCATAGCGACCAGATCCACCACACACGGCACCCCGGTGAAGTCCTGCATCAATACCCGCGCCGGTGTGAACGCGATCTCGGTAGTACCGACCGCGGCCGGATCCCACGCGGCGAGGGCACGTACCTGTTCGGCGGTGACCAGGTGCCCGTCCTCACGGCGGGCAAGGTTTTCCAGCAGCACTTTGAGGCTGTAGGGCAGCCGGTGCGCAGTCGGGATACGGTCGAGCCGGTAGATGGTGAACTCCCGGTCCCCGGCCGTCCACACGTCGCGGGCCCCGAAACTGTTGCCGCTCATCACTGCGGCCCGGCGCCGGAGCCGATGTGCACATCGGCCCGGTCGATCGTGTGGAGCGCTGGTGCGCTGTCGTCGCACATCGCTCGGTCGACGTTTCCGAAGGCCTCGCGCACCCTCGTAGCGAGAATCCGGCGGTGCGCGAGGATCGGTGTGGTAGCACACGGATGCAGCGATTCGGTCATGTGATGCGCCTCCTGATCAGGTGCGACCGGCCATCAGGCCGGTGCGCCGACAACGTGGCCCACTGATTTCACTGTATGCCCATCCACCCGAGCGGTAACGGCGCGAGCACCATCCGCAACCACAGTCGATCCGCCGTGCCGGCTCGATCGACTCAGCCGAGTCTGCGACGCAACTCGTCGGGGTAGTCGCGGTAGGCGGCGGCGACTTCGTCGAGGTAGATCAAGGCGGGGAAATCGGTAATCGGTTGATGATCGGCCAAAAACCGTGCGGTGTGTTCGACGATGCGCCGCTCGTCGCCTGGATCGAAGCCCAGTTCGGTCAGCACGTCGGGATCGACGACGAACTCCGATTCCACGGTGTCGCCGCCGTCGCCGATGCGGACGCAATATTCGTGATCGATGACCAACTCGATACTCAGCTGTTCGGGCATGCGTTTCAGTGCTCCGTATCGGTGACGGGTGACGGGGGTGTCGCGGCTGGTGGGTTCCTCACGGGGGTGTCGTGAGGTCGGCCAGCGGCACGCTGGGGTCGGCGAGCCGGTCGAGATCGAGTGGGGTGCGGTCGCGGATGAGTTGGTTGATCGGGTCGGTGACGTCCCAGGTGTTGACGTTCATCCCGGCCAGCACGCGCCCCTCGCGCACCCAGAACGCGATGAATTCGAGCCGATCGACCTCACCGCGTACAACGACCCGATCGCTGCTACCGGGCGGGATGTACCCGGTGTATTCCATACTCAGCTCGAACTGGTCGGTGTAGAAGTACGGCAGCCGCTGATAGGAAGCGGGCCGGCCGAGGATAGCGTCGGCGACGGTGGCGGGCTGGTTCAGGGCGTTGGCCCAGTGCTCTACCCGCACCCGGCGCCCCAGCAGCGGATGCTCGGCACGAGCGATGTCACCGGCGGCGTAGACGGCGGGATCGCTGCTGCACAGCGAGGCATCGACCAGGACACCGTCGTCGACGGCGAGACCGGCGCGGGCGGCGAGCGCAGTGTCGGGGACAGCGCCGACAGCAATAAGGACGGCATCGGCGTCGATCTGGGTGCCGTCGTCGAGCCGTAGCCCGACCGCGGTGCCTTTGTGGGTGAGGCTTTCGGTCGGGGACCGGCGGGTACGCAGGTCGACGCCGTGGCTGCGGTGCAGCTCGGCGAACACCTGCCCCATCTGCGGTCCCAGCACGCCGGTCAGGGGCACGGGTGCGCGGGCGACGACGGTGACCGCAACCCCGGCCGCGACCGCGGCGGCGGCGACCTCGAGCCCGATCCAACCGCCGCCGACGATCGCGATCGACGACGCGGTCGCCAAGGTGGCGCGCAGCCGGTCGCTGTCGTCGACGCTGCGCAGATACAGCACGCCGTCGGCGTCGGCGCCGGGTAGCGGCAGCCGCCGCGGGGTGACGCCGGTGCACAGCACCAGCCGGTCATAGCCCAGCCGGTGCCCGTCATCGAACACGACCTGGTGGGCGTGTGGGTCGATGTCGGTGACAGCGTTACCGGGGCGCAGGTCGATGTCGTAGCGGGTGTAGTAGTCGGGTTCGTGCACGTCGATGCTGTCGCGGCCAGTCTTGCCCTGTAGGTAGTCCTTCGACAGCGGCGGCCGCTCGTAGGGGCGATGGGTTTCGTTGCCGGCCAGGATGACGGCCCCCTCGAACCCGCCCTCACGCAATGCTTGTGCGGTTTTCGCGCCGGCCAGACCGGCCCCGGCGATCACGACTGTTCCGACTGCAGCCATGGTGGTCACCGCCTGGACCCGGCGAGGGCGGCCGACAGTTCACCGCAGAGGTGGTCCCAGGCGTCGTCGAATTTCGCGACCCCGTCGGTTTCGAGGGTGGCCACGACGTCGTCGTAGTCGATGCCGTGCGCGGTCAGTTGCTCGAGGGTTTGGTGCGCCTGTGGGTAGGTGCCGTGGATGCTGTCACGCGGGATGTGGGCGTGGTCGGCGACCGCGTGCAGGGTGGCCTCGGGCATGGTGTTCACCACCCCGGGTGCGACGAGGTCGGTGACGTAGCGGGTGTCGTCGTAACGGGGGTTTTTCACCCCGGTCGACGCCCACAACGGGCGTTGCGGGTGGGCCCCCGCGTCGGCCAGTGCCTGCCAGCGCTCGCTCTCGTGGTACTGCTCGTAGAGCTGATACGCCAGTCGTGCGTTGGCGATCGCCGCGCTCCCATGCAAGGCCGCGGCCGCGTCGGTGCCGATTGTGTCGAGCCTGTGGTCGACCTCGGTATCCACGCGGGAGACGAAAAAAGACGCCACCGAGTGGATTCGGGAGACGTCGTGGCCGTTCGCGCGAGCTTGTTCGAGCCCGTCGAGGAATGCCTCGATCACCTGCCGGTAACGGTGCAGAGAGAACATGAGGGTGACGTTGATGTCGATTCCCTCGGCAAGGCAGGCGGTGATCGCCGGCAGTCCTTGTTTGGCCGCGGGGATCTTGACCAGCAGATTGGGCCGATCCACCAGCCACCACAGCGCGTGGGCTTCGGCGACGGTGCGGTCGGTGTCGTGCGCCCACCGTGGGTCGACCTCGATCGACACCCGCCCGTCCACCCCGTCGGTGGCGTCGAAGACCGGGCGCAGCACATCACACGCCCACCGCACGTCGTAGGCGGTCAACTCCCGTAACGCTGTATCGACATCGACCCGGCGCAGTGTGAGACGACCGATCTGGCCGGTATAGGCGTCGCTGCCGGTGATGGCCTTGGCGAAGATGGCCGGGTTGGTGGTCACCCCGGTCACATGCCGGTCGGCGACCAGGCGGGCCAAGCTGCCCTCGATCAGCCGCCCGCGGTTGAGGTCATCGAGCCAGATCGACACCCCGGCCTCGCTCAATGCGGTCAAAGGGTCGGACATGAGCATCTCCTTCCATGCGTTTGGCGAGTGCAGCCGTTTACCAGGTGTCGAGTTCGGCGTCCGACCGAGCATTTCGGTGCCGGCAAACCAGTTCCGACACTGGGCACGAGGCGGCGACCTCGGCGTGGATGGCCCCGAGTTCGGCGGTTGGAGCCCGGGGGTCTGGACTCGGATCCGCAGCGCGCAGGACACCTCGGTGTCGCCTCGACGTGGTCGAGGGCCAGGCCGCAGGCGAGTGACGCCACCCCGGAGAAGCCGGACCGGCCTGCGGTGATGCTGGAAGATAGCGATCGATGTGATGCCGGACGGGAAGCGAGGAGCGGTGATGGAGAAGTTCTCGGTGGAAGCGATGGCACGAGAACTGCTGCAGCGGGCGAACGCGGTCCCTGCACGGCGGGCGGCGGCCACGATGTATGGCGGGCATGAGCATCGGCTGCGACAGACTGTGGTCGCGTTGGCTGCCGGCACCGCGCTGGGTGAGCACGAGAATCCGGGCGAGGCGACGGTGCTGGTGCTGCACGGCCGGGTCCAGCTACACACTGCAGGCGCCTCGTGGGATGGCCGTCACGGTGACCTGCTGATAGTTCCGCAAGCCCGCCACAGCCTCGAAGCGATCGACGATGCCGTGGTGCTGCTGACAGTCGCCAAATAGCCTGGATGGGGACGGGCGCACTGCCGACCTCGGTCAGGGCCCGGCGGTGCCGGGAGTCGATGGTAGGTGCTGCAGTGTCCGGCCCCGGCGCTCTAGTCGGCATCGGACTCATCGGCCGGGTTCGATGGATCGGTGCCGTCTGCCTCGGCCGCGGTAACCGTGGCGTGGGCGCGGCCGGCGGCACCCCGGCCGGCGTGGGATTCGGCGCGCATCCGCTCCACCATGTGTGGGTAATGCAATTCGAACGCGGGCCGCTCCGAACGGATGCGGGGTAGTTCGTAGAAGTTGTGCCGTGGCGGCGGGCAGGTCGTCGCCCATTCCAGGGAGTTGCCGTACCCCCACGGGTCGTCCACGGTGACGACTTGACCGTATCGATAGCTTTTGAACACGTTCCATACGAAGGTGATCATCGAGAACCCGAGAACGAACGACCCGAGGGTGGCTACCGTATTGAGGATCGTGAAACCGTCGGCGGGCAGGTAGTCGGCGTAGCGCCGCGGCATGCCTTCGGCGCCGAGCCAGTGCTGCACCAGGAATGTCGCGTGAAAGCCGAGGAAGGTGGTCCAGAAGTGCAGGCGGCCCAGGCGTTCGTCGAGGAAGCGGCCGGTGAATTTCGGGAACCAGAAATAGATGCCGGCGAAGGTGGCGAACACGATGGTGCCGAACAGCACGTAATGGAAGTGCGCGACGACGAAGTAGCTGTCGTGCACATGCCAGTCCAGGGGTGGGCTGGCCAGGATCACCCCGGACAGACCGCCGAACAGGAACGTGGTGATGAACCCCAGCGACCACAGCATGGGTGTTTCGAACGTCAATTGTCCCTTCCACATGGTGCCGATCCAGTTGAAGAACTTCACCCCGGTCGGTACCGCGATCAGAAACGACATCAGGGAGAAGAACGGCAGCAGCACCGCGCCGGTGGCGAACATGTGGTGCGCCCACACCGCCGACGACAATGCGGCGATACCGAGGGTCGCGTACACCAGCGCGGTGTAGCCGAAGACAGGTTTGCGGCTGAACACCGGCAAGATCTCGGTGATGATCCCGAAAAACGGGATCGCGACGATGTAGACCTCTGGATGGCCGAAGAACCAGAACAAGTGCTGGTAGAGGATCGGGCCGCCGGTGGCGGGGTCGTAGATGTGCCCGCCGAGATGTCGATCCACCTCCAGGGCCATCAAGGCGGCGGTCAGGATCGGGAACGCCAGCAACACGAGAAAGCTCGTCACCAGAATATTCCAGGTGAAGATCGGCATCCGGAACATCGTCATCCCGGGTGCCCGCAGGCACACCACGGTGGTGACCATGTTCACCGCGCCCAAGATGGTTCCCACACCGGATAATCCCACCCCCATGATCCACACAGGTCGGCACCGACGCCGGGGGAATAGATGGCAGAGCTCAACGGTATGTATGCCGTCCACCCGAAGCCGGCGGCACCGCCGGGGGTGACGAATCCCGCGGTCGCGATCGTCGCGCCGAACAGATACAGCCAGTAACTGAGCGCGTTCAGCCGTGGAAACGCCACGTCGGGGGCGCCGATCTGCAGTGGCAGCACGCAGTTGGCGAATCCGAACACGATCGGGGTCGCATAGAACAGCAGCATGAGTGTGCCGTGCATGGTGAACAACTGGTTGTACTGCTCGTTGGACAGGAACTGCAGGCCCGGCCGCGCCAGCTCGGTACGCATCAGCAGCGCCATCAACCCGCCGATCAGGAAGAACGATATCGCGGTGAAGATGTACATGACGCCGAGCAGTTTCGGGTCGGTGGTGGTGACGATCTTCCGGATCGCCGCGCCCTTGGGGCCCCTCCGCGCGGCGAACGGGCGCTCGGCCTCGACGGCGGGCATGGTGTGCCCCGGTGCTGCAGACAACGGTGAATCCCCTCTCGGTTCGACATCCTCGACGGGTACACATGGCGGGTGGCCGGCCGTCACAGCATGGGGATCAGCCGACCCCTCGCCGCAGGCGGCGGCGAGTGAGACACCGCGGCGAGACAATCGATCCCTGTGTTGATGGTCGGCACCGAGAGCTCCGGTGGGGTAGGTCACCCGCCGCTTAGTTTATACAAGATTTCGATGTATAAATAGAGGTATGGCGTATGTGATCGGCGAGCCCTGTGTGGACGTGATGGACCGGGCGTGTGTGGAGGAATGCCCGGTCGATTGCATCTACGAGGGCGGCCGGTCGTTGTACATCCACCCCGACGAGTGTGTGGACTGCGGCGCGTGTGTACCGGTGTGCCCGGTGGATGCGATCTACTACGAGCAGGACCTTCCCGCCGAACTCGAGCCCTATCTCGACGACAACGCCGCCTTCTTCACCGAAACGCTGCCCGGACGCGACCAACCGCTCGGATTCCCCGGTGGCGCAACACAGCTCGGCCCGGTTGGGGTCGATACTCCGTTGGTTGCCGCACTGCCGACACGGAGTAAGGAATAACCAGCCATGACACACACCCCAGCCTCCGCCGCCACACCGCCCCGCTCACGTGCCACACCGGTCGGAGCCGGTGGTGGGCGTCGCGGCGACGTGCTCGCGGCATTGCGCGGTTCGCGTGAGGCGTTGAGCATCGTCGATATCGCTACGCAGCTGCGGCTGCACCCGAATACGGTGCGCTTCCATCTCGAGGCGCTGGTCGAGGCCGGGCAAGCCGAGCGGGTGAAACACCCGCGCACCGGGCCGGGGCGCCCGCCGCAGATGTTTCGCGCTCATCGTGGGATGGACCCGGCCGGGCCACGTAACTACCGACTGCTCGCCGAGATCCTCACCGCGCAGCTGGCCGCCGACCCCGACCCGTCGGCCCGCGCCGCCGAGGCCGGGCGACGCTGGGGCCGCGAGATGGCCCGCGACATGGACACCGCGGCGCCGACCGCCGAGCAGGCGGTGGATGAGCTGGTGCGGGTGCTCGACGAGGTCGGCTTCGATCCCGAACCCGACACCGACGACGATCAGCCGAAGATCCGGTTGCAGCACTGCCCGTTCCTGGACCTGGCCGAAACTCGTGCGAGCGTGGTGTGCCCGATCCATCTGGGCTTGATGCAGGGGGTGCTCGAAGGCCGGGCTGCACCGGTCGCCGTGCAACGGCTCGACCCGTTCGTCACCCCCGACCTGTGCCTGGCCCACCTCACCACGACCAGCACCGCCACGCCCGCGCAGGCACCGACCGGATCCGCGGCATGACCACCGCCGGGGCTGTTGTCACCGCGGTCGGTTTCTGCTGGCTCGGCATGGTGCTGGCGATCTCGTTCCTGGAGGCGCCGCTGAAATTCCGGGCGCCCGGCGTCACCGTGCCGATCGGGCTCGGAATCGGACGGCTGGTGTTCCGCGCCCTCAACGGCATCGAAATCGTTTTCGCGGCAGCGATTGTCGTCGCCCTCGTCATCGACCCGCCCGCCACGGGCACCATGACCGCGCTGATCGTGGCTATTGCGGCGCTGCTCGTGCAGCTCACGGTGGTCCGGCCGCGGCTGACCCGCCGCAGCAATGCCGTGCTCGCCGGCCACGACGCGCCCCGCTCGCGCGGCCACTACGAGTACGTGGTGCTGGAAATCCTGAAAATCGCCGCACTGCTCGTCGGCGCCACCCTGCTACTGGCCCACAGCGTGTCGTGAACAACTCCCGGACTGCAGCCGGTCCAGCGGGAACGACACACCAGCCGTCCCCAGGGCGGCGGCCGCACCACGGTTCACCTTCACCCACCCGGGAGGAATCGACAAAAAGAACAATCCAGCGACACAGCAGAGGAGAAACAGCAGATGAGCGACCCCGTTTATCCCGCCGCGACCCAGGACATCGGCGCGCGGCGCCGCGAATTGGCCCCCGACATCCATCAGGCGTTCGACGAATTCAGCCGGCAGGTGTTCGCCGACGGGGCACTGCCGCAAAAAACCAAGCAGCTCATCGCCGTCGCGGTCGCGCACGTCACCCAATGCCCGTACTGCATCGCCGGCCACACGAAGCTCGCGCACCGTGCCGGTGCCGGCGACGCCGAGATCATGGAAGCGATCTGGGTGGCCGCCGAGATGCGTGCCGGTGGCGCGTTCGCGCACTCCACCATCGCCCTGCACACGCTGGCCGGACACGACCATGACCACACCGGCTGAATCCCGCCCCGAACACCCGCGCCGATCCCGCGACCAGCACGACGCGGTGATCGAGCAGACCACACACCGCCGCGATCACCGCGGCCGGGCCCGCGCTCCGCTGATCGTCGTCGGCATCGACACCTCCGAGGCGTCCCCGCATGCGCTCGCCTATGCCGCCGGCGCCGCACGCCGCATGCATGCCACCGTGCTGGTTGCCTACATCAGCACGCTCGCCACCAGCGCCTACCTGACCAGCCTGGCGCCGATGGGCGCCGACCTCACCACCGACCTCACCACCGAGCAGGTCACCGCCACCCGCGAGCTGGCCACCGAGATCCTCCACGACCTGCCCCTGCCCTGGTCGTTCACCGTCCGCTGCGGCGACCCCGCGGTCGAACTGGCGCGGCTGGCCGAGGAAAACAACGCCGACAGCCTCGTCGTCGGCCGGTCGAGCAGTCGGCTGCACCGCCTCACCGGATCCACCGCCGCCCGGCTGCTGCGCCGGACCCGCTGCCCGGTCACCGTGGTGCCATAACAGCGGGTCCGGCGCAGCCTCGCCGATCCGGCTCAGCCGATCGGGTCCAGCACCAGAGCCTGGCGGCGTTGATGCACGGTCAGATACCGCAGACCATGCGGTCCCGCGGTGAACGCGCGCCGGGACCGGCGCGGCAGCCATACCAGCGCACCCGCCGCCAACTCGAGCTCGCCGAGCTCGATGGTAAGGGTGCCCGCGCCGTCGAGAACGTGGATCAGCACATCCAGATCCGGGCCGGTGTGCGCCTCGATGCGCCCGTGCGGAGCAATGCGAATGATGTTGGCATCCAGATCGCGGCGGCGCACCGGCAACGTCCACACCGCCCCTGTCGTATCCGGATGTCCAGGCTCGAACATGGTGGTATCGGTCAATATCCGCGGCGGCGAGGTCGAGGCCAGCTTCCCGATCCGCACCCGCCACACACGCGGCCCGTTCTCGACGACCTCCCAGCCGTACCCGCCGGGATGCTCCACATCGAACTCGTCGCGCAGATGCCGCGGGTAGTGATTGTTCACCAGCACGAACGACTCCCCGGCAGCCAGGGCGTCGAACCGCGCGAAGATCGCCGGATGCTTGTCCGGCTTGCGCAACTCCCGCACATCCAATTCCGCCGGTCCCGTTTGTGTCAGGTCCGTGTCGGGCATGTGACCCACCTCCTAGTTTTTACAATCCCCTATTGTATAAACTAACCCTGCGAGGCCCGCCAGCCAAGCCATCCCGGCTATGACGCCCGTCATCCACAGCCCGCTCGGCCGGGCCAGGCGGCGACTCACATAACCGTCCGTACCGGAGAATTCGAGGAGAACGCGATGACCACCGCAATCCTGCCGCCTCCCGGCCACCACCCGGTCGAGACTCCGACGCGTGCGATCAGCGTGATCCGGCGGGTGCAGGATGCGGTGTGCGCATTGCCCGCCCCCACATTCCCGCAGGACACGCTCAGGGCAACGACGGTGAACGACCTCGCTTCCACTCACGTCATCGACGCCCGCACCCTCGCAGTCGTCGCCCGTAAAGACCGCCACATCCAGCCGATCGCCGCGATGATCACCGAGCACCTGCTCGGCGTCACCGCCACCGTCGTCGGCAGCGCCATCACCGTCACCTTGGGCTGACGGGGGTAGTCGTGTGGCCGGCCGGGATCCGGCGCTAAGGAGCTACCGCAGGTAACTGATGATTATCTGCGGTAGCTCTTGTGCCGACCTGGGCAAATGTTTCCGGCGGGTGGTGCCGACTCCGCGAATTATCCTGCGGTAGAGGGTTTACCGCAGGATTCGGGGCGTTTGGCCCCCTCGTGCCGATCTCGAGAAGAGGGCATGCCACTATCGGCCGGTGTCCGGAAATGCCGGACGCCGGACTCCGGCCCGGACGGCGTCGACTCTATTTGTCGGTTTTCCACTTGACCGCGGTGATGGTCCAGTCTTGGCTGGCGTTGGTGGGGTTGCACGGTTGCAGCGAGATAGCGAGTCGTAGGCGTCGGACCCATCCGGTGCTGGGACCGGGCCGTGACTGCTGCCGGCGCGTCAGGGTCGGCGGTCAGATAGTGGCCTTGGAAGCTGTCCGGGATGATGTAGTAGTAGGTCCCGCCTGTAGACTGCCGCCGCAGTGTCCAGCGCAGCAGGGATGTGCAACTGCCGTTACCGACATCCTTGAGCGGGAACAGCCTCACCGCTGAATTTCGTGTGTCCGGGCTCCCCTCGGTACAGGCACCGTTGCCCAAATAGTAGGTGGCGCCGTCCTCCACGGTGAGGCTGATGTTCGCGGGTTTGTCTGTGACCGGGCCGCCGGTATCGGCAGCGGCCTGCTCGGCGCCTGCTCGGCGCCGGCGGCGGTATCGGCGGCGGCAGCTGAGTTCGATCGGTCTGTGAGACCGATACCACCGGTGATCGCGGCGGCCACGACAACGACGACACCGACCGACGCAGACACTTTCGTCTTCAGCGACGCGCGACGTACCCGGCCGGGGAGCCCGGATCGGGCCCAGCTGCCACCGTGCCGACCGGCAGACCCGGTGGTCACCGGATCGGGCTGTCTCAGCGCGATCGTGTCGATATTCACCGCTGCGCCGCTATTGTCCTGCTGCCGTACCGTAAATTCTGTGGAGTTTTGAGGCTGGGTCACCTGGGTGTGGTTTTGCTGGGCGGCGCGGGCGGCTCGCCATAGATGCTCCCACTCAAGCTGCGCTGCAGCCGGATCGGATGGTTGAGTGAGCTGCAGGCATGCCTGTACGAGGAATTTTCCCACGCCGTCCCATGAGGACAGCTCGTAGTTGTCTCTGAGTGCCTTGGACAAAACCGGCGCAGAAACCGTGGCCTTCTTCGCCAGTTGCGCACGGCTCAGACCGTCCTGGGTGGCCTCGTCGACCAGTTCATTGAGCTTTTCCTGAGTTCCGACACCGGGTCCGGCTCCGGCGCGGTCACCGCTGCGGCTCCGGTTCGCCGGTCAGCAGCCGGGTCGTGGTAGTCGCCGTTGCTGCCCCGGCCACGATGACCGCGACAGCAACGTCCGGAGCGACGTGGCATGCGATCAAGATGATCACAGCCGCCACGACGATCACGAAGATCACCACTCGCGCCCACACCATCTTCGGTGCGGTCAGCTTCCGCGGGCGCAGCGTTCGTAGATCGAGCATTGTCTTACCTCTCCCCGGGTATGAGCGCCCGTCTCGTTGTTGGCCCGGATGGGTGCTCTCCTGTGGATCGGCGTCCCGGCCTGCCGATGCCCGAATCCACAGTGACTGCCTGCAAGCAGACTCTGTGCGGATCTCGGCTCACCTGGCGGAAACATTTGCCCAGGTCGGCACAAGAGCTACCGCAGATAATCATCAGTTACCTGCGGTAGCTCCTTAGCGCCGGATCCCGGCTGGCTGTCACTTCTGAGCCACCGCCGACATCGGGATCATCCAGGTTCGGCTCCTTGCTGCTCGGCGATGTTCGACGCGCAGCGCAAGCCTCTGGATCCACGGTGCTGGTCACTGCGAGGTGCGGACCGGCCCAGCAGAAGCCGGGTGCCGGTGGAGGACGCCGACCTCACCCTAGCTAAAGTAGTTGCTAACTTTAGCAATCAGACACCTGGAGAAGAATGCCTCTCACCGCACTCAACGGCGTCCAGATCAGTTACGAGGTCACCGGCTCGGGTTCGCTGGTCCTGCTGATCATGGGCAACGGCAGCCCTGGCCGGGTCTGGCGTACCCATCAGGCGCCCGCGCTGGTGAAGGCCGGGTTCCGTGTCGCCACGGTCGACAACCGCGGTATCGCGCCATCGTCGGAATCGGCAGCCGGGATCACGATGCCCGATCTCGTCGACGATACCGCCGCACTGATCGAGCACCTGGGTACACCTGCGCATGTAGTCGGCACCTCGATGGGATCGCGCGTGGTGGCCGAACTCTGCCTGGCCCGACCCGAATTGCTCGGCAAGGCAGTTATGTTCGCCGCCACAGCCCGGCCGCATCCGGTGGCCGGCACGCTCAACCGCGGTGAGCAGGCCCTCTACGACAAGGGCATTGAGCTCCCGCCGGAGTATGCCGCCGCGATCAAAGCCATGCTCAACCTCTCCCCACACACCCTGGAGGACCCGGGCACGGCGCAGGAGTGGCTCGATATCTTCGAATTCACCTCGGGCAAGGGCACTCCCGGCACCCGCGCCCAACTTGGCATGGACCGCAGCCAGGACCGCCGCGCCGCCTACGCCGCGATTCGGGTGCCGAGCCTGGTCGTCGGATTCGCCGATGACCGGATGGTGCCCCCGCGTTTCTGTCGCGAAGTCGCCGAGGCGATCCCCGCCGCGCGGTACCACGAAATCGAGCGCTGCGGGCATTACGGATATCTCGAGCGCCCCGAGGAAGTGAACCGCGTCCTGATCGACTTCCTCACCACCCCCTGACCTTCCACCGAAACGAGACACTCGATGAGTCATACGCTGCCGCCCTGCCCCGCGTGCGCGTCGGTGTACACCTACGAACTCGGGGCTCTGCTGGTGTGCCCGGAATGCGCCCATGAATGGGAACCAGCCGAGGTTACCGGCGACGATAGCGACGTGATTCGTGATGCCGTCGGCAATGTGCTCACCGACGGTGACACCGTCACCGTGATCAAATCCCTCAAGGTCAAAGGCAGCCCCACCGGCATCAAGGCAGGCACCAAGGTCCGCAATATTCGCCTGGTCGCCGGGGTGGGCGATCACGACATCGATTGCAAGGTCGACGGCATCGGGCCGATGCAGCTGAAATCCAGCGTGGTGAAGAAGCTCTGATCGACGACCGGCGCCGAAGCTATGCGGTATCGAGTCCGGTGGCGTGTGGTCACATCCACTGTAAGTGGCACGCGCCACCGGCCATCGAGAACAGTTGATCACCGGCGCTTTCTGATTGGATCTACCCGGGCAGGCTGGGCTGATCGATCATCCACAGCCACGTGCCATCGGCCTGGCATCGAGCGATTTCGACGGTGACGCCGCTGTCGCCCAATCGGACCGAGGTCAGTGCCACATCTCCATTGCGGACTGTCGGTAACTGTCTCCCGGGCGTGAACGCCGGCGCGTCGGCGACGATATGCGCGTAGGCCGTGCGGATCTCACTGCTGCCGGTGGCAACACCGCCGTCGGGTAGTGCCAAGACCGCATCCGACTCATACAAGGCCACCAGCCCCTCGACGTCACCCGCGTTCAGACGCTCCACCACGAGCCGGCTCAAGTCCTCCGGTTGCCACGCCCGCTCACGCTCCTGACCACCATTCATCGTTCACCTTCCTCACGGGCTGGACCCCACGGCCAGCTCCGCCCGGGACCTTGCCAGAAGGCGCCGACATCGTTTCAGCGCCCGTGGCGTCGTTCGTAGGCATCGCGTTCCGCGGCGTGTTTCTGGCGCTCTCGCACATCGGCCAGTGCCGGGTCGAGTCCGTGCTTGGCGAGGCGGTGGCGGCGGTAGACGTACATGAGCGCGGTTGTGAAGTAGATCAGTGGCAGGTACAGCAGCGCCATCATCGCCAGCCCCATCCACAGCGGTCCCGGAATGAGCAGGAACACGCACAGCGGCGCAATGATCGGCAGCAGGATCCGCAGATGGTATCGGCGGGCCGCGCCGGGGCCTGTGAGATCGTCGATCACCCACCGGTGCATCGACGGCGGCAGCGTCGCGCCGCCGATGTAGCGCACACGCTGGGTCAAGGTCGGCGTGGTTGCTTCGCCGCTCATCGAATTCCTCCGACCGGTTCGGGAAGGTCGCCGCGAGCGTGGGCGATCGCGTCGACCGTGTTCGCGAAGATTGCCTCCTCACCGGCAGCGGGCAGCGCACCGATTGCGGTGAGGCGGCGGAGGTGATCGGCGCGGAGCCCGGACATGAGCACGGTGATGTGGTGGTGTTCGAGCTTGCAGATGGCGTCTTTGAGCACGAGCGCGCCGGTCGTGTCGAGGGCGGTGACGCGGGACATGCGCAGGATGACGACTTTCACGTCGGAGACATCGGCCAGTTCGAGCAGGAATCGATGCGCGGCAGCGAAGAACAGCGGGCCCTCGATGCGGTAGGCGACGATGTGGTCGCGCAGCAGGTCGTGTTCTTCGGTGAGGTGGTCGCCCTCATCGAGGGGAACCTGGTCCAAGCGGGCTTCGCGGGCCACCGAGCGCAGGGCCAGCAGGACCGCGATACCGACACCGATAGCGACGGCGGTGACCAGGTCGAAGGCGACAGTGGCGGCGAAGGTGATCACCATGATCGCGGTATCACCGCGAGAGGCGCGGGCGATCGCGGCCAGGGACGCGGTTTCGACCATTCGCACCGTGGTGGCCAGCAGCACACCGGCGAGGGCGGCCAGCGGTATCTGGGCGACCAGGGGCGCGGCGAGGTAGAGCAGGGCGGCCAGCACGACCGCGTGGGTGAGGGAAGCGAGGCGGGTGCGGGCGCCGGAGCGGACGCTGACGGCGGTGCGGGCGATCGCGCCGGTGGCGGGGACGCCACCGAACAAGGGTGCGGCGATATTGGCCAGGCCCTGGCCGAACAGTTCGCGGTCGGGGTTGTGGCGGGTGCCCACCGACATCGAGTCCGCGGCGGTGGCCGACAGCAGTGATTCCAACGCAGCGAGCGCGGCCACGGCCAGCGCGGGCGCGATCAGTGATCCGAGCTGGCCGGGGTCGAGGAACCCGAGGGAGGGGGCGGGCAGCCCCGCGGGCAGGGCCCCGATGCGAGTGAGGTCCAGACCGGCGAGCCCGGCCACAGCGGTAGCCACTGCGACCGCGACGAGCGCGAAAGGCAGTTTGGGCAGGTACCGGCCGCCGATCAGCACCGCGGCAGCGACCAGCAGTGCAGTGACCGGCGGGGCAGGGTCGGGATGGTCGAGGTAACGGCCGACAGCGTCGGAAGCCAGCTGCCACATCTTCTCACCCTCGGCCTCGCCGACGCCGAGGGCAGACGGGAACTGCTGCAACGCGATCACCACGGCGATACCCGCGGTGAATCCCTCGATCACCGGCGCCGGCATATAGCGGACCGCACGCCCGACACCAGCCGCAGCGAGAACGACCAGCACCACACCGGCCATCAACCCGACAGCCAGAACGCCGGGGCCGCCGTGTTCGGCCACGATCGGCAGCAACACCACGGTCATGGCGCCGGTAGGACCTGACACCTGGAACCGGGAGCCACCGAACACCGCGGCCACCACACCGGCGATGATCGCGGTGGCCAGACCCGCAGCGGCGCCGAGACCCGAGCTGATCCCGAAACCGAGCGCCAACGGCAACGCCACCAGCGCGACGATGACACCGGCGAGCAGGTCCGGTCCCGGGCGGCGCAGCCCCGGCGTCCAGTCCGCCCGGGTGGGCAGTAGCGCGCGCAGGGTCACGACGCCCCGGCAGTGGTGTCGGCGGGCCGGGCCGGAGTGTGCGCCAGGCGGTTCTTCAGCGCAGCGAGCTGATCACACAGCGGTCCGGGGAGCGTGTCGGCACCGATGCTGGCATACCAGTCCTCGATGGAGGCGACCTCGGCGGCCCATTCGTCGTGGTCGACTTCGAGCGCGGCCCGTACGGAGCGTTTGTCGGTGTCGGAGAATCCGGACAGGTCCAGTGTGTGCGGCACGGGGACGTAGCCGATCGCGGTGGTATCTGCTGCCGCGGTGCCCTCGATCCGCTCCAGCGCCCATTTCAGGACGCGGACGTTGTCGCCGAATCCGGGCCACAGGAACCGTCCGTCGGTGTCGCGGCGGAACCAGTTGACCTGGAAGATCTTCGGCAGCTCGGCCGGGTCCGCTGCGCTGCCAAGGCGCAGCCAGTGGGCGAAGTAGTCACCGACGTGATAACCCAGGAACGGCAGCATCGCCATCGGGTCCCGGCGCACCACACCGACCTTCCCCGCGGCGGCGGCGGTGGTTTCCGAGGACAGCACCGAGGCAGTGAACACCCCGTGGGTCCAGTCGAAGGATTCGGCGATCAACGGGATCGTGGTGGCGCGGCGGCCGCCGAAGAAGATCGCCGAAAGCGGGACCCCGGCCGGGTCGTCCCATTCCGGGGCCACCGACGGGCACTGCTCGATCGGGGTGCAATACCGCGAGTTCGGGTGCGCCGCCGGGCCGGTTGCGGACTCTGGGGTCCAGTCGTTGCCGCGCCAATCGGTCAGATGTGCGGGCGGCGTATCGGTGAGTCCTTCCCACCACACGTCTCCATCATCGGTGAGGGCGGTGTTGGTGAAGAGCGAGTTGCCGTGGGAGATGGTGGCGATCGCGTTCGGGTTGGTCTTCGCGCTGGTGCCCGGGGCGACTCCGAAGAACCCGGCTTCCGGGTTCACCGCATACAACCGGCCGTCGGGACCGAACCGCAGCCAGGCGATATCGTCGCCGACGGTTTCGGCCTTCCATCCCTCCAGGGCGGGTTCGAGCATGGCGAGGTTGGTTTTGCCGCAGGAGGACGGGAACGCCGCCGCCACATAATGGGTGCGGCCCTGGGGTGAGGTGAGTTTGAGGATCAGCATGTGTTCGGCCAGCCACCCCTCGTCGCGGGCCAGAACCGAGGCGATCCGCAGGGCGAAGCACTTCTTGCCCAGCAGGGCGTTGCCGCCGTAGCCGGAGCCGTAACTCCAGATGGTGCGGTCTTCGGGGAAATGCGCAATGTATTTCGTGTGGTCACATGGCCACGCCACATCCTGTTGTCCTGGGCTCAGCGGTGCGCCGACCGAGTGCAGGCATCGGACGAATTCGGCGTCGTTGCCGAGCTGGTTCCACACTGCGGCTCCGGAGCGGGTCATGATCTGCATCGATACCGCCACGTACTCCGAATCGGTGATCTGCACACCGTATTTCGGGTCCTCGGCGTCGAGTGGGCCCATGCAGAACGCGATCACATACATGGTGCGCCCGGCCATCGCGCCGCGATAGTGCTCGGTCATCACCGTGCGCATATCGACCGGATCCACCCAGTTGTTCGTCGGCCCCGCATCTTGCTTGTCGCATGAGCAGATGAAGGTGCGGTCTTCCACTCGCGCCACGTCCTCGGGATCGGAGGCGCACCAGAACGAATTCGGCTTTCCCGACAACTCGACAAAGGTGCCCTTGTCCACCAGGCGGGCGGTCAACCGGTCCCACTCCTGGCGCGACCCGTCGCACCACACGACATCCTCGGGTGCGGTCAGATCAGCGATCTCGGCCACCCAGGCCAGGATCTGTGCATGACCGGTAGGCGCGGCCATCGACTCCACCGCCTCCATGTGATCGGCCTCCACCAACATCTCCTCCATCAACAACTAGATGACTATGTAGGAAAACATGCAAACAATCTGCGCGGAATCACCACGACCTGACAGACGAGAACAGGAGGCCGCCAGCGATCCGGACTTCAGGCGGGCTGTTCTTCCAAAGCCTCCGCCTGTCCCGCCACGACCCCGGTCAAGATGGCGCGCGCCGCGGTCAGCAGCTGCGCCACCTGCGGTGAGGTGAGCTCATAAGTCACCGACAAACCCTCACGACGACTGGTGATCAACCCGGCCCGCCGCAGCACCGCCAACTGCTGAGACAGATTCGCCGGCTCGATATCGATATCGTTGAGCATCTCCGAGACCGCGTGCTCGCGCTGGCTGAGCAACTCCAGGACCCGGATCCGTACCGGATGCCCCAACGTCTTGAAGAACTCCGCCTTCATCTGATACAAGGGTCTGCTCGAACCCGGCACCGTTTCCGCCTTCCGTCGACGCACCCAACCGCACATAACCACGCTACTTGCACACATTAACAAACAGAAAACCTGGCGATGGCTCATCCGCCCTCACGCGAGGCGCATCTCACATCCTGGACAACAGCGTTGCCCGGCCCACCCACCGCGGTACTCGCGGCGAGGACATACAGCACAATCAGAGCATGAGCGGCATCGACGAACCGACCGCCACCGCCCCACTGGAGGCGATCACCGCAACACCACAACAGATGGGAAGCTTCCGGTTCTGGTTCGCTGACCAACGCTGGGAATGGTCACCGGAAGTCGCCCAGTTCTACGGCTACGACCACACCGTCGAACCCGCCACCGACCGCCTCTGACCAGGGGAAAAGAATCACCGACCCGCTATACCAAAAATTGGTATTATCGGTTCGTGGGCAAGAACACCTCCTTCAGCCTCGACGAGCACTACAGCTCGTTCATCGACGGCGAGGTCGCCTCGGGCCGCTACCGCTCGGCCAGCGACGTCGTCCGTACAGCACTGCGGCTGCTGGAAGATCGCGAGACTCAGTTGCGTGCCCTGCGCACCGCGCTGATCGACGGGGAGAACAGCGGAAAGTCGACACCCTTCGACTTCGACGCCTTCATTGCCCGCAAACGGGCCGACGGCGGCGCGGGCAGCCGGTGAGCCGGTATCTTCTCTCCCCCGCCGCGCAGGCCGATATCGATAACATCTTCGAATTCACCTGCGAGCAATGGGGATTCGAGCAGGCCGAGAAGTATGTACGCGAACTCCAGTACGCCATCGAGCGCGCCGTGGCGAACCCCGGCATCGGCCGGGCGTGTGATGAGATCCGCCCCGGCTACCGTGCACTTCCCGCTGGATCACACACCCTCTACTACCGGATCAACGGGGACGTGATCGATGTCGTGCGAATCCTGCACCAGCGCATGGACATCGACCGCAACCTGTGACCAGCAGGGCTTCCGGCCGTTTCATCAGATAGCCCCCAGGGCACAGTTACTGGCTCGGCTCCGGGGTGGCGGTTCTGCTCAGGAGCTGGTCATAGGGTTCGAGCGAGGGCGGCTGCCGGTCGTCGTCGATGCGGATCTCGGGGTTGCTGCGGATATCTAGGAGCGGGAGGCCGTGTTCGGCGCCCATCCGGTCGACCCAGCGGATGAATTCGAGTGCAGAGCCGGCGAACATCCGCCGGACCCGGTTTTGGAAGGCGCGTACATCGTGGCCGGGCAGGAAATCACGCGTGGATATCTCGCCGCACCCGCAGCCGCAGGGCCGTTCCCGGAATTGCGCTTCTTCGGGGAGATCGCAGTAGCCGACGGGATGGTTCGAGGCATTCATCACGGGATCGGATTGCCCGATCCATGCATCCCGTACCGGGTGGCCCTCGGCGAGCACGTCGCCGTCGACAGCGACCCGATCACCGTGGACGGCGACCCCGGTGATCTCGCCTACGGCGCATACCCGGCCATCACCGATGATCAACGCAAATTGCTCCCGGGATAGACGTTCTTTGTTGGCCTTCCATGCTCCCCGGCCAGAGACCCATGCCTCCCCTTCGGTCATTCTCGGAAAGTAACCGACATGCTCTCGCCCTAGTGGATCGTCAGTCACTGGTGAGAAGTATCCAAGCTTGAACCGGACTGCCATGCACCCACTCCTTGATACGTTCCGGTAAGATAAGAACCAGCGTGCATCGTTGTCACTCAGGTTTCAAGCGGTGATTTACGCAGTGCGATAGTCGGATTCGTATTGACGGTGGCACGTCGCCGGGAACCCGGTTGCGTGGCCAGTGTGCCGGATTCGGAGGTTGTCGGAAAACGATCGTTTGTCGACAACCTGATGTGAGCGGGAGAAACCCCAGGACGTGAGTGTCGGAAACCCGTGTCGGAAAACAATGTCGGCAAACCACATTTCGGCTATTTTCGACACCATGTTGTTCGGCTACGGGCGGGTGTCGACCGCCGAACAGAACCCCGCCCACCAGATCGACGCCCTGCGCCGCGCCGGCGTCGAACCCGCCGATGTCCATATCGATACTGCCAGTGGCGCGAAGGCATCGCGACCGAAACTCGATCTCGTGCTCACCCTGGCGCGCCGCGGCGACACCATCGTCATCACCCGCCTCGACCGCCTCGGCCGGTCGGTGCTGCACCTGATCACCCTCGGCGCACAGCTACGCGAGCGCGGGATCGGGTTGAAGGTCGTCGAGCAGGGCATCGACACCGACACCGCCGAAGGCCGCGCCATGTTCGGCATGCTCAGCGTGCTGGCGGAGTTGCAGCGGGAACTGATCCTCGCCAACACCCGCGACGGCCTCGAAGCTGCCCGCGCACGAGGCCGCACAGGCGGCCGCCGTCCGAAACTCACCGCCCACCAGGTCGAACAGGCCCAACGGCTCTACGACGAGGGCCGCCACACCGTGCAGCAGATCGCCGACATCCTCGGCGTCAAACGCGGAACCCTCTACGGCCACCTCGACAAAACCCGTATCGGTACCCGGCCCCACTCCGGCCCCGCAACCAAAACACCAGCTGCTGCTGCGGTGGCGGTGAGCCCCGCAGGGCAGACGGCCGATGCCGTGCCGGTCCTCGCTGACGCTGCGGCCTCGGTATCGGTGATCTCCGAACGGGAAACCCGAAGGGCCATCGGCGATCCGGACGACCTGTTCGATATCGCCCCGGCCGATCCCGAACCGGCGCCGGCCCACCCGAAACCTGCTGCCGTCACGGCCGCCGACAACGACGATGAGCGGTACGAAACCAGCGACACCGCTTCCGGTCTCGTTCGCCGGCGGCCGAATCTGGCGTGGCGGCTCAAGCAGACCGCGCACCGCAACCTGCCCGAGGCTCCGGCGGTGTGCCCGAACCCGATGTGCGGCTACACCAGCAGCGACACCTCCGAGCGGGGGCGGATGCTCGAAGACACCCAGGTCGTCTGGCTCGAACCGGCCGACGACGGCGGCCTGGTCGAACGGCGCCACTGCCAACGGTGCCGTCCTCGCGACGTGCCGATCACCGACATCGAATGCGCAGCCTGCGACTGCGGCGGCCCCCTGCTGACCGGGCTCTACGCCACCGAACTCCTCGACACCGGGGAACTACCGATGCTGGTACGCCGATGGCTCGCGGTCCGCCGGTGGCGAAGCACCGCCGCCGGGGTGGTCTGCCCGGATCACCCGGCCCCGAAGTGACCTACGCCCTAGATTTCGGTAGATGATCGGAGACCGGCTCGAACAGCCTGGGTTTGATCAGGTTCGACTCCATGTCCTTCCTCTCCTCCCAGCTGACCGATGGCGTGGAGGTGGGTGGCCGGTTTGGCGATGATCACCGGCCGCGGCACATAGTGCGGGTCGAGGCCAACGCCGCCGAGCTACTGCGCCAGGCACACGAGCACCGTCGGTGAGTGTCACGGTCACGCTGCCGTCGAGGAATCGGGGCGCGGTGGTGGCTCCGTCGATGCCGGGCGGGCGGCGAGGCCGAGCGCGAACATCACGTCGGGATGCACCTCCAGCTCATTCACACCGGTACCGCGGTGGGTGGGGCCAGTGCGGTGGATCGCGATGCGCTGTCGGGCCAGCATGCCGGTGGGGTCGACGGTGTAGGCGTTGGTGGATTCCTCGTGCAGGCCGATGGAATCCGGGAAGGGTTCCAGGACTTTGTTGCGGACGAGTTTGACCAGCTCGACCGCCTCGTGCGGGCCCAGGGGCACCCGGCGCACGCGCTGGTCGGTGAAGGCCGCGCGCAGGTCGTCGGGCAACACTGCGGTGCGGATGAGCACGGTGAGCCGGTCGTCGGTGGCCACAACCCGCAACGCGGTCGGTTCGAGCTGGCGGGCGAGAACGGTCAGCGCCTGATCGAGGCGCCGCCGGGACCAGCCGCTGCGAGCCAGGAAATCCGCGATGCCGAGCCCGTCATGGATTATTGATGAAGAACACCCAACGCCACCCGAGGGTGCCGGTCAGCACACCGCCGACCAGCAGGCCGATCACGACGCCCAGGCCCGACATCGCGCCGTAGAGCGATAACGCGGTGTCGCGCAGTTTGCGCTCGGCGAAGGTCGTGGTGATCAGCGCCAGCACGTTCGGGGCGATGAGCGCCGCACCCAGCCCTTGCAGCCCGCGCGCCCCGATCAACATGCCCGCGGTCTGCCCCAGACCACCAGCGAGCGAGGCGACCACGAAGACGATCAAACCCACCTGCACGGTGCGGCACCGACCCCACAGGTCCCCGATCCGGCCACCGAGCATCAGCAACGCACCGAACGCCAGGATGTAGGCATTCACCACCCACGACAGATGCACCGCGCGTACGTCCAGTTCCCGCTGGATGCTGGGCAGCGCGACATTCACGACCGAGTCGTCGAGCACCAGCATCAACTGGGCCGTCGCGACGGTGAACAAGGAAGCCACCAACGCGGGCGACGTCTTCCCACTCTTGCCTGCCGCGGTGCCGACTACCTCGGTCATGCTCACACCTCCTCACCATGGGATACCCCCGTAAGGTATCTAGACCTGGCTAATGTGTCAATCCAATGTGTAGCATTAGCTTCTGTGACCGGCCGTTTCCCCTTGCTCGGCGAGCCGTTGCCGCTGGATCTGATCAACACCACCCCCTCCCTCGGCGACCTGCTGCAAACCCCCGACGATCTGCGCGCCTGGTACACGGCCCAAGCCCACCGGCTACCCGAACTCGACGGCGATATCGGCGCGGCCGATCTCGCCGCAGTCCGCGAGATCCGCGGCCACATCGCGGCCGCCCTGGAGCGCACCCGTCGCGGGCAATGCCCACACCGGCTCGACCTACTCGCGCTCGAACACGCCCAACTCGCAGCACCCGCCATCACGCACCTGAGGTGGGAAGACACCGGATTGACCGCCGCCCGCCGGCGTGCGGGCACCCCCGGACAGCGGCTGGCCGCCGAACTCGCCGAATCTGCCGCTCACCTGCTGGCCGATCCCGCGGTCACCGCGATCCGGCAGTGCGACGCCCACGACTGCGTGATCTGGTTCCTGCCCACCAACCCGCGCCGGCGCTGGTGCTCACCCGCTCTGTGTGGCAACCGTATGCGCGTGGCCCGGCACCACCAGCGCCACAAAGCCGAGAAATAGACCCGATGTACTCGCTGAGCACCAGCCGCTGATTCGGCGTGTGTCCCAATCACGCGGCATGTGCCGGTCCAGGGCACGGGCCACACCGAGGAATTCGCCTGTCGATGCCCTCAGTCCTCGTCGGGAGTATCGGGATCGCGCAGCGGCCGGTGTGTTCCGCCGAGATCGGGCAGGTGGAAGCTGTAGTGGCCATCGATGCCGATATGAGTTCGGATGAACGGCGAGATTCTGGCAACGTCCGCGTCCAGCACCGGATAGCCCTGACCGGCGTAGTTCGGTCAACGCGCGATCGATGTAGACGGTGTTCCACAGCACCACGCAGTTCAGCACCAGGCCGAGCGCGGAGAGTTGGTCTTCCATCCCTTCGTAGTAGATACGCGTCATTTCACCCTTGCGGCCGTGGAAGATCCGCCGCGCCAGGTCGTGGCGGCCCTCGGTGAGGTTGGCCTGGGCTTTGATCTCACGGCGGTAGGGTTCGTCGTCGGCGAGCCGCAGCACGTGCAGGGTTTTGAAGATCCGCCCGAAATGCGCGACCGCGTGCCCGAGCGCGCTCGGTTGTCCGTCGCGGGAAATCATGCGGGTGACCTCGTGCGCGGACACTTCGCCGGTATGGATCGAGACGGCGATCCGGCACATGTCCTCCCAGTGCCGGCCGATCCGCTCGACATCGATGCGACCGCGGGCGGCGGTGTCCAGGGGTCCGTAGTCGGCGGCCGGGTCGATACGCCATAACCGCTGGTCGGGCAGGTTCGCCAGCTGCGGCCGGTACTGGCGGCCGAGCAGGTGCAGCAGCCCGAACACGATATCGCTGTAGGAGCCGGTGTCGGTGATGATCGCCTCCGGCACCGTCCCACCCTGCTGTCGTAGCACCACGTCCACCGCGTGCAGCGAGTCCCGCGGGGTGCCCGACAGCACTTGGGCGGCGAGGCCGCTGGCTTGGTCGTTGATCATGTTCAGCCAGGTGATCCCGCGTTTGCGGCCGAAGTACTTCGCGTTCGGGCGGGCATGGATGGTGCGGACCGGGACCACGAACCGCAGCCCGTCCACCGACGCGACCAGTCCACCGCCCCAGGCCTGGGCCAGCGGGATCCGGGCCTGGGCCTCGATCAGGCCGGTGTTGGCGGCGGCGAGGGTGTCGAACCGGATGTAGGACTGGTCGACGTGGTGCAGACGGTCGCGGGTCAATGCTTCTACGCCGGGGCTGGTGACCGGACCGAACCCGACGTTCATCGCGTGCGCGCACAACACCGCCGCGACCGACAATCCGAGATCGGCGACCCGAGCGGGGTTTCCGGAGGCGTGGGTGAAGGCCTCGGTGAACCCGGGATGCCACGACATCACCTCCAGCACCAGCTCCGGCAGATCGATCCGCGGCAGCATCGCCTCCACCCTGCGCCGCAGGTCGGTCAGGCTCGGCGGATCCGGGACCGCAGTCAGCGCGGCGGCGTGCAGTTTGCCGTCGTCGTCGACCGCGGCCGGGGTATCGCCATCGAGCCGGGCCGCGACCTCCCGGTAGGCGGTATCCAGTGCTTCGGCATGCTCGGCGAGCATCGCCGCCGGCTCGTGCGGCAAGCCCAGCGCGTTGAGCCCGGCCTCACGCGCGGTTTCCCAACTCGCGCCGGTCAGCAGGTGCGCTCGGGGATCGCGCCACCTCGACGAAGCCTCCACGAAGATGTTGCGGTGCTTGAGATGGCGGTGGAACTGCTCGAGCACACAGAACGTGTAGGCCGCGCGATCAACGGTCTCAGCCGGGCGGCCGGCCGCGTAGACCAGCCGGGACCACGCCCCGCCGATCAGGTCGTGATCGACCCGGTGGGCATCGAGCCAGCGCGCCCCGGGCTTGCCGGGTTTTTCTGTGATCATCTCGGCCAGGCCGCGCATCGCGGCCAGCACCGGCGCACCGTCGGGGGTCGCGCCGAATGCCAGGCCGCGCATCAGCCGGGGCAGAAACGGCCGCACGGTCGCGAACCGGCCGGCCAGCTCTTCGGCGCGCTGACCGTCGAGTTCGGCATCCCCGGGCGGGACCAGTTCGTCGATGACGGCGACCGCCGACCGCAACACGGTGCCGGTGACCTTCGCCTCGATCAGACACCACGCCCAGCTCGATGCTCTGATCGATCTCCACCATCTCCAGTAGCACCCGCACCGCTTCGGCCAGTTTGCCCGCGTTCCGTGAGACCTGCGGATAACGGCGCAGCTTCTCCTCTTTCGACTGCCGTTCGGCCTTGGACAGCAACTCCGTGGTCATCAGCAGGTCGAACAGCTCCAGTACGTCATCGACGGCCCGTGCGCTCAGCACCGACACCGTCGCCGCCAAAACCGCCAGCCGATGCTCGCGGCTCATCCGGCGTAGCTGAGTCGCCTTGCCCGACAAGCCATGCTGAGCCAAACCCAGCAACCGCCGCGGCGGCACCGCCGACACATCCACCCCCGCCGAACCCGCTACCGCGAGATCACCGACCCGATCCAACGCGGTCAGCATCCCTTTCGACGACGGCCTGAACACCCCCTTACGCAGCCGATCCAGCTCACTGACCCGCTGTTTCGTGCCCGCCGGCACCTCCAACAACCCCAACAACACACCCGCCGACGACGGCGAGATCTGACCGGCCAGCTGCGCCCACAACCGCTGCTCGGCCGCCTCGCGCCCCGCGGCAACCAGCTTCTCCAGCGTCGTCACACCCGGCAGCAGTACGCGCCGAGCCCGGCACCACGCCACCGAACCCTCGAAGATCGCTTTCGGGCCGTCACCGGTGATCCATGCCTGATCCGCGATCCATGCCGCCAGTTCCGCCTCCGCCTCGCCGAACGGCACAAGCCCGTATTCGGCCTCGATCTCGGCCTGATGCTCGAACCGCGTCGTACGCCGCACCATGTACTCGCCCAGACACGACGGATCCTCGATCTCCAACTGCTCGGCCAGATAAGCCACCAGCTCGACCGGCACATCGGACGGATCGGCCAGGAACATCCCCAGGTAGCGGACCGTCACCACCTGCACCGCGAACCCGAGCCGGTTGTAATCCCGGCGCCGCGCCGCGATCAACCGCCGATCCTCATCGTCCAGGTAGCAGAACCGCTCCAACTCCACCCGAGATAACACACCGAAACGCCCATACTCGGGCACACCCGCATCAATCACGCCGACATGAAATCACCAGCTCAACAGCAGGATTCAGCCTGTCTGCTTAGCGTGACTTTCCTCCCGGATGAGCCTCAACCCCCGAAGCCTCGGCGGCGTTCCGGGGCGACCCCATCTCGATCGTCCAGTACAAGCGCAACCCGACAGACCGCAACAACCGAACCGGTGCCGCCGACGATCCGCGCATGAACCTGCCACAGTACGGGCCCGAACCGGCGGCACCGAGCCCGGCGACACCGCGCGGTAAACCGCTTCACCGGCTCGGTGCGGGCACTACAGTCGCAGCGAGACACGTGTCGAGGGCACCAGTCAGGAGGCCGTCGTGACCGTTCCCGCGCTGGTATGGGGGTGCACCCTCGCGCTGATCGCCGGACTGTTGCTGTTCGACTTCTTCTTCCACGTCCGCAGCGCACATACCCCCTCGCTTCCCGAAGCCGCGGTGTGGTCGGCCGCATATATCGGTATCGCGGTGGTCTTCGGGTTCGTGGTGTGGGGGTTCGGGGGATCCGATATGGGCTTGGAGTATTTCGCCGGCTACGTCACCGAGAAAGCCCTGTCGGTGGACAACCTGTTCGTGTTCCTCATCATCATGACCACCTTCCGCGTTCCCAGCGCCGCCCAGCAGAAAGTGCTGCTCGTCGGGATCGTGTTCTCCCTGGTGGTGCGCACCGGGTTCATCTTCGTCGGCGCCACTCTCATCAACCGGTTCGCCTGGGTGTTCTACCTGTTCGGCGCCGCGCTGCTCCTCACCGCCGGGAACATGCTGCGCCCGGAAGGCGAGGACAGTCACGCCGGCGACAATATCGTCCTGCGTCTGGCGCGCCGTTTCCTGCGCACAAGCGATACCTACGACGGTGACAAACTGTTCACCACCGTCGACGGCCGCCGCCATATGACGCCGATGGTGCTGGCCATGGTCGCCATCGGCGGCACCGACGTCCTGTTCGCCCTCGACTCCATACCCGCGATCTTCGGCCTCACCCAGAACGTGTTCATCGTCTTCACCGCCACCGCGTTCTCCCTGCTCGGCTTGCGTCAGCTGTTCTTCCTGCTCGAAGGCCTGCTGGACCGGTTGATCTACCTCGGTTTCGGGCTGGCTGCCGTGCTGGCCCTCATCGGCGTCAAACTCGTCCTGCACGCCCTGCACGAGAACAACGTCCCGTTCATCAACAACGGAGAACCGGTACCGGTCACCGAGATCTCCACCGGCCTGTCATTGGCCCTCATCGTGCTGATCCTGCTGGTCACCATCGTCGCTTCACTGCTCAGCCCCGCCGGGCGCGCGCAAACCGCGGTCGGCAACGCCCGCCGACACGCCACCCGATACCTCGACCTCGGTTACGAAGCCGACCAGAGCCTGCGGGAACGCACCTACAGCAGAATGCTGGACGAAGAGAAAACGATCACCGGCCTGCCCGCCAAATACCGGCGGCGGATCCGCGAAGGCGAAACCGAACTGGTCGCGCTGCTCGACCGGGCGCATCTGGTGCACGCCGACCGTATCGCGCGGATGGAAGCCGGGCTCCCCCTACGCATGTGACCTGGCACGCGGCCGGTTGCAGACCCGCGCCCCGGACCCGTCCGGAACGCAGACGTGACCGGCGACACGGTGCGGCAGGGGTTGAGTATGCCGCGACGGCACAGTGTTGAGTCGGAGCGGACATCGTGAACCGGACCAGAGCGGAGTGCGCAGTGACCATGACCGGAGACCCGACCGACCAGCGACCGGCGCTGATCGATATCGAAACCTTCTTCGCCGACCCGCAGTTCGCGAACCCGTCGATCTCCCCCGACGGCACCCGCATCGCCTACCTCGCCCCCCACCGCGGGCGCCGCAACGTCTGGGTCCGCGCTGTCGACGCCACCCACGACGAGGCAGTCCCCGTCACCCACGACACCCGCCGCGGAATCACCACCTACTACTGGACCGACGACTCATGCCGGCTGCTCTACCTGCAGGACACCGACGGTAACGAGGACTGGCACCTGTACCGCGCCGACCTCGACGACCCCGGCGCACCCGCGGTGGACCTCACCCCGATGGACCCGGGGTCGCGGGTGGTCGGAGCGCAGGACCTGCCGTCCATACCCGGCAGCGTGCTGGTCACGATGAACCGGCGGCCGTTGTTCTTCGACACGTTCCGGATCGACGTCGCCACCGGCGAAACGACCCTGCATCTCGAACAGGACGATCCGACGGCCACCGTACTGCTCGACCGCCACGGCGCACCCGTATTCCGGACCGCGCTCGCCGCGGACGGCTCCGTCGAGATCTCCGCGATCGACCCCGGCACCGCACTGACGCGGCTGCTGTGCCGGATCGGCGGCGCCGAACATCCGATGAGCGTCCAACCCCAGCAGGTCACCGCCGACGGGAAAGGGCTGCTGGTCGGCGCCTACCAGGACGGTGACAACCTGCGGCTGGTCCGTATCGACCACGCGACCGGCGCGGAAACCGTGGTCGCCGCCGTCGACGGCCACGACCTCGATATCAGCGGGATGATGCTGCCGGGGGTGCTGCCGCCCGCGGTCCACACCCATCGGCGCACCGGTGAAATCCTGGCCGCCCGCTTCGTCGCCGACCGCCCGCATATCGAGGTCCTCGACCCGCGCTTCGCCGAAATCCATGCCCGGTTGCAGAAACTGTCCGACGGAGTGCTGGGCACCCTGTCCTGCGACGACTCCGGGCAGCGTTGGATCGCCACCTTCGTCCACGACCGTGACCCCGGTGTCACCTGGTTCTACGACCACACCACCGGCGATGCCCGCCTGCTGTTCCGGTCCTTCCCGGACCGCGACCCGGAAACCATGGCCCCCATGCACCCCGTCGGTTTCGCCGCCCGCGACGGGCTTCCCCTGCACGGCTACCTCACCCTCCCGGTCGGTGCCGAGGCACGCAACCTTCCGCTGGTACTGGCCGTGCACGGGGGGCCCTGGTACCACGACTCGTGGGGGTACAGCCAGGACGTGCAGTTCCTCGCCAACCGCGGCTACGCGGTACTGCAGGTGAACTTCCGCGGCTCGCTCGGCTACGGGAAACGGCACGTCACCGCCGCGATCGGCGAATTCGCCCGCGCCATGCACGATGACCTGATCGATGCCGTCGATTGGGCCGTCGCCGAAGGGTATGCCGACCCCGGCCGCATCGGCATCTACGGCGGCTCCTACGGGGGATACGCCGCCCTGGTCGGTGTCACCGTCACCCCGGACCGCTTCGCCGCCGCTGTCGACTACGTCGGAATCTCCGATCTCGCGAACTTCCTGCGTACCCTGCCGCCGTTCACTCGCCCATTCAACGTGAACAACTGGTACCGCTATGTCGGCGACCCCGAAATCCCGGAACAGGAAGCCGAGATGCTGGCCCGCTCGCCGATCACCCTGGTCGACCGGATCCGCACCCCGCTGCTCGTCGCCCAGGGCGCCAACGATGCCCGCGTGGTCCGCGCCGAATCGGACAATATCGTTGCCCGGTTACGTGAACGCGGGGTGCCGGTGGAGTACCTGGTCGCCGAGGACGAGGGACACGGCTTCGAGAACCCGGAGAACCAGGTCATGCTGTACCGCGCGATCGAACAGCATTTCGCCCGCCACCTCGGCGGCCGCAATGCCGGCCCGGCGCCGGACGCGCCCGCTACCGGCACCACGATCCGGTAGCCGCAGGCGAGGAGGTCATGTCCGAGGAAGAGATGGCCGCCTACAACGCGCAATTCGACGCATGGAAAAGCCCCCGGCAACCGCGACGCCTCCGGCCCCGGTTTCGGGGGCGAGTTCAGCGACGATTTGGCCGGCACGAAACCACCAGCGGTGGGTCGTCCTCGCGATCGCCACCCTTCAACGATGGTTGATATCTTGCAGATCCGCACAGCTCGACCAGTGCCTGTCCAGATAGATGTATGAAGGAGACCTCTCCGCATGAACACGGCTGCACGATGGTTCACCGGTCCGGACAGGCGTCGAAGTTGGATCGCCGTGCTGGTCGTAGCCGTCGTGGTGGTTGTCGCTGCGGTCGTATGGGCGAATCGATCCCCACGACAGTCCCAGCAGGCAGCGCCGGTGGTGGGCGGCAAGTTTCGTATCGAGACCACTCTGGACTCCGCACCCACTCCCCGCTGGACGGTGCGCGCCGCCGATCTGTCCACTGAACCCGGCGCTGTTCTGCTGTCCGCTCCGCACAGCCTGGACGTCTACCACGGACACGGCACGCCGATGGATGCCGGGACCACGATCGTCGCGGCCACCGCGGTGCCGGACAGCGCGGGTGGCGGGGTCGGGCAGCCGGTCGGCGCGGTGCGACTGCACGGTATCGACCCCGATACCGGAAAGCCGCACTGGACAATCGATGTCGGCGCGATCGCCGGCTGCGCCGGAAAGGTGTTTCAGGGCCTGCTGAGCTGTTGGGACACCCATCGGGTGCTGATCGTCGACAGCGCGACGGGCACGGTGCTCACCGACCACATCACCGATTTCGAGGTGGAGCAGGTCGATGCTCGCGACGGTGTTGTCACAGTGGCGGGGCGAACCGCAGATCGGCAGACCGCTGTCTTCACACGAGGAACCGTCTCGGACATCGCCGCGAGTTGGCGTAAGACGTTTCCGACAGTGGTTCCCGGAGAGCCGGTCATACCCGTCATCAGCGCACCGGACTACTTCCGGTACGGGCGCTACGGCAATATTCGTCTCCACGATTTGCGCACTGGCGAGCTGCTTTTCACCGGACCGGTGGGCTATGTCTTCGACGGCGGCATGATCGCCTCGCAGGTGATCGATCGCAGCGGCACCGCGGGACAGGTCGCGTTGCTCGGCCGCGACGGACACCGTATCACCGAGGTCGCGAATGCCAGCTTCCTGCTCGAGTGGTATCCGGTCGCCACCGCATCGCCACTGCCGATCATGACCGGCGAAAGTGCTTACGACCGCACCACCGGTGCGGTCCTGTGGACCAATCCCGAGATCGGCGTCGACGACACAGCCGGGCGCGAGGATGCGATCGAGGGTGTGGTGGGAGATACCGTGATCATCCGATCACTCGACGGCACAACGCTGTCCGGGCTGGATCTCACCGACGGACATCGAATCTGGCAGCGGCCCTCGCCGTTCGAACACGCCACGAAATTCACGAACTATGACGGCATCACCGACGCAACCCATCTCATCCTGACCGACGGTGTCACCGTGCAGGCCATCGACGCCGCCGACGGAACGCCGGTGTGGTCGATACTGTTGCCGCCCAGCGGCGATCCCAGAGTCCACTCGCAGGTGCGGGCGATGGGGGGTCGCATGGTCACTGTGACCGCGCATGAATTCACCGGATACGCTGCGGCATAATGTGACTCGTGCGTTCGGCGTCGGCCTTCATCGGCAGGTTCGGTCGGTGTAGCGCTTCACGCAGGACGGCTCTTCGGTCCCGAGCTGTTCGGCAACATACGCGGCCGGTTCCTCCGGGACATCGAGCGGAACCGGCCGTAACCACCTTCATCCATCACTGCGACATGAATCATCCATAGCCCAACGCCGGGCGGCAAGCGACCGGCTCAGCGCCGGATTCCCGGCGGGTGCTCCTCTTCCCTCTGGTTACACCGGTTCGGGTTCGGTGCGTGCCGTCGCCCGCTCGGACAACAGGGCATCGAGTTGGCGTTCCGCCCGTTCCGCGCGCGCCAGGATCTGCGCGCGTGCCTGGTCGAGCGCTTCGATACGTTGCGCGGTTTCCGTGCGCACCTGCTCGACAGCGGCTGCGGCGTCAGCGCGGGCTGTGGCCAGTTCCGCGGCCGCGGTGCGCCGGAGCTCGGCGAGATCTCGGCGGACGGTGTCGTATTCGGAGCGTAGTCGCTGTAATTCGGCGCGTGCTTCCCGCGCGGCTTCCTCCCGCTCGGTAGCCGACCGTTCGGCCCGTTCCAAGGCGCGCTCGATGTCGGTGGCGCGCTGTACGGCCAGATCCCGGTCGGCGGTGGCGGCTTTCACTTTCTGGGCGTTGTCGCGGTCGGCGCGTTCGATATCGGCGTCGGCGGTGCGTTGTACGCGCTCGATTTCCGCGGCGCATTCGGCTCGGATCCGCTCCACTTCCGTGGCGGCCTCGTTCCGCGCGGCCCGGACGTCTTCTTCCGCTGCGGCGCGCGCCGCGAAAACTTCGTCCGCGGCGCGGGTGGTGATTGCCTCGACCTGGCGGAGTGCGTCGTCGCGGGCGGTTTCCGCGGCCGCGGCCGCGGTGCGGGCTTCGGCGATGCAGGTATCGGCGGTTTCCGCGGTAGCGGCCGCGTCCTCGGCTGCTTCCTCCGCGTGGATTCGTGCCTGCTGGGCGTCCCGGCGGGCCTGTTCGGCGGCGGCCGCGGCGATTTCGGCTTCGGCGATACGGCGTGCGGCGTCGGCTTGCACGGCCTGGACCTGCGCTTCGGCAGCAGATGGGTCGGCCAGTGTCGACATTTCGGCGACGGCGGCGTTGAGGGTGGTGCCGAGTTGTTCGGCGAGGCCGCGGAATTGCGTGAGTAGTTCGTCGGCGCGGAGCCGGGCGGTGGTCACCGGGCCGGTGTGCGTCACGGTGACGGAATCGGGTTGGGGTTCGGCTTCCTGTTGTAGCCGTTGTCTTTCGCGCCAGGCGCGCCATCGGGTGTGGTCGGGACGGTCGCAGTATTCGGAGGGCCGGCCGGGTCCGGTGGGGCGCGGGATCGGCTGGGTGCAGCCGGGATAGTTGCAGGTTGTCGGCACCCGGGAATCGTAGCGTTGGTTTCGTCAAATCCAACGGAATGACACGAAACGAAATCCGAAGCGGCGGTGAGGTCACGCGACGGCTACTCAGGGCTCTAACCTCCGATAAGTGAACATTATCGGAGGCTAGACAGGTAAGGTTGCGGGAGATCTGTTTCCATTCAATACGTTTCGTTACGTCGCCGCAAACGTAACGTATTGAGTGACGAAATTACCGACGAGGAGAACGCAGTGACCGAACCGGCCGTGGACCTACCCGACACCGTGCGCACCGAGCTCCGCCGCGGCGTCACGAGCGTCCTCGTCGACACAGCCGCACTACGCAACGTCCGCGAACGCTTCGACACCGAACAAGCCACCGCACTCGGCCGCTACCTCACCGCCTCCCAATCCCCCAACACCCTGCGCGCCTACCGCACCGACTGGATCGCCTGGGTCGCCTGGTGCACCCGTGAGAACCGAACCGCCCTACCCGCCGACCCCCTCGACATCGCCGTCTACCTCGCCGCCGCCGCCGACGCCCGCCGCGAAAACGGCCGCTACGCCTACAGTCCCGCCAGCCTCGAACGCAAATCCGCCGCCATCGCCGCCGTCCACGCCGCCAACGGACTACCCGCCCCCACCCGCAGCGACGTCGTCCGCCTCACCCTGCGCGGAATCCGCCGCACCCGCCGCACCCGGCCCGACCGCAAACGCCCGATCCTGCTGCACACCCTCGGCGAACTGCTCACCGGCCTGCCCGAACCCGGATGGCCCGGCGAACCCGCCCGCCGCCGCGACACCCTGCTGCTGCTCCTCGGCTTCGCCGGCGCCCTGCGCCGCAGCGAACTCGCCGGCCTGCGCATCGCCGACATCCACTTCGGCACCGACCACACGACCGGCGAACCCCTGCTGCTGATCCACCTGCCCACCACTAAAACCGACCCCACCGGCATCACCGAACAACACGTCGCCCTGCCCCGCGGCAACCAAGCACACACCTGCCCCGTCTGCGCCTGCGCCGACTGGCTACGCCTACTCGCCGCACACACCGAAAACCCCCGCGGCGTCCGCACCTGGATCGGCGAAAACCCCGTCGGCGAACCTCACATCCACCGCTGCCACAGCTACCACCCCGACCCTCGCCTCACCCCCACGCAACCCCTGTTCCCCGCCGTCAACCGGCACGGCGGACTCGGCGACACCCCCCTGTCCGGCCGCGCCGTCGCCGAAATAGTCAAACGCTACGCCGCCCGCGCCGGACTCGACCCCACCCTCTTCTCCGGCCACTCACTGCGCGCCGGCTTCGCCACCCAAGCCGCCCTCGGCGGCGCCGCCGACCGCGAAATCATGCGCCAAGGCCGATGGAGCAACCCGCGTACCGTCCACCGCTACATCAGAACCGCCGACCCCCTCGCCGACAACGCCGTCACCAAACTCGGCCTCTGACGCAGAGGCGCTACGCGTCGCACGGAATCGAGCCCGCCGGCAAGCGACCACCTGCACGGGCGCCCCAGCCGTGGTTGCTGATGGATGGCGGTTACTCGGCCTCGCGCGCACCGACCACCGCGGGCGGCAGGGCGTGCGCTGTCGAGATCGCAAGGTCGGATGTGAGCGGCGGATCCTGGCGGCGCGGAAGTAACAGCGGGCTGGCCAGGATCAGCAGTCCTGCGACCGCGATAGCCGTGCGGGGGCTGGTTGCGGCGGCGAGTAGTCCGCCGAGTGCGCTGAGGATCGCGATGGCGGCGCTGCTGCTGATCGACCAGGCCATCAAGGTGCGGGCGATGCGGTCTTCGGGGGTGTGGTCGAGTCGGTAGGTGGCCAGTACCGGGGTGTACAGGCTCATGCTGATGACGATCGCGAGCTCGACAGCGATCACTGTGACAAGGCCGGCGGCACCGGGCTGAACGAAGACGAGGCCGATCAACCAGACTGCGCGCAGCGTGCCAACGGTACGAAGGATCCGGTATCGGCCGTAGCGCGCTACGACACGGCCGGCAAGGCGTGAGCCGATGAACCCGCCGAGACAGGGGGCGGCGAAGGCGAGGCCGTACTGCCAAGGTGAGAATCCGAGCTGGCGCAGCAGCAGCACGGCCAGCAGCGGTTCGGTCGCCATGATCAGTCCGCCGACGACCAGGTGATTGAGATAGAACGATCGTAAGCCGCTGTGGGACAGAATATGTCGCCAGCCGTCGAGTAACTCACCTGCCCGAACCTGGCGTTCGGGGACGCGAGCCGGGCGTTCTTCTCGGCCGCGAATCATCGTCAGCCCCAGCGCCGAGAGCAGGTAGCTCACCGCATCGACCACTACGGTGATGACCGGACCGAACAGGCCGATTGCCGCGCCGCCCAGTGGTGGCCCGACGGCGATGGAACTCCAGTTCGTCGACTCGAATCGCGCATTGGCCACGAGTAGGTCGTCCTGCCGGACGAGAGCTTTCAGATGCGCGCCGCTCGCCGCGCCGAAGGCGATCTTGGCTGCGGCAACCACAACCGAGACGACCAGCAACTGAACGAAACTGAGCCGGCCGAGGGCGTAGGCGACCGGGATCGTCATCATGATCGCGAACCGCGCCAGGTCCATCGTGATCATCACCGGTCGTTTGCGGCGAAACTCCACCCAGGGCCCGAGCGGAAACGCGACCGCCGCGCCCACCGCCGGCCCTACCGCTGACAGCGTGGACACCTGTACGGGGCCGGCGTCCAACACCAGTACGGCGATCAGCGGTAATGCGCCGAATCCCAGCCCGGAGCCGTAGGCACTGACCGCATATGACGCCCACAGCCACCCGAACCGACGACCCAACGATCTTCTGCGCACTGAGCTCCATGCCTTCCGCTCCGGACAACTCGCTGTTGATCGCGGTGATCAAAGCAAGGCCGAGGAGACGGAATCAAACAACGGAACCGGCGGCGAGCCACAACCAGTTGTTGTGTCAGTAGGGTTGCGGTGTGGATCTCGACGCCGTGCGTACCTTTGTCGCCGCCGCGGACGCAGGGCAGTTCCAAGAGGCCGCCGCTGCGTTGTCGATCACCCAGCAGGCGGTCTCCAAACGCATCGCGACGCTGGAGAGATATCTGGATGTGCGCTTGTTCGCCCGCACGGCCCGCGGCGCCCAGCTCACCATCGACGGCCAGGCGTTCCTGCCGCACGCGCGTGAACTGCTTCGGGCCGCGGAACGTGCCGACGCCTCCGTGCGGCCCGGCCGGCGCGCGCTACGGGTCGATATCGTCGCCCGGCGGATCGCGCCGGCGGGGCTCCTGCAGGACTTCCACCGCATGCATCCCGGCACAGAACTGGACCTCGTCACCCTCGACGCCGACGTTACCGGGGCGATCGCCGCGGTCGAAGCGGGAACGATCGACGCCACCTTCCACGCCGTCCCCCGATACCAGTATCTGCCCAAGGCGATCAGCGTTGCCAAAGCGATCGACGAACCGCACGAACTGCTCGTCGGCCCCCGCCACCCGCTGGCCGACGCCCACGCCGTCACGCCCTGGCAACTGGCCGGACACCGAATCTGGATGCCCGGCCTGCCGTCGCGCGGCGAGGTGGCCGACTACTACGCCGAACTGACCACCACGTTCGGGTTCACCATCGACGCACTCGGCCCTGTCTTCGCAAAAGAGGCACTGCTGGACGAAATCGCCGACTCGTCGAATGTGGCGACCCTGATCGGTGAAGGCTCACGATATCTGTGGCCGGACCGCTACGACCTGCGGCGCATACCACTGCGTGATCCGATGCCGGTCTACCCGATGTCATTGATCTGGCGCGAAGACAATCCGCATCCCGCGCTCATCACCCTCCGCGGCTACCTCGACTCCAGACAACCGGCCGTCCCCGACACCGAGATCTGGACACCGGCATGGACGCCGCTACCACCCTTCGATCGGCCGTGACCACGGTGCGTCCGAAACTGTCCGCGAGCCGGCTCGATGCCCGACAGGTCGACCAACGACCTCATCGGCGGCTGGTCTATCGCGAGGGCCGTCCACTGGATACGGTTGTCCGGGCCGCCCACACACTGCGCCTGCTCGGTTTCATCGGTGTCGTACACCGCGGTGCCGAGGCCGATATCGGCGAATCCGCGTGATCGAGTTCGCCGGTATCGAGGGCGTGCTGCGGCCCGGTATCACCGCGCTGGAGGGGCTGGTCGCCGTTCGGCGGGCCGACACGCTCGGTCATGCTCCCACGAACGACCGCTCCGGTGTCGAGTATTCGAGAGCCCGGTGGAGGATGATCGCCAGGCCCGCTGCGGCGAGGAACATCGCCGTTTCGTAGATGAGCGCGTGGCCGAATGCTACGGCGGGTGGTGCGGGGGGCGGATCCCCGATGGCAGTACGCGAACAAGGCCTCGCCATCGCATACCAGCACCCGGCGATCCTGCCCGACCTCACCGTCGCAGAAAACCTGATACTCGCCGTCCCACCCGCCCTACGCCCCGCCCTCGCCCACGCACACACCTGGGCCGAAAAAGCGCTGGCCCCGATGGGAATGAACATCGACCCCGCGGCACCGGCCGGAAGCGTCGGACTCGCCGAAAAACAGGCAATCGAAATCTGCGGCGCCCTCGCCGCCGAACCCCGAGTCCTGATCCTCGACGAACCCACCGAACCATTCGCCGCCACCGAAACCGACACCCTCTTCCGGCTCATCCGCTCCCTCGCCCGAACCGGCGTCGCCGTCATCTACATCAGCCACCGGCTCCCCGATGTATTCGCCCTCGCCGACCGCATGACCGTGCTACGCGACGGCCGCAAACGCGGCGAATTCGCAGCCGGCGAAGTCACCGAACAACAAATCGTCACCCTCATCGCCGGCCGGACCATCGACGCCCTGTTCCCCCCACGAACAGACGACCCCGGCGACGTCGCCGTCGATATCGACGACCTGAGCGCCGGCCTGCTCACCGGCGCCGGCACCCGACTACGACGCCGGGAAATCCTCGGCCTCGCCGGCGTCGAAGGCAACGGGCAACGCGAATTCATCAGAGCACTCGGCGGCGCCATCGGCGCCCGCGGCCGGGTGCGAATCGGCGAAACCGTCGCCGACCTCTCCGACCCGCGCACCGCCCGCGCCGCCGGAATAGTCCTGATGCCGCAGGAACGCCATATCGAAGGTATCGCGCCCGCCCTGTCGGTCCGCGAAAACCTCTCCGTCGCGGCACCGGAAAAACTCTCCCGCGCCGGTATCGTCTCCCCCCCGCGCCGAACGCGAATTCGCCGAACGACAAGTCGGCGCACTCGGCGTGAAAACAGCCACCATCGAAACACCCCTCGAACACCTGTCCGGCGGCAACCAGCAGAAAGTGGTCCTCGGCCGCGCCCTGCTGTCCGAACCCCGCGTACTGCTGTGCGACGAACCCACCCAAGGCATCGACGTCGGCAACCGCTCCGATATCTACCACCGCCTCCGGGCGACCGCCGAAAACGGCACCCCCGTAGTCGTGTCGAGCTCGGACAACGTCGAACTCGCCGGACTGTGCGATCGCGTACTCGTGTTCTCCCACGGCCGCATCGTCGAAGAACTCACCGGCGACACCCTGACCGAACACGCCATCACCGAAGCATCACTGACCGCCGGCCGCGCCGAAGCCCCGACCACCACCACCGCAGCGGCGAAACCGGGCACCGCGTTCCGGCGGTTCATCACCGGCCAGCAAGCACCGAGCCTGGTGCTGCTCCTGGCCGCCATCGTGCTGGCAACCGTCAGCTACACCCACAGCGAACGATTCCTGTCGGAATTCAATATCGGCAGCATGCTGGCCCTGCTGGCGCCCATCCTGTTCATCGCCGCCGGACAACTCGTAGTGATGCTGACCGGCGGTATCGACCTGTCCGTGGGGCCACTCGCCGGAACGCTGGTGGTCGTCGCCTCCTTCTTCGTCGTCGAAGGATACGGATGGGGCTGGTGGATCCTCGGATTCGCCGCCATGACAGCCCTCGCCTTCACCGTCGGCCTGCTGAACGGATCCATGATCCGGTTCGCAAGAGTCAGTCCCGTAGTCGCCACCCTGATCACCTACACCGCCCTGCAAGGACTGTCCCTGGTACTGCGCGACGCACCCGGCGGCATCATCGCCCTCGATATCGTCGACCTCCTCAACACCCGGATCGGCCCCGTCCCGGTCGCGGTCGTCATCGGCGCCGTCCTGCTGATCACCCTCGAATACCTGTCCCGGCGCAGTTCCCTCGGCCTGCGCCTGCGCGGCGCCGGATCCAACGAATCCGCAGCCCACTACCGCGGAATCCTCGTCGGCCGTGTCCAACTCCTCGCCTATATCGCAAGTTCCCTGCTCACCGCCGTCGGCGCACTACTGCTGATGTCACAGATCGGCGTCGGAGACCCCCCGGCCGGCCTCACCTACACCCTCACCTCCATCACCGCGGTAGTGCTCGGCGGCGCCTCCATCTTCGGCGGCCGCGGCAGCTTCATCGGCGTCCTGTTCGGCGTCCTGTTCCTGCAGCTGATCGAGAACTCCACGATCTTCCTCGGCCTCTCACAGGCCTGGCAGTACCTGTTCGTCGGCACCATCGCCCTGGCCGCGACAGCGCTCTACGCCCAAGTCCAACAGCGGACCGCACGCCGAGCCCCCGCCACCGAGTAACCCCACCCCGGCCGGGTAGCGTCGCTACCCGGCCGGAACCGGAAACCCCAACCGGCCGTCGCGCACCTCGGCAACCCGATCCGCGACAGTGAGATGGGCACGGTCATGGGTGACCAAGACCGTCGCACTCGACCTTTCGCGGGTCAACCGGGCGAGCAAATCCAGCACCGCGGCACCACGGTCGTGATCGAGCGCGCTGGTGGGCTCATCCACCAGCAGCACCCTGGGATCGTTCATCAACGCCCGCGCAATACCCACCCGCTGACGCTGACCACCCGAAAGCTGATGCGGGCGACGCCCGGCCACACCAGCCAAACCGACCGCATCCAGCAACTCCATCGCCCGCCCCCGCGCCGCACGCGGCTTACCGCCATCCAGATGGGCCATCACCTGCAACTGCTCGGCAGCGGTCAATGACGCGATGAGATTCGGCTGCTGGAACACGATGCCGATCCGGCTCCGCCGCAGATCGGTCAGCTCACCGCGGCGCAATCCCGTCGTCGAAACGCCGTCGATGACAACAGTGCCGGAATCAGGCGTGATCAAAGTGGCCGCGACAGCGAGCAGACTGGACTTACCGGAGCCCGACGGGCCCACCACCGCGGTCAAGCTGCCCCGCGGCACCTCCAAATCCACCCGGTCCAGCGCCGTCAAACGGTTCTCGCCATCCGGATACGTGAGAGTGATATCGATCAGGTTCAAACTCATCGGGCGCTCCCCAAAGCAGTCAACGGGTCGACAGAAGTGATACGGCGGACCGATACCGCGGCGCCGACAGCGCCCACGACAACCATCACCGCCGCCGGAACAACGACAGTGGCGACACCGAGGTGGAACGGCACCGCGGACCCCGCGACCACCATCCCCAGCGCCGCCGCGAGCGCCGTACCGAGCAGAGTGCCGCCCACCAGCAACACCACCGCCTGACCGAGCGCATCCACCAGCAGCCCGGCAGTGGTCGCGCCCAACGCCTTCAACACCGCGATATCGCCACTGCGCTGCACCGTCCACACCGTGAAGAACGCCCCCACCACGAGCGCCGAGATCACGAACAGGAAAGCACGCATCAACTGCAGCGAACCGTTCTCCGACGTATACGAACCGATCGCGGACAACGACTCGTCGACAGTGACAGTCCGCGTACCAGCCGCTCGATCGACAGCCGCCATATCCACCTCCGACGTGGTCCGCACCGCGACAACCGAGGCCGCCACATCCACACCCGGACCCGCCGGCGGCGCGATCTCCCGCCAGAAACCCAAGCCTGCCCACACCACCGGGGTATGACTGAAATACGCATCGCCCTGCACCGCCGTCACCCGCAACTGCCGACCCGCCACAGTCACCAAATCGCCGGCCGCCACCCCCAGATCGGACGCCGCCGCAGTGGACAACACCACCGACTCGTCATCGACACCGCCACCGGCCGGGGCCAGACCCGACCCGGGACGGACACCGAACACGGACACACCGACACTCCCGGCCCCGGCAGTGGCGCGGGTAGTGGTGATCCCCAACGGTTCGGCATCCACCACACCGGGAGCCGCCGCCCACCGCTCCCACTGCCCGCGCGTGACCGAAGAACCGGAATACGACAGATCCTGGCCCTCGCCCGGCTCGGCGAAAACGATCCTGTCCACCGGAAGCGACGTGATCGCAGAAATGTTCTGCCGGCCCAAACCGGCCGTCAGACCGGACAACAACCCGACCAGCAGCGTGATCAGCACGATAACAGTCCCCATCAGAGCGAAACGCCCCTTGGCGAACCTCAGATCTCTCCAGGCAACAAACACGACCTCGGCCTGTCCTCTCCGGCAGTGGAAAACGGTACGACTCCACCCTTGCCGCCCGAGCCACTCCGCACATCCCGCCCGAGACGGCACTTCACGAACCGGAAGACACCACCGCGATTCCAACTTTCGACAGAGGCCAACCGGCAGCCCACCTCCGTAGCCTGGAAGCACCGTGAACACCACCGCACCCGACCCGACCCCCACCACCCGCGCCCTGGCCTGGTGCCTGCACCTGCTGATCCTCGGCCTGCTCGCGCTCACCGCCGTCCGCGCGACAACCCAGCACCAGCCCCATACCGGCGCAATCGTCGCCACGGCCACCCTCTGCGCCCTCGTATACGCCGCCGGCCCCCTCCTACCCCGCATCCACCGCTCCCGGCCCGCCGTCGCCTGGTGGCTCACTGCCGTAGGCACCGTATGGCTGGCACTGCTGACACTCTCCCCGGACGCCGTATGGGTCGCCTTCCCGTTGTACTTCCTCCAGCTCCACCTGCTGCCCCGCCGCGCCGGACACCTCGCCGTCACCGCCACCGCCGCCGCGGCCATCACCGGATTCGCCGCCCACCAGCACTCCTTCGCCCCCGCCATGGCGATCGGCCCCGCACTCGGCGCCGCCGTCGCCGTCGCCGTCGTCCGCGGCTACCAAGCCCTGTACCGGGAAAGCGAACAACGCAGACGCCTCATCGAAGAACTCACCACCACCCGCGCCGACCTCGCCCACGCCCAGCGCACCGCCGGAATGCTCGCCGAACGCGAGCGCCTCGCCCGCGAAATCCACGACACCCTCGCCCAAGGACTGTCCAGCATCCAGCTCCTGCTGCGCGCCGCCGAACGCGCCCTACCCGACCGGCCCGGCATCGCCGCCCGCCACGTCGACCAAGCCCGCCGAACCGCCCAGGACAACCTCGCCGAAGCACGCCGCTTCGTCGCCGCCCTCACCCCGCCTGCACTCGAAAACACCACACTGGCCGACGCGCTGGAACGACTGTGCGACACCACCGGCGCCCGCCACCACCTCGACGTAAAATTCCACCGCACCGGCAACCCGGGCCCACTGGCCACCACCGCCGAGGTCGCCCTACTGCGCATCGCCCAATCCGCGCTCGCCAACACCGTCCGCCACGCCGCCGCCACCACCGCCGAAGTCACCCTCGGATACCTCGACGACCACGTAACCCTCGACATCACCGACAACGGCCGCGGTTTCGACCCCGCCCACCTACCCGCACCCGACTCCGAACCCGACCGCGGCGGATTCGGGCTTGCCGCCATGCGCGCCCGTGCGCACGCCCTCGACGGCTCCCTGACCATCGAATCCGCACCCGGCCACGGCACCACACTCGCCGCCCGGATACCCCGCACCCCACCGACCGAACCCGAGGTCCGCCCGTGACCATCCGACTCCTCCTCGCCGACGACCATCCCGTAGTACGAGCCGGGCTACGGGCCGTACTCGAAACCGAACCAGGCATGCTCGTCGTCGCCGAAGCCGCTACCGCGGAGGACGCCGTCGACCGGGCCGCCGCAGGCGATATCGACGTCGTCCTCATGGACCTGCAGTTCGGAAAGGGCATGGGCGGAGCAGAAGCCACCGCCCGCATCACCGCCCGGCCCGGCGCACCCCGCGTACTGATCGTCACCACTTACGACTCCGACGCCGATACCCTGCCCGCCATCGAAGCCGGCGCCACCGGATACCTCCTCAAAGACGCTCCACCCGAGGACCTCGCCGCCGCCGTCCGCACCGCGGCAGCCGGCCGGACCACACTGGCGCCGGCCGTCGCCGACCGGCTGATGAACCGCCTCCGCACGCCCGGAACCGCCCTCACCCGGCGCGAAACCGAGGTGCTGACCCTGGTCGCCGACGGCCTGTCCAACCAGGCCATCGGCCACCGCCTCCACCTCACCGAAGGCACCGTCAAATCCCATCTCGCCCGCATCTACACCAAACTCGGCGTCGACTCCCGCACCGCCGCCGTCGCCGCGGCCACCGACCTCGGCCTCATCCGGCGCTGAAGTACGCGCAGATCATGACGGTGTGGTCTCGATCGGGCATCGCCCCGCGACGGGGGTGCGCATATCCGCCGCCCTGGTGCCACCGTCACGTCCGATAACCGCGAGCGGTCGCCCCACCAGCGGATATCCCGTGTGTTCCGGGTGCAATCGGAGGGTTACCACGGGGCCGTGCTGTGCGAGGATATTGAGCGCTCCACGAGTCGGTCCATTTCAAAACCCCCCTTTGGAAGGATGCTCAGATGGCGCAAGACACCAGCACCGCTGCCGCCCGCACCAGCACCAGCAACGGCAACGGCAACGGTCAGCAAGTCCAGAGCCTGGAAATGCTGCGCATGGGCCTGGACGAGATCCGCCAGGAAGCCCAGAGTGCGCGGCAGTACGCCCAGCAGGCGCAGAACCTCGCCCGCCAGGTACAACAGCAGGCCCGGCAGGTACAGCACCAATCCCAGATCGCACAGAGCCAGGCCAACCAGGCCGCGCAACAGGCCCAGCAGGCCCGCCAGCAGGCTCAGCAGGCACAGAACCAAGCCCAGCAGGCGCAGAGCGAAGCCGACCGGTCGCAGAGCCAGGCCCAGCAGGCCCAGGCCGACGCCAACCAAGCCAACCAGCGCTGTCAGTCGGCGCAGGACCAGGCTGATCAGGCCGCCTACCTCGCCCAGCAGGCCGAGGAACAGTCCACCCGGGCCCAGGACCGCGCGATGCAGTGGGAACTGCAGATGCACCAGATGCGTCAGCAGGTACGGTAGATGTAGTTCGCAGCGGGCAATTACAGGGCAGCGGCCTTGTACGCCTGCGCGGGGCCCGGTGAAATCGATTTCACCGGGCCCCGCACCGTCGGCTCGCCCGCTGAATCAGCGGCGGATTCCGGTACAGGTAACCGGGACAGCTCACAATTGCGCTTTTGATAATCGCCGCGTGTCCCTGTCGACGGCAGCCGATCGGACCTCTACCGCAGCACGGCACAGAGTTTGTACTCGGCACACGCGGACCCAGGATCACCGCAAGCCTATACGGTCGAGAACAACCCGGGAGAGCGATTCAGGTGCCTCCTCGGGGATCCAGTGACCTACTCCCTCCATCACTAGCAAGCGGTACTCCGCGTCCACGTACTCCGACGTGGCGTCCACACCGGACCGCGCCGACTGCTCCGCGGGGACCGTATCCCCGAAACCTGCCCGCAGACCCGCACAATCATTCGCCAGCAGCAACTCCTCGGGTGCGCCGGGCTGCTGGAAAAATGCCATGTACTCGGACTTTTCGGCCTGCACCGGATCGATCTCGCGGGCCCGGGCGAACGCCGCCGGATGCGGTACCGAAACCGCGGTGAGCGTAGCCACCCGATCCGGATACCGGGCCGCAACATCCCAGGCGACGATCGCACCCCAATCGTGGCCGACCAGATGAATCCGACGCAGGCCCAGCGCATCGCAGAGGCCGACGATATCGGCACGGAGCTCGGAAAGGCGGTAGGACGCAACATCCACGGGGCGGGCTCCGGGCGAGTAGCCGCGCTGTTCGGGGGCATACGAGCGGACTCCCTGGGAGCTGTGTTCCGCTACGCCGTCCCACGACGCGGCGCTCTGTGGAAATCCGTGCAGCAGCAGTGCCTCGGCTCCGTTCACCGGGCCACCGGGGTGGACCCGCACTTCGAAATCGAATTCACCGACACGCACTGTGCGAAGTTCACCCCTGGGCATGGCTGCATGCTAGCCAAAGCCGGCACAAGCTGCTAGACAGCTGTACAGATATATGTCCCGAACCCGCCGGGGCAGGTAAGCCGCGCCGGGCACCGACACGAAGGAACGGCTATGAGCACACCCGGGCAGACCACGATCATCATCGGCGGCGCCTCCGGAATCGGCTGGGCCACCGCCCAACTCCTCGCCGGCCGCGGCAATACCGTCATCATCGCCGACCTCGACGGCACCGCCGCCGGCACCCGAGCCACCGAACTCGGCGCAAACACGGCCGGACACCAGGTCGACGTCACCGACGAACAAGCAATGCGGACCCTGTTCGATACCGTCGCCGCCGACCACGGGCCGATCGATACGGTCGTCGACTGCGCCGGAATTTCCCATCCAGGAACGATCGCCGACCTCTCCCTCGCCGACTGGAAAGCCACCGTAGACGTCTGCCTCACCGGAGCCTTCCTCACCGTCAAACACGCCGCCCACACCATGCGCGACGGTGGCTCCATCGTGCTCGTCGCCTCACTCAACGGACGGCAACCGGGCGTGGGGATGGGCGCATACTGTTCGGCGAAGGCCGGGGTTCTCATGCTCACCGAGGTCGCCGCCATGGAACTCGCACCACGCGGAATCCGTGTGAACGCGGTCAATCCCGGCTTCGTCCACACACCCCTTACCCACGGCGCCACCCTCGTACCCGGACTGGTCGAGGAATACATCGAGAACACGCCACTGGGTCGAGCCGGCACACCGGCGGACGTCGCCCGCACCATCGCTTTCCTCACCTCCGGCGACACCGGCTGGATGACCGGCGCTGCGATCGACCTCAACGGCGGAGCACACACGATGCGGTACCCGAATATCGTCGAACGAGTCGCTGATATGACTGCAACGAGTACAGACACGGCGTGAGGACGAATCTCTCCCCTCCTTGTGTAGTCGAGATCGGATTGCTGAGTGTGAGATGAGGGAGATTAATGTATAGATGCGCATATCCATGTATCCGCCTATGTTTAGTAAGGCTGATCCCGGGCGGGGTTCTCGGGCATCCGCCCTACGGACGGGGCCCACTCGGCAGAGCAGGCTTCGACCCTCCCCGTGCGGCCGGTCCACACGCGCCGCCTCCCCGCAAGTGGGCCACTCCCCCGCCCCCGAGTACGCATCTCACGGAAAGTTGAGCAACCGGTCGAACTCCGTCGCCGCCGGTGCCGGGGTCGCGGCGGACACCTTCGGCGAGAATCAGGTGATGGACAAAGGCATGCTTCCGGATCAGTGGACCATCGAGGAGGTGCGGCGACGAGCGCGGGACAGCACCGTGGAGTTGTTGGATTCCAGCACCCCGGTCTTCCTGGCGCCACTCGACCCCAGCCGAGGCGTCTCTTTGAAAGTCGATCTGATCATCGGATTCACCGGCCTGTGTCTCGCGCGCTGCGCCGACGACGGCGAGTGGTACATGGGCCATCGGAGCGGGCCAGGAGAGCCGATCTTCTGCTGGTCCGGCTACGGCACGGATCTCGGCACGGCGATCGACGGCCTGTAGGACAACGCCCAGCACCGATGTCGGCGGTCGCGAAGCGCTGCTGTTCGGGCCGTACGCCAGTGTTCAGTACGCGGCCACCGAAATACGGGCCACCCGGCCGAGCTTCGCGGCATTGCACCGGGCGAACCTCCTCCGCCCGCTCGCCGCGGGACTGCACAAGTGGGTGCGGACAGGTCTCGTGACGACAGTCCACTCCCCTGTCTTTGTATCGGTTCGGCGCGTGAGTGGTCGCGACCGAACAGCCAAACCGTCGGAGGAAATCAATGATTGGATGCGCATATCTATGTATCTGGATCGTTTTGCGTCATGCCTTGTCGGGGGTCCGGTCGTAACCGCCGAAAAACCAACGGATATGGCGTAGCTGCTGGTCAGCGTCGGCGTTCGGCTCCCGGGCCCAGGATCGAGGTCAGCTCGCGCATCGCCTGCGGGGACGGTTTGAAGTAGCGGCGCAAGTTCTCGGCTTTGCGGTGGCGGGACTTGGCCATCAGTTCCAGCAGGCTGGCTCCTGATTCTCCGAGGTGGGTAAGTCCGGAGTGGCGTAGTTCGTGCAGCGCCGCGATCATGGAATATCGTGCCGGTCATGACCACGGATGACTGGTTGGCCGACACCCGAACCTCGTATGACACGGTCGCGGTCAGCTATGCCGACCAAGTGCGCGGCGCCCTCGCCGGACACCAGTACCTTCGCGCGGCTCTGGCGTTGTTCGCCGACAGCGTGCGGACCGCTGGCGGCGGACCGGTCGCGGACGTCGGCTGCGGCCCCGGTGAAGTCACCGCCCACCTGCATGAGCTCGGTGTCGATGCCTTCGGTATCGACCTCTCCCCGGCGATGATCGACGTGGCCCGGCGCGACCACCCCGGCCTGCGGTTCGAGGTGGGCTCGATGACGGAGCTGAACCTGCCCGTCGCTTCGGTGGCCGGCCTGCTCGCCTGGCAGTCGTTGATCCACATCCCCGACGACGAGGTGCCGACTGTATTCGGGCGCTTCCACCGAGCGTTGCGTCCCGGCGGACCGTTGCAACTCCTGTTCCACGTCGGCGACGAGTCGCTGTTGAAGACGGAGGGCTACGGCGGTCACCCGATGAAGGTCCATGTCCACCACCGTCAGCCGGACCAGGTGGCATCCTGGCTGCACGATGCCGGATTCGTGGTCGAGGCCCAGCTGCTGCTCGACCCGGATGCGAAAGCTCAGCAAGCGATTCTTTTCGCACGCAGTAAGTCCTAACCTCTGCATTTGTCGGGCTCGCCACTGGCCGGGTGTGGCGGGTGATCATCTGGCACTCCGGACGCCAGTGGGCGTGCATCACCGCCGATAAGCTGCGGATCGGAGTCGAGGGCGCCCCTACTCATTCGGCTACGTCGCCGGACCGCACTATCCGCGAGCTCGGGACCACGACTGGACAGCGGACCTGATCCGGACATGACGACCACCGAATGGCTCGGCCGCGAGCACACGAACCGGGCCCTGGGGTAGCGCCGGGCCCGGGTCAGAACAGGGTGTCGCGCACCCGCAGCGAGGCATCGGTAACCAGCAGCGCATCCAGCTCCGCGCAACGCGCCGGAGTGAACTCATGCGCCAGGCGATCGTAAGTCTCGCGCTGGGCCTGCTCGCGGGCATCAGCGATGCGTTCGACCATGCTCACCGGGCCACCGCGTCGCCACGAAACTGCCCCCCACACCAACCAATAGCGTTGGGAGCCAAGCCAACCAGCAACCGGCCATCGCCGCAGACCGAACCAGGGCCTCACCGGCAGTCAGCTGCGGCTACGCCGTATCCGTTGGTTTTTCGGCGGTTACTACCGGAACCCCTTGTCGGCAGAACGCCGGATCGGTTGGGCTTCGGCCGTTAGGCTGTTGCGTCGGGACCAGTGCCGGGCCGTGCATGGCCAGGTGCAGAAGAGGAGGCCGATTCGATGGGGCCATGGAACCGTCGTCGTTTTCTTACCACCGGCGCACTCGCCGCCGGGGCGCTCGCACTGGGTACGGGACCGGTGGCCGCACGCCCCGCTCCCCCACTGGAGGTCGCACCACTCGGACCTGAATTCCTCTGGGGGGTCGCATCGTCGGGGTTCCAGTCCGAGGGGCATGCACCGGACAGCAACTGGACGCGCTATATCGCGGCCGGGAAAACCGAAGACCCTTACCATGATTCCGTCGATTTCTACTCACGGTTCCGTTCCGATATCGAGCTCGCCGCGCAACTGGGTGTGCGGGTGTACCGGATCGGAATCGAATGGGCGCGGGTGCAACCGCGTCCGGGCGAATGGGACGAGGCCGGGTTCCGGTTCTACGACGAGGTTGTCGCCGCTATCCGGGCGGCGGGGATGCGGCCGATGCTCACCCTCGACCACTGGGTGTATCCGGGATGGCAGGCCGAACTCGGCGGCTGGCGGCGCGCCGGAATGGTCGACGACTGGCTCGCCAACGCCCGCATCGTCGTAGACCGGTACGCGGCAGCGGACCCACTGTGGATCACTTTCAATGAACCCGCGGCCTATCTCATGAACGAGGTGCGGCACGGCGGGATCGGCGTCGGCGATATCCCGGTGATGCAGCAACGGATGGCGCTCGCGCACGACGCCGCCTACGACCATATCCACCGCGTACAGCCGGGGGCGATGGTCAGCAGTAATGTCGCCTACATCCCGGCCGCCGACGACGTGATCAACGGTGCGTTCGTGGACCGGATCGGCGGGCGGCTCGACTACATCGGAATCGACTACTATTACGGGTTTTCACCACACAGCCTGCTCACCCAGTTCCCGGACCCCGGGAAACTGTGGACGCTGTCACTGCAGGCGGAGGGTATCTACTACGCGCTCGACCACTACGCGCGGCGGTTTCCCGGTAAACCGCTCTACATTGTCGAAAACGGGATGCCGACCGAGAACGGCAGGCCCCGCGCCGACGGTTACCCCCGGGCCGATCTGCTGCGCGATACCGTCTACTGGCTGCAGCGAGCGGCCGCCGACGGGATGAACCTCATGGGCTACAACTACTGGAGCCTCACCGACAACTACGAATGGGGTTCCTACACCCCCCGGTTCGGGCTCTACACCGTCGACGTCCGCACCGACCCCGCACTCACCCGCCGCCCCACCGATGCCGTCGCCGCCTACACCGCCATCACCCGCCGTGGCGGTGTGCCCGGCGATTACCGGCCCACCCGGGCGCCGGCCGACTGTTCGATCGTGGACGGATTGTCCAGTTGCGCCGATCAGGTGACCGTGCCGCGCTGACCCGGTATGCACCGCGCCGCCGAGGCGGTACACCGCCCGGACCGGCCGGTCGTGCGAGACTGACCGGGTGAACGGGGAGAAGGACATCCGCAACGACAGTACCGGCGCGTCCGCCGCCACCCGGCTGGACCGGGGGGACGTGATGGGTTCCGGGGTGCTGTGGCTGGCGAAGTGGGCATTGTGCATCGTGGCGATCGCTGCCGGAGCCTGGGTGCTCGGGTTCCTGGCGGCGAAACTGTGGGTGGTGCTGCTGCCGGTACTGCTGGCGATCGTGATCGCCACAGTGCTGTGGCCGCCGACCGGACTGCTGATGCGGGCCGGGCTGCCGCCGGCAGCCGCCGCATCACTGACCCTGGTGGGATTCATCGGGGTGCTCGCGGGCGGGATCGCACTGATCGTGCCGTCGGTGGTCGATCAGATGCCCGAACTCTCCGACAAGGCCACCGGCGGGATCAACACCGTACGAGACTGGCTGCAGGGGCCGCCGCTGAACATCCGCGACGAACAGCTGGATTCGGCGGTCGACGCGGTCGTCGAGCGGGTGCAGTCCAGTGCCGAACAGATCGCTTCCGGCGTTTTCACCGGCGTCAGCACCGCGACCTCGGTCCTGGTCACCATCTTCCTCGTCCTGGTCCTCACCTTCTTCTTCATCAAGGACGGGCTCAAATTCGTGCCGTGGATGCACAAGTTCCTCGGCGGCCGCAGCGGGCGGCATGTCGAGGAAGTGCTGGTCCGGGTGTGGCACGTACTCGGCGGGTTCATCCGCACGCAGGCGCTGGTCAGCTTCATCGACGCCTTCTTCATCGGCCTCGGCCTGGTGATACTCGGGGTGCCGCTGTGGGGCGTGCTGACCGCGCTGACCTTCCTCGGCGGATTCATCCCGATGGTGGGCGCTTTCGTCGCGGGGGCGCTGGCCGTGCTGGTGGCGCTGGTGGGGAACGGATTCACCACAGCGTTGATCGTGCTGGTGATCATCATCGCGGTACAGCAGCTCGAGGGCAATGTGCTGCAGCCGGTACTGCAGAGCCGGACGATGAAACTGCATGCGGTCGTGGTGCTGCTGGCAGTGACCGGGGGCGGCACGCTGTACGGGATCACCGGGGCGTTCCTGGCGGTCCCCGTGGTAGCCGTCGTAGCGGTCGTGATCCGCTATATCAGCGAACAGATCGATGTGCAGGTCGCCCGGGCCGGTGGCGATACCGAGGCCGCCGAACAACCGGTACCGGTCGACGACGCCGGCGTCCCGGAGAACAGGTAGGCGGTTCAGGCGCCGAGCAGCGATTCCAGTGCCGCGATATGGAGTTCGAACACCTGACCCCGGTCGGTGAAAGTATCGCCGCCGTACATATCGAAGACGTCGAAACTCACCGCCCCGAACAGAGTGCACCAGACGGTGAGCGCCCGAGCCAGCGCCCAATCGGGCAGGTCCACGTCGAACTCGTCGCGGATCCGGGTGAAGTCCCGGGACAGCGGGCTCGGTACCGGCGGCTCCACCGCGGGACGGGTGAGTAGTTGCCGGGCGTGGGCCGCTTCGATGATCCGGATCAGAATGAGGATCACCCGGGTTCCCGGGATAACGGTGCGGTCGGCCGGGGCGGTGTAGCCGGGGACCGGGGTGCCGAACAGCAGCCCGTACCACGCCGGTTCGGCCAGCGCCCAGGTGTGGACGGCACGGGCGGTGATCCGCAAGCGTTCGATCGGATCGTCGCCGGCGTCGGCCAGCGCGGCGTCGACGGCGTCACCGAGGGCGTCGTAGCCGTCGACCACCAGCAAGGTCAGTAGTTCGTCCCGGCTACGGACGTAGCGGTACACCGCCGAGGAGACCACGCCGAGATCCCGGGCCACAGCGCGTAGGGACAGCGCTGCCGCGCCGCCGGTGGCAAGATGTTCGCGCGCGATGCGCAGGATATCCGACATGGTCTGGGCGCGGGCCCGGGCACGAGGAGTGGTCACCCGCCCCAGCCTGACCATTTCAGAGAGCGGTGTCAACAAAAGTGATCAGCGCTCGCAACAGCCTGTGTTAATGTTACCGCCAGTCACTGCTGACCCTTCCGAAGCAAGGAGTAGTCCATGGCCGAGGCGACCGCGGATTTCGATGTTCTCGTCGTCGGGTCCGGGTTCGGTGGCAGTGTCACCGCACTACGACTGGTGGAGAAGGGTTATACGGTCGGCGTACTCGAGGCCGGTCGCCGCTACGCCGACGACGAGCTGCCGAAGACGAGCTGGGACCTGCGTAAGTTCCTGTGGGCACCGAAATTGGGATGCTACGGAATCCAGCGCATTCACCCGCTGCGCAATGTCCTCATCCTCGGCGGCGCCGGCGTCGGTGGCGGTTCCCTCAACTACGCCAACACACTCTATGTCCCGCCGGAGCCGTTCTTCCAGGACGCGCAGTGGCGTGATATCACCGACTGGCGCGCCGAGCTCACGCCCTACTACGACCAGGCGAAACGAATGCTGGGCGTGGTACAGAATCCGCATATGACCCCGGCCGACGAAGTGTTCCGGAAGGTCGCCGAGGATATGGGTGTCGGCGACACCTTCGTGCAGACACCGGTCGGCGTATTCTTCGGCGAACCGGGGGAAACCGTGGCCGATCCCTACTTCGGCGGCGCCGGACCGGCTCGTACGGGCTGTGTCGAATGCGGGGACTGTATGGTCGGGTGCAAATACGGCGCGAAGAACACCCTGGTCAAGAACTATCTCTATCTCGCCGAACAGGCCGGGGCACGGGTCGTGCCGATGACCACGGTCACCGAACTGCGGCCGCAGGCCGACGGGAGCTGGGTCGTCACCGCGCAACGTACCGGCGCGTGGCTCCGCAAACAGCGCACCACCTACACCGCGCGGCAGGTCGTGGTCGCCGCCGGCACCCTGGGCACCCAGCGGCTGCTGCACGATATGCGCGACCGCCGGATCCTGCCCGACCTGTCCGACCGGCTCGGCCTGCTCACGCGCACCAACTCGGAGTCCATCGTCGGGGCCGCCACGAAGAAGCTCGCCCCCGGCCAGGATTTCACCCGCGGCGTCGCGATCACCTCATCGATCCACCCGACCCCCGACACCCATATCGAACCCGTGCGCTACGGGAAGGGGTCGAACGCGATGGGTCTGCTCCAGACGCTGATGGTCGACGGTGGCGGTCGTATTCCGCGCTGGCTGCGGTTCCTGGGGATCGCGCTGCGGCATCCGCTGTTGCTGATCAGTTTCCTCAGCGTACGCAACTGGAGTGAACGCACCATCATTTCACTGGTGATGCAGCATCTGGACAACTCCATCACCACCTACACCAAACGCGGTCTGTTCGGCCGCAAACTGACCAGCCGCCAGGGCCACGGTCAACCCAACCCGACCTGGATCCCCGCGGGTAACGAGGCGACCCGGCGGGTGGCCGAACAGATCGGCGGCACCGCGGGCGGCACGTGGGGCGAGGTGTTCAATATCCCGCTCACCGCGCATTTTCTCGGCGGAGCCGCCATCGGCGCGGACCCCGATACGGGGGTGATCGACGCCTACCACCGGGTTTTCGGTTATCCGACGCTGAGCGTGGTCGACGGGGCGGCGGTATCGGCGAACCTGGGCGTGAACCCGTCGCTGACCATCACCGCACAGGCCGAGCGGGCCGCCGCGTACTGGCCGAACAAGGGCGAGCAGGACACCCGGCCACCGCAGGGATCCGGGTATCGCCGGATCGCGCCGGTGGCGCCGAAAGCACCGGTGGTGCCGGAATCGGCACCGGCCGCACTGCGGTTGCCGATCACCCCGGTCACCGATCCCGCGGCGGGCTGAGCCGGGATTCGACCCGCGAAACGGGGCTCAGCACGCGGCCTCGGACAGCTGTCAGCCTTTGAAGTACACCAGCTGATGGCTTGTCGCCAGCAAGGTACCGTCGTGTCCCCACAGGTGGGCGTTCTGATCGAAATGGCCGTGCGCGAAGCGATGCGCGCGGGCGCTGCCCAGCAGGTATTCCGCGCCCTGGGCGGCCAGTTCGGCGGCGGTGGCGTGGTAGTAGACGGTGAGCGAGATCGTTCCGGCAGGTAGGTACCGGCCCTGGCGGAGGAAGACCCGCGGGTAGAACGCGTCCGACATCGCCGTGAGCGAGGCGAAATCGAGCGGGCGGGCCGGCCGGTCACGCAGCCAAAGAGTGCTCACCGAATCCGGGCTTGCGGGGTGCGCTTCGATCGGAGCCGGTTCGGGGACGGCGCCGGTGACGAAGCGCAGATCGTAGTTGCGGCCCCACGCGATGAACTCTGGGAACTCCTGCGGTTCGGCCTTGTCGGGCCCCGGCACCGAAGGCATCGCGAGTTCCATATCCGACCAGGTATCGCGGCGGATCCCGAAGACCGCGGTCGCGGTGGTGGTGATCGCACCGTTCTGGGCGAGCTCGAGCTGCCAGTGCTGATTCGTGCGGTTGGTGCGGACCGGACGGGCGGTGATCTCGAACTCGCCGTCGGCGATCGGGCCCGCGTAGTTCACCGTCAGCGCCAGCGGGTCACCCATTCGGTCGGGATGTCCTTCGATCGCGCGCAGTAGCGCCGCTGCGGTGACACCACCGAACGGGCCGACCATATTCGCGTAGTCGGGACAGGTCCGCCCGGTGACACGGCCTCCGCCGAGGTGCTCGGTGGCGATCGCGGTATCGAAGGGATGGGGTGGCGCATCGATCCCGGTCACGGGGTCCTCCTGGTGGATAGTGCCGATGTTCGAGTGGTGGGACGAATATAAGTATGACAACATACATAGGAATGGGAGGCAACAGGAAGCGGTGCGATGCCACGACGTAAGGATCCGGACGGGCCCCGGGCGGCGATGATCCGTAGCGCGATCTCGCTCATCCGCCGGCGAGGTGTCGCAGCGGTGTCGTTCGCCGATGTCCTGAACGCCAGTGGCGCACCCCGCGGATCGGTCTATCACCACTTCCCCGGAGGCAAGGCGCAACTGGTCACGGAGGCGACCGAGGTCGCCGGGGCGCGGGTCACCGAAGAACTCGAGCGGGTACTCGATACGCCGGATACCTCGGTCGCATTACGGGAACTCGCCGAGACCCTCGCACGGGGGCTCGACCGCGGCGATTACGCGGTCGGCTGCCCGATCGCTGCGGCCGCGCTGGGCAACGAGCCGGATGCGGTCACCGCCGCGGGGGCCACCTTCGATACCTGGCGTGAGCTGATCGCCGGGAAACTCGTCGGCGACGGAGCACCGCGGCAACGCGCCCGGTCGGTCGCGGTGCTGGTGGTCAGCGCCCTGGAGGGGGCCCTCATCGTCGCGCGCACCGAACGCGACCCCGCCGCGCTCGATACCGTGGTCGAGGAGTTGAGCATCCTGTGCCGGTCCGCGGTCGGCGCGAGCGCCGGGGCGGCGTTCACTCGACGGGACGGGTCTTGATCGCGTCCCGCGAGATGTAGACGTCGTACTCCCCCGGCATCGCGATCACCGCGTTACCGTAGGCAGAACGCACGAACGGCGAGGTGAACCAGCGGTCCTCGGTCATCTCACGGAAGAAATCGCGATCACCGCCGTTGAGCAGGACATGGTCCTGTCCGGTCGCGACCCCGTCGAGCCGCTGCCCGTACAGGCGCGACACCTTGTAGCCGGAATGGAAGCCGAGCGCGTTCACCCACGGCTGCAGTTCGACGATCTGCGCCTGCAGTACCCAGAGATCGCCGGTCACGCGATACGTGCTGCGTTCGGCCGGAACCCCCTCCTCGTCGAACAGCGTCAGATCGACCTCGAGCCGGTGCTCGGCATCGGCGACCGGGGTCACCACCACGTGCGCGGCGCGAATCTCGCCCGTCAAACCCAGATAGGTCTGGACGAGGGTCGCCGTCCACAGCACCAGTGCCGCCGCAGCCAGCAGTACCAGCCCACCCCCGCCGCGTAGCAGTGAAGACCGGGGCCTTTTCCTGCGCAACGCCACCAGCGCCGAAATCACCAGGGCTACACCGGCGATGATCACGGCGATCGCACCGGCCTGCAGCACCCCGAGGTCCACCGGGTAACTCATGGGCCGGTTATACCCCGTCCGGGAACATCCGGCAGCGCAAACAGCGTCCCGGATTATCCGGCTTCGGAAACCCCGGGTACCGCGTCCGCCGGTGTCCGGCACAACGATGCGAACCCGCCCCACACCCCGGGCGGGTCTCGTATGTTTGCCCTACACGATGTCGAAAGGTGCGAAGGTGACAGAAGTCAGTGCGGACTATGTGATCGTCGGGTCGGGTTCGGCGGGCGCGGTACTCGCCGACCGGCTCAGCGCTGATCCGGGACGCTCGGTGATCGTGCTCGAGGCCGGCCCGGCCGACAAGGACAAGTTCATCCGGATCCCGGCCGGCTTCTCGAAACTGTTCCGCAGCCCCTACGACTGGGACTATCTCACCGAACCGCAGCCGCAACTCGGCAACCGGCAGATCTACTGGCCGCGCGGTAAGACCTTCGGCGGATCCTCCTCGCTCAACGCGCAGATGTGGGTCCGCGGTTTCCGCGCCGACTACGACGAATGGGCCACGGCCGCCGGCCCCGACTGGGGATTCGACAAGGCGGTCGAACAGTTCCGCACGATCGAGGACGTCGAAGGGCCCGCCGGCGACGACCACGGCACCGGCGGGCCCCTGCATATCTCCCACCAGCGCAGTCCGCGCCCGTCCACGGCCGCCTACTTGAAAGCCGTCGCCGAACGCGGGTTCTGCGTCGAAACCGCGAACCTGCCCGAGCCGCAGGGATTCACCCAGACCATGGTCACCCAGTACCGGGGCCGGCGCTGGAGCACCGCGGACGCCTATCTGCGGCCGGCCATGAAACGCCGCAACCTCACCGTGCTGCCGGAAGCCACCGCCACCCGGGTGCTGTTCGACGGGGACCGCGCCGTGGGTGTCGAGTTCTCCCGGGCCGGGCGCCGCGAGCAGGTGCGCGCCACCAAGGAAGTGATCCTGTCCGGCGGAGCGATCAACAGCCCGCAACTGCTCATGCTGTCCGGGATCGGTGACCGGGCCGAACTCGAGCGGCACGGGATCGACGTCCGCCGGCACGCTCCCGAAGTAGGCGCCAACCTACAGGACCATCTCGTCGCGGGGCTCGGCTACTCGGTGGCTGCCGATTCGCTTTTCGGCGCCGAAAAGCCCAGGCAGCTCGTCGATTACCTGCTGCGGCACCGTGGCATGCTCACCTCCAATGTCGGCGAGGCCTACGGTTTCGTACGCAGCGACCCGGATCTGGAATATCCCGATCTGGAACTCGTGTACGCGCCCGCGCCGTTCTACCACGAAGGCCTGATCGATCCGACCGCGCACGGCGTCATCCTGGCCACCGTGCTGTTGCGCCCGCGCAGCCGCGGCACCATCACGCTGGCCTCGAACGACCCCCTCGCCAAAGCGGTGATCGATCCGAAGTACCTCTCCGATCCCGACGGCGCCGACCGGGCCGCGCTGATGGCCGGATTACGGCATTGCGCCGAAATCGCCGGCACCGAGGCGATGAAAGGTGTTCTCGGCGACCTGTGCTATCCACCGGATGCGGCCGATGGGCTGGCGGAGGAAACGCGGACGGTATCGCTCGAGCAGTACGCACATACGCTCTACCATCCCGCCGGCACCTGCCGGATGGGTTCCGACGATACGAGCGTCGTGGATCCGCAACTACGCGTCCGCGGCGTCCGGGGACTGCGGGTGGCGGATGCCTCGGTCATGCCGGTCCTGGTACGCGGCCACACCCACGCACCGAGCGTGTTCATTGGTGCCCAGGCCGCCGAGTTCCTGACCCGCCCCTGACAGCGTGCGCAACCGCCGGCTCGGACGCGGTGCAGCCGGCGGTTCCCGGGACACTGCCCGTTCCCGGCGAACCCACCGGTGACGGATATGCGGTGACGTCACCGGTGGGTCGCGGCCGCCGCACCGGCTCGGGCGGCAGGGCCCGAACACCCGGGACCCGTCCGAACCGGATACGGCGGCCGGGTACGCACCGAACAGAACTGTGGAGTCGGGCAGTTATGCCGGTGCGCACCGTCTACCGGCGGATCACAGCTTGCCGCCGCCGCCGATGAGCCACGGGTTGAAGGTGCACTGCAGCGCCGGGAACTGCACCGGATCCAGCGCCTGCAGGGCGATGGACAGCGCGCGCGGCGAATACATCATCGTGAGGTGGTCCGACAGGTCCTGTTCGCACCCGTCCTGCAGGGTGATGTTGCGGACGGGCGCGTCCGGCCCGGGTTTCAGGAAGGTCAGGTCGAAGGGGGTCGTCACCTCGTCGTAGCGGGTGCCGACGACGGTGTACTCCACACCGGGCACCGTATCGCCGGCTGCGTTCAGCTGGTTGACGAAATCCGAGCCCACCGTCTGCTGGATCCCGGAGTGGCCCACGAAGATCTCGATGAAGCCGAGAATATCGATACCGAAGTTGTTGATGGCCCGGCCCAGTGCACCGATCCCGTCCAGGGTGGTGCCGTGGTGGGTGGCGCCGTAGGTGATCAGTTTGGCGACCTTGTCGGCGCCGCCTTCGAACTTGGTGTACCAGTTCGACATCGAGCCGCCCTGGGAATGCGCGACGATATCCACCTCGGCGGCGCCGGTGGCCGCGAGTACCCGGTCCACGAACACGGCGAGCTGCTTTGCCGAATCCTGGATGTAACCGGTACCCATCGTGCCCGGTAGCACGGAGCCGAGCCCGCCGCCCTGGACGAGATTCGCGCGGCCGTAGTTGAAGGTGAAGGTGCAGAAACCCGCGTCCTTGATCGGCTGTCCCATGAAAGCGAAACCGTTGTAGGCGTTCATCCATGTGCCGTGGATCAGCAGTACCGGGCGCGGGTGTTCCGCGGTGGGTTTGCAGTTCCAGTCATTGGCGCCGGGTGGCGCGACATCGGCGTTGAACAGGCCGTGCGCGAAAGCCGACAGGAACGCCGTCTGCGCCGGGCCGTGGCCCACAGTATCGGAGGCGTACCCGCCCGAAAGGCCCGAACTGCTGCCCGAACCGCCGTAACAATCCCCGGAACCGTTACCCGAACCCGCCCCGCTGCCGGAGTTACAGGCCGAGCCGCTGGCGCTTCCGGAATCGGCGACCGGCCCGGCGGTCCGGCCCGCCGCGATGTATTCGGCCAGATCCTGTTCGGTGGGAGCCACCGGCGGGCCGGCTCCGGCGCCCGCACCGGTGAACCCGAAAAATAGTGCGGTGGCGGCACACAAGACCGCGGCGCGCAGCCGGCCGGAGGTAGGTCGATTCATCAGGACCCTTTCTGCCAGAACTTCGTCGTCCGATTCCCTTGCCGCGCAGAGTTTTCGCGGCAGGGAAGCTGCGCCGACAGTACGGGCGGCCGACCGGTTGTCCAATGATTCGGGTGGTGGAATTGGGCAGCTCACCAAAGCGTTCGATCCGGTTTGGTGCCCGTCACAGACGAAACGATCGGGAATTCCCCGGAATCGCGGGGGCCACGCGGGCAGGGTGCCGTTGCGAACCCTGACAAAAGCACGTTTTTTCGTGGATTGTCCAATAACACAGACGATCACGAATCGATCACGGCCAGGTACCCGAAAATGTGATCACCGCTTTTCGATACACGGCCGATTCCGGCCCCGTCATTTCGGAGTTCGCGATGCCCGATATCCGCAGCCACCGCCGCCGCCGCGCTCCCGGGTTCCGGACGGTTCTGACCACCGCCCTCACCGCTGCCGCGATCACCGCGGGTCTGTGCGGATCGGCCGGCGCCACCCCCATCGTCCCGGACGGGCTACCGACCGGAATCGGGGAGTTGCCGAACGGCCCGCTGATGCGCGCGCACGGCCCCGGGACCGCGATCGTGATCCTCGGCTACGGTTTGCTTCCCGGCGGCACCATGCGTCGCGAACTGGTGGAACGGTTGCGCGCCGGGTACGTTCAAGCCCTTCTCGCGCCGCTGTCCCCGGTGATCGTCACGGGCGGGAACCCGCGCAACGGGGTCACCGAGGCCGCCGCCATGGCCGCCTGGCTCATCCGCCACGGGCTACCGGCGCAGCGCGTCCATCAGGAACCCGCTGCCGCCACCACCGTGCAGAACGCGCAGCGCAGCGCGCAACTCATCCACGCGCTCGGGGCATACGATGCGGTGGTCGTGACCTCGGAAAACCATATCGACCGCGCGGCGGCCAGTTTCACCGCCGCCGGTGTACCGGTCGCCGCGACGCTCACGCCCCGCCAGATTCCGAAATTCATTGCAACCTGGTGGCAGTGAGAAAGCGAACGGGACGCGCTGCGGTATGTATTCCTTCGTCAATCCGAATTCCGACTGGGTACCGGACCGGAATATCTGCGCGGTCGTCAAGGGTGCCCGGTGAGCTCCATTGCGCGAGCGAGAGTGGGCCAGCTCCGATGCAATTGGACCTCGAAATCCGGCCACGAATGCATACCTTCGGGCAAGAAATCGACCACCGCCGGAATATCGAGTTCGGCGAGCCGGGTGGCCAGGCGTTCGGTGCACAGGCGCGCGCCCTGTTCCAGCAATGAGCCGCCGCCCATGAGTACGGCCAGAATCTCCGGGCTGTCCCCGATCGACATCAATGCGGCACCGCTCGGCGTTCCGTTGGCCACCGACAGATAGATCCCGGTACCGCGCAACCTCTCCGCGCCGAGCAGACTGTCATGGGCCCGCCATTCCGGTGAGGTCGGCGGCCCGAACAGATTTTCCGGGTTACCGCCGCGTGAGGCCACCGTCATCACCGTGACCGCACGACCGAGCTCGTCGGCGGTGGAGTAACACCCGCTCATTCCGGCGACCCCCCGATAGAAACCCGGATGCCGCTGGGTCAGCATCATCGCCGCCTGCGCCCCCATGGATACACCGGCGATGGCGCGAACACCGTTGGATCCCAGGTACTTCTCGACGATCGGCGGCAATTCTTCGGTGAGGAACGTTTCCCACCGATTGAGCCCCAGGGCGGCATCCACCCGGATCCAGTCCGCGTACAGGCTCGCGGTTCCGCCGGTGGTGAGCACGACATCGACCGGTTTATCGGCGAAGAATTCCGCGGCGCCGCCGTCGGTCAGCCAGCCCGAGGTGGGGCCGCCGTCCACTCCGTCCAGCAAGTACAGCGTGGGCCGCGGCGCCGGACCGGTGCCTACCAAGGTATCGACGGCGATCTCGCGGCGCATCGCCACCGAACGGATATGCAACCGGATCCGGCGATCGCTCAACACCTCCACCCGCAACAATTGCGGACGCGCCTGCCGGGTCTCGGTGGCGGCGGGACCCGGCGGCGCGACCGGCGGGACACCGGTCGCCGGAGTAGCGGTGGCAGTCATACCCAGCACTGCCAGTGTGGCCAGAACCGTCGACCGGAATCTCATCTCACACCTCGCGGTACCACTTGTCATTCGAAGCCCCTGTCACGCCGCTCCTGGTTTTCCCGGCCGGGTGCGCGCACCGGACGGGACGCGCGGCAGCCGGCGCAACCGCATGGCGTCCACCACCGAATCCGGCTCCAGGGCTGCGCCCTCCGCGATCCGGTACAGGCCGGGTGGCCGGCCACCGGCGCGCAGTCGGTCCAATAGTTCGTGCGTACGTCCGGCCAGCTCCGGGATCTGGTCGGTGGAGCCGCTGGCCACGATCGCGGTCGGCGGGGCCTCCGCGGCCTCGGCGACCAACTGCAGTACCTCGGCGCTCATCACCCCCGCTCCCACCGGACCGCCCCCGGTATCGTGTGCTGCCGCCAGGGGAATCAGCACGGTGCCGCCATCGGCGTGCAGTAGCGACAGGGAACGCGAACCCAACGGCGGCCCCAAGGCCGCCTGTACCCGGCGAAGCTTGCGCCGGGCCGCCGACACCGCGCCGGGGCCGCCGGCCCGTTCCTCGGCGTTCGGCGGAATCGCCAGGGCCACCACTTGATAGGCGGGTGCGACGCGTAGTCCCGACCTTCTCGCCAGCGCGCTCACCCCGTGACCGCCGAGAAGCGCCGCGACCATCGTCTGCGCCGAGGTCTGGTGTTCACGGGCCACGATTCGATGCTCGTCCAGGTAGGCGGTGGCGGCCGCCGTGGTCACCACCTCGACGACCCGCACCAGCAGACGGGCGGCGTCGGCCATAACCTGTCCGCCCACGGCGGCCTCCGCCATCCGCGCCGCGAGGAATTCGAAGCCGCTGCGCGCACTGTCGTGGCAGGCCGTGAGTACCGATTCCAGCGCCACCCCTTCGCGGGCCCAGCGGGCGGCCGCGGCGGTGATCGTCGCCGCGGCGGCGGGCCGGGCGCCGAGATCCTGTGCGGCCGCGGCCAGGCAGTGCCGGACGGTGGTGACCATATCGGCCGCGTCGATTTCCGGCCCTGGACACCGGAAATGCGCTACGAGTTCGGCCTCCAGGTCTGCGCTTCCGGAGCCGGCTGCCCTACTGCCCACCATAACTACCGGACAGTAACCACGAACCCGGGCGTCAGCGGCCCATCCGTCGTCTGTCCGGATACTTCATCAGGGGATCGACCGCGAATTGGGTTCGGTCACAAACCGATAACGACATGGCGAATTACTCGCCGCGGGGCCGTACGCCGATCTGCCGGATTCAGTGACCGGGGCCGAGTTCCCGGCGCAGCGGCTGGTCCAGGATCCGCGGCTGCCGCCGCCGCAGCGCGGCCAACAGTCCCGGCGTGTGCTCGGGAGGTGCGGCATGCACCGACAACTGGTTGGCGACCGACCGGTAGGCGTCCAGATCCGCTTGTTTGTCGAGGTACAACGCCCCGGTGAGCTGCTGCAGATACACGATATCGGGCAGATCGGCCTCCGCGAACCGCAGATAGGTGAATGCACCGTCGGTCATGGCGGGACCGCCGACGTGATCGGCCAATACCTGCACGGTGACATGCGGTTGTTTTGCGGCGGCCTGCAATCGGTCCAGCTGAGCCGACCAGATCCGGGAACCACCGATCCGGCGGGTGAGCGCCGCCTCCTCGACGATCAGCCAGAGGTGCGGCGGATGCGGACGGGTCAGGATATGCTGCCGGCGCATCCGCAGCGCCACCCGCCGTTCGACGGCTTCGGTCGTCTCCCCCGGATGCGCGAGAGTGAGCAGGGCCCGTGCATAATCCGGCGTCTGCAACAGTTCGGGCACGGCACGTGGTTCGTAACACCGGATCACCTGCGCCGCCTGTTCCAGGCCCAGATACATATCGAACCATTTCGGAAGCCAGTCGTTGTCGCGGTGCCACCAGCCGGAGGTATTGGCCTGGCGGGCCAACTCCCGGAACGCCGCCAGCTCCTCGTCATCGGTCACCCCGTAGAGCTGGAGCAAATCCACCAGATCACGCTCCCGGATACTGGTCCGCCCCAGCTCCAGTCGGCTGATCTTGGAGTCCGACCCCCGGATATGGTCTCCGGCCTGCTCCCGGGACAACCCCCGGGCCTCCCGCAAACGCCGCAGACGTCCGCCGAGGACCATGCGCAGCACCGTGGGCCCACCCTCCACCGCGGCACGCGCCGCAGTCCCCGATCCGGTCGAGGCAGCCGTCTCCAACGCCGATCGCATCCCAGAAGCACCCATTATTCGAGTTTCGCATGGGAGCGGCACGGGAGACCAAACGAAACCGCCGTGCAGTGAACGACATTCGCGTGTCCGGGCAGTTCAGCACCGGCGTCCCGGCGGCGTCCCTGCGAGACAGCTCATAGCGCACGGTAGCCGGAGCACCGCCGTCACCCGGCTGTCGTATGGTTCCCGACCGGGTCACGGCGCTTCGTGACCCCACCCGAGAGGAGCCGGTACATGCTGTGAATCGCCCAGACCCGATTCCGGAACATGTTCTCACCCATGGTCGGGACTTAAAGTTACACACAACGGCGTCGACGGTGACGCTGCCCGGAAGGAGGCGCGAATCGTGGACGCTCCAGCACCGGCCACGGCCGAACGCGACACCAGCGGTCGCGACAACCTCACACGCCGGGTGACGGTCTACTTCGACGGCCCGGCACCCGATAATGCCCTCGTCCTGGAATACGCGGCAACCAGCACCGAGGCATGGGAGTTCACCTCCGCCGCCGTCCACGCGGGACTCACGGTCACGGTGGACAGCAAGATCAGGCCGGGACTACGCCGGTTGCCGTGCCACAGCCTGTGGCGCTGAATCATCCCGGGCCGTTCGCACGGCCGCCCCGGAAACGCGTGACAGCGCACCCGGCGGCACAACCCCACAAACGCGGCTGCGCCCTCTAAGCTCGGAAGCACCGGCACGACGAACCGCCGGAACCGACCACAGGAGCGTCTATGCCGGCCGATCCCACATCCCGTGTGGCCGGTTCGTTCGCTCTTCTGTGTACGGCACTGCTGGCCGGCTGCGGTCCTCCGGATCCGCGGGAGCCGGCAGCGGCCACGGCGGCCGGATCCACGACAGTGGTTCCGGAGATCCCCCGTCCGACCGCAACGCCGGCGACCGACGTCGCGCGCAGTTCCACCCCGGTGGTCGATCCTTACGCGGGAATGCCGTTGATCGACCGGCTGGCGTGGACATCGACCGTCGACGGTCCACGTCTCGTGGTCCATCCCACCCGCGCCGGCCGCGACACCACCTTCCCCGGCGCCGCGGACCGCGCCTGGCGCGAGATCAATACGCTCGACCCCGCCGCGGACACCCCCGGAATGTGGGATCAGTTCCGCTGCCACTGGGAGTGGGCGCGGCTCATCGCGCCGGACAAGCCCACCTGGAATCTGGAGCCCTGGCGGCCACCGGTCGGTTACGACGCGACCGTCGGCGCCGCCTGTAACCCCGGCGGTCCCGAACGCTGAGATACGAGAGGAGTCCGGTATGCGCATTGTCATCGCCGGTGGACACGGCAAGATCGCCCTACTGCTCGCCGAACGGCTCACCCGCCGCGGACACAGCGTTATCGCGTTGATCCGAAATCCGGCGCACGCCTCCGAGGTCTACGCCACCGGCGCCGAACCGGTGGTCCTGGACCTGGAACAGGCGGTGGTGACCGATATCGCCGCGACCCTGCAGGGAGCGGATGCGACAGTATTCGCCGCGGGCGCCGGGCCGGGCAGCGGCGCGGCCCGCAAGTACACCGTGGACCGGGACGGCTCGGTGCTGCTCGCCGACGCCGCCGAACGAGTGGGCACCCGGCGCTTCGTGCAGATATCGGCCATGGGTACCGGTCTGGCGCCTGCGCCGGGCACCGACGAAGTGTGGGCCGCATATCTCGAGGCCAAAACACAGGCCGAGGAGGATCTGCGCCGCCGCGACCTGGATTGGACCATTCTGCGCCCGGGCCGCCTCACCGACGCGCCCGGCACGGGTTCGGTCACGCTTGCGCCACCGCGAATCGGCCGGGGCGATATCCCGCGTGCCGATGTCGCCGATGTGGTGGCCGCACTACTCGATACGGGACATACGGCCGGTCGTACGCTGGAACTCGTCTCCGGCGATACCCCGATCGAGGCGGCCGTCGCCGCCCTGGCGGACTGACAAGATCAACCGAAAACCGTTCCGACACAATGAATCGATCGTGCAGATGTACTTGCATTTGAAAGCACTGCCGACCTAGACTCGTCCCACACCGCTATACAGGGGATAACATGGGGAGGCCGCGTGAGTGAGCCGACGACAACATTCGCCAGTGGTTTACTGCCACAGCTGCGGGACAGTCCAGCGGGTCCGAACCGATTCGGTAGTAGTACAACCCGAATGGATCCTGCCCCGATAGGCAAGCCGGCGAACGGTATTGATATGAGTACATTCGGCGTCCGCGCCGGTGGTCCCCGCGCCGGTTCGTCGCGCGAGACCGCCGTAGAGTTCGTAATCGACGCAATAGAGTCCACTGGCGCAGCGACACGTGACGATTTCGATATCGACCAGATCGTCACAACTGTCCACGCGCTGTCCGACGACTGGGATTTCCGTTCGCTGCAGCCGGATACCTTCTGGCGCGTGGCGTCCACCTTTATCCGGGCCTGACGGACGCGGGAAATCACCGTCTCGGCGGCTCGGCGCCGGGGCGGCCCGGAAGTTCGTCCGCAACCGCCCTTATCCGACTGGTATTACAGGCCTTTCGTGTATTCGGCGATGATCGCCCGGGATTTCTCCGGCGTCGCGGCCTGCACACTCAGTCGGTCCATCACCGAGAGGTACAGAGCCAAATCCTCGCGCCGGTCCAGGTACAACGCGCTCGTCAACTGTTCCAGATATACGATATCGGGCAGATCAGGCTCCGCGAATCGCAGAATGGTGAACGAGCTTCCCGCCGCGGGATGTTCGCCGGCCGAAAACGGGACGATCTGGATGGTCACATTCGGCAACCGCGTCAGATCGAGCAGATGTTCCATCTGGGCCCGGTGCACCTCCGGACCACCGACCGGGCGATGCAAGGCCGCCTCGTCGATCACCGCCCAGACGACCGGCGGATCGTTGCGGTGCAGAATCTCCTGCCGACGCTGCCGGAAAGCCACCCGACGGTCGGTATCGGCGTCCTCGTAACCGAGGGTCACCACCGCACGCGCATAATCCGGGGTCTGCAAAAGCCCCGGAACCAAATGTGACTCGTAGGTGCGGATCTTGCTGGCGGCCTGCTCGAGGCCGAGATACTGCCCGAACCAGGACGGCAGCAGATCACCGTAGCGATGCCACCATCCCGGTTCGTTGGCTTTACGCGCGAGATCGAGAAACCGCTCGCGCTCTTCGGTATCGGTGATGCCGTAGAGCGTCAACAGGTCCCGGATATCGCGTTCCTTGAAACTCGACCGGCCCAGCTCGAGCCGGCTGATCTTCGCATGGGAGCCACGAATGGCCTCCCCCGCGGCCTCGCGGGTGATTTTCTTGCTCTCACGCAATTTCCGTAGCTGGCCGCCCAACGCAATGCGTAGGACCGTGGGACCACGCTCCGCCTCGACGGATTGGTTGCCGCCACGATTCCCGGGCTCTGCGATCATGGAGTCGTCTCCGCTTTCGGGTTAACCCACGGTGCGCCACAGTGCAATCCGCGGCGCACCACGCCGACGGCCCATGCTACCTCTCATACAGCGAGATCGTCGAACTCTCCGGCTTTCGCGCCCTGCAGGAACGCCTCGATCTCCGGGCGGGTATAGAAGAGCACACCGCCGTCGGGGAATCGCGAATTACGCACGGCCACCAGGTTGTCGGCCGCCTCGGCGAACTCGACACAGTTCCCGCTCGGATTGCTGAAGGTGCTCTTACGCCAAGCTCCGACCACCCGATTGGTTACTTCCGACATAGGACCTACTCCTTGCTCATGGTTGCTGACACCCTCGTCGCATACCGCCGGTCCTTACAGATGCACTCGCAAGTGTTCTTGCATCTGCACCGACATCAGGACGATAGCACGAAGTTCGCCGACGCGCCCCCAGAGCCTCCGGAGGGACGCCGCCACCCCGCGGACATCCGTTCCCGACCGGCCCACCGTAGGCAGCACCGCGCGACCCCGCAGGGCCGCGCGCCTGCCGGGAGCCCACCCGCAAGCCTTGTACTGTCGCAATCCGACACCGGTTCCACCAGCCCCGAGAGCCGGCCGCGACGCCCCCTCCGGCACGCTCCCGGCCTCTATTGCCGAGGAGGCCGCCATGCCCGACGAACGCCCGCGCACCATCCGGACCGATATCCCGCACCCCGCCCGGATCTGGAACTACTGGATGGGCGGGAACGACTATTACGAAGTCGACCGGATCGCCGGAGACGCGGGCAGCGCCGTCTATCCCGGGATCGGCACCCTCGCGACGGAAACACGCCGGTTCCTCGCCCGCGCCGTGCGATACCTCGCCGCCGAGAAAGGAATTCGCCAGTTCCTCGACATCGGCACCGGACTGCCCACCGTGCAGAACACCCATGAGGTCGCCCAGCGCGTGGCACCGGAATCCAGGATCGTGTACGTGGACAACGACCCGGTCGTCCTCGCACACGCCCGCGCACTGCTGGCCGGCACCACCGACGAAGGAGTGACCACCTATATCGACACCGACTACCGGCACCCCGAGATCGTCGTGGCCGATGCCCGCCACATCCTGAACCTCACCGAGCCGGTCGCGGTGATGTTCATGGGAGTCCTCGGTCATGCCCGCAGCGCCGCGGAAATGCGCCGGATCGTGCACACCGTACTCGAAGCGACCGCTGCCGGTAGCTACCTCGTGCTCTGGGACGGCACCGACGACGATGACGCCTATGTGCGACTGTGCGCCGAGTCCGCCGATATCGGCGGTGAACCGTATATGCCGCGGCCGCAGTCCGAGATCCGCGCGCTGTTCGACGGCCTCGAACCTGTCGCCCCGGGATTCACCTCGGTGGCGCGGTGGCAGCCCGGGGAACCGATTACCGCCGGCCCGTCGATCCCGGCGTACGGAGGTGCGGCGCGCAAACCGTAGCCCGGTCCGGCGCCGGCGAGAAGCGCAGTGCGAGTAGAGCGGTGGCGGGCGACCGACGGGCGATCGCGGGGAAATTTTCTTGAATGTTGTTTGCAGATGTACTTGCATTTGTAAGTGACGGCGACATAGACTCGCACCACCAAGAGGGGCGATACGCAGCAACTTCCGGTCGCTTCGCCGGATCGGGTAGATCGCCCCCGCACCATCGCACGTGAGGGGCAACCGAATGATCCAGCCATTCCGAAGTCCCCACCGCAACGCGGTCGGAAGCGTTCCCGGCACCTACGCCCTGGGGCCCGATCCGGACCCGCTGCGCCACTTGGCGCCCGAAGCCGGCACGGACTGTAACGCCGAACCGCCGGTACTCACCTACCGGCAGGCCCGTGCCATCCTGCGTGTCCACGATGTACACGGCCCGCAGTGCCGGCAATGGCTGGCGGCCGCGGCCTACCTGTCCGCGGGACTGGACGACGAATAACCCCGCGTACCTGGCGCTTCTTCCCCGAGCCGAGACGACGGCGTCCGTCCGATGCCGATTCGTGCTGGTATTCCGCCCCCGGTCGCGGGATTGTAGAAATCCCGCGCTCATGTGGATGGTGACCATGCGTATCGCCGAAATCCTCAACACCAAGGGCAGCGCCGTCGCGACTGTCCGGCCCGATACGGATATCCGAGCGTTATTGGCGCTGCTCGCCGAACAGAACATCGGCGCCGCCGTCGTCTCCCCGGACGGCAAGCGGATCGCCGGGATCGTCTCCGAGCGCGATGTCGTACGCGGCCTGCACCGGCACGGCGCGGCGCTCCTCGATTTCCCCGTCACCCGGATCATGACCACCGAGGTCCGGACCTGCAGCCCCGGCGACCGAGTCGACGGACTCCGGGGGATCATGACCGATCACCGGGTGCGCCACCTCCCGGTCGTCGACCAGGGCCGCCTCACCGGGATCGTCAGCATCGGCGATGTCGTCAAGAGCGCGCTGTCCGAACTCACGACCGAACGGGAACAACTCGTCGGATACCTACAGGGCGGGTACTGAACCCGCTCAGCCCAGATCCGCAGACAGCCAACGCTCGGGCCGCATCCGGACCATAACGTGTTCCCCCAGCTCGGCCGCGGCAAATGCCAGATAGCCCTCCACCTGGTCCGGCGGAAGATAGCGCGACACCATTTCCCGATGCCGGGCATCCGGCAGCGGCTCCACCGCCGTGACCGGTCCTTCCACGCTCACATAGCGGACCGTCGGCTGCACCCGCTGCACCATCAGGCTGAACCGGCCTGCGTCCCGGATCCGGCGCATCTTCGCCGATTCCGGCCCGGTGGCCACCCACAGGTCCCCGCCCGGTGTGTACTGGTACCAGATCGGGACCGTCAGCGGCCCCCGGTCGGGCCCGGCGGATACCGACAGCGCGCCGATATGCGGTTCGGCCAGCAACGACTGTCGTTCTTCAGGAGTCAGAGACATACGCGCACCCTAGTGCTCCACACCGACAGAATCGGGGAGGCCGCGACAGTACTTTGCTGTCTACCCAAACCTGCTGCGCAGCAAAGCCACTGGGCGTGACTGCCCGGTGATGGGTATCGTTGGTGCAGTCCGGCGGATCGGCGGAGGGAGCGAGCACGATGCGGTCCTCGCTGCCCGGCCGGGATCTCCCGGAGCATCCCCGCCGCGGCCCGGCCGAGGCACTGTTCTCACCGCGGGTGCGGGAATCCTTTCCCGCGCTGGCCGGGGCTCCCGAGGTGTATCTCGACAGTGCGGCCACAACGCAGAAACCGCGCGCGGTCATCGAGACCGTGCGGACGTATCACGCCTCCGCGACGGCCAACGCCGCCCGCGGAACCTACCCCTGGGCCACCGCGCTCACCCAGCGGATCGCCGCGGTCCGGGAACGCACGGCCCGGTTCATCGGCGCGGCCCACACCGACGAGATAGTCTTCACCGGCGGCGCAACCGCGGCCCTCAACGCCGTCGCCCTCTGCTGGGGTCTCACCGCATTCCGCGACGGAGACGAAATCCTTTACAGCCCTCGCGATCACGCCGCCAACGTCCACCCCTGGTATCTCCTGCGCGATACCCTGGCCCGGTTCGGGCGGCGGATTCATCTCGTCCCGTATCGGGTGACCGCGACCGGGGCCGCCGATATCGGTGACATCGCCGACAAGACCGGTTCGCGTACCCGGCTGCTCACTGTCACGCATCTGCACCATGTCTTCGGCAGCACGACCGTCCTGGACGATATCCGGGATCTGTTACCCGAACGGGCGCGGGTCTGCTACGACTGCAGTCAGAGCGGGGGGCACCTGCCTGTCGATATGTCCGCTCTGGACGCCGATTTCGCGGTCTTCGCGGCGCATAAGATGTTCGCCGCGCCCGGTACCGGCATCCTGTACTGCCACCGCCGGGTCCACCCGGAACTACGCCCGTTCCTGCCCGGCGGGACCACGGACGCACGGCTCACCGCCGCCGGGTTCGAGTCCGGGCAGATGCCCGGACTGCTCGAGGGCGGCACCCCGAATATTCCGGGCATCCTCGCTCTCGGCACTGCCCTCGAAGTTCTCGAATCGTACGGTATGGCCGCTGTCGCGGCGCACAACACCGCGTTGACGCAGCGCCTGGTGACCGGACTCCGGGAGATCGGCGGAGTGGATTTCCTGCCCGGTCCCGCCTACGGCGGGCACGACACCGGTCACGGCATCGTCTCGTTCACCCTCGACGGTATCTCCGCGGCCGATCTCGGTTTCGTACTCGCCGAATACGGCTTCCTGGTCCGCACCGGCGCGCACTGTGTTCCCGGCGGCGCCGCCGGGGACGCCGTACGGGTCAGTACCCAGATCTACACCGGCACCGACGATATCGACCGTTTCCTCGACCGTGTCCGCGCCCTGGCCCAGGAGATTCCATGACCATCGAGACCGGCCCGTCCCGCGAAAGTATCCAGGCATTTCGCTACGATCGGCGGACCGCTGCGCAGATCCTGTCCGAACTGGCCCGGCCCGGGCTCTTCGGCCCCACCGCCTCACGCCCCACCCGGCGTTTCGAGTACACCGCCACCGAACTGCGGCCCGAACAGGGCAGTCACCTCACATTCTCGCAGCGGCTGTATCTGGAACGGTTCATGCAACCCTGCCGGGCCGGCGAGGTCACCTCCGCGACCCACCGGATGACCTGGACCGACAGTGCCGGAATTCCCAACACCGGGTTCTATCGGGAGGACGGGTTCGGGCCGCAGGTGCCCATCGCGACCCGGGAGGCGGTGCTCGTGCTCTGGGAGCAGATCGACGCCGAAGGCGCGCTGGCCGGCCGTATCGCCGCGCTCGGGACAGCGGCGCGCGAGATACTGGCGGCGACCACCACCGACCACGAGCCGATCGATATCTTCCGGGTCGGCGTCGAATCCGCCGGGCGGGCACTGGCCCAGCATGCGCTGCTCGCGGGCGGGACGCCCTACGGGTCCGCAGCCGAATTCGCGTGCGGACTTCTCGATTCCGGGATTTTCACCGCGGTCGCGACCCGCTGGTTCTGGGAACTCCAGGCCTCGACCTACCGGCGCGGCATGATTCCGGTGGAGCTGCAGGTCACCGCCGACGGCACGGTCCGCTACCCGCAGCGAACAATCACGACCCTGCGCGCGATGAAGGACGCCACCATCGCCGAGGCCCGCCGCGTAATGCACCGGGCCACCACGGAAGAGGGAATGTCGGTACCCGAGGCCATCGCCCGCTATCACGACGATCTGGACCTCATCTCCCGCCAGTATGCGCTGTTACCGGCGGACGAAAACCCGGTCTGCCCGGCGGCGGTCACCCATCGTGGCGGCGGCGGGAACTACACCTTGCTTCCGCTCGTCGCCCGGCATCTCGTGGAGGTGTTCGGCGACCTCGTGACCCGGTGTGAACCGGTGGCTGCCCGAGTGACCGGCGACGTCGGCGACGACCTTCCCGTGACGGCCGAGGATCGGATCTTCTACGTACCCGATATGACCTGCAAACACTGCGTGCGAACCATCGGCGGCGTACTGGAAACCATGGATATCCGGGTGGTCGATATCGACCTCGACAGTAAACGGGTGATCGCCGAATTCCGCAGCCCGCGCAACCGGGCCCGGGCGTTCGAGGCGCTGCGCGACGGCGGATACAACCCGGTGGACCGGCGGTCCGGCACCGAACCGGCAGTCCCCGGACGGTGACCGTGCGACAGACCACACCGATTTCCGGCACCCGGATCACGGCGGCCGAGCCGCCTGCGTTACCGGCCCGATGGGATCCACTGGTCCGGGATTTCCTGGCCGACCGGACCGCGCTCGACCGAGTGGCCGGCCGGTTCGGGACCCCGGTGCACCTGCTTTTCCCGCAAGTGTTCGCCCGCAACCTCGCCCGGTTGACCGCGGTGCTCGACGCGGCCCGGGTCGGCTACCGGATCTGCTACGCGCACAAGGTGAATCGTTCGGCTGCGCTGGTGCGCACCGCCGCCACGCTCGGTACATTCGTGGACGTCGCCTCGGCCGGAGAGCTGGACTCGGCTCGGCAGGCCGGATTCACACCGGATCGGATCGAGGTCACCGGCCCGAAAGGCGAGGCTTTCCTGCGGTCTCTGGTGGGCAGCGGCGTCACGGTCAATATCGACAACCAGTGGGAACTCGAAACGCTGGCCGGACTCGCCGGACCGGACTCGCCCGTCCCGGTGCTGCTGCGGATCAGCGGCTTCCCGGACTCCCGGCCGAGCCGGTTCGGTATCCCGGCAGGTTCGGTGGACCGTGCGCTCGACGTGCTCGCGAACAGCCGGGACCGGCTCGTCTTCCGCGGTCTCGCCTTTCATCTCGACACCGGCGATATCGCGGAGCGGCTCGGGGCCGCGAAGACCTGTTTCACCCTGTTCGAACAGGCCTGCGCCCGGGATCTGCTGCCTTCGGTGCTGAATATCGGCGGCGGCCTGCGGCAGGTGTTCACGGCCGACGCGTGCCGGTTCGACGACTACGTACACCGCCTGCGCGACGGGCTCACCGGTCGCGGCCCCCGGATGAGCTGGGGCGGCGATACCTTCGGATACCAGGTGGACGGCACCTCGGTACGCGGTACGCCGGTGTTCCACAAATACGCCAATACCGTCGCGGCCGACGTGATGCTCGCCGAGCTGCTGACCGCGCCGCTCGACGGCCACGGCGGACGCGGAATCGGCCGGGTCGCGGCCGATAATCTGCTGGAGATCTGGCTCGAACCGGGAAAATCCCTGGCCGATCATGCCGGGATCACGCTGGCCCGGGTGGAATTCGTGAAGGAGTCCGCCGACGGCAGTGTGCTCGTTCATCTGGATCTGAGTCGGGATTCGGTGACCCCCGCGGACCAAGAGGTCATGGTCGACCCGCTGCTGCTGCCGGGGCACCCGCCCACACCACCCGGCGACCCGGTTGGTGTCTACCTGGCGGGACGGCTGTGCCTGGAACGTGACCTCATCACGGCCCACAAGATATGGCTGCCCTGGCGGCCCCGGCCGGGCGATCTCGTCGTGTTCCCCAATACGGCCGCCTACCACTCCGATCTGTCCGCCGCGGCGGCGGCCATGCACCCACCGGCGGCCAAGGTCGCGATCGAGTTCCGCGACGGAACCTACCGGGCCACTCCGGACGCCGGTTTCCACCCGCGACCACCCGGTCGCGAATCACTGACTCCCGAGGTCCCGTGACGATCTATCAGCACATCACCGAACTGATCGGTGACACTCCCCTGCTCCGCCTCGATCCGGACGTACACGGGCTCGACGGCGTCGACCTTTACGCGAAACTGGAATCGCACAACCCGTTCGGTTCGGTGAAGGACCGGGTCGCCTGGGCGATGCTGCGCGACGAGCTCGAGACCGTACGCGCCGAGGGCCGGACCTTGATCGAGGCGTCCAGCGGAAACACCGCCAAGGCGTTGCGCGTACTGGGGGCAGTCCACGGTATCGGGCTGCGGGCCATGACCAACCGGATCAAGGTCGGCGAGGTACGCGATCTGCTGCGCCTACTGGGCACCGATATCGTCGAACTGCCCGGACTGTCCGAATGTCCGGACCCCACCACCCCCAACGATGTCTATTCCGCCATCGAACGCGCCATGGCCGCGGAACCGGATCGATTCAGGCATCTGTCGCAGTACACGAACGAGAAGAACATCGCCGCGCATCACGACGGCACCGGCCGGGAGATCCACGAGGATCTCGCCGCCGCCGGTATCGACCGCGTCGACTACCTGATCGGCGGTCTCGGCACCACCGGCTCGAGCCGTGGCGCCGGCAGCTATCTGCGCAAATTCCATCCGGAACTGCGGACGGTGGCCGTGGTGTCCGACCGCGGCGATTTCATTCCCGGGATCCGGTCGGAACGGGAGATGTGGGAGGTCGGGCTGTTCCAGCCCGATTTCTACGACGAAATCGTCACCGTCGAATCCGGGCCCGCCCTCGAGGGCACCTTGGAACTCGCCACCGGGTACGGGATCCTCGCCGGACCCACCAGTGGCGCCGCCTACGCCGCGGCCCGCGATGTCCTCACGCGGCCTACCCGCCGCGGGGAGGCGGTGGCAGTGCTGATCGTGTGCGATCGGCTGGAACCGTACCTGTCCTATATCCGGCAGCGGCGCCCGGAGTTGTTCGGCGGCGATACCGCGCACCGGACGCCCGGCCCCGCCGAGATCGCCGCGGCTGCCGGCCTCGATCCGGCCGGGCTCGCCGACATGATCCGGGCACAGCACACTGTGGTGGTCGATACGCGTGGTGCGATGGCCTACCGCATCGCGCATATACCCGGTGCGATCAATATCCCCGACGACCGTCTCACCGAACTGTTCGCGCACGGTACGCCGTTCTCGCGGGCACACCCGGTGGTATTCACCTGCCCCACCGGCGATATCTCCCGGCAGTTCGCCGCCACCGCACAGCAGGCCGGGCATCGCGCGTTCAGCCTCGACGGCGGGATCGCGGGATGGCGGGCAGCCGGCCTGGAACTGGAACGCGGGTAATCGGTGACTCAGCTCGCGGTACGCGCCGCGGGCGCCACCTCGGCTCGCGGTACAGAACCGGTGGGTACCGCGAGATCGGGCTCGTCCGGGGGTGCGGATCGATCTGCCCGCCGGTGAACCAGCACACCGCACAACACCAGCAGCGCGCCCAGCGACCAGCCGGCCAGGACATCGGTCGCCCAGTGCACCCCGAGATAGACGCGGGACAGGCCCACCAGGCCGACGAACACCGCGGCGAGCGTCACCGTGCACCGCGCCGCGAGCCGATGCCGCAACCGCAGGTAGCACAGCACCGCGAGCACACCGGTTACCGCCACGGCGCCCGTACTGTGCCCGGACGGGAAGGCCGCACTGTCCACCGCGACCAGCCGGTGCTCGAGGGGCGGGCGTGCCCTGCCGATCAGCCCCTTGGACACCGGCACCAGGACCGCTGCGGCCGCGCCCACACCGGCTACGAGTGCCGCGTCGGCGCGCCGGCCGCGCCACAGCAGCCAGCCGCACGCTGTCAGCGCCAGCACCCACATGACCGCGGACCCGCCCGCGTGCGTAACCGCTACCGCGCCGGTGGTCAGGTTTTCGTCCCGTATCTCCAGGAACCACTCGTGGATCGCCGTGTCGGCTCCGGCCGCGGCCCCCGAGAGCACCGATCCGGTCAGCGTGGCGAATGCGGCGAGCAGCAGCACAGCGAACAAGACCATGCGTTTCACGATAGCCGCTGGACATTTGCCGCAAACCGGACAGGCCGCGCTGTGATCGGCTGCCCGGATCCGCCGGATCGAGCCTCGGCCCGGATTCACCGCGGCATTTTCGTGCATACGAGCCCCGCGGTCACCACCGCATTCCGGGAACGACGCGTCTGCGACCGGCGGCCGATACCCGCTCGGGCGGTCATAGGTCCGGCCGGATTGTCACGAACCGCGGGCCGCAATCTCAGACCGCCTGCTCGACCGGCGACTCGACTTTCGCAGGAACAGCGACGATCGGCTCGCCCCGGCAGGCGCGGGACGACCGGAGTTCATCAGCAGGACCGAATCGGAGAACCCGCCGCCCTGTTGAGCCGCGGCGAGCAATCCCCTGCCGGCCGGCCCGCGCGCTCAGGAACGGCATGGACGCGTGGGCGGCCGGCCTGTGGCCGCCGGACCCAAGCGTCCGGTGATACCGCATCCGACGAGACCGTTCACCGGCTGTCCTGTTTCCTATCCATCGGCAGGGCCGGTACCCACCCGGCCCGGCGGCGGGTGGCCGCAGATTAGTCTGGACGGGTGCATGAAGACCAGCGATCGGACGACAGCGGGCCCCGGATCTGGGGCGGCACCACGCTTTCGGAGCGCAGGCGGGCACGGCGTAGCGCGCTACTCGAAGCGGCGCTCGATCTGATCGGTGAGGCCGGCGCGGCCGGGGTCACCATGCGGGCGGTGTGCCGCCGGGCCAACCTCACCGACCGGTATTTCTACGAAAGTTTCGCCAGCCGCGACGAACTGCTCGATGTGCTGTACCGGCAGACGGCCGAGGACTTCCTGGAACCGATGACGGCGTTCGCCGTCGCCGATGATTCCTCCCGCGACCGGGCGCTGTCGGAGGCACTGGTGGACAAGGTGCTCGCCGACCCCCGGAAATCCCGGCTTTTCCTGGTCGAGCCCTATTCCAGCACCGGCCTGGGCCAGACCACCATCTCGGTGATGCCCGCCTTCACCCGGCTCATCCAGGACCACCTCTTCGCCCGGATCGACGATCCGGTGCGGCGCCGCCTCGCGGCGGTCACCATGGCCAGCGGGAACGCCGGAATGTTCTCGGCCTGGTTGAACGGGTCGCTGCGGGCGACGCGCGCGGAGATCGTCGACCATCTGGTCGCGATGCTGGGCGCCTACCGGACGCTCTACCAGTAACCTCACGAAGGCGGAAACCGCCGCCAGGCTTGGAGGTTCGGACGAATTGCGGGACGAAGTCATCGGGTCGACAGGTAAGCTGATCTCGCCGATCCGCGGCCCCGGGACGCTGGGTGAGGTCCTGGTCGCCGTCCGAGGGGGAACCGAAGGCTACATCGCGCGGGCGAGCGAAGCCATTGCGGCCGGGAGCACCGTGCTGGTCGTCGCGGTCGATTCCGGCCGTATCGCCGAGGTGGTGCCCTGGATACCCCTCGTCCCGGACCCGGCATCCGAGTAGACATACGCGAGGAGTTGTTCCGTGCTGGGTTATCACGTCCCCGATCCCGACGAGGCGATGCTGGTCAGCGGCGCCAAGAGCAGTGACGCCGCACCGTTTCGGGTGGTCATCGGCCGCGGCGCCTGGGTGATGCCGTTCTTCCGCAAGGTCCGGTATCTGTCGCTGGCCATGTTCGAGGCCGAGATCTCCGAACGCTGCGTCACCAAACAGGCCATTCAACTGCAGGTGCGGGCGGTTATCGCCTTCAAGGTCGCCAACGACACCGCCTCGATCGTGAATGCCGCGCAGCGTTTCCTCTCCGAACAGGAGCAGGAGATGTCGGTGCTCACCGGACGTATCTTCTCCGGCCATCTGCGGTCGATCGTCGGCTCGATGACAGTCGAGGAAATCATCCGCGAACGGCAGCGCCTGGCCGACGAGGTGCTGGTGGCCTCCAAGGTCGAGATGAGCAATATCGGCCTGTGGGTCGATTCGTTCCAGATCCAGTCCATCGACGACGGCGACCTCGGCTATATCTCCGCGCTGGCCGCACCGCACAATGCTGCCGTGCACCGCGACGCGCAGATCGCCAAATCGCAGGCGGCCCAGCGGGCGGCGGAGGCCGAACAGGAATCGCTGCGCAAACAGGCCGAGTACTCGCGCGAGACCTCGATCCTCAAAGCGAGCTACCAACGCGATATCGACAAGGCCGAAGCGGAAGCCGCCGCGGCCGGACCGCTGGCCGCGGCGCTGGCCCAGCAGGAGGTGCTCAGCGCGCAGGCCGCACAGGCCCGTAAGGAAGCCGATCTGCGCGAACAGCAGTTGCAGGCCGAAGTGGTCAAACCCGCGCAGGCCGAGGCCGACCGGGTCCGGATCCTGGCCGAGGCCGAAGCGAACCGCACCCGGATCCAGGCCGAGGCCGCGGCATCGAACAACCGGATCGCGCTCGATCAGATGCTGATCGAGCAGCTGCCGCTGATCGTGGAACAGGCCGCGCGGGGGCTGTCGAACGCGAATCTGACCGTGCTCAACGGGCCCGACGGAGTCGGCGAACTGCTCAACGGCATGGTCGGACAGGGGCTCACCGTGTTCAACTCCCTGCAAAAGGCGCTTATTACCGGCGACGAGGAAAAACGGGATATAGAGTGACCGCGTAACTGCGGCGAGGAGCGGTGTGGTGGCCAGCGGGAAATTGGTGTCGTTCGACGGAACGCGGGGATTCGGTTTCATCCGGCCCGAAGACGGTGGACCTGATGTATTCGTCCACGTCAACGATATCGGCCTCGGTGAGGACGAACTACGACAGGGACGGATCTTCGAATTCGAGGTCACCGAGGGCGACCGCGGGCCGAAGGCGATCAACCTCCGATCACCGCGGACGCCCGGACCCCGCCCCGAACCGGCCGGCGGCGGTTCCCGGCTCACCGCCGCCGAATACACGCGGCTCGTCACCGAACTACTGCTGGACGCCTCCCCGGCACTCACCGCCGGGGAGATCCTGGTGATCCGCGAACGGCTCACCGATTTCGCCGGCGTTCAGGGCTGGATCACGGACTGACGCGCGGATCCGCCGACTTGTCGGCGCGAACTCCTATGCTCGGGAGCGATGAATCGGCGTCGGCCGCGACGTCGATACGGGTGAGACCGCCCCGAGGAGGACCGCGTGGATCTACCGGTGATGCCGCCCGTCCGGCCCATGCTGGCCAAAACCGCGCCCGAGATCCCGCCGGGTCCCGGGCTCAGCTATGAACCCAAATGGGACGGATTCCGTTGCGTGGTCTTCCGCGACGGCGCCGAGATCGAACTCGGATCCCGCAATGACCGACCGTTGACCAGGTACTTTCCCGAGGTCGCGGAGCTGTTGCAGGCGGCGCTGCCGGATCGGTGCGTCGTGGACGGGGAAATCGTCGTCGTCACCGAGCACGGGCTCGATTTCGATGTTCTGCAGCAGCGCCTGCATCCGGCGGCATCGCGGGTCACCAAACTCGCCGCCGAGACACCGGCCAGTTTCGTCGCCTTCGACCTGCTCGCACTCGGCGATCGGGATCTCACCACCGCACCGTTCATCCAACGCCGCGGCCTGCTCGAATCGATCCTGGACACCGCGCCGGGCCGCGTGCACCTCACCCCGCTCACCGGTGATCCGGCACTGGCCCGGGACTGGTTCACCCGATTCGAGGGTGCCGGATTCGACGGGGTCATGGTGAAGGCGGACGACCAGCCGTATCAGCAGAACAAACGCGTCATGCTCAAGGTCAAGCACGAACGCACAGCCGACTGCGTGGTGGCGGGATTCCGCTGGCACAAGGACGGCGCCGGGGTGGGATCACTATTGCTCGGGCTCTTCGACGACGCGGGCGGTCTCCATCACGTGGGCGTCGCCAGTAGTTTCACCGCCGCCCGCCGAACAGAGCTGGTCGACGAGCTCGCCCCCTACCGGGAAGGCGCGCTGGACAACCATCCGTGGCGCGATTGGGCCGACGCCGCGGCGCAGGCCGCATCCGGTGGTTCGATGCCCGGCGGCATCAGCCGGTGGAGTGCCGGTAAGGATCTGTCCTGGGAGCCGCTGCGCACCGAACTGGTGGCCGAGGTCCGGTACGAACATGTGCAGTCCGGCCGGTTCCGGCACGGTGGCCGGCTGGTCCGGTTCCGTGCCGACCGCACGCCCGAATCGTGCACCTACGCGCAGCTCGAGGAAGTCGCCCCCGCCGAACTGCACGAAATCTTCGGGACCCCGGTGGTGAAATGAGCGAATCCGTCGAGATCGAAGCCGCCGGGCGGGTGCTGACGATCAGCAATCCCGGCAAGGTGTATTTCTCCCGCCGTGGCGAAACCAAACTCGATCTGGTGCGCTATTACCAGAGCGTCGCCGAGGCCTTCCTGCGCGTCAACGGCGGCCGTCCGCTGCTACTCGAGCGCTTTCCCGACGGGGCGTCGGGGAAATCGTGGTTCCAGAAGCGGGTACCGAAGTCGGCGCCGGACTGGCTGCACACCGTCGAAGTGTCCACCCCGAACGGCACCACCAGCGACGCGCTGGTGGCACACGATATGGCCCATGTGCTGTGGGCGGTGAACCAGGGGTGCCTGGGCTTCCACGTCTGGCCCAACCAGGCCGCGGAGTTGCCGATCGCCGACGAACTGCGGATCGATCTCGATCCCTCGCCGGGTATCGGGTTCGGCGAACTGCGGTCCGCGGCGCTGCGTACCCGCGAACTGTGTACCGAACTCGGAATCGAGACGTGGGTGAAAACCTCGGGATCCCGTGGCCTGCACCTGTATATCGCGCTGCAACCGCGCTGGGACGGCTACCAGGTGCGTGCCGCAGCCGTTGCACTGGCCCGCGAATTGGAGCGCCGGTACCCCGACGAAATCACCGCCCACTGGTGGAAAGAGGAGCGCGGCCGGCGGGTTTTCGTGGACTACAACCAGAACGCCCCGCACAAAACCGTTTTCGGGGCGTGGTGTGTGCGGCCCAAGGTCGGCGCGCAGGTGTCCACCCCGGTGCGGTGGTCCGAACTGGATACGGTCGTGCCCGAGGATCTGACGATCGCGACCGTACCCGCCCGGCTGGCCGAAACAGGCGATCCGTGGGCGGATCGTCCGCCGCAGTCCATCGAACCGCTGCTGGAATGGTCCGAGCGCGATCTGGCGGGCGGTCTCATGGACGCGCCGTGGCCACCGCAGTACCCGAAGATGCCGAACGAACCACCACGGGTTCAGCCCAGCCGCGCCCGTAGAGCCGATTCGTCCGGCTGAGCGGCCGGCCGGTGAGTCGCGGCGGTATCCGGAGGCGGGTGCGCAAGGTCGCCGGTCCCCGGGTCAGGAAACCCACAGTGTCCAGGCACCGTCCTCGCAGACCAACGCCAGGCCGGCGGCAGTGCGGGCGGTAGCGCCCGCAGCGGCGGCACAGGTCCCGTTTTCCTCGCGTACCGCCTCGGCGACCCGGTACGGCCCGGACCACTGATAGCCGGTGACCGATCCGGTGTCGGTCAGGCACAGCAGGATGCTGCCGTCCGTGGCCGCGCCGATCAGGGCGGGTTCGGGGCAGGCGGTGTCGTTTTCGGCCACCGGTACGGCGTTCTCGGGCGCAGCTCCGGTGGCCAGGGGCTGGGTGGGCGATGCCGGCGGTGCGCTGGGCGGTGCCGGAATCGAGACAGCGGTGGCACTTTCCAGTTCGCCGTCGGCGGGAACACCTGCGGCGGTCTCGGATCCCGTGGTCACTCCCAACGCATCGCCGACCCGGGAGTACATATCCGATACTCGCTCACCGGGCAGCACGAACCAGGCAACCAGCAATACCGCTTCCAGCGCACCGAGCAGGAACGCGGCGAACGCCATGAACCGGCCGCGTGGCCGGGTGAACGCGATCAGCCCGAAAACGATCGCGACCGGGAAGAGCAGGACCAGGGCCGCGACCAGCGCGATGACGGCGTACGGGTTGACGGCCGGCTCAGCGGTGCCGAAAGACGATTCGTCGTCGGCGTAGTCGAGGTCCTCGGGTTCCGCACGGAGTTCCGGCCGGCGCCGGCCCGTCCGCGGGGGTGGGCCGGCGTCACGGTCCGGCGGTACCTCCGGCCAGCGCTGCTCGCCCCAGCGCTGTGAATAAGCCATGCGCGATCCCTTTCGAACTGCTGCCGGGGAACCCGGAGCGGTCGACCCGCCCGGCAGTGCGCCAAGAATAAGCGGGATCGGTCCGGCCGTTGCGCGAAACGAGAGTTGTTCAGATCACAGTTGTCCATCCGACACGCCGTGATTGTCCATAACGATACCCGCCGCGGGGGTTCGGTTCTCCCCGTTCACTCGCGGAAGGGATTCGGTGACGAGAGTCGTGAGGACATCCACGAGCAGGGCATGCACCTGGTCGCGGGTCATCGTGCCGCGGGTCAGCCATTCACGTCCGGCGACCTTCACCAGCCCGCCGAAGGCCCGGACCATCGCCCGGCGCGGCTCCGCCGCCTCGGCATCGGACAGGCCGATCATCAGCAGCAGCCGCTGTGCCGCCGCATCGTCGGCCGCATCCAGGATCTGCTGCACCTCGGGATCGTCGCCCACTCCCTCGTGACTGGTGACCTTCACCCAGGTGCTGCCGTGCTCGGAAATGGTGTCCAGCAGCCAGCGGACACTGGCATCGATCCGTTCCCGGGTGCTGCCGGCCGGAACGCGTAGATCGTCGGGCCGGGGCAGGGTCACCATCCGGCGCACGACGGCGAGATATAGGTCGCGCTTGTTGCCGAAGTAGTGGTTGATCAGGCCGCGGGCCACCCCCGCGCGCTGCGCGAGTTCGGCGGTGGATACCGCGGCGTAGGGCCGCTCCCCGAACATCTCGATCGCCTTGGCCAGAATCTGCGCCCGGCGTTCGTCGGGTTCGAGGCGGCGGCGCCGCACCGGCGTCCCGGCTCCGTACGAAGCGGGTCCCGGGACGGCTTCCGGATCAGAGCCCACGGGCGATGAGATCCTTCATCACCTCATTACTGCCGGCAAGGATTCGCAGCACCCGGGCGCCGGTGTAGAGCTGCGAGATCGGGTATTCGGTCATATATCCGTAGCCGCCGAACAGCTGCAGGCAGCGGTCCACGACGATACCGAGTTGATCGGTGGACCAATACTTGGACATGGCCGCGGTCTGGATATCGAGTTCACCCGATAGGTGCCGGGTGATGCAGTCGTCGAGGAAAACCCGGTTGGTGCGCGCGATGGTCGCGCATTCGGCCAGTTCGAACCGGGTGTTCTGCATGGCGAAAAGCGGTTTGCCGAACGCCTCGCGCCCCTTGGTGTACTCCACGGTGAGTTCGACCGCGCGTTCCATCATCGCCACCGCCATGATCGCGGTGACGAGGCGCTCTTGGGCCAGCAGTTGCATCATCTGATAGAAGCCCTGCCCCTCGATACCGCCGAGCAGGTTCGCCGCCGGAACCCGCAGGCCGTCGAAGAACAGCTCTGCGGTGTCCTGGCCCTTCCCGCCGATCTTGGACAGGATCCGTCCCCGCGTGAAACCGGGGGTGTCGTCGCTCACCTCGGCGAACAGCAGTGACACCCCGGCCGCGCCCTTCTCGGGATCGGTCTTGGCGGCGATGATGATGCCGTCACACAGCCAGCCGTTGGAGATGAAAATTTTCGACCCGGTGATCACGTACTCGTCGCCTTCGCGCACCGCGCGGGTCTTGATGGCCTGCAGATCCGAACCGGTGCCCGGTTCGGTCATCCCGATCGACAGCACCATCTCGCCACTGGCGGCCTTGGGCAGAATCCGTTTCTTCAGCTCGTCGGATCCGAATTCGGCCAGGTACGGCGCAATGATCGAGCTGTGCACCGGGATACCGAGAGCACCGTCACCCGCGCGCACCTGCTCTTCGATGATGGCCGCTTCATGGGCGAAGGTGCCGCCACCGCCGCCGAATTCCTCGGCGACCGCGGGACACAGCAGGCCCAGTTCACCGGCCCGCCGGTACAGCGCCTTGTCCGGGTGGCCCTGTTCGATGAACCGATCCTCGTGCGGCACCACTTCCTTTTCGAAGTAGGTGCGGGCGAGTTCCCGTACCGCCTCGACCTCGTCGTCGCTCCACGCGGGGCGTGCCATATCCGCATCCTTCGGCTCGTGATCACCAGCCCGGCACGTGGAGTGCCGGATCGTTCCGGAACGACTTTCCCGCACTATTGGCGCGATGTCAACGAAGGGTCGCGGGGGCGTTCACGCCCGGTCGCGGCCGTGCCCGCCCGCCTTGCCACAATGGTGGGCACGCTTTCCCAGCTCACGAAGGACATCCCCGCACCGATGGCCGCGACCAGCATCGACCCGAACGACCTCGCCACCTGTCTGCACGTACTCGAACAAGCAGGCCGGCTGGACCCCGGCCACCCGGACTCGGTCACGGTCCAGCGCGCCGTCGGCGGCATGTTCAAGGAACTCAAACGGCGGCGTCGCATCGCCGCCCGGCAGGCCAAACTCGATGCCGATCGTGCGGTGGTGGCCGCCACCGCCACCGGGTCGCCGAACCGGATCGACGACGAAACGGCCGGTATCCCGATCAGCTCGGCCACCACCGGTGCCTCGGCCGGCACTCTGCTGCGGGCACGCGGCTGCTACATCTGCAAGGAGAAGTACACCCGCGTCGACGCTTTCTACCACCAGCTGTGCCCGGACTGCGCCGCGATGAGCCACGGCCGCCGCGACGCCCGCACGGATCTGTCCGGCCGCCGTGCGCTCCTGACCGGCGGACGCGCGAAGATCGGTATGTACATCGCGTTGCGACTACTGCGCGACGGCGCGCACACCACCGTCACCACCCGGTTCCCCAACGACGCCATCCGCCGCTTCGCCGCCCAGCCCGACAGTGCCGACTGGCTGCACCGGCTGCGCATTGTCGGCATCGATCTCCGTGATCCCGCCCAGGTCGTGGCGCTCGCCGACGATGTCGCGGCGCAGGGGCCGCTCGATATCCTCATCAACAATGCCGCGCAGACCGTCCGCCGCTCCCCCGGCGCCTACAGCGCCCTGGCCGCTGCCGAATCCGATCCGCTGCCCGCCGGCGAACTGCCCGAAACGGTGATCTTCGGCCAGACCACCCGTGCCCATCCGACCGCCCTGACCGCCTCGCTCACGCCGGACCTCACCGGCGCCGATGTGGCCGAACTGGCATTGGTGGCCGGATCGGCCACCCCGGATCGGATCGCCCGCGGGGTCGCCATCGATGCCGGCGGGCTGGTCCCCGACCTGGCTCACACCAACAGCTGGGTGCATACGGTCGGCGAGGTCGATCCCACCGAATTACTGGAAGTGCAGCTGTGCAATTCGGTGGCGCCGTTCATTCTGGTATCCCGGCTGCGCCCGGCACTGGCCGCGGCGGCGGCCCGCCGCAAGTACGTGGTGAACGTGTCGGCCATGGAAGGCCAGTTCTCGCGTGGTTACAAAGGTCCGGGGCACCCGCACACCAATATGGCCAAGGCGGCCCTGAACATGCTGACCCGCACCAGCGCCGGCGAGATGTTCGAATCCGACCGGATCCTGATGACGGCGGTGGACACCGGCTGGATCACCGACGAACGCCCGCACTACACCAAGGTCCGGTTGGCCGACGAGGGCTTCCACGCCCCGCTGGACCTGGTGGACGGCGCGGCCCGAGTCTACGATCCGATCGTGCGCGGCGAGGCGGGCGTCGATCTGTACGGCTGTTTCCTGAAGGACTACCGGCCCTCACCCTGGTGATTCCGGCGCGGCTACCGCGCTCAGGACATACCCTGGAAGGGTGTGGTACCGGCTGCTCGCCGATCTGACCGCCGCCGTGCATGTGCTGTTCATCGGCTACGTGGTGGCGGGAGGTTTTGTCGCCTGGCGGCTGCCGCGCACGATCTGGTTGCACGGCGCGGCGGCGGCCTGGGGGTTCGGTACCGTCCTGATCGGCTACGACTGTCCGCTCACGTATGCCGAGAACTGGGCGCGCGAACGCGCCGGATTGCAGGGCCTGCCACCGGAAGGATTCATCGACTATTACTTGACCGGCGTCATCTACCCCGAGAGCATGCTCGCCGAGGTGCGCATACTGGTCGCGGTCTGCGTGCTGGTGTCGTGGGCGGGCTGGTGGTGGCGGGCCCGGCGCCATCCCGGGCGGCCCACCGCGCGCAACCTCGTCTGAACTGTTCACCACCTGTGGTGACGGTGTGATGAAAATCGCTGTGCCAACCGGTAACTCGCGGATCGCCCGCGCCGCACGCCAGTACGCTCGGAGCAGTGGATGTGGGAGCACGGCTGGTTCGTGATTACGAGGACGGTGTGGGCGTTGCCGCGTCGGCCCCGGTGGAATGGCCCGATCCCGGGCGGTGTCTCGCCGCCACCCTGCCGGTATGGGGATTGGCCGCCGGCTCCGTCCGGGCCTTTACCGCAGCGGCCGACCGTTACCGCACAACGGCGGGGACGGCGCCGATCCGCCATCGCCTCGACCCGGAACGCATCGCCGCGTCGTTCACCAGCGACCGGCTACTGCGAATCGACGGGGCCCCGGTCGCAGGTTTCGCCGATCTGTCCGGTTTCTTCCCCACCTTCGACGGTTGGGTGCGCACGCATGCGAACTATCCGCATCATCGCGCCCGTCTCTTGGCCGCGCTCGAACTGCCCGCCGATGCGCCCGTCGAGCAGGCCGAATCCCAGATCGCGATGATCCGGGCGGCCGATCTCGAGGAACTGGCGGCGGCCCGCGGCGCGATAGCGGTCCGGGTACGCGACGAGGCACAGTGGCGAGCTCATCCGCAGGCGCGGTCGGCCGCGGCCGGCCCCCTGGTCGCAGTCGTGGAACGATCGGACCGGCGGCGCTACACCCTGCCGGTATCCGGCACCCCGTATCAGCCGCTGCAGGGGGTGCGGGTACTCGACCTGACCCGGGTGATCGCCGGTCCGGTGGCCACCCGGGCGCTGGCACTGCTCGGGGCCGAAGTCCTGCGGGTGGACCCGCCCGGACTGCCCGAGATTCTGTGGCAGTTCACCGATACCGGACAGGGCAAGCACTCGGCCCTACTGGATCTGCGCACAGCGAATGCGCACTGGGAGAGCCTGCTGGACACCGCGGACGTCCTGGTCACGGGTTACCGGCCCGGTGCGCTCGAACGGCTGGGCCTGACCGGCCGGCCGGGACTGGTCCACGCCCGGGTGAGCGCCTGGGGGTTCACCGGGCCATGGGCGGGCCGGCGCGGTTTCGACAGTATCGTGCAGGCCGCCACCGGGATCGCGGTCGTCGAGGGCGCGTCCGCCGTCCCGGGCGCGCTCCCTGCCCAGGCGCTCGATCACGCCTCCGGTTATCTGCTCGCGGCCGGTATCGTCGACGCACTCGCCGCCCGGACCGGCGACGGGTTCGGCCGTGATGTCCGGGTCTCACTCGCCCGGACCGCCACCTGGCTGCTGTCCGAACGCGGCCGTACGCCCGACCATCCCGCACCGGCAGTGCCCGGCCCGCACAGCACGGTAACGCATGGGCGGATCGTCACCGCCGCACCCGCACTGGCCGAATTCCCCGACTATCCGTTCCCGGCGACGGGTTACGGTCGCGCCGAACCTCGATGGTCGGAGACACCGGTCCGCGAACCACGATGAACCGGTCGCCGTCCGGCGTACCCGCGCCGGCTACGTGCGGGCACCCGGATCCGGTATCACCGCTGACCGCGCACCCACTCGACGACCGGTCCCGCCCGGCCGGCCGCGGCGCCGAACGCTGCCGCGCGTTCACGACCCGGCTGCACACCGACGAACAATCCCGACGGAAGGTCATCGGGCGGTACCGCCACCAGGGGCGAGGACCGGCCACAATTACGGCGTTCACCCGGACTCGGGCAGATGCGAGGCCGCGCGGCATGCGCTGTGCGCGGCACTCGTCCGGCGGCGCCGCGGAAGACGCCACGACGACACCGGGCTTGCGATCGGGACGGCACCGGAAGGCCGGCGCCGATGGGCGAGGTCAGAGCCCGGTGGACAACTGCATCACGACCTTGTCCTGGGTGATCTCGCGGACCGTCAGGTCCAGGCCCTGGGCGGATTCGGTCGACCCCATCGGCACGGTGACCTCCTGCCCCGCGACCTTCAGCGTCACCACATTGCCCTGCACCGCGGCGAGTTCGGCGTCCACGCCGAGAACGCTGATCTTCGCGTCCACGCCGCGATCGAAGGTTACGGTGCAACCTCGGACATCACATTCGCTCGTCGCGCCCGCGCCGGTGGTGGTGCAGGCGGAAACTCCCAGTGACAGCGCGGCCACGAACCCGGCTACGGCGAACAACCGTCGAACATACATGCGATCAGTGTAGAGACGGAATACGGTGTCGCCACCGCAATCACCCCGCCGCCACGTCACAGGCCACCGTGGGCCCGGATCTGTGCTGGTGACAGTCCTCGACGCCGGCGAAGGAGCGCCCGTAGCGCGCTGGCATTGACATAGCCGACCTCGCGGGCCACTCCTTCCACCGTCAGGCCGGTCGTCCGCAACAGCCGGGTGGCCCGGTCGGCCCGGATATCGTCGGCGAAATCCTTGGGCGACATGCCGAGCGCCGCGCGGGTTGCGCGTTGCAGGCTGCGCTCGGTGACGCCCAGTTCACGCGCCGCGGCCGAGATCAGGAACTGTTCCGAGATATGTTCGCGCACCCAACGTTCGTACGCGACGATCAGCGCGTTGCCCCGCGCGAGCACTTCCGGGATGACGTAGGGCGTCTGGCTGGCACGGCCCTCGAAAGCGAGATACCGCCGCGCCTGTTCTGCCAGTTCCGGACTGGTGCGGTACACCAGGGACAGCGCCATATCCACATGGGACAGCGAGGCGCCGGCCGTGGTGATGCCCTCACCGTGGCAGACAATGGCCCGCTCGTCCAGATCGACTCTCGGGTATCGCCCGCGGAAGCTGCTCCCCAGCCACCAGCTGGTCGTCGCCGGAGACCCGTCGAGGACGCCGGCCTCCGCCAGGAAGAACGTCCCGGTACACGCCGCGGCGAGATGCACGCCCTGGTCACGGGCACTGCGAATCCGGTCGAGGAGCCAGGCGTTACCGGGGTCCGAGACGAGCGCGACCAGCGGCTCGGGGTCCAGCACATTCACCGCGGCCACCGCGAGGGTGTCGAACGATGCCGACGCCTCGCTCAACGGGATGGTCTGCACAATGTTCCCGCTACCCGACCGCACCGAACTACCGAGCGACACCGTATGCACGTTCCACCCGGCCGGCGGGTAATCGAGTTCGCGCCGCAGGACGTTGGCGGTACTGAATGCCCCGTGGAGGGCGCCCAAACCGAGCTCACCCACACCGTCCACGACGAAAATGCCCACATCCACGCTGGCAGGATACGGATCGTAAAACGTCCTATGAAAACCGATCGGTCTTTTACAGGGGCGCGGCACGAACCCACCGCCGACCGGCCTGTCGCAAACGGATCGCATCCTGTCGCTTCCGCCCCTCCGATCGGGCTGTCCCACACAGTAATGTCGGGCGCAACGGTGCTGTCGCGTCCGGCGACCGCACCGTTGTTCGTATGAGCACGGGAGATCGAGGTGAACCGCCGGATATGAACAGTGCGCGACCCGCGAACCGGGCGCGTGAACGAGGTCTACGGCGCACCTGTCTCCGCACCGCACACTTCTCGGGACAACCGGCGGGGTTCCGCGACCGGCGAACTCCCCCGAGGTTTCGATTGTGCACTCGACGATCCCGCCGTGATTCTTCCGTCGGATCGGTGTGTACGAAGGTATGGTTGCGGCGCTGCGGGGTGCGCCGCAACTTTACGTTCATACACCGCGATCCGCGGAAGACCCCGCCTCATCAGTAAGTGGCAATTCGCCGTGCCGAACCGGGCGATACGCGAGCCGGAAACAGACAATGGCCGGTCACCGGGGGCACTGTCCCCGGTGACCGACCACCTGTCCGACGAAGATCAGAAGCCCGGCATGTCCACGTCGACTTCGGGATTCAGGATTCCGCACACCTTCCAGGAGCCGTCCTCCTTGACCAGGTCGTAGGTCGTGGTGGTGGTGGTCTCGTCGCCCAGCAGCTCCATGGTCATCTCCATGGTGAACGTTCCGGAATCGCTTCCCGAGGGCACATCCACGCTCTTCAGCGTGGTCTCCGGCGCGGACACACCCGACGGCACACCGGTGGGCTGGACGGGATTTTCCTGCTCGTACTGTGAGATCTCGTCCAGATCGGCCTGGCAGACCAGATCCTCGGGGTTACCGTCCTGGTCCACCCACGCCTGCGCCACATCACGCGGATCGTCGTAGCCACCACCCACGGCCGAACCACCGCCACCGAGGACGAAGAACGCACCGACCCCGACCGCGATCAGCACCACCGCGACACCGCCGACGATGAGCGCGATCTTGCCGCCACCACCCCCCGAAGAGCGCGGCGGCTGACCGTAGCCCATGGGCGCACCCATCTGCGGCTGCTGGCCCGGGTACTGCTGGCCGTACTGGGGCTGACCGGGGTACGGCTGGCCTGGATACGGCTGGCCCGGCATGGGCTGCCCACCCATGGGTTGTCCGCCCATGGGCTGTCCCGGATACGGCTGTCCCGGTGGTACGGGCTGACCAGGCTGATGCTGGTACGGATTGGGTGGTTGCGGGTGACCCATTCGGAAGTCCTGTTTCCCTTGCTGTCCTGCACGGAGCCGGGTTCGGCGCCGCGTCCTCACATTGATTTCCCCACGGCGCCGTGCTGTCAACACTGTGTGCGGCACACTCACTGTACGCAGGAGGAACCGGTCCGGCAGCACGGGATTCGGCAGCCGCCCCGGGTACCGATGAGAAACCCCGCCCGGACCCGTCTACCCGAACGAGACAGACATACCTCCGCACCACCCCGCGTGCCGGAGCGCAGACCGGCCGCAGCCCAGCGGCCGCCGGAAAGGACATCAGCATGGGAACCATCGCCGTTCACGAGTTCGTCTCCCTCGACGGGTCGTACGAGGATCCGTCGTTCACCGTCGAATTCGGATTCGATCCGCAGATGGGCGAGACCCTCGCCGCGATCACCGGTGCGGCTCGCGCCATTCTGCTCGGGCGCAATACCTTCGAGATGTTCGCCCCGGCCTGGTCCACCCGGACCGTCGAGGACGACCCGGGCGCCCCGTTCTTCAACGAAACCACCAAATATGTGGTGGGCGCACAGGCACCGCGGGCCGAATGGGCCAACAGCGTTTCCCTCGGCGCCTACGATCCCGGAAAGATCCGTGAACTCAAGGCCGATACCGACGGGACCATCTACATCAGCGGCAGTGGCACCCTGGTCCGGGCGCTGCTCGCCGAGGGGCTCGTCGACGATCTGCACCTGTTCGTCTACCCCGTAGTGCTGGGCAAGGGTGCGAAACTGTTCGCCGACGGAGCCGGCACCACGACACTCGAGCTCCGCGCACACGACGTCTACGCCAACGGTGTGGTGCATCTGGACTACGGGCCCGCCCGGTCCTGAGACGCGCATCCGGGTCCCGTCGCGCGCAGGCCCGATCCGCGCCGGCCACCGGCTATGTTCGGTATCAGCGCCAGCAACCCGAAGGAGCCGTATGCCGGACCCGGTCCCCACCACCGACCACCTGATCGCGGATCTCTCCACCGGGGAGCGCGCCCGGCTGGGCAGCGGCCGGGATTTCTGGTCCACCGAACCGGTCGGCGCCATCGCGTCGATCTCGTTGTCGGACGGACCGCACGGCCTGCGGTACCAGGACCCCGCTCACAGCGGCGACGCGCTGGGCATCGGCCCGAGTATCCCGGCAACCTGTTTCCCGCCCGCGGTGGGGCTGGGGCAGAGCTGGGATCCCGGCCTCGCCGCCCGGGTGGGTGCCGCGATCGGCCGGGAAGCGCAGGCCGCGGGTGTGCGGATCGTGCTGGGGCCCGGCATCAATATCAAACGTGATCCCCGCTGTGGCCGGAACTTCGAATACTACTCCGAGGATCCGCATCTCACCGCTGCCCTCGCCACCGCCTGGGTGCGCGGATTGCAGGAGCAGGGGGTCGGCGCCGCACTGAAACATTTCGCGGCCAACAACGCCGAGTTCGATCGGATGCGGTCGAGTTCGGATATCGATCCGCGGCCGTTGCGGGAAATCTACCTGCGCGCCTTCCAGCGCGTGGTCACCGACGCGGCTCCGTGGACGGTGATGTGCTCGTACAACAAGATCAACGGCGTATATGCGTCCCAGAACCGCTGGCTGCTCACCGAGGTACTGCGCGGCGAATGGGGATTCGACGGGGTGGTGGTCAGTGATTGGGGCGCGGTCGACGACCGGGTGGCGGCGGTGGCCGCCGGCCTCGACCTGACGATGCCGGGGCCCGACGACGGCGGCGACCGCCGGCTCGTCGCCGCGGTCGACGACGGCTCCCTGCCCGGTTCCGTCCTGGCGACCGCGGCGGGACGTATGGCCGCCTTGGCGAGCAAGGCCGCCGGGAACGCCCGCCCGGAGACCCGCTGGGATATCGACGAACATCACGCGCTGGCCCGATCGGTGGCCGCACGCTGCGCGGTGCTGCTGAAGAACGACCATGCGGTGCTACCGCTCGAGCCCCGCGGAACCATCGCCGTCATCGGGGAATTCGCCACCGAACCGCGCTACCAGGGTGGCGGGTCCTCCCATGTGAACGCCGCCCGCGTGGATATTCCGCTCGACGAGATCCGCGCGCTCGCCGGGGCAGCAACCGTCACCCACGCCCGCGGTTTCGATACCGGGAACCCGGCGGCGGGCTCGGAACTGCGAGCCCGAGCCGTGGATACCGCCGCCGGCGCCGATATCGCCGTTCTGTTCCTCGGCCTGGCCGCCGCCCAGGAATCCGAGGGTTTCGACCGCGACCATATCGAAATCCCCGCCGACCAGGTGGAATTGCTGACCGCGGTGCGGGCGGTGCAGTCGCGGGTGGTCGTCGTGCTGGCACACGGTGGCGTTCTGCGGCTGGCGCCGATCGCCGACGCCGCCGATGCCGTCCTCGACACCGCCCTGCTCGGCCAGGCGGGCGGCGGCGCCGTCGCCGATCTGCTGTTCGGCATCGCCGAACCGTCCGGCCGGCTCACCGAGACGGTCCCGGTCCGGCTCACCGATGTACCCGCCTACGACAACTTCCCGGGCGAGAACGGGCACGTCCGCTACGGCGAAGGCATCTTCGTCGGCTACCGCTGGTACGACCGCCGCGAGCTCGCGGTGACCTTCCCGTTCGGGCACGGCCTGTCCTATACAACCTTCGAATACGCCGGGGCGCAGGCGTCCGCCGACGCGGAAGGCGTCACGGTCACCGTCCGGATCACCAACACCGGCGAGCGGCCGGGCCGGGAAGTGGTGCAGGTCTACCGCGGCCTCGACTCCTCCGGGGTGCTACGCGCACCTCGGGAACTGTGCGGGTTCGCCACCGTCGCCCTGGAACCCGGGGCGACCGAGGAGGTCACCGTGACCACCTCCCGCGACGAATTCGCCTACTGGAACGATGCGGCTCGCCGCCGCGTGGTGGAGGGTGGCGAGTACACGTTGCAGGTGGGTTCCTCCAGCCGGGATATCCGGGCGCGGGCCACGGTGACACTCGCCGGGGACGCGGTGGCGCTGCCGCTGACCCGTGAGTCGAGCCTGGCCGAGGTACTGGCGCATCCGGTCGCCGGGCCGGAGCTGAGTGAACGGCTGCAACCTCTGCTCGGCGATTCCGGCTCCGCCGACGCCGATCTGGGTATCGATATGGCGCGGATGGTCGCATCGATACCGATCGGACGCCTGGCGCTGAACTTCGGCCTGATGACGGCGGCCGAGCTCAACGAGTTCCTGAATCGCGCCGATACCGGCGCGGCGGCCACGGGGTCTGCCCGGCCCTGAGCCGCCGCGCCTACGGGGCTGCTCCCCTACTTCCGGGGCAGCCCCATCACGAGGGTCGCGATGGTGTTCAGCTGGATCTCGAGAGTGCCGCCGCCGATCACCCAGGTCGGGATATCGAGCTCGTGGTGCACGGGTTCGGATACCGCTTCGCCGAGCGCGGCCGCCGGGCCGATCAGGTTCAGCGCAGCGGCCGCGGCATCGGTGTGCAGTATCGATGCGGCCGCCTTGGCGACACTGGTGGCCGGCCCGACGGCATGACCGTCCAGCCGCCGGATCGTTTCCCGCAGGTTCATCGCCGAGATCGCGGCGCCCCGCGCACTGATCCGCCCCAGCGTGCGCACCGCATCGTCGCGGGTACCGGCGTATTCACCGCGCTCGATGATGCCCCGGATCCGCTCGTTGTGCCCCGGATCGCGGACACCGCCGATGAACAGGCGTTCCTGTGCCAGGGTTTCCAGGGTCAACGCCCATCCCTGACCCGGTTCGCCCAGCACCATCTCGTCCGGTACGAACGCGTCGTCGAAGAACACTTCGTTGAATTCGGCGTCGCCGCTGGCCTGCACGATCGGACGCACCTCGACACCCTCGGCGTGCATATCCACCAGGAACATGGTCAGCCCTTGGTGCCGGCCGGCCTCGGGATCGGTACGCGCCAGCAGCAGACCCCAGTCCGCACGATGGGCCAGCGTCGTCCAGATCTTCTGGCCCTGGAGCCGCCAGCCGCCGTCGACCCGGGTCGCGCGCAGGCTCAGCGACGCCACATCGGAACCGGCCTCCGGCTCACTGAACAGCTGGCACCAGATCTCTTCGCCGCACAGCGCCGGACCCGCCAGCCGGGCGAGCTGCTCGGGGGTGCCGCGCTGCAGCACGATCGGCACCACCCACTGCCCGATCCCCATGGACGGCTGGGCGATACCGTGCCGGTCGTATTCGTCCTGCAGGATGAGCTGCTCCAGCGGGCCGGCCTCGATACCGTAGGGTTCGGCCATCGGCGGCGATACCAGACCACTGTCCGCGAGCAGGGTACGGCGGGGGCCGGTGTTCACCGCATCGTGGTTGCCGACCTTCGAGGGGTTCGGGTTGTCCAACTGTGCCGCGCGGTCCAGGATCTCCGAGACCCATTCGCGGAACGCCGAATCCGTTTCCGGCAGCGGTACGGCGAAGGTACGCGGCCCCTGCAGGGCGGCGTCGCCCAGCCGCAGTTCCCATGTCTCCACCGGTCCGGCCAGCCCGGCCAGCGCCATCGCGCGCCGCCAGTACAGGTGCAGATCGTGCTCCCAGGTGAAGCCGATCGCGCCGTGCAGGCCGAGACATTCCACCGCCGCGTGCACCGCGGTACCGAGGGTGGTGAGGACCGCACCCGCGACGGCGTGGGTCCGCTGTCCGGGCTCGTCGCCGAGACCGCGGACGGCATCCCAGGCGGCGGCCGTGGCGAGTTCGCTGGTGATCAGCAACCGCGCGGTGCGATGCTGGACAGCTTGGAACGCACCGATCGGGCGGCCGAACTGGACGCGGGATTTGACGTATTCGGTGGCGGTATCGCTGCACCAGCGGATCACCCCGGCCGCCTCCACGGCGAGGAATGCGGTGGCGAGGGCCTCGGCCCGGTCGGTGTCCAGCTCGATCGGTGCGGCCACGACCACGTCGCGGAACCGGACCACACCGAGATCGCGGCCCAGATCGGCACCGTCTTTCGCCTCCACCTCGACACCCGCGGCGGTGCGCTCGACGAGGTACCACCGGGTTTCGGCACCGGCACGGGCGGCCACCACGAGCAATTCGGCCGAGGCAGCGCCCAGGACCACGCCGGTTTCGCCGGTGATCCGCGGGGCGTCGCCACCGGTTTCCGCGACGGCGTGTTCCGGACCGATCACCGCACCGGATGCCCCCGCGGCGATCCGGCGCAGCGCCGCGTCGGCGGAATCGGCGGCGGTGGCGAGTACGGCACCGGCGATTGCTGTCGGCAGCAGGGGGCCGGGTAGCAGCGCCCGGCCCGATTCGGCGAGCACCACGGCGAGATCGTCCAATGTTCCGCCCTGGCCGCCGACCGACTCCGGAAGGTGTACACCGGTGAGACCCAGCGCGACCAGTTCGGGCCAGAATTCCGGCAGGCTCCCCTGTTTCAGGCGATCGGTGTGCTTACGCGTGTATTCGCGCGCGGCATACCGGTCCGCGAATCCGGCGACGGTTTCGGCCAGCGCCGCTTGGTCGGCGGTCAGGGCAACGGGCACGGCTATCACTCCGGTCGTGGGTGTCGGGCAACGATCCCGGTTCGGTGCGGGATATCCAGATTAGAACACGTTCTACTTGCCTGGTGGCAAATCCGGGGCCGTGGACCGGCCGCACTGCCGCCGGATCACGCCGCCGGGGAACCGCTCGGCCGGTTGCCCAACACCCGTTGCGGCCCTTCGGCCGTTCAGCCGGCAGCCTCGAGTTCGGACTTCAACCGATCCAGCGTGCGGCGGATATTGCCCTTCTGGAATTCGGCGAAACCGCGTTTACCGGTGGCCACCCGGTCGAACCACAGAGCGGGCGTATCCGGCCAGTGGACGCGGTCGTCGTACCAGACCTCGGTGATCCGGGTTCCCTCGGCGACTGCGTCGAACCGGTACTCCCAGGTCGCCACCGCCACCGGCAGCAGCGGTTTCCACAATCCCCACCGGCACACCCGGAAGGCGAACCGGTGCGGCCGCTCGGCCACGGTCACAGTGCATTCGGTACGCCACCGCATCGGCCCGCGCCGATTGGCGCCCACGAACGTCATTCCCGGGTAGGCCGGCCGGCCCGGTTCGGCGACGACTGCGCCCGTGTTCTCCGGGCTCCACCGGCCCATCTGCGTCACATCGCTCACCGCGTCGTAGGCGGTAGCCGGGTCGATGCCGACCACGATGCTGTCGGATACCTCGGTGGTCCGGGTTGTCTTCACCACGGCTGACTCCTTGTCCGGCCTCGTCGTTGTCGATCCTAGGTGCCCGGCCGGCGATCCGGGAGGTCGCGGCCGCGGGGCCCGCGGTGAATCATGGCCGTTTCGTCACGCCCCAGCCGCACGTTCGGCCGGGGACGGCTCCTCGCCACCGGCCTCGCCGGTCCCGGACCTGACGCCGTACTTCATCAGCGGCACGATCGTGGTGCGAATGAAGGCCCGCGCCGACTGCTCGTCGTCGAAATCGATGCCCGCGGACGGAGTGAGCATCAGCGAATGCGCCATCCGGGCAACGAGTTCGGCGACCGGCCGTGGATCGTAACGGGCCAGCACCCCCTGTTCTTGACCGGCCGTCAGCACACCGGCGATGTAATCGATGCCCTGAGACACCATTTCCTCGCCACGTACAGTGTAGAAACCCAGCGCTTCCTCCGGCGCCACCGCCAGTAACTGGGTGACCAGCGGATGGGTCCGGGTCAGCCGGAGAACGAAGAGAACCGTCTCCTCGATCTGGGCATCGACGCCCTCGGTCGTGGACGCGATCGCCGTCGCCTCCGCGAGTATCCGCGCGATCTCACGGGACAGCGCTGCCTCGATCAGCGCGTTCTTACCGGAGAACCGGCGATACAGGGTGACCCGGTTGAGCCCACAGCGGCGGGCGATATCGTCCAGGCTGCTCCGCCGGATGCCGACCTGCAGAATCCGCCCGAGGGTCGCGTCCAGAATCCGCTCGTCGACTTCGTCATAGGTACGGAACATGCGACGGAATTATAGACCGCGTTTCATTGTGTCCCGGCTCGCGCTCGAGCCCCATCATTGACACAATGTAACGCACTCAATACATTCGTTTCATGGGTTCTGTAGACGCGGGTGCCGATATCCCCACCCGGCATCCCGCCGGTCCGGTGGCAGTCCCGGGATTGAAACCGTTCGCCGTGTTGATGGGCATCGGGGCACCCGACGCCCGGCGCTGGGCGGATATGGGTGAATCACTGCTGATCGGCGACGAGCCGATGGATACTCTGGTCGACTGGATGATCGGCACCGGCATGGCCACGACCCGGCCCATGTTCGAGCAGGCCGTGGCCGGCGGTATCGATTCCGTTCCGGACGCACCGCAGCCCCTGCGCGAGTTCTTCACCGCCGTCGAAACCCTCCCGGAGTGGCTGGACGAGGACATGTTGCGCCGCGGCGAACAGGTCCTGCGCCGCGGCGGCTACGACGGGCTGTATCTGGCCCGGGACGTCTCCTTCCTCGGCGGCTATCTGGCATCCGGATTCAACAAGACCCTGCTGCGCACCGGCGCCCTCGAGAAGGGACCCGCCCAGCGGTTCGCCGAGACGATGCAGTGGGCGCTCGATGTCCAGAACGGGATGGGCAAGTTCGAGCCCGGTTACCGCTCCACCCTGCACATACGGTTCGTGCACTCGCTCGTCCGCCGGCACGTCGGCGCCATGCCCGACTGGGATCAGCGCGCATGGGGTGTGCCGATCAACCAGACGGATATGGCCGCAACCCTGGTCGGCGCGCTCATCGCCCCGTTCGTCGGCGGACTGGTGATGGGGATCGTGCCCTCCCGCGCCGACCGCGAGGCCGCGGCCCATCTCGCACGCTATGTGGGCCGGCTGATGGGTGTCGCCGACGAGTGGCTGCCGACCGGATTCCGCGACAGTGTCCGGATTCTGTACCACACCATGACCGCCATCACGAACCCCGACGAGACCACCCGTCAACTCGCGTTGCCGATGGCCAACGATCCGCTCACCTGGAACTATCCGAACCTGCCGTGGTTGCGTGGCCGGATCGCCCGCGCCCAGCACCTGTCGATCTCCAGCATGTACCTGGGGCCGCGCGCCATGCGCAAACTCGGCCTGTGGCCCTATATGCCGCCGTGGTATCCGCTGCTGCGGGTACCGGTCAACCTCGCGCGCAGCGCCGCCACCCGGATCAGCCCGGCCGCCCGGCAGCACGCCGAGGAGCGGGGGCTGCGGGAACAGGCCGCGTTCAAGAAGATGCTCGTAGGTTCGAGCCCGGCGGAAGTGGGGATGTCCGCGCATCATCTACAGGCCACGGCATGACTCGCAGGCCGGAGGCATGCGCTGGGCGCCCACGCCTGCCGGAACTCGTCCAGCGGTTTCCGGAGGACAGGACGCCCTGCGGCTCCGGCCGTGCCCACGCTCCGGTTGAACCTCCCCACCGGTTGGTGCAACGCAGCGCCGGGAATCGGCCGGGCGGCCGTCGAAGTCGCGGGTCCGGCGGACCGGCGCCGAAGACAGGCGGGGCAGCGCGCCCCACACTCGGCGCGGCCCGGCGCGGGCGCTGCATCGTCCGGTCGCACCGTTCGACCGGCGCAGCGAAACACGGTGGCCCGCAACGGTCGTGACTGGAAGGATCGGCGATCGTGCGTGATAACGAGATACTCGTCGACAAGGTCCGCGGGGCTCTGGTGGGTGGCGCCGTCGGGGATGCTCTCGGCTGGCCGATCGAATTCCTGTCCCGGACCGAAATCCTGCGCCGGTACGGCGAACCCGGAGTCACCGGGTTCCTGCCCGGACCCGAGCCGGGGGCGCCGGCCGCGATCACCGATGACACCCAGATGACGTTGTTCACTGCCGAGGGCCTGTTGCGCTGCCCGGCCGGCAGCGATGCGGTTCCGGCGCTGCGCCGTGCCTATCTGCGGTGGCTGCAGACGCAGCAGTCGCCGGGGCCGGCACCCGAACCCGACGGATGGCTGGCGGCGCACCGGTTCCTCTACGCCGTCCGGGCACCGGGCAACGCGTGTATGACCGGGCTGCGCCGGCAGTCCGCCGAATTACTGCCGCCGCGGGCGTTCGGCACCGAAGGGCCGGTGAATTCGCACTCCAAGGGCTGCGGGACGGTGATGCGCTCGGCGCCGTTCGGGTTGATCGCCGCCGGTCCGAGCGCCGCTTTCGACCTTGCGGCCCGGTGCGGCCAGCTCACCCACGGCCATCCCACCGGCTATCTGTCCGCCGGTGCGTTCGCGGCGCTCGTCGACCAGGCAATCCAGGGTGTGGAACTCCCCACGGCGGTACAGGAGGTCGTGGCGCGGCTGCGCACGATCGCCGGCGCGGAGGAAACGATCGCCGCACTCGAACGCGCGGTGGCTCTGGCCGCTTCCGATCCCGCGTCTGCCACCGGGGTCGAACAGGCCGGCCAGGGCTGGATTGCCGAGGAATGTCTCGCGGTGGCCGTCTACTGCGCGTTGTCCGCGCAGCACACCGGCGATGTGCGGGGTGCGCTGCTGGCGGCGGTGAACCATTCCGGCGATTCCGATTCCACCGGCGCGGTGACCGGCAATCTGCTCGGCGCCGGGTACGGGCTGGCCGCGGTGCCGAGCGAATGGGTCGGCGCCGTGGAGGGCCGGGATCTGCTGATCCAGGTCGCCGACGATCTGGTGATCTGTTTCCACTACGGCGATCGCGATCGCGTTGCGGCCAGGTACCCACTCGATCGCACACCCGTCGACTGAATGGTTGAGCAGCAGTTTCACTGAGACTTCTGCGAAATACTTGGGCGCGGACTCACCGGGCGGATATAACGTAACCGGCCCCATCGGCGATCGATGGCCGGTGCCGTACACCGAGAAAGACAGGAAATATGGAGATTCAGGGAGCACGTGCAGTCGTCGTCGGAGGCGCCTCCGGAATGGGCCGGGCCAGCGCCGAATTGCTTGCCGCCCGCGGCGCGAAGGTCGTCGTCGTCGACCGCACCGCCAGTGAGGGCAGCAAGGTTGCCGCCGACCTCGGTGGTTCCTTCTTCGAAGCCGATGTCACCGATCACGCCGGTGTCGAATCGGTACTCGCCGAAGCGGTGGAACAACTCGGCGGCCTCGACATCGCGGTCAACACCGCCGGCGGCGGCATCGCCAAGCGCACGCTGTCCAAAACCGGACCGCACGATCTGGAATCCTTCCAGCAGATCATCAACCTGAACCTGATCTCCACCTTCAACCTCAACCGTCTGCAGGCCTGGCATATGAGCCAGGGTGAGCCGAACGCCGACGGGGAGCGCGGTGTCATCGTCAACACGGCCTCCATCGCTGCGTTCGAAGGACAGATCGGGCAGGTCGCCTATACCGCGGCCAAGGCCGGTATCGCCGGAATGGCGCTGACCATGGCCCGCGATCTGGGGTCGGTCGGGGTCCGCGTGCTGGCCATCGCGCCCTCCCTGTTCGATACCGGCATCCTCGCCGGGGTACCGGAAGAAATGGTGACGCCGCTGGTCGCGGGCAACGCCTTCCCGAAGCGAATGGGCCGGCCGGAGGAATACGCGAAGCTGGCCTGTGCCATCGTCGACAACGCGATGCTCAACGGCCAGTGCCTGCGTCTGGACGCCGGGATGCGGTTCGCGCCCAAGTGAATCGCCGGCACCGCTGCGGACGGCCGGCCCGTCCGCAGCGCCGCCCGTGGGTACACCGGGGAAGGCCGCGAACCGGAATTTCCGACCGCGCACCGGGCGCGCTCGCTCCCGGTCACCGTCCCGGGGACGTTCCGCAGCGTGACGATCCGACCCCGGTCGGCGCGCGGCGTTCCGCTCTGCGGCCTGTCCGCCTGTGGCGGTACGTCCGCAGAGCGCGCACCACACCGGAACGACCGGCTATCCCGACCCACACGAACACCGCGGCTCATGGCCGCGTATCGCCACACTGGAGGTAGCCATGAGTCCGGAAACCGTGCGCCGCGCGGAATCGGTGGCCGATCGGCTCGCCCTCGAACGCGTCGGCGAATACCGCTTCCGTGGACGTACCCACGACGGCCCCGCCCGGCGCAGCTACGGCGGTGAAGTCGCGGGCCAGGCCGTGCTGGCCGCCGGTTACACCGCGCCCGCGGATCGGCCGATCCATTCCGCGCAGACCTACTTCCTGTTGCCCGGTGACACCACCGTCCCCACCGAATTCGTGGTGGAACCGGTGCGCGACGGCGGTACGTTCTCCACCCGGCGGGTCGAGGCGGTCCAGAAAGACCGGGTGATCTTCACGATGCTCGCCTCCTTCCATCGCACCGAAGAAGGTCTCGAACACCAGGTGGCCGCTCTCGATGCCCCCGGGCCCGAGGAGTTACCCGATATCGCCGCGGCTTTCGCCGGCTACCCCGATGCCTTGAAATGGACGTCGACCTTCCTCGAAGCACTCGGCATCGAGGCCCGTTTCCCGGAATTGCCGGCCCGCGCGCAGGCCATGCGAGGTGCGGTGTCCCCGGCCCGGCAGCGGGTGTGGTTACGTACGCGGACACCGGTTCCCGACGTCCAGCTCGAGCAGGCGGCCTGCCTTATGTATCTGAGCGATCTGCTGCTGCTCTCGGCGGCCACCGGCCCGCACGGCGAAGAACTGCGCGACCGCGATCTTCAGGTGGCGACCGTCAACCACTCGATCTGGTTCCACGCGCCACTACGGGTCGACGACTGGTTCCTGCACGACCAGCACGGCCGATGGGCCGGTGGAGGACGCGGACTCGCCCACGGCGAAATCCTCGACCGTTCCGGGCGTTTGTGCGCGACCACCCTGCAGGAAGGCCTGATCCGCCGCCGGTGAGCACACCACCGCCTCGTTCGACCACCTGTCCGGCGGCCGGGGCACCCCCGCGCCGATGTGTCCCGACCCCACCGGCCCGGCTACCGGGGCCGGTGGGGCGCTGCTGCTTCGCCGGCCGCTTTCTCCACAGCAACCGGGAGATGTGCAGCGGCGGTTTCGCCCGGTGTCGTACGGACGGTGAATTGCACGCCGGTCAGTTCCTCGGCCACCACCCACAGCCGCCGCCCGATTTACGGCCCGACTGTCCGGGCGCCTCGGCCACCGTCCACGGTCGGTTCGACGAGATCACCACATCTCTCCAGTTCCGGCGGGTGTCATGCCGTCCCGGCGTTGCGCTCGGCCGCATACCGCCGGACGGCCGGTCCTGCGCAAGCCTAGGATAATTCTCCTATGAAGAGAATAGAATTATTCGCTGCGGTGTGACGCCGGCCGCCCTCTACCGCACCACTGTGAGACCGCCCTTGCGGCCCACCCCGCCCAGAATCAAACGCTCCTCGGCGGTGGCCGGCGGATGCGCCGGCCCCGACGGCCACCATTCGTCGAGCTGAACCACGCCCGGTTCGACCAATTCCAGTCCCGCGAAAAAGGATTCGATCTCCGCCCGGCTCCGGTTCCAGCCCGAACCCAGTCCCTTCTCGACGAACCGCCGCTCCACCTCGCGCGCGAGTGCGTGATCCGGCGAATCCACCCCCGGATCCCAGAAGTGCGTGATCGCCACATACGACCCCGGACTCACCGCATCCACCACCCGGGCCACGATGCCTGCCGGATCCGCGGCATCCGGCAGGTGGTGCAGTACAGCGCCCAGGATCACCGCGACCGGACGGTCCCGGTCCAGATACCGCCAGACCGCCGAATCGCCTGCGAGCACAGCGGGGTCGGTGAGATCGCCGTGCAGATAGACGGTGTCTTCGTTGGTTTCCAGCAGCACCCGGCCGTGCGCGCTGACCATCGGATCGTTGTCCAGGTACACCACTCGCGCCCACGGGTTCACCAGCTGGGCGATCTCATGGGTATTGCTCACGGTGGGCAGACCGGCACCGGCATCCAGGAATTGTTCCACGCCGACGACCCCCGCCAGGTACCGCAGCACCCGGCGCAGCCAGGCCCGGTTCCGGCGCGCGACCGAGCACATACCCGGCGCGATCTCCAGGACCGCGTCGAGAGCCCGGCGGTCGGCCTCGAAATTGTCCTTGCCGCCCAGGCTCGCATCGTAGACACGGGCGATACCCGCCCGCGAAGTATCGGCCCCGACCGGGGGGCGGCCGGGCTCCGGCGTGCTGAACGACGAATCTGGCATCGGTTTTCTCTCTGTCCGGTTGTGGTGTGGTGCGATCTCGACAGGTAGGGCTCGACAGTGGTGACGGCCGGCCCGCCGCGAATTCATCGCCGGCTGCGGAAACATCCACAAAAAGATTCCGATTGCGTTCGGCCGCACCGGTAGCGAATGGAAAATCGCTGGCCACAACGCGTCCGGTGCGACATGATCACGTCGGGGTACGCGCCGCAACAGGTGTGCTCGCGCGACCGGTTGCGGCGATCGGCCGGGGTGACGAGGAGGATCACCGATGGACCACACGAAGGATCTGCTGCTCGAGGGAGTGGTCGGTTCGACGGCCTACGGCCTGGCCGGTCCCGCCAGCGATATCGACTACGCCGGGATCTATGTGGAGCCGACCCGGAATCTACTCGGCCTGCACCCGCCGAGCCGCCAGACCCGGCAGGGCCGCGACGGCGCCGACGCGACCTATCACGAAATCGGCAAGGCCATGCGGCTGATGCTCTCGTGCAACCCCACCGCGACCGAAATCCTGTGGCTCGACGGCTATACCGCGGAATCCGCCTTCGGCCGGGAACTGGTCGGGTTGCGGGCCTGCTTCCTGTCCGCGACCCGGGTGCGCGATGCCTTCTTCGGGTATGCCACCAGCCAGTTCCGGCGACTGGCCGGCCCGCGGCCGCCGGCCTCCGCCGCTCGCCGGGCGAAGCACGCCCGCCACACCATGCGCCTGCTGTGGCAAGGCTACGAGCTCTACACCACGGGCCGGCTGCCGATCCGCGTTCCCGATCCCGACCGCTACCACGCGCTGGGCGCCGCGGCCGCGGCGGATCCCGGCGCCGGATCCGTGCACCGGCTCCTCGCCGACTACGAGTATCGCTTCGATACCGCCGCCACCGCATTACCGCCGACCCCGGACGAAGCACCGCTGGACGACTTCCTGCACCGAGTGCGCCGGGCGCATCTGGATTCGCCGGAAGCCGCCGCCCGGGATGAGGCGGCGCTCTAGAGTAGTCCTACGACTCGCGCGCATTCGGCCGTTCCGCGCGCACCATGGATCACCGAGCTCGGAGCCGCTCATGAGCCCTATCGACAGCGCGCCCGCCACACCGCGCCGCTACCACCGGCTCGATATTTCCCAGCCCGCCTTCTGGGCCCGCGATTTCCCCGCCCGCGACGAGGTGTTCGCGCAATTGCGTACCGAACCCGGGCTCACCTGGCATGCACCGCCGCCCGCGTTGTACCCCCACGCCGAGCCCGGCTACTGGGCGGTGACCAGGTACGACGATATCGCCTTCGTCAGCCGGCATCCCGAGCTGTTCACCTCGAGCCTGGGTATCAGCATGGACCCGATGCCCATCGAACTACAGCGGCCCACCACGTTCTTCCTCACCATGGATCCGCCGCAGCACACCCGCTACCGGCGCCTGATCAGTTCGGCGTTCACGCCGAAACAAGTCCGCCGTATCGAATCCCGGATACGGGCCGATGCCGCCGAAATCGTCGGCGAATTCCTCACCGATCTGTCCTCGGGCGCGCCGGTGGATTTCGTGGAAAGCGTGTCGCGGAAGCTTCCGATGCGCACTATTTCGGAGATGATCGGCATCGATCCGGCCGAACGCGATGCGGTCGCGCAGGCCGCCGAGGCCATGTTCGGCTCCAGCGACGAGGAATATGCCGCTCTCGCGGAACGCGCGGAATTCTTCATGGCGCAGTTCGAGATTCTGCACCGCGCCGGAACCGATCTGGCCCGCGTACGCCGAGCCGAGCCGCGCGACGATCTCATGTCCGCCATCGTCGCCGCCGAGGTCGACGGCCACCGGCTCACCGACGAGGAAATCGGGGCGTTCATGGTGCTACTGGCCTCGGCCGGTAACGACACCACCAAACAGGCCACCTCCCATGCGTTCCAGGCGCTGGTGGACCGGCCGGCGCAGCGGGAATGGCTGCTGGAGGATTTCGATGGGCGAATCGGTGGCGCGGTGGAGGAATTCATCCGATGGTCGACACCGGTACTGCATTTCGCCCGCCACGCGGTGACCGATACCGAAGTCGCGGGCACCCGGGTCCGGGCCGGTGAAAAACTCGTACTGTTCTATTGTTCGGCCAATCGTGACGAGACCGCACTCGACGATCCGCATATCTTCGATATCACCCGAACCCGGAATCCGCATTCCGGCTTCGGGGGCGGCGGCGCCCATTTCTGTCTGGGAGCCTGGCTGGCCCGAATGCAGTTGCGGCTGCTGTTTCACGAGCTGCTGACCCGCGTCCCCGACGTGGTACTCGGAACACCGGAGTACGTGCACAGCGATTTCGTCCACGGCATCAAACGACTGCCGGTACACCGGGCCTGATCGGTCGGCACGGCGGCGCCGCGGCTACTACGCTGAGCGGCGTTGTTTCCCATGACGAAAGGATCCCCGATGAAAACCCAGCTGAACTGCCCCTGCGGTGAACACCTGACCGGCGCGAACGAGGACGAACTCGTCGACAACGTGCGCAAACACCTGACCGAGAACCACCCCGGCCACGACTACACCCGGGATCAGATCCTGTTCATGGCCTACTGACGCCGGCCCGCCGCGCCCGTACCGGCCGCCGGCCCCGGCCGGACACGGGCCGCACCGCCGCCGGCCGCGGGCACCGCGCGACGAGATCGCCGGACGTAGCGTGTTATATGGATCCGGACGGCAGCGCCTGCCAGGAAGGATCCCCATGGACGACCACACCCTCGCCGCAAGCCTGGCCGAAGAAGCCGGCGAACTTCTCCTGTCGATCCGCGAACTCGGCGGCCGAGTCGGTGACCAGCGGTCCAATCGCCTGCTGCTCGACCGCTTGGCAGAGTTCCGGCCGGCGGACGCCGTGCTTTCCGAGGAATCCCCCGACGACCCGGCCCGCACCGAACAATCCCGGGTGTGGATCGTCGACCCGCTCGACGGCACCCGCGAATTCGGCGAACCGGGGCGGTCGGACTGGGCGGTGCACGTGGCGCTGGCAGTCGACGGCGAACCCGTGGCCGGCGCCGTCGCGCTACCGGCCGCGGGCCAGACCCTGCACACCGGCCGGCCACCGGTGCCGGCACCGCCGCCGCCCCCGGGCACCGTACGGGTGGCACTGTCACGCAGCCGCCCCTCGTTCGAAGTGCGCCGGCTCGTGGCCCGCCTGTCGGCCACCGAGGTGCCGATGGGGTCGGCCGGGGCGAAAGCGATGGCGGTCGTGCGCGGTACGGCCGATATCTACGCCCATTCGGGCGGACAGTACGAATGGGATTCCTGCGCCCCGGTCGCCGTCGCGCGCGCGGCCGGACTTCATGTCTCCCGGCTCGACGGGTCCCCGCTGCGCTACAACCGGCCCGATCCATACCTGCCCGACCTGATCATCTGCCGGCCCGAGCTGGCCGAGATCGCACTGAAAGCGTTGGCGGAGTAGGGAGCCCTGGCATCCGCCGCGTTGCACGGGCCGCCCCGCCGGTGTCCCCAGGGCGCCCGGCCGGTGCGCGTGGGCCTCCCGTCGGCTCACAATGGCCGGACGTTTCCCGTACGACAGGAGTAGAGCAAGTGAGCGCTCGACTATCCGGCAAGGTAGCTTTCGTCACCGGGGCGGCGCGCGGCCAGGGCCGCGCTCACGCGCAACGACTCGCGGCGGAGGGCGCCGATATCATCGCGGTCGATCTGTGCGCACCGCTGCCGCCCACGGTGCCCTATGATTCCGCGACCCCGGACGATCTCGACGAAACCGTGCGCCTGGTGGCGGACGCGGGCGGCAAGATCCTCGCCGCCGTCGCCGATACCCGCGACCTCGCGGCGCTGCGCACCATCGTGAACGAGGGAGTCGCCCGGTTCGGGCGTCTCGATGTGATCGTGGCCAATGCGGGTATCTGCATCCCCGAGCCCTGGGACACCATCACCCCGGAATCGTTCGGGGCGGTGATCGACACCAATGTCACCGGAACCTGGAATACGGTGATGGCGGGCGCGCAGCACATCATCGACGGCGGCCGCGGCGGGTCGATCGTTCTCATCAGCTCGGCATCCGGGGTGGCCATGCAGCCGTTCATGGTCCACTACACCGCCAGCAAGCATGCCGTCACCGGGATGGCACGGGCGTTCGCCGCCGAACTCGGTAAGCATTCGATCCGGGTCAACAGCGTCGCCCCCGGCCCGGTGGCCACGCCGATGGGTTCGGGCGATATGGTCGGCGCCCTCACCCGGGCCGCCGAGACCAACGGTCAGCTGGCCGGGATGAACACTGCGCTGCTGCCGGAGGGAATCGCGATGCCGGAGGACATCGCGGACGCGGTGTGCTGGCTGGCCGGCGATGAATCCCGGTTCGTCACCGCCGGCAGTATCTCGGTGGATCTCGGTTCGGCCCAGTACTGACGACGGCCCGCGGCGGTGCCGTTCGGGCGGCGCCGCGGCGGGTTCTCGGGCCGGTCGCGCGGAAAATCGTAGGAAAACTAGATATAACACTTTCCGAGAACGACATTATCGGGCAACCTGGGTACTGCCGTGGACCACGGGCACGACCGTCGCGACAGTTAGGGAAGCCGATGAAATCCAAGGGTGCTTTGATCTGGGATTACGCGCAGCCGTGGTCGGTCGAGGAGATCGAGATCGGCGACCCCCAGCAAGGCGAGGTCAAAGTCCGCGTCGAAACCGCCGGGCTGTGCCAGTTCGATCAGCGGCTGGCCAGCGGCGACGTCCCCACCGCCGAGTTCCCGATCCTCGGCGGACACGAGGGAGCCGGGGTGATCGTCGAGGTGGGCACGGGAGTCGACCAGCTCGCAGTGGGCGATCATGTGGTGTTCTCCTTCATCCCGGCCTGCGGGATATGCCAATCCTGCCTATCGGGTCACCACAATCTGTGCGACCGCGGACAGGAGCTGCTCACCCGGGGCGCCGTATCCGACGGAACCTTCCGTATCCGGGCCCGCGGCCACGATGTGCATCCCACCTCTCTGATCGGCGCCTTCGCCCCCTATGCGGTGGTGCACAAGAGTTCGGTGGTCAAGATCGACCCCACGATCCCGTTCGATATCGCCTGCCTCGCCAGTTGCAGCGTCACCACCGGATACGGGGCCGTGGTCAATACCGCCACGGTGCGGCCCGGCGAAGATATCGCGGTGATCGGCGCCGGCGCGGTGGGTACGGCCGCGGTACAGGCCGCCGTGATCTCCGGGGCGCGGCGGATCTTCGCGGTGGATCCGGTCGAGGCCAAATGCACACAGGCCGCGAAGTTCGGCGCCACCCACACCTACTCCGATATCGATACCGCGATCGGCGCGATCGAAGAAATCACCGGGGGGCAGATGTGCCGGACGGTGATCGTAGCGGTCGGCCGGTGCGACGGTCACGATCTGGCCAAATGGATGCGGATCACGGCCAAGGCCGGTAGTTGCGTCCTCGCCGCCACCGGTGACGCCGCGGAAACCAATCCGCGGATGAACCTGTCGGCGCTGACGTTCCAGCAGAAGAGCCTGTGCGGCACCCTGTTCGGCGGCGGGAATCCGCAGTTGCTGATCCCGGAGGTGCTGGCACTCTACAAACTCGGCGATCTCGGGCTCGGCGACATGATCACCCGCGAATACCCGCTCGAGCAGATCAACGCGGGGATCACCGATATGCTCGAGGGCCGCAATATCCGCGGGATCATCCGGTTCACCGACGCCGATCGCTGATCGGCGCCGGTGCCACGGGTCAGAACACGACCCGGCTCACCACTTCGGCGATCAGCGCGGGTTTGCTGCCGCCCTCGGTCTCCACGGTGTGCTGCACGACCAGCTGCAATGCACCGCCGGATACCTCGGCCGCAGCCACCAGTACGGCGGTGGAACGGACTTTCGCACCCACCGGAACCGGACTCGGGAACCGGACCTTGTTGGAGCCGTAGTTGATCCCCAGTTCGGCGCCGGGGAAGGTGAAGATCCGGGAAGTGAACTTGGGCAGCAGCGACAAGGTCAGGTAGCCGTGCGCGATGGGCCCGCCGAACGGGCTCTCCCGCTTCGCCCGTTCCGGATCGACATGGATCCACTGGTGATCGCCGGTGGCCTCGGCGAACTGATCGACCATCTGCTGGGTGACCTCCACCCAGTCGCTGGTACCCAGGGTTTCCCCCACTGCCGCCAGAACCTCGTCCTTGCCGGTGAATGTGCGCACAGTTGTCTCCTTCGGTCCCGTGCGAGCGCTGTCTCGACAGCGCGACTCCGCTAATAGGTATTGCGCACTTCGTCCCCGAGTTCAACCCGGACTGAGACATGTTCACGCTGAGTCGCAAATTGCCCCCTGTTCGCGCGCGGGCACATCGAACGCGGCCCGCGCGGTGATGCGGTGACCGGCTCGGCGCGGCGCGAACCCGGTCACGCAGCGGGATCCAGGACGATCTTGATCGCGCCGTCGTCCTTGGCCTGGAACATGCGATACGCATCGGGCGCCGCCGACATCGGAAGGTGGTGGGTGGCGAAGTTTTCCACGCCGAGCGGGTCACTGTCGTCGAGCAACGGCAGAATTTCGTCGGACCAGCGCTTCACATTGGCTTGCCCCATACGCAACTGGATCTGTTTGTCGAACAGCACCCGCATCGGCATCGGATCGGCCATGCCGCCGTACACACCGATGATCGAGATGGTTCCACCGCGCCGGACGATATCGATCGCCGTATGCAGGGCGGCGAGCCGGTCCACCGCCGCGGTGTTCATCGCCGGCGCGGCCACCGCGGCGGGCAGGTACGACACAGCGCGTTGCGCCACGGCCGCCACCGGGGACCCGTGGGCCTCCATACCGACCGCCTCGATCACCGCATCACAGCCACGGCCGTCGGTGCGGTCGCGTACCGCGTCGGCGAGGCCGCCGCCGACCGCGCGTAGATCGATCGTGTCGATACCGTGCGCTGCCGCCCGGTCCAGGCGTTCGGCGACCAGGTCCACACCGATCACCCGGAGCCCCCGATGGTGCGCGATCCGCGCCGCCATCTCGCCGATCGGCCCGAGCCCGAGGACGGTCACCGATCCGCCGTCCGGTACAGCGGCGTACTCGACGGCCTGCCACGCGGTCGGCAGTACATCCGACAGGTACAGGTACCGGGTGTCGGCGGGGCCGTCGGGCACCCGGATATGGGTGAAATCGGCATGCGGTACCCGCAGATATTCGGCCTGCCCGCCCGGCACCTGACCGTAGAGCTTGGAATACCCGAACAGCGCAGCACCGCAGCCCTGATCCCGCACCTGCGTCGTCTCGCACTGGGTCATCAGCCCCTGCCGGCACATCACGCAGCCACCGCAGCTGATCTGGAACGGCACCACCACACGGTCGCCCGGCGAGAGATTCGTGACCGCCGGGCCGATGTCCTCGACAACTCCGATCGCCTCGTGCCCCAGCACATCACCCGCGGACATGTACGGGCCCAGCAGTTCGTACAGGTGCAGATCGGAGCCACAGATCGCGGTGGAGGTCACCCGGACAACGGCGTCACCGGGCTGGTGGATCCGCGGATCGGCCACATCGGACACCCGAACATTACGTTTGCCCTGCCACGTCACAGCTTTCATATCCGCTCCCTCGACCGACACGCTGACCCCGGCCGGCGTACGGCGCGATCCGGCGACCGCGCCCGCTGCCGGGCTGGACCGGTGGGCGGCTACCCGGGACATGGTGCAGCAAACGCCACCGGTACGAGCGATCCCGCCCGATGCCGTGCCAGGCGGCGGCAACACGGGCTGACCGCGACACGCCCGCGGTGCGGCAGTCGTGTGCAGCCGACATTCCCCAGTTGCTCGATTGCAGCCCGGTTGCAGCGCTGAACCAGGGGAATGCATGCGGCCGTATTTCGTCGTCGGATACCGTGGGCGGCAACTTTACGGGGTCACGGGAGCGTTTCCGGGGGTCCGGGGCAACCGTCCGGCCCGGGTCGCGCTGGACGGGTCTTGTTCCGGTGCCGTGGTTCGGCCCGCCGGAGCGCATTCCGGATCGTTACGTCCTGCCCGGCGCTGCCCGGCGAGCAGGGATCCGGCAGCCTTCCGGGACGCGTGTGCGGGCGCGTCGCCCGAATGTCGGTGCCGGCGCGCCCGGCCGGCATGCGCGAGGTTACGGCGTGCAGGGGCCGACGCGGAGTGGGAGTCTCGAATCATTTCGGTCCCAGAAAGGCCCGGAGCCGGGCGATCTCCGCGTCCAAGGCAGTCGCAAAAGCTTTGCTCGCGGGCGCGCCGTCGGCGAAACCCACTTCGACTTCGCTGCCGGGGCCCGTACAGGTGGCCCAGCCGATCACCCGGTCCCGCCACAGCATGGGCATCGCGTAATAGCCGCGGATCCGCTTCGCAGCGGGCGTGTAGGCCTCGAACCGGTAATCCCATCCCCAGATCGCGCCGAACCGTTTCCGGTCCCAGACCAGCGGGTCGAACGGCGCCAGGAACCGTACCCGGGCAGGTGCCGGGCGGTCGGTGGGTACCAGATCGGCCGGCCACAGGTAGCGCACACCGTCGACCGTACGGCCGGCGAGCTCACCGGAAGTGCGCAGTTCCCGGATCGTGGCCGAGCCGGTGCCGCCGCCGATCGGGCGCACGGCCCGGTTGACCGTCGCGGTGAGCGTCGATTCCGCCGCGGGCGCCAGGGTCCGAGCGATTCGCAGCGCCAGCGCCCGGCGCCGTTCACCCGGCGCGGCCGCCGGTTCCGCGGGGGCCGGTGCCGGCTCGTAGCGTCGTACTCCGGAAACCCGGTCGGCTACCCGTAGCAGCCCGTAGCGGTGCAACTCCTCGAGGAGCACGGTGGTCGCCGAGGAGGTACCGCCCCAGGCGTTCACCACCCCGCGATGGCCGAAATGTTCCTGAAGTTCGCGCGGGTGCACGACCCCACGTTCCCGGACGAATTCCAGGACCTCGGCCGAACGGGTGTCGTGCGGGTAGGCACCGTTGGTCGCCCGCGGGTGGCGGCGCGGGTGCAGGAGCGAACGCAGCCGGGGCACGATATAGCCGTAGGCGTACACCATGTCCTCGTCGATACCGAGTTCTCGATAGTGGCGGTCGAGATCGCCGGCCCGGTATCCCCGGACACGCTGGCGCAGGATCAGGTCCTGGGCACGCGCCGGCGCCCGAATGGGATCGGCCTGGACGAACTCCATATCGGCCAGTGCACCGGCGAGCGTGCCGGGGGTTTGGGGAAGGGACCAGGACACCGCGTTCGCGCGTAACCATGCCGAGGACATGCGGCGAGACTATCGGCGCCCTACGACACCCCGTTCGCAGCGTTTGCGGCGGCGTCTGCCGGGTAGCGCCCGGGTATGGCCCCGACTGTGCGTTCACTCCTGTCTCCCCAGCTGATCACCACACCTGTCGCCACGGTGACCGGGGCGATGCGTTCGGGCGCCCAGCGGGCCGTCGACACCGGGCTGCAGGTGGTGGAAACCCCCGTGCGGACCGCGGAGAAGATGGCCACGACGCTGGCCTCCGGAATCGCGCCACTGTTACCCGGCCGGAACAGCGAGCTACGCGACGATCTCGCGGCCCTGCTCGACCCGCGGGACCGCCGCGCACAACGCCGGGTCGCCTTCTCGGAGGACAAGGCGACGATCGAGGTCCAGGGCCTCGACGATAGTCACCGGTCCGCGGTCACCGGCGCACTGGAACAGCATCTGGGCCGGTTGCGCGGCGTGCAGTGGTGGCGGGTCAACGCGGTGACCGGGCGGATCGTGACGGCGTTGTCCAGCGGCGCCGACCTGGACCGGTTACTGGCCGAGATCGAGGCGGTCGAACGCGAATCCGACGTCGCCGACGCGGGCTGGAGCCGCGCCGTGGAATTCCCGGCGGACCGGGAACCGGTGATCGCGGCCGCGATCGAGGTGGCCGGCGATATCTGCGCGATCGCGATCTCCGCCGCCGGCACGGTGCCGCCGCTGCGCGGGTTCATGCGCGGGGTGCGTTCGGTGGCGGCGTTCACCGATGCCCAGCCCCGGGTGCGCCGGCATCTCGAGGAGCGACTCGGCAGTACCCGCACCGATCTGCTGCTGGCGGTGGCCAATGCCGCGGGGGCCGCGCTCGGCGAGGGCGCAGCTGGCGGCGTGACCAATCTGGTGGCCGATACCGTCCAGCGTGGTTTCGCCCTCACCGAAGCCGTGGCCCGGCACGCACAGTGGCGGGAATGGGAGACCGATATCGTCGATGCCGACCATTTCCGGGTGGACAAACCGCTGCCGCGTTTCACCCGGCCCACCGATATGCCGCGCGGACCGGTGGAGCGAGTCGCCGACGAGACGTCCGCCGCAGCGCTCGCCGGCGCCACCACCCTGGCCGGACTGGGCCGGGCGGGCGATATCGCCGACGCTCTCATCCTCGGTGCGCCGAAAGCCGCGCGGGCCGGGCGGGAAGTGTACTCCGCCACCGTATCCACCACTCTGGCGGCCGCCGGTGTACTGACGCTGCATCCGGCCGCGTGGCGGCGCTTCGACAGGTTGACGGCGGTGGTGGTCGACGCCGAATCACTTGCCACCACCCGGCGCGTGGTCCTCGAGGCAGCGAGCGCCGATCCGGAGTGGCCGGACGCACGGGTCTGGAGCAGCGCGCAGCGGTTGCTGTGGGAGCTGGCGGATCGCGACGGCGACGAACTCCATCCGCTGCGACTGGTGCATCCGCATTCCGGAAGCCGCGACCGGGGCGGCACCACCAACCGCCCGGTCGAGCGGGAACTGCGCGACGGTGACCGAGTGGTCGGGCAGGTACTGGTCGGTCGCGAACTGGATCCGCGGGCGCACGGTGTGCTGACCGCCGCCCGGCGCGCGGGACTGCGTATCGTGCTCGCCGGCCACCGCGACGCCGCCGAACTCCGCGGGCTCGCCGACGAGTTCGTCTCCGCGCGCGGTTCACTCAGCGCGCATGTGGAACGGCTGCAGCAGGACGGGCATGCGGTGGCGGTGCTGAGCACCCGCGCGCACAAGGCACTCGACCATGCCGATGTCGCGATCGGGCTCATCGGTTGCGAAGGCGGCGGTATCCATGTGCCGTGGTCGGCGGATCTGCTGTGCCGGAATCTGGAGCAGGTACGGCGCACGCTGGCGGCCGTCGGGCCGGCGCGGCAGGTCAGCGAGCGCGGTCGCACGCTGGCGCTGTCGGCTTGCAGCCTCACCGGGCTGATCCTGGCGGCAGCACCGGCCGCCCGGTCCCGTACCGCGCCGATGATCGCGGCGAATTTCGCGGGATTGTTCAACGGCGCGGTGACCGGGCTGCGGGCCGCCCGGCCGGACGCGGTGGGCGCACCGGCACCGCTGCTGCCCTGGCATGCCCTCGAACCGGACGAGGTGCTGTCCCGGTTGCCCGAGCCTGCGAGCCCGGCGGAACGGCAGACCGACGAGCCCACCGGCCGGGGTGCGTTGATACCGAACGCGCTCGCACCGATCACCGGCTATCTGGGCCATATGCGGCGGGAGCTGGCCGACCCGCTCACTCCGGTGCTCGGTGTGGGCGCGGTGGCGACCGCGATTCTCGGCGCACCCTCCGATGCCGTGCTGCTGTCCTCGGTTCTCACCGTGAACGCCATGATCTCCGCTCGCCAGCGGCAGGCGGCGGAGAACGAATTGCAGGAACTCCTCGAGGGGGAGCAGCTGACCGGCCGGGTGATCGACCGGGCGGATATCGCCAACCCGGAACCCGCGGGTACCGAGGTGCCCGCCGACTGCCTGGAGATCGGGGATGTGTTCGTCGTCCGTGCGGGCGAAGTGGTTCCCGCCGATGCGCGGCTGCTGCGCACCGAGGATCTGGAAATGGACGAATCCGGGCTGACCGGTGAATCGGTGACGGTGCCCAAGGGGGTCGAGGCCACGCCCGGCGCCGTCGTCGGCGACCGGGCCTGCCTCATCTTCGAAGGCACCACCGTGGTCAGCGGTTCCGCGGTGGCGGTGGTGGTGGCGGTCGGAGCCGATACCCAGGCCGGCCGTGCGACCGCGGGCGCGGTACCGCCGGACAAGGGCGGCGTGCAGGCTCAATTGCGTTCGCTCACCGATCGCGCCCTGCCGCTGACGCTGACCGGCGGTGCGATCGTCACCGCACTCGGCGGGCTCCGCGGACGCACCTTGCGCGCGGCCATCTCCGACGGTGTCGGGGTGGCAGTCGCCGCGGTACCCGAAGGGTTGCCGCTGGTGGCGACGGTGGCGCAGCTCGCGGCCGCGCGGCGGCTGTCCCGCTACGGGGTGCTGGTGCGCGCCAACCGCGCGGTGGAGGCACTGGGCCGGGTCGACGAATTGTGTTTCGACAAAACCGGCACCCTCACCGAGGGCCGATTGCGGCTGACCGCGCTCGCCGACCTCGACGAGCAATGGCAGCCCGACAGCGATTCCGCCACGGCGCGGCGGCTGTTGCGGGCCGCCGCCCGGGCCTGCCCCGAACCCGACGACGGGCCCGTACTGCACGCCACCGACCGTGCCGTCCTCGACGCCGCCGCCGAAACACTGGGGTCCGACGCCCACCGCTGGGATCCCCTCGACGAGATACCGTTCGAATCCAACCGTGGTTACGCCGCGGCCTTCGGCCAGACCGCGCGCAAACTACGGCTCATGGTCAAAGGCGCACCGGAGGTCGTGCTGCCGCGTTGCACCCGGGTGCGCACCGGTACGAAACCGGATCCGGTCCTCACCGACGAGCTGCGCGAACGCGCCGACGCCACGCTGCACGACCTCGCCGAACAGGGCCTGCGAGTACTGGTGGTGGCCCGGCGTGATCTGCCGGAGCACCCGCAGGATATGGAGAACGCCGTCGAGGAACTGACCCTGCTCGGGTTCCTCGGGATAGCCGATACACCGCGCCCGCAGACGCCCTATCTTGTTCGCGCATTACAGGACAACGGTGTCGGTGTCCGCATGATCACCGGCGACCACCCGGTCACCGCGGCCGCGGTCGCCCGGCAGCTCGGGATCACCGTGGATACGGTCACCACGGGTGCGGACCTCGACGAGCTCGATGAGACCGACCGGACCGCGCTGATCGAGCGGAGCACGGTTTTCGCCCGCGTCGACCCGGAGCAGAAGGTCGGGATCGTCACGGCGCTGCGGCGTAACGGCCACGTGGTGGGCATGACCGGTGACGGCAGCAACGACGCCGCCGCCATCCGCACCGCAGACATCGGGATCGGTATCGCGGCGCACGGTTCGGCAGCCGCCCGCAATGCCGCCGACCTGGTGCTCACCGAACCGGATCCGCGCGCCCTGCTGCACGCTCTGGTCGAAGGCCGCAGTATGTGGCAGCGGGTCGCCGATTCGGTGGCGGTGCTGGTGGGCGGTAACGCGGGAGAGATCGCGTTCACGCTGTTCGGGACCGCGGTCGGCGGCCGGGCACCGCTCGGCACACGCCAGTTCCTACTGGTCAATCTGCTCACCGATATGTTCCCGGCGCTGGCGCTCGCGCTGGCCGGCGGTCAGGAAGGTGTCGAACCGCAGGACGATCCGGAATGGGTCGAGGCGCGGGCGCGTCAGCTCGCCGCGATTCCCCCTGCCAGTCTCGGTTCGGATCTGATCCGGACGATTGCCGTCCGCGGTGTAGCCACCGCAACCGGCGCGTCGGCCGCATGGCTTGTCGGCCGCTACACCGGCACCCAGCGCCGCGCCGACACGATCGGACTGGTCGCGCTGATCGGTACCCAGCTGGGGCAGACTCTGGTTGCCGGCTATCGCAGCCCGCTGGTCTGGCTCACCACCGCCGCCAGTGGTGCGGTGCTGGGGATCGTCGTCATGACACCGGGGCTGGGCGCCTACTTCGGCTGCACCCCGCTCGGCCCGATCGGATGGTCGGTCGCGACCACCGCGGCGGCGGGTGCCACCGCCGGTTCCACCCTGCTGCCACGGCTGCTTCCGGCCGCGGAAACGGCTCGCCCCGAGGTCCCGGCCTTGCCCGGCGACGAGCGGGGATCATACGCCGAATCGGAGAATGCCGAACCGGCCGAGGCCGAGCGGAAGGCGTGAACGGACTACCCGCTTGCCCGGCTCCGTAGTCCCGTTCCGCGAAAAGGGATCCCGGGTGAAGACCCGGGATCCCGCGGAATTCGGTGGTCAGCGACGGTCGTCGCGGTCGGTGCCTTCGGTTTCGATCCGTTCCTTGCGGACGGTATCGGAAACCGTCTGCTCGTCCTCGACCTCGTCGACAGCGAGGCGGACCCGCTCGACGGGAACGGATTCCTTGTTCACCGTCACCCGCTCTTCGTGCAGAGTGACCTCTCGTTCCTCATCGCCCAGATCCGCGTTCACCGCATCGGGGTCGGTGATGGGTTCGCGTTCGACATGCACTTCCTCGTGGCTGGTGGGAACAGTGACCGATTGCTCCTCGGTGACCACGTATTTGCGCATCCGAGCCCGGCCGGACTCCTGCTGTTCGGTACCGACGTTGAGCTGCTCCTCCGAGCGCACCATGGATTCCCGGTCCGCGGGTGATGCGGTGGTTCCGCCCATACCGGCGGCAGTACCCATACCGGCGGCAGTACCCATACCGGTCGTGTCGCCGGGTCGCTCGGCGTGGCGCCCGTAATCCTCCCAGCCGGCATGACCGGGGTCGATTCCGTAGTGGACGAACAGTTCGTCCTCGGATTCGCGGCTGATCAGGCCGTCGTGCTCGAGATGCGGCGCCGATTTCACCGCTTCCTTCTGCACCCGGACCCGCAGTTCCCCGGTGTCCTGCCGCAGCTGCGCTCCGGCGAGCGGCACCAGTGAATCTTCGCTGAAGAGTCCGGTGCTCACCGACGCCCAGGTCGGGGCGCCGGAAGAATTGTCGACATAGACTCGCTTCACCTTGCCGATCTTGTCGCCGTCCAGGTCGTAAACGGCGTCTCCGATCAGTTCTTCCACCTGTTGAGCCATGATTCCTCCTAGCTTCTCGTCCGATACGTGATCGGCGAACCGATTCACGCCACGGGGACCGGTCCGGATTCGGGCGCTTCGGGGGTGGCTGTCCCCGTACCCGGGTGCCGGGCGCCGACGCGATTCGGCGTGCTCGCCGCTCCCGGTGTTCGGTTCCGCATCGGGCGCGGCATCGGCTCTTTTCGGGTAACCGCCGGGCACTCAGTGCGGAGTGCCGATCGGCTACATTCCGGCAACTACCCGAGACAATTCCGGGCAAACAGGGCCACCGGAAATTCTTCGATGATCCGGGGTACGACGGGCAGCGATATACGAAATCGGTAGCTGCGGTTCGATCCACTTCACAACACCGTTACTCGCCGGCCCGAACGACCGGGGCGATTCCCGCGGTCCTTATCCGCCACCCCGGCCGGCGGCGGGGCCGGGTACCGCGGCGATCGAACGGCAATCCCCACCGCCGCCGCCTCGGCAGTTTGCCGGCGACCTCATCCGGCGGCGGGATGCTCGCCCGGCCGGCCGCCGGAACGCGGGTCACGGCGCCGATCCGCCATAGCGCCGCATGGGCGGGCATACTCGATCGGTGAGTTCCCCGACTGTCTCCAAGCCCGCCATTCTGAGCGTCGACGACGATCCCGGAGTATCGCGGGCGGTCGTCCGCGACCTGCGCCGGCGTTACGGTGCCGACTATCGCATCCTGCGCGCCGAATCGGGTCCGCAAGCGCTCGAAGCGCTACGGGAGATGAAATTGCGCGGTACGCCGGTGGCGGTGCTGCTCGCCGATTTCCGGATGCCGGGTATGGACGGGATCGAATTTCTGGAACAAGCCATGGACCTGCATCCCTTCGCCCGGCGGGTGCTGTTGACAGCGTATGCCGATACGAACGCCGCGATCGACGCCATCAATGTCGTGGACCTCGACCACTACCTGCTCAAACCCTGGGACCCGCCGGAGGAGAAGTTGTACCCGGTGCTGGATGCCCTGCTCGATGCCTGGCGCAGCAGTGAACACCGGCCCGTACACGGGACCAAGGTCGTGGGCAACCGGTGGTCTCCCCGGTCGTCTCAGGTCAGGGAGTTCCTGGCCAGAAACCAATTGCCCTACCGCTGGTATCCGGCGGAGGAGCCCGAGGGCGCGCGGCTGCTGGAGGCGGCCGGGGCCGATCCACGCCGATGCCCGGTGGTGATCACCGAGAGCGGCCGGGCGCTGGTTCAGCCCACCGACGGCGAGCTCGCGGAAAGCGTCGGGTTGAGTACCGAGCCGGCCGCGGATTTCTACGATCTCATCGTGGTCGGCGGCGGACCGGCCGGGCTCGGCGCCGCGGTCTACGGCGCCTCCGAGGGATTGCGGACCGTCCTGGTCGAACGCACCGCGACCGGCGGTCAGGCCGGGCAGAGCTCGCGGATCGAGAACTATCTCGGATTCCCGGACGGCCTGTCCGGGGTGCAGCTCGCCGACCGGGCGCGGCGCCAGGCCGCGAAGTTCGGCGCCGAGGTGGTCACGACCCGGGAGGTGGTGGGGCTCGAGGTGAACGGTTCGGCCCGTACCGTCCGCTTCGCCGACGGCGGCACCCTGTCGGGGCATACGGTCCTCATCGCCACCGGCGTGGACTACCGCCGCCATCCCGCGCCCGGCGTGGACGCGTTCACCGGCCGCGGGGTCTTCTACGGATCGGCGATGACCGAAGCGGCCGAATGCGCCGGACACGACGTCTATATCGTCGGCGGCGCGAATTCCGCGGGTCAGGCGGCGATGTTCCTGTCCCGGCACGCCCGCCGGGTCCATCTCGTGGTCCGGGCGGACACGCTGGAAAAATCCATGTCGCACTACCTCGTCCAGCAGATCGCGCAAGTGCCCGGCATCGTGGTGCACACCGAGACCGAGATCGTTGCGGTGGACGGTGCCGACCATCTGCACACCGTGGTGCTGCGCGACAACCGGACCGGCACCGAGGAGAAGGCTCCCGCCGAACGACTGTTCCTGTTCATCGGGGCGGCGCCGCAGACGGAATGGCTCGACGGCGTGGTCCACCGCGATACCGCCGGTTACGTCCTGGCCGGACCCGACCTGCTGGTGGACGGCGCCCGGCCGCCCGGGTGGGAACTACCGCGCCCGCCCCATCACCTGGAAACCAGTGTGCCGGGCGTGTTCGTCGCCGGCGATGTGCATGCCGAATCCGCCAAACGGGTGGCCTCGGCGGTCGGCGAGGGCGCCATGGCAGTCATGCTCGTACACCGGTACCTGGCTTAGGAGACGAGTGGTGAGTATCTGCGATCCGGCCGAATTGCGGACCTTGTTCCTGTTCGAGAAGCTCGACGACGACCAGCTGGCGTGGTTGTGCGCCGACGGCCGCATCGAATACCTCGAACCCGGCCCCGTCTACCGCGAAGGCGAACCGGCGACGTGCTTCTACGTATTGATGGACGGCGAGGTACGTCTCACGAAACTGTCGGCGGGCCGGGAGATCGAGATGGTGCGCACCGCCCACCGCGGATCCTATGCCGGTGCGTGGACTGCCTACCTCGGCGAGCACGCCGAAACCCAGTACACCGGTTCGCTCTACGTCACCGTGCCGTCCCGGTTCTTCGTCCTCGACGCACAGACGTTCTCCCGGATGATGCACGCCTGGTTCCCCATGGCAGTGCACCTGCTCGAGGGTGCGTTCTTCGGTAACCGCAACAACAATGCCCGTATCGCCCAGCGGGAACGGCTGCTGGCGCTCGGATCGTTGTCGGCCGGCCTCACCCACGAGCTGAACAATCCGGCCGCGGCCGCCGTCCGCGCCACCTCCGGTCTCCGCGACCGTATCGCCGGTATGCGGCACAAACTGGCCATGATGGCACAGGGCAAGTTCGGCACCGAAGTACTCGAAACCTTGGTGCGGCTCCAGGAAGAGGCGGCGGCCCAGGTGGCGAAGGCGCCGGAACTGTCGCCGCTGGAAGCCGCAGACCGCGAGGACGCGCTCGGCGACTGGCTCGAGGAGCACGGCATCGCCGGAGGCTGGGAACTGGCGCCGAATTTCGTGCAGGCCGGTTTCGACACCGACTGGCTCGAGCGGGTGTCGGCGACGTTGGCGGGTTCCGCGCAGCAGGTACTCGAGGGGGCCTTCCGGTGGCTCACCTACACCATCGAAACCGAGCTGCTGATGAACGAGATCGCCGATTCGACCGGCCGGATCTCCACCCTGGTGGACGCGGCCAAACAGTATTCGCAAATGGACCGTGCCCCGTTCCAGGTTGTGGATCTGCACGAACTGCTGGACAGCACGCTGGTCATGCTCAGCCGCAAGATCGGCGATTCGATCGCGGTGGTCAAGCAGTACGATCCCGCACTCCCCCAGGTGCCGTGTTACGCCGCCGAACTCAACCAGGTCTGGACCAACCTCATCGACAACGCCGTCTACGCGATGCAGGGCAGCGGCACCCTGACGTTGCGCACCCGCCACGCCGACGACTGTGCCGTCGTGGAGATCACCGATACCGGGCCCGGGATCGCGACCGAGGTACGCGACCGCATCTTCGAACCCTTCTTCACCACCAAACCGGTCGGCGAGGGCACGGGCCTCGGCCTGGATATCTCCTTCCGGATCGTGGTGAACAAGCACGGCGGCGATATCCGGGTGGAATCACGGCCCGGCACCACCACGTTCACCGTCTGGCTTCCACTCACCCGTGCGGAAGCCGAGCCGGTGTAGCGCACCCGGCGCGCCCGCGGCGGAACGCCGGGTCAGGGCAGTCGCCGGTAGATTATCGGTTGCGCGGCAACATTGTTCGCGGCGAAGTTCGCCAAGACGAACGAACGGAATGTCGGCCGGAACAGCAGGCCGGGCAGAAAGGTGCGCAGCGCCGGCCAGGAGGCGTGGTTGATCAGCGTGTAATCGGCGGGCTCCCCCGGGAGCGGGCACATGGGCACCGAGTTCGGCAGTGCCGTCTTCCGCTGGAACCAGCCCGCGGTGTACTCCCAGATATCCTGCACCGTCCCGGGGGCGTCGCCGTAGAAGTAGTTGAACAGGAACCAGTGGCCGGGTCCATGGTCGACATCGGCGATCCGGGCGGGGCTGCTCGCCGCGACGATATGGGTGCGCCGGGCCGACGCCTCCAGCAGCCCGGCCAGCTCGAGCCAGGCCGGGTCGCGGCGAACGGTATCGACGCCGGCCACCGAGTCCACTCTGACGAGGACGACGAAGTCGAAGCGGGCGGGCGCCACACCGGCGGTCCGCAGGATCCGCGCGCCCTCCCCCGGAGGCCGGAACGCGGCACGAAAAGCGGTCACCTCGAGCACATTGTGCCGGGCGGCCAGCCGCTCGGTCAGCCGGCCGATCCGGGCCGGTATCCGGCGGCGAGCTGCCGAAGGCCGCGGTAGCGGCCCGGCCCAGTCACCGATCTCGGCGGCGAGCAGCAGGAATCCGTCGGCGGTGGTGGAGATGAGGCGGGCTTTGCTTGCCTGGTGTTCGTTGACGACGCGCATGGCGGACTCCTGGAGATGACGGGTTCTGTTCCGGTTCAGCGGCGGTCCAGCCCGGACAACCGGTAGGCGAGCCGGCGCCGGACCACCGGTGCGGCACCGGCGATACGCAGACCGGTATTGCGTAACGGCCGCGCGGCGGCCGGTATCGTGGCGGCATCGGTGAGCCGCCCGGCGGTGGACATCACCGAACGGGCGGTACCGCGCCGCACCGCCGCGTGCTCGTCGAGCAGCGCCGCCGTTTCGCCGCGCAGCACCCGCGACAGCGTCCGGCCGGTCGTCACGGCATCCTCGATACCGAGGTTCATCCCTTGCCCGCCGGCGGGTGAATGCACATGGGCGGCGTCACCGGCGAGCAGGATCCGGCCGCGCCGGAAGCTGTCGGCGAGGCGGTGGTGGACGCGGAACCGCGAACCCCACACCACCTCTGTGACCACTCCCGGGACAGCTCGCGGCCCACGATCGTCCAGTAGCCGCTGCACGAAACCGGTATCCGGATCGTGTGGGGCGTCCTGCGCCACCGCGACGACCCGGTACATATCGTCGGGAAGTGGGGCCACCACTACCAGGCCCGCCGGGGAGAAGTAGAGGATCACCTCGTCGCGGGGAATACCTCCCGTCAGCCGGATATCGGCCAGGCCGAACGATTCCGCGTAACTGCCGCCGGTGAATCCGATCCCCGCCTGCTCGCGTACCGTGCTGTGCATCCCGTCCGCGCCGATCAGATAGCGGGCCGATATCCGCTCGCCGCCGGACAACGTCGCGGTGACCGAATTATTGCCCTGGACGATCGCGGCGACCGTCGCCGGACGGGCGACAACGATGCCCAGTTCGGTCGCCCGCTCCAGCAGGATTTTCTCCGTATCGGCCTGCGAGATCATCAGGGTGTAGGGGTAGGCGGTGGGCAGTCCGTCGAACGGCACCGATATCAGGGTCCGGTCCCGGTCACGAATGGTGAAGCGCGGTATCGGCAGTCCGCGGGCGGTCAGTGCCGGTACGACGCCGTAGGGCTCGAGAAGTTCCAGAGTGCGCGAATGCACGACGGCGGCGCGGGAGGTGTTCGCACCGGCGGCCTGGTTGTCGACGATGCGTACCCGGTGCCCGAGGTCGGCGAGCACGATCGCAGCGGTGAGGCCGACCGGGCCGGCGCCCACGACGATAACGTCGATATCGGGTGTGGACATGTCTCCCACCTGCCCTTTCTCAAAGTCAACAACCGTTGGCATCAACGATAAGACCGCCCGCCCGTCGTTGTCAACACTTGTTGGCCTACACTCGTTGACATGAAGCGATCGGCAGCGGAAACCAAAGAAACGATCCTCGCGGCGGCCCGCGAGCGGTTCGCCGCCGACGGATACGAACGCGCAACCATCCGCGCGATCGCCGCCGACGCCTCGATCGATCCAGCGATGGTGATGCGCTACTTCGGCAACAAGGAACGGCTCTTCGCCGCGGCCGCCGAATTCGATCTGGAACTGCCGGACCTGTCGGCCGTTCCACGCGAACGGATGGGCACCGCGCTCGTCGCACATTTCCTGGAACGCTGGGAACGCGACGAGGCACTGCTCATCCTGCTGCGCGCCGGAGTCACCAACGAGGCTGTGGCCGAACGGATGCGCGCGATCTTCGCCGGCCAGCTCGGACCCGTGATCACGGCAGCGGGCAACGACCCGGACCAGACCCCGGCCCGCGCCGGCCTGGCCGCCACACAGATCTTGGGCATGGCGCTGTGCCGGTTCGTTCTGCGTTTCCCGCCACTGGTCACCATGCCCCGGCACGAGGTGATCGCCTGGCTGGGACCGACGGTTCAGCGCTACCTCACCGGCACTGCGGAGACCGAGGTCAGCGTGGCGGCGCCGCCGAACTCACGGCGGTGATCTGCGCCCGGTACCGCTCGACGAAGGGCAGTACCTGCTGGGCGATCACCGTGTTGTATTCGGCCGGATGTTGCCGCGGATCGGCATGCCCGGTCCCGCGCGGCTTCACCACAAGCAGGTTGCCGTCCACCCCGCCGACCTCGTCGATCAACACCTGATGGGTATACGTCACATCGACCACGCGGTCGCGGGTGGCGTCGTGCGGCCGGAGGAAAACGATGGCCGGGCGGGGTTTGCCACGGGCCGCACGGGAGAGTTGGCGTAGATCATCGGTGGCGCCGCCGGCGACGATGGCCAGGAACTGGGATTCGATGAGTCCGTTACTGGCGGCATCGGCGTTGAAGATCTTGTCCCGCAATACCTGTTCGACCGCGGCGCCCAGCTGGTCGAGCCGGATCCCCGGGACCCCGGTGTCGTCGAGGAACCGTTCGCGCCGGGCATAGGTCTCCACCGCGATCCGCAGGCCGCGGCTCTCCCGGGCACCGGGCAGCCAGCCCATCCACCGGACCATATCCTCGCCGAGGCCGCGACTTTCCGGCCGCACGGCGTCGAGATCCAGGGGTGTGCAATCGAGCAGCACCGCGAGCAGCCGCCGGTCGCTGCCGGTGTGGATATGCCGCGCGACCTCCAGCGCGATCACTCCGCCCATACTGTGCCCGGCCAGCACGATATTGCGCACCCCCGACATGACGGCGGCACGAATGACCAGGTCGGCGATCACTTCGGTATCGATACCGCGGTTGTCGTAGCGGATCGCCCAGACCGACCCCATCTTCCGCAGCGCGGGTAACGCGGCCGCGGTATCGCTGGCGTTCAGTCCGCCGAGCCCGACGAAATCGACGACCGCGGTATCCCGCAGACCGGGGGTGGCCGGTTCGGCGACCGGCAGCAGCGCGGGTTCGGTGCGGGCCAGCCGCGCCCGCTCCGGGGCCACATCGTGCTCCCAGTACTGCGCGAAGGCGACCAGTGCGATCGTCAGTAGTACGGCAACCCGCAACAACGCCTGTCTGGTGCGTGACAATGCCTTCCACCGGTGTCCCGGGCGCGTTTCGCGCAACCGGGCCCGACGGCGTTCATCGCTCCAGTCCGCGACGGTGGACGGATGCCATTCGTCCATCGGCGACATGGACTCCACTGTATGCGTTCACCGGGGCCGCGCCCGGCGCGCCGATCGGCCGATCTGGGCGTCGATCACCTCTCGGCAACCCCGTCGATCAGCAGCCGGCGGATGGCCTGGTTCAACGCCGCGATGGCCTGTTCGTCTCGGTCGCGGAGCCCGTGGACCACGCCGGCGAGCAGCATGCCAGTGACCGCACGGGCGGTATTGAGGGTGTCCAGATCCGCACGTAGATAGCCCAGCTCCACCCCGTGGTCGAGGTATCCGGCCGTGAGCGCGTCGGCGGTATCGAGTAGCCCGTACAGGCGCCGGGTCAGCTCGTCGTCGATCCCGGGCGCGTGGAACAGCAGCAATTGCGCCACCCGGTGGTCGGCGAGGAGGATATGCGTCAGCGCGGCCCCGATCCGTTCGATCTGCTGCCGGTACTCGTCCAGCGTGCGCGCCGCGTCCGGGGCATTGTCGGTGCCGAGCGTATCGGCGATCCGGGCGGCGAGATCGTCGATCACATGGTCGATGATGTCGCGTTTGTTGCTGAAGTATCGGTAGAAGGTGCCGTGACCGATTCCGAGTTCCGCAGCGATATCTGCGATGCCGGTGGCGTGATACCCCTTTTCCGCGAAACAGACGAAGGCGGTATCGATGATGTCGCGCCGGAGTTCGGCCTTGCGGCGTTCGGCCCGCGTCTGTGGCTTCGTCACGTCCCCGATGATACGGTCATCATAAACGGAATGACGTGTCATTCCGGGACATGTGGTTCAGTTCGCTGGGAGGTTCGACGTGGCACCTCGATACGACGCCGTCGTGATCGGTGCGGGATTCGGCGGTATGGGGGCGGGTATCCAGCTCGACCGTCTGGGCCTGGGCAATTTCGTGATACTCGAACGCGAATCCGATCTCGGTGGGACCTGGTTCGTCAACCACTACCCCGGTCTCGCCGTCGATATCGCCTCGGTGACCTACTCGTACTCCTTCGAACCCAATCCGTTCTGGTCGCGTCTGTTCGCGCCCGGCGCCGAACTGAAGAAATACGCCGATCACATCGCGGACAAGTACCGGCTCCGAGAGCGGATGCGCTTCGACACCACCGTCGAGAGCGCCCGCTGGGACAGCCACGGCCGATACTGGGTGGTCACCGCGGCCGGCGGGGAAACACTCACCGCCCGCTATCTGCTGACCGCAACTGGATTTCTCTCCCAGCCCTACACCCCGCCGTTCCCGGGTATCGACACCTTCGCCGGCAAGATCATCCACACCACCGCCTGGGACGATACCTACGATCTCACCGATCGCCGGGTCGCGATCGTCGGCACCGGCGCCACGAGTGTGCAGCTGGTGCCCGAGGTCGCCGCGCGGGCCCGCGAGCTCACCGTTTTCCAGCGCACCCCCATCTGGGTGGTGCCCAAGATCGATACGGCGATCCCTGCCGCAGTGCAGCGACTCTTCGAACGGATACCGGCGACACAGCGGGCGGCCCGGATGGTCAATACGACCATGCTGGAAGCGTTGATGGTGGTCGGCGTTCTGCACTACAAGCAGGCCCGGCCGCTGAACAAAGCCGCGGCGCTGCTGGCCAAGGCCCATCTGCGCGCCCAGGTCCATGATGAACGGCTCCGCGAGCAGCTGACACCCCGCTACGATTTCGGATGTAAGCGGCCGACTTTCTCCAACCACTATTTCGCCACTTTCAACAAACCCCACGTCCGATTGGAAACCGATCCGATCGAGCGGGTGGAGGCGGACGCAATCGTCACCGCCGACGGTCGCCGGGCCACCGTCGACACCTTGATACTGGCCACCGGATTCAACCTGTGGGACGTCAACTTCCCGGCCTTCGAAATCATCGGCCGCGACGGCGTGGACCTCGGGCGATTCTGGCGGGAGAACCGCTTCCAGGCATACGAGGGAATCACCGTGCCGAAATTCCCGAACTTCCTGAGCCTGAACAGCCCGTATTCCTACAGTGGGCTATCGTATTTCACGACCATCGAAGCGCAGATGAAGCATATGGGCCGGCTCTTCGGCGAGCTGGCGCGCCGCGGCGAAACGACCTTCGAGATCACCGAACGCGCCAATACCGCATTCCTGGAGCGGGTGACCGGGAAGCTCGGTTCCTCGGTGTTCTACGGCGGTGACTGCGCCGGCGCGCGCAGCTACTACTTCAATCAGCACGGCGAAGCGGCGCTGCTGCGCCCGACCAGTACCGTCAACGCCCACCGGGAGGCGGTGCGGTTCCCGCTGGACGACTACGCCTACGGCGCCATCGCCTGATCACTACGGGCGGGCACACGGTGATCTGTCCCGGCCGGCGCCGGCCTGTTCGCGCCGAAGTGGCGATCTCTCCCGGAATCCACCGGCCATGAGCCCGGACCGGAGGTCTGCCGGGCCTGCGGGACCCGGTGCCCGCCGATCTTGGGACCGATGGTGAAGATCGCGCCGGTTCCTTGTGATCTGGCGCAGAATCGGGCATATACGCGGGCCGAGCCGACCGCTACCATCGGTGCGCGTCGTAAAGTAAGCCGCCACGCGCGGAACTGGGGCCACGGCCACAAGCCAACGGAGACAGTTCGTTCGAGCGATCACCGCGCTCGCTGCCTCCGGGCCGCCGCGGCGGACTTTCGCGGCGACAGCAGTCGTCCGCATACCTCGCCTGTCCCTCGGCAACGGGCCGAACGGCACCACGAGTGCCCGGCCCGTCGCCGGGTTGTTTCCTGCTGTCCGAAAGAAGATCGTGTTCAGAGTTTCCACCCGAATCCTGATCCTGCTGCTGACCCTCGTCTCGGTGGGGCTGTTCGGCGTCGAGGCGAAAGCCGAACCGCTGTATCCCCAGCCCGATCCGGACCCCTTCTACGCCGCACCCGACAACCTGGGCGATCTCCGGCCCGGCGACGTGGTCCGGACCCGAACCATCGATACCGGCCTCTACCTGGGCACCGAAGGCCATCAGATCGCCTTCCGTTCCACCAATTCCCGCGGCGAGCCCATTCTCGGAGTCACCACCGTTCTCATGCCGGTCGGAGTGGCCGACCCGCCGCTGGTGTCCTATCAGGCCCTGATCAATTCGCTCGGCACCCGCTGCAACCCGTCGCGTTCGCTGTTCAACGGCGAACTCCAGGACGCGGTCGGGGCGATGCTGCCGATCGGCCGGGGCTGGGCCATCTCCGTGCCCGACTACCTGGGCCCCACCGTCGCCTACGCCGCGGGCCGGCTCAGCGGGATGATCACCCTCGACAGCATCCGCGCCGTCCAGCAGGTCGCCGAACTCGGGCTGGCGGATGCCCCGGTCGCGATCGCCGGCTATTCCGGCGGCGGGCTCGCCACCGGCTGGGCCGCGGCGCTGCAACCGACCTACGCTCCGGAGTTGAAGATCGATGCGGCGGTGGCGGGCGGGGTCCCGGCCGATCTGGAGCAGATGGCACTCGGGCTCGGTTTCGCCCCGCACCCCGGTTTCGGGCTGGCGTTCGCCGCGGCTATGGGACTGGAACGCGAATATCCGCACCGGCTGCCGGTATCGGATCAGCTCAACGAGAACGGCCTGTGGTTCCGCGAGTTCACCCATGACGCCTGCCGCCGCTTCCTGCTGTTCCACGGCGCCTTCCGCAGCGCGGAACAGATGGCGGCCTCCAAGAGCTTGATGGACAGCCCCGAAGCCCGCGAAGTACTGCACGAGAACAGCCTGCGCTATTTCGACGGGGTGCCGACGATGCCCACCTACCTCTGGCACGGCCGGTACGACACACTGACCCCGTACGACGGCGTGGCCGAATACGCCGACCGCGCCTGCCGTGCCGGTGCCCCGGTCAAACTGACCACCTACGATATCGCCGAACATATGACCGCCGCGGTCGCGGGCTTCGCCGATGCCTGGACGTTCGTGGAGGCACGATTCCGCGGCGAAGACGTCCCCATGGGCTGCTGACGCGCCCCTCCGGCACGGAGGTCAGTTCTAGCTCTGGTCGTCCGCGCCGACCTCGGTCAGATGCCGGATCGCCATATCGACGGCCTGGCCGGGGCCGCGGGTGTCGTACAGCACCGCGCCGGATTCCCCCGGTTCGAGCGGTTCCAGGGCGGCGAGCTGGGAATCGAGCAGCGAGGCGGGCATGAAATGCTCGCCTCGCTGCGCCGTTCGTTTCAGTAGTTCGTCGCGGTCCGCGGTCAGCAGCACGAAAAATATGCCGGGCGCGGCAGACCGCAGACCGTCGCGGTAACGCCGTTTCAGCGCCGAACAAGCGACCACCGCGCCGGTTCCTTCCATCGAACGGTCGCGCAACCACCGGCCGACCTTCGCCAGCCACGGCCCCCGGTCGCTGTCGTCGAGCGGGATACCCGAGCGCATCTTGCTGATATTCGCGGGCGAATGCATATCGTCGGCATCGGCGAACGGAACGCCGAGACGCCGGGCGAGCAACCGGGCCGTCGAGCTCTTACCGCTGCCCGTCACGCCCATCACGACGATATACGGGGCCTGTATACGCGGCGGAGTACCGGAGGCATCCATCGGCCTCATCCACTCCGGCCGATATCGGCGGGTCCGCGCGAACCCGCGGGATAGTCCTCCAGTGGGGCCAGATCACGTGCCCAGCCAGCAAGCACCGGGGCCACCACCCGCCACGCTTCCTCGGCCTCGTCGGCACGGATCGACAACGCCGGATCGCCGGCCAGGACGTTGCGCAACAGCGTCCCATAGGCGGGTAGTTCGGGCGGCGCCATCTGCGCTGTCATGGTCAACGGCTCCAGGGTGTCCGCGCTGGTGCCCGCCGCGGTGAGGGACAGAGTCAGGCATTCCGGATCCAGCCCGAATCGCAGCACATTGGGCCGGGTGGCGCCGTCGCGGCCGAACGGCATCGACGGGACGGGCCGGAAGTGAACCGCGACCTCCTTACGATCCTCGGCCAATGCCTTCCCGCTGCGGAGGACGAAGGAGGTTCCCGACCAACGCCAGTTGTCCAGGCTCAATTCGACTTCGGCGAAGGTTTCCGTCTGCCGCTGTGGGTCGACGCCCTGCTCGTCGACATAGGAGGGGACTTCCCGGGTGCCGATCGTGCCCGCGCGGTAGCGGCCACGGCGGGTCCGGTGGGATATATCGGAATCGGTCAGTGGCCGCACCGTGCGCAGCACATCCACTTTGCGGTCGCGCAGATCACGTTCGGACAACGAGATCGGTGGCTCCATCGCCACCAGGCACATCAACTGCAGCAGATGGTTCTGCACCATATCTTTCAGCGCTCCGACCCGGTCGTAGTAGCCGGCCCGGTCCTCGAGGGTGAGGGTCTCGTCCCAGACGATCTCGATTCTGGCGATATGCGCGCTGTTCCAGATGGATTCGAGAACCCGGTTCGCCAGGCGGCTGCCGAGCAGGTTCTGCACGGTGGTCATGGCCAGGAAATGGTCCACCCGGAACACGGCCTGTTCGGGCACCAGATCCGCGAGCAGGTGGTTCAGCTGCTGTGCCGAGGCGAGGTCGTCACCGAACGGTTTCTCCAGCACGATCCGGCTGCCCGCCGGCATCTTCGCGGCATGCAGGGTCCGGATCGCCGCGGAGAACAGGCTCGGTGCCAGCGCGAGATACACCACGACCGGATCGGGCCCGGCGATCAGTGCGGCCACCTCGTTCGCGTTCCGTATATCGGAACGCCGATACCGGGCGGTGGCCACGAGCGCGCGCCGCGCCTCGACCGGCGTATCGGCCGCATGCCGGTCGAGCCGGTCCAGCGCCCAGGCCCGGAATCGGTCGTCGTCCCATTCCTTCAGGTCCACGCAGACAAGTTCGAAATCATCGTCCACATATCCGCCGGCGCGCAGCGCGGCCAATCCGGGCAGCAGATAACGGCCCGCGAGGTCACCAGTTCCGCCGAACACGATCAGCCTGGTGATCATCGTATGTTCCCCGCCTGGAGGGCACCCGCCCGCGGCCGACGTCCGGTGGACCGAACGAGCTGCTGTCCTGCCCTCGTAATGGCCTGGTTGTGCATCCACCTGCCTCCTCTGCGTGCTGGTCACGCGGGCGATCGACGGAAAGCAGCCACCAAAATAACACGGGGTCCGACGGGGTGAAGGTCCGTTGTCGAGACAAGACGTGGTCCGCCCGGCCCCGGAACGCGGCCGGGAACGGGGCGTACCGCGCCCCGGCAATACCTCCGGGAGTCGACCGGCCGGCAGGGCGGACCGATCGGCTGCCGCCGGGCGGCGAATATCCGGTAACGATCCGCGGTGGCCCGCGCTCGTCGTGGCGACCTGCGTGGCGGGAACGTTCGGCCGAACCGGGTAGCCCATGCAGTGCGACGGACGCCGAGTTTTCCGCGCGGGCCATGGTGAATTCACTGTCTGCAGCCAATCCTCGCGGGCGACGGCGAGGGCACATCGCCTTCGTAAATCATTGCGGAAAAACGTCCTACGCCGGGACCCGCCGAATGATCGCACCCCGTTCGACGGAAATTCCTCGCCCCGGGCGAACGAGAACGACTGCACAATGGTTCAATTCTCGCAGCAAGCGCTCGGAGTGCAGGAGGTAGAGGATGGCAGTGCGCTACTCGAAACGGGAACAGACCAAACTCGTCAATCGGGTGAAAAAACTTATCGCCCAAGGCAAAACGGTCAATGCCGCGTGCACTTCGGTTTCCGAACGGGAAGGTGGACAGCCCGCGGCCAACACCCTGGCGAATTGGGTGAAGGCGGCCGGTCTCCCCGAAGCCGAACCCGTCCAGGAAGAGGCCGCACCGGTGGCGGCACCGAAAAAACGCCGCCGCCGGACCACCACCCGCAAGCCCGCACCGGCGGCGGCGATCTCGGCACCGGAAACCCAGGTGAAAGCGCCGGAGCCAGAACAGGAACCGGAGCGGGAACCGGTCACCGAACACACGGAGATTCCGGCAACCGAGAGTGCCGCGAGCCCGTCGGCCGAAGCCGGAGTCGGCGCGGAGGCCCAGCCGGTCACCGAAACCGCGACGGCGTCCGTCGCCGAACTCGTGCATGTCCGCACCGCCGACCGGACCGCGGAGACCACGGGCGATCTCGACGATCTCCTCGACGAGAATCTCCGTTTGCGTACCGCGCTGAACGAGGCGAATCGGGAAATCCGCGCCATGCGGGATCTTCTCGTCGTATACGCCAGCCGCTGAACGAAATCGGCCACGCCCGCGCGGCTGATTCTGCGCAGACAGGGTGTGCGCCGGCCGGATTCGGCCGGCGCACACCTTTTTTGCGGTACCTATCCGTCGGCGGCCCCGGTGAGGTCGTGCGCGACCGTCCGCAGCACCCTGTCGAACCCATAGACCAGCGGCGGCCGCGCCACCCTTCGCGTCACCACGGGACCGGCGAACGGAATTGCCAACTGCACTGTCGTGATCCAACGCACCCGGGTGCCGGTATCGGTCACGCTGAATTCCACCCGGCCTTTTTCATGCCGGGACTGCAGGATACTGCGATACACATGGTATTCGAACGAATGCGGGGCGGATCGTATTCGGTGATGCGTTCCCAGAACATACCGATCGCCCAGATCAGCACTCGCACCGCACCTCGCCCGTACGGCGCCTCGGAACCGCACACGCGCAGCCGCTCATGCAGGATCATCGGTATGCGGGTGTAGTTGTGCGCGTAGCTGATCCAGTCGAATACCGCGGACGCGGGCGCGGCCTACCGCCTCCAGGCGGCACGCACACCCCGGCAGCCCCACGGATGGCCGGATACCGCCCGTGGCTTCAGCAGGCCGGGTATCCGCCGGTGATCAGGGGGACGATGTGCCGGTGGGCGAATTCGGCGAGCCGGTCTTCGGATTCGAGGTCGACCGCGCCGACCGGCTGCAGAATCAACGAGTGCACGATCCGGGCGGCGATCTCGATACGCGGCGCGAGGTCGGGAATATCCGGTGACCGCAGCCGGCGCAGCGCATCGCCCACCACAGCGGTGGCCGTGGTGATCGCCATGGCGAAGAACGCGCCCCCCTCGGTGGTGAGCTGCGGTAGCAACCGGGTGGGCTCCAGCGAGAGCATTCGATTCACCAGCCGGTGACCACGCCACCGGCTGATCACGGTGACGAAGAGATCGGCGACGACGGCATCGACCGTGGCGTGCCGCGCGGGAATCGCGTGGAGTTCGTCGAGCAGGGTGTGCACCTCGCGCGCGGTGACCGCACGGACCAGCTCGTCGCGTGACCCGATACGCCGGTAGACGGTGCCGCGGTCGACGGCCGCTTCCCGGGCGATATCCCCGATCGTCGTCTTCTTCACGCCGAGTCGTTCGAACTGGCGGCGAGCCGCGTCGAGGATACGTTCTTCGATCTTGTCGGGAAGAGGGTCTTTCGAGGTGGAGGCGGTAGCGGGCACGCCGGACACGCTAGCAGCGGGCACCCGATCGGCAACAATCTGGAAGAAATTGTTGCGACCACATTGCAAGGGAATATGTTGCATTGTACGGTTCAGGGCATGGCTGATGACAGCGCACCGTCGCGCACCTATCGCGAGGAAGCCCACGCGATCCACGCGCGGGACGTGCACTTCGACTTCTCCGGCGTCCCGATGCACTACATCCCGGGCGAAGTACTGGCGACCCACGTCACCAACGTGATGCACCTGGTACTCCCCGAGGGCGAACGCGCCATGGCGGCGTGCCTGGCCGAGGCGCTGGCTCATATCGACGACGAACGACTCCGCGAAGAGGTCACCGGGTTCATCGGCCAGGAATCGATGCACGCGGGCAGCCACGAGGGCGCGCGCAACCATCTGCAATCGATCGGACTGGATGTCGAGTCCTATGTCGCCAAGATCGCCTGGCTCGTCGACCGGGTCCTCGGCGATCAAGGGCTCACCGGCCGCGCCCGGCAGGAGTGGCTCAAGGAACGCCTCGGCCTGTTCGCCGGAATGGAACATTTCACCGCGGTGATCGGTGAATGGCTGCTCGAATCGGAGGTGCTCGAGGAACTCGGGATGCATCCGACGATGCTGGATCTGGTGCGCTGGCACGGAGCCGAGGAAGTCGAACACCGCAGCGTGGTGTTCGACGCCTATATGCACGTCGACGGTGGCTACGCGCGCCGCGTCCGCACCGGTCTGCTGGCCGGCGGGCTGCTGTTGCCGTTGTTCGTGGTCTCCACCGCCTACTTGTATCGCAAGGATCCGAGTCCGGCGAAGGGGCGCTTCTGGGGGCAGCAATTCCTCAGCGCGACAGTGCGCGGTGTGATCCCTAGCTTCACCACATTCTTCACCGAGATGCCGCGCTATCTCCGGCCGGGTTTCCACCCCTCACAACTCGGTGCGATGGACAACGCCCTGCGCTATCTGGCGCACTCCCCCGCGGCCCGCGGATGAACGGCCCCACCGCGGCACCGTCGGCGAGCCTGCGACTGCTGGGTGTGGCCGTGGATGTCTACAAGAAGGTGTTCACCAACCCCGCACTGTCGCCGCCGAACCCGGTGCGGCGCAGCGGTTTCGATATCGACGTCACAGTGGAGTCGGTATGTGCCGAGGCGCGGGACGTGGTGTCGCTGACCCTGCGGCGTCCGGGCGGGCAGCGGCTGCCCGCCTGGCGCCCCGGTTCCCATCTGGATGTATTCCTGCCCTCGGGGCGGCAACGCCAGTACTCCCTGTGCGGCGATCCACACGATCTCTCCCGCTATCGTATTGCGGTGCGCCGGCTTTCCGACGGCGGCGGCGGGTCGACGGAGATGCATTCGCTCGCGCCCGGTGATGCGCTGCGGATCCGCGGGCCGCGCAATGCGTTCACCTTCGTGGAAACCGCGCCCGCCTACCTGTTCGTCGCCGCCGGAATCGGTATCACCCCGATCCTGCCCATGGCGCGCGCCGCGGGTGATCGCGGGCAACTGGTTTACCTGGGCCGTTCCCGCGACACCATGCCGTTCCTCGGCGAACTACCCCGAGGCGCCGAAATCCGGCCCGACGACGAATCCGGCACTCCCGATATCGCGGCGATCCTGGCGACCGCACCCCCCGGTGCCGCGGTGTACGTCTGCGGCCCGCCGCCCGTTCTGCAAACCGCCCAGCGGGCCTTCTTCGCGCTGAACCCGACCGGCTCCCTGCATACCGAACGTTTCTCGGCACCACCGATCGTCGACGGCCGGGAATTCGATCTGACCCTCGCCGCCTCCGGTAAGCACGTCCGGGTGGCCGCGACGGAATCCGCGCTCGACGCGATCCGCCGGATACATCCCGACGCCGTGTTCTCCTGCCGTCAAGGGTTCTGCGGTACCTGCAAGACCCCGGTTCTCGCCGGCGATATCGACCACCGCGACCGCACCCTCACCGACGCCGAACGCCCCGGCCACATGCTCCCGTGTGTCTCCCGGTCCGCGGGCGGGCCGTTGGTGCTCGATCTCTGAAGCCGAAAGGTCCACCAATCTTATGCGTACCAGTTTCCCGCTCGAACCGGCGGACGACACCTTCCTGAACACCACAGCCTGCCGCTACACCCATATCGTCGATATCCCGGCCGCACGGGACCGCGTCTGGGAAACCCTGACCGCCGACGATGCGCTGGTGTCGTGGTCACCGGTTATCACGACCGCCCGCTGGACCTCACCGCGCCCGTTCGGTATCGGCACCACCCGGGTGGTGACCCTCGGTGGCGCGCTGCGTCTCGACGAACGTTTCTACCGGTGGGAAGACGGCACCCGGATGACCTTCACCGTCGATTCCGCCTCGGTCCCGGGCCTGCGCCGGTTCGCCGAAGATCTCACCCTGCTGTCGCTGGGCACCGCGACCCGGCTGGTGTGGACTTTCGCGCTCGAAGGCGCTCCGTTGCTGCGGCCCGCACTGGCCGCCGCGAGCCCGGTGAACCGCCTGGTCACCAAATCCATCGCCGAGGGGATCACCGGCCGGGTCCGCCGTGAAACGGCAGGAGCGCGGCGATGAACCCGGTGGATTCCGGCGCGGCCCCCGAACACCACGGCATTGTCGTGCTCGGCGCCGGCTTCGGTGGTATCGGGCTGGCGATTGCGTTGCGGCAGGCCGGTTTCGACGATGTGGTGCTGCTGGAACGGGCGGCCGATCTCGGCGGCACCTGGCAGGCCAACACCTATCCGGGTTGTGCCTGCGATGTCCCGTCCCACCTGTACAGCTATTCGTTCGCCCCGAATCCGGATTGGTCGCGAACCTACGGCCGGCAACCGGAGATCCTCGATTATCTCCGCCGCGTCGCCACCGAACACGATGTGGTGCGCCATATCCGGCTGAACACCGAACTGACCGGCGCACACTGGGACGAGGCGAACAGCGTCTGGCGGATCGACACCTCTCGCGGCGCGCTCACCGCGGACTATTTCCTGTCCGCCGCGGGTATCTTCGCGGAAGCGAAGTACCCGGACCTGCCCGGTCTGGACAGTTTCACCGGCACCGCGTTCCATTCGCTGCACTGGGATCACGAGCACGATCTGACCGGCGAACGGGTCGCGGTGATCGGTACCGGCGCGTCCGCGGTGCAGTTCATTCCCGAGATCCAGCCGCAGGTGTCCGCTCTGACGGTGTTCCAGCGTTCGGCGCCGTGGATCGTGCCGAGGATGGACCGCCCCACCCTCGGCCTGGAACGCAGCTTGCTGCGCCGGCTGCCGTTGGCACAGAAGGCCGTCCGTGGCACCTGGTACGGCCTGATCGAGAGTTTCGGGCTGGTCGGCTTCGTCGACAACCGGTTCCGGCACCCCTTCGAGGTTCTGGGCCGCCTGCAGTTGCTGCGCCAGATCCGGGATCCGCGGCTGCGCCGCACGGCCACCCCGGACTACATCATCGGCTGTAAACGCGCGATCTTCTCCGACGCCTACCTGCCCGCACTGGACCAGGACAACGTGGAGGTGGTCACCGACGGTATCGCGGAGGTGCGGCCGCGGTCGATCGTCACCCGCGGCGGGGACGAGATCGAGGTCGACACGATCATCTACGGCACCGGGTTCACCCCCATCCCCACCGCGTTCGAGCGGATCACCGGACGCGACGGCCGCTCGATCGCCGAACTCTATTACGAGGAGCCCCAGACCTATCTGGGCACGGCGATGGCGGGATTCCCGAACTTCTTCTGCACCCTGGGCCCGTTCGGGGCGGCCGGCAACCAGTCCGCCATCTTCATGCTCGAATCGCAGATCGCCTATATCGTCGACGCGCTGCGCACCCTGCGCGACCGCGGCGCCCGCCGGGTGGAGGTGCGCCGGGAAACCCAGGACGCCTTCGTCGGGGAAATGGAACGGCGCAGCGCGGATACGGTCTGGCTGACCGGGGGCTGCCAGACCTACTACACCACTCCCGACGGCCGCAACGCCGGGCTGTACCCGAGCTGGAGTTTCGAATACCGCCGCCGTACCAAGCATTTCGACGCCGAAGCCTACGAGGTGAGCTCATGAAGTCGCCGCTACCCGCTCCGCTGGACCGGCTCACCGGGCCGGTCTTCGATGTGCGAGGCAAGGTCGTATTGGTCACCGGGGCGGGACAGGGTATCGGCCGGGAACTCGTGGGTATCCTGCACCGGCGCGGCGCTGTCATCGCAGCGGTCGATATCGACGAGGCCGCGGCCCGGCGCGCCGCGAGCGAACTGGGGTCGCGGGCGTGCGGGATCGGGGCCGATGTCACCGACCGGGACCGGATGGAGCAGGTGATCGGGGAGGTGGCCGATCGGTTCGGCCGGCTCGATATCGTCGTCGCCAATGCCGGGGTCACGCCGGTGCCGGCGACGCTGCGCACCATCGAACCCGGCGATTTCGACCGGGTGCTGAACATCAATCTCACCGGTGTGTTCAATACCGTGCATCCGGCACTCGACGAGATCATCCGCAGCGGCGGGCATGTGGTGGTGGTGTCGTCGTGCGCGGCGTTCGCCCCGGGGATGGGCGGTTCGCCGTACATGATCAGCAAGGCCGCGGTCGAACAACTGGGCCGGGCGCTGCGAGTGGAACTGGCCGCCTCCGGCGCCACCGCGGGGATCGCCTATTTCGGTCTGGTGGAGACACCGATGACCCATGCGATGCTCGACGCCGACGATCTGGGGCGCCGGATCAACGATCTACTGCCGTGGCCGCTGAGCGTGCGGATCACCGCCGAACACGCCGCGCGCACCATCGCCGACGGGATCTCCCGGCGCGCGCCGCGCACCATCGCGCCCAGCGGCTGGCAGCCCTATGCGTTGCTGCGCGGGGTGATCAACACCGTGCTCGACGGCCGGCTGGCCGCCGATTCGTCGGTGCACGATATCGTGCGCGCCATCGAGAAACGCCGATGACCGCACCGCCGATGCGGGGTTCGTGGCAGGCCCGCACCGTCCGGCAGGTATCGGCGCTCACCGCGCGCCGGCTCGCCGCGGCCGCGCCGGTGAACGCCTGGACGCTCCCGCTCGCGCGCACGCTGATCGATCAGGCATTGCGCACGGTCGCACCGGCGTTGGCCGGCACCACGGTCGAACAGCTTCGCGGCGGCGGGGTCACCGGCGAATGGGTGCGGGGGCCGCGCGCCGGCCGGACCGATGCCGTGGTGCTGTACGTGCACGGCGGCGGATTCGTCGCCGGTTCCGCGGCCGGATATCGCGGGGTGGCCTCGCGGCTGTCCACCGCGACCCGGCTGCCGGTTCTCACCCTGGACTACCGGCTCGCGCCCGAACACCCGCATCCCGCGGCGGCGCAGGATATCGAATACGCCTTTCGGTGGCTGGCCGACCGTGGTCACGCCCCCGGCCGGATCATCGTCGCCGGTGATTCCGCGGGCGGATTTCTCGCCGCGGATTTCGCCATCACCCGGGCCGGCACCGGTCTGACTGCCCCCGGCGGGGTAGTGCTGTTCTCGCCGATGGCGGATCTGAGCCTCGGTGTGGCCACCGGTTACGAGGGGGCGCGCGCATGCGGACTGCTCTCGGCCGGGTTGTCGCGCCGTGCGGTCACCCATTTCACGGCGGACCCCTACGAATTGCTGCCGGCCGACGGTGAACCGCTGCCACCGGCGCTCATCCACGCCGGCGATACCGAATTCTTCGGCGGTGACGCCGTCGCCCTGGCGCGGCGGTGGAGGGCCACCGGCGCGGTCTGCGATCTACAGGTGTGGCCCGACCAGATCCACGCCTTCCCGGTGCTGCCGGTGCTGATCCCGGAATCGCGGCTCGCCTACCGGTCCGCGGCACGGTTCGTCGCCGCCCTTCTCGATACCACCGCAGCCGCGGTCCGATCCGAAAGATTTTCGTGAGCACAGTTCGTTTCGAAACCCTGCCCGCCGCATTTCAGCACATCGCCGCGGTGGACCCGGCCGCGGTTGCGCTCCGCACCCCTGGCGGCACCCGGACACTGACCTGGGCCGAGTATGCGCAACAGGTCCGCGAATTCGCGGCCGGGCTGGCCGCTCTCGGGGTCCGCCGCGGCGATACGGTGGCGCTGATGATGGGCAACCGCCTGGACTTCTATCCGCTGGAGGTGGCTGCCCAGCACCTCGGCGCGACCTCGTTCTCGGTGTACAACACACTGCCGGGCGATCAGCTCGGGTACGTTCTCGGCAATGCCGGTGCCCGCGTGGTGATCTGCGAACCGCAGTACGTTCCGCGGTTGCGCGACTGCGGACTCGCGCTCGAGCAGCTGGTCTGCCTCGACGACGCTCCGGCGGGAACTGTGCCGGTGGCCGGATTGCGCGCCGCGGGCGCAACCGATTTCGATTTCGAGGCGGCCTGGCGCGCTGTGCGACCAGGCGATGTGGCGACTCTGATCTACACCTCCGGCACCACCGGCGCCCCGAAAGGTGTGGAGACCACCCACGCCAACCTGTTGTTCCAGGTCTACGGGGTCGCCGAGGTGCTCGGTATCGAATACGGCGACACCATCACCTCGTATATGCCCTCGGCGCATATCGCCGACCGGCTCACCGCGCTGTACGCGCAGGAGGTGCTGGGAGTTCAGGTGACCTGTGTCCCCGACCCGTCGGAGATCGCGGCCGCATTGGCCGATCTGCACCCGACCATCTGGGGCGCGGTGCCCCGGGTGTGGGAGAAGATCCGGGCCGGCATCGAATTCAAGGTGTCCGCCGAACCCGACGACGAACGGCGCACCGCCTTGCAGTGGGCGCTGTCGGTGGCCGCCACCCGCGGCGAATACGCCCTGTCGGGCCGCGAACTCCCCGCCGATCTGGCCGCCGAATGGCAGCGCGCCGACGAACTCGTGCTGCGGGGCCTGCGGGCGGCACTCGGGTTCGACCGGATGCGCTGGGCGATGTCGGGTGCCGCACCGATTCCCCCGGCGACGCTGGGTTTCTTCGCCGGGCTCGGGGTGCCGATCACCGAGATCTGGGGAATGTCGGAACTGTCGTGTATATGCACCGTGAGTCATCCCCGCGAGGCCCGGCTGGGAACGGTCGGGACGCTGCTACCGGGTATGGAAGCGCGGACGGCAGCCGACGGTGAGCTCCAGGTTCGTGGGCCACTGGTGATGAAAGGCTATCGCGGACTGCCGGAGAAAACCGCCGAAACGATCGACGCCGATGGCTGGCTGTCCACCGGCGATATCGTCATCGTCGATGCGGACGGTTATTTCACCGTCGTCGACCGCAAGAAGGAAATCATCATCAACGCATCCGGGAAGAACATGTCCCCGGCGCATATCGAGAACACGATCAAGGCTGCCACACCGCTCATCGGTGCCATGGCGGTGATCGGCGACGGCCGTCCCTACAACACCGCGCTCGTGGTCCTCGACGCCGAAACCGCCGGCCCCTACGCCGAACGGCACGGCCTTTCCGATGCCTCACCCGCCGCACTCGCCGCCGACCCGGAGGTGCTGGCGGCCATCGCCGCGGGTATCGCCGCCGGGAACGCGCGGCTGGCCCGGGTGGAACAGATCAAACGTTTCACTGTGCTCCCGGTGTTCTGGGAAGCCGGCGGCGACGAGATCACCCTCACCATGAAGCTGAAACGCGCGGCGGTGGCCGAGAAATACGCCGGCCGCATCGCCGATCTCTACCGCGCCGAACCACCCGCCGGGGTCGCTGAACCGGCAGCCGGACCGGTACCGGCGCAACGGTAGAACCGAGTGCCGGGGCGCGGCCACGCACCGCTGCCCGATACCGGGTCACACCTCGAGGTCTTCTTCGATACCGCGCAGCTTGTGCCGGGCCAGCGCCAGATTCGCGCGGCCACGGTCGAGCGCGAGATAGAGGAACAAGCCCTTCGATTTCCGGCCGCTCATCGGGCGGATGAGGTGGTACTGGCCGGTCAGCGTGATCAGGATGTCCTCGATACCCTCCTGCAGGCCGAGCTGTTCGATGGTCCGCAGTTTCGCGCGCACCACCTCGGTGTTACCGGCGGCAGCAACGTGCAGGTCGAGCGCTTTGGAGCTGCCGAGCATGCCCAGCGCCATACCGCTGTTGTAATCGACGACGGCCGCGCCGATCGCACCGTCGATCGTCATCATATCTTTCAGCGCCAAGTCCATATCGGACACAGGTATTTCCTTTCGATGGGTTATCCGGGTCTTGCATCGGTTCTGCCGGGTTCACGGGCGGTGCCCGCCAGATGTTCGGCGATAGTGCGCGCCGCCGGACGCGATTCGAGATGTAACCGGCCGATATTCACGTCCGGTTCGGCGAGGACCGTCAACGATGCCCAGCCGGCCGCGTAGATGACGACATGCCCGCGCGACCCGTCCACCACGACCTCCTGGAACCCGCCGCCGTGCGCGACACCCGCCAGCCGGTTCGACAGCGATAGTTGCGCCGCGGCGAGCGCGGCCATTCCGGTGGGTTCGATATGGCCGGGTAGATCGTGGGTGACCAGCAGGCCGTCGCTGGAGGCGACCAGCGCCCCGATCAGTCCGGGCACCCGGGCCCTTAGCCCGGCGAGCTCCGCCTGTACCGCCGGATTCGGCCCGGGTTCGCGCATCGGCACCTTCGTCAACCTCCCCATCAGATCGCCGAGCAGCTTCCTGCGCGGCGTCATGCGAGATCCTCCAGCGCCGAGCGGAGCCGCAGGAGCAGTTCCTGATCCACCGGCTCCCAATCGCCGCCCTCCGGAACCGGTACCGGCTGCCGCGTCCGGCGTCGCAGAAGCGGGTCGCCGGTGAGTCGGGAGGCCGCCTGCGGCCGGCCGTCGCCCGGTGGTTCGATCAACCCGGCCGCAGTGAGATCGCGAACCGCCTCGAGGCAGCCGTACGCGGTGCGTCCGAGGTCGCGGGCGATAACGGTGACACTGCGCCGGGAATCCGCCGCTGCCAGCACCTCGGCTTGGCCTCCGGTGAGCACGACACGGTTCCGGCGTACCCGGCGTACCGGCACCACGGTCGCCCGATCGACCAGCCGGGCCGGCCACGGCCCGGCCTCCGGGTCGCCGCGTCGTGCGCATTCGCGGACCAGTACCCGCGGCGGGATATGGCAGACCGGAGCCAGCCAATGCGGCGGGGCGGGCCGGAATTCCGGGACGGCCGGGGCCGACAGCAGGAAATATGCGGCGTCGAAAACCGAAAGCAGGGCCAGCGTTTCGAGGTGCGGCCGGCGCAGAACAGTCCCGGGATCGCCCGCGGCCGCGCGCTGCCAATCATCGGTGCCGGCTACCCCGGCCGCCAGAGCCAGCCGATCGAGCCCGGTGGTGCGGCGGCATTCGGCGGCGGCGACAGTGCCGTCCGCGAGATGGAAAACCCCGTCGCCCGCATGCAGCAGGCCGGTGCTTCCCGCGTCTTCCAGGCGCCGCAGCTCGTCCGCAAGATCAATTCCCATGACCGTCCCCGGCCGGTTCCACCCGGGGACCGCCCGCGGCCGGTTGTGTGTCCTGCCCGTCCCCGGTCAGTTCCGCGAGGATGCCGCGTAGCCGGAATCGGGCCATCGCCAGGTTGCCGGAATCCTCGTCGAACAGCGCGTGTACGAACAGCCGGCCCTCGAAATCTCCACGCACCAGGTCGATCAGGTGGTATCCGCCGCTGCCGCACACGATGATCTCGGTGATGTCGTCGTTTCCGCCGGTCGCGAGCGCCGGACAGCCGAGTACCGCACGTACGACATCGGTTGTGGTGGCCGCGTCCTCGTGCTGATCCACCAGGTCGTGGCGCCCGGCCCCGGCCACCGCGAGTCCACTCGCCCCGTCGACCAAGGTCACACTGCGCGCGCCCGGGATGCCCATGATCCGTTCCAGACATCCATCGATTCCGATCACTGCGCCTCTGCCTTGTTCGTGTGCGTTTCAGATTGCAGAGACACTACACAGACCTTGCGAACTATGTCGTGCGAACGCAGTAGTGCGTCCCGACTGCGCCATCCCGCGGCGGATACCGGCCGGGATCGACGCGTGCAATGCCCCGAAAAGTAGCGCTCAGCGGCGCCGGGCACTGCGGAATCGCAGATATCGCGCCGAGGACGGTCCCGGAACCGTTGCCGTACCATCGGTTTCGTGCGTACCGTCGCCGGAACGCAGGCGCGGGGCGGCCCGGTACCGCAGGGCCCGGTATGGCCTGCGGTCAGCTGGCGAGGAACTGCGGGGAAAGAATCTTGAGCATGGAGTTGGCCCACCGCATCTGCCGCAGGGTTTCGGGATGGCAGCGCTCGGCCAGTTCGAGCAGACCCACGTCTTTGGCGCCCTGCGCTCCTTGAGCGAGCAGTTCCCAGTCGAGGGAGACACCGGCGGCGACCCGGTGCACGTGGCGCAGATCGATGAGCAGCAGCAGTGCCGGTTCGGGTCTGCGCCCCAGCAAGGTGCTGAGCCGCTCCTGTACCGGCCCGGTGATCGGTTTCGTATGGGGTTCGCTCTTCAGGTCGAGCCCGTAACCCTGTCCGGCCCGCGCGAGTTCGCGCACGTGTTCCCCGGACCACGCGGCGATATCACGAGCGACATGACACACCTCGTGATCGGTGCTGTGACGGGCGGCGAGGGTGGCCAGATCGAGCGCGAGTTTGCGTTCCGAGCGGTGTAGTTCCCTGATGGCGAGTCCGAGTTTCATGGTCGTTCTCCCGCGGTGTCGAGTGTTTCGGTGGCCGAGGCGGTCGCACCACCCACGGTCGCCGGAATATCGGCACCGAGGGGGCCGGAAGCTGTTGTCGTCGGAGCGGGGGCCGGACTGCCGGTGCCTTTGGTCAGTACCTCGACTCGTGCGGCCGCGGTTTTGAAGATCGGTTGTTTGGAAGCGGGATCCCAGTCGGTGAGTGTCAATTCGTTCGCGGCCCGATCGTGATCGGCCCTCGTTTCCGGGGCGGCGTCCCAGTAGCCGTAGTGGAACGGCACGAACAGCACCCCGGGCCGGATACCGCTGACCCGGGCTTTCGCGTGCAGGCCGCCGCGGGGGGAGGAAACTTTCAGCAGATCGCCCTCCGCGATGTTCAGGGCGTCGGCGTCCTGCTGGGAGATCTCCACCCACACCTGCGGTGCGGCCGCGTCCAACTGTGGTGCGCGGGCCGTTTTCGTGCGGGTGTGGAATTGATAGAGGGTCCGGCCGGTGATGAGGGCGAACGGATAGTCCGGCCGGGGAGACTCGTGCGGTGTCAGGTACCGGGCCGCCTTGATGATCGCCTTACCGGCGGGATTCATCGCCCGGTACGCAGTGGGCTCGAGCGGCGCACCGGTGACCAGATCCTTTCCGAAGGACTCGCAGTACTGCGGTGCGGCGAAGAACGCCCCACCGGTGTAGAGGCGTTCGGTTCCCTCGGGATGTTCGGCATTACAGGGCCATTGGATTCCGCTGCCGCCGCGGAGCTTGTCGTAGCTCAGCCCGGTGTAGTCGCACGGGCGGCCGGCACTGCATTTCTTCCATGCCTCGAACGCGGATTCCGGATCCTGCCACGGCGGCAGGGGCCGGCTGTCCCGGTCACGGAAATCCATCCGCCGCGCGTAGTCCAGGAAGATGTCGAGGTCGGCTTTCGCCTCGCCGGGCGGCTCGACCGCCTTGTCCGACAAATGCACGGTGCGGTCGACATTGGTGAAGGTTCCGGTCTTCTCGCCCCAGGTCGCCGCCGGCAGGACGACGTCGGCGAGCGCTGTCGTCTCGGTGGGGAAGATGTCCTGGACGACCACGAACAGGCGGTCCTGACTCAAGATCGAACGGATCCGTTCGAGTTCGGGCAAGGAGGCAGCCGGGTTGGTGGCACTGATCCACAACATCCGCAATGAGCCCTGTTCGGCGTAGCGCATCATCTGCATGGCATGGGTGGGCGGCGCATAGTGCGGAATCTGGTTGACATCGATATTCCACAATTGCGCCAGCTCGGCGATATGTGCGTCGTTGTTCCAGTTCCGGAACCCGGCGAGATCACCGTCGGCGCCGCATTCGCGGGTGTTCTCCGCGGTCGGCTGCCCGTTCATCTGCAACAGCCCGCAGCCGGGTTCGCCCAGCATCCCGCGAATCAGGTGCAGATTGTTGACCTGCACGGACGCTGCCGTCGCCTGGTGCGATTGATAGAACCCCTGTAGCACGGTCGACAGGAGGGCTTCGGCGGTACCCAGCAATCGAGCGGCGCGCCGGATATCGTCGGCGGGTACATCACAGATCCCGGCCACCTTCTCGGGTGGATATTCGGCGACTCGATCCCGCAGTTCGTCGAATCCGACGGTGTGCCGGTCGATGTAGTCGTGGTCGATCCAGTCGTTGCCGATGATCTCGTGCAGCAGCCCGTTCATCAACGCGACGTTGGTTCCCGGTAGCGGTGCGAGGTGCACGGTGGCGTACTGCGCGACCTTGGTCGGGCGAGGATCGACGCAGACGATGGCCGGCGGGTCGTCGCCGGCCATCCGGTCCAGGACCCGGGCCCACAGCATCGGCTGGGTTTCCGCCATATTGTGGCCGTACAGCGCGATCACATCCGCGTGGTCGATATCGGCATAGGAGCCCGGTTGTCCGTCGCAGGCGAACGATTCCTTCAGGGCCTCGGCCGCCGTGGCCGTGCACAGGCGCGTATTGCCGTCGACATGGTTGGTGCCGATGGCGCCGTGCGCGATCACACCGAGGGTGTAGTACTCCTCCAGGAACAACTGGCCGCTGGTGTAGAAACCGATGGCGCTGGGCCCCTGCTCGGACAACAGGTATTTGCTGTGGGCCACAATGCGTTCCATCGCGGTGTCCCAATCGGCGGGTACCAGTTCGCCGTTCTCCCTTACCAAGGGCCGGGTGAGCCGATCCGGCGACGAATTGGCCTGCCAGCCGAACAGATCCTTCGGCCCCAGCCGTCCCCGGTTGACCCGGTCGGCGGCCCGCCCCCGCACGCCCACCATGCGGCCGTCCGCGACTGCGACGTCGAAGGCGTCGCCGTTGGAGTGCATGATCGACGCAGTCTGTACCCACTGATCGACGGCCTGCGCCGCGAAACCTTCGCGTAAGTGCGTATCCACCCGGGTCGGCCACTGCTCACCTCGCCCGTACGGTGTCCGCGTGCCCCACGGGTCTGCAATACGATCCTTGGCCACCATGTCCCGGCACTTACCCGCCCGGCCGCCGGACAAACCGGTAGGCACCCGCACGAGCACCGGCCGATCGGGCGCACGCCCGGGCGGAATGCGGCTCGTCCGGTGCTCGGCTGCCCGCGCCGTGGACAGCAGGATCCGAGGTCACGGCCTGTTCCGAGGAGCCGCGACCGCAGCCGGTCAGTAATCGTAGTCGGCGCGCCGATGGCCGGAATCGCCGAGCCGCCGCAGGTGGACCCGGCGGGTCAGCCGGATGAGCGGACGGATCAGGAACTGCACCGAACCGACCAGGAACAGCCACGTCGCCGCGATATGGGTCGATTCGGAGAAGAACAGGAGACTTCCCACCGTGAACCATACGGCGATCAGGACGTCGTTGACGATGGAGGCCGTCTCGTAGCGGTCGTCGATGACCAGCAGCTCATCACCCACCGCGACCCGCACCGACCGGCCACTGCCTCCGATATCGTTTCGCGAAGCCATCCTGCCCACCCTAGAGACGACTCCCGCGAACACAACCCACGATGCCTACCGCAGTGCCGCGGGGCACGGGTACGGACGGTCGCACCAACCGCCGCCCGAAATGGCGGGCGGACGCCGGTAGCGCTCCCGCTACGAACGACGTGTCCGCAACCTTCTCCGTTGTATTCCGGTCCGAGCACCGGTGCTCGCAACTGCCGAGGCCCACGCGGCCGGAAGACCTGCCGAACATCCGTGTCGGCGATATCCGTACGACTCACGCGCCGTCCCGACTCGACCGCAACCGCATGCGAAGATCGCACCTCGATCGTGGTCGGCCAGGTGAACGCGCGCCAGGCGCCGGCGCATCGCAGCGGCCGACGGTATCGGTTCCTCCTCACCGGCCAGGTCCGGACCCGGCCGGACTCCGGGATGCGGGCACACGCTCAGGTTCGGGCAGGATCCGCACGGAGACCGAGGTGGCCGGTCAGTTCGACGGCCGCCGAACGACCTGCCCGGTTCGCGCCGACCGTGCTGGCGGACGGACCGTAGCCGATCAGATGGATCCGCGGATCCGCCGCGACCCGGGTCGCGGAGCGGCCGGTCATGGTGATCCCGCCGCCCGGGCCCCGTAGCGCCAGCGGGGCCAGATGGTCGAGGGCGCTGCGGAATCCGGTGGCCCACAGGATCACCTGCGCCGCTCGGAAGGTCCCGTCGGGCCAGCGCACACCGTCCGGCTCGATATGCTCGAACATCGGCAGCCGGTGCAGGACGCCGCGGTCGCGTGCGGCGCGGAGTCGTTTGTTCAACGGTAGCCCGGTCACCGAGACGACCGAACCCGGCGGCAGGCCGCGCCGTACCCGGTCTTCGACAATGGCGACGGCGCGCCTGCCCGCGTCCTGGTCGAACGGTGTTTCGCGGAACACCGGTGCGGACCGCGTCACCCACGTCGTGGTGGTCACCCGGGAGATTTCGTCGAGCAACTGGACGGCGGAGATACCACCGCCGACCACGACGACGTGCTGCCCGGCGAACTCCTCCGGTTCGCGGTAGTCACGGGTGTGCAGCTGACGGCCGGCGAAGACTTCGGCGCCGCGATAGTGCGGTATGAAGGGGCGCTCCCAGGTACCGGTGCCGTTGATCAGGCCCCGGACGCGCAGGGTGCCGGCATTATCGGTTTCGGCGTGCAGCAGGCCGTCGCGTTCGCGGCGATCACAGACCACGCGGACGGTGACCGGCCGGCGTACCCGCAACCCGAAATGTTGTTCGTAGCGCCGGTAGTAGTACGGGACCGCCACCGCGGCCGGTACATCGGCGCGCTCCGTGGCGCCGGGCGGCAGGTTCGCGGCGAACGACATACCCGGCAGATCGTGCACCCCGTTGACGGTGCTCAGGGTGAGCGACGGCCAGCGGAACTGCCAGGCGCCACCGGGCCCCGGAGCGTGATCCACGACGAGGAAATCGCGCCCGGGAGTCAGCCCGCGCCGCTGCAGATGGTAACCGGCGGACAGACCGGACTGACCGGCCCCGATCACCAGGATCTGGAAGTCCGGTCCGTCCGGGCCTGCTGCCTCGGTCACCATGCTCGCCGATGCTAGTCCGGCGCCGTGACACGGTGGTCCCGGTTCAACGTGGCACGCTGCCCCACGCGGGCAGGTACGAAATGTGCGCGGCCCGGTTCTCACCACGGCGCATACAGGGCCGTGGACCCGGACGTCCCGGGTCCACGGGCGGTTTCGTGGTGTTCCGGATCCCTCGAGTCGTGCGTGCCGCGGGCATGTCCCCTCCTGACCGGAGCACCGGACGCATCGGCACGCCGGAACCGCGGTCCGGGTGGGAACCAGCTAGAATAAGTCCGTAATGTCCGAAATGGTTCGTACGCCGTTGTTTTCGCATTTCGACCGCCCATTCTCCGATCGATGGACAACTCACCGGCGGCCACACTTTTATACCGCCCCCCGGCGACGATGATCCGCGAGGCGCGTACTATTCTCTTCCTCCCGGAGGCCCCTTCCGCTCTTGACGAGCGATGTGTGACACCTCCCAAGTCTCCCGTTGTGCACGACACCACACCCAGGCGCACCGGATCGACACCCCTCCTTTAGTTGATTAGCGAAAGCAACTGCTCTAAAGTTGATTAGCGAAAGAAACTATTCACCTCTTGGAGTCCCAGTGCCCATCTCATCCGAAACCGCTCAGCACCTGCTCGGTGAGATGTTCCATATCGGCCGTGCCCTCCGCAGCGCCCTGTTCTTCACCGACGCAGGTCAGCTACCGCCCGGCGGGCTCGCCGTCCTCACCACCCTCGACGCATCCGGCCCCTGCCGGCAGGTCGACCTCGCCACCGATATGCGCATTACCCAGTCGGCGCTGAGCAGGCATATCACCGAACTGGCCGCCGCCGGATACATCGTCCGCCGGGCCGACCCCAGTGACGGACGCGCCGCCCTGGTCCAACTCACCAGCGCGGGGCTGGACCTGCTGAACCGGGCGCGGGAAACCCACACCCGCCACCTTCAGGAAACCCTGGACGACTGGTCCGAGGACGATGCCGAACGGGCCTACCTGGCCGTACGACGACTCCGCAATTCCCTCAATGCCCGTTCCCGCTGCGCCTCGACGGGCGAGAACCCGCAGATTCCGAAAGCGAGCACTGATGTCTGACACCGAGGCACCGCCATCTCGCGATCCGCTCGCCATGAGCCATCGCCAGATCCTCGAAGCGATGACCGGGCTGCTGGCCGCACTGTTCACGGCGCTGCTCAGCACCACTATCGTCGCCAACGCGCTACCCACCATCATCGGCGACCTGCAGGGGTCGCAGACGGCCTATGCCTGGGTCATCACCACGGCACTGCTCACCAACGCCGCCTCCACACCCATCTGGGGCAAACTCGCCGACCTGTTCAACAAGAAGACGCTGGTGCAATCCGCCATCGTCATCTTCGTCATCGGATCGGTGATCGCCGGTCTCAGTCACAATGTCGGGCTACTGCTGGCCGCCCGGGCCCTGCAGGGTATCGGCATGGGCGGGCTCACCGCCCTCGTGCAGGCGATCATCGGAAGTATCATCCCGCCGCGCGAACGCGGCCGTTATTCCGGCTATATGGGTGCGGTGATGGCCGTATCGATGACCGGCGGACCGATCCTCGGCGGTGTCATCGTCGACAGCCCGCTGGGCTGGCGCTGGTGCTTCTACATCTGCGTTCCGCTGGCATTGATCGCCCTGTTCCTGCTGCAGCGGACACTGAAGCTGCCGACCATCCGCAAAGAGAACGTGTCCATCGACTGGCTGGGGGCAACGCTGCTCACCGCCGGTGTCTCGGTCCTGCTGATCTGGGTCTCGTTCGCCGGTAAAGCCGGCTACTACGAGTGGTGGTCCACCGAAACGGCGCTCTACGTCGGCGGCGGCGTCGCGCTGCTGATCGCCACCGTGCTGGTGGAGGCCAAGGTCAAAGACCCGGTCATCCCGCTGAAGATCGTCACCGAACGCACCACCGCCCTGGCCATCCTCGCCTCGATCGCCGTGGGTGTCGGGATGTTCGGCGCCACCACCTTCCTGGGCCAGTACCTGCAGACCGCACGCGGCTACTCCCCCACCGCCGCCGGCCTGCTCTCCTCGCCGATGGTCGCCGGGATGCTGGTCGCCTCGGTCACCTCCGGCCTGCTGATCACCCGGTTCGGCAAGTGGAAGCCGTTCGTCGTCGCCGGCGCTACCCTGCTGGTCATCGGTTTCGCCCTGCTGGCGACCGTCGACCACGCCACCAACATCTGGTTGATCGGCCTCTTCATCACGGTCACCGGGCTCGGTGTCGGCATGATGATGCAGAACCTCGTGCTGGCCGTGCAGAACACTGTGAGCGTGCAGAACATCGGCGCGGCGTCCAGCAGCGTCGCGTTCTTCCGCACCTTCGGCGGCGCTATCGGCGTCTCCGTACTCGGTTCGGTACTGGCCACCCGCGTCGGCGAGCTGTCCAGTGCACGGTTCGCCGAACTCGGTATCCACGCCGATTCCTCCGGTGGCAGCAATCTCGATCTCGGCGCCCTGCCGGCGCCGATCGCCGAGATCGTGCGCTTCGCCTACGGCGACGCCACCGGCCGGATCTTCCTGATCGCGGCCTTCGCCACCGCGGTGGCACTACTGGCCGCCGTTCTGCTGCCGAACCGTCCGCTGCGCCGCACGATCGATATCCAGCCCGACAACGATCCCGCCACCCTCACCGATATGGCGGCGAACACGGAAATTCCCGACGATCTCGCCGAACTCGACACCGCGGCGTACGCCGTCACCGAATCCGCCGCCCGCGATACCGACAATGCCGAGGACACCGCGCCGCGGACCGACCGCGTGCCGGTCGCCGTCGGCGCACCGGCCGGGCCCGCACCGGCCGACCGGAACGGGCACGGCACCTACACGGCCGCCGGAATGGCGAAGACGCTACCCATCGCCGGATTCTCCGAAGACGGTTCGGGCCGGGCGCCGGTGGCGGGGCGGATCACCCGTGCGGACGGACATCCGGTGCCGGGTGCCGCGCTCACCCTGATCGACCAGCGCGGCCAGCAGGTCGCGCGGGCGATCGGCACCTCCGACGGCGGCTATTCGATCGACGCACCCGGCCCCGGGAACTACGTCCTGATCGCCTCTGCCGCCGGGCACGGGCCCATCGCGGTCAACGTGGCCGTGGCCGACCGTACGGTCCACACCGATCTCACGCTCACCGGGCTCGGCGAACTGTCGGGTACCGTCCGCCGCGCGCCCACCGGGGAGCCGCTGGCCGCCGCGACCGTGACGGTGACCGATCAGCGTGGTGAGGTCGTGGCCTCGGCCACCTCCGACGGCAACGGTTCCTACCTGTGCCACGGCGTGGTCCCGGGGACCTATACCCTGGTCGCCGTCGCGGACCATATGCGACCCAGTGCCACCGCCCTGACCGTTCCCGACAGCGGCCTGCTGCGCCACGATATCGAGCTCTCGCCGATGGCGGTGCTCACCGGATCGGCGCGGACGGACAGCGGCCGGTCGCTGGAAGATATCCAGATCACCGTGCTCGACGCCGCGGGCGAGGTGAACGCCACCGTGCGGACCGACGAAAACGGCCGCTACGTCGTGACCGATCTGCCGGAAGGGCAGTACACGGTCGTCGCCCGCGGTTATCCGCCGATCACCGGCCAGGTTTCGGTGACCGGCGCCCAAGCGGATTTCGACGTGCGGCTCGGCTACGACACCGAGGAGCGCTCATGACCGGACTCACCGCTCGTATTCGCAACGCCGAGAACTGGCCGGTACCGGAGGCGGTACTGACCGTGACCGACAGCACCGGCAGCCAGATCGGCCGGGCGGTCGCCGACGATACCGGCGCAGTCGCCACGGGATCGCTGCCCCCAGGGCTGCATACGGCCGTGCTGACCGCGCCGGGTTATCAGCCGGTGGCCCGCACTGCGCAGATCTCGTCCACCGGCACGGGGACGCTCGGCGATATCACCCTGGTGGCGGTGGCGGAAACGGTGGCGCTGCCGCTGTCGGGTCCGTGGACGATCGACCCGGTGCATTCGACGGTGATCGCCACCGCCCGGCACCTCGGGATCTCCAGTATCAAAGCGCGGTTCGCCGAGGTCAGCGGACGTCTCGATATCGGTGAGCCGTTCGAGCGGTCCACTGGTTACGCCGAGATCAAAGCGGCGTGTATCGACACCGGTATCGCCATGCGCGACGACCATCTGCGGTCGGCCGATTTCCTCGATGTCGAACGTTTTCCGCTGATCTCCTTCACCGGCAACGGCCTCCGACGCACGGGCAGCGACACCTGGATCATGCCGGGCGAGCTCGCCCTGCACGGCCAGCGCCGGACCGTCGATCTCGATATCACCTACGGTGGCTTCGGCCCGGACCCCTGGGGCGGTGTACGTGCCGCCTTCCACGCCGAAACCGTGCTGCGCCGGGATGATTTCGCGATCGACTACAACGCGATGGTACGTGCCGGCGTGGCGGCGGTGGGTACCACCGTCAAGCTCGACCTGGACATCCAGGTGGTGCAAGGCGACCGGTTGCCGCAGATGTAGTACCGGGGCGGGTGCCGGTTCGGTTCGGCACCCGCTCAGTCGCGGGTGGGGTCGAGGGTGCGGATCACCCGAGCCGAGTTGCCCACCGCGACCACATTCGCGGGTAGGTCGCGGGTGACCACGGCACCAGCGCCCACCACGGTGTTCTCGCCGATCGAAACCCCGCCGAGCACGATGGCGCCGCCACCGAGCCAGACATTGTCACCGATCGTGATCGGTTCGGCGGCTTCCCATTTCGCACGGCGCAGGCCCGGATCCAGGGGGTGGGTGGGCGTCAGCAGTTGAACGTTCGGCCCGATCTGGACGTCGTCGCCGAGGGTGATGGCGGCGACATCGAGGGCGACCAGCCCGAAATTGGCGAAACACCCCGATCCGATGGTGATATTGCTGCCGTAATCGACCCGCAGCGGCGGGCGGATATCGGTATTGTCTCCCACCGCTGCGAACAGTTCGCTCAGTATTGTGCGCTGTCGCGCCGCATCCCGGGCAGGTGTGCTGTTGTAGGCCTCCATCAACTCCATTGCCCGCAGGCTCCGCTCCCTGAGGTCGGGATCGTCGGCCAGATACAGCTCACCGGCGAGCATGCGTTCCCGCATCGACTTCTCGTCACCCATCTTTCGAGGGTATCCGTTACGAACGGCCTGCCCAGCCCCCGCCCGCCGGACCTGCGCCGGCGTCCCGGTGAGCCACACCCGGCCGGGTCCGGAATGTCCGCAGCGGTGAGATCCGGTGCCCTGTCCCACCATCACTATCCGACGCCGCGCGGGGGCTCGGCCCACGCGCGCCGAGCGACGGACTCCGGGCGCCGCGGCTGCACCGCGGCACCCGCTACATCATCATCATCGCGCCGAACATCATCAACATCATGAAACCCAGGAATCCGTATCCCATCGCACTCTCCTCTCACTTTCCGCGGTGCCCGCCCATCACAGTGCGACTTCATGCCGCTATTCAACGGTACGTTACCCATCGATAAACAACTGGCAGCGGGCTTCCCCGCGGCGGTAAGTATCGAATCTGTTCACCGTTTTCGAATGCCGCGATTCCATCCGGCACCACCGAACAACCGCCGTAGGTCTCCAGGGCAGACCGGCACCGGGCAGCTCCCCGGATACGGAAGGTCCCGTAGCCGATATCGGCTACGGGACCTTTTCCCCGGTAGGGCTACCGACTCATCGTCGGCCCTCGTGCCCGGCCGCGGCGAGAACCGGGCGGCCGGACGAGGCTGCAGACACAGCGTATTCGCGGACTACCGGGATGCGGGCACCGGCGATCAATCGTGTTCGGCGGATCCGAGGACGGCGCCGGTGTTCGCGTCGATCGTCACCTCGTACTCCACCCCGGACGGGGTCACGACCTCCACCTCCCACACCGTGGTGTGCCGTTCGGAATCGAGTTCCGCCGAGACCGGGGTACTCCCCGGGACCGCGGTTACCGCCGCGTCCATGGCCTGCTGCCGATCGATCCCCGGGTCGGCCACCAGCGACCATTGCGCACTGCCGGAACGGTCGCCGGGGTCGAGGGCGACCGCGGCGACTGCGAGGCACGCGCCGGCCACCACGGCCGCCACCACCGCGCCGACCAGTAACCAGCGCATGGCCGAAACCGCGTGGCGGAAAAATGTTCCCATGGTGCAAACCTCCTGTGTGAGCGAATGTTGCACCACTGTGGCAACCCGATGCTGAAACTCCCCTGAAGCCACCTGAAGATCGTTTCAGCAAAGATCTGACACTCTTGGTGAATGCGTCTGCTGATCGTGGAGGACGAGAAACGGCTGGCCCACACACTGGCAAAGGGCCTGTCCGCCGAGGGTTTCGCCGTGGATGTCGTGCACGACGGAGTCACCGGCCTGCATCGGGCCACCGGCACCGACTACGACCTGATCGTCCTCGACATCATGCTGCCGGGGATGAACGGCTACCGGGTCTGCGAAAGCCTGCGCGCCGCGGGGCACGAGACCCCCGTGCTGATGCTCACGGCCAAGGACGGCGAATACGACGAGGCCGAGGGACTCGATACCGGAGCGGACGATTATCTGCGCAAACCGTTCTCGTACGTGGTGCTGGTGGCCCGGATCCGGGCGCTGCTGCGCCGCCGGACCCGCGGGGGCGCCCGGGTGTTGCGGGTGGGCGATCTGCTGGTGGACCCCGGTAGCCACACCTGCCGCCGCGGTGATCGGGACGTCACGCTCACCGCCAAGGAATTCGCGGTACTCGAACATCTCGCGGTGCGGGCCGGGGAGGTGGTCTCCAAGGCCGATATCCTCTGCCATGTATGGGATTTCGCCTACGACGGCGACCCCAACATCGTGGAGGTCTACATCAGCGCCCTGCGCCGCAAGATCGACGCGCCCTTCGGCTGCCGCACCATTCACACCGTGCGCGGCGCGGGTTACCGGTTGGCGGGTGAACGTGGCTGAGCGCGCCCCGCGCCGCCGGTGGTGGAGTTCGGTGCGGGCCCGCACCACCACCGCCGCTACCGCGGTCGTGGCCGTGGCCTTGGTGGCGGCGGGCCTGATCGTGCTCGTGGTGCTGCGTGACAACCTCGTCGAGAGCGCGAGCACCCAGGCCGAGCACACCGCCCGCGGTATCGCCGACCAACTCGGTCGCGGCACCGATCTCACGGCCCTGCGGTTCCCCGATCCGGACGACGAACCGGTGCAGATCGTCGCATCGGACGGCCGAGTGCTCGCCGCCGACGAGGAGCTGCGCGGCCGGCCCCCGATGGCCGATTTCGGTCCGTACGCGGCGGAGGAATCGGGCCGCGACGACGATCCGGAGGCCGACGAGGACCAGGACGACGAGGACACAGAAGAAGACGACGACGATTCCGACGAGGAATCCGATGACGACGGCGACACCCGCGCAGCCCCGGAGGCCGGAAACGCCGCGGGCGTCGCGGTATCACCGGACACCGTTACCGCAGCGGCGCCATCGACCACCGAGGCAGTCTTGGGCGAGGCGTACCTGCGGGTCGGCGACGCCACGACTCCCGACCATTATCGGGTGGCCGCCCTCGCCGCGAGCACCGCCGGCGGGCAGCCCGTCACCGTTTACGCGGGCGCCGCGCTCGATACCGCCGACAGTGCGGTCGCCGACGCCCGGCGGGCCATGCTGCTGGGGCTGCTCCCGGTGCTTTCGGTGGTGGCCGTGGTGACCTGGTTCGTCACCCGGCGCGCATTACGCCCGGTGGAGGCCATTCGCCGCGAACTCGCCGAGATCATGCACGGTGATCTGTCCCGGCGGGTCCCCGAGCCACCGGCGCGCGACGAGATCGCCCTGCTCGCGGCAACCACCAACGACACCCTGGCGGCCCTGGAGCAATCCGCCGACCGGCAGCGCCGGTTCATCGCCGACGCGGCACACGAATTGCGCAGCCCGATCGCCAGTCTGCGGGCCCAGCTGGAGGTGGCGCAGGCGCACCCGGATCTGCTCGAGCTCGACGGCCTGCTCGGCGATACCGTACGCCTGGAACATCTGGCGACGGATCTGCTGCTGCTGGCCCGCCTCGACGCCGGGGAACGGCCCCGGCCCGGACGGGTCGATATGGCCGCGCTCGTCGCCGGCGAGCTGTCCCGGCGCACCGGTGACCGCGTACCGGTCGAAACCGCGCTCCCGGACGAGCCCGTCCTCCTCACCGGCAGCGGCACCCAGCTCGCCCGGGTCCTGGGCAACCTGGTCGACAACGCGCAGCGGCATACCTCGACCCTGGTCCTGGTCTCGCTGGAATGTGTGGACGGGGCCGCGGTACTCGTGGTCGCCGACGACGGCGCCGGAGTACCCGCAGCGGATCGGGAACGCATATTCCAGCGTTTCGTCCGGCTCGACGAGGCCCGCAGCCGCGACGAGGGCGGAGCCGGTCTGGGATTGGCCATCGTCCGCGATGTGGTCGAACGCCACGGCGGGTCGATCCGGGTCGAGGACGGGGTACCCGCCGGGGCCCGTTTCATCGTCACGATCCCGCTGCCCCGCTGAGCGCCGCGCGGTGCCGGTCACCGTCGCTCAGGCGGCCATCGGGCCGGCGGCGGCCGGTTCGGCGAGAGCCTGTTCGCGCAGAGTTTTCAGTGTTTTGGTGAGAATCCGGGAGACCTGCATCTGTGAAATGCCCAGCCGCTCGGCGATCTGGTTCTGCGTCATGGACCCGAAATAACGCCAGACGAGTACCTGACGTTCGCGCCGCGGCAGCTGTTCGATCAGCGGGCGTACCGCCATGGCGTCCTCGAGCAGCCGGTAGCACGGTTCTTCGGTGCCCAGGCGGGTGAGCACGGCCGGGGGCGGGGTTTCGTCGTCGTGTTCGCGGACCGCGGCGTCCAGGGAGTTGCTGGTGTGGCCGTTACCGGCGATCAGGGCCTGGGTGACCTCGGTCAGTTCGACGTCGAGTTCCGCGGCGATCTCGCGGGCGGTCGGCGTCCGGCCGAGCCGCTGGAACAGGGCCTCGGACGCCGGGCCGATACGCAGATGCAGTTCCTTGGTACCGCGCGGGACCCGTACGTCCCAGGTGTGGTCGCGGAAATGCCGGCGTACCTCGCCCATGATCGTGGGCACGGCGAAGGACAGGAACGAACTGCCCCGGCTCACATCGAAGCGGTCCACGGCCTGTACCAATCCCATCCGGGCGATTTGCAGCAGATCGTCGAACGTTTCCCCGCGGCCGCTGAACCGGCGTGCGATATGGTCGGCCAGCGGCAGGCCCAGATGCACGATTTCGGTGCGGATCTCCTGCCGGTGTGGATCGCCGGGTTCCAGGCCGGCCAGTTTGTCGAACCAGGGTTCGAGATTGTCGTAGCTGTCCCCACCGCGTGTCCGCCCGGGTCGTGCGGTCCGGCTCGCGGCGGCAAGCTTATCGGTGGTGACTGCGGTCGTTTCGTTCATCGGGGGCTCCTCGGGTCTTCCCAATCGGCTCGCTGATCGGCTCGACTTCCTTCAGAACTACCCGATTCGGCGTGATCGAAACGTGACCTACCGGTGAGTACTCGGCACCGGGCGTTCGCACACCGCCTGCAGGCGTCGCGAAATACCCTGTAACCAGGACTGTTTCACAATCGGTTCGGGACACCCGAAGGATCGGTGTCACCGACGCGGCCGGGGGACGAAACGAGGCAGGCCCCGGTCGGCTACCAGCCGCCGATATGCACGATCCGATCCAGATCGGTCCGCGCGGCGGGTTTGAAATCGGTGCCCAGCGTGTAGGCCACCGGCAACAGCGCGCCCTGGGACACCTTCTCGTAGGGAATGCCGAGAATCTCGGCCGCATCCCGCTCGTATCGCAAATGCAGTGTGGTCCAGGAGGTTCCGAGACCTCGCGAACGCGCCGCCAGGCAGAAACTCCATACCGCGGGAAACAGCGATCCCCAGTACGCCGCGCTCGCCGCGCTCGACGCGTTGTCCAGCCGGCCCCACTGACACGGGATCACCAGAGTCGGCACCGCGCCCATCTTCTCGGCCAGATACCGCGCGGAATCCGCGACGCGCTGCCGGGCCGCATCCGCTTCGGAATCACCGCTGAGCTGGTTACCCGGGAAACTCCGGGAGGAGGCGTATTCCTCGAACGCCTTGCGGTACAACTCGCCCAGCGACCGGCGCTGTCCGGGGTCGGTGACGACGACCCAGTGCCAGCCCTGCCGGTTCGACCCGCTCGGCGCCTGCACCGCCAGTTCGATACATTCCCGGATGACCTCGAGCGGCACCGCGCGCTCGAGGTCGAGTCGTTTACGCACCGCTCGTGTGGTCGTCAGCAGTTCGTCTGTGGTCAGGTCCAGTTCCCTCGGCACAGCAGCCTCCTTCGTTCCGGTGCGGCACAACCCGGCCGGAGCGCGCAACACTGGCCCCGGCCGTCTCCCGGCGAACATACGCGCCGGACGGCTGCATCCGGGTAGCGGCCCGGCTGCCGCGATGTTTCGCGGGGCCGGTGCCGTACACGTCACGAATGGTGTCCGGCGTGCCGGATCTCGTCGCGCGGCACGGCGAAGCGGACGGTCTCCCAGACGATCAGCGACAACAGGACCGCGCACAGGATCGCCAGGGCGGCGAGCGCGGGCAGCGCCGACGCCGGCGGAGTGAGGGCGACCAGCACCACGATCGCGACAACGCGGGATACGGTGACCTCCCCGGTGGCATAGGCCTTGCTGCCCACGAGCCCGATCAGGAACAGCACGACACCGCCGTACAGCGCGTACAGCGGGATTCCGTAGAGCGCGTCGGTGAGCCGGTGGTGCGAACTGTCCCCGACGTAGTAGAGCACCTTCTTGAGGCCGAGCGACAGCGCGATGATCCCGGCGATCATCGGGAAATGCCAGTAGGTGTAGCAATTGCGAGCGATCTTGATCTGCCGTTCTCCGTCGGCCGCGGCCAGCGCGCGCTCGACCGACAGCGCGGCGACATCGAAATACGCCCACCACAGCAGGCCGGAGATCGCCAGGCCCAGCAATGCACCCACGGCGATCGGCCATGAGATGGGCAGCGCGGCCACCCCGATACCGATCGAGACAATCGATTCGCCCAGCGCAACGATGACGATCAGCCCGTAGCGTTCGGAAAAATGCCGTGCCGAGTTCACCCGCCAGCCGTTACCGGACAGCAGCGTCCACGCCATATCGCCGGCCACCGCGGCGATCCACAAACCGATCTGTACCGCCCCCGAGGTCGTCGCCGCCACCACCAGCAGCGCGGTGCCGATGGTGATCGACCCCAACCCCCAGCGGATCACCTGCGTGCGCAGTTGCGGATCCTGTGCGCTGGCCAGCCAGAACATGCCCAGATGGACGAGCCGGGCCACCAGATAGGCCAGCGCGAACACCAGTGGTCCCGACCAGCCACCGGGCAGATCGTGGAATGCTTCCGGAATGGTCAGCGCGGCAATGAACCCGGCACCCATGGCGGTGAACACGGCCACCCGCGCCAGACCTTCGTCGGCGCGCACCACATTGCCCAGCCAGCTGTAGGAGATCCACACCCACCACATCACAGCCAGCACCAGTAACGCGCGCACCATATTCACGGCGGAGGTGTCCTCGGCGGCCAGATCGGTCACCTTGGTGAGTGCGAAGACCACCACCAGATCGAAGAACAGCTCGAGTTGGGTAACCGCGGCTCCCTGGGCCACCGGCTGCAGTCGCATACGCTCGGATCCACTCATACGCCGAATACTGGCACCACGCGACGCCGGTCGCAGCACCACCGGACCTGCGACACGGCCATGTTTCGACCGCCGGAAACCGGTCACGCGGTGGATGGAGGATGCCGGAGCGGAGCTACGACCCGGCATCGGCGACGAGAAGGGAGGCCCTATGAGTAGCCGCGATACGATCGCCCAGCTGAACCAGGACATCACCACCGCCGAGGACGCCGGGAACGAGGCCGAAGCGGCCCGGCTCCGGCGGGAACTGGAGACCGCCCTGCGGGCGGCCGAGGATCCGAACCGATCGGCCGATTCCGAATAGTCCGGCCGGGACCACGGTGATCGGCCGGGTGCCCTGCCCCACGTGGGCGGGTCACTCGGCGGGTTCCACCGCTCCCGGACCAGTGCGCTCCGGCACCGCGCAGCCACCGGATATGATCTTGATCGGGTAGGGGTGGCGAGCAGCGCATACACCGTGGCGCCTCGTCGAACGATTCATGAGTTCTCCCCCACCCGCTCATGCGATCGATTTCGATGGAGGAATTGCCATGTCCAGACGCGCACCCGTTTTCCGGGTCCGGAACCTGCTCACCGGGTTCGTCGTGGCCGGTTGCGCCGTACTCGCTCTGTCGGGGTGCTCCGGCGCGGAGTCGTCGAGTTCGGCGAGCCCGGCGCCCGAGACAACCGTTCCCGGGCAGAACGGCACCGACGAAGGTGGCGATGTCTACTTCGACGCCGAGATCGGCCAATGCGTGAACCTGTCGGGGACCATGATGGACGCCGAGATCGACCACGCCGAGTGCGGTAGCGAGAAGTCCAACTACAAGGTCGTCGCCAAGGCACCGACCCAGGACGGCTGCGCCGCCGACGTCGACCAGACCTACTACGTCACCCTCGGCGGCGAGGAACAGGGCGCCCTGTGCCTCGATATCGACTGGGTCGTAGGCCAGTGCATGACCATTCCGACCGGTATGGACAGCCCCTCGCACAGCCCGTGCACCGCGGGCAAGCCTGATACCGTCCGGGTGCTCGCGATCCTGCCCGGCACCACCGATGCGGCCGGCTGCCCCGGCGAGGCCACCAGCTACTACACCTACGACGAGCGCAAACTCGTCACCTGCGTCGCCGAGGTCTAGCGGCCCCGACGCCGATGTGTGGCCTCGTCCCCCGGTCGAGGCCACACGATTCCCGGCATGACGCCCGGCGCAACTCCGTCCGGAATACCGCCGGCACAGTCGATTCCGTTCAGGCGACCGGTTCCGAGGCGCCGAACGGCCGATTCGGGGCAACACGGCGATTCCGGTGCCGTACTCGGCGATGTTGCCTACGCTCTGTACGCGGAGCAGCCTCGCCGGTGAGCCAGTGATCACCCTCGAGGGCGGCCCGACCGGTATCGAATGCCCTGACACCGGACCAGCGTCGGCACTATCGTCTGGAGCCCGCATGAGTTCACCCACCCTCGCCGTGGCGGTGCTGGGCGCCGGCCTGCTCGCCGGTCCGATAGCGGACCGGATCGACGCCCGGCCCGATCTGGAACTCACCGCCCGGAGCGCGGATGCGCGGGTACTACCTGCGGGTACCGGAAGTGTCGTCTACGTACCGTCGCTCGCCGAGATCGCCGCGGCCGCACCGGCCGCGATACTGCCGCGTCTGCTTCACGAAGGGTACGACGTGATCTCCACGGCACCGCAGAACGGGCACGGCCCGCCGGCCGCGCTCGCCGACGCTTGCCACGCCGGGAACTCGGCATTCCACGCGACCGGTGCATTCCAGACCACCATCCCGGCCCGGCTCATCCGGTCGCTCACCGAGGTCACCCGCGATATCCGCCGGGTGGAGCTGGTGGAGGAACTGGACTTCACCGGCACCGGCGTCTACCCGTGGGGCGCTCCGGGCGAAATCGGGATCGGCACTGTCGACACCGCCCTTGCTACCCGGGCCGCGGCCCTGGCGGACGGCTACTACGCGGCGGGACTCCACGTCCTCGACGAGGCGGTTTTCGACGGCGTGACAGGCGCCGGCGAGACACCGGCCGGGACGGTGGACGTGGTCACCGACAGCACGGGCGTGATCCAAAAGGTGATCGTCGACCGCGCACTCGGCCCGGCGCTGAGCTACCGATCCGTCTGGTCGGCGGCCACTGCGGACCGGGCGCCGCTGCGCTACCGGCTCACCACGACCACCGATACCGCGAAGGGCACGGCGAACGTCCGATTCAAATGTATGGCGGGCGTCCATCCTGCCGACCATCTGACCTGCGTCAATGCCGTGGAAGCGATCCGTCCGGTGCACGAGCACGCTCCCGGCGCGGCCCACTGGGATCATTCTGCCGGCCGACCGGTGCCGGGCCGTCAGCTGACCGGATGAGCCGGCCGGTTCCGCGGCGATCCGGGAGCGTGCGTCACCTGCTCAAGCGTCGAACAGCAGATAGAGCCCGGTGAAGGTGTAGCCGACCATGAGCAGCATGAGCGCGAGTTGGCCGGTGAGCCGATACGCCGGCGGCAGCAGGCGCAGACAACGATCGTGGGCGGCGGCGACACCCAGCACATGACCGGTCACCACGGCCACGACCTTCATGGTGCCCAGCACCGCCGGATGCGCCGACAAGAGGTAGGCGACCTCCCGGTCGGCCAGGCCGAACAGGTTCCACCCGGCGGCGAACGGATCCGCGCAGAGAATCACCGTGGCCTGGCCCTTCTCGACCAGGAAGCTCAGGTAATGCGCGACCACATAACCCGCGATGATCGGTGTCAGGGTGTAGGCGAGCCGGGTCGGGAGCAGGCGGCGTTCGGCGCGGGCGAGCCCACCGGTGGCCGCGGCGGCGAGGCGGAAACTCACTCCCACGACGACGATGAACACCAGCAGACCGGCGGTACTCACCAGAGTGCGCCCGAGGACGCCGCCCGCCTCGGCGAGCAGACCCCGCCACCATTCGAACAGCGAGAAACTGTCGAACGCGGTGGAACCCAGCAGCGTCGCCGCGACCGCCACCGACCCGGGTCCCACCGGAGTGCCCGCCAGGTTCGCCAGCGGCGAGCGCACGACGAACACACCGCCGGAGCCCCGGTCGAGCAGGCTCAACCGGCCGAGCAGGCTGCTGTACACCTCCAGCGGGTCGGCGTTTTCGGCCCATTCGGTGCCGAAAACGCATAAACCCGCCACAGTGACGATCAGATACCCGGCCACCCACACAGTCACGGCGGTCACCGAACCGGGGTCGGGGGAGGCCAGTTCGAGCCAGACGAAGGTGAACAGCCCGAACGCCGCCGGCCACCGGCCCCACGTCCGCGGATACCGCAACCGACCGGACTCGGGCGCACGACCGGTGATCGCGCACAGCCCGCGGTGCACGGCCCGCGCCGGGGACAGCAGCTTCCACACCGGTCCGGCGACCAGCGAAGCCACCATCACCCCGACCCAGACGAGCACGTAGACGACACCGGGCACCGGATTCCCGGCGGGATCGGCGGAACCGAGAACGCCGGCCGTCAGGACCAGCACGGTCGCGGCGACACTCCCCACGGCCACAACCGCACGGAGGACCGGCGAATCCACGACCGCACGCACCGCCGCCGGTACCGGTTTCCCGCCCCGGGCCGGGTCCAGCCGGGGTTCGCGCCAGGCGAAGGCGAGCACCGCGAACGAGAAGGCCAGCGCCCACGCCGCACCGATCAACGCATAGGTCAGCGGGATCGGCAGGTCCGACGCACCGCCGATCCCGTGGGCCAGCGTTGTCACGGGCGGACGAGCAGGGTCGCCACCGTGACCCCGGCATGATGCAGTTCGATCTCCACCCGGCCCGGGACCTCGACGGCGAACCGGAAACGCTGTCCGATAGCCGGGGCGACGCCGAACGTATGGTCGGGATTCGCGTGCACATGCAGTTCGTCGGAAACATCACTGTCCACGATGACTTCGACCGGCTGACCGACCCGCGCGTCCAGCCTGCTGTCGACCGGCGACACCACCCCGTCCGCGATCCGCACCGTCAGGCGCACGCTCGCCGCCGACTCGGTCGCGCCGGGGGGTTTCTCCACACCGGGACCTTGCGGTTCGGAGGCAGCGCAACCGGCAGTGAGCAGCCCTGCCACGAGCAGTGGCACGCATAACCGCGATAGGGGCATCAGTTCTCCTCGTCGGTGTCGGGCGCGGTATCCGCTTCATGCGGCGGAGCCGATTCGTCCGGGCCGTTCCTGCGGTCGCGCACCGCGATGAACAGGACGACTCCGGCGATGAGAAAGGCGGGCAGGAAAGCGGGGACGGCCAAGAGGATCGAGTGGTCCGCCAGGACCACCACATCGTCGTACCGGTCGTTCACGAAACCGGTGCCTGCTCCGGCGCCCGCACGCCGGATGACCGCGGATAACGGTCGTTGATCCGGGCAGCGCCCCAGGACAACGCGGCGATCAACGCCAGGCTGCACAGCAGCACGATCAGCGAGGCCGCGGTGAAGAGCCAGGCGGGATGATCGAATGAACGCTCCCGCTGCAATACCGTGATCTCGGCGACGAACGGGCGGGTGAATTCGCCCAGCGCCGGCACCTCCCCGGCACCGATACCGGGGTCGGCGGCCATGAAGATCGGCAGCGCGGTCTGTGTGCGCCCGTCCTGGATGCGCAGGACCGTCTTCCAGGTGCCGTGGGCCGGAACAGCCTCCGTGGTCACGTAATGTCCCTCGCCCACGCGGCGTAGCTGATCCACCACGAGCCCGCGCCCGGGACTGTCACTGCCCACGCCGCCCTGCCAGGCCAGGATCTGGACCCATTCCGGATCGTCGCCGGCCAGATCGGCCGGTGTGATGCGGATATCGGCGTGCACCATGCGGCCGCCGTCGGGCGGGGCTTCCCGCAACTGCACCGTTGCCCGGGCGTCCTGCGGGATATCGATCATCAAACCGTTGGCGGTGGCCGCTGCGACCACGACCACGGCGGCGGTTATCAGTGTGCGCCGCACGGCCGGACGCGGTAACGGTTCACCCAGCAGCACGGTCGCGAGCAGCGCGCCGACCACACCGCCCGCAATTCCGGTCGGGATCGTCATCAGCAACAGCTCCGGCCACATCGCCGTGGGCCACGGATCGACGAATACTGCAGCGACCCACAGGGATTCCAGCCAGATCCCCGCCGTTGCCGCCACCACACCCGTCAGCGCGCCCCACCGGATCCGGCGCCGGGCCGCCGGCAGCAGGCAGAGGACCTCCACCATCACGGCGATCCCGAGATAGAGCGGGAAGACATTACGCGGCGCGTCGATGATCGGCCCGCCGACCAGCCAGGCCACCACGAGACGGACCACGGCGGCGAAACACGCCACCACCAGCGCCGCGCCCGTTCCGAGGGTCATCCGGGCGGCGATCAGGGCAACGGTCGCCGCCGCCACCATCAGCATGGGCTGCAGCACCAGCCGGAATTGTTCGACGCCGAAGTCGTACTCCACCTGGAATACCGACAGCCCGATGAGCAGGCCACCGAAGGCGAAGGCACGCATCCACCACATCCGGCGCGGCCGCGGCTGGTCGGTATCGGGCCGGCTGTGCCGGCCCTCGAATTCGAGCAGCAGCACACCCACCAGCGATAGCCCCGCTCCGCCGATGAGCATCAGATGCGTCGGGCCCCACAGCGTGACGTCCTGCCCGAATATGCGGTGCCACAGATCATCGAGCGGGAACCCGATCAAGGCATACAATCCGGCGCCGGCCAGCAGGATCCCGCCGACGGGCGCGTACCAGGCACGGGTGATCCGCACCGCCGCCGGGCCGGGTTTCTCGTCGAGTGGCAGCACGATCGCCGTCATTCCGGCCGTGAACAGGAAGAACAGACCCGCGAGGATGAAATAGTGCGCCGGATTGGCCAGCGGGCCCTCGTCGCGGCCGTTACCGATGTGCAGGCTCACATCCCAGATGAAGCCGAGCAGCGCGGTGAGGATGGTGGCCAGGAACATCGCCAGCGGTAGCGCCACCCAGCCCGGCTGATCGAACCAGCTTCCGAGCCGGTCCGCTGTCCGCTGTAACCAGGTGATGCGGCGGGTGCGGTGGAGGTAGCCCACCCACATCAATCCGAGGGCGATCACCCCGGCGGACCCGGTCATGATGGCGACCTGATCCAGCGCCGCGCCGCCGCCCTCGTTCCCTTGGGCAAGCGACCGCCCGATCACTTCGTGCACGTTGTACGGCACTGGACCTCCACACCAGCCGGGGTATATGTGACGAAAAGTAGCATGAATTACGGCTGGGGGCGCGGTGTTCACACGAAGCGGCAAAGACAGTTCGCCGCAATGCTATTCGCCACAAAATTGCCACGGCCATCGAAGCCGCACACGCATTCGGTTCGACCGATCGCGATCACGGCCTGCCACGGCAGACAGCACGGGCGGTACCGCGAGCGCGGCGCCGGGATCGAACGAGCCTTTGCCGATCCCGGCCACCGCGGCCGAGGCGGTCAGTCGCGGAAGGCGTCCTTCACCTTCTCGCCGGCATCCTTCAGATTCGATTTGACCTGATCGGCCTTGCCTTCGTTCTTCTTGTCCTCGTCACCGGCGGCCTCGCCGTACTTCTCCTTGGCCTGACCGGCGAGCTCCTCGGCCTTGTTGCTGACCTTGTCGGTTCCGCTCACAGCCGGACTCCTCTCGTCGGGTCGACCGGCCTGCCCGATCCGGCCGGTCTGCCGCACGGATAACCATCGACCGCCCGGGTAAACCGAGCAGCCGAATGGAGCCGGCAGCCCGCGACGGCCGCGCCACGCGGTCCTTTCGCTGACCTGCCACTTCCACGTCATCAGGCAGGATGCCCCGGTTCCAGATCCGCGACGTGGTGATACCGCAGTGCCGCGGGCTCCGGCCACCGGAACTCCCCCGCCTCGGGTCCCAGGATCAGGCCGGCGTGATCGCCGAAATCATGGCGGGCGAGAACCCGGCCGCAGAACCAGGCCGCGGCGTCGTCCAGCACCGGAACGCCGTGCGGTCCGGCCCGCCATGAGCAGTGCGCGAACTTGTCGATCTCGTCACCCGTCTCACCGCCGAAGAGGGTCGCGAGGGAGGTATGGCCGGTACCGATCAGGTGCACGGCCACGAATTGGGTTCCCTGCGCAAGACGGTAGGTGTGGTTCGCCTTGGACAGGCACACCAGGAACCGCCGCGGTTCGATCGCCACCTGAGCCGCGAAACCCACCAGGCATCCGGACCTTTGCCCGGCGGCGGCAAGAGTCACCACGAACACCGGCGGGTCGGCCGCCGCGATCATGGCGTCGAAGAAATTCTCCGGCATCTGGCGTGTATAGCAGGCCGGCGGGTGTACCGCCGTACGGCTCGCACCGGTGGGTACGCATTGTGCCCGTACCCCCTCGGTCGGCGGTCCTCACCGACCGGTCGACCGGATCAGCAACACACCCGCTCGGCCGGATGCGGCCCGAGAGATGCGCCCGGCCCCCGTCCTCCTCGCCGATGACGTCCATACCGGGCGGTGTGGAGATCGCTACCGAGGAATCGGATCGCTGGACCGGGAACCTGGTTGCCGTGATAGCCGCCGCGGTGGTCGGCGCTCCGGCAGCTTCGTCCTGCCCCTGTTGCCGTGGGGTGCGGGTTTCTCCTGGCACCGGCCGGCCGGTACGACCGTGTGGGCGGGTCCGGTCGTCGCCGATCGGTCTACGATGGCGTCCATGTTCTGCGACCGAACGCTGGGAGCTGCGGCCGTCGTAGTGGTCGGCCGGGACCGTGCGGAGGATGCCGATGCCTTCCGGATCTGATTCCGATGAACTGCTGGTGCCCTCTGTTTTGGGGCGAGCGCACGAACAGGCCGAGGAGCTGGCGGAAATCGCGGGGCGCGGCGGGCTGCAGGTCGCGGTCGCGGAATCGCTGACCTCGGGGCAGCTCGCGGCGGCGCTCGGCGCGGCGAGCAAATCCGGTGAATGGTTCCGGGGGGCCGTGGTCGCCTACAGCAGAGCCGTCAAACACCATGTACTCGGCGTACCGGACGGGCCGGTGGTGTCCGCTGCGGCGGCGGCCGCGATGGCCGAAGGGGTACGCACGCTGTTCGAAGCGTCCCTGGCCGTGGGCGTCACGGGTGCCGGTGGCCCCGACTCGCAGGACGGACACGAGCCGGGATCGGTGTGGTTCGCCGTATCGGTGGACGGTTCGGTGCGGACGCACCATCGGCACTTTCCCGGCGAGCCCGCCGAAATCCTCGATCAGGTGGTCGTCTACGCGGTGGAACTGCTGCTCGACGCAGCCCGGGAACAGTCGGTCTGAGCATCCGGCCGCCGTGCACCTGTTCGGTGGTCTCACGAACTCCGCAGCATGCGCCCCGCGGCCTGCACGGCCGGACCCGAACTACCGGCGTCGGCAACGAATACCGCGAAGGCGAGATCCCCGCGAATGCCCACGAACCAACCGTGGGCATTCGTGTTGTCACCGTATTCGGCGGTGCCGGTTTTGCCGAGCAGACCAGGGATATCGGCCAACTGGGTGGCGGTACCCGCGGTCACGGTCTCGCGCATCATGGTCTTCAGCTGGTCGGTCACGGTGGCGGGCAGCGGCGGCGGGGTGCGATCCGGGGAGCCGGGTTGCCCGGCGATCATCACCGGCGCCGGCGTCGTACCGTCCGCGATCGAGGCGGCGACCAGCGCCATCCCGAACGGACTCGCCGTCACCGCGCCCTGGCCGATACTGGCCTCCACCCGTTCGGCGGAGTTCTGCGGGACCGGCACACTGCCGGTCACCGTGGTCAGTCCGGGTGTCACATAGTCGACGCCGAGGCCGAGGCGTTCGGCGGTGGTGGTGAGCGCTCCCTGCGGCAACTGGACTGCCAGCCCGGCCATGGTCGTATTGCAGGACCGCGCGAAGGCGGTGTGCAGCGGTACCTGGCCCAGGTCGAAACTGTCGTCGTTCGGGATCCGGCGACCCTCGATATCGGCGACGCCGGGGCACGGCAGCACGGTATCGGGGTTCGCGATTCCGGCGTCCAGCACCGCGGCGGTGGTCACCGTCTTGAAGGTCGAACCGGGCGGGTAGAGACCGGTGAACGCGATGGGTCCTTCGGCGTCGGCGGCGGAGTTCTGGCCGGCGGCCACGATTTCACCGGTGGACGGCCGGATCGCCACGATCGCCGCCGTCCGGTCGAGCGGGTCCAGCGCGGTTTCCGCGGCACGTTGCAGGCCCGCGTCGATGGTGGTGTGGATATCGGCGGTCTGCCCGGGGTCCCGGCCGGCGATCCGGACCGGACCTTCCGGGGTGCGGGCCTGGACCACCCAACCGGCGGCAGCGTCGGCCTGCTCCTGCCACAGTTCGGCCGGACCGGACAGGGTCTGCGCAGACAGATCGCGGTCGGTGGTGAGCAGTCGGGTCTGCGGGGCCAAGGTGACCCCGGCAGTGCCGGTCAGCGCTTCCCGGATCGGCGCGATATCGGATTCCCGCAAGCTGATCGCCGTTACGGAGCCGCCGTTGGCCGCGGCCAGATCGGCGTCCAGTGCGGCCGCGGTGATGCCCGGCGCGATCGGCGAGACCAGATTCGCCACCGCCGCGGTATCGGCGCCGGGCGCGAGCTGGACCAGGGTCACCACCTGCTCGGTCAGCAGTTCCCCGCCCGACGCGTCGAGAACGCGCGCCGGTTCCGGATACACCGGCGCATAGGTCAGTTCCCCCTGGTCGAGGCCGGGCGCGAGCACGGCCGGGTTCCAGCGGATGCGATGGCCCGCGTCGGTCTCCACGGCGGTGCCGGTAGTCGTGTACTTCCATTCGGCGCCCTGTTTTCCCAGCTTCCAGGTGGCCTCGAGGGTGAACGTATCGTCTTCGGTCCCGGCGACCGTGTAGGTCACCTCCTTGCCCAGACCGTCGTACAGTGCGCCGACGGTCTTCTCCGCGCGGGCGGGGTCGTCGGTGAGCTGCGCCGCCGCGGCGACATCGTCGCGGTTCAGCGCGTCGGCGAAACTGCCGGCCGTGGTTTCGGGCTCGGGCGGCCCGGAGGAGCAACCGGCCAGGGCCAGACCGAGGATCGTCAGCAGTACGAGGACTTTCCGATCGATGCGCATCACCTGCGACTGTATCGACCGCGGTCCGGCGGCACGTCGCATCCCTGCCGAACGGCGCCTACGCGTCGTGCCGGAAAGCGCGGCGCCCGGCCGCACACTGTTACGCCGCCGGGCCGCGACCGCGCTCGCCGGCACCGAGCCGCCCGCGGCACCTGAACCGCCGTCTACCCTCGTCTCATGCCTGACCCGTCCCCCACCGTCACCCGGTTGCGGCCGTTCGCGGCCACGATCTTCGCCGAGATGACCGAACTCGCCGTCCGGCACGAGGCGGTCAATCTCGGGCAGGGTTTCCCGGACAGCGACGGCCCCGCGGCCATGCTCGAGGTCGCCCGCGAGGCCATCGCCGGTGGCGGTAACCAGTACCCGCCGGGCCGGGGTGTGCCGGCGCTGCGGCGCGCGATCGCCGCGGACCGGGCCCGGCGCTACGGCACCCGGTACGACCCCGATAGCGAAGTGCTGGTGACCGTCGGCGCGACCGAAGCCGTGACCGCTGCGGTACTCGGTCTGGTCGAGCCGGGTGCCGAAGTGGTACTGATCGAGCCGTACTACGACTCCTATCCCGCGGCAATAGCGCTGGCCGGTGCCCGCCGCCGTACCGCCCGGCTCACCGCCGACGGTGACCGGTTCGTTCTCGACCACGACAGTCTGCGCGCCGCGATCACCCCGGCCACCCGCATGCTGATCCTGAATTCACCGCACAATCCCACCGGTACCGTCCTGGATCGCGCGGATCTGACCGCCATCGCCGAGATCGCCTGCGAGCACGATCTGCTGGTGCTGGCCGACGAGGTGTACGAGCATCTGGTGTACGACGGCGCCGAACACATCAGTATCGCCACCCTGCCGGGGATGGCGGAGCGGACACTGGTCGTCTCCAGTGCGGCGAAAACGTTCAGCGTCACCGGCTGGAAGATCGGCTGGATCTGCGGACCGGCCGCATTGATCGACGGCGTCTTGGCCGCCAAACAGTTCCTCACCTTCGTCGGCGGTGGCCCGTTCCAGCCGGCTGTCGCCCATGCCCTCACCCACGAACTCGGGTGGGTGGCCGCGCTGCGGGATTCGCTGGCCGAACGCCGGTTGCGGTTGTCCGCGGCGCTGGCCGATACCGGGTTCCGTGTGCATCCGAGTGCCGGTAGCTATTTCGTCTGCGCCGATATCCGCCCGCTCGGCGCGGACGACGATATCCGGTTCTGCCGTGAACTGCCCGAACGGCTGGGTGTGGCGGCGGTGCCGGTCAGTGTTTTCACCGATGATCCCGGGTCGTGGCGCTACCTCGTCCGGTTCACCTTCTGCAAGCGCCCGGAAACCCTGGACGAGGCGGTGCGCCGGCTCACACCCGACCGCTGAGCCGGGTCGTCAGCTCCTGTCCTCGGGATACACGGGTACGTCGTCGTCCCACGGCTGGCGGACCACCATATCGGCGACCCGCACATACCCACGTTCGAATTCACCGGTCGCGGCGTCCACCAGGCGGTAGTTCTGCTGCTGCCGCTGGATCGGCTGGGCGTCCAGCAGCACCACCCGCACCTCACCGGGTTCGAAACCGCAGCGCTGCTGCAGGGCGGCGATCAGTTGCTCGTTGTGCAGATGGCCGTCACCGAAGTTCCAGCCCAGGGCTGTCGAACAGATACGTTCGCCGTCGGTGAGGACGTAGTCCTTCTCGTCGTGCCCGGCCATTGCTCGATGCGCGAGGGTGAACAACGCTTTACCGTGGGTGTTGAACGCGCGGAACGCGTATCCCAGATACAGCGGGATCTGGGCCGCCTCCCGGCTGCCGTAGTACCGCTCGAGCTGGGCGGCCGGCATGGCGGCCACGGCGGTGATTCCGGCGCGGATCTTGGCATCGGCCGACGGTTTGATGCACCAGAGGGTGGTGTCCCAGTTCCCGGCGTAGTACCGCATTCCGGGCAGGAAGGAGACCTTGCGCGGGAACATGTTCCCGATCGCGACCGTCCCCGCGAGAACCGAGAACAGGAGCACCACCGGTAACGGATTACCCAGATCGGCCGGACCCACATCCGCATGCCCGACGAACAACGTCAGCAACCCGAAAATCATGAAGACGTTCCACTCGAGCGGCACTCCCATCGGTATCGCGGTCAGGATCACCAGGTGGAAGCAGATGAGGGCGATCGCGGCGACCGTGGTCGGCAGACCCCCGTCACTGAAGAACAACACCAGCGGGGCCAGCATCTCGACTGCAGTACCACCGTGGGCGAACAGCCGCGACAGCCGTCCCGGTCGCAGATCGTCCGGGAACCGTTCGAAGAACAGGCGTTTGAGCGCCCGCGGCCGCACCACCGGACTGTTGGACATCATCGTCGACACCACGAACGGGAAGTGCTTGTTCAGCTTCGATACCGCCGCGCCGACCCAGATGACGACGAACACGACCTTCGCGGCGACGATCGTATCGGCACCGCCGAACAGGAAGGTGACCGCGAGCGCCCCGTATACCTCACCGCGCGCCGCCAGGAAGATCACCTTGTCGCGCAACCCGAGCACGGCCAGCAGGACGAGAACCGCCGCGATCTCCCAGACCGGCAGCAGGCCCACCGACGACCCGATCTCGGGTATCGGTCCGGTACCGTCGGAGAACAACCCGACCAGCAGCATGACCAGCAGTGCCGCGTACAGCACGGCGTCGAACGCGGTCCGGGTCGTACCCCGGGTCAGCGGCACGCGCCCCGGCCACGGTGGCAGCCGGATCGTGCCGGGCCGCAACCAGTACAGGATCGACCCCATCGGCGGGAAGAAGCGGTTGTTCAGCGGCCCGAAACCGCAGCCGAGACCGACGACTTCGAACAGCATCGTGAACAGCACGACCTTCTGGAAGACGATCGGTTCCGGCCACCACGACCCGACCGCGGTGACCCCGTCGATTCCGGTGGTGGTCAGCGCGAACAGCATTCCGCCCAGGATGTAGAGGGCGATCTTCACCACGTAGAACAGATGCAGTGGCGGCGGGGTGCCGAAGCCGACCTCGGCCCAATGCCGAGCCATCGGCCGGATTTTCTCCGCCCTGGTGCCGCGGCTCCATTCCGCCAAATCCACCACGGGAAGCTCCGGCCGGAGCATGCCGAACAACCGATCCGATGTACCCACGGGCGCCCGATCCTTCTTCGTTCAATCAACTGATTGAAAAGTACTACGGACGGGCGCGGCGCGGCCTCGTTTCGCCCGATCGGATCCGAACCGCCCGGCCGGTCGCGTTCACCGGGCGACAGTCCGCGCGACCCCCAGGAACAACGCCGTCAACTGCTCGACCAGTTCGGAACGGTCCAGCTCCAATTTCCCGGCAGAGAAGGCCCACAGGGCATCGGACCAGCCACCGATCAGCAGGTACCCCGCGGTATCGAGCAGGCACGGATCCGCCCGGCCGAACCTTCCGGCCGCCGCGGCGAGATACGGACGCAGGGCGGCGACCGAACGGAGCAGCAGCGCCTCACGACGCCGGGCCAGCGCCGGATCGCCCGCAGTGTGCAGGATGCGCAACAGGCGCGGATCGTCGAGGAACGCCGATACCAGGATGGCAATGGCCCGGTCGGGCGGCGCCGTTGCGTCGGCCGCCAGTAGTTCGGCCACCCGTCCGGCGATGCCCTGTTCGAGCCGATCCACCACCGCGTCCAGCAGAGCGTCGAGATCGGCGAAGTTCTCGTAGAAGTAGCGATTGTTCAGCCCGGCTTCCCGGCATACGCCGCGGACGGTCACCGCAGACACTCCCCCGGAGTCCAGCAGATGCAGTGCGGCATCCAGCAATCTTTCCCGCCGTGCGTGCTGCCGATCGGGAAACGGAACGCCACCGTAGGACTGGCCGGACACCTCGGGACCGGTCATCTCGCGGACCTCCTCTGCTTTGCGCGCACGGATCACCATTGCCGAGACCCGCACCGGCGACTACTCTGGCAACACCTGTTACCAGAGTAGCGAGGGAGGCCGCGATGGCTCCGAAGACCCCTGTCACCGCCGCCGGGACACCGATGGTCCCCGGTATGCCGCTGCGCGAATTCGAAACTCTCGAGACCGAATACGACTACGTGCTCACCGACGAATCGGGCGTCCTACCGCCGGAGCTGCGTGGAACGCTCTACCGCAACGGGATGGGCCGCTGGGAATCGGGCGGCTCGCCGGTCGGGCATATCTTCGACGGCGACGGCATGCTGTCGGTATTCGTCTTCGACGGGCAGCGCGTCCGGTTCCGCAACCGCTATGTCCGCACCACCCATTACCTACGCGGTCAGCTCACCGGTGGCCCGGCCGGCCGCGGCACGGGGACCCTGCGCGGGGACGGCGGCTTCCGCGCGAACGCCTTCCGCTGGCCGCTGTCGAACCAGGCGAATACGAACGTCGTCTGGCATGCCGGTGAGCTCCTGGCACTGTGGGAAGGCGGGAAACCCCACGCCATCGACCCGGACACACTGGAAACCAAGGGTATTCACGATTTCGCCCGCCGCTTGCGGGGATTCGGATCCTTTTCCGCCCATCCGAAGATCGACGCACGCACCGGTGAACTGTTCAATTTCGGCACCACATTCCTGCCGTTTCCCGGTATAGCCGCCTACCGTGTCGATCCCGGCGGCGCCCTGCACACCCTCGCCCGCTGGCGCACCCCGGTACCGCGGCTCAACCACGACGTAGGGCTCACCGGCCGGTACCTGGTATTCGTCGTACCGCCGATGACCGTCTCGGCCGTCGGTATGCTGCCCGTTTTCCTGGGCCTGCGACCACTCGGCAGCGCGCTCGGGTTCCGCCCCGAGATCGGCACCGAGATCGTGCTCGTCCCGCGCGACGGGGGCCGTCCGACACATCTGCACACCGACGCGCTACTGCATTTCCATTTCACCAACTGCTACGACGACGGTACCGACACAGTGATCGAACTGGTCCGCTATACAGCGGATTTCGATATCCTCTGGGATCATTTCCAGGACAAGTTCCGCACCGCACCCGGACAACCCGCGTTCGGCGGCCCGCTCACCAGACTGCGGGTCACCCGGACGGGCCGTGTCACCCGGGAGGATCTCACCGACCGGATCTCAGAGTTCCCGCAGATCGACGCGCGGATGACCGGCCACCGGCACCGCTACTCCTATTCCGTCGATGTGGCCCACCATCGCACGATCACCGGCGGCAGCGGGCAGGACGCCGGCCACGAGGCGGTCCCGAGCGGGATCACTGTCCTCGACCACGAGCGCGGTGCCGAATCGACCTACGAAGTACCGAACTACGGTTCCGTCTGCGAAGCGGTGTTCGCGCCGCGGTCGCCCGGCGCTCCGGAAGGAGACGGCTGGCTGCTCACCGTCGAGTACCTGCGCGACGAACATCGGTCCCGGTTGTTGGTGCTGGATGCACGGTATCCCGATCGAGGCCCGGTCTATGTGGGCGGGTTACGTCATCATCTGCCGATGGGACTACACGGGTCCTTCACCCCGCGGATCGCGGGGTGAAGGACCCGGGCGTACCACCGCGACTGAACCGGGTCACCGGCCGGCTATTCGACCAGGCCCTCGCTCTTCAGCCAGTCGTAGGCGACGTCGGCCGGGTCCTCCCCGTCGATATCGACGCGGCCGTTGAGGTCCTGCATGAGATCGTCGGTGAGGCGTTCGGAGATCGTGCCCAGCAGTTCACGCAGCGGTGGATACCGTTCGATGATCTCGCTGCGCACCACCGCGGTCCCGCTGTAGGGCAGAAAGAACTTCCGGTCGTCTTCGAGGACAACCAGGTTCAGGTTCTTCACCCGGCCGTCGGTGGTGTAGACCATCCCGAAGTTACAGGGGGCACCCTGAGCCGTCGCCGTATAGACGACACCCGCGTCCATCCGGGTGACATTGGCGGCGGGTACTCCGTTCGGGTCGTTGTAGGGGATCCCGTATTTCTCCAGCATCGGCAGGAAACCGTCGGAGCGGCTGAAGAATTCGTCGTCGACGCAGAAGGTGCGGTCGGCGACCGGAAGCGCGGCCACATCGGACAGTGAGCGCACGCCCAGCCGTTCGGCTGTCGGCGCCGACGCGGCGAACGCGTAAGTGTTGTCGAAGTTGGCCGGCGGCAACCATTCCAGGTCGTACTCGCTTTTCTCGATATCGTGGACGGCCTGCCACAGTTCCTGGGGATCGGGGATGATCTCGGTCTGATTGTGGTAGTTCACCCAGCCGGTGCCGGTGTACTCCCAGAGCACATCGGCGTCACCGTTCAGCTGGGCCTGCCGCGACGACGCCGATCCCGGGGCACCGGTGAGATCGGTGACCTCGGCACCCGCCGCGGCCAGATAGGTGGCGGTGATCTTGCCCAGCAGCACCCCTTCGGTGAAGCTCTTGGAGGTGACGGTGAGCCGCGCACCGTCCAGCGGTCGGGCGCCGCCGGGCAGGGTCGCATCGTGGAAGGTGCCCGACGAGCTCACCAGACCGCACCCGGCGAGCAGCAGCGCCAGCGCGGCGGCCAGGGCGAGCAGCCGGGCGCGTGGCGCGGTCATGAGATACCTCGCGCAGTGGCGGCCAGTTCCACGAGCCGGCCCAGCCAATCGATGATCAATGCCAGCAGCGCGACCAGGATCGCGCCGGAGACGAGCAGTTTCGGCAGGAACAGGGTGACGCCGGTGGTGATCAGCGTGCCGAGACTGGTGGCGCCGATGAAGGTGCTCAGGGTCGCGGTGCCCACCAGGATCACCAGTGCGGTGCGCACCCCGTTGAGGATCACCGGCACCGCCAGCGGTAGTTCCACCTGCAGCAGGGTGCGGGCGCCCGAGAAACCGATCCCGCGCGATGCCTCGATCGTGCGCTGATCCACCTGCCGCAGGCCCACGATCGTGTTCTGCAGAATCGGCAGCACCGCGTACACGACCAGGCCCACGATCGCCGTCCGGAATCCGGTGCCCAGCCAGAAGGTGAACAGCACCAGCAGGCCGACCGCGGGCGCGGCCTGGCCGATATTGGCGATATTGACGGCGAGGGGTTCGAACCGTTTCAGCGCAGGCCGGGTGAGCGCGATACCCAGCGGGATCGCCACCGAGACCACGATCACCGTCGCCACCACGGTCAATTTTATGTGCTCGAGGATTGTGGTCTGCAGATTCGCCCAGCTCAGCGATGCCTGCTCGGTCGGTGTGAAGGTCGTCGACCGATACCACAGGATGTAGCCGGCGCCGACGACCACGATGATGAGCGGTTCGAACCAGGCGTCGAGCGGAAGCCGGCGCAGCCGGTTCATGACGGACCGGCCGGATCGCTGTCGGCATCGCCGGGCTCCGGATGCTCGCCGCCGTCGCGGGCGGCGGGCCCGGAGCCGACCGCTTTATTCCCCGCATCGCCGGCCGAGCCGGGCGGCGCGGTGCCGGTTGCCCCGGGGGCCGCAGTACCGGTCGCCGATGGTTGCGTGACGGTTCCGGGGCCGGCGGGTTGGCCATCGGCCCCCGAGAGTTCGTCATCGGCCGCGACCACGGGTGTCGGCGCCGGATCGGTTCCGTCGACATAGGTTGTGTAGGAGACCTCGGTTTCCTCCTCGCGCACTTCGGCGAGTTTGTCCCGGATCAACTCGGTCACCGAAGCGATGCTCAGCGAGCCGACCACCGCTCCGCGGCCGTCGGTGACCAGTGCGGCGCCCTGACTGGTCGCGAGCATGGCGTCCAGCGCATCGTTCAAGGTCGAGGACCGGGCCACCACCGGCAGCCGCCGGTCCAGGAAATCGGAGATCTCGGGTTTGGTCGCCATCTCCGTGAGGGTCGGCCAGGATCGCGGCCGGCCGGCACTGTCGACCACGACCACCCAGGTGTGCCCGGCGGCTTTCGCGCGTTCGATCACGGCGGGCGCCGGCTCCCCGATGCGGGCGGTGATCACCTCACGGATTTCGACATCGCGAACCCGGGAGACGGTCAGGTAGGCGAGTTTCGCGCCGGAGCCGACGAATTCCTCCACGAACGGAGTCGCGGGATCGGTGAGGATTTCCTCCGGCGTCGCGTACTGCTCGATATGCCCGCCCTCGGACAGGATGAGCACCCGGTCGCCGAGTTTGGTGGCCTCTTCGAAATCGTGGGTGACGACCACGATGGTTTTGCCGAGTTCCTGCTGGATGGCCAGCAGGCTGTCCTGCAGGCGGGCCCGGGTGATCGGGTCGACCGCGCCGAACGGTTCGTCCATCAGCAGCACCGGCGGGTCGGCCGCCAGCGCGCGCGCCACCCCGACCCGTTGTTGCTGGCCGCCGGACATATCTTTGGGGAGGCGGCCGGCGAATTCGACAGGGTCGAGACCGACCAGGTCGAGCAGGTATTCGGTGCGTTCGGCGATCCGCTTCTTGTCCCAGCCCAGCACCCGGGGTATCGCGCCGATGTTCTTGGCGACCGTCCAGTGCGGGAACAGCCCGCCGGACTGGATGACGTAGCCGATGGACTGCCGCAGTTTGTCCGGGTCCTCCCGGGTCACATCGCGGTCGCCGATGAGGATCCGGCCCTCGGTCGGCTCGATCAGCCGGTTGATCATTTTCAGCGTGGTCGTCTTACCGCAGCCCGACGGCCCGACGAACGCGACGATCTCGCCCGCGGCGATATGCAGGTCCAGGCAGGCCACCGCGGGAGTGTCCTGGCCCCGGTAGCGTTTGACGACCGAATCCAGGGTGATGGACGCACCGGTCACCGCCCGCTCCGATATCGCCGGCCCGGGCCGGCCGGTGACAGCCTCGGTCACGGTGCCTCCTTCGAAGCGGGGTCGTGCGGTCCGCGGAGGCCGCAGCGGAGGCGGCGGTATCGCATCATGACAATCCCTTTGCGATAGTGAAACGTCCGAGCGCGACGAGCAGCGCGTCGAAGACCAGGGCGACGGCGACGATGAGAATCGTGCCGGTCAACGCCATCTCCAGCGCGTTCGCACCACCGAGCCGGGAGAGGCCGTTGAAGATCAGCGAGCCCAGGCCCGGGCCGAGCACATAGGCGACGATGGCGGCGACGCCGACGATCATCTGCGTGGACACCCGGATACCGGTGAGGATCACCGGCCAGGCGATAGGCAGTTCGACGGTCAGCAGGATCCGCCATCGGGAAAACCCGATCCCCCGGGCCGATTCGACCACCGAGGGCGGAACCGAACGCAATCCCACGATCGCATTGCCGATCACCGGCAGCGCTGCGAAGAAGGCCAGCATCAGGAAGGAAGGGACCACACCGAGCCCGAACGGCACCAGCAGCAGCGCCAGCAGCGCCAGTGAGGGAATGGTCAGCGCGACCCGGCTCGAGGTCAGCGACAGCGCCGACAGCAGCGGCAGCCGGTAGACCGCGACCGCGATGAGGACCGCGACGATACTGCCGGCCAGCACGGTCTGGAAGGCCAGTGACGCATGCTGATAAGTAAGGAACGCCAGCGTCTCACCTCGCCCCTGGATATAACTCCACAGATTCACGGGGATTCCCCTCGTCGACGGCGGGCCGGCCCGGCACCGGTCCGCGCGAACTCACAGACGCGCGAGTCGCCAACAGTATCCGAAATCCGGGTGCCGGGCCGGGTTCGGCGCGCGGTCGGCCGGCTGCCGAACCACCACGGCAACTGGTTCACCCGGGGGATGCGGGCGCGGCAACGCGTCGGCACGCGCTACCCGCGCAGCGCTGTCGTCATGGTGATTCGCTGTCCGCGCAGGGCCCGACCCGGTCGCCGTCCGGAGGCACGGCCCGATCGCCCCGGCGGCGAGTTGTACCGGCCTTCCGTGGACTGCCGTGCGGTGCTGTTCTGCGCGCCGGCATCCGGGTGCGGGGGTCGTACTGTGCTCAAAGCAGTATTCGGCCGGCACAGCTCAGGTCCCGTGCGCACCGGTCGAATATTTCTCCCGAAGCACAGTTTTGAGCACCTTGCCGCTGGGATTACGTGGTAGTTCCGCGACCACCGCGATCTCCTTCGGGCATTTGTATCCGGCCAGCCGGGTGCGGGCGAATGCCTCGACGTCCGCGGCGGCCGGGGGCACCGCGGGGTCGGCCGCGACGATGACCGCGAGCGGCGCTTCGCCCCAGGTGGCATGCGGCACACCGATGACCGCGATATCGGCGATCCCGGGATGCGCGGCCAGGACGTTCTCCACTTCTGCGCAGTAGATGTTCTCCCCGCCGGAGATGATCATGTCTTTCTTGCGGTCGACGACGTAGAGATAACCGTCTTCGTCCTGGCGCACCAGATCGCCGGAGTGGAACCAGCCGCCGGCGAAAGCCCGTTCCGTCTCCTCCGGCTTGTTCCAGTACTCCCGCATGACCGTCGGGCCCCGGTAGACGATTTCGCCTACCTCACCGGCCGGCACATCGTTCATCTCGTCGTCGACGATGCGGATCTCGACGTTCAGGATCGGCGTGCCGACCGAGCCGATCTTGCGGATGGCGTCTTCTCCGCGCAAGGTGCAGGTCACCGGGCTGCATTCGGTTTGCCCGAACGCCGTCGACACCGCCGCCTGCGGGAACGTCTCGATCATGGTGCGCAGCAGCGTGGTCGAAGCGGGCGCCGCGCCCCAGGAGATCTGCCGCAGCGCGGACAGATCGTAGTTCCCGATATCGGGCAGCGCACAGATCGCCTGCCATTGCGCCGGGACGAAGAAACAGCTGGAAACCCGTTCCCGCGCCAGAAGTTCAACCGAGGCGGCGGGATCGAATCCACCGGACGCCGTGATCACGAACGTGCCGCCGGGCAGCAGGCACATCAGATAACTGGACAACCCGGCGATATGGAACAGCGGTGCACCGTTGAGTGCCACCGGGTCGACATCACCGGATGTGCCCTGGTGCATGCTGACGCTGAAAGCGTGCAGCAGCAGGTTTGTGTGGGTCAGCACCGCCCCTTTGGGCCGCCCCGTGGTGCCCGAGGTGTACATGATGTAGGCCGCCGAACTCTCGTCCACGGAGACCGCCGCGCACACCGGGGCGGCCGCGGCCAGCGCGGCCTCGTAGTCGTCGCCGTGCTCCCTCGCCGCGCCGGGTTCCGCACCGATCACCAGAATGGACCCCAACCCCGAAGCGTTCCGGCGGGCATCGGCCAGAACGCCGGCGAACCGGGAATCCACCACGGCCGCCACCGCACCGGAATCCTCCAGCAGATAGGCCATCTCGGCGGCGGTCAGCCGGAAATTGATCGGCACACAGATCGCGCCGACCCGCATCGGCGCGAGAAACGCCTCGATGATCTCCATCGAGTTCAAGCCCAGCACGGCCACCCTGTCACCGGCACCGACACCGCGTTCCCGTAATGCGTTCGCCAACCGGGAAACCCGCTCGTCCAATTGACGGTAGTTACGCGAAATTCCACCGAACCGCAACGCCGGCGTCTCCGGGATCTTGCGTGCATGGCGGGCGAGCTGATCGCCTGCGCTCATTCCTCGGGACATCATTTCCGCAGCACCGGCCATATTGCACTCCAGACTCGGATCGATCGAATCCGAAGACTACGCCCGGACTGCATGCCTTCGTAGCGTATTCGGCATTCTCGAGGCGCATTCCGGCGGATCGCCCGGAGCAGGTTGCCCGGACGACAGCCCGCCGACGATGCGTTTCCCCGGCCGTACAGCAGAGGCCGCTCCTCCGGTCTGCGCAATGTGCGGTTCGGCGCAGTCAGGCGTGGACTGCGGGCCGGCCGACGGCGATCGGCACGGTTTCCCAGCCGCGCATCGTGGACGTGGAGGAGAGTTCCAGCGCGTCCCAGTCGACCTCCCAGACCGGGAACCGTTTCAGGAACTCCTCCAGCGCCACCCGTGCCTCGAGCCGGGCCAGTGAGGCGCCGAGGCAATAGTGGGTGCCGAAACCGAAGGTCCGCAGATTGGCGATCCGGCGGCGGATATCGTAGGTGTCCGGATCGTCCCAGCGGTCGGGGTCGCGGTTGGCGGAGGCGACCAGCAGCATCATGGCGCTACCGGCCGGCACCGTGGTGCCGTGCAGTTCGACATCGGTGGTGACATAGCGGGCGATCGCGTGACCGGTGGGCTCGAACCGCAGGGTCTCCTCGATCGCATTGGGAATCAGCCGCGGATCCGCCACCAGTTCGGCGCGCTGTTGCGGGTGGCGGGCCAGCAGTGTCCCCAGCCAGCCGAGCAACCGGGCGGTGGTCTCGTTGCCGGCGCCGGCGACCACCGAGATATAGGTCAGGATCTCCTGCCGGGTGAGGGTGCGTGTCACTCCCTCGGTGTCCTCGAATTGCGCGTTCAGCAACTCGGTCATCAGGTCGTCGGAAGGATGTTCGGCGCGCCAGTCGATGTATTCGGCGAAGCTGTCGGCGTGCGGGATGGCCTGGTCCGAGACCTGCATCTGCTGCCCGGGTTCGGTGCGCAGATTCGCGTCGGCCCGATCGCGCACACCCTGCTGGTCGGATTCCGGGATACCGAGCAGCATGCCGATCACCCGCATCGGCACCTCGTTCGCGAATGCGGTCATGAGATCGAAGCGGCCCGCACCTGCAAGGCGGTCCAGCGAGCGCGTGCACAGCTTTCGGATCTGCGGTTCGAGTGAGAGCACTCGCCGCGGCGTGAACACGCGGGCGAGCAGCGCACGGTAGATATCGTGCGCCGGCGGGTCCTCCATCAGCAGGGTGCCCGGCGGGATCTCGACTCCCGCCTTGATGATCTCCAGGATGGGACCGCGCGACGACGAGAAGGTCTGCCAATCCAGCAGGGCGCGGTCGATATCGTCGTAGCGGCTCAGGACGTAGAAATCGTGCTCGTCGTTGTAGTAGAGCGGCGCTTCGCGGCGTAACCGGCGGTAGACCGGATAGGGGTCGCGGGCGATATCCCGGTCGAAGGGGTCCCAATATATGCGGTCGGCGCGGGCCACGGCGCACTCCTTCGATCACTGCGGGCCCCCGGCACCGGCCTCCCCGATCGGGGCCGCTCATCTAAGAACCCAATTTCCATTATGCGACTATCACGTTACCCATTCTCGCGACTCCATGCCGCCGGATCGCGATAGCCGCCTCGATCCGGCCGGTGGCCGCGGACCCGTGATACGCCGAACTCGGCAACAACCGCCGGGGCATGAACCACAGCGGGGCCGTTTCCGGAAGAAACAGGGCGGACAGAAATAGTTTCGTTTCAAGCCCGAGTTCACGGCGAGCATTCCGCCCGTGACACCGTCGATCCGGAATCCCCCCTGCTCACACGGCCGGGACCGAACCGGACCACCGTGATGTTTTGCCCGACTTCGCCGGTAACGAATGCGTCACGTTACCATCGCCCCCCGTGACCGACACCATGGTGAGGGCGGACCTGACGCCCCCGGAGCAATCTCGGGCCACCCGGTCCGCACGCGGACACTGGGCGAGGCCGGCGGCATTGCTCGCCGGCCTCCTCGCCACCCTGTTGGCCCTCGCGGTCCCGTTCCTCCCGGTCCATGTGGACAAGACGACGCTCACCTGGCCACAGCAGGGTTCAACGGACAGCATCGCGGCCCCGCTGATCTCCTACGCACCGGTCTCCTTCGACGCCGATATCCCCGGCTCCGCACTACCGCAACTGACCGACGAGGGCGGCCTGGCGGCGGCGACCATGCCCGCCGGCGCGCCTGATCTGGAGAAGTACGGATTCGTTGCGCGGGTCCAGCCCGCGGCGGACGGCTCGCCCGCCCGCCTCGAGGTGGTGCTGCGCAGCCAGTCGATGTTCAGTGTCCCGGTCGCCGAACTCGGCGACGCAACCCTCACCGTGCACTCCGACAGTTCCGGGACCACCGCCGAACTCACCGGAACCGACACCGAACCGGTGTTCCTCGCCGGCGATTTCCGGCCGCAAATGGTCGGCGTCTTCAGCGATCTGACCGATTCGGCCGGGACGACGGTGACCGCGGAGGTGGACAGTCGCTTCTCGGTTGTCCCGGCCTTCGCCAAACGAGCCGCCGGGGTACTGGCGGTACTGTGTGCACTGGTCTCCCTGGTGGCATTGTTCCGGCTGGACCATTCGGCAGGACGCCGGATACGCCGGGTGCTACCGCAGCGCTGGCTGACCTTCACCGCTGCCGACGCCGCGGTGTTCACGATCCTCGTGGTCTGGCATTTCATCGGGTCCACGACCTCCGACGACGGCTACCAGTTCGGAATGGCCCGCACCTCGCTGGCGTCCGGTTATATGGCCAACTATTTCCGGTTCTTCGGCGTACCCGAGAACCCGGTCGGCACGCCGCCCTACGACGTGATCGCCCATATGACCGAGTTGAGCATCGCCAGCCCGTGGGTGCGGTTACCGACCTTGCTCGCCGGGTTCCTCACCTGGCTGGCCCTGAGCCGGGAGGTGATCCCCCGGCTCGGGGTCGTCCTGCGGCACGACAAGGTTGTCGTCTGGACCGGTGCGCTGGGATTCCTGGCGGTGTGGCTGCCGTACAACAACGGGTTGCGCCCGGAACCGGTGATCGCGGTCGCGGTGCTGCTCACCTGGTGCTTCGTCGAACGTGCCATCGCGACCAGGCAACTGCTGCCGTATGCGATCGCCATTCTGATCGCCGCGTTCAGCCTGACCGCCGCCCCGTCGGGTGTGATCTGTTTCGCGCCGCTCGCTGCCGGGGCGCGGTCGGTCGTCCGATTCGGCATCGCCCGGGCCCGCACGATGTCGGATTCCGGCTCCGCTACCACGGCCGGACCGTCCTGGTCCGCGCGGATCATGGCCTACGGGGCACTACTGGCGCCGTTGGCCGCCGCCGGAACCCTCGTCCTGGTGTTCGCCTTCGCCGTCCAGCCCCTGTCGGCGATGTTCGAGATGACCCGCGTGCACAACGAGGTGGGCCCCTCGATTCCCTGGTACGACGACTACGTCGCCTATCAGCGACTGTTCACCCCCACGGCCGATGGTTCGATCGGGCGCCGGTTCGGGATGGTCGCGATGTGGCTGGGGCTGCTGGTGTGCGCATTCGTGATGCTGCGTAAAGGCGGCCGGATCCCGTTCGTCGCGCCCGGGCCGGCGAAACGGCTGCTCGGGATCACTTTCGGCGCGATGCTGCTGATGGCGACCGTCCCGACGAAGTTCACCCACCACAACGGTGTGTTCGCCGGACTCGCCGGCGCCGTCGCTGTCGTCACCGCGGTCGCGGTGGGACCGAAGGTGATGCGGGCCCCGCGCTACCGGGCACTGTTCGCGGCCGTTGTCGCCATAGCGATGGCGCAGATCTTCACCGGCGTCAACAAATGGTTCTACGCCTCCGATCACGGCATCCCGTGGTGGAACGAACCGCCCTCGATCGCCGGTCTCGGAATGAGCGAGATCTTCCTGACCATGGCCGTAGTGTGCTTGATACTGGCCGGCTGGTGGCATCTGCGGGCCCCGGAACCGGGAACACCGCATCGCGTCTCGCGCCGCGCCTGGCGGCTGGCGAAGATCCCGCCGCTCACAGTGGCGGCAGCAGTGATCGTCGTGTTCCAGGTCGGCTCGTTCGCGACCGCCGCCGCCACGCAATATCCGGCATTCTCGCTGGCCCGGTCCAATATCGACGCGGTCCGCGGCGAACCGTGCGGGATGGCCGATGATGTACTGGTCGAAACCGACCCGAACGCCGCGATGCTCACCCCGCTGTCCGGCGACGCCGTGAGCACCTTCGCCGGTGACAGCACCGGTTTCGTACCGAACGGCGTCGCGAACGTGACCTCCGACGACGATCAGACCGAGGACGAGGAGAGCAGTATCGCCGACGCCCTGGAAGACGAGGGCTCCGACGGTAGTTCGCGGACCCAGACCGGCGGCGCGCCCCTGCCCTTCGGCCTGACCGCCACCACCCCGGTGCTCGGGACCGCCGGACAGCAGGAAGCGGCCGAACTGACCACCGGCTGGTACCGGCTGCCCGCACCGCAGGACCGTGACGGAATCATGGCGATCACGGCGGCGGGCCGCTTCCGGGCGGTCACCCAGGACGGTTCGGTGATGCCCGGCCAGCCGATCGATATCGAATACGGCACCGCGGAATCGGCGACCAGTGCCCGGCCCCTCGGCCAGGTGATGCCCATCGATATCGGACCGACCCCGTCCTGGCGGAATATGCGGGTACCGCTCGACCAGATCCCGGAGCAGGCCGATGTGATCCGCATCAAGGCCAAGGATCTGTCCGTCGATGCCCAGGAGTGGATGGCGCTCACCCCACCGCGTATTCCGCGCACGCAAACCCTGAACGAACTGATCGGGTCGGAACAGCCCGTCCTGCTGGACTGGGCCGTGGGACTTCAGTTCCCGTGCCAGCGGCCCTACGACCACAAAGACGGGATCGCCCAACCGCCCGGCTGGCGTATCCTGCCGAACCGCCCGGCCTCGCACACCACCTCGCTGTGGCAGAGCCACGACGGCGGCGGCCCGCTGGGCTGGACCCGCCAGCTACTGCGCTCACAAACCCTGGCCACCTATCTGAAGGACGATTGGAGCCACGATTGGGGTCAGCTGCAGCGGTTCACGCCGATCGACCGCGCGGCGCGTCCGGCGCAACCGGCGGTCGAGAAGGAAACTCACGGCGGGTTGTGGACTCCGGGGCCGATCAACGTCACATGGTAGTGCCGATCGGCGAGCGGTTTGCCCACGATCCCGGGACTGCGATCGCAGTCCGCGTACTGCCACTATGCACCGGAGTGACCGGGAGGGCACCGTGGCGGTTACGGACCGCGATCGGCGCGCGGCTAAGGTTCTGTGGATGAAAATCGAACGAACTTCCATCGCAAGTGTTCTCGCAGTCACCGCGATCACCGCAGTGGCACCCGCCGCAGCCGCGTTCCCCACCGGCTCGGCCGGTTTCGGCGACGGCCGGGAGGTGGTGATCATCGACAACACACTCGAGCTGAGCGATCTCGATGCGTGCTGGGCGAGTGGATTCCAGCGCGATATCCGCTTCGAGAACCGAAGCACGCGCGATTTCCGCGTGTACAACACCCCGGATTGCACCGGTGTACCCGTGGCCACGGTGCCTGCGGGCCACACCGCGACCCACTACGGCTGGTCGGCTTCGGCCCGGTAATCATTCGAGGAACCCGGCAGCGAGTACCACTGCCGGGCCCCTCCATTCGTGGCTGTTGCGCGGGTGAACGGCATCGTGACGATTGTGCACCAAGGCGGCCGGTGATGCCGGAGTCAGTCGCAGACCGCCCCGTTCGACGCCGAACCGACCAGGCGTACATACTTCGCAAGCACTCCACGGGTGTAGCGCGACGGTAGCGGTGCCCAGCCGTCGCGGCGGCGAGTCAGCTCTACGGGCTCGACCAACAGGTCGAGGGTTCCGGCCGCGACGTCGAGGCGGATGCGGTCACCGTCGCGGACGAAGGCGATGGGTCCCGCGTCCACCGCTTCCGGCGCCACATGGCCCACGCAGAGGCCCGTGGTGCCGCCGGAGAACCGGCCGTCGGTCAGCAGCAGCACATCTTTGCCCAGCCCGGCGCCCTTGATGGCGCCGGTGATCGCGAGCATCTCGCGCATGCCCGGGCCACCCTTCGGGCCCTCGTAGCGGATGACCACCACATCGCCTGCGGTGATCGTCCCGTCGGCGAGGGCGTCCATGGCGGCTCGTTCGCGGTCGAAAACTCTTGCGGTGCCTTCGAACACGTCGGAGTCGAAGCCCGCCGATTTCACCACCGCGCCGCCGGGCGCCAGCGAACCGTGCAGGATGGTGATTCCGCCGGTGGGATGGATCGGGGACGACAGCGCGCGTACGACCTTCCCGTCCGGGTCCGGTGGCGCGATCTCGGCGAGGTTCTCCGCGACCGTACGGCCGGTCACGGTCAGGCAGCCACCGTGCAACAGCCCCGCGTCCAGCAGGGTTTTCATCAGAACCGGTACGCCGCCCACGCGGTCGATATCGGTCATGACGTGCCGGCCGAACGGTTTGACATCGGCCAGGTGCGGGACCTGCCGGCCGACGCGGGCGAAATCGTCCAGGCTCAACGCGACCCCCGCCTCGTGCGCGATCGCCAACAGATGCAGTACCGCATTCGTGGAGCCGCCGAACGCCATCACCACCGCAATGGCGTTCTCGAACGCCTCCTTCGTGAGGATATCGGCGGTGGTGATCCCGCGGCGGATCAGTTCGATCACCGCCGCACCGCTGCGGCGGGCATAACCGTCGCGTCGGCGGTCGGTCGCCGGCGGTGCCGCGCTCCCCGGCAGTGACATGCCGAGGGCTTCGGCCGCGCTGGCCATCGTGTTCGCCGTGTACATACCTCCGCAGGCGCCTTCCCCGGGGCAGATGGCGCGCTCGATGGCGTCCACGTCCGCCCGGCTCATCAACCCGCGCGCGCACGCGCCCACGGCCTCGAACGCGTCGATGATGGTCACCTCGCGTTCGCTGCCGTCGGACAGTTTCGCGATACCCGGCAGGATGGATCCGGCGTAGAGGAACACACTGGCCAGGTTCAGCCGGGCGGCCGCCATCAACATGCCGGGCAGCGATTTATCGCAACCGGCCAGCAGCACCGAGCCGTCGAGCCGTTCGGCCTGCATCACCGTCTCCACGCTGTCGGCGATGACCTCACGGGAGACCAGCGAGAAATGCATCCCCTCGTGCCCCATCGAGATACCGTCGGACACCGAGATGGTGCCGAACTGCATCGGAAACCCGCCGGCCTCGAACACACCGTCCTTACAGCCGCCGGCCAGCCGGTCCAGCGACAGGTTGCACGGTGTGATCTCGTTCCACGAGGAGGCGACCCCGATCTGGGGTTTCCCCCAGTCGTCGTCGCCCATACCGACCGCGCGCAACATTCCGCGCGCGGCGGTTTTCTCCAGGCCGTCGGTCACATCGCGGCTGCGGGGTTTCATATCGGGGGTAGCGGGAGCTGCTGAATCATCGGACACAAGGCCATCGTCCTCTTCTGTGGCCAGATCTCCGAGTCCCACGCCGGTCGGAGGCACTCGACCGCGCCTATCCCGGCCAGTTCCGCCACGGCCACGAGGCCACGTAGGTGACGGTGCCGATCGCTGTTTGCCGGGCCGTCGGCGTGGAATCCCGGCCTCGTCGAGCAGAGCCACGGCAGGGCTCAGGCCTGCGACCCAGCCGTTCCAGGACTGCGCCGCCCCCCTCGAGAGGCGGTGCCCCGGCGCGATGAGGCATGGTCCGATCTCGTCGCCGAGCGCGCCGGAAGCCGCGGCACCGACACCCTGTTGCTGCTGGAAAACCCGTCGGTCGAGCGCGCTGGTGCCGGCCCCGTCGAACGACTCGGTGCCTGCGAACGGCGGCATGGTCTCGATCAGCCGGGCTACAACACCGCCGGCGGGCCGGCCGGATCGCGACTGAGCTCGCCGGCCTCGTCCGGGCGCACCCAGCAGTACTTCATCCAGGGGCCGGCGGCAATGGACACCTGCTGCCCCTCGGTGCCGAGCGCCGGGTGCCTGATAACGAGGCACCTGATCGCGAGGCACCTGATCGCGAGGCACCTGATCGCGAGGCACCTGATCGCGAGGTCGTGACTCCGGCAATGCACCGGCGTCACGACCTCGCCCCTCATCAGCCCGCTTCCGTGGCGGGCAGGATCCGGGCCCCGACCTCACCGAATCCGATCCGGGAGCCCGCGGGGCCGGGCGCGGTGGCGGCGATGGCGATCCGGATCCAGGTCAACCCGGACAAACTGGGTCGGATCCGGCGGCGGTGGGCGGCGACGGCACCACATCCACCCCTTCCCGGTGGAGTGGTGATCCGGCGATCCGCCCATTACCGGCCGAACGCCGCGGGCACACGAACCCGGCTGCCCCCCGCTAGATTCAAAGAGTGCATCCGCTTGTGACCCGACTCGATCGGTGGCTGGCAGCAAACCGGCCCGAGTATTACGCCGCGCTCCGGCCCGGCGCTGCGGATACCGATATCCACGAGATCACCACACGTGTCGGCAGCGAAATTCCTCCGCTGCTCCGGGAGCTGCTCACCTGGCGCAACGGCCAGGACCGCGACTACCGGGGCACCCTGCTGGCACTGTGGGACCCCCTGTCGGCCGACGAGATCGCGGCCGCCCTCGATATGTTCGCCGACCTCGTGGCCAACGACGATTTCGCCGATCAGTGGGGGGAGGGCTGGATCCCGTTCCTCGGCAACGTATACGGCGACCACATATGTATCGACCTCCGAGGCGCCTTCGACGGCGAACCCGGGCAGATCGTGGTGTTCCACTGCAAGGACGAATTCCGCGATATCGTTTTCCCCTCCCTCGAGGCATGGCTCGAAACCCTGGTCATCGCCTTCGAAACGGGCATGGCAGCCAAGGATGACCCGGAGCTGCAGAATCCGTACACGGACGACGAACTCGAGGCATGGCTGGAAACCCCGGAAATCGCCCTCGAAACGGGCATGATGCCCGAGGCGGACACCCAGCCGCAGTATCCGCACGCAAACGACGAGGACGAGAGCTCCGAGCACGACGTCGAAAAGAGCCCAGAGCAGGGCGTTGAGGAAAGCCCCGAGCAGGACGCCGGCGACGACCCCGATATCTGGCGCCTGGTGGACGACGACGCGTACGAAGCGTTCTGCGCATCGCGGTATCCCGGATACCCGCGAACAGTGACATGGCCGGATTACAGCCGGGCCCCTGACCCCGCCCCGGCCGGCGGCCCGGCAGCACCGATCAAGGGTCTCCTGCACTCCCTCGACATGGACCGGCTGCGCTCGGTACTACGCGAATCGGGGCACACGAACCCCGTGATCGATGAGGCATTCGATCGCTTGTCCGGCGGGCACGACCCCGGCGACAGCACCCGCGAGTGCTGACCGGCGCGAAGTGATCCTGTCTCTGTTCACCAGTTTTCGAGGACAGGTCCGGAATGCTCCATGCGCCGCCACTGCGCGGTGAGGCGACCCAGCCGGTGCGCGGCGGCCATTCCGCAGACGGCCGCGACCTTGTCGTCGTCGCGGACCTCCAGCACCACCACGCCCACCACTCGGTCCTCGCTCACCGCGATGATGGCCGGATCGCCGTTCACCAGACCCGCGTGGATGGACAGCGGTGCACCGACCAGCCGGCGCTTGGCCGCGGTCGGTTTCAACCCCGCGCGCAGGGTGGTCGCTATCCGGCGGGGTGTTGTCATGAACTGGAGCTTCGCGGCGAGGCCGGCGCCGTCGGAGATCGCGGTCGCGTCATCGGTCAGCAGGGCGACCAGCTGCTCGGTGCGGCCAGAGGAGGCGGCTGCGACGAACGCCTCCACGATACGGCGGGCGGACGCACGGTCGGCGGCACCACCGTTGCGTCCGGCGACGATCCGCTGCCGCGCCCGGTGCGTGTGCTGCTGGCTCGCCGATTCGGAGATGTCGAGGATCTCGCCGATCTCGGCGTGACTGTAGGAAAACGCTTCGCGCAGAACGTAAACGGCGCGTTCGACCGGGGACAGCTGCTCCATCAGCCGCAGCACCGCCAGGGTTACCGATTCGCGTTGTTCGACGGTGTCGGCCGGACCCAGCATAGGGTCGCCGTCCAGCAGCGGTTCGGGTAACCAGGTGCCGGCCGCGCGTTCGTGCCGGGCGCGCGCCGAGCGCAGCCGGTCCAGCGACAGGTTGGTCACCACCTTGGTGAGCCAGGCCTCGGGGATCTGGATGCGGTCGCGATCCGCGGCCTGCCAGCGCAGGAACGCATCCTGGACGACGTCCTCGGCGTCGGCGGCCGACCCGAGCAGCCGGTACGCCAGCGAGGCCAGCCGGGATCGGCCGGCCTCGAAGCGTTGCGCGGTGGCGGTGTCCACGATCGCCACTTTAGGCCGCGACCTCCGCGTTGCGCCGCCGCGGCACATCCGCGAGATGATGCCTGCGGGTGGGCCGGCCGAAGGTCGGGTGGCGCAGGCTCCACGGCCCCCCGGCCAGAATGGCGGCCTTGACCCGCGCGGCGGCGCGGCCCCGCAGCGCCCAGGACTTCGACCGCTCGGCAGCGTCGACGAGCTGGAAGATCCCGTCTTTGCGGCCGAGGCTGATGTGGTTGCCCACGTACGACAGCGAGGTCTCGGGCGCCTCGCGGCCGGTGAGTTCGCCGATGATCGCGGCCACGGCCTGCGTGGCGGTGAAGCCGGCCGACGCGCAGGACATCGGCAGCGGCCGGCCGTTGTCGCGGATGGCGAAAGCGCTGTCGCCGGCGGCATAGACGTCCGGGTGCGATACCGAGCGCATCATCCGGTCCACCTGGATCCGCCCGTTCTCCTCGACCGCGAGCCCGCTGGCGGCGGCGACCGGATGCACGGCGAATCCGGCCGCCCAGACGGTGGCATCTGCGGGCAGAACAGTGCCGTCGGCGGCGACCGCGTACGACTCCCCGACCCGCTCGATAGTGGTGTGCTCATGAACGGTGATCCCGAACCGGTCGAAGGCCCGGAGCAGGTGCCGCCGGGCCGCGGGCCCGAGCCAGCCGCCCAGTTCACCGCTGGTCGCGAGGGTGACCTGCAGGCCGGGCCGGGATTCGGCGAGTTCGGGGGCGGCCTCGATCGCGGTGAGATTGCCGCCGACGACGAGCACCGTCCCGCTACCGCCGAGATCGTCCAGGCGCTGCCGCAGCAGCAGCGCCGACGGCCGCCCGGCCACATGGAAGGCGTGCTCGTCGACACCCGGCACACCATGGTGGGCGGCGGTGCTGCCGAGCGTGTAGAGAAGGGTGTCGTATTCGAGCCGGTCTGTTCCTTCTGCGCCGGTCACAGTGACGGTCCGCCGTTCGGCATCGACCGCTTCGACCCGTGCCACCAGCAGCCGGATGCCGGTACCCGCGAACATTTCCGCCAGATCGTGCCGGCGCAGTTCCTGGCCCGCGGCGAGCTGATGCAGGCGCATACGTTCGACGAAATCCGGTTCGGCATTGACGACGGTGATCTCGACCTCGTCGCGATGCAGCCGCCGCGCGAGCAGTCCGGCGGCGTAGGCGCCGGCGTATCCGGCCCCCAGGACCATGATGCGGTGCTTCATTACGGTGCTCCTGTCCGGTTCGCGTGAACCTCTCGTTCGTTCGCGTGCCCTCTGAACGGGGCAGCGACCGGATTCCTGACAGGACTGGACGGTGATCTGGGTCACTATTTTCGCGTGCCCCCGCAGGGGCGGCCGCGCATGCCCCGCCGCCGAGGCAAATCGCCCGTCACCACGGCCGGATCGTCACCGCCGGAAGATCCGCCGCGCCCACGCGCGCAACCGCACACCGCGCGATTCCGGTTCGGGTGTCTCGGCGGTCTCCGCGGCCGACACCGCCTGGGCGAACCGGGCATGTAACTGCTCACGGACCTGATCCGGTGTGTAGGCCCGGCGGCGCCGCTCGGCGCGCACCACCACCACGCCGGTGGCCACTACACCGGCCGCTCCCGCCAAACCCAGCACCTTCCACCACCTCATACCGCTTAGGCTACTGGTATGGCGGGTACGGGCATCGATCTCGATCGGGCTGTCGAGATCACCAGAACGGGCGATATCTGGCTGTTCCGTGGACATTCCACGGCCGACCGGATGATCAGGATGACCACCAACAGCCCGGTGAACCATGTCGGGATGGCCGTGGTGATCGACGATCTCCCGGCCCTGATCTGGCATGCCGAACTCGGCCGGTCGCTCACCGATATGTGGTCGGGCACTACCCATCGCGGCGCCCAATTGCACAACCTGCGCGACGCAGTGATGGTGTGGGCCAACAAGTACGGGCAGCAGGCCTGGCTGCGCCAGCTCGATCCCCCGGCCACTCGCAAGATGGAAGACGGTGTGCTGCGCACCGTCGCCCGGCTCGACGGCACCCCCTTCCCCTCCACCGCCGCCCTCGCCGGCCGCTGGTTCCGAGGCCGGATCCAGTTGCCCCGCCGCCGGTCCCGCCGACCCGATGCGCGCGAAGTCGAAAACGCCTACTGCGCAGAGATCGTGGCCGCCACCTACCAGGCAATGGGCCTGCTACCGGAGGACCGCAGCCCCGACTGGTACGACCCGGGCCGATTCTGGAGCGGCGACCACCTGCGCCTCACCGGTGGCCATACGCTCGGCGGCGAGGTCGCGGTCGACGTACCGGCCGAAACCACGAGCTGACCGACCCCGCCCGCCAACGCTGCGGCCAGAACACAGCCCACAGCAGCACTCCCAGCGACAACCCGATCGCCATCACCAGGCCGAACTCCCTCACCGTCCGTGCGGCTGAACAGGCAGCGGATAATCACCCGACGTCGCAACCCGGTCGAGGTCGACCTGCTGCTGGATGAGAGCGCGCTCCGCCGGGTCGTCGGCAGCCCGAAGGTTCCGTACTCGTCGCTGCGGCTACTGGACGATCACCTGTACGCGACGGGTCCGACGAGCATCGCACGATCGAGCATTTCCGGGATGAAACGAATCTGGGTGAGCTTCGCGGCCAGGGCGAAAGCTCTCGGGACGGCAGCAGAGTAGGCGGTGTCCCAATGACTCTCGTCCCGGTCGTACTCGTCGTCGTAATCATGCTCGTTGTCCCGGTCCCGCATGTCCAGCGTCATGCCGAGTTCCCGCATGAACCCATTGAGCCGGTCGGGCTCGGAGCCGTATCGTATGTGAGGGCACGTCAAGTTGTATCCCGAGACAATCGTGCCGTCGATCGCGTGCGCGAGGCTGTCCTCAGCGTAGTCGTGCCGAGTGATGGCCAGTACCTCACAATCACGCGACAATTCGGCCAGGACATCGGGGAGCGTGGCCATCCACCCGATCAGCTCGATTGCTACGCTCCACTCACCGACCTGCAAGACACCCACGGCGCCTCCCCCGAATCCTCTGCCGGTTTCGAAAGAGAACTCGCCGGCCTGCGCTGCGAGCTCATCGAAGCCCGATTCCTGGCCCAGGTCCGCGCCGCGGCTGAAGCGGCGCACCACCTCCGACGAGGCGAGCCCGCGGAAAAAGGATACGGTGAAGATATCGCCCAGCCAGCGGTCATCGCCGTTGCGAGCGTTGAGCCACTGGAATGGGCCAACGGGTCGGGAGTTGCCATACCGTGCATGATGGCAGGTGTTACCGACGATCGACGGCCTCGTTTCCTTTTCGCCAGAGGGCAATTCGTTACCCCGAGCTCATTACGATTTGCCGTGGCGTAGAGGCTGACAGCCCGTTCACGTTCTGTCGAGATCTGTATCTTCCGTCGAGACAGTTTTGAGAACCTACAAGACATGCAGGGCCTCAGAAGCCGTGGCCGAAACTCCGCATGGTTGGCCACGACTCGGCCAGTTGGCCGCGTTTTCGAGATCCTGCTCAGCTGCGACGGCACCGGGCGCCCTCGCCGAGATCGGCCGCATGACACCTGATGTCTACGCCGCATCGCCTATCGAACCTTGTAGGTTCATCCTTTCCTGAATACAGAAACGAATGTACTGTATGCCGGGTGGAGACCGCTGCACACACCGATGCCCTCGCCCGGTTCGGACACGCCCTATCCGACCCGACCCGCACCCGGATCCTGCTGAGCCTGCGCCGAGCCCCCGGCTACCCGTCGGAGCTGGCCGAACAGATCGGGGTGACCCGGCAGATCCTGTCCAACCACCTCGCGTGCCTGCGTGGCTGTGGGCTGGTGGTTGCGGTGCCCGAAGGCCGGCGCTCCCGCTACGAACTCGCCGATCCCCGGATCGCCGCGGCACTGGGGGACCTACTCGGTCTCGTGCTTGCGGTGGACCCTGCATGCTGCCCGGACGCCGTGACCGAAAACTGCTGCTGATGGGTTCGCGGGAAACAGCGGTTCCGGGCGTGGACACCCCCCGCCGTGCGGTCCTGGCGCGGCGGATCCGCTGGTTCGTCGCCGCGACGATCACCTACAACGTCATCGAGGCAGCCATCGCGCTCACCGAGGGCACCCGGGTGTCCTCCACCGCATTGATCGGCTTCGGACTGGATTCGGTGATCGAGGTATCGTCGGCGGCCGCGGTGGCGTGGCAGTTCGCCGGCCGCGATCCCGAGAAGCGGGAGAAGGTCGCGCTGCGAATCATCGCGTTTTCCTTCTTCGCTCTGGCCCTCTACGTCACCGCCGACTCTCTCCGCGCCCTGTTCGGCGGCGGCGAAGCCCAGCATTCGACGATCGGTATCGCCCTGGCCGCAGTGAGCCTGGTGATCATGCCGGTGCTCTCGACCGCGCAGCGCCGTGCCGGCCGCGAACTCGGATCCGCCTCCGCGGTTTCGGATTCGAAACAGACCCTGCTCTGCACCTACCTCTCAGCCGTGCTGCTGGCCGGACTGCTACTGAACAGCTTGTTCGGGTGGTCCTGGGCCGACCCGCTCGCCGCCCTGTTCATCGCCGCCATCGCGGTCCGCGAAGGTATCGAGGCCCGGCGCGGCGGCCCCTGCTGCCCCAACCCGGCCGAGCTCACCGGAAAATTCACCGGCCACGACTGCTGCGATTGAACCGCCCATACCGGAAGGACCCCGCCATGCCCCGCATCCCCGAGGCCGCCCGCACCGCCTACCACGCAGAAATGCGCGCCGCCCGAACCAGCACCGATACCGCGCAACGTTGGCTGCACCTGGAACGCGCGCACATCCTGTCCCAACCCGACCCGTGGCTGCACACCGGCAACCACCTCGCCATGTTCACCCTCGCCCTCCGCCAACGCGACCGCCGCGAAGCCCTCGGCCAGGTCCTCCGGATCGTGGTCGCTGCCCCCGCCTCGCTGAGCGGCCGTTTCCCCGAAGGCAACACCGGTCGCGCCCGAGTTGGGCTGCGCCGGCCGATGCCCATGCCCCCGGACCTCGCAGCGCTACTACAACCGGCCACCGCCTAGCCACCGAAACAGCCGTCCATCGCAAGCTGTTCCCGTTCGATCTCTACCGGTTCGGTCAGTGTCGGCAGGTGGGTTCGTTGATGGCGACAGCGGGCGGGAAGTCGGTCAGAGCCCGCCTCGAGGCTCATGTGGGAGGCACACAAGGCCAACAACGTTGGGCACACTATTTATCGGCCGCTTTCAGACCATCCAGGCCGCATCATTCCGCGGCGGAATAGAATTCCATCACGGGAGGGAGGTGACCGGTGTGAAGAGGTTGATCAGGTTGCCATCGGGATCGCGAAACAGTAGCGACCGGTTTCCCCACGGCATCGTCGTGGACTCGTTGACGAAATCCTCGACTCTATCCCGCAACCGCCGGTATTCGGCGTCGACGTCCGGGACGAGGAATTCGATGATCGCGGTGCGGTTGTCGGCCGGGCGCGCGCTGCCTGCCGCGAACAGCGCCACGGTGCGGGTGCTGCCGATGGCGAGAGTGCCGGCCGGAGTGACTATTTCGGCGAAATCCGGTGTCGCCCAGGTGGCGTCGATATCGGTCACGTGCTGGTAGAAGTCGACCATTCGCTCGATGTCATCGGTGATCAGACGGATCGAGACGAGTTTCATCATGTACTCCTGATTCTGTCGATGCGGCGGTGTTTGCGCCGCCGCACGCGACCCTAGGTTCGATCGCGGACAGAGTCGGTCCGCTATACCTACGAGAACCTGAACCCACAGCCCATGCGTGGCGATGGGGTGGAAGGGAGCGAGTCCGCCGCGGAGGTGGCCGGCTACAGCCGGGTAGCCGGCGCGAACACGGCCGTCAGGTGGGCATCCAGTACGGCGAGCGCATCCTCCGGCGCCTGGTACCCGGTAGCAGCCCGGACGCCGAGTCCTTCTACGAGTGCGAGTAACGCGGCCGCCGTGTGGACGGGGTCGAGGTGAGCGGGAACCTCGGCTGCGGTTTGCGCAGCGCGGATGAGGTTTCCGACATAGTCGGCAAGTTGGGCGGTGTCCGCATCGAGTTTCGCTGCGATGGCGGAGTTGCGTGCGGTGTAGGCGTAGAAGGCCAGCGCAACACGGCCCTCGATGCGTCGCGTTTCATCGAACGGGAGCTGCTGAACGAGCAGGGCGCGGAGAAATACTTCCGGCGCCGGCGCCGGACCGAGGTCAGCGATTTCGCCGGCGAGCCGGGAGCGGGTGCGTTCGCTGACCGCCTCCAACGCGAAGTCCACCATCTCGTCCTTCGTGCGGAAATAGTGCTGCACCATCCCGGTCGATACCCCGGCCTCGGCGGCCACGTGACGCAGGCTCACCGCTTCCACACCACGGTCGGCGGCCACCCGTAACAGAGCATCGGCAATGCGGGTGCGGCGTTCGTGGTGGTCGACCTGCTTCGGCATTATTCGATGTTTTCACATTGCAGTCGTATTGGACAGCAGCACTCGAACATCTTTACAATACGACTGCAATGTGAAAGTTTCTCCGTCGGCCGGCGGAACAACGAAAGGTGCCCCCATGGACTCGCCGCGGTCTCTCCCATTCGATCGCCCGGAGCCGCTGAACCCGCCACCGGCCTATGTCGAGTTGCGCGCGCGCGAGCCGGTGTCGGCGGTGACCACCTCGGCCGGGAAACCGGCCTGGCTGGTGACGTCGTACGACGGAGCCGCAACGGTGCTGAGCGACCCGCGCTTCCGGGTCGTGGCACCGGGTGCGACACCCAGCGGCGGCGCCACACTGCTGCAGGACGGCGAACCACACCAACGCCTTCGCCGCCTGGTCGGCAAGGCGTTCACCACCCGCCGGATCGAGGCGCTGCGGTCATGCGTGCAGCGGTTGGCCGACGAGCAGGTGGACGCGCTGACCGCCGCCGGGAAGCCCGCCGACCTCGTATCGGAGTTCGCCGCGCCGCTTTCCATCGCGGTGATCGCCGATCTGCTCGGCGTGGAGATCACAGAACGGAGCCGGTTTCGTGAACTCGCCGACGCCGCAAGCAGAGCCGACTTCCTCGCCGAAGGCGGGGCCGAGACCGCAGAGCACGCCTGGACGGCCTTCGCCGGCTTCGTCGGTGAACTGATCGCCACCAAACGTGGGCAACTGGGCGACGACTTGCTCAGCGCTCTCATCGAGGCGGGCGATAGCGGCGACGGGCGGCTCGACGACTACGAACTCACGACACTCACCCTGACAATTCTCGCTTCCGGCTACCTGACCGCCACCAACGCCATCTCGGTCGGCGTGATGCAGTTGACCACCGAAAACCGGTTGGCTGCGCTCGGAAGCTGCGGGACAAGCGAGTTGGACGCCATCGTCGAGGAAATTGCCCGATTGCAGATCGGCCAGATCGGTGAGGCATTCCCGCGCTGGGCACATGAGGATGTCGACCTGGCCGGAACGCCGATCCGGGCCGGTGACATGGTCCTCGTGCGGCTCGAAGCCGCCAATCGCGACCCGGCCCACTTCCCTGAGCCCGACAGATTCGACCCGCACCGGATGACGACACACCAGCAGGCCGGTCGCCATATGGCGTTCGGCCGCGGCCCCCACCATTGCCTCGGCGCCGCCCTGGCTCGCCTCGAAATCGGCATCGCCTTACGAACACTGGCCCAGCAGCTTCCGGGTATCAGGCTGCACGGCGATATTCGCGATATTCGGTGGGTCCACAGCCACGCCGACACCGGACCGGTTGCCGTACACATCATGTGGTGAATCCACCGGACCCTCCGGTAAGAGGCCAGTGCTGAGTAGGTGGACCTGTACGAGCAGTCCGGTAGCCCGGCATGCTCATCACATGATCCGACGTCTCGTGGCGCTGTTCGCCGGTCTCTGGTTGTACGGGTTCTCGATGGCCGTGATGATCCGGGCCGCGGTGGGTTTGGATCCGTGGGATGTGTTCCATCAGGGTGTGACACGGCATGTCCCGATGAGTTTCGGGACGGTCACCATCGTGACCGGCGCCGTTGTCCTGCTGGCCTGGATACCGCTGCGGCAGCGGCCGGGATTCGGCACGCTGAGCAATGTCGTACTGGTCGGGGTATCGGTCGATGTGGGGCTGTGGTTGCTGCCGGAGTGGGAATCGCTTCCGGTGCGGTTGGGCGCGATGATGCTCGCGGTGGTCCTCAACGCGCTGGCCAGTGTGTTGTACATCGGGGCCGGGCTCGGTCCGGGACCGCGCGACGGGTTGATGACCGGTTTGGTGCGGCGGACCGGTTTGTCGGTCCGGTTGGTCCGGACGACAATCGAGGTCTCGGTGCTGATCACCGGCTGGCTGCTCGGGGGCGGGGTGGGCCTCGGCACCGTGGTGTACGCGGTCGCGATCGGGCCGTTGATCCAGGCGATGATTCCGCTGGTGAACGGCTGGTTGCCGGGTTTCGCCGCCACTGACCGGGAGACCGTCAGACCTTCTGCCGGAGTGGCTCCGGGAGTAAACTGACCATTCGCTGTTCGACCGCGCTGGGTACTGCGACCGGGGGATCGAATCGACCAGGACTTCTCTATGGAAACCCGAACAGACGAGATTGCCGGCGGGATCTACCGGTTCTCCACCTACGTTCCCGACGTGGGGCCCACCGGATTCACGTTCAACCAGTTCTTCGTCGACGCCGACGAACCGCTGCTGTTCCACACCGGGATGCGGGCCCTGTTCCCCGCCGTATCCGCGGCCGTCGCACGGATCAGACCGGTCGAGCAGTTGCGCTGGATCACCTTCGGCCATGTGGAGGCCGACGAATGCGGAGCCATGAACCTCTTCCTCGAGGCCGCCCCAGGCGCCGAGGTTGCGCACGGCGAGGTGGGCTGCCTGGTGTCGATCGACGACCTGGCCGACCGGCAACCACGCCGTTTGGCCGATGGTGAGGTGATCGATCTGGGCGGGCGCCGCATCCGGCATCTCGACACCCCGCATGCACCGCACAATTGGGAAGCCCGGGTTCTGTACGAGGAAACCACCGGGGTGCTGTTCTGCGGCGACCTGATGACCCAGCTCGGTAACGGTCCGGCTCTCACCGATACCGACCTGGTCGGTCCCGCGACGGTTGCCGAAGACGTCTTCCACCCGACCTCGATCGGCCCCGCCGTACCCGCGGCGCTGAACCGGCTCGCGGACCTCGAGCCGACCACACTGGCCGTCATGCACGGTTCGAGCTACACCGGGGACTGCGCGCGGGCCCTGCGCGACCTCGCCGACGTCTACGAGGAACGAATCGCCCACTGAACGGCGCGCAGGTCACGCGATGGCCCGGCCCGAGGGCGCTCGTAACCGGCCCTGAACGGCATGGCCGCGGCACGCCGGATCGCGGGACTGTACGGGATATGCGCCGGCCCGGCCCGCAGTCCGCGCCGATCCGGTCCGCGCGGTCTTCAGCGGGTCGCCGACCGGACCTCCGCGGCGAGATCGTCGTCGCCGGCTACCCGGACCAGCGCCGCGGCGAACTCGGCGGCCTCGTGGTCCGGGGTGAGGCGGGCCAGTTCGCCCGGGTCGGCGGGCAGATCGATGCGTTGCGCACCACGCACCGCCCGCTGGTCGAAATGCGGGCGGACCCACGGCCATACGTCCTGTACTTCGCGCAGGAAGATATCGCCACCGGTCGGGCCGATTCCTTTGAACTGCTGAATGAGCCCGGCGGCGCGGCCGGGGTCGTGCTCGGCTTCGTCGGCGAGTCTGCGCAGATCGCCGCCGTACTTGTCGAGGACGGTCGCGGCGATATCGCCGAGCTGGGAGGCGGTGCGTTCGTCGTAGCGGCGATAGTGCCCGCGCCCCAGCGCGTCGACCAGTTCCTGCCATCGGGCGTCCGCGACTTCGCGGGCGGTCCGGTAGCCGCTGTGGACCAGTTCGGCCGTCGCGGCGGTCGCGATATCAGCGGAGATCCGGGCACTGAGCAGTTCGGACATCATCAGCAACTGGAACAGTGGCGCCGGTTTGTCGTCGAGCTTGATTCCCGCTTCGGCGGCGTAGGTGCTTCCGGCTCGGTCGAGTAGTGCATGCACAATATCTCGCTGGCTCATCGCGCCTCCTTCCTCTCGCGCAGGTACCCGATACCCACCGGCCCACACCGCGCGACCGGCCCGGCATCAGCGTCGCACACCGTTGCGGTGGACCGGAGGAACGGCGCGGGAACGGTTCAGCTCACCGCGGCGGCAGCACTGTCCGGACTTCCGGCGGCACCGGCCACCGATCATCCCGAGGGTAGCAATGGCGCGGTGTGCGCCGGTGGTGGCCGAAATGCGCGCCGGTGGACGATCGCCGCCGATGACCGGCGAGCGAGACGATCAGCCGGCACGCGCGGACACCAGCGGGACCGTTGCTTGCGGCGCGGTCTCCGGAATGCGTGCACTGCCGCGGGGACGCCGCCGATCCGAATGTTCGGGGTACAGCGTGCGCGAGACCGTGCGGGCGGCGTCGGCGACGAGTGGCGCCACCCGGTCGAGGCGGGCCGAGCGGGTGTCACCGCACAGCGAGATACCGGCGACCGGACCGTCGTATCCGCGGATCGCCGCCCCGACGCAGGACACTCCGAGCGCGGATTCACCGTGTTCGACGGCGAGACCGTTGCGCCGCCGGATCCGGTTGAGTTCCTGGTGCAGCGCCGGGAGATCGGCAACCGTGCGGTCGGTGCGGCCGTGCAGGCGCGGGCCGTAGAGGCTGTCGACGGCTTCGGGGGACAACCCGGCCAGAATCGCTTTCCCGCCGGCGGTCGCATAGGCGGGCACCCGGCCGCCCACCCGCGAAGGAACGGCGGTGGCGAATCGACCGCCGACCTTGTCCAGGTACACGCTGTCGCCGCCTTCGAGCACCGTCAGGTGCACCACCAGGCCGGTCTGCAGATGCAACTGGTGCAGTAGCGGCGCCGCGGCCGCGCGGATCTCGCTGCGTCCGCCGTCGCCGCCGGCCAGTCCCAGCGCACGGCGGCCCAGGCGGTAGCCCGATGCGGTGTGCTCGATCCAGTCCAGGCCGACCAACTGGTGCAGGATGCGGTGCACGGTGGAACGGGGCAGCCCCGCATAGTCGGCTACGTCCTCCAGCGACAGGCGCGCAGCGCGGCCTTCGAACGCGTCGAGTATCGCGGTCATCCGCTCGACCATCGATTGCGGCAGCTCCCGCGCCGCGGCCCGGGGGGCGGATACCAAGTCCGTGACGGTCATCGACTCCTCCAACAGCACTGTTCAGAGGCCTTTCACAGGCAAAAACTGGAATTCATTCTTGTTTCAGAGTAGCACCAGATAGCCGTCTGTCCGGCAGAACGAGCGAGACGACCGGCGAGACGTTCGGATACCACCCACCGGGATGACCCGTCTCCCCAGCGCGGGCCGCGCGGTAGAACGGACCCGGAACACCCCGAGCCGGCACACCAGTAGCGGAGAATTCGCCAGGATGCATATCGGAATCTCGTCACCCATCGTCATCGCGCATCCGGCGATGTGTGCGGACTGGGAACGGGACGCCGGGATCGGCGAACTCGCCCGGATCGCCGAAACCGCGGACCGGCTGGGCTTCCACCACCTGACGTGCAGTGAACACGTCGCCGTCCCCGTCGATATCGCGGCCGAACGCGGCGGCACCTATTGGGATCCGCTGGCCACCCTGGGTTTCCTCGCGGCCCGTACCAGCGGTATCCGGCTGGCTACCCAGGTGCTGGTACTCGGCTACCACCATCCGCTCGAGATCGCCAAGCGATACGGCACCCTCGACCTGGTCAGCGGCGGCCGGCTGATCCTCGGTCTCGGTGTCGGCAGCCTGCGGGAGGAGTTCGAGCTGCTCGGCGCGGACTTCGCGGAACGCGGCGCCCGGGCCGACGATGCGCTCGCCGCGCTGCGCGCCGCCCTGTCCGAGGACTGCCCCGAGTACCACGGCCGGTACTACGACTTCGGCAATATGCTCGTCCGGCCGCATGCGGTGCAGCCGCGGGTCCCGCTGTGGATCGGCGGCCGGACCCGGCGCTCACTGCGCCGGGCGATCGAATTCGGCGACGGCTGGGTCCCGTTCGGGCTCCAGGTCCCCGAACTGCGGACGATGCTGGAAACCGTCGAACTCCCCGCCGGATTCGACCTGGTACTCGGTCCCGGGCACCGGCTGGACCCGATCGGCGACCCGGACCGCACGGCGCGCGCCCTGGACCGGCTCCGCGCCGCCGGGACCACCATCGCGAGCGTCGGACTCACCGCCACCGGCGCCGGCGACTACTGCGACCAGCTGGCCGCTCTGCGTGCCCTCGCCGCTGAGCTCGGCTGCACCTTCGACGAACTGCCCGGACCACCTCGATCGGACACACCTGCGTAGTCTCGCTGAGTGGTACAGGTCACCGACCGCCCGGTCGGGTCATGGCATGTTGCTGTCCGACAGGCACCGCGGGAGAGAAGGGCGGCCACTATGACGACACCGGCAACCGATATGCAGTCGCGGATCGAGAACACCATCCGGCGGTTGACCGGCCCCGGCGGCCGCTTCGAGATCGTGGCCGAGGATGTACTCGGTGCCGTGATCCCGGTGATCCGCCGGCGCGGCCGCAGGGTGGGCGATCTGCTGACCGCCTCGCGTGCGTGGGGCGACCGCGACTACCTGGTCACCGCCGACCGCCGGATCTCGTTCGCCGAACACGTCGACGCCGTGGCGGCGCTGGCCGTGGCACTGCGCGACGAATACGGGGTGCGCACGGGCGACCGGGTGGCGATCCTGGCCGCCAACAGTCCGGAATGGGTGATGGCGTTCTGGGCCACCCAGAGCCTGGGCGCCGTCACCGTCGGCATGAACAGCTGGTGGGTATCGCGCGAAATCGACTACGGGTTGCAGCACTCCCGCCCCTCGGTGCTGATCGTGGACGAGAAACGCGCCCGGCTGCTGGCGGGACTCGATACCGCCGGAATCACCGTGCTCACCACGGAAGGTGATCTGCCACGCCTGATCGCCGACCACTCAGGTGCCGAACTCCCGCAGCCGGAGGTCGACGAGGACGATCCGTCGGTCATCCTCTACACCAGCGGCACCAGCGGACGCCCCAAGGGCGCCTTGCATTCGCAGCGTAACCTGCTGGCCGTCGTGGACTACTTCCGCTTCGGCGACGCATTCGCCGCCGAAATGTCCGGCCAGGTCTACGACGACTCACAGCCGGTCCCGCTTCGTTGCCTGCTGACCTCACCCCTTTTCCACATCGCGAGTTTGCACAATCTGGTCGTCCCCCGGCTGGCCACGGGCAGCGCGCTGGTCCTGAATCAGGGCGCCTTCGATGTCGAAACCGTGCTCCGGCTCATCGAACGGGAACGGGTCACCAACTGGGGCGCCGTGCCCACCATGGCCGGACGGCTGCTCGAATACGACGGCGCCGAGAACTTCGATCTGTCCTCTCTGACCGCATTCGCCCTGGCGTCGGCCCCGTCGTCGATCGCTTTCAAGGACAGGCTCCGGGAACGGTTCCCCTTCGCCCGCGACGCACTGGTCGACAGCTACGGCCTCACCGAATGCAGCACCGCGATCGCGGTCGCCACCCCCGCCGATCTGAACCGCTCCCCCGGCACGCTCGGCCGGCCGATCCTGACGGTGAACGTCGAGATCCGGGATCCCGACGGCGTGCAGGTTCCGGACGGCACCGAAGGCGAAGTGTGTGTCCGCAGTCCCTTCGTCATGCTCGGCTACTGGGACGACGAGGCCGCCACCGCCGCCGCCATCACCCCGGACCGCTGGCTGCGCACCGGCGACTACGGCATCGTCGAGGGCGGCGAGCTCCGGCTGACCGGCCGCCGCTCCGATCTCATCCTGCGCGGCGGGGAGAACGTCTACCCCACCGAGATCGAACAATGCCTCGACGAACACCCCGCTATCGCCGAATGCGCCGTCGTGGGCGTACCCCATGCCGATCTCGGACAGGAAGTGGCGGCAGTGATCGTGGTCGCGCCCGACGCCACGGTCACCGAGGAACAACTCACCGAGTTCGCGCGGGAGCGGCTGTCGTATTTCAAGGTGCCGACCCGCTGGCGCATCACGACGGAGTCGTTGCCGCGCAACGCAACCGGCAAACTCGCCCGCCGCGCGATCACCCTCTGAACCGGTCCGCACCGCCCTGCCGGTGATACGCCGGCCGGGCGGCGGTCGCATCGCCACCGGTGGGCACGTCACTCACCGCGGGCAGGCGAAAACGCTTCCAGGCGACCGGGATCGCGATTCGGGACGCGGACCGGACAGCAGCTGCCACTTGTGGCACTGTGGATCCGAGACGTGCGGACACGCAATCGGTGTCAGCAGGCCCGCGCAGCCGAATGTTCGTTGCCGTAACGCACGCGGCGTGGCTACGATCGGGCCCGATGTCTGTCGATTCGATGCTCGATTCACTGGACGGCCTGTCCGTGGGAGATGCGCTGGGACAACAGTTCCCGGTGATGCGCCGCTCACTCTCCGATCTCCGGGCCGGAAACCTCACCGCCGGGCCGTGGGGGTGGACCGACGATACCGAAATGGCCTGCAGCGTGGTCGCCGAACTGGGCACCCGCGGCGCCGTCGACCCGGATCGGCTGGCCGCCGCTTTCGCGCGGCGCTGCGATCCGGCCCGCGATTACGGCTTCTACTCGGTGGGCATCCTGCGCCGGATCCGCGAAGGTGTGCCGTGGCCAGAAGCTGCCGGATCCGTGTACGAGGGTAAGGGGTCCTGCGGTAACGGCGCCGCCATGCGCGTGGCGCCCCTGGGCGCGTTCTACGCCGGAGATCCGGACCGGATCGTCGCCGAGGCGACCCGATCGGCTCGGGTGACACATATGCATCCGGAGGGCGTGGCCGGCGCGGTCGCGGTGGCCGTGGCAGCGGGTGAAGCCGGCCGGGCGCGGCTCACCGGGGTGCGTCCCGCACCGGACCAATTCCTCACCGCTGTCCTGAGCCGCCTCGCCGACGGGGAAACGACCCGGTCGATCGGCCGGGCGCGTACGCTGCTCGGCGCGTCCGTGGATCAGGCCGCGGCGGAGCTGGGCAACGGTTCCCGAGTGACCGCGCAGAATACGGTGCCGTTCACGATGTGGGCTGCGGCGACATATCTGGACAACTACCCCGCCGCGATCACGGCCTGTATCGAGGCCGACGGCGATATCGACACCACCAGCGCCATCGTCGGCGGAATAGTCGCCGCCTACACCGGCAAAGATTCCCCTACCGGCGTGCCCGCAGCCTGGCTGGCCGCGCGCGAACCCTTGCCTCGCTGGCTGGATCCGACGCGCTTGACATACGGGCGTCCGAAGTCCCGGTTGGGCCGGCTCGGCCGCTGGGTGACCGGAACCCGCTAGCGCTCGTCCCCGGTCCACGCCGAAGCGGTCCGAGTCTGCCACGACAGCAGGTCAGGGGCACGCAACGGGCGATGGACCACGGAGGGGCAGGACGGGAACTGCACCCGATCCGTGCCCCTTCCGTTCTCGACACCGACGAGTGACGGTGGGGGCGATGCGGTTCCGGTGGTGACGGCGGGCCGCCGCGCCCCTACTCCCCGCGCCAGCGTGGCGGTCGCTTCTCCGCGAAGGCCCGGGCGCCTTCCTGGGCGTCGGCCGAGGCGAATACCGGTCCGGTGATCGCCCGTTGCCGTTCGAACATCTCGTCCTGCGACCAGTCCGCGCTCTCGCGAATGACCTTTTTGGACGCCCGCACGGCCAGCGGTCCGTTGGCCGCGATGGACCGGGCCAGGTCGAGCGCCGATTCCAGTGCCTGCCCTTCGTCGGCGAGACGGTTGACCAGTCCCAGGGAGAGGGCGCGTTCGGCATCGAACAGATCGCCGGTGAGGGCCAGTTCCAGCGCTACGGCGGGTGGAATCCGGCGCGGCAGCCGCATCAGTCCGCCGGCCGCGGCCGCCAGCCCGCGTTTGACCTCGGGAATACCGAACTTCGCGGTCCGCGCGGCCACCACGAGGTCCGCGGCGAGTACGGCTTCGCAACCTCCGGCGAGCGCATAACCCTCGACAGCGGCGATCAGCGGTTTCTCCGGCGGGGCCTCCACCAGGCCGAGGAAGCCGCGCCCCGGGATCACCGGCGACTCACCGCGTAGGAACGCCTTCAGATCCATTCCGGCACAGAATGTGCCGCCGGCTCCGGTGAGTACTCCGACCGTGAGATCCGGGCTGGTATCGAGTTCGGTCATCGCCGCGGCAACCGCTTCGGCCATCGCGAGGTTCACCGCATTTCGCGCCGCCGGCCGATTGAGCGTGACGACGAGAACGCCGTCCTGTGCGTCGACCAACACCTCATCGCTCATTGCGGCTCCCGGCCCGATCGGTTCGTGGCAGCGCGGACGCGGCTGCCCGGTCTCCTCGAAGATTCATTTCCGTCCTTGTCGATCGAATAGTTCCGTCCGGGGTCATCGCGCGGTGAGCCCGCCGTCGGCGGTGACGACCGAACCGGTGAGATAGGACGATTCCGTAGCGAGCAGGAAGGCGATCACGGCCGCCATCTCGTCCGGTTCGGCGCGGCGGCCCAGCGGGGTGGCGGCTACCGCATTGCTCGTGACTCCTTCCACCTCCCGGGCGCGGCGGGCGAGCGGAGTGTCCACCACCCCCGGGCACAGGCAGTTCGCCCGGATACCGCGGTCGGCGTACCCGACGGCGATCGACCGGGTCAGCCCGAGGACACCGCTCTTCGACGCGTCGTAGCTACAGGTATTGGTATTCGCGGAGACCAGCGAGGCCACCGAACCGATGGTGACCACACTCCCGGCTCCCGCCTCGAGCAGATGCGGTACCGCGGCGCGGATCGTGAGGAATGTACCGGTGAGGTTGACCGTGATCACCGAATTCCAGTCCTCGAAGGACATTTCGTGCGGTAAGCCGGAGCGGGCGATACCCGCGCAGGTGAGCACGCCGTCCAGCCCGCCCAGGTCCCGGGCCGCCGCGGTCACCGCGGCGCCGACCGACTCTTCGCGCGTGACATCGCATTCGACTGCCGCGGCGTTGCCCAGTTCGGCGGCCAGGCGTTCGGCCGCGCCGGTGTCCAGGTCGAGGATCGCCACCGCGGCGCCTTCAGCGGTCAGTCGCCGCGCGGCGGCGGCCCCGATCCCGCCTGCGCCCCCGGTGATGAGGATCCGCCGGCCCGTCAGTCGTTGTCCGTAGTCCATGGTCATCTCCGTTCAGCCGATCCGCCGGCCGGCATCGACCGGCAGCGATACACCGGTCACGAACCGCGCTTCGTCGGACGCCAGGTACAGCACGGCGTTGCTGATGTCCTCGGCTTCGACCCAGCCCTGCCCCAGCACATCCGAACCGCGGGCGCGTTCACGCAGGTCCTCGGGGGTCGGGTTTTCCAGGTCCGGGCAGAACACGCGCAGGGTGGACTTGCTGAACAGCATGTCCGTCGCCACATTGCCCGGGTGGACAGCGTTGACCCGGATCCCGTGGCGGCCCAGTTCCGCGGACAGCGTCTGCATCAATCCCACGACGCCGCTCTTGGAAGCGTTGTAGTGCGCCACATTCGCGGCGCCGACGAGGGTGACCACCGAACTGGTCAGAATCACCGAACCGCCGCGGCCCGCCGTGATCATATGCGGTACAGCGGCTTTCACGGTGCGCCAGACACCGGTCATATTGATGTCGACCATATCCTGCCACTCGGTGTCGGTGAGGTCGAAGGTCGGGCGGCAACCGACCACACCGGCGTTGGCGCTCACGATATCGATACCGCCCAGGCAGTCGACCGCCTCGGCGGTCACCTGATCGAGACCGGCCTGATCCCGCACATCGACCTGGCGGGCCAGCACCCGGCGGCCGAGATCGCGTACCAGTTTCTCGGTTTCGCGCAGATCCTCGATCGTGGCCATCGGGTATTCGAGCGAAGGGACGTCCGCGCAGGAGTCCACCGCGACGATATCGGCGCCTTCCTGCGCGAGCCGCACCGCATGCGACCGTCCCTGTCCGCGCGCCGCACCCGTGATGAACGCGACCTTGCCGGATACTCGTCCCATTCCAAGAACCTCCATGGTTTTCAGTCCAAACCCAGTAGTCGCGCCGGGACCGCGCCGGCCATCAGCCGGAGTTCGTTTTCGCCGACGCCTTCGTCCCACAGCGCGTTGACGTAGCCGCGCAGGCCCGCCGCCGGATGCGGCAGGGTGTCGGTCCAGCCGTAATCGGTGGATACGATCGCGCGCTGCGGCCCGATCCGGCCGATGGCGGTGATGACCTGCTCGAACGTCGAGGGTTTCCCCATACAGGTGTGAGCGGCGAATTCGATCACGGCCCCCAGGTCGGCCAGCTCCACGACCTGGTCCACCGAAAGTCCCGGCCCGGCACTGGCATGCATGGCGTGCGTGACGACCAGGTTCCCGCGACCGGCGAACGCGCGGGCCACCGCATAGTGCTCGTCGACGGTGATATGCCCGGTCGCCAGCACCGCGCCGCTCGCCGCGACGAGGTCCATGATCTGGCGCACCTCCGGCACCAGCTCACCGTCCGGGCCGAGGACCGCAATCCCTTCCCGCACACCGAACGCCGCCTCGACAGCCTGTGGAGTATTCGATACCGACGACAACGTCGGCAACCACACCACCTGCGCACCGGCCCGCAGCGCGGTTTCGACGGCCTGGGGGTTGAGCCCGCCGACCGGGTGATCGCAGCACATTCCGGCGATCGACAAGACATCCGGCACCGCCTTGTTGGCCAGATCGGCGACCGCGGTGGACGGGAATTCGTGCGCCTTCAGCACGATCGCGCGCATCCCACCGGTCCTGGCTTCCCCGGCGGCCTCGATCGGGTCGACCGCGTGCGGGTGTTTCGCGAGCTTTTCGACCAGCGGCTCCGGGCCGAAATGGCAGTGCATATCGATCGCCCCGTCCAGCAGGATCGGTGCGGTACCGGAGTTGCGCGTCATTCGGCGGTGACACCTCCGTCGGCCAGGATCGCCTGCCCGGTCACATACGAGGCGTCCGGCGAGGCGAGGAACGCGACCACCGCGGCGATCTCGTCGGGTTCGCCGTAGCGGCCGAGCGGCACGTTCAGCGGTTTCGACGGGTTGCGCACCGTGGCGGTGGTCGGCACGATCGCCGCGGTGTTGGCGCCCAGGTTCGTTTTCACCGCGCCCGGGCATACGCTGTTGACCCGGATACCGTGCGGCGCGTACTCGATCGCGAGGGTCTGGGTGAGCATTTTGACCCCGCCTTTCGACGCACGGTACGGCGCGAGACCGCCCTGTGTGGCGATGAACGACGAGGTCGAGCCGCACGTCACGATCGATCCACCGCCGCGCCGCAGCATCGACGGCAGCGCCGCCTGGATCGTGAAGAAGGTGCCGCTCAGGTTGATATCGAGCACTCCGCGCCAGTCTTCTTCGGAGAGTTCGTGACTGTCGATCCGCGCGCCGGACACCCCGGCGCCGGTGAACACGACACCGATTTCCCCGAACTGCGCGACGATTTCGGCCGTCACCGCATACATCCGCTCCCGGTCCCGTACATCGGCGCCGAACGCGGCGGCCCGTCCCCCGGCCTCTCGGATCGCCGCGGCGGTCTCCTCCGCGGCCGCCTGGTGCAGATCGACAACGGCGACCGTCGCGCCCTCGGCCGCCAGCCTCCGGGCGGAGGCCGCCCCGATCCCGGAACCTCCGCCGGTCACCACTGCCGTGTGGTCTTCGAGCCTGTGCACCTGCGGCCTCCTGCGGTCGATCACCCTTGTAATTAACCGAATCATGCCTATCATTACGAGCAAAAGTCAATCCGTGACGCACGCCATAGCCACCCCTATTTCGCATTGGTAGTTGCGCTATTCGACAGGAGATGCCGATGACCCAGGTGAGCGACGATTCCGGTACGACCCGCGACCTCGGCGGCTGTCCGGTCTTCCATACCGACTACCGCATCGAACGGCCCGCGCTGGAAACTCAGCGGCTGCTCGACGCCGACCGGGAAGCCGCCCGGTTCGCCTGGAACGACTCCACCGAGGAGGGGTTCTGGGTACTGAACCGCTTCGACGATGTGCGCGAAGCCCTCCAGCGCGATACCGACTTCACCAACGACCAGGTCAGCGCCTTCCACCGCTCCCCGCCGCGGCAGTTGCTGCCGCAGAACCTCAACCAGCCCGACCATGCCGAGCTGCGGCGGATCCTCAACCCGTTCTTCGCTCCCAAACTCGTCCGGCGCATCTCCGATCAGGCACAGGAGCGTGCCGTCGCGCTCGTCGACGAGATCGCACCGCGGGGCGCCGAAGACATCGCTACCGGTTTCGGCATGGTCTATCCGACCGATCTGTTCCTGACACTGCTCGGGCTGCCGGTCGAGGACAGCGCGAAGCTGCTGCCCTGGGTGGAGGGCCAGTTCCTCGGCTTCTTCAACAGCGATCCGGAATCCAAACGGATCGCCGCACAGACGCGACAGGAACTCGACGCCTACTTCGCCGCCGCGATCGCCGAACGTCGCGCGGCACCCGGTGATCCGGCCACCGACTTGGTGACCCGGCTGGTCACCGCGGAATACCAGGGCGCCCCGATCCCGGACGAGACGATCCTGGCCCTGTGCATGAGCATCATGGCGGCCGGGCTCGACACCACCCGCAGCGCGCTCGGCTACACATTCCTGCACATGGCCACCCACCCCGAAGACCGGCAGCGGCTGCTCGACGAACCCGAACTGTGGCCGAAGGCGATCGAGGAGATCCTGCGCCTCTACAGCCTGATCATCCAGGACGGCCGCGAGGCCGCCCGCGACCTCGACTTCCACGGTCTGCCGATCCGCAAGGGCGATCTGGTGTGGCTCGGCCTGGCCGCGGCCAACCACGACCCCCGCATCTTCGAGGACCCGGACGTCTTCGACCCGGAGCGGCCCAATCTCGCGCACCATCTCGGGTTCGGCGCCGGCCACCACCGCTGTCTCGGCATGCATCTGGCGCGCGCGGAACTGGTGGTCGCGCTCACCGAATGGCATCGCCGGATCCCGCACTACCGGCTCGCCGAGGGCGTGGACCTGCGTGAACGCGGTAGCCAGCTGCGGCTACAGCAGGTCCCTCTGGTCTGGGACTGACCCCGGGACCACAGCCCAGCGGCCCGGCATCCTTTCGCAGGATGCCGGGCCGCGGTGTTTCGGTGGGGGTTACGACTCGCCGACGACGATGGCCGTCTCCGGACATGCCTGCGCCGCAGCCTCCGCCTCTGCGGTCAATTCGCCGGGGACTTCCCAGGTTTGCCCGCGTTCGACGACGAAACCTTCGTCGTCATCGGTCAGCAGCCGCTCCGCCACCGCATAACACCGGCCGTGCCCCATACACCGGCCCGCTTCGATCGAAATGAACATCGACATCCTCACTCTTCTTCCGGATCTGTCCCGCGCCCATCCGGCCGGGCCGGAAGCAGTCGCGGCTTCGAAATACCAGGCGGGCAACAACACCCGCGCAACGCACCCGCGGCATGCGGTGCCGGACTCAGACCGTCTCTTCGATAGCGGATTCGGGAGCCCGGATGAGCGCCACGAGGAGCAGGCCGACCACCGAGACCCCCGCGCCGATCAGCCAGCCGAGCTGGGAGCTGTGCTCGGCCGGGACCTCGGTCTGACCGATCCTGATCACCTCGGCGGTGAGCACACCGCTGATCGCCGCACTGCCGATGGCACCGCCGAGCGGCGCGCTGATCTGGCCGATACTCGCCGCCGTGGCGACCTCGTCGGCGCGCAGGGCCGTGATGAAGGTCAGGTAGGCGCTGGCCGACGCCAGCCCGTAGGAGAGCCCGACGATGACCGGCCACACCCACAGCTGCCATGCCGAATCGTGGACGAACGCCAGCAGCAACATCCCGATCGTGCACCCGGTGAACGCCAGCAGGCACATCGCCCGCGCCGGGACGAACCGGCTCAGCCGCCCGGCCGACGCGCTGCCCACCACGATGCCGATGCAGAACATCAGCATCAGCAGGCCACTGGTCAGTGCGCTGTAACCGAAACCGAAACCGGCCGATGCCGGGGTTTCGGTGAATTTCGGCAGGGTGAAATTCATGATCCAGGCGAGCATTCCGGCCAGGAAGAACACCAGCCAGCCGCGCAGGAAGTTCATATTCCGCAGTGCACGGGTGTTCACCAGCGGCGTCGGCACCCGCGATTCGACAGCCCACCAGATCGCCACCGCCACAATGCCGCACAGCAGCGGTACCAGCACCGAAGGCGATGCCCAGCCCCACTGCGAGCCCATGCTGAGCGGTACCAGGATCAGCGCGAGCGCGCCGGTCAGCAACACCCCGCCGATCCAGTCGACCCGTCCGCGACCCGGACCGTCCTGACGTGGGATGGTGGCGAGCGCACCGGCGATCCCGATGATGCCCAGCACCGCGAGGACGCCGAACACCACCCGCCAGTCGACCTGCACGGTATCGGTCAGCAGTCCGCCGACGGCAAAGGACAGCCCGGCCGCGACCCCTTCCGCGGCCGCGATCCAGGACAGTACGACGCTCAGCGTCCGGCCGGAGAGGTTGGCCCGGGCGATCGCCAGCGCGAGCGCGATGGCACCGAGGGTGAATCCGCCGATGAACCGGCCGATCAGCAATACCGTCATATTCGGCGCGATCGCACCGAGAATGCTGCCGAAAGTCAGCAGGCCCATTGTCACCACCGTGGTGCGCCGCTGCCCGAACAGCGACGCAACCGGAGGGAGCAGGGCGGTGCCGATCGCCCCGCTGAGCGAACCGATGATGACAACCCAGTTGAGCAGGCCGCCGGTCGCTCCGAATTCCGCCCCGATCCGGCTGAGCAGTTTCAGCGGGATGGTCATCACCAGGGTGGCCAGGATGACGCAGTAGCCGATCATCACGACCAGGCCGCGCGGCATCGCGGCCGGTGCGTCGCTGTGGTGGGAATCCTTGACGGTTGTGGTCATCACGCCGCCTCTCCGGTGGGTTCCTTGGCCGACGGGCGATATCCGAGCGTGACGAGCCGCGGCAGGACCTCGGTTTCGAACAGGCGCAGACTGCGCCATCCCGCGTCCAGCGGCAGCCCGCCCATCAACGGCTGGAACACCAATTCCGCGTCCGGGCCCAGCTTTTCGCAGAGCGCTACGCATTCATCGGGGGTGACGACGCGGATATTCGGGTCCGTCTGCAGGTCGGCCAGTCCTGCGGCGGGACGATAGGCCGTGGTGCCCACGCCACGCTCCCGCGCCCAGTTCGCGTTGGCGTTCGTCGTGTACAGCACATGCGGTGCGACGATTTCCCAGTCGCGGGCCGGATCGTCGGAGACGAACAGGAACAGCGGACCGCTCACCGGCCCGCGCGGGGGCACCGGTTTACCGAGGCGCCTGCGCTCGGTGGCATAGATGTCGTACAGCCGGTTCTTTTCGGCACCGGCCGGGCGGTACCCGTCGCCGATCCGGGCCGCGCGGAGCGCCGAGGCTTCGGCCGAACCACCGATGTAGAGTTCCGGTCCCCCGGGACGCGCGGGCCGGGGCCGGACCTGTACCCGTTCGCCACGGAAGTCGAATTCCGCACCGGTCCACGCCCGGCGCAGTACCTCGACGGTTTCCTCGAGGATCTGCACGCGCCGGCGGCGGTCGACACCGAACATCCGGTATTCGCCGTCGCGGTAGCCGAGCCCGAGCGTCACCTCGAGCCGCCCGCCGCCGACCAGGTCCAGCCCGGCGAGGTCTTCGGCCAGCCGCAGTGGGTGATGCAGCACCGCGACGAGCGCCGACAGGTGTACCCGCAGCCGGCGGGTCCGGCCGAGTATCGCCGAGCCCAGAATCATCGGCGCCGCACAGTAGCCGTCGTCGGCGCCGTGGTGTTCGGCGAGGTACACCGTCTCGAATCCGAGGTCGTCCGCCCAGGCGGCATGTTCGAGCGCTGCGGTGTACTGCTCGGGACTGCCCACCCCGATATCGGGCGCCCGCATGTCATAGCGTAGGGCCAGCTTCACGTCGCACTCCGTTCGATTGAAGGGCGGCAAAGGTTTTCGCGATCACCGCCCCTGGGCCGGTGATGAACCGGCCTGCACTCTTCCTCGCCCCCTCGGGTCCGCCCAGACTCGGCAGATCCAGGAGAACCATAGCAACCATGCGCATGGTTATGAAGGAAATCGGCAAATCTCGGCCGGCCCCCGGACAGCGAGCGACAGACCCTTCCGGTCGGCGTCATACCGGCGACTTCGGCAGATCAGCGAACCGAGGTACCGTCCGGCCACCCGTTCGCCAGATCAGTACTCACCTCGACGAGCACACCCTTCTCCACGAAGCACGGCCGGTCACCGCCGGTATCCACAACATCGTCATAACTACCCCAGCCGAGGGCCGAACGCCCGGCACCGCTGCCGGTGAAGAAGAACTGGGATTGCACGCGCACCCGGGAACTGCCGAGCCAGGCGGTGCGCACATTGGCAATGAAATGGCGTTTCACCGAGGGGTCGGCGACGAATGCCGATTCGAAGAAATTGCGGATCTCCGCGGATCCACGGACGGTCCGCGACGGCGTGGTGAGCACGGCGTCGGGCGCGAACAGCGCCGTCACGGTTCCGGAGTCCGGATCGTCGAGGGTTCGCGCATAGGCATGCACGTGGTCGCGGGCGCTCTCGATCGCTCGCAGTCTGCGCACATATTCGCACAGTTCGGCAAGTTCACCGTCACTCATGACCGCCTCCTCGTGATCTGATCACCCGGTCGCCACTGGCTCGCCACGAACCTCGAGCGCTAATCTCTGCACATGAATAGCATTGAATGTAGGGTGTGGGAACAACAAGCACAACAGCCACACCAGGGGAGAACCGATGACCGCTACCGAACGACCGAAGAAGACAGCGCTGCTCGTGGCACAGCGCATCGTCGATGACATCAACCGCCGGGGCAACCAGGTCGGGGATCGTCTCCCTCCGGAGAAAGCCATGCTGGAGGCCTACGACGTCGGCCGCGGGACCCTGCGCGAATCACTGCGGTTCCTCGAACTCCAGGGCGTCATCACCCTCAAACCCGGTCCCAGCGGCGGCCCTATTCTGCAGCAGCCCGACAGCTCCGCACTGGCCACCTCGCTGAGCTTGCTGCTGCAGTTCCAGCGGGCCCCGTTCCAGACGGTGATCGAGACCCGCGCCGCACTCGAACCCCATATGGCCCGGCTCGCCGCCGAGCGCATGGACGAGACGGATATCGCGACGCTGTTCGAGATCATCGAGCTCGAACATGAGAACCTGAACGACCACACGGGATTCCTCAGCCAGACCCGGCGCTTCCACACCACCGTGGCCCAGGGATCCGGGAACCTCGTCTTCGCCTCGCTGTTCATCGCGCTGTTCGACATTCTCGACGGCGCCGCGGTCGGCGTCGAATATCCGGCACGGCAGCGGAAACTGACCGTCGAGATCCACACGTCCATCGCCACCGCGATCTCCGAACGCGATCCCGGCCGCGCCGAGGAACTGATGACCACACATATGCACGCGCTGGCCGGCTACACCAAGAAGAACTACGCCGAGGCGCTGGCGGCAACCGTGACCTGGAAGATGTGAGATGACAACAGCAAGCACCCGCCCGGTACCCTTCCCCGACGATGTCACCGAGGGCTTCTGGGACAGCCTCCGCGCACAGACGCTCAGCATTCAGCGGTGCGCCCGGTGTTCGCGGTTCAACCACGCCCCGAGCCTGACGTGTCCGGCGTGCGGTAGCGAGGATCTCCGCTACGAGCCGGTCTCCGGCCGCGGAACAGTGCACAGCTACACCGTTCTGGAAGATCCCCCCGGCCCCGGTTTCGCGACGCTGGTGCCGCTGGTGGTGGTCGTCGTGGAACTGGTGGAACAGCCCGGGCTGCTCATGGTCGCCAACCTGCTCGGGACCGAACCGGCCGCGGTGCGGATCGGTGCCGAGGTCGAGGTGACGTTCGAAAAGATCTCCGAGGACTGCGTGCTACCGCAGTTCCGGCCGGCGGGAGCGTGAGGGATATGTGGGAACTGCGGGACAAGGTCGCCGTCGCGGGTGTCGGGTACAGCGAGCTCGGGCGGCGGTTGCCGCGCACTCTGGCGGCACTCACGGTGGAGGCGTGTGATCGCGCGCTGGCCGACGCCGGCCTCGAGCGTTCGGAGGTGGACGGTATCTCGACCTCGCCCTCCATGCCGCGCTACGGCGGAACGAAAGGTACCGGCGAAGGTATCGACGTCGTCACGCCGTATCACCTGCCGCAACTGCTGGGGATCAGACCGCAGATCACCTGGACCGGATCCACCAACGGCATGGTGACGCAGAGCCTGATGGATGCGGCCATGGCGATCCACTCCGGAGTGTGCACGCATGCGCTGGTCTACCGGTCGCTGCACGTGCCCAAGGGTAAGTACGTCAACTACGACAGCACGATCGCCGCCGGGCCGGATCAGTTCCAGGCGCCGTTCGGCTTCAGCAACCCGCCGGCCTGGGCGGCAACCGTACTGCGCCGATACCTCGACCTGAACGGATACTCCCGGGCGGATCTGGCGCCGTTCCTGGTCGCCAACCGGGAGAACGCGCAGAAGAACCCCCATGCGTACTGGCGGGGTTCCACCCTGTCGGCCGCGGATTATCTGAACGCCCGGATGATCGCCGATCCGATGTCCATCCTGGACTGCGATATTCCCGTCGACGGCGCGGTCGCTGTCCTGCTCACCTCGACGGAACGGGCGCGGGACCTACGGCAGCCGCCGGCTCTGCTCACCGGATTCGCCGCCGGCACCCACACCGCGCCGACGGGTGCGGTGATGACCCTCGAAGATCTCGTCGAGGGCGCCGAGCAGATCGCGCGGACGCTGTGGCGCACCAGCGGCCTCGGACCATCCGATATCGACAATGCCCAGTTGTACGACGGTTTCAGCGTATTCGTCTACACCTGGCTCGAGGGGATGGGCTTCGTCGGCCGCGGCGAGGCTGTGCCATTCACGCGGGACGGGCATACGACCCTGACCGGGAAACTCCCGGTCAATACCGGCGGTGGCGCGCTCGGCGAAGGCCGTCTGCACGGGATGACGCACCTCGCCGAGGCGGTGCTGCAGGTGACCGGGCGGGGCGGGGAACGGCAAGTGCCGGAGGCGTCGCGGGCGCTGGTCACGGTCTCCAACGGACTGGCCAAGTCGACCGCGTTCGTTTTCAGCCGAGACCGCTGAACTTCCCTCAGGGCCCGGCGAACTTCGCCTTCGCGAAGCTCGCCGGGCCCGGGGCGTGGGTGTATCCGGCGTCCGCGAACAGCTCCGTACCGGTGACGAATGCCGAGTCCGCGCCGGCCAGGAACGACACTGCCCCGGCCACATCCCCGGGCGTACCCGGGCGGCCGACGAGCGGACTGGGCGCCATCGCCTGTGTGGCGGCGGCGAGATCGGCCGGATCATCAGCGAGGACGGCGGCGGTCATCGGGGAGACGATCGCGCCCGGCACAACGGAATTGACCCGGATACCGTAGTCGCGCACCTCGGCGGCGACCGCACGCACCAGCCCGGCGACACCGGCCTTGGTCGCGCTGTAGACGTGCGGGCCCACACCGCCCACGACCCCGCCCGGACTGGCGGTGACGATGATCGACCCGCGCCGGCGTGGCCGCATCACCCGGACCGCATGCTTGAGGCACAGCAGGGTGCCACGCAGGTTGACCGCGATCGTCCGGTCCGCTTCCGCGGTATCGGTCTGCTCGATGGGCCCGAGCGCACCGAAGATCCCGGCATTGGCGAAGAACACGTCCAGGGCCCCGGCCCGGTCCACCAGTGCCTCGATATCGGCCTCGCGGGTCACATCGGTGGGCACGAACTCACCGCCGAGCCGCCGCGCGAGCGCCCGGCCCGGTTCCTCCTGTACGTCGGCGACCAGGACACGGAATCCGTCGGCGGCCAAGCGTTCGGCGCAGGCCGCGCCGATCCCGCTCGCACCGCCGGTGACGATCGCCACCGGCTCAGTCATAGACGGCCACCAGCCGGCCGTCGACCTCGCCGCGGCGCAGCCGTTCCAGGCCCGCGGGGATCTCGTCGAAGGTGATCGGCACGATCTGGGGTTTCAGCTCCCCCGCGGCGACCAGGTCGTACACGGCCGCGATATCGGCCACCGAACCGCCGCGCGACCCGACGAGCGTGATCTGCTTGAAAATCAAGGTGCCGGTGGATATCTCTGCGGTCAGTTCGCCCATACCGACCTGCACGACGGTGCCGAACTCACGTACGGTCTCGATGGCGGCGGCCGTGGTGGTGCCGAACCCCGCGAAATCGATGATCAGATCGAGGTTCTCCCCGGCGAACTCGGTGATATCGCCGGATACGGCCTGCGCACCGAGTTCTTTCGCCAGCGGCCACAAGGATTGCTTTTTCTCCGCGACGAATACGGTGGCCCCTTTCACCGCCGCGACCCGGGCCGCCACCTGGCCGAGCCCGCCGAGGCCGATGATCCCGACCTTGTCGCCCGCCCGCACACCGCCCCGGCGCACGAGGGCATGGTAGGCCGCGCAGCCGGCGTCGGTGCCGAGTGCGGCCTGTTCGAACCCGACTCCCTCGGGTATCCGCACGAGATCTTCGGGGAGCGCGGTGCACCGGAAGGAGTATCCGCCGTCGCGTCCCTGCCCCGGCCGGGTCCGCCCGGCCGCGAATACACCGACCCGATCGCCGGGCTCATAATCTTCGACCCCGGCACCGACCTCGGCGATCACCCCGGCAACCTCGTGCCCGAGTGTCAGCGGGAAAGGTCCGATGCGTTCCGTCCACTTCGGCTCGTGCAGGATCCCGACATCGGTATGACAGAGCCCGGCCGCCTTGATCTCGATGAGCACCTCCCCCGCCGCCGGCCGCGGCTCCGGCACCTCCCGGAGCGCGAGCGGAGTCCCCACACGTTCGAACTGCCAAGCCCTCATACCCGTCTCCCGATTCCCCGTGGTCCGCTCCACAGCCACATATCTATGTGCATAATTATCTTCAATATAAGGAGGTGGCGCCAACGGGGCAAGGAATCGGCTCAGATCCAGCCCTTCTCACGGGCCTTCAAGGCCGCTTCGTAGCGGTTGGAGACCCCGAGTTTGGCCATGGCAGCGGACAGGTAGTTGCGGGTCGTGCCTGGTGACAGATGCGCGCGGCGGGCGATTTCGTCGACGGAGGCACCGTCGGCGGCGTATTCGAGAACATCCGCCTCACGCGCGGTGAGGACCGTATCGCCGGCGCTGATGGCCTCCGCAGCCAATTCCGGATCCACGTATCGGCCGCCGCCGTGGACGGTGCGGATAACCTCCGCGAGGGTGCCCGCCGATGTCGTCTTGGGCAGGAAACCACGCACACCGCCGGCCAGTGCCCGCTTGAGATATCCGGGCCGGCCGTGGCTGGTGACGATCACCGTGCCCGCTCCCGGAGTGAGGCGCTGAATTTCCCCGGCGGTCGCGATACCGTCCAAACCGGGCATCTGCAGATCGATGACGGCCACCCCGGCCGGGTCCCCGCTCTCACAGCGCCGCCGCCACGCGGCGACGAGTTCCGCACCGGAGCCCACATGCCCGACGACCTCGAGATCGGCTTCCAGATCGAGCATCGTCGCCAGGGCCGCGCGGATCAACGTTTCATCGTCGGCCAGGAAAACGGGGATCACTGCTTCTCCCAAAGGATTTCGAGAACGAACTCGCCGGATTCCAGGCCCGCTTCCAGAGTTGCGCCGACGAGTTCGAGTCGCTCGGCCAGGCCACGCAAACCCGACCGCTCACCCGGCGTGGTGTGTGGCCGGTTGTTGCGCAACGACATTCCCGCCGTCCCGAGGATCAGCGTCGCCGAGGTCGCGGCGGAATGCTCGACGATATTCGTCGTCCCCTCGCGCACCACCCACGCGGCGACGTCGTGGTAGCGCGCGGGAACGGCGGCGGGATCGCCTTCGACGATCAGTACACACTCCACCGCGGACAGCAGCGACCGCGCACCGGCCACCTCCTCGCGCAGGTCGATATCCCGGTAGCCGCGAACCAGCGCCCGCATCTGCCCCATCGACTCGACAGCCAGGGACCGCACACTGTCCATTTCACCGGCCGCCCGGCCCGTTTCGCCGGCCTTCGAAAGCGCCACCGCCAATTCGCTTTTCACCGCGATCGCGGAAAACCCGCGGCCGACGACATCGTGCAGATCACGGGCGAACCGCAAACGTTCCTGCGCCACCTGCAGTTCGGCCTCGATATCCTTCGTCCGCTCCAGCTCGTCGACCATCCGGATCCCCCAAATGCTGATCAGCATCGTACCGAGGACGAAAGCGCCACCGAAAAAGGTCGCCCCACCGATCGAGGCAACGAAGGCGAGGTCGGGGTGCACACTCGAGCCGGAACGCAACGCCACACCGGTGGCAAAGGCCAGCGCCGCCAGAATCAACCATCGGTACCGGAAGTACGGGATCACGGCGAAGGCTGCCAGGAACACGGTGACGAGGCATACCGCCCGAGTGCCCGCGAGGGGTGCCGTTTCGGCCGCATCCGGCGCAGGCACCAGGGCATAGATCGCCCACACCGCTGCCAGCACCACTGTCGCTGCGCGAAACATCCACTGTCGTGTGGCGGCGTTTGCCCATGTGGCGAATTCGGGGCGTGCCTCGATCGCCGCGGCCGCCGCGATACCGGCGACCGCGATACCGGCCGCCGGCAACGGTTGCGGCGCGACAACGACTATCGCCAGGACGATCCCCAGGATCGACCCTTGTAGCGACAGCCGCATGTACAGCCTGAACTTGGCCGGCCCCGGCAGCGCGCGCCACCATGCGGCCACCCGGTTCACCCGCGGTCGTCCCAGCGGAAACTCCGGCGAGTCAGCACGAGCGCCAGGACCGTCCATATCGCCAGTGTCGCAAACGGCCGGCCGAGTGCGGTGAAGGTACCCGCGAAGTCGAGTGCCGGATCGTCGGCGGAACCGAGGGCCGTCCGGCCGGCGGCACCGAGGAACACCAGATCGGATACGGCGGCGAACGGAGTCCACTCGGCCAGGTCGGCCAGCCGGTCCGGCAGTATCCCGCGGATCGAGCCGAGACCGAGCATCGCGACCGTCATCACCGGCAACGAGGTGATCTGGGCCGCCTCGGCGTTCTTGGTCACGGCACTGGTGGCCAGCGCGAGCAGTGTGAACAGGACGATCCCGCCCACCAGCGCGAGGACGATCGCGAACGGATTCACCGGTGCGGGCGCGCCGGTACCGTAGATCACCGCGGCGATGACGACCGTACAGAACAGTGTCACCACGGCACCGGGAACGCCCGGGGCGGTCTGGATCTGCCAATCGGCGGCCTCACCTGTCCGCAGCCGTTTCAGTACTCCCTCGCCGCGGCGGGTCGTCACCATGGACAGCACCGAGTAGTACTGCATGAACAGCAGCGCCAGCAGAGCGAACATCTCGAACGCTGTCGCCGCCATCGCTGCGGTGGGTTCTGCATCCCTGCGGGCGATGAAGTAAAGGGCCAGCGGGAGCCCGATCGGGAAGACGGTTGCCGTGTAGACCAGCGTCTTGTTCCGGCGGAACTGCAGATATTCGGCCTTCGCGAGTGCCTTCAGCGGGCGGCGGCGGAAACCGGCGGGCGGGGTCGCGGTGGTGGTCATCGGGTAGCTCCGATCAGTTGCGGCTCGTCCACCGATCCGCCGGCGGATTCGGCAGCGATATCGAGGAATACCGATTCGAGTGAGGCGGCCCGGGCGTCCAGACCTGCCAGGCGGATACCGTGCCCACCGGCCCAGCCGAGAAGTTCGAGCAGATGCCCCTGGAGATCGTGGGTGCTGACGGTGACCCGTTCTCCGGCGTCGACGACGGCGGTGGGCAGTGGGGGTAGCGGTAGCCCGGGGTGGTCGAAGACGATCCGGGCGGGATGGCCGTCGACGATATCGCGCAGGGTTCCGCGGCGCGCGATCGTGCCCTTGTGCATGATCGCGATACGGTCGGCCAGCGCCTCGGCCTCGTCCAGGTAGTGCGTCGTGAGCACCATCGTCACGCCGGCCGCCTTCAGGTCGGCGAGCAATTGCCAGGTGCCGCGGCGGCTCTCGGGGTCGAGTCCGGTGGTCGGTTCGTCGAGAAACAGCAAACGCGGCTGCCCCAGCAGTGCACAAGCCATATCGACGCGGCGACGCTCACCGCCGGACAGCGAGCCGACCCGCACATCGGCGCGACCGGTGAGCCCGACCTGCGCGAGCACCACCTCGGCGGTGGTCGGGGCGGTGCACGTCCCGCGCCACATCTCGAGTGTTTCACCGACGGTCAGTTCGGCCGGTAGCCCGCCGGATTGCAGCATGATCCCGACCTGTGCGCGGACCTGCGCGCGATCGCGCCGCGGATCCAGCCCGAATACCCGCACGTCCCCGGCGGACGGTGCGGTGAGCCCCTCGAGAATGTCCAGGGTCGAGGTCTTCCCGGCGCCGTTGGTACCCAGCAGTGCGAAAACCTCCCCCTCCGCGACGTCGATATCCACACCGCGGACCGCCTCGAACGCGTCCTTTCCCTGGCCGTAGGTCCGGCGCAGACCACGCGCGCTGATGACATCGTTCGCCGGTGCCGATGCGGCGGGCCGGGTGGCCGCAGAGGTCTCATACGACCGCTCAGCGCCCGGATCCGGCGTTCCGTACTCCGTTCTGTTCATACCTCCCACCCTCACGGAGACAGCCGGTCACCAGTAGTACGACCAGTCATCGATCCACGATGAATAGTTCATGGGCCAGTACTGACAAATGTCATGACCGGCCGCCGGACGCCGGGCGGCAATGCGGTGGCGGCCGCGATGCCGGCGTTTGCGGTAACCGCGGTCGCGAGCACTGTCGGCGGCTCGAGCGCGCGGAACCCGCGCCGAGGCGTCGGCCGCGAGGAAGGAGAGGTGCCGAGTCCGCGTGTGTCGACCGATCCTCACGAGATCCTGGCGATACTGTCGTGTTCCTCATCGGCCGCCCGGGCTGCCGATGAGCTGCGAGGCGACCAACAGCGAGCGGACCGGTCAGGGGCGACACCGGACCGCAATCGGACAGCCCGAATTACGGGTGGATGCACGGCCAGGCCGGGAAACCTCGCTCGCGTCGAAGGCGAGGCCGCGGCTCCGACGCCGTGCAGGTGGCCGCCCCGACCTCACCGCCACGCGAGGCGGTCGGATCGGGGAAAGTGGAGAGCGGCATCGCGCGCTGCGCCCTAGTTTGGGCCGTCACTTCAGCGCTGGATGCTGCCACTGTAAGCCGCCGGGCGGGGCGATCAGTCGCGGGCGCGGGCTATGAGGAGGGGGACCCGGGTGCTGTGCAGGACTGCTTGGCCGACCGACCCGAGCGTCATACCGGCGAAACCGCCGCGGCCGTGACTTCCGACGACAATGAGCTGTGCGTTCTCGGATTCGGCCAGGATCCGGCGGGCCGGCCGATCCTCGGCGACCACCGAGGTGACCGCCACGTCGGGGTAACGCTCGGCGCGGCCGGCCAGGCTCTCGGCCTGCAACGCGCGGGCTTGTTCCTGCATTTCGTCACGGGAGATATAGCGGAATGATTCCGACCAGGTGGTCACCGCGATCACGCCGACGTACCCGCGGGAGGCTTCCTCGAACGCGATATCGACGGCTTCCTGGCCGCGCGGGGAGCCGTCCACGCCGACCACCACCGGGCGCTGCCCGAGGTCTCGCGCCGGTTCCTCGGTATCGGGGATCACCGCGACCGGGCAGTGGGCGTGGCGGGCGAGTGAGGTGCTCACCGAGCCGAGCAGGAGCCGGCCCAGGGTGCCGAGGCCGCGGGTGCCCACGACGACCATGCGGGCGTCCGCGGAGAGGTCGAGCAGGACCGTGGTGGCACCGAGGTCGGCGACGGTGGTGGTGATCTCCAGATCGGCCGCGGTTTCGCGGGCGGTCTCCTCGGCGGCGGCGAGGATCGTCTCCCCGTCGGCCCGCAGCGCCTGGTTGTCCAGGCCGACGACACTGATCTCCGGGCCGAAGGTGACCGGTGCGCCGATCGCGTGGACGAGTTGGAGTGGGCAGCGATGCAGCGCCGCGTGCCGGGCCGCCCAGCGCAGCGCGTCCAGGGAGGTGGGCGAACCATCGATACCGACGATGATCGGCGGTTCGGAATGTGTGGCCATATCGGATTGCCTCTCGCCTCGCCGTGCTCGGTGCGGCGGAATCGCGGGGCCGCGTCGTCCTCCGTCGAGGATATGGGCGGCGGCGCGACCCCGGCACGCATGCACCGGACCCGTGTCCGGGTTGTGGCGCAATCGCGACCGCACCGGCGGCGCGAGCCCCGCCCGGAAACCCGCAACCGGGCCGGTCCGTCACGGACCGGCCCGGTTCACGACTGCATGATCAGCGCAGATCGAACCGATCGTTCTCGGCGACCTTGACCCATGCCGATACGAAGTCCCGGACGAAACGCGGTCCGGCGTCGCGCTGGGCGTAGACCTCGGCCACCGAACGCAGCACGGAATGGGATCCGAAGACCAGATCGTTGGCGGTGGCCGTCCACTTGCGTTCACCGGTTCGCCGGTCGAAGCCCTCGTAGACGTTCTCCGCCGATTCCGAGGCCTTCCACTCGGTGCCCTGATCGAGGAGGTTGACGAAGAAATCGGTGGTCAGCACGCCGGGGCGATCGGTGAACACGCCGTGCGTGCTGCCGCCGTGATTGATACCGAGGACCCGCAGGCCGCCGAGCAGGACCGTCAGTTCCGGAGCCGTCAGGTCCAGCATGTAGGCGCGATCGACCAGCAGGGTTTCCAACGGGGCCTTTTCCCCCGTCCGCACATAGTTGCGGAAGCCGTCGGCCCGCGGTTCGAGTACCGCGGCCGATTCCACATCGGTGTTCTCCTGGGTGGCGTCCGTGCGTCCGGGCGAGAACGGCACCGTGATGTCGTATCCGGCATCCTTTGCCGCCTGCTGGACACCCGCCGCGCCGGCGAGAACGATCAGATCGGCCAGCGAGACCCGCTTACCGCCGGTGGCGGAACTGTTGAAGTCCTGCTGGATCCGCTCGAGCACGGGCAGTACCTGCGCGAGTTCGGCCGGTTCGTTGACTTCCCAGTTCTTCTGCGGTTCGAGCCGTATCCGGGCGCCGTTGGCGCCGCCGCGTTTATCGGTGCTGCGGAAACTCGCCGCGGACGCCCACGCGGTCTTGACGAGTTGGGCGACCGTCAGGCCGGAATCGAGCAGTTTGCTCTTCAACGCCGCGATATCCGCTTCGTCGATCAGTTCGTGGTCCACCGGTGGTACCGGGTCCTGCCACAGCTGCGGTTCGGGCACCCAGGGGCCGAGATACCGGCTGACCGGGCCCATATCGCGGTGCAGCAGCTTGTACCAAGCCTTGGCGAACTGCTCGGCTAGTTCTTCGGGATGCTCCAGCCACCGGCTGGTGATCTCCCGGTAGATCGGGTCCTCACGCAGGGCGATATCGGTGGTGAGCATGCTCGGCGCGCGGGCCGGGCCGTCGAACGGGTCCGGGATCGTACCCTCGCCCGCACCGTCCTTCGGTTTCCACTGCCAGGCGCCCGCCGGGCTCTTGGTCAACTCCCATTCGTAGCCGTAGAGGTTCTGCAGGAAACCGTTGCTCCACCGGGTGGGGGTAGATGTCCAGATGACCTCCGGGCCACTGGTGAGCGTATCGCGGCCGGTGCCCGTACCGTGGGAGTTCTTCCAGCCCAGGCCCTGCTGTTCGATCGGGGCGGCTTCGGGTTCCGGGCCGAGCAGGTCCGGATCGCCGGCGCCGTGGGTTTTGCCGAAACTGTGGCCGCCGACGATGAGCGCGGCGGTCTCCACATCGTTCATGGCCATCCGGCCGAAGGTTTCCCGGATATCGCGGGCCGCCGCGACCGGGTCGGGCCGGCCGTTGGGTCCCTCCGGGTTCACGTAGATCAAGCCCATCTGGACGTTGGCGAGCGGGCCGGACAGCTCCCGGTCACCGCTGTAGCGTTCGTCGCCGAGCCAGGTGTCCTCCGGCCCCCAGTAGATCTCCTCCGGCTCCCAGATATCGGGACGGCCGAAACCGAAGCCGAAGGTCTGGAAACCCATCGAGTCCAGCGCGACGTTCCCGGCGAACACCAGCAGATCGGCCCACGAGATCGCCGTGCCGTACTTCTGCTTGACCGGCCACAGCAGTCGGCGCGCCTTGTCCAGGCTGGCGTTGTCGGGCCAGCTGTTGAGTGGTGCGAAGCGCTGCGCGCCCTGTCCACCGCCGCCGCGGCCGTCGGCGATCCGGTAGGTGCCCGCGGCATGCCAGCTCATCCGGATGAACAGGCCGCCGTAGTTGCCGTAGTCGGCGGGCCACCAGTCCTGCGAATCGGTCAGGACCGCCGCGACATCGGCCTTCAGCGCCTCGACATCGAGTTTCGCGAACTCCTTCGCATAGTCGAAATCTTCGCCGAGCGGGTTGGATTTGGAGGAATGGGCGTGCAGGACCGAGATGTCGACCTGGTTCGGCCACCAGTCCTTGTTGGTGCGGGGACGATTGTCGGTTTTGGCGGTCGGGGAAGGGATCGCCGGATTTTCGCTTTCGCTGTTACTCGAAGTCCCGGTCTCAGGAGCAGGTGGACGGCTATCGGAGGTCACGATATTCCTTCCTGACGAGTGGTGCGGAGCTGTTATCGAAAACGATTCTCTCTCGCGCATTCGGCGCACAGGCCCCAATAGATGACCTCGGCCTCGTCGATCGCGAAGCCGTGATCGTCCGACGCCGTCAGGCACGGAGACGCGCCGACCGCACAATCGACATCGGCGATCGCCCCGCACCCGCGGCAGACGACGTGATGGTGGTTGTCGCCGACGCGGGTCTCGTACCTCGCCACCGAGCCGGACGGCTGGATACAGCGAAGCAGGCCGGCCGCGGTGAGTGTACGCAACGAGTCGTACACCGCCTGGTGGGAAACGGCCGACAGGCGGGAACGCACGACACGGATGATCGAATCGGTATCGGCGTGCGGGTTATCGTGCACAGCGCTCAGTACCGCGACCCGTGGGGCGGTGACGCGCAGCGAAACCCCCCGCAGCATCTGCTGGAACTCCTCGGCTGTTTGCACACCGGAAAGTCTGGTCCGTTTTCTGGAATCGGTCAAGGATAGACAGCCCCGCGGCACTGTGGCGTTCATCCCTGCCGGGCCGGCTCACCCGGCGGCGGCCGAACTTCGCGACCGGTTCTCCAGCAGGGTGATAGGCAGGCCGTCCTTGGGAAAAGGCAGGGAGTGGTAGTCCATCGGCGGCACGTACGCGGGATCGAGCGTCCAGTGGTAGTCGCGCAGCAGGCGATGCATTATCGCCTTCACCTCCAGGCCGCCGAAATGCAGGCCGATGCATTTGTGCACACCGCCGCCGAACGGTGTCCAGGCGAAACGGTGCGTTTTGTCTTCCCGGCGGGCGGGTTCGAAGCGCGCGGGATCGAAGGCCGCCGGGTCGGTCCAGTAGTCGTCCATCATATGAGTGAACTGGACACCCACGATGACATCGGTACCGGCCGGGATCCGGACCCCCTGGATCACCGTGTCCTTCACCGCATACCGCACCAGCACCGGCACCGGGGCCCGCAGCCGCAGTGCCTCGCGCATCACCAGGTCGATCGAGACCAGGCCCTCGAGCTCGGCCATCGTCGGCTCCGGACCGAGGGCCAGCGATTCCGCACGGCAACGCTGCTGCCATTCCGGGTGCTGGCCGAGGTACTGCAGGATGGTGGAGGTGGTGATGGTGGAGGTGTCGTGCGCCGCCATCATCAGGAAGATCATATGGTTCACCACGTCTTCATCGGAGAACCGCTGCCCGTCCTCGGTTTCGACATGGCACAGCACCGAGAAGATATCGTCGGTCTGCTCGCCACGTTTGGCGGGCAGGTAGTGGCGCAGGAAATCCTCGAGCACCTTGCGGCCGCGGTAGGCCCGGCCCCACCGGGTGCAGGGGATATTCGCGCGGACGATACCGGCGGCGGCCTGGACGCAGGCGATGAAAGCCTTGTTGATCCGGTCCATTTCGGCCGCATCGGTGTCCTCGGCGCCGCCCATGAACAGATCGGCGGCGATATCGAGGGTGAGTTGCTTGAGCTTCCAGTACGACGGGAACTCCTTGCCCGGCTCCCAGCCTGCCACGCCCTGTTGGATGGCGGGGTGCAGGCGGCGGGTATAGGCCTCGAGCCGCGGCCGGGTGAACGCCTGCTGCATGATCCGACGGTGCCCGTGATGCTCCTCGAAGTCGAGCAGCATGAGACCGCGGTGGAAGAACGGGCCCACCAACTCCGACCACGCCGGCCCGTTGGCCAGCGCCTTGTCCTTGTTCTGGAAGGCTTCACCGCAGGCGTCCGCCCCCAGGAGCATGACCGTGGTTTTCCCGAGCGCGCGGAACGGCGCAACCGGGCCGTAGCGCTCCCAGCGGCTGCGGCACAGCGCCACCGGATCCTTGGCGTATTCGAAAACCTGGCCGATCACGGGCAGGCCCCGGTCGTCGCGGTGCTGAACCGGGATCGGCCGCGGCGCCGGTGCCGTTTCCTCGTGTGGTCCCAGGGCTTCGGCCGTCATCGTTCACCTCATATCGTGTGGTCTCTGTCACGACCACACTGATTCAGGAAGTACGTCCTGTCAACCTTTGATCCAGCGGGCTTTGCGCCTATGGCATGCTGAGGAACGTGGCTGTGCAATCGGGTGTGTATCGGGGCGTCAGCGCCGCCGACCGCGCCGCCGACCGCCGCAGCCGATTGCTCGAAGCCGCACTGACCGTCTGGGCGGATCCGGAAACCCGGACCACGATGACCGCCGTATGCGCGGCGGCGGGCCTCAGCGAACGCTATTTCTACGAGAGCTTCTCCGGGCTGGACGCGGTACTGGAAGCGGTGCTGAACCATATCGCCGCCGAAATCGAGGAGATCAGCCGGCGCGCCGCAGAGGACGCGGGCCCGGATCCCGAGGCCCGGGTCCGCGCCTCGGTCCGCGCCTTCGTCCAGCTCCTGATCGACGATCCCCGCAAGGGCCGGGTCGCCATCATCGAAGCCGTAGCCGTCCCCCGGCTGCGGCAGCGCCGCACCCAGCTACTCCGCCACCTGGCACACGAATCGGCGCTGGAGGCGCGGGAACATTTCGGCGCGTCCCGCCGCGGTACGACCGCCGACGAAACCGCCGGACTGTTCTTCATCGGCGGTATGGCCGAACTCGTCACCGCCTGGCTGGACGGAACCCTGCAGGTATCGGCCGACGAGATCGTCGACGCGGCGGTCCGCGTCCTGCTCGGCCTCTACCGCTGACGAGCCTCGCCCCACCGCCCGCCCGTACCGCCGGTACCGGATCCACCCCCGCGGACGTTTCGACCGGCCCGTTCCGGGAACCGCGCCGGAAACCGAACGACGAAGGAGGATGGGCGTGCCGGACCATCAGAACAGCGCCGCCAGCTCGGCGGAACCACGGCGGGTGGTCATCGTCGGGAGCGGGTTCGCCGGATTCACCTGCGCCCGCAAACTCTGCCGTACCCTGGCCGCGGCGGGCGACGACACCGAAGTCGTCCTCGTCTCGCCCACCGACTACATGCTGTACACGCCGCTGCTGCCCGATGTCGCCGGCGGCCTCATCGACCCCCGGTACGTGGCCGTCTCGCTGACCGATGCCCTGCCCCGGGTCCGGTTGATCGTCGCTACCGCGGAATCGGCCGACCTGCACAACAAGACGCTCACGGTGGCCAGTGAGCACCACGGTAGCCGGGAGCTGTCCTGGGACCGGCTGGTACTGACCCCCGGCTCGGTGACCCGGTTGTTCGATGTGCCCGGGCTGCGCGAACACGGCCGCGGCCTGAAAACCGTCGCCGAAGCGCTGTACCTGCGCGAACAGCTGATCCGGCAGCTCGAACTCGCCGATCACGAAGACGATCCGGAGATCCGGCAGGCCCGGCGCACCGTGGTCGTGGTGGGCGCTTCCTACGCCGGGACCGAACTGGTCGCGCAGCTCCGGGCCCTCGCCGACACCTATGCTGCCCGCCGCGGTTTCGATCCGTCCGAGATCCGCTTCCTGCTGCTCGATATGGCCGACCGGGTGATGCCCGAGGTCGGCGACAAGCTGAGCGATCAGGTGCTGTCGGTCCTGCGCGGGCGCGGGATCGATATCCGCCTCGGGATGTCCCTGAAAGAGCTGGCCGGTGACCATGTGGTGCTCACCGACGGCACCACCGTGCCGACGTACACGGTCGCCTGGGTGACCGGCGTCACCGGGGCGCCGGTTCTGAGCACCCTCGACCTGCCGATGGAGCGCGGGCGGCTGATCGTGAACGCCGATCTACAGGTGCCCGGCCACCCCGAGGTATTCGCCGGCGGAGACGCGGCTGCGGTCCCCGATCTCACCCAGCCCGGAAAGATCACGCCGCCCACTGCCCAGCACGCCACCCGCCAAGGCAAAGTCCTGGCCCGCAATGTGGCCGCGAGCCTGGGGATCGGGGCGCCGGTGCCGTACAAACATCGCGATATGGGCCTGGTGGTGGATCTGGGTCCGCGTTTCGCCGTCGCCAACCCGCTGGGGCTGCGCCTCTCCGGTATGCCCGCCAAGGCTGTCACCCGCGCCTACCACACCTACTCGGTGCCACGGGGGCTCAACCGGTGGGCGATCACCCTCACCTACCTGACCAACGCGGTCACCCCGCGCCCGCTGACTCTGCTCGGTCTGGTCAGTCCCGAGGAAGCCAGTTTCCATATCAGCGAAGGTATTCGGCACCAGGTGTAGTGTTACCGCACCGCTGCCGGGGCCGGACCGCCGACGATCCGGGTGAGCACTTCGGCGAGCGCCTGTCCCACATCGGCGGTCTGATCCTCGGGGCTACCGCGGGTATGCGCCGCGACGGTGAATCCCGGGCCGAACGACGCGGACGCGACCTCCGGCGGTGGCAGGTCCGACCAGCCCCATTTACTGCCGAGGACACCGGGCAGCCGCGCGGTGCCCCAGTTCTGCCGGGTGCCGTCGGCGGCGACGGGTGTTCCGGTTCGGGACACTGCGGGCGGATCGCGCATACCCGCTCCACCGGGAAACGAACCCCCTGTTCTCGCACGGCGCGTCCCGCCGTCACCGGCCGATATATGCGACCGGGACCGGAAGCGCGGGACTGCGACGGTAGGGTGAGCGCACAGTCGACCGCGACGGTCGGCCGGCGGCGGTCACGGATGATCCACCGGCGAAACGACACCTGTGCAGAGATCGGTTACCACATGACGGCAAAGGCCGCCGAGTACGCTGTTCCCACCGCCCGGCTCGACGAACCTCGACCCGCCCGCACTACCCGGACCAGCGACTATTCCGGGTTGCTACGGCAGGTACGCGACGCGGGCCTGTTGGACCGCCGGCCGCGGTATTACCTCTGGAAGGCCACGGCCGTGCTGTTCGCGCTGACCGGCGGGTGGATCGCTTTCGTCCTGATCGGCGAATCGTGGTGGCAACTCGGGACCGCGGCGTTCCTGGCCGCGGTTTTCGCGCAACTGGCCTTCCTCGGTCACGATGCCGGGCATCGGCAGATCACCGGCCGGCGCCGGGCGGACTATCTCCTCGGGATCCTTTTCGGCAACCTCGCGATCGGGGTCGGCATCGGCTGGTGGACCAGCAATCACAACCGGCACCACGCGCATCCCAACACCGAGGACGCGGATCCCGACATCATGGGAGTACTCGCACACTCGAGTCTGCGTGCCCGCACCGGCCGGGGCCTGCGTCGGATGATCTTCCGGTATCAGGGCTGGTTGTTCTTCCCGCTGCTGCTGCTGGAGGGCTGGAGTCTGCACTTCTCGAGCGCGCGTGCCATCGTACGACGCGATATCCCCCGGCGCGCCCTGGAAGGGGCCACGCTGCTCGCGCACGCCGTCGGCTACCTCGCGCTCGTCTTCCTGGTTCTGCCGCCGCTGCCTGCCGTTGCCTTCATCGTCGTACAGCAGGGCCTGTTCGGGTTGTATATGGGATCCACCTTCGCGCCCAACCACAAGGGGATGGAAGTGCTCCCGGCCGGTGACAACACCGATTACCTCCGCCGACAGGTGCTCACCTCGCGCAATGTCCGCGGGGGATTCCTCGTCGACACCGCATTCGGCGGTCTCAATTACCAGATCGAGCATCATCTGTTCCCCTCGATGCCCCGGCCCAACCTGCGCCGGGCCCAGCCGATGGTCGCCGCGTACTGCGCCGATCTCGGGGTGCCCTACTGCGAAACCGGACTCATCGCCTCCTACACGCAGTCACTGGGCCACCTGCACACGGTCGGGAAGGCAGCCCGTCGGGGCGCCGCGAACAGCTAGGCAGGCGCGAAACCCACCGGCTGCGTGTATTCCGCGGCAGCACAACGGGGTACAGCCGGTGGATCGACGCAGCGCCGCGGGCGGTATCCGGCTCCCTTACCGGATCGTCTCGGGGGGCGGCATTTTCGCCGCCCGCGCGGACGGCGGCACATCCCGCACACCGAGAAGTTGATCTAGATCCGCGTCGGTTTCATTGCTAGAATGTTGCTGTCGCCGACGGGCCACTCGCTCGCCGGCGCGAATCAGTTGGCTTCGGGGACGGGCTGGTCATCGCAGCCAACGAGGAGTCGGGCGGATACACCGGTACGGATACGATCGCCGTCCGCGGCTCGGCGATGGCCGCGGCTGCCGCCCGAATCGGCGACCATTTCACTCAGCTGGTGTCCCTGGGACGCCTCCATGCCTCGATGTTCGAGGCCGATCGTGGTTGTGTCGGAGTTTTCCCGGTGAGCAGCGCCCTGCTCCTGATCGCGACCTGCACACCGACGATAACGCTGGGCAGATTCGCCATTGCCGCGAAGCGGGTCGTCCAGTTGCTGCAATCGCCCGCCGGCTGACCGCCGCGCCACAGTCCCGGCTCGGCGGTGCCGCGTCGAGCCGGGACTCGCCCGATGAGGTAGCCGTCCCGGTGAACCAGTTACGCCGCGAACACGTTCGAGCACGGCACCGCTGCGCTTCGCTCAGTCGCTGCACCGTGTTACGGGTCCACCGGACGCCGTGGCGGCGGTTCCGGTAGCTCCTCGGACAGTGGCGGCGGGGGTGGAACGTCCACTCCGAGATTCAACAACGATGACCGGACCACCACGTCCCAGCTGGCGTGCTGGGATGCGGCAAGCCGGCAACGCTGTTCGGAATCGGCGACCACCCGGCGGTGCGCTTCCAACTCGGCTGTCATCGCGGCGATCTGCCGTGACAGGGGCTCGACCATCTGCGCCGCCGCCTGGGTCAGTACCTGGACCGCATCGGCACGGCGCTTACGCCTGCTCAGCACCCCGGCTGCGCACACCCCGCCGACACCGGTGACGAGACCGCCGAGGACAGAGGCCAGTTCGCCGATCATGCTGTACTCCCCTCTGCTCGGCCGGGCGATACGCCCGCTGTCAGCCGCGCCGGTCGGTGGTCGGATCGCGGAAACCCGGAATCTGCAGGGCCGCGCCGATCACACCCAGCGCTTCGGCGGTGGTCCGGTCGCCCAGGAAATCCCAGCCCGGGAAGTCCGCACCGCGAGCGGTTCCCGATCCGGCGAGCTGGTCCAGCGCGAGCCCGACATGTTTGTCGAGATAATGCAGCATCGTCCGGACGGTGACCTGTTCACCGTGGTAGTTCGTGATCTTCTCGTCGAGGAACGCCATCTCCTCGCCCCTTCCGTCCAGTAGTGCCTGTACATCCCGGCGGAAGGCGTTCATATCGATGCCCGCCGGGTCGATCTTTCCTTCGCTGGAGTACTCGTGGTGGGCCACGCAATCGCCGGAACCACGGCCGAGGCGGCGCAGGATCGCGGCGCATCCACGCTTGTAGGCGTCGAGCTGGGCCGGTGTCCAGTCCCACGGCGGAGTGCCGCGCGAAACCGCTTCGATCCCGATCGTGTGGTAGTTCGCATTATCGGTGGGCCAACCCGGCCAGCTGCCGCGGCCCGCGTGCCAGCAGACCCCGACGGCGATCACCCGGTAACTGCCGTCCTTCTCGAGCACCAGTTGTGCGAGCGGGCCCGGGAGCCCCGGGCGGCCGTCCTGCACGATGCGCCAGTCGTTCGGCCCGCCCCCGGCGGTGTGATGGCACAGCACGCCGCGGATATCGAGGAAGTCACCGTGGCCGCGTTGCCGCCAGCCGTCGTGCTCGATGACGGCCAGGCCGGCGCCACGGAGTACATCGGCCAGCCATATCGGGTCGCCGCTCCAGCTCATCGGGCCCTCCTGCCTCCTACGGTCCGCGCGCACCGCGATACCCGGTGAACGCCTGCCACCCGGCGGCAACCCACCCAGTTCGAGGTTCTGAACTGCGGTGATAGTCAACCGCTCTACTTTCAGAGTATGCCCGGTTCGGTCACTTTTCAACCATAATCGGTCTCCTGGAACCCCCGTTCGGTCCCTTGAGCGGTGTCGCGTACGGACGCCGTGCCGGGACTATCGGGCACTTGATTAAGACTCTTCCCCCTCTCAGAATGGTCGACATGAATGCGACGCCCGCCGAGTCGGAGGAAGCGACCGCCGAGGAGGCGAGGCTGGACACGGCGCTGGGCGCGGAGGTGCGCGCGATGCGCGCCCGCCGCGGCTGGACCCAGGAGGCACTGGCCGAGGCAACCGGCTACAACAAGAAAACCATCGCCCGGCTCGAACACGGCGAACGGGCGATGAACGTGACACAGCTGTACAAGATCTGCCGGGCGTTCGGCATCCGGCCCAGCGAGCTAGTCGGTGCCGCGGAGAAAGAAGTCGGCATCCAATAACTGCAACGGGTCCACGCCGCGCCGGCGCGCCTCGACGACGAACGACGACACCGTCGTCGTGGCGAAATCATTGTCCAGACGGTCCGCCGGTGCCGCGGCGGGATCCCGAGCTTCCTTGCCCATGAGCGTTTTCCAGTTCCTACCGATCCACGCTCGCGAGGTGATCCCGCATTCCCCACCGAGCCCGACAGTTCCTACTCGACACCCTCGACGAGGGCCCACGCATGGAGCTGGGCACAGGCTCTTCACCCGAACCCGACGCCGAGTGTAATTTCTCTCGCGCGATCCGCCCAGTGCCGGAAGGAACCTATCGGCAACGCGTTTCGCGCGACGGTCCACGCAGGCGGGCGACCGGCCGCACCGGCCGCACCGGGGATACCGCCGCGCCACTGTCGATCCGGAGGCCCGCCACCCGTTCGATGCCCGACCGGGTCGACTCCACCGGCCACAATGGATCTCCGGCCGGTGCACACAGGTAACTCCTACGGCTGCGCGACAGGCAGCAACTCGGCTGCCGCGGTCACCGCGCCGGCTTCGGCGACAATCGGTGCGTACCCGTACTGGCGAAGCGTCGTCCGTTGCCTCCCAAGGTGAACCGGTGAACCGACGTTCACCCGTTCGCACCGTGTGCTCGATGCGCCGGGAAGGGGCCCGCCGGCCCGGGTGATCACTCTTCCCACCGGCACGGTTGGTGGCCCTGCGGCGCACCGGGCGTGGCAGACCCGGTTCTGGCACGATCGAATCCGGTACCGCCGCCCGCGCCGCGGCGGCAACGACAGCACGACGAGAGGACCGGCCTGCACCGTGGATACCTATTCCGGGACGAGCGAGCACACCGCGCACGAGCGCAAAGCCGAGATCGTCGAGGTGTTCACCGACGCCTTCGGTGACATGATCGCCACCGATCCGGACGCCTTCCGCAAGAAATTCCGCAAAATGGCCGACAACCCGTTCGCCTTCTACCGCGGATCGGCCTGCCTGTTCTACCACGATATGGCGGCTGCCGAGGATCCGTGGGCCGACGAACGCACCGGCCGGATCTGGATCCAGGCCGATCTCCATGCGGAGAATTTCGGTACCTATATGGATTCGGCGGGCCAATTCGTTTTCGATGTCAACGATTTCGACGAAGCCTATCTCGGCGCGTTCACCTGGGATATCAAACGATTCTGCGCCAGTGTGGCGCTGCTGGCCCGCCGCAAGGCGGTATCCGACGCCGATATCGAGGAATTGATCGCGACGTATGTGCGGTCATATGTGCGTATGGTGCGCGCCTTCCAGGAAGGCACCCGAGACGAACAGGATTTCAAACTACATCTGCGGAACACCACGGGCCCGGTCCACGATGTGCTGCTGGACGCCCGGATGAACACACGCACCGCACTGCTGGCCGGCACCACGGTGGTCGAGAACTACGAGCGCCGGTTCCGGCCGGGCAAAGGTGTCCGCAGCCTGGACGAGGACGAGCGTGCACTGGTGCTCGACGCGTTCACCCGGTACCTCGATACGATCCCGGAGCACAAACGCTTCCGCAGCATCACCTACGAGGTCAAAGATATCGTGGGTCGCAAGGGCTTCGGGATCGGCTCGGCAGGGCTGCCCGCGTACAACATACTTGTGGAAGGGCAGACCGAGGCCCTGGAGAACGACGTGATCCTGTCCATGAAACAGGGAAACGTGGCAGCGCCCAGCCGGATCGTGCGCGATGAGCGGATCCGCGAATACTTCCACCACCACGGGCACCGCACCGCCGTATCCCAGCGCGCGCTGCAGGCGCACGCCGATCCGTGGCTCGGTTACACCGAGATCGGCGCGGAGGGCTATATCGTCTCCGAACTCTCCCCGTACGTGAGTGACCTCGACTGGTCCGACCTCACCGAACCGTCCGAGATGCGGCCGGTCATCGAGTATCTCGGCCAGGCCACCGCCGGGATGCACTGCGTCTCCGACGCCGATTCCGAGCAGACCCTGGTCGATTTCCAGAGCGAAGAAGCGATCATGGCGGCCGTCGGCTCCCACGAGACGGAATTCGTCCGCGATATGGTGAATTTCGGCCAGCGCTACGCCCGGCGTACCCGCGCGGACCACGAACTCTTCATCGATGCTTTCCGAAACGGCGAGATTCCCGGCCTCGAACGATCGACCGGCGAGGCTTGACCTACCCCTCCAGGCGGCGCATACCCGTACGGCGGGCCGACAGGTGGGGACGATGTTCCGGGGCAGTCGGTTCCGCGGTTCACGGTTCCGGTTCTCCTGCTGATCTCGGCCCCGAAGCGCGCCGCCGCGGAGTTGATCGACAGCTGATCACACCGACCGCCGACCGGTCGCCGGAGCGCGGCATCCAGGATCGCCGGCCCCGCGGCGGGCCCGTGCACGCGGGCGGTCGCGGCGGCCGGCGAGGTCGCGCTGCCGAGCGTCGGGGCGAAACGATATAGCGCTCGGTTCGCGACATTGCACTCCCGATGGCATGGGCCGGCCGATCGGCATCCCACCGATCGAGCACCGCCGGCTCATGCGATCCGGGCTATCCGAGCCTCGCGAGCCGCGACATCCCCGCACACCCCGTCCCGGATCTCGAGGCGGGTCCCCTGGAAGCGCTCGCGTATCCGGCGGTCGTGAGTGACCATCACCAATGCGCCCCGATAGCCGGTGAGTGCTTCCTCCAGTTCTTCCACCAGCGCCGGGGACAGGTGGTTGGTCGGTTCGTCGAGCAGCAGCAGATCGACCGGGTCACTCACCAGACGCGCCAGCTCGATCCGCCGGCGCTGCCCATAGGAGAGGTCGCCGACGCGCAGACCCAGGTCCTGCGGCCGGAACAACCCCAGCCGCAACAGGTCGTCGGCGTGCTCCTGCGGATGCCACGGGCGGCCGTGGGCGAACGCCTGCAGCACTGTCATCTCCATGGGCCAGGGAACCTCCTCTTGTCGTAGAAAGCCCACGCGGCCGGTCACCCGCACCGAACCACTGCCGGGTTCCAGTTCCCCGGCGAGCAATCGCAGCAGCGTGGTCTTCCCGGCACCGTTGGGGCCGGTGATCAGCAGCCGCGCACCGGCGGCGAGAGATATCTCGCCGACCTCGAGCCGGCCGCACACCCGAACGCCGGTCATCTCGGCTACCGGTCCGGCCGGAACCCGCCCGTGGCCGTCGAGATCCGGGGTGAAATGCAACGGGTCCGGCGGCGGGGCGACCGGGTTGCCGGCGAGCCGCTCGAGGCGTTCCTTCGCATTGCGAATCCGTCCGCGGGCACCGTGGTCGCGCCCGCGCGCCCGGAACGGCCCCGCCGCGAACACCGCCAGCGGGAGTTTGCGCGGAATGGCGTCCAGCCGCGCCACATTCGACTCCGCCAGGCGGCGATTACGGGCCAGTTCCTCCTTCCATCGCTGGTGTTCTTCCGCCATCCGCCGCCGTTGCGCCGCTCTGGCTCGCAGGTAACCGTCGTATCCGTCGCCGAACCGGGCGATCTGCCCATCTGCGACCTCGAGCACCACATTCGTAATGTGTTCGAGGAAAACCCGGTCGTGCGTCACCGCGACGATGGTGCCGCGGTGGCCGCGAAGGTACCGTTCGAGCCAGCCCACCGCCGCATCATCGAGATCGTTGGTGGGTTCGTCGAGCAGTAGCAGTTCCGGCGCGGCCGCCAGGGTGGCCGCCAGCGCGAGCCGGGATCGCTGCCCGCCGGACAGGGTGGCGAGCAAGCGATCCCGTGCCAGGCCCGGAAGCCCGAGCCCGGCCAGCGCGGTATCCACGCGCTGGTCGGCCTGGTATCCGCCGCGCGCTTCGAACCGCGCCAGCAATTCCGCATAGCGGTCCAGCGCCGGCTCCAGCGGCCCTTCACCGCCCAGTTCCGCTTCTGCACTGCGCACACGCATTTCCAGTTCGCGGATATCGGCCAGTGCCAGGTCGATCGCGTCGGCGACAGTCGCGGTGCCAGGCAGCGCGAGTGTTTGCGGTAGGTATCCGGTCCCGCCGGGCGCCGAAACGCAGATCTCGCCGTTGTCCGGCTGTTCCTGCCCGGCGAGCAGCCGCAGCAGTGTCGATTTACCGGTCCCGTTGTCGCCGACGATCCCGACGGTTTCGCCGGGCCGGATCGACAGCGAGACACGGTCCAGAACCGTGTGATCGCCGTAGCGTTTGGTGATTTCGGAGAGGGTGAGTTGAGCAGCGGTGAGCATATGTTCTCCTGTTCTCGGCACACGGCCGTGATCACGGGAACCCACACGCGGGATGGACCGGCCGGTACCGGAAGGCGTAGTGGGTGAAGAAACGCGGAGGCTCACTCGTTTACGGAGTGGCGTTCGACGCGTCCGGGGGCGTGATTACAGGAAGAACAACAAAGTACCCATGAGGCGATCGACATTATCGGCGAGGGACCGGACTGTCAATCCCCGTACCGATACTTCGGGCGCGAAGGGCGGTCCGGCATGGAAGCCACCGCTGCCGCTGGAGGTTTACGAGCTGCGCATATGCTGATCCGCCCAGCTCCCGAAGCCGGTGAGCCCAATCCCCAGTGCGCGCGCATATTCCGGTCGAGCAGGCTGGCTTTCGACGTTCATGAACGCATGGGAGGCACCCATCGGGGGCATCCCGGCGGCCATTGCCTGCTCCTCGGTCATATCCGGCGCGGTCAGCGGCGTACCGAGAGCTTTCGAGAGGACCTCGGCGATTTCGGTCATCGACAGGTAGTCGCTAGCCAGTTCCAGTTCCACCCGGTCGAATCGTTCCGGTTCGGCGACGGCCGCGGCGGCCGCCCGCCCGATATCGGCCACCGCGGCCAGCGACAGCCGGGTGTCCGGTTTCAGCACACTCACCAACCCACCGGAGATTCCGCGGGGGAAGAGGAAAGCCATTTCGGGGAGGAAGTTCTCCATGAAGAAGGCCGGTTTGACAATGGTCCAGCGAGCGAAACCGGCGGCGCGAACCCGCTCTTCGATGGCGTGTTTGGTGTTCAGTGACGGCGCGGCCGCTGCCCAGCGGCCTTCGGCCCAGCCGGGGATGTCGGTATGCCGACCGACACCGGAGGCCGACGTGTGCACGAACTGCGATACCCCGGCGGCCCGCGCACCCTCCAGCAGATTGACGGCCTGGTCGAATTCCGCGGCGAAATCGAAACCGGATGCCGTCAGCGGCGCCTGCTGTATCGAGAAGACCGAGCGGGCACCTGCCGCGGCCCGGGTTATCGATTCCCGGTCACGCATATCGCCCGGGACCAGTTCGGCCCCCAGCGCGGCGACCGCACGCGCCCGATCGGCGGCCGGATCACGAACCAGAGCGCGGACGGGAATACCGGCCGCGAGCAGTGCACGGGCGGTGGCGCCACCCTGTTTGCCGGTGGCACCGGCTACCAGGACGGGCGCGGTTTCTACAGACATGAGTTCTCCTCCATCGCAACGAAACACTAAATGGCGGGGCCCGCCGTTTAGCTTCCGATAGAATACGGCGGGCCCCGCCACTTAGCAATCCCCGAGAGGAAAAGCAATGCCGGATCAGCAACGCGCCGACGCCCGGCGTAACTACGCGCGCATCCTCGCGGTCGCCGAGGCGGAGGTCGCCGCCCATGGATCCGCGGCCTCACTGGAGCAGATCGCCCGCACCGCCGGCGTCGGCTCGGCCACTGTGCGCCGCCACTTCCCCACCCGCCGCGCCCTACTGGAAGCGGTCTCCCACGAACGCGTCGAGGTCCTGCGTATACGCGCCGCAGAACTGACCGGCGCCGCCGACAGCCGTGCGGCACTCCTGGAATGGCTCGGCGACGTCGTGACGTACTGCGTCGAGGCCCGGGGCCTGGCGGCCGCGCTGTCCTACGACCTCGAACCCGATTCGTTACAGGAGAACTCCTGCGCGGCAACGATCCACGAGGCCGGCGACCCGCTGCTCCATCGCGCGGTCCGCGACGGAGCGGTCGTCGCGGACGCCACCATCACCGATTTGATCACACTCATCATCGGCATCACCCTGGCCACCGAAACCCTGCCCGACCCCACCGGCCGCGCACACCGCCTGTTCCGCCTCGCAATCACAGGATTGAGCCCGCAACACTGAACAGCTCCGGTGCCGGGCCCCGCCGGCCCGCCCTGCCCGGACTCAACTCGACCGGCGTCGAATCTCGCGCTCGCATGCTTGCGAGAAGTCCCCCGGGTCGAACCCGAGCACCAAGGCGATCGCCTCCAGCGACCGGCGTGACAGTTTTCCACCCCGTTCGGCGTGCATGGTCGTACCCGGCAGCAGGAACGCGGCATTGTCGAGCTCCAGGCAGGTGAGACCGGCCGCCCGGCGTTCCAGTGACAACTGCTCGCCGACCACCACATCGGCCTCCGCGAACAGACCCAGGTCGTCCATGTCCACCTCCCCAGTGTGACCCCGCACACCATTCGGCATTAACGGTTTCGCCGAGTTCTTCCGGAACTGCCCACGCCGCACGCCCGGGCCGGTGGCCGATCCGATGCCCTGTCGGCCCCGGCGATCGATCTCACGGTGCCCACCGAATCCACCGAGGCCCGACATCTCGAGCCGGGCGCGTTGCCGCCGGCTCGGTCCCGGTACCGACCCCTCGGCGACCGCCCTGCCGCTCACGCGCCACGACGCCAGTGCGCCGGTTCTCGTCACAGTCTCACCCATAGCCGTCAGCGGAACGTCGAATCCGGACGAGGTACCGCGGCCGTCCGGTTCTGCACACAAACGATCGAGCATGACGGGTATCCCTGCCGATATCGGCGACGCGAGATCACAGGCGGCCCTACGCTCGATTGCATGCCACTCGTCGCCGGTGTCGATTCGTCCACGCAGTCGTGCAAGGTCGTTGTCCGCGATGCCGAGTCCGGCGCGTTGCTGCGGCAAGGTCGCGCAGCCCATCCCGCGGGGACCGAAATCGACCCTGCGCACTGGTGGTCCGCCTTCGAACGGGCGGCGGCCGCGGCCGGTGGGCTCGCCGATATAGATGCCCTCTCGGTCGCTGCCCAGCAGCATGGCATGGTGTCCCTCACCGAGGACGGCAGCTGCGTCCGGCCCGCCCTGCTGTGGAACGACACCCGGTCGGCGGCGGCGGCGCAACAACTCGTCGCCGAACTCGGGGGTGCCCGCGCCTGGGCCGATGCGGTCGGTGTCGTGCCGCTGGCCGCCATCACGGTGGCGAAACTGCGCTGGTTCGCCGATAACGAGCCCGCGGCGGCGGATCGGACGGCGGGCATCTGCCTGCCACACGATTGGCTGAGCTGGCAGCTGACCGGCGCCGGAAGCATCGATTCGATCATCACTGATCGCAGCGACGCGAGCGGTACCGGCTACTACGCGACAACCACAGGCCGGTACCGGCCCGATCTACTCGAACTCGCCTTCGGCACCCGGCGTCCGGTGCTGCCCCGGGTCGCCGCACCGAACGAGATCACCGGCGTCGTCGAGAAAATCGCGCCCGGCGCGGCACTGGGGCCGGGAACCGGAGACAATGCCGCTGCCGCCCTCGCATTGGATGCCCGCGACGGTGAGGTGATCGTCTCGCTCGGGACATCGGGCGTCGTGTCGGCGGTCAGTACGACCGTCGTCGGCGACGCGTCGGGAGCGGTGGCCGCGTTCGCCGACGCCACCGGAAGGCAACTCCCGCTGCTGTGCACCCTCAACGGTGCACCGGTCCTGGACGCGGTGGCCGGGCTGCTCGGTGTCGATCACGAACGTCTCGCCGAGCTGGCCCTGAACAGTACGAGCGACGGCCTGGTACTCGTCCCGTATCTCAGCGGGGAGCGCACACCCGACCGGCCCGCGGCCACCGGCGCAGTACACGGATTACGCCTGACCAATGCAACACCTGGACATTTCGCGCGAGCCGCGTTCGAAGGGTTGCTGTGCGGGCTCGCCGACGGTATCGATCGGCTGCGCGCGCAGGGTGTGCGTACGGACCGGGTACTGCTGGTGGGTGGCGGCGCGCGTTCGCGGGCCGTGCGCGAACTCGCCCCGGCGATTTTCGGGATGCCGGTGGCGGTACCCGACCCCGGCGAGTATGTCGCCGACGGCGCCGCCCGCCAAGCGGCCTGGGCGTTGTCGGGCGCGACCGACCCGCCACCGTGGCCGCGCCCGGCCGCCACCGTTCACGAGGCGGAACCGAACCCGCATATCCGGGAACGGTACGCGGCCGTCCGCGATCTCACCGACGGTTCACCACTGCTCGGCTGACGCCGCGACAGTCGCATGCGCGCCGTTCTCGTGCAGCGACCGCAATGCGGCCAGGTATGCCTCTACGAAGGCCGGCTGGTCGACGAGATCACCGAATACGCCACGTTCGGTGAGGAATGCCGTGGGTTGCGTGCGCTGCTCCCGGGCCAGCGCGCACAGACGTTCCCGCAGCGGATCGACGATATCGATCGGCTCACCCTGCTCGTCCACGCCCTCGGCATACCGAGCCCAGCCGGCGACCACCGCCGCCGCGCAAGTGATATCCCCACCATCGCGTAACCGGCTGCGCACCACCGGCAGCAGCCATTTCGGGATGCGGTCCGACGATTCGGCGCACAGGCGAGCGATGGTGTCGCCGATGGCGGGGTTGGCGAACCGTTCGATCAGGGTGCGCTTGTACACGTCCAGGTCGACCCCGGGCACCGGACGCAACGTCGGTGTCGCCTCGGAATCCATGTACCGCAACAGGAATCGCTGGAACACCGAATCCCGGGCCGCCTCGTGGACCAGCCGGTATCCGCTGAGGTAGCCGAGATACCCCAGCGCCTGATGGCTCGCGTTGAGCAGGCGTAGTTTCATCAGCTCGTACGGCGCGACATCGGCGACGGGCTGGACGCCCACTTTCTCGTAGCCGGGCCGGCCCAGGGGGAATTCGTCTTCCAGCACCCATTGGGTGAAGGGTTCGGTCACCACCGGCCATCGGTCGTCGATCCCGTAGCGCCGCGCCACTTCGGCTGCCGTCGCGGCGGTCGCGGCCGGGGTGATCCGGTCGACCATGGAATCCGGGAACGCCCCGTTTCGCTCGATCCACTCCGCCAAACTCGGATCACGCAACCGGGCGAACGCGGAGAATACGCGCCGAGCGATCTGCCCGTTGCCCTCGATATTGTCGCAGGACATGACCGTGAACGGTGCGATTCCGCGCGCCCGGCGCCGGGCCAGCCCTTCGACCACGAGCCCGAAGGTGGTCGCCGGGACGGCCGCCGGCGCGAGATCGGCGACGACCGCCGGATCGTGCGCATCGAATTCGCCGGTTGCCGCCGAGAAGTTGTAGCCGCCCTCGGTGATCGTCAGCGATACGATCCGGGTGCGTTCGTCGGCGAGTTTCGCGAGTACGGCCTCGGCGTCGTCGGGCGCGTACAGATATTCCACGATCGAACCGACAACCCGGGTTTCCCAGGTCCCGTCGGGATGGGTGACCGACAGCGTGTACAGGCAGTCCTGCTCGCGCATGACATCGCGCATCCGCCGATCGGACGGCAGCACCCCGACCCCGCATATCCCCCATTCGCGGGCCTCGCCGCGTTCGAGCAGCCGATCCAGGTACATCGCCTGATGGGCCCGATGGAACCCGCCGACACCGAAGTGCACGATGCCGGTCTCTATACCGGCTCGGTCGTAGGACGGCACGGAGACGACCTCGGCGAGTTGCTCAATCGCCGCGGCGCACAACCGCACCGGTCCGGACAGCACGGATTGTGCGTGCATTGCATTCCTTCCCGGGTTTTCGGCCCCCACCTGTCAACCCCTCCGGCGGATTTCTGTTGTGTACGTCACAACCGGAATGCTACCTTGTCTGAGCAACCGTTCATGGTCTGATCATCTGCTCACGGACGTATCGGCTCACGGCTCCGCCCGGATACCGCCCGATTCGGCCCGTCCCCCGGGATCCGGCCACCGACCGGCCCGCTCACCGAGGAGTGCCCGTGACCACCGAGCCACCCCGCCCGCTCGCTTCCGACGATGTCCGGCTGGCACTGCGCGCGGCCACCCTGTACCACCTCGAAGGGGCGACCCAGGCCGAGATCGCCGCGAAACTCGGGGTCTCGCGGCCCACGGCCGGCCGGCTCATCGCCCGGGCTCGCGCGCAGGGACTCATCCGTATCGAGATCAGCGTCCCGGACGAGCTCAGCGCCACCGTGCACACCGAACTCGAACGCGAGCTCGAGCAGATCTTCGGCCTCACCGAAGCCGTCGTCACCAATGCGATACCCGATGGATCACCGGCCGGGTACTACGCCCTGGGGCGGGCAGCGGTCGGTGTGCTCGCCCGCCGGCTGCGCGAACAGGACACCCTCGGATTCACCTGGGGGCCGGAAACCGTCGCGGTGGCACAGGCACTCAAACCACGGTCGGCACGCTGCGCCACCGTCGTCCAACTGGACGGCTCGATGACCACCACGGATTATCAAACCGGCGTCGATTTCACGCTCGGCACCTGCGCGCAGCTGTTGCAGGCCGAGCCGGTGCGACTGCACGCACCGCTCTACGCCGACGCGGCGACGGTCACCGCACTGCACAACGATTCACTGATGAGCCGGGCGCTCGAGGTCGGCCGCAGGGCCGATGTGATGATTTTCGGAATCGGACCGGTATCGACCGCGACAACCCTGTTCGAGGGCAGTTATCTCGATACCGCACTGCTGGACGAACTACGCAGGCTGGGAGCCGTCGGCGAGATGGGCGGGCGGTTCTACACCCGCGACGGCGCCGATATCGACAGTTCACTCACCGCACGAACGGTATCGGTTCCGCTCGATGCGGTACGTAATTGCCCGGCCGCGGTGCTGGTTTCCGGGGGCGATTCCAAGCACGAGGCGATTCTCGGTGCGCTCCACGGGAGTCTGGCCGACATCGTGGTCACCGATATCGATACCGCACGGTGGCTGGTCGAACACAAGGAGGCAGCGCCCCGATGAGGATTCGCTCGAAATATCTCGCCGCCACGATCGCGGCCGCCACGACGCTGACCCTGTCCGGTTGCGCAGGCGCCGGCTCGTTCGTCGGCGGCGGCGCCGATGCCGTGACCATCGCGATCATCTCGAACTCGCAGATGCAGGACGCCATCTCGCTGTCCGACAGGTTCGAGCGCGAAAACCCCGGTATCGACCTGAAATTCGTTTCGCTGTCGGAAAACGAGGCCCGGGCCAAGATCACCGCATCCGTCGCCACCGGTGGCGGCGAATTCGATGTGGTGATGATCAGCAACTACGAAACCCCGCAGTGGGCGGAAAACGGCTGGCTCACCGACCTCTCGGAGTACGCCGACCGGACACCCGGCTACGACGAAGAAGATTTCATTCCCTCGCTACGCCGATCGCTGTCCTACGAGGGCAGTATGTACTCGGTCCCGTTCTACGGCGAATCCTCGTTCCTCATGTATCGCAAGGACCTGTTCGAACAGGCCGGACTGGATATGCCGGCCGAACCCACCTGGGAGCAGGTGGCCGGATACGCCGCCGCTCTGGACGAACCCGGCGATACCTCCGGTATCTGCCTGCGCGGCAAACCCGGCTGGGGTGAATTGCTCGCCCCCTTGAACACGGTGATCAACGCTTTCGGCGGACGCTGGTACGACGAGAACTGGAATGCGCAGCTGACCAGCCCGGAAACCGAGCGGGCGGTGCAGTTCTACGTCGATCTGGTCCGCGACCACGGCCAGTCGGGCGCGGCGACGAGCGGGTTCAGCGAATGCGCGACACAGCTCGCTCAGGGCCGCACGGCCATGTGGTACGACTCGACCGCCGCGGTATCGGTCCTCGAGGACCCCGCCTCGAGCCGGGTCGTCGGCAAGATCGGCTACGCCCCCGCTCCAGCCGCGAAGAAATCCGGCAACGGCTGGCTGTATTCGTGGTCGCTGGGCATTCCCACCACCAGCGACCAGCCCGAGGCCGCATGGAAGTTCGTCTCCTGGATGACCGATAAAGACTATCTCGAGATGGTCGGCAACGAACTCGGCTGGGACCGGGTACCACCGGGCAGCCGGTTGTCCACCTATGAGATTCCGGAGTACGAACAGGCAGCCGCCGCCTACGGCCCGCCGACCCTGGCCGCGATGGAGCAGGCCGATCCCGAGAACCCGACGGTCGAGCCGGTTCCCTATACAGGTGTGCAGTTTCTGACGATTCCCGAATTCCAGGATCTCGGGACCCGGGTCAGTCAGCAGATCAGCGCCGCGATCGCGGGGCGGATCAGCGTCCGCGACGCGCTGGAACAGGCGCAGCAGTACGCCGAGGTCGTCGGCGAGACCTATCGGGAGGCGCAGTAGCCATGTCGAGCACCACCACAGCACAGGCTCCCCCGGCCGGCCCCGGCCCGGAAAAAGCACCACCCCCGGCGGGGCGCCGGACCATCTCCCGCGCGCAGGGCTGGCGGCGGCGCGGTCCGCTGCTGCCCGCACTGATCTTCATGATCGTCGTCACCCAGATTCCGTTCCTGGTGACGCTCTACTACTCGACACAGTCGTGGAACCTGGTACGTCCCGGATCACAGCAGTTCAACGGTCTCGACAACTATGTGGATGTCTTCTCCGACAGCCAATTCCGCACCGTCGCACTGAATACGGTGCTCATGATCGCCGGTACCGTCATCGTCTCCGTGATCCTGGGGCTGCTGCTGGCTCTGCTGCTGGACCGGAAGTTCTTCGGCCGTGGAATGGTGCGGACGCTACTGATCACCCCGTTCCTGGTCACCCCGGTCGCCGCCGCGCTGATCTGGAAAACGACGATGCTCGACCCCGTATTCGGCCTGGTCAATTTCGTTCTGCAGCCGTTCGGCGTCGGCGAAATCGACTGGATCAGCCGATTCCCGCTCCCGTCGGTAATGGCGAATCTGGTGTGGCAGTGGACACCGTTCATGATGCTGCTCATCCTCGCCGGACTGCAGTCCATGCCCCGCGATATCGTCGAGGCAGCCCGGGTCGACGGCGCCGGCGCATTCGCGATCTTCCGCGAGCTGACCCTGCCGCATCTGCGCCGCTTCATCGAACTGGGCGCCGTCCTCGGCGCGATCTACCTGGTCAACACCTTCGACGCCGTGTACATGATGACCTCCGGCGGGCCGGGTGTGGCCAGTGCCAACCTGCCCTACTACATCTACCAGCGCGCGTTCCTCGGATTCGATATCGGGCAGGCGGCCGCCATGGGCGTAGTCACCGTGGTCGCCACCATCCTCGTCTCGACGCTGGCACTGCGCCTGATCTTCAAAAGTTTCACCGGGAACGAGGAGGCGGCCTGATGAGTACCGCTGCTACCGCACGCGTCGACGACACCGCGACGACACCTGTACGGCCCACCCGGCACCGGGGTCGCGATTCGGTATGGGCGGTTCTGTCCTGGGTGATCGCGCTCGGTTTCTTCTTTCCGATCCTGTGGATGGTGCTCACCGCCTTCAAAGAAGAAGGCGACGCCTATACCGATCCACCGAAACTGTTCTTCGCACCGACACTGCAGCAATTCCGCGATGTACTGGACAGCGGTATCGGTACGACCCTGCTGAATTCCGTTTTCGCGACCGGTATCTCGACACTTCTGGTGTTGCTGCTCGGAATCCCGGCGGCCTTCGCCCTGTCCTTACGACCGGTTCGAAAGACCCGGGACGCGCTGTTCTTCTTCATCAGCACCAAAATGCTGCCGGTGGTGGCGGCGATCATTCCGCTGTACGTGATTGTCGGCGATATCGGAATGCTCGACAATGTCTGGACGCTGGTGATCCTCTACACGGCGATGAATCTGCCGATCGCGGTGTGGATGATGCGTTCGTTCTTTCTCGAAGTCCCCGGTGAACTACTCGAGGCCGCGAGTATGGACGGTGCCGGTCTGTGGACCTCGGTCCGGGAGGTGATCCTTCCGCTGGTCTCCCCCGGAATCGCCGCGACGGCACTGATCTGCATCATCTTCTCCTGGAACGAATTCTTCTTCGCGGTGAACCTGACAGCCGTTCAGGCGCAGACCGTTCCGGTGTTCTTGGTCGGTTTCATCACCGGTCAGGGCCTGTACTGGGCGCAACTCTCGGCGGCGGCGGTGCTGACCGCGCTGCCCGTGGTCTTGGCCGGGTGGATCGCGCAGAACAAACTCGTGCGCGGCCTGTCGTTCGGCGCCATCAAATAGCCTCCGCCTCGTGCAGAATCAGGAGTAACCGTTATGGCCGAGATCTCGTACAAGAACGCGTCATGCGTCTACCAGGGAGCCGACCAGCTCGCGGTGGATTCGCTGAACCTCGATATCGACGACGGGGAGTTCGTGGTCCTGGTGGGCCCTTCCGGGTCTGGAAAGAGCACCGCCCTGCGCATGCTCGCCGGTCTGGAGGAAATCGACGGCGGCACCATCACGATCGACAACGAGGATATGGTCGGTGTCGCGCCGAAGGACCGGGATATCGCGATGGTGTTCCAGAACTACGCGCTGTATCCGAACAAAACGGTCGGCGAGAACATGGGATTCGCGCTCAAGATGCGCGGCGTACCACACGAGGAACGCAAACGCCGGGTCGCCGAGGCCGCGAAACTCCTCGACCTCACCGAATACCTCGACCGCAAACCGGGCAAACTGTCCGGCGGGCAACGGCAACGCGTCGCGATGGGCCGGGCCATCGTCCGCGAACCGCGCGTGTTCTGCATGGACGAACCACTCAGCAACCTGGATGCGAAACTCCGGGTCCAGACCCGCACTCAGATCGCCGCGCTACAACGCCGCCTCGGCACGACCACGGTCTATGTCACCCATGATCAGGTCGAGGCCATGACGATGGGCGATCGGGTCGCGGTCCTGAAATCCGGCCGGCTCCAGCAGTTCAGCTCACCGACCGAACTGTACGACCGCCCCGCGAACGCCTTCGTCGCCGGCTTCATCGGTTCCCCCGCGATGAATCTGTTCACCGCGCCCCTCACCACCGGCGGAGTCGAGATCGGGGCCACCACCCTCGAGTTGCCCCGCGCCGCCATGAGCCGGCTTGCCGAGTCCGGGCTGGAGACGGTTACTGTGGGGATTCGCCCGGAGCAGCTCGAATTGCGCCGCGATGGGACCGGTTTCGCTGTCGTCATCGAGCTGGTCGAGGAGTTGGGCAGCGAATCGTATATCTACGCACGCGATACCGACGGATCGAACCCCGGGCCGAACGCAACGCCGGTGACCTTTGTGGCCCGTGCAGCAAGCAGATCACCGGCGAAACTCGCGGAGGCCGCGACGATGACGCTGCGGCCGGAGGCGACCATCCACCTCTTCCATCCCGTATCCGGCGAGCGAATAGGAGAGTGAGTCACGGTGGGCAGCCGGGCGGCACCGAGTCCCGCCGCCGCGGCCACGTTCTCCAACGGCACACCATCGGGCAGCCCATGAATTGGGGTTCGCCGGCCTTGGAGATACTCCGATTTCCGGGGCAGGAAATGGGCGGGCGCCATCGCTCAGCGTTCTGCTCCGATGGGGTGGTCGGGCACTATGACTGCCTTGCTTCGGCTGTTCATACAGAACCAGTACCAGTCGCCGCCGAGGTGATGGAATGCGCCTGTCATGGGCTGGTGGCCAGGCGCACAACGGGTCCTCCACCGGGTGCGGATTCATCCGGAAACCGGCGAGAAGTCACTGCTGCTGGGCCATTTCGTCAAGAACTTCGTGGGCTTGAAAACCTCGGAATCGGCGGCGCTGTTCCAGCTGCTGCAGGACCGCATCGTCCGCCTCGAGAACACCCTGCGCTGGGCCTGGACCCCGGGTGATCTGGTGATCTGGGACAACCGCGCCACCCAGCACTACGGAATCGCCGATTACGGCGATCACAAGCGCAGCGTGCACCGGGTGACGCTGGCCGGCGATATCCCGGTCTCGGTGGACAACGAGCCCAGCCGTATCCGCACCGGTGACGCCTCGCATTTCTCGATCGTCGATCCCGTGGACCGTCTCCCCGGGTTCGACGCCTGATCCATCCACTGTCCGGGCGGACCGGTTCGGCACCATGCGGGGCCGGCCCGCCCGCTATGCGGCCGGCCTCACTGCCCTCCACAAGCATTTCGACTCTCCGTGAACGCTGCTGCGAGAGCATTGCGAGCAGCATTCACATCAGGATCGTGCAGTAGCACCCCCTGCGCCCGTTCGACAAGATCGCGAACGACGCCGGACCCGGATGGATCCCACCTCGCCGATGCTCTCCGGCGACGGTTGCGCCTGCCACCGGCGACCGCACTGTCCCACTCCGAGGCACGGCCGCTCGACACCAGTGGTTACGGACAGGAAGGATGAGCAGGTGGTCAGCCGCCGAGATCAGATCAAACGTGTCGCCGCCGGGCTCTTCGTCGAGAACGGAGTGGCGGGCACCAGCGTCCGGGATATCGCGGAGAGAGTCGGTATGCTGTCCGGCAGTCTCTACCACCATTTCCCGTCGAAGGACGCGATCGCGTTCGCGATACTCGACGATTTCCTGACCGATCTGAACGCCCGCTACCGCTCGGTGCTGCCGCACGTGAGCGGGATGCGGGAAGAGTTGCGCGCGCTGGTCTACTCGTCGATCGAAATCGCCGAGATGCATCCGTACGCCACCGAGATCTATCAGAACGAGATGTCGTACCACGGGCCCGGCGCGCCCGATGCGATCGCGGAGGCGGTGCGTACGGCACATACGTTCTGGATCGATGCCGCTACCCGGGCGAGCGCGACCGGGGAACTGCGCGCCGGGCTGGACCCTGTCGATTTCGCGCGGATGCTGCGTGAAGGCGTGTGGTGGTCCATCCGCTATCACCGCGCCCATCTATCGGAGCGGCGCGACGAGGTGACCGACACCGTGGTGGCCGCCTTTGTCGACGGCGGCGCCGCGCCGGTCATCCAGGCGAACAGCGACGCGGGCGGCGCCGAGGGGCCGATTGCCGACCGGCTCGATCGTATCGAGCGCCGACTCGAAGAGCTGGCGAAGCACCTGGTCGACGAGCCGTAACGCTTACGCGGCCGCCGCCGGTCCCGGCGACTTGTTGACAGAATCAGTGGCACAGGACACACTCTCAAGCGATCGCTTGGTTAGCACCAAGCGCATGCTTGATTGGTGGTGGTCTCATGAGACGTATCCGGGTACTCGCCTGGGTGCTGGCCGCGGCATTGTTGCCCGCGGGATGCGCCCAGGTCCGGGAACCGGTCGACGATTACATCGTCATCGGGATGGACGAGGATTCGACCGGACCGGGAGCGTCGTATTCGACGATCGCCGGCGATACCGTCCGCGCCGCAGTGGCCCGGCTCAATGCCCAGGGCGGGATCGCCGGCAAAGAAGTCCGGCTCGTGGTGGAGAACGACGAGAGCAGTCCGACGAATACGCCGTCCATCATCCGCAAACTGGTCGACCAGGGCGCCTCCGCGATCATTCTCGCCACGGGCAGTGGTTCGGCGTTGCAGGCCAAGCAGATATCGCAGTCCACCGAGGTCGTCACCATCGCGCCCACCGCGCTGACCGATGCGGTCGCCGGGCCGCCCGGCAACGAATTCGCGTATATGGTGCCCAATCCGCTGGCCCAGTACGCCGACGTCTACTGCGGCGCCTTCGCGGCCCAGGGCAAAAAACGGCTCGGGGTGCTGGCCGATTCCAGTCCCGCCATTGCGGGCATCCTCGATACGCTCTACCCGAAGCTGCGGGAATGCATCGATATCGTCGGTACCGCGAAAGCCGCCGTCGACGCCGCCGACCTCACCGCCGGGGTGAGCCGGTTGCTCGACAGTGACCCCGACGTCGTGCTCGTCGCGAGCGTCGGCGGCAATTTCGAACTACTCGCGCAGAACACGGTGCATCGACTCGCGCCCGAGCTGCAACGCTTCTCGCTGGCGTCGATCGGAAACCAGCCCCAGTCGTGGAAACTCGCCGCACCGGGCTCGCTCGACGGCCTCGTCTACATGGGCAGCCTCAGCGATGACAACCCCCGGACCGCGGAATTACAGGACTGGCTGCGGACCATCAAGGGACCGGACTACTCGCTGACCGCCTACGACGCGCAAGCCTACGACTCGGTGATGCTGCTGGCGCGGGCGATCGAACTCGCCGGCACCCATACCGATCGGCAGCGGCTCAACGAGGCGATGCAGCAGGTTCGCGACGTTCCGGCGAGCTTCGGGCAGGCCCCGCTGACACTGTCGTTCGCGCCGGACGACCATATCGCCCCCGATTCGGCCTGCGGACTGGTGCTCGTCGAGTTCGGCCCCGACAACGTTCCCACCGGACCGTGGCCGCAGTACCAGCCGGAGTGCACGCCGAAGGGAGCCGATCGATGAGGGATCCGCAGTTGTGGCTGGCCGCCATCGAAATCGGCTGTTTCTTCGCGCTCGTCGCCCTGTCGATCTACCTGGTCGTAGTGGGGGCTTCGTTCTTCAACTTCGCCGCGGGCCCGTACGCGATGGCCGCCGCGCTGCTCGCCGGCTACGCCGCCGCCCACTGGGGTGTGCCGATCCTGCTCGGTGCGATCCTGGGGATCGCGGTGGCGGTGGGGATATCGCTGGTCACCGAGATCGTGGTGGTCCGGCCGGTGCAGCGCCGCGCCGGTGGCGCCGAACTGCCGGCCCTGGTCGCCGTCACCGCGACACTGTTCGCGATTCAGCAGCTGGCCGGCACGGTGTTCGGCCGTACCCCGGTATCGGTGCCGAATCTGCTCGGACTGCCCGACTCCCGTATCGGATCGGTGGGTGTGCAGGGTACGACGGCGACCATCATCCTGATCACCGCGATCGCCCTGGCAGCCACCGTGCTCTGGCTGCGCGCCACTGCCACGGGCCAACTGCTCCGTGCGGTCGGTGACAACCACGACGCCGCCCGGATGATCGGCGTGAATGTGAACCGGGTCCGGTTGTGGGCTTTCGGCCTGTCCGGCGCCATCGCCGGGATCGCGGGCATCGTCTTCGCGGCCAAATCCGGAGCCCAGTTCACCAGCGGATTGTCCTGGACACTCACCGGTTTCCTCGCCCTGGTCGTCGGCGGCACCGGAAAGCCGTGGGCGCCCTTGGTCGGCGGGCTCGCGCTCGGCTGGGTGCAGGTGTTCGGCAGTTTCTACTTCGGCGCGACCGGTAGTTCGATCGCCATCTTCCTCGTCGCCCTCGTGTTCTTCGCGTTCCGGCCCGAAGGGCTGTTCCAACGAAAGGTGCGGGTGTGATGGCTGTTGTCACGACCACCGAAACCGCTATCCCGGCCGGCAGAACCGGTATATCCGCCGCGCGCACCGTACTCGGTGAGCTGGGAATCTGCCTGGCCGTCCTCGCCGTGGTGCTGCTCTGGATGGGGCCCAGCCTGTACCGGCAGGACCTGGTGTTCCTCGCCGCCACCTACGCGCTGGTGGCGCTCGGTATGTACCTGCCGTTCGTGCTGGCCGGTTCCCTGTCCATGGCCTACAGCGCCTACGCGGCCATCGGTGCGTACGCCGTCGCCTACCTATCGGTGAAACAAGGGCTTTCGCCGTGGTGGGGCTGGCTCGCCGGTATGGTGATCGCCGCCGCGGTCGCCCTGGTCCTCGCAGTCGCGACCAGGAAACTGTCCGGTTTCTACCTCGCCGCCGTCACTCTGCTGTTCGCCATCGCCTTCGAACACTGGCTCGGCGACGCCACCTCGATCACCGGTGGGTCGTCCGGAATCGCGAATATTGCGGTGCCGTCGCTGTTCGGCTGGGAACCGCCGCGCTATGCCCAGGTGGTGGCCGCGATCGTCGTCGTCTGCGCGATCACGGTGCTGATCGACCGGCTGCGCCGGTCGGCATGGGGGCTTTCGCTGTCCGCGGCGCGGGAGAACGCGCCGGCGGTACAGTCCAGCGGAATCTCCCCGACCCATCTGACCGTGGTGGCACTGGCCGTCGGTGCGGCGATCGCGTCCACCGGTGGCGCGCTGTTCACCGTATCGGTACAGGCGGTGACCCCGGAGACCTTCGGTCTGGACCTGGTGTTCCTCGCGATCTTCATGCCGATCATCGGCGGCCGGGGCTCGGCATGGGGCGCTCCCCTCGGCGCGTTGATCGCGGTCGGTGTCACGCTGAACATGCCCGGATACCAGGGCTCGGGTGAACTGCTGCTGGCCGTGGTCGTACTGGTGATCCTCCTGCTCGCGCCCGGCGGCGTGATCGGCTGGGCAGACCGGCTGTACCGACGGCTCGTACCGTCGGGGAACAAGGACAGGAGGTGACGACGATGGCAGCCACAACACTGCTGTCCGTGACCGGGTTGACCAAACACTACGGCGGGGTCACCGCGGTGGACGAGGTGAGTTTCGAACTGCCCGCCGGTCGCGTGCTCGGCCTGGTCGGGCCGAACGGGGCCGGAAAGACCACCCTCGTCGATTGCATCGTGGGCACCCAGACCCCGGACGCGGGAACGGTGCGCGTCGATGGCCGTACCCTGCCCGACGGCCCCGCGGAGCGGGCGCGGGCCGGGCTGGCTCGTACCTTCCAGCATCCGCAACTGGCGCTCGAACTGACCCCGGTCGAGAACATCGTGCCCGGGATCGTCGGCCGATCGATCGGGTCCTACGGCGCCTCGCTGCGCGCATTGCTGCGCGGGCTGGCGGGCACACCCCGCGCCGTACTCGACCGGGCGGCAGCGGTGGCCGCGGAGTACGGGGTCAGCACCGAGCGGATTCCCACCGGGAGTCTGGGGCTGGGCTCGCAGCGGCTGGTCGAGATCGCCCGTGCGATGGCCGCCGAACCGCGGGTACTGCTGTTGGACGAACCTTTCGCCGGATCCGATACCGAGGGGATCGCGGCGATTTCCCATGCCGTTCACCAGGTCCGCGCAGCGGGACATTCGGTTGTGCTGGTGGACCACAATGTCGATCTCATCGCCGAACTGGCCGATTCGGTGGTGCTGCTGGCCGATGGCGCGGTCGCGTTCACGGGCAGCCCGCAGGACTGTATGCGCAGTGCGGAAATGCAATCCGTGTACTTCGGCACCACCGAGGAGGCCCGATGATCAGCGCCCGGGGACTGACCGTCCGCTACGGGAAGGCCGTCGCCGTCCGTGCGGTCGGGTTCGAGGCCCGCTCCGGGGAGGTCACGGCGGTTGTGGGCCCGAACGGGGCCGGTAAGTCGAGCCTGCTGTCGGCGGTGTTCGGCAGTACGCCGGCCACCGGGACCGTGACCGTCGACGAACACCATCTCAGTGGCGTACCGGCCCAGGAGAGATTACGCACGGGAGTCGCTTTCGTCCCGCAGGGCCGGCAACTGTTCCCGCGTCTGACCGTGCGGGAGAACCTGGAGATCGGTGCCCGGCTCCTGGGCGCCCGCAACGATGTCGTCGAATCGGCGTTCGAGCGTTTCCCGATTCTGCGAACGCGCGCGAAACAATTCGCCGGCGTGCTCTCCGGTGGGGAACAGCAGATGCTGCTGCTGGCCCGGGCCCTACTGGTCGAACCGCGCGCGCTGCTGCTCGACGAAATGACCACCGGGCTGTCCCCGAAGATCGCCGGTGAACTACTCGACCACGTCCGGGAACTGGCGGATTCGGGGATCACGGTGCTCGTCGCCGAACCGGCGCTGTACCGGGTGGCCCGAATCGTCGACCGCGGGTACGTCATGATCCGGGGCTCGCTGTCCGAACCGGAAGACAGCGCCGGCGCACTCGATACCGCCTACCGGGCGTCCATGGGGATGCTCGAGGAAGCTCTGTGATGGAACACGTTCCCCTAGCCGAAATCACCCCCGAATTCACCGCGGACCCCGAGGCCTGCACCGGGTACTCCGTCAGCGACCTCGCCCGCCGGTGGGGGGCCGCCCGAGCGGACGAACCCGCCTATATCAGCCCGGACGGCACCACCACCTGGGCCGAATACGATCGGCTCGCCGATCGTGTCTGCGCCGCGCTGCGGGCCCTCGGCGATATCCCGGCGGTCACGGTGTATCTGCCCGATACCGTGGAATTCCATGCCGCTCTCGTCGGTGCCTACCGGGCCGGGGTGCTCGCCGTCGCTGTCGGCGCCCGGTCGGGACCGGCGGAATTGGCTCACCTCATATCGGCCTCGGGCTCCACCGTGCTGGTGACCGTCCCCGGCAACCGCGGCGTGCCGGTCGCGGAACTGGTGCAGGACCTCCGGCTGCGGGATACGGCGCCGGCGCATCTGGTACTGGTCGAAGGCGGGCAGGTCACCCTCGACGGCGCCGACGCGCCCAGTGACCGGGGCGAGGGCACCGCCGGTTTCTCCGTCGACGATATCTGCCTGCTCAACAGCACATCCGGTACCACCGGGCGGCCGAAACTCGTCATGCAGACCCAGCGCCGGTGGAGCACGTTCGCCGCGATCGCCTGCCGCAACGCCGATATGCGGCCCGCGGAGGTCGTCGCTGCTTTCGTGCCCGCGCCCTTCGGTTTCGGGCTGTGGACGTCACATTTCCTGCCGGCACTGCTCGGCCGGCCGGCCTTGGTGATGAGCCGGTTCGATCCGGTGGTCGCGATCGACCTGATGGCCGAATATCGCGCCACCATCCTCGCCTGTGTGAGCACCCAGTTCCGGATGATGCTGCAGACCCCGGACCGCGAACTGTCCCACGCCGACGCACTGCGCGCCATGTTCACCGGCGGCGAGGCAGTGCCCTACGCCGAAGCCAAACGTTTCGAGGACGTTACCGGAGCCCTGGTCCTGCAGTTCTACGGCTCCAACGAAACCGGCGCGGCCAGCGGCACCACCGTCCACGACGACGAACAGACCCGGCTCGGCACCGGCGGGCGCCTGATCCCGGAGATGAACGTCCGCATCCTCGACGACGGCACCGACGGCGGCGGTCCGGGTATCCGGCGCGGGCAACCCGCGGTGCGCGGACCGCTCATGTCCCCCGGCTACTGGAACGACGAGGCCGCCAACGCCGAACTGTTCACCGACGACGGCTGGATCCGGCTCGGCGATATCGTCGAGGTCGACGAGAACGACCGGCTGCGCGTGGTGGGCCGCCTGGCGGACCTGATCATCCGCGGTGGGAAGAACATCTCCGCACTCGAAGTGGAGGACTACATCCGCGAACATCCCGCCGTGGAAATGGTCGCGGCGGTCGGCGTCCCCGATCCACTGTTCGGTGAACGGCTCTGCGCCGCCGTCACGCTGGCCCCGCAGGCCGGGCAGTTGACGCTCACCGATCTCAACTCCTGGTTACGCGAGCAAGGAATCACCAGGGAGTACCTGCCGGAACGGCTGCGGGTGCTGGAGCGGATGCCGCTGGCGCCGGGCGGCAAGATCGCCAAGGCGCAGGTCAAACAGATTGTCGAGAGGAGCGGTGACGATGCAGCCGGACAACACGACCGGGGGTGATCTCGACGGCCGTACCGCCGTGGTCACCGGTGCGGCGCGGGGCCAAGGCCGCGCCGTGGCGCGGGCGCTCGCCCGCCGGGGCGCCACCGTCGGGCTCGCCGACCTGTGCGCACTCGGCGATACCGCTCCCTATCCCCTGGCGACCGCCGGCGATCTCGCCGAAACGGCCCGCCTGATCGAGGCGGAGGGCGGATCCTGCCACACCGCCGTACTCGACGTCCGCGACGCCCCCGCCGTAACGGCCTTCGCCGATTCCACCGCCGCACAGTCGGGCCAAATCGATATTCTCGTCACCTGCGCGGGCATCGTCGGTTTCGCACCCGTCACCGAACTCTCCGATGCCATGTGGTCGGATATGCTCGCCACCAACTTGACCGGGACGTTCAACTGTCTTCGCGCGGTGCTGCCCCATATGACCGGCGGATGGGGCCGCATCGTCGCCATCTCGTCGATGAGCGGGCGCCAGGGCACCCCGAACCTCGCGCACTACTCGGCGTCCAAATGGGGGGTGATCGGGCTCGTCAAATCCGTCGCGCTCGAGTACGCGGAAACCGGTATCACCGCAAATATCATCTGTCCGACCAACGTCGACACTCCGATGCTGCACAACCCCGCCCTGTATTCCCTGTTCGCCCCCGATCTGGACAATCCGGCCCGGGAAGAGGTCGAACCGCGGTACGCGCGGATGAGCCCGATGCGGATCCCGTGGTGTCCGCCGGAGGCGATTGCCGACGCGGTCGATCATCTCGTCGGTGACTCCGGGCGCTACATCACCGGGTCGGTGTTCGACGTGGGACTCGGCGGGACCGCCCGGATGCCATGAGAATCGCCGATCGGATACTCGATCAGTCCAGGTCGGACAGGTCTAGTACGAAACGGTAGCGGACGTCGTTGCGTTCGAGCCGGTCGAGGGCTTCGTTCACGCGCGCCGAGGGCAGGACTTCGATATCGGCGGTGATATCGTGCCGGGCGCAGAAGTCCAGGAGGGCGGTGGTGGCGGGGCGGCCACCACTGCCGGCCGAGCCGAGTTTCTTGCGGCCGATGAGAAGATCGGTGGCCTGCACGGTGACCGGGCCCAGATATCCCACCTGACTGAGTGTTCCGTCGAGGGCAACCAGCCGTAGATAGGGGCCGGGATCGTGGGGGACGGAAATCGTATCGACCACCACATCGAAACTATCTCTGGCGGTACTCATTTCGGAATCGTCGGTGGAAACCAGGAACTCGTGCGCGCCGAGCCGGTGGGCGTCGGTGGCTTTGTCCCGGGATCTGCTGACCACCGCGGTCTCGGCGCCCAGCGCGACGGCCAGTTTGACCGCCAGATGGCCCAGCCCGCCCAGCCCGACCACCGCGACGCGGGTGCCCGGTCCGACCGCGAGTGCGCGCAGCGGCTCCCAGACCGTGATTCCGGCACACAGCAATGGGGCCGCACCGGCGGGATCGAGACCGTCGGGCAAGTGGTAGGCGAATAGGTCGCGGACCAGGTATTCGCGGGAATAGGCCCCCAGGGTGGCCGACCCGTCGCGTCGGTCGGTACCGCCGTAGGTGAGCGTGGGAAATTCGCGGCAGAAATTCTCCTGACCGGCCCGGCACATGGCGCAGTCACCGCAGGAGTCGACGATATTGCCGACCGCCACCCGATCGCCGATGCCGAAACCGGCGACCGCACTGCCGACTTCTGTTACCACACCGGTGAATTCGTGCCCCGGTACGAGCATCGGGTCCGGCCGGCCGCGATAGCCGCGGACAGCATGGAGATCGGTGTGGCAGACGCCGCAGAAGTCCACGCGCACCGCGATATCGTCCGGGCGCAGCATGCGGCGCGGGACCGGCGCCCGCTGTAGCGTCGCGGCATCCGCTGCGTGCCAGCCGACCGTTGTTCTCATACCGAGCTCCTTAAACAGACTGTTCTGTCTATCGAGAGTAGCCAGCGATCGGCCATAGGTAAACAGACTGTTCTGTTGTAAGTTGGGCACCATGACCGATCGGCCCCTGACCGCCCGCGGCGCCGCCACCCGCGACCGCATCCTCGAGGCGGCGACCCGCGAGTTCGCCGAGCACGGTATCGCCGGGGCCCGCATCGAGCGGATCGTCGCGGACGCACGCACGAACAAAGCGCAGCTCTACGGCTATTTCGGCAGTAAGGACGGATTGTTCGACGCCATCTTCACCGGTTCACTGGAGCGGATCGTGAACGTCGTCCCCATCGATGCGGCCGACCTCGCGGACTGGGCCGTGCGGTTGTACGACGAATACCTCCGCCGCCCCGACCTGATCCGGCTCGCCACCTGGGCCCGCCTGGAGCGCCGGCCCGCCGGGCACCTGGTCGACGATGCCGACCGGCTCGACGATCACAAACTACGCGCCATCGCCGAGGCACAAACCGCGGGCCTCGTCCGCCCCGGCGACCCCTTCGACGTGCTGGCCATGGTGATCTCGATGTCCATGGCCTGGTCCCCGGTCAGCAACGTCTATGCCGCCACCGCGGAGGAACCGGCCGACACCCACGACCGGCGTCGCGCGCTGCTCCGCGAAACCGTCCGGCGCGCCGTGATGACAGCCTGACCCACCGCCGCAATTCGCGTTCGCCCGGGCCGGCTCCGCCCCGCCGAGAACCGCGCGGGACAAGAGGCGGCGGCTACGGTGTCGGAAGCCAGCATGGACAGGAGTCGCTCATGGTGCGGTTGGATCACCTCGTCAACGTGCTCGGCGGGTACGGCGTGCGGTTACGCAGCTGCCCGGTATCGCGGGCGACCATGATCCGCAGCGTCGCGGTACACGATGCCACCGGGTCGGAGGCGGCGCCCGGCGATATCTTCCTCGCTGTGGGCGCCGGCTCCGTGAGTGAGGCGGTTCACGGGGCGCGGGCGGCGAAAGCGGTTGCGGTACTGGTGCGCGGTGGTTCCGACGCCGAACGGGAAGCAGCCGCGATCGGGCCCGGCGGCGGAGTCGCGGTGCTGGTGGTGGATCCCGCGGTGTCGTGGAACCAGCTCACCGGAGTGGTGTACGGGCTGGTCTTGGAAGGCCGCGAAACCGCCTCCGGCCGCGGTCCCACCGACCTTTTCGCACTGGCGGACAGCCTGACGGGCGCGGTCGACGGCGCGGTGACCATCGAGGATCCGCTGTCCCGCGTCATGGCCCACTCCACCCTGCACGGCACCGCCGACCGCGCGCTCGCGGAGACGGTGCTGTATCGGCAGCAACCGGTTGCGCTGCGCGAACTGTTCGAAACGCGCGGCGTGCCCACCCATCTGCTCAGATCCGACGAACCGCTGTTCATCGAACCGGATTCCGGGCTCGGATTCGACGGGCGGATGGTGGTCGCGGTACGCGTGGGCCGCGAACTGCTGGGGTCGGTGTGGGTGACCTGCCCGGAGCCGTTGCCCCGGGTCCGGCGGGCCGCGCTGACCGACGGTGCCCGCACCGTAGCCCTGCATCTGCTGCGGTCGCGGGCCAGCGCGGATCTGGAGCGCCAAGTGGAGTCCGATCTGGTCATCCGGTTGCTGGAGGGCAGCCCCGATGCGACCACCGTGACCGGCCGGCTCGGGCTGGCACCGGCACCGTTACGGGTGGTCGCGGTACGCGCCCAGATCGCGGCGGAACGCCATGCCGGGCTACTGCTCGCCTTCGAGCAGGCAACCTTCGGCTTCGGCTGGTCCCGGCCGGGTCGCAGCACACTGTCGGACAACACCGTCTACACGATCCTGCCCGGCGAGCACGTCCGTACCGCCCGCGACTGGGTGGCGGCGCTGCGGGCCGCGCTACCCACCCGCGTCACCCTGTCGGCCGGAATCGGCGGACCCGCCACGGCCACCGACCTGCCGGCTTCGCGGCAGGAGGCGGATGAATGCCTGGCGCTGCACGAACAGGGGTCGACAGATATGGACTTCCCCGCCTACGACGAATCCTGGGGCGAAATCCTGCTGCAGCGGTTGCGCACCGCCGCACGAACCGGACGGATACCGGCTCGCGGCCCGGTCGCGGAGCTGCGCCGATACGACAGCGAGCACGCCACCACCTATGTCGCCACGCTGCGCGCATGGCTCGACGCTCAGGGCGATCTCGCCGAGGCCGCCACCCAACTCGGCGTCCATCCGAATACCGTCCGCAACCGGCTGCGGAAAATGCGCGAAGTCGCCGTCCTGGACCTGGCGGATGCCCGTACTCGTCTCGCGATGACGATCGACCTCGCCGCATTCGGCGATGACCGCCCTTCATTGTAGAGATCAAACAATCGCCGGTACCAAAACTGTGCCGCGCGGACATGCATCCCCGTGGTTGCCGCGTCATCATGGCTGTAAAGCGCATCGTTCGACGTGGAGGTGAGCATGGCGCGCGTACCGAGTCGGCTCGACCGCGAACGAGCAGCACGGTGCCGGGTGGTGAGCCCGGCACCCGGCTGAGCCCTTCGGCCATTCCCCCATCCGTGGAGCCGGTGTCAGCACGACCCGGCTCCACGGAGTTTCTGCCGTCGGGGCGGCCCTCTCCTCCCTCCCTCCGCCGCCCCGACGGCCGACACCCACTTTCCCTGACGACCCTGTAGGACGGATATGACCAGCAGCTCGCCCATCTGGCTGACGATGCACGCTCGTGAACAACTCGAAGCCGAGCTCACCGAACTGCTCGCCGCCGAGAACGCCGGTCACACCGAGGCCGCCGATACCCAGGACCAGCTCACCGCCCGGCACCAACGCCAGAACCGGATCGCGCATATCCGGAATCTGCTGAGCAACGCGGTATTCGGCGAAGACCCGCCGGACGACGGAATCGCCGAACCCGGCATGGTGCTCACCATCCGCTACGACGGCACCGACGATACCGAGACATTCCTGCTCGGCAGCCGCGACGCCGAACACAACGATCTCGAGGTCTACTCCCCCGACTCGCCCCTCGGCGCCGCACTCACCGGGGCCCGCCGCGGCGAACAACGCAGCTACAAGGTGCCCAACGGCACCGAAATCGCGGTCACCCTGCTCGAAGCGGTCCCGTACAGCCACACCGTCGCAGCCGCAGCTCGTCCCGCCAGATGATCGATCCGACGGTCCCGAGCATGCGCACCCGCACCACCGAAATCACTCTGCTCCATATCAATTCCCCAGCGATCGTCCGGGACAACCGGACGATCGCTCTTCCCATCCACTCCTGGCTGTCGGCACAGTTCTGGGATCTGTTCGGGCTGCCCAGCATCGACTGGGCCCTGTCCGCACTCTCCTTCGGCACCGAAACCGCGCCCCGCACCTACGTCGCCCGCTACTACGACTACCCCACCACCTGGACCGCGGAACCGCTGGCCCTCAACATTCCCGCGACCATCGGTCCCGGGCCAGGGGTACTGGAAGTCTCGGGCCCGCTGACCTGGCAACGGCGCCGTCTGGTCGAACGCACCACCCTGGTGATCGCCCTGGCCCAGCCCCTCGAACACCGGCTGCACACCGACCTCCCCGAACAACTGTGGGAAGAAGACCGCTGGCACACCACAGTCCTGGTACCCGACGTCAAGCCGGGCGTCCACTCGCCGCTGCGCTACAGCGAGTCCTGGTAACCCCGCGCGCCGCGCGTGTACTCCGAGATCGCGCCGCGGTCCGCGCTGCCGGCGCCGCCTCGTCCAGGTCGGCCGGCCGGGCTGTGGATCGCGCCTCGCGCCATAACGGTGACGGCATCGGGCGAGCCATATCGGTGACACCGAAGCCATTCGCGCGCAACACTGTTCAAGTGAGGCGACATATCGCGCCGGACTGCCGGAGAAGCGAACCGCCGTATCGCGCATTGAAGGGGACGGGATCATGCCGGCAGACAGCACCGACGCACGCAAGATCAACCGTGGGCAGGGCCCCGGCGGCTGTCCGATCACCCAGACCACCGACGGAATATGGCTCGTACGCGACTACGCCGCCGCCCGCGCAGCGTTACGCAGCCAGGACACGGTCCAGGCCGGCTTGGGAGTGGAGACGCTGGACAATCTGCCCGCTCGTATCCGTCGACCGGTGTTGTACCGGGACGGCCCGGAGCATCGAGAACACCGGCGCCGGACCGCGCGATTCTTCACACCCCGCCGGGTCGACGAAGCGTACCGAGGTTTGATCGACAACCTGGCCGACCGACAACTGTCCCGCCTCCGCCACGACGGCCGTGCCGACCTCGCGGCTCTCGGCTTCGGCCTCGCCATCGGCGTGGTGTGCTCGGTTGTCGGGCTCACCGAGAGCCGTCCCGGGCTGACTCACCGGTTGGAGAGGTTCTTCCCCGAGAAATTCGGCGCGCCGGGGTTCACCACCGTCGACGGCCTCCACTGGATGTGGCGGCAGGCGAGGAACTGGTCGAGTATCTTCCTCAGCGATGTACGTCCGGCGGTGCGTGCCCGCCGAACCCGGCGCCGGGACGACCTGATCTCACATCTGCTCGACGAGGGCTGTTCTTCGGTGGAGATCCTCGGCGAATGTATTACTTTCGCCGCAGCGGGAATGGTCACCACCCGCGAGTTCATCACCGTTTCCGCATGGCATCTGTTGACCGACCAGCCCCTGCGGGAGCGCTACCGCGCCGCCGGGGAACCGGAACGTCACGCCATCCTCCACGAAATTCTGCGGCTCGAACCTGTCGTCGCGCACTTGCTGCGCCGGACCACGGCGACCGTCGACCTCCCCGACGGCGACGGCGGATCCGTCACCGTCGCACCCGGGCAGCTCATCGATATCGATATCGCAGCGACAAACACCGACCCGGCCGTCGTCGGTGAGAGTCCGTTGACGGTCTGCCTCAGCCGATCTCGCACCGACGCCACCGGCCCGGTCCTCACATTCGGCGACGGTGCACACAAATGCCCCGGAGCCACGATCGCGGTCGTAGAGACCGATATCTTCCTCAGCAAGCTGCTCACCCTGCCCGGGGTCCGCCTGCAAACTCCGCCCCGAGCCGGTTTCAACGACGCAATCGGCGGCTACACCCTCCGCGGCATGCTCGTCGAGGTGGACACCCCGTAGCCGGCCCCGCCGCGGCCGGACCGTCTCCGAATTCGGGGGTACGTCGCGGCCCGATGCATTCGGCGCGCAGTTCAACGCTGGGACCGATATCGATCCAGCACCCGGCAGCGCTCAGCTGTGAGCGGCCAGTACTGCCGCAAGACCTTCCTGCAAGTCCTCGACGAAGTACTCGGGAACCTCGAGCGACGGGAAATGTCCGCCGGATTCGGGTGTATTCCAGCGGACGATGTTCCGGTACCGCTCCTGCGCCCAAGGGCGTGGGCACTTCTCGACATCGCGCGGGTACATGGTGAGCGCGGACGGGACGTCGATGCGGAGTGCGGAGTCGAACGAGTTGTGGCTTTCGTAGTAGATGCGGGCCGCTGACGCTCCGGTCCGCGTCAGCCAATACAGGGTGACGTTGTCGAGGACGCGGTCTCGGGAAATCGTCTCGAACGGGCTGTCTTCGGTATCGGACCACTCGGCGAACTTGTCCAGTATCCAGGCCAGAAGCCCGACGGGCGAGTCGACGAGCGAATAGCCGATGGTTTGCGGCCGGGTGGCCTGCTGTTTCGCGTATGCCGCGCGGCGGGCCCAGAAGTCGCGAGTCTCCTCGGCCCACCGGCGCTCGACAGCCGTCAGCCCGTCCGTGGACGATCCGGGCAGTGCTTCCGCGAACGTTGTATGGATGCCGAGCACCCGGTCCGGAAACCTGCCGGCGAGAACCGAGGTGATATTGCCGCCCCAGTCGCCACCGTGGGCGACGAATTCGCGGTAGCCGAGCCTTTCCATCAGTTCCACCCAGGCGGCGGCGATCTTTTCGGTTCCCCACCCGGTAGTGGCCGGTTTCTCGCTGTAGCCGAAGCCCGGTAGCGACGGGACCACCACGTGGAACGCCGGCGTCCCCGAGTCTCCCGGATTTGCCAGCTCGTCGACTATGTGGATGAACCGGACGATGCTGTCGGGCCAGCCGTGCGTCATGAGCAGCGGAGTGGCGTCCGCCCGCGCGGACCGGCGGTGCAAGAAGTGGATTCCCAGATCGTCGATGGTCGTGCGGTACTGGCCGACGCGGTCGAGGCGCTCTTCGAAAGGACGCCAGTCGTACTCGGTGCGCCAATAGTTCACGAGGTCGATGAGGTCGGCGAGCGGAACGCCCTGGCTCCATCGGCCCGGGCCGGATGCGGCGCGGTGGACGGTCTCGGCTTCTGGCAGCCGCGCCGCGGCCAGTCTGGCACGCAGATCGTCGAGGTCGGCGTCGGTGGCATGGGTTTCGAATACTGCTATGTCGCAGGCGGGACGGGACATCGGACCTCCTGGTTGGCACAGAACCGGCCGGCACCACGAACGAACCGGCTATGACGGTTCTAACATGCGTAGCTGTCGGCGGCAACCAGCTATGGTGGTTCCATGCGCGACCGGTTCCCCGACTTCCGCCTCGGTAGCGTGCTGGCGACCAGCTTCACGGCGACTCTGACCGAGCGGTGCGGCAACCCGGTGGAGCGCATTCCCACACCGCAGCGACTCGTCGACTGGCTCGCAGTGAACGGCCTCGTTGTCCAGTTCTGCACCGCCGCCCAGCTCGAACGCGCCCGTGAGCTACGGGAATCCGTCCATGCCGCCGCGACGGCGGCCGCTGTCCACGATGCGCTCCCCGCACAGGCCGTTCGCGTCATCAACGACTGCAGCGTGCAGGGCCGGGCCGCGGCCGTCCTGACGCCGGAAGGCAACCGTCACTGGCGACTCGGTTCGGCTTCGCGCGTAGCGGACGCCCTGAGCGTGATCGCCGCCGACGCCATCGCCATCATCGCCGGCGAACGAGACGGGAGATTGGCCCTGTGCGCGTCACCGACCTGCCGAGCCGCCTTCTTCGACACCAGTCGGAGCCGCACCCGCAAATGGTGCGATATGAACACGTGCGGGAATCGTGAGAAGAAGGCACGCTTGCACGCCAGAGCAGCGAAACAACAGCGCCCCCGCCCGGGTGAGTGATGCCGACAGGAAAGCATCTCGGGACGGACGCCGAGCGACCCGGCACATCCGTGTCAGCGAGCTCGTGGGCCGGGCGTCGCCCGAATCGACGAGATCTTCTGCCGGTGGCGGAACTCGGCTGCACCACGCCCTGGCACCCACTGGTCGAGCCGGACCGGCCCGGTCTTCTCCGGAGTGGAGACCACCTCTGCAACGATATCCACAGCGACGTCACATTCGAACCTGCGTATCGGTGTACGACCCGCAGACGAGCAGATCGGTACAGCCGCGGCCGAGGTGCATTCGCGGGCGGTGTATCCGCCGCCGTTCACGATGCGGTGCCCGAACTCCATACGCGCCGGCTGGGCGCGCGGTACGAGCTCCGCCGGTCGGCGTCCGGCAGGGCGCAATGATCGGTTCGTACCGGAGTCGACGGCGAGGGTAGCTCGGAAGGCGGGAGTAAACTAAGAGGCTGCGCAGGGTTTCGAGTGGACTCGATGCCGAGACGAGGCAGATCATGCACACTTCCGCCGCGGCGAGCAGCGACCGGCAGGGCAGCCTCGAAGTTCGCGTCTACGCCGAACTGAACGATTTCCTGCCCCCGCGATCCCGCTTCTCGATACTGCGACGGCCGGTCCGGCCCCATCAAACTGTCAAGGACGTCGTCGAGGCCGCGGGTATTCCGCACACCGAGGTCGATCTGCTGCTGGTGAACGGCGAATCCGTCGAATTCGGGCACCGTCCGCGGCCCGGCGACCGGCTGGCCGTCTACCCCGTATTCGAAAGTCTCGATATCGCCCCGCTCACCCGGGTGCGCCCCGAGCCGCTGCGCGAACCGCGCTTGCTCGCCGATGTCAATCTCGGTGGCGCGGCGCGACTTCTACGGCTGATGGGGCTCGACGTCCGCTGCGAATTCGACGCGGACGACGCCTGCCTGGCCGAAATCTCGGCAACCGACCACCGGATCCTGCTCACTCGGGATCGCGGTCTGCTCGCCCGCCGGATCGTCACCCACGGGATCTTCGTCCGCGCCGGCCGACCGGTCGAGCAGACCGTGGAGGTGATCGACCGCCTCGATCTGTCCCGCCGGCTGGCCCCGCTCACCCGATGTCTGCGTTGCGGCGCACCACTGGCCGACGTGGCCAAGGCCGATATCATCGATCGGCTCCCGCCACACACCCGTCACGAGCACCACGTTTTCCACCGGTGCACCGGCTGTAACCGGATCTACTGGGCAGGCACCCACCAACAGCGTCTCGACCAACTCGTCGACCGGATCATGTCTCGGATCCGGTCCGCCCCTACCGCGCCGGCTCCTCCGCGAGCCCCGGGTCCTGACCGGTGAGCAGCCCCCGCGCGATGACATCGGTGGCGGTTCGCAACAGTTCGCGCAGGTCGGAAGTACTGCGCCGCAACTCGTCCGGGCGCCATCCGAGGCTGATGATGCCGTTCCACGATGCCCACAGCACGGTGGCGACGGCCGCCGGATCACCCGCTCGGACGGTGCCGGCCGCCATACCCGCACGCAGCGTATCGACCATGCGGCTGTTCTGCTCGTTCACCGATTCGGCCAGCCGCCGGGCCATGTCCTTGCCCGCCGGGTATCGGCCGGGCGAACCGGGGAATGCCAGCATCCGGAAGTACTCCGGGTGGGCCAGATAGAACTCGAAGTACTCTTCCGCGGCGGCGTAGAGCTGTTCGATCGGCGTGCGACCGGCGGTGTAGGCACGATCCATGTGGTCGCGGTCGGCGTCGAGCGCTCGTTCTACGACGGCTGCCCGCAACCCCGATTTCGAGCCGAAGTGGTTGTAGAGGGACCCGACCGCGACGCCCGCGCGGGCCGCGATCTCCTCAACGGTCACCGCATCGGCCTCCTGCTCGGCGAATACCTCCTCCGCGGCCCGCAGCAGAGCGTCGATGGTGCGTTGCTTGCGTGGGTCCATACCCGCCTTCTTGTAATCGTTACAGGAAATCGTGCGCGACTGTTACCGTACTGACCAGACTTCTTGTAATCATTGCAAAACATAGTTTCCGCCGGCTTCGCAGGCGACCTCGCACACCATCCGAGGCCGGCGCGGGAGAAGGAACAGCGATGAAGAGCACAGGTTCTCGTTCGGGGGTGCGGTGAGCATCGACTGGACCGCGATTCACGAAAAGGTCGTGGCAACTTTCACCGCCGGCTGGGCGGATGTCGACAGCCGCGCCCTCGACCCCTTGATGGCCGAAGATATCGAACTCGTGCAGCCGGTGATCCCGACCTGTCACGGGAAGCGGCAATGGTGGGAGGCGGTGGACAGGTTGCAGAGCTTCGCCACCGATCTGCACAGTGACGTCCTCGGTTGGTCCGGGTCTTCGGACCGCCTGTATATCGAACACCGGCTCGGCGCCACCATCGGCGGGCGTGCCGTGCGCATCGATGCGGTCGATAATCTCGAACTCGACCGCAACGGCCAAATAACCCGGCGTACCGCATATTTCGATCCCACGCCGCTGGTGGTGGCCGTACTGTCGGCACCCTCGGTTTGGCCGCGATGGTGGCGGTCCGGTGTGCGGCCGCGATTGCGCGAGCTCGCCGGATCCACCGGGCACCGGCGATGACCGAGGACAGCGGTGCACGGGTGGGCAATTCCGGCGCCCCTGCCCCTGAGCCCCGAACCGGCCGGAACCACGCGGCGGCCCTCCGCTTCGGCGAGCCGGCCCACCGCCCCCGGAGTCGTGCGCGGTCGACCGAGACAGGTGGCTGGCAGGCGCTGTGGCGGATCGACGGCCAGACGATTCGAGTGATCGCACTCAGCCGGATCTCCGATGCTTCCCGGTTCGTGCCGTTCGCTTTCGATCATGCGCCCGATCTCGTCGAAATGCGCGAGCGCTGCCCGGAGTTGTCACCGCTGTGGGACGCGATCCGGCGCGAGTACTGGCGGCGGTGCCTGCCCTTCTGATGTCGCGGTGCGCGACCGCCGCAACACCGGCCGCCGTACGCACCGGATTTCCCAGCGCGCTCGGGCCAACTCTCGGGCCCGCTGCGTTCGGCCGCTCCGGCCTGCGTGGCGGCGATCTGCTCAACCAGGTCGCGATGTTCGATCACCCGTCCGCCCGCGACGACCGAACGGGCGCGCTCGCCCCGGACGAGGCGGTGTGCCCACAACACTGCTGCGGGATGGTCCTGAGATCTGCTCACGGACAGCGGACTCGCTCAGCCTCGGAACGGCCACCTGCCGGGTCTCGGACCGGCATACTCGCCGCGCCGTCCCGGTGGCGCGGCGGAGAGTTCCTAGACTGACCCGGTGACCACCGATGCCTCGGATCCCACCGGAAGTTCCCCTGGTGATTCGCCCACGGGGGTGGGGCGTACCGCATTGATCGTCGCCGCCGCCCGCGCGGCCGAGTCCGAGCGAGCGGACCGCCTGTTCATCGATCCCTACGCGGCCGATTTCGTGGCAGCGAGCGGATTCGATATGCCCGGCGTCACCGGACCGCCGGATCCGGCTGCACCGGATTCGGGGTCGTTCGGCGGTTACGCCCCCATCCGCACCCGCTTCTTCGACGATTACCTGATGGAGGCCACCCGGGAGCTGCGGCAGGTGGTGATCCTCGCGGCCGGGCTCGACACCCGCGCGTTCCGGCTCGGCCTGCCCGCGGAAGTCACGGTGTACGAACTGGACAGTCCGGCGGTGCTCACCTTCAAACAGCGCGTCCTCGACGACCGCGCAGCGCGGCCGTCGGGCCGGCGGATGCCGGTCGCGACGGATCTGCGTACGGAGTGGGCGCGCGCGTTGGACGAGGCGGGATTCGATCCGGCGGCACCGTCGGCGTGGTTGATCGAGGGCCTGCTCCCCTACCTCGACCACGCACAGAACGACCGGCTGCTCGAGACTGTCGGCAGCCGATCCGCCCCGGGGAGCCGATTGGCGATCGAATTCGTCAGCGCGGAGGCCGTCGCACTGATGGGGCAGGCACTCGCCGGCCAGGCACGTTCCGAGATGACCGCACTGTGGCGAAACGGCGGAGTGGCGGATACCGCCGAACCGTGGCTGCACCGGCACGGCTGGGATGCACAGTCCTACGACACCTACGAACGCGCCCGCAGCTACCACCGTGAACTACCGCTGCCCGGCGACGGCCCGATGGACCGATTCGCCGAGGCGGCACGCCGGAGCCTGGTCGTGGCACGCCGTCGCTGACCGGACGAAGCGACCCGGGCGCCCGGCGGGTATCAGCCGACCTGGCGGTCGCGGCCACGCCAATACGGTTCCCGCAGTTTGAACTTCTGCAGTTTGCCGGTGGCGGTGCGGGCCAGTTCGCCCCGGAACTCCACCGAGGTCGGTGCCTTGTAGCCGGCCAGCCGCTGTTTGCACCAGGCGATCAAATCGGATTCGGTCGCGCTGTCGGGATCCGCGTCCGGGTCGAGCACGACCAGCGCCTTGATCGTCTCGCCCCATTTCTCGCTCGGTACGGCGATCACCGCCACTTCCGCGACGGCGGGATGGGAGAACAGGCAATCCTCGACTTCGATCGAAGAGACGTTCTCACCCCCGGTGATGATCACATCCTTCTTGCGGTCGGCAATGGTCAGATAGCCGTCGTCGCCGATCTCGCCGCCGTCGCCGGTGCGGAACCACCCGCCGTCGAGGACCGCCGCACTTTCGCCGGGCCGGCCCCAGTAACCGTCCATCACCACATTCGACCGGGCCAGCACCTCCCCCGCACCCTCGTCCGATTCCTCGATTCGCAACCGGACACCGAGGGCCGGGGCGCCGGCGCGGGTCAGTTTCGCCGCCTTGGCCTCGGGGTCGAGGTCGTCCCATTCCGCCCGGGCACGGTTGACGGTGAGCAGCGGTGAGGTCTCGGTGAGACCGTAGATCTGAATGAACTCCCAGCCGAGTTCCTGTTCGACGCGGGCGACGGTTTTCGTCGGCGGCGGCGCACCGGCCATGATGATCCGCACCCGGTCGCGCCCCGGGATCTCCCCCTCCCAGGTCTGCGCGGCGTCGAGGACCGCGGTGGCGACTGCGGGGGCCGCGCACAGCACCGTGACGCCGTGATCGCGCACGCGCCGCAGGATCTCGGCGCCGTCGATTTTGCGCAGGACGATATGCCGGGCGCCGACCCCGGTCATCGCGAACGGCTGACCCCAGCCGTTTGCGTGGAACATCGGCAAGGTGTGCAGGTAGACATCGCGGTCGCTGATCGTGGCGTGCAGTCCGAAGGTGACCGCGTTGACCCAGATATTGCGGTGGGTTATCTGCACTCCTTTCGGGCGGGCCGTGGTGCCGGAGGTGTAGTTGATGGTGGCGGTGGCAGATTCGTCGGGCTCCCACACGCGCGGCACGACACCCGGCGGCGCGTAGAGGTCGGCATCGGAACCCAGCACGAACGTGTGCTCGCAGTCGATCCCGGCGAGCGAAACCGCGAGTTCGGGATCCACGTACAGGAGGCGGGCGCCGGAATCCTCGACGATATAACGCACTTCGTCCGGACGCAGGCGGAAATTGATCGGCACCAGGACCCGGCCCCATCCGCTGACGCCGAAGAAGGAGGTGAGCAGCCGGCTCGAATTCTGGCTGACGATCGCGACCCGTTCACCGGCCCCGATACCGAACTGGTCGAGCCGGGCAGCCTGCCGGCGAGCGAGGTCGGCGACCTCGGCGTAGCTCAACGAGCCCTGGGGAGGCGCGGGCTGCGCGGGTTCGTCGACCACACCGATCCGGTCGCCGTACACGGTTTCGGCGCGGTCGAGGAAATCGGCGATACTGAACGGGACGAACATGGCCCTCCTACGGATCGTGCATACGCCCGCGATACGAGTCCGCGGACCCTTTCCAGCGGTCCGACGATTGTCTCCCCGCAACAGCGCGGTCGGGGCCGGAATTCTTATTGCGGAGCACAGGCATTCGGTACTGCGGGAGAGTGCCGGCTCGGGATTCAGTGGCCGAGAACGCCCCGTCTACCGACCTGCGTACCGGGGCGCACTGCTCTCGACCGCCACCGGATCGTGCGCGCGATGGAGCAGGCCGACAGGGCACCGGCTCCACCGCGAAGCAGGAGAACGGCGGACGCGACGCTGCCCTCGCCCAGCCGAGGCCCTGGGCAGTCACGCTTGCGCGTCCCATGGGCGACCCGGGCGATGACTCGAGTACGCCAGCATGCTGCCGTGACTTTGCCGCGACCATTTCGTAATCTAACGGTGATCTTGTCTCCGAGCGTTACGAGTAGTCACCATCATGCCTGGTCAACATCGCAAGCCGGCCCGAGCCCGGAAGCTCGCTCCACTGGCCGGAAGCACGGTTGCGGCAACGGCCGTCATCGCGCTGTCGGTGATGGCACGTCCCGCCCCGACCCCGCAGGCCACCGCGGTAGCGGCGGATACACAGGCGTCTCCCGCGACCGGTACCGGTGCCGCGTCGGAAACCCCGCCGATGCCTCCACAGCCCGCCGAGGCAGTCGCGGCAGTCGACGCGCCGCGGGAACCGGCGCGGTACCTGAAACGCCACGCACCGCCGCCGCCGATGATCCCGTGTTCCACGGAACTCGCCGGAACCCAGCCGCACGTGGCCCAGGTGGGCAACCTGATCGGCCAGACGTTCGGAGTCGCCGATATCGGCGGCGCCAACGGCCGCTACGACGGCGAGCACGGTGCCGGCCTGGCGCTCGACTTCATGACCTCCGATCCCGCGCACGGCGATGCGATCGCCGATTTCGTCCTCGCCAACAAAGAGCGATTCGGTGTCTCCTACGTGATCTGGCAGCAGCAGTACAACGACGGCAGCGGCTGGTCGTATATGGAAGACCGCGGGAGCCCGACACAGAACCACTACGACCACGTGCACGTCTCGTTCTACTCAGGGGCCGATGTACAGGTGACCTGCTGAGTACCGACCGTGTCGCCCGGGGTGCCCGACGGCCGGGCGTCCGCGACCCGTGCGGACTGCACACGGTGCCGATTGCGGAATCGGGATGGTACGGGCTGTGCAGACCGACGCCGACACCCGGCAATCGACCCCGGTAGCACTGAGTCGCGGAGGGTTTCGCGTCGGTCGCTGCGACTCACTTCGCTGCACTGTTTCGGGTACCGCTGGCAGTTGCGTTCCGCCGGTTCGCCATCGCAACCGCGCCTCGGCCCCTTCCGGCCTTCAGTGTGTGGCGAACTTCTGCAGGCACCGCTGCGCTGTCGCACACAGGTCATCGACGATCACCTGCGCCGGTGTGCTCGCTGTCACGGTGCCCACGCCTTGTCCGGCGTCGACCGGTGCCACCGCGGGGTCGTCGGCGGCCGTCGCCGCGGCAAGGGCCCGGTGGGCCGCGAGGGAGCCGCCCAACTCGTCTTCGCACTGTTTCCATTGCCGTGTGAAATCGTTGCGCAGCACGCGGGAAGGGAAATTCGCAGGCCAGGGCAAATTCTGGCCGATATCGAAAACACGGGTGGTGACGGTGTCGGTGGCCCGCGCGCGAAACAGCGCCTCGCGTGCGTTGTGCGAGGTGAGCGCCTCGGTGCATACCGAAAACCGCGTTCCCAGCCATGCCCCCGCAGCACCTGCGGCGAGTACTGCCGCGAGTGTGCGGCCGGTGGAGATGCCACCGGCCGCCAGTACCGGCACGTCCACCGCGTCCAGCACGGCATCGAGCAACGGCAGGGTGCCCAGCAGCGGCTCCCCGTGACCGCCGCCTTCGGCGCCCCGGGCGACCAGCACATCCACGCCCGCGCCGGCGGCGCGGCGGGCCTGTTCCGCATCGTAGACCTGAGTCACCGCCGTGACGCCGTGCCGGTGCAGCCGCGGTACCCAGGAGAAATCGTCGGTGAAACCGACCGAGATCACCGCAGGTCGCGCGGCGAGCGCCGTATCGAGCAGACCGGGGTCCCGCGCCAGGACCCAATCCACCAGCCCGATACCGAACGGCCCGGACACCGTACCGAGCAGTTCCAGCTCCTCGGTCAGCCGAGCGGCCGAACCCGTACTACCCATTCCGATCATTCCCAGGCCACCGGCAGCGGTGACCGCGGCGGCCAGGCGTCCGCCTGCCACGCCGCCCATCGGGGCATTGACTATCGGGGCGCGCAAACCCATCTCCCGCGACCAGGGCGTCGACAGCATTACGGTCCACCTCGCTCGTCTGTGCACCGGCTTCGGAATGCCGGATCCAGTTTCTTTCCGCGACCGTACCCGGTGCCCCGGCCACCTCCGGCAGCTGCACCCGACCGCTCATCGGGCCGTCGTCCGCGCGGGCAGCGACCCGGTGACCGACTACTTCGAGGCGTCCAGTTCGGCGATCACTTCGACCCTGAGGAATTCCGGCGCTTTGATCACTCGGCGCAGCACGAACCGGATGAGCGGCGGCATATCGCCGGCGGATTCGTCCCGGTAGACGTGCGGCGAGCCGACCGCGTAGCGCCGTCGTCGCGTTTCGAGCCGGCAACCGCCTGCGGCGAGAACGTTACGTACCCAGTCCGACTCTGCGCCGTAGGTCAATGCGATCACATACCCGTCGTCGCGCCGGAACGCCCACAGTGGGGTCCGGAATATCCGGCCGGAACGGCGTCCGCGATGAACGACGACCGCCCAGCCCGGCGCCCACGGCGCGATAACCTTCGTGATCCGGTTCAGACCGGCTTTGTTTGCGCGAGCGATCCACCGGGGCGCGGGCATCGCAGACCACCTCACTTCACTAGGGCCCACCAGTTCCTGCACTGCCGGCCGATTGCGGCGGCAGTACGGCACGCGACGAAATCCGGCGCTGTATCTCTCCAGTCTCGCAGGCCGGGCCGCCGAAGTCCGGGCGACAGCCCGGGGAGAGTGAACCCCGCACCCGCCGTGGCAAACCCTATCGCGCAGCCGGCCGCTCTTATCCTTGCTGCCGGCCGAGAACATCGGGGAGCGCGACGGGTGTGAGCCCATGGGCCTCGGCCACCGGCTCGTTGGTCACGGCGCCGGCACAGGTGTTGAGACCTCTGCCGAGCGCCGGATCCGCGCGCAGCGCCGCACGCCAGCCATTGTTCGCAAGGGCGACAACATAGGGCAGCGTCGAATTGGTGAGGGCGTAGGTCGAGGTGTTCGGTACGGCACCGGGCATGTTCGCCACACAGTAGAAAATCGAATCGTGCACCGCGAAGGTGGGTTCGGAATGTGTGGTCGGCCGTGAATCCTCGAAACATCCGCCCTGATCGATGGCGATATCGACGAGCACGGAACCCGGTTTCATCCGTGCGACCAGGTCGTTGCCGACGAGCTTGGGCGCCGACGCTCCCGGGATCAGCACTGCACCGATCACCAGATCCGCCCGGCTGACCTGCTGTTCGATCGCCAAACGGGACGAGGCCAGACCGTGCACACGATTGTTGTAGCGCCAGAACGACATTCGTAGTTTGTCGAGGTCGGTGTCGAGCAGCGTGACATCGGCGCCCATCCCCAGAGCGATATTCGCGGCGTTCTGACCGGCGACCCCCGCGCCGATGATGACCACCCGGGAGTTCGCCACACCACCGACCCCGCCCATCAGCACCCCACGCCCGCGTTGTGCCTTCATCAGCGAATGGGCGCCGACCTGGGGTGCGAGACAGCCCGCGACCTCCGACATCGGGTAGAGCAGCGGCAGAATGCCCGACGGCAACTGGACTGTTTCGTAGGCGATACCGGTGACCCCGCCGTCGAGGAGTGCCTCGGTGAGCGGGCGATCGGCGGCGAGGTGCAGGTAGGTGAAAAGCACCAGGCCGGCGCGCAGCAGTGGATATTCGGCCGGGATCGGCTCCTTCACTTTGAGCACCAGATCGGCCTCACCCCAGATGTCTTCGGCGCGGTCGACGATCCGCGCACCGGCGGTGGCGAATTCGGCATCGGTGATGGATGAGCCGAGACCGGCGTCTTTCTCGATATCGACTCGATGTCCCTGGCTGGTGAGTTCGTGTACGCCGATCGGAGTGAGGGCGACCCGGTATTCGTGATCCTTGAGTTCCCTCGGCACGCCGATACGCATTACTCTCCTCCTACTCGTACACGCCGGCAGGATTTCCGAGAACCGGTGCGGGCCGATCACGTTTCGACGCGGACCCGCCGGGCCGGGTCTGCGGCGCCTTCAGCCGCCGGCGACCGACGGGATGATCATGATCTCGGTATCGGCGCCCACCGGTGTGTCCTGTCCAGCGAGGGTTCGGCATTCGTCGTCGCCGACGTAGAAGTTCACGTAGCGGCGCAGTTGACCGCTCTCGTCGCGCAGCCGGCGTTCCAATCCCGGCGACCGCTCGCGGACGGCGTCCAGAACACCGCGGAGAGTCGCCCCCTCGATATCGAGCTCCTTCGCGCCGTCGACATAGGTGCGCAGCATGGACGGCAGGCGGACGCGGGCCACGGCGCTATCCGACGACCGCGGCACGTACGCACAATACGTCCGGTAGTTTTGCGGCGACGAGTTGCCAATGATCGCCCTCGTCGGGACTGCAGTAGACCTCGCCGTTGCGGGTGCCGAAATAGATACCCGCCGGGTCGGCATCGTCGGCGCACATGGCGTCGCGCATCACCGCAGCCCAGAACCGGCCCTGCGGGAGGCCGTCGGTCTGCGCGGACCAGGTATCGCCGCCGTCCTCACTGCGGTACACCGCACAGCGGGCGTCCGGCGGGAAACGGAAACGCTCCATATCCGCCACCAGCGGGAAGGTGTAGATCACTCCGGCACGCCGGGGATGCGCGACGATCGGGAAGCCGAAATTCGAATCGGGTAGTCCGCCATCGATCGACTGCCAGCTCACGCCCTCGTCGGTGCTGCGGAAAACCCCGCCGTGGTTCTGCAGGTACATGGTGCTCGGGGTATCGGCGTCCAGCGCGACCTTGTGCACACACTGTCCCCATTCCGGCAGTTCGCCCGGCATGAAATCCGCCGTGACCCCCTTGTTCGCCGGCTTCCACGACACCCCGGCGTCGGCGGTCCGATAGACCCCGCCGGTGGAGATGGCGACCGCCATCCGCCGGGTGTCGGCCGGATGCGGCAGGATCGTATGCAACGCCAGCCCGCCGCCGCCCGGCATCCACTCCGGCCGGTGCGGATGGTCCCACAGGCCGCGGACCAACTCGAAGGTCCGGCCGGCGTCGGCGGAGCGGAACAGCGCGGCCGGTTCGGCGCCCGCGTACACCACATCCGGTTCGGCCGCGGTGGCGGGCGTGATCTGCCAGACCCCTTGTAGTGCTGCCCCGGTGTCCGGCGGAAATGCGAGAGGCGCGTCGTCCGGCTCGCTCCAGGTGGCGCCGAGATCGTCGCTGGCCACCATGGTCGGGCCGAAATGGCTGTCCAGTACGCCGGCCAGCAGGCGCGGCGTGGACCGCCGGGTATCGATGGCCAGGGCCTTCACATCGGCCACCGCGAACTGCGGATCACTCACCTCCCAGTTCGACCGACCGTCCTTGCTGCGCGCCAGGAACAATCCCTTGCGCGTCCCGATTCCGAGCAGTACGTCCATCACGTACCTCCATGTCGTCACCGCCACGCCGGCGCGTGTGAGCGTACTCCGCGGGGCCGACAGGTTCCGGCACAACAGAGCGCCGAGGCGTGCCGTGGAACGGGCCGGTCGCGCTCACCGCCAGGTGAGCGCGACCGGCCCGTAGCGGCAGGCGTCTGCGATCAGGGGATCACGAGCGGACCGGAGGCGGCCGACGGCATGGGCTCGTCGGCCAGGCGGTGTCCCGCCTCGCGTGGCGTGACGCCCTCTTCGGCCCAGGCGGCCAGCAACTGCGCGACCTTACTGTGCATGGTGGTGCGCAGCCGGTCGAAGGAGTTCTCCGGATTGTCGTCGACCTCGCCGAGAAGCAGCCACCACGCCCAGGCCACCGCGCCCGCGTTCGCGACGAAATCCGGGAGCACCGCGACCCCGCGGGCGGCGAGCATGGCTTCCGCCTCCGGTGTGGTCGCCGCGTTCGCGGCCTCCACGATGACCCGGGCCCGGATATCGAACGAGTTGTCCGGTGTGATCGCGTAAGAGATCGCCGCCGGAACGAGGATGTCCACCTCGGCGGAGAGCACCGCGGCGCGCGGTAGTTCCTCGACCCCGTCGGGCAGGCGGGTGCGGTCGATCTCGCCGAAACCGTCACGCAGATCCAGCAGCGCCGGGATATCCAGCCCGTCCGCGCAGTACAGCGCGCCGGCGGCATCGGCGACCACAGTGACTTTCATTCCGGCTTCGTGCAGGTAATAGGCCGCGGACCCGCCCATGGTGCCGATGCCCTGGATCGCGACCGTCGTCTCGGCGGGCGCCCGGCCCCGCCAGACCGCGGCGGCGAGGCAGGCGTGCGCGACCCCGTAGCCGCCGATCACATCGCCCAGCAGGAACCCGCCCTCGACTGCCGCGTTCAGTCCGTTGCGGACCCGCTCCAGGGTGGCGGCGGGGTCACCGGCGCGACGGATCGCGGCGTGGTAGCTCTGCCCCAGGCCGAGCTTCTCGAAGACCTCGTCGATCAGATGCTGCGGGACCCCCAGATCCTCCGCCGTCACCCAGTGCGTGTCGAGCCACGGACGCATGGCCTCGCAGAACCGTTCGAGCACACCGGCCGCACCCGGATCCTTCGGGTCGAAATCGATACCGCCCTTGGCCCCGCCGACCGGCAGATCGAAGGTGGCGGTCTTATCGGCCATCCCGCGAGCCAGATCCTCGACCTCCCGCAAGGTGCACCCGGCCCGCATCCGCGTGCCGCCGGTGGCCATACCTGCGCGCAGTGTGTGTACGACGAGGTAGCCGACCGCGCCCGTCAGCGAATCCGTCCACTGCAGCCGCATATACGGTTCGGTCCGGCGTTGCGGTGGCGCGGCGGCCGTTGCCGCGGGAATGTCCGGAAAGGTTTGCGTGGTCACAGGCGGGGTACTCCCCATAGGGTTGTCGATCGCCGTCACGATGAACCACCTCCTTTTCGTGTCCGGCCGTCGCCACCGCATGCGGCAGCCCCGGCGCGCAGATGTTCCGTCCGGACTTCTTCGTCCCCACGGCCACTTGTGTGCCCGGTCCCATAACTGTGCGGTCGCACCTGCTCGCGCGTCTATTTACGGTTGGTTCACGGCAGTGTTCAGCGTTGCTGCACAACGCTTAGGCTCGTTGTATGGACTTGTCGATCCCGCGCCTGCGAATGTTGCGCGAGCTGCATCGACGCGGGACGGTTACGGCGGCCGCGACGGCGCTGCACTATACGGCGTCGGCGGTATCGCAGCAGCTCGCACAGCTCGAACGCGACGTCGGTACCAGGTTGTTCGAACGACGTGGACGCCGCGTGCAGCTCACCGATCTCGGAGTCCTGCTCGCCGAGCATGCCGAGGAGATCCTGGCCGCTGTCGAACGCGCGACCCAGGCACTCGAGGATGCCGGCGAATCGGTATCGGCGACGCTGAAGGCCGGTGTGTGGGCGTCGGTGGCCTCCGGCCTGATGCCGGACGCACTCACCTCGCTTTCCCGGTCCCATCCGGGGATCACGGTGCGGACGCGGGAACTCGCTCCGGAAGCGACCGCGGCGGCGGTACGCGACGGCGTGCTGGATCTGTCGTTCGTACTCGACTATTCGAACTATCCGATGGCCTGGGACCGTGGCCTGCAACGCGCGGTGATCGCGGTGGAGCGGATCCACGCCGCCGTCCCGTCCGGGGCGGTGCCCGGGGCCAGTGTGACACTCGCCGAACTGGCCGAACATCCGTGGATCCTCGCCCCGGCCCGCTCACATTTCGGGCAGGCGGCGCGGCTGGCGTTCCAATCGGCGGGCGTCGCCCCGCGGATCGACCACGAGGTGGAGGAGCAGGCGACCGCGATGGCGATGGTCGCGGCCGGACTCGGTGTGGCCCTGGTATCGGATCTGGGCCTGGCCCTGCGCCCACCCGGTGTGGACATCATCGCGCTCGGTGACATCCTCACCCGGACCGTATCCCTGGCCTACCGCACCAATTCGGCCCGCCGGGCCGCGCTACTGCTGGTGGTGGACGCGATCAGGACCGCCGCCGCGGAGAAAGGCCTGGGCGCCGATACCGCACTCCCGGCCCCGGCCGCTCCGGCATCGCCCGCACCACCGCCGCACGATGTGAACGGCCGGCGCCTCGGACTCGGCTGAACCGCAACGGCGTCCGTCCCGCGCCACGCGGCCGGCGACCGGGCCGAGCAGCGGCCGGTGGGTGCCGCTCGGGAGCGCTACTCCGATGCCCGGGTGGTTGCGGCAGACTGTCGGGATGGCACGTTCGGCTGCGTATCGTCCCTCCCCGGCCGAACTGGCGGCCGCCGAAGGCAGTACCGTTCCAGATCTACTGGCACCGGGCCTGCGGGTACTGTTCTGCGGGATCAATCCGGGCTTGTGGTCGGGGGCCACCGGTCATCATTTCGCCCGGCCGGGTAACCGGTTCTGGCCGGCGCTGTTCCGCTCGGGTTTCACGCCGCGGCTCTTGCGCCCCGACGAGGAGGCGGAACTACTCGAGCTGGGTCTGGGTATCACGAATGTCGTACCACGCACGACGGCGAAGGCCGCGGAGCTGACCGCGCAGGAATTGCGCGACGGTGGCCGCGACCTCGCCGACCGGGTACGCGAGTACCGTCCGCGGGTCCTCGCGGTACTCGGCCTGGGGGCCTATCGCACGGCATTCGCCCGGCCCCGGACCACAGTGGGCCGGCAGCCGGATACGCTCGGCGGAACCGAGATCTGGGTACTGCCGAATCCGAGCGGGCTCAACGCGCACTACACGCTGGACGCATTGGCCGCAGAATTCCGTACGCTGCGCGCGGCACTGGAATAGACACCGGCGGAGGACGCCGACCATCCGACACCGGGCTGCACCACCTGTCTCCAGGCGCAGGCAGATGCCGAGGCGTTCCGCCACGCCGACGGCAGCCGAGGTTGGTTTCGAGGCCGGTCGTCACCCATCGCCCGAATCCCCGGACCGCGAACCGATGCCGTGAGAAACTCATTTCCGTGAAGTGGAATACCGTTTCCGTCCTGCCACGCCGGGGGACACCGTCTCGACCGACCCGGTGGCGCACCTCGATCCGCTGGCCTGCCACCTGTCCGACCGGATAGCCGCCATCGCCCCGGTCGCGGGGGTACAGGATTTCGCCTGGTGCAAGACCTCCCGGCCGGTGCCGGTCATCGCCTTCCACGGCACCGCGGACCCGATCGTCGCCTACACCGGAGGCGCGGGACCCAATGCCCGCTTACTGCCCTCCCCCGACGGCACCGGGTCCTCCGTGGGCACCGAGCGCAACGGCCCCACGGTCAACGGGCCGGGTCCCGCGAGTGTTCCGGAGAGCGTCGCAGGATGGGCGCGGCGCAACGGATGCGGCGTCGCATCGGACCGGCGGCAGATAGCCCCCGACGTCTACCGCGAAAGCTATCCGTGCCCCGCCGGCGCCGAGGTCGAGCTGTATTCCATCCAGGGCGGCGGTCATGTCTGGCCCGGCGACACTGCGGTGCCGTTCCCGGAGATCTTTGTCGGCAGAAACACCACCTCGATCGACGCCACGCAGCTGATCTGGGATTTCTTCGAAGCCCATCCACTACCGGAATGAACGGTCACCGGGACGGCCCGGTAGCGGAAGTCGGTCTACGGATCGCGTCGGGAACCGGGGCGTATTCGCGTCGCTCGGCCGGCCCCGGCCATCAACACGTTTCCGCTGTCAATACATCGAGCAGTTCCTGCTCCAACGCGCCGAACTCCGGGGTCGTGATCACGGACAGGGTGCGTGGCCGTGGCAGGTCGACGCGCACCTCGCGGCGCACCCGGGCCGGCCGGGCAGACAGGACAACGACGCGGTCCGACAGGTAGACCGCCTCGCGGATATCGTGGGTGATCATCAGGACCATCCACCGATACCGTTGCCAGACATCCTGCAACCAGGCCTGCATCTCGGTGCGCGTCAACGAGTCGAGCGCACCGAAAGGCTCATCCAACAGCAGTAATTCGCGTTCCTGGACGACAGTGCGCAGCAGCGCGGCACGCTGCCGCATACCGCCGGACAGCTGGGACGGGCGAGCGTCCTCGAATCCGGACAGCCCGAAGGCATCGAACAGTTCGAGGGCCCGGCGCCGGGCCTCGGCTTTCGGCACACCGTGCACCTGGAGTCCGAGAACGGTGTTGTCGAGAACGGTTCGCCACGGAAACAGCAGATCCTTCTGCGGCATATAAGCGCAGTGCGCGGCCGCGGGCCGGGTATCGTCACCGAAGCCGATACGGCCCGAATCAGGGATCTCCAGCCCGGCCAGCGTATTGAACAGGGTGCTCTTCCCGCACCCGCTCGGACCGATGACGGAAACGAACTCACCGGGCTGCGCGATGAACGACACACCGGCCAGAACCTGTCGGCGCCCCTGCCTGCGGCCCGGGAGCGGAAAAGATTTGCCGAGGGAATCGACGACGAGTCGATTACCGTGCGAATCGGCCACGGCCGCTCCTGTCCTCTGTCCGCGACCACGGCGCGACGACCCGCTCGACCGCGAACGTCAGCAGGTACAGCGCGATGCTGAGGAGCGCTGTCACGAACACGGCCGCCAGCACCAGGTCGGTGCGGAACGAGTTCTTCTGCAAGCTCATGTAGATACCGAGCCCCTGGCGCGCCCCGACGTACTCGGCGAACACCGCGCCGACTACGGCGTAGGTGATGCCGATGCGCAGCGCCGTGAAGAATCGGGGTACCGCCGACGGCAGGCGCACATAGCGGAAGACCTGAACGCGTGAAGCACCCATACTGCGCAACAGCGCGCCCGCATCCCGGTCGGCCGCGGCGAATCCCTCGATCAGGCCGATCGCCATCGGGAAAAAGGTGACCAGCGCGACGACGAGAACTTTCGGTAGCAACCCGAAACCGAACCAGATGACCATCAGCGGCGCGATCGCGATGATCGGCAGAGTCTGTGAGGCCACGAACAGCGGGACGAAGGCGCGGCGTAGCCACGGCGAGAAATCGACCACGACGGCCAGTAGCCAGGCCAGGCTGAGCGATAACGCGAAACCGGTGGCGGTCACCTGCAAGGTGGCGACGGCGTGGACGGCTATCTCGTCGCGGTGTGCCCACCCCTGTTCCAGCACACGTAGGGGTGACGGAAGCAGTTGCGGCCGAATACCACTGATTTCCACGTAAACCTGCCAGCCGGCGACCAGAAGCACCACTGTCGCGAGTGCCGGCACCAGTCGGCCGAGCGCCGAGAACCCGGAACCGGTTACCGCAGGCGGTGTGGAGGACGGCGGGTTGCCGGGCGCCGCGACGCTATGGGGAGGCGAGATATTCATCGGTGAAATACGTCGACCAGTCGGGTTCCTCGGCCAAGGGCGCACCGTCCGGCCCGGTGAGCAGGCCCTTGTCGAACAGGAAACCGGAGTTCGCGGCCCACTGCTCCCGGGTCTGGGTGCCTACCCGGCCGCCGGAGTCTTTCATGAACTGTTCGGCCAGCATGCGCTGACTCTCGAACACCAGCGATTCGTCGGGGAAGGCACCGGGGTTGGCGTCGAGCAGATCCTGGGCGGCGGCGGCCGGTTCGTCGGCGGCGAACTGGTATCCGCGTTGCAGAGCCTGGACGAACTTCGCCGCGCGATCGGGATTGGCCGCCAACCAATCCTCATTGGCGTCGATCACGATGGCATACGCGTCGGCGAAACCGAAATCGGTGTAGCGGAAGTACTTCATCGGGGTGCCGTGGTGTTCGGCCTCGATACCCTCCCAGGCGAGATAGGACACGGTGAAATCCGCCTGCCCCGAATAGACCGCCTCGTACGCCGAGGTGCCCAGGGTGACCGATTCGAATTCGCCCGTACCGCCGTCGTTGCGGATCACCTGCTGCAGTGCTTCCACCTCGCCGGGGTCGCCGAAGCCGGCGTAGGTCTTACCGTCCAGGTCTTTCGGGGACCTGATATCGGCCCGGTCCGCCTTCACCCCGATCCCGGTGGCCCAATGTTGCAGCGGTGCGAGCACCGAGATCGTATGCCCGCCGGAGGCGCGGGAGAACGTCGACGAATTATGGGTACTGATACCGAATTCGGCGTTACCGGCATCGATGACCGTATCGACGGCGGTGTTGTTGTACGGCAGGATCTCCACGTCCAGGCCGGCCTCGGCGAACCAGCCCCGCTGCTGCGCCACGAACAGTCCGGTGTGGTTGGTGTTCGGCGTCCAGTCCAGGGCGAAGCGGATGGTTGCGTCGTCACCGGTCCCCGCGGAGCAGGCGTTCAGCGCAGTCAGTGCCACCAGTGCGGCGGCTGCCGTCGCGAGGGTCCGGCGTAGGCGGCCGGTCACGGGGCGGGCCAGGGCTGCGGATGCAGGGCGGTATCCCAGAACATCAGTTCGTACCGGGTGGCGACGGTGAATGCCGTCACCATCGCCGCGCGGTCCCGCTCACTGGCGACCTCCGCCGCGGCGTCGACCATCGTGCGGGCCGCGGCCGCCGACTCCTGGAACTCCGCGTCACCGTAGGTGGCCACCCACCGCGCGTAGGGGTGCTCGGGATCGGCGGCCGAAACCGCGGCCGCGCGTGCGGCGAGATCGCGCCCGACCTCGGCGTATATCCAGAAGCACGGCAGCGCCGCGGCCGCGCCCACGGCGTAGGACTCGGTGGCGGCGGTGGCGATCAGATAGGAGACGTAGCCGAGGCAGGCCGCCGAATGCTCCGGCTCCCCCTCGCGTGCGGGCAACTTTCCGCCACCGAGCAGTTCGTCGTGCAGGGCGGTCTCGACCGACACCGCCGAGGCGGCCGAATTCGCCCAGAACCGTGCTGCCTCGGCAGTCGGCGCCTTGGCCGAGAGCAGGGCCAGCACCTTCGAATAACCGGTCAGGTACAGCGAATCCTGCTCGATATACGTGCGGAAAACCTCGGGTGGCAGGGTGCCGGCCCCGAGCAACCGGAGGAATTCGAGATCGTCGATGGCGCCGCGCAGCGCCTTCGTCCGGTCCCAGAGGTGATCGGTGAAACGGCCGGTTTCCATGGTATGCGCGGACAACGCCAAGACATCCCTTCGTCAGCATTACCTGGACAGGTTCCCGGGTGTGATCTCAGCCCCGCGCCGTGCGGAGCACCCCGTGTCAGAACGAATCCGACCATACCAGTGGCGCGTCGCATGACAAGTGGTGAGATGCCCCGGATAATGCCGCCCCGATCCGGGCCGTTGCGTACGGCCGCCGGGCAACCGCTTCCCGGCGCACGCACCAACACGCTTCCCGGCGCACGCACGAGCCCCGACAGTGATCAGCCGGCCGAGGAGCTCGCTGCGCCGACGGCGTAATCCCACTGCCCGGTTCCGGTGGTTCCGGCGAAACTCGATCCGGCTGCCGGAACGCCACCGTCCGGGGTTGCGGCATCGGCGGGTGCACGTACCCGGCTGCCCCGCCGGTCGTATTCGTTGCCGACCGCGTGCCGTGCGCGGCGAGTAACGCCCTCGGCCGGCCGAGCAGGGTGTGGTTCAGGCCGAAACTACCGACGCCGCCATCCCCTGGCCTCCGCCGATGCACATCGTGAGCAGTGCGCGGCCGCCGCCGCGCCGGCCGAGCTCGTGCAGCGCCGTGGTCAGCATGCGCACGCCCGTGGCGCCGATGGGGTGGCCGAGAGAGATACCGGAACCGTTGACGTTCAACCTGTCCCGGTCGTCCCAGCCCCAACCGCGGAGTACGCCCAGGACCTGGCAGGCGAAGGCTTCGTTGAGTTCGATCAGATCGTAGTCGGCGAATCCACGTCCGGTGCGGGCGAACAGTTTGTCCACGGCGGCGACAGGGCCGAGGCCCATCAGAGCGGGGTCGCAGCCGGCCGCCGTCCAGCCTTCGAGGAATCCGATCGGTTCGAGACCGAGTTCGTCGAGGCGGTCTTCGGCGACGACGAGCACCGCCGCGGCGGCGTCGTTCTGCTGGCTCGCGTTACCCGCGGTCACCACGCCGCCGGGCTGCATCGACCGTAGTTTCCCGAGCGAATCGGCGCTGGATTCGGGCCGGATGCCCTCGTCCCGGGCGAATATCGTCACCGCACCCTTACGATCGGTGACCTCGACCGGCACGACCTCGGCGTCGAAGCGCCCGGCTTCCCAGGCCGCGTGGGCGCGCCGATGGCTTTCCGCGGCGAGCTGATCGGATTCCGCGCGGGTGATCCCGTACTTCGCCGCGACGTTCTCGGCGGTTTCGATCATTCCGCTGATCCGGCCGAAGCGCCATTCCGGCTGCGAGCGTTCGCGACCGCGATCGAGCCGGTCGAACAGTTGCAGGCCACCGGATTTGGCGCCCCAGCGCGCACCGGTCGTGTAGTGCTCGATCGTGCTCATCGATTCCACGCCACCGGCCAGTACCACCTCCGCGGCACCGGTCTGCACCATCATGGCGGCGGTCACCAGCGCCTGGAGGCCGGTGCCGCAGCGGCGGTCGGTCTGCAGGCCGGCGACCGAGATCGGCAGTCCGGCGTCGAGGGCGGCCCAGCGGCCGATACACGGGGCTTCGGAGTTCGCGTACGACTGGCCCATCGCGACATCGTCGATGCGTTCGGGGTCTATTCCGGATCGTGCGACGGTTTCCTTGATGACGGTAGTCGCCAAGGTCACAGCCGGCACATCTTTCAGCGCTCCGCCGAAGCGGCCGACGGGGGTGCGGACGGGGGCCACCAATGCTGCGCGTGTCATGGGATTTCGCTCCTCAGTCGACCAGGACGCGAATGGTCTCGGCGACCAGCGCCGGACGCCGGGCGCCGTCTATTTCGATGGTGTAGGTGGTGATCAGGTTGGCGCCCTTGGGCGTTCGTTCGAGCGATTCCAGCCGGGCTCCGCAGCGGATCTTCGAGCCCACCGGCACCGGCGCGGGAAAGCGAACCTTGTTCATGCCGTAGTTGATCTTCATCCGGACGCCCTCGATCTCGAAGATCGCGGCGCCCAGTGCGGGCAGCAGCGACAACGTCAGATACCCGTGCGCGATCGTGCTGCCGTAGGGGCCCGCGGCCGCCCGTTCGGGATCCACGTGGATCCACTGGTGGTCGCCGGTCGCGGCGGCGAAGGCGTCGATCCGGTCCTGGGTCACCTCGAGCCACTCGCTGTAGCCGAGATGGGTGCCGACTGCGGCCGCCACCTCGTCGATTCCCTGGAAAACCCGCATGGTTCACAGCCCCCCGCGGGCGACGAGCTGGGCCGCGATCACATTGCGCTGGATCTCGTTGGTGCCTTCTCCGACGATCATCAGCGGAGCGTCGCGGAAGTAGCGTTCGACGTCGTACTCGGTGGAGTACCCGTACCCGCCGTGGATGCGAACCGCGTTGAGCGCGATCTCCATCGCGACCTCGGAAGCGTATAGTTTGGCCATTCCGGCTTCCATATCGCAGCGTTCCCCGCGGTCGTACATTTCGGCCGCATGCCGGGTGAGCTGGCGGGCGGCGGTGAGTTTGGTGGCCATATCGGCCAGGTAGTTGCCGACCGACTGATGCTTCCAGATCGGCTCGCCGAAACTTTCCCGCTGTTGCGCGTAGGCGAGCGAATCCTCGAGGGCGGCCGCGGCGACGCCGAGGGCGCGGGACGCCACCTGGATCCGGCCGGTTTCGAGGCCCTTCATCATCTGCGCGAAACCTTTACCGGGCACGCCGCCGAGAATGGCGTCCGCTGTGATCCGGTAGCCGTCGAACGACAGCTCACAGCTCTCGACCCCCTTGTAGCCGAGTTTGGGCAGGTCCCGGGACACCGTGAGGCCGGGGCCGTGTTCGACCAGCACGATCGACATACCACGGTGCCGCGGGGTTGCGGCCGGGTCGGTCTTGCACAGGAGGGCGATAACTCCCGATCGCCGCGCGTTGGTGATCCAGGTCTTGGCCCCGTTGATCACCAGATCGTCGCCGTCTCGTTTGGCGTGGGTGGTCATGGCCTGCAGATCCGAGCCGCCGCCGGGTTCGGTCAGCGCCATGGTCGCCCGGATCTCACCGGTGGCCAGCCGCGGCAGATACTGCTTCTTCTGCTCCTCGGTGCCGAACAGGCCGATCAGTTTCGCGACAACGGTATGGCCGCCCATCGCGCCGGACAGCGACATCCAGCCGCGGGCGAGTTCCTCGGTGACCTGCACGTAGCACGGCATCGAGACCGGGGTGCCGCCGAATTCCTCGGGAACGGCCAGCCCGTAGATACCGATCCGCTTCATCTGGTCGATCCACGCCTCCGGGTACCGATTGGCATGTTCGACTTCCTGCACCGACGGTTTCACCTCACGATCGATGAACTCGCGCACCGTTCGCACCAGCAGCGCTTCTTCGTCGTTCAGGTAGTAGCTCACGCGCGATGTCCTCACCGTGTGGCGGGCCCGGCGGGCCCGCGGGAATCCGTACGGCCATAGTCGACCGGCTGAAAGAATATGTCAATCATGATAAGCATATGCATGGTATTCGTTCGCGGGCCGGGCCCCGCTCCGCCAATCGACCCCAGGCGGCGCGACCCACCCCCGGCGAATACCCCGGCACGCAGCGCACGATCGATAAGGAACCCGCCCGTGAGAATCATCCGCCGACGAGCAGCCCTCGTCGCCCCCGGCTCCGACGAGAAGAAAGCACGGAAAGCGCTGGCCGGCAGCGCGGACGAGGTGATCCTCGACCTCGAGGACGCCGTCACGCCCGCCCTGAAGGCCGACGCCCGGTCACTCGTCGCGGAACTGGTCCGGGAGTACGGGAAGACCCGGCCGGTCTCGATCCGCGTGAACGGCCGGACCACCGACTGGTTCGCCGACGATCTGGCCGCGTGCGCCGCACTCGGCGACGTACTCACCTCGCTCGTGATCCCCAAGGTGGAGAGCCGTGCGGATCTGGTCGCCGCCGATTCCCTGCTCGGCGCCGGCGTGCCCGTACAGGCGCTGATCGAAACACCTGCCGGAGTGGGCGCCATCGACGAGATCGTCACCGGTCCGCGCCTGACCGCTGTCGTGATCGGTTACGCCGATCTCGGGGCCGCCCTGGGCCGGGCCCGCACCGTGACGCCCCAGCAGTGGTTGTTCGTCCAGGATCGGGTACTGCACGCGGCCCGGGCGGCCGGCATCCAGGCCGTCGACGGCCCATTCCTCGGTATCGCCGACGATGAACCCTTCCGGGAGGCGACGCGATGGGTTGCCGGCCTGGGTTTCGACGGGAAATGGGTCATCCATCCGGCCCAGATCGCCACGGTTCGCGATACGTTCACCCCGACCGCCGACGAGGCCGAGCGGGCACGACGCGTCCTGACCACGCTCGCGGAAGCCGCGGCCCGGGGCGCGGGAGCGGCCCTGCTGGACGGCCAGATGCTGGACGAAGCCGTCGCGGTGGCCGCCCGCCGCACTCTCTCGATGTCCGGAGTCCATGATGAGCAGTGATACCGTGCGCGCCGTCGGCGGCCCCTATTTCGACGAGTTGACCGTCGGCCAGATCTTCGATACCGCGCCCGCGGTGACGCTCACCGACGGGCTCGCCGCCGTGCACCAGAGCATCCTCGGCGACCGGCTCCGGCTCCCCTTGGACGCCCATCTCGCGACCGCCGTCGCCGGAGCCCCCGTGGCGCATCCCGGACTCGTGGCCGATCTGTCGATCGGCCAGTCCACGCTGGTCACCCACCATGTCAAGGCCAACCTGTTCTACCGGGGACTGCGGTTGCACCGGCTGCCGCAGATCGGGGACACATTGCACACCACCACCGAAGTGGCCGGGCTGAAACATAATTCGGTGAAACCGGGACGCCGGCCGACCGGCCTGGCCGCATTGCGCATCACCACGACCGACCAGCACGGCGCGACAGTTCTCGACTACCACCGCTGCGCCATGCTGCCCCTGCGCGAAGCTCCGTCCGCGGGCGCACCCCGCCACACCGACGACCTCGCCACCATCGGCGCGGAAACGGCGCCGTTGCACAGCGCCCCGGCCGAACTGGACCTGGCGGCCTACCGCGCACGCGTACCCGGCACGCATTTCGATCCGGCACTGGCCGGCACGACCTTCACCTCCAGCGGCGATGTCGTCACCGGCGCACCCGAACTCGCCCGCCTGACCCTCAATATCGCCGCCACGCACCACGACGAGCGGGCCGGTACCGCCGGACGTCTTGTCTACGGCGGTCATACGATCGGCCTCGCGCTCGCCCAGGCCTGTCGTGCGCTGCCCGATATGGTCACCATCCTGGGCTGGCAGTCCTGCGACCACACCGGCCCCGTCCACGAAGGCGACACCCTCACCAGTTCGCTGCACGTCGAGGCCGCCGAGGCGCTACCCGGCGGCGGTGGCACACTCGACCTCCGGTCGTGCGTGTCCGCCCACCGCGGCGACGAGGCCCCGGCCCCGGTACTGGACTGGCGGTTCACTGCCCTGTTCGCCTGACCCCCATCTACGCACGAGAGGTTTCATCATGAGCACGACCGGACGTCTGGCCGGCAAGACCGCCCTCATCACCGGCGCGGGTTCGGGACTCGGCCGCGCCTCGGCGCTGCGCTTCGCCGCCGAGGGCGCGGCGATCGCCGTCGTCGATCTCGACCTCGCGGCCGCCACCGCGGTGGCCACGGAGATCACCGCGACGGGCGGGCGCGCGCTGGCGGTGGCCGCCGACGTCACCTCCGACGCCGACTCCCGGCGCATGATCACCGAAACGCTCGACGAGTTCGACCGGCTCGATATCGTCTTCGCGAACGCCGGCATCAACGGCGCGGGCAATGCCGCCGACACCACCGAGGAGGAATGGGATCGGGTCATCGCGATCAACCTCAAAGGTGTCTGGCTGACCTCGAAATACGCGCTTCCACACATGATCGAGCGCCGCACCGGATCGATCATCAACCAGGCCAGTATGGGCGGGCTGATCGGTCTGCCCGGTATCTTCCCCTACACCGCCGCCAAGGGCGGAGTCATCGCCATGACCAAGCAGATGGCGGTGACCTACGGCCCCGACAATGTGCGGGTCAACGCGATCTGCCCGGGAACCATCCCCACCCCGCTGGTCTACCAGTCGCGGGTGGATCGCGGCGCGGCCGCCCCGGATGCCGACCAAGCCGCGCTCGATGCCGACGCCGCCGCCCGCTTCCCGCTGCGCCGCCTCGGCACGCCGGACGATCTGGCCGCGACCGCGCTGTTCCTCGCGAGCGACGAGGCCAATTGGGTCACCGGCGGGGTGTACACCGTCGACGGTGGTCGCAGCGCTTTCTGACCGGTCCGCAGAAGAAGCCCGGGAGGACAGGAAAAACTGTCCTCCCGGGCTTCTTCCGTAAAACGAGGCGCCCCGGCGGGACCGGCGCCGGACAGCGCGGCTGCCTTCGGGGAGTGTCAGGCGGGCCGCCGGTCGAGGAGGATTTCCTCGAAGACTCGCTGAACGTAGGGGTCGATATCGATCTTGCCGGGGCTGAACCATTCGCCGAAACCGTTGTAGTCGGCGTCGTTCTCGTAGCCGAGATCGGCGATGATATCGCTCCATTTGCGGGTTTTCTCCCGGACCGCGGTCGCGAATGCCGCGCCGTCCAATGCCGAGTTCTCCGCGATCCCGTCGACGATCTTGTCGTTGGCCTCGGTCAGCCGCGCCCGGGCGTCGCCGGCGAACGGAGCCACCGCGCCTCCGTACTGTTCGATTTCGGTGACGACATTCGCCGTCACCGGCCAGATCTTGTCCTCGATGGACGCGGACAGGAAGACGTCGAGCCGGTCCCACAGCAGTTGCCGGGCCGCCAGGGGCAGATTGGCCCAGAGGTCCGCATTGAACACCATGTTGCCCGTCGGCACTGCCAGCCCGGCCGCGGGATCGATAACCGTATGGGGCGCGACCTCGATCAGGCCGCCGATCTGCGCGGCCGAGGGGCTGACCATCGCGCAGTCGATGACACCGCGCTGTAGCGCCTCGTAGGCTTCGGTGTAAGCGACCGAGGTGGAGGTACCACCGAGGGCCGACACTTGCTCACCTGCCACCGTACTGCCCACCGAGATACTCTTGCCTGCGAAATCGGCCAGGCTGGTGGTGGGTTGCGCGCAGAACAGTGCGTTCACGCCGGCGTTGTAGGCCGGCATCATCAAGTGCAGGCCCTTGTCCTCGAATTCGGCGACGATCTCGGGCGTCGAGAACGCCACTTCGGCCGGCCAGGCGTTGGATTGCATGGTGCCGGTGACCACGCCCTGGTCCGACAGCACCCCGGCGTCGAGCAAGGCTGCCGACGCGGGGAACTCCTTGGGTTCGTACACCGTGAGCACCTGACCCATATCGAGGCGGCCGTCGCTGACCGCATCGTCGATTTCGGTGGATTTGGCGACGGCGTCGGAGTACGCGAGGTCGAAGGTGATCTTGCCGCCGGACCAGTCCTCTACAGCAGCGACGTACTTCTCCACGAACGACCCGGCGACCGATCCCTTGGCGCCCGGCGACTGCGTATGCAGCAGGATCGTGTCCATATCGGCGAACGCCGCCTGGTATTCGGCTTTGGAGGCGCCGTACGCGACGCTCGTACCGCCGCCGTTCGTGCCGCCGAGGCTCGATTCGGCACAACCGGCGAGCACGAGCGCACCGGCGGCGGCGAGAGCACCGACACGACCGGCTGTGCCCGCGCGGGTGAAGAACTTCGACACTGAGTCTCCTCGAATGGAACTGACGGCTGGAACACGATGTGAGCGGGTTGGTTCGTGCACACAACCCTCGCAATGGGAGTGAGCCGCCTCACTGTGATGATGGTAATCATGCGTCTGAATTTCGGTTGTGTCAATATCTATGCGCCTGAATTATTCCTGCGCATGATTATTAGCGTGGTGTAGCATCGGACGGTGTCCCAGGCGGCGGTAGGCAACGCGCAGCGAATGCGCGACTGGCTGGACAGCGGCATACCCGCGCTCACCGGCCATCGTGACGGGCCGCCGCTCGTCCCCCCGGGATCAGCGGCGACGGTGGCCCGGCGGTATACCGACCGTGTCGCGGCGATCAGCGGCGGGCGGGTCCGCCTGGACGGTGCGCGGTTGCTGGCCGAACGCGCCGCCTTCACCGGCTTCCGGCGCGGCGGGACGATCTCGGCCGGCCGGCACTGCCGGTTGCTCCCCACCGCGGACGGCTGGGCCGCGGTCAGCTGTGCCCGCCCGGACGACCCCGTCCTGCTCGGCGCCCTCGTATGCGCAGAAATCGGCGACGATCCGTGGCCGGCTGTGGCGGACTGGTTGGCCACGCATACCGGCGCCGAGCTCGCCGAACGCGCCGAGCTGCTGGGCGTGGCCGCCGGTCCGATCGAAGCGGTCGGCCCCGAGGTCCCGGAACCGCTCGGCCCGCGCCCGGTGGCGGGACTTCGTGTCGTCGATTTCAGCGCTCTGTGGGCGGGCCCGCTGTGCGCCCATCTGCTCGGGCTGGCCGGCGCCCGCGTCATCAAGGTCGAGACCCCGGTCCGGCCCGACGGCGCGCGGCGTGGGAACCCCGAGTTCTACCGGCTGCTGCACGGTGGACACGAATCCGTGGTCCTCGATCCCGGTGCCGGCTCGCAGCGCCGTGCCCTGCGCGAACTCGTCGAATCCGCCGATATCGTGATCGAGGCGTCCCGGCCGCGCGCGCTCGCCGGCTTCGGGCTCGACGCGGCGGAATTCGTCGAATCCGGCGGCACGTGGATCTCGATCACCGCGCACGGCCGGGCATCGAACCGGATCGGTTTCGGTGACGATATCGCCGCGACCGCGGGCCTGGTGGCCCGGCCCGACGGGCGCACACCGCTGTTCGTGGGCGATGCGATCGCCGATCCGCTCACGGGACTGACGGCGGCGGTCCTGGCCATGTCAGCGCCCGCCGACGGATCCGGCCGCCTATGGGATATCCCGATGTCCGCGGTGGTTGCCGCGACCCTCGATACCGGCTCGACCACCGTGCCGGCCGACGAATCGGCGGTCCGCGCGCCGCGCCGGCGGGAACCGATCGGCGCGGCCCCCGAGAGCGGCCGGGACACCGCCGCCGTTCTCGCCGAGCTGGGCGTGCGTCCCGGATGACCGATCTGCTGATCCGCGGCGCGGAGGTATCCGCCGGGAGCCGTACCGACGTCCTGATCCGCGGTGGCATCGTCGAGGCGGTGGGGCCCGGTCTGCCCGCCACCGGATTCCCGGTTCTCGACGCCGACGGCGGGGCACTGCTACCGGGACTGCACGACCATCACCTGCACCTGCACGCCCTGGCCGCGGATACGAACTCGGTACGTTGTGGCCCCCCGCAGGTGCACACCGCCGCCGACCTCGCCCGAGCGCTCGCCACCGCACCGGGGGACGGCTGGATCCGAGGAGTCGGCTACGTCGAAACAGTCGCCGGAGTACTCGATTCGGCCGGGCTCGATACGATGTGCCGCGGCCGGCCGGTCCGTATCCAGCATCGCAGCGGCGCACTGTGGATGCTCAACTCCGCCGCCGCCCGCCGCACAGGTCTCGATACGGCGACCGAACCCGGCGTGGAACGCGATGAATCCGGGCGCGCCACAGGGCGGGTGTGGCGCGCCGATATCTGGCTGCGGTCGCGACTGCCCGACACCGGCCCGCCGGACCTCGGGGATACCGGTACCCGGCTCGCCCGCTACGGAATCACCGGTATCACCGATGCCAGCCCCGACCTCCCGGCGGATTCCCTTGCCGGGCTGATCGAGGCCAGGCGAACGGGGGCACTCCCCCAGCGACTGAATCTCCTGGGTGTTCCGCTCGGCCGCACCGGTGGCCCCGAAATCACCACCGGCGCGTACAAGATCGTGCTCGCGGATTCCGGGCTACCCGATATCGACACTCTGGTGGCCACCATCGCGCGCGCCCACGCACTGGGCCGCCCGGTCGCCGTGCACTGTGTGAGTCGCGAGGCGCTGCTCATCCTGCTCGCCGCATTCGGCGAAACCGGCGCTGTTCCGGGCGACCGGATCGAGCACGGGGCGTTGATCCCGGCCGAGTCCATCGGCACACTGCGCCGTCTCGGGATCACCGTGGTCACCCAGCCGGGCTTCCTCGCCGATCGCGGCGACGACTACCGGCGCCGCGTCGACCCCGTCGATCTCCCCGACCTCTACCGTTGCCGGAGCCTGACCGAAGGCGGTGTGGGCCTGGCGCTGTCCAGTGACGCCCCATACGGACCGCTCGATCCGTGGCAGGTGATCGCCGCGGCCGTCGAGCGGCGCGCACCGGACGGTGCCGTGGTGGGTGCCACCGAAACACTCCGGGCCGCCTCGGCGCTCGGCCGGTATCTCGCGCCGCTGCACGACCCCGGCGGCCGGGCCCGAGCTGTGGCGGCGGGCTCGCCGGCCGACCTCGTCCTGCTGGACCGGCCGCTCGAGCGCATGCTCATCGCTCCCACCGCGGACGCGGTGCGGGCCACCCTTGTTCAGGGACGGACAGTGTTCGCACGATAGGGGCCCGGGCATCCGCAGGTGTATTCGGACCGGCGGCCACGGGACTGCCCGTTCCGCCGGACTCACGGATCCGCTGCTATTCCGAGCACGACAGCCGAACAGCGCCGTCACGACACCGCCGTGCAGCGGCGATGTGTGCACCTTCGGGTGGGTGCGACACCGTTGATGCAAAAGCTCCCGCGGCCGCGCACCGGCGGGACTGCATATCGACCGTACGGAATCGGCTCGCTCGGCGATCGTTGCCGGGAAGTTCTGCGTCGCCCGGCGGGGACCGTTATGCGATACCGCGAACGCCGGCGAACAAGCCGTCCGCTGCCGAATCCGGCGACCTCGGGGTCACCTACCGCGGCTGCCCGCGTTCAGCCCCGAAGTGCCCCAGGAAATGGTTGCGGCGCGAGTCAGATACCGACGAGGTCGGCGAGCAGATCGGTATGGTGGGCGTGGTCGCCGAACAGGGGCTCGGTGGCCTTGGCCCGGCGGAAGTACAGATGCGGGTCCGCTTCCCAGGTGAACCCGATCCCGCCGTGGACCTGGATGTTCTGCGAAGCGCACAGCGTCAGGCATTCCGCCGCTTGCGTTTTCGCCATCACCGCGACCCGCGGGAATTCCTCGTTGTCCTCTTCGGCGCACATCGACGCGTACATCACCGTCGCCTGCGCCGCGTCGATCGCGATGGCCATATCGGCGCATTTGTGCTTGATCGCCTGGAACGACCCGATCGGGCGGTTGAACTGGACGCGTTGTTTGGCGTATTCCACCGCCATCTCGAGTGCGGCCTCGGCCGCGCCGAGCGCCTCGTTCGCGAGCAGTGTCCGCATCAGATCGACGACACGGCCGATCGCTTCCGGATCCGCCCCCAGCAGGGCGGCCGGGGTATCGGTCAACTCGACGGTCGCCACGGGGCGGGTCGGGTCCAGTGACGGTTGCGCCGCGACGCGCACACCGGCCGCCCCGGCTTCGACGGCGTACAGGGCGACAGCGTCCCCGGCCGGCGTCAGCGCGGGAACCACCAGCAGGCCGGCCACATGACCGAAGGCGACGTAGTCGAGCCGGCCGGTGAGCAGCAGGGCGGAGCCATCTCCGGTGGCGCGGACCCGCGCGGCGCCGACGGTGGTGTCCTGTGCGCCGCTCAGCGCCAGGGCGCCGATCACACTACCGTCGAGGAGTTGTGGTAGCAGTGCGCGATGCTGCTCGGCACTGCCGAGCCGCAGGACGGCTTCGATGGCGCCGGTGGTGGTGAGCACGGGCACCGGTGTGAGTGCACGGCCCAGTTCCTGCGCGACGATCGCGGTTTCGAGGACACTGAATCCGCCGCCGCCGAATACCTCGGCGATATGCAGGCTCGGAATCCCCATGTTCGAGGTCAGCAGCTGCCAGGTATCGGCGTCGTAGGTGCCCTGTTCGGCGACCTCGCGCACGCGGGTCATCGGGGCGCGTTCGGACAGGAGACGGCGCAGCGAGCTCCGGAACTCCTCCTGGTCGGAGTCGAAAGCGAAGTACACGGTGTAACTTTCCGTTCTTCCGTTCCCGCCACGGTGATGGCGGAAAGCAGCGGGTCAGGCGCTCTTGCGGCCGATGTCCTGGAAGGGGCCGCCGTCGAGGCGGGGTTCCTTGGGCAACCCGAGCAGTTGTTCGCCGATGATGTTGCGCTGGATCTGCGAACTACCGCCGTAGATGGTGGCGGCGCGGGCGTAGAGCGCGATATCGGTCCAGCAGCGCGAGGAATTGTCGGCGCCCGGGTTCGGGGTCACCAGCATGCCGTCGTTGCCGCCGCCGGTCGGGGTGAGCACCTCGAGGCCGAGGATCTGCATTCCGACCTCGGTGAGCCGCTGGAAGAATTCGCTCCAGATCACCTTGGAGAACGAACCGTCCACACCGTAGGAGCCGCCGTTGAGCAGTTTGGTGAGCGCGCGGTAGCCGCGGAAGCGCATGGTCTGCACCCGCGACCAGCACCAGGCGAGTTCGGCGCGGATCCGGGGATCGGCGGTGAGACCGCGTTCGCGGGCCAGTTCGATGAGCCGTTCCACCTCGCGGCCGAAGCGGACGGCGTCGGTGGTGGCGCGCACCCCGCGCTCGAAACCGAGCAGCGTATTGGCCGTATTCCAGCCACCGTTCACGCCGCCGAGAACGTGGGAGGCCGGTGTCCGCGCGTCGGTGAAGAACACCTCGCTGAAGGCGACGTAGCCCGCCGCGTTGACAATCGGGCGCACCTCGACACCCGGTTGGTCCATCGGCACCAGCAGGAACGACAACCCCTTGTGTTTGGCCACCGTCGGATCGGTCCGGGCGATCACGAAGATCCAGTTCGCCTTGTGTCCCTGGGAAGTCCAGGTCTTCTGGCCGTTGATCACCCATTCGTCCCCGTCGAGGACGGCGCGGGTCCGCATACCGGCCAGGTCCGAACCGGCTTCGGGCTCCGAATAGCCCTGGCACCATACGTGTTCACCGGATAGCACCCGGGGCAGGAAGTACTGCTTCTGTTCCTCGGTGCCGAGTACGGTCATGGTGTTGCCGAGTAATTTGATACCGAGGGTGTCGTTTTCGGTGCCGTCCGGTACGCCGAGCCGCATGAGCTCCTCGTTCAGCACGACCTGTTCGATACTCGACAGACCGGCCCCGCCGTACTCCTCCGGCCAGGAAACGGCGAGTAGATCGTTGTCCGAGAGTACTTTTCGCCAGCTCGTCAGGAACTCTTCCTGTTCGGATTCCGACAGCGCGCCGATACCTCGCCAGCCCTGCGGCAGTTTCGATTCGAGCAGCGCGCGGATCTTTTCGCGGTACGCCTCTGCTTCGGCGGGATAGGTGATATCCATGGTTCAGGATTCCTTTGCCGCGGCCGTGGGCAGTTTGCACACGGTCGCCATCAGTGCGGTGATCTCGTCGGCGGAATAGCCGATTTCGCCCAGGATCTCGGCCGAATGCTCGCCGAGCCGGGGGCTGCCGCCCTTGAACCGGCCGGGTGTGTCGGACAGGTGGATCACCATGCCGACCTCACGGGACCAGCCGTACTCCGGGTGATGGTGTTCGATCACCCGCTGCGATTCCAGTGCCCACTCTTCCCACAGCAGTTCGGGCATGATCGGGTAGTCGAGGGGAATCTCGGCGGGCACCTGGTTGCCGTCCAGCACCGCGAACGCCTCTGCGCTGGTGAGTTCCGCGAACCGTTCGGTGAGCCGTTGCGCCAGTGCGTCGGCGTGCGCAGCCCGGTCGGCAGTTGTGGCGAACCGGGTGTCGGCGGCCAGATCGCCCAGGTTCAGGGCACTGGTGAGCCGGCCGAAGGCCGCGTTCCCGAAGACTGCGATCGCGATCCAGCCGTCGGTCGTGCGATACAGCCGGTAGAGCGGTGACAGGCCCATCTGCTCGGCGTCGAGCTGGTGCGCGGGTACGGCGGCGCCGTCCACGGTCGCGCAGTGCTCGCTGATCACGAACAGGCTCGAATGCAGCTGCGGGCTCTCGACGTACTGGCCCGCGCCGGTGTTGGCCCGGTGGTGCAGGGCCAGCAGAACGGTGACGGCACCGAGGAAGCCGTTGTAGAGATCCTCGTTGCCGATCACCCGGCGGATGGGCGGATTACCCTCGCCGGCGCCTTCGAAGTTCAGCCCGACCAGGCCCGAGACGAGCGGGGCGAAGGATTTCAGCGTGGATTTCGGCCCCGCGGAACCGAATCCGGGCAGGTAGGCGTAGATCAGGTCGGGATTGATCGCCTTCAACTGTTCGTAACCGAGGCCGATCTTTTCGGCCTTTCCGGGGCGGTAGTTCTGCATCACCACATCGGCGCCGGCGACGAGGCGGTGCGCGATCTCCTGCCCTTCGGCGGAGCGCAGGTCGAGGGCGATGGTGCGTTTGCCGCGGTTGGCGCCTTCGAACAGGTCGCCGAGGGGACGCATCTGGTCGCCGACCAGCGGTTCGATCTTGATCACCTCGGCGCCGAGATCGGAGAGCAGCCGAGAGCCGAAACCGGTGGCGAAATAGGAACTGAAGTCCAGAATGCGCACGCCCTGGAGCGGCGCGGCCACCGGGTCGCGGCCCGGTGCGGGCGCCCACTGCGGCGAGCGGGTGATCTCGTCGATCCGGTCGTTGTGCGCGCCGACGGCCGGCGCGGGAGCAGGTGCGCCCGGCGCGGATTTCTCGAAGCGGATCACCGGGCCGATCTGGCGGAGGGTGCCGTGGTCGGGGTCCGGGATATCGACCGCGATCTCGGCGAACCTCACCTGATCGTCAGCGAAGGTCTCCTCGGGATGCAGCACCGGCAGCGCCGCGATATCGGCGGCGTGGAACAGTTCGAGCCATTCGTCGCGCGGGCGGGACCGGAACGCCTCCGGCACCTTGTTCCGGGCGATATCGAGTTCTACCTCATCGAGCGGTACCGCCATCTCCGGGCCGGCGATGGTCTGTGTCTGCTCACCGAAGCCCAGCAGATCCATCATCCGTTTATAGGAGCCCGGGCCGCCGGTGTGCGGGATCAGCCATTTACCGTCGGCGCACTGGAACGGATCGGTGATGAGCCGTTTGTTGCCGAAACCCTTCTGGTTGCCGCTGCGGGCGAGATAGGAGATGTCCTGTTCGTTCCACCACCAGTTCATCGACGAGATCGCCAGCATGCCGTCCAGCAGGGAGGTGTCGACCTTCTGCCCGGTGCCGTTGACCTTGCGGGCCCGCAGCGCCGCGAGGATGCCGATCGTGGTGATGAACGCTGTTCCGTAGGACACTGTCGGATGCCCCATGAAGATCGGCCCGTCGCGATGCCCCTGCTGTTCGGCCATCTGGCCGAGGCGCGCGTTGAGCAGCGCTTCGTAGCCGGGCCGGTCCGCGAGCGGCCCGTCGGTGCCGTAACCGGTCACCGAGCAGTACACCAGTTCCGGATATTTCTCGTGCCATGCGTCGTAGCCGATACCGAGCGCATCGGCCCGGCCCGCGCCGAAGGATTCGACGAACACATCCGCGCCGGCCACGAGCCGTTCGGCGATCGCGCGCCCTTCGGGAGTGTTCAGGTCGGCCTCGACGCTCCACTTCCCGCGATCGGTCGATCGACGCAGTATCGATTCCGCGTCGGCCGGTCCGCCGGGGCGTTCGAGTTTGACGACTCGGGCGCCGTAGTCGGCGAGCAGCATCGTCGAGATGGCCGCGGGCATTCCCCAGCTCGCGTCGACCACGACGAGTCCGTCGAGTGGACCAGCCATCTGAAACTCCTTCTTCTACACGGTTGCCGCACCGGCGGGCGCCCGCCCGGGCGCGCGGTATCGCGGCACATGATTTTCGAGTGGTGCTACGGTCCTAGTCGGACGACGGCAGCGGTTTTGCGGTGAGCAGTTCCATCGGCGCGCCGTGGCAGGTGAAGCGGCCTTCGCCCTTCTTGACGCAGATGACCTGGGTTTTGCACGTGGCGCAGGTGTAGCGCTTACCGGTTTCGTTCATCGGGGTTCTCCTCGGTCCGATCCGGTCAGCGACCGGCGAAAGTGATTTCCAGGGCGATGCCGCAGCAGGTGAGAGCGGACCCGCCGGCGGTCGTGACGATGGCTTCCGAGCCGCATTCGTTGCAGCGCAGCCGGCTGCCGTTACCGGCCTCGGTACCTGCGGTGTTGTCGGACATCCTCGCTCCTTCGCGGTGGATTGCACCGGCGGTACGGGACTGGTTCCCACGTCTGCCGGGATGCGAAATGTTTGCTAGTTCACCATAATCATAGTCATGAATTAAGGCAAGAGTTCATCCCATGACCCGCCGGTCGCCTTCGCGCGGCCCGGCCGCGGTCACATCAGCCGGCCGCCGGTCACCTCGAGCACGGTGCCCGTCATATAACTCGACAGGTCGCTGGCCAGGAACAACACCACGGAGGCGACCTCGCTCGGCAGCCCCGCTCGCCCCAGCGGAATCTCCGCCATCTTCTGCTCCCAGATGCGTTCGGGCATGGCTTCCGTCATCGGAGTCTGGATCAGCCCCGGTTGCACGGCATTGACCCGGACATTCTTGAACGCGACCTCTTTGGCCGCGGCCTTGGTGAGGCCGACGATCCCGGCCTTCGCGGCCGAATAGTTCGTCTGTCCGACGAGGCCCACCTTGCCCGACAGCGAGGAAATGTTCACGATCGCTCCCGCACCGTGCTCCCGCATCCGGTTCGCGGCCGCCCGGGTACCGTTCCAGGCGCCTTTCAGGTGGACCGCGACGACATCGTCGAAATCCTCCTCGCGCATCCGGCGCATGGTGGCGTCCCGCGTCATCCCCGCGTTGTTCACGAAGACGCCCAGCGGGCCGAAGGTGTCCTCGGCGATGTCCACCACGCCCGCCACCGCGGCGCCGTCGCGGACATCGCAGCGCGCGTAGACGGCGCTGTCGGCCCCGCCGAGCTCGGCCACCGCCTGCACACCGGCCTCGTCGTTGATATCGGCCACCACGACCTTCGCACCCGCATGAACGAAGGTGCGCGCAATCTCCAGGCCGATCCCCTGCGCGGCCCCCGTGACGACGGCGACCTTTCCTGCCAGCAGTCCCACTGCCGCTCCAATCCTTGATCTGTGAATACGGCGCGCGAACGCGCTACTGCACGATTCCGGCCGACCGCAGTTCGGCGATCCGCACGGCGTCCAAGCCGATTTCGGCGAGCACCGTATCGGTCTGTTCACCCAGCGCGGGCACCGCGCCCATGCGCAGTTCGATATCGCGGAAGGTCATGGGCGGCAGCACGGCACGGATCGGCCCCGCTTCGGTCTGCACCTCGCGCCACCGGTCCCGCGCCGACAGCTGGGGATGGGCGATCAGATCCTTCATATCACCCAGTTGCGCGGCCGGGATCCCCGCTTTCGCGAGGCGGTCGTCGAGATCGGCGGTATCGAATCCGGCGGTGAGCTCGCCGACCACGGCGTCGACCTCGGACCGGTGCCGCACCCGTTCGATATTGGTCGCGAAGCGCGGGTCGCCGGCGAGCTCGGGGCGCTGGAACACATCGGTGACCAGCGTGCGCCAGCCCCGGTCGTTCTGGACGCCGATGAGGATCTGCCCGTCCCGGGTCGGGTAGGCGTCGTAGGGCGCGATCGAGGCGTGCGACAACCCCATCCGTTTGATCTGGACGTCCTGGTACATCTGCATGTACATGGAGTGGCCGAGCCATTCGACGGTCGCGTCGAACATCGCGATATCGATGGTCGCGCCCGTTCCGGTGCGCTCGCGGCGCAGCAGCGCCGCCTGGATCGCCGACAGTGCGTACATCCCGGCCGCGATATCGGAGGTCGGGATGCCCGTTTTGGTGGCCGTCTCCGGCGTGCCGGTGATCGAAACCAGCCCGGTCTCGGCCTGGACCAGCATGTCGTAGGCCTTGCGGTCGACGAACGGGCCCGAGGTGCCGTACCCGGACATATTGACCGCGATCAGTTCGGGGTGGTCAGCGCGCAAATCCTCCGCGCCCAGCCCCAGCCGCTCGGCCGCGCCGGGCGCGGAGTTCTGCACGAAAACATCCGCTCCGGCGATCAGTGTGCGTACCGCGGCGATTCCCGCATCGGCCTTGAGGTCGACGCACAGCGATTCCTTACCCCGGTTCAACCACACGAAATGCGAGGCGAGCCCGTGCACGGCGGCATCGTAGTTACGGGCGAAATCGCCCTCACCGATCCGTTCGATCTTGATCACCCGGGCCCCGAGATCGGCGAGGTGCCGGGTCGCGATGGGGGCGGCGACCGCCTGTTCGAGGCTGACGACGGTGAACCCGGCGAGGGGCAGGCCGGGATCACCGGCTACCGCGTCGGACTGCATATCAGCGCCCTCCCGCGGTGGCCGATTTCTTGGCGGCGCTCACCAGACCGCCGCCGATGATGAGGCGCTGGATTTCGCTGGTGCCCTCGTACAACCGCAGCAGCCGCACATCGCGGTAGATCCGCTCGACAGCGACTTCCCGCAGATAGCCGGAGCCGCCGTGGATCTGCACCGCCAGATCGGCTGCCTTACCGACCATTTCGGTGCAGAAGAGTTTCGCCGCCGACGGGCCGGTCCGCCGGTCCTCGCCGGACACGTAGCGTGCGGCGACCTCCCGCACCATCGCACGGCCCGCGAGGACACCGGTGGCGATATCGGCGATCATCGCCTGCACCAACTGGAAATCCCCGATCGGCGTTCCGCCCTGGGTGGCGGTCGCGGCGTAGGCGACGGATTCGTCGAGCGCCCGCTGGGCCGCGCCGACGGCAAGGGCGGCGATATGCACGCGGCCCCGCGCGAGGGAGGTCATCGCGGCCCGGTAGCCGACATCCTCGCTGCCACCGACGAGCGCCGTGTTCGGCACCCGGACATCGGTGAAATGAACATCGGCCGTCCAGGCTCCTTCCTGGCCCATCTTGCGGTCTTTCGGCGCGACCTCCACGCCCGGCGTGGAAGCGGGCACGAGGAACACCGCGATTCCGGTGCCGTTCTCGTCGGCCGCGCGCGTGCGCGCGAAGACGATGAACAGATCGGCCAGCGGGGCGTTGGTGATGAAACGCTTCTCGCCGTTGATCACCCAGCCGTCGCCGTCCCGGACCGCCTTGGTACGCAGCCCGGCCGGGTTCGATCCGGCACCGGGTTCGGTGAGCGCGAAGGAGGCGACGACCTCACCGGAGGCGATATCGGCGAGCCAGCGCGATTTCTGTTCATCGGTGCCGAAACCCACCAGCACCTGGCCGGCGATGCCGTTGTTGGTGCCGAACATCGACCGCAACGACAGCGAGGTGTAGCCGAATTCCATTGCCAGTTCGACGTCTTGGGTGAGGTCCAGCCCCAGACCGCCCCATTCCTGGGGGATCGCGTAGCCGAACAGGCCCATCGCCGCGGCGTTGGAGCGGATATCGTCGGGAATGCTGTCGGTATCCGCGATCTCCTGCTCACGCGGCAGCACTTCCTTGCGGATGAACGCACGGGTCTGCGCCAGGATGTCAGCGAAATCTTCCGGACCGACTGCCGAAATGGTGGCCATGGAGGCAGTATTGCTGCCGAGAAAGATGCATGTCAATACTATGGTGTGATTTATTATCATTAATTATCTTCTGCCCAGCTCAGCAGCCGTACAACAGAAGGACAGCCCGGTATGACAGCACCCGAACACACTCCCGACCGCCCACTCGCCGGCCTCCGGATCGTCGAGATCTCGAGTTTCGTCGCCTCTCCCCTGTGCGGGCTCACGCTGTGCCAGCTCGGCGCCGAGGTCATCCGGGTCGACCCGCTCGGCGGTGCTGCCGATACCGGCCGCTGGCCGCTCACCGCCGGCGGGGAATCGATCTACTGGACTGGGCTCAACCGGGGCAAACGGTCGCTCACCCTCGATCTGCGCAGCGAAACCGGTCAGGACATCGTCCGGCGCCTGGTGACCGCGCCGGGGCCGGGCAGCGGGATCCTGGTGACCAATGCGGGCGGCCGGGCATGGATGAGCCACGACGCGTTGTCGGCACTGCGTTGCGATGTCATCACGCTGGAACTCCTCGGCCGGCACGACGGCCGGCCCGCCGTGGACTACACCGTCAACGCGGCACTCGGTTTTCCGCAGGTCACCGGCCCCGTCGACCACGACGGCGTGGTGAACCACGCGCTACCCGCCTGGGATGTCGCGGCCGGGCTGCACGCCGCGCTCGCGATCACCGCGGCGGTCCACCGCCGCGCCACCACCGGGGCGGGGTCGCGAATTGTGCTTCCCCTCGAAGATGTCGCACTCGCGACCGCCGGCGCCCTCGGCTACCTCACCGAGGTCCAGGTCAACGGCATCGGCCGCCCGGCAACCGGTAACGATGTCTACGGCACCTACGGCACCGATTTCGGCACCGCCGACGGGGCGCGGTTCATGGTGGTCGCGCTGACCTCGCGGCATTTCCGCGATCTGACCGCCCTCACCGGAACCCAGCAGACCGTCGCCGCGCTGGAAACCGCCCTCGGCGCCGATTTCGGGCGGGAAAGCGACCGTTTCGAACACCGGGATCTGCTCACCGCCCTGTTCGCGCGCTGGTTCCGCACCCACGACGCCGACGAGGTCGGCCGGGCCCTGGCCGGCTCCTCGGTCCTGCACGAGCGGTACCGCACCTTCGAACAGGTCGTCCGATCCGGCGACCTGGAAAACAACCCGCTGTTCGCCCCGCTTTCCCAGCCGCGAATCGGCGAATACCTCGCCGCCGCCATGCCGGCCTCGTTCGACGGTCGCCATCTGCGGACGGGACCGGCCGCCGACCTGGGCGCCGACGGCCGCGATGTCCTGCGCGACGTTCTCGCGCTGGACGACGCCGAGATCACCGCGCTCATCGAGACCGGCACCCTCGCCGAACATTCCCGCTCATGACAGCAGTTCGGCCGGAGCGAATCCGCTCCGGCCGAACTGGGCCCGAAATACGCGACGAGCCGCTATCAGCCCGCGCTCGAATTATCCGGCAGGAAGGTCGAGATCTCCGGGAAGAAGATCAGGAGCAGAACCACCGCGATCGCCATCGGCAGGAACCACAGCGAAGCGACGAAAACATCCTTCAACGGAATCTTGCGGCCGAGATTCACTTCGGGATCCTTGACGATCGAGTGGATCACCATCGCCAGCACACCGACGGGCGGCGACAGGATAGCCAGTTCGCCCATGAAGACCGTGAACGCGCCGAACCACAGCAGCGAGATATCCAGGCTCGCGAGTGTCGGGATCAGGATCGGGACGGTCAGCACCATCATCGGCAGCGGGTCCATGAACGCCCCGAGCAGCAGATAGACCACGACCATCAGCAGCAGGAACTCGACTCGACCGAGTTCCATCCCCGCAATCAGATCGGCGAAACCGTTGCTGATTCCACTCAAGGTCATCATCCGGGACAGTGCCTCGACGCCCAGCAGGAGCAGGAACACCGCACCCACGGTCGAGACCGTGCCCACGGCCCCGTCGGCGAGCGCCTGCAGCGCACCGCCGGTCTTCCGCTTCCACAGCAGCACCACACCCACCGAGCACAGTGCCGCGGCAGCGCCCGCCTCCGTCGCGGTGAAGATGCCCGAGAGCATGCCGCCCACGATCACCAGCATCAGTACCGGAACAGGCCATATCTGGGCGAGACTGGCGAGTTTTTCCTTGACGGGCACGCTTTCGGTGCTGCGGCCGCGGTTCGGTCCGGCCAGATCCTTACCGAATACCGCGAACAGGATGATGGCGAGAGTGAACAGAATCGCCACCAGGATGCCCGGGCCGATACCGGCGAGCAACTGTTTACCCACCGGGACCTCGGCGATCCCCGCGTACAGCACGAGCAGGATACTCGGCGGGATCAGCTGACCGGGGAGCCCAGCCACGATCACCGCGCCGATCGCGAGCCGCCGGTCGTAGCCGGCCTTGAGCATTTCGGGGATCCCGATCCGGCCGAGCGCATACGCCGTCCCGGTGGTCGAACCGCTCACGGTCGACAAGCCCGCCCCGGCCACATTGGTACCCACCGCCAAGCCGCCGGGGAGCCAGCCGAGCCAGTGCCGCGCCACCGCGTAGAGATTGGCGGTCAGACCGGACCGCCACATCAGCAGGCCCATCAGGACGAACATCGGCACCACGCTGAGGGTCCAGCTGGCCACCTGGTGGTACGGCAGTGATGACAGCGCACTGGCCACGGTTTTCTCACCGCGAAGGGCGTAGAGACCGGCGAACGACGGAATGATCATCGTCAGGGCGACCGGTAGCCGCAACAGCAGCAGAGTCAGCATCATCACCAGGGCCGCGACCCCGATCGCCTGCGGCTTCAGCGGCATGAACATCGCCGCGACCGCGCCGAGGAGCACCACGACGAGGACACCGAAAACGGACCACGAGCGGAGCAGGTGTTTACGGCTCGGCCCGACCGGTGGTGGGGTGAGGGGGCGGGTGCCCGCGTTCTCCGCGGGCGCAGCGGCGGTGGTCATTTCTTCTCCGAATCCGATGTCGTGCCGGCCGCGACCGTGGTGCTGTGCCCGGCCGGTATATCGGCGGCCACAGTGGCGTCCGCGGTTTCGTCCCCGTCCTGGGTGTCGTCTTCGGCACCGCGTAGCGCCCGCACAGCGGCGATGCCGAACTGGACGGTGAGTACGGCGAAAACGATCGGAACGAGGAACAGCACCGGCCACGACACGACCGTCGAGACACCCGCGGTCTGGCCGATATCCCGGGCGTGCAGGGCTTCCTCCAGGCCGAACCAGGCGAAACCGGCGGTCACGATCGACGCCAGGATGTATCCGCCGGACAGGACCGCCCGGCGTGCGGGCCGCGGGAAGTAGTGCGTGACCAGATCCGCGACGATGTGCTCGCCACGCGACTGGGCCGCCATGAAACCGAGCAGCGCGATGATCGGCAGGTAGATGTACTGCGTGATCTCGAGGGTGTTCTGGATGGGGCTCGAGGCGAACGCCCGGAGCAGGGCGTTGGCGGTCACATGGATCATCATGACGAAGAGCACGATGACTGCCGGGACCTCGATCAGGAGCCGCAGCCGGTTGGGCCGCGCGCCCGAAGCGCGCGCTGATGCGCTCATGTGAACTCCGCAGGATTTGAGGGATGGAACGCGGTGGCGGGTGGGTGTGACCACACGACGCGACCGCAGGTGCTTCGGCCGTGATGCACGTCACCGAAGTTGTGAATATCATTCGCCTGAATTCGTCCCAAGTCAAGCTTTCATGCGAATCATTTGCCTTGAAACCGGCGAGGCGGGTCTATTCGTGCACCACATACCGCCAGACGATCGGTTCCCGGCCGGATAACCGCCATTCGCCGAACGGTATCCGTCACACACCGCAGCCGGGGACACCGCACCGACCAGCGGAGTCCCCGGCTCGGGCCCGTGTCCGAGCGATACACGCTCGTCACGGCCGGGCACGGCGTCCGGTTGCCCTCGCGCCGTGCACGTTCTCCCGGGCCTTCACCAGCGGCGCCAGCACTCCGAGCGCCCTGGCCCGAACGATTGCGGCCGAGGCCGTGACAACGGCCACGTTCTCGGCCGCTACGGTGCCCGGCCGCGGCTCCACCGGCCCGTATAGGACCTACTCCGCGACAGCGCTCAGCTCGGTCGCGAACTTCTCCCGGGCCTGATCCTGGAGTGCCGGCAGATGGTAGCTGGGGAACAGGCCGTCGTGCGGTGTGGCGTCGCGCAGCAGCTGCCGGGCCAGACCGATCTTGTGGATTTCGGTGGCGCCGTCCGCGAGACCCATGTGGTACGCCTCGAACAGCCATTTCCCCAGCGGGAGTTCCTTGGATACGCCGAGCGAACCGTGCAGCTGCACGGCTCGGGAGGTCACATCCAGTAGTACCTTGGGCATCGCGGCCTTGACCGCCGCGATGTCGGCGATGACCTTCCGGTAGTCGTTCTCCTTGTCGATCCGCCACGCGGTCCGCAACACCAGCAGCCGGAACTGTTCGAGTTGCAGCCACGAATCGGCGATCATTTCCTGCACCAGCTGTTTATCGCCGAGCCGGCTGCCACGCGTGGTCCGTGAGACGGCCCGCTCGAGCATCATGTCCAGCGAACGCCGCACCAGGCCGACCGTGCGCATCGCATGGTGGATACGGCCGCCACCCAGCCGCGTCTGCGCCACCTCGAATCCCTGCCCGACCCCGCCGAGGATGTGATCCTTGGGGATCCGCACATCGGTCCACCGGGTGTAGGCATGAGTGCCGACCTCGTAATCGTGACCCCAGACGCCGGTATTGCGGACGATCTCGAGTCCCGGTGTCTCGGCGGGGACGATGAACTGCGACAGCCGCCGATGCGGTTCGGCCGCGGGGTCGGTGACGGCCATGACGATGAAGAACGAGGCGAAGCGGGCGTTCGAACCGAACCATTTCTCGCCGTTGATCACCCATTCGTCACCGTCGAGGACGGCGGTGGTCTCGAATTCGACCGGATTGGAACCGCCCTGCGGTTCGGTCATGGCATAACACGAAACGATCTTGTTCTCGATGAGCGGCGCGAGATACCGCTCCTTGAGTTCGGGCGTGCCGTAGTGCGCGAGGATCTCGGTGTTACCGGAATCGGGGGCCTGGCAGCCGAACACGATCGGGCCCGAATGGGTGCGTCCGACGATCTCGTTGAGTAGGGCCAGTTTCAGCTGACCGTACCCCTGACCGCCCAGTTCCGGCCCGAGATGCGTCGCCCACAGCCCCTTCTCCCGGACCTTGTCCTGCAGCGGCGGGATCAGCTTCTGACGCAGCGGGTCCCGCAGATCCCACGCATGGGTGATGACCTGGTCGATCGGCTCGACCTCCCGGGTGACGAATTCGTCGGCCCAGTCGAGCACCCGCTGGTACTCGGGGTCGGTCTCGAATCCCCAGCTCATATCCTGGTTCCTTTCTGAAAGAGGTCTGCGGGCGCGGTCAGCGCATCGCGGTGCGGCCGCCGTCGACCGGGATGATCGCGCCGGAGGTATAGGTGGAGCCCGGCCCGGCGAGATAGAGCGCGGCGCCGGCGATCTCGCCGGGATCACCCGCGCGGCCCAGCGGTAGCGCCTTCAGCTTCTCGGCGACCGCGTCCATATCCCAGGCCTTGCTGATATCGGTGAGGAACGGCCCGGCCATGATCGCGTTGACCCGCACCGCAGGCCCGTAGGCCTGCGCGAACCCCTTGGTCAGGATGTTCAGCCCGGCCTTGGCGGCCGCGTACGGCAGGTCGTCGAGGGTGGGGCGCTCCGAAGCGATCGAACTGATGTTGATGATCGAGCCGCCACCGGCGGCGGCCATCCGCGGCGCGATCAGGGTCGTCAGGCGGAACGCCCCCTTGAGGTTGACGTCGAAGACCTTGTCGAACAGCGCCTCGGAAATTTCCTCGAGGTTCGAGTACAGCGGGGACATCCCGGCGTTGTTGACCAGGACGTCGACTTTGCCGAACTCTTCGTAGACGCGCGTGACCAACCGGTCCTGCGCATCCCAGTCGCCGACATGGCAGGCGACGGGCAGCGCCCGGCGGCCGGTGGCCGCCGTGACCTGGGCGGCCAGCTTCTCGCAGCTGTCGATTTTGCGGCTGACGATGACCGTATCGGCGCCGGCCCACGCGAACGCGAGCACCATTTCGCGGCCGAGGCCGCGACTACCGCCGGTGACCAGCGCAACCTTGCCTTCCAAGGGAAGTGCCGGAGCCGTCATAGTTGTTCCTCCTTGTCGGGCGCGTTGTCGAGCGCGGACGTACTCATCAGCGCGGCGCCATCCGAATGGCACCGTCCAACCGGACGACCTCACCGTTCAGCATGGGGTTGGACAGGATATGCGCGGCCAAGGAGGCGAACTCCCGCGGATCGCCCAGGCGGCCGGGATGCGGAGTCTGAGCGCCCAGCGAAGCCTTCGCCTCGTCGTTCAGGCCCGCCAGCAGCGGGGTGTCGAACAGTCCGGGCGCAATGGATACGACGCGGATCGCCAGCGAGGCCAGATCCCGGGCCAGCGGCAGCGTCATCCCGGCGACACCGGCCTTCGACGCGGCGTATGCGGCCTGCCCGATCTGGCCCTCGAACGCGGCGACCGAGGCCGTCGTCACGATGACGCCGCGCTCTTCCCCGTCACGATCGAGTCGCGACATCCGTTCGGCCGCCAGCCGCACCACATTGAACGTACCGATCAGGTTGATCGTGACGACCCGGGTGAACACGTCGAGCGGGAAAACGCCCTGCCGGCCGACGACCCGCAGTGACCGGCCGGTTCCGGCGCAGCTCACGACCGCACGCAGTTCACCGAACTGCTCGGCCGCGTCGAGTGCCGCCGCCACCGCGGATTCGTCGGTGATATCGCCGGGCGCGAACAGGGCGTCCGCCCCGAGTTCCGCGGCGACTTCCGCCCCGTTCGACGTCGGCAGATCGAGCAGGACCACTTTCGAGCCCTGGGCGAGCAACTGCCGGGCGGTCGCCAGGCCGAGCCCGGACGCGCCCCCGGTGACGAGGGTGACCTTGCCGTTGATGTTCACGTGTATGCCTTTCGGTCAGAGACGTTCGATGAGCAGGGCGTTGGCCATACCGCCGTGTTCGCACATGGTCTGCAGGCCGTACCGGCCGCCGGTACGTTCCAGTTCGCCCACCATGGTGGCCAGCAGGCGCACGCCCGACGCCCCGATCGCGTGGCCGAGCGAGATGGCGCCGCCGGCGGGGTTGAGCCGAGCGGGGTCGGCGTCGAATTCGCGTGCCCAGGCCAGCGGTACCGACGCGAAGGCCTCGTTGACCTCGTAGACATCGATCTCGTCGAGGGTGCGGCCGGTGCGGTCGAGCAGTTTGCGGGTCGCGGGGATCGGCGCGGTGAGCATGTACAGCGGGTCGTCACCGGCGACCGTGAAGTCGATGAAACGTGCGCGCGGCGTGAGCCCGAGTTGCGCGGCCCGCTCCTCCGACATGATCAGGGTCGCGGCGGCCGCGTCGGTGAGCGGCGACGAGTTGCCCGGGGTGATCATCCAGCCCAGCCCGGGGAAACGCCGGTCCGACTCTTCGGAGTGGAACGACGCCCGCAGAGTGCCGAGGCTTTCCAGTGTGGTCGCCGCACGGATCGTTTCGTCGGTCTCGTGTGCCCCGCCGGCCACCGGCACGGGCACGATCTCGCGGTCGTAATGCCCGGCCGCGGCCGCGGCCGCCGCCCGCCGGTGCGATTCCAGCGCGTACCGGTCGACATCGTCACGGTTCAGCCCGTATTTCCGGGCGACCAGCTCGGCGGCCACCCCCTGACTGATCCAGCCCTCGGGGTAGCGCTGGGCGAGCCCGGTGCCGACCAGGTCGCGGCCCATCGGCGCGGTGCCCATCGGCACGCGGCTCATCGATTCCACCCCGCAGGCGATCACCACGTCGTAGGAACCCGCCAGCACGCCCTGCGCCGCGAAATGCACCGCCTGCTGGCTCGAACCACAGGCGCGGGTCACCGTCGTGGCCGGGGTGGATTCCGGCAGACCCGCCGCGAGCGCGGCGGAGCGGGTGATATTGCCGGCCTGTTCCGCGGCCTGGCTGACACAGCCGCCGATCACATCGTCGACGAGAACCGGATCCAGATCGTTGCGCGCCATCAGCGAGCGCAGGACCTCGGCCAGCAGATCGATGGGGTGGATATCGGACAGGGCGCCGCCGGCCTTGCCCTTACCGGACGCCGAACGGACGACGTCGACGAGCACGGCACTACGCATGGATCCTCCAGGAGAAGATGGAACAGATGATGAGCGAAACGGTCAGCGCGCGACCGACGACGCGGTGACCTGCGCGACGAGATCGCGGCGCACCAGTTTCCCGGTGGGTGTCTTGGGCAGCTCGTCCACGAACACGACTTCGTCCGGTGTCCGCGAACCCCGCAGGCGTTCCCGGCACCAGGCCCGGATGGCCGCCGTATCGGCGTGCTCGGACCCGGCCGGCACGATCACCGCACAGATCCGCTCGCCCCATTCGTCGTCCGGTACGCCGATAACGGCGACCTCACGCACATCGTTGTGGTGGACCAGCACATCCTCGATTTCGGCCGGGGCGATGTTCTCGCCGCCGCGGATGATGGTGTCGTCGGCGCGACCGCCGATATAGAGGTAACCGTCCTCGATGCGGGCGCGGTCGCGGGTGGGGAACCAACCGTCGGCGTCCAGTGCCGACCCCTTACCCATGTATTCGCCGCTGACCTGCGCGCCCCGCACCCACAGCAGTCCGGTTTCGCCCGGGGCCAGCACGGCGCCGTCCTCGTCCCGGATCTCGGCTTCCATTCCCGGTACCACCCGGCCCACCGACGACAGCCGGCCGCGCAACGCGGGATCGGCCATTGCCTCACGGTGATCGTCGGGGCCCAGCACCGCGATGGTCGAACTCGTTTCGGTCAGGCCGTAGGCATTGACGAATCCGGTCTCCGGGAAGGCGACGAGTGCGCGTTCGAGCACGGGTTGCGGCATCCGGGCGCCGCCGTAGGCCAGCGATACCAGGTCCGGGGCGTTACCGGGAGCGCCGTCCAGGTGCTCGACGACACGGGCGAGCATGGTCGGTACCACCATGGCACTGGTGATCCGCTCGCCGCGGACGATATCGAGCCAGCCCTGCGGAGTGAAGTCGGGCAGATGCACCATCCGGCGTCCCGCGTAGACATTGCTGAGCACGGCGCCCATTCCGGCGATGTGGTACGGCGGCGTGCTGACCAGGGTCGCGTCGTCCTCGGCGGCGGAGCCGAACTCCACGGTATTGAGCAGATAGGACAGCAGATGCTGGTGACGCAGCAGCACACCCTTGGGTGCGGAGGTGGTGCCGCTGGTGAACAGCACGATGGCGGTGGCGTCGTCGGGGGTGGGTTCGGTGGTGAGAGGTTCGGCCGTCCGGGCCAGTTCGAGGAACTCCGCGCTGGTCAGTACGGTCTCGGCGGCGCCGTCGAGTTTTTCCCGGTACGCGGGGTCGGCGACGATCAGCGGTCGTTCGAGTTGCCCGACGAGATCGCGCAGCTGGTCGGTGGCCAGCCGGTAGTTCATCGGCGCCAGCGGGACGCCGGCCCGCGCGGAGGCGAAGGTCAGCACCGGTAGTGCGGGGCCGTTGACGCCGACGAAAACCAGATGCGCGGCACCGTACCGGGCCAGGACCGCGGCGCCACCGGAGGCCACATCGCTGAGCTCCTGATAGGTCATCCCCGCATCACGCCGCCCGAGCGCGAGCCGCTCGGGAACAACCGATGCGGCCATGTCCAGAACCATTTCGATACCCATTGCACCACCTGGTGAGAACGCTTGGATTGTTGATATGCACCCGAGGTGCCGAGCCACGCGCGGCAGGAGACATTCGGGCCCGTCGCGGCTAACGATAACAACTATGCGCCCGAATATGAAAGAAATCATGACAATGGTTCGTAGGAATGTGTAGGCTCCCGTAGGTGGGTGCCTCCGGTCGCTGCGTGCGACGGCACCACCGTCACACGTCACACAGGGAAGGCATGAGGTGGATCGATGAGGGATCAGGACCCGGTGGACGTCACCGCACTGACGTCATGGCTCGACCGCAACGAGGTGGGCACCGGGCCCGTCACCGATATCGTCCCGTTGACCGGAGGCACCCAGAACATCCTGGTGAAATTCACTCGGAACGGCACCGACTACGTGTTCCGCCGCCCGCCGCTGCACAAACGCGGCAACAGCGACGAGACGATGCGCCGGGAGGCGCGCCTGCTCGCCGCGCTCGCGGGTAGCGAGGTGCCCCACCCCCGCCTCGTGGCCGCCTGCGACGACCTCGATGTCATGGGTTGCGTCTTCTTCGTCATGGAGGCGGTCGACGGGTTCACCGCCACCACCGAGGTCCCCGAACCGCATGCCTCGTCCGCCGAGATACAACATGCGATGGGCCTGTCCATGGTCGACAGCGCGGCCGCGCTCGGCTCGATCGATCCCGCCGTACTCGGCGAAGCCCAGCTCACCCGGGCCAACGGCTGGCTCGACCGGCAGGTCGGCCGCTGGCGGCGCCAGCTCGACTCCTATCACGAACTCGACGGATGGCCCGGGCCCGAACTCGACGGAGTCGACGAGATCGGCCGCTGGCTCGACGCGCACCGGCCCACGGCCTGGCGCAAGGGAATCATTCACGGCGATTACCACTTCGGCAATGTCATGTTCCGGCGCGACCGGCCCGCCGTGGCTGCTGTCGTCGACTGGGAACTGGGCACCGTCGGCGACCCCCTCCTCGACCTCGGCCACCTCCTCGCGACGTGGCCCGACCCCACCGAAACCCGCACGGTCGGGCTCGCCCGCCGGCTCGACGGGCTCCCCGGCCGCGCTGAACTCATCGCCCGTTACGGCGCCGTCAGCGGCCGGGATATGTCCGACTTCGACTGGTACCAGGTCCTCGCCTGCTACCGGCTCGCCATCATCCTCGAAGGCACCCATGCGCGCGCCTGCGCCGGGAAGGCCGACACCGCGCTCGGCCGCCGCTTCCACGGCGTTTCCCAGGCACTGCTCGACCAAGCCCGCGGGCTGGCCGGGACCCCGTCCGAGCCGGCCTGACCAGAAAAGGACTCATCATGACCGAAACCGTCCTCGATCCCGCCACTGACGTGGACTATCGATACCTGCGTTACGAAACGCACGACGAGGGCACGATCGTGCGAATCGTGTTGAACCGCCCGAAGTACCGCAATGCCCAGAATCGCGGGCTACTCGTGGAGCTCACCCACGCCTTCCTGCGGGCGGAGGCCGACGATACGGTGCGCGTGGTAATCCTGGCGGGCGACGGACCCGTGTTCTCCTCGGGCCACGACCTGGGTAGCTCCGATTACCGGGCCGAACGTGAGCCCGGACCCGATCAGCACTGGTCGTTCACCTGCACCGGGGCCACCCACGACGCCGTCGAATCGCGTTTCCACCAGGAGTGGCACTACTTCTACGAGAACACCCGGCGGTGGCGCAAACTCCGCAAGATCACCATCGCCGAGGTGCACGGCAACGTTTTCTCCGCTGCCCTCATGCTGGCCTGGGCCTGCGACCTGATCGTCGCCGCAGCGGGCACCCGGTTCGCCGACGTCGTCGCCACCCGGCTGGGTGTATGCGGTGTCGAATACTTCGGCCATCCCTGGGAATTCGGCCCGCGCAAGGCCAAAGAGCTACTACTCACCGGGGACAGCCTCGATGCCGAGGACGCACTGGCGCTGGGGATGGTGAACAAGATATTCCCGGCCGGCCAACTCACCGAGAACACCCTGGAATTCGCCCGCCGGATCGCGCGGGTGCCCAGTATGGCGGCCCTGCTGGTGAAGGATTCGGTGAACCAGAGTCAGGATGCGATGGGTTTCACCACCGCACTCGACGCCTGCTTCTCCATCCACCAGCTCAACCACGCGCAGTGGACACATCTGTCGGTCGGTAAATCCCCGGTCGGCACACCGGAATACGGTCTGCCCGATTGGAAGACAGCTCCGCCGGTGGAACGGGCCGATCCCTACCGGCCCTGACCGGATCGGGTAGCGCAGGATCTGCGCTACCCGATCCGATGCACGACCGAAGGCGAAGGCGCGCCGGGCACGCCTTCGCCTTCATCGTCACCGGACGCAATCGGCCCGTTTTCGATCGTCGCAGTACCCCGCCAGGAAGAGTCGCCGGCGATGAACGGCCCCTTTCGATTCCGCCGCGTTCAGCGCACAGGCCCGGATCACCGGCCGATCAGCCCCGGGTTCCCCAGGCGATCGGCGTATCGAGGACCTCAGGGTAGTTCTTCTCTTCGTATCGCCAGATCGCGTCGATATGCTCTTCCATCGCCGCAAGCGCCGCACCCGCGTCCCCGGCGGCCACCGCGTTGTAGATCTTCTCGTGGATATCGCAGGTCGCGACGCGATGACGTTCCGGGTACTCCATCCCCACCGCGGAGCCGTCGAGCATATCCAGCAGCGCATGGATCAGATAGCCGAACAGCGCGTTCCCGGACCCCTGCGCGATGGTGTCGTGGAAAACCCGGCTCATCTCGACGAAGATCTCCTCGTCGTCGATGTGCTCGCGCATATGGTCCACCGAATGTTTCAGGGTGGCGAGTTGTTCATCGCTGATCCGGTCGGCGGCGAGCCGGGCCATCATCGGCTCGAGCGCCGTACGGGCCTCGACGATGGTGCGGAACGGCGCATTCTCGAACTGCAGCAGCAGCGTAATGGCCGTCTGCAAACCCATACCGTCGGGTTGTTGCACGATCGGGCCGCCGCCGGGGCCGGGTTTGAGGGCGATAACTCCCTGGAGTTCCAGGAACCGCAACGATTCCCGCAGGGTTCCCCGGCCGATCTCGTACTCCTCGAGCATCAGCCGCTCCGGTGGCAGTTTGTCACCGACCTTGTTCCCGCGCTTGTTGATGCCCTCCACGATGCGCTGTGCGACCAACATCGCGGTCTTCTGTGGACGAAGCCCTGGCTGTCCCACTACACGTACCTCCATACGGTCAGGCCGCTCCCCCGCACCCACTGGAGTTCGAGCCCCGACAATCTATGATTATGTTTACCTCATTTGGTGTCCGAACACCATCCCGAATCGCCTCGTGTCCACCGCACATCCATCCGTCGACCGATCGCAGCGAACCGGCCCGCTGACAGTGGCGGCACGAGACGACTACCTCGGGTGTGCACCGGCGATCGCGTCCACGAGCCCCCATTCGAGTGCCTGCTGCGGGCCCAGCGCGGCCCCGGTGACGAACAGATGCAGTGCCCGCCAGCGGCCGATACGCCGGGGCACGCTCACGGTGCCGCCCGCACCGGGAATCAAACCCATGGCCACCTCGGGCAACCGGATCACCGTATCCGGGGCGGCGACGATACGTCCGGCAAAGGCCGAGACCTCGATCCCGGCTCCTACACAGTGGCCGTGCAACCGGACCTCGGTGCGCGCCGCCAGCCGGGCCATCGATCGGGCCGCCCCGCCGCGGGTCCGGATCAGATGAGCGGTCGCGGTATCGGGGGTGTGACCGAACTCGTCGAGATCCCCGCCGGAGCAGAACGAGGTACCGGCGCCGTCGAGCACGATCCGGCCGAACGTTTCCGCGAGCAGCGCCGTGCGCAACGCGTCGACCAGGGCATCGCGGAGTGCGGTGCCGTAGGCATTACGCCGCTCCGGGCGGTTCAACGTGATGCGGAGGGTATCACCGTCCGCGGTGAGGAGTACCGGATCGGTTTCGGGCGGCGGCGGTAGCGGGCGGCCCAGCCGGCGACGCTCCGCCAGCCAGCGGCCGAATTCCGGCCCGCCCTGAAGCGTGGAGTAGGCGAACGACTCCACATCGATGGCCGCCGGCACCGGCTGGCCCTCCGATGCGCGCACAACCTGCGCGGCGATACTCGCCGCCTGCGGATACCGCCGAACACAGTCGGCGAACTCGGCGACCGCATGCTCGGCCGAACCGGTCACGACGACCGCCCGGTCGGCCGGACCCGCTGCTTCGGCATAGGTCAGGTCGAGGGCGGAGGTCAGGGGTGCGAGTTCCGCTCCGATACCGCCGGAACAGAATCCCACCGCCGGCCCGCCGAGTGCCGGTATCCGTGCGGCCGCGGCCGTCGCGGTCGCCTCATCGGTATCGCTGAGATCGATCAGCAGCAGCGGTGCGAGCAACGTGTTCGCATCCAGGGCGAATTCGCCGGCGGTCCCCGCGGCCAGTTCCGCCGCTGCGAGGGTGCGAACTTCGATCCCCATACCCACCCTTCTGCTTGCGTTTTCCGGGCCGACTGCGCCGGGCCACACGAGATCCCGGTGCACAGTGAATCTATCGGACGCGGCATGACCGCCTATCGCCCGCGTACGAGTCCGCCGGGCCGGCAACCGAAACGAGAGCTCGTGCATCGACGGGCGACGACGATTTCGTGTCACAGTCGCATGAGCGCCCGCCTGTCTCCGGCCCGATGTGGTCGCGTATCGGCCGGGCCGCCTATCCGGCAACCGACGCACCCGGGGCGGCGGCCGCGAGCCGAGGCCACGTCCATGCGCGGCTGTACGGGAACGGATTGCGGCACCGGGCCCTGCTGCAGGCTACGTGCAACACCCGCCCGCGGAGCGGTGCGCCGGGTGAGGTGCGCGAAACTGAAGTGGTGAGTACCGACAACGACCGGACACCACCGGTGACCAGCGCTTCGATCATCGTGCTGACGCTGGCGCGGCGCGTGGAGAGCGAACTGAACGCGGGACTGGCCGCCTTGGACCTCACCGTCGGGCGCCTGGGCCTGCTCGGCCATATCTCCGGTGTCCCGGGAGCCTCCTTCAGTGAGCTTGCCCGGATGTCGGGAATCAGCGTGCAGAGTGCGCACACCGCGGTGAAGTCGCTCGCCGCCGCCGGACTCGTCCGTGACCGCACCGCCCGCGCGGGGTCGGCGTCGGCGATCGAACTCACCGAGGAGGGTGAGCGGCTGCTGCGGGCCGCTCAGGAGGTGGTCACCGCCGTGGACGAGCGACTGTTCGGAGCGGCGGCCGATCCGGTACAGCGCAGGATCGGCATTGCGGTCATCGACGCATTCCGGGGGATGCAGGCCTGATACCGGTCGATCCAGGAAGTGCCCGACACAGGTAACCTTCAGCCCACCTGAAAGTACTGCTAAGCTTCAGTCAACCTGAAGGTTGAGAGGGAGCTGTCCATGCATCATCTGCTGCTGTCGGTCCATGTTCTGGCGGCCATCGTTTTCGTCGGCGGTTCCGCCGTGGCGACCAGCTTGTTTCCCCGCTACGCACCGCTGGCCGCGACCACCGGCCCGGTATCGGAGCGCTCCCCCGCCGTCGCCGCCGTCCTGCACCGGATCACCGGCACCTACGCGCGGCTGGCCCTGATCGTCCCGGTCGCCGGCGTGGCGCTCGCCCTCCTCCAGGGCCGGATGGGCGAAATCTGGATCACCGCGGCCATCATCCTCACCGGCTGCGCGGCCGCGATCATCACCATGATCATCCATCCGATGCAGCGCGAGGCCATGGCGGTTGCGGGCGACGGCGCCCGGCTACGCACCCTGGGCATGCTCGCGGGCCTCTACAACGTGCTGTGGCTGATCGTCGTCGTCCTGATGATCATCCGCCCCGGCGCGCACCCGTGACCCCCACGGCCGGTGCCCGCAAAGGCGCTCGGCCGGCATGTTTTCGATCCCCCGAAACAAGGACCCGTTCGTATGAGCATCCGTCATTACCTGTATCGCGCGCCGTCCCTGTCCGCCGCGGAGGCGATCGAGGCCGTCCACGCCGGCGCCCTCATCGTCGATGTGCGCCGCATATTCGAATGGCACCGCAACCGTATCCCCGGCGCGGTTCATCTACCTCTGGAGCAGTTGACGGACAAATGCGCCGAACTACCCGAGGACCGGCTGCTGATCACCTTCTGCACGGGCGGCCTGCGGTCCTACGGGGCCGCCAACCTGCTGCGCGAGTACGGCTTCGACGCCAAAAACATGTCGGGTGGACTGATCGACTGGCGCGCCGCCGGCGGTGCACTGGAACCGGGACGATGACGTAATCGGCCACGTTTGCGGGCAGTCCGCCACCGGCAGGATGCGCCGACGTAGTGTCGGATATGCCACGGTGACAACGCACCACCCGACGGATGGACAGAACGGAAGTACCAGCCATGCCGAAGATCGTGCTGTTCGGAGCCACCGGATACACCGGTCGCCTGATCGCGCAGGCCCTGGCCGCCCACGGCGACGCACCTGTACTCGCCGGACGCAACGCATCTTCGCTCGCGAAGCTGGCCACCGGCGTAGGCGGCGCGGATACCGCGGTGGCCGACGTGACCGAACCTGCCTCGGTCCGCGCACTACTGGGCCGGGGCGATGTGCTGATCACCACCGTGGGTCCGTTCCTGCGCTACGGGCAGCCCGCACTGACAGCAGCTCTCGCGGCGGGCGCGCACTATTTCGACTCCACCGGCGAAGGGCCGTTCATCCGCACGGTGTTCGACCACGACGACGAGGCCCGCCGGGCGGGTGTCGCCCTGCTCACCGCGTTCGGGTTCGATTATGTGCCGGGCAATCTGGCCGCCGCGCTCGCGCTGGCCGAGGCGCCGGACGCCGTCCGCGCCGATATCGGCTATTTCATCGCCGACCCCGGCACCAGCGGCGGCACCCGAGCATCGATGGCGGGCATGCTGTTCGAAGACGGTTTCGCCCTGCGCGGTGGCCGGGTCGTTTCCCAGCGAACCGCGGCGCGGGTCCGCGATTTCGAGGTCGCGGGCCGCACCCGCACCGGGGCGTCGGTGCCGGGTTCGGAGCATTTCGCTCTCACCCGCTCGTATCCGCAACTCCGCGAAGCCGATGTCTATCTGGGCCTGCCCGGGCCCGCCGCACACGGCCTGCGGGCGACCTCGCTCATCACCGCCACGATCGCCGGTGTGGAGCCCGTCAAGCGATTGGCCGAATCAGCACTGACCCGCGTCGTCAAAGGGTCGACCGGCGGGCCGCCATCCACCGCCCGCGAGCGCACCCGCACCTGGGCTGTCGCGGACGTATCGGATGCCGCGGGCCGCAACCTGGCCTCCGTAACGCTCACCGGCGTGGACCCTTACGACTTCACCGCGGCGATCCTCGCCTGGGGCGCCCGGACCGCACTCGACGGTGGCCTGCTCGGCACCGGCGCCCTCGGTCCGGTCGAGGCGTTCGGCCTCGACGCACTCACCGCCGGCGCCACCGAGGCAGGTATTTCCCGGTAGATCGAAAATTCCGGCCCGACACACGCCGCACCGGCCGTGGCCGCTTCGGTGCGGTGTGCCACGGGCCGGTGACGGCGTCCTGGTTGCTCGTACAGCAGTACTCTCACTATTCGACAGGCAAGCGCCTCCTTTCCTCAGATGATGATGCCCAGCAGAGCCCACCCCAGACTCAGGGCCGCGCCCGCGGCCGCGGAGCCGAGGCCGATGATCGCGCTCATCACGTCCCTCACTTCCTCCGACAAAACACTCGAATTGTTCTCCGGTCGAGAAATCGCTCGAAACGACGAGGCCCGCGAACCCTTCGGTGGCAAATGGTCGGAACACCGTGTCCGGCAGGGCCATCGCCCGACGGGGCCCCCGGTTACGGGGAAAGTTCCCGTGTGCAGATTAGCATCTCGAAAAGTCCACGTCAGCACCTCACTCGCAGCGAACGACCCTCGCCCGAAAGCGTTTCACGCAATATGTCGCAGAAACACACCGCCAACACGGCGGTATTCGGCCGGTACTGCGAACCCTTGCAATGAGCTCACATTTCGACGGCATTGTCGCGCGGGTTTATCAGAACTGTTAGCCGGCGTACCGCCGGTATATAACGAAAAGGACGATACGACCGGAGAAAAAGCCTTATCTTCATCGAATGCCGACAACTCTCGGATATCAACCGCCGAAATGTGACACCAAGGGCCGGTATCCGAAAATCCCGTAGCCCGAAGTTTTCCCGAATCGCGCCGAAAAGCGAGCGTAGACGTTTTCGCAATACAGCTCGCCTCGCACCGCTGCCCAGCCTCCGTCTCCCGTCGACAGCCCGCCATCCCGGTTCCGCCGTCGCACACAGTGCGCAGCGGCTGCACCGCCGACAGTCAGTTCCCAGGTCCGCGGTAGACAACCAGCGGGCCCTGAGCCCGGTGCAGCAGATTCTGCGTGGTGGAACCGAGCAGCGCACCGCGCAACCGCCCGCGGCCCTTGTGGCCGACGACCAGCAACTGCCCCTCGTCGAGCGCCCGCAGCAGTTCGCGGACGGCCGAACCGCGCCGGGACCGTTCTACCACGGGGACACCGGGAAATTTCTTCCGATACGGCGCGACGATCGTCGACAGTATCCCGGCCTCCGCGCGGGCGATGGTCTCCCAGTCGACGGTCATCGCACTCGGCCCGAACACCTGCATCGCCGTGGGAACGGAATCCCCGGCCGCCGCGCTGTCGGTCCACGTCCGCACGGGGACGACCGGGACGGAGAACAGCTGCGCCCAGGCGAAGGCGAGTTCGGTGGCCCCGGCCGACAGCGGGCTGCCGTCGCAACCCACCACGATCGGCCGATCGTCCAGGGACGGATTCGCAGGATCGCCGCGCCACACCGCGACCGGGCACTGCGCCTGATCGACCACGCGCAGTGCGGTCGAACCGAGTATCCATCGTTCGACCGCGCCGGCGCCGGTCGCCCCGATAACGATCATCGCGGCGCCCCGGGCCGCTTTCAACAGCCCCGCGGCGGGCGGCTCACTATCGGCGACCGAGGTCAGTCCGATACCGGGCGCCCACCGGCGCACCGCGGCTTCGGCGCTGGTCAGCAGTTCCGAGCGATACGCGCGATACCGTTCGGCCAGCTCGGCGGGGGTCATCGCGATCTCGGGCATCGGCCCCGGAGCCGGGGAGGAATGCACCAGACGCAGCGGCAGCGCGAGCTTCGCGGCGAAGGCGGTGGCCCATTCTGCGGCGGCCAGCGAGGTCTCGGATCCGTCGACGCCCACCACGATGTGGCTGCCCGCGGGGATTGGCTGCATCCGTCCTACCTTCCGTTCAGCGTGGCGCGGTCACTCTCCGATGACAACCCCCGGTCGAACGCCCCCGACCGGCGCGCAGGCCGATCCCCGACTCCCAGGATAGGAGTCCGTCGACGTCGGACGGGCGGCCGACACGCAGCGGCGTCCCGGCCTATGGCAGCGACAGATCCTGCGGCGAATCGGACAACACCGGCCGCTCACGGCGGTCGGCGGTGAGCTGTACAGCACTGCCCGGACTCGTTCAGCGGCTCGGCCCACCGCCGCCCCGGTACCCGCCGTCCGCCGGTCCACCCCCCGGTCCGCGCGGACCCGGTGGCGGGCCGCCGTACTCCTGCGGTCCGCCGGGACCCGTTCCGGCCGCCCGGTCCACGGCGACCGAACCGGAGGACCACAAAAACGAGCACCGGAATGCCGATCACCACCGCCGCCACGCCCGCGATGACGAGGAGCCAGGTCAGATACCGGGTTAGTTGCAGGACTTTGTCGGACCCGGGCGGCGGCTCGTGCACCGGAGTGCCGGCCTGCGCCAGGATATCGAAGGCGGTTGCAAGAAGCATTGTGCGACAGCCGATCTGCTAAGCGTAGAAACCCCGCCAACGATCGTATCGACATCCTCCGTCCGTGTGAATGCCCGCCGGTAATCGATCGGCGGCTCCCCGGACAGACGCGCCCGCGGAAAGCCGGTCCGCGGACCGGCCGCGCGAACGGCACGGTACGGTCAGCCCGCGGTCTTGCCGTTGTCCGCGAGATACACCGCGCCGTGGACCGCGGAGGCGTCGTCACTGGCCAGGAAAGCGATCACCGCGGCGACCTCTTCCGGCCCGCTCATCCCCCGCGGAGACGCGACCCGCATGACCAGGTTCGGGTCGGCGCCGTCGGGCAGGGTGAACCCGGTGACCTGCGGGGTCAGCATGCCGCCGGGGCAGACCGCGTTCACCCGGAGGCGCTCCGCGGTGAACTCGACCGCGAGCGCCCGGGTCAGACCGACCAGACCGTGCTTGGCGGCGCAGTAGCCCGCCGAATACGCCTGGCCTTCGACCCCGGCGATGGAGGCGACGTTGACGATATTGCCGCCGTTCTCCAGCAAGTGCGGAAGGGCGGCACGGCACAGGTAGAACGGGCCGTTGAGGTTCACCGCGAGGTCGTGCGCCCAGTCCTCGTCGGTGACGTCGCCGGTGCGGCGCATGCGATGCGTGCCCGCGACGTTGACCAGGATGTCCAGGCGGCCGAATGCGCCGACGCAGTCCTCGACCATCGACCGGCATGTCTGCGCGGTCGCGATATCACCGGTGCCGAACCGGCCACCGGGCACCTCGGCGAATACTTCGGCCAGCCGGGTTTCGTCGCGCGCCACGCCGAAGACCTGGGCCCCACGATCGGCGAACAGCCGGGCGACCGCCGCCCCGAGCCCGGACGAGGCACCCGTCACCAGCGCCACTTTCCCCGCCAAACTACTCATTTCGACTTCCTCGGCTCGATTTTCTCCGCTCACCGGGTGCGAGCGATGACATGTTCGGCGAACCGGGACAGGTTCGCGATCTTCGTGTCCAGGCTCTCGGTGTCCTGCTCGCGGCCGTAGGGGTCGCGGAAGCCGACGATCACATCGGTGACGCCCTTGTCCTCGAGGCGTTTCACGCCGTCGACGGTGAAACCGTCCAGCGAGCTGACGTGGATTTCGAAATCCTCGCGGGTGCCGTATTCGGCGCGCAGGGTCGCGAGTTCGGCGAGCAGCCGGTCGAGTTCGGCCGGATCGCCGCCCGCGTGCATCCAGCCGTCCCCGCGTTGCGCGGCCCGGCGCAGGGCGGGTTTGCTGTGCCCGCCGATGAGTAGCGGAATCGGTTCGGTGGGTACGGGTGAGATCTTGATCGGCGGCAGATCGTAGAACTCGCCATGGAATTCGAAGTAGCCGCCGGCGGTGAGTCCGCGGACGATATCGAGGCATTCGTCCATCCGCTTACCGCGCTTCTCGAACGGCACATCGAAGATCTCGAAATCGTCGGGCCACGGGCTGATCCCGACGCCCAGGCCGAGGCGGTTACCACTGAGCGCCGCCACCGACGCCGCCTGCTTGGCGACCAGCACCGGCGGCCGGATCGGCAGTTTCAGCACAAAGGGGGTGAGCCGCAGGGTGGTGGTTGCGGCGGCCAGCGCGGCGGCGAGGACGAAGGTTTCGACGAACGGCTTGTCCTCCAGGAACTCCCTGCTGCCGTCCGGAGTGTAGGGGTAGGTGGAATCGGAGTCGCGGGGGTAGGCGATGCTGTCGGCGAGGACCATCGAGGTGTACCCCGCGGCCTCGGCCGCCTGTGCCAGCGGCACGTAGTAGGAGGGGTCGGTCATGGTCTCGGCGTAGGTGAACCTCATGGGTCGGCCTTTCTGCACTCGGCTTCGGGTGGCCGTTTCGTCTGGGCAAAATTAGAACACGTGCTACTTTTTCGCCATGGCGAAACTGATCATCGCCCTGCACGGCGCAGATCTCGGCGACCGGTTCCACGTACCGGAATTCCGGGAAACGCTGGCTGCCGCCGGCGCGAACGCGGTGCAGGTGAACATCGACGATGCCGACGTCGCGCCCGCGTCGATGCGGTTCGGCCCCGGTGAACCGATCACCGCGCTCGTCTCGGTATGGACCGAGGGCGATCCCGCTACGATCGTCGCCGCGATGGCCGACACCACCGGAGAGCGGGCACCCCACGCCTATCGCGTGCACGAGAACATCCGCCTCGACCCGATGCCGGTCCCCGACGGCACCCGCTTCGACGCCCTGGCCAATATCGCCCTACTGCGCAGGCCCGCGTCGATGCCGCGGACACAATACCTGCAGTACTGGCAGGTGCAGCACACCCCGATCGCCATCCGCACCCAGAACACCGTCGCCTACATCCAGAACACCGTCGACGAGAAACTCACGCCCTCGGCACCGGATGTCGCGGCCATCGTCGAGGAACATTTCCCCATGGGCGCGATGACCGACCCGCACACGTTCTACGGCAGCGGCGGTGACCAGGCCGAACTGCAGCGCCGGATCACCGAGCTCATGGCCAGCGTCGCACGGTTCGGTGCCGATAAAGGGTTGGACCTGGTACCCACCAGCCGATACCAGTGGTCTCTCCGACGCTGACCCGGGCGCCGGCTCCGTCAACCCAGAGCTGCCTGCATGGCGACACCGTCGACGTAGGAATGCTTCTCCTTGACCGCGCCGTCCTCGACCAGCACGAAATCCGCGAGATCGACGCATACGTCCCGGCCCGTTGCCGAAGTACCGGTCAGCTGCCACCGCACCACCCAGAAATCCGCGCCGACCCGGAGCGAGAGCTCACGGAAGGTCAGGTCCGGGACCAGAGCGAAGGTCCCCGCCGCGGCCTCGCGGATGGCGGCCCGGCCCCGGGCGGGTTCCTGGCCCGAATGCAGATGGAATACCGAGTCGGTGGTGTGGAGTGCGACGATCCGGTCGGGGTCGCGGTCGGCCCAGCAGGCGTGGTAACGCTCGAACAGTTCACGGGTTGCTGTGGTCACGGCGATAACTCCGATCGATCGACGTCCGCGATGGCGGCGGCAGTGAATGCCCAGTATCGGCGGAGGCCGCTCGGCGCAGCGATGGGCGCGAGCCCTCACTTCGACCGGCTCCGTTGTGCACGCGCACTGCCGGCGCTACGTTGAGCGGTAGTGAGCCAGGACACACACTTCGAGAAGTCGCGCCTCCCGCGTGATCTCCACGCCGATTCGACGGCGATCACCGAACTGGTGACCGCCCGGATCGAGCACGACGATATCGACTACGGCACCGCCGCACTCGGCCACGACGAACTGATCGCGCTGGTCGCCGACTGTTGCGCGGCATGGCTGGACGCGCTCGCCGAGGTCCCGTATTCCCTCGAACCCGCTCGCCGAGCCGGGCGGCTCAAGGCCGAGCGCGGTATTCCGCTGGAAAGCCTGCTGCACGCGTTCCGCGTGGCGGGGCTGGTGTTCTGGGAGATCATCGTCGAATCCGCCGACGGCCATGACCGCGCCGCGCTCCCCCGGCTGTCCACGCTGGTGTGGGCCACTGTCGACGCCTATTCGGTCGCGGCTGCCGACACCTACCGGCGCGTGGTCGCGGGCGGGACCACACCCCCCGGGCAGGGCATGCTGCGCGCGCTACTCGATCCTGGCCTACCGCCTGGCCAACGCGCCGAACTCGGCCGCCGGATGGGCCTTTCCCCCCGAGCCGTTGCGGTCGTCCTGGTCGGCGATGTCCACCTCGACGCGGCCGGAGTCGTCACCGCGTCGACCGTTCTCGGCGACGAACTGATCACCCTGGTCGCCGCCGGCGCACCGGCCACACTCGAGCGAGCGCTTCGGACAGTGCGCGCACGTGCAGGGGCCAGCCGGCCCTTCACCGACCTCGCCGCCGCGCCCACCGCGCTCGACCAGGCACGTTTCGCGCTGCGATGCGCGGGCCCCACCGAGACCGGGCTCCACAGCTACGGCTCCGCGCCGGAACGTGCCCTGATCGCCGCGAACCCGGAGCTGGCGTCGGATGTTTTCGGCGACCTGCTCGCCGCTTTCGATCGACTCGATCCCGAGGACTGCGGGCTGCTCATCGACACCGCCATGGCCTGGTACGCCCTCGGTGGCTCCAGCACCGCGGTGGGAAAGCGTCTGCATCTGCACCGCAACACAGTCCGGCACCGTCTCGAGCGAATAGAACGACTCACCGGAAAAGCATTCGCCTCGCCCGCCGACGCGGCGCTGCTGTATCTGGCGCTGCACACTCGGTTGCTCCGGGCAGCTGACGGCCGATCGGTTCCGGTCTCGGCACCGCCACGAGACGGGAGTCGCGCGGACTGATTCCGGCGGTGGTCATCCCCGGCCCGCGAGGATATCGCGCTGGTCGTCGATCATCGAGCGGATCGCGGCCACCACCGCCGCGACTTCGGGGCGGCGCAGGGTTTCGGCTCGGGCGACCAGCCAGTAGCCGAGGGTTACCGCCACGGAATCCGGCAGGACGCGCACCAGATCCGGGTGGCGGTCGGCCATGAAACAGGGCAGCAGACCCAGACCGGCCGCGGCGCGGGTCGCCTCGACGTGCACGAAAACGTTTGTGGAGGTGACGGATTCGCGCATGGCGGGGACGAAACCGGAGGCCAGGTCCAGATCGTCGACCTGAAGCATGGAATCGATGAAGTACACCAGCGGATGCCGGGCCAGTTCGTCGATCGTCGCGGGCGCCCGATGGTCACGCAGGTATTCGCGGGACCCGTAGAGGCCCAGGCGGTAGTCGGCGAGGTGGGCGGCGGTGGCGCGGCGCACCTGCGGTTCGCCGACGACGATTTCGAGGTCGAGCCCCGAACGCTGCCGCGACGCCCGCCGGGTGGTCGCGACGATCTCGACCGCGATACCCGGATGCCGGCGCCGCACCTGGGCGGCGGCGGGTGCGGCGATATAGGCGCTGAAGCCGTCGGTCGCCGACATCCGGACCACACCTTCGAGCACCCTGTTCCCGTCGGCCCCGGCGGCCAGCGATTTCACCGCCGATTCCACCATCTCCGCCGCGGCCAGCGCCTCGCGGCCGAGTTCGGTCAGTTCCCAGCCGCCGGCGGCGCGGGTGAGCACCCGGCCGCCCAGGGTCTGTTCCAGCGCGGCGATGCGCCGGGAAATGGTGGTGTGGTTGATACCCAGTTCGTCCGCCGCGGTCACGAAACGCCCGGAACGGCCGACGGCGAGTAATACGAGGAGATCGTCCGCGCTGGGACGACCGGAGACGGACGCGCTCATATCTGCACTTTTGCACAACCGTGCTGCAGAAATGGTCATTGCGGCGCAAATCCTCTGCACCAATACTCAGTGCAGCCAGATATTGTGGGGGTCGTCACATCGGATCGTGCGGCCTCCGGCGCGAAGGAGAACTGCCATGCGCGAGCACAGCCCCGGACCCGATGCGGTCGACGCGAAGGACACCGATTCCGGCGGCCTGCGGCGGGTGGTCGCCGCGTCGATGGCGGGCACGGTCGTCGAGTGGTACGAGTTCTTCCTGTACGGCACTGCCGCCACCCTGGTGTTCAGCAAGGTGTTCTTCGCGGAGGGCACCAGCGATCTGGACGCCATCCTGGCCGCGTTCGTCACCTACGCGGTCGGGTTCGTGGCACGTCCGCTGGGCGGTGTGGTCTTCGGGCACTACGGCGACAAGTACGGCCGCAAGAAACTGCTCCAGTTCAGCCTCGTCCTGGTCGGCGCCGCGACCTTCCTGATGGGCTGCCTGCCGACCTTCGGACAGATCGGTTACTGGGCGCCCGCCCTACTGGTGGCGCTGCGATTCATCCAGGGGTTCGCGGTCGGCGGCGAATGGGGCGGCGCCGTGCTGCTGGTCGCCGAGCACAGCCCCAGTCGCAGCCGCGGTTTCTGGGCGAGCTGGCCGCAGGCGGGCGTGCCGGCGGGTAATCTGCTGGCCACGGTCGTGCTGCTGGTGCTCACGACAACGCTGTCCGACGAGGCGTTCCTCGGCTGGGGCTGGCGGGTCGCGTTCTGGTTGTCGGCGGTGGTCGTACTGATCGGCTACTACATCCGCACCAAGATCACCGATGCGCCGATCTTCGTCGCGGCGCAGCAGGAGGCCGAACAGATCAAGGCCGGATCGCTCAGCGTCGTCGAGGTGCTGCGCCGGTACCCGCGCGGCGTGTTCACCGCCATGGGCCTGCGGTTCGGCGAGAACATCATGTACTACCTGGTGGTCACGTTCACCATCACCTATCTGAAGGTGGAGGTGGGAGCCGATACCTCGGTGATCCTGTGGTGGCTGCTGGCCGCGCACGCGGTGCATTTCGTGGTGATCCCGCTGGTGGGCAACCTATCCGACCGCTTCGGCCGGCGACCGGTCTACCTGGCCGGGGCGGTGACCGCGGGCACCTGGGGTTTCTTCGCCTTCCCGATGATGGACAGCGGGAACAACCTGATCATCGTCTCCGCCATCGTCATCGGCCTGGTCTTCCACGCCCTCATGTACGCCGGACAACCCGCGCTCATGGCGGAGATGTTCCCGACCCGGATGCGCTATTCGGGTGTGTCCCTGGGTTACCAGGTCACCTCGATCGTGGCGGGTTCGCTGGCGCCGATCATCGCCGTCCATTTGCTGGACACTTACGGCTCCGCCGTGCCGATCGCCTGGTACCTGGCGGGCGCCGCAGCGGTCAGTGCGATCGCCGCGCTGGTCGCCCGGGAAACGAAGGGGCTCACCTTGGAAACCCTCGACCGCGCCGACGCCGAAAGCCTGACCCCGGCCGAAGTTCCCGCACGATGAACGATCTCGCCGGACGCAAGGCCCTGGTCACCGGCGCTGCGAGCGGAATCGGAGCGGCCTGCGCCCGGGCGCTCGCCGCGCGCGGCGCCACGGTCACGGTGGCCGATATCGACGCCGACGGTGCCGAGGCAGTGGCCGCGAAGCTCGGCGGCACGGCATGGGCGGTGGATCTGCTCGACGTCGCGACTCTGGAACACCTGACCCTCGATACCGACATCCTGGTGAACAACGCCGGGGTGCAGCACATCAGCCCGATCCAGGATTTCGCGCCCCAGCGATTCCGGGATCTGCTCACCCTGATGGTCGAAGCGCCGTTCTTGCTGGTGCGCGCGGCTCTGCCGCATATGTACCGGCAGGGCTGGGGTCGTATCGTCAATATCTCGTCGGTCCACGGCCTGCGCGCCTCGCCGTACAAAGCCGCCTATGTTACGGCCAAACACGGCCTGGAGGGGTTGTCGAAGGTAACCGCCCTCGAGGGCGGCCCGCACGGCGTGACGAGCAACTGCGTGAACCCCGGCTACGTGCGAACTCCGCTGGTGGACAAACAGATCGCGGACCAGGCGCAGGCGCACGGTGTGCCCGAACAGGAGGTACTGGACAAGATTCTGCTCACCGAAAGCGCGGTCAAACGCCTCGTGGAACCGGAGGAGGTCGCCGCACTGGTGGGTTGGCTGGCTTCGCCGGAGGCGGGCATGGTCACCGGCGCTGCCCACACGATGGATGGCGGGTGGAGCGCGCGATGAGGGCGCGCTCCACCCGCACCGTGGGCACGGGAAATCGAGCTGTGCGACCCCGATGGAAACCGGCTCCGGATCGGCACACCCATGCAGTTAATCCGGTCAGCCGGCGAGGTGGCGGCTGATGACCAGGCGCTGGATCTGGTTGGTGCCCTCGAAGATCTGGGTGATCTTGGCTTCCCGCATATAGCGTTCGACCCGGAAATCACGGGTGTAGCCGTAGCCGCCGAGTACCTGCACGGCGTCGGTGGTGACCTTCATCGCGGCGTCGGTGGCGACCAGTTTGGCCACCGACGCATTGCGGGAGTACGGCTGTCCGGCATCACGCCGGCGGGCGGCGTCGAGATAGGTGGCGCGGGCCGAATCCACGGCGGCGGCCATATCGGCCAGCAGGAAACCCAACCCTTGATGGTCGATGATCTTGCGCCCGAATGCCGTCCGTTCCTGGGCATAGGCGACGGCCTCGTCGAGCGCGGCCTGGGCGAGCCCGACCGCGACCGCTGCGATACCCAGCCTGCCGGAATCCAAGGCGCTGAACGCGATCTGCAAACCCTGCCCCTCGGCGCCGATGCGACGTTCGGCGGGTACGAACGCGTTGTCGTAGTACGCCGAGGTGGTGGGCACCGCGTGCAGGCCCATCTTCTCCTCCGGCTTGCCGAAACTCAGTCCCGCGGTGTCCTTCGGCACCAGGAAACACGAGATTCCCTTGGAGCCCTCGCCGGTGCGGGCGAACAGATTGTAGAAATCGGCGATACCACCGTGGGTGATCCACGCCTTCGATCCGGTCACCCGGTATCCACCGTCGACCGTGCTCGCCTTGCACACCAGTGCCGCCGCGTCCGAACCGGCCTGCGGCTCGGACAAGCTGTAGGCGCCGACGGTGGCGCCCCCCAGCATCTCCGGCAGCCAGCGCTGCTTCTGCTCTTCGGTACCGAACGTCATCAGCGGGTGGCAGGCCAGGCTGTGCACGCTCACCGCCACTGCCACCGCGGCCCATCGAGCGGCGATTTCCTCCAGCACCTGCAGGTACACCTCATAGGGCTGACCGCCCCCGCCCCATTCCTCGGGATACGGCAGGCTCAGCAATCCCGCTTCGCCCAAGGTGGCGAACACGCCCGCGGGGTAGGTTCCGGTCTTCTCGTGTTCGTCGACGATCGGCGCCAGCACCTTATCGGCCACGTCGCGGGTCAATCCGATGAGATCGCGCGCCTCATCGGTGGGCAGAAGTCGATCGACGGCCACAGGAATCTCCTCCGAGGATACGCGGAACAGTACTTTGCTCCTCCTTACAGTACTGTCGCACTGTCAGTACTGCAAGAAGCTCCGCAGTACTATCGCCGCCATGGAGCAATCCCCGGCCTTCGCCACCAGCCGCCGTACCGAACTGTTCGACGAACTCGTCGCTCTGTTGCTCAGCGAAGGTTTCGCGCACCTGACCCTCGACGCCATCGCCGCCCGGCTCAGATGCTCCAAATCCACCCTCTACACCCTCGCCGGCAGTAAAGAACAACTCGTCACCGCCGCCACCGTGCACTTCTTCAAACACGCCACCGCCACCGTCGAAGCCGAGGTCACCGCCGCACCGGGTCCACGCGAACGGATCACTGCCTACCTCACCGCCGTCGGCACGGCACTGGCCGTGGCCTCCGGCCGATTCATGGCCGATCTCGACGCCTTCGCGCCGGCCCGCGAAGTCTACGAACGCAATACCCGCATCGCCGCCCGCCGCGTCCGGGAACTCATCGACGAGGGCGTCGCCACCGGCGAATTCCGCCGCGTCCATGCCGAGTTCGCCGCGGACCTGGCCGCCACCATGATGGTCCGTATCCAGCAGGGCGGCGTTCGCGCCGCCACCGGCCTGGACGATGCCGCCGCCTACCGGGAACTCGCCGCCGTCCTCACCCACGGCATCAGCGCTTGAGACCCGCATTGCCTTCCGGACGCCGACGCGGGCAGAAATCACCTCCGGGGACGGCCCCGGCCGGCGCGGCGGCTCAGCGCCAGCGTTCGAGCAACTCGGTGGCTGCGCCGGAAAGCGCCCGTTGCAGGAACGGGCCGAAACTGACCCGCGCCACACCCGCTTCGGCGAGTTCACCGCGATCACCCTGGTCAGGGAAGGCCACGGCGTTGACCGGCAACGGCAATTCGGCGCACAGGCGGCGCAGCGTGCCGGGGTCGTGGAAACCCACCGGGTACAGCACATCGGCGCCGGCCTCGGCGGCCAGTCGCAACCGCGCCACCGCTCGATCGACACGATCGGCCTCGGCACCGATACCGCGCAGGAACAGGTCGGTCCGCGCGTTCACCACCAGCGGCACCCCGGCGGCGTCGGCGGCCTGCCGCAGGCCACCGACGAAATCGGCATGCTCCTGGGCCTCGCGCAGCCGCCCGCCGTCACTGTGCACGGTGTCCTCGATATTGAGGCCCACCACTTCCGCTCCGAGCAACCCGTCCACCAACTGTTCCGGCAGTAGCCCGTAGCCGGATTCGATATCCAGCGAGACCGGGATGTCCACGGCTGCCGTGATCTCGCGTACCCGCCCCAGCACTTCGGCGAACGACATCCCCTCACCGTCGGGCCGGCCCAGCGAATCGGCCAGCGGGTGGCTGCCCACCGTCACGCCCCGGAACCCGGCCTGCTCGACCAGCCGCGCCGACCAGGCGTCCCATACCGTCGGCAGGATCACCGGATCGCCCGGCCGGTGGAGTTGCCGGAATGCGGCGGCCTTCTCGGACAGTGTTGTCATAGCGTGAGCCCATTTCTCGGGAGGCGGAATTGCGGCCCGGCCAGAATACTGCGGCACAACAGGAGTCCGGGGCACAGTCCCGTCACCGCCGATCGCCCGGCGACGCGCGCGGACCCTCCGTCCGCTCGAGGAATTCCTCCACCCGGCGGTGATCTCGGCATGCCCGGCGTCGATGTCGAATGCCTCTTCGATGCGCAGGAATCGGGACACGCTGGACATCGGCATGACCAGCGTCAGCGGCGTCCACGGGCCCGGGTCGCGGTCGCGCAGGGCATTCGAGACGATCTCCAGCTGGACTGGAGTTCCCGGAATCGCTTCGACGACTGGGCGATTTCGGATCGGATGGACGGATGACGGGTCGCCGGCGAGACGAATTCCATGGTGAGCGCGGTCCGCGACTGATGGTGGATCTCGTCCCCGAGTTCCCACAGCGGCTGCGGCGCCGGTGTACAGCGGTCTGTCCGCGATAGCACTGCCCCGACTGCCTCGCCGGTCCCGGATCCACCGAAATTCTTCTGCCCGCGGGCATACGGTGATGCCCACCGATCTGCACCCTGCCCCGGCCGTGCAACGACACCTGGAACACCGCGGGCCTACCACCGGCCCGTGAACCCTCATCGCCGGGCGCACTACGGCCGTTCCGCGCTTGCCGGCACCGAGCCGGCGACGCAAGGCAAACTCTCACGCCACCCGCCGAGTACGGCACCGAGGGGCCGTCACCGGATGCCGGGCTGTGAACTCGGCAAACTTCCGAGCCGATGAACCCACCACTCCCCGACGGGTAGGGCCTGGTCAGCGGTGGCCGGAAAGATCCCAGGCCAACGGCCTAGACCAATCGGTTGTCTTTGTTGACCAGGAGAGCGAAGAGGTTTTGTGACACAATACTTTTCGTGATTCCGACGGTCGACGGCAACCCTGCGGCAACAGCGATCTCGCGGATCGGCGCGCCCGCACGGCCGTCTCGACCGCCTACACACGGCGCGGCGCGGCCCGGCCCGGCGCACGATCGCCGCCGGCCACGCCCCGGAACCAACCCTCCCGTGAAGGTGAGTGGCGCATTGAGCTCTTGAGAGACGGTCCCGAGAACCTCGCCGCGGTTTCGGCGGGGTCCGCACGCATGCGCGGACCCCGCAGGTTCTGCGCGCCGGGGGTCGGCAGGGATTGTCCGGAATGCCCGGCGGTGGACTAGCGACCGCCGGGATCGGGAAACAAATGAGGAGGCGGAAATGGGTACCGACGGGTATCTGGAACATACAGCGCTGGCCGAGGTTCTCCGGCACGGCAACCTGGAGTTCCATCAGCAGCTGCAGAAGATTCTGAGCAACCCGGACTTCCGCGTCACGGAGAAGCAGAGCCAGGAAGAGCGGCGCCTCAACGCCTACGACCAGTTGAAGTACCTGGTCGACGAGATCGGCACCCGCGCCGTCGCGACCGACCTACCCAGACTGTTCGCGGTGTTCGACTGGTGCGCCGTACTGGCGACGGATCTGATCCCGCTGATCTCGGGACATTACAACCTGGCCTCGGGGAGTCTGGCCACCCTCACCGACTCCGATTCCGCGGCGCCCTATCTGATGGATCTGGACGACGCGACCGCCGTCGGCGTCATGCTGCTGACCGAGTACGAATGCGGTTCCAATATCGGGTTCATGCGGACGACCGCCACCTGGGACGGTGACGGATTCGTGCTCAACACACCGGATCCGCGCGCCCGGAAATTCATGCCCTCGGTGGGCATTCCGGTGGGCCGGGTATGCGTCATCGGTGCGCGGTTCATCGACGCGGCCGGAGTGGACCAGGGCGTGCACCTGTTCACGGCCCGCCTGCGCGATGCCAACGGTGACCCGGCACCCGGGGTCACGATCACCCAGCTCGACCATCAGCCGCTGGTGATCATGGACAACTCCGTCATCAGCTTCGACAACCTGCGAGTCGAACGCCATGCGTGGCTGGCGAACAATCTGGCCACCGTGGATGACAACGGTGTCCTGACCTGGAACGACGCGGACAGCCCGAAGCGGGCGTTCGCCTCGGCGATCAGTCAGCTCACCGTCGGGCGCCTGGCGCTGTCGTCCTGCTTGAACGCGGCCGCGCGCGCCTCCCTCTACATCGCGCTGCGCTACGCCGGCCAGCGGGTGGTGCCGATGACCCCGACCGATAAACCGGTCATGCTGGATATCCCGCACGTGCGTGACACGCTGCTGACCGATCTGGCCGGCACCATCGCCCGGACCGTCTACGGCGACGCGACCAAGACGTTCCTCGCCGGGGCCGACCTCACCGCTCGCGATACCGTCGTGACGGTGATGCTGGCCAAGCACTTCATCCAGAAGCATGCCTTGGACACGGTGACCGACTGCCGTATCAAGATGGCCGCGCAGGGTATGTTCACCGCGAACCGGGTCGCCGGTTACCTCGGCGTCTGCCATGCCGCCATCACCGGCGAAGGCGATATCTACGTCCTGGGGTCGGTTGCGGGCCGGGTACTGGCCAAACAGCTCGCCGCGACCCCGCCGGCCGCAGCCACGCTGCACGATCCCAGCGATCCCGCCGACCGTGCGCGCCTGCTCGCCGCCCGTACCCTGACGATCGCGCAGGAAGCGCAGCAGCATCTGAACACCCCCGGCCTCGACGATCGGCTGGCGGCGGTTCCGCACGCGCTCGACCTCGCCGGCGCCTACTGCGCGGAGCAGGCGCTGGCGGCGCTCGACGAGCACGCCGGGCTCCCGGAGATCGCCGCAGTGCGTGATGTCTTCGTCCTCGACAGCATCAACCGGGACTCCACGTGGTACCTCACCCACGGTCTGCTCGACGTCGCCGCCGTGGCGACCCTGCAGCGGGAACTCGGCCGGGCCATCGACGATCTCGCCGGGCACCTGCCCGCGGTACTCGATGCACTGGGCTTCGACGACGAAATTCTCGGGGCACCGGTGCTGTCCGCGGACCTGCCCGGCGCGTGGGCTGCCCGCGTCGCCGAGGTGCGCGGCCACTGATCTGGCGCGGCACGGATCGGGCTCCCGGCGGGGGCGCCTCTGCGGAGGCTGCCCCCGGCGGGAGCCCGCCCTTTTCGGCGCACCGCCCGAATCTCCGGCACCGCCCCGTCGCTGTCGCAGGACCGCGTCGGGATCGCTGCCGGAAACATTCGGTGAAACCGACCCGTAACCAACGCCGGAGGGTGTATCCGTAGTCGCAACAGTTGATACCGAAGGTGCCCCGCCGGGTGCGAGGAGCACCAACCGTTCTGTCAGAATCCTGTTGGCAGAGAGCAACATAGAAACCTACGGGTCTTCGGCCGGCCCGCACCTTGGGTACTATGCCGCCGAAACCGATATCGAGGAGAATACGTGTATCCGCAGCCCACGCAGCAGGGTGCTGGCGCCGACTCATTTTCGCCTATCGAGGGCATCGGCCCTCGCATCCCGCTATACAGTGCGGAGTTCGCGGCCGACCCCCATGGCGCCTACCGCCAGATGCGCAGGGACTACGGGCCGCTGGTGCCGATCGAGATGTGGCCCGGCGTTCCCGCCACCTTGGTGACCAAATACCGCACGGCCGTACGCATCCTCAACGATCCCGAGCATTTTCCGGCCGATCCGCGGGCATGGCAGAAGACCGTGCCGGCCGATATCCCGATCATGCCGATGATCGAATGGCGCCCCAACGCACTGCGCACCAGTGGGGAAACCCACGCGCGCTACCGCGGCGCCCTCAACGCCGCCTTGGCCGAGGTCGATCTCAACACCCTGCGCGGCATGGTGGAGAAGTCCGCTGTTCCGGTCATCAACTCGTTCTGCAACGACGGGACCGCCGACGTTCTGAACCAGTACGCTCTTCCGCTGGTCTTCTCGGTCCTGTGCCAGGTCCTGGGGTGCCCGGAGGATATCGGCGAGCAGGTGGCCGCCGCCAATGCGGCCATGTTCGACGGCGTCGACACCGAAACGGTCAACGCGATCATGAACAAGGCGCTGCTCGAACTGGCCACGCTCAAACGCAGTCACCCGGGCAACGACGTCACCACCCGGCTGGTCCAGCACAATGCCGGTCTCTCCGACGACGAGATGGTCCATCAGCTGGTGCTGCTGTTCGCGGCCGGAGTCGAACCGACGGTGAACCTCATCACCAACACCCTGGTGCTCATGCTGACCGACGCCCGTTTCACCAGCGACAACAGCAGCCTGCCGTTGTCCACCAAGGCGGCGCTCGACGAGATGCTGGCGATCGACCCGCCGATGGCGAACTACTGCATCACCTACCCCCGCCAGCCGATCCTGATCGAGAACGTCTGGCTGCCGGCGAATCAGCCGGTGATGGTCAGTATGGCTGCCTGCAACAACGATCCGGAGATGAATACGGGCGAGTTCTCGGGTAACGGCTGGAATCTGGCCTGGAGCACCGGCCCGCACGCCTGCCCGGCGCATGCGCGCCCGTATGCGTATCTGCTGGCTCAGGACGCCATCGATCAGCTTCTGGACGCCCTCCCGGAACTGAGCCTCGCGGTGCCCAAACACAACCTGGTGTGGCGCCCCGGCCCGTTCCACCGGGCATTGACCGCGCTGCCGGTGATGTTCCCGCCGTCGCCGCCGCTCAGTATCTGAGCACCCGCCCGTACCGCACAACGCCCTCCGGTGTTACCGGCCGGACAGAGCCCCGGCTCACCTCGGTGCACGCATGGAGTCTGCGTCCGCGGGTACGCCGCGCGCATGACCGATGACACGCACGCGCGCGTCCCGCGGATCACCCGGGCGGCCGTGGCCGGGCCCGGACGGGTCACCGATCGCTCGACCGTTTCCCGCAGCCGATGAGTACGGCGTGGGAAGCGGCCCTGGAGTGGTCGCGGGCGGGTTCGCGGTCCGCGTTGGCGCGCGTGGTGGCCGGTTCCCCCGGCGGACCGCGGACGCCGGGGACCGCGCTGGCGATTTCGGAATCGGGCCGGGTCGTGGGCAGTGTTTCCGGCGGGTGCGTCGACGGAGATATCTGCGCGCGGGCGCCGGAGATCATACGCAGCGGCGTTCCGGAACAGCTGCGATACGACGGTGAGACAGGTGAGTCCCCCGCCCCCGGCCTGCCGTGCGGTGGCCGGCTCGACGTATTCGTCGAACCGGTGGACCGATCGCTGCGTGCGGTGCTGCCACCCCTGCTGGCGGCCGTTCGGGCGGGACACCCGGCCACCCTGGCAACGGTTCTCGCCGGATCCGGCGCCACCGCACCGCGCCATACGTTGTTCCCGGCTCCTACCGGAGCCGGTGATCCGGCGACGGGCGCGGCACCGGATCGGCTGCGGGCGCTGGCCGATACTGGCGTGACCGGTGTTTTCGACGTACCGGACACCGATACCGCAGGGGTTCTCCGGGTGTTCGTACAGTCTTTTCCCGCACCACCGCGGATGCTCGTTTTCGGCGCGGACGATTTCGCCGCCGCGCTCACCCGGATCGGCCGTTACCTCGGCTATCGGGTCACGCTCTGCGATGCCCGGCCGGCCTTCGCCACCGCCTCCCGTTTCCCGGCGGCGCACGAGGTCGTCGTGCAATGGCCGCACGAATATTTCGCGGCTACCCCGGTGAACGAATCGACCGTCATCTGCGTGTTCACCCACGATACGAAATTCGAGGTGCCGTTGCTCGCCGCGGCGCTGCGCAGCGAGGCGGGGTATATCGGCGCCATGGGCAGCCGGCGCGCCCACGCCGGTCGAATGCGCCGCCTACGGGCGGCCGGACTCACCGACGCCCAGCTCGGTCGCCTCGCCGCGCCGACCGGCCTGGATCTGGGCGCCGATACCCCGGAAGAGACGGCCGTATCCATCGCCGCGGAGATCATCGCGCAACGGCGCAACGGCAGCGGTGTGCCGCTGCGTCATCTGGACAGTCCCATCCATCACACCGCCGATACGACCGCGACTCGTTGCACGAGTGCCCGGTTTGGGATGTGAACCGGGGGTATCCGGCGCCCATGACAGCTGCCGAGAACACCAGCGATATCGCGCTGGACGTGGACGGGCAGCGGCGGACGCTGCGCGTGGACAACCGCACCACCCTGCTGGACGCGCTGCGGGAACAGCTCGGTGTCACCGCTCCCAAGAAGGGTTGCGATCACGGGCAGTGCGGATCGTGCACGGTACTGCTCGACGGCCGGCGCGCCACCACCTGTCTCACCTTCGCCGCCGCCAACGACGGCGCCGAGGTGGTCACCGCGGCCGGACTCCCCGAAGGAACCGCCCTGCACCCGGTTCAGCAGGCGTTTCTGGAACAGGACGGCTTCCAATGCGGCTATTGCACGCCGGGTCAGGTGTGCTCGGCGGTAGGGATGCTGGCCGAAGCCGAGGCCGGGAACCCCAGTTACCTCACCCCTGACCTCACGGCTACCGCCGAACTCGACGACGCCGAGATACGGGAGCGGATGAGCGGCAACCTGTGCCGCTGCGCGGCCTACCCGAATATTGTGGCGGCGATCCGGCAGGCGGCGGCCCGGTGATCCCGTTCGAGTATCGGCGCGCGACCAGCGCCCAGGAGGCCGTGGCCGCGGTGGCCGAGCGGCCGGGGGCGGCGTTCCTCGGCGGCGGCACCAATCTGGTCGACCATATGAAACTGGGGATAGCCGCGCCGGAACTGCTGGTCGATGTCAGCCGGCTACCGCTGGACGGGATCGAGGAGACCGCGGGCGGCGGGCTCCGGGTGGGCGCGGCCGTCCGCAACAGCGATCTGGCGGCGCATCCGGTGGTCCGGGCACGCTATCCGGCGCTGTCGCGGGCCCTGCTCTCCGGCGCGTCCGGACAGCTGCGCAATCTGGCGACCACAGGCGGCAATCTGCTGCAACGCACCCGGTGCGTGTACTTCCAGGATGTGACGACGCCCTGTAACAAACGCGATCCCGGCAGCGGCTGCTCGGCGCTCGGCGGATACGTCCGCTATCACGCGATTCTGGGTGCCTCCGAGCACTGTGTGGCCGTGCACCCCTCGGATATGGCGGTGGCGCTGGCGGCACTGGATGCCCGGGTCGTGACCGAGAGCACCGACGGCGAACAGCGAATCCCGGTCGCCGATTTCCACCGGCTACCGGGCGACCATCCCGAGCGCGATACCGTCCTGTCCCATGGTCAGCTGATCACTGCCATCGAGATCCCCGCCCCGCCGGCCGGGGTGGTAGCGGACTATCGCAAGGTACGAGACCGTGCTTCCTACGCGTTCGCGCTGGTTTCGGTCGCTGCCGAACTGGCCCTCGAATCCGGCGGCACGATCCGATCCGCACGGCTGGCGTTCGGAGGGGTCGCGCACCGGCCGTGGCGTGCGCGGCGGGCCGAAGCCGAACTCACCGCGGCCCCGGCGACCGAGCACACCTTCGAACGGGCTGCCGATGCCGAGCTCGCCGACGCGCGGCCGCTGGACGGTAACGAGTTCAAGGTCGAACTCGCCCGCCGCACCCTGGTATCGACCCTGCAGACCCTCACCGAACAGGCGCAGCAATGACATTGATTCCGGCCGATTCGATGGGTACGCCGCTGACCAGGCTCGACGGGTACGCCAAGGTCACCGGTACGGCGCCGTACGCCGTCGAACATCGCGTGGACAATCCCCTGTACCTGCATCCGGTCCAGGCGACCGTGGCGCGAGGCCGGGTCACCGCCATGGACACCGGCGGCGCACTCCGACTGCCGGGAGTGGTCGCGGCGCTGACCGTCTTCGACGCGCCCGCCCTCGCCGACACATCCGACGGCGAACTGAGCATCCTCCAGGACGACCACGTGCACTTCCGCGGGCAGCTGATCGGCGCGGTGGTCGCCGAGACCGCCGAAACAGCCCGTCACGGCGCGGATCTGGTGCGAACCGAATACGAAACCGAACCGCACAACACCGAACTGCGCGCCGACGATCCCGGCCGCTACGCACCCGACCAGGTGAACCCCACATTCCCCACCGATACCGAGGAGGGCGATGTGGAAGCCGGGCTCGCGGAGGCGGAGGTGTCCATCGACCGGACCTACACCACCCCTGCCGAACACAACAATCCGATGGAGCCGCACGCCTGCATCGCCCGCTGGGACGAATCATCCGGCCGGACGGAGGTGACGCTCTACGACTCCACCCAGGGCGTGCACACCGTCCGGTCGACGCTGGCGCCCCTGTTCGGGCTCGAACCGTCCCAGCTGCGGGTGCTGGCGCCGCATGTCGGCGGCGGGTTCGGATCCAAGGGGGCGCCGCATGCCCACAATGTGCTCGCGCTCCTGGCCGCTCGGCGCTGCGCGGGCCGGCCGGTGAAATACGCCTGCACCCGCCAGCAGATGTTCGCGCTGGTCGGCTACCGCACACCGACAGTCCAGCGGATCCGGCTGGGTGCGGATCGCGACGGCCGGCTCACCGCACTAGCGCACGATGTCGTCGAGACGACCGCCCGGGTCAAGGAGTTCGCCGAGCAGACGGCAGTCGCCTCCCGGACGATGTATGCCACCCCGAACCGGCGCACCTCCCATCGCCTGGTCGCGCTCGATGTGCCGGTGCCGTTCTGGATGCGAGCCCCCGGCGAATGTCCCGGTATGTACGCCGCCGAATCGGCCATGGACGAACTCGCCGTGGCCTGCGGTATCGACCCGATCGAGCTGCGGATCCGCAATGAACCCGGCACCGACCCGGAATCGGGCCGGCCGTGGTCGGGCCGGCATCTCGTGGAATGCCTCCGTACCGGTGCCGAACGTTTCGGCTGGGCCGGGCGCGATCCGGCGCCGCGCGCGCGAACCGACGGTGACTGGCTGGTCGGGACAGGGGTCGCGGCGGCCACCTACCCCGCGATGGCGATGCCCGGCAATACCGCCCGGATCGAATTCGCCGACCAGCACTACACCGTCGATATCGGGGCCGCCGATATCGGCACGGGCACCTGGACGGCGCTGACCCAGATCGCCGCCGACGCCCTCGGGTGTGCCCCCACCGCTGTGCGGCTGCGCATCGGCGATACCGACCTGCCCGAAGCCAGCGTCGCCGGCGGGTCCACCGGGATCGGTTCGTGGGGTTCGGCCGTGGTCGCCGCCGCCCGGGCCTTCCGGCGCGAGCACGGCGACCACCCGGCCGCCGGCGCACACAGCAGCGCACCGGCGGAGGAGAATCCGGACGCCGGGAAGTTCGCGTTGCATTCCTTCGGCGCCCACTTCGTCGAAGCCCGGGTCCATCGCGCCACCGGTGAAATCCGGATCCCGCGCATGCTGGGCGTGTTCTCGATCGGGCGGGCGATCAACCCGCGCACCCTGCGTTCCCAGCTGATCGGCGGGATGACCATGGGCGTATCCGGAGCCCTGCACGAGGACAGCGTGCGCGACCACCGATTCGGCCATATTGTCACCCACGATCTGGCGTCGTACCACATCAGCGCGCACGCCGACGTCCAGGATATCGACGCGATCTGGTTGGACGAAGTCGACGAGCACAGCAACCCGATGGGTTCGCGCGGTGCCGGCGAGATCGGAATCGTCGGCGCCGCCGCCGCGGTGGCCAACGCGGTTCATCACGCGACCGGGGTCCGGGTCCGCGCACTACCCATCACCGCCGACACCGTACTGAGTGCCGGCGTGCAGTCCTGAACGCCAGTTCGCGTCGGCTGTCGTTCGGGCGATACCCGGTCGGGATGGAGCCTGGACCCGAATCACCTCGGGGAACGCCGCCGCGACAGCGAGCCGTCCGTACCCGCACTCACCGGCGTGCCGATCCCCTGGATCGACGTTGACGGCGTGGTTCGATACCACCGACAACTACTGGTACGCGGCCCGGGGAGCCGGCCGGGGGTGTTCGTGTTCGTCCACGCCGGTACCGCCGAATCCGCTGCCCGGCGGCCGGGTCCGGCCGGCACCACCCGCCCGGGCAGAATATGCCCGGTGAGCGCAACATTGCAGGCCAGTGGCCTCTCGGCCGGGCACGCCGAACGCACCCTGTTCGCCGACCTCGATCTGACTCTCGCGCCCGGGGATGTGATCGGACTGGTCGGCGTCAACGGCGCGGGTAAATCGACGCTGCTGCGTATGCTCGCCGACTGCGCCCCGGGCGAAGGCAGTATCACCCTCAGTCCGCCCGGCGCCACCGTCGGCTACCTGGCCCAGGAGCCCGAACGCACCGCCGGCGAGACGGTACTCGAATTTCTCGCCCGCCGGACCGGAGTCGCCCACGCCCAGCGCCTGATGGACGCCGCTGCCGAACGGCTCGCCGACGGTGGGCACGACGACTACTCCCCCGCGCTCGAACACTGGCTCGCCCTCGGCGGCGCCGATTTCGAACAGCGCGCCGCGGAGGTCGCCGCCGATCTCGGGCTCACCGACGGCCTCGCCGGTCGGTTGGACGCTCCCATGACGGGCCTGTCCGGCGGACAGGCGGCCCGCGCCGGTCTCGCATCGGTGCTGTTGTCGCGTTTCGATATCCTGCTGCTCGACGAACCCACCAACGACCTCGACCTCGACGGTCTCGACCGCCTCGAACGGTTCGTCACCGGTATCCGGGTGCCGCTGATGATCATCAGCCACGACCGCGAATTCCTGACCCGCACGGTGACCGCCGTGCTCGAACTGGATCTCGCCCAGCAGCAGGTCAACTTCTATGACGGCGGCTACGACTCGTACTTGGCCGAACGTGAGATCGCGCGCCGGCACGCCCGCGAGGCCTACGACGAATTCGCCGATACCAAAGCAGCTTTGCAGGCCCGGGCGCGGATGCAGCGCAACTGGCTGGAGCACGGGGTTCGCAATGCACGCCGCAAGAGCAAGAACGATTCCGACAAGATCACCCGGAAGACGCGCGCCGAATCCACCGAGAAACAAGCCGCCAAGGCTCGGCAGACCCAGCGCCGTATCGAACGGCTCGAGGTGGTGGAGGAACCGCGTAAGGAATGGGAGCTGCGGATGGAGATCGCCGCGGCGCCGCGCAGCGGTTCGGTCGTGGCGACGGCGAGCAATGCCACCGTTACGCGCGGTGATTTCGTGCTCGGGCCGATCACCGCCCAGATCGACTGGGCCGACCGCATCGTGCTGACCGGCGCGAACGGCTCCGGTAAATCGACCCTGCTAGCCCTGCTGCTCGGCAAGATCGCGCCCGGGACGGGCACTGCGGCGCTCGGTGCGGGCGTGCAGCTCGGCGAGGTCGACCAGGCTCGTGGCCTGTTCCGCGGCGCCGGCCCCCTGGCCGCGACCTTCGGGGCGGCCGTCCCCGACTGGCCGGATGCCGAGGTCCGGACGCTGCTCGCCAAGTTCGGATTGCGCGGCCCGCACGTCACCCGCGCCTGCGACACCTTGTCGCCCGGTGAACGTACCCGCGCCGCGCTGGCACTGCTGCAGGCCCGCGGTGTCAATCTGCTGGTGCTCGACGAGCCGACCAACCACCTCGATCTTCCGGCCATCGAACAGCTCGAGCAGGCAGTCGACTCCTTCTCCGGCACACTTCTGCTGGTGACCCACGACCGCCGCATGCTGGATTCGGTGCACGCGACCCGCCGCTGGCATATGGCAGCGGGCCTGCTCACCGAGGAATAACCCCGGCCCGCTGAGGACAGCGCGTTTCCTACGCCGGACTCCCCGGCGTCGCGTACGGTGGAGACAACGGGGCCGCTCAGGTCCCGCGAACCGAAGGACGTCCATGTCCGATAAATCTCCCCGTGGCGGTGCCACCAAGAAACCCGGAAAAACGCTGAAGGAAAAGCGGGCGGAGAAGAAAGCCAAAGCTGTCGCGAAATCCGATGTCGAGTCCACCTTCGACCCCAAGCGCCGCTGACGGCAGCGGCGATCAGCACACTCGGAAACGGACTACCCAGCGGTATCTTTCGCCTACCGCGGCGGGCCCCGGCCGGACGGAGCCGAAGCGGGACCCGGCCTCACTCGCGCCTCGGGTCCCCCCCTCGACAGGCGCTGCCGTGCGTATGACACACTGGTTCACCGAGACTGCGCTAATCGAAGTGATCTGCGCGGCTCGTCTACAGGAATGAAGTAACAAAGCATGGCGCAAGGCAGCGTGAAATGGTTCAACGGCGAGAAGGGCTTCGGCTTCATCGCCCAAGACGGAGGCGGCCCTGACGTCTTCGTGCATTACTCGGCCATCGGGGGCTCGGGTTTCAAAACCCTCGAAGAGGGTCAGCGGGTGGAGTTCGAGATCGGCCAGGGCCAGAAGGGTCCGCAGGCTCAGGACGTCCGCACGATCTGATTCCGTGTGAATCGTCAGGCTCCGCATCCCACGGATGCGGAGCCTTTCTCGTTCGATCAGGTCTGTTCGGCACCCTCGTCGACGGGCATGGTGTGCAGCACCCACTGCGCCTTACCGCTGTTCTTGGCGTGATACAGCCCGGTATCGGCGGCGTCCAGCAGAGCTTCTGCCTGCCCACCCTCGACCGTTGTCACCACCGCACCGATACTGGCCGACACGTGGAGCCGGTGCCCGCCGGTGTGGACCGGATCGGACAGGGCGCCGAGCAACCGCTCCGCTACCTCGGTCATCCGGTCGTCGTCGACGGGTGGCGGTACGAGTGCGACGAATTCGTCGCCGCCGATCCGCGCGACCAGGCAATCGAACTCCGCAACACTGTCGCGCAACCGGTGCGCGACAGCGGTGAGAACCTTGTCACCGGTGCCGTGTCCGTAGCGGTCGTTGATGTATTTGAACCGGTCCAGGTCCACGAAGCACAACCCGACCCGGTCCCGTGGGCCGGCGTCACGGATCGTCGAATCCAGCCATTCGAGTAGTTGCCGCCGGTTCGGCAGTCCGGTCAGCAGATCATGGCGTGCCTGCTGATGCAGTTCCTCACGCATCCGGTGCTGTTCGGTGACATCTTCGCCGACGGCCAGTAGATAGTCCGGGTGTCCCTCACGGCCCTGGACGAAGGTGATGGAGAACGCAGCCCACCCGTAGCTGCCGTCGGCCCGCCCGATCTGCTGTTCCAGTTTCACGGCGCCCTGTTTATGCGGCACCAACCGCTCGTAGACCATCCGGCGGATACGCTCCCGGTCTTCGGGGTGGGCGAATTCGTAGACCGAGATACCGCGCAGGTCGTCGGCGGGGACACCGATCATTTCCGCGAGCGCCTGGTTGGCGTTGAGCAGAACGCCGTTGGTGTCACCGATCGCGATGGCCACCGCCGCATTGTCGAAAACGACGCGGAAACGCTCATCCATACGCTGGGCGAACTGGCCGGGAGCGTCGGGCGGAGCGAACAGCATCTGCCGGCGGATACCGAAGCCTTCGCCGAGCTTGGCCAGCAGGACCGCCATCCGCCGGGTCGTTTCGGGATCGCCACCCGCACCCGTGAGCGCCCACAGCACCGGGACCGACGCTGCCACCACATCGGAGGCCGGCAGGTCCGCGGCCGCCAGCGCGGCCCCCGCCCGGGCGCCCGCATCGGGGTCGAACGGGGTGGTGGTGAGCGCGTGCGCGAGATCGTGCACCAACCAGCCCAGCAGGTGATCGATACTCGGATCGGAGGGGCCGGAGCCACTGGTCGCATGGAGGGCCGCAGACCACTCTCGCACCAGTTCGCTGTGCTCCGGCTCCATCGCACCCCTTCGTCGCTCTGCCCGCCACCGCGCCGATCGCAGCCATGGATCGTCCGCCTACCGAGAGGAGGAGTGGCTACCTTTGATGATCACCATCATCGCTCATCGACCGGCCTCAGGCCCGCCGGGGGTGGTTCTCCGAGAAAATGCCGGCGCCCGTGTACCGGGTCGTGGCCAGCTGCCAGACCCAGCTCGCCTGGACACAACCCGCGAGGTCGGCGAGGTGCGCACGCAGTTGCGCGGCGAGATCCGTATCGGCAAGACCCGGTTCACGGCACCGATCCGCCAGCGCGTCGTGACGCCGGCGGAATTCGGTGATCCGGTCGCGTACCACGGTGCCCGCCGCGCGGACCGCATCGGTCAAGGTCGCACCGGGCGTGTTCAGCAGGCAGACCGGAATGAGGTTGAAATCCGACCGGTCCGCAATGCACTCCTTTTCGAAGGAGAAGATATCGTTCATCAAGGCACCGATTTCCGCAGTGAGCACACGTAATCGATGGAGGTCCGCAGCCACCCCGGCCCGCGCCAGCCGTTCCCCGTCCAGGTAGCTGTCGCGGCCGAACTCGCACAGCGCGATGGCCGGGTACATACCCGATACCTGCGCGCGTAGATCGATGTACTCCGCGACGGTCAGCAGATCACCACGAGCCCGGGCGTTCTGATCCCGGATGGCGGTCCGCAGATGTTCCACAGTCGAGGCGAGGAATTCGTCCAGCCACCGTGGCTGCGACAACTCCTCGATACGCGACAGGAAATCGACCGTCGCCGCTTCGACCCGCGACGGATTGTCGGGCGCTGCACGGCTTTCCAGTAGGATGCACAACCGGTCGAGTCCACTGCGAGCCCGCCGCTGCTCGGTTTCGGATAGGTGGCCGTACTTCTCCCGGCCCACGGTGTCGTTGAGCCAGAAAAGGATTGCGTTGAACAATCCGATCACGGTCAACCGCTGCGCGCTGACCGGCCCCGGATGCAGGTAGGGCGTCATGCTGTTGTAATGCGCGCCACCGGGTTCCAGCCAGATACCCTGCGCCCGGCAGTACCGTTCCACGTCGTCACAGGCCTGCGCACCGAATTCGCTGGGGCGGAACTGCGCGCAGTACTCTGCGATATCGCAGTCCGGTGTGCTGAACAGTTCGCGTAACGACCACGGCTCGCCGGTGTGTACCCAGACTTCGTATTGTGCTCGCATATCGTCGATCTCACGTTCGACCGCCGCTGTGTACCGAGAAGCCATGACGACTCTCCTCCCGCATATTCCGAACCCTCTCAGTGTGGTGCACCGGTGAGTCACTGTCACCCGGTGCCGGGGCACCCCGAGGTAGCGGCCTCGCGGCGGGCGCGGTACACACGGCTAACGATTTGAATGCGATGAGTACGAGCAGCACCGCGTCACTCGCCAACGAGACACGTTCCCACTGAGCGGTTCGTATGCGCCGCAACCCGGACGGCCGGCGCCGCGACCGATCCGCGGCTCGGCGCTTCCGCGTCCCGGCCCCGGTCAGCCGCGGACCGGTGTCAGCAGTTTCTTGAGCGGGATACTGCTGTCGGACAACATGTTCGGCCCCGGCCGATCCCCGCGGCCCAATGCCGCACGCAGCGCCACGAAGTCCGCGGGCGCGTTCAGGCATTCCGCGGCGACCAAGGTGTCGCCGGTGAAGTACAGCGCGACCCGGCGGCGCGGTTTGTCCGGATCGGTGCGGACCACGACCGTGCAGTGATCGCCGGTCAGGCCCACGATCTGGAGTTTCTGGTCGCCCTGATCCGACCAGAACCACGGTGCGGCCGAGGCCGCAGCGGTACTCCCCGCCAGTACCGCTGCCGCTACCTCGGCCTGAGTGGTGGCATTGTCCACCGATTCCAGCCGGTAGTGACGGCCGGTGGTGGGCGACACTCGGGTAGTGCAGTCGCCGATGGCGAGCGTCCACCCGTCGGAAGCCAGGCACCGGTCGTCGACCACCACGCCGCCCGCACAATGCAGGCCGAGCTGGGTGGCGAGTTCGATACGCGGCTCGGCCCCGATCCCGACCAGTACGGTTGCGGCCGGGATCACTCGGCCGTCGGTCAATCTGACCCCGCAGAGCTCTTCGTCCGCGGCCACGATCGCTGCAGGCTGCGCGCCCAGCACGATATCGGTGCCCATTGCCCGGTGCGCCGCGAGCAATGCTGCCGCAGTGGTCTCCCCCACCGCGCGCCCCAGCAGCCGTGTCCCGGCTTCGATCACGGTCACCTCCGCGCCCAGGGTCCGCGCTGTGGCGGCGACTTCGAGGCCGACGAATCCGCCACCGATCACCACGATCGGGCCGTTACGGATCCGATCTGCCAGTACGGAGGCGTGGTCGAGGTCGCGTAAGCACACGACATCGGGATGGGCGGACCCGGGAAGATCGAGGGCCCGGGCTCGGGCGCCGGTGGCCAGAACCAACCGGTCGAACTCCCTCCTCTGCAGGCCGCCTACGTCGGCGAACTCGATCCGGACACCCGCCGGCGTGCGAGCCACCCGTTCGACCCGCGCGCCGGTGAGCAGTTCGATCTCGTTGCCGGCGTAGTGCGCCGGATCGCGGAGCAGCAGCGATTCACTGGTCGTCTCGCCCTTCAACCATCCCTTGGACAGCGGCGGCCGCTGATACGGCAGCCGCGGTTCGTGTGAGATGAGGGTGATCGCACCGTCGTAGCCGGTATCGCGTAGGCGGTCCGCGAAATGGACGGCGGCGTGCGAGGCGCCCACCACCACGACGCTGCGCGGTGACGGTGCGGCGCCCGGCACGGTTTCCGTTTCTGTCACCGCTCAGACCTGTTCATCGGGGACAGTGACGTGTAGATCCACCCCATCGGCCAGTGTCAGCTGACAGGACAGCCGGGAGTTGTCCTCGCGGTCGGAGGCGGTGCATTCGAGCATATCGTCCTCGTCCTCGGTGGGGTCGGCGAAGTTGCCCAGTTCGCCGGGTTCGACGTACACGTGGCAGGTCGCGCACGACAGCGTGCCACCGCACTGTCCGACAATGCCTTTCACACCGTTCTTCACGGCGGTCGACATCACGGAGTCGCCCACGGCGCCGTCGATCACCTTCACCTCGCCGTCGGGCTGGGTGTAGAAAACTTTCGGCATCGCAGGCTCCTACCAGGACACGGGCAGCTCGGTGACCGCCTGCGTCAGATTGTCCATATCGATAACGGCCTCACCCTCCAGCCGCAGGTTCGGCAGGCGTTTGAACAGTTCGGCAAGACCGACCTGCATCTCCATCCGCGCCAGCGGCGCCCCGAGGCAATGGTGCAGCCCGTAGCTCAGGGTGAGGTGCGAATTGCTTTCCCGCCGGATATCGAACACGCCGTCGTTGTCGATGGCCACGCCGTCGTGGTTGACCGCGGCCGGATCGACCAGCACCGCCTCGCCTTTGGCGATGGTGTGCCCGTCGATCACCACATCCTCGGTCGCCACGAAAGGCACCAGTCCACCGCCGCCGGCGATATCCCCGTCCACGGCCATCCGGCCGTGCCGCAGGACCTCCTCCACCGTCGTCGGCGCCAGACCGTCGGGGTCGGCGCGGAAGAGCTCGAGCTGATCGGGGTTGCTCAGCAGCGAATGCACGCCGGCGCAGATGAAGTTCGCCGTGTTGTCGAATCCGCCGATGATCAGAACCAGGGCGATCGGCAGGATTTCGCCGTCGGTGAGGCTGTCGTCCTTGTCGCGGGCATTGGCCAGATCGCTGAGCAGATCCTCGCGCGGTTCCTTACGGCGTTCCTCGATCAGACCCATCATGTACACGACCAGTTCGGTCATGTTGGCCACGACTTCTTCCTCGGGCATATTCGCCACCGCGAGCGTCGAAGAACTCCACTTCTGGAACTTCGGCCGGTCCTCGGGCGGGACGCCGAGCAGATTGGCCAGCATCTGGATCGGCAGCGCCACCGCATAGTCGTGCACCAGATTCGTCGGCGCGCCTTTGGCGACCATCTCGTCGATGAGGTGGTTGGCGAATTCCACCGCCGAATCACGCATCGCCTTGACCCGTTTCGGGGAGATCGAGCGCTGCACCAGCTTCCGCAGTTTGGTGTGATGCGGCGGGTCCTCGAACTGCAGGGTGGTTTTCAGGAAATCGGGAAACTCGACGAAATACGGCACCACCCGTTCGCCGGTCCGGAACGGTTCGCGGACGAACCGCCCGTCGCTCAACATCTCGCGTGCCGCGGCATTGCGGTGGATCACCCAGACGTCACCGCCGAACGGCATGGTCATCTTGGTCATCGGCCGGTCGGCGGCGATGGCGTGATAGCGGTCCAGCGCCTCGTCCGGCGATACCGGCGGGAACGGGTATTCGGTGCTCACGGCATTACCGGCCGTCTCGGTTGTACTCATCGGCTCACTCCAAATAGGGGCTGTGGGAAGTGGTTCAGGAGGCCGGCAGCTGCGCGGGAGCGACCAGCTGCGGAATCGCTTCCGGGGTGATCGCCATGATCGTGTCGAACCGGTCGGCCACGGATTCGACGGTGAGACTCGGATCGTGGATGCCGACGGTGTTGACCAGGGCCAGCCGGTTCACGATGCCGCCCGCCACGTTGAACACTTCGCCGGTGACCTCGCAGGACGGATGCACCAGATAGGCGACGACGGGCGCGACATGCTCGGGCAGCAGTGCCGTGCGCATGTACTCCATGACCTCCGGGGACAAGGTGTCCGCGGCGGCCTCGGCCATCCGGGTGCCGGCGCCGGGCGCGATCGCGTTCACCTTGATCCCCGCCGCCAGGCCCTCGAGCGCGAGGTTGCGGGTCAGGCCGAACAGCGCCCCCTTGGACCCGCCGTAGTGCGACATCCCCGGATTGCCGAGCATCGCCTGGGAAATGGTGTTCACGATCCGCGGCGCCTCGGCCCGCAACAGATGCGGCCAGGCGGCTCGGATGACCCGCAGGGAACCGAAGTAGTGGACGTCGAGATGCCGCTGGTACTCCTCGTCCGGTACCTCGGCGAACGGCGCCGCCCGGACGATCCCGGCGTTGTTGACGACAGAGGTCAGCCCGCCGAAGGAACCGACCGCCGCATCGACCAGCGCACGGGCACCGTCTTCGGTGGACACGTCACCGGTGCAGGCGACCGCTCTGCCGCCGGCAGCGGTGATCTCCGCGACGACCTCCGCGGCCGGGTTGTCGCCGTCGACGCCGGAGCCGTCGATCCGGGCACCCAGATCGCCGACCACGACCGACGCTCCGCGCGAAGCCAGCAGGACGGCGTGGGCGCGGCCGATACCGCGGCCGGCGCCGGTAACGATGACGACGCGGTCGGAGAAGTCCAGTGTTGCCATGATTTCCTCGGAATTTCTGTGGGTTGCGAACAGGTCAGGGGCGGGTGGCGCCACCGGAGTGGTCGATATCGGCCGTCCAGATGGTGCCCTGGGCTTCCCGCGCCGACTTCTCGAAGTCGAAGACCTCGAATCCGACAGTGATGTAGAGGGTTTTGCGGTCCGGGCCACCGAGCAGACAGGCCGAGGCGATACCGTCCTCCAGTGGCAGCGACACCGCGTGGGTGAGTCCCTGGTCGGTGAAACGCGCGACGTGGCCGCCGCCCGGCATGGCCGCCCAGACACCGCCGTCGGAGTCGAGGCCGATCCCGTCGGGCATGAACGGACAGGTGGCGAATTCCCGTGCGTTCGACAGGGTGCCGTCCGCGGCTCGATCCATCACCGTGATCTTGGAGGCCATCACTTCGGCGGTGTAGACCTTCGTGCCGTCTTCGCTGATGGCGATACCGTTGGCGCACATCAGCGGGTCGACCTTGTCCGGTGTCGAGACCGTACCGTCCGGGTCCACCACGATCAGCGGGGAGACCACCGGCTCTTCGCCTTTGAACAGATCGAAACCGAGCTGGGTGATGTAGGCCCGGCCGTCGGCGTCGACGACCATATCGTTGGCGGCGGCCAGCGTGTACGGCGAGATATCGGCGTACACGGCGAGGTCGTCCGGCGCACCACCGCCGTGTACCAGCACCAGCTTCTCGTGCATCGATACCACGATGAGCCGTCCGTCCGGCAGCCAGCCGAATCCACCCAGCACGATCGGCACGTCGGTGGCGGCGGCGCGTCCGGTCGCATCCACGACAACGGTCGCGTTGCCGTCGGCATCGAGTGTTTTCAGCGTTCCGGTGTACATATCGGAGAACCAGAAGGCGCCCTCGTGCCACCGCGGGCACTCCGGCCAGGAGTAGCCCGAGGAGATTCGGTGGGCTCCCCGAGTCGGGGCGCCGGCCGCGGCGACGGCGGCGGCTACGTTTTCGACAGGGTTGGTCATGATGCGGGCCTTCCGGGTGAAGAGTTCGCCGGGCCGGCGCGTCCCCCCACGGCAGTGGGCTGGTCGGGTCGGGCCCGGATAACGGTCGGGTCGTAACTACAGGTGGTCCGGCCGGAGCGAGCGGGCTTCCGGGTGGACCGCCCGGGCCCGGTGCGACCGGGCGGTTCGACGGTTCACCACTTCCCGCGACGGGCGGTTGCGGCGATGTGCGCGGTCCGGCGAACAGAGTCGCCATCGTCGGTGAACTGCGTCACAAGCGCGTGGCATGACAGGACGATAGGGTCTGCGCGAGGGGCCGATCGGCGGCCTCCCATTCAGCGGGAGCACTCGTCTTCCGGGATGGGCAAAACCCCAGTTCAAACGCCATTCGAGCCGGTTTCCACCGCACCCGCGCCCCGGCGACCGATACCCTCAGCGCGCAACCGGGAACACGGCCGGCACATCATCTGCGGAATGGCCGCCGAATACAACGGTCCGGAGTCCACCGTCGGTCCACCGCTGCGTCCGATGCTGCGTAAGCGGCTGCGGCTGGAGGGTTTCGTCGTCTACGACCACTACCCGGAGTACGAAATTTTCCGGTCCGAGATGCAGCAGCTGCGGCGCAGTGGGTCGGTGCGGTATCGCTACGAAACCCTGCACGGTCTGCGTGCGGCCCCCGAGGGACTGATCCGCCTGCTGACCGGGCGCAACCGGGGAAAGATGATCGTCGATCTCACCGGCGCGAAGTGATCTCGAGCGTCTTCTCCAGTGCCACCGTGGTGGTCCTGGAGAAGAGGATTGCAGCGCTCCCGAGCCTGCCGGCGTCCGAGGCTCGTCGGCTACTCTCCGGACCGGGCACCGCCGAGGTACAGCCGTTCACAGGGTATGCGCGGCACACCCGAGGTCGGCGCCGCGAAGAACTCGATGGCGCCGCACCACCGCTGCCGCTTCCAGTCGGCGACCAGATTGCCGACTCCTGCTACCGCGATCAGGTATTCGAAAGCGCGCCCGGACAACCAGATCCGTACGTGTACGTCCGCGGTGTATTCGGGTCTCACCGCACCGGCGCCGCATCGGACAGCGGCGTCCTTCTCGTTGTCGGTTGTGATCACGACTATCCATCCTTCTGCACTCACCGAGTGTCCGGCTGCGCACGGAATGCGTCTCGAGGTTCCGGTCCCGCCACGACGTCGGCTCTGGGCAACGCCGACCATGAGCCGCGTCACAAGATGGCATACCAGCAGGCCGGGCACCGGACCCCTCCCATTCAGCGGCACAGCGATAACAGGGTTCCACTCAGCGGTGGAATATCTTGTGAGGGCCGCGGCCGGGCTCGATGCTGAGACGATGCCACCGAACCGCCCTCTCTGCCCCTGCCCGCAGCAACAGGGCTCCGGCCGATGGTGAGCATCCGGCAGCACGGTGTGCGGCCCGCAACGGCAGTTGCCACTGCTGCCCGCGGCGGAACCGGGATCGTCGTGGTTCTCGCTGCCTGCGGGAATCTGATGGCGCTGCAGCAGACGATGGCCCTGCCCCTGCTACCTGCTCTGCCGTCCCTGCTGGGCACCTCCGCGAGTAACGCGTCATGGCTGGTGACCGCGACGCTGGTGACGGGGGCGGCCGTCACACCGCTCATCGGACGCCTCGCGGATATTTTCGGCAAGAAGCTGCTGATCGTGCTGACGCTGACATTCGTGATCGCCGCGTCGGTCCTCGGCGCGCTCAGTGACGCCTTGATTCCACTGATCATCGCCCGCGCTGTCCAAGGATGCGGCCTGGCGCTGATTCCCGTCGCCATGGCGACGATGCGCGATGTGCTACCACCGCACCGGGTACCCGGCGGGGTGGCGACCATGAGTGCTTCGATGGCCATCGGCGCCGCCGCGGGACTACCCCTTTCCGGCCTGATAGTCACGTTCCTGGACTGGCATTGGATCTTCTGGGCGGTAGCGCTGGCCGGGTCGGTCCTGATGCTGGTTGTCGCGAAGGTCGTCCCGCCGTCACCGCCCCGGCCACGCGAAAGGTTCGATTTCCTCGGCGCTGTCGTGCTCGCCGGTGCGCTCACCACCCTGCTGCTACCACTGTCGAAGGGCGGTCAGTGGGGTTGGACCGATCCCGGGACACTGCTCCTGACCGGTACGAGCCTGCTCCTGTTCGCGACGTGGGTGCCGCTGCAACTCCGTTCCGGGACACCTCTGGTGGATCTGCGCGTGGCAGCACGGCCACCGCTGCTGCTGGTGAACCTCTGCGCGCTGCTCGTCGGCTTCGCACTGTTCAGCAATATCCTGCTCACCACGCAGTTGCTGCAGCTCCCCACCGAGACGGGGTACGGCGCGGGAATGAGCGTACTGGAGGCAGGATTCTGGCTCATGCCCATCGCGCTCGTCGGAATAGTCACGGCACCGGTCGCGGCGCGCGCCATCGCCCGCTTCGGCCCACAACCGGTTCTGCTGCTGGCAGCGATCGAACTGGCTGTCGCGTTCACGCTCCGCGTACCCTTCAGCCGGGAACCGTGGCAGATGCTGGGCGGCGCCGTTGTCGTCGGGGTCGGCCTGTCACTCACCATCGCCACCGTCCCCACCCTGATCATGACGTCGGTCCCGATGTCCCGGTCGGCTTCGGCCACCAGTATCAGCGCTCTGCTCCAGTCGGTGGGTACCTCCACGGCCAGCGCCACCATGGCTGCCGCGACCGGCACCTGGACCATCACGATCGGCGGCGGACACTATCCCGGCGAGACGGCCTTCTCCACCATGTTCTGGATAGCGGCCGCGACCACCGCAACCGCTGCGGTCCTCGCCGGCCTGCTCCTCGCAGGCCGGCGCACCCAGCGAACGGTTACCAGTCCTGCCAGGGAATGATCGTCCGTAGCGGACTGTCGAACAACGTCTCCCCGGCGACCGGCCGCGACGCGAGGTCGTCCCGGGCAGCGAGTTCGCGCTCCGCCTCCGTCACCGAACGAGTCACCTCAGCCGGGTCGTCGTCCAGGTACAACAGGCGAATACGGACCGAACCCGGCGCGAACTCACGGTTTCCGGCACCGAGCGGCAGGCTGGGATGCTTCTGCATCGAATGCAGCGAGAAGGTCCACGCGCCCGCCACTCCCGGGCATTCGAGCAGCGCGGGGATTCCGACGCGATCGTCCCAGCGGAACTGTTCGTGGACGTCGGCTCCGTGTGGTTCCGCGAAATGGGTGACGGTGAGATGCAACCCGCGATTGGGCCGGAAGGGCAGTGCGTCCGCCGAGACCCCGATACGCGGTGCCGCATATCCCTTCACCGGTGTGAAGAAGCCGAGCAGCGGCCGCTCGACGCCCGGCAGTTGCGGCCCCCGGCCCCACTGGAACGAATCCTCGCCCAGTTTGGTCCATGCCACGACGCTCTCCTCATAAGGCGGGCGAAACCAGTACATCGCCACATAGTCGATCTCGGCGAGCTCCGGCGACGATGACCGGTCCAGTGCGGCGTACTCGGCCGGCCTGGCCCACCGATCACCGAAGGCGACGCCCGGTAGCAGCAGGTTCTCCGGACGGTGGTCGAGCTGATGCCATTCGTTGTATTCGCGGTGCACGCTGGGATCGGTGAGATCGATGAACGAGAAGAACGCGTGTTCGGAGAACATATAGCCTGCCGATCCCTTCGGTGGACAATTTCCAGTGGTTTCCGGTGGCCGGCACCGGAAGTGACGTTGCGCGCCGTCGGTGGCCGGCGGACGCCACTGCGCGATACGCCACCGATCTCGATCATCGCCCTGGGAGCGCAAAACGGCAGGTGGACTTTCCACTGAATGGGCATTCCGATCGGGCACCGGACGGCGGGACCGGTTCGGTGTGCGGGCAAGCGCACCCCTACGCCCGTTTCCTTCCGGTATCGGCCCTTCTCCCGCTGAACGGAACATGCTCTGGCCCCGAATGGTGACCGGTGGCGTAATGCTCTCAGCTCTCGCGGAGTGATCCGAGACGCCGCCACACGGCAATTCGCCCCGTCCCTGCGCTCCGGGCGTCCGGCGCGATCGACCCACTGACCAGGACGACAGCGCACGATCTGCGGCATTGCCCGCTCCACCATGACAAAGGAGTCATTCCTTGCGAATCAGAGACCGTATGACATCCGCTCTGGGCGTGGTGGCCGCCGCGGCACTGCTGCTCACGGCGTGCGCCGGCGTCGCCACCGTGCAACGTCAGCCGGCCGGTGCCCCCCGGCACGGCGGGACGGTGACGCTGGCCTGGAATACCGAATCCCAGTCCGTGGATCCGGTGACCTGCGCTGTCGGCATCGGGCTCGGCCCCTGCCAGGCGATCTACGGAGCTCTGCTCTATTACGACGCCGATACCCGCGAAGTGATTCCGGGCATGGCGGAATCGTTCACCAGCGAAGACGGCAAACACTGGACCCTGAAACTCCGCCCGGGCGTGACCTTCACCGACGGCACGCCGTTCGACGCCGCCGCGGTGGCCTTCAACTGGGAACGGGCACTGGATCCGAGCAAGCTCTCCCCCAGCCGGGCCGCTGCGAAGACCATGACCTGGAAGGTCGTCGACGCATCGACCTTGGCCGTTACCTCCGCGGAGGTCAACCACCAGCTTCCGTATCAACTCACCGAATCACTGGCATTCGTCGGCTCGCCGACCGCCATCGAACGCAAAGGCGCGGATTTCGCTACCGCCCCGGTGGGTGCCGGACCGTTCGTTTTCGTCTCCTGGGCCCGCGGCACCGAGCTGGTCCTCGAACGAAACCCCGGCTACTGGGACAGTCCGCGGCCGTATCTGGACCGATTCGTCTACAAAACGATTCCCGCCGACGATCAGCGCTACAACGCATTACAGGCCGACGAAGTGGATGTCATGGTGGTGGTCAGCGACAGATATGCCGACCGCGCCCGGGAAGCCGGTATGGAGGTCGTCGACGCGACGCTGCTCGGCGGGAACGGGGTTCGCCTCAGCAGCCAGGGCACCCTGGCCGATCCCGATCTGCGTACCGCTATCGGGAAGCTGATAGACAACGATCAGATCCTGGCAGCGGCCTTCCCGGGCGACGAGGGCGCCGACTACTTCATGCCCGAGGGGCATCCGCTCTTCGACGAGGCAGCGAAGTGGCCGGAGAAGGACGTCGCCGGCGCTAAACAGCTCGTGGACCGTTACCGTGCCCGCCACGGCGGCGAGAAGGTCGTGCTGTCGTATATCACCACTGCCGGCAGCCCGGTCCTGACCCGGGTGGCCGAGGTCCTGCAGGCTCAACTGCAGCAGGCGGACGGCCTCGAGATCGTCATCGAACCACTGGACGGCGCCGGTTACGCCACCGCGCTGGTTTCCGGCAACTACGATCTGATCCTTTCCTCGCTCGGCACCGCGCACCCCGAGAACCTGTACCGGATCTTCCATACGAAAGGTTCCGGTAACTCGGCGAAGTATTCGAACCCGATCGTGGACCGGGCGCTGGAGCTGACACATACCTCCGCAGACCCCGCCGTCGTCGACGACGCCTACCGGACCGCGATCCGGGAACTCGTGGACACCACCGCCTACCGGTATTGGCGGCCGTCGAAAACGAGCCTGCTGCTGCGCCCGGAGGTCTACGGCGTCGAAGTGGCGTACCAGTACTGGATGCGCCCAGAAACGGCGTGGATACAGGAGTGAGGTCCGATATGAAGAACTCGAGCGCCTACCCGGCACGGTCCCGGGGGGCAGATCGGTGACCCGGCGCGTACTGGCCGCGTACCTCGCGAAACTGCTCGCTGTACTGGCCTTGGTCAGCATTTCGACCTTCCTGCTGCTGGAGATGATTCCCGGCGACCCGTTGGCGACCTTGTTGCCGGAGGGCGCCACACCGGAGATGCGCGCGGCAGCCGCCGAACGGTTCGGCCTGAACGGACCGCTGCTGCAGCGCTATTTCGAATGGCTGGGCTCGGCGCTGCAGGGCGACCTCGGGAGGTCGATGCAGTCGCAGGTGCCGGTGACCGAAGCCATTCTGGAACGCCTGCCCGTCACACTCGAACTGGCGGGCCTGTCGATCCTCGTGGCGCTGGTGGTGGCGGTGCCGCTCGGCGTCTGGGCCGGCTACCGTCCGGGCGGCGCGGCGGATCGGATCACGACTTTTCTCTGCTCGGTGACGTTGTCGATTCCCAGTTTTCTGCTGGGAGTGCTGCTCGTCTTCGTATTCGCGGTGACGTTTCAGGCACTTCCGGTACTGGGCTGGACGCCGCTGTCCGAAGGTCTGGGTCCGCATGTCAGTGGCCTGATACTGCCCGTCGCCACGCTCGCCGCCATCGAGGCCGTCGCCTTCATCCGGTTGCTGCGCAACGATATGGTCGCCACGCTGCAGCAGGATTTCGTCCTGTCGGCGCGGGCCCGCGGTATTCCCACCGGCCGGATCCTGTTCGTCCACGCCTTGCGACCATCGGCCTTCTCGCTGCTCACCGTCCTCGGTGTGTCGATGGGGCGGCTGATCGGCGGGACGGTGATCGTCGAATCCATTTTCGCGCTGCCCGGGTTGGGGTCCCTCGTGATCACCGCGATCAACTCGCGGGACTACCTGCTCGTCCAGGGCATCGTCCTGGTGGTCGCCGTGGGATATGTCCTGATCAACGCACTGGTCGACCTGGCATACCCCTTGCTCGATCCGAGAGTGAGAACGTCATGAGCACAACTACTGTGAAACCGGCTGCTTCCGATCGGATCGAGCCGGAAACAGCGGCCGGCCGGCCGGACGCGGCCGCACCGCCCGCTCGCCGTAGCCGGCGCCGGAATATCGGTGCTCTCGCCGGCGCGATCTGGCTCATCGCGATCACGCTCGCCGCCGTGGCAGCGCCGATGCTGCCGCTACCGGATCCGGCGAAGATCACCGATCAGTATTCGATTCCCCCGTTCCGGGAGGCCGCGCATATCCTGGGCACCGACCCGCTCGGACGAGATCTCCTGAGCCGGGTGGTCCACGGTGCCCAGATATCGCTGTCCGTGGCGATCGGCGCGACACTGCTGGCACTGGCCGTGGGGACCGCATTCGGTCTGGCTGCCGGATTCTTCCGCCGGAAGGTCGATGTGAGCTTCGATATCGGCACCAATACGATCCTCGCGTTCCCGCCACTGATTCTGCTCATCGCTTTGGTGGCGGTGATGGAGCCCAGTATCGGCACGCTGGTCGTCGGTCTGGCCCTGGTCGGGATGCCGACGTTCGCCCGGATTGCCCGGGCGAACACCATCGCCTTCGCGAGCCGGGAGTTCGTCACCGCGTCGAAATCGCTGGGCGCGAGCACGTTCCGCATTCTCGTCCGCGAAATTCTGCCGAACGTGGCGCTTCCGGTGTTCTCGTTCGCGATTGTCGTCGCGGCATCGCTGGTGGTGGCCGAGGGCTCGCTGAGCTTCCTCGGTCTCGGGGTACCGCCACCGGCGCCGAGCTGGGGCGGAATGATCGCGGCGGGCCGGGAAAGTCTGTACGAAACCCCCTATCTCGTACTCGTTCCCGGAGCATTCTTCTTTCTCACCGTGCTTTCGCTCAATCTCACCGGCGACTGGGCACGTGACCGCATCGGACGGGAGTCGTCACTGTGACATCTCTTGACAAGGTCGAGGCTGCGGCTGTTGCAACAACTCCGGGGCCTGGAGGCGCCGCCACGCCCCCTGCACTCGCCGTCACCGGCCTGCGGGTATGGTTCGACACCCCGCGCGGTATGGTCCGCGCGGTCGACGGAGTCGATCTGACGGTCGCCCCCGGCACTACACTCGGCATCGTCGGCGAATCCGGCTCGGGTAAATCGGTACTCGCGCGCACGGTGATGAATATTCTCCCGCGCAACAGCACGATCCGGCCCGGCTCCCGGATCGAGATCGAGGGACGCGATACCGCCGCCCTCGACCGTGCGGAAGCGCGCGCGCTCTGGGGATCCCGGATAGCCATGGTCTTCCAGGACCCCATGACCGCACTGACCCCCGTGCTCACCATCGGAGCTCAGCTCACCGAAACCCTGCGCCGGCACCTTCCCCTGACGCGAGCCGACGCCGCGCAACGCGCGGCGGAACTACTCACCTCGGTGGGTATACCGGACGCGCGCAACCGCCTCCGCCAGTATCCGCACAACCTCTCCGGCGGTATGCGGCAACGCGTGGTGATCGCCCTGGCACTCGCGTGTTCGCCACGGCTGCTGATCGCCGACGAACCCACCACGGCGCTCGATGTGACGGTGCAGCACCAGATTCTGACGCTCCTGGCCCGGTTGCAGCGGGAGAACAAGATGGCGATGGTACTCATCACCCATGACCTCGGGGTCGTGGCTGGGCGCACCGATGAGATCGCCGTGATGTACGCGGGCCGGATCGTCGAACAGGCGCCGACCGCGGAACTGTTCCGCGCGACCCGGCATCCCTACACGCAAGCGCTGCTGCGCTCCATTCCGCGACTGGCCGCACCCAGCCACACCCGACTGGAGGCCATTCCCGGCCGGCCGCCCACCATCGTCGACCCGCCTCCCGGCTGCGCGTTCGCACCGCGCTGCCGGTACGCCCGGCCGCGATGCCTGACCGAAACACCTCGCCTGACCGCCGCGTCCGATGAGGGGCCGCGGCACCGCTTCGCCTGTTTCTATCCGGCGGGCACCCCCGAAGGCGGGGCGGCCCTGGCGACGAATACGGCAGCGGGCACCTCGGCCGCCGGACTGCCCCTGGACTCGAGGAGTGTGCTCTGATGGCCGGAACAGGAACTGCCCACCTGCGCCCCGACGACACCGACGTGGTGCTCAGCGTCCGGAATCTCGTGGTCGAATACGATACGGCCCGCTCGGGCAAGGTACATGCGGTCTCGGATATCAGCCTGGATATCCGCCGCGGGGAAACGCTCGGTCTCGTCGGTGAATCCGGATGTGGGAAATCGACCCTGGCCAAGGCGATCATGCAGCTTCCGCCGCCCACATCGGGCCAGGTGCTGTTCAAGGGCGACGATCTGACCACGAAATCGGCACGGAAACTGCGTTCGGTGCGCCGGCCGATCCAGATGATCTTCCAGGATCCGATCTCGTCGTTGAATCCGCTGCGCAAGGTCCGCCATATCGTGGCCGAGGGTCTGGAAGTCGCCCGCCGGCACAGCGGCACGCGGCGTGCCGCGCTGGTCGAGGAGATCCTCGATGCGGTCGGCCTCGACCCGGAAACCGCCGGCGACCGGCGGCCACACGAGTTCTCCGGCGGCCAGTGCCAGCGGATCTCCATCGCCCGCGCGATGGTCGTCGAGCCGGAAGTGGTGATCTGCGATGAGCCGGTCTCGGCCCTCGACGTTTCCGTCCAGGCGCAGATTCTCAACCTGCTCGAGGATATGAAGGACCGCTACGATCTGACGCTGCTGTTCATCGCCCACGATCTCGCGGTAGTCAAGAACATCAGCGATCGAGTGGTCGTCATGTATCTCGGCAAGATCTGCGAGGTCGCCCCACCCGATTCGCTCTATGCGCAACCGGCGCACCCGTACACCGCCGCGTTACTGTCGGCGGTGCCCGAGCCCGACCCCGAGGTCGCACCGGGCACGCTCACCTTGTCGGGTGATCTGCCCTCACCGCACGACCCGCCCTCGGGCTGCCGCTTCCGCACCCGCTGCCCGCAGGCCACCGCGTTGTGCGCCGAATCCGAGCCGGAGATTCGCGAAGTACGTCCCCAGCACTATGTCGCGTGCCATTTCCCGGCGGAACCGTTGGAGAGCACCGAGTCCCCCGCGAACACATAGCGACCGAGTCCGTGGCCACCGCATAGGTTGCCCACACGCTGCCGGTGGCCGAATACCGGTCGTTTCATCGCAGCGGGCCGGGTCGGACACCTGACCTGAGTACTCGCCCCAGGACGCGTTGACCGGTCGACACGGCGCGGTAGCCACCGGCAGCCCGGCCCCGGCCCCCACAGGCTCGGGCCGTCGATCTTCCGTTCGGGCAGTCCCGGATGGATCATCGACGACACCGGCGTACCCCCAGGGGGCCGAGCGTGCCGGAACCGGCACTCGAAGACCTACTCGGCGGCAGAGCGCTCGTCGACCACTCGAAGGGCCGGTCACCGCCGTGGCACCGGCGTCTCGACCCCGACGAACCCGGCCGCCGCACCGCTGACTCCGGCCTCAGGGCACCGGAGGCGGCCGGGGCGCCGGGCCGCACTGCGATCGAATCGTCGAGCCGGGTCCGCTCATTGGTCTACCCGGCGCAGAGCGGATCACGCCGATTCGCGGCTCATCCGACCAAGGGCGCGGTATCCGGCGACCAGGGCGCACCGACGGCCCGCGTCGTTCGCGCGAAGGACGCCGAGGGCCGGTCTTCCCAGGGGCGGACCCGCAGCGGCGGTATTCCGGAAGCCTGGCGCCATACGGCGGCCGCAGCACGCCGGATATCGGCGATCACCGCCTCGGTACGAATGGATGTCGTGGGACCGCACAGGGAGAGCGCGAAATGCCCGCCTTCTCCGGTGGCGATCGGTGCCGCCACCACCGTCACTCCCAGCGCACAGCCTTGCGCGTCCACCGCCACCCCGCCACGGTCCCGGGTCCGGGCCAGATCGCGGTCGAGTTGACCGGCCGAATGCACGGTGTAGCAGGTGGGTGCGGGGCCGAAGACGATCTCGGGCCATTCGTCTCTCCGGATGGCCGCGAGCAACGCCCGGCCCGCGGCGGTACGTACGACGGGCTGCCGCGCGCCCACACTCCATTCGCCGGCATTCCCCGGCCAGACGCCGACTCGTTCGAGATGCAGGATCTCGCCACCGGTCAGCATGCTCAGATGGGCGGTCAGGCCGGTTCGGCGATGCAGTTCGGTCATCACCGGCAGCGCCGCGCGGTGCACGCTGCGCTGCCGGGTGAAGTGCGTGCCCAGTTCGAACATCCGGTGTCCCAGTGCGTATTTGAACTCGTTGCGTTCGACCCACCCGAGCTCGACGAGACGTTGCAGGATGCGATGCGCCGAGGACCTGGGCAGTCCCGAGCCGCGCGCCACCTCGGCCAATGTCAGCGGCCGGTGCCCGACGAATGATTCGAGAATCGACGCCACCCGGTCGATCATCGCGGTGGGGGTTTCACCGGTTCGCGCCGTTGCCATGCACACCTCCAGCTGACTCAGTCAGCTTCTGTCTACGTGTCAGAATATGACAGATGTGAGTGTAACCACAGCGTGTCGTAGATGTAAAGCAGTTCACACAGCCGCCGAAACGGCGGGCTACGCCGTTTGCCCGCCGTCGACGACGAAGTCCTGTCCCGTGCAGTAACTACTGGCATCACTGGCCAGATAGGCGACCAGCGCGGAAACTTCCTCCGGACGCCCCACCCGGGCGATGGGCCACCGCTGCACCGCGCCCCGGCCACTGCGGGTCTCCTCCGACACCATGGCCGTGTCGATCGCGCCCGGACATATCGTGTTCACCCGGATCCCGCGCTCCCCCAGTTCTTTCGCCACCGAACGGGTCACACCCCGCAACCCCCACTTCGCCGCGGCATACGCCGGCGCCTCCGCGTATCCGGTCAGTGCGGCCGTGGAGGCGATATTGATGATCGAGCCGCCGGCGCCCATAGCGGGCAGTACCGCCTGCATACCGAGTACCGAACCGATCAGATCGATATCCAGGACGAACCGCAGATCGGCCTCGGCCAACTCAGCCAGCGACGCCTTCCGCAGCACTCCGGCATTGTTCACCAGCACATCGACCCGGCCGAATCGGGCCACGGCCGCATCCACGGCGGCCTGCCACGCCCGGGCGTGACGGACATCCAATTCGACCGACAGGTGCGGTCCACTCAACTCCGCCGAGGTCCGCATCAATGCTTCCCTGTCGAGATCGGCGAGCACCACCGCCGCTCCCAGCGCCGACAACTGCCGGGCATGCGCTGCGCCCTGACCGTGGGCGGCCCCGGTGATGAGGACGACCTTCGCACTGAGGTCGAGCAGATCGTGTGTGTTTTCCGGCATCCGGCGATTCCTTCCGTTCGAGCAGACCTGGCCGAGTGTGAAACCACCGGGACCTCCCGGCACCGTGGGGTTCCGGTGAGCGGAAAGTATGGCCATCCCGTCTCGACGAGCGGTCGCGACTGCCGACAGGAATCGACGCACCTATCGACGGCCGCGCATATCGGCCGCGGCGGCCATTCGGTGCCGCCCGCCGATCGATTCCGAGCCCCGGACAAGGAGGCTCGCCACGTCGCGAAAGTGGCGAGTCAATGTGTTGTATCGGTGTACGGGACTACCGCGAACGGTGCCGACCGCACGGCAACGCGGAAGCCCGCCGAGCGGCGAGACGCTCCGCTGTCGCCCGGCTCAGCAATTCGATCACCTGGCCCAGCGGATCCCGGTGGTAGACAGCGCCGGCCGAGGACACTTGCTCGTGACCACCGGTCATCCACAGCGGCGCGCCGCGCCCGGCCAGATCCGCTGAGGCGGCGACCAGATCGTCGACCACGAACCCCAGATGATGGATACCCGCACGCGGCTGCCACACCGGCGAACCCGGCACGGTGCGAATCAGTTCCACGAACGGCGGACCCGCAGACAAGCCCATGCGCTGCACCGTGTCGTACCGCGCGCCGTCGATCAGACAGGGGTACTGCGCCTCCGGGAAGAGCACGATATCCAACCCGTACAGCTTCCGCAGGGCGGTGGCCGATGTCTCGAGATCGTCGACCACGAACCCGACGTGATGAAGCTGGGCCAAGTCGTAGAACATGATCGGTACCTGCCTTCGTCGATCGGGTGCATGCTGCCGGCGGATGCGCCGCCCCTGGTCACTACCCCGCCTGCGCAACTCCACCGGGGTCAGGCGTCAGCCGCCCGCAACCTCGGTGAGCGTGTCCGTGGACGCATAGGACACCAACGGACGGAACCGTTCCACTACATCGTTGCCCCGCTGTTCTCCTGACCCGCCGGCGGTGATGGGGCGTAAGCCACTCGCGACCGCAGCAGGACCGAATGGAAGTTTCTCGGCGCGGCCGCCCCGCCGCTTGCACAGCACAGGGAAATCGATGCTCCCCGCGCCGGCCGGGTGACCGTGCGGCCGGGGCCGCACCGACAACGGTATGTCCGGCCGCCGCAGGGGAAACCGGAGAATTTCAACCACCGGAACACTGCCGGGGACACCCGGTTCCGTACCCGGCCGGGCACGGATTCCACTGACCAGGAAAGAACGCGGCCGACCGGGAATTGGCCGTTCACGATGAGGTCCTGTTCACTTCCGAGGAAGGACCTTCCATGAGTTCGGCACCCGGTCCGGAATCCGTTCCCGACCCCGCGCAGTTACGCAGGGTCGCGGCCTCCAGCCTGCTCGGTACCGCTATCGAGTACTACGATTTCCTGCTCTACAGCACCATGACCGCACTGGTGTTCAATACCGTGTTCTTTCCGGATTCGGATCCGGCACTGGGCACGATCGCCGCCTTCGGCACCTTGGCCGCCGGGTATGTGGCCCGGCCGATCGGTGGCATCGTATTCGGGCATTTCGGCGACCGCATCGGCCGTAAGAAGATGCTCGTCCTGACCATGGCGATGATGGGCGTGGCAAGCTTCCTCATCGGCGTACTGCCCACCTATCAGGCAGTCGGGGTCATCGCGCCCCTGCTGCTCGTGCTGCTGCGCGTCGTCCAGGGCGTCGCGATCGGCGGCGAATGGGGCGGGGCCACGCTCATGGTGACCGAGCACGCCGAACCGGCCAGACGCGGTTTCTGGAACGGCGTCATGCAGATGGGCTCCCCCATCGGCTCGTTGCTCTCCACCGCGGTCGTGGCCGTGGTGGCCATGCTTCCCGAGGACGACCTGCTGTCGTGGGGCTGGCGAATTCCCTTCCTGGCCAGCATCGTGCTGCTGGCGGCCGGTCTGTATACCCGGATCGGCGTCACCGAGAGCCCGGTGTTCCGTGCCGCGGAGGATACGGTGTCCACACCGCAGATACCGATTCTGTCGGTGCTGCGCCGGCCCGGAAACCTGCTGCTGGCGTGCGGTGTCGGTATCGGCCCGTTCGCGCTCACCGCGCTGATCAGTACGTACATGATCAGCTACGCGACGTCGATCGGCTACGAACGATCCAGTGCCGTCACCGGTCTGCTGTTCGTATCGAGCACCGCGCTCATCGCCATTCCGTTGTTCTCCGCGCTGTCGGACCGGGTCGGCCGCCGGCCCGTGGTGCTGACCGGTGCGGTTGCCATCGTAGTACTGGCGTGGCCGGTGTACGCACTGGTCGACAGCGGTTCGGTACCGCTGCTGATCGCGGCCATGATGCTGGGGCAGTTGATCCAATCGGCGATGTTCGCACCGTTGGGCGCACTGCTGTCGGAAATGTTCGGTACCTCTGTGCGCTACACCGGCGCGTCCATGGGCTACCAGTTGGCGGCGCTGATCGGTGGTGGGTTCACACCGCTCATCGCGAGCACGCTGCTGGCGGGCGGGCCGACCAGCGTCCCGCTGATCATCCTCGCCATGGGCTGTGGATTGGTCACCATCATCGCCGTCTACCGCATCCGGGAGACCAGCGGCCAGGATCTGCGTCAGGCGGTCGCTGTGCCCGCCCGCTGAAACCCGGGACCGGCGGCCATCGCAGCGAACCGCCCGGTGGCCGCCATAAACGTTCCCGTCCGGGCGACCGGCGTGAGTTCATCCGGAGCGCGCGGAGAATCCGTGTGCGGTATGCGGTTCTACGCCATGGGTGTTCCGCCTCGTGGAAGGGTCGGTTGCCGCCCAGCACAATCGGAAATACGTTCGATTCGTCCAGCAGTCACGCGGATCGCCCCGCTGCCCGGGGCGGCACGGCGCCCCGCAAGCCGATCGCTCAGCGCGTATCCCGACCATTGCCGCACAACAGCCCGTACCTTCCGCAGCACCGTATCGAACTGAATCCCTCGACAGCGCACCCGGAGACCCCGGGCGGAGCTGTTCCACGTTAGGAGTCGAAATCGTGGTCGAACACCATGCCGTCGTCACCGGCGGAGCAAGCGGTATAGGCGCCGCGGTCGTCGAACGATTCCTGGACCGGGGCCTGCGGGTGAGCGTCTTCGATCTCGGCGAGCCGGCATCCGCCCGCGCGGGAGTCGACTACTACCGGGTCGATGTGACCGATCGCAGCGCGGTCGAGTCGGCGCTCGCACAGGCATCCGCACAGTCACCGGCTCCCGATGTGCTGGTGACCAGCCACGGAATCCGCGGCGCCTTCGTCCCGGCCCTGGAACTCGACCCCGAACATCTCCGTCGCCTGTTCGATATCCACGTCCTGGGGACATTCCTCGTGGCTTCCGCGTTCGCGCGGCCACTGCTGGACGCCGGTGCGAACGGTTCGATCGTCACGATCTCGTCGACCACCGCGTACGGCGGCTGGCACCGGCAAGCCGATTACGGCACTGCCAAAGCCGCGGTACGCCAGCTCACCGCCAACCTCGCCGTGGAGTGGGCGCCCCTGATCCGCGTCACCAGCGTCGCGCCCGGCCATACCCGCACACCGATGGTGCAGGACATGATCGACAACGGCTACGACATCTCCGCCACGGAGGCCCGGACACCGCTGGGCCGGCTGTGCAGCCCGGACGAGATGGCCCGGTCCATCGAATATCTCGCACTCGACGCCGCATTCGTGACCGGCGTCTGCCTCCCGGTCGACGGCGGCTGGACGACGGTCGGAAAATGAGCGATATCTCGCTGCCGCTGCGGAAACTCGGCGATATCGTGGTACCGGCCATCGGTTTCGGCGCCATGACGATCACGCAGGTCGCGGGTTACGACCCCGACCGCGGGCGCCGAACGGTCCATGCCGCCCTCGACGCCGGCGTGCGGCTGTTCGACACCGCGGACGTCTACGGACCGGCCGGCGCCGGGGACGGCGTCAACGAACTGGCGCTCATGGACGCGCTCCGTTCCTGGCCCGGGTCCGCGGACGACATCATCGTGGCCACGAAAGGCGGCCACCTCCGTTTCCCGGAAACCGATACGTGGTGGACGAACGGCAGCTACGCGCATCTGCGGCGCGCGTGCACGGCGTCGATTCAGCGACTCGGGCTCGATCCGCTACCGCTGTACCACCACCACCGACCCGATCCCCAGCTGCCCTACGAGGAGTCGATGTACGCTCTGCGGGCGCTGCACGACGAAGGTCTCATCGCCCGCGTAGGGATCTCCAACGTCGATATCGCCCGGATCGACATTGCCAGATCCATCCTGGGCGATGCGCTGGTATCCGTGCAGAACGAATACTCACCGGCCGCGCGAACGGCGGAGCGCGAGATTCGCGCCTGCGAGGAACGCGGGCTCACGTTCCTGTCGTGGGGGCCGTTCGGCGGGATGCGGCAGGCCAAGAGCCTCGGGGCCGGCGGGTCGCCCTTTGCCGAGATCGCCCGCGCTCGCGGTGTGAGCATCCATCAGGTCGCGCTCGCCTGGCAACTGCATCGGTCTCCGGCCGTCATCCCGATCCCCGGCGCCTCACGCCCCGAATCGGTTCGCGATTCCGTAGCGGCCGCGTCCCTGACGCTGACCCACGAGGAACTCGCCCGGCTCGACGCACCGGCGGAAACCGGGCCCTGACCGAGGCCGAGCAGACGAGTCGATAGCGCGACCATATGGCGCCGCAATTCCGCCGGCGGGCCGTCATCGCAGAAAGGAGACCGATCCCATGAGCAGACTCATGCATCTGGCAGTGTTCGCACAAGGAGTCGGCGTCGGCCAGTCGGTCTGGCGCTCGCCCCGCACCACCCCGGAACGAATGCACACCGTCGACCACTGGGCGCATCTCGCCCGGGCCGCCGAACGCGGCTGTTTCGACGCATTCTTCATCGCGGACGCACTGAATCTGTCGACCGCGATCGAGACCGACGCCACCGATCGTCCCGATCCGATTCCGATCCTCTCCGCGCTGTCGGTGCTCACCGACCGCATCGGGTTGATCGGCACCAGTTCGACCACCTACAACGATCCGTTCACAGTCGCCCGGCAGTTCGCGACACTCGATCATCTCAGTAACGGCCGCGCGGGCTGGAATGTGGTGACCACCGCGATTCCGGCGGCCGCCGAGAACTACGGTTCGACCGGACTACCCGAACACGCGGACCGTTATGTGCGCGGCGAGGAATTCGTCGACGTCGTCCGGGCGCTCTGGGAAGGCTGGGAACCGGATGCGATAGTCGCCGATCGGGAGGCCGGTATCTGGACCGACCGGTCGAAACTCCATCGCATCGACCACCACGGGCAGTATTTCGATGTGGCGGGCCCGCTCACCATTCCGCGTTCCCCGCAAGGACTGCTCCCGCTCGCGCAGGCGGGCTCGTCGCCGACCGGGATGAAACTCGGTGCCCGCGTGGCGGATCTCGTGTTCGCGACCCAGCATTCCATCGAGTCGGCGATCGAATTCGCCGACGGTATGCGCGATCTCGCGGTAGCCACGGGCCGGGAACGCTCGGCGGTCAAAGTGCTGCCGGGTGTCACCCCGATCATCGGCCGCACCGACGCCCAGGCCCGCGATCTGGCGCTCGAACTGGGGTCGCTGATCAGCGAGCAGACCACCCTGAAATTCCTGAACCAGACCTTCGGCGGGATCGATCTGTCCCGGTTCGACCTCGACGAACCGTTCCCGGATCTACGGGATCGCTTGCCCAGCAATGCGAGTGTGGGCCGGCCGACCCTGCTGACCGAGGTCGCCCTGCGGGAAAAGCTGACCGTTCGCCAGCTCGCCCAGCGGGTGGGTCTCAGCATCGGTCACCGTACGCTCGTCGGTTCGCCCGATACGGTCGCCGACGACCTGCAGCGCTGGTTCGAGGCCGGGGCCGCCGACGGATTCATCGTGCTGCCCGCCGACCTGCCGCTCGGGCTCGATGATTTCGTGGACGAGGTCGTGCCCCGGTTGCAGGATCGCGGCCTGCTGCGAAAGAAATACCGGGGCAGCACCCTGCGCGACCACCTCGCCGACGGATGACGTCCGCCCCGGTGCACCACACCATCGCGTTCGCACGGCCGCGGAACAGCGACGGCCATCACGGGGCCGGATCCGGGCCCGGCGAAATCCCCCGCCGGAACGCCTGCCCAGGCACCGTAGCCGGCACGACGCCCGAGCAGGCGACCTTTCTATGTCCGATTCCACTACAAGGAGATCTCACGTGACCAGAGTCATCTATGCCCGCAGTGTCCACGACGAAGCCGAGATCAACGCCTGCCTCGAGGTTCTACGGGGCGGGCCGTACGCGCTCAAGATCGGCAAGAATGTTGCCGAGATGGAACGCCGGGTCGCCGACCTGTACGGCAAGAAACTCGGACTGATGTGCAATTCGGGCTCGTCGGCGCTCTACCTCGCCCTCGAACTGCTCGACCTGCCCAAGGGTTCGGAGGTCATCACCTCACCGCTGACCTTCTCCACCGACGTCTCCCCCATCGTCCGCGGCGGCTGGATCCCGGTGTTCGTCGACGTCGAACCCGACACCTACAACGCCGATCCCGCCGCCATCGAGGCGCTGATCACCGATAAGACCAAGGCGATCCTACTGCCGAACCTGGCCGGTAACGCGCCCGACTGGGATGCCATCCGCGATATCGCCGACCGCCACGGCCTGAAGGTCATCGAGGACTCCTGCGACTGCATCGGCACCACCCTGCGGGGAACCAAAACCGGCAGCCGCTCCGATATCACCGTCACCAGCTTCGCCATGTCGCACATCATCACCTGCGCGGGCAACGGCGGCATGGTCTGCGTCGACGACGAAAAGCTCCGCGACAAGGGACTGATGCTGCGCCGCTGGGGCCGGCGCTCCGAACCGCACCTGTTCGGGTCGGAGGCCGCTCGCACCGGGCGGGTGTTCCGCGAGGATCTCGACGGCGTCGCCTACGACAACGACTTCATCTTCGACGTGCTGCCCTGGAATTTCGAGCCCTCCGAGCTCGGTGCGGCATTCGGCCTGGTTCAGCTGTCGAAACTCGACAAGAACTATCAGCGCCGCGCCGAGATCTTCGAGGCGTTCAACGGCGCTTTCGGCGCCTACCCGTCCCTGTTCCGGCTGCCCCGCCAGCACCCCGACTTCCACACCGCCTGGCTGTGCTACCCGGTCACCATCCGCGAAGACGCCGGATTCGCCCGGGCCGATCTGCAAGGCCACCTGGAGGCGGCGGGCATCGATACCCGCACCGTCTGGAGCGGCAATGTCACCCGGCATCCGATGATGCGCGGGGTCGAATACCGGGTGCCCGAGGGCGGCCTGCCCAACGCCGACGAAGTTTTCGAACGCGGTATGTCCCTGGGGATGAGCCACGGCATGACCGCCGAAGAACTCGACCACGTCGTCGCCACCGTCCACGAGTTCGCCCGCAACTACGCACCCGCCCAGGACTGAACCCGACTACGTCCGCCGGGCCCGGGAGATTCCGCAGCTCCCGGGCCCGGCTCGGTCGAGACCATCAGGCCGGTCGAACCACGCTGCCGGCCGTCGGGGAGATATACCGCCCGGCAGACACGGACCGGTCGGCCACCGCGTCAGGTAACCGCGCCGTTCGACCCGGCGGCCACCGGTTGTTCTGCCAGTTCGCGGAACGACGACCGGTAGAACAGCAGCGGGGCGGCTTCCCGGATCGGCCCGACGGCGGTGACCCGCGCGATCACGATGGTGTGGTCGCCACCGGATAGCTCCTGCTCGAGCGTGCATTCCAGTGATACCAGCGACCCGGTCAGGGCCGGGGCTCCGTTACCAGCGGGTGCCCATGTGACGCCGGCGAACTTGTCGGTCCCGCTGCGGGCGAAGGCACGGCAGACCTCGTCCTGGTCGGCGGCGAGCACGTTCACACAGAACCGGCCGGCCGCTCGGATCCGGGGCCAGGAAGTCGAGGTCAGCGCCGGACAGAAACTGACGTACGGGGGTTGCAGTGACAGCGCCGAGAACGACTGGCAGCTGAATCCGACCGGGCCGTCTTCCCCGATCGCCGTCACGATGGTCACCCCGGAACAGAACCGGCTCAACGCTGATTTGAACTCGCCGGGCGTGGGTTCGGACCGCGGCACGGCGGGTGCAGCCGATACCCGGGTCACGGCCGCCATATCCAGTGCGGCCAGATGCGCGAACACCATCGAGGCGCCGATCGGGTTTCCGCCGCCCGGATAGGTATTGCCGCTCACGGCCGCCATCGAGTTACCCGTGGCGTACAAACCGGGGATGACCGCACCCGTGGCGTCCAGGACGCGGGCCGCGGTATCGGTGCGCAGGCCGCCCTTGGTGCCGAGGTCCGACAGGCCGAACGCGGCGGCGCAATAGGGGCCGCCGTCGATGCGCACCAACGGGTTCGGGGTGCCCGGTACCGACCGGTCGTAGGCTTCGCCGCCCCGGTCGAAATCCGGGTCCGAACCCGCGTCCACTGCGGCGTTGAAACGCTGCACGGTTTCGGTCAGCGTCTGCGCCGGGACACCGATGAGCCCGGCGAGCTCGGCGAGTGTGTCGGCGCGGTGCCACAACCTCGCTTCGCGGTAGGCGTCGTGATCGTCCAGCGGTATACCGGTGAACAGCACCGGCGGAGCGAGATCCGGGGTGCCGCTGTAGATCATCCAGTAGGGAAGTTCGATCCGGCCCGAATCCATGGCCGCGAGGACATCGCGCCCGACCCGGTCGTAGGGCGCGGATTCGTTGGTGAACCGGCGGCCCTCGTTGTCGACCAGGATGCCGCCGGTGAACCACATGGAGAAGGTCGAGCTGCCGTCGGGATGGGTCAGGCCCGGCGCCCACCACGCCTCGTTCATCAGGTCCACGCCGGCCCCGACGCCCATCGCGGCTGCTATTGCCGCGCCCGTGTTACCTGCGGGAGCCATCGAATCACGGGCGAAGTTCGGTACCCCGAAGGTGGCGCGCATCCGGCTGTTCCGCTCGAAGCCGCCGGCCGCGACGAGCACACCGTGCGTGGCCCGGATCCGCCGAAGCCCCTGCGGGGTGGACACCGATGCACCCACCACCCGGCCGTCCAGCCGGATCAGCTCCCGGCAGGCCGCCCGCCGGCGCAACTCGACGGTCGGCAGGGCTCGCAATGCCAGCAGCAGCCGGCCGATCAGGGCGCGGCCGCCTTCCAGCTGTTCCGGTACCGGAACCGAACGGCGATCGGTGGCCAGCGGTGCCCGCACCTGCGCTGCCATCTCCCCCAGCGCGTCACCGGGCAGCGGCACCGGGATGATGTGGCGGCCGGTGGGCCGCGCGTGCGGTGCTTTGTCGAAGTAGTCGGGCCAGGGCAGCACCTGGAACCGCAGCGCCGGATCCTGTTCGAGATACTCCACGAGCGGCGCGCCACCGGTCACGAAAGCCCGCTGGAGTTCCGCGGGAGTCCGGTCGCCGACCACTGCCCGGAAATACTCCAGCGCGTTTTCCGCCGTATCGTCGTCGCCCGCGCGCCGCAGCACCGGGTTGCCCGGGAACCACATCCCGCCACCGGAATACGCCGTGGTGCCACCGAACCTGTCCGTGGCCTCGGCGACGATCACGTGCAATCCTTCGCGCCCGGCCGTGTAGGCCCCGGTCAGCCCGCCACCGCCGGACCCAAGGACCAGGACCTCGCATCGTTCGTCCCATTCGACCGCCGAATCCACCCAGCTCATGGGGATAACCCTTTCTCACCGCACCCGACGAGAACCATTGCCGCGCAGGTGGACGCGCCTACGCCGCGCGGCGGTGACCAGTCGATGCTCGTTTCCGGACCGAGCGAATGGTGGCAGGAACACAGGGGCGCGGCGGGCTCACGTTCCGTTCACCGAGATAATCCGCTGCACGAAACGTCCAGTGAGTGAAATGTGACGCTGTTCACCGTCTCCGGGGTTGCTACAACCGAGGTGCCGCGGAAGCCGCCGTTTCACCGGTCCTCAGCCCGCTTCCGCACCATTGTCTCGAGGAGAGTCGCTATGACAACGACGCAACCCGATCAGGACGTTCGCCGGATAGAAGCCGCGGCCGCGCCCACGCGGTTCGCCCGCGGCTGGCATTGCCTGGGCCTGCTCCGCGATTTTCCCGCCGGGAAACCGCACGCGATCCAGGCTTTCGGGACCAAGCTCGTGATCTTCCGTGGCGCCGACGGCGCGCTCAACGTTTTGGACGCGTATTGCCGGCATATGGGCGGCGATCTCAGCCAGGGCGAGGTGAAGGGCGACGAGGTCGCGTGCCCGTTCCACGATTGGCGCTGGGGCGGCGACGGCCGTTGTAAGCAGATTCCTTACGCACGCCGGGTTCCCCCGCTGGCCCGTACCCGGGCGTGGACCACGCTCGAGCAGGACGGCATGCTGTTCGTCTGGAACGACCCGGAGGGCAAACCGCCGACCGAGGACGTCTCGATTCCACGGATCGAGGGGGCGGGCAGCGATAACTGGACCGACTGGCATTGGTACACCACCGTCGTGAATACGAACTGCCGCGAGATCATCGACAATGTGGTCGATATGGCCCATTTCTTCTATATCCACGGGTCGCTGCCGACGTATTTCAAAAACGTATTCGAGGGTCCGATCGCCACCCAGTATTTCAAGAGCGGTGCGCGGGCTGATTTCCCGGCGCCCGAGGGGCAGCCGAAAATGCTCGGCACCTCGTCGGTGGCCTCATATTACGGCCCCTCGTTCATGATCGACGACCTCACCTACCACTACGAACAGGGTGACCAACGGACCGTACTGCTCAACTGCCATTATCCGATCGATTCCGAATCGTTCGTGCTGCAGTACGGCATCATCGTCGAGAAATCCGCGGGACTGCCCGAGGACGAGGCGATGCGCACCGCCATAGCGCTCGGTGACTGGGTGAAACTCGGCTTCGAGCAGGATGTCGAGATCTGGAAGAACAAGGCGCGGATCGACAATCCGCTGCTGTGCGAGGAGGACGGGCCGGTCTATCAGCTGCGGCGCTGGTACGACCAGTTCTACGTCGACAAGGCCGATATCAGGCCGGAAATGGTGGACCGGTTCGAATTCGAACTCGATACCACCCGCCCGCTGGAAGCCTGGAATCGGGAGATCGAGGAGAATCTCGCCCGGCAGGCCGATGCGACGGGTTCGGCGACATGACCGCCGCCCGCACCGACAACCGCCTGCTCGATACGCCCATGCAGCCGCTGCGCTGCCGGGCCTGCGCAGCGGAACTGCTGGTGCGCAAGAGCAGCTGGCATCAGACCAGCGTGCAGTGGAACGCCGAGGCATTGTCGACGTGCCGGGAACTCGGCGCGGCGCCGCTGCCGGGGCCGTCCCTGGCGGGCTGTGCGCAGCTGCGGGACACCATCCGGGATGCCGCGACCGCCGGCGAGCTGCCGGTGGTGGAGCATCCGGCCGACTGAACTGTGCGGGGCGCCGCTCACTCGGCCGCGCCCCGCACAGCACCGGATCGCCGGACGGACCCCGGTCGCCCCACTCGGCCCGGCGTGAAGCCGACTCCTGCCGTTCGGCGGACACCCCGGGCAGTCCGCACCGTCGATATCATCTCGGCTTCCGGGGCTGTACCTGTCCGGTCGCGGAACGCTGCGCCGGGCCACCAACGCGGCCCGGCGGCCACCGAGCTCATCGCCGGTGATCCGGCCGCCGGATCCCGGTTGTCGGCGCCGGATCCCGGTTGTCAGCGCCGGATCCCGGTTGTCAGCGCCGGATGCGCGGTGCACCGCAGGTCGGGGCGGGCCAGGTCATCGTTTCGCCGGCCGCGATCTTATGATCGAGCGCGCCCGCGAGGTCGTCCGGCACACACACCGTGCTCGGCAACAACGCAGCCGGTAACGGCGGCCGCTGACAGCCGGTGACACAGAAGGCCGGCGGTGACGAACCCGGCCGGGCCCGTGCTGGTGAGTTACCTGCCCGCTGACCGGAATCACCTTTTCGGACGTGAAGTTACCTGTGCCAGTCTCGGCTGTCCGGGCGGCGCGGTCAGTGCGTTCCGCCCCTGAGTACAGGAGCAAACGATATGGGCGTTCTTCAGCGGTACACCGGCCGGCGGGTACTGATCACCGGTGGCGGGTCGGGTATCGGCCAGGCCTGCGTATTGCGCATCTTGGCGGAAGGCGGTCAGGTGGTCGCCGCGGACATCAGCGAGGCCGGCCTGCGGGATACCGCCGAGAAGGCGAACTCCGCCGCACTGAGCACCGTGACGATGGATATCGCCGACGAGGAGTCGGTGCGGGCGGGTGTCGCCGGGGCGGTGCAGCGGCTCGGTGGTCTGGACACCCTCGTCAACGCGGCCGGTGTGCTCCGTTCGGCGCATTTCGAGCAGACCACCCTCGCCGACTTCGAACAGGTGGTCCGCATCAATCTCATCGGGACCTTTCTGGTGACCCGGGAATCGATCGCCGCGTTGCGTGCGGGTGTGGGCCCTGCCGTGGTGAACTTCAGCTCGACGTCGGCGGCTTTCGCCCACCCGTACATGTCGGCCTATGCCGCGTCCAAGGGCGGTATCCAGGCGATGACCCATGCCCTGGCCCTGGAGTTCAGCAAACAGGGGATCCGGTTCAATTCCGTTCAGCCCGGTTCGATCTCGTCGGGGATGACCGACGGCACCGGCGAAGCCAAACAGAGCATCGGTCCCGGACTGCCCGCGGACGTGGACTTCGGGATGTTCGCCAAAGCCTCTCCCGCTCTCCCACTCGATGGTGGCGCGATCTTCGCGGGACCGGACGCGGTGGCGTCGGTGGTGGCCATGCTGGGTTCACCGGACGCCTACTTCGTCACCGGAACCGAGGTCCGCGTCGACGGCGGCTCGCATATGTGACGCGCTGGTCCAGCCTGTTCACGAGTGGCCCGGAGGCAGCATGCATCCGGGCCACCTGCTGAGGCCGCGTCCGGCAGCCGGGCGGGTTCGACCGGTTGCCTATTCGCCGGAGGCGGGTGCCGCGGATTCGGCGGCCCCGTTCGCGGCAGCGTGCCGGGCGGCGATGTAACCGTAGACGAGCCCCTGGCCGATGGTGGCGCCCGCGCCGGGGTAGGTGGAGCCGAAGGCGTTACCCGCCGTATTGCCGATGGCGTACAGACCTTCGATGAGACTCCCGTCCTCCCGCAGGACCCGGGCGTGCTCGTCGGCGATGACACCGCCACAGGTGCCGAGGTCGCTGAGGACCATCTTCACCGCGTAGTACGGCCCCTTGCGCAGCGGGGCCAGATTCGGGTTCGGACGCACCGTGGGATCGCCGTAGTAGCGGTCGTATGCGCTTTCGCCGCGCTGGAAATCGGGATCCGAACCTGCTTCGGCGTATTCGTTGAACTGAGCGAACGTGCCGGTGAATGTCTCCACCGGCAGGCCGACGGCCTGGGCCAGTGCGGCCGGGTCGTCGGCACGGTGCGCAATGCCCGCTTTGTACCAGGATTCGGGTATCGGCTGGCGGGGGAAGATACCCCCGGCCATGATGTAGCTGTTGCGGTAGCGCTGGTCGAAGACCAGCCACATCTCGGTGACCGGGTCGCCGTCCCGTTCGCGGGCGAGCACCCGCTGGCCGAAGGTCATGTAGTCGGTGGCTTCGTTGATGAATCGCCGGCCGGTCTGATCGACGACGAACGATCCCGGCAGCGAACGTTCCGCGAGCATCACGGCGGGCGCACCACCGGGCCGGGGCGCGAAGGCCGGGAACCACCAGGCCTGGTCCATGGAGACAGTGCCGGCGCCGAGTTCCTGCGCGGCTTCGATGGCATCCCCGGTGTTCCCTTCGGAGCCGAGGCTGGTGTTCGGATCCAGCGCCGGGAACTGGTATTTGCGCCGCGCGTCGAGATCGTGGTCGAATCCGCCGGCCGCCAGCACGACACCGCGACGGGCCCGCACGGTGACCTCACGTTCCCCCTGCCGCAGCACGGCACCCGAAACCCGGCCCGCCTCGTGCAGCAACCGCACCAGACTCGTCTCGGTCCACACCGGCACACCCGCACGCAGAACACCGGCGAAGAGGCCGGCCGCGAGCGCCTGCCCGCCCGCCAGGTATTCGCGCCCGATGAGCATGCCACCGATCCCCAGCGCCGCCCGCTGCATGATGCGCGGCAGCGCTTTCAGCGGCTTACGCGCCACCAGGTTCATCCATTTGTAGTCCGCGCCTGTCACGGGCATCGGCATCGGTGCCTCCATGACGCCCGGTCGCAGCCTGGGCCGCTGCTCACCCAGCACCGAGGCATTGAACGGACGGCATTCGCAGGTCCGGCCCGCGGCCCGGCCGCCGGGTTGTTCGGGGTGGTAGTCGGAATAGCCTTCGGCCCAGAAGAACCGCATCGGCGTCGTCCGCTCCAGCATGGCGACGGTTTCGGCCCCGTGGTCGAGGAAGGCGGTACCGCGTTCGGCCGGGGCCGAATCTCCGACGACCGCACGCAGATAGGTCGCGGCTTCCGCCACGCCGTGATCGTGCGGTTCGGGCAGGACCGAGCTTCCCGGAATCCAGAACGCGCCGCCCGACCGCGCGGTCGAACCGCCGACATAGGCGGTCTTTTCGGCGATGACCACCGACAGTCCCAGTTCGTGCGCGGTGAGCGCGGCCGACATTCCGGTGCCCGATCCGATGACGAGCAGATCGACGATCGTGTCGTGGGCGGGTACGAGCGGGGGCATTTTCTTCACCATCTGGTCCGGGCTCCACATTCAGATCGGGGCGACAAGTGGAGGTAAACGTAGGCCGAGCGGGCCGGTGTTCCGGTCGACGTTTCCATTGAGCGGGAACCTGCGCCTGACCTCCGCTCTTCGTGAGCTGCTTCACATACCGCTGGGTCTATGGCACTATTCCTAATAGAAATAGCCATGTCAGAGCGATGGCGCAGGTAGGCAAGGGAGCCAAGCATGACGATCACCACCCAGGAGATGCACACCGGTACGGCCGCGACCCCCAGCGCCATCCTCGACCGCATCTCGCTCGTACTGGACGCCTTCGACGGGCGCGAGAGCCTCGGCCTGGCGGAGGTCGTACTCCGCACCGGCCTGCCCCGTTCCTCGGCGCACCGGATGCTCGACCGGCTGGTCCAGTTGCGCTGGCTGCGGCGCGAAGGCCGCAATTACAGTCTCGGTATCCGGTTGGTCGAACTCGGTTCGCTCGCGGTGCACCAGGACCGGGTCCACGCCGCCTCCGGCGAACATCTGCACCACCTCTACCGCGCGACCGGCATGGTCGTGCATCTGGCCGTTCTCGACGGTGACGATGTCGTCTACCTCGACAAGATCGGCGGCCGGCTCGCCGCGCACGTACCCACCCGGGTGGGCCGGCGGCTACCGGCGTCGCAGACAGCGCTCGGCAAGGCACTGCTGGCCTTCGACGGCGGCGCAGGGGCGGAGGCCGCCCGGATCCGCGAACTCGGCTACGCCGTCCAGCGCAACAGCGCAATCCAGGGCTTCGGCTGTATCGCCGCGCCGATCGGACCGATCGGCGAGGCGACCACCGCAGTGTCCATCTGCGGGCCGCTGGCAAAGATGACCTTCGACAGCCGGATGATCAGCCCCGTCCAGCTCACCGCGCACGCAATCTGGCGCAGCGTCTGTGCCGGAGTGCGCGTGACACCGACTCTGCAGCGCCGCAACATTTTGCGCTCGCTGCCCACCGCGCCGAGCGTCCTGGCCGAGGGCTGACCGGCCGGCGCACGGCCGGTCACGATCCGCTGGGGAGATCCTCGCCGACCGTGCGCCATCTACCGGGCTGCCGCGGTATCGGCAGATCGTTGTCGTCCCGTACCGCCGCTTCGCGATACCGGGCGGCCGCCTCGTCGATATCGTCGAGCAACTGCTCGGCCAGTTCGATTTCCGCCGTGAAGTACCGCTGCGACCAGCGCAGGCTCATCTGAGTGAAAGCCCAGCCGGGTTCGGGATCGGAGTGATCGGCATGCGACTGCGCCTGCTGGGCACGCTCGCGCAGGTTCGCGATATGCCTGCGGACGATCTCTTTCAGCCGATCGGGATCGTGCAGATGCCCCATGTAGAGGCGAAGCATCACACCGTGTTTGAGCACCGGCATCTCGACCTCGGAATCACGCGACCAGTTGCGCAGAGCGCGCAGCCCGATATCGGTGATCCCGTACAGGCGCCGGCCACGCACCCCCTCGTCGGCGACCACCCGGGAGCGCACCAGCGCCAGATCCTCGAGTTTTTCCAGGGCACCGTAGACCTGACTCACCGACGGGCTCCAATAGAAGAAGCCGATACTCCAATCCGCCCATTTCTTCAGGTCGTTGCCGGTCAGTTCCTCACCGAACGACAGCATGCCCAGTACGGCCCAACTGGTCGCGGGCAGAGTGGGATAGGAATCGGGATCGGCGGCCATGATCGTGCAGCCTACAAGGCAGCCCGGGGCAGACCTCCCGGCCACCGGGAGATACCGGCACCGGCCCAGACGGTAGCGCTTACGTTCGGAACATGGACGACCGCACCATCTACATCATCGATCGGATCGTGCTCACGCCCGGTAGCGCACGCGCCTTCGTCGACGCGTATCTCAGCGGTTATGCGCCGCAGGCGCGCGAACGGGGGCTGACGCTCGATCGGATTCTGGTGAGCCCGCCGGCCTGGATCGACGGTGAAACCAACACGGTCACCGTCACCTGGACGGTACCGGGCCCGAGAGCCTGGTGGGCGGCCGCGGTCGGTGCCCGGCACGACCCCGCACCGGCCCGCTGGTGGGAATCGATGGCGCCGATGATCGTCGAACGAACCCGTTCCATGGCGAGCCGCGCCGAGGACGTAGAAGGACTGTGCGATGTATAAGGTGACCTGCCTGCTACACCTGGCCGACCCCGGTGATGCGATGACCACGGAGATGACCGTCAAACGCCTGCGTGCGGCGGCGGAAGCGGCGGGCGTGCGGCGTCCACTGGTCGCCCGGACGCTGCCGGGCGTGCGCAACGGCGGCGACCTGCTCGCCCATTTCCGGTTCGCATCGAAATCCGAATGGTTATCGCACCGCGACGCCATCGGTGAGGCCATGACCTGCCCGGCTGTCGACCATATCGATTCCGCCGAGTACCCCGGCGGCGACACCCGCGCCGGCCGCTCCGGCCGGCGCGAGAACGCCGAACCGTCCACGGTCTACCGCACGCTGCTGTTGCGCGTCGACGATGCCGCCACACCGGTCGAAATCGCCCGGTTCGAGCACGCGACGCTACAGATGCCGCGCCATATCCCGGCGATCCGGGCATGGCAGCTCAGCCGCGTCGACCGTGCCGCGGGGACCTCGCAATGGACGCATGTCTGGGAACAGGAATTCGCCGATGTCGACGGCCTGCTCGGGCCCTATATGAACCACCCCGTGCACTGGGCACTCGTGGACCAGTGGTTCGACCCGGAGAGTCCGCACCAGATCGTCAAAGACCGTATCTGCCACAGCTTCTGCGCGATCCCGGCGCCGGTGATCGACCCGGCGCCGGACCTCGATCCGACAATCGAGGAAAGCGTCCGCGTCAGCGGCGGAGGAACGCCAGGACGGTAGCTTCCCAGGCTTCCTTCTGCTCGATCATCACCCAGTGGCCGCAGTTGGGGAAGATGTGCACCTCTCCATTACGGAGGGTGCGCATCGGGAGCAACGCCATATCGACGGGGCTGACCCTGTCGTCACGTCCCCACGTGACCAGGGTCGGCACTGCGAGACTACCCAGTTTCGCCCAGTTCGGCGTGCTGTCGGCACTGCGCGCCGCGGCCGCCATCCGGGCCAGCGCCGCACTGCTGTACATCCGGCGCGAGTTCTCGAGCGTCGCCGGATCGGTGGCCTGCTGCCAACGTTCCTCGATCAGCTCCTCGGTGACCAGGGCCTGGTCGAAGACCATCGAGCGCAGCCACGCCACGAGCGCCTCGCGGGTGGGGTTGTCGACGAATTCGCTGAGCCGGATGATCCCCTCCCCCGGCTGCGGGCTGAGCGCCGGCGTACCGATGCCGCCGATGGTGACCAGCCGTTCGACCCGGTCGGGTGCGGCGAGCGCGAAATCGGTGGCCACGAAACCACCCATCGAATTACCGATGATGCGAACCCGGTCGAGCCCGAGCCCGTCGAGGAAGGCATTGACCGCCTGCTGGGCGGACATCATCGGGTGCACCGCACCGAAATCGTCGCTGACGCCGAAGCCGGGCAGTTCGAGGACCAGCGTCCGATAGTGCTCGGCGAAGGTGGCGAAGTTACCGCCGAAGTTACGCCACCCGGTGACGCCGGGACCGGACCCGTGCAGCAGGAGCAGGGGCGGGCCGTCACCGGCCTCGCGGTAGCGCAGCACACCGTGCTCGGTCGGCAGTTCCCGCAATTCGGGAGTGGTTCGGGTATCGACTGGGGTACTCATAGGTACCGAGCCTGCCACCGGTACCGGGGCCTGTCGGCCCATACTCCCGGTGAGCGGCACAGCGTGTCCGGACGGTGGAAGGCGCCGCAGCGCGGGCAGCCGGCGCGCCACCGGCCGAGTGGTCAGTGCAGTCGCGGTATCGCCTCGCCGCGGGGCAGCTCGAGACGCGACTCGGACAGTTCGTGTTCGCGTACGGCACGGTCGATACTGCGATGCAGCGCCTCGCATTCGCGTTCCCGTTCGCCGATACCGTGGTTGTGGGCCGAGATCGCCGGGCATGCCCGGGCGTCGGAGGTCCATTGCACTGCCGTATGGACCGGGCTGAACTTTTCCACCAGTACCCGGTTACCGCATCTTTCACAGGCGAGCGGGCGCATCGTCATCGGCCGAACCCCCGTGCGCTGCGGACGCCTGTCATCGAGAAGACTGCCCCGGCGACATGCCCGCCTGCACGATCATATGGGGAATCGGGGTGCAGTTCGAGCGTGATGTCGGTTCTCCCCATATTTCTCGACCACCTCCAAGGTTGCGTGCCGGCCACGCGACGAAGTAGCTCCTCGCACGGTCTGGACACCGTGCGACCGTATCGGCTCCGCCACCGCCAGGACCGGCACTTCCCGTTGACCGGAACACCGGGCCGGCCCGCCCGGCCCGGCCCGGCCGGCCCGGCCGACTAGTTCGCCGCCACCTGGGGTGTGGCCAGTGGGCAGTGCGTGCCGTAGAAGATCGTGGGCATGCATTTGTTGCAGTGGATGCACAACGATTTCGCTGCATGGTCCGCGCTGATCCGGTTGATCAGGTCCGGCTCGCGCAGTAGCGCCCGGGCCATGGCCACGAATTCGAACCCCTCGGCCATCGCCGTATCCATCGCGGCCTTGTCGGTGATTCCGCCCAGCAGCACCAGGGGCATATCCACGCTTGCCCGGATCTGTCGGGCGGCGTCGAGCATGAACAGGTCCTCGTAGGGGTAGCTGTGCAGGAAGTATTTCCCGGCCACCTTCACCCCGAACCGCATCAGCGGCGACATCACCGCGCCGAACTCGGCCAGCGGTGCGTCGCCCTTGAACAGATACATCGGGTTGAGCAGCGAGCTGCCGATGGTCAGTTCGATGGCGTCCAGGCTGCCGTCGTCCTCGAGCCACTGCGCGACCTGGATCGCCTCGTCGAGCCAGAATCCGCCGGGGACCCCGTCGTCCATATTGAGTTTCGCGATCACCGCGATCCGGTCGCCGGCCGCGGCGCGCACCTCGGCGGCGGTTTCGCGGACCAGGCGCGCCCGGTTGCGCAGCGAGCCACCGTAGGAATCGGTGCGCTTGTTCAGCAGCGGGCTCAGGAACGAGCTCGCGAAATAGTTGTGACCGAAGTGGATTTCGACCGCGTCGAAGCCCGATTCGATCGCGTACCGGGTGGCGTTGCCGTGCGCTTCGCGGATGCGGGCGATATCGGCCAGGGTCGCGGCATGGGTGATCCGCGGTCCCATCGGGGTGATCCGCCGGGATGCGCTCAGTGCGGGCAGACCGTTCGATTTCCCGTTCGCGACCGGCCCGGCATGCCCGATCTGCGCGGAGACGGCGCCACCGTGCTCATGGACTGCATCGGTGAGCCGCCGCAATCCGGGGACGGCCTCGTCCCGCATCCAGAGCTGGTCGGCTTCGGTGCGGCCCTCCGGGGCGACCGCGCAGTAGGCGACCGTGGTGAGCCCGACTCCACCGGCGGCCAGTCGACGATGGAAATCGATGAGGTCATCGCTGACCAGCGCCCCTGGCGCCATGTGTTCGAAGGTCGCGGATTTGATGATCCGGTTCCGGAGGGTGAGCGGGCCGAGCCGCGCGGGAGCGAGGACGTCCGGGACCTGCGGGCCGGTCATTTCCCGGCCTTCCCGTTCGAGAGGAATGTGAAGTCCTCGGGCTGCGGTTCCCGCATCAACGTCCAGTAGTCGACGAGACGCCACGGGCAGGGTACGACGGCCCGGCCCGCACTGTTGCGGTAGTACCCGTTGGTCTGCGCGCCCGGATGCACCCACACTGTTTCGTCGAGCGCTTCGTCGACCTTGCGGTTGTATTCGTCCTGCGCCGACTGCGCGACATCCATCGCGGCATACTCGTTCTCGAGCAGGTATTGCAGGCATTCGATGAGGTAGTGGACCTGCTCCTCACCGGTGATGTTGTGACCGGCGCCGTGGTTGGGGGCCGAGTTGGGGCCCGCGGTGATGAACAGGTTCGGGAATCCCGACACCTGCACGCCCCGATACGCCCGGGGGTCCTCGCCGCCCTTCCAGATATCGGCCAGGGTACGGCCGTCCCGGCCGGTGATATCGATGGCGGTGGTGAACTGGAGCCGGAAGCCGGTCGCGAGCACGATCACGTCGGCCGGGATGAACGTCCCGTCCGTTGTGACGACACCGTCGGCGGTGATCTCCCGGAAGGACGCCCGGTGCAAATTCACATGCTCCCGGTTCAGCGCCGCGAAGAATCCGGGATCCTTCACGATTCGCTTCGAGTACGGCCGGAAATCGGGAGTGAGTTTCTCGACCATATCCGGGCGGTCCGGGAAACTCTTCTGCAGGTACTCCAGCGCAGTGTTCAGGACCATATCGTTGGCGGGTGACGCCGACAGATGGGTGGCCGCCCATTCCTTGTCGATCCGGGGCAGCACATAGAGGTTGTCCGAGGCGAACCAGTAGGTGCGCAACCGGAACCAGCGGTCGTAGAACGGCAGATTGGCCATCGCCCAGCGCTCGCCCGCGGGCACCTCGCCGCCCACGGTTTTCTCCGGGACCAGCCAGTGCGGGCTGCGGACGACGACGTCCAGGGATTCGACCTCGTCGACGATGTTCGCCACCACCTGCACCGAGGTGCAGCCGGTGCCCAGCACTACGACCCGCTTACCGCGCAGGTCGAGATCGGAATCCCATTGGGCGGTATGCGTGATCGTGCCGGCGAAGGTGTCCATACCGGGTACGTCGGGAATATTCGGGGCGTTGAGCATGCCCAGTGCGGTGACGACCGCACGCGCCCGGTGCCGGCGCAGGGTGCCGGTACGGTCTTCGGTCACCACTTCCCACCGGTTCTCGGCGGTGAGCCAGGTGGCCGACCGTACGCGGGTGCCGAACTGCATGTGCTCGCGCAACCGGTATTTCTCGACCACGTCGAGCAGATAGTTCTGGTACTCGACGCCGGTCGGGTAGTACTTGGACCAGTTCGGATTCAGTTCGAACGAGTACGAGTAGTAATGGCTGGGGGTGTCGACGGCCGCGCCGGGATAGGTGTTGCGATGCCAGGTGCCGCCGATATCGTCGCGTTCCTCGAATATCGTGAACGCGAAGCCGGCTTCGCCGAGTTTGATTCCGGCATTGATGCCGACCATTCCGGCGCCGATCACGATGACTTCGAAATCGGCGGGCGGGGCGGTGGTCACCGGCACATGCCGCCGGTCCTTCGCGAAGCCCGACTGTTCCAGCAACAGCGGAAGGAATTCGGCGTCCACGCGTTCGGAGGTGCATATGGTGGCCATCCGGCCGAACAGTTCGTCGTCGGGTACGCCCAGCTTCGGTTCGAGGTCCGGAGTGAGGATTTCGCGGGCGCGGGCGCGGATATCGGCGGCGACGTCCTCGGGGTAGGTGCCGGGCGGGGCGACCGGGCGGGTTCCGGTGCGGTAGTGGTTGCCCGGTTCGGTGATCGTCAGCCGCGCCCCGAATTCCGCGAGCAGGCCCGTATCTCCGGTCGCATGCACCATCGACATCAGCAGCGGAGCGGGGTCGGCTTCGGCAATCGCATTGTGCAGCAGGGTTTCCGGATCGTCGGTGGCGTCGATACCGGTCTCGATGATTTCTGTCATGAGCTGCCTTCCGGAAGCGGCACGCCCATCCGGGCGAGCATATCGCGTGGGTTCGAGGGCGGGTCCCGGTCGATGAGCTGCCGGCCGCGCCGGGTCGCCGCCGCGGTGCACAGTTCGTCGTCGGAGAAGACCCAGAAATCGCCGCGGGCGATCTGTTCGAGCATATGAGCGGCGGCGTCGAGCGGATCCAGCCCTTTCTCGACGTTGTCCCGCTGCATGGCCGCGAAAACGGCGTTCGCGGTGGGGTTGGCAGTGGGGGCTTCGCGCTGCGCGGCCAGGAAGATCTCGCTGCGGATGGAATGCGGCACGACCGCGCTGACCTGGATCGGCGCGCCCACGATGGACAGGTCCTGGTGCAGGCATTCGGTCATCGCCTGGACCGCGAATTTGCTGACGATATAGGGCGATTGCACCGCGACTGTGTTGAGTCCGCCCACCGAGGACAGGTTGGCGATACAGGCCGGTGTACCGGCGTCGATCATCCGCGGCACGAACGATCTCAAGCAGTAGAAGACGCCGTCCACATTGATCTGCTGCACCCGCCGCCAGCGCTGAGGGTCGATTTCCCACAGCAGGCCCGCCGATTCGACACCGGCATTGTTGATCAGCAGTTCCACGCTGCCATAGCGCTCGAATATCGTCGCCGCCAACTCCGCGACCTGCGCCGGATCGGCGACATCGACACCGAAACCTTCCGCTCGACCGCCCTTCTCGACGATTTCCGCGGCGACCTCGGCGGCACGCCCGGTTTCGATATCGGCGACGACGACGAACATTCCGTATTCGCCCAGCCGCTGGGCCAGACCCTTACCGATCCCCGCGGCGGCGCCGGTCACCACGGCGGTGCCCCGCGCGAACCGTTCCTGCGCCGTGGTGGTCATCAAATACCCTCCGGCCGGATATTCGGGTTCGCCCAGGCGGGCGGCTCGCGGCGCGGCAGTTCGGTACGTCCGTCGAGCGACATGACCGGAGTGTTCGTCGCGTACGGGTAGTGCAGGCTGAAGGTCACCAGGCCGGTGCGCTCGGCGGCCGGAGCAGTCGTCATCTCCAGCACCGTTTGCGCGAGGTACTCGACAGGTTCGGTTTCGTACCCGTCGGGCAGCAGCGCCGCTGCGCCCGGCGTCCTGATGGCCGTCGACGGTCCCACCACGTTGACCGCGATACCGTCGTCGAGTACTTCCGCGGCCAGTCCCTGGGTGAGCCGGTGCAGCGCGGCTTTGGCCGAGGCGTAGACGACATCACCGGAGGTCTTGTTGTACTCGCGGAACGGCCGGATGGGATCGAGCCCGGTCGAGGACCCGATATTGACGATCCAGCCGCCACCGCGCCGGCGCATATGCGGGATCACGGCGCGGCTCAGCACGAACGGGACCTTCAGGTAGTGCTCGATCGTGCGATCGAACGTGGCATCGCTCATTTCGGCGATCGGGCTGTAATCGGCAAAACCCGCGTTGTTGACCAGGATATCGATTCCGCCCACGGCCGCGACGGCCTTGTCGATCAGCCCCGCGCGCTGCTCGGCGTCCTCGAGGTCGGCGGGTATCGCGATCGCCTTACCGCCGGCGCGCTCGATCGCCTCCACCGTTTCCCCCAGCGAACCGGACAGCAGATGGGCTTCGCCGTCCCGGACCGACGGTGACGGCGCGGAGGCCGACCGGGCGGTGACGACGACGGTCGCTCCTTCGGCCGCCAGCCGCTGCGCGACCGCGCGGCCTATTCCGCGGCTGCTGCCGGTCACCAGCGCCGTCCGGCCTGCCAATCGCTGCGTCATATCTCGCTCCGTGCTCATCGGTTCCGTCTCCGCTCCACTCGCTCCACGGCCCTCACCCGGCCGCGCCGCGACTCTCGGCGGACGAACCGGCCGGCGCTGCGAGCACGTCCCGCATCATCTGCCACAGCTTCTCCCGCGCCGGCCCGGTCAGCGACAGCGACGGGAAGGTCAGGAAGCCGTGGAAGAGCCCGTCGAATCGGTACGCGGTCACCGGGACCCCGGCCTCGGCGAGCCGGCGGGCGTAGTCGTCGCCGGCCGAGCAGGGCGGATCGAGTTCGGCGGTCGCGACGACCGCCCGAGGCAGTCCGGCCAGTGTTTCGGCGCGGGTCGGGACCAGATACGGGCTGCCGGTTCCGTGCGGGGCGTACTGCTGCCAGTACCAGCGCATCGCCTTGGAGGTGTTGTAGTAGTTCTCGCCGTAGCGTCGATAGGACTCGGTGGTGAAGTCGTCGTCGATCACCGGGTAGAGCAGGACCTGCGCCGCGATCGCCGGGCCACCGCGGTCACGGGCGGCCAGGCTCACCGTCGCCGCCAGATTGCCGCCGGCGCTGTCACCGGCCACCATCAGGCGGTCCGGGTCGCCGCCAAATTCCGCGGCATGTTCGGCGGTCCACCGCACCGCGGCGTACATATCCTCCAGCGCCGCCGGTCCGGGATGCTCGGGTGCACGCCGGTAGTCGACCGAGACGACCACGACGTCCACCGCCGCGGCCATCGACCGGCAGAACTCGTCATGACTGTCGAGATCGCAGAAGACGAAACCGCCACCGTGGGCGAAGACCACCACCGGCCGTGCCACCGTGCCACCGTGCGGTACGTAGACCCGCAGGCCCAGCTCGCCGCCGGGGCCGTCGATCGTCCGGTCCTGCGCGATCCGCATCTGCGGCTCCCGCGTCAACGGTGCGCGGCGCGAGGCGATGATCTCGCGTAACTCCGCCGCGCTGTGCTGGGTGACATCCGGAAACGATTCCAGCGCCGACAGCATCGCTTCGACATCCGGATGCAGGTCGGACCTTCGTTGTCCGCCCATCTCGACCACGTCCTCACTTCTCGTCGTATGGGGAAGGCGCGCTCGCGCCGGGGTGTTCGTACGCGTCGCTCAAATACTCGCGGTCGCGGCCCGGCCGTCGAGCGCGAAACCCTTGTATCCGGCCGCCGCCACTTCGGCGCAGATGGTGTTGTAAGTGCCGAAACCGCCGATATAAGGCATGAACACGCGCGGTTTACCGGGAATGTTCGAGCCCAGATACCAGGAATTCGCGGTCGGGAAAAGCGTTCCCGCGGCCTTGGCGTTGCATTCGGCCACCCATTCGTCGGCCGCTTCCCGAGTGGCCTCGATGGTCGCCACCTCGTGGGCATCCAGATGATCCATACAGCCCGCGATCCAATCGACGTGCTGTTCGGCCATCAGCACCATATTCGCCAGCACGCTGGGGCTGCCGGGGCCGGCGAGAATGAACATATTCGGGAAGCCGTCGACGGCCAGCCCGAGATAGGTTCGCGGCCCCGCCGACCATTCGGCAATCAGTTCGCGGCCGTCCCGGCCGCGGATATCGATCCGCGCCAGCGAACCGGTCATCGCGTCGAAGCCGGTCGCGAAGACGAGAATATCCAGGTCGTAGGCTGCCTCGCCGGTCCGCACACCGGATTCGGTGATCTCGGTGATCGGCGTACGCCGCAGGTTGACCAGGGTGACGTTATCGCGATTGTAGGTCTGGAAATATCCCGTATCGGTGACGATCCGCTTGGTCCCGATGGGATGATCGGTGGGGATCAGCTGATCGGCGATCGCCGGATCCTCCACCATTTCCCGGATCTTCGCTTCGACGTACTCGCGCGCGGTATCGTTCGCCGCCTTGCTCACCATCTGGTCCGGAAACGCCTTGGTGAACAGGTATCCGCCGCGCTGCCACCATTCGTCGTAGATCCGGGTCCGCTCGGCCTCGTCGACCTCCAGCGCGCCTTTGGGGTGCGGGCTGTTCGGGGTGCCGCCGCCACTGAGCCGGGACAACCGGCGCCGCTCGGCGTAATTCGCCTTCACCTCCGCGAGCACATCATCGGTCAGACGCCGATTGCCCGCGGGAATCGAATAATTGGGGCTGCGCTGGAATACGACGACCGCATCGGCTTCTTCGGCGATGATCGGTATGGCCTGGATACCGGAGGATCCCGTGCCGATCACACCCACGCGTTTGCCGGCGAAATCTACGGGATCGTGCGGCCATTCGCCGGTGTGATACGTCTCGCCCGCAAAGGTGTCGCGGCCCGGGATATCCGGTTTGTTGGTCGCCGACAAGACGCCCGTCGCCAGAATGCAGAACTTGGCGGTGACGGATTTCCCGGTATCGGTGGTGACCGTCCACCGGCGGGCTTCCTCGTCGTAGACGGCCGAGGTCACCCGGGTCAGGAAATCGTAGGCCGAACGCAGATCGTGCCGATCGGCGACGTGGTCGAGATAGCGCAGGATCTCGTCCTGGGTGGCGAACCGTTCGGTCCAGGTCCATTCCTGCTGCAACTCTTCGTCGAACGAGTAGGAGTAGTCGATACTCTCGACATCGCACCGCGCACCCGGGTACCGATTGTGATACCAGGTACCGCCCACTCCCTCGGCGGATTCGAAGCCGTGTACCCGCATACCACGCTGCCGGAACTTGTACACCGCGTACAGGCCGGAGATCCCGGCACCGACGACGACGGCATCGAAATCGCTGTCGCTGGTTGTCACCACATTCACTTCCCTCGCTGAGGTACCTGTGTTCGAAAGTCAAGTTAGGGGCCATACGGGGCGGGGCGAACGCTCCTTCCCACCCAGCGGTCCTCCAATTCGAATCGCACGGCGGGTGGGCGGAGATCGCCCCGATGGATCCCCAGCCGATCGCCGGTCCGCCGAATATCGTGTCCGCTGAATTCGGCCGGCTTCTCGGAGGTCTGCCATTGGGTGGCGATCCGCGTTATCTCATGCTGTCCCGGGGGATCGGTGGCCGGGACGAACTCCGATCGCCCGGCCCGACGGCCTCCGCAGCCGGGTCCGGGTGGACCGGAGAGGTTGACTCGGCTCGGCAGCCGGTCCGGCTCGGACAGCGGTCCTTTTCCCGGCCTCCCGTCGGTCGACCGGCTGCCGGCGTTACTCGGGTGAGTCAACGAGCGGCCTCGAATGTGAGCACCGCGCCCCTCGTGTCGCACGCCGGTCCGGGCCGGCGCAACCCGCGCGACCACCCGAACCGGCGCTGGTCACCGGGAATCCGCAGGCTCAGGCCGGCGCCGGTTCCGTGGCTCCGGCCTCCCCGGCTTCCGCGGCCCGCTGCGCTTCCTTCATCTCCCGGGCCCACATCCATTCATGACCCCAGTAGCTGTCGGCGGTGATCTCCTCGGCCGTGTAATACGCCTCGTCGACGAGTTTGCCGCCGGTGCCGTATTCGATATCCCAGCCGCCGGGAACCCGCACGTAGAACGAGATCATCTTGTCGTTCGTATGCCGGCCCAGCGTCGAGGACACCGGGAAATCGCGGGCCATCACCTGGTCGTAGGCGCGGCCGACCGCATCGATGTCGTCGACCTCGACCATGACGTGGATCAGTCCCGGGTCGCGGCCCTCCATACTGGGCATGATCGCGAGGCTGTGGTGCCGCTGGTTGACACCCATGAACCGGATCCGCAGCGGGCCCACCTCCGGCGGCGACGGCATCCGGAAAGCGCCCCGGGACAGGAATCCCAGTGTCTCGGTGTAGAAGGTGAACGATTCGTCGAAATTGGTCGTCGGCATCACCACATGGCCCAGGCCCTGATCGCCGGTGACGAACTTCTGGCCGTACTTGGTGAGTACCGGGCTGTGCTCGAGCACCGCACCGTAGAAGAATTCCAGCGGTGTGCCGCCGGGATCCTGCATACAGATACCGGCCTCCACCTTGCGCCGGTCGGCCAGTTCCTGGCTCATGGGCGTGTACTCGAACCCGGCTTCGTCCAGGGTGGCGGTCAGCCGGCGCAGCGCGGGCGCGTCCCGGACCTCCCAACCGACCGCGGTCACCCGGTCGACGTCACCGCGTTCGACGGTGATCCGCGAGGCCCGCTCGTCCATCCGGAAGTGCAGGGCGTCGGTTTCGTCGCCGAAACCGGGTGCGAAGCCCAGTACCTCGAATCCGAGTTCGCGCCAGCGGTCCATATCCGTGGCCTGAACGCGTACGTAGCCGAGCGCTTTTATTTCCGTCATCGTTGTCGGTTTCCTTTCCGGGTCGTCAGATCATCACGCGCAGCGGGCCCTCGGGGACCTCGACACCGAGCGAGGCCATGGCGGCCGCGTGATAGGTGGTGCTGGTGACGTGGATGGCGTGGTGCAGACCGGCGTGCGCATCCCGCCAGAATCGCTGGAGCGCGTTGTCCATGCGCAGCGCGTTACCGCCCGCCCGGTCGAAGATCTCGTCGGCCGCCCGGACCGCCCGCCAGGCGGCGCGGGCCTGATCGCGGCGAACCGCGGCGCGGGTGGCGAAATCGATTTCCTCGCCGCGGTCGACCTTGTCGAAGATGCGGTCGACATTGGCCAGCAGCTGTTGCCGGGCCGCGTCGATCTCCGAGGCCGCCTCGCCGAGCGCGTGCAGGACGTACGGGTCGTCCTTGACGAGCGTGCCGGTCGCACCGACCCGGTTGCGCTGATAGTCGACGCCCGCCGCGAGCACGCCTTCGCAGATGCCGATGGTCGCGGAGGTGATTCCCAGCGGGAACATGGTGGACCACGGCATTTTGTAGAGCGTTTCCGTGACGCCGTACTCTTTCGCCGCCGTACCGTCGATCACCTTCCCCCCGTCCATCACCCGATAGTTCGGAATGAAGGCGTTCTTGACGATGATGTCCTTGCTTCCGGTGCCGCGCAGGCCGACCACATCCCAGGAATCCGCGACGATCTCATAGTCGGACCGGGGCAAAATCACGTGCAAGCTCTGCGGCGGCATCAAGGGTTTCCCGTCGGCGTCCCCCACCATGGCGCCGAGGAAAATCCAGTCACAATGATCGGTGCCGGAGGAGAATTGCCAACGGCCGTTCATCACATAGCCGTCGCCTGTCGGTACGGCCACACCGCCGGGCATATACGGCGAAGCCTGCCAGGTATCGGTGTCTTCGCCGAGAATTTCTTCCTGCACCTTGGGGTCGGCGAAGGCGAGCTGCCAAGGGTGCACACCCACGATGCCGCCGACCCAGCCGGCGGAACCATAGATACTGGCGGTTTTCATCACTGTTTCGGCGAACTCGCGCGGGTGCGCTTCGTAGCCGTTGTACTTCTTGCGCTGCAGCAGCCGGATGATCCCGGCGTCCTTCAGGCCCTTGGCCATATCGTCGGGCAGGCGGCCGAGGGAGTCGCCCTCTTCGGCGCCGGCGCGGATCTCGTCGGCGATGGCGACGATTTTGTCGAGTACTTCGTAGGACATGGGTGCTCCTGGTCCGGGTATCTGGATGGTGGGGTGAGCGTGGTCAGGAGGACGCGGCGGCGCCCTGCCGCTGCGCCGGAATGGCACTGCGGCCGGCGGCCAGGTTCGCGTCCACTTCGGCCTGCCAGTTCTGCAGGGCGCGTTCGGTATCGATCTCGAACTCGAACCGGTTGACCATTTCCGGCTTGATGTCTTCGACGTCGACGTAGAACTGTTCGTACCAGCGGCGCAGCTGATACACCGGGCCGTCTTCTTCGCACAGCAGCGGATTGTCGATCCGTGATTTGTTCTTCCAGATCTCCACGTCCTGTTCGAAGCCGATCGCGACCCCTTTCGCCACGGCGGCGGCGATCTGTTCGGCCGCGGCGTCGTCCATCCCGGTCGGCTTTTCCACGATCACGCCGTATTGCAGCCGGAACGAGGTCGGGGTGATCGGGTAGTGGCAGTTGATCAGGTAGATATTCGGTTCACCGGCCCCGGCCCGGCCGCCGCTCCAGAGCTTGTCCACCATGTACGACGGACCGTAATACGTGGCATCCGACTGGCTTTCGGTGCTGTAGTTCGTACTGGTGCTGACTCCGGCCGCGTCGGCGCGCGGCAGCGACCGCATGATCTGGGTTGCGGTATGGCCTTCGAAGATGTTCCGGAAATAGGTCGGCATCCCGTAGTGCACATAGAAGAAATGCGCCATATCGACGACATTGTCGACGATTTCGCGACAGTGCGATCCTTCGACGACGATCGAATTCCACACCCAATCGGTCCACCCGGAATCTCCGTAGGTGGGGATAGCCGGTATCTCCAGTTCGGCGGGCGGTTTGCCGCCCTGCGGATCGTGCCAGACGAACAGCTGCCCGCTGATCTCCATGGTCGGCCACGCCTTGGTGCGGGCCAGCGGCGGGACTCGACGCGCATACGGGATGGATGCGCATTTTCCGTCCCCCCGCCACCGCCAGTCGTGGAACGGGCAGGCGATATCGTTGCCCTTCACGGTGCCGTGGGCCAGGTTCCCGCCCATATGTGGGCAGAATGCGTTGAGGACGTTCACCTTCCCGTCCTCGCCGCGAAAAACGACGAGTTCGGTGCCGAAAGCGGCCACCTGGTGCGGCCGACCGTCGGCGAAATCACGGGTCAGACCGAGGCAGTGCCAGCCCCGCGCGTACCGCGCGGGCGGTGCGCCGGTGTCGATGACACGGACTTCGTTGCCCGTCTCGGTCGTGGGACTCACGGTACCTCCTGGTCAGATGATTGCGACCGCGGAACTCGTCGCAGTGGGTCCACCTTCCCAGCCCGAAACGCAGTGTGACGCGAATCTCCTGCTGAGTGGGAGGCTTTCCGAGACGCCGGAGGCGGGCCGGCGGTAATGGAGCAAACCGACGGAGCCCGGCTCCGTTCCACGGCCGCCCGGATCGCCGTTCGCGGTAGCCCGGTGTGCGATCGCGAGCCGGCCCGGCGCGCGGGCGGTTGGTCCCCGAACCCGGCGGCGCGTCCGGGCGACGGCCGGGGCGGCACCGGGTTCGGGGCAAAATCGGCTCGGCGTCTCGCTGATCGGGAGAATGGGCTCGGCAACGGAGACGATCGATGCGATCGTCGGCGAAGACGCTCGTCACGGCGCGTGGTTCTGCACCCGCATACCGGTGTACCGTGACGTAGGTCACAGAGCTGTGATGCGTGCTGGGAGGTCGAATGAGAACATCACGTGCCGCCGGGATGCCGGTCTCGGTGGTCGAGCGGGTCTCCCTCGTTCTGGAGACCTTCAACGGGTCCGGCCCCCTCACTCTCGCCCAGGTCACCGCGCGCACCGGTTTACCGCGCTCTTCGGCGCATCGACTGCTGGAGCAGCTCACCAATACGGGCTGGCTCGCCCGCTCGCCCGAACAGACCTACGAACTCGGGGTCAAGGCCTACGAGATGGGCCAGGCGGCGCTCAACCAAAATCGCCTGCTGCAGGGCGCCCGGCCGATTATGCAGGCGTTCGCGCACCGCACCGGCCGGACCATCCAGCTCGCCGTGGTCAGCCGCGGCGACACCGTCTATCTGGCCAAGGTCAACGGCCGCGCTTCGGGGCCCACCCCGACCGCCGTCGGCCAGCGGGTACCCGCCCATCTCACCGCGGTGGGCAAGGCACAGCTTGCGGTCGCCGACCAGTCCGGCCGCGGGCCGGTAATCGGCGAACTCCGGCGTACCGGCGAGGGCGCACTGGTCCGGCGCACCCCGCAGAGCATCGCGAACGAGACCCAGCTCGCGGACGATCTGGCCGCTGTACGCGACCGTGGCGCAGCGTTCGATCGAGGCGAAGCATTCACCGGTCTCGGCTGTGTCGGCGTCTCCCTCGGACCACCGGACCATATCTACGGAAACCTGGCCGGGATCTCCGTATGCGGACCGGTGACCTCGCTCGACTACCGCACACTGGTGGGCCGGGTACGGGTTGTGGCGCGCGAGATCTGGGATCGGTGCGTCGCGACGGACCTCGCGACCCATTAGGACGCCCCGGCCGGGATTCCCGAGCGAGAGCCGATCGAACGGTCGGCGGCGAGAACCGAGCAGTCAGGAAAGCGCAGCGGCCGCGACCCCTTAGGGGCCGCGGCCGCTGTTCGTACAGGTCAGGACGTCGCGACGGTCTCCGTTCCGCCGAGCCGCGCCGTCATATCGGCCACGGCGCGGTAGGCCATCACCATGCCGGAGCCCAGCGGAACACCCGGCCCGGGGTAGACCTCGCCCGAGATCGAGGCGGAGGAGTTGCCCGCGGCATAGAGACCGGGGATCGCCGACCCGTCCGGTCGCTGCACCGCACCGTCGCTGTCGATCACCGCGCCGCCCTTGGTGCCGAGGTCACCGAGCACCAGCCGGACCGCGTGGAACCGGGGGCCGGCGAGCGGTCGCAGGCACTGCGCCGGCGCGGTCGCACCGACGAAGAAGCGCCCGAACGGATCCTCGCCGCGGTGGAAATCCTCATCCACTCCGCGCTCGGCCAGTTCGTTGAACCGGTCGACCGTCGCCGCCAGTGCGGCCGGATCGATACCGAGTGACCGGGCAAGGTCGGAGACGGAGTCGGCGGTGTGCCACAGGCCGGCCTCGGTCATCTCGTCGCGGCGGGGTTCGGGGACACAGATCGCCGGCAGGCGATCACCGGCGCTGTTGTCGAAAATGAACCAGAATTCGTCGCCACCGGCTTCCCGCTGCGCGCGCATAGCGCGCCCCATCTGGTCGTAGGGCAGCATCTCGTTGGCGAACCGGCGGCCGTGCCCGTCGACGACGATTCCGGATCGGAGCCCGAGCGTGAACGCGGCATGTCCATTGGGGAACAGGGTCGCGGGGCACCACCACGACTGGTCGAGCAGATCCAGCGCGGCACCCACCGTGTCCAGCATCGCGACCGCATCCCCGGACCCGGTCGCGGGATGCGACGAGGACCAGTCGGCAGTCGGCATATCCTGCCAGCGTTTGCGCAGCTGGGCCGAACGCTCGAACCCGCCCGCGGCCAGGAGCACCCCGCCACGCGCCCGGATCCGCGTTTCGCTGCCGTCGGCGCCGGTCACCACCACTCCGGTGACCCGCCCCGATTCGTCCTGTACGAGCCGGTCGGCCCGGGTGGACAGCAACAGGTCCGCGCGGCCGGTGGCGTCCAGGGCGAGCACCATGCGCGCGATCCAGGCCTGACCGCCGTCGAGCATGGACCGGTCGATATCGATGCCGAACTGGTCGGCGGCCACCGTCGGGCGCACATCGTCCAACCGGTCGCCGAGATCCGCGGCGGCGATCGATTCCGCGAAGATGCTGCGGCCGTTGTCGCTGCGCCCGGGGGCGTCGAAGTAATCGGGGAACGGCCGGTGTTCGATCGGGATTCCCACGGTGTTCTCGAGGAAGTCGGCGACGACCGGGCCGGTTTCGAGGTAGGCCCGCTGCACCTCCGGCCGCGTGCGGTCGCCGACCACGGCACCGAAGTAGGTCAGCCCCTTCTCGACGGAGTCGTCCACGCCCTGCCGGGCCAGGACATGGTTTCCGGGCAGCCACACACTGCCGCCCGAATACGCCGAGGTCCCGCCGAAGCGGTCGGTTTTCTCGATCACGCAGGTCGACAGACCGCGGTGGGCGGCGGCCAGCGCTCCGGCGAGGGCGGCCCCGCCGGAGCCCACAACTACTACGTCATAGGTCTTGCCCCAAGTCATCGTCGACTGCACTCCCTGTTGCTGTTCCGGGTGAGATGCCGCGACGTTAGACGAGCCGACCGGCGGCGAACCGGCCCGCTCCCGCTCAGTGGTCATCCGTGCCCGGCCGCCCCACCAGTTCGATGCGGTACCCGTCGGGGTCGCGCAGGATCGCGATGGTCATTCCACCGAACTCGGGTAGCACGGTCGCCGGGGTCTCCTCGGTGCCGCCGTACCGGCAGGCACGGGCCAGGAGCCCGGGCACGTCCGGTGTGTTGAGCACCAGTTTGACGAACATATTGCCCGGCTGCGGCGGCTCCGGCTCGGCACGCGGCGCGATGAGTTCGATTCCGGCCGGGCCGGCGCGCAGGATCACCGCGTCGAATCCCGCCGTCGCGAATTCGCGCTCCACCTCGAATCCGCACCCCGCGGTGTAGAACTCGGTCGATTTCGCGAGGTCGGTGACCCGGATCGCGGTCAGTGACAGAACCGTTGCGGGCGGTGCCGGTTCGCTGGTCATCGGGTCTGCGACCCGCCGTTGAAATCGAGGGTCTGGCCGGTCATTCCCCCGGATTCGTTCGAGGCCAGGTACGCGCAGAAGGCGCCGACTTCGAGCGGATCGCCGAGTCGGCCGATCGGGATGCTCGCGATGATCTTGTCGATCATCTCCGGCGTCATCTTCTCCGCCAGATTGGCCTGTTGACCCAGCGCGACGATATTCGCCGTCACCCCGTACTGCCCCGTCTCCGCCGCCAGATGCCGGATGAAGCCCTCGATACCGCTCTTGCCGGTGGCATACATCGAGTAGTTGATGTTCTGCCCCGTCCGCGCCGAGCCCGACGAGATCTGCACGATCCGGCCCCAGCCGGCGTCGCACATCCCATCGAGCACGGCTTTGATGCAGTTCATCGCCCCGTAGATGTTGAGATCGATCGACGGCGGCCACTGATCGGGAGTGAGCTCGCGGAACGGCTTGATGACTCGCTCCTGCGCGACCCCGGCATTGTTCACCAGGATGTTCACGTGCCCGCCCAGTTCCGCTTCGGCCGCACGGACAGCGGCGACGGTCGCCTCGTAATCGGTGACGTCGAATGCCTTCGCAATCGCCTTGTTGCCCTCGGCGACGATTTTCGCGGCCACCCGCTCGGCGCGGTCGCCGACGAGATCGTTGACGATCACCGCGGCGCCCTGGCGGGCGAGGACGGTCGCGATCCCTTCGCCCACACTCTGACCTGCTCCGGACACCAGGGCGATCCGCCCGTTCAGCTCGAACACGAGCGCTCCTCTCTGTCCGCCGCCCGGTGAGTCCGGGCGGCGCGCTGCGCTGCTGACACTTTCCGGGTGCAGACCGAGAATTGTCAATCAATATTGGATTTTATATTGGATCCAATCCTGCTACGGTTTTGTTCATGACGCCAGACGATTCGGTCGGCGCGCCCCCGCAAGGCTCGGTTCGGACCGAGTTCACCGGCGGCGTAGCCCAGCTGACCCTCGACAATCCGCGCCGCAAGAACGCGATCACCCTCGAGATGGCCGCGCTCATCGGCAAATTCTGCGACCGAGTGGAAAACGATCCCGCCATCGGCGCGGTCGTCGTCCGCTCCGCCGGGGCGTACTTCTGCAGTGGCGCCGATACCCGCGATCTCGCAGCCTCCTCCGCCGACCCGGCCTCCCCCGAAGCAGTACGCCGCACCTCGGCGGTCTACGGCGCCTTCGTGCGCGTCGGCTCCCTACCCGTGCCCACGATCGCCCGAGTCGTCGGTGGCGCCGTCGGGGCGGGACTGAACCTGGCGCTGGCCGCCGACATCATGGTGGTGACTCCGGATTCGGTGCTGGACAGCGGATTTCTGGCGCGCAACATCCACCCGGGTGGCGGTCATCTCGCGCTACTCGGCCGCGCGGTCGGCTGGTCGCGGACCGTGGCACTCGCCGCGTGCGGACGCGCGCTGACCGGTACCGAGGCGGCCGCCTGCGGGCTCGCCTATGCCGCCGTCCCCGAAGCCGAACTCGATCCGCTCATCGCCGAGCTCACCGCGGCGCCCGCGGCCGATCCCGAACTGAGCCGGCGGATCATGACCAGCGCCCGGCTCGAACTCGGGCCACCGGCGGTCAGCTGGTCGTCGGCGCTCGAGATCGAGCGCGGCGTGCAGATGTGGTCGATGTCGCGCAAGGGGCAGGCATCCTGGTCGTCGCGGGGTCCGGGGCGATGACGGCCGCCACCGAAGCCGGTTCGCCGGTGGCCGAGAGCGCGGAACTGCACACGCTGCGCACGGAGGTGCGCGCCTTCCTCGCCGAACAGCTCGCCGCCGGAGCTTTCGTGCCGGCCGTGGACAATTGGATGAGCGGCTTCGAACCGGAGTTCAGTGCCCGGCTCGGGCAACGGGGCTGGCTGGGGATGACGCTCCCGACGGCCTACGGTGGCCACGGAAGGTCTCCGCTCGAGCGTTTCGTGGTGACCGAGGAACTGCTCGCGCACGGCGCGCCCGTCGCCGCGCACTGGATCGCCGACCGCCAGATGGCGCCAGGCATCCTCGCCAACGGCACCGAGGAACAGAAACAACGCTATCTACCCGGAATCGCAGCGGGGACGCTGTTCTTCGCGATCGGGATGAGCGAACCCGACGCCGGATCCGATCTCGCGGCCGTCCGCACCCGGGCCACTGCCCACGACGACGGCTCCTGGACGGTCAGCGGTACCAAGGTGTGGACCACCGGCGCGCATATGGCGCATGCCATGGTGCTACTCGCTCGCAGCGACGGTGAAGCCGGCGATCGGCAGGCCGGGCTGTCGCAGTTCCTGGTCGATCTGTCCCACCCCGATATCGAGGTGCGGCCGCTGCGCAGTATCGACGGCGAGGCGCATTTCAACGAAGTGATCTTCCACGACGCGCGCGTCGGCCCGGAGGCCCTGCTGGGCCGGCGCGGCGAAGGCTGGGCGCAGGTGATGAGCGAACTCGCGTTCGAACGCTCCGGTCCCGAACGCTATCTGTCGACGATGCCGTTGTTGCGGGCCTGGGCCGACGAGCTGCGCCGTTCCGGGGCGACCGAGGAACAGCGGGTAACGCTGGGGACACTCACGGCGCAGGCCTGGGCGCTGCGCCGGATGTCGCTGTCGGTGGCCGCGGAACTGGCCGCGGGACGCCGTCCCGATGTGCGGGCGGCGATGGTGAAAGACCTCGGCTCGGCGTTCGAAGGCGATCTCGTGGAGGCGGTGCGAGCCGCCTGCGATACCGACCCCCGGCGCACCGGCGGCGATCCGTTCGCGCGCCTGCTGGCCAACAGCATGCTGCATACTCCGGCATTCACACTACGTGGCGGGACGAACGAGATCCTTCGCGGAATCGTCGCTCGCGGAATGGGATTGCGATGACGGGTCCGAATTCCGAACTACGCGCGGCGACCCAGGCGATGATCGGCAAGGCCGGCGTCGATACCACCACCCCGGCCGCCGGTATCGACGATGCGGTCTGGACGGCACTCACCGAGGCCGGTTTCACCGGAATCGGTATATCCGAGGACCACGACGGCAGCGGCGGCACGCTCGCCGACGCGCTCACCGTCGTCTCGGCGGCGGTCACCGGCGGTGCGCTCACCATGCTCGTCGAGCACACCGTGCTCGCCGGCTGGCTGGCGGCACGGTGCGGTATCTCGCTGGGCTCGCATACCGCGACGATCGCCCACGCGGAGCGCGATACCACAGTCCGTGAAACCGCAGCCGGCGTCCTGGTCCTGGACGGCTCGGCACGGGCGGTGGTGCACGGACCCGACGCCGATCGGCTGGTACTACTGCTCGAGCCGGCCGATGCGGCCCACGGCCCGGCGGTCGCGATCGTCTCCCCCACCGGCGCCGGTGTCACCGCCGTCCCCGGCACCGATCTGCTCGGCGCCGCCGTGGCCGATTACGACTTCGCCGCGGCCGCGGTCGACACGTATGCCGCATCCCCGGCCGGCGGCACCGAACTCGAGGAGCGCGGTGCTCTCGCCTACGCCGTCGCGCTGGCCGCGGCGGCACGCGCGGTCTGCGATCGGACTGTGGAATATGCCGGGCAGCGTACTCAGTTCGGCCGCCCGCTGAGCAAATTCCAGGCCGTTCAGCAGCGGCTGGCCGGTCTGGCCGCGGTCACCGCGCTCATGGAAACGGCCACCGAAACCGCCGTGGCCGAGGATGCCGGTACGAACCCGGACCGTGCCCGGGCCGCGATCGCCGCCGCCAAGGTGGTGACCTCCTCTGCGGCCCGGGATATCGCCGCCGCAGGCCACCAACTGCACGGCGCCATCGGCTTCACCGCCGAACATCCACTCGGCCGATCGACCACGGCGCTGCTGGCCTGGCGCGAGCGGTACGGGTCGGAACGCTATTGGGCCGGTGTCCTCGCCGGCCGGATCCTCGAAGGCGGCGCGGACGTCTGGGATCTGGTCACCGGCGCCGGCGACGAGAACTCCGGCGCGGCAGAAGGGAACAATCGATGACCGTCACCACACAGGCCGAGCACCATTCCGCCACGCCCCCCATCGACGGCCGCGCTGCCTGGCGGGCCGCGGACACCGCCGTCGGCAACGGTGTGCTCACCGGGGTGCGGGTGCTCGACCTGAGCCGGGTACTCGCCGGGCCCTACACCGCCCAGATCCTGGCCGACCACGGCGCCGAGGTCATCAAGGTGGAGGCGCCCACCGGTGACGAGACTCGCGGCTGGGGCCCGCCCTTCCTGGAATCCGGTGCCAGCAGCGCCTATTACGCGAGCCTCAACCACAGCAAGGACAACATCAGCCTGGACCTGCGCACCGAGGCGGGGCGGGAGATCCTTGCCGACCTGCTCGCCGGCGCCGATATCGTGATCGAAAACTTCAAGGCGGGCACCATGGCACGCTGGGGTTTCGATTACGAGTCCGTGCTCAGCGAACGCCATCCGGCGATGATCTACTGCCGGATCACGGGTTTCGGCGTGGACGGGCCGATGGGCGGGCTGCCCGGTTACGACGCCGTTCTCCAGTCGTTCGGCGGGCTGATGAGCGTCAACGGCTATCCCGACGGCAACCCGCTGCGGGTGGGGATTCCCATCGTCGATATCGTCGCCGCCAATATGGCGGTGAGCGGCATCCTGCTGGCGATGCTGGAACGCGGCCGCAGTGGGCAGGGTCAGCTGATCGATATCACGCTGCTGGACTCCGTCATCTCCATCCTGCACCCGCATGCTGCCAATTGGATGGCAGGCGGCAAGGTACCGCAGCGGACGGGGGATTTTCATCCGACGGTGGCGCCGTACCAAGTGTTCCGGGCCGCGGACGGCGATTTCTTCGTCAGCGCGGCCAACGACCGGCAATTCCGTTCACTCACCGAGGCTCTCGGCCTACCCGGACTTGCCGACGATCCGCGCTTCGCCGCCAACAGCGATCGTTACGCCCACCGGGACGAACTCGTGGCCCTGCTGGGCGAACGTATCGCGCAGTGGTCCCGCGAGGATCTGGGCCGGCGGCTCGAGCAGGCCGGCGTCCCGGCGAGCCCGGTGCACACGGTCGACGAAGCACTGCTATCCGATCAGGTCCGGCATCGGGGCCTGTTCATCGATGCCGACGACTATCGCGGGATCGGTGTCCCGATCGCGCTGGGCCGGTCGGGGCACCGCCGGCCGCGGCCCGCCGTACCGCGCGGGTCCGATACCACCGCGGTCCTCGCCGCGATGGGGTACGACGCCGATCGCATCGAGGAACTGCGCGCGGCTGGTATCTTCGGGAACCCGTGAGCAATCCCAGCGCAGATTCCGCGCCCGGCGACCGCGGGCGCGACGGTGAACGGGCGGCGGCCCGCGTCGTCGAGGAGATCGAACGACTCATCGTCACCGGCGAACTACTGCCCGGGCAGCCGATCCGCCAGGTGCTGATGGCCGAACGCCTCGGCGTCAGCCGGCTGCCCATCCGGGAGGCCCTGCGCCAGCTCGCCGCCGCCGGTCTGGTCGACCACGAACACAATGTGGGATACACCGTCGCCCGGCTGCGGCAATCGGATTTCGACCAGATCTATCTGATGCGGGCCGCGCTCGAACGGGAGATCATCGCCACGCTGCCCCGGTTCACCGACGAGGTGCTGGCCGAGATCCGGCGGCTCGGCGATCTGGTGGTCGAGGCCGCCGATCGCGGTGATCTGCTGGAGATGCGGCTGCGCAACCACGCCTTCCACTTCGCCATTTTCGAACAGTCGCCGCTGAATCTGGTGGTCGGCGAGGTACGGCGGTTGTGGACGCTGGCGATGCCCTACCACGCCACCTATCTGTACGACCCCGCCGCCCGCGCCCGGGTCCTCGCCGAACACGACCAGATGATCGAGGCGCTCGCCGAACACGACAACGACCGCCTCGACGAACTGATGAACCTGCACCGCCAGGGCGGTGAAACCAGCGCCGGGACGATGCTGCGCGCCACCAGGCCGCCCGACCCCGCAGAATCCTAGGAGAACACCATGGCCACCCCCACCGAGAACACCTCTGCCGCGCAGGAGATCTGGGATCCGGATGTGGCCGTGATCGTCGAGCGGACGCGGGCGAGCCGCACCGGTCCGCTGCACGAACTCGGGGTCGAAGCGGCCCGCCGTGCGTTGGAGTCGATCGAACGTCCGGCCGGCCCGCAGATGCGGTCGGTCCGCGACGCCACCATCGCCGGCCCGCACGGCCCGGTCCCGGTGCGGATCTACCGGCCGGTCGCCGCCCCGCCGGAGAACGCACCGGCCCTGGTCTGGTTCCACGGCGGCGGCATGATCATGGGGTCGCTGCACTCGTTCGACCGCCTGGCCCGCGATATCGCCGACGCCACCGGCGCCGTCCTCTGCAATGTCGACTATCGCCTCGCCCCCGAACACCGCTACCCCGTCGCCAACGACGAGGCCTACGCCGCTCTGGTCTGGCTCACCGAAAACGCTGCCACCTGGGGCGTGGACCGCGCCCGGATCGGTGTCGGCGGCGACAGCGCCGGCGGCAGCCTCGCCACCGCCACCGCCCTGCGCAGCCGCGACGAGAACGGCCCGGCCATCGCCCAGCAGGTGCTGTTCTATCCCGGTATCGAACGCCGCACCGACCGCCCCTCCATGCGCGAGTTCGGCGATTCCCCGTTCCTCACCGCCGCCGACATCGACTGGATGAAGAACCTCTACCTCGGCGACGACCCTTCCACCGACGACGCTTACGGTGTCCCCGCCCTCGCCGACTCCCTCGCCGGCCTCCCCCCCGGCGATCCTCGCCGTCGGCCACGGCGACCCCCTCCGCGACGCCGTGGAAGCCTACGGCGACCGCCTCCGCGCGGCCGGCGTCCCCACCGCCCAACTCCGCTATCCCGGCGTCGGCCACGGGTTCGCCATGCAGGCGCCGTCGGTGACGCGGGCGCGAGCGGCGATATCGGAGGTCGGCGCGCTGGTGGCGGCACGATTCCTATCCGGGCCTCGGGGATGATTACCCCAAGGCCCAGATGGGCTCGTTGCCATCGTGCAGGTCAGGAACCGGCGGCGGCACGGCCGGCGCGGCGGCCGTAGAAGCTACCGTCCCCGAGGGACGCCCCGCTCACATAGCCACCGGCGCTGATTCCGGAGGTGCAGCGACCGGCGGCGAAAAGACCGGGGATCGGTTCGCCGGAGACGTGCACGACCCGGGAGTCGAGATCGGTGCGCAGGCCACCGAGGGTGAACCCTCCTGTGCGGTTGCGCAGATCGTAGGCCGCCAGCGGTGTGCCGATCGGTTTCACCCACTGGGTTTTCTTGCCCAACAGAGGATCCGCGCCGTCCTTCGCGTGCCGGTTGTAGACCTCGACGGTGGCCTGCAGGACCCCGGCCGGAAGCCCGATCTCCGTTTCCAATTCCTCGACCGATTCCGCGACCCAGGTGGGTGGCGCACTGCGCATCGCCGCACTGCTCGACACGCTCGTGTTCGCCTCCTCGAGGGCGGCTTCGTCGATGATCAGGAATGCTTCGTTGTGCTGGCGGATCAGGGTCGACTGCCCGATATGGCTGGGATAGGAATCCTCGGGGATGTAGCGCTGGCCGCGCCCGTTGACGAGAATTCCGCGAGCGATCATCTGCGGATCGGCGAAGATGGCGACCTCGATGGCATCCATATGCGCCAGCTGGGCGCCCAGGGCCTGCGCCACCAGGATGCCGATACCGTCGTGTTCCTCGATGGCGGCCGCGGGGCGGTTGATCAGCAGCGGGGTGTAGGCCTCGACCATCTGCTGGTTGTAGGCGAAGCTACCGGTCGCCAGCACCACGCCCCGGCGCGCGCGGACGAACACCGGTTTGCCGTAGCGTTTGGCCACCACACCGGCGACCCGGCCGGCGTCGTCGACGACCAGGCGTTGCAGCCGCACATCGTATTCGGCGCGCACACCCAGTGCCGCCGCGGTATCGGTGAGCGGTTTCATCAACATGAAACCGCCGCCTTTCTCACTGGTGTGTTTATCGGCCATCTGCGGCAGGTGACCGCGGGGTGCCGGAGTGGCGAGGGTGTTGTACGGTGCGGCGTTCTCTCCGCCGGAGAACATCAGGCCCTGGTCGGCCGGCGGCTCCCAGCCCGGTTCACCCCAGAATTCCTCTTTGAACGGCACCCCCTGTGCGACAAGCCATTCGAAATGTTCCACACTACCCTGGCAATAGTCGTGGATCTTGGCCTGGTCGGCGCCCGGGCCGAGCGCGGCCATGAGGAAACGCTCCATGTTCTCGGGCGTATCCTCGAAACCGAGTGTCTTCTGCAGCGGGGTGCCGCCGCCGAGATAGATGAACCCGCCCGAGAGCGCCGCCGCACCGCCCCAGCCCCCGGTCCGCTCGAGGACCAGTACATCGGCTCCGGCACGTGCGGCTTCGATCGCTGCACTCGCGCCCGCGACCCCGTAGCCCACCACCACGACATCGGCCTCGTAGTCCCATTCGGTGACCGCGGCGAGCCGCTCGGGGTGAACACTCACATCCGGCATCGACTTCTCCTGTTCATTGCGACCGGCGACCGGTTCGACGACCGAGTTCGTACGGAACGATGACCGCGGCAAATCCTGGATGCGGCGGGGTATCGGTCGTCCTGTCTGCTCGGGGGCGGACCCAGTGTCAGTGGTGGGGAGCCGCCCGATTCCGGGAAATCCCGCTCACCGGGAAGATGTTCTGCTGCTGTGCCGTCCAGCTCCGCCGGCAGTACCGGGCTCTGCATCGGAGGCCGGCAGGCCACCACCTGCCACCACCGACCCGCTCAGGCGGTGACGCGGGCCGCCGCTCCGGCGTCGACCGGCATCACGGTGCCGGAGATATGCGCGCTTGCCTCGTCGGCCAGATACAGCACGGCGCGGGTCACCTCGAACGGGTCGAGGAACGGTACCGGCTGCGCATGCAGGGTCGCGAAAACCGGTTCGGCATCGGCGAGGGTCGGAGATTCCAGGTCGGGCCGCATTTTCCGGTACAGGGCGTCGTTCTGCGCCATGGGGGTGGCGATATTGCCGGGCGCGACCACGTTCGCGGTCACACCGTGCGGGGCGAGCTCGAGCGCCACGCTTTTCGTCATACCGATCACACCCCACTTCGACGCGCAGTAGGCCGCTTGCCCGGGCGCCGCGCCGCGGCCGAGCATCGAACTGATGGTGATGATCCGACCGTAACCCCGCGCGACCATGCCGGGTGCGACAGCGGCGACGGTATGGAAGACCCCCGTGAGATTCGTGCCGACGACCTCCGCCCAGTGTCCGTCGAAAGCATCCTGAATCGGCGCGCCCGCCGACACTCCCGCATTGGCGACGGCAATGTCGATCCCGCCGAATTCCGATTCGGCGCGCGCCACCAGGGCCTGTACGGCCACCTGGTCTGCGGTGTCGGCCTGCTCGGCGAGGCAGCGCCGGCCCGTCGCTTCGACCAGGGCCTTGGTCTCGGCGAGGTCCTCCTTCCGTCCCATCGCGTAGCCGACCGCCGGCACATCCGCACACCGATCGCAGATCACCACATCGGCGCCACGCTCGGCGAAGGCGAGGGCATGCGCCCGGCCCTGACCGCGTGCGGCACCGGTGACCAGTACGACACGGCCCGTGAAATCGTTCATCATTTCCTCCTGTTGCGGCCCTGACCGGGCCGGAGTTGCCGGCTGCTACCGCCGCGGCGCCGTTTTCCGGGGAGTCGCGTTCGACCCGGCAGGGGAGGTCACACGTCTACCACGACATTTTTCGGTGGTGCGGTGCGAATTCCGGACAATGAGATCCCCTGTAAGGTCCGGGCATGACGGCAGCTGAGTTTCCCCGGCTGGGCGCGGTTTTGCCAGCTCTCGTTACCGAGATTGTCGCCCTTCTGGGAGTCGAGAACGGCCGCCTTGCCGGAACCGTCTTGGGACTGAGGTTCCATGGTCGGTGCACATTCGGGCCCGCTTGTACAGTCTTGTTGACCGCGCCGTCCGGGTCATCGGGCTCACGGGTCGTGCAGGTGGAGCGCGACGGTGAGCCTGTTGTGCAGCTGAGCCTCGACCCGACCGGAGAGGTTGTCACGGAGATCGAGCGGCTCGACGGCCACGACATCGATTCCGGCCTGCCACCTGTATGACCGGGCATGCCACCGTATGAGTGACGTCGTTCACTCAGTTGACGTCGAGCGGGGCCTCGGCCGGGTATTCGGCGGGCGCCATCGCGTAGGTGGCGGTGAGCAGCGCGATGAAATCCCGATCGGTCAGGGGGTCGGCCGGGAATTCGAATTCGATTCCGCGGCGTAGCAGATCCTCGCCGAGGATATCGAATACCTTGTCGGCAGTGAGGTCGTCGGTGTGGTCGAGATAGCGGTCGGCATCGCGCCGGTCGTCGAAGACGAGCGCGGTGTAATGGAACAGGGTCCGGACGTCGCCGTCGGTGTACCGGCCGATTTCGGTATCGCCGTTGCGCACCACCCACTCGCCGTTGTCGCCGTGCAGACGCGTATGCATTTCGAGTTCCGGCATATCGCGCCGGTCGCGCGGGCCGTTGGCTTCGCGCCGGTGGTACATCTTCGAATTGTCCGACAGCACTGCGGTATTCCAGAACGGAGCCGCCAGCCGCTGCGGTGCGCGGTCGGGACCGTCGGGCCAATAGGTGAATCCGCCGTCGAGGTCGGAATCGTAGAAGTAGGTGATCACCTGCGAGGTCTTGACCTCCCATGCGTCGAACAGCCCCGATTTCGCCATTACACTGAGCAGCCAGATCGGGGTGTCGACCGAACTCATCCCGCGCCAGTTACCGCTGTCGAAATGGCCGGCGTCGAAACTGCGCGACGGGACCGCCATATTGAACAGCATGTGATGGGCCATGCCGTAGCGGGCACCGTGCACGCTCTTGGCGTGTTCGAGCAGTGTCCGGCTCAGGTAGATATCGCGGATCTCGTCGTAGAAGGCCACACCCTCTTTGGCGAGGTAACCGCGGAACACCGGCGCGGCGAAATCCGAGAGTTTCGCATCCGCTTTGCGGTCTGCCCCGCCGGAAACGGCCAGATACTCCTCGGTCGAGGCGAAATGGTGTGCCAGTACCAGCGGCCACGGCCCGTGATCGGCGATCACGCCGAACAAGGCGGCGGTTTCGGCGCTGGAGTACAGATCGCCGACGACGCGGGGCGGGGCGACCGGGACGAGCGGATGCCTGCCGGAAGCCGAGAGAGTTGCAGTCATGATTTCCTTCTTCCTTCGATCCCGATGCCGCGCGGCCCACGCCGCATCCGGAGGCGAGCGGGCCCAGCACGCCCGGCCCGCGGCGATACGGATGCGGGACGCCAGGAAGGGCCGGGGGACGGCGGCCGGTGCTCCCTGCGCCTGCGTTCCGCACGGACCACAGCCGCGCTACGGGAACCGTTGCAGGTCTCTGCGCGGTCCGATGGTCCGGTTTCGACGTTAAGCCGCCGGACCCGCGGAAACCACGCACCCTCCCGCTGAGCAGGAAGTTCGACGGCAGAAGTCCGTGCCTGCACCGGAACTGCCGGTCACAGCCGTTCGAACAGTTCCAGTACATGCCCTTCCGGATCGGCGACGAACGCGACCCGGATGCCGATATCCGCCATCGTGGTGGGCTGTTGGGTCACGGTGGCGCCGGCCGCCGCGGCGCGCCGCACAACATCGTCGAGCCCCTGCACCTCGAAACCGATCACCGCCGAACCCGGAGCCGGGGCGGGCCGGTTCTTGTAGTGCAACAGCACCAGCGACTGTTCGGCCCCGTCCGGTGAGGTCATGATGATCTCGGCGAGCGCATCGGGCCGGTCGTCGAACTCGTAGCGCGTTCGCTCCACCCGGCCGAACACCGTGGAGTAGAAGTCGAATTGAGCCGGCAGGTCGTTCACCAGGATCTTGGTGAAGGCAAAACGAGGACCGGGCATGTGTTTTCCTTTCGTTCCGCGGGGCACGGGCACACCGCGACGATTCGGCCGCTTCCGGCTACCGGGAGCGACCGGACAAGGCCGGAGAGAGGCCCGGCCACGGGGTCGCTAGCCGGCGCCCCCGCCCAGGACCGCGTTTCGGTCCCCCAATTCGATATCGATGACGAAGGTGCGTTCGGCAATCCGCCAGCCCTGCGCCGACCGGGTCAACCGGTCCCGGTACACGCCGACGCATTCGTAGGTGATGTGCGAGTGCTCCCCGGTGCCGATATGCAGAACTCGCGCCTTGCAGATCGAAGTGGCGATATCGCCCTCGATATCGATGACGTGGTTGCCGAGCAGATGCTGGGAGGGACCGCACCGGTCCAGGAAGGACCGGATCATCGCCACGATATCGGCGCGGCCGCGGACCGCGGGAGCCGCGGACCCGCCGTAGCGGGCCACCGCATCCGGTGCGAATACCTCGTCGAGCAGGCCCCAGTCCCGCTCGTCGAGTGCGTAGGTGTATCGGTTCACCGTATCGGCCACGGCATCACGGTCGGGTTTACCCGGTTCGGAGTTGGTGGATTCGGACGAAGAAGTCACGATCGGATCGTAAGGCGACGATAATGCGATGCCGGGTTGCTGATCCCGATGAGCGGGAGGTACCCGTGGACCGGCGCGGTGAGCCCCCGCCGCCGATCGTCGTCGTACGCCGCCCCGGTCAGTGGGCCTCTGCGCCGGGAACCGGCGCGGACGCCGCTACCCGGAACGGGCCGGGTAGCGGCGTCGGAGCGGTCGTCGGTCAGGCGTAGGCCGCCGATGTCGCGCTGCCCTCCTCACCGGCAGCGATACTGCCGGCCTGTTTCGGCTCCGGTTGCGGCCGGCCGATGAACAGGCAGATGGCGGCCACGATCAGCGAGCACAGGATGAACCATCCCACCGCCGCGTTGAACGACGACAGTGTGGGCGCGGTGGTCCCGGGGACCGTCCATATCGAGAGCATGACCGATACGATGGCCACCCCGATCGCCGAGAACGCCTGCCGGGCGGTGCTCAGGATGCCCGTTGTCACGCTGGTGACGTTGTCGGGAACGGATTCGATCACGATCTTCGGGTAGCCGGTGAAGGCGAACGCCGTGGCGACGGCCGCGACCGCGAAAACCCCCATCATCACCACCAGCGACTTATGCCCCAGCAAGATCATGAGGTTGGCGACGGCGAATAGCGCGGCCCCGATGAAGAAGGCCGTCCGGCCGCCCCACCGGCCGGCAACCGCCCCGGCCAGCGGTGACGTGATGAAACCGACCAGTGCGGCGATACCGGCCACAAAGCCGGTCACCGTCGCGGACTGGCCGAGCCCGATCGGTAGCGAGTCCGGCGCTTGCAGGATCATCGGGGTCACGATCTGCACGGCACCGACGGGGCCCAGGGCGAGCACCGACAGTCCGATCAAGTTGAGCGTCATCTGCTTGTTCGCCAGCACCCGGAAATCGACCAGGGGCTCGTCGCGTCCCAGTTCCCAGAAAGTCCATACCGCCAGGATGACGAGCCCGGCGACGATCAGGCCGATCACGGCGGGACTCGTCCACCCCCAGGCCGGGCCCTGCGTGATGCCGTACAGCAGGGCGATCAGGCCGGGTGTCATCAGGATTGCGCCCACATAGTCGAACCGCGGCAGTTCCGATCGGGTATGCGCACCCGGCAGCACGACCGCGGCCACAGCGGAGGCCACAACGGCCAGGACAGCGGCGAGAACGAAGATCATATGCCAGTCGGCGACGTCGAGCAGGACACCGGCGATCAGGGAGCCACCCGAACCGGCCAGCAGGGCCGCACCGCTGACGAACCCGATGGCGATCGGAACCTTCGGGGCGGGCAGGGCTTCCCGTGCCAGGCCGTAGCAGAGCGGCAGGATCGCACCCGAAACCCCCTGGACACCTCGTCCGATGATGATCGCCGCCATCGAATCGCCGAGAACGCTGATCACCGAGCCGAGCACCGAAACCAGCATGATGACGATGAGGACCTTTTTGCGGCCGTACATATCGCCGAGCCGGCCGCCGACCAGGGCTGTCGCCGCCGCGACGAGCATATAGGCGGTCACCGCCCAGCCGGTCGTGGAAGCCGGCGCGTCGAAGATTTCGCTGAACCGCGGTAGCGCAATGAAGATCGTGCCGGCTTCGAAGGCACTGACGCATTCGGCGAGGATGAGTGCCGTGATGATCAGCGCCGGGGATCTGAACCCCGGCGCATCTGCGGGTTTTCCGGTGGTGAGCCGGGATGAGGGATCGGACATGGAGCGTCCTCCTGAGACGAGAGCGGCCCGGGGTTCCGGTCACCGAATCCAGGACCAGGTTTCGCGGAGTACGGCATTTCGTGATGCCGGGCGAGGGTCGGGGATTCGGCGGCAGAACCCCGCGGGCCTACGGCACCGCGGAAACTACGCCAGCGCCGGTAGCAGGGCGGGCCCGATGGACGGCCCGTCGTGATGTAGGTCACCAACAGCTGGCACAACGGACGATAAGGCGTGCCCGAAATGTCGGCTGTAGCGTTTCCGGTGAGCGGGACCGAACCGTTCACGAGCTCGCGGTGGCGCGGTTCGGCGGCCGCGCGGAACAGGTACTTCCGGGGAAGGCGGCAGCCGGCCTCCCATCTGGCGGAACAGCACCGGCCGTTCGTGGCCCGGATGCGCTCACATAGGGCTTGTCGCGACGGCCGACCGCGCCGCCGGGAGAGGAATCCGATGCCATCCACCGCGCAGATCGCCGCCGCGGTCGCCGAATATGTTTCCCTGCTGGGAAAAGGCAGCGGCAAAGAAATCGGGGCACTGTACGACGAATCCGCCACCCTGGAAGACCCCGCCGGCGGCCCGGTCCGCAGCGGTCGCGCGGATATCACGGCGTTCTACAGTGCGCTCGACAATGTCACCACCACCGCGGAATTGATCACCATCCGGGTTTCCGGGGACAGCGCGGCATTTCATATGCGCGTTGTCACCACGATGCCGGACCAGGTCGTCACCATCGAGCCGATCGATGTGGTGACGTTCAACGACGAGGGACTGATCACCAGTATGCGCGCGTACTGGGGTCCGGCCGATGTCATCACCACACGAGGAGCGTGAACCGTGCGTGTACTGAAGGGCCGGGTAGCTGTCGTCACCGGCGGTGCGAACGGTATCGGCAAGGGGTTGGCGACCCGTTTCCTCCGAGAAGGGATGAAAGTCGTCGTCGCCGACAACGACGCCGCCGATCTGGAGCAAGCGGTCACCGAACTGTCCGAGCTCGGTGAAGTACTCGGTGTGCCCACCGATGTCGCCGACGCGGATTCGGTGCAGCGGCTCGCCGACGCGGCGGTGGACCGGTTCGGCGCCGTACATGTGCTGTGCAACAACGCCGGGGTCGGCGGCGCCCAGCACTTCTCGACCATTCCCCACGCCACCTGGGAATGGACGCTCGGCGTGAACCTGTGGGGTGTTGTCAACGGCTGCCGGATCTTCCAGCCGATCCTGGCTTCCCAGGATGAGGCATATATCGTCAATACCGCCTCCATGTCGGGTTTTCTGACCGGCGGATATCTGACCCCGTACAGCGTGTCGAAGGCGGGGGTGGTGGCGCTTTCGGAGGGGTTGTCCTTCGAATGGGCTACCGAGTTCCCGCATATCGGAGTAGCGGTGCTGTGCCCGGCCTACACCGCCACGGCCATCCGGCACGACGAGCGCAACGCGCCCCCAGGACATATTCCCCGCGCCGTCGCCGACCCGTCCCTGATCGAACATCAGGAGAAGGTGGACCGGACCATCGAACAGGAAGGGATGCCGGTTGCGCAGATCGCGGAACTCGTCGTGCGCGGGATGGCGGAACGCAAAACCCATATCTTCCCCCACCCCGAGTGGTTGAAATTGTGGACCGATCGGGTGGAACGGGTCTCCGCGCAGGCCGATTCACCGGCCACAGCGGGCTGACCTCCGCAAAAACCGCCTCCGACCGGGTCGGCGAGCACATCGATCGGTTCGAGCGCAGGGGTGATTGCGGGCGATCACCACCGCACTCGCCGGCCCCTGTTCCGATCACCTACTCCGAGGAGATGACCATGCCTGTTCCCCCGCTCGATCCCGATGTCCGAGCCCGCATCGACGCCCTGGGACCGGTTCCATCGATGCGTTCCCGGGGAATCGAACAGGTCCGCGCCGGGGTCGAGGCGATGCAACCGCCCGCCGAGACGCTGCCGATGGCCGAGGTCGAGAACCTCACGATTCCCGGGCCGTACGGGCCCATTCCGCTGCGCGTGTACCGGCCCACCACCGAGTCCGCCGCCCCGGCCGTCGTCCACCTGCACGGCGGCGGTCTCGCAATGGGGTCCAATGCCTCCTTCGAACCGCTCGCCCGGCAGATCGCCACGGCCACCGGTGCGACGGTGATCGGGGTCGATTACCGGCTGGCGCCGGAGTGGGGGGCGCCGGTGCAGCTCGAGGAGTCGTACGCGGCCACCGCCTGGGTCGCGGCGAACGCCGGCCGCCTGCGTATCGACCCTGGTCGGGTCGTGGTCCTCGGCGACAGTGCGGGCGGCGGTCTCGCGGCCGGCGCGGCCCTGCTGGCGAGAGACCGTGGCGGCCCGCGCATTTTCGGTCAGGTGCTGCTCTATCCGGGGCTGGATCGTGATATGGGCGCGGCGTCGATCGTCACCATGCCCGATGCTCCGATGCTGCTCCGTGAGGACATCGTGTTCATGCACGAACTCGTGGACTCCGCCTCGACCGGGCCGCAGGACTGCTACCGGGTTCCCGCCTACGCCGAGGACCTGTCCGGCCTGCCGCCGGCTATCGTGGTGACCGCCGAGGGCGACCCGATCCGCGACTGGGGCGAACGGTACGCCGGGCGGCTTCGGGACGCGCGGGTCCAGACCACCGTCACGCGGTACCCCGGTGTACTCCACGGTTTTCTCATGCGGCCGGAGAATTCGGCCCGCGCGACACTCGCGATCGCCGAGATCGGCGCCCTGCTACGTGCCAGGTTCGCGCACCCCCTGCCGTTCGGCTGAACGGCGGACCGGCTGTCGGCGCCGTCCCGTCCGGGCATTCTCCGGCGGACGGCGCACAGCGCCGCCCGTGCGGCCGCCAACCGGTCGATCCAGGCTCGGCGTACCTGGACCGGCCGGTATCAGCGCTGGTCGGAACCTACGTCGATGAGCCCTTCCCGGACCGCGGATTCGATGGAGTCCCGCATTTTCGCGCAGGTCGGACGTAACGCCCGCGCGGTGAGGTCCGGCGCCGGGGCGAATTCCACGCACCGCAGGCTCTCGGTCCACTGCACCGAGGTGTGGGCGAGGCTGTTCTTCTCGACCAGTACCCGGTTGCCGCATGCACGGCAGGAAAGCGGCTGCATATTCACTCCTGGGAGGGGGATTCCCGTGCCGTTCCGGTCGCCCGGAACGGCACGGACGAGATCAGCGCGGCGCGCCTGCTTCGGTCGGCTCTGCGCTCGCCTTGAAGGATTCGATCCGCGGGTCGGAGGTGACGAACCGGCCCGCCGCGAGATTCTCGTCGACTTCCTTCTGCCAGAAACTGATGGCGCGTTCGGTATCGATCTCGAACTCGAATCGCTGCGTCATCTCCGGGGTGACGTCCTCGACGTCGACGTAGAACTGCTCGTACCAGCGGCGCAGCTGATAGACCGGTCCGTCTTCCTCGCACAGCAACGGGTTGTCGATCTTGGCCTTGTTGCGCCAGATCTCCACATCCTGGACGAAACCGAGTTCGACCCCTTGGGTGAAGCTGCGCGCCATCTCCTGCGCCTGCTCCTCGGTCAGGCTTGCGGGCTTCTTCACCGCCGCGCCCCATTGCAGGACGAAACTGGTGGGCGAAATGGGGTAATGGCAGTTGATCAGCGCCGTTTCGATCTCACCGACCGGGGATTGGTTCCACAGGTAGTCGATCATGTAGGACGGCCCGTAATAGGCGGCTTCGGATCGGCCGACCGACTCCTTCTCCTTCGAATAATTCGTGCCCAGGTCCACATCGGCACGCGGTTTGCTGTTCATGTGCTGGCTGGCGATATGCCCTTCGAACACATTCTTGAAATACACGGGGAAGGAATAGTGGATATAGAAGAAATGTGCCATATCCACCACGTTGTCCACGATCTCGCGGCAATTCGAGCCTTCGATCGTCAACCGGCTCCAGGTGAACGGGGTCCACTCCCCCTCGTCGTACCCGGCAATCTCGGGGATGGTCACCTCGGGCGGCGGCGGATTTCCCTGCGGATCGTGCCAGACGAAGAGCTGACCGTTGCGTTCGAGCGTCTTCCACGACCTGGTGCGGGCCAGCGGCGGAACCCGCCGGGCGTACGGGATGCCCGCGCATCGCCCGTTCCCGGACCAGCGCCAGTCGTGGAACGGGCACGCCACCGCGTCGTCCTTGATCGTGCCCTGGGTGAGATCACCGCCCATATGCGGACAGTAGGCGTTGAGCACATTCAGCGAACCGGCGCTGTCGGCGAAGACGACCAGTTTCGTGCCGAACGCCTCGACGGCGTGCGGTTTCCCGTCGCGGAATTCGTCGAGCAGGCCGAGACAGTGCCAGCCGCGGGCATAGCGCGTCGGCGGCGGCGCCGATTCGATGACGCGAACCTCGGTATCGGGGTCGGACATGATTACCTCCTTGTTGACGCGAGATCGGCACGGTGGTGCGTTTTCGCACTCGGCCGCCGCTCGCAGACCTCACTGCCGCTTCGGCCGCGTTCCGGCGATCACTGCGTGCGCTGCAGGTTCGGCAACCGGCGAAACCGCTACGCGCGCAGTCCCTCACGTCGCTGCCGGCGGGACGAAAAGTTCCGGCCGGACCGACCATAGGTCAACGAACCGTCCCTGTCTGCCCATGCTCCCGGTCACCGGAACGGGATCCACACCGAAACAACGCTCGCCACCAGCGCCGGGCGCAGCGGGGTATCGCTATTTCGATCCGGTCACCAGTTCGCGCGCTTCGGGGCTGCCGTTCAGCGGCCGGGTGACCCGGCGGGTGACACACCAGCCGCTGTCGGTGCGGCGCAACTCGATCCGATGAACCCCGGCCCGCCAGATGTAGAATCTGCCGTCCTCCTGCCGCACCAGGATCGATTCGCAGATCGCCGCGGCTTCGTCGCCCTCGATACATTCGATATGGGGCGGGCCGAAGAAATGCGCGCTTCCGCCGCCGATGATGTTCTGGTGGGCGTCGGACAGAACCATGGCCCGCACCTCGGCGCGCCCGGCCATCCGCCAGCCTTCGACGTCGTATACACCGTCCTCGGCCCACAGCTCCGCTACCGCATCGGCCTCGCCCGCATCGACGAGCGGTCCGTAGGCGGTGAGTTTCCGGATGATGGCCAGTTCGTCCTCGAGCCGCTGCACCCGCGCCGCCAGGCCGGCCAGTATTTCGTCCCCGCTCATACCCACTGGCCTTTCGTGCCCGTCGACGGCCGGTAACCGGGGACGCTCAGGTCCTGCGAGCCGGTGCCCGTATCCGGCCGCCGGCCGCGCGCCACTCCTTCGATCATGTCTCTACCTCTCGTTTTCTCGGGTCGGCGCGGTTCGGTCCGAGTCACCGTGGGTCGCGGCCGGACCGTCGCACCGATCCGGCGTCGGCGGTACGGTGGCATGAAACCAGGTGCCGAGGATGCCCGGGCGCCGGATTCCGCTGGCCGGGAGTACCGCCGCTTCAACGGACCCTTTTGTCACGTTCTGCCGTATTGTCATACTCTGACGACATAATTGGACTCGCGCAATGCTTCCAGGCAGCGCAAGCCCGGTACGACAGGACGAAAGGGAGGCCCGGTGACCAAGTCGGCTCGCCCCACCCTCACCGAGCGCCGGGCGGCGGAACTGCGAAAAACCATCGCGCTCACCGCCCGGGATCTGTTCATCGCCGAGGGCAGCACTTCCGCCACCGTGGAGCAGATCTGCGCGATCGTGGGGATCTCGCCGCGCACCTTCCACCGCCATTTCCCGGTGAAGGAGGACGTACTCTCCCCGCTGTTCCGGCAGAGCGAGGAACTCATCGTCGAAATCCTGCGAAACGCATCCCCCGATACAGACCCGGTCGAATTGCTCGCGCACGCGTTCACCACCGAGGTCCACCGGAGCCGGATACCGGAATTCGACCGCAAGTTCATGGAGCTGATGATCCATACACCGCCGTACCGGCTGCGGTGGCTGGAATGGGGCGAAGGACTGTGCGGGGAGATCACCCGTTTCCTCGACCGGCATTACGATCTCGGCCAGGACCCGTTCCTGCGCGAACTGCCCGCCCAACTGGTGATGCAGACCATGCGGCAGGCCTATATCCACTGGGTCGACGCCGGCGATTCCGGTGAGTTCGCCGAGGTCGAGCGGATCCTGCTGCGCGGTATGCGCATGCTGCTCACCGGCATCGACGCCGCCACCCCCGGGCGGTGAGCCGTAACCACGGGCGTCCTTCCCGCTGAGCGGCGGTAGCCGGCCAACCCGGCCACCGCTGCGGTGACCGGGTGGTCACCGCAGCCGGGCGTCGGCGTCCGCGCCGGCGTAATCGGCGAGCACGAGGTGACAGACATCCACGACATTGCGCAGGGCCTCGGGGTATCCGATCCGTCCGGTGGTCCACAGGACCAGTGAATTGAGCATCGTGCTGCCGATCGACAGCGACGCCAGCCTCGCGCGCTCGGCCGGAACACCGTCCATCAACTCGAAAAGGGCCCTGCGGTTCGCCGCCGACCGCTCGTCGAGGGTGTCACGGACATACGGGTCTTCCGAGGTCTGTAGTTCCACTTCCAGGCGCGCGAAATTCGGTCCGCGCTGGAACGCTTTCATCTGCCGGGTATAGAGGTCGGCGACCCGATCGAGCACCGAGCCGTGTGCCCGGCCGCCCGCGGCCTTCTCCTGGGCGAGACGCTCGGCGAGAATCTCGTTCCAGGCGGCCATGGACGCCGCAAGCACATGCTGCTTCGCCGGAAAGTACCGATAGAGCGTGCCGAGCGCAACACCCGACCGCTCGGAGATCTCGCGCATCTGAATCCGGTCCGGACTCATCTCGGCGAGCATCCCGATCACGGTTTCGAGCACATGCCGCCGACGTTCGCGCTGCCCGGCGGTCATATCGTCGGGGCTCATCGGCACAGCAACGGAATCGGTCACGGGGAGCAGCCTAGTGGTCGTCACCTCGCGATCCCCTGGCCCGCTGCCGGGGGCGCGCAAGGTACCCGCCCGGTACGTCGTATGTCACTCGCCCTGACTCCTCCACGATGCCGAGCGCAGGCTCGTCTCGACCGGCCGAAGCCACCATCACGTCGATACGGTCGCCATGGGCAACCAGGACACGACCGGTGATCCGGTCGGCACCCGGTTCACCGCGGGTCCCTCGGCAGGCCGAGGATCTGCTCGGCGATCACATTCAGCTGAATCTCGAGTGTGCCGCCGCCGATCAACAGCGACGGCGTCGACAGGTAGGCCTTGGCCGCCCGTCCGCCACCGGCAACGTCTGGTCCGAGGCTGCCGACGGCCGCCTCGGACCCGAACCACTCGAACACCTGCGCGGCGGCGTCGGTGATGTGCCGGGCGGAAGCGGCTTTGAGCACGCTGGCCTCGACACCGGGCGCCGAGCCCGAAAGCCGCTGGAGAATGCTGCGGTGCGCGACGGCGTCGAGAGCGCCGGTGCCGGAGGTGATCCGGCCGAGTGCCGGCAGCGCCTCCGACCGGGCGGCGGGGTCGAGCGCGCGGACGACCTCGACCGGGTCGAAACGGTAGTTGCCGGCAACCGGGGTGGTGCCCATCGCTACCCGCTCGTTCGCCAGCGTCGTGCGCGCCACCTTCCAGCCCTCCCCCGGCGCGCCGACCAGGTCGGCGTCGGGTACGAACACGGCCTCGAGCGCAACCTCGTTGAACATGCTGTCGCCGTTGGCCTCCCGCAACGGCCGCACCTCCACACCCGGTGCGCTCATATCGACCAGGAAGAAACCGATTCCCCGATGCTTGGGGGCGTCCCGATCGGTGCGGGCCAGACAGATTCCCCAGTGCGCCTCGTGCGCTTTGGAGGTCCACACCTTCCGGCCGTCGATGCGCCAGCCGCCCGCCACCTTGGTGGCGGACGTGGTGAGCGATGCCAGATCGGAGCCGGCACCGGGCTCGGAGAACAACTGGCACCACACGATCTCGCCGCGCAGGGTCGGGGCGACGAGCCGCGCCATCTGGTCGTCGGTTCCGTACTGAAGGATCGACGGCAGCGCCCACTCGCCGATGACGGTGGTGGGCTGGGGCATCCCCGCGCGGTCGAACTCCTCGGCGACGATGAGCTGTCCGGCAGTATCCGCACTCAGCCCGTACGGTGCTGGATAGTGCGGCGCCACCAGGCCACGGTCGGCGAGCAGCACCCGCGCCGCCGGCGGATCCAGCGCGGCCGCCTCGGCGATGGTCGCGGATACTCCGGCCCGGAACTTCGGGCGGTCCTCGATGCCGAGAGCGGTGTGGCGCTCGGTGGTCAGTGCCAGGTCACCGGCGCGGCGGGCCCACTCTTCCGGCGAGCCCCCGAGCGCCAGCAGGCTCGCTGCCCGCCGCCAGTACAGGTGGATGTCGTGCTCCCACGTATTGCCGATACCGCCCAGCAACGTCAGGCTGTCCAGGACCATATCGACGGCCTCGCGGCGGCACACCGTCGCCGCCCGTGCCGCGGCGAGGGCCGCCTGCTGCGGGTCGCCGCCGTCCGCGGCCGTCGCCGCATCCCACACGGCGCCGGTCAGCACCTCGAGCCGGATGAACAGCTGCGCGCATTTGTGCTTGATCGCCTGGTACGACCCGATCGGCCGGCCGAACTGCTCGCGAATCTTCGCGTACGCCAGGCTCGTCTCCTGCGCCCAGCGGGCAATCCCGACGGATTCGGCGCACCCCAGGACGGCCGCCAGTGACGCCACCTCGTCCGGCACTGCGCCGAGGATGTGCTCGGCGGCAACTCTGACCTCCGACAGCTGGATCCGTCCGATATCGCGGGTGAGATCGACACCTTCTTCTGCGGTGCAGCCGATCCCGTCGAGGTCCGCGGGGACCACGAACCAGACAACCGTGTCCTCGCACCGACCGGCCAGTACCAGTACGTCGGCGCCGACGGCACCCAGGATCGGGACGGTGGTCCCGGAAGCGGTGATCTCGTCGCCGTCTCCCGCGAGCGTGACGGTTCCGGGTTCCAGCCCGCACGCGCCGGTAGCGCCGGCGGCGAAGCGCGGCAGCCACTCCTTGCGCGCGGCATTGGTGCCGTGCGCCTGGACCACGGCGCTCGCGGTGACCGTCGGCAGCAGCGGGCCCGGGATGAGGCCGTGTCCCGACTGTTCCAGCGCTACCGCGAGTTCCAGCAGACCCGCGCCGGCACCGCCGAACTCCTCGGCGAGGTGCAGCGACGGAATACCCATGGCCCCCAGCTGGTCCCAGTGGGCCGGCCGCTCGCCCCTCGCGAGTTGCGCGAACTGCAACCGGGTCCGATGAACGGGTGTGGCCCGCGCGGCGAAGCGCGCCAGAGAGTCTGCGAGCGCGTCGTGGTCGGGTCCGATACCGATCGCCATGCCGGATCAACCTTTCAGCTTCAGCACCTTGCGGGCATTCTCGTGCAGGAACTTGGGCCAGACACCGGCATCGAAAGGCACCTTCGGCATATCGCCGAAGATCCGGTCCAACGTCAGTCCGGCCGGGAAGTACCCGGCGTAGATGATCTTGTGGGCGCCGCGGGTGTTGGCGTAGTCGACGATGGCCTTCGGATAGTGCTTGGGCGCGAACGCGGACGTCGAATAGTAGAGATTCGGCCACTTCAGCATCAGTTTGACCGCCAGATCCTCCCACGGCTCGCAACCGTGCCGCGTAACGAAGACCAGATCCGGGAAATCGAACATCACATCGTCGATCAGTTCGACGTGCTGCACCGCGGACTTGACCCGCGGTCCGGCGATCCCGGCGCAGGCGAAGATCGGAATGCCGAGTTCGACACATTTGGCGTAGAGCGGGTACATCTGCGGGGCGTTGAGCGCGACCTGTGGGAATGTGCCCGCCGCAAAGGAACTCACCGAGACAATGCCGAACTGCTCGTATTCCCGGGTCATCCGGTTCAGCGTGCCCATGATGTCGTTGGGGTCGACCGCCGACCCCTGCGGCACGAACCGGTCCGGGTGGAGGCGGACCGCCCGCTGCCCCGACTCCTTGGCCATACTGACCATCCCGATCTCGATACCGTGCTTGTCCATCTCGCGCAGCGTCACCGAAATCGGATCGCCGGTGTCGAGGTCGCCGGGTACGCCCTTGAACATGTACTGGGCGGGCATGCTGAATTCGTCCCGGCTCTCCCGGTCCTTCGTCTGACGCTTGATGAAGGCGTACTCGTCGGCGCCGGATTCACGGAATCCGATATGTGTGTCGATGATCGGGATGCCGTTGTACGGAGTCATACGGCCGGCTCCTTCCGGATTGTCACGCCGTTCAGATCACGGACCGTGACGCGTTCGCGTTCGAGGATATCCAGGCTCGCTTCGACGTTGCCCGTATAGTCGGGGCCGCAATCGCACTGCCACAGCACGGCCTCGACCATTTCCTCGAGCGGCTCGGGCACGAACCACCGGGAGCCGACCATGTTCGACGCCACCGCCAGCGCTGCGGGCGTCGCTACCGCCGAGCGGGGGCGGACCGCATTCACTCGGATGCCGGTGCCGTTCAGTTCCGCGGCCAGGCCCGCGGTGAGACGATCCTGCGCCGCCTTGCTCGCGCCGTAGAGCGCGGTGCCGTGCACGTCCGCGTCCGGGTCGGCGGCACCCGCAGGCAGTGGTTCGACGGGCCGGATGTGTGCCGTGCCGCTGGTGATGTTGACGATCCAGCCCGCGCCGCGCTCCCGCATGCCGGGGATCACCCGCTGCGCAAGGTCGAGCGGCGCGTGCACGTTCACCTCGAATGTCAGGTGCGCACGCTTGGCCGGGTAGTCCCGCAGCGGCTGGAAGATCGCGGCAGCGGCGTTGTTGACGAGGATGTCGATCGGCCCGCCCAGCGCGCGTTCGGCCGCCGGGACGATACGCGCGCGGGATGCCGGATCCTGCAGGCTCGCTTGTACTGTCGCGACGCTGCCGCCGCCGCCCGCGATCAGTTCGGCGGTCTTGCGCAGGGAGCCTTCCAGCGGGGAATCGCCATCGTCGAGCGTGCGCGCCACGATCGCGACCGCCGCGCCCTCCGCCGCGAGCCGCTGCGCGATACCCGCTCCGATGCCGCGGCTCGCGCCGGTGACGATCGCCCGCCGCCCCTGCAGACGACCCGTCACGCGCCGAGCTCCACCGCGAGTTCGCGCGCGAACGTTTCGCGCAGCAGCACATCGTTGGGGTTCTCCGGCAGTGCGTCGAGTGGCCGGGCCACCTCCGACGGTGTGGGCCCGTACTTCGCCGCCAGTGGCGCCAGCGCCTCGAGATCGAAGTCGTACAGCTCGGCGGCGTTCGCGGCGAGCAGCTTCCGCAGCTCTGTCTCGGCGACGTCGTGCATCACCTGGCGGATGCATTCCCGCGTGAAGGGGTAGGTGCCCTCGTTGTGCGGGTAGTCGCTGCCCCACATGAACTTGCCCGCACCGAGGGTGTCGCGCGCGGCCATGTCCTGCGCCGACGGCATCGTCGCGCCGACCCATACATTGCGCCGGAAGTACTCGCTGGGACGCAGCGGCAACTGCTCGTCCTCGCTGTAGAAGAGCTCACCGATCCGTCCGGTGCGCTTGACGCGCAGATCCACGGTGTCCAGTTGGCGCATCAGATCCGGTGCCCATGCGCAGCCCTGCTCGGATACGGCGAACTTCAGCCGCGGGAACCGTTCGAAGACGCCCGAGAGGATCATCTGGACCAGCGGGCGCATCGAGTAGAAGCCCACCTCGTTGATGTAGAGCAGAGACGCGGTCTTGTACCGGCCGTAGTCCGGTAGCCCGCTGCCCGCGTGACTGTTGACCGGAACACCTAGCTCCTCACAGACTGCCCAGAGCCTGTCATAGGACGGGTCGTACAACGGTTTGATCCACTTGACGTCCGGCGCCAGGTTCGGGAGCAGGATCCCGCCGCGCAGTCCGTTGTCCTTGATCCATTTCACATCGGCTATCGCCTCGTCGACATCGTTCAGGAACACTTGCCCGACACCTGCACGCTGGGCGGGGGCGTCGGCGCAGAAATCCTTCAGCCAGCGATTGTGGGCCCGGATCCCGGCCAGACGCTTCTCGAAGTCCTCGGCGCGCGGCGGCCCCGCCAATACGGCGGCACTGGGAAAGAACGGCGGCACCGTGTTCGGGAACAGCACCTCGCCCACGGTTCCGTCATCCTGCGTTTCACGCAGGCGACGCTCGTTGTCCCAGTTGCGGGTTCGTCCGTCGTCGACGAGGTCGCGGTAGGGGTTCTTGTACCCGCCACGCCACTCGTCGAATTCGCTCTGCCACTTCGATTCGAGGTACGAGCGGTAGGTGGCGTGATCGGCGCCGGCATGGCTGTCTGCGGAGATGAGAATGTAGGGCGTTTCTGTTGTCACCATGGACACTCCCGGTCGAAGAATCGTTATTGAAACCGCGTTCTAGCTACAATTGGAGAATCGCTGAACAACAGGCGATTGTCAATACTCGCAGACACACTTACATAGAACATGCTTCTACATGAAACGATGCTACTCGAGGCCGTGGCTTCGAAAGAAGCTGATGACGCGGCCGGGGTTCCACCGGTTTCGCTACCGGCCGGCCACGCCGAAGCCGCGGAGATGCCGCAGACAGGCGGGGAGACGCCGGAACGGAACAGCGTGCGGCCGGCCGTCGGCCCGGAAACACGCGTCGCTGCCGCTGTCCACGAAAACAACAATCCCGCACAGGAACCGCGCAGCATCCGACAGTATGAAGACCACCCGGTCCCGCCAGATCGCCGGCGTCCGGCGAAACCACCGATCGGCCGCGGGAGCCGCTCGGTGGCCGGCATCGGCGAGCTGCTTCTTCAGTAGCGGTGCCAGGATGGCACCAGGCGCGAGCACATCGGGCCGGATCCCCGCACCCGCCCATTCCACCGTCACGGCGTGATGCCGGGCCCGGCGGGTCACCGCGATCTCGGATGCGGCGTAGGCGACCGAGGGCGCGGTCCGGCCGAATATCCGATTGCGCACCGACTATCGGAGTTTCTGGGTCCCGCCGTCGACCATGAGCGTCTGACCGGTCATGTAGTCGGCGTCCGCGCTCGCCAGAAACACCGCGACGCGCCCGATATCCTGTTGTGGATCACCGAAGCGCCGCAAGGGGACCCGGCTCAGCATGGCATCTTCGACACCGGGATTCGCCTCGATATACGCGCGCACCCCTTCGGTGAGCGCCAGCGGCGAGATGACGTTCACAGTGATGTTGTCGGCGGCCCATTCGTTGGCCGCCACGCGGCTGACTGCCCGGATCGCCTCCTTCGCCGCGGCGTAGGAAGCCTGGGTGGCCTGCCCCTCGATGCCGGCACCGGACGCGAAATTGATCACGGTGCCCGCGGTCTCCCGAAGATGCGGGTACGCGGCCTGCATCAGCCGCACCGTCGGGTAGAACCCGGTATCGAACGACAGGTCGAACATCTCCTGCGTGGTGTCGACCAGCGGGGCCTGCCGCGAGGCGTGGGCATTGTTGACCAGGATATGCAACGCGCCGAAGGTCTCGATCGCTGCCGCACAGATCTTCTCGGCGCTGCCCGCTTGCGCGATATCGATATCGACATACTTCGCCCGGCCCGGGAGTTCCTGCTCCAGTGCCCGCCCCGCCTCGGCGTTGATATCGGCGAAGACGACCGACGCTCCCTCGTCGGTGAAAGCCCGCACGATCCCGCGGCCGATACCACCGGCTCCGCCGGTGACGATCGCGACTCTTCCGTCGAGTCTCACGTGTGTTCCTTCCGTCCGGAAACTACTGTTTCAACCGAATTGCCGCGGTAGCAGCATCATTCGGTCGGCGGCGGAAGCAGCTTCTTCGCCGAGGCACGCGCCTCCAGCAGCAGCTCGGCCCGGTTGTGCCCGCTGTTCTTCTCGGCGGCCGCCTCGAACTGCTTCACCACGACGACGGGGCCATTGGCGAGGTTCGCCAGACCCTGGGCCGCGACATCGCGGGGTTCGGAGACCAGCAGCCCGGGCCGGTCCATCTTCAGGCCCGCCCGGTCCATGGCCGGTGTACGGGTGAGCCCCAGCACCAACTCCAGGACGTCGACGTCGTAGTCCTTCATCTCCAGCCACAGTCCTTCGGCGAAGGTGCGGCAGAACGATTTGACCGCCGAATAGACACTGATCTGCGCCGATCCCAGATAACCGCTCAGCGAACCCACCAGTAGTAGCCCGCCCCGGCGCCGTTCCCGCATGGGCGCGCCGAAATGTTGCACCAGTTTCAGCTGGGCAGTGATGTTCAGGTCGATGACGTCCTGGAAGCGGTCGAGATCACCGGTCACGAATTCGTGCCCGTAGGTGTTGGCGCCCGCGTTGTAGATGAACAGGCCGACCTCGAGATCATCGGTGGCCTCCCGGATCCGGTCGAACGCATCCGCGGCCAGCAGATCGACCGACAGTGTCCGCACCTCGGCGCCGTGAGCGCGGCAGGCCGCGGCGGTGGCTTCCAGCGGCTCCGGCTTGCGCGCCAGCAGCACCAGGTTCATCCCCTGCTCGGCGAGCTGGGTCGCGAATTCGGCCCCGACCCCCTCGGATCCGCCCGCGATAACGGCCCACGGCCCATACTTCTGCATATCCATGTTTCTCTCCTCGTTCCGAGTCGAAACCGGGCTCACACCTCATCCACTCAGGCTGATGGCACCCCCGGAAGAACCGCTGTCGAGGCTAGAGTCGGCAGCGCACCGTGCGGTGCCGACTCCCACTGAATGGATTCGGGCGCGTGCCCGGATCAGGCGCGGCCCCGGCACGCGGCATCGACCGCCGGGTCGCGAACCACCGCGGGCGACCCGCATTCATCGGGATCGCGGGTCTATCGCTTCCGGTCCCATCGCGACGCCCGCGATGTGTTCGTGGCCGGCTTCGCCACTGCTCATCGGCGGTTTCGAATTTCGGCGATCGCCGGCCCGTTCATGTCCGACGCCGGACCGCCCCCACCGCGCAACAGAGACAACCGGCCGGACCGACCGCGGCCGTGCCGGCGTGCCCTCCGGTTTCTCCGGGGTTGGGCGCGCGGTATCCCGACTTCATCGAAACTCCCGGCGGTAGCGATCCGCGACCTACCCGACCGGAGCACGCGGATACCGGCAGACGGGCAATATGCGGTCGCTGCGGCCCGCAGGTGTGGGATGACCCCTATTCAGCGGTGCGCATCGCCGCGACCCTCGCCCATACTGCCGGGTCGGTGCGCGGACCGCCCGCGGTGTTCGCGCCGTACCGTTCGATCTCGGCCGCGAGATCCAGTGGCGCGGTCATCGACGCACCCCGCAGCGCTTCCTCGACCTGCTCGTCGGGGACTAGCCAGCACACCTCGAATTCGATACCGTCGGGGTCGCGGCCGTACAGCGCCTTGGTCGAGCCGTGATCGCCCGCACCCGTCAACGCTCCGGCCTCGGACAGCCGCTGCCGCGCCGCCACGAGGTCGGCCAGTGTCTCGACCTCCCACGCCACGTGATACATCCCGACCGATCCAGGCGCCGGGACGGCCGCGCTACGGGATTCGAACAACCCCAGGTCGTGATCGTTGGCCGAGCCGGCGTGCCGCAGGAACGCGCCACCGGGAAAGCCACCGGGAAGCCGCTGGAACCCGAGTACTTGCTCGTAGAAGGACAGACTGCGCGCGAGATCGGAAACGTACAGGACGATATGGTTGATTCCGCGCATATCCGGTGGACCTCCTCGGCCGTAGGTTTCGTCCGCCCGGCCGCCGGCAGCGGTGGCGGACCCACATCTGCACCATCATGCGTCACCCGGCCGGCGCTATCACCGGTCTTCCCGACGACCAGGACACCGCACCGGCCGATCCGCCGCGGTTTCGCCGAGTATCCGATGTATTCGATTGCCACGGCCGTTCCAACCCTCGTGCGGGCGCTGTCGGCGATACAGCCCGGTCGACGGCCGGCCCGCGCCGCCGGATGTTTCCACTCACCGGTAACCGGACAGACAACATGATCGTCCGGTCGATACGTTCCGGAGTTGTCCACCGGTTGCCGTCGGGCCCGGTGGTCCGGATGCGGAGGAGGCCCATGATTTCGGCGGACGCGATACCACTCGACCAGGTGCCGCAGGGGCCGGTCACCTCTTTCCGATGCCGGGTGCAGGATTCGTGGATCGACTTCAACGATCATATGAATGCCATGTATTACGGCATCATCGTCTACCGGGGGCAGGCGGAGTTCAGCGCGCTCATCGGAATGGGCGGCGACTACGTCGAGCAAACCGGACTGGGCAAGGTTGTGGTCCAGTCTTCGCTCGGATACGAGCGCGAGGTGCGGCGTGGCGACGAACTCGAGATCCGTTCCTGGCTGCTGGGCGCCGACGACAAACGTATTCACGTTTTGCACGAGGTGTTCAGCCTGGACACACAGCGCCGGGTAGCGGTCGGTGAACAACTGGACCTGCACTTCGACCTGACCACTCGGCGTTCCGCCCCGATGACCGCCGACCGGCAGCGTTACCTGGCGGAGTTCAGCCGGATCCAGACCGCCGCCGGGCTTCCCGAGGGCATCGGCCGGGTGGTACGCGGACCACGAGCACGCTCGCCACTCACGTAACAGCGCGCAACGTCCCACTCGGTGGAAAAACGGCACGGACCTGCCGTCCTCATCGCATAACCTCACCCGGACCCAGGAGAAGACGCCGCAGGTGAGTCACCGGATCGGAGAACCGACGCCATGACGAGAATGTCCGGGAAGGTCGCGTTGATCACGGGAGCGGGCCGGCAGCCCGGGCGGGCGTGCGCGCTGCGGCTGGCCGGGGAAGGCGCCGATATCGTGGCGCTGGACCGGCCCGGTCACAACTCGGAAGCCGGCCTGGCAGCCACCGCGGAACTGGTGCGCGCACTCGGACGCCGGGCCGTAACCGGTATGGCCGATCCCAGCGATACCGCCGCAGTCGCGGCCGCGGTACAGGCCGGTGCCGATGAGCTCGGCCCGCTCGGCAGCGTCGTGGCGATCACCGGGACGCCCGGCTCCCACGCTCCCTCGTGGGAGATCGACGACGACACCTGGCACCGCACACTGGACACGATCGTCACCGGCGCTTGGCAGATCGCGAAGGCAGGCATTGCGTCGATGAGCACGGCCGGCGGGTCGGTGGTCTTCGTGAGTTCCACGGCCGCCGTGAAATCCGTTCCGGCGGCATCACACAGTTCGGCAGCCGAGCATGCGGTGACCGGGCTGGCCAGAACGCTGGCCAACGAACTGGCGCCACAGCACATCAGAGTCAACACCGTCCATTCGTGCCCCCGTGCTACCGCGGCGCTGCTACCGGTCGAGGTCGAGCCCGGCGACGTCGCCGATGCCGTCCTGTTCCTCGCATCCGACGAATCCCGTTGTATCACCGGCCTGCAGATGATCGTCGACGCCGGACTCACCCAGAAGGTGGCGTGATGAGTGGACGGCTCACGGGCAAGGTCGCCCTGGTAACCGGCGCCGCGCGCGGTATCGGGCGCGCCCAGGCGGTGCGGTTCGCCGAGGAAGGCGCCGATATCATCGCACTCGATATCTGCCGCCCGGTCGAGCATTCGACGACCCCCGGGGCCACGCCGGACGATCTCGCGGAAACCGTCCGCGCGGTGGAGGCGCTCGGCCGTCGCATTCACGCTATCGCAGACCGATGTGCGCGACCCCGGCGAACTCGATTCCGCGGTCGGCACCGGCGTCGCCACGCTGGGCCGGTTGGACCTCATCTGTGCCACCGCGGGTATCAGCTCGGCCGCACCCGCCGTCGCGCTGGATTCCCACCGCTGGCAGACGATGCTGGACGTGAACCTCACCGGGGTATGGCGTACCTGCAAGACCGGTATTCCCCATATCCTCGCCGGTGGCCGGGGTGGATCCATCGTGCTGGTCAGTTCGATCGCCGGGCTCCGCGGCCTGATGAACGTCGGTCACTACACGGCCGCGAAGCACGGCGTGGTCGGGTTGATGAAATCACTGGCCCAGGAATTGGCTCCACACCACGTACGCGTCAACACCGTGCACCCCGCGAACACCCGGACCACGATGATCCAGAATGCCTCGACAATGCGGACGTTCTGCCCGGGCGAAGACGATCCGACGCAAGAGCAGTTCGAGAACGGCCTACGCTCCATGCATCTGCTACCGACAGCCTTCATCGAACCGGATGACATCGCCAACGCCAGTCTGTTCCTGGCGTCGGACGAATCGCGTTTCATCACCGGTGTCACCCTTCCGGTGGACGCCGGTCACTGCGTGAAGTAGGCGGCCTCGCGCGCAGGTGGTCGGGTCGCGAGCGGCAAGAATGCGCAGTATGGCTGCGGGAACAGGATTTCGTTACCCGCGCCGACCGGTACTGGAATGCCCGGGGCCCACCGCGCGGTGGGCCCCGGGGCTGCGGCGCTCTCAGCCGAGACTGAACGGCTGACCCCATACGGTGACGATCTCCTTGGCGGTAGCCGTTTCGACCTCCACCTCGGTGAACACCCTGGCCTGCGCGTAGCCCGCGCAACCCGACAGCCCGATGGTGCTGTTGTGCCAGCTCACGCTGCCGTTGGTACCGGCGATCGACGAGAAGGGCCGATGCGATTCCGAACCGAAAGCGTCGGGGGCTTCCAGGTCCAGCAGGTAGAACTTCTTGGCCTGCCCCGGTCCCAGACTCAGGTTCCCGCCGAGACTGGTGCCGGCCGACTGGTTCTCGCCCGCCCAATCGCTGTTGTAGTTCGCACCACCGTTGGCACCGCCGCCGGCGATATTCACCTGGCAGCCGACCACATAGCCGGGTTTGATCTTGGAGCGTGCCGGCGCCGAGAGTTCGACCTGGGCGCTGCCCGACACCCAGGCATTGCGGTGCAAGGGGGTGGCGCCCATGGACGGGCTGATCGTGGCCGACTCACCGACGACGCGCAGTGTGACGGTGGTGCCGTCACCGAGAGTTTCGGTGACCGCTGCCCCGGGCAGCGGTACGAAGGTGTCGGCGCCGGCGGTGCCGGTGGTCAGCAACCCCACCGATGCGGCCGCCACGAAAGCGGCGCGGACGAGTTTTTCGGGATTCATCATTGCGTAAACCTCTCCGGGTTCATTACATGTCGAGAAGATGAGCGGCCGGTATCGGATCCGGCTCATCCGATACTGAACGGCGCCCCGTAGAGAGTGGTCTTCGAATAATGATCGCCGATGATTTCCACCACCGTGTAGGCCCTGGCCTGCGCGTAACCGCCACAACCCTGGATTTCTATCTCGAAATCCCGGTATCCGAGACTGTAGACACCCGGCTTCAGAATATCTTTGAAACCGACCCGGACGAATTCCACCTCCCCCGGGCCGAGCTGGATGCCGACTGAACCACTCAATCCGCCACCGTTCGTGCTGGCATTTCCGGAAAGTCCTGCGGTGACGGCCCTGTCGCCGATGCTGACCTGGCAACCCACGATATAGCCGGTGCTGACCTGCGAGGCGCCGTGGGTCGACGAATTGTTCGTACCGGGCATATCCGCCGGTGTCGAATAGGGTCCCGGGCGTTCGACCGTCGGTGTATGGACGACATCGGCGGTGACGGTGCCCGATACCCACACCACTCGGCCCGCACCGTTGGCGGCCATCGACGGTGACACCACCGCGTGTTCGCCCGTACGACTGATCGTCGCCCCGGGAGCGGCCTGGTGGCCGTCGGGAAGCGGTACGAAGGTATCGGCCGCGGCGTGGCCGGCGGCCAGCACTCCGACGGTCGCGAATACCGCACTTACGCCGCCCAGGCGCGTACCGCGACGGACGCCACGGGCATACGGGTAGCGTGGGACATTTGCTTTCATCTGTTGACCCTCATCTCGATCGAAAGCGGACATGCCGGCATCGGCAATTTTTTCCGGAATGTCACCGGAAGAATATGGACAGGCCACTACGCCACAGGTCGTGCTCATAGTCGGGAGAATGAGCACACGAAAATTCCCGGCAACAGTAAATTGTCTGGGCGAAGCGATTACGATCCGCCGAACGGATTCATTCGGGGTTCGGCACAATGGATGCGACGATATCGCCGCGCCGGTGATCAGGGCGTGGCGATACGCCCGCCGTCCGATATTTCGGCCGGTGGGCAGAACACCGCAACGAACCGGGCTATAAGGATTGGGTCGCGGTCATGACGTTCCCTTCTTCTCCTCCGCCGGCCGCGAAGCGCGCGAATACACGCGCGTATGCGGAGGTCCGCGGCCACCGGCCCGCGATTCTCGTCCGGCCGATCAGGCGGGTGGCGGAAATACGCGGACCGGCCGCTGCGTAGCGGTCGGCAACCGTTTACCTCGACCGGTGCGAACACCACGCAGCGAAAACCTCTTCGTGACGCCGGTGTATTCCGGTCGATTCGCCACCGACATTAAGTCGCCGGTACGAAAGAGACCATCGCCACTCCCGCTGAGCGAGAACCGCGGTGGCCACGTGCCGGTGCACACCGCAGCCGGGGCCTGGACAGCGCCCGGCCCCGGGCCTACCGCACCGTCGCGGGGCGGGTGAATCGCACCGACTCACCGGTGGGCGCGGATAGCCGCCGCGGTCGCCGCCACACCGCCCGCAGTACCCTTTCCCGATACACGTCGGCCGGGCCTGCGCTTCGGCGGGCCCGGCCGTCTGCCACTACGGATTCTTCCCGATCCCTGCACCCGAGCCGAAACCCGGGCGAGTATCGGATTCAGAGCTTGAAACGCCCGGCAAAGCTGCGCAGGGGCAGGTCCGCGCTGGTGATGATGCCCGGCCGCGCCGCAACCACGGACCGCAGCGAGTGCAGTGCGGGCATACCCGTGACGGTCATCCCGATCGAGGCGAAACTTGCGGGGTCGGACAGATCGACACCCTTGCGCGGAAACACCATATGTTTGCTGTAGATGTTGGGATCGCCGGTGATCTGGGTGATATAGCAGCCCTTGATCTTCCAGGCCGGATCGGTATGCGGGGTCATCTGCCATTCGAGATGCGATTCGACCCGAGGCACACCGTCGACGAGACCCTGGTACTTGATGTAGTTGGCGCCGAGCGACCCCTTCGGCAGGAAGTACCAGCCGAGATCGACGTCTTCGGTGCAGGCGCCGAGTTCATAGCCGAAGGTGACCTCGTCGAGTTCCAGGCCGAAGGCGTCGGCCATCAGGTACACCGAATCGGCGAACACGGCAGTGTACTTGTGCAACGATTCCGGAATGGCCGGATCGTCGACCGGGCGCCCGTATCCGACGGCCTTCCAGGTGTCGACGGAATGATGGCAGGAGACGTCGACCGATTCGGTGACGGTGACGTTCTCGATATCGGCGACATCGGCGCTGTGCACGATGCCGAGGATCTGCGCCAGCCCCGGGTTCATCCCGGTCCCGTAGAACGTCGCGTCACCGCGTTCGCAGGCGGCCGCGATGACCTCGCTGACCTTGCGGCCGGAAGGATGCGGATGGTTGGTGTCGCGGTGGTATCCGGTGATCCAGTCCGCGGTGGTCACCACGTTGATACCCGCTTCGAGAACCTTCTCGTAGAGGTCTTCGTCCGGAAAGACCCCGTGGAAGGTGAGTACATCGGGCCGGGCGGCGATGATCTCCGCGACCGTCCCGGTGGCTATCACGCCCACCGGGTCGATACCCACGATCTCGCCGGCGTCGCGGCCGATCTTGTCCGGGGTGTAGCAGTGCAGCCCGACGAGTTCGAGGTCGGGATGGTTTCGGATCCGGCTGATCATCTCGGTGCCGAGATTGCCGGTCGCTACTTGGAATACCCGAATCTTGTCGGTGCTCATATGCGGCCTTTCGGTCTGGCGGGGTTGCGGGCAGGCGGGATCACGAATCGGCCGGGTGGTCCGCGGGCCGGACGGCACCGCTGTACTGCCGGTACGGGTCGGCGGACGGCGCGGTGGCGGGGTAGAACTGCCGTGCCCATTCCCGGAGCGCGGTGAACCCCCGATACTCCTTGCGCGACAGTGCGGGTGGATCCGAATACCGCTGGTGCGACCAGATCTCGATATCGGCCTCGAACTGTTCGATGACGAAATCGGCCATCGTCTGCCCGTACCGGGTGATCTCCGGGCCGTCGTCGCCGGGTTTGCGCCCGATCCACACCGTGAACCGGACGTCGGAGGTGGATTCGTCCACCGGCGTCACCGCCGGCATGGTGCGATTGTCGACCATGCCCCAACTCTTGGTGATCGAACAACCCAGCCCGGCATTGATCGATTCGACACCGCTGTTGACCTGGTCCGCGGCCACCGATTCGTCGAAGGCGATGGTGAAATCGACGTAGGAGACGGGACCGGAGAAATCGTGGCGGGTGAATTCCGGGACGAACGGGGTCTTGTGCACGAACTTGAAATGGGCGAAATCGACGCCGTTCTCCATGACGTACTGGGGATGCATCTCCAGTCCCGTCCGGAACAGGGTCGCCGCGGGGACCGGCGGGTAGTAGTCGGCGGCGGTGCGGCCGTCACCGAACGCGGTGAACATATCCGGCACCTCGAAATACGGCGGCCGGCCCTCGATATCGAACCAGATCCACACCGCCTCGTTGCGTTCCACCACGGGATAGCTACGGATCCGGCGGCCCTTGTTCGGATGACTCTCGTACGGGATGCAGACATTGCGCCCCTCGCGATTCCACTCCCACCCGTGGAAGGGGCATACCAGGTTCTCCCCCTCCACCCGGCCGCCGTATCCGAGGTGGGCGCCGAGGTGTTCACAGTAGGCGTCGAATACCGCGACCCGGCCGGATGCCGACCGCCAGGCCACCATCTCACGCCCGAAGTACTTCATCTTCTGCACCGCCCCGGTGGTGATCTCACTGCACCAGGCCACCTGGAACCAGCCCGTCGGCTCCATCGACAGCGGCGGTTTCGCCATCTGCACCCCTTCACGCCTTCGTGAGCTGCTCGGCACGACGCACGGATCGGCCGATCCGGCCCACGTGCGCACTGATAATAGAACCCTCTATGAAAGAACACAAGGGGTGTTCGCGGAACTCCGCGGCATCGGTCGGCGCCGGTAGACTCGCTGCTCGTGACAGAAGCGGCGGCAGGTGAACGGCGCGCCAACAGGCGTGGAATCCAATCTCGGGAGAGCATGCTCGAGGCCGCGATCGTCTCGCTGGCCACCGGCGATCCCGCCGCCGTCTCCGGTAACCGCATCGCCCGCGATATCGGCGCGACCTGGGGCGTGATCAAGTATCAGTTCGGCGATATCGACGGTCTCTGGGCGGCTGTACTGCGCCGCACCGCGGACAAACGCGGCGATCTGCCCGCGGGCATCAAACCCGACGGCACCCTGCAGGAGCGGGTCGCCGCCATGATCACCGCCATGGCCCGCGGCCTGCGCAGCCGGGAATCGCTCGCGATCGAAACGCTGCGCGCCGCGCTCCCCCGCGACCACACCGAACTCGAACGCGATTTCCCGCTCACCGCCGCCGAACTGGCCTCGTGGAAACCACAGTGGGATACCGCCTGCCAGAAGGCATTCGCCGACCTGGACCTAGACCCGGTCAAGGTACGCAAAGTAGCTGCGCTCATCCCCGCGGCAATGCGCGGTATCACCTCCGAACGCACTCTGGGCACCTACGGCGACCTCGACGACGCCCTCGATGCCCTGATCGGCGGAATAGTCAGCTACCTCGAAACCTGACGAACCGGCACCCTTTCCGGCACCGCGAATGTCGTTCTCGGGCTCGAAGCCGAGTTCGTGCGGGGTCCACACCGGCTTCGGTGAGGCGGTGCCGCGGCCGCCGGCGAGCACTCGCCCGCACTACGCATTGGGCGCGAACCAGTTCCTCCAGCCCCTGCTGGCGCTGTCCGCGCCGGCGGTGCAGAAGTTGTGACCGGCGGGAAGAACGGAATGCCGAACCCGCGGTCGCTTCGGCGAGACAACCCGGACCTTATCGGGGAGCCTGAGGCGTTCACGGGCGCGGTATCGACCACACCGTCACCCGGCACTCCGTTCGGTATCGGGCAAACCGCCGTACGGAGTTCGGATCAGCGCGCGGATTACCGTTCCCCAACCGGTGAGCGCGTTGCTGTAATGCGGCTATGGTTCACTCTTCTCCCGCCGGGCGACGTCAACTCGCCCTCAACGCGTTCATCTATCCCGCAGGCCACCACGAGGCCGCCTGGCGGCATCCGCTCAGCCGCCCGGACCGGATCTACGATGTGCGCTACTACCAGGAGATCGCGCGGACCGCAGAAGCCGCGGCCTTCGACGCGGTCTTCTTCGCCGACGGTCCCGCGCTGCGGACCAGTGTGGCCTACAACGCCGCGCCCGGCCTGGAGCCGATCACACTGCTCACCGCGATCGCCGCGGCCACCAGCCGGATCGGATTGATCGCGACGGCGTCCACCACCTATTACGAGCCCTACAACCTGGCCCGGCTGTTCTCCTCGCTGGACCATATCTCCGGCGGCCGGGCGGGCTGGAATATCGTCACCACCGGAACCGATCTGGCCGCCGCCAATTTCGGCCTCGACCACCATCCCGGCCACACCGAACGCTACGCACGGGCCCGTGAATTCGTCGACGCGGTAACGGCACTGTGGGACAGCTGGGAGGACGACGCCGTCCTGCTGGACCGCGCCGCCGGTCGCTACGCCGACCCGGACAAGATCCATCCCATCCATTTCGCGGGAGAACATCTGCGGGTGCGTGGCCCATTCACCTCGGCCCGGACCCCGCAGGGCTATCCGGTGCTGGTGCAGGCCGGCGCCTCGAACGAGGGCCGGGCCTTCGCGGGCCGCTACGCCGAGGCGATCTTCACCGCACATCAGCGACTCGGCGACGCCCAGGCCTTCTACACCGATATCAAACGCCGGGCAGCCGAATTCGGCCGCGATCCCGGCCATGTGAAGATCCTGCCCGGCCTCAGCCCGTTCATCGCGGCCACCGAAACCGAGGCGAAACAGCTCGAACGCGAGTTCAACGAGCTCACGGTTCCCGAATACGGTCTCGACCAGCTCGAAGGGCTGGCCGGTGAATCATTGCGTCGCCTGCCGCTCGACGAGCCGGTCCCGGCCGGCTTGTTCGCCGACGCCGGCGATGTCACCGACAACACGGCCAGCCGGCGCCAGGTCGTGGCCGGTATCGTGCGCCGCGAACGCCCCACCCTGCGCGGCCTGCTGCACCGTCTCGCCGGGGCCCGCGGGCATCGCGTATTCGCCGGAACCCCGGAGCAGGTGGCCGACACCATCGAGGAATGGTTCTACTCCGGCGCCGCCGACGGTTTCAATGTGATGCCGCCCTACTACCCCGGTGGCCTGGAGACCTTCACCGCAACCGTGGTACCGATCCTGCGGGAACGCGGCCTGTTCCGCACCGGGTACACGGGCACCACGCTGCGCGACCATCTCGGTCTGCCGAAACCCGCGAGCCGGTTCGCGTCCGTACCGATACCCGGTTAGCGGGAACGACTCGCTGTACGACCTCTTCGGCAGGAAGCGCGCACAGCAACGGGCTGCATGGGCAAGAGCGCTACGCGACCGACTCGATGCTTCTGTTCCGCTACTGCCGGTTGTCGGCGAACAGCAGAGTGCCACCCAGACCGATCATCATCGCCCCGCCCGAGGCGCCCGCCATGGAAAGCCGCCGCGGCGACCCGGTGAACCAGCCCCGCGCGGCACCGGCCAGTAACGCCCACACACTGTCACAGGCGAACGCGACCGCGGTGAAAACCGCACCGAGCACCATCATCTGAAAGGGAACATTGCCCGCGCGGAAATCGACGAACTGGGGCAGGACGGCGACGAAGAAGACGATCGTCTTCGGATTCGTCGCCCCCACCGTGAAACCCTCACCGAACACCCGCCACGGAGAGAGCGCCGCGGTATCGCCGGCACCGGGCGCGTCGAATCTGTCTCGGCGATGACGGATGGCCTGGACTCCCAAGTAGGCCAGGTACAGTGCGCCGAACACTTTGACGACCGTGAACAATACGATCGATTTCGCCACGATCGACCCCACCCCGCCGGCGACCAAACAGATCGGCACCAGGCCTCCCACCTCGTTACCCAGCACGCTGAGCAACCCGCCCCTACGTCCCAGTGACAGCGACCGGCCGATCACGAAAAGCACACTGGGGCCGGGGATCACGATCAGGACCAGCGAAGCCAGTCCGAAGGTCAGCAGCGCATCGCCGTCGGGCACATTCCGAGGCTAGCACCGGGCCGGATGGCCACGACACGCATTTCCGACGCCACCGGCAACTACGGCGGCTTCCGTCCAAAGGCCGGACGAAGCCGGGGGCGGTGTACCCGGGCGAGGATCACTCACCGGCCTCCCACATCTTCGGCCAATCCTTCGCGTGCAGTGCCGCATCGGTGCCGCCGTCGGCGAAGAGCACGGAGCCCACCAGGAACGTCGACTCGGGTCCCAGCAGAAACGCGATCAGCGAGGCGATCTCCTCCGGCCGGCCGCCGCGTCCGACCGGAATACCGGCCAAAAACTCCTTCATTCCGGCGCCGACGGCCGGGTCGTCGACGCTGCTGTCCGTCAGCGGAGTATGAATGAAACCCGGTGCGACAGCATTGATCCGGATGCCGTCTTTGATGTATTCACCGGAGTTCAGGCGGGCATGGTATGCCAGGGCCGCCTTCGTCGCGGGATATGCCTGCATCGAGGCGAACTCGCCATACGACTCCGCCAGGCGGCAGGCCGCGGCTTCGTCGCCGGTCAGACAGGCGTCGGCGAGTTCGGTCGGCCAGCCGGGCTGGCAGGTCGTCGAGTTCGAGCTGACGAGAACGACCGAGGACGTCTCCCGCTGGGCGAGCAGAGGTCGCAGCCCGGCCAGGAGCTCGACGGCGCCGAAGTAGTTCACCGCGACCAGTAGTCCGGCCGGGCGCCCGGTGGCCGGGCCGACCCCGGCAATCGGCGCGAACCCGTCGATGGGTCCATCGGCCAGGTCGGTGATCGCCGCGATGGCCGCCGCCCGACCGGCCGGTGTCGCGAGATCGGCGTCGATATCGGCATTCTGCAGATCCACGCCGATTACGCGGTGACCGCCGGCCTCCAGCCGGGCTTTGGTGGCCGCTCCGATTCCGGAAGCTGTGCCGGTGAGAACGTAAGTAGACATGATATTCCTTGTCGTCGAATGGGGAGGGTGCGCCGCAGGACCTCGCCGGCACCACGCTTCGGGGGGTAAATCCTCTCGATCCTTCGGATGATGTTCAGGACATACCGCCCCACCCCTCGGCCGCACAGTCTCGGCGTCCGCTCAGTGGACATCGCACCAGTGATCTGGCGAACGCCGAGGAGCGGTGTAGTGGTACACGCCCGCGACGCGGTGCAGCCGGGCTCGGCCGGCAGTCGCATACGCTGCATACGTCCCGGCGGTCCGGTCCGGACCGCATAGGTATCGAACGACCCGATCGGAAGGAGTGCGATGAGGCTGGCCGGAAAAGTCGCGATCGTGACCGGAGGCGCGGGCGGTATCGGCCGCGGAATCGTCCGGGCCTTCACCAAAGAAGGCGCACAAGTCCTTTTCGTCGATATCGACGATGACGCGGGTAAGGCACTCGAAACCGAACTGGCCGGAACCGGGAAGTTCCTGAACGCCGATATCTCCAAGGAGGCGAGCGCGCCGGCCATTGTGCAGGCAGCGATCGAGGCGTTCGGCAAACTCGATATCGTCGTCAACAATGCGCACGCCTCCCGGCAGGCGCCGCTGCTGGAGACCACCCAGGACATGCTGGATCTGTCCTTCGGGACCGGTTTCTATCCGACCTTCTGGCTCATGAAGGCCGCACACGAACAACTGGCCACCAATCAGGGCGCGGTCATCAACTTCGCCTCGGGGGCCGGTATCGAGGGGCAGGAGAACCAGGCCTCCTACGCGGCCGCCAAGGAGGCCATCCGGGCGATCAGCCGGGTCGCCGCGAACGAGTGGGCGGTAGACAACATCAATGTCAACCTGATCTCGCCGCTCGCGCTGACCGAGGGTGTCGAATCCTATATCGCCGCGAACCCCGGTATCGAGGATGTTCTGCTGGCGAAGACGCCGCTGCACCGGTTCGGTGACCCCGAGGCCGATATCGGCCGGGTCGCGGTTTTCCTCGCCAGCGCGGACGCCGACTACATCACCGGCCAGACCATCATGGTCGACGGCGGCAGCATCAAGCTGCGATAGATGAAAGCGGCAGTGCTGATTCGCTTCGGCGGACCGGAGGCGCTGGAGGTTCGCGACGTGCCCGATCCGGCCCCCGGGGCGGGCCAGGTACTGGTCCGGGTCACCGCCGCGGCGATGAACAACACCGATATCTGGACCCGCGAAGGCGCCTACGGAACCGCGGAGGACCCGGACGCCCGGGCCGGGTGGCGTGGGCCGATCGATTTCCCGCGCGTCCAGGGTGGCGATATCGCCGGAGTCGTCGAGGCCGTCGGCGACGGTGTGGACAGCTCCCTGATCGGCCGGCGCGTCCTGGTGGACCCCGCCTTCTACGATGCCCGCGACCACCCGGTCGGGCTGCTGGGGAGCGAAGCCGACGGCGGCTTCGCCGAACGAGTTCTCGTCGAGAGCAGCCGGGTGCACGACGTCTCCGACTCGCCCCTGTCGGACGAGGAACTCGCTTGCCTGCCGGTCGCCTACGGCACCGCGATGGGGATGCTCGAGCGGGGCGGTATCGGACCCGGTGAGACAGTACTGATCACCGGGGCTTCGGGTGGAGTCGGTATCGCCCTGGTGCAGCTCGCCCGGGCACGCGGTGCGCAGGTCATCGCCCTGACCACCGAGGCCAAGCGCGACCAGGTCACCGCCGCCGGCGCCGCGGTGACCGTCGACCGTCACCGGCCGATCGGCGACGCGGTGCACGAGCATGCCCGAGGCGGGCTCGACGCCGTCCTCGACGTGGTCGGCGCCCCGGTTCTGGCCGAGGTGCTACCGCATCTGCGCGACGGCGGCCGGTGGATGATCGCCGGAGCGATCGGCGGCCACACCGTCCCGCTCGACCTGCGCCGGCTCTATCTGCACAACATCGCGATCATCGGTTCCTCGATGCACACCCCGCACCACTTCGATCTACTCGTGGCCCAGGCACGCCACGGCACCGTACGACCGCCGATCGCGGCCGCCTATGACCTGGCCGATATCCACCGGGCGCAAGCGGAATTCGGCACCCGCCGGCACGTGGGCAAGATCGTCGTCCGCCCGTAACCCGGACGATCAGCGGCCCACACGTTTCGCGCACTCCGCCATTTCGTCGATCACGAGATCCATGGAAGTGGCGTGGCGGGACGCCGACAGGACGAGGCGGTCGGCGCCGAGCGCGCGGGACCGGTCCAGCTTGGACTCGTCCAGGCGCGGCAGGGTGGCGCCGAGGACCAGGGAGATATCCGCGGGATCCCGCTCGGCCGCCACGGCCGCTTCGCGCATGGTGCCGATCGCCGTAGCGAGGTCGTCGCCGGCCAGCCCCAGTGGCTGGAATCCGTCGCCCAACCGGCCGGCCCGGCGAGCGGCTGCCAGGCTGTGGCCGCCGATATACAACGGCACCCCGGTGTCCCGGACAGGTTGGGGCCGGCTGTAGGCGCCGGTGAACGAGAAGTATTCACCGCTGAAATCCACGCCGTCGCGACCGGCCCACAACGCCCGCATGACCGCGATGGATTCGTCGGCGATCCGGCCGCGCCGGTCGAACCGACCGCCGCAGGCCTCGATCTCCTCCCGCATCCAGCCGACACCGAGGCATATGCGCAGGCGTCCGCCGGAGAGCCGGTCGAGGGTGGCCAGGCGTTTGGCCAGCACCACCGGATTGTGGTTGGGCAGCACCAGGACGCCGGTCGACAGGCCGAGGGTGGTGGTGGCGCCGGCGACGAACGACAGCAGCTCCAAGGGGTCCGGGATATCGCAATCGTCGGGCAGATGAGATTTGCCGGTCGGCGAGTAGGGGTATTCGCTCTCGGTATCGGCGATGACCACCGAATGTTCCACGGCGGAGATCTCGTCGAATCCGAGCGATTCCGCGGCCCGGGCGAACCGCAGGATCTCCTCCGGTTCCCCGCTCGTGCCCAGTTCGACCGGGATCACGACACCGAGCTTCATTCCCTGTCTCCTTCGCTGCACCTGCACCTGCACCTGCACCACCGGCCGGCCGTCATCGACGCGCGGTCTCCGGGTCGGGGAGGAACCGCGCGCGGCCGTAGGTGTGGAATTCCTGTTCGAGTTCCTGTTTGCCGGTTTCGGTCAGCAGTTCGTAGGTCAGCGCACCGCGGCCCACCCGGTGGTATATGGGGTCGCCGACCCGCCACAACTGCGCCTGCAGTTCGCGTTTGAGCACCTTGTTCGATCCGGTCACCGGGAGGTTCGCCGATACCCGCACGAACCGCGGCGCCGCCTTGGTCCCCAGATCGTCCTGGCCGCCGAGGAAATCCGCGAATTCGGCGGGGTCGAAATCGGATACCTGCGCGACCTCGATCGCGGCCATCACCTGATCCCCGGAACGCGGGTCGGGTACCGCATACACACCGGTCGCGATGATCTTCGGGTGCCGCCGCAGGATCCGTTCGATCGTCAGCGCGGAGGTGTTCTCGCCGTCGACGCGGATCCAGTCACCTTTGCGGCCCGCGAAGTAGATGAACCCGGCCTCGTCGATATAGCCGAGGTCGCCGGTCCAGTACCAGCCGTGCCGGATCCGCTCGGCCACCGCGGCCTCGTTCTTGTAGTACCCCTCGAAACGTTTCGCGCCGCCCTTGTCGACCATCTCGCCGATCGCCTCGTCCGGGTTCAGCACCCGGCCGAACCGGTCGAGCTTCGCGCGGGCGCATTCGGCCCGGGTGTCGGGGTGCACGACGGCGATCTCGGCGTGCGCGGGCCGGCCCATGGCGTCTTCGGGGGCATCCGGGTCGGCCTTCACCGATCCCGCGCCCTCCGACGATCCGTAGCCCTCGAACAGTTCGGCTCCGAAACGGCGGGCGAACTCGACCTTGTCCTCCGGTGATGCTTCGGTGCCGAATCCCCGGACCAGGGTGTTGTCGATATCGTCGGGCTGTTCGGGGGTGGCCATCAGATAGCTCAGGGCCTTGCCGACGTAGGTGAAGAAGGTGGCGCCGAAGAACCGCACGTCGGGCAGGAAACCGGAGGCGGAGAACTTCGGGGTCAGGCAGACGGTGGCGCCGTTGGACAGCGCCGGCGCCCACAACGCCATCAGCGCGTTTCCGTGGAACAACGGCATACAGCAGTAGTCGACGTCCTCGCGGACGTGCCCGTATTTCTCGGTGTTGGCGTACGCGAGCCGGGCCAACCGGCCCTGGCTGCAGCGCACCGCTTTCGAGGTACCGGTGGTGCCGGAGGTGAACAGCAGCAGGAACAGCGTCGTTTCGTCCACCGCCGGCGCGGCGACGGGCTCGTCCACCCAGTGCTCCCGGACCCGGCCGGGATAGGACGGTGCGTCGACGAGGACGAAACGGTCCTCGTCGAGGCCGAGATCCAGCTCACGCAGCTGCGCCATCCCGGCGGTATCTGTCACGATCAGCTGGCAGTCGACGTATCGGATCTCGGCCTCGAGTTCGGCGCCGCGCCGGGTGGGGTTGATACCGACGATCACCGCACCGCTCAAGGCGGCGCCGCCGAGCCAGAACAGATATTCGGGGGTGTTCTCGAGCAGCACCCCGATATGGAACGGTCCGTCGACCCGCAACGCCGTGGCCAGCGCCCCGCGGGCGGCGCTTTCGCGCACCGTTTCGTCCCACGTCCAATCCCGTTCCCGGGTCCGCACTCCCAGGTGCGAATCGCCGAGACGGTCGAGCAGCATTCCCGCAATGGTCGCGTGTTCCAACTCAACTCCTGCCCGCATATCCCGTGCCACACGTGTCCGGCAACGCCGCATGTGCCGATCCGACGCTATCCAAGTCCCGCCCGCACCCGCCGTGGCAGGTCTCAGCCAGTGGAAAGCGCGCGCTCAGTCGACCTGCGGCGCCCACTGCACGCCGTTGATATGCGCGCCGCCGTCGACGAACAGGGTGTTACCGGTCAGGTAGCGCGCACCGTCGCCGGCGAGGAAGGCCACGACCGGGCCGATATCGTCGAGGGGATCCCCGACGCGACCCATCGGGTTCGCCGCATCGATCGAGGCCGCCATTTCCGGATTGGCATCGGCCATCCGCTGGTAGGCCGCGCTGCGCGCGCCGGGGCAGATCACATTGCAGCACACCTGTTTCGGCGCCCATTCGCGCGCCGCAGTACGGGTCAGGGCCCGCAGGGCCTCCTTGGCCGCGTTGTAGGCGACCGAGTACATATGCGCGTTGACACCGTTGAGGCTGGCCAGGTTCACGACCCGCCCGGTGCCGTGTTCCGCCAGCGCTGGATAAGCCCGCTGCATGGCCCAGAACGCGGCCATCACCGCCATATCGAAACCGGCGGACATCACCGCGGGTGCCGTCTTTTCCAGGCGTGCGTAACCCGTTCCGCGCCAGGCATTGTTGACCAGAACGTCCAGCCGGCCGTATTCGGACACCGCAGCGTCCACCATCGCCTCGACCTGACGTTGCTCGGTGACATCGGTGTACACGAAGTGCGCCCGCACACCCCATGTCTCGGTCAACCATTTCGCGGTATCCGCACCGGCGGCCGCGTCGATCTCGGCGACCAGCACATCCGCGCCCTCCCGGGCCAGCGCACCCGCGATACCGCGCCCGATACCCACCCCGGCGCCGGTGACGAGTGCGGCCCGACCGGTCAACGTACCCATATGTATGCCTCCTGTTCCGAGGGCAGCGTGCGGTACTCACCGGCGGTGCGGCCACCGAAGTCTCACCCACCGAGAGGCCCCCTTGGGATCCGCGTCGATCAGGGCTGAGATACAACGATGGACCCTGCCGACCGTCTTGCCCTGAGCGCACTCGCCGCGCGCTATGCCCAAGCCGTCGACCGCCGGGACACCGCGGCAGTCGCCGCCCTGTGTACCTCCGAGGTGGTGGTCGTGCTGCCGCCCGAACTGAACCGAACGGACGCACCGGCGGAACTCCGCGGCCGGGAGACAGTGGCCCGGTCGGTGGTGGGGGCGGTATCGCACCTGGTGGCGACCCGGCACGTCATCGGACAGCAGGTGGTCGAGACCGACACCACCGGCCGCGCCCATGGCGAGACCTATTGCACGGCGCACCACATCTACACACGCGGTGAGGGGCACCGGGACAACCGGATCGCGCTGCGCTATCAGGACACCTTCGAGTTCTCCGGCGGCACCTGGTTGTTCTCCCGCCGGGAACTCGTGGTCGATTTCGCCGAGGATGTGCCGGTGACCCGCTCGGGCCGCTGACTTCCCATTGACAGTCCAATCGGACTGTGAAACCGTTCTCGGTACCTTCGCCGACCAGATCGGAACACCGAGATGACCTTCACCGGAACGACGGTCGACTACGCAGTACGCGACCACCGCGCCTACCTCACCTTGAATCGGCCCGAGCGGCTGAACGCGATCACCGGCGAGATGGCTCGCGAAATCGGTGACGCCGTCGCCGCGGCGAACGCCGACGATTCGGTACGCGTCATCGTGGTACAGGGGGCGGGCCGCGCCTTCTGCGCGGGCTACGATCTGAAGCTCTATGCCGAAGGCGGTGCGGAACATCAGGGCGCGGTCTGGGATCCGATCAAGGATTTCCGGATGATGAAAACCAATACCGACCACTTCTTCTCGCTGTGGCGTTCGGCCAAACCCACCGTCGCGAAAGTGCACGGCTACGCCGTCGCGGGCGGTAGCGATATCGCGCTGTCCTGCGACCTCGTCGTCATGGCGGAGGACGCGCGGATCGGCTATATGCCGGCCCGGGTATGGGGTTGCCCCACCACCGCGATGTGGGTGTATCGCCTCGGCGCCGAACGCGCGAAGCGGATGCTGCTCACCGGCGACACCATCGACGGGATCCGGGCCCGGGAGTGGGGGCTGGTCATCGACGCGGTCCCGGCGGCCGAACTCGATACCGCGGTCGAAGAACTCGTCGACCGGATGGCCGGGGTCCCCACCAACCAGCTGGTCATGCAGAAGATGATGATCAACCAGGCCTACGACAACATGGGCCTGCAGACGACACAGAACCTCGCGATCCTCTTCGACGGCATCACCCGCCACTCCCCCGAGGGCCGCTGGTTCGTCGATTTCGCCCAGCAACACGGTTTCGAGGCCGCGGTCCAGTGGCGCGATACGGGCCGGTTCATCCCGGACGGCGGCGGTGAGATCCCGGCCGACGACGAGATCGAGCGGATGAAGCGGGAGCTCGAGCAGCGGGCGGAGCAGCGGCGATGACCGCGCTCACCGAATCCGTGTGGCCGGTCGACACCAGCAGGCCGGTTCTCGAGGTCACGGTGGGTGAACTGCTCCGGCAGGCGGCCGCCGACGCGCCGGAGAAAGTCGCGCTGGTCTCGGTGGCTCCGCAACGTAACTCCCGCACCTGGACCTACGCGCAACTGCTCGACGATGCCGAACGCGCGGCAGCCTGGTTGCTCGACCGGTTCCGGCCGGGCGAACATATCGCGGTGTGGGCGCCGAATGTCCCCGAATGGCTCGTGCTGCAGTACGGCGCCGCGTTCGCCGGGCTGGTGCTCGTCACGGCCAACCCCGCTCTGCGTGGACCCGAACTCGAATACGCACTCGACCGGTCGCGTGCGGCCGGCGTTTTCTACACCGACAGCTTCCGCGGTACCGATATGGCCGCCCAGATCCACGCCGTGCTGCCCGCAGTCCCCGCGGTGCGCGCGGTCGTCACCTTCGACGGCTGGCTCGACGAAGTCCGCGGCACCGAGAAGCCCGCGGAACTACCGGTGGTCGATCCGCGCTCGGCAACCCAGATCCAGTTCACCTCCGGCACCACCGGCCGCGCGAAACCGGCGGTACTGGCGCACCGGTCGATGGTGACCAACGCGGCCTTCGTCCGTGACCGCTGCGGTGCGGCACCGGGAGCGACCTTCGCCACCGCTCTGCCGCTGTTCCACACCGCGGGGTGCGGTCTGGCCGCGCTGGGCTCGGTGTATCAGCGGGCCACACTCGTCCTCGCCGAAGTTTTCGACCCGGCGACGATGCTGGCCGCGCTCCAGGAGCACCGCGCCGAGATCTACGGTGGCGTGCCCGCCATGCTGCACGCCCTGCTCGCCTACCCCGGGGCGGCCGGGTTCGATCTCGGTGCGCTGCGGGTCGTGATGTCCGGGGGCGATGCCGTGCCGCCCGCACTGGTCGACGGCTGGGCGCAGCTCTGCGGCGCCGCCACCAGCGCGGTCTACGGGCAGACCGAACTCGGGCCGATCGTCTGCCAGACGAGTCCGGCCGACAGCCGCGAGGACAACCTGTCCACCGCCGGCCGGCCCCTTCCCGGCGTCGAAGTCTCCATCCTGGATCCCGGGACCGGGGCGGTGCAACCACTCGGGGTCGAGGGCGAGATCTGCGCCCGCGGCTACCAGCAGATGCTCGAATACCTCGATATGCCCGCCGAAACCGCGCAGACAGTCGATCCCGCGGGCCGGCTGCACACCGGCGACCTCGGGACGATGGATGCCCGCGGCTATATCCGCATCACCGGGCGGCTGAAGGACATGATCATCCGCGGCGGCGAGAACATCTACCCGCGCGAAATCGAGGAAGCGCTGGCCGCACATCCCGCGCTCATCGATGCGGTCGTACTCGGCCTGCCCGACGAGACCTGGGGCGAACGCGTGGCCGCGGTGGTGCGGCCGGACCCGGCACAACCGGCCCCCACACCGGTCGATCTCCAGAATTACCTGCGGGAACGTCTCGCTCCGCACAAAACCCCGAAATCCTGGTACGTCGCCGAGAGCCTCCCCGTGAACGCGATGGGCAAGCTCCAGAAGTTCCGGCTTCGCGATATGATCGCCGACGGCCGACTCGAAGCCCTGTGACCGGCAAATCGGCGCATTCCGGGCGTGTCGCCGGCCCGCAGCGGCGAGAGCCCGCGCGGCCGGTGCCGCGCACCACCGGCCGGACGCGTCGAGAACAGCACGCGCAAACTCACGCCGCGCTGCTCGACGCCACGATCCGATGCCTGGTCGAACACGGGTACGCGGGCACGACCACACAACGTATCCAAGAGGAAGCCGGCGTCTCGCGGGGTGCGTTACTGCATCATTTCGCGTCGAAATCGGAGTTGCTGGTCGCCGCGATCCACCATATCGCCGACCGGCGCCTGGCCGATTTCGGCGAATACGTCGCCGGCCTGGGCGACGGGCCCGAGAACCTCCCGCAGATGGTGCACGCGGTCCGGTCGGCGATGACCGGGCCCCCCTTTCAGGCGGCAATGGAACTGTGGGCCGCGTCCCGTACCGACCCACAATTACGCGAAGCGCTGCTGCCCGCCGAGAAACGGCTGGGGTCCGCACTCCGCGGCCATTTCGAACGGCATGCCGGTATCACCGATCCCGAAGCGGCCCGGACAGCATTCGAATCGCTCATGGCGCTCGTGCGCGGGCTGGAACTCACCCGGCTGCTACGCACCGATTCGACCCTGGCCGACCGGGTCGTCGACGACTGGCTGAACAACGTCTCCCGGCTACGCGAAAGATGAGGGCTACATCGGCGACAACGGTGGTGACGGCGGGAAAACGACAGGCAGCGTCGTCAACGCGCGATGGAAAGCGCCGGTCCGCCAGGTCAGCTCCGCGGGCGGTACTGCGAGCCGGATCTCCGGCAGGCCGTCGAGCAGTTGGTCGATGGCGTCCTGCGCGATGAGGTAGGCCAGCGAACTGGCCGGGCACACATGCGGGCCCCCACCGAAGGCCAGATGAGCCCGGTTACCCGCATGCCGGTCCGACCCGATCACCGGATCGGTATTACAGGCCGCCATGCTGATGATCACGGGCTGGTGCGCCGGCAACCAGACCCCCTCGATGAGGATCGGCTGTTTCGGGAAGGTGAAACAGAAATTCGCCATCGGTGGATCGTTGAACAGCACCTCGTCCAGCGCGTCCCGAGTGGACAGACTGCCGTCGAGCGCACTGTCCCCGAACTGCTCGTCGGTGAGCATCAACCGCAGCGCGTTCACGATCAGATTCTGCAGCGGTTCGATACCTGCCCCGTAGATCGTGCCCACCTGGTTCGCGATCTCGGGTTCGGTCAATGCGCTCGGGTGCTGCATCATCCGGGTCGTCACATCGTCACCGGGTTGAGCGCGTTTGAGCTCGATCAGCTCCGCCAGCGATTTCATCAGCAACGCAGCGCCGTCCTCGGCGCCGACACCCTCGAACATGGCGGCCATCCCGGTCGCGGCCCGCTGTGCAATCTCGGTAGGGCAGCCCAGCATCGAGTTCAGCACGGCGAAGGTGAGCGGAAACGCGTACTGCTCGATCAGGTCCGCCGATCCGTCGGCACAGAAGGAGTTGATCAGCGGAACGGCGACCCGCTCCACGGTCTCGTGCAGGCCGAACGGATCGACCTCGTCCAGCCCGGCGACGATGGCCTGCCGATAGCGCGTATGCGCGCTGCCGTCGTTGCGCCGGGCGTTCGGCCGCCACTGCATGAGCGGCAGCACCGGGCAGTTCGCGGGAATATCGCGCTGCCACGTGCGCGGGTCGGCCGGGAAATGGTCCGGGTCGTTGTAGATCCGCAGCGCCGTGTAGTAGCCGATCACCAGCGTCGCGGGCACCCCCGGCGCCACCTCGACCGGCACCAGGGACCCGTAACGTTCCCGCATCGCGCGATAGGTGCTGTGCGGGTCGACCGCGAACTCCGGTACGTACAAGGGAATCCGCGGGCCGTCCATATCGGCCGGTGTACTGTGCGGAGCGCGGGGCGAGTGCTGCTCGGAAATCGTCACCGGACGGATCCTAGGCACAGGACCGGCTATTTCTCTCGTCGTACGGCCGAGTGCCGCTGTGCTGCCGGCAGCCGCCGAGACAGCCGGCAGCACACCGTCATGATCGCCGATGAACGCGAACGGGCGGTATCCCCTCATCCGGCCGCCGCCGGCCCGGCCCGGTATACGCCGCATAGAGTTTCGTGACCTGTGTTCCGGTGATCTTCGGGTCAGGCGGATACCGCCGGCAAGCTCCGGCCCGACTCGATAGGGGATGATCGAGATACACGCGGCGGAGAGGAAGGATGCGATGTTGTGAGCCCGATCGAGACCACCACGCGGCGCGACCCCGGCGCCACGCTGTGCCGCGTCGTCGGGTACGTGTGCTCCGGGGCCGCAGTGTGTGCGTTCCTGGCAGTGGGCTGGTCGACAGGCGAAACGCTCGGTGCGGGACCGCAGTACTCGACGCCCGGCCGGGTCGTTGCGGTGGCACTGCCCACCGGGATCATGGCACTCGTCGCGGGAGTGTTCGCACTGGCCGCCGGAGCAGAATCCCCGGAGTTCGAGCCGCGGATCGTGTTCTCCCCACTCGCGGCGGTGTTCGTGGCGCACGGCGCCGGCGGAATCGCGCACGGTGTGCTCACCGCGACGCCGCCGCCGGTGTTGTCGGTCGGGTTCACCGCTGCGGGAGCTGCGGCCATGGTGGCCGTCGAGGTGATCGCCCGCGCCATGACACGGAACCGCCGGTTACGGCAGCGCGTGCGGACCGAAGGGCGTGCGACGACCGGCACGGTGACCCGGGCTTCCCGGCGGGATTCCGACGACGGAGCCCGCAGCACCCGGGTAACGGTGGAGTTCACCGACCACGCGGGGCGCACGCGCCGGACTTCCGGTTGGGTGGACGGGGTCACGGTGGTCAACACGCGCATACAGGTCCGCTACCTACCCGAGTTCCTCGACCGCAGGGCCGGCGTGGTCGTGGGAGAGAACTGATCATCGGCGCGGGGACACCGGCGGCGCGGCGAGTCCCGGCAGCCGGGCAGCGAGTACGGAGCCGACACGATTCCTGGCCCGTCGGTCTTCGCTGCGGCCGAGTCCCGGTGATCGGGAACGGCGACTCGAGATAGCGCCGTATCGCACTAACTTCTACCCGTGACCCGCACCAAGACCTTCCCGCATCTGCTCTCCCCCGGCACCATCGGCCCGATGTCTCTTGCCAACCGTGTGGTCATGCCCGCAATGGATATGAACCTCTGCGAGGACGGCGAGATCGAACAGGGCGATATCGATCATTTCGCCGCCCGCGCGGCCGGCGGGGCGGGACTCATCATCACCGGTGCCTGCGCCGTTGCTTTCCCGATCGGCTGCACGAGCACTAAGGAACCGGGTCTCTCCGATGACCGGTTCCTGCCGGGACTGAAGGCGCTCGCCGACGCGGTCCATGCCGCCGGCAGCAAGTTGTGCGTACAGATGACCCATCACGGCAAGGTCGCCCGGATCGATACGCTGCAGGGCCGGCCGCTGCTGGTTCCGTCGGCGCCGTCCGCACCTCCGGACCGCTCCGCGTTGGCCGACAACACTCCCGGCGAACTGCAGAAGATGGCAACCGTCGCGGGCGGCAAGCAGCCCACGTTCCACGAAGCCACCCAGGACGATATCGACTGGCTGGTGCGCAGCTTCGCCGAGGCCGCGGGCCGGGTGCGCGCGGCCGGCGGGGACGCGGTCGAAATCCATGTCGCGCATGGTTATGTGCTCGGTGCCTTCCTGAGCCGGGCCGACAACAAACGCACCGACGACTACGGCGGTTCGCTGGAGAACCGGGCCCGGCTGGCGGTGGAAGTGATCCGGGCGGTCGCGGCGGAAGTCGGCGGTTCACTCGCGATCCTGGTGCGCGTCGCCGGCCGCGAGTTCGGCGAGGACGGCGCACTGACCACCGAGGAAGCCGCACAGGCGGCAGCACTGTTCGAGGCCGCCGGCGCCGACGCCATCCACGTCACCGGGTGGGGTCGTAATCCGTTCTCCAATTTCACCGACGGGCCCCTACCCGACAAGGTCGGCGCGTACACGGGCCTGGCGGCCGCGGTGAAGCAGGCGGTATCCATCCCGGTGATCGCCGTCGGCCGGGTACTGCCGGAGGTCGGCGAGCAGGCGATCGCGGCGGGCAGTACCGATTTCGTGGCCATGGGCCGGCAACTGCTTGCGGACCCGGATCTGGTGAACAAGCTGCGGGCGGGTACGCCGGAACAGGTGCGTCCCTGCATCAATTGCTATGTGTGCGTGCAGGAGAACTTCTGGGACGACACCCCCCTCTGCGCGGTGAACCCCGCGCTGGGCAACGAGAAACTGCTCCCCTTGACACCGGTCACCGCGCGCAAACATGTGGTCGTCGTCGGTGCGGGCCCCGGCGGACTCGAGGCCGCCCGAGTGGCTGCCGAGCGCGGGCACCGCGTAACCGTTGTGGACAAATCCGATCGGCTCGGCGGCACACTCTGGTTCTCCGGGCTCACCACGCCGGACAACCAGATGCTGCTGGACTGGTTGAAGGTGCAGGTGCAGCGACTGGGCGTCGATATCCGCTTGAAATCCGAGGCCACAGTGGCCTCGATCCAGGCGTTGCAGCCGGATGCGGTGGTCGTGGCCACGGGTGCTGTCCGCGGACGGCCCGCGGTCCCCGGCAGCGAGCTGCCGCATGTCCACACCGGCGATACCTTGCGCGCCTTGATGACCGGGTCCGGTGATGTATCGCAAGTGCCGCCGCTGCTGCGGGTCATCGCCAAACTGGGGAAGCTGTCCGGTATCACCAGGAGTGCCGCCGCGATCCGCGCGGTCACCCGCAAGTTCCTGCCGATGGGTAAGAACGTCGTGGTGATCGGCGGTTCGCTCGTCGGCCTGGAACTCTCGGAGTTCCTGGCCGAACGCGGCCGCACCGTGACCCTGCTCGAAGAAGGCGGTCAGCTCGGCGTACCGATGGCGCTGCCGCGGCGCTGGACCGCCGTCCGGCACGCGAAGGAGTCGGGTGTGCGGATCCACCGCCAGGCCACAGTTCAGCGCATCACCGAGAAGTACGTCGAGTTCACCGTCGGCGACAAGACCTCGACCGCTCCGGCGGATATGGTCGTCGTCGCCTCGGAGGTTTCCGCGCAGGCGCGACTGGCCGAGGGGCTGAAGGACGTTGTGCCCGAGGTGCATATCGTGGGCGACGCCGCGAAAGTCGATTACATTCAGGGCGCGATTCATACCGCGTGGCAAGCAGCGACGAAATTGTGAGCGCATAGCCGGTCGCGCACCGGGCCGTACAGGTCGACGGGCAGGCCGGCGTTCATCTCGGGTCGCGATACGCCGCGCCGCGGCCGATTCCACGCGGCTTCCGCACGCCGCCCCCGGATCGCGTGCCACACCGGCACCTCGCAAGCGGAGCGGGAACCGGCCGCACCGCGCGATCGGACACCGGCTTGCGCGTGGGGCGGCGACGCGGGCAACATCGACACAGCAGATCCCCAGCTCGACCGGCCTGATAGTGGCGATCAGCGGCCCGGTCGAGTCCACAGTCCGGTCTTCGGCGGCCGCAACAACCTGCTTGCTCGTCGACGCGATTCCGGCGCGGCGGCCGGCCCTTCAGCGATCGGCGAGCATATCCGCCAACGTCTCGCGGACCGGCCGGAATGTGATGCCGAGATCACGCTCCGCGGGGCCGTCGTCGGTGGGCGGTGAGTCGGTGAGATACCGGATCGAGGTCTCGCTGAGCTGGCTCATACCGGGAGGCAGCACACGCCGGAACCGGTCCGCGAGCTTTCCGGCGGAGAGCAGCACACTGTCGGGAACGCCGTAGTAGCGGACCCGCCGGCCGGCGATATCCGTGAGCAGACCGGCCAATTCGGCGCCTGTCACGTGGTGTCCACCGAGAACGTAGCGTCGCGGGCCGTGGCCCGGTTCGAGCAGCCGGACATGGGCCTCGGCGAGATCGCGTACATCGCCGATGGTGAAGGCCGCGCCACGCCCCGGAATACCGACGCGGACGAACGCGGCGACGGCTTCACCGGATTCCCCGAACTGATTCCCGGCGGCCGGGCCGACGATGCAACTGGGATAGGTCACCACCACGGGGGCGCCCTGCTGCTGTAGTTCCCGGGCGTACCGCTCGACCCGCGCCTTGGAGGTGGCGTAACCATCGCTGCCGCCCGCCGGCGGCAGATCGGCGTGCAGCAGCGGACACTGCGGATGCCACAGGGCCGTCATACTCGAGACGTACACGACCGGATCGACACCGCAGGCGGCCGCCTGGCCCAGCACATTCCGCGCGCCGGCGAGATTGGCCCGGATCATCTCGCCGGCGGCGTCGGCCCGCAGCGCAACGACCGCGGCGGCATGTACCACCGCATCACAGCCGTCGAGGGCTTCGCGGACCCGATCCGGGTCGGTCATATCGCCGCGCACCACATCGGTGGCGTCGAATCCCAGTGCCGCCGCGATCGGCGCCAGGCGGGCGGGGTCGCGGACCAGCAATCGCATCCGGTGTCCGCGGTCGTGTACGGCTTTGGCGGTCCAGGCGCCGACGAATCCGGTGGCGCCGGTGATCAGCACCCGCATATCACCCTCAGTACTTCAGCGCTCCCGCATCGACCGGGACCTGCGTTCCGGTGATGGCCACCGATGCAGGACCGGCCAGCCACGCCACCACTTCGGCGACGTCTTCGACCGGCATGAAACCGCTCTGCCCGTCGTTGGCCGATTTCAGTGGCACCGGCGGGAAACTGTGCAGGAACGAGGGATGCTTGCCGAACATCGCCATCATGTCGTCGGGCTGGATCATCGGGGTGTCCACCGAGTACGGGTGGATCGAGTTCACCCGGATACCGAATTCACCGGCTTCCAGCGCCAGCGTATTGGTCAACGCCACCAGCCCGTGCTTGGACGCCGCATAGTGCCCGTTGCCCGGTGTCGCCTTCAACCCGGCCGACGAACTGACGATGACGACCGAGCCGCCGTTGCCCGCCTCGATCATCGCCGGGAGCGCGGCCCGGATCGTGCGCCACGTACCACTGAGGTTGACGTCGACGACGGTGTCCCACTGCTCTTCGCTCATCTCCCACAGCCGGGCCCAGCTCAGCACTCCCGCGTTGGCGATCAGCACATCGAGCCGGCCGAACCGGGCGACACCGTCGGCCACCAATTCCTGCAGCGCCGCCAGATCCCGGACGTCGACCGTGCGGGTGAGGATTTTGCGGCCCGCCGACTCCACCAGTCGCGCGGTCTCCGCGAGATCATCCGCGGTGGCGGCGGGATAGGTGACGGTGCCGGAGATAGGCGCGCACGCATCGATGGCGATGATATCGGCGCCCTGTTCGGCCAGCCGGACCGCGTGCGCGCGGCCCTGGCCGCGGGCCGCGCCCGTCACCAGGGCCACCTGTCCCAGCAGCGGTTCGGTCGGATTACTCATCGTGGCACCTTCGATCATCGTTTGCGGGGCGGATGACCGGCTCCGGCCGCCCGCGCTACGGGGTATTCGCCGAGGGGTCCCGAGCGGGTTCCGACCGGCCCACTTCTCTCGGCGGCTGAATCGAAGTTAGACGGGTGTCCATATGACAGTCAAGGGCGCTGGCGGCGCACGAACCGGCGCCGGACGGCCCCCGCCCGGCTAGTTCGCCGGATACCGTGACTGCAGCCGTTCAAGCCCCGCCGGTGGCGGGAATCGCGCGCTCGACCGCCATGCGGACCAGTTCGTCGACCCGTTCCTCGGTGAACACACCGGGCAGGGTGAGACGTTCGAGGATGAGCCAGTTGAGCGCGAGGAACAGCAGGACGACGGTGTTCTCGTCGCCCGGCATTCCGTTGTCGACGTGGTTGCGGATATTGAAGTCCAGATCCGCTCGGACCCGTTCGGTGAGCAGGGCTTGCAGCTCGGGTCGGCGGGTGGCCTCCAGCCGGAGTTCGAGCAGCGCGAGGTAGCCGGTGCGGAACCGGGTGACGCGCCCGACGACTTCGGTCATGAGTTCGGTGACGGTCTCACGGGAACGAGGTCCCTGCAGTTTCATCAGCACCGATTCGTCGGGGACCAGGCGCTCGTAGTACCGGTGCCCCGCCTGAACCAGCAGGTCGTCACGGTTGGCGAAATAGTTCGAAGCGGTGCCCGCCGGCACCTCGGCCTCCTTGTCCACTGCGCGGAAGGTCAGGCCACGGGCGCCTTCCCGGGCCAGGACCTCGATCGATGCGTCCAGCAACGCCTGGCGCCGCTGGGGATTCGTACGGACCACTTGACACCACTCCATCTGTAGTACTACAGTTCAAATCACTTCATCCAGAGTACTACAAGCGAGGCGGTAAGGAGCAGCGGGTCACCGCCCCGACTCTCTCGAATTCCACCGTCCTCGTCGAAAGGCGGAACCGATATGCGAAAGCTCCACGGCACCTTCCCCGTTCCGGCCGATCAGCAGCGTCTCGCCGCCCGGCCGGCACCACCGCGCGCGGCAATCGTCAAGAAGGCCCTGCCGCGCCACAGCAGGCGCGGCGGCCGCTAGCCCCACATCCGAGCCGCCGGCACTACACCGGCGCCGGCGAAGCGGCCGGATCGGAACACCGGAACACGATCGGCGCCCGGTAGCGCCACAGAGGAGACGATATGCGTGATGTGAAGATCTGGAGCGAGGAGTTCGGCGCCGCGACGGATACGCCGATCCTGCTGATCATGGGATCGATGTCGCAGGGCATCCTGTGGCCGGAGGAGTTCATCGAGCGCCTCGTCGCCGGCGGCCGCCGCGTGATCCGGTACGACCATCGCGACACCGGGATGTCGGATACCGTCGATTTCGCGGCCCGGCCCTATACCTGGGAAGACATCAAGAACGATGTCTATCGGGTACTGGACGCACACGGCCTCGAAAGCGCTCATCTGGTGGGGCATTCGGCGGGCGGCCTGCTCGCCCAGTTCGTCGCGGTGCAACGGCCGGAACGGGTGCGTTCACTGACGGTGATCGGCTCCTCACCGCTCGGGGGCCACGAAGGCTCGGTACTCATGCGCGCTCTACTCGGCGAACCCCAGCCTCCGGGCAGCCTGCCCGAACCGGCACCCGAATTCGTCGCCTTCTACCGCGATCTCATGGCGGCACCACCCCCGCAGGACCGCGCCACCGGCATCGACGGCATGGTCGCCGAACAGCGCCTGCTGCACGGCACCGGCCTGCCGTTCGACGAGACGGCAGCACGCGAACTGCAGGAACGGATCTACGACCGGGCTCGCGACCTCGCGGCGGCCACCAACCACCGGCTGGCCGCGGCCGCTCACCCGGACTTCGAACCGACCGGTGCACTTCCCCGGATCAAAGCCCCCACACTGGTCATCGAAGGCAGCCACGAACCGGTTAAACCAGGTCACGGCGCGGTGATCGCCGAGCTGATACCAGGGGCACAGCTTCGAATCGTCGCCGGTATGGGCCATACACTGCCGCCGCAGGTACACGAGGAAGTCGCGGCAGCCGTCCTCGCACATACGGCGGGAAGCCGGGACAGCGTCAGGCACGGCCACTCGGTGAATCCGCGCCACGACCGGTGAGTCCGCGCCACGGCCGGTGCGAGTCACGCCGGACAGCACCGCCTGCGGGCGGCCGGCCCACCGATACCGGGCCCCGTCAACAACTCTGGCTCAGGTATCCGAGCAACTCGTGGTGCAGCAGGCCGTTCGACGCGGCCGCGCTGTCCCCGAGCGGTCCGGGGCTACCGTCGAGCCCGGTGAAGACGCCCCCGGCTTCGGTGACGATAACGGCGTGCGCGGCCATCTCCAGCGGTGAAAGGTCCGGATCGGCGCAGATATCGACCACACCTTCGGCGACCATCATGTAGGGCCAGAAGTCGCCGTACGCGCGCGTGCGCCATACCTCCCGGGACAGCGCCAGCAGACCACCCAGTCTGCCTCGCTCTTCCCAACCCGCGAGGGTGGAATACGCGAACGACGCGTCCGGCAACGCCGAAACACCCGAGACGTGCATGCGAGTGGCGGAAGACAGGTTGCGGCCGGTGAAGGCACCGTGGTCTTGCGCTGCCCACCACCGGCGGCCGAGCGCGGGGGCGGAGACGACCCCCGCCACCGGCCGGTAACCGACCTCCGACGCTTCGATCAGGGAAATCTGCGTGGCCCATACCGGTACACCGCGCGCGTAGTTCTCCAGACCGTCGATGGCGTCGACCACCCAGCAGCGCGGCCCGGTGCCCGCCAGCCCCTCCCCCGCGCCGAGAACGGCATCGCGGGGCCGGGCCCGCTGCAACTGCCCGCGAATGAGCTTCTCCACCTCGGTCGCGGCTTCGCGCACCGAATCCAGATCCGGCTTCGATTCGACCACGAGGTCGAGGGCCTTGAAGCGGTCCATGCTCGCCGCGGCGGCGGAATCCGCGAGGACATGGGCGAATCGGAGGTCGTCGAGGTGGTCCTGCACCCATTGAAGCTATCCGCAGCAAACGGACAGCGCCACCGGGCCCGCCGCGCAGAGGGGTTGCTGCGCGCCGTCGTATCGGCGACGAATCCACTTGGTATGCACCGATCTCCACACCTCACATGCGGCCGTGTGCGAAGCGGCGATATCGTCGACAGTGTTGTACCGGTGTTGTTCTCGGATCGGAGTCTGCTGTGGCGGGAAAGTCGTTGGATCTGCAAACCGACAAGCCGCACAGCGCCCGGATCTACGATTACCTGCTCGGCGGCAAGGACAACTATCCAGCCGATCAGGAAGCCGCGGCCAAGGTGGAACAGGCGGTTCCCAATGCCCGAAAGGTCGCACGGGCCAATCGAGACTTCATGCACCGGGCCGCGCGGTTCGCGGCCGAGACGGGGATCGGGCAGTTCCTCGATATCGGCACGGGGATTCCGACCGCCCCGAATCTGCATCAGGTCGTCCAGGAGGTGAACTCGGCCGCGCGGATCGTGTACGTGGACAACGATCCACTGGTCCTCGCGCACGCGCGAGCACTCATGACCGGCACCTCGGAAGGCCGCACCGGCTACATCAACGCCGATCTCACCGAACCGGAATCGATTCTGTCCGCGCCCGCGCTGACCGACACCCTCGACCCGAACGTACCGACCGCGTTGAGCCTCATCGCGATCGCCCACTTCGTTCCGGGTGACGCGATCTACGCTGCCGTCGCAACCCTGCTGGGCGCACTGGCCCCGGGCAGCTACCTGGCGATGACGCATCTGACCGCCGAGATCGACCCCGAGGGCGTCGCAGGCACCGTCGCGACCTATACCCAGAGCGGAATCGCCATGCAGCCGCGCAGCCGCGACGAATTCGAGCGGTTCTTCACCGGTCTCGAAATGGCCGAGCCGGGAATTGTCCCGCTGCACCGATGGCGGCCGCGGATGGACCAGCCCGCCGCCTACGACCGCATCCTGCCCTTGTACGCGGCAGTCGGCCGCAAGCCGGTGTAGCCGGCCCCATCTCGAAGGTCGCGCTCGGCACGGCGCACACAGCCGCCGGCAAGGTCCGCGGTCGCCGATCCGCGCACCAAAGTTCGCCGAGGAGTGAGTCCGGCGCGCCTTCGATCGCACAGCGACCCCGGGCGCGTAATGGTCGAAGCCACGGACACAGGAATACGCGGGCGTCCGACTGCCCGAGCAGACGGTCGTTCGTTACCGTGGCCGCAGTGCAGGCGCCGGAGGGTCGCAACAGCTGCTCAGCGGCGACGCCGTCAATAGTCGAGGACGTGTTCCGGCTGGCAGACATGCAGCGGTGATGGCAGGTAGCGGACGATGGCGTCCAGAATCGGGGCGATATGCCGCCGCGGCGTCGTATCGCACAGGACCGGGACGATATCGCCGATACGGGCGAGGTAGCGGAGGCGGTCGTGCAATCGGCCGGCCGGGATCGTCCACACTCCGGGAACGCCGCCGGAATATCTGTCGTCCGGATCCGTGACAGTGTCCACGAGGTCGCGGTACCACTCCCCCGCGATATTCGGTCGGTCGCCGGCAGTGCCGGGGGCCTGCCGGCCGGACTCCCGCATCGAGATCAGATCGACGGCACCGTCGAAACCGGTGCCGGTGCCGTGCGGGATCTGCAGCGCCACCGGAGCGGCCCCGTGCGCGTCCGCGACCATCCGGACGCAGCGGCCGAAGTCGGCAACGGGATCGTCGAGGCCGGTCACCAGGCACAGCCGGGCGACCTGGTGATCGTCGGCGATGCGCAGCGCCGTCTCGAGGCGTGAGTCGCGTTTCGCGGCGGCGTCCAGGACCGCTATCAGACCGTCGGCAACCCGGATGGACCGTTCCAGGACAGCGATGGGGGCCTGGCTCGACAACTCGGCGAGACGGATCGTGTGCTCGGTGCGGTCGGTGGTCCAGTGGACCGTGCCCGGCACGCCGGTCCCGGTCCGGGTGAGATCGCGGAGCAGGCGGTGCACGACTCGTGTGGTCGCATCGGGATCCCCGACGACCGTGACGTTGCGGATCGACTGCGGTTCGATGACTTCGCTGCCCATCGTGTGTGGTACTCCAGATCGACTCGAGAAGGCCGTTACCTCCCGATCCGGCCTCACCGTACCTTCGGTCGCACTCCCATGGAGTGGGTTTCGAACCCAAAGTAGAACGTGTTCCTATACGGTCGGGTTTGTGCAGAAAGAACAACGCCCCGCCGTGGCCGACTGGTTCACCGCGGATGACGGCACGGTGCGCTTGAAGGGAAGTCGCTGCACCACCTGCGGCACGCCGTACTTCCCACGGAACACGCTGGCCTGCCGGAACCCGCAGTGCACCGGCCCGAAGGACGGCTCCGAACTCGCCGAGTACCTGTTCTCCACGCGCGGCCGGATCTGGTCGTATGCGGACGCCCGGTACAAGCCGCCACCGCCGTATGTCTCGCCCGAACCGTTCGAGCCGTACGTCGTCGCGGCGGTGGAACTGGAGGTCGAGCAGATGGTGATTCTCGGGCAGGTGGTGCGTGGTCTCACGGTGGACGATCTGGCCGTCGGCATGCCGGTCGAATTGACCCTCGGCGTGCTGTACGAAGACGAGGAAGCGGAGCATACGGTGTGGATGTGGAGGCCGGTCGATGCCTGAGTCGAATGACCGCGATATCGCCGTTCTCGGTGCGGGTATGCACCAGTGGGGCAAATGGGGACGTAACTTCGTCGAGTACGGTCTGGTCGCGGCACGGGCGGCGCTGGCCGATGCGGGCGTGGACCACCGCGACGTCGGCTATATCGCCGGCGCCGACACCATCCGCAACGGATACCCCGGGTTCGTCTCCGGTGCGACGTTCGCCCAGGCGCTGGGCTGGTCCGGGGCGCGGATCTCCAGTAGCTACGCCGCCTGCGCGTCGGGTGCCCAGGCCGTTGCCAACGCGCGCGCCCAGATTCTGGCCGGGTTGTGCGATGTAGCGCTGGTGGTGGGCGCGGACGCCACCCCGAAAGGATTCTTCCAGCCGGTCGGCGGGGAACGCCGCGACGATCCCGACTGGTTGCGTTTCCATCTGCTCGGCGCGACCAACCCCATCTATTTCGCGCTGTACGCCCGCCGGCGGATGGCGTTGCACGGCGCCACGCTCGACGATTTCGCCGCGGTCAAGGTGAAGAACGCCAAGCACGGCCTGAACAACCCGTATGCCCGGTACCGAAAGGAGGTCTCGGCCGAAGAGGTCGCGGCCTCGGCGGTCGTCTCGGACCCGCTGCGCCTGCTGGACATCTGCGCCACCAGTGACGGCGGCGCGGCACTCGTGCTGACATCGATGGAATACGCGCGCCGCCACGGTGTCACCGACCCGGTCCGGATCCGGGCACTGTCGACGGTGACGCCGACATTCCCGAAAACCGTGATCGACCTGCCGGATTTCGCGACGGATTCCGCCGTGGCCGTCCAGCCGCCACCGCGCGAATTCCGTTCCGCCGTCGCACACGCCGCGTACGAGGAAGCCGGGATCGGTCCTGCCGATCTGTCGCTCGCCGAAGTGTACGACCTGTCCACCGCATTGGAACTGGACTGGTACGAGGACATCGGGCTCTGCGAGATCGGCGGTGCGGAGGAGCTGCTGCGCAGCGGCGCCACCACCTTGGGCGGGCGGATACCGGTCAACCCCAGCGGTGGACTGGCCTGCTTCGGCGAAGCCATTCCCGCGCAGGCCATCGCGCAGGTCTGCGAGCTCACCTGGCAGCTGCGCGGCGAAGCCGACGGCCGCCAGGTGGAAAATGCCCGGACGGGTATCGCGGTGAACCAGGGCCTCTTCGGCCACGGTTCGGCGATCATCGCCACCCGCTGAACCGGGGCCACCCCGTTCAGCCGCCGAAAACGCCGGTCCGTAGCGCCTGCGAGGCTCGACCGGTGAGAACCGTCCGGTCCGTGACCGTGGTCGCCCCTTCGACGGCAAGAGATGCCGACTGGGGCCGCGGGCAGTTGTAGGACGGTGTTCGGCACAGCGGAGGTGGACGGCACTGCTTCACCGTCGGCGGTGTGGCCGCCGGGAGTCGGACATGCGCAGAGATAGCGCCCGGCGGCGCACCCTCGCCTGCGGCCCCGAGGTAACCCGTGGTGCCGCAGGTGGCACCGCTCGTCGCCGGCCGCTTCGTACCGTCGCGGCAAGGCCGGCTCGGCCGGAGGCTGCGGTCCACGGCCCGGCCGTGAAACCGCGGCGGCGTCTCGTGCACGAGGCGCGGCGGGCGTGATCGCCGGTGCGGTACACGCGTTTTCCGACGGTGAACGGATGCGTTCCGCGGTACGGCCGGGGCGGACGCGGTAGCCGCGGGCGGTCCGTATGCCGGCGAGATAAAGGTCTCCCACATCGTCTCCGGCGTGGGCGCGACGTTGCGCACGATGCCCCGGCCGACCGCACACCACCGAAAGTGGCTACCCGATTTTGCCCCGGTACCGAGTTATGGTCACCTTCCGGCGCATATGCCGGAGTGCTCACCACGAGGTCCGACGGCAGGGGCAGGCAGTGGTTCGGGACAACGGGCATCAGATAAACCGCGCAGCGCCGGTCGACGAACCGGACGGTGCCGTGAACGAACTGCCCGCGCCCCGTGCCACCGGGCGACGCACGAGGTTCGTGCGCAATGTCTACGGCAACGCGGCCGCCGAAACATTCCTGATCATTGCGATCACCACCATCCTGGTGACTCGTGCCTATCTCGCACTCACCGATTATCCGCAGGTCGGCGGTGGTTCACTGCATATTGCGCACGCCCTGTACGGTGGTGCCGCCATGATGGTAGCGCTGCTGATGGGCTGGCTTCTGCTCGGTTTCACCGCGCGGACCATCACTGTGGTGATCGGCGGTATCGGGTTCGGTTTGTTCCTCGACGAAGTCGGCAAATTCGTCACCGCCGACAACGACTACTTCTATGGTCCCGCCGCCGAGATCATGTATGTAATGGTGCTCGTGATCCTGGTCGCCAACCGGCTGGTGCGGGTCGTGCGGGCGCCGACGGTGGACGAATACCTTGCCAATGCCGCGGCGATCGCAGCGACCGGGATGGCCGGCGGATTACCCGCGCACCGGCGCGGCGCGGCCCGCGCGATGCTGGACCGCGCCGCGACGGGAGGCGCCGATCCGCGGGCCGTCCACGGTATCCGGCTGCTGCTGGACGCGGCCGAACATCGGGTGGACCGGCTGTATTCGGTCCAGCAATTCGCGCCACGCCTGGTTCCCGGCTTCTTGCGGAGCCCACGATGGGTGCCGATCATCGGCTGGGTGCTGGTCGCGGCCTCGGCGGCGGGGGTGATCACCGGGGTCGTCGCATTGCTGACCGGTGGGCTGACCCTGCGGACCGCCGACACCGTTATCGACCTGGACCGGATGGGTATCGCCGAACTGATCCTCTTCCTCAGCGCCTGCCTGACGTTCTCTACAGCGGCTCCGGCGGCGGTCTGTTATCGCCGCACGGGTCCACTTTGGCCACTGCAGACATTGCGCGTCGCGGCGCTGATATTCACCGTGCTGAACGCATTCGCCGATTTCGCGACGGAAGGATTCGGCGCAGTAGCGGCCGTGGGGTGGGTGTCTTCGCGATGGCCGTCCTGTCCCATCAGATCTCCGTACGAGTCGGTATGCCCGCACCGGCAGCAACCGATCGGCCGGTCGCGTAACCAGGCCCGGCCCATCCACCGCGGCGATGTCGTCCCGGACCGCACTTCGACTTCTAGCCTGTACTCGCTGGAGCCGCTGGGAAGCCATTCGTGATTCCGGGCTCACCGCGTGAGCTGCGCCGTCCGCTGACGGTTCCTCACCGCTGGGTGGCCCTCGCCCCGGGATAATGGGCGGGTCCCGGGGAGCAGGGGCTCGGCAGAGCCGACAGGGTGGCCAGATCGCAGACGCCATCGGTCAGGATCTGGAACGGGGTGACGCCGAGCAGGACGATGATGCCGATGATATCGCCGTTCCCGACGAGTATCCCGGCCGTCCGCGCGGCTGCCGACCCGGAGTCCACGGCCGACGAGCCGGTACCGGATCCGCCCTCGGCCACGGGCGTGGGCGCCGGGAGCGCGACCGGTTGAGCCGTCGCTTGCGCGGCGGTGCCGACGAGGCTCGCGGCCGCGATCGAGGCGACGGCAAGGCGAAGAGTGGTGGGCGTCATCGCGCTCCCTTGCTGGTGGTCGAACGGCACATCCGGAAATACAGGTACCCGGGGTCCGTGTGGTGTGTGTTCACGAATTCGACGCGATCTCGTCGGCCAGCGGCGATACCGCGACGATGATCTCGGCGACCAGGTCCGACGGCACGCCGGCGCCGGTCAGCGCATCGGTGAGGTGGCAGGCAACCAGGTCGAAGTGATAGCGGATGATACCGCGGCCCTGGTGTACCTGTTTCATCGGGGCCCCGATATAAGGATCGGGACCGCCGAGAGCCGCGGCGAAGAACTCGACCTGCCGGCCTTTCATCCGGGACATGTTGATACCGGTGAAGAACGGCAGTAGGACTTCGTCGGCGAGGACACGCTCGTAGAAGTCCTCGACCACGGCCTCCAGGGCTTCCCGGCCGCCGATCCGCTCATAGATCGGCGCAGCCGCGGCCGGGTCCGGCGCGGACCCGGACGATACGGAGGATGACATGGTTTCTACACCTTCCGGTGGTTCAGCGCGGCGGCACGCTCATATCGCGGTTCATGGTGGGAATTTCGATGCTGATCGGCATCCGCAGTTCGGACAGATACATCAGGGCGGCCTTGCGGAGGAATTCGTCGAGCAACCAATAGGGATCGGCAGCCGGCGGAACGGCGGTGAGGATGCCCTCGCGTACGGCGATGAACGGGCCCCAGCTGAACCGGAGCAGCGGATCCCAAACCGGTTCCCGGGGAATGTGCAGGCCGTCGGCGATCCGGTCGCCGAGCAGGAAGCGGGTGAATGCGCCGAGAACAGGCTTGCTGAGGATGGTGAGGTCGATATTGGCGCCCAAGCTGAGCAACCGGTCGGCCAGTTTGATCCCTTCGGGCGTCGGCGCCAGGATCGGATCGAGGACCTGCGCCGCCTGGGAGTCGGCTTCCGGCCACGATTTCGGGATGTATTCGTCGCGAACGCCGAGCATATGTCCCGCCACCTGCCAGGAGTGCAGGAATGCCGCCGATTCGTGTACCGGGATCGGCACTTTCCAATTGGTCAGATGTTTCATGACGGTCGTGGGAAGGCTGTGCCAGGTGACCATGATGTCGTTCTGGCTGATCGGGATGTCTTCCGCGGCGGAGTGCGCCCAGTGCGGTGACTGCGGCAGGAGGTGGCGCACCGCCGCGTGCACCAGCCGGGTCTTGACGCAGGTGACGATCATTTCACCGTCGGGGGCGTAGGCGTTGTTACTGCCGATGTCGTAGCCGAGTTTGGCGGTTTTGGAGATCCGGTCCTCGAGATCGTGCCCGCCTTTGGAGTAGTAGACCGCGCGAGCTTCCTTGGGGATGACGGTGCTCATCATCCCGCTGGCGAACCCGTACAGCACACCGAGATACAGTCCGCGCTTCTTGTTGAACTCGATGGCGGTGGTCAGCTTGGCCGGATCGGTCCACTGCGGCAGTTGCCGGGCGTACTCCATGAAGTCCCGCAGTTCCGGCGGCAAACCGGCGGGCAGGGGTTGTCCGTTCTTGGTCCAGGTTCGCAACGCGTCGTTGATCCTGGGTACTTCGCCCCGGTCGATCAGCCCGGCGACCAGTTCGTCGGCCTCGGGGTCCCAGACCGTCATCGGGTCGGCGCCGGAACCGGTTCCGGCTACCGAACCCTGCGGTGACCATGTCCACGGTTGCGCTCGCCCGGTAGACGTCGCCGCCACCATCGCGAACGCCCCGGCAGCCCCCGCTACCCCACCGGCCTTCAATGCGTTTCGCCTACTGAGTCCGTCCATGCCGCCACTCCTCATTGAGTTCGATCACCACCGAACGGTGAAACCTGTCACTCCACCGAAGCGGAATGGTCCATAACTTACCAGCTGTACCAGACAGCTGTCCAGGTTTTCGAGTTCGACGGCCTTGACAGACGAAGACTCAGCAAAACAGCGGCGAACAGCGAACTATCGGCCCGTACGACCGCGCATCACCGAATCGGCGACCGCGCCCACGCCCACGAAACGACCGGGCCAGTACGCACCGATTATGAGTCACCAATCAAGAATGGCTAATCACATCGAAAAGCCCGCGGTCGACTTCGGCGACCGATACAGCCACGTCCGGCAGGACGGAACCGGCGCCACGGCGCGCGGCAGGCGGTGCTCAACGAGTAGTGGTCAAACCGCCTGTGACGGCAAGGATCTCACCGACGGTGTAGCTGGAATCCGCATCGGAGGCCAGGTACACATACGCCGGCGCAAGCTCCTCCGGTTGCGCCACCCGACCCATCGGACCGTTGCTGCCGAGCTGAGCGAGCCCCTCCTGTGGCATGTTCGGGTCGGCGATATTGAGTACGGTCCAGGTGGGGCCGGGAGCTACCACATTCGCCCGGATTCCGTCCGCGACCAAGTGGAAGGCGATGGATTTGGTGAAATTGACCAGGGCGGCCTTGCTGGCCGCGTAGTCGATCATCGTATCGCTGCCCTTCAGGGCCTCCTCCGAAGCGGTCGCGATAATCGCATCGCCCGCCTTCAAGTGCGGGCGCGCAGCCTGCACCAAATGGAAGTAGGCGTACACGTTCACCTTGAACGACCGATCCCAGTCTTCGAAGGACAGCTGCGACAAGTCCAACTGACTGTTCAGATGGGCCGCGTTGTTCACCAGAATGTTGAGACCCCCCAATTCCCGCACTGTCTGCTCGACGATGTCGTAACAGAACGACTTCTCGGCGAGGTTGCCGGGCAGTAGCAGGCAGCTGCGACCTTCGGCCTCCACCGCGCGGCGTGTTTCCTCCGCATCCGGCTGTTCCTCGGGCAGGTACCCGATGGCGACGTCGGCGCCCTCGCGCGCGTAGAGCACGGCCACGGCCCGGCCGATACCGGAATCACCGCCGGTGATCAGCGCTACCTTGTCGCGGAGCTTGCCCGCCGCGCGGTAGCGGTCCGATCGGTAATGCGGCCGCGGCCGCACTTCCTGCTCGTTACCGGGGGCCTGTTGCCGCTGCTCAGGGTAGGGAGGCCGCGGTTGGGAGAGGATCTGGGGCTCGTCACCGTGCTCGTTCTTGTCCTGCATACGAGAACCTCCTGGCATTTGCGGTGCGACCGGTCCACGGCTCATCCGGCTATGCCCCGCAACGCTGCGGGCAAACCCGCCGCAGTCCAGATCCGCCGTTGAATGCCGCCGGCGGGTTTGTCACGGCTTCGCGTGGGCATTCGCGGCGAAGCCAGTTGCCGATTCGCGAGACGGTCTTGCGAAGACAGCGGAATGGAGGACGAGACCATGTCGAACCGCACCAGTTCGGCCCGCACCGCCCGTTCACCGGTTCAGCTCGCCGCTATGGCGGTCGGCGCGGTGTTTCTCCTGGCCGGCGTGCTCGGTTTCATTCCGGGCATCACCACGAACTACGACAGCATGGAATGGGCTGGGCACCATTCCGAAGCGCAGCTGCTCGGCCTGTTCAACGTTTCGATCCTGCACAATGTCGTGCACCTGGTATTCGGTGTGGCGGGCCTGGCCGCGGGCGTGAACGCGGTGGCGGCACGCGTGTACCTGCTGGTGGGCGGGCTGATCTATCTGCTGCTCTGGCTCTACGGCCTGCTGATCGATCACAGCAGCGACGCCAATTTCGTTCCGCTCGACACCGCGGACAACTGGCTGCACTTCGGGCTCGGGCTCGGCATGGTCGCGCTCGGCGCATTCCTGCCCCGAGCGATGAACAACCCCGGCCGGCACCTGTCGGCGCGGCAGTCCGGGATCATCGAATAGCTGCGCCGCAACGCGGAGGCCGCCGCAGCAGGAACGAGAACGGACCGCGTGTGGGTCGTACACCCGGCGCCTCCGGATAGGTATGGTCGAGCATATGAGCGCTGGTCCCAGCGGTTCGACAATCGCGGACGCCGTCCGTCTCGCGGCTCGGGCTCCCTCGCTGCACAACAGCCAGCCGTGGCGGTGGGAATTCGACGGCGGAGTACTACGGCTTTTCGCGGTACCCGAGCGGATGCTCACCACGACCGACCCGGGCGGCCGTCAGATGCTGATCAGCTGTGGTGCCACTCTGGGCCACTTGCGGGACGCCATGGCGGCCGCCGGGTGGCGGTCGTCCGTGGCGCGTTTCCCCGACCCCGGCAACCGGGCCCACATCGCGGACATCACGTTCGAGCGGTCCGCGGGCGTCACCGATGCCGACAGCGATCGAGCGGCGGCCATCGACCGGCGGTACACGGACCGTCTCCCGTTCGGACCGCCGCCCGGCTGGCCCGAGTTCGAGCCGATCCTGCGAGCGGCGACCGATTCCCGGGATACCACCGTGGGCATCCTGCCCGAAGAAAGTCACCCCGAGCTGGCCCATGCCACCAGGCTGACCGGTGCGCGCCGGCGTTACGATTCGAACTATCACGCGGAGCTGCACTGGTGGACCGGGCATGTGATCGGTGGCACCGGTGTACCGAAAACTTCGCTGGTTTCGCCGCGAGAACATGAGCAGGTCGATATCGGCCGCCAATTCCCGACCACACCGGAGGCGGCCGCGGAGGCCGGCGCGGACTCGCCCGACCGTGCCGAGGTGCTGATCGTTTCCACCGCCGGGGACACCCCCGGAGAACACGTGCGATCGGGCGAAACCCTTTCGGCCGTACTCGTCGAATCCACCCGCGCGGGGTATGCGACCTGTCCACTCACCCACCTCACCGAGGTACCGGACAGCAGGCGCGCGGTGCGCCGGCTGCTCGACAGTGATCACCTGCCTCAGGTGCTGGTCAGGGTCGGCGCACCACCGCAGCGCGAACGCCCGCCGGAGCGAACTCCGCGCCTACCGCTCGGCGATATCCTGTCCACCACGAGTTCCGGACTCTGATCGACCGAGGCGCTCGGACCACGCACTGCGAACCATCGTCGGGCTGTTCGTTCGATTCCGTGGCGTCCTCGCGTTATTTCGAATCGGTAGCAGTGCGTCTCAATCTTGTGACGTAACACTGCAACCGGCTGCCGGGCACGTACCCTGAGCTCAGGCCCCGTACAACAGGGGACGTTTCGGGGGAGCACACTCCAGATCTCCTCGGGTGCCACATAGTTCGACATCGCATCCAGGGGCGTGTGCCATGAGATGTTTACGTGCCGGCGCTCTCGCCTTGCTCGTCATCGTGCCATTGCTCACCGGGCCGGCCGTCGCCCAGCCCCCGGTGCCCGGGATCCCGATTCCCGGATTGCCGGTGTCACCGCCGCCCGCGGCGACCGGCGGTACGATCCTGCCCGGTATCCAGCAGTGGATCGACCGGGTGATTCCGCCGCCGCCGATCGCGCCGCTACCCCAGCCGGCGCCCGGGGACGAGTCCGGCCACCTGGCACCGGAACTGGCGGCGTTGCATCGGGCAGTGTCGCCCACGCCGGTCGGCGACCCGATTTTCGACCGGTGGCCGCCGGACCTCGCGAGCTTCGCCCCCGGTGCGGTGCTCGAGGCCCGCGATGTCACAGCGTCCGCCGCGCCGCTGATCGTGGTGCCGATCCGGCGGGCGGTGCTGTTCAAATACCGAACCACCGACGCGCACGATCGACCGTCCTTCGCCACGGCCACGCTGGTGATTCCGGCGACGGCATCACCGGTACCGGGGGCGCGGCCGGTGGTGGTCAACAATCTTCCGATCGACGCTCTCGGCCGTCGATGCACGCCCGGTTACACATTGGCGCACGGTATTTCGGTCGACAGCGCAGTCACCGATTTCGTTCCACCCACTACCCATCTGGCCGTACTGCGCGGCTATGCGGTGCTCATCCCGGATCACGAGGGGCCGCTGATGGCCTATGCCGAGCCCTACGTCGCGGGTCACGCGGTCTTGGACGCGGTACGTGCGGTGCGCAGTTGGCGCCCGGACGAGTTCGGCGCGAGCCGTTTCGCGATGACCGGCTACTCCGGCGGTGCGATCGCCACGCACGGCGCGGTGAAACTGATCGCGGGTTACGCACCCGAACTCGCACCGTCGCTGGCCGGTGCGGCGCTCGGCGGGGTACCCGCCGACTACGAGATCCTGGCCCGCAGCATGAACGGCAATCTGGCCTCGGCCGTGTTCATGGCGGCCGTATTCGGTATCGCGCGGGAGCGGCCCCAGATCCTGGCCCGGATGAACCATCTCGCCCAGTGGGTGAGCACTTCGCCGATGAAGGATCAGTGCATAAGCGTTTTCGCGCTTCCCGGTGTACTGCACCTGCCGATCGATATCGCGGCGAATATCGCCGACCCGCTGCGTTCGGCTTTGGCTCGCGATATCTACGAGGTCACCCGGATGGCGGGGCTCGCGTCGGCGACACCGCTCTACATCTACAACGGTGAACAGGAGTTCTGGATCCCTGCCGAAGGCGCGCGCAATCTCTACCGTGAGCAGTGTGCGCTGGGCGTCACAGCGGTGTACCGCAGTGTGCCCGGCGAACACGTCATCGCGGCCGGGGTCGGCTATCCCGAGGCCATGATCTGGCTGGACGAGCGGCTGCGCGGTATCCCGGCGCACAGCGAATGCTGAAAGCCGCGCCACGCGGACAGCCCCGCGCCGGCAACGACGATTGCCCGGAGCCGACGGCCGTGCCAGGCTTGTCGATGTGCTGTTAGCCGAGGTCGTCGCCGCATCCGCCGAGATCGCGTCCGCCTCGGCACGGCTGGTCAAAACCGACCGCCTCGCCGCGCTGCTGACCCGCGTCGCGGCAGCCGGGGACGCACACCTGGTCACGGTGACGGCGTCCTGGCTTTCCGGTGAACTACCGCAACGCCAGATCGGCGTGGGCTGGGCGGCACTGCGGACGCTGCCGCCACCGGCTACCACAGCGACGCTCACGGTCGCCGATGTGGATGCGCGGTTCTCGCGGATCGGGGCGGTCGCCGGCAAGGGTGCACGGACTGCGCGCGCCGAACTGGTGCGCGATCTGTTCGCGACGGCAACCGATACCGAGCAGGTATTCCTGCGCCGGCTGCTCAGTGGCGAGTTGCGCCAAGGCGCACTGGCGGGCGTGATGTCCGACGCGATCGCCCGAGCTGCCGGGATACCCGCCGCCGAGGTTCGCCGCGCGGCGATGCTGGCCGGTGCTCTGCCCACCGTGGCGGCCGCCGCGCTCATCGGTGGCCGGCCCGCGCTGGCGGAGTTCCGGCTCCGGGCCGGGCGGCCGGTCGGGCCGATGTTGGCACAGACCGCGACAGGGGTCGACGACGCCCTCCAGCGGCTCGGCGGAACAGCCGTATTCGAGGCCAAACTGGACGGTGCGCGAGTACAGATCCACCGCGCCGGATCGGCGGTCTCGGTGTATACCCGCAGTCTCGACGATGTCACCGCCCGCCTCCCCGAGGTCGTCGCGGCCACCCTCGCCCTACCGGCCACCGATCTGATCGCCGATGCCGAAGCCATCGCGTTACGACCCGACGGCCGGCCGCAACGCTTCCAGGTCACCGCCGCGCGGTTCGGCCGCAAACACCCGGGCGAACTGGAACCGCTGTCGGTGTTCTTCTTCGACCTGCTCCATCTCGACGGCACCGATCTTCTCGATCTGCCCACCCGGGACCGGCTCGCCGCGCTCGACGGACTCGTGCCCGCCGCCCAGCGCGTCGACCGCCTGGTGACCGCCGACAGCGCGATGGCGCTGGCGTTCCTGGACCGCACGCTCGCCGCCGGACACGAAGGCGTGATGGCGAAATCACTGTCGGCGCCGTACGAGGCCGGGCGCCGGGGTGCCGGCTGGCTCAAGGTCAAACCGGTGCACACGTTGGATCTGGTGGTACTCGCCGTCGAACGCGGTTCCGGCCGGCGTACCGGCACGCTGTCGAATATTCACCTCGGCGCCCGCGATCCGGCCACCGGTGGTTTCGTGATGCTGGGCAAAACCTTCAAAGGAATGACCGGCGCCATGCTGGCGTGGCAGACCGAGCGCTTCACCGAACTCGCCGACGGCCCGGCCGACGGGTACGTGGTGACGCTGCGGCCCGAACAGGTCGTCGAAATCGCCTTCGACGGGGTGCAGGGGTCCACCCGCTATCCCGGCGGTATGGCATTGCGGTTCGCCCGCGTGGTGCGCTACCGCGACGACAAATCCGCCGACGAGGCCGATACGGTCGACACTGTCCGCGCGTTCTACGAGCGGGGCGGCTGAACGGGTTATCGTCTGCGTCCGCGGGCCGGCTTCCTCTTGGAGGTGCCCGGTTTCTTCGCGGGATGCGGCCGCTTCCCCGCGGGTTGCGGCTTCCGCGGCTCCGGTTCGGCACGTTTGGCTGCGGGCGATCGGGAGCTGTGTTCGGAGCGGCCGCGCACGATGCCGATGAACTCCTCGATCGAATCGCCGGCCTGGTCCGACAGCCAGGCCAGGGCGATCTGGGTGTCGTCGGCATCTGTCACGGTGCGGTAGACGAGGTCGCGCCGGTGGTGCAGGCGCGCGATCGAATGGGGCACGATGGCGACGCCGACGCCGGCGGCGACGAGTTCGAGGGCAGATTTGGCAGCGTCGATATCGGCGGTGTCCTGCAGGCGCTCGCCTGCGAGATCGGCCATACCGACCTCGTCGAACAGGGAAATCTCGTGGTCTTTGGGTACGACCACGACGGGTAGCTCACGGTAGAGCGGGATCGCGTTCATGCCGGTGCGGTCGATCGGCAGGCGGACGAAGCACATATCGACCAGGCCCGCGCGCAGTGCCGCCTCCTGGTCGGCCTGGGCGACAGCGACCAGTTCGAGCGCGGTGTCCGGGAACCGCTGCCCCCAGATCCGCTCCCATTTGGTGACGGTGACACCGGGTACGAACCCGACCCGCAGTGGAGCGGGGACAGCATCGGCTGTGGTGGCTGTCTCGCCCTCGGTACGGGCGATGATCTCGCGCGCTTCCCGCAGGAGCTCCCGTCCCGCATCGGTCAGCCGGGTCGGCTGCGCCCCGGGCACGAACAGTTTCGTGCCGAGCTCGGTCTCCAGGTCGATGACCGTATGACTGAGCTTCTGACGCGAGATGTGCAAGGCCTTCGCGGCGCGGGCGAAGTGCAACTCCTGCGCGACTGCGGCAAACCAGCGCAGGCGTTGCACATCGATCGAAGGAAACCGGCTCATACCGGCAAGCGTATGGCACCGTGACGTCCGGCCCGGCTCGGCGGCCCGATACGCTGTAGCGGTGAGCCCGGACAAGAAATCGCAGATGATGAAGCCGCTGACCGCGGCGAACAAGCTCGGCATCTATCTTCCGGCGGCTCCCGAAGAGTTCCGGAACGGCCCGGTATCCCGGACCGAACTGGACGAGCTCCGGGCGAATCCTCCGCAGTGGCTCACCGAACTGCGCCGCACGGGGCCGTTCCCGCGCGATATCGTGGCCCGTAAGCTCGGTGTCTCCAACAGCGGCCTGGCCCGGGCCGGAGTATCCGATTCGCTCACCGCCGACGAGATCGCCGCCTATCTGGCGGATCCGCCGGAGTGGCTCGTCCGCGAACGCGAAAGCTATGCCGCCGTCCGCGCCGAGGAAGACCGGGCCCAGGCCAAGCAGGCCGAACGCCGGGCAGCGACCAACCGGCCCCCGAAAGGCTACTAGGCACTGCGCCGAATCGAGCAGTAGTCGGGGGTGGGCGTGCGCCGCCCCCAACTGTTACCGAGCCGTCGATCGGCAGCCGCGGAACGCCCGGCGAGGTACCGGACGGTCAGATCGTCGCCCCGGACGGGGGCCGGACCTAGATTCTCAGCGGCGCGGATTCGGGGAACGCGACCGGTAGTGCGGTCAGCGCACGCTGAAAAGGACCGGGGCGCCAGGTGAGTTCTTCGGCCGGTACCGCGAGGCGTAGTTCGGGCAGGGCGTCGAGCAATTGGTCGATTGCCTCCTGCGCCACCAGGTAGGCCACCTCTTTGGCCGGGCACATATGCGCTCCGACGCTCCATGCCAGGTGGGCGCGGTTATCGGTGTACGCCCCGGTATCGATTGCCGGATCGTTGTTGCACGCGGCGATGCTGATCATCACCGGCTGGTGCGCGGGGAGCCAGACACCGTCGATCAGAACCGGCTGACGTGGGAACGAAACCGCGTAGTTCGCCACCGGCGGATCGGTGAACAACACCTCGTCCACGGCGTCCCGGGTCGACAGGCTGCCGCCGAGGACGCCGCCCGCGAATCGCTCGTCGGTGAGGATCAGCCGGAGCGAATTGACGATCAGGTTCTGCAGCGGTTCGATCCCCGCCCCGAAGAAGCTGTAGACGTTGTGCAGCATTTCCTCGTCGTCGAGGTTCGCCGGATCCTGCACCATACGGGTGACGATGTCCTCATCGGGTTGGTGCTTCTTGAGGTTCACCAGATCGGCCATGGCCTGTTCCAGCATGGCGTTGCCTTCACTGGCCGCCGCCGACGATCCCTCGATCATGGTGGCCATGCCTGCCGCCGCGCGTCGACTGATCTCGGCTGGGCAGCCCAGGATGTCGTTGATGAGCGCGAAGGTCAGCGGAAACGCGTACTGCTCGATGAGTTCCGCCGAACCGGTGGTGCAGAAATCATTGATGAGCGGCACGGCGATCCGTTCCACTCGGCTGTGGAGCGAGAAAAGATCGACGCCGTTCACTCCGGCGACGGTCGCCTGCCGGTAACGGGCGTGCACGTGACCGGAGTTCCGGACCGCCGACGGACGCCATTCCAGTAGCGGCAGGACCGGGCAGTCGCGCGGGATTCCCTGCTGCCAGGTGCGGGAATCCGCCGGGAAATGCTCGGGGTCGTTGAGGATGCGTACCGCGGTGTGGTAGCCGACGACGAGGGTCGCCGGAACGCCGGGAGCCAGCTCGACCGGCACCAACGCGCCGTATCGACGGCGCATTTCGCGATAGGCGCGGTGGGGTGCCTGGGCGATCTCCTCGGCGTAGAACGGAACCCGGGGTTGGTCGGTGCTCTGGGGCGAGCCGTGGATGAGCGGCAGTACGGTGGACCGGTCGTCGGACGGCGGCGAAAACAACTGTGTCACTCCATATGTAGAGGCGAATGCGGCACCCGGGAGCGCCTCTGCCGAGGCCACCGGACGCTCGAGGCGAGACTACTCGAGGTAGACGCCCGATCCGAACCGACCGCCCGGCTTGTGGCCACTTCGTATCCGATCGCCTGGTATGCCGTCCCCGTCCTCGACCGAAGTCGCACCGCCGAATGGATCTCGGCCGGTTAGGCCATCGCCGGCATTCCAGCGGTGCCCCGGTCGGTCAGATGAGCGTCCCGACATCGCGCGCGACCAGGTTGTCCAGCGCCCGTTCGGCGACTGCGGCGATGGTCATCGACGGGTTACAGGCGGCGGTGTTACCGGGCATCAGCGCTCCGTCGAGAACATAGAGACCACGCTGGCCGTGCACGCGGCCGTCCAGATCGCACACCGTACCCATACTCGCGCCACCCAGCGGATGCCAGGTGGAGGGGAACAGTGCGTTCGTGTCCAGCAGGGTGCTGCCGGGCCCGGCGATTCTGTGCACGGCCGGTCCGATGTGCTCGTTCTGGATGACACTGTCACCCGCGCTCGGCCAATGCAGGACCGCGTCGTCGCGGGCGGCGTCGTAGCGGAACTCCCCGCGGCCGTCGCTGACCCCGTAGCCGACCATCATCGTACTGCGCGGATCGAGCGCCAACGGTGGTATCGACGCCTGTATCACGGTGTGGGCGCTGCGCGGATCGTCCCAGTTCAGGCTGCCGTACACCACCGGGCCACCTTGCGGCGCACCGAAGCCCGCTGCCGGGTCGGCCCAGACGTAGATCCGGTCGGCATTGGTACCCCAGCCGGCGCCGAGATCGTCCGGCAGATCCGGGATCAGCCCGTTGGCGCCTGCCCGCACGAGCAACCGGGTGGTATTGAGGCTACCGGCCGCCAGGATCAGGGCACCGGCGGTGAGCACCTTGTGCTCCACCACCGCACCGGTGGTGTCGAGACGCTGAACCCGGACGGTCCACCGGCCGTCGGGCGCCCGTTCGATATCGGTCACCTCGTGCAAGGTCTCCACGCGGACCAGCCCAGTGGCTTCGGCCGCGGCGAGGTAGGTGACATCGACGGAATGCTTGCCGCCGTTGTTGACCCCCATCGCGCCGTCGCCGTTGGTGTAGGAGGGTTTCATCTCGCCGCGCAATTCGGCCAGCGCGAAATCCCAGTCGATCGGCATCGGAATCTTCGACAGCGGCATCCCGGCCTGTCGCACCCGATCGGCGAACACTCGCGCTGCCCGATAGTTTTCGGAAGCAACCAGCTCATCGGGCGCCTCGGCCAGCCGCAGCATCTTCGCCACCCGCGGATAGTGCACCCGGTTCATGGCCTGCCAGTCCAGTCCCTGCGGGAAATGGGTGTTGAACACCTCTTCCGACGGTTGCAGCGACATCCCCTGATAGATCAGCGAGCCGCCGCCCACACCGGCCGCGCAGAGGGCGGTCATGTTCTCACCAGGGATCGCTTCCACGAGACCGGTGTAGGGCTCGAAGGCCAGCGGCCGGCCGAACAGGTTCGGGTTGGAGCGGCACCACAGCAGTCGCTTATCGGGTGCGGTGGCCCGCGGGAAGGTCTCGGAGTTCGGTCCGGTGGGCCAGCGTAATCCCCGTTCCAGCACCGTCACCCGCACACCTGCCTGCGCCAGACGCAATGCGCTGACACCGCCCCCGAACCCGGAGCCGATCACCACCACTCGATGTTCTTCGCGAGTGAGCGGCACAGTGCTGGTCTGGGCCGCGGCGGGAGCCGGTGACCCGATCGCGCGTGCCCCGATGAGCCCCGCGCCTGCCGCGGCGGCGCCGGCCAGCAGTGATCGGCGCGTAATTTCCGTCATCGTTCAGTCCTTCGATGAGTTGGTGTTCTCGCCGGAGACGGCCCGCGAATTGGGCACGGCTGTACCGCACACCGCCGGATGGTGATGCGCTCGGTACTACGAAGCCGCGCCGACCGCAGCCCGCAAATAGGCGTGTCGGCGGCGGATAGTCAGTTGATGGTGCAGCCGGATACCGGTTTGCCGGCCAGGCGGTCCAAGAGATAGGTGATCGCGTTGCCGGGGCCGAATCCGTCGATGATTTCCGGCCCGAAATGGTTCGGGATGGTGGTCCCGGGCAGCAGCGGCGGCAGTTCGTTCGTCCGGAATTCGACCGTGGCACCGCTGGCGCACCAGTCGTCGGCGAGCTGACGGGCCTGGTTGTAGGGCACCGTGTCGTCGTTGCGTCCGCTGGTGATCAGCACCGGCGAGGCCGGGGTGAGGGTGCCCACCCGGAGATCGGCCAGAGCGGGGGCGGCTTCCGGATTCGCCTGCAGGTGGGCACTGAGTGGTTGCCCGTCGTGGGTCAGCGAACTGGTCTTCAAGAACGGGTAGCGGGTGATGATGTCGGCGATACAGGCATCGCTCAGTGCCGCCAGGGTGTCGCGGCCGTATTGGCTGGTCACCCGATCGACCGCTTTGTCCAGGTCGGGATAGCGGACCAGCAGCCCGTTGACGGCGAAACCGATCGCTGCGCCGATGAGGGCGCCGTCGATACGCTCGAGGATGGCGGCGAGGTCGGCCACCGGACCACCCGCCCACGTGCCCTTCAAATTCAATTCCGGCGCGTAGTCCGGCGCCATCTCGGCCGCGGCGGCGACAGCTCCGCCGCCCTGGGAGTAACCCCAGAACACCAAGGGGGTATCGGGACCGGTACCGGCCAGGTTGTTGGCCGCGCGCGCCCCGTCGAGGACGGCATGCGCCTCCTCGATCCGGTTCGCATAGGTGTGGATCCCCGGCGTGCCCAATCCGATGTAGTCGGTCACCAGAACCCGTGCGCCGAGGCGGCTCCACACCGCCGACGACGGCAACTCCTGGTTCGCCGACAAGGACGGCGAGGGGTCGGTGGTGATGGTGACCCCCGTCGAGAATGCCTTCGACATGGCGCACCGGTCGCCTTGGCCGGATGTACCGGGGCCGATCACGACGGTCGGCCGCGGACCCGCTCCGAGCCACGGGCCCGCCGCATCGATATAGGTGCCGGTGACCGCGACCGGGGATCCGTCCTGCAACCGAGTGGTGTACATGATGTGTTCCGCCTTGGCCGGCCACCCCTGCTCGGAGGGCAGCGTGGCCAGCAGCGACATCGGGCGGGTCCGGATCACCGCGCCGGGCTCGGCCGGGATCTGCTCGGGCGGACTGTAGAACCCGTCGGGCGCGGCCGCGGCCTCGGGCTGCTGGGTGGCCACCACCGCCACCGCGGCAGCGCAGGCGATGGCCACTACGGCCGCAGTCGCTCGAACGCCCCGTGACAGCCGCCGCCGGTAATTCGGCCCATGCTGCTGGTCCATCGACACCTCTCCATAACCTCTGCCCAGGACCGTTACCGAATGTCCCGAGTCGCCCAGCCCGGTCCCGATGATGCGAGTCACAGCTGCGGCGCACCGGACAGTAACATAGTTACTCGGGGTATCCATCCGGTCGTGCCCGAGCCCCGCACCGGCCGGGCGCGCACGGAACACCCGAAATCGTTACCGTGGACTCGTGAGTCCAGCACCCAAGGCAGCGCCCACCGATCAGATCGTCGACGTTGTCCTGCACCTGCTGGAAACCGAAGGCCACGAGGCAGTCCAACTCCGCGAGGTGGCACGCCGCGCGCACGTATCCCTCGCCACCGTGTACAAGCATTTCGCCGACCGCGACGAACTGATCGTCACCGCGGTCGAACACTGGATGGCCACCCACAGTTTCGCCGCCATGCAACCGCCTCGGTGCGGCGAAACCCTGCACGAGGTCTTGATGCGAGTCCTCGGGTACGTATTCCAGCCGTGGGAACGCCATCCCAGAATGCTCGAGGCATACCATCGCGCCCGCACCGGCCCGTCCGGACACCGGCTGGACACCCAAGGCATCGAGGCCATGCAACCCATCCTGGCCACACTGTTCGAACGCGCAGACCCCACCTATATCGAGGACATCGCACTGGTCCTGGCCAACCTCACCTACGCGCTGATCGGCCGATTCGCCGACCACAATCTCGAGATCACCGAAATCCTGCCCATCCTCGACCGGGCGGTCTACCGCCTCACCCACGACAACGCCGACGATGCGGCCACCGCGGTCGCCGGCGCGCCGAATGGACACTCTGCCGCGGATGCAACGGTGATCGCCTCGCTGGCAACGCCTTTTCGGGGAACCACCCCAACCCAGAACTGATCCGACGCCGGCGACGACAACGCGATCGTGGGATCGCCGCCGGCCGAGGCCCTGCAGGAACGCCGGCGCACCGCGCCCGTCGCAGGCGGTATCGCCGACCGCACGTCACCAGATCCGTCTCAGGTGGCCGTGTGGAGGCGGTGCCGAATCGCGGGCACCACGCGGCCGCGCCTTGGCCGGTACCTCGACACCATCCGGTCACGACCCCGACGCCGCAGTGAGCCCGCCCTATCTCCAGCCGCGCTTTCCGGAGTGATTGTTCCCGGGAAGCGCGGTCGACTCACGGAACGATTGCGGAGCGCGTCACCGGTTCCGGCGCCTCCTGGCGGGCGAAGATTCCGCGCCGCAAGGCTGTCAGCAGCGCGTCGCGGGTCTCTTCGGGACGGATCAGCTCGTCGAAACCCATACGTTCGGCGGAGTGGTAGGAGGCCAGCAGTTCTTTCTCCCGCAGTTGCGCCGCGATATCCTCGTCCGCGCCCGAAGCCAGGCCGAGGGCCGCCGCGCTCATCGCCCCCATGGTGGCGCCGGGGTAGGCGAAGGCCGCGGTCTGGTTGTCGAAGCCGATGAGCGACATGACCATCGAACCGAATCCGTACGCCTTGCGCAGCGTCAGATGCAGTTTGATCGTGGTCGCCGTGGTTTGGGCGACGAACATCCGGGCGCCCGCACGCAGGATGCCTTCGCGTTCGGATTCGCTACCGGGCAGCATGCCCGGATTGTCGGCGAGGAACACCAGCGGCAGGTGGAAGGAATCGGCCACCGAGATGAAGTGGGCGGCCTTCTCGGCGGCGGCGGTGTCGATCGAGCCGGCGAGCACCTGTGGCTGGTTGGCGACCACCGCCACCGGATGGCCGCCGAGATGCGCCAGGGCGCAGACGATCGCGGTCCCGTACCCGGGCTGGACCTCGAACCAGTCGGGAGTATCGAAAACCACGTCGAGCACCGTCCGGACGTCGTAGCTGTTGCGGTTGTCCCGCGAGACGATATCCAGCAGTTCCGGTGTCGGCCGCGGCTCGGTGGAATCGTCGGCGAGCCGAGCGGGCGGATAGGACCACGCGCTGGACGGGAAAAAGGATAGATACCTGCGGATATCGTCGAGTGCGTCCTCGTCGTTGTCGGCGAGATTGTGGATCAGGCCGCTCGGCACCGCCACGCCGGGACCGCCGAGATCTTCTTTACCGACGTCCTCGCCGGTTGCTTCGCGCACCACCGGCGGTCCCGCGGTGAAAATAGCGCCCTGCCTGGTCATGACCGCGAAATCCGACACCGGCGCGATGAGCGCACCGTGGCCGGCCGAGGCGCCCAGAACACCGGTGACCATCGGCACCCGCCCCGAACACCGGGCCTGCGCGAGCAGATCGGTAGGCGTCCGACCATAGTGCGCGGCCGTCGGCCGGAAACCCGCCCCCTCCAGCAGCATCACCAGCGGAACCTTATTGCGTAGGGCCAGTTCCGCCAGACGATAGCGTTTGGCATTGCTACCCGGCGCGATGGTTCCCGCCATGGTGGTGAAGTCCTCCGCACCCACCATGACAGGCGTCCCATGGATCAAGCCCGAACCGGTGACGACGGCATCGGCGGCGACCTCACCGCCGACGAGGGCGCCGAACTCCTGGAAAGACTCCGGGTCGAGCAGGTGCGCGATCCGCTCCCGTGCCGTCAGCTTGCCTTTCGCCCGGTGTGCGGCCACCCGCTCGGGTCCGCCCATGGCCGCCGACCGCTCCCGGCGCCCGTCGAGGTTCTCGAGTGTTTCTTTCCAGCCTCGCGCGTTCGTCATACTCGTCCTCTCGGAACAATGGTCGGCTCGTCGCAGCAGGTCGGGGACGCGTCATCCGACTTCGTCGCCCCGGCTGTGGATCCGATCGTCGTCAACGCTACCGACCGTAATGCGGTACGACCCGGAAACGTTCGGCCGTCCCATTCTCGCCCGATGGCCCCCACCGTCTTCGGGCAGCGAGAGACCCCCGCTAACGATTCGTCGCGTATCGCGCCGCCGCGCCAGCGCGGTGAACGGCGACACCTCCGAGTTCGTCCTGCTGCCCGATCTGGCTCCCGCCGCACCTGGCAATCAGGTAGCCGGGTGCGGCGAAAAGGGTCGCGTTGCGTGCGGTGACCGCACCGGCCGGTCTGCACTACCCGCCGAGAACACTCCGGTCGCGAGGCCGCGCGAGCGGCAATTGCTCCGCACCCGGACCGAGTCCCGTCCGAAAGCTTTACGAACACGTGTGTCTACTATGGGCGATATCAAACCCGCTACTGCCGGGTACTTCGATCGCCGAACGGAGGACCGTGCCGGATACCGCCCCCCGTAAGCGTGGCCGTCCGGTTCGGGCCGAACGCGCAACAATTCTCGAGGCAACCGATCAGATGCTGTCCGCCGACGGCGCCGCCGCGTTCAGTATGCGCCGGCTCGCTCATCGGCTGGGGGTCAGCACTGCCGCGATCTATCACCATTTCCCGACCAAAGCCGACCTGTTCTTCGCTGTCCTGAACGCCCGGGCCGAGAAGTTACCTCGGCCGGAACTGCCCGACGACCCCCGGGATCGGCTCGCCGCGATCATTGTCCATCTCATCGACACGCTGCACGAATTTCCCTGGATCATCGATCTCCTGGTCACCGGGGAGACCTACGGCCGGGCGGCCATGTGGATACTCGACGAATTCGTCACCACCGCAAACCGGCTGGGGGCCGGCGATATCGAGGCGGGTTACATGTATTCGGTGTTGTGGCGCTTCGCTCTCGGCGAACTCATCGCCCGCAAAGCCAGCGCCGACCGGCGTAGCGCGGACCGGCGCGGCGAGCCGACGCCGCATTGGACCGATACCGCCGCCGAGGACGATCTCGGCGAATTCCCCTCGGTCCTGCGCGTGCTCCCGCAGTGGCAAGCCATTGTGGACAGTTACGATTCGAGCAGAGCCGTCCGCGTAGTCGTCGACGGGCTCGTGGCGAATCTGGACGCGGCCGATATCACTGCGAGCTCACATCCGCAGTAGCCGGCGTCGCTCCGGCCCGCGGGATCAGCAGTCCGGCGACCACCGTTCCGGCCGCTATGAGCGCACCCGCCAGGACGAAGGCGGTGGAATAGCCGTCGCTCAGCGCTTCCGGCGACCGGTTGTCCGCAATCACCGCGGCGGCCGCCGTCGTCAGCACGGCCAAGCCGAACGCGCCGCCGAGCTGACGGGAACTGTTGAGCAGCCCGGATGCCATTCCCGCCTCTTCGGCCGAAACTCCCCTCATGGCAACGGTTCCCATGACAACGAAGCTCATGCCGATACCGATGCTGCCCACGATGGAGGGTCCGAGGATATCGGTGAGGAACGAACCGCCGGGCCCGCCCACACCGAACCAGGCGATACCGATCGCACCGAGGAGCCCGCCGGCCACCAGCGCGGCGCGGTGCCCGAACCGGTTCACGATAACCGCCACGAGGCGCATACCCACCACCGCGCCGAGTGCGAACGGAACGAAAGCAATACCGGCGGTGGCCGGTGTGTATTGCAGCACCGTCTGCATATGCAGTGAGACGAAGTAGAAGGCGGTCAGCTGCCCCGCGGTGATCATGAACCCGAACACGTTGGCGCCGGCGACGCTTCCGTGCGCGAGCAGACGCAATCGCATCAAAGGTTCACGGACCTGGGTTTCCACCACGACGAACGCGGCCAGCAGGAGCAGGGCGACCACGATGGTTCCGATAGTCGTGCCGGACGCCCAACCGTGTTCTTCCGTTCGCACCACACCGAGAATGAGCAGGAGCATTGCCGCCGTGACGAGCAGCGCCCCGGCGATATCGAGCCGGGGCCGGTGCTGCTGCTGAACGCCGGCAATTCCGGTCGCGGCCGTGAACACGGCGGCGACGACAATCGGCACATTGACCAGGAAGACCCATCGCCAATCCACGAAATCGGTGAGCAGCCCGCCGGCCACCACACCGAGGGCGCCACCCAGCATGGTTGCCCCGGCCCACAGGCCCACCGCCTTGTTCCGGGCCGGACCTTCCTCGAACGTCACCGTTATCAACGCCAGGGACAGCGGCGACAGCGCGGCGGCGCCCAGCCCCTGGATCGCACGCGCACCGATGAGCAGCGCGGGATCGGTGGCCAGGCCACCCACGAGACTGGCGATGCCGAAGATCGCGAGACCGGCCAGCATGGTGCGGCGGCGGCCGATCACATCGCCGAGCCTGCCCCCGAGCAAGAGGAAGCCGCCGAAGACCACGGCATAGGCGTTGACGATCCACTGCAGCGCGGTAGCCGACATCGCGAACTCGGACTGGATCGCCGGTAGCGCGACGTTCACTACGGACAGGTCCAAGGAGACCATGAACTGCACGATCACCACAGTCGCCAGCACCGCGGCCGGTTTGTTCGGTCCCCGGCCTGCGGCGGGCTCGAGCGTCGGCGGTTTCATGAGCGGATCGCCGGCCGCCGGCACTGCGCCCGGTTCGTTCGTTTGCGACATCTACTTCTCCACAATCAGCAAAACGTCTGCGCTTCACTGTTTTACGCAGGACCGAGGCCCGCCTGACGAACCGACCTACGGACTCACCCCTGCCCTCGGCACTGGCCGGCCTGATACCGACCACAGCGGCATCGGTTGCGGGCCGCACGATCCCAACATTTAATGACGCGTGTTTTTATTATAGTTAGCACTACTGTCATGTCGAGAGCTGGCGAATTCTGACGCAACCCCCGGCCCGATACGGTCGATCCGGGGCGATACCCGGTCGGCAGACGCACCGATCATCGAACACAGCCGCCCGAGTCGCGGCCGGCCTCGGGCCGCACCGCTCCCACCGTGCTCTTCATGAACAGTCCTGCTGCGGCGAGAGTCGAACCCGGACCGGCCCGTAATGCGTCCGGACGGTCAGTTCGGTGTAATGGCAGCAGGCTTCGGCCGTTCTCCTCCGGTCCTGCGGACCGCACGGGTCAGTCCGGCCAGTGGCCGGTGGCCCGCTGGTAGGCCACCGCACCGGCGCGATCGACCGCGGCTTTCACCACCCCGAAAACTGCGCCCTGCAACGCGGCAGCCATCAATACTTCCCGCCAGCCGTAATCGCGCGAGGTCGCCCGCGGGGCATGTTCCTCGCCGCCGACACGTCGCCACACCTGCCGGAACACTGCGTGCGCCGCGATACCGCCCAGCGCACCGGCCACGGTACCGAATGGCTTGTACAGCAAGCTCATACTGAACTCCTGCGAACAAGCAGCCACGCCGCCACTGCAGCAACCGCGGCAGCGCTGACCGCCGGCACCGGATTCCGCCGCACATACTCCACAACATCCCGGCCGCGGTCGGCCATCCGGCCCGGAGCCTCGGCCCTGACCCGCTCGATCGCCTGGTGTGCGTGGTCCTGGGCTTGTTCGACACGGCCGTGCACCTTCTGTTCGACCTCGCCGGTCTTCCGGCTCACCGTCTCCGCTGCCGCCTGCGCGGTACCGGTAGCCCGCGCCCGCACATCGAGCTTTCCCGCCAGCGCGTCCACGGTGTCACGCAACTCTTCGCGCACCCGGTCGCGATCTTCGCGCACCGCATCCCGGTCGGCTGCTCCTCGGTTTCCCTCGGTCACTGCTGCCTCCTGTGAGTCACTGCGTCGATATCGGCCCGTGCCCCGGCCACGGCGTCTTCGGGCACCGGCGGCGAGTTCGCCGTAATGGTCTTCTTACCCACCATCGTCAGCGCGGCGCCGGCCACGATCAGCACTGCCCCCACCACCAGAGCCGCGGCCCAGCCGGGCAACACGATCGCCACCGCCAGCACCGCAGCCACCATCAACGCCGCGCCACCATAGAACACCAGCAGACCGCCGATCCCCGCCGCACCGGCGCCTTTGACCGCCGCGCTCGACTTCTCCTGCATTTCCAACCGTGCCAGCCGCATCTCGTCACGAATCAGCCGACTCATCTGAATGGTGGCCACATCGACGAGTTCACCAACCGACCGCTCCGCGGGTTCTCGCATGCGTGGTTGTGCCGTCGCAGTCATCTGCTACCTCCTCATTCATGTCCGTCGCGGTGCGGCAGTGCTCCGCCGTGCCCGGGCCGCCGGCGACGACGCCACGGACACCCGCGGCCGCTTCCTGCCCATGGGTCGCGCACGCCCCGGCAGGAGGGTTTTGCGCCGGGCACCGGGCCGGCACACCGCCGGACCGACTTTCTGCCCGGCGGTCGGCTACCCGTCGCTGTGCGGGGTAAACGACGCCGACCGGCCGGGAGGGCGCCGGCATCGGCCAGTTCGTCGAATTCGGCACGGGAATTCCGGCCCGGCCGTCGGGAGCTGCCGCAGTGCCGGAGCGCACCGTCTACGGTGTGATTCCGGGCGACGGAGCGCGTGTCACATCGGCGCCGCTATCCGGTCACGGTTTAGCAACGAGGTCTTCGGGAATGTCTGTACCGATACCCGCTTGCGTCCGCGCAGCGAAAACCAAGCCTGACAGAAACCGGAGGTACGTGGTGTCGGCCCACGCAACCCAGGCGAGGGTCGTGCAGAAGCTGTTGCCGCTCTCGCGGATCCAACTGCAGTGGCGCGCGGCAGACCGGTGTTTCCGGATCCGGCGACCGGAGCCCGCAAGCACTGCAACCGGGGACTCCGAGCATGAACCGCTATGGCAGCGCTGGTCGGCGCGAGGTGACCTGGCAGTAGGGCTCTCCGGTGCTCTCACGACCGATCCGCAGACGAGATGGTGGATGGTCTGGGGCGAATACGTCGGCGAAATAGTCACCGTCACCCTCTCCGAAGGAACCACGCCACAGGTCTCTTTGTTCGGCGGCCTGTGGATCAGTGAATGGCACGGCCCCGAACACACCACGATCGCCACCACCGCCCGGCGTCGAAGCGAAGTGCGCTTCGCTACAACGTCTTTCCCGCACTAGTCGCTTTCCGGGTCCGGATCCTTATCGCGCGAGGGCCGCAGCAGCGCGCCGGTTCGCAACGGCTCCAACTGATCAGTCCGAGTACGAACTCCGCACCGCCCGGACCCAGACCCACCGGAAGGTGTCCGCCCGCGCACGGTCCTTGCCGCATCGCGCGGGCGGATCTGGGGTAGAGGCTCATCCGCCAGAAACCCGGCGGTAACGAGTTATGGCAGATAGTGGTCGACTATCTGCCATAAATCCTTACGCCACTTTTCGCAGAGATATCCCTCAACCCTGATGAGCCTCTACTCCCGTGTCCGGCGCTGCTCGGCGCGGCTGCGTAGGATTTCGGCGGTTTGGTCGTCGGCCGGGAGAAAGGCCTCGAGGCTGAGTTCGGAGAGGGTGATGTCGACGGCGGTGGCGAAGCTGGTGATCGTGGTGATCAGTCGGAGTTCGCCATCGGGGCTGCTCAGGCGTAGGGGGACGGCGAAGCCGAGGTGGTCGGGACCCAGGTCTGCCTCGGGAAGGTAGCTCTCGAGTTCGGCAATGAACTCGTCGAGGCGGGTGTCGGGGCTGCGCAGCGCCTTACCGCGCAGGCTTTCGGTGACGTGGCGGCCCCACTCGGGCAGATTATGCACGCGCCGGGCCAGCCCATCGGGATGCAGGGCCAAGCGGAGCACATTGATCGGGGGGGTGATCAGCTCCGCCGCGCTCCCTTCGGTGAGGAGGTCGATCGCGGCATTGGCGGCGACCAGTCGGCCGTAGGGCCGGGTGACGACCGCGGGGTAGGGCAGATGTCCGTCGAGAATGCGCTCCAGCGCTGTGCGGACCGGACCCAATTCCGGCGTATCCAGGTCGGATTCGGGGAAGATCGGGGCATAGCCCGCAGCGAGCAGCAGCGCGTTTCGCTCGCGTAGCGACAGTTCGAGCGATTCGGCCAGCCGCACCACCATGGTGCGACCCGGTCGGGAGCGTCCCTGCTCCAGGAAGCTCAGATAGCGCTGGCTGGTGGCGGCGCGAATGGCCAGCTCGAGCTGGCTCACGTGCCGTTGGGTTCGCCAGTGCCGCAACTGCTGCGCGAACGGACTTGGCACTACCACCGTAGTCATGACTCCAGTGATATCCGATCCGACGCGTCCGCGCCATTCCCCGCGGGGAATGACCGAAACGCATCGGCACGACAGCGGGGTTATTCCCTGGAGGGAGTCGCGCCGCGGCGTTATGCTCGCAAAACTCTGAGCCATGAGCAAGCGATTCGATGACAACGACCTGACCGCCTTCGCCGAGCGCTACATGGCCCAGTGGAACGAGGCAGACCCGGAGCTGCGCCGCAAGCTGATCCACGAGATCTGGGCGTCGTCCGGTGCGCAGACCCTGGTCGATCCGCCGGTGGAGATCCGGCAGGCGGCCGCGCAACTGAGCTTCGCCGTGCCCGCACTGGAAGTGCGCGGCCACGACGCGATGCAGGCGCGGGTGACCCGCGCCTACGAGATGTTCGTCGCACCCGGCGAGTACGTCTTCGAGGTCGGCGAGGCCGCCGAACTGCCCGCCGGCCTCATCGGCCTGCCGTGGTCGATGGTCGCGCGCGCCGATGGCGCTGTCGCTGGTGGCGGCTACGAGGTCATCGGCCTCGACGCCGACGGCCGCATCAGCTTCGACCACCAGTTCATCGAGGGTGTGCGGTGAGTGTGTCGAGCATGCGAGAGTTGACGAAAGCGTTGCGGTAATACCCGGATCGTGCACACCGCCGACGGCGGCTCGCGATTCGTCGACGCGGAACTCGTGGACCGGGGTGAACTTGCCCGCCAGCCGGGCCTGCTCGAGCGCGGTCGCCCCGGTCAACGCGCCGGGTTTGCGTAGCAGCCGTTGCCTTCTGGTGAGCAAACGTGAGTGCTCTGTTCCATTAGGCAGCCTCGCCTTGCGGTGAGGCGCTTCCATTGCTGGATTCAGGTTTCGCAGCCACCAGCACCGCCGGAGCGGTCGTCTTACGGTCGGCTCCACCACTATCGAAGCAGGCACTCTGCTCCGCCCGCGCCATACGCGCGAGGTTGATCGCGGCGTTGAGATCACGATCGATCTGCAACCCGCAGTCGTTGTTATCGCAGACGTAGAGCCGTTCTGCCAGGGTGAGTTTGGCTTTCACACAACCGCAGCCGGAACACGTCTTCGAACTCGGAGACCACCGGCCGGCCCGCACACGCACGGAGTTGTACCAGATGGTTTTGTAGTCGAGCTGGCGGGAGAACTCACCCAAACCGGCATCAGCGATCGAGCGGTTCAACCCTTTCTTGCGGGCACCACCCGAGGCCATCATGTTCTTCACCGCAAGGGTCTCGGTGCCGATCACGTCGAAAGACTGCGCCAACACCGTCGTCAGCTTGTGTAGTCGGTCGCGGCGCAGATTCGCCACCCGCACATGCTGCTTCGCGATGGCCTGCTGCGTACGCAGCCACCCGGCCGAGGGCTCGCGCCGAGTCTTGCTCAGCACGTCCCACGGGCCTCGCCGACGGGCTGCCGTGCGCTGCAGTGCCCGGCTGGGGGCGTTGCGGGTGCATGAGTCGACTCGTAAACTCGCCCGGCGGCTAGAACAGGGCACCGCGCGGGTGTTGAAGGCGACGGTGCGGTGCGAACGCGGGTGCTGGCTGGTGAGTTTCACCTGTGTCGTCGAACGCGCAGCGCAAAGGCCCGCCCACGTGAAGCGCGTCGCGCGGATAGTCGGCATCGATGTCGGCGTCCGGCGAGTTTTGTCGGACCCCTCTGCGAGGGTGGTGATTGTGGAGCATCGTGACCGGCTGGCTCGTTTCGGTGTCGAGCAGTTGGAGGCTGCCCTGTCGGCGCAGGGTCGGCGGATCGTGGTGGCCGACAAGGGCGAGACCGAGGACGATCTTGTCCGGGACATGCTCGAGGTGCTGACCTCGATGTGCGCGCGCCTCTACGGGCGGCGCGGCGCGCGTAACCGCGCGATGCGGGCGGTCACCGCGACCAAGGCCGAAACCGGGGCGGCGTGACGGCCGGGAAGTTCGAGGTTGCTGACGGGTGGGTGTTGCAGGCGTACCAGTATGCGCTCGACCCGACTCCGGCTCAGCGTGCCGCGTTGGAGTCGCATGCCGGTGGCGCGAGGTTCGCGTAAAACACGATGCTGCGGGCGGTGAAAGCCAACCTGTCCCAACGTGAGCCGAACGCTCGTACGGTATCGACACCGCTGACCTCACCCCGCGCCTGTCGTGGTCGTTCCAGTCCCTGCGTAATGACTTCAACCGCCGTAAACATCAGGTGGCGGTGCGTGAAGACGGGACGCCGTGGTGGCCCGAGAACTCGAAAGAGGCGTACGCGAACGCTTGCAAGAATCTCGCGGCGGCGTTGAAGAACTGGGATGAGAGCGGCAAAGGTAAACGTCAAGGTCGTCGTGTCGGGTTTCCGTCGTTCAAATCCAAGCGTTCGACCAGGAAGTGAGGTTCCCCCGCATTGCTGGAGGGCGGAGTAATCAGGTTCCGGACGGAACCGGGTGATGGTAGCTCGCTTCGAACTCGTCCGGTGATCGCCAACCCAGCTTCTTCTGGATGCGCTGGCTGTTGTA
>NZ_JADLQL010000019.1 GCF_015477805.1 Nocardia flavorosea | reverse complement strand
CCGCACAAACTAACAGCCCGCATACGCGGTTGCCCGTCGGTGATCCGGGCCCGTGTGCCGTCGGTCGGCGTCGGCCGATCACGGCAATCCGGTGGACGGGCAGGCTCGGACCTGGGGTTGTGCCGAACCCGGCGGCACCGGCTGCCCGGTGTGCGCCGCCCGGGTGAGTCCCCTGGAGCGACAAGTTATCCACATGTGCACAACTTCCGACTCCGCCGAGGTGGCGGCCGCGCACGCCCCTCGGCTGTCGTGCGGTCCTCGTAGGATGGGCCGCGTGGAAACACCCG
>NZ_JADLQL010000018.1 GCF_015477805.1 Nocardia flavorosea | reverse complement strand
ACGCCGAGTTCGTCGTCGCCGGTGACGCGGCGGGCTACGGTCCCGGCCAGTGCGCGATGGCGGAATTGCACATCATGGGCTCGGCCCGGATGGGTGGTTCCCGCGCGCTCTCGGCCACCGATCCGGACGGCGCGACCTGGGAGGTGCCGAATATCGTCGTCGCCGATGCCTCCTGCTTCCCGACCTCCTCGGGGGTCAATCCGATGGTGACCATCGAGGCCATCGCCCACATGAACGCCACCCGCCTGGCCGCTCGACTGCGCTGAACGCATCTGTCGCCCGGGCGAGT
>NZ_JADLQL010000017.1 GCF_015477805.1 Nocardia flavorosea | reverse complement strand
GCCCGCGACTCCCGTCGTCGCCGACGGCACCGTGCAGGTGCATGCCTGTCATGGCCCGGCGCGGCAGGTGGAGGTGCTGCGCGATTGTCTGCTCGCCCTGTTCGCCGCCGACCCGACGCTCGAGCCGCGCGATGTGCTGATCATGTGCCCGGAGGTGGAGGCGTACGCTCCGCTGGTGCGGGCGGCGTTCGGGCAGAAAGTGACGGGATCGATTGAGCCGGCGGGGGATTCGGGGCGGCCAGGGCATCCGGCGCATCGGTTGCGGGTGCGGTTGGCCGACCGCGGGCGTGCGGTCACCAATCCGCTGCTCGGGGTGATCTCGGTGCTGCTCGAACTGGCCGACGGGCGCGTCACCGTCACCCAGGTGCTCGATCTGGCCGCTTCGGAAACC
>NZ_JADLQL010000016.1 GCF_015477805.1 Nocardia flavorosea | reverse complement strand
CCGGTGGCCTAACCCTTGTGGAGGGAGCCGTCGAAGGTGGGATCGGCGATTGGGACGAAGTCGTAACAAGGTAGCCGTACCGGAAGGTGCGGCTGGATCACCTCCTTTCTAAGGAGCATTCTCCACGCCGGCCCACACAGGTGGGTGCGGGTTGTGGCAGAGGCCATTACGAACTCGAATGTGGTTCGGTGGTTGCTCATGGGTGGAACGCTGACAACCTCCATCACAGACGGCTGGGACTGTGTTTCCGGTGCTGGTGGATATATCAACACACTGTTGGGTCCTGAAAGAACAGGCGTTCTTTCCAGGCAATAAACATGATCTGCTCGGATTTTCTGAGATACTGCCGGCTTGGTCGGTGAGTCCAGGAGTTCGGTTCGAGTGGGTGTGTT
>NZ_JADLQL010000015.1 GCF_015477805.1 Nocardia flavorosea | reverse complement strand
AACACACCCACTCGAACCGAACTCCTGGACTCACCGACCAAGCCGGCAGTATCTCAGAAAATCCGAGCAGATCATGTTTATTGCCTGGAAAGAACGCCTGTTCTTTCAGGACCCAACAGTGTGTTGACTACTTCAAATCCGGCGACCTCGAATCAAGAAACCCGAAGCGATTGCCGGCGCATGTCAGCGTTCCACCCATGAGCACCACCGGAAAACATTCGTTTCCGAAGTGGCTCTGCCACAAGACGTTTACCATCCCGACTCTTCGGGTGTCCGTGGAGAATGCTCCTTAGAAAGGAGGTGATCCAGCCGCACCTTCCGGTACGGCTACCTTGTTACGACTTCGTCCCAATCGCCGATCCCACCTTCGACGGCTCCCTCCACAAGGGTTAGGCCACCGG
>NZ_JADLQL010000014.1 GCF_015477805.1 Nocardia flavorosea | reverse complement strand
ACTTCCATACCCGCCAGATCCGCCGGATCCAACGAAGCCAGCACCGACGGCGTGATCAAACCGACCGTCACACCCTCACCAGCGATCAGCTCACCGAGTTCCGAACCGCCGTAGGTACCGGTCGGCACCACGACCAGCGCACCGGCCGAACCGATCGCGAGCAGCAGTTCCAGGATCGAGGCGTCGAACGACGGCGACGCGAACGCCAGCGCCCGCGACGCCGGAGTCAACCGATACCGCTCCACCTGCTCGGCACTGAAATTCGCCAAACCGGCATGACTGACGACGACGCCCTTGGGCAGCCCCGTCGAACCGGAGGTGTAGATGACATATGCCGTGTTCGCCGGGGTCAACGGCCGCACCCGGTCGGCGTCGGTGATCGGCTCGGCCGCATATCCGTCGAGAGCGAGCTCGTCGAGCACCAGCCAGTCCACCGAATCCGGCAGATCACCGCGCACCGACGACATCGTGATACCCACCGGCGCGCCGGAATCGGAGAGCATATGCGCGATCCGGTCTTGCGGATACGTCGGGTCGATCGGCA
>NZ_JADLQL010000013.1 GCF_015477805.1 Nocardia flavorosea | reverse complement strand
GTCGTAGCTGTCGCCGACCGATCCCATCGATTGCGCGATCCCATTGTCCGCCAACCGGTTAGCGAACCGGATCGCTGTGTAGGTCGAGCCTCTGTCGCTGTGGTGAATCAACTCACCGTCGCGGATGTCACGGCTCCAGACCGCGAACTCGAGTGCACCGAGTACGAGTTCGGTGTCACAGCGGTCCGAGGTTTTCCATCCTACGATCCGGTTGGAGAACGCGTCCCGCACTGCCGCCAGCCAGAACGCGCCCTGACCGCAAGGGATCCTGGTCGCGTCGGCCACCCACAACCGGTTCGGCCGATCCGCGGTGAAGACCCGTTCGACCAGATCCGGTGCCGGCGCTGCCCGCGGATCGGACCGTGTCGAGGCGATCCGCCATCGTTTCCGCAGGAAAGCGCCCTGCAACCCGGCGCCACGCATCACCCGCTCCACCCTTTTGCGGCCCACCGAGATCCCGCGGCGGGCCAGCATCGCATGCACCCGCGGAGAACCATAGGTTCCGCCGGAGCTGGTATGGATATCGACGATCTCGGCCAGCAACGCCTCGTCCGCGAGCTGCCGCGACGAGGGCTGTTCCAGGCGTTTGCACCACCAGTAATAGGTCGACGAGGCGATCCCGAGCACCCGCAATACGAGCTCGACCGGGTGCCGGCTGTCCTTGACGAACCGCACGATCACCTCCGGGTCTGGCCGAGCTCCGAGGCGAAATACGCACTCGCAGAACGAAGAATGTCGTTGACCCGCTCCAGCTCAGCGACCTGTTTACGCAGGCGCTTGTTCTCCTCGGCCAGATCCGTGTCTGCTGGTTCCGGTCGCTGCCCGGTATCGGCTTGGCGGATCCAGTTCCGCAAGGCCTCATGATGCACACCCAACTGCTGGGCGAGTTTGCGGATCGTCGGTTTCGGATCCGACTCCAAATACAGCCGGACCGCTCGGGCCTTCAACTCGTCCGGGTATTTCTTCGGTGCTGCCACGTGGGGCTCCTTCCCGGTCCTATCGGACCATGCTCAGAGCCCTCCAAGGAAGCGGGGGAACCTCA
>NZ_JADLQL010000011.1 GCF_015477805.1 Nocardia flavorosea | reverse complement strand
TCAACACACTGTTGGGTCCTGAAAGAACAGGCGTTCTTTCCAGGCAATAAACATGATCTGCTCGGATTTTCTGAGATACTGCCGGCTTGGTCGGTGAGTCCAGGAGTTCGGTTCGAGTGGGTGTGTTGTTTGAGAACTGCACAGTGGACGCGAGCATCTTTGTTTTGTAAGTGTTTTAGAGCGTTCGGTGGATGCCTTGGCACCAGGAGCCGATGAAGGACGTAGGAGGCTGCGATAAGCCTCGGGGAGCTGTCAACCGAGCTGTGATCCGAGGGTGTCCGAATGGGGAAACCCAGCACGAGTGATGTCGTGTTACCCGCCAGTGAATATATAGCTGGTGTGGAGGGAACGTGGGGAAGTGAAACATCTCAGTACCCACAGGAAGAGAAAACAACATGTGATTCCGTGAGTAGTGGCGAGCGAAAGCGGATGAGGCTAAACCATGCGTGTGTGATACCCGGCAGGGGTTGCACGTGTGGGGTAGTGGGGCTCATTTTCTCATCACTGCCGTGGTGAGCAACAGTCAGAAAAGATCGTGTTAGTCGAATTGGTCTGGGACGGCCAACCGTAGACGGTGAGAGTCCGGTAGGCGAAAACACGTTCTCTGTTGTAGTGAGTGCCCGAGTAGCAGCGGGCCCGTGAAATCTGCTGTGAATCTGCCGGGACCACCCGGTAAGCCTGAATACTCCCTGGTGACCGATAGCGGACTAGTACCGTGAGGGAAAGGTGAAAAGTACCCCGGGAGGGGAGTGAAATAGTACCTGAAACCGTGCGCTTACAATCCGTCAGAGCCTTTGCACAGCTTGCTGTGGGGGGTGATGGCGTGCCTTTTGAAGAATGAGCCTGCGAGTTAGTGGCATGTGGCGAGGTTAACCCGTGTGGGGTAGCCGTAGCGAAAGCGAGTCCGAATAGGGCGTCCAGAGTCGCGTGTTCTAGACCCGAAGCGGAGTGATCTACCCATGGCCAGGGTGAAGCGACGGTAAGACGTCGTGGAGGCCCGAACCCACTTAGGTTGAAAACTGAGGGGATGAGCTGTGGGTAGGGGTGAAAGGCCAATCAAACTCCGTGATAGCTGGTTCTCCCCGAAATGCATTTAGGTGCAGCGTCGCGTGTTTCTCACCGGAGGTAGAGCTACTGGATGGTCTAGGGGGCCCACAAGCTTACCGAAATCAGCCAAACTCCGAATGCCGGTGAGTGAGAGCGCGGCAGTGAGACTGCGGGGGATAAGCTTCGTAGTCGAGAGGGAAACAGCCCAGATCGCCGGCTAAGGCCCCTAAGCGTGTACTAAGTGGAAAAGGATGTGGGATTGCGCAGACAGCCAGGAGGTTGGCTTAGAAGCAGCCATCCTTGAAAGAGTGCGTAATAGCTCACTGGTCGAGTGATCCTGCGCCGACAATGTAGCGGGGCTCAAGTACACCGCCGAAGCCGCGGCAGTCGCACATATACATCCACGCACCTCTATGGGGGTGTGTGCAGTGGTGTGGCTGGGTAGGGGAGCGTCGTGTAGCCAGGGAAGCAGCGGGGTGACCTAGTTGTGGAGGCTGCGCGAGTGAGAATGCAGGCATGAGTAGCGAAAGACGAGTGAGAAACTCGTCCGCCGAATGACCAAGGGTTCCTGGGCCAGGTTAATCCGCCCAGGGTGAGTCGGGACCTAAGGCGAGGCCGACAGGCGTAGTCGATGGACAACGGGTTGATATTCCCGTACCCGTGTATCCGCGCCCAATGGCGAATCATCTGTGCTAAGTGCCCAAAACCTGATGGACCTCCTTCGGGAGGCCGGATGGGGCTGCGCATGACCCTGGGTGTAGTAGTCAAGCGATGGGGTGACGCAGGAAGGTAGCTGGGCCAGTCAGTGGTTGTACTGGTGTAAGCCTGTAGGGCGAGTGGTAGGCAAATCCGCCACTCTTGTGCCTGAGAGGTGATGCGTAGCCGATTGAGGCGAATTCAGTGATCCTATGCTGCCGAGAAAAGCCTCTAGTGAGTTGGTACACGGCCCGTACCCCAAACCGACACAGGTGGTCAGGTAGAGAATACTAAGGCGATCGAGAGAACTGTGGTCAAGGAACTCGGCAAAATGCCCCCGTAACTTCGGGAGAAGGGGGGCCCGAGCTGGTGACCGGCTTTACGCCGTGAGCTGGTTTGGGCCGCAGAGACCAGAGAGAAGCGACTGTTTACTAAAAACACAGGTCCGTGCGAAGTCGTAAGACGATGTATACGGACTGACGCCTGCCCGGTGCCGGAAGGTTAAGAGGACCGGTTAGCGCTTCGGCGCGAAGCTGAGAATTTAAGCCCCGGTAAACGGCGGTGGTAACTATAACCATCCTAAGGTAGCGAAATTCCTTGTCGGGTAAGTTCCGACCTGCACGAATGGCGTAACGACTTCTCTGCTGTCTCGACCACAGACTCGGCGAAATTGCATTACGAGTAAAGATGCTCGTTACGCGCGGCAGGACGAAAAGACCCCGGGACCTTCACTATAGCTTGGTATTGGTGTTCGGTACGGTTTGTGTAGGATAGGTGGGAGACTGTGAAACTCGCACGCCAGTGTGGGTGGAGTCGTCGTTGAAATACCACTCTGGTCGTATTGGACCTCTAACCTCGGACCATGATCTGGTTCAGGGACAGTGCCTGGTGGGTAGTTTAACTGGGGCGGTTGCCTCCCAAAATGTAACGGAGGCGCCCAAAGGTTCCCTCAGCCTGGTTGGCAATCAGGTGTCGAGTGCAAGTGCACAAGGGAGCTTGACTGTGAGACAGACATGTCGAGCAGGGACGAAAGTCGGGACTAGTGATCCGGCACCGGCATGTGGAAGCGGTGTCGCTCAACGGATAAAAGGTACCCCGGGGATAACAGGCTGATCTTCCCCAAGAGTCCATATCGACGGGATGGTTTGGCACCTCGATGTCGGCTCGTCGCATCCTGGGGCTGGAGTAGGTCCCAAGGGTTGGGCTGTTCGCCCATTAAAGCGGCACGCGAGCTGGGTTTAGAACGTCGTGAGACAGTTCGGTCTCTATCCGCCGCGCGCGTTGGAAACTTGAGGAAGGCTGTCCCTAGTACGAGAGGACCGGGACGGACGAACCTCTGGTGTGCCAGTTGTCCCGCCAGGGGCACGGCTGGTTGGCTACGTTCGGAAGGGATAACCGCTGAAAGCATCTAAGCGGGAAGCCTGTTCCAAGATGAGGTTTCCCACCACCTAGAGTGGTTAAGGCCCCCTACAGACCATGGGGTTGATAGGCCGGAACTGGAAGCCAGGTAACTGGTGGAGGTGACCGGTACTAATAGGCCGAGGGCTTACAAACAAAGGTTGCTACGCGTCCACTGTGCAGTATCTGAAACAACACACAGATACAGAAGACACCCACAATCCTTCATTCGTGGAGTAGTTGGGGG
>NZ_JADLQL010000010.1 GCF_015477805.1 Nocardia flavorosea | reverse complement strand
GAACTCCCCATACGAGTAACGAACACCATCGAACACCACCGCCGGCGCCGACGGATCCACCGCCACCGCCGCGGCCAGCAACTCCGGCAACGTCCGCGCCGCCACCGCCGGACCACCCGACCGCGACCCGAGCTCCACGCGTTCGGCGAGGCTGAGGAACTGCGCATCGCCGACCGGCTGCTCCGGTGCGTCGACCAAGTGGTCGACCACCCGCAGCAGTCGTGCGGCGAGGGCTTCGATCGCGGCCGCGTCGAATCGGCTGGTCAGGTATTTCAGCATGATCCGGACCGTGCCGTCGGCAGTCACCACCAGGGTCAGCGGGTAATGGCTGTTGTCGCGCGTATGCACACCGGTGATGGACATACCGTCGATATCGCCGGTGGCGGCGACGGCGGCGGCATCGGTGGGATAGGACTCGAAAACGAACAGACTGTCGAACTGCACCTGGGCACCGGCGGCCTGCTGGATTTCGTTCAATCCGAGGTAGTGATGCTCCAGCAGGGCGGCTTGTTCCCGCTGCAGGCCGGTGAGCAGATCGCTGGTGGTCGCCCGGTGGTCGACTCGCACCCGCACCGGCAGGGTGTTGATGAACAGGCCGACCATGGATTCGACCCCGGGAAGTTCGGCCGGCCGACCGGACACGGTCGCCCCGAACACCACATCGTCACGACCGGTGATCCAGCCGAGCAGCGTCCCCCAGGCGGCCTGGAGCAGGGTGTTCATCGTGATTCCGAGGTCGGCGGTGCGCGCAGCGAGTTGCCGGGTGCGTGCCGCGTCGATCTCGGCAACGAAGGTGCCCATCTCGTAGGTCTCGGCCGCTACCGGTTCGGGAGCCAGCAGCGCGGGCTCGGTGAACCCGCCCAGCGCGTCTCGCCACGCCTGGGCGGATGCCGCCCGGTCGCGGCCGGCCAGCCAGGACAGGAAGTTCCGGTAGGAGACCACCCGGGGCAGCGCGGACGTGTCGCCGCGCACCGCGTACAGCACCAGCAGTTCCTGCATGAGCAACGGCATGGACCAGCCGTCGAGCAGGATGTGGTGCGTGGTGAGCGCCAGCTGCCATTGGTCATCGGCCAACCGGACGAGATGGAATCGGATCAGCGGCGGGGCCGACATATCGAAATGATCGGCTTGGTCCGCGGCCAGCAGCCGGTCGAGCGCACCGGCCCGGTCCTGCTCCGGTAGATCTCGCAGGTCGATATCACGCCACGGCACCGGTACGGAATCGAGCACGATCTGGACCCATTGGCCGGCGGAATCGGCGACGAACGCCGTCCGCAGATTCGGGAACCGGCCGATCATGACTTCGGCGGCGCGACGCAACCGGTCCTGGTCCACGACGCCGGCCAGGGCGACCGATGCCTGCATCGTGTACACATCGTGCCCGTCCTGCACGAACTGGGCGTGGAACAGCAGCCCGGCCTGCAGCGGCGACAGCGGCCACACTTCCGTCAGCCCCGGGTAGCGGTCCTCCCACCGTTCGATATCGCCTTGGGAAACCCGGACCAGCGACATATCGGACGGGGTGAAACCGCCCGCGTCCGGCCGGCGGACATGGTCGGCCAGCGCCGTAAGCGCGGCCACCCACAGGTCGGCGAATTCCCGCGCCCGGGTCTCGGTGAGCAGTCCCCTGGGGTAGGCGAAGGACACGCTCAGCACCGGGCCGTCGGCGCCGGAGTTGACGATGGCGTTGATATCGAGCACCGCGTTGGCGGGCATATCGCGATCCGCGTCCGCATCCACCGGACCCAGATCCGCGGTCGGTAGCCAGCCCAGTTCCGCCATTTCGGCCGGGATCTCACCGGCGGAGACACGGCCCAGATAGTTGAAGCTGATCTGGCCAGGCACCCGTTCCGGCAAGGTACCGGCGGTTTCCGGGTTCAGGTACCGCAGCAGCCCGTACCCCAGCCCCTTGTCCGGAACCGCGAGCAGCTGTTCCTTCACCGATTTCACCAGCGCACCCATGGCCGGTCCACCCGCGAAGGCGTCGTCGAGATCGATACCCGGCAACTCCAGCCGCACCGGGTGTACGGCGGTGAACCATCCCGCGGTGCGGGACAGATCGGCACCGGGTACCACGGTCTCTTCGCGGCCGTGACCTTCGAGTTTGACCAGTACCGACGCCGACGGGTCGTCGCCGCGCAGCCGTACCGACGCCAACGCGAGCGCGGCCAGCAGGGCATCGTTGGGACCGCCGTGGTAGCGGGCGCCGGCGGTGGTCAGCACCGCCTCGGTGACCGCGGTGGGCAACGATATGTCGAACCGCTCGACGGTGGCGTTGGTGTCGATCGCCGGATCGAACGCCCTGGTGCCGAGCAGCGGATCGGGGGTGGCGGCGGTGTTGCGCCAATACGGCAGTTCGGCAACACGTTCCGGCTGGACCGCAGCCTCGGCCAATCCGTGTGACCAGCGGCGCAGCGAGGTACCTACCGGCGGCAGCGCCACCTGTTGCCCGGCCGCGAGCTGCGACCAGGCCAGCGCCAGATCCGGGATGACCATGCGCCACGACACCCCGTCGATCACGAAATGATGCGCCGCGAACAGCAGTACATCGCGTCGTTCACCGCGGAAGGCGAACCAGACGAACTGCGCCATCACCGCCGCGTCCGGATCCAGGCGGTCCAGCGCGGCATCGAGTTCGGCGGATGCCAGGCGGGTGAGTTCGGATTCGCCGATATCGTCGTCGAGCTCCACCCGGTGCACCAGTTCGCCGATATCGATCGCGCCGGGGGGCAGCACCTCGAACTCCGGTTCACCCGCCGCCGGCCGCAGCAGGCGGGAGCGCAGCGCGTCGTGATGGTCGAATACCGCGGACAGCGTCGCGATCAGGGTCTCACGATCGATATCGACCGGCAGCCGCAACATCATCGACTGGGTGAACCGCCGGTACGGCACACCACCGTGCAGGATCTGGGACATGACCGGCAGTACCGGCATGGTGCCGACCCCACCGCCGGGCAGTTCCGCCAGCCGCTGTTCGGCCGCAGCCCCGACCGCGGCGACCTCGGCGAGCCCGGCCACGGTCCGCCGCTCGAATACGTCGCGGGGGCTGAACACCACACCGCGGGCCTTGGCCCGGGAGACCAGCTGGATCGACAGAATACTGTCACCGCCGAGGGCGAAGAACGAATCGTCGACACCGATCCGCTCGACACCGAGCACATCGGCGAACACCTCGGCGATCACGGTTTCGGCCTCGCCCACCGGAGCGCGGTAGGTCTGTGCCGCCAGTACCGGTTCCGGTAGCGCCTTACGGTCCAGTTTGCCCACGGGGGTGAGTGGTATCTCGTCCAGCACCACGATCGCCGACGGGACCATATGCGCGGGCAATCCCGCGGAGACGAATTCGGTCACCGCGCCGGTGTCCACGCTGCGGCCCCGGGCCGCGAGCACATACGACACCAGAATCGTCGCGCCCGCGGCGGTCTCCCGGCCGAGGGTCACCGCGTAATCGATATCCGGATGCGCGGCCAGGGCGGTGTCGATCTCGCCCAGTTCGACCCGGAAACCCCGGATCTTCACCTGGAAGTCGGAGCGGCCGACGTAGTCCAGTTGCCAATGGGTGGTGGGCAGTGCCTCGTTACCGGCCCGCTCGCCGGGCGCCGCATACCACCGCACCACATCGCCGGTGCGATACATCCGCGCACCCTCGAAACTGAACGGGTTGGCCACGAAACGCTCAGCCGTCAGGCCGGGCCGGTTTCGGTAGCCGCGGGCCAGCGCCCCACCGGACAGATACAGCTCACCTGCCACACCCGGGGGGACCGGATTCAACCGCGAGTCCAGGACCAGCGCCGATATCCCGTGCACCGGATCACCGATGGTGACGTGCTCCCCGGGGAAGAGCCGCGCGTACGAGGAGATGATCGTGGTCTCGGTGGGACCGTAGCCGTTGAAATACTTGCGCCCCGGCTCCCATTTGGCCAGCAGTTCCGGTGTGGTCACATCACCGCCGACCGAGACGACCTCCAGCGCGTCCAAACCGGCCGGGTCCATGGTGCCCAGCACCGCCGGGGTGATGATCGTATGGGTCACTTCTTCGGCCCGCAGCAGTTCGGCCAGGTCCGGGCCGCCGATGATCTCCCCCGGCACCACTACCAGGGTCGCGCCGACGTAACCGCTGCACACCCATTCCAGTACCGACGGGTCGAAACTCGGCGAGCATATGTGCAGGAACCGGTGGTGGGACTGCAGTCGATACAGGTCCGCGGCTACATCGGCGAGTCCGCCGATACCCGCGTGCGTCACCACGACGCCCTTGGGGAGCCCGGTGGAACCGGAGGTGTAGATGACATAGGCGGGGTGCCACATCATCAGCGGCGCGGTCCGCTCGGCGTCGGTGATCCGGCCGTCCGGTTTCGCCGCCATCGCGGCACGGAAGTCCGGATCGTCCAGTCGGAGCCATTCCACTTCACCGGGTAGCCGGTCGATGTATTCGCTATCGGTCAATCCGAGCACAGCGCCGGAATCGGAGAGCATATGCGCGATCCGGTCCGCCGGATAGCCGGGATCCACCGGTAGATGCGCACCACCGGCTTTGGCGACCGCCCAGAATGTCAGCACCATATCGTAGGAACGCGGGAAAGACAGTGCCACAATGCTTTCCGGTCCGACGCCGCGGTCTGTCAGCACGCGGGCCAGACGTGAGGACGCCGAATCCAGTTCGCGATAGGTCACCGACCGGCCCCGGTACCGAACCGCCACACCGTCCGGATTCAGCTGGACACCGTGGTGCAGCATCTCGGGCAGCAGCCCGGTGGCCATCACCTCGTCACCGTGGATATTGCTGAGCACCCGATATTCGGAATCGTCGATGATCGGCAGATCACCGATCGGCGTACCGGGCGACCGGACCAGCGCGTCGAGCAGACGCAGGAACCGGCGCGCGAAGACGGCGACCGTTTCCTCGTCGAACAGATCGCGGGCGTAGGAGAATTCAGCTGCCATACCCGCACCGGTTTCGATAACCCGCAGGGACAGATCGAATTTCGCGGTATCGGCATCGAATTCGACCGCGGATACTCGCAGGCCGGGCAGTTCGAACGCGGCGGGCGGCAGATTCTCGAACGACAGCGCCACCTGGAACAGCGGATGCCGGGCCGTCGAACGTTCGACATCGACGAGTTCGACCAGCCGCTCGAACGGTACATCGGCATGCGCGAACGCCTGGAGGTCGGATTCCTTGGTCGCGGCGAGGAATTCGGCAAAACTCAGTTCGCCCCGTACATGCGACCGCAGCACCAGGGTGTTGACGAACATTCCGACCACATCGTCGAGTTCGGCTTCACCGCGACCCGCGATCGGAGTTCCGACGGCGACATCGTCGGTACCCGACAACCGCGCCAGCAACAGGGCAAGCGCCGCGTGCACGACCATGAACACCGTGGCGTTGTGTTCGGCGGCCAACCGGGTCACACCCTCGTGCAACCGGGTATCGATCCGGAAGGGCACAACGCCCCCGGCAAACGATTGCACGGTGGGCCGCGGACGGTCACCGGGCAGGTTCAGTTCGTCCGGCAATCCGGCCAGCGTCCGGCGCCAATACCGCACCTGCGCGCTGACCAGGCTCTCCGGATCGTCTTCCGAGCCGAGGACTTCGCGCTGCCAGATGCTGTAATCGGCGTACTGCACGGGTAGCGGCGCCCACTCGGGTACCGCGCCGGCGGCGCGGGCGGCGTAGGCGGCCATCACATCCCGGGTCAGCGGTCCGATCGACCAACCGTCCGCGCTGATGTGGTGCACCACGAATACGAGTACGTATTCCCCGTCGGCCGGGTGGAGCAGCGCTGCCCGCAGCGGGATTTCGGTCGTCACATCGAAGCCGGCCGTGACCACGTCGGTGATCCGGGCGCGCAACTCCGCGGCGGGTACCGGTTGCGGACCGAGGTCCTGTACGGCCTGTCCGACCGGTAGCACCACCTGGTACGGGCGCCCGTCACCGGCCGGATAGATGGTACGCAGGGTTTCGTGCCGGGAGATCACGTCGGTAACGGCCGCACGCAGCGCGTCCACATCGAGGTCGCCGGTCAGGCGGACAGCGACCGGCATGTTGTAGGCAGTTGACTCGGTATCGAACTGGTTGAGGAACCACATGCGCTGTTGCGCCAGCGACAACGGCACCCGCTCCGGACGCAGCTGTGGCGCCAGCACCGGCAGGCCGGCCCGGCCGGACGCGGTCTCCGCCGCCGCGGCCAGCGCCGATACGGTGGAGGCTTCGAACAGCATCCGCACCGGGACCTGAGCGTCCAGCGCGGCGCCGATCCGCGCCGCGACCTGGGTCGCGATCAGCGAGTTACCGCCCAGCGCGAAGAAATCGTCATCGGCGCCCACCCGTTCGACACCGAGGACGTCGGCGAACACACCGGCGACGATCTCCTCGATGGGCGTGGCGGGAGCACGGAAGGATCGAGCCTCGAAAGTGGGCGCCGGCAACGCTTTACGATCCAATTTGCCGGAGGTGTTCAGTGGGAAGGCATCGAGCGTGACCACCGCGGCCGGGACCATATAGGCGGGCAATACCGCACGCACGGCCGACAGCAGCTCGGTGGACTCCGCCTGAGCGCCCGGAGCCGGTACGACATACGCCACCAACTGCTCACCCAGCTGCGAGGCCGCGATCGTCACCACAGCCTGGCTGACCTGGGGTTGCGCCAGGAACGCCGATTCGATCTCACCGAGTTCGATGCGCTGACCACGGAACTTCACCTGGAAATCGGTACGGCCCAGATACTCCAGCACCGGCCGGATCCCGGCGCCGGTATCGGCCCGCATCCACCGCACCAGGTCACCGGTGCGGTACATCCGCCGGCCCGCATCGAACGGGCTCGCCACAAACCGATCCGCCGACAGATCCGGACGCGTCACATATCCACGCGCCAGCTGATCACCGGCCAGATACAACTCACCCGTCACCCCTTCGGGTACCGGGTTCAACCGCGAATCGAGTACATACACTCGCGAATTCCATTGCGGGACACCGATCGGGACACTTCCGGCCTCGGCACCGGTGGCCTGCCAATAAGTGATCGACACCGCCGCTTCGGTGGGGCCGTAGAGATTATGGATCGCGGCATCGGAGACGGCGCGCATCGCGGTGACCGTTTCCGGCGGTAGAGCTTCACCGATCACGAACACATGCCGCAAACTCGGCACCGACCCCGCCGCGGTATGGGCGGCGAACACCGTCAACATCGACGGTACGAAATCGGTCACCGTCACCCGCCGGTCGGCGATCACGCGCGCGAGATAGTCGGGGTCGCGATGACCGTCCGGGGTCGCCACCACCAGATGTGCGCCCGCGGCCAGCGGCAGGAAAAAGCCCCACAGCGAGACATCGAAGGTAGTGGCGGTCTTCTGCAGATAGACATCCGCGGAACCCATCGGATACTGCGCCAGCATCCACGCCACCTGGTTCGCGATCGCCGAATGCGGTACCGCCACACCTTTCGGGCGACCCGTCGAACCCGACGTGAAGATCACGTACGCCGTATTCGACGGCCGTACCGGGGCTATGCGCTCGGCATCGGTCACCGGCGCGGCAGCGAAACCGGACGTGTCGAGAACATCCGACGCCAGCACCGCAACACCTGCGAGTGTGCCCAACATCGCCCCGGCGCCGGCCTCCGCCGATGCCGCGCCGGGATCCGCTGCTGTCACGCCGACAGCCTGCGCAACCACGCCGTCACCGGCGAGCACCGAATCATCCGCTACGGGCTCGACACCGACAGCCCGAGCATCGGCGGTCGTGGACAACAAGCACACCGGTGCCGCCGTATCCAGGATGTAACCGATCCGCTCGGCCGGATGCGCCGGATCCAACGGCACATACGCACCACCCGCGGCGACCACCGCATACATACCCACGACCAGATCCAGCGACCGCGACATCAGCAGGCCGACCAGCGACTCGGGGCCCACACCCTGCGCGATCAGATACCGCGCCAGCCGGTTCACCCGGGCGGAGAACTCCCCGTAGGTCAGACTCGTCCCTTCGAACGAGACCGCCACTCGATCCGGGAAGGCAACCGCCGCACGCTCGAACCCGTCGAGCAGCAACCGCGGGACGAACGGGTAGCCCGTCGCGTTTCGCTGTTCGAGCACCTCGGTCCGCTCGACCGGCGCGAGGATCTCCAGATCCCCGACCGGCGTCGACGGATCCGCGACGATCGCGCCCAGCAACCGGACGAAACGCTCCGCGAATCTCTGCACCGTGGCCTGGTCGAACAGGTCCTTGGCATAGGTCAGGAAACCCGCGACACCCAGCGGCGCACCGGTTTCGTCATAGCCGTCGCCGACGATCAGGTTCAGGTCGAACTGGGAGATCTCGGTGTCGATACCGAGACCCGATACCGTCAGCCCGGGCAATTCCAGACTGGGCTGCGCCATATTCTGGAAGGTGAAGCCGACCTGGAACAGCGGATGTCGCGCCTGCGACCGCACCGGGTTCAGCACCTCGACGAGCCGCTCGAACGGCACATCCGCATTCGCGAACGCCTGAATATCCACCCGCCGCTGCCGCGCCAGCAGATCGGTGAACGCCTCCCCACGATCGACCTCGGTCCGGAACACCAAGGTGTTCACGAACATACCGATCAGATCGTCCAGGACCTGCTCGCCACGACCGGCTACGGGCGTACCGATAGTGATGTCGTCGCCACCGGACAAACGCGCCAGCAATACCGCGAAGGCGGTATGCGTCACCATGAACAGCGTGGCGCCCTGTTCCTGCGCCACACGCAAGAGGCCGGCATGGGTCTCGGCGTCGATATCGACGGCCACCCGGCCACCGGCGAACGACTGCACCGCCGGACGCGGCCGATCGGCCGGCAGGTCCAGCTGCTCCGGAATCCCGGCCAGCGCCGATTTCCAGTACCCGATCTGGCCGGCTGCCAGCGACTCCGGATCGGATTCGTCGCCGAGCAGCTCCCGCTGCCAGATGCTGTAGTCGGCGTACTGCACCGGCAACACCGCCCAGGCAGGCGCCTCGCCCATGGTGCGGGCCGCGTACGCGGTCATCAGATCCCGGGTCAGCGGGCCGACCGAGGAACCATCGGCCGCGATATGGTGCACGACCAGGGTCAGCACGAATTCGTCTCGGCGGCCCGCCGGGCCGTCCGCATCGGATCCATCGGTCGCGGGCACGTCACCCGGCGCGGCCTGCGCCACCACTCGGAACAGCGCCACCCGCAGCGGTACCTCGGCGGTCACATCGAAACCGGACGACGCCAACTCGCCCACCGCCGCGACAACGCCATCAGCCGGCACGGACCGCACCTCGAGCTGCGGCACCGCCTGATCCACCGGCAGGATCACCTGCACCGGACCGGATTCGGTCTCCGGATACACCGTCCGCAGCACCTCGTGCCGCCCGACGAGATCGGCAACCGCCGCCCGCAAAGCGTCCACATCCAGCGCACCGGACAACCGGATCGCCAGCGGAATGTTGTAAGCGACCGACTGCTGATCGAACCGGTTCAGGAACCACATCCGCTGCTGCGCCAACGACAACGGCACCGCATCCCGGACCTCGCCTGAATCCGTCACCCGGGTAGGCCGCGGCTGCGGCACCAACGCCGCCCGGCCACCCGAGCCGGCATGCTGCTCCACCCGGACCGCCAAACCGGCAACGGTGGAAGCCTCGAACACCGCCCGCACCGGCACCGTCGCATCCAACGCCTTGCTCAACCGGGCCGCGACCTGCGTCGCGATCAGCGAGTTACCACCCAAAGCGAAGAAATCATCATCCGCACCGACCCGGTCGGCACCCAGAACCTCAGCGAAGATATTCGCCACGATCTCTTCGATCGGCGTCGACGCCGCCCGGAACTCCGTCGCCTCGAAAACCGGCTCCGGCAAAGCCTTACGATCCAGCTTCCCGTTCACCGTCAACGGCAAAGCAACGAGTTCCACAAACGCCGCCGGAACCATGTACGACGGCAAACGCCGACCCAGCTCCACCTGAACCCGCGCGACATCCACACCGGCCCCGCGACCGACATCACCGGCGACAACAGCACCGGACTCATCGACCACACCGGCCGAAGCGCCGCCCCCGGCAACACCACCGGTTACCGATGCCCCAGCCACAGCGAACGCATCGGCAGCTACACCGCTATCTGCGGTGCCACTCGCACCGGCATCACCATCGATATCGGCAGTCGCGCCAACCACGGCACCGGCCTCGCCGCCGACACCGACACCAGCGGTCGCGCCGACGGCGGGAACCACATACGCGACCAACCGGTCACCCGTCCGCGGATCCGACTTCGCCACCACCACGGCCTGAGCAATCTCGGGCAACGCCAACAGAGCGGCTTCGATCTCACCCAACTCGATCCGGAAACCACGAACCTTCACCTGGAAATCGGTACGACCCCGATACTCCAACTCACCACCACGAGTCCAAGCAACAAGGTCACCCGTGCGATACATCCGCCCACCCACAGCAAACGGATCCGCAACAAACCGATCAGCACTCAAATCCGGACGACCGAAATACCCGAGCGCCAACTGCGCACCGGCCAGATACAACTCACCCGACACACCATCAGGCACCGGCCGCAAACGCGAATCCAGCACATACACCCGCGAATTCCACTGCGGAACACCGATCGGCACCGACACCCGATCCGCCCCGGTCACCCGATGAGTAGTGACCGACACCGCGGCCTCGGTCGGACCATACAAGTTGAACAACCCGATACCCGGGTGATCGGCCAGCACCCGCTGCGCCGTCACCGCCGGCAACGCCTCACCGATCGCCAACACCCGCCGCAACGACCCCGACACACCCACATCGGAATTCAGCAGGGCATCCAGCATCGACGGGACCACCGTCAACGTCGTCACCGCTTCACGAGTCATCAACCCGTTCAAATACGCCGGATCACGATGACCCTCCGGCGAAGCGATGACCATCCGGCCACCCGACACCGCAGCCGTCCAGAACTCCCACACCGACAAATCGAACGTCGCCGCCGTCTTCAACAGAACCGCATCCGACGCATCCAGCGCGAACTCACTGGCGACATACCGCAACTGGTTCACGATCGCCGCATGCGAAACCGCCACACCCTTCGGACGACCCGTCGAACCCGACGTGAAAATCACATACGCCGTATTCGACGCCCGCAACGGCGACACCCGCTCGACATCCGACACCGGCCCCGAATCGAACGACTCGAGACCCAACTCGTCGAGCACCAACACCGACACACCGTGCACACCGGAACCAGCCCCAGCCCTGACCCCCGAATCAGCTTCGTGACCGGCACCGAACCCGACACTGGCACCAGCCCCGGTCTCGCCACCATCACCAGCACCGACAGCCGAACCAGCCACCGCATCAATCCCAGCAGCAGCCTCAGCCCGGCCAGCGACGCACGAACCGGCTCCGGCTCCGGCTCCGGCTCCGGCTCCGGCTCCGGCTCCGGCTCCGGCTCCGGCTCCGGCTCCGAGGGCAGTTTCCGACAGTGCGAAACCGGTCTCGATATTCGTCAGCACACACACCGGAGCCGCAGTCCCCAGAATGTACCCACTGCGCTCAGCAGGCTGATCCGGATCAATCGGCACATACACACCACCGGCAACAGTCACCGCATACATCGCGACAACCAAATCCACCGACCGGCGCAACGCCAACCCGACCCGAACCTCCGGACCCACACCCTCCGCAATCAGCAACCGAGCCAAACGATTGACCCGAACACCCAACTCGGCATAAGTCACCTGCGAACCGTCCGCAGCGACCAGGGCCACGGCAGCGGGATCGGCCGCCACGGAAGCATCCAGCAGCGACACCAACGTCTGCGCCGAATCCAACTCCCGGATAGTCGAATTCCGCTCGGCCAGCACCGCACGCTCGGCGGGAGCCAGCAGCTCGAACTCACCGACCGCGGTCTCCGGCGCCGCCACGACCTCGCCCAGCAACCGCAGGAATCGGTCCACGAATCCCTGCGCGGTCGCCTGATCGAACAGTGCGGTGGCGTAGGTCAGGAAACCACCCAGCCCCAGGGGTGCACCCGACTCGTCGTATTCGTCGCCGATGATCAGATGCAGATCGAACTGCGACAGTTCGGTATCGAGCCCCACACCCGCAACCGTCAGCCCGGGTAGTTCCAGGTTCACCTGCCCCAGGTTCTGGAACGACATACCGACCTGGAACAGCGGATGCCGCGCGGTCGACCGGACCGGGTTGAGCACTTCGACCAACCGCTCGAACGGCACATCCGCATGCGCGAACGCCGCGATATCGACTTCCCGCTGCCGCGCCAGCAGATCCGTGAAGGATTCGCCCTGATCCAGCCGGGACCGGAACACCAGGGTGTTCACGAACATACCGATCAGATCGTCGAGGGCCTGCTCACCGCGGCCCGCGATCGGCGTACCGATCGCGATATCGTCACTACCGGACAGCCGGGACAGCAGCACCGCGAAAACGGTGTGGACAACCATGAACGGGGTCGCGTTCGCTGCCCGTGCCAGATCCAGCAGTGCCGCATGCGTGCGGGCGTCGATCTGCACCGCGATCCGGCCACCCGTGTAGGACTGCACCGCGGGGCGCGGCCGGTCCGCCGGCAGTTCCAGCTGGTCCGGTAGGCCCGCCAGCGCCGTCCGCCAGTATTCGATCTGCTTGTGCACCAGCGAGTGCGGATCGGATTCGTCGCCCAGTAGTTCGCGTTGCCACAGCGCGAAATCCGCGTACTGGACCGGCAGCGGCTGCCAGTCCGGTGCCGTGCCCGCGGAACGCGCGGCGTACGCGGTCATCAGGTCCCGGGTCAGCGGTGCCACCGAGGCGCCGTCGGCGGAGATGTGGTAGACCACCAGCGCCAGCACGTATTCGTCTGCCGCGCCGTCGATTTCGAACAGTTCGACCCGCAACGGCACTTCTTCGGTGACGTCGAAGGACCGCGACAGCATATCGATGAGCGCGGCCTCCACCGCGGCCGGCGCCACGGCCCGGGTCACCAGTTCGACCACCGACCGGCCGGGCGGCAGCACCACCTGCACCGGCCCCTCGTCGGTCTCCGGGTAGTAGGTCCGCAGCACCTCGTGGCGATCGACCAGATCGCCGACCGCCGCGCGCAGGGCGGCCACATTCAACTCGCCCGACAGCCGCACCGCGATCGGGATGCTGTAGGCGGCGGATTGTTCGTCGAACCGGTTCAGGAACCACATCCGCTGCTGCGCCAGCGACAGCGGCACCCGCTCCGGACGCGGGCGCGCGATGAGCGCTCGATGTTCGTCTCCGGTGCCGCCGAAGTCCGCCAGTTTCGCGGCGAGCTGGGCGACGGTCGATGCCTCGAAGAGGATCCGGGCGGGAATACGCGCATCCACCAGGGCACCCACCCGGGCCATCACCTGGGTCGCGATCAGCGAATTACCGCCGAGTTCGAAGAAGTCGTCGTCGGCGCCGACCGGGTCGGCGGGGTGCAGCAGTTCGGTGAACACGGCGGCGACCTGCTTCTCCAGCGCGGTCTCCGGCTCCCGGTAGGCGGTGGTGCGCAACTGCGGTTCGGGCAGCGCCTTGCGATCGAGCTTGCCGACCGGGGTCAGCGGGATCTCGTCCAGTACGGTGATGGTCGCCGGGACCATGTACGCGGGCAGCCGGCTCTCGGCCAGAGCGATCAGCTCATCGGTATCGACCGTGGCCCCCCGCACCGCATGCACGTAGGAGGCCAGTACGGTGGCGCCACTGGGCGGCTCGTATCCGATGGTGGCCGCGAAATCCACCGATTCGTGCTCGGACAGCACCGCGTCGATTTCGCCGAGTTCGATCCGGAAGCCACGGATCTTCACCTGGAAATCGTTGCGGCCCAGGTATTCCACCGAGCCTTCGGCAGTCCAGCGCGCCAGGTCGCCGGTGCGGTAGAGCCGGGAGCCGTTGTCGTCGAACGGGTTGGCCACGAACCGTTCGGCGGTCAGGCCCGCCCGGTTGTGGTAGCCGCGGGCCAGCTGGATACCGGCGATGTAGAGCTCACCGATAACGCCCGAGGGCAGGGGCCGCAACTGCTCATCGAGGATGTACTCGGTGACATTGCGCACCGGCGGGCCGATATCGACCGGCTCGTCCGGTTTCAGCGGTCCGCTGACGTTGGCGAGGATGGTGGTTTCGGTGGGTCCGTACCCGTTGAAGAATTTCCGCGGCTGCCCGTCCACCAGTGTCCCGGCCCACCGCCGCACCAGTTCCGGCGGGCAGGCCTCCCCGGCGACGACCACGACCCGGACGTCGTCCAAGCCGGCCGGATCGGTCGACGACAGGGCGGAGGGGGTGATGACGATATGGGTCACCCGGTCGCGCCGAACCAGGGCGGCCAGCTCCTCACCGCCGTACACGGTGGGCGGAACGACCACCATGGTCGCCGCGGCCCCGATCGTCATCAGCATTTCCAGGATCGAGACATCGAACGACGGCGTGATGATGTGCAGCACCTGAGCGGTGGAATCCACCAGGAATCGTTCGGTCTGTTCGGCGCAGAACCCGGCCAGCCCGGCCTGGGTGACCACCACACCCTTCGGCTTCCCGGTCGACCCCGACGTGTAGGTGATATAGGCCGGGTGTTCGGCGCGCAGCAGGCCCAGCCGTTCGTCGAACGACACCGGATCGGCCGGATACTCCGTGAGCAGGGTGGCGGTTTCCGGGCTGTCGACCGCCAGCCACTGCACCTCGTCCGGTAGGCCGGCCACCGAATCGGCCACCGTCAAACCGAAAACGGCACCGGAATCGGTGACCATATGGGTGATGCGGTCGATCGGGTAGTTGACGTCCACCGGGACGTATCCGGCGCCGGTCTTCGCCACCGCCCACACCGCCGCCACGGAATCGATCGACCGCGGGATACCGACCGCGACCAGACTCTCCGGACCGGCACCGTGCGCGATGAGCAGCCGGGCCAGCCGGTTGGAGCGTTCGTCCAATTCCGCGTAGGTGAGCTGACCGGACTCACCGTTCGCATACGCACCGCGCAGGGCGATACCGGTGGGGTTGGTTTCCACGGCCGCGGCCATGAGCTGGGGCAGGCCGGTGAAACGGGGGCGCCGGGCGCGGGTGGGCCGGGTGCGTGCCGTTCGGGTCATCCTCGCATCACTTCCTGGAGATGGTCCCTCCGGTCACCGACAACAGAGCCCATCAACCTACCTCACCTGCCGTTTCTTGGCTGCGTGCGCCGTCCACGGACGATATCCGTGGTATCGGGGGCGCAGTGGCTGTACCCGGACCCGGACATGTTCGACCGCTGCGGCACTCGCAGTCTTCCATCATTACATTGTTCGCCGTAGCCCGGTCGTTACCGTGGTGCCGGCGGCCGCCCGCTCATGGGCGTGCGCCCGGCATCGATCACGCCGGGCGCACGCGGCCCCTGGTCCGTCGGTCCGGAGCCGTCACTCGGCAGGCTCGGACAGGTCCAGGACATGTTCGACCTGCGACCATCCAGCGGGCAGCTGTCCGTCCTGGTCCAGCACGATCGCGAGCAGATCCTCCAGAGCCTCCGGATCCAGCTCCGCCAGCCGCGCGGGGCCTGCCCACAGGTGGGTGACCCATTCGTCGGCGAGCGCCTCGGTGCTCACCTCCGGGATCAGCACCACCGAGGCCCCGGCCGCACCGGCTGCCGTGATCTCCACCACGGCGGCCAGGCTGTCGGCCGGACCGTACCGGAAAGTACGGGACTCGTAGGTCAGCTCGGTATCGCTGTGCACCCGGGCCACGACGGCCGCCAGCTCGTCGTAGGAGACGAGGCCACCGCCGGCCGCCACATAGGCCGGGTCGGCACCGCGCAACGGCTGCACCCGGTCGGCGTAGGTGACCGGGCGCGGCGACTGCGCGGCGATCTCGTCGGCGACCGCCGGATCGTCGAGCACCAGCCAGTCCACCGCCGCTGTATCCGGCACCGCACCCGCCACGATCCCGGTTCCGACCGTAACCCCCGCAGCGGTGGCCGCGTCGGTGCCCGCGGTGGATACCACCGCGGCACCGGCCTTCAGCACCGCCCAGGTGGCGACCGCCGCCTCGACCCCGCGGTCGAGCCGGACCACGACACCGGTGCCCGGTCCCTGACCGCGTGCGATCAGCGCCCGCGCGAGCCGCGACGACCGCGCGTCCAATTCCTGATAGGTGATCTCCTCCTCACCCCACACCACGGCGGGGCCTTCCGGATCGTCCTCCACCGAGGCGCGCAGCAGCTGCGGCAACGTGGTGCCGGAGGTGGCAGATGCCGCCGCCTGCTGCACGGGCGCCGCCATCCGTTCCCGCTCGCCCGCATCGAGGATGTCGATATCGGCGATGCGGATATGCGGGTCGGCGGCCACCGCGGCGAGGACACGTTCGAACCGGCGGCCGAACGCCTGCACCGTCGATTCGTCGAACAGGTCGGTGGCGTAGTTGAACACCGACCACAACTGCCCGTAGCCGCCCGCGGCGTCGCGCCGCGGATCGATGCCGATCATCAGATCGAACTTCGCCGCCAGCGCATCCTGGTCCACCGGCTGCACGGTCAGGCCGGGCAGGTCGATCACGGCCTGCTCGGTGTTCTGGAACAACAGCAACACATCGAACAGTGGGTTCTGCGCGTTCGCCCGGTCGGGCAGTACCGCTTCCACCACGCGCTCGAACGGGATATCCGCACTGGCGAAGGCCGACAGATCGGTTTCCCGCGCGTTGTCGAGCAGTTCCGCGAACGTCATCGCCGGATCGAGCTGCGTCCGCAACGCCAGCGTGTTGACGAACATCCCGACGAGATCGTCGAGTTCCCGCTCGCCACGGCCGGCGACCGGGGTGCCGACGACAATGTCGTTCGTACCGGTCAGCCGGGACAGCAGGACCGCCACCGCGGCATGCATCACCATGAACAAGGTGACCCCCTGCGCCCGCGCGGACTCGTCCAGCAGCCGGTGTACCTCGGCATCGACCCCGAAATCGACGACGCCACCGCGCATCGACGGCACCTGTGGCCGCGGCCGGTCCAGTGGCAATTCGGCGTCACCGGTGACCCCGTCGAGCTGTTTGCGCCAGTACGCGAGCTGTTCGGCGGCGACGGAATCACCGTCGCTTTCGTCGCCGATCACGGTGTGCTGCCAGAGGGCGTAATCGGCGTACTGCACCGGCAGCGGCGCCCAGCCCGGCGCCTCCCCGGCCGCGCGGGCCAGGTAGGCGGTCACCAGATCCCGGGCCAGCGGCGCCAAAGATGCGCCGTCGGCGGCGATATGGTGCGCGACGAACGCCAGCACATGCTCATCGGGTCCGAGGTCGAGCAGCAGCGCCCGCACCGGAACCTCCTGGGTGACATCGAAACCGGCCGACATCAGTGCCCCGATCCGGGCCACCGGATCATCGGCCGATTCGACGGCCAGTCCACCGGGCAGTACCTGCGCGGCGGGCAGGATCTCCTGGTACGGCAGTCCGGCGGAATCCGCCGGGTACCAGGTACGCAGCGATTCGTGCCGCTCCAGCACATCGGTGACAGCGGCACGCATCGCCGCGACATCGAGGGCCCCGGTGAGCCGGATGGCCAGCGGGATGTTGTAGCCGGCCGAGCTCGGGTCGAACTGGTTGATCAGCCACATCCGCTGCTGCGCCAGCGACAACGGCAGCCGTTCGGGCCGCGGCTGCGGCACCAGCGGTGCCCGGCCACCGGAACCGGCATGCTGCTCGATCCGGACCGCCAAACCGGCAACGGTGGAAGCCTCGAACACCGCCCGCACCGGCACCGTGGTGTCCAACGCCGTACCCAACCGGGCCGCGACCTGGGTCGCGATCAGCGAGTTACCACCCAGAGCGAAGAAATCATCATCCGCGCCGACCCGGTCGGCACCGAGCACCTCAGCGAAGATATTCGCCACGATCTCTTCGATCGGCGTCGATGCCGCCCGGAACTCCGTCGTCTCGAAAACCGGCTCCGGCAAAGCCTTACGATCCAGTTTGCCGTTCACGGTCAACGGCAGAGCATCGAGTTCCACGAACGCCGCCGGAACCATGTAGGACGGCAACCGCCGGCCCAGCTCCGCCTGGATCCGCGCGATATCCACCACGGTCCTATGACCCGCACCGGCACCGGACTCATCGACCGGACCAACAGCAGCACTGACACCAGCAGTCGCATCAACGGCGGGAACCACATACGCGACCAACCGGTCACCCGTCCGCGGATCCGACTTCGCCACCACCACAGCCCGAGCAACCTCGGGCAACGCCAACAGAGCGGCTTCGATCTCACCCAACTCGATCCGGAAACCACGAACCTTCACCTGGAAATCGGTACGACCCCGATACTCCAACTCACCACCACGGCTCCAAGCAACAAGGTCACCCGTGCGATACATCCGCCCACCCACAGCAAACGGATCCGCAACAAACCGATCAGCACTCAAATCCGGACGACCGAAATACCCGAGCGCCAACTGCGCACCGGCCAGATACAACTCACCCGACACACCATCAGGCACCGGCCGCAAACGCGAATCCAGCACATACACCCGCGAATTCCACTGCGGAACACCGATCGGCACCGACACCCGATCCGCCCCGGTCACCCGATGAGTAGTGACAGAGACAGCGGCCTCGGTCGGACCATACAAGTTGAACAACCCGATACTCGGGTGATCGGCCAGCATCCGCTGCGCGGTCGCCGCCGGCAACGCCTCACCGATCGCCAACACCCGACGCAACGAAGCAGACAAGCCCTCACCGCTGGTGAGCAGCGCATCCAGCATCGACGGCACCACCGTCAACGTCGTGACCGCTTCACGAGTCATCAACTCGTTCAAATAGGCGGGGTCACGATGGCCCTCCGGCGAAGCGATGACCATCCGGCCACCCGACACCGCAGCGGTCCAGAACTCCCACACCGACAAGTCGAACGTGGCCGCGGTCTTCAACAAGACCGCATCCGACGCATCCAGCGCGAACTCGCTGGTGACATACCGCAGCTGGTTGACGATCGCCGCATGCGAAACCGCCACACCCTTCGGACGACCCGTCGAACCCGACGTGAAAATCACATACGCGGTATTCGACGCCCGCAACGGCGACACCCGCTCGACATCCGACACCGGCACCGAATCGAACGACTCGAGGGCAAGTTCGTCGAGCACCAACACCGGCGGCCCACCCACCGGCACGCCATTCACACCAGAACCGGCCTCAGCCCTGGGCTCGGAATCGGCCCCGACCTCGACACCAGCCTCAGCCCCGACAGCGACGCCCGAACCGGCCACCGCATCGATCCCAGCAGCAGCCCCAGCCCCGGCACCGGTATCCGACAATGCGAAACCGGTCTCGATATTCGTCAGCACACATACCGGTGCCGCAGTCCCCAGAATGTACCCACTGCGCTCAGCAGGCTGATCCGGATCAAGCGGCACATACACACCACCGGCAACAGTCACCGCATACATCGCGACAACCAAATCCACCGACCGGCGCAACGCCAACCCGACCCGAACCTCCGGACCCACACCCTCCGCAATCAGCAACCGAGCCAAACGATTGACCCGAACACCCAACTCCGCATAAGTCACCTGCGAACCATCCGCAGCAACCAAAGCCACCGCAGCAGGATCAGCCACCACCGAAGCATCCAGCAACGACACCAACGTCTGCGCCGAATCCAACTCACGAACAGTCGAATTCCGCTCCGCCAGCACCGCACGCTCGGCCGGAGCGAGGATATCGAGAGCACCCACCGGCACCGACGGATCGGTGACGATTTCGCTCAGCAACCGCAAGAACCGGTCCACGAACTCCTGCACCGTCGACCGGTCGAATAGATCGGTGGCGTAGGTGAGTTCACCGCTCACTCCGTTCGGAACGCCATCGTCGTCGTAGCTGTCGCCGACAATGAGGTGCAGATCGAACTGGGAGACCTCGGTATCGACCGCCACACCCGACACCGTCAACCCCGGCAATTCCAGGCTCGACTGCGCCAGGTTCTGGAACGAGAACCCGACCTGGAACAGCGGATGCCGAGCCTGCGAACGGACCGGGTTCAGAACCTCCACGAGCCGCTCGAACGGCACATCCGCGTGCGCGAACGCCGCGATATCGACTTCCCGCTGCCGCGCCAGTAGATCGGCGAACGATTCGCCGAGATCCACCTCGGTGCGGAACACCAGGGTGTTCACGAACATACCGATCAGATCGTCGAGGGCCTGCTCGCCCCGGCCCGCCATCGGGGTGCCGATGGTGATGTCATCGGTACCGGACAGCCGGGACAGCAGCACTGCCAGTGCCGTGTGCACCGCCATGAACACCGTGGCGCCCTGCTGCTGCGCCACCCGCTGCAGACCGGCGTGCGTCGCCGCGTCGATCACGACCGGGACCCGCCCACCGGCGTAGGACTGCACGGCGGGACGCGGCCGGTCCGCCGGCAGGTCCAACTGGTCGGGCACACCGGCCAGCGCCGACCGCCAGTATTCGACCTGTTTCGCCGCGAGCGATTCCGGATCGGTTTCGTCACCCAGCAGTTCGCGCTGCCAGATGCTGTAATCCGCGTACTGCACCGGCAGCGGCGCCCAGCCCGGGGCCTCGCCGGCGGTCCGGGCCGCGTACGCGACCATCAGATCCCGCGTCAGCGGCGCCAGCGACGAACCGTCACCGGCGATATGGTGCACCACCATCGCCAGGACGAACTCGGCGTCGGCATCCGCCACGCGCAGCAGCGCCATCCGCAGCGGCACCTCGGTGGTCACATCGAAACCGGCCGAGGCCAGTTCGGCCACCACCGAGGTCAGCTCGCCGGCGGGCACCGTCCGCAGTTGCAGCTCCGGTGTGGCCTGTCCGGCGGGCAGCACCACCTGCACCGGATCCGAATCGGTCTCCGGATACACCGTCCGCAGCACCTCGTGCCGTGCCACCACGTCGGCGACCGCGGCCCGCAGCGCGTCCACATCCAGTGCACCCGACAGCCGGATCGCCAGCGGAATGTTGTACGCCGCCGATTCGCCGTCGAACCGGTTCAGGAACCACATCCGCTGCTGTGCCAGCGACAGCGGCGCGGCCGGCACGGTGTCACCCGTGATCAGCACCCGCTCCGGGCGCGGCTGCGGCACCAGTGCGGCACGCCCGCCCGCACCGGCCTGCTGTTCCACCCGGACCGCCAGACCGGCGACCGTGGGCGCCTCGAACAGCATCCGCACCGGCACCGTGGTGTCCAATGCCTTGCCCAGCCGGGCGGCGACCTGCGTCGCGACCAGCGAGTTACCGCCCATGGCGAAGAAGTCGTCGTCGGCGCCCACCCGGTCCGCACCGAGGACCTCGGCGAACACACCGGCGACGATTTCCTCGATCGGGGTGGACGGCGCCCGGAACGCCGAAACCTCGAGTTCCGGTTCCGGCAGGGCCTTCCGGTCGAGTTTGCCGTTGATGTTCAACGGCAGGGCGTCCAGCACGACGAATGCCGACGGCACCATATAGGACGGCAACTGCGCCGAGAGCTGGGTCTGCACCCGGGCGATATCTACGTCCGCACCCGAGGGCACCAGGTAACCGACGAGCCGGTCGCCGGTGCGCGGATGGGATTTCGCCAGCACAGCCGTCTGCGCGATCTCCGGCAGTGCCAGCAGCGCCGACTCGATCTCGCCGAGTTCGATACGGAAACCGCGGATCTTGACCTGGAAGTCGGTGCGGCCCCGGTACACGAGTTCGCCCTGGTGCCACAGCACCAGGTCACCGGTGCGGTACATCCGTTCGCCCGGCACGAACGGGTCGGCGACGAACCGGTCGGCGGTCAGGTCGGCGCGGCCGGCGTAACCGCGGGCCAGCTGGGCACCGGCCAGGTACAGCTCGCCGGCGACACCATCGGGTACCGGCCGCAGCCGCGAATCGAGCACATACACCCGGCTGTTCCACTGCGGAACACCGATCGGCACCGCCACCCGGTCCGCGGGCGTGACCCGGTGGGTGGTGACCGAGACCGCGGCCTCGGTGGGACCGTACAGGTTGTACAGCTCCACGCGCGGATGTTCCTCGAGCAGCCGTTGCGCTGTCGCCGCCGGCAACGCTTCACCGATCGCCAGCACCCGCCACAGCGAATCCGGCAGGTCGTCGGCCAGCAGCGCGTCCAGCATGGACGGCACCACATGCAGGGTGGTGACCCATTCCCGGCGGATCAGCTCGTTCAGATACGCCGGATCGCGGTGGCCGTCCGGTGCCGCGATGACCAGGCGGCCGCCGCAGACCGCGGCCGACCAGAACTCCCAGACCGAAAGGTCGAAGGTGGCGGCCGTCTTGAGCAGGACGGCGTCGGCGCCGTCGAGACCGAATTCGACGCGCTGGTACTGCAACTGGTTGGCGATCGCGGTATGCGATACCGCCACGCCCTTGGGGCGGCCGGTGGAACCGGACGTGAAGATCACGTACGCGGTATGCGCGGGCAGCAGCGGGGCACGCCGGTCGGCATCGGTGACCGGGCTCGCGTCGAGACCGGACAGGTCCAGCTCGTCCAGCGAGACCACCGGCGCGACAGTGGTGCCGAAGTTCGCCTCGCTGTTGGTGAGCACGCAGACCGGTGCCGCGGTTTCCAGGATGTAGCCGGTACGTTCGGCCGGCTGATCCGGGTCCACGGGGACGTAGGCGCCACCGGACTTCGCGACCGCGTACATGGCCACGATCAGGTCCACCGACCGGCGGAAGGCCAGCACGACCCGGTCCTCCGGACCCACACCGAGCGCGATCAGCTGCCGCGCGAGACGGTTCACCCGCGCGTCGAGCTCGTCGTAGCCGATCTGCTCGCCGTCGTCGGTGACCAGCGCGGTCGCCCGCGAATTCGCCGCCACGGTGGCATCCAGCAGCGATGCCAGGGTGGCAGTGGTGTCGACCGTCCGCGCGGTGGCGTTGCGGCCGGTGATCAGCGCGTCGTGTTCCGCGCCGGTGAGCAGTTCCAGATCGCCCACCGGAGTTTCCGGATCGGCGACGATCGCTGTCAGCAACCGGGCGAATCGGTCGACGAATCCCTGCGCTGTGCCGTGATCGAAGAGATCGTGGGCGTAGGTCAGGTAACCGCCGATCCCGTTCGGTGCACCGCTCTCGTCGTAGGTGTCGGCGACGATCAGGTGCAGATCGAACTGCGAAACCTCAGTGTCGATATCGACACCGGCGACCCGCAGCCCGGGCAGTTCCAGCGCTGCCTGCCCGAGGTTCTGGAACGACAGACCCACCTGGAACAGCGGATGCCGGGCGGTCGACCGGATCGGGTTGAGCACCTCCACCAGACGTTCGAACGGCACATCGGCGTGCGCGAACGCCGCGATATCGATCTCCCGCTGGCGAGCCAGCAGGCCGGTGAACGGTTCGTCGCCGTCCAACCGGGTGCGGAACACCACGGTGTTGACGAACATACCGATCAGATCGTCGAGCGCGGCCTCGCCGCGGCCCGCGACCGGGGTGCCGATGGCGATATCGTCCACGCCGCCCAGCCGCGACAGCAGCACCGCGAACGCGGAGTGCACGACCATGAACAGGGTCGCGTTCCGGTCGCGACCCAGCGCGGCCAGCGCCCGGTGGGTTTCGGCATCGATGCGCACCTCGACCCGGCCGCCGCGATAGCCCTGTACGGCCGGACGTGGCCGGTCGGCGGGCAGATCCAGCTGATCGGGCAGCTCGGCGAGGGTTTCCTTCCAGTACTCGACCTGCCGGTGCGCCAGCGATTCCGGATCGGCTTCGTCGCCGAGCAGTTCGCGCTGCCACATGCTGTAGTCGGCGTACTGCACCGGCAGCGGCGCCCAGGCCGGGGCCGCACCGGCGGTGCGGGCGGCGTAGGCCGTCATCAGATCGCGGGTCAGCGGGCCCACCGAGGAACCGTCACCCGAGATGTGGTGCACCACCATGGCCAGCACGTACTCGTCGGCGGTTTCGGCGACCCGGAACAGCGCGACCCGCAACGGCACCTCGGTGGTGACATCGAAAACGGTCGACACCAGTTCCGCCACCGCGGCTTGCAGCTCCGCGGTGGCCACGGTGCGCACCTGCAGCTCCGGTACCGCGCGGGAGACCGGGAGCACCACCTGCACCGGACCGGACGCGGTCTCGGGGTAGACGGTACGCAGCACCTCGTGCCGGCCCACCAGATCGCCGACGGCCGCACCCAGCGCGGCCACATCCAGCGCACCGGTCAACCGGACGGCCATCGGCACGCTGTAGGCCGCGGACCGGTTGTCGAACCGGTTGAGGAACCACATCCGCTGCTGCGCCAGCGACAGCGGCGCGGCGGCCACGGTTTCGCCCGACAGCAGTGTCTGTTCCGGGCGCGGCTGCGGCACCAGCTGCGTGCGAGCACCGGAGCCGTGCTGCGATTCCACCTGCGCGGCCAGCGCGGCCACGGTCGGCGATTCGAAGAGCACCCGCACCGGCACCTGGGTGTCCAGCGCCTGCCCGACCCGGACCGCGACCTGGGTGGCGATCAGCGAGTTACCGCCGAGAGCGAAGAAATCGTCATCCGCGCCCACCCGCTCGATACCGAGCACATCGGCGAACACACCCGCGACGATCTCCTCGATCGGAGTCGACGGCGCCCGGAACTCCCGGGCCTCGAACGTCGGCTCCGGCAACGCCTTCCGATCCAGCTTGCCCGACGTATTCAACGGGAACGCATCCAGGACGACGACCGCGGCCGGAACCATGTAGACCGGCAGCAGGTCACGTACCGCCTCGAGCAAGGCAGTCTGCTCGATCGGCTGCCCGGGTGCGGGCACCACATAGGCCACCAGCTGATCACCCAACTGCGACGCGGAAATAGTGACCGCGGCCTGGCTCACCTGCGGCTGCGCCAGGAACGCCGATTCGATCTCACCCAGCTCGATCCGCTGACCACGGAACTTCACCTGGAAGTCCGTACGGCCCAGATACTCCAGCACCGGTTGGCCATCGATCTGCGTCCACCGCACCAAGTCACCCGTGCGGTACATGCGCTGCCCGGCGTCGAACGGGCTCGCCACAAAACGATCCGCCGACAGATCCGGACGCGTCACATAACCACGCGCCAGCTGATCACCGGCCAGATACAACTCACCCGTCACACCCTCGGGCACCGGATTCAGCCGGCCGTCGAGGACATATACCCGCGAGTTCCACTGCGGCACACCGATCGGCACACTCCCGGACTCCGAACCGGTCGCCTGCCAGTAGGTGATCGACACCGCCGCCTCGGTCGGGCCGTACAGGTTGTGGATCGCGGCGTCCGTCACCGCCTGTGTCGCAGTAACCGTTTCGGGCGGCAGCGCCTCACCGATCACGAACACATGCTCGAGACTCGAGAGCGAACCCGCCTCGGTATGCGCCGCGAACACCGTCAACATCGACGGCACGAAGTCGGTCACCGTCACCTGCTGCTCGGCAATCACTCGCGCCAAATAGGCCGGATCCCGATGACCATCAGGGGTCGCCACCACCAGATGCGCGCCCACAGCCAACGGCAAGAAGAAGCCCCACAGCGACACATCGAACGTCGTCGCAGTCTTCTGCAAATACACATCGCCGGCATCCATCGGATACTGCGCCAGCATCCACGCAACCTGGTTCGCGATCGCCGAATGCGGCACGGCCACACCCTTCGGGCGACCCGTCGAACCCGACGTGAAAATCACATACGCGGTATTCGACGAACGCACAGGAGCGATCCGGTCGGCATCGGTCACCGGCGCGGCATCGAAACCGGACGTATCGAGACCGTCCAACGCCAGCACCGGAACACCCGCGAGCGTGCCCAACGCCGCCCCGGCACCGGCATCCGCCGCTGTCACGTCTGCATCCACAGCTGTCACGCCGACAGCCCGCGCATCCACGCCGTCACCGACCAGCGCCGAATCCACGGGATCGACACCGACAGCCTCGGCATCAGCAACCGTGGACAACAAGCACACCGGTGCCGCCGTATCCAAGATGTAACCGATCCGCTCCGCCGGATGCGCCGGATCCAACGGCACATACGCACCACCCGCGGCGACCACCGCATACATCCCGACCACCAGGTCCAGCGACCGCGACGCCAGCAGACCGACCAGCGACTCCGGGCCCACACCCTGCGCGATCAGATACCGGGCCAACCGGTGCACCCGCGCCGAGAACTCGCCGTAGGACAGACTTGTCCCCTCGAACGACACCGCCACCCGATCCGGGTACGCCGCCGCCGTCCGCTCGAACCCGTCCAGCAGCAACCGGTCCGAAACCGCGTGCTCGGTCGCATTCCATTGCGCCAGCACCCGCGTCCGTTCCGCCGGCGCGAGGAGTTCGAAGTCACCCACCGGGGCAGTCGGATCGGCCAGGACCTCACCGAGCAGGCGGAGGAACCGGTCGGCGAATCCACGCACGGTGGCCTCGTCGAACAGGTCGGTCGCGTAGATGAACTTGGCGCTCACTCCGCGCGCCGCGTTCGACCCGGCTTCCTCCGCCGCGCCGATCCGCTCGGCGAGTTCCAGCTGCAGATCGAATTTCGCCGTGTCGATGGGCGATTCGAGCCCCTCGATCATCAGCCCCGGCAGTTCACCACGGACCTGCGGGTTGTTGTTCTGCAGCGAGAGCATCACCTGGAACAGCGGATGCCGGGCCTGCGACCGTACCGGGTTCAGCACCTCGACCAGCCGCTCGAACGGCAGGTCCGCGTTCCCGAAAGCGGCCACATCGCTACCGCGCACCTGCGCCAGCAGGTCGGCGAATCCGGCGCCCGAATCGATCGGCGTCCGCAACGCGAGGGTGTTGACGAACATACCGATCACGTCGTCGAGCGCGCGCTCGCCGCGACCGGCCACCGGGGTGCCGACGACGATATCGGTCTCCCCCGACAACCGGGACAGCAGTACCGCGAACGCGGCGTGCACGACCATGAAGAACGTGGCGCCGCGGGTGCGGGCCAGTTCCATCAGTTCGGCGTGCAGTGCTTCGTCGATCTCGAAGGTGAAGGTGGCGCCGCGCGCGGAGGCGACCGCGGGCCGCGGCCGGTCGGCCGGCAGGTCCAACTGCTCGGGAATTCCCGCCAGTTCGGTGGACCAGTACCCGATCTGCGAGGCGATCACCGATTCCGGATCGTCCTCCGAACCCAGTACCTGCCGCTGCCACAGCGCGTAGTCGGCGTACTGCACCTCGAGCGGGCGCCAGCCCGGCTCGCCGCCCTCGATCCGCGCGCTGTAGGCGGTGATCACATCGCGGGCCAGCGGTCCCATGGAGAAACCGTCCGACGAGATGTGGTGCACGACGACCACGAGCACGTGCTCGGTCGGATCCACCTCGAACAGCCGGACCCGGAACGGCACCACGGCGGTGAGGTCGAAACCGGCCGAAACGAATTCGGCCACCCGCGCCAACAGATCGCTTTCCGAGACGTCCACCGGCGTCAGGTCCGGGATGACCGCCGCGGTCGGTACCACCTGCTGGTACGGGGTTCCCTCCACCTCGGGGTAGTACGTGCGCAGCGATTCGTGCCGCGCCAGCACGTCGGCGATGGCGATCTGCATGGCCTGCCGGTCCAGCAGGCCCGACAGGCGCACCGCGATCGGCAGATTGTCCGCCGCCGATTCCGGTTCGAACCGGTTCAGGAACCACATCCGCTGCTGGGCCAGCGACAGCGGCACGCGTTCCACGACCTCACCCGTGGGCAGGGTCTGCACCGGTCGCGGCTGCGGTACCAGCGGCATCCGGCCGCGGGCACCCGTCCGCGATTCCGCCCGCGCCGCCAGCGCGGCCACCGTGGCGGCCTCGAACAGTTCCCGCACCGCGAGATCGGTGTCCAGGGCCGTCGACAGTCGCGCCGCCACCCGGGTCGCACTCAGCGAGTTACCGCCGAGAGCGAAGAAATCGTCGTCCGCGCCGACCCGCTCGACCCCGAGGACCTCGGCGAACGTATTCGCCACGATCTCCTCGATCGGAGTGGACGGCGCCCGGAACTCGCGCGTCTCGAACACCGGCGCCGGCAGTGCGCGCCGGTCGAGTTTGCCGCTGGCGTTCAACGGCAGTTCGTCGAGCACCACGAACGCGGCCGGCACCATATACGACGGCAGCCGGGCGGACAGATCCTCGCGCACATCCTCGATATCCAGCGGCACACCGGCGGCAGGTACCAGATAGCCGACGAGCTGGTCGCCGGTGCGCGCGTCGCCGCGCAGCACCACCACCGCCTGGCCGACCTCCTCGATATCGGTCAGCGCGGTCTCGATCTCACCGAGTTCGATCCGCAGGCCGCGCAGTTTCACCTGGAAATCGGAGCGGCCGATGTAGTCGAGTTCACCGGCGGCATTCCAGCGCACGACGTCACCGGTGCGGTACATCCGCTCGCCGGTTGCGAACGGGTTCGCCACGAAGCGGTCCGCGCTCAGATCCGGCCGTGCCACGTAGCCGCGGGCCAGCTGGTTACCGGCCAGGTACAGCTCACCGGAGACACCCACCGGCACCGGCCGCAGCCGGTCGTCCAGGACGTAGACCTGGGTGTTGTGCACCGGCACACCGATCGGCACCACCGCGGTGTCGGCGTCGGTCACCTCGTGGAAGGTGACGTCGACCGCGGCCTCGGTCGGGCCGTACAGGTTGTGCACCGCGGTACCGGTGAGTTCGCGCAACCGCTGCGCGGGCCGGCCCGGCAGGGCCTCACCGGAGGCGAACACCAGGCGCAGCGACGCGCACGGCCGCGCACCGGCCTCCCCGGGCAGAGCGGCCACGAACACGGTGAGCATCGACGGCACGAAATGCGTCACCGTCACCCGCTCGGCTTCGATGATCTCGGCCAGGTAGGCCGGATCCCGATGACCGTCGGGTTTGGCGATCACCAGGCGGGCGCCGATCTGCAGTGGCCAGAAGAACTCCCAGACCGAGACGTCGAAGGTCGACGGCGTCTTCTGCAGTACCGCGTCCGAGGAGGTCAAACCGTATTCGGTCTGCATCCACACCAGACGGTTCACGATCGCCGCGTGCGAGACCGCCACACCCTTCGGCCGGCCGGTCGAACCCGACGTGAAGATCACGTAGGCGGTGTTGCCCGCCCGCAGCGGCGCGACCCGGTCGGCATCGGTGATCGGCGAATCCGCGTAACCGGTGAGATCCAGTTTGTCGATCCGCACCTGAGCGGTATCGATGGGCAGATCATCACCCGAGGTGAGTACGCACACCGGGTCGGCGGTGGCCAGGATGTACTCCGTGCGCTCGGCCGGATGATCCGGATCCAGCGGTACGTAGGCACCGCCGGCGACAGTGACCGCGTACATGCCGACCACCAGATCGATCGAACGCCGCATCCCCAGCGCCACAAAGGATTCCGGGCCCACCCCGCGATCGATCAGCCAGCGCGCCAGCAGATTCACCCGGGTGGCGAACTCGGCGTAGGTCAGCGTCTCGTCGGCGTAGGTCAGCGCGGGCGCGTCCGAGGTCCGGGTGCGCTGCGCGTCGAACATCGATACCAGCGTCGCCGTGCGGTCCGCGGGATACGCGGTGTCGTTCCAGGTGCGCAGCACCAGGTCCCGTTCGGCGCTGTCGAGCAGATCGATATCGCCGAGTGGGCTCTCCGGGGCGACGGTGAGCGCGGTGAGCACCCGGACCAGCTGGTCGGCGATCCGTCGCACCGCCGGCTCGTCGAACGTATCCCGCAGGTAACCGGCGCGGATGTGCAGGGTGGTGCCCAGGGAGGCGATCAGGCTCAGCGGATAGTGGGTCGCGTCGATCGAGCTGAGCCCGGTCACGGCCATCCCGTCGATATCGGTGGCCTGGGCCTGGAGACCGTCGGCATCCACCGGGTACGACTCGAACACGAGCAGGGTGTCGAACAGGGTCGCCATACCGGCCGCGGCATGGATATCGGCCAGCCCCACGTAGTGATGATCCAGCAGATCCGCCTGTTCGCCCTGGACCCGGGCGAGCAGTTCCCGCGCGGTTTCGGACTGGTCGAAGCGCACCCGCACCGGAATGGTGTTGATGAACAGGCCGACCATGGTCTCGACCCCGGTCAGCTGCGGCGGCCGGCCGGAGACGGTCGCACCGAACAGCACATCGTCGCGGCTGGTGATACGGCCGAGCAGCACCGCCCACGCCACCTGCAGCACAGTGTTCGCGGTGACGCCGAGTTCGGCGGCCAGCGCGACGATTCGCGCCGTTGCCGCGGAGTCCAGTTCGAAGGTGTACTCGCCGGACAACTCCTCGATCTCGTGCGCCGAGGCACCGCCGGAATCCGGCCGGGCGAGCAGGGTCGGTTCGCCGACTCCGGCCAGCGCGGCACGCCACGCGGCCAGCGACGCGTCGTGATCCTGCCGGCCGACCCAGTCCAGGAAGTGCCGGTAGGACCGGGCCGCGGGCAGTGCGGATCGGTCGGCGCGCACCGCGTACAGCGCGAGCAGATCACGCATGAGCAGCGGCATGGACCAGCCGTCGAGCAGGATGTGATGGTTCGACACCACGAACTGCCAGGTCTGCGGCCCGGTCTTGATCAGGGTGAACCGGATCAGCCGCGGTTCGGTGAGGTCGAACCGCTGCAGGCGATCGGCCTCGACGAGATCGTCCGCGGAACCGGTGGCACTGCGATCGTGCTCGGTCCAGTCGATCGGCACCTCGTCGAGCACGACCTGCACCGGATTGCCCGCGCGATCGGAGACGAACACCGTGCGCAGGTTCTCGTAGCGATCCACCAGGGCCTGGGCGGCCGCCCGCAGCCGTTCGGCGTCCACCCGGCCGGTCAAGGTGAGCACCGCCTGCGCGGTGTACACGTCCACCGAGGTGGCGGCGAGCTGGGCGTGGAACAGCATGCCGGCCTGCAGCGCGGACAGCGGCCACAGATCGGCGAGCGGCAGCGGGTAGCGCTGCTCGATGGTCTCGATATCGCGTTGGGTCAGCGCGACCAGCGAGAAATCGGACGGGGTGTGACCGCCCGCGTCCGCGGATTCGGCATGGCGGGCGACCGCTTCCAGCGCCTGGACCCACAGGTCGCCGAACTCGCGGGCCTCCTCGGCCGACAGCAGTGTGCTCGGGAAGCCGATCCGCGCGGTCAGCGTATCGCCGGCCACGATGGCGTTGATATCGAACAGCGCCATGGCCGGCATATCCGCGTCGTAACCGACGTCGACGGTCACATCGCCGGCCGGGAGCCAGCCGAAACCGTGCATCTCCTCGGGGATCTCGCCGGCGCCGACGCGACCCAGGTAGTTGAAGTTCACCTGGCCCGGCATCTGCTCCGGGAACTCGGCGGCGGTCTCCCGGTTCATGTAGCGCAGCAGACCGTAGCCGACACCCTTGTCGGGAACCGCGAGCAGTTGCTCCTTCACGAGCTTGAGCGCGGCGCCCAGTTCCGGTCCGCCGGTGAAGGCGGCCTCGATATCGATACCCGCCGGTTCGAACCGGACCGGGAACAGTGCGGTGAACCAGCCGATCGTGCGGGACAGATCCGCACCCGGCACGATCCCTTCTTCGCGGCCGTGGCCCTCGAGCCGGATCAGCAGCGGATCGTCGGATGCCACACCGGGCACGCGCTGCGCCCGCCAGGCGGCGGTCGCCAGGACGAGCGCGGTGAGCAGGCCGTCGTTCACACCGCCGTGGAACAGCGCCGGCACGGTGGTGAGCAGAGCCTGGGTGACCTCCGGCGATACGCGCACCGCGTGCACCCGGACGGATCCGGCGGTATCGACCGCGGGATCCAGCGGACGCTCGGTGAGCAGTGGATCGGCCGTACCGGCGACGGTGCGCCAGTACTCCAGTTCGGCGAGCCGCTCCGCGCTGTAGGCATTCCGTTCGAGCGAATGCGCCCAGGTCCGCATGGAGGTGACCGGAGCCGGCAGTTCGGGAATCTGGCCCGCACTGCGTGCTACGGCCGACAGCACGAAATCGGGTACCAGCACACGCCAGGACACACCGTCGATCGCGAGGTGGTGCACGACGACCACCAGGCGGCCGTGCCGGTCGGCGGTATCGGGTTCCAGCCAGACGAACCGCACCACCATTGCGGCGGCGGGATCGAGCCGGTCCAGTGCGGAATCGACCGCGGCCGTGGCCAGCTCCGACAGCTCCGCCCCGGTGACCGTGCCGTCGAACACGGTGTGATCGATCAGCGCGTTCACATCGACGCTGCCCGGTGCGGTGGTCTCCACGACCCAGTCGCCGTCGGCGATGTGCAGCCGCGAGCGCAACATATCGTGCCGGTCGACGACCGGGCCCACCACGGCGGCAATGGTTTCCCGGTCGATACCGAGCGGGAGATCCAGGGTGATGAGCTGATGGAACCGTCCGAAGGACCCGGGCCGTTCGGCCATGAACCGCACGATGGGAGTCGGCGGCATGGTGCCGACACCGCCACCCGGCAGTTCGACGAGGGTGTCGATCACACTGTCGGCGTCCGCGGATTCGGCGATGGCGGCCAGTCCGGCCACCGTCCGCTGTTCGAAGACGTGCCGCGGTGTGAACACCACGCCGCGCGCCTTCGCCCGGGACACCAGCTGGATGGACACGATGCTGTCGCCGCCGAGGGCGAAGAACGAATCGTCCACGCCCACCCGGTCCACGCCGAGCACCTCGGCGAAGACCTCGGCGATGACCTGCTCGACCGGGTTACGCGGCCCGCGGAACGCGGTACGCGCCTGGAACACCGGTTCGGGCAGCGCTTTACGGTCCAGCTTGCCGGCCGGAGTCAGCGGGATCTCGTCGATGACCATGATCGACGCGGGCACCATGTAGTCGGGCAGCCGCTCGGCGGCGAAAGCGGTCACCGCGGTGATATCGACCGCGGTACCGGCAGCCGCCACCACATACGACACCAGCGAGACCGCGCCCGCGGTGTTCTTGTATCCGGTGGTGACGGCGAAGTCGACACTGTCGTGCGCGGTCAGCGCGGCGTCGATCTCACCGAGTTCGATACGGAAACCGCGGACCTTCACCTGGAAGTCGTTACGGCCCACATACTCCACCGCCGGATCGCCCGCGGCGTCGCGCCGCCAGCGCACCACATCGCCGGTGCGGTAGAGCCGGGCACCCGGCTCACCGTACGGGTCGGCGATGAAACGCTCGGCGGTCAAACCGGAACGGGCGTGATAGCCGCGCGCCAGCTGGATACCACCGACGTACAGCTCACCGGCCACACCTTCGGGCACCGGGTTCAACCGGTCGTCGAGGATCAGGGCACGCATGCCCCGCACCGGACCGCCGATGGTGACCCGGTCACCCGCACGCAGAACACCACTGATGTTCGTGGCGACGGTCGCCTCGGTCGGGCCGTAGGCGTTGTGGAACCGCCGCTCGGCCCCACCCTCCGGCGTGGTCGACCAGCGCGCCATCAGATCCGCCGAAATGGCTTCACCACCGGCGATGATCACTTCCATACCCGCCAGATCCGCCGGATCCAACGAAGCCAGCACCGACGGCGTGATCAAACCGACCGTCACACCCTCACCAGCGATCAGCTCACCGAGTTCCGAACCGCCGTAGGTACCGGTCGGCA